>CAVYTA010000008.1:0-153559 GCA_963771355.1 uncultured Candidatus Rokubacteria bacterium | reverse complement strand
GGCGCCTCGGGGCCAGGGTACGGCTAGAGGTTTCGTCTTCCGCCTGGCCTCCCACGGGTGTTGCGGGAGCCGACCGGGTTCGCCTATCCTGCACGTGCCGCGTGCACGCGGGCTCACGCGGTAGCGTTCGAGCATCGGGACCGCCCCACGTCGCTCGGGAGCGAAGCTCCCCGGGAGGAACCATGGCCACATCGCACGTCTCGTCCACCCGCCTCGATCGCCGGCAGTTCCTTCGCGCGTCCGCCGCCGCGGCGGGGTTGTCGATGATGCCGAACCCCCTCGGCGCGCAGGCCGCGCCATGGGCGGCGCGTCCGGCCGGCAGCCCGCCAGATGTCACCTTCGTCGTCTGGCAGTACGGCAAGATCTACGAGCAGATCGCCAAGCAGTTCGAGCAGGACTGGTCGGTCAAGGTCAACCAGATCATCGAGCCCAACGTCGAGCCCCAGGTGGCGAAGCTCACCGCCATGTACGCGGCCGGCGACACGGTCGATGTCTCGCAGTCGCCCATGCAGTACCTCGCGAGCTACATCGACCAGGGCATCGCCACGCCCATCGACGGGTTGCCCGGGGTGGATCAGTACGTCAAGGACTTCACGCCGTTCACGAAGGCCATCGCCCAGCGCGATGGAAAGACGTGGGGGCTCCCGTATTTCTCCACGGTGTGGGTCTTCATCTACAACGACGAGCTGCTCGGCAAGGCCGGCTTCAAGGGCAAGCCGTTCAAGAGCTACCCCGAGCTGCTCGAGCAGAGTCGCAAGGCCAAGAAGGACGGGGTCTGCAAGTATCCGATCCTCTGGGTGGCGGGGGCGGGCTTCGAGCAGCTTCCGGCGACCTGGTTCAGCATGACGCACAACCGCGGCGGCGTGATCTTCGACAAGCAGCTGGCCCCTCAGCTCGGGGCCGGGTCCATCGCGCGCGAGACGCTCAAGTGGTGGCAGAACACGTTCAAGGAGGAGCTGGCGGATCCGAACTCGCTCAACCTCCGATTCATCCCGGCCGTGAAAGCGTTCAACGCCGGCCAGCACGTCTACCTCGGCACGCTCCACCACTACTACGTGAGCCTCGTGAACGACCCTGCCAATTCGCCGATCGCGGGCAAGGGCCGCGTCGTCGGGCACCCGGGTGACGGCAAGACCATCGGGTACACCATGCTCTACATCCTCACCAGCGCGACCAAGAACAAGGAATGGGCCTGGAAGCTCCTCCAGTACCTGGGCGGCCGCACCAAGGACGGGCAATACACGCAAGCCAATCGCCTGGCCACCGACGCCATGCTCGGCAGCGGCTACCAGTCGGTCATGGAGAGCAATCTCCTGAAGCAGGGCTGGGCGAAGTGGGGCGACGTGCCGACGATCCTCGACATCTGGACCCGCGCGTCCAACTTCTCCGACGTGGTGCCCGCCGTCTCCCAGAAGTGGTACCCGCGCTGGAGCGACGCCATGAACGTGGAGCTGACCGCGTGCCTGCAGGGCAAGATCACCGCCGATCAGGCGTGCGACAACATGGTCGCCGCCATCGCCAAGGCCAAGAGCGCCTGACTTCCGGGCGGATCCAGCGCACGCGGATCGCGCGGTGACCCGGGAGACCGCGCTCAGACGCGGGGAGCTGCCGGCGGGGCGGCTCGCGGTGCTGATGAACGCGCCGTCGATCCTCTGCCTGGCCCTGGTGCTCGCCTACCCGATCGTCTACGCGGGCTACCTCTCCCTCCACGAGGTCAGCCTTCGCCAGCTCCGCACGGGGGAGTTCCCCTTCGCCGGCCTGGCGAACTTCGCGCGCCTCTTCCGGGACGACCTGTTCTGGCTCTCGCTCCGCCACACGCTCCTTTTCGTCGCCGCCTCCGTCGTCCTCGAGGTCGTGATCGGGCTCGTCATCGCGCTCATCGTGAACGAGGAGCGGGTGTGGATCTCGCGCGTAACCCGTGTCCTGATCCTGGTCCCCTGGGCGGTCCCGCCGATCGTGAACGGGCTCCTCTGGTCGTTCATCCTCAACGCCCAGTACGGCTATCTCAACCGCACGCTGGCGGCGCTCGGCCTCATCGACAGCTACGTGAACTGGCTGGGCAACCCGACGTTCGCGATGGCGGCGGTGATCGCCGCCTATGTGTGGCGCACCACGCCGTTCAACATCCTCCTCTACCACGCGGCCCTCCAGGGCATCCCGCGCGAGCTGTACGAGGCCGCCGAGGTGGACGGCGCGTCGGGCTGGTCGGCCTTCTGGAGCCTCACCCTGCCCCTGCTGCGGCCGATCATCGCGGTGACGCTGATCCTCCGCACCACGTTCGGCTTCATGGTGTTCGACGAGATCTTCGCCATCACCCAGGGCGGTCCGGGCAACGCCACGTGGGTGGCGGCCTGGTACACCTACAAGATGACGTTCCAGCCACCGTTCAACATCGGTCTCGGCGCCGCCTCCGCGTGGGCGCTCACGCTGATCATCGGCGCCGTCGCGCTCCTCTACGTGCGCTTCGTCTACCGGCGGGTGGACTGGTGAGCCGACATCTGTCGTGGCCACGGCGGGGGGCGCTCTGGATCGCGAACATCATGGCGATCACGTTCCTGGTCGCGCCGTTGGCCCCCCTCGTCCTGTCGAGCGTTCAGTCGGAAAAGACGCTGCAGGGAGACACGCGGGCACTCCTACCGCGCGAGTACACCGCCGCCAACTTCCGGCTCATCCTGTCCGCCGGCACGCAGCGCGGGCCGATCTTCGAGCAGGTGTCCTACCTGCCGAAATCGATCGACCGCTTCCCGGCCGCGTTCCTCAACAGCCTCATCGTCGGCGTCGCGGTCACGCTGATCGCGCTGGCCCTGGCCAGCCTGTCGGCCTACACGATCGCCCGCCTCCGGGTGCGCTGGACGCGGGCGCTGCTCCAGATGAGCGCCATGAGCCGGATGGTGCCGCTGATCGTCCTCATGGTTCCGCTGTACGTCCTCTTCCGCAGTTATGGGCTGCTGAACTCGCTCACCGGCGTGATCCTCGCCGAGGTCGGCTTCCTGATCCCGTACGCCATCATGATCCTGGTGCCGTACTTCGCCTCCTTCCCCGGGGAGCTGGAGGACGCCGCCCGGATCGACGGTTGCACGCGCTTCACCGCGTTCATCCGTATGATCCTGCCGCTCTCGACACCCGGCCTGGCGGCGTGTGCGGTGATTCTGTTCATCATCTCCTGGCACGAGCTGCTGATCCCGCTCATCGTCGTCAACCGACCCGAGGCGATGACGGTGCCGGTGATCCTGGCCGGGCTCGTCTCGGACTACTTCGTCTTCTTCACCCTGATGATGGCAATCTGCCTGCTCGGCCTCCTGCCCACGCTCGCGCTGGTCCTGCTCCTGCAGAAGTACGTCGTACGCGGCCTGGTCGCGGGCGCGGTCAAGGGATGAGCATGCGCTTCGGCCTGATCGGCTACGGGCTGTGGGGCCGTCACCACGCGACCGCCATCCGGAAAGCTCCCGGCGCGGTGCTCGCCGCCATTGCCTGCCGGAGTGAGGCGACGGCGGCCGCCGCGCGGCGCGACTTCCCTGACGTGCCGGTGCACGTCGACTACCGGGAGCTCCTGGCGCGCGCTGACGTGGAGGTGGCCGACGTGGTGGTCCCCAACCACCTGCACGAGGAGATCGGCGTCGCCGCCCTCGACCATGGCAAGGACGTCTTGCTCGAGAAGCCGATGGCCGCCACTCCGGAGCAGTGCGACCGGCTCCTCGCGGCGGCCCGCCGGACGGGGCGGGTTCTCACGATCGGCCACGAGCTGAGACTCTCGACCCAGTGGGGCCGCGTGAAGGCGATCATCGACGCGGGCGACATCGGCGAGCCGCGATACGCACTCCAGACCCTCTTCCGCTTCCCCTACCGTCCCGGCGCCGACGGCTGGCGTCACGACCGATCGCGCGTGGGCTCCTGGATCCTCGAGGAGCCCGTCCACGCCTTCGATTCCGTCATGTGGTACCTCGAGCGTCAGGGCGACCCCGTGTCGGTCCTGGCCCTCGGCAACGGCCGAAACCCGGAGGAAGGCATGGAGGACAACTTCACCGCGCTCCTGCGTTTCCGCGGCGGCGCCTACGCCGTCGTCACCGAGACGCTGGCCGCTTTCGAGTACCACCACGTGACCGAGGTGGTCGGCCGCGAAGGCTCCATCCGTGCGTGGTGGTCGGGCACGATGGACCGCACGCGCCGACCCGCGTACGAGCTGAAGCTCCAGCGCCGCGGCGCGGGCGAGGTCGAGACTGTCACGCTGGCCGCGTCCGGCGAGCTGTTCGAGCTGGAGACGCAGCTCGCGCAAGCCGTGGTGGCGTTCCGCGAGCGGCGGCCGCTGGTGTCGGGCGAAGAAGCGCGCAAGCGCGTGATCGTATGCGTCGAGGCGGAGCGCTCCCTGCGCGAGGGGCGGGAAATCCCCCTCAGCTTCTGACGGGGGGCCACGGACGCGGCGACCACCTACGGAGGGCGTTCATGTGGCGTATCTTCGATGGGGGTATCCCTTGACGCTCTGGGAGCGAGGGCACAGGATGACTTGCGACCGAGTGACGGGGCGATCCGGGATACCGACTGAGATGACTGCGTGACGGCAGCGGTGGGATCCGATTGGCGCGAGCGCGCAGTGCCGGCGGAGCGGGCGATCGCGTCTTCGTGGGGAGCGCGTGCGCGACGCCGCGGACGCTGCTGGGCGCGCTCGAAGCGTGTGCCCCGCCGCCGGCCGGGGTTCAGCTCGTCCATTTCCTGACCGACGGCGCCACCGGGCAGCGCGACGGGCGGCCGTGGAGCGCATTCCGGCGGCGGGCTTTTTACGTCGGCCGGGACATCGGCGGGCGGCGTCGACTACATTCCCATGTCGCTGGCCGAGGTGCCGCGGCTCCTCCGGAGCGGCCAGCTCGCTCTCGACGTCGCCCTCGTGCAGGTCAGCCCGCCGGATGAGCGCGGTGCGTGCAGCCTCGGCGTTTCGGTGGACATCACCCGAGCGGCTGCGCTCGCGGCCCGCCACGTCATCGCCGAGATCAATCCCCACATGCCGCGAACGGGACCCGAGAGCGAGGTGCCATTCGACCGCTTCGATCAGGTGGTGGCGGTCGACGACCCCGTCATGAAGACCACCCGTCCGTTCGACACCATAGCATTGAACGCGTGACCAGTTTCAGTTGCTCGGAGACCAAACACGACGCCGCGCGTTCCTTCACCCAGGACCAAGAATATGTCTTCCATCGGGCCGCGTGACATGAACTCGGCCGTCGTACCGGACGGGTAGACCTCCCGGAGGTAGTCGTAGGCTGCGCTTAGCCTGACCTCCTCACCACCAATCGCCGAGGTCGGAGACCCGGCAAGGCGACGTTCGAGGGCGATCGCGCGGTTGAAGCAGTTGGACCGGCAAGTGCATGCCTGCAGCGGCGTACAGTCGGACCATGGTTCATCGCCGCACCCCCATCCAACGCTTGGCGCCCCACCTCGTCGGATCCCGCGTGCGCCAGTCTACTGCAGTCTGTTTTGCGAGGCGCTTGCAACGAAAGGGATGCTGCGGAACGTCCTCGCCGACAAGATCGAGCTAGAGTCGGGCGCGGCTCAGGACGCGAGCGCGCCTACAACTTCCGCGGCGCCCTGGCGCTCGGGAGGCTCCTGAGCGAAGCTTGGGGATGAATGGAAGGGCAGGGAACCCCGGACCCGGAGAATCGCCATCGGAGCACACGATGGAGTGGATGGAGCTTCGCTGCGCGAACCTCCTTTCGTGCAACGGCACTAGGCCTTTGGTCCGATTGTCGCACTTCCGCGCCCCTGCTAAAGAGGGGGGGCCTGAACGGGCACCTTGCCCTGCGTTCCGAACGGGACAATGGTCGCCAGCGGCGCCGCGAAATCCGCGGGCCGTCCCAGAGAGAGGGACCGCCATGACCACGTCAGACACCTCGACCGAACTCCGTTTTGAGCCGCCAGGGCCAGGATCGTGGGAGCAAGACGCCGTGCACTTCCCGCGCCCGATGACGCGCTACTTCCAGGAGACGCATTCCCCCTCCTTCAAGAGGGGCACCAACGACTTCGCCCGTTTCTACGGGATGCTCATCGACGGCCTCCAGATCGGCTACGTGAACGGCTTCGGCTACAACCAGGTGCTGCCGGCTCCAGATGCCGAAATCCCCGAGCGCTATCAGCGCGCTGAACAAGTCTTCGTGCAGAAGCTCTGGCGGGAGCAGCTTCACGACTGGGACGAGAATCGCAAACCATCTTCCATTGCCACGCACCGGGAGCTGCAGGCCGTCAATCCGGACGCCCTCTCCGACGGGGAGCTGGTCGCCTATCTGACGCGCTGCCGCGACCACCATTCGGCCATGATCGCCCAGCACATGCGTTTCACCGCCGGTGCCGTGCTCCCAACCGGGGACTTCCTCGTACACGCTGGGGACTGGACGGGCCTGCCGCCGTCCGAGCTGCTGGGCCTGATGCGCGGTTCGGCAGTGGTGTCCGCGGGTGGCTCCGACGAGATGGAGCGCCTGAAAGGGGCGTTCGCCCAGGACCCCGCTGCCCGCGAGGTCCTCGCATCCGACGGCGACCCCGCCCAGGTGCTCGCGAGCCTGCGTTCCCTCGCGGGCGAAGCAGGCGCGGCGGTCTCCGGCTACCTCGACTTGGTCGGCAACCGCCTCATCGACGGCTTCGATATCGCCGAGCCCTCGGTGCTCGAATTGCCGGACGCACTCCTTAGGGCCATCCGCATCGCCGTTTCCGGAGAAGCCCAAGCCGCCTCGGACGTCGATGCCCGCATTGCCGAAGTCCGCGCCCAAGTCCCCGCGGCGCACCAGGTCGAGTTCGACGAACTGCTCGGCGAGGCCCGCCTTACCTATCGCCTCCGCGACGAACGTGGTGTCTACAGCGACATCTGGGCCTCGGGCCTCATGCGGCGCGCCGTCCTTGCGGCTGGCCGGCGGGTCGCCAGTCGCGGCCGCATCGCCACCCCCCAGCAGATGCTGGACGCCAGCCTCGACGAGATGTGCGCGCTGGTCGCCGGCGCCGGTGGCCCGTCCGCGGACGAGCTCGCCAAGCGCGCCGAATACCGCGCGACCCACACCGCCAAAGACGTCCCGCCCTTCCTTGGCCCGCCCGCACCGCCTCCGTCTGACCTCGCGGCCCTGCCCCCATCGGTCGGCCGTCTCATGCGCGCGACCTTCCTCGCCTTGGGCCACCTCTTCGGCAGCTCCCAGGCGCAGAACGAAGAAAAAGTCCTCTACGGGCTTGCGGCGAGCAAGGGCGTTTACGAAGGGCCCGCGCGCCGCGTCTCCGGCCCCTCCGAGTTCGGCCGGATCGCCAAGGGCGACGTGCTCGTCACCGAGTCGACGACCGAGGCCTTCAACATCCTCCTCCCGCTCCTTGGCGGGATCGTCACCGACAACGGCGGCCTCCTTTCGCATGCGGCGATCGTCTCGCGAGAGTACGGGATCCCCGGCGTCGTCGGGACCCGCGAGGCGACCGAACGCATCGCCGACGGCGTCCTTGTTCGCGTCGACGGGGATGCCGGCGAAGTTACGGTGCTCGGGTGAAAAAGGTCGTCCCCTTCACGAAGGCGCGCGAGACATCGCTCTATGGGTCGAAGGCCGTGGGGCTCGGCGACGCCGCGCGCCAGGGCCTCACGGTCCCTCCCGGCGTGGCGCTCTCGGGCGACTTGGTCGAGGCCGTCGCCTCGGGGGAGGACAGGGCCATTGAAAGGGTGGCGAAGGCCATCGCCGCCTTGCCGCCCCCGTTCGCCGTCCGGTCGTCCGCCGTCGACGAAGACGGCGCGGCGGCGAGCTTCGCCGGCCAGCATCTCACCGTGCTCAACGTCCATTCGGCGGCCGATGTCCCCGGCGCCGTCCGCGAAGTCTGGTGGTCTGCGAACTCGGACTCGGCCATCACCTATCGCCAGCGTGTCGGCCTGTTCACCCGGCCGAGCGTCGGCGTCGTCGTCCAGACGCTCCTCAACCCCACCGTCGCCGGGGTCATGTTCACCGAGCACCCGGTCACCGGCGCCGATGAGCGCCTGATCGAAGGGAGTTGGGGCCTCGGTGAAGCCGTGGTTGCCGGCCTCGTCGTCCCGGACCACTTCCGCCTCGACCGTTCCGGCCAAGTGCTGGAGCGCAAGATCGGGCGCAAGCGCATCGCGATCCGCTCGCTCCCGAACGGAGGCACCTTCGAGCAGCAAGTGGCACCCGCGCAGGTGAACCAGCTCTGCCTCGACGACGCCGAGCTAGCGGCCTTGGGCGAGCTCGCCCTGCAGTGCGAGAAGGTCTACGGCCCGCGGCGCGACATCGAATGGGCGTTCCAGGGTGGGACGCTCTACCTCCTCCAGTGCCGCGCCGTCACCACCGGGAAGGCGCGCAGCGAGGCACCACCGTCCGGCCCGCCCCCGCGCAACCCCGTGGCCTCCCTCCGGCGCGCCCAGCTCTTCGCCGATATGGACCGGAGGCAGGTCGAGCAAATCGCCCGCCTGCTCAAGGAGCGCCGCTTCGCGAAGGGCGAGACCGTCATCCTGGAGGGCTCCGGGGGCGCCGCCTTCTTCCTCATCGACTCCGGGGAGGCCACGGTCTCGAGCAAAGGCGTCGACCTCGCCACCCTCGGCCCGGGCGACCACTTCGGCGAGATCGCCCTGATCGACGGCGGCCCCCGCTCGGCCACGGTGACCGCTGCGACCGACCTGGTTTGCTACGGGCTCACGTTCTGGGAGTTCCGCCCGCTGATCGAAAGGAACGGCGCCATCGGATGGAAGCTCCTGCAGGCGCTAGCGAAGCGGTTGCGCGCCGCCGACCCGAGCTGAGCAGACCTTCTGCCTCGTCAGACCCAGCTCGCCCGCCTCGCCACCGTCTCGCGACCCTCGCGCACCCGCTGAGGACCGCCCCGGTGCTCAGAATCCGATGTCCTTCTCCAGGGCCTGGGACCGCTCCGCTCGCGGAAACACCCCCTCGACGAAGGTGTCGCTCCACCGGGCGCCCATGCTGCCCGACCCCACGTCGAGCGTGAGCGTGGCCCGGACCGTGTGGCGCATGCCGTAGGAGAACTCGGGCCAGCGCGCCCGGATGTCCTCGTAGCGGACGTAGAGCCGGACGTTGCTGCCGGCGTCGAGATTCATGCCGGCCGAGTGGAGCGGCGCGGTCCGCGGCGTGCCGTCGGGCGCCAGGACATCGAAGCGCAGCGTATAGGAGCCGGCATGCCCACCCGTGAACGCGGGCACGATGTCGAAGTCACGGCCGTTGCCGCTGCGCTCGATCCGGAAGTCGACCAGCCGCAGGGGCTGGCCGCCCAGGTACTGCCGCCGCCGCTCCTCGAGCGCCTCGCGATCGGCCGCCACTCCCGCCTGCACCTCCTTCAGACACTGCGCGCGGGAATAGCCCCAGCTCGAGCTGAACAGCGAGAACCGCCGCCGCACCTGCGCGCAGAGTGAGGCGTCGCGAAACTCCCGCGCAACCCGCTGGAAGCACTCCGAGCGAACGAAGTACGAGCGGTAGCCATCCGGGTTGAAGAGCAGGCCGGACTGGTAGTCACGGGGATCGATGGCTTCGCAGGGCGCGACCGCGGCCGACCGCTGCTCGTCATAGGAGGCGCCGAGGGCCGCCGTGGTGAGCGCCATCACGATCGGGGCCGCCATCATCAGGGAGAGCGGTCTTCTCATCGCGCGTGGGTCCCTAGCGTCAGCTCGGCGTCGCATGGCGACCCGGATTCGAACCCATACTTACCGTCCCCCGGGCTACGCCCATAGGAGATCGCGCCGCATCGGCCGCTACGCGTGCCGGGCGATCTCCCCGACCACGCGCACCCGGGTGCGGAGGGAGTTGCCGGGCAAGTAGGCCAGGGGCAGGTCCTCCACCTCCACCACGTTGATGGTGGCCCGGTCGGCGCCGGCCGCCACCGCCTTGTCCTCCGCCGCCCGGCGGGCCCGCGCGATCGCCTCGTCCCGCGAGAGGTCCTGGAAGATCTGGTCCACCTCGCCGCTCACCTGGGCGATCGCGGCGCCCACCGCGTTGGCCACCGCCTGGTGCGGCACGTTCAGGACCTCGGAGACGCCGGCCAGGCGCGGCGGCACCAGGAACGACCCGCCGCCCACCGCGATCAGCGGCGCCTCGCCCGCGTCGGTCTTCATGCGGTCCACGCCCTCCTCGATCATGGTGCGGATGCGCGCGAGGGCCTCCTTCACCAGGGCGGCGGGCAGCGACGCCACGCGGGCCCGGTCGCCCAGGTCGATGAGCCCGGCGGCAACGGCGACGTCCGTCACGGTGAGGACGTCGCCGCCGAACACCAGCGCCTGCTCGGTGAGCCGATAGCCCACGCTGGCCGGCCCGATGGTGAGCACGGGCGCGGTTCCGACGCCGGGCGCCAGCACCTTCGTCCCGCCGCCCAGTCCCATGGAGAGGAGATCGGGCATCCGGAACAGGGTGCGGACCCCGCCGATCTCGACCACGTTGTTGGCCTCGCGGGGAAAGCCATGGCGCAGGCTGCCGATGTCCGTGGTGGTGCCGCCCACGTCCACCACCAGCGCCTCGTCGCGCTTGGAGAGGAACGCGGCGCCGCGCATCGAGTTGGTCGGCCCCGACGCGAAGGAGTACACCGGGTACGCCTCCGCCACCTCGGCCAGCATGACGGTGCCGTCGTTCTGGGTGAGGTAGAGCGGCGCCGCGATGCCGCTCGCGCGCAGGGCCTGGGTGAAGGCGCGCGTCGTCTTCCGGGCCAGCTCGATGAGGCAGGCGTTGAGCAGGGCCGCGTTCTCGCGCTCGAGCAGCCCGATGCGGCCGAGCCGGTGCGAGAGGGTGATCGCGACGTCGGGGCACTCCTCGCGCAAGATCGCCGCCGCCTCCTCTTCGCCCGACGCGTTCAGCGGGGAGAAGACGGCGGCGATGGCGACCGAGCGGATCCCGGCCTCGCGGATCCGCCGGGCCGCCGCGCGCATGCCGCGCGTGTCGAAGGGGACGAGCGGGCGGCCGTCGAACTCGTGGCCGCCCTCCAGCATCACCACCTCGGCGCGCACCAGCTCCGCCAGGTCCTCGGGCCAGTCCACGAAGGGCGGGAGCGAGGCGCCGGAGGGCAGGCCGACGCGCACCGCGGCCACGCGCGCCGAGGTCGCGCCGCTGGACCACCGCGTTGGTGAAGTGGGTGGTGCCGATCATCGCCGCCTCGGCTTCGCCGCGCGCCGGGCGCCCGCTCCACCAGCTCGGCGAGGGCGCGGGTGATGCCGGTGGTCACATCGGGGGTGGTCGGCGTCTTCACCGCCGCCGCCACCGCGTCCTCCTCGAGGAGCACGGCGTCGGTGTTGGTGCCGCCCACGTCGATGCCGATGCGCCGTCTCACGCGAACACCGAGCGGAAGTCGAGGTCGTAGCCGAAGGCGCGCGGGCCCACGTGCTCGATCCCCTTCGGGGTGAGGAGGATCGGGGGCGCGGGCAGCGCGATGACGGTCACCCGCTGGCCGTAGCGCAGCGTCTCGGTGCCGATCGCATCGCCGGAGACGGTGTCGAGCACGCAGATCAGGTCGGGCGTCATGACCCGCGGCTCGCCGTCGAGCCAGCCCACCGCGAACTCGTTCTGGAAGGCGAGCGAGAAGGTGTGGCCCCGGCGGTCGTCGAGGCCTTCGATGGTCGCGGTGCCGCGGAGGAAGCCCTCGGTGGTCCGGCGCGCGATGTCGTGGATCTTGCCGCTGAAGATCTTGACCCCGCCCGTCACCTCGAGCACCGCGTCGATGGGATCGCGGTGGGCCCGGCGCGCGGCCTGCACCGCCCGGCCGATCCCGATGGCCTTGGTGGTGGAGCCGAGGATCGCGCAGTCCTTGATCTCCTTGCCGGTGCGGGGGGCCTTGCAGGTGGAGGCGATGGAGCCCACCTCCACGCAGGCCTTGCGGCTGATCCGCTCCATCCACTTCCAGCTCGCCGCGCGCGCCACCACGACGGCGTTATCGCGCACGTCGGCGAGGGTCAGGGGGTACATGCGGAGGTCGTGGATGGCGAAGCTGGTCATCTGGGCCTCGGGAAACGCGCGCCCCATGCAGTCGCCGTCGATCACCGGCAGGTCCAGCACCGCCGCCGCCATGAAGGGCTGGATGGAGTTGCCCCCGCCGATCTCGAGCGACATCACCGCGCGGAACTTCCGGCCGAGATACTCCTCCATCATGGTGACGGCCAGCGCCATCGTCTTGGGGTCGGTGAGCCGCTCCTGGCCCACCAGCGGCGCGCCCATGTTGGAGACCACCGCCACCAGGTCGTCGTCCGCCAGCTCGGCCGCGTCCATCAGGCGGCACGAGATCCCCTGGCGGTAGAGCTGGCGCATGTTGAGCAGCGCGAGGTAGGGGCTCCCGCCGCCGCCGGTGCCCAGGATCCAGGCCCCGATGGCCAGGCTCTCGATCTCGTCCACCGCTACCGGTCTCATCGGCCCGCTCTCATCGTAGAACCCGCATCAGAACCCCGTGAACTCCTCGAGCCCCATGAAGCGCGCGATGCCCAGGACGAGCACCAGGGCCACCCCGATGGCGAAGGCGGATACCGCGGCCGCGGTGGGGTCGAACGAGTATTTGAGATAGGCGAAGAGCTCGATCGGGAGCGGGGTCAGCTTCGAGCTGGTCAAGAAGAGCGAGAGCGTGAAGTTGTCGAAGGAGATCGCCAGGGCGAAGATCGCGCCCGCCACCACGCCCGGCTTGATCACCCCCAGCGTGATCTCGAAGAACGCGCGCACCGGATGGGCGCCCAGGCTCTGGGCCGCCTCCTCGAGGGCCATGTCGAAGTGGGTGAGGGTGGCGGTGACGGTGCGGATCACGTAGGGCGTGGTCACCACGATGTGGCCGATGAGCAGCGCCGCGTAGGAGGCCTGCATCTTGAAGAGCGTGTAGAACTGGAGCAGCGCCACTCCGGTGAGGATCTGCGGCAGCAGCAGCGGGGAGGTGACGAACGCGTTGAGGAGATCGCGGCCGCGGGAAGCGGCCCCGCACCAGCGGAATGGCGGCGGCGGTCCCGATCACGGTGGAGGCGAGCGCGGTCCAGACCGCCAGCTCGGCGGAGAGCCAGAGGGCCTGCATGAACTCCCGGCGCTGGAAGAAGTTGGCGAACCACTTGAGCGAGAAGCCCTGCGGGGGAAAGGTGAAGTAGTTGCCCGCGTTGAACGCGGCCAGCACCACGATGACCATCGGCAGCAGCAGGAAGGCGTAGACGAGGCCCACCACGGTTCGGAGGATCATACGATGCCGCGCAGCGCGCGCTCGGTCACCTTGATGTAGACCCCGATCAGCGCCACCGAGATCACGAGCAGCACGAAGGCGTTGGCGGCGCCGAAGGGCCAGTCGAACACCGAGAGCACCTGCTCGTACACCACCATCGGCAGCACGTGCACCTTGAACCCGCCCACCAGGATCGGCACCACGAAGGAGCTGATGGCCAGGGAGAAGACGAGCAGCGAGCCCGCGAGGATGCCGGGCAGCGAGAGCGGCAGCGTGATCTCGAAGAAGGCCCGGCGTGGGGACGCCCCCAGCGTCTGCGAGGCCTCGATCAGCTGAGGCTCGATGCGCTTGAGCACCCCGGTGAGCGACAGCACCATGAAGGGCAGGAAGACGTGCACGAGCGCGACCGTCACCCCGAACTTGTTGTACATGAGCGGCAGCGGCTTGGTGATCCATCCCGCCCGCACCAGGGACTCGTTGATGAGGCCGCGGTCGGCGAGCAGGATCATCCAGCCGTAGCAGCGGATGACGATGCCGACCAGCAGCGGCGACAGGATGAAGACGATCAGCAGCGGCTTCCAGCGCGAGCGGGTCAGGGCCAGATGGTAGGCCAGCGGGTAGCCGAGGAGCAGGGAAACCGCGGTGGTGAGCACCCCCAGCCAGAGGGTGTCCGCGAGCACGCCCAGATAGTACGCGTCGGAGAAGAAGTGGATGTAGTGCTGCGGGGTGAAGGACCACTCGAGCTGCCCGAACGACTGCCGCGAGAAGCTGATGGCGAGCATCAGCAGGAGCGGGGCCACGAAGAACGCCACGCAGCAGCAGGACGTACGGCCCCAGCAGCAGGATGCGGGCGCCGCGGGTCACGGGTCAGCGGCCGAGGAGCTCCGCGGCCACGCGGGCCACGAGCAGGTTCGCCACCAGGGTCGGCGCCCCGGTGAGGGCCGCGATCTCGTCGCGCGTCTTGCGGCGGAAGCCGATGCAGTCCATGACCACGAGGCCGGCGTGGCCGGCGCGCAGCGCGTCCGCCGCGCGGCGGACGGCGGCGGGATCGTTCTCCTCGTAAGGCGAGAGCGGAGCCACGTGCGCATCGAAGCCCGAGGCGCGCCAGCGCGCGGTGGTCTGGGGCACGTGACGCTCGGATGGGGTCAGCACGCCCAGGCGGCCGGGGAAGACCATGGCGCGAAGGAGACCCAGCAGGAGCGGCTGCGGCTCGAGAAACGGCCGGCGCGCGGCGAGCTTCGGGAACTCGCCGGTGCACAGCAGCACGTTGAGCGCGACCCCGCGGTCTTCGAGCGCGGCGATCCGGGCCTCGACCCGGGGAATCATCTTGGTCTTCCCGACGAAGACCGTCGAGCCGTCGGCGAGCCGGGTGACCAGGATCTCGTCGTCGCCCTCGGGCGCGAGCGGGACGATCTGCTCGCGGGTGAGCCCGTCGAGCGCGCCCGCCTCGATGATCTCGACGTCGCCGCCCAGGATGGCCGCCATGTCCGGCACCACGTCGCTGCGCGGCGACTGCCCCACCGTGATCAAGCCGACCTTGGTCATGCGCTCTCCTCCCGATGATGAGTGCGGGCATCGGCCGCGGCCCAGCCCGCGCGCACGCGGGCGCCCGCGGCGAAGCGCACCTCGCCGAGCTCGAGGGCCTGCAGCTCGAGCCCCGCGTCGGTCTTCAGGATGTAGCGGACGGTCTCGCCCTGATAGACCACGTGGGCGACGGTCATGGCGAGCACGGTGTCCACCGTCCCGGTGGGGTCGAGCCGGACCCGCTCCGGGCGCAGCGCCACCGCGACCGCGGCCCCGGCGGGGGCGGCGCCGCTGACCGCGAGCCGTGCGCTGCCGCAGTCCACCGTGTTCGAGCCGGCGGCGCGGCCCGAGAGCAGGTTGATGTTGCCGATGAAGCTCGCCACGAACGCGGTCGCGGGCGTCTCGTAGAGGCCGCGCGGCGTGGCCACCTGCTCGACGCGCCCGCGGTACATCACCGCGATGCGGTCGGACATGGTCAGCGCCTCCTCCTGGTCGTGGGTCACGTAGATGGTGGTGATGCCGACCTCGCGCTGCAGCCGCTTGAGCTCGATCTTCATGTGATCCCGCAGCTTCTTGTCGAGCGCGCCCAGCGGCTCGTCCAGCAAGAGCACCGCCGGGCGCGTGACGAGCGCGCGGGCCAGCGCCACCCGCTGCTGCTCGCCGCCCGAGAGCTGGCCCGGATAGCGCCCCCCGTAGCCCGGGAGGTGGACGAGGGCCAGGGCCTCGTCCACCCTCCGAGCGATCTCGGCCTTGTCCACGCGCTGCATGCGGAGACCGAAGCCCACGTTCTGCACGACGGTGCGGTGGGGAAAGAGGGCGTAGTGCTGGAAGACCATCCCGACTTTCCGGCGATGGGGAGGGATGCCGGTGACCACGGTGCCGTTGATCGCCACCTCGCCGGCGTCGGGCGTCACGAAGCCCGCCACCGAGCGCAGCGTCGTGGTCTTGCCGCACCCGGACGGGCCGAGCAAGGTGAAAAACTCGCCCGGGGCCACCGTGAGGGATACCCCGTCCAGCGCTAGCGTGGCACCGTAGCGCTTGACCAGCTTGGTCAGCGTGACGGTGCCGCTGGCGCGGGGCGCTTCCGTCAACGCATCTCCTTGTTCCACTTCTCGGTCCACTGGGGCCGCTGCTTGGCCACGTGAGCCCAGTCGAAGAGCACGAGCTTCTCCACGTCGGCCGGCCCATTGATGATCTTCTTCGCCACGTCCGCGGGCACCTTCACCGTCTTGTTGGTCGGGCTCCAGAACAGCTCGGTGGCGAAGGCCAGCTGCACCTCGGGCGAGAGGTAGGCGTCGATGAGCTTCCACGCCAGCTCCTTGTTCTTCGACCCGCGCGCGACCTGGACGACCTGGTCGAGGATCGGCGTGCCCTCGCTGGGGGCGACCCAGTCTACCGGGATACCCCGTTTCTGCATATCGAAGGTGTCCCCGTCGTGGAGCACCGCGAGCACGACCTCCTTCTGCTCGAGCTGCTTCTGCGCGGTGCCGGTGAAGTCCACCAGCTTGGGCTGCGCGCGCTTGATGGCGGCGACCCCGGCGTCGATGTCGAAGTAGTCCTTGCCGAAGAGCTTCGAGGTGATGAAGAGGAAGTTGATGCCGAGCGTGTTGCCGATGACGTAGGTGGCCCGCTTGCCCACGTAGGCCTCGTCCCAGAAGTCCTTCCAGGAGGTCGGCTTCTTGAGGCCGGCGTCGGTGCGATAGGCGAGGCCGATACGGCCCCAGAACAGCGCGACGCTCGTGTCGCCGATGAGGGCCTTCGGATAGACGTTCTTGATGTTGGGGGCCAGTGTCTCGTTGCGCTTCTCGAAGAATCCGCGCTCCCGCGGGATCGGCAACGGCGGCTCGTTGCCGAACACCACATCGAACGGCGGGTTGTCGGGGCCGCCGGCCAGGAGCTTGGCCACCCACTCGGAGGTGATGCCGGTCACGATCTCGACCTTCACCCCGTGCTTCTTCTCGAAGGGCTCCACCAGGGCCTTCTTCATCACCTCCGACCAGCGGGCGCCGTAGCCGGTGACGACGAGGGTGGTCCCCTGCGCATACGCGGGAGTTACCGGGATCAGCATGGCGGCGAGAGTCCCGATCAGGATCCAGGCCAAGAGCACCAAACTCCGACGACTTTCACAACCTCTCATGGGCAAGCCTCCGCGGATATGGGGGTGACGTGAGCGGTAGTATGTCCCAGCCCGGCCGCGAATGGTAGATCCTACCCCTGCTCCCGCACTCGGTATTCGGGTTGACGAACCCGGCGGAGCCGGATAGGGTCGTCCCGTCCATCTCCCTGATACGCGTACTCGAGCCAGCAGCGAGGCTGCTTCGCCGTTCGCCGAAGCCAGGAGGGACCGCATGCGACCCGTCAAGCCGCCCGCCGGTGTTCTCGCGATGCTCTGGATGCTGCTCACCGCCACGCTCGTGGTGCTCGGGCTCGGCTCCGCCCGCGCCCAGGACGCCCCCCGCTACGGAGGCGAGCTGGTCATCATGGTGCCCTCCGAGCCCCCGTCCTATGACGGCCACCGCGAGGGGACGTTCGGCACCGTCCATCCGCTGGCGCCGCACTACAACACGCTGCTGCGCATCGATCCCACCGACCGGACGGGGACGCGTCCCGTTCCGGACCTGGCCGACTCCTGGACGATCTCTCCGGACGGGTTGACCTACACCCTCAAGCTGCGCCAGGGCGTCCGCTTCCACGACGGGAGCCCGATGACGTCGCGCGACGTCAAGGCCACCTACGACAAGATCATCTTCCCGACGGGCGCGGTGATCTCGTTCCGCAAGGGCACCTACCAGGCGGTCGAGGCCGTCGAGGCGCCCGATCCGCAGACGGTGCGCTTCCGGCTCAAGTGGCCCGAGGCCTCCTTCCTCGTGAACCTCGCCTCGCCGTTCAGCTGGATCTTCAAGGCGGACATCCTCGCCCGGGACGTGCGCTGGTACGAGACCAACGTGATGGGCACCGGCCCCTTCAAGTTCGTCGAGCACGTCAAGGGCTCGCACTGGGTCGCGAAGAAGAACCCGGACTACTGGGACAAGGGCAAGCCGTATCTGGACGGGTACCGGGCGCTCTTCATCTCGTCGTCGTCCGCCCAGGTGGCGGCCATCCGCGGCGAGCGCGCCCACGCGCAGTTCCGCGGCTTCAGCCCGGTGGACCGGGACAACCTCGTCCAGGCCCTCGGCGCGAAGATCACGGTGCAGGAAAGCCCGTGGAACTGTGTGTCACTGGTGGCGTTCAATCACGAGCGGAAGCCCTTCGACGACAAGCGCGTCCGCCGCGCGCTGACCCTGGCGCTGGACCGCCACGGCGCCTCGCGCAGCCTGTCGCGGATCACCGTCGTCAAGGAGGTCGGGGGGATCCAGGTGCCGGGCACCCCGTGGGCCACCCCACCGGCCGAGCTCGAGAAGCTCGCCGGCTACGGCCGCGACGTCGCCGCGAGCCGGGCCGAGGCGCGGCGCCTGCTCCGGGAGGCCGGGCGTCCCCGACGGCTTTGCCTTCACCTTCAAGAACCGCGGGATCCCCCAGCCGTACGAGCCCGTGGGCATCTGGGCCATCGATCAGTGGCGGCACATCGGGCTCAACGTCAAGCAAGAGGTCGTGGAGGCGTCGATGATGGTGTCCGTCCTCCGGAAAGGCGACTTCGACGTGGCCAGCGATGCCCAGTGCAGCTTCGTCGTCGAGCCCGACGTCGACATCTCGAAGTTCCAGTCGGTGGGTGTCTCCGACAACAACTACGCGCGCTACAAGGATCCCGTCCTGGACGACCTCTTCATCAAGCAGGCGCGCGCGGTGGATCCCGAGGAGCGCAAGCGGCACCTCCGCGCCTTCGAGAAGCGCCTGCTCGACGAGGAGGCGCACTACATCTACACGCTCCAGTGGCACCGGATCGTCCCCCTGAACGCCAAGGTCCGAGGGTGGACGATCACGCCGTCGCATTTCCTGAACCAGCAGCTCGACGGCGTCTGGCTCGCCGAGTGACCCCCCGCGGGCGTGACGGGGCTATGACACCCGCTGCATGAACGAGCGGTCCTCGACGAGAAGCCAGCCCGACTGCTCGGCACGGCGCAGCGCCTCGACATGGTCCGGATCGATCGCCAGGGCCTCCCGATACCGCTCGTATTCCGCGAGGCTGGCGAAATCGATGAGCGCCAGCGCGATATTGGTCGGGCCGGCGAGCTTGGTCGGCGAGAAGTAGCCGATCAGTTTGCCGCCACAGCGCTCGATGGGCGTGGCCAGGCTCCGGGCGTAGGCTTCGAAGTCGGCCCGCTTGCTGGCGTTGAGCGTATAGCGAATGCAGAGGGTGATCATTCCGTCCTCCATCGCGCCGATTCCGCGCGCTCGGGTTGGGGGGTCGTGGTGTCTGATCGCGAGTATGGCGTCATGACGCTCACGGGTCCACGCGCAACGCTTCGACCCGGCTCGAACCTTCTCCCCTTGCCGGCCGGCCTCCTCCGGCCTAGGGTGTAGACGATGGGTGACACCGACATGCTGGCGGCGGTGGGCGCGTTGCTCGGCGAGCCCGCCCGGACGCGCATCCTGACGGCGCTGCTCACCGGCTGCGCGCTCACCGCGAAGGAGCTGGCCTACTTCGCGGGAGTGACCGCGCCGACGGCGAGCAGTCACCTGTCGCGTCTGGTCGCCGGAGATCTGCTGGTGATGGAGAAGCAGGGGCGCTGTCACTACTATCGGCTGAAGTCCCCCGAGGTCGCGTACGCGATCGAAGGGCTGATGACGGTGGCGCCCGCGCCCGTCAACGGGTGGCCACCGAACCATCGCGTCGAGCCCGCGCTCCGGGACGCGCGCCTCTGCTACGACCACCTGGCCGGTCGTCTCGGGGTGTCACTGTGCGACGTGATGCTGCGCCGCGACTACGTCGTGCTCATGGACGGCGGAGGCGAGCTGACGGGCGCCGGCGAGCGATTTCTCACCGGTCTCGGCGCCGACCTCGAGCAGGCGCGCGGCGCCAAACGACGTTACTGCCGCTCCTGCATCGACTGGACCGAGCGGCGGCATCACCTGTCCGGCGCCGTCGGCGCGGCGCTGGCCCAGGCCTTCCTCGAGCGGCGCTGGGTGTTACGCATCCAGGACAGCCGGGCCCTGACCGTCACCGCGAGCGGAAGGAAGAAGCTGTCGGAGCTGGGGCTCGCGGACTACCTCCCAGAACCTCCTCGGCCCGGGACCCTGACTCCGGCCCGGCGGCTCAGGAATCTCCGGCTGGTCGCGGGTCGGTCGTCCTGAGCGAACGCGACTTGAGGGCCAGGGCATACACGTCCTCTGGTATCGCGGGTTTCACGAGGAACTCGTCGAACCCGGCTTCCTGCGCGTGCTGACGATCGGACGGTCGACCATAGCCGGTGAGTGCGACCAGAAGGGTCCTCTCGAGCCCGGCGATCCGGCGAAGGAGCACGGCGGTTTCGTAACCGTCCATGTGCGGCATGCCGACATCGAGGAAGATGACGTCGGGGCGAAAGACCGCCGCGATCTCCAGGGTGTCGACGCCACTATGGGCGACCCGGACGTCATGCCCGACGAGGCGAAGCACGACCGCCAGGGTTTCCGCCCCGTCGACGTTGTCATCGGTCACCAGCACTCGACGCGAGACGGTCTTGGGCTCCGGCCGCGGCTCAATCGAGGCGGTCCGCGGCGCTTTCCGACTCTGATCGCGTGGTGCCGGTAACCGCACCACGAACTCGCTGCCCTTGCCCAGGCCGGCACTATGGGCCGAGACGGTGCCCCCGTGAAGCTCGACCAGATGCCGTACCAGCGTCAACCCGATCCCTAGCCCCCCGGTCTGGCGATTGAGCGCGGAGTCCACTTGCACGAACAGGTTGAACAAGCGCGGCAGATCCTCCGGTGGTATGCCGATCCCGTCATCCTTTACTCGGATCATCACCTCGCCGTCGACCGCGGAGTGATCCTCGACCGTCACCTGAATATGGCCGCTCCGGGCGGTGAACTTCGCGGCATTACTCAACAGGTTGCTCACGATCTGCTCGAGCCGAAGTGGGTCGGCCTCGAGGGTCACTCCCGCGGGCGGAAGTGACAGGGTCAGGTCCTGATCGAGCGCGTCGGTCTGTTGACGTCGCGCCTCGACGGCCTGACGGGCGATCGGCGAGATGTCCACCAGCTCTCTGCGAAGCTGAACCTTCCCGCGACTCATGCGCGCCACGTCCAGCAGATCGTCGACGAGACGCGCCATGTTCCGAAGCTGATTCCCCATGATCTCGCGCGCTCGGGCCGCCATGGCCGGCGACGTGCCCGGCTGCTTGGAGATCTCCAGGGCATTGGTGAGCGGAGCCAGGGGATTACGGAGCTCGTGAGCCAGCGTGGCCAGGAATTCGTCCTTGCTGCGATCGGCGGCGAGCAGCCCGCGCGTCTGCTCGCGCAGGCTGTCCTCCATTCGCTTGCGCTCCGTGATCGAATGGTTGGTCTCGAACACCAGGGCCGGCCCGTCGGCCTCCGGCTCCAGGACCATCCGGCACTCGACCACGATCCGCTCCCCGTCACGCCGCGCGCGACTCAGCTCTCCGGTCCACTGGCCAGACTGCCGCAGGGCCTGCAGGAACACGCGGGGCTCCGGCGAGGTGGCCAGCAGCTCGTAGGGTTTTCGGCCGAGGGCCTCGTCCTTGGTGAAGCCGTAGCTCTCCTCCGCCCCCTGGTTCCAGTAGGTGATGCCTCCGTCGATCTCCCATATGAAGATCGCCTCGTGCGCCTGATCCAGGAGCTCGTCTTGACGGCGCAAGGTGTCCTGGCTGCGCTTGAGCACGTCCACGTCCAGGAGCACCAGTACCGCGCCGTCGATTCGATTGTCGAGCGTCCGGTATGGCCGGAGGCGCAGAACGTACCAGCGCCCTTCCTTGTCGCGGACCTCGATCTCCTTGACGCTGACCGTCTCCATGACCTCGGCCAGCATCTCCCCCAGATGGGGCAACCCGATGCCGAGCCGGAGGTCGGAGATCGGCCGACCCATGTCGGCGGCGGTCAGGTTGAGCAGCTTCTCGGCCATCGGGGTCCACCGCCGGATCCGGAGATCCGGCCCGAGCATCACGATCGGCAGCTGGACACTCGCCAGGAGATTGACGAAATCGTCGTTGCTCTGGCCAAGCTCGCCATTGCGATTCTGCAGCTCCTCGTTCAGGGTGGCCAGCTCCTCGTTGCTCGACTGGATCTCTTCCTTCGAGGTCTCCAGCTCCTCGTTGATGCTCTGCAGCTCCTCGTTCGCCGACTGCACCTCTTCGTTGGAAGACTGCAGCTCCTCGTTGGCGGCCTCCTGTTGCTCGATGACGGACTGCAGGTACTGGCGGGTCGTCGCCAGCTCCTGGGCCAGGCGCGCCGTCTCGTCGTCGCTGGCCTCGCGTGCCTTCCGCTCGGCCATCCCGGAGCGCCGGGTCAGCTTCCGTTCCGACCGGTCCGCCTTGGCCGGAGCCTTCGCAGGGACCGCGGTCTCCTCGAACAGCACCAGGAAGTGCGGCGGCGTGACGCCACGGTGGCCCTTGACGGGGATCACGTGCACGCTGACCTGTCGTGAGCCGTCGCTGGTCTTGACGCGCAGGGCTCCTTCGGTGACCGAGGTATCCTCCCGCTTGGCCTTGTGCAGGGCTCCGCGAACGCCGATCAGCAGGCCATCCCGGAGCATCTTGAGCAGGTTGAGGCTGGCCTTGCCGGGCGCCGGGGTCAGATAGCGGCCGGTGTCGCCACGGAACTGGAGGATCTCCAGGTCGTCATTGACGAGCACGCTGGCCGGGGTGTACTTCGCCAGGAGAATCCGGTCGGCCTCGCGGTGCGCGTCCTGGACGACGACGCCCGGCTCGCGCGGTGGCGGATCGGCGGTCAGCCTCGACACCAGCGGGTCGCCGGAGAAGACGCGCGGCGTCAGCGGGGGCGGACCGGGTTTCTTGATGTACATCTTGTACTTCGGGTCCTCCACCTCGAAGAGGTCGCGGTAGGGGCCGACCGACTCCGAGTGTCCCAGCCAGAGCGCCCCGTGGGGTATCAGGGCGTAGTGCATCATCCCCATGGCCTTCTGCTGAAGCGCGGGCTCGAGATAGATGAGCAGGTTGCGACAGCTGATGAGATCGATCCGGGAGAACGGCGGCTCCGTCAAGACGTTGTGCCGCGCGAACACGGTCGAGTCGCGAATGGCCTTGCTGATCCGGTAGGTGCCGTCAACTTCGAAGAAGAAGCGCCGCAGCCGGTCCGGCGCGATGTCCTGCCCGATGGTCCTCGAGTAGAGACCGGCACGGGCCTTCTCGACCCCGGCTCCGTTCAGGTCGGTGGCAAAGATCTGGAGCGGGATCTCCAAGCGCGACAGCTCCACGAACTCGGCGAAGGCCATCGCGATGGAATAGGCTTCCTCTCCCGTCGAGCAGCCGATGGACCACACGCGCAGAGGCTCATATCGTTGCCGGTTCTTGACCAGCCGGGGGAAGACCTTGCTCTTGAGCACCTCGAACGCCTCCGGGTTGCGGAAGAAGCTCGTGACGCTGATGAGCACATCCTGATAGAGGGCGCCCGCCTCGGCCGGATTGCTCTGGAGGAACCGCGCATACTCCTCCAGCCCGTCAAGCTTGTGCAGCACCGCGCGGCGGGTGATGCGGCGATAGAGCGTATTTTTCTTGTAGCGCGAGAAATCCACGCCGGAGGCCCGCCGGAGCTGGTCGAGAATGCGACCCAGGCTCGGCTCGCTGCCTTGTGCCTCGCCGTGGCTCTCCGCATCCCGCGCCACGTACTGATGGCGGCTGATGCGGGCGATCTCCTCGGCGATCTTGGCGGGAGGCAATACGAAATCGACGCAGCCCGCGGCCACCGCGCTATTCGGCATGCTCGCATGCTGGGCGGTATTGTCCTGGGCGAACGTGATACCCCCCTCGGCCTTGATCGCCTCCAGTCCCAGCGTGCCGTCGGTCGCGCTGCCGGAGAGGATCACGCCGATGGCCCGATGACCCCAATCCTCGGCGAGCGAGCGCAGGAATTGGTCGATGGGACGGTGCTGCCCCTTGACCTCCCGGCGGGGCGTGAGGCGCAGGGTGCCTGCGACGATCCCCATCGTCACGCCCGGCGGGATGACATAGACGTGGTTCGCCTGCACGGCCATCTGGTCAATGACCTCGGTGACCGGCATCGCGGTGGCGCGGGACAGGATCTCCGTGAGCATGCTGGCGTGGCTGGGGGCGAGGTGCTGGACCAGGACGAAGGCCATTCCGGTATCGCGCGGCAGAGCGTGCAGGACCTGCGTGAAGGCTTCGAGCCCACCCGCCGAAGCACCGATACCGACGATGGGAAAGGGCCTGGTGGCTTGTCGCGGGCTCGGGTCGTCTTCGAAAGACCCGGCCGTGATTCCTCCAGACCCCAGGTCCTGGGGAAGCGACCTCGGGGCCTTGGACTTTCGCGCCGCCATGTCCGGCTAGGTCCTCCGCTTCGCCGGCCGGGCAGTCCTTCTCACTTCGATGGGTCCGCGGTCGCGTAGCATGTCCAAGGACCAAAAGGTACCGAAAACAAGGCGGGAAGTCTATCGCGCACCCAACATATGATGTCCACCGACGGGCAGCCAGGAACTAAGGCGGAAAGTAGCGATCGAACTCGAGTTTAACGATCTGGTAACATTCACAGGTTGCCGCTTCCATACCGGGGCGATTCAGGATCGTGATCCGGCCACGCCGGTAGCGGATCAGGCCTACCTTCTGCAAAGCGCTGGCCGCCTGGCTGGCGCTGCTGCGATTGACTCCCAGCATCTGCGACAGGAGCTCTTGAGTGGACTTGATCTCAGAGGATCGCGCGCGGTCCTGCGACGTCAGCAGCCAGCGGCAGAGGCGTTGCCCGATGGTATGGAACTGGCTGCAGGCGGCCGACTGAGACAGCTGCACGATCAAGGTATGCGCGTAGTGCAACACGAACTTGTGCAGGGAACCGCATCGATCAAATTCTTTTCGAAACAGGTCGGCCTTCATCCTCCACGCCACGCCCGGTTCCTGGGCGATGACGCGGTACGGGAGCCCATGAGACCTCAGGATGATGGGTAAGCCGATCACCCCTTCGTCGCCAACCTGACTCACCTCGATGGAGGTTCCATCCTTGGCCATCGAGAGGATCGAGGCGGTGGCCGTCTCGAGGAAATATGCCGACTGCATGACCCCACCCGGCTCGTAGAGAACCTGACCGGCCTTGAGCGTCACGCGCGCCAGGTCGGGAAGGATCCGCGCATACTCTTTTCGCGGCAACCCGACCAGAATGCGATTGCGGACCGAGGGGGCCCTTCTCACGCCGTCGGACAGGGTGTCCTCCTCTTGTCAGCTGACGGAGCGTGCCCCCGTGCAGTTGATAACAGACTGTAAAAAGTGTTGGTAGCCTATACGACCTTCGGCACTCTGTCTGTCGTCTACCCAACATATGACGCTCGCGGAACGCCCTCAAGATCCAGGCGTGACCCCGGCGTGACGGGCGCCCGCGCGCCGCGTCTCAGCGCGCGGAGGGGAAGCGAGGCGCGCGCTTGTCTCGGATCGCCGCCATGCCCTCGCGCACGTCCTCGTCCATGAAGGTGAGCATCTCGAGCGCGATGGACTGGTCGAAGATGGGCCCCGCCATGCGCAGCCAGTTGTTGAGCGACCGCTTGGTCCAGCGGATGGCCTGCTGGGCGCCGGTGCCGAGCTTGTCGGCCACCTCGAAGGCCCGTGGGAGCACCTCGGCGGGCGGGACGCACAGGCTGACCAGCCCGATGCGCTCGGCCTCGCGGCCGTCGATGAAGTCGCAGGTGAGGAGGTAGTACTTGGCCTTGGCCATGCCGCAGAGGAGCGGCCAGATGATGGCGGCATGGTCGCCGGCGACGACTCCGAGACGCGTGTGGCCGTCGGTGAGCCGAGCGGTCTCCGACATGATGCTGATGTCGGAAAGGAGAGCCACCACCAGGCCCGCCCCCACCGCGACCCCGTTGATGGCGGAGATGACGGGCTTGTCGAGGTTGATCATGTTGTAGACGATGTCCGAGGCCTCGCGCAGGGTCCGGGCCAGGCGCTTCGGGTCCCGGCTGTTGGCGTCCACCATGTCCAGGTCGCCCCCCGCCGAGAAGGCGCGGCCGGCGCCCGTCACCACCGCGACGCGTGCCGTCGCGTCGGCATCCAGGGTGAGCCAGACCTGGGTCAGCTCCCAGTGCAGGCGGTCATTGGTCGCATTGAGCACCTCCGGCCGGTTGATGGTGATGAGCACCACGCCGTTGGGCCGGCGCTCGAAGACGAGGTGCTGGTAGTCCGCGTAGTCCATGGGCCTTGACCTCCTGTCGGGAATTCGGTGCCAGGAGGCTAGCACAGGCCCTCGTTCAAGACCGCTCTCGGCACCCCCCTAGCCAATCGGGCGATTCCCAGCGGGTCGGGCCCGTTGCATCGTGGGCTCGAGACCGGGAGCCCCGACGGCTTCCGAAGGGAGGATCCCAATGCAGACTCTGCTTTCGCTCTCGAATGACCTCGCGGCGGCGGTCGAGCGCGCCGCTCGAGCCGTCGTCACCGTGCACGCGCGCCCGCGACTGCCGTCGACCGGGGTGCTCTGGCGCCCGGGAATCGTCGTGACGGCAGAGCACACCGTCCGGGTGGACGAGGAGATCCGCGTCGCCTGGTCAGACGGGCGGGCGGCGCCGGCGACCCTCGTGGGGCGCGACCCGGGCACCGACCTCGCCGTCCTCCGGATCGGCGAGAGTGATCGGCCCGCTGCCGAGATCGGCGACAGCGCCGAGCTCAAGGTGGGCCATCTGGTCCTCGCTGTCGGATATGGACCGCGCGCCAGCTGGGGCGTGGTGAGCGCCGTCGGCGGCGCGTGGCGCACGGGGCGAGGGGGCGAGGTGGACCGCCTTCTTCGCGTGGACCTGGTGCTCTATCCCGGCTTCTCGGGCGGACCGCTCGTGGACGCGTCCGGCAAGGTGGCCGGGCTGGTAACCTCCGGCCTGTCGCGACAGCTCGAGCTCGCGGTGCCGACCTCGACGGTGAACCGCGTCGTGGACGAGCTGCTGGCGACCGGACGCGTCAGCCGCGGCTATCTGGGGGTCGGACTGCAGCCGGTGGCTCTCCCGGAGGCGCTGAGACCACTGGCGCCAGGCGCGGACGCCCGCGGCCTCATCGTCGTGGGCGTGGTGGCGGATGGCCCCGCCGCGCGCGCCGGCCTGATGCTCGGAGACGTGCTGGTGGCCCTCGAAGGCACGCCCCTGCACGATCTCGATGACGTGCAGACCGCCGTCGCCGGACGGAGAGTGGGCACCGCGGTCACGGTCTCGCTGATCCGCGCCGGCGCACCGCTCGACGTGGCGGTCACCCTTGCCGAGCGCCCGCCCCGGGGGCGATAGGATGGAGGTGGAGGAGCGGCCGCATCTGCTGACGAGCGACCTCGCCGATGTCGTCGGTCGGCTGCGGGAGAACACGGTGGAATTGCGATCCAGGGGGCGAACCAGCGGGTCGGGCGTCATCTGGCGCTCCGACGGGCTCATCGTGACGAGCGCTCATGTCGTGGCCCAGGCCGAGTCGGCGCGGTCCGGCGCGCAGGTCGTCCTGGCGGATGGGCGTCGCTTGCCGGCTGCGCTCGTCGCCTGGGACCGAGACCTGGATCTTGCTCTGCTCCGCGTGGAGGCACGGGATCTTCCGGCCGCGCGGGTGGGCGACTCGGATCGTCTTCGCGCGGGCGAGCTGGTCCTGGCGGTCGGCCATCCGTTCGGACTGGTCGGGGCCGTGGTCACGGGGATCGTGCACGCGGCGCCGGCACCGGGCCACCACGCGGGGCCCCGGTGGATTCAGGCCGATCTCCGCCTCGCCCCCGGCAACTCCGGCGGGCCCATGGCCGATGCCGGCGGACGGGTGGTCGGCGTCAACGCGATGATCGCGGGCAGGCTGGCCCTGGCCGTGCCGAGCCGAGTGGTCGAGACCTTCGCGATGCGGTGCGCCCCACGGTGATCGCCGTCGCGGTGCTCGCATCGAGCCCGACAACGCAGGCGCGGCTGGAAGCGCTGGTCGCTGCCCGATCGGGATGGCGGCTGGCCGCGCCGCCGTCCCCGGCGGCCGACCAGACGGGCGACCCGGCAGGGTCGGCGGTCTCCGCGGACGTGTTGTTGATCGACCCGGGGACGCGGCCCGTCGAGGCCTTCCTGCGCGCGCTGTCGGGGACCGCCCGCCGGCCTCCCATCATGCTGCTGGGCGGCGGCGTCGCGCCGGCGGCCTTCGCCCGGCTGCTGCGTGCCGGCGTGCGCGCGATCCTGCCCCGGGACGCCTCCGCTCACGAGATCGCCGCCGGCATCGAAGCGCTGGCGGCGGGTCTCGTCGTCCTGCACCCGTCGGCGCCCCCCGTCTCCGTCGACACGGTGGTTCGCCGCACCCCGGCGGAGTCCCGGACCGACCCGCTCACCCCTCGCGAGCTCGAGATCCTGGGCATGATGGCCGAGGGGCTAGGCAACCGTGCCATCGGCAAGAGCCTCGGCATCTCGACCCACACCGTGAAGTTCCACATCGCGGTGATCCTCGACAAGCTGAGCGCGCGGAGCCGCACCGAGGCGGTGGCCATCGGGATGCGCCGAGGCCTCTTGATGGTGTGAGCGGGCCGCCCGCCGTGGCGGAGCGAACGCGTATTTAATTCAGTAGGCCGCGGTTCTTGGGCATAGCGTCGCCCATCACGGGGTTTGAAGTCCGGGGCCTAGCCGGCAAGGCTACACGGTGCCGGATGCGTTCCGACCCCTCCCCCACGCCCGCAGCCTCCACCCCGCTACACAGGTCCAGCTATCTCGTCCCGCCACACCCCCCAGACTCCAACCAACTACGCACCACCTGAGATATCCTTGAAGGACAAGGAGCCACCCCAACGATGCTACACAGCCCCCCTCGCTTGGTCCCCCACGCTACACAGACCAAGATAATTCTAGTTAGCCAGACAAGGGCAGCAGGACCAGTGACAGCGGGCTCACCGTGGCGATCACAGTCGATGAGGCCTCACAACATCGATCCGAGAGGGGGCGCGCGCAATGGCATCAGAACCCTTGCCCACTGGCCCATTCACCTGCGAGGTTGAGCTACGCCGTATCCGCGCACCCGAGTTCGTCCGTGAGGATAAGCAAGGAGTTACCTACTTGGTCGCGCGTGGCTATGAGATCGCCTACGAGGCGACGTTACGCTTCACGGGCGGCGCTCAACTACCGATCAAGGCCCGACTCCGCGGGGAGCTGAATCAGAGGATTGTCATCCGTGATGCGAGCGGGCGGCCCGCGCGAATGAGCGGCTATGTGCAAGGGCTCATCGAGATCAACAACGCCGATGGCCATCCGGTCTTCCGCGGGCCACTACTATGACTCCAGGACCGTGCAGTCGTTGACGGGGGACGAGGCACTCACCCCCACAGGCCAGACCGTGGTGGATCACTTCGAGAACGGGTTCGGAGAAGGTGCGTACGCTGGCCATGCCTTTTCGATGGGCGCTCAGCTGATTCGCGACGGTCGATGGCCCGCTTCGGGGCGAAGGCCGTGGGCAGATCGACTGACCTACTTCCAGAGTTCTGCGTTCTCTTGATCGGGAGCGCTGGCTAACAGCAGGATGAACCTGACGGCGCTTCGCGCCGCAAGTTATCCTGAGCGTTCGGGCCGACCGATGAGCGCGGGGTCAATCTCAAAACCGACAAGCGCTCGGCGTCACCATTCTGCCGTCGGTGCTGCGACGCGCTGACCACATCATAGAGTGACCGTGTCCCCCATCTTCCTCAGAGAGAGAAAAGTGAACGCATGACGATCCTCCCAACTGTCGCTTTTACTTGCGAGATTGTCCTGCTACGCATTCTAGCGCCTCTATTCATGCGAGAGGAGAGAGAGTGTCTTTACGTACCTGGTCGCGCGCGTCTATGAGCTTGCTTACTACACTATCCTGCGCTTCTCCCGCGACGTCCTCCTTCCCGTCAGATCCAGACTCGTCGCAGAGCTGAATCAGCGTCTTGTTCATCCGCTACGCCGCCGCCCTGCCTGTGCGCTATATCTGCTATGCTCCTAACCTCTTTGACGTCATCTACTCCTATGCGCGCGTCACATTTCGAGAGCGCTATTACGATTCGAGAGTCGCCCAGCCTCTGTCTGGAGACGACACACTCTCACCAGTCAGCCAGAGTGTGGTGTACCAGCTGCGAGAGCGCTTTCGGCGAAGGCGCCTATGCAGGCCATGCTTTCTCAGTCAGCGGTCTTCTCACTCGTGAAGGTGAAAAACCGCCCACCAGTGAGTCTCACTGCCATATCTACTGAGCAATGACACTCTGCCCTACATCACGCTCCAACGTACCGGAGGCTCACGTTGCTCGCCCCGGCCGCTGAGCGTGGCGTTACAGGGGCAAACGTACGTAGTAATGGGATGGTAGGATCGACGCATGGCGAGATCGGCGCGGGAGCTATTTGAGGAAGCGATGCAGCTAGATCCGAAGGAGCGAGCCGCACTCATTCTTCTTCTAGTCGACAGCTTAGACGCTGAGTCTGAGGAAGGTGCCGAGGAAGCCTGTCAGGCCGAGATAGAGCGTCTAATCTCTGAGCTGTATTCTGGCCAGCTCCAGGCGGTTCCCTGGGAAGAGCTGAGAGCGCGGTTGTACCAGCGCTGAATGGCCTCAGCGGCGGTCCGGTTCCATCCTGCTGCAGCGCAGGAGGCGGAATCCACGTATGACTGGTATGCTGCGAGAAGTTTCGAAGCCGGGCACGCGTTTCGAGAGGAACTGGCGCGGGCCATTGCCGCGATCGAGGCGAGCCCCCGAACATGGCCACGTACGGCAGCCGCGCACGCCGATACGTATTTCCACGATACCCTTCAGCCTGGTGTACCTCCTTCGCGGTGAGGACATCGAGATCGTGGCCGTGGCCCACGGTCGTCGTCGCCCCGGCTATTGGCGGTCGCGCCTCTGATCAGCCCTCTAACCTCCGCATGCAGCCGACGGCGTTGCGCGCCGCGGCTGATACGGCACGTTGGACGACTGAACTACGCGAACTTTTCAGAACCAGTCTTTGAAAGGTAGGACTCATGAAAGGCGCGAGCCGGCTACGGGAACTCATACGAGACACCGCTCCAGTAATCGTCCCAGGGGCGCACGACCTCCTGACAACGAAACTGGTTGCACGGCAAGGCTTTCGGGCCGTCTACGTCGGTAGCTACGGTTGCGCCGCGAAGTCGCTGGGGACTTCCGCACCAGTCTCTCCTAACCATGAGCGAATTGCTCGAACAAGCGCGCCTCATGGTTGAAGCAACAGACGTTCCGGTGATCGCCGATCTGGAGGAAGGTGCGGGCAACGCCGTGAACGCTTATCACCACGTGAGACGGTTCGAAGCTGCGGGCGTTGCGGGTATGCACATTGAGGATCACGCACCAGGAAAGCTCTATGGACCTGGCGGCACGCTGCATCCACTACCCGTTGCCACGGAGAAGATTCGCGCCGCTCTTGAGGCTCTGCGTGACCCGGACACCCTCCTCATCGCGCGTTGTGAGGCACTCTATATCGGACGCTCGTTGGAGGAGGCAACCGAACGGTGCCAAGCGTATGCCGAGGCTGGAGCTGACATGCTGATTGTTACCGGCCTGCCCCTCGCTGAAACGCCTTCCTTCGCAACGACAGTAGGCAAGCCCATGGCCAGTTTCGTGCTCGATGCCTCGAAGGAAGCAGTCCTCGCGTCTGGGATCAAACTTGCGATCTATCCTATTCAGAGCGTCGTCGTGACGTACCAAGCGATGAAGGACTTTGTGCGCGAACTCCACGAGACCGGCGCTACGGTGACCTTCGGCAACGCAATGCCAGCCGCAAGGGAGCTTGAGCAACTGGTCGGAGCCGAGGCAGGCTCGCAACTCGCGAAGCGCTATAAGGTTGTGTGATTCCGCGTACCCCTTAAGGGAGCGCAGATGAGCGTTACGTGGGGACCAGGGATGCACGCACCGCGTGGACGGCGCGTCGATGGATCGGCATATGCGCAATACATCGGACGCTGGTCGCGACTGTTCGTTCCAGCGTTGTTGGCCGCCGCTGAGATCAGGGATGGGAATCGAGTACTCGACGTTGCCACGGGGACGGGCGAGGCAGCGCAATTGGCACTGGGGCACGTCGGAGACTCGGGGCTTGTGGTCGGTTCGGACATTTCCCCCGCGATGCTCGACGAGGCATGCGCGCGGTTGTCCGACGCACGGTTTCTTGCGGTCGTTTCAGACGGGCAGGGCCTTGTGTTCCCAGACGCCACTTTCGACGCGGTGATTTGTCAGCTCGGCCTCATGTTCTTCCCTGATCCCGCGCGTGGCCTCGCAGAATTTCGACGTGTTTTGCGGCCCGGCTGCCGAGCTGCCGTATGCGTCATCTCGTCACCCGATCGCGCGCCGATGTGGGGCGTTCTTGCCGAAACGCTCAGTGGCTATCTATCCCGACCAGAGGAATGCACTCCACCTGTCTTTTTCTTTCGGAAACGTACCTCAGCTCGAACGCCTTATCTGCGAGGCAGGTTTTCGCGATGTTCGCGTGACGCGCGAGACGCACCAAGGAATTGTTGAGTCGTTCTACGAGTACTGGGCGCCGATCGAGGCAGGGGCCGGGCAAATGTCACAGGCCTATCTCGCGTTACCTGAGCCCAGCCGACGCGCAGTTCGAGAAGAGGTGCGCGCACGCCTTACGCAATTCTAGTCCGAGGGACGACTTGTGATGAGCGCCGAAATGTTGATTGGGAGTGGCCGGGCGTAGGCCGGCAAAAACCACAATCACGTTAGCGTCTACTAGAGGAGCGGCAACGCAGGATGCCGCCTAACAACGCATGCAGCCGACCGTTGAATCTCCCTCGATAAAGTAGACACTTCTGGCTAACGCTGGGAGGTGTCGGATGGGCAGAGCGATCGGGCCGAGGAAACGATGGACATCCACCCCTTCATGCTCTCGCGCTGGAGGAAGGAGGCGAGAGAAGGACTCCTGAAGGGTCAGGCGGGCTTGCGCGCGGTGAGCGAGAACATCAGCGGCAGGGTGGCGGCGGCGCCGGGGAGCTGCCAGGCACCGTCGGGACGCTGCTCCATCCAGGGCAGGAAGCGCCACCCCATGAAGGGGTACTCCGCGAAGGACTCGAGGCGGAGCCCCGCGCGCAGGAGCGAGCCGACGACCTCCCCGATGGGGTGAATCCACACGTGCTCCACGCTCTGCAGCGGCGCGTCCGGCGCGGCATAGGAGCCGGGGTGCTCATCGCGGATGGGCTCGGGCCCCTGGAAGTACGGGAACCGCACGCGCAGCTCGCCGTCCGCGCGCGTCTCATCGAAGATCATCCCGACGGGATGGGCCTCGACGATGCAGAAGACGCCGCCCGGCGCGAGGAAGTGGGCGATGACCTCCGCCCAGCGGACGAGGTCGGGCAGCCAGCAGAGGACCCCATGCGAGGTGAAGACCACGTCGAAGCGGTGGTCGAGGCGGTCGGGGAGCGCGTAGACGTCGCTCTCGACGAAGGTCGCCGGCACCCCCATCTCCGCGGCGAGCCGGCGCGCGGCCTCGATGGCCGCGGAGGAGAAGTCGATGCCGGTCGCCCGCGCCCCCCGCCGGGCCCAGCGGATGGTGTCCATGCCGAAGTGGCATTGCAGGTGGAGGAGCGTCCGGCCCGTGACGTCGCCGACCAGATTCGCCTCGAGCTGGTGGAGCATCGACGGCCGGTCCACGCGACCCGCCTTGAAGCCCTCGACGTCGTAGAACTCGGAGGCGACGTTGAGGGGCGTCCACGCATCCCATAGCCGCCGGTTCGCCTCGAGGTAGTCGTCCATGGTCGCCTCCGTGGCGCTTCCAGTCAGCGCTTCCAGCTCACTCTAGCATGAACTGCATGATCATGTAATTGCGAACCTGATCCGACATCGGATAGGGAACTACCCCGCGCTCCCCGAACCACTTCTCGTACAGTTCGAAGTATTTCCCGTTGTCGATCAGCTCCATGAAGGTGTGGTTCACGAAGTCGCGCCACTTGGAGTCGTTCTCCGGAACCATGCAGGAGTACGGGTCCTTCGAGAAGAAGCGCCCCACCACTTCGTAGTCCGTTGGGTTTCTGGCCTTGGCAGCGAGGCCGACCAAAAGAATGCCGTCGTTGGCGTAGGCGACGATCCTCCCTTGCTCCAACGCCTGGAAACCCTCCGTCGTGGTCCGGGAAGGTCACCAGTTCAGCCTTGGACTGGGAGGCGCGCAGGGCTTTCTCGCCGGTGGACCCCTTGGCGGCGCCCACGCGCTTACCGACCACGTCTGCCAAGCCTTTGATCCCGCTCCCCTTCTTCGCCAGGAGCTGGGCGCCGGTAAAAAAGAAGTTGAGCGAGAAGTCTACCGTCTCGTCCCGGCCCCGGGTGTTGGTGTCGGCCGCGCACACCACGTCCACGCGCGGTTGGCCACCAGCTGAACCGGGTCACCAGGTCGATCTCCTTCTTTTCGAGCTTGATGGGCTTGCCGAGCTTCTTCTCCAGCCGGCCCGTATGGCCTCCAGGAGATCGACGGAGAAGCCGATCCACTCGTTCTTCTCGTTGATGAACGCGAACGGGATGGAAATGCCGCGCGTCCCCGCGGTGAGGACCCCGGTCCGTCGGATCTTCTCCAGAACCGTCTCGGCCAGGACCGGCGCGGCCGCGCCGAGAAGCAGGACACCGGCCAGCCACACCGCAACGCATCTCTTCATCGGACGCCCTCCACGGTCACTCCGGCATGGACTGCATGATCATGTAATTGCGAACCTGATCCGACATCGGATAGGGGAACACGGCCCGCTTCCCGAACCACTTGTCGTAGAGCTCGAAGTACTTTCCATTGTCAATAAGCTCCATGAAGGTATGGTTCACGAAGTCGCGCCACTTGGAGTCGTTCTCCGGGACCATGCAGGCGTAGGGATCCTTCGAGAAGAAGTCCCCCACCACTTCGTAATCCTTGGGGTTCCTGGCCTTCGCGGCGAAGCCGGCCAGCAGGATGCCGTCGGCGGCATAGGCGGCGATCCTCCCCTGCTCGAGGGCCAGGAAGCCAGCCGGATGGTCCGGGAAGGTCACCTCGTTGGCCTTGGGCTGGGAAACACGGAGGGCTCGTGCGCCGGTCGTTTCGCGGGCGACCCCGACCCGCCGGCCGGCCACGTCCGCCAGGCCCTTGATCCCGCTCCCCTTCTTCACCAGGAGCTGATTACCAGTGAAGAAGAAGATGATGGAGAAGTCCACCGCCGCGTCCCGGCTCCGAGTGTAGGTGGTGGACCCCGCACTCGACGTCGATGGTCCCCTTGACCACGAGGCTCCGATGCGAGTTTCCGCGGTGACCTCTCTCTTTTCGAGCTTGATGGGCTTGCCGAGCTTCTTCTCCAGGCGGGCCCGGATGGCTTCCAGGAGATCGATGGCGAAGCCGATCCACTCGTTCTTCTCGTTGATGGATGCGAAAGAGATGGAGATGCCGCGCGTCCCCGCGGTGAGGACCCCGGTCCGTCGGATCTTCTCCAGAACCGTCTCGGCCAGTACCGGCGCCGTCGCGCCGAGAAGCAGGACGCCCGCCAGCCACACCGCGACACATCTCCTTCACTCGGATCACCTCGTCCGCTCGGCGAAGGATCGACTGCGGGATCGCGAGTGCCGAGCGCCTTCGCGGCCTTGAGGTTGATCACCAGCTCGAACTTCGTGGGTTGCTCCATCGGGGAGATCTGCGGGCTTGGCCCCTTTCAAGATCTTGCCTACATAAACACCGGCCCGCCGGAACATGTCAGCGTTGCTCGGCCCGTAGAACATCAGTCCTCCCGCCTCCGCCACCTCTCGGGATGCATACATTGCCGGCCGGCGGATCTTCGCCGCGAGATCCGCGATGCGTTTTCCGATGAAGGACGATCGATGGGGCTCCGAGAATGCAATCATCGCGTCCGCTCGCTCTTTGGTCATGGCTGAGAACGCGGTATCGAAATCGTCGGGACCACGGATCTCTACCGATTGCAGCGTCGATGCCCAACGCCTGGGACTGCCGCCTCGCATCGCTACCCAATCGGATGACCAGAAGCGGAAGTTGCGCACTGAGCCGCTCCGAATAGGTCGTATTCCATAGAACGGCCACGCGTTTCATCCTGGGACGGCCTCTTTCAGCAACTCAGACGTTTGGCCCCGAGCTCCGGAGTGAGCTCTGACAGCCCGGTGATGTTACCTCCCGGTCGGCGAGGCTGGAGATAAGCCCCGCCGCAACGAGGTCATCTTACACGCAGCGACGACGATGGGGATCGCGCTGATAGCTTGACTGGCGGCATTGAGCGATGCGCCGCAGGCGTCGACCACGATGACGTCAACCTTGAGGCCAACCGCTCGGTCGGCGAAGTCGGGGAGCCGCTCGGGCTTACCCTCCGAATATCGACGCTCTATCTAGATGTTCCGGCCCTCCACGTAGTTGACCTCGTGGAGGCCTTGCCGCAATGCCTCATCGTGGGGCGTCGGCAAGTCGCGAGAAACCCTATCCGAGAGACCTTCGCCCGCGGCTGCGCTTCTCCGCGAACGCGCCGCGAGAAGGCCGAATGTGAATGACATGATGAGCCCGACGGTTCTCAGCATCGGGGCCATATGTTGTAATGCGAGGATGTCACACGCCCCCCGCCCCGCGCGCACGCCGCCTCCACAGCTACCAAGCAGGCGCGTCGGGCGTGCCAGTACCCGACTGACCTGCGCCCAGGTCCCCGCGGCCGGGCCGGGCGCCACCGCGCCGATGGGCACGAAGGTCCGCGCGATGAGGTCGCGCGCGCGGGCGGGGTCCACGCCATTCCCCTGCTGGCAGGGCGTGGAGTCCTCGAAGATGCGGTCGGGGTCGGCCCAGAGGCGGTACTTCTTGAAGGTGTCCTCGAACTCGATGCCGAGGGCCCGCGCGAACGTCGTCAGGTAATGCTCGATGGTGATGGGGCGCTCGGCCTCGAAGGCGCAGAGCTGACGCTGGCAGCCGTGATACATGCCGGCGAAGGTGTCCGCCCCCGCGGCGAGGGCGCGGTCGAGCTCGCCCAGGGCCAGGGCGCGCCAGCCCTCGGGGCCGAGGTTCTGCATGAGCGCGGGGTTGCAGCTCCGGCCGAAGCGCTCGTCGGGCTCGAGGCTCACCACGGTGAGGCCCGGCACCGCGGCCAGCAGCCGGCGGCCGGCCTCGCCCTCGCGCCGGCGTGCCTCGCCGACGCCGTGGCCGTGCAGCGCTACCCGGCGCGCCGCCACCGGTGAGAGGGGGAGCTCGCCCAGCCGATCGGCGAGGAACTCCGCCGTATGCCGCGTGGGAAATGGAAGGTCGAGCTTCTGCACCTCGTCGTAGAAGTAGATGCAGGACGGGCACCACATCACGACCTCGCGCGGCGTGTAGCGCTCGAAGAGCTCCTTCGTGCGCCGGTTCATCCCGGTGGAGGCGGCGGTGTCGCCGTTCTGGTGATGCACGATGCCGCAGCAGTAGGTCGGCCCGCCCACCGCGACATAGTCCAGCCCCAGCCGGTCGAAGATGGCGGTGACGGTCTTGATCATGTGGGAGGTGCGGAGGACATTGCAGCCCAGATAGAGCACGATGTCGTGATGCTCGGCATCGGGCGGGGGCGCGGCCAGCCGCCAGGTGCGCTCCTCCGGCCGGGTGACGAGGTTCTGCGCCACCACGATGTCACCGAAGTACTGCTTGTAGTCGAAGGCCATGACCCCTCCCCCGCGGTCACCAACACGGCACGACCGACCCGGTTGCGCCGATGCTACGCGCCGCCTCCCGCCAAGTCAAAGTGTGCGATGCTCTCCGCAGGAGGACGCCCCCATGAGCGCGACCGCGCCGCTGCTGCTGGAGAAGGACGGGCCCATCGGCTGGATCATCTTCAACCAGCCCGAGAAGCGAAACGCCGTGAACCAGGAGATGTGGCAGCTCATGCCCGGCTACGTGGAGGACCTGGCGGGCGACGACGGCATCCGCGTGGTCATCTTGCGGGGCGCGGGGGAGGCTGCCTTCGTGTCCGGCGCGGACATCTCCCAGTTCAAGGACCGGCGGCGCAACATGGCGGACGAGGCGGAGTACCGGAAGATCTCCGCGCGCGGGGCGGCGGCGCTCGCCACGCTGGCGAAGCCGCTGCTGGCCATGATCCACGGCGTCTGCGTGGGCGGCGGCGTCGGCATGGCGCTCAACTGTGACCTGCGCCTCGCCGCCGACGACGCCCGCTTCGGGATTCCCGCCGCGCGGCTGGGGCTCGGCTATCACTATCACGGCATGGACAAGCTGATGAAGCTGATCGGGCCCGCCTACACCAAGGAGCTCTTCTTCACCGCGCGCACCGACTTCAGCGCCCAGGACGCGCTGCGCATGGGCCTCGTGAACCAGGTGGTGCCCAAGGCGGAGCTGGAGACCTTCACCCGCGACTACGCCCTCCGGATCTCCCGCAACGCGCCGCTCACCATCCACTCGGCCAAGACCACGGTGGAGCAGCTCCTGCGGCCGTCGGGCGAGCGCGATCTGGCGCTGCTGGACAAGCTCATCGCCGACTGCTTCAACAGCGAGGACTACCAGGAAGGCGTGAAGGCCTTCTCGGAGAAGCGCCGCCCCGTCTTCAAGGGGCGCTGAGCGGCGGGACGCTCAGGCCAGGCGGTCAGGCCCGCGGGGCGCGTGCCTCGAGCCGCGTGCTCTGGTAGGTCGCGCCGTCGCCCATGTCGCTGTACTCCGTGGAGCACAGCATATTGATCGTGCCGGCCAGGGCCTCGCCCACCGGCCGCTGGCCGGGCACGAAGGCCACGCCGGGCGAGGTCTCGTCGCTCACCCGCAGCACGAGGGTCACCGCGCCGCGGTCATTGTAGAGCTCCACCGGCTGGCCCGCGTGGAGGCCCCGCGCCGCCGCGTCGTCGGGATGGAGCACGCACTCGGGCGGGCCCGCCTTCTTCCGCAGCGAGGCCACGCCCGCGTAGGCCGTGTGCGCCTGAAAATACCCGGGCGCGGTGAGGAGCCGCAGCGGCCAGCGCCGGCCTCGCTCGGCCGCGTCGGGATCGGGCTGCCAGTCCGGCAAGGCGGGCAGCCCCTGGGCGGCGAGCGTCTCCGAGTAGAACTCGAGCTTCCCCGACGGCGTGCCGAAGGGACGCCCGGCTCCCACCGCGATCGGATCGGTCACGCGGATGGGCCCCGCCGTGCGCACGGCCGCCGGATCCAGGGTGGCCGCCGGCCCCCTGGCATTGCGGAACAGGGCGCGGATGAGCCCGTCCGTGTCCATGGAAAAGACCGGGTCCTTCACGCCGAGGCGCCGCGCCAGCTCCTGGGCCAGCCGCCAATTCGACCAGGCCTCCCCCTGCGGCGGCACGACCTGCGCGACGAACTGCAGGTAGTAGGTCCCGTAGGCGCGCACGACGTCCTCGCTCTCGTAGTGGGTCGCCGCGGGCAGCACCAGATCGGCGTAGCGCGCGGTGTCCGAGAGGAAGGGGTCGTGGACCACGGTGAAGAGGTCCTCGCGGGCGAGCCCCCGCCGCACCGCCGCCGAGTCGGGACAGGTCACCGCGGGATTGTTGGCGGCCACGAAGAGCGCGCGGATGGGCGGGTCCTTGAACGTGAGCAGCGCCTCGCCGAGCCGCGAGTGGTTCACGGTGCGCGTGGCCGCGGGACCGGAGGGCTTGCGGAGGGCGCTCGAGTCGACGCCGAACCCCGTCGCCGTCATGAGGAGGGCGCCGCCGCCGCGCTTGGCATAGGCGCCCACCACGCCGGGCAAGAGCGCCACCGCGCGGATGGCCTGGCCGCCCTGCAGCGTGCGCGACATCCCCTCGCCCAGCCGGATGAAGGGCGCCCGCGCGCCGCCGTACATCCGCGCCAGGCGCTCGAGGTCCGCCACGGAGACGCCGGTGATCTCGGCCACGCGCGCGGGGGTGAAGCGCGGCAGCACGTCGCGCTCCAGCCGCTCGAAGCCCAGCGTCTCGCGCGCGAGGTAGTCGCGGTCGCAGAGGCCCTCGCGCGCGAGCACGTGCATCACGCCCAGCGCGAGCGCGGCGTCCGAGCCCACGTTGACGCGCAGGTGCCAGTCGGCCCGCGCGGCGGTGGCGCTGCGCCGCGGCTCGATGACGACGAGCTTCGCGCCCCTGGCACGCGCCTGCTCCACCAGGGGCCAGAGGTGGAGATTGGTGGTGAGCAGGTCCGCGCCCCAGGAGACGATCAGGTCCGACTCCACCACGCTCTCGGGATCGCTGCCGCCGATGCTCCCGACCGCGGCGTCCCAGCCCGCCTCGGCGCAGGAGTCGCACACGGTGCCCGCGATGAGCCGCGTGCTCCCGAGCGCGTGGAAGAGCCCCAGCAGGAGCCCGCGGTTGAGCTGGCCCTGGTGCGCGCTATAGGCATAGCCGAGCAGCCCCAGCGGGCCGTCTTCCGCCGCGATGCGCGTCCACCGCTCGACGATCTCCGCCAGCGCCTCCTCCCACGTCACCGGCGCGAAGTGGCCCTCGCCCTTCCGCCCCGTGCGGCGCAGCGGCGTGAGCACGCGCTCCGGGGAATGCACGCTCTCGTGCTCGCGGTTCACCTTGGCGCAGGCGAAGCCGGCCGTCATCGGATGATCGGGGTCCCCCTGGAGCTTCAGCAGGCGCCCGTCCTCGACGGTGGCGATGAGCGAGCACTGGTCGGGGCAATCGTGGGCGCAGGCGGTACGGATGGTCTGGATCATCGCTGGCTCCAGGGAGGGGTGGGGAAGCGAATCCTGCCGGTGGCGACGTCCTCCGGCCATACCACCACCTGACGGCCCTCCTGCCACTGGATGGTCACCATGCGATGGCCGACCTGATAGCCGCGCTCGTCCACGTCGAAGCCGCCGAAGACAGTGGTGGTCCGGAGCTTGAAGAGGTAGTCGCGCAGGCGCTCGGGATCGAGGCTGCCGGTGCGGTTGATGGCCTCGGCCAGCAGCAAGCAGGCGGCATAGGCGGCGGCCGCGTGATAGGACGGGGGCCGGCTGAACTCCGCCTCGTAGGTGGCGGCGAACTCATGGGCGCCGGGATACGTGAGGCTCGGCTCCCACTGGGACGCGCCGTAGACGTACTCGCCGGTGCGGCCCAGCGCCTTGTAGAACTCCGGCAGATCGCCGCCCACGGTGGTGCCGAACATCTTCACGTTGACGTCCAGATCCTTCATCTGGCGGGTGATGGCCACCACGTCGTCGAAGTAGGTGGCGGCGGCGAGCACGTCGGGGCGGACGGCCCTGATCTTGGTGAGGAGCGCGGCGAAGTCGGTCTGCGCCTTGGGATAGGCCTCCAGGAACACGACCTCGAGCCCGCGCTTGCGGGCGCTCGCCATCGCCCCCCGCACCGAGGTCTTGGGAAAGAGCGTGTCCTCGTAGATGAAGGCGACCGTCTTGAGCCCGTTCTTCGCGGCGAGGTCGAGCAGCCCCTCCATGTACGACTCCGCCGGTGACACCATCATGATCACGTAGCGCCGGCCCTTCTCCCAGATGCTGCCGGCGGAGCCCAGCGGCGCGAGCAGGAGCTTCTTGTACTTCTCGGCGACATTGGCGACGGCCTCGGTGATGGCGGAGGAGTAAGGCCCCAGCACGGCCTCCACGCGGTCCTCGGTGATGAGCTTCTCGTAGAGGCGTACGCCGGTCTGCGGATCGGACCGGTCGTCGTAGATCACGAACTCGATGGGCCGCCCCAGCACCCCCGCCCCCTCGTTGAGGTGCTTCTGGCAGAGCGCATAGCCCTCGCGGCTGTAGAGGCCGGGCTTGGCGTAGGTGCCGGTGAGGGAGAGCGAGGCCCCGACGCGCAGCGTCTGCTGGGCGGGCGCGGGGCGGGCCCCCGCCAGCAGGACGGCGAAGCTCGCCACCAGCGCGATGAGGCGGATCGAGACCATGAAGGTCTCGCGCCTCAACGGGCGAGCCGCGCGAGCACGTCCTCGGCCTCCGCCACGAGGCGGCGCACCACCTCGCCGGCGGGGACGATCCCGCGGATCAACGCCGCCGACTGGCCGCACGGGGCATTGCCATTCTCGATATCCCCCTGCTCGCGCGCGCGGATGCCGGCCTCGCGTCCCACCCGCGCGCCCTGGATGGGGAAGGGCTGGATCTCCGCCTCGCGCTTTTCCCACTCGCGCGTGAAGGCGTTGCGGATGAGGCGGCACGGCTTGCCGCTGGCCGCGCGCGTCACCACGGTGCCGTCCTCCTCGAGCTCCACCACGCGCTGCTTGTAGTTGTCGTGGCAGTACGCCTCGGGCGTGGCGATGAAGCGCGTGCCCATCCACACGCCCTGGGCCCCCAGCGCCAGCGCGGCCACGATGCCGCGACCGTCGGCCATGCCGCCCGCCGCCATCACCAGGCGCGGTGCCACCGCGTCCACCACCGCGGGGATGAGCACCATGCCGGCGATGCGGCCGGTGTGGCCGCCGGCCTCGTGGCCCTGGGCGATCACCACGTCCACGCCGTTGGCGGCGTGATCGAGCGCCTGCTTCACGTTGCCGCAGAGGGCCATCACCTTCATGCCCTGGCGATGGGCCGCCGCGGTCACCGGCCCCGGATTGCCGAGCCCGGCCACCAGCACCGGCACCTGGAGCTCGAGCGTCACGTCGGCCCAGGCGCGCACCGTGTCGGTGAACTGGTCCGCCTCGCTCCCCGACACGCGCACGCTCGCAAAGAGGATGTCCACGCCGAACGGCCGATCGGTGTGGTCGCGGACCTTCCGGATCTCCTCCCTCAGCTCGCGTGGGGTCAGGTTGGCGGCGGCGATGACGCCGAGCCCGCCCGCCTCGGAGACGGCGGCGGCCAGCGCGGAACGCGCCACATAGCCCATGCCCGCCTGGCAGATCGGGTAGCGGATGCCGAGGAGATCGCAGATCGGGGTGTGGAGCGCGCTCCGGGTGGCGGTCGTCATGGGGTCGCCCTCACGCCGTCTTCGCCTGCACGAAGGCGCCGATGCCGTCGATGGCGGTGCGGCCTTCGTCGAGCATGGGGAAGAACCACTGCCAGACGTGGACCATCTCCGGCCACAGCTCCAGCGTGGCCTCCACCCCTGCCGCCTTGGCGCGCTCGGCCAGCTCCATCGCGTCGTCCAGCAAGACTTCCTCGGTGCCAACCTGTATGAAGAGCGGCGGGAGCCCGGTGAGGTCGGCGAAGAGCGGGGAGGCCAGCGGGGTCCGGGCGTCGGTGGCGCCCAGGTACGCGCGCGCCATCTCCATCACGCCGTCGCGGGTCACGATGGGATCGGAGGCGGCCTTGGTGGCATAGGAGGCCCCGCTCCCGGTGAGGTCCACCCACGGCGAGATGCAGACGCCGGCGGCGGGCAGCGGCACCCCGCGCTCGCGCAGCGCGACGAGCGTGGCCACGGTGAGGCCGCCTCCCGCGGAGTCGCCCGCGATGACGATGCGGCGCGGGGCGGTGCCGCGATCGAGCAGCCAGCGATACGCCGCCACCGCGTCCTCGAGCGCGGCCGGGAACGGGTGCTCGGGCGCGAGCCGGTAGTCGGGGAGCAGCACGGAGGCGCGCGCGGCCACCGCGATGGAGGCGGCCAGGTGACGGTGCGACCTCGGCGAGCCGATCACGTAGCCGCCGCCGTGGAGATAGAGCACGAAGGCGCCCTCGCGCGCGGCCGACGGCTCGATCCACTCCGCGGGGATGGCCGGCACGTGCACCGGCTTGACGCTGACATCGGTCGGCAAGGGAAAGACCCGTTCGGCCCGGTCGTACTGCGCCCGCCGCTCCGCCACGGTGTTCGCCGGGGGAATCTTGGCGAGATGGGCGCGCACGACCCCGATGCCACCCCCGCTCACAGGGCCTCCCGCGAGTCGCGGATCTTCCGCGTGCCCTTCCAGGCCGGCACCTCCGGGTCCATGACGAAGCGGATGCGGGGCAGATCGGTATCGACGGTGCAGACGGTGGCCGCGATGGGATTGAGCAGCCGCACCGCGGCCGCGTTCCAGGCCTCCGCGTCCAGCCGGCTCACCTCGGGCCGGCCCCGCTCCGCCTTGTGGAAGGTGTAGCGCGGGTCCACCTGCACCAGCCACGGGGCGGTGGTGCCGTCGAGCGGGACTTGCGCCAGGGTCACCGAGTGGATGTACTGCACGTCGCCGCCCGAGATGGGCTGAGGATCCACCAGCGCGCACTCGAGAATGGGCGCGCCGTCGCGGGTGACGGACGCCATCACGCGGTCGTGCCGGCGCCGCAGCGTCACCGTGCCCGCGGCGGCGGGAAGGCCCCAGCGCTCGCGGAGCGCGGCGGCCGCCTCGGGCGTGCTCGCCACCGCGCCGAGGAAGAAGCCGCGCGGATGCGCGCCCGCCCGCGCCATCAGGCGGAGGGTGGCCAGCGCGAACGGGCCCGCCGGGCTCTCCGGGTAGCGCGTCACGTGAAGGGTCACGTAGGGGGGGATGGCGGGGTGCATGGCGCGCGGCAGCAACGCCTGCGTGGCGCGCGGCACCTCGAACGCCAGCTGGAGGATCTCCGCCTGGGGCAGGGTCCACGGCTCGGTGTCGAGGTCGCGCAAGGTGGCCAGGCGCGGAGCGGCCCGGTCGAGCTCGAGCGCGCCGAACAGCGGCATCACGCGCCCCCGTTCGCGGCGCCGTTGGCGGCCTTGGCGTCGCGGAAGGCCGGCATGACTTCGCGGGCGAAGAGCTGAAGGCTGGCGAGCACGTCCGCCTGGGGGATGATCTCCATCGTGTTCAGGAGAAAGTTTACCCGGTCCACTCCCACCGCCTCCCACTTCTTGAGCGCGCGGGTGATGCGCTCGGGGCCCCCCAGCGCCAGGCCTTCGCCCGCCTGCTCGCCGGCGTCGGGCCCGGTGGCCTGGCGGCGAAGCTGCGGCAGGAGACCCAGCGACGGGTAGGACCGGGAGGGATAGGCCTCGCGGGCGGAGATGAGCTGGGAGGCGAGGTAGTTGAACGAGTCCGCCATGCGCTTGCCGGTGGCGAGCCCGCGCTCGTCGTCCTCGTGGCAGTAGAGGAAGTTCACCGTGCTCACCTGATCGTTGACGAAGTCGCCCACCGGCTCGCAGAGCTGGATGCGCCGGCGATACTCGGCGATGCGGCGCTCCTGCTCGGCGAACTGGCCGAAGGTGAGGCCCAGCGAGCCGAGCCCGCGGTCCGCGGCGTCGAGCTCGGTGCCGGGACTCGTCACCGCCACCCAGAGCGGCGGGTGCGGCTGCTGGTACACCTTGGGGATGATGGTGCGCTCGGGCATGGACCAGAACTCGCCCTCGTAGGCATAGGTCTCCTGCGTCCACATCTTCGGCAGGCAGCGGACGAACTCGTCCCAGGACTTCTTGGTGATGTCCGGATCGGAGCGAAAGCCGCCCAGCTCGGTCCAGGTGGCGGAGCGGCCGGTGCCCACCTCCAGGCGGCCGCCCGAAAGAATGTCCAGCACCGCGGTGCGCTCGGCGATCTTGATGGGGTGATTGAACTCGGGCACGCAGACGACGATGCCGTGGCCCACCCGGATCTTCTGCGTGACCATGGCGCAGGCGGTGAGGAAGAGCTCGGGCGCCGGGCAATGGGAATACTCCTCGAGGAAGTGGTGCTCCACCGCCCACACCTGATCGAAGCCCAGCTCGTCGGCCAGCTTCACCTGCTCCAGCGCGTTGTTGTAGACGGTGCGCTCCGACTCCCGCGTCCACGGGCGGGGCACCGACAGCTCGTAGAAGAGGCCGAACTTCATCGCGTTCCTCCTGGAACCGGGATGCCCCTACCGTCGGCCATCGGGGGGCCCTTGTCAACGACGCCCCCGCGACGCCCGGGCCGCGCCCGGGGCGGCCGGCCGTGCCCCCGCGCCTTGACCGGCCCTGACGCGGCGGGCTACTCTCGGGGCACTTTCGGTACCCTGCTCCCGAGGAGAAGTGATGGCGCCGGCGCCCAAGGTTGATCTCGCCCTCGAAGTCGAGGCGCTGCGCAAGGCGCTCGAGCAGGAGCGCGCGAGAAGCGACGGGCTCGCGGCGAAGCTTGCCGAGGCCCTCGAGCAGCAGACGGCCACCGCCGAGATCCTCCGGATCATCAGCAGCTCGCCGATTGACATCCAGCCGGTACTCGACGCCGTGACGGCCAGCGCGGGCCGCCTCTGCGAGGCCCAGGATTCCACCATCTTCCGGCTCGCGAGGCGACCGACTCCTCCTCGTCGCCCATCATGGGCCGATCGCCGTAGACCCGGTCGGCGAGTTCACTCTGGCCCTCGCCCGAGGCACCATCGCCGGTCGGAGTGTGCTGGAGGCGCGGACCATCCACATTGCCGACGTGCAGGCCGAGATCGGTGAGTTCCCGGAGGGGAGTCGCTACGCGCAACGGTTCGGCCACCGGACGCTGCTGAGTGTTCCCTTGCTGAAGAATGGCGCTGCCATCGGCGTGATCCAGCTCCGCCGCACCGAGGCCCTGCCCTTCACCGACCGGCAGGTTGCGCTGCTCCAGACCTTCGCCGACCAGGCCGTGATCGCTATCGAGAACGTGCGCCTGTTCACCGAGCTGGACGCACGCAACCGCGAGCTCCGCGTCGCCCTCGAGCAGCAGACGGCGACCAGCGAGCTGCTCAAGGTGATCGGGCGGTCCACCTTCGACCTCCAGCCGGTCTTCGACACGCTGGCCGAGAATGCGGTCAGGCTGTGCGAGGCCGAACGCGCCGCCATCTTCCGCTTCGACGGTCAGCTGCTCCGTCTCGTGGCCACGCACAATGTCTCCGCCGGACGCCGGGCGTTCCTCGAGGGCAATCCCATTTCCCCGGGCGCAACAGCGCCACCGGGCGCGCCGCCCTCGAGCGACGCACGATCCACATTCCGGATGTCCAGGCCGACCCAGAGCACACCTATCAGGCTCGCACAGGCCGACACAATCCCCATTCGCACCGCGCTCGGGATCCCCATAATGCGCGCGGATGAGCTGCTCGGAGTGATCTTCATCTACCGGCATGTGGTGCGGCCGTTCACCGACGGTCAGATCGCTCTCATGGAGACCTTCGCCGACCAGGCGGCCATCGCCATCGAGAACGCGCGGCTGCTCACCGAGCTCCAAGCCAAGAACGCCGACCTCACCGAGGCCCTGGAGCAGCAGACGGCGACGAGCGAGATCCTGCGCGTGATCGCGGGCTCACCGACTGACCTTCAGCCCGTGCTGGATACCGTCGCCGAGAACGCAGCCCGAGTATGTGCGGCTTTCGATGCGGTGCTCGTGCTCGTGGAAGGCCAGACGGGTCGGATCGCAGCCCATTACGGACCGATCGCCAGCGTCTTGGGCCGGACGTTCCCGCTCACCCGCGGCTCGGTCATGGGCCGGGCGATCATCGACCGGCAGCCGATCCATGTTCACAATCTCGCTGAGGCGGATGAAGCCGAGTTCGCGGAAGGCCGGGCGCTGGCCAGAGCCGCAGGACATCACACGACACTCGCGACGCCTCTGGTGCGCGAAGGGGTGGCGATCGGCAGCCTTCTGATCCGCAGGACGGAGGTCCGCCCCTTCAGCGACAAGCAGATCGAGCTGCTCAAGACGTTTGCCGATCAGGCGGTCATCGCCATTGAGAACGTGCGCCTCTTCACCGAGCTCGGGGCACGCAACAGTGAGCTCCGCGTCGCTCTCGAACAGCAGACGGCCACCAGCGAGCTGCTCAAGGTGATCGGGCGCTCCACCTTCGACCTCCAGCCGGTCTTCGAGACGCTGGCCGAGAACGCGGTGAGACTGTGCGACTCAGAACGATCGTTCATCTTCCGCTTCGACGGTCAGCTCCTGCGCGTTGTAGCCACTCACAATGCTTCCGCCGAGATCAGAGCCTTCATCGAGCAGAATCCCATTGCGCCCGGAAGGAGCAGCGCCGCGGCGCGCGCCGCCCTCGAGCGGCGCACCGTCCACATCCATGATGTCCAGACCGACCCCGAGTACACCTACGGCTCGCGGCAGGTGGACCCGTTTCGAACCATACTCACGGTCCCCATGCTCAGGGCGGACGAGTTGCTGGGCGTGATCTTGATCTACAGACACGAGGTCCGACCGTTCACCGACAGCCAGATCGCCCTGCTAGAGACCTTCGCCGACCAGGCCGCCATCGCCATCGAGAACGCGCGGCTGCTCACCGAGCTGCAGGCCAAGAACGCCGACCTCACCGAGGCCCTGGAGCAGCAGACAGCGACGAGCGAGATCCTGCGGGTCATCAGCAGTTCCCCGACCGACGTCCAGCCGGTGTTCGATGCCATCGTCCGGAACGCGGTGCAGCTGTGCGGGGCGAGCTTCGGCGTCTTGCATCGGTTCGACGGCGAGCAGCTTCACGTCGTGGCACACGACGTGACGCCAGACGTGCTGGAAGGTCTGCGGCGAGCGTACCCGATGCGTCCGAGCCACTCACAAGCCTCGGGGCGGGCGATTCTCACGTGTGCCATCGCCGAAATCCCGGACGTGATGGAGGACTCGGAATATCAGGTCAACCTGGCAGCCGGGCGAAGCCTGCTTGCCGTGCCGATGCTCCGGGCGGATAGCAGTCCGATCGGCACCATCGTTGTCCAGCGCAGCGCACCCGGACGGTTCGCTACCGCCCACATCGAGATGCTGAAGACCTTCGCCGACCAGGCCGTCATCGCCATCGAGAACGTCCGCCTGTTCACCGAGCTGGAGGCGCGGAACTCCGAGCTGCGCGTCGCCCTCGAGCAGCAGACCGCGACGAGCGAGCTCCTCAAGGTGATCGGCCGCTCCACCTTCGATCTCCAGCCCGTCTTCGAAACCCTGGCCGAGAACGCGGTCCGGTTGTGCGCTGCCGAGCGAGCTTTGGTCTTCCGCTTCGACGGTCAGGTCTTGCGAGTCGTGACCGCCCACAACGTGTCCCCCAATCTCAAGAGCTTCATCGAGAGGAATCCTATTCCCCTCGGACGCGGAAGCACCACGGGTCGCGCTGCACTCGATCGGCGCACCACGCACGTTCACGACATCCAGGCCGATCCCGAATACACTTACGGGGCGCAGACGATTGATCCCACTCGAACCATGCTTGCGATACCAATGCTCCGAGCGGATGAGCTCCTGGGCGTGATCACGATCTACAGACTCGAGGTCCAGCCCTTCACGGACGGTCAGATCGCCCTGATGGAGACCTTCGCCGACCAGGCGGCCATCGCCATCGAGAACGCGCGGCTGCTCACCGAGCTCCAGGCCAAGAACGCCGACCTCACCGAGGCGCTCGAGCAGCAGACGGCGACCAGCGAGATCCTGCGCGTCATCAGCAGCTCCCCGACCGACGTCCGCCCGACCTTCGAAGCGATCGCCGCGAGCGCCACGCAACTCTCGGGGGCAGTCAATGGTCTCGTCATTCAGTTTGACGGGCGGCTCATGCATCTCGTGGCGCACCACAACCTCAGCGCGGAGCGATTGGATGCGCTGGGGCGGACATACCCGCTGCCTCCGAGCCGGGGGAGCGTGAGCGGACGGGCGATCTTGACCCGTAACGTCGTCCAGGTGCCAGACGTGCTTGAGGATCCCGAATATACGCTTCCGATCGCAACAACGACCGGCTATCGAAGCGCTCTCGCAGTCCCGATGCTTCGCGACAACGTGCCCATCGGGACTATCCTCGTTGCCCGGGATCACGTGGCGCCATTCTCGGACAAGCAGATCGGGCTGCTGCAGACCTTCGCCGACCAGGCGGTGATCGCCATCGAGAACGTGCGCCTGTTCACCGAGCTGGAGGGGCGCAACAGCGAGCTCCGCGTGTCCCTCGAGCAACAGACGGCGACCAGCGAGCTGCTCAAGGTGATCGGGCGGTCCACGTTCGAGCTCCAGCCGGTCTTCGAGACGCTGGCCGAGAACGCGGTCCGGCTGTGCGAAGCCGAGCGGGCGGTCATCTTCCGTTTCGACGCTCAGCTCCTGCGAGCCGCGGCCTTCTATAATGTCTCCCCCGAGTTGCAATCATTCATCGAGCGCAATCCTATTGCTCCCGGCCGCCATAGCGGCACGGCTCGCGCTGCTCTCGAGAAGCGCACAGTCCACATCCATGACGTGCTGGCCGACTCGGAAGTCACCTACGCGGTGCACGTGGCGGACCCTGTCAGAACGTTGCTCGCGATCCCCATGTTGAGAGCCGAGGAGCTGCTCGGAGTGATCGTCATCTACCGGCACGAGGTCCGGCGGTTCACAGACGGCCACATCGCCCTGATGGAGACCTTCGCCGACCAGGCCGCCATCGCCATCGAGAATGCGCGGCTGCTCACCGAGCTGCAGACCAAGAACGCAGACCTCACCGAGGCGCTCGAGCAGCAGACGGCGACGAGCGAGATTCTCCGCGTGATCTCGAGCTCGCCGACCAACGTCCAGCCGGTCTTCGACACGATCGCCCACAATGCCCGCAGGCTGTGTGAGGCCGGTAGCGCCCAGGTCGTGAGGTATGACGGCGAATTAATGCACCTGCAATCTCTCGACAATACGGCCCCTGAGCAGGCCGAGGCCCTGCGAAGCGTATTCCCGATGGCGCCGCACATGGGAAGCGCGTCCGGGCGGACCATCCTGACAGGCCGACCGGTTCATATTCCAGACGTCCGAGGGGATCGAGACTACAGCGTGCGTGCGGTGGCAGGTGCCGGCCTTGCCAGCGTGCTGGCGGTGCCGATGCTTCGTGACGGGTCCCCCATCGGCACAATAAACGTCCACATATGGGAAACGCCACGGGCGTTCTCCGACAATCAGATTGCTCTCCTCCAGACCTTTGCCGATCAGGCGGTCATCGCCGTCGAGAACGTCCGCCTGTTCACCGAACTGGAGGAGCGAAACGGCGAGCTGCGGGTCGCGCTCGAGCAGCAGACGGCGACCAGCGAGCTGCTCAAGGTGATCGGCCGGTCCACCTTCGATCTCCAGCCGGTCTTCGAGACGCTGGCCGAGAACGCGATCAGGCTGTGCGAGGCCGAACGCGCATTGATCTTCCGCTTCGACGGTCAGGTTCTGCGCGTCGTGGCCACTCACAACGTCTCCCCGGAGCTGAGAGCATTCACCGAGCGGAATCCCATCGCGCCCGGACGCGGGAGCGGCGTCGGGCGTGCGGCCCTTGAGCGGCGCACCATCCACATCCACGATATCCGGAGCGATCCCGAGTACACCTACGCTGGGCAGCAGGTTGCTCCTTACCGGACCGTGCTGGTGATCCCCATGCTCAGGGCGGACGAGCTGTTGGGGGTCATCGTGATCCACAGGCACGAGGTCCGGCCATTCATGGACAATCAGATCGCCTTGATGGAAACCTTCGCCGACCAGGCGGCCATCGCCATCGAGAACGCGCGGCTGCTCGACGCGCTGCAAGCCCGCACGGCCCAGCTCACCCGGTCGGTCCAGGAGCTCAAGGCGCTGGGCGAGGTCAGCCAGGCTCTCGGCTCGACGCTCGACCTCGAGACCGTGCTCAGCACGATCGTCTCCCGCGCCAACCAGCTCGCCGGCACCGACTCGTGCACGGTCTACGAGTACGACGAGCGGGCTGAGGAACTCCTGTTCCGTGCCACCCACAATCTCGCCGAGGAAGTGGTTGACGTGGCCCGGCGGGCGCCGATCCGACGGGGCGAGGGTGTCGCCGGGCGCATGGCCGTGACGCTCGAGCCGGTCCAGGTTGCCGACATTGCCGAGGCGGGGGCGTACAGCGGCCACCTTCGAGATGTCCTGTTGCAGACGGGAACGCGGGCGCTCCTGGGCATTCCGCTGTTGCGCGAGGATCACCTGGTCGGAGGTCTCACCGTCTCCAAGAAGACACCCGGGGAGTTCTCCTCGGAGGTCATCGATCTGCTCAGGACATTTGCCGCCCAGTCGGCGGTGGCCATCCAGAACGCGCGCCTCTTCCGGGAGATCGGGGACAAGAGCCGCCAGCTCGAGGCCGCCGACCGTCACAAGTCCGAGTTCCTCGCCAACATGTCCCACGAACTGCGTACGCCGCTCAATGCCATCATCGGCTACAGCGAGATGCTCCAGGAGGACGCCGCCGATCTCGGGGCCGAGCAGTTCACCGACGACCTCAAGAAGATCAACGCGGCCGGCAAGCACCTGCTGGAGCTCATCAACGCCGTGCTCGATCTCTCCAAGATCGAGGCCGGCAAGATGGAGCTCTACCTCGAGAGCTTCGACGTGGCGCGCCTGGTCCAGGACATCGCGGCGGTGATCCAGCCCCTGGCGGCCAGGAACGACAATCGCCTGGAGGTGCGCTGCCCCGACGCGATCGGCTCGATGCACGCGGATCTGACCAAGGTGCGCCAGGCCCTGTTCAATCTGCTGAGCAACGCCTGCAAGTTCACCGAGCGTGGGGCGGTGACGCTGGCGGTAAGCCGCGACTTGGTGGACGGTCAGGAGTGGTTCGCCTTCGCGGTCAGCGACACCGGCATTGGCATGACGCCCGAGCAGCTCGCCAGGCTGTTCGAGGCATTCACCCAGGCCGATGCCGCCACCTCGCGCCGGTATGGTGGCACCGGCCTCGGCCTGGCGCTCAGCCGGCGGCTCTGCCGGATGATGGGTGGCGACGTCACCGCCGAGAGCGAGGCGGACCACGGCAGCACTTTCACGATCCGGCTGCCCGCTCGGGTCGCCGAGGCGGCCGGGGAAGCCGCCGCGCCCGCCGCGCCGGCCGAGCCCGTGGCATCGGGCATCGGCACCGTGCTCGTAATCGACGACGAGGCGGCGGTGCGGGACCTGATGCAGCGTTTCCTAACCCGGGAGGGCTTCCGCGTCGTCACCGCCGCCGGCGGCGAGGAAGGGCTCCGCCGCGCCCGCGAGCTGCGGCCCGACGCCATCACCCTCGACGTCATGATGCCGGGGATGGACGGCTGGGCCGTTCTCTCCGCCCTCAAGGCCGACGCGGACGTGGCCGGCATCCCGGTGGTCATGCTGACCATCGTCGACGACCGGAACCTGGGCTATGCCCTCGGCGCCTCCGACTACCTCACCAAGCCGATCGATCGCGAACGGCTGGTGACGGTGCTGAAGCAGCACCGGCGCGACCGGCCCGTCCTGGTGGTGGACGACGACTCCGGCGCCCGCGCACTGCTCCGGCGCATGCTCGAGAGCGAGGGCTTCGAGGTGGTGGAGGCGGCCAACGGCCGGATGGCGCTCGACCGCCTGCGCGATGTCTCCCCCAGCGTCGTCCTCCTCGACCTCATGATGCCGGAGATGGACGGCTTCGAGTTCGTCGCCGAGTTCCGCCGCCACGAGCTCTGGCGGGCCATCCCCATCATCGTCGTCACCGCCAAGGACCTGTCCCACGACGACCGGGAGCGGCTCAACGGCTACGTGCAGAAGATTCTCCAGAAGGGCACCCACGGCCGCGACGAGCTGCTGGCCGAAGTGCGCGACCTGGTGGCGGCCAGCGTGGCGCGCCGAAGGCCGAAAGCCTGATGGCCAAGATCCTGCTCGTCGAGGACAACGAGATGAACCGCGACATGCTCTCCCGTCGCCTCGTCAAGCGCGGCTACGAGGTGGCCATCGCCGTCGACGGCGAGCAGGGCCTGGCGATGGCGCGCTCGGAGGCGCCGGCGCTCATCCTCATGGACATGAGCCTGCCGGGTATGGACGGGTGGGAAGCCACCCGCCAGGTGAAGGCCATGCCGGAGACGCGGACGATTCCCGTGATCGCCCTCACCGCGCACGCCATGGCCGGCGACCGGGAGAAGGCCCTGGCAGCAGGCTGCGACGACTTCGACACCAAGCCCGTTGATCTTCCCCGCCTGCTCCAGAAGATCGAGGCCCTGCTCGGGCCGGCGGGCGGCGCGTGAGCATCGAGCCCGCCGCGCAGCTCCGCCACGATCTGCGCACGCCGCTGAACCACATCATCGGCTACGCCGAGATGCTGCTCGAGGAGCTCGAGGTGGGCGACCGTCCGACCCTCGCGGCAGGGCTCGGGACGCTCCGGGCGGATGCCCGCGAGCTGCTGGGCCTGCTGAACACGGTGCTCGCGCAGGGGCCGTCGGCCTCGCCCAACCTCGCGGCCGCGCTCGGGTCGCTCATCCCGCCCCTCGAGCGCGTCCGCGCCGAGGCGTGCCGCGCTCCTCCGGCAGGCCGCCGAGGCCGGCGCGGACGCGCTGGTGCCCGACCTCGATCGAATCCGCGCGGCCGGCGAGCGCCTCCACGAGCTGCTCCGGCCACGGCGGCGTGGCGCCCGCGGGCCGGACGGCGAGCGCGGAGGCCGAGGCCGCGCCCGCGCCGCCGTCGAGCCGCAGCGTCATCCTGGTGGTGGACGACAGCGAGGAGAACCGCGACATGCTGGCCCGGCGCCTCCGCCGTCAGGGCCACGAGGTGCTCACCGCCGCGGGGGGGCAATCGGGTCTCGACGTGCTCGCACGGACGCCCGTCGACCTCGTCCTCCTCGACGTCATGATGCCGGACCTGGACGGCTATGCCGTGCTCCAGCGGATCAAGGGCGATCCCGCGCGGCGCGACGTCCCCGTGCTCATGATCTCCGCGCTGGACGAGATGGACAGCGTGGTGCGATGCATCCAGCTCGGCGCCGACGATTACCTCGGCAAGCCCTTCGACCCCGTGCTCCTGCAGGCGCGGGTAGGCGCATGCCTGGAGAAGAAACGGCTCCACGACGAGGAGCAGCGCCATCGCCGCGCGCTCGCGGAAATGAACCAGACGCTGGAGCAGCGCGTGGCCGAGCAGGTCGGACAGCTCGAGCGCCTGGGGCGGCTCAAGCGCTTCTTCTCCCCCCAGCTCGCCGAGCTCATCGTGGCCGGCGGCGCCGACGACCCGCTCAAGACCCACCGCCGCGAAGTCACGGTGGTGTTCCTGGACCTCCGGGGCTTCACCGCGTTCGCGGAGACGGCCGAGCCCGAGGAGATCATGGAGCTGCTCCGCGAGTACCACGCGGAGATGGGCCGGCTCGTCCTCGCCCACGAGGGCACCCTCGAGCGCTTCACCGGGGACGGCATGATGGTCTTCTTCAACGACCCCGTGGTGGTTCCCGATCCGGCCCAGCGCGCGATCCGCATGGCGGTGGCCATGCGCGACGTCGTGGCCGGCCTCAGCGCGGGCTGGCGCAAGCGCGGCTGGGACCTCGGGCTCGGCGTGGGGGTCTCCCAGGGCTACGCCACCATCGGCGCCATCGGCTTCGAGGGGCGCTGGGACTACGGCGCCATCGGCAGCGTCACCAACCTGGCCGCGCGGCTCTGCGGCGAGGCCGGCGCCGGGCAAATCCTCATCTCGGCCAAGGTCGCGGGGGTCGTGGAGGATCTGATCGACGCGGAAGACGTCGGCCCGCTCGCCCTGAAGGGTCTGGCCCGACCGGTGCGAATCTGGAACGTGCGCGGCCTGGCCAGCCCGGGCCGCGCCAAGGAGCGCCAGCCGAATGCATGATCTCGTGATCGACAACGCGCGCATCGTCGACGGCACCGGCGCGCCCGCACGCCGCGGGGGCATCGCCGTCTCCGGCGGGCGCATCACCGCGGTCGGGATCGGGCCCGGCGAGGCGGCGCGCGAGCGGCTGAACGCGCGCGGCCTGGTCCTGGCCCCCGGCTTCATCGACCCGCACACCCACTACGACGCGCAGGTGGCCTGGGACCCGCTCCTCACCTGCTCATCGTGGCATGGCATCACCTCGGTGGTGATGGGCAATTGCGGGGTGGGCGTGGCCCCCTGCCGGCCCCAGGCGCGCGAGGTCCTCATGGGCGACCTCGTCAACGTCGAGGCCATCCCGCTGGACGTCATGCGGCGCGGCATCGGCTGGGAGTGGGAGTCCTTCGGCGAGTACATGGACGCGCTGGGCCGCCGGCCGCTGGGCATCAACGTGGCGCCGCTGGTGCCGCTCACGCCGCTGCGCCACTACGTGCTCGGCGAGGCCTCCGTCGACCGCGCGGCGACGGCGGAGGAGACGGCCACGCTGGGCCGGCTCTTCGGCGAGGCGCTGGACGCGGGTGCCTTCGGGCTGTCCACCACCATTCTCCAGAATCATGTCGGCGACCAGGGCCGCCCGCTCGCCTGCCGGCTGGCGAGCGCCGACGAGCTGCGGGCGCTCTGCGGAGCCATGCGCGCGCGGGGGCGCGGCGTCATCGAGGCCGCCATCACCTCGCTGCCCGACCGCGTCACCGACGACGAATACGCGACGCTGAAGCTCTTGGTGGACGAGAGCCGGCGACCCGTGACCTATCTCGCCGTCTTCGCGCGGCCGGGCCGGCCGCCGGGCGCCCACGAGGAGGTCGTGCAGCGCATGGCGCCGCTGCTGGGCCGCGAGCGCGCGGTGCCGCAGGTGTCCTGCCGGCCGCTCCGCATCCAGTTCACGCTCAAGAACCCGTTCATCTTCGCCACCATGGCCACGTGGGGCCAGGCGTTCAACCGCACGGAGGTGGAGCAGCGCGCGCTGTACGCGAGCGAGGGCTTCCGGACCCAGTGGAAGGAGGAGATGGAGCGGCGCCGCATCTTCCGCGGCCAGTGGCGCCGCATCACCGTGCGCGACGCGGCGGGCGCGGAAGCTCTGGCGCTATCCGGAAAATCCGTGGCGGAGATCGCGGAGGCGCGCGGCCAGGACCCCGCCGACACCATTCTGGACATTGCGCTCGCTGATGGACTGGAGACACTGTTCGACTTCCCGGTGATGAATCAGGACCCGGAGGGGGTGCGGCCCCTGGTCACCGATCCGCGCTTCCTCATCGGACTGTCCGACGGCGGGGCCCATGTGGATCAGCTCTGCGACGCGGGCTACGCCACCTATCTCCTCGGCAAGTGGGTGCGCGAGCGGCAGGCGCTGTCGCTCGAGGAGGGGGTGCGGCGGCTCACCTCCGAGGTGGCGACGTTCTTCGGCATTCCCGATCGGGGCGTGATCGCTCCCGGCCGGGTGGCCGACCTGGTCCTCTTCGACCCGGATACGGTGGACGACGTGGCGCCGGAGTACGTCCATGACCTGCCCGGTGGCGGCAAGCGACTGGTCGCCCAGGCCCGGGGTATCCATGCCACTCTCGTCAACGGGCAGGTACTCTACCGGGATGGGGCCCACACCGGGGCCTGGCCCGGTGCCGTGCTGCGTCATCGCGGCTGACGGCTTCGCCCGGGGGCTGACTGCTCCGGCCGAGGGAGAGTGCTCCGGCCCGGGGATTGACAAGGTTGCGGTATCGACGATAATCGCGTGAACTTTCCAGGACACACCGACCGCTACCCGGGCCCCGCATCGCTCCGGGACGCTTCGCAAAGACGCGGAGGACGGGTCATGCTCCGATGGCATCCGCTTCGCTCCACGGCCTCCACGGCCCGCCGGTCCCACCGGATGCCGATGCTCGTCCCGTTGCTCCTCGCCGTGATGGCGCTCGCCTTCGTCACGGGCCCCGGGGCCGTCCCTCCCGCCGGCGCCGCCGAGGGACAGGCCACCTGGGCCGTCCACGTCACGCTGGCGCCGACTTGGTTCGACCCCGCCGAGACGTCCGGCATCATCACGCCCTTCATGGTCCTCTACGCGCTGCACGATGCCCTCATCAAGCCCATGCCGGGCAATCCCATGACGCCGAGCCTGGCCGAGTCGTGGAGCGCGTCCAAGGACGGACTCTCCTACGAGTTCCGGCTGCGCAAGGGGACGAAGTTCCACCACGGCGAGCCGGTGACGGCGGAGGATGTGAAGTTCTCGTTCGAGCGCTATCGCGGCGCCAGCGCGGCGCTGCTCAAGGGCAAGGTGGCGCGGGTGGAGGTGCTCGATCCCGCAGCGCGTGCGCTTCGTGCTCAAGCAGCCCTGGCCCGACTTCATGACCTTCTACGCCACCCCCGCCACCGGCGCCGCCTGGATCGTGCCGAAGAAGTACGTGGAGCAGGTGGGCGAGGACGGCTTCAAGAAGGCCCCGGTGGGCGCGGGCCCGTACCGGTTCGTGGCGTTCAAGCCCGGCGTGGAGCTGACGGTGGAGGCCTTCGACGGCTACTGGCGCAAGGCGCCCGCGGTGAAGACCCTCATCTTCCGCGTGATCCCCGACGAGTCCACCCGCCTGGCCGCGCTCAGGCGCGGCGAGGTCGACGTGGCGTACTCCATCACGGGGCCTCTGGCGGAGGAGGTCAAGCGCACGGCGAATCTCCGGCTGGTGCCCACCTACTTCACCTTCACCACCTGGCTCCTCTTCACCGAGCAGTGGGATCCGAAGTCGCCCTGGCACGACCGGCGCGTGCGGCTCGCCGCCAACCTCGCCATCGATCGCGCCGGCATCAATGGCGCGGTCTACCTCGGGCTGTCCAAGCTCGCGCACTCCTTCATCCCGCAGGGCATGGAGTACTTCTGGACGCCGCCGGCGTATCCGTTTGACGTCAAGCGCGCCCGGGCGCTCCTGGCCGAGGCCGGCTACCCCAATGGCTTCGACGCGGGCGACCTCACCGGCGACACCATCTACGGGGTGGCCATCGGGGAGCCGGTGGTGAACTATCTCCAGCAGGTAGGCATCCGGCTGCGCCTGCGGCCCATGGAGCGCGCGGCCTTCTTCCAGGAGTACGGTGACAAGAAGCTCCGGGGCGTGATCTTCAGCGGCAGCGGCGCCCCCGGCAACGCGCCCACGCGGCTCGAGCAGTACGCGGTGACGGGGGGCCGCTACGTCTACGGGACCTATCCGGAGGTGGACGGGCTCTACGGTGAGCAGTCGAAGGAGATGAACCCGCGCGTCCGCCAGCAGATCCTCCACAAGATGCAGCAGGTGATCCACGAGCAGGTCATGTTCGGACCGGTCATCGAGCCCGCCTTTCTCAACGGGGTCGGACCGCGGCTGGAGGTGCACGGGCTCGGCATGATTCCCAACCACGCCTATTCCGGACCCTACGAGGACCTTCGCCTCAACAAGCGGTGACCACATGAAGCGATTCATCCTGAAACGATTGGGCTACGCGCTGGTGTCGCTGGCCCTGCTCTCCCTCACCATCTTCCTGTTCGTCCGGCTCACCGGGGATCCCGCCGTCCTCCTGGTGGAGCCGGGGGCGAGCAAGGCGGACCTCGAGGCCATCCGCACGCAGCTCGGGCTCGACCGGCCGATCTGGGTGCAGTACGGGACCTTCGTGTCGAACCTCCTCCGGGGCGACTTCGGCCAGTCCTTCTACTACCGGACCCCCGTCCTCGAGCTCTACCTCTCCCGCCTGCCGAACTCGCTGCTGCTCGCGGGCGCCGCCATGGCCTTGTCGCTCCTCATCGGCATCCCCACCGGCATCATCGCGGCGGTGCGGGTGAACCAGTGGTGGGACAGCGCGGGCAAGATCTTCGCCCTGCTGGGGCTGTCGCTCCCCTCCTTCTGGGTCGGCCTGGTGATGATCCTCTTCTTCTCCGTCTACCTCGGCTGGCTGCCCTCCTCGGGCTCGGGCACCGTGTGGCACCTGATGATGCCCGCCTTCGCGCTCGGCTGGTACTTCGCCGCCGCCCACATGCGCCTCACGCGCTCGTCCATGCTGGAGGTGCTGGGCTCGGAATACGTCAAGCTCGCGCGCATCAAGGGCCTCCCGGAGGCCCTCGTCATCGGCAAGCACGCGTTCAAGAACGCGCTCATCCCCGTGCTCACCCTGGCCGGCATCAACCTCGTCATCATGGTCAACGTGGCGGTGGTAGTGGAGACCGTCTTCGCGTGGCCCGGCATCGGACGGCTGCTGTACGAAGGCATTTCCTTCCGCGACTTCCCGGTGGTGCAGGCCACCGTCCTCCTGGGGGGCGCCATGATCGTCTTCGTGAACCTCCTCGTGGACGTGCTCTACGCGGTGATCGACCCCCGCATCCGGTACGACCGATGAGCACCACCGAAGCCGCGCTTCGAGAGAGTGGAGGAGGGGAGCTGATCGTCGGCTCGCGGATGTCCACGCTTCGCGCGAGCGGTTTTCCCTACATCGCTACCGGCATCCTGGTCGTCCTCATGCTGGTGGCGATCTTCGCCAACGTCATCACCCCCTTCGATCCGGAGGTGGGCAGCCTGGGCGATCGCTTCAAGCCGCCCGCCTGGCAGACGGGGGGACGCGCCGAGAATCTCCTCGGCACGGACCACCTCGGGCGGGACGTGCTCGCGCGGCTGATCTTCGGCGCCCGCGTGTCCATGATCGTGGGCTTCACCGCCGTCCTCGTGGCGGGGGTGATCGGCACCTCGCTGGGCATCCTCTCCGGCTACCTCGGCGGGTGGGTGGACCAGGTGATCATGCGCGTGACCGACACCTGGCTCGCCCTGCCCGCCCTGACCTTCGCCATCTTCCTGGCTGCCATCCGGGGTCCCGGGGTCATGAACATCGTCATCATCCTGGGGGCGATCTACTGGACCCGCTACGCCCGCGTCATCCGCGGCGAGGTGCTCTCGCTGAAGGAGCGCGACTTCGTGCGCCTGGCCATCGTGGCGGGCTGCTCCAAGCGCACGATCATGCGCAAGCACATCCTGCCCAACGTGCTGAACTCGGCCATCGTGCTGGGCACCCTCATGCTGGGCGTGGTCATCGTGACGGAGGCGGCGCTGTCCTTCCTCGGGGTGGGCGTACCGCCGCCGCTGCCGGCCTGGGGCCTCATGCTGGCCGACGGTAAGAAGGGCCTGATGGCCGGGTACTGGTGGCTCACCGTGCTGCCGGGGTGCTGCATCATGCTGATGGTGCTGTCCGCCAACCTCCTCGGAGACTGGCTGCGGGTCAAGCTCGACCCCCAGCTTCGCCAGCTATGAGCGAGCCGGATCCCCCGCGCCGGTCCTTCCGCTTCAAGGGCGTGCTCGATCTGCTCATCGGGCTCGGCATCCTCGCGCTCGCCTTCGTGATCTCGCATTGAGCCCGCTCCTGGAGATCCGGAATCTCGGGGTGCACTACGTCACCGCGCGGGGCGCCCGCGTCAACCGCGCGGTGGACGAGGTGTCCTTCTCGCTCGACGCGGGCGAGACGCTGGGCATCGTGGGCGAATCGGGGTCGGGCAAGACCACGCTGGCGCTCTCGCTGCTGCGGCTCCTGCCCACCGCGGCGCGCTTCGTCTCGGGCGAGGTCCGTTTCGAGGGCCGCGATCTGCTGGCCCTGTCGGACAAGGAGATGCGCAAGGTGCGGGGCCAGCGGATCGCGATGATCCTGCAGGACCCTTTGGCCTCGCTCAACCCCCTCTTCACGATCGGGAACCAGGTGGCCGAGCCGCTCCGCGTCCACGAGCACGCCTCCCGCAAGAGCGCCTGGGCGCGCGCGCGCGAGCTGCTGCGCTCCGTGAAAATCCCCGCCCCCGAGGCCCGTGTGAAGGAGTATCCCCACCAGATGTCGGGGGGCATGCGCCAGCGCATCGTCGGGGCCATCGGCATCTCCTGCGAGCCGCGTCTCCTCATCGCCGACGAGCCGACCACCAGCCTCGATCTCACCATCCAGGCGCAGTACCTGAACCTCCTGCGCGAGCTGCAGAGAGCCCACGGCCTCGCCCTCATCTTCATCACCCACAACCTCGGTATCGTGGCCAAGATGTGCGACCGGGTGGCGGTGATGTACGCGGGGCGCATGGTGGAGGTGGGCCCGGTGAAGGAGATCTTCGACGCGCCCGCGCATCCCTATACCCGGGCCCTCCTGGAGTCGATCCCGCGCATGAGCGATTCGCGCCGGCGGCTCACCGCCATCGAAGGACAGCCGCCCGACCTCGCTGCCCTCCCCACCGGCTGCGCCTTCCATCCGCGCTGTCCCGAGGTGATGGACCGCTGCCACGAGGAGGCGCCGCCCGACATCACCGTCTCCCCCGCCCACTTCGGCCGCTGCTGGCTCGCCGTGCACGCCGAGCCCGCGAGGAAGGCGTGAGCACCCCCGTCGTCGAGGCCCGCCGGCTCAGCAAGCTCTTCCCCGTGAAGGGCGGCTTCCTCGGCCGGAGCACGGGCGTGGTCCGCGCGGTGGACGACATCTCCTTCATCATCGACCAGGGACAGACGCTGGGACTGGTGGGGGAATCGGGCTGTGGCAAGACCACCACCTCCAAGCTGGTGCTGGGGCTGGAGGAGCCCACCGGCGGGAGCATCCGCTTCGAGGGCAAGGACCTGCAGGAGCTGGACGCGGCGGGGCGGCGGCACTACCGGAAATCGGTGCAGGCGGTGTTCCAGGATCCCTTCGCCTCGCTCAATCCCCGCATGCGAGTGGGCGCCATCATCGCCGAGCCCCTCGTCACCAACGAGTCGCTTCCCGACGCGGACGTGCGCAAGCGCGTCGCGCAGCTCCTCGAGCTGACCGGGCTGCCGGAGCGCGCGGCCACGCTCTTCCCCCACGAGTTCTCCGGCGGCCAGCGCCAGCGCATCGCCATCGCCCGCGCGCTGGCGCTGTCCCCGCGCCTGGTGGTGCTGGACGAGCCGGTCTCCGCGCTGGACGTCTCGATCCGCGCGCAGATCCTCAACCTCCTGCGCGATCTCCAGGCCCAGCTGGGGCTCTCCTACCTGTTCATCGCCCACGACCTCGCCGCGGTGGCTCACATGAGCCACACCATCGCGGTGATGTACCTGGGCCGGCTGGTCGAGATGGGCGAGGCGGGCGAGCTGAGCCGCGCCCCGAAGCATCCCTACACGAAGGCGCTCTTCTCCGCCGCGCTGCCCTCGCATCCCGACGAGCGGCGCGAGGAGATCATCCTGCCCGGCGAGGTGCCGAGCCCGCTGCGCCCGCCGTCGGGCTGCCGCTTCCACCCCCGCTGTCCGCAGGTGATGACACACTGCTCGACGGAGGAGCCCCAGCTCCGACCCCTCGAGGGGCGCGTCGTGGCCTGCCATCTGTTCAACTAGCTCGCGCGGCCGACGAGCCCCCGCGGCCGACTAACGCGCGCGAGTTGCGCGCCACGCGACCGCGAGCGAGACCAGCATCAGGAGCGCGGCGAGGAGGAGCGGCGCGCCGGGCAAGGCGATCCCGCCGCGCGCGCCGAGGAACCACGCGAAGGTCAGCGTGAAGAGGCCGGGGCCGATGAGCCCGGCGATCCCGCCCAGGCTCGACAGCGCGCCCTGGAGCTGCCCCTGCTCCGAGGCCGGCACGCGGCGGGTCATCAGGCCCTGCGCGGCCGGGCTCCCCAGGCCCCAGAGCGCGTGGATGGGCACCGCGAGCAGGGCCACCACTCCCACCGACGCGAGCCCGTAGATCGCGAAGCCGACGGCGCCGCAGGCCAGGGCCAGGAGCAGCGCCCAGCGCTCGCCCAGCCGGCTGACGATCGGGTGCACGAGGCGTCCCGAGACGATCATGGTGGACAGCCCCACCGCGGCGAGAAAGAGCCCCAGGGCTCGCTCGTCCCATCCGTAGCGATAGCCCGCGTAGAGGACGAAGACGCTCGGCAGCACCTCGTGCGCCACCCGGCCGATGAAATGGACAATGGCGAGGCCGCCGAGCTCCCGGTGCGAGCCGAGGAGGCCGAGGGCCCCCAGCGGATTGGCGCGCCGCCACCGAAGGGGCGCGCGCCGCTCCCGCGGCAAGGACTCCGGCAGCACGAAGTAACCGTAGAGCGCGTTGAGCAGGCTCAAGCCCGCCGCCACCCAGAAGGGCAGCCGCGGATCCACCACCCCCAGCACGCCGCCCAGCGCGGGACCCAAGATGAACCCGACGCCGAACGCGGCGCCGATCATGCCGAACCCCCGCGCGCGCTGCTCGGGCGGGGTGACGTCGGCGATATAGGCGCCCGCGATGCTGACGCTGGCCGCGGTGACGCCGGAAATCACCCGGCCCACGAAGAGCCAGGTGAGCGTGGGCGCCAGCGCCATCAGCACGTAGTCGAGACCCAGCCCGAGATTGGAGAGCAGGATGACGGGCCGCCGGCCCCAGCGATCCGACAGCGCGCCGAGCACCGGAGAAGACACGAACTGCATCAGCGCCCACACGGTGCCGAAGACGCCGTAGATCTCCGCCGCGCGGGCGGTGTCCCCACCGAGGAAGCTGACCACCAGCCGCGGCAGCACCGGAATGATCACGCCGAGCGCGAGCATGTCGAGCACGACGGTGACGAAGATGAAGGCGAGCGCGGCGGGGCGGGCGGCCATGGCCTTCGAGGCTAGCACAGGGCCCTGCCCCCTAGATACGGTAGGATGCATGGCTTGCACCCCATCCTGTGCTACACTGCCGGCCATGGACGACCTGGACTTCCACGACGCCCGGATTCGCATCACCCGGCTCCTCACCGAGCAGGACCGCCTGTGCGCCCGGCTCGAGGCCACCGAGCGCGCCTCGAACCGGCTCCTCCAGGAGGTCAACGAGCTCCGGCGCGAGCTCGACGCCCTGCAGAGCGAGAACGACAGCCTGCGGCGCGAGCGTGGCCAGCTGGCGGACGTCCTCGCCGATGGCCTCGGGCGTGTGCTGAACGAGGCGCTCCCGCGCCTGCGCGCGCCGCTGCCGCTGCCCGCCGAGCCGAGTTACTCCTAGCGGCGAGGGTGTAGACTCGGCTCCGTGAGAGATCACGGGGCTGTGTTGCTGATCGCCTGCTACGAGCTGGGCCACCAGCCGCTGGCGGTGGCCTGGCCGGCGGCGGTGCTCGAGCAGCGCGGGTTCGCCCCCGCCGTCCTCGACATCTCGGTCGAACCCCTCGACGCCGAGAAGGTGCGCCGCGCGCGCCTGGTCGCCATCTCCGTACCCATGCACACCGCGCTGCGCGTGGGCATCACCGTGGCGGAGCGGGTGCGGCGGCTCAATCCCGGCGTTCACGTGTGCTTCTACGGGCTCTACGCCACGCTCAACGCCGAGCACCTGCTCGCCCATGGCGCCGACAGCGTGATCGGCGGCGAGGTGGAGGAGCCGCTGGCCGCACTCGTGGAAGCGCTCGAGTCCGGCCGGGCGGGCCCCCTCCCCGGGGTGCGCCGCGTGGGCCAGCCCGCGGGCCCCCACATCGCACGGCCCACGCTGCCGCGGCCCAGCCGCGCTGCGCTGCCCGCGCTCAAGACCTATGCGCGGCTCGAGCACGACGGGCGCCAGATCCCCGTGGGCTACGTCGAGGCCAGCCGCGGCTGCAAGCACCTCTGTCGCCACTGCCCCATCCCGCCCGTCTATGGGGGCCGCTTCTTCGTGGTGCCCGCGGATGTGGTCCTGGAGGACGTGGCGCAACAGGTGGAGGCAGGCGCGGGGCATATCACCTTCGGCGATCCCGACTTCCTCAACGGTCCCGGCCACGCCCTCGAGGTCGTCCGGCGCCTGCACCGTGAGTTTCCCGGGGTCACCTTCGACTTCACCGCCAAAGTCGAGCACCTGCTCCGGCGCGCGGGCGACCTGCCCGAGCTGGGCGCGCTCGGCTGCCTCTTCGTGGTGTCTGCGGTGGAGTCCCTCAGCGAGACCGTGCTCGCGCATCTCGACAAGGGGCACACGCGTGCCGACGTGGAGGTCGCGCTGGCCGCCACTCGCGCGGCCGGCATCGCGCTGCGGCCCACCTGGGTGGCGTTCACGCCGTGGACGACGCTCCGCGACTTCGTGGAGGTGCTCGACTGGGTCGCGGCGCGCGACCTCGTGGACCACGTGGACCCGGTGCAGTACTCGCTGCGGCTCCTGGTGCCGCCCGGCTCGCGGCTGGTGGACCACCCCGGCATGCGGCCGTATCTGGGCGCGCTGGTGGCGGCGGATTTCTCCTACGCGTGGCGGCACCCGGACCCGCGGATGGAGACGCTCCAGGCCGGCGTGGCGGCGCTCATCGCCGAATCGGCCCCGCGCGCCGAGGATTCCGCCGTCACCTTCGACCGTGTGCGCGCCCTCGCCGCGACGGCGGCGGGCACCCCCGCCCCGGCACCCCTGGCGCCGCGCCTGGCCCCCGACCGTCGACGCCCGCCCCGCCTCACCGAGCCCTGGTTCTGCTGAGCGGAGCCCACCAAGGGCCAGTTGGCCCTTACCGGATATTCGAGTACAGTAGTGATCTAGACGCGCTGCGCAAGGAGGCAGGTATGAGCGAGGATCTCAAGACCAAGGTGCAGGAGCTGATCGACTCGATGATCAATCCCGCGGTGGCGGGCCACGGAGGCTTCGTGGATCTCATCGACGTCAAGGACAACAAGGTGTATCTCACCATGGGCGGAGGCTGCCAGGGCTGCGGGGCCGCCGACGTGACGCTCAAGTCCGGCATCGAGCGGCTGATCAAGGAAGAGATCCCGGAGATCGAGGAAGTCCTCGACACCACCGACCACGCCTCGGGCAGCAACCCCTACTACCAGCCCAGCAAGTAAGCTCCCGCGACGGGTTGATCGGGCGGGGCCGGCGAACGCTGCCGACCCCGCCCGATCGTGTTTCCCCTACCCGCTACTTCCGGAAGGCGTCGAAGATCTCGCCGAACAGCACCCACCGCTCCCCGTCGAACTTCGCGAGCTGCTCCTGCTCGATGGGCGCGTGGTCCGTCGGGCTCGTATTGATCTTCATGCCGGGCAGCAGCAGCGGAAGCTCGAAGTCCTTGATGTTGGCCGCCTGCTTCATGATGTTCTCGCGGGAGAAGTCGTTCCCGCACTGCTTCAGGACCTGGGTCATCAGGATCGCCACGTTGTACCCGTAGGCGTTGGACTGGTCCTCGAGGTTGCCCTCAGGATAGTACTTCTTCATGAACGCCACCCAGTCCAGGTAGCCCTTGTCCTTGTTCCACTGCGGATCGGTGACTTCCTTCATGTACAGCGCGGTGATGAGCCCCTTGGAGGCCTCGAGGCCGGCGGGCTTCAGCACGGTAGCCAGCGAGCTGGACACGTTGTTGAGGAAGTGCGTGGGCTTCCAGCCGATGTCATGCGCCTTCTTGATCGCCTGCACCGCGAACTTCGGGATGGTGACGTTGAAGAAGACGTTGGCGCCCGCGTTCTTCAGATTGATGATCTGCGAGTCGATCGTCGGGTCGGTCACCTCGTGGCTCTGCTTCAGCACGATGAGCTTGGAGGCGGCGGCGCCGAGCCCGTCCTCCATGCCCTTGAGGTAGTCCTTGCCGTAATCGTCGTTCTGGTACAGGATGCCCACCTTCGCGTCGGGGAAGTTCTTCAGGATGTAAGACGCGTAGACTCGCCCCTCCGTCTGGTAGTTGGGCTGGAAGCCCATGGTCCAGGGGAAGTTCTTGGGGTCGTTCCACTTGGTGGCGCCGGTGGCCACGAAGAGGTGCGGCACCTTCTTCTCGTTCATGTACTTGTGAATGGCGGAGTTGGTGGGCGTGCCCAGAGTCTGGAAGAGCAGCGCCACCTGGTCCTGCTCGACGAGCCGGCGGACCATCTCCACCGCCTTCGGCGGGCTATAGCCGTCGTCGAGCGTGATGTAGTTGATCTTCCGCCCGTTGACGCCGCCCTCGTCGTTGACCTTCTTGAAGTAGGCGCCGATGGCCTTGCCGATGGTGCCGTACGCCGAGGCGGGCCCGCTGTACGGGTTGGTATTGCCGATCTTGATCTCGGTGGGCGTCACGCCGACCACGGTCTGGGCGCTGACGGCCGACGCCAGCCCGACGCCGATCAGGGCACCGGCCAGCGCGAATACGAGGAGTTTTCGTCCGATCATGTTGTCCTCCTTGGTTATGGTTCAGCCTGATGGGGAATGCGCCTGCGGGACCGCTTCACCTCCTTGCCCTGAAACGCGCGGCCGGGCCGCCCGGATCCAGAGGCGCTTCAGCGCCCCCGCGATTCCGTAGGGCATGACGTACATGAACCCGATGAGGAAGATGCCGAAGATGGCCCAGGGGGCGGCCTTGGAGATGTCCTGGGCCCAGTTGGGGACGAACTGGATGAAGAGCGCTCCTAACACATTACCCCAGATCGACCCCAGGCCGCCGATAACAATGCCGATGAGGAAGGTGATGGACAGGAACACGTTGAAGGAGTCGGGCGCGACATAGGCGATGGCCACCGCGGACAGCGCCCCCGCCACCCCGGTAAAGGCCGCGCTCACCCCGAAGGTCACCGACTTGACGAGGGCGTTGTCCACGCCCATGGCCTCGGCGGCGATGTGGTTGTCCCGGATCGCCACCAGAGCGCGGCCGATCCGGCTGCGCACGAGGTTGGCCGCGAGGACGAACATGATCACGGTGATGGTGAGCGTCACCAGGTACAGCCACTGGTCCTCGGTGAGCTTCAAGCCCCAGGGCGCCTTGGGCTTGCTGAGCACGATGCCCTGCGAGCCGCCCGTCCAGTGCTCGAAGTACTTGAGGATCTGCGGGACGGCCAGCGCGAGCGAGAAGGTGGCCAGCGCGAGGTAGAGCCCCTCGAGGCGCAGTGCGGGGCGACCGAAGAGAAAGCCCACCACCAGGCAGAGCACCCCCGCCACCGGGATAGTCCAGCCGTACCCGATCGCCCACCGGTCCATCATGATGGCGGAGATGTAGGCGCCGATGGCGTAGAAGGCGCCGTGGCCGAGAGAGAACTGGCCGTTGTAGCCGGTGAGGAGATTCAGGCCCATCAGCGCGATGGCGTAAATACAGACCTGGGTGAACTGGAAGAGCCGGAAGCCGCTCATGTAGAACGGCAGCGAGAAGGCGATCCCGATCACCACCACCGCGAGGACGATGCTCGCGCGGCGAGTCATCGCTAGACTCGGCGCGCCGCGGTCCGACCGAAGAGCCCGCTCGGCTTGACCAGCAGCACGACGATGATCATGGCCAGGGCCACCGTGAGCTTGAGCTCGGTGCCGATGAAGGACACGTAGGTGCCCACGAGGTTCTCGACGATCCCGACCATGAAGCCGCCCACCACCGCGCCCAGCGGGCTCGTGAAGCCGCCCAGGGTGGCCGCCGCGAAGGCATAGATCTGGATGCCTCCCATCATGTTGGGGTCCAGGGTGAGGATGGGCGCCACCATGAGCCCGGCCACCGCGCCGAAGGTGGCGGCCAGCCCCCAGCCCAGCGCGAGCATCCAGCTCACGCGGATCCCGGCGAGCCGGCTCGACACGGGGTTTTGCGCGGCCGCGCGCATGGCCAACCCGAGCGGCGTGAAGCGGAAGAACGCGAAGAGCAGGCCCAGCATCACCAGGGTGACGGCGATCTCACCTAGGTCGTGCGCGCCGAACACGATGTTCCCCATCCGGACGGGCTCGCGGGGGAAGGGACTGGGAAAGGGCTTCTGGAGATACGTCCAGACCCAGCCGGCCACACTGTTGCAGATCACGAGGAGGCCGAGCGTCACGATCACGATGGTGAGGATGGGCTTGTTCTCGACGGGCCGGATGATCACGCGCTGGATGACCACGCCGCCCACGAAGGCAATGGCGAGGGTGGCCAGGAAGGCGCCCCAGTAGGGCATTCCCGCGTTGAGCATCGACCACGCGAGATAGGTCGCGAACATGGCCATCTCGCCCTGGGCGAAGTTCACCACGTCGGTGGCCTGGTAGATCATCACCAGCGCCAGCGCCAGGCTCGCGTAGATTCCCCCGGTGGCGAGTCCGGACATCACCTGCTGAACGAAAATGTCCATGCGCTCCTCAGTATCCGAGATAGGACCGGCGGATGGCGTCGTCCTTCTTGAGGACGTCCGAGGTGCCGGACAGCACCACGCGGCCGGTCTCGAGCAGGAACACGTGGTCGGCGAGGTCGAGGGCGAGCGAGGCGTTCTGCTCCACGAGCAGGATGCTGACCCCCGACTCCTGGTTGATGGCGCGGAGGATGCGGAAGATCTCCCGGACCACCAGGGGCGCCAGCCCGAGCGACGGCTCGTCGAGCAGCAAGAGGCGCGGCCCCAGCATCAGCGCCCGCGCCACCGCGAGCATCTGCTGCTCCCCGCCGGAGAGCGTGCCGGCGAGCTGCCGTCGCCGCTGGCGGAGGATCGGGAAGAGCTCGAGCACGCGCTCCATGTCGCGCGCGGCGTGGCGCTTGTCACGCCGCGCGTACATGCCGATGCGGAGATTCTCCTCCACGGTGAGGTCTACGAAGGTGCCGCGTGCCTCCGGCACGTGCGCGATGCCCATGGCCACGATCTGCTCGGTGGCCTTGGCCTCGATGGGCTTGCCGCCGAAGCGGATGGAGCCCCGGGTCTTCACCATGGCGGAGATCGCGCGCAGGGTGGTGGTCTTGCCCGCGCCGTTGGCTCCGAGCACGGTGGTGATCCCGCCTTCCTCCATCGCGAAGCTCACGCCGTGGAGAGCCTGCGTGCGCCCGTAGAAGGCTTCCAGCTTCTCGACCTCGAGGATGGCGCCCACGCTATTCCCCGAGATAGGCCTTGATGACTTCGGGATTCCGCTGTACCTCGGCCGGGCTGCCTTCCGCGATGCGCTTGCCGAAGTCGAGCACCACCACCTTGTCCGAGACCTCCATCACCAGGCTCATGTGGTGCTCGACGAGGAGGATGGTGATCCCGAGCCGGTCGCGAATGGTACGGATGAGCGCGCCGAGAACCGCGACCTCCTCGTGATTCAAGCCGCCCGCCGGCTCGTCCATCAGGAGGAGCTTGGGCTTGGCCGCGAGCGCCCGCGCCGCCTCCACTCGCTTGAGGGTGGCGAAGGGCAGCCCGGCCGCGGGCAAGTGGGCCACCGCCTCCAGCCCCATGAACCGGATCGCCTCCAGGGCCGCCTCGCGCTGGGCCGCCTCCTCACGCCCCACGCTGGGCACGCGGAGCGCGCAGGCCAGGAAGCCGCTCCGCGTCCGGCTATGGGCGCCGACCATGACATTGTCGAGCACCGACATGGTCCCGAACAGCGCCAGGTTCTGGAAGGTCCGCCCGATGCCCAGCCGCGCGATGTCGTGGGGCTCAGCCTTGAGGAGGTCGTGATCCTCGAAGGCGATGGATCCGCCGGACGGTTCGTAGAGACGGCTCAGGCAGTTGAAGAGCGTGGTCTTGCCGGCGCCGTTGGGACCGATCAGCCCGACGATCTGGCGCGACTCGATGTCGAAGGAGACGTCGTCGAGCGCGATGATGCCGCCGAAGCGCACGCCCAGGTCACGGACCTTCAGAATCGGCAACAGTGCCGCCTCGCTCTCGCTCTCGTCGCGGTTCAGGATCTGGAAACGGGGATTGGTGGGTGAGTATATTCGAAGACTTGGCCCGCCGAAAGCCTCTAGACGGGCGCCAATCCAGCGAACACAGCGTCACCCTCGTCACACGTTGAAAATGCGCGGGGTGACGTCCCCGTCCTGACGAAATGAGGGCCGCGGTCAGGTCGGGCTCGGAAGATCTCGGGCCATCCTATTGATCTTGTTGATACTCTCGCCCTCTAGCCTACTGGCACCTGGGTTGCTTTTCATCTGAGCGTCACAGCAGCACCTGACGCAGCACCCAGCCGACCGACCCGAAACGACGACAGCCGCGGCGATGGGTAACCCGTAGCCCGGCATTGATGACGCGAGGCGCTGCAAGGCGCCCGCCAGTAGGAGCAGCCATCTCGATCGGGGAGGTCTTTTCGCCATGAGCCGAGGCATCGCCGCTCTGACTCGCGCCGTTCTCCTCACGCCCATCTTCACGCTGAGCCGGCCCGCCAAGGTCGTCCTGGAGGTGCGACGAAACTCGCCCATGGAGATGGTCCAGAAGGCGGTCGAGGACATCCTGGGCGAGCGCGCCGGCCGCGGGCGTTCGGACACCGCGCCGTCGGCCGGCGACCTGGCCCGCACCGCCCAGGGTTTCTTCGACCTCCGGGAGATGGCCAAGAAGAGCCTGGGCCGGCACTGGGTGGCCCGGAGCGCGGGGGAGCGCGACGAATTCGTCCGGCTGTTCACCGGCATGCTGTCACGCGTCTGGCTGCGTACCCTCAAGACGGGCAAGCGCATCACCTACACGGGGGAGACGGTGAGCGCCGCCCGCGCCACCGTGCGGACCACCCTGGCGCTGGAGCGGCAGGGTCAGGTGCGGGTGGAGTATCACCTGGTCCCCTCGGGCAATAACCGCTGGCGCGTCCACGACGTCCTGGTGGACCGGCGGAGCTTGGTGGAGGGCTACCGGGAGTACTTCGACCGGGCCCTCGCCACCTCCTCCTACCAGGACCTCATCTGGAAGCTCCGGGTCAAGGAAGTGGAGATGAGCCCCACGTCCAAGCCCAGCTAGCCCGCGGGAACGGCCCGCCGCTGCCCCGCCAGGCGGCGGCGGGCCCAGTCCACCAGCCGTATCCCCAGCAGCACGATGAGAATGGCCGCGTACCACCGCGGCGCCGTGTTCACCTTCTTCGCCAGCCAGAGATAGTGGAGCGCGGCCAGCACCCCGACCAGGTAGACGAGGGCGTGCAGCCGCCGCCAGGCGCGACCTCCCAGTCGCTTGATCATGCCGGTGGTCGACGTGACCGCCAGCGGCACCAGCAGCACCAGCGCCGCCATCCCCACCGTGATGTAGGGCCGCTTCACGATGTCCGCGCCGAGCGCCCCCCAGTCGAAGAAGTGGTCCAGCACCACCCACACCGAGAAGTGCAGCAGCGCGTAGGCGAAGGCCCAGAGGCCGAGGAGTCGCCGGAGCGTGATCGGCCAGGACCACCCGGTGAGGATGCGGAGCGGGGTGGCGGCCAGGCTCGCGAGCAGGATGCGGAAGGTCCAGTCGCCGAGCGTGTTGGTGACGAAGCTGATGGGATTGGCGGTGAGATCGCCGGTGGCGGCGCAATAGCCCAGCCAGGCGAGCGGCGTCACGCATACCGCCCACGCGGCGACCTTGAGCGCGATCCGCCCGCGCCGCGTCACGTGGGCTTAGTAGAACTTCTTCAGATCCATCCCCGTGTAGAGCGAGGCGACCTGGTCCCCGTAGCCATTGAAGGGCAGGGTCTTTCGCCGGCGGAACTCCCCGATGCGCCGCTCGGTGGCCTGGGTCCAGCGGGGGTGATCCACCGTGGGGTTCACGTTGGAGTAGAAGCCGTACTCGCTGGGCGCCGCCTTCTCCCACGCCGTCTTCGGCTGGTCGCTGGTGAGTCGGATGCGCACGATGCTCTTGCCGCTCTTGAATCCGTACTTCCAGGGGATGACCACGCGCACAGGCGCGCCGTTCTGGTTGGGCAGCACCTGGCCGTACATGCCCAGCGTCAGCAGGGTGAGCGGATGCATGGCCTCGTCGATGCGCAGCCCCTCGATATAAGGCCAGTCGAGCCCGCCCCAGCCGAACACGCCCTTCTTCTGGCCGGGGAACTGCTCGGCGTCGTGCAGCGTGGCGAACTCGACGAACTTGGCCCCGCTGGCGGGCTCGACCTTCTTGAGGAGAGCGGAGAGCGAGTAGCCGATCCACGGGATCACCATGGACCACGCCTCCACGCAGCGGAGCGAATACACGCGCTCCTCGAGCGGGGCCAGCTTCAGCAGCTCCTCGATATCGAAGGTCCGCGGCTTGGCACAGAGCCCTTCCACCTTCACCGACCAGGGCCGCGTGCGGAGCGAGCCGCCCAGCCGCGCCGGATCCTCCTTGTCGGTCCCGAACTCGTAGAAGTTGTTGTAGGTGGTGGCGCTCTCGAAGGAGGTGGGGGGCTCGGCCAGGCTGAGCGCCGCGTTCTTCTGGGCGGCGAGGGCCTGGCCCTTGGGGGTGGCCGCGCGCGCGTCCAACGGCGACAGGCCCAGCGCGGCAGCGCCCGCGATGAGGCCCCCGCGGAGGCCCAGACCCATGAAAGACCGGCGGTTCAGATAGAGGGAATACGGCGTGACGTCCGAGTACCTGAACCGCTCCGCGCGCCTGATCAGCATTCCCGAGCCTCCCTGGTCGCTTGAGCTGCTACCGACGGCACCAGTCTACCAGGGCGCCTACCCCTGGGGGCCTGTCACCGGGTTGTCAACTCTCGCCGCCCGGCCGCGCGTCAAGGCCGCCGGACGACGCGGGTCCCGGAGAGCAAGTCGGCCAGATCTCGTCCTTCACGATTGAAGAGCGCGACGAGGGCGGCCAGCCCCAGGGTCAGGACGGTGACGAGATTGCCCAGGGAACGGAGCAGAGCGCGGGCATAGCCGGGGGGTGCCCCGTCGCGGCGCACCACCGCGATCCCCAGCGCCATGCGACCCACCGTCTGGCCGCAGCCGCCCAGCACCACCACGTTGTAGATGAGGTGGAGACCCACGCCGAGACCGAGCACGCCCGCGCAGAGCAGCAACAGGGTGGGCGTCTCCCGCGGCAGCCCGCGCACGGCCCACACGCCCAGCACCAGCCACATGGCGGCCAGGCTCCAGAGGACGACACCGAGCGCGCCATCGAGGAGCCCGGCGGCGAGGCACCGGAAGAGCCCCGCGCGCGGGTCGGTCACTGCTCGTGGCTCGCGTAGAGGCGGCGGTATTCCTCGTAGCCCACCGACACGCGCCGGACGAAGTTGCGCGTCTCGTTGTAGGGGATCTGCTCCACCCACACCTCGAGGTCGTCGGACTTGCGCGCCGCCCACCACTCCTTCACCCGGTTAGGCCCGGCATTGTAGGCGGCCACCGCCAGCCGGGCCTCGCCGAACTCGCGGACGAGCCAGCCCAGATAGGCCGCGCCCAGCTCCACGTTGGCGGCGGGATCGTCGAGGAGGTCGCCGTCCCGGAAATCCATGCCCCGCGCGCGGGCCAGCGGCCGCGCGGTGTCGGGCATGAGCTGCATGAGGCCGCGCGCGCCCACACGGGAGCGCACGAGCGGGTTGTAGGACGACTCCTCGCGCACTACTGCCGAGACCAGGAGCGGGTCCACCGCGCCCTTCAGCGCGGCGCTCGCGATCTCCGCGCGCCAGCCCAGTGGATAGAACATGTCCCAGAAGGGGCGCGGGAGCCACGCGTAGCCCGCGCGCGCCAGCGGGAGAAACTCGCGGCGGAGGATGCGGAGCGAGAGGTGGTGGCGCGCGTCCTGGGCGAAGAGGGTGGACAGCGCGTACAGGCGCGCCATCTCGCCGGCCGAGCGGCGCGCCACCTCGTCCAGCTCGCCGTCCGCCCAGGCGCCGAGCCCGGCCGCGCGCAGCGCGGTGGCCTTGGCGTAGCGCGGCTCCTGGCGGAGGGGCTCCAGCACGTCCGCGGGCAGCGTGATGGGCGTTTTCAGCTCGCGCGCGATGGGCACCGCGGCGCCGCGCCGCTGGAGCCGGGCGGTGGCGAGGATGCCGAAGTACCCGCGCGGCTCTCGGCCGACGCTCTCCGTCCATTGGCGCGTGGCCAGGTCCAGCTCGCCGCGCTCCTCGTGGGCCCGGCCGATCCAGTAGATCGCGTTGTCGCGAAAGGCCTGGCCGCCGGGCAGATTCATGAGCTGGGTCCACTTGGCCTTGGCCCCCTCGTAGTCCCGCCGGAACCACGCCAGCCACCCGAGACGCCAGAGGGCGCGCCCCGCGTCGTCGTCGTCCCCGTACCCCACCGCCAGGCGCGCATAGGTGGCCTCCGCCTCCACCGGCTGGGCCTGCGCCTCCAGGAGCTGCGCGCGGAGAAGCAGGGCGTCGCTCGCCTCGCTGCTCTTGGGATGCTCGCGCACCAGCCGGTCCAGTGTGACGATGGCCGACTGGGGGCTCCGGGCCTGCTGCAGTCGCGCGCGCTCGAGAAGCCAGGTGGCGCGGCGCTCGCCCGACACGACGAGGAGCGCGCGATCCACCGCGCGGAGCGCCTCGTCGGACTTGCCGAGCCGGCGCGAGGCCTCCGCGGCCACGCGGAGGGCGCGGAGCAGCGGATCACCGCTGATGCCCTCGGCGACGAGCACGTCCGCCTCGATCCGGGCCTGGGTGGCCTGGCCTCCAGCCAGGAGCCGTTCCACTCGATCGACACGCTCGCGCGGGGTGAGGGACGGCGCCGGCACCCCGCGGTCTGTCAGGTCGCGTTCGCGGTCGCGCGCCACCGGGGCAAACGACGAGAGCGGCGCGGTGATCCAGATGCCGCGGAAGAGCCGCAGCGCCTCCTCGCCTTCGCCGGTGGACTCGAGCGCGGCGGCCAGGCCGAAGCGCGCGGCCGGGCTGTCTCCGTGCTCGGGATAACGGTCCAGGAAGCGGCGGTAGAAGCCGATGGCGCCGACCTGGTCGCCCACCCGCGCGGACTCCCGGGCGGCGAGCAGGAGCGCGGCGGGCAGTAGCGGACCCGAGCCGGCCTGCTCGACCGCCAGGGTCGCCACGCGGGGTGCCGCGGGATCCTGGAGCCGCGCGAGCGCATCGGCCTGGAGGTGCAGCGCGTACTCGGGAATGGGGCCGGCCATGGCGGCGGCTTCGCCGTAGAGCCGCGCGGCGGTGGTCAGATCGCCGCCGCGCTGGGTGACCAGCGCCAGGGCGATGACATCACCCTGCGTGAGTCCCGGCAGAAGAGGGGCCGCGCCCTGGGAGGCCAGGGCCACCGAGGTCACCGTGAGGACGACGAGCGCCAGGACCCCGCGACGCCACATGCTCTGAGTCTACCGGAACGCGCCCGGCCGCTCCATGCCTCGCGCGACGCGGCGCGTGTAGAAGATGCGCTGCAGGGCGGTGAGGTGGGTGAGGAGCGCCAGCAGCGCCATGGTGGGGGTCATGAGGTTGAAGGTGGCGCCGGCGATGAGGACGATGAGACGCTCCGGCCGCTCCATGAGCCCGATCTCGCAGGAGATGCCGATGGACTGGGCGCGGGCCTTGGTATAGGAGACCATCACCGTGCCCACCAGGGTGGCCATGGTGAACAGGCAGAGCGTCCACTCACCGATACGTTGGCAATATACGATGAGCCCCAGCAGGACCACGAGGTCCGAGTAACGGTCCACCACCGAGTCCAGGAAGGCGCCGAAATCGGAGTCCTGACCCGACAGACGTGCCAGGGATCCGTCGAAGAGGTCGAGGAGCCCGGCCACGGTGAGGAGCGCGGCGCCGGTGCGGAGCCGCCCGTCGGCGAAGGCCCAGGCGGCGAGGCAGGACACGCCCAGGCCCGCCACCGTGAGGTGATTGGGCCGCACCCGGGCGCGGAGCAGCAGCCGCGCGATGGGATCGGCGGCGCGCTGCACGGGGGCCTTATAGCGGCTTGAGGAGAGCATCTTCGAGGGCATCGCGGAGCCGGTCCATCTGGGGAGGATCCTCGACGCGCCGGCCCTGCCGGTCCGTCACGTAGAAGGTGTCGTATGCCTGCTCGATCTCGGTGGCGATGCGGGCGCTGCCGATGTCGAGGCCGAGCGACTGGAAGGTCCGCGTGATGAGGTAGAGAAGCCCCACGCGGTCGGGACACTTCACCTCCACCACGGTGTGCGTGTCGGAGAGCTGGTTGTCCACCGAGATCTTGGGCGGGCCCGCCACCGTCTCGGCGGCGGGCCGGCCGCTGCGGCGCGCGGCCAGCAGCTCCTCCACCGTCTGCTCGCTCCGGAGGACGCGGCGCAGCGCGGCCAGCGTCCGCCGCCAGCGGGCATCCTCGGTCACCGCCTCCCCGAAGGGATCGTTGACCTGGAAGGTATCGAGCGCGATGCCGTCGGCGCGCGTGTGGATCTGGGCGGACAGGATATTGATGCCCTCGGCGGCCAGCGTGCCGGCGATGAGGGCGAAGAGGCCCGGCACGTCCTTGGTCACGATCACCAGCTCGGCGGACCCGAGATCGGGATGGTGGAAGAGCTCGGTCGCCACCACGTCCTCCTCCAGCCGCTCGACGAGGCGGAGGTGGGCGGCGATGCGCTGGGCGGAGGTGGTGGTGAGATAGCGCTCGGACATCATGGCGAGGTGAGCGACGGCGGCGCGGCGTGACCCGCCGGCCTCCTCCGCCACCCGCTCGGCCACCGTCTCGCGGCTGGGGCGCTCGAGCTTGCCGCCGGTGAGCGAGATCAGCGTGCGGGTGTACACCTCCCACAGGATGCGCGCCATCCAGCCCGTCATCACGCCCGGCCCCACCGCGCGCATGTCGGCGAAGGTGAGGAGATAGAGCATGCGCAGCCGCTCGGGGTCACCCACCACCCCGGCGAGAGAGTCCACCGTCTTGGGATCGTGGATGTCGCGCCGCTGGGCGATGTGCGACAGCGTGAGGTGATGCGCCACCAGGAGGATCACCGCCGCTGCGTCCTCGGGCGGCAGTCCGATGCGCGCGGTCAGCTCCTCGATGAGGGGGATGCCCTTGGCCACGTGGCCATGGCCCTTCCCCTTGCCGATGTCGTGCAGCAGCATGCCCATCATCAGGAGGTCCGGGCGCGCCACCTCGTTGAGCACCGCCGCGATCCCCTCCGCCTCCGCCGACGGGCCGGGGGCCAGCGCCTCCAGGTTCTCCACCGCGAGCAGCGAGTGCTGATCGGCGGTGAAGCGGTGGTAGACGTCGTACTGCACGAGGCAGGTGAGCGCGCCCCACTCCGGGAGATAGCGGCCCAGCACCCCCAGCTCGTGCAGCTCCCGCAGGGTCTGCGCGGTGCGGCCCCAGTTGCGGCAGATGGCGAGGAAGAGGTCGCGCACCTCGGGCGAGCGCTGGAAGGTCTCGTCCACCAGGTCGAGTGACTCCTCGATGGCGCGCTCCACGTCGATGCCGAGATCGAAGCCCAGCTGGTGCGAGTGCCAGAACACCTTCATGAGCCGCGTGGGGTCCTCGCGGAAGGCGCGCCCGTCCGCGTGCACCAGGTGCAGCGAGCCGTCCAGCACGAAGAGCCCGTCGGCGAGCGCCTCCTGGCGGAGACGGCGCTGCACCGGGGTGGGACGCGAGAGCGTCTCCCGGCAGCGGGCGATGAGGCGCCGGGACATGCGGTGAATCACCCGCGCGTGGAGATAGTAGTCCCGCATGAACTTCTCCACCGCCAGGGAGACGTCGTCGGCCACGTAGCCGAAGTTCTTCGCGATCTGGGGCTGGATGTCGCGCGAGAGCACGTCGTTCTTGTGGCCGGACAGGAAGTGCAGCTCGTTGCGCACTCGCCAGAGGAAGGTCAGCGCGGCGTCCGTGGACGCCCGCTCGCGGTCGGTGATGAGCCGCTTGTCGGCCAGCTCGCGCAGGGTGCGCGTCCCGAACTTGGTGGAGGCCAGCCACATGGCGGTGTGGATGTCCCGGAGGCCTCCCGCCGACTCTTTCACGTTGGGCTCGCCCATGTAGGGGGAGCCGCCGAACTTCCGGTAGCGCTGGTCCCGCTCGGCCAGCGTGGTCTCCAGGAACTGGGCGAAGTCCTTCCGGTAGACGTTCTCGGCCAGGACCTTCCGGAAGCGGTTGAAGAGCCGCCGGTCGCCGATGAGATACCGCGCCTGCTGCATGGAGGTCCGGCTGGCGAAGTCCGTCCGCGCCATGGCCACGCAGTCGGGCAGGCTCCGCACCGCATGGCCCACCTGGAGCCCCAGGTCCCACAGCGTGTAGAGGAGCCCCTGGGTCGCCCGCTGGACATAGGGCCCCATCTCGCCATCGAAGATCACCATGAGGTCCAGGTCGGACAGCGGATGGAGCTCGCCGCGACCATACCCGCCGAGCGCCACCAGGACCATGAGGGCGGGGGTGAGGCCCTCCCGGCGCGCGTCCTCCGCCGCCAGGCGATAGAGGGTGGCGAGGAAGGTGTCCATGAAGGCGGCATACGCCTGGACGGATTGCTGGCCGGAGGCGCCTCCCAGGTGGGCAGCGCGGAGAAAGTCCACGTTGGAGGTGAGGTGCTGGCGGAGCAGCTCGAGGCGGAGCCGGCGCCGGCGCTCCGCGCGTTCCGCCGGCTTACCTTCGAAGCCCTTCTCGGCCTGGGCCTCGACGCGGCGGAGCTGCTGGAACAACTCGGCTGACATGACGAGACGTTACATGGCGGGAGCCGATCCTGTCAAATCTGACGCGGACTTGCCCGCGCGCGTTACAATGGCCCCCGCCATGCGAAAGATCTGGCGCGAGACGCTCGACAAGGTCACCCCCTATGAGGCCGGCCCATCGCTGGAGCAGGTGGAGCAGGAGCTGGGCCTCTCATCCGTGATCCGACTCTCGGCCAATGAGAATCCCCTGGGGCCCTCCCCCAAGGTGGCGGAGAGCCTTCGCCGCGAGGCGGAGCGCGTGCATCTGTACCCGGACGGCGCATCGCAGAGGGTGCGGGCCGCGCTGGCCGAGTGGATCGGGGTGGACCCGGGCTGGCTCGTGGTGGGCAATGGTGCCGACGAGCTGATCGGCTTCCTGGGGCGCGCGGCGTTCGGCCCCGGTGACGAGGTGGTGGTGCCGCATCCCTCCTTCGAGCCCTACAGCACCGAGGCACTCCTGTCCGGCGCGGACGTGGTGGCGAGTCCCCTGCGCAACTACGAGACCGACCTCGACGACATGCGCGCGCGGGTGACGGCGCGGACCAAGGCGGTGTTCATCTGCACCCCCCACAACCCGGCGTCGACCATCGTGGCGAAGGGACCGCTGCGCCGCTTCATCGAGTCCCTCGGCGCGGACGCCCCGCTGGTGGTGGTGGACGAGGCCTACCGGGACTTCTGCGACGATCCGGAGACCCCCGACGGCGTAGCGCTCGCGCGCGAGTTCCCGTTCGTGATCTCGCTCCGCACCTTCTCGAAGATCGCGGGGCTGGCCGGCCTGCGGATCGGGTACGCGATCGCGCAGCCCGAGGTCATCGACCGGCTCAACCGGGTGCGTGCGCCCTACAATGTCAACCGGCTCGCCCAGGTGGCGGCGGTCGCGGCGCTGGAAGACCACGCCCACCTCGACCGCACCCGCGCCCACATTCTCACCGAGCGGCCGCGGCTGGCGGCGGCGCTCCGGAAGCGCGGCTCCATCGTGCCGCCGTCGCAGGCGAACTTCCTCCTCGTCAAGGTGGACGCGCGCGCGCCCATCCTCCGTCAGGCCCTTCTCAAGACGGGCATCCTCGTGCGGGACGGCGCGGGCGTGGGCTTCCCGGGTCACCTCCGGATCACCATCGGCACCGCGGCCGCCAATGCGACGGCTCCTCGAGGTGTGGGACCGGACCCTGTCGGCCTGACCCCCTTGCGCTGAGCCCGGCGTGCCATCGTCCGCCGAGCGCCCCTGGAGCTCCCCCCTCAGTGATGCCCGCCCATCGGCGGCGGCGCCGCGCCCGGCGTGGCCCCCATGTCCTGAAGGTCCCGCACCAAAGTGTGGCGCCCGAGGAGGAGCACCACGCCCGACAGGGAGAGCAGGCACCCGGTGATCAGCACCGGGAGCTTGAGCCCCACCGAATCCGAGGCCACCCCGATCAGCCAGGGCGACACCGCGTCGCCGAGGAGATGCATGAGCATGGTGGTGAGGGCGAAGCCGCGCGCGCGCAGCGCGGCGGGCAGCACGTTCGCCATCGCCGCATTGAGCGGCCCGATATTGATGAAGAGCAAGAGGAGCATGACGAACATGGCGGGCCAGAATACCAGCGGCTCCGGCGAGAGGATGGCGAACAGGGTGAAGACGATGGAGGCGGTGAGCGACCAGCCCGACAGCACGAAGTCCGCGCCGGGTGAGCGGCGCGCCAGCCGCTGGGCCACCCGGCCGCCGATGAGCGTGCCCAGGAAGCCCGCCACCACGAGAAGGCCGCCGAAGGTGGTGGTGGCCATCGCCAGCGGGATGCCGCGCTCGCGCACGAAGTAGGCGGGCGCCCAGGTGGCGAGCCCGCCCATCGCGAAGGTGTAGATGATCTGCGCGGCGGTGTTCACGACGTAGCTCTTCCGGCGCAGAAGCGAGCGCACGGAGGCATCCGGCACGGGCCCGGCCGCGGGAGCGGCGTCGAGGGTGCCACGTGCGGGCTCCACCAGCAGCAGGAGGAGGAAGGCCAGCGCCACGCCGGGCGCGCCGGCCACGAAGAATGCCGTCCGCCAGCCGTACGCCTCGCCCACCACGCCGCCCACGATGTAGCCCAGCGCGCTGCCCACCGGGATGGCGGCGTAGAAGATGCCGAGCACGGCCGCTCGTCTTGCCGGGGGATAGCAATCCGACAGCAGCGCCGGCGTCACCACACCATAGCCCGCCTCGCCGATGCCCGTCACCGCCCGCGCCAGGAGCAGCAGTGCGTAGGAAGTGGCGAGGCCCGAGCCCACGGTGGCGAGGCTCCAGATGAAGATCCCCGCCGCGGCCAGCCGCATGCGGCTCCCGCGATCCCCCAGCCAGCCCGCCGCCGGACAGGCCAGCGCGTACGTCACGATGAACATGGACTGGAGCAGACCGCCCTGCGAGTCCGAGATCTTGAGGTCGGCGAGGATGAGGGTGAGGGTGGCGGCAGCGACGTAACGATCGAGGTAGTTCAGGCCGTTGAGCGCGGTGAGCGCGCCCAGGATGACGCCGGGCCGGCGACGCCACCCGCTACCGGCCATGCGCGCCGGTCCCCGCCCCTCGCGCGAGGGACACCGCCGGCATCCCACACCGCGACGCTATCGGGTGGTCGACTTGCCGCTCTTGCTGGTGGGCTTCGCGGGCGCCTTCGCCGCGGGCTTGGTCACGGCCCGGCCATTGGCCTCGTCCCGCTCGTTCCGGATCGACTGCACCTGCTTCTCGAGGAGGGCGACGCGCTGCTGCGCCTGGGCCGCCTGGGTGCGCAGCGACTCCGTCTCGGCATAGACCGTCTTCAGCTCGGCACGGAGGCGCTCCACGTCCCCGCGGCTCTCGCTCCACTTGGCCCAGAGCACCGCCACCAGCACCACCAGGAGCAGCGCGGCGACGATGAGGGCCCAGGGCCGGCGGGGGCGGATGAGCTCCGGCTCACGCAGATCCAGCTCCGCCTCGTCCATCCGGTCACCGCCCCGCAAAACCATGGCGCGGAGTCTAGCACTGCCGGGAACGGTCGGCCAGGGGTCTGCTAGACTCGGAGACGTGGAGCCCGGATTGCTCCCCCGCTTCTTCGCGCGCGTGACGCGGAGCGCGTTCGGCGATCTGACGCTGAACGACGCGCGCGCCGAGGACTACATCACCGACCTTCTCACGCGCTTCGCCCGCGCCGAGGCGCTGGCCGCCATCGACGTCCTGCCCGGCCGGCGGCTGCCCACCGTGGTGGACGCCCTCCTGGAGATCCAGCGGGTCTGGGAGTGGGAGGGCCCGCGGTTCGATCCCGCCAAGGAGCGCGCGGTGCGCCGCCACATCGGCGACTACACGCTCTTCATGACCGGGCTCTTTCGCGAGCACGTCGAGCGGCTCGCGGTGGTGGACTACTACGAGACGGAGGGCCGGCGCGCGTATCGATTCCTCGCCGAGCTCGGCCGCGCCGAGGCCGAGCCCGACGCGCCGCTGTTCGCCCGCCTCGCCGCCGGATTCGAGCGCTATGCCGGAGCCTTGACCTACATTCGAAAAGTGTACTTCCGCGACACGCCGCTGCCGTGGCGCGGGCTCGCCACGCCGTGACGCGACCCGTCCTCGAGGCCGCGCTCGCCGGCGGCCCCCTGCCCGACCTGGCCGCGGTTTCCACCGAGGTCCTCGAGGCGGAGCTACGCGAGCTGGCCCGTCAGCACGGCGCCGCCGCGGCTCCGCTGCTCCAGCGGCTGGCCGACGGCGCGGCGGACAAGAGCGTGCGCAAGAGCGCCCGGCGCGCGCTCTATCGCCTCCAACAGGCCGGGGTGGCCGCCGAGCCGCGGACGCGCACCGGCCCCCTCATCCGGCGCGAGCCGGAGCGGGCCACCGCCGCCTGGCTCTCCGGCATCGACGGCTCGGGCTCGCGCGCGGGCTGGATCGTCTTCGAGGGCGGGCTGGGCGGGGGCCTCCGGCTCTGCTCCCTCATTCTCAATGATGAGGCCGGCATCCTCGAGGCGGCGGGCGGGCCGGTCACCCGCAAGCGGCTCGAGACCGAGCAGCGCACGCTGCGCGAGTCGCAGAAGCTGCCCTGGCTGGCCACCGCGCCCGAGCGCGCCCAGGCCCTCGTGGCGGAGGCGCTGGCGCTGCACGCGGCCGCTCGCACCGCGCCCCCGCCCGAGTTCGCGCGCTGGCGCGCCCTGTTCCCCCCGCGCCCTGCGCCCGATCCCCTGCTCGCCGACGCCGCGCCGCCGGCGACCGTCGATCCGGCGCCGCTCGAGCACGGCGGATTGCTGCTGGAGCTGCCGGAGCTGGGCGGCTGGTTCGCGGACCCCGCCGCCCTCCGCGAGGACGCCGTCGCGCTGCTGGAAGCGCGGGACAGCCGGCTCGTGGTCTCGGAGCAGATCAAGGCCGAGCGCGAGGCCGCCATCGTGGACGCCGCCATCGCGAAGGTGTTCACGGGGGAGGCGCGCCGGCGCTGGGCCCGGCGGCTGGGCGAGATGGCGCTGGTCTTCGACGCGACGGATCAGCAGCAGTCGGCGGCAGCCGCCCGCGCCACCGCCGCCGCGCTGGCCGACGGGGAGCGGCGGGCCGAGGCCATTCCCTTCGCGCGCGCGCTGGTGATGCGCGGGCTCGAGGTGGCGAGCGAGGTCACGCTCGGCCGTGCCCGCCTGGAGGACGTGAGCCGCGCGCCCGCGTCCCGGCGGCGCGCATGATCTCCGGGGTGCGCGTCGGCCACGCGACCGATCCCCGGGCGCTCACCGGCTGCACCGTCATCCTGCCCGACCGGCCCGCGGTGGGGGGCGTCGAGATCCGCGGCTGGGCGGCAGGCGTGCACGGGCTCGAGTTCCTCGACCCGCGCCACCTGGTCCCCCACGTGGACGCAGTGGTGCTGGCGGGCGGCAGCGCCTATGGGCTCGAGGCCATCTGGGGCGTCATGCAGTATCTGGAGGAGCGCGGCGTGGGATTCCCCGTCACGCGCACCGTGGTGCCGCACGTGGCCGGCGCCATCCTCTTCGATCTCGGCGTGGGCGATCACCGCGTGCGGCCCGATCGCGCCATGGGCTACGCGGCGGCGCGCGCGGCGCGCCCGGGCGCGTGCGAGGAGGGCAATGTGGGCGCGGGCACCGGCGCCACCGTGGGCAAGCTCCACACCCTCGCGCGGGCCATGCGCGGGGGCCTCGGGTGCGCGGTGGTGGAGGGGGCGGGCTTCCTCACCGCCGCCGTCATGGCGGTGAACGCGGTGGGCGACGTCCGCGACGCGGAGACCGGGCGGCTGGTGGCGGGCGCGCGCGATGCCGCCGCCGGCGGACGCCTGGTGGACACGGCGGCGGCGCTGGCCGCGGGCACGCCGCCGCCGGTCTTCCGTCCCGTGAACACGACCATCGGCTGCGTGATCACCGATGCCCGCCTCGGCAAGGTGGAGGCCTCGCGGGTGGCCGCGCTGGCCATGGACGGCTACGCGCGGGCGCTGTCGCCGCCGCATCTCGCCACGGACGGCGACACGCTCTTCTGTCTCTCGATCGGCGACCGCGCCGCGGACCCTGCCATGGTCGGGGCGGGGGCGGCGCGCGCGGTGGCCCAGGCGATATTGCGTGGTGTGCGCGCGGCGACGGGGCTGCCGGGGCTGCCGGCCGCGCGCGACCTAACGGGAGGACCCCCTTGAGCCAATACGGCGCCACCGTTCTCCGGCTGTTCCTCGGCGTGACCTTCCTGATGCACGCCTATCTGGCCCTCGTGGTCTACGGCCCGGCGGGGGCCGTCGAGTTGAATGCCCGGATGGGCATCCCGCTCCCCGAGGTCGCCGCCTGGTTCACGATCCTGGCGCACGGCGTCGGCGGCATCATGCTGATCCTCGGCCTCTGGACCCGGGTGGCCGCCCTCGCCAACCTGGTGGTGATGCTGGGGGCCCTCGTGTTCGTCCATCTCCCTCAGGGCTACTTCATCAAGGCGGTGCTGGTGGACAACACGCCCCGGCCGGCCGGCTACGAGTACGTGCTGCTGCTCGTGGGGGCGACGCTCGCGCAGGTGCTGCTGGGCGGCGGCGCGCTGGCGGTGACCCGGCGCGGCTGAGCGCGCGTCAGGCGCGGATCTCTTCCTGCCACAGCCCCAGGGAGCGGAGCGCGGGCTCGTCGTTGAGGTGGAAGAGCGCGGCGGGCGAGGCCCCGGATCCGTTCCGGTGCTCGATCCACTCCCAGGGCGGGACGGCGAAGCAGTCGCCGGGCTCCCAGGTGAGGACGGTGTCGCCGACGCGGGTCTCACCCTGTCCCTCGATCACGTGAAAGACCCCGCTGCCCGTGCGCCGCTCGGCCCGTGTGGCCTCGCCGGGACGCAGCCACAGCGCCTCGCAGCCCATGGTGGCCAGGGGCGGGGCGCCGGTGCGGGGATTCACGTAGCGTAGCGTCACCGCCTGCTCGTGCGGCGCGGTGGCGGCCAGGCGCACGAGCGCCTCGCGCACGTCGCGCCAGGGCCATCGCACCTGGGGATAGCCCGTCTCCGGATAGCGCGAGCCCCGCGGCACCAGCCCGGCCGCGGTGAACTCGTCCTGCGAGGAGTCGGTGACCGTCCCCGGGGGCTGCGCCGGACGCATCTTGGATGCCCACGAGGCCTCGAAGGCGCGCACCAGCGGGATGTCGAGGCCGTCCAGCCAGATCACGGGCTCCCCGCCCTCGTGGCCGTGATCGTGCCAGCGCATGGGCGGGGTGATGATGAGATCGCCCGGCTCCATCTCGCAGCGCACACCCTCCACCGTGGTGAAGGCCCCGCGCCCTTCCACGACCAGGCGCAGCGCGGCCGGCGTGTGGTGATGGCTGGGCGCCGTCTCCCCGGGCAGGATGATCTGGAGGCCCGCGTACAGGGTCGCGGTGGCCGACAGCGCTCCCGGCAGCCCGGGATTGCAGAGCACGAGCACCCGGCGCTCCGCCTGCTCCATCGGCACGAGCCGACCGGCGTCGAGGAGCTGCGGCCGCAGCTCGGCCCACCGCCAGCGATGCGGCCGCACGCGGGAGATGCGCTCCTGAGGCAGGAGCTGGTGGAGCGCGGCCCAGAGCGGCGCGAGGGAGAGGCGCTCCAGGCCCGCCGAGTAGTCGGCGGGGAGATTCTCGTCACGAGTCGAGAGCGCGTTTGAGTCCATGTTGACCCCCGGCAGGTGCCCAAGAATAGGAGCGCGGGGGCAGCTGGGTCAAGCCGCGGCTCCGTGCGATCGCGCCTCGGCTAGACTACCGGCATGGACGAGTGTTGCGAGGTCCGGCCCGTTCACGCCCAGCAGCGGCGGGTGCTCCGCGTCGTCCTGTGGATCAACCTCGTCATGTTCACCGCCGAGGTCCTAGCCGGGCTCCTCGCCCACTCGACCGCGCTGCTCGCCGATTCCATGGACATGCTCGGCGATGCCATCGTGTACGGGTTCAGCCTGTATGTCATCGCCCGCGCCCCCATCTGGCTGACGCGCGCGGCGCTGCTCAAGGGCATCATCATGGCCGCCTTCGCCATCGGGATCGCGGTGGAGGTCCTGGCCAAGCTCGCCCGAGGCTTGACGCCGGATGTGGGGATCATGGTGGGCGTGGCCCTCGCCGCGCTCGTCGCGAATGCCGCCGTGCTCGCGCTGCTCTGGCGCCATCGGACCGACGACATCAACATGCGGTCGGCCTGGCTCTGCTCGCGCAATGACGTGGTCGCCAACGGCGGGGTCCTGCTGGCCGCGCTCGGCGTCGGGCTTTCGGGCTCGGCGTGGCCGGACATCCTCATCGGCCTCGCCATCGCCACGCTCTTCGGGATGTCCGCGGTGGGGGTGATCCGGGAAGCGCTCGGCTACTCCCCGCGCGCGGGCGACCGCGCGGCCACCCAGAAGCAGGCGGCGCCCATGACGCAGAAACCGGAGGCGAGCAGGAAGGCCACGCGGTAGCTGCCGGTGACGTCGTAGATGGCGCCGCCCAGCCAGGGGCCCAGCGCGCCACCGATTCCGTTACCCAGGCTCAGCGCGCCGTAGATGCGGCCGAACTGGCGTCCGGGGAAGAGCTCCGACGCCATGGCGGTGATGATGGGCCCGCGCGCCCCGAAGCCGGCGCCGAAGAGGAGGGCGTAGACGTACAGCGACGCCGCGTGGTGCCAGCGCTCGAGCGTGAGGAGGGCGAGCGTGCCGAGCGCGGTGCACGCGTAGGAGAGGCTGGCCGACTGCGCGCGGCCGATGCGGTCGGCGGCGACTCCGAAGACGATGCGGCCCACCACCGACATGAAGCCGGTGAGGCCGAAGATGCCGGCCACGAAGAGGCGAGGGAAGCCCTGATCCACCGCGAAGGCCACCTGGTGGGTCACGACGGGAAACACCGCCAGCGGCGTGAAGAAATAGGCCAGGAAGAGTGCCCAGAAGGCGCGCGTGGCCAGCGCGCCGCTGAGCCGGACGCCGCGCCCCTCGCGCCCCGGCGGGGCCGCGCGCGCGGCATCGGCGGGGGCGAGCGGCGTGGGGGGCGCATCGCGGATGCCGAACCAGGCCAGCGGCACCAGCGCAACCACGGTGCCCACGCCGATCAGCAGATAGGCCTGGCGCCAGCCGTGATTGGTGATCAGCCACTGGGCCAGCGGGCCCAGCACGAGAATGCCCACCCCCATCCCCGAAAACGCCAGCCCCATCACGCTGCCCTGCCGCCGCGCGAACCAGCGCGACAGCAATGCCGCGCACGGCACCCAGCCGACCGCGCACGCGCCGGCGGCGGCGAGCACGCCCGTCACGAGGTAGAGGTGCCAGAGGGCGGTGATCCAGCTCCCGAGCAGATACGACACGCCGAGGAGCACCCCGCCGCCGAGCATCACGCGGCGCGGGCCCACACGGTCCACCAGGGCGCCCACCAGCGGCGAGAGCACTCCCTGCACGATGGCGGAGAGCGAGAACGCGCCCGCCGCCGCGCCGCGCGACCAGCCGAACTCCTCCAGGAGCGCGACGTAGAAGACGGGGAAGGAGAAGTAGAGGCCGAAGGCCACGCCCAGGGTGAGCCAGATGGCGGCGATCAGCCGCCACGACCGCGCGGGGGCCATGGCCGCCCCGCCGCTAGACGGCCGCGGGCGCGAGGTGGAGATGCCGCAGGGCGGCGGTCAGCGCGGCCTGATTGCTCGTCACCACCGGCACGCCGAGCTCCCGCTGGATGGCCTCGCGCGCGTCGTAGGCGCGGAAGGTACAGCAGGCCAGGCAGACCGCATCAGCCGGCGCCTGCCTGAAAATCTCGACGACGAAGCGCTGGATATCCGCAGGCTCCACGGCGGCAATGTCGAGGCTGTCGGCGAGCCCGAGGCCCGCGGCGGTGGTGACGAGGAAGCCCTCCGCCTCCAGGCCGGCGCGCACGAGCGCGGTGATGGGCTCGGGATACGGCGTGACCAGCGCCACCGAGCGGGCGCGCGCCCCGCGGAGGGCGTCGCCGACGGCGGTGAGCGTGCTCACCACCGGCGCCCCCGTCACCCGCCCGATGTCGGCGCAGAGGCTCGCATCGAAGGCCCGCCCGCGGAGCGCCCCCGCCGAGGTGCAGGAGAACACCACCACGTCCGGCCGGATGGTGGCGAGATCCTCCGCCGCGGGCATGGTGTAGGCGTCGAGCATGCGCGCCTCGTCGTCCACGGTGGCGCACGTGAGCCGCATCCGCGCCGAGTGCACGCTCACGCCGGCGGGGGCGCGGCGGTAGAAATCCACCTCCTGGACGGTGCCCGAGGACGGCAGCAGGATGCCGAGCCGCTTCATCGCGGCGCCGCCTAGAACTCGCTCCACAGGCGGCTGTAGTCGTAGCGCCGGTCCAGGATCCCGGTCTGGCGGCAGGCATGCCAGTAGGTGGCGGAGTTCACCGAGATCACCGGCTTGCGCAGCCACCGCTCGGCCTCGCCGGCCAGCCGCGCGAACGGCAGGTTGGCGCCGAACTGGATGATCACGTCGACGTCCTTGCCGTCGATCTCGTGCACGGTGTCGATCATCTCCGCCACCGAGGTGTGCGCGTAGAGCACGGGGCTCGCGCCCTGGAGGTGCTTGACCCGCACCACCTCGTAGCCGTGCTCCTTGAAGAACGAGCGCTGCGGCCCCTCGATGGAGGGGAAGTAGGGATCGAACATCGCGATGCGCGCGCCCGGGCCGAGGCCGTAGGCCTTCAGCGCCGCGGGCAGCGCGTCGCCCGCGTGGGAGACGCCGATGTGCCGGCCGGCGCGCTGCCGCATGCGCTCGCGCATGGCGTCGCTGGAGGCCTTGCTGCCGCCGGCCACGCTCACCGCCGAGATGCCGAGGATGAGATAGCCGGGGTCGCAGGTCATGACGCGGTCCACCGCCTCGTCGAGCGCGGCGGCGATGAGCCGGATGGACTCGTCGAAGTCCGCCGCGGTGCGGATCGCCATGGGTGGGATGTGCATGCGGCCCAGGTGATTGGTGACACCGTGCGGCCGCAGGTCGTCGTACTCGGGCTGGACGATGGTGTTGGTGGAGGGCGTCGTGATACCGAACTTCATGCGGAATCCGAGCGTGTCGGGCATGCGGGATGATAGCACGCGAGATCTGCTACCCTGCGCGCATGGCCCCTCGGCGACGCGGCGTGCAGCTCACGCCCATGGAGACGCGGCGCGATGTCATTGTCCGCGCGGCCATGCTGGCCGACTCGCTGGGCTACGAAAGCTTCTCGCTTCCCGAGGGCTGGGGGTTCGACTCCACGCTCGTGCTCACCGAGATCGCGCTGCGCACCCAGCGCATCACGCTCGTCTCCGGCATCCTGTCCGTCTGGGGGCGCACACCGGGTACGCTGGCCATGAGCGCGGCCACCTTGCATCAGATCTCGGGCGGCCGCTACGTTCTGGGGCTGGGGCCGAGCACGCGCGCGCTGGTGGAGGGATTCCACGACGTGCCGTTCCGCCACCCCGCCGACCGGCTGCGGGAGGTGACGCTCGCGGTGCGTGCGCTGCTGGCCGGCGAGCGCGTGCCTCTCGCCGCGACGCCGGCCGCGCGTCCGCTACGGCTCGGGCAGCCCGCCATCCCCGACCTCCCCATCTGGATCGCGGCCATGGGCCCGCGCGCGGTGCGAGTGGCCGCCGAGCTGAGCGATGGGTGGATGCCCGCCTGGGTCCCGCGCGACCGGTTCGCCTCCTGGACACCCGAGCTGAAGCGACTGCGCGCCGCGGCCGGAAAGCGCCCGGGCCCGCTCACCGTCGTCTCCGGCCCCACCGTGGTCTGCGACGAGGACGCCGAGACGGCGCGGGGCGCCGCCGCGAGCTGCGCCGCCTGGTATCTCTGCGCCATGGGCGATGTCTACGCGCGCTGCGTGGCGGAGCAGGGTTATGCGTCAGAGGTGGCGGCCATTCGCGCGGCCAATCCCCGGCCCAGCCCGCAGGCGGGACTCGTGCCCCACGAGGCCCAGGCCGTCCTCGACCAGCTCACGGTCTACGGCACCCGCGCGCAGGTGCGCGCGGGGCTCGAGCAGTGGGACGACGCGGTGGATCTGGTGAGCATCGGGCTGGCGCCCGGCATGCCGTGGGAGAGCCTCGAGGCCACGCTCAGAGCCGCCGCGCCGTAGCCGGCGGCTCAAAAAGGTCCAGATGCGACGCGGCGCCCGAGAGCCGCACGCGAGCGACTGTGTCGCGAGTCAAGCCAGTTCCCAACGACGGCCATCCCGGACCATGGCGTTGAGGATGACCAATAGCTTCCGCATTGCGGCGACCAGCGCCACCTTGCCGGGCCGGCCGGCGGCGACGAGACGTTGATATTGCGCGGCGATCACCGCGTTGCAGCGGATCGCGGTGATCGCGGCCATGTAGAGGACGGTGCGAACCGCCGCGCGCCCGCCGCCGATCATGCGGCGTCCTCGGAACGTGCCACTGTCTCGGTTCAGGGGCGCAATACCCACCAGTGCCGCGATCCGGCGGCGATCCAGCTGGCCCAGTTCGGGAAGCTCGGCGATGAGCGTCTGCGCTGTCACATCCCCGACCCCGGGGACGGACTTCAGCACCTCCTCCCGCTCCCGCCAGATCCCGCTCCCGCGAATCGTCGCCCGCAAATCGCGCTCGAGTTCCTGCAAGGCCGCCCGCAGCCACTCTCGGTGCGCGGCGATTCGCTGCCGGACCCGTGGCTCCCGCGCCTGCCGCTGCCGATTCGTCTCCGCCGCCAGCATCTCGACCAACTGGCGCCGCCGCACCACGAGTTCCGCCAGCTTCTGCGCCTGCTCGTCGGGCAGAGCCCGGACGGGGGGGCGCACCGCCTCGCCGAAAAGCGCCAGCATCTGCGCATCGAGGACATCGGTCTTCGCCAGGCGTCCCGTCGCTCGCGCAAAGTCTCGCACCTGTCGAGGATTGACCACGGCCACCGGCAGGCCCGCACCGGCCAGCGCCGCCGCGACCGGCACTTCGTACCCGCCGGTCGCTTCCAACACCACCAGGCGGGGGGCCAGCCCCTGCAGCCGCGTTACCAGGTCCTGCACTCCCGTCTCGTCCGCGGCCACCGCAAAGGTCTCTGCCTGCGGCCGCACATGGACGTCCAACCGCTTCTTGGCAATATCGATGCCCACGATGATCTGTTCCATGTCCCGTCCTTGCATGCGGGCTCCCGCGGCCCAAGTGACTGTTCGGGTTAACGATGGAACAGCGGACGGAGCACCGAGCTCGCGTACGGTCTTCGAGGACCCAGGCGTGTGCGGGCTTCCGTCCGCCTTACCGGGGCGTCGCTGACTGGCGCCCCCACCCAACATACAAGGCGTAGTCTCTCTACGTTGAGTGTGGGCTTGCCCAGCGTGCGGCCGAGGGCGCCAACGACGCAGATGGGCCTTTTTCAGCCGCCGGCAGGTCAGCCCCGGGCGGGCGTCCAGCCGGTCACCACCGCGGCGAAGCCGGCGGGATCGTCGAGCACGAGGTGGTGGTAGGCCTCGCGCACCTCCGCGAACTGGCCCAGGCGCACCGCGGTGGCCGCGCGCAGCATCTGCTCGCGGTCCATCACCGCGCTCTTCATCCCGCGCACCACCAGCGTGGGACACAGCACGCCGGGCAAGAAGGGCCAGGGATTCACGGGGGGATGCGCGAAGACCCGGCGATCGAACGCCCACTCCCACGCGCGGGGGCGCCGCTCCACCGCGCCGGTCTCGGCGAGATGCGCGAGGCGTACGGCCGGGGCCACCGTGTCCGCCGGCACCAGGCGGAAGCGCGCCACCGCCTCCGCGCGGCTCGCGAAGACGGGCCCGGGGCGCTCGACCTGGCGCGCGGCGCGCTCGGCCATGTCCTCCGTCCAGACGGTGAGCATGTCGGCGATGATGAGCGCGCCCACCCGCATCGGGTGCAGCGCGGCGAGGTTGGCGCCGACATAGCCGCCCAGGGAGTGGCCGATCACCGCGGGGGCGCGCCAGCCCAGCGCGTCGATCACGGCCACGGTATCCGCGACGTAGTCGGCAAACCGATACGCGCCGGAGTCCGACCAGGCGCTGGCGCCGTGCCCGCGGAAATCCAGCGCCACCAGGTGGAACCGCGGCGCGAGGGCGGTGGCCACCCCGTCCCACCAGTGACCGTGGGCGGCGAGCGAGTGGAGCAGGAGCGCGGGCGGATCCCCCGCCCGCCCCCACTCGTACACGCGCAGCGCGAGACCGTTGGCCTCGATGGTGCGTGCCGTGCCGCAGGTCACCTCAATACGAGAAGCCCATGGTGCGCGTGTGGTAGTGGAGGCCGCCGTCCTGGACGATGAGGAAGAGCGCCCGCCGGTCGCCGTCGTTGTGGTGCGAGTGCATCGCGCCGGGCGGGGTGAGCATCACCGTCCACGGCTCCCAGGCCACCCGGCGGCCGTCGATCAGGGAGTAGCAGCCCTCGCCCTGCACGATGAGGGTCACCGCCACCGCATTGTGCTGGTGAGCCCGCTGCATCTCGCCCGGCGACAGCGAGTTCATCGAGAAGGTGAAGGACGGCAGCGCGACGTGCTCGGCCTCGAGCCCGGCGGTGCCGAACGAGATGGACTTGCCCGGCATCTCCGCCGTCATCGCCAGCCGGTGGATGGCGTCGAGCTGCCGGCCGATCTCGTCCGCGGGGAAGTGCGCGGCCTCGATGGGCGCGCGGCCCGCGGCGGGCGGCTGGAGGCGCTCGAAGGCCAGCATGGGCTCATTGGTGACCACGTAGAGCAGGCTGTCGGTGGCCGTCGCGTGGGCGGTCTCGGCGCCGCCGGGCAGACAGAAGGCGTCGCCCTCGTCCCAGGCGATCACGTCGCCGTCCTGGGTGGACTCGCCCGCGCCGGTGATGACGTAGTAGAGCGCGCCGCTGGCCGCGAAGCGGGTGGTGAGGCGCTCCCCCGCGCGGATCCGGGCATAGCGCGCCAGCGCCAGCGGGGCGGTGGCGGGAAAGCCGATCTCGAGCTCGCGCGAGAGGTCGCAGGCGATGAGCCCGGTGGGCGTGGCGGGATCGAAGGCGCGGTCGCGCTCGGCGCGGAAGATGTGCGCGGGAATCTTCGGCTTGTGGATATTGAAGCCGTCCAGCGACGAGTAGTAGCGCGCGCGCTGCGTATAGGGCGTCTCGACCCGCGTGGCCATATCAGGGCTCTCCTGGAAGGTGGGGGAGGACATGCTTGGCCATCAGCTCCATCGAGCGGAGCACCCGCTTGTGCGGGATCCCGCCGAAGTTGGCGATGGCGAGGAAGTGGGTGAAGCCGGCCTCGGCATAGCGCCGGGCCACGCGCAGCACCTCGTCGGGATCACCGACCGCGACCACATCCTGATCGACGAGGGTCTCGAACGGCCGCTGCACGGCGTAGAGCCGCGTGCGGACATATCGCTCCATGGCGGGCCGCGTCTCCGCCCGCGCCTCGGCGGTGGTGTCGGAGCAGAACGCGTGAAGCCCGAAGGGCGCGGTGGCGTCGGCGGGGCGCCCGCCCGCCGCCACGAAGGCGGCGCGATACGCGGCCAGCCCGGCCGCCATCTCGACGTGCGTCTCCGCGGAGGCGTAGGGAATGAACATGGCGGGCAGCCCCCGCGCGCCGATGCGGGCGCCCCCGTCGGTGCGGAGGGTGGCCACCCACACCGGCGGCCGCGGCCGCTGCACGGGGGTGACGTTCAGGCGGACGTCCTGCACGTGGTGATAGCGCCCCGCGTAGGAGAAGCGCTCGCCCGTCCACGCGCGGAGCAGGATCTCCAGCGCCTCGTCGAAGCGCGCGCGCTTGTCCTCCGGGTCCACGCCGAAGCCCGCATACTCGTGCTTGAGATAGCCCGAGCCCACGCCGAGGTTGAGCCGGCCACCCGAGAGCACGTCCACCATGGCGTAGTCCTCGGCCACCCGCAGCGGGTGGTCGAAGGGCAGCACCACCACGCCCGAGCCGAGACGAATGCGGCGCGTGCGCTGGGCGGCGGCGGCCAGCAGCACCGGCGGCCGGGGAACCGCGCCGTACTCATGGAAGTGATGCTCGGCTACCCAGAAGGAGTCGAAGCCCCACTCGTCCGCGGCCTCGGCCTGCTCGAGCAGCTCCGCGTAGAAGTCTCCGGTGGCACGCCCGAGCTCGGCGGGATAGTGATCGACGACCGAGAAGAGGCCGAGACGCATCAGGGCGCGGCGCCCTCGTCGCCCATGGGCGGGCGCAGCTCGTCGCGCGCGTCCGCGAACTGGTCACCGAGCGCGCGCACCTCGTCCAGGCGCGTCGCGCTCCAGCCGAAGCGCTCCTCGGTGGTGTAGCCGCCCCAGGTCCCCATGTAGTCGGGGCGCGAAAGGCCGCGCGCGAACTCGGAGATCCGCGCGGGGTTGGTGAAGTCCGCCATGATGCCGACCTCGTCGAACTTCTCCGGGCGCTGGCCGTCCAGGAAGGCCTTGAGCGAGGCCGGCTTGGGCCCATGCGGGAGCCCCACCGGGTGCACGGTCACCATGCCCTGCTGCACCACCCCGCCCGCGCTGAAGAAATCACCGTGGTGATAGCCGAGCGTCTCCAGGTAATCGAGGTTCTTGTGGAAGAAGGGCACCCACATGCCTTCGCGCTCCGCGCGCCGCACGGTGAAGACGCAGAGATAGCAGCCGGGCAGCTTGAACACGGTGTGGCCCGACGGCGGCACGTGGGAGCGGTCGGCGGTGAGCGGGCGCACGTCCTCCACCGCGAACTTGTACGGCAGATAGTCGCCGCGCCAGCCCACCGCGTCGAAGGGATGGGTGGCGTGCACGCGCCGCGTGTAGATGTCGTCCACCTTGGAGACGATCTCGAAGCGGCCGGACTCGTTGCGCGTGTCCAGCGTGCGCGGGAACCGGTAGTCGCTCTGGCTATGGGTGAGGAAGCGTCCGGTGGTGGCCGACTCGCCCTTCTCCGGGTCGCCGGCGAAGGACTCGTACATCCAGTAGTACTGGGGCCCCGGCCGGAGGGCGAAGCGATGCGTGATGCCCTTGGGCACGATGAGGAAGTCGCCCTTGCGGTACTCGATGGGCCCGAAGGTGGTCTCGAGCGTGCCCCCGCCCTGATGCACGAAGTAGACGCAGGTGGCGGAGTGGTGCTCGAAGAAGTAGTCCATCGAGCTGGCGGGGGCGGTGACGTTCATGGCCACCGTGGCATTGGCCACCAGTCGCGCCATGCCGCGGTAGACGTCGCGCGGCGCCGGCGCCTTGGCCATCGACAGCAGGTGATGCGTGCCGCCCACCGGCTGCATCGGCGATTCCCAGTCCGGCGCCCAGGCGCGGCCGTCGAGCACCCGCGCCTCCGACGCGATCCAGTTGGTGGGCGGATACAGGTGATAGGTGTGGCTCACCTTCCCCGCGAAGCCGCCGCGCCCATGCTCCTGCTCGTAGACGTGTCGGAGCAGCGGGCCCGCGTGGGGCGCCCGCGGGACGATGCCTACCTCGGGGATGCCGCCGAAGTACTCGAATTTCTCCACGGCTCTGTCCTCCTACGGTCTGATTCTACCCTCTTCGAGCTCGCCCGCGAGTAGTGTACGCTGGCGGCGCGGCTCCCGGCGGGCCTCTGAGCGCGGTCGTCAGCGAGGGAAATCATGGACATTCCCGAGTACCGGTTGGACGGCAAGGTCGCCCTGATCACCGGCGCCGGCCGCGGCATCGGCAAGGGCATCGCCGAGGTGCTGGCCCAGGCGGGCGCCGACGTGATCATCAACAGCCTCACGGCCACGCACGTCACGCCGCTGGCCGCCGAGCTCGCGCGCTCGACGGGCAGGCGGGTGGTCCCGCTGGTGGCTGACGTCACGCGCGCCGACGACGTCGAGCGGGCGGTGGCGCAGGTCCTCCGCGACTTCGGCAAGCTCGACATCCTCGTCAACAATCTCGGCGACTCGATCCGGGGACCGCTCGTGAGCCTGTCGGACCACGACCTGCGCTTCGTGATGGACGTGAACCTGACCACCACCATCCTCTGCACCCGGGCGGCCGGGCCGCACATGCTGGCCCGCGGCTCCGGCAAGGTCATCAACGTCGCCTCGTTCGCTTCGCATCGCGGCGGCGCCGGGCTCAGCATCTACACCACGGCGAAGACCGCCCTGGTCGGGTTCACCCGCGCCATGGCGCTCGAGTGGGCGCCGGGCGGCGTGCAGGTGAACGCCGTCGCACCGGGGTACTTCCCGGACGCCGTGACCTCGGGCGAGGGAGGCTATGCCGAGCGCGTTCAGAGCGCCAAGACCACGGTGCCGCTGGGCCGCGTGGGCCGGCTTCGCGAGGTCGGCCTTCTCTGCCTCTACCTGGCCGCCGACGCCTCCGACTACATGACCGGTCAGACGCTCTACCTGGACGGCGGCGTCACGCTCTAGGCGCCACGCTCAGGGCAGCCGCGAGATCCCGCGCGCCGCTCCCGTCAGCTCGACGATGTGCAGCCCCGTATCCGCGCGGTCGGCGAGGTAGACGAAGCCGCGGTCGTCCACCTCGACATTGTTGGTCTGGATCGCCACCTTGCAGCGGTCCGCTCCGTCCACCTTCACGCAGCGCGGGGCGGTGGCGGCGGTGACGGCAGGAATGAAGTAGGCGGCCTCCCGGGGATGAAAGGGATCGCGGATATCCACCGCGCGCACCCCCGCGTTGAAGTACGCGATGAAGACCAGCCGGCCGTAGTAGATCGGCGTGAACGACTCGTGGCTGGAGTGCGGGCCGAAGCGGCCGCCGCGCGCGCAGAAGTCGCCGGGATTGGCCGGCACCTGGAAGGTGGACACCGAGAAGGGACGCGACTCGTCGGTGACGTCCACCATGAAGGAAAGCTGACGGAACTCCAGACACTCGTTGCGCAGCGACTCCGAGACCAGCAGCACGTAGTCACGCGTCTTCCCCAGACTGCTCCCCGCCCAGTCGGCGATGGGCAGGCCGAGAATCGGGTAGCTGGTATGCCCACCCCAGGCGGGTGACATGTCGAGCCGCCCGATCTGCGGGTAGAGGAGATTCTCGCGCGTGGGCGCGAAGCGGTCCGCGGCGCCCGGCTCGCCGGCGAGCAGGCGGTCGCGATCCACGATCTGGAGGGCGCCGGCGGCGCCGGTGCCGTACGCGAAGTAGACGCGGTTCTTGTAGGCAATGGGCCCGTGCACCCCTTCCGGCGCCGTGCCGGTGGAGCCCGGCTCTTGCCCCGGCAGCCCGAAGTCGCGGATGAAGCGCGGCTGCGCCGGATCCGACAGGTCGTAGATCTTGGTCATGCGGTTGGTGCGCCAGCCCTGCGGCCGCCCGTCGGAGACGAGGTAGGCAATGCCGGTGTCGCACTCCCACCAATTCTTGTGCGTGTGGTCGAGGCCGGACACAATGGTGGTGATGCGCGCGGGCTTCGCGGGATCGGTCACGTCCCACATCTCGTGGGCGAGATTGCCCATGGTGCGCAAGAGGTAGAACTTCCCCGCCGCGCCCTTGGGGAGGGTGGCGCCCTCGCAGACCCGCACCATGGAAGCGCCGCCCGCCTCGGCCGCGCCGGGCGCGCCGGGAATGTGGTGCAGATAACGCGGCTGCCGGGGGTCGGTGACGTCCACGATGGAGGTGCCGCTCTCCTCCATCTGACCGGTCAGCGGGTTGAGCTTGCGACCGCCGTGGTGCCCGACATAGGCGATCCAGCGCCCGCCCTGGCGCTGGATCACCGGTTGGTAGGCCGAGCGGGCCTGAAGACCGTCGTGGCCCACCAGCCGCATGTCGCGCGCCTCGGCCCCGCGCGGCGGCGTCGCGGATTCGGCCGCCGGCGAGGGCCGGGGATCGCTCGCACATCCGGCCGCGAGCATGAGGAGGAGCGCGCCGGCGACGCCGGGGCGGAGCCGTCCTGCCGATGTCACCATGCTGTCGCCTCCTACGGATCCGGGGCCTCAGACTAGCACCCGCGCGCTGGCTGTGCTATCGGTGCCGGAGAGGCATCACATGCGGCTAGAGGGGAAAGTCGTCATCGTCACCGGCGCGGCGCGGGGCATCGGCGCCGCCATCGCGGAGGCTTGCGCGCGCGAGGGCGCCCGCGTGGCCGCGCTGGACCTGGACGCGGGAGGTGCCGACGCGGTGGCCGCCACGCTGCGCGGCCGAGGGGCGGACGCGCTCCCCCTCTCCTGCGACGTGACGCGGGCGGCCGAGATCGCCGCCGCGCTGGAGGCCGTCCTCGCCCGATGGGGGCGCGTGGACGCGCTCGTCAATAATGCGGGCGGCTTCGCCGTCATTCGCGACACCGAGGACATCGCGGAAGCGGAGTGGGAAGCCATCATGGCCTCGAACCTCACCAGCGTCTTCCTCTTCTCGAAGGCGGTGCTGCCGATCATGAAGCGCCAGCGCTACGGCCGCATCGTGAACCTGGCCTCCGTGGTGGGCCGGGCGGGGGCGGTGCGCGTCACCTCCCATTACGCGGCGGCCAAGGCGGGGGTCATCGGCTTCACGCGGCATCTCGCGCTGGAGGTGGGCGCCGACGGCATCACCGTCAACGCGGTGGCGCCGGGAACCACCGCCACCGAGCGCGTGCTCAAGGCGCGCACCCCCGAGGAGACGGCGCGGGTGGCGGCGGCCATCCCCGTGCGGCGGCTCGGCGAGCCGCGCGAGATCGCGGACGCGGTGGTCTTCCTCGCCTCGGACGCCGCCGCCTTCATCAACGGCGCCACCCTGGACGTCAACGGGGGGCAGGTGATGGTCTAGCGCGCGCATTGCCCTCGCCGGGGGCCTGTGCTAACTCTTTTCGCAAGCACCTGCCATGCTCCGACTCGATCCCCGCACCACCGTAGCGGTTGCGATCGACATGCATCGCGGCCATCTCGACCCCGCGGTGGCGACGCTGCCCCTGCCCGCCGAGCGCTGCGGCCCCGTCATCAAGCGGGCGGCGGCGCTCCTGGCCGGACTGCGCGAGCGCGGAGTACCCGTCGTCCACGTCGTCACCGAGTATCGGGAGCCCGCCGAGATCGCCGCCAATCCGTTCTGGAAGGCCGCCCACGACGACCCAGGCAAGGCCCGTCGCGGCATCCTGCGTCATAACCTGGCCGGCAGCCCCGGCACCGAGATCATCGCCGAGCTGCACGACCCCCGCGACCGGGTGGTACGTGGCAAGAAGCGCTACAGCTCCTTCCACGCCACCGACCTCGAGTTCCTGCTGCGCCGTCTGGGCGCCGACACCGTCATCCTCGCCGGCATCAACACCACCACCTGCGTCCTCTGCGCGGCCTTCGAGGCCACCAACCTCGACTTCCGGGTGGTGATCGCGGCGGACGCGGTGGACTCGATGGACGGCGAGGACATGCACCGCTTCGCGCTGCGCCTCATGCAGGCCGCGCTCGGCTGGCCTCTCGGCAACGAGGACATCTTCCAGGCGCTCGGCGCCTGACCGGCGGCCGCCCGCCCACCCAGGGAGAGATCATGCGAAAGCTCATCCCGCTCGCCGTCCTGCTCCTGCTCGTCGCGGTGGTGGCCCTCGTCCCGGCGCCGGCGCCCGCGCAGAAGGGGCCGATCAAGATCGGCCTCCTGCTGCCCGAGACGGGCCCGCTCGCCGCCAACGGCAAGGACATGGCCAATGGTATCCAGCTCTTCCTCGAGGAGCAGGGCGGGAAGCTGGCCGGCCGGGAGGTGAAGCTCATCACCGAGGACGACGAGGGCAAGCCCCCCACCGGGCTGGCCAAGGCGCGCAGCCTGGTGGAGAGCCAGGGCGTGCACGTGCTGGTGGGCCCGCTCTCCGCCGCGATCGGCTACGCGGTGGCGCCCTACGTCGACGGTAAGAAGGTGCCGACGATCTTCCCCATCGTCTCCGCCGAGGACATCACCCAGCGCAAGCGCAGCCCCTATATCGTGCGCACCGGCTGGTCCAGCGCGCAGCCGTCCCATCCCTTCGGCAAGTGGGTCTACGACAATCTCGGCTACAAGAAGATCGCCATGATCGGCTACGACTTCGCGTTCGGCTGGGAAGTGGCGGCGGGCTTCCAGCGCACCTTCGAGGAGGCGGGGGGCCAGGTCGTGCAGAAGCTCTGGCCGCCGCTGGGCAACGCGGACTTCTCGCCCTATCTCGCCCAGCTCCGCCGGGACGTGGACGCGGTGTACTGCGTCTTCTCGGGGGCGGACGCCCTGCGCTTCTCCAAGCAGTACACGGAGGCCGGGCTCAAGGGGAAGCTGCCGCTGATCGGCGGCGGCACCTTCACCGACGAGCACGTGCTGCGGACCATGGGCGACGAGGTGCTGGGCGTGGTCACCGCGCTCCACTACTCCGCCGCCCTCGCCACCCCGGCCAATCGCAAGTTCGCCCAGGCCTACGAAGCCAAGTTCAAGCAGACGCCGTCCTATTACTCGGAGGGCTCCTACGTCGCCGGGATCGCGCTGAAGGTGGCGCTCGAGTCCATCGGGGGCGACGTGGAGAGCGCGGACAAGCTGCTGGGCGCGCTGCGCCGCGTGGATCTCTCCGATGCGCCCCGCGGGCCCATGCGCTTCGACGACTTCGGCAACCCGATCCAGAACGTCTACGTGCGCAAGGTGGAGCGCGTGGGCGGTCGGCTCCAGAACACCGTCATCCATACCTTCTCCAACGTGAGCCAGTTCTGGACCTACAAGGCGGAGGACTTCCTCAAGAACCCTGTCTACTCGCGCGACTATCCCCCGTGCACCAAGTGCTAGCGGGCTGAGAGGAGGGAGCCACTGGCTACCGTCGGCATCGTCGGCCTGGGCCTCCTCGGCGGGGCCATCGCCTCGCGCTTCCTCGCCGCCGGCCACGCGGTGGTGGGCTACGACATCGTGCCCGGGCGCCTCGCGGCCCTGACCGCGCTGGGGGTCGTGCCCGCGGATTCGCCCGTCGCCGTGGCCGGCGAGACGGAGGCGGTCTGCACCGTGCTGCCCTCCCTCGCCGCGGTGGAAGAGGTCATCCTCGGCCCCGACGGGCTCATCACGGTGCTGCGCCCCGACCAGCCCGTGGTCCAGATGAGCACGATCTCGCCCACGCTCACCGAGCGCTGCGCCGGCGCGCTCGCCGCCCGCGGTCTCGCCTTCCTCGACTGTCCCGTCAGCGGCACCAGCGGCATGATCGCCCAGGGCGACGGCATCCTCTTGATCGGCGGCGACCGCGTGCTCTACGAGCGCTGGCGGCCGGTGCTCGAGGCCATCGTCCCGGCCGCCGTTCACATCGGCCGGCCCGGCCAGGCCATGATGCTCAAGCTGATCGCCAATCTCCTGGTGGGTCTGCACAGCGCCGCCGCCGCGGAGGCGCTCAACCTGGCCCGGCGGGCGGGGCTGGATCTGCCCCGTGCCCTCGGCGTCCTCGGCAAGAGCGCCGCGAGCTCGCGTATGCTGGAGCTCCGCGGGCCCATGATGGTCCGCGATGAGTTCCCGGCGCAGATGAAGCTCGATCTTTTCATGAAGGACCTGCACCTGATCCAGGAGGCGGCGGCGACGGTGGGCGCGGTGGTGCCGCTGACCGACAGCTCGGAGCGGCTCTACGCGGCGGCGATGGAGGCCGGCCATGCCAGCGAGGACCTGGCGGTGGTCATTCGTTCCCTTTCACCACGAGGAGGACATTGATGAAGAGCGAGGTTCGACTTCGGATCAGAAAGCGGAAGCTCGACGTAAAGATCGCGCGGGTGAAGCGCGAGGTCAAGGTGATGAAGAAGCGACTGGCCAAGCGGCTTCAGATCCTCGCGCGGAGACTGGCGGTCAGAAAAAAGCTCAAGTAGACGCGCGCCCGCGCTCCCGGTGAATCGTGCTAGCTTCTGCGGGACCAATCCTTCGGAGGTGACCGATGCGTGTCCGGATCACTATTCTCGTGCTTACCCTGGCGCTTCTCGCGGCCGGCCGGCCGGCCGCGGCGGTGCCCCCCGATGGCACCCTGGCCATCGGCGTGCACGTCACCCTCGTCTCCCGCTGGCTCGATCCCGGCGAGACGGAAGCGCTCATCACGCCCTTCATGGTGCTCTATCTCCTCCATGATGCCCTGGTGAAGCCCATGCCGAACGGCATCATGACCCCGAGCCTGGCCGAATCCTGGACGCTCGCCAAGGACAACGTCACCTACGAGTTCGTGCTCCGGAAGAACGCCAAGTTCCACAACGGCGACCCCGTCACCGCGGAGGACGTGAAGTTCACCTTCGAGCGCTACAAGGGCAGCGGCGCGAAAGTCCTCAAGGACGCGGTGAAGGAGATCCAGACGCCGGCCCCGAACCGCGTGCGCATCATCCTGAAGGAGCCGTGGCCGGACTTCATGTCGTTCTACGGCACCTCGGCCACCGGCGCGAGCTGGATCGTGCCGAAGAAGCACATCGAGAAAGTCGGCGAGGACGCGTACAAGAAAGCCCCGGTGGGCGCGGGGCCGTTCAAGTTCGCCTCGTTCAATCCCGGCGTGGAGCTGGCGCTGGAGGCGTTCCCGGAGTACTGGCGGAAGGCACCCCAGGTGAAGCGCATCACCATGCGCTCCATCCCCGACGAGACCACGCGCGCGGCCGCGGTGAAGACGGGCGAGGTGGATCTGGCTTATCTCTTCGGGGGCACCGTGGCCGAGGAGCTCCGGCGCTCCACCGGCATCAAGGTGGTGGCCCCGCTGCTCTACGGCGTCTACTGGCTGGATTTCCTCGACCAGTGGGATCCGAAGTCGCCCTGGCACGATCGCCGGGTGCGCCTGGCCGCCAGCCACGCCATCGACCGGCAAGCCATCAACCAGGCCGAGATGCTGGGCCTGGGCAAGGCCACCGGCGGCTTCGTCCCGCCGGAGTTCGACTTCGCGCTGAAGATCGCGCCGCCGGCCTTCGATCCCGCCCGCGCCAAGCGGCTCCTGGCGGAGGCCGGGCACCCGAACGGCTTCGAGGCGGGCGATCTCACGCCGCTGCCCCCCTACACCACACTCGGCGAGACGGTGTCGGGCATGCTTCAGGCGGTCGGCATCCGGAGCCACGTACGCACCATGGAGCGCGCCACCTTCATGACCACCTGGCGCGAGAAGAAGATCCGCGGGCTCCTCATCGGCGCCACCGGCGCCGCCGGGAACGCCGCCGCCCGGGTGGAGCCCTTCTTCACCAAGGCCGGCATCTACGCCTACGGCACGCTGCCGCAGATCGACGATCTCTTCCAGCAGCAGGCCAAGGAGACGGACCGCAAGAAGCGGGAAACCCTCCTGCACCAGATCCAGCAGATCGTCGCCGATCAGGTGCTGGCGGCGCCGATCTTCCAGCAGGGCTTCCTCTGCGCGGTGGGGCCGCGCGTGGCGGAAAGCGGCGCGGGGCTGATCCAGGGCTTCCCCTATTCGGCGCCGGGCGAGGATCTCCGGCTGAAATAGACCGAGTTGCCGTTCACCCCCTTCCACTTCGGACCGGGCCTTGCGCTCAAGGGCGTCGCCGCCCCGGTGTTCTCGTGGTCCGCCTTTGTCGCCGCCCAGGTGCTCATCGACTGCGAGACGCTCTACTACTTGGTCCGCCAGGAATACCCGGTGCACCGCTTCTTCCACTCATTCCTCGGCGCGACGGCGGCCGGGTTGGTCGTGGCCATCTTGGGCCTCGTCATCGTGCGTGCGTCCGCGGTCGTCTTTCCACGGCTCGTCGCGCCGCTCGCGGGTCCCGCTTCGAGGGCACGAGGTGAAGTCTCGTCGCTGGGCCTACTCGTGGGGGGTCTCACCGGCGGCCTGTCGCATCCGCTTCTGGATGGCCTCATGCATCCCGACGTACGCCCCTTCATGCCCTGGTCCGATCACAATCCTTTCCTCGGGCTCGTCGGCGTGGCGCAGCTCCACCTTGCGTGTATCGCGGCGGCACTCTTCGGCGCGGTCTGCTTCACTCTCTGGAGGGTCCGCACCGCGGACCAGAGGAAACCATGAGCGCACTCGCGCGCGGTTCTTTCCGGTCGGTCAACGTCGATGATCTGCCCTGGCGGCCATCGACGATGGCGGCCGGGATCTTCGTGAGGGACATCGCCGTCACGGACGGTTGGGAGATGCAGATCGTCCGGCTCGAACCGGGAGCGCGATTCCCCCCGCATACCCACGAGAGCCCTGAGTTCCTGTTCATCCTGGAGGGCGAGCTCGTCCAAGACGGGCGCCGTCTGGGTCCCGGATGGGCGAGCGTCGCCAGCGCGGGATCTGTCGACGCAGACGTGCATTCAGAAACGGGGTGTGTCTTCGTCCTTGTCGATCGGGGGTGACAAAATAGGCTAGCTCGAGCTCCAAGCGAACGGCGCGAAGTGGCCGTTGATCTTGCCGGAGGTGTCGTCCCAGTTGATCCCGAAGGCGTGCAGGTGGCCTCGCGACGCCTTGGCCAGAGCGAGGCGGCTCGCGGCGGGGTGGCCGACGTTGTCGAGGTAGATCGGCTCGGTCGGGGCTGGCGCCGGGAATGCCCTCCACGGCGATGTCGAGCATGCCGGGTATCGACACGGACCGGCGCATCCCCTCGCGCTCGATCCGGATCGGCTTGCTTTCCACGCCGGCGAACGTGCCCACCAGCGGTCCCACCGCCGCCATGGGCCCCCCGCTCTGCCCGCTCCCGATCGCCACGAGGGCTTCGCGCTGCTCGGCGGTGGCTCGCTCGTCCACGATCACGCCCACGGTCCAGTTTCCCGCGATCATCGGCCCCGGGGTGTGGAGGAGCACCGCGAAGCTGAGCCCGTCGAGCGTGGTCGTTCCGTGCGCGCCGCGCTCGACATGGAAGACGAGGCCGGCGTCGCAGGCCTCCTTGGTCGGCCGGGCGGCCAGGCCCGAGGTCGGGCACGGGCACACGGAGTCGCAGCTACACGCCTCGAAGTAGTCGCCGCTGATCTTCCACTGGGACTTCGCCATGAGCAACCTCCACTGGGGCCACGCGCGATCACATCCCGTGACCGCCCCGCAGCACCGTCACGAGATCGGGACGGAGTGCCACCGTTACGCCGAGAAGCAAGAGGGCCGCGCCGGCGGCCCGCGCGAACCATTCGCCGCCCGGTAGCAGCTTCTCGGCTGCCACCACGGCGGTGATGAGGAGCACCCACCGGAGACCCATTGCGCCGGCGGCGACGAGCACCAGCATGAGCGCCCAGCAACATCCAAGACAGTACACCGCATGCGACCAGCCGAGCGCAAGGCTGCCCCGGCGGCCCGCGCGCCAGTGGCCGAGGAGAAAGGCCAGCGGGCTCCGACACGCGCGAAGACACATCTGCTTGAGCGGCGAGAGCTGGAAGGCTCCCGCCGCCAGCAGGATCACCGCGACCCCATAGCCGAACGCGGACCCGGGAAGCTGCATCAGGAGGGTATGAGCGAAATAGACCGGGACCCCGCTCGCGGCCCACAGGAGAAGGTAGACGGCGGTGAACCCCGCGACGGGCAGTCCTTTCGCGCCCGCGCTACCCGCACCCCGCTGAATCGCGCCGTACAGCGAGATCATCGGGAGCGCGCTCGGCAACATCATCGCGGTCATCATGATGCCCCAGCTCACCACGAAGGCGAAGCCGGCGGCGGCCGTCGCCGGCATCGGCATCGTCATCATCATGTCGTCGCCTCGCCGGCTGGACTGGATCACGGTCACCCACGCGCCGGCGGCGATGACGAGAAGCACGACGGAGGTGAGGACGGTGACCCGATTCCGGCCCGCCGGAAGCTCCTCCCCCGAGCCCACCATGAAGGCCTCCTGTTCGAGCGGGTTGGAGGCTGAGTATAGCGTGCCCCGGGGCGGCCGAAGGGAATCGCTCTCGTCCGGGCAGGCGGTGCGCCGAGCAGTCCCAGGTGAAGCTCGGGCGGCAGCAGGGCACGTACTTCACCATCTTCGGGACGCCGCCGGATCGCACCTCATTCGAGCTGAGCATGGCCGAGAGCAGGCTGCCGACGCAGTGATCGGCTTCGCCGTCACTTCCCCCCGGCGAGAAACTCCCCCACCGCGCGGTTGAAGGCCGCCGCCTCCTCCACCGCGGAGCAGTGCATGGCGCCGGGCAGCACCACCAGGCGCGCGCCCGGGATCTTCGCGTGGAGCACCTCGGCCATGGTGAGCGGGGTGCCGGGATCCTGCTCGCCGACGATGACGAGCGTGGGCGAGCGGATGGCGCCGAGGCGGGGAATGAGGTTCACGAAGCCGATGGCGCGGATGGACGCCGCGTAGCCGCGGGGATCGGTGGCGCGGAGCATGGCGCGCACGCGGTCCACCTGGGCCGCGTGCTCCGCGCGGAACTTCGCGGTGAACCAGATGGCCATGGTGCGCTCGATGAGGCTCTCCGTCATGCCCTCCGTCTCCGCCACCCGCAGGCGCTCGTGCCACATCCCCTCCACCGCCGGACCGTACTGCGCGGTGGTGTCGCAGAGGACGAGGCGGCGGATGCGGTCGGGAAAGCGGAGCGCCGCCGTCATGCCGATGAGGCCGCCCATGGAGAGGCCCACGAAGTGGGTCTCGCGGATCCCGAGCTGGTTCGAGCAGCGCGAGGAGGTCGTCGGCCATCTGCTCCAGCGTGTAGGGGCCGGGCGGGACCTCGGTGCCGCCGTGGCCGCGGATGTCGTAGCGGAGCACGCGGTAGCGGGGCCGCAGCGCCGCCACCTGCGCGTCCCACATCGCGAGGGTGGCGCCGAGCGGATGGGCCAGCGTGACGACGGGCGCGTCGGCGGGGCCTTCCAGGCGGTAGTTGGTCTTCATCGTCTCCTCGGGGCGTCGCCTTACCGTCTCCTCATCGGAACCGGGGCATGACCTCGCGGGCGAAGAGCTCCATGGAGCGGCGGATCTTGTCCTGGGGCAGCCCGCCGAAGTTCATCCAGCACATCACCTGGCCCACGCCCATCTGGCGCATGGTCTCGATGTGGCGCGCCACGGTGTCGGGCGAGCCGAAGGCCAGGGTCTCCTTCACCAGGCCTTCCCACGTCACCTGGGAGAGCCGCTGGGCCATGGCGCGGAAGCCGGGCTGGAGCGTGGGATGTGCGTCGTCGATCCGATCCGGGATGACGAACCGCTTGAATGACTCCTGGTACCAGAGCTCGGCGTCCTTGGTCTCGGCCAGCGCGCGCGCGTCGGTGTCCGCCACGTAGATCTGGCGGGACACGCCCCAGCGGCCGAGGAGCGCGGCGATCTCGTCCGGGCGGCGGCCCGCCTTCTTCAGCGTGTCCACGTAGGTGTCGCGGTTGCCGATGAGCTGCTCCACCGGCCCGAAGAGCACGGAGTTGAGCATGGGCCAGCCACGCAGCGCGGTGTTCTCGATGCCGTCCTTGCTCACGCAGACCTGGTAGAGCGGCGGGTGCGGCTTCTGCACCGGCTTGGGGATCACCGAGATCTCCGGCACCTGGAAGAAGCGGCCGTCGTAGCTGAATCGCTCCTCCGTCCAGGCGCGCTGGAGGATCTCCACCGCCTCGTCGAAGCGGTCGCGGCTCTGCTCCTGCGGCACGCGGAAGCCGCGGAACTCGGCGGGCCGGTTGCCACGCCCCACGCCCACGTCGAGCCGCCCGCCGGAGATGATGTCCACCAGCGCCATCTGCTCGGCCAGGCGCAGGGGGTGGTGAAAGGGCAAGATGGCGGCGGCAAGGCCGATGCGAATGCGCCGGGTGCGCGAGGCGGCCGCGGCGGCGAGACTGGCGGGATCCACCGAGAGGCCGTAGTCGATGAAGTGATGCTCGGTGAGCCACGCCTCGTCGAAGCCCAGCTCCTCCGTCCACTCGATCTGCTCGAGCTCGCGGCGGATGATGTCCTCGTGCCGGTGGCCCGGCGGAGCCTGGAAGAAGTAGAAGGTGCCGAAGCGCATGCCGAACCTCCTCACGTGATCCCAAGATAGCGCGATTTCACGTCCTCGTTCGCGGCCAGCTCGGCGGGCGTGCCCGAGTGGACGATCTGGCCGCGGCTCAGGATCTGGGCGCGGTCCGCCACCGAGAGCGCCAGCGGCAGGTTCTGCTCGACCAGAAGGATCGACAGGCCCTCGCGCCGCAGCTCGCTCAGCACGCGGCCGACCTCGCGCACCAGCAGCGGCGCCAGGCCCTCCGTGGGCTCGTCGAGGAGGAGCAGGATCGGGTTGGTCATCAGCGCGCGGCCGATGGCGAGCATCTGCTGCTCGCCGCCGGACAGCTTGTTCGCGCGGTTGCCCGCCCGCTCGGCCAGGCGCGGGAAGAGGCCGCACACCCGCTCGACATTCCACTGCCCGCGCCCGCCCGCCGCGACCTCGAGGTTCTCGCGCACGCTGAGCGAGGGAAACACCCGCCGCCCCTGCGGCACCAGCGCCATGCCCGCCGCGACCATCCGGTACGACGGCCAGCGGGTGATGTCGGTCCCGCGGAATCGCACCGCGCCGCGCCTTGGCGGCGAGAACCCGATGATGGAGCGAATGAGCGTGGTCTTGCCCGTGCCGTTCCGGCCCAGGATGGTGAGCACCTCGCCCTCGGCCACGCGGAGCGAGATCCCCTGGAGCACGTGGCTCGCGCCGTAGTAGGTGTGGACGTTTTCCACCTCGAGCACTGGCACCTTCCCCACGACCGCGCCGGATTCAGCCACCGAGGTAGATCTCTCGCACCTGTGGATCGGCCCGGATCGCCTCGCGGGAGCCGTCCGCGATGACGCGGCCGTAGTGAAGCACGGTCACGGTGGGGGAGAGCTCCAGCGCGATGTCCATGTCGTGCTCGATCATGAGCACGGTGATGGCGGGATCGAGCCGGGCGAGGAGCGCCGCCATCAGCCGCGACTCTGCCGGCGAGAGGCCCGCGGTGGGCTCGTCGAGGAGGAGCACGCGCGGGCGGCCCGCCAGGGCCAGCGCGATCTCGAGCTGGCGCTGCTCCCCGTGGGACAGGACGTTCACCCGCGCCTCCGCCACTGCCTCCAGGCCCACCGCCTCCAGCATGGCGCGGGCGCGCTCGTGCAGGGCCCCGTACGCGGTCATCGGGCGCAGCATGCTGAACTTCACTGGGGACAGCGCCTGGACGGCGAGAAGACAGTTCTCCAGCACGGTGAGGTCGGGAAAGAGATTGGTGATCTGGAAGGTGCGCGCCAGCCCCAGCGCCGCGCGCCGGTGCGTGGGGGCGCGCGTCACGTCCTGCCCGAAGAGCGAGATGGCGCCGTCCGACACCGGCAGCGTGCCCGAGATCAGGTTGAACAGCGTGGTCTTGCCGGCGCCGTTCGGCCCGATGAGGGCGCGGCGCTCGCCCGGGCGCACGCTGAGCGTCACGTCCTCCACCGCGCGGAGCCCGCCGAAGGACTTCGACACGCCCGCGAGGGTGAGGGCTAGCGTGGCCGGCCCCGGAGGGCCCCCATCACGCCGCGGGGCGCGAAGAGGATGACGCCGATGTACACGCCGCCCAGGATGAGCAGCCAGCGCTTGGTGTAGAGGCTGACGAAGTTCTTGAGGAACACGATGACGCCCGCGCCCAGCACCGAGCCGACCAGGGTGCCCGGACCGCCCAGGGCCACCATGAGGAGCGCCTCCACCGAGGTGATGAGCTGCACGTCGGTGGGCGAGACGAAGCCGTTGTAGTAGGCCCAGAGCACGCCGCCCCAGCCCGCCACCGTGCCGGACAGCACGAAGGCGAGATACTTGTGCAGCCACACGTGATAGCCGAGGCTCCGCATGCGCGACTCGCTCTCGCGGATCCCCCGCAAGGTGAGACCGAAGGGCGAGGCGACGAGCAGCCCCAGCAGCGCCCAGGCCAGGAAGGCGGCGGCGAGCGCGAAGTAGAAGAAGGGCAGCGGCGCGTCGAGGACGCCCACGCCCGGCAGGCTCGGGCGCGGCACGCCGGATACCCCGTTGTCGCCCTTGGTGAGGGAGACCCACCGGAAGGCCAGGCCCCAGACCACCATGCCGAGCGCGAGCGTGATCATGAGGAAGTACGTGCCGGCGGCGCGGATGGCGACGAGGCCGAAGACGGCCGCGGTGGCGCCCGCGAGCAGCACGCCGGCGACGAGACAGCCCCCGAGGCCGACGCCGCGCTCGGTGGCGAGCAGCGCCACCGCATAGGCACCCACCCCCCAGTAGGCGGCATGGCCCAGGGACGGCATGCCGGTATATCCCAGCAGCACGTCGAGGCTCATGGCGAGGACGGCGACGATGAGGGCCTGGGTGACGAGCGTCAGCGGATACGCGGGCAGGAAGGGGGCCGCGAGGGCGAGGAGCGCAGTGACTCCGCCGGCGAGCAGCGCGCGGCGGCGGATCACGAGCGGCCGAAGAGGCCCGTGGGCCGGATGGCGAGAATGGCGGCCATGGGCGCGAAGAGCGTGAAGTAGGACAGCTCGGGGAAGAGCGCCTTGCCGAAATTGTCGAGGAGGCCCACGAGGAGGCTTCCCAGCATGGCGCCGGGCAGGCTTCCGAGCCCGCCCACGATCACCACCACGAAGGCATAGGGCAGCACCTCGAAGTCCGCGCCGGGGTAGACGCCGAGGAAGCCGCCGCCGATGACGCCGCCCAGCGCAGCAAGGCCGGCGCCCAGCGCGAACACGCCCAGGGACGCGCGCGGCACGTTGATGCCCACGCCGCCGGCCATCTCCGCGTCGTCCACCGCCGCGCGGATCACCGCGCCGATGCGGGTGCGGTCCAGCAGGAGCCAGAGCGCCGCCCCCACCACGCACGCGACCGCGATCAGGAAGAGGCGATAGGTCGAAAAGGTGATGCCGGAGATCTGGAAGGTGCGCGAGAGCAGCGGCGGCACCGGGATGGAATGGGGATCGCCGCCCCAGATGAGGAGCGCCAGGTCCTGGAAGATGAGCGCGAAGCCCACCGTCATCAGCACCTGGCCCAGCGTCTGGCCCCGGAGGCGGCGGAGGAAGAACCGTTCCATGCCCATGCCGATGAGCGCGATGGCCACCGCGCCGCCCAGCAGGGCCAGCGCGAAGCTCTGGGTCCGCAGCGCCACCGTGAGGCCCACGTAGCCGCCCAGCATGAAGTAAGAACCGTGCGCGAGATTGACCACTCTCATGACGCCAAAAATGAGCGACAGGCCGCTAGCGAGCAGGAAGAGGAGCGCGCCGTAGGAGAGGCCGTTGAACGTCTGGATGATCCAGAAGTCCGGCCGCATGGCAGGCTCAGGTCAGGCGCAGGAGCCGGGCGCCCGTTCCTCGGATGATGCGGTCCTGGTCCTTCCGGCTGAGCCCGACCGCCTTGGCCTGGATGGCCGCCACCGGCCGTTCGTAGCCCATGTCGAAGCAGAAGTCGGTGCCGAGGGCGACGCGATCGGCCCCCACCGTCGCCACGAGGTACCGGAGACCGCCGGGGTCGTGGCTGATGATGTCGTAGGTGAAGCGGCGCAGATACGCGCTGAAGGGCTTCTTGGCCACGCCCTGGTTCTCGGGCCGCACCGCCTGGCCGTGGCGGAGCCGCCCGTGCAGATACGGCAGGGCGCCGCCCGCGTGGGGCAGGCAGACCTCCAGCTTCGGCAGCCGGTCCAGCACGCCGCCGAAGACGAGATGCGCCGCCGCAATCGCGCTATCGAACGGATTGCCCAGCAGATTGCTCAGGTAGAAGGGCTTGAGGCGCTCGGCCCCGATCACGTTGATGGGGTGGAGCAGCACGGGCAGGCCCAGCGCCGCCGCGCGCTCGAGCACGGGGAAGAACGCGGGATCGGAGAGCTCGCGCCCGCCGACATTGGTGCCGAGGTACACGCCCCGGATGCCCGGCAGCCGTGCCGCGCGCTCGAGCTCGGCGAGCGCGCGCGGCGGATCCTGCATGGGCAAGGTGGCGCAGCCCACGAAGCGGTCGGGATGGGCCACATGCGCGGCGCTGGCGGCATCGTTGAAGGCGGCGCAGAGGCGCGCGCCCACCGGCCCGTCGGCCCAGTAGACCATCGGAGCCGTGAGGGACAGGGCCTGGACCGCCACGCCCTGGCGGTTCATGGACTTCAGGCGCAGGTCCAGGTCCCAGTAGCGCGCCTCCAGGGGCGGGGTGCGCGAGTCGCGCACGTAGAGCGCCGGACCCTTCGGGTTGTTGCGGTGCACGCCGGCGCCGAACGGCGCGCCGGCCTCCTCCATCACCCGCATGAAGGCCTCGGGGAAGAAGTGAGCGTGGACGTCGATCCCGAGGGGCGTGGCCACGGGGCGGTATCCTACTATCAAACACCTCGCGGTGGTAGTCTCTCGCCATGAGACTCCCGCGCGACCGCTTCGACTATTCGCCCATCGCCCACCGCCCCCCGTGGAAGCTGCCCCGGGGCGCGCGCATCGCGGTGTGGACCATCGTGAACGTCGAGGACTGGGACATCGAGAAGGCGATGGCGCGGCAATACCTCCCCGCGCCGCAGGGCGTGGCCACGGTGCCGGACGTGCCCAACTGGGCCTGGCACGACTACGGGATGCGCGTGGGCTTCTGGCGCTTCCTCGAGGCGCTGGGCAAGCGGAAGATCCGCGCGACCACCGCCATCAACGCGCAAGTGGTCGAGTCCTACGAGCCGGTGGCGCGCGCCATGCTGGATGCGGGCTGGGAGTTCATGGCCCATGGCGTGATCCAGGGCGCCATGCACCTCCTGCCGGACCAGCGCGCGGCGATCCGCCAGTCCATCGAGATGCTGCGGAAGTTCACCGGGAAAGCGCCCAAGGGCTGGCTCGGCCCCGGCCTCACCGAGACGTGGGAGACGCTGGATCATCTGGCCGCCGAGGGCATCGAGTACGTCTCCGACTGGGTCAACGACGACCAGCCCTACGAGATCCGCACCACCTCGGGGCCGCTCGTCTCCGTGCCGTATTCGCTCGAGCTCAACGACATCCCTATGATGATCATCCAGCACCACACCTCCTCGGAGTGGCTCCAGCGCGTCAAGGACCAGTTCGATCGCCTGTACCTCGAGGGCGCGAAGAACCCGCGCGTGATGGCCCTGGCCGTGCACCCGTACATCTCGGGCGTGCCGCACCGGATCAAGTACTTCGAGGCGGTGTACGACTACATGCGGAAGAAGAAGGGCGTGTGGTTCACCACGGGGGAAGAAATCTACGAATGGTACCGAAGTCAGCGGCGCTCGGGCTGACCGCCGTTTCGCATCGCTGACCAGACCTTCTCGGGAGTCAGCGGCATGTCCAGGTTGTTGACGCCGAAGGGGCGGAGCGCGTCCACCACCGCGTTCACGATGGCAGGCGGCATCACGATGCAGCCGGCCTCGCCGAGGCCCTTGGCGCCCAGCGGGTTGCGGGGTGAGGGCGTGACCATCTTGCCGATGACGGGCGCTGCGAAATCCCCCGCGCGCGGCAGCGCATAGTCCATGAGCGTGCCGGTGAGGAGCTGGCCCTCGGCGTCATAGACCAGCGCCTCGAGCAGCGCCTGCCCCACCCCCTGGGCATGGGCCCCGTGCAGCTGGGCCTCGGCCAGCAGCGGGTTCACGATGGTGCCCGCGTCGTCCACCCACACGCAGTCGGTGAGCGTCACCTCGCCGGTGTCGCGGCTCACCGTCGCCCCGACCACGCAGGCGCCGAAGGACCAGGTCTCGCCGTCGGCCTGGAAGAACACCGTGGCCTCGAGCCCGGGCGTGTCGCCGGGGCCCAGCCGCGCGGCGCCATGCGCGACCGCCGCCACCTGGGCCCATCCCACGCGCTTGCCCGGCGTGCCCACCACATGGAAGCCGCCGGGCACCGCCACCACGTCGTCCAGGCCCGCCTCGAGGAGCCGCGCGGCGATGCGCCGGCCCTTCTCGCGCACTTCCTCGGCGGCGCGGAAGGCGGCGCTTCCGCCCAGCACGGTGGAGCGGCTGCCGAAGGTGCCGAAGCCCTGCGGCGCCCCGCCGGTGTCACCGTGGCGCACCGTGACTTCCTCTGGGCGCACGCCGAGGGCGTCCGCCACGATCTGCGCCCAGGTGGTCTCGTGCCCCTGGCCGTGCGCGCTGGAGCCGGTGACGAGGGTCACCGCGCCCGTGCGCTCCACCCGCACATTGCCGCTTTCCCAGCCCGCGGCGGCGGGCTCGACATAGACCACCACGCCCACGCCCGCGATCTCGCCCCGCGCGCGGGCCTCGCGCTGGCGCACGCGGAGCTCGTCGTACTTCGCAAGCGCAAGCGCCTTGTCGAGCGCCTCGCGATAGCGGCCGGAGTCATAGACCACGTTGGTCGCGCTCCGATAGGGAAACACGTCCGGGGGGACGACATTGCGCCGCCGGATCTCCACCGGATCGAGGCCCAGGGCATGCGCGGCCTCGTCCATGAGGCGCTCGATCAGGAAGGTCCCTTCGGGGCGCCCCGCCCCGCGATAGGCGCCGGTGGGCGGCGTGGTGGTGACGGCGCCGGTGATCTCGATGTCGGTGGCGGAAACCGCATAGGGACCCGGCAGGGTCCGGCCCGCATTCCACGCCGGCCCCGCGCTGTTCATCGCGAAGCGCCCGCCCATCGGATAGCGGATGCGCGCGCGTACCCCGCGAATGACGCCGCCGGCGTCCACCGCGAGCTCGGCGTCGGCCGTCATGCCGCGCCCCTGCTGGGTCGTCATGGTGTCCTCGTCGCGCGTGGCCACCCACTTCACCGGCCGGCCCAGGCGAAGCGCGAGCCAGGCCACCAGCACGTCCTCGCGATAGGGCGAGCCCTTGACGCCGAAGCCGCCGCCCACCTGGGGCGCCACCACGCGGATGCGCGACTCGGGATAGCCGAGCGAGGCGGCCACCTCCGCGCGCACGCGGAAGGGCGACTGGGTGGAAGACCACACACGCAGCTCGTCCGCGCTGGGATCGAGCCAGGCCAGCGTCGTCCGCGGCTCCATGGCCACGCCGGCCAGCCGCGGCTGGACCGAGCGCACGGTGACGATCCGTGCCGCGCCGGCAAAGGCGGCCTCCGCGTCTCCCGAGCGCCACCGGTGGGTAAACGAGACGTTACCGCCGATGGTGTCGAACACCGCGGGCGCGCCGGCGGACAGCGCCGCGTCAACATCGGGCTGCGCGGGCAGCGGGTCCCAGTCCACCACGATCAGGTCTGCCGCGTCGCGCGCGGCATACGCGGAGTCCGCCGCCACCGCGGCCACCGCGTCACCCACGCAGGCGACCAGACCTTCCGAGAGAATCGGGTGCGGCGGGACCTTCATGCCCTGGACCATCCGGTTGGTGGGCATGTGGCCGAGGTCGCGCACGTCGGCACCGGTGACCACGGCGGCCACGCCGGGCGCCTGCCGCGCATGTGAGGTATCGAGCCCGCGCACCCGCGCGTGGGCATGCGGGCTGCGTACGAACGCCACGTGGAGGAGCCCGGGCATCGGGATGTCGTCGGTATAGCGCCCAACGCCGAGGAGGAGCACGCGGTCCTCCACGCGCTTCATGCCCCGACCGATATACGGCGCCCCGTCGGTCAGTTTGCTGGACGCCTCGGTGGGCGCGTCATCGCTCATGGGAGGGGACATGCTAGCATGAGCGCGATGCCACGCCGGGCCAAGGTCATCAGGCTTCCCACCCGCAAGCCGCCCGCCGCCGCCGACCCCGGCGAGCGCGACCTGGTGGTAATCCAGCGCTGCCGCGATCAGGGCGAGGCGCTGGTCGTCCGCGGGCTGCTCGACAGCATGGGGATCACGTCGGTGCTACGCGGGAACCTCGTGGCCTCGCTGCACCCGTTCAGCGTGGGCGCCCAGGGCGAGATCGCGGTGCTGGTCCACGAGTTTGACGTCCCCCGCGCCCGCGCCGCCCTCACCCGCCGCTAGCAACGACACCAGTCATCCGGGCGGCTCTTCGTGACGAAGGGCGCGGTGGCGTTCATGGGCGGGAGCTAGCACCGCCCCACGCCCGTCATATCCCGCTCGGCGCAATTCGCGGGAGTACTTCAGCAGCAGGCCGCTCACCAGCAGCAGCACCGCGAGCAGCTCGAAGGGCTCCTCCAACGGGTAGCGAAAGAACGGATGGCGCCGGCTCAGCAGCCTGTCCTCCACGTCGAGCGCCTGGGCCAGTGCCTGGGCCACGAGGGCGCCGTAGAGCGGCAGCGTGGTCGGATCGAAGACCTGCCGCCGGATGAAGCCCACCGTGAGATAGCCGCGACGCCAGATCAGGCCGAGAACGAGCAGCACCGAGATGGCGACGGGGATGGCGAACCATTGGTAGTGCCAGGCCACCGTGAGCAGGTCGTGGGAGGAGCCGACGTAGATCTTCGCGGAGCCCACGCGGCCGACCAGGCCGCCCGGGATACCGAGCCAGTCCATCTCCTCGAGGGCCAGCATCCCGCAGACGAAGGCGACGAAGCGGTAGCAGCGAGCATCCGGCCGCGGCTCCAGCAGCACGGCGTGCCGCCACGCGATCCAGGCGGCGATGAGGTAGAGCATGGCCTCGGCGGGCTCGACGATGCCCCACTCGCGCGTGAGCGCTTGCGCGTAGGCGGGCCAGCCCAGCGCGATGACGCCGAGCCCGAGGAGCGGCGCCGCCGTCGCCGCCCCGAGCAGCGAGAGCCGCCGCGCGGGTGAGAGCGCCGCCAGCGCTGCGAGCCCGCGCGGCGCGGATGGCAGCACACCCACGAGGAAGAGCAGCGCGCCCACGTGGGCGAGGACCGTGCCGGGCTCGCGGTACCGGCGGGTGCTGAGGTCAAGCACCGGATTGCCGGGGATGGTGAGCAGGGTCACCGCGGTCAAGATCAGCAGCCCGAGCCAGAATGCCCAAGACGCATAGGGCCGGCCCCACTCCGCGAGGCCCGCCGCCGTGGACGCTAGGCGACTGCGGCCCACGGCACGGCTCCGCCCCTGGTCTCGAGAAGCGTCGGAGGGCTTTGGAGGCGTCATGACGTCAGTCGCGCTCAGCGATAGAACTTGTCGGGGTCCGGCGGCTGCTTGGCATTGAAGGACCGGCCCATCTCCTTGGCCTCTTCCGTGTGGTAGTAGTTCGCCACCAGGTGGTCGATGGTCACGCGGGACAGCCCGGTGACGCCGTTGTGGCGGGCGTGGAAGGCAGCCTTGAGCGCGGCGAGGGCCTGGGGCCCGCGCTGCTTCAGCTCCTCGCACATCGCCTCGGTGCGCGCCCGCAGCTCGGCGTGCGGCGCCACCTCGTTGACCAGCCCCAGTGCCTGCGCCTGCTGCGCGGTGTACTTGCGGTTGAGGTACCAGATCTCCCTGGCGCGCTTGCGTCCCACCGCGTCCTCGAGGTACCAGGTGCCGAAGCCGGCGTCGTAGGAGCCCATCATCGGCCCCACCTGGCGAAAGGTGGCCTGCTCGCTCGCCACCGTGAGGTCGCACATGTTGGCGAGGACGTTGCCGCCGCCCACCGCGAAGCCGTTGACCATGGCGATCACCGGCACCGGCAGCATGTCGATGAGCTGGTAGAGGTCCACCACCGGCGGGACATTGTGATAGTGGAGCTGGCCGTCGTTCTTCTCCTTCTCGCCGCCGATGCAGAAGAAGCGGTCCCCCGCCCCGGTGATCACGACCACCCGGACTTTGGGGTCCAGCCGGGCCTCGCTGAGCGCCTGGTACATCTCCAGCACGGTCTGGCGCCGGAAGGAATTCCCCCGGTCCGGCCGGTTGATGGTGAGCCAGGCGATCTGGTTCTTCACCTCGAAGAGCACGTCGCTGTACGCCATGGTGCGATCCCCCGATCAGGCGAGCTTCAAATCGAATAGCCGCGCGGCGTTGCCGGTCAGCGCGGCGCCGAGCGCCTCCGGATCCGCGCCGCGCAGCTCGGCCACGTGCGCGGCGGTCAGCGCCACGTAGGCCGGCTCGTTGCGCTTCCCGCGATGCGGCGTGGGCGTGAGATACGGGCAGTCGGTCTCGACCACCAAGCGATCCTCGGGCACGTAGCGCGCGACGTCCGGCAAGGCGCGGGCGTTCTTGTAGGTGACCGGCCCCGCCAGCGAGATCATGAGGCCGAGGTCGAGGCAGCGCTTGGCCACCTCGACATCCGCGGAGAAGCAGTGCATGACCCCGCCCACCTCCTCCACCCGCTCCTCGGCGAGGAGCGCCAGCGTCTCCGGATGCGCGTCGCGGCAGTGGATGATGGCGGGCTTCCGTACGCGCCGGGCCATCGCGATCTGGCGGCGGAAGACACGCTCCTGCACGTCGCGCGGCGAAAGGTCGCGGAAGAAGTCGAGGCCCATCTCGCCCAGCCCGACCACGCGCGGCTCGCGGGCCAGGCGCTCCATCTCCTCGAAGTCGGCCTCGGTGGCCGCGGCGGCGTCGTGCGGGTGAATGCCCACCGAGGCCCAGATATCCGCGTGCCGGTTCGCCAGGGCCACCGTGGCCCGATTGGACTCGCGATCCGTTCCAATGGTCACCATGCCCCGCAGCCCGGCGGCGCGGGCGCGATCGAGCACGGCGTCCAGATCCTCGGCGAAATCCGGGAAGTGCAGGTGCGCGTGAGTGTCGAACAGCATCATGGCTGAATCATAGCCGATCGTCGCCGAAGGCGGGCCAGACGAGGCCGCGCTCGCGCTCCGCGCTCCAGCCCGCGGCGAGCCGCCGGTGGAGGCCCTCCAGCGTCGCCGCGATCGGCGCGAGCGTGGGCGCGCCTCCTTCCGCCACGGCGAGGAAGCGCTCGAGATGCCAGAGCACGGCCTGCCGCGCGGTCAGGCCCGGGGCCCAGTCACGGTCGCGCTCGAGCAAGGCGGGGGGCTGCCACCGCAGGAGGTCGAGGGTCCGCCCCGCGGCCACATGCGCCCGCGCGCGGGCATACTCGCCCTCGTCGCGCGCGGGCGGGAAGGCGCCGGCCATCGCCGCGCGATAGGCGCGATCCGCGCGCTCGATGAGCGGGAGGGGGAACGGACAGAAGAGCGTCCAGAGCAGCGTGTCGTACAGGGCGTGACGGACGCCGGCGTATTCGAAGTCCAGCAGCCGCCAGCCATCCCTGGCGCGCAGATTGTTGCTGGGCGCCATGTCGCCATGCGTGAGGGTGGCCCAGGCACCCGGCTCCTCCGCGGCGCGCCCGAGAGCCGCCTCTGCCTCCTCGAGTCCGGACGCCGCCGCCGCGCCCGCCGCGTCGAGCCAGGCGCGCAACGCGGCGGGAGCGGCGCGCCGCGCGTCCGCCGCCGCCCGCAGGGCCGTGACCGGGCGCGGCGCGAGCGCGTCACGGCGGCGGTCGAATTCGCCCGCGTGCTCGCGCGCGGCCGCATGAAGCGCGCCGGTGGCGCGCGCGATGGCGACGAGCGCCTCGCCGGCCCGCGCCGCGGCGCCTGGTTCGCGCGCTCGGAGAAGATCCTCCAGGCTCGGTCCCTCCCCCAGGTCTTCCATCACGAAACAGCGGGCCGCGAGGTCGCCGCCGAGGAAATGCGGAGCCGAGGCCGGCGCGATGCCCAGCGCGTCGAGGTGCTCGAGCGCCGCCCATTCGTCGAGCCCTCGCGCCGGCTCCGACTTGAAGCGCTTGACGATGACCGAGTCCGGCGGGCCGGGCTCACCTGGACGGCCAGCGGTCGCCGCCGCGCGGGTCACGCGCACACGCCAGACATCGTTCCGCTCCCAGGACTTGAGCAGCACGGGCTCGGACACCCGCACCGCGGCGCCGCCGACGGCACGCAGCACGCGCGCCACCGCGTCGAGGGGGGCGCCCGCCGGATGGGGCGCGGCCTCGCCCGGCGTCATGCCGGCAGGGCCTGCGCCTTCACCTTGAGGATGCGCGGCCCGTCCGTTTCCACCACGGTGAAGACATAGTTCAGCTCGCGGAGGCTCGTGCCCGGACGCGGCACCGTCCCCAGCCGGTACAGGAGGAAGCCGGCCAGGGTCTGGTAATGGGCCGAATCCTCGAGCGGGATGCCGACCTGCTCGCGCAGATCGCGAATGGTGGCGGTGGCGTCGATGACATAGGAGCCGTCCGGCAGCCGCGAGGCGAAGGGCAGGCCCGGCCCCTCGCCCTCGTCCCGGATCTCGCCCACGATCTCCTCCAGTACGTCCTCCATGGTGATGAGCCCCATGATCTGGCCGTACTCGTCCACCACCAGGGCCAGGCTCGCGTGGCGCCGCTGGAACTCGCGCAGGAGCACTCCGACCGGCATCATCGGCGGCACGAAGAGGCAGGGTCGGATCAGTCGCTCCAGCGGCGGCACGTCGCCGCGCGCGACGGCCCCGAAGAGGTCCTCGATGGTGACGAAGCCCACCACCTCGTCGATGGAGCCGCGAAAGACGGGCAGCCGGCTCCGCTTCTGCTCCGCCGCCACGCGCAGGAGCTGGTCCGTCGGGGTCGCCATGTCGAGACCGCGGATATTGGGGCGCGGGATCATGACCGAGCGGACCGGCGTGTCGGTGAAGTCGAAGATGCGCTGGACCAGCTCCGACTCATGATGCTCGAACACGCCGTGGGTAACGCCCTCGCGCACCAGATACTTGACCTCTTCCTCCGAGACCGGCGGCGGCTGGCCGGCGTCGCGCTGGCCCAGCACGGTCAGGACCGCGCGGGTGGACAGGGTAAGCAGGCGGTTCGGTCCCGCCGTGAGCCGGGAGAGCAGGTGGAGCACGGGCGCCACCATGCAGGCCACGCGCTCGGGGTTCCGCAGCGCGAGCGCCTTCGGGGTGAGCTCGCCGATGACCAGCGAGGCGAAGGTGATGACGACGATCACCGCTCCGAGCGCGATGGCTTCCGCCCAGCGGGCGGCGCCCGGGACCGGCAGCTCCGCGATCCAGGGCGTCAGCGCTCCCACCGCGGTGGCGCCGCCCAGCGCGGAGGCCAGGGTCCCCACCAGGGTGATGGCGATCTGCACGGTGGCGAGAAAGGTGTCCGGATCGCGCTTCAGCAAGAGCGCCCGCTCCGCCCCCGGCACCCTCTCGTCGCGGAGCTGGGCGAGCCGGCTCGGCCGCGCCGACACCAGCGCGATCTCCGAGCCCGAGAAGAACCCGTTGGCGACGATCGCCACCGCGATCAGCACCACCTCGATCCAGACCGATTCCATGCGACCTCCCAGACGTCCGGCGGCGCCCTACGGCGTGACGGTGAACGACAGCCGCCCGATGAGCTGCCCGGAGGCGGTCATCACGTCCACCGCGTACCGCCCCGGCAGCGGCACTCCCAGATCGGTCTTGCGCGACCACGTGCGGAACCCCTCCGCGCGACCGCCCAGCACCGGAGACAGCGGCACCCGCGCGATGACCTGCCCGTTCTTCCACCAGACGTGCTCGATGGCCTGGCGCAGCCCCGACGGCGCGTGCACCGCGGTGTAGGCGACGAGGCCCCCGCCCCACCCCGCCACCGTCTCCGCGCGCACCGTCCTCGACACCGGCTCCACCGGCGCCAGGTTCTCGACGTCGCGCGCGACCGTCTTCTCGGCGAGGAACAGCGGCGCCGGCGGCACCAGCGCCCGGCCCACCCAGACCAGGGCGACCGCCACCACCGCGACCGCTACCGCCAGGCCATGCGCCCTCGCCCAGCCCGTCACGTCGCGGCGGAGCGCAGGCGTGAGCGCCAGCCCGGCGAGGGCGGCACTGCCCAGGAGCGCCGCGAAGGGCCGCACGCCCACCAGGGGCAGCGCCACGTTGAGCGCGGCGAACATCGAGAAGCCGAGGAAGGCGTGCTGGATCCACCCGTGCTCCCGGGCGAGCGCGCGGTACAGCGGATCCACCGCGGTGACCAGGGCGCCCGCCGCCACTCCGCCCAGGAACAGCGCGTTCAGCGAGGTGAGCGTGGCGGAGGCCCAGTAGGCCGGCAGCACGAAGAGGAGCAGGTTGTGGTAGAGCGTCTGGATCGTGTACTCGGCGGCACCCACCATGAAGCGCCGCCCGCTCGTCTCCAGCGGGGCGCGCGCCTCCGCGAGCACGGCGACGATGAGCCAGAGGAGCAGCAGATACCCCACGATCCAGCCCACGTGCGGGAGGCCGCGCCGGAACACGAAGAGCGCGGCCAGGCCCAGGACCAGCGAGACGATGGACACCCCCCAGCGGCGCACCCAGGCCCGCACGGGCGGCCCCCCGCTCATCCGCGCGCGCGCCAGTAGAAGAGGAAGCCGGCGATGGAGAACGGCAGCTGCAGCACGGTGAGCACGCAGTCCAGGAGCACGCGCACCACGAAGTGATTGAGCTGCGGCTCGTGCTTGAAGGCGAGGCCGAGGCCCAGGACCGCCGAGACGAGCAGGACGATGAGCGCGAGCATGACGCCGAAGATCTGCCCGCGGCGGCCGCGGGTGAGCGCGCTGGCGCGGGCCCACGCGGTGCGGAGGGTGGCGCCCTCCAGCACCACCACCGAGTCGATCACCGCGATGCGGACCAGGAAGACGATGGCGAGCGCGCCCAGTGCTGCGGCCAGCAGGCCGCCCGCCACGTTGGGACGGCCGGGCGGGCTCAGCGCCAGCCCCAGGGCCAGCGGCACCGCCACCACGGTGTAGATGACCAGCCGCACCGCGATGAGCCGGGGCCAGGCCCGCAGACCCTCGCGCAGCACCTCCAGGTAGGTGGCGGGCAGGCCGGACTTGAGGCGGGCCAGCGCGGAGATCACCGCCGCCACCACCAGCGGGTCGAAGAAGGCCTGCAACACGAAGCCGATGCGCAGGGGCTGATGGCTCTGGTCGTCCGGGGGCCCGAAGAACTCGAGGTAGTTGAGCGTGAGGTGGCCGGGCAGCCACACCGTGAGCGCGATCAGGGTGAAGAGGTGGAGATTGGTAGCGAGCAGACGGCCCGTCTCGCCGAGGACGGCCCGCACCTACTTGACCTTGGCGCCCGGGGGAAGCTCCCTGTCCAGCGCCACCAGCCCGAGCGTGCTCTCGCTCGAGCCCGCGAGGACCATGCCGTTGGACTCGACGCCCATGAGGGTGGCCGGCTCGAGATTGGCCACGATCACGACCTTGCGGCCCACCACCGCCTCCGGGGCGTAGTGCTCCGCGATGCCCGCCACCAGCGTCCGCGTCTCCTCGCCCACCTTCACCGTGAGCTTGAGCAGCTTCTTGGACTTCGGCACTTTTTCCGCCGCGAGCACCTCCGCCACCCGGAGATCGATCTTCTGGAAGTCGGCGAGGGAGATGCGCGGCGACGTGGCCGCCGCCGGCGACGTGTCGGGACTCTTCGCGGAATCGACCACCTTGACCTCCACTCGAGGGAAGAGACCGGAGAGCTTGGTGACCCTGCCCCCCGCGGCGAGCCGACCCCACTCGGCGTCGGCGAGCCGTGGCGCGGGGGCGCCGATCGCCGCGCGGATCTTGCCCGCGGCCTCGGGCAGGAAAGGATCGAGAACGATGCCCAGGCCGCGCAGCGACTCCGCCAGGGTCCACAGGACCGTGCGCAGGCGCTCCGCGCGGGCGGGATCCTTGGCCAGCGTCCACGGGGCCTGCGTGTCCACGTAGCGGTTCACGCCCCCGATGAACTCCCAGATGGCGGCGAGCGCGCGGTGAAAGGCGAACTCGTCCATCGCCTTCGCCACGTCGCCCCGCGCCCGCCCCCACGCCTCGGCGAGGGCGGCCTCCTCGGGCCCGGGGGGCCCGGGCGCGGGCACCGCGCCGCCGCCGAAGTTCACGATGACGGTGGTGGCGCGGCTCACGAGGTTGCCGAGATCATTGGCGAGGTCGGCGTTGAGCCGTCCCACCACCGCCTCCTCGCTGAAGTCGGCATCGAGGCCGAACGGCATCTCGCGCAGGACGAAGTAGCGGATGACCTCGCGCCCGTATTTCTCGGCCAGCGTCCACGCCCCCACCACGTTGCCGAGGGACTTGGACATCTTCCGCCCCTCCACCGACCAGAAGCCGTGGACGCGCAGCCCACGATAGAGCGGCAGGTTGGCCGCCCAGAGCATGGTGGGCCAGTAGATCCCGTGCGCCTTGACGATGTCCTTGCCGATGAGGTGGATGGCCCGTGGCCAGAAGGTCTTGTACTTTTCACCGTCCGGATAGCCGAGGGCGGAGACGTAATTGATGAGGGCGTCGAACCAGACATAGGTGACGTGGCTCTCGTCGAAGGGCAAGGGAATGCCCCACTCGAGCCGCGCCCGCGGCCGGCTGATGGAGAGGTCCTGCAGCGGCTCGCGCAGGAAGCCCAGCACCTCGTTGCGGTACCGATCCGGCTGGATGAAGTCCGGATGGTCCTCGAGGTGCTTGACCAGCCGGGCCTGGTACTTGGACATCCGGAAAAGGTAGTTATTCTCCTTGATGAAGGTCAGCGCCGTCTGGTGATCGGGGCACTTCCCGTCCACGATCTCCTTCTCGGTGTAGAAGCGCTCGCAGCCGTAGCAATACTGGCCCGAGTACTCGCCGAGATAGATCTCGCCCCGGTCCCACAGATCCTGGAGGATTTGCTGCACCACCTTCTCGTGGCGCGGCTCGGTGGTGCGGATGAAGTCGTCGTTGGTGATGCCGAGCCGCCGCCACTCCTCCTGGTAGAGCGCGGCGATCCGGTCGACGAACAACTGGGGCGAGAGGCCTTCCTTGGCCGCGACCTGGGCGATCTTGTCCCCGTGCTCGTCGGTGCCGGTGAGGAACCACACGCGGTCCCCGTGCAGCCGATGGTACCGGCACATGGCGTCGGCCATCATGGTGGTCCCCGCGCTGCCGAGATGCGGCGGGGCGTTGGGATAGTAGATCGGCGTGGTGAGGTAGAAGTTGTCGCTCATGGTCGGCCGGCGGTCACTCCGGCTTGATATGCGGCCGCCCCTCCCACGTCACCTGGTCCAGCGGCACCTCGGCCTCGGTGCCGTCCTGGAAGCCCACCACCACCGCCTGCTTGAGCACGCGGAGCGACTTGATCCGGCCCGTCATGCAGCCCGAGCCCCCGCACTCCGCCTGGCAGGCGGTGCCCACCTTGGGCAGGCGCCGCCGCAGCTCCTCATAGGTGGAGAACTCGTAGAGGAGGCAGCACTTGAGCCGGCCGCAATTGCCGAGGAGGCGGCTGTCGGTGAGCGGCATGTCCTGGGCCTTGGCCATCTTCACGGAGATGGGGTCGAACTTCTTGAGGTGGGACGAGCAGCAGAGCTGCCGCCCGCAGGGCCCGATGCCGTCCATGAGCTTGGTGGTGTCCCGGGCGCCGATCTGCTTCATCTCGATCCGCGCGTGGAACTCGTGAGCGAGATCGCGCACGAGGTCACGGAAGTCCACCCGCTCCTCGGAGTTGAACGCCACCGTGACGCGGCGGCTCGCCGCCTCGATGGCCACGTCCACCACCTTGATCTGGAGCCCGCGGCTCCGCGCCAGGCGCTGGCTGGTCTCCACCCCGCGCAGCTCGCGCAGGCGCCGCTGCCGCCACTCCTCGGCTTCCGCAGGCGTGGCCGCCCGGACCACCCGGCGGTAGAGCCGGTCCTTCTTGAAGTCGGGCAGCGGGCGCCGGGGCCGCTTGACCTGGCCCACCGAGGGGCTCCCGCCCGTTTCCACCACGCCGAAGTCGCCCACGTGAAGCTCGAGGTCGGTGAGGAGATAGTCCTCGGCCATCAGCGGCTCGCGGAGCCGGATGCCGATCAGGTAGGCCGTCGCGGTTTCTTCGTCCATGGCTATCTCATGCCGCCGTGGCGAGGCGGCTCAGGAGGATTTCGACGGAGAGGCGGGGCGAGACATTGCCGAGGATGGCCAGCCGAGCTTCGCGGCAGGCGGACAGGCCCCGCACGATGTCGTCCAGCGAGAGCGCGGCGGCGCGGGCGCGCACCGCCTCCGCGCGCTCGGCGAAGACCAGCGGCGGCGCGGGATGCGCCTGCGCCGCCAGGAGATCGCGGTACCAGAGCCAGCAGGTCTCGACCACGGTCTCCGCCGCCTCGCGGTCGCGGCCCAGCGCTTCCCCACTCGCGAGCACGGCGGCGCCGCCGCCCGCCTCCACCTTCGCGAGCATCTCCAGCGCGCGCTCCCGCGGCTCGCCCCGTCCGTCGGGCAGGAGGGCCAGGGTGCCCTCCGCGGGCGTGGGCAGGAAGCGGACGATCTGGCAGCGCGAGAGCACGGTGGCCGGCAGCGCGCCCGCCTGGGCCAGGATGAGGATGATCACCGTCCGGGCCGGCGGCTCCTCCAGCGTCTTGAGGAAGGCCTGCGGGGTGGCGAGGGTCATCTTCTCGGCCTCGTCCACGATGAACACCTTCACCGGCGCCTCGGCGGGACGCAGGGCGGCCAGCCGCTCGAGCTCGCGGACACCATCCACGCGATGAGCCGGCGCACCCTTGGGATTGGACTCGGGCGGCGTGGGCTGGAGGAGATGCACGTCGGGGTGCACGCCCCGCGCCACACGATCCGCCGTCCGCGCGCCGGTTCCCGCATCTCGTGTGACGAGCGCGGTGGCGAAGGCGAGCGCGGCGGCCTTGCGGCCGGAGCCATGCGGCCCCACGAAGGCGTAGGCGTGCGCGACGTGGCCGCTGGCCAGCGCGTGGCGGAGATGCTCCACCGCCTGGGGCTGATGGCCGAGACCCCCGAAGAGGTCACCCTCGGCGAGAGAGACGGGCGCGATCCGCTCAGGCGCCATGCCGCGGCTCCCTCCGGCCGAGCGCCTCGTCCACTCCGCGCGCGATCTCCGCGTGCAGGCCGTCCGGATGGCCGGCGGCATCGAAGACGAGCACCCGGCGCTTGTCGGCCCGGGCGATCTCCAGATAGCCCTCCCGCACCCGGCGATGGAAGTCGAGATCCATGCGCTCGAAGGCATCGAGCGGCCGGCCGGCGATGCGCTGCATTCCCGTGCCGGGATCGAGGTCGAGCAGCAGCGTGAGATCGGGCATGAGGCCGCCGGTCGCGAGAACGTTCAGGTCCCGTATCGTCTGGAGATCCAGGCCCTGGCCATAGCCCTGGTAGGCGAGCGTGGCGTCGGTGTACCGATCCGATAGCACCACGGCGCCGCGGGCCAGCGCGGGGCCGATCACCTGGGCCACGTGCTGCTGGCGGGCGGCCATGAAGAGGAAGGCCTGGGTGAGCGGGGTGGGCCGCGGGCCGTCTCCCTCGAAGTGCTTGCGGATGGCGCCGCCCAGCGGGGTGCCGTCGGGCTCGCTGGTCTCCACCACCTCGAGCCCGCGCGCGCGGAGCCGCTCGGCGAGCCGTCGGCACTGGGTGGTCTTACCGGAACCCTCGACGCCTTCGACCGTGATGAGCACGCCCCGCATTGGCACACTCTAACACATTGAATTTCCGAGGCCAATGACGGCGGGTGGAGCCGAATCAGCCGCCGGCAAGCACCTTCTGGGTGAGACGGTGCAGGTCGCCGATGGAAAACGGCTTGGCCAGCCACGGCACCCCCGTCCTCGCGAGGAACTCCTCGTTGCCGGGGTCCAGCGCGCTCCCCGTCACGAAGAGGATGCGCCGGAGCAACTCCGGACGGTTGGCCTGGAGCTCACGGTAGAGCCCCCGGCCGTCCAGCACAGGCATCCGCAGATCACTCACGATGAGGTCGTAGGCCTGGTCCGCCAGCCGCTCCAGCGCCGCGCGGCCGGTATTCACCGCGTCGACCTCGTGGCCATCAGCCATGAGCATGTCGGCGAGGAGGCCCGCGATGATGGGCTCGTCCTCCACGACCAGGATGCGCTTTCCGCGAATTATCTGTGCACTCATACAGGGACCATATGCCTCCTTCCCTGAGCAGTGCAAGGGCGACGCCAGCCGGAAAGGGACAGGATTCCAGCCAGGTACCAGATTTCCCCGAGGTGTGGGGACGGCGGGTCGCTACAAGCTATGGAGGGCGATCACAGGCCGTGGAGCGGGAAGATCTGCTCACGGATACTGCGCACCTGTCGGGCTGCATAGTCCTCGGCCCAGCGACGCGTGTCCGCGGGTAATTCGGCGGGCGAATCGGACAGGGTGAGAGAGTCGAGACCACGCGCACCCAAGTCCTGATGCATGGCGAGCGGGAGCGCATCGGGCAAGGTCATGCCGTTGAGGGCGGCCCATGCCGCCGTCCACGCGCGCGCCACGTTGACGAGGTCGTAGCCGCCCCCGCCCAGTGCCACCACCCGGGGCGACATCTCGAGGACCCGCCCCAGCGCGCTCCCGAAGCCCTGCACGGTGAGGGCCAGATGGGTGAGCGGGTCGGTGCGATGCGAGTCGATGCCGAGCTGGATCACCGTCACGTCGGGCGCGAAGGCGCGCAGGAGGGGCGGCACCACCGACTCGAAGGCGGGCAAGTACACCGCGTCGTCGGTGAAGGGCTGGAGCGGCAGGTTCACCGAGTAGCCCACCCCGGCGCCCTCACCCCGCTCATCCACGAATCCGGTGCCGGGAAAGAGCCGGTCGCCACGCTCGTGGGTGGAGATGGTCAGCACATTGGGGTCGCCGTAGAACGCGAACTGCACGCCGTCGCCGTGGTGCGCATCGATGTCCACGTAGGCGACCTTGAGCCCGCGCTGGCGGAGGGCCAGGATGGCCAGCACCGCGTCGTTGACATAGCAGAAGCCGGACGCGCGATCGGGCATGGCGTGGTGGAGGCCGCCGGCGAAGTGGAAGGCGCGGTCGACCTCGCCGTCCGCGACCAGGCGCGCGGCGAGGAGAGACCCGCCGGCCACGAGCTGGGCGGCCTCCCAGAGGCCGGGAAAGATCGGATTGTCGCCGGGGCCCAGCCCATAGCGCGCGGCATGCGGCACCCAGTCGCCCGCGCTCACCGCGCGCAGGATGTCCACATACTCGCGCCCGTGGAAGCGCGTGATGGCCGGCACGTCGGCGATCTCGGGTGCCAGCACCTTGGCGCGTGGCAGCGTGGTGAGGCCGTAGGCTTCCATCAGCGACCACGTGAGGCCGAGCCGCTCCATGCGCAGCGGGTGCTCGGGGCCGTAGTCGAAGCGCCGCCACTCCTCCGAGTAGATGATGGCGGTTCTCACCGGGAGGCTCCGTCCGGGGGGCGCTTCCAGTGCCCGCTCTTGCCGCCGGATTTTTCAACCAGTCGCAGGTCGGTGATGGTCACCCCGCGGTCCACCGCCTTGACCATGTCGTAGACGGTGAGGCTGGCCACCGCGCAGGCGGTGAGGGCCTCCATCTCCACCCCGGTCTTGTCCACCGTCCGCACGCGCGCCTCCACCCGGATGACGGAGGCCTTGGTCTCCAGCGCGAAGGTGACGTCCACGCCGGTGATGCGAAGGGGATGGCAGAGCGGGATGAGGTCCGGCGTGCGCTTGGCGGCCATGATGCCGGCGGTGCGGGCGACCCCGAGCACATCGCCCTTGGCCATCTGGCCCGCCCGGACCGCGGTCAGCGTCGCGGGCTTGACGTGCAGCGTGGCGCGGGCAACCGCCTCACGGACGGTCTCCGCCTTTGCGGAGACGTCCACCATCCGGGCCTCCCCGGCCGGGGTGAGGTGCGAGAGGCCGCGGAAGCCGGCACTCCCCCGGGAGGAAGCCATCGTTCAGGAGACGAGAACGCCGGTCAGGCGTGCGCGGAAGCGCGAGCCTGCCGGACCATCGCCTCCATGCGGTCTTTCGCGATCAGCTTGAGCTTTTTGAGCTCGCTGACTCGCCAGTGCTGATCCGCCGAGAGGAAACCGCGACTGTTGAGCACCCCGAGTTCTTCCTCATAGGTGCGGTGCTCGTCGCGGAGCTTGCGGAACTCGTGGTTGTCGGCGGCCAGCCGCTCGATTAGCGCTTCCGTCTCCGGCATGTGTGTCCTCCCCGTGGAAGGGGTTGAGCCTGGGCGATTAAGGCCCTTATATCCCCACGCCCGTGGCAGTGTCAAGACTCGGCGCGGCGCGAGGAGGCGCGCCGGAGGATCGAAGCACGTGCGGCGACTCCGGCGCGAACGACACCGTCACCGGCATCCCGGGCACGAGGGCCAGGTCGGCGGCCTTCCGGTGCGTGACGACGGCCACCACCGGCATTCCGCAGTCAACCACGACGCGGACATGCAGCGGAGCGGGCACGACGTGGGCGACCCGGCCCGCCAGGCAGTTGGCCGCGCCCGGAGCGACCCCCGCGCGCGCGAGCCGCACGTCCTCGGGGCGGAGCGCGAGCTGGACGCGCTCGCCCGGCTCGCCGGCCGCTGCCACCTCGAACGCATGACCCTCCGCGTCCACCAGGATCCGGCCGTCCCGGCGCTCTCGCACGCGGCCGGCGAGGATGGTCTCGAGTCCGACGAAGCGCGCCACCTCTTCCGAATCGGGCGCCTGGAAGACCTGGGCCGCCGGCCCCACCTGAAGGATACAGCCGCCGATGAGAACGGCGAGGCGGTCCCCCAGCGCCAGGGCCTCGCCCCGATGGTGGGTCACCAGCACCGTGGTCACGCGGTCGGCGCGGAGGACCCCGCGCAGGTCCTGGATGAGCGACTCGCGCGTGGGCTGATCGAGGGCCGCGAAGGGCTCGTCGAGGAGCAGGAGCTCGGGCTCCACGACGAGCGCCCGGGCCAGCGCCACGCGCTGCGCCTCGCCCCCCGAGAGCGTGCGCGCCTGGCGGTCACCGAGGGCGCCGATGCCGAAGCGCTCCAGCCAGGCATGGACGCGCGGACGGGCGTCCGCCCGCGGGACGCCGCGGAAGCGCAGGCCCATGGCCGCGTTGTCGAACACGGTGGCGTCGGCGAGCAGCGGCTCCTGGAACACGCTCGCCATGCGCCGGCGCACTGGCAGGCCTTGGGCCGGCGTCACCACCTCGCCGCGAAAACGCACCGTGCCCGTGGCAGGCGGCTCGAGGAGGCCGAGCACGCGGAGGAGGGTCGACTTGCCGGCGCCGTTCGGGCCCATGACGCCGAGGGTCTCGCCAGCCTGCACCGCGAGCGCGGGCACGTCCAGCACGGCGCGCGCCCCATGGACCACGCGCACGCCGGCGAGCGCGATGACCGGCGTCGCCCCGTCGCTCATGCCGACGGCAACACGTGAATGGAGCCGCGATGGATGGAGAAGTTCCATTGCCGATCCCGCTCGATCTCCAGGATCTCGTAGACGAGGTGCGGCACCTCCACCTCGAGGTCGAAATCCCCCTGGGCGGGCTCGCCCGGCTCGTCGAGGCGGATGTAGAGCGTCCACGTGGTGCCGAAATCAGCCTCGCGCACGATGTGGCCTCGCATCACGTTCATGTGATGCATCGGGTCGGCGAGCCCGCGGTCTTTCCGGATCAGGCGGACGTATTCCGGCCGGATGAAGAAGGCCAGCGGGCTGTCCGGCGGAGGAAGATAGGAGTGCAAGGGCGAGTTGACAGCTTCCAGGATCTGGCCGCGCCAGCGGAGCTGGATGCGATCGGGCGTGGCCTTGAGCACGGTGCCCTGGACCACGTTGGCCAGACCCATGATACGCGCCACCGCCTGCGAGGCCGGCTGCCAGAGCAGCTCCGCGCGCGGGGCGGACTGGATCACCCGGCCCTCCTCGTAAACCACGATGTGGTCGCCGAGCCGGTAGGCCTCCGTCACGTCGTGGGTGACGACCACCGCCGCCTTCCCCCACTGGGTCAGGACGGCCCGCAGCTCGTCTCGCAGCGCGCGGCGCAACGGCAGATCCAGCGCGGACAGGGGCTCGTCGAGGAGCAGCAATGCCGGGTCGGGGGCGAGCGCTCGCCCGAGCGCCACCCGTTGCCGCTGCCCGCCCGAGAGCTCGCCGGGGTGGCGATGGGCGAGGGCCCCGAGCCCGAGGCGCGTGAGCACCTCGGCCGCGCGCTCCTCCCGCTCGACGCGCGGGCGGTCGCGAAGCCCGAAGGCGATATTTTCGGCCACGGTGAGGTGGGGGAAGAGGGCGAAGCCCTGGAAGACATAGCCGACGCGGCGGCGTTGCGGCGGAAGATTCACGCCGGACTCGGAGTCGAAGAGCACCTCGCGGTCCACGGTGATGCGTCCTGCATCCGGCCGCAGCAGCCCCGCCAGGCACTGGAGCGTCAGGCTCTTGCCGGCTCCGGAGGGGCCGAAGAGCACCGCGACGCCGTCGCCTGCGCTCCACGCTACGTCGAGGGTGAAGCCGGGGAGCTCTTTGTGGAGGCGGACGTCGAGCCGCGCGCTCATGCGGCACCGCCGAGCCGGGCGGGCCCGAGCCGGCCCGCCACCAGGAGCACCGCGCAGGAGAGCAGGGTCAGCAGGCCCACCAGCGCCAGCGCCTCGCCCGTCTCTCCCGTCTGCACCGCCGTGTAGATGGCGAGCGGCACCGTCGCCGTCTTGCCGGGAATATTGCCAGCGAGCATCAAGGTGGCGCCGAACTCGCCCAGCGCGCGCGCGAAGGCCAGGACGAGGCCCGCGATGAGCCCGTTTCGCGCCAAGGGCAGCGTCACCTCCAGCGCGGTCCGCCACTCCGACCGGCCCAGCGTATACGCGGCGCGCTCGAGGTCGTGATCCACCGACTCGATGGCGGCGCGCGCGGTGCGCACCAGGAGCGGCAGCGCCATCACCGTGGCGGCCACCACCGCCGCGTACCAGGTGAAGGTGATGCTCCATCCCGTGGTGGCGAAGAGGGGCGCGCCCAGGAACCCCCGGCGCCCCAGCAGCACGATCAGGTAGTAGCCCGTCACGGTGGGCGGAAGGATGAGGGGGAGGGTGACCAGGAGGTCCACCAGCCCCCGGCCCCAGAAGCGCCGGCGGGCCAGGAGATACGCGAGCGGGATCCCGAGAAGCGCATTGAGCACGGTGGCCGCGGTCGCAACCTTGACGGACAGCCAGAGCGCGGAGGCGGCCTCGGCGCTCATGGATCTCCGCGATGATCCGATCGAGGGCGTCGCATGCGCGTCACCAGTATGCCACCGCTCGACCGAGGTCCGCCTGCGGTCCCAGGCGGGCGAGCCGGCCCCGACTCAGCAGGCGGACGTGCCCACAAGCAGGCCGGCGCCCGCCCGGGCCACCGCGAGGTCGGGCTTCAGTCCTTTCCGACCATGACGTCGGAGGCCTTGATCACCGCGTACACCCGGTCGCCCTTCTTGAGCCGCAGGTCGGCCACGGCCTCGTTGGTGATGGAGGCGGTGACGACCTTGCCCCCGCCGAGATCGATCTTCACGTGGGCGGTGGTAGCGCCGCGGGACACCGTCTCGATCTTGCCGGGGAGCACGTTGCGCGCGCTGATCCTCATCGTGATGCCTCCTCGCGGGCGAGCGGGCGAATAGAGAACGTAGCCGAGATCAGCGTGCCCCGACGGGAGCTGGCTGGAATCCGAGGCGGGCGAGCACCGCCTGCCCTTCCTGGCTCGTCAGGAGCTCGAGGAACGCTCGAGCGAGCGCGGCCTGCTTCGAGGCGGCCACCACCGCCGCCGGATAGGTCACCGGGCGATAGGTGTCCTCGGGGGGGCGAAAGGCCTCCTTCACGGCGGACTTCTGCGTGGCGGCGTCGGTGGTGTAGACGAAGCCCGCTTCCACCTCGCCGCGCGCGACGTACTCGAGGGCTTGCCGGACATTCTCGGCAAAGACGAGCTTGGGCCGGACGCGCTCCCAGAGACCCTGCGCGCGCAGGCTTTCCTCGGCGTACTGCCCCACCGGCACCGTCCTGGGATTGCCGATCACGATTCGCCCCACCCGCGGCTCCGCCAGATCCATGGCCTTCGCGATGTCCACCCGCGAGTCTGCCGGCTTGATCACGGTGAGGACGTTGCGGGCGAAGGCACGGCGGGTGGACGCCACGATGAGGCCTTGGCTCTCGAGCTCGTCCATCTGCCGCTGGGCGGCCGAGACGAAGAGATCCACCGGCGCGCCCGCCTCGATCTGCTTCTGGAGATCGCCCGAGGCGCCGAAGTTGTAATGGAGGACCACGCCGGGGCGCGCCGCTTTGAAGGTGCGGCCCAGCTCCTGGATGACCTCCCTCATGCTGATCGCGACCGACAGCGTGAGCTCCTGGGCCGCCGCGGCCGGCGCGAGGCCGAGCACGAGAAGAGCGGCGAGGAAGAAGCGAACCATGGCGTGCTCCTCGTGAGTGCGGCGTGTGCGGACAGTATACCCGACGCGTCAGACCCGCCGGCGCTGCTGGATCCAGGTCAGCGCCCAGTTCACCAGGAAGGTGATGGCGAGCAGGATCACCGAGAGCGCGATGGCGATGTCGAAATTGCCCTTGCCCGTCTCGAGCACGGTGGCGGTGGTGAGGACGCGCGTGGAGCCCTTGATATTGCCGCCCACCATCATGGAGGCGCCCACCTCGGAGATGACGCCGCCGAAGCCCGCCATGAGCGCGGCCAGCATGGGCAGCCGCGCCTCCTTGATCAGCACCCAGGTCATCTGCGCGCGCGACGCGCCCAGGGCCAGGAGCTGGAGGCGGAAGCGCTCGGGTATCTGCTGGACGGCGGCCAGCGTGAGCCCCGTCACGATGGGAGCGGCGATCACCAGCTGGGCCAGCACCATGGCGGACGGCGTGTAGAGGAGCTCCAGCGCGCCGAGCAGCCCGTTGCGCCAGAGGAGGATGGTGACGAAGAGCCCGACCACGACCGGCGGCAGCCCCATGCCGGTATTGACGAGGCTGATCGCGAGGCTGCGGCCGGGGAACCGCGTGAGCGCGAGGAGGGTGCCGGCAGGAACGCCGACGCCGAGCGCCAGGAACGTGGCGGTGGCCGAGATCTGGAGGGAGAGCATGGTGATGCGCCAGACCTCCGGGTCCCCCGTGAGGAGGAGCCGGAAGGCCTCGAGAACGCCGTCAAGGATCAGCTCCATGGGACCGGCGCCGACGAGACGGAGCTAGAAGTCCTCGTCCTTCTTCCCCGCGATGGGGACGAAGAGCGCCTGCCCGTACTTGTCCACGCCGAAGGTCCGGATCACCGCCTGCACCTCGGGGACAAGCATGAAGTCCGCGAAGGCCTTGCCGCCCGCCGCGTTGACCCGCGGCCCGTTGGCCGGATTCACCTCCATCACCGAGTAGATGTTCAGGAGCGGACGGTCCTTCTCCACCAGGACGGGCAGCGAGACGCGCTTCTGGAAGGCCAGGTAGGTGCCACGGTCCGTGATGGTATAGGCGCGCCGGTCGTTGGCGATCCCGAGGGTGGCACCCATTCCCTGCCCCGACTCGATGTACCAGGGCGCGGCGGGCGTGATTCCCGCCTCCTTCCAGAGCCCCTGCTCCAGCACATGGGTGCCGGACTTGTCACCGCGGGAGACGAAGCGGGAGCCCGCGGCGGCGATCTTCTTCAGTGCCTCCCCCGCCTTCGGCATTCCCTTGATCTTCGCGGGGTCGTCCTCGGGGCCGATGATGACGAAGTCGTTGTACATGACGAGGCGGCGGTTTCGCAGCTTGCCCTCCTCGACGTACTTCTTTTCCAGCGCGGGCGCGTGGGCGAGCGTGACGTCCGCCTCTCCGCGCGCGGCCAGCGCCAGGGCCTGACCGGTGCCCACCGAGATCGTCTTCACGGTGAGCCCGCTCTGCTTCTCGAACATCGGCACCAGCACGTCCAGCAGGCCGGAATCCTGGGTGCTGGTGGTAGTGGAGAGAATGACGGTGCTGGACTGCGCCGTCACGGGCGCCTGGATCGCCGCCAGCGCACCCATTGCCAGCAGGAGTCCCGTCACCACGAAGATCCGTCGCCGCATCAGTGCGCCTCGCTTTCGTCTCGCATGGGCATCTAGCATCGGGGTATCACCAGCGTCCGCATTTCCTCCAGCCGGCCGAAGACCACGATGGCGCGGTCGCCCAGCCGCCCGGCGGGGACCAGCGCCGGCTTGCCCGCCGGGGGGCCCAGTGCTGTCGTGTCCGTCTTGAAGCTCAGGTCGTACTCCTTGAACTCCCGCTCCACCCCGTCGGCGAGGCGCACGCGGTAGAGCCCCGCGCAGTACGCGACCGCGGTGACCTGCCGCTCAGCGGGCAGGGCGCGCAGGTCCTCGGGGCCCGTTGATTGCGCGAGCGCGGGGGCGGCGCCCAGCGCCAAGAACGCGACGAGTCGCACGAGGCTCCGGATCCGCCGCATTATGTGAGGCAAAGCATATATGCCTCCTATGGCCGAGTCAATCGCGGCGAGGGCGGGGGGCAGACGCCAGCTCCACGATGAGGCCGTCGCCCCAGCCGTATTTCCTGGTGGAGCGCGCCCGGATCTCTCGCGCGAGGCCGGGCTCCTTCCGCGCGTCGACCATGCGGGCCCGCGCGCGAAAGCGCCGCTGGCCGACGCGCACGCCCGCGCGCGGGTCGGCCCGGAGGTTCTGCACCCACCGGGCCCGCTCGCTGTGCTCGGCGATGACGTAGAAGCGCCCCTCGAACCGGGTGAACCAGATCTCGATCTCGCGCGGGAGGCCGGTGCTCCGGCCGCGCGTGGTCAGGTAGAGATAGGTGGGCTCGCTCACGCCTCGAAGGAGCGCGCGAAGTGGGCGGCGACGCGGGCGTCGAGACCCCGGCGGAAGCGCCGGTACCGGGTGAGGAAGCGCTTGCCTTCAAGGGTGAGACGGCTGCCGCCGGCGGGGCCTCCGCCCGGATGCCGCTCGAGGAACTGGATGCCGGCGGCGCGCTCGAGCTCCCGGAAGTAGCCCCAGGCCGCTCGATAGGACATGCCCATCTCCCCCACCGCCTTCTTGAAGGACCCGAGGCGCTCGACGCGCTCGAGGAGATCCGCGCGCCCATCGCCGAACTTCACCCGGCCGCCGAAGACCACCCAGATCTTGACCTTCGGGACGGGCGCCCTGGCGGCGGACGCGCGCGCGGCCCGGCGGACCACCGCTAGGGCGTGAGCACGCGGCCGGCCGGCACCGCGTTGAAGCGCGGCCCGTCCACCACCACCCGGCCGTTGACGATCACGTACGGCATGCCGGTGGGATGCTGGTGCGGGTCGGTGAAGGTGGCCTCGTCCTGCACGGTGGCGGGATCGAAGACCGCGAGGTCGGCGGCATAGCCCTGGCGCACGAGCCCCCGCTCCTTGAGCCGGAGCTTGGCCGCGGGCATGCCGGTCATCTTGTGGATGGCGGTCTCCCAGGGAAAGAGCCGCCGCTCGCGCACGTAGCGACCGAGCACGCGCGGAAACGTCCCGTAGCTCCGCGGGTGAGGCTTGCCGCGATGCGGCCCCGGCCCCGCGTGCAGCGACAGGGAGTCGGAGCCGATCATGGCGTGGGCATAGGAGGTGGCGGTGGCCACGTTCTCCTCGCTCTGCGAGAAGGACACCATGGACACGCCGGCCTTCTCGGACAGCACGAGGTCCATCATGGCCTGCGCGGGCTCGCGGCCGGCGCGCCGGGCCACCTCCGCGAGGTGCAGCCCCTCCAGCTCGGGCCGGGAGCAGGTGGCCACCATGATCTCGTCCCAGCCGGTGGCGCCGGAGGCGGTGCCCCAGCGCTCGCCGTCCACCAGGCACTCGCGGATGGCGCGCTCGCGCGCCTTGGGATCGGCCAGGCGCTCGAGGAGCTTGGCGATGCCGCCGTCCTGCATCCAGCCGGGGAGCAGGCTGTCCATCTTGGTGCTGCCGGCCGGATACGGGTAGACGTCCCCGGTCACGTCCACGCCGCGGGCGCGGGCGGCGTCGAACATGCGGAGCGCGCGGTCCATCTTGCCCCAGTTCTCGCGCCCGGACGCCTTGACGTGGGCCACCTGCACCGGCACGCCGGCCTCCTCGCCGATGCGAATGGCCTCCGCCAGCGCGGGCTCGAGCGTGCCCGCCTCGCCCCGGATATGGGAGAAGTAAAGGCCCTTCTTCTTCGCCATGCTCCGGGCCAGCGCCACCAGCTCCTCGGTGGAGGAGAACACGCTGGGCGCGTAGACGAGCCCGGTGGAGTAGCCGAAGGCGCCCGCGTCCATGGCGTCGTCGATGTGGCGCTCCATCTGCTTCTGCTCGTCGGGGGTCACCGGCCGGTTCTCCGCCCCCGCGGTGGCGAGCCGGAGGGCGCCGTGGCCGACGAACTGCACCACGTTGACGGAGAGGCCGAGCCCGCGCACGTGGTCGAGGTACTCGGTGAAGGTCTGCCAGGTGGCGGGCGGCTTGTCGCCGATGCCGCCGATCCAGTCGCGCACCATGTCGGCGCGGCCGGGCGCGATGGGCGCGGGGGAGAAGCCGCACATGCCCACCACCTCGGTGGTGACGCCCTGGCGCACCTTGGACTCCGCCGATGGGCACGTGTGATAGACGAGGTCCGAATGCGAGTGGATGTCGATGAAGCCCGGCGTCACCATGAGGCCCCGCGCGTCGATGGTACGCGTGGCCTCACCGGCGAGATTCGGCCCGACGGCGGCGATGCGGTCGCCCTCCAACGCCACGTCGGCGGGGATCCCGGGCGCGCCGCTGCCGTCCAGCACGGTGCCGTTCTTGATCAGGAGCGACCAGGCCATGGCTATTTCGCGTCCTCCACGATCTTGACCGTCTTCATCTTGTCGCCGACCTTGACCTTGTCCGCCACCTCCATGCCCTTGGTCACGATGCCGAAGACGGTGTACTGGCCGTCGAGGAAGTTGGCGGGAGCGAGGCAGATGTAGAACTGGCTGCCCGCGGAGTTGGGATCCTGGGTCCGCGCCATCGCCACCGCACCGCGGACGTGCTTCTGCTTGTTGAACTCCGCCGGGATGGTGTAGCCGGGGCCGCCGGTGCCGTTACCCTTGGGATCGCCGCCCTGGATGACGAAACCCTCCTCGCGGCGGTGGAAGGTGACGCCGTCGTAGAAGCCCTTCTTCGCCAGCTTGACGAAGTTGTCCACCGTCTTCGGCGCATCGGCGGGATAGAACTCGATGACGATGTCCCCGCCCTTCTCCATGGTGATCACGGCACTCTGCTTCACGGGCTTGGATCCTTTCTTGGGCTCGGGGGATTTGGCCCCCGGCTTGTCGGCGGGGGCGGTCGGCTCGGCCGGCTTCGGCGCCTGGGCGGCCACAGGGTCAGCGATCCCGCCGAGGCCGGCGGCCAGCAGCAGGGCACACGTCGTCAGCGCAAGAGCAATTGATCGCACGGCAGGCCTCCTGGGTCTCGGGATGCGCCATTATGCCCCACCCCGTGCGGGCTTTCCTAGCGTCTGCCGCAGTGCGGCAATCGCGGATATCCATGCTACAGTGGGAGGCATGCATGAGCAGCGTCCGGATATCCGCAACGTCGCCATCATCGCGCACGTCGACCACGGCAAGACCACCCTCGTGGACGCCATGCTGTGGCAGTCGGGCATCTTCCGCGCCAACGAGCACGTGGCCGAGCGGGTCATGGACTCCATCGATCTCGAGCGCGAGAAGGGCATCACGATCATGGCCAAGAACACGTCCATCCACTACAAGGACGTGAAGATCAACATCGTGGACACGCCCGGCCACGCCGACTTCGGCGGCGAGGTGGAGCGCACGCTCACCCTGGTGGACGGGGTTCTCCTCCTGGTGGACGCCGCCGAGGGCCCGCTGCCGCAGACGCGCTTCGTGCTCAAGAAGGCGCTGGAAGCCAAGCTCATCCCCGTGGTCGTCATCAACAAGATCGACCGCCAGGATGCCCGGGCCGACAAGGTGCTCGACGAGGTCTATGACCTCTTCATCGACCTCGAGGCCACCGAGGACCAGCTCGACTTCCCGGTGCTCTACACCGACGCGCGGAAGGGCATCGCCAAGCGCTCGCTGGAGGACGACAGCAAGACGCTCGCCCCCCTCTTCGACACGCTCATCGCGACCATCCCCGCCCCGAGCTTCGATCCCGAGATGGGGCTCCAGCTCCGGGCCACGTCGCTGGACTGGGACGACTACGTGGGGCGACTCGTCATCGGGCGCATCGTCAACGGGCGCATCCGCCAGTACGACCGCGTGGCGGTGGTCCACCGCGACGGCACCGTGGAGCCCGGCAAGGTGACCGTCCTCTACAGCTACGAGGGGCTCAAGCGGGTGGAAGTGGCCGAGGCCACCGCGGGCGAGCTGGTAGCGGTGGCGGGCATCGAGGCGGTGGAGATCGGCGAGACCATCGCGGAGGTGGAGCGGCCGGTGGCGCTCGAAGTCATGCACATCGACGAGCCCACGGTGTCCATGCTCTATTCCGCCAACGTCTCGCCCTTCTCGGGCAAGGAGGGCAAGTACGTCACCTCCACCCAGCTCCGCGAGCGGCTCTGGAAGGAGCGGCGCACCAACGTCGCCATCCGGGTCGAGGAGACGGACTCGCCCGACACCTTCCGGGTCTCCGGCCGCGGCGAGCTGCAGCTCGCCATCCTCATCGAGATGATGCGGCGGGAAGGTTTCGAGATGGAAGTCGGCAAGCCCCAGATCATCACGAAGGTCGAGGGCGGCCGGACGCTGGAGCCCATGGAGCACCTGGTGGTAGACGTCCCCGAGGAGTTCATCGGCGCGATCACCCAGAAGCTCGGGCCTCGCAAGGGCCAGATGACCAAGATGGTGAATCACGGCACCGGGCGCGTGCGGCTCGAGTACCGCATCCCCTCGCGCGGCCTCATCGGCTACCGCTCCGAGTTCCTCACCGACACCCGCGGCACCGGTCTCCTCAACCACCTCTTCGACGGCTACGCGGAGTGGCAGGGCGACATCCCCCACCGCGCCAACGGGGCACTGGTCTCCGACCGCGGGGGCCGGACCACCGCCTACGCCATCGACCATCTCCAGCCGCGCGGCGTGATGTTCCTCGGGCCCGGCGAGTCCGTGTACGAGAGCCAGATCGTCGGCGAGCACGCCCGCGAGACCGATCTGGACGTCAACATCACCAAGGAAAAGAAGCTGACCAACATGCGCGCGTCCACCTCCGACGAGGGCGTGCGCCTCACTCCGCCCCGCACCATGAGCCTCGAGCAGAACCTCGAGTGGATCCGCGACGACGAGGTCCTCGAGATCACGCCGAAGAGCCTGCGGCTTCGCAAGAAGACCATGGGCGGCCGCCGCCGCTTCTAGACCGCCTCCAGGCTCACCGTCACCTCGAACGGGTTCTCCCGATCGCCATAGCCCAGGAGCTCGCGCACGCCCGCTCCCGGCGTCTCGGGCACGCTCGGATCGACCAGCACACGATAGGGACCGATGGCGGGCAGGAAGAGCGCGTGCTCCTCGCGATCCGGGAGCGCCAGCAGCAGGCTCTCGGCGCCGGTGTTCCCGGTGAGGACGAGCCCGCGATCCGCCGTCCAGGCAAAGACGCCGTCGCCCGCTCCGCCCTTGGCGTGCTCGCGCAGCACCCGCACGCGCGTGATGCGGCTGAACGCGGCCGTGAGCGGCGGCCCGTCGTAGCTCCAGTCCGGCTCTTCCGGCGCGCGCGCGGCGGGCTCACGCGGATCGCTGGGCATGCGCCAGATGCGGCCCTTGCGCGTGGGCTCGAAGAAGGAGCCATAGATGGGCAGCGGGAGGTCGGCCAGCGGCTCGAGGCGAAGCCGGCAGATCTCGCCGCTGAAGGCGGGAATCACCAGCGACGTCACGCGCACCGCCGGCGCGCCGGCGGGCAGCATCACGACGGTGGAGCGGAAGAGGCCGGGCTCGAGCGGGGTGCGGAAGCCGGGGCCGGGGCTATAGAGGAGGTCCCGCCACGGAGCCGCGAGGCTCTCCGCCCAGCGGCGCTCCGGGGGCGGCAGCGTGAGATCGATCGCGCGCATCGCGCCGAGCGCGCGCCGGACGACTAGCGCCCGCGCGACCCGCCGCCGGAGCGGCCGCTACTCGGGCGGCCGCCCCCGCCGCTCCCCCGCCGCCCATCGCGGCCGCCGCCGCCGGGGCCGCCCCGGCCGCCGCCGCCACCGGGGCGCCCGCCGCGTGCGGCCATGCGCTGCCGCTTCTCCTCCGCGTAGCGCCGGCGCTCCTCGCTGGTGGGCTTGATCTCGGGCAGGTAGAGATCGTCCGCGGCCCACTCCACCGGGATCTTCTGGCTGATGAACTTCTCGATGGGCTCGAGGTTGAGCGCGCCCGCCTCGTCCACCAGGCTGAGCGCCTTGCCCGCCGCGCCCGCCCGCGCGGTGCGGCCGATGCGGTGGACGTAGTCCTCGGCGTCCTGCGGCAGGTCCCAGTTCACCACGTGGCTCACGCCCTCGATGTGCAGCCCGCGCGAGGCCACGTCGGTGGCGACCAGGATGGGCAGCTCGCCCTCCTTGAAGTCATTGAGGATCTTGAGCCGCCGCTTCTGATCCACGTCGCCGGTGAGCGCGCGCGCCACCCAGCCATTGCGGCCCAGCCGGTCCTCGAGCCGCCGGGCCTCCTCGCGGGTATTGGCGAAGATGAGGATGCGGCTCCCGCCTTCGCGACGCAGCAGGCCCAGGAGGAGGTTGAACTTCTCCTCGCGGCCCACGTGGTAGAGCATCTGCTCGGCGTTCTCGGCCGTCTTCTGCTGCGGGGTGATGGTGATCTGGGTGGGATTGTTCATGAACTCCCAGGTCAGCTCCATCACCCGGAACGACAGCGTGGCCGAGAAGAGGAACGACTGCCGCTTCTCCGGCTTCGGCAGGCGGCGCAGGATGAACCGGAGGTCGGCGATGAAGCCCATGTCGAACATCCGGTCCGCCTCGTCGATGACGAGCACCTCGACCTTGGCGGGCGACCACACGTGCTGCTTGAGATAGTCGATGAGGCGGCCCGGCGTGCCCACCAGCAGGTCGCAGCTCTCGCGTAGCTCCTCGCGCTGCTTGTTGTAGTCGATGCCGCCGTACACCGAGCGGATCCTGAGCCCGGTGTGCTCGCCCAGGAGCTTTGCGTCGGCCTCGATCTGCACCACCAGCTCCCGGGTGGGCGCGATGATGAGGACGCGCGGCGACGTGACCCCGCTCCGCGGCGGCGCGGGCGTGCGCAGGCAGCGGGTGAAGGCGGCGATGAGGAAGGCGGCGGTCTTGCCGGTTCCCGTCTGCGACTGGCCCGCCACGTCCTTGCCCTTCAGCGCCAGCGGCAGCGCCGCCTCCTGGATGGCGGTGGTGGCCACGAAGCCGGCGTCCCGGATGCCCTCCATGACCGGCTCGGGGAGATCGAGGGAGGTGAACTCGAGTGGGCTCACGGGGCGACCTCGGTGGGCGGTGGGGGCTCGGACTCGACCGGCTCGGCGGCGGGCACCGCCTTCGGCGAGCGCTTGCCGAAGATCCGCGCGGCGAGGATGCCGACCTCGTAGAGGACGATGAGCGGCCCCGCCATCAAGGACTGATTGAGGATGTCGGGCGTGGGCGTGAGGATGGCGGCGATGATGAAATTGACGAGAATGGCGTACTTCCGGTTCTTGGAGAGGAACTGGGGGGTGACGATCCCCATGCGCGAGAGCATGGTGAGCACCAGCGGCAGCTCGAAGACGAGGCCGAAGCCCAGCGTGAACTTGATGACGAGGTCCACGTGGCTCGACACCGAGATCATGGGCTGGATGCCCTGATCCTTGGTGAAGTTCAGCAGGAACTCGACGCCGAACGGCATCACCACCAGGAGCGCGAAGGAGGCGCCGAGGAGGAAGAGCACGGAGCCGATGATCACGAAGGGGCCGGCAAAGCGCCGCTCGTGCTTGTGCAGGCCCGGGGCGATGAAGGCCCATACCTGCCAGAGGATCACCGGCATGGCGAGAATCACCCCCATCACCATGGAAATCTTCATGCTGGTCCAGAAGCCCTCGGTGGGGGTGAGCGAGACCAGCTGCACGTTGGCGCGGTCGAGCGGCCGCCGGATGAACTGGAGGATACGGTCCGAGAAGCGGAAGGCGACAATGAGGCCGACGGCGGTGGGGATCAGGCTCCAGACGATACGCGTGCGCAGCTCGCCCAGGTGCTCCAGGAACGACATCTTGCCTTCGTCCGTCGTCACCACTCCACCAGGAAGTGCCGGAGCTGGCCGACGCCGTGTCCGACCTGGAAGCCTTCGAGGATGGCGCGCGTGACGTAGGCCTTGGCGCGCGAGATGGAATCGGTCAGGGAGTCCCCGAGGGCCAGGCCCGCCGCGATGCCCGCCGACAGCGTGCAGCCGGTGCCATGGGTGTTGGGCGAGTCGATCCGCTCGCCGCGGAACTCCCGGAACACGTGTCCGTCCCACAGGAGGTCATGGGGATCACCCTTGAGGTGGCCGCCCTTGACCAGCACGTGGCTCGGCCCGAGCTCGCCGATGCGGCGGGCCGCCGCCTCCATGCTCTCGCGGTCGGTGACGGGAAAGCCGGTCAGCGCGCCCGCCTCGGGCAGGTTCGGCGTGACCACCAGCGCCAGCGGCAGGATGTGCTCGACCAGCGCGCGGCGGGCATCGGGAGGCAACAAGGGGTCGCCGGACTTGGCCACCATCACCGGATCCACCACGAGATTGGTCACCGCCCGCTCGCGCAGTGCCTCGGCCACCGCCACGATGATGGGAGCCGTCGCGAGCATGCCGCACTTGACGGCGTCGGCGCCGAAATCGTCGAGGACGGAGTCGAGCTGCTGGGCCACGAAGGCGGGGGGCAAGCTCTCCACCCCCTGGACGCCGATGGAGTTCTGCGCCGTCACCGCGGTGATCACCGACATCCCGAACACGCGGAAGGCCGAGAAGGTCTTGAGATCTGCCTGGATGCCGGCCCCGCCGCCGGAATCCGATCCGGCGATGGTCAGGGCCCTGGGGATACGCATGGCCTCTTAGTATACGGGATGACGAGGGTGAATTCTCCCCGGGCCGCCACGCCCGCGAAGCGCTCGGCGAGCGCGCCGGGCGTCCCCTCCACGATCTCCTCGAACTGCTTGGTGAGCTCGCGGGCCAATACGATGGACGTCTCGCCGAAGATCTCGGCGATGGCGGCCAGGCTGGCCGCGATACGGTGGGGCGACTCATAGCAGACGATGGTGGTCTCGAGCTCGCGCAGCGCGCGCAGCCGGTTGAGGCGGCGGCCGGGCTTGACGGGCAGGAAGCCCTCGAAGACGAAGTGGTCGGCGGGTACGCCGGCGGCGGAGAGCGCGGTCACCACCGCGGAGGGGCCGGGGATGGGCGTGACCGGGATGCCCTCGGCGCGCGCGTCCTTGACGAGGCGGAAGCCGGGATCGGAGATGCCGGGGGTGCCGGCGTCGGTGACCAGGGCCACCGACTTGCCGTCGCGGAGGGCGCGCAGGATCACCTCGCCCTTCACGCGCTTGTTGTGCTCGAAGTAGCTCGTCACCGGCACCGAGATGCCGTAGTGGCTGAGGAGCATGCGGGTGCGGCGGGTGTCCTCGCAGGCCACCAGCGCCACCTCCTTGAGCGTGCGCAGCGCGCGCAGGGTCAGGTCTTCGAGATTGCCGATGGGCGTGGCGACGACGTAGAGCGTGCCCGGCGGCATCAGTCGGTCTCGCCCTCGCCCACCAGCGGCGCGGTCCGGGCGAACTCGAGCACCTCGGCCACCAGCGCGCGGATCTCGTCGTAGGGCGCGCCGCGCAGCGCCTGGATCCGGCGCTCTTCCTCGCCCACCACGATGCGCAGCGTCACCGCCCGGCGCGGCCCCACCTCGTTGGGATCGAAGGCCTGGACGGGGATGTTCGCCGCGACCGCGGGGGCGTCGAGGAGGCGCGCGACGAGGCGGAGATGGACCTCGATAGGCAGCTCGCCCGCGCGCTCCCACGGCGCCGCGGAACGCCCGGCCTGCGACAGCGCCTCGATGGTGGCCTGGCCGTCCCGGGCCACTAGGCGCACGATGCGCCGCTCCGGCGGCTCGTCGAAGTCGCGCCGGTCCAGGGTCGCCACCAGGCGCGACCGCCGGGGCGCCAGCGCGAGGAGCGCGGTGCGGGCCCGCCCCGCGCGCGCCTCGAGGTCGGGCCGGTCCGGCGCTTCCGGCGCGGCGGCCAAATACTGGCGGAGCCGGACCCAGGCCGCGAGTGGCCAGCCCGTCTCCGAGGCGGCGAGCCCCCACTGCCGCAACGCCTCCGGAGACAGCGCGGGCGCGCCGTCGCGCCCGGCCGACTCGAACTGCGAGAGCGCCTGCTCGTAGCGCCGCGCCTCGAAGTGGCGCCGGGCCGCCGCCAGCGCCCACTCCTGCTCACGGAGGCCAGGCTCGGGCATCTCCGCACGGGCCGAGGGGAGCGGGGCCAGCGCGAGCGCGGCCAGGAGTGCGAAGGGAACGGCGATACGAGGAGCATCCATCGGTGCACATACATTCTGGCATACTGCGCCGGGAGGCTTCCCGTGCGATTCACCGTTCATACGCTTGCCGAGCGCCCCGACCTGGCCCGCCACGACCGGCGCCTGCACCTCCGCGCGTGGCCCCGGTTCCTCGAGGACACCGCGCTGAATCCGCTCTTCAACGAGGTCGCGCGCGGGCCGGACTTCGCCGACTTCCAGCTGGGCCTCTGGGACGCGCGGGGCCGCGTGGTCGCGATCGGGAATACCATTCCCTTCCGCTGGGACCGCTCCGTCGCCGAGCTCCCGCATCGGATCTCGGAGGTCGTCGCGCGCGGTATCGCCGACCGCCGGCGCGGCCGCGCGCCAAATATGATGTCCGCGCTGGCGGCGGTGGTGGATCCGAAGCTGCGCGGGCACGGGCTGAGCGGGCGCGTGATCCAGGAGATGGGCCGCATCGCCGCCCGACATGGGCTCCGCGCGCTGGTGGCGCCCGTCCGGCCCACGCTGAAGGGCCGCTATCCGCTGGTGCCGATGGAGCAATACCTCCGCTGGCGGGTGCCGGGTGGCGGGCCGTTCGACCCTTGGCTGCGCGTGCACTGGCGGCTCGGCGCGCGCGTGGTCCGCATCGCCCGGCGGGCCATGGTGGTGGAGGCCCCGCTGGCGGCGTGGGAGGAGTGGACCGGCCTCACCTTCCCCGAGAGCGGCCGCTACGTCGTGCCCGGCGCCTTCAACCCCGTGGCGATCGACCGCGCGCGCGGCCGCGGCCGCTACGTAGAGCCCAATGTCTGGATGCGACACCCCGTCCGCCCGCGGGCGCGGCGGGGCGCGCGATGAGGACCATCCCCCATGACCACGGTGAAGCTGATCGAATATGCGGAGGCGCCGCCCGAGGTGCGCGCCGTCTACGACGACATCATGGCCACCCGCAAGATCGACTGGGTGAACAATTTCTGGAAGGCCCTCGCCCATCACCCCCCGACCCTGCGCCGGACCTGGGAGAGCATCAAGCAGGTCATGGCGCCGGGCGCCCTCGACCCTCTCACCAAGGAGATGCTCTACCTCGCGGTGAGCGCGGCCCACACCTGTGAGTACTGCGTGCACTCGCATACCGCCTCCGCGCGCAAGGCGGGGATGACGGAGGCGATGCTGGGCGAGCTGCTCGCGGTGGTGGGAATGGCGAGCGAGACGAACGCCCTCGCCGACGCCTACCAGATCCCGGTGGACGAGCGCTACCGCGTGTGACCGAGTACCTCGCGCGCGGGACGCCGGACTTCACCGCGCCCGACACGGTGGCGGCCTACGACGAGCTGCCCCTCTGGTGCGCCATGGCCGGACTCTTCCTCCTCGAGCACCTGCCGCTCCCGCGGGGCGCCACCGTGCTGGACGTGGGCTGTGGCACGGGCTTCCCGCTCCTCGAGCTGGCCCAGCGGCTCGGCTCCGGCGCCACCGTGCATGGTCTCGATCCCTGGACTCAAGGGCTCCTACGCGCGCGCTTCAAGGCGGGAGTCATCGGCGTCGCCAACGTCACCCTGACGCGGGGAGATGGCGGCGCCATGCCGTTTCCCGCCGCCCGCTTCGACCTCCTCGTCTCCAACCTCGGCATCAACAACTTCGCGGACCCGGACGCGGTCCTGGCCGAGTGCGGGCGCGTGCTGAAGCGGGGCGGGCGGCTCGCGCTGACCAGCAATGTCGAGGGGCACATGGCGGAGCTCTACGCGGTGTTCGAGGCGGTGCTGGCCGAGCGCGGGCGCCCGGACGCCCTCGCCGCGCTCCGCCGCCACGTGGCCCATCGCGGCTCGGTATCGAGCATCGCCGAGCGCCTCGGGCGCGCCGGCTTCCGGGTCGCCCGCGCGATGCAGCGCGACTTCCCGATGCGCTTTGCCGACGGGAGCGCGCTCCTCCACCACTACTTCATCCGGCTGGGCTTCCTCGACGGCTGGCGGAGCGTGGTCACGCCGGAGACGGAGGAAGACATCTTCGGGGCGCTCGAGGCCGGCCTGAACCGCCTGGCCGAAGAACGGGGCGAGCTGGCCCTGACGGTACCCCTCGCCTACATCGAAGCCGAAGCCGGGGGTTGAAAGGGTCATGCGTCGTTGGCGGATGAGAGCGCAGCCGGGGGGCGGGGGCGCTCGAGGCGAATGCTGTGTTGAGCCGTGGAGAGCGCAGCCGGGGGCGGGGCGCTCGAGGCGAATGCTGTACTGAGCAAGCGAGCGCCCCGCCCCCGGCTGCGCTCGCGCCCGCTACGCTACGCGGACTGTTCTTTCTGCTCCTGGATGAGGATCGGCCGCTCGCGGGAGAGGATGACCTCGCGGGTGATGATGCACTCCTTCAGCTCGGGGATGGAGGGCAGATCGTACATCATCTCGAGCATGACCTCCTCCAGCACCGCGCGCAGGCCCCGGGCGCCGGTGCCCCGCTTGATCGCCTCGCGGGCGATGGCGGCCACCGCGTCGTCGGTGAACTTGAGCCGCACGCGCTCGAGCTCGAAGTACTTCTGGTACTGCTTGATCACGGCGTTCTTCGGCTCCCGGAGGATGCGGATCAGCGCCGGCTCGTCGAGGTCGTGCAGGGTCGCCACCACCGGGAGCCGGCCCACGAACTCGGGGATCATCCCGAACTTGAGGAGGTCCTCCGGCTGCACCATGGCGAGCAGATCACCCACCCGGCGATCCTCACGGCTCTTCACCTCGGCGCCGAAGCCCATGCCGCTCTTGCCCACCCGGTTCTCCACGATCTTGTCGATGCCCACGAAGGCGCCGCCGCAGATGAAGAGCACGTTCGTCGTATCGACCTGGATGAACTCCTGGTGGGGATGCTTGCGCCCGCCCTGGGGCGGCACGTTGGCCACCGTGCCCTCGAGGATCTTGAGGAGCGCCTGCTGGACGCCCTCCCCGGAGACATCGCGGGTGATGGAGGGGTTCTCGGACTTCCGCGCGATCTTGTCGATCTCGTCGATGTAGACGATGCCGCGCTGGGCCCGTTCCACGTCGTAGTCCGCCGCCTGGAGCAATCGCAGGATGATGTTCTCCACGTCCTCGCCCACGTAGCCCGCCTCGGTCAGGGTGGTGGCGTCGGCGATGGTGAACGGCACCTGGAGCATGCGGGCGAGGGTCTGGGCGAGGAGGGTCTTGCCGGAGCCGGTGGGACCGATGAGGAGGATGTTCGCCTTCTGCAGCTCCACGTCCCCCGAGTCGGCGCCGGCCTCGATGCGCTTGTAGTGGTTGTGCACGGCGACGGCGAGCACCTTCTTGGCCCGTTCCTGCCCCACCACGTACTGATCGAGGACCTGCTTGATCTCGGCGGGCTTGGGGAGGCTCCGGATCTCCCGACTCTTCTCCTCCTCCCACTCGTCCGCGATGATGTCGTTGCAGAGCTCGATGCACTCGTCGCAGATGTAGACGGTGGGGCCGGCGATGAGCTTGCGGACGTCGTTCTGACTCTTGCCGCAGAACGAGCACTTCAGCGAGCCGCCGCCCTCTCGCTGACGGGCCATGTGACCTACTTGGCGACCGCCGCCGCCTCGGCCGGGACCGGGCGCGGGGTGGGCTTGGAGGAGATGACCTCGTCCACGATCTTGTATTCCTTGGCCTGCTCCGCGGTCATGAAGAAGTCGCGGTCGGTGTCCCGCTGGATCTTTTCCATGGACTGCCCGGTGTGGTGCACGAGGATGCGGTTCAGCTCCTCGCGCATGCGCAGGATCTCGCGGGCCTGGATGTCGATGTCGGTGGCCTGGCCCTGCACGCCGCCCAGGGGCTGGTGAATCATGATACGCGAGTGCGGCAGCGCGAAGCGCTTGCCCCGGGCCCCCGCCGTCAGGAGCAGCGCGCCCATGGAGGCGGCCTGACCCATGCAGATGGTAGAGATGTCCGGCTTCACGTACTGCATGGTGTCGTAGATGGCCATCCCCGCCGTCACCGAGCCGCCCGGCGAGTTGATGTACAGGTTGATGTCCTTGTCGGGATCGTCGGCCTCGAGGAAGAGCATCTGCGCGATCACGAGGTTGGCGATCTCGTCCTCGATGTAGGTGGGAAGGAAGATGATCCGCTCCTTGAGCAGCCGGGAGAAGATGTCGAATGCCCGCTCCCCGCGGGGTGTTTGCTCGACCACCATCGGAACCAAGCCCATCGGACGCCTCCTTGCCATTACTGAATAGTGTACCTCAGGGAGCGATCTTCGCCCGCTCGATCAGGTGGTCGAGGGTCCGGCTTTCGCGGAGCGAATAGCGGAGGCTGTCGAGGTCCCCGCTCTGCTCCATCATCCGGCGCACCGCGGGGGCCGGCCGCTGGCCGGCCTGGGCGATCCGCTCCACCTCGGCGTCCACCTGCTCTTCGGCGGGGGCCAGGCCTTCCTTCTCGGCGATGGCCTCCAGGAGCAGCGCCCGCTTGACCGCCTTCTCCGCGCCGGGCTTGAGCTCTTCGAGAAGCTTGGGGTAGTCCCAGGGGAGCTTGTCCGGGTCCACGCCCTGGCGGCGCAGCCGCTCGCGCGTGTGCTCGATCTGATGGCCAACCTGGCGCAGGACCAGCGCGTCCGGCACCTGGAAGTCGTGCGTGCTCAGGAGCGTCTCCACCACCGCGTCCTCGAGGGCGCGGCGGTTTTCCCGGTCGCGACGGACCTGGAGATCCTTGCGCAGCTCGGCCTTCAGCGCGTCCATCGTCTCGAAGGGGCCCATGGTCTTGGCGAACTCGTCGTCGAGCACGGGGAGGACCTTCTCCTTGACCTCCTTCACCGTCACCGTTGCCTCGCCGGTCTTGCCGCGCAGCGCCTCGGTGCGGTGGTCGTCGGCGAACTTGAGGCGTGTGGTACGGGTGCCGCCGGCGGCGAGGCCGATGACCGCCTCCTCCATCTCCGGCATCACCTGACCCTGGCCGGGGACGAAGCCGTACCCTTCCTCGGTGCGGGGGTCCATGCCCTCGGGGGCGAGGGTGTAGTCCACGATCACGAGGTCGCCGAGGTCGGCGGGGCGCTCCACCACGCGGAACTCCGCGTGCTGCTCGCGGAACTGGTTGATCGTCTCGTCCACCTCGTCGTCGGTGAGGGGCTTCGGCTCGTGCTTCACCGCGAGGCCGGCGTAGTCGCCCAGCGTGATGGTGGGCTTGATCTCCACCACCGCCGAGAACGACAGGGGCGAATCTTCCTCGAGGCGGACCTCCTGGAGGTCCGGCTCCTCGACCGGCTTGAGCTTGGTCTCGTCGAGCGCCTGCCGGTACACCTCGGGGATGAGGCTGCGGGCCACCTCCTGCTTCACGTCATCGGAGAAGTGGAGCTTGACCATGCTCCGCGGCACCTTCCCCTTGCGGAAACCGGGCAGCCGCGCCTCGCGCTGCACGCGGTTGAAGGCCTTCTCCCAGGCGGTGCGAACCACTTCCGGCGCCTCCTCCACCTGGAGGCGCCGCTTGCAGGCTCCTATCTCCTCGACAGCGACTTTCATCGTGACTCCTGGCTCAGGGATGGTGCGAGAGGGGGGAGTTGAACCCCCACGGGTGTGACCCTCTGGATCCTAAGTCCAGCGCGTCTGCCAATTCCGCCACTCTCGCGTGTTGTCTTTTCAAGACCTTACCATGACCCGCACGTTCCGGGTCGGGCCACCGTGCCCAATACTTTGCCCAGCATGGAACGCCGCCAGCTTGGCGGCCCCTTCTTGTAGCATGGCCGAGTCGACGATGGCGTACCGCCGATAGACCGCCTCCGTCTTGTGTCCCACCATCGCCATCGCGGTGGAGCGCGGGACCCCGCCCGCTCGAGGTTCCGCACGGCCGTCCGGCGAAAGTCATGGGGGATGCGGCCAGGGACACCAGCCTTCCGGCAGGCCGCTTGCCACGCCCCCCGGAAGTCGAGAATCGGTTTCCCGTTCCGGTGGAACACCCACGGAATGATAGCACCCCGGGCCCGCTGCAGCCTGGACGGCGTACGTGCGCCCGCTAGAGGGGGCGTGCTAGCCTCCCGGCTATGCCCCGTCTGCCAGAAGGTGCCGATCCACGCCGGCCAGGAGGTCTTCTCCGGCCGGTGTCGGGCGGCCCGGAGCCGCCAGCGGAAGGCCGAGGCCCGGCGGGAACGCGACGCGGAGATCCGGGCGCTGCTCGAGGCGGCACTGGAGAAGCTGAGCGTGGACCCGTGATGGAGCGACGAACCTTCCTAGCGATGGTCCCAGCAAGTCTCCTCGCCGTGCCGCTCGCCGCCGAGGCGCAGCAGGCGGGAAAGGTGCCTCGGATAGGTTTTCTTAGCTTGACGTCCCCTTCCGATAGGCCGCTCCTGCTCGACGCGTTCCGGCAAGGGCTGCGCGAGCTCGGGTGGGTTGAGGGCCAGAATATTGTCATCGACTATCGATATGCGGAGGGTCGGGTCGACCGGCTGCCCGACTTGGCGGCCGAGCTGGTCCGGGTCAAGGTGGACCTCATCGTATCGTGGGGGACGCAAGGAGTGACGGCAGCCAAGAACGCCACCGAGACGATCCCCATCGTCATGATTGCCGTTCGCGATCCTGTTGGCATCGGGCTCATGGCGAGCCTCGCGCGCCCGGGCGGGAACGTCACCGGGGTGTCCGGCTACGCCGGCCTGGACATCGTCGCCAAACAACTGGAGCTGCTCAAGGAGACCGTCCCCAAGATCCGCCGTGTGGCCCTCCTCTCGAATCCGACCAATGCGTACCACCAGCTCGCGATAAGAGAAGTGAACGTCGCGGCCCGGTCGTTGGGAGTGCAGCTTCAACTCCTGGAGGCTCGAGGTCCCAACGAGTTCGACGGCGCATTCGCGGCGATGGCCAAAGAGCGCGTGGGAGCCCTCCTCGTACTGTCAGATGCGATGCTCAACTCCCACCGAGCACGGCTCGCAGACCTCGCAGCCAGGAGCCGCCTGCCGGCAGTATACGGCGTCAGGGAGAGTGTGGAGGCCGGGGGTCTCATGTCTTACGGGCCGAGCTTTCTCGATCTCTTCCGGCGCAGCGCCGTGTACGTGGACAAGATCCTGAAGGGCGCCAAGCCCGCCGACCTGCCCGTGGAGCAGCCGACCAAGTTCGAGCTGGTGATCAATCTCAAGACGGCCAAGGCCCTCGGCCTGACGATCCCGCCGTCGCTCCTGCTGCAGGCGGATCAGGTGATCGAGTGATGGACCGCCGCCGCTTCCTGCTGACCTCGCTGGCCGGCGTCCTCGCAACGCCGCTCGCTGCCGAAGCGCAACGGGTGGTGAAGGTCTACCGCATTGGCTTTCTCGGGACAACTGTGACCACTCCCGCCACGCTTCCCCTTTGGGAAGCGTTCCAGGAAGGGCTCCGGGAGGGGGGCTATGTCGAGGGCCAGAATCTCTCGATCGAGCGCCGGTACTCAGAGGGCAGGGCCGAGCGCTTCACCGATTTTGCTTCCGAGTTCGTCCGGCTCCAAGTGGACGTGATTGTTGTGTCAAGCACTCCAGCGGCCAAGGCCGCGAAACAAGCGACCGGGACGATCCCAATTGTGATGGTGTACGTCGGTGATCCAGTTGGGTCCGGGCTGGTCGCTAGCCTTGCCCGCCCTGGTGGAAACGTCACCGGGCTATCCTCCCAGGCCGAGTACGCAGGGAAACAACTTCAACTGCTCCGCGAGATCGCCCCTGGCGCGTCGCGGATCGCGGTGATCTGGGACCCCTCGAATCCGGCGCATCTACCATCCCATAAGGATGTTGAGGCCAGTGGGCAGGCGTTGAGAATCGAGGTCCGATCGCATCCGGTGCGAACTCCCGATGACCTGGAGATTGCGCTCGCAGCCATCGAGCGTGAGCGAGCCACGGCGTTTATGCCGTTTGATAGCCAGGTGGCCTTTGTGAACCGGCGACGCCTGATCGAGTTTGCGGCCCGGAACCGCCTTCCTGCCGTCTACGGGGTGCGCGCCTACGCCCACGACGGGGGTTTGATGTCCTATGGGCCGAGCCTCCCTGATCTCTTTCGACGCGCCTCCACCTACGTCGACAAGATTCTGAAGGGCGCCAAGCCCGCCGACATGCCAGTCGAGCAGCCGACCAAGTTCGAGCTGGTGATCAACCTGAAGACCGCCAAGGCGCTCGGCCTCACGATCCCGCCGTCTGTGCTTGCGCGGGCGGATCAGGTGATCGAGTGACTGCGGCACGTCCTGGCGATGATCCGCCCGCCTATCGATGACGATGACGCTAGGGAGCTCACCATGAGAAATAGGCCCTCGACAGCAGAATCACGTCGCCGGCTCCTTGATCTGATCCAAGGGTACCGAT
>CAVYTA010000007.1:60000-812585 GCA_963771355.1 uncultured Candidatus Rokubacteria bacterium | reverse complement strand
ATCACCTGGGCATCCAGCGCTTCATGGTGATCGGCTACTGCATCGGGGGGCCGTTCATCTGGAAGCTGGTCGAGCGCGCGCCGGAGCGCATCGTCGCCGCCGTCGTGTCGCAGCCCGTCGGCTTCCGCAAGGAATCGAACCCCATGTACGACAACAGCCTGCAGACCTGGGGGCCGACGCTGGTCAAGCAGCGGCCTGACCTCACGATGGACATGATCGACAAGTTCCTGACCCGGATGTACGTCAGGAACGCCGACTTCGTGTTCAGCGTGCCGCGCGACGTCGTCCAGGGCTGCCCGGCGCCCGTACTGGTCATGCCGGACGAGACCCCTTCGCACCCCTACGAGCCCGCCCTCGAGTCGGCGATGCTGTCCCCGAAGGCCGAGATGACCTTCTACCCCTGGAAGGACACGAAGGAGAAGATCCCGCTCGCGGTGCGGCACGTGCGCACGTTCCTCAAGGCGAACCGGCCGGCCTGATCGCGAGGAGGATCCATGGCGTTCGGATGGGGCATCGTCAGCACCGGCAAACATCCCGACATCAAGATCGCGCCCGCGATCGCCGCGGCCGACGGCGGCGACCTCGTCGCAGTGTACAGCCGCGATCAGGATCGCGCGGAGGCGTTCGCGCAGAAGCATGACGTGCGCGCGGCGTACAGTCAGCTCGGCGACCTCCTCAAGGACTCGCGGGTCGACGGTGTCTTCGTGGCCTCGCCGAACGCCCTGCACGCCGAGCACGTCGGCCAGGCGGCGGCAGCCGGAAAGCACGTGCTGTGCGAGAAGCCGATGGCCACGACGATCGCCGACGCCGTGCGAATGGTCCACGCGTGCCGCCGCGCGGCCGTCACGCTCGGCGTGGCCTTCAACTTGCGCCAGCACCCGGCCTATAGACGGGCCCGCGAGCTCGTCGCCGCCGGCGCGCTGGGGCGCATCGTGCTCGCCCAGGCGCAGTGGGCCTTCGGCGTGCGCGGCCGCGACGGCTCACCGCCGCGTACGCCGCTCACGCAGTGGTGGGACACGCCGGAGCTGATCGGGGGCGCGTCCACGATGATGGGCACCGGCGTGCACTCGGTCGACTTGCTGCGCTTCGTGCTCGGCGCCGAGGTGGACGAGATCACCGCGGTCACCGACGGCCAGACGGTCGCGCGCCCGCTCGAGCAGCTCGCCTGCCTCACGTTGCGCTTCGACAACGGCACGCTCGGCCAGGTGGTCGCGAGCCGCCTTCTTCCCGATTCGCGCAACGATTTCCGCGTGTACGGGATCACCGGGCTCATCGCCGGACACCACTCGATGTGGGAAGCGCGCACCGGCCACTTCGAGATCACGAGCGACACTGTCAACGAGACCGCCGACTACCCGGAAGCGTTGCTGCCGAACTACGTGGCCGAGATCGAGGACTTCCAGCGCGCGGCCGCCACCGGCGGCCAGCCCGCCGCGACCGGCCTGGACGGGCTGCGTGTCGTGGAGGTCACGCTGGCGATGATCGAGTCCGCGCGCACGGGTCGGAGCGTGAAGATCGAGCGCGTCGAGCCTTAGCGCCATCACAATATTCAGATCTGCCTGGGAGAACAGGAGACTTCGATGAGTGTTCACACGTCGCCACGGTCGGACATGGCACCAGGGCTTCCCTACGACCGGCGCCGCCTGGAAGACATCGGCTACATGACCTGCATGGCTCTCACCCTGCTCGGCAATTATGCCCAGACCGGGCATTTCGGCGGCCCGCTCGCCTACACGCCATTCAACGTAGCGGCGCATCTGGCCGGGCCCGAGCTGGGCGGGCTCCGCTATGACTACCGACGCCCCAAGCATCCGTACGGCGACAAGTTCATGCTGGCGGCGGGACACTGCGCGCCCACCTGCTACGCGCTGTGGATGATCCTGGGGCAGGCGCTGTACCGGAAGCATCACGCGACGGGCGATCCCCGCTATCACGTGGCACCAGACGTCGCCATGCTGCCGGTCGACGCGCTGGGATTCCGTCGCGGCGCCGGCGCGCTGAGGACCTTGCTCGCGGACCAGGGGCTGTCGGACCATCCGCTGTTCGCCCAGGCGAAGGGGCGCGGCATCCGGGCGCTGTCCGGGCACATCGAGTCCACCGATCTCACCAACGACGTCAACGGGGGCCCCTCGGGCGTCGGAATCGCTACGGCCGCGGGAAAGGCGGCGTTCTGGGACATCATCGGCGCCCCCATGGGAACCCCGAAGGTCATCGCGCTCGAGGGCGAGTTCGCCATGACCGAGGGACACGCCCAGGAGCTCAAGACCCAGGCGATCGCGCTGCAGGTCGGCAAGCGGCTCCGGATCTTCCTGTCCGACAACAACGCCGGCATCGACGATTCGCTGATCGGCGGCGTTGTGGCCAGCAAGTTCTCCGGCTACCGCCTGGTCGACCAATGGACTTCGTACGGCTGGAACGTGCTCACACTGCCGGATGGTCACGACTACGACCAGATCGTGGGCGCGCTCCGGACCATGGAGGCCTGGGATCCGGCGGATCGCCGTCCGATGATCGTGATCGGCACGACCACCAAGGGATACTGGCCCGGCGCGGTGAACGGCAAGATCCCCGGGGCGGGCGACCAGGTGGTGGGCTACCCGAGCCATCCGTACGGGATGAAGATGAACTCGGAATATTTCGTCGCCCTGGCGCGCACGTTCGAGGCACGCTACGGTGTCGAGTTCCAGGGGATCAGCAACGGACCGGTCACCGACCCGCGCGAGCGGCTCATCCAGTTCAAGACCAACATCGACGTCGTCATGTCAGTCCTCGAGCGCGATGGCCTCGGGGATTGGCTGGCCGATCGTCTGGTCGAGATCGGCGACTCGGTGCCGGCCGAGATCCCGCTCCGCGTCGACATGAAGCACGACCCCTTCCTCGACGACCGTCTCAAGGTCGCCAATCTTCCCGAAGAGCCGCAGACGCTCACTGTGAGGAATTCGATCTCGGGCAAGGAGAAGCAGCTCAAGATCGCGCTGTTCCGCAAGGCGGGCGAGACGGCGGGCGCCCGACGCGCCGTGTCCGAGATCGTCAAATGGGCGAACCACGTTACCGACAATCGCGTGCTGACCTTGGCGGCCGACCTCTCGGAATCGATCAACCTCGAGCACGGCAGCATCTGGGGCCACTACGATCCCGAAACCAACCCGCTGGGGACGCGGCTCAAGGCCGCGATCGAGGAAGCGGGCAACGTGTCGAGCGCCATCGGCCTGGTCGGCCAGAGCGCGTCGCTGGACCCCGACCAGTTTGCCGGGGTGTGGGCGTTCAGCGGCACCTACGGCGCCTTCACGCCGCTGATGTACCTGCCCGCGCGCGTGTGGAGCCAGCAGAACCAGGACAGTAAGTTTCGCACCGGCGTCCTGCACATCCTCGCCGGGCACTCCGGCCCGGAGACCGCCGCCGACGCGCGCACACACTTCGGGATCTTCGCTCCCCAGGTGTGGAAGCTGTTCCCGCGTGACCAGGTCATCAACCTGAGCTTCTGGGACTACAACGACGTGGCCCCCGGCTACTTCGCCGCCGCCGAGATCGCCGCGCGCGAGAAAAAGGTTGGCGTCATCGTCATCGAGGTCGCACGCCCGGACTTCCGCGTGGCCGACCGCAACACGTTCGCCGACTCCGACCTGCGGGCCGCCGCCAAGGGTCTCTACGTCATCCGCGACTTCGCGCCGGGCCAGCCACGACACGGCTACGTCGTTGCCCAGGGATCGAGTTCGACGTTCAATCTCGTGAGCGTGCTGCCACGGCTGACGAGTGCCGGCATCAATGTGAAGGTCATCGCGGCGATCAGCGAAGAACTGTTCGACCGCCAACCCGAAGCCTATCGGAACGACGTGCTGCCGCCCGAGGCCAGCCAGGATCTCATGTTCGTGATGAGCGGAACGCGCCGCATGTGGCCGCTGCGCAACGTCGGCTCTCTGACCGATGAGTATTCCCTCACCGCCGACCAGGACAACGTGTGGCTAACCGGCGGCACCGAGGCAGACGTGATCGCCGAGGCGCACCTGGATCCGGACTCGATCTTTGCCGGGGTGCACCGGTTCGCTCAGGAGCGCCCGACGCGTCTGAGCCGACAGCGCGCATTACTGAGCGCTCTGGGATGACCAAGGAGTTGACCATGTTGATCGTCGACGCGCAGATTCATCTCTGGAATGCGGGCAACCCCACCAGCCCGTGGCACCGGCAGATCCCCGCCTATCTCAAAGAAGATGCCCTGAAGGAGATGGACGCCGGCGGTGTCGATGCCGCCATCCTCACGCCGCACACGCCGTGGGATCCGAACGCGAACGAGCTCTGCATGGAGGCCGTGCGCGCCCATCCCGACCGGTTCGCGATCCTCGGCAACTTCCCCCTCGACAAGCCCGAGAGCCGCGCGCTGGTCGACACGTGGAAGCAGCGCCCGGGAATGCTCGGCTGCCGCTTCACCTTCATCGGGCCGGAGCAGAGCAAGTGGCCGACGGACGGCACCGTCGACTGGCTGTGGCCGGCCGCGGAGCGGGCCGGCCTGCCCATCGCGATGATGGCGGCGAACTTCCTGCCGAAGGTCGCCGAGATCGCCCAGCGGCATCCGAACCTCAAGCTGATCCTCGATCACCTCGGTCGCCCGAGGGGGGACGCGCCCCCGAGCGAGCGGTGGGCGAATCTCGGGGAGGTGGTCGCGCTCGCGAAATACCCCAACGTCGCGATGAAGGCGACCGGCGCGCCGAGCTACTCCGATCAGCCCTATCCGTTTCGCGACATCCACGACAACCTGCGGCGGCTCTACGACGCCTTCGGCCCCGCGCGCTGGTTCTGGGGCACCGACATCACGCGCATGCCCTGCCCGTGGCGTCAGTGCGTGACGCTGTTCACGGAAGAGCTGCCCTGGCTGAAGGGCCGCGACCTCGAGCTGGTCATGGGCCGGGCCGTCTGTGACTGGCTGGGATGGAAACGATAGGAGAGACGACATGAGACCCAACAAGCTGCGCGACCTCCTCAAAGCCAATAAGCCCACGCTCTCCACCCACATCCACACCACGTGGCCGTCCGTCGTCGAAGCCATCGGGCACACCGGCCTCTACGACTACGTCGAATTCGTCGGCGAGTACGGCCCCTTCGACCTGCACGACCTCGACAACCTCGCTCGAGCCGGGGACCTCTACAACATGTCGATGCAGCTCAAGGTCGACCAGGAGCCGCGGGGCTTTCTCGCATCACGAGCGATCGGGTCCGGCTTCCACAGCATCCTCTTCGCCGACTGTCGCTCCGCCGCCGACGTGCAGGAGTGCGTACGCATCGTTCGCGCGGAGACCCCGGAGGACAAAGGAACCTACGGCGTGGCCACCCGTCGGTTCACCTACATGGGGTATGGCGGCACCAAGGAGTACGTCCAGGCCCTGCGCGACATCGTCGTGGCCATCATGATCGAGAAACCGGGCACGGTCGACACGCTCGAGGACGTCCTGGCCGTCAAAGGTGTCGACATGGTGCAGTGGGGCGGCTCCGACTACTCGATGGGCATCGGACGAGCCGGCGAGCGCTATTCGCCCGAGCTACGAGTGGTGGAGCGCCGCGTGTTCGAGACGGCCATCAAGATGGGCGTGCCGCCCCGCGCCGAGATCGCCACCGCGGATCAGGCGAAGTACTTCCTCGACATGGGCGTCCGGCACTTCTCCGTTGGTACCGACATCACGATCCTGCATCAGTGGTGGAAGTCCCAGGGTGAGGACCTGCGCAAGGCGCTCGGCCACTGATTTGCGGCGCTGACCAGAGCGCACCTTCGGCCTTCACGCCGCAACGGGTAAGACAGGACATGGCCTACGACCACCTCGAGATCGAGGCCCGCTGGCAGCGCTACTGGGACGAGCACGGGACGTTCCGCGCCACGCGCCGGAGCGGCCGGCCCAAGCGCTACGTCCTCGACATGTTCCCCTACCCGTCCGGCGTCGGTCTGCATGTCGGTCATCCCGAGGGGTACACCGCCACCGACATCATGGCGCGCGCCTGGCGCATGCGCGGCTACGACGTGCTGCACCCAATGGGCTGGGACGCGTTCGGCCTGCCGGCCGAGCAGCACGCGATCGAGACCGGGCAGCATCCCGCGGGGACGACGGCGAACAACATCGCGACGTTCAAGCGCCAGCTCAAGATGCTCGGCTTCAGCTACGACTGGTCGCGGGAGATCGACACCACCGATCCGGGCTACGTACGCTGGACGCAGTGGATCTTCCTGCAGCTGTTCCGGCGCGGGCTCGCGTACCAGGCGACGGTGCCCGTCAACTGGTGTCCCGCGCTCGGCACCGTGCTCGCCAACGAGGAAGTCGTCGATGGCAAGAGCGAGCGCGGCGGCCATCCCGTCTATCGCACGCCGCTCCGACAGTGGATGCTGAAGATCACCGCCTATGCCGATCGGCTCGCCGAGGACCTGGCGCTCGTCGACTGGCCCGAGGGGACGCTCACCGCGCAGCGCCGCTGGATCGGCCGTTCGGAGGGCGCCGAGATCGTCTTCGGTGTCGACGGTCACCCGGACGCGCGCATCGCCGTCTTCACGACGCGGCCCGATACCCTCATGGGCGCGACCTACGTCGTGCTCGCGCCCGAGCATGAGCTGACGCGCACGCTGGCGACGCCGGCTCGGCGCGAGGCCGTCGTCGCGTACGTCGAGGCGGCTGCCCGCAAGAGTGAGCTGGACCGTGTCGCGCTCGCCAAGACGAAGACCGGTGTGCCGACAGGCGCCGTGGCCATCCACCCGATCACCGGAGCTCGCCTGCCGATCTGGGTGGCTGACTACGTGCTTGGCGGCTACGGGACTGGTGCCGTCATGGCCGTCCCCGGGCACGATCAGCGCGACTTCGAGTTCGCGACCGCCTTCGGTCTTCCGATCGTCGAGGTCGTGAGCCCGGACGGGCGACTGCACGACGCGCTCGAGGCCGCGTACGTCGACGACGGCGTCAACGTCCGCAGCGGCGAGTTCGACGGCCTGGCGACGCCCGCCGCCAAAGGCGCGGTCGTCCGCCGACTCGAGACGCTCGGCCGCGGCCTCGGCACGGTCAGCTACCGGCTGCGCGACTGGGTCTTCTCGCGTCAGCGCTACTGGGGCGAGCCCATCCCGATCTACTTTCCGGTCGAGCTCGCTGACCCGACCGGCGACCCTCGGCGAGGGGCCGCGCACACGATTCGCTATGACCAGCCGCTCGCGGTCGACGAGTCCGAGCTGCCGCTGCGCCTGCCCGAGCTCGCCGATTACAACCCGGGCGAGGACCCGGCCGGCCCGCTCGCGCGCGTCGGCGACTGGCGCTTCTTCCAACGCGACGGTCGCTGGTTCGCACGCGAGACCAACACCATGCCGCAATGGGCGGGCTCGTGCTGGTACTACCTGCGGTTTCTCGACCCGGACAATGACGACAAGCCCTGGGCGATGGACGCGTACGACGCGTGGATGCCCGTCGACCTCTACGTCGGCGGCGCCGAGCACGCGGTGCTCCACCTCCTCTACGCCCGCTTCTGGCACAAGGTGCTCTTCGATCTCGGTCACGTCCGGCACCCCGAGCCGTTCATGAAGCTCGTGCACCAGGGGACGATCCTGGGCGAGGACAACGAACGGATGTCGAAGTCGCGGGGCAACGTCGTGAATCCCGACGACATCGTGCGGGAGTACGGCGCCGACGCGCTCCGGCTCTACGAGATGTTCATGGGGCCGCTCGAGGCCGTGAAGCCGTGGCAGACCTCGCAGATCCAGGGCGTGGTGCGCTTCCGCGACCGGCTCCACGCGGTCTGTCGCCAGCCCCTCGTGGAGGCGATGGACGACGCCACGCGCCGGCTGCTCCACCGGACCATCAAGAAGGTCAGCACCGACATCGACGCGATGGCCTTCAATACGGCCATCTCAGCCCTCATGGTCTTCGTGAACCACCTCGCCCGCCTCTCCGCGATGCCGCGCGAGGCGGTGCGGGCGCTGGTCCTGCTCGTCTCGCCGTTCGCGCCGCACGTCGCCGAGGAGCTCTGGTGGCATCTCGGCCACGCGGCATCGCTCGCGTACGAGCCTTGGCCAGCGTGGGACGAGGCCCTCGCGGTCGACGACGTGATCGAGCTCCCCGTCCAGGTAAACGGCAAGGTGCGCGGACGCGTCCAGCTCGCCCGCGACGCCTCCGAGGCGGACGCGCGCGCGGCGGCGCTGGCCGCGGATGGGATCGCGGCGCGCCTGGCCGGGCAGGCGGTGCGGAAGTTCGTCTACGTGCCGGGGCAGGTCGTGAATCTCGTAGTCGGCTGAAGACACTCGGATGGCGGCTCGCCACGGAGATCGCGTGACTTGGGTGCGAGGGCTCCGGCCGGCTCGGAAGGCTACGGGGGCCTGTCCGACCTGATCCAGGGCTTCCAGAAACAGGGGATGGGCGATGCCATGTCGTCGTGGATCGGCACCGGCGAGAACATGCCCGTCACTCCGGACCAGGTCGAGCGAGACCCGCGCCCCTCTCTTCCCGTCGCTTGACCGCGCGCCGGGGATTGGCGCACGATGACCCGTGCTCCGCGAGGGCCTATGTTCCGAGGGCGAGTAACCGGACGCCGGCCGGGGGGCGCGGCGGCGCCAGAGGCCGTGAGCGGGCCCGGCGCGTGGCTCCTCTCGGAGCGCGCGGACTTCTGGGTCGTCTCGGCGGGGAGCGGCGTCCTCCTGATCCTGCTGGCGCTGGTGCTCCACTGGCGCGGCGATCGGGAGCTGAGCGCGGCCGACGTGCTCCTGGGGGAGCTTCACCTCGGCGCCACCTACGAGGCCATCGTCCGGCGGCGGCTGTGGCGCCGGATGCCGGTCGACGTGCTCGCCATCCCGCTCGCGATCCTGGCGGCCACCTATCTCCTGGTGCTGAACGACGGCTCGCGGCTCGTGACGACCACGGTGCTCTGCCTGGGCGCCTGGCATCGCGGTCGGCAGAACCTGGGCATCGCGCGGCACTATCAGCGACACGCGGGAGGGCCGGTGTCGGCGGCGCACCGCTGGTTGCTCCAGGCGGCCTTCTATCTCCCCATGATCGCGGCCGTCGCCTACTATGCGAGCATCGCCCCAGCGCACGAGGGCGAGGAGTTTTACGGTCTCTCGCTCGCCCCCGAGGTCCTGAGCTGGCTCGCGAGCGTGGCGGCGGCCGGCATCGTCGCCTACCTGGGCTGGACCGTCGGGCGCATCGCGGCGCCCGCCGGCGGACCGCAGGGGTCCATCGGGCCTCCGGGTGGCCACGCGGGCGTCGCCGTCCACCCCGGCGAGCGCTGGCTGGTCGTGGCCAACGCGCTGGGCTTCGCGGGCGCCTACGTGCTCGGCGCCGGGACCGCGTCGTTCGTCCTGGTCCTCGCTATCCACCACGAGGCGCAGTACCTCTACTTCACCTACGCCGTGGCGCGCCGGGCCGAGGCCTCCGGTGATCGGGGGATCGGCGGGGAAGCCCGCCAGCTCGCGCGCTTCGCGCTGTGGCCGGCAATCGGCCTCGCGTCCTGGGCGCTGTGCACGGGTTCCGGGCTCGACATCCTCGAGCCCTTCCTGACCGCCGGCCTGCTCGGCCACTACTGGCTGGACGGCCGCATCTGGACCGCGCGCGCCCGGCGCCTGGCCGGCTAGAGGCCCAGCAGCGTCGAGTCCGCCCGCGCCGTCACCACGACGATCGACATGAACAGGAGCGCCGGATCGGACTTGGGCCGTCCAGCGCCGCGTCGAGGCCCCGCGCGGGGTCGACCACCCGCCCGCCGCGGGATCACCACGGCGAAGTCGTTTGGAGGCGTCAACGGCCCATGCGACGGTTGTAGGCTTGCACGAAGCGGGAGTGCAGGTCCGGGTCGCGCGGCGTCGGCCCGGCGGAGTCGAGCTGGACGCGCGCGCCGCCGTCGGCTTGGCGCACGACGAGGACCGTGACGCCGACCCCATCCTTGGTGCCGCGAATCATCCCGGTGGCGGGGTCCGCCGAGGTCACCTGAACGCCCACGTCCTGGGCGCCACCCACCGCCGCGCTCCAGGCGCGGTCATAGACCGGCTCGCTGGGGGTGGCCGGCACCCCGTAGTAAGTGCACCCGGCGAGCGAGACGCTGCACAGGCAAATCACGAGGACGACCGCGCGGAATGGCTTCATGGCTTCCAAGGTATGGCGCGAGTGTAGATTCCGACCATTGGACCTTGGTCTCATGAGGTCCGCGCAAGGTTCAGAAAGCCTGTCCCGATGCGGAATGACGTGAAGGCCGCCGTCTCGGCCCCGTAGGCCACGAGAAGCCGACCGCCTCGTAGAAGCGCACGGCGCGAGCCATGTCGGCCGTGGCAAACGTCCCCGCGCTGATCGATTGGATCTGGCTTATGGCTCCCCATGCTAGCGAGCGTCCGAGGGACGGTCAAGGCGCGTGGTATGCTCGCCCCGCGCGGGGCACCGCGCGCGACGGGAGGGTCACCGGGTCACATGGAATACGGTCTCTTCACGATGCCCTCGCACCCGCCCGAGCGGCACCCCGCCCAGAGGGGGCGAAGTCCGTCGTTGCCACAAGTACGACCAAGGTCCGATATCCCCTCGGCGTCCGGGTGCGAGAGCATCGCGAGCGGCATGTACCCCACAACATTCACCCTGCGCGGAGCCTGAAATGATCTGGATGGTCCATATGCTGGAACGCCGCGCCGCGAAGGTGCTGGCGGGATGGCTCCTCGTCCTGCTCCTCGGCCCCCTGCCAGTCTTCTCGCAGGCTCCACCGCCGAGCACCCAGGCCCAGCCGAGCGGGCAGGCTCAGCAAAGCGCCCCGAAGCCGTTCACCCCCGAAGAGCTCGAGCAGATCGCGGCGCCCGTCGCGCTCTACTCCGACAGCCTGCTGGCGCAGATCCTCATGGCGTCCACGTATCCGCTGGAGGTCGTCCAGGCCGCGCGCTTCATGAAGGCGAACCCGAAGCTCAAGGACCAGGCCCTGAACGAGGCGCTGCAGAAGCAGGACTGGGACGACAGCGTGAAGTTCATCGTCAGCGTGCCGCAAGCGCTGAGCATGATGGACGAGAAGCTGGACTGGACGCAGAAGCTCGGCGATTCCTTCCTCGACCAGCGCAAGGAGCTGATGGATGCCGTGCAGCGCCTGCGCGCGAAGGCGCAGAGCGCCGGGAACCTCAAGAGCACCCCCGAGCAGACGGTGAGGGTCGAGCCCGCAGCCCCGGCGACGTCCCCGCCACCGGCGCCCCCCGCGCCCTCGGGCGCGCCCGCGCCGGCCCCCACCCAGCAAACCATCATAATTGAACAGGCCAATCCTCAGACCGTTTACGTGCCGACGTACAACCCGGCCGTGGTGTACGGGGCGTGGCCCTATCCGGCGTATCCGCCCTATGCCTACTACCCGCCGGGCTACGTCGCGGGGGCGGCCATCACGTTCGGCGTGGGCATGGCGGTGGGCGCCGCGATGTGGGGCGGGTGTAACTGGGGGGGCGGCGACGTCGACATCGACGTCAACAAGAACAACAACTTCAACCAGACCGTGAATCGCGGTGATCGGCAAACCCAGCGCACCAACGTCCAAGGCGGCGACAGGCAAAGCTTCCAGCACAACCCCGAGCACCGCAAGGGCGCCCAGTACCGCGACTCCGGGACACAGCAGAAGTACAACAAGCAGGGACCGGCGGGCTCTCAGGGGCGCGAGGACTTCCGGGGTCGCGGATCCGAGGGCGCGCAGACCGCCGACCGCGGGGGTCGAGGCGACACGGGCCGCGGCGGCGGGCCGTCCACCTCTGATGTCAGCCGGCCGGGCGGGGGCGACCGCGGCGGCGGGCCGTCCACCTCTGATGTCAGCCGGCAGGGCGGGGGGGACCGCGGCGGCGGCAGCGGAGGCGGGGCTTTCCAGGGCATGGATCGCGGTGGCGACGCGCGGGCTTCCAGCCAGCGCGGCGAGTCCAGCCTCGGGGCGTCGTCGCGCGGCGGCGGCGGGCAGAGCATGGGCGCCTCGAGTTCGGGCGGCGGGTCCCGTTCGGGCGGCGGCGGCTCCCGCTCGGGTGGTGGTGGATCGCGTGGCGGCGGCGGCGGTCGAGGAGGGAGAAGGTGATGGCGCGAGGGCGGGGGCGACGGCGCGGCTGGGCTTTCAGGCTCATGGTGGCCACGGCGACCGTGGCCTGGCTCGGTCTCGGGGGCGCGATGCCCATCGCCGAGTCGGAGGCGCGCGGGGCCAAGCTCTTCGGATCGCCGGAGGAAGCGTTCAAGGCCTTCGTGGAGGCGATGCGCGCCGGCGACCGCCCCATCATGCTGAAGATGCTGGGGCCGGAGGGGCGCGACATCGTGTCGTCGGGCGATGACGTCTCGGACCGCCGGGTCTGGCGGCGCTTCGTGGAGAAGTACGACGAAGCCCACAGGCTCGAGCCGGGAGGGGGAAAGATCCTCCTCTTCGTGGGCTCCGACGACTTCCCTCTCCCGATTCCTCTCGTGCCCGATGGCGATGGCTGGCGCTTCGACACCGAGGCCGGACGCGAGGAGATTCTCAACCGGCGCGTCGGCCGCGACGAGCTGAACGCGATCCAGGTGTGCCTGGCGTACGTCGACGCGCAGCGGGAGTACTTCGGGCTCGGCGTCGGCCGCAACGGCGTCTACGAGTACGCGCAGAAGTTGATCAGCACCGCGGGCAAGCGCGACGGTCTCTACTGGCCGACGAAGCCTGCCGACGCGCCCAGTCCCCTCGGTGAGCTGGTGGCCCAGGCCCGCGCGCAGGGATATGCCGGGAAGGCCACCGACGGCCCGCGCCCCTACCACGGCTACCTCTACCGGATTCTCACCGGCCAGGGTCCGGACGCTCCGGGCGGGGCGTACGACTACGTGGCGCGCGGGCACATGATCGGCGGATTCGGCCTGGTCGCCTATCCCGCCCAGTACGGGGACTCCGGCGTCATGACCTTCATCGTGAGCCATGACGGCAAGGTGTTTCAGAAGGATCTCGGCGAGGCGACGGCGCGGGTGGCGGGAGCGATGAAGCTGTTCAATCCCGATCGCAGCTGGCAGCCGGCGGACACGACGCCCCCGAAGAAGTAGGAATCACCCCGCGCGATGTCGAGGCGCCACGCCTGAGGGGCAGCGCGTCCAGATGCATGCCCGAGCCCTCGGACCGAATCTGGGTGAAGAGCTAGGTGGGCAAGGCTCTACTTTCACTTTCACGATCCGGTGCGTCTTGGCGCATGAGGGAGCCACGGACTCGCAGACCCTCCCCGGGTCACACCACGCGATCGACGAGCGCCAGGCCCCCCTTCCCACTATCGCCTAAGGAGTGGGGGGCCCGTCAAAGCCGTGGGAGATCGTGGCGAAGGGAGACAAGTTTCGGGACAAGTCGGCTAGCCGACACATGGGGCTCGGCGGAAGCGCCGACCCCTTGTGTTTGTCGGTTGCGGGGCCCGCAACCACTTGCCGGCGAACAGGTCGCTGAGCTTCTGCTTCGAGATCCCGATCTAAATCCGTCGTGTTTCAGTCACGACCACGTGTTCACCAAATGTCTCAGAACCTGTGCGGTCCACGCCAGCTCGACAACAGCACGCCACCGAACATGTGCCGCTCGACGTTCCCTGCGCACTGCCTCGGCTACCCCAGAGTTCGATGTGCTCTGAGGCGGGGAGGACCATCCAGCTCCGGCCAGACGCCATGGACATACAGACCACCGCCCTCCCCGGGTCACACCACGCGATCGCCGCGCGCGCGAGGCTGCCCTCCCGACCGTTCCGGAACGTAGACGCACCGCCGGCAGCGGTTCGGCCGCCGCCATCCCCACCCTGATCGGTGTATCACTCTCTCAGCATTGTCCCGGTCGGCGGCGTCACCCCACCTGGGGGCCATGGCCCTCCAGCGAGCGGTCTACCGGCCCCGCGACGCCGAGCACACCGTGCTCCACCAGGTCATCGCCGAGCACCTGGAGGTCTTCCTGCGCGCGGTGGCGGAGACCGGCGACGGCGCGGGCCTGCCGCAGTTCGTCGAGCGCGAGTTCCGGGAGTTTCTGACGTGCGGCGTGTTGGAACACGGCGTGGCGCGGTTTCGGTGCGAGGGCTGCGCGCGCGAGCATTTGGTGCCGTTTTCGTGTAAAGGGCGGGGGTGGTGTCCCCAGTTGCGGTGGCCGGCGGATGACGGAGCGCGCCGCGCATCTGGTGGACGCGGTGTTGCCGTGGGTGCCGGTGCGGCAGTGGGTCCTGACGGTGCCGTATCGGCTCCGGTACCAGATGGCGTGGAATCACGGACTGAGCCGCGCGGTGCTGCGGGTGTACACACGCGTGCTGCTCGACGTGTACGCGCGCGGCGCCCGGGAGTGCGGCGTGCCGGGTGGACGCACCGGCAGCGTCACCGTGATGCAGCGCGCAGGCAGCGGGTTGAACGTGAACCTGCACTTTCACACCCTCGTGCTGGACGGAGTGTTCACCGAAGCGCCCGGGGGCGCGCTGGCGTTTCAGCCGGCGCCGGCACCGAGCGACGCCGAGGTCGCGGCAGCGCTGGCGACGATCCGCCAGCGGGTGCAACGGCTGCTCGTGCGCCGGGGCCTGGAGCCCGGCGACGACGCGACGGGGCCGGCAGATCCCCTCGCGGACGAGTCCCCCATAATGGCGGGGATCGTCGGGGCCTCGGTTCAGGGGCGGGTGGCGCTGGGCTCGCGCGCGGGGGCGCGGGTGCGGCGGCTCGGCGAGGCGCGCGACACGGCGGCCGTGCCGTCGCGCGGGCCGCGGCAGGCGCACCTGGAGGGCTTCGACCTGCACGCCAACGTGTGGGTGCCGGCGAACGATCGGGCGGGGGTGGAGCGTTTGTGTCGATACGTCTTGCGTCCGCCCTTCGCGCAGGAGCGCCTGCGGCTGCGGGGCGACGGCCGCGTCGCGCTGGAGCTCAAGAGGGCGTGGCACGACGGGACACGAGAGTTGGTCTTCGAGCCGCTGGAGTTCCTGGAGCGGTTGGCGGCGATGACGCCGCGGCCCGAAACCAACTTGCTGATTTGCCATGGCGTGTTGGCCTCGCGCGCACGCTGGCGCGCGCGAGTGGTCGTCTATGGACGGCCCGTGCCCGAGCCCACGGCCTCGACGGCGCCGCTGGCCGCAGGTCCGGACGGCACGGGGGTGAAGACCGCCAGTCCGCGCGCCTGGAGCTGGGCGGCCCTGATGCACCGGGCGTTCGGCATCGACGTGCTGGCGTGTGCCCATTGTGTAGGCCGCCTACGCCTGATCGCCACGCTGCACGATCCCGCGGTCATCCGGAAGATCCTCGCGCACCTCGCCCTCGGCCACTCGGGGCAGAGTCCCGGCCCCGCCCCTCCCGAGTCCGACGCCGCCGCGTCCTGATCGGATCGGCTCGGGGGCGCGGCGGACGCCGTCGTGCTGGCGCCGCGAGGTGGCATTCGTGCTGATTCGGCCGGTCCACCGGTCGATTGACGGCGGCCGTCTGTCTGGCCTAGCATGTCGCTCACCCGGGTCGGCTCGCTCGATCGGCAAGGAGGCCGCTAATGTGCGCTGTGACAGCGGCTCCTGGGGCGGCTGGCGTCCGAGTCTGGGCGGTTAGGTCACGGGGACGGGGGCCACGCGTGGGGTGCCCGCCGCCAGAGGGCGTTGATGTTGCCTATCCTCTCGTGAAATGATGACCCCGGCATGCGCGTCTCGCCCGTCCCGATCGTGCTCCTTCTCGTGCTGGTCGTCGTAACTCCCACCGCGGCGGCGGACCCGCCTCGCTCGGCCGCCGGCGCCATCGCAGCCACGGACGAAGGGCAATGGCCGCACGCGCTCCCGTTCTTCGCGGGCGAGGCCGTGAAGCGCGGGTACGAGCTCCCCTTGCCGCTCGGGCTTTCCGCCGTCTACTACTACATCGAGCGGGATGTCGACGTCTCCGATGTGCGGCTGGGCCTCAATGGCGCACCCCTTCGTGACGTGAGCCGGTTCGTGAGCCTCGGGTCCCGCAGCCACACCAGCGTGGCGGCGCTGCGGTTCGATGCGTGGCTGCTGCCCTTCCTCGACGTCTATGCCCTCGTCGGCGCCGTGATCAACAACACCACCACGCGGGGCACCGTGACGGTGCCGCGGCCGGGCCCGCTGCCCGGCTCGCTGACCTTCGATGTGTCGGGCAAGAGTCAGCTGGAGGGCTTCGTGGGAGGGGCCGGGGTCACCCTGGCGGGAGGGTACCGCCAGTTCTTCGTTCTTGGCGACGTGAACTACACGCAGACCGATATCGGGTTCGACGATCGCTTCAAGGCGCTCGTGGGGACCATCCGGGTCGGGTGGAACGGCAAGGTCCTGTACGCCCCGGTCCGCCTCTGGCTCGGCGGGATGTACTGGGGTACCGAGAGCACGGCGAGCGCGACCGTGACCGTGCCGAACGTCGGGAAGGTCAGCTTCGAGGCCCGGCAGGCGCCGACTCATCCCCTGAACGCCACGATCGGCGGGTCCGTCACGTTGTTCCGGCACTGGGACCTGTTTCTCGAGTACGGTACCAACGCCAAGGACGTGCAGACCATCGCGACGGGACTGACATTTCGCTTCTGAGCCGCGAGAGGGTGACGTCCTCGTCGGACATCAGGAAGATGAGCGGACGGACGTCGTCGTCGGGGGTCCCGACATGCCCCAGATCATGGTGCCAGCTACCCCTTCAGGAAGGCCAGAAGATCCGCGTTGACCTGGTCCTTGTGGGTCGAGCACATACCGTGGGGCAGGCCCGGGTAGACCTTCAGCATGTTCGCCTTGACCAGCTTGGCGGAAAGGAGGGCCGAGGCGCCGATTGGCACGATCTGGTCGTCGTCGCCGTGCAGGATCAGGGTCGGCACGTCGATCTTCTTGAGGTCCTCGGTGAAGTTCGTCTCCGAGAAGGCCTTGATGCAATCGATGACGCCCTTGAACCCGGCCTGCATCCCCTGGAGCCAGAAGGAGTCGCGCAGCCCTTGTGAGACCTTGGCCCCCGGCCGGTTGGCGCCGTAGAACGGGGCGCTGAGATCCTTGAAGAACTGCGAGCGGTCGGCGAGGACGCTGTGACAGCGGCTCCTGGGGCGGCTGGCGTCCGAGTCTGGGCGGTTAGGTCACGGGACGGGGGCCACGCGTGGGGTGCCCGCCGCCAGAGGGCGTTGATGTTGCCTATCCTCTGGACGGCGAGCTCCCCTTGGGCTCCCAGAGCGTCGAGCTGTCGTAACGCGCCCGCGAAGTCGAGACGGGGCAGCTTGCCTCCGGGGCGTGTTCTACAGAACTCAGCGAGGAATCCTGCATCGATCGGCACCGCAGCCGCGAAATCGACGACAACAAGTTCACCACGGCGAAGCGTGGTCAGAGCGACATCGACGACGGTGCCATCGGGATGGGTGAAGCGGCATTCGAGCCCGTGAAAGTTGTAAAGCAGATCGCGCATTGATCAGTTGTCTGCGCCGAGCCGGTCTAGACTCCCGAAACCGACTGACAGAAAGGCATGGCGCCATGCGGAAACTGATCTACGGCATGAACCTGACCCTGGACGGCTACGTCGCCGCGCCCGGCGACGACCTCGGCTGGAGCGGGCCGAGCGACGAGCTGTTTCAGTGGTGGCTCGACCAGGAGCTAGCGATCGGCCTGTTGTTGTACGGGCGCAAGCTGTGGGAAACCATGAGTTCCTACTGGCCGACCGGCGACCAGCAGCCGGGTGCCACCCCGGCGCAGATCGAGTTTGCGCGGAACTGGCGGGATACGCCGAAGGTGGTGTTCTCCTCGACGGTCGACAAGGTCGACTGGAACACTCGCCTGGTCACCGGCGACGCGGTCGCGGAGATCACCCGGCTCAAGGCCGAGGACGGCGAGCCGATGAGGGTTGGTGGCGCAGCGCTCGCTGGGGCGGCCATGCGGGCCGGGCTGATCGACGAGTACGAGATCGTGACCCATCCGGTGCTGGTGGGCGGCGGCACACCGTTCTTCACCGCGCTGGATAGCTGGGTGAACCTGAACCTGGTGGAGACGCGGACGTTTCCCGGCGGCGTGGTCCTGACCAGGTACGAGACGAGGCGTTGAGCGTGATTCCGTCCTGACCAGGTACGAGACGAGGCGTTGAGCGTGATTCCTTTGCTGCTTGCCTGAGGGAGTGGCAGCACAGGAACGGTTGCAGATATTCCGCCGCGCCGCACAGCCCGATCGAAGCGGCGCGCCGATTCTTCGCGCGAGATCCAGCGCTCGAGAACGACACTCGCCGGTTGACCGTGGACCTCTTCGATTTCGGCCAAGCTGCCGAGCAAGAGTCACGTAAAGTCGAAGCTCCTCGCGGAAAAGGTCTGGCGTCGTCGGCAGGGGTGCGCGCTCGCTATCGTGGGAGAACAATCGGAGAACAACGCCGTGCGCGACGACGCGGGTACCCTCGACGACGTTGAACCGGGTCCCGGGCAACCGGCGTGAGTAGTCGACGCCGTCGTATACGCACTGAGCTGTCGCGCGGACGGCTTTCCCGAATTCTGGCGCCGCACCCGCTTTGGTGAAGATGACGCCGAGATAGTCAGTCGTGCCGTCGACAACGAAATGTGGCCGGTAGCCCGGCAACGCTGGCGGCTTTTGACGGCCTCCACTCTCGGGCGGCAAGAAGGTCGCTGTGACAGCGGCTCCTGGGGCGGCTGGCGTCTGAGTCTGGGCGGTTAGGTCACGGGGACGGGGGCCACGCGTAGGGTGCCCGCCGCCGGAGGGCGTTGATGTTGCCTATCCTCAAGGAGGGTGGCGCTGGGCGCGCTCGGGTTCCTCTAGCTTTTCAGCCCGTGGGCTCAGGTGTCGCTGCCCCCGAGGCCAAAGGGGGGCCTTGACGGTGCGGCCGGCGCGAAGCAGTATAAGTCGAAGTCAGAACGCGTCGAGGAAGGAACGCGGGGTGATCACTCTCGCCCGGGGGCATGCCGCAGCCCGCCAGGGTTCCCTGGCCCGGCCGCCCGAGTTTGCGCAGCGCAGATCGCCGAGGTCACGGGCACAACGAGTGCAGCCAGTTGCCCCGATGGTCTCCATCTACCGCGCCATCCTTGCGGCGCTCTTCGCGATCGGCTTGACCATCCCGATAGCGGCTCCCCGCGTCACCGCTGCCCCGAAGGACGATTCGACGGTCAGACTGGCGCCGAGCGATACCAGCGACACGCACGGACACGTCCTTATCGCCAAAGGCGGCGGGGGTGGCGGAGGCGGCGGCGGGGGTGGCGGAGGCGGCGGCGGGGGTGGCGGAGGCGGGGGAGGCGGCTCGGGCGGTGGCGGTGGCTCGGGCGGTGGCGGTGGCTCGGGCGGTGGCGGTGGCTCGGGCGGTGGCGGTGGCTCGGGCGGTGGCGGTGGCTCGGGCGGTGGCGGTGGTTCGGGCGGTGGCGGTGGCGGGCGGCGGTGGCGGCTCGGGCGGCGGCGGTGGCTCGGGCGGCGGCGGTGGCTCGGGCGGCGGCGGTGGCTCGGGCGGCGGCGGTGCCTCGGGTGGCGGCAGTGGTGCGGGGGGCAGCAGCGCCGGCAGTGGCGGTGGCTCCGGCGCGGGCGGGGGCTCGGGTAGTGCGGGCGGGTCCGGCAGTGGCGGTGGCTCTGGCGCTAGTAGCGGCGCCGCCGGTAGCTCGGGCCCGGCGCCGGGGAGTGCCGGAGGCGGTGGTGCGGGTGCCGGTGCGCCCGGCGGCGGTAATGACGGCGCGACGGCGACAGGAGGAGACGGCGTTACCTCCCCTGCGGCCGGTGCTCTGGCGGCAAGGAAGACATTACTGAGCCAGGCCCAGGCGGACCTCGCGACAGGCAACTTCCGCCAGGCTCAAAGCGGGGCCGAGATGTTGCTCCGCGGCGGTGTGCCGGAGGCTGTGCGGTCAGCGGCTCTCCTCGTCGCCGCCGACGCCGCGTATGGAATGCGTTCGTACGGCCAGGCCGCCGCTCGCTACCGGGAATTTCTGTCGAGGCACGAAAAGGCACCGGAAACCCCTGGCGCCGCCATGGCACTGGGTTGGGCAGAGTTTCGGCTTGGTGATCGCGCCCGCGCCCGACGATCGTGGACCGGGGTCGCCGACAAGTTTCCGGCCGATGCTCGCGCTCCCCTCGCGTGCGTGCTCGCCGCGGAGGTGGCAAGCCAGGGGGGCGACACGGTGGCGGCTCACGCCCTGTTCCACCGGCTCATCGCGCAGTATCCATCGACGCTGCACGCTGGGATCGCGAGATTGAGCCGATCCGTTCTCGCGCTCCGCCGAGACCACGAGGATGAAGCGGTGCGCGAGCTCGACGTGCTGGTTCAGTCGAGCGAGCCTCTGGTCATCGACGCGAGTGCGAGACTGAGCGCGGCGCTCGCGGTGCCGGGAGCCGAAGGGGGTCTGGACGAACCGCCGCGTAATGCGTCGTGGGGCCACGGCGCTGGTGGAGGCGTCCGGGCGAGTGGTACCGAGCCTCTCGAGTCGTTCACCACCCGCTTGCTGGGGCAAGAACGCGAGCGCACCCCGTACCTGCTTCACGGCTTCGTGCTGCTCGCAGCAGCGAACCGCGGCTGGTCCGACGTGAGCGTGGACGCGCTGGCTGGCCGGCTCGTCGATGACTTTCCCTCCTATCCAGCGGCTCCCGTGCTTCTGGCCCGGGTGGCCGCAGCGTCGGCTTCCACCGGACAATGGCCGATCGCACGCCGGGCCTATGAAAAGCTGGTCGCGCGTTACCCCGGTACGCCGATGGGTCGGAGCGAGCAGGTGGAGTTCGCCGAGGCCCTGTTCCGAACGGGCGCGACGGTTCAGGCTCGTGCCCAGCTCGAGCAGGCGGCGGCTGCTGGCGGCGACGCCGCACCGCGCGCGTTGCTCCTGCTCGCCCAGATGGACGAGACGGGCGGCCGCCGCCGGGAGGCGCTCGCCGCCTACGACCGGGTGCTCCGGGACTATCCTCGCATCGAGCGATCAACGCAGAGCCTGCTCTCGCACGCTCGGCTTCTCGAGGACTTCGGGGAAGTGGACCGGATGCCACCCCTCCTGCTACGGCGTGGTCGCCCAGACCGATGGCGAGGTTGCGGCGGAGGCTGCGTACCGCCTCGGTCGAACCTTGAACGCCGAGGGACTGCACGCGGACGCGGTCGAGTGGTACATGACGGCAGCATATGTCGCAGAAGGCTCGAGATGGGCGCGGCTGGCGCTGCTCGGCGCCGGCAGTTCCCTGACCGCTCTGCGCGCGTTGAACGAGGCCGTGGCCGTTTACCGAAAGCTCCTACCTGCGAACGGTCTCGCGCGAACCCAAGACCGGGAGACGAGCGGCGAGGCGGCGTACCGCGTCGCAGAGATACTCCGCGGCGCGGGTCAACATGAAGACGCGCTCGACATGTATTTGACCTCGGCGTACCTGACCCCGGGCTCACCGGCCGAGCCCCGCGCACTGGTGGGCGCGGTGCAGTGCCTGGTCGCGCGCGGCGACCGCCTCGCTGCGGAAGCGATCTACCGCCGCCTCCTGCAATCGAGCACCACCGAACCGGAGTTCCTGGCGACAGCGCGCCAGGCGCTTCGTGGCGCCGGTGGGACGGGGACCACGCGTGGGGTGCCCGCCGCCGGGGGGCGTTGATGTTGCCTATCCTCTTGAAGAGGGCCCCCAGCGCGACCTCGGGCGGCTGGGGCGGATGCATGCGAGCTAGCGATCCGCTCTAGCGCGCAGCGTGCGCTTAGCGGGCTTCTTGCGAAGGTTCAGGTACCTGATCGGGTTCCGTGCACCAGCAGGAAAAACGTGGCCAACGTACCGATCGAGGTACCGCTTCCGAACCTCGTCGGCGGCCAGCGTGCCCACAAACTCTCGACGACGTGGCCTCGAATGCGCCCGACCACCACGCCGAACACTCGTTGTACCGAGCTCATTTGTTGTGGGATTCGTCGCCCCCCGCGCGCCATGGCAAGCGGCGTAGTTCCTCAGCGAGAGCCCGGACTCCGGACTCTCTATAGCGATGCGCCCAACGGTTGAGCCAGTCGTCGTTGTCCAAGAAGAACTTCCAGTCGCTGATGACCGCATGCCTCATGAGCAGAAACGGCACGGGCGGCGTGAATGGTCGAAAGCTTCGATTGTATATCGCAGTTGCCTCGTTGCTCTCGTAGAACCCTCCCATCACCAGCCCATCCTCCACATATGATGGAACTGCAAGTTGCTTCAGGACGTCGTCGAAGAGACCTTTTGTACGATCCGCCGACAGATCGGTGAAAACAACGACGATTGAGTTGTAATTAACGCCCTCCCCATGAAAGGGTTGTTGCAGGAGCTGCGTCTTGTATCCGTTTACGAGCTGGACCACATCTGCCACACTGCGGCCAGCGATGTGTTCGGAAGCGAGCCAAAGAGTCTTCCGCTGCATGGCTTCAGGCACGAAGGGGCACACGGGCCCATCGCGGCCGAGATCCTTGTGAGGCTTGGTCACGAAACTCTTGATCCAGTCTGCGACGGTGCGAAGCGCAGCGAGATCGCTATTCGGGAGCTGCCTCGTTTTGCTTGCGTCGTCGAGATCCTCGAGATAGAGATTGGCGGTCTGTGCTGCCATAGAAGTCTCCTTCGGTGTGACGCATGAACACAGGAGTAGTACGAGCGCGGACGCCCGTGCGCGCGTGTCGAGGCGGATCATCTTGGACTCCAACGGCCTTTTCACACGTCGAGCGAGCCGCCGAGTGAGGGACATGCTATGCCGGACACATCGCCGCCGTCAACCGGCCGGCGCGTTCGGGACTATCCTTCGACGAGCCGCCGCGACGAAGCATTCCCGCGAGAGGAGGGTCTGGAATCCGCGGCCGGGGCGTAACCCTGCGGGAGGGCTGACGGGGGCCTTTGGGTAGCAGTTTGGTAGCAGGTAGCAGACTGGCAGGTGAAGTCCCAGGATTGCTGGAAAACGAGGCGGGGATGCACTCTTGCTTGGAACCAAACTGGCAGCCGGCTGGATCTCGCCCTTGTGCGGCTATCGAATCTGGGCGATCATCGGCCGCAGGAGGAACAGAACATATGCGCAAGTTCGGGGTGCTGATTCTGGCGGCGTCGGTGGTACTGCCCTCGGTAGTGTTCGCGGGCGACAAGGTGACGATTGATCAGGTGCCGGCCCCAGTCCGGGCGACGATTGAGAAGGAAACGAAGGGGGCCAGTATCAAGGAAATCGAGCGCGAGACCCAAAAGGGAAAGAAGGTGTACGAGGTTGAGTACGTCCGCGACAACAAAAAGTACGAGGTGCACGTCGCGGAGGATGGCATGGTCCTGAAGCACAAGAAGGACTAACGAGGGCCCCGCTGGTGCCGTCGGCTCCTGGGGCGGCCAGCGTCCGGGTCTGGCAGGTTATGTCACGGGGACGGGACCCACGCCGTGCGGACCCCCGGGTGCCCGCCGCCGGAGGGCGTTGATGTTGCCTATCCTCCTGCCAGGACCTGCTCGACTCGCTCACCGGGATCGCGCCCAACATCCTCTCCGACCGCCTCAAGTGGATGGAGGAGCAGGGGCTGGTGTCGCGCCGGCTCTACTCGGACCGGCCGCCGCGTGCGGAGTACACACTGACCGAGCGCGGCCGCGAGCTGGGAACGGTGGTTGGCGCGCTGGCCCAGTGGGGCACCCGCCACGTCGACAAGCGCGCACGCCTCGTCCACGCGCCCTGCGGCCACGAGGTGCGACTGCGCTACGAGTGCCCGGACTGCGGCAGCCAGGTGAAGGGCTCCGAGGTGACGGTGACCCGCAGCGCCCGCCCCAGGCCGGCGGCGCCAACCCCGCAACGCGGCTAGCGCGCGAGGGCCACCGGGTGCTACCCGGCAGGAGACCTGGCCGCCGTCGCCGACCCCCGCGGCGCCGGCGGGCTCGGCGAATTGACGGCGGCCGCATTATCGGCTAACCCAAACATCGAGCCGCTCACATGACCATCCAGTGCCCGCGATGTCGGACGGCCACGCCGCCCGGAGCCAGGTTCTGCCACGAGTGCGCCGCGCCCCTGGAGGCCCGGTGCGCGAGCTGCGGCGCGCCGCTCGCCCCCGCGGCGAAGTTCTGCTCGGCGTGTGCGCACCCGGTGGCCGCGGCTGCCGCCGCGCGCCGCGCCCCGCGACCTACACGCCCGGCACCTCGCCGAGCGGATCCTCACCTCGAAGGCCGCGCTCGAGGGCGAGCGCAAGCAGGTCACCGTCCTGTTCGCCGACCTCGAGGGCTCGATGGAGCTGCTCGCCGACCGCGACCCCGAGGACGCCGCACGCTCCTCGATCCCGTCCTCGAGCTCATGATGGACGCCGTCCACCGCTACGAGGGCACCGTGAACCAGGTGATGGGCGACGGCATCATGGCGCTCTTCGGCGCGCCGCTCGCCCACGAGGACCACGCCGTGCGCGCCTGCTACGCCGCCCTGGCATGCAGGAGGCGGTCGCGCGCTACGCCGAGGCGGTCGCGCCGCGAGCACGGCGTCGACGGTCGCAGATCCGGGTCGGGCTGAACACCGGCGAGGTGGTCGTGCGCGCGATCGGCAGCGACCTGCACATGGACTACACCGCCGTCGGCCAGACCACCCACCTGGCCGCCCGCATGGAGCAGCTGCCGATGCCCGGCGCGATCGCTCTGACCGCCGACGACCCTGGCGCTGGCCGAGGGCTACGTCGAGGTGAGAGCCGCTCGGGCCGGTGCCGGTCAAGGGGCTGGCCGAGCCCGTCGAGGTCTACGAGCTGACCGGGGCGGGCGCGGCGCGCACGCGCCTGCAGGCCGCGGCGGCCCGCGGCCTGACCCGGTTCGTCGGGCGCGACGCGCGAGCTCGACGCAGCTGCGACCGCGCGCTCGACCAGGCGCGGCGACGGGCACGGCCAGGTCGTCGCGGTCGTCGGCGAGCCGGGGGTCGGGCAAGTCGCGCCTGGTCTGGGAGCTCATCCACTCCCACCGCATCGCACGGCTGGCTCGTGCTCGAGGCGGGCGCGGTCTCGTACGGCAAGGCCACGTGCTACCTGCCGGTGATCGAGCTGCTCAAGGGCTACTTCCGGATCGAGCGACCGCGACGACGCGCGCGAGATCCGCGAGAAGGTGACGGGCAAGCTCCTGACGCTCGACCGGCCCTGGAGCCGGCGCTGCCCGCGCTCCTCGCGCTCCTGGACGTGCCGGTCGACGATCCCGGTGGCGCGGCGCTCGACCCCGCCCAGCGCCGCCAGCGGACGCTCGACGCGCTCAAGCGGCTCCTGCTGCGGGAGAGCCAGGTGCAGCCGCTGCTGCTGGTCTTCGAGGACCTGCACTGGATCGACTCCGAGACGCAGGCGCTGCCTCGACGCCTGGTCGAGAGCCTCCCGGCGGCGCGGCTCCTGCTGCTGGTGAACTACCGGCCGGAGTACGAGCACCGCTGGGGCAGCAAGACCGTACTACCCGCAGCTCCGGCTCGACCCGCTGCCGCCCGAGAGCGCGGAGGAGCTGCTCGACGCGCTGCTCGGCGAGGATGCGAGCCTCGGCCCGCTGAAGCGCGCTGCTTGATCGAGCGGACGGAGGGCAATCCGTTCTTCCTGGAGGAGAGCGTGCGGACGCTGGTCGAGACGAGGGCGCTGGTCGGGCGAGCGCGGCGCCTATCGCCTGGCGCGACCGTTGCCGGGCGATCCAGGTCCCGGCCACCGTCCAGGCGATCCTCGCCGCGCGCATCGACCGGCTGTCGCCCGAGGACAAGCGCCTGCTCCAGTCGGCCGCCGTGATCGGCAAGGACGTCCCGCTCGACGCTGCTGGCCGCCATCGCGGACGTGTCGGACGACGCTCTCCGCCGAGGGCTCGCGCGGCTGCAGGCCGCCGAGTTCCTCTACGAGACGCGCTTGTTCCCGGAGGCGGAGTACACGTTCAAGCACGCCCTGACGCACGAGGTCGCCTACGGGAGCGTGCTCCGTGAGCGCCGCGGGAGCTCCACGCCCGGATCGTGGCGGCCATCGAGCGACTGCATGCCGACCGGCTGGCCGAGCACGTCGAGCGGCTCGCCACCATGCCGTGCGCGGGGAGCACTGGGACAAGGCCGCCCTCTACGGTACCCGCGCTGGCATCCGGGCCGGTGACCGGTCGGCGCCGCCCCAGGTCCAGAAGGCGTACTTCGAGACCGCCATCGACGCGTTCGGACGGCTGCCACAGACCCCGGACACCGTCGCCCATACCATCGAGGTGCGGTGCCTGATCGGCGCGGCCCTCTTCTCCCTGAACGAGCGCGACGCGTTCGCGCAGCACATGGAGATCGCGCGCAGCCTCGCCGAGCGGCTCGGCAACGAGGAGCGCCTGGTGCGGGTGCTGGCAAACCAGACGAACGCGCTCTGGTTCTCCGGTGAGCTGCCCCGCGCGCGGGAGACCGGCGAGCGGGCCCTGGCGCTGGCGCAGTCAAAGGGGTTGCGGGAGCACCGGATCCATGCTGGCGTGAACCTGGGCATAGTGCTGCAGAGCGCGGGCGACGCCCGGAAAGCCATCGATCTCTTCGCGGGCGTGATCTCCCTGCTCCAGGGCGACCTGGAGCGGCAGCGGCTCGGACGTACGCTCTACCCCGCATCGTTCGCGCGGAACGAACTCGCCGCGTGTCGAGCGGAGCTAGGCGACTTCGACGGTGCATTCGAGACGGTTCACGAGGCCATCCGGCTCGCCGAGTCCATCGACCATCCTCCGACCGTGCTCGCCGCTCGACTCGGGCAAGGCCTCATCCTCGCGCGGCGAGGCCACTACCCCTCCGCGATCGCCACCGTCGAAGCCGCGCTGGAGGGCATGAGAGCGGCGGCTGGCCTGGCTGCCATGTCGCTCGCCGCGGGGGCGGTGCTCGCGCACTGCCACTGCGCGTTGGGGAGGGCCGACGAGGGCATCCCCTTGCTCGGCACGCGCTCGACAGGATCGACGCGGGAGGGCGGCGATCCGACGAGACACGCATGCACGTCTTTATCGCCGAAGGCTACATGGTCCACGGCGCGGCGACCACGGCCCAGCACCACATCGCCCGCGGCCTCGAGCTGGCTCGCCAGCGCGGCGAGCGAGGCAATGAGACACGGGCCCTGCTCCTGCTCGGTGAGCTGGAGAGCGTCGACGCCCACCTCGTAGCCGCCTCGTCGATCGCGCAGGAGCTCGGACTCCGCCCCCTCCTCGCCCGTGCCGAACTGGCGCGGGGCGTCCTGGCCCGGCGGCAGGGGCGCACCGAGGCGGCCCAGCAACACCTGAGCACCGCGCACGCGATGCTGCGCGAGATGGACATGCGCCACTGGCTGTCGCAGGCCGAGGCGGAGCTCGCGACGCTGGACTCCGAGGCGACGCGGCCGCGATCGAGCTGACCGCAGCGTCGCTCGCTAGGCCGAACGCCGGTGGTGCAGCGCGTAGTGCTGCCGCAGCAGGTCCTTCCCGTAGTCGTTGCCGTTCGGCGTGCGCACGATGGTGTGGATGTGGTTGCGCGACGGCGTGTTGTTGTCGAACGCGATGCCGCCCTGGTGGTCGAACTCGATGAGGATGACCGGGCTGTGCACGCGGTAGTAGAAGACGCTGTCGTCGCCGTGCCGCCCATCCAGGCGAAGTAGGTCTCGGCGAGGTGCCGCGCACCTCGTCCAGCCTGACCTCGGCGTGCCCGGGCGCGATGCGGCCGACGTAGATCTCGATGAGCGCGAGCAGCTGGTCGCTGCTGGCCGGCGGCGAGCTCGCTCGTAGCGGATGCCCTCGTAGCGCAGCTCGAAGTTGTCGCGGAAGGCGGCGGTGAACGACCTCGCCGGGCAGCTCCGTGCGCCGAGCGATCGCGCGCCGCCTGCTGCTCGGCGTCGAGGCGCGCATCAGCGCCAGGCCGTCGCGCTCCTCGCTGCATGACGCGCGTGCCCGCGTACAGGCCACTCGTCGGCGACCACCGGCTCCGAGCCCATGAACACCGGCGTGATCACGACCTGGTCGCCGAGGACGAAGCAGTTGACGATGAGGTGGTGGCCGTCGAGCTGCCAGCCCCACGGCTCGGTCTGCGGACGGCTGCCGAACAGGCTGAGCCAGTAGAGCCACTCGCCGTACTCGTCGTCGCGGCCGGTGATCTCGCGGATCGTCTCGTTGAGCCGCATGACGTCGCGGGCGTCTCGAAGCCGGCCGCGCTCAGGTGGCGCTGCAGCAGGGCCAGCGCCGCTCGCGCTGCGGCTCGGTCATGCTCGTCGAGCGAGACGCCGTGGCGCATGATGAAGGGGTGGATGTTGCTCCAGCGCCGCCAGGCGTCGGAGTCCACCGGGAAGGCGGCGCGCGCGCGCTGGGACGGGCTCAGCGCGGCGAGCCACGCCGCCGCGGCCTCGCGGATCGGTGCCGTCGACACGCCCGTGCGCTGCAGCGGGAACAGGCCGGGGACCACGGCGCCGCCGGCGGTGATCCCGCGAAAGGGCTCGGCCACCGCGGCCTCGGCGCGCTCGAGATAGGCGCGCAGCGGCGGCGGGAGCTTCTCGTCGAGGGCGCGGGCGGAGATCGACGGTCGCGGTCTCGGCTTCAATCCCGGGGGCAGGTTGCTCATGCCGGCACGTCCTCCCCGCGCTCGCGACGCTGCCGCGCGCGCGCTGACCTCTGAGCAGCCAGCCTAGCATCTGTCGCCGCCAGCGCGACTGCCCAGCTGTGCCGGCGGCTCCTGGGGCGGCTGGCGTCCGAGTCCGGCAGGTTGTGTCACGGGGACGGGACCCAAGCACGGTGACGGGAACCCAAGCCAGGGGCGCCCGCCGCCGGAGGGCGTTCATGTTGCCTATCCTCTCGACACGCAGTACGCGCCGCCGCGCGACGAGCTGGAGCGGTGGCTCGGCGACCTCTGGGCGTCGGTGCTCGATCTGGACTCAGTGGACATCGACGATCAGTTCCTCGACCTGGTTGCCTATCCCCTCGACACGCAGTACGCGCCGCCGCGCGACGAGCTGGAGCGGTGGCTCGCCGACCTCTGGGCGTCGGTGCTCGATCTGGACTCAGTGGGCATCGACGATCAGTTCCTCGACCTGGGGGGACTCCCTCGCCGCCATGCGCATCGCATCGCAGGTGCTGGCCACGTGGAGCCTGGAACTCTCACTGGCCGTGATCCTAGAAGCGGCCACGGTGGCGCAGATGGCCGCCGCGGTGCGTGACCGCCTCGCCCAACCGCGCACCTGAGGGCCGCGTGACGCGGTATCGTGCTGTGGCGCTCGCCGCGTTCGAGAGTGGTCAGCCGAACATGGCTGCCGGTTTGGCGGGTCACCCGATCGCCAAGGTCAGCGATCGCCTTCGCGAGATCGTCGCCGGAGACGGTCCGCGGTCGACGGCTAGTCTTTCTTGATCTCCCTGGCTCCCTCACGCGCGTCTTGCTTGGTGCCCCGCTTGTCCTGCCGGCACTCCGCCCGACTCTTCTCATCCCCCTTCTTACATGCCGCCTTTTCGGTACGTGCGTCCTGGCGGCCCTCCTGCTTGGTGTCCCGCGACCCCTTCCGATCATCCTGCCGGTCGTCCCGCCGCTCCTTCGACTGGGTTTGCGCGTATCCAGCGATGGGCATGACTAAAATGCCCGGCGCAGTGAGCGCGAACGTCAAGATGCCGACCTGAAGACGGACATTCCACTTCATATGGCCTCCTTGTTCAAGGGTGTGACGACATCGTAGAAAGCGTCTGTTTCGGCGGTCAATCGGACTTTAGGCGTATGCGGCAGATCCTTCCCCGGCAGAGGTCTGATAAGCTCGCGTGGGGAAGAAACCGGATTCGTGATTGAGGTATCGTACCCGCTATGCGCCTGAGTGTCTGCGTGATGGCCGACATCGACGAGATCGACTTCTACCCGTACGTCGAGTCGCTTGGCTATGACTCCGCCTGGGTCACGGACAGCCAGATGCTCTTCGCCGACCTCTTGCTCGCGCCCGTGCCCATCGTCTTTGGCCGATCGGCGCTACGCTGACGCCATGCGACCCCTTCGGTATTCCATCAACGTCACGTTGGACGGCTGCTGCGATCATCGTGCATTCCAGACCAATGGCTCAGCCTTCATCGGCTCCACACCGATTAGTGTGACAAGAGCCAACGGACCTAGCTGGCGTCAGATGGGAAGCGGCCGTGGAGGAGGTAACTGCTTGACGACCTCGAACCGTCCGGGAACAGCAAGTCCGGTCAAGGGCAAGTTGCAACAGCACCTCACGCCCTTGCCCGAAGCCCTGCTCCTTGCCGTGCCGATGCTTCTCGGTGCGGCATGCGCGGCGATCCAGCGAGATACGGAGCAAATGCTCGTAGCGGCGGGGTTTCACATGCGTCCCACGGATACCACTGAGCTGCAGGAGGATCTTCGGTCGATACCGCCGCATCGGCTCGTGAGCCGAACCAAGGACGGCAACGTCGTGTACATATATGCAGATCCCGACAATTGCCACTGTGTCTATGTCGGCGGCAGCAAGGAGTATTCCGAATACGAGCGTCGCCGGCTGGAGAGGGAATTCAAACCGCCGGCAGGAGCAGCAGGAGGGGCGCCGTAACACCGTGGCGATACTTCGGAGGGCCTGGGGAAAACCACTCGAACAGCGGGCTCACCTTGTCGGGCATCCTCACTCTCTCAACGAACTGAAGCACCCCGAGCCTCGCGCCGAAGTTCGCAAATTCCAACATGATGTTGAACGAGGGGTACTCCCCCGGGGGCACACAACCGAAATCTGGTGGCCAGGGAACAGTCGAATGTCAGGCGGTTGTAGGGCCAGGAACGGCTTCGGCGTGGGACAAGTTTTGGGACAAGTCGGCTAGCTGAAACACGAAAGGGGCTCGGCGAGAGCGCCGAACCCCTTGTGTTTGTTGGTTGCGGGGGCTCGACCAGCAACGGGAGGTCCTTGGCAGTTCAGCACCCCGCGGAGCGGACTGCCGCCAGGATCTCGTCATCGGTGGGGAAGCGACCGTACTGGGAGATATCCTCGGTCGATGGGCTCTCCACCCAGGTCCAGCGCACCACGCCCGATCGATCCACGAGAAAGTGGCCCACATGCATCGCGTATTCTCGTTTCGCGAAAGCATCCATCACGGCCTTGGCCTCGGGCAACGCGACGAGACCGTCCTTCTCGTCCAGGCGTTTCATCGCGGCCGGGATCGGCATCGGCGCTGGCAGCTCACCGGTGGGATTGATCAGCGTGGTCTCCCGGAGCTCCGTATAGGCACCCGCGTACAGCGGCATCGGCAGGCCATAGTTACGATGAACCACCCGCTCCGCATCAGTCGCCAATCGCAGCTTCGACGGCCTGATCCGGTAATAGCGTCGTACCGGCTCAGCGCTGTCTTCGGTAATTCCAAGCGCTTCGATCCCGAGGGCTTCGAGCTTCGCGCGCGTACCGCCCAACTGGGCGATGTGCCGGCGGCAGAACGGTCACCAAATGTACCGCAAGAGCACGAGGAGGACTGGCGTTCGCCCGAGGTAGTCCTGGAGCGACACCGTTCCTGCTTCCGACACGAGTGGCAGCGAAAAGTCCGGCGCTGTCTCCCCCGGTTGCAGTGGCGGTCGAGAGCCTGCCATCGGTATCGTCATGTCTCCCCCTGCGAACTGGTCTTCCGCGATGAACTCCGCTCGTGGACAGTTGCCGGCGGTGGTGCCCGCCTCGGGATCATAGCAGAAGAAGGAGAGGACACTAACCGAACGGCACGAAGGATCTTGGAGGCTGACGATCCTCCAAGGCCCTGTTTGCTCTGGTTGCGGGGGCTGGATATGCTGAATGCTACACGCAACCGGACATTTTCTGGATTGACCTGCTTCGGTAGCTACCTAGTCTCGAAGCTGGGTCTGCCTGGCACTAGCCGCCTAGATCCTGGCGACCCGTAGTCCCTTGAACACACAGGTAGCTGATACCCGGACACGAGCGTGTTCACAAAACCCATCACCACGGAGGTGGCAACGCCGGGTTAAGGTTCGGCTTGTCGAACGAGCTGAGCTGCGCAATCAGGAGCGCATCGAGAGCGCTGATAAGCTGCCGCTCTCCAGGGTGCGGGTCCCTAACCATCAGAGGGCCCGCATCATTCTGAGCGTAGTAGCCAAGCTCGAGGTGACCCGAAGTGTCGATTCCAATCAGAAACCCGGCGTACGGTCTGGGAGGCGTGACGGTGACAAAACAACCAGGAACATCTGGGATAGGCCGACAATCATAGCCAACGTAATCGAAGTCAAGCCCTAGTGCGTGGCCGATCTCGTGGGTGGCGATCGTCAAGAGGTCTATCCTGCCTTCGGCGTCTCCGGTCGCCTCGCTGAAAATGCGAGCACGATTCAGCAGGACATCCTCTATCAAGTACGACGTGAACTTTTTGTACTCCGTACTGTCGCGTGGGGTCGGATCGGCGTAAAAGCCTGGCGCGGGCGGATTGTTGTTGAAGGTGATACGAGACCGCGTCATGCGTACTGGATTCCCGCCTTGGGCAATGAGCTCCTCCTTTCCCCACGTTGGGTATTTGGGGCTCCACTCGTACTCAATCGTGACATCCCAGTTTCCGCCGCCAGTCTTGAAGACGTTTTCCCAGGACTCGGCGGCAACCTTGAAGATCTCCTCGAGATTGCCACCACCAACCATCTTCGAGTCAGCGGGCGGAGCACCCCCCAAGAACACCGGTCGAATTTTCAACCCGGCATTCGCGGGAGACGCGGCAAGAAGAAACAAGAGAGCAAGGACAGACGCGGAGGCGCGACTGCCTGGCCATCCGCCGGGAACCATGACGATGCCGCGCAAGGCCTCTATCATCGCAAGTCCTTTCGTTCCAAAAGACAGCAGTCTAGATCCCAAACCCTGGGAAACCCGAATTCCGGAGGACCACAGGCGTCATTTGAATTGGGCGGCGAGCGACCACGGCAGGATTGTACCGCAGTACTGCATTGGTCTGACGGCATGGAATACTGCGCGTACGTTGCGTCGAATCATATTCGCCGCTATGGACGATGGGCGCGGCGGCGCGGAAGATGAGCCGCTCGAGCTGGGCGTCGTCCACCACGCCGGCCTGCGCCTCGAGCCGGGCGGCAACTCGCGCACGCTGGCAGTGATGATACGGTGAAGCTCGCGGGCGTCGGGGATCACTTCAGCAGCTTCTCGATGGGCACCTTCAGTGCCTTCGCCAGCTTCTCGAGCGTTGAGAGCGTCGGATCTTGTCGGGCCGTCTCCAGCCGAGCCAGATACGTGCGGCTGATGCCCGCGCGCTCCGCCAGCGCCTCCTGACTCATGCCGCGCGCTTTTCGAAGCGTCTTTAGTCGCATCGCCATAGTCTCTATCGGGGTCATTTGTACTCTATCGGCTACAGACTGTCAAGGGGCAGGCAGTAGGGGCCAAGGAGTTAGTGCCTCCGCGCGACAAGGGCGCCAACTTCCGCGCATACGCGGTCGAGGGCGCAAACTAGCCGACGAACGCCACAAGAGCCTCGGCCATGGACGGCTCATCGCCTTCGGGCAAGTGCCAGGTGCCTCGGCTCGCACCTGGTGCCCTCAGCGTACTCCGCGGGTGGCTAGTTCCTACATAGGCGCCTTCCCCCGGCGCCGCAGATAGAGTCCCGCCAGAATGACCACGGCGCCGATGACCAACCCAAGCCCCTGCTTCCACCCGAAACCAGACCGACCCCCCAAGCCCAAGGGGTCAGCGAACAGTGCGATAAGGACGAGGACCGTGCCTATGCCGATCACGACCCTTGCGAACATTGGATTGTCCATGGTCGCCTCCTTCGTTTCTACTCGATCACCTGATCCGCCCGGGCTAGGAGCGACGGCGGAATCGTCAGGCCGAGCGCCTTGGCGGTCTTGAGGTTGAGCACCAGCGACAAATTGGTTGGCTGCTCGATGGGCAGGTCGCCGGGCTTGGCGCCCTTGAGAATCCGGTCCACGTAGGTCGCGCCGCGCCGGTACAGATCGACGAAGTTCGGCCCGTACGACATGAGGCCCCCCGCCTCCACCCATTGCTCCTGCGTGGACATCGACGGGAGCCGGTTCCTTGCCGCGAGATCGGCGAGCCGCGTCCGGTGGATGAAAAACAGCGGGTGCCCCATGACGAGGAGTGATCCCACGCGCTCCTTGGCCATCGCCGCGAAGGCGCTGTCGAAGTCGGAGGGCTCGCGGACCTCGAGGAGCTGAAGCTCCAGTCCTAGCGACCTGGCCGCGGCCCTGGAGGCGTCCAACATTTGCGGATAGGCGGGGATCCCGGTCGGGCTCGCGAGGACGGCCACACGGCGCACCTTGGGAGCGACGTCCCGGAGCAGCTCGAGCTGCTTGCCGAAAAGCTCCGTGCCGAAGGTGTAGGAGACCCCCGTGACGTTGCCGCCTGGGCGCGCGAGGCTCGCCACGAGCCCGACCGCGACCGGTTCGGTAAGACTCATTCCGACGATGGGGATCGTGTTCGTGGCATTCCTGGCGGCCAAGGCAGCGGGCGTCGGCACGGCCGTGATGATGTCGACCTTGAGGCGGACCAGCTCGTCGGCGAGGCCCGGCAGCCGGTCGGCACGGCCCTCGGCATAGCGAAATTCGATGGCGATGTTCCGGCCCTCGACCCACCCGAGCTCACGCAGCCGTTGCCGGAACCCCTCCAGGGGACGAGTGTAGACGGCGCCCGTGCCCGAGCCGATGGAGAGATAGCCGATCCGGTACACCTTCTCCGCCGACTGGGCCTCGGCGGCGAGCGGCGCGGCGAGGAGGGCGACTGCACCAGCAACGAACGCCCGCCGCTCCATCATCACTCGATCACCTGATCTGCCCGCAGTAAGAGCGACTGAGGGATCTTGAGGCCGAGGGCCTTCGCGGTCTTGAGGTTGATCACCAGGTCAAACTTCATCGGTTGCGCGACGGGAAGGTTTGCGGGCTTGGCACCGCGAAGAATCTTGTCCACTAAGGACGCGCCGAGCTGCCGGTGCATCTCGGCCACATTGGCCCCGTAGACCATCAGACCTCCGACCTCCGCATACTCCCTGAGGCCGTACATCGTAGGGAGCCGGTTCCGGGCGGCAACGGCGATGATGAGCGGTGTCTGAGCTTGAAACATCCCATCTGGGAACACTACGAGGGCCTGTACGCCCCTCTTCACCAGCGCCGAGACGGCGCGCTCGATCTCTTTGGGTTCTTGTACGCCAGCTAGGTGCAACTCCACCTTGAGTCGCTGAGCGGCGTCTTCGATGACCTTCAACGACGGTTGATGTACCTGGTTAGCAGGGTTCCAAAGGACACCGAAGCGAGTGGCCTCGGGAACGGCTTCCTTGAGCAACTCCAAATATTTGGCCCTCAACTCAAGACCCGAGTGCGTCCACCCAGTGATGTTTCCTCCGGGGCGCGCAAGGCTGGCGACGATTCCACTCCCAACCGGATCGGCAGCAAACCCAATGACGATGGGTATCGTCGTAGTGGCTTGCTTGGCAGCTAGGGCCGCTGGCGTGGTCGAGGTGACGATGAGGTCCACCTTGAGGCGGACGAGCTCGGCCGCGAGCGCGGGGAGCTGGTCGGTTCTCCCCTCGGCGAACCGAACTTCAACGGCGATGTTCTGGCCCTCAACCCAACCGAGCTCTCGCAAGCCTTGCCTGAGTCCGTCCACATAAAGGCTGCCACCGGCCGCCGATCCCTGGTCTAGATAGCCGATCCGCCACATCTTCCCCGCCTGCTGCGCCTCGCCGACGAGCGGCGCAACAAGCAGCGCGGCAGCACCAGCCAGGAACGCGCGGCGATCCATCACTCGCTCTTGTAGTCTTTACCAGTGCTCGAAAGAACAATCTCCACAAAAGGATCGTTCTTGTACACGCGGTACTCGGCCTCGAAGGTGCTGCCGAGAATGTCGAGTCTTGCTTCCTTCAGCACTGTTTTGTCGGTGAAACCTTGCTGCTGTGACTCGTCAGGAAGTGGGGATCAGCGAGGGCTGGCGGAAAGGGTTGAATCTCTAACGCCGAGGAGGCCGTATGGATAAGGCAAGCGAAGGCCCCGGCTAACGCCAGCTTTCGCATTGAGGCAACTCTAGGCGAAGGCGAAGGTATTGTCCATCACGCAAGCCGCCCTACAATCCTCGCCCGTTGCTGGTCAAAACCTGTAACAGTCGGAGTCTCCGAAGTCGCAGCCGTTGCCAATCACTGCCGCAAACCTCCGCATCATCCGTTCCGTCTTCCATCCGCCATCACGATCGGCGCCGTGAACCCGACGCTATGGTCGCCCCCGTGGGTGTTGTAGGGCCGAGAGAGGCTTCGGCGAGGGACAAGTTTCGGGACAAGTCGGCTAACTGAGACACGAAAGGGGCTCGGCGAGAGCGCCGAACCCCTTGTGTTTGTTGGTTGCGGGGGCCCGCAACCACTTGCCGGCGAACAGGTCGCTGAGCTTCTGCTCTCGAGATCCCGATCTAAATCCGTCCGTGACGTTCCCTGCGCACTCCCTCGGCTCCCCCAGAAGTCTCGATGTGCTCTGGAGGCGAGGAGGACCATCCAGCTCCAGCCAGACCATGGACACCCAGACCACCGCCCTCCCCGGGTCACACCACGTGTCGCCGCGCGCGAGGTTGCCCTCCCCACCGTTCCGGACCGTAAACGCACCGCCGGCAGCGGTTCGGCCGCCGCCATCCCCCCCCTATTCGGTGTATCAATCTCTCAGCATTGTCCCGGTCGGCGCCCTGACCGCACCTGGGGGCCATGGCCTTCCCGCGAGCGGTCTACCGGCCCCGCGAGACGCCGAGCACACCGTGCTCCATCAGGTCATCGCCGAGCATCTGGAGGCCTTCCTGGGCGCGGTGGCGGAGGCCGGCGACGGCGCGGGCCTGCCGCAGTTCGTCGAGCGCGAGTTCCGGGAGTTCCTGCCGTGCGGCGTGTTCGAGGCCGGCGTGGCGCGGTTTCGGTGCGAGGGCTGCGCGCGCGAGCACCTGGTGCCGTTTTCGTGCAAAGGGCGGGGGTGGTGTCCGAGCTGCGGGGGCCGGCGGATGACGGAGCGCGCGGCGCATCTGGTGGACGCGGTGCTGCCGTGGGTGCCGGTGCGGCAGTGGGTGCTGACGGTGCCGTATCGGCTGCGCTACCAGATGGCGTGGAATCACGGGCTGAGCCGCGCGGTGCTGCGGGTGTACACGCGCGTGCTGCTCGACGTGTACCGGCGCGGCGCGCGCGCGCGCGGCATCGCCGGTGGGCAGACCGGCATGGTCACGGCGATGCAGCGCGCGGGCGGCGGCGTTGAACGCGAACGTGCATTTTCACACCCTCGTGCTGGACGGGGTGTTCACCGAAGCGCCCGGGGGCGCGCTGGTGTTTCATCCGGCGCCGGGGCCGAGCGACGCCGAGGTCGCGGCGGCGCTGGCGACGATCCGCCACCGGGTGCAACGGCTGCTGGTGCGCCGCGGCCTGGAGCCCGGCCGACGACGCGACGGGGCCGGCGGATCGGCTCGCGGACGAGTCCCCCGTGCTGGCGGGGATCGTCGGGCGCCTCGGTGCAGGGGCGGGTGGCGCTGGGCCCCCGCGCGGGGGCGCGGGTGCGGCGGCTCGGCGACGCGCGCGACACGGCGACCGTGACGTCGCGCGGGCCGCGGCAGGCGCACCTGGAGGGCTTCGATCTGCACGCCAACGTGTGGGTGTCGGCGAACGATCGGGCGGGGCTGGAGCGGCTGTGCAGATATATCTTGCGTCCGCCCTTCGCGCAGGAGCGCCTGCGGCTGCGGAGCGACGGCCGCATCGCGCTGGAGCTGAAGACGGCGTGGCACGACGGCACGCGCGAGCTGGTGTTCGAGCCGCTGGAGTTGCTGGAGCGGTCTGGCGGCGATGACGCCGCGGCCGGAAACGAACCTGCTGATCTGCCATGGCCTGTTGGCCGCGCGTGCCCGCTGGCGCGCGCGCGTGGTCGCGTACGGACGCGTGGTGCCCGAGCCCACGGCCTTGACGGCGCCGCGGGCCGCAGGTCCGGAGGACACGGGGGTGAAGACCGCAGTCCGCGCGCCTGGAGCTGGGCGGCGCTGATGCACCGGGCGTTCGCCATTGATGTTCTGGCGTGTCCCCATTGTGGGGGCCGGCTGCGCCTGATCGCCACGCTGCACGATCCCGCCGTCATCCGGAAGATCCTCGCGCACCTGGGGATCGGCCCCTCAGGGCAGAGTCCCGGCCCCGCCCCACCCGAGTCCGGCGCCGCCGCGTCCTGATCGGATCGGCTCGGGGGCGCGGCGGACGCCGCGTGCCGGCGCCGCGAGGTGACATCCGTGCTGATCCGGCCGGTCCCGGCCGATTGACGGCGGCGGTGTGTCTGGCCTAGCATGCCGCTCACCCGGGTCGGCTCGCCGATCGGCGAGGAGGCCGCTAATGTGCGCTGTGCCATCGGCTCCTGGGGCGGCCGGCGTCCGAGTCTGGGCGGTTATGTCACGGTGACGGGGGCCACGCGCGGGGCGCCCGCCGCCGGAGGGCGTTGATGTTGCCTATCCTCGTCGAGGGAGCACGCAAGGCTGGGTTGCCAGAAAGCTAACGCGAATCCGAAAGTGGCTACCATGTTCCGTGCCCCGCTGGCCCGCCCGACTTCACCTTCCCGCTACCGGTGGCTCACTGTATGAAAGCGATACGGACAGCCTTTCCGAGCGAACGGTGCTGCTAGGATTAACATTCGTCCGGGCGTGCAGGTGAATTCAATACGCCTGGCCCGCGAGTCATTGTTGAAGTTTTGGCCATTGGGAGAACCTTGGGAGACGCTTCGGCAACGCATCGCAGACGACGCCGTTCTGATGCCTATCGTAGCCCGCACTTCCGCCGCCACTATCGCTCAGGAGCAGACAAGCCGCATTCTCTTCGCTGCTATGGCTTACCTCAGCCGCAGGCACCGCTTCCAGATTCCGTCGGATTCGGAGTGGCGCTCGTTTATCAGTCTGCGTCGTTCGCTGCTCGAACACGAAGATGAGCTTACGGCGCTGCTCCAGCGTCCGGCTCAGGTCAATGACTTCCGTCGATGCGTGGGGCTGTATCCCGGACTCCTGTTTGCGGCACAGCGCGTCTCGAAACCGATCGCTCTTGTGGAAGTCGGACCGAGTCTTGGTCTCAACCTCTGCCTGGACCTCTATTGCTACGAGTACTCCGGTCTGGGGGAAAAGGGGGCGACGTCGAATCCCGATGTCGTCTGTTTGCCGAGGTGGACGATCTTGCATCGCGAGGGCGTCCGGGGTCGCGACGCGCGTTCCCACAGATAAATCCAGCGCCGGTCATCGGGCAACGAATTGGTTTAGAGCTTCACCCCGTCTCGCTTGAGGAAGACAGTGTGGCGTGGATGCGTGCATTTCACTACCCGCGAACCGAAGACTTGTTTGACGAAGCGCTGTCAATCCGGCGACGCACGCCAATTCGGATTATCAAAGGTGATGCCAGTAGAACTCTGAAGCAGGGGCTTTCCCTGGTTCCAAGGAATCAGGTGCCATTGGTTTTTAATACGGGGGTCGCCTATCAGATGCCAAGTCCGGTCCGGAAGCGGTTTCCGCATCGCAGCTGGCCCAAGGTGCGCTGCACCGGCGGCTGTTCTATATGACATGGGCGGAGGAGTCCGCCAGACGAGGCGCGCTGCTCCAAGTTACAGACTTGAACTTGGCGAAGGGTAAAAGCGAACGATACCTGCTGGGGTTCGCCAGCAGATGGGATCCGATTCCGAAGCTCGAATGGGTCCACTCGGAAGCGAGCGCATCCAGGACAAAGTCGGTGGCTCAACGATCGGTCTGGCGCCCATAGTCCGCGGTCCTGCAGCTTCGGGGCGAGGTCGGCAAACAAACACTTGACTTCTTGACTTCGGCATGTTGAGTGTGCCTTACGCTGCCGTAGTCGCACCGGGGCAGTGATTTCTGGGACATGGAGACGACAATGGCAAAGGCGCGGAAGGCCACCCGGAAACGCAAGGCCGGCACACGGAGGAGGAAGGTGGGCGGTAAGACTCGGAACTGAAGGTCAAAAATGCCGTCGCCGAGCTGCAAAAGACCTTCCAAGTAGCCAAGATCGTGGGTAGCGCGAAGAACGGAAAGCTTGAGCTCAAGACCGACTGCGACGACATCGAGATCAAGTTCATCTCGCTGAACGCGCCGTTCAAGACGAAAGCTTTGGTCAGCGCGCCTTAGATCGGACGCGACCCCGGCGTACGGGGCCGCCGGCAGCGGGGGAGCCAGACCCATGAACATCGTTGCCGGGCTCACCGTGGAAGCCCTGGGTCGCCTCAACGGTGAGGCTCGGCCGCATTACCGCCAGGCTTTGACCACCGCATGCCGGAAGTCGGCGCCCGTGTTCGGGACCAGGCGCTACAGCGACATCTACCGGGCCGTTGCCGTCAACCCGTACTGGATGGCCACGTCGCTTATGATGAACGCTCAGCGAGAGGGCGAGGGCGCGGGACAGCTCTGGGACCTTGGAGTGTCGACGCCAGACGAGAGCGTCGCGGCGCAGGTCCGACAGCACGCGATCGACGAGTCTCGCCATTCACGGGCCTACTGCGCTGCTCGACCTCGCGTTTCCCGGCGCCGTCAACGAGGAGTTCCACGCCCAGCTCACCACGCTTTCGCCTGGTTACAATCGTCAGAGCCGGCGCGATCCTCACCCCGACTCGCCGTTCGCCCATCCGATCACAGTGGACGACCTCATTCAGATGAACGTCGCCGAGATTCGGACACTGATGCACCAACGGCTCCAGCGCCCCGTGCTCCTGGCTCACTGCGCCCCCGAGCGGCGGGAGCGGCTGACTCGCATCCTCGATGTCCTGGCAGCCGACGAGACTCGTCACATCGCCTACACGGCAAACCTGATCGAGGATTTCGCGCGGACCGAGCGAGGCCCCGGAGATGACGCGGCTCATGCAGGAGCGACTAAGCGACTTCAACGCGATCACGCTCGAGGATCTTGGCCGCAACGTCTTCGAATCGACCTAAGCCACGCCCCGCTCCGGGCTTGACCCTCGCCGAGGTCAGGCGATGGGCCCGTGCCCAGCGGATCAGCCGCGCCGCCTTCGCCCAAGTCCACCACGACGCCTTGCTGCTCGCGGTCTCCCGGCTGCTCCAATCGATCCATCGGGAAGGCTACATCCCGTCGTCGACGCTCAGGAAAGACGTCGCCGGGCGATGGTCACTCGATGTCGGTCGGGCGCCGATGCTCCGGGCGCCCGTGAGCGGGCCACTTCCCTTTCGGCGGCTCGAGCTAATGGGCCCACCGTGGACTCTCCACAGCGGGAGGCGCTGCATCATTCGCACGCCGCGGGCGTTTCTGCGCGCGCTTCGTCGGTCACTGCGAAGGTCAGAGCTCGCCAGACACTTCGATCGGCTGGTCGCCAACTTCGACAATAGCTTCGCCAACCTCGTGCTGAACCGCTTGCTCGGTCGACGCCTCGCCAAGGGGGCGAAGGCGATCGAGCCTGTCTACCTCGGCCACCACTACCATCCGTTCCCCGGGCTGCGCATCGGGCCCTCCCTCAAGCAGGTAGTTCGATGCTCGAACCTGTCGCGGGAGACGATCGATATACCTTTGATCGCGGTCCGGCACGGTCGCTTCGACTCCATCGATTTCGATGATCAACGCGCGTGCTTCCGAAACTGGGCCGACCTGGCCTGGCCGCGTGGCGCGAGCGTCGTGATCCCGGTGCATCCGTGGCAGCTCGAGCTCTCACCCATCGTGACCCAGTTGCTCCGGCAGCGAGAGATCGTGCTCCTCGACGCGAGCTTGAGGAGGCCGTTCCCCTGGCGTCGCAGCGCACGTGTCGGATCGTTGCGACGGGGTTCGACGTGAAGCTTCCGATCGACGCGACCCTGACCAGCGAGGTCCGACTCCTCTATCCTCTTCGACCGCCCAACGCGCCAACCGTGTCCGCCCTTGCCCGGCTGTTGCTTGCGGCCAGCGGAGAGGACTCCCTCGATTTCCAGTACGACGTGGCCTCGATGGCCCACGGTGCGCCTCGCATGGGCACACGGTCTGCGCGGCGATCGTCCGCTCACCCCGTCCCGCAGCGCGCCGGGGACGTCGTGATCCCGGCGTTGAATCTGTGGGTCGGGCCGCGCAGGGCGCGCGGGCTGCCGGACCTTGGCCGCCCCGGCCTCGCGTGCGAGTTCTTCCGCGCCTATTGTCGCGTTCTCATGCGCGGGCCAGTCGACTTCTATACCCGCTGGGGCATGGCGCTCGAGCCGCATCTTCCAGAACGTCTACATCGTCCTGCGGGACGGGATGCCCTCGCGGATCGTTCTGCGGGACCTCGACGCCACGATCCTCGATCCCGCCCGGATTCGACCCGTTGCCAGGGCGCACGACCTACGCCTGGCGCCGGAGACCTGGCGGCACATGCCGTCATACGAGAGCGGCGGCCTGCGCTTGACGCACGCCATGCTCTACGGTCACCTCGGAGAGGTGATGTCCTGTCTCGTCCGCACCACCCGCGTGGACCTCGAGAAGCTCTCGGCCGTACTGGAGGACACCTGGAGCGAGTTGATCACCGCGGCGTCGCCGTCCTTGCGCCGGGCGGTCCGCAGTCTGCGCGCGCAGTCCGACTCGGTGAGAGCGATGCTGCGAAGGGAGCTCGCCCGGACCGCGGCGGGCTGACATCGGTCACCGCCGCGCCTACCGCTGACATGACAATCGGATTGACGTGTTCGTTCAAGGCAAGTAGTCTAGCTGCCGTCCCATACAGCAGGCCCTTGGGGCGGGAGCTCCTCGGGACGGGAGTTGCCCGATCGGGGCAAACGTCTCGTTCAGGCGATCCTAGTTGAGCACATGGGAGAGTTAGAGTGACCTGATCACTCACGTGCCTTCCTCCCGCAAGTCGGTGAAGGAGCTCCGCGGCTGGTTGGACGCCGTCAACGCCACGCTGCACACGAGGGAGACTCGCCCGACGACGACGGAGTTCATCAGAGAGTGAGCAGCATGCGGTCGCAGCACTGTCGGCACGAAAACCCACCTGGCGGAAAACTCTGCGGGGAATGTGGCACGCGCCTCGAGATCCGCTGTCCGGCCTGCAGAACGGTCAATGTTGCCGCCAACGACACCTGCCACGTCTGCGGTGGGCCGTTGACGCAGGAATTGCCCGGCACGCGGCCCGTATCGGAACGCTACACCCGGCAGCGGCTCACCGAGACGATTTTCACGTCCAAAGCCGCCCTGGAGGGCGAGCGCAAGCAGATTACCGTGCTGTTCGCCGATATCAAGGGGTCGATGGAACTTCATCGCCGACCGGGACCCGGAGGAAGCGCGTAATATTCTCAACCCTGTCCTGGAGCGGATGATGGAATCCGTCCATCGCTATGAGGGCACGGTCAACCAGGTGTTGGGCGACGGCATCATGGCGCTTTTCGGAGCTCCCCTCGCCCACGAGGACCACGGCATTCGCGCGTGCTACGCCGCGCTGAGGATGCAGGAGGCGGTGAAGCGCTACGCGCAGAGATTCACGCACACACGGCGTGCCGATCCAGATCAGGGTGGGATTGGATTCTGGCGAAGTCGTGGTCTGCACGATCGGCAACGACCTGCGGATGGACTATACGGTTGTGGGGCAGAGCACCCATCTCGCGGCGCGGATGGAACAGACGGCGATGCCGGGATCGACTCTCATCAGCAGCTCTACGCTGCGCCTGGTCGAGGGGTATGTCCAGGTCAAGCGCTCGGCAAATCCACGTAAAGGGCCTGAGCGAGGCCGTCGAAGCCTACGAGCTCATCGGCGCACAGGCGGCGCGCACGCGGCTGCAAGCTGCGGCGAGCCGGGGCCTGACCCGATTCGTGGGACGCAATGCCGAGCTCGACCAGCTGCGCATGGCGTGGCAGCAGGCCGCGGCAGGCCATGGCCAGATCGTCGCCCTAGTCGGCGAGCCCGGCGTCGGAAAATCGCGCGTGTTTTACGAATTTGCGCGTTCCCTGTCGCGCGAATCCTGGCTCATCTCGAAAGCGGATCCATTCCTACGGGAAAGCGACCGCGTACCTTCCCGTGATCGACCTGCTCAAGACCTACTTCGAGATCCAGGAACGCGACGATCATCGCGCCATTCGGGAGAAGGTCACGACAAGCTCTTCGCCCTGGACGAATCGCTGAATTCTTCCGTCGCGGCGCTCCTTGCGTTGCTTGACACGCCGTTCAGCGATACGGAGTGGGAGAAGCTCGACCCGCAATAACGCCGGGAGAGAACTCTTGACGCCGTGAAACGGCTGCTCCTGCGGGAAAGCGAGGTTCAGCCGCTACTGGTCGTGTTCGAGGACCTTCACGTATCGATTCGAAACTCAAGCGGTCCTCAAGGGCTTCGTCGAGACCTCCCGCCGGCCCGCATGCTGCTGCTCGTGACCTATCGCCCCGAGTATGCATGAGCTGGGACTCCAGGCCGTACTATACCCGGCTACGGATCGATCCACTCGAGCCCGACAGCGCCGACACCTTCTCGATGCCCTTCTGGGAGATGACGCGGCGCTTCAGCCGCTGAAGCAACTGCTGGCGGAGCGGACCGGGGGTAACCCGTTCTTCTCGAAGAGAGCGTCAGTGCGTTCGCGGAATTGGGAGCGCTCGTCGGCGTGCCCGGCGCCTATCGCCTCACCGGGCCGCTCACCTCCATTCAGGTGCCCTCGACCGTACAGCCGGTCATCGCCGCGCGTATCGATCGCCTTTCGCCCGCGCACAAGCAGTTGCTTCAGGCCGCAACGGTCATTGGCACGAGCGTTCCGTTTCAGCTGCTGCACGCGATCGCCGGCCTGACTGACGAGGCACTGCGGCAGGGACTGACTCATCTTCAATCCGCCGAGTTCCTGTACCAGACGGCGCTTTTCCCCGAGCCGGAGTACACGTTCAAGCATGCGTTGACCCACGAGGTCGCGTATGGAAGCCTGCTGCACGAACGCCGGCGGGCCTTGCATGCGCGAATCCTGGAGGCCACCGAGAACTCTACTGGGACCGCCTCGGAGCATATCGAACGCCTGTCGCATCACGCCCTGCGCGGCGAGATGTGGGACAAAGCCGTTTCATATTGTTATCAGGCCGGCGCGAAGGCGGCGGCGAAGTCCGCCCATCGCGAAGCCGTCGCGAGGTTTACGGAGGCGCTGGCGGCGATCGACCGTCTGCCACAAAGCGGCGCGGTCATGCAGCAGGCGATCGATCTGCGTTTCAGTTTGCGGACTTCGCTGTCCCGCTTGGCGAGTTTCAGCGCAGTTTCGAGTTGCTGCACGAAGCGGAAGCGATCGCCACCACACTGAACGACCAGGCTCGCCTGGCGCGCGTCTTTACATTCAAGGCCCTCTACTTCTGGTCGATCGGCCAACAGGATCGCGCCATCGGCGCCGCCGAACAGGCTTCGGTTACGGCGCAGCCGGTTGGCGAGACGCCGGCCGAGGTACTGGCAAACTCGTTCGCAGGCCGCGCGCGACATGCGAGGGGCGATTACCGCAGGCGATCGAGCTGCTGAACTGGGTCGTCGACGCGACCGATGCCGATCGCACGAATTTCCTGGGAATGGCCAATTTGCCATCCGTATCGGCTCGCACATGGCTTTCGTGGTCACTTGCAGAGCTTGGCGAGTTCGGACCCGCCACTATGCGTGGGAACGAAGGGGTCTGCATCGCGGAAGCGAGTCGACGACCTCGTCAGCCGGATCTATGCCTACATGGCACTCGGAATCGTGCATCTTCGCAAAGGCGATCTCGCCATGGCGATCTCGACTCTGCAACGCGCTTTCAGTTGTCCGAGAGGGGAGTTCTTCACATGGCGCGAGTCACAGTCGCGGGTTATCTCGGTCGAGCCTAGACGCTAAGTAAGCGCGCAGCCGACGCGATCGCGATCCTGAAGAGGCCGTCGACGCCGCCGGCGGCATGGACCTAATGGTCGATCAAACCATGCGGGTCGTGCACTTGAGCGACGCTTATTTGCACGCCGGCCAGCTCGAACGGGCGACCAGCGTCGCTCATCTCGCACTGCAGACCGCCATGGATTACAACCAGTCGGGCTCTGTCGCATGGACCCACTGGCTTTTCGGGGAGATCCATTCGCACGCCAGGATCCCGAGACGGCCGAAGGACATTACCCAAAGGCATGGAGCTCGCATCAGAACTCGGGATGGCTCCCCTGGGAGCCCACTGCCATCTCGGCATCGGCGAGGGATACGGCCGTATGAGAATAAGCGAGCAGGCCCGGAGCATCTCGTCAAGGCGGCGAGGCTGACCGAACCCTGGAAATGCCGTTCTGGACGAATGAGGCGGAAAGAGCACTACAAGGCTTTCAAGACCTGCCGGCATCCTGACGCCTTTCGCGACTATCTGCAATCCCTCGTTCGGCTACTCCCCTTCTTGGGCGGCGGCCATCGCCAGCTCGCTCTCGAGGATCTCGCCTTGCGCAACCAGCTGGCCGTCCACCCGACCACCACCGACCACCGCGCCCGCCGCCCCCGCCGCACCGCCAGCAGCACGAACTGTGATCCGGCCGCGACGGCCCGGGCCGCTACGCTTCTTCTGGAGACAGGCTCTGGTTGATCGTGACCCCGGACACCGTCCTCGGTGGCAACGAGACCTTGTATTTTCCTAGGCTCAGGTGGACCGACCTTTGGGTTATGAACCCCTCCCGGACAGCAAGATGGAAGCAGAAAACACGAAGGGGCTAGCGACGTAATCGCTAACCCCTTGTGTTCTTTTAGTTTCGGGGGCCAGCAACCACTTGCAGGCGACAGGTCCCTCGAGTTCAAGTTCGAGATTCGAATTTGAATCCCGTGTTTCGTCACGGCCACGTTTTCACCAAATGTCTCAGCAGCTTTACGCGCACCGCCACCTCGAAAACCGCATGCCACTAAGTCCTGATCCGATCTGCTCGGGGGCGCGGCGGACGCCCCACGAGGCGCCATCACCGCGGCTCCGGCCGGTCCGTGGCCGGTTGACGGCGGCGGTGTGTCTGGCATAGCATGCCGCTCACTCGGGTCGGCTCGTTCGACCCGCGAGCAGGCCGCTAATGTGCGCTGTGCCGTCGGCTCCTGGGGCGGCCAGCGTTCGGGTCTGGCACCTTATGTCACGGGGACGGCGCCCACAGACGGGGCCACCGCCGCCGGAGGCGTTCATGCTACCTATCCTCCTGTCGGCACGGCTCCGGTCAACAAAGTCCCGCGTGTCACCGCCGGCGCGACAACCATGGCGAGTCCCCCTGACTGCGCATCACCGCGAGCGGATCGTCTTCCGGGCGGGAAGAAGGCGAGAGGACACTGTCCCTCCGCTTCTCCGGCAACGCCACCGACCCGGCGGGGCGCAAGCTCGCCTTACTGCTCGATGAAACCAACCTGCTCTCCGAGCGCGACGTCGGCTGATCGCTCATACGCAACACCTGAGTAGGATCCCGTCATACAAGGCTGAATATGCTCTTCAATTCGTTCGTGTTCGTCTTCCTGTTCCTGCCGATCGCGTTCCCCGGCTTCTTCTCGCTCGGCCGATTCCACCTCGTCTCGCCGCCCCCTGGCTGACGATGGCCTCGCTCTTCTTCTACGGCTGGTGGAATCCGGTCTACGTGCCCCTGCTGCTCTTTCCATCTGTTCAACTACGGCGGCCGGTTATCGCGCACGCGGCCGGCCCGGCGCGGGCACAGCCGCGACGTTCCTGCTGATCCTCGCCATCGCCGGCAACCTGCTCCTGCTCGGCTACTACAAGTACTGGAACTTCCTGCTCGAGAACCTGGGGCTCCTGCTGGGCAAGGAATGGGCGCCCGCGTCGATCTCTCCTGCCCCTCGGGCATCTCGTTCTTCACCTTCACGCAGATCGCCTTCCTGGTCGAGCTATCGCGGCGAGGCGCGCGAGTACAGCTTCGTCCACTACGGGCTCTTCGTCACCTTCTTCCCGCACCTGATCGCGGGCCCGATCCTGCATCACCGCGAGATGATGCCGCAGTTCGAGCGACCCGGCGACGTACCGGCTCGAACGCGGACAATTCGCGGCCGGCCTCACGATCTTCGTCTTCGGCCTGTTCAAGAAGGCGGTGATCGCCGACACGCTTGGCCACGTTCGCACGACCGCTGTTCGAGGCCGCCGCACAGCGGCGCGCCGATGCTGCTCGTAGGCCTGGGTCGGCGCGCTGGCCTACACGCTCCAGATCTACTTCGATTTCTCCGGCTACTCGGACATGGCGCTCGGCCTCGTCCCGCATGTTCGGCATCGCCTGCCGCTGAACTTCGACTCGCCCTACAAGGCGCACAACATCATCGAGTTCTGGCGCCGCTGGCACATGACGCTGTCGCGCTTCCTGCGCGACTATCTGTACATGCCGCTGGGCGGCAATCGCAAGGGCGGGCGCGCCGGTACGTCAACCTGATGGCCACCATGCTGCTCGGCGGCCTCTGGCACGGCGCCGGCTGGACCTTCGTTGTCTGGGGGGCGCTGCACGGCGTCTACCTGTGGTGAACCATGGCTGGCGCGAGCTGCGGCGCGCCCTCGGCCACGACCTGGGGCGCTCGACCCTCCTCGGGCGCCGTGGCCTGGCTGGTCACCTTCCTCGCCGTCGTCGTGGGCTGGGTCTTCTTCCGCGCGACGAGCTTCGCCGCGGCCCTCAGCATGCTGAGAGGGATGAGCGGCCTCAACGGAGTCGGTCTCGATCCGCCGCCCTACTATGTGGATATCGCGCAGCGTGCGGCCCTGGCCCCCATTGCCATCGATCTTGGCTGGAACCCCGAGCCCCTCGCGGTCCTCGGGACCATGCTCGTGATTCTGCTGGCGCTGGTGTGGTTCACACCGAACACACAGGAGCTGATGGGCCACTTCAACCGCGCCCTCGATCCGTACCCGCCAGGGGACCCCGTCACCCATCTCGGCTGGCTCACATGGCGCTTGACGCCGCTCGGCAGTTCCTTCCACAATTAGACTCGCATGGCGAGGAACGAGCAAGGCGTGGTGGGCATTCTCGTTAGTAGCAGGACCACCGGCGAGATGCCCACGCCCTTGGAAGCAGTGGTCGGCGCCGGGTCGAACCGCCCACCGATGGGATCCGCGTCCCGCAGGCAGAGGACGGGAGATGCCCAACCCCTGCCAGATGCAACTCAGCTGGCTATCCCCGTACGGTTCGAAGCTAGCCGCTACACTTCACCACCGTGGGTACATCTGGCGGTGCACTCTAGACTGGGTCGGGCCAGCCGGACTCTCAACGGGAGTGACCGAACTCCGGGGGCAGGTCATCGGCTTTAAGGCCCTATTTCGCACGATCTCTCGTGAAGGGCACGAACCTCACCGGGAGCGTACGCCTCGTTGTGGTAGTGCCATCCGGCCGTTTTTCCACGAGCAGAAGATACTGCATGTCAGAGGCTCCGCCCGGGATCACCATTCGCCCGCCGCGCTTGAGCTGGTCGATCAGTGGGGTCGGGATCTCCGCCGGAGCCGCTGTGACAACGATTGAATCGAAAGGCGCCGCTTCGGGCCAGCCATTGTAGCCGTCGCCGATGCGCACCTCGACATTACGATAGCCGAGCTCATCGAGGAGCTGCATCGCTCGCCTGCCGAGCGGCTCGACGATCTCGATGGTGTAGACCTTCGCCACAAGTTCCGCGAGGACCGCGGCCTGATAGCCCGAGCCGGTGCCGACTTCCAGCACGGTGTCGCTTGGCTTCGGATCAAGCAGGTCCGTCATCAGCGCGACAAGGAAAGGTTGCGAGATCGTCTGCCCTTCAGCGATGGGGAGCGCTCGGTTCTCGTAAGCGAAAGTCTGCTGGAGCGGAGGCACGAACCGATGGCGCGGGACTCTTCCCATTACTGTCATCACCGCCTGGCTGAAACTCGGCCGTCCGGTAGCGCTGCCGGTCTCGCGCGCCATTGCGGCGATTTCTGCCACCATGCGCGCGCGCTGCGCCGAATGCCGGTCCTGTGCGGCGGGGGGGCCGGCATGCGTGACAGCGAGCAAGAAGAGCGTGGAGAGCAAGATAGCCATCATGCGCATGCTGCCGCTCCGCTACCGCCCCGAATGAGTCGGGCCCCCCAATACCATCTAAGCTGTGAGCCAAAGCTGTGAGCCAAACCGCGGGCCTCCAAAGGTCGCCTCAGCACGACGAACATATACCCTGTGTCAAGGGTTCCATCGTCCGGTAGAGATCGCAAGCTCGGGCGCAGGATCCTTGAGACCATCTGATCACGCCCGGCGCGTCTGCCGGGCCACGCTGGCCGGGGACTATAATGCTCTCAGGAGGGCACAAGATGACTGACGGACGGCAGGGACTCGCGCTCGCCGGGAGCCTGATGCTCGGTCTCGTTGCGCTCGCCGCCCCCGCCCTCGCCGACGAGCGCCCCGCCGAGACCCGCGTTGACCTCTTCGACAAATCCAGCAACAGGACGGGCTCCGCCATCATCGACAAAAAGGGCGAGCGCGTGGATTTCTACGACAAGTCCAGCAACCGGACGGGCTACGGGACCATCGACAAGGGCGGGCGGATCGACCTCTACGACACCAAGGGGAATCGGACGGGTTCGGGGCAGATCGCGCCGGGCGCGACGCGCGGGGGGAAACGGTGATGGAGGACGAGGCGACACCCCAGCCCGCCGACCTCTTCTTCGACACTGACCGCTCGGGGCTGCATGGAGACGTCGTCGATTGGATGCTTCACCAGCCTGAAGTAACTCGCTGCTTCGACGACTGGGCCGGACGGGTGCGGGCCCTGGACGATGGGTTCACCCTCCGGCTTGGCGCGTTCGCCCTCATGCACGGCTTCGACTCGGGCGAGGCCCTCTCCGAGGCCGATCCCCACACACTCTTCGCCGCCGCCAACGCCGACCGGGCGCACGTCCTCCGCGAGTTTCGCGTCTCGACTTTGGCCGAGGGTCGGCGGCTCGGGCGCGCGTGCCTGACGCTCCGCCGCCGCCCGGAGAGTCTGATCCGTCACTGCCGCATACCTCCGCATCGTCCGTTCCGTCTTCCATGCCAAGGGCCGCCATCAACGATCGGCGCCGTGAACCCGGCGCTCAGCGCCATGGTCGCCCCGCGAAGGGACAAGTTTCGGGACAAGTCGGCCAACTGAGACACAAAAGGGGCTCGGCGAGAGCGCCGAACCCCTTGTGTTTGTTGGTTGCGGGGGCTGGATTTGAACCAGCGACCTTTGGGTTATGAGCCCAACGAGCTACCGGGCTGCTCCACCCCGCGGTGACGAATCACACTCTACCGGACGCTGGTCCTGTCGTCAACCCCTCCGCCGTCCATGCCCCCGCCGTCGCGCTCGTGCGCGACGCGATCCGGTGGGCGGCTCGCCTGCGGGCTCCCGGCTCGCGAGCCGGCGTCGGGCGGGGTCACGTCGCGCGGCGGGATGGAGCGCCCCCACTCCGCGGCGAGCCCGAAGCCGAACACGCCCGAGCTCTCGGGATCGGCGGCGCCGCGAGCCCCCACCGGCGGATTGGGCGCTGTCCAGCCTGCGATGCCGACGCGGCCGTTCCTGGTATTCCGGGTGAGCGGATTCAGGAAGCCCGGGGTATGGGGCACGGGTGGCGGCGTGGGACGGAGATCGCGGTCCGGGATGGCGGGCGGCGGCGGCTCGCGCTTCGCGGGCGGCGTCGTGGTCTCCAGCGGCTGGGCCATGACGCCCGGGGTCATGACGAGCGCGCTCCCGATCCCGACGAGACTGAGTAGCACTCGGATGCGCATGGTCATCCCTCCTCTCTCCCGGAGAGGTGCATGGGCCATGCCCAAGGTCGAACCGGAGAACCGCCTCGGAACGGCTACTTACAGGAGGAGAATCTAGGGGGCGCGAGGACCCTTAATGCCTACCGGCCCCCGCGGGGCCGGTAAAAACTACACGGAGCGCTTTAGGTGGCCGGTCGTCCGGCGCGCGATCACCCGATCGGTCTTCGCCGCCTCGTAGACTCCCGTGCGCCATAGGCTCCAGAGCACGCGCCAGGCCGCGCGCGTGGCGAGCAGCCAGTAGGTCTGGCAGCGGAAGGTGCCGAGGAACTTCTCCTTCCAGCTCTTGCGCTGAAGATCCACCGCGTGCGGCAGATACGGGCGCAGCGCCTCGATGGAATTCTGCGTGACGATGCCGCCCACCCACACCGTGAGGGCCAGGGATACGGTGGGCGCGCCGATACCGAAGTAGAAGAACACGGGATGCTCGGCGCGGTACTGATAGGCGAGGTACCAGCCCAGCCAGCCGGTGAAGGGATACACCAGCGCCGCGAGGGGCCACTCGATGACCTTGTTGCCGAGGTGACGCGTGAGCTGGGCGAAGTTGAAGGCGCTCTTCCGCTCGCGCCAGCGCTCGCGCAGGAAGGCGATATCGTCCAGCACCCCCAGATACCAGCGCGCGTTCTGGCGGATCACCTTCTCGGAGGTCTCCGGCAGATCGGTCAGCTCCACCATGGGCATGGCCTCGATGAGGATGCCGCGCGCGCCCAGCGCATAGCCGAGGGTGGAATCCTCGGTGGCGCCCGAGGTGGGAAAGCCCCCCAGCGCCTGGAGTGTGTCCAGGCGGACGAACTGATTGTGGCCGAGGCAGATCTGCGCGCGCCGGAAGAAGAGCTCGAAGGCGGGCCGCAGCGCCGCCCCGAGCCGGGGCCACCGCGCGGCGAAGACGGCGAAGAGCCGCACGCGCTTCACCTCGTTGATGAGCCGGGCGATGGAGACACGGATGAAGATGGAGGACTGCTGGATGGCGCAGATCCGGCCGCGGATGTCGAGCCGGGCATGGTTGGCGAGGGAGAGCGGGATGCCCTGGTAGGCGAGCGCCCCCTGCCCCGCGAGCTCCCGCCCGGCGATCCAGCGGTAGGTGTCGGGATCCGGCACCGAGTCGGCGTCGCTCACCCCCACGAACACGCCGGCGGGGTCATAGGTGTCGCCGAGGACTTCGCGCAGGAATTCCGGGCGTAGCGCCCAGTTGAGCTGTTGCGCCTTGCGCCCGGGCACCGGCATGGTCACGTGCGTGAGCCGCTTCTGCTGATAGGGCGGCAGGGTCTCGCGCAGCCGGCGCACCAGCTCCCCCGTGCTGCTCCCCATGAGGGGATGCGGGGCGCGCTCCTCCTCCTCCTTGGTGACCACCACCACGTGGAGATGCCCGTGCGGGTAGCGCGAGGAGACGAGCGCGGTGACGGTGCCCGCGATGTCCGGCTCCTGGTAGGCGGGCACCAGGTGCAGGAAGACCGGCGTGGCGGGGTTCCGCTCCAGGACCTCCTCGGTGGGGAGGGAAGCGAGGCGGGCATACGCCTCGCGGACGAAGCGGACGGTGGTCCGCATGCCCTTCCAGTCCAGGGACAGCTTGAAGACGGCGCGGGCATTGATGGCCAGCGCGATCAGGAAGAAGGCAGGGACGAGATACTCCATGGCGCGGGGTCAGCCTCCGGGGGTGCTGGGCGGGAGCTTCAGGATCCTCTCGCCGGGCTTCACGAGACCGAGGGCCTCACGGGCCAGCCGCTCGATCTCGTCGGGATTGTTGCGCAGGCCGTCGATGGTTCGGGACAGGCGCTGGGTCTCGGCGCGCAGGCTCGCGAGGTCGCGCTCGAGGCTCTCCACCTCGCGCTTCATCTGCCACACCCGGGCCAGGCTGCCGCCGCCGTAGAGCAGAAGAAGCACGGCGACCGCGGCCATCCCCCCGCGCAGCGCGCGCGGGCTCACCGGCGGCCGCCGCGGAGCGCGGCGCGCCCCGGCCACACCGCGGCCACCCCCAGCTCCTCCTCGATGCGCAGGAGCTGGTTGTACTTCGCGGTGCGCTCGCCGCGGGCCAGCGAGCCGGTCTTGATCTGCCCGCCGTTGACGGCGACGGCGAGGTCGGCCACGAAGGTATCCTCCGTCTCGCCCGACCGGTGGGAGATGACGGTGCCGTAACCCGCGCGCTTGGCCACCTCGATGGCCTCCAGCGTCTCGGTGAGGGTGCCGATCTGGTTCACCTTGACGAGGATAGCGTTGGCGAGCCCCTCCGCGATGCCCTTCTGGAGAATGGCCGGGTTGGTCACGAACAGGTCGTCGCCCACGAGCTGCACCTTTGCCCCGAGGCGGCGTGTGAGCTGCCGCCAGCCCTCCCAGTCGTCCTCGCCGAGGCCGTCCTCGATGGAGCAGATGGGATACCGGGCGCAGAGGTCTTCGTAAAAGGCGATCATCTCCTCGCTGGACTTCTGGGTGTGGTCGGCGCGGAGGCGATAGCGGCCGTGCTCGCCGAACTCGCTCGCCGCGCTGTCCAGCGCGAGAAACACGTCCTCCCCGGGGCGGTAACCGGCGCGCTCGATCGCGCGCAGGACGAAGTCGAGCGCTTCCACGTTGCCGGGCAGGCTCGGGGCGAAGCCGCCCTCGTCGCCCACCCCGGTGGAGAGGCCCTGGTCCTTGAGCAGCTTGCGCAGGGTGTGGAAGATCTCCGCCCCGGTCCGGAGCGCTTCCGCGAACGACCCCGCTCCCGTCGGCACCAGCATGAACTCCTGGATGTCGAGCCCGTTGTCGGCATGGGCGCCGCCGTTGAGCACGTTCATGAACGGCACCGGCAGGATGCGCGCGCCGGGCCCGCCGAGGTACTGGTACAGCGGCAGCCCCGAGTCGTCCGCCGCCGCGCGGGCCACCGCGAGGGAGACGCCCAGGATGGCGTTGGCGCCCAGCCCGGACTTGTTCGGCGTCCCGTCCAGATCGAGCAAGGCCCGGTCCACCGCGGCCTGCTCGCCCGCCTCCATCCCCTCGACCTCGGGGGCGATGGTCTCGATCACGTTCTGCACCGCGCGCCGGACGCCCTTGCCCAGATAGCGCGAGGAGTCGCCGTCGCGCAGCTCCACCGCCTCGCGCTTGCCGGTGGAGGCGCCCGAGGGCACCATGGCGCGGCCGAAGGCGCCCGACTCGAGCCACACGTCGACCTCGACGGTGGGGTTGCCGCGGGAATCCAGGATCTCGCGCGCGTGGACCGACCGGATCTCGGACAGAGCCTAGGCCTTTCTCTCGAGGATGAAGCGCGCGAGCGCACGGAGGGGTTCGGCGGGCAGGCCCAGCGGCGCCAGCGCGTCGAGCGCCTCGCCGGTGAGCGCCTCGGCGCGGGCTCGTGAGGCGGGTAGCCCGTGGACGGCCGGATAGGTGGCCTTCTGCTGCGCCTGATCCTTGCCGGCGGTCTTGCCGAGCTGGGCGCTGGTGGCGGTGACGTCGAGCATGTCGTCCACGATCTGAAAGGCGAGCCCCAGCGCCTGACCCGCCACCGCCAGCGCGCGGAGGGCCTCGCCGCCGGCGCCGGACAGCCGGGCCCCCACCGTGATGGACGCGCGGATCAGCGCCGCCGTCTTGTGCAGGTGGATGTAGTCCAGCATGTCGGCGCCGACCCGTTGCCCCTCCGCCTCCAGATCGGCCACCTGCCCCGCCACCATGCCATCGGTGCCCGCGGCGTCGGCCAGATCCACCACCACGTCGCGGAGGACGGCGCCGTCCATGCCCGGCTGCCAGCAGTCGGCGAGCAGGCGGAAGGCGTGCGTGAGCAGGCCGTCACCGGCCAGGATGGCCATGGCCTCGCCGAACACCTTGTGGCTGGTGGGGCGGCCGCGGCGATAGTCGTCGTTGTCCATCGCGGGCAGGTCGTCGTGGATGAGCGAATAGGTGTGGATCATCTCCAGCGCGCAGGCCGCCGGCAGCACCGGCTCCATCCGGCCGCCCACCGCCTCCGCCCCCGCGATCACCAGCACCGGGCGCAGCCGCTTCCCCCCCGCGAAGATGCTGTAGCGCATGGCGCGGTGAAGGGTGGCGGGCGCGCGGCTCTCGGGGGGCAGGACGCGCTCGAGCGCCGCGTCCACCGCGCGCGCCCGGTCCTTCATGTAGGCCTCGAAATCGAAGCTCACCCCTGTTTGTCCTCGTCCCACGTGAAGGGCTCCGCGCGGAGCAGCCCGCCCTCGTCCTTGGTGAGGAGCTCGATGCGCTTCTCCGCTTCCTCGAGGTACTTCGAGCAGCGGCGGGCGAGCCCCACCCCTTCCTCGAAGGCCTTCAGCGACTCCTCGAGGGGCAGGTTGCCGGCTTCGAGCGTGTCCACGATCTGCTCGAGCCGCGCCAGCGCGTCCTCAAACTTGATGTCGGTCATCTCGCTCCTTCACGTCCGTCACGCGCGCGCCCAGCGCGCCTTCCGCCAGCAGGACCTCGATCGCGTCGCCCACGCGCACCTGCGCCGCGCTCCGCACCACCGTGCCCGACGGCAGGAGACGCGTCAGGCTGTACCCGCGCCCCAGCACCGCGAGCGGTGAGAGCGTCTGGAGACGCCCCACCGCGGCGCTGAACCGATGCCGCGAGACCTTGGCGCGATGGGAAGCAGACGCGGCAAGCCGGCCGCGGAGCTGGGCGAGCACCGCGGTGCCGTTGGAAATCCTAGCCAACGGGTGCTGGGAACTCAAGGCGTTTGTGGCGAGCTCCGCGCGATGGCCCAGCGCCCGGTGATGGTGGTGGACGGCGGCATGCAGGCGCGCGGCCCCGTCGTCCAGCCGCCGCGTCCACTCTCGGAGCACGCGGCCGGGCTCGGTGAGCACGCGGCGGCGCGCCAGCCCGCCGACGCGCTCGCGCCGCTGGTCCATCTGCCGGGCCATGCCGAGGCACAGGCGCCCGTAGAGCTCGGTCACCGCCCGGATCACCTCGAGCTTCTCGCGCACCACCAGCTCGGCGGCGCCGGACGGCGTGGGCGCGCGGAGGTCGGCCACGAAGTCGGCGATGGTGAAGTCCGTCTCGTGCCCCACCGCGGAGATCACCGGGTACGGGCAGGCGAAGATGGCGCGCGCCACCCGCTCGTCATTGAAGGCCCACAGATCCTCGATGGAGCCGCCGCCGCGGCCCACGATGACGACGTCCACCTCGGGCATCCCGCCGATGGCGGTGAGCGCCGCCACGATCTCCAGCGGCGCCTCGTCTCCCTGCACCCGCACGGGGAGGATGAGCACCCGCAGATCGCCGAAGCGCCGGCCGATGATGTTGAGCATGTCGCGGATGGCGGCGCCGGTGGGAGAGGTCACGATGGCGATGGTGCGCGGGTAGGCGGGCAGCGGGCGCTTGCGGGCCCCATCGAAGAGGCCGTCCGCCTCGAGCCGGCGCTTGAGCTGCTCGAACGCGGCCTGTAGCGCCCCCAGCCCCTTGGGCTCGAGCAGCTCCACCACCAACTGGTACTCCCCTCGCGCGGCGTAGACGTCGAGGCCGCCGAAGGCGAGCACCTGCATGCCGTCCTCCAGATCGAAGCGCACCCGCCGGCCCCGGCCCCGGAACAGCACCGCGCGGAGCTGAGCCATCTCGTCCTTCAGGGTGAAATAGGCATGCCCCGAGCCGGGCGTGCGGAGATTGCTGATCTCCCCCTCCACCCAGACGGTGGGAAATCCCACCTCGAGCTGCGACTTGATCCGTGCCGTCAGCTCGGAGACCGACCACACCGGCCGCTCGCTCATACGAGGCCGGCCTGCCGCTGGGCGGCGCGGAGGGTGTTGCGCATGAGCATGGCACGCGTCATGGGGCCGACCCCGCCCGGCACGGGCGTGATGGCGCGCGCCTTGGGGCTCACGGAGGCAAAGTCCACGTCGCCCGCCAACTTCCCCGTCTCCAACCGATTAGTCCCCACGTCGATGACCACCACCCCGTCCTTCACCATGTCGCCGGTGATCATGCGGGCTCGGCCGGCGGCCACGCAGAGGATGTCGGCGCGCCGGCAGTGCGCGGCGAGATCCCGCGTGCGCGTGTGGCAGGTGGTCACGGTGGCGTGGCGGGCCACGAGGAGCTGGACGAGCGGCTTGCCCACCAGTCGCGAGCGGCCCACCACCACCGCTTCCGCGCCCTCGAGCGGGATGCCGTAGTGGTCGAGGATCTCGAGACAGCCGGCGGGCGTGCACGGGACCATGGTCGGCTTGCCCGCGAGCAGATGGCCGAGGCTCATCGGGTGGAGGCCGTCGGCATCCTTCTCGGGGGCGATGGCGGCGATGATCTCGTCCTCGTTGAGCCCCTTGGGCAGGGGGAGCTGGACGAGGACGCCGTGGATGCCGCGATCCGCGTTGATCGACTTGATCGTCGCGAGCAGCTCCGACTGGGAGCACCCGCCGGGGTAGAGGAAGTCGCGCGAGGCGATGCCCACCTCTTCCGCGTCCTTCTTCTTGCTGCGGACGTAGAGCGCGGAGGCGGGATCCTCGCCCACGAGGACGACCGCGAGGGTGGGGGGCGCACCAGTTCGATCCCGGTAGGCCGCGGCGCCGGCCTTGACCTCGGCCAGGACCTTCGCCGCGACCGCCTTGCCGTCGAGAATCAAGGGCGGCGGGGGCTAGGCGGGAGCGGGGACCCGGAGGCGTTCGATCCCGAGGGCCTTGCCGGTTTCCGGATCGATGCGGATGACCACGCCGTGCAGCGCGACGGGCCCCTTGGCGGGCACGAAGCGATTGGGCATCTGGGTGAGGAACCGGCCGATGGCCAGCTCCGGGTCCACGCCGATCACCGAATCCACCGGCCCGGTCATGCCGAGATCCGTGATGTAGGCCGTCCCCTGCGTGAGCACGCGCTCGTCCGCGGTCTGCACGTGGCGATGGGTGCCCACCACCGCGCTCACCCGCCCGTCGAGATACCACCCGAGCGCCTGCGACTCCGACGTCGCCTCGCAGTGGGCGTCCACCACGATGATCGGCGTGTCCTGGCGCAGGCGCGCCACTTCCTCGTCGGCCTTGCGGAAGGGGCAGTCCAGATGCTGGGGGAAGAATACCCGGCCCATCACGTTCAGGACTCCGACCTTGTGCGGCCCCGCCTTCACCACCACCGAGCCCGCGCCGGGTGTCCCCAGCGGATAGTTGGCGGGACGGAGGAGGAGGTTCTCCTTCACGATGTACTCGATGATCTCCTTCCGGTCCCAGGTATGGTTCCCGGAGGTCATCACGTCCACGCCGTCGGAGAGGAAGGCGCGCGCGATCTCGGGCGTCACCCCGTAGCCGGCGGCGGCGTTCTCGACGTTCACCACCGCCAGATCCACCTCGTACTGCTTGCGGAGCTTGGGCAGGAGGGTGTGCACCGCGCGGCGACCGGGATCGCCGAAGACATCCCCCACGCAGAGAACGGTCAGAGGCTTCGTCACCGCTTACTTCGCCACTTCCACCGCGCGCGTCTCGCGGATGACCACCACCTTGATGTGGCCGGGGTACTGCATCTCGGCCTCGATGCGCTTGGAGATGTCCTTGGCGAGCTGATGCGCGTCGAGGTCGGAGATCTGCTCGGACTTGGTCATGATGCGCAGCTCGCGCCCCGCCTGGATCGCGTAGCACATCTCCACGCCCTTGTAGGACATGGCGATCTCTTCCAGCTTGGCCAGGCGCTTGATGTAGCTCTCCAGCACGTCACGGCGGGCGCCCGGGCGCGCCGCGGAGATGCCGTCGGCGGCCTCGGTCAAGGTCGCTTCGATGGTCTCCGGCTCCACGTTCTCGTGGCCGCACAGGGCCGCGTTGATGACCTGGGGCGACTCGTTGTACTTGGTCAGCACCATGAGCGACAGCTCGGGATGGCTCCCCTCCTGCTCGTGGGTCAGCGCCTTGCCGATGTCGTGGAGCAGCCCCATGCGCTTGGCGAGCTTGACGTCGGCGCCGATCTCGGCCGCCATCATCCCGGCCAGCCACGCCACTTCCTTGGAGTGCTGGAGGCAATTCTGGCCGTAGGAGGTGCGGAACTTCATCCGGCCGACGAGCTTCACCAGCTCGGGGTGGAGACCATGCACGCCCACCTCGAAGCAGGCCTTCTCGCCCTCCTCCTTGAGGTGCTCCTCCATGTCCTTCTTGACCTTCTCCACCACTTCCTCGATGCGCGCCGGGTGGATGCGGCCGTCGGCGACGAGCTTCTGGAGGGCCAGCCGCGCGATCTCGCGGCGGTAGGGATCATAGGCGGAGATGAGGACTGCTTCCGGGGTATCGTCCACGATGAGGTCCACGCCGGTGTGGAGCTCCAGCGCCCGGATGTTGCGGCCCTCGCGTCCGATGATGCGCCCCTTCATGTCGTCGGAGGGGAGGTCCACGATGGACACCGCGGTCTCCACCGTGTACTCGGGGGCGAGGCGCTGGATGGTGGTGGCGAGCACCTCCTTGGCCTTGACGTGGGCGGTCTCGCGCGCCTCCTCCTCGAGCCGCATGCCCAGGAGCTGGGCCTCGCGTCGGATCTCGACCTCCACCTGGGCCATGAGCTGGCGCCGGGCCTCCTCCGCGGTCAGGCCGGCGATGGACTCGAGCTTGCGCCGGTGCTCGTCGAGCGCGTTGGCCAGCCGGGCTTCCGTCTCGGTGAGGCGCCGCTCCCGGTCCCCCAGGCTCTTCTCCCGATTCTGGAAATCATGATCCCGCCGGTCGAGGAGGTCCATCCGGCGGCCCAGCTGCTCTTCCTGCTGGGCCACCCGGCGCTCGATCTCCTGGATCTCCTTCTGCCGGGACCGGGTTTCCTGCTCCAGCTCGGCCCGGCCACGCAGGGCGGACTCCTTGACCTCGAGCTCGGACGCGCGAATCCGGGCCTCGGCTTCTCGCGCCTTGGCCTCCGCGTCGCGGGCGGCCTGGTCCACGTGGCGCTTGGCGTCCTCCACGATGCGACGGGCGCGCGACTCGGCATCGCCGATGGTGCGGACGGTGGTGATCTTCTGCCCGAGGTACCCGACGAGGAACGCGAGGATGGCAACGAGAGGGAGGAGGAGCAGCATCAAATCCATCGGTCTCTCCTTCCGGGGAACCCCGGACGGATTGTGTATTCTCAGTGACACGCGCGGCAAATAGCCGCGAAATTTGGAGAAGTATACTGCCTGCCGAGGCGCAAAGTCAATGTAACGGCGCCGCGGCCGGTCTCCTGAAGGACGGCACGATCGGCCCGAATGGGCCGATCGGAGAGCGTAGCGTGCCCCACCTCTGCCGTGTGCCGACGGTGTTTCGAACCTGGTATGTACCAGGTGGGCGCCAAAAGGAGGGCTTCAGGCTTCCCCTCAACGAGGGGCATGCGCACCACCCTCTTGCACGGCGTCCTGCGTGTAAACGAGGTTGAAACTTCCCCCCGACATCACGCACAGCGCAGGGCTGTCTCTGTGTACCCTCCCGCCCCGCCTACCGTCAAGCCCTAAGTCGCTAGCCCCCCTAAGTCGCTAGCCGAGATCGCGGCCTTGGACGCGACGCGCCACCCGTCCCCCGCGGTCCCCCCCCGGGCCCCTCGCGTGCCGCTCAGCGCGTGGGCGGGGCCACGGAGTCGAGCAGCTTGATGAGCTGCCCCAGCCGCGCGGTGACGTCCACATCACCCTGGCCATGCTCCTCGCGGAGACGGAAGAGCTCGTCGGTGATGTCGAGCGCGGTCAGGACCAGCAGCTTGGTCGGATCCTGCCCGGGGGTGTCACCCCGGATCTCCTTCACCCGCTTCTCGACGTACGACACCAGCTGCTTCACATAGTCCGGCGGCGCGTCACTCCGGATGGCATAGCGCTGCCCGAGAACCTCGACGTCCACCCGCCTGGGCTCGGCCATCAGACCCTCCTACAGCTCGATCTTGTCCAGCTCCCGGAGGATCGCATCGACCTGCGTCAACACGTCCTTGCGCTCCTGCTTCAGCGTGCGCAGCTCGGCCCGCTCCGTCTCGAACCCGTCGATCCTGGCCTTGAGCGCGTCGCGCTCGAGGCGAAGGCGCGCGATCACCTCCGCCGCGCGCTTGATGGACTGCTCGAGCTGCTCCAGCCGCTGGACCAGACTGTCCGCCATGGGCCCCCCCGTCAACCCCCTCGCACTTCGGCGCCGAAGCGGCGTCCAAGCTCGCGGACGACGCGGGCGTGCTGCTCGTTCACCTCGGCATCCGTGAGCGTCCGGTCGGGCGCCTGGAAGGTGAGGCCGAAGGCCAGGCTCCGCCGGCCCGCCCCCACCTGGCTCCCACTATAGACGTCGAAGAGCTGCACGCGCGCGAGCCACGGGATGTCCATGCCGCGGATGGCGGCCTCGATCTGGGCCACCGTCACGTCGTCCGCCACCACCAGCGCGAGGTCCCGCTGCACGGCGGGGAAGCGCGGGAGCGGGGCATAGCGCGGAACGGCGGCAGGCCGCGCCGCGAGCACGCCCAGCGCGATGCCGGCGGCGAAGACCGGCGCGTCCAGATCATAGGCCTCGCGCACGCGCGCGCTCACCTCGCCGAACCAGCCGAGGTCCACCCCGTCCCGCACGAGCCGTGCCGACCGGCCCGGCTCGAGATAGGCCGGCTCCTGACCCGGCGCCCAGGGCTCCGTCGCCGCACCGGGCGCGCCCGCGGCGGCCAGCCCCAGCTCGGCCATGCCCTTGGCGTCGTACACGTCGACCCGCTCGCGCCCCGCATGCCAGGCGCGCGGCGCGCGAAGCCCGGTGAGCGCCAGCCCGAGCCAGAGCTCCTCGTGCGCGGGACGATCGCCGTCCGATTCCCGATGCGGCGAAAAGATCGTCCCCACCTCGAAGGCCCGCACGTCGGGACTCTGGCGGTGGACATTGGTGGCGAGGACTTCGAGAAGTCCCGGCAGGAGGGACGGACGCATGACCGAGCGCTCCGCGGACAGCGGGTTCTGGAGCGTCACCAGCCGGGCGGGATCATCCCACCCCAGGATCTTGAGCCGCGCGGGGTCCACGAAGGCATACGTGATGCACTCCGCGAGCCCGGCGTCGACCAGGGCGCGCGACGCCACGCGCGTCACGCGCAGCCCCGCCGGTCGGGTCACCGGCGCCAGCTCCCCGCCCCCGGCCAGGATGAGCGGGATGCGGTCATAGCCCCAGATCCTGACGATCTCCTCGACGAGATCGTCCTCCTGGACGATGTCCCGGCGGAAGCTCGGCACCACGACCTGCAGCGCGGGGGCGGTGTCGTCCACCGCGAAGCCCAGCGCCTGGAGGATGCGCACCACCTCGGCGCGCGGCGGCGCCGCGCCGATCACGCGTTCCACCCGCTCGAGGCGGAGCGCGATGCGGGGATGCGGGCGCGGGGCGGGATACACGTCGATCACGCCGCGGGCCACCGTGCCCCCGCCCAGATCGGCCATGAGATACGCCGCGCGATCCAGCGCCGGGATGACGCCGTCGATGTCCGTGCCGCGCTCGAAGCGATAGGAGGCGTCACTGGACAGCCCGAGCGCCCTGGACGTCCGGCGAATGGACCCCGGATTGAAGTGGGCGCTCTCCAGCAATACCGTGCTGGTCTCCAGCCGCACTTCCGAGTCGGCCCCACCCATGACCCCGCCCACCGCCACCGGCCGCTCGGCGTCGCAGATCATCAGCATATCCGGGGTCAGGGCGCGCTCCCGCCCGTCCAGCGTGGTGAGGCGCTCGGCGGGCCGGGCGCGGCGCACGACCACGCGGCCGTCCTTGAGGCGGTCGCGATCGAAGGCGTGCAGCGGCTGGCCCAGCTCCCAGAGCACGTAGTTGGTCACGTCGACCACGTTGTTGATGGGACGGAGTCCCACCGCGCGCAGGCGCTGGGCCAGCCAGGGCGGCGACGGCTTCACGGTGAGACCGGTGATCACGCGCGCGGCGTACCGCGGGCAGAGGTCCGGATCGGCGATCTCCACCGCGGCGAGGGCGGCCACATCCGGCTCGCCCTCCTTCACCGTCACCTGCGGATAGCGGAAGGGCGCGCCGGTCAGCGCGGCGACCTCGCGCGCCACTCCCACGATGGAGAGCACGTCGGGGCGGTTCGGGGTGATCTCGATCTCGAAGATGGTGTCGTCGAGGCCGAGGTAGGTGATGAGATCCGCGCCCAGCGGCGCGTCGGCGGGCAGCGCGAGGATGCCGGCGCCGTCCTCGCCGATGCCCAGCTCCTTCTCGGAGCAGAGCATGCCCTCGGACCGCGTGCCGCGAATGGTGGCGGCGGTGATGGCGCGGCCGCCGGGCAGAGTCGCGCCCGGCGGGGCCACCGCGGTGCGGAGCCCCGGCACGGCATTGGGCGCGCCGCAGATCACCGAGAGCTTGCGGTCCGGCAGGGCCACGCGGCAGAGGCGATTGTGGTGACCGGGCCGCGACTCGCCCAGCTCCCGCTCGATGGCCTCGATCTCGCCGACCACCACGCCGGACAGGCCCTCCACCACGGGGGTGAGGCCTTCCACCGGCACCCCGGCATTGGTCAGGCGGTCGGCGAGCTGCGCGGGCGGAAGATCCGTGTCGACGTACTCGCGCAGCCAGCGATAGGAGATTTTCACCGCGCCCCCGGGGCGAACAGATTGAGGAAGCGCAGGTCGTTCTCGAAGAAGAGGCGGATGTCGTCCACCTCGTGCTTGAGCATGGCGATGCGCTCCACGCCCATGCCGAAAGCCCAGCCGGTGACCTCTTCCGGATCGTAGCCTACGTTGCGCAGCACGTTGGGATGCACCATCCCCGAGCCGAGGATCTCGAGCCAGCCGCCCTGCTTGCAGAAGCGGCAGCCGTCACCGCCGCACTTGAAGCACAGCACATCCGCCTCCGCGGACGGCTCGGTGAACGGGAAGAAGGACGGCCGGAAGCGCAAGCGCGAGCGCGAGCCGAACATCTGCTTGGCGAAGAGCTCGAGGGTGGCCTTGAGATCGGCCATGGTGATGTGCCGGTCCACCGCCAGCCCCTCGACCTGGTGGAACATCGGCGAGTGGGTGGCGTCGGTGAGGTCGCGGCGATAGACCTTGCCCGGAGAGATCGTGCGCGCGGGCGGGCGCCGGGCCAGCATGGTGCGGATCTGCACCGGCGAGGTATGGGTCCGCAGCAGCGCGCCCCCCGACACGTGGAGCGTGTCCTGCATGTCGCGGGCGGGATGGTCGTCGGGGAAATTGAGGGCCCCGAAATTGTAGTAGTCGCTCTCGACCTCCGGACCCTCCGCCACCGAGAAGCCCAGCCCCTCGAAGATCTCGATGATCTCGTCCTGCACCTGCGTGAGGGGATGGAGGGAGCCGGGAGCGGGAAAGCGTCCCGGCAGCGTCAGGTCCACGCGCTCGGAGGCGAGCGCGCGGCGGCGCTCGTCGTCCTTGAGCGCCACCACCCTTGCCTCGAGCGCAGCTTCGAGCTCGGCCTTGACCTCGTTGGCCTGGGCCCCCACCAGCGGCCGCTGCGCCGCCGGCAGCGAGCCCAGCGAGCGGAGGAGCGCGGTCAGCTCCCCCGATCGCCCCAGGACACGAACCCGGAACGATTCGAGGTCGGACGTGGTGCGGGCCCCAGCGATATCCGCCAGGGCCCGATCACGAATCTGCTGGACCCGAGGGTCCGGCGCCACGCTCAGGCGCGGCCTGCCGCTCGCGCCGTCTCCGCCAGCTTCGCGAAGGCGGTGGGGTCGTGGACGGCCAGCTCGGCGAGGATTTTCCGATCCAGCGCCACCCCCGCCTTCTTGAGGCCGTTCATGAACACCGAGTAGGACAGTCCGAGCGTGCGGCAGGCGGCATTGACCCGAATGATCCAGAGCGCCCGCGCGCGCCGCTTCTTCTGCTTGCGTCCCTTGTAGGCGAAGACACCCGCGCGCAGGACCGTCTCCGCGGCCGGGCGATAGAGCCGCCGCCGGCCGCCCCAGTAGCCCTTCGCCTGCTTGAGAACCTTCTTCCTGCGCTGGCGGGTCTTGGACCCGCCCTTTGCCCGTGGCATGGTGTGACTCCTCTCCTACAGGTAAGGAACCAGCGCCCGGAGGCGCGGCGCGTCCGCTTTGCTGACGAGCGCGGGCGCGCGGAGCTTCCGCCGGCGCTTGGGGGACTTGGCCTCCAGCATGTGGCGCTTCCACCCCTGCCGCCGCATGAGCTTGCCGGTGCCCGTCACCTTCAGGCGCTTGCGCGCCGACCGCTTCGTCTTGATCTTCGGCATCTCGACTCCTCAGTGTGCCTTCGGCGAAAGGATCATGCTGAGCATGCGGCCTTCCATCCGAGGGTGGCTCTCCACCACCGCCAGGTCCGACATCAGCTCCTGCATCCGGTTGAGCATCTTCCAGCCGAGCTCGGTGTGCGCCATCTCGCGCCCCTTGAAGCGCACCGTGACCTTGGCCTTGTTGCCTTCCTCGATGAACCGCCGCACGTGCTTGGCCTTGAAGTCGAAGTCGTGCGTGTCCGTCTTCGGCCCCAGCTTGACTTCCTTCACGAGGATCACCGTCTGCTTCTTCCGCGCTTCCTTCTGGCGTCGCGCCTGCGTGTACTTGTACTTCCCGAAGTCCATGATCCGGCACACCGGCGGCACCGCCTCCGCCGCCACCTCCACCAGATCCATCTCCTTCTGCCGCGCCAGATCGAGGGCCTGCGCGATCGGCAGGATCCCCAGCTGCTCCCCGGTATCGCTCACCACGCGGACTTCGCGGACCCGAATCCCCTCGTTGACGCGAATGTCTTTAGGCTGTATCGCGCGGCTCCTTGGTGGCGGGGCTCAGGTGGCTTGCCCCACGTTGAGGGTGGCGGACCGACTACCGATTTCGGCGCGCAGATCTTCCAGGACACGCTCCAGCGGGAGCGCGCCGAGGTCCTCGCCGCCGCGGGCCCGGACGCTGGCGGTGCCGTTCTGGGCCTCGCGCTCGCCCACGACCAGTGTGTACGGGACCTTGCGCACCTGGGCGTCCCGGATGCGATAGCCGAGCTTCTCGTTGCGGTCGTCGAGCTCGGCGCGGATGCGCGCCGCCCGGAGCTTGGCGTGCACCGCCCGGCCGTACTCGGCGTGCTTCTCGCTGATGGGCAGGACGCGCGCCTGCACGGGGGCCAGCCAGGTCGGGAACGCCCCCGCGAAGTGCTCGGTCAGGATGGCCACGAAGCGCTCGTAGGAGCCGAAGATCACCCGATGGATCACCACCGGCCGTTTGGGCTGGCCGTCCGTGTCGATGAACTCGCACTGCATGCGCTCGGGCAGCATGGTGAGATCCACCTGGATGGTGGCCAGCTGCCACTGGCGGCCCAGCGCGTCCTCCACGTCGATGTCGATCTTGGGGCCGTAGAACGCGCCCCCGCCCTTGTCGAGATCGTAGGCGAGGCCGTTGGACCGCATCGCCTGGTGGAGCGCGTCCTCGGCGGCGTCCCACTGCTGGTCGGTGCCGAGCTTGTCGGGCGGCCGCGTGGCCAGCCGGTACGAGGGCGGGAGCCCGAAGACGCCGTACCACTCCCGGACGAGCGCGAGGAGATCCGCGATCTCCGCCTGGAGCTGCTCGGGCCGGCAGTAGATGTGGGCGTCGTCCTGGGTGAACTGGCGCACCCGCACCAGGCCCGAGAGCGTGCCCGACCGCTCGTTGCGGTGGCAGCGGCCCATCTCCGAGTAGCGGATCGGCAGGTCACGATAGGAGCGGAGGGCGCGCTTGTAGACGTAGGAGGACTCCGGGCAGTTCATGGGCTTGAGGCTGAAGACCTCGCCCTCGACGTCCAGCTTGAACATGTTGTCCTGGTAGTGGTCCCAGTGCCCCGACTGCACCCAGAGCTTCTTGTTGACGAGCAGCGGCGTCGCGATCTCCTGATAGCCGCGCGCGTCCAGCGACTCGCGCGCGAAGCGCTCGAGCTCGCGCACGAGGATCATTCCGCCGGGCAGCCAGAACGGCGCGCCGGGCGCGATGTCGTAGAAGTCGAAGAGGTCCAGCTCGCGCCCGAGCTTGCGGTGGTCGCGCTTCTTCGCCTCGTCGAGCCGCCACAGGTGCTTGTCCAGCTCCTCCTGGGTCAGCCAGGCCGTCCCGTAGATGCGCTGGAGCATGGGATTCTTCTCGTCCCCGCGCCAGTAGGCGCCCGAGGAGGAGAGGAGCTTGAAGGCCCGGAGCGATCCCGTAGACGCCACGTGCGGGCCGCGACAGAGGTCGAGGAAGTCCCCCTGCTTGTACACGGACACCGTGGGCACGTCCAGCCCGCGGAGGATCTCCACCTTGAAGGGCTCTCCGTGCTCCTCGAACCAGCGGATCGCCTGCTCCCGCGACCACTCCTCACGCGCGAAGGGCAAGTCCTTCTTCACGATCTCGCGCATCCGCGCCTCGATCTTCTCGAGCTCTTCCGGCGTGAACGGCGTGGCCTTGGCGAAGTCGTAGTAGAAGCCGTCCTCGATGGCGGGGCCGATGGCCACGCGCACGTCGGGGAAGAGCTGCTTCACCGCCTGCGCCATCACGTGCGAGGTCGAGTGGCGAAGCGTGGGCAGGGGCTCGGGGAGGCAGTCGAACTCCCCGGCCAGCTTCAAATGTCGATCTTCTTCGGACTCGGCCATCGATTCCTCAAGTTGAGAACAAAAAAGCATCACAGGGACGCCGCCCGGTGATGCTCCCTCCCGCTCTGCTCGCGTCTATGGCGCTGCCTCGCGATGGGCACCCCTGGCTCAACAAGATCGAGTGGTAGGCTCGGGCGGTATCGAACCGCCGACCTCTACCGTGTCAAGGTAGCGCTCTCCCACTGAGCTACGAGCCTGCCTCTCCCCCAAAAAGCATTGCCATGCTACAGGATACGCGACAAGGCTGTCAAGGGAGGCGGCCCCGCTCCACCGCCTCCAGGACCGTTTCGATGAGCCCGGGGCCTTCTTCTGCGCTCACCACGACCCGGCCCGCCGCCAGCATCGCATACCCGTCTCCGCCCCGAGCCAGGAAGTCGGGCACCGCGACCCGATAGGCCCGCCCCGGATCCAGCGGCTGCCCCTGAACCTCCACCGCCCCGACCCGCGCCCCCGGCGGCCGCTCCGGGTCGACCGCGTACCGGAGTCCGGCCGTTTGCAGGAAGCGGCCGGCCGCCGGCGGCAGCGCGCTCACCGAGTGCTCGAGCGCGGCCCGGAGGGCGGTCCCCGGCACCTCGAGCAGCACCACCGTGTTCCCGAAGGGGAGAAGGGTCCGGATGTCCCGGCGCGTGATGGGGCCGGCGGGGAAGATCCGGTTCGCCCGCAGGCTCCCGCTATTGAGCAGCGCCGCCTCGGCCCCCAGGCGCTCCCGCATCAGCTCGGCGATGAAGCGGCCCAGCGGCACCTCCATCCGCCGCACCACGCCGTCGCGCGCTTCGAGCGGCACCGCGGCGACGAAGGCGGGGCGGTCCAGCTCTTGCTCGGTCAGGGCCGCGTAGCGCTCGATGAATCGCCGGACGTCGGGCGCCTCGGTGATACTCGCCGTCACCGGGATGAGCCGGTGCCGGCGCGCGAGCACGGCGCCACACGCCAGCTCGTACTCCACCTGCCCCACGTTTGTCGCGTCCGAGCCCGCCTTGAGGATGAGGGTGCCGCCCTGCTCGACCATTGTCGGATCGTGGTCGTGGCCGCCGAGGATCACGTGGAGGGGGACCGCGTCGGCGAGCGCGCGGTCTCCGGCCAGCTCGAGGTGTGTCACCGCGACGCGCAGATCCACCGGACCCATCGCCTCGAAGGCCGCACGCGCCGCCGGCCTCGGCGCCTCGAAGGAGACGTCGGGGCCGGGATTGGAGGTGTGCTGGGTCTCGGGCAAGGTGAGCCCGACCATTCCCACCCGCACCGAGCCGAACGTCCGCGTCAGCCATGGGCGCGCGCCGCCGAAGGGCTGACGCGTGTGCCGATCCAGCACATTCGCGGAGAGCCAGAGAAAGCGCGAGTCGCGCATCCGCTCGTGCAAGACGGCGGGCCCCCAGTCGAATTCGTGATTGCCAAAGGTCGCCACGTCCAGGTCGAGGAGGTTCCAGGCTTCGATCATCTGGCGGCCACGGAAGAGCGTGGAGAGGAGCGACGGCGACAGCGTATCGCCGGCCAGCACGAAGAGCGTGTTCGGCTGCTCGCGCCGGAGGCCGCGTACCAGCGTGGCCACCCGGGCCAGGCCGCCCGTCCCGTCGGCGCGGGGATCGAGGAGATACACATCATTGACGAGAAGGAGCTGCACCCGCGTGGGGGCCTGGTCACAGCGCGGCGTGCCGGCGCAGCCGGCGCCGAGGAGAAGCGCCAGCGCCAGGAGCGCGGGTCGGCGGAGCACGCGGCCTAGCGGGTGAACTGCTTGACGAGCGAGTTGTCGATGATCTGGTAGACGAAGTTGCCGTTGATGGGCAGGACCTGCTTGGCGAGATTGTCCGGGACGGGCGGAAAGGGCTGGGCGAGCTTGATCGCGTTCACCGCGTACTCGTCGAGGATCTCCAGGCCGGACGAGCGGCGGACCTCGAGATAGGCGAGGCGGCCGTCCTTGGCGATGTGGAACTCGATGAGAAGCGAGCCGCCGAGGCCCCGATCTCCCGCCTCACGCGGGTAGGTCCACTTCGCCTGGATGCGCTCGCGCAGGATCTTGAAGTAGTCCTGATACTTCGGATCGGGGGAGTCGAGCGGGATGGGCTCACCTTCGATCCCGCCGCGCCCGCCCTGCAGTCCCCCGCCCCCGCCGGGCCGGCGCAGCATGGCCGCGGGCAGGTCGATGCCCGAGCTGCTCTTCGCGGTGAGCGGGCCGGGCGAGGCGGGCGGCGACGGCGGGCTCGCGGGCCGGGCGGGCTCTGCGGGCTCGCGGGGGGCCTCGGGAGCGGCGGGCTGCGTCGGCGCGGGGGCGGCCGGGGGCGCGGGCTCCAGCTCTCGTGGCGCTGGGGGGGGCGGCTCAGGAGCCTTGGCCACCTGCTGGGGTGGGGCCGGTACGGGCGCCGGGGGCTCGGGCCTCGCGGGCACCGGCGGCGCACGACGAGGCGCCTCCGCCAACCGCGCCCCCTTGGGGACGGGGGGCGGCGGGGCCTCGGGGCCGACCGGCCGAGACGGGTTACCCCGCGGGGCCTTTTCCTCGGGCTTGTCGGGGGCCATGTCGACGAAGATCGGCTCGCCCTTCTTCACCTCCCGCTGAGTGCCCCAGAGCCCGCCGAAAAGCACGGCAAGGACCAGCAGCAGGTGAAAGAGCGCCGAGCAGGCCCCGGCGATCAGGAACGCCCGCGACGACCGCCGTCTTGCCCGCCAAATACGCATGGCATTTCGATTATGCCATGCGTTTCCCCCGGGCGCCGGACCTAGAGGGCGCGCCCCACCGCCTCGGCCACGGGCCGGAGCTCCCGCATGAGCTGGGCGAACTTCGAGGGCTTGAGCGACTGCGGCCCGTCGGACAGCGCCTCTTCCGGCCGCGGGTGCACCTCGATGATCAGGCCGTCGGCGCCGCAGGCGACCGCCGCCTTGGCCATGGGGGCCACCAGGTCCCAGTGCCCGGTCCCGTGCGACGGGTCCACGACCACGGGCAGGTGCGAGAGCTTCTTGAGCACCGGCACCGCGTTGAGGTCGAGCGTGAAGCGGGTGGAGGTCTCGAAGGTGCGGATGCCGCGCTCGCAGAGGATCACGTTCGGATTGCCCGCGGCCAGGATGTACTCCGCGGAGAGGAGGAACTCCTGGATGCTGGTGGCCATGCCGCGCTTGAGGAGCACGGGCTTGCCCAGCTCGCCCACTCGGCGCAGCAGGGTGAAGTTCTGGATGTTGCGCGCGCCGATCTGCAGGATGTCAGAGTACTCGGCGACGAGCTCGGCGCTCTCCGTCTCGAGCACCTCGGTGACGACGGGGAGCCCGGTGCGCTTGCGCGCCTCCGCGAGGTACCTGAGGCCCTGCTCCTTGAGCCCCTGGAACGCATAGGGCGAGGTGCGCGGCTTGTAGGCGCCGCCCCGCAGGATGCGCGCGCCCGCGGTCTTCACCGCGTCGGCCACCTCCAGCACCTGCCCCTCGGACTCCACCGAGCACGGCCCCGCCATCACCACGACGGGCTTGGCGCCGATGATCACGTCGTTCACCCGTACCAGGCTGGGCTCCATGCGGATCTCGCGGCTCGCCAGCTTGAAGGGCTGCTGGATGGGCATCACCGACTCGACCGTCTCCATCGCCTCGAGGATGCGCAGGTCTTGCTGTCCGCGCTCCTCCCCCACCGCCCCGATCACGGTCTTGAACTCCCCGCGGATCTGGTGCGGGCGATAGCCCATCTCCTCGATACGCCGGCACACCGCCTCGATGTCCGCTTCCGAGATCCCCGACTTGAGCACGATGATCATCGCCGCCTCCACTCGCTTGTTCCGGCCCGTTTGGAAAAAACAAAAACGCCGCGGGCGGTGCCGGCCGCGGCGTTGGGCTCGGTTCGATCGCCACGGGTCGGCGTTCCGTCCGCCCGTGGCTCCCGGATGTCAGCTCAGGGGGAGCCAGTAGGCGGACCGGGGAAAGTAAAAATAGTGGCGCCAGCCCTGCGCTCCACCATTCCCCGTCCGCATCACCGGCGATTCCTCCTGGACCACATGCACTGGAAGACGTGTACGAAAGTGCGGTGGATCATACGGCGCGGCGGGGAGGCCTGTCAAGCCCCGCTGCTGGAGCCGCCCCCGGCGTCACCGCCCGTCCGCTGGCGGACCCACGTCACGATGCGGTGCCGGTAGTAGTAGAGCGGCAGAGCCACCGCGAGGGCGATGACGCCGATGAGCACCGCGTGGATGTACTGGCCGTGGGCGGTATGGGCGCCCTGCGCGGAGAGTATCCAGGTGCCGGGCATGCGCCCCAGCCCCGACACCAGCGCGAATACCCAGAGGGGCATGGGACTGATGCCGAAGAGAAAGCAGACGATGTCCTTGGGCAGCCCGGGGATGAGATAGATGATGAAGCAGAGGATGGCGCCCTCCGCCTCCACGATGAAGCCCATCCGCTCCCAGTTTTCCTTGCTCACCAGGTTGCGGACGAAGTGGGCGCCGAGCCAGCGGCCGATGGCGAAGGCGAACACCGAGCCCAGCGTCAGCCCGATGGTGGAGTAGATGAAGCCCCCCCAGGCCCCGAAGAGATAGCCGCCCAGAAAGCCGGTGGCCTCGCCGGGGATCGGCGACACCACGACCTGCACCGCCTGGAGCACGATGAAGAATACGGGCGCGAGGAAGCCCCACTCGTTGAGCGTCTGCTTGAGGAGCCGCTTGTCCTGGTAGAGACGGACGAGGTACTGGAAGCCCGAGGAGTCGGACAGGACGAACCAGGCCAGGAACCCCACGGAAAGGGCCCCCGCTCCGACGACGATGCCCCACCGATACCGCGCGATCAGCTCGCGCATCGCCTCGTGGCGGACCCCGGAGTGGCGCGCAGCGACCTCACGGTGCGGTGGGGACCGGAGCGGGATCCATCCGTCCAAACCAGCCATAGCGCGGCCACCAGCGGGGCAGCACCGGTGGCCGTGCCGCCAGGCGCGTGAACGCCGCGAACCAGCGGGTGGGCGCGTGCGCGGCGAAGATCTGCGCGAGCCACAGCACGCGGTAGGCGCGGCGATAACCCTCGACGTGCCGACGATATGCGGCCAGCGCCCCGGGCAGGTCGAGGGCGCCGTCGATGACCTGCTGGGCCAGCTTGCCGCACTCACCGCCGAAGTAGAGCGCGGGCCGGATGCCCTCGGCGGTGAACGGCATGCACTGCCCGCCCGCGTCGCCCACCGCGAAGAGGCGCCCCACCGTGGGCCGCAGCAGCCGGTGCGGGAAGTAGGTGCCGTGGTAGGTGGTGGGGGTGGCGCCGATCTCGGCGAGGAAGCGCTCGAGGGCGGGCTTGAGCTTGGAGGCGCCGGCATAGGAGCCGAGCCCGATCAGGCTCTCGCCGCCCACGGGGAAGATCCAGCCGAGGCCCCGCCGGATGAGGCGCTTGTCGAGCCAGAAGGAGAGGCCCTCATCGGCGAGCCGCGCGCGCGTCTCGAGCCCGAAGGAGTAGCCGCGCCCGGCGGGCGGCCCCGAGCGGTCGTGCACGAGCGCGCCGCGCCAGCCGGAAGCGTCGATCACGATGGGCGCGTGGAAGCGGCCCTCGCTGGTCACCACCGCGCCTTCCTCGATTCCCGTCACCGACGCGCGCAGGAAGCGCGCGCGGCACTGCGCGAGCAGGCCCCGGCAGAAGAGCCCGTAGTCGAAGGTGCAGAAGGGCACCTCGGAGAGATCGTAGGTGACGCTGCCCCGCGGGGTGCGGACGGTGAGCCGGTCGTGAACCTGCAGCACGCTGTTCGCCACGCCGAGGGACTCGGGCACCCAGAGCGGAGTGCCGCAGGCGGAAGTCTGCACGGTGCCGACCTCGTTGCGATCCAGCAGGAGCACATCGCCCCGGAGCTGGCGGGCCACGCCGAGCCCCGCGAAGCTGGCCCCGACCACGATGGCGTCCAATTCCTTCACGGGCATCAGTGCATGGCCCTCCCGAGCCGAGGGCGCACACGGATACTGGGACATGCAAAAAGAAATGTCAAACGAGGGGTTTCGCGGGCCCCATTGACCCGCCTCTCCGTCGAAGCTAGGCTGGCCGGGCGAAGACGGAGACGCCAGGAGGAGTCGCGGATGCGAACCATGACCGGCGCGGAGATCCGGGATCGGGCCAACCGATGGCTGGCCGAGAGCGGCGCCAACCTGCAGGCGCTGGGCGCCTTTCTCACCGAGTTCGGGCGGCTCCAGGACATCGCCTTCACCGCCGATAAGGTCACCCAGCGCCTGCGCGCCCAGATGGAGGCCGCCGAGGCCGAGACGCAGGAGCTGCGCGAAGTCGTGGCCCGGCTGCGCAGCGACAATGCCCGCTGCCTGAAGGAGCGCGAGGACATCGCCGCCGCCCTATCCCAGTTCATGGGCGAGGTGCTGAACAAGCTGCGCGGAGAACCGGAGTCCCCGCACACGCCGCCCAGATCCGCGCCCCCCGCGCCCCCCCGCACGTGGCCCGGCGGCCCGCCCAGGCCCTGAGGGCTACTTGACCGCGTAGGAGGCCAGCTCACCGCTCTTGGCCCCCTGCCGGTTGGACTCGAACTTCACCGGGAACTTCGCGCGGGGGGCGAACCATACGACGTCCTTGAAGCCGAAGGGCGTCCCCCCCGATGTGCCGCTCCACGTCCGCTCCATCTTGTACGCCTTGAAGGTCCCCGCCTTGGTCGTCACGTCCTCCAGCGCGCTCACCAGCACCGCCACGTCGTAGCGGTCGGGCTTCCCCGCCAACAGGCCCTCGGCGGAGAATTTCCAGGCCTTCTTCACTTCGAGCGGGAAGGCGTAGAACTTCCAGTCCGGGCCCAGCATCAGGAAGCCGAGCTTGGCCGCCTCCACCGGCTTGCCGCCCGTGTCGGTGACCTTCCGGATGGCGAGGTTCCTGTCGTAGTGGACGGCGCAGGGGGGACAGGAGGGGAGCGCGCCCGTCATGACGGGGCCGCCGTCGTCGAGCTTCACCACCTTGATCTGCCGGCCGTCGGTATAGACCCAGCTGTCGCCCACCGCGAAGCTCGGGGCCGTCGCGGGCTGGGCGGCGGCGGCGGCGGTGAGGAGGGCAATCACCAACAGCGAAGACGCGAGCCGATTCAGCATGGGGACCTCCCGGCGCCGCCTTGAGGGGGCGGGGCGGCCAAGGGTATGATGGGAGCCATGGACGAGCGGACGCGCGCGAGGCGCGTGCTGGGCGCGGTGGCGATCCTCCTCCTCGTGCTCGTCGCCTTCGCCGCCGGCGTGGCGACGGAGAGGATGCGCTTCGACGCGCAGCGCGGGGACATGCTCAAGCGCTGGGACGCGGCGCTCAAGGCCCACCAGCAGCGGATCATGCAGTCCGAGAAGGAAAGCCGCTAGGGCCGGTCACCGCGGCGTCACCAGCGCGCGGGCTAGCAGGACGCCCAGCACGCACCCCCCCAGGCAGAGGCCCGTCGTCAGCAGCACGTTCGTGACGGCGGCGGTGGCGCCCCGCTCGGCGAGGCGAATCGTTCCGTAGGAGAAGGCCGAGTAGGTGGTGAATCCGCCCATCACCCCCACCCCGAGGACCAGCCGTAGCGTCTCGGGCACGAGGGACGTCGAGAGCGCCACCTCCTGGATCACCCCGATGAGGAAGGAGCCCACCACGTTCACGATCAATGTCCCATAGGGAAAGTCGACGCCGAGCCAGCGGGCCGCCGCGATGTCCACCCCGTAGCGGGCCGCCGTGCCGCAGGCCCCACCGAGGCAGATGAGGAGCAGGCGCACGCGGACGGGCTCAGAGGCCGGGCGGCCGGCGCTCTCGCCATGGAACCTCCGCCTCGAAGGCGGCCGACGCGGCGAGCACCGTCCGATCGGCGTGGCGCCGGCCCACGATCTGCAGCCCCACCGGCAAGCCCGCCGCGGTGAAGCCCGCGGGCACGCTCGCCGCCGGCTGCCCGGTGAGATTGAACGGGAACGTGAAGGGCGTCCAGCCCAGCGGCGAGACGGGCTGGCCTGCGATCTCGCGGATCGGCGGGGCGTCGAGGGGAAAGGCCGCCACCGCCAGGGTCGGCGTGATGAGGAGGTCGAAGCGCGCGAGGAACCGGTGCACCTCGGTCCAGAGCTCGCGCCGGCGCAGGACCGCGCGGAGGTACTCCTCCGCGGTGACGCGCTCGCCCATGCGCAAGAGCTCGATGAAGGACGGGTCGAGGAGCCGCTCGCTCTCCGCGAGGCGGTCGCGGTAGGCGGCAAAGGCCTCCGCGCTCGCCAGGATGCGGAAGATCTCCTCGGGGTCGTCCCACGTGGGCATGACCACTTCCACGTGGCAGCCGAGCGATTCGAAGCGCACCGCCGCCTCGCCGCAGATCTCCGCCACCTCGGGATCCACCCGGCCGTGGCCGAGGTCCGCGGACCATGCCACCGACAGGCCGGCGATGCCCGCGTCGCAGGCCTCGAGATAGGACGCCCCGTCGCCGGCGGGCAGCGAGTGGCGATCGCGGTCGTCGGGACCGGCGAGCGCATCCAGCATGAGCGCGGCGTCGCGCACGGTGCGGGTCATCGGCCCGGTATGGGCGAGCGTCTCCCAGCCCGGCAGGCCCGGCCCCGAGGGCACGCGCCCGAACGACGGCTTGAGGCCATAGATTCCACAGAAGGAGGCGGGGATGCGGATGGACCCGCCGCCGTCGGTCCCCACCGCCAGGGGCGCGAGGCCGGCCGCCACCGCCGCGCCGGCGCCGCCGCTGGAGCCACCGGCGGTGAGCGCGGGATTCCACGGATTGCGGGTGGGGCCGAACAAGGGATTGTCGGTGACGCCCTTGTGTCCGAACTCGGGCGTGTTGGTCTTGCCCACGATGATGGCGCCGGCGCCGCGCAGGCGCTCCACCGCGACCGCGTCTTCCTCCGGCACGTGGTCCGCGAGCAGCCGCGAGCCCGCGGTGGTGCGCATGCGCCGGGTGAAGAGGAGGTCCTTGATGGAGACGGGCACGCCGTGCAGGGGCCCGAGTTCCTCACCGGTGAGCACGCCGACCTCCGCCGCGGTGGCGAGGTCGCTCGCCTCCTCGGCGGCCACCGTGCAGTAGGCGTTCAGCGCGGGATTCAAGGCGTCGATCCGCGCCAGCACCACCGTCATCACCTCGACGGGCGAGACCTCCTTACCGCGGATGAGGCGCGCGAGGTCGAGGGCAGACAGCCAGCCGAGATCGTCTCGCACGACTGGCATTGTAACATCGTGGGCGAGGAGGCTTCATGGACCGGGCGCACGTGGAACGAATGGCGCAGGCGCTGGCCCGTCCCGAGATCCTCGCCCACGATCCCCCCGGCCTCACCGCGCTCCGCCGCGCGCTCGAGCGTGACGATCCGCCGCTCAGCGCGGGGCGGCGCGGCGCTCTCGTGGGTTACGCCGCCGACGGGCCGCGCCGCCGCCTGGTGGAGCTCGATCGCCGCGGCCACCTGATCGCCGCCTGTCGGTGGCGCGAGGACGGGGGGCTCGCCTGGGCGAAGTGCCTCAGCGCCGCCGGCGACTGGATCGGCGTGGAGCCGGGCGCGGGCGCGCCGCGCGCATGGGGGCGCTCCGACGCGGTCTGGCGCCTCGCCCCCGATGCGCCCTGGGAGCCGCGCGAGGCCATCACCGTCTTCGAGGCGGTGGACTGGGAGCGGCTCGAGCACATCCCGCCGCTCGCGGAGCCGGCGCGCCTCCCTGCGCACGCGGGCACCACGGTGCTCGATCTCCTCGCCGGCCTCATGAAGGACCAGGGCCTGGCGCGGGTGCGCTATCGCGGTCCCTATCCCAGCGAGGCCCTCTTCACCGCCCTCCTGGAGTGCTTTCGCCACGATCCCACCGCGACCGCGCCGCTCGACCGCTTCCTCGACGGCGGCGACCTCGACTGGCTCCCCGCGCCGCACGAGCGGCACTGGGTGGCCGAGGGCGTCTGCGCGCAGATGCGCGAGGACCTGGACAAGGTGGTGGCGCATGGCCTGGCGTTCTATCGAACGGACTGGCAGGCGGTCACGCGACGCGAGCCGCGCGTCATCCGCGCCGTGGGTGATCGGCGCATCTGCTCGCTGTGGGCCCTCGGCCGCCCCCTCGAGGACCGGCTCGTCCTCTCCCCCACCGGCGAGGTGCTGGAGGCGCCCGCGCCGCGCGAGGATCCGCGCGCGCCCGCGCCGTTCAAGCCGCTCTGGGCCACCGCCCTCGCCGCCCTCATCGCCCGCGAGAGCGCCCCGGCGCTGGAGGCGAGCATCGCCGAAACAGTGGCCGCGCTCGCGCTCGAATGGGGCGCGGTGCCAGGCGACCTGCTCCGCCTGCACGACACACGCATCCGCGTGAGCCGGCGTCTGCTCGACGCGGGACTCGAGTGGATCGGCGAGGCCCCGCCCGGCCCGGACCGCGGCGGTCGAGCGGGGGTTCTTGCCCTGGAAGTGGCCCGGCTGCTCGGTCCCGAGGTACGGCGCCGGGCCCAGGCGCGGCTGGAGGCCCTGCCACCCGACGCGCAGCGTCGCGCGTGGGACGCGGCGCAGAGCTCAGCCCCACGCCCGTTGGGCGACGCGGTGGGCCGACTCCTCACCCTGCTCGCCGGCGGCAGCGGTTAGCCGCGCCCCGGCGCGAAGGCGGCCAGCCAGCGGCGCGTGCGCCGCGCGCCCACGCCCGGCAGGGTCAGATCGCGGCGCAGCCGGTCGAGGTCGGCGGGCGTGTCCACGTCGTACCAGGGCGCCAGGAGATGCTCCCGGAGTCCGAGCCCGCGAGCGCGGGCGCGCGTCGCCGCCAGTACGCCCCCCGTGCTCCACGCGATGCCTTCGAACAGGGCGGGCGCCGGCCGCGCGAGCCCGATGAGATAGTAGCCGCCGTCCTCCGCCGGTCCCAGCACCACATCGGCCGCGCCCTCCGCCAGCGCGCGGGACGCCTCGATCAGATGCGCGGCGGGCAGGGTAGGCAGGTCGCTCCCGATCAGGAGCGCCGCGCGATGCCCGGCGGCGAGGAGCGCCGCGGCGAGATGGGCCATGCGCGCCCCCAGATCCGCGCCCTGCTGCGGGACGAGACCCATGCCCGGCGGCGCCAGCGCCGCCATCGCGCGCGCAGCGTGCGCGGGGCTGAAAGCCAGCACGGGCGCCACACCGGGCAGCGCGGCGGCCGCTTCCAGGCCGTCGAGCAAGAAACACCGGTAGAGCAGGGTGGTGGGTCCGACGCCGAGCGCTGAGTGAAGCCGCGACTTCACCCTCTCCGACCCCGGCGCGCGCGCCATGACGGCCAGCGCGGGCAAGCGGCTCATCAGGTCCCGCCCGCGCTCAGGCGGTGTGGACGAAGAACCAGACGTTGAGGCCGACGAAGGCGGCGATGGAGACGGTGGACAGCACTACGTAGCCCACGAACACCACCTCTTCGCGGTTCAGGCGGCCGCCGGCCTTCAGGCGCTTCCAGAGCCCGTCTTTCACGAAGGCGATGGACTCGCTCTTCAGTCGCGGCAGTCCCAGCCAGTCCACGAGGACGTGGTAACCGTCCATCTCGAGAAAGCAGAACGGATAGAGGCTGAAGAAGAGCGACTGGGACTGGAGAATGGCCGAGGCCACCAGGAACGACTTGAGCAGGCCGGGGCCGGACTGACTGGCCAGGTAGATGTAGAGGCTACCGAGGAAGAGATGAACCAGCGGCCCCGAGATGCCCGCCACCATGCGCGCGCGTCGGCTGCCCATGAAGACGTCGGTGACGTCGGCGTAGAAGGTGGGCAGGAAGCCGTGGAGCATCGTGAAGCCGAACTCCTTCACCCGGCGTCCGTAGTGCACCAGGGCCAGCGCATGGAGCATCTGGTGGCTGATCAGGGTGAGGAAGAAGAAGAGCTTCACCAGCAGCAGGGCGATCACCGGATGCTCGCCGAAGCCCGCGTAGAGATCGCCGCTGTCCCGCCAGATCTCCCGCGTGCCCACGACGCCGAGCATGGTCACCAGGGCCAGCAGCGCCAGCGCCGCCGGCGTGAAGAGGACGAAGGCGCCGTAGCGGTAGACCCGCGTGAAGGCGTCGTGGGCGCTCCGGCTGCCCACGGTGAGCTTCTCGAGCGCCTTCAGCGTGGCCTCGGCGGCGCGGGCGGCGGGATTCTTCCGGTTTCGCGCGAGCATCTCGCGCAGGCGGGAGATCGGCCGCATGGTGAGGAGCTCGGCGCGCTGGAGCTTGTCGATGAGGGCGTGGATGATGTCGAAGTCGAAGGCGCCGAACTTCAGCACGTAGGCGACCCCCAGCTCCTCCACCGAGGTGTGCCCGTTCATCTGGTTCCAGAGGAAGCTTTCGGCCTCGGAGAGCTCGATGTACTTCTCGGTGACGCGGTGCTTCACCACGTAGGTGGTGGTCTGGCGCACGTTCGAGCGCAGGGCCGCCACCTCGTACTGGCTCTCGGGGATGCGCTGGGGCCGCGCCTGGCGATAGGCGAGGCTCGACTCGACCTTGGTGACGTGGAAGTCATCGCCCGACTCGGAGCGGACGAGCAGCTCGATCTTGGCCCGCGGGGGGCTCTTGGCCTCCGTGTTGCTCAATGGCCGCCCGTGGCCGGACGATCGACGTTGAGCCCGGTGGCCTCGAGTCCCCAGCGGGTGACCTCGGCCACCAGGTCCGAGGAGTCGCGCAGGCGCTTGATGAAGACCAGCACGAGCTGGGTGAAGAAGGCGGTGGCGGCGCGCGGGTTCTGCTCGATGAGCTGGTCGAGATTGGCGCGGTCCAGCCAGAAGAGCACGGTGTCCGCCTCCGCCTGGATGGTGGCGGAGCGCGGCTGGCCGTCGAAGAGGCTCATCTCGCCGAAGAAGTCGCCCGGCCCCAGCCGCGCCAGCACCTGCTCGACCCGGCCCGCCACGTGCTTGGAGACGATCACCGTGCCGCTCCGGATGAAGAAGAGCTCGGTACCGGAGTCACCTTCGCGGAACAGCGCCTCGCCGCGGCGGAGACGCCGCTCCTCGAGGCGTGACCAGATGGCGTCGCGCTCGCTGTCGGCGATGTCCCGGAACAGGATGACCTGACGCAGGAAATTGAGGTCGGCCGACTTCGCCACTGGAGGGGGTCCCGGAAATGGACGGCGCGGGGCGGGGTGCGCTCAGGTGGCCCAGCGCTTCATCAAGATGGACTGGAACGCGCGGGCGCGCTCGGCCGTGCTGCCGTTCCCGGTCCGGGCCACTGCCTGCATGAGGGTGCTCCGCTCCTCGGGGTCGAGGTCGAAGCCGGCAAGCACCGTTTCCGGATCGCGGATGAGCTCGGAGAGGAACTCCTTCTCGATCATCGCTCGCCCGATCAGATCCCGGATGCCCGGCCGGCCCATGTCGCCCCCGATAACTATCTGACTTTCTTGATCGTCTTCCCGCGTCCGACACGTCAAGTCTAGCAGAGAGGTGCGCCGCTTGAAAGGGCCAAGCCGGCTTGGGGTAATATGAGGCGCTCAGGAGGCCCCATGCCCGAATCCATCCCCGCGAGTCTCATCATCGAAACGCTCAAGGACACCTTCCGCGAGGCCCGCGCGGCGCTGGCCAAGGACAATGCCGAGCCCTCACGGCACGACCACCTCGGCTGGATCCTCAGCGTCCCGGACACCCACCAGAAAACGGTGCTGGCCGCCCTCGACAAGGAGGAATCCCTCCGCGTGGTCACCTGCGCCACCGAGGACGAGGCCACCGCCGTCGGCGCGGGGCTCTACATGGGCGGCGAGCCGGTGGTCCTGATGATCCAGCACGCGGGCCTCTACGCGTCCGTTAATACGCTGCGGGGCGTGGCCATGGACGGCAAGATCCCGATGTTCTACATGGTCGGGCTGCTCAGCCGGGAGAAGGACAAGGATCCGCGCGAGTCGCGCCACTCGATGGTCCGGTTCGCCGAGCCGTTGCTCGACACCTTCGGCGTGCCACACGCGCGCCTGGAGGGGCCGAACGACGTGCATCTCATTCCGGAGTATTACCGGCTGAGCCGGTCCCGCCGCGGCCCCGCGGTGGTGCTGGTGGGCCTGGAGACCTCCTGATGGCCGACAAGCCCATGAAGCCGGAGGACGTGCTCCAGGTGATCGCCGCCGCGCGCGGCGACGCCATCTGCGTGCCGACCATGACCACCTCGCCGGCGTGGCGCACCATCGCCCCCGACGATCTCTCCGTGGGCTGCGTGGGCTTCATGGGGGGCGCCTCCTCGATGGGGCTCGGCCTCGCCCTCGCCCGGCCGGACCGCCGCGTGATCGTGCTCGACGGCGACGGATCGCTGCTCATGCAGCTGGGCTCGCTGGCCACCAATGCCGGCGCCGCGCCGCGGAACTTCGTGCATCTGCTCTTCAAGAACGGCGTCTACCACACTTCCGGCGCCCAGGGCATTCCCGGCGGGTTCAGCGTGGACTTCGTGCTGATGGCGAAGGGGGCGGGCTACCGGCAGGCGCTGTCCATCGACACCCTCGACGACTTCAAGCGTCGGCTCCCCGAGCTGCTCCGCGCCGAGGGGCCGGTGTTCGTCGAGTTGCACACGGGGCTCGCCGAGCAGACTCCGATGACGGCGCGCGGCGGGGTTCCCTTTCCCGAGCAGGTGGAGACCCTGCGCGTCCGGCTCGTCCGCCCCCGCCAGGCCGGCTAGCCGACGTAGCAGAGCCTGCTTGGTGCGCCCGACCTAGGATTTGGCGCGTGACCGCTCGGCCATGAGGGCCGCGGTGGCCCGCGCCAGCGGGTCGGCGGAAGCCTCCAGCCCGCCGATGGCGCCGGCCTGGTCCTCGGCCGGACGATTCTGGCTGAGCTTCGCCTTGCCTTCCAGCCGCTCGATGGGCAGCTCGAAGGCGACGATGGCGCGGATCATCGCTGTCACGTAGTCCTCCGTCAGCGAGTCGAAGCGCCAGGGCTCGGCGCGCCCGGCCTCGTAGGTCGTCACCATGCGGGCGAGCAGCGCGGTGACGCGCGCGGGCTCCTCGAGGAGCCGGGGCCGGCCCGAAGCATGCACCGCCACGTAGTTCCAGGTGGGCACGCTGGGGTGCGTCGCGTACCAGCCCGGCGAGACATAGGCATGAGGGCCCTGGAACACGGCCAGCGTCGGGCGTCCCTCGGCGAGCAGCCGGGCGTGCGGATTGGCGCGCGCGAGATGCCCCACGATGGTGCCATGGGGCCCGCGGTCGGCGTCCAGGAGGAGCGGCAAGTGGGTCGCGAAGGGCAAGCCCTCCGCCCCGGTGCTGACGAGCAGCGCGAAGCTCTCGCGCGCCATGAGGGCATGGCACCACGCGGCATCGGCGGGATCGAAGTGCTTCGGCACGTACATGGCAGGGGGCTCCGGCGGCTAGCGGGTGAGGAGCAGGCGATCAGCTCGCGAGATAGCGGCTCGGCGGGGCGCCGAGCGCACGCTTGAACATGGCGGCAAATGCCGAGGGCGACTCGTAGCCGAGATCCAGCGCGATGCGCGTGACCGGCTCACCCGCGGCCAGCCGGGCCAGCGCGGCGAGGAGACGCGCCTGCTGGCGCCAGGCGGCGAAGGTGAGCCCGGTCTCGCGAACGAAGAGCCGCGCCAGCGTGCGCCCCGAGCCGCCCGCCTCGCGGCCCCAGTCCTCGAGCGTGCGCGTGGAGCCGGGGTCCGCGCCGAGTGCCCGGCAGATACGGGCCAGGCGCGGATCATGTGGCATGGGGAGGTCGAGGCCGAGGGTGGGGAGCGCCGCGATCTCGTCCAGGATGAGGGTCATGAGCCGGCCCGTCGCCCCGCGCTCCTCGTAGAGCAGGGGCAACGCGCACGCACGCAGGATGAGCTCGCGCAGCAGCGCCGAGACGGCGATGACGTGGACGCGCGCGGGCATCCGGGCGGCCGCGTCGGAGCGGACGTACAGCGTGCGCATGGCCACCGCGCCCGGCATGCGGATCTCGTGCGCCGTGCCCGCCGGCATCCAGACCGCGCGCTGCGGGGGCACCGCCCAGCTTCCCTCGTCGGTGCTCACCAGCATGACGCCGGCGGCGGCAAAGATGAGCTGGGCCCGCGCGTGGAGGTGCCGGGGGATGTGCTGACCGGCGGGGAAGTCCTTGGCCATGGCGGCCACCGGGCGGGCCACGTGCTGATAGTCCGCGGGGTCGGTGGATCTGGGTTGCGAGGCGGTTTGTCCCGATCTCGGCATTTCTTGTCTTTCTACAGCGAGTGAGACAGCACGGCAAGAGGGTACAGTAGGGGCCAGCCAAGGGAGGCCTCCGGATGCCGCGACTCAGCGCGACCTCGCTGCTGCTCAATGCCGGCCACGCCATCGATCACCTGTTCCTTCTGATCTTTGCCACCGCGGTCGGCGCCATCGCCGCCGAATGGGGCATGGCCTGGCAGGACCTGATGCCCTATACCGTGGGCGCCTTCGTGATGTTCGGCCTGGGGTCCTTGCCCGCGGGCCGGCTGGGCGATCTGTGGGGCCGGCGCGTGATGATGGTCATCTTCTTCGCCGGCATGGGCGCGTCGGGACTCCTGATCGCGCTCGCGCCGGGGGTGTGGCCGCTGGCCGCCGCGCTCACCCTCATGGGCGTCTTCGCGTCCATCTATCATCCGGTCGGGATTCCCATGCTGGTGCAGAGCGCGAAGAACCCCGGCTTCACCATCGGCGTGAACGGGCTGGCGGGCAATCTCGGCATCGCCATCGCCGCCATCCTGACCGGATTCCTCGTCAAGCACCTGGGCTGGCGGGCCGCCTTCGCGGTGCCGGCGGTGTTCGCCCTCGCCTGCTCGGCGCTCTTCGCGCTGCTCGCCCCGCGCGAGGAGGCGCCACCCGCGAAGCGGCCGAAGAAGGCGCTCGATCTGCCGCCCGCGGTGATGGTGCGCGCCTTCGCGGTGATGACGCTGGCCGCCATCTCGGGCAGCCTGGTCTTCAACTTCACCACCAACGGCAATGGGCAGCTCCTCGGCGAGCGCCTGCGTGGCGTGGTGGACGACCCCGCCACGCTCGGCACCTTGCTGGCGGTGGTCTACACGGTGGCCTCGCTCGCCCAGCTCGTGGTGGGCAAGCTGCTCGACCGCTTCCCGCTCAAGCGCATCTGGCTGCCGGTGTCGGCGGCGCAGATCCCGCTCTTCCTGCTCGCCGCGCAGGCCACCGGCTGGCCGCTGTACGCGCTGGTGCTGGGCGTGATGATCTTCGTCTTCGGCGGCATCCCCTTCATCGACGCGCTCATCGTCCAGTACGTGGACGACCGCCTGCGCTCGCGGGTGACGGGGACGCGGCTGGCGGTCTCCTTCGGGGTGAGCTCGCTGGCGGTGTACCTGCTGGGGCCGACGGTCAAGACCGCCGGCTTCTCGACCTTGCTCCTCGCGCTGGCGGGGCTCGCCGCGCTGACCACCGTCTTCGTCTCGCTACTACCCGGCGGGTTGAGCTCCGCGCGGGCGCGCGCCGCGACCGCGCCCGCGGGCGCCACCGGCCGCGCCGCGGGCTAGTCAAAGGCGGACGGCGGCATCCCGCGGCGGGCCCTCGGCGCCCGCGTGGGCGAGGAGCCCCCGCGCGATCTCGGCGCGTCGCTCCACGATCACGTCGGCACCGAGCCCCGCCAGGTGCTCGGCTTCCGCGGCCGAGTCCGCGCGCGCGACGATGACCAGCGACGGGCTCGCGGCGCGCGCTTGCTCGACGATCTGCCCCGACTCGAAGACATTGGGGATGGCGATGAGGAGCTTGCGCGCGACGGTGACGGCGGCGGCGGCGAGGATCTCCGGCGTGGCGGCGTGGCCGACCACCAGGGGCATCCCGTCGGCCTGGGCGCTCTCCACCAGCGTGTCGGCATCCTCGATCACCACGAAGGTCTCGCCGCGCTCCCGCAGCCCGCGGGCCACGGACCGGCCCACCCCGCCATAGCCGACCAGGATGAGGTGATCGCGCCAGCCCGCCCCGCCCGCCGCCACCCCCGCTGAGCCGGGCGCCCCCGCGCGCTCGGAGACCCCGTCGCCGCCGGCCCGCCGCGGGACGAGCCGGTCCACCGCCGCGAACACCATGGGATTCACCAGAATGGAGATGATCGCGCCGGCCAGGACCAGATCCCGGCCGCGCTCCGGCAGGAGCCCCAGATCCACGCCCAGCCCCGCCAGGATGAACGAGAACTCGCCGATCTGGGCGAGGCTGGCCGAGATGGTGAGCGCGGTGGCGACGGGATAGCGAAAGAGCGCCACGATGGCGAAGGCGGCCACCGACTTGCCGATCACGATGATGAGCACGGTGAGGAGCACCGGAATCGGATCCCGCAGGAGGGTCGACGGATCGAAGAGCATCCCCACCGAGACGAAGAAGAGCACCGCGAAGGCATCCCGGAGCGGCAGCGACTCTTCCGCCGCCTGGTGGCTCAGCTCGGACTCGCTCAGGATCATGCCGGCGAAGAAGGCGCCCAGGGCGAAGGAGACGCCGAAGAGCCGCGCCGCGCCGAAGGCCACGCCGAGCGCGATGGCGAGCACGGCGAGCCGGAACAGCTCGCGCGAGCCGGTCCCCGCCACGTACTCGAGCAGCCAGGGGATGACCCGCTTCCCGACGATGAGCATGAACGCCACGAAGGCCACCACCTTGCCGAGGGTGAGCGCCAGGGTGACGAGGAGGCTCCCCGTCTGAGCACCCGGCTCCGCCGGCGCCAGCATTCCCGCCAGTGCGGGCAGGAGCACGAGCGCCAGGACCATGGCGAGGTCCTCGACGATGAGCCAGCCCACCGCGATGCGGCCCCGCTCGGTCTCGATGAGCCGCCGTTCCTGCACCGCGCGGAGCAGCACCACGGTGCTGGCCACGGAGAGCGCGAGCCCGAAGACCACCCCGGCCGCCGCCGGCCAGCCCAACCCGCGCGCGAGGACAAAACCCAGCGCGGTCGCCACCGCCATCTGAACCATGGCGCCGGGCAGCGCCATGGCGCGTACCGAGAGGAGGTCCTCGAGCGAGAAGTGCAGACCCACGCCGAACATCAAGAGGATGACGCCGATCTCCGCGAGCTCCGGGGCCAGCGCCTGATCGGCGACGAATCCGGGGGTGAAGGGGCCCACCAGCACCCCCGCGAGGAGATAGCCGACCAGCGGGGAGATCCGGAAGCGCTGGGCGAGGAGACCCAGCAGGAAGGCCAGGCCGAGGCCCATGACGATGGTGGCGATGAGCGGCGTGTGATGCGCCATTCGCGGCCACTCTAAGAGGCGCCCGCGCGGCCGGTCAAGCCGAAACGCGCGGAGCTCGCGTATAGTAGGGCGCGGTGAAGGTGTACGTGACGCGGATCACCGTCGAGTGGGCGCACTGCGACGCCGCCGGCATCGTCTTCTACCCGTACTTTTACTTCTGGTTCGACGGCGGCACCGAGCGGCTGTTCAAGGCCAACCACCTCTCCTACCCTGAGCTGCGCCGCGACTTCGGCGTGGCGGGCATGCCGCTGCTCGAGACGGGCGCCCGCTATGTGAACGCCTGTCGGCTGGGCGACGAGCTCGAGATGCGCAGCTGGGTCGAGGAGTGGTCGGGCCGCACCTTCCTCGTCAAGCACCGCCTCACCCACGCCGACGGCCGCCCCGCGCTGGAAGGCTTCGAGCGCCGCGCGTGGGTGGTCCCCGACCCCGCCTCGCCCAAGGGTCTGCGTGCGATTCCGGTCGCTCCGGAGGCCATGGCCCGCTTCGTGGACTGACGACCTCCGGCGCCGGCGCCCCCACGTTTGTTGACACGTCCGCACGCGGTTTCCACTACCCTCGACGGCATGGGGCCCTCTCCCGAGTCGACGCCCCGGCCCGCGCTGGTGGACGCCGTCGACCTCGTCCCCGCCGCGGAGCGGATCGCGACGGCGGTCATGCGATTCATCCGAGGCCGTCAGGTCCATCTCTATCGGATCGACGCCGCGGGGGCCGGCAGCGGTGTGATCACCGTCCGCTCCTATCGGGAGGGCGGCGAGGCGGTGATCGCCGTCGCCGACGGCGGCATCGGGTTCGACATGAAGCACCACGATCGCATCTTCGGCATCTTCGAGCGCCTGCATCGCACCGAGGAGTATCCGGGCACGGGCGTAGGCCTGGCCATCGTGCGGAAGGTGGCCGAGCGCCACGGCGGCCGGGCCTGGGCCCAATCCACCATCGGCTCAGGGAGCACGTTCTTCCTCGCGATCCCCGCCGCGTGAGGCTCGCCGTCTCGGCGGCGCTCGCCGCGATAGCCCTCGTCCTCGGCCTCCGGCGCGCGCTGGGCGCCGCCTGGCTGTCCGACGACAGCTTCATCTCCTTCCGCTATGCCGATCACCTGGTGCGCGGCCACGGCCTCGTCTACAACGTGGGCGAGCGCGTCGAGGGCTATACCAATCTCCTCTGGACCCTGCTCCTCGCCGGGGCGCTGCGGCTGGGGGTCCCCCCGGAGGTCTCCGCGCCGGTGCTCGGCATCGCCGCCTGGCTGGCGCTGGTGGGGATCCTGGGGTGGCGGAGCTGGCGGCGCGACCGACCCGGCCTCTTCTTCCCGCTCGCGGCGGCGCTCGTCCTGCTCCTCGAGGACTTCCAGGTCTGGGCCACCGGCGGCCTCGAGACCAGCCTCTTCACCCTCCTCGTGACGGCGGGGCTGCTCCTCGCGAGCCGGCCGGGCGCTCGCCCGCGCCAGCTGATGCTCGCCGGGGTGCTCCTCGTCGCGGCGGTGGCCACGCGGCCCGACGGGGTCATCTTCGCGGCGGTGGCGCTGGCGGGAGCGTGGTTCGTCAACGACGCCATGTACCCGCGGGAGCGGCTGGCCCTCGCCGCCGCCCTCGCCGTCCCGCTCGCCCTGGGCGGCGCGGCCCTGGCCGCCTTCAAGCTCGCCTACTACGGGGATCTCTTCCCGACCGCCTTCTACTCGAAGTCCGCGCTCGACCCCTTCTACACGCAGGGGATGTACTACGTGTATCTCTTCTTCAAGAAGCACTGGTTCCTGATACCCCTCGTCCTCGTCGTGACGGCCCTGGGGCTGGCGCGCCGCGCGCGCGTGGAGATCCCGCGGTCGCGGTCGCATGGGGTTCTCCTCGTCGCCTTCGTCGCCTTCACCGCGTACGTCGCTCACAGCGGCGGCGACTTCATGTTCGCCCGTCGCTTGATTCCCGCGCTGCCGCTGCTGTTCATCGTGATCGAGGACTCTATGGTTGCCCTCGCGGGCTGGCCCATGCGGGCGGCCGTGGCCGCCCTCGTCGCGGTAGGCCTCGCGCTGCCCTATCCGATCTATCTCACGCCCACCGAGCGGCTCCGGGGCATCGCGGACGAGCCCGCGTACTACACGCCGTCCTACGTCGAGCTGCGGCGCGCGCAGGCTCAGGTGGCCGCCCGCGTGCTCGCCCGCGCGCCGGTGCGGGCGATGTTCGAGGGCGGCATGTGCATGTTCGGCTACTACAGCGGCCTGCCCTACCTGGCGGAGATGACCGGGCTCACCCAGTACTCGCTGGCCAAGGCGCCGCTCGAGGCCCGGGGCCATGTCGGGCACGAGAAGGTCGCCGACCCGGGGTGGATGACGGCACACGACATTCACTTCATCTTCGCCCAGGAGCCCGCCGATCCCCGGGCGGAGCCGCGCGTGGACGAGATCGTCTTCGGCGGCATCCTCAAGGCACGCATCTGGACCTACGTGGACGCCATCATGGATCCGCTGCGGGGGCACCCCGACGTGCGCTTCGTGCCCATCGAGGGCACGCTCCGCGAGGCCCGGCGGCATATCGAGACGGCGTCGCCCGACGAGGCGCGGCGCATCTACGACGTGCTCCACCGCTATTACTTCCGGAGCGCCGGGCCCGAGAAGAAGCCGCTGGCCGACGCGCTCCGGCGGCAGGTCGAGGCGCGCCGGGGCCGGTAGCCCCGCTCAGCGGCGGCGCGGCCGCACGCAGCGAGCCGGGTCGGCCTCCGCGAGCACGGGATGCGGAGCGCCGGTGTGGATGAGATCGGCCACCAGCTTGCCCGCCATCGGCCCGCGCCCGAACCCGGAGGAGGCGAGGCCGCCCACGATGTAGAGCCCCGCGTGGCCGGGCAGGCGGCCGATCAAGGGTTTGCCGTCGAGGGGAAAGGGCATGAGCCCGGCCCAGGTCCGCGCGACGGGGACGTCGTGGAGAAAGGGCAGCACCTCGGCGGCATGGCCGCGATTGACCGCGATCCCGTCTGGGTCCGGCGTCTTGTCGAAGCCGACGAGCTCGCGATCACCGCCGAAGATGATCGTGCCCTCGCGCGTCTGTCGCCCGTAGAGATGCCGGGTCACCCGCGTCCCTCCCCGGTGCGTGAGGAACGGGGGTGTGGCGCCGTCTCCGCCCGGCGCGCCCTGCCAGTGCATGCCGGACTCCGACGAGCCGATGACGTGGCCCACGCGGGCCGGGAGCGGCGCCGTCGCCCACATCTGCCCGCGCACCGGCACGATGGGGATGTCGAGCCCGATCGCGGCGCCCAGCGCGGCGCACCAGGGTCCGGCGGCGAGGACCAGGGCGGCGGCGGCCAGCGTCTCCTCGCCCACGTCCACGCGCCAGCCCTGGCCGTCGCGGTGAAGGGCCCGCACCTCGCGCCCCGTGAGCACGCGGGCGCTCCGGCGTGTCGCGGCCTCGGCGAATGCCCGCGTGGCCTTCACCGGATCCGCCTGCGCCCGCTCCGGATAGTGCACGTAGCCCGGCAGGTCCGGATTCAGGTCCGGCTCGAGCTTCCGGGCCGCGCCCGCGTCGAGCAGCTCGGCCGCATGGCCCTTGCCGGTCAGATCGCGCACGCGCTCGCGCGCCCAGGCGAGCTGGGCCTCGGTGTGTATGGCCTGGAGATAGCCCGACGACCGGAGCTCGATATCGTGCCCCTCGTCCTGCTGGAGCGCCTGGAAGAGCTCGAGGCTCCCGGTGGTCAGGTGCACCTGGAGGTCCGGGGCCTTCCCCCAGCCGGTGGCGTCGATGGAGCCGGCATTGACGCCTGACGCCTCGCCGGCGAGTTCCCCCCGCTCGACGAGGGTGACGCGATGGCCGTGCCGCGCCAGCTCATACGCCGTCGCCGCGCCCGCGATGCCGCCGCCGACCACGATCACGTCAGGATGCCGCATGGCCGTGGGCGCGAGTGTAGCAGAGCACGGGTCGGTGCTTGACGCGACCGGCGCCCCCGGCGCAGGATCGCGCCCGGAGGGACGCCACCCCATGAAGCTGGGCATCTATGTGAACGCGCAGCATCCAGCCGGCGACGACCCCGCCCGCCGCTTCTCGGAGACGCTCGAGCAAGCGCGTCTGATCCGCGCCCTCGGGTTCGACTCCCTCTGGGGCGGCGAGCACCACGTCACCCCCGGCTTCCACTACTTCCCCCTCCTGCCGCTGCTCCAGCGTCTCGCCGCCGAGACCGAAGGCATGGCGATGGGGACCAACCTGGTGCTGCTGCCGCTGCACAACCCGGTGGAGCTCGCCGAGATCGGGGCCTTCCTGGACGTGATCACCGGCGGGCGATTCCTGCTGGGCGTGGGGCTCGGCTATCGCGCCGAGGAGTTCGCCGCCTTCGGGGTGCCGATGTCGGAGCGCGTGAGCCGGCTCACCGAGGGGATCGAGATCATCCGGCGGCTGTGGACCGAGGAGACGGTGACGCACAAGGGGCGCCACTGGCAGCTCGAGGGGATCGGCATCCGCCCGCGGCCCCTCCAGCAGCCCCGCCCGCCCATCCTGGTCGGCTCCCAGGTGGCCGCGGGCATCGCGCGCGCGGCCCGCATCGCCGACGGGTGGCTCGTGGTGCCCGTGCCCACGGTGGACGAGTTCGCGGCGCAGGCGGCGGCCTTTGCCGCCGCGCGGGCGGCGGCGGGCCTGGCCGCGAGCCCGCATATCTGTCGCATTCTCGAGGTGTCCTGCGGGGCGGACGAGGACGCGGCCATCCGCCGCGCCGCGCCGTATCTTCTGGAAAAGTACGCCGCTTATCTCTCCTGGGGCATTCCCGGCATCTCGCTCGAGGCCGGCGCGGCGCCCGAGGCACAGCTCCGTCGCCTGGCCGCGAACCGCTTCGCCGTCGGCTCGCCCGCGCAGGTGGTGGAGGCACTGCTGCGCCAGCATCGCGCCGGGGTCACGCACGCGACCATGCGGGTGAGCTGGCCCGGCATGCCACAGAAGGAGGTGCTGGCGGGCATCGAGCGGCTGGGACGCGAGGTGCTGCCCGAGGTTCGGCGCCGGACCGCGGCTGGCCGCGCATGACTCCCCCGCCCCTTGTCTACGTCTCGCGCCGGCTGGGGCGGGCCGCGGATATCAGCCGCCTGCTGGAGCGGGGCGGCTGTGAGATCCGGCTCGGCCCGCCGGCGGCGGACCCGAAGGTCACCACCCGGTTCGCCGCGGACGAGATCGCCCGCTACTTCGGCGACGCGGACGCGCTCGTGGTCGGGTCGGGCGAGGCGATCTCGCGCGAGGTCATCGCGGGCGCGCCGCGCGTGAAGACGATCTGCTGTTACTACATCGGCACCGAGGCCATCGACCTCGACGCCTGCACCGCGGCGGGGGTGATCGTGGGCTACGGCGCGGTGCCCGACAACTATCTCGGCGTGGCCGAGGCCATCGTGATGCTGAGCACCGCGCTCCTCAAGGAAGTCCCCGCCAAGCACGCGGCTCTGCGCGGGGGCGGGTGGGGCGTGGCGGACGCGGGCCGGATGGTGGCCGGCTCCACCATCGGGATGATCGGCCTGGGCAATGTGGGACGTGCCCTGGCGCGCCGGCTCGCGGGCTGGGACTGCCGGCTCCTCTGCTACGACCCCTACGTGAAGCCCGCGGACGCCGCGGAACAGGGCGTGACCCTCGTGGATCTGGATACCCTGCTACGGTCGTCCGATATCGTTTCCGTCCAGGCCTCCCTCACCGCGGAGACCCATCACCTGATCGGCGCGCGGGAGCTCGCCCTCATGCGGCCGGACGCGTACCTCGTGAACACTGCGCGCGGCCCCCTGGTCGACGAGGCGGCGCTGCGTCGCGCGCTCGACGACGGCCGCATCGCGGGAGCGGGGCTGGACGTGTGGGAGGAGGAGCCGACGCCGGCCGACAACCCGCTACGGACTCACCCGCGCGTGATCGCCACCGGGCACAATATCGGCCATCCTCAGACGCTCTACGACCGGATGGTAGAGGCCGCGGCCGACAACGTTCTGCGGGCCCTGCGCGGCGAGCCACCGCTCTACGTGCGCAACCCCGCCGCGCTGCCCGCCTGGCGGCAGCGCCTGGCCACCCTCACCGGCGCACCGCGCTAGCGTCGGGTGCGCTGGCCTCCGACAACAGAGGAGGCGGATGATGCTACAAGCCGGGCCAATCGAGGCGTAGCGCCCACTGCGCGGGCGAACTGGATCTCTCGCGCTATCTTGGCGCTCGCCCCGACCACACCCACCACGCCGCCACCGCGATGATGAGGCCCGCGATCAAGAACATCGGATCGAGATACCAGGGCCAGTCGGGCGGATCCGGCATGTCAAGGGGGTTCATGAGAGTCGTTCCTCCGCGTGTGGACGTTCCTCAGTCACCCGATCGCGCTCGGCGGCAATCTTCGGCGCGCTCATAGTTCCGGTTGCTGGCATCGACGACGCGTGAGGCCAAGGCTGACGCGGCTCGTTCCGAAGCCGGCTCCAGGCGGCCCGGCAGTTGCCGCTGCATACCTCCCGGCGGGCGGCAGCCGTGCGGCAGATCGGGCATCTCCGGGACCCTACCACGCCCCGAGATGGAAGCGGATGCCCTCGTCGGCGCCGGCCAGCGATAGCCGGCCACCGCGCCGTCGGCAGGGCGCCGATCCCACCTTGCTGTCTCGTGGGCCGTCTCGTGGTAGGAATGCTATCGGAGCCTATGATGCGATCGTCCGCGACCGCCGCTCGATACCTGGCCCTGATCGTTGCGCTCTCCCTCTCCTCCGGCTGCGCGCACACCGTCCCCCTCACCACGACCAGCCCCGAAGCGGCGGCCCTGGTGGGGCGCTGGACCGGTTCCTGGCGCAGCGGCGGGGTCTCCGCCAGATTCACCCTGCAAATCGCCCGGGGCAGCGGCGATCGGCTCACCGCGACGGCCGCGTGGTTCGGCTTGCCCACGGTCCGGCGCGAGTTCACCGGGACCCTCGCCAATGACCAGCTGATCTTCGGCGATCCGAAGACCGAGGGACTGGCCCTGACCGCGCAGCGCCGCGGCGTGGGCGGCTTCTCGCTGGGCACGGTGCTGGGCACGGGTCCGGATCTGGTCGGGCCCTACGCGTTGCTCGTCGACGGCCAGCCCATCGCCGGCACCGTCGACGTGTCGAAAGTCGACTAGCTCAGGTCGGGCAATACCGGGCGACGGGTCGCAGCCTCGCCGACGGCACCGCCGAGCACTCGCGGTAACCCCGCAGCTCCCTTCGCTGAATCGACGCGCGGACCCCTGAAAATCAGCCACCTAAAGCGGAACCTCGCCCTTGACACGGTTCGTGAATGCGAATACCTTTTCGTCCCTAGGTGAAGGCCCTTCTACGGTTGTTGGTTGTTCTCTTGGTTGTTCTCAGGGAGGTCTCGGAGGCCCGATAATTCGAGACATCTTTGCCTCTTCTCCTAATTGGAGGGGTCGGTGAATATACTAGAACAATCCGCCCGTTACGGACTCAAGCTCGTTCCCCGGAGCCGACGTCAGCAGCTCAAATTTAACTTTATTTGGTTGTGGCTGTTGCGCCGTGCCGCCCAGAAAGGTATCCCGGCATCCAGCCTGGACCGTGTGCACTCTTATCTGCGCAGTCATTACGACAAGCGGCTGTTTCCGCATGTCCACCCCCTGCAAAAACCACGGGTGAGCTACTTTCCCGGCCTACGCGCGCTCCCCATTCATGATCCTCGAGAGATTCCCTGGATTGCGAGATTGGAAGACGGATATCAGCAAATCCGAGATGAGCTGCTCGATATGATTGGACGCGGGGGATTGATTCCGCATCCTCAAAAGCTTACCGATGCCGGAACCTGGCGAGTCAAGTACTTCTACGTCTTAGGAGAGGAACAAGAGGCGATTCATCGGGTTTGCCCAAGCACGTCCAGCCTCCTCAAGAGCTGCATGCCTATGGGCCCCAGCGAGAACATATTTTGTTCGGTGCTGGACGCGGAATCTCACATCAAACCGCATTGCGGGCCTGTGAACACACGCTTGACATGTCATCTGGGGCTTGTTGTTACACCGGCATCTGAACTACGAGTAGGACGCGAAGTGGTGAGATGGCAGGAGGGCCGGTGCCTGGTCTTTGACGATTCATTCGAGCACGAAGCTTGGAACAAAAGCGATTCCGCTCGAATCGTCTTGTTGATTCAGCTCTGGCACCCTGATCTAAGCGACGCCGAGATCTGGGCCCTGAAGGAAGTGCGCCGATATACGGCTCCTCACCTCGAATACAAGGAAGCCGCTATGCGTGGCGCCCTGGTTGATTGATTTAGTTTTCGCACCCTGATCCAGTCGGCGTGATCTCGTCCGCCACGCACCCGCCCTGAGGGACAGAGGACTCTCGTCCCCGTCTCGGTCCACCCACGACCCCTGTGCCGTCGGCTCCTGGCCCGAGGGAACTCCGCCTGGAGCGAGCCCGGACGGCGTACGTGCGCCTGCTAGAGGGGGCATGCTAGCCTCCCGGCTATGCCCCGTCTGCCAGAAGGTGCCGATCCACGCCGGCCAGGAGGTCTGCAGCGGCCGGTGTCGGGCGGCCCGGAGCCGGCAGCGGAAGGCCGAGACCCGGCGGGAGCGGGATGCGGAGATCCGGGCGCTGCTCGAGGCGGCACTCAAGAAGCTGACGGAGGACCCGTGATGGAGCGGCGCACCTTTCTCGCGATGGCCTCAGCTACTCTCCTCGCCGCTCCGCTTGCCGCCGAAGCGCAGCCGACGGGGAAGGTGGCCTTTCTGTGCCCGGGCAACTGCTCGACCCTCCCAAATGCTGTCATGGACTGGGACCGCGCGTTTCTGGCAGGTTTCGAGCGGGCCGGGTACGTCTTCGGCCGGAACGCCTCGCTAGACATGAGCGGCGCCGGTGTTGGCTACGGCCGCCTCTCGGACGCGGCGAAAAAGCTCGTTCAGCGAAAAGTCGATGTTATCGTCGCGTTTGGCAATGAGGCGACGCAGGCCGCACGCCAGGCCACGAAGAGCACGCCGATTGTCATGGTCAACGTCGCCGACGCCGTGGCCGAGGGACTGGTAGCCAGCCTCGGTCGACCGGGCGCAAACGTGACAGGCTTGAGCGTCCCCCTCGGGCAGCTCGCCGCCAAACACCTCGAGCTTCTCAAGGAGATCAATCCGCGGCTCGCACGGGTGGCCGTGCTCTGGAGCCCGACGATCGAGCTACATCAGGAGCGGTTCGTGGGTCTTGAACGAGCCGCCCGAACCCTCGGCGTGCAGCTCTCTGCTCTTCGGATCACGTCCTCTCGGGACCTTGAGAAGACATTCGGCTCGATGGGCCAGGAGCGTCCAGACGGCCTACTCCTCTTCGAGCAGTTGATCGGGCCGGTCAGGCCAGACATCGCGCTGTTTGCCTTGCGGCATCGGGTCGTCACCGCGGCGGCGGATTGGTTCTTCGCCCGGGGGGGCGGCCTCCTCTCGTACGGGCCATACGTTCCGGACCTGTACGAACGTGCCGCGCTCTACGCGGGCAAGCTCCTGCAGGGCACGCGGCCGAGCCAGCTTCCTGTGGAAGAACCCACGCGTTTCGAGTTGGTCGTCAACAACGCCACCGCTCACGCCCTCGGCCTGACGATCCCGCCGTCAGTGCTGACGCGGGCGGATCAGGTGATCGAGTGATGGACCGGCGCGCGTTCCTGGCTGGTGCTGCCGCGCTGATTGCCGCGCCGCGCACCGCCGAGGCGCAGCATCCAGAGAAGCTCTATCGCATCGGCATGCTCGAGAGGACATCAACGGCGATAAATGCCGCCAACGTCGATAGCTTCCGACAGGGACTGCGGGACCTTGGATACGTTGAGGGGAAAAGCTTCGTCATCGAGTACCGATCGACCGACGGCCGCGACGAGCGATACCCGAGCCTGGCGGCGGAGTTGGTTCGGTTGAAGGTGGACCTAATCGTGACGAGGGGGACGCCAGCGGCCCTGGCGGCCAAGAATGCCACGGCGACGATTCCCGTGGTCATGGCGGGGATTGGCGATCCGGTAGGGCAGGGCGTCGTCGCGAGCCTCGCGCGCCCGGGCGGGAATATCACCGGGCTAAGCGCCCAGGTAACGGACATATACGCGAAACGGGTCGACCTGCTCAAGGAACTCGTTCCGCGAGCCGTACGACTCGCCGCCCTCTTCAACATGAGCAACCCGTCCATCCCACCGTCGTGGAGAGAGGTCGAGACGTCGGCGCGATCCCTGCGGATCCACCCTCAGCTTCTCGATGTGCGAAAGCCTGAAGATTTGGGGCCGGCGTTCGACAGCGCGATCAGGCAGCGTGCAGATGTGCTCGTGGTGGGGCTTGACTCCCTCACGCAGGCGAATCAGCGGGTCATCGTTGACCTTGCGGCAAAGCATCGCCTGCCGGCGATATACGCATCCATGGAGTTCGCCGGGGGGTTGATCGTCTACGGAGTGAACTATCCTGACCACTATCGTCGCGCCGCGAGCTTCGTGGACAGAATCTTCAAGGGCGCGCCACCCGCCGACCTTCCCATCGAGCAGCCCACCAAGTTCGAGCTGGTCATCAACCTCAAGACCGCCAAAGTCCTCAGCCTCAAGATCCCGCAGTCGCTCCTGCACCGGGCGGATCAGGTGATCGAGTGATGGAGCGCCGCGCGCTCCTGGCTGGTGCTGCCGCGCTGCTTGTTGCGCCGCTCGCCGCCGAGGCGCAGCCGGCGGGGAAGGTTCCCCTTATAGGTCTCCTCGGGACCGCCACCTCCTCCCTCATGTCCTCCTGGCTCACGGCATTTCGCGAAGGATTGCGTGAACGCGGGTACGTGCAGGGCCAAAACATCGCTATTGAGTATCGATGGGGCGAGGGCAAGCCAGAGCGGTTTCCCGGCCTTGCGGCTGAGTTAGTCGGGCTTAAGGCTGACGTCATTGTGACCTCGGGTCCGCATGCGATCCGTGCGGCTCAGCGCGCCACCAGCGTGATTCCCATTGTCATGGCCATCGTTGAGGACCCGGTTGAACAGGGCTTCGTCACCAGCCTCGCGCGTCCGGGCGGAAACCTCACCGGACTTTCCTTTCAAGACTCCGAGCTAGTAACCAAACGACTGCAACTGTTGAGGGAGGCTATTCCGGAGGTCAGCCGCGTGGCTGTGCTGTGGGATTCGGTCAGGCCAAACGCAGTCAAGGCTGTCGAGCGGGTAGCCCCATCGTTGGGGCTCATCCTGCAAGTCCTCGAGGTGCGAGGGGAGCAGGACCTGGAGCGAGCATTTGAAGCCGCCAGGCAGCAGCGTGCCCAAGCGGTCATCCAACTGGCGTCACCGCTCTTTGCCGCTCACCGGACGACGATCCTGAGGCTGATGGCGAAAGGTCGGCTCCCGGCAGTGTGCCAAGAGCGCACCTTTGTAGTCGATGGTTGTCTCATGGCCTATGGGCCGAGCTTTCCTGACATGTTCCGGCGGGCCGCCTACTATGTCGACAGAATTCTAAAGGGGGCGAAGCCGGGCGACCTGCCCGTGGAACAGACGACGAAGTTCGAGCTGGTCATCAACCTCAAGACCGCCAAGGCGCTCGGCCTGACGATCCCGCCGTCGCTCTTGCTACGAGCGGATCGGGTGATCGAGTGATGGACCGCCGCGCGTTCCTGGTGATCGGTGACTATCTACCGCGGCCAATCGCGACGGCATGTTCGTGTCGGTCAAAGAAGTTCGTTCAGCGCATAGAAGAAGTGGTCCGTGAGCCTGTGCGACAGCGCCCGCTTGCGCCACCGCTCGAGCTCGATCTCGGACGCCCGCGCGACATACTTTTCGAAGATCGCGTCGAACCGCCGCCCTAGCGCCTCGTCCCGGATTGAGAGGGTGAGTTCGTCGTTCGTCTCGAACGAGCGGTCGTCGAAGTTGCTCGAGCCGATGGCGCTCCAGACGCCGTCGACGGTCATCACCTTCTGGTGCAGCAGGGTGTGCGGGTACTCGAACAGGCGAACGCCGCAACGCAGCAGCTTTTCGAAGTTCCGGTGGCCGGCGTGCTGGACCATGGGGTTGTCCGAGCCGCTGGTCGAAGGCATCAGGACTCGCACGTCCACCCCGCGGGCCACCGCCTCGCCGAAGGCATCGATGGCGTCGGGCTCCGGGATGAAATAGGGATTCTGGATCCAGATGCGGCTGCGCGCCAGGCAGATCGCGGTGTGGTGCAGGATCTTGACCGCGGGCGCCGAGTTCTCTGGCTTGGCGAACACGGCATGCATGAGGATGTCGCCCGCCGGCGCCAACGCCGGGAAGACGTCGTCCCCCACGAAGAGCTCGCCCGTCTCGCCGGCCCAGTTCTCGCTGAAGGCGCTTTGCACGGTGTGCACGATGGGCCCGTGCAAGTGGAGGCTGATGTCCGCATAGTGCTTGCCGTCTTCCGCATTGCCGAGCCACTCGTCCACGATGCAGTGGCCGCCCACGAAGGCCTCGCGCCCGTCGATGACCACCAGCTTCCGGTGGTCGCGGTCGTTGAACACGCCGATGTTTCGAATCTTCCGGTCGTGGAAGAACACCACGCGACAGCCCGCGTCACGCATCTGCTGCACGACACTCGTCCCGGCGCCCTTGGAGCCTTCGGCGTCCAGCAGGACCCGCACCTTCACTCGGGCCCGCGCTCGGTCGATCAGAGCATCGGCGACACGACGGCCCAGGGTCCCCTCCTTCCACAGGAAGGTCTCGAAGTGCACGGATTCTCGCGCCGCCTGGATACGGCCGATCAGCACATCGAAGAAGGCGCCGTTCTCGAGCACCTCCGCCGTGTTGCCGGCGACCGCCGTCCCCAGCGTCAAGCCCGCGAGCGTGGGGATCAGTTGATCGATGCGTGAGTCGCATTCGATGTGCAGGTCGGGGTCGCGGTGACGGCGAATCGACCACACGACCAAGGCGAAAAGGATCACGACGCTGAGGAGGACGCCGCCGAGGAACACTGCAATCATGCGTATTCCCCCGAGTCTACCCCAAAACCCCGCTGGATCGGCGAGCGCCAGACCGCTAATCGTAGAGTTCTGGCAGAGCCGCCACCAAAAGGCAGGCGCGACTCCGGCCCCTCGGCGCTCGCCGGTGCGCTAGCCGTGGCGCAGCGGGCGCGCTAGCATGGCGGCCAGGAGGTCTGCAGCGGCCGGTGTCGGGCGGCCCGAAGTCGCCAGCGGAAGACCGCGGCCCGGCGGGAGCGCGACGCGGAGATCCGGGGGCTGCTCGAGACGGCACTGGAGAAGCTGAGGGAGCACCCGTGATGGAGCGCCGCACCTTCCTGGCAATGATCCCAGGTAGTCTCCTCGCCGCGCCGCGCGCCGCCGAGGCGCAGCCGGCGGGGAAGGTCTGGCGGATCGGACTCCTCGTCCCCGGCCTGCCGCCCGGCTGCGGCATCGATTCCCCTACTCCCGCGGTGCTCGCGCTGCGGGGCGGGCTCCGCGAGCTCGGGTACGTCCAGGAGCAGAACTACGTCGTTGTACCGCGCTGCGCCGTGAGCGGGGGCGAGGAGATGCTGCATGCGGCGAGGGACCTGGTCGGGCAGAACGTCGATGTCGCCATAGTCGCCTCGAACGAGCTCGCCGAGGCTCTCAAGAAGGTGACCACTACGGTGTCGGTGGTGTTCGTCGCGGTCGCCGATCCCGAGGAGGCCGGCCTGGTTGCGAGCCTGGCGCGGCCTGGCGGGAACATCACAGGCTTCAGTCATCTAACCGGCGAGTTGACGGGCAAGCGGCTTCAGTTGCTCAAGGACACCGTGCCGAGGCTCCGGAGAGTTGCCGCCCTCGCAACCCAAAAGCATCGGGAGATCGAGCGCGAAGCTGCCCGGCTCGGCCTGGGGATCCAGCTCTTCATCGCTCGGCAGCCGGGCGAGATCGGCGCTGCCCTCGCGGCAGCGCGCGCCGCGCGGCCGGAGGCGCTGCTTGTCCATCCCCATCCGATGTTTTGGCTGGAGCGCCGGCGCATCGCGCAGCTCGCCTCGGAGATCGGTCTCCCCGCGATTTACGAGAGCGCGGACTTCGTGACGGCGGGTGGCCTAATGGCGTACGGCGCGAGCCTCGTCGATATGCTGCGGCGTGCCGCCGGGTACATCGACCGCATTCTCAGGGGCGCAAAGCCCGCCGACCTGCCCGTAGAACAGCCGACCAAGTTCGAGCTGGTGATCAACCTCAAGACCGCGAAGGCGCTCGGCCTGACGATCCCGCCGTCGGTGCTGGCGCGGGCGGATCAGGTGATCGAGTAGAAACGAAGGAGGCGACCATGGACAATCCAATGTTCGCACGGGTCGTGATCGGCATAGGCACGCTCCTCGTCCTTATCGCACTGTTCGCTGACCCCTTGGGCTTGGGGGGTCGGTCTGGTTTCGGGTGGAAGCAAGGGCTTGGGTTGGTCATCGGCGCCGTGGTCATTCTGGCGGGACTCTATCTGCGGCGCCGGGGGAAGGCGCCTATGTAGGAACTAGCCACCCGCGGAGTACGCTGAGGGCACCAGGTGCGAGCCGAGGCACCTGGCACTTGCCCGAAGGCGATGAGCCGTCCATGGCCGAGGCTCTTGTGGCGTTCGTCGGCTACTTTGCGCCCTCGTCCGCCTAGTTGGCAACACGCACTACGCGCATGTCGATCGTCTGCTTGGCTTCATCGAGCGCGAGTTGCCAGGGGCGGGCGATATCGGGGCGAGTCAATCGCAGAGAAACTCTGCGTCACGTGTGCGATCTTGTTCCTGAGGTCATACAGTCGAGCAAGGATGCGCAGGAGATCGCCGGGCGCCATCAGTTCTGTGTACACTCGACCGAGCTGCGGGGTCGGCGCAAGCTCGGCTATCGCCTCAACGCGCGGATGCCACGCCGGGCGCTGGCCCTCGTGCTCATCGCCATCCGCGATCGCGGGCGGCACGAAGCTTCTGGCAAACTAGATGATGTGAAAGACCAGTCCGGGCTGGCCCGGCTCGCCCTGTTCCACGTCGAGCGGCTGACGCGGATGGGGGCGTCCCGTGCCGAGCTGCTGCGCGAGGCTGGGCTGGACGAGAAGCAGATCCAGGACCCCGATGCCCGGATCCCGCTCTCGGCAGTGGTGCGGCTCTGGCACACGACCACCACGCGCCTGCCGGACCCGGCGTTGGGGCTGCGCCTGGGCGCCGACGTCCGGGCGCGCGACTTCGGCCTCGTCGGCTACACCATGGCGTTCAGCGCGACGCTCGGGGCCGCGTTACAGCGCGTCGACCGCTACGATCACATCGTGTCGGACGCGCTCGTGGTCGAGCTCGAGGCGACGGACGGGGGCACCTGGGTGCGTCTCGACGTGCAGCCGGAGCTGCGCGCGTTCCGCCCCGCGGCGGACGCCCGGCTCGCCGCCCTGCTCGGCGTGTGCCGGGAGATCACCGGCGCCTCCATCGCTCCGCTGACCGTGCAGCTCCCCTACCGCCGCCCCGCCGAGGTGCAGGAGTACGAGCGGTTCTTCCGGGCGCCCCTCGAGTTCGGCGCGCTCGCCACCGCCTTCCTCCTCTCGGCGGCTGACCTCGAGCGGCCGATCGTCTCCTCCGACCCGAGCCTGACCGGCTACCTCGACCGCCTCGCCGAGCAGACCCTCACCGCGCTCGGCGCCGAGCGCACCACGCAGGACCGGGTGCGCCGGGTCCTCTGGACGGATCTCAACGCCGGCGATGCCCACCTGGACCGCGTGGCGCGCCAGCTCGGCCTGAGCCCGCGGGCGCTGCAGCGCCGGCTCCGCGATGAGCGCACGACGTTCGCCAGCGTGCTCACGCATCTCCGTCAGGAGATGGCGCAGCCGCTGCTCCGCGACGGCCGCCTCGCCGTGTCCGAGGTAGCGTTCCTGCTCGGTTACGAGGATCCGAGCTCGTTCCAGCGGGCCTTCCGGCGGTGGGCCGGGGTCTCTCCCCGGGCCTTCCGCCGTCGCGGATGACCGTGAATCTGTCGCCCTCGACCCCGGTACCCGCCCCCGCCCGCCGCTACCCTTCAAGTGATGGCACACCACGTCGGCGGAGAGAGGACGATCGAGGAGCTCGCGGGGATGCACGTGTTGATCGTCGGGGACGATGAGCATTGCCGCCACTTCCTGCGAGAGGTGCTGGGACTCGCGGGCGCCTTGGTCACCGCGACCTCGGTCATCGACGCGCTCGCGGTCACCCAGGCGGCGGACCTCATCGTGTGCGACAGCGCGGTGGCTTGGGCAAGTGGCGGCAACCTCCTGCGCCGCCTCCAGTACCTGCACTTTCGCCGCGGGCGCGAGGCGCCGGCCATCGTCCTCTTGCCACCCGGCTCGACGAGCGCGGCCGCGCAGGCGGCGGGCTTCCCGTATCACTTGACGAAGCCAGTCGACGGCGATCGGCTCCGGCTCCTTGTGGGGACGCTGGGCCGAACCACCCGCGCAGCCGCATCCGCGCTCCTGAAGCAGGGCCCGGGGTGTGGCTGAGCGCGTCGCGGGCGGCCCCACCGTCGCGCGCTGGGAGAGCTGGGACGGCACCGGCCTCCAGCACCTCGTGCTGCGCGTGGGGCCGGAGGAGATCGTCGCTGTGCCGTCGGCTCCTGGGGCGGCCAGCGTCCGGGTCTGGCAGGTTATGTCCCGGGGACGGGACCCAAGCACGGTGACGGGACCCAAGCCAGGGGCGCCCGCCGCCGGAGGGCGTTCATGTTGCCTATCCTCCCTCCGGAGGGCGTTTATGTTGCCTATCGTCACGGGAAAGGCGTGGTGACCCCGGGGCGTTTTGTCCCCTTCACCCCGCGACCTCAGACCATCAGGGGCGTCGTCCGTATCGCCTAAGTGTCTACCGAGCTTTGCCGTCGCGTGGCACCTTCCCACACAGCAGCGCTGCGAGTGGTGGAGGTTGTGACGCCTCCACCACCTTCAGCTACTTCTTGTTCAATTTGACGTCGTATTGAAGATTGTCTGACTTCCGAATACCGAATCCGCTCAAGGACTTGCCCTGGAGCATCGTCAAGGTCCACGAACTCGCCACCGTGGCCGGCACATTTGCGGTCCCTGTGGCAGCGTCAGCCACGTAGTCCACAAGGACGTTGGCCCCTTCGATCTTCCACCCCCCCTTATACCGCACGAGACCCTCCTTCGCGGTCTTGACACTACCTCCGAATCCTCCATCCGACTTGAATTCAACCTCGACCGGGCTCTTGTCGCCCGTTAGCTCAAGAACCCCCACCCAGGTCCCGACGACATCTGGGCTCTTGATCTGGCCAGAGGCCGGGCTAATACACATGAGCAGCACGCCGAACACCAGCATGACGAGCCGAACGATCATAACGGCCTCCTCAACCAACGTGAGTGTTATGTGAATTGCTCAACATCGGGTCGATCATGAAAACTCCCATGATGTCGTCCTCCCTGAGGTCTCGGGCTGCGCGCTCGACCTGTGAAATTAACGCGCGTCCCTCACGGGCCGGCAATAGGACCTTGGTCCGACGACGTGATAGTGGGACGCCTAGCGTGCGAGGCCTTCGCGAAGGACGGGCAGCGGAGTTATCGCTTCACCGGGGAACGATGGTTCCAACGTATGTGGTGACCCCGGGCGGTGCCGCTGTACCGGCTGAGGAATTCCTCGCCTTCACGCTGGCCGGAGTCGCGGTTGCATAGACTACTCAGAAACGATACTGAAGGCCGACAAACGGGCCGTACCGCTCCGTCTTTCGCACCTTCAAACTTCTGTCTCAGCTGTGCCGGATACAGTCCGAACTTCTATGTCGCCATCGCCCTGAATCTGATTTTCGTGTACCGGAAGCCGCCTTCCATGGAAAACCCCTTCCAGATCGTGTAGCTGATTGCTCCTTCGGCCTGGAACGCCGAAACCTCCCTCCGCTTTCGCGAGGAAGCTCGGATCCTGGCGCAAGTCAGTCCTTCAATGGTGAATGTCCTCAAATTCGAACTGCGACCACGGTATAAACATGGCCTCCGCCCTAAAGCCGAAGCCCTTCGGAAACGGAACCTGGTACCGAGCGCCAATGCGGAGGCTCTGCCAGGTGAACTTCTCTGTAAGCACCTTGGTGCCTTGCGGCGCAATGGGCGTCGGGAGAGGGGGTAAACTAAGCTGCCTGTGATCCAAAAGCTTCGTATTTTCTCGCCAGTATTGATAGCCTCCGAGGAAGTCGAAAAAGCCGAGCCGCCCATCCGTACTGATCCAGCGGTAAGCGCGGATGCCGACATCCCCGTTCGCGTAGAAAATGTCGCTCTCGACACTAGACCGAGAAACAGAGAAGCGCCCATTATGGTCATCAAGGAGAAAGTCCTCATCGATTAAGACCCCGTTTTCGCTCTTGCCCCACCCAGCTGCGGCTCTCAACACGAGAAGCTTCCACGCGAAGTCAGCGTTAACTTCAGGAATGAGTGCGTCAATCCCTCGCCAGCGAAGTTCGGAAAGTGGATTAGTGCCTTGGAACACTGATGACTCCATTCCGAATAGCCACTCGTCCACCAAGCGCGTGTCCCAACGCTGAATGAAACGTCTGGTGGCACCGGGAGATCGTCACTAGGATCTCCCTCAGCGGCGACCGCAGGGAGGGCGGAGCCAATTAGGATGACCAAAGCTGCAAACGCTGCTCGCCAGTGCCGCATTAGGCGCTCTCCTCTGTGTGGGCAGTTGGGAACGGCGACCGGAGTGTACCGCGACACGCCAGCATATAGCCAACTGAAAGGTAACGCAGGCGTCGCGCAAGGACCCCGCCCACGTCTGCGCCGAAGACGGGATCAGCGGGGCGGAGTTCACGACGCGCCCCGGATTCCTCCGACTCATGAATGCGCTCAAGCCGCGGCCGTCGTTCCAGGTGCTCATCTATGTCGGAGGAGTCCCGCCTGGGGCGCGAGCAGATCGAGACCGCCTATGCCCTGAAACAGTTCACCCAGGGCGGCGTGCGCGTGTTCCTCTACCTCTGAGGACCGCGAGCGCACGATCGATTCCCCCACCGAGAAGCTGCTGATGTCCGTGGCCGGCTTCGCCGACGAACTCGAGCGCGAGAAGGCACGGCAGCGGACCCGGGACGCGATGCTGAGGAAAGCGCGGGCGCGGCACGTCACCGGCGGGCGGATCTTCGGTACCGCAACGAACCGGTGCTGGGCCCGGACGGCACGCGCGAGCACGTCGCCCGCGTGGTGGACCCGGAGCAGGCTCCCATCGTCGAGCGCATCTTCCGGCCGGAGTTATCCGCGTTGCCTAGCTGTGCGGAGGGGCTCCCCGATGGTCGGTCTCCCTTGCGTGGCGCCATGCTAGCCTCCCGTACGTGCCCGGTGTGCCGGACGGCCCCGATCCACGCCCGCCAAAAGGTCTGCTCCGCCCGGTGCCGGGCCGCCCGGAGCCGCCAGCGGAAGGCCGCGGCCCGGCGTGATCGCGACGCGTGCCGGCAGCTCGACAAACCCGTGTCCCCGGGCGCGTGCGCACGGTGGTCGTCTGGGGAACCGTGCCGCTGATTGCAGTCAATCGGCTTTCGTGTGCGGCCGCGGTACTTGCGTGGCACGGAGGCGTGATCTATCGTCAGGTACTCAGCCGGAAGGAAGTGTGCCCCATGGCTTTCTTCGACGTCCCCAGGGACGAGGACATCTCTCCCGAGGCGCGCCAGTGGCTGGACGAGCTCAAGCGCCTGCGCGGTGTCGACACCTTGCCGCGGAGCTGGGTGACGTACGCGCCCTCTCCGCAGATCCTCAAGGCCCGCGTGACCGTCGAAGCGAGCCTGTTCAGGCCATCGGAACCGTCGGCGTTCTCCTGGGAGGCCCGGATGATCGCCTTCATGCTCGTCGCCCACGCCCGGCGGTGCGACGGTTGTTTCGGCGCCTCGCGCGGACACCTGACCAAGCTGGGTTTCGACGAGCCGGCGCTCGACGGCTTCTGCGCCAATCCGTCCGTGCTCCCTCTGCCGGAGCGCGAGCGCCTGTTCGTGAAGTACGTGCTTCGCATCGCGACCAATCCCAGCGAGCTCCAGCCCAAGGACTTCCGCGAGCTCCAGGCCCAGGGCTTCTCCCCGACCGATGTGCAGGAGATCGCCGGCTGCGCCGCCCACGCTCTCATGAACACGATCTTCACCACGGTGGCCAACACGGCGCTGCGCGAGGATTGACCGATGGCATTCTTCGACCTTCCCAAGGAAGAGGACATCCCGCCCGCGGCGTGCCACTGGCTGGACGAGCTGAAGCGGCTGCGCGGCATCACGACGGTACCCGAGAGCCGGCTCGCGTACGTGTCAACGCCCTGGATCCTCGAGGCCCAGGTGACCGCCGAAGCGAATCTGTTCAACCAGCGCTCCGGACGCTCGAGGTTCTCCTGGGAGGCCCGGATGTTCGCGTTCATGCTGGTGGCCCACGCCCGGCGGTGCACCGGCTGCTTCGGCTCCTCGCGCCGAGGCCTGATCGCGCTGGGCTTCGACGAGGCCGCGCTGGACGGCATCTGTGCCAACCCGGTCGCCCTGCCGCTCCCCGAGCGGGAACAGGCCTTCGTGCGGTACGTGCTGCGCTTCGCGCTGGACGCGATGGACGTCAAGCCCAAGGACTTCCGCGAGATGGAGGCCCAGGGCCTCACGCCCGATGACGTCCGCGAGATGATCGGCTTCGCCGCGTTCTGCGTGTTCAACACGATCTTCACGACCCTGGCCAACACGGCGCTCCGCGACGAGTGATCGTCGCCGCCCCGGCGTGAACTGCCCCGCCTGCGCCCAGGATCTTCGCCAGGGCGCCCACTTCTGCGACGGGTGCGGCGCCGCCCTCGAGGCCCGCTGCCCGGCCTGCGGCAAGGGCCAGCGTCCCCACGCGCGCTTCTGCGACGCCTGCGGCACGGCGCTGTCCGTCGGCCCCTCTGCCCCCATTACCGTCGACCCCGCCGTCGTCCGCGCGCCCGCCTCCTACACACCGCGTCACCTGGCCGAGCGGATCCTGACCGAGGGACGCGCGCTTCGCGGCGAGCGCAAGGAGGTGACCGTCCTCTTCGTCGACGTGCAGGGCTCGACCGAGCTGGCCGGAGCCCTCGACGCCGAAGACTTCCACATGGTCATGGACGGCGCCTTCCAGATCATGCTCGACGCCGTGCATCGCTGGGAGGGCACGGTCAACCAGTTCACAGGCGACGGGATCATGGCGCTCTTCGGCGCGCCGATCGCTCACGAGGACCACGCGCGGCGCGCGTGCCAGGCGGCACTCGAGATCCAGCGCGGGTTCGCCGAGCACGCCGCCCGGCTGCGGCGTGACAAGGGCTTCGGCATCCAGGTCCGGCTCGGCCTCAACAGCGGCCCCGTCGTCGTCGGTGCCATCGGCGACGACCTGCGCATGGACTACACCGCGCAGGGGCTCACGACGAATCTCGCCGCCCGCATGCAACAGGCCGCCGATCCGGGCTCGATCCTGCTGGCGTCGCCGACCCACCGGCTCGTCGAGGGCTACTTCCGCGTGCGACCGCTCGGCGCGCTGCGCGTCCGCGGGGCCGCCGAGCCGGTCGAGGCCTTCGTGCTCGACGGTGAAGGCACGGTCGTCTCGCGCCTGCAAGCCTCGCTCCGGCGTGGGGTCTCCCCCTTCCGCGGCCGCGAGACGGAGCTCGCCGTGCTCGGCGAGGCCTGGGAACGCGCCGCCAGCGGCCGTGGTGACGCTATCTGCCTGGTCGGTGAGCCCGGCATCGGCAAGTCCCGGCTCGCCTACGAGCTGCAACGCCACCTCGGCCTGCCGCCACCGGTCGAGGGCGCCGCGCAAGCGTACGCGCGCAGAGCCGCCTACTTCGCCTTCCGGCCTTTGCTGCGACAGCTGGCTGCGCTGTCGCCGGACGGGGATCTTGCGGCCGCTCGCGACGCGCTGCACCGGCGGCTGTGGGATCTGTCGCCCGACCTGGCGGCCTACGTGCCCGATGTCCTGCCGATCCTGGGGACATCAAGCGAGACGTCCGCCATGCTGCGCGACACGCCGGCCGACGGGCGTCGCGACCGCGTGCAGGAGGCGCTGGTCGCGTGGGTGGTAGCCGAGTGCCGTCAGGCGCCGCGCCTGGTGCTGCTCGAGGACGTCCACTGGCTCGATCCATCGTCGGAGGACCTGTGCCGTCGGCTGGCCACGGTCGCGCGCGAGCTTCCGCTGCTCCTGCTCATGACGTCGCGGCTGCCGCTCGCCGGCAGTTGCCTCGAGGTGGCCGGCGTCCGGGAGATTCGGCTCCGGTCATTGGCGTCCGACGACATCGCGGCGCTGGTGGATGCCCAGCTCGATCCTTACCCGGCGCGCGAGAGACTGCGCCGGGCCGTGGCCGAGCGGGCACAGGGCAACCCGTTCTATGCCGAGGAGCTCGTCCGGGCATTCCGGGAGCGCGGCGGCCTCGTCCTCGCCGACGGCGCCTACGATCTGACCGCGGACGCTGCCGCCGTGGTACCGCCTACCCTGCACGCGCTGATCGCGGCGCGCATCGACCGCCTGTCGCCCTCCGCGCGCGACCTGATCGCCGACGCGGCGGTGCTCGGCAAGCGCTTCCTGCTGGCGCACCTGCGCGCGCTGACGCCGGGCGAGCAGTTCGACGAGGACCTGGCGCTGCTCGAGCGCCGCGGGCTCCTCGATCAAGAGGCCGGCGGCGGCATTGCCATGCTGAGCTTCCACCACGTCCTGACCCAGGAGGTGGCCTACGGCACGCTACTCCAGGCCGACCGCAAGACGCGTCACGGGCGGGCTGCGGAGACGATCGAGTCGCTGTATCGCGGCCGCACCGAGGAGGTCTGCGACCAGCTCGCCCACCACTGGGTTCGGAGCGATCGGGCCATCGCGGCGCTGCCCTACCTGTTGACCGCCGCCGACGGCGCCGTGCTCATCGGGCGCCAACCCGGAGGCGATCAGCCACTTGCAGAGCGCGCTGGAGCTGGCCACCGCCCACGCCGATGCCGTCCGCCCGCACCAGCGGGACGCGATCCGCCTCAAGCTGGCCGGTCTTCACTTCGTCGTCGGCGAGCGCTGACGCGCGACCCAGCAGGCCGCTCGACTATCCTGCGGGCGAATCTCCGGCGGCCGCCGCGCGCCCTGATCGGTCTGCTGCGGCGTCGGCATCACCGGCTTCGCTCGAGTGACGTCGGTGATGGCGGCTTCGTCTCCGTAACGGATCTGCACCAGCGATGCTGCGTGATGCGCCTGTTAAGGGACGAATCATCCTCATGCCGGAGGAAGATGACGCCGGCCGGTGTTACCGTTTCACGGGGCAGGCTGGAATCGAGCGGCTCATCTTGGCGACACCCGCTGCTAATAAGGTGGTGACCCCGGGGGGTTATTCCGAGGGTTGGAACGCATCGCTAACGTTTTGCATCGAAGGCGTCGCGCTCGCGGCCTGAGCGCCACGAGGTCCCTTCCCCAATGGGCTATGTGATCGTCAGCAAACCAGCTACGCGGGCGTCTCGGCAGTAGTCGGTCAGTTTGCATGGTTGCGGGGGCCCGCAACCACTTGCAGGCGAACAGGTCCCTCGAGTTCAGCTTCGAGATCCGGATGGAATCCGTGTTTCAGTCACGGCCACGTTTTCACCAAATGTCTCAGCAGCTTTCTGCGCACCGCCACCTCGAACACAGCACGCCACTAAAACATGCCCCGCTGAAGTTCCCTGAGCACCTCGTAGATCTTCTGCATTGGAGATCCATTCGTCTGTTGCTCCTGCTTGGGGACATACCCCTCTAGCGATGGCGACGTCCCGGGAGCCCGCCCCGCGTCGACGGCGTTGCCCAAAGGTTTGCCGCACTTCTTGCAGAACTTGTGTCGGGCAACGTTCGTGGTCGTGGTCCACACCCGACGCAGCCAACCGCGAGCTTCGCGCCGCGCTCCGGACAGAAGTCGGCGTCAGGCGGTCGTGATCGGTGAGCCGTCAAGGCCTCGAGCCTTGGATCCTTATTTCCTCCCACCGCGCTTGTTGACATCAACGGTCAACTGATCTTCACTGCTTGCCTGATCGTCGTCGGTCACTCGCAACGTGATCGTGTGAGAGCCGATCCCGAGGCTCACTGCTGCCGTTTTCCCCGTAGCGATCTGAGCGCCGTTCTCAAGCCACTGGTAAGAGACAAGCGTGCCATCCGGGTCATGCGAGCCCGAAGCATCGAGCGTCACCGTTGAGGCCACCGCCTTGCCCTTGACGAAGACAGCTTGATCGGGGCCGGCATTCGCAACAGGAGGCGCGTTCGGCTCCGGGGTCAGCGTGGTCACGACCATGCGGAGCCGCCCGAAACCGGAGTAGGCATCGTATCCCACCAGCGAAGCCCCAACGCCCTGCGGGTCGAGGAGGTCCCGGGCGTTCGCGCGGATGGCCTGCCGCACTTGGCGCAGCGTCGCTCCCGGATTCTGTGAGAGGAGGAGCCCCACGTAACCCGACACGAGCGGGGTGGAGAACGACGTGCCATCCGCCGCTCCATACGTGTCCGTCCCCGGCTCCAGCCCCGGTAGACCGAGCAGTTCGTAAAGCAGCGAGTCGTACGCGCTCAAGACGGCAGTGCTCCAGATCAGCTCTCCGGGAGCGACGACATCGAGCACGTCATCCACCCAGCCGTTCCCATCATCATCGAGACCGTTATCGGGAATCTCGGCCGGAACGGCGTGACTGGAGAAGGCAGAACGTCGATCGAGCCAGTTGGAGCTTCCCACCGCAATCGTATTCTTCATGATGGCGGGAAAGTGCAGGCCGGCCGTGCCGCTGTTTCCCGCTGCCGCCACCACGATCACCCCGCGGCTTGCGGCGAAATCGATGGCGTCAGCTATGACCTGGATCGCCTCCACCTCGGACGGATCGGCCCCGCTGAGGTCGATGCCCCAGCTGATGTTGATGACATGGGCGCCCATGTTCGCCGCGTAATAGATTGCCGAGGCTGCATCCGAGCCGAAAGCCCAGCCCTCGGCATTGATCATGCGCACCGGCATCAGCTTACAGTGCCAGCAGGCACCAGCCATGCCTTCGGCCTGAAGCGTTTGGGGATTGACATTGTCGGTCATGGCACCGGCAATCCCCGCCACGAATGTTCCGTGAGTGACGCCGATATCAATCAACCCGTCGAGGTTGTTGTCGTCCCCGTCGCCTGCGGCCGCATCGCCGACGAAACGAATCCCGAACGTCGCCGTCGGGTCCACGACCCACGCGCCTCCCATCGGAACATCCGGATTCCCATCCTGGGAGCCAGGGTCATCGAACAGACCGCCGACATTGCTGCCGGCGAAATCGGCCCCGTGCACGTCATCGACAAGGCCATTGCCATCATCGTCGATCCCGTTACCGGGAACCTCGCCCGGATTCGTCCAGAGCTTCGCCCACAGATCGTCATGGTCGAGGTCGATTCCGCTGTCGAGGATGGCGATGACGACGCCCGGCCCGCCGCGTTGGACGACCCATCCAGTCTCTGCTTCAACCTTGAAGAGACCCCACTGGTCGACCAACGTCCAGGGGTCACAGATCTCGAGGAGCGGGTCGCATGGCTTCGTGGAGGGATCGTCGTCATTCTTGTAGATCGGATCTCGAGGAGGAATCTGGTCGTTGATCGTCACCACAGAGTCCAGCGTGGCTCGCAACACGCCCGGCAGCGTTCGGGCCGCCGCCGCTGCCTGGGCGGGATTGGCTCCCGCCGGGACAGCCATCCTGAGCCACGTCGTGCCATACACACGGCTCAGCCGGCGCAAGCCTTGGGCGTGGGCGTCCTGCATGAACCGCATCTCGTCGGTGCGCGGATGCAGCTGCACGAGGATGTGGCGGCTCGCGGTGCGAGCCGCTCCTACCGTGCGGATCACACCGCGCCCGTGACCTCTTGAAGTCGGTGAGGGCGTGCCATCAGCAGAACCTTGAGCAGGAACGACGGGCTCCGCCCCTTCAACAGCCGGGACGTGCAGCGGCAGTACCGTAACGACGAGAAGCACTGCCAATGCGGCGAAGGCACTTCGGGAAGACCGCAACAAGGACTGCGTGGCCATTTCGGGACCTCCTCTACTACTGTCGAATCGATCGCGGTAGCGCAACAAGTTCTTGCCACAGCACATTGCGATAAAGATCACCGTGTTTACTTCGACGCGCCGCGCTAGGCGGCTGCCACGGTGGCACGCGTGTCACCCGATGAGAAATCCCAGACCGGCCGTCCCAGGAGCCGACGGCACAGCACGAGGTTGCCGTAAAACACGTAGGCCAGGACGAGGAGCGGGATGACCGAGCAGAGGGCGCGGGCGAAGACGACCTTCTGCTTGACCCGCTGCCCCGCGAACGCCGCCTCTCGCTTGATCTCGCCGTCCATCGTCATCCCCTCTCTCCTGCCCGTGGTCCAGGCACGGAAACCCTCACGTCAGAGGAGCAACCTTGGTGCCACCGGCGGCGGCGTCTAAATGGCTGAAAAGAACGCGGCGCGCTCAGTCGATCGACAGAGAACGTGTCGATTCTTGGATGCCGGCCGTCGAGGGCCCGACGTTCCGTGTCACCGGCCGGCGAGTGCCGGTAGCGCTTCGCGGCGGGTCAGCGCTTGTACTTGCTGGGAGCCTTGGTCGGGATCACCAGGGACTTCAAGCGCGGGCGCAAGGCGCTCTATGGCTGCGACCGTTACCACAAGCGTGGGCGGACAATCTGCCAGAACTCCCTCCTGATCCATCAGGAGGGTCTTGATCAGGTGGTACTCCAGGCGATCGCTGATGCCTTGGACGAACGGATCTTGGCTCGGGCGGTCGAGAAAGCTCTGCAACGGCTGAGAGGCGGTCAGGACCGCTTCCAGGATCGACGAGCCGCCATCGAGCGTGAGCTATCTCTTCTCGAAACACACATTGGCAACCTGGTGGATGCCGTCGCCAGGGGTGAGCGCAACGAATCTCTTTTCTCGAGGCTGAAGACTGAAGACACAAGGAAGAAGACCCTCATCGGCGAGTTGGAGGCACTTCAGCAGGCCGCGAAGGTCGCCTTACTCGACGGTAAACAGCTAGAACGAGAACTCGTTGCGCGCGCCTCTGACGTTAAGGGTCTGCTCGGCCGGCATGTGCCGCAAACGCGCCAGATCCTACGGAAATTGATAGTGGGACGCCTAACGTGCGAGGCCTTCGAGAAGGATGGACGCCGTGGCTATCGCTTCACCGGGCAGGGCTCTTGGGAGCCGCTCCTGCCCGGGAAGGTCGTACCAACTGCGGTGGTGACCCCGGCGGGATTCGAACCCGCGATCTCGACCTTGAAAGGGTCGCGTCCTTGGCCAGGCTAGACGACGGGGTCCCTGGGCGCGCGTACCGACGTGCGGACGGGAGCATCGTAGCAGACGCTGGCGGAACGTGACAACCGCAACGGCGCCCGCCGTTGAGCGGCCCCTGCTCTTGCGAGCTTCGAGGCCGGAGCGCCGCCGTCCTTGAGAATTGTAGATGGGCAGCGCGCGTGTGTCCCGCAACTGAGCGAATTCGTTTGGCTGGCGGGGTGGCGCGGAGCTTGCTATCTGTCCCCGGCAAGGAGATCTAGCGATGAAACTCAACCTGAATCTCGATACGCCGGGGAAGATCATGTCAGGGAACAAGCGGCTGACCGATGGATTCGGACGGACGAAGGAAATCACTCTCACGTCCGAGAGCGTCCACGCTTACGAGCGCGTGCTCGTCCGGCATGCGTGGGGACACGTGCCGGTGGACTCGCCGATCCGCTTCTATACGCACCCGCTCAAGCCGATGGACCGGATCCAGATTTTCAACGAGGTCTGGTGCCACGCCCACTTCGACGGGGAGTCGTGGCTGGTGACGTCGCGCACGCGCGGTAACGACCCCGCCTCGCTCGACGCCTACCTCGCCCGGCAGCTCCGCTAGGTCGCCCGCAACAAAAACAACCCGGGGCCCCGGGCGTGAAACCCGGGACCCCGGTTCGCAGTCTTGGCGCCGCGGGAGAGTCTAGACGCAGGCCTCGAACAGCCCCGCCGCCCCCTGCCCACCGCCCACGCACATCGTCACCACCCCATACTTGGCCTTGCGGCGGAGCATCTCGTTGGCGAGCGTGCCCACCATGCGCGAGCCCGTCATGCCGAAGGGGTGGCCGATGGACACCGAGCCCCCGTTGACGTTGAGCTTGGCGGGGTCGATGCCGAGCCGATCCCGGCAGTAGAGCACCTGGACCGCGAAGGCCTCGTTGAGCTCCCACACGTCGACGTCCGAGACCTTGAGGCCGTGCCGCTGGAGCAGCTTCGGCACCGCGAACACGGGGCCGATTCCCATCTCGTCCGGATCGCAGCCCGCCACCGCGAAGCCGCGGAAGATGAGCTTGGGAGTCACGCCGAGGGCCTTCGCGCGGTCCAGGGACATCAGGAGCGTGGCGGAGGCGCCGTCGGAGAGCTGGGAGGAGTTGCCCGCCGTCACCGTCCCCTGCCCGCTGGTCTTGTCGAAGACCGGCGGCAGCCCGAGCAGGCCTTCCAGCGTGGTGTCGGCCCGGTTGCACTCGTCCTTATCGACGTAGTAGTCCTCCTTGCTCGCGATCTCGCCCGTCTTCTTGTCGAGCACGCCGCGCACCACCTGCATCGGGGCCAGCTCTTCCTTGAAGAAGCCCTCCTGCTGGGCCCGCGCGGTCCGCTTCTGGCTCTCCAGCGAGTACTGGTCCTGCGCCTCGCGGCCGACCTTGTAGCGCTTGGCCACCACTTCCGCGGTCTCGCCCATCACCATGTAGGTGCCGGGCCAGTGCTCCTTCACCCACGGGTTGGGATCGGAGTCGCGCTTGAGCATGGTGATACTCTCCACCCCGCCCCCGATGGCCGCCTCCGCGCCGTCGTTCATGATGTGATGGGCGGCCATGGCGATGGCCTGGAGCCCCGAGGAGCAGAACCGATTCACGGTGGTACCCGCCACCGACGAGGCGAGGCCGGCCCGCAGGGCGGACACCCGGGCGATGTTATGGCCCTGGGAGCCGTGTGGCTGGCCACAGCCCAGAATCACGTCCTCGACCTCCTTGGGATCGAGACGGGGGGCCTTGCCGAGCACATCCTTGATACAGTGGGCGGCGAGGTCGTCCGGCCGGGTCAGGTTGAACGATCCGCGGAAGGACTTCGCGAGCGGGGTGCGCGAGCTGGCGACGACGACAGCTTCCCTCATGGATGGCTCCTCTCTTGGGCAAGAATGCAGGGGCTATGGTGGCTTGCCCGCGAGTATACGCGATCCGTGACACGGAGCGCCCCGGGGGGCCGAAATTTGTAGCGTTCTTACGTGTCCGAAGGGGGTCCCCCTGGGAGTGGAGGGGGCCGGACCGGCGCTTAACCTATTAGTTTTTCTGTAAACGCGGGCATCGCCGGGGATCTGGCACCCTGGTTGCTCTACACATCTCCCGGAGGTCTTTGCCGAGCCCATGGGCAGCAATCGCATCCAGCGGGAAATCGCGTTCAGCGGGAAGCAGGTCCGTCACAAGATGGGGCTGGCGCTGGTCCTGTCCTCCCTCATCCCGCTCCTCATCCTGGCCTACGTCTTCTACACGTACTTCATGCCCCTGCTGGACCGCGTCCAGCATACGCAGGACCTCTTCGCGGTGTCCGTGATGCTCATCTTCATGGCGTTGCTCATGGCGGGCGGCGGCTTCATCATCTATGACATCGGCAGCGCGCTGACTCGCGCGGCGAACATGGTGGTCGAGGCCAAGCCCGGCGACGTCACCGCGGTGGAGCGGACCGACGAGATCGGGACGCTCATGGCCTCCTTCACGAAGATGATGAGCACGATCGAGCAGCAATCGCAGGAGATCAACAACTTCCCCAAGCAGCTCGACCAGCTCACCCGCCAAGCCTTCCAGGATGCCCTCACCGGCCTGCCCAACCGCGCGCTGTTCATGGATCGCCTGGCGCATGCCCTCACCCGCACCGAGCGACGCGCACAGCACGTGGCGGTGCTGTTCCTGGACCTCGACCGGTTCAAGGTGGTCAACGACAGCCTCGGCCACGGGATGGGCGACCAGGTGCTGGTCGAGTCGAGCCGCCGGCTGCTCGGCTGCGTCCGCCCCGAAGACACGGTGGCCCGCCTCGGGGGCGACGAGTTCGCCATCCTCCTGGAAGACCTCGACGGCATCGAGGGAGCCACCAGCGTGGCCCAGCGCGTGACGGAGTCCCTGGAGAAGCCGTTCCGGCTCGAGGGACGCGAGGTGTTCGTGACCATGAGCGTGGGGATCGCCCTGAACACCCGGCGGCCCATCACCCCGGAGGAGCTGCTGCGCGACGCGGACCTGGCCATGTACCGCGCCAAGGGCAACGGGAAGAACCGCTTCGAGGTCTTCGACGCCGCGAGCAGCGCTCCCGCCATCAACCGGTTCGACCTCGAGCTGGATCTCCGCGGCGCGCTGAGCCGCGGCGAGTTCGTCCTCCACTACCAGCCGATCGTGCACCTGGGCGACGGCCGCATGATCGAGGTGGAAGCCCTCGTGCGCTGGCAGCACCGTGAGCGCGGGCTGCTCCAGCCCGACGAGTTCATCTCATTGATGGAAGAGACGGGGCTCATCATCCCCGTGGGCGCCTGGGTGCTCAGCGAGGCCTGCCGCCAGCTCGAGGAGTGGACGGCCCAGTTCCCGCACCAGCCGCCGCTCACCATGAGCGTCAACCTCTCCGCGCGCCAGCTCCAGGACCCCGGGCTCGTCCTGGCGGTGAAGAACGCCCTGGCGACGAGCCACCTGGATCCCGCCTGTCTCAAGCTCGAGATCACCGAGACGGTGGTGATGCAGGACGCGCCGTCCACGCTGGAGGCGCTGCACGCCCTCAAGGCGCTCGGCGTCCAGCTCGCCATCGACGATTTCGGGACCGGCTACTCGTCGCTGGGCTACCTCAAGCGCTTCCCGGTGGACACGCTCAAGATCGACCGCTCCTTCGTCCAGGGCGTGGCCCTGAACGCCAAGGACACCGCCATCGTGCGCGCGGTGGTCGACGTGGCCAAGAGCCTCAACCTCTCCGTCACCGCGGAGGGCATCGAGACCGACGACCAGCTGGCCCAGCTCCAGGAGCTCGGCTGCGACCGGGGCCAGGGCTATCTCTTCGCGCGGCCCCTGGCCGCCGAGCCGCTGCGCCTGGCGCTCGGCTCCATGCCGGTGGCCGCGACGATGGCCGAGCGGCCCCCGGTGGCGGTGGCCGCCGCGGCGCCGTCGGCCCCGGCGGTGAGGGTGGAGCCCGCGCGGGTGGAGCCTCCGAGGAGCGAGCGTCCGCGGAGCGAGCCTCCGAGGACCGAGGCTCCGAGGACCAAGGCCGCGCCCGCCGAGCCCGCGCCGGCGGACACGCCGGCCAAGTCGGCCGCCGAGCTCCTTCAAGAGCGCATCGCCGAGCTCCTTCGCAATCGCTGAGCCGCCCTTGAGGGGCGGTACTCCCCGTGCGATGCTGACCTGGTATGGCTCAGGTCCGTGCGCGCGAGCCCCGGTGGATGCTGAGCGCGGGTGACGCGCTCTTCCGCTGGCGAAGCTACCTCCCGCTCGTCCTCCTGCCCCTCGTCGGCCTGGCCATCCTGCGCGCGACCTATCCCTTCGGCACCGAGACCACCGACCTCGCCTGGGAGGCGTGCTGCGTGGGCCTCTCCCTGATCGGCATGGCGCTCCGGATCTGGACGGTGGGGGTGGCCGCGCCGGGCACGTCCGGACGCAATACGCGAAAGCAGAAAGCGGAGACCCTGAACACGACGGGCCCCTACTCTCTCGTCCGCCACCCGCTCTACCTCGCCAACGCCATCATCGTCATGGGGCTGGCGCTGTTCCCGCACACCTGGCTTCTCCCGCCCGCCGTCGCGGCGCTCACCCTCGGGTACTACGCGCTCATCGCCTGGCGCGAGGAGGTCTTTCTCCGTGTGCGCTTCGGGCGCACGTGGAAGTGAGTGGGCCGAGCGCGTGCCGCGCCTCTGGCCAGCCTTTGGCCACTTCGTCCCCGCCGCGCGACCCTGGCGCTGGCGCGAGGCCCTGCGACGCGAATACCACGGGCTCACTCTCGTCCTCGTCCTCCCCTTCGCACTCGACGTGGCCGAGGACCTCCACGAGACGGGCGCGTTCGACCTCGACCCGGTGTGGACGGTGATCGCCGCCGTCGGCCTCACCTTCTATGTCACCGTCCGCCTCCTCGCCAAGCGGACGCGCCTCCTTCGCTGCCACCCGTCCTGACGCCATGTGCGGGCGCTACACGGAGACGGCGGCCTTCGAGGAGCTGGCCCGGCGGTTCGGCATCGAGGTGGAGGAAGCCGACAACGAGGAGCTGATCTCCCGCTACAACGTCTCACCCTCCCACACCGTGCCCGTCATCGTGGCGACGGCAGGGCGGCGCCGGCTCCTGCGGGCGCGGTGGGGGCTGCGGCCGCACTGGGCGCGGGACGGCAAGCTGGCGCCCATCAATGCCCGCGCCGAGACGGTGGCCACCAGCCCCATGTTCAGCGACGGACTCAGGCATGCGCGCTGCCTCGTGCCGGCGGACGGCTTCTACGAGTGGCAGGCGGTTCCCGGTCAGAAGCGCAAGCGGCCCTGGTATCTGCGCCTCCGCGGCGGCGGCCTCTTCGCGTTCGCGGGCCTCTATACCGCGCCGCATCCCGACGCCGGGGTTTCCGCCACCTGCACCATCGTGACCACCACGGCCAACGAGCTGGCCGCGCGCATCCACGACCGCATGCCCGTGATCCTCGACCCCGAAGTGGAGGCGCGCTGGCTGGACCGCCAGCTGGTCGACCCGCGGGATCTCCTGCCTCTCTTGCGCCCGTATCCTGCCGATCGACTGGAGGCCTACCCGGTTTCGCCCCTCGTCTCGTCGCCCGCCAACGACGGCCCGGCGCTCATCGAGCCCGTGCCGGCCTGAGCCGACGGGCCGTCGCTCGACCAGCCGCCGGGTCAGCTCGGGTCCGCTCGCCGCGGCCTCGATCCCGCAGATTCTTCTGTAACGCTGTATTTGCAGACACTCGCACCCGTTGGTGTTCAGTCCCACGAACTGACCTCTATCACTGGTAGCCGCGATCAGCCTTGCCCCTCCCTGTAGCCCCTGAGTCCCAGCCGCAAAGGCGCCCTTGCTTTCGGAATCCCCAAAGTGTTCACTTCGGAACACTCTTTCGGACTCGGAGGCCCGCCCTTGAAGAACCGGCTCGACGCCCAGGGGAAGCCGATCTGCCCGGTCTGTGAACGCCTTATCGCGGATGCCTTCACGTGCCCATTCGTCGGCGACCAGCGGGTGCACCGAGAATGTTGGGCCAAGCCATTGCCATACAGCCCCGGCGGGGCCCGGCGGAAGTCAGGCTGAGGTGCGCATGAAAGTGAAACTGATCAGCCTGGACAAACGGACCAACATCGCCACCGTGGAGTGCGTGTGCGGGGGCCGGACGCGCATTTGTACGACGGCGGCAACGGAAGCCATGCCCAATAAAGCGCGTTGCCCCGCGTGTAACCACGCCTTCGACTACCCGCCCGACGTGGAGAAGTAGCGGCGTCGCGGACTCCTTCCACTCAGCAATTCTGTCTTTGCAGAGACACTGCGAGATTTTCTCGAATGACTCTAGCGCTCTCCGCGAAGCGTGAGTATGGTCATCAGTAGGACGACTGATGATCCCCATCGCACAGACAATCATTCGCGCGATCGCGATCGCGACCATGGCCGTCGCCGCCTACTTCCTCGCCGGCTGAGCCGGGAGCCCGCGCGCCGCCAGGAGTAGCACCGTGATGAACACTCGCCACGCCGAGGTATGCGTTGCAATTGGGCGAGAAGATAGGTGAGCCGTGGTGGGATCGAACCACCGACCCCCTGATTAAAAGTCAGGTGCTCTGCCAACTGAGCTAACGGCTCGTCAAGGACTTACGGGGCGTTCCGCGCTGATTTTAGCATCTTGTGCTGATTTTGTGCTGAACCCGGCCGTTTCTATACCCTCTTCCCCCCGAAAATGCGGAGGCAGGCTCTCAATGTCTCGTCCCGCTTCCTGCTGAGTATCGCTTCCCGGGCTCGTTGGTACTCTGGAGAGCCCTTGATGTCCTCCCACTTGGCCTCGTATGCCTTCTTCGCCGACTCGTATTCACGCAGCAGGGCCTCCGCCCCCCGGCCGTAGTATCGCGGCGCGAATGTGAGGCTAGGAGGCGACGGCAACGTGACCCCGCGCTTGACAAGCTCTTCGTGGAGCTGATTTGGCGGAATCCGGTCGCCACTGTGGCGCAGGAGGTCGCTGGTGCGCATGAGGTCATCCACGACGAATGAGTTGCACTCCACCTCTGGGCCCGTTCCGACTCCCCAGCGTGGGACAACCTGGGAGATCAGCACACCCAGCGGCAGCGCGACGGCAGTGGCAAGCGCAATTGTCCGCAGCGGTGTCATCCCACCAGCTCCGTCACCGGCACGTACCTCGTATATGAATTGGGCTCGAACCGAGGAATCTGCGTCGTGATGAAGCCGACGCCGAAGGGCCCGTGCGTGTGTGAGCGTAGGGACTGGATATCATTTGAGCCCGTGAACCTAGGGGCTCGGCCTCGAGCAACCGCTCGAACGCTCTCAGATTTGGCCCAGTCACTCGATCACCTGATCCGCCCGGAGCAGCACCGACGGCGGGATCGTCAGGCCGAGCGTCTTGGCGGTCTTGAGGTTGAGGACCAACTCAAACTTGGTGGCCTGCTGGATCGGCAGGTCGGCCGGTTTGGCGCCTTTGAGAATCTTGTCCACGAAGGCCATCGACCCCCGTATGACGTCGGGCCAGACCACCCCGTACCCGATCAGGCCGCCCGCGCGAGCGTAGTCCACGGGACCGATGCTCGGCAACCGATTCTTGAGCGTGAACTCGGCAATTCGCCTCGGCGCATCACCGGTGGAAAACAACTGCTCATCACTCATCACCACGCCATCACTTTGCCCCTTGGCCACACCCGTGAGAAAAACGTCCAGCTCGTCGGAGCTGCGCACGTCAAGGAACTGAAGCTCGACCTTGAGCGATTGCGCCATGGAGCCCGCGGCTCGCTGGGTACCGGGCGTCCCGATATTCCGGGAGCTTGTCAGAAGGCCCGCGCGCACCAGGGCCGGATGCGCGGTCTTCAGGATATCCAAACGCTTGGCGGTGATTTCATCCGAGAAGAACGACGAGCCCGTGATGTTGCCACCCGGGCGCGCGAGGGAGGCGACAGCCCCGTTCTCGACCGGATTGCCGATGATGGCCATGACGATGGGGATCGCCGAGGTCGCGCGCTTGAGGGCAAGGGTGCTCGGTGTGCCGTAGGTGATGATGACGTCGGGGTTGAGGCGGACAAGCTCCGCCGCAAGCTCTGGTATGCGGTCGTATCGGTCCTCCGCCCAGCGATACTCGATCCTGATGTTCCGACCTTCTACGTAGCCGTGATCTCGAAGCCCGAGCCGGATGGCCTCGATGCCGGGTCCTCCCCAGCCTGTGGGAGTTCCTGAGCCCAGGAAGCCGATCCGCCACACCTTCCCCGCCGGCTGCGCCTCGGCGGCGCGCGGCGCGGCGAGGAGCGCGGCAGCACCAGCAAGGAATGACCGCCGCTCCATCACTCGATCACCTGATCCGCCCGCTGCCAGGAGAGACGGCGGGATCGCGAGGCCGAGAGCCTTGGCGGCCTTGACGTCCTCATTCGCGACGGCGCACCGGGATCGTGAACGTGAACGTCGAGCCGATGTCCACCTGGCTCTGGACCCAGATCCTCCCGCCATGCAACTCGATGAACTTCCGCGACAGGGCCAGGCCGAGCCCGGTGCCTTCCACCTTCTTCGCTGCCGTCCCCACCTGCCGAAACTCCTCGAATATCGCCTGCTGATCTTCGGGCGCTATGCCGACCCCGGTATCGCTCACGGAAACCTCGACGGCTCCGTTCACGGGTTTCGCGCGTACCTCGATCCTGCCGCCCTCGGGCGTAAACTTGATCGCATTCGAGAGCAGGTTCAGGAGTACCTGCTTGATCTTTCGCTCGTCGCCCCTCATCTCGCCGAGGCGCGGATCGATCGACTGCTCCAGCGTGATCCGCCGGCGCAGCGCCCGTTCCCGCACGAGGACCAGGGCATTCTCGATGGCTTGGGGCAGGTGGAAGTCGGCCAGCTCCAGCTCCATGCGGCCGGCCTCGATCTTCGAGAGATCGAGAATGTCATTGATGAGGGATAGCAGGTGCTGGCCAGACGCGTAAATGTCCTTCAGGTACTCCTCCTGCTTCTCGTTCAGCTCCCCGAACATCCGTTCGCTCAGTACCTCCGAGAATCCGATGATGGCGTTCAGCGGCGTCCGCAACTCGTGTGACATGTTGGCGAGGAACTCGCTCTTGTGGCGGCTGGCGGCCTCCAGCTCCCGGCCCTTCACCTCGATCTCCCTAAATAGCCGCGCGTTCTGGATGGCGAGGGCGGATTGGGTGGCGAAGGTGCTGAGCAGCCGGACGACATCCGGCTCGAACTCGCCCGGCGTCTTGCGAGTGACGGCCAGGACCCCAATGACTTCGTCCTCGCTGAGCAGGGGCACCCCGAGCAGCGCACGATGACCCGCGTCGATCAGCGGCTGCCGGACGGGACTGTCATAGGCGCCCTCGGCCGCGATATCAGAGATCTGGACCGGCTGTCGCAGAGCAACCACCTGGGTCGTGAGACCCTGTCCCCTCGGAATCGTAGTCACGCCCCCGGATCCAGAAAGGATCGCGGCGTCGCGCTCGTCGGCGTAGTGGCTCGCGCGAAGGCGGAACGCCTCCCCAGATTCGTCGTACTCCCAGATCACGCAGCCCGCCGTGCCGCCGAGCTGGTTCGCCCGGATGACGATCGTCCGCAACACGGTCTCGAGGTCGAGCGATGAGCTGAGCGTCCGACTCACCTCGCCCAGTGCCGTGAGTTCGTTGACCGAACGCGTGAGTTCCCCCGTCCGCGCCTTGAGCTCCTTGAACAGCCGTACGTTCTCGATCGCGATGACGGCCTGGTCGGCGAAGGTCTGCACCATGTCGATGTGCGTCTGCGAGAAAGGGCGCACCTCGCGCCGCCACAGGTTGATCACACCGACCGCCCCGCCTCCACGTAGCATGGGAACGGAAAGCGCCGTTCGATACTCCTCGCGGGTCTGCAGCGCAGACACCTTGAACTGCGGATCGCTCCGGATATCTTCGATGTGCACGGTGGCGCGGCGGATGATCGCACGACCAATGCTGCTCCCCACGTCCGGGCGCATCGGAAAGACCTCCGCCTGCAACATCGCAACGTCTTCGGGCGATATACCGTAGTGTCCATCGAGCGTGAGCTCTTCGCCGTCGAAGAGCTGAAGGGCGCCGAACGTGGCGTCACATAGCCGACCGGCGCTGTGCAGGATGGCGTCGAACACCGGCTGGAGATCGGTGTGCGAGCTGCTGATGACGCGCAGGATTTCGCTCGTTGCCGTCTGCTGGTCGAGCGCCTCGGTGAGATCGCGGTTGCGCGCCTCCAGCTCCTTGAACAGCCGGACGTTCTCGATGGCGATGACGGCCTGGTCGGCGAAGGTCTGGAGAAACTCGATCTGGTGGCGCGAGAAAGGACCGGGTGTCCCGCGGGAGACGCCGATGACGCCAATGGGGCGACCCTCGTGGATCATCGGCACAGCGACCGCTGCTCGCAACATAACCCGCCGATATGTCTCACGCGCCGACGAGTCCAGTTCCTCGGTCTCGACGTCCGCTACGTGGACGACTACAGCATCGATGAGTGCGCGTGCCGCGATCGATGCCTCACGGCGCGGGACCTGTGGGAAGAATCCTGCCGTTTCGTTAGCGGTGCCAGGCCGGGGATTGTGCTGAGCGGCGAGATGAAGGAGCTCGCCGTCGAAGCGCGTGACGATGGCGTACTCGCCGCCGCACAACCGGCTCGCGCTTCGAACGATCGTGTCGAACACCGGCTGGACGTCGGTCGGCGAGCTCGAGATAACACGAAGGATCTCGCTCGTCGCCGTCTGCTGCTGCAGCGCCTCGTAACTTCGCGTGCGCTGCTTAGGCCTGGTTCTTGTCCTGAAGCTCCTTGAACAGCCGCACGTTCTCGATGGCAATAACCGCCTGGTCGGCGAAGGTCTTCAGGAGCTCCACTTCAGCGCCCGACAAACCTCCGGGCTCCCGGCGGGACACGTTGATAGCGCCGACGGCCTCGCCGGCGCGCAGCATCGGCACCGCGACGACGCTCCGGAACCCGAGCAGGCGCCCGACTTGCCGCACGTGCTCGTGTGCCGAGGGCGCTTCGATGTCTGGCACCTGGACGACCGACCGCGTGAGGATCGCCCTGCCGGGCGTCGTGTCCGCATCCAAGGGTTTTGGATACTGAGCGCGGACAGCAGCGAGCGCCTCGGGCGAGCGGCCGTAGTTTGCCGGGTGGTAGAGCATCGTGCCGTCGGTCAGGAAGACCGCCGCATTGACGGCGTGGCAAAGCCGAGCAGCGCTGCGGACGATGGTGTCGAACACCGGTTGCACGTCGCTCTGCGCGTGCGCGATGGTCCGCAGGATCTCGCTGGTGGCGGTCTGATTCTCCAGCGCCGCATCCTCGCGCTTCAACGCCTCCGCCAGGCGCCTCTCCAGGTCGCCCACCCTCGCGCCTTCGTGTTTCCGCGACTTGTGCGGCGACCGGACGCTTGGCTTCGACCTTCGCTTTCGCAGGCTTTGCACCCCGACGCTTCGGGCTCTGCTTGCCTTTCACAGGAGTCACTCGCCGATTCATGGCACGCCCTCCTGCAGCTTCTTCAGCGCCGCTGCGAGCAGCCGCCCGGATCTCCGCGTCGCGTTCCCGCCGGGTTTCGGCTTTCCGCTGCCGGCTCCGGGCCGCCCGGCACCCGCCGGAGCAGACCTCCTGACGGTTGGTCAGCGGGGCCTTGAGGCACACCGGGCACGTCCGGGAGGCTAGCACGGGGTCCCAGCGGGCGCACGTACGCCGTCCGGGCTTGCTATAGGCGGAGATTCTTCGAAAGTCATGGTCAGACCCGCCTAGTGGGGTTCGGAGGGCTGGGAGCGCCCGAGAACTGTCCTGGTAGCCAAGCGGGGCGAGGTCAGAGTGCCCGCACCTCGGGAAGTGGCACGCGGCTGTCTAACTCCCACGGGAGTGAGAACGTCAACACTAGAACCGCCCTGCCGTGTGTCGGGTCAGTCTTTGAAGTCGTCTGAACGTGTCGCGCTCCCCGCGCAGGCTCGGGCCCCATCGCTGGTCCCAGCGGACCATCCATGCTCTAGCTTGGCGGTCAATCCGCTCAACCCGCCTTAGCCAGACGCGATAGCGCCGGCCCTTGGGCGCCGGGCGGCCCGCGAGCAAGCGGAAGTCAACAGCCTGACTGTGTCGAGCGGCTTCAGCACCTCATGCCCGCCAGGTAAAGAAGGCGGCGGAGAGAATGGCCGCCACCGAGATCGCGAAGACGGTGCCGAGGTAGAGGGAGGTGAAGAGTCCGTTCGGCAGCCCGAGGGCGTTGCGAACCTCGGGGGGCGAGCGCATCCCTTCGATCACCATGGTGAGGAGCGTGAGCACGAGCGCCACCCCGAAGGTCCAGATGGCGCCGCGCGCGTAGTCGGGCCGCCCCGCGCCGAGCCAGGCGCCGAACAGCATCGCGCACACGTAATGGAGGGATTGCATGCGCGCGGAGCCCTCAGCGGGGCGGCTCGGTCGGAATCGCCACGAAACCGTGCAGCCGGAGCGCGCCATCGGTCAATTCGGGCGTGCGACGGTCGGGGCCGCGGCGCTGGGAGCCGGAGGCCGGGCCGGGCCGCCGGCGCTCGCCCTTGCGGCGGTCGAGGACCACGGTCACGTCCGCGTCCTCGGCGAAGCGCTCCTTGAGGAAATCGTAGAGGCCGAGGTTGTAGTGGGCGACCACCAGAAGGTGGCCGAGCGCCTTGAGCTGGCCGGCCGCTTCTTCCAGCCAGTGGCGCATGTCCATCGCGCGGAAGAGGCTGATGGCGTGGAAGATGTGTCCCTCGGCCTTGCCGTGGTCGCCGCCCAGGCGGGACATCTCGCCCAGCGAGAGATGGATGCGGCCCAGGAGCGGGCGCATGCCGAGCTCCTCGGCGATGGCCAGCGCCTGGGTGAGGTCCTTCTCGGCGAGCGCCAGGTCGGCGGGCTCCGACCGGGCGGCGATCTCGCCGAGGAGGCGCAGCGCATAGGCCTGGTGCCCCCGCTCCTTGTGGGCCAGGGCCAGGTCCAGCGCCCGCTGCGCGGTCTCGCGCGCCCGCGTGATGTTCCCCGCGGCGAGGAGTCCGCCGGCCAGGTTCACGGTCCAGGAGGCCAGATAAGCCTTCACGCCCAGCTCCTCGCTGAGCCGCACGCCGTCTTCCAGCAAGGGCAGTGCGTCCTCGGGTCGGCCCAGGCGCGCGCGGGTGAGGCCGAGGAGCGAGGATGGAATGGGCCGCCACACCGTGAGCTGCTTGTCCCGGCAGGCCTCCAGGCTTCGCTCGAGCAGATAGAGCGCCTTCTCCATGTGGCCGCGGCGCAGCGCCACCAGCCCGGCCAGCGTCCAGGCGATCGCCTGCGCGTAGGCATGGCGCTCGGTCTCGGCGGCGCGCTGGCCCATGGCCGCGTAGGAGGCGGCGAGATCGAACTCGCCCAGCTCCGCGAGGGAGAAGGCGAGCCAGCCGGTGGAGGACGCATAGGACACCGTGGTGGCCGCGCCGCCGTCCGTGGCGCGCACCTCCTCGAGCCGCTCCACGTTCTGCAGCAGCACCGCCTCCGCCTCCCGATAGCGGCCCTGCGCGTGGTAGGAGTAGCCCATGTAGCCGCGCGCGAGGGACTGCAGCGCCACGTCCTGCCCTGCCTCGCCGATGGCCAGGCACCGCTCGCCGTAGTCGATGGCGGCGTCCGGCTCGCCCTTGAGATAGTGGTAGTTGATGAGATAGGTGTACACGCGCGCCAGCCGCCCCTCGTCGCCGATCAGGGTGGCCATGTTCTCGGCCTGCTGCGAGAGCGCGAGCGCCTTCTGCAGCTCGCCCAGCTGCAAGAGCGGCGGGCGCAGCTCGAGCCGCACGTCGATGGCCAGCTCGGAGGTCTCGCGCCCCTCGGGCAGATTCTGCAGCGCCGTCATCGCCTGCTCGAGCAGCGCCACCGCCTCGCGGTTGGCGGAGCGCGCGGCGGCCTTGGCGCCGGCCTGGCGGAGATAGGTCACCGCCTTCCCCCACACCTCGCCGCGGAAGGCGTGATCGGCCAGCACCTCGGGCTGCTCGGTGCGCCGCTCCGGGTAGAGCGCCTCGACGGTGCTCAGGATGCGCGCGTGCAGCGTGCGCCGCCGCTCCTGCAGCAGGCTCCCGTAGGCCACCCCGTGGGTGAGGGCGTGCGTGAAGCTGAACTCGAGGTCGGGAAAGAGGCCCGTCTCGAACAGGAACTCCGCCTGCTGCAGCCGCGTGAGCCGCGCGCGTAGCGTCTCCTCCGGCATCTCCATGGTGACGGCCAGCAGGGTGAAGGGCACGTCCTTGCCGATGACGGCGGCGGCCTGCAAGAGCCGCTTCTCCTCCGGCCCGAGGCGATCGATGCGGGAGGCGATGACCGCCTGCACGGTGGCGGGAACCTGGATGGTGGTGAGCGGCTTGACGAGCCGGAACACGCCGCGCTCGCCCACCAGCACCTGGGTCTCGACGAGCGTCCGCACGCACTCCTCGAGGAAGAACGGATTGCCCTCGGTGCGCTGGACGAGGAGACTCTTCACCGGCCCCAGGCTCTCGTGCTCGCCCACGATACCGCGCAGCAGCTCATCCGCCGTCGCCGGCGGCAGGGGGTCGAGGCGGAGCTGGGTGTAGTGACTGCGGCTCGACCAGCCGTGCTGGTACTCGGGCCGGTAGCCGACCAGGAGCATGATCTGGGCGGTGGGCAGGCTCTCCACGAGGCTGTCGAGGAAGGCCTGGGTCTCGGAGTCGATCCAGTGGAGGTCCTCGAACACGAGCAGCAGGGGCTGCACCTGGCTCTCGCGCAGGAGCAGGCGCTTGAGCGCGTCGAGGATGCGCTGGCGCCGCTGCGGCGAGTCCGGGCCCGGCCACTCCGGATCGTCGGCGGGCACGTCGAGCAGCGTGAGGAAGGCGGGCAGCGCGGGCCGCAGCGTCTCGTCCAGGGTGAGGAGCTTGCCCGTCACCTTCTCGCGGATGCGGCGGGCATCGTCGCGGTCGTCGATCTGGAAATACGACTTGAGGAAGCCCACCACCGGCAGGTAGGGCGTGAGCTTGCCGTAGGACAGCGCCGCCGCCTCGCCCATGAGCCAGCCCTGGATCCGGTGCGAGTGCGTGAACTCCCAGAAGAGCCGCGACTTCCCCACCCCGGGCTCGCCCACCAGCGCCACCACCTGCCCGTGCCCGGTGCGTGCGCGTTCCAGGGCGTGGCGCAGGCGATCGATCTCGGCGTCGCGGCCCACGAAGGGCGAGAGCCCGCGCGCGGCCGACGCCTGCATGCGCGAGCGCACCTGCCCCGCCCCCACCACCTCGAAGATCTCCACCGGCTCGGCCAGCCCCTTCACCGGCACGGGGCCGTGCGGCTTCACCTCGATGAAGCCTTCGGCCAGCCGCAGGGTATGCGCGGTGATGAGGCTCGTGCCCGGGCGCGCGAGCTGCTCCATGCGGGCGGCCAGGTGAGTGGTCTGGCCGACCGCGGTGTAGTCCATGTGGAGATCGCTGCCGATCGAGCGCACCACCACCTCGCCCGAGTTGAGCCCCACGCGGATCTGCACGTCGATGCCCTGGTTGTGAAGGAGCTCGGCCGCGTAGGCGCCCACCGTCTCCTGCATGCGGATGGCGCTGTAGCAGGCGCGCACCGCATGGTCCTCGTGGGCGAGCGGCGCGCCGAACAGCGCCATGATCCCGTCGCCCATCACCTGGTTCACGGTGCCCTCGTAGCGGTGCACCGCCTCCATCATCCGCTCGAGCACGGGATCGAGGAGCCGGCGCGCCTCCTCGGGGTCGCGGTCGGCGAGGAGCTCCATCGACCCCTTGAGATCGGCGAAGAGCACCGTGACCTGCTTGCGCTCACCGGCGAGGTCGGCCCGCGAGGTGAGGATCTTCTCGGCGAGGTGCTTCGGCGTGTAGCTCTCGGGCGCGGCGGCGCGGTCGGCGCTCTTCTGGGTGAGGGCGACACCGCAGTGTCCGCAGAATTTCTTGCCCGCGCCGACCGGGTTGCCGCAGGCGGGACACGACTGCTCCATCCGGGCGCCGCACTCCTCGCAGAAGCGCGCGTCCGCCCGGTTGTCCATCTGGCAGCGCGGACACTTCACGGGGGCCCCCTCCAGTGCGCCCAAGAGTAGCCGCCATGCGGCAGTGCGTCAAGACAGCGAATCTGCGCTATAGTCGCCGGACGTGAGCGGGCCGAGGGGATCCGAGCGCCGGGACGAGCCCTCGCTGCTCCTGCCGTGCGTGGTCACCAGCGCGCAGACCCTCATCCTCATCAACCACGCGCCGCTCCTGCCCCTCATCATGCCCGAGCTCGGCATCACGCCGGCGCAGGCGGGACTGCTGTCCACGGTGACCTTCCTCGGCGGCGGGCTCCTCGCCATCCCGGTCGGCCAGCTCACCGACTGGCTGGGCGCCAAGTGGATGATGGCGGGCTCGCTCGCCATCCTGCTGCTCTCGACGCTGGGCATGGCGGCCGCGCCGGGCTATGGCAGCCTCCTCGCCCTCCGGCTTCTGTCCGGCGTGGGCGTCTGCGCCTCCTTCATCGCCGCCGGTCACTACGCCAACGCGCACTGGCGCGGACCCCGGAGCGCGCTCGCCCAGGGGCTGCTGGGCGGCTCCATGCAGCTCGGCATCGGCATCGCGATCTTCGTCCTGCCGTTCCTCGCCACCCGCCTGGGCTGGCGCGGGGCGCTCGCCCTCTGCGCGGCGCCCCTCGTCGTGGCCCTGGGCCTCTGGCTGCGCTGGGCGCGCGCGACGTCGCCGCGGCGGGGAACGGTCGCGATGCGGTCGGTCTTCGCCGACCCGGCGGCGTGGCGCCTCGGCCTCGTGAACGGCGCCACCTTCGGGCTCACCGTGGTGCTCGGGACCTGGGTCGCGGTGTATTTCGTCGAGGAGTTCGGCCTGGCGCTGACCCTGGCCGGCATGTTCGGCGCCCAGACCGCGCTGCTGGGCATGGTGGGCCGCCCCATGGGCGGCCTCCTGGTCGCGCGCGGGGTCGTGGGCGCCCGCGCCCTCATTCGCTGGATGCTCGCCGGCAGCGCGCTGGCGCTCCTGCTCCTGGCCTGGCCCGGGCGGCCGCTGGGCGCGGCGCTGGGCGCCGTCGTCCTCGTGGGGATCACCGCGTCGCTGTCCTACCCCGGCATGCTCGTGCTGGCCAGCCGCGTCCGGCCCGACGCCACCGGCGCGGTGCTGGGCGTGGTCAGCACGGTGGGGTCGCTGGTGGTGATCCTCGGCGCGCCCGCGATCGGCGCGCTGTTCTCGGCCTCCGGCGGCTTCAGCCTGCCGTTCGCGCTGCTGGCGCTGCTCCCGGCCGCGGCGGTGTGGGCGACCGCAGGGTTACCGCGAGATCGAGGATGAAGGCGACGAGGAGCACGGCGCCCCCCAGCGCGAAGAGGAGCGCGTAGCCGCCCGCGCGCTCGAAGACGAAGGAGAAGCCGTAGGCGGAGACCGCCAGGCCCAGCGCGAACGCCATGGTGGCGCGGCTCCATGCCGCGGTCTGGGCGGCGGGGTCGTCCGGCAGCAGCTCGCGCACGCGGCCCAGCACCAGGGTGGAGCAGCCGGGCACGAAGGCGCCGATGACGAAGCTCGAGATGGCGAGCACGGCGGGCGCGGCGGTGAACGCGAGCACCGCGACCGCCGCCGCCTGGACGAGCAGCGAGAGTCGGAGCGCGGGGCCGAAGCCGATGCGGTCCCCTGCCGCGCCCGAGGCGACGGGTCCGAGCAGCGCCCCCACGCCGAACACCACCCAGTACGCGGCGCCCGTGGCGAGACCTCGGCCGAGGTCGCGCGCGACGAAATCCACCAGGAACACCATGTGCGGCACCAGGCCCGTCGCGTTGAGGCCGTACTCGACGAACAGCGCGGCCAGGGCCAGGCCGACCATGCCGCCGCGCCCGCCCGCGGGGTCCACGTGAGACGGCGCCGCCGACGCCACCGGTGAGCCCGCGGGCCAGCCGCGCCACGACAGCGCCGTGAGCGCGAGAGCCAGGACGCCCAGACCGCACCAGGTGGCCACCAGTCCGCCGCGCAGGAGCAGCGGCACCAGAGTGCCCGAGGCGGCGATGCCGAGGCCGACCCCGGTGAAGATCAGCCCGCCGGCCAGGCCGCGCCGCGCGGCCGGCACATGCGGCAGCACGGTGGGCGGCGCGAGCACCATGAGCGAGCCGCCGGCCAGACCGGCCAGGAAGCGCCAGAGAAAGAACCAGAGAAAGGACAGGGGCGTCGCGCAGGCGAAGAAGGCCGCGGTGGCGACCAGCATCATGCCGCGCAGCACGTGGGCGGCGGGCACCCGCGCGGCCAGCCACCGCGCGGCCAGGGCACCCACGAGATAGCCGGCCAGATTGGCCGCGCCGAGGTACGCGGCGTGGGCGGGGCTGAACCACCCGGCGGCGATCAGCGCGGGAATGAGGGGAGTGTAGGCGAAGCGCGCAAGGCCGATCCCGACCAGGAGGGCGCACAGGCCGGCGGCGGTGCCCCACACCGCACTCGGCGCGCGCGCGCTCCCCTGCGCGCGGCGGGCCACGTCCGCGGGGCGGGCCACGTCAGCGGGGCGGGATCGAGCCTCGCAGCCCCGGGTACCAGCGCATGAGCGGCGAGTCCGACATCAGGATGGTCTCGTCGCGCTCGGGCCCGGTGGAGACCACGCCGAACGCCACCCCGATCAGCTCGGAGAGCCGCTCGAGATACTGGCGGGCCTTGGTGGGCAGCTCGTGATACTCGCGAAGCCCCTGGGTGGAGGTCTGCCATCCCGACAGCTCCTCGTACACGGGCTCCGCCTCGTGCCAGATGCGCTCCTCCTCCGGGAACTCGGTGAGGATGTCACCCTGGTAGCGGTAGCCGGTGCAGATCTTCACCGTCTCGCAGGCATCGAGGACATCGAGCTTGGTGACGGCCAGCGTGTCCATGCCGTTGATGCGCACGGCGTAGCGGAGTCCCACCGCGTCCGCCCAGCCGCAGCGGCGGGGGCGGCCGGTGACCGCGCCGTACTCGTTGCCGCGCGAGCGGAGGAGATCCGCGGTCTCGCCGTGCAGCTCGGTCGGAAACGGCCCGCCGCCCACGCGCGTGCAATAGGCCTTGGAGATGCCCATGCAGCCGTGGATCTTGGTGGGGGGGATGCCGCTGCCGGTGCAGGCGCCGCCCGCGGTGGTGCTCGACGAGGTGATGAAGGGATAGGTCCCGTGGTCGAGGTCGAGCATGGTGCCCTGCGCACCCTCGAAGAGGACGGAGCGCCCGGCGTCGATCCACTGCGAGAGCAAGAGCGCGGTGTCGGTGATGTAGGGCGCCAGCCAGCCCGCGAAGCGCAGGTACGGCCCGAGGATCCCCTCCACCGAGAAGGTCTCCGCGTCGTAGATCTCGCGCAGGATGCGGTTCTTCTGGGCGACGTTGTACTCGAGCTTCTCGCGGAAGAGCTGGGGATCGAGGAGGTCGGCCATGCGGATGCCGATGCGGGCGGCCTTGTCCGCGTAGGCGGGTCCCACGCCCTTGCCGGTGGTGCCGATGCGCCGCTTGCCCGCCTTCGACTCCGACGCGCGGTCCAGCGCGGGGTGATACGGCATGATCAGGTGCGCGTTCTTGGAGATGTAGAGGTTCCCGTCCAGGGCCACCCCGCGCTGCACCAGCGCCTCCATCTCCTCGATCATGGACGCGGGATCCACCACCACCCCGCAGCCGATCACGGACCGGCAGCCCGGGCGGAGGATGCCCGAGGGCAGCGACTGGAAGACGAACTTCTCGCGCCCCACGATGACGGTGTGCCCGGCGTTGTTGCCGCCCTGATAGCGCACCACCGCGTCCACGTGCGGGGCCAGGACGTCCACCAGCTTGCCCTTGGCCTCGTCGCCCCACTGCGCGCCCACGATCACGATGTTAGGCATGACCTCTGCTCCTGAGTCCCGGGAAATGGCGCTCCGGATCGGCGAGGAGCTCGGCCACCGCGATGATCCGCTCGGCGCCTCCCTGGAGATCCAGCACCCGCACCTCGTCGGGCTGACGGCTCCGGGCCGCCGATCGCCAGCACCCAGCGGGCCCGCTGCTGGCGCGCGTAGGCGACGGAGTCCTCGAGCCCGCGGATGATGATGTCACGGGCCACCGCCGCGCCGAGGTCGCGGTAGCGCCGGGCGAGCGCGAGGGCTCGCGTCTTGTCGGGGGTGAAGTCGATGATGAAGAAGTCCGGACCCGCCAGCGCCGGAGCCGCCCCCTGCGACTCCAGGGCGAGCAGCGCCCGGCCCACCTCGAACGCGAAGCCGGTGGCGGGGCAGTCGTAACCGAAATGGGCGAGCATCTGATCGTAGCGGCCGCCGCCCACCAGGGGAGCGCCCAGCCCGGACACGTAAGCCTCGAAGTGCACGCCCGAGTAATAGTCGAACCCGCGCACCTCGCCCAGGTCGAGCAGCACGCTGTCGGCGAGGCCGTAGAGGCGGAGGAGCCGGTACACCTCGGCGAGGTTGGCCAGCGCCGCCTCCGAGCGCGCGTTCTTCACCAGCGCCTCCGCGCGGTCCAGCACGTCGCCGCGGCCGTACAGCGTGGGGAGCGCGAGGAGCAGCTCCGTCACCGTGGCCGGGGCGCCCAGGTCCGCCACCCGGCGCTCCAGCGCGGAGACGTCCTTGCGCGCCAGCGCGGAGCGCAGCCCGCGCGCGGTCTCCCCATCCGCGCCGAGATCCTCGAGGATGCCGCGGAAGAAGCCGGTCTGGCCCACGTCGATCTGGAACTCCGACAGGCCGAGGGCCCGCAGGCCTTCCACCGACATGGCGATCATCTCCGCGTCACCCTCGGGGTTGGGCAGCCCCACCAGCTCCACGCCCGCCTGGTAGAACTCGCGATAGCGGCCCACCTGCGGCTCGTCGAAGCGGAAGACATTGGTGACGTAGCCGAGCCGCAGGGGCTTGGGCTCGTCCCGCATCCGCGTGGCCACGATGCGCGCGATCTGGGGGGTGATGTCCGCGCGGAGGGCGAGCAGGCGCCCGCTCTCCCGGTCCACCATCTTGAACATGCCTTCCTGCAGCTCGTGGTCCGTCCCCTTGGACAGCACGTCGAAGTACTCGTAGGTGGGCGTCACCACCTCGCGATAGCCCCAGCGGCGGAAGACGCCGAGCAGGCGCTCCTCCACCACGCGCTTGGTGGCGGCCTCGTCGGGCAGGTAGATCTTCACGCCCTTGGGCAGCTGAGACGTCGACGGACGGCGCTCCATGGTCCGGGCCGGCCCTCAGCGGGCGGCGGGAACGGCGTCGAGATGCACCAGGGTGTTCATCCGGTGCAACGCCGTCCAGTCCGGGCGAAACTCGAGCTCCGAGATGCCGGTCGAGCCGAGGTGAATGGACCACACGCGCGACAGCGGCATGTCCAGCGCTTCCAGGATGATGACGCGCGCGGAGAGGCCGTGCGCCACCAGGCACACGCTCTTGCCCTCGTGCGCGGCGCGCAGCCGGCCCAGCGCCGCCAGCACCCGGCTCCGCACGTCGGCGAGGGTCTCGCCGCCCGGCGCGGTGAAGAGCTCGGGCGTCTCCGCCCAGATCCGATAGCCGTCGGGATCCTTGGCCCGCGCCTCGTCCAGCGTGAGGCCCTCCCAGGCGCCGAGGGCCATCTCGCGGAAGTCCGCGTCCTCGTGCACGGGAAGCCCATGCGGGGCGGCGATGGCCGCCGCGGTGTCGCGCGCGCGGATGAGCGTGCTCGCGTAGACCGCCACCAGCGGCTCGGCGCCGAGCGCCTTGGCGGCGGCCTCGGCCTGGCTCCGGCCGAGATCCGTGAGGGCGGAGTCCGTCCAGCCCTGGTACCGGCGCTCCTGGTTCCAGACGGTCTGCGCGTGACGGAGGAGGAAGAGACGCACCGGAGGCTAGCCCCGCTCGGCGAAGACCTTCTGGGCCGCGCGCACGGAGGCGCCGAAGTCCACCGGGTGCCCCAGCTCCTGGAGCACTTGCTCCAGCGCGGCCAGCGCGGTGATGACGTCGAACTCCGCCACATAGCCCATGTGGCCGAGCCGGAACACCTTGCCCTTCATCTCCCCCTGCCCGCCCGCGATGGTGATGTTGTGGGAGGAGGAAAAGGCCGCGAGGATCTTCTCGCTATCGAGGCCCGCCGGCGCCACCACCGGCGTCAGCGCCGGGCTCGGCGTGGCCTTGGCGAAGATCTCGAGCCCCAGTGCCTCCACGCCGGCGCGCGTGGCGCGGGCGAGACGGTCGTGCCGCCGGAAGACGTTGGCGAGCCCTTCGGCTTCGAGCATGCGCAGGACTTCACGGAGACCGAGCATGATGGAGACGGCGGGCGTGAAGTGCGCCTCGCCCTTCGCCACCGACTTGGCCTCGGCGGTGAAGTCGAAGTAGTACCTCGGGAGCCGGGACGTCCGGACATGCCCCCACCCCTTCTGGGACACCGCGCAGAAGGACACGCCGGGCGGCAGCATGAGCCCCTTCTGGGAGCCGGACACCACCACGTCCACACCCCAGGCGTCCGTCTGGAGGTCCGCGATCCCGAGGCTCGATACCGCATCCACGATGAGGATGGCCGGCGTGTCGCGGGTGACGGCGGCGATGCCCTTGACGTCGTGGAGCACGCCGGTGGAGGACTCGCTGTGCTGCATGAGCACGGCCTTGACCTCGGGGCGGCGGCGCAGCGCCTCGGCGAACGCGGCAGCGGGTACGGTGTCGCCGAAGGGCGCGGACAGCGGCACCACGGTCACGCCGTAGGCCTGACAGATCTCCTCCCAGCGCTCGGCGAACTTGCCCGCCCGCAGGAGGAGCACGGTGTCCCCTGCGGACAGGGTATTGGCCACCGCGGCCTCCATGGAGCCGGTGCCGGAGGAGGCGAACGGCAGCACCTCCTCCTTGGTCTGGAACAGCCGCTTGAGCCCGGCGCGCACCGCGGCGAAGAGGGCGTCGTACTCGGGCGTGCGGTGGTGGATCATGGGCTGGGCCATGGCCAGCAGCACGTTCGGCGGCACCGGAGTAGGGCCCGGGCGCCATGAGCTGATACTTCTTCATCGAGGGCTCCCTATCCCGAAGGGTGGCATGACCTACCCACGTTAGCAGATGACGCGGGGGCGGAGCAAACCTGCCGGGGCGGGGGCCGCGCCCTTGCTGGACGCGGAGCGGCCCAGCGCGGTGACGAAGAGCGCGTCGAGCCCCGCGGAGGCGGGGGAGAAGAACTCCACCACCGCGCGGTCATAGAAGGTGAGGCCGGTGGCGCCGAAGCCCTGGGCATAGGCCGCGAGATAGAGCCGGCCGCCGATGAACCCGGCCTCCAGGTTGGCGACCCGGTACCCGCGATTGCCCCAGCGCGGGAGGATCTCGCCGAGGTCCGCCAGGAAGAACACGGTGGCGCTCGAGGCCCCACCCAGCATCTGGCCGAGGGAGAGAAAGCCCGACTCGCGCCGGAAGTCCCCGCGGCGGATCAGCTCGAGCGCGTGCCCCGTCCGATCGTAGTGATAGGCCCCCGGCTCGACCCCCTCGACCGCATGAACATTGACGAAAAGCTCCACGAAGCCGGCGGGCACGTCGGCCGGCCAGCCGCGCGAGGCGTGGAAGAGCGCGGTGGCGAGCTCCACCGCGCTGATCGGCTCGCCCGAGAACTGGCGCGTGGACCCGCGGCGCATGATGGTGGCCGCCAGCGAGCGCCCGGCCGCGAGTTTCGGCGGCGGGAGGGGGCGACGGGTTAGCTCGGCCGCGGGAGTGGTTGGGGGTTGGCCGGCTGGTGATTCGCGCCAGTCCAGGACTTCGGCTTCGGAGTCGAAGCTGGAGTTGTAGTACGCGTCGCGCAGCACGGGGTAGTCCACCTCGCTGGAGGAGAGTGGAACCACCGCGTGGTCGAGGAGGCCGACCAAGGGGGCGATGCCGGCGGCCGGGCCCTCGAGGCCCACGGGGGCCAGGACGAGGGCGCCTTCCTTCTCGGCGTCGATGCCCAGAAGGCCGTTGACGTCGCGCTCGACAAAGCCGGTGACGAGCCGCGCGGGCGTGTCGAGTGCGGTGGCGCAGGCGAGGAGGTTGGCCAGGAGGCTCCCCGAGTCCCAGAACAGGTGGCGGTAGCCGCGGGCCTGGTACTTCCAGGTGTTCCGCCAGTAGATGGCGGTGAGGACCACGGTGGCCTGGCGGCCGGCGATCCCGTCATCCGCGGCCGCCACCGCGAGCGCGGCCCGGAAGTCGCCCTCGCGCAGCCGGCGAAGGGCGAAGTCACCCGGCGAGAAGTGATAGATCCCGGCGGGCAGGCCCGCCACGTCGCCGGCGACCACATAGACCTCGGTCTGATAGAGCGCGCCCGTGGAGGGGGCGGCGCGGAAGAACTGGCGGCCTCCGCCGGGATAGGTCCGGGTCTTGGTGATGCCGGCGGAGAAGAACAGGAGGGCGGCGAGCCCGTCGAGGTCGAGCCGCGCGTGCCCCTCCCCCGGGCCCGCCAGCGCCGCCAGCGCGTCCAGCTCCAGCGTGGGCAAGTCGCGCGACAGGGGGATGGGCGGCAGGTCGGGATAGATCTTGAACGGCGAGGGCTGGATGTCCCACTCGAGCCGGTGGGTGCTCGCGCTCACGGACGCAGGCGAGTGCGCGGTCCCGTCGTGATAGGCGCGCGCCGACTCGATCGCTCGATTCACCGCGGCAGCCAGCACGCCGGGCGACGAGGAGGGTCCAGCGGCGAGGCGCCGCCCGAAGATCGGGCGCGAGGCGTACTCCCTGTACGTTGAGCGCCCGGTCGAGGGCGGCAACGAAGCCGATGGGCCCTCATCGGCGGCCGGCTAGAAGGCGTAGGGCGGCCGGTAGACCCCGCGCTCGGTGATGATGGCGCCGATCAGCTCGGCCGGCGTCACGTCGAAGGCGGGGTTGTAGACGGGGGACTCGGAGGGCGCGATCTGGCGTCCGCCGAGCTGCCGCACCTCGGCGGGATCCCGCTCCTCGATCACGATGGCGGCGCCGGACGCGATGGCGGGGTCAATGGTGGAGAACGGCGCCGCCACGTAGAACGGGATGCCGTGGTGGCGGGCCAGCACCGCCACGCCATAGGTGCCGATCTTGTTCGCGGTGTCGCCGTTGGCGGCGATACGGTCGGCGCCGGTGACCACCAGGTCCACCTCACCGCGCTGCATCACCGAGGCCGCGGCCACGTCCGAGATGAGGCGGTGCGGGATGCCCTCCTTCACCATCTCCCAGGCGGTGAGGCGTGAGCCCTGGAGCACGGGGCGCGTCTCGTCCACCCACACCAGCGCCACCTTGCCCTGGGCATGCGCGGCGCGGATCACCCCCACCGCGGTGCCATAGCCCGCGGTGGCCAGCGCGCCCGCATTGCAGTGGGTGAGGATGCGCGCGCCGGCGGGGACCAGCGCCGCGCCGTGCGCGCCCATGGCCCGGTTGGCGGCGAGATCCTCGTCGAGGATGGCCTGCGCCTCCGTGAGGAGACCCGCGCGGATCTCGTCCAGGGGCCGCCCTCGGCCGGCGAGGACGAGCCGCCGCATGCGCTCCAGCGCCCAGAAGAGATTGACCGCGGTGGGGCGCGTGGCGCCCAGCCCCTTGATGGCCTCCTCGAGGTCGGCGAGGAGCCCCTCGAAGTCGCGCGCGCCGCTCCGCCGCGCGGCCAGCGCCACCCCGAAGGCGGCCGCCACCCCGATCGCGGGCGCGCCGCGAACGACGAGGGTGCGGATGGCGTCGGCCACCTCGGGCCAGGTGGCGCAGCTCCGTTCCACCTCCTCGACGGGGAGCCGGGTCTGGTCCATGAGGACCAGCCGGTCGCCGGCCCAGCGAAGGGGCGAGATCACCGGCGGGGCCGCGCCGGCACCGGCAGGGGGGCGGCGCCCAGCCGCGCGCGCACCGCGGCAGCGTCGAGTGACCGGACGCGGAAGAGCTTGTCGCGCGCGGCGGCGCCGCGTACCAGCTCCACCGCCGAGGGCGCTACCCCGAGCGCGGCGGCGAGGAGCCGCGTCACCGCCTGGTTGGCGCGGCCATCGTGGGGCGGCGCCGCGACCCGGACGCGGAGTGCGTCCTCCCGCCAACCCAGCACCTCGTCGCGCGCGGCGCCCGGCTGCACCCGGACGCGGAGCAGCTCCATCATCCGCCCCGTCAGCCCTCCGAGCCGGAGGCGGGCTCGTCTCTGATGTCCTGGTCGAGCATGCGCTGGTACATGTCGAGGGTGGCGCGGAGCCCCTCCGCCACCTGGCGCCGCTGCCGCTTGAGCTGGAGGATCTCGTTGCGGAGCATGGCCTCCTCGGTGCGGTTGGATTCGAGGAGCTTCTCCCCCTCCAGCTCGGCCTCCCGCAGCAACAGGGCCGCCTCGCGCCGCGCGCTTTCCTTGATCTCCTCGGCGAACTGCTGGCTGGAGACAAGCGTCTGCTGGAGCACCTTCTCCCGGTCCTCGAGGCCGCGCGTGCGGTCCTCCAGCACCTGGAGCTGCTCCTTCAGGAGCGCGTTCTCCTTGATCAGCGCCTCGTAGTCCTGGGCGACGTCCTCGAGGAAGGTGTCCACTTCCTGGACGTCGAAGCCGCGGAACACTCGCACGGTGAACTGCTGCTGCCGAATGTCCATGGGTGTGATGCGCACGGTTCCCTCCTCAGTACAGCGACGGCAGGATCACCCGCTCGACGAACTGGATGGCGATGAGCACGATGAGGGGCGAGAGGTCGAGCCCGCCCGTCTTCCACGGCGGCAGCAGCCGGCGCACCGGCGCGAGCACGGGCTCGGTGATGCGGTGGAGGAACTGCACGATCGGGTTGCGGGGATCCGGGCTCACCCACGTGATGAGGGCGGCGGCGATGATCACCCAGGAGTAAAGGTTCAGCAGCCAGCCGATGAAGTTGACGAGTTGGTAGGGGAACATGTCAGCGTGGTTTCCCCAGCTCGCGGGAACGCAGGGTCGCGCGCTCGACCGCCATGATGAAGGTGCGCCGCACGCCGCCCTCCTCGAGGGCCGCGATCCCGGCGATGGTGGTGCCGCCGGGCGAGGAGACCATGTCCTTGAGCTGGCCGGGATGGACGCCCGTCTCCAGGATGAGCTTGGCCGACCCGAGCACGGTCTGCGCGGCAAGGGTCATCGCGGTGGCACGGTCGAGGCCCATCTTCACGCCGCCGTCGGCGAGGGATTCGATCACGATGGCCACGTAGGCGGGCCCGGAGCCGGAGAGACCGGTCACCGCGTCGAGCGCGTCCTCGTCGAGGAGCACCACCCGGCCCACCGCCCCGAACAGCTCCTGCGCCGTCTCCAGGTCGCCCGGCTCCAGCCCCTCCGCGCGCGCGATGGCGGTGACGCCCTCCAGCACCAGGGCCGGCGTATTGGGCATGACGCGAATGAGGCGCGCGGGCCGACCCAGATGCGCACGGAGGGTGCCGGTGGGCACCCCCGCCGCCAGCGAGATGAAGAGCTTTCCGCCCTCGATGATTGAGGCGACCTCCCCCAGCACCGCGCCCATGACCTGCGGCTTCACCGCAAGCACGATCACGTCGGCCTCGCGCACGAGCTCGCGATTGCCGGCCACGCCGCGAATGCCGTACTGCCCGGTGACGTGGGCCAGACGCTGCGGCTGGGCATCCGAGGCGAGGATGTCCTCCTTGGGCACGAGCCCGGCCTGGAGCATGCCGCGGATCAAGGCTTCGCCCATGTTCCCGGAGCCGAGGAATCCCACCCGCTTGCCCTTGATGCTCACGCGCGCTTCTCCCGTGCGACCCCAGGCCCCTGCCGAGGACCGAATATCGAGGTCCCTACCCGCACCATGGTCGCGCCCTCCTCGATGGCCTGCGCAAAGTCCGCGCTCATGCCCATCGAGAGATGCTCGAGGCCGGCGGCGTCGCGCAGCTCGCGCAGCCGTCGAAAGTAGGGCCGCGCCGCCTCGGCGTCCGCCACCTGCGGCGGAATGGCCATGAGACCGCGGATCTCGAGATGCGTGAGACCGCGCATCTCGTCCAGCAGCGCCTTCACCTCGCCCGGCGCCGCCCCGCCCTTCTGCGGCTCGTCGCCGAGGTTCACCTGGAGGAGCCCCCGCACTTTGCGCCCCACCGCGTGGGCGCGCCGGTCCAGCTCCCGCGCCAGCTCGAGCCGATCCACCGAGTGGATCCAGTCGAAGAGCATGGCCGCGTCCCGCGCCTTGTTGGTCTGGAGCGACCCGATGAGATGCCACGGCACCGGCCGGCCCAGCGCGGCCACCTTGTCCTTGGCCTCCTGCACTCGGTTCTCGCCCAGCGCCGCCGCGCCGGCCGCGACGGCGGCCCGGATGCGCTCGACGTCCACCGTCTTCGACACGGCGATGAGCAGCACCTCGCCCGGAGCACGGCCCGCGCTCCGGCATGCTCGCGCGATACTCTCCTGGACGGCTTCGAGATTGGCCTTGATGTCGACGTCGATGTTCATCGTGAAGTCCGGAGGGGGCTAAACCCCTGTCCGGCTGGGCAATTCTAGCACGGAGCCGGAGTGTGGGCTCAGCCCGGGATGGCGGCCATGGCTACCAGGCGGCCGGTACGGCCGAGGCGCACCGAACCCTCACGACGGTAGGAGAAGAAGCGATCCGGATTGCAGGCGGTGCACAGGCGCAGGTTCTCGATCATGGCGCGGTCCACGTCGGCGGCCGCTAGCTGATCCTCGTTGGCCTGCCAGAGGTCGAGCATCCATTTCCCCGGCCCCGCGGGAATGGTCCATCGCTCCCAGCCGCCGGGGAAGGCCGCGCTCAGCCGCTCGATCACGGGGCCGTCTACCTCGTAGCAGCAGGGGCCGATGGAGGGGCCGATGGCCACCACGAGCCCATCGGCGGGAGAGCCGGCCTCCACGAGACGGTCCACCGCGGCGCGGGCCACCGACTGCACGGTGCCGCGCCAGCCCGCGTGGACGGCGGCGAGGCGTCGTCCCGCGGGGTCGTAGAGGATCAGCGGGAGGCAATCGGCGGTGAAGATGGCCAGGGGCAGGGCCACGCGCTCGGTGAGGAGGGCGTCGGCCTCGCCCAGCCGGCCCTCGCGCTCCGCCACGAGCACCTCGGCCCCGTGGATCTGGCGCGCATAGGCGGGGGCGCCCGCGAGGCCGCGCCCGGACAGGAGCGGGCGGGCTTCCGGGGTGAAGGGCTCGCCGCCATCGGCGGTGCTCGCGACGCCGGGGAAATGGCGCGTGGTGAAGAGATGCGGCAGTCCCGCGCGCTCGAGCAGGGCGGAGGTGAGATACGGCGGCCCAACCGGATCGATCGGCACGCTCATGCCGCGAAGGGGGCGCCGCCGGGGAGAAAGTCCGCCGGCGACGGGAGCACGTCTGCCGCAGGGCGCACGCCGGCGAGACCTCCCAGCGCCTCCAGCCGGAACGCCCGCGAGGCACCGGCCGGCATCGCTTCCAGGCGCGCGAGCACGGAGTCGAGCAGCGGCCATCCGCCGCCCAGGAGAAAGAGATCGAGCAGCGCCGCGCCGCGGACCGGATCATCCGACGGCGCGCCGAGCCAGCCCGCGACGAGGGGATCGGCGGCGTCACGCTCGGTGGGGCGCGCCGCGATCTTCATGGTCGCGAGACGGTCGGCCAGCGCCGCATCGTCACCCGCCTGCCCCACCCGCGCCACCACCACGCGCGGGCGAAGGTCGGCGGGCGCGCCGCGCAGCCGCGGGAGCGCTTGCGCGGGCGGCGTGCTGGGCCGGGTCAGGAAGGCGATCATCGCGCGTCCATTCTCTCACGCGTCCTGCGGGCACTATCTCCGCCTGCGGTCGGGCAAGAGAGTGATCGAGTGGTCGCGGAGCGGGGACAGTCCTCCGCGAGCGACGCCGCCGTCCGGAGCGGGCCTAGTCGGCCTGCCGGCGGAGGAAAGCCGGCACGTCCAGGTCCTCCTCGACGCCCTGCTCGCCGCCCTCCCCGCGCGCGTCGGGCATCACGCGGCGGCGCCAGGACCCACCCGGAGCGGGCGCCCGCGAGGGACGCGAGGGCAGATCCACCACCTTGGTGGGAGACGGGCCCATCTCCACCTTGCGCTCGGTGAAGCCGGTGGCGATGACGGTGATGCGCACCTCGTCCTGGAGCGTCTCGTCGATCACCGCGCCGAAGATGATGTTGGCCTCCTCGTGCGCCGCCTCCTGGACGATCTTGGCCGCCTCCTCCACCTCGTGGATGGAGAGATCGCTGCCGCCGGTGAAGTTGATGAGGATGCCCCGGGCGCCCTCGATGGAGGTCTCGTCGAGCAGCGGGCTGGCGACCGCCTTCTGCGCGGCGTCGAGCGCGCGGTTCTGGCCCTTGCCCGTCCCTGCGCCCATCAGCGCCATGCCCATGCCGGACATGATGGTGCGCACGTCGGCGAAGTCGAGGTTGATGAGGCCGGGCACGAGGATGAGATCCGAGATGCCCTGCACCGCCTGGAGCAGCACGGTGTCGGCGACCTTGAACGCCTCCACCAGCGGGGTGCCGCGGTCCACCACCGCGAGGAGACGCTGATTGGGGATGGAGATGAGGGTATCCACCACCGCGCGCAGCTCGGCCAGACCCGTCTCGGCCTGCTGCTGCCGCCGGCGCCCCTCGAAGTGGAAGGGCTTGGTGACCACCGCCACGGTGAGGATGCCCAGATCCTTCGCCACCGCCGCCACCACCGGCGCCGCGCCGGTGCCGGTCCCGCCCCCGAGCCCCGCGGTGACGAAGACCATGTCGGCGCCTTCCAGCACCTGGCGGATCTCGTCGCGGTCTTCCTGGGCGGCGCTCCTCCCGACCTCGGGATTGGAGCCGGCGCCGAGCCCGCTGGTGAGCTTGGCTCCGAGCTGGATCTTGTAGGGCGCGGGCGAGGAGCGGAGCGCCTGCAGATCGGTGTTGGCGACGATGAACTCCACGCCGGTGAAGCGGGCCGCCATCATCCGGTTCACGGCATTCGAGCCGCCGCCGCCGAGGCCGATCACCTTGATCTTGGCGACTTCACGCTCCTCGTCGATCTCGAACATCGGGCGCCGTCCCCGTCCCTGCTCCATCCTCGCCTCCTTTGCCTTGGCCACGCGGTTAGAAAAGCTTCGCGAGCCATTCGCGGAGACGATTCCCGAGTGAGCCGTCGGCGCCATCGATGGGCGCACCGGACCGCTGCCCCCGGGCGCCGTACCGCGCCAGGCCCACCGCCGTCGAATATATCGGACTCCGCACCACGTCCGCCAGTCCTCCGATGTCGCCGGGGACGCCCCGGCGCACGGGAAGATCGAAGATCTGCTCGGCGAGCTCCGGGACCCCGTGCATGATGGACGTCCCGCCCGTCACCACCACGCCCCCCGCCGCCACGTCCTGCAGGCCGGCCCGGGTCAGATCCCGGGCAACCAGGGTGAAGATCTCCTCCACCCGCGGCTGGACGATCTCGGACAGGATCTGGCGCGAGAGCTGGCGCGGCTTGCGCCCGCCCACGCTCGGCACGTCGATGGTCTCGTCCTCGCGCACCAGCGCGGTCAGCGCACACCCATAGCGCTTCTTCAGCTCTTCCGCGTCGGACGTGGGCGTGCGCAGGCCGACCGCGATGTCATTGGAGATGTGGTCGCCGCCCAGCGGGAGAATGCCCGTATACCAGAGGGCGCCGTCGCGGAAGAGGGCGGCGTCGGTGGTGCCCCCGCCCAGGTCCACCAGGAGAATGCCCAGCTCCTTCTCCTCCGGAGAGACCACCGCTTCCGAGGAGGCCAGGGGCTCCAGCACGATGTCCTGCACCGCCAGCCCGGCGCGATTCACGCTGCGGATCACGTTCTGCACCGAGGTGACGGCGCCGGTGACCAGGTGCACCTCCACCTCGAGCCGCACGCCCGACATGCCGACCGGCTCCTTGATCCCGTCCTGGTCGTCCACCACGAAGGTCTGCGGAAGCACGTGGATGATCTCGCGGTCCGGAGGCAGGTTGACGGCCTTGGCCGCTTCCAGGGCCCGATCCACGTCGGCCTGGCTCACCTCGCGGAGCTTGCCGGACACCGCCACCACCCCGCGGCTGTTGATGCCGCGGATGTGTCCGCCCGCGATCCCCGCCACCACCGAGGCGATCTCCACGCCCGCCACCTGCTCCGCCTCGGCCACCGCCTGCTTGATCGACTCCACCGTGGAGTCGATGTTGACCACCACACCCTTGCGCAAGCCCCGCGAGGGGCTGACGCCCACCCCCACGATGTCCAGTCCGCCCGAGGGCGTCGGCTCCGCGATCACGCAGCAGATCTTGGTGGTGCCGACGTCGAGCCCCGCGATGACCGCGCGCCCCTTCGCTCTGCCCATGCGCCTCCTCAGCGGACCAAGGGTTTGAGTACGACCTGATCGCGAAACCGTAGATCGATGGTGCTTACCGGCTGACCCGAGGAGGCGACCTGAGCGAGCACGCCGGCGAGGCGCGGGATGCGGGAGTCCCACTCCTCCGAGCCCAGGCGTACCTCGATCCCCTCCACCGTGTAGAGCACCGGGCCGTCGCTCCGGCTCACGTCCACCTCGGAGATCTGTCCGACCAGCGGGCTCCCCGCGCGCAGGAGCGTGCGGATGAGCTGGACGCCGGTGAGCAGGCGGTCGGAGGGCGCCCGGGTGGCGGAGGCGATCTCCTCCGAGCTGAGCCCGCTGATCACGGGCAGGGACGGAGCGACCGCATTGGACTCGCGCGCGATCGGCATCCCGTTCTCGTCGATCCAGTGCAGGCGGCCCGCGTGGACGAGCGTGAAGGGCCGGCGCTCTTCCACCACCACGGTGACCCGGTTCGGGAAGGCGCGGATCACTTCCGCGCGCCGCACCGCGCTCAGCGCCTCCACCCCCGCCACCACCTCCGCAGGATCGAGCCGCCAGAGGTTCACCCCGCGCCGGATGCCGGAGGCGGCGATGATCTCCTCGGCGGCGAGCCGGCTCGCGCCGCGCACCTCCACCTCGGCCACCGCGAAGCGCGGCGAGGTGAGGAGCCAGCGCGCGCCCAGGGCGCCCGCCCCGGACAGCGCGAGCACGACCAGGGCGGCCAGCGCCACCGGGGCCAGGCGGCGCGCGCGCCGGGCCACGCGCCGGCGGCGGTCGACGCGCTGATGCCCGACCAGCGCGCGGCGCTCGCCCCAGTCCTCGAGCTCGCGGTCGAGACGGCGCGGCGACAGCACGGAGAGACGGCCCATGGCGTGCGCTCCTACCCCTCGCCGAGCACGCGGATCTCGGGCTCGAGCCGGATCCCGAAGTGGTTCCGCACCCGTTCGCGGGTGAGCTCCATGAGGGCCATGATGTCCGCGCCCATGGCGCCCCCTCGGTTGACGATGAAGTTGGCGTGCTTGGCCGAGATCTCGGCCCCGTTGAGCCGCTTGCCCTTGAGCCCGACCTTCTCGATCATCCTCGAGGCGGTCTCGCCGGACGGGTTCTTCCATACACAGCCCACCGAGGCCAGCGCCAGCGGCTGGGTGGACTTCTTCTGCTTGAGCCGCAGCTTGATGTCGCGCTGGATCTCGGCGTAGGGCCGCCGCTGCAGGCGCAGCCGCGCGCCGATGAGCACCGCGCCGGGCGGCGCGGCGAAGGAACGGTACCCGTAGGCTCCCGCCCCGGGCTTGTACTCGCCGAGGGCGCCGTCGGGGTGGAGGAAGTAGACGGCCGAGACGAAGTCGCCGATGCCGCCGTCCAGCGTGCCCGCGTTCATCGCCACCGCGCCGCCGATGGTGGCGGGGATGCCGACCAGGCACTCGAGCCCTCCCAGGTTCAGCGCGGCCGCCTCGCGGATGAGGGCGGACAGGCTCACCCCCGCGCCCGCCACCGCCTCCTCGCCGTGGAACTCGGCGCGTCCCAGGCAGCCCTCGAGCTTCAGCACCACGCCGCGGATGCCGCGATCGCGGACGAGGAGGTTGTTGCCGCCGCCCACCACTTCCACGGGCAGGCCCTCCTTGTCCGCGAAGGCCAGCGCCAGGCGGATGTCTTCCACGTCCTGCGGCACGATGAAGAAGTCGGCCGGCCCGCCGATGCGCAAGGACGTGTGGAAGCTCAGGGGCTCCTTGAAACGCACCTCGCCGCGGATCTCTCCGAGCATGCGTTATCTCCTCTCGCGCCGGTCGCCCGGTGCGCCCAGACCGGCGAGCACCTCCGCGCCCAGCGCGCCCACATCACCGGCTCCCAGGGTGAGCACAAGATCCCCGGAGCGCGTGGATTCGCACAGAAAGTCGACGATCGCCGCGCGATCGCCGTTCATGTAGCGCACGTCCCGATGGCCGTGGGCGGCGATGCCCTCGGCGAGGTCGCGCGCGTGTACCCCCGGAATGGGCGCCTCTCCGGCCGCATAGATATCCATGATGATGAGGACGTCCGACTGGTAGAAGGCGGTGAGGAACTCCTGCCGGAGGTGCTGCGTACGGCTGTATCGATGGGGCTGGAACACCGTGATGACGCGCCGGTCGTACCCTGCCTTGGCGGCGGCGAGGGTGGCGCGGATCTCGGCGGGGTGGTGGCCGTAGTCGTCCACCACGAGGACGCCGCGGACTTCCCCGCGGATCTGGAAGCGGCGCTGCACCCCGTGGAAGCCGGCGAGGGCGCCGGCGATGACGTCGAAGGGCAGCTCGAGGTCGAGCCCCACCGCGATGGCGGCCAGGGCGTTGAGCACGTTGTGGCGGCCGGGCGCCTCGAGCGCCACCGCGCCGAGCACGCGACCGCTCTGCACCACCTCGAACCGCGAGGTGATCCCGGCGAATTCCAGCCGCCGCGCGGTGAGGTCCGCGCTGGACTCGAGCCCGTAGGTGATCACGCGCTTGTCCACCCCCGGGATCATCTGCTGGATGTTCGGCTGGTCCAGGCAGAGCACGGCGGCGCCGTAGAAGGGCACCTTGTTCACGAAGGTGAGGAAGGCGGCGCGGATGGCGTCGAGATCCGCGTAGTGGTCGAGGTGCTCGGCATCGACGGTGGTGACCACGGCGATGGTGGGTGAGAGCTTGAGGAAGGAGCCGTCCGATTCGTCCGCCTCCGCCACCAGGAACTCTCCCTGCCCCAGCCGCGCGTTGGCCCCCAGCCCGAGGATGCGCCCGCCCACCACCACGGTGGGATCGAGCTCGCCCGCGGCCAGCACCGCCGCCACCATGGAGGTGGTGGTGGTCTTGCCGTGGGTGCCGGCGATGGCGATGCCGTACTTGAGGCGCATCAGCTCGGCCAGCATCTCCGCCCGGGGAATCACCGGCACGCCCCGGAGCCGGGCCGCCTGCACCTCGACGTTGTCGCGGGCCACCGCGGAGGAGTACACGACCACGTGGGCGCCGTCGGCGTGGGAGGCCTCGTGGCCGATGAAGACCTTGGCCCCCAGCCGCTCCAGGCGCTCCACGCTCTCGCCGCGCCGCACGTCCGAGCCGGTGACGCGGTAGCCGAGGTTGAGCAGCACCTCCGCGATACCGCTCATTCCCACCCCGCCGATCCCCACGAAGTGGACCTGCTGGTAGCGCTTAAACATGGGCGGGGGACTCCTCCCACGCCGCGCCGCCGGTGGCGTGCTGCGAGATGTTCAGCAGCACGCCCGCCGAGAACATGGTCATGAGGAGCGCGGAGCCGCCGAAGGAGACGAAGGGCAGCGGCAGCCCCTTGGTAGGCAGCGCGCCCAGCACCACGCCGAGGTTCACGAGCGTCTGGGTGGCCAGCATCACGGTGAGCCCGAGCGCGAGATAGCTGCCGAAGGGATCCGGAGCGCGCAGGCCGACGCGCAGCCCCCGCCAGATGAGCACCGCGAAGAGCGCGATGACGCCGACGGCGCCGATCAGCCCCAGCTCCTCGCCCACGATGGCGAAGATGAAATCGGTGTAGGGCTCCGGCAGGTAGAAGAGCTTCTGCTTCGAGCCCCCCAGGCCGCGGCCGGTGAGGCCACCCGAGCCGAGCGCGAGGAAGGACTGGATGATCTGGAATCCGCTCCCCTGCGGATCGTCCCAGGGGTTGACGAAGGCCACCATGCGCCGCCACCGATACGGCTTCAGCGCGACCGCGAGCGCCACCAGCGGCAGCGCCGCCGCCGCCACCCACGCCATGTGCTTCACGCGGGCGCCCGCGAGATAGGCGAGGACGAGGGTCAGCACCACCAGCGCGAGGCTATTGCCCAGGTCCGGCTGGACGAGGGTGAGCAGCGCCATGGTCCCCGCCACCAGGAGAATGGGGAAGAGCCCCTGCCAGAAGCTCCGGATCGCCTCCACGCGGCGCGTGAGGAAGGAGGCGAGGTAGAGCACCAGCGCGAACTTCGCCAGCTCCACCGGCTGGAACGAGAGCGGCCCGATCCGGAACCACCGGCGGGTACCGTTGATGGCCTGTCCGAAGGGCGGCACCAGGACCAGCACCAGCAGCGCAATGGACACCACCAGCAAGAGGCACCACCAGGCGCTCGAGCCGGCGGTAGTCCAGCCGGAGCGCGGCCCACAGGAGACCGCCGCCCAGGAGCGCCCAGAACAGCTGCTTCTTCAGGAAGAAGAAGGGGTCCCCGAAGCGGTCGGCGGCAATGATGGCGCTCGCCGAGTACACCATCACCACCCCGAACAAGACCAGAGCCAGCACCACGCCGAACAGCCAGATGTCGGGTGAGAGCTTGCGCGGCATCAGGACGCTCCCCCCGGCACCAGGCGGCGGACGGCGTCCTTGAACACTTCGCCGCGATGCTCGTAGTTCTGGAACATGTCGAAGGACGCGCAGGCGGGCGACAGCAGCACCACGTCGCCGATGCGGGCGCGCCGCGAGGCCTGCCGCACCGCCGCCTCCATGGTCTCGGCGTCCTCGGTGGGAATGCCGGCGGCGGCGAGCTCCCGGCGGATCTGGTCGCGGTCGACCCCGATCAGCACCGCGTTGCGCACCCGGCCCCGGGCGGCGGCGGCGAGGGGGGCGAAATCCTGGCCCTTGCCCTTGCCGCCCGCGATGAGGACCACCGGCTCCGGGAAGCTCTCGAGCGCCTTGATGGTGGAGGCGACGTTGGTCCCCTTCGAGTCGTTGTAGAAGGTGACTCCGCGCGCGTCGTGCACGCGCTCGATGCGGTGCGCCACCCCCCGAAACATCGCGATCCCTTTCCGGATGGTGGCCGGCTCCATGCCGGTCCACAGCGCCCCCGCGGTGGCGGCGAGCACGTTCTCCACGTTGTGGGCCCCGCGGAGCGAGACCTCGGCCACCGGGGCCACCGGCTCCACGTGGCCGTTGAGCTTGGCCACGATCCAGCCGTCGCGCACGAAGACACCGTGATCCAGCGACCGCTGGCGGCTGAACCACAGCACGCGCGCCCGGGTGCGGCCGGCCAGGGCCACCGTGTCGGGATCGTCGGCGTTGAGCACCGCGCAGTCCGCCTCCGTCTGGTTGGCGAAGATGCGCGCCTTGGCGTCCACGTAGCGCGCGTAGGTGCGGTGGCGGTCGAGATGGTCGGGGGCAAGGTTGAGCACGATGGCCACCCGCGGGCGGAAGGTCTCCGTCGCTTCCAGCTGGAAGGAGGAGGTCTCCGCCACCACGAGGCCGGCGGCGGGGAAATCCAGCGCCCCCTCGGACAGCGGGGTGCCGATATTGCCGCCCACCAGCACCGGGCGCACCTGGCCCCGGAGGATCTCGCCGGTCAGCGCGGTGGTGGTGGTCTTGCCATTGGTCCCGGTGATGGCGATGACCTCCGCCTCCAGCACGCGGAAGGCCAGCTCCAGCTCGCTGATCACCGGCACGCCGCGCGCCTGGAGCGCCACCAGTGATGGGGTCTCCAGCGGCACGCCGGGGCTCACCACCACGAGCTCGGCGCCCCGGAAGGCCTCGTCGGGATGGCCGGACCACGTCTTGATCTGGGGCGACTCGAGCCCCCGCGCCACCGGCGACCAGGCCTCGCGGGGCGCCGCGTCCGAGGCGAGCACGTGGCCGCCCAGTCGTGCGACCAGCCGCGCCGCCGCCACCCCGCTCTTGGCGAGGCCGACCACGGCGACCGTCTTCCCATCGAGCCAGCGCCGGTATGCCGCCCCTCTGTCCATGGCCGCGATCTCAGTCTCCAGCATTGCCGCCCCTCACCTGAGCTTCAGCGTAGTGAGCGCGAGGAGCGCCAGCATGAATGAGACGATCCAGAAACGGACGATGATCTTGGGCTCGGCCCAACCCTGCAGCTCGTAGTGATGGTGGAGCGGTGCCATCTTGAACACGCGCCGGCCGGTGAGCTTGAAGGACGCGACCTGGATGATCACCGAGCCCGCCTCCACCACGTAGATGCCGCCGATGAGCGGCAGCAGCAGCTCGGACTTGGTGAGCACCGCCAGCGTGCCGATGGCGCCCCCCAGCGCGAGCGAGCCCACGTCGCCCATGAAGACCTGGGCGGGATAGGTGTTGAACCAGAGGAAGCCCAGGGCCGCTCCCACCAGGGCCCCGCAGAACACCGTCAGCTCGCCGGTTCCCTTGACGTTCAGGATGCGGAGGTACTCGGCGGCGCGGAAGTTGCCGGTGAGATAGGCGATGAGCGCGAAGGCGCCCCCCGCCATCACGATGGGCCCGATGGCCAGCCCGTCCAGCCCGTCGGTGAGGTTCACCGCGTTCGACGCGCCCACGATCACCAGCAGGGCGAAGGGCACCCAGAGGGTGCCCAGGGTCAGCAGCCAGCCCTTGAAGAAAGGGATGGCGAGCCCGGTGGTGAAGCCGTCCGGCGGCCAGACGTAGAGCGAGGTGGTGAGGAGGCCCACCCAGAGGATCTGCGCGCCGAACTTCTGCTTGGCCGAGATGCCCTTGCGCGTCCGGAGCTTTTTCCAGTCGTCGAGGAACCCGATGGCACCCAGGCCGGCGGTGGCGAGGATCACCGTCCACACGTAGCGGTTGGCGAGGTTCGCCCACAGGAGGGTCGAGACGAGGACGGCGGCCAGGATCACGAGCCCCCCCATGGTGGGCGTCCCCGCCTTCGCGCGATGCCGCGCCGGGGTGTCCTCCCGGATGGTGTCCCCGCCGTGCTGCAGCTCGCGCAGCCGTTGAATCAGCCAGGGGCCCACCACGAAGCAGATCACCAGCGCGGACACCGTCGCCATCGCCGCCCGGAACGTGATGTACCGGAAGACGTTGAAGGCGATGTGATCCTTGGCGAGCGGCACGAGGAGTAGGTACAGCATCAGCCATCCTCCCCTCCGAGCCGTGCCATGAGCGCGTCCACCACTCGCTCCATCCGCATCCCGCGTGAGCCCTTCACCAGCACCGCGTCGCCGGGCGCCAGCCGCTTGAGGAGCACCGCCACCGTGTCCTCGAACGTCAAGGCGTGCTGGGCCTCGGCGAGGCCGAGGCCGCGCGCCGCCTCCACCGCGAGGCGAGCCTGGCGGCCCACGCCCACGAACTCGGCGACGCCCGTCGCCGCCACCGCGAGGCCGGCCTCCCGGTGCGCGGCGGGCGAGAGGTCGCCCAGCTCGAGCATGTCGCCCAGCACCACCACCAGCCGCCGCGCATCGCGCGCGCCCCGCAGGGTCTCCAGCGCCGCGCGCACCGACGCCGGGTTGGCGTTGTAGGTGTCGTCGAGAATGCGGACGCCGCCCGCCTGCCGCCACACGCAGCGCCCCTTCACCGGGCGCGCCGTCTCCAGCCCCGCCACGATGGCGGCCAGCGGCAGACCCAGCGCGTGTCCCACGCCCGCCGCGCAGAGCGCGTTGACCACGTTGTGCCGTCCCGCGAAGGCGAGCCGCGCGGTGGCGCGGGCGCCCGCGATCTCCAGGGCGACCGCGAGGCCGCCGCCGGCCTCCTCGACCGCGTCCACCGCCCGCACGTCCGCGGGCTCACGCGCGCTCACCGTGAGCACGCGGGCGCGGCTGCGGGCGCGCATGCCGAGCACGCGGGCGTCGTCCGCGTTCAGCACCACCGCCCCCTCCGGCGGCACCGCCGCCACCAACGCGCCCTTCTCCGTGGCCACCTCGTCGAGCGAGCCCAGGAACTCGGTGTGCGCGGTGGACACCACCGTCACCGCCGCGACCGTGGGTCGCGCGATGTCCGCCAGCGCCGCGATCTCGCCGGGCCGGTTGGTGCCGATCTCGAGCGCCACCGCGCGGTGGGCGGCGGTGAGCTGGAGCACGGTGAGCGGCAGGCCCCACTGGTTGTTGAACGACGCCTCCGGCTTGAGCACCGGACCCAGCCCGCCCAGCACCCCCGCCATCATCTCCTTGGTCGTGGTCTTGCCGTTGGACCCGGTCACCGCGGCGACGGGCAGCGTGAAACGCGCCCGGTGATAGGCCGCCAGCCGGCCCAGCGCCTTGGTCGTCTCGTCCACCAGCACCACCGCCACGGTGGCGGGGAGATCGTCGGGCAGGGCGTGCACCACCAGGCAGGCGGCGCCGCGCGCCATCGCGTCCTTCAGATGGCGGTGGCCGTCGGTCTGTCCCTGGATGGCGAAGAAGGCGGCACCCACGGGCAGGGTACGGGTGTCGATGGACACCTCGCTCACGGGCACGCCGAGATCACCCCCGACGAGGGCGCCCTTTGTACCCCGGACCACATCCTCCACCGTGAACATCCGTCCGCGTCTCCCTATGGCGCCCGCTCCAGGAACGCGCGCGCCACCGCCCGATCGTCGAACGGCAGCACCGTGGAGCCGACGACCTGATACGTCTCGTGTCCCTTCCCCGCGATCACCACCACGTCGCCCCCGCGCGCCCAGCCCAGCGCGTCGTGGATGGCTTCCTGCCGATCGGGCATCGCCACGTGGCGGCCGGCGCCCCCGCTCACCCGCACCACGCCGACCAGCACCTCCTCGACGATGGCCTCCGGCGATTCGGTGCGCGGATTGTCCGAGGTCACCCACACGCGGTCTGCGAGCCGCGCCGCGATCTCGCCCATGATGGGGCGCTTGCCCCGGTCCCGGTCCCCTCCGCAGCCGAACAGCGCGCCCAGCCGCCCGCCGCTGGGAACGAGCTTACGCGCCGTGGTCAGCACGCGCTCGAGGGCGTCGGGGGTATGCGCATAGTCCACCACCACCAGGAAGGGCTGCCCCGCCTCCACCCGCTCGAAGCGCCCGGGGACGGCGGTCACTGCGGCCAGCGCGGCCCCGATGGTGGACAGGGGGATCTCGAGGGCTATCCCCACCCCCACCGCGGCCAGCAGGTTCATCACGTTGTGGTCACCCACCAGTGGCGACGTGATGGTGAGCGGGCCACGCGGCGTCTCCACCTCCATGTGCGTCCCGTCGATGCCGGACGTGTACGCGCGCGGCCAGATCTCCGAGGCGCCGCTGCGGCCGAAGCGCAGGCCAAAGCGCAAGGTGGACAGCCGCAGGTCCCTCACCATGCCCGCGCCCGCGGGATCGTCGGCGTTCACCACCGCCGCGCGCCGGGGCTTGGTCCCCGCCGCCAGCGCCTCGAACAGGCTCCGCTTGGCGCGTGCGTACTCCTCCAGCGTACCGTGGAAGTCCAGGTGGTCCTGGGTGAGGTTGGTGAACACCGCCACGTCGAACTCGGTGCCGGCCACGCGAGACAGAGCCAGCGCGTGCGAGGACACTTCCATGGCCGCGCCGGTGATGCCGCCGTCGCGCATGCGCGCCAGCAGCGACTGGAGCTCCACCGCCTCCGGCGTCGTCTGGCTCGCCTCCACCGCCTGATCGCCCACGCGGTACTGGATGGTGCCGATGAGACCGGTGCGGTGCCCGGCCGCGCGCAGGAGGGCCTCCACCAGGAAGGAGGTGGTGGTCTTGCCGTTGGTGCCCGTGACCCCGACCAGGGTCAGCGCACGCGAGGGGTGTCCCCAGTAGGCGTCGGCCAGTCGCGCCAGGGCCTCGCGCGCGACGGGCACGAGCACGCGCGGGGTGGGCTGGCCCGCCAGCGGGTCGGCGCCCTCTGCCACCACCAGGGCCGCGCCGCGCGCGAGAGCGTCGGTGATGAAGCGGCGGCCGTCCTGCTTGAAGCCCGCCACCGCCACGAAGCACTCGCCGGGGACGACTTTCCGGGAGTCGTAGGCCACGCCGGTCACGGTGGCCGGCGGAATGCCCAGCACCGTCTTGTCCGGCAGCGCGTCGAGAAGGGTCGCAGTGGCCACGGGAGTACTCATCGCCTCGCGCTGGGCGGATGGAGGGTGAGGCGCGCGAGCGCGCCGGGGGGAGCGGCGCGCCCGCGGCGGGGGCCTGGCCGGTCACCACGCCGCGCCCGGCCACTTCCAGGCGCACCTCGAGCGGCGCGAGCGTCTCCATCGCCTCGCGTAGCGAGAGCCCCACCATGGCGGGCATCACGGCCGGGCCCGGTTCGCGCTCCCCCGCCTCCGCCACGCCGGGCGTCACCGTCGCGATGACCGTGCGCACGCGCTCGCGCACCCCCGCGGTCGCCTCGGCGGGCGCGGGACCGGGCTCGGGGCGCACGATCTGGACGGGCGCGGTGTCCTTCGGCGGCGCGTGCAGGTACCGGAGCGCCTCGCGGCCGATGGCGGCGAAAATGGGCGCGGCGGCCTCGCTGCCCCACTGCTCGTTCTTCGGCTCGTCGAGCATGACCAGCATTGCGATGCGCGGATCGTCGGCGGGCGCGAAGCCCACGAAGGACAGCACGCCGGGCGCGCGCGAGTAGCGCCGCGTGACGGGGTCGAGCTTCTGCGCGGTGCCCGTCTTGCCCGCCACCTCGAAGCCCGCGATGGCGGCGTTGTGGCCGGTACCGTCCGACACCACGCGGGTCATCATGCCGGTGAGCGTGCGCGCGGTCTCGGGCGAGATCACCTGACGGACCACCTTGGGCTCGAAGCGCTGCACCTCGCGCCCGTTTCCGTCCAGCAGCGCGCGAACGATCCGCGGCTGCATGAGCCGCCCGCCATGGGCCACCGCCCCGAAGGCGGACACGATCTGCAGCGCGGTCACCGAGATCTCCTGCCCGATGGACATGGTGGCGAGCGAGAGGCCGGACCAGCGGTCCGGCGCGCGGAGCTGGCCGCGGCTCTCGCCGGGCAGCCCCAGCCCGGTGGGGGTGCCGAAGCCGAAGCCGGTCATGTGCTTGTAGTAGCGCTCCTTGCCCAGCAAGAGGCCCACCTTGATGGACCCCACGTTGGAGGAGTTCTGGAGTACCTCGGAGAAGGTGAGCCAGCCATACTTCTTCCAGTCGTGGATGGTGGTGCGGGCGATGGTGATGGCGCCGTTCTCGCCGTAGAGGCGATCGCCGGGACGCACCACGCCCTCCTCGAGGGCGGCGGCGGCGAGGATCACCTTGAACGTCGAGCCCGGCTCGAACGGATCGGTCACCGCGCGGTTGCGCCGCTCGTCGTCGCTGGCCAGGCTGAAGGCGTTGGGATTGAAGGTGGGCCGGATGGCGATCGCGAGCACGTCGCCGGTGCGCGGATCCAGTGCCACCGCCATGGCGGCGCGGGCGCGCGTGCGGCGCCACGCGGCGTCGATCTCTTTCTCCGCGATGTACTGGAGGGTGGCGTCCAGCGTGAGCATGACGCCCTGCCCGGGATGGGGCACCTTGAGCACCACCGGGGCGCCGGTGACCTCGCGGCCCAGCGCGTCGCGCTCCACGAGGGCGCGGCCCTCCTGCCCCGCCAGGTGGGCGTCCCACGCCTGCTCGATGCCGCCCAGCCCCTTGCCCTCCGCGCCCTCGAAGCCCACCACGTGGGCGGCGAGCTCGCGATTCGGGTAGAGCCGCAGGCTCTCTTCCAGGAAACCGAGCGCGGGCTCCTTGAGATCGCGCACCGCCTGCGCCGTCGGGGGCGGCAGGCGGCGCTTCACGAACACGACGCGCTTGGCGGAGTCCAAGCGCCGGGCAACCTCCGCGCTGGGCTCGCCGAGGAGCGGCGCCAGGCGGCGGGCCAGCCGCCCCGCGTCGTCGATCCGATGGGGCAGGGCGTAGAGAGTCTCCGCGCCGGACGACACCGCCAGCACCTGCCCGTGACGGTCGAGGATGGGACCGCGCTTGGGGCGGAGGGCGACCGCCTTGCCGTGCTGGCTCTCCGCGAGACGGAGGTACTCGTCGTGCTTGAGCACCTGAAGGTAGCCGAGCCGACCGAGCAGCCCGAGGAAGCCGACGGCGAAGATGCCGGCGACGATGAGAGTCCGGGTCCTCAGGCTGCCCGTCCGGGCCGATCTCATGGCCGCGGGAGGGGTCGGTCGGGATGCGAGGGGATCATCGCCGCAGCGTCCGCTCTCCCGTGCTTCCACGGTCGGCCGCCGCGGTGCGCGGAGGCACCGCGCGGCTCACGCTGCCGCCGCCGGCCACGAACTCGCGCGCGAGCTGCACCTGGTCCCGCCCCGGCGCCACCATGCCGAGCTCGTGCCGCGCCTTGTCCTCGATGCGGGCGAGCGAGCGGAGGGTGGCCAGCTCCACCTTCATCCGCCGGTTCAGCTCCTCCGCCTCCGCGCGCGCCGTGCGTAGACCATCCATCTTGTAAGACAGGCGCACCTGTTGCGCCCGGAGCCCCACCACGCCGAGAAACCCCGTCATCAGCACCGCCCCCAGCGCCACCGCCACGCCCATCGCGCGCAGGCGCCCGCGGTCGCGCTCGCGATGGAACCGCGCCGCCCCCTCCTGGCCCGCGCGGCCGAGCGAGGTAGCCAGGAGCCGGCCCGGCCGCGTCGTCGCCGCGCGCGCCGCCACCGTGCTCATGCCGCCTCCAGCCGCTGGAGCACGCGCAGCTTCGCGCTGCGGGCCCGCGGGTTCATCACCGTCTCCTCGCGCAGCGGCACTACCGGCGACGGCTGCAACTCGCCGAAGCCGTCCGTCTCGAGCGTGCGGAACGTTCGCTTCACGATGCGGTCTTCCCCCGAGTGGAATGAGATCACGCCCAGACGGCCTCCCCGGCCGAGCAGAGCGGCGGCCTGCGGGAGCGCATCCCGCAGGGCCTCGACCTCGTCGTTGACGGCCATGCGCAGGGCCTGAAAGGTGCGGGTGGCGACATGGGTGCGACGCGACCACGCCGCGCGCGGCACCCCGCGCTTCACCGCGGCCACGAGCTCGCCGGTGGTGCGGAGCGGGGCGGAGGCCCGCGCCTCCACGATGCGCCGGGCGATGCGCCGCGCGTGCGGCTCCTCGCCGTGCTCGAACAGGATGCGCGCCAGCTCCGCCTCCGGCAGCGTATTCACCAGCTCCGCTGCCGTCGGGCCCTGGGTGGCGTCGAAGCGCATGTCGAGCGGCTCGTCACCCTGGAAGGTGAAGCCGCGCCGCGACGCCTCCAGCTGATACGAGGACAACCCGAGATCGAGCAGCACGGACTCCGCCTCCGTTATCCCGGCGCCGGCGGCGTGCGAGGCGAGACGGCGGAAGCTGCCATGGCGCAGCACTGCGCGCTCGCCGAAGCGCGCGAGCCGTGTGCCCGCCTGGGCGACCGCGTCCGCGTCGCCGTCGAGGCCGAGGAGGCGCGCGCCCGGCGCGCTCGCGTCCAGCAGCCGCTCCGCGTGCCCGCCCAGCCCCACGGTGCCGTCCACCATCCAGCCCGCTCGGCGCGCGCGCAGGAGATGGGTCACCTCGTCGACGAGAACCGGCACGTGGACAGTGGTGGGCTCCATCGCGCTCACACGCCCTTCTGCGCCACGCGCGTGAAGAGGTCGCCGAGCGCCTCGCGCTGCTCGCCGAAAAGCTTCCAGCGCTCGGGGTTCCACACCTCGAAGTGCTCGAGCATTCCGATCACGAGCACGTCCTTGTCGAGGCCCGCGCGCTCGCGGTAGTCGGGCGAGAGCTGGATGCGACCCTGCGCGTCGAGCATCACGTCGTGGGCGCGCGAGGTATAGGCGTACTTCAGCTTGCGCGCGTCCTCGTCGAACTTCGGGAGCGCGGCGACCTTCTCCTCGATCTCGCGCCACGCGGAAAGGGGATGCACCTCGAGGGAATGTTCGATGGGCACGATCACGAGCTTGTCCCCGAGATCGCCGTCCAGCGCCTCGCGAAACTTCGCGGGGATGCTGAGACGCCCTTTCGGGTCGATCGTGTGCCTGAAATGTCCGCGAAACACTCGTTCTCCCGGCCAAGGCCCCAACGCCTTCCAATTGGGCACTGACTCCACTTCATGGGAATTTGCCCCACTTGAGGGGGCATCCTACGGTTTGGCCGGGAGGGTGTCAAGGAAAAACTAAGGATTTAAAAGAGAAATTGTCTGTGTCATCAGGGCGACAGGTTGGGTTCCACGAATTTGGGTAACCCCGCCGATAGGGTAATTAGGCACCGAAGGCGGCTCCCGAGCGGGGGTGGCCGGAGCTCGACCCACCACCGGCGGAGCCGGGGCGCGCCCGCCGCCCCCGATAAACTTTGGAGGATGCGCGGTCGATACGATAGCCTGGGCGGAGCGCGTCAGCGCCGGGCTTCGGATGGCCTCATCGGCCGTCGGTAAGCCGCTCGGCTCGCACCGCCCGCGTTTAATTGGTGGGCCGGTAGTACTTGAGGGCTTCGGGCAGCCACCCCTCGATCTGCGTGATCCGGGTCTCCTCGGAGGGGTGAGTGGAGAGGAATTCCGGAGGGCGGGATCGTCCTTTCGAGGCCTCGCCCATGCGCACCCAGAGGTCGCGCGCGGCCCGCGGGTCATAGCCCGCCTTGGCCATCAGGATGAGGCCGATGTGATCCGCCTCGGACTCCTGCTTGCGGCCCCAGGGAAGGAGGATGCCCTGCGCGAAGAGGCCGGCCACCTGCGCGCTGGTCTGCGGATCCGTCCCGAGCACGCCGCTCACGAGGGCGCCCCCGAGACCCTGCGCCACCATCTGCTGGCTCACCCGCTCCGCGCTGTGCCGCGCGATCACGTGCCCCACCTCGTGGCCGATCACCGCCGCGAGCCCGGCGTCGTCCCGGGTGATGGGGAGAATGCCGGTGTAGACGGCGATCTTTCCCCCCGGCAGCGCGAAGGCGTTGGCCTGGTTGTCCTCGATCACCTTCACTTCCCAGGGCAGGCTCGGCTTTTCCACGGCGGCGATGATGCGCTGGGCGACCCGGGTCACCTGGGCGTTCTGGACGGGATTCGAGGAGATCTTGGCCTTGTCCGTGACCTCCTTGAAGGCCTGGACCCCTAGCTGCACCTCGTCCGGCTCGGACAGGAGATTCAGCTGGGAGCGCCCCGTGATGGGCACCGTCTCGCAGGCGGCCACGAGGCCCACGAGGAGAAACACCGTCAGCCACCGAGAATGAAGGGCACCTCGGGCGCGCATGGGCGGATTCTAGCAGACCGGATGTGCGTCAGGGTGGCGTCGCGGAGGTCACCGAGTCGGCGATCCAGCCTTCCTTGCCGTCGGGCAGCCGCACGCGATGCCAGCCGGCCTTGGTCTCGAGCACTTCGAGCTTGGTGCCCTGACGAATGACCACCAGCACCCTGCCCATGGTGCCGGCGGCGTCACGCAGGTTGGCCGTTGGCGCCTTCGCATACCGGGTTCCCAGTACGCGGGCAACCACTGGCGGCGTAGCCGCCGACGCGGGTGGCGGCGTGGCCGCCGAGCCGGGTGCAGGCGCCGGCGCGGGGCGCGGGGCCGGCGACGGGCGCGCGGGCTCGGCCGGCGGAGCGGCGGTGGGTGGCCGCGGCCCGGCGGGCTCCGCCGGCGACGCAGGCCGGGCGGCCGTCTCCGCGTGACGGTAGTACGCGACCGGAGTGCCGGTCATGACGAGCTGCGCGGCATTCTGGATGGCGGCACGGATGGCCTTCTCCAGCGGGGTCCCCGCATGTGGGGCAAGCGCGGCGCCGAGGGGGGGCTGGCGTCCAGGGTCGAGGCCCGCGGTGTCACCGGCGCTCCCGCGTACCGTGCCCGAGGCGAAGACCTGGGAGGTCTTCGCGTCGAGCAAGCCCATCTCGATGGTGACCTGGGCCGGCTGGCCCGGCGCCCGACCGGCCGGAGCGAACTCGGTGACGACGCCGACGACGATCAGGTCCGCGTCGCGCGACGTGATCGCGAAGCGATTGGACTGGGCCAGCGCGGCCGCCAGCATGTCGGCGAGCCCGGTGCCCATGGCGGCGGGTGCCGTGGTGGCCGTCACGTCCATGCGGAGGACCGAGAGCCGTGCCTTCGCGCCCTCTTTCGGCGCCGTCGGCGGGGCGGCGGGCGGGGCCGCGGGGGGCACGGGCTCCTTGGCGGTGGTGGTGGGGCCGGCGCAGCCCGCGACGAGCAGCAGGAAGACGAGCCACGACAAACAGGTTCGGACGGTGGGACCCAAGACACCTCAACCGTAGCCAAGCCACCGGCGGCAGTCAATACGACGGCCGCTCAGGAGGGCGGCGGCGCCGGGCGCTTTTCGTTACGGAAGCGCACCCGCGTCTCCATCACGGTCGGGGCCAGGGGAAACGCGATCCCGCGTGACACCTCGACGCGAATGCCCACCGAGGCCACGCGGGCGGGGTCCGTCGTGGGCACGTCGGCGCGATCGTAGTAGGTCAGCCAGAGTCCCGACACGCCCTCGGCGAGGGGCTGGGCTCCCCCGCCCGCCTCCCGCCGGAGCACGGTCCCGCGCAGGAGATAGGTGATCCGCTCCCGGGTGAGGTCGATGACGCCGTTCTCGTTGAGGTCACGCTGCAGCGTGATGCGCGCGGGCTCGGCCACCAGGATGGGCTCGAAGCGCGTGCCCTGGGGATCGTAGCCCGCCTGGCGCAGCTCGCTGCCCATGCGCTCCAGCGCCACCCGGGCGGACTGCGTGGCCTCGGCGCGCGCGGTGCCCACGGTGTAGGCGGCCTGGCCGGCGAGGAGAAGCGTCACCGTAGCGGCCATGACGAGGCCGGCCATGGCCATGGCTACCAGCAGCTCGATCAGGGAAGTGCCGCCCTCGCCGGAAACCGGGCCCACCATGGCCCCGAGCGTCGGCGGCCGGGGACGGGTGCGTCAATGTCCCGCGCGGGAGACGCGCCGGAACCGATACGCGTATCAGTCCAGGATCGGCTTGGGCGGATCCGTCGAGTAGTCGTAGAAGCCGCGCCCGGTCTTGCGGCCGAGATCGCCGCGCTTCACGCGCTTCTCCAGCTCGCGGGGCGGGCGATCGTTGGGATCCTTGGTGACCTCGAAGGTCTCGAGGCGCGCGTTGTAGCCGATGTCGAGCCCGGAAAGATCGCCCAGACGGAATGGACCCAGGGGGTGGTTGAGCCCCAGCTCCACCGCCTTGTCGATGTCGGCGTGACTGGCCACGCCCTGCTCGAGGCAGTAATAGGCTTCGCGCACCAGCGCGCGCAGGATGCGGTTCACGAGAAAGCCCGGCAGCTCTTTGCGGAGAATCACGGGCTCCCGACCGCTGCGGCGGGCCACCTCCGCGGTGATCTCCACCGTCTCCTCGCTGGTGGCCTGCCCCTTCACCACCTCCACCAGCTTCATCACCAGCGGCGGGAAGAAGTAGTGCATGTTGACGCACTTGTCGGGGCGCTTGGTGGAGGGCGCGATCTGCGAGTTCATCAGCGTGGACGAGTTCGTGGCCAGGATGGCGTGCGGGGGACAGAAGCGGTCCAGCTTGGCGAAGCATTCCTTCTTCGGCTCGAGCCGCTCCACGATGGCCTCGATGACGAAGTCGGCGTCGCGGGCGGCCTTCTCGAGGTCCGCCTCCAGCCGCACCCGGGCGAGGGCCTCTTCCATCTGGTCCTTCGTCATCTGGCCTTTCTGCACGCGCCGCTCGAGCTGCTTCCGGTTGCCCCCCATGCCCTTCTGGAGCACGTCCATGGTCAAGTCGTTCAGCGTGATGGCGTAGCCGTGCAGCGCGGACTGCATGGCGATCTGCGCGCCCATCTGCCCCGCACCCACCACGAGGATTCGCTTCACGTCGTCGATCTTCATGCCGTCTCCCTCCGCCTCAGTCCAGCGGCGGCTTCTGGTCGGCCCAGGGGGCGATCCTCTCGTAGCCGGCGGCGGCGCGGAGCACGCTGACGTCGTCGTAACGCCGGCCCACGATCTGCAAGCCGACGGGCAGCCCGTCCTTGGTGAAGCCGCACGGCACCGAGGCGGCGGGGTGGCCGGTCAGGTTGAAGGGATAGGTGTACGGGATCCAGTCGTAGGGCTCCACCGGCCGTCCCGCGATGTCGGGGGGATTGTCCAGCCCCACCTTGAACGGCGGCGTGGCGGTGGTGGGGGTGAGCAGGAGGTCGTAGGTCTCGAAGAGCTTCCGCACGTGGTCGTACCACGCGAGCCGGTCGAACCACGCCTGCACGTAGCGGGTGGGCGGCCACTTGAGCGTGCGCTCGATGATGGGCAGGAGGCCCGGATCGATGTCGGCGCGCCGCTCGGCCAGGTAGGGCGCCATCCGCGTGGCGATGCCGCCGCAGAAGATGGCCTCCCACGCCTCCTTGGGCGAGGGCCAGCCGGGGCGCACCTCGTCCACGCGCGCGCCGAGCTCGCGGAAGCGCTTGGCCGCCTTCGCACAGGCCACTTCCACCTCCGGGTCCACCACCCGCGCGTTGCCGAGATCGGCGGTCCACGCCACCCGCAGGCCCTTGAGGGTCCCGCGCAAGGCCTTGACGTAGTCGGTGCCGGTGGCGGGCAGCGAGAACTGGTCGCGCTCGTCGGGGCCCGCGCACGCGTTCAGCATGAGGGCGGCGTCCTCCACCGTGCGCGTCATGGGCCCGATGTGCGAGAGGCTCCACGCCCCGCTCTGCGGATAGAGCGGGATGCGCCCGTAGGACGGCTTGTGGCCGAAGATGCCGGTGAAGGCGGCGGGGATGCGGATGGAGCCGCCGCCGTCGGTCCCGATGGCGACGGGCCCGAGCCCCGCCGCCACCGCCGCGCTGGCGCCCCCGCTGGACCCGCCCGGCGTGCGGTCCGGATGCCACGGGTTCCGCGTGATCCCGAAGACGAGGTTGTGGGTGGCCCCGATCCAGCCGAAGGTCGGCGTGTTCGTCTTGCCGAGCTGGATGGCGCCCGCCGCCTTCATCCGCGCCACCATGGGCGCGTCCTCGGTAGGCACGTTGTCGGCGTAGAGTCGGGTCCCGAAGGTGGTGCGGATTCCCTTGGTGATCACGAGGTCCTTGGTGGAGAACGGCACCCCGTGGAGCGTCCCGAGCTTCGCGCCCCGCTTCCCCACCGCCCGCTCCGCCGCGCGCGCGTCCCGCAGCGCCTGGTCCGCGGTGAGGGTCACGAACGCGTTGAGACGCGGGTTGACGCGCTCGATGCGGTCGAGCACCGCGCGCATCACCTCGACCGGGGACACCTTCTTTCGCTTGATCGCCGCCACCAGGCGGGCGGCGGACATCCAGCACAGCTCGTCGAGGGGCATGGGCGTCCTTTCTGTGTTGTCGCTCACGCGCCGCGGAGGCGCGGATCGAGCGTGTCCCGCAGCGCGTCGCCCAGCAGGTTCGAGCCGAACACCGCGAGGCTGATGGCGAGGCCGGGGAAGATCACGAGGTGCGGGGCCTTCTGCGCGTACTCCGCCGCCGACACCGAGAGCATGCGTCCCCAGGAGGGATACGGCTCCGGCACGCCCAGGCCGAGGAACGAGAGCGTGGCCTCCACCAGGATGGCGCTGCCGAGCTGGGCGGTCATGAGCACGATGAAGGGGCCCATGGTATTGGGCAGGATGTGGCGGAAGGCGATGCGGAGGTGGCGCACGCCCACCGCGCGGGCCGCCTCCACGTACTGCATCTCGCGGATCGACAGCACGCTCGAGCGGATCACGCGCGCGGCGCGCGGGATGATCGGGACGGAGATGGCGATGACCACGTTGTGGAGGGACGCGCCCAGCGCCGCCGACATCACCATGGCCAAGACGAGCAGGGGGAGCCCCTGGAGGATGTCCAGCACGCGCTGGGTGATGAGATCCGTCTTGCCGCCGATGTAGCCGGACCAGAGCCCGATGATGCCGCCGAAGAAGGAACCCAGCACGGACGAGGCGAGACCCACGATGAGAGAGACCCGCGCGCCGTGGACGATCCGGGAGTAGACGTCACGGCCGAGATGGTCGGCACCGAGCCAGTGCTCCGCGGAGGGACGCCCGAGGGTGCCGGCCGCGTCGGTGGCGATGGGATCGTGGGTCTCCGCCAGGTTTGCGAAGATCGCGATCACCGTGATCACGAGCATGATGAATCCGCCCGCCGCGCCCAGGGGCTTCTTCCGGACGAAGCGTCCGAGCACGGTAAGTGCGCCCGGCCGCGCGGGCGCCACCCGGGCGGTCGCGGGCAGCTCGACGGTGGCTGGGCTAGCTGCCATAGCGCACCCGCGGGTCGAGGAAGCCGTAGAGCATGTCCACGAAGAGGTTGGAGAGGATCACCACCACCGCGATGAGCATGACCAGGTTCTGCACGATCGGGTAGTCGCGCCAGAGGATGGCCTGCACGAGGAACCGCGCCACCCCGGGCAGGTTGAACACGTTCTCGGTCACCACCAGGCCGCCGATGAGGAAGGCGAACTCGATGCCGATGACGGTGACCACGGGGAGGATCGCGTTCTTCAGCGCGTGGCGCCAGATCACCACGGATTCGCTCTGCCCCTTGGCCCACGCGGTGCGGATGTAGTCCTCGCGCATCACCTCGAGGAGGGCGGAGCGGGTGATGCGCATGATGAGGGCGGACGAGCGGTAGCCGACCGCGAGGGCGGGCAGCCCGAACTGCACCGCGTGGAGCCAGAAGTTCTCCCGGGGGCCGACGTAGGTGACGGGTGGGATCCACTGCAACCAGGAGACGAGCGCCAGGATGATGACCATGCCCAGCCAGAAGGCGGGCATGCTGAGCCCCGCCAGCGAGAATACGCGGAGCGCGTAGTCGAGCCCGGTATCCTGGCGCACCGCGCTGATGACCCCGGTGGGCACGCCCAGACAGACCGCCACCAGGATGGATAAGGCCGCCAGCTCCAGGGTCACGGGAATGAGCGGCCGGATGATGTCCCAGGCCGGCTGGTCGTACCGATAGGACTTGCCGAGGTCGCCGACCATGAAGTTGCGCAGCCACTCGAGGTACTGGGTGACGAGCGGCTTGTCGATCCCCAGCTCCTTCATGATCGCCTTGCGCTCGTCGGCGTTCACGTAGCCCCCGGTGGAGAAGAGGATGTCCACGATGTCGCCGGGGGCGAGACGAAGCAGGACAAAGATGACCATCGACATCCCCAGCAGGGTGAGGACGGCGATGCCCAGGCGCTGCGCGACGTAGTTCTTCACGCGATCGGGCCCGGCTCCCTTACTTGTCCCGCCACACGTCCTGGAATCGGCTGAAGTTGTACACGTTGTTGTGCGCCACCAGCCCCTTCACGTGCGCCCAGTGCGCGTAGTAGTCGAGCCGCTGGGCGAGGATGGGCCGCGGCGCGTCCTGCTCGAGGCGCTTCTGGATCTCGACCACCATGGCCGCGCGCTTCTTGGGGTCCAGCTCCTGGCTCTGGCGCTCGAAGGCCTTCATCATCTCCTCGCTGCAGTACTGGCTGTAGTTGCGCGGCGAGCCGCAGCCGTAGTTCTCGTAGAAGTTGGCGTCGGGATCGTCGGTGCCCAGCCCGGTGAGATTGGCGCCGATCTGGTACTCGCCCCGCGTCGCCGTCGCATGCCACTGCGCCGTCTCGATCTGCTTCAGCGTCGCCTCGATGCCCACCTGCTTCAGCTCGTTGATCACGTACGAGGCCATGTCGAGATAGATCGCGATGGCGCGGACGCTCATCTCGACCTTCAGCGGGTTCTGCGCGGTGATGCCGGCCTCGCCGAGGAGCTTCTTCGCCTGAGCCTTCATGTCCTCGGCCTTGCCGTAGCCGGGCAGGGCGAGGAGGTCTTTCTCGAGCAGACCCCACACACCGTAGGGCTTGGGCGCCATGGCGGTCCCGAGCACGGCGCCGCCCTGATGCGCGGCCTGGATCAGCCCGCGGCGGTCGATGGCGTAGCTCACCGCCAGCCGCACCTTGGGATTGTCGAAGGGCGGCTTCTTGGTGTTCATGATGATGTTGTCGCTGACGTTCTGCGCCACCGGCTGAAACACCATGCTGGGCACGGCCTTCTTGAGCTGCTCCATGGTGATGCGTCCGGTTTCGCCGGGGAAGGCGACGTCGAGCTGCCCGGACTGGAGCGCGGCGGTGCGGGTCCCGCGCTCCACGATGACCAGGTACTTGATCCCGTCGAGGTAGGGCCGGCCCTTGACGTAGAAGTCGGGGTTCTTCACGTACTCGATGAACTCGCCTTTCCGCCACTCCTTCACCTTGAAGGGGCCCGTCCCCACGCAACCGGTCCGGTACGCGGCGGGCGGCACGTGGGCGGCGTAGATCGGCGAATAGCCGGAAGCGAGCATGAGGAGCAGCGAGGGCTGCGGGCGCTTCAGGCGGAAGACCACCGTGTGGGGATCAGGGGCCTCGATGTGCTCGACGTTGGCATACCAGTCTTTTCTGGGACTGATCCGTAGCTTCGCGGCGGCGTCGGGCGCCTCCCGGACCATGTCGAAGGTGTGCTTCACGTCCTTCGAGGTGAAGGGCTTGCCGTCGTGCCACTTGACGTCTTTTCGCAGGAAGAACACGAGATTTTTGTAGTTGTCCTGCCAGGACCACTTCTCGGCCAGCTCGCCGACGATGGTGTCCATGCTGTCGGTCTTCTTGCTGGGGTCGAAGAAGACGAGGTTGCTGAAGCAGGGAAGCGACGGCGTGCTCGTCGCCACCGTGGACGTCTCGTGGGTGGCGAAGCCCTGCGCGAGGTCCTCGCGCGCCATGATGTTGAGGGTGCCGCCGGACTTCGGCGTCTGGCCGATGGCGGGAGTGGGTGGGAGCGCGGTGACGGCGGCGAGCGCCAGCCCCGCGATGGCGGTGACGAGTGTGGTGTGACGCATGCGGTCTCCTCCTGGAGACGCGTCGGGCGGCAGCGACCGGACGCGCGCATTTCCCTATGGTGGCGGCAAATATACGCGATGGCCGCGGGGGCGACAACTGTTCACCATGCCGAACGCGGCCGGGCCGCGGGCCGGCGGATGCTGCATCGCGTCAGGCAGGATTCGCGGCGCCGTCGAGCGTGGCGAGCGGGGGCCCCCGGCGCGGACGCGCGCGTCGGCGCGTTCGTCCTGGATATCCGGACGAGGAGGGCGGGACGCGGCACCGAAGCTTTCTCGTCTTCGCCGGCAATCGACCCGACTTCCCCCGGGGTGCGGCCCGAGCCCGGCGCGGATCCCTTGGTGGGCCAACCCGCGGGGCGGCACGAGGTGAAGCTGCCCACGGAGCACGGCCACGTGGTGATCGGACTGGATCGCTTCGTCACCGTCACCGCGGGCGGTACTTCTTCACCCCTTCCATCCGGGCGCTCGCGCTGCTCGTTCATCCCGGCCGCCTGCCCCAGTACACCTTCGGCGGCGGCGCGGTGCCCATGATCCAGATTCCGAGCACGGGCGGCGACCCCGCGCGGCGCTGACTCACGTCGCCTTGCCGCGAGTCATCGGGTGCCGACCAGGACGGGCTGGAAGAGGCAGCCGTCCACCCGGCGAACGCGCAAGAACCCCACCGCCTCCATGAGGGCCGCCACGCGAGCGACCGGCACCGCGAAGTAGGTCGTGGGCGGCGTGCGCATGATCACCTCGGGCGAGTCGCCCGTCGCCACGAGCTCGAAAACCAGGTCGTAGATCGGGCCGCGCCAGCGCCAGATCTGGCGGAAGCGGCAGGCGCGGCCCTCCCAGACGCGGTTCCCATAGTCCTTGATCTCCTCGGTGCCGGGCGCCGGGGCCGGCCCGTAGTCGCGCAGCGAGATCACGCACCCGCCGCCGGGGCGCAGGCACCGGAGGCACTCGCCGAGCGCGACCCGGATCTCGTCCTCGGACAGGAGGTGCGGCAGCGCGTTGTCGCATGCGAGCACCGCATCGGCCGAGCCCGTGCCGTGCGGCCAGGGCGCGGACGTCGGCCACGTAGCCCCGCAGCGTGAGCCCACGCCGGGTGGCCTCCGCACCGGCACGCCGAACCGACGAGGACGAAAGGTCGGACCCGATCACCTGATAGCCCCGGGCGGCGAGACCCAGCGCCTGGGTCCCCACCCCCATGGTCACGTCGAGGAGCCGGCGGACGCCGTCTCCCCACTCGGCGGCCAGGAGCGCGGCCAGCGCGTCCCCCTGCCGCGCGATGCCGGCCTCCCAATCCCGATAGACCAGGTGATACCAGGGGGCGAGGGCGTCGTAGAACTCGACGACAGACGCGGGAGGCTCCGACCTCATGCGCGCCATCACCTCCCCACGTCGAGCTCCACCACTCGCGCGCTGACCGCGTTGTCGACCACCGTGAGCTCGCCCACCGTGATCGGGAGCTTGAAGCGCCGCGGGCCCGAGCTGCCGGGATTGACGTAGAGCACCCCATCGCGCTCCATCACGGACGGCCGATGCGAATGCCCTGAGACCACCACCTGGAACCCGGCGGCCACGGGATCCAGGTCCAGATCGCCGAGATCGTGCACGACATAGATGAATACCTCGCCGACCTGGAGCACCCCGGTCGGCGGCACCGCTCCGGCCCAGGGGCCCGTATCGTTGTTCCCGCGGACGGCGGTGACCGGAGCGAGGGCGGCGAGCTCGTGGAGAACGCCCTCGCTCCCGATGTCGCCTCCGTGAACGATCCGATCGCTGCCGCGCAGGAACGCGACCGCCTCCGGCCGGAGCAGACCATGCGTGTCCGAGATGAGGCCGACGCGCCGCTTGGCCGCTCCGGTCACGCGGGCCCTTCTGCGCTCCACTCGTTGACGAGGATATCGAAGTGGCGGACCGTCGGGGGAAGCTCGAGAAGGTACTCGGCGTCCTTCGGAAGGTGGTGCGTCCTCTCGATGTCCGCGCCGGCATAGGCCCTGATCTCGTCGCGCGAGCCCCAGTAGGAGATCGTGATGAAGCTCGCGATGCCGTCGCGTACTTCTCGAAACACCTGGACGCCCAAGTTGCCGGGCGTGCTCCTGAGCTTCTTCACGCCTTCTTCATAGAGGTATCCGGCGTAGGTCTCGGCGATCGCTTCTCGCGTCCGCCCTTGCCACATCCGTGCCACCACCGGCTCCCGCATCCTGGCGCTCCTCTCTCAATCCGGCGAGTTCATCGATCGGCGCCACGCCCCTGTGAACGCGTCGAACGGCTGAGGTGCGCAATGCCGAGTGAGACGAGCCACACCACGCCGAGCCAGACTACCGTGGTGAAGACAATGCCGAATATCGTTGGCTTGCACCACATCCAGTCGCAACGGCTGCGATCGGTAAGCCCCGGCACTCCGAAGTGCTCGAAGACGTAAATCGAGAACGGCGGAATCCCCACCACACTCCCGAGGAAGGACTTGTGAAACGTGGGCCAAAACAACCAACCGAGGAATCCCAGGCCATACGCGATCACGGCCACCCCGAACAGTCGTCGAGCAGACGTCCATGGTGCCATCAGCTCACGCGGCGCGACTACCGGTACCCGGTCGCATCGGCGGGTTTACCGGCATCCTGGACCTCACGAACGTAGCGCCACGCATCGGGCTGAGACCCATCCAGATCGGTGAAGCCATAGACCTTGGCCAGCTGCCCACTGGAAAGCGACTGACCACTCCAGCGCGCCACCTCGGGATCGGCGGCGAGGGCGGCCACGGCACGCCCGACGTACCGTGGCGTCTCGGTGATGACGAAGTGCGGTTGCTTCGCGGTGGCATCACGCCAGTTCGCTTCACTGACCCCGTAGTTCTCCAGCATTTGCTCCGAGCGCAGCCAGCCCGGACTCAGGGCAACGGCGGTGCACTGATGGGGCCGAAGCTCGTGCGCCTGCGCCCACGCCATGCGAATGACCGAGGTCTTGGCGAGGTCATAGAACAGCGACAGCCGGTAGTTGGCATTGTTGTATTCGGCGGTGCCGTCCGTCATCTCGACGACCAGTCCGCCCGGATTCTTGATCAAGAGCGGGAGTGCGAAGTGGCTGGTGATGAGATGCGTGTCGATGGCGAGGCGCAGCATGCGCAGCCCCCCGTCCAGGGAGTGCTTCCACACGGGCACGTTCCACTCGATCAAGAAGTCCGCTCCCCACGCATCGTTGACCAGGATATCCAGGCGACCCTGCTCCCGCTCGATCCGCGCCACCAGCGCTTGCACCTGGGCCGGCTCCAGATGATCGACGGGCACGGCAATACCCTGGCCGCCCGCCTGCTGCACCAGCTCGGCCGTCTCTTCGATCGTTTCGGGACGGTTCAGCTCGGACGGTCGCGTGCGCGTGGTGCGTCCGGTGACGTACACCGTGGCCCCCGCCGCGCCCAGCTCCACCGCGATGCCGCGGCCCGCGCCGCGCGTTGCCCCGGCCACCAGCGCCACTTTGCCCTTCAGGACCTTCCCCGCCTTTCGCTCGCTCGACACTGTGTCAGGCCCGCGATAGCGCGATGCTGGCGACATAGCAGGCCAGCGACATGCTGATGCCCCGGAACGGCGCACTGAACCAATACACCTTGCCGAGCACGACAAAGCCGCCAAGCATTGCCAGCCCGACAATGAGCAGGAACGGTGACTGGAAGAGGAGGGGGCCGTGAGCCAACGCCAGAAAGCCGAACACCAAGCCGAACAAGATCGCCCCCATGCTGTGGCTGACATTGAAGCCCACCCAGGCCCGCCACATGGTTGTTTCCTTCGTGATGACAGGTGAAATCCGGCTCATGCTGACTTGCAGCGCGTGGTCACGCGGTGTGAGCTTTGGCCCCCAGAACGTATAGACGAGGTGAAGGACTCCGAGCGTACACATGATGCTCGCACTGAGAACCATGAGAATGGTTGCGGCCAAGGTGCGCTCCCTATTCTGTGGCCTGACCCGCACTCAACCGCGAGCCCTGCGCGTAGCTCGAAGGACTCACGCTCAGCCTGAGGGCGGGATGGCCATCTGCGCGGGCGACCGCTCTTAGCCTTGCCGCCGGCGGGGGCCTACGCGGGCGCCGGCGACCCCGTCCTGGATCGGCGTCGGGACGAGGTCGCCGGCGATCGGCGCGCGTCTACTTGACGATGACGCCGCAGGCGATGCGCCCGCCGCTATTGCCGGTGGGGTCGGTCTTCATGTCGTCGGCCGCCGCGTGCACGATGATGGCGGTGCCGTTCTCGCCCAGGAGCGAGTTGGGCCCGGGTCCGAGCGTGACCAGCTTGTTGACGTAGTCGATCCCGCCCTCGCCATTGGCCGCAACTTTGAGATTCGGCAGGTCACCCGCGTGCGGACCCTCCGGGCTCTCCATGCCGTGCTTCTTCCCGCCCGGGTTGAAGTGCGCCATCGAGGACGTGAACTCGGGCGGCTGGCACACGCCCACCGCGTGGATGTGCAGGCCCTTGTCCCCGGGCGGGAGGCGATAGCCCGTCAACGCGATCCGCACGCCGTCCGGCTGCTGGATCAGGGTCGCCACCCCCACCTGCTTGCCGTCCTTGTCCTTGAGCGTCGCCTCCGCCGACAACGACGCGGGCGGTTCCTTCTCCGCCCTCATCGCCGCGCACCCCGCCAGCGTCACCGCCAAGCCGACCACCAGCAGCCGTCTCACCGTTGAGAGCCCTCCCCGGTCATGCAGGTTGTTGTGTGACCTTCGCGACGAGCGGTTGGGCCGCCTCGCGGAACCGCTTCACGTTGTCGAGCTTGATGTGCTCGTAGCCGCGGATCATGTCGGGGAGCTCCGCCAGCGCCACCGCCGCGTCGTGGGTGGCGGGGCCAAGCCGGCGCAGCGCCGACTCCACGAGCCGGGTGTATTCGTCCACGAGCGCCCGCTCCACCCGCCGCACCTCCGCGTAGCCGAAGGGGTCGAGCGGGCTGCCGCGCAGCCGGCGGAAGGCGTAGAGGGCGCGGAAGACGGGCCGGAACCAGGGGCCGAGCTTGAGCTTCTTCTTGAGCCCCAGCGCGCGGAACAGCGGCGGGTGCAGGTGCCACGCGTAGCGGATGCGCTCGCCGAAGCGGGCGCGGAGCTCGGCCTCGAGGGTGGCCTCGAGATGCAGCCGGGCCACCTCGTACTCGTCCTTGTAGGCCATGAGCTTGAACAGGTTCCGCGCCACCGCCTCCGCCAGCCCAGATCGGTCCGGTACCTTCTGGATCTCCGCCTGCGCCACCTTCTCCACCATCTCCACGTACCGCCGCGCGTAGGGCAGATCCTGGTACGCGATCAGCTCGGGCACGCGCCGCTCGAGCAGGCGCCGCAGCTCGGTGCCGGCCGCCGCCGCCTTGATCGAGTCGACCAGGGCGAGGGCGTCGGGGTCCAGCGCGATCGGCGTCACCTCGCGGCCGGTGGCGGTGCGCACCGCCGCCTCCACGCGCTTGGCGTCGACCACCGCCATGCGCCCCCAGCGGAAGGCGAGGAGGTTCATCTCCACCGAGACGCCGTTGAGGCGGATGGCGCGCTCGATGCTTTCCGCCGAGATCGGGAGCGCCCCCGTCTGATAGGCCGCGCCGAGCATGAGGGGGTTGGTCGCCATGTGGTCGTTGAAGAGACCTTCCGCCATCGCCTGGGCGTCCAGGTAGACGTTGTCGTCCTTGCGGGTGACGCGGTCGATATTGAGCAAGGTGCTGGCCAGCTCGGGGAAGTGCACGGCGGTGTCCACCACCATCTGCCCGGTGGGGATCTGGCTGGTGGAGACGACGGCCACGGTGCGTCCCGACTCCGCCTTGTCGAGGTTGTTGGGATCGGTGGCCACCAGCAGGTCGAAGCCCAGGTAGAGGTCGGAGCCGCCCGCCGACACCTTGTTGGCGGTCACCAGGGGCTGCGACGAGATCTTGAGGTCGGAGACGACGGGGCCGCCCTTCTGGCTGAGTCCCGTCTGATCGAGCCCGCGCACGTGCCGCCCGTCGAGCAGCGCCGCGGTACCGAGGATCTGGCTCACCGTCACCACCCCGGTGCCGCCGATGCCCATCATGTGGACGGCGAAGCCGTCGGTGCGCACCTTGACGGTAGGCTCGGGCAGCTCCGCGTCCAGCGCGGGCAGCCGCTTCTCCTTCTTCATCGGCTCGCCCACGTGCTCTACGGTGAGGAACGACGGGCAGTCGCCGAGCAGGCAGGAGTAGTCCTTGTTGCAGGAGGACTGGTGGATCTGGGTCTTGCGGCCGAACTCGGTCTCCACCGGCTGCACCGAGAGGCAGTTCGACTTCTTGCCGCAGTCGCCGCAGCCCTCGCAGACTCGCTCGTTGATGAACACGCGCTGCTCGGGATCGGCCTGACGCCCGCGCTTCCGCAGCCGCCGCTTCTCCGCCGCGCATTGCTGGTCGTGGATGAGCACGGTGACGCCCGGGGTGGCGGCCAGGAGGGACTGCGCCTCGATGAGCCGGTCGCGGTGCCACACCTCCGCCGCCACCGGCACGCCCTTGTACTTGCCGGGGTCGTCGGTGGTGATGAGGATCTTCTTGACCCCTTCCGCCTGCAGCTGACGGGTGAGGGCGGGGATGCCGATGGCGCCCGCGGCGGTCTGCCCCCCCGTCATCGCCACCGCCGCGTTGTAGAGAATCTTGTAGGTGATGTTGACGCCGGCCGCCACCGCGTAGTCGATGGCGAGCTTGCCCGAGTGGAAGAGCGTGCCGTCGCCGATGTTCTGGAACATGTGCGGCGTCTCGGTGAAGGGCGCGATGCCCACCCACTGCGCGCCCTCGCCGCCCATGTGGGTGACGCCGATGATGCCGCGGTCCATGCCCATGGCCATGCCGTGGCAGCCGATGCCCGCCGCCGCCACCGCGCCCGCCGGCACCACGGTGGAGCGGTTGTGCGGGCAGCCCGAGCAGAAGAAGGCGGTGCGCGCCAGCGTGAGCGTGCGCGGCCGGCGCTTCAGCTCGTCCAGGTGCTGGATGCGCGCCTCCACGGACTCGATGCGCGCCTTCCGCCCCAGCCGCCGGGCCAGCGCGCGCGCGATGGTGTCGGAATCCAGCTCGCCGGTGGAGGGAATGAGCGCGCGCTCCTCCTCGTCCTGCTTGCCCACCACCCGCGGCCGATCCGGCCAGCCGTAGAGCACGTCCTTGGCCGCCATCTCGAGGAAGGGCCGCTTCTCCTCGACCACGAGGATCTCCTCGAGACCGCGGGCGAACTCGCGGATGATGCGCGGCTCCATCGGGTACATGAGCCCCATCTGGAGGATGCGGACGCCGTAGCGGCGGAGGGCGGCCTCGTCCAGGCCCAGCTCCTCGAAAGCCTGGCGCACGTCGTAGTAGGTCTTGCCGGTGGTGAGGATCCCGAGCCACGCGTCCGGCGTGGGCACCGTGATGCGGTTGAGCTTGTTCTCCCACGCGTAGCGGCGGGCCAGCTCGAGCCGGGCCAGGTGGAGCGTGCGCTCCATGTCCAGCCCATAGGGCGGGATGATGTTCAGGTTGATCTGGTGCTGGAAGGGCTTGCCGTCCAGCTCCACGGTGGGGATCACGGGCTGGACGCGGTCGAGCCCGACCTCGATGGTGCCCGTCTCGTCGGCCACGTTGGTCACGATCTTCAGGGCCGCCCAGAGCCCGGAGACGCGCGAGAGCATGAAGCCGTGCAGGCCCAGGTCCAGGATCTCCTGCACGTTGCCCGGGTAGAGCGTGGGCATGAAGGCGTCCGCCAGCGCCCACTCGGAGTGGCTGGGCAAGGTGGACGACTTGGAGATGGGATCGTCGCCGGCCAGGGCCAGCACGCCGCCGTTCTTCCCCACCCCCGCGTAGTTCGCATGCTTGAACACGTCGCCGGTCCGGTCCACCCCAGGGGCCTTGCCGTACCACATGCCGAGCACGCCGTCGTACTTGGGCCGCGGGAAGGAATTGACCATCTGGCTGCCGAACACGGCGGTGGCGCCCAGATCCTCGTTGAGCCCGGAGGAGAACACCACGTGGTGCTCGGTCAAGAGCTTCGCGTAGCGCTCCAGCGTCTGGTCCAGCCCGCCCAGGGGCGAGCCGCGATAGCCGGAGATGAAGGTGGCGGTGCGGAGGCCGCGGCGGCGGTCGCCTCGGTGCTGATCGAGGGGCAGGCGAACCAGCGCCTGGATACCGGAAAGGAAGACGGTGCCGTCTTCCTGGGTGTACTTGGCGTCCAGCGAGAACGCGTCGTGCTTCGTGGTCATGGATCCCCCTGACTGAGGGTCGGCGTTCGGGTCAAATGCGGGCTACGCTGCCGGCCACATCCTAGGCCGAAAGCCGCAGCAAATCAACGTTAGCGCCGCAGCAAGGGCTCCAGGTACGGCCAGAGCCGCTCGACGATGATGCGGTAGCCGGCCGCGGTGGGATGAATGCCGTCCGGCTGGTTGAGCCGCGCGACGGCGCCGACCCCGTCGAGAAAGAACGGCATGAAGGCGACCTTGCGGCGCTCCGCCACCTCCGCGTAGACCTTCTCGAAGCGCCCGGCGTAGCCCGCGCCGTAGTTCGGCGGCAGCCGCATGCCCAGGAGGAGCACCCGCGCGCCGCCGGCTTCGAAGCGGGTCACCATCGCGTCGAGGTTGGCGCGCACGCGGTCGAGATCCTGGCCGCGGAAGGCGTCGTTGGCGCCCAGCTCGAGCAGCACGATGTCGGGCTTGTTTTTCAGCGCCCAGTCCACGCGGCGCAGGCCGCCCGCGGTGGTGTCGCCGGACACGCCGGCGTTGACCACGCGGTACGAGTAGCCCTCGGTGCGGAGCTTGGCGGCGAGGAGCGCGGGATAGCTCTCATCGGGGGCGACCCCCTGTCCCGCGGTGAGGCTGTCGCCGAATGCCACGATGACGCGATCAGGCTGGGCAGGGGCCGTTGCGGAGCCCAGCGCGCTCCACAGGACAGCCAGAGCCAGAACAACGGCGAATCGGCGGCGCGTCACGCGGACTGGGGCCGGGAGCGGAGGAGGTTCAGCCCCAGCGCGATGTAGACGCAGCCCGACAGCCGCTCGAGCCCGACCAGCAGCCGCGGCGACCGCCGCAGCGTCGAGGTGGCGGTGCTGGCGCCGAGCGCGAAGAGCACGCACCAGAGCGTGCCGCCGGTCACGAAGAGCCCGCCCAGCACGAGGAAGGGCAGCGGGCCCCAGCCGCCGGCCGGATCCACGAACTGCGGCAGGAAGGCGAGGAAGAACACCGCGACCTTCGGATTCAGGATATTCGAGAGCACGCCCTGCCGGTACACGACCCACGGGGAGGCCGGATCGAGCGTGGGCGCGGCGAGCGGCGCGACGGGACGACGGAGCGCGGCGATCCCCAGGTAGATCAGATAGGCCGCGCCCGCCACCTTCACCGCCAGGAAGGCCCACGCCGACGTGGCGAGGATGGCGGAGAGGCCCAGCGACGCGGCGAGCGTGTGCACGAGCACGCCGGAGCCGATGCCGAGCGCCGACACCAGGCCCGCGCGCCGGCCCTGCGCGATGCTGCGCGCGAGGATGTACATGTTGTCGGGGCCGGGCGTGATCCAGAGGAGAACGCTGGCCAGGAGGAATGCCCAGAGATCGTGCGTGCCCAGCATGTCCGCGTCCCCGCCTCCTCCGTGTCTCCAGTGTAGTATGAGACGCAATCATGATCGAGATCGCGGGCGTCGGCATGCGCTTCACCAGCGGCGACCGCTCCGTCGACGTGCTCGCGGACGTGACTCTCACGATCCCCGCGCGCCAGTTCGTGGCCATCGCGGGGCCGTCGGGCAGCGGCAAGTCCACGCTGCTCGGCCTCATCGCCGGGCTCGATCGGCCCTCGTCCGGCCGCATCCGCGTGGCGGACGCGGAGGTCACCGCGCTCGGCGAGGACGCCCTCGCGCGCTTCCGCCTCGACACCATCGGCTACATCTTCCAGTCCTTTCACCTCATTCCCACCCTCACCGCGCTGGAGAACGTCGCGGTGCCGCTGGAGCTGGCGGGCGAGCTGGACGCGCTCCCGCGCGCCCGCGCGCTCCTGGGCGAGGTCGGGCTCGCCGATCGCGCCGAGCACTATCCGGTGCAGCTGTCGGGCGGCGAGCAGCAGCGCGTGGCCGTCGCGCGCGCGGTGGCGCGCCGGCCGCCGGTGCTCCTCGCCGACGAGCCCACCGGCAATCTCGACTCCGCCACCGGCAAGCAGATCATCGAGCTGATCCTCGGCCTCAACCGCACCCTGGGCAGCACCCTCGTCCTCGTCACTCACGATCCCGCGCTGGCCGCACACGCCGACCGGCTCATCACGCTCCGTGACGGGCGGGTGGTGGCGGACGAGGCGAGCCTCGGCCCGCATGTCTAACTGGGCCGTCCGGCAGGCCGCCCGCGAGCTGCGCGGCGCGGGCCGGCACTTCAGCTACCTCGTGGCCTGCGTCACCCTCGGCGTGGCCGCGCTGGTGGCCGTCGGCACGCTCGGGCGCAGCCTCGAGCGGACGGTGGCGGAATCCGGCAAGACCCTCATGGGCGCGGACCTCGAGATTCGCGCGTCGCAGCCGCTCGGGCCGGACTCGGCCACGGCGGTGGACGGGCTCGCGCGCTCCGGCGCCCGCTCGACGCGCGTCCTCGAGCTCGCGGCGATGGCGCAGGCTGAGGTGCCCGCCGCCGCCGACGGTCAGGTGTCCCCTCATCCCGCCGCGCCGTCGCGCGTGCAGCTCGTCGAGATCAAGGCGGTGGAGGCCGGCTATCCGTTCTACGGTCGCCTGGTGACGTCGCCGGCCGCGCCGCTGGAGACGCTCATCGGGGAGCGCCGCGCGCTGGTCCAGTCGGCGCTGCTCACCCGGCTCGGCCTCGCGGTGGGCGACACCCTGCGCATCGGCGAGATCGCCTTTCGCATCGCCGGCCTCGTGGAGAGTGAGCCCGATCGCGCGGTCGGCGTCTTCTCCCTGGGACCGCGCGTGCTCATCGCCGCCGCCGACCTCGAGGCCACCGGCCTCGTGCGGCCCGGCAGCCGCGTGCGCCACCGCACGCTGGTCCGGCTTCCCGACGGCGCCGACCCGGAGACGGTCCGGACGGCACTCGTCTCGCGGCTCGACGATCCCGGCCTTCGCGTCAGCACCTACCGCCAGGCTCAGCCGGGGCTGCGCCGCTTCTGGGATCAGCTCACCATGTATCTCGGCCTCACCGGCCTCGTCGCGCTGCTCGTGGGCGGCATCGGCGTGGGCGTGAGCGTGCAGGCGTTCCTGCGCCGCCGCCGCGCCACCCTCGCCATCCTCAAGAGCCTGGGCACGCCGTGGCGCCGTCTCCTCGCCGCCTATCTCCTCCAGACCGGCGCGCTGGGACTGGCGGGCAGCCTCGTGGGCGCGGCCATCGGAAGCGCGGTGCCGCCACTCCTCGCGCCGTGGCTGGCCCCGCTCCTCCCCTTCCCGCTCGCCATCGGCGTCTCGCCCCTGGCCATCCTGCGCGGCGTCGCCATGGGGCTCGGCGTCACCCTGCTCTGCGCGCTGCCGCCGCTGCTGGCGATCCGCGATATCCCGCCCTCCCTGGTCCTCCGCTACGAAGTCGAGACCCGGCGCTCGAACCGCCGGCAGCTGCTGGCCGCGCTGCCGGTGGCGGTCGGGCTCTCCGCGCTCGCCCTGTGGCAGGCGGGTGCATGGAAGGTGGGCGCCCTCTTCATCGGCGGCTTCGCGGGCGGGCTGGCGCTGCTCTTCCTCATCGCGCGGCTGACCCTCGCGGGGGCGCGGCGGCTTCCGCGCGCGCGCTGGTTGGCCTGGCGCCAGGGCGTGGCGGCGCTTCACCGGCCCGGAGGCCAGGCGGGCTCGGTGCTCGTGACGCTCGGCCTCGCGGTGATGCTGATCGTCTCGGTGGCGGTGCTGGAGGGCAACCTCCGCCGCGAGCTGGCGGGGCCGGCCGCCGAGCGCGCGCCGGCCTTCTTCTTCATCGATATCCAGCCGGATCAGGCGGACGGCTTCGCGCGGCTGATCGCGCGCGAGACCGGCACGCCGCCCACTCTCATTCCCACCGTGCGGGCCCGGCTCTCCGCCGTGGATGGCGCGCCCATCGCGCGGGACGCGCGGCGCCGCGAGGAAGCCTGGTATCTCTCGCGCGAGTACGTGCTGACCTGGGCGGCGTCGCCGCCCGGCCGGAACACCGTGGTGGCCGGGCGCTGGTGGACAGCGGCCGACGCCGCCCGCGAGCCGCAGATCTCCGTGGAGGAGGAGCTGGCGCGGAACCTCGGCGTGGGGCTTGGCGACACGCTCACCTTCGACATCCAGGGAGTGCCGGTCAGCGCCCGCGTCACCAGCCTGAGACGGGTGGAGTGGCGGACCTTCGGCGCCAACTTCTTCGTGATCTTCTCGCCCGGCGCGCTCGAGGGCGCGCCCGCCACCTATCTCGCCACCGCCGAGGCGCCGCGCGCGGACGAGGAGCGCCTGCAGTCGGCGGTGGTGGGCGCCTTCCCCAACATCACCGCGGTGCCGGTCCGCGAGGTGCTGGAGCGCGCGTCGGGCATCGTGAACCAGATCGCGCAGGCGGTGCGCCTGGTGGCGGGAGTGAGCGTGCTCGCGGGAATCGTGGTGCTGGCGGGCGCGCTGTCCGTCACGCGGCACGAGCGGCTCTATCACTCGGTCATCCTCAAGGCGCTCGGCGCCACGCGCGGCGTGGTGGCGCGCGGCTTCGCGGTGGAGTACGCACTCCTCGGCGTGGCGGCGGGCGTGGCCGGCACCGGGCTGGCCGTCGCGCTGGCCTGGGGCGTGCAGCGCTGGCTGATCGAGGTCCCGTGGCACTGGCAGCCCGCCATCCTCGCCGCCGGCGTGACCGGCGCCACGCTCCTCGCCCTCGCGGTGGGCTTCCTCGGCAGCTTCCGGCTCCTCGGCCAGAAGCCGCTCGGCGTCTTGCGGAGCGAGTGAGGGTGAGCACCCTGTCGGAGCGCTTGCGCGCGCAATTCCCCGAGGCCTCCGGGCGCAGCATGAAGCAATGGCTGGCCGCGGGGCGCGTGCGCGTCAACGGCACGGTGGCGCGGGACGCGCGCACCGATCTGGCGCGCGGCGACAAGATCACGCTGGGGCCGCCCACGGTGGCGCCTCCGCGGGCGGCGCGGCTCCCGCTCGGGCTGCGCATCGTCCACGAGGACGAGACGCTCCTGGTGGTGGACAAGCCGCCGGGGCTCCTGACCATCGGCACCGAGCGCGAGCGCACGCGGACGGCCTATCGCATCCTCTGGGATCACCTCGCGGCCCAGCGCAAGGACGGGCGGCCGTACATCGTCCACCGGCTCGACCGCGAGACCTCGGGGTTGCTCGTGTTCGCCAAGACGCCGTCGGCCAAGGAGGCGCTCCAGGCGCAGTTCGCCGCCCGCGACGTGGACCGCGGCTACGTGGCGGTGGTGGAAGGCGCGGTGCGGCTGGACTCGGGCACCCTGAGCAACCGCTTGGTGGAGGACCCCGCGCACCGCGTGCGCATCGCGTGGTCGCGCGGGACCGGGCGGGGCGCCGGGCACCCCCCGCGGAGCGCGGTGGGGCGGGAGGCCATCACCCACTACCGCGTGCTCGAGCGGCGGCGCGATGCGACGCTGCTCGAGATCGCGCTCGGCACCGGCCGCCGCCATCAGATACGGGTGCAGCTCGCCGCCCTCGGCCATCCGGTGATCGGCGACGCGGAGCATGGCAGTCCCCGCGACCCGCTCAAGCGCCTGTGCCTGCACGCCACGCGCCTCGGCTTCATCCACCCCGGCACCCGCGCGCCCATCCGCTTCGACAGCCCCGCGCCGCCGGCCTTCGCCCAGCTCGCGCGCGGAGTATAATCCGCTCCCTCACATCCCCAACCCAGGAGGCCCCCGTCATGGCAGCGTCGCCGTTCTCGCTGGAAGGCAAGGTCGCCATCGTCACCGGAGGCGGCGTCGGCATCGGCAAGTCCATCGCCATCGAGTACGCGCGCGCCGGCGCGGACGTGGCCATCGCGAGCCGCAAGATCGAGCACCTCGAGCCCGTCACCGCGGAGATCAAGAAGCTGGGCCGCCGCTCCTTCGCCCTCGCGGTGGACGTGCGCCAGGAAGACCAGGTCAAGGGCCTCGTCGAGAAGACGGTGAAGGACCTGGGCAAGCTCGACGTCATGGTGAACAACGCCGGGGCCTCGTTCCGCGCCAAGGTCGAGGACATCTCGATGAACGGCTGGAACACCGTGGTGGGGATCAACCTCAACGGCGTCTTCTTCGGCTGCAAGTGGGCGGGCCGCCAGATGATGGCCCAGGGCGGCGGCGTCATCATCAACATCTCATCCGTCGCGGGTGTCTATGGCTCGACCATGATGTCGCACTACGGCGCCTCGAAGGCCGCGGTCATCAATTTCACGCGCACCCTGGGCATGGCGTGGGGGCGCAAGGGCATCCGCGTCAACTGCATCGCGCCGGGCCCGGTGGAGACGGAGGGGTACCTGGACGTGCTCCACAAGACCAATCCGGACGCCAAGAAGGTCTATGACGGCGTGGCCAACCGCGTCGGCCTCGGCCGCTGGGGCAAGGTGGAGGAGATCGCCTACCCTTGCGTCTTTCTCGCCTCCGACGCGTCCGGCTTCATGAACGGGGCCACCATGGTCATCGACGGCGGCCCGTCTCCAAACAGCGGCGACGAGGGCGAGTAGCTCGGGGGGCCCTCCGTCTGGATCGCGCTCATGGTGTAGGGCGAGAGCTCGCTTCGCGGCACGCGCGGCCGGTGCAGCACCGACCGCGCGAGGAGCACGAAGGCGGCCAGTTGGAGGACGAACCGCGCCGCGTGGGAATACTCCCACTGGATGCGGTAGCGCTCGAAGTCCGGGGGCACGGAAGCCGCCCCCTGGAACACGGCATTGGCCGGGTCGGTGAAGAGGAAGAACACCACCGGAAAGGCCAGCAGCAGGCAGATCTCCGCCCCCACCGTCAGCCAGAACGCGGGCCGGCGGCGGCGGACCAGATACGCGAGGAGCCCGGTGGCGAGAATGGCCCCCGGCTCCACGAAGGCCCCGACCCGCGGCGGTCCGAAGGACACGTACAGCGAGTTCTGCAGGGCCACGTAGACAGCAGGGGCATAGGCGAGCTTCGCCGGCATCTCGAGCACGTGGGCAAAGCTCAGGCCCAGGGTCAGCGCGCTCAGCGTCAGGGCGGCCAGCCGGATCGAGTTCAGCATGGACGCGCCGCCCTCAGAGCTGGGGCTTGAAGGGCATGGAGATCAGCTCGAGCATCCGGGTCATCGGACCGCGCGCCCGCCAGACGGCCGGGTCCACCGGCCGCGAGTGCTGCAGGTCGTCGATGAAGATCTTCTCGAGGCCCGCCGCCGTCTCCGCGTCGTAGAGGGCAAGGTTCAGCTCGTCGTTCAGCGCGAAGGACCGGTTGTCCACATTGGTGCTCCCGACCGTCGCCCAGAGGCCGTCCACCGCCATGGTCTTCGCGTGGAGCAGTCCCGAGCGGTACTCGTGGATCTCGATACCCGCGTCCAGCAGCTCTCCGAATCCCGCCGCGGCTGGCCTGGCGGACGATGTTGTTGTCGATGGCGCCGGGCAGCAGCAGGACCACCCGCACCCCTCGACGCCTCGCCTCGACCAGGGCCTTGCGCATCTGCTCGTCGGGCAGGAAATAGGGATTGGTCATGTAGATGTTTCGCCGGGCCGACGACATGGCGAGGAGATACATGGTGTACACCGCGAAGCTGCCGTTGGTGGGCGAGCTCCGCACCACCTGGGCCCGTACCGTGCCGCGGGCGGGCTGGGGCGCGAAGTAGCCGTCGCCGCCCAGCACGTGGCCGGTCGCCTCCAGCCAGTTCTCCGCGAAGGCACCCTGCAGATCATTCACCGCCGGGCCCTCCATGCGCGCGTCGGTCTCCCGCCAGTGACCCTCGCGCCGCCCATTGCCCATCCACTTGGAGCTGGCCCCCGATCCGCCGGTGAAGCCCACCTTGCCGTCCACCACCAGGATGCGGCGGTGATTCCGGTTATTGGCCTCGTCCAGCGCCCACGGCCGCAGCGGCCGGAAGGTGGCGACCTCGCAGCCCGCGTCCTGCAGCTGCTGCCGGAGCTCGGGCGGCATCTTGAGGCTGCCGAAAGCGTCCAGGAGCACGTGGCCGCGAACTCCCGCTCGGCAGCGCTCGCTGATGGCCTCCACCAGGAGGACCGCCGGCTTCCCGTCCTCGTAGAAATACTGCGCATAGGTGATGGTGCGCTGCGCGGAGCGAATGGCGGCGAGCTGGGCGGGGAAGATCTTCTGGCCGTTCAGCAGGAAGTCCACCCGGTTTCCCCGGCTCACCGTGGAGGCCGTATACGCCTCCATGGTCGGGATGAAGGACGGATCGGAAACCGTCATCTTCGGCACGGTGAAGTGCGGCTGCACCTTCGCGCAGGACGCGGTGAGGAGAAACACTGCGACGAAGAGCGGAGTGGCACCAATGATGGACCGGCGAAGTCTCATGAACGGACTATCTGGCATCTTCCGTGCCAGCCCGCCATCACCTGCCACTCCGCGGGCTCCGCGCTGATTTTTCACACGCTCTCGCGGAGGCGACCCCCCGGATGCGCCACCACCCACTCGGAGCGGCATCGGGTCAGGACTACCGGCTTCGGTAAGTTTGACATGCTTGGCGCCGGCGTCGTCGCCGCGGGATCGTCTGTCCCGGCTTCCTGAGATTCCGCAGGCTTCAGTTCGACCGCCCCCACCCGTCCCTCGCTGGCACGGGGTTTGCCGTTCGATCGTCTGTCTGGACGCGAACGGCCGGAGCTCGAACACCCAAAAGGAGCGCGACGTGAAAACTGGGGACATGCGCGACAAGGGGAAGGGGCAGGAGGGAGGCGGCGGGGACTTCCTGTCCGACGTGAAGGAGCTGCGTCGGCGGGCCCGCGAGCACATGGATGACGGCGCCGTGACCGAGAGCCACCAGGTGGATCGTGAGGCGGTCATCCGCCTCCTCAATACCGCGCTCGCCACCGAGCTCATCTGCGTGCTCCGCTACCGCCGGCATCACTTCATGGCGGCGGGAATCCACGCCCAGGCGGTCGCCGAGGAATTCATGAAGCACGCCACCGAGGAGCAGGGCCACGCGGACAAGATCGCCAAGCGCATCGTGCAGCTCGGCGGGGAGCCCGACTTCTCCCCCGAGGGCCTGGCCACGCGCAGCCACAGCGAGTACGTGGAGGGCGGAGACCTCGTGGACATGATTCGAGAGAACCTGGTGGCAGAGCGCATTGCCATCGAGTCGTACCTGGAGATGATCCGGTTCGTGGGCGAGGGCGATCCGACCACCCGGCGCATGCTCGAGGGTGTGCTCGGCAACGAGGAGGAGCACGCCGACGAGCTCAAGACCCTCCTCGAGCAGCTCGGGGAACCGAGGAAATAACGATGCGCCCGCGGTCCCGGCGATCTCGGTCCCCGTTCGCGACGCTCACCCTGCTGGCGCTGGTGACCCTGCTGGCGGCCTGCTCGTCCCTGACCGGCCAGACTGCCGGCGAGAACGCGGATGACGCGCAGATCACCGCGGCGGTGAAGAGCCGGCTCGCCGCCGAGAAGCTCGCCACCCTCACCCGCGTGGGGGTGGAGACCAACCTGCGCACCGTGTACTTGACCGGCGTGGTGGACAGCGAGGAGACGCGCCAGCGCGCGGCCGAGATCGCCTGGAGCGTCACTCACGTGAACGGCGTCGTCAACCATCTCATCGTCCAGAAGAAAGGGTGAGGGACACCATGCTGACCCTTCGGCAGCCACCCGGCGTCCACGTCTTCCTCGTCCTTGTCCTGGCGGCCATCGCGTTCCTGCTCGACTTTCTTCCCGGTAACTGGCCGTGAGCCGGGCGGGTGCCGCGGGGGGGCCGGCGCGCCCGCGCGCCGGACGGCCACCGCGGCACCCGCGCTCCACCCCCGCCGTCAGCCGGCGCTTCGTCGTCCTGGCCGGGATGGTCCTGACGGTGGCCTGTCTCTACTGGGCGCGCGTGGTCGCGATCCCCGTCGCGCTGGCGCTGCTGCTCGCCTTTCTCCTCACTCCGCTGGTGAACCTCCTGCGGCGTTGGGGCCTACCGCGGGTGCCGGCGGCGGTGACCGTCGGCCTGTTCGCCCTCCTCGTCGCGGCCGCGCTGGGCTGGGCCCTCACCGCTCAGATCGCCACGCTCGCCAATGAGCTGCCGAAGTACCGGGTGACCATCACCCGCAAGATCTCGGACATCCAGCAGGCGCGGCGCGGCGGGACGCTGGAGAAGATGGAAGCCACCGCCAAGGACGTCATGAAGCAAATCGAGAAAAGCACCCCCCCCGATCCCGGCGCCGAGAAGCCGGTGCCGGTGGTGGTCTCCTCGCCTGCGCTGTGGTCGATCCCGAACCTGCTCGAGGCGCTCGGCTCGGCGACCCTGGTCATCGTTCTCCTCTTCTTCGTCCTCATCCAGCAGCGAGAGCTCCGGGCGCGCGTGGTGCGACTCTTCGGCCATCACCATCTGGCGACGACCACGCGGCTCCTCGACGAGGCGGGCAATCGGATCAGCCGCTACCTCCTCATGCAATCCCTCATCAACGGAAGCTTCGGCCTCGCTATCGGCGTGGGCCTCTACCTCCTCGGCGTGCCCTTCGCGCTTGCCCTCGGCTTCTTCGCGGGCATGCTGCGCTTCATCCCCTACGTCGGCGCGTGGGTGGCCGCGCTCCTTCCCATCATGCTGAGCCTGGCCGTCTTCGACGGCTGGACCAGGCCGCTGCTCATCATGGGGCTCTTCATCGTCACCGAGGTGACCGTGGCCTTCGTGCTCGAGCCACTGCTCTTCAGCTGGAGCGCCGGGGTGTCCGCGCTCGCGCTCCTGGTCGGCGCCGCCTTCTGGACCTGGCTGTGGGGACCAATTGGGTTGGTTCTCTCCACGCCCTTGACCGTGCTCCTCGTCGTCTTCGCGCGGACGGTCGACGGGCTCGAGTTCATCGGGATCCTGCTGAGCGACGACTCAGGCGTGAAGCCGTCGGTCACCCTCTATCAGCGGCTGCTGGCCGGGGACGAGAACGAGGCGGCGGATCTGATGACAGAGGCGGTGAAGGCATCCTCCCTGGAGACGGCCTTCGACACTCTGGTCTTGCCCGCCCTCGCGCGCGCCCGTCGCGACCGGCTCGCGCGCCAGCTCTCGCGCGCGGAGTACGCGCGTATCGTGGAGGTCACCCGGAAGCTGGTGGAGTATGAGCCCGCCGATGCGCCGGCCGCGCCCGCGGGCGCGCCGGATTCGATGACGGCCGCCACGGTGGTGGCCGCGGTGCCGCTTCGTGACGCGGTGGACGAGACGGCGCTGGCCATGCTGGGACGACTGCTCACCCCCGCCGGCTTCCTCGTGCACGTCGTTCCCCCGGGTCCGCCTTCGGTGGAGACAGTCGGCGCGCTCCAGGCAGCGGGCGCCGCCCTCGTCTGCGTCGGCGCCGTCGGTCCTGGCGGCGGCCGCCGCCTGCGCCACCTCGTGAAGCGGCTGCGCGAGGCGGCGCCGGACACACCCATCCTCGTCTATCAGTGCGGCGTCGCGCGAACTGCCGCGAGGCGTCGCGCGCTCCGCGCCGCGGGAGCCGACGCGTTCGTCACGTCGCTCATCAAGGCCCGTGCGGCGGCCCTGCGGCTCGCCGCCCGCCCGGAGGACCCCGCCGCGGCGGAGTCTCGCTCCTCCTGGCCCGAGCTGTCCTCCGTACCGGAGGAGGCACGCTGATCCCTCAGCCCCGGTGATACCGTTCGCGATACTTGCTAGAACCGGTTGCCCGGCGTGGCCTCGCCGACCCGGGGCCCCGCGCTCGTCTCGCCCTCCGTCTCGGTGGTCGCGAGGATCTGGATCACGACGAAGCTCGGCCCCCGATAGGCGCTGTTGATCCGCACCTGGCCAAGCCCCATGGCGGCGGCACCCCGGATCGCCTTCTCCAGCGCCTTTCTGAGTGCCGCATTGACGCCGTCGCTGGACTCATCCTCGAGAGCAGCGCGGGTTTCGATGATCGCCACTTCCGGCTCGGCCCAGGCCGGCGGCGGCGCCAGGGGTCCCAGCCCCATGAACGCCGCCGCCCCAAGGACGACTCCCAGTCCCATCGCGCGAAATGCTCGACTCGGCCAGGTCTTCATGACTTTCCTCCTCACGGCCGAGCCGCCCTTACCTCGTCGTCGGTGTCCACGTCGTCGCTGTCGTCATCGTCATCGTCGTCTCTCGTCGTCTATCGTCCTCGTCGTCTTCGTCGTCCAGCTCCGCGCTCGCCACCTGGCTCTCGTCGCCCTGACGCGCCCCTTGCTTCGACTCTCGCTCAGCGGCCGACTCTCGCTGACCGGGGCCCGGTCGGAGCGTGTCAGGACGATTCGAATCCGGGTGCCGGTGCTCGGGCTCTGGCGCCTGGGGATGACGGCCAGGTTCGCGCGACTGGTCGTCGTCTGTCTGCTTCGACTCCCTCTTCTTCCTGTCCATGACCTTGATCTCCCTTTTTCTAAGCGGTGCGCACGGGTTCCGGAGCACGCAATCACAGTGCCAGCGAGTTGCCCTCCCTATTGGTCTGGGGTGTCGCCCGGAGCGCCCGGATAAGGCGGGCGATGTGCAGTTGCTGGTCCAGCGGAGCGCACTGCCAAAGGAAGCCGGGTCAGGACTACCGGCCGAAGAACGCTTTTCCCCGCTGCTATGTAACGAAGTTCGCCTCCATCCGACTGCGCGGCGGCAACGATTCCGCTCGCTTCGCCGGTCCCTCGCTCGCGGGCCGGTCTGGCACATCACTTGCCCGGAGAGTGGCCATAGCGCCTCAAGTCACGCTCCAGAAGAACGAGACGAAGAAAAGGAGAAAATGGCCATGCTACGTCTGAGAGATCTGAGACTGCTGTCCGTCGCTTTGCTGGCGATGCTGGTCCTGGCCGCTTGCTCCTCCGGCGTGGCCAAGACCGCCGGGGAGAGCGTCGACGACGCCACCATCACCACCCAGGTCAAGGCCAAGCTTGCCGCCGAGAAGGTGTCGACCCTCACCAAGGTAGATGTCGACACGAATCATCGGACCGTCTATCTCAACGGGCTCGTCGACAGCCAGGAGATGAAGCAGCGCGCCTCGAACATCGCCTGGAGCGTGAAGGGTGTGAATGCGGTGGTCAACAATCTCTCCGTGAAGACGAGCGGGTAGCCGCCATGAAAACCACCCTCACTGCGCTCCTCGCCGCGTTCTCCCTCGCCGCCGCCTGCGCGGCGCCAGTGTCCAGCCCCGCCCCGCCGTCGTCGTCGAGCGGCGGGAATCCCACCGCGAGCGCGCCGCGGTCCTCCACCGCGCGCATCGATCCCGCCCAGGCCGAGCGGCTGAAGCGGGTGATGCTGCCTCTCCTTCAGGCTGCCGACAACAAGCGGCCCCTGAATCAAGTGAAGGTCGCCATCGTAGACGACGATCGCGTCAACGCGGGCAGCGCCGGCGACGGGCAGTTCCTCGTCACCACCGGCCTCCTGCGCAAGGCCAATGACCAGCACCTGGCCGGCGTCCTCGCCCACGAGGTGGCCCATGACGACCTGCGCCACGTGGCCAAGCAGCAGCGCGTGCAGACGGGCGTCGCCATCGGCATGGTGATTCTCGATCAGATCATTCCGGGCAGCGGTCAGCTCGCCCCGGTGGCGGGCACCCTCATCTCCCGGGCGTACGGCCGCCAGGAGGAGTACCAGGCCGACGCGCACGGGGCGGAGCTCCTCAAGCGCGCCGGGCATTCCCCGAAGGTGATGGAAGAGACGCTGACCTGGCTGCTCCAGACCGAGGGCGGAAGCGAGGGCGGCTTCTTCTCGACCCATCCCGCCACCGACGATCGCATCGCAGCCCTTCGGCGCAATGGCGGCTAGCAGCATGCTGAGTCTCGGCTACAAGCTCTCGAGCGAGGAGCAGTCGCCGCTGGACCTGGTCCGCTATGCGCAGATGGCGCAGGACTCGGGCTTCGGCTTCGCGCTCATCTCCGACCACTATCACCCCTGGATCGACAAGCAGGGTCAGAGTCCCTTCGTGTGGGGCGTCATCGGCGCCATCGCCCACGCGACCCAGCGCCTGACCCTCGGTACCGCGGTTACCTGTCCCACCACGCGCCTGCATCCGGCCATCGTCGCGCAGGCCGCCGCGACCGCGGCGGCCCTCATGCCGGGGAGATTCTTCCTCGGCGTGGGAACGGGCGAGAACCTGAACGAGCACGTGGTGGGGCAGGGATGGCCGGAGACCGAGGTACGGCAGGAGCGGCTGGAGGAAGCCATCGGAGTGATCCGCCAGCTCTGGGAGGGGGGCAATCAGAGCCATCACGGACGTTACTTCACGGTGGAAAACGCGCGTCTCTACACGCTGCCCGACGTACTGCCACCACTCTTCGTGGCGGCGGGCGGCCCGCGCAGCGCCGAGCAGGCCGGCCGTCTGGGTGACGGGGTCATCGGCACCGATCCGGATCCCTCGCTCCTGACCGCCTTCGACGAGGCGGGCGGGGCCGGCAAGCCAAGGTACGCGGAGCTGACCGTCTGCTATGCCAAGGACGAGGCCACCGCTCGCCGGACCGCGCGTGAGCAGTGGCCCACCTCCGCCATGGAAAGTAACCTCTCGTGGGAGCTTCCGCTGCCCGCCCACTTCGAGTCGGTGGCGGAGCTCGTCACCGAGGAGCAGGTGGCGGAGTCCATCACCTGCGGACCGGATCCCGCGCGGCATCTGGCCGCCATTCGCAAGTACGCCGACGCGGGCTACGACCACATCTGCGTACATCAGGTCGGCCGGGAGCAGAAGGCCTTCTTCGAGTTCTACGCCGAGGAGATTCTCCCCCAGCTCCGGACGCTCCGCGCCCCGCGCGGCAAGCGGCGCGGGGAGGCGCGGCGACGGCGCAAGAAGTCCTGACGGGCCCCGCATGGCGCTGATCCAGGCCATCCTCAGCCTCATCAGCCGGTCGGTGGGGAAGATCCTCACCGCTCTGTTCGACTGGGCGGTGGTGGCGCTCTTCGGCCGCGTGAGCGGACGACGCCGGATGCTCCTGTCGGGACTGGTGGCGTCGGCCGCCGCCTGGCCGCTGCTCTTGATCGGCGTGGCGGCGCCCAAGGCCGCGGCCTTCTTCCTCGCCTTCGTGCCGCTGCCGGACGCTCTACCCGCGTGGCTCGTCCGCCTGGGCTGGATCGCGCTGGCGCTAGCCGTCCCGATCTCGATTGGCGTCGGGCTGCGACCGCCGCCCGCGGAGAAAGGGGCAATGCGCCCGGGTCTCTTCCAAAGCATCCTGCGCGGATTCCCCATCACCGCAGGGCTGGCCCTGGCCTTTCTCGTCCTCCTGGTCACCGTCCCCGTCCTGCGCGTGGCCTCGGCGCTCCGTGGACACCGGGACGTCCACGTGCCGCTGGTGACCACGTCCGAGTCGTACCCCGCCGCGGCGGCGCTGGTCGCCGAGACGCTGCGCCGCCATGGCATCTCCGTGGTGGCCCTGAGCCCGCCCTGGTGGAGCGCGCTGCCCACGCGCATCCTCACGCGCATCGGGGGCAGCGCGCTCTCCGGCCTCCTCACCGCCGAGTCCGCCTATTTCCGTGCCGGCGAGCTCGAGCTGGCGCTGTATCCGAACGCGCTGCTGCTGCGGGGCCCCGTCGAGGCATCCGCGCGCGTCCACGTGCTGGTGGTGGAGGCGCTCAGCGGGCGGCCCGACATGTTCCAGTCCGTCACCGCGGAGGCGCAGGACATCGAGCGCCAGATCCAGCGAGTGTGGGCGGCCTACCGGCGAGATCCGGAGGCGCACCGCAATGCCTGGGCGCTCCGCTCACGGCTCGATGCGATCACGGCCGAGATGGCAGAGCGGCCGCTCCCGTTCGATGAGTGGCAGGTCGTCTATCGGCAGATACTGCAGCTCGACCGGGCGCTGGCCGGCCGGCCGCAGCTGCTGGAGGCGCGTCTACTCGGAAAGGACAACATCATGGCACCTTCGATGGCCCCCACCCCGGTGACCACGGCGCCGGCGGACAATCCGCGGGCGCTCTCCACGGTGGCGCTCATGCGCCGCATCGTCGGCCTCAGCTCCGTCCTCATCCATAAAGAGGTAGAGCTGGCGCGCGCCGAGCTCGACGAGGATTTCCACGCCGCGCTCGGCATGGTCAAGCTGTTCGGCGCCGCGGCGCTTCTGGCCCTGCTCGCGCTCAATCTGCTGCTGATGGCCGCCGTCCTCGCGCTGGCCGCCTGGCTGCCGGCCTGGGTCGCCGCGCTGGCCCTGGGCGGGCTGCTGCTGGTCGTGGCCGCCGTCCTGGGGGCGGTGGCCTGGAGCCGCCGCGTGCAGGCACCGCTGGATCTCACGCGCAAGACCGTCAAGGAGGACCTGCAATGGGCGAAGGAACGACTCGCGTAGTGGAAGCCAACGGCGCCGGGGACCGCGTCAGCGCACTCGGAGAGGAGATCTCGGGGGTCCGGGAGCGGCTCGACGATCTGGTGGCCGAGCTCGATCGTCGCCGGCACGCCCTCGCGGGCTGGACCTGGCTTCCCGCTCGTCAGACGGGGGGATTCGCGCTCGCGCTGCTGCTGGCGGGCGCGGCGTGGATTCTGGCGCCGCGACTCACCGCCAGGTACTGGCCACGCAGATCCCGGCGGGGCTGAAGTATTCGACCACCGGCGGCGGGGGAGGCGACGGAGGTGGCGGCGGCTCGGGGGGTCCCGGGGGCGGCGGCGGCTGTGGAGGCGGTGGCGGTCGACGCTCTAAGGCGCTCATGCCCCCAGATGTCTGCAAGAGGCACGCCCATCGGCGGCCGGCCGCAAGCTCGCGTCGTGCTGGCGAAACATGCCTCCGCACGCGTGAGGGCCAGGGAAGCCTGGTAAGGGCTACCGGGAATCTCTTACTCTCTCGTGAGGGCCACTGCGCCGGTTACGATGCCGAGGCTTGATCTTTCCCATACTTGGCGTCACGCGACTCTCGGCACCAGTCTTGCCCTGTCCTAGCTCGTGCGAATTCGATACGTCGCGCTTCTCTCTCTCGCGGTCGTGGCCAGTGTCGCGGTGTTCGTCCTGGCGTGGGGCTGGTGGTCCTACCCCCTCCCCGACGGGAGCGAAGCGAGCCTGCCCGTCGTGTACCTGGACGCGCAGGGCCGTGAGATCGCCACCTTTCATGGGTTGAACGGCCGCTATCAGATCTGGCTCCCGCTCGACCAGATGCCGCCCGTCGTGGTCGGCGCGGTGATCGCGGCGGAGGACCGCCGCTTCATGAACCACCTCGGCGTGGATCTCCTCGCTGTCTCGCGGGCCGCCGTTCACAATGCGCGCGGCGGGGAGGTGGTCCGGGGAGCGAGCACCATCACCCAGCAGCTCGCCCGTGGTCTCTTCCTGACCCGGGAGCGCACCTGGACCCGAAAGGTGCGGGAAGTCGCGATCGCCCTGCTGCTGGAGATGCGCTATAGCAAGGAGCGCATCCTCGAGACGTACCTCAATACCGTCTATCTGGGGCAGGAGCGCGACGCCGCCGTGCTGGGCGTGGCGGCGGGCGCACGCCACCTCCTGGGCAAGGACATCTCCGCCCTCCGGCTCGACGAGGCTGCGCTGCTGGCCGCGGCCATTCGGGCCCCGAATCGGGTGTACTCGGACGAACCCACCCTCGTTCGCGTCCGCCGCGACCGCGTGCTCGACGCCATGGTGGCGCAGGGCGTTGCCACGGAGCCTGACGCAAAGCTCGCGATGGCGCGCCCGCTCCGCCCGCCCACCGCGCCGCCGTCGCGCGCGCCCTGGTTCATCGAGCTGGCGCGCGAGGAGACCGCCCGCCGGCTGGTCGGCGGCGTGCCGGGCGGGCGCCTCACCACCAGCCTCGATCGCTCGCTCCAGGAGATCGCGGAGGCGGCGGTCCGCGATCAGCTGGCGAGGGCCGAGCGCTCCCGGAAGGGTCTGCGCTCGGGGACGCTCCAGGCGGCGGTGATCGCGATGGAGCCGGGCACCGGCCGGGTCCGCACCCTGGTGGGCGGGCGGCACTACACGACGAGCGAGTTCAACCACGCGGTGAAGGCGCGGCGCCAGCCGGGCTCGCTGTTCAAGCCCCTCGTCTATCTGGCCGCCTTCGAGTCACGGGGCGACCGCCTCACGGCCGCCAGCGTGGTCTCCGATGAGCCCATCGTCATTCCCGCCGTCGGGGGCGATTGGTCGCCCCACAACATCGACGGACAGTTCCGCGGCCCGGTGACCATACGCCGCGCCCTCGAGGACTCGCTCAACGTGCCGGCGGCGCTGGTCGGGCAAGCGGTCGGCATGCGGCAGGTCGTGCAGGTGGCGGGGGCCATGGGCATCGAGAGCCGGCTCGCCGCGGTGCCCTCTCTGGCGCTGGGGACGTCCGAGGTCACCCTTCTGGAGATGACCACCGCCTTCGCGACCCTGGCCAACGGTGGCCTCCGGGTGCGGCCGACCACACTCGATGACGCGGGTCCGCAGGCGACGCTGCGCGAACAGCCGCGCCCCGATCGCGCGGTGTCCGCGGAATCGGCGTTCATCGTGACCCATATGCTCCGCGGAGTGATGCGGCGTGGCACGGGCGGATCGAGCGCACGCTGGGGGCTTCAGGAAGTGACGGCGGGCAAGACCGGAACCACGGACGGGTTGCGCGATGCCTGGTTCATCGGGTACACGCCGGACCTGGTGGTGGGCGTCTGGGTGGGCGCCGACGACGGCCGATCCATCGGGATGACGGGCTCGGACATCGCGCTTCCCATCTGGGCCACCGTGATGCAGGCCGCCGTGCGCCGGGCCCCACCCCGCCCATTCACCACGCCGCCCGGTATCGTCATGGCGTCGGTGGAGTCGGGCACCGGTCGCCGCGCGTGCGGGAGCGACGGGGCGATCAACGAGGCCTTCCGACAGGGCAGCGAGCCGCCGCCCTGTGAGCGCGAGCTCTTCGCGGATGCCCCGGTGGTGAAGGACATCTTCCAGTGGTTCCGCGGGATATTCCGGTAGCGGCGGACGGCCCGGGCGTCTCAGCCCGGCGATTCGCGATACCGGCGTAGCTTGTTGTGGAGGGTCTTGAGGCTGATGCCCAGGCTCTCCGCTGTCCGCGTCTTGTTGCTCCCCAGTGCCGCGAGCGTGCGCAAGATGTGGAGACGCTCGGCTTCGTCGAGGCTCAGGGGCGGAGGCGAAGGCGCCGTCGCCCCGGCCGGCTCGGGGAGCAGCGGGAGATCAAGCGGCAGCAGGTCGGCCGTGAGCTCGGCACTGGTGCAGCCCACCACCGCGCGCTCGATGCAGTTCCGCAGCTCGCGCACGTTGCCGGGCCAGCGGTGCCGGCCCAGCCTATCCAGCGCCTCCGCGCTGAGTCCCTTGGCCGCGCGGTCGTACTTGCCGACGAACTCCGTCACGAAGGCCTCGGCGAGGAGCGGGATGTCCCCCTTGCGCACGCGGAGGGGCGGCATCGTGAAGCTGAACACGTTGAGCCGGTAGTAGAGATCCTCCCGGAACGCCCCCTGCTTGATGGACTCCCGCGGGTCCCGGTTCGTGGCGGCGATGATGCGCACGTCGACTTTCAGCTCCGCCCGCCCGCCGAGGCGGCGCACCACGCCGTCCTGGAGCACGCGCAGGTACTTGGCCTGCAGCGCCCCGCTCATCTCGGCGATCTCGTCCAGGAACAGCGTGCCCCCGTCCGCGAGCTCGAAATAGCCCGCGCGCCGCTCCACCGCACCGGTGAAGGCGCCCCGCTCGTGGCCGAAGAGCTCGCTCTCGAGCAGGGTCTCCGGGACGGCCCCGCAGTTGATGGCCACGAACGGCCCCTTGCCCCGGACGGAAAGCGAGTGAATGGTGCGCGCAGCCAGCTCCTTGCCGGTGCCGCTCTCTCCCGAGATCAGGACCGGGGCGGAGGTCGAGGCCGCCTGCTCGATGGTCTTATAGATCTCCTGCATGGGCTCGCTCGCCCCGATCAGGGTCCCCATGGCCTGGGTGCCGCCGAGCTGGCGGCGGAGGAGCGTCACCTCGCGGAGCACCTGGGACTGCTCGAGTGCTTTGTCCACCAGGGCGCGGAGCCGCCGAAGGTCCACCGGCTTGGGGAGGTAGTCGTAGGCGCCATCCCGCATGGCCGCCACCGCGGTCTCGATGGTGGCATGGCCGGTGAGGACGATCACGGTGGAGGCGGGTAGTTCGACGCGAAGGGCCTTGAGCAAGGCGAGCCCGTCCATCCCGGGCATCACGAGGTCGGTGACGATCAGCGACGGGCGGAACACAATGGCCCGGTCCAGCGCTTCGTTCCCATCCGCCGCCTCTGCCACCTCGTAGCCCCATCCGGAGAGAAGGGCCGACAGCGCCTGACATGAGTCTTGGTCGTCGTCTGCGACGAGCACACGGGTCATGACCCAATTTTGCCGAACCCCGTGGCTTAGCGCAAGGCTCCGGGGAAGTTCTTACACACCCCAAATAGGGGTGCCGGGTGATTTCTTCCCTGGCCCCTTCACGTAACTGCTTGACTGTTCTTACTAATAATTCAGAACGAGGCGGGCACGTCAGTTGCACCTGGCGCGGGACGCATGGCACGCCCTCACGTGATTCCTCGAGAAGCCGAGCCCGTTCCCAGCGCGGCCGATGGGCCGCGTTCGGCTCGGCAGGCCATCCTTGATGATGTCCGGTCCGGGCTGCAGCACCTGGCCGCCGAGTTCGAAGACAGGGCACCGGGCGGTCACGAGACGGACCCGATCGCCCACCGCCTCCGTGCGCTCCAGGCCGATCTCGACATCCTGATTCGCTCGGCGGAAGACGATCGCGAGCTCCTCGCGCACGCCCTCCGCACGCCGCTCAACGCCATCGCCGGGTGGATCGGCGTGCTCCGCGAGCATGCCGAGAACCCCGCCACGGTCCATCAGGCCGCCGACGTGCTCGATCGGAGCGTCTCGGCCCTCACCCGGATCGTGGATGCCTCCACTCGTTGACCCGATAACAGGGGCCTTCGCGCTGCGGAGGCAGGTCGCCGCGCCCCCGAGGAGCTCAACCTCGATCTGGGTCCACTCGGCCGCCTGACGTAGCGCCCCGGCGCACTCGCAGTCCGTTCTCGCATTCCCAGACCCCGGACACGGACAGGCAGAGATCCTCGATCTGCCGCCGAGCATCCCCGCTCGGCACCACGCCCGCCAGCCGCACCTCGCCCTTCTTCACCACGATCTCGCAGCCGCCGGAATCGAGCTCGGGGTGCCGGCCGATCCGCTCGACGATGTCGCGGAGGATGGCGGCGTCCGGTCTGGGCGGCTCAGTTCCTCCGAAGCCATCCCGGTCGGGTGCGAAGCCTACGCTCCCATCGTCGGGGCCAAGATCGGCGCGTTCAGGCTGCTTTTCCTTCGCCATAATGCACCTCCCCTATTGATCAGAAATGAAAGGCAGATTCCGACCATCAGAGAGAGCACTGCAAGGGGGCTGCCAGAGACTTCGACTACCAGTCGAGGGTGAGACCGGGCTTGGGCACCCAGATACGCTCGGCGGGAAGGCCTCGCCGTGCCACTTCGGCAGCGATGCGGGCCGGGGGCTCGTCATACGGCTCGCGGGCGAGCGTGAACGTCCCCCAGTGGATGCCCAGGAACTCGCGGGCGCGAAGATCTTCCCAGGCCTGGAGCGCCTCTTCGGGATTCAAGTGCACGGCGCGCGAAGTCGAGCGCGGCGTGTAGGAGCCGATGGGGAGCGCCGCCAGGTCGAAGGGCCCCAGCGCATCGCCGGTCTCGCGGAAATGTGCGAAGTAGCCGGTGTCGCCCCCGAAGTAGAAGCGCTTGGACCCGAGCACCGCCCAGGAGGACCAGAGACGCCGGCCCTGATCGACGAGCGTGCGGCCCGAGCCGTGCTGGGCGGGCGTGCACACCACGGTGAGCCCCTTGATGCGCGTGCGCTCGCCCCAGTCCATCTCCTCGACATTGGTGATGCCCCGGTCGCGCAGCCACGCCCCGATCCCCCGCGGCACGATGAAGCGCGAGTTGAAGGTCTGGGCCAGCCGCTTCACGGTGGCCTCGTCGAGGTGGTCGTAGTGGTCATGCGAGATGAGGACGAAATCGATCCGCGGCAGGTCCTCGAAGCGGACGCCGGGCGGCGTGTAGCGGCTCACGCCGATGACCCCGAAGGGCCCCGAGACGTCGCTCCAGGTGGGATCGGTGAGAAAGGTCACGCCGTCGAGCTGGACGAGCACCGTGGCGTGCCCGACCCAGGTGACGCTGGGTGCCCCTCCCGCGGACCGGAGGCGCTCCAGGTCCGGACGCGCGGAGGGCAGCGCCGCCACCCGAGTCTCGGCGATGAGCCAGGTCATGCCGGTGGCGAAGGTCTGAAGCCGGGTGAAGAACGGTCCGCGCGTGAAGTGCGGATCCTGGTTGCGGAAAACCGTGCGGGTGCGGGGGGCGTCGGCGGGACGGGACTCGACCACGCCCCGCAGCGGCTCGCGCTCGGCATGGAGCGAGCCCGCGGCCCCTACCAGGCCCAGCCCGAGCGTCAATGCCAGCACGATCGCAAGGACGCGGGGGCGGGAGCGGCGGGCCGGTGGCATCGTCAACGGGGGCACCTGTCTTTACTCTAGCCCCCGTGTCTAGATCTATTTTTACCCGGCCGGCCGCCCCCGATGCGCGACCGTCAATAGGTCAGGACGATCGATACCCCAGGGCGTCGGCGGTCTTCGGCTGCAGCCCGTCACGGTCCTCGTGAGCCCGTCCGAACGCCTCTCGCAGCCGCTCGAGATCCTCTTCCAGCCGCTTCCCCGGATCCTCCCCGAAGAGCTTGGACACCATGTGGGTGAACTCGCCGCCCGGGGCGTTGTATTGCAGGGCGACCCACACCATGGTGCCGCCATCCGGGCGCGGCTCGAAGCGCACCGAGCCGGCGTGCTCCACGCGCGCGCCCTCCGTCGTCCGCCAGGCGATGCGCTCGTTGGGCACGTCGTTGATGATCTCGGCGTCCCACTCGAACGCGGTGCCGAGGGGGCCCCTTCACCACCCAGTGGGAGCGTGTGTCCGACTGCACCTCCACGCGCTCGAGATTGGGCATGACGATGGGCAGGTTCCGGAAGTCACGCCAGAAGGCGTAGAGCTTCTCCGGGGGCGCGTCGATGGGGGCCGAGCGCTCCACCTTCACGCCGAGATTGCCGGTCGCCGTGGGCTTGCCGCTGGCGCCGTGGATCCCCAGCGCCCGGTACACGAGGCACCGCCCGCCGAGGCCTCGATAGGCCATGCCGGCACCGGTGAGCGCGAGACCCAGGCCCCGGCGCGACCGCAGCGCCAGCCCCACCACCACCAGCGCCGCTCCCAGGCCGACGGAAGCCACACGCTCGATCTGCCCGATGTTCACCTCTCGGCCCCGGTCGTTCTGCGCTGCGATTTCGGCCTGCATGCGGTCTCCTCTCAGGCGGCCCGGCTTCGCGGGGGGCCCGTCTCTTCACGTGAGTCGATTTTCCGGCGGGGATGGGCGGCCATCCCCTGACCGTGGACAAAGACCATCTCGCCCCCCAACCAGGCGCCGACGCCGAGGAGGGCCACGCCGAGGACCGACAAGGCCACCGGCAGGGCGCTCAGGGTGCCGATCCAGCGGAGCCAGAAGCTGGACGCGAAGACGCCGAGCACGACGAGCATGGTCACCATGTGGGCGACCGCGATGTCACGCACCCGAGCGTCGGTGATCGACAAGTAGTCGATGAAGCCCGGCACGGCGGCGATCAGCGCGCCCACGATCCCGGCGCCGAGGGTGTACAGCGCCAGGTCTCGCCAGACGGGGCCGCCCCCCAGCCCTCGCACGACGTCGGCGGCCAGGGAGAAGATCCAGAGCCCGATGGGGAGGCTCACCAGGGCCGGATGGACCGGGTGCCCCCCGAAGCGGGCCCCGCGCTCAGGCATTGACGGCCTTCTCACTGATCCCGACCATCTGGGCGCAGTTGGCGCAGCAGAAGATGCGCTCGCCCACCTCGACGCCATGCCCGATCACACGGCATCCACAGTGCTCGCAGGTGGGGGCCATCGCGTGAATCGCGCATTCGAAGGAGTCGAAGGTGGCCACGCGGCCCTCGTACTTGATCTCCAGCGTCTTCCGGTACTCGTTCCCGCAAACCTCACAACGTCCCATGGTGTCCTCCCGCTCAGATCAGCCAGTACGGCGGGTACCGATAGTGTTCGTGCAGCCGCGTCTCGTACTCGCGGTCGAGCACGTGCTCGTTCTCGTAGAGGGGGCCTTCCTCGATGCGCTTCTTGTCGATGTTCATGACCACCGTTTGTTTCTGAGGATCCACCGAGCTGATCCAGGCGGTGGAAAGCATCACCTTCTTGCCGGGCAGCCAGCGCCCGGTGTCGATGACGAGGTAGCGGAGCTTGAGCTCGTCGTCGAGAAGGAAGTCGCTCACTTCCCCGATCTCGCCGTCGGTGGCGAGGATCGTGTAGCCGAGACACTCCTTCATGCTCTTCAACATGGGTCGGCCTCCTTTCCTTGCTCCACTCAGGGGCAAGGAGCGTGCCGGAAGAGGTGGTACGACCGGCGGGGCTCAAGGTGCCGAAATCACCCCGTATTCGCCGCGCGGGGACGAGTATGGCGCCGTCACGCGGCCGCCACCGGGCAAGAGCGACCCGGTAAGGCGGAGCGACCCGGTCTAGCCCAGCAGGACGCGGACCCGGTGGGTGCGCCCGTCGCTGACCAGGCCGAGTCCTTCGGGCCCCGGGGTGATGGGAAGGCCGTCGAGCTCCACCCGCGCGACGCCGCGGGTGACGCCGTGTGGGTTCTCCACCTGGATGACGTAGTTCGCGGAGTGGTAGCGAAACGTCAGCGTGAATCCGCTCCACGCACGCGGGATACAGGGGTCGATGAAGAGCGCCGCCCCGCGTAGCCGGAAGCCCAGCAGCCACTCGATGCCCGCGCGGTACATCCAGCCCGCCGAGCCCGTGTACCAGGTCCAGCCCCCCCGCCCCGCATGGGGCGGCTCCGCATAGACGTCGGCCGCCACCACGTACGGCTCGCCTCGATAGCGGTAGACGCCGGCGCGCGTGGCGGTGTGGTTGATGGGATTGAGGATGGAGAGGAGCTCGCCGGCGCGGTCACCGTCCCCGAGCGTGGCCCAGGCCATGATGGCCCAGATCGCGGCATGCGTGTACTGACCGCCGTTCTCGCGGACGCCGGGGGGGTAGCCCTTGATGTAGCCGGGATCGCGCGCGGTCCGGGAAAACGGCGGCGTGAAGAGGAGGACGAGCGCCTGCTCGCGCCGCACGAGATACTCCTCCACCGCGGCCATGGCCCGGGCGGCGCGCCGCGGATCGGCGGCGCCCGAGAGCACGGCCCAGGACTGGGCGATGGAGTCGATCCGGCATTCGGCGTTCTCGGCCGAGCCTAGCGGCGTGCCGTCGTCGAAGTACGCGCGACGGTACCAGTCCCCGTCCCAGCCCGCAGTCTCGAGCGCGGAGCGCAGCGCGGCGGCGTGCGCGCGCCACGCCTCGCCGCGCGCACGCTCGCCGCGCGCATCCGCGATGGGCGCCCATTCGGTGAGGGTGGCGTGGAGGAACCAGCCGAGCCAGACGCTTTCCCCGCGCCCCTGATGGCCGACCCGGTTCATACCGTCGTTCCAGTCGCCCGACCCCATCAGCGGCAGCCCGTGCGCCCCCACCGCGAGGCGCTGGTCCAGCGCCCGGGCGCAGTGCTCGAACAACGAGGCGCGCTGCCGCGAGACGGTGGGCTCGAAGTAGGCCTCCGCTTCGCCCGGAGGCAGCGGAGGGCCCTCGAGAAAGGAGATGTCCTCGTCGAGGAGCCCGCGGTCCCCGGTCACCGCCATGTAGTGCGCCGCCGTATAGGGCAGCCAGAGCAGGTCGTCGGAGATGCGCGTGCGCACCCCGCGGCCGGACGGGGGATGCCACCAATGCTGCACGTCGCCCTCGACGAACTGGTGGGCGGCGGCCCGGCAGATCTGGGCCCGGGTGACGTCGGGCGCGGCCACCGCCAGCGCCATCACGTCCTGGAGCTGGTCGCGGAACCCATAGGCCCCGCCCGCCTGGTAGAAGCCCGAGCGTCCGAGGATGCGGCAGGAGAGCGTCTGGTAGAGGAGCCAGCGATTGAGCATGAGGTCGAGCGACCGGTCCGGGGTCTTCACCTGCACCGCGGCGACCAGGTCGTCCCAGCGCACGATCACCGCATCGAGCACCGCGTCGAGATCCGCAGCGCGGTAGCGCTCCACCAGCGCGCGCGCCTCGTCCGCCGACGTCCCCTGGCCGAGCAGCACCGCCAGCTCGGCCTCGCCGCCCGGCGGGATGAGCAGCGACACCTGGAGCGCGCCGCAGGGATCGAGGCCCGCTCCCACCGTGCCGGACAGGCGCGCGCCGCGCTCGAGCGCCTCCGGATGGTCGAGCGTCCCGTTGCGCCCGAGCACCTCGGCGCGGTCGCCCGTCCATGACGTCTGGGCTCCCCGCAGGTCGAGGAACGCGACGCGCCCGGGGAAGTCCTGCGTCCAGGCATTGCGCGCCAGGAGCGCTCCGGTGCGCTCGTCCACCTCGGTCACGATGTGGGGCGCCGTCATCCCCCGCGAGGCGCCGAGCACCCACTCCACGTAGGCGGTGACGCTCAGCCGGCGCGCGCGCTTGGAGCGGTTCTCGATGCGGAGGCGCGAGATCTTCACCGGGTCGTCGAGCGGGACGAACTGGGTGAGCTCGAGCGCGATCCCATGCGAGGTGTGCGCGAAGCGACTATAGCCCTGCCCGTGATGGCACACATAGGGCCAGGCGTCCTCGCGGATGGGCAGGAGCGTCGGACCCCAGAGCTGGCCCGACTCCTCGTCCCGCACGTAGAGGATCTCGCCCGGCGGGTCGGACACGGGATCGTTCGACCAGGGGGTGATCTGGTTCTCCCGGCTGTTCTCCGCCCAGACATACCCCGCGCCGGATTCCGACACCTGGAAGCCGAGACGCGCGTTGGCCACCACGTTGATCCACGGGGCCGGCGTCCACTGCCCCTCGCCGAGCACGGTCATGTACTCGCGCCCGTCCTCCACGAAGCCGCCCAGCGCGTTGCCGAACTCCAGATCGGGCCGCGGGACGATCGTCTCGGGAGCAGGGTCGCGCCGGGCGTCCGGCAGCGCCTCGCGACGCCGCGCGGACGTCACGCGCTCGGCGGGCGGGACATGGTCGGCGCGCGCGACCTGCTCGGCGAGGGTGCCCTGGCGGCTCAGCAGCACCACGCGGGCCGCCGCCTGGAGGCAGTCACGCTCCACCGGGGAGAGGAGGTCGGTCCGGAGGACGTACACGCCGCCCTCGGGGGTCGCGGTGAGCGTGGGCCTCCCTGCCCGCACCAGGCCCTCGAGCGTGCCCTGGAGATCCTGGAGATACGACGGCGGCTTCTCGTTGAGGATGACGAGATCCACCGCCAGCCCCTTCATGCGCCAGTATTCGTGGGCGCGCAGGATCTGCCGCACGATGCCGCGGTCCTCCACCTCGTCGATCCGGACCAGGACGATGGGCAGGTCGCCGGAGATCCGATGCGCCCAGAGCGCGGAGGGACCGACCGAGTTCCGTGCCAGCGTGCGCGCCGGGGCCCGCAGACGCGGATCGGAGTACAGGATGCGATTGGCCACGTGCTGGAAGAGGTGGGCCTCGTCGGGCGCGATGCCGAGGTGATGGAGCTGGACCTGCGCCTGCGTCCACGCCAGCGTGGCCGTGCGCTCGAACGTCGCGGGGTCGCGGTACTTGTCGGCCAGGGCCAGCGCCGCCGCCCGCGAGGGGGCGAGCAGGGTCGTGAACACGATGCGCGCGCTCGCGCCCGGCGCCAGCCGCACGCGCCGGCGGAGGCTGAAGATGGGGTCGAGCACCGCGCCGGTGGTGTTCGAGAGCGGCCGGCCCTCGATCATCGACATCGGCGTCCGGATGCCGCGCCCCCGGCCGAGGAAGCGGGCGCGGTCCGTCTCGTGCTGGGAGCCTCCCGCGGTCGCGCCCTCCACCGTCACCACGTGGGCGGCCCAGACGCGCGGCTCCTCGGGGACGCGGCTCAGGCGCGTGGCCAGGAGCGTGTCCAGCTCGGCGACGGCCTCGGTGTGCACGAACAGGTTGGAGAAGGCGGGATGCGCCAGGTCCGCCCGCGGGGGCGCCAGCACCAGCTCGGCGTAGGACGTCAGCTCGATCTCCCGGACGTCGCTTCCCGACATTGGTGAGCGACACCCGGCGGATCTCGGCGTCGTCCTCGGGCGACACCAGCACCTCGAGGGTCGTGAAGAGATTGCCGTCCCGCCGCTGGATCTCCGCGCGGTCCTCGAGGAAGGTCGCCGCGTAGGCCTGGGGCTCCACGCCGCTCGGCTGATAGCCCGTCGACCAGACCTGCCCGGTGAGGACGTCACGAAGAAACACGAAGCTGCCCCAGGCGTCGCGAGTCACGTCTTCCCGCCAGCGCGTGACGGCGAGCGGGCCGCAGTGACTATAGCCCCCGCCCGCGGCGGTCAGCATCACCACGTATCGCCCATTGGACAGGAGATGGGTGCGGGGCAGCGGATCGGAGGCCGAGGTGAAGCGGCGCGCGACGGGCGCCACCGACTCGCGGAGGTGGCCCGGCGCGCTCACCTCCTCGCTGCGGGGCCGCATGACGGGGACGTCGTGGGGCGGACGCTCCTGGAGCAGAAGCTCGGTGGCCTGGACGATGGGCTCGGCGTGGAAGCGCTCACGCATGCGCCCGTCCAGGAGGACGTTGGCGAGCGCGACCACCGTCATGCCCTGGTGATGGGCCATGTAGGCGCGGATCACCGCCACGCGGGTGCCCTCGGGCACGCGCGAGCGCGTGTAGTCCAGCGCCTCGTAGAACCCATACGCCCCCAGCCCCCCCACGCGCGCCAGCTCGGTGAAGTTCCGCGCGGCGGCGGGCGGGTCGACCATCGCCGCCAAGGCCGTCGCGTAGGGCGCGATGACGAGATCCTCGCCGAGCCCCCGCTCGAGGCCGAGGCCGGGCACGCCGAAGCTCGAGTACTGATAGGTCAGGTCGAGGTCCCGCACGTTGTAGGCGGACTCCGAGATGCCCCACGGGACCGCGTGGGCCAGGGCATACGCCTTCTGCCGCTGCACCACCAGGCGGCTCGTCTGGTCGAGCAGGCTCCCGGCGGGCGTCCGCATGACCAGACCGGGCATGAGGTACTCGAACATCGAGCCGGACCACGACAGCAGCGCGGTACCCAGCTCCACCGGCGTCATGGGCCGCCCGAGCCGGAACCAGTGGGAGGCGGGGACGTCGCCGCGGGCGACGGCGATGAAGCTGGTGAGGCGCGCCTCGGAGGCCAGGAGGTCGTAGCGCCCGCCGTCGAGCGAGCCATCCGAGACCCGATAGCCGATGGTGAACAGGTGGCGGCTCTCGTCGTAGAGGAACCCGAAGTGCATCGCCTCGAAGAGCTCCCGCGCGGCGCGGGAGATCTCCTCCAGGCGGCGGACCAGCGCGGCGGCGGCCAGCCCCGACCGCTCGATGGCCTCGATGACCTTGCCGACGCGTCCGGCGTCCAGCCCGACGCCCTGGCCCCGGCCCGCGGCCAGGAGCTCGACCAGCTCCTGCGCGGCCGCCTCGGCGCAGGCCGGCATGTCGCGGAGCGCGGGGATCGTGCTCCGCACGCGCGCCACCGCCTCCCGGCCGGCGAGCATCCCGTCCGGCACGCTGGCGGCAAGCGCCTCGAGCGGCTCGGCCCAGGGCGCCAGCGCCTCGAGGTCGCGGCGATGGGCGGTGATCGTCGCCTGAACCGTCTTCACCCAGGCCAGCGCCGGCCCCCGGGACTCCCCTTCCAGCCCCTCCGCCAGCGCGGTGAGGCCGTCGGCGTCCGACGCGAGGGCGCGCAGGCGGACCTCCCACTCCCCGGCCGCCACCGGCGGCGTGGCGAGGCGCTCGATGAGTCGCTCCACCGCGGCCCGCAGGGGCTCCGCCGCTCCGCCCGGCGTGAGGGGGGCGGCCTCGGCAACGAGCCGCAGCGCGTCCACGATGCCCCCCGCCGCCTCCACCTCCACGAAGGGCCGCTCGGTCCGCTCCCGCGCCGCCACCGCGAGCACGCAGAGATGGCCGGCGAGGTTCCCGCTGTCGACGGTGGAGACATAGCGGGGCTCGAGCGGACGGAGGTCGCCGGTGTCGTACCAGTTGTAGTAATGCCCCCGGAAGCGCTCGAGCCGGTCCAGCGTGCCGAGGGTGGCCTCCAGCCGGTCCGCCATGTCGAGGGTGCCGAGCCAGCCGAAGTCACGGGCGGACACCGTGGAGAGCAGGTAGAGGCCGATATTCGTGGGGGAGGTCCGCCGGGCGACCACGGGGCGCGGGTCTTCCTGGAAATTGTCCGGCGGCACCGCGTTCTCCGCCGCGGTCACGAACGTCTCGAAGAAGCGCCAGCTTCGCCGCGCGGTGGCGCGCAGGGTCTCGCGCTCGCCGGGGGACAGCTGCTCGGCCGGCCGGGCGCGGGGGGGCAGGCTGATCCAGCGGGCGACGGCGGGCGAGAGCAGCCAGAAGGTGACGAGCGGGACGGCGAGAATCCAGTGCGCGCCCGGGGCCAACATCGCCACCACGCCCGCGATCAGCGCGAGGACGGGCGCCCCGGCCATGCGTGCGTACACGCTGCGCAGCTCGAGGGTCGAGCTCGACTTGACCTGGGCGGCGGAGACCCACTCGAGGAGCCGACGCCGCGTGAAGAGGAGGCGCGCCAGGGTCCGGACCACCGCGTCGGCCATCAGCCAGGCCTGGTGGGCGAGGAGGACAAGCGACAGGGTGACCTGGGCGATCGCCAGGAGGAGGCTCCCGGCCACGCTCCGCAGGTAGGCGCGCTTGGATATGCCGGGCCGCTGGGGCAGGATCTCCGTCGACACCGGGATGAATGCCGGAATGGCGATGGCGAGCAGGACGAACTTGGTCCAGATCAGCGCGACCCCGTCGGGCAAGGTCCAGCCCACGAGCAAGGTGAGGTAGGCGGCGGGCGCGGAGAGCGTGCGCCGCAGGTTGTCGAACATCTTCCACCGGCCGATCGGAGTGATGCTCCCGCGCGCCGCGCCCCGGCCCGCCGCTCCGCGCAGGATCCAGGGGAGAAGCTGCCAGTCACCTCGCGCCCAGCGATGCTGCCGCGCCGCCGCGACCTCGTAGCGCGCCGGAAACTCCTCGAAGAGCTCGATGTCGCTGACCAGCCCGGCCCGCGCGAATAGCCCCTCGAACAGGTCGTGGCTCAGGAGCGCGCCCTCCGGCACCCGCCCGGCGAGCGCGCTCTCGAAAGCATCGACGTCGTAGATGCCCTTGCCGGTATACGAGCCCTCCCCGAAGAGGTCCTGATAGACGTCCGACACCGCGGAGGCGTAGGGGTCGATGCCCGCCGGACCGGACGAGATCCGCTGGTAGATCGAGCCCTCGCGGTCGGTGGGCAGCGTGGGGGCGATGCGGGGCTGCAGGATCCCGTAGCCCTCGACCACTCGACGCTCGCGCGGGTCGAGCCGCGCCCGGTTGAGCGGGTGGGCGAGCGTTCCCACCAGGCGCGCCGCCGCGCCGCGAGGCAGGTGGGTGTCGGCATCGAGCGTGATCACGTAGCGGATGTCCTCGGGCACGGAGGAGGGCGCCGGTGCGGTGAGGAAGGTGGTGTCGGCGGCGCCCCGCAGCAGCCGATTGAGCTCGTGCAGCTTGCCCCGCTTGCGCTCCCAGCCCATCCAGGTCCCCTCGCCCGCGCTCCACACGCGGCGGCGATGGAAGAGGTAGAAGCGGGGCTCCCCCCCGGCGGCGGCCCCGTACTGGCGGTTGAGCGCGTCGATGCCCGCCCGTGCCGCCGCGAGCAGCGCGTCGTCTCTGGGAGCGTGCTCGCCGGGCGCGTCGGTCCAGTCCGAGAGGAGGGCGAACCGCAGCGCGCCGTCGGAGTTGGCGAGATAGTGGACCCCGAGGCGGCTGATCTGCTCGGCGATCTGCGCCTCGTCCGTCAGGAGCGTGGGGACAACCACCAGGGCCTTGAGCTCGGGCGGCACGCCCCGGGCGAGCTCCAGCCGCGGCAGCGGGCGCGGGGGCAGCAGCTCCATCATCGCGCGGTTGATCAGCGCGGTGGCGGCGTCGGAGGCGGGAAATATCGCGAGGGCGCCGAGCACCACGAGCAGCGCCGTGCTCACCCCGAGATGATGGGTGAAGAAGAGCGGCGACCACAGCAGGAACGCGGTGACGATGAAGGTCGAGCCGAGGTAGCTCCACGTCGCGGACGCCATGTAGGCGCGGACGAGGCGCTGCCGCACCGACGTGCGATAGTCGAGCGATTCCTCGAGTCGGGGCCGGCCCTTCGAGATGAGGTAGTGGCCCGGGTCTTCCCTTCCCCCCGCCAGCGCGAGAGCCTGGCGGGCGACGTCCATCTCCGTGCGGCCCGATCCGCGGGCGAGATCCTCGATGCCATGCCGGTACCGGTCGCGGGTGGCGAAGTCCATCGCGCCGAACGCGCTCTCCTCGCGCAGCACCCGGTCCACGAGACTCACGCTCTCGAAGAACTCGTGCCAGTCGAACGTCCCCATGACGCGGAGGCTCGTGATCACGTTGCGGACGCTGACGTTGGCCGCCCCCTGGCGCTGATGCTCGGCGCGCACCAGCTCCTGCGACGAGGTTCCGACGGTGGCCAGCCGCTCCTCCAGCCAGTGGGCGGCGGGGGTGGCGTCGGGATCCTGATCGCGCAGGCGCTGGGCGAGCTGCACGGCGAAGGGCGTGCTCGGCACCTGATCGCCCAGGCTCCGGAACGCGAGGGGATCCGGAGGGCCTTCGCCCTGTCCGAGCAGGATGTCGGCGAGCCGATCCGCGGCGAGCCGATCCGCGCGGCCCTCGACGATCTCCTCGGCGAGCCGGCGCAGGTTCTCCACCAAGGTCAAGCGGAGGGCGATGGGTACCGCCCACAGCTCGCTGATCTGGAGCGGCTGCACGCGCTGGAAGGCCAAGACGAAGCGCTGGAGCGCGAGGGGATCGAAGCGGCTGTCCGTGTGCGCCACGAAGGTCGAGGCAAGCCCGACCACGCGCGGTGAGCCGGTGAACGGGCCCTCGCCGAGCCGGGGAAGCTGGCGGTAGAAGCCGGGCGGCAGGGCGGTGCGGATCTCGTTGAGGACGTCTTCGACGATGTGGAAGTTGTCGACCAGCCATTCCGCGGCGGGGGTGGTGGCTCGCTCTTCCTCGATGACCGCGGCGAGCGCCCGGTAACACCGGAGCAAGACCCGGCCGTTGTCCCGCACGCGGCCAAGCAGGGAGGCATCGACGACCTTGCCCTCGACCACTCGGTCCCGGGCGATGGACTCGGCCTTCAGCTCGAGGCGCTCTGCACTGAGCAGGTCGGCCCGGATCGGTCCCGACACGAAGAGGCTCATTCCGAGCAGTCGGTCCGAATGGAAAGATCTATCCGGAAAAATTTACCTGTTCGTGACTCCAGGCGGATGCCTGCCACCCCGATCCGGCAAGACATCGTGTCGATAGGATAGCACTTTCGTCCAGGTCCCAGGACTGGCACCTGTATTGCGTAGGGGACCACTGGAGGAATTCCTACATTGAGAACTGCGATCGGCTTGATGGCACTCGGTGTCGTGGGTAGCGTCTTCCCCGTCGGGTTCTCGGTGATGCCGTACTTGACTCCTCTTCTCGTGGGAACCATTGGCGCCTTATTCATCCTCCTCGCGCTCGGCCTGCTGATCTCCGTCCTGAAGCATCGGACGTGGCGATTCGGGCCCCTGTCTACCCCTTCGCTACGCCGGCGGCCGGTCGCTCCTGTCCGCTCCACCCGATCGACCGCCACCTAGCGTTCCCCGTCGCGCCGCCGGCGGCGTAGCCAGCGCTCGCGCCATAGCCAGAAGAAGGCCGTGAGTCCGCCCGCGACCAGCGCCAGTATCAGCCAGCCCCCGTCGTCCACCTCATTCCCTCCTCGCCCATAGAGAAAATTCGCAAAAGAAAACGGGCCGGGGAGTCGCCTCCCCGGCCCGCCGATCCACCCTGTTGCCGGGTCGCCCTTACGGGGACTGCGGCTTCCGGGTGGCGCCGCCGATGCCTACGCCCAGCCGACCCAGCGTCTCGGGGTCGAGCTGGCCGGTCACCTGGAGCTGCTGCTTCTGCTGGAACTCACGCACCGCCGCGGTCGTGCGCGGCCCCATGTAGCCGTCGATCGGGCCCGGGTTCAAGCCCTCCTTCTGGAGCGCCTGCTGGGCCGCCGCCACGTGGGTCTGCGAGCCCGTCACCTTGTCGGAGCCGTCCGTCATCGTGCTCATCTTGTCCTTCATCGTCTCCTTCGTCCGGCTCATACGGTCCTTCATGGTGCTGGAATCGTCCATCGCGCTGTCGAAGGTCATGTCGTTCTTCACCGCGCGGACGCCGGGCACCGAGCGGGCCAGCTGCGAGGCGCGCGCGCTATCGTCGATGTTGGCCACCTTGCCCTGCAGAGTCACCACGCCATTGTCCACCCGCACGTCCACCTTCTTGAGGCGGGCGTCGTTCTGGAGGCGGGTCTTCACCTGCTTGGTCAGGTCTTCGTCCTTCGCCTCGACCATCTTCTTGTCGCCGGCGGGGACGACCTGCAGCTCGTTCTTGACGCTCTTCACGCCATCGACGCCCTTGGCGACCTCTTCGGCGGCCTGCTTGGCGGCGTCGGTGTCAACCTTGCCGCGAAGATAAAGGGTGCCCTTCTGGGTCTCCACGTTCACGGAGGTGCCGGGAACGCGGCTATCGGCGAAGAGCGCGATCTTGGCCTTCGAGGTGATCCAGGAGTCGCTCACGTTGGTCTTCACGGCCTCGGTGGTCGACTTCTTCTCGTCGGCGGCATTCACCCACGCGGGTGCGGCCGCCAGCGCCAACCCCATCATCACGGTTGCGCTCAGCTTGGTAGCACGGTGCATTAGCCATCCTCCTTTGACTCGGTTGACTCGATGGACTCGGTTAGCGGACGTTGTCGCGGCGGCCATCACACTCGCCCTGTCAGCGCGAGGATCAAGAGCACCAGCAGGACGATTCCCAGAAGGCCGCTGGGGAAGTAACCCCATTGCCGGCTGTGAGGCCACGCCGGGATCGCTCCCACCAAGAGAAGAACCAGCACGACGATCAGGATGGTACTCATGTGTCCTCCCCGGCGACCGCCACTGCGGCCACCTTCCGCCTCACGTGTTCTGCAACGCGCGTGCCGACCGAGTTCCGCCCTCCGAATGAGGGAATCTAAAGCGCTTTTGGTTCCGGATGATCAGCCCTCTGCCTTCGGGACGTGTGGCGGCCGGTAGTTTCTATCGGGTAAGCCTCGCCCTGGCATTACCCTTGCTCCCTCCGTGTAGACAGGAGGAGAACACCATGATCAAGGCATTTGTCGTTGGCGCGGTTGCAGGAGGAGTCGCCTACTGGCTGTGGGGTAATGAGATCAATCGGCTGGTCGAGGTCGGCACACGCGACCTTCGCGCGAAGGCGGCCAACAAGCTGAAGGAGGCCGAGACACTGGTGGAGAGCGCGTCGCAGACGATCGGCCAGACCATTCACGCGGGGCAGGAGGCGGTACGTCCTTCTCCCCGCAACACCACGCTGCGCTCGGCGACCTAGCCGCCCGCCCCGTGCGGGTTCGGACGGCCCGGCCGTTCCGACCCGCACGGGGAGCGGTTACCGCCTGGCCGGTCGACTCTCGGCCGGGTCGCGGTCCCGCCGCCATTCCGACTCGAAATACCGCGCGTCCTCGTCGGTGCGCGGGCCCACTCCCATCACGATGCCGCCGTTCTCGAGGGCATGCTGGTAGACCTTCGCGTGATCCTCGGGTATGCCGGCGCCGATGAGCGCACCGATCACCCCGCCGGTCAGGCTGCCCGCGCCGGCTCCGGCGAGCGCGGCCGCGAGCGGCCCGGCGAGGACGAGCCCCACGCCGGGCACGACCACCGTCGCCGCCGCCGCGAGCGCCGCGATCACGCCGCCGGTGACCGCGCCCACGCCGGCGCCCACCCCCGCGCCTTCCAGTGCCTTGCTCCCCCGCGCGGTCCCGGGCGGCGTCTCGTCGCCGAACAAGCGCTCACGCGTGGCCGCGGACATCATCACGTTGATATCGGCATCACTATAGCCGCGGCTACGCAGCGCCTGATACGCGCGCTCCGCCGCCTCTCGATCCCAGAACAGTCCCGTCACCATCGCGGATGGACTGGCCATGTCAGTGTCTCCTTGGGCATGGAATGTGGAGGCGCCCGCCCCACGGGCGAGAGATTGCAAGAGACCCGCCAGCATACCGCGCGCGCGAATGCCACCCGAAGGTGGCGTCAGCGCGACGTGAGGATCTCCGCGAGTCGGTCGGGATCCACCGGCTTCATCACATGGGCATCGAAGCCGGCGGCAAACGCGCGCGCGCGGTCTTCCGGGCGCCCATAGCCCGTCAGCGCCACCAGCCGGATCGATGGCGCGCTCTGCCGGACGCCGCGCGCCGCCTCATAGCCGTCGATGTCGGGCAAGCCGATGTCGATGACCGCCCAGTCCGGCTCCAGCGAGGCGGCCAGGGCGATGGCTTCCCGCCCGCCGCCGGCCACACTGACGCGATGGCCCGAGTGCTCCAGCAGGAACCGGAGCGCGTCGCGGCTGTCCACGTCATCTTCCACGAGAAGAATGTGCGCCATGGGAAACGGCTTCCGGCGAACTCAGCCCGAGGACGACTTCCGGCGAAGCTCCCGCTCGAAGCCCGGCATAATGGCCTCGGCGAACGCGTTCTGTACGAGACGGACAATGGCCTCCATCGTCCCGACATTGGGATTATCGATGCGTCCCTTCACGGGGGTCTTGGTGGCCACCTCGTCGCGGGACCTGTTCTCCAGCAGCTCGGCGATGGCGCCCACTATCGCCTCATAGGCGCGCTTGAAGACGCTCTTGTTTCGATCCTGGCTCGGATCATACACGTCCAGGTCCTTGAACAGCGGCTTCACATAGCCGTCTACCTGGCCCTTGTTGACCTTGATCTCGGAAAAGAAGGAAAAGTGCCCGTCCTTCACGTCGAAGCCGCCGTGGGCGCGGAACAGGTCGTTCATGCGCTGCATCTGGGTGTCGGTGATTTGGATCTTGATGTCCATGTCGGGCCGCGGCGTGCCGGGCCGGAAGCGAACCTGCATCGCGGTGGGGCCGGTGCCCATGAACTTCGCCGCCAGCTCCACATCTCCCGGCCCTTCCGCGCGCTGGTTGCTGAAGTTCTTGATCTTCACTTTGGTGTCGGAGAGGTAGAGACGGTAGGGGGGCTTGGCGGCGGCGTTCACGAACGCGAAGGTGCTGCGCGTGACCTCGAGGTTGGCGGCGCGGATGATCAGGCCCGGCTTCTCGGTGGCCGCCTCCGCCGCTGCCGTGCCCGCCTTCTCGGCCACCTTGCTCACGCCTTTGACCCCCTTGGCGCCCTTGTGCATGTACTCCACGGCGACTCCGTCGACCCGGGCGTCGCGCAGCTCCACCGTTTTCACGGTGGGCGCGTACTCCACCCGACCGTCGGCAGAGAGCACGCCGCCCTTGACCACGACGTCGTAGTGCCGGGTGAGCGGGCGGAAGTAGTCGAGCTCGATGCCCTCCATGCGCACGTCGGCGAGGATCGCCGCGTGCGGCATCGCCATGAAGTCGGCGTTCCCGTCCACCTTGAGCTTGCCCCGCTCGAAGACGCTCGCGGTGAGGTGGACCGCGGAGGGATAGGTCCGCTCCTTCGAGCGCACGTTGCGGATATTGCTGGCTTCGAGCTCGAGCTCCCGAAGCGTCAGCGGGGCGAAAGGCCCCTCCTCATCGGTGTACACGAGCTCGCCGCGGCGGATCACGAAGGTGTTGATCTTGAGCGGGTAGATGGCCTCCAGCGCCTCCTGCCAGCCCCGCTTCTCCACCGGCGTCGGATCCTTGGCCTCCGCCCGCGCCTGGGCGAGGTTCAGGTTCACCTTCGGCTCCACGATCTCCACGTCGCCCACCAGTTTCCCGGACAGTAGCGCGCGCCACTCCACGCTGGCGGAGAGCCGCCGGATGCGGGCCACCGGCGGATCCGGGTGCGCGTCCTGCGTCAGCACGAGGTCCTCGAGGTCCAGCGAGAACCCGAAGGGGTGGAAGTCCAGCTTGCCGACGTGCGCGGTATAGCCCTTCAGCCGCTCGTTGAGCCGGCCCTCCATCGAGCGGCGCAGGGGCTCATCCATGAGAAAGGCCGCCGAATAGGCAAGCAGCGCCACCACCGCGAGGGTACCGAGAGCCCAGTAGGGCCAGCGGCCTTTCGGAAGCCGCAGTCCCGGCATCCGGAGCCGGCCCGATCGCGGCATGGCTAGGCCCCGCGGGCGCGCCCGCCCAGCGCGGTGACGAGGCGAACCAGGTGGGCGGCGTCGACCGGCTTGTTCAGGTAGAGCTGGAAGCCCTCCGCGAGGGCGCGGGACCGCGACTCCGGGCCCTGCGCGGTGACGGCGACGGCGGGGATCTGCCCACCATCCTCGGGCGCCAGCGCCCGCACACGGCGCAGCAACTCGTAGCCGTCCCCGCCGGGCATCGCGATGTCGCTCACCAGGACGTCGAAGCGGCCTTCGGCGAGCGTCTCCAGCGCTTGACGAGCCGAGCCCACCGCCGCCACCTCGGCGCCGCAGCGCTGGAGGATGATGCGCATGCTGTCGCGCGCGCTGGGCTCATCCTCGACGATCAGGATGCGCAAGCCGCCCAGGGACACCGGGATGGGTGTCCCGACGCCGTTGCCACCCGGCTCGCCGGAGTGGTCGACCACCGCCGGCGTGCTCGATCCGAGCAACGGCAGCTCGAAGGAGAACGTGGCGCCCTCGCCGTGGCCGGGACTCTCGGCGTGGACCGTGCCGCCGTGCAGCTCCACGATGTGGCGCGTCAGCGAAAGGCCCAGGCCGGGCGCGTCGTCGGTCGAGGTCCCGCCGCTGCTGGTCTGGTGGAGATCGAAGATCGTGGGAATCCGCGACGACTCGATTCCGGCCCCGGAATCACGCACCGTGACTCGCGCCAGGCTCTGGGTCCGGGTGAGCCCGATCCGTACGGTGCTCCCGCGCGGCGTGTGCTGGATCGCATTCGAGAGCAGGTGCCAGATCACCTGACCCAGACGAGTCGCGTCCCCCGACACCGCGATCAGGCCGGCGGCGAGATTCGTGTCCAGCGTGATGGCCTTGGCGGCCGCGAGCGGCCGCGACGCCTCCACCGCGCTCTCGACGATGGGCCGGAGCGGGACGTCCTGAACTTCCAGCCGCAACCGGCCCAGTGCGATACGGGACATGTCGAGGAGCGTGTCGATCATGCGGATCTGCAGACGCGCCGCGTGCTCCAGCCCATCCAGGGCCCGCGTCACGAGCGCGGGATCCCCGGGCTGCTCTCGCAGTACCTGGCTCCAGAGCATGATGGTATTGAGAGGATTGCGGAGCTTGTGCGAGATCGCGTTGAGCATCTCGTCGTTGGACCGGTTGGCTGCTTCGGCCGCAACCCGGGCCGCCCGCTCGCGCTTCAGCTCCGCTCGAAGATGCTGGGTTTCCTCTCCCCCGGTATGCGCGTCCATGATGAGAGCCGCAGCAAGAGACGTGCCGCGAAACTTGGTGAACGATCGGGCTCTGGCATCGCTCTTGCTTCACGGCGTGTTATGGCGACATTGTCTCTACGTCTGGACCTGGTCCATCAGAGGGAAGTGACTTCGGCCGGTGAGATTTTACCCGGCCGCTTTGCCCCAGTACCGCGCTCGGCCATCGAGATGATCCGGGCCTGCTTCAGGCATCAGCATCCCGAAGAATTCGGAGCCAGCGCGGTGGACGATGCCGCGGTGCCCGCTCGACTCCGCTACGGCTCCGACGACATCTACCCGAGCGGAGCGGCGGTACCTGAGGAGCCGATGGGCAATCCCGGTGCCGTCGCGGTCTGAGGCGCCCGCGCGCCGCCGCTCTCGCCTCGCCGAGTACGATCGGAAGCGCGACTTCGCGGCCACGCCGGAGCCGCGGGCAACGGGCCCCGCGAGGGGACCCCAAGAAGGTCAAGGGGTCCAAGAAAAAGGCGCGAGGCCCCATCTTCGTCGTTCAGAAGCACGCCGCCTCCCGCCTTCACTACGACTTCCGTCTCGAGATGGACGGCGTGCTCAAGAGCTGGGCGGTGCCGAAAGGCCCGAGCCTCGATCCCAAGGTGAGGCGGCTCGCCATGCACGTCGAGGATCATCCCCTCGAGTACGCCACCTTCAAGGGGACGATCCCGGCCGGCGAGTACGGCGCCGGCAAGGTCGAGATCTGGGATCGCGGCACCTGGACGCCGGTGGGCGACCCGCGCGAGGGATATCGCAAAGGCAATCTCAAGTTCGTCCTCCATGGCCGGCGCCTGCGGGGCGGCTGGGTGCTCGTGCGCATGCGCGACAAGGAGGGCCGAGGCGAGCCCTGGCTCCTGATCAAGGAGCGTGAGGACGCCGCCGCGTCCGCCGCGGCGCCCTCCGAGAACGGCCCGGCCCGACGCGAAGGGCGCAAGCGCGTCGCTCGGACCCGCGGCGTCGCGGCCCCCTCACCTCGTGTGGTCCCGGGCGCGCGGTCCGCGGCGCTCCCGCGCTTCGTGCCCCCGCAGCTCGCCACGCTGGTGGACCAGGCGCCCGAGGGTGACGCGTGGCTGCACGAGATCAAGTTCGACGGCTATCGTATTCTCTGCCGGCTCGACCAGGGGGGCGTCCGGCTGCTGAGCCGCAACGACAAGGACTGGACGGCCCGCTTCTCCGGCATCGCCACCGCCGCTGCGCGCCTGCCCGCGCGCACCGCCCTGCTGGACGGCGAGGTGGCGGTGCTCAAGCCCGACGGCACCACGAGCTTTCAAGCGCTGCAGCAACGGCTGGGCGAAGGCCAAGACGCCGGCACGCTCGTCTACATGGCCTTCGACCTCTTGTATCTGGACGGACGCGATCTCCGCGGGGCGCCGCTCGAGAGCCGGAAGGCCGCCCTGGAGGCGCTCCTCTCGAAGGCGAAGGCGACCGACGGACCCGTGCGCTACTCCGCACACGTGACGGGCGGCGGCGATGCGTTCCTTCGCCGCGCCTGCGGGCTCGGCCTCGAGGGCGCGGTGTCCAAGCGGCGGGACGCCCCGTACACCTCCGGCCGCGGCATGACCTGGCTCAAGACCAAGTGTCTCAAGCGACAGGAAGTGGTGATCGGCGGCTACACGGAGCCGGACGGCGCGCGCGTGGGGCTCGGCGCCCTCCTGGTCGGGGTGCGCGATGGCGCACAGCTCCGCTACGCGGGGAAGGTCGGCACGGGCTTCTCGGACGCGGACCTCCGCGTGCTCGCCCCCCGCCTCCGGCGCCTCCGACGGCGCGACAGCCCCTTCGGCGCGGCGCCCCGTTTTCAACGAGTCCACTGGGTGGAGCCCCAGCTCGTCGGCGAAGTCGCCTTCACCGAGTGGACGGGCGATGGGCGTATGCGCCATCCCTCGTTCCAGGGTTTACGAGAGGACAAGCCCGCCCGCGCGGTCGTTCGCGAGCGCGCCACCGCACCACCGCCGCTCGTCCTCCGGCCGCCTCCGGCGCGGCCGATACCATCGCGGGCGTGAAGCTCACCCACCCCGACCGCGTGCTCTATCCCGAGATCGGCCTGACCAAGCGCGATCTCGCCCGTTACTACGAGGCGGTGGCCGACTGGATCCTGCCCCATCTCGCCGACCGGCCCACCACGCTGCTGCGCTGCCCGGAAGGGGTGGGCGCGAAGTGCTTCTTCCAGCGCCATGCCCGCCCCGGCACGGGCACCGCTCTCCGGCGTGTGCGCATCACCATGGAGGCCGGCGGCGGCGACTTCCTCATCGCCGACTCGCTGCCCGCGCTGATCGAGCTGGTGCAGATGGGCGTGCTCGAGATACACACCTGGAACGCGGTGGCCCGGCAGCTCGAGCGGCCCGATCGCGCGGTGTTCGACCTGGATCCCGGCCCGGAAGTGCGCTGGCCCCAGATGCTCGACGCCGCGCGCCTGGTCCGGCGCACGCTGCGGGATGTGAAGCTCGAGAGCTTCGTGAAGACCACGGGGGGCAAGGGCCTCCACGTGGTGGTCCCGCTGGCGCCCTCGTCCTGGGAGAAGGTGACCGAGTTCACCCGGGCGGTGGCGACCGCGATCGCCCGGAGCGAGCCCGACCGCTTCACCGCCACCATGGCGAAGGCCGCGCGCAAGGGCCGTATCTTCATCGACTACCTGCGGAACACGCGCGGCGCCAGCTCGGTGTCGGCATTCTCCACGCGCGCGACGATGGAGGCCCCCGTCTCGGTCCCGCTCGCCTGGGAAGAGCTGGCGCCGGACCTGCCCTCCGATCACTACACGGTGAAGACCGTGCCACGGCGCCTCGGGGCCCTGCGCGCCGATCCCTGGGCGCGCTACTGGACCTTGCATCAGGCTCTGCCCTGACGAGCCCGTCGCGCCAGCCCGAGCCGGCTGTAGATAGTCGCCCGCCCGGCCGTTCGGCGGGGCGGGCCTCCGTGGATGACTCCTCGAAGTAACCTGGGCTAGGCCAGGCCCGAGCTGGGCGCGACGTGCACGGGCAGTCCGGAGAGCAAGGGTCGGGCCAGGGTCGGACCAACGCGCGCGGCCCCGAAACTACACGGTAGGCATTCCCTGCCCTGGGAAAAAATGGGGCTGGGTCAGGCACCCGGCCCGCGAATCGGCAGAACCAGGCACCATTTCAGCCGTCTTTCTGGGCACCTTCGCGGCACACCGCTTGCAAAGTATTGGTTCCTTTATACAGAGGCGGACCAAGCAGGGCCCAGCTCGCGTGTCCAGCCCAGGAGGGTTCACGAATGATTCAGCGACACGTCGTGCCGTCCGGCGTTCCCGGGTACGAGATCGAGGTCACCACCGAGCAGCGTCCGGACGGCGCCTGGGCGGCGGTGGCGACCGTGCAGCATGAGACCGCCACCGGCGTGAGCACCACCCCGCTCGACCTGGACGGCACGGAGTTCCCCAGCGAATCGGCCGCCCTGGCGACGGGCGTGCGGGTGGCTCGGGAATGGATCGACGACAACGCCCCCGGAGACGAGAAGAAGGCGCCTCGCCCGTCCAAGTGAAGACGTCGCGCCTGTGAAGCGGTTCTCCGTCCGGGCCCACCTCTTCATCCTGGTGATCGCCGCCGTCCTTCCCGTCGTGGTCTTCAGCGGCTGGCTGGCGCTGAGCATCTCGGACGAGCGCCGGGGCGCCGTCGAGCGCGAGCTGCATGACACCGCGCGTGGGCTCGCCGCCGCCGTGGATCGTGAGCTCAACAACACCGTCGGCACCCTCAAGATCCTCGCCACCTCGCGCAATCTCGAGCGCCGCGACTTCTCGCTCTTCTATGCGGATGCCCGCCGGCGCCTCGAGACCCAGCGCGGCTGGCTGGCGGTGACGCTCGCCGAGCCCGACGGCCGCCGCGTCCTCAACACGCTCGTTCCCTATGGGGATTCGCCCGAGGCCGTGACGGAGCGCGAGAGCTTCACGCGGGCGGTGTCGTCCGGCTTCCCCGCGGTGAGCGGACTCATGGCCGGCCCGCGATCCGATGATCGCAGCTACATGGTGCGGTTGCCGGTATTCCGCGACGTGTCCCTCCTCTACGTCCTGAGCGCCAGCGTCACCCCGGGCTCGCTCCGGGACATTCTTGCCGAGCAGAAGCATCCCGATGAATGGTCGGCCTCGGTGGTCGACGCGCACGGCAGCATCCTCGCCCAGCATCCGGGACACGCCGAGGCGGTCGGCCGGCGCTCGGCGCTGGCCGTCACCGCGGGGGGCGACATGAAGGCGCCCGGCTGGCACCAGGGCTCCGACGCGACGGGGCGCGCCGTGTACTTCGCCAACGCGCGCACGGGGGCGGCGGGCTGGACGGTGGTGGTGGCCGTTCCCACCGCGGTGGTGGAGTATCCCTTCTGGCGCTCGCTGGGTGCGGTGGTGATGGGCGGCGTGGGCTTCCTGCTCCTGAGCGGGCTAGCCGCCACCATCCTGGGGCGGCGCATCACGCGTCCGCTGCAAGCGCTGTCCGCCTCCGCCTACGCCCTGTGCTCGGGGCGGATGACCACCCATCCGCCCTCGCCGGTGAAGGAGATCCACTCCATGGCCGACGCGCTCCTCACCGCCGGCTTCCAGCGCGCGGAGGGAGAGCGAACGCTGCGCGACCGCGAGGAGCGCCTCAGCGCGATCATCGACCGCAGCATCGCCGGCATCGCCCAGCTCGACCTCGAGGGCGGCTTCACCCTCGCCAACGACCGGCTCTGCGACATGGTGGGCCGCCCCCGCGAGCAGGTGCTGGGCTCGCGACTCGAGCAGTTCATCCATCCGGACGACGCCGCGGACGGGCGGCGCCTGCTCGCCGACCCCCTGGAGCACGGGCACAACCAGACCCGCGAGGTACGGCTGCGCCGTCCCGACGGGACGTCGGTGTGGGCGAGCGTATCGGTCTCGTCCATCCGGGAGACCGGCCGGCCCCCCTTCGCCATCCTGGTCGCCCTCGACGTCACCGATCGGAAGCGGGCGGAGGCGGAGCGCTCGGAGCTACTGGAGCGCGAGCAGCGTGCGCGCGGCGACGCGGAGCGCGCCAACCGGGCCAAGGACGAGTTCCTCGCCACCTTGTCCCATGAGCTGCGCACGCCCCTCAACGCGCTCCGTCTCTGGGCCGGCGTGCTCCGCCAGCGCCCATTGGACCCGGACACGCTGGCGCGAGGGATCGACACCATCGACCGCAACGCCGCGCTCCAGGCGCAGCTCATCGACGACCTGCTCGACATCTCGCGAATCGCGTCGGGCAAGCTCCGCCTGGAGCTGGGCCCCATCGAGCTGCAGGCGGTGATCGAGTCCGCGGTGGAAACGGTGCGGGCCACCGCGGAGGCCAAGCACCTCACGGTCGTCAGGACCCTCGACCCGGACGTCGGGCCGGTGCTCGGCGACGCCACCCGCCTGCAGCAGGTGATGTGGAACCTCCTGTCCAATGCGCTCAAGTTCACCCCGGTGGGCGGGCGCATCGAGGTCCGGCTCCGCCGGCGCGGCACCGACGCCGAGGTGGAAGTCCACGATTCGGGTCAGGGCATCGCGCCCTCGCTCCTCCCACACATCTTCGACCGCTTCCGTCAGGGCGACAGCAGCACCACCCGGCCGCAGGGCGGCCTCGGCCTGGGGCTGGCCATCGCGCGCCAGCTGGTGGAGCTGCACCACGGCACCATCCGGGCGGAAAGCCCCGGCGAGGCCCGGGGGACCACCTTCACGGTCATGCTGCCCCTCACCGCGAGCACGCGGCCCTGGCGGGGTCCGGCGGGCCTGGAGCTCGCCGCACCAGCGGGGGAGGTGCTACGGGACCTCGCGGTGCTCGTGGTCGACGACGATGCCGACGCGCGCGAGGCGGTCTCGGTGAGCCTCGCCCGCCTGGGCGCCCACGTGAGCACGGCCGCCTCGGTGGCGGAGGCGATGGGGGAGGCGGCGCGGCGCTGGCCGGCCGTGCTCGTGTCCGACATCGGGATGCCGGGCGAGGACGGCATCAGCCTCATCGAGCGCATGCGCCGTCTCGAATCGACGCGCGGCGGGCGCATCCGCGCCGTGGCCTTGACGGCCTACGCGAGCGAGGACGACCGGCGGCGCATCCTCGACGCCGGCTATGACCTGCACGTGCCGAAGCCGGTGAACACCGCCACCCTGATCGCCCTGCTCGTCCAGCTTCTCGCCGGCAGCGCTCCGGCCGCCGGCCGGCCGGTCTGAGCGCACCGGCAGTTACCCGCGCCGCGCGCCCACCACCACCAGCACGATCCCCCCGACCAGCGCCAGCGCGCCCAGGGCCGGCGAGAGCGGGATGGTCTTCTTCTTGTCCACGCTGGCCTTCAGCGGCCCGATGTCGAGGACCTTCTCGCGCGTGGTGTAGGTGATGCCCTCGTAGCCGAGCGCGATGACCCCCAGGACGATGAGCAGCACCCCGACGATGGTGATCCCTTTCATGTGTTGGTCCTCCCGCCTCCGCCATGGTGCAAGTTGAATACCGTCCCGCCATGATGACGACCGTTCATGGACGCCCGGCGTTTTACAGAATCACGGCGTTTTACCCGGTAGGGACTCCCCCGCCCTCCCGCGATGTGACGGCCTTTCTCCGGCGCGGTCCGCACGATCCGCGAGCGGGCGCGCACTTACGCGGCAAGAAGTGGCTTGCATGGATATTGCTCCCGTTCCCCAAGCAAGGAGGGCGCTATGAACCGTGACATCCTTGAAGGCAAGTGGAAGAAGGTCAAGGGCACCGTGAAGGAAAAGTGGGGCGAGCTCACCGACGACGAGCTGGACAAGTCCGCCGGCCGATTCGAGAAGCTGGCCGGCCTCCTCCAGGAGCGCTACGGCTACGCCAAGGACCAGGCGGAGCAGGAGCTCGATGACTTCCTCGAGGAGACGGACTGGGACGTCGCCGACGAGAGTCGCCCCTCCACGCCGCCACGTCGGCGCTAGGACTCGGGACAATCAGCGCCCGCCGGCCGCGGTCGGTGGGTGCATGCGGAGCACGGCGAGGAGCGCGCGCGCTCTTCGCCGTGCTCGACTCCTTCGGCGGACGAGCCACCCGACGACACGCCGCGAGCCATCGTGGCGGCGTTTTGGGTCGAAATTTACACGGTAAATAGGTTCTGGGACTTTCCTTCCTCTCGCTGTAAGTTGCGCTAAACCCGCGCCAAATGGCTGCGCGGGACCGGGCATGGCGGTTGCACTCGCACATCGCCCATGGCAACCAGAATTCTTCTCGTCGACGATGATGCAGATTCTCTCGCTGGGCTGGCGCTGCTTCTGGAAGGCTGGGGCTATCAAGTCGAGCAGGCCCAGGACGGCGAGGAAGCCGTCGCCAAGGCGCTCGCCCGGCGTCCCGACCTGGTGATCGCCGACCTCGTGATGACGGGTATGGACGGTCTCACGCTCGCTTCCACCATCCAGAACGAGTGCCCGGGCCTCTCGGTCATCATCCTGACCGGCCACGCCACCGTGGACAGCGCGGTGGCCGCCATGAAGCAGGGCATCTACGACTACCTCACCAAGCCGGTGGACACGCGCCGCCTCCGCCTCCTCATCGAGAAGGCCATCGAGAAGACGGAGATCGTGCGAGAAGTCACCCTGCTGCGCCGCCAGCTGAAGGAGGCGCGCGGCCTCGGCCGGCTGCTCGGCACCAGCAAGCCCATGCAGGAGATCTACCGCCTCACCGAGATGGCCGCCCCCACCAACGCGGCCGTGCTCATCTCCGGCGAGAGCGGCACCGGCAAGGAGCTGGTGGCCCGCACCATTCACGATCTGTCGCCCCGGCGGAAGGGCCCCTTCGTGGCGGTGAACTGCTCGGCCATTCCGGAGACCCTGCTGGAGAGCGAGCTGTTCGGCTACGAGAAGGGGGCCTTCACCGGCGCCGCGGACCGCCGGGCCGGCTATTTCGAGCTCGCCGACAAGGGGACCATCTTCCTCGACGAGATCGCGGAGATGAGCCCCGCGCTGCAGGCGAAGTATCTTCGCGTCCTGCAGGAAGGCACCCTGCGCCGCCTCGGCGCCAAGGCCGAGCTGCCGGTGGACGTGCGGGTGGTCGCCGCCACCAACAAGGACCCGGTGCAGGCGATGCGTGTCGGGGGATTACGGGAGGATCTCTTCTACCGCCTCAATGTCTTCTCCATCGCCATGCCGCCGCTCCGGCTGCGCAAGGACGACATTCCCCTCCTCGTCGAGGCCTTCATCGACGAGTTCAATACGAAGTACGACAAGCACGTGAAGGGCGTGGACGATGCCGCGCTGCAGCGGCTGATCCGGTGGCACTGGCCGGGCAATGTCCGGGAGCTGCGCAATGCCATCGAGCGCGCGGTGGTCGGCTGCTCGGGCGACCTGGTGGCGCCGGACTCCCTGCCGCTGGCGGCCGCACCGCCGGCCGCGCAGGAGGACGGCGAAGAGGCAGTGCTGATCCGCGTGGGCACCTCTCTCGACGACGCGGAGCAGGCGCTGCTGCGGCGCACGCTGGCCTCGGTCGGCAACAACAAGACCCGGGCCGCGGAGATGCTGGGCATCACCCCCAAGACCCTGCGGAGCAAGCTGGCGCGCGGCGACGGCTCACGGGAGGTCTGAGGCCAGAAGCGACTTTGAAATCCTCGCGCGGGCTTTTCTGCTAGAGTAGCGCCCGAGCCGTAGCCTTCTGGCCTTCCATCCCTACGCCGCGAGGACATCGCTATGGCCATGACGACTGTCGCCGAGAAGTGGGTGGACGAGGTAGCCGCCCTCACCAAACCCGCCGACGTCGTCTGGTGCGATGGCTCCAAGGCGGAGTACGACCGGCTGGTGGGGCAGATGCTCGCCGACGGCACGCTGGTACCGCTCAACGAGAAGACCTACCCGAACTGTTATCTCCACCGCAGCCATCCCACCGACGTCGCCCGCACCGAGCAGCTCACGTTCATCTGCTCGCGTGAAAAGGACGACGCGGGTCCGACCAATAACTGGATGGACCCCGACGGAGGCGAAGGGGCGCGTGGGCGGTCTCTTCCGCGGGAGCATGCGCGGGCGGACCATGTACGTCATCCCCTACCTCATGGGACCCGCGGGCTCGTCGATGAGCCGCGTGGGCCTGATGGTGTCGGACAGCGCCTACGCCACCGCGAGCATGCACATCATGACGCGGGTGGGAGCGGTGGCCCTCGAGCACATGCGCGCCGACGACGACTTCGTCCCGGGACTTCACTCCCTCGGCGATCTCTCCCCGGACCGCCGCTTCATCCTCCACTTCCCCGAGGAAAAGCTCATCTGGAGCGTGGGCTCCGGCTACGGCGGCAACGCGCTGCTGGGCAAGAAGTGCCACGCCCTCCGCATCGCCTCCGCGCAGGCGCACCAGGAGGGCTGGCTCGCCGAGCACATGCTGATCCTCGGCGTGGAGGACCCGACCGGCAAGGTCACCTACCTCGCCGGCGCCATGCCGAGCGCGTCCGGCAAGACCAATCTCGCCATGGTGATCTCGCGGCTGCCCGGCTACCGCTGCTGGACGGTGGGCGACGACATCGCCTGGATCCACGTGGACAAGCAGGGCCAGCTCCGCGCCGTCAATCCCGAGCGGGGCTTCTTCGGGGTGGCGCCGAACACCTCGCCCAAGACCAATCCCAACGGGATGACCATGGTGCGCTCCAACACCATCTTCACCAATGTCGCGATGACGCCGGATCGCGAGCCCTGGTGGGAGGGCATGGACAAGCCGGCGCCGGCGGGAACGCTCGACTGGCAGGGCAAGGCCTGGCAGCCCGGGGGCGGACCCGCCGCGCATCCCAATTCCCGCTTCACCGTGCTCGCGTCGCAGTGCCCGTCCATCGCGCCCAACTGGGAGGATCCCGAGGGCGTGCCTATCTCCGGCTTCATCTTCGGCTCGCGGCGCGGGCGGGTGGTGCCGCTGGTCTTCGAGGCCTTCGACTGGGACCACGGCGTCTTCCTCGGCTCGGCCATGGGCACCGAGACGACCGCCGCCATCACCGGAGAGGTGGGCGTGGTGCGGCGCGATCCCATGGCCATGCTCCCCTTCTGCGGCTACAACATGGCCGACTACCTGCAGCACTGGCTCGCCATGGGGCCCCGGCTCAAGAACCCGCCCAAGATCTTCCGCGTGAACTGGTTCCGTCGGGACGCCGACGGCAAGTACCTCTGGCCCGGCTACAGCGAGAACGTCCGCGTGCTGAAGTGGATCCTCGAGCGCATCCAGGGTGGGGGCCAGGCCACCGAGACCGCCATTGGCAATGTGCCCACTCCGGACGGGCTCGACCTGTCCGGACTGGACATGCCGCCGGACCGGCTGGCGGAGGCGCTGCGGGTGGGCAAGGAAGACTGGGTGCGCGCGCTCGACGAGCTGGGGGAGTTCTACAAGACCTTCGGCGACCGCCTGCCGCGGCCGATCTGGCAGGCGCATGAGAAGACCCTCAAGCGGCTCTAGCCCGAGACCCGCCCACCCCTGAGCTCGATGCCCAACAATCCCCCGGTCCAGCCTTCCCCCGTCTCCACCGGCATCGAGGGCCTGGACGACATCCTGCGGGGCGGATTGCCGGGGAACCGGCTCTATCTCGTCGAAGGAGAGCCCGGGACCGGGAAAACGACGCTCGCGCTGCAGTTCCTGCTCGAGGGCGCCCGCCTCGGCGAGCCCGGCCTGTACGTCACGCTCTCCGAGAGCGCCGACGAGCTTCGCGCGGTGGCCCAGTCGCACGGCTGGTCGCTCGACGACGTGGCTTTGTATGAGCTGGCCCCGGCCGAATCTCCACGCGCGGACGACGAGTACACCATCCTCCATCCCTCCGAGGTGGAGCTCGGCGAGACCACCGCCGCGGTATTCCGGGAGGTGGAGCGGACCAACCCCACCCGCGTCGTGTTCGACTCCCTGTCCGAGATTCGGCTGCTCGCACGCGATCCGCTGCGCTACCGGCGGCAGATCCTGGCCTTGAAGCATTTCTTCGGCGGCCGGCAGTGCACCGTGCTGCTCCTCGACGACCAGACGGCGGACCGCAGTGATCTCCAGCTCCACAGCATCTCGCATGGGGTGATCCGGCTCGAGCAGCTCGCCACCGAGTTCGGCGCCGAGCGGCGACGGCTCCGCATCGCCAAGCTCCGCGGCCTCGATTTTCGCGGTGGGTACCACGATTTCCGGATCGTCACCGGCGGCATGCGGGTATTCCCCCGCATGGTCGCGACGGAGCATCGCCAGCTCCGCGACGGTGGAGTCGTCGAGAGCGGCGTGCCCGAGCTCGACGTCCTGCTGGGCGGAGGCCTGGTCCGGGGGACGAGCGTCCTCCTCATGGGCCCGGCCGGGGCCGGGAAGTCCATCGTGGCGACCCAGTACGCGACGAGCGCCGCCGGCCGCGGGCACCACGCGATGGTCTACCTCTTCGACGAGCAGGACGGCACCTCTCTCCTTCGCTCGGATGCGCTCGGCCTCCCCTTGCGGTCCCACGTGGAAGGGGGTCGCATCACCCTCCAGCAGGTGGACGCCGCCCAGCTCTCCCCCGGCGAGTTCATCCAGGGCGTGCGCCGGGGCGTGGAGCGGGATGATGCGCGGCTGGTGGTCATCGACAGCCTGAACGGGCTGCTCGCCTCCATGCCGGAGGAGCGCTCGCTCATCGTGCAGCTCCACGAGATGCTCACCTATCTGAACCAGCGCGGCGTGGTGACCCTGATGCTCATGGCCCAGCACGGGCTCATCGGCAGCAGCATGTCCACCCCGGTGGACGTCACGTATCTGGCCGATACGGTCCTGCTCTTCCGATATTTCGAGGTCACCGGCGAGGTCCGGCGCGCCGTCTCGGTCATGAAGAACCGGACGGGCCGGCACGAGAACACGATCCGGGAGATCCACTTCGGCCCCGGTGTCCGGGTCGGCCCGCCCCTGACGCAATTCCAGGGAGTGCTGTCGGGCGTTCCGACGATCTTGAAGACCGAGAATCGGTCGGCCCCGGATGGCCCCGTCAAGTAGCGCCGCGGAGGAACGGGTCCTCATCCTGGCGCCGGTGGGTCGGGACGGCGAGATCGCGTGCGAGGTCCTGTCCAGAGCCCGCATGGCCACGGCAGTCTGCGCGGGGATCGACGCGCTCTGCGAGGCCATCGGGGAGGGCGCGGGCGCGGTGCTGCTGACCGAGGAGGCGCTCGCCCGGGCGTCGACCCAGCTCCTCCTCGAGGCCTGCGAGCAACAGGCTCCCTGGTCGGACCTGCCCCTGGTGATCCTCACCACGAGCGGGCACGTGAGCGGCACGAACTACCGGATGCTCCAGACGCTGGCCGAGTCCGGGAACGTCACCGTCCTCGAGCGGCCGGTCCGCGCCATCACCCTGGTGGCGGCGATCCGGACCGCGCTCCGCGCGCGGCGCCGGCAATACGAGACCCGCGACTACCTGGCCGTCCGCGAGCGCGTCGAGGCGGAGCTCCGCGTCGCGCGCGCCGCCGCCGAGCGCGAGAGCCGGGCCAAGGACAATTTCCTGGCCATGCTGGGGCACGAGCTCCGCAATCCCCTGGCCGCCATCGTCAACGGCGCCGCCGTGCTCGACCGATTCGAGGCCCGCGCGGAGGCCGAGAGCCGGTCGCGGACCATCATCGGCCGCCAGGCGCAGCACCTCTCCCGGCTCATCGACGATCTGCTCGACGTGTCCCGGATCATGTCGGGCAAGATCGCCCTGCGGCGGGAGCCCGTCGATCTCCGCGAGGTCGTCCGCCAGTGTGTCGAGTCCCGCCACGCCGCCGTGTCGCACGCGCATCGCGTCTCGCTCGTCACCGATGGGCGCCCGGTGGTGGTGGAAGGCGATCCGGTGCGCCTCGAGCAGATCGCGGGGAACCTCATCGACAACGCGGTCAAGTACTCGCCCCCCGGCGAGCCGATCCGCGTGGTCGCGCGCCGGGAGAACGGCGAGGCCGTCCTCAGCGTGGAAGATCGGGGGATCGGTCTCGCCGCCGAGATGCTCGAGTCCATCTTCGAGCCGTTCACGCAAACCGACGTCTCCCTCCAACGCGCGCGCGGCGGCCTCGGCCTCGGCCTCGCCGTCGTGAAGGGCCTCGTCGAGCAGCACGGGGGCCGCGTGGCGGCCCATAGCGCGGGTCTCGGGACAGGGCAGCGAGTTCGTCGTGCGTCTCCCCCTCGCCGCGGAGGCGGCCGCCCCTCGGCCCGAGCTCGCGCCGGCCCCCTCCCTTCCCCGACGCATCGTCGTGGTCGAGGATCACGAGGATGCGCGCGAGGCGCTCCAGATCCTCCTCACGCTGCAGGGCCACGAGGTCCGGACGGCCGCGGACGGGGTGGCGGGCGTCGCCCTGATCCTCCAGGTGCAACCGGACGTCGCCCTCATCGACGTGGGGCTTCCCGGGCTCGATGGCTACGAAGTCGCCCGGCGGGTGCGGCAGGCGATGGGAAACGCCGTGATCCGGCTGGTCGCGGTGACCGGCTACGGCCAGCCCTACGATCGCGTCCGGGCGCAAGAGGCGGGCTTCGATCTCCATCTGACCAAGCCGGTGAGCCCCGACGATATCGGCGCGGCGCTGAGGCAGTCCTAGGGGGTCCACCCTCACGCGCGGCACGGGCTCGCCCGTCCGCCCCACCACGCTCGCCACCGCGGCCATCAGCTCCGCGGGCTCCACCGGCTTCGAGACGTGGACGACGAACCCCGCGTGCAGCGCGCGGGTCCGGTCCTCCGAGCGGGCGAAGGCGGTGAGCGCGATCGCCGGCACGCCGCCGCCCCGCGCGAGGCCGAGCGCCCGGACCTGCCGGAGCAGCTGGTACCCGTCGACGGTGGGCATGCCGATGTCGCTCACGAGCACATGCGGCCGGACTCGTTCGATGGCGGCCAGCGTCTCCTCGGCGGTGCCGGCGGTGAACACCTCCGCGCGGCACTCGGCGAGTACCCGCGCGATCAGGTCACGCGCATCGACCTCATCGTCGACCACCAGCACCTTGATGCCGGCCAGGTCCAGCCGCGTGAACTCCAGAGGGGCGATGCTCTGGGCGGTGGGATGCCGGCGCGCCTCGGGGCGGTCGCGTTGAACGGCCAGGAGCGGAAGCTCCACGGTGAATGTCGCCCCGCGGTCCGGTCCCGGGCTCGCCGCCCGCACCGAGCCCCCATGGAGCTCGACGAGCTGCTTCACGATGGCGAGGCCCAGACCGAGTCCGCCCGCCGGGCGGGTGCTGGAGGCGTCCGCCTGCCGGAACCGCTCGAACACGTACGGCAAGAACTCGGGCGCGATGCCGATCCCGGTGTCGGTGACACTGATCTCGATGTGGGAGTTCACGCGCTGGAGACGCACCTGCACCCGGCCATTCTTTCCCGTGAACTTGATGGCGTTGGAGAGCAGGTTCCAGACCACCTGCTGGAGGCGATTCGGGTCTCCCACCACCGGTCCCGCCGCCGGGTCCAGCACCGAGGTCAGGCGGATCCCCTTGGCGTCGGCCGCCGCGCGCACCGTGTCGAGCGCCGCCTCCACCACCGCCGCCGGCGCCATCGCCTGGATATCGAGGCGCAGCTTGCCGGACGTGATCCGGCTCATGTCGAGCAGGTCCTCGATCAGCTGCGCCTGGACGCGCGTATTGCGCTCGATGATCTCGAGTCCCCGCTGCCGATCGCTCTCGCTCATGGTCGAGAGCCGGAGCATCTGCGACCACCCGAGGATGGCATTGAGGGGCGTGCGCAGCTCGTGGGAGAGCGTGGCCAGGAACTCGTCCTTCATCGCGCTTCCGCGCTCCGCCTCGCTCCGTGCCGCCCGCTCGCTCTCGAGCAGATGCCGGCGCTCCCGGGTCTCCTCGCGCAAGGCCTCTTCCGTCCGTCGGTTCTGGGTGATGTCGCGGAAGCTCCACACGCGCCCGACGTTGCGGGCGTCGACGATCTGGACGCGCGAGTATCGCTCGAACACCCGGCCGTCCGCGAGCTCCAGGACGTCGAAGGTCTCCTCGCTCGCGGCCGCGTAGATCTCCTCCACCCGGTCGACGAACGGCCGCGCGTCGGTGAACTGCGCGGCGATCGCCTCCATGATCTCCCGGTGCGCTCCCGACACCACCAGCTCGCGGGGCAGCCGCCACATCGCGAGGTACCGCTCGTTGAAGTCGGTGACGTGCCCGCGCTCGTCGGTCACCAGGATGCCGTCGGTGGTGGATTCGAGCGTCGCGCGCAGCATCGCCAGCGAATGGGCGAGCTCGCCGGTCTTGAGCTCCAGCGCTTCCTTCGCCTGCAGGAGCTCCTGCTCGGCGCGCCGCCGGGCCACCAGGATGGCATTGGCATTCTGGATCGTCACCGCCCGCAGGAGCCGATCCTCGTCGTCGTGCTCGACCATCACAGCCCGAGCGCCTTCGCGGCGAGGGCGGTACCGACCACCCGCGCCCGGATCTTGGCGAACGCCGTGTCACGGGACGTCGACGTGTCGTCGCTGAAGGGTGAGAACCCGCAATCGTCGGTGGTGCCGAGCTGCGCCAGGGGGATGTACTGTGCCGCCTCCAGGACCCGGTCACGGACCTCTTCGGGCGTCTCGATCCGCGGGTGTATCGGCGCGATGACGCCGACGAACACGCGCTGGTCCGCTTTCAGATGATCGCGGATGATCTTCAGCGCGCGCACCTGGTCCCCCTCGCCCGCCAGCGCGACATAGAAGCGGCCGGCCTTCAGCTCGAACAGGCTGGGCAGCAGCTCTTCGTAGGCGACGTCGGCACTGTGGGTGGAATCCCGATCGCCGCCCGGGCAGGTGTGCACCCCGATCCGCCGGCGCTCCTCCGCGGAGAAGCGCGACAGCGCGAGGTTGTTCAAGTCGATGAAGCTGTTGAGGAGGTGCCCGGAGGGGTCGACCTTCATCGAGAGGCGGCCTTCGGTGAAGTCGATCTGCACCGAATGCGCGCCCCGCTCCAGGCACCGGCGGATCTCGAGCTCGTGCTCGCGAAGGAGGTCGTCGATGAACTGCTCGCGCGAATAGCCCGGGATCCCGTCGGCCGGATACATGAGGCTCAGCGCGGACGTCGAGATGATCGCCTGCTTCACCGGAACCGTCGCGTAGCGCTGCGCCACTTCGAGGAAGCTGTCCGCGGAGCGTCGAAATCGAAAGGGGCCGTGCGTCAGCCGCGGCATGCGCCGGACATGTCCCGCCGCGAAGGGGATCTGGAAGCCGTCGGGCATCGTGTTCGGCATCCCGTACACGGGATAGGTCCAGAAGTTGTGGTACTTCCGCTGCTCGCCATCGGTGACGACGGGCGACCCCGTTGCCTCGAACCGCCGCACGGTGTCCCGCACGGCGGCCTCGTAGAGAGGGTCCAGGCTCGGATCCTCGGGGCCCTTTCGGGTGAAGGCCTCGATGAGCTCCGGCGGTCTCGGGATGCTGCCAATCGGCTCGGTGGGAATCGTCATCGCGCGCTCGGAAACACGGTCACGGTCGTCCTCTCGGAAACGTATGGTGATAACCCATAGACTATCCGGGTGAGTTGGCGGTCGGGCAACATCGAAGTATAGCGGAGGTGCGCGGGCTATGCCATGAAGGAGCCGCCGTTGGCGTGGATCGTCTGGCCGGTGACGTGGCGGGCCGCGTCGGACGCGAGGAAGACGATCACGTCGGCGATGTCGTCCGGGGCCGCCATGTGCCCGAGGGGGACGGCGCGGCTCAGCTCGGCCATGGTCTCCTCGGTGTGCTCGTAGCGGGGCTGGGCGGTGTCGGTGAGGCCGGGGGCGACCGCGTTGACCCGGATGCCGTGGGGCGCCAGGGCCAGGGCCATCGCGCGCGTCATCGCCACGATGCCGCCCTTGCTGGCGGTGTAGTGGACCCCCAGCGGCGCGCCGCGGATGGCCTGTGACGCCAGGTTGATGATGACCCCGCGGCGCCCCGCCGCCACCATGGCGCGCGCCGCCGCCTGGGCGCAGAGGAACGAGCCCTTGAGGTTCACGCCCAGCACCGCGTCCCACTCGCGCTCGGCGAGCTCGAGGAAGGGCGAGCGCGGATAGATGCCGGCATTGTTCACGAGGACGTCGGGGACGCCGAGCCCCCGCGCGACCGCCCCCAGCATGGCGTCGACGTCGGCGGCGTGGGAGACATCGCCGGACACCACCAGGGCGCGCCGGCCGAGCGCGCGGATCGCCGCCGCCGCCTTCTCGGCGGCGGCGCGGTTGTCGAGGTAGTTCAGCGCCACGTCCAGGCCCGCGCGGGCCAGCGCGAGCGCGGTGGCGTGTCCGATCCCCTGCTGGGCGCCCGTCACCAGCGCGACCCGGCCCTCACCCGCCATGCGGGGCCTCCGGCGCCAGTCGCTTGGTGAACCAGTCGAGGATGATGCGGAAGCGCTCGAGCCGGTGGCGCGGCTTGCCCGAGCGGGAGAGCTCGTGGTTCTCGTCGGGGAACCGGACGAAGACCGCCTCCTTGCCCTGCTTCTTGAGCGCGACGAAGAGCTGCTCGCCCTGCTCGATCGGGCAACGAAAATCTTCTTCCGAGTGAACGATGAGGAGCGGCGTGGTCACGTTCTTGGCGTAGGTGAGCGGCGAGCGCTCCCGGTACACCTCGGGCGCCTCCCACGGCAGCCCGCCCACCTCGGACACGTTGAAGATGTGCCCGATGTCACTGGTGCCGAACATGCTCGTGTGGCAGTTGACCGCGCGCTCGGAGCAGGCGGCCTTGAAGCGGTCGGTGTGGCCCACCGTCCACGAGGTGAGGAAGCCGCCGTAGCTCCCGCCCAGCACCCCCAGGCGCTCGGGATCGATCCACGGCGCCCGCCGCAGGGCCTCGTCGAGCCCCGCCATCACGTCCGCGTAGTCGCCCCCGCCCCAGTCGCCCACCACCGCGCGCGTGAAGGCCTCGCCGTATCCCTGGCTCCCGCGCGGGTTGAGGAAGATCACCCCGAAGCCCGCGGCGGCGTAGACCTGGAACTCGTCGAAGAAGCCCACGCCGTACTGCGCGTGCGGGCCTCCGTGGATGCTGAGCAGCGCGGGATACTGCCGGCCCGCGGTGAAGCCGACCGGCCTCATCATCCAGCCCTCCACGGTGAAGCCCGCCCGCTCGAAGGCGAAGCGCTCGGGCGCGGCGAGGGTCACCGACGCCCGCCACGCTCGGTTCTCGTCGGTGAGCCGCCGCTCGCCGCTCCCATCCGGGCCGCAGGTGAACACTTCCGTGGGCGTGACCGCGTCGGTGGCGGTGAAGGCGAGACGTTGCCCGTCGGCGGAGAGCGAGACGCCGTTCACCACGCGATCCCCGGTGACGATGGCGGCCGGGGGCCCCGCGGGCGCGCCATCCCCGTCGCGGCGCACGCGGTAGAGCACCAGCGTGCCGTGATCCTCCACGCCGAAGGTGATCCAGTTCCCGTCGGGCGACCAGAGCGGCGGCCGCTCCAGCGCGGCGCCGGAGCGGTCGAGCGCGTCGGTGAGGCTCTGCGGGGTGCCGCCCTCCACGGGCACCGTAAGGATGCGCCAGTTCCGGCCGAACTCCGCGCGGTGGCGCCGGCCGAGATAGGCGAGGGTGTGCCCGTCCGGCGAGAACGCGGGAAACATGGCGGGCCCGAGCGTGTCGGTGATTCGCCGCGGCCCCCCGCCCGCCGCCGCCACGATCCAGATGTCGGACGCGTCGTCCAGGTCGCGGTCGTCATGGCGGGCGGAGGCGAACGCGATCCAGCGCCCGTCGGGCGACCAGGCGGGCTGGGCATCCCCCCAGTCGCCGTCGGTGAGCTGGACGGGCGGGGCCCCGCCCGCCGCCGACACCGTGAACACATGCGGGCGCCGGTCGTGGATCCAGCCCTCGCCGTTGAACCGGTACTTGAGCGTGGTGATGATCCGCGCGGGCTTGGACTTCCGCCGCTCGTCCTCGCTCTCGGGCTCCTCCCAGCCGCCCACCTTGGACACGAAGGCCAGCCGGGTCCCGTCCGGCGACCACTCCGCTCCGCTGACCCCGTTCTTGAGCTCGGTGAGGGCGGTGGGCTCGCCGCCGTCGGCGGGCATGACGAGGAGCTGGCCCTTCTTGCCACGCTCGCGCTCGGAGATGAAGGCCAGGCGGGAGCCGTCGGGCGACCAGCGCGGCGCGGTATCGCGGCCGGGGCCGGCGGTGAAGCGACGGGGCGCGCCGCCCTCCGACTCTACCAACCAGATATTCGACAGGTACTCGTCCTTCTCCTCGGAGAGCGTGGTCACCACGAACGCCACGCGACGGCCGTCGGGCGAGATCCGCGGATCGGACACGAAGCGGATGCGGGTGAGATCGTCCGGGCGCATGCCACGCATGACGGGCCTCCTCAGTGGATGTCGAAGGCGAGCGCGGCATGGGCCGCGCGGAGCGCCTGCTCCGCCCCCGCCGGCGTCGCCGCGCGCGCGAAGATGAAGCCGAGATAGCGGTGGCCCTCGGGCAGCGGCACCAGCGTCTCGCCGGGATGCGCGCTGATGGTCACGTCCTCCACGTGCGGCAGCGCGCCGGCCGCCTCGACCCCCCTCACCTTGTCCAGCACGCCGGCACGCGGGATGGGGATCATCATCACCCCCGCGGCGGCCCGCTCCCGTTCCAGCGACGCGATGGGCAGATCCAGGGCGCGGCGGAGGATGATGTCTTCCAGCGTGAGCCCGGTGCCGAAGCGCAGGGTGCGGGAGCAGAGTCCGCCGATGGAGCGCGCGGCCAGCTCGATCACGACCGGCGCCGGCCCGGCGGCCGCGGGGGGCAGGCGCAGCTCGGCGTGGATGGGGCCATCCGTGAGATCGAGCGCGCGGGCCGCGCGCGCGGTGACCTCCGCGATGGCCCGCTGGGTCGCCTCGGGCAGGCGCGACGGCGTCACGTAGATGGTCTCCTCGAAGAACGGCCCGTCGAGGGGGTCGGGCTTGTCGAAGAGCGCGAGCACGGTGAGAGCGCCCTCCGTGAGCAGGCCCTCCAGGGCCACCTCGGCGCCGGGGACGAAGTCTTCCACCAGGATCTGGTCGGTCCCCTCGCCCAGTGCGCGCACCTCGGGGTCGGCCAGGAGCGCCGCCACGCGTGCGAAGGCCGTCACGAAGCCGGGCGCGTCGTCCGCTCGGATCACCCCGCGGCTCGCCGAGAGCACGAGGGGCTTGAGCACGCAGGGATAGCGGACCCGTTGGGCCGCCGCGCGCGCGTCCTCGGTCACCCCGAAGGCGGTGAAGGCCGGGCCGGGCACACCCGCCGCGGCCAGCCGCTCGCGGAGCCGCAGCTTGTTGCGCGCGGTCGCCACCGCGCCGGTGGAATTGCAGCGGAGGCCGAGGCGCTCGGCGATGGCCGCCCCCACCAGCGTGGTGCCGTCATCCACCGGCACCACCGCGTGAATGGGCCGCATCGCGGGCGTACTCGGCGATGGCGCGGGCCGCCGCGGCGGGATCATCGAAGGGCAGGGTGAGGAGATGGTCGGGGAATTCCCCCGCCATCACGTTCGGCTGCTCGGAGGCCACCACCAGGTCCACGTCGAGGCGGCCGGCCGCCTCCATGAAATCCTCGGTGCGGTACGTGCGGGTGGGGATCAGGAGCAGCAGCCGCTTCGCCCCCGCGTCGGCCATGGCGCCATTGAGTCTACCTCCGGCACCGACCCGATGTAAGCTGGCAGAACTGTTATCACCCCGAGGAGGACGCGCACCATGCGGGTCGGCATCATGATCGAGGGGCAGGAAGGGCTCACCTGGGAGCGCTGGTGGCGGCTCGCGCAGGCGGCGGAGGACCTCGGCTACGAGTCCCTCTGCCGCTCCGACCACCTCACCGGGCTGGGCGGCGAATCCAGGCGGCCGTCGCTGGAGACCTGGGTCTCGCTCACCGCGCTGGCCACCCGCACCCGGCGCATCCGCTTCGGCCCCATGGTCTCGCCGCTCACCTTCTACCACCCGGCCATCCTCGCCAAGATGGCCGCGGCCATCGACACTCTGGCGGGCGGGCGCTTCGACCTCGGCATCGGCGCCGGCTGGAACGAGCACGAGCACACCATGTACGGCGTGCCGTTTCCGCCGCTGAAGGAGCGCCTGGACCGGCTCGAGTGCGGCGCGCGCGTCATCCGCGCGCTGGAGGCGCCGGAGCCGGTCACGCTGGATCAGCCCTACTACCCGCTCAAGAAGGCGGAGAGCTATCCGCGGCCGCCCCGGGGGCGGCTCCGCGTGGTCATCGGCGGGCGCGGCGAGAAGCGCACCCTGCGCATCGTGGCGGAGCTCGCGGACGAGTGGAACGTCACCCGCCTCGACGTGGAAGGCTATCGCGCCAAGCGCCAGGTGCTGGCCGAGCACTGCCGGGCGGTGAAGCGCGATCCCGACACCATCGCCCGCTCGCTGATGGTCCCACTGGCCATCGGCCGCGACGCGGCGGAGGTGGCCCGGCGCGTGGCGAACGCGCGCGCCGTCTTCCCCGCCCTGCCCGACGGCGAGGCCGCCTGGCGCGCGGCCGGCTTCCTCGCCGGCACGCCCACTCAGGTGGTCGAGGACCTCCAGCGCTGGGATGGGGTAGGCATGCAGCGCGTGCTGCTGCAGATGCTCGACCAGGACGACATCGGCGCCCTCGAGCTCTTCGCGCGCGACGTCCTCCCGAAGGTCTAGCCGGCATGGACTGGAGCGTCCTCCTCTCCGGCGACGCGATCGTCTCGCTGGTCACCCTGACCGCGATGGAGATCGTCCTCGGGATCGACAACGTCGTCTTCATCGCCATCCTCGTCGGGCGCCTCCCCGCTTCTCAGCAGACGCTCGGCCGCCGCATCGGCCTCACCCTGGCCCTCGTCATCCGGATCGGACTTCTCCTCATGATCTCCTGGATCATGGGGCTCACCGCTCCCCTGTTCTCGGTGCTGAGCCATGCCGTCTCCGGTCGTGATCTCATCCTGCTCGGCGGCGGCTTCTTCCTCATCGCCAAGTCCACCTGGGAGATCTTCGACAAGATCGAGGCCGACCATCCGGCGGCGCCCGCCGCCGGCGGCTCCCGGGGCAAGTTTCTCTGGGTGCTCGTCCAGATCCTGATGCTCGACATCGTCTTCTCGCTGGACTCGGTCATCACCGCCGTCGGCATGGCCGACCACATCCCCATCATGGTCATCGCCATGGTGCTGGCCATGCTGGTGATGCTGGTCTCCGCGGCCCCCATCGGCGGCTTCGTGGAGCGTCACCCGAGCGTGAAGATCCTCGCCCTGGCCTTCCTGCTGCTCATCGGGGTGATGCTGGTGGCGGAGGGCATGGGCACCCACGTGGAGAAGGGCTACATCTACGTCGCGATGGCCTTCTCCCTCTTCGTCGAGCTCCTCAACCTGCGCTACCGGAAGAAGAAGCAGCCGGGCTCGCCCCACCGCCGCGTCGGGAAGAAGGCCGGCTGACCTCCGATCAGTCGGCGCCCTTCGGCGGGCGGCGGGCCGCCTCTACCGCACGGGCAGCCGGTCGCCCGGCGCGAACCAGACGGGCGCCGACCCGCGCCGGAAGAGCTTGATGCGCGCGGTGCCCAGCGCGGTGGCGCGGCCGCCCTCGACGCGCACCAGCGCGCCCTCCTCGAGCCCCACCACCGGATTCCGGTTGACCACGTGGTACTCGCGGATGCGGTCGTCGCGGGTCTCGCTCCCCGCCGCCATCAGGGGATCGGCTTCCTTGTAGTGCGGGTTGATGTTGAACCCGACGAGGCCGAGCGCGTCGAAGCGCGGGTGACCCACCACGTTCCAGTCGTTGGTGGTGAGGATGGTGGGCCCCGCCACGTTGGAGCCCGCGCTGGCGCCGACATAGGGCAGGCCCGCGCGCACGCGCCGGCGGATCGCGGGCAGCAGCCCCGAGCGGCGCAGGCGCATGAGCAGCGCGTAGGTATTGCCCCCGCCCATGAACACGGCCTCCACGTCCCCCAGCGCCGGGAGCGGACGCGCGTTCCAGCGGATGTGCACCAGCTCCAGGCCCGCGCCCTCGGGAGGCGGCGGCGCCAGCATCCCTCGCACGCGCTCGAAGTAGACGCGCTCGTCGTGCAGGCTGGCCGCGGTGACGAAGCCGACGCGGCGGGCGGGACCGAGGAACTCGCCGACGATGCGCCGCCCCTCGGCCCCGAGAGGGCCGCCCGAGTGGAGAAGCACCCGCAGGCGGGGCACTACCGCTCGGCCAGCAGACGGCGAAGCTGGGCCATGGACTTGACCATGAAGTGGGCCACGCCGTCCGGCCCGCCCGCGGGGGCGAAGAGAATGGCGGTCATGCCCACGCGCCGGGCTCCCCGGATGTCGGAGTCCACGCTGTCGCCCACCATGGCCGCGGTGTCCGCGGTCACGCCCATCCGCGCGAGCGCCAGCTCGAAGAGCGGCGGCTCGGGCTTGCCCACCACGATCGGCCGCACACCGGCGGCCGCCGCCACCGCCTCCACCACCGCGCCGCACCCGGGCAGGAAATCGCCGTTCTCGAGCGGCAGGCGGGGGTCGAGGTTGGGGGTGAGGAAGTGGGCCCCGCCGGCGATGGCGCGCGCGGCGGCGGTGAGGCGATCGTAGGTGAAGTCCGGGTCACGACCCACGACCACCACTTGGGCCTCGTGGAATCGCTCGGCCGGCACCAGGGTATGGCCCGACTCGGCCAGCGTGCTCCCGAGCAGCTCGGTCCCGATGACGAGCACGCGGGAGGGCCCCCAGCGCGCGTCGATCACCTCACCGAGGATCTCGAGCGGCGTGAGCACCTCGGGGAGCGCGGCCTGGACGCCCAGCCGCTCGAGCTTGGCCTGCATGGTGGCCGAGCGGGCGGCCGAGTTGTTGGTGAGGAAGGACACTCCGCGACCCTGCTCGCGGAGGAGGGCCAGCACCTCCGCGGCTCCCGGGACGAGCACGTCCCCGGTCCACACACAGCCATCGAGGTCGAACACGAAGCCGCGCAGCGCGCGCAGCTCACGACGCGAGAGCCCCACGGGCACCTCCGGGGGGATACTAGCATGCCCCCCGGAGGTATCTCCGGCACCCGCCCGGCCGGCCGCGGCCAAAAACGGTGCGAACTTTCGACACCCGGAGTTAGCATCGGGACATGGAGCCGGCCGAGCCCAGGCCCCGTTCCTACACGCTCCAGCGCGCGGCGGCGGTGGTGTTCGCCTTCGTGACGGTGCTGCCGATGCTCCTGTACCTCGACACCCTCTACATCCTGGGCGCCCTCGGCCGGACTCTGGTCCTCGTCAACCTGTCGCTGGCGGTGGGGGCGATGCTCATCGGCTACTACCTCTACCGCGCCATGACGAGCCGGATGGCGGAGCTCCTGCGGGCGGCCCAGGAGCGCCAGGAAGCCGCCCCGCACGGGCATACCGAGCCGGCGGCGGAGTTTCACATGCCGGTGTTCGGCGCCATCCGCGAGGTCGAGCCGATCCGCGAGACCGACATGATGGCCGGCGCGGTGGAGCAGCTCCGCACGGTGTGGGAGGCCGAGGCCCGGCCCCATCTCGGGCGCCGAGTGGCCATCTCCGTTCGGAACGCCCCCGAGCCCATCGTGGGGACGCTCTCGCAGATCACCGAGAACGGCCTCCTCGTCGTGGACGCGGACAGTCACAAGATCGGGGTCAGCTACCGCCGCATCTCCGCCATCGAGGTCACCCCCGCCTAGCGCGTTCCTCGTACCCATCGTTTATGATGGGCGCGCCGTCATGATGGACCGCTTCCTCTCGGCGCCGAGGCCGTAGCGGGGACCCGTGGCGACTGGCGCTGGTGGTACTCAGACGAAGATGAAGCGCGCGGCCTGGGCGCGAGCGGGGTCGACCGGGCCCTTGGGGGCGCCGCCCAGGAGGGTGGCCGCGTAAGGCGACGGGCCGCGGCGCGTGAGCCAGTCGGCCAGAGGCCCCGCCCCGGCGATCACGGGGGCCAGGAACTCCAGGGCGTGCGGGCCCACGCGGAAGCGGTAGCCGGCGGCCCCGAGATCGTCGCGTTTCACCGGCTCCCCCGGCCGGCCCAGGGTGCCCGCGTACCAGCCGGCCACGCGGGGCACGTCGTCCACCGCGACCATCACCACGCCGACGCCGGTGACGCCATTGGCGTGCGTGGTCTCGCGCGGCACGCGCTCGGCCCGTGGCGTGTCATCCTCGATGATGAAGGGCGCCACGCCCTGCTGGGCGCGCGCCGGCGCGGCGGAGCTCCAGCGAAGCTGATAGCCGTCGGGCCGCGCGCGGCCGCCCGGGCTCCGATCCTCCATGGTGACGCCGGCGCGGCGGAAGGCGGCCAGGTCGGCGTCGAGATCATCGGTGGCGAGGCAGAAGTCCACCAGGCCGCCGCCCTTCTGGAGCGGCGGCCACCACCGATGCGCGCTGCCGTCCTCCCAGTAGGCGATGAGCTCGAGGTAGGCGCCGTCGGCGAAAGCCACCAGCGCATTGTGGCTGGCGCGCGCGTGCCGGCCGCCGGGCGTCACCGTGAAGCCGAGCGCGCGGTAGCCGGCGATGGCGGTGTCGAGGTCCCGCGTCACGACGACGAGATGGTCGATGCCCTGGAGCATGGCGATCCTTTCGAGTGCGGGGGTCAGGGCGCCGCGGTCCGGCGCCGCCGGACGGCGTCGCGCCCGCTGCGGAATCGCGCGTCGTCCGGATGCAGCCGCACCGCCTCGGCATAGGCGGCCTCCGCCTCCGCCAGGCGCCCCACGCGGAGCAGTACCGAGCCGAGTCGCGCATGCGCTTCGGCGAAATCCGGCTTGAGGCGGATGGCCTCGCGATAGGCGGCCTCGCTCTCGGCGTGCTTCGCCTGGCGCTCGAGCACCATCCACAGATTGAAGTGATTCTGGCCCTCCTCCGGGCGCAGGCGTAGCGCCGCCCGGTACGCCGCTTCCGCCGCCTCGTGGAGCCCCTGCGCGAGGAGCACGCCGCCCAGCCCGCGATGCGCGGCCGGGCTGTCGGGCTTGGCGCGGATGGCGGCGCGAAACGCCTCCGCCGCCTCCGCCGGCCGCCCCTGCTCGCTCAGCATCTCACCCAGATAGGCATGGGTCTTCGCGTAACCCGGCTTGAGCCGTACCGCTTCGCGAAACGCCGCCTCCGCGGGCGCGTACTTGCCCTGGAGATAGAGGACCACGCCGAGCCCGCGCTGCAGCGCCGCGTTCTCCGGCTTGATCAGCAGCGCGTCCTGGTACACCGCCGCCGACTGGGCGTAGCGTCCCTGCCGGCCGAGGCCGACGGCGAGATTGCCCAGCGCCACGATGTCGAGCGGGTCCAGGCGAACCGCCTCGCGCAGCGCGGCCTCCGCCTCCGCGTGCTTGCCCTGGCGGCCGAGCGCGATGCCCAGCTCCACGTGGAAGTCGGCGGTGTCGGGCTCCAGCGTCACCGCGGCCCGGAAGGCCGCCTCCGCGTGGAAGTCCAGCCCCTGGGCGGAGAGCGCCAGGCCGAGATCATAGTGCACGTTGGGATCGTCGGGTCGGAGCGCGATGGCGGCGCGATGTGCCTCGGCCTCCTCCAGCCACTTGCCCTCGCGGCGAAGCACGCCGGCGAGCCCGCGCCGGAGACCGACGTCCCCGGGACGCAGGCGAATGGCGGCGCGGAAGGCCGCCTCGGCCTCGGGAACGCGGCCCTGGCGCTCGAGCACGCGCGCGACCCGGCCATGCCAGGCGGCATTCTGCGGCTCCAGGCGCTGCGCCTCACGGAACGCGCTGAGCGCCTCGCCGTAGCGGCGCGCATGCCAGAGCGTGACGCCCAGATGGCCCAGCAAGGTGGCGTCGTCGCCCTTGCGCTGGATGGCGGCCCGATAGGCCTGGGCGGCGTCGTGCCAGCGCCGCAGCCGCCGGAGCGCATTGGCGAGGTGGACCTGCGGCTTCACCCGTCCGGGCGCGAGGCGCAGCGCCTCCCGGCAGGTCACCGCCGCCTCGGCATGGCGCCCCTGGGCTGTCAACGCCTGTCCGAGATCGTCGGCGATGATGGCGTTGCGCGGCGCGAGCGTGGCGGCCCGTCGCAGCGTTTCCTCGGCCTCGATGTGGAGCCCCTGGCGCAGGAGCGCCAGGCCGAGATTGTGCTGCGCGTCCACGCTCGCGGGCGCCAGGGCGACCGCCCGGCGAAGCGCCGCCTCCTCCTCGGGCCCGCGCCGGAGCCGCCGGTACACGAGGCCCATGCGGATCTGGGCGAGGAGGTGCTCCGGACGGATGCCTGCCGCCACGCGGTAGGCGGCCGCCGCGTCCTCCCAGCGGCGCTGACGCTCCCGCGCCAGACCCAGCTTGAAGTGCCCGCGGAAGCCGCGCGGATCGAGCGTCGTCGCCGCGCAGTACTCGGCCTCGGCATCCGCCGCCTTGCCCTGCTCGAAGAGCGCGTCGCCCAGGTCGATGCGCGCCGACGCGGAGCCGGACCCGAGCCGGACCGCCTCGCGGAACGCGGCCTCCGCTTCCGCCGGACGCCGCAGCTGGGTGAGCGCGGCGCCCAGCGCCGTGTAGGCGGGGCCGCGTGCAGGGTCTCGCGCCAGCGCCGCGCGCGCGAGGGCCTCGGCCTCCGCATGCCGGCCGACCTTGAGCGCGGCCGCCGCGCGCTGGAGCAGGCGGATCAGCTCGTCCACGGGCGCTCGCTCCTCGGATCGGTCCACCGGTCCACGCTAGGAAGGCCGCGCGGGCATGTCAATCGCCAGCGGTAGGCGCAGGGTGAAGCGGCTCCCCGCCTTGGGCGCGCTCTGCACGGTGAGCGAGCCCCCGTGCGCCACGGCAATGCCGCGCGCGATGGCCAGGCCCAGGCCGGTGCCCCCGCTGGCGCGTGAGCGGGCCTCGTCCAGGCGCACGAAGGGCTCGAAGATGCGCTCGAGGTCGGCGGGCTCGATGCCGATGCCGCTGTCCTCCACGACGAGGGCGGCGGCGTCCTTCTCGCGCAAGAGCGCGAGCTCCACCGTGCCACCCGCCGCCGTATACCTCACGGCATTCTCGACCAGGTTGCGCAGCGCCCGGCGCAGGGCGTCGGCATCGCCGGTCACCTCCGCGGGCGTCACCGCGCCGAGCCGCACCGTCACCCCCGTGCCCTGCGCGAGCCGCGCTCCGGTGTCCAGCGCCTCCAGCACCAAAGGCTCCAGCGCGACATGGGCGCGCGCGGCGCCGATCCCCGCCGCGGTGGTGCGCGAGAAGAGCAGGAGGTCCTCGGCCACCCGGATGAGCCGATCCACCTCCTCGAGGCTGTCGCGGAGCACGCGCCGGTACTCCTCCGGATCACGGGCGCTGCGCAGCGCCACCTCGATGCCGCCCTTGAGCGCGGTGAGCGGCGTGCGCAGCTCGTGGGCCGCGTCGGCGGTGAAGCGGCGCATCTGGCCGAAGGCCGGCTCGAGGCGCGCCAGCATGCCGTTGAGGGTCTCGGCGAGATAGTCCAGCTCGTCGCCGGTGCCGCGGATGGGGATGCGCTGCGAGAGATCCTCCGCGGTGATGCGGCGGGCGGTGCGCGCCATCGCGTTCACGGGCCCCAGCGCCGCGCGCGCGATCAGCGCGCCGCCCACCGCGGCGAGCCCCACCCCCACCGGCACCAGCGCCAGGTAGATGCGGACATAGCGGCGGAGCGCGGCCTCCATGCGGTCGAGCGAGATGCCCACCTGCACGAGCTGATCGAGCCGGCCGTCGCGCACGATGGGCAGGGTGAGGAGCCGCACCCGCTCGCCCCCCCGCAGCATCAGGGTCTCCAGCGTGCGGACGCCGCGTCGCGCGTTGTCACGCGCCAGCGCCGAGAGCGGGAGCGAGCGGCCCCGCAGGAAGCCCGAGCGGTCTTCCGGCTGTCCCTCGCGATCGCGGAACTGGAAGAACTTGTCGTAGACCTCGGGGCCCAGCAGCTCGCGCAGCAGCGTCTCCGCCGCACTGCCGCCCTGGCGCGCGTCGGCGGTGTCCCGGATCACCTGGGCCACCGTGCCCAGGGACGCGTCCATGTCCTGGAGCAGGCTCCACGCCAGCACCTCGTAGGAGAGCCATCCCATCAGCAGGAGGATGACGAGGAGGAGGCCCGTGTACCAGAGAGTGAGCCGCGTCCGGACGGTGCGAAGACCCGGCGGCAGTCTCATGGCTCCGTCCGCAAGACGTACCCCGCGCCGCGCACGGTGTGGAGCAGCCGCCGCTCGCCGGGGCCGTCGACCTTGCGCCGCAGGTAGCCGACGTAGACGTCCACGATATTGCTCTCGGGGTCGAAGTCGAGGCCCCACACGTGCTCGGCCAGCATCGGGCGCGTGAGGACACGCCCGATACTGCGGAGGAAATATTCGAGGAGGGCGTACTCGCGCGCGGTCAGCGTGATGCGCCGCGCGCCGCGACGGACCTCTCGCGTGGCCGGGTCCAGGGTGAGGTCGTCCAGGCGGAGCACCGGCGCACGCTGCCCCTGGCCGCGGCGGAGGAGCGCCCGCACCCGCGCCAGCAGCTCGTCGAACGAAAACGGCTTGGTGAGGTAGTCGTCGGCGCCCTGATCGAGCCCGGCCACCTTGTCGGCCACGGTATCGCGGGCGGTGAGGAGCAGCACCGGCGTCGGCACGCCCTTGGCCCGTGCCGCCTTGAGGACCCCGAGGCCGTCGAGCCGGGGCAGCATCACGTCGAGGACCACGAGGTCGTAAGGCGGACCGCCGGTCAGCAGATCGAGTGCGGTGGCGCCATCGGCCGCCAGCTCGACGGCATACCCCTCCTCCGCCAGCCCCTGCCGGATGAAGCTCGCGACCTTCCGCTCGTCCTCCACGACGAGGATCCGCATCTCATGGCTACGGTACCACCGCCGCCGAGAAGGTCAGGTGGTTGTGGCAATGCGGGCAGTCCAGCGATCGTTGGCCGTGGAAGCGCCCACCGGCCGGGAACTCCTGCTCCACGCCGCAGCGCGGGCAGCGCCCGTGCACCCCGAGGAGCCGCGTGTCCTCTCGCGCGCGCAGGACCGCGAGGACGACGCCGGTGGTCAGGAGGGTCGGCACGAGGAAGAAATGGGCCAGCGGCATGAAAACGCACGGAACCGCCGCGGCCCAGCAGGCGCCCAGCGCCGCCAGCGCCCGGCGCGTCCGGCGCTGCGGGCTCTGCCGCAGGACGCGCGCGCTGGCCGCCACAGGGGGCGAGCCGAAGACGCCCAGCGTACCCGCAATTTCCTCCGAGTCGTCGTCGCGCACCATGGCATCTTCCCACAGCCCACATGAGATCCCGATGAGAGGGACATGAGAAAATGCCCATATGGAGCGGCGCCCGCTGGGCGGTAGCGGCCTCACCGTGCCGGTCATCGGCATGGGCACCTGGCAGACCTTCGACGTGCGTGACCCGGTCGCCGTCCGTCCGGTGACCGACGCCGCGCTGGCGGGGGACGCCACCTTCTTCGATTCCTCCCCGATGTACGGCCGCGCGGAGCGCGTGCTGGCGGAGACGCTGGGCCCCCGCCGCGCGCTGGTGCAGATCGCCACCAAGGTCTGGGCCGGCTCGCCGCGCGAGGGGCGCGAGCAGATCCGCCAGGCGCTGGCGTGGTACGGCGGCCGGGTTGACCTCTACCAGATCCACAATCTGGTCGCGTGGCGCGAGCACCTGCCCTATCTCGAGGAGCTCCGCGAGAAGGGCACGGTGGGCGCCGTCGGCATCACGCACTATAGCGCCAGCGCTTTCGGCGAGATGGCGAGCATCCTCGAGACCGGCCGCGTGACCGCCATCCAGGTGCCGCTCAACCCGCAGGAGCGCGAGGTGGAGCGCACCCTCCTGCCGCTGGCCGCCGCGCGGAATATCGGCGTCGTCGTCATGCGGCCGCTGGGTCAGGGCTCCCTCGCCCGCCGCGCGCCGGCCGCGCGCGAGCTCGGCTTCCTCGCGGACTACGGCCTGCGCACCTGGGCCCAGACCCTGCTGAACTGGGGAATCAGCGACCCGCGCGTCAGCGTGAGCATCCCGGCCACGAGCAGCGCCGCGCACATGGCCGACAACTGCGCCGTGGGCAACGCGCGGCGCTTCGACGAGGCGGCGCGTGAGCGCGTGGCGGCCCTCGCCGCGCGCCTCTAGGAACGTCAGACTGCGGCGGCGGTGGTCGCGGCCTTCGCGCGGGCGCGGTACCGGGCGAGGTTGCCGCCCGACTTGAGCTTGCCGGGCAGCTCGTGGCCCACCACGCGCTCGGCGAGCTGGCCGGCCGCGATCATGGCGTCCAGGTCCACGCCGGTCTCGATGCCCATCTCCTGGCAGAGGAAGACGAGGTCCTCCGTGGTGACGTTGCCGGCGGCGCCCTTGTGGGCGGCAAAGGGGCAGCCGCCCATGCCGGCCACCGCGCTGTCGAAGTACTCGATGCCCATCTCCAGGGCGGCCACCACATTGGCGATGGCCAGGGCGCGCGTGTCGTGGAGGTGGAGCTTGATCGACGCCGCCGGCCAGCGCTCGCGCACCGCGCCCACCAGACGCTTGATCTGGAGCGGGTTGGCCCAGCCCATGGTGTCGGCGAGGCCGATGCCGCCCAGGCGGGAGCCGCAGGTCTGCGCCTTGCGCTCCACCTTCTCGAGCACGCCCACCACCGCGCGGGGCTCCACGTCGCCCTCGTAGTTGCAGCCGAACGCCGCCATCACGCCCACGTCGAGCCAGTCCATCCCGAGCGCCCGGTAGCGCTCCGCCCAGCTGGGCATCTCCTCGAGGCGCTCGTCCACGCTGCGGTTGGTGTTCTTGCGCATGAACGTGTCGGTGGCGGCCACGCCGAACAGCGGGCGTAGCGCGAGCCGGTCACGGTGCTGCGCGGCCCGCTCGAGGCCGGCCACGTTGAGCCAGATGGCCTCGTAGGCCACGCCGGGCGCACGGCGGATGCCGGCCACCATCGCCTCGGCGTCGGCCATCTGGGGCACCCACTTGGGGCTCACGAACGAGGTGAACTCGATGGTCCCCAGGCCGGTGGCGGAGAGCGCGTCGACCAAGGAAATCTTCGCCTCCAGCGTGATGGCGCCCTTCTCGAACTGGAAGCCCTCGCGCGGGCCCACTTCCCGGATCTTGACGCGCTTCGGCAGGTCGCTCATCCGATGATCCTCCGTGAGACCAAGGTATCAATCTCGTCCTTCGAAAGCCCGAATTCCTCGAGCACCTCGCGGGTGTGCTCACCCAGATGCGGCGCGGGACGGCGCAGGCCGAACTCGAAGGCGGTGCTGCGGATGGGGAGCTTGGGCAGCTTGGCCAGGCCCCGCCCCGGCAATGGAGTGGCGATGAACTGCCCCGCCGCGTTGAGGTGCGGATCGTCCACGAGCTGATCGGGCCGGCGCAGCGGCGCGAAGGGGACCCGCGCGCGCTCCAGCCGCTCCGCGAGCGCCGCGCTGGAGTGGCGCGCCATCTCCTCGCCGATGCGCGCGGGCAGCCAGTCGCGCGCGGCCACCCGCTTGGCATTGTCGTTCAGGCGCGCGTCGGCCAGGAGATCGTCCAGGGCGAACTCCTTGCAGAAGCGCTCCCAGTGGCCGTTGGAGGTGATGCCGATGAAGACCTGCTCGCCGTCCGAGGCGGTGAAGAGCTGGTATACACCCCAGCCCATCCGCGTGCCCTGGCGGATCTCGGGCATCGGCACCGACGGCTCGCCGGTGGCCGCGTACTGGGCGAGCCACTGCGCCACCCAGAACACCGTCGTCTCGTAGAGGCCGGAGGTGATCTTCTGCCCGGTGCCGGTGCGCGCCCGCTGCTGGAGCGCGGCCAGCACTGCGATCACGCCGTAGGCCGCCGCGCCCACGTCCACGATGGACGCGCCCGCGCGCAGCGGCGTGCCGCGCGGCCCCGTCATGAAGGCGAGCCCCGCCGACATCTGCGCCAGCTCGTCGAGGAAGGGCCGGGCCTCGTACGGCCCGGGGAGAAACCCCTTGAGCGCGAGGTAGATGAGGCGGGGGTTGGCGCGCGCGAGGACGTCGTAGCCGAGCCCGAGCGCCTCCACCGCGCCATGGGCGAAGTTGTCGATCACGATGTCGGACGCCGAGACCAGGCGCACGAAGAGCGCGCGGCCGTCCGCCGACCCTTTCAGGTCGATGGTGATGCTGCGCTTGTTGCGGTTGAGGAAGTGGAAGTTGGCCGAGGTGCCGGCGGGCATGGTGCGCGACTGATCGCCGTCGCCGGGCCGCTCCACCTTGACCACGTCGGCGCCGAGATCGGCCAGCAGGAGGCCCGCCGACGGCCCCGCGATGATGTGGCCCAGCTCGAGGACGCGCAGGCCTTCGAGCGGAAGCGCGCCGGGGGGAGTCGTCGTCATGGGGCGCCCCTCGAATAGCATGGCCGCGCGCGGGCCGTCAATCGAGGCCGCGGCCGCGCAGCAGCGCAATCAGATCCTCGACCTCCTCGTCCACGCCGCGGCCGGCGTCGGTGCGATAGGTGAGGTCCGCGGCGCGATAGAGCGGCGCGGCGGCGGCCCAGATGGCGGCCAGGTCCTCCTCCAGCGAGATGCCGGGATTCACGCGCGGCCGATCGGCGGCGCGGACACGAGCGGCGAGGGTGGCCAGCTCCGCCTCGAGGAGGACGGTCACTCCGGTGCCGCGGAGCGCGTCGCGGTTCCATGCGTAGCGCACGGTGCCCCCGCCCAGGGCGCAGACGGTGTTCCGCGCCGCGGCGAAGCGCTTGACGATCTCGTACTCGCGCTCCCGGAAGGCCAGCCACCCCTGCTCGCGCACGAGCGCATGGAAGCTCCGGCCGAGCTCGGCGTCCAGCTCGCGGTCGAGATCGAGGAACGGGCGATGGAGCCGGTCGGCCAGCCGCTGCCCGAGCGTGGTCTTCCCGGAGCCGATCAGGCCCGAGAGGTAGACGTTCACCGCGTGGCGGCGTCGCGCGCGGCGTGAATCAGCTCGGGGAAGGTGTAGGAGGGCAGCGCGCAGCCGGGGGCGAGGAAGAGCTTCTCGCGCCCCGCGTCCGCGAGGGCGCCCCGGATCTGGCCGCGGATATGCGCGGCGGACTCGTAGGCGAAGCGCCCCTGGCTGATGCCCCCCATCAGGGCCAGGTCCGTGCGCCGGCGGGCCTCGCCCAGGGTGGGGCCGGAGTCGCGATCGGCCCAGGACAGCGCCTGGACGGGATAGTCGATCATCTGGTCGAAGAAGATGTGGTTGCCGTGAGCGTGCAGCACGTGGAGGGTGCCCCGGCCCCGGATGGCCTCCAGCAGCGCCAGGTCGTACGGCCGCATGAAGCGCTCGTACTGGTCGCGGCTCACGAACTCCGTGGAGGCGGGCACGGAGAGGAAGATCCCGGCGGCCCCGCGCTGGAGCGCGGCCTGTGCGTAGCGGATGAGGTTGTCGTTGACGGCGCCCAGCGCGCGGCCGAGCGCGGCCGGATGCTCGCGCATCATGTCGTCGATGGCGCCCTTCACCACGTTGCGCCGCAGGGTGTTCCAGGCGTTGAAGAGCGTGTCCACCACGAGCGCGCGGCCGGCCAGGGCCCGCGCGGTGATCTCGATCACCTTGAGCTGGGCGCCGAGCGGCGTCTCCTCCAGCTCGAGCGGGCCCAGGCGCTCGAGGTCCGCCGCGTGATCGAGCGTCTCCACGCCCTTGGGCATCGGGTAGGAGTAGTCGTTCATCAGCTTGAGCCAGTCCAGATCGTAGGCCTCGAAGAAGTCGAGGTGGGCCTGGGCCATGCGCTCGGCGGAGGCATGCTGGAGGCCGAAGTGGTACCAGACGGTGAAGGGCGGATGGTCCAGGGGGGCCCCGGCCAGGGCCGCGCGCACACGCTCGAGCTTGTTCATGGCGTGATGGGCTCGTCGACGAAGACAGTATACGTCCGCGGCCGGCCGCGCGTGGCGTCCGCCGGGTCCACGTAGCGAATGGAGGTCTGGCCGCGGATCTCCGCAGGCAGGAGGGCGCACCGGACGAAGGACGTCTCTTCCGCGGTGGAGGCCTGGGCCAGCACCGGCTCACGCCCGCTCTCGAACCAGCAGTCGCCCGGCCGCATGAGCTGCCCGGGGGCATCCCCCACCGTCACCGTGAGCGACCCGCGCAGCAGGCAGCGAATGCCGCCGCCGCGGTGCCGGTGGCGCGGGGCCACGCCGCCCGGCTCGAAGTCCACGCGGTCGCAGCGCATGAGCCAGGCGGCCTTGGGGTCGAGCGCGATGGGATGCTCGAGCAGCGTGCGGCCGCCCGCCGGCGGCGGCGGCTGGCGGACCAGCTCGAAGACGAGGAAGCTGAGCGCGGCGCGACAGGACTGCACGCCGCAGGCCCCGGCGGCGAACATCGCCGCCTCCTGCCCGACCGGCGGTCCCCCGGCGCCGCTCCCGGGCGTGACGAGCCGGATGGTCCCCGCGCGCACGAAGATCACGCGCGGCCCGTCCGGGAAGGAGCGCAGCGCGCCGACTTCCAGGCGATGCTCGACCAGCCGCAGCGACCACGCCATGGCTGGGGGCGCTCACTCGCCCCGGAGGGTGGGATCGAGGAGATCGCGCAGCCAGTCGCCGGTGCGGCTCACCACGATGGACGTCGCCATGAGGAGGAGGCCCGGGAACGTCGAGATCCACCAGGCGGAGTCGAGATACTCGCGCCCTTCCTGCACCATGCCGCCCCAGGACGGCGTGGGCGGCTGGATGCCCAGGCCCAGGAAGGACAGCGTGGCCTCGAGCACGATGGCGCGGGCCAGCTCGAGGGTGGCGATGACGACCAGCGACGAGAGCACGTTGGGGAGCACGTGCTTCCACATGATGCGGAGGACGGAGCCGCCGAGCGCGTGGACGGCCTCGACGAACTCGCGCGAGCGCAGGCCCAGCACCTGCGAGCGGAGGATGCGCGCGTAGGACACCCAGCCCGAGAGCCCGATCACCACGATGAGCGTGCCGAAGCTGGGGCCCAGCACCGCGATGATGCCGATGGCGAGGAGGATGAAGGGGAAGGCGAGCTGGGCGTCGGCGACGGTCATGATCACGGTGTCCGTCCAGCCGCCGCGGAAGCCGGCGAGGAGCCCGAGCACCGAGCCGACGAGGCCGCCCACGAGCACGGCGGCGAAGCCCACCAGGAGCGACACGCGGGAGCCGAAGATCATCCGCGAGAGCACGTCGCGACCCAGGTGGTCGGTCCCCAGCACGTGCGCGCGCCCGTCCGCCGCCTCCAGGGTGGGCCGGACCAGCCGCGCGCGCAGCGACTGGCGGGTGGGGTCCTGGGGCGCCAGCCATGGCGCCGCCACCGCCACCACGCCGAGGACCAGCACGAAGGCGATCCCGGCGGCGGTGAGCCGGCGCGCGCGCCGCGCCCGCCGGCCGGCCGCCGCGGTCGCGCGTGCCGACGGCCGCCTCAGCGGACGCGAATGCGGGGATCGAGGAGGCCATAGAGCGCGTCGATGGCGAGGTTGACCACCACGAAGAGCGCGGCGGAGAGCAGCACCACGCACTGCACCACGGGGTAGTCGCGATTGTAGATGGACTGGATGGCGAGCCGGCCGATGCCCGGCCACGCGAACACCGTCTCCGTCACCACGGCGCCGGCGAGGAGACTGCCGAACTGGAGCCCGGTGATGGTGACGATGGGGATGGCCGCGTTCTTGAGCGTGTGCTTGGCGATGACGAGAGTCTCGGCCAGTCCTTTGGCCCGCGCGGTCCGGATGTAGTCGGCGCGCAGGACCTCGAGCATCGACGAGCGCGTGATCCGGGCGACGGAGGCCATCCCGAAGAGACCCAGGGTCACCGCCGGCAACACGAGGTGTCGCCAGTCGCCCCGTCCGGACGTGGGCAACGAGGCCCGCGTTCACGGAGATCAGCAGGATGAACAGGATGCCGAGGAAGAAGGTCGGCGCGGACTGCCCCACCAGGGCAAGGCCCATCGCCGCGTGATCGAGCAGGGTGTTGCGATACACGGCGGAGAGAAGCCCGATCGGAATGGCGATGAGGATGGCGAGCCCGAAGGACGTCAAGCCGAGCTCGAGCGGTGGCGGGCAGACGCTCGGTCACCACGGCGATCGCCGGCGTCTTGAACCGGATGGACTGGCCGAAGTCACCCCGGACGAGATTCCCGAGGAACACCGCGTACTGCACGGGCAGCGACCGGTCCAGGCCCAGCTCCGTGCGCAGCCGGAATATCTCGCTCTGCGGCGCGTCGGGCGGCAGGAGGAGCGGGGTGGGATCGCCCGACAGCCGCATGACCACGAAGACGACCGTCGAGACCAGCCAGAGCGCGACGAGAGCACGGCCGGCGCGGGTGGCCAGGAAGAGAAGGAAGCTCCGCATGCGCAACCCCCTCACCCTCCCCTCCCCCCGAGACCGGGGAGAGGAGAAGTGAGAGGCGGGGATCAGGCCCGGCGGAACTTGAAGTTGAAGCGCCGGATCTCGAGCTGCTGCAGCGGGTCGGGCGTCCACTCCACGTGCTTCTGGAGCCCGTAGTCCTCGTAAGGCTGGAGTATCGGGAGCCAGGGGAAGTGCTCGAGGAAGATCTTGGTCATCTTCTTGTAGGCCTCCCCGCGGAACTTCTCGTCCACCGAGAAGCGGGCCGTATTGCCGAGCTCGTCCCACTCCGCGTGGCGCCAGTAGTCCTGCGGCCCGCCGGGACCGAGCAGCCGCCACATCATGCCGTCGGGATCGCGGAGGGTGGAGGTGGGATCGGACCACCAGAGCCCCTTGAACGTCTTGTCCTTGTTCATCTGAGCCCGCACCGAGTACTCGACGACCTCGACCTTGCCGTTGATCCCGACGTCCTTCCACATGGCCTGCACCGCCTCGGCCATGGGCTTGTCGCCGGCCATGTAGCCGGAGGTGGTCGTGATGATGATCTCCTCGCCCTTGTACCCGGCCTTCTTCAGCCGCTCCTTCGCCTCCTTGGGGTCGTAGGCGAGCGCCGGCTGCGAGGCGTCGAAGTGGTTGTCGCCCTTGGCGATGGGCCCGCTCGGGACGACGCCGCGGCCCCTCCACAGCTCCTTGATGATCAACTCGCGGTCGATGGCCAGGGACAGCGCCTGCTTGACCAGCGGGTTGTCGAGCGGCTTGACCTTGCTGTTCACGGCAAGGACGTAGAGGCCGCCGTAGAGGGCGCCTGCCACCACCGTGCTCGCATTCCCCTTGACCCGCTCGCCCTGGTCGGGCGGGAGCTGGGTGGCGATATCGACCTCACCCTTCAGGAGCGCGCCCACGCGGGGCGCCATCTCCGGCAAGGCCCGGACGACGAGACGGTCGAAGTCCGGCTTGCCGCCCCAGTAGTCGGCATTGGCGTCGAGCACGATCCGGTCGTCCTTGGTCCACGACACGAAGCGCACGGGACCCGTGCCCACCGGCTTCTGGTTGAACGTCTCGGGGCCCACCGATTCGAGATACTTCTTCGGCACGATCTGGCCCGCGTAGAAGCCCAGCCGCGCGGGCAGGAGCGGATCCGGCTTCTTGGTGTGGATGACGACGCGTCGTTGCATCCGGGCGCCTCGATCCGCTCGATGGTGGTGAGGATCGTATTCACCCGCATCTTCGCCGCGGGATCGTACGTCCGCTCGATGCTGAACTTGACGTCGGCCGAGCTGAACGGGTCGCCGTTATGCCACTTCACGCCCTGGCGAAGCTTGAACACCCAGGCCTGCTGACCCTGGAGCTTCCACTCGGTGGCGAGGCCCGGGCTGAGCTTGCCGTCGGGCCGGCGGCTCGTGAGATTGTCGAAGATGTTGAACGAGATCCGGATGTCGTTGGACGACGTGCTCATGTGGGGGTCGAGGAAGGCGATGTCGCCTCCCTGGGCCACCACCAGCTCGCGCTTCTGGGTGGTCTGGGCGGCGGCGGGACCGGTGAGTCCGCCCGGCAGGGCTGCGGCGGCGCCGGCGATGGCCGCGCCCTTGAGAATCTCTCTGCGGGTAACTTTCATAAGCGTTCCTCCTTACCGAATGTGGGATTGTGCTCGTGTCGGGCTCGCGACTCTGCGTGGCCCCCTCAGACAAACCATCGTCGGGACCGAAGGGTTCGAGTGGGGTTCTTTTATAGGGCCTTCCCCTCTCCCTGTCAAGCATGCGAGAATCCGGCGAAAAGAGGACTAGATCCCATGACCAATAAGACCGCGGACGTCGTGGTGATCGGCGGAGGCGTGAACGGAGCGAGCACGGCCTTTCACCTGGCCGGGCTCGGGGTGAAGCGCGTGGTGCTGGTGGAGCGGCGACACCTGGCCGCCGGGGCCTCCGGCAAGTCCGGCTCCCTGGTGCGCATGCACTACACCAACGAGCACGAGTCCCGGCTGGCTCACGAGAGCCTCAAGGTCTTCCACGACTGGCAGAACCGGGTGGGTGGCGACTGCGGCTTCGAGCGCATCGGCTATCTCAAGCTGGTGGCCCGCGGCCATGCCGAGCGGCTGGCGCGCAACGTCGCCGTGCAGCAGAAGATCGGGATCAATACCCGCGTGGTCACGCCCGAGGAAGTGCGCGAGATCCTCCCCGGCAGCGTGCTCGAAGACGTGGGCGCCGCCGCCTACGAGGCGGATTCCGGCTATGCCGATCCCAACGCGACCACGTATTCCCTCGCGGAAGCCGCTCGGCGGCAGGGAGCCGAGATCATCACGCACTGTGAGGCGACGCGCATCGTGACCGAGCGCGGGAAGGTGGTCGCGGTGGAGACGGCCGCCGGACGCATCGAGACGCCGGCGGTGGTGCTGGTGCCGGGTGCCTGGGCGGCGCCGCTGCTCGAGCCGCTCGGTCTCGCCTACCCGCTCTCGCCCTTCCGCATCCAGGTGTCGATCTTCCGCTGGCCCGCCGGCATGACGCGGCGGCACTGCGTGATCAGCGATGACACGCACGAGGCCTGGATACGGCCGGAAGGCGCGGCGTCGACCCTGATCGGCGTGGAGCTGGGCGCCTCGCACGGCGACCCGGAAAAGTTCGCGGAGGGCGTGGACCCCGACTACGTGGCGCTGTGCCGCGAGAAGCTCTCGGCGCGCCTGCCGGCCTTCGCGGACGCGCCCATGCGCGGCGGCTGGGCGGGAATGATCATGATGTCCGCCGACGGGCGCCCCATCATCGACCAGATCCCCTCGGTCCCGGGTCTCTGGGTCATGCTGGGCGATTCCGGCACCTCCTTCAAGACCTCCCCCGCCATCGGCCGCTGTCTCGCCGAGTGGGTCGTCCAGGGCAAGCCCGCGCTGATGGATCTCACGCCCTTCCGCTCCACGCGCTTCGCCGAGGGCAAGCCCTGGGTGGACCCCGACAACTACGGCCGCGAACGCCTGACCGTCTCCCGCTAGCGCGCCCGCGAAGCTCGCGCGCTAGCTCCATTCCCCCGCTCGCTCGCTGTCGGACTCGCGGCGGCGAGTGCGGCCGGGGCGGCCCCCGGGTTCCGCGACCACAAGGCACGCGTGCGCGCTACCCTCCGCGGCTGGGCTCCATCCGGGCGGGTCGCGTCCGATGGCCGTCTTCGGGAAATGGGTCTCGGAAACCCGGGGGCCGCCCCGGCCGCGCTCGCCGATTCTAGTGGACGCCAGCGGACGACTTGCGGTACGTCGGCGCGGGCACGCCATCGATCGCCACGTTGATCACGGCCGGCCGGCCGGACGCCACCGAGCGCGCCAGGGCGGCGTCGAGGTCTCCTGGATACTCCACGTGCTCGCCATGCGCGCCCAAGGCCGTCGCCACCTGGTCGTAGCGAGTCGGCAAGAGCTCGCAGCCCACCGTGCGCTCGGCGCCGTAGTGCTGGAGCTGCAGCTGATGCTCGGCGTTCCAGCGCGCGTCGTTCCCTACCACCGCGATCACAGGCAGGCCGTGCCGCGCGGCGGTGTCGAGCTCGAAGGCGTGAAAGCCGAAGGTGCCGTCACCCAGCGCGGCGATGACGACGCGATCGGGATGCGCGGCCCGGGCGCCCAGCGCCATGGGAAGGGCGCTGCCGATGGAGCCGGACGGCCCATTGATGAGGCGCGTGCCCGCCTCGCAGCCCGCCTGCACCCATTGCCCGAACTCGCCGCCGTCGGCCACCAGGATGGCGCCGCGGTCGAGATAGGGCTGGAGCGCCGCGCAGACCCGCAGCGGGTGAATCGGACGCGCGGTGGCGTCGCGGAGCGCCATCCAGCTCGTGGGAACCGCGGCGCGCGCGGCGCGCACCTCGTCGCCCCAGGCCGCATGCTTCCACTGGCGCGACGCGGCGGCAGCGGCCAGACGCTCCGCCATGTGCGCCGGATCTTCCACGACGGACAGGGCCACGCGGGCGTCGCTCGCGAGCGCGGACGACTCCCAGTCCACCTGGATGATGCGCCGGTCGGCCGCGAAGACGCCCGCGTCGCCGAACCGGATACCGTAGTCGAGCCGCTTGCCGAGCAGGAGCACGACGTCCGCCTCGGCGAACGTGTTCGCCGCCGAGTGAAGCCAGGGATCGTTGAGCCCCCGCGGGCTCTCCACCGGCAGAGCGGGGATGCCCGTCGCGCGCGTGAGCGCGGCCACCGCGGCGGCCCGGGCCGGACGCGCCATGGCGGGGCCGAGCACGATGAGCGGGCGCCGCGCGCCCGCGAGGAGACCGAGGATCTGGGCGAGGGTGGCGTCGGCGACGGCGGACGCAGCCACCGCGCCGATGGAGGGGGCCGAGACCGGGCCGTCGGCGACGGTCGCCTCGAGGAGATCGCCGGGCAGGCTCAGATGCACGGGGCCCGGCCGGCCGGCGGCGGCGATCGCCAGCGCGCGCGTCACCTCCACGCCCATGTGCGCGGCGTCCTCCACGCGCCAGGCCGCCTTGGTCACCGGGCGCGCCGCGCCCACCTGATCCATCTCCTGAAACGCGCCGCGCCCCGCTTGCCCGCGCGGCGCATGCCCCGAAAGCAAGACCATGGGCGACTCCGACATGAGCGCGCCATAGAGCGCGGACACGGCGTTGAGGTGCCCCGGGCCGGCCGTCACCAGCGCCACGCCGGGCGTCTCCGTGAGCCGTCCCCAGGCATCGGCCATGTGGACGGCGCCCGCCTCGTGGCGCGTGTGGACGATGGGCAGGGGCCGGCCGATGGTCGCGTCGTAGACGGAGAGGATCTGGTTGCCGGACAGGGAGAAGAGCGGGCCCACGCCCGCCTCCACCAGCGCATCCACGAGCAGCATCGCGCCGGTGCGCGGCATGCGGCCGCCTAGCGCACGCGGCCGCGCGCGGCGACCGGCCAGACCACTTCCACCGTCTCGCCCCGCACGCCGTGCAGCTCGTCCACCATGTTGGAGACCACGCAGCAATGGTTCGGCACCACCTGCACCACGTCCCCCACCTTCGGTCGCTCGGGACAGGCGGTGAGATCCACCACCGCGTGCTCCTCGGAAAGATGAATGACGGCCGCCTCCGGATACTCCATCACGTGACCGAAGCCCTTCATGAAGTACTGGTCGGAGGTGAGGACCTTGGAGCCCGCGTCCAGCACCGCGCGCTCGGGAGTGGGCCGGCTCACCACGGTGGCGCGCACGCGCATCGCGCAGTCGTCCCAGCCCGCGGTGCCGGTGGACACCACCATGGCATCGTTGAACACGCAGGTGCCCGCGCGGTGCTCGGTGAGCATCGGGAACCGCTCCACCGTGGCCAGCGCCGGCGTACCGCCGCCGGACACCATGGGCACCGGGATGCCCGCCTCGCGGAAGAGCCCGAGGGCCGCCCCGAAGAACACGCCCGTGTCGGGATCCTTGCTGGGAAAGGTCATGATGCCCTGGAACTGCAGCCGCGGCAGCCGCATGGCCGTCCGCGCGAGCTCGAAGGCCTGCACCGGCGTCTGCACGCCGGTGCGACCCATGCCGGTGTCGCACTCCACCACGAAGCGGAGGTCCTGGCCGGCGCGCTCCGCCGCCTCGGAGAGCCCGCGCGCCACCACCTCGTTGTCGAGCGACACGGTGAGCCGCTTGATGCGGCGGTTGGCCGCCATGAGCCGCTCGGCCTTGGCCGCGCCGAGGATGTTGTAGGAGAGGAGCACGTCGTCCGCCACGCCCGCGTCGGCGAACACCTCCACCTCTCCCAGCTTCTGGCAGGTGATGCCCATCGCCCCCGCCGCCATCTGCTGCTTGCCGATGGCGGGGATCTTGTGGGTCTTGATGTGGGGGCGGTTGCCCACGCCGAGTGCGCTCAGTCGCGCCTGCACACGGCGGATATTGGCCTCCATCACGTCGAGGCGGATGGTGACGACGGGAGTGTCGAGCTCGGCGATGCGCGTCATGGGCGATCTCCTCGAAAGTGGGCCAGCGCGGTGGCGTGCAGCACGCCGTTGGTGGCAAAGGCGGTGCCGGAATAGATCGTGGGCTTGCCCTCGAAGTCGGAGAAGGCGCCGCCCGCCTCCTCGATGAGGAGGCGCAGCGCGGCGAGGTCCCAGGGCTTGACGCTGGGCGTGAGCGCCACCTCGCCCTTCCCTTCCGCCACCGTGGTGAAGGAGAGGAAATCGCCGAAGCCGCGCTGCATGGGCGTGCTGTCCACGAGGCGAACGAACCCATCCCAGACCCCCGCGCGTCGAATGACGTCGAGCGAGCCGTGCAGCAGCGTCCCGCGCGCGAGCGCGTCCAGGGTGGAGACGCGGATGGGGCGACCGTTGAGAAAGGCGCCGCCTCCGCGCCGCGCCACGTGGAGGTCCCCGGTGAGGGGCTGGAAGACGACGCCGGCGGTGGACACGCCGGCTTCCTCGAGGGCGACGAGCGTGGCCCAGAAGGGGATCCCGGCCACGAAGTTCCGGGTGCCGTCGATGGGGTCCACGATGAAGCGGCGATCGTCCGGCCCGCGGCCGCCGGTCTCCTCGCCCAGCCAGCCGTGGCCAGGGAACGCGGCGCCGAGCACGCGGGCGATGGCGGCCTCCGCCTCGCGGTCGGCCTCGGTCACCGGCGACCCGTCGCCCTTGATCGAGACGGCGAAGCCGCGCGTGAAGCGCGCGCGGGCGATGGCGCCGCCCGCGCGCGCCGCCTCGACCATGGTGTCCAGGACCCGGTCCACCGCGACATTCTATATCGAAAGATTTAGTCTTTCTGGAACTCAGTGATATGCCTTCCGGTTGCTGCCCATCAAGAAGAGTTGACGGGCGGAGGCGGGTAAGGGAGGATCGGCGAGATGACACAAACAATCGGCTTATTGATACTTCTCTTTTCGCTTACTAGCTGTACTTACAGAGTGTCCCTGTCTGAATCCGAGGTTTTAGCTCGTGAGTTTTTTAACGGGAGAGTGCCTCCTCAAGTAACGATCCCTCTAGGTTTGAAAGGCAGACCAGATGGAACGTACAAGGTTCGAAAATTAACCCTCACGTCTAATAATAAAAATCTCAAAATATTCTATACAGTAAGTAGCAAGGGTCGGCTTGGCAATATGTATGTCGATGGATTTAATCTAAACACTGTTGATCCTAGCGGTGTCGTCGCTTTGACTCGAGAGCAATATCTAAGGAAATTAATAGCGTGTGAGGAGGATCTTGAGTGTGTTGTAAAGGCAATGGGTGAACTGGAGAAAGATTGTAGAGCTAACCGAAACAGTGAACATTGTTGGTACTGTAAGCAATTTTCGGGGCCCGACGGTGATGGATGTTCATGGCTGTGACCCGAACGTCATAAGGAGGACATCATGGACGCCGTCAAGGACTCCAGCCATCTCTACGAGGTCGAGCGGCGCGCGCGCCACGCGGAGCGGCCGGGCTTCCGGATCTCGGAGCTCCAGCTCTCGCCGACCCAGCAGGTGCCCTGGCACTCGCACACCAATATCCAGGACACCTTCTACGTGCTGGAGGGACGGCTGCGACTATTCCTCCGCGACCCCAAGGAAGACGTGCGCCTGGCGCCGGGCGAGACCTATAGCGTCCGGCCCGGACGGCCGCACCTCGTCACCAATGCCGGCGAGAGGTCGGCGACCTTCCTCGTGCTCCAGGGCATCGGCGAGTACGACTACGTGCCGCTCGTGTGAGCTGAGCCTCAGCGCCCGAGCGGCACGAATGGCCGATCGGTGGGAATCCCCACCTCGAGGGCGCGCGCCGACACCTTGCGCGCGATGACGAATCCATCGTCGACGTCGAAGCGGTAGTGGATCCCGGAGTAGATCCGCGATTCGCCGGCTTGCCGGCCCATGGCGGAGTAGCGACCCCCCTGATCGCGGAGCTGAGAGTCCAGGATGAGGCCAATCGCCCCGGAGATGCAGGCGTGGTTGCTCGGATAGGACGGGTGGTTCGGTAGACCGATCGTCAAGCGGATCCCCGGATCGACCTGCGTCGGCCGCGGCACCCAGTAGGTGTATTTCGAGTCGTGGCAGGCGATGACCGCGTCTACCGCGACCATGTGCACCATCGCGAGAACCCGCGCGGACTCGGGCTCGGTGAGCCCGCGCGCCGAGATAGCACTGCGGGCGACGTCGTTCCAGGCGCCGGCCGCGAATGCGCCGGTGAGATTCTCCCAGTACTGGGCGATCCGCAGCTGCTCGTTGGTCCGCTTGTCCGAGACCGCGCGCACCTCCGCCAGCGCCGCGCGGAACGCCGGTGAGCCGGCGGCGGGGGGCCCCGCCGTGCGAAAGTCCGAGCCGGTCGTCATGAAGAACGGTCGCATTTCGCCCAGGCGCGGCCCGAGCGGCGGGCGGGGCGGCTGCATCTGGCTGGCCCACTTGTCCGGACCGGTGGGCGCCGGACCGGACCAGGCGAGGGCGACGCGGTCACTCTTCGCGGCCTCGATGACGTTGGCGGCGGCGGCACGCCCGATCTCGACCCCGGCCGCGAAGTCCGAACGGGCGTCGGCCCCCAGCGCGGCCGTCTCGCCGGACAGGCGGGCGGCGATGGCCTGCTCCTCCTTCGGGAACAGAAAGGCCAGGACGGCGGCGGCGGCACCGGCGGCGGCACCGTCCGGCTTGCGGCCCTGCGGCCGCGCCGTGACGATGGCGTTGTTGATCGCGAGGTTGGTGTAGGCGAGCGTGCGCGCAGAGGGAACCTGGCCGATCTGGTTCCGGGCGATCAGCTCGCACGCGTACTCGTTCCAGCGCATCGTCGAGGTCGGCAGCGCCCAGGGACTCGCCGGCGGCGGAGACCCGACCGCCGAGGCGGCGGGACGTCCGCCCTCATGGGCGCAGCCGCCCGCGAGGACGAGGGCGAGGAGGGCGTAGATGAGGGGCATCGGGCTTTTCCATGGCCTTAGCATGGTGTCTCTCCCTTTCGACCCCACCGAGGTTGTCGCGGCGCAGGCCGCATGGCTCACGTGTACCCGGTGCCCATCGGCGGAGCGTTAGCGGGGGCGAAAAACACGTTAGCAGTGCTAATAGTCGGCACACCCCGGAGAGGGTGGCGATGTCGATTCTAACCCTTTCCCGGGCGCTCGACATGCCCTACTGGCTGGCCCAGGCGCAGCCGGCGCTGGTGGGCTAACCGAGGGCGAGGTAGCCGGGCACCGCGAGTGCGGCGAAGAGCAAGCCGCTCGCGATGTCTTCCTCCCTGTACCAGTCGGCCTCGTGGAGTAGATTGAGGGTTCCGAGCACTCGACCCCCGTGGACCACGGGCAGGTTCAGCACCGAGTCGCAGCCCAGCGAGGCGATGAGAGCGTGGTCGAAGAACACCGCGCGGATGTCCTCCGCCGAGCGGCCGATGTACGGTCGGCGCTGGCCGAAGACCTGGCGCGACCATGCGCTCTCGGTGAACGGCTTCCTCCCGCCCACCGGATAGGCGGCCGGCTGGTTCGTGTAGCAGCGCTCAGATTCGCGCGAGTCGGAGTGGAAGCGGAGCACGGTGAAGAGCCGGTGGCCGATGACGGCGCCCAGCGCCCGGTCCAGCGCGGCCCACAGCGGCGCGGGCTGGCCCGGCTGGGCGAGCGCCGCCGCCACCGCATGAAGATGCGGGAGCGCGTCGGTGCGCGGCGCGCGGGACATTACCTGGCCTCCGGCGCTGCGTAGCGCGGGATCCGCTCGGGAATGAGGCCGTACGGCCGAAAGCGCAGCACCACGATGAGGCTGGCCCCGATGAGGAACTCGCGCACCGCCGCCACCTGCACCGGCTTGAGCCCGGGGAGGCCGCCGGTGAGGAAGCGCGTGGACTCCAGGAAGAACACCACCAGGAAGGCGCCCACCACCGCGCCGACATTGTTCCCGGTGCCGCCGGCGGTGAGGGCAAGCACGATATAGATCGAGATGAGCGGCACGAAACCCTCCGGGGCGATGTAGGACGTGTAGTGGCCGTAGAGCGCGCCCGCCAGCCCCAGCACGGCCGCGCTCACCGCGAAGGCCTCCACCTTGAAGGCGATCACCGGTTTGCCCGCCACGGCGGCTACCTGGTCGTCGTCGCGGATGGCGCGGAGCACGCGCCCGTAAGGCGAGTGACGCACGCGCTGGAGGGCGGCGAAGACCACCAGCACCGCCGCGCTCACGATCACGAGGAAGATGAGATTGAAGGCGGCGGGGCTCACCTGCCCGCGCCAGGGGCCGGGGATGCCCGAGATGCCGTCGGTGCCGTTGGTGAGCCAGATCTCGTTGCTGGCCACGATGCGCACCACCTCGGAGAAGCCCAGCGTGATGATGGCGAGGTAGTCGCCGCGCAGCCGCGCGGTGACCAGGGCCATGAGGATGCCCGCCCCCGCGGTGAGGAGCATGGCGGCGAGGAGACCCGCCGGCATGGGCCAGCCCGCCTTCTTGGTGAGGAGCGCCGAGACGTAGGCGCCGAAGGCGTAGAAGCCGACCAGGCCGAGATTGATCATCCCCGTCATGCCCCAGACGAGATTGAGGCCGAGCGCGAGGAGGGCGTAGAGCCCGGCGAAGGTCGCCATCGCGATGAGGTAGTTTTCCACCTTAGAAGGCACGCTCCCCGAGGATGCCGCGCGGGCGCACGGTGAGCACGAGCAGGATGGCGACGAAGCCCACCGCGGTTCGATACGCGGGCGCCAGCGACAGGAGCGACAGCTCTTCCGCCACCCCGATGGCCAGCGCCCCCACCACCGCGCCCGGGATGCTGCCGAGGCCGCCCACCACCGCGGCGGCGAACACGGAGAGGATGACGCGGAAGCCGGTGAGCGGATCGATGCTGGTGTCCAGGCCCAGGAGCATGCCGCCGATGCCGGCCAGCCCCATCCCCACGAAGTTGACGAGGCGGGCCACCATCTCGGCGTTGATGCCCTTGATGCCGGCCAGGGTGGGGTTGTCCGCCACCGCGCGCATGGCCTTGCCGGTGCGCGTGAAGGCGAGGAAGAGGAACAGCGCCCCCATGGCCACCACCGCGATGACGAGGTTCTCCACCTGCTGCGGCCCGATGCGCAGTCCCGCCCACTGCCAGTCGCGCCGGAGAGGGAGAGCGTAGCCGCGGAGGTCGTTGCCCCAGATGAAGCGGATGACGTTTTCCAGCGCGATGGTGAGCGCCACCGCGGCGATGGCGGCGGTGAGCGCCCCCGAGGGCCGCAGGGGCTTCAGCACCACCTCGTCGTTGATCACGCCCGCCACGCCCGTCACCAGAAAGGCGACACCCACCGCGGCCCAGGCGGGCAGGCCGCCGGCGGTATTGGCGACATAGCCGGCGAAGGCGCCGATGGTGGCGTGAGACGCCACCGTGAAGTTGGGAAAGCGGAGCACCGCATAGATGGCGGTGAAGCCGATGGCCGGCACCGCCAGAATGGTGCCGGCCACCAGGCCGTTGACCAGGAGCTGTGCGACCTCGGTCACGCGCTCAGAGAAGCTTCACCAGCTTGAACGCGCCCTTCTCGGCCACGTCGTAGCGGATCTTGCAGTCGATGATGTCGCCGGTCTCGGTGAAGTCGCAGGGCCCACTGGCGCCCTCGTAGTTGATCTCCTTGCCCTGGGCCAGGAGCTTGAGCCCTTCGACGGCGTTGTCCACCTTCACGCCGCTGCCCTGCGAGATCTTCCGCACCGAATCCTTGATGGCGGTGCCGGTGGCCTCGCCCTTGGCCTTCGCGATGGCGAGGATGACCAGGCTCGCGTGATCGTGGCACTGGCAGGAGTAAGGATCCAGGTCGGCGGCGCCGAGGAACTTGGCGAGCCGCTTGTAGCCGGCCGAGTCCACCGCCGGCGAGGGGGTGGCGGTGTAGGTGCCGTCCGTCACCTCGGCAGGCACCGAGTCCAGGAGCTTCTGGTTGACCGCATAGCCCTGAGCGATCTTGGCCCCGGTGTAGCCGGCCTTGAAGAGCTCCTTCAGCACCACCGTGGTGTCGGGGGTATAGCCGTTGAGATAGATCATGTCCGGCTTGGCCCGGAGCGCCTGGTCGATCTCGGAGCGGAAGGTGGTCTTGTCCTTGTCGTAGATGACGCCGCCCACCAGCTCCGAGCCACCCTTGGGCAGGATCTCGGACAGGCGCTTCTGAGACGGCACCGCGAAGGGCGTCTGCGCGGCGAGGACGAACACGCGCTTGGACTTGAGCGAGAGGATGAACTCGCCGAGCTTGCCGATCTGGAGCTGGGTATTCGGCTGGGTGCGGACGAGATAGCCCAGGTGCGGGAGCTGGGTGATGGTGTCCGACCCCGACACCGTGGTGAGGAAGGTCTTGGACTCCCAGCAGAGGGGCGCCACCGCGGTGGTGACGGAGGAGGCCCAGGTGCCCATGATGGCCGCCACCTTGTCCGCGTCGATGAGCTTGCGCGCGGCGCGCACCGCGGCCTCCGGATTGGTCTGGTCGTCCTCACTCACCAGCTCGATCTTGCGTCCGAGCGCGCCCCCGGCTCCGTTCACCTCGGAGGCCACCCACTCGATCGCCTTGCGCATGGAGGGGCCGTAGGAGCCGCCCGCCCCGGTGAGCGGGGTCAGCGTGCCCAGGCGGATGGGGGCGCCCTGCGCGGCGGCGCGCCGCGGCGACCAGGCCGCGGCGGCGAGGGCGGCGCTGCCCGCGAGCAGGGTTCGGCGGGAGATGTCGTGGTCGCGCTCGGTCATCGGTAGGTCTCCTCGTCGCCTTCAGTAGAGATTGGTGCGGTAGCCGTCCTGGAGACGCCGGTCGAGCGCCTCGACGGTCATGTCGCGCGGCTTGGCATGGTCCAGGAACATCTGGGCGGGCGAGGCCAGCCCGTTCAGGTCGGGCCACTGGGACACCTCCCAGAGCCCGGAGCGCTTCACGCACTTCGCGCAGTGGAGAAAGCTCTCCTGCACCTCCACCGCGATGGCGAGCAGGGGCAGCTTGCCCTGCACGGCGAAGCGCCCCAGCACGTCGGGATCGCGGACGATCAAAGCCCGCCCATTCACCCGCAAGGTCTCCTCGCTGCGAGGCAGCAGAAAGAGGAGACCGATGCCCGGGTTCTCCAGGAGATTGCGGATCCCGTCGAAGCGCTTGTTGCCGGGGCGATCCGGGATCACGAGATGCCGCTCGTCGAGGACCTGGACGAAGCCGGGCGCGTCACCCTTGGGACTCACGTCGCAGCGCCCCGACCGGTCGGAGGTCGCCATCAGCACGAAGGGCGAGCGCGCGATGAAGTTGCGGCAGTGCGCGTCGAGACGGCCGATATCCTTGCGCAGCGCCAGCTCGGAGGGCTCGCCCATGAGCGCGCGCAGCTCCTCCAGCGTGGACACCACCTGTGTGAATACCGGCGCTCCATTATTTTCTGCCATGTCCCTCGCTCCGCTCGGGTTGTCCTTCGTTTCCGCTCGCCTCGCCTTCGGCTGCGGCTCGCCAATCAAGCTCCTAAAAAGATGCGGCGGACCTCGGGGTCCCGCGCCAGCTCGGCGGCGGGACCCGTGCGGCTGTTGCGCCCGTCCACCAGAATATAGCCCCGTCCGGCAATGGCGAGGGCCTCGAGCGCATTCTGCTCCACCATGGCGATGGACACGCCATCGGCATTGATGCCCCGGATCGTCTCGAAGAGCCGTTCCGCCGCCTGCGGCGCGAGCCCCGCCGAGGGCTCGTCGAGCAGCAGGAGCACCGGGTCCACCATGAGCGCCATGGCCATGGCGAGGATCTGACGCTGGCCGCCGGACAGCGTGCGCGCGGCCTGCCGGCGCTTCTCCGCCAGCGCGGGAAAGCGCTCGAAGATGGCGTCGATCCGCCGTCGGGCGCCCCGGGGATCCACGTAGCCGCCCATCTCGAGGTTCTCCCGCACCGTCATGGTGGGGAACACGTTCTGCTCCTGCGGCACGAAGGCCACTCCCAGGGCCGAGACCTCGCGCGCCGGCCGCCCCCCGATGGCCTGCTCCCCCAGCCGCACGCTGCCGCGGCGGGGCACGAGAATGCCCGCCACCACCTTGAGCAAGGTGGATTTTCCGGCGCCGTTGGGGCCGATGATGCTGACGATCTCGCCGCGCGCGACGGTGAGGTCCACCCCCTTGAGCACCTCGTCCGCGGCGGAGTATCCGGCCACGATGTCCTGGCAGTCCAGGAGCGTCACGCCACTCCCCGTCGGCCCATGTAGGCCGCCTGCACGCGCGGGTCGGCGGCCAGGGCGGCAAAGGTGCCCTCCGCGAGATGCCGCCCTTCCGCCATCACCACCACCGGCTCGCAGAGCCGCGCGATCACGTCCAGGTGATGCTCGATGATGAGGAAGGTGAGGCCATCGGCGCGCAGCGACTCGAGGTGGCGCGCGATCTCCCCGGCCAGGGTCGGGTTGACGCCGGCGATGGGCTCGTCGAGCAGGATGCACTGGGGGTCGGTCATGAGGGCGCGCCCCAGCTCCAGCAGCTTCTTCTGGCCGCCGGAGAGGTCGGAGGCGGGCGCATCGGCGACGGCCATCAGGTTGAGCCGCCGCGCCACCGCCAGGGCACGGTCGCGCAGCGCGGCCTCGCGGCGCGCCACCGCGGGCGGGCGCGCGAGCGCGCGCCACAGCGACTCCCCCGGCTGCCCCGCGCCATAGAGCATGAGGTTCTCCAGCACGGACAGGCGCGGGAATCCGCGGGCGATCTGGAAGGTGCGGACGAGCCCGCGGCGGGTCACGCGGTCGGCGCGCCAGCCGGTGATGTCCTCCCCGTCGAAGCGGACGCGCCCGCCCTCGGGCGGGATCAGCCCGGAGACGCAGTTGAACAGCGTGGTCTTCCCCGCCCCGTTGGGGCCGATCAGGCCGGTGATGGTCCCGGCGGCCACGCGCAGGTCCACGCCGGTGAGCGCCTGGACGCCGTAGAAGCTCCGGCGCAGCCCCTCGACCTCCAGCAATGCCACGCGGCTATTTCACCGTGGCCGGCCCGAAGAGCAGCCACTGATCCGCGCGCGGCGTCCAGCCGAGGCGGTCGCGGGTGGCGTAGATGTCCACCTGCTGCATGAGGAACACCCAGGTGGCGTCCTCGACCATGAGCCGCGCGAGGTCGGCATAGATCCTCCGGCGCTTGGCGGGATCGGTGGTGCTGCGCCCCTGGTCGAAGAGCTCGTCCACCTTCTCGTTCTTGTAGTAGAGCCCGCGGCCCTTGGAGGAGACGAGGTTGTAGAGCTCGTCGCCGTCCTGCATGGGCCCGCCGAGGCCGAGCAGATAGGCGTCCTGCATCTGCTTGCCCAGGTACTTCTTGAAGTAGGCGCCCCACTCCGCCACCTGCACCTTGGGCCGGAAGCCGGCCTTCTGCCACTGGCCGCCGAGGGCTTCCGCGATCTCCTTGTCGCCTTGATAGCGGCCGGCCGGCGCGTCGAGGATGATCTCGAGCCCGTCCGGATATCCCGCCTCGGCGAGGAGCCGCCGGGCCCGGGCGGGATCCGGCGCGTAGCCCTTCACGGAGGCGTCGAACCCGAACACGCCCGCGGTGAACGGCCCGTCGAGCCGGCGGCCGTTGCCGTCGAGCACATTCTTGATGATGGAGTCCACGTCGGTCGCGTAGTTCAGCGCCTGGCGCACCCGCACGTCGGACAGGGGCTTCCGGAAGGCATTGAGCCCGAGGTAGATCTGCCAGGTGCTCGGCACGCGGTGCACGCGGAGGCCCGGCACCTTCTCCAGCTCGCGCCCGAGATTGGGCGGCATGGTGGTGATGAGATCCACCTCGCCGTTGCGCAGCGCCGCCGCCCGCGTGAAGGGCTCCGGAATCGGCTTGAAGGTGATGCGCCGGATCCGGGGTGCGCCCCGCCAGTGGCGGTCGAAGGCCTCGACGACGAGATGATCGTCCTTCACCAGCTCCACGAAGCGGAAGGGCCCCGTCCCCACCGGCCGGAGGGCCAGCCCCGCATTGCCCTTCTCGGCGGTATAGCGCGACGGCACCATCGGGAAGTCGATGAGGCGGGCCAGAAAGGGCGCGTACGGATTCTTCGTCACGAGGTTCAAGGTGTACTCGTCCAGCACGTCGATGCGCTCGACCTCGGCCACGTTGGCACGGTTGGGCGACTTCTGCTCCGGGTTCAGCACGCGCAGGAAGGTGGAGCGGACCGCTTCGGCATTGAACGGCTCGCCGTTGTGGAAGACCACGCCGCGGCGGAGGCGGAACTGCCAGGTGCGGTCGTCGAGGAGCCGCCACGACTCCGCCAGGGCGCCCACGATCTTCCCCTCGCCGTCGCGGTCCACCAGGGAGTCGAAGATGCTCACGCCCACCTGCGAGCGCAGCGAGGAGAGATTCATGGTGGGGTCGAGGTTCTCCGGCGTCCACGGAATCGCGACGCGCAGCTCGCCCTGGGCGGCGGCGGGAGCGGCGAGCCCCCCCACCGGGCCCGTCACGAGACCCACCGTCAGCGCGACCGCGGAGAGCCAGCGCGGCGAGGCAACCCTCATGCTCGAGCCTTCCGGACGGTGTCCACCACCGTCTGGAGCTGCGCGTCCGACACGTCCAGGGGCAGCACGCAGCCGGTGGTGACGATGTGGCCGGCGCCGCCGGTCTGGGCGAGGGCGTCGCGCACCTCGGCGGCCACGGCCTCGGCGGGCCCGCGGCGTAGCGTGCCCGATTCCCCGATTCCCGCCGCCACCGCGCCGCGGGCGCGCTTCTTCCCCTCGGCCAGGGTGGGCCCGGTGAGCCGGTCGTGCCAGTTGAGCACCGCCGCCGGCAGCTCCGCGCACGCATCGAAGTAGATGTCCTTCCCATGGAGGTGCAGCATGGTGAGCCCGGGCCCCGCGTCCAGCTTCTCGAGCAGGCGGCGGAGATACGGCAGCTCGAAGCGCCGGAAGGCTGCCTCGGCGATCACGTCGCGGCTGGCGTGCTGGGTGGCGAAGAAGAATCCGTCCGCGCCCGCCTCCAGCGCCGCCGCCGCGTAGCGCGTCACCGTGGTCGCGATCACCTCGAGCGCCGCCTCCACCACCCCGGGCTGGGCGGCAAGGTCCGCGTCGAGGCGGTCGCCGGCGAGCTTCCGCGCGATGGTGAGCGGGGAGAAGAGCGTGTGGAGCGCGGGCGCGTCGTCGCCGCGGCCCCGCACGATGAGGCGCAGGGCTTCCAGCTCGCGCCCCAGCGCCCCCGCGCCAGGGTCGAGCGCCCGGACTCGGTCCCAGTCCGTCGTCGTCTTCACCGCGTGTTCCGTGCAGATCTTGGCTCCGTTCGGCGAGCCTTGATAGGCGACCCGGCAGCCCCAGTCCTCCACGCAGTAGACGCCGCTCGACATGATCTTGATGAGGTCGAGATCCCATCGGCGATGAAAGTCGAGCATGGCGCCGGCGAGACCGGACGCGGTGTGGTCGACGTGGGGAGCATGGCGCCAGAAGGCCACCGGCGGCCGGTCCACCGGCTGCCGCGTGGTGGCCGCGAGCACTCGTTCGCGCTTGGTCATGGTCGGCATGGCGGGCAGTCTATACCATCAGCGGGGGCCTCGAAATGGCCCCCGCTCTCCCCCCGTCTGCTCTCCTTGCTTATCGGTTGGGCCGCGCGGCGGGATTCTGCCGGTACACCAGGATCCCGGCCGCCAGCATCAGGGCGGAGACGAGGAAATACGCGCCGAAGGTCTCGACGAGCAACGGCCAGGTGATGAGCTCGGGCGCCACCGCGGCGGTGAAGCCGGGATACGGCCGGCCGACCTGGCTCGCGAGCCCCGCGCCCAGGACGAGGAGCAGGAGCGCGGTGGCGGCGACGAGCAGGCCGTAGGCGGTGGGCCGAGGGGGCGGGCGCGACATCGCGGGCCCCATGATACCGGACCTACCGCGAGGGGGTCAGGCCCGCGGCTCTGCCTTCACCAGGCCGTCCCGTACGAGGTCGGCGAAGGTGGAGACGATGCGCGACTCCCAGAAGCCCCGGTCGGCTTCCCGCCGCAGGATATCCAGCGCCTCGTCGAGCGCCATCGACCGCTTGTACGGCCGCGTGGTGTGCAGCGCGTCGAAGACATCCACCACCGCCATGATCCGCGCGCCCAGCGGGATGGCCTCGCCGGCGAGGCCATCCGGATAACCGGAGCCGTCCCAGCGCTCGTGGTGGTGGCGGATGATGGGCCGGACGTCGTCGAGGGTGTGGAGTCCGCTCACGAGGTCGGCGCCCGCCGCCGGATGCCGGTTGATGATCACGCGCTCCTCCGCGGTGAGCGGCCCCGGCTTGAGCAGCACGCCGTCCGGCACCGCGATCTTGCCGAGATCGTGGAGATAGCCCGCCCACTGCAGCGAGCGTATCAAGGGTCGCTCGGCGCCCACCTCGCGGCCCAGGGTCACCGCGTAGTGCGACAGTCGCTCGCAGTGGCCCATGGTATACGGATCGCGCGCCTCGATGGTGAGGGCGAGCGTGCCGATGACACCCTCGGCGTGCTCGAGCTCGTCCACGAGGCCCTTCACGCGCAGCAGCGCCCCCACTCGCGTTCGCAGCTCGGTGAACTCCACCGGCTTGGCGAAGAAGTCGTCCGCGCCCGCGTCCAGCCCCGCCACGCGCGCGGCGAGATCCGCCACGCCGGTGAGGATCACCACCGGCACCAGCGCGAACCGAGGATCATTCTTGAGGCGGCGGCACAGCTCCACGCCGCTGATGGCCCGCATGTGCACGTCGGTGAGGACGAGGTCGGGGACGGAGCGCTCCATCTCGAGGAGGGCGGATTCCGCGGAGTCGACGGTGGCCACCTGGTAGCCGAAGAGGCGCAGCGCTTCCGATAGGGTGTCACGGACGGCGGCCTCGTCCTCGACGACGAGTATCGTCCGGGAGCCCGGATCCGGCCGGGTGACCTGGTCGCCTCTGGTCATAAGGCTCGGCCAGCATCCCACGAAGTGCGGCGTACTCCAACATTGCTATACTCGTTCCCCGTGACGCCTCCGTCCGTGCCGGGCGATCCCGGCCTCCGCGCGCTCCTGGCGCCCCGAGCCATCGCGGTGCTCGGCGCCTCCGACGACCCCGTCAAGATCGGGGGCCGGCCGCTGGCCTTTCTCCTCCGCTATCAGTATGCCGGAAAGGTCTACCCGGTGAACCCGTCGCGCACGACCGTGCAGGGGCTTCCCGCCTTCGCGTCCATCTCGGACGTGCCCGCGCCGGTCGACCTCGCGGTGGTGGTGGTGCCCGCCGAGGCCGTCGAGCCCGCCCTGGAGGCGGCCGCCGTCCACGGAGTGCGCGCCGCCATCGTCTTCAGCAGCGGATTTGCCGAAGTGGGTGGAGCCGGGCGCGAGGCGCAGGCCCGCCTCACCGCGCTGGCCCACCGCACCGGACTCCGCATCGTGGGCCCGAACTGCCAGGGCATCGCGCACCTGCCGACGCGGCTGATGACCACCTTCGCCTCCGGCTTCCTCGACGAACCGCTCTGCATCGGCCCCATCGCGATGGTCAGCCAGAGCGGCGCCATGGCGGGGATGCTCTACGAGCTGGCGCGGACGCAGGGGCTCGGCCTCAACTACTGGGTGAGCACGGGAAACGAGGCGGACGTGCAGGCCGCGGACATCCTCGCCGAGGTCGTCGCGGACGGAGAGACGCGCGTGGCCTGCTGCTATCTCGAGGACGTGAAGGACGCGGAGCGCTTCCGCGGAGCCCTCGCGCGCGCGCACCGCCACCGCGTGCCCGTCTTCGTGCTGAAATCCGGGCGCAGCGCGCAGGGCCAGCGCGCGGCCGCCTCGCACACGGGCTCTCTGGCCGGCGAGGACGCGGTGTACGACGCGGTATTCCGCGACTGGGGCGCCCTGCGCGCCGCCGACCCCGCCGATCTGCTCCGCCTGCCGCAGGCCTTCCTCCGCTATGCGGAGGCGGGGCGCCGCGTGGCCATCGTCTCGAACTCGGGCGGGCTGGGCGTGCTCTCGGTGGATCTGTGCGTCGATCTGGGACTGATCCCGGCGGAGTTCTCCGCCGAGACCACCGCCGGCCTCCGCGCCGCCCTCCCCGACTTCGCGGCCCCGCAGAATCCCGTGGACCTCACCGCGCAGATCCTCACCGATCCCGGGATGCTCATGCGGGTGCTGCCGGTGCTGGAAGCCGATCCCGGCGTGGACATGATCGTCTTCCAGGTCGCGCTCTTCGGTGCCGCCACCGACGTCGCGCGCTTCGCCCGCGACGTGGGTCGGGTGGCGGCGACCACCGGCAAGGTCGTCGCCATGTCGTGCCCGCAGCCCCACGTGGTGGCGCTGTTCCGCGAGGCGGGCGTGCTCGCCTTCGACGACTCCACGGTGGCGCTCCGCTCGCTGGCCTGCCTGGCGGAGGTCACGCGCCGACGGCCACGCTGGCAGGCGCGCCTCGCCGCCGCCGCGGCGGCGCCCGCGCCGACGCCCCCGCCCCTTTCCGGGCCGGCGCCGCGCGTCTCGGCGGACGGCTTTCTCAGCGAGTGGGAGAGCCGGCGCCGCCTCGAGCCCTTCGGGCTGCCGCTGGTCGCGAGCCGGCTCGCCGCCGATCCGGACGCGGCGGCGGCGGCGGCCGAGGCGCTCGGCTATCCGGTGGTGGTGAAGATCTGCTCGCCGGATCTGCCGCACAAGTCCGACGTGGGCGGAGTGGCGCTGGGCCTCGGCGATGGCGCCGCGGTGCGCGAGGCGGCACGCCGCATTCTCGATACCGTCGCCGCGCACGCGCCGCGCGCGCGCCTGGACGGACTGCTCGTCCAGCGCCAGGCGAAGGGCGAGCTCGAGCTGGCGCTGGGCGTCAAGCGCGATCCGGTCTTCGGTCCGGTGGTGATGGTCGCGGCGGGGGGCGTGCTCGTCGAGACACTGCGCGACTTCCATCTCCTGGTGCCGCCCATCGACACGGTGGCGGCGGAGGAGGCGCTGCGCGCGCTCCGGGTCGCCGCGCTCTGGGACGGCGTGCGCGGCCGGCCGCCGCTCGATCTCGCTGCGGCGGCGGATCTGCTCGTGCGGCTCGGCGCGGCCGCGCGGGCGCTCGCCGCGGCAGGCGTGACAGAGATGGACCTCAATCCGGTGGCGGTGGGCGAGCGCGGCACGGGCGTCAGCATCCTCGACACGTTGCTGCGCGTGGAGCTCGACGCGCAGCGCTGACCGATCTGCTCAGTGACCCCTTGACATGGGGACGGGAGCGGCGCCAACTGAGCTCACGATGGATACGCCACCGGACTCGTCAGTGGCGCCGTCGGCTCGGTGATCCCGCCTTCGCGGCGAGCGCCGAAGCAGGCGGCGCCCTCCACTGCGAAACGCAGAGCCCGACGCTAGTCGGGGACGCGCCGCTTGAGGCGGCGCCTAGACCAGGGGGTTGGCAGGAGGGCCGGCGGAAGCCGACCCTCCTCCCCCCGAGCTGGTCAGGCCATGCCGGTCAGGCCATGCGCCGTTCTCAGGCCATGCGCGCCGGTCAGGGCGTGCCCGGTGGTCAGGCCATGATCGCCGGGTCGATGCGCATCACCACGTAGCCCGCCACCGCGCCCGCCCCGAATCCGGGGGCGAAGATCCGCATCGGCCGGTTGATCACGCCGTCCCGCACCGCGTCGTGGATGGCGATGGGAATGCTGGCCGACGAGGTATTCCCCACCGAGTCGACGTTGAAATAGAGTCGCTCCGGTGCGACCCCCGCCGCCTTCGCGATATTGACCACCATCACCTTGTTGGCCTGGTGCGGCACGATGAGGTCCACCGCGTCGAGCAGCGAGCCGGGGCCGCCCTCGGTGTTCGGCAGCTCGCGCATCTCGTCGATCATCTGGCCGAGATAGCGCTTCACCAGGGCGCGCACCTCCGGGCCGTACACGGTGATGTTGTTGTCGAAGCTCGGATTGGGCCAGATGATGGAGTCCACCTCCGCCATGGGCCCCGAGGCATAGGTCTGGTAGACCTCGATGTCGCTGGCGGCGCCGGGTGGGGCGGGCGCGAGCACCAGCGCGGCGGCGCCGTCGCCGAAGATCATCCGGGACGTCCGCACGGTGCCGATCTTGTCGGAGAACTTCTCGCCGCACACCACCAGCACCGGGCGCTCGACCTCCTGGAGCAGGCGCACCGCCTCCGAGAGTCCATAGGGCAGTCCTGCGCAGGCGGCCACCATGTCCACCGAGGCATGGGTCTGGAAGAGGCCGAGCTGGCCGGAGAGCCAGGTGGCCAGCGACGGCATCATCTTCACGCTCGTGCAGGAGCAGAAGATCACCGCGCCGATCTCCTCCGCCCGCCGCCCCGACTTCTCCAGCGCGCGACGCGCGGCGAGGAGCGCGATGTGGTCGAGATCCAGCTCGGTGTACACCCGCTGCTGGATGCCGGTCTTCTTGAGGATTTCATCCGCGCTCATGGGGGACCAGCAATAGGCCGCGTTGCGGATGAGATCCTCGTTGGTGCAGGGGCGCTCCCCCTTGTACACCGCCAGGGCCTCGAGGCGGGGCAGCACGCTGTAGCGCTTGCTCACCACCACCGGCGGATAGGGCGCGATGGGCCGCACCGACTCGGCGGGCGCGGGCCGGCGGAGGCGGGCGCGCTGCCCGGACTTCACCCGCCGGATGAACTGCAGCACGTCCTCGTTGCGCGGGTGGAACACCACCACGTAGTCGTCGTCGTGGAGCTGGCCCACCTCGGTGAGGCGCGTCCGCGCGCGGTCCCAGCGGTACTGGTTGTGCAGGACCATGGCCTGGCGCATCACCGCCTCCAGCTCGGGGACGGCATGCGCGTACTCGATGATGTCGTCGTGGCCATAGCCCGGATAGTCCGGGTCGAAGGCGAGGAGGTGATAGGTGAGGCCCTTCGGCCGGGCGAGGAGCTCGGCCACGGTGGGCTTGATGGCGGGCAGCTCCGCTCCCGCGCCCTTCTTGTGGCGGAACACGTCGAGCAGGATGCGGCAGATCTTGTCCTCGGTGCCCTCGTCCCAGGACGCCTTGAGCGAGCGGTAGCCCGTCTCGATGGCCGCGGTGAGCTCGGAGCCGTCCCACGGCTTGAACACCGGGAGGAACACGTCGTCGCGCTGGCGGGCCACGTCGCGCCACCGCGTGGGGCGCTTCTCGTACATCGTCATGGCATAGCGGTTGACCCAGAAGAGGTTCAGGGCGAGGTCACGGAGCAGCTCGTAGCGGCCGCCGTACTCTCGCGCCTCCACGCGCGCCACGATGTCGGTCTCGCTCGGCGCCTTCTCCTCGAAGTCCCGCTTGATCACCGCGGCAAATTGCTCGAGGGTGTCGAACACGGAGAAGTCCAGCTCGGGGAAGAAGCTCTCGGGAAAGACGATGCGGCCGTAGCGGTTGATGACGAATGGCTTCATGCCTGGCCTCCCGGGGAGTTCTGGCCGCACCCTACGCCCGGGCGCGAGACCTGTCAACGCACCCCCGGCGCTCCCCGCCCGCGGTCTGACAAGCTCTGACGCCGCGGCGGGAGGGGCCGTTGGTCAGGTGGCGAGTCCGGGACCGAAAAGCCGTGCCTTGTCAGTGAGATCGGGGCGGGGATCGCGCGCGGTGTCCGGGTAGGACCTCGGTGGCGCCCCTCGGAAGATGGGCGGAGAAGGTAGCAGTCGGGCGGGATTCAGGCTACTCTCGCCGGAGTGTCAACCGCCGGTCTCGGAGGGAGAGCCACGTTGCGTCCGAAAATCCAGGCCCTGGGCTTCGTGCTGGCCGCGCTCACGCTGGCCGGCTGCGGTACCTTTCATGGCTCGCCGCGCGGGGAACGCCTGGCGCTGGCCGCGCCCACCCTGCCGGCGACGGTGGCCGCCGAGATGCCCACCGCTGCGCCTGGCGACCTCGTGTCCGTGTCGACGGCGGCCGAGACCGAGAAGGCTACGGCCGTCGTCGCCGACGAGCTGACCGCCGATTCGACGGAGGCAGTGGCGCAGGCCGCCGACACGTCGCTGACCGTCGAACCGATCACCGAGGCCGAGATGGCGCCGGGACTCCTCGCCCTGGCCGAGTCGATGTCCTTCGCCCAGGCTCAGACCGACCGACCGGCTCAGTCCGACCGCTCGGAAGGACCACCGCTGGAGCCGCCGCTGGAGGAGTACGACCCCTGGGAGCCCTTCAACGAGAAGATGTTCGCGTTCAACTATCGCGTGGACAAGTACGTGCTCAAGCCCATCGCCAAGGCCTACAACTTCGTCATGCCGGACGAGCTGCAGAAGATGGTGGACCGCGGCTTCACCAACATCAACTTCGTCCCGCGGTTCGTGAACAGCGTGCTCCAGGGCAAGTGGTCGGGCGCCGGGCGCGAGCTGGCACGCTTCCTCATCAACTCCACGGTGGGCATCGGCGGGCTCTGGGACATGGCCAAGCAGGAATGGGGCATCGAGCCCAGCCGGGAAGACTTCGGGCAGACGCTCGGCACCTGGGGCCTCGGACCCGGCCCCTTTCTGGTCTTGCCGTTCATGGCCCCGACGACCGTCCGCGACGGCATTGGCATCGCCGTGGACGGGGCCATGGATCCGCTTGCCTACTACATCCCCTTCATCTGGGATCGCCTCTTGATGCGGATCGGCAACATGATCAACGAACGGTCGCTCAACCTCGAGCTGTTCGAGGGCGTCGAGGAGAGCACGGTCGACCTCTATACCTCGGTGCGCAACGGCTACCTCCAGCGCCGGGCGCGACAGATCAGGCAGTAGCCCGGGGTTCCAGGAGACCCAGCAGGCCCGAGCTGTCCAGCCGGCCGAACCCCGCCTCGCTCGCGCGGCCGTAAAGCTCCCACGCGGCTCGGCCCACCACGCTCTCCCCTTTGACCTCCTTGGCCAGCTCGAGCCCGAGTCCCAGATCCTTGCGCGCCAGATCCACGAAGAAACCCGCCCGATAGTCATGCTGGACCAGCGCGGCCAGCTTCCGCTCGAGGATGAAGCTGGCGCCCGAGCTCTTGCCCACCACGTCGCCCACGGTCTGCCGCGGCACCCCGAGCCGGTCGGCCAGCGCCATCGCTTCGCAGAGCGCGGCCTGATTCGTCAGCGCAACGTAATTGTTGAGGAGCTTGAGGATATTGCCCTTCCCCACCTCGCCCAGGAAGAAGAGGTTCTTCCCGATGGCGCGGAGGATGCCCTCGAAGGGCTTCACGTCCCCCTCGGGCGCCCCGATCATCACGGCCAGCGTGCCTGCCTCGGCCCCGCTCACGCTGCCGCTCACCGGCGCGTCCACGACGCGCACCCCTTGCGACGCCGCGCGGGCGGCCAGGCTCCGCGTGCTCTCGGGCCCCACGGTGGAGAGATCGAAGAAGAAATCGCCGCTTCGGGCTCCGGCCATGAGCCCGGGCGCGGCCGGCGACCCGAAGAGCGCGGCCTCCACCGCCCGCGCATCGGGCAGGCTCAGCATGGTCACGCGCACGGCCCGCGCGAGCGCAGGCAGGTCGGCGGCGCGCGTGGCGCCCGATCGCTCCAGCGGCGCGGTGGCCGCGGGGCTGAGGTCGAACACCGTCATCTGGTGGCCGGCCTTGAGGATGTTCGCCGCCATGGGGCGACCCATGTTTCCGGTGCCGACGAAGCCGACGTTCATGGGAGTCTCCTGTTGATCGTGGTCCGAGTGATTCGGTCAATGCTTCGGAGGCCTTAGCCGATCGAGCGCGCGCGACGCGGCGCGTTGCTTCCGAGGAAGGCGACGGGGATTGCCCTTGCGCGGTCCCCGGCGTTCCGTCCCCTCATCCTCATCCTTCTCATACGGGAGATCCTGAGCACCGACGCCGTCCGCAGCCGGTGTCGTCCCTGACGCAGCGCCGGTCCTCAGCCGTGCGAGGAACTCGTCGGCCGTCACCGAGATGGCGCCCGCACGCGCGGCGGCACGGCGCACCTCGCGATCGTTGGACACCACCGCGCCCCCGCCCACGGCGAGGCGCGCGAGCACGCGATCGGCGGTCTCACGCGCACTGGAGAACACCACTCCCACGCCCGCGACGCCGGTGCCGCTCCCGCCCGCGCCGCGTCCATCGAAGACCACGGTGAAGCGGTCACCGGAGACTCGCGCGGCCTGCGCGAGCAGCCGGCATAGCGCGACGCGTCCCGCTTCGAGGCTCTCGGCCTCGCGCGAAGCGAGCGCGGGATCGCGGCGGATCAGATTGTAGCCGTCGACGAGCCAATGCATGGACGATGCCCAGTGCGGGCCGGACACGATTCTACGCTTCATCCACATGCGCTCCGCGTCGGAAACTCGCGTGGCGCGAGCGCTCGTTGCGATATCCACCGCCATCCACATCTTTCCACCGCGACCGTGTTTGGGAAGATGGGCACAAGCACTAAATAAAGGTTGACTTGGTCCGAGCCACCACAATATCTTGGGGTTCGTTCCAATTTGACCCGTAACGTTCTAGACACGATCCGGTAACGCGCTGAGACCACTTCGAGGAGGGCAGTATGAAGATCCCCCGCCGATACACGACTGAAGGCCAGAGCCCCTATCACGGGATCGACTTCGATCGCCGAACCTCGGAGATCAAGAACCCGGACGGCTCGACGGTCTTCCGTCAGGACGGCATCGCGGTGCCCTCCGCGTGGTCGGCCGTCGCGACCGACATCCTCGCGCAAAAATATTTCCGGAAGGCGGGGGTGCCGCAGGTCGACAACGACGGCAAGCCGCTCCTCGACAACGCGGGCCGTCCCCTGATCGGCGGCGAGCGGGACGCCCGGCAAGTCTTCCACCGGCTCGCCGGCACGTGGACGCACTGGGGCGAGCGCCACGGTTACTTCGACGGACCTGCCGACGCCCGCGCGTTCTACGATGAGCTCTGCCACATGCTCGCGGCGCAGGTGGCGGCGCCGAACTCGCCCCAGTGGTTCAATACGGGCCTGCACTGGGCGTATGGCCTCACCGGCCCGGCGCAGGGCCACTTCTACGTCGAGCCGGCCACGGGCGCCCTCACCCGGGCGACCTCGGCCTACGAGCGGCCCCAGCCCAGCGCCTGCTTCATCCAGTCCGTGAGGGACGATCTCGTCAATGAAGGCGGGATCATGGACCTCTGGACGCGCGAGGCGCGCATCTTCAAGTACGGCTCCGGCACGGGATCCAACTTCTCCCAGCTTCGCGGCGAGAATGAGCCCCTGTCCGGCGGCGGCAAGTCCTCCGGACTGATGTCCTTCCTCAAGATCGGCGATCGGGCGGCCGGCGCCATCAAGTCGGGCGGCACGACCCGACGGGCCGCCAAGATGGTCTGCCTCGACCTCGACCACCCGGACGTGCTGGACTTCATCCGCTGGAAGGTCGTCGAGGAGCAGAAGGTCGCCGCGCTGGTGGCGGGCTCGCGCCTGGGCAAGCGCCGGCTCCAGGCAGTGATGGCGGCGTGCCGGCCCGACAAGCTCGACCCGACCCACATCGACGCCGATCCCAAGCGGAACGCGGCCCTCCGGGCGGCGCTCCGCGAGGCCCGCGCGGCCATGGTGCCCGAGGGGTATATCCAGCGGGCGGTGCAGCTCGCGGCCCAGGGCATCACCGAGCTCATCTTCCCCGAGTACGACACCGACTGGGACAGCGACGCCTATCTCACCGTCGCCGGCCAGAACTCCAACAACAGCATCCGCGTGCCCAACGGCTTCTTCGACGTGCTCGAGCGCGGGGGGGAGTGGGAGCTGCGCCGCCGCACCGACAAGCAAGTGTCCAAGCGCGTGCCCGCCGAGGATCTCTGGAACGAGATCGCCTACGCGGCGTGGGCGTGCGCGGATCCCGGCGTGCAGTACGACACCACCATCAACGAGTGGCATACCTGCCCCGAGGACGGGCGCATCAACGCCTCGAATCCGTGTTCTGAATATATGTTCCTGGACGACACCGCCTGCAACCTGGCCTCGATCAACCTCGTCAAGTTCCTGCGGTCCGACGGCACCTTCGACGTGGAGGGCTATCGGCACGCCTGCCGGCTCTGGACGCTGGTGCTCGAGATCAGCGTGCTCATGGGGGCCTACCCGAGCCCGCCCATCGCCGAGCGGAGCTGGCACTACCGCACGCTCGGCCTCGGCTACGCGAACATGGGCACGGTGCTGATGCGTCAGGGCATCCCCTACGACTCGCCCGAGGCGGTGAACATCTGCGGGGCGATCACCGCGATCATGCACGGCGAGGCGTACGCGACCTCGGCGGAGATCGCCAAGGACCTGGGCCCCTTCCCCGGCTATGCCCGGAACCGCGAGGCCATGCTGCGGGTGATGCGCAACCACCGCCGGGCCGCCTACCATGCGGCGCCCTCGGTGTACGAGGGCCTCACCATCAAGCCCCTGGGCATCGACCCCTCGCATTGCCCGAGCGGCCTGGTGCAGGCGGCGCGCGAGACATGGGATCGGGCCCTCACCCTCGGCGAGAGCTACGGGTACCGGAACGCCCAGGTCACCGTGCTCGCGCCCACCGGCACCATCGGGCTGGTGATGGACTGCGACACCACCGGGATCGAGCCGGACTTCGCCCTGGTGAAGTTCAAGAAGCTCGCCGGCGGCGGCTATTTCAAGATCATCAACCAGAGCATCCCGCTGGCGTTGCGCGCGCTGGGCTACGGCGCCCACACCATCGACGACATCGTGGCCTACTGCGTGGGACACAAGACGCTGCGCGGGGCGCCGCACATCAATCCCCAGTCCCTGCGCGCCAAGGGCTTCGACGAGGAGGGGCTGGCCCGGGTGGAGGACGAGCTGGAGGGCGCCTTCGACCTCACCTTCGCCTTCAATGCCTGGACGCTGGGCGATGGCTACGTGCAGCAGCGGCTCGGCATCAACGAGGCCCGCCTGGCGGAGTGGAATGGCAATCTGCTGCGCGCGCTCGGGTTCACCGCGGCAGAGATCGAGGCCGCCAGCGACTATGTCTGCGGGACCATGACGGTGGAAGGCGCCCCGCATCTCCGGAGCGAGCACCTCCCCGTCTTCGACTGCGCCAACCGCTGTGGCAAGAAGGGGCAGCGCTTCATCGCGGTGGACGCTCATATCCGGATGATGGCGGCGGCCCAGCCCTTCCTGTCCGGCGCCATCAGCAAGACCATCAACATGCCCGCGGACGCCACCATCGAAGACGTCAAGCAGGCCTATCACACCTCGTGGCGGAGCATGCTCAAGGCGGTGGCGCTGTACCGCGACGGCTCCAAGCTCTCCCAGCCGCTCAACTCCACCACCGACGCGGAGGCCGCCGCGGCCGCCGACGTGGAGGCGGTGGCGGAGAAGATGACGGAGAAGGTGATCACCAAGTACATCCGCGAGCGGCACCGGCTGCCCGACCGGCGCGCCGGCTACACCCAGAAGGCGGTGGTGGGCGGCCACAAGGTCTATCTCCGCACGGGGAACTACGAGGACGGCTCGCTGGGCGAGATCTTCCTCGACATGCACAAGGAAGGCGCCGCCTTCCGCAGCCTCATGAACTGCTTCGCCATCGCCATCTCTCTGGGCCTCCAGCACGGCGTGCCCCTCGACGAGTTCGTGGACGCCTTCGTGTTCACGCGCTTCGAGCCCAACGGGATGGTCATCGGCAATGACCGGATCAAGATGGCGACGTCCGTGATCGACTACGTCTTCCGCGAGCTGGCCATCACCTATCTCGGCCGCACCGACCTCTCCCATGTGCCGGACGAGGATCTCCGCAGCGATACCATTGGCACCAAGATCGGGCAGGGCCCGGTGGCGATGATCCCCGTCACCACGGCCGCCGTTCTGCCCCTGGGCGAGCCGATCCATACCGCCCGCGCGGCGGTGCCCTTGTCCGGCGGCAGCGGCGCGGTGGTGGAGACGCGCGCCCTCTCGGCCTCCGAGATCGCGAAGCTCAAGGGCTACGAGGGGGATCCGTGCGGAGACTGCGGCCAGTTCACCATGGTGCGCAACGGCACCTGTCTCAAGTGCGTGACTTGCGGCACCACCACTGGCTGCTCCTGAGATGGCGGACCCTTACGGAGCGCTTGAGCCGGCTGCCGCTCAGGTCCGCGAGCGGATGTGGCGGGGATCGAGGGCGTCGCGGAGCCCGTCGCCGAGGAAGTTGAAGCTCGTCACCGCCAGCGTGATCATCACCCCGGGGAAAATCGCCACCCATGGAGCGGTCGTGAAGTAGCTCTGGGCATTGTTGAGCATGTTGCCCCAGCTCGCCAGAGGTGGCTGGATACCGTAGCCGAGGAAGCTGATATAGGACTCAAGCAGGATCGCGCGGGCCACCGAGAGGGTGGCAGCCACGGCGATGATCCCCACCGTGTTGGGTAGAAGGTGCCGCGTCATGATTCGCGCCCCCGAGGCCCCGAGCCCCCGCGCGCCCGTCACGAACTCCTGCTCCCGGAGCGTGAGGATCAGGCCCCGTACCATGCGCGTCACGTCCATCCACGACGTGGTCGCGATGATGAGTGTCATGGAGGCCAGCGAGGGCCGGACGAATGCGGCCAACGCCAGCAGCATGAAGATCGGGGGGAACGAGAGCATGGCGTCGGTGAGCCGGAGCAGCACCGTGTCCACCACCCCGCCGACGTACCCGGCCATGGTACCCAGGACGGCGCCCACGATGACGGTCACGGCCATGGCGGCAAGTCCCACCGTCAGCGAGATGCGTCCGGCGTGAAGGAGGCGCGAGAGCACGTCGCGCCCGAGCTCGTCGGCGCCCAGGAGATGCCCCTTGGCCAGGGGCGGCGCGAACTTGTGGGCCATCTCGATCTGGAGCGGATCGCGCATGGCGATCGAGCCGGCGAAGATCGAGGCCAGCCCGAGGAGTGCGATCACCACCGCGCTGATCACGGCGGGCCGGTGGCGCACGAAGCGCGCCCAGAAGATGCCGGCGAGAGCCTCCGGCGCGGCGGTCTTCGCGGGAGCCGCGGCAGCCACCACGGCCGCGCTCACGAGTGGCGCACCCGCGGGTCGATGGCCGCGTAGACGAGGTCCGCCACCAGATTCCCCAGGATGACGAGCGTCGCCGTGAACATCAGGATCCCCATGAGCACCGGGTAATCGCGGTAGCCGATGGAGTCGACGAAGAGCCGGCCCATGCCCGGCCATGTGAAGATGGTCTCCGTTACCAGCGCGCCGCTGAACACCAAAGGGAGCTGGAGGCCGGCCAGCGTCACCAGCGGGATGAGCGCATTCCTGAGCGCGTGCTTGAGGATGACCCAGCCCTGCGACACGCCCTTGGCTCGCGCGGTGCGGATGTAGTCCTCGCCGATCACCTCCAGCATGGAGGCCCGCGTATAGCGGCTCCACGTCGCCACCATGACCATGCCAAGCGTTCCCGCCGGCAGGATCAGGTGACGCAGACGGTCGGCGAGGGCGAACGGCGCGCCTACCGTCCCGATATTGCCGGGAGGAAGGGTGTGGAGCAGCTCCGAGAACACGTAGATGGCCATGAGGCCCAGCCAGAAGGTAGGGATGGACAGCGCCACCATGGCGCCGAGGGTGGCCAGGTGGTCGAAGAGCGAGTACTGGCGGACGGCGCTCACGATCCCACTGGCCAGGCCCAGGAGCACGGCCACCGAGAAAGCGCTCAGCATGAGAATGACCGTAGCCGGGACCCGATCGACGATCACCTCGAGGACCACCCGCCCGTCACGGTAAGAGCGACCCCAGTTGCCGCTGAGGAAACCCTTGGCCCAGGAGAGGTACTGGACGTGGATCGGCCGGTCGAGCCCGAGCTCGTGGGTGATCCGGTCGAGATCCTCGGCGCTCATGGTGGGGCTGAGCGCGTAAATGGCCGCCGGCCCGCCCGGCGCCAGATGGAGGAGGGAGAACCCGGCGAGCGAGACCAGGCAGAGCACCACGACCGCCTGGATTACCCGCCGCGCGAAGTACTGTCTCACTGCCGTGTCGAAGCCGGCGCGGCCAACGCCCCGCTCCGCGCGGAGAGACCTTCGATCAGGCCTTCCACCCCCACTCGTGCATGTTCCAGCTATTCGTCAGCGTATTGCTGTTGGGCGTGTAGTTGACGATTCCCTGCTTCACGCCCTCGATGCGCACGTAGCTGAAGATGGGGAGGTATGCGAGATCGGTGCGGATCACCTCTTGGAGCTTGAGATAGATGGCGCGGCGCTTGGCGCGGTCGATCTCCCGCACGCCGTCCTCGAGGAGCTTGTCGACGGTGGGGTTCTCGTACTGGCTCACGTTCCGGCCCGAGCCCGTCTTGGCGGCGATGTACTTGCTGTGGATTCGGTTCAGGCAGTCGGGATCGTCGCCCACGGAAGCCTGGATCCCGACCAGCAGCGTCTCGAACTTGGACTTCACGTAGTACTCGCCCCAGATCACGGCCGCCGGCATGTTGGTAATCTGCATCTCCACGCCGATGGCCCGCCAGTTCTGCTGGACGAGCGCCTGCGTCTGCTCGCGGAGCTTGTTACCCGCGGTGGTGGCGTTGGTGAAGGACAAGCGCACGCCGCCCTTCGCCCGCACGCCGTCGCCGCCCGCTTTCCATCCGGCCTCCTCCAGGATCTGCTTGGCTTTGTCGGGGTTGTACTCGTGCTTGGGTAGCTCGGCATTGTAGGCCCAGGACGTGGGCGGCAGGTATCCTTCCACCGGCTTGGGCAGGCCGTAGTAGACCTGGTCGATGATGGCCTTCTTGTCCATCGCGTAGTAAAGCGCCTGCCGGACCGCCCGCTCCGTGAACTTCGGGTTGCCGTGATTGAAGTAGATGTATTCCACCGAGGGCGAATAATGTAAGTGGATGGCCACGCCGGGGAGACTCTTGGCCTCGCTATAGAACTCCGCCGAGATACCCTGCATGCCCGTCACGTCCACCGCGCCGCCTTTGAACTGGGTGTACAGGACGGTGAGGTCCGGAATGTACTTGAAAATCACTCGCTCGAGGGCGGGCGCTCCCATGTGGTACGCGGGATTGGCAACGAGGAGGAGGTGGTCGCCGGCGACGCGGCTACCGAGCCTGAATGGCCCCGTGCCCACCGGGCTCTTGTTGTTGAACTCGGCGGTGTTGGGATCAGCCACGCCCTCCAGGATGTGGGCGGGCACGATGTAGGTGTCTCCCCACGCCGTCATGAAGGGGGCGAAGGGCTCCTTGAGTCGGATCCGCACGGTGGACTCGTCCGGCGTCTCGACGCTGGCCACCTGATCGTGCCCCACCTTGCTGTAGGCCCCGAACTTGGGATTCGTGATCAACTCGTGCGTGAATTTCACGTCCTTCGAGGTGAACGGCTTGCCGTCGTGCCACTTGACGCCCTTCCGGAGCTTCACCAGATACTCGAGGCCGTTCTTTTGGATACCGCCGTTCTTCACGGTCGGCATCTCTATGGCCAGGTTGGGGAGGAATTGGGCCTTCTCGTCCACCCGCCACAGACTGTCGAAGAGGCCGAAGTGGACACCGCGATCCACCTCGATGTGTGGCCGGTTGGGATTGAAGACAGTGGGCTCCTGGGACAGCGCCACCACGATCTGGCCGCCCTTCTTCGGGGTCTCAGCGGCGAGCGCGGCGCCGGACGAGATGATGGGTGCCAGCATCGTCCCCGCGCCCGTCGTGGCGAGCAGTCCGAGCATCTCGCGGCGCGAGAGCGACCGAGAGCCGGATCGGGGGTCTTCGGGGCGAGCGTCGACGTCGATCATGGCGCCTCCTTCGTCTCGGGTTCACCGCGCCGTGCGGGCCTAAAACTCGGCTTCAAGACGCCGAGCGGGTCGGGCGGGACCGATACTGCTCCGTCGCCAGGGCGGCGTCAAGAGCGTAGCGTGGTCTCGCTCCCTCTCGCGAGCCTCGGGAGGCAAGCACCACCGAGCGCTCGATGACGTTCTCGCGAGTGGCCGGGGTGTCTCTCCCCACCGTCAGGGCGACGGCCGGCGCCCGTAGGTCTCCGTGCTCTCGCGCAGCCGCGCGCGAAGCTCCGCGGTGAGCGCCCCGGGTGGGAACCGCCAGGACCAGTTGCCGGAGGCGCGGCCGGGCGTGTTCATGCGAGCGGTGGAGTCGAGGCCGAGGAGGTCTTGCATCGGCACGATGCTGACGTCGGCCACCGACATCTGGACGGCGCGGATGAAGTCCCAGTGGATGTGGGCGCCGGCGCCGCCGAGATAGCGCAGGCATCTCGCGCGCTCGAGACGCTCCGCCTCGGTGGCGGTCTCGCCCGAGCGGTGCGCGAACCAGCCGACGACGGTGTCGTTGTCGTGCGTGCCCGTGTAGGCGACGACGTGCGTCGGGTACTCGTGGGGCAGGTGGGCATCGTGGGGATCGCCGTTCCACGCGAACTGGAGCACGCGCATGCCGGGGAAGCCGAACTCCTCGCGCAGCGCGTGCACGTCTGCCGTGATGGTGCCGAGATCCTCGGCGATGATCGGCAAGTCGCTGCCGCCGCACGCGCCGGTGATCGCCCGCAGCAGCGCGCGTCCCGGCGCCTCGACCCACCGTCCGTGCTCCGCGGTGCGGGCGGTCGCCGGCACCTCCCAGTACGCGGCGAACCCGCGGAAGTGGTCGAGCCGCACCACGTCCACGAGCTTGAGGGTCTCGCGCATTCGGTCGATCCACCACCCGAACCCCTCGGCGCCAAGACGGTCCCAGTCGTAGAGCGGATTGCCCCAGAGCTGCCCGGTGGCGCTGAAGGCATCCGGCGGCACCCCGCCCACGACGGTCGGCCGCCCATCCGTGTCGAGCTTCCACAGGTGCGGACGCGCCCACACGTCGGCGGAGTCGTGGGCGACGAAGACAGGAATGTCGCCGACGATCCGGATCCCCCGCTCATTGGCGTAGCGCTTGAGATCGAGCCACTGCCGCAAGAACACGTACTGAAAGAAGCGGTGCGCCTCGATCCGATCGCCGAGCTCGCGCCGTGCCTGGGCGAGCCCGGCGGGCTCGCGACGCGCGGACGCGGGTTCCCACGAGAGCCAGCCGGCGCCGTCGTGAACGTCCTTGAGCGCGGCGAACAGAACGTAGTCGTCGAGCCAGGATGCCGCCAGCGCGAGCACGCTCTCGTAATCGTGCCGGAGCTCGCGGTCACCCTGGACGCGGCCCTTGAAGCGATGAAAGGCTCGCTCGAGCAAGTCGCGCTTGAGTGGACCGCCGACGTCCGTCTCGTCGAGGAGGCCCCCGGCGACCAGCTCCTCGGGACTGATCAGCTCCACGTTGCCCGCGAACGCGGAGGTGGACGCATACGGCGACCCGCCGTAGCCGGGAGGGCCGAGGGGCATGATCTGCCAGAAGGTCTGCCCGGCGCCGGCCAGGAAGTCGACGAAGCCGCGGGCCTCCCGGCCGAAGTCGCCGACGCCGAACGGGCCCGGCAGGGACGTAGGATGGAGGAGTACGCCGCTCGACCGCGCGAACCTCACGGCGTCCCCGAGGGGGCGGCCACGGGCGCGGTATGGACCCAGCAGCGCAGCACCTCGGCGACGCTCCACGCCTGAGCGACGCAGCCGCGGGGCCGGTACGGGTCAATGGGGTCGAAGATCTCGCCGATCGTTCCGATGCACGCCTCGTCCAGATGCGGCACGAAGCCGTCGAGAAAGCGGCGCGCGCCCACGCGGTCGTCCGGATGCACCTTGAGCCATGCGTCGATGAACGGGCCGATCAGCCATGCCCACACCGCGCCCTGGTGATAGGCCGCGTCTCGCGTCCGCAGGTCGCCGTGGTACGAGGGCTTGAAATCGGGGTGGTCGGGCGACAGCGAGCGCAGCCCCACCGGGGTCAAGAGACGGGCGCGCGCGGTCTCGACGACTGCGGCCCAGCGCGACTCGTCGAGCACGGGGTGCGGGAGCGAGATGGCGAGGAGCTGGTTCGGACGGCAGGCGCGGTCGTCCGCACCCGCCAGGTCGGCGCTCTCCACCACGTCATGGAGATACCCGGCCTCGGGACTCCAGAAACGCTGGTTGAACGAGCGGCGGCACTGGTCGGCGTGAGCGGCGAGCACGCCCGCCGCCCCATCGTCCCCCGACTCGCGCGTCCAGCCCTCGAGCAGTCGGAGCGCGTTGTACCAGAGCGCATTGATCTCGACCGCCTTGCCGCGGCGGGGCGTCACCACCCACCCGTCGCACTTGGCGTCCATCCAGGTGAGCGCATAGCCTTCCGCTCCCTGGATCAGCAGGCCGTCCTTCGGATCGACGTGGATGCCGAAGCGCGTGCCCTCGAGGTGGCGGTGGACGATATCGCAGAGCTTCGGAAGGAGCGCGGCCAGGGTCGCCGAATCCCCGGTGGTCACGAGATAGCGATGGATCGCATGGAAGAACCACAGGGTGGCATCCGCCGTGTGGTACAGACCTTCGTTGCTGCCGTCGGGGAACATGTTGGGAATGAGGCCGTCGCGCACGTGCTGGCCGAACGTGCGCAGGATGTACCCCGCCTCCACGTGGCGGCCGGTCACGCACGTGAGCCCTTCGAGGGCGATCATCGTGTCGCGGCCCCAGTCGGTGAACCAGTGATAGCCGGCGATGATCGAGCGCACGTCGCCGCCGGTGGCACGGGCGCGGGCGGCATCCTCGCGCCGGCTCGAGGGTGTGATGACGAACTGGTCGGCGGCAAGGACGAGCTCGGCGCCCACGCCGGAGGGTGCCGCCGGCTGGGCGCTGGCGAGTAGCCACTCGCGACGCTCGCGCTCGACCTCTTCCGCGGCCTCTGGGGAGAGCGCCCCGAGCGTGTCCCACGGCTCGGTGGAGGCCATCAGGGTCGTGCTCGCGTCCGGGCTGAGGTCGGTGCTGAAGTAGCCGGGGCTCCACAGCTCGCCCGCGTCCGCATAGCCTCGTTCGGCCTCGGCCCGGTAGTGGACGTTCTGGAGCCGGGCGCTGTCCAGCGCGAAGGTGGCTCGGCGGCCGTAGATCTTGAGACGGAGCGGCGGGTAGCCGCGCGCCGTCGCCAGCTCCAGACGATCCTCGACGGCGGTGATCGTGTAGGGCTCGGCGATCGCCCCATGCACCGAGCCCTCGAGCGGGCGGACGTGGAGGGCCGGACGGAGCTTGAGCCGGACGGACTCGCCGCGGAGCAGGCGATACGTGACGTGCACGGTGTTCTGCTGGTGCGGCATCCCCACGGACTTCTCGATGGTCGTGTCGCCGATGTCGTAGCGCCACCGGGGCAAGCCGTACTCGAGCCTGAACTCGACGAGGTGTCGCGCGCCGGGCCATTCGAGCCCGCTGCCGGCGCGCTCCTGCCCGCCGATCTCGAAGCGCGTGCCATCGGCCAGCCGGAGCCACTCGGACAGGTGATTCAGCATGACGGTCCGTCCGAGCGGCGTGGGGAGCGCCGCCACGAGCAGCCCATGGTAGCGGCGCGTCGGGATGCCCGCCAGCGTCCCCGCCGCGAAGCCACCGAGCCCGTTGGTGACCAGCCACTCGCGGCTGAGCAGCGAGCCGGGGTCGCGCTCTCGCTCTCCGGCGCAGGCGAGGGCGCGGGCGACCTCCATCACTACGCGGCCCCCAATCGCCGTCGCCCGTCCCGGCGAGTTTCCTCTTCCTCCGTCTCCTCCCCCTCGCCGCCGGCCGGATCGTCTGCCCCCGCCGCCGGATGGGGCTCGAGCAGGACAGCCGCGTGGCCGGGAATACACCAGTTCTGCCGCATCTCGATCGGCGCCACCCCCGCGCCCCCGTAGCGAACGTCGTCGCTCGACCAGAGGATTTGCCAGAGCGCGGCGGCGGGCGGCGCGAGGAGAGGCTCCGGCGCGGGATTGAACGTGAGATCGGCGCCCAGATTCACGACGAGCAGCCGGTCGCCGCCTCCCTCTCCGAAGAAGCGCAGGACGAAGGCCTCCGGCCCGAGCACGGCGCCATCCACGCCGCGCGGCCGCTGCGCGCTCACCACCGGATCGTGGCGCCGGAGCCGCAGGAGGTCGCGATGCATACGATAGATGCTCTCATGGCGCCGCCGCTCCCCGAAGTCGAGCGTGCAGCGCTCGAACGTGTCGGCCGCGGTCGGATCGGGCAGGGCCGCCATCATCTCCGGCGTGGCGATGCTCGGGAACTGCGCGAGGAATTCGGCGCGGCCCTTGCGCACGGCGACACCGAGCTCGCCGCGGTGATCCGCGAAGTACAGGAACGGCGCCGACGAAGCGAACTCCTGCCCCTGGAACAGCATGGGGGTACCCGGGGTCAGCAGCAGATACGCCGTCATCGCGCGGTAGCGCCCCGGGCTCGTCAGGCGGTGCAGACGGCTGCCCTCGGCGGCGTTGGCCACGTGATCGTGGTTCTCGATGAAGCTCACGAAGTGGGCCGGCGGCAGATCGAGGGCCGGTCGGCCGCGCCGCTGTCGCTGCCACTTGTACCGCTGGCCCTGGTAGAGAAAGCCCCACTTCGCGGCGGAGATGAGCTCCTGGGGCGAGCCGTTGTAGTCGGTGTAGTACGCTTCCTTCTTGCCGGTGAGCGCAACCACGGCGCTGTGATGCAGATCGTCGTTCCAGAGCGCGTCGAGACCGCCGCCCCCGCGGTCGGCTGGGCGGACGAGGTCCGAATGCTGTAGCTCGTTCTCCGCGACGATGAGCGTCGCGCGCCCGCGGGCGGCGGCGCGCACCTCGCGCGCGAGGGCCGACACGATGTGCTCGGGGGACTCATCGTGAATGGCCTGGGTGGCGTCCAGCCGGAGCCCGTCGAAGTGGAACTCCTCGATCCATGCGCGGGCATTGGCGAGGAAGAACTCGCGCACCGGTCCCGAGGCGGGGCCGTCGAAGTTGATGGCCTCCCCCCAGTCCGTGGCATACCGGTCGGTGAAGTAGTCCGGCGAGAACTGCTTGAGGTAGTTGCCGTCCGGCCCGAGATGGTTGTAGACGACGTCCAGGATGACGGCCAGCCCATGGCGATGCGCCTGATCCACGAACCGGCGCAGGTCGTCCGGCTCGCCGTAGAGGCGGGTGGGCGCGAAGAGATCGACGCCGTCGTAGCCCCAGCCGAATCGCCCGGGGAACTCGGCGATCGGCATCATCTCCAGGCAGGTCACCCCGAGGGCCGCCAGCTCGCCGAGCTCTCGCGCCGCCGCCGCCCATGTGCGCTCGCGCGTGAACGTGCCGATGTGCATCTCGTAGATCACTTGCCCGTGGAGGGGGGCGCCCCCCCAGCCCGCGTCCGTCCAGGCGAACTCCGTGGGGTCGATCACGCGGGAGGGGCCGGCGGGGCCCTCCGGCTGAGAGCGCGACGCGGGATCGGGATACAGCGTGTCGTCATCGTCGAGACGGAAGCGATACAGCGTGCCGACGCCGGCCTCGGCCGAGACGCCCGCGAAGTATCCATTGCCCTCGGCGGCGAGCGGAACGGCCTGTCGATCCCGCTCGTGCCCCAGCACCACCGTCACCCGCTTCGGCCGCGGCGCCCAGACGCGAAAATGCACCCCACCGTCGACCGAGCGCTCCGCGCCGATCGGGAGCCTCCGCCACCTCATGACCGGTCCCGGGGACGCCGCAGTCGCAGCACCGCGAGCGAGCGCCCATCGAGAGGATAGCTCTCCCCGACGCGGAAGGTCGAAACGCGCTTGCCGAGGTCCCAGTCCCGCGTGTCCAGGATCAGGTCCCAGCGCACGCGGGCCCGGTGAGCGGGCAGGATGAACGGGATCGGCTCGTGGTGTGCGTTCAGGAGCAGGAGAAACGTGTCGCCCACGACCGGTTGCCCCTTCTCGTCCGTCTCCTCGATGGCATCCCCGGCCAGCCGCAGCCCGAGACAGCGCGTGAACCCGTTGCTCCATTCGTCGTCCGTCATCTCCTTGCCGTCGGGGCGGAACCACGAGAGGTCCTTGACGGCAGAGCCGTGAATGTGGCGGCCCTGGAAGAAGAGACGTCGATGGAAGACCGGATTGTCGAGGCGGAGGCGAATGAGCCGGCGGGTGAACTCGAGCTGGCGCAGGGCCGTGCGCGGCAAAGGCCAGCTGTGCCACGACCGCTCGTTGTCCTGACAGTACGCGTTGTTGTTGCCGTGCTGCGTCCGTCCGCTCTCGTCGCCGGCCAGGAGCATGGGGATACCCTGCGACAGGAGCAGGGCGGCGAGGAAATTCCTCTGCTGACGCTCGCGAAGCGCCAGGACGGCCGGGTCATCCGTCGGCCCCTCGGCGCCGCAGTTCCAGGACTCATTGTCGTCGGTGCCGTCCCGGTTGTCCTCGCCATTGGCCTCGTTGTGCTTGCCGTTATAGGACACCAGATCCGCCAGCGTGAAGCCGTCGTGGGCGGTGACGAAGTTCACGCTCGCCGACGGCCGGCGGCCGTCCTGCTCGTAGAGGTCGCTCGAGCCGGTGAGCCGATAGCCGAGATCGGCCACCTGCCGCTCGTCGCCCTTCCAGTAGCGGCGGATGGCGTCCCGGTAGCGCCCGTTCCACTCCGCCCATCCCGGCGGAAAGTTGCCGACCTGATAGCCGCCCTCGCCCAGGTCCCAGGGCTCGGCGATGAGCTTGACCTGGGAGATCACGGGATCCTGCTGGATGACGTCGAAGAAGGCGGAGAGACGATTCACGTCGTGGAACTCGCGCGCGAGGGCGGACGCCAGGTCGAAGCGGAAGCCGTCGATATGCATCTCGAGGACCCAGTAGCGCAGGCTGTCCATGATGAGCTGGAGGGTGCGCGGATGGGTCATGTTCAGTGTATTGCCGCAGCCCGTGTAGTCCATGTAGTGGCGCGGACTGTCGGACACCAGGCGGTAGTAGGCGGCATTGTCGATGCCGCGGAAGGACAGGGTCGGCCCCAGGTGACTGCCCTCCGCGGTGTGGTTGTAGACCACGTCGAGGATGATCTCGATCCCGGCCTCGTGGAGGGTTTTCACCATGGTCTTGAACTCGGCGACCTGGTCACCCACCCTACGCGAGGCGGCGAATCGAGAGTCGGGGGCGAGAAATCCGATCGAATTGTAGCCCCAGTAGTTCGTGAGCCCGCGCTCCAGCAGGTGCCTGTCCACGACCGAGTAATGCACGGGCAGCAGCTCGACCGCGGTGATCCCGAGCCGCGTCAGGTACTCCACCGCGGCGGGGGCGGCCAGACCGGCGTAGGTGCCGCGCAGCGGACGGGGCACGTCGGGATGGCGGGCCGTGAAGCCCTTGACATGCAGCTCGTAGATGACCGTCTTGTGCCATGGTGTCCGGGGTCGCCGGTCGGCTCCCCAGCTGAAGGCGGGGTCGATGACGACGCTCCTCGGCATGAAAGGCGCGCTGTCGGTGTCATCCGGCGCCAGGTCCTCAGCGGGATCACCCACACGGTAACCATGGAGCGCGTCATGCCACTGGAGAGATCCCTGGATGGCCTTGGCGTAGGGGTCGAGCAGGAGCTTGGCCGGATTGAAGCGGTGGCCTTCCTCGGGCGCGTACGGGCCATGTACGCGATAGCCGTACGGGAGCCCCGGTCGCGCCTCGGGTAGGTAGACATGCCACACCTGATTCGTGCGGTCGCGCATGCGGATGCGGTGACGCTCTCGCCGGGGGCCCTCGGGGGCGAAGAGGCAGAGATCCACCGCCGTCGCGTGCTCACTGAACAGCGCGAAGTTGACGCCGGCGCCGTCCCACGTGGCGCCGAGCGGATACGGCGCGCCCGGCCGTGTGCGAGGAGATGTCACGGAGTCGCCTCGCGCCTGAGCATGGCGACGGGGAAGCGGGCCAAGAGCGCCGCGACGGGAAGCGTGGGCGTCCCGTTCCGCCGCCCGGTGGCGATGTGGAGGCCGGAGAACCGGTCCGTATAGATCCCCTCGAGCCCGGGGCGATCCAGCACGATCCGTGTGTCCTTCCAGACGGAATCCCCGAGCGGATATCGGCCCACGAACGCCGTCAGGCGAGCGGTCAGCCGCGGCACCACCACCACGACGGAGTCCGTATCATCCCGTCGGGTCAGGGCCACGATATGCTCCGCGTGCTCCCCCTCCGCCGACAGGGCCTCGTAGCGTCCGGAGCGGAACAGCATCGGAAGTTGCCGCCGGAGTGTCAGTGCGCGAAGGGTCACGTACATCTTGACGCGACCGTCGGGCCAGGAACCGCAGAGCTCGTCGCACACGGACGCCAGATCGTCGGAGGGCTCCTCGATGCGCGCCCTCATATCCTCCAGCAGCGTCTGTCGCCGAACGTAGTCCACCGGCCGGCGATTGTCGGGGTCGACCAGGGCCAGATCCCACAGCTCGGAGCCCTGGTAGAAATCTGGAATGCCGGGGGCGGCGATCTTGAGGGCGGTCTGCGCCAGGGAGTTGACCGAGCCGTAGAGGGCCACACGGCGCTGGAACGGCGTGAAGACCTCGAGAAACGGACTTCCTGTGGACAGAAGCCCGCCGACGAAGGTCCGGAGGGCCTGGTCGTACCCAGCATCGGGATTGATCCAGCTCGTGCGCCGTTTGGCCTCCTTCGCCGCCTTCTCCATGTACTCGGAAATCCGGTTGACCAGCGTCTCGGTCGACTCGTCATCGTCTCGAGCCGGCCAGGCCCCGACCAGCGTCTGATAGAGAAGGTATTCGTCATTGCGATCGGGCGCGCTGCGCCCGTCGACGTCCCGCTTGAATCGGCGGTTGATTGTGCGCCAACGGCGGACGTGCGAAACCCAGACCTCCGGTATCTCAGAGAGGACGCTGATCCGGGCCCGCACGTCCTCGCCACGCTTCGTGTCGTGCGTCGAAGTACAGACGAGCGAATCGGGCCAGCGCTCCCGCCGCCGCGCGTTCTTCTCGTGAAAGGAGGCGACCGGCTCGCCGTACCGCGCCGGGTCCCCGCCCACTTCATTCAGCGAGACGAGCCGGTGGTAGCGATAGAGCGCCGTATCCTCCACCCCCTTGGCGGTGACCGGCCCCGTCGTCTGCTGGAAGCGCATCGTGAAGTGACGGCGTTCGGCGCGCGCGGACTCGTCGCTTCGAGGCGGATGGTGCAGCAGCAGGGCGTCGCGCAGGAACTCGAAGATCGAGGCGCTCATGGTGGGATTCCGGCGCTTGGCCTCGGCGAGGGCGCGGTCGATGCAGGCCCGGTCGCGGCTGCTCGGCTCGTCCCCGAGGTCGCCGATATAGGTGCGGTAGACGGCAAAGGCCGCGATGACCTCCCGGATCGCGCGGATAAGGTTCGCGAGCGTGAAATCGCGGGAGAGGCGGTTGCGCTCCGAGATGCGATCGAGCGCAAGGCCGAGCTGCGTGATCTCGCTGGCCATGGAGACCTGCATGATGAGCCGCTTGGCGGAGTAGCTCAGCTCCGCCATGGGCTCGGTATTTCCGGCGAAGCGGGAGTAGGCGGCCGTCAGCTGGCGCGAGGTGCTGCGATCGACGAAGAGGCCGTTCACCGAGCCGAGGAAATCGTAGCCCGTCGTGCCCGCCACCGGCCACCACTCGGGGAGTGGCTCGTCGGGCTTCAGAATCTTCTCCGCGGCAATCCAGAGCGGCCGCGCGGTCGCGTTCCCCGGATCGGCCGCCACCGCCGCCCGGTACTCGGCGGACACGGCAAAGGCGGACGCGGGGTCGAGATCGGGGTGGAGGCGGCGCGCGGTGGCGAGGATGGCGCCCTCCTGCAGCCGCCGGAAATACTCGCCGGGCCCGTAGAGACCGTCCGGGTGATCCACCCGGATGCCCACGACCTTGCCCTCGCCGACCAGCCGGAGGACCAGCTGGTGGCTCTCCGCGAAGACCTCCGGACGCTCCATCCGGATGGCGGCGAGATGATTGATGTCGAAGAAGCGCCGATAGTTGACCTCGTCGCCGGCCACCCGCCAGTCGGCGAGGCGGTACGTCTGCTCGAACAGCAGGGAGTCCAGCAAGTCGAAACTGGCGGCCTCGCCCACCCTTCCGTTGAAGGCCCGGAGGTTGTCGTCGACGAAGTCGCGTATGTCCGCCGACTCCTTGAGGAGCGCAGCGAGCCGGCTCTTCACGACCTTTTTTTCCCGGAGTCGCTCGTCGATGCGCGCCGGATCCGCGTCGCCCCGGTCGGGCAGATGGGTCAGCGAAGTGAGGATGCTCCTGAGCTCCCGGAGGTGGACATGGTCTTCCCCGAGGCGTGACGCCAGGTCCTCGAGGCGATGGGTGAGGATCCGGGGGTACGACTCGGGGCGTATGGGCAGCCCGGCGCCCTCGCAGCGCAGCCGGACCGCGCCGTCGATCAGCTCGAGCTGGAGCTGGCCCGCCTCCAGGACCTGCCCATACTGGTCCGGGAGCACGGGCAGGAGCACCTTGTTCCGTAGCTCGGCCTTCGGAGGTGCCCACTCGATGTCGAAGAAGGCGGCGCGGGGGGAGCTGGGGCCATTCTCGAGGACGTCCATCCACCAGGGGTTGGTGTCGCCCGCCACGCCCATGTGATTGGGCACGATGTCGAGAATGACCCCCATGCCGCGCTTGTCGAGGGTCGCAGTCATCCGGTCGAACGTGATCGGGCTTCCGATCTCGGGATTGAAGGCGTTGTGATCGGTCACGTCATAGCCGTGCGTGCTGCCGGGAGCACACTTGAAGCAAGGCGACAGGTAGACGTCGGTGACACCAAGGGTGTCGAGATACTCGGCGAGGGCGGCGACGTGTTCGAATCCCCGCGATGGCCCAAGCTGGAACCGGTAGGTCGCGGTGCCCGGCTGCCGAAGCTGGGCGACCGCCTCGGCGAAGAGCGCATGGGCGTACGTCATCGACAGTCTCGTCGCGGCAGGGAGTGCAATCGGTGTGCCCTGGCCTCGGCGTCACACCCCTCGGACTTTCAGGGCGTTGCACCTTCGGGGAGGTGTGAGGAAGAGTGGCCAGGAGGGGTCGCCGGCACTTATTACCGAGCAATTTCGTCCCCCGCGTCGCGGCGCGCGGTCCCCGGGCGTGAGAAAACGTGCGCGGAGCCAGCCAGAAAGGACTCGCCCCCCCTTGGCACAAAGGTTGCCCTCACGCCAGCAGTCCCATGACTCTCTCGCGCGGACTCTCGCAGACTTGGGCCGTGGTCCTGGCCGGCGGCGCGGGCATCCGCCTTCGGGATCTGACCCGACACATCTACGGTGAGGACAGGCCCAAGCAGTACGCCGCTCTGACCGGCGGCACGTCGTTCCTGCGGCAGACCCTCGCGAGGATACGGCTGCGCTTTCCGCCGGAGAGAACGGTCGTCATGACGATGGCCGGGCAAACCCGCTACCTGGCGGCGGAGCTCAGAAACGAGTCGCCGGCGCTTCACGTGCTCCAGCAGCCGGGCGATAGAGGCACCGCGGCGGCGATCCTCCTCGCCGCCCTCTGGATACGGGCGCGCGACCCGGAAGCAGCGATGATCGTCATGCCGTCCGACCACTTCGTCAGCGACGACGCGCTCTTCATTGACAGGGTTGCCGAGGTCGCCGACGCCGTCGAGCGAAGCCCGGCACAGATCGTGCTGCTCGGGGCGGAGCCGAGCGAGCCCGAGACCGACTACGGCTGGATCGATCTGGGAGAGCCGTCGGGAGATCCCGAGAAGACCCCTCTCTATCGAGTACTCGGGTTCATAGAGAAGCCGGACGAGGCAACGGCGAAGACCCTGTTCGAAGGCGGCTCCGCCCTCTGGAACACGTTCGTGTTCGGAGGCACGGTGTCGACGCTCGTCGAGACCGGGCGCGAATACTTGCCCTTGCTGCACGAACGCCTCGTCCGCCTCGAGAGATTCCTCGGCACCGAGCATGAGCGATGGGCGGTGGGTCAGGCCTACCAGTTCGCGCCGCGCGCCAGCTTCTCCCGCGAGCTGCTCCAGCGGTGCCCCACGAGGCTCGCCGCCATGCGACTGTCGGGGGCGGTGTCCTGGCGTGACCTGGGCACCTCGCGGCGGGTCATCAGGACGCTCGGTGAGCTCGGGATGCAGCCGGGCTGGCTGGCCACGCTGCCGCAATGACGCGTCAGGCGCAGCCGGCGCCGGTGCACCCCTAGCGTTCCGGCTGCCAGTCCTCTAGGGGTCAGGTCGACCCGCTAGCCCCCCGAGCCGGCCTCCGCTAAGATCGGAGCCCGGCTCGTTCCCTCATGTCAGCCCTCGCTCCGCCCGCCCCCACCCGCTGGCCCGAGTCGCGCGCCCCGCGCGGCATGGTGGCCTCCCCCCATCTGCTCGCCTCGCAGTCAGGCGTGGCGGCTCTGCGGGCGGGCGGCACCGCGCTCGACGCCGCCATCGCCGCCGCCGCCACCATCGCCGTCGTCTATCCGCACACCAACGGCGTGGGGGGAGACAATTTCTGGCTGATCTGGGACGCACGTGCCCAGCGGCTGCGCGCGCTCTGTGGCGCGGGCGGGGCCGCCGCCGCCGCCACCATCGCCTGGTACGCCGCGCGCGGCATCACCGGCGCCCTGCCCGCCCGGGGGGGCCTGGCCGCGCTCACGGTGCCGGGCGCGGTGGACGGCTGGTGGCAGGCCCATCGGCTGAGCGCCGAAGGGCTGGGCTCGCCGCTCCCCTGGAAGGCCCTTCTCGCCGACGCCGTCGTCTACGCGCGCGAGGGCTTCTCCGCCTCCGAGGGCCAGCGGCGGCCGCCCCCGCGCGAGCCCGATCTCTTCGGCCCTGCCGCGACCCCCGAGCTGCGACGCGGGCTCTGGCCCCTCTATCATCCGGACGCGCTCGCCCGCGGGCCGCTCGTGCAGACGGACCTGGCGCGCTCGCTGGAGGAAATCCGCGACGGGGGCGCCCAGGCCCTGTATCGCGGCGCGCTCGGCCAGCGCCTGGTGGCCGCCGCGGCGGCGGCGGGCAGCCCGCTGACGCCCGAGGACCTCGCCACCCATCGCTCGGAATGGATGGAGCCCCTGACCATTCCCTATGGCGACGGGATCGCGGCGAGCTTTCCCCCGCCCACCCAGGGCCTGTCGCTCCTCACGCTGCTGGGGCTGGTCGAGGGTTTCGACCTCGCCGCGCTCGCGGAAACCGACTACGTCCACGTGATGGTGGAGGCGACCAAGCTCGCCTTTGCCGACCGCGACCGGCACCTCACCGATCCCACCGCCATGACGGTGACGCCGGCGGCACTGCTCGATCGGGCGCGGCTGGCCCGCCTCCGCGGCCGCATCGCGCTCGACCGCACGATGACGCCCGAGGCGGCGGCGACATCCACGGGCGGCGACACCGTCGCCATCGTCACCGCCGACGCGGCCGGCAACGTGGTCTCGCTGATCCAGTCGCTCTACTACACCTACGGTGCGGGGCTGATTGCGGGCGACACCGGCATCCTGCTCCAGAACCGCGGCGCGTTCTTCGCCCTCGATCCCCGCCACGTCAACGCGCTCGCGCCCGGCAAGCGCACGCTCCACACCCTCACCCCGGCCATGTATCTCGAGGGCGGCCGGCCGCGCGCCACCCTCGGGACCATGGGCGGCGAGGGTCAGCCCCAGACGGTGGCCGCGCTGCTCACCCGGCGCCTCTACCGCGGGCTCGGCGCGCAGTCCAGCGTGGAGGCGCCGCGCTGGCTCTACGGGCGCACCTGGGGAGTGGCCACCCGCGCGCTCAGCGTAGAGGGCCGCTATCCGAGGGCGCTCGCGCGGGAGCTCGCCGCGCGCGGACACGACGTGCGGGTGGGCGAGGAGTGGGACGATCTCTTCGGGCACGCGCACTGCATCTGGCGGGAGGAGGGCGGCTTCAGCGGCGGATCAGATCCGCGCGCGGACGGCGGAGCGCTGGGCTTCTAGCAAGCGGTGCCGCCCGCCAGGGCCTTGTAGAGCTCCAGCCCGACGGCCGAGATGTCCGAGCGCGTCTCGATGGGCAGCCCCGAATTGGTCCAGGCGCCCAGCCCGCCCTTGAGGACGAGGACGTCCTTGAAGCCCAGCTTGCGGAGATCCTTCGCGACCCGAGCGCTCGTGGCCTCCTGGAGCGCGGTGCAGTAGGCTACCACCGGCCGGGTGAGATCCAGCTCGAGGCCGCTCACCCCGCTGGCCAGCTCCTCCGGGGCGAGGCGGATCGAGCGCGGAATCTTGAGGGGAAGAGCATCGTAGGCCGCCGCCTCCCTGACGTCGAGGATCTGCGGATCCTTGCCGCTCTCTTGCATCTTGATCACGTCGGATGGGCTCACGCGGTAGCGGTTCTTCTGCCAGCGCAGGAGGAACTGGGCGCCGAAGCCGGCGACGCTCAGGACGGTGACGCCGATGGCGACCCAGAACCACGGGAAGGGGCGCGGCCGCGGGTTCTTCACGTTGTCGCGCGCCTCGGCGAGCAGCCGCTTGACGTCCGGCAGACCGGGGACGAGCTGATCGGCCAGCTCGAACGACCGCACCGCGGCCGGGTCGTCCTCGGAGAAGAAGTCGCGGAGCCCCCGGTTCCACGCCTCCGTGAACTTGCTGGTGCCGTCGAGCCGGACCTCGGTGCCCTTGAGGAACTCGCGGACGGCGTCGGCGGGGATGACGAAGTTGAAGCCCTGGACGAGGGCGCCCTCGGGGCCCGGCGCGAGCGAGACGAAGGTGAGCACGCCCAGGACCTGCCCCTTCTGGTTGACCGCGGGTCCGCCGGAATTGCCAAAGGAGGCGGACGCGTCCGTCTGGATCACCGGCTGATTGGATACGTCTTCCTTCAAGCCGGACACCGCGCCATTGGTGATGGTGGCCTCCACCGAGGCCGACTTGTTGAGCAGCTCGTGCGAGAGCACCACGCCGGGGAACCCCAGGATGTGCAGGGGGTCGCCGATCTGCACCATCTTGCTGTCGGTCAGCGGCAGGACGGGAAAGACCTCCCCCGGGACCTTGAGAAGGGCGAGGTCGCGTCCCGACATGGCCCCGGGCTCATTGCTCAAGGGGGCGCTGTACTTCTTCACCTCCGCCTTGAGCCGGGTCCCGCTCGACACCACCACGACCACCGAGGGGGTGAGCTTCACCTTGGTCGTTGGGAGGACGGTATCGAGGAGCTTCCGCTTGATCGCGTCCTCGAGCTCGGGCTTCTCGCCCGGATTGATGCCCCGCGCGGCCAGAACCTTGGGCAGGCAGGCGGTAGACACCGCGCGCTGGGCCTGCTGATTGACCAGCCAGCGCGGGGGCGTATGCGCGGGCTGGACGACGTGGCCATTGGTGATGATCCAGCCGCGGCTGTCGATGAACCAACCGGTGCCGGTCTCGCGGAACACGGGGGGCGTGACCGTCTGGACGCCGCTGCCGCAGTCGAGCGTCACCTCGGCCGCGACCTCCGCGACCACGAGGACCACCCCGGGCTTGGCCCGCAGCACGATCTCCTGGACGGTGACGGGCTTCTGGGCTCCGGCGGGCGAGGCCAGGCCGGTCAGGAGCCCGACGAGGCCTGTCACGGCGATGGCGATTCGGCGTACCATAAGGGACACTGCGCCAATTCTATACTACCGAGGGCCTGGCATGAGCCGTCAGATCGGGGAAATGCCCACCAAGAGCTTCAAGCCCGGAGAGTTCATCTTCCGGGAGGGCGACGACGCCAAGGGCGAGGCCTTCATGGTGCAGGACGGCAAGGTGGAGATCCGGCGCCACTTCGGCGACGAGGATCGTGTGCTGCGTGTGCTCGGCAAGGGCGACCTGCTCGGCGACCTCGCGCTGTTCCGCAACGCGCCTCGCTCGGCCAACGCGGTGGCGGCCGAGCCGGTCACCCTGCTGCTCATCCCCTCCAACCGGCTCGAGCACCTCGTGCGCTCGAATCCCGCGCTCGCCATCGCCATCATCAAGCAGCTCGCCACGCGCATGCTGGAGGCGGAGGATCGCGCGCGCGCCGCCGAGGAGCGCCTCCGCGCGGCCGAGGAGCGCGCCCGGGCCGCCGAGGACCGGCTGAAGGGCAGCGCCTAGAGCTTGAAGCTCTCCGCGGCCAGCCCCGCGATATGCCGGCCGATGGCCAGCGAGGCGGTGGCGGCGGGCGACGGCGCATTCAGCACGTGGATGGCGCCTTCCGTCACGCTGATCTTGAAGTCGTCCACCAGCGAGCCGTCCGGGCTCACCGCCTGCGCCCGCACCCCTGCGCCGCCCGGCGCGATGTCCGCGGCCTGGATGTCCGGCACCAGACGCTGGAGCGACGCCACGAAGGCCGCCTTGCTGAGGGAACGGTAGACCTCGTAGGCGCCCATCTTCCAGTAGCGCCGCCCCATGTTCCAGAACCCCCGGTACATGAACGTGCGCAGGGCCTCGAGGGGCCGCACCGTGCCCATGGTGTAGCCCTCGCGGGCCAGGGCCAGCACTGCGTTGGGACCCGCCTCCACGTCGCCGTGGACGGTGCGGGTGAAGTGGACGCCGAGGAAGGGGAAGCGCGGATCGGGCACCGGGTAGATGAGCCCGCGCACCAGGGACCGGCGCTCGGGCTTGAGCATGTAATACTCGCCGCGGAACGGGATGATCTGCACCTCCGGCCGGATCCCCATCAGCGCCGCCACGCGGTCGGAGTGCAGGCCCGCGCAGTTGATGAGGTGACGGGTGCTCACCGGGCCCGCGTCCGTCTCCAGCGTGAGGAGGGCCCCGTCCCGCCGGATGCCGCGGACGCCCGCTCCCGTCACGACTTCCGCCCCGCGCTGGGTGATGAGCTCGCCCATCTTGGCCGCCACCTGGATATAGTCCACGATGCCGGTGGCGGGCGAGAGCATGCCGCGAACCGCGCGGACATGCGGCTCCCACTCCCGTATCTCGTCGCCGGAGACGAGCTTGAGCCCGGGCACGCCGTTCGCGGTGCCGCGCTCGTGCAGCATGTTGAGCCGGGGGATCTCCTCCTCCTCGGTGGCCACGATCACCTTGCCGCAGCGCTCGTAGCCGATGCCGTGGGCGTCGCAGAACTCCGTCATGAGCCGCGCGCCCTCGACGCACAGGCGCGCCTTGTAGGAACCCGGCTTGTAGTAGATGCCCGAGTGGATGACGCCCGAGTTGTGCCCCGTCTGATGCGTGGCGATGCGCGCTTCCTTGTCGAGCACCACCACGCGCGCGCGCGGATGCCGCTCGGTGAGGTGGACCGCGGTGGCCAGGCCGACGATGCCGGCCCCGATGACGGTGATGTCGGCGGTCCGAGACATGCCCTGCAACATAGCACGCCCGCGCGCCGCCTCTCCTGTCCGCTCTCTGACGGGAGCCTGTCCCGCCCCTGACGGGCTCCCGGCTGGCTTGCCGCCGAAAGGCATGGAAAGTCAGTCAGTTGCCGGAGGACTCAATCTGGCACTACCCATGCTCTACCAGGACCCGACGGCGGGCTGCTGCCGCCGACCCTGAACCAGGGAGGACATCAATGCACAAGGCCCTGGCCTTGATACTGCTAGCAATGGCGCCGGCCGCCACGCCCAGCCCGACCGAAGTGGTGAAGACGGGCATCGAGCAGGTGGTGCAGGCGGTGCAGGATTTCGATGCATCCCATCCGGCGGCCGCGGAGAAGCGCCGCCTCGAGATTCGCCGCGCGGCCGGGCGGCTCTTCGACTTCGAGGAGATGGCCCGCCGCACCCTCGCCCGGCACTGGAGCGATCGCACGCCGAGCGAGCGGGAGGAGTTCGTGGCGCTGTTCCGTGACCTCCTGGAACGCTCCTATCTGTCCCGACTCGAGCACTACTCCGGGGAGCACATCGTGTATCTCGGGGAGACGGTGGATGGCGACTTCGCCACCGTGCGCTCGAAGATCCTGACTGGGCGCACCTCGGAAATCGCGTTGAGCTACCGACTCCATCAGCAGAGCTCGCGCTGGGCGATCTACGACGTGCTCATCGAGGGCGTCAGCTTCGTGGGGAACTACCGGAGCCAGTTCAACCGGATCATCTCGAAGACCTCGTACGAGGATCTCGTGAAGAAGCTCCGCCACAAGGAGCTCGAAGGCGCCGGCCTCGAGCGGGCGGAGCGCACGGCCTCGCGCTAGTCGCGGGTCGAGCGGGCGGAAACACTCGCTCGAGGAACACCACCAGCAGTGCGTCGGGGGTCGCATGAAGGCCGAAGGCGATGCGATCCCCGGCGCGTAGGCCGCGGAAGAGCTCGCGGGAGGCCGCGATGAAAGAGGTCCGCGGAGTCCCCTACTCCAGGGTCAGCGTGATCGGGCAGTGGTCGGAGCCCTGGACGTCCGGAAGAATACCGGCGTCGCGCACCCGCCCGTGCAGCTCCTCGGAGACCAGGAAGTAGTCGATTCGCCAGCCCACGTTGCGGGCGCGCGCGCCCGTCTTCATGTCCCACCAGGTGTAATGGCCGGACTCTTTCGTGAAGAGCCGGAAGGTGTCGGTGAAGCCGGCATCGATGAAGCGGGTCACCCATTCGCGCTCGGCCGGCAAGAAGCCCGACGTCTTCTCGTTTTCCTTCGGGCGGGCCAGGTCGATCTCGGTATGCGCGGTGTTGACGTCGCCGCACACGATCACGCCCTTGCCGCCCTTCCGGAGGCCCTCGGTGAGCCCGAGGAAGTCGTCGTAGAACTTGAGCTTGTGGGCCAGGCGCTCCGGCCCCATGCCCCCGTTGGGAAAATACACGTTGAGGAGGTGGAACTCCGGCAGCTCGGTGTGGACGATTCGCCCCTCGACGTCCAGCGCGGGCGTGCCGAACGACGCCGTGGCCACGTGCACGGGCTCGTCCTTCAAGTACGTGACGACGCCGCTATACCCCTTTTTCTCGGCGAAGCTCCAGTAGGAGCGGTAGCCGGCCGGCGTGCGCATCTCCTCGGTGAGCTGATCGGCCTGGAGCTTGGTCTCCTGCACGCTGACCACGTCCGCCTCGCGGGCGCTGAGGAAATCCACGAAGCCCTTCTTCCACGCCGCGCGCAGCCCGTTGACGTTCCAGGACACCAGGTTCATGACGCCCAAGTGTACTCGATCCCGGTCCGGGGCGAGACCGCGGTCAGGCGTCGCGGCGCGGGACCCCGACGAGCACCTCGGCCATCACGCCGAGGAGCTTGTTGAGGTCGATGGGCTTCATGAGGCACGCGTCCACGCTGGCCGCGCTCCAGAGATCCTCGGCCACGATATTGCCGGACATGAGGATGACGCGGATGCCGAGCGACCGGCGCTTGGCCACGCGGGCGATCTCCCAGCCGCTCACCTCGGGCAGCAGCAGATCGGTGAGCACGAGGTCGAACCGGTGCCGCTCGAGGGCCTCGAGGGCGGCCCGGCCACTTCGAACGATGGCAACCGAGCAGCCCTTGGCCCCGAGGAACTCGCGCAGGATGTCGCCAAAATCACGCTGGTCGTCCACCACCAGCACCCGGAGGCCCGGCGGCAGCGCCGGCTCCGCGGCGGCATCGACGGGACCCGGGCGGCTCTCCGCGCTCGGCAACGCGATGGTGAACGTGCAGCCCCGCCCCGGCGTGCTCGCCACCGAGATCGTGCCCCCGTGTCCGGTGATGAGGTCCTTGGCCGAGGAAAGGCCCAGGCCGGTGGAGCCGGCCGACTTGGTGGTGAAGAACGGCCTGAAGACCTGGGCGCGGACCTCCTCCGTCATGCCGATCCCGGTATCCGACACCTGGAGCTTCACCCACGGGCCGTCGCGCCGCGTCTCGATGCCCACATCGCCGCCCTCGGGCATGGCCTCGATGGCGTTGAGGATCAGGTTCACCAGCACCTCGCGCAGGGCGCTGGACTGCCCGGACACCAGCACCGGCGGGGGCGCCAGTCGCGGCGTGAGCCGTACCGTGATCCCCATACCCTGCGCCACCGTCATGAGGTGAGGCTGGATGAAGTCGATGGCCTCGGCCACGGCGGCGTTGAGGTCGAAGGTGGAGAAGGGCACGTCCTGGGGAGGCCGGGCGAGATCGCGCAGGCGCGTCAGCAGCTCGGCGGCATCCAGCGCCGCCTTCTGGATCGACACGAGCCCCTTGCGGAGCTGGGTGGGGTCCAGCCGGCCGCCATCCACCTGGCCCAGCATCAGCTCCACGCGGCCGAGCAGCACCGAGAGGATGTTGTTGAAGTTGTGAACCACGCCCCCCGCGACCTTGCTGATCACCTCGGAGCGCGCGATGCGCCGCTCGACCTGCGGGTCCGCGATGGCCGGCTTAGGCATCGCGCTCTCCCGACGGCCGCTCCGCGACCATGGGCAGCACCACCGTGAACGTGGTGCCCACGCCGGGAGCACTGCGGAAGCTGATGCTGCCGCCGTGGTCCTCGATGATCTTGTGGGTCAGCGCAAGCCCGAGACCGGTCCCCGCCGCCTTGGTCGTGAAGAACGGATCGAACACTTTGTCGGCCTCCGAGGGAGAGATGCCGCTGCCCGAATCCTCGATCTCGACGCGCATCCGTCGCCGGCCCGTGCCGCCCGCCTCCGCCTCGGCGCCGCGGTGCCAGCCGGTGCGGACGGTGAGCCGTCCGCCCGTTTCCATCGCCTCCAGCGCATTGCTCACGAGGTTGACGAACGCCTCGTAGAGGCGGTCCTGGTCCGCGCCGAGGGTGGGCAGGTCGCGCGCGTACTCGCGCACCACCACCACCTGCTTGGTGTCGAGCTCGTTGGCGTACAGCTCGAGCACCCGGTCGAGCAGCACCGGGATCGCGGTGGGAGCCGGGCGGAGCCGGCTGGGCCGGGCGAGCTCGAGGAGCTGCTCCACGATGCCGTTGATCCGCTCCAGCTCGTGCGGCACCACGCGCATGAAGGTCTCGCGGAAGCGCGGGTCCTCGAACTTGCGCGGGATGATGCGGGTGAAGGTGCGCAGGGAGGCGAGCGGGTTCTTGATCTCGTGCGCGAGGCCGGCGGCCAGCGTGCCCAGTGCGGCGAGCCGGTCGGAGCGCCGGAGCTGTCCCTCCAGCTCGCGGACCTGGCTGACGTCGCGGAACACGCCCACCACGCCCAGGTCCTTGCCCTCCAGCCGCCGAAGAGGGGCGGTCCCCATCTCGACCGGCACGGTGGTGCCGTTGAGTCGGCGCAGGGTGAGCGAGACGTTGGCGGTACCCGACCGGCTGGACAGGGTTTCCATGAGGATCTCCGCCACTTCCGGGGTGTGGGCGAAGACCTCCGCGCAGTAGCGCCCCGTGATCTCCTCGGCGAAGAGCCCGGTGAGGATCTCGGCGGCGGGATTCATCGTGGCCACGCGTCCGTCCAGATCCAGGGTCACGATGCCGCTGGTGATCGAGGACAGGATACTGTCGGTATAGCGCTTGAGGTCCGCGACTTCCTGAAAGCGGACCCGGACCTCGGCGTGGGTGGCCTCGAGATCGTTCCGCTGCTGGAGGAGCTGCGCGGCCATGTGATTGAAGGCCAGCGCGAGCTGGCCGATCTCGCCGAGTCCGGTGGGCGCGATGCGCTGGTCCAGTTCCCCGCGCGCGATGGCCTCCGCGCCGGCGGCCAGCTCGCGCACCGGGCGCGCGATGCGGCGAGCCACCAGGGCGGCGGCGAGGCCGCCGACGAGGAGCGTGATCACCGTGAGCCCGGCCAGCTCCAGACGGGTCCGGAAGATCTGGTCCTCCATGCGCCGCTTGGACAACCCGACCCGGGCGGTCCCCCAGCGCTGCGCGCCCACCAGCACCGGGACGGCGAAGTCATACACGCCGTCGTGGCGGCTCTGCCGCAGCGTCTCCTGCACGAGGAGCACGTCGGTGGCCACCGCGCGCCGGTCCAGCGGCGCCGAGAGCACCCGGCCCACCAGCTCCGGACGCCCGCTGTGGGCCGCCACCTTGCCCTCGGCGTCCACGATGATGGCGTACACCACGTCCGCATTGGCCCGCACCCGGTCCACATTTTGCTCGAGATCGGTGAAGCTGTAGAGCAGGAGCGACGGGGACGAGATGGCGGCCAGATCGCGCGTGATCACTTCTCCCCGGCGCAGCACTTCTTCGATGATGGCCGCGCGCTGCCCGTACTCCACCACCGCGAGCACTCCCGTCATCACCACCAGGAAGATCAGGACGGAGCCCAACAGGAAGCGCGCCTGGAGCGAGCCCAGGCGGAGGCCGAGGCGGCGATGGACGCGGCCCCCGATCACCGACGGTCCTCCAGCCAGATCTTGCGGAGGGGGATATAGGCCTCGCCGAGCCCGCTGACCTCGACGTTGCGGACATATCCCTGGAAGAGCCGCTCGTAGGCGTAGTGCCACACCGGGATCACCGGGGCATCTTCGAGGATCAGAGGCTCCGCCCGCTGGTAGATCTCCTTCCGGCGCAGGATGTCTTTTTCCCGGCGGGCCTGGACGAGCAGCGCGTCCACCACGGGATTGGCATACCCGGTGGGGTTACGCGGGCTCTTCGAGTGGAAGAGCTGAAACAGGAAGCTGTCCGGATCGGGCAGCTCCGCGTGCCACGCATAGAGGAACATGGGCAGCCGACCTTCGACCAGGCGCTTCGAGAAGACTGGCCAGTCGGTCTCGAAGTTGGTTTCCGCGTGGATGCCGATCGCGTGGAGCTGCGTCTTGATCGCGGCGAGCTCGCTCTCGATCCGCGGGCTCCTCACGCTCGACCAGATCGGGATGACGGGAATCCCCTTGCCCTCGGGATACCCCGCCGCGCGGAGCAGCGCCCGCGCCCGCGCCAGGTCGTGCGGCGGGGTCTTGATGCTCGGATTGTGGCCCGGCATCCCCGGGGGGAGGATGCTACGGGCGGCCTGAAACCGGCCCGCGAAGATCTCCTGGAGGATCCGTTCCCGGTCCAGCGCATGCGTGATGGCCATCCGGATCCGCTCGTCGCTGAGCGGCTTGAAGCGCGTGTTGAAGCCGTAAAACCGCACGCTGAAGGTGGGGCGCTGCACGTGAAGGTAGCGAGAGTCGCCCACCTTGCCCCGGCAGACCGGGGGCACCGGGCTCTCCTCGAGGTTGCCCTGCTCGAACTCCCGACAGATCTGATCGCTGGATTCCCCCGGGAAGATCCGATAGAGCACGCGCGCGAGCTGGGGCGCGCCCCCGAAGTAGTCCCCGTTGGCGACGAGCGCGATCTCTTTTCCCCGTTCCCAGTGCGAGAACTTGTAGGGTCCGGTGCCGACGGGCTGCGTGCCGAAGGCCTCCCCCTGCGCCTCCGCCAGCTCCTTGGGAACGATCTTCGCGTGGCCGACCGCGAGGACGGAGACGAAGGGCGTGAAGGCCTCGGTGAGCGAGACCTCCACGGTATAGCGGTCGATCGCGCGGAGGCCTTCCACCCGGCTCACCTTGCCCTCCCGGAACTCTCGCGCGCCGCGGATCACGGCGAATTGCTCGGCCGCGCCCGATCGGAGGCGCGGATCGAGGAGCCGGGTGAGGGAGTAGACCACGTCCTCCGAGGTGAGCTCCCGACCGTGATGGAAGCGCACGCCCTGCCGAAGGTTGAAGGTCCAGGTGAGGCCGTCGCGCGAGGCTTTCCAGAAGCGGGCCAGCGCCGGGCTGACGGTGAGAGTCTGATCGAACTGAACCAGGCCGTCGAAGATCTGCTCCGCCACCGAGCGGCCATACGTGTCGCTGATGCGCGGCGGATCGAGCGTGCCGGGATCGTTGCCCAGCGGTCGACGGTAGACCGCGGACAGCGTGGGCGAGCCCGGCGGGCGCTCCTGCCCCGTCGCGGGAGCGAGCTGACCGCATACCAGGAGCGCGGCCGCGAGCACGAAGCCGGCGAAGAGCAAAGGGGGGCCGAAGCCCCCCTTCGTCCCGACCGGGCAGCGGGCTCCATCCCAGCCTGCATCGGAGCGATACCGCGTGTCCTAATCCCCCCCGCCGCTTCCGTCCGCGGTGCCGATGGCCTGGAAGATCTGCGTGGACTCCGACGTGCCCGACTCGATCACTGGTCCCACCAGCAGAAAGGACGCGAGCATCGCTAGCATCGCAACGAGCCTGACCATTGGTCTTCCCCCCAAGCAAAAGGTTTGGGCGGGGAGGACCTCACCATGAGGCGCCCGCCTGCGCGGGAGGATAGAGCAAATCGAGCGCCACGAATATGCGCGGCGCGCCTGCGCGCCAAGTGGCCATGGCGTCAGAGAATTTCACCGTCATGAACCCGAAGCTTGCATGACGCGCTGCCCCACGCGCAGGGCAGCTCCGTGGGAAACGGCGGATCTCGATCCGAATTCTCCAACTCCGACGCGCGCTTAGAACTCGTGCCCTGCCGACAGTGCATCGGAGGCCCTCAGGGCAGGCTCAGCGCGAGTCCGGCGCGCTCCGCTTGAGGTTCCAGCGCGCCATCTTCACCTTGAGCGTGTTGCGATGGAGACCGAGGAGACGGGCCGCCTCACTCTGGTTCCAGTCCACGCGGTCCAGCACGCGCCGGACGATCTGCCGCTCGAACTGCTCGTGGGCTTCCTCGAGGTCCAGACTGCCGGCCGCGTCCGCGCGGCTGCGCGCGTCGGGGATCATGAACTCCAGCGGCAGGTCGGAGAGACGGATGAGGGGACCCTCCGCGAGGGCCACGCAGCGCTCGATGACGTTCTGGAGCTCGCGCACATTGCCCGGCCAGGAGTAGTCGGACAGCGTCTCCAGGGCGTCGGGCGCCACCCCCACGATCGGCTTGCCGAACTGCTGGCGATAGCGGCGGACGAAGTGGTCGGCGAGCGCGCCGATGTCGTCCCGACGGTCACGCAGGGACGGCATGGTGATCTGCACGACGTTGAGGCGGTAGTAAAGGTCCTCCCGGAAGGTCTGGACCGCCACCGCCTGCTTGAGATCGGTATTGGTGGCCGCAATGATTCGCAGATCCAGCTTGACGGTGTGGGTACCGCCCACGCGCTCGATCTCCCGTTCCTGGAGCACGCGGAGGAGCTTGGCCTGCATCTCCGGGCGGAGCGCGCCGATCTCGTCCAGGAAAAGCGTGCCGCCCTGCGCCTGCTCGAAGCGTCCGAGCTTGCGCTGGTACGCGCCCGTGAACGCGCCGCGCTCATGGCCGAAGAGCTCGGTCTCCATGAGGGACTCGGCGATGGCGGCCGGATTCACCGCCACGAAGGGCCGGTCCCGGCGAGGTCCCTGCCGGTGAACGGCGCGGGCGAGAAGCTCCTTGCCGGTGCCGCTCTCCCCCGTGATGAGCACGGTGGCGGTAGTGCGCGCCACCTGGGCCACCAGCCCGTGGAGCCGCCGCATCTCGGCGGACTGCCCGATCATCTCGTAGAGGTCTTCCCGGCGGGCCAGCTCGGAGCGCAGGAAGACCACCTCGCGCTCAAGGGCGCGCTTCTCGAGAGCCCGACGGATGACGGCCAGCACCTCCTCCTCGTCGAAGGGCTTGGTGAGGTAGTCGAGCGCGCCCAGCTTCATGGCCGACACCGCGGTGCGGACGGTCTTGATCGCGGTGACCAGGATCACGTCGAGCTGCTCGTCGAGGGCCTTGATGCGCTCCAGGACCTCGAGCCCGTCCATGCCGGGCAGGCGGATGTCGAGGAGCACCAGATCCACCTGGTAGGAGCGGACGATGTCCAGAGCCTGCGCGCCGTCCGGCACGTCGAGGACCTCGTACTCGTCCTCGAGGATCAGGCGGAACGACTCCCGGAGGCCGGGGTCGTCGTCGACCACCAGGATGGCAGGACGAATCGTGCGGGTAGAGTCGGCGGCGTCCACGTGTTCCTCCGGTCGACGAAACCGGAATCGCCGCCAATATACCGGAATCCGTCAGGGTCGACCGGCGATTCTCCGCGACGGCTGGCCGATGTGGATATGGGCGCCGGTGGCCGAGCCGGGCACCGCCTGGCGCACGGCCACGAACGGGATGCTCTGGCCCTGGAGATAGCCCATCAGCGCCAGGCCCTCCGGGCTGTCAGGATGCACCGCGACGTCCACCGCATTGCGATGGTCGAAGCCGATGCGGTCGTGCGCCTGGCTCTGGCCGAGCGCGCTGATGGGCAGCGGGCGTCCGAAACGGCCCGCGAAGAAGCGCTCCAGGCGGGGCACCTCGGCGAGCGAGAAGGGCGCGGAGCCGTTGAAGCGAATGAAGACGCTGGTGGCGAGATAACCGCCCGAGGGCAGCGGTGGCAGCTTGGCGATCTCGCTGTGCACCGTGGCCTCGCCGATGATCTTGTCGGCGTCCTGCATCCAGCGCTCGGTCTCCGTCACCTTGGCCTGCGCCTCGGCGAGCAAGCGTTCCGCGATCTCGAGCTCGTGCTTGGAGACGATCTCGCGCTGGTGGAGATCGCGCCGGACCTCGACGAGCTCGGCGAGACTCTCGGCCTCGCCCTGGTAGATGACGAGCATTCGCTCCAGGCTTGCCCGGTACTCCCGCGTGGTACGAACCACCTCGGCGGCCAGGCGCTCAAGCCGCGCAGTGTCGGTCTCACGTGGGCGCACCGGGCCCTGGGGCCGCGCCGCCGGCGCGGTGCCGCTCGCCGGCACGCGCTTTTGCGCGCTGGCCGGCAGGGCGGCGGTGGAGACGAGCAGGGACATCCCCAGCGCGAGAAGCGAGACCTTCACCCTATCATTGTAGCGCGGAGAAAAAGGGAGCTCAGCGTCGCAGCAGCCCGCCCACCGCGCCGGTGACGGGGCCCACCACTCCGGTCACAGTGCCCGTGACGCCACCCAAAAGGCTGGTCCCGCCGCCGGTGCTGGTGACGCCACCGCCACTGGTGGGACTGGTGCCGGTGAGGCTGGTGCCGGTGAGACTGCTGCCGCGTGAGACTGCTGCCAGGTGAGACTGCTGCCAGTGAGGCTGGTGCCCGTGAGACTGCTGCCGGTGAGACTGCTGCCCTTGAGACTACTGCCCGTAAGACTGCCGCCTGTGAGGCTCCCGCCTACCGAGGTACTGATACCAGTCACGACGCCCCCTACGGTGTTGCCGCTCGAGCCACTCACGGTGCCGACGGTGCCCTGCCCGAGCACGGTGTCGGTGGTCGCGGTGACCACGGTGCCCACCGTGCCGACGACCTTGCCGCCGAGTTCGAGCACGGGGCGGCTGGCCTCGAGGAGCACGTTGTCCACGGACCCGACCTCGCCGTCCAGCGTGCCGGTCACGCCCTTCACCGCGTCCGCGGTGAGCGCGGAGGTGTCGGCCCGTGTCGCACCGCTTGTCCCCGCCGCCGGAGCGAGAGCGCCGACGAGCGCCGCCGCCTTGGCCTGCTCACGCGCGCCGATCGCCCGCCGGACGTCCTGGGGGACACTCTTGGTCTGGTGCTGCCGGTCCGGGGCCACTTCGAGGTCCGCGGTGAGGGCACGCGACTCCGGAGGCGTGAGCGTCTGCAGTGTGCCCAGTCGGCCCTCCGTCACGCGCACGCTTTCCTGACTGCCCACGCGCACGGGCGTCATCGTTCCCCCCTTGAGGGCGAAGACGTCCACCGCGCCGTGAATCACGGACACCGTCGTGGTGACCGGTGCCGGGCCGCCGCTGGCCGGGACCGGACCTTCGGTCACTTCCACCACCAGGACCGTGCCCCGCACCACCGCCACCGCATTGGGTGTCCGGAACTCGATGGTCTCGCCGGACTTCATGCGGTCCTTGAGCACGCTCGCGCCCACTTTCCCCGAGCCGAGGATGACCGTGGAGCGGAGGGGCTCCTCATTGATGGTGAGGACGGAGAGCTCGCGCGCGGTCACCACGGCCTTGCCGCCCAGCAACACCCGGACAATGGACTTCTCGCCGGTGCTGATGCGGTCCCGGGTGAAGACAGGATCGCGGAACCGCATCGAGGCGGGCTCGGTCAGGCCGACCCGGGCCACGGTGGCGTGGCCGGACAGCGTGGTCACGACCCCGACCGCGTCGGGAGTCTGAGCAAATACAGAAGTAGGGCCGAGTGCCAGCGCGAGCAGCGCGGCCGCGAATCTCGAGGAGTGGGCACGCATCAGGTGGTCCTCCTTCAGGGATGACGACATCTTGACCACCTGAATAGCAAGGTCGCTGCCAGCGAAAATGACCGTCAAGTAGCTGAAATTGTTGGCTGCAATTCTTTCGTCGGCGATGGGGTTCCCGCGGTCTGAGAGGGGGCCCTCGAAAATGAGGGCCCCCCCGGCGGAGGCCCTCTCCCTCGTGGGAGCGCCCCGAAAGGTCCCCGGGCCCCGTCCGGGGTGTCGGCGGATCTGACAACCTTGAAGCATGAACAACTTGCGCGGTGTCATGTCGCTGTAGTCGCAGCCTTCCCGCGGGGCGTCTCCATGGCACACCGCTTGCCCCTTTACTGCTCGTCAACGCCGCAGCATCGCGCACGAAAGATGAACGAAATTCAATCCGGAGGAACCAAGACCATGCAGGCAACGGCAATCGCCCGACGGTTCGTCGAGCGTCGCAGCGCGTGGCTTCAGGTCATCGCGCTCGTGCTCTTGATCGCCGCCGTACCGTTGTTCTACGCGGGTGGCATCACGCAGGGACGGCTCGCCCAGGAACGGGTCGATCAGGGGCGGGTGGAGCTGGAGCAGCGGATCATCGCGCTGATCGTGGAGCGGAATCCTCAGGCCACCATCCGTGACTTCGCGGGCTTCCCGCACACCTTGCTCGAGATCACCCAGGCCTCGGACCTCGACTTCCGCATCGTCCTCGCCATCGCCGACAAGGAGAGCGGCTTCAAGCCCGACGCCATCGGCAAGTCGGGCGAGGTCGGGCTCATGCAGATCATGCCGTCCACCGCCGAGCTGGTGGTGAAGCGGATGGGACTTCCGTACACGCCGCCGGAGATGGGGAAGAACGGGACCTACGCGTCGCTGGGATCGCTGGCGGATCCCAAGTTCAATATCCGGGTGGGGACGACCTACCTACGCTGGCAAATCCAGCGCTATGGCTTCAACGCCACCGCGCTCCGCGCGTACAACCGGAACCCCGACAAGGCCACCGAGAACCGGCCGCAGGACCGATACGCCGAGGAAGTCAGCTTCCGGTATCTCGCCTTCGCGCACGCGCTGCGGTAGCCGCGGCTAGAGGTAGCGCGTCGGCCACATGATGGTCCGCCACATGTGCGCCGATGCGCTCGCGTCGAGGCCCAGGCCCTCCGGCGGCTGGCGGAAGTGGCGGCCTACCACGTCCGTGAACTCCTCCAGCTCGACACGCGCGTTGGGGTCGAAGGAGTAGAGGTCGTTCACGGTGAGCAAGCGCGCCGACATGTACCACTTGTGGCGGGTCGCGTATTCGTACTCCCGGTGCAGGTACGGCTCGGGACGGAACTCGGGGCCGAAGAGCTTCACGTAGAGCTCCGGATAGCGGTAGCCCACCGACTCGTCAGGGTAGAACCGCAGCACCTGATGGTACCGGATGGCGAAGGTCACCTCGGGATCCACGTAGGGCTCCAGGAGCTGGGCTGCCCAGTACCCGTGATCCGCGCGAATGAACCCGCTGATGGCGATGTCGTGGAGCAGGCAGGCCAGGACGATCTTCTCGCTCATCCCGTTCTTCTGGGCGAGCCGCGCGCTCTGGAGCACGTGATTGGCGGGCCCGAAGCGGTACTTGAAGAAGTCGAACAGGGTCGGCTTCTCGGGCATCCTCGGCAGTCGAGGGTCATGCCCCATGAGGTACGTCCGGCCCTGATCGGGCGGGCGTGGCGGCGCCTGACGCGGGTCGCGCTCGCCGGAGGTATAGATGGTCGATTTGACGATGACCAGGCGGTCCAGCTCCTCGATGGCGGCATGATCGGCGGCCTCGGCGCGCTGTAGGCTGTTCATGCCGTGATCATGGTATCCGGGACTCCGACTGTCAAGTTTCCCGCGGCGCCGGCTAGCGCGACTTGTCCAGATCGACCTCGATGCGGCGGAGCTTCTGGAGCTGAGCACGGAGCCGCTGGGCTTCGTCGTCGCGCGCCAGGAGCTCGTTGAGAATCCCCCGCCAGACCCGCGCCTCGGCTTCCCAGCGGCTGCGCGGATGCTCCGCGAACACCCGCCCGAAAGTGAGATAGGCGACGCGGTAGTCCCGGAGCGGGCCGGCGGGGTCGGCCTGGAGCTGCCCCAGGCCGAAGAGCGCACCCGCACGCACCGGATGCTCGGGATAGTCGCGAATGACCCGCTCGTAGACGTCACGGGCCGTCAGCGGCATGCCGTCGCGCGCGAGCTCGTTCGCGCGGGTCACGAGCTGGACGGGGTCGTCGACGCGGCTGGACGGCACCGGCGGCGGGGACGGCGGCACCGGCGGCGGGGAGGGCGGCCCCGCGACCGCGGACGGCGGGGGGCTGGCGGACGTTTGGCCGGGCCAGGGCAACGACGGCCATTTCCACTCGCTGGTGGCGCAGCCGGACCCAAGGAGAGCCACCGTGGCGACCAGGGCGGCGGCACTCGGGCGGCTCACGACGGACTCCCCGCGCGGGGCAGGGTCACCGCGAAGCAGCTTCCCTTGTCGGGGTCGGACTCGACGGTCACCCGACCGCCGTGGGTCTCTACCAAGCCCTTGACCACGGCGAGACCGAGGCCGGACCCCTTGCGGCCGGTATGGGCCTGCCGGTAGGGATCGAAGATGTGAGGGATCTCGGCGGCGGCAATGCCGACCCCCGTGTCCGTCACCCGGAGCTCGACCTCCGCGCCCCAGTCACGCACCTGCGCGAGGACGGATCCGCCGCGCGGCGTGAACTTGACCGCGTTGCTGACGAGGTTCACCACCACTCGCATGAGGGCGGCCTCGTCCCCGAGAACGGAGAAGTCCCCGCCGCTGGTGGTGGTGGTGAGCGCGATGCCGGCATCCTCCGCCTGCGGGTGCACCTCGTCGAGGGCGCGCGCGACGACCTTGGCGAGGTCCACCGGCCGGCGCTCGAGCGGCATGAGATGCGCCCGCAGCCGGGTGAACTCGAGGATCTGGTTCACCATCGCCAGCATCCGCTCCGCGCTCTCGGCGATGACCCCCACCATCTTCATCTGCCGCTCCTGGAGGGGGCCGGTCCGGCCCTGCACGAGGAGCTGCGCCGCCCCGCGCATCCCGGTGAGGGGATTTCGCAGGTCGTGCGAGATGTGGGAGAAGAACTCCTCCTTGAGCGTGTCCACTTCCTTGAGCCGCACGGCCATGCGGTTGAACGCGCGGGCCAGGTCGCCGATCTCGTCCTTCCGGTTCGTCGGCAAGGGCTCGGTGAACGAGCCGTCGGCGAGGTCACGCGTGGCCCGCGAGAGCCGGCGCAGCGCGCGCGTCATCCGGAACGCGAGAAACCCCGTGGCGGCGAGGGCGGCGCCGAGACTGCCCACGAGGGCCCACACCACCGCGTTCCAGGTACGGCCGGCGAGCGCCCCCGCCTCCGCCTGGGCGCGCCGGAGGGCGGCGTTGGTCGCCGCCATGAGCTTGACCACGCTCGCCTCGGCGTGATCGGCGGCCTCCCGCGCGTCCCGGCTGGAAATCCGCTCGGCGCGCGCCGTCTCCCCGCGGGTGAGGAGCACGCGCTCCTGCTCCACCAGCGCGCGATAGCGCGTGAAGGCGGCGACCGCGTCCGCGTGCCAGTGCTTCTCCTCGTCGGTGACCAGCAAGGTCCCCAGCCGGTCGAGCTCGCTGCTGATGCGCGTGGCCCGCTCATTCCAGAGATCGGCATAGGCGCGGTCACGGAGGACGAAGTACTTGGCTTCCAGACGCACCAGCCGGCGGAACGATTCCGGCAGCCCGCTGGTAGCCTCGATCGCGGGGACGGAGCGCGTGGCGATGCCCCGGTTGACCTCGACGAGCTCGTTGACGGCGTGGAGACTCCAGCCCGCAACGCCGCCGAGCACGAGGATCACCAGGGCGGAAACGAGAAAGACCTTGGGAGCGAGTCGCATGATCGGTCCACCCCGAGAGTGAGCAAATCGTGAGCCAATGAGACCGGTTAGTGAAATCGGACGGTTGCCAACCTTCCCCGTGCGCGAAGCCCACCAAAATCCGTCCAGGCGTCGCCGCTCCGGTGACGGAGGACGACGCCTGGTATCGAGCGAGCGGGGCCGTCAGCGGCGCCGCTTGAATGTCTCTAGCGAGCGAAGGCGAGGAGCGCCGACTGCGTCAAGAAGATCACCGCGCCCAGCGCCATCACGGTCCAGCAGAGCTTGGAGTAGTTGGGCTTGGCCATGTTCCCCTCCGTCGGTGCCGCGTTTGGGTGCCGCATGACCGGGTAGAGAGCAACCGCGGTGCCAACGGACATCCCGTCAAAAACGCGCGCGATTCCGGCCCCTTCTCAGAAAGGAAAACGGGGCCGAGACAAACGGGGGCCCAACGGGGTAGCGAGGGGACCTGCGAGGATTGTTGCCCGCGTCCGCGAGAGGCGGGACGCGTCGTCAGAACACTTCGTCGCGCTCGCCGAACTCGAACTGGAAGGCGCACTCCTCCACCTCGGCGCCGCTCACGAGTCCCTTGGCGGCGAGCAGGCGCTCGAAGGTGGCCAGCCAGACCTCGTAGTACTCGAAGGACCCGCCGCGCCGCTCGGCCGCGGCGACCTGGGCGATGAGCTCCTGGCGGAACTCTTCCCACGCGAAGGCGCCCTGCTCGGACAGCGCCACCGCCATGCCGAAGGCCCGTCCCTGCCACGGCTCCGCGAAGACCAACTCGCCGTTCTTCCGCGGCATCGCCGCGGGCCCGGTCATGTCGGCCACGAGCCGCTCCACCACGGCGGCGCCGCTTCGCTCGTCGACCTCGTCGGCCACGGGGGAACAGCCATGCGCGGCGTCCACCGGCATGCCGGTCGCCACGCCCCCGACGGCGCGCGGCCGGAAGTCATCCACCGGCTGGCCGTCCGGGCGCGCCTGCCAGGACGAGGCGGTGAAGTGGTAGGGCGCCAGCGCGGGGGGTGGCGGCCGAACGCCGTCGGCCTCGAGCATGCGGTCCACGTGGTCGTAGAGCGCAAGGACGAGCCCGTCGCGATTGATCGAGTGGTACCACTGGGCCTGGCCGTCGAAGAGGAGCAGGACCACGTTGGCGAGCGCGCAGGGTCCGAGGCAGCCGCCGATGGTGAGATGCACGACGTTGCGGAGCCGCCGTCGCTCCCACTCGCGATGGAAGAGCTCGGTGGGGACGGGCGCGAACCCGTCCTCCACCCGGCCACAGCAGCAGCCGCTCGCGCACACGAAGAGCTGCCCGCGCGAACGCGCGACGTTGACGAGGCGGCCGTCGGGTCGGACGACGAGGTTGCGGCGCCGCTCGTACATCGCTCAGCCGAGCGGCGGGAGTCGGACTTCCGCGACGCCGATGAGGGCGTCGCGCGAGATCAGCGGCACGAGCCCGGCCTCGTCCAGGTGCGCCGAGCCCACGGGGGGCTCGGGCAGCACCATGTAGCGCAGCTCGGCGCTCGAGTCCCAGACGCGGATCTCGCGGGATTCCGGAACCTCGACCCCGAACTCGCCGAGCACCTTGCGAGGCTCGACCACCGCGCGCGAGCGATAGGCGGGCATCTTGTACCAGGTGGGCGGCAGCCCGAGCACCGCCCACGGGTAGCAGGAGCAGAGCGTGCACACCACCAGGTTGTGCACCGCCGGCGTGTTCTCGACCACGCGGAGCATGTCGAAGTCGAGCCCGAAGTCGGCGAGGGCCCGTCGCGGCTCCTCCAGGAGCCGCCGCTTGTAGTCGGGGTCCCGCCAGGCCCGCGCCACCGCGCGGGCGCCGATGAGGGGGCCGGTATCCGCCTCGAAGCGCTGGATCACGCGATCCACCGCGTCGGCGGGCAGGATGCCCTTCTCGAGGAGGAGCGACTCCAGCGCCCGCACCCTCGACTCGACGTACTTGTCCACGTTTGGATGATTCTTACCCACGGGGCGCTCCGGGCTCGAGATACGGCTCCCACAGATCGATGTAGATCTTCTGATTCGTCTCCGCCGTCTCGCCGAACATCTCGCGCGCGTCGAAGCAGACACTGTAGAGCGTCTGGGGCTGCTCGCCCCCGCCGTGCGCGTTGGTGTCGGGAAAGACGTGGGCGCCGTGCACGGTGTGAATGACGCCCTTCCGGCCCCGCGCGTAGCGCGGAAGGCGCGTATGCCCGCGCGGGTGGAGATTCCGCGTGACCACCGCGTCGCCGGGCGCGAAGCGCGGCGGGGCCGTGGCCGGGCGCTCCGAGGGCTCCGCCATCCACTCGAAACGGGGGGGCGCGCTCGGGGGCATGGCGCGGACCGCGGTGGTAGCGGGAGCATCGGGCCGGGCGGTGAAGAACTCCGTGCGGCGCTCCAGCTCCGCCGCCGAGACCACGCCCTTCTCCACCAGCACGCGGGTGATCCCGTCCAGCCAGTGCTCGTAGTAGCCGGACCGGAGATAGTGGGCGGGGTCCATCCGTTCGACGCCGTGGCGGAACTCGTCCAGGTTGTAGAGACCGTTGCTCATGCTCGCGCGCATGATGGCGTACACGGCCGCCTCCCAGGCGGCGTGAAAGGCGGGCTCGTTCTGCTCCCGCGCCACCGGCCCGAAACCGTGCATCCCGCCGAGATCGTGAACCCCGTCCATGGCTCTGCCCGCATCATCGGTCGACCCCCGCCTCCGCGTCAAGTCTCGCCGGGCGTCCGGCCAATGTGAGAGGGCCATCGCGTCGAGTTCGCGCTCAGCCATTTCCGCGGCGCGGCGCGACACCGGAGCGACGACGGTTGAGATCGCGCCGCGACTGTGCGATAGCTGGAGGCGCCGCGCGCGCCCGCGCGCGGCGACAGGAGGCATCCATGATCGCGGAGCGTGCCAGCGTCTGTCCCCTCGACTGTCCCGACACCTGCAGCCTGACCGTGACGGTGGAGCAGGAGCGCATCGTCAAGGTGCGCGGCTCGAAGGTCAACCCGTATACCGGCGGGGTGCTCTGTGCCAAGGTCCCGGCGGCCTACCCGGATTGGGTTCATGGGCCGGGGCGCCTCCACACCCCGCTCCGCCGCGTGGGCGCCAAGGGCGAGGGCCGCTTCGAGCCCATCTCGTGGGACGCCGCGCTCGACGCCATCCACGCCCGCTTCAGCACGATCATCGCCGAGCACGGGCCGCAGGCCATTGTCCCGCTGAACTACGCCGGGCCCCACGGCATGCTCGCGGGCGCCTCGATGGACCTTCGGTTCTTCCATCGTCTGGGCGCGACCCTGCTCGACCGCCGGCCCCTGTGCGGAGGCATACGCGGGGAGGCGTGGATGGGCACCTACGGCGCGGCGCCGGGTATCCCCCCGGAAGAAGTGCGCGAGGCGAAGCTCATCGTGGTGTGGGGCAACAACGTCACCTGGTGCAACCTCCACCTCACGCCCTTGATCAACGCAGCCCGCCGTGACGGCGCGCGAGTGGTGGTGATCGACCCCAAGCGCGTGAAGATCGCGGAGCAGGCCGACCTGCACATCGCGCTGCGGCCGGGGACCGACGTGGTGCTTGCCTGGGCCATCGCCGCCGAGCTCGAGCGGCAGGGCGGGCTCGACCGCGAGTTCATCGCGCGTCACGTGGAGGGCTTCGAGGCCTTCATGGCGCAGGCGCGCCGGTATCCCGTCCCGGAGGCGGCCCGGATCTGCGGGGTGCCCGAGGGCGAGATCCGTCAGCTCGCCGCGTGGTATCACACGCTGTCTCCCGCGGCCATCAGCGTCGGCAACGGGCTGGAGCGCAACCAGAATGGCGGCAGCGGCATCCGCGCGGTGTTCGCGCTGCCCGCGCTCGCGGGCAAGTGGGGCGTGGTGGGGGGCGGGCTGGTGAACGGCGCCGGCCACGCGTTCCCCAAGACGCCCGCGCGCCTCGTGCGTCCCGACCTCGTACCGGCGGGAACGCGCACGCTCAACATCATCGACGTGGGCCGGCACCTTCTCGATCCCGCGCTGGCGCCCCCCATCAAGGCCCTCTTCATCTACAATCACAACCCGGTGATCGTGCACCCCGATCAGAACCGCCTCAAGCGGGGCCTCGCGCGCGAGGACCTCTTCACGGTGGGATGCGACGTGGTGATGACAGACAGCCTCGCCTATGCCGACATCGTGCTGCCCGCGGGGAGCCACTTCGAGTATCCGGATCTCTATGCCGCCTACGGCACCCACTGGCTGCAGCGCGCCGAGCCGGTGATTCCGTGGCAAGGGCAGTCGCTGCCCAATACCGAGATCTTCCGCCGACTCTGCGCGCGCTTCGGCTTCACGGAGCCCGCCTTCCGTGCCGGCGACGCCGAGCTGATGGATGACGCGATGGATGCGGCGGATCCGCGCATGCGGGGATTCACGGGGAGCCGGGTTCCTCTGGAGACGCCGCTCGCGATGACGGTGGGCGGCGAGCCGGCCGCGCTGTTCCGGAGCGTCGCCCCCCGGACGCCGTCCGGCAAGGTGGAGCTTGCCTCCGAGTACCTCGAGCGGAAGTACGGCGCGCGGCTACCCAGCTATCGCCCGATCGCGAGCCCCTACCCGCTCGCCCTCATCACGCCCGCGTCGGACGAGCGGATCACCTCGACCTTCGGCGGCCTTCCGGCCAGTGACGCCACGCCCCCGCTCGAGATGCATCCGGAGGACGCGCGGGCGCGGGACCTGCGGGAGGGCGACACCGTCCGCATGTGGAACGACCTCGGCGAGGTACGCCTGCCGCTTCACATCACCGACGCGGTGCGCCCCGGGGTGGTCTGCTCGCTCAAGGGCGCGTGGTTCCGTACCAGCGACAACGGGCAAACCGTCTCCGCGCTCGCGCCCGCGCACCACGCGGACCTGGCCGAGGGCGCCTGCTACAACGATGCGCGGGTGGAGGTGGCGGCGCACCGCGGCTGAAGCGGACGCGCCATCGATGCTGGCCCGCCTGTTCGAGAACACCACGCTCACCGAGCGCGTGCTGTGGGGGGTGGGCCTGTTCGCCGCGTCGTCCCTGCTGAGCCTGGCCGCGGTCACCGCGGTGCTGGTGACGCTGCCCGCCGACTACTTCCGGCAGGGTGCCGCCCCCGTCGAGTGGCCGCGGTCCCCGCTCCTGCGCTGGGTGTGGCGAATCGCCAAGAACATCCTCGGACTCGCGCTCATCGCCCTGGGCCTCCTCCTGTCCGTTCCCGGCATACCCGGCCAGGGGCTGCTCACCATCGTCATCGGCCTGATCCTGCTCGACTACCCCGGCAAGCGGAAGCTCGAGCGACGGCTCGCCGCGCGGCCGGTCGTGCTGCGCGCCATCAACCGAGTGCGCACCCGCTTCGGCCGGCCGCCGATGAAGCTCTGAGGCTCACCGCTCGACGTTCTCCTGCTCCACCGGCTTGCGCGCGGTCATGTTGAAGCGCCCGTCGTAGATCGGGCGCCCCCCGGTGTCCGGGCCCTGGTACTGGACGAAGAGCATGAGGCCGCCCGTGCTCGTCGACAGCGGCGGCTCGAAGTGCGGGTCCGGATAGAAGAGCATGGTGCCGGGCCCGTAGGTCGCCTCGCCGATCCGGAACTCGCCCTCGAGGATGTACCAGACCTGCGCAAAATCGTGCTTGTGGAAGGGATGATGCGACCCGGGCTCGTAGCGCACCAGCCCCGCGTTGGGCTCGGTGGGCCGCTCCGGCCGCGGGTGGAAGAGCATCTTGCTCCACTGGCCGGGCCAGCGCAGCGTCTCCCACGGGCGCGCGTCCGCGTGCACGGCCTGGGGCGGCTGATGGGCGTCGACGGGGGTGGCGCTGGACATGGTGGTCCTCCTGTCAGCGGGCTCTTCCGGACCCGCGGTGGCCGACGAGCGCCGCGCGTAGCGAGCGCGGTCCCATGTTGCTGAGGCCTCGGATCATCGCCGGCGTGAGCAGCGGCGTGTGGGGCACCCCGACCAGGAACTCGGCGATCCACCAGCACTCGTCGTCGCCCGTCATCCAGCCCGGGCGGACACGGTCGAAGCGGGCCAGGTTCACCGGCTGGGAATACGCGCGGAGCGTGCGCTCGCCCCGCAGGTTCATGTAGTCGTCGAAGTAGCTCAACGCCAGCTCGCGGGGCGAGCGGTACACCGGTTCACGGAAGCGCAGGCCGGAGAAATTCGACTTCGCGATGGCGCCCCAGTGCCCGCGCACCTGGTAGACGGCGAGCACGTGGTCGGAGTCCTGCACCGCCTCCAGGTCCAGGAGCAGCGGGGGAAATCCCAGCACGCGCAGAGCGACCGCCGCGAAGATCGCGCCCTCGAGACAGTGGGCCGTCCCCTCGCGCAGCACCCGCCGCGGCGACCACGCGGTGGCGGCGAGGTGATACGGCATGGCGTCCATCGCGCGCTGGATCCCGGCGGGCGTGCGGAGCGCGCGCAGCCCGCGCAGCTCGCGCGGGGTGAACCCCAGCCCATTGTCGGTCGCGGACACGGCCCCCATCCTACTCGATCCCGAGGCGGGCCGGCGGCGGGGTCAGGTGCCGGTGGACAGAAAGCGGCCGACCACCCGTTCCAGATCGTCGAAGACGAACGGCTTGGCGAGGCAGGTGACGGCGGTGCGCGAGAGAAAGGCCTCCACGTCCGGGCTCAGCGTGTCGCCGGTGATGTACACCAGCCGGGCGAGCAGCGCGGGATGTCGCTCCGAGATCTCCCGATAGAGGCCGGGCCCGTCGAGACCCGGCATGCGGACATCGCTGAAGATGAGATCGTAGGATATCGCCGCGATCTTCTCCAGCGCGGCGGTCCCGCTGCCCACCGTCTCGACCTCGTGTCCCTGCAGCCCGAGCAGCCCGGCCAGCACCTCGAGCACCACCGGCTCGTCATCTACCACCAGGATACGGCCGGGGCGCACCTCGGCCGGTTTCACGCGCGGGGTGGACTCCATGGTGAGGGCGGACAGCGTCTGGATGGGCAGCGACACCACGAAGGTGGTGCCCCGACCCACCTCGCTCGCCACCCGGATGGTGCCGCCGTGGGCCTCGACCATCGCCTGGCACAGGGGCAACCCGAGCCCGGTGCCCTGGCCGGCGGGCTTGGTGGTGAAGAAGGGCTCGAAGATGCGGGGCAGCACGTGGGCCGGGATGCCGGGGCCGGCATCGGTCACCTCGATGTTGGCGTGGGTGGCGTCGAAGCGGGTGGCCACGCGGAGCTGGCGCGGCGACGCCATTTCCCGCATCGCGTGGTGGGCATTGGTCACCAGATTGAGGACCACCTGATGGAGCTGATGCGGATCGGCCCACAGGGCGGGGGACGGCGCCGAGAGGTCGACGGTGACCTCCACGCCGGACACGCGGAGCTGATAGTCCACCAGCTCCAGCGCGTCGCGGACCACCTGGTTCAGATCCGCCGCCTGGCGCTCGGGCGAATGCTGGCGGGCCAGCGCCAGGAAATTCTTCACGATGCGGCCGCAGCGGTCCGCCGCCGCGGCGATCTTCTGCGAGCGCTCGACGTCTCCGGCGTCTTTCGTCTTCATCTCCAGGAGCCGGGCCTGCCCGATGACCACGGACAGCGGATTGTTCAGCTCGTGGGCGACCCCGGCCAGGAGCTGCCCCATCGCGGCGATCTTCTCCGTCTGGAGGAGCTGGTCCTGGGTGCGGCGCAGCTCCTCGTGCCGATTCTTCAGCTCCTCGTAGAGGCGGGTGTTCTCGATGGCCACCGCGGAGTGGTCGGCGAGCGCAGTGAGCAGCCGTTCCTCGAGCGGCTTGAACTGCCGGGGCCGGCGGCTGGAGATCGCGAGCACCCCCACCAGCGTGCCGGAGCTTTCCAGCGAGACAGCCGCCGTCTGCTCGGCTTCGACCAGATCGGGCGAGGCCGGCGGCGCGAGCGTCGCCGCGCCGAGGAGGGCGCCGACGTCCACCCGACGGTCCGAGACCAGGCGCGCGGTGGCCACCGCATCCAGCGGGCGGACGAGGGCGCGCGCGGCCGCGTCGTCGAGCCCCACCCACGCGCGGGGGCGCAGCTCGCCCTCCTGCAGGAGCCACAGCACGCCACTCTCCGCGTGCAGCAGCTCCACCGCCGCCCGGGTGACCCGCGCGGTGAGGTCTCCGAGCTCGCGCACGGTGGCGATGGAGCGCGTGAGGCTGTTGAGGACGAGCAGCGCGTCCTTCTCATCGGCCAGCCGCTGCTGGCCGAGGACCATCTCGAGGGTGGAGAGGAGCCTGGCGAGATAGCCGGGACGCTTGACCACGTAGTCCGCCGCCCCGAGCTTGAAGGCCTGCACCGCCGTCTCCTCGTCTCCCTGGCCGGTCACGATCACCACCGGCACCCGCAGGCCTTCCTCTCGGATCATCTTGAGCATCTCGATGGCGGTCATGTCCGGCAGGCGGTAGTCGAGGAGGAGGAGGTCGCAGGGCATGGTGCGGAGCCGCTCGATGGCGGTGCGGCCGCGGGCCACGACCTCGAGCTCGAGGTGACGGCCGTGCTCCTGGAAGGCCCGGCGCGTCAGCTCGATGTCCGCCGGCTCATGCTCGACGTAGAGGACGCGGACGGTTGCCCGCCGCAGCTCGCGCGAGGAGGCGTACCACCGGCACGCGTCGGTGATCACGGTGGGCAGCGTCTGGAGATAGCCCGGCCGCTTCACCACGTAGTTGGCGGCGCCCGCCTTGAGCAGGCGGACCGCCGACTCCACGTCACCGGATCCCGTCACCAGCACCACCGGCAGGGACAGGCTTCGCGTCGTCACCGCTTCCAGCACGTCGAGCCCGGTCCCATCGGGCAAGCGGAAGTCCGACAGCACGAGGTCGACCCCGCCGCCCTCCAGGACGTCGAGGGCCGCCGCGACCGTGGTGACCAGCTCCAGCTTGAGATGAGGGGCGTGGCGCGCGAGATGACGGGTGGTCAGCTCGCGGTCAGTGGGATCGTCCTCGGCGTAGAGCACGCGAATAGTATCCATGGCATGTCAGCTCGCCTGGCCCGCGGCGCCCCGCTCGATCCAGCGCTTAAAGGTGGGAATCGATACGTGACAGTGGGCGGCCGCTGCGGCGGTAGTAATAGGGGCTTGGCGTTCGATTTGTTTCACTTTCTTCGATTTTTTCAATTTCGAGCGACCAATTATAACTCACCCGGCATTGCTGACAGGAATCTAGGCTAGAGCCGTGACAAAGGAGGGGCGATGCCACATCCTCTGGTACACCAGCTCCGCTTGATCCCCAACGTAAGGACGCGACCCCTCAAGGGCGCCAGCCGGGGACGGTCCCGGCCCGAGGCGGCGCTGTGAGCGCCGCCGGCCCCCCGGAAAACCGCTCCCTCGATCTCCTCTGGGAGGCCTGGGACGAGCCCGGGCTCGAGCACCTCGCCCTCCGCCTCGACGCCGGCGAGCCCTTGGCGGACGGCGAGATGCTCGGCGTGCACGCAGGTCGGCTGGTGCGGGTGCACTATGTCATCCGCTGCGATGCGGCGTGGCGGGCTCGGGAGGTGCGGGTGGAGGCGGACGCGCTGCCGGGGCGCGTCCTCGATCTGCTCGCCGACGGCGTCGGTCACTGGCGGCTTCGGGGTGGTGAGCCCCTGGCCGCCCTTGACGGCTGCGTCGACGTGGACCTCTACGCGTCCGCCTTCACCAACACGCTCCCCATGCGCCGCCTCCGCCTCGAGCCGGGGGATGCGGCGGAGATCCGGGTGGTCTACATCGCCCTGCCCACCCTCGAGCTGGCCCCCGCGCGTCAGCGCTATACCCTGCTCTCCCGGAGCGCCGCCGAGAGTCGCTGGCGCTACGAGGGCCTGGGTACCGACTTCGTCGAGGAGATCCGCACGGACGCCGACGGGCTGGTGCTCGAGTACCCGCGCGTGGCCCGGCGGCTTGACGCCGCCTGATCCGGTCAGCTCAGGACGCGGACGGGCTTGCCGTCGAGGAAGGCCCTGATGTCCTCGACCGCCTGACCGAAGAAGACCCGGTAGGTTTCCTCGGTGACGTAGCCCAGGTGCGGCGTGATCACGGTGTTGGGAAGCCGGCGGAACGGATGGTCGGCGGGCAGCGGCTCCGGCTCGAAGACGTCGAGGCCGGCGCCGGCGATCGTCCCCTCGCGCAGCGCCCGGATCAGGGCCGCCTCGTCCACGATGGGGCCCCGCGAGGTATTGACGAGGTAGGCGGTGGGCTTCATGAGCCCGAGCTCGCGGGCCCCGAGAAGGCCACGGGTCCGGTCCCCCAGGACGAGGTGAATGCTCACCACGTCCGAGCGCGCGAGCAGCTCGTCCTTGTCCACCAGGGTGGCGCCCACCTCCGCCGCCCGGGCGGCGGTGAGGTTCTGGCTCCAGGCCAGCACGTCCATCTCGAAGGCGCGTCCGTACCGCGCCACCCGCGACCCCAGCGTCCCCAGCCCGAGCACGCCCAGGGTCTTGCCGTTGAGGCCGAGCCCGACGGTGGTCTGCCAGCGGCCGTCGCGCGTGGCCCGGTCCTCGACGGGGATGCGGCGGAAGAGGGCGAGCACCAGTCCCCAGGCCAGCTCGGCGGTGGGATACGGGAGCCCCGAGGTCCCGCACACGGTGATCCCGCGCTCCGTCGCCGCCTTCACGTCGATGGAGGCATTGCGCATCCCCGAGGTGACGAGGAGGCGCAGCCGCGGGAGACGCTCCAGCAGCGCGCGCGGAAACGGGGTGCGCTCCCGCATCGCCATCACCACGTCGAAGTCGGCCAGCCGCTTCGCGAGCGCGTCGGGTGCGTCGAGGTGGTCGGAGAAGACCTGCACGTCGGTCCCGGCGGGGAGGCTCTTCCAGTCCGCCAGGCCGAGGGCCACGCCCTGATAGTCGTCGAGGATCGCCACGCGCGCCATGCCGAGAGCCTCCCTCCGCTCAGCGGGGATCGTCGCCTAGGCGGTAGCCGGCGGTGAGGGTATCGAGCCGCGCCTTGATGTCGGCGCCGAGGTCCTTGTCCACCGCCGGCAGCACGTCGTCGAGCTGCTCGGGGCGGCTGGCCCCGATGATGGGCGCGGTGACGGCCGGATGCGCGAGCACCCACGCCACCGCCATCCGCGTGAGCGAGATCCCCGCCTCCGCGGCCAGCGGCCGCAACGCCTCGACGGTGGCGAACTCGCGCTCGTGCCAGTACCGATCCTGATAGCGCTTCGCCGCGCTGCCCAGGGTGAAGCGGGTGCCCGGGGTGGGGCCCGTCTCCCGCCGGTGCTTGCCGCTGAGGAAGCCGCCCGCCAGCGGATTGTACGGGATGACGCCGATACCCTCCTCCCGGCACAGCGGGAGCAGCTCGCGCTCGATCTGGCGGAAGAGGAGGTTGTACCGCGGCTGCACCGAGTCGAAGCGGACCAGCCCCTGCGCCTCGCTGCGGCCGACGGCGCGCGCCACCTGATAGGCCAGGAAGTTGGAGCAGCCCACGTAGCGCGCCTTCCCCGCCCGCACCACGTCGTCCAGCGCGCGCAGGGTCTCGTCGAGGGGCGTCTCGCGGTCGGGTGAGTGCAGCTGATAGAGATCCACGTAGTCGGTGCGCAGGCGGCGCAGGGAGGCGTCGATGGCGTCGAGGATATGCTTGCGGGACAGTCCGCGGTCCCAGGGCCGGGCGCCCATCACCCCCGCGCACTTGGTGGCGAGCACGAAGTCGTGGCGGCGTCCCGCCAGCCAGCGCCCGAGGATCTCCTCGGTGCGCCCCACCGTGTCGAGGCTGCCCCCCACCGGATACACGTCGGCCGCGTCGAGAAAGGTGACGCCGCCTGCCGCCGCGCGGTCCAGGATGGCCACCGCCATCGGCTCCTCGCACTGCAGGCCGAAGGTCATGGTGCCCAGGCAGATCCGCGACACCTGCAGCCCGGTGCGGCCGAGGCGGACGTGGCGCATGGGGGTGGCTACCGGTTCGGTCCCCGGCCCATGGGATAGGGCTGCCAGCGAATGAGGCCGGTGCGCGGGAGCACGCCGGGGTTCACCGCCGAGCGCGGCCACTTGCCCTGCAGCACGGTGGCGATCTCGCGCCCCAGCCGGCGCCGTGTCTCCGGCGCCATCCGAGCCGTCGCGGAGGCGATGTGCGGGGTGACGATGACGTTGTCCATGGCGAGCAGCGCGTTGGCGGTGTCGACGGGCTCCGTCTCGAAGACGTCGAGCGCGGCGCCGGCGATCCAGCCCTGGCGAAGCGCCTCGGTGAGGGCCCGCTCGTCCACGGTGGGGCCCCGGCCGTTGTTGATGAAGATGGCGGTGGGCTTCATGGCGCGGAACTCGCGCTCGCCCATCAGGTGCTGGGTCTCGGCATTGAGCGGCGCGTGCATGGAGAGGAAGTCCGAGCGCTGGCACAGCTCGATGAGGCTGGTGACCGGCTCCACCCCCACCGCCGTCATCTCGAGCTCGCCGAGGAAGGGATCGAACGCGATCACGCGCAGGCCGAAGGCATGGCAGCGCCGCGCCACTGCCTTGGCCACGTTACCGAAGGAGATGAGCCCGATGGTCTGGCCGTACAGGCGTGGGATGTCCTTGAAGTGGGGCCGGCCCTCCATCCACTTCCCCTCCACCGTGAGCTGATGCATCAGCCGCAGGCGGCGGTGGGCGGCCAGGAACATGGCCATGGTGTGGTCGGCCACCTCGTCGATGAAGACGTCGGGGACATTGGTGACCACGATGCCCGCCTCGGTGGCGGCGTCCACGTCCACGGTGTCGGCGCCCACGCTACCGAGCCCGATCACCTTGCAGTTCCGGAGGCTCTTGATGATGGCGGCCGAGATGCGGCGATTGCGCGCGATGAGCGCGTCGGCGTCCCGCGCCGCCGCGATGAACTCCTCCTCCGTCTTCGCCGGCACTTCGACGATCTCGGCGCCGATGGGATCCAGCGCCTCGCGCTCGATGGAGTAGCTGGGGTCGGCCAGATCATACGTGATCCCGCCGGACGGCTTCTGGACGACGACCTTGTACTTGGCGGCCATGCTCCGCTCTCCTTTGTGGGTCCCTGCGGCATTCCGTGAATCTGCCCGCCGGTGCGGCCTGGATACTCTACCTCACCACATCACCACCCCGCCGTCGATGTTGATGGCTTGTCCGGTGATGAACGCCGCCGCCGGCGAGCACAGGAAGCCGATGAGCCCCGCCACCTCCTCGTCGGTGGCGGCGCGGCCCATGGGGATACGTTCGAGCTGCTTCTGCCAGCCCTCGCCGCGCCCCAGCACGTCCATGCGCGCGGTGTCGATGGTGCCCGGGCACACCGCGTTGCAGGTGACGCCGTGCCGCGCGACCTCCTGGGCGATGGACTGGGTGAGACCCTGGATGCCGAAGTTGGCGGCATTGTAGGCGGCGGTGTTGGGGCTGCCGCGCTTCCCGGCGATGGAGGAGATGTTGATGATGCGGCCCCACTTCTGCTTCGTCATGATGGGCACCGCTTGCTGGCACAGGAGGAAGGCGCCGGTGAGCTTGATGTCGAGCACCTTCCTCCAGATGCCCTCGTCCAGCTGGGAGATCGGGACGCGATCGTTGCCCCGCGGATACGCGGCATTGTTCACCAGCACGTCGAGTCGGCCCAGCTCCTTCACGGTCGTCTCCACCAGGCGCTTCGCGGTGGCGGCCTCGCTCACGTCGCCGGTGAAGGTGAGGGCGCGACGGCCGACGGCGCGGATCTGCGCCGCCGTGCTCTCCACGTCCTTCCAGCCCGCCTTCTTCTCGTCGTCCGGATAGGACGACGGGTCGCGACCCGTCCCCGTCACCACCACGTCGGCACCCAGCTCGGCCAGCGCCACCGCGGTGGCCCGGCCGATCCCGCGCCGCCGGCCCGCGCCCGTCACCACCGCCACCTTGCCGTCCAGCACGCCCATGGGAATCCCTTTCTGGTCGAAGACGCCGCTCAGTCCAGAGAAGACGCCGCTCAGTAGAGTGGAGAGCAGTCCTGCATGGCGGGGGGATTCTACCGCACCCGAGGCATGCGCCGTTTCTTGACCTTCCCCCACCCTCGGGGCTAACGTCAGCCCACCGCGAGTCGGGCCCGAGACGTGCTCGGAGCTCATGCTCGAGGCCCATGCCCGAGGCCCATGCCCGAGGCAAAGGAGGCCGCGTGCGCCACATGCCCGTCGTCGTCATGATCCTCGCCACCGTGCTCGGCGCCGGCGCCCTGACCGTTGCCGATCACGAGACACCCGCCGTCGCCGCCCTCGTGGTCCTGGGCGTCATCGGCCTCGGGCTCATCTTCTGGGCGCGGGGCCAGGGTGCCGCCGAGCTGGAGCGCCTGCGCGCGTCGGCGGCCAGCCGCGACCAGCGCCTCACCGGGATTCAGGCCGAGACGGAGCGGATGCGCCTGGATCTCCAGCGGGCGCTCGGCCAGCAGCGGGAATCCGAGGAGCGGGCGCGCGCCGCGGAGGCCGTCGCCGACCGGCAGAAGCAGTCCGAGATGGCGTTGCGCGAGAGCCGGGCCGAGGTCGAGCGGCTGAGGAAGGACCTGGAGGCGGCACGCCGCCCGCCCACCGCGGCGCCGGCCGCCACCGCCGCCGCGCCGGCGCCAGCGAGGGCCCCGGAACCCGCCGTCACCGCGGCCCCTGCCGCGCCGCCGCGACCAGCGGCCGCACCCCCGGCGGCCCCGCCCCTGCGACCGGCGGCCCCACCCCCGCGACCCGCGCCCGCGTCGGCGCCGCCCGCGCCGCCGCGCCCGGTTCCGGCCCCGGCCCCCGCGCCAGCACCCCCCGCGGCTCCCGCGCCCGTCATCGCGCCGGCGCCGGTCGCCGATGTCCCCGCGCCGGCGCCCCTGGGCAAGCGCGAGCCCGACCCCGCGCCGGGCACCGCCGTCGGCACCTTGCTCCTCGTGGACGACGACCCGAGCTTCCTGTTCGTGGCCGCCAATATCCTGCGGCCGGCGGGCTTCCACGTCCTCGAGGCGGAAAGCGGCCAGGCCGCGCTCGACCGCGCGGGACAGCACACGGGGAAGATCGATCTCCTCGTCACCGACATGATGATGCCGGGCATGAACGGACGGCAGCTCGCGCAGCGCTTCACCAAGCTCCGGCCCGGCGTGCGGGTGCTCTACATCTCCGGGATCGTGGACGAGGGCAGCGCGCGGGAGGCCATCGAGGGGGAGGAGGCCGACTTCCTCGGCAAGCCGTTCGAGGCCGACACCTTCACCGCCAAGGTGCGCGAGCTGCTGCGCGCGAGCTCGCGCGGCGGCTAGGAGCGGTCGGGGGGATCGACCTCACATGGGCGGTACCACGCCGGCCTTGCCCACCAGGATGCGGTTGGTGGCGAGGCTGCCGTCGGGCTGGCGCACCGCGGGGACGAAGACGTGGGCGCCCGGCGCGAGCAGCGCATGGGTGGCGATATTGAACGTCACCACCGGCGTGCGCGGCGGGACCGTCACCTTGAGCTCGCCGTCCTTGTACTTGAGCGTGAGGAGATGACCCGCCGACCGGACCACGATGGCGTCCACCGTGGCATTGGTCATGGTGCTGTCGGGGGTGAGGTCCCACGGGGTATGCCCCTCGGCGCTGCCGCGCGCCATGTGGGGGAAGATCGTGATCTCCTGCGCGCGGTAGGTCCCGTCGGCCTGCTTCACCGCGGCCACCCCGACGTACGCGCCCGGCTTCACGTCGGCGAGGACGGCCTTGCCGACCCCGAGCACGGTGAGGCCCTCCAGGAGGCGCACCTGCACCGTCGGACCCTCGCGGGTCTTGATCATGAGCACCGGGCCGACCAGCTCCGCGATGCTGCCGCGCACCCGCGCCGGCGTCTGCGCGGCGCCGGCGGGGGCGAGCGCCGCGAGGAGCGCGGCGCCCAGCAGCAGCACCCGGAGCGGCCGGGCAATCACTGCAACGGTGAGAAGGCGGCCGGCAGAACGATCTTGTTCTCCTGCGTGAGGAGCCGGTCGCCGCCGCCCGGCGGCGGCCACACCCCCGTCTTCCTCGCCTCATCCCGCACCTGGCCGCGCTGCTCGAGGCTCTGATAGGCCCAGATGTGCACGAAGCCGTTGGCGGCGCCGAACTCGACGCCGCCCGCGAGCACTACCGGCGAGAGCTTGATCCGCTCGGGCAGCTTGGCCTCCCAGCCCTTCATGGTGTCGGGGAGCGTGCCCCCCTTGAGCGTGTAGTAGCGGATCTCGAAAATGGGCCCGATCTTGCCGGGCTGCACCTCGGGGACGAACGGGAAGGGATTGACGATCTCGGACTTCATCTCGCGGATGAACTCGGCGGTCTTCGGCGGCCACACGCCGTCCTTCACCGCCTCCGCCCGGATGCGCGCGCGCTCGGCAAGGTCGCGATAGCCCCACACGTGGATGATCTCGTTGAGGGGGCCGATCTCGGTGTGCCAGAACGCGGTGAGCTCCGAGTACTTCTTGCGCTTCTCGTAGGCTTCGCCGAAGCGCTTCTCCACCTCGGCGAGACTGCCCGGCGCGATGCGATAGGTGCGGATCTCCTGGATCACGGTTGGCTCCTTTCAGGGATGCATGTCAGCGGTGAATGGGCTCCCAAGCCTGGTCGGGCCTTGAACGTAGCGCAGCGCGGGGTGCTGCACAAGCTGCCCGCTCAGCCGTCCAGCGTGCGGATGCCGCGGAGCGCGGGGAAGAGATACATCCAGAGGCCCGCCACCAGGATGCTGCCGAGCCCGCCGATCAGCACCGCGGGCACCGCGCCGAGATAGGCGGCGGTGAGCCCGGCGCGGAACTCGCCGAGCTGGTTGGAGGTGCCGGTGAAGAGCGAGCTCACCGCGCTCACCCGGCCGCGCATCGCGTCCGGCGTCCGGAGCTGCACCAGCGAGGAGCGGATCACCATGCTGACCACGTCGGCGCCGCCCAGCACGGCCAGCGCGGCGAACGACAGCGGCAGGCTGGTGGAGAGCCCGAACACCACCGTGGCGGCGCCGAAGGCGAGCACGGCGCCGAAGAGCCGCGGGCCGACCCGTCGCTCGATGGGATGTCGGACGAGGACGAACGACATGACCAGCGCGCCCACCGCGGGGGCCGAGCGCAGGAGCCCGAGTCCCCAGGGGCCGGTGGCCAGGATGTCGGCGGCATAGATGGGCAGGAGCGCGGTGGCGCCGCCCAGCAGCACCGCGAAGAGGTCGAGGGAGAGCGTGCCCAGGAGGATGGGCGTCCCCGCGATGAAGGTGATGCCCGAGAACAGCGGCGGCAACGTCACCGCGGCCCGGTCGCGCAGGGCGCCCGCTATGCGAATGGTCGCGGTGCAGACGCCCGCCAGCACGAAGAGCGCGGCGGCGGCGCCGTACACCGCGCCGGGCCCGGCCAGGTAGAGGAGGCCGCCGAGCGAGGGGCCCACGATCTGCGCGGTCTGGGTGGCCGAGATCGCCCACGCCGCCGCCCGCGGGATGGCCAGCCGCGGCACCAGCCCCGGCATGAGCGCGGCCATGGTGGGCCCCTCGAACGCGCGCGCCGCGCCCACCACCGCCACGATGGCGAGCATGCTCTCGCGTCCCAGCCAGCCGCCCGCGCTGCCCAGCGCCAGCAGAGTGGCCGCCCCCGCCTGCAGGACCTGACAGCAGCTCACGATGGCCCGCCGGTCGTAGCGGTCGGCGAACCGCCCCACCACGAGGGTCAGCAGGATCATGGGGAGGAACTGGACGAGCCCGACGAGGCCGAGGTCGAGCGCGCTGCCGGTGATGGCGTAGATCTGCCAGCCCACCGCCACCGCCTGCATCTGGAATGCGAAGGTCGAGAGGACCCGCGACAGCCAGAACTGCGCGAACGGCGGATGCCGCAGGAGCGACGACTCGATGGGACCCGCGCCTCCTCTCGTGCTGCGACCCGCGCTACGCTATGCTGCGCCCCGAGGAGGACGCGCGATGATCGAACGGCGACCCTTCGGACGGACCGGGCACTCCAGCACCGTAACATTGTTCGGCGCCGCCGCCCTCGCCCGGGCGAGCCAGGCGGAGGCGGACCGGACGCTGGAGCTGCTGCTGCGGCATGGAGTGAACCACATCGACACCGCGGCGAGCTACGGCGACGCCGAGCTCCGCATCGGGCCGTGGATGGCGCGGCACCGGAAGGACTTCTTCCTCGCCACCAAGACCGGCGGCCGGAGCGCACGCGAGGCGCGCGAGGATCTCCACCGCTCGCTCGAGCGGCTCCGCGTGGATCGGGTGGACCTCATCCAGCTCCACTCCCTCGCCCACCCGGACGACTGGGATCAGGCCATGGGACCGGACGGCGCCCTCGAGGCCCTGATCGAGGCGCGGGCACAGGGACTGGCTCGCTTCATCGGGGTCACCGGGCATGGGTGGACCATCGCCGCCATGCACCGCCGCAGCCTCTCGCGCTTCGACTTCGACGCGGTGCTGCTCCCCTTCAACTTCTTCCTGGCCCAGAACGAGCGCTATCGTCACGCCTTCGACGAGGTGCTCACCATGGGCCGCGAGCGCAACGTGGCCGTCCAGATCATCAAGTCCATCGCGCGGGGACCCTGGGCCACCACCGAGCGCCGCCAGACCACCTGGTATCAGCCGCTGGAGGCGGGCGCGGACATCGAGCGCGCGGTGCACTGGATCCTGGGGATGCCCGATATCTTCCTCAACACCGTCGGTGATCTCTCGCTCCTGCCCACGGTGCTCGAGGCGGCGTCCCGCTTCGAGCGACGGCCCTCGGACGAGGAGATGGCCGAGATGCTCGGCGCCACCCGGATGACCTCGCTGTTCGGGTTGCCCACGTGAGCGCCGGCGGCGCCGCCGGCCTCGCCGCGCCCGCCGTGCAGGCCTTCCTCGCCACGCGCGAGGTGGCGGTGCTCGCCACCCTCAACCCGGACGGCTCGCCGCTGGCGATGCCGATGTGGTTCCTCGCCGACGCGGAGGCGATCACCATGCTGAGCGTGGACGGGCTCGCCAAGGTGCGCAACCTGCGAGCCGATCCGCGCGTCAGCGTGGTGACGGAGGCCGGCGAGCGTGGGAACATTCGCGGCGTCGCCGTGCAGGGCCGCGCCGAGTTCCTCGCCGACGGGCCCCTGCGCCGCGCCCTCGTGGAGCGGTTCCACGCGCGCTACGATCCGGATCTGGCTCGGCTCTGGAAGGGCCGGGCCATGCCGCCGGACCGCGTGATGTTCCGCATCGTCCCCGCGCGCGTGCGGGCGTGGGGACTCCCGCCCGCCTGACGCGACGCGGGCCGCGGCGAGCCCAACCGGGCACTCGCCGCGGCCACGAATCAGCCTTGCTGCTCGAGGCGTATTACGACCGCTCGATCTCCGCCGATGCCCGCCCGCCCGGCTCCTCGGCGCCCCGACGCATCCGCTCCCAGCGCGCCGCACGGAGCGCCCTGAGCTTGTCCCGCTGATCCGTGGTGAGCTGCGCCTTGCCCTGCTCGTTGGCCCGGATGAAGGCGAGGCGCCCGTCGGCCCGGAGCTTTTCGAGCTCGCGCACCTTGGCCTCCACCTTGGCCATGTCCACTGGCTCGCTGCGCAGGAGACCGCCCAGATCCAGCGCGGCGAGCTCCGCGTTCGCGCGGCCCTGGACGGCGGCGCGCCGAGCGTCCAGCTGGAGCTTCTGGAGCGACTCCACCTGCTGCGGGTTCAATCCCAGCTCGGCGCGGTGCCGCAGGGCGATGGCGGCCAGGGACGGCATGCGGTGATGTCGCCCATGCCGCTGCCATCGCTGGCCTTCACCGCGCATGTCACCCCGCCGTCCGTGCATCTCCCGGCGCATCCCGGGCTGGGCGTCGGCCACCTGCGCCGGCGCTCCCGCCTGGGCCAGCACCATGGGGTCGGGGGACGCTGCGGCCGCGGGCCAGGCCAGGGTCAATCCCAGCACCAGGGCCGGCAGCGCGAGGGCCGCAAGCCAGAGCCATTCGATCGGCGTCCGGTTAGTCATAGGGGTCGTGGTCGTCATCGTCGCTCCTCCTGTCTTGACTTGCTTCTACTCATACTGACGAACGACGGGGCCGGGCGGTTGACGCGGGGGCACCGGATGTGGTCGCCTGTCGGGGCCGGCCCGGCCGGCGGCGGCCCCGCCACCCGCATTCCCGGAGGCCAACATGACTCAGGCGTCGTTCGGACTGACCCTCGCCAATCGCGCCGTCGTCCTGGGGGCGCTAAAGGCCCGCGATCTCCTCGACATCACCGAGCGGGCGGAGGCCTCCGGCGCCTTCGACACGGTCTGGGTGGGCGACAGCCTCCTGGCCAAGCCGCGGCTCGAGGCGGTGAGCCTGCTCTCGGCGCTGGCCGCCGTCACCTCGCGGGTTCGGCTCGGCGTCGGGTGCCTCGCCACCTTCGTCCATCGCCATCCGCTGCTGTTCGCTCAGCAGTGGGCGAGCCTCGACGTGATCTCGGGGGGCCGCTCGCTCCTCGCCGTCTGCCTCGGAGGCCCCGACGAGCAGAGCCCCGCGCAGGCCCTCGAGCATCGGGTCATGGGGATCCAGGCCTCGGAGCGGGTGGCGCGCCTCGAGGAGGGCATCGAAATCCTGCGGAAAGTCTTCGGCGGCAAGAAGGTCTCGCACGCGGGCCGTTTCTATCAATTCGACGGTGTCACGGTCGAGCCCGCGCCCGCGCAGAGCCCCTGCCCCATCTGGATCGCCAGCAATCCCACCGGCCTCACCTGGAAGGGCGGTGCCAGCGCGGCGGATTCCGTGGTGGAGCGGAGCTTCCGCCGGGTGGCGCGCTATGCCGACGGCTGGATGACCAACAAGGTGAGCCCGGACCAGTTCCGCCAGCAGTGGGCGCGCATCACCGCCATGGCGCGCGAGGAGGGACGGGACCCGGGGCTCCTCTCGAGCTCGCTCTACCACAACATCAACGTCAACGAGGACCGCCAGGCCGCGCTGGAGGAGAGCAAGGCCTTCCTCGACACGTACTACACCAGCAAGTTCACCCCCGGCTTCGTCGAGGGCTGGACCGTCGCCGGCAGTCCCGCTCAGTGCGTGACGCAGCTCCGGGCGTATCTCGACGCGGGCCTCGGTCACATCGCCCTCCGCCTGACCTCCTGGGATCAGGCCGGGCAGCTCAAGCGCTTCCTCACCGAGGTCGCCCCCGCCTTCCTCCCGGGAGCCCGCGCATGATCACCGGCATCGATCATCTCGTCATCGCGGTGAAGGATCTCGAGGCCGCCACGCGGGCCTACGGGGAGCTCGGCTTCACCGTGGTGCCGGGCGGGCGGCACCCGGTGGGGACCTACAACACGCTCATCGCCTTCGCCGACGGCTCGTACCTCGAGCTGATCGGGTTCTACCGCGACAATCCCGACCATCGGTGGTGGGCCGCGCTGCAGCGTGGGGGCGGGCTGGTGGACTATTGCCTCCAGACCGACGACCTCATGGGCGACACGCGCGCCTTTCGCGACGCCGGCGTCGACATCGCCGACCCGGTCTCGCAGTCGCGCGTCCGCCCGGACGGGTACCAGCTCCGCTGGGTGTTCTCGCTCGCGCGCGGGCCGCATCGCGGCGTGGGACCCTTCCTCATCAATGACGAGACGCCGCGCGAGGAGCGGGTGCCCCGCGAGCAGACGCACCCCAACGGCGTCACCGGCATCGGCGCGGTGCGCATCGCCACCGAGGATCTCGCCACGGTGTCCCGCTGGTACACCAAGGCCACCGGACAATCGGGCACCGCGATCACGAGCCCGGAGACGGGCAGCGCCGGCACGCGGTTCATGGCCGGCCCGCACGCGCTCGAGTTCCTCGCGCCCGCGCGGCCGGACGGCGCCGTCGCGCAATGGCTGGGCCAGCGCGGCGCCTCACCCCATGACGCCACCCTCACCGCACGATCGGGCAAGGCCGGGCCGCTCGACGCGAAGAAAACCATGGGCGCCCGTCTGTCCTTGATCGGCGTCTGACCGCCACGGAGGCCCGCATGCTCTCGACCAGTCCCCAGGTGTCCATCCCCGATGTGTCGATCACGGACTACGTGCTGCGGCACGCGGCTCGCCTCGGCGACAAGCCCGCTCTCATCGACGGCCCCACCGGGCGCACCCTCACCTATGGCCAGCTCGCGGAGGGCGTGCGCCGGACCGCCGCAGGCTTGAGCCGCCTCGGCTTCCGCAAGGGTGATGTGTTCGCGATCTATAGCCCGAACCTGCCCGAGTATGCGGTGATCTTCCTGGCGGTCGCGTCGGTGGGTGGGATCAACACCACGGTGAACCCGCTCTACACCGCCGACGAGCTCGCCAAGCAGCTCGTGGACTCCCGAGCGCGGTTCCTGGTGACGGTCCCGCCCTTCCTCGACAAGGCGCAGGAGGCGGCGCGGAAGAGCGGCGTGGAGGCCGTGTTCGTGTTCGGCGCCGCCGAGGGCGCCCGACCTTTCGCCGAGCTGCTCCAGGGCGGCGGTGATCCGCCCACGGTTGCCCTCGATCCGGCGAACGACCTCGTCGTGCTCCCCTACTCGAGCGGCACCACCGGCCTGCCCAAGGGCGTCATGCTCACCCACCGGAACCTGGTGGCGAATCTCTGCCAGTGCGAAGGCATGAAGAACTTCGAGGCCTTCGGCGAGCGCGACGTCGTCGTCGCGGTGCTGCCCTTCTTCCACATCTACGGGATGGTGGTGATCATGATGCTGGGGCTGGCCGGCGGCGGGACCATCGTGTCCATGCCGCGCTTCGACCTCGCGGAATTCCTCGGGCTCGTCCAGAAGCACAAGATCACCATTCTCCCCCTCGTGCCGCCCATCGTGCTCGGCCTGGTCAAGCACCCCATGGTGGCGCAGTTCGACCTCTCGAGCGTCCGGCTCGTCTTCTCGGGCGCGGCGCCGCTGGGCGAGGAGATGGCGCGCGAGCTCAGCCGGAAGCTGGGCTGCCCGGTGACGCAGGGCTATGGCATGACGGAGGCCAGCCCGGTGACGCACCTGAGCCCCACCCGTAACGCGCCGATGAAGCCCGGATCCGTCGGCTGCATCGTGCCGAACACGGAGGTGAAGATCGCCGACGTGGTCACGGGCGAAGACGTGCCCGCGGGCAAGGAAGGTGAGCTGTGGATACGCGGCCCGCAGATCATGCGGGGTTATCTCAATCAGCCGGAGGAGACGGCGGCCTGTCTCGATCGCGAGGGCTGGTACCACACCGGCGACGTGGGGCTGGTGGATCCCGAGGGCTACTTCTACATCGTCGATCGGACCAAGGAGCTCATCAAGTACAAGGGCATGCAGGTGGCTCCCGCCGAGCTGGAGGCGCTCCTCATCACGCATCCCGCGGTGCTCGACGTCGCGGTGGTGCGCCACCCGGACGAGGAGGCGGGGGAAGTGCCGAAGGCTTTCATCGTGCTCAAGGGGGACGAGGCGGCCAAGGCCACGCCGGCCGACGCCATCATGGCGTGGGTGGCCGGGCGCGTGGCGCCGCACAAGCGCGTCCGGCTCCTGGAATTCATCGACCAGATCCCGAAGTCGGCCTCGGGCAAGATCCTGCGGCGCCTGCTCATCGATCGCGACCGGACCCGCTGAGGGGACAGCCCCGCCCCCCTTGACGGACGGGACCCGCGGGGCGCAGGCTTGCGGGCGAGGAGGAACACCATGACCGCCACCGCCGGCACCCACGCCATCGACGTCGAGGACATCGAGTATCTCCGCCACGGGGACACGCCACTCCTGGCGCGCCTCTTCAAGCCCCGCGGGACTGGGCCCTTCCCGCTGGTCATCGACCTGCACGGCGGCGCCTGGTGCCGTGGTGACCGGCTCAACGACAATCTCGTCAACGAGGCGCTCGCGAAGAGCGGCGTGCTCGTGGCCGCGCTCGACTTTCGCATGCCGCCGGTGGCGGGTTACCCCGCGTCGCTGGCCGACATCAACTACGCGGTGCGCTGGTTCAAGTCGCGCGCCGGATCCCTGGGGAGCCGCGCGGACCGCGTGGGGCTCATGGGCTATTCCAGCGGCTCGCATCAGGCCATGCTGGTCGCGATGCGGCCGCGTGATCCACGCTACGCGGCGATCCCGCTGCCGGCGGGCAACGCGCCGCAGGAGGCCACCGTCCGCTGCGTGGTGCTCGGCTGGCCGGTCATCGATCCCCTCGCGCGCTATCACTACGCCAAGAAGCTCAAGGCGGGCGGCGCACCCTACCCCGAGGTGGTGGACCGCGTGCTGCCGCTCCACGATCAGTACTGGGTGACCGAGGCGGCGATGGCGGAGGGCAACCCCGTCCTCGCGCTCGAGCGCGGCGAGCAAGTGGAGCTGCCACCGGCACTGTACGTCCAGGGCACCAAGGACGTCGCACATCCCCGCCCCGACCTCGACCGCTTCGTCGCCGCGTATCGCAAGGCGGGGGGGCAGGTGGAGCTCGAGCTCTACGAGGGCGAGACGGAGGGGTTCTTCACCAAGAACCCGAACTCCGAGGGCACCCGGCAGGCCATCGCGCGGATCATCGAGTTCGTGCACAAGCAGCTGGGGTGAGCGAACCGAAGGACGCCACTCCCCACACGCTGGCGACACACCGCGCGGTCCTCGAGGCGCTGCCCTTCGAGGACCGCGCGGACTTCGAGGACGCGGGACGTGGATTCCTCGGCACGCTCCCCGAGGTGGAGATCCGCAACGCGCAGGGCCGCGTGGTCTGGAGCCTCTCCGACTACGCCTTTCTCGCCGCCGAGGCCGCGCCGCCCACGGTGAACCCGAGCCTCTGGCGGCAGGCGCGGCTCAACCTCGCCAACGGGCTCTTCCAGGTCACCGATCGGATCTACCAGATCCGCGGCTTCGACATCTCCAACATGACGCTCATCGAGGGCGAGACGGGCGTCATCGTGGTCGATCCCCTGATCTCGACGGAGACCGCCCGGGCCGGGCTCGAGCTGTACGCCCAGCATCGGGGCCGGCGGCCGGTGACGGCGGTGATCTACAGCCATAGCCATACCGATCACTATGGCGGTGTCCGCGGGGTGGTGGACGAGGCCGACGTGCGCGCGGGCCGCGTGCCGGTGATCGCGCCCGTCGGCTTCATGGAGGAAGTGGTCTCCGAGGCCGTGCTCGCCGGCACGCCCATGATCCGCCGCGCGCAGTTCCAGTTCGGCGCCACGCTGCCGAAGGGCCCCCGCGGCCAGGTGGATGCCGGGCTGGGTAAGGGCACCTCGCGCGGCACCGTCACCCTGATCCCGCCCACCGTCACCGTGACGGAGCCCTTCGAGACGCATCGGCTGGACGGCGTGGAGATGGTGTTCCAGGTCACCCCGGACACGGAAGCGCCCGCCGAGATGCACATGTTCTATCCGGCGCTGCGGGCGCTGAACCTCGCCGAGAACGCCACCCACAACCTGCACAATACCTATCCCATCCGCGGCGCCCAGGTGCGCGACGCCAATGCCTGGGCGAAGTACATCGACGAGGCGCTGGCTCGCTTCGCCCCCGGCGCCGACGTGGTCTTCGCCCAGCACCACTGGCCGGTGTGGGGCCGCGCGCGGCTGGAGGATTTTCTCCGCAAGCAGCGCGACCTCTACAAGTACCTCCATGACCAGACGGTGCGCCTCATGAACCACGGCTACCGGGCTGCCGAGATCGCGGAGCGGCTCGTGCTGCCGCGGAGCCTCGCGCGCACCTGGCACGTGCGCGGCTACTACGGCACGCTGAGCCACAACGCGAAGGCGGTGTACCAGCGCTATCTCGGCTGGTACGACGCCAATCCCGCCAATCTCAATCCCCTGCCACCGGTGGCGCGGGCGCGGAAATACGTCGAGTACATGGGCGGGGCCGTCGCCGCGCTGGCGCGGGCGCGCGAGGATTTTGGGCGCGGCGAGTACCGGTTCGTGGCGGAGGCGATGAGCCACCTCGTCTTCGCCGACCCCGGAAACCTGGATGCGCGCGCCCTCGGCGCCGACGCGCTGGAGCAGCTCGGCTATCAGGCGGAGTCGGCGACCTGGCGCAACGCCTATCTGCTCGGCGCGCTCGAGCTCCGGCAGGGCCGGCCCAACCCGGCCGCCCGCGCTCCGGTGAGCCCGGACCTCGTGCGGTCGATGAGCCTCGACCTCTTCTTCGACTATCTCGCGGTGCGGCTCGACGCCGACCGCGCCGACGGCAAGTCCCTCACCGTGAACTGGGTGCTGACCGACACCGGCGAGCGCTACGCCTTGACTCTCGAGCACGGCGCGCTGACCTACCGCGCCGGCCGGCCCGGCCCCGACGCCGACCTCACCGTCACCCTCGACCGCCCCGCCCTCAACCGCCTCATCCTTCGTGAGATCGCCGTCGCCGACGCGGTGGCGGCGGGGCTGGTGGTGGTGGATGGCGACGCGGCCAGGCTCGCCGAGCTCTTCGGCCTCTTCGACGACTTCACGCTCATGTTCGCGGTGGTGGAGCCACGGCAGGAGGACGGCGGACCGGCGTGATGGCGCGCATCCGGTGGCATCTGCAGACGGCGCGGCGACCCCATGCCGCGGGCCTCCTCGACGAGGTCTTCCTCACCGAGACCGACTCCGTGGTGGACGAGGCGCGCCGGGGTGGTCAAGATCTTCGACTTCGCGGCTGAGGGCGCGACGTTGATCGCGGAGGGGCGCCTCGCCGAGCGGGGAGCCTGGCGCTATCGCCGCTGGCGCTTCTCGTCGCGCTGAGGCGCTAGTGCGGCTTCAACGGGACTAAATAGCCGAGCAGGTCGTTGCATTCCCTCCTCCACGCATTGATCACACGGAGCATGTCTTACTTGGCGCCAGCCTTGATCTTCTCGACCGCTTCCTTCTTGGTCGCTCGACTCTCCAGAACCAGGCGGTACGTTATGTAGTACTTGTAGATGTTGCTGACGTAGGTCACCGTTTCGGGGCCGACCTTTTCGGCCGCGACATACTCCACGTTCTGAAACCAGACGTTGGGGTCGAGCCCGCGCTTGGCGGCCTCCTGCCGGAGCTGCCGGACGCGGGCGGGGCCCGCGTTGTACGACGCGAAGGCGAACAGCGCCTTGTCAAGCTTCGTCATCGGCTCCTTCTCGTAGTACTGGTCGATCATGAAGCGCATGTACTTGATGCCGGCGTGGATGTTTGCCTCGGTTTCCGTGATGTCGCCCACCTTCATTTCCTTGCCGGTCGCGGGCATCACCTGCATGACTCCGATGGCGCCCGCCGAACTCTTTGCACTCTGGTTGAGCTGCGACTCTTGGTAGCCCTGCGCACCCATCAGCACCCAGTCCACATCATACTTCTCACCGTATTTCTGGAAATACTGGAGCAGCGCCAGGAACTTCTTGCGCTCCTTCTCGGAGGCCGCATTCTTTACATATTTGACGTTCTTCAGGTAGCGCGTCAGGACCTGGTTGCCGGTCGCGGTCCCGACCTTGTTGCGCGCGGCGAAATCGTCCACCGCCGCCTTGAGCTGCGGGCTGCCCTTGCGGATCGCCCACGCGACCTCGCCGCCGGTGCGAACCGCGACGTCGTCGTGCACCGTGAGCTTCGGGAATATCTGCTTCCAGAAGTCCGCAAGGTGCTTGTCAACGACGACAAGCTCTATGAGACCGGCGTTGAGCATCTCGAGCAGATCCTCGTCCTCCAGCGTCTCGGGCGCTTCCTTGAGCGCGACCGGCGGCTTCTTCTCGGCCGCAAACTTCTTGTTGAGCGTAACGAGGCTCTCGTAGTAAGTCGACGACTTGCGCACGAAGACGGCCTTGCCGGAGAGATCGTCCAGGCTGGCGACTTTCGGTGAGACAGGCCCCGACACTACGATCTCTCTGACGTTGCTCAGACCGGCGGCGGAGAAGTCCACCAGTTTCTGGCGCTCCGGCGTGATCGTGAGATTGGCAGCGGCGATGTCGCCCTTGCCGGCGGCAAGCCCGGGCAGTAACTGGTCGCGTCGTACTGGGATGAATACCACCCGCACCTTCAGGTTCTTGTCCTTGAGCTTCTTTTCGGCGGCAAGCTTCTTGTTGAGCTCATTCTCGAACACCCCGAAGTAGTCAACGACGATGCCCCGCTGCACCCCCTTGTCGAGGAAATAGGAGGTCTTGCTGTTCACGGTCAGCACGCGGATGGTCCGCCGGTCGATCATCGCGTCCAGATCGCCGGTCCACGGCTTCTGCATCGCCGCGAGATCGATGGTGAGGGCCCCGCCCGCCGCCTTCTGCGGAGCCTGCGGCTGGGCAAGCGCGGGGCCCCCGGACAGGAAGTAGAAGCAGGCAAGGCTCAGCATGACGCACCCACGCCTCAGAACGCTTCGCCGAATCTTGTCGGTCGCGGCACGCATGATCGCTCTCCTCATCACGTCGAATCGAGCGGTCGTTCCCCTCGGTCACTTGACGAGCGGAATCTCGCGGGCGATCTCGTAGTTCACGAGCGTGCGCAGCTCGTTCTCGATCTGGTAGAGACGCACGACCTTCACGGGCGGCAGGACGCGCCGGAACCGCGGCGCGTATGACTTCAGAATCGCCACGTGATCTGTCTCGAGCGCCAGGAACTCGCCGAGCAGCTGGGTGGCGGTCTCGTCGGTTATCGACCCGTACGCCTGCGCGCACGTGCCGAGGAACTTGGCAACCCGGCTGTAATAGGTGATCATGTCGCTCTGATAGGAGTGGTAGACGGGCCAAAAGGTCTTGGCCTCGCCCTCCGTGAGGTTGAGCGCCGCCCCCACCATCAGCTTCTCGTCCGCGCGCGCCTTCTCGCGGAGAGTCTCCATCAGGTCCGCGGGCTCGCCCTCCGCGCCCGCCACTCCCCCTAGCAGACAGGCCATGAAGGCCGAAATCAATATCACGGCTCGAACTTGAGATGTCATGGCTCGTCCCTCCCCTTTTAGCGGGTCTTCGAGGTCGTTGATGCTGACGATCAGAATAGGGGCGAGGTCGAACGCTCCTCTATAGGACCTAGGACCTAGGCCCGACGGCCCTCTAGCGCCCACTGGATAGCGCCGAGGAGCGCGCCTTCGCGGAAAGGCTTCCCTAGGTAGGCCAAGCCCGATCGGGCGCGCTCGCGCGTGACTGAATCGTCGTGGGCGGGACGCCGGCGGTGGCCAGGTGTTGCTGAAGGTCGAAACCGCTCATCCTACCGAGATGGATGTCCCGAGGCAGGCCGTCGCTCCCGCGGACTCCGAGGCAATAGGTGATTCGTGGGGACCGGCCAACTAGGACTTTGGTCGTATAGGTGACCTGCGACTTGAGCGGTACGTTCCGATCCGATGCCCAACGGTGGTGCCCTTGCCGCGCGGATCGGTGTCCTGGTGGGCGCGGCCTGCCTCTCCGGCTGCGCGAGCTACGGTGCGGCCACGCTTGACCGTGACCGGCTCGACTACACCTCGGCGGTGGCCAACTCCTGGAAGCAGCAGATGCTCCTCAACATCGTCAAGCTGCGCTACGCCGACACGCCGATCTTCGTGGATGTGGGGCAGATCGTCAGCAGCTACCAGCTGCAAAGCTCGTTCTCGGCCGCGGGCAGCGTCTTCAATACCACCACCGTCGTCCCGGGTGTTCCCAACAGCAGCATTGGCCTGGGCGCCCAGGGCCAGTACACCGACCGGCCCACGGTTACCTATGTGCCCCTTACCGGGCCCGGCTTCATCCGGACCATGATGACTCCGATTCCGCCCATCCGACTGATGGAGTTGCTCCAGGCGGGCTACCGAGCGGATATCTTGCTCCCCGTCACGCTGCAGACCGTCAACGGGCTCTCGAACGGCAGGGCCGGAGGACGGGGGAGGCCACCGGACCCGGACTTTCTACGGCTGGTCAGGGCCCTCTGGCGGATCCAGGAGTCCGGCACCGTGGGATTCCGCGCCGAGGCGGACAAGGAGACCAAGCGCGAAGGAATTGTCATGACCTTCCCCGGGAAGGACGTTCCGCCGGACATTCAAGCCGATCGGGAGGTGGTCAGGACGCTCCTGGGGCTGAGCCACGAAAAGTCCGAGTTCCGGGTTGTTTTCGGACCGTGGACAGGCCGCGACGACGTGATTGCCATGCAGACTCGCTCGGGGATGGGGATACTCCTCGAGCTGTCGGCGTTCGTCGACGTCCCCGCAGACCATGTGCGCGATGGCCTCGCCTTTCCGGCGCCCCCGCGCCCCGCGGACGGCGATGACGCTCTGGCGCCCATCATTCGCATTGCGAGCGGTCCATCCCGGCCGGAGGCCTCTTTCGCCGCGGTCCGTTATGGCGATCTCTGGTACTGGATCGAGAACCGTGACCTGAAGTCCAAGGGGGTGTTCACGTTCCTCCTGATCCTCATGACGTTGGCGGACACCGGCGAAAAGGCCCCGGGGGCGGTGCTCACCATTCCCGCCAATTGACCGCGAAGTTTGCGCGAGGATCGGGGCAGATTCCCCAACCCTAGTCGGCGGCGGCGCCGGACACCGCCTCGGCCCGGCCCTCCGCGGGCCGCGCCGCCTTCGGGCCGGTCTGGTCCACGCGCACCCGCCGCATCAGCGGCAGCAGGAAGACGATCCCCACGAAGAGGATCACCAGGACCACGTAGGCATCGGCATAGGCCAGCACCTGCGCCTGATCCTGGGTGCCGCGGTAGAGCATGGCCACCGCCCGGCGCTGGGCGGTGAAGCCGTCCGCGCCCTGGCCAACAAAATGGCCGGTCCATTCCTTCAGGCGGGCGGCCGTCTCCGGATCCCACACCGTCACGTGGCCGGCCAGGGTCGACTGATGGTACTGGCTGCGCCGGGCCAGCAGGGTGGTGGCCATGGCGATGCCCATGCTGCCGCCGAAGTTCCGCACCACGTTGTAGGCCGCGGTGGCGTTGGACAGCCGCTGCATGGGGACGGTGGCCAGGGCGAGGGTTTGCAGCGGCACGAAGGTGAACCCCTGGCCCAGTCCCTGGATGAAGCGGGGCAGGGCGAGCGCGTAGTAGTCCATGCCGAGCGAGATATTGGTCATCAGGACGAAGGCCGTGATGTTGAGCGCGCAGCCGACGCCGAGCAGCAGCCGCTGATCCATTCGGGTCACCAGGCGACCCGAGATGAGCAGTGCGGCCATATTGCCGAGCCCGCCCGGCGCCAGCACCAGTCCCGATGTCCACGCGTCGTAAGCCATCACCTTCTGCGTATAGAGCGCCAGCAGCACCGTGCTCGAGTAGAAGCCGAACCCCACCGTCGCCATCACCAGGGAGCCGACGGCGAAGTTCCGGTCGTTGAACACGGTGAGGTTGAGGATGGGCTCATCGGCGGTCAACTCGCGATAGAGGAAGCAGGCAATGGCGAAGGCGGCGAGCAGGGCGAGCGCGGTGATGGCGGTGGACTCGAACCAGTCTGCCCGCTCCCCGCGGTCGAGCATGAGCTGGAGTGAGCCGAAGCCGATCACCATCAAGACCAGACCCTGCCAGTCGACCGAGGAGGCCTTGCGCGAATAGGGGGAGTCGAAGAGGAAGGCGCTCGCCATGAGGAACCCGACCACGCCGATGGGGAGGTTCACGTAGAAGATCCAGCGCCAGGACCAGTTGTCGCAGATCCAGCCGCCCAGCGTGGGGCCGAGGATGGGCGCCATCATGATGCCCATGCCCCAGACCGCCATGGCGAGCCCGCGCTGGCGGAGGGGGAAGATCTCCCACATGGTGGCCTGCGCCATGGGGATGATGGGGCCGCCCCCCAGCCCCTGGATCACTCGCATGACGACGAGAAATTCCAGATTGGGCGCGAGCCCCGAGAGAAACGAGGACGCCGTGAACACGGTGGCGCAGAGCAGGAAGAGCCGGCGGCGGCCCAGGAGGCCGGTGAGCCACGCGGTGGCGGGGACCGCGATGGCATTCGCGGCGAGATAGGAAGTGAGCACCCAGGAGGTCTCCTCCACGCTCGTCGCCAGCGAGCCCTGCATGTGGGGGAGCGCGACGTTGGTGATGCTGGTGTCGATCATCTGGGTGACGGTGATCAGCATCACCGAGATCGTGATGGCCCACTTCCGCGTGGAGGAGAGCGAGGCCGACGGATGCGGGTCCTCGGACACGCCCCGGATCGTGCCCCGCCCTCGGCGGCAAAGTCAACCGGGCCGCCTTGACGGGGACGGGAGCGCGAGCGCACTATCGGCGCCATGCCGGTCCCGGACGGTCGCGCGCCGGAGGAAACCGCTCCCCTGACCCCCGAGCGGTATGCCCAGGGCATGACCTTCGAGGACTACGTCGCCTATGTCGGCAGCGCGGACAATCTCGGCCGCGAGGCCTTCGGCGGCTATCTCCCCGACGGCGGGTCCTTCGGCGCTCCCCGCCGGGACCAGAGCGCGGTCTTCCGCGACCGCCATGCGCGCGCGCGGCTCAGCGAGCCGCAGGTCGCCGCGGTGAAGTGGCTCGCCGCCCAGCCCGACGGCCCCGCCCGGATCCTGGTCATCTCGGAAGACTGGTCGTCCGACTGCCGGCGCGACGTGCCCATGCTCGCGCGGCTGGCCGAGGCCGGCGGGCTCGAGCTCCGCATCTTCAATCGCGACGGCCAGAAGATTCTCGGCACGCGACGACCCGATCCCGCCGCGTCCCCTGACGGTAACCACGACCTGATGCTGCAGTTCCTCAACGCGAAGAACGGCGGCGAGTGGGCATCGATCCCGGTGGCGGTGTTCTACACGCGGGACTTCCGCGAGCTCCATCGATACGTCGAGTATCCCGCCATCTACCACAAGGACCTCGTCCGGGGGCACCAGGGCCGCGCCCGGCCCGGCGAGAGCGCGGCGCAGGCGCAGGAGCGGGCCGGGCGAGAATTCGTGGCGCTCCAGGGCTCGGCCTTCTTCGACCTGTGGGGGGCGGCGGCGGTGGACGAGATCCTCAGCGCGCTGTACGAGAAGCTGACCGTCGGGGGCACGTAAGAGGGACTGGACCCTATCGGTGGGCGGGGGTATGGTGACCGCAGCCGACCAACGGAGGTCACCCACATGGCGAACGCGGGAAACGGAGCCGCCGCGCTGTACGGAAAGCTGGAAGACCGCTACCTGGCCCGGGATCAGGTCGGGGCGACCGGCGTCTTCCACGAGCTGATCAAGGCCGGCCGGCCGCTCCCCGAGATCGCCCGCGAGACGGTACGGATCCACGCCCCCTACACCCACGTGCCGTATCACCAGCGGGTCGACCGCGGCTTCTTCCGCTTCGTCAACAACGACCACTGCCTCCTGAGCACGCGGTCGAGTCTGTTCCTGCCCGCCTTCGTCGCGCCGGAGCTGGCCTACCTGCCGATGGCCCAGACGGTCTGGTACGTGCCCACCGCGCTGGATCAGTGGAACCAGCTGCTCGGCGGCGCGCCGGGCCACTACGGCCGCCGGACCTGGAAGGGCAGCAAGACGCCGCCCTTCCCCGCCCCCGTCGCGCACTGGGCGGACCAGGCCCCGCACCGCCTGGACGGTCCCTACCAGGACGGGCTCGACCACTGGCTCACCCTGGTGCAGCAGGGCCAGGTGATCGAGGCCTATCGCGTCTTCCTGGGCCTCTTCGAGGCGCGCGAGCACCATCGCGAGCTCTTCGCGCAGCTCGCCTTCGCCGGGCTCATCGACGTGCAGGACCGGATGCTCTACAACCGCTCCTACACCACCGGCCACAAGTCCTACCGCGCCCGCGCCACCATCGACGTCGGCAACGCGGTGGGCTGGGATGACGCGCACGACGTGGTCTATGCGGGCGCGCTGGACATGGCGGTGGGACCGCGCTGGCACTCCGCCTACGAGATGGCCTGCCAGGTGAGCTGGGTCGATCTCGCCGACGACGAGCACCGCAACCAGTCCTCGCTGGAGGCGAGCCCGTCGGTCGTCTGCGAGGAGCGCTTCCTCGCCAACCGCGCACCGCTGACGCCCGCGGAGGCGCAGGGCCTGATCGAGGCCCTCCGGGCGCCCGAGCCGGCCTACATCGAGGCGATCACCGCGCTTCTCCAGGCCGGCAAGGCTCCCCTGCACATCCTCGATACCATGCAGATCGCCATCGCCGATCTCCTCCTCGACACCACCGACGGCCGCGACTTCTCGGGGCCCCAGCACTGCTTCCAGTACTCGAATACGCTGCGCTGGTTCCTCAACACCTTCGAGCACCCGCACCGGCTCAAGCTCCTCTACGTGGCGGGCTCGTTCATCTGCCAGGTCGCCCACTGGCTGCGCGCCACCCCGCGCAACGGCAAGGTCGACACCCGCGCGCCGATGGGCAGCGACGGCCTGTCCGCCGACGAGATCCTCCACCGGCTGGACGCCGCCCAGGTCGCGATGAAGGCGCCCGAGAGCGTCGCGTGGACCCGCGCCTATCTCGCGGGCGGCCATGACCGCGCGCGCCTGGTGAGCGTGCTGGCGCTCGACGCGCTCAAGCACGGCAACGACACGCACAACCAGGAGATCGCGCTCTGCCTGCTGGACGACTACCGGCGCAACCCGCACGGCGACCGCGAACGGCTCCTGCTCGCCTGCGCCCAGCACACCGCGGGCCACCAGAAGTACGGCGACACCCTCGAGCCGTATCGCCGCTACCTGGAGGCCCTCGGCCTCCGCGAGGAGTGGGCATGAACGTCGGGGTCGCGGTTCCCCTGCCCGCTTATCTGGTCGACGTGGGCGCCATGGCGGGCAAGGCCGAGGCGCTCGGCTTCGAGTCCTTCTGGTGCGCCGAGCATCCGTTCATCCCGGTGCGCTCGGCCAGCCGCTTCCCCGGCTCGGACGACGGCGTCATCCCCGAGAGCTATTCCCACTTCGTCGATCCCTTCGTCGCGCTGGCGCGGGCCTCGGGGACCACGACGCGCATCAAGCTGGGGACCGGCATCGTGCTCGTTCCCGAGCGGCACCCGCTGCTCCTCGCCAAGGAAGTGTCCACGCTCGATCACTTCAGCGGCGGCCGATTCCTCTTCGGCATCGGCGCGGGATGGCTCCGGGAGGAGACCGAGATCATGGGCGGGGATTTCGACCACCGCTGGACGCAGACGCGGGAGTCGGTCCTGGCCATGAAGGAACTGTGGACCAAGCCCGAGGCCGAGTTCCACGGCCGCTACTACAACTTCCCGCCCGTCCGCTCCTATCCCAAGCCGGCGCAGAAGCCGCACCCGCCGGTGATTCTCGGCGGCGGCGCCAAGCGCGTGCTGGAGCGCGTGGTGGCCTGGGGCGACGGATGGCTGCCGAATCGCACCACGCCGGACCAGCTCCGCGAGAGCCGGGCCACCCTGGATCGACTCGCGAAGGACGCGGGCCGTGATCCCGGCGCCATCACCATCTCGGTGCACGGCCAGCCCGCCGACCGCGACCTGATCCGCCGCCTGCTCGACGCCGGCGCCAATCGCGTCATCGTGCGGCCGGCCACGGTGAAGACCGACGCCGAGATGGGCGCGGAGCTCGAGCGCATCGCGAAGACGGTGGGGCTCTAGCTCCGGGCGCCCCGCACCCCCGCGCCCGCAAACCGCCTCAGCCGAGCAGCGCGCGCGCCTCCGCCACCTGGGCCTGCATGGACCTGAGCATGCGCACCTCGGGAGCGGGCGCGCAGTTGGTGTAGCCCACCCCCAGCTCCCGCAGCTGGGCCGCATTGCGCGGCAAGGTGGGGTGGTTCATGGGCAGGGCGAGGCGCGCCACCCCGCCCTTGCGCACCGCCTCCGCCACCCGGTCCACCGCGGCGCGCAGCTTCGGGTGATCGGCGGTGCCGCCCACCCCCAGCGCGCGCGACATGTCGGACGGCCCCACCGCGACGATGTCGAGGCCGTCGGTGGCGGCGATGGCGTCGATCTCGTCCAGCGCGGGCAGGTCCTCGACCATCACCGCCAGCGTGATCTCCCGGTTGGACTGGGCCATGTGCTCCGCCATCGGGACCCTGCCGTAGTCCGAGGCCCGGCTGGCGCCGGCCATCCCCCGGTCGCCCAGGGGCGCGTAACGCACCGCCGCCACCGCCGCGCGGGCCGCGCGCGCGTCATTGATGTGCGGCACCTGGATGCCCTGCACTCCCATGTCGAGCAGTCGCAGGATGAAGGCGGGATCGAAGCCCGGCGTGCGGACGATGGGCGTGATACCCACCCGCTCGGCGGCCAGCACCATGAGCTGCACGTCCCGCAGGTCGAAGCTCGTGTGCTCCATGTCGATGAAGGCCGCATCGTAGCCGGCATGCCCGATGATCTCGACGATCTGCGGATCGGCGATGCCGCCCACGTAGGTCCCCAGCGCGAGGCCGCCCTCGCGCAGGATCCGCTTCACCCGGTTCGGTTGCATGGGGTCTCCTCCGGCCTGCTCAGCCGCCGCCGGAATCCAGGCGGCGCAGGAAGACCTCGATCTCCTTCTTCGTCTGGAGGTCGCCGGTCCGCGTGGCCACCTCCAGCCCGGTTCGGTACGCGGCCTGGGCCTCCTCGGAGCGTCCGGCCCGCTCCAGCGCCCGGCCGAGTCCACGATGGGCGGCCGAGTAGTCCGGCTTGAGCCGGATCGTCTCCGCGTATTCGAGGACGGCGTTCTCCGCCTGCCCGGCCTCGAGGTACGCGCCCGCCAGGCCGAACCGGACGACCGGATCGTCCGGCATGATCTCGGCCACTTCCTTGAACTCCGCGATGCGGTCGCGCTCCTCCACCTTCAGCCCCTCGTCACGCGAATGGCTGAGGCTCGCCCGGCGGCAGCGGGGTGTCGAAGGCGAAGAGCACGCCCGCGATCAGGCGATAGTGGCCCGCCAGCACCACCAGCTCCATGAGCCCGCTCATCCCGAGCTCTCCCTTGACCTCGTCCTGGAGCGCCTGGGGAATGGACTCGAAGGCCAGCACGTGCTGGACCACCCGGGCCGGCTTGAGGTAGCGCGCGGGCAGCGCGCCGAGATCCCCACGGGTGCGCACCCGCTCGATCACGTCGTCGGGCAGCTTCTCCGTGCGCGCGATCTTGGCGTGGGCGTACCACTCGAAGGTCTGGCTCACCGCGCGGGCGGTGATGAGAATGGCCAGCTCGCGGATGTCGCCGGGGAGAGACGAGTCGAAGCGGAGGAACTCGCCGAGATCCCCCACGCGCTCGGCGAGGGTCGGGTGGTGCATGAGGGAAGCGAAAGGACCCCGGATGGCGCCGCGCTTGGCGCTGATCTTGTCGTAGATGCGCTTGGCGTCGGGGGCCAGCGTGTCGAGCGGATCGGGCAGTCGGGCCATGGGGGTCGCCTACCGAGCCGCGGCCGCGGTGGCGATCGTCTCGGCCTTGACCGTCTGGTGCACGGCGGGCGAGTAGATCTCCAGCAGCTCGAGGTCGTCGGAGCAGTCCAGCTCGTTGTGCACGATGCCCGCCGGCTGGACCACGCAGTCCCCCGGCCCGAAGCGGTGCTCCCCGTGCCCCTCGTAGACGAACCGGATCCACCCCTTCAGCACGTAGAACATCTGGAAGTCGCAGAGATGCCGATGGAGCCCGGTGGTGTGGAGGTCGTGATCGCCGGCGGCCTCCTTCTTGATCCGGACCACGTGGGCGCGGAATTGCCCGTGAGTGGCGTCGGCGACGCCCAGGTCGCGATATTCCATGAAGCTGCGCAGTCCCGGCGTGTACACCGCGTCCTTGGCCAGGCTGGCGCTGAAGCGCTGCGCGGTATCGCTCATGGCATCTCCTCCCGGTTGGCACGTAGGAGTGGTCCCCACCCGGCGGGCGACCCGGTCCCGCGATCGCCCCCGGCGTAGGGGAGTGTACCGCAGCCCGTCGGTCTCGGTCCGGCCTTGCGCTGGCGACCCGGGCGTGCTGAGCTACCTCCCATGGACGAACGCCGCCGTGATCCCCGCATCCTCGCCACCTGGGCGGGTCGGCTCTGGACTCCGGACGAGATCATCGTGGGGAACACCATCGACGTGAGCGAGCACGGCATCTGCCTGGCGACGGCCCCGACGGCCGCGCTCCGGGTGGGCCGGGCCTATCGGCTGGAGCTGGTGGCGGAGATGGGCGAGCCCTTCATCACCGTGGGGGAGGTTCGCCACGTGAGCCCGCGTGGCATCGGCATCAAGACCCGCGACCGTCTGCCCATCCCCTCCGTCGTCGTCGGCTGAGCCCCCGCCCCTCACTTCTTCCGGTAGACGTTCAGCCCCACCTTCACCTCGCGCTCCGGCACGCTGACGTTCCCCTCCGTCGAGGCGATGATGATGGTCTTCCCCGACGAGGAGGGACCGAACTCCTTCGAGAGGTCCACGGTGATGGTGAGAATGTCGCCGTTCACCTTCATGTCCACGTTCTTCATCGCGCAATCTCCATGTGGCTCGCGCGCCGGCCGCGCAGGAGCCGGGCCAGGGGCGGACCGACGAGGGCGAGCACGCCCAGGAGCAAGAGCGTGGCCGTCAGCGGTCGCCCCACCAGCGACAATACATCGCCCCGCTCCATGAAGAGCGCCTGGCGCAGGGTCTTTTCCATGATGGGCCCGAGGACGAGGGCGACCACGAGCGGCGAGGGGTCGATGGCGAGCTTGCGCAGCCCGTACCCGAAGATCCCGAAGATGACCAGCACCCAGAGATCGAGCTGGCTGTTGTTCAGGCTGAAGGCTCCCACCAGACACAGGAGCAGGACGAGGGTGGCGAGCACGTGCTGAGGCAGCCGCAGCACGCTCACGAAGAGCCCTACCAGGGGCAGGTTGAGGATGAGCAGGATCGCATTGCCCACGTACATGCTGGCCACCACGCCCCAGAACACCTCCGGCCGCTGGCTGATGAGGAGTGGACCGGGCTGGATGCCGGAGATGACCAGCGCGCCGAGGAGGATGGCGGTGGCCGGCGAGAACGGGATGCCCAGGGAGAGGAGGGGGACCATGGCGCCGGCGGTGGCGGCATTGTTCGCGGCCTCGGGGCCTGCCACGCCCTCGATGGCCCCCTTGCCGAACTCCTCCGGGTGCTTCGACACGCGCCGCTCGAGAGCATACGAGATGAAGGTCGCGAGCACGGTGGCCGGGCCCGGCACCAGACCGGTGACGAAGCCGACGACGGAGCCCCGCGCGATGGGCGCAGCCGAGCGGCGCCACTCGGCCCGCGTGGGCAGCAGCTCCCGGAGCTTCACCGAGTAGATACTGGCCCGGCGGATGCCGGACTCCGCGATGAGGAGCACCTCGGCCACGCCGAAGAGCCCCATGATCACCGGCACCAGCTCGATGCCCTGGGAGAGCTGGTTGGAGCCGAAGGTGAAGCGCCGGACCGCCGAGATCGGCTCCATGCCCACCGTGCCCAGCGCGAGCCCGATGGCGACCATGAGAAGCCCGTGCATCACGGAGCCGCCGCTCAAACGCGAGAGCAGCATCAGCCCCGCCGCCGCCATCGCGAAGAACTCCGGCGGGCCGAAGCGGAGCGCCTGGTCGGCGAGCCAGGAGGCGGCGAGCACGATCCCCACCACGCCCACCGTGCCGGCGACGAAGGAGCCCACCCCGGCCACCGCCAGCGCGGCGCCGGCGCGGCCCCGCTTGGTCATCTGATAGCCATCCAGCGCGGTCACCACGGAGGCCGCCTCGCCCGGCACGTTCACCAGGATCGACGTCGTGGAGCCGCCATACATGGCGCCGTAGTAGATGCCGGCGAGCATGATGATGGCGGTCGCCGGTTGCATCGCGAAGGTCGAGGGCAGGAGCAGCGCCATGGCGCCCACCGGCCCGATGCCGGGCAGGATGCCGACGACGGTGCCGATGAGCACGCCGAGGAAGCAGGCGAAGATATTCGCCGGCTGCAGCGCGATCCCGAAGCCATAGATCAGCCCGTCGATGGGGCCCATCAGCCGAAGAGGGCGCCGGCGGGCAGCGGGACGCCGAGCAGCGTGCCGAACGCATAGTGGGAGGCGCCGGCGGTGCAGAGCGCGATCAGGCCGGCGGACGCCCAGCCCGCGCCCAGCCCGCGGAGCAGGAGCGCCACGAAGAGGAAGGCGGCGATGGGGTAGCCCGCCAGGGGCAAGAGCCAGCAGAAGGCGATGAGCAGGCCGGCGGTGATGGCAACGCGCCCGCCTCCCGACGGGTTCACGGGGGCCGCGCGCGGCTCGGCGAGGAGCTCGGCGGCGGGCTCCGCGGCGGGCCCGGCCGGCGCCCGCCGCAGCGCCATCACCACCCAGGTGAGCGCGACGGCGGCGCCGAAGATCCCGACGCCGAGCGGATAGGAGCCCGCCCCCGGCCGGGCGGCGGTGCCCAGCGGGAGCATCCAGGCATTCGCCACGTACACCCCGCTCGCCGCGAGGAGCGCCAGGGCGAGGACCCGCTCGATCATCGAGCTACTTCTTCTTGATCATCCCGAGCCGCGTGAGGATCTCGGTGTGGAACTTGTACTCCTTCCACAGATCCGCCTTGAGCTGGTCCCCCGCGCGATAGTCGATCTCGATCACCCGCTGCTTGATGGTATTGACGAACTGCGGATCCTCCATCGCCACGCGCACCGAGTCGTGGAGGTACCTGAGCACGGGCCCCGGGGTGCCCTTGGGCACCACGACCATGAACGTGACGGCGTTCGTTGCGTCCCAGCCGAGCTCCTTCGCGGAGGGCGCGTCCGGGAACGCCTCGTGGCGCTTGGGCTGGAAGGTCAGCAGCACGCGCAGCTTCTTGCCCTCCACCAGCGGCTTCACCTCGCCGGGCTGGGCCACGAGACCCTCGATATGCCCGCCGAGCAGGGCCGGGCTCGTCTCCCCCCAACCCGAGAACGGGACATGAGTGAAGTTGACACCGGCCAGACGCTTCAGCTCCTCCAGGCTGAGATGGCTCGAGGTGCCCTCGCCCGGCGAGCCCACCCGCAGCTTGCCGGGGCTGGCCTTGCCCGCGGCGACGAACTCCTGGATGGTCTTCCACGGCGCATCCGCCTTCACGGTGACGAGCGAGTAGAACGAGACGACGCTGATGATCGCCTCGTAGTCGTCCGGGGTCTTGTACGGCAGGTCGTTGAGCTGCGGGTGGATGACCAGGGTCGACAGCGGCGCCAGGATGACGGTGTAGCCGTCGGGCTTGGCCTGGACCAGCTCCGAGACGGCCAGCGAGCCGCCGGCGCCGGGGCGCGTGACGATGGCGATGCCCTTCGGAAACTTCTTCTTCAGCGGCTCGGCGAGCGCCCGGGCCACGATGTCCACCATGCCGCCGGCGGGATAGCCGGTCAGCACGGTGAGCGGGCGATCGGGGTACTGCTGGGCGGCGGCGGGCAAGGCCGCCGTGGTGAGAAGCACCAGCACGAGCGCGACGATGCGGCGCATGGGCTCTCCTCGCGGTGGATGCGGCATTCCCCTACTTCCCGTCCTTGAGCGCCATGTCGTAGGCGCGGATCAACTCGTCGCTGCGCGCCTTCCAGGCCAGCCGCCGGTTGGCGCCGTACAGGTCGATCTGCTGATAGAGGGGCACCGCGGGCGTCTCCTCCACCCAGAGCTTGTTGATCTTGTGGTACTGGGCGAGGCGCTTCTTCTCGTCCATCTGCGACTGCGCCTCCTCCGTCATGCCGTTGAAGTCGTCGTTGTGCCAGTTGACGAAGAGGCCCGGCGACTTGAACAGCGGCACGTAGATCGCCTCCGCATCCATGGTCGGATGCCCCCAGCCGATCAGCCATACCGGCCCGGCCTTGTGCACGTACACCATGTTGTTGAGGTAGTTGACGAACTCGTGCGTCCGCAGCGTGGTGCGGATGCCGGCCTTGGTGAGCTGGCCGGCCACGGCTTCCGCGACTTCCTTGTCCCGCACGTAGCGCCCCTGGGGGCCGTTGAGCACGATATCCACGCCGTTGGGGAACCCGGCCTCGGTCAGGAGCTTCTTGGTCCGGGCCGGATCATGCTTGATCGGCTTGAGCGTGGGGTCGAAGCCGAAGTGCAGGCTGGTCAGCATGGTGGAGACCCGGACGGCCTTGCCGTCCATCACGCCCTTGATGATCTCGTCGACGTCCACCGCGGAGACCATGGCCTGGCGCACGCGCTTGTCGACCGTGGGCCCGGCGTAGGGCCCCGTTACCTTGTGGTTAGCGTCCATCTGATGGGTGTAGATCATGAGCTGGATGGTCCGGATGGACGGCGCCGTGCTCAGGAAGAGCTTGGGGTGGTTCTCGATGATGCGGGCCAGATGGGGCGGGATATTCACCGCCACGTCGATCTCACCGTTCTGGAGGGCGGCCACCCGCACCGCGTCGTCGGGAATGGGCCGGAAGACCACCGTCTTGATGGCGGGCGCGCCCCGGAAGTGCCCCGGGAACGCCTCCATCACGATCTCTTCGTCCTTCGACCAGCGCACGAACCGATAGGGGCCGGTGCCGATCGGGTTCTTCGAGATCGCCGCAGAATCCTTGCCCGCGTACTCCTTGGGCGGGTACATCGAGGCGCTCCGGAGGGTCAGGTGGGCGACGAATACCGGCCACGGCTTCTTGGTGTGCACGCGCACCGTGTACCGGTCCACGATCTCGACCCGGTCGAGGAGGCCGAAGGACGGCGCGCCCCGGAGCTTGTTGGCGGGATTGCTCAGCCGCTCGAGGCTGAACTTCACGGACTCGGCGTCGAAATCCTCGCCGTTGTGAAATTTCACGCCCCGGCGCAGCTTGATCTCCCAGGTCGTGGGCGCCACCAGCTTCGGGAGCTCGGCGGCGAGCTCCGGGACCAGGGCCAGGCTCTGATCCCGCGCCACCAGCATGTCGAACATCTGGGCGCCCACATTGGAGGCCGGCTGCTCCGACTGATTCATCATGTCCAGCGTGGACGGATCCACGCCCTGGGCGATGACCACCTTGCCCGCCGGGGCCGCCCCGGCCGCCAGAGGGAACGCGAGGACGGTCAGGAGGAGAAGGAGCGCACCGCGCCAAAGATCCGGGGTCTGAGACATAAGTGGGCCTCCTTTCGGCCGCCGCCACCTTATCACAGGGCCCCCTTGACCTTCTCGGCCCTGGAGGGCAGCATCCCGGGAGGAGGTTGACCCCATGCCCAAGGTCCTGACGGAGGCGCAGGTCAGCACGTACGAGCGCGACGGCTGTCTCTCGCCGGTGCGCGCCATGAGCGCCGAGCGCGCGCGCCACTACCGGGAGCAGTTCGAAGCGCTGGAGGCGCGGGTCCCCGACATCAAGAAGATGAAGACCAAGTCGCATCTCCTCTGCCCCTGGGTGCTCGAGATCGCGGAAGACCCCCATATCCTCGACATCTTCGAGGACCTCATCGGTCCGAACATCCGCTGCTGGAGCATGGCCTGGCGCGTGAAGAAGGCCGACGGCCAGACCTTCGCCGGGTGGCACCAGGATTCGGCCTATGGGGCCGCCACCCCGGTTGTGCTCGGCGGGCTCGCCCTGTCGGAGTGCGGCGTGCGACAGGGGTGCCTCCGGGGCGTCCCCGGCTCCCACCAGTGGGGCGTCCTCAAGCACGACGAGAGCGACGATCCCAAGAGCATCCTCGCCCGCGGCCAGTCCATCATCGAGCCGTTCGATCAATCCAAGGCGGTGGACTTCGAGCTCCAGCCGGGCGAGATGGTGATGTTCGACAACTCGCTCATCCACAGCTCGGGGACCAACCTCGGCCCGGACCGCCGCTTCCTCCTCCTGGTGGAGATGCTGCCCACCTGGGCCAAGCCGCCTCGCGTGCGCCAGTCCACCATGCTCCTGCGCGGGGTCGATACTTTCGGCAACTTCGACGATGAGCCGCGCCCCGACGCGGAGTGGAGTCCCACTGCCCTGGCCAACTGGGCGCGCATCACCGACAAGCGCGCGAAGCTGATCTTCGAGGACAGCGTGATCGGCCCCAGCGAGGCCTACGGGGGCACGCGGGCGGCGACCTGAGCCGGCGCCGCCCTGCACTCATCCACCGCCCACCCGGTCTCGGCGGGCTATACTAGCTAGCCATGGTCCAGATTCGCCTCTCGCGGGAGCTCGAGGGTTGCGCCCGGGCGGCCACCACGCCGCTGAGCGTCGATGAGTTCCTGACCCTCTTCCCCGAGGTGCCTCGCGACCTCCGGGACGCCCCGGTCCTGACGGAGTACGTGACGGCGTTCGGTCCCCAGCTGCGGCTCGCCCAGAAGCCGACCCCCTGCATGGGCGCGGGCGGCGATGCGCCCCACGCGTTCTACGTCCGGCTCGTGAACGACCTGGCGATCTATGGGATCGGCCTGGCGAAGCGCGAGCGGACCCTCGCGCGGCTCCAGGCCACGCTCGATCAGTATCGACGCCAGCCCGCGACCTTCGCCTGCACGCTGGTGCCCCGCCGCGCCCCGGGCGCGCCGCGGGTGGGCTGCGCCTGACGGTCGCCGCGCTACTTCTTCAGCCGCACGTCGTCGAGCGGCGCCGACCAGGGATAGGGATCGATCAGCATGAGGGCGGGCTCCGCCACCCGGGGCCCGATCCCGCTCGGCCAGACGTACTCGAAGATGGGCCCCATGCGCACGCGCTCGTGGATGAGCCGCTGGATCTGGTGGAGCAGGGCCTCCCGCTTGGCCCGGTCCGTCTCGCGGGCCTGCTGCTTGTAGAGGGCGTCCAGGTCGGGGTACCCGCCATACGCGAACGCGCCGTCGCTCGGCAAGACCTCCGACAGACGCGAGGCCGCGTTGCCGTAGAGCGCGCTCGAGCAGACGCAGACGCCCTTGAGCTTCTTGGACTGGACGGCGGCGAGGAAGGCCGCCCGCTCCATCGGCCGCATGCGCATCCGGATCCCGACCGCCTGAAAATAGCCGATGATCGCCTCCCCGAGGGAGAAGTAGGGCGGGAGCTGGTGGAACTCGCCCGCGTCGAAGCCGTTCGGATAGCCGGCCTCGGCGAGGAGCGCCTTCGCCTTCGCGGGATCGTAGGGATACGGCTCGATGGGCAGCGCGAACTCGAAGGAGCGCGGCACGAAGTTGCCGGCGGGCCGGGACGCCCCAAGCGTCTCGGCCTCGCTGAGCGCCTTCCGGTCGATCGCGTAGTTGGCGGCCAGCCGCACACGCCGATCGTGCCAGGGCGACTTGGGATCCCACTGCTCGAAGAAATCCAGGTAGAAGATCGCGATGCCCCCGGAGAACGCGATCCGGAGATTGGGATCGCGCTTGATCTCCTGGGCCTGCGGCACCTCGAGGAGGTGCGCGATGTCCACTTCGCCGCGCTTCAGCATGGCCGCCCGGGTGGTCGCCTCCGGCACCATCTTCCAGACGAGACGCTTCACCGAGGGGACCTTCCGCCAGTAGCCCTCGTTGGCCTCCATGACCAGCTCGACGCCCGGGGTATGGCTCACGAAGCGGTAGGGTCCCAGGCCAACCGGGTTCCGCTTGAAGCCGTCCGCGCCCACCTGCTCGACGTACTTCTTGGGCACCACCCACCCAGCGCCGGAGACGAGGCTCCCGTAATAGGTGAGGAAGTCGGGCCAGGGCTCGTGCAGCATGAACCGCACCCGATGCGGGCCCGCGACCACGACATCGCGCACCCGGTCCTGGATGGCCTTCGCCCGGGCGCGGTGGAAGCTGAACTTCACGTCCTCGGCGGTGAAGGGATCGCCGTTGTGGAACTTGAGGCCCTCGCGCAGCTTGAACTCGTAGGTCTTCCCGTCCGCACTCACCGTCCAGGACTCGGCCAGGTTCGGCGCCATCAGGTTTCCCGGCAGGGGCTTGATGAGGGCGTCGTGCAGGGCATAGAGAACCCAGAACGGCGTGAGCTGCCCCACCGCCTCCCCGGGGTCGAACCAGTTCGGGGAGAGCGTCAGGTAGAGCGCCCACCGCATCTCGCCGTCGGGCCGGACGGGCTGAGCGCGCGCGGGCGCGTCAGGGCCGCTGGCGAGCAGGGCGCACAGGACGAGGAGCGGTGCCAGGGCGAGCTTCATCGGCCACCTCCGCCGCCTACCGTATACCACGCGCGCCATGGGCCACGATAGGCTGAGGCTCCGCGGCGGACGTCGCGGAAAGGTGACTCCGGACCTGGCCGAAAAGGGGCTCCTCCGCATGTGCGGACGGAGGAGCCCCGCGCCGCTGCCCGCTACTTGGGATTGACTTTGACGCTCTGGGCGACGATCTTGCCGTCCCGGTTCGTATAGGTCACCGTGACGGGCTCGCCCTCCCGAAGCTCTTTTGCGGTCCGCGCCTTTCCGTCCGCGTTGATTCGAGTGGCGTCATCGAAGACGAAGGCCCACTCTCGATCCTTCTGACCGGCCTCGCGCTGACCGGTCTCACGGCCGACCACCACGAATCCCTTGTCCGTCGTCTTCTTTACCGTCCCCGTCACACTTCGAGCACCCAGCTTCGAGTCCGCGTCACGCGCGGTGTCGGTGGCGGGCTTCTTGGTGTCGGTGGCGGGCTTTTGCTGGGCCACCGCCGGGATCGCCGAACACGCGAGGGTCAGAGCCAGCGTCAGGGCGGTCACCCCGCGCATGGCCTTACCGCCCTCGGCGGGCCGGATCCGCCTCGTAGCGATCGCTGTCCCACTCGCGATCGAAGTAGCTCCGGTCCTCCGGCGTCCGCGGCGTCACGCCCATGACGATGCCACCCTCTTTCAGCCCACTCTCGTACTTCTTGACGCGCTCTTCGGGGATGCCTGCGCCCACCAGCGCACCGATGGCGCCTCCGGCGACGCCGCCCGCGCCCGCTCCCAGCAGCGCGGCCGCAATCGGTCCCGCGACGAGCAGCCCCAGGCCGGGTACCGCCACGGTGGCCGCTGCGGCGATCGCCCCGAGGGCGCCTCCCGCGACCACGCCGATACCGCCGCCGACGCCCGCCCCCTCCAGGGCCTTGTTGCCGAGCTCCGTCGTGGCGCCCGTGCCGAAGTGCCGCTTCCGGCCCTCCTCGGTCATGATCACGTTGATGTCGTCCGCCGAGTAGCCGCGCCCGACCAGCGCGTCATACTCCCGCTCGGCACTGCTGCGATCGGTAAAGAGTCGGGTTGCCAGATAGTCCTTCTCAGCCATTAGTGTTCTCCAGTCCGGCTGTGCCGGATGGTGGGATGGTTAAGCCCGTTGGATACGGGGAGCTTGCTCCGCATCCGCCTCCGCTGAGTCCATGCAGTGCATACGTCGTGCCCTGCGTGAGGAGACGAGGCAGGAACGCCTCGGGCGGCGCAATATCCGCTCTGGGTAGGACACGAGTCTCCGTCAAACGACTGAGGAGGGGGACTTACTACTCGGTAAGGGGAGCGTGTTACTCGTCGGCCGCGTGATCCTGTTCCCGCGGAGAAGGAGGAGCGCGAACGCTTCGGCGGCGCGCGCGCAAGTGATCTAGGCGTCACATCCACAGGCAGCCCGGACTGCGTACGTGCACCTGCTACGGGGGACGTGGGAGAGACCCGGACATGCCCCGGTCACCGCACGACCCCGCCGATCACCCGCCGGAAGGGTGCTCCGGCCGGAGTCGGGCGCCCGGAGCTGGTGGCGAAGGGCCAAGGCCCGGCGGGAGTGCGACGCGGAGATCGGGGCACTGCTCGAGGCGGCAATTCTCAAGTTCGAAAAGCCGGCCGATCTGCCGGTCATGCAGGCGACCAAGTTCGAGCCTTGGGTCGGACGATCCCGCAGTCGGCTCCTTCTTGGATTGACCATTCGACAAGATCCGACGGGTTAGCGGTCACCCATCATTCGCGTTCCGAGCATTAGTTCGGGGCTGGCTGGAAGTGAGTAGATGCAGTCCTGTCCTTGATCTTTCCCAGCCGCTCGGGCAACCACGCTCTGCCTTCGCCCCCGGCGCAGCCGTCCCGGGTCAGCTTGACACCCTGCTGCGGACTCGATACATTTCCTGCCACACATGCCGGGTCGCCGTGGAGCATCGCTCCACCGGGCGGGAACCAGGAGATCCAGAGGAGGAAGTGTCCAACCATGCCGCTTTACCTGGACGTCCACAACAGGATCGACGGCCTCACGACCCAGATGGCCGCCGAGGCCCACAAGAAGGATCTCGCCGTGCAAGGCAAGCACGGCGTGAACTACATCCGATACTGGTACGACGAGGGCACCGGCAAGGTGTTCTGTCTGGTCGAAGCCCCGAGCAAGGAAGCGGCCGCGGCCGTCCACCGCGAGGCCCACGGCGGCATGGCTGACGAGATCGTCGAAGTGAAGGAAGGCTCGTAGGGAGCGCCGTCGCTTCGTCCGAGGCGCCCGCGAGCCCCACGGATGCATGGCCGACATGAGTTGCCCCCAATGCCGGCAGGAAAATCCCCCGGGCGCCAAGTTCTGCAGCGGCTGCGGCGGGCGTCTGGAGTCGGTGTGTCCCGCGTGCGGGCATCCCACCCTCCCGGGCGGCCGCTTCTGCAACGAGTGTGGTAAGCCGGTAGCGGCGGCGTCTGCCGCCCTGCCGGCGCCTGTATCCCCGCAAAGCTATACCCCTCGCTACCTAGCCGAGAAGATCCTCACATCCCGCCACGCCCTCGAGGGGGAGCGCAAGCAGGTGACGGTGCTGTTTGCCGACATCAAGGGCTCCCTCGAACTGCTCAGCGATCGGGACCCGGAGGAGGCGCGCAAGCTCCTGGATCCTGTCCTCGAGCGCATGATGGAGGCGGTGCACCGCTACGAGGGCACCGTCAACCAGGTGATGGGCGATGGCATCATGGCGCTCTTCGGCGCCCCACTGGCCCACGAGGACCACGCCGTCCGCGCGTGCTACGCCGCCCTGGCGATGCAGCAGGCCATCCACCGCTACACGGCCGAGGTCCGGCGCGACCACGGCATCGAGGTCCAGATCCGGGTGGGCCTCAACTCCGGCGAGGTGGTGGTGCGGACGATCGGGAGCGATCTGCGCATGGATTACTCGGCGGTGGGCCAGACCACGCACCTCGCCGCGCGGATGGAGCAGCTCGCGACCCCGGGCTCGATCGCGGCTGACCGGCGAGACGCTGCGGCTCGCCGAGGGGTTCGTCCAGGTCGATCCCGATCGGCCCGATCCCGGTCAAGGGGCTGTGCGGCGCCCGGTCGATGTCTTCGAGCTGGCGGGGCCATCGGCGACGCGCACGCGCCTTCAGGCGGCGGCCGCGCGAGGGCTCACCCGCTTCGTGGGGCGCGGCCAGGAGCTCGTCCATCTCCGCCAGGCTCTCGACAAGGCGGCAGGGGGTCACGGGCAGATCGTGGCCGTGGTGGGCGAGCCCGGGGTGGGGAAGTCGCGCTTGCTCTGGGAGTTCATCCATTCACACCGGACCCAGGACTGGCTCGTCCTCGAGTCGAGCTCCTTCTCTTACGGCAAGGCCAGCGCCTATCTGCCCGTCATCGATCTGCTGCAAGAGCTACTTCCGGATCGAGGCGCGTGACGATGCGCGCAGCATACGGGAGAAGGTCACGGGCAAGCTCCTGACGCTCGACGAGTCGTTTCGCGCGATGGTGCCGGCCTTCCTCTCTCTCCTCGAGGTGCCGAGCGACGACGCGGCATGGGATGCCCTCGATCCCGGCGCAACGCCGCCGGCGGACCGTGGACGGCGTGCGGCGGATGCTGCTGCGTGAGAGCCAGATCCAGCCGCTGTGTCTGGTGTTCGAGGATCTCCACTGGGTGGATGCCGAGACCCAGGGACTGCTCGACGCGCTGGTCGAGAGCCTGCCGACGGCGCGAATCCTCCTGCTGGTCAATTACCGGCCCGAGTACCAGCCATGGCTGGGGAGGCAAGACCTACTACAGCCAGCTCCGGCTCGACCCCCTGCCGCCCGAGAGCGCGGAGGAGTTGCTCCGCTCGCTGCTCGGCGAGGACGACGACCTCGAGCCGCTCAAGCGCCTGCTGGTCGAGCGCACCGAGGGAATCCCGTTCTTTCTCGAGGAGAGCGTGCGAACGCTCGTGGAGACTGGGGCGCTCGCCGGCGAACGCGGCGGCTATCGACTGGGGCGCCCCTTCGACACCATCCAGGTGCCGGCCACGGTGCAGGCCATCCTCGCCGCACGGATCGATCGCCTCTCTCCCGAGGATAAGACGCTGCTCCAGACGGCGGCCGTGATCGGCAAGGACGTGCCGTTCGCGATTCTGGAGGCCATCAGTGACACCTCGGAGGAGACCCTTCGCGCATGGCCTCGCACGGCTCCTGGCTTCCGAGTTCCTCTACGAAACTGCCCTCTTCCCCGAGCTGGAGTACACGTTCAAGCACGCGCTGACCCAGGAGGTGGCCTACGGCGGTCTGCTCCAGGAGCGTCGACGCGTTCTGCACGCCCGGATCGTTCGGGCTTTCGAGACCTTGTATCCAGGGCGTGCGGGGGAGCAGACGAGCTGGCTCATCCTGCATGCCTTCCGTGGAGAGGTGTGGGACCGCGCCGTGGCCTACCTGCGTGGCAGCGATCTGCCGACCCTGGACGGGTACGTCAGCCTCTTCACGGGCGGGGACAACCCAGGCGCGGCCTGGTGGATGGGCGACCACGAGCATGCCGTCAGGGCGGCCCAACGGGAGCTAGCCGCGTCCCCCGCCATGTTCGGTTGGAACTTTGCTGTCGGGGTCATCGCCAACTTCCGGCTCGGTCAGGCCCACCACTCGCTCGGCCAGTATTCGCGAGCCGTGGACTACCTGCGAAAGAACGTCGAGCTCCTCGTCGGCGACCTGTTGCAGGACCGTTACCACAATATGGCCGCGTTGCCCTCCGTCCTCTCCCGGGTCTGGCTGGCGCTGTGCCTAGCCGAGCGGGGGGAATTCGACGAGGGACTGGCGCTCGGTGAGGAGGCGCTCCAGATCGCCGAGATTGGGGACCCGGGCTTTAGCTTCGTCCTCGGGTGCGCGGGCCTCGGCAACGTCTGCGTGGCCAAAGGGGACTTCGATCGCGCCGTCGCCGTCCTGGAGCGCGGTGTGTCCCGCGAGGCGGGTGAGCCCCGCACGGGGGCGTGGCCATTCGTCGCCTCGGCTTTGGGAGCGGCATACACTCACGCCGGCCGCCTAGTTGAGGCGCTGCCGTTGCTCGAGGGGTCGGTCGAGCGGGCGGCGGCCATGAAACTGAAGGCTAATCAGTCGATCCGGCTGGTGCGGCTCGCCGAGGCGCATGTCAGGGCCGGGCGGCCCGAGAGCGCATTCCCGCTCGCGGCCAAGGCCCTCGACCTCGCACAGGAACACCACGAGCGTGGACACGAGGCGCATGCCCTCCGGCTCCTTGCCTCGATCGAGATCGAGCGCGAGGCGCCGGCCTTCGACCGGGCCGAGGAGGGCTACCGCAAGGCCCTCACTCTCGCCGAGCAGCTCGGAATGCGACCGCTCCAGGGGCACTGTCACCACGGCCTCGGTCGCCTCCATCGGCGAACGGGCGACGCTGATTCTGCCGCGTCAGCGGTCGCGGCAGCACGCGACCTCTACCGCGCGATGAACATGACTTTCTGGCTGCACGAGACCGAATAGGAGGCGACGCTCATGCCCGCACCAACCGCGTCCCCGCTCCTGTCCGAGGCGATGCTCCAGCGGTTCCGGGAGCGCGCGCCCGGCTACGACCGGGACAACCGCTTCTTCCAAGAGGACTTTGACGAGCTCCGCCAGGCGGGCTATCTCGCCATCGCCGCGCCGCGCGAGCTGGGGGGGCGGGGTTTCACCTTCGCGGAATGCATGCGCGAGCAGCGCCGGCTCGGTTACTACGCGCATGCCACCGCGCTGGCGATGAACATGCACGTGTACTGGGTCGGAGTCGCCGCGGACCTCTGGCGAGCAGGAGACCGCTCGCTCGAGTGGATGCTGACGCGGCGCCATCGACGGGGAGGTGTTCGCGGCGGGCCACGCCGAGCGTGGAAACGATATGCCGCTGTTTCTGTCCACGACGAAGGCGGAGCGCGTCGCCGGCGGCTACCGGTTCACCGGACACAAGTCCTTCGGCAGCCTCACGCCGGTCTGGACCTACCTCGGCCTGCACGGGATGGACTCGAGCGATCCGGCCGCGCCGAAGATCGTGCACGCCTTCATGCCGCGGGCGACCGAGGGGTACTCGATCAAGGAGACCTGGGACGTCCTCGGGATGCGCGCCACCGCCAGCCAGGACACCGCGCTCCAGGGGGCCTTCGTGGCCGACCGGTACATCGCGCGCGTGGTTCCCCCCGGGTTCGCCGGCGCCGACCTGTTCATCCTGGCCATCTTCGCCTGGGCGCTGACCGGCTTCGCGAACGTCTACTATGGACTCGCCCGCCACGTGCTCGACCTGACGGTCGACAACCTCAAAACGAAGACCTCGATCGCAATCTCCAGCGGCGTCGCTGATCCACCACCCTGAGGTGCAGCACGCCGTCGCGGACATGGTGATCGAGCTGGAGGGGATCGGCCCCCAGATCGATCGCCTCGCCGACGACTGGACCCAGGGGGTGGACCACGGCGGCGCGTGGCCGCTGAAGATCGTGGCCACGAAGCACCGGACGGCCGAGGTGGTGTGGAAGGTGGTGGACACCGCGCTCGATCTCGCCGGGGGCTACGGCATCTTCGCCGCCTCCGGCATCGAGCGCCTGTTCCGTGACGCCCGTCTCAGCCGCATCCATCCGGCCAACTCCGCCCTGACCCACGAGATCGTCGCCAAGCTGACCCTCGGGATCGATCCCGACGCGCAGCCCCGGTGGGGATGAGCGTCAGCTCGTGCCAAGAACCACGGGCATGATCGAACGACGACAAGCGAGACGTTTGTCATTGATTGGCGGCCTCGACCGGAATTGAACCCGCGACCTCTGGAAATGACAGTAGCGCTACATCCAGAACTTGCCGGTCGCCGCTCGTCTCCGACATTCCTGCCCGTAGTCTCTCTCCGTCCTCGATGGTTCGGGGCAAGTTTGGGGCAAGTTGGCCCTTCTGTTCGGATCGGAAACTGCGCGGCCGCATCTGCCCGGTCGGCGCCCGTTCGATCTCGTCGGCGTTGACCGGCCGGGCCAGGCCGAACGACAATGCCGCACCGGAAGAGCCGAGACCTGACCCCACCTCACGGAGGAGGCCCCGATGCCGACGCACGCTCCCCTGGCGCCGCAGATCGAGCAGTTCATCCACGACAACCCGCAGGGCGTTCTGACGTCGTTCCGACGGAGCGGCATGCCCCAGCTCAGCATCGTCACCGTCTACCCGCGAGACGGGGGCGTGGGGATCTCCATCACCGAGAACCGGATGAAGTTCAAGAACCTGCTTCGAGACCCTCGCTGCTCGGTGTTGATCTCACACGCCGACTGGTGGTCCGGGTTCCTGGTCTTCGAGGGCAAAGCGGAGCTCACCCACTCCGGGCAATGCCGATCCTGACGCGCTTCGCCTGGCGCGCCGCCACATCTTCAGCGCCACCACGAAGCGCCGGAGCAAGGACTGGGACGAATACGACCGCATCGCGGAGGCCGACAAGCGGGTCGCGATGGTGCTGCGCCCTGAGCACGTGTACGGCTCGGCGCTGGCCCGGATGCGCGAGGCGCTGGCCAAATAGGCCGGCGCGCCTCGCTTCGAAGGAGGCCGAGCGGGGCTATAGCCCCAGCAACCCCTCCACGTTTCGCCAGAGGATCCGCTCCTTCTCCTCCGCCGTGAGGGTGGCGAGGCCCTGGACCCAGGCGACCGGCGACGGATGCCAGGGCACGAAGGGCCAATCGCTGCCGAGGACCACGCGGTCCGCGCCGACCTGGTCGAGCAGAAAGCGGAGGGCCGCCTCGCTCCCCACCACGCTGTCGTAGTAGAGCCGGCGCTGATACGCGCTGGGCGGCTGGGGAATGCGCCGCTGCGCGTCGGGGCGCGTCTGCCAACCGCGATCCAGCCGGCCCATCGCGTAGCACGCCGGCCCGCCGCCGTGGGCGACGCACACCTTGAGGCGCGGACAGGCTTCCAGCACGCCGCCGAAGATCAGGACCGCGACGACGATCGCGTCCTCCACGATGACGCCGAGGCTATTGTTGAGCCCGTAGCGCCCCGCGCGCTCCACCATGAAGTTGTGGAACGGTTGCGGGTGGTAGAAGAGGACGGCCCCCATCGCCTCCGCCGCCTTGAAGAAGTCGAGGAACCTGGGCTCGTCCCAGTTCTCGCCATTCACCACCGTATCGAGCTCGGCGCCCTTGAGCCCGAGCACCGTGACCGCGCGCTCCAGCTCGGCGATGGCGGCGTTCACGTTCTGCATCGGGAGCGTGGCGAGGCCCGCGAAGCGTCGCGGCCACTGGCGCACCATGGCCGCGATCTCGTCGTTGACTTCCCGGGCCAGCGCCTGCCCCTCGGCGGACATCGAGGTGATAGCCGAAGAATGGCGTGTGAATCGAGATGACCTGGACGTCCACGCCCTGCGCGTCCATGTCCTGGAGGCGCTCCTCCGCCGTGAAGCGCACCTTGGGCGACACGAAGCCGTGCCGCTTGCCGCCGCCGACGAAGACCCCGACGCCCTCGCCGGGCTCATGGCGGAACCCGTGCCACTCCTTGCCGGCGTCCGCGGCCCGCCAGAGCGATTGCGGCACCAGGTGCGCGTGGATGTCGATCGTGCGCATCGTGTGGGCGCCTACTCTACCACCCCCACCGTGCCGGCCCGCTCCCAATGCCGTCCAAAACCACGGGGAATTGGCTGATCACAAAGCATCGCGCATCCCTGATACTGAACACCGTCATCATGTTCGAGCCCGTCAGCGACGCCGGCAGCTCCGCGGAGACCGCTTCCCGTGGTGTGCCGGAGTCTCCGTACGCATGGACCCGGCTCGCCGCCGCGCTGCTGCTGTCGGGGATCGGCGGGGTGGGCATGTGGTCGGTGATCGTGGCCCTTCCGGCGATCCAGGCGGAGTTCGGGGTGGCACGCTCCGCTGCGTCGCTGCCCTACACCGTGACCATGATCTGCTTCGGGCTGGGCGGCATCATCATGGGGCGCCTGTCCGATCGCTTCGGCATCCTCACCCCCGTCGCCGGCGGAACCGTCTTCCTCGCGCTCGGGTATGCCCTGGCCAGTCAGGCGACGAGCCTCTGGCAGTTCGTGCTCGCGCAGGGCCTGTTCGTGGGGTTCGGCAGCTCGGCCACATTCGCGCCGGTGATCGCCGATACCTCGCTCTGGTTCACCCGCCGTCGCGGCATGGCCGTGGCCATCATCGCCAGCGGCAGCTACCTCGCCGGCACCGCGTGGCCGCCGGTGGTCCAGCATTTCATCCAGAGCGTCGGATGGCGCCACACCTTCCTCGGCATCGCCGTCTTCTGCGTAGCGACGATGTTGCCGCTCGCGCTGATTCTGCGCCGGCGGTCCCCGCTGGTCGAGACGTCCTCCGGGACGTCCCACGTCGGGGCCCGGGTCTCGCGGCCCCTCGGCATGTCGCCCGCCGCGCTGCAGACGGTGCTGATCATCGCCGGCCTCAGCTGCTGCGTCGCCATGTCGATGCCGCAGGTCCACATCGTGGCCTATTGCGCCGACCTGGGCTATGGGGCGGCGCGGGGCGCGCAGATGCTCTCCTTCATGCTGGGCTTCGGCATCGTGAGCCGCCTCGCCTCGGGCTGGGTCTGTGACCAGATCGGCGGACGGCGCACGCTCCTGCTGGGCTCGAGCCTGCAGGCGCTGGCGCTGGTACTCTTCCTGCCCTTCGACAATCTCCCCGCGCTCTACGCGCTCTCGGCGCTGTTCGGCCTCTTCCAGGGCGGGATCGTCCCCGCCTACGCGGTCATCATCCGGGAGTTCTTTCCCCCGGAGGAGGCGGGCGTCCGCGTGGCCACGGTGATCATGGCCACCGTGTTCGGCATGGCTCTCGGCGGGTGGATGTCCGGCGTGATCTTCGACCTGACCGGGTCCTACCACACCGCCTTCGTGAACGGCATCCTCTGGAACCTGCTGAACATCGGCATCGCGGTGGGCCTGCTCCGGCGCCCGGGGAGGCCGCTGGAGCAGGCCTGGCGGTAGCGCACCCCTACCCCGCCGCGCGCAGGTTCTTGTTCAGGAAGTCGACCGTGCGCTGCCATGCGAGCGCGGCGGCGGCCCGATCGTAGCGCGGCGTGGTGTCGTTGTTGAAGCCGTGCTGCGTGCCCGGATAGCGGTACATCGTGTACGGCACATTGCTTGCCTTGAGCGCGGCCTCGTATGCCGGCCAGCCTGAGTTGACCCGGTCGTCGTTGTCCGCGTAGTGGATCAGCAGCGGCGCCTTGATCCGCGCGGCCTCGGCCGCGGTGGGCTGCGTCCCGTAGAACGGTACCGCGGCGCCGATATCGGGCAGCCGGGTGGCCAGCATGTTTGCGATGGCGCCGCCATAGCAGAAGCCCACGGTGCCGATCTTCCCCGTGCATTCGGGCCGGCTCTTGAGGACTCCCGCGGCCGCCACGAAATCCTCACGCGTCTTCGTCTGGTCGAGCTTGGCGAACGCCTCCCGCGCCTTGTCCTCGTCGCCCGGATACCCGCCCAGCGGGGTCAGCGCATCCGGCGCCAGCGTCACGAAATTCTCCAGCGCGAGGCGGCGCGTGATGTCCTCGATGTGCGGGTTCAGGCCACGATTCTCGTGGACGACGAGGACGCCCGGGAGCTTCCCGGTGACCGCCTCGGGCCTCGCCAGATAGGCCCGGACCTTGCCCGTCCCCTGCGGGGACTCGTAGTCGATCCACTCGATCCGGAGCCGCTTGTCGTCCTTCGCGACCTGCTGCGCCTCCGCGAACCGGGGACTCAGCGAATCGAGCAGCATGGCCGCGGTGACCCCGCCGACCGCGAACTTCGCCGCCCGGTCGAGGAATCCGCGCCGGTCGATGTCCCCGTGCACGTACAGGTCGAAGAGGTTGAGCAGCTCCTGGTTGAACTCGCCCCCCGCCTTGCGCTCCATGCTTTGCCCTCCTGGTGTAGGAATGCTTGTAGGAATCCTACCGTATCACCCCGATCAACACTCGGCGCCCTCGGTCCCCTTGCCCGCGTCCCATGGTGTGTGCGAGGGTCTCGTCATGCGCTCGGCGAGCGAGTACCTGGCGAGCCTCCGGGACGGCCGCGCGATCTTTCTCGACGGGGAGCGGGTCGCTGATGTAGCGGCGCACCCGGCCTTCTCGGAGTCGATCCGGCGCATCGCCGAGCGATACGATGCCGCCGGCGGCTCACCCGACACGACCACCTGTGTCGATCCCGCCAGCGGCCGCCGCATCGGCGCGATGTGGCTCATCCCTCGCTCGGCCGAGGATCTCGGGCGCCGGCGCGCGGTTCACCGGTTCTGGGCGGAAGGCTCCTACGGGCTCATGGGCCGCACACCCGATCACGTCGCCTCGGTGCTGACCGGGTTCGCCGGCTGGCGCCAGCTCTTCGACCGCGGCGGGCGGCAATTCGGCGACAACGTCGTGCGCTTCTACGAGAAGGCGCGCGACGAGGATCTCTACGTCGCCTACGCCATCGTGCCCCCTCAGATCGACCGATCGACGCCGGCAAACCAGCATCCCGAGCCGTTCCTGCACACGGGCGTCGTCAAGGAGACGGACGCCGGGATCGTGATCCGGGGCGCCCACTCCATCGCGACCTCGGTGACCATGGCGAACTGGCTTTACGTGAGCTACATCACGCCGCTGGCACCCGGCGATCAGGACTACGCGATCTCGCTGGTGGTGCCGGTGAATGCCGAGGGCCTTCGTCTCCTCCCCCGCCGCCCGTATGCGACCCTCGCGACCAGCGTGTACGACTATCCGCTCTCCGCGCGCTTCGACGAGGTCGACACCACCGTCGTCTTCGACGACGTGTTCGTGCCCTGGGAGCACGTGTTCGTCCACCGGAACGTCGAGCTGGTCACCGCCCAGTTCCACGAGTCGCCCGCTCACACCACTGCCAACTTCCAGTCGCTGGTGCGCTTCGGCGTGAAGCTCGAGCTGATGGCCGGTCTGGCGATGAAGCTCGTGGAGGTAGGCCGCGGCGAGGGCGACCCCACCACCCAGGCCATGCTGGGCGGCGAGATCGCCACCTTCTGCGCCGCCTTCGACGGGCTCGTGAAGGCGGCCGAGCGGTTTCCCCTGATCAGCGAGGGTTACGCAAGGCCGCACCCGCAGTACATCTATGCGGGGATGGGACTGCAGCGCCGCGTCATCGTCGATCTCTATCGGACCATCCGAGAGCTCGCCGGCGGCGCCTTCCAGCACCTGCCGTCGTCCGAAGCGAGCTTCTTCGCGCCCGAGACGCGCGCCAACACCGAGCGCTACTACCAGTCGACGGCGGCTCCCGCGCGCGAGCGCGTCAAGCTGCTCCGGCTGATCTGGGACCTCATCGGCACCGAGTACGGCGGCCGCCAGCTCCAGTACGAGATGTTCTACTCCGCGGCGCAGCCCGTGGTGAACCGCCGCATGTTCCGCTCCTTCGACTGGACCTCCGCCAAGGCGATGGTAGATCGCCTGCTGGCGGAATACTGAGCGCGGAGAACGGGTCGGCGAGCGCCGAGGTGTCCGGTCAGGGGGCCGCGGCCTGGAGCGCGGGCTGGAGGTCTCGGCCGTGCACTGTCCACTTGCCGCCGCAGCCGCCCGCAGCGATGTGGGTGGCGTCCTCGTAGAGGGTGCCGAAGGAGACACCGAGGATCACCACCCAGAGGACCGCGCTGCCCGCGCAGGTGAGGGCCTTACCGGGCACGTAGAACACGTTGGCGAATCCCGCGGCGACGTGCGCGGCTTCCGACGGCGGCGGTGCCAAGGGCTGGGCGACGGCCGGCGCGGTCACGAAGCCGGTAAGCAGCACCAGGGAGAGCAGGAGCGAGAGAAGCCGGGGTGCACGCATGAAGGGACCTCCCGAGGAAGAGGCGCTCAGCACTGCGCCAGGTGAGCTGCCCGGTCCACACATATCCTCATACTAATCCGAACGGACGAGAAAAGCACCGGCCCAGGGACTGATCGGACCGAGTGAGTCTAGCGATCCGGCGAGTTAGCCAGGCGTCTTTGCTGTGCCTGGATCTCGCTATCAACCGGGCCTAACATACCGGGCACCAGGTAGCTCGCTACGCAACTCACAGCGATGGACGTGACGCACTTCAAATCTTCTCAATTGAAAGGGGTTGTCGTCATGAACGTCCTACAGCGGGTGGCAATCTGCTTCGCGGCGGGAGTCATAGGCGCACTGGCCGTAGTCCTCTTCAGCCACGTCCTGTTCGCGTTGGGGCTTAGCCAGAAACTCGGCGTCATGGCGCCGGTCTCACTCAAATCGCCGGATATATATAAGCCGCTCTTCTGGGGCGGGCTGTGGGGAATCCCGTTTGGGATCTTGATAAATGCCGCTTGGATGCACCTGTACCTTTTCGGCCTTCTCTACTTCCTCGCGCCGGTGCTGGCGCTGTTTCTGATTTTCCTGCCGATGAGCGGTGCGGGGTATTTCGGGCTTCGGCAGGGCGGGCCGATGTTCACGGTTTATCTGCTGCTGGTAAATCTGCCGTACGGGATAGTCACCGCTTTGGCCGCAAGGGCGATCATCGGAGACAAGCCGTAAGCTTCCGCGTTTGATTCGCGCTGAACAGCACCGAACCGTCCTGCAGATTCATCCCGGTCCCGGAACATGATTCGGACGGTTTTCGGACAAAGTGAAGGGGGCGACCGAGTCGCCCCCTCCTAACCACTTGATTGAATGGCGGGCTCGACGGGAATTGAACCCGCGACCTCTGGATTGACAGTCCAGTGTGCTAACCAGGCTGCACCACGAGCCCGTGACGCTACTACGCGAGGTTACACAACACCTTCCTGGAAGGCAAGGGCCCGATATCCGGCTCGGTGGTAGACTGCCCGCAAACGGTCGGGAGCTCACCGCATCCGCCCGGCGGCGACGCCGTCACGGAGGATCGAGCATGCTGTCACGCGAGGACAATGCGCGGCTGACCGAGGTCGGGCAGGGCACGCCGATGGGCGCCACGATGCGCCGGTACTGGATCCCCGCGCTGCTCGCGCGGGAGCTGCCGGAGCCAGATGGTCCGCCCGTCCGCGTCCGGCTGCTGGGTGAGGACCTCGTCGCGTTCCGCGACACGCGCGGCCGCGTCGGACTCCTCGACGAGTTCTGCCCGCACCGTCGGGCCTCGCTGTTCTTCGGCCGCAACGAAGAGTGCGGACTGCGCTGCGTCTACCACGGCTGGAAATACGACGTGGACGGCCGTTGCGTGGACATGATGAACGAGCCCGAGGAGCGGCAGTTCAAGGACAAGGTCTTCATCGCCTCCTACCCCACGGTGGAGGTGGGGAGCGTGGTCTGGGTCTACATGGGGCCGCCCGAGCGGAAGCCGGCGCCGCCGGCCTTCGCGTGGACGCGTATCCCGGCGACGCACATCCAAGTGTCGAAGGTGATCCAGGAGAGCAACTGGCTGCAGGGCTTGGAGGGCGGCATCGACACCTCGCACGCGCCCATCCTGCACCGGCTGCTCACTACCAACACCACGCGGCCAGGCTTCAAGCCCGACAACCCCTTCGTGCGCGGGAAGGCGCCGACGCTCGAGGTCGACATCACCGACTACGGCTACCGCTACGCGGGCGTCCGGCCCCTCGACGAGGCGAGCTTCCATGTGCGGACCTATCACTTCATCTTGCCGTTCCACCAGATCCGTCCCTCGCGCTCGGAGAGCGGCGTGCCGCTGGTGGCCGGTCACATGTGGGTTCCGATCGACGACGAGAACACCATGGTCTACAACTGGGAGTACAGCGGCACCGCGCCCCTCACCGCAGAGGACCGGCTCGAGCGGCGGCTCGGCAACGGGCCGCTCGACGTCGATCAGACGACGTTCCGCGCGATCCGCAATCGCCGGAACAATTACCTGCTCGACCGGCAGGTCCAGAAGACCGAGAGCTTCACCGGCATCGACGGCATCAACGTGCAGGACCGCGCCATCCAGGAGGGCATGGGCTCGATCGTCGATCGCAGCCGCGAGCACCTCGGCCCCGCGGACCGCGCGATCATCCAGGCGCGCCGCCTGCTGCTGGAGGCGGTGAGCGTCGTCAGTGAGGGTGGCACCCCGCGCGGCATCGAGCCCACGTACGCGACGCTCGCCGCCGCCGAGGCCGTACTGCCGCGCGGCGCCGACTGGCGCGAGGCGGAGCTACCGGCGGGCTCCCCGATCGCGCAGACCGTGTAGGCTGGCGGCCAGAGCGCAGCCGGGGGCGCGGCGTTCGCGGCGAATGCTGTACTGAGCAAGCGAGCGCCGCGCCCCCGGCTGCGCTCTGGCCCCTTGACAAGACCCCGGTCGTATATTGTATACAATCCCCGTCATGCCGCCGACCCCGCCCGCCGCCACGCCCCCCCTCCGCAGCCGCAACTGGTTCGCGCCGAAGAACCTCGACGGCTTCATGCACCGCTCGTATCTCAAGGCGGAGGGCTTCTCGGACGCCGTCTTCGACGGCCGCCCGGTGGTGGGCATCTGCAACTCGTGGTCGGAGCTGAACAACTGCAACGCCCACCTCCGCCAGGTGGCGGAGGCGGTGAAGCGCGGCGTCTGGAGCGCGGGCGGCTTCCCGCTCGAGTTCCCGGTGATCTCGCTGGGCGAGATCCTGATGAAGCCCACCACCATGCTCTTCCGCAACCTCATGGCCATGGACGTGGAGGAGTGCATCCGCGCCTATCCGCTCGACGCCGTCGTGCTGCTGGCCGGCTGTGACAAGACCACGCCGGCCATGCTCATGGGAGCCGCCTCCGCCGACGTGCCCGCCATCATGGTGACGGGCGGGCCCATGCTGCGCGGCATGTGGGGCGGCCAGACGCTCGGCTCCGGCACCGACGCGCGGAAGATCTGGGCGCAGCGGCGCGCGGGCGAGATCACGGACGAGACCATGGCCGAGGTGGAAGGCTGCCTCTCGCGCTCCGCGGGCCACTGCATGGTCATGGGGACGGCCTCCACCATGGCGGCGATGGCGGAGACGCTCGGCATGGCGCTGCCCGGCAACGCCGCCATCCCCGCCGCCGACTCGCGGCGCCTGGTCCTGGCCGAGGAGAGCGGCCGGCTCGCGGTGGAGATGGCGCGGGCCCGCGGCCCCAAGCCCTCCGAGATCCTCACCGCGGCCGCCTTCGATAACGCCATCCGCACCGACATGGCCGTCGGCGGCTCCACCAACGCCATCGTGCACCTGGTGGCGCTGGCCGGACGCGTGGGGGTTTCCCTGCCGCTCCAGCGCTTCGACGACCTGTCTCGCTCGACGCCGCTCCTCGTCAACGTGCGCCCGTCCGGCAAGTACCTGATGGAGGACTTCTACTATGCGGGCGGGCTCCCGGCGGTGCTCAAGGAGCTCCTCCCGCTGCTGCACGATCGCGCGCGAGGCGTGAACGGGCGCACGCTGGGCGACAATGTCCGTGACGCGGTCTGCCACAACCCCGACGTGATCCGGCCGCTCGGGATGCCGCTCGCGCCCGAGGGCGGCACCGTCATCCTCACCGGCAATCTCTGTCCGGGCGGCGCGGTCCTCAAGCAGTCCGCCGCCTCCGCGCATCTCCTCACCCATCGCGGCCGCGCGGTGGTGTTCGAGGACGCGCTGGATCTCGAGCGACGCATCGACGATCCGAACCTCGTCATCGACGAGACGAGCGTGCTCGTGCTCAAGCAGTCGGGGCCCAAGGGCGGTCCCGGCATGCCGGAGGCAGGCGCCGCTCCCATCCCGGCGCGCCTGCTCAAGGCCGGCGTCAAGGACATGGTGCGGATCTCGGACGCGCGGATGAGCGGCACCTCCTACGGCACCGTCATCCTCCACGTGGCGCCGGAATCCGCGGTGGGCGGCCCGCTGGCCCTGGTGCGCGACGGCGACGAGATCGAGCTGGACGTCCCGCACCGCCGTCTGTCGCTCCTCGTACCCGAGGCGGACCTGGCGCAGCGCAAGGCGGCGTGGCGGCCGCGGCCGGACGGCGTCACCGGCGGCTATCTCCGCCTCTTCCTCGACCACGTGCTTCAGGCCGATGAGGGCGTCGATTTCGACTTCCTCCGGGGCTGCCGACCCGTGCAGGACGCCGAGACCGCGCGGGGCTTCCGGCTCGCGTGAAAACCCGCGCGCCGCGCAAGGCCGCGCACGCGAAGCCCCGCCCCGCCCGCACGGTGATGACGAGCGCCGCGCCGCCCACGCTCCTCCCCTCCCTTGCGCGGCACGAGACGCTCGAGGGGCTGGCCTATCGCGACATCCGCAAGGCCATCATGGAGGGCCGCCTCGCCCCGGGTGAGCGCATCGTGGCCAACGCCATCGCCGTCGCCGCCGGGGTGAGCCGCATTCCGGTGATGCAGGCGCTGCGGCGGCTCGAGAGCGATGGCTTCGTCCGCATCACGCCCCACAAGGACGTGGTGGTCACGGGGCTGTCCGCCGACGAGTTCCGCGAGCGCTTCCTCATGATGGCGGCCCTGGAAGCCCTGTGCGTGCGCGAAGCGCGGACGCGCATCTCGCCCGCCCTGCTGACCCGGCTCCGCGCGCTCCAGAAGGAGATGGCGGCGGGGCGGGCCGCCGGGGACGCCGCCCGCGCGGTGGCGGCGGACAGCCAGTTCCACCGCCTCCTCTGGGAGGCATCGGGTCTCCGCCAGGTGGTCCAGACGCTGCAGAACGTCTGGGACCGCGGCGAGTACTACCGCGTCATCATGCACGCCCGGCGGGGCGGGTTCGCCCGCGAGTCGCTGGCCGAGCACGAACAGATCCTGCGCGCGCTGGAGGACGGCGACGCCGACCGCGCCGCGCGCGCCATCGAGCACCACCGGATGCAGGCGATGGGACGCCTCGCCGAGACCACCTGACCCACCCCAACCCAGGAGGCACGCGATGGAGCGACACCTCGGAGACGGCACCCGGATCACGCGGCGGAACATCCTCAAGGGCGCGGCGGCCCTCGGCGCCGGCGTGGGCTTCATCGGCCCCTGGCGCCGGGCGCGCGCGCAAGGCAAGAAAGCGATCCTGATCGGGCTGACCTGCGACGCCACCGGCACCTTCGCGGACAGCGGCCAGGCCGACCGCCGCGGCATGATCCTCGCCATCGAGGAGCAGAACGCCCGGGGCGGCGTGCTGGGGCGGCCCATCGAGTACAGGTGGGAGGACACCGAGACCGACGCCTCGGTGGCGGTGCGCAAGGCCCAGCGCCTCATCGAGCGGGACCGTATCGACTTCATGATCGGCGCGCTGAGCAGCGGCGTGGCGGCGCCGCTGAGTGACCTCGCCCAGCGCTACGGAATCATCTACTTCAACAGCAACTCCAGCGCCGACACCGTGACCAACGAGAAGTGCCAGCGCACCAACTTCGTCTGGGACGCCAACAACTGGATGTTCGCCAATGCGCTGGGACCGCTGGTGGTCAAGAACCTCGGCACCCGGTGGTTCCTCCTCACCCATGACTACGTGTGGGGCAAGAACGCGACCGCGGCCTCCCGCGAGAGCATGAAGAAGGTGGGGGCGGAGGAGCTGGGCGAGCTCCTCATCCCCCAGGGCACGCGCGATTTCTCCGCCCAGCTCCTGCGCATCCGGAATGCCAAGCCGCAGGTGGTCATGGCCAACGTGGCGGGAATCGAGCAGACCGCCCTCCGCGAGCAGGCCTACGAGTTCGGCGCCGACAAGGACGCGCACTGGGTGTTCCCGCAGCAGGACTTCCCGGACCTGGTGGCGCTGGGCCCCAAGAAGGCCTTCGGCCACTTCTGCACCACCTGGCACTACACCGTCGACGGCCCCGGCTCCAAGGAGTTCGTGGACCGCTTCCGCAAGCGCTGGGCGTCGGCGCCCATCCCGGTGCCCGACAACGTCTCCTCCAACGGCTACCTCGCCATGCGCGAGATGCTGCGCGCCATCGAGCGGGCGGGCACCACTCGGAACCACGAGGTGATCAAGGCGCTCGAGGGCCATGTGATCCGCGACAACTTCCGCAAGCACCCGTCCACCATCCGGCCCTGGGACCACCTGGTGGGCCAGATGATCTCGCTCGCCCGCACCAAGCGCGAGGACCAGATGAAGGAGAAGTGGGACATGATCGAGATGATCGCGGACATCGCGCCCGAGCAGGCGGCGCCGCCGCAGGCGCAGTCCAAGTGCAAGATGCAGTCGATCGCGGATACTCCCGTCTACGGAGGATAGACCCATATGGTGGCCGGAGGGGGGCGGGGGCGCACTCGCTTGCTCAGTACAGCATTCGCCGCGAGCGCGCCCCCGCCCCCCTCCGGCATCTTTGGATCTTCATCCATTCAGCCGCCTTCCTCGCTCCTCGCGCCCGCGGCGGCGCCCTGACGTGCCCGATCTGGCCGAGGTGGCGACGCACCTGCTGAACGGAGTCGTCCTCGGACTCCTCTACGCGGTGATCGCGCTGGGCTTCATGCTCATCCTCGGCACCATGGAGATCATCAACTTCAGCCACGGCGTGCTCTTCGCGCTGGGCGGCTACTTCGCCCTCGCGTTGAGCCCGTGGGTGGGCTGGCTGGGCGCGCTCGTCCTGGCGCCCCTGCTGGTGGGGCTGGTGGGGCTCGTGCTCGAGCTCGGCGTGCGCCGCACCTATGGACGGGATCCCCTCTTCGGCCTGCTCTTCACCTTCGGTGCTGCGCTCGCCCTGGAAGAGGTCATTCGCATCGTCTGGGGACCGCGCGGCTACACCGTCTCCGCCCCCGCCTTCGCGGCGGGACCGTTTCACCTGGGCTTCCTCTACTATTCCAAGTACCGCGTGCTGGTGGCGGTGGTGGCCGTGACGCTGCTGGCCCTGGTGTGGTGGTTCATCGAGAAGACCCCCTACGGCGCCATCATCAAGGCGGGCGCGCACGACGGCGAGATGGTCCGCGCGCTGGGCATCAACCTCACCCGCATGCGCAATCTGGTCTTCGCGCTCGGCACCGCACTGGCCGGGGTGGCCGGCGTGGTGGCCGCGCCCATGTGGAGCCTCAAGCCCACCATCGGCGCGGAGGCGGTGATGCCGGCCTTCATCGTGGTGGTGATCGGCGGCATCGGCTCCTTCTGGGGCGCGGTGGTGGGCGGCCTCCTGGTCGGCCTCGTCAGCGGGCTCTCGAACCTCGTCATCCCGCGCGGCTCCATCATGGTCATGTACCTCCTCATGACCGCCATCCTGCTTCTCCGCCCGCGCGGGCTGGCGGGGCAGAAGAGCATGCTGGAGCTCTGAGCGTGCCGGACACCGCTTCCGCGGACGCCATCGTCATCGGCTCGGGCGCCTTCGGGTCCAGCACCGCCTATCACCTGGCCCGGCGCGGGATGAAGCCCGTCCTGGTGGATCAGCACGCGCTGGGCTCGCAGACCTCGCCGCGGGCGGCCGGCCTCACCAGCCAGGCCGATCGCGTGCCCGTGCTGGCACGTCTTCGCCGGGAAGCCTGCGACGCGTTCGCCGCCTTCGAGCGGGAGATGGGCCGCTCGATCGGCTTTCACCAGTCGGGGAGCCTCCGCGCCGCCTATACCGACGCCGGGGAGGCGCGCGTACGCGAGAGCCTGGCCACCGCCCAGGGGCTCGGCATCGCGGCCACCTTGATCGACCCGACCGACGCCGAGCGCCTGGCGCCGCATTTCTGCGCCGGTGCCGCCCGGAGCATCCTGCACGTGCCCGGCGACGGCTGGCTCGACCCCGCGCGTCTGGCGGTGGGCTTCGCCGCGCGCGCGGCCGAGCTGGGGGCGCGCCTGATGCCCTTCACGCGCGTGGAGAGCCTGCTGCGCGAAGGCGGGCGAGTGGCGGGGGTGACGACGCCGCGTGGCGCCATTCGTGCGCCGGTGGTGGTGGACGCGGCGGGCGCCTGGGCGTCGCGCGTGGCCGCGGAGGCGGGCCTGCGGATCCCGCTGGTCCCGGTGCGCCATCAGCTCTTCGTCACCGAGCCCATCGCGGGGGTGGAGCCGCAGCAGCCCATCGTGCGACTCGTCGAAGCCAGCGTCTACGTCCGCCACGAGCAGGGCGGCCTGCTCTTCGGGGGTTACGAGGATGCGCCCCGGGTCGTGGACGCCGCCACCCTGCCGCCCACCTTCCAGATCGCCGAGCTCGCGCTCGATCTCGGCGTGCTGCGCGCCCTGGTGGACGAGGTCGCCGAGCACTTCCCCGCGCTCGCCTCCGCGCGCATCGCCATTCACCGGGGCGGGCTGCCCACCATGACCGCGGACGGCCGGCCCCTGCTCGGGCCGGTGGCCGGGCTCGAGGGCTTTTTCGTGGCGTCGGGGTGCTGCGTGGGCGGGCTCGGACTCTCGCCGGCCGCGGGCCGCGCGCTCGCCGACCTGGTGGTGGACGGCCGCAGCGATCCGGATCTGGCGCCGCTGGGCGTGGAGCGCTTCCGCGGGCGGCTCGAGGACGCCGCCACGCTCGAGGCGGCCTGCGTCGCGCAGTATGCCCGCCGGTACACGCGCTGATGGCCGGCGCCCGCGCCCGCCTGGCATCCTGGGCGCCCCCGCCCATGCTGGGGCTCTTCGCGCTCTTCGCCGTCCTGCCCGCGCTGCTGCCGTGGATCGGCGGCTATACCTATCTGGGCACCGAGGTGATGATCTGGGCGATCTTCGCGCTCGGCTACAACCTCCTCCTCGGCTACACGGGCCTCCCCGCCTTCGGTCACGGCGCCTTCTTCGGCATGGCGGGCTATTTCCTGGGGGCCACGCAGAAGTGGCTGGTGGGGGGGCTGTGGGCGCCGCTCGTCGCCGGCATCGTGGGCACGGTCCTCTGCGGCGCGCTGGTGGGGCTCTTCGTCGCGCGGCGGCGCGGCATCTACTTCTCGCTGCTCACCATCGCCTTCGGGGTCATGTTCTGGTTCATGGTGTTCTTCCTCGACACCTGGACCGGCGGCGAGGATGGCCTCACCGGCATCCAGCGGGGACCGGTGGTCCTGCCGATCTGGGGCGCGCTCTCCCTGCGGGACAATCTCCCCTTTTACTACTTCGTCTACGTCTTCTTCGTGCTGGCGACGATCGTCCTCTGGCGGATCGTCCACTCGCCCTTCGGCCAGGTGATCGGCGCCGTCAAGCAGAGCGAGTCGCGCGCGCGGGCGCTCGGCTACGACACCCCGCGCTACAAGTGGGCGGTGTTCACGCTGTCGACCGCCTTCGCCGGGCTGGCGGGGGGACTCTACACGCTGGCGCGCTTCGGCGCCTTCGCCGAGCCCATGAGCCTGCAGCAGTCGGGCAACGTGGTGCTGATGTGCCTGATCGGCGGGGGCTTCGCCTCCTTCTACGGCCCCGTGCTGGGCGTGGCGGTGTTCCTCGTCCTCCGCGACCTCTTCTCCACCCTCACCGATCACTGGATGCTCCTCTACGGTCTCCTCTTCATGGGCATCATCCTCTTCATGCCCGAAGGCATCCTGGGCCTCATCCAGCGCGTGCGCCGTCCGAGCGGCTTCCACGACACGCGCGCCGCCGAAGCGGCACGGAGCGCGGAGTGACGTCCAGCGTCCCCCCCGCCGGCACTTCCACCGCCGTCGCCCCCATCCTCGAGACGCGCGGCCTCCGCAAGGCCTTCGGTGGCCACGTGGTCCTGGACGACGTGAGTCTCCGCTTCCAGCGCCGGCGGCTCTCCGCCCTCATCGGGCCCAATGGCGCGGGCAAGACCACCTGTTTCAATCTCCTCACCGGCGTCCTCCGACCCGACGCGGGGAGCATCCACTTCACCGACCGCGACATCACCGGGCTCACGCCCGACCGGCGAGCGCGCATCGGCATCGGCCGCTCGTTCCAGATCCTCAACCTGTTCAACGACTACACGGTGCTGGAGAACATCCGCATGGCAGTGCCCGCCATGCGGCGGCGCGGCTTCGACCTGTGGACGCCCGCGGGCGAGGTGACGGCGGCGGCGGACAAGGCGGCGGCGGCGGTGCGGCTCATCGGGCTGGCCGGCCGCGAGCACGTGGCGGCGAAGTTCCTCTCCTATGGCCAGCGGCGCCTGCTCGAGATCGGGGTGGCCCTGGCGGGCGAGCCGGAGCTGCTGCTGCTGGACGAGCCCACCAGCGGCCTGGGCAGCCGCCCCATGGAGACCCTGCGCGCCCTCGTGCAGCGCCTCTCCGAGCACCTCACCATCGTCGTGATCGAGCACGACATGGACTTCGTCCTGTCGCTCTCCCATCACGTGGCCGTGCTCCACCGCGGCACCGTGATCGCCGAGGGCCCGCCCGCAGCCGTCCGCGACAACGCGGAGGTGCGCGAAGCCTATCTGGGCACCCTCCGGCACCTGCGGGCTCGCTGATGGCGCCGCTGCTCGCCCTCGACGAGGTCTGCACCTTCTACGGGGACGCCCAGATCCTCGCCGGCGTGTCCTTGACCATCGAGGCGGGGGAAACCGTGTGCCTCCTGGGCCGGAACGGGCGCGGCAAGACGACCACCATCAAGAGCATTCTCGGATTGGCCCCGGTGCGCAGCGGACACATCACGCTCGACGGGGAGGACATCACGCGCTGGCCCACCCATCTGATCGCCCGCCGCGGCATCGCCTGGGTGCCGGACAACCGGCGCGTGTTCCCCACCCTCACCGTGGAGCGGAACCTCGCCATGGCCCTCAATCGCGCCACCGCCTCGATGGTGACTCAGCGGTGGACCCTGGCGCGCGTGTACCAGCGCTTCCCCATCCTCGACCGGCTCAAGGCCCGGACCGGCGAGCATCTTTCGGGGGGCGAGGCCCAGCTGGTGGCCATCGCGCGCGCCCTCCTCATGCACCCGCGGCTGGTGCTGCTCGACGAGCCCTCGCAGGGCCTGGCCCCGCGCATCGTGGAGGACATCATGGCGGTGATCGAGGAGATGCGAGAAGAGCGGATCGCCATCCTGCTGGTGGAGCAGAACTCCGCCATGGCACTGTCCCTGGCCCAGCGCGCCTACGTGATCGACGACGGCCGCATCGTGCACGCGGCCAGCGCGGCGGCACTGGCCGCCGACGCCGCGCTGACGCATCGGCTTCTGGCCGTGTAGCGGGGCCGTCTCCCGGCGAGGCACCCGGACTCCAGAAAGACCGAGCGCGGGGCCGGTCCTGCGCCCCGCGCTCGGGTCGATCCGGAACGATGCCGCCGCTTACTTCTTCGTGAGGGTCAGATTGATCGTCTTGGCCGCTTCTTCGGCCTTGGCCACCGACTCGGCGTGCTTGCCGGCCGCGTGCAGCGTCTGGGCCTCGGCGGCGAGCGCCTTTGCCTTCGTGGAGGCCGCGTCGGTCTTGGTGCCGACGGCGTCATTAACCTGCTTGATCAGGCTGGGGCACTGGCTGGCCAGGGCGGGGCCGGCAACCAGGGCGAGGACGGCAAGGGCGAGGACCAGGATCCGCATGTTCGTGACTCCTCCTCGTTGAGGGGTTAGCTACTGAACCCGCGCCCCTTCATGCAGGCGCGATAGGCCTCGACGTAGCGAGCATCGTTCTTCTTCCGCTCGTTGATCCCGTGAAGTGTGCCCGCCGCCGCGACGACCATACCACCGATGTCCCCGCCTCGGCCAGGCCCCCATCCCGCCTCGGCCGCCCCGTCCTTCACCACCTCGATGGTCTTGTCGCCCGCCTGCGCCTTCGCGGACTGGTTGCAGGACTCCACGTCGGCCGGAGCGGGCGCTTCCGCGACGACCTTCGCGTGCGCCGGCGCCGGCGACGCGGGAGCGATCACCGGCGCAAGCATGGCCTCCAATTCGGCGCGCGGCCCCCAGCCCGCCATCAGAAACCCCATGATCACCGCGGCGGCGACGATCAGCGCCATGCCGAGGGCGGTCATCTTCCAGGGCTCTCGGGTGTCCTCGACCGTTGCCCGTCCGACCCCGGCGGGGCGCACCTTGCTGGGCGGCCGCCTGAGTCCTGACGCGGTCAGGGGGTGTCGCACGCCTGGGCCTTGAGGCCGAGCTGGCCGAGCGCCGCCGCGAGTCGGACGGGATCGATCGGCTTCTCCAGGAAGGCGGCGTGCCCGAGGCGTTCCGCGCGGTCTACTACCTCGGCGCCCCCTTGAGCGCTGACGAAGAGCACGGCGATATCCGGCGTGCAGGCGCGGCACATATCGGCGATGTCCCAGCCCGTCACCATGACCTCGTGAACGGGCGGTAGATGGAGATCGATGATGGCGCCCGCGAACTGATGAGCGTTCACCTGGCTGATGGCTTGGGGAACGTCCGCGGCCGTCTCCACGAGATAGCCACGACCGGCCAGCAGGTCCCGGAGGCCCTCGCGGCTATGCGGCTCGTCCTCGACCACCAGGATAGTGGGGTGTTCGAAGGCCATGCTGTCCTCTGAGCAGGGGGAATGCCAATTCTCCGAACCATGGCAGAGGGGGGAGAAACTGTGGCAGGTCAAGCATTTGGCTCTCGTTCGCTCGGATGCGCGAGCCGGCGGGCGCAGGCAGACATGACCAGGCGGATGTAAGGGATACATCCCGCAATGTAGGCCTTACATGGTGGGTACGAAACGCGCGAACCCACCCGCGAACCCCGGAGCCCCGCGCGAGAGCGCGGAGCCCCGGGAGTGCTCGTCTCGCGAGCGCTTAGCTCTGGGGAGACAGAAGCTTGATGTCCACCCGGCGGGCCTTGGCGTACACCTCGTTGCCGCCCCGCTCACCGGCGGCCAGGACGACCTTGCCCATACCGACCATGTGGATGCGGCGCAGCTCGATGCCGTGGCGCTGCACCAGGTACCGCGCGACCGCGTCCACCCGCTCGCGGGTAAGCTGATAGTTGTAGCGCTCGGCGCCGCGCGCGTCGGCGAAGCCCTGCAGCTCCACCACCGCATTGGGATCGGCCTTCAGCGCCTTCGCCACTTCCTCGATGTCACTGACTCCCTCGTCCCGCAGTGCGGCCTTGTCGAAGTCGAAATAGACCGACTTCGTCTCGACCATGGCGAACTTGTTGCGGTTGGTCATCCGCGTGTTCAGCGCCTGCAGGCGGGAATCCGTGTCACGGACCGCCTCCGACGCCGACTCGGCCTGCTTCTTCGCGTCGGCCGCGAGGGTCCCAACCTGGACGACCTTGCCATCCAGCCCCTGGACCTTGCCATCCAGCCCCTGGATGTCCTTGCGGCTGGCATCGATGGCCTGGGCATTGGCGGCCGTCTTGTCGTTGGTGTCCTTGAGCGCCGATTCCGTCCCCTCCGCGCGGGTGGACAGCTTGGTCTCGGCGCTGCCGACTTGCTCGCGGACATAGCCCTTGGTGGCGCACGCGGAGCCCAAGAGGGCGACGCCGGTGCAGAGGATCAGAGAAGCGGTCAGGTGTTTCATTTCACTTCCTCCTTGCTGGGATGGATCCCACTCGTTCAGATCGAGGATACGCTGGCTCTGTGGGAACAGTGGCAGACTTCGTGCCAAGGGAGGGGGAACGATGAGCTATTAACGAAAGGCTCGACTTGTCACACACTTAGGAGGTCAGACGGCCCTCTTCTTTTCTCGACAGCTTCCGGGCAAGAACCGCTGTCGCGTGTAAGCCTTACATGGCGAATCGTCGCCAGCCGCACGCTCTCAGCGGCCGCGAGACAGGTCCTCGACCAGGATAAAAGCCTTGTCGGCGAGGTTGTAGGCGCGCTGGACGTCTCGCGTGACCATGGCCTCCTTCGACTTCGTGAGGAAGTCCTTGATCGTGGCCAAGGTGTCCTGCTGCTCGCGATCGAGGCGGCGCGGGTCGAGCTGGGACATCAGCCGTTCCGCTCCCTCGATCCGGGTGCGGGCCTGCTGGGTCAGCCGCAGCTCCTCCGCGGACGACACCTGGGGAGACAGCACCGGCGGAGGCTCCTTCCGCACCGGCGACGAGGCCGGAGGCGGCGGCGGCGTTGGCGACACAGGGGGCGCGGGGGCCGGGGGAGGCGCAGGCGAGGGCGGCGGCGGTGAAGCGGCCGGCGGCGCGGCGGCCCGCGGCGGCGGGGGCGGGGGCGCGACGGTGGGCAGATCGGGCATGGGATCTTGCCGGACCGTGGGAGAAGATCTCGGCGCCACCGGCGCCGGCGCCGCCGGCGCGGCCGGGCGGCTGACGGGAGGCGCGGCGGGGGCGGGGGGCGGGATTGGAGGCGGGACCCTGACCACTGGGGGCTGCACGGGGGCGCAGCTCATCACCGCGGCGAGCCCGAGCCCGAGGAAACCGAGCCGCATGAAGTGGCTCATCGCCGCACCGGCAACCTCAGCGTCATTCGCGTGCCCCGGTTTCCTTCCAGGGGCGACTCCACGTCGATGGCGCCGTCGTGCATGTGGACGATGCGGTACACGAGGGACAGCCCGATGCCGCTGCCGTCGGGCTTGGTGGTGTAGTAGAGCGAGAAGATCCGATCGCGGTTCTCCGGCGCGATCCCGGATCCCTCGTCGGTCACCGACATCGCCACCCACTCGGGCGCGGGACGGCTGGTGGCGAGGGTCACCGCCCCGCCTTCGGGCATGGCCTGGCAGGCATTGACCACCACGTTGAGGAGGGCCTGGCGCAAGAGCTCCTCGTCCCCCGAGACGCGCGGGCACTCGGGGTCGAGCGCGAGTACGAAGCGGATACCCGCCGGGCGCCACTCGGCCTCCAGGAGGGCGGCCACGCCCTGGCTGAGCAGGTTGACGTCCACCGGCTTGAGCGAGAGCTCCTGGGGCCGCACGAAGCGGAGAAAGCCCTGCACGACGCGATCGAGCCGACGGATCTCGCTGCCGATCACGTCCAGGCTCTCGCGCACCTTGCCCCCGTCCGGCGCGCCGCCCTCGAGCCGGGCGCGGACCAGCTCCAGGTGAATCATCATCGCGTTCAGCGGGTTCTTCACCTCATGGGCGACGCCGGAGGTGAGGCGCCCCAGCGCGGCGAGCTTGGCGGAGTAGCTCACCAGCGACTGGAGGGTCTTGATGGACTCGAGCTCACCCGCGGAGGCGCTTTGCGAGAGCAGGGCGAGCCGGTCGGCCTGGAGCTGCTGGCTGAGGAGCTGTACCTGGGCGGCCAGATCGCCCAGCTCATCTTCCCGGTCCAGCGCCGGCGTGGCGGCGGCGGCGGTCAGCTCGCCCCGGCGGAGGCGATCCAGCTCGCGGGCGAGCTGGCCGATCGGCCGCATGATGCGATTGGCGAGGTAGAGGGCGAGGAGCCAGGCGCCCGGCAGGGCCAGGACCGCGAGTATGAGGCTCTGGGTCACCGCCTCGGTGAGCTCGCGGCGAAGCAGGGTGGTGGACACGCCGAGCCGCACGCTGCCGAAGGGCTGCCGGTCCAGGCTGATGGGCACCGAGGTCTCGTAGGTCCGCCCGCGGCTCAGGAGGGCGTCGAAGCGGCGCACGGGGTTCACCGCGCGGAGATCGGTGAGGGGCGGCTGCAGCTTGAGGCGCTCGCCCTCCTTATCGCTCTGGCTGTGGAGGATCACCCGCTCCTCGCGGTCGGCCACCAGCACGTAGAGCAGAGAGGGCGAGTACCCCACGCTGGCCTCGAGGAGATTGCGCAGCTCGGAGTCCATGCGGAGCGCGTCGTGCGGATCCGCCGCCGGCCCGCGGGCGAGCACGCGGGCGCTGTGCGCCACGATCTGCTTGGCGATGAGCTCGGCCTGGCGCTGCGTCTCTTCCACCGCCACGCGCGTGAGCTGGGCCAGGTGCACCACCAGGGTGGTGGCCACCACCACCAGCGTCAGCAAGGTGATGGCCAGCGCTTCCTTCGACTTGAGACCCCAGCGCATGCTAAACGCCGTAGCGGTTCAGCTTGTTGTGAAGGGTCTTGAGACTGATGCCGAGCACGTCGGCGGCCCGCGTCTTGTTATTGCCCACCGAGGCCAGCGTCTTCAAGATCACCTCGCGCTCCACGTCCTTGAGCTTCACGCCCACCGGGAGGGTCGCACTCGCGCGGGGCTCCTCGCCGCTCCCGGGACCGGCCTCGCTGGGGAGGTCCGCCGGGGTGATGAGCTCGCCCGCGCAGGAAATGACCGCGCGTTCCAGGGTGTTGCGGAGCTGGCGCACGTTGCCGGGCCAGTCGTGCGCGACCAGATGGCGCAGCGCGGCCTCGTCCACCCCGCGGACCTTCCGCTCGTACTTGGCATCGAACTCCTCGACGAACGCCTGGATGAGGAGCGGGATGTCGTCGCGCCGGGCGCGCAGCAGCGGCAGGCTGAGCGTGAAGACATTGAGCCGATAGTACAGATCCTCGCGAAAGCTGCCGTCCTTGAGGCCGTGCGCGGGCTCCTTGTTGGTGGCGGCGAGCACGCGCACGTCCACCTTGATCTCCGAGCGGCCGCCGATACGCTTGAGCGAACCGTCCTGGAGGATGCGGAGAAACTTGGCCTGGAGCGGGGGGCTCATCTCCGCGATCTCATCGAGGAAGAGCGTGCCCTGATGCGCGAGCTCGAAGCAGCCGATGCGGCGCTCCAGCGCGCCGGTGAAGGCACCCCGCTCGTGCCCGAAGATCTCGCTCTCCAGCAAGGTCTCGGGAATGGCGGCGCAGTTGACGGCCACGAAGGGCCCCTGGCTCCGCGGCGACAGCTCGTGCAGTGTCTGCGCGGCCAGCTCCTTGCCGGTACCGCTCGCACCCACGATGAGGACCGGGGCGGAGGTCGGCGCGGCGAGATCGATCTGGCGGAACACCGCCTGCATGGCCTTGCTGGTTCCCACCAGGCGGCCGTGCCCCCACACCGCCTTGACGCGCCGGCGCAGGACATTGACCTCGCGCAGCGCCTCGCCCTTCTCGATGGCCTTTTCCACGAGGAGGCGGAGCCGCGCCACGTCCACCGGCTTGGTGAGGTAGTCGTAGGCGCCGTCCTTGGTCGCCCCCACCGCGGTCTCGATGGTGCCGTGCCCGGTGATGATGATGACCATGGTGAACGGCAGCTCGGCCTGCACGGCCTTGAGCAGACCGAGACCGTCCAGCTTCGGCATCACCAGGTCGGTGATGACGACGGCCGGATTCGAGTCCGCGGCCTTCGCAAGCGCTTCCTGCCCGTCGCCGGCTTCCTCGACCTCGTATCCCCAGGTCGCGACGAGCGCGGCCAGACCCTTGCGCGAGGCCTCCAGATCGTCCGCAATGAGTACCCGATGCGACATGTGCCCTCCCGACCGCCACTATGTTACCCCGTCTCGGGCCTGGTGTGCTTGACAGTCCACGTCAGACTCCATAGAGTCCCCCTCACCGTGGATCCCTTCGCGCACCTCGACGCGCTGGGCCAGGCCGCGCTCGTCCGGCGGGGCGAGGTCACGCCGCTCGAGCTGGTGGAGGCGGCGATCCGCCGCGTCGAGCGTCTCAACCCCCGGTTGAACGCGGTGGTCACGCCCCTGTTCGACGAAGCGCGCCGGGCCGCCGCGGTACCGCCGGGGCACGGGCCCTTCGCGGGGGTGCCGTTCCTCCTCAAGGACCTCCTCGCCGAGTACGCGGGCACCCGGCTCACCGAAGGCTCCGCCTTTCTCGACGGCCACTATGTCTCCAAGCACGACACCGAGCTTGTGGCGCGGTATCGCCGCGCGGGACTGATCGTGATCGGCAAGACCAATACGCCGGAGTTCGGCATCCTGCCCACCACCGAGCCCCGGCTCTTCGGTCCCTGCCGGAATCCCTGGGACGTCACGCGGATCACCGGCGGCTCGAGCGGCGGCTCCGCGGCCGCGGTGGCCGCCGGCATGGTCCCGATGGCCCACGCCAATGATGGAGGCGGATCCATCCGCATTCCGGCGGCCTGCTGCGGCATCTTCGGGCTCAAGCCCACCCGGGGCCGGAACCCGCTGGGCCCGCACTATGGCGACCTGTTCAGCGGCCTCGTGGCCGAGCATGCCGTGACCCGTTCGGTGCGGGACAGTGCCGCCTTGCTCGACGCCACCGCCGGACCGGCGCCGGGTGATCCCTATGTGGCGCCGCCGCCCGCGCGGCCCTGGCTCGAGGAGGTCGGGCGCGATCCCGGCCGTCTCCGCATCGCCGTGACCCGCTCGGCGCCCAACGGCGCGGTCGTGCACCCCGACTGCGTGGCCGCGGTCGACGAGGCCGCCCGTCTCGCGGCCGCGCTCGGCCATCACGTGGCGGAGGCGGCACCCATCCTCGACGGCCAGATGCTCACCGAGGCTTTCTTCACGCTGTGGTCGGCGGGCTGCGCCTGGACGGTGGCGGACTGGGCGCGGCGCACCGGACAGACGCCCGACCCCGCGCGCTTCGAGCCCCTCACCTGGGTGCTCCACGAGATGGGCGAGCGGCGCTCCGCGGCGGCCTATCTCACCGCGGTCCAGGATCTCCAGCGGGTCTCCCGGGAGGTCGCCAGTTTCTTCGGCGACTGGGACGTCTGGCTCACCCCGACCCTGGCCGAGCCGCCCCTGCCGCTGGGCAGCTTCGATCCCACCCCCGACGACCCCGTCCGCGGTTTGCGACGGTCGGCCGCCTTCGTGCCGTTCACCCCGCTGCTCAATGTGACGGGACAACCCGCTATGTCCACGCCCCTTGCCTGGAACGCCGAGGGCCTGCCCATCGGCACCCACTGGGTCGCCCGCTTCGGTGACGAGGCCACGCTGTTCCGGCTCGCCGCCCAGCTCGAGGCCGCCCGCCCCTGGGCCGCCCGCCGGCCACCGCTTGCGGAGAATCCGGCATGAGGCTGACCGCGCGCCGCCTCGCGATGGTCCTGCTCGCCGCCGCCGTGCTCCTCGCCGACGGCGCGTGGAGCGCGCACCCGACCGCGCCGGATACCCAGGAGCGCGTCGCGCTCGACAACGACACGGTGAAGATCGGCTACCTCGTCTATCCGCCAGGGGCGTCCTCGGGGATCCACGTCAACCCCGAGCCCGAGATCGGCATCGTGGTGGAGGGCGAGCTGACCTTCGTCACCCGGCACGGCAAGCAGGTCTACAAGGCCGGTTCGGTGATCTACCTCGAGTCGGGGTCGGGGCACATCGCCATGAACGAGAGCAAGAGCCCGGTGAAGTTCTGGGCGCTGAACCTGAAGAAGTGCGACTGACCGCGACGCGCTCCGGCTAGCCCTTGACGCCGCCCGCGGTGAGCCCTTCCACCATGTACTTCTGGAGGTAGATGTAGGCGGCGATCACCGGCACCGTGGTGAGCACCGCCCCCGCCATCAGGTAACCCCAGCCGTAGACGTCCCCGGTGATGAAGGAGGACAGGCCCACCGGGAGCGTGCGCAGCTTCACGTCGGTGATGAACACGAGCGCGTAGAGGAACTCGTTCCACGCCTGGGTGAAGGCGTAGAGCGCCGCCGCCAGCACCCCGGGCGCGGACAGCGGCAGGACCACTCTCCAGAAGGCGCCGAACCTGGTGGCGCCGTCGATCATCGCCGCCTCTTCCAGCTCCTCGGGGATGGACTCGAAATAGCCCATGAGGAGCCAGGTCACGAAGGGCACGGTGAAGGACGGATAGGCCACGATGAGCCCCGAGAGGCTGTCGGCGAGGCCGAGGTTCCGGATCTGGGCGTAGAGCGGGATGAAGAGGATGGAGGGCGGCACCAGATAGGTGATGAGGGTGGCGCTGGCCATGAACCCGCGGCCCAGAAACTTGAGCCGGGCCAGGGCGTAGGCGCCCACGGTGCCGATGCCGATGGCGAGGAGCGTGCTCGACACCGATACCCAGATGCTGTTGCGGTACCAGGTGATGAAGTCGGTCTTGCGGAGCAGATGCTCGTAGTTCTCGGTCGCGAAGGGGCTGGGCCAGAACATCGAGACCAGGCTGCGCATCTGGTTCTCGGACTTCAACGAGGTCACCGTCATCCAGTAGAAGGGGAAGAGCACCAGGACCGCGAGCACGATGAGGAACGCGTAGGAGATGCCCGACTGGAGCCGCTCGAGGCCCTGCCGCCCCATCTACTTGCGGCCTCGCCGCATGTACTTCGCCAGTACCACGATCACGATGGCGATGGCCGGCAGCATGTAGAGCGCCACCGCGATGGCTTCGCCGAGCCGCTGCGCGCCGAAGGCGATCTCGTAGGTGAGAACCGGCAGCACCTGGGTCGCGCCGCCCGGTCCACCCTTGGTGAGGATATAGACGATGGCGAAGTCGTTGAAGGTCCAGATGGTGGACAGCAACACCACGATGATCATGATGTTCTTGAGGCCGGGCAGCGTCACGTAGCGGAAGCGCTGGAGCACATTGGCCCCATCCACCGCCGAAGCCTCGTACAGCTCCCCCGGGATCGCCTTCATGCCGGCGAGGAAGGAGATTCCGAAGAACGGAAAGCCCCGCCAGATGTTCACCGAGATGACCGACGCCATCGCAGTCCTGGGCTCGGACAGCCAGCCCACGCCCTGATCGAGCAGGCCGGTGACCCGCACCAGGAGGTAGTTGAGCACGCCCAGGCTGAAATCGAAGATCCAGAGGAAGTTCAGCGCGGAGACCACGGTGGGGGCCACCCACGGGATGAGGAGCACGCCCGTCCAGAAGGAGCGGAAGCGGATCTTCGAGGTCAGCACCAGCGCCATCACCATGCCGAGCATCGACCTTCACGCCTACGGAGCCGAAGGTGAAGATGAAGCTGTTGATGACGGCCCGCTGGAAGAACCCATCGTGGGTCAGCTTGATGTAGTTCTCGAGCCCCACGAAGACCGGCGGCATGCCGACGTACTTCCGCGTGAGGCTCAGGTAGATGGCGTAGCAGAACGGATACGTTACCAGCGCCAGGGTGAGCACCACGATGGGCGCTACGAAGAGAAACCCCATGCGGTAGTCGGGCCCCAGCAGGCGCCGGAGCCCGTCGCGCCGCCGGGCTCCTGGCTGGAGCGCAGCGGGAAGCCGCGCGGTGGAAATCGCCACCGAAGCTTCTCCTCTAGGCCTTGCCGCGAATCTTGTGGATCTCTTCCACCCGCGCGTGCGCTTCCTTGATGGCCGCCTCGGGAGAGAGCCCACCCACCACCACGCGCCCGGCCATGTCGGTGAGGATCTTCTGCGCCTGCACCTCGGCCGCCGCCGGCGTCATGGGCCCGGGATAGCCGATGTTCACGTAGCGCAGGATGTTCTGCAGGATAGCGTCGAAATTCGGGTCGGACTTCCAGTAGGGATGGTCCGCGCGGCCCTTGTACACCGGGCCCGCCTGACCCACGGAGGCGTTCATGTACTCGACGAAGCGCTTCTCGTCCTCGACGTAGCGGATCATGTCCTCGGCGAGCTCGGCGTGCTTGGTCTTCTGGAACACGGCCCAGTTGTAGCAACTCGAGCCCACGAAGCTGCCGGCCGGACCGCCGGGCGTCAGGACGAGCTGGGTCTTGGGCGCCAGCTCGTGCTTCTTGGTCACCATGGCGTAGTAGAGGCTGGCGCCGTTGTTGGTGGTCACCAGCTTGCCTGCCATGTAAGCCTCGTTGTTCGACACGTCGGTCCAGCCCATCACCCCGGGCGGCTGGATCTTGTGCTTCTGGATGGTGTCGATCGAGAACTGGAGCGCGGTCATGTTCTGCTTGAGGAAGGAGGTCCCGAGCGCGGGCTTGCCGTCCTTGTCCCAGACGCCCCCACCGTAGTTCCAGAGGATATTGTGACATGAAGCCGTCGCCGTCATCCGAGCGGTTCAGCGTCTGGCCGAAGCCCCACAGGTCCTTGCTCGGGTCCTGGGTCTTCTTGGCGAACTCCACCACGTCGGGATCGTAGACCTTGGGCGGCTTGAGCCCCTTGGCCTCCATGATGTCCTTGCGGATGAAGAAGACGCCGGTCATGGCTGTAACGCGCCACCGCGAGGAACTTCCCGTCCGCCTTCATCAGCCGCTCGGCGAAGGGCAGGAGCCCGCCCTTGCTGGTGCCGCGATGTCCTCGGCGAGCTTGCGTCATGTCGCGGAGGGCCGGCTTGTAGCGCATGGGCCCGTAGATAGTTCATCTCCGCGATGTCGGGCGGGTTGCCCGCCTCGATGGCGGCGACGAACTTCTGCTCGCGGTCGCCGAAGGTGGCCCAGTCCGTCTCCACCTCGACGTTCTTGCTCCTTGGCCCAGGCCTCGATCTGCTTGGCGAGCATGTCGTTGGCGCCGGTGACGAAGCTCTTGAAGAGCCAGACGCGGAGCTTGGGCTTCGGCCTGGGCATGCGCCATCTTGTTCGAGCGCGCCGAGCCCGGCGGCGGTCCCGCCGGTGATGATGGCCGCCTTGCGGAGGAACTCGCGGCGGGCGATGACGTTGGCGTCGAGCTGCTCGGCGAGTGAGCGAAGGCGGCTATCCATCGAGTCCCCCTTTGGATGACGACGGGCGCAGTATGGGCTGCAGTCGAGATGCTACTCCATTCGCCCCGACGGGTACAAGCGCGCCGACCTTGCCTATCGGGACGGCGGCGTGTCCCAGACCCACTCGCGGACGACGCCCGCCACCCAGCCCGCCGAGGCGAAACACTGGCAGGGTGTGCCTGGGGCCGCGCTTGCATGCATCCAGCACACTCCGGCTGGGGTCGTGCACGCGCGGCCGGGCAACCAGTCTCGTCATGGCGCCCTTCTCCCGACATTGCGCGCAGATCGGGAATGTCAACTCGTCTCTTGACCGCCTCGGGACCTCGGGATAGTGTGAGCCAGCCATTCGATCGAAACGCGATTTCAAGACGGCAATCTCGATCGACGGCAGCTCTCAACAAACGTCATTCTCAACAGGAGGAGCGCGGATGAGCAGTGCGGCGACGCCGGTGGCACACGAGCGAGTGGTTCGGTGGCTGGAGGAGGGTCAGGGACAGTTCAGCGCGCTCCTCGGCATCCTCAATGACTATCACCGGCTCCAGCGTGTCGTCGAGACCAACGATCAGGAGCTCGAGCAGCTCCGCGGCCTGCAGTATGAGGTGGAGCGGCTGCGGAACCAGCTCCAGTCCAGCGAGGCCGATTGCGACAAGCTCCGCCACGAGGTCGGCTCGTACCGTGGGGAGGCCGAGCGCCACGTCAAGGAGCGCGAGGACATCGCCGCCTCGCTCACGCGTTCGATGAACGAGGCGCTCGCGCGCCTGCGCGGCGAGACCCTCTAGCCGGGAGGACCGGCCACCCCGGCAGCGTCAGCCGACACAAGGAGACCCTCATGTACGACATGGCGCTGCTGAAAAACCTTCGGAAGATGGCGACCCTTGCTCCGACCGCGTGGCCGGCCTTTCAGGCCTTCGACAAGGCCGCCCTCGCCGACGGCGCGGTGCCCGTCAAGTACAAGGAGCTGATGGCGGTGGCGGTGGCGCTGACCACCCAGTGCCCCTACTGCATCGAGGTCCACGTGGGCAAGGCCCGCAAGGCGGGCGCCGCCGACGCCGAGATCGGGGAGACCATCCTGGTGGCGGCGGCCCTGCGCGCAGGGGCCGCCATCGCGCACGGCTCCCACTGCCTCAAGGACGAGTAGCGGGCCGCGACGCGGAGCGGGGCGGGCTACCGGACGCCGAAGCCGCGCGCCATGAAGGCGGCGACGAACACCATGAGCACCACGAGGGCCATCTCCACGTGGTTGATGAGGTAGAGGCCGCGCGCGGATGAGGTGTCGGGCGCCGCGCCCCGCCGCCGCGCGATGCGCCAGCGCAGGAAGGTCGTCATGGGCCAGATCTCGAGGAGCAAGATGAGAGCGAAGAGGCCCATCTTGGTCCAGAACAGCGTCGAGGCGAGGTAGAACGCCGTTCCCTTCTCGAGCCCGCCGAATGCCCGCAGCAGCCCCGTCACCAGCCAGAGCGCCGCGGCGAGCCCCCAGATGTTGTCGGCGAGGAAGAGCTGCCGCAGCCCGTCCGCGTCCAGTCGCCCGCGGAGGGCGCGCCCGCGGAAATACGCCGACGGCAGCCCGAGCGCCAGGGCCAGCACGTGCAGCGCGGAGACGAGGGCGGCGATCATGCCCAGCCCAGCAGGGTCAAGACCAGCCCAGCATGGTCAGAGTGGATGAAGCGCGTGCCCGTCCGGTCGAACGCGTCCGGCGGGAGCCCGAGGTACGTGTTTCGCAGGTGATCCCAGAGGGCGAGGCGGGACCAGTCGGGCGCGGCCAGGTACTCGTGGTGGTCGCCCAGGAAGGGGTTCGGCAGGAGCACGGTGAGCTGCTGCTCGTCGTGGCCGTTGAGCAGGCGGAGCCCCCAGGAGTCGGGCGCGCCGTCGGCATTGACGCGGCGGTAGAGCTCCGCGCGCTTGGTGCGGCGGTGGCGCGCGAGCGCGGGCGGCGTAGGGTTCGACGCGCTGCCCCGGTGCTCGCCGATGCAGAGGTGAAAGTGCCACTGCCCGAGGTCCACCGTGAGATAGCCGTCGAGCAGGCTGACGCGGCGGGGCGGGGCCGCCGCCTGGATCTCCCACGCCGATCCCTGGATGAGCGGGCCGAAGGTGATGACCCGCCAGTGGTTCTCGAAGAGATCCCGCAGGAGCCGCTCCAGCAAGGCCGCCGACGGATCGAGCGGCCAGACGTGGAGCCGTCCCAGTCCGGGCTCGTCCTGCGTGAGGGGGGGCGCGCTGCTGAGGGTGGTCACGGCTCGGGTCGATTCTACACGGAACCCCGGCACATTGACGCGCCCGGCCCCGCGTGGGAGCATTCGCCGGTGACTCGCCCCGTCTTCCCCGTGCGCGCGGTGCGCGGGCTCTTTCTCGAGCGGCAGCATCTCGCGAGCCCACGCACGCAGGCGCTCACCCCCCGCCGGCTGGGCCGCTTCGTGGAGGACGCGGGTGGCCTTCAGCTCGACTCCATCAACGTCCTCGACCGGGCCCACTACCTCACGGTGTGGAGCCGCTTCGGGCCCTACGACCGCGCGCGCCTCGACGGGCTCGTCTATCGCCGCCGCCTGTTCTTCGAGTACTGGGCGCACGCGGCCTGCCTCGTGCCCGCGTCCTCGCTCCCCTGGTGGCGGCGGGCCATGCTCGACTATGAGATCCGCCACACCGGGTGGTCCGGGCTCCAGCGCAATGCGGGCGTGCTGCGCGAGGTGCGCGCCGCCATCCGCGAGGGCGGGCCCATGGTGGCCGCCGACCTCGAGCGCCGGCGCCGCCGGGGCGCGGGCGGCGGATGGTGGGCCTGGCGCCCCGTGCACCACGCGCTCCATCACCTCTGGATGACGGGCGATCTCGCCATCCACTCGCGCCGGCACTTCCAGAAGCGCTTCGACCTCACCGAGCGGGTCCTGGACGAGGCGCTCGCCGCCCGCCCGGTGACCGCCGAGGAGTTCCGGCGCTGGCATCTCGAGCGCTCTCTCCACGCGATGGGCGCGGTCACCGAGAAGGATCTCGGCGGTTACCTCACCTTCCCCCGCGCCGCCGCCATGGGCCGACGGACGGTCTTCGCGGCCATGCGCGAGCGGGGCGAGGTGGTGCCCGTCGAGGTGGAAGGCTCGCGCGCGTCGTGGTGGGCGCTCGCGCGTGACCTGCCCGCGCTGCGCCGGGCGAGCGGGCGCCCGGCGCTCTCCACGGGCACGACCCTGCTGTCGCCCTTCGATTCGTTGCTCTGGCACCGCGACCGTGTGGTGCGGCTCTTCGATTTCGAGTACCGGATCGAGGTCTACACGCCGGGGCCAAAGCGCGTGCACGGCTACTACACCCTGCCCATCCTCCACGACGGCCATCTCATCGGTCGCCTGGACGCGAAAACGCATCGCGCCGAGAAACAGCTGGAGGTGCTGCACGTACACTTCGAGCCCTGGCTGGCGAAGGGAGAGGCGTCGCCTCTCGCCGGCGAGGTCCTCGATCCGGACGCCGCGCTCGACGGCCTCGCCCAGGCGCTCGTGTCGCTGGGCACCTTCGTGGGCGCGGAGCGGATCACGCTTGGGCGCGTGACGCCGGGCCGGCTGCGTGCCTCGCTGGCCCGGCGTCTCCGCGCGGCCGCCGGCTAGGGGGTCCGGCCGATCGTCCGGTAGAGCTCGGCCAGCGGGACCACGCGGCCGTGGAGCGGAAGGATCTGGTCGACCACCAGCCCCTGCTGCGTGAGATTGTCCGCGAAATTGACGCTGAACGGGCTCACCGGCGTCGGCGGGGGCGCGTTCGGCGCCAGCGGCGTGAACACGTCGGCCTCGATCACGAGCTTCTCGGCGGGCAGGTAGACCATGAGCAGCCCGTCGTCATGGCCATTGCCGACGATGTGGCGCAGCTCCACCGTCCGCGTCCCGTCGGTGAGCACCCTGCGGTCCCGCACGCCTTCCACCATTCCCTTCTTGCCCGACTTCGCCAGGTGATCGGGAGCGATGGTGGCCGGCGCGGCCAGCGCCCGCTCGAAGAAGGCCCGGTGCACCTCGTGGGTGATGACGGTAATGCCCTCGGCGGCGAACGCGCGCAGGCCGCCCGTGTGGTCGAAGTGGTTGTGGCTGGCGATGACGTACCGGATCGGCTTGCCCGCCACCAGCCGGCGCGTCTCCCCGATCACCGCCAGCGCGCGCTCGTCATTTTGCGGCCCTTCCGCGACGATCACGTGGTCCCGCATCTCGATGACCACGCTGTGATGGCTCCCGCCCGTCACGTACCAGACGCCGTCGGCCACCTTCTGGCTGGCGATCTTTGCGTAGAATCCGGTGGCTTGCCGCGCCGGCTCCGGTACCCGGATGTCCACCGCCGCGTTCGGCCGCACGTCGGTGACGGTGATGTCGAGCGTCGGGAAGCCGGCAGCGGACTGCCGGATGCGCGTCGGGTACTTCACGCCGCCGAAGTCCTTGTACTCCGAGTAGGCGATCTCGACGGGAAGGTCGCCCACCACGGGATTCGGCAGCAGCCCCTCTACCCGCTCCACGAGATTCTGGTCATTGAGGGTGGCGCGCAGGCTGAAGCGCCCGGGCACCCCGAAAGCGATGGTCCGCCCCTGCACGGTGGCATTGTTCGCCATGGCGCCCTTGATCACGCCATGCGGGGTGGACCAGAGCTGGAACTGGCGCTCGGCCAGCCCGATGGGCGCGGGGACGGGGGCGTCCGCCACCACGTTCCAGGCGAGATCTCCGCTCACCACCAGGATCTGCCGCGCCTCGCCCCGCACCGGCTGCACCCCGCCGCCCCGCGGCGGATTCTCGGCCTGGGTGCGGACGTAGTCATCCCGCAGCGAGGCGGTGTCGTAGTCGACGTCGCGGGTGAGGCTCTTCACATTGAACTTCGGCCAGGGCAGGCCGGGGGCGGGCGCCTGGCCCGCGGCGTAGCTCGTGCCGGTGCCGGTGATCTGGATGGACTTGAGCCCGGCCGCCCCCGACGCCCGGGCGGCAGTCTCGAGCGCGGTCCGGGTGTCCTGGGCGCCGGCAGCAGAGGGAGCGACGAGCACGAGCGCCACGAGCAATCCGGCGACGAAGCCATGCATGCGGGGCCTCCTTCGTTTTGTGCGTTCAGTTCCGAGCGCTGGCTCAACGGACCGTAGACAAAGCCCTTCCGGGGATCATAGCTCTTGACATCCCGGCTCCGGCAACCCTAGTCTTCGCGAGCGATATCGCGGAGGTGGCCCGTGCCTGAGCCGATCGAAGACTTGCCGACTAGGACATTCGAGCCCGGGGCTGTGATCTTCCGGGAAGGCGATGAGTCGCAGAGCGAAGCCTACTTGGTCCATGAGGGTACGGTCGAAGCGCGGCGCCGGGTTGACGGAGAGGAGCGGGTCCTCAACACTCTCGTCAAGGGCGACTTGCTGGGTGAGGTGGCCTTGTTCCGCGATGCGCCCCACTCGGTCACCGCGATCGCCGTGGAGCAGGTAACCCTCCTCGTGATCCCGGCTCAGCGTCTCGAGAGCATGGTCCGCGCAAATCCAGAACTCGCCATCGGGCTCATTCGTCAACTCGCCCGCATGGCCGCGCATAGGAATGCCTAACGCTACCGAAACCTCGATCACGCGGCCTCGCCGAGTACCCACACCGCCAGGCCGAGCGGGACCAGCGACACCGGTGAATTGACGCCGACCACGGCCAGGATGAACAGGATGCCCGCCGCGATCTTGGTCGCCCGTCCGACGCTCATGAGCCGGTCCTCCGTGTGGGTGCTATCTCGTGACGCCGTGGCTGGCGCCGTCGGGCGCTCCCCAATCGACCCTCTGTCGCGGTCCATCGTGTCGTCGCCGCGCTGCATCTTGTCGTCGGCCCGCTCCATCTTGTCGAGCGTCCGTGCCGCGGCCCGCTGGACAGCGAGCCAGGGCGTCCTCTCCCAGGCCGTCCCGGTGGGCGCGGGGAGGGAGTGCACTTTCCCGCTCCCGAAGAAGGTTGCCCGCCAGCCCTCGTCGGCTTCCCGGGCGAGGTGAAGATCGAATCCCTGCCGGTGCATCCCGCGCTCGAGATCGCCGATCCCCCGCCAGGAGTCGAGCCACTGGTGGAGCGCCTGGAAGGCGGGCGCCCTGTCGGCCGAGATGGGTGGGAGGGCGTGGTAGCCGAGCGCGGCGAACATCTCGGCGGCCCATTGAGCATCGCTAGCAGGCGGTTGATCTGCGCCCGGACGTTCCTCAGTCACTCGATCACCTGATCCGCCCGTGCCCGCAGCGACAATTCCATCTCCAATTATCGGGTCCAGGGGTTTTCCGGGTCCCGCTCCACGAGGTGGAACTACGAGATCGCCCGGAAACCCCTGAGTGATTGATGGTAGGCGGGGGGAGGATTGAACTCCCGACCTCAGCCTTGTAAGACCGTCCAAGGGCATCTTACATCGAGTCGCATGGAGTGAGTGGAAGGGACAAACAGCGAGCGCCTACCGCCCCTTACCACTCAGTTGGCTATGTGGCGGTGTGATTGCCTGTGAGCGTGAGCGACATCGCGAAGTGGCGCTATTTCGGCACCGGCTATCTCAGTCTGAGGCCCCCATGTCGCTCTCGCCGCTACGGGGTACTTCGAACCGTCCTTCCCCAACCTGTTCGGACTAGCCCCTGCCTCACCCCGCCTGTAGCGGGTGCTCGCCCCACCCTTCCGCCGCGCTTTACTTCTCACTCCCGTGGGGGTTGGGGCGGGCCGTCATGTTGGCGGCATTCCTCGAGGCGCAGGCGCGATGATCGCCTGCCGAGGAGAACCGCGAATGTTTCAGCCGGCGAGGAAGTAGGCGGTGGCAGCCATGGTGCCAACTGCGAGCCAGCGGATCATCGTGAGTCCACGTCGGATCATCAGCGTCACTCCTACTGATGACCATACTCACGCTTTTCGGCGAGCGCCAGAGTCATTCAAGAAAATTCGCAGCTTCAGCAAAAACAGAATTGCGGAGGGAGAGGAGAAGTGACCCCGCTACTTCTTCAGGTCGGTCGGGTAGTCGAAGGTTTCGTGATTTCGCCGGTCTCGAAGGCGTCGGCGAACATCGCCGATTCCACACGCTCACCTCAGCATGAGCACGATCACCACACCCCAGAAGATCAGGAGTATGTTGCCGACCGCGTAGGTGATCGTGTAGCCGAGCGCGGGGACGTTGCTCTGCGCCACGTCCTGGACGGCCCCCAGCGCCGCGGTGTTGGTGCGCGCGCCCGCGCAGGCGCCGAGCAGTACGCCGGGATGGAACTTGAACACGTACTTCCCCGCGAGGATCGCCACGATCAAGGGCATCACCGTCACGAACATGCCCCACAAGAACAGGCTCATGCCGGCCTCTTTCAGGCCGTTGAGGAATCCGGGGCCCGTGCTGATCCCCACCACCGCGATGAAGATCGTGAGCCCCATGTTGTTGAACGCCCACAGGGTGGACTCGGGGATTCGGCCCAAGGTGCGATTGACGGCTCGGAGATAGCCGCCCAGCAGACCGGCGACGAAGGCCGCGGCGCTGGTCGTGAGGCTAAGGGGCACGCCGCTGATCAGAATGCTGAACGCCCCGACCACGATGCCTGCCAGGATGCCCAGCCCCATGAATACCGCGCCGGTCCTCCCGCCGAACCGATCGGCATAGCCCAGCACCTCGATCGCCCGCTCGACGTCACGCGCGGCGCCGATGACCTGCAGCACGTCGCCGCGGTCCACCGTGGTCCCGAGCGTGAAGGGCATCTCATGCCCCTGACGTATCAGCTTGCGGAGAACCACGCCGGGACCCTGGTGGTCATGCGTCGCATCGATCTGCTGAAGGGTCTTCCCGGCCACGGTCTTGTTCGTGATGACGATATCCACGATCTCGAGCGGGGAGGCGAGCAGCTCGCGGTCGTCCACCTCGGCGCCGAGGTCTGCCTCCCTCCTGAGGAACGCCTCGCGCGCGGCCACGATCGCCAGCACGTCGCCGCCCTGTATCGGCCCGTCGGGATCGGGGGTCACGATATGGCCGTCCCGCCGGACGGCGTCGACGAAGGCGGGGATCCCGGGCTCCGCGAGGCTCTCCTCGAGGTCCGCGAAGCGCTGGCCCACGAACTTCGAATCCGACGCGATCGTGCACGCGCGGAACGCCACCTTGGCGTCGGTGCCGAGCCCACCCGCCTGGGCCTTCGGTCCGCCCAGCCCTCGCTCGTAGTCCTTGCACTCCTGGACGAGATCGACGCCGAGGAGCCTGGGCCCGATGAACGCCAGGAACCACGCCGAACCGGCCGTCCCGAAGAGGTAGGTGACTGCGTAGGCGACGGGCATGGCGTCGGTCCACGCTTTCGCGCGGTCCGACGGGAGACCGAGCCCGTTGATGGTGTCGGTCGCCACCCCGAGCACCCCCGAGCTGGTGGCGGCACCGGAGAGAAGTCCGGCCGCGAGGCCCGCATGGTACCCGGCCAGGCTGGCGGCGACGTAGGTGGACAGGAGCACGGCGACGCACAGGACGCAGGCGAAGAGCACCTGGGGCAGGCCGTCGCGCTTCAGTCCGCGAACAAACTGCGGTCCCACGTCGTAGCCCGTCGCGAAGAGGAACATCAGGAAGAACACCGATTTCACGCTCGGCGAGATCGCGATGTCGAGCTGCCCGATGAGTACTCCCGCCAGCAGCACCGCGGTCACATTCCCGAGACTGAACTTCCCCAACTTCAGCGGCCCCACGCCCAACCCGATCCCGAGCGCGGCGAGGATGGCGATCTCCGGATACTGTCGGAGCGTCTGGGCGACCCAATCCACGCGTCTCCCCGTCAGGCGTCGGTAAGCGGACGCACTCGCGGCCGGGCCAGCCAATCGCCTCGCGTGGCCGCGGGCAGCGTTAGCGTGAAGACGGTGCCGGTCACCTCGCCCGCCGTCACCGTCAGCTCGCCGCCGCTCAGCGTCGCCAGCGCTCGCGCGAGGGCGAGCCGGACGCCTGTGGCGCCGTCCTCGCCGTTGGCAGCGAGCGGATCGAAGAGGCGCGCGCCGTCCGCGACGGTGAGGTCGGGGTGGGCGACGCCGAGCGCGACGAACTCGCCGGCCCGGCGGGCTGACAGCACCGTCTTGGCGGGGCCCCCGCATTGGACAAGGGCGGCCAGAATCTGCGCGAGGCGGGTCCGGTCGGCGCGCACGAGGGGAAGGCCCGGCTCGGCCGCGACCAGGAAATCGCTGAGCTTGCGCTGCAGACGCTCGGTCGCGTCCAGGGCCGCCTGGCGAAGGGCGCTTTCCACGTCTACCGCCTCCGGCTCCAGCACGAGCGCCTTCGCCTCGGCGCGCGAGAGGTCGATCAGCTCTGGAGGTGCGGGCAGGGCAGGCGCGGCCGAGCGGGCACGCTCCAGCTCTGCGCGGAGTCCCACCAACTCGACACGGAGCGCGTTGGTCTCCTCGGTGCGCCGCAGCAGCTCGCGCATCGAGTCGAGCATTTCGTGCGCGCGCTGGCTTGCGTCCAGCGTGCCGCGCATCAGCTCGCCGGACAATCGCGTCTGCTCGGCCGCGAACCGGGCGCGCTCGGCCCGGAGCTCGGTGGCGACCTGCTCATACTCACCGCGCCAGCGGTCCGCGGCGGCCTGGGCTTCGTCGAGGCGGGAGGCCATGGCGGTTTGCTCGGCCGCGAGGCGGTCCATGTCCTCAGTGCGCTTCAGCAGGAGCTCCTTCGTGAAGGTCAGCTGCGCGCTGCGCGCCGCCAGCTGGCGACGCGCCTCGTCGAGGTCGGCCTTCAGCGAAGGATCCAGGGAGGGACCCGGACTAGGCGGGGACTCGGTCGAGCGGCGCGGGGTTCTTCGGAACGCGAGTAGCCATGCGACCACGAATAGGACCGCTGCCCCGAGAGCCACAGCGGCGACGAGGGCGTCGACGGTGAAGGGCGTCATGTCGGAAACCTCTGCCAGCTCGAGGCGGCGGCCGATGGCGAGCCGCGTGCCGAGGGTGCCCAGGATCAGCCCCCAGAAGAACGGCCGTCGCTTCATGTTCGCGTTGGGACCGAGAGCATAGGCGGCGCTCCCCAGGGCCGACGTCAAAGCGATACTCGAGGAGAGTCGTAATGCTAGCTGGGCAAAGCAGTACCGTCAAGTGGCAGACAGGCCTAGGGAACTAAGGGTTAAGTTTCCATGTTCATGTCTCCCTACGGCGTGGCCGCCCTGAAGCGCTGACGCCATCAGCCCATGAATTCCTCGCGTTCGAACTCTGTCCCGACGATGGGAGGACGTTCTCAAGTGGCACTATTTCGGCACCCACCCCAGGAGCGGAGCTGGGAGTGCTCACTAAACCCCTATCTTGTTTGGTAGGCGGGGGGAGGATTGAACTCCCGACCTCAGCCTTGTAAGGGCCGCGCTCTCCCAACTGAGCTACCCGCCTGTCGCAGCAACTTCACGCGTTTACGGAGGGGGATTCTACAACACCAGGGTGGATTGTGCCCGACTTGTGCCCGTCGAGCTTTCGGGCCGCCTCGCGGAGATCGCCGTCACTCACGATGTCGTACCGATCGAAGATACTGCGCGTCGAAGAACGAATCCGACACCAGCGCGTGGGTGATGCCCTGGGCGTCCTGCGCCTCCAGCATCCGGCTCAGCACCCGGCGCTCCGCCGTCACGTAGCGCGGCGAGCCCGCGTCGGGGAAGCGCGCCAGCGCCGTATCGGGCAGCACGTGGGCGTGGCACTCGATCAGTGGGGGCATGAGGGCAGAGCCGAGGGTCAGCGCGAGCGGCGAGCGGCGGCGCGACCCGGGCCACGGTCGGCGTGGCGCCCGGACGCATCGAGGGTCGCGTTGGGGGACGCTTCCGTGAGCGGCACGCCATCGCGATAGGAGACGTAGTGCCCGAGCATCGCGGGCACGCGCGGGCCCGGCGTGAGGATGCCGACCAGGTTCAGCGGGTCGCAGGCCGACACGCGCACCACTTGCCCGTCGGCCGGCTCCCGGCGAATGGCGCGCAGCGCCTCCAGGGCCTCGGGCGCGGCGAACTGCTCCCCCACGAAGCCGCCCACGATTCGGCCGCCGCGCAGCTCCCCGCGCATCTCGAGCCGGCGGTAGACGCGCAGGAGATCGCGCCAGGCCGGCGCGCCGGGCTCGCGCGGCAGGAGGTCGCGGAACACCACGCCATAGCGGCGCACGTAGAGACGCGCCTTGGCCTCGGTCACGTCCTCTTCCGCCGGCGCCGCGGCGGGGGCCAGCAGTGCCCAGCGCCCGGTGCCCAGCCGCGCCAGGGGCCGCGCGCGGCCGGGGCGCTGGCGGCGCCGCTTCTCCGTCTGCATCAGCCCGCGGAGGCCGGCGAAGCCATCGCCAGTGACGAGTCCCGCCGTCACCAGCTCGCAGAGGGCCTCCTCCACCTCGAGGCGCATCCGGCGCACGCCCGCGGCGATGTCCTCCACGAAGGAGGCGCCGGCGCGGCGCAGGTACGCGAGCACATCCTGCGCGGGGCCGGAGGGCTCGCTGGCGGGGGCGCCCTCGCGCGTCGCGAGCAGCCACGGCAGGTCGCGGCGCAGGAACAGTGCCACCGGCACCGTGGCCGAGAGCCGGCGCCCCGCGTGCCGCGAGCTGGGATGCACGTCGAGCCGGCCCCAGACCGCCTCGCCCGCCAGGCACAGCTCGTCCAGCGCGCCGGGATCATAGCGAGCCACGCGTGCGGGCAGCAGCTCGCGTTCCCACGCGCCCGCGGCGGCCTCGAAGCCCTCGAGCCGCTCGATCACGCGCAGGAGCCCGTCCCGCCCATGCTGCTGCGTCCCTGGGCGCACGTGCTGCCAGGAGAGCAGGAAGCGAATCAGCGCCGCGGCGGACACGGGCTCGATGAGGCGGCGCAGCCCGTCCAGCGTCCGGCGATGGATGCGCGCGAGGAGCCGCCGATCGCACCACTCCACGGCCTCCCGTTCTGCCGCCCCCGGCGTGAAGCGACCGCGGAGGACACCGCCCTCCGCTTCCACCGCCGCCAGCGCCGCGTCCACCTCGCCGGGGGAAAGCGCGAGGTCCTCGGCCAGGGCCAGGGCCGTGGTCGGGCCGACCAGCGCAAGGCGGGCGCGCACCAGCTCGACCAGCGCGCCTTCGCGATCGGACCAGGCGGCGGCGCGACGAGCGGGGGGCTCGGCCACGTCCGGCTCGAAGCGGAAGGCGGGCCAGGCGGTGGCGGCGAGAGAGCGCCGCTCCGCCGCCACCCAGAAGACGCGGCCGGCGCCGCGGAGACGGGTCGCGCGCCGGGCGGCGATCAGCTCCTCGAGATAGCCGGTCCAGGCCGCGGCTTCCATCTCGGGCAGCGCGCCCAGCTCCAGCAGGAGATCGTGGAGCTCGTCGGCGGAGCGGAGATCGGGCCGCGCCTCCTCCACCACCGCGGCGATGGCGGCGGGATCAAGGCGGCCGTAGTCGTCGGCCACCGCGGCGGGCAGCCCGCGTCGGAGGGTGACCGCACGGGCGCGCCGCTCCTCGAGGGGGGCGTCGTCGAGGAAGGCATAGGGATTGGCATTGAGGATCTCGTGGGCGAAGACGGACGGTTCCGGCGTGTCGCGGGTCACCCGCCGGATGCGCCCCGCGTGGATCGCCTCGAGGCAGGCCCGCAGCCCGTCCACGTCCATGGCCTCGCCGAGGCAGTCGCGCAGGGTCTCGCCCACCAGTGGATGGTCCGGGATCTCGATGGGTCCGGCCTCGGCATTGTCCTGGCAGGCGAGCTGGGCCGGGAACACGGCCACCAGCAGGTCCTCGGCGCGCATGCGCTGGATGAAGGGCGGCACGCGCTTGCCGCCCTGCCAGCGGAGCAGCGCCAGCGCGCGGCTCGCGTTCCAGCGCCAGCGCGTCATGAACATGGGCGCCTGGAGCGCGGCCTGGATGAGGAGCTCCTCCAGCCCGCGCGGATGGAGCATCTCGAACACCGTCTCCAGCGGGAAGCTGTGCTGCGGCCCGAGCGAGAGCAGCACGCCGTCATCGGTGGCCGCCGCCTGCAGCTCGAAGTTGAAGCTCTGGCAGAGGCGCTTGCGCAGCGCCATGCCCCAGGCGCGGTTGATGCGGCCCCCGAAGGGCGCGTGGATGACGAGCTGCATGCCGCCCGCCTCGTCGAAGAAGCGCTCCGCGATCACCGTGGACTGGGTGGGCACCGCGCCCAGCGCCGCGCGCGCCGCCGCGACATAGTCCCGCACGAGGAGGGCGCCCCGCGGGTCGAGCGCCGTCTCCTCGGTGAGCCAGCGCACCGCGGCCTCCGACATCGTCGAGGCGCGCGGCCACCGCCTCGCGCACCGCCGCCACCTCGGCAGACAGCTCCCGCGTGCGCGCGGGCCCCTCCCCGAGCCAGAACGGTACCGTGGACGGCGCGCCGCCGGCGTCCTCCACCCGGACCTTGCCGCTCTCGACCCGGCGGATGCGCCAGGAGCTATTGCCCAGGAGGATGACGTCCCCCGCCATGGACTCGATGGCGAAGTCCTCGTCCAGCGTGCCGATGGGCGTCTCGTCGGGCTCCAGCACCACCTGGTAGTTCGCGGTGTCGGGAATGGCGCCGCCCGAGGTGATCGCGGCCAGCCGCGCGCCGCGTCGGCCCCGCAGCCGCCGCCCCACCGCGTCGCGGTGAAGCCGCGCGCCCACCCGCCCCCGCCGCGTGGCCACGCCCTCCGCCAGCATGTCCACCACCGCGTCGAAGTCGCGTCGATCGAGCTCGGCATACGACGCCGCGCGCCGGACCAAGGCGAAGAGCGCGTCCTCCTCCTGCTCCCCCTCCGCGCAGATGGCGACCAGCTGCTGGGCGAGGACGTCGAGCGGGGCCCGCCGCAGAGCGAGGTGGTCGATCTCCGCCCGCCGGGCCGCGCGCGAGAGCGCCGCGCACTCGACGAGCTGGTCGCGGGTGAGCGGGAAGAGCCGGCCCTTGGGAGTGGCGCGGAGGGCGTGACCCGAGCGTCCCACCCGCTGGAGCGCAGTGGCGATGGAGCGCGGCGAGCCCAGCAGACAGGTGAGGTCCACCGTGCCCACGTCGATGCCCAGCTCGAGCGAGGCGGTGGCGACGACCAGGCTCAGCTCGCCCGACTTGAGCCGCTGCTCCGCCTCGAAGCGCCGCACCCGGCTGAGGCTGCTGTGATGCGCGGCCACGCGCTCCGCCCCCAGGCGCTCGGCCAGGTGCCGGGTCACGCGCTCGACGAGCCGCCGCGTGTTCACGAAGACCAGAGTGGACCGGTGGGCGCGGGCGAGCTCCGCCACGCGATCGTAGATCTCCTCCCACTGCTCGTTGGTGCAGACCGCGCCCAGCTCGTCGCGCAGCACCTCGATGGCGAGATCCATGTCGCGGCGCTGGCCCACGTCCACGATCTCCGGCAGCGGCCGCGCCGCGCCGACGAGGAGCCGCGCCGCGGTCTCCACCGGCCGGACCGTCGCGGAGAGCCCGATGCGCTGGAGTCGGCCCTGGCCCCCGCTCGCCTCCGCGACCAGGGCCTCCAGCCGCTCGAGGGAGAGCGCCAGGTGCGCGCCGCGCTTGTCCCCCGCCACCGCGTGGATCTCGTCCACGATGACGGTGCGCACGTCCGCGAGCCAGCGCCGGCTCGATTCCGCAGTGAGGAGAATGAAGAGCGACTCAGGGGTGGTCACCATGATGTGCGGCGGCCGGCGGCCCGCCTGGCGCCGCTCGTGCGCGGAGGTGTCGCCGGTGCGGAGCGCGGTGCGGATCTCCGGCGTGGGCAGCCCCGCCGCGGCGGCAGCCACGGCCAGCTCCGCGAGGGGCTCGTCCAGATTCCGCCGCACGTCATTGGAGAGGGCCTTCAGCGGGGAGATATAGAGGATGTCGGTACGGGCCTCGAGCCGCCCCTCGACGGCGCGGCGGAAGAGCCGGTCGAGACAGGCGAGGAAAGCGGCGAGAGTCTTGCCGGAGCCGGTGGGGGCCGTGAGGAGGACATCACGGCCGGCCGCGATCAGCGGCCAGGCTTGCGCTTGTACCGGAGTGGGCTCATCGAACCGAGCCCGGAACCATGCCTCGATGACGGGATGGAAGCCGAAGGGAGGGAAGCCGGCGATGGCGCCGGGCGATGCGAGGGGCATGCAAGAAGTATAGGCACGAGATCAAGCCCGGGAAAGGGTGGCCCCCGCCGCGGGTCGGCGGACCGAACTAGGCTGCCCTTCGTACCGCTTTCGCCCGTACCCCTTTCGCCGCGTCCTCGACCACCTCGAGATGCGTCTTCGGCTCGGCCTTCTCGATCTTGGGCTTGCGGAGCGTCCACCAGGCCAGCACTTGCTCGCCGAGGAGCCACAGCGGCAGGGCCAGCGCGGCCAGATACGTGAGCCCGTGAGTCAGCACCGTCTGAAAGTCCATGACTTGCCCTCCCCGGCCCCAACGGTAGGCATGAGGCATGCCACGGGAAGAGTGCCGCCGAATCAATAAGTTAGCGGAGGAGCGTTGAGGCGCTTCGGGTCGGGCGCCCGAAGGGGCAGGGCTCAGAGCCCGAGCGAGATCAGGCGCTCGGGCGTCGGCACGCCGTCGGCGTCCCAGCCGCGCAGAGAATAGTAGTGGTCCAGCATGGCCGACAGCTCCGCCGGCGGGCAGTACATGCCGGCCGACGGCCCCTCGGGGATGGGCTCGTGCATCACGCGCCACGGCAGCACGTCGGCGGCGCGGCGCACGCCCTCCCGCACGTTGAAGGATCGCTCGAGATTGATCACGCGCTCCCCCACCCGCTCCAGCTCCTCCACCGTGACGTCCCACCCGGTGATGGCGCGCACCATCCGCGCATACGGCTCCTCCACGTAGAGGCCGTAGCCCCGCTCCGAGGTGAAGCGGCAGATGACCAGCGAATCGCCCACGGCGGTGAAGTGCTGGCTCCGCACCGCGAACTCGGGTTTGCCCTCGGTGCCGCGCCGGTCGAAGCCGGGGGCGTATTGCGGTGTCGGGCGCGTGTCGTGATGGCTGCCGCCGCGCGTGGCGGTGGCGTAGCCGATGGACAGGCCCTTGAGCGCGCGCGCGGAGTGGGCGGGCAGCTCGAGCCGCTTGACCGCGTAGACGCTCCGGGTCGCCTCGGGATGGAGGGACTCCGCCAGGCGCCACGAGCCCTCGGCCAGCCGGTCGCCGAAGCCCTCGCGCGCGGCCGTCTGCTCGATCAGCCGTAGCATCCCGCGCCAGTCGCCCCAGCCGAACGGCACGCCGACCTCCTCCGCGCTCACCCAGCCGCGCTCCAGCGCTTCGGCGAGAAAGGCCAGCGTCACGCCCATGGTGATGGTGTCCAGCCCGAGGAGGTCGCAGAGGTCGTTGGCGCGGGTGAGCGAGCCCGCATGCGCGTTGCCGAGCATGGAGCCGAACGCGAAGATGGTCTCGTACTCGGGCATCTTGGCCTTGAGCCCGGCCAGCTCCCCGTCGCGGATCTCGTACTGCTTGCCGCAGGCCACCGGGCACTTGAGGCAGGTGGTGTCCCGGTCGTGATACCGCGCGTGCATTTCCTCGCCGGAAATGGCAAGCGCGTCGGCGAACGTCTCCTGGCGCAGGTTGTAGGCGCCGAGCGCCCCCAGCGTATTGATGGGCTTGACGAGGAACGACGTGCCGTAGAGGGACAACGCCTTGGTCCCCGTGGTCATCGGCTCGCGCCGCTCCTCGATGAGGGCCTTGAGCGCCGCCGCGTCGGCCAGCTCGGTCTTGCGCGCCCCCGCCACCGACACCGCCTTCACGTTCTTGGCGCCCAGCACCGCGCCGATGCCCCCGCGGCCCGCCACGCCCTCGCGATTCTTCCAGTAGGTGGCCAGGGCCGCGTAGCGGACGCGCTTCTCCCCCGCGGGGCCGATGGCCATCACGTCCGAGGTCGCGCCCTCGACGTCCTGCACGGCGTGGACGGTGTCGCGCGTGGTACGGCCCCACAGGTCACGCGCGGGCTGGAGCGTCGCGCCGTCCTCGGTCACGCGGACATAGACGGGCTCCTTCGCGCGGCCGGTGATCACCACCGCGTCGAAGCCTGTGCGCTTCAGAGTCGCGGGGAATCGGCCCCCGAAGGTGGAGTCGAAGAAGAGCCCGGTGAGCGGCGATTTCGCGGCGACGCAGGCCCGGCTGTTGCCGGGCACGCTGGTGTCGGTGACCGGACCCACCGCGAAGACCACGGGATTCGCCGCGTCGTAAGGATCGACCCCGGCCGGGGCGTGATCGACGAGGAGGCGGGCGGCGAAGCCGTTGCCGCCGAGAAGCGCCCGCGCCTGCTCTTCCCGCACCGGCTCGACCCGCGTCGCGCCGGTGCCCGCGTCCACGAAGAGGATTCGCCCGCCGTAGCCTCGCATCGGGCTCCGATGATACCAGAGCGGGGCGGGTCAGTTCGTGCCGAGCGCCCTGAGCTCCTTGCGAGCCGCGTCCGCCAGCTCGGGCTCCGCACCCTTCGCGGTGGCCAGCTTCCGGTACACGATGACCGCGGCGTCACTCTGCTTGAGCGCGGCGAAGGATTTCCCCGCGCCCAGCAGCGCGCGCTGGCCCCAGCTTGACTCCGGTGCCAGATAGGCGGCCGTCAAGTACGCCTGCGCGGCGTCGGCGTGCTGGCCGGCGGCACGATGGCCCTCGCCCAGCCGGAACGCGGCCTCGGCGGCCATGGTCGGGTCGGCGTCGTCGAGCGCTCGCTGCAGCAGCGGGCGGGCCTCCTCCCACTTCCCTTCCGTGAGGAGCAGGCGGCCCTGGCTGAAGGCCGCGCGCTCCGTACCCGCGGCGGTCGGATAGTCCCGCCGCAGGCGCGCGTAGATGTCCATTGCCTTGTCCTTCTCGCCGCCGGTCTCGTAGCTCTGCGCGAGGAGGAGCAGCGCGCGCGGAAGCCGCGGATCGCCCGTCTCTCGATTGACGAAGGCCTCGAGCCGCTGACGGGCTTCGGGCGCGGCACCGGTGCGCAGCAGCGCTTCCGCGTGGTCCAGCCGGGCCTCCGCGCCGATGTTCTGCCCGGCATAGCGCGTGGCGAGAAGCTGGTAGGCCTCGCGGGCGACCGGCCATTCCCCGCTCCGCGCCGCCGCGGAGCCGAGCGTCGCCAGCGCGGCCGGCGCCGCCCCACTCTTGCCGAACTCGTCGGCGATGCGCAGGGTGAGCGTTCGCGCCTCCGTCCACTTCTTGTCCGCCGCGGCCAGATAGGCCATGCCCTGCAGCAGGCCCGGCGTGGTGGCGGGATCGGGCGGGCCCGCGAGGAGCGGCGCGGCGAGGCGCCGGAACTCGTCCAGCTGGCCCTGGTTGAAGGCGACCGCGGCCAGTCCGTATTCGGCCGCGGTGGCGGTGGGACCGGCCCTGGCATCGCGAACGGCCAACCACTCTCGCGTGGCCTCACCCCACTGCCCGCGCGTGAAGGCCACCACGCCGAGTCCCAACCGCGCCGCCTCCTCCCCCTCCAGCAGCGCGCTCCGGAACTCCGTCTCCGCGTCGGGCACGCGTTCGCCCCGGAGCAGGGCGGCGCCCCGCGTGAGGCGGATCCGGCCGATGAACGGCGAGGTCGGCGCCCGTTGGGTGAGCGCGTCGAGGTCGCGGAGGGCATCCGCCTCCCGGCTCGCCCGCATGGCCAGCACGGCACGGTTCAGGGTGGCGGCCTGGGCCTGCTCGCTGTCGGGATAGCGGGCGAGGAGGCGGTCGAGCAGCACCCGCGCCCCCGGCTCGTCCCCTGCCTGCGCCGCCATCTCGGCGGAGAGGAGCAGCACGGCGGGCAGGCGTGGATCATCCGGAACCTCGCGGATGAAGCGCTCCCACTCCTGGCGCGCGGCGGCGAACCGCCCGCGGCGCAGCTCCGCCCAGCCCAGCGCCAGCCGCACCAGCGGGCTCGACGGGGACTGCGGCAGCTCGGCGAGGTAGCGGGTGTAGAAGGACGCCGCGCGGTCGTATTCCCGCAGGCCGTAGGAGGCCTCCCCCGCGATGAGCAGCGCGGCCGCGTGCTGCGCGGGCGGCAGCGTCCCGGCGAGCAGGTTCTCCGCGGTGACACGGGCCTGGGCCAGCTCCCGCGCCTCGAGGTCGATCTGGGCGAGACGCACGCCGGCATAGCCCCCGAAGACGGCGGGCGCACCGGCCTGGCGGACAGCGTCGAAGCGATCGCGCGCCTCGGTCGCCTGACCCGACTGCCGTAGCGACTCACCGTTCAGCACCAGCACGTAGGCGCGCGTGCTGGCGCCGAGCTCCATGCCGAGCAGCTCGGTGTGCAGACGCTGCGCCTCTTCGGGGCGATTCTTGTCCACCACGTAGCGCGACAGGAGCAGGAGGGTGGGAAGAGCCAGCGCGCCCGTCTTGTCCGAGGCCTGGAGCCGCTGCGCCTCCTCGCGCGCCGCCGCATAGTCGTCGAGGTCGAGGAGAGCGCGCACCAGGCCCGCCCGCACCCACGGCGCCTCGCCGGTGCGGGGATAGGCGGCCAGCAGGCCACGATACGTCTTCACCGCCTCCAGCGGCTGACCCGCCTCGCGGCGCCACCACCCGAGCCGCATGAGACCGCTCTCGATGAGGATCTGCGGGCCGGCGGCGGTGAAGACCTGCAGCCGCTGCGCCGCGCCCGCGGGATCGCCCAGACGACCCAGCGTGTCGCCCAGCCAGAACGAGGCCTCGGCGGCGAGCGGCCGCGGGAGGCTCCCGTTGAGCAGCGCCGTCCACTCGGCCTGCGCCTCCGGATAGCGCTGGAGCGCATGGAGGGACAGCGCGCGCCCGTGCCGCGCGATGGGCACCAGCTCCGGGACCACGCGGCCGCGGAGAAAGCTCTGGAAGGTCTCGAGCGCCCGCGCGGACTCGCCGCGTTCGAGGAGCACCCACGCCAGCGCGTGTCGCGAGTACAGGCCGATGTCGCTCCCGGGATCTTCCTTGGCGACGATCTCGAAGTGGCTCGCCACGTCGGCGCGGCGCCCGAGCCGGAGCAGGCTCTCCGCCGTCCAGTAGCGCGCCTCGCGGACCAGGTCGCGATCGCCCCCCTTCTGCAGCACCGCCTGGAATTCCGCCAGCGCCGGCTCGAGCTCGGCGCGCTGGTACCTGGCGCGCCCGCACTCGAGCTGCTCGGAGGCCACGCCGAACACGCTACCCAGCGGATTGCACGCCAGCGCGCGCGGGGGCGCCATGGGCGCGGACGGGCGCAGCCCGAGATCGCTCACCACCGCCGGCGGCGCCAGCATCGGGAAGGGCTGGGGCGAGGCCGGCAGCTCGATGGTGGGCAGCGGGACCGCCGGCTTGTCGAGCGGCGGAGCCACCAGTCGCAACGTCCCGACGAGGTCGGGCGGCGGCAGCGAGGGGCGCGGGACGGTCGCGGCGGCGTCCCCTTGCACGGCGGGCGGCACGGCCGGTGGCGCCGTGGGCGCGGCCGGGGCCGACGGCGCCTGGGCTCCCGCGAGGCGCGCGGCTAGCACGAGCGCGGCGACGAGTCCCAGGATGCCCGCGCGGGGGCGGCTCACGGCTTGCCGCTCTTGGGCTCGCCGGGCTTGGCCGGCTTGGGCGCGGGCTTGGTGGCCACGGGTTTGAGCTGGGCCGCCACCGCGGTCCGCCGCGCCTTCGCCCAGGCGCGGAGCTCCTTGTCGGGCGCATCGGCGGCGACCTGGTCGTAGTAGCGGACGGAGTCCGCGAGCTTCCCTTGCTCTTCCAGCGCGAGCCCGCTGCCGGCCAGGGCGCGGAAGCGCACGGCGGGATCCAGGGTACCGGCCGCCTCGGCGGCGGCCAGGAAGGCCTGGTGCGCGGGGCCCGGCCGCTTCAGCTTCAGCTCGCTCTCCCCGAGGAGGAGCTGGGCCTGGGCGCGCACCGCCTCGTCGTCGCTCTTCACGGCGCCCCGCGCCAGCGCGGCCGCGTCCTTGAAATTCCCCCGTCCGAAGGCGCTCTGGGCGAGATCGAGGGAGGCTCGCACGGCGAGCGGATGGTCGGGGAAGTCCTTGCGGAGGATGGCCCACGCGGACTCGGCGTCGCGCGGCCGGCCCAGGCGCGAGGCGATGAAGCCGGCGTCGTACACGCCCTCGGCGGTGCGCGGTGACTGGGCCATCAGCGTCTTGTACTCCTGCGCGAGGTCGTCCTTGCGGCCTTCCTTCACCAGACGGTCCACGATGGTGCGCCGCGCCTGGTTGGCGAGCTCATGGCCCGGATAGGCGCTGACGAAGGCGCGCATCTCGGCGAGGCCGTCGCTCGCATGCCCCGCGCCCAGGCTCGCCACCCCGAGGAGGTAGCGCGCGTCCGGCACCAGCTTGGAGTCGCGGTAGCGCTCGGGGAAGGGCCGCAGCAGCGCGATGGCCTCGTCGTGGCGCTTCCCCTCCACGAGGGCCCGCGCGAGGTGATAGGTCGCCGACGGCGCGGTGACGTGCTCGGGAAACGCGCCGAGCAGCTGGCGAAACGCGGCGATGGCGGGCTCGCGGCGCTTGAGCTCCAGATGGCTCCAGGCGAGACCGTACAGCGCGTCCGGCGCGAACGGCGAAGCGGCGTTGGTGGCGATGAGCGCTTCGTAGACGGCGCGGGCGGCGTCATAGCGGCCCATGCGGAAGAGCGTCTCCGCCTCCCAGAAGCGGGCCTCCTCGGGCTTGCCAGGCGGCGGCGTCCGCGTCTGGGCCTGACGGAAGGCGGCCAGCGCCGGCTCGTACGCGCCTTCGGCCAGCTGGACCTTGCCGAGCAGCAAGGTCGCTTCGGGAATCCTGCTGTCGGCGGGGTAGCGCTGGATGAGGCGCTCGAGGGCGACGCGGCTGACGGGGTGGAGCTTGTCCTCGAAGGCCCGCTCACCGACCAACCATAGACGGCCGGCTTCGTCCAGAGCCGCAGCCGGCCCCGGCGCTCCGGCGAGGAGCGTCCCCCAGGCCGCGCACGCGAGGAGGCGAGCGAGAAGGCCTGACCGCGATCGCGTCATGCTCTTTCACGGTACCACGGGCTCCCGGGGGCTTCATCCTCAGAACTTCAGCCGGACGCGGTAGGTGAGCTTGGCCGCGCCTTCCTTCGGCACCGCGATCTCGTACTTGAGGGTGTGGGCCTCGACCTTCTCCCAGACATGCGTGGAGGAGAGCACCTGCCAGTCGCCGGGCACGGGCTCGATCACGGTGACGGTCTGGGCCTCGGTCTTGTGGTTGCGCAGGGAGATCTCCCACTCCACCTCGTAGAGGTTCCCCCCGATCTTCCGCCAGTCCTTCTGGATGCGCTCGGCCACCACGTCGAACGCATTGCCGAGCTTGATCTTCACCTTCTCGTCCTTGGCGGTGTGGTCGATCCAGTCCTCGCCGATGAACTGCTGGCTGCCGGCGCTGTCCGCCTTGTAGACGCGCACCTTCCCCTTGGGCAGCGGCCGCCCGAGCCGGTTCTCCTTGGTGTTCTGGATCTCGAGGTAGGCGGCGACCTTCTGGTTCGACACCGGCATGCCGTAGGCGTTCCGGTAGTACTCCTGCGCGCCGTAATAGATGAGCTCCTTCTTCACCGGCACGTCCGCGGAGGACATCAGCGTGAGCTGCTTGGTCTGGTTGTCCTTGATGGTGGTCCGGCCGTCGAGGGTGTAGAGGTGATATTCGAAGAGGCCCTCCGCCGCGAATTCCTGGGTCGCCGACGCCGGGGACGCGGCCTTCGCCGCAATGTCCATCATCCGGCCCTCGCGGCGGGCATCGCGGGCGCGGTTGACGTCGCCCGCCACCAGCTTGAGCGCGGCGTTGCCGAAGGTCGCCCCGCTCTTGTTGTCCACCGTGACCCAGCCGGTGAGGTCGGTCTTGTTGTCACCGGCATTGATCACCATCACGTAGTCCGCCCGCCAGGTGATGCCGCCGGTGAGATAGGAGGCCTCCACGCGCTGCGGCCGATCCAGCTGGTTGCGCAGCAGCCACTTCAGCGTGGGCTGGGACACGAGGTTGTCGGGAAGGGCCGGCAGCACCACGCGGCCGTTGTGGCCGAGGTGGATCTGGCCGTTGATGTCGTAGACCGGCCCATTGGTCGACAGCAGGGTGGCCTCGTGATACGTGCCGTCGTGGCCGTACAGCCGCACCTTGCGGCCGACGTACTTCTCGAGGAGCTTCTGGCTCGAGATGAGGTCGTACTCGTAGTTCTGCTCGAGGATGCGGAGACCGGCGGGATCGGTGAGGGAGCGCAGATGCACGGTGGTGGGATCGATCTGCGCCGCCACCTCCATGAACTGCACCTCGTGGAGGCCGGCGGGCAGCCGGATCTCGCGCAGGTCCTTCACGAGGCCGAGATTGCCGTTGTAGATCGTCACCATCACGTCCTTCTGCGTCTCGCGCGTGATGGGGATCGAGGCCGCCGCCGCGACCTGCGCGGTGGCGAAGAGATAGATCAGGGCGAGAGCCGCCAGCTTGCGCTTCATGGGTTTCGTCCTCCCGGTTCGACTGGGCTCGAGTGTGTCTGCCCCGTTAGACCGGGCGGGCCGGCGAAAGTTCCCGGTCAGCTCCCGACGCGGATCTGGAGGCGGACGCGGGGAGGCAGGGTGGCCGGCTCACGATCGGCCGTCCAGCGGCCGATGCCGGCGAGGCCGCGGACGAACTCGGGATAGACCTCGCGCGGCACCATCCACTCGATCAGCGCCCCGTCCGCCTCTTCCCGGCGAAAGGCCTGGGCGACACCCAGCCGCCCGCCGAGCTCGGCAAGCGCGCGTTCCGCCGCGGCGCGGTCGCCCACCGTCAAGCGGCCCGAGGCGTCCGGCGCCACGAAGAGACGGGCCGGCATCTGGGGGGCGCGGGCCGACAGCTCTCCCGACTTTGCCTCGGGCCGGACGCCTTCGACTTCTCGGGGGGCCTGGGGGCGGGACCGGGCCGCCCTCTTGTCGCGTGCCTCGGGCGCCGGCGCCGCCGGCGGCGCGACGGCGGCTGCCCCCTCCGAGGGCGGCGCGGCGGCGGGCGGCGCGGCGGCGATCGGCGGCGGACTGACGGACGGGGGCGGAGCGACCACCGGAGATGGCGCGGGCGCGGCGTCCTTCATGAGATTGGCGCCGGGGGAGGCATCGGAAGAATCCGAGCGCCGTTCCAGCGTTGCCGCCTGCTTCTTCTGGGCCTCCTCGGACAAGGCGCTCTCGCGCTCCTTCTTCTCGACCTGCCTCGACCTGGTCCGCTTTCGTGGCCGGCTGGGAAGGCTCCGCGGGGGCGCTGGCCGACGGCGCGGGTGTCCCGGATACCGCCGGTCCAGTCGCCGGGGCCGGCGTGGCCGGCGGCGCGACGGGCACCGGCGCCGACGCCGGCTGCTCCTGACGTGCCGCGTGCTGGAGCTCCGGGGTGTTCTGGAAGACGTACACGGCCCCGAGCGCCACCAGCACCACCGCGGCCGCCTCCAGCGGGAGCTTCACGCGCAGCGGCTGAAAGAGCCGTCGCCCCAGGCGACGATGCCAGGGCAAGGGCCGCGCCGCCTCGAGCACGCGGTCCACGAAGCCGAGCGGCGCGCGGGCCGCCGGCAGCGCGTGGAGCATCCCGAGCGTCCGCGCCAGCGCGGCCAGCTCCGCCGTGCAGTCGGCGCACGTGGCCAGATGCGCCTCCACCTGGGCGCGCTCGGCCGCCGAGAGCTCGCCGTCCAGGAGCGCGGAGTGGAGCAGTCGGTTGTCCGCGCAGCTCATCACAGGAAGCGCTCCAGCTTCTCCTTGAGGTCGAGCCGCGCCCGGTGCAGCCTGGAGCGCACCGTGCCCAGCTCCAGCGACAGGGCCGCGGCGATCTCGTCGTAGGCGAGACCCTCGAGGTCGCGCAGGACCACCACGATGCGCCGCTCCTCGGGCAGCTCGGCGATGGCGCGGTGAAGCGCTGCCTCGCGCTCGCTCCGCTCGAGATCGGCCCCCGGCTCGCCTCCCTCAGCGGCGGGAAGTCGGTCCAGCCCCTGGGCGCGGGCGCGCGACATCCGACCCTCGCCGGAAGCGAGACGATTGAGGCAGAGGCGCGAGGTGATCGCATAGAGCCAGGTCGAGAGCTTGGCGTCCCCGCGAAACTCGGCCAGCGCCCCATGCGCCCGGAGAAAGGTTTCCTGGGCCACTTCCTCGGCCTCGGCCGGGCTGCCGAGCATACGCACCGCGACCCCGAACACTCGATGCTGATAGGTTGTCACGAGCTCCTCGAAGGCTCGGGTCTGGCCCGCCCGTAGCCGGTCCAGCAGCTCCCTGGGCTCAGAAGGACTCTCACCACGCACGGTTAGACCATACCCTCCCCGAAAAGTTCCACGGGCTTAAAAGTGTCTTGACGCAAGGGGTCAATAATGTCATAGTGGCCTAGGACATTAATCCAATGGAGGCTCCGTCATCATGAACGTGCATATCGAAGAATATCTGGCCCACGAAAAGCTCGCGGAGGCGCGGGCTCGGGCCGCCACCTATCTCCTGCTCCAGGCCGTTGACACCGGGCGCCCTGGATTCCGCGTCACCCTCGGGCTCGCGCTGATTCGCACCGGCCGGTGGCTCGCGGGACCCGCTCCGACTCCGGCGAGTCAGGCCACGCGCATCACGGCCTAGACACCGAGCCCAGTGGCCCGCGAGTCATCGACGATAGTCCCGCCGTCGGGGCTGCAGGTGAACCGGCAGAGCAGCGTGCCGGTGCACGTACAGCTCACGACGCAGATCCGGCATCTGATCGAGGCCGGGCATCTCAAGCCGGGCGTGCAGCTGCCCACGGTGCGGCAGCTCGCGGGCTTCCTGCGGATCAACCGCAACACCGCCGCGCGCGCGCTGGCGGATCTCCTCAGGGACGGCTATCTCGAGAGCCAGCAGGGGCGCGGCACTTTCGTGGTGGAGCGCCCGCCCACGCGCGAGGGACGCGCGGCGCGAAGCCTGGAAGTGCTCGTGGAGGAGACGCTCGAGCGCGCGCGGCGGCTCGGCTTCACCCACGAGGAGCTGCTCGTGACGGTGGCCGCGCGCGCTCCGTATGCCGGCATGCGTCCCCGACCCGCCCGGGTCCGCGCCCTGCTCGTGGAGTGCAACTGGGAGGAGCTCACGCGCTACCGCGAGGAGCTCGAGACCGCCCTGCCCGTTTCGGTGGACCGCGTGCTGGTCGAGGAGCTCCCCGCGCGCATGGCCCAGGAGCCCGGCTTCCTGAGCGGCTATCGCGTGGTGGTCACGACCTTCTTTCACATCCACGAGGTCAAGGCGGCCGTCCCCGCCGAGGGCCCGCCCGTGGTCGCGCTCCTGTCCAAGGCCAATATCTCGACCCTGCTACGGCTCACCGAGCTGCCCCCGGGGGCCACGGTGGGGCTGGTCTGCACGACCGCCACCGGCAGCCAGAACCTCCTCCGCTCGCTCCAGTCCGCCGGCCTCTCGGACATCACGCCCGTGCTCGCGTCCGCCGACGATCCCTGGTCCCTGGACCGCATGCTCGAGCAGACCCGCGTCGTCCTCTGCTCCGAGCAAGGGGCCGCCCGGATCCGCAAGACCCTGCCGCCCGACGTCGAGCTCATCGTGTCGGACCGCACCCTCGACCACGGCGGCCTCGAGCTGCTGCGGGATCTCCTGATCCGGCTCGAGCAGACGGCGACCTAGATCAAGGGGACACCCGCAGGGGCTGGACCACGGTCTTGAGCGACGGGAATTGCTCCTCGTGCCAGGCCACGACGAAGCCGCCCCCGGGCGTCACCACCACGTCGGGCGAGTAGGCCTTCACCGCTTTCGAGAGCGTCTGCACCGGACCCAGCGTCCGACCGCCGTCGAAACTGGCGCGGAGCAGGATGCGGCGGCGCACGGCGGTGGCATCCTCCCACACCACCACCGCCTGGCCGGCCGCGTTCACGGCGAGCCGGACCTGATCGGGGATGGTCACGGTGGATGGATTGATCCGGATGGGGGCCCCGAAGCGGCGCCCGTCCGTCGACGTGGCGAGGAGCATGGTGGGCACGCCCTGCTTGCCCTCGGTGTACCAGGCCGCGTAGACCTTGCCCTGGCCGTCGAGCGCCACCTGGCCCCCGCGATGCGGGCAGGCGGTGATCTTCCAGCCGTCGTCGGCCACGCGCGCGGGCGCCGCGAAGGACTTGCCGCCGTCTCGCGAGAGCCCGAGCACCATGTCACGGATGTCGCCGGAGAAGACCTTGCGCCACAGCACCGCCACCATGTCCCCGGGACCGCCGCGGACGTCCACGCGACAGCAGACACAGGTGGCGCCGTCGAGCTTGGCCGAGGGCTCCGGGCGGGTGCCCCGATCCAGCACCCGTGCCACCCAGGTGGCGGGCTGCTCGGAGCCCTCGCGGCTGTCGATCCAGGCCATGACCACGGTGCCGTCCGCGGTCACCGCCATACCCTCGAACGAGTGCGAGATGGGGCGGTCCTCGTTGACGCGGAGATGGCCCTCCCACGTTCGCCCGCCGTCGAGCGAGCGGGAGAGGCGCAGGTCCGAGGCGAAGAGCACGCCGTCGGGCTTGGGCCGATCGGAGGACCAGGAGAGATAGATCTCGCCGCCGGGGCCGACCGCCAGCAGCGGGGAGTGGTGCAGCGACTCCACGCCCATCCCGGCTGGATTCACCCGCACCGGCTTCGCCGCCGCCTCACCCGGCCGGGCGACGTAGACGTGCTTGTCATGCCCCTCCTCGGTCGCCCAGGTCACGAGCGGCGTCCCGTCCCGCGTCACCGCCAGCGCGGGCGCCGAGGCGTGCACCTCGTGCCCCTTGCCCGGATGCGTCAGCTCGCTGCGGGGGCCGAAGTGGATCTCGGCGGCGTCCGCCAGGGCGGGCAGGAGCAGCAGGACGGCGGGCAGCGCGCGTGCGATCCCCATCACTTCCACCTCCACTGGACGCCGCCATAGATCGCGCGGCCGTCACCCGGCTCGAAGAAGCGGCGGTTCGAGGCATCGACCTGGACCGATGAGATATAGGACGCGTTGGTCAGGTTGCGGCCCTCGAGGAAGACGCCGAGGTTCCAGGGCTTGTAGTCGTAGCCCATCCGGACGTTGAAGAGGGTGTAGGCCTCGGTGCGGGCATTGTTCTCGCTGTTGACGAAGTAGCCGTGGGGCACCACCTCCACGCCCGGCGCGAACCAGAAGCCGGAGGCGTGCTGGTAGCGCAGCTCCGCGATCACGAAGTGGCGCGGGGCGCCCGGCAGGTCGTTGTTCCCGAAGTTCGGGTCGTCGACGAAGACGAAGCGCGACCAGGTGTAGGACGCCCGCGCGGTGAGCGAGTCGCCGGTAGCGCCCAGCCCGATGCGACGGGCGATGTCCTCGACGAGCAGCAGATCGGCCCCCGCCTCCACCCCGGTGTGGCGGGAGCGGTCGATATTGCGGAACCGTGGGATGGTGAAGGGCGCGAAGGGGAAGGGCTGGACATTGACGTTCTGGATCTCGTCCCAGAGCTCGATGTCGTAAACGGAGATGTCCCAGCCCACCCGCTTACCCGCGGTGCCGCGGGTGCCCAGCTCGAACTGCCAGGACTTCTGGGCCGAAAGCTGGCTGAGATTGCCCTGAACCTGGCCGGGCGCGGTCAGCTCCAGGAGCAGCGGCGGCTCATAGGCGTGACTGGCGTTGCCGTACACCTGCACGGTCTTCGCCGGGCGCCAGACGAACCCCACCTTGGGCGACACCGAGAAGAAGTCCACCGCGTCGGAGTCGTTGCCGTCGCGGTCGCCGGCCCCGTCCCGCATCGTGAAGCGGTCGCGCACGGCGCGGATCGCGTACTGGCCGCGTCCGCCGAGCACCACGGTGAAGCCGGGCGTGAGGTCGTGCTGCTCCTCGACGTAGAGGCCGAGATTGGTGGCCTCGTTGATCTGATTCTTGGTCTTCGCGCCCCGGTTGCCCAGGACGTTGGCGAAGTTCACGTCGATCTGCTGGGTGCCCGCGTACTGGAGGCCCACCGTGAGCCGGTTGCCGTGGCTGAAGAGCGGCGCGGCGAGAATCCAGCGGAGCTCGGTGCTCCAGGCATAGGTGGTGTTGTCGATGATCGCGAAGGACAGCGGGTGGTCCATGTCCTGGTAGTTGAGCTGGGTGGCCCATTCCAGCGTCTGATCCTCCGTGAGCGGGGTCCGCACCGTGAAGGCGCCGCGCGTGTAGTTGTAGTCGCGCGCCGCCCGCGTGGCCACGTTGGCGGGATCGGCCCGCTTCGGGTCGTCGTCGAACTCCTCACGGGTGAGCGCCCCGGGCAGGTTCTCCTCGCTCCGCACGAACCCGAAGTCGAAGCGCACGGTGGTGCCGCCGGAGAAGCGGTAGCCGAAGGTGGAGTAGATGCGGCGCCGCACCTGCTCCGAGTGGTCGCGATAGCCTTCCAGCTCGGTGTCGCTGAGGCCGACGTAGAGGTCGAACGGCCCGTAGACCTGCCCGGTGCCCAGGTAGCCCTTGAAGAACCCGAAGGAGCCGCCTTCCAGCCGCGACTCGACGAGGCCCGCGTCGGCGCCGGTCTTGGTCACCAGGTTGATGGCGCCGCCCAGGGTATTGCCGCCGAAGCGCAGCGCGTTGGCGCCCTTGAAGACCTCGATGCGCTTGGTGGTCAGGAGCTCGAGTGACTCGAAGTCGCTGAAGCCGTCGGCATTACCATAGGGAAAGCCGTCGATGAGGACATTGACGCCGCGGAGGTGGAAGTTGTTCCGGAGGCCCGAGCCCCGGATGGAGAGCTGGCTCTCGTCGGCGGCGCCGAAGCGCGGCCGGACCATCACGCCCGGCACCCACTCCAGCGCGTCCTTGAGATTCGCCGCCCGGGTCTCCTCGATCTGCTCCTGCGTGACGATGCCGACCCCGCCCGGCGTACGCTCGATCTCCTCCCGAGCCTGCTCCGGGGTGGCGGTGCGCTCATCGGGCACGCGCGTGTCCTCCACGCGCACCGGCGGCAGCGTGGGCGGCGTGGTGGGCGGTGCCGGCTGGGCCCCGGCCGGCGCCGCCAGGATGAGGGCCACGAGGAGGGCGACCAGGATCATCGGGGAGTCTCTTTCACTCGGGAGGCTCACTTGAGGACGAACTGGACGGGCAGGCGCACCCACATGCCCACGGGTTCGCTGCCGCGACGCCCGGGCTCGAATTTCCAGCGGCGCACCGCCTCGGCGGCCGCGCGATCGAGGTCGGGGTGGCCCGCGGACTGGTCCACCTGCACGTCAGTGACCCGCCCGTCGGCGGCGACATACACTCGCAGCAAGGTGGTGCCCTCGACGCCGAGCCGGCGCGCCGTGGACGGATAGGACGGCCGAACCTGATAGCCGCCGGTGGGCGTCGCCATACGCGTGATGCCCTCGTCGGGCGTCGCCTTCGCCACCACGGGCGGCGGAACGGGCGCGGCCGCGGGCGTCGCGGGGCGTCCCACCGCCGCCGGAAGCTCGGCGGGCGCGGCCGCCGGCTCGCTGGCGGCCACCGCGAATGGCAGGGTCTCGCGTGGGGCGGACGGCGGTGACAGGGGCGCCACCGACGGTGCGGGCGCCGGGAGGCTTGGCGGCTCCATGGCCGGCGGCTCCTCGACCCGCGGCTTCGGAGCCTCGACAAGCCGTGGCGGCGTGGTCGGCGCGGGCTGTGCCGGGCGTGCCGGACGCGCCGCCGGCGGCGCGGGCGTGACCGGCACCGGCTCGGGCTCGATGAGCTGGGCCTCGAGCACGGGCGGCAGCGGCGTCACCCAGCCGGGTACCACCGCGGCGGCGAGCCCCACGAGGACCACATGGAGCGCGCACGACGCCGCGAACGGGCCCAGTCGCGTGAATGGAATACGAGCGGCCATGAAACGGACGATTCCCTCCTGGTGCCGGAACGGAAACACAGGGCGCCGCCGGAACTACCGAAGCGCGAGCGGCGCGGATCCGGAAACGGCTAGGCGGGAGCGATGGGGGGAGCGCGACCCTCGTGCGGGCCGAGCGAGCGGGCGGAGCGGATGACGCGGACGGAGACGACCCTGATGGGCTCGGCCGGCGCGGGCGCGTCGGCGGTGAACCCGCCCTCCACCTCGGTCCCGGCGACGTGCTGGGAGGCCGAAGCCACCGCGCAGCTCTCGCCGCGATCCTGATCGTTCAGGTGATGGACGGAATGGAGGCCATTCTCGAAGGCGAAGATCGCGAGGAGGAGCACCAGAGCCAGCGCAAGGTTCCGGCGGGGCCGGCGGGCGCCGACCGCGGCGAGGCCGGACAGCGCGACCACCAGGTACCAGGGGACGCCGGCCGGGGTGGGCGCGGCCGTCCAGGCCAGGTCCAGCAGGGCGGGGGTGCGATCGGGCGCCGCCGCGGGCTCGGGCACGACGTCCACGACCGGGGCGAACCGGGGGAGGTGCGCCGCCGCGGGGCCGGCGAAGAATCCGGCGCCGAGGAGCGCGCCGATAAAGCTCAGGGCAAGCAGTCGACCACGGTTCATCGCGGGCATTGTCCCACACGGAACGCGCGCCGCTCAAGGGCGGTTCCCGAAGGGTCGCCGCGGACCATCTGATAACCTGGGCGGGTGAGCCTGCCGGTCTGCGTCTTCGACCTCGACCACACCCTCGTCAACTCGCCGCTGGATCTCAGAGCAGTGGGGCGCGAGATGGAGCACCTGATCCGCGCGCGCGGCGTGTCGCTGCCCACGCGCGAGCTGCGATGGTCGGGTGCCGAGCTGCTGGCGGTGGTGCGGCGCGAGGCGCCCCACATCGAGACCGAGGTGCTCGCGATCCCGGTGGCCCACGAGCGGCGCGCCATGGAGCTGGCCGAGCTGGTCCCCCACGCCATGGAAGCCGTCCGCGCCATGAAGGACCTCGGCTTCGCCACCGCGGTGTGGACCAACAATGACCGCGTGGTGGCGGACTATGTCCTCACCCGCTTCGGGCTGGCCCCGCACCTCGACCTCGTGGTGACGCGCGACGACGTGCGCGCGCTCAAGCCCGATCCGGACGGGCTCCGCGTCATCCGCGCGCGCTGGCCCGAGGCGGAGCACGTGGTGGTGGTCGGCGATTCCTGGGTGGACGGGGCCGCCGCGCAGGCCGGCGGGGTTCCCTTCATCGCCTATCGCCCCGACCACGACGAGCTGGCCCGCCGCGGTGTGAGCGCCACCGCGGTGATCGCCTCGCTGCTCGACCTGCCTGCCGCGCTGGCCTGAGCCCCGCCGGCCCGTCCCTTCCGGTTGCCTGATCGTCCGGGAGGGGCGAGACTGTCCCCAGCCTGGGCACCGCAGCGCCACGAAGGAACTCCGGGGAGGAGCCATGCGCGGATTTCGGATCTCGAGAGGATGGGGGCTCGGCGGCGTCCTGGCCGGCGCGGTGCTCGCCGCGGCGGGCTTCGGCGCCGGGTGGAGCGTCGCGCTCGCGCAGCACGTGCACGGCCACGGCCCGAGCGAGGGGCCCGGGTGGCTCGTCGCGCTGAAGGCCGATGCGCGCATCCCGGCCATCCAGCGCCAGCTCCGCGGCTTCGAGACCGCGATGGCCGAGGTCTCGTATCGCTACGGCGAGATGTACTTCGGCGGCGTGGAAGGCAACTGGGACTACGCGGCGCACATGGCCATGACGCTCGAGAGCGCGCTCCGGCTCGGGCTCGAGCGCAGTCCCAGCCGGAAGGCCAATGCCGAGAACCTCTTCCTCAAGGGCCCGCTGCCCCAGGTCGTGGAGGCCATCAAGAAGAAGGACCCCGCGCTCTTCAAGCAGCGCATCGAGGCGATGCGCGCCGCCTGCACCGCCTGCCATGCCGCCGAGAAGCACGCCTTCATCCGGATCGGTCTCCCCACCGCCAAGCGAAACCCCGTCGAGTAAGCTCGTGGATCTCTTCGACCAGCCGGCTCCCGCGTCTGCGTCTCACGCCTCGCCGGGGCCGCTTGCCGACCGGATGCGGCCCCGCACGCTGGACGAGGTGGTGGGCCAGGGCCATCTCATCGGGCCAGGCAAGGTGTTGCGCCAATCGCTCGAGGCGGGCCGGCTCCATTCCATGATCCTCTGGGGCCCGCCGGGCACCGGCAAGACCACGCTGGCGCTGCTCATGGCCCAGGTGGTGGGGGCGCGCTTCGTGACCTTCTCGGCCGTGCTCGCCGGCGTGAAGGAGATCCGGCAGGTGATGGCGGAGGCCGAGGCCGACCGCGCCCGGCGCGGGCGGCGCACCATCCTGTTCGTGGACGAGATCCACCGCTTCAACAAGGCGCAGCAGGACGCCTTCCTGCCCTATGTCGAGAAGGGCGACATCGTGCTGGTGGGGGCGACCACCGAGAACCCGTCCTTCGAGGTCAATGCCGCGCTGCTCTCACGCTGCCGCGTGTACGTGCTCCAGCCCCTGGCCGAGGCCGATCTGGTCGGCATACTCGAGCGCGCGCTGGCGGATGGGGAGCGGGGGCTCGGAGGCTCGGACGTGACGGCGGAGCCGGATGCGCTCCGGCTCCTCACCGTGATGGCGGGCGGCGACGCGCGGAACGCGCTCAATATTCTGGAGCTGGCGGTCGAGCTCGAGGCGGCGCGCCCGGGCACCGAGCGCCGCCTCACCGCGGGCGCCATCCGCGAGGCGGTGCAGAAGAAGGCCCTCCTCTACGACAAGGCCGGCGAGGAGCACTACAACCTCATCTCCGCCCTGCACAAGTCGCTGCGTGACTCGGATCCGGACGGGGCGCTCTACTGGCTGGGCCGCATGCTCGACGCGGGCGAGGATCCGCTCTACGTCGCGCGCCGGCTCGTCCGCTTCGCCTCCGAGGACGTGGGCAACGCCGACCCCGGCGCGCTACGGGTCACCCTCGACGCCAAGGAGGCCTATCACTTCCTGGGCACGCCTGAGGGCGAGCTGGCGCTGGCCCAGGCCGCCTGCTATCTCGCGCTGGCGCCGAAGTCCAACGCCGTCTACGCGGCGTGGAACGCGGTGCGCGACGACATCCGCGAGCTGCCCGCCGAGCCGGTGCCGCTGCACCTGCGCAATGCCCCCACCGGGCTCATGGCCGGCCTGGGCTATGGCAAGGGCTATCAGTACGCGCACGACGCGCCCGACGCGCAGGTAGATCAGGAGCATCTGCCGGCGGCGCTGCGGGGCCGGACGTACTACCGCCCCACCGAGCGCGGGCAGGAGAAGGACCTCGCGGCCCGCCTCCTCCAGTGGCGTGAGCAGCGCCGGGCGCGTGCCGGGACCAAGCCGGCGTGATGAGGCGCGCCCGCGGCTCAACTGACTTGTCGCGCCGCCCGGTGGCGGTCTGATACAACGGAAGCCTATGGCGCGCGAGCGATCGGGGACCAAGCTCCGGGTGGGCGTGGTGTTCGGCGGGCGTTCCGGCGAGCACGAGGTGTCGCTGGCCAGCGCGGCCTCGGTGATGGCGGCCATGGACGGTGCCCGGTTCGACGTGGTCCCGATCGGGATCACCCGCGAGGGGCGCTGGCTCGTAGGTGGTGATCCCATGCGCGCGCTCACCGAGGCGGCCTCCCAGCACGCGCTCACTGAAGGCGGGGCGGAGTCCGACGTCAAGCGCGGGCTCGCCGCGCGGGCCTCGAGCGCGGCAGGGGGCGCCTCGCTTGCCCGCGCCGAGACCTCCGAGAGCCTGCCGCCGCGCCTCCGCCAGGAGCTGGACGCGGTGATCGTCATGCTCCACGGCCCCCGCGGCGAGGATGGCACCATCCAGGGCCTGCTCGAGCTGGCGGACATCCCCTACGTGGGCGCGCGGGTGCTCGGCTCCGCCATCGGCATGGACAAGGTGGCCATGAAGGACATGTTCCGGGCCCACGGGCTGCCGGTGGTCGACTACCTGGCGGTGGCCCGCCACGACTGGGAGCAGCGTCCGGAGACGGTGCGGGCCGAGGTCGCCCGCCGCATCGGCTTCCCCTGCTTCGTGAAGCCCGCCAATCTCGGCTCGAGCGTGGGCATCAGCAAGGTCAAGGCGCCGGAGGCGTTGCCGGCCGCGCTCGATCAGGCCGCGCTCCACGATCGCCGGCTGCTCGTCGAGCGCGCGGTGGTGGCGCGGGAGGTGGAGGTGGCGGTGCTGGGCAATGACGCGCCCGAGGCCTCGCTCCCCGGCGAGGTGCGCTTCGCGGGCGAGTGGTACGACTACGAGACCAAGTACGCCGAGGGGCAGACCACCTTTCAGATCCCGGCGCCGCTGTCGCCGGAGACCACCGCGCGCGTGCGCGAGCTCGCCGTCCGCGCCTTCCAGGCCATCGACTGCGCCGGCATGGCGCGGGTGGACTTCTTCATCGAGGGCGACGAGCGCGTGCTCGTCAACGAGATCAACACCATCCCGGGCTTCACCGCCACCAGCGCCTACCCCCGCCTCTGGGAGGCCACCGGGTTGCCCTACCCTGCCCTCATCGCGCGCCTGATCGAGCTGGCTCTCGAGCGGCGCTGACGGCGCGCGCGGACGGACCGCGCGCGTCCGACATGAGCGCGGCAATGCGCGCGGCCCCGCCGTATGATGCCAGGAGCATGCGCATCGTCATCGCGGGCGGCGGCACGGGTGGGCACACGAGCGCGGGCCTCGCGGTGGCGGCGGCGCTGGTGCGGCGCGGGGTGGAGGTGCACTGGATCGGCAGCCGTCGCGGCGTGGAGGCCCGGCGCGCTCCCGAGGCCGGGCTGGCCTTTCACGCCATCCCGACGGGCAAGCTCCGCCGCTACTGGGACTGGCAGAACGTGCCCGATCTGAGCCTGCGCGTCCCCGCGGGCTTCGCCCAGTCCTGGCGCCTCCTGCGACGGCTCAAGCCCCGCCTCCTCTTCGCCACCGGGGGCTTCGTCGCCCTCCCGCCGGCGCTGGCCGCGCGCATGCTCCGCATCCCCGTGGTCGTCCACGAGCAGACGGCCGTGCCCGGGCTCGCCAACCGCGTGGCCGCCCGCTTCGCCCGCCGCGTGGCGCTCACCTTTCCGCTCACCGGCGGCGATATCGCCGCCGAGCGCACGGTGATCACCGGCAACCCGCTGCGGCCGGAGCTGGCCGGCGGCTCGCGGGAGGCCGGCTGCCGGCTCCTGGGGTTCGAGCCGGCCCAGCCCGTCGTCTACTTCACCGGCGGGTCCCAGGGCTCGCACAAGCTCAACCGCACCCTGGGGGCCGTGCTGGCGCCGCTGCTCGAGCGCACCCAGCTCGTCCATCAGTGCGGCGATCACGCGACGACGGGGGACCGCGCCTGGCTCGAGGCCGCCGCGGCGCGGCTTCCCGCCGCGCTCGGGCGCCGCTACGCGCTCCGGCCCTATATCGGCGCCGAGCTCCGGGACATCTTCGCGGCGGCCGACCTGGTGGTCGGCCGAAGCGGGGCGGGCACGGTGAACGAGTGCTGTCAGCTCGGGCGCGCCGCGCTCTACGTGCCGCTGCCGGGCACCAGCGGGGACGAGCAGACGGCGAACGCACGCCTCGTCGAGGCGGCGGGAGGTGCCGTGCTCCTGCCGCAGATCTCGCTCACGCCCGAGCGGCTGCTGGAGGCCGTGACGCGGCTTCTCGCGGACCGCGCCGAGCTGGCCCGCATGGGTGAGCGGGCCCGCGCCCTGGCGGTACCCGACGCCGCCGACCGCATCGCGCGCCTCGTCCTCGAGGCGGCGGGCGCCTGAGGCGCAGGCGCATGCTCGGGGTCGCCCTGCTGCTCCAGGCCACGCTCACCATCGGCGTGACGGGCCCGGGGACCTCGGCGGAGTATCTGCCCGTGCACCTGGCCGAGTCCGCGGGCCACTTCGCGTCGGAGAAGGTCGCGGCGCGCCTGAAGACGTTCCGGAGCCCCGCGGAAGCCGCCGAGGCACTGGCCGCCGGCCGCGTGGATCTGGCCGCCATCACCCTCGACGCCGCCCTGCGGCTGGGGCATGTGCACGGCGTCCCGCCCCGGCTCGTGTTCGGGCTGACGACGGCGCCGCCGGTGGCGCTGCTCGTGCCGGAGGCCCGGCGCGGGGAGATCGTCGGGATGACCGCGCTGGCGGGCAAGACCGTCGGCATCCCGGCGCCGGGCACGCCGGAGGCCGAGGCCCTGACCGGCATGCTCGCCGCGGCGGGGCTCTCGCCGGCGGGTGTCACCACGGTGAGCCTCGGGGAGCGGCCGCTGGCCCGTGCGCTCGCGGCGGGCGAGGTGGACGCCGCCGTCCTCGCCGACCCCTGGGCGAGTCGCCTGGTGCAGGAAGGCCGGGCCGCCGTGCTCGCCGACCTGCGCCAGCCGGGGGGGGCCGAGCGCTGGATCAAGGCGTCGGGCGTCCACGCCGCGGTGTTCGTGGCCGGCAATGGCCGGCTCGGGGAGCGTGAGCTGGTCCCCGTCGCCCGGGCGCTGCTCCGGGCGATGCAGCAGGTGAAGACGGCGTCACCGGGCGAGCTGGCGGCGGGACTGGGTCCGGCGGCGGCGGGCGAGGAGGGAGACCTCGCGCTCCGCGTGGAAGGGGTCCGCGGGGTGCTGGTCCCCGACGGGCTCGTGACGGAGGCGGCGCTGGAGGCCGGCATCGAGCTGGCCCTCGCCCGGGCGAAGCTGCCGGTGGTGGTCAAGCTGCCATGGAATCTGGAGCGTTTGCTCTTCCTGGAGCCCCTCCGGCAGGCCATCGCGGGCAGGCCCCGCTGACGCCGCCGGCTAGGCGCCCAGCAGCCCCCAGGCGGTCAGTAGCCGTCGCGTTGTCTCCACGGGCAGACCGACCACGTTGGTGTAGCAGCCCTCCACCTCGGCCACGAGCCGGCCACCCTCGCCCTGCACCGCGTAGCCGCCCGCCTTGTCGAACGGCTCCCCCGTCGCCACATAGGCCGCGATGGTCGCGTCGCTGTACTCGGCCATCCGGACGCGGGTGGTGACGGAGGCCACCTCCTCCCACGCGCCGCCGACCTCGACCAGGGCCAGGCCGGTGATCACCTCGTGCGCCCGGCCGCGAAGCGCGCGCAGCATGCGGCCGGCATCGCTGGCGTCGGTCGGCTTGCCTAGGGCCTCGTCGTCCAGGAAGACCTCGGTGTCCGCGCCGAGGACCACCGTCCGGCCCGCGGACTCCCCGGCGGCGTCCGCCGACACGCGCTGGGCGACGGCGCGCGCCTTCGCGCGGGCCAGCTCCATGACGGCGTCGGCCGGCGGGCCGGAGGGCAATGGCTCCGGGATCTCGCTGGGGCGGACGGTGAACGGAATGCCCAGGCCCGCGAGCAGCTCCTGCCGGCGGGGTGAAGCGGAAGCCAGGATCAGCGAGGGGGAACGGCCCAGACGCAGCCGACGGCTAGGTGACGATCAGCGGGTTGGCGTCGGTGATGACGCGGTCGTTCCGCTCGACGGCCTGGCTGAGGAACTTCGGGAGATTGAACGAGTGCAGATGGGCCGCCCCGTCCCAGTAGCCGAGCTCGTCGGGATCCAGCCGGGCCGCGAGGAGCCGGTTGATCTCTTCGGCGCTCTGCCGGCGGGGATCGGTGCGCTTGCTGGCGAGGATGAAGCCCCACGGCGTTCCGAAGCAGGAGATGAAGCCCTGGTAGGGAGCCACGACGGGGAACACGTCCCGGAGCGTCCGGTTCACCGCCCCGTAGAAGAACAGCTCGTTGATCTTGGTCATGCCGGCCTGCATGGTCATGACGCCTTGGTCGGTGAGGCGGTCGCGCACCAGCGAGTAGAACTCCTTGGTGAAGAGCTGGCAGGCCGGCCCTTCTTCGAGGGGCTCCACGAGGTCCACCACGATGAGGTCGAAGCGCTCGGAGGTGTTCTCCAAGTACGCGCGGGCGTCCTCGTTGAGCACGCGGGTGCGGGGGTCGTCGAGGGATCCCTGGTGCATCTCGGGGAGGTGCTTCTTGCACTCCTCCACCACCTCGCCGTCGATGTCCACCATCAGGCAGTCGGTGATCGAGCGGTGGCGAAGTATCTCCCGTACCGTCGCGCCCTCACCGCCGCCGATGACCATGGCTCGCGTCGGCTTGGGATGGGCGAGGAGCCCGGGGTGGACCAGCAGCTCGTGGTACATGAAGTCGTCGGCCTGACTCGACTGGATCCGGCCGTCGAGGACGAGCACCTTGCCGTAGGACAAGGTCTCCAGGATCTCCATGAACTGGAACTTCGTCTGCCGGGTGGATATGGTGCGGGCGATGGCGTGCAGGTGGCCTTCCACCGCCGTCGTGGTCTCGAAGAACCACTTGTACTGGGGGGAAAACGTCATCCGTTGACGGCGACCGGCTTGTGCGGCAGGGGACCTCCCTGCGTCATGAAGATGCCGCGCTGGAGCTCCACCACGGACGCCCGCGTGGCCCCGAGCTGCTCCACGAGATAGTCGGCGGCCACCTGGGGCTGGAGCACATCGCCGCAGGAGAAGACGTCCACGGCGGCGTAGCGGTACTCCGGCCAGGTGTGGATGGCCAGATGCGACTCGGCGATGACGACGACGCCGCTGATGCCAAACGGGTTGAACTCGTGAAAGACAATATCCACGATGGTCGCCTGTGCGCGCTTGGCGGCCTCGACCATCGACGTCTTCACCGTCTCGAGGCTGTTGATGGCCTCGGCGTCGCAGTCGAACAACTCGAGCAGCAGGTGTCGCCCCAGAGCTTGCACTTATCTCCTCCCCTCGCGTCTCGGCTTTCGTCTCTGTTCACTTCTCTCTGTCCGAAAAATTTCGGCCAGAGGTTTTTCAATGTAGGGCCAGCAAAAGTTCATTGCAAGAAAAAAATGAGTTTTTTCGCCTCCGTGGGCGCCGTTCGGGCGTAGCGCCCGACGCCCGGAGCGGGCTGACAGGCGGCGGCAAGCCCGGCGAGGCGGCGGAGTGCTGGCACCGGAGCGTCGTTATCGGGTAGCATGCGGGTCGTGCGCACCGATCTCCTGACCTTCGAGCACGCGAAACGCCTCGCCGAGCGCCACGGCACGCCGCTCCTGGCGCTCTCGCGCTCCGTCCTTCGTGAGAGCTACGAGGCGCTCCAGAAGAGCCTCCCCAACGTCGCCATCTACTACGCGATCAAGGCCAATCCCCACCGGGAGGTCCTCCGCCTCCTCCGCGCCGCCGGCAGCCGCTTCGACGTCTCCTCCGACGAGGAAATCCGTCTCGCCCGCCGGGCGGGCGCCGGCGCCGAGGACATGCTCTACACCAAGCCGATCAACAAGCCCTCCGAGCTCCGGTTCGCCTACGGAGCCGGGCTCCGCTGGTTCGTGGTGGACAACGAAGCCGAGATCACCAAGCTGGCGGCCTGCGCGCCCGGCGTCAACGTGCTCGTCCGGCTCCGGGTGTCGACCAAGGACGCGGTGGTCGACCTTTCCTACAAGTTCGGCGCCCAGTCCGACGACGTCCTCCGCCTCCTCCAGGTGGCCCGCCGGGCCAAGCTGCGGCCGCGCGGGCTGTCCTTTCACGTGGGCTCCCAGTGCACCAATCCCTTCGCCTACGCGGACGCCCTGGCGAGCTGCCGGCAGCTCTTCAACCTGGCCGCCTCCAAGCGGATCATCCTGGACACCCTCGACATCGGCGGAGGCTTCCCGGTCTCGTATGTCGAGAGCGTCATGCCGATCGACCGGTTCTGCGAGCCCATCGCGGAGGCCATCGAGAAGTATTTCGACCAGTGCCGGGTCATCGCCGAGCCGGGCCGGTTCCTGGTGGCCAACGCGGTCTGGCTCATCACCCAGGTGATCGGCAAGTCCAAGCGCGGCGGGGTGCCCTGGTACTACATCGACGACGGGCTCTACGGCAGCTTCTCGGGCAAGGTCTTCGACAAGTGCGAGTACGCCCTCCAGTCGGAGCGTGACGGCGACCGCGAGCTCTGCGTCATCGCCGGCCCCACCTGCGACTCCTTCGACGTGCTGTACACGGACCGGGCGCTGCCGCCCGCCGAGATCGGCGACATCCTGATCGTGCCCGGCATGGGCGCCTATACCAACGCCAGCGCGAGCACGTTCAACGGCTTCCCCCTCGCCCGCCTGGTCGCCTTCTAGGCCGGCGCGCCCGGACCAAGGAGATCCCCCATGCCCAGCCCCTCCGAGCGCATCAGCGAGAGCTCGATGACTGACCTGTGGAACCTCTGGTTCACCGAGCAGCACCGGCGCCGGGTCGGGCTCACCATCAAGATCAAGCAGCTCCTCTACACCGCCAAGAGCCCCTATCAGCGCATCGACGTGCTCGACAGCTACGAGTTCGGGCGCATGCTCGTCCTGTACGGGTCGATCATGGTGACGGAGAAGGACGAATTCGTCTACCACGAGATGCTGGCCCACGTGCCCCTCTTCGCGCATCCCAACCCCAAGCGCGTTCTCATCATCGGCGGCGGGGACGGGGGGACGCTCCGAGAGGTCATGCGGCACAAGGGCGTGCGGGCCACCATGGTGGAGATCGACGAGATGGTGGTGCAGACCTCGCAGAAGTACCTGCCCTCGATCGGCACCGCCTTCAAGAACCCCCGCGCCCAGGTCCTCTTCGAGGACGGCGAGCGCTACCTCGCCGGCTGCAAGGAGAAGTTCGACGTCATCCTGGTGGACGCCTCCGATCCGGTGGGCCCGGCGGAGGTGCTGTTCCAGAAGCCCTTCCACAAGAACGTGGCCCGCTGCCTGAATCCCGGCGGGATCTTCGTCACCCAGTCCGAGTCGCCCTTCTTCCACCAGAAGACGGTGAAGGGGATCCAGCGCAACCTCCGGGAGATCTTCCCCGTGGTGCGTCTGTATACCGCGAATATCCCCACCTACCCCAGCGGGTTCTGGAGCTTCTCCCTCTGCTCCGACAAGCTGGATCCGGTGGCCCATTTCAAGGAGAACCGGGTGAAGAAGGCCGGCCTCAAGTTCAAGTACTACAACGCCGCCCTCCATCGCGCGTGCTTCGCCCTGCCCTCGTTCATGCTGGAAGACGGCGAGGATCTCGGCCTGTGACCGACGCCGCGCGGGCGCAGCGGGGCCAGTACTCCGCGCCCCGCTACTACGAGATCGCCTTCGACATGAACCGGAAGCAGGAGGTGGACTTCCTGGTCCACGCCTTCCGGACCTATGCCCGGCGACCCATCCGCACCGTGCTGGATATCGCCTGCGGGACCGGCCCTCACCTGATCCGGCTCGCCGAGCGCGGCTACCGGATGAGCGGGCTCGATCTCTCCCCGGAGAACATCGAGTTCCTCCGCCAGCGGGCGGCCGGGAAGGGCTTCGACGTCGGCCTCCACGTGGGCGACATGACGCAGTTCCAGCTGCCCCGGCCGGTGGATGCCGCCATCTGCATGCAGGATTCCCAGGGCCACCTCCTCACCAATGAGGCCATCCTGGCCCACCTTCGCAGCACCGCGCGGGCGATCAAGAAAGGCGGGCTCTACGTCTTCGACCGCTACATGTGCTCCTCCTGGACGGACCCGGCGCGGAAATGGTCCTGGACCCGTCGTCGCGGCGGAGCCACCGTCCGGGCGACCTTCGAGGCGCTCAAGGACCTCGATCCCGTGACCCAGGTCTTCTACGAGGACATGGAGCTCGAGGCCGAAGAGAACGGCCAGCGGCACATCTACCGTCAACGTCATGCGTCACGAATGGTCTTCCCCCAGGAGCTGCGCTCCCTGGTGGACTTGGCCGGCGGTTTTGAGCTGGCCGAGTGGTTCTACGGCTTCAAGCCCCGCCTCAAGCTGGGTCGCGCCCACCACCCGCTCCTCATGGTGGTGGTGCTCCGGAAGAAGTAGCGTCACGGGCGAGCTGGTTCTCAAGCGCGGCGGCGACCGCCGGCTCCGGGCGGGGCACCCCTGGATCTACCGGGGGGAGATCGCCGACATTCGCGGGGCCTGGGTGCCGGGCGATGCCGTGGCCGTGCTCGACTCCACGGGCCGGCTCCTCGGCCGCGGCCTCTACAACCCCCGCACGGGCATCGCCTGCCGGCTCCTCACGCGGCGCGACGAGCTCGTCGACGCCGAGCTCATCCACCGCCGGCTCGCGGGAGCGCTCCAGTTCCGCCAGACGGCCGGGCTCGCCGGCGAGGGCTATCGACTCTGCTGGAGCGAGGCGGATGGGCTCCCCGGCCTCGTGGTGGACCGCTATGGGCCGGTCAGCGTGGTCCAGTGCCAGACCCTGGGGATGTCGCGTATGGGCGGCTGGATCGCGGGCGCCCTCGGACGGCTGTTCCCGGACGGCTCGATCTATCGGGCCGACGACGCCACGGCCGCCCGCATCGAGGGCTTCGAGCCCCAGCGGGGCTGGCTGACCTCGGCGCCCAGCGCCGCCGAGGAGATCGAGATCACGGACGGGCCCTGCCGGCTCGTGGTGACACCGGGCGGCGGCCACAAGACTGGGCTCTACCTCGATCAGCGCGCCAATCACGCCCTGGTGGCGGGCTACGCCTCCGGCCGCCGCGTTCTCGACGCCTTCGCCTACCAGGGCGCCTTCGCCTGCCACGCGCTGCTGGGGGGCGCCAGCCGGGCCGTGCTCATCGAGTCCTCGACCGGGGCCCTGGCCGCCGCCCGGCGCAATCTCGAGGCGAACGGCGTGGCCGAGCGCGCGGAGCTGCGCGAGGCCAATGCCTTCGACGAGCTGCGTCAGCTGGAGGCCGGACGTGAGCGCTTCGGGGTCGTCGTGCTGGATCCGCCCCCCTTCACGCGACGGAAAGAGGCGGTGGACGCCGCCACGCGCGGCTACAAGGAGATCAATATCCGCGGCCTGCGCCTGCTGGAGCCCGGCGGCGTGCTGGCGACCTTCTCGTGCTCGCACCACGTCACGCCGGAGCTGTTCGAGACCATCTGCCGCGACGCAGCCGGGGATGCCGGCGTCACCACCCGCATCCTCGCCCCCCTCACCCAGGCTCGTGACCATCCGGTGCTGCTGAACGTGCCCGAGACGCGCTACCTGACCGGACTCCTGCTTCAGGCGGTGTGAGGCGAGGGACGCTCAGCCGAGTCCGATCGAGCGGCGGGCCCTGACGATCTTCGCCTCCAGATCGCGGTGGACGTCATCGGGAATGTCGTTCAGGTCGCGGGCGAAGCGCAGGAGCATGCGGAGGTGGTTCAGCGACCGGATCACTTCCTGCTTCTCCCCCGACACCCCTTTCTGCACGGCGCCGAGGGCGGCGGACTCGAGCGCGGTGCCCAGGCTGGCGCGCGACTCGCTGGTCATGGTACGCGCCACCCTGAAGACCTCGAGGGCGAGGTCATAGAGGAGCCCGTGCTGGGAGGCTTCGGGCGCGGTGACGGAGGACTCGAGGCCGCGAACGGCGTCGGCCGGCGCCGCCGCCGTGAGCATCTTGTGGACGGCGCGATCGAGATAGTCGAAGTCGAAGGGCTTGAGGATGTAGTCGAAGGCGCCGAGCTGCAGCGTCTCCTTGGCAGCCTCGGTGTCGGTGTTCCCGCTCATCATGAGGATACCCACCCAGGGATTCACCTCGCGGATGCGGCGGAGCACGGTGATGCCGTCCAGGTCGGGCATGCGGACGTCGAGCAGGATCACGTCGGGCCGGTGCTTCTCCGTCTTGGACAGCCCCTCGAGCCCGCCGGAGGCAGAGATCACCTCGTAGCCCTTTGAGGTGAAGAACTCCGTCAGGATCTCGTGCACGCTGGGCTCGTCGTCCACCACGAGAATCTTGCTCTTGTCCGCCATGGGCCCTCCGGACCCCTCAGTTTCGCGCCGTCCGCTCCACCCAGCCCGGCACCAGCGCAAGCGCGGCATCGAGCTTTTCCGGATCCTTGCCGCCCGCCTGCGCCAGGTCCGGCCGCCCACCGCCCCCGCCGCCCACCACCTTGGCCACCTCCTGCACGAGCTTGCCCGCGGGGAAGCGTCCGGAGAGATCCTTGGAGACGGCAGCGATCAGGTTGACCTTGCCGTCCACCGCGCTGCCCACGCAGATGACGCCCGGGCCCAGCCGCTCGCGCAGGATGTCCACCACGGAGCGCAGGCCGTCGGGGTCGAGGCCATCCAGGCGCGCGGCGAGCACGGGCACGCCCGCCACCTGCTTCGCGGAGGCGACCAGCTCCTCGGCACGACTCCGGGCGGCACGGGCCTCGAGCTGGGCCAGCTGCTTCTCGAGCTGCTTCTGCTCGTCGAGGAGCTTCTGGATCCGTCGGGGCAGCTCGAGCGGCGGAATCTTGAGCAGCCCCGCCGACTCGCGGAGCGCCGCCTCCTGCTGGCCCACGTGGCGGAGGGCGGCCTCTCCCGTCACCGCCTCGATGCGCCGCACGCCGGAGGCCACCGCGCTCTCGCCCACCACCTTGAAGAGCCCGATCTCGCCGGTGGCGCCGAGATGGGTGCCGCCGCACAGCTCGGTCGAGAAGTCGCCGATCCGGATCACCCGGACGCGGTCACCGTACTTCTCCCCGAACAGTGCCATGGCGCCGCTCTGGAGAGCGGCCTGGAGGTCCATCTCGGCGGGGGACACCACGATGTTCGCCTGCACCTGCTCGTTCACGAGGGACTCGACCCGCTCGAGGTCCGGATCCTTGATGCCGGCCGGGTGCGAGAAGTCGAAGCGCAGGTGGTCGGGCGCCACCAGCGAGCCGGCCTGGGTGACGTGGCCACCCAGCACCTGGCGCAGCGCCGCGTGGAGCAGATGGGTGCCGGTGTGGTGCAGGCGCAGGCCCTGGCGCCGCCGCGGGTTCACCGTCACCGCCACCTCCTCGTTCTCGCGGAGGCGACCCTGGGTCACCTTCACCTTGTGAACGATGAGCTGTGAGCCGCGGTAGTAGGTGTCGAGGATGTCGCCCTGTCCGTCCCGGCCGACCACGGTGCCGGTATCGCCGATCTGGCCGCCGGACTCGGCATACGCCGGCGTCCGGTCGAGAATGATCTCCACCGTCTCACCCGGCCCCGCCTCCGGCCGCCGGCGCCCGCCGTCGACCATGGCGAGAATGCGCGCGGGCGCGGCGAGGTCGGTATAGCCGAGGAAGCTCGGGCGCGGCAGCTCGGCGGACAGCCGCTGATACACGGTCGCGGAGCCGTCCTCGCCGGCGGCCTGGAAGGCGCCCCCCGCTCGAGCGCGCTCGCGCTGCGTCTCCATCTCGGCCTCGAAGGCGGTCAGGCTCTCGGCGGGCACCGTCCAGCCTGCGTCCTGAAACACCTCCTGGGCGAGATCGACGGGGAAGCCGTGGGTATCGTAGAGCGTGAAGAGGAACTTGCCGTCGACGGTCTTCCGGCCCTGGCCTCCATGGGCCGACATATAGTCGCGGATCTTCTCCATGCCCATGTCGAGGGTCTCGGCGAAGCGCTCCTCCTCCTGGCGCACCGCCTCCACCACGCGCGGGTGCTGCTCGCGGATCTCCGGATACGCGTCCCCCAGGATCTTCACCACCGAGCCGGTCACGTCCCAAAGAAATGGCTCGCGGAGGCCTAGCATGCGGCCGTGGCGCATGGCCCGCCGCATGATCCGCCGCAGGACATAGCCGCGCCACTCATTGGACGGCGTCACGCCGTCGGCGATGAGAAAGGTGGCGGCCCGGGCGTGATCCGCGATGACCCGCATGGCGACGTCCTGCTCCAGGTCGCCTCCGGCGCGGTAGGGCGTCCCCGCCAGCCGCTCCACGTGGGTGATCAGGGGCCGGAGGAGATCGGTCTCGTAGTTCGAGTCCTTCCCCTGGAGCACGGCCGCGATGCGCTCGAGCCCCATGCCGGTGTCGATGGACGGCCGCGGCAAGGGAGTGAGCCGGCCGCTCGCGTCGCGGTTGTACTGCATGAAGACGAGGTTCCACATCTCGAGCCACCGGTCGCACTCGCAGGCCGGCCCGAGGCAGGTACGCCCCGCCTGCTCCTCCCCGCAAGGGAGATGATCACCCTGGTGAAAGTGCACCTCCGCGCAGGGGCCGCAGGGGCCGGTATCGCCCATGGCCCAGAAGTTGTCCTTCTCCCCCAAGCGCAGGATGCGCTCGTCAGCCAGCCCCGCTACCTCTTTCCAGAGCGCGAAGGCATCGTCGTCCTCGGTGAAGACGGTGGCCTTGAGCCGGTCCTTCGGCAAGCCGTACTCCCCCGTCATGAGCTCCCAGCAGTAGGCGATGGCCTCCCGCTTGAAGTAGTCGCCGAAGGAGAAATTGCCCAGCATCTCGAAGAAGGTGTGATGCCTCGCGGTGCGGCCGACATTCTCGAGGTCATTGTGCTTGCCACCCGCGCGCACGCACTTCTGGGCGGTAGCGGCGCGTACGTAGTCCCGGCGCTCCTCGCCCAGGAAGACGGACTTGAACTGGACCATGCCGGCATTGGTGAAGAGAAGGGTCGGATCCTGAGCCGGCACTAGCGGCGAGGAGCGGACCACGGTGTGGCCGTTCCGCGCGAAGTAGTCGAGGAAGCTCTGGCGAATCTGGGCGCCGGTCTTCATGGCGCCATTATACCCGGGCGGAATCAGGCGTCGGGGGGCACGTCCTCAGACTCCGGCAGGGGCCCCAGCACCGCGGTCACCGCGGCGCGGACCGCGCTCGCAGGGTAGCCGCGCCGGAGAAGGTAGTCGCGCAGTCGGGCCGCCGCGCGGTCCGGCCGCGTCCGGCGCAGGGCGGGGAGCCGGCGCCGGGCCGCCTCGAGGGCACGCTCGCCCTCCGGGACCTCGGCGAAGGCCGACTCGACGGCGGCGGCCACGAGCACGGGGGCGATACCCTTGGCGCGCAGCTCCTGGGTGAGGCGACGGCTTCCGACCCGCCGGCCGCGGGCCCGGGCTTCCGCCCACCAGCGGGCGAAGGCGTCGTCGTCCACATAGCCCTTGCCCTCGAGCTCGGCCACGATCTCGGCGGCCATCTCGCGGGAGGCGCCGCGGCGGACCAGGCGGGCGCGCAGATCGCGCCCGCTCCAGCCCTTGCGCGCGAGGAGATCGAAGGCGGCCACACGCGCGCCGCGAAGGTCGAGCGCGGGCGGCGGCCCCGGCGGACGGCGCGCCCGCCGGGCCGCCACCGTCAGGGCTTCTTGGAGAAGGGGCCCCCGGACCCGGTGGACGGCCGGCCCGGCGTCACCGCCGCCGGCCGGGGCATCGGAGCCGGGCCCGTGCCGGGCTGGGACTGTTGCCCCGCCCCGCTCGTCTCCCACGTCATCTCGCCGGTGGAGAAGATGCCCTTCACCTTGAGGTCGAAGTCGTCGGGGTTGGTCGCCGCGTCGCGGGCCACCTCGTAGGTGATGAGCTCCTCGCGGTAGAGTCCCAGCAGCGACTGGTCGAAGGTCTGCATGCCGTACTGCGCCTGGCCGGCCGCGATCACCGACGGGATCTGCGAGGTCTTGTCCGCCTCCTTGATGCACTCACGGATGAGGCCGGTGCCCACCAGGACCTCGACGGCGGGGACGCGGCCCTTGCCGTCCGCGCGGACCACCAGGCGCTGGGAGACGATGCCCTGGATGATCGCGGACAGCTGCCCGCGGATCTGGTCCTCCTGGTGCGGCGGGAAGGTCGAGATGATCCGGTTGATGGTCTCCGAGGCGTTGAGCGTGTGCAGGGTGGAGAGCACCAGGTGCCCGGTCTCGGCCGCATGCAGGGCGACTTCCATGGTCTCGGCGTCGCGCATCTCACCGACGAGGATGATGTCGGGATCCTGCGCGGAGGGCGGCGCGGAGGGCCTGGGCGAAGTTCGTCGAGTCGTGCCCGATCTCGCGCTGGCTGATCACGCACTTACGATCGTTGTGGGCGAACTCGATCGGGTCCTCGATGGTGATGATGTGGTCGTTCCGGCCGCGATTCATGTAGTCGATCATGGCGGCGAGGGTGGTGGACTTGCCGGAGCCGGTGATGCCGGTGACGAGGAGCAGCCCGCGCCGCTCCATGGCGAGGCGCTCGAGCACCTTGGGCAGGTGCAGCTCCTCGAAGAGCGGCACCCGGCCCGGGATGTGCCGCATCACGCCGCGCACCTCGCCCTGAGCGAGGAAGAGGTTGACGCGGAAGCGGCCCATCCCCTCGACTTGATAGCCGAGATCCTTCTCCGTCCCCCCCATCAGGTCGTTGTATCGATCCTCGCCCAGCAGCCGCATCGCGGTGCGCCGCATGAACTCGCGCGTGATGGCGGGGAGGTCGTCCTGCACCTCGAGATGGCCGTGAATGCGCAGCACCGGGTGGGCGTCGGCTTTAAGGTGGAGATCCGACGCCTGGCGCTTCACCGCGTGGGAGAGGAGCTCGTCCAGTTCCATCCGTCCCTCCTAGCGCCCGGCCTTCTCGGCCTTCTCGACCTTGTCGGGGATCGAGGGTGCGGCGGCCGGCTTGAGCCCGAGCGCGCTCCGGACCTTGGCTTCCATGTCGAGCAGGACCTTGGGATTCTCCTTGAGATAGCGCTTGGCGTTCTCTCGGCCCTGCCCGATGCGCTCGTTCCCGTAGGTGTACCAGGTACCGGACTTCTCGACGATGCTGTTCTCCGCGGCGGCGTCGAGCACGGTGCCTTCCTTGGAGATCCCCTCGCCGTAGATGACGTCGAACTCCGCCTCGCGGAACGGCGGGGACAGCTTGTTCTTCACCACCTTGACCTTGGTGTGCACGCCGATGGACTCGGTGCCGTTCTTGATCGCGTCCTGCCGGCGGATGTCGAGCCGGATGGAGGCGTAGAACTTGAGCGCGCGGCCGCCCGTCGTGGTCTCGGGCGATCCGAACATGACGCCTATCTTTTCGCGTATCTGATTGATAAAGATCACGCTGCCGCCCGAGCGCGAGATGGCCGCGGTGAGCTTGCGGAGCGCCTGCGACATGAGCCGCGCCTGCAGGCCCGGGAGCGAGTCGCCCATGTCGCCGTCGAGCTCCGCGCGCGGGACCAGGGCCGCCACCGAGTCGATGACGATGACGTCCACCGCGTTGGAGCGCACGAGGGTCTCGGCGATCTCCAGCGCCTGCTCGCCGGTATCGGGCTGGGAGATCAGCAGCTCGTCGGTATTGACCCCGAGCTTCTTGGCGTAGATCGGATCGAGCGCGTGCTCGGCGTCGATGAAGGCGGCGGTGCCGCCCGCGCGCTGTGCTTCCGCGATGACGTGCAGCGCCAGCGTGGTCTTGCCGGAGGACTCCGGGCCGTAGATCTCGGTGACGCGGCCGCGCGGGATGCCGCCGATGCCGAGCGCCAGGTCGAGCGTGAGCGCCCCGGTCGGGATCACCGAGATCTCGTCGAGGGCGCCGCCCTGCCCCAGGCGCATGATGGCGCCCTTGCCGAACTGGCGGTCAATGGAAGCCAGGGCGAGCTCGAGGGCCTGGCGGCGATCGCTCTTCACTTCTGCCATGGGAATCTCCTGGGAATGCTCGCAGGCCTCAGGTCAGGTCCGGGCGAGGCGCAAACTCTCGATTCCACGCGCACTTGCAGACTATTGTAGAGGGCCGATCCCCCCAAAGTCAATGAACGGCGCGCTCCGACGCCACTTTGATTCGAATTTCGAGTCGGGTCAATGTCCAAGTTGCGATACAGACAGGATTCGCGGGGATGGGGGCGCTCGGATGAGGACTCACGGGGAGCGCGGCACGGGGATGTGCGGCGGGTGGTGCCGGACGGGGAGCCCCACGCCCCGAGCCGGGGGACCCCACACCGGGCGGGGGTGGCTCGGGGCGTGGGGCTGTCCGGCGACAGGACCCGCCGCACATCCCCGTGCCGCGCGGGCCACGACGGCAGGCTACTTCTTCTTGCGCTGCTCGAGTCCCTTCAGCAACCGCTCCGCCTGCTCGATGTTCTTCTTCGCGTTGGCGTGGGTGGGCTCGAACTCGAGCACGACCTGCCATTCGCGAATGGCTTCCTTGAGCTTCTCGTCGCGGTAGAGCTTGATGCCCTCGCTGTAGTGCTTGTCGACGACGCGGGCCCGCGCCTGCTGGAGCAAGCGCGGCGAATCCTCGTAGCTCGGCTGGATCTTCGCCAGCTGCGTGAACGTCTTATAGGACGCCTCGTACTGCTGCTGGGCGAACTGCGCCTTGCCGTACTGGTACAGCGCCACCTTGCGGAGGTCCTGGCCCTCCCGGTCCGAGGGCGTGCTCGCCAGCAGCCGGTCGAGACCGGCCAGGGCGGCGGGGTATTCCTTCCGCTCGAGCGCCTCGCGCGCGTCGGCCAGCAGCGGGTTGACCTCCGGCGGCTCCTCGCGCGCGGGCTCGGTCCGGGCCGGCGGCGGGCCCGGCGCGGGCCCCGGCGTCGCTCCGGGAGCCGGCGTGGGCGCCGCGAGGGGCGGCAGCGGCTCGCGCCGCGGCTCCGCGCGGAGAAAGGGCAAGCCCGGGATCTCGGGGATTTTCAGCGCGGTGCCCGCCACCAGGCGCGGGTTCGGCGGGAGCTGATTGGTCTCCCAGATGACCTCGCCGCGCGACCGGTCGCCGTAGTAGCGCTGGGCCAGCGTGGCGAGCGTATCTCCCGCGCGCACCGTGTGGGTGAGCGACTCCACCTCGCGCACGTCGGTCTGGAGCGCGTCGAAGGCGGTGCGGTTGAACGGGTCCAAGGCCAGCGCGGCGAGAAAGCGGCGGCGCGCCTCCACGTGGGAGGATCGCTGCAGCGCGGCGCGGCCCTCCTGGATGCGCTGGGCCACCGCGCCCTCGATCCGACCCTCGAGCTTGGTCTGGCCCTCCCGGACCGCCGCGTCGTCCTTGTTGATCATGAGGGCGATCTTCCAGTGGTCCAGCGCCCGTCGCAGATCGCCCTCGCGCTCGAGTCGCTCCGCCTCCGCGCGGTGCTTGGCCGCGAGCTGCTCGCGCGGGGAGGGCGGTCGGGGCGCGGCCGCGGCCGCCGGCGTGGCGGCGGGACGGCCCGCGGGCGTGGCGGTCCCCGCGCCCTCGGGCGCCGCGGTGGCGCAGCCGCCCGCCAGGAGCCCCAGCACCACCCAGGCGGCCGGGCGCCTCACTTGAGCTCCTCGGCCGCGAAGACGTTGAGGTTCTTGATGAAGTCCTCCAGCGTCATCTCGGAATAGATCTGGCTCCGATGCCCGCGGAGCGGCGAGACGAAGGCGGGGCTGCCCTGACGGCGCACGGTGAAGGCGGCGATGTAGCCGTACTCCTTCGCCTTCTTGACGACATCGTCATCCTGCCGCCCGTAGGGATAGGCCAGATAGTTCGGCCGCGACCCGATGCGCTGCTGGAACTGGCCCAGCGGCTGCTCGAGCTCGACCTGCATGCGCCGCGCGAACTGCGCGTCGGTCTCGTTGGGCGCCTTGCGCAGGTCCCCGTGGGTCTTGGAGTGGGCCTGGACGTCGAAGCCCTCGGCGCTGAGCTCCTTGAGCTCGTCCCACGACAGCGCGCTACGCCCCGCGCCCACGTAGTCGGTGTACACGAAGAGGGTAGCGGTGTAGCCCAGCTCCTTGAGGATGGGATAGGCGAATTCCTTGAAGGCACGGTAGCCGTCATCGAACGTCAGCACGACCGACTTGCGCGGCAGCTGCCGCTTGAAGCTCATGAACTCGACGAATTCCTTGAGGCTGACGACGTGATACCCCTCGCGCTTCAAATACCGCATCTGCTCCTCGAAGGAGGACGCCGCCAGCACCAGCCGGCCTTTGGCCTGCCGGTCGAGGTTGTGATAGCAGAGGATGGGCACGAGCTGGTAGCCGCCGGGCTCCACGCCGGCGGGATTCCAGGGCTTCACGGGGATGATCACTTCCTCGCCCGCGGCGAAGCTGTCCTTGCCCATGTAGTTGGCGATCATCCAGGATTTCCCCGCCTCGCCCAGATGCCGCGCCGCGAGCGTCTCCGCGGTGTCGCCGGCTCGCGCGAAGGTGACGATGAAGTCGTCGGATCGGAAGGCCTCGGGCAAGGGCTCCACGCGGGGCGGCGACGCGGGGGCCGTCCGCGCGGTGCGGGACGCGGCGGGGCCCTCGCCGGAGGGCTGATCGGGGGCCGCCGTCGCGCAGGCGCCCGCGAGCAGCGCCACCGCGACCAGCGGGAGCGCGCGCGCCCAGGTGCTCCCGATCACTCCGCGCGCGGCGCTCACGCGCCCTCCCGGTGTCCGACCAGCTCGAAAACCTCCACCTGTTCCTCCTTGCCCTTGACCTTGATCGGTCCCAGCGGCACCACCTCGACGAGATGGCGCACCATCTCGTACGTGCGGCCGCTGATGAGGATCCGGCCCGGCTTGGCATTGGACTCGAGACGCGAGGCGAGGTTCACGCTGTCGCCGATCACGGTGTATTCCATCCGCTCGCCGCTGCCCACCGTGCCCGCCACCACCTCGCCCACCGCCACGCCGATGCCGATATGGATCTGCTCCTTGCCGTCACGCATTCGCGATTCGTTCAGCACGGTGACGCCCTGCTGCATGGCGATGGCGGTGCGCACCGCGCGGGTGGCATGATCCGGGTGCGCGATGGGGGCGCCGAACACCGCCATCACCGCGTCGCCGAGGAACTTGTCCAGGGTGCCGTCGTGCTTGAACGTGGTCTCGATCATGAGGGTGTAGAACTCGTTGAGGAGGGAGACCACCTCTTCCGGGGACAGCCGCTCCGACAGCGGGGTGAACCCGCGGATGTCGCAGAACAGCACGGTGGCCTCCCGCCGCTCCCCCGTGAGCACGAGGTGCTCGGGATCCTTGAGGATCTCCTCCACCACTTCGCGGGCCACGTAGCGCGTGAAGGCGTGCTTGATCATCTCCTTCTCCCGGAGGCTCCGCGCCATCTGGTTGAAGGACTCGGTGAGGACGCCGATCTCGTCGCCGGAGGTCACCGGCAGCGCCACGTTGAAATCGCCCTGGGCGATGGCCCGCGTCCCGCGCACCAGCCGGAAGATGGGCCGCGAGAGCAGGTTGGAGAGGCCCACCGCTCCCACCACGCCCACGACCACCATGGCGAGGGTGATGATGAGAGCGCGGTTGAAGGCCCGGGCAAGCGCGTCGGTGATGGCCTGCTTGGAGAAGCCCAGATAGAGCGCGCCCACCGGCGTGTCGCTGAACACCAGCGGCATGGCGAAGTCGATGATCTCGCCCCGGGGCTTGGTCGTGTAGGTGCGGATCAGGGGCTCCGCGCCGAGGGATTCGAGGCCGGGGGGCCGCGCGATGGGCTTGCCGATCTCCCCCACGTCGGAATGGGCGAGGACGGTGCGGTTCTCGTCCACGATCGCCACGTAGGCCACGTCCGGATCCTTCATGGCGTCATTCACCAGCACGTTGAGCGTGAGCTCGTCGTTGGCGATGAGCGAGGACTTGGCGGCCGCGGAGGTGTTCTCCGCGATGGTGAGCCCCCGCTTGGTCATCTCCGCGGTGAGGGTCTGCTGCTCCTGCCGGATGAGGAAGGCGCTCACGAGGGTGACGGTGAGCACGACCAGGGCGGTGATGAGCAGGCTGAGCTTGACCTTGAGCGAGAGGCGGATACCGCGCCGGGGCAGGGTCGGCGGGGCTTCGGTCTCCGGGGTCGACGCGGGCTGATCGATTATGACGCGGTCCTTGTCCCTTCCGACGGGTCTGGCTGCGCCCGACCAGCATAGCAACCGCACGCATTTCGATCAACTAACGCGGGCGCTCAGTGGCCGGGAGGCGAGCGCGGTGTACCGGGCGCCGCTTCGGGCCAGATCGCTTTTCATCAAGGAGATCGCCGTGATGGGAAGGCGCGCGACCGGGCGGCTGCCCGCGTGCGCCAGGGCCTGTCGGAGCGCGGGCGTGACCTCCCGGCGCCAGCGCCGATCGTCAAACACCCTCCCGACGGTCAGATGAGGGTGCCAGGGCCGCGCCTCGGGCGGGAAGCCCCGCTCCGCCAGCGCGGCCTCGAGCCGGGCCTGGAGCCCCCGCGCGGCCAGCGCGCCCTCCGCGACTCCCACCCAGAAGATGCGCGGCCGCTCCAGCCCCGGGAAGGCGCCCAGGCCATGCAAGCCCAGCGTGAAGGACTCCCCGGCCGCGGCGACCGTCTCCAGCGCCGCCAGGGCGTCCGCCAGGCGCTCCTCGCTCTGCTCGCCCAGGAAGCGGAGCGTGAGGTGGAGATTGTCTCGCGGAACCCAGGCCACCGCCCGGCTCAGCGGGCGGAGGCGCTCCACCTCGTCGGTCACCGCCTCGCGCGCTTCGGAGCTGAGGAGGATGGCGATGAAGGCCCGCGGCATCAGGCCAGGAGCGCGCGCCGGAGCATATCGAGCGCGGCCTGCGCCGACTGCCACTTCACCGCCTCGCGCCCACCCGGGAAGAGGAACCGGCGGACCTCGACCCCCGCGGGGGAGGCCACCCCGATGAACACCGTGCCCACGGGCTTCTCCGGCGAGCCGCCGTCGGGCCCCGCGATGCCGGTGATGGCCACGCCGCAGGCGGTGCCGCCGAGGCGGCATACCCCGCGGGCCATCGCCTCCGCCACCGGCGCGCTGACGGCCCCGTGCGCGCGGATGAGCTCGGCGGGGACGCCGAGGAGGTCGGTCTTGGCCTCGTTCGAATACACCACGACACCACGGTCGACATACCGTGAGGAGCCGGGGATATTGGTGAGTCGATGGGCGACGAGCCCGCCGGTGCAGGACTCGGCGGTGGACACCCCCAGCCCGCGCTCGCGGAGCAGCGCACCCACGACCACCTCGAGGGATTCGCCGTCCGCGCCATAGCAATCGGTGCCGAGCGCCTCTCGCACGGCGGGGCCGGCGTCCGTCAGCGCGGCCTCCGCCACCGCGCGAGAGGGCGCGCGCGCGAGGAGACGGACCCAGACATCGCCGTCCACCACCAGGCACGACACCGTCACCGGGCCCTCCTTGCCCAGCCAGGACGCCAGGCGCTCCTCGGCGTCCGCCGCGGAGACCCCAGTGGTGCGCAGCAGGCTCACGAGGGCGACGCCACCCGCCCCGGCACGGTCGCGCGCTGCGGGCCGGAGATGCTGCTCGACGAGCGCGCCGAGATCGGGCGCGTCGAGCGGCAGCACCGCCACCAGCGCGCCGCGCGCCTCCAGGGCCCAGCCGGGGGGCCCGCCGGCGGTGGAGGCGGCCCCGCCGCCCGCAGGCGCCGTCCAGAGCTGGGCGCCTTGCGGCAGGAGGGCCAGGCGCTCGAGCCGACGGGGAAGGGCACGGCCTCGGCGGGCGAAGTCCGCGTCGAGGAGGTCGAGCAGTCGATCGCTGAGCACCAGGCGGACACCGGCGAGCCGGGCCAGGACCCGCCGCACGATGTCGCCCGCGGAACCGCCGGGCGGGGCCAGCACGACGACCACGCCGCCTCCGTCGAGCGCGGGCCCGAGCGCGGCCTCCAGCGCACCCTCGTCCTCGTCCACCACCGCGCGCGACGCCACCGGCACGCCGTCGGCACGGAGGGCGCGCGCCACCGCGAGCCCGGCGGCGTCGTCGCGCCCGGCGAGCTCCGCCACGCCCACGGTGAGGATGCGCACGCCCGTCACGCCGGCACCCCGAACAGCGCGCGCGCGCCCATCACGAGCACGAGGGCGTACCCGCCCGCGATGAGGTCATCCACCATGACGCCCAGCCCGCCGGTGAGGGCCTGACTCTCGCGCGCCGGGAAGGGCTTCCACACGTCGAAGAGACGGAAGAGGAAGAACGCCACCAGGAGGACGGGGATGGTCCGGGGGAGGAAGAGGACGGACAGCGCCATGCCGGCGACCTCGTCGATCACGATGATGCCCGGATCCTTCTGGCCGACGGCGCGCTCGACGCGTCCACCCGACCAGATGCCCAGCAAGGTGACGGCGAGCGTGGTCCAGACGAGCGCCATGGGCGTGAACGGGATGAGCCACAGCAGGACGAGGGCAACGGCGCTGCCGACGGTGCCGGAAGCCACCGGAGCATAGCCGGCGCCGCCGCAGGTGGCGAGCGCGAATGCGAGGCGGTCGAGCCGGCTCGGCCGTGGTAGCTCCGCCGGCTCGCCCGGCGCGTCCGCGTTACTCTCCGACGAGCTCGTAGCCGTCCACTTCGACGATGCGGACCTCCGCGAAGCGGCCCGGGGTGAGGCGCTTGTCGCGGAGGAGGACCACCCCGTCGATCTCGGGGGCCTGGCCGGCCAGTCGCCCCTCGAAGGGAAAGGCGCGGTCGGGGCCGGGCCCGTCCACCAGCACCGTCTGGCTGGTCCCGAAGAGCGCCTTCTGGCGCGGCCACGCCAGCCGATCTTGCGTCTCCTCCACCAGCGCCGCCCGCTCGGTCATGGTCGCCGCGGGGACCGGATCGGCCATGGTCGCGGCGGGGGTGCCCTCCTCGGTGGAGTAGGTGAAGACGCCCAGCCGGTCGAAGGCCACGTCCTCGATGAAGCCCAGGAGATTGTCGAAGGCGGCCTCCGTCTCCCCGGGGAAGCCCACCAGCACCGTGGTCCGCACGGTGACACCCGGGATGGCCTCACGGAACTGGGCGACGATCTCCTTCATCCGGCGCGCCGTCACCGCCCGGCGCATCGCGCGCAGCACGCCGTCGTCGCCGTGCTGCACCGGCATGTCGAGGTACGGCACCACCCGCGCGCGCGCCCAGCGGGTGACGAGGCGGTCGTTGACGTGCGCGGGGTGGAGGTACATGGGTCGGATCCACGGCATCGCGGTGTCGGAGAGCGCGAGCAGTAGATCGGCGATGTCCCCGTTGCCGGCGAGATCGCGGCCGTAGGCCAGCGTGTCCTGGGACACGAGGATGGCCTCCTGGATCCCGCGTGCGGCGAGCCCCTTCACCTCGGCGACCACGTCCTGGATGGGGCGGCTGCGGTGACGGCCCCGGAACTGCGGGATCGCGCAGAACGTACACCCCATGTCGCAGCCCTCGGCGATCTTCACGTAGGCATAGGGCGCGCGCGTGCTGAGAAGGCGCGGGGTGGCCGCGTCGTAGAGATAGCCCGGCGGCGCCGCGGTCACCCAGTTCTGCCGGCCGTCGGCCTGGTTCACGAGGTCCACGATGCGGTCCAGCTCCGAGGTACCGAGGATGGCGCTGACTTCCGGGATCTCGGTGAGGATGTCCTGCCCGTAGCGCTGGGTGAGACAGCCGGTCACGATGAGCGCGCGCGCCCGGCCCCGCTCCTTCAGCTTGGCCAGGTCGAGGATGGTGTTGACCGACTCCTCGCGAGCGCGGTCGATGAAGGCGCACGTATTGACCACCAGGCACTCGGCGGCCTCGGCGCGCGCGACGATCTGGTGGCCGGCCGTGGCCAGCATGCCGAGCATCAGCTCGGAATCGACCTGGTTCTTCGGGCAGCCAAGGGTGGTGAAGTGGACCTTCATGGGGAGGCCTCATGATCACATACCGCCGCCGACGGCGTCAAACCGGAGGCGTGCGCGGGAGGCGCTCCTAGAGGGATTCGAGCGTCCGGCGCGCCTCGGCCGCGTCCTTGAAGGTACCGGCCTTGAGCGCCGCCTCGAGCTCGCGCCGTGCGTCCTCGGTCTTGCCCTGCTTGGCATAGACCATCCCGAGGTGATAGCGGACCTCGGCGATGCCCGGCGCCGCCTTCGCGGCGGCAGCAAGCAGCGCCTCCGCGCGCGGCAGGTCCCCCTTGAGATACAGGAGCCACCCGAGCGTATCCGCCACCACCGGGCTCTGTGGCGCCAGGCCGTGGGCGCGCTCGGCCAGGCGGACCGCCTCGTCGCGGGCGTCGGGATCCCCAGCGAGCAGATAGGCGAGATTGTTGAGCAAGATGCCGTTATCGGGCGCGCGCTCGATGGCGCGGCGATAGGCGGCCACCGCGCCCGGAACATTGCCCGCCCGCTCCTCGGCCTGGGCCAGATCGAGGAGGGGCTCGGGCGCCTTTGGGTTGAGCCGGGCGGCCTCCTCGAGCAGGCGGATTGCCTCCGGCATCCGCTGCTGGCGCGCGAGCAGCCGGGCGCGCGCACGGGCGGCGACCAGATGGCCGGGCTCCTTGTCGAGCACGCGCTGATACGCCTCCAGGGCTTCCGCCGGCCGATCGACCTTCTCGTTGACGATGGCGAAGACCAAGTACGCGGCCGGCGTCTCCCCCTGGACTCGCAGCAGCCGCTCGCCGGTGGCGACCACGCGGTCCTTCTGCCCGAGGACGAGGTGAGCATCGACCAGGAGCGCCAGCGGCTCCGCCTGCGTGGGGCTGAGGGTAGCCGCTCGCTCCAGCGGCGCCACCGCGTCGGCGGCCCGCCGCTGGTCCATATAGAAGCGCGCAAGATTGAGGAGCGGCGTGGCGTCCTGCGGCGCGGCGCTGATCGCCGCCTGCAGCTCGCGCTCCGCGAGGTCGGGCTGGCCCTTCTCGACGTAGAGGCGCACCAGCAGCGCCCGGGCGAGCGGCGCCGCGTTGACGGACGCGAGGGAGGCCTGGGCCTTGGCGAGCGCGCGGTCCTTCTCCCCCGCCGCCGCGAGGCTCTGGGCGGCGCGGACGCGTGTCACCGCGGGATCCGGGCTCGTCTGCTCGGCGCGGTCGAACGCCTTCAACGCGGCATCGAGCTGGCGCAGCTGCAGCCGCGTGCGTCCGAGCTCGAAGTAGGCCAGCGTCCAGTCGGGCCGGTCCCGGATGACGCCCTCCAGGGCGGTGGCGGCGGGGGCGAGCTGGCCCCGCGAGCGCTCGACGATGGCAAGGCCCAGGCGAGCGTGCGGAGACTTGGGATCACGCTGGACGACCCGGGCGAACAGCGCCTCCGCCTCGTCGGTCTTCCGCAGCTCGAGCTTCACCAGCCCCTGCAGGAGAAGCGAGGGGACATGGTCGGGCCGGGCCGCCAGTACCTGGTCCAGCACCGGCTCCGCGAGCGCGGTACGCCCCGTCTGGTTCAAGATATGCGCCAGGAGGTACTTGGCCTCCACGTCACGGCCATCGGAGCGCTTGAGCGCCTCCTGGATCTCCTGCAGCGCCGCCGGCAGCTGCCGTAGCCCGAACAGCGAGAGCGCCAGACCGCGGCGCGCCGCCCCGAGGTCGGGATTGGCCTCGACCGCCTTGCGGAACCAGCCTTCCGCCTTCTTCAGCTCGCGTGCCTCGAGCGCAAGCTGGCCGAGGCGGAGCATCACCATCTCCCGGCCCGGCTCGAGGCGAAGGGACTCGGTGTAGGCCGCCTCCGCCTCGCGATTGAGCCGGTTCACCTGCGCGGCCACGCCGTGCACCTCATGGCCCACCGCCGAGCCCGGCTGGCTCTTGACGAACACGCGCGCGCCCTTGAGGGCGCCGGCGGCGTCACCCTTCTTGAGGAGCTCGATCACCGCCGCGAGGGTGGGAGGCGCGGAGGGCGCCTCGGGTACCGGCGGAACGCCGATACCCGAGCTCTCGGGAATGACGCCGAAGGCGGGCCCGGCGGTAGCCAGGAGCAGCAGCGTCGCAATGACGACCAGCGACCTCACGACCTCAGCCTATCAGACCCGGCCGCGGAGGGTGGAAAGACGAGGGGCGCCGGCGGTGTGCCGGCGCCCCGTAGGAGGCGACGTACTGGCTAGACGTCAGGCCGAAAGGCGACGCCGAAGCACCGCGAATCCGATGAGCCCGAGGCCCAGCAGAATCAACGAGGCGGGCGCGGGTACGCCATTCGAAGACCCGGGCCCGGGAATGGGCTCCAGGTTCACGTCGAACCAGATGTGGTGATTCGTGAGGGCACCGATGAGACCCGGCTCGACGGATCCCTCGAGCACCACGCCGTTGCCCACGCCGTCCCCGAAGCCGACCGCGGCCACGTTGCTGGTATCCGTATCTTCCCAGCCCATGTCCTTGTAGAAGAATCCGATCGTTCCCTCGCCCACCGGGATGTCGTAGTCCGGACCCCGGACGACGAGCTGGAAGCTATCGGTCGGGGGGGCATGCGAGCCGAAAAATCCGACTGCATCCCAGGTAAGGATCACCTGATTCGGGATATCGGTGCGGAGATGCAAGACACCGGACGCCAAATTCCGGGTGTCCACGTCGCCGAAGAATGGGGAGATCACCGGAGCGGCTGCGCCGGTAGGACCGATCGGAATGAACGCGGAGATGCCGGCGCCGAAGCTGATATTGCCGTTGTTGTTGGCGAAGAAGGACGTCCGGGGGACCCCGAAGAAATTGAGCGGGGTCGTGAAGTTGAAGTTGATGGGGCCGCTGAAGCCATCGTCGTTGCGCCCGGTAGCAACACCGACGCCCGGGGCATTGCCGCCGCCCGTCATGACGACGATGTCGCCGATGCCGCCGCCGATGATGTCGGTGTAGTACTGCGTCGACGAGATCAAGTTGCTCTGCGGGACCGTGATCACGGCGGCTTCGGCAAGGCATGCCGTGCCGAGGAGAACCGCCGTCGTGAGCAGCGCCTTCGGGATCCGATGCTTCATGTCTGCAGGCCCTCCCTAGGATCAAAAGATCGTTGGAAGGTCAGACAGCAAGCTGTTTGCCACGTGAGAAGCCGCCGACGCCTTATAAGTTAGATCGATGAGTTACACCGATTCTTCTACGATCAATGGGGTGAATAAGTTGATGGGTTTGTAAGATTTTCCGACGCCCCGAGCCTGTTTTAGGGGCCGAATACGGGCAGCCGACCGCCAGCCCAAGTCAAATCAAGGACCAGCACGCCTTTTATTTCAGTAGGTTAGACGCGGCGACCTCGTAGGCGGGAAATTTACAGAAATCTTTACACCCACAAGAACGTGGGTAGATCGAAGCTGCTGGACCCCAGGCGGGGTACACGTCGAGGGGGCGACTCAGGTCGACCGGTAATTCGTGAACTGGAGCGCGACGCCCAGGTCCTTGCCCTTCACCAGCGCGATCACCGCCTGGAGGTCGTCGCGGTTCTTGCCCGCCACGCGCACCTGCTTCTCCTGGATGGAGGCCTGTACCCGGATCTTGGAGTCCTTGATGAGCCGCACGATCTCCTTGGCCTTCTCGATGGGGACGCCATCCTGCAGCGTGATCTTCTGCTTGAGGGTGGCGCCGGCGGCGGGCTCCGGGTCGCCGATGGTCAGCGCCTTGAGGTCGATCCCACGCCGATGGAGCTTGGATTGCAGGATGTCGACCACCGCCTTGAGCTTCATCTCGTCGCCGGACGCGATCAGGATGTCCATCTTCTCTTGCTTGATCTCGTTCTTCGACCCCTTGAGGTCATAGCGGGTCTCGATTTCCCGCGTCGCCTGATTGATGGCGTTGGCGACCTCCTGCATGTCCACCTTGCAGGCAATGTCGAAGCTGTTCTCAGCAGCGGCCATGGTCGGCTCTCCGTGGAACGCGCCCGACTACCGCGGGTTGAGCGGCACCACCGCCGCGCCCTTGGGCGGAGTGAAAGCGAACAGGGTGTCGGCCAGCCCGGTGTTCGTGACCACGCGGGTGAAGTTCATGGTCACGGCATTGCCGAGCTGGTCGTAGAGCACGGCCTGGCGGACGATGAAGTCCTTGGGGTCGACCGCGAGGACCAGGCGCGTGAGGAACGGAGTCGGATTCTTGGGGGTGAGGTCGAGCAGCGTGCCGCCCCGCTCCGTCCACCTTGGCGGCGGGGTTCAGGAAGCGCACGGTGAACTCCTCGCGCACGCGGCCCAGGCCGGCCAGGAAAGAGCCGGCGGGCCCCGCCAGGGCCTTGGGGGCGTCGCCCTTGTTCACCTGGTTGAGCTCGGGAGTGTAGACCCAGAGCGAGCTGCCGTCGGAGACGATCTGCTGGGGCGACGGGCTCTTGTAGTCCCACCGCATCTTGCCGCCCTTCTTGAGCAGCACCGTGCCCTCGGCCTTGATGTCCTGGCCGAGGCTCTTGTTATTCGAGACCTGGGTAAAGTCCGCCTTGAGGTCCGTGATCCGCCCGTAGGTCCCCTCGAGCCCGGCGACGACCTCCTCCAGCGTCTGCGCGGCCGCGGAGCCGGACAGCCACAGCACCGCGAGCAGCGTGAGGGTCGTGACTACCCACCTCGTCCCGTGATGTCCCATGGAGGAAAGGGTACACCACCTGCTCGACGCTCGGGTGGCTCAGCGCCCGTGCTTGGCGAGGTACTCGGGGCCCACCAGGATCTCGCGCGGCTTGGCCCCCTGCCCGGGCCCGATGACGCGGTCCTGCTCCATCATGTCGATGAAGCGGGCCGCCTTCGGATAGCCCAGGCCCAGGCGACGCTGGAGGAAGGAGATGGAGGCGGCCTTCTGGGCGATGACGAGATTCACCGCGTCCCAGTAGATGTCGTCGCGGTCTTCCCCATCGCCGCCGCCACCGTCGGCGTCCAGCGTGGGCATCTCCACCTTCTCGTAGACGGCCGCCCCCTGCCGGCGGAGAAACTCGCAGATGGCCTTGACCTCGTTGTCGGCCACCCAGGAGCCGTGCACCCGCACCTGCCGGGAGGCGCCCGGCGGCACGAAGATCATGTCGCCCTTGCCGAGGAGCTGCTCGGCCCCGTTGCCGTCGAGCACGGTGCGGGAGTCCACCTTGGACGCCACCTGGAAGGCGATGCGGGTGGGGAAGTTGGCCTTGATGAGGCCCGTCACCACGTCGACCGAGGGGCGCTGGGTGGCCACGATCAAGTGGATGCCCACCGCGCGCGCGATCTGGGCCAGGCGCACCAGCGAGTTCTGCACCTCGCCCGCGGAGACCATCATGAGGTCGGCCAGCTCGTCCACCACCACCACCCAGTACGGCAGCCGTTCCTCGGGGCCCACTTCCTTGTTGTAGCCCTCGATGTTCCGCACCGCCTTGGCCTGGAGCTGCTTGTAGCGGTCGTCCATCTTCCCCACGATCCACTTGAGCCGCATGGCGGCTTCCTTGGCGTCGGTCACGACCGGGGCGAGGAGATGCGGGATACCCTCGTAGATGCCCAGCTCCAGCCGCTTGGGGTCGATCAACAGGAACCGGACGTCGGCCGGCGTGGCCTTGTACAGCAGCGAGCAGATCATGGTGTTGAGGCCCACGCTCTTGCCGCTGCCGGTGGAGCCCGCGATGAGGAGGTGCGGCATGCTCGCCAGGTCCGAGACCATCGCGTTGCCGGTGGTGTCCTTGCCCAGCGCGAGCGGCAAGCGGCCCTTGGCCTCGACGAACTCGGGCGAGACGAGGATCTCGCGGAGATACACCGTCGCCGACTCGGGATTCGGCACCTCCACCGCCACCGTGCCGCGCCCGGGAATGGGGCCGATGATGCGCACCGCCGCCGCCTTCATGGCCAGGGCGAGGTCGTCGGAGAGGTTCACCACCTGGCTGACCTTGACGCCGGCGGCGGGCTCGAACTCGTAGGAGGTGATCACCGGCCCGGGGCTGGCCTGCACGATGTGGCCGTCCACCCCGAAGTCGGCCAGCTTCCTCTTGAGCGTGGCGGCGTTGGCCTCCAGCTCCTCGCGCGTGCGAGCCAGCGCGGACGCGGGAGGCGCCTGGAGCAGCCCGACCGCGGGCAGCTTGAAGGCCTGCGCACCGCCGGAGCCGAAGTCGAACGTCTCTTGCCAGGCCAGGCCCTTCTCCGCCAGCCCCGACTTGGCCTTGGGCGGCTCCTTCACGATCAGGGGCGGCGGGGTGAAGGCCTTCTCGGGGATCGCCGCCTGCTTCTGATACCGTTGATTCTCATCAACATCGTCCAGTCGGTTCGGGCTCCCCGTCGCGGATCCGGCTCTCCACGCGGCCAGGCGGGCGCGAAGCAGACGGGACACGCCGCCGAGCGAGGCCTGGGTGATGAAGAGCGCGGCCACCGGCAGGATGGCGAGCAGGATGATCCACGAGCCCACGCCGCCCACCGTGGTGCCGAGCGCCTGACCGACCGCCCAGCCGAGCATGCCACCCTTGTGGATGCGGATCTCCGCCAGCGTGTCCGAGTTGCGCGCGAGGATGCCGGTAATGCTGATGAGGAGCAGGACGAGGCCGGCGAGCCCCGGCCAGCCGCGCGCGAGCGGCGCGCGCACGAAGGCGCCGGCGCCGTAGAGGAGGAGCAGCAGCGGGAAGACGTAGCCCGCGTAGCCGAAGGCCCAGAAGGCGGCCCAGCCCAGCCAGAGCCCCACCGGCCCCACCGGGCTCGACTGGTCAAGTGGATGCCGGGTGGGATCGAAGGCGTAGAGCGCCACCAGCCCGAATCCCGCCAGCGCCAGGGCCAGGATGCCCTTGACCTCGCGCACCCAGCGTCCGTCGCCACCGGGCCGGCGCGCGCGGGCGCGGCGGCGCCGCGCGCTTCCCGGCCCCGCCGGCCGCCCGGTTGCTTCGCCCGCGTCCACGATCTTGCCCGCCGCCATGGGACCTCCCTCGCCTCAGACTTCCAGGATCACGGGAATCACGATGGGCTTGCGCTGGAAGCGCTGGTTGATGAAGCGGCGCACCGCGCTGCGCACCCGCGCGCCGAACAGCTCGCGGTCCAGGACCTCCGGATCCTCGCGATAGGCCATCGCCTCGCGGACCGCTTCCTTCACCTCGTCCATGAGGTCATCCGACTCCTTCATGTAGACGAATCCGCGCGAGGCGATCTCGGGGCCCGCCACGATGGTGCCGGTGGCCTTGTCGATGGTGAGCGCCACCACCACCATCCCCGCCTCGGCGAGGATCTGGCGGTCGCGCAGCACCACCGAGCCCACGTCGCCGATGCCTTTGCCGTCCACGAACACCCGCCCCGCCGGATAGGGACCGAGCACGCGCGCGCCCGACTTGGTCAGCTCGAGGCCGACCCCGTCCTCCACCAGGAACACCCGGTCCGCCGGCACGCCCGCCTCCGTGGCCAGCCGCGCGTGCTGGAGGAGGTGACGATACTCGCCGTGGACGGGCATGAAGTACCGCGGCCGGGTCAGGGCAAGCATGTGCTTGAGATCCTCCTGGCTCGCGTGGCCGGAGACGTGCACGAAGGCCACGTCCTCCCACAGCACCTCGGCGCCGCGCCGCAGGAGCGCATTGATGAGCCGGCCGATCACCCGCTCGTTGCCGGGGATCACCCGCGAGGAGAAGATGACGAGGTCCCCCGCGCCGACCGTGAAGTGCCGGTGCTCACCGGCCGCCATCAGCGACAGCGCGGAGTTCTGCTCGCCCTGGCTGCCGGTGGACAGGATCACCTGGTGGTCGGCGGGCAAGTCGGCCAGCTCCTCCAGCGGCAGCAGCACGCCCTCCGGCAGGTGGAGATAGCCCAGCTCCGCCGCCACCGCCACATTCGCCGCCATGCTGCGCCCGAGCAGCCCGATCTTGCGGGAGCACGCGGCCGTGAGATCCAGCACCTGCTGGATGCGGTGGATGTGCGAGGCGAAGGTGGCCACGATGATGCGCCCGGTGGCCGCGTCGAAGCGCCCGCGCAGCGCGGCGCCCACCTCGGTCTCCGAGCCCGTGCGCCCCGGGCGCCCCACGTTGGTGGAGTCCGAGCAGAGGCAGAGCACCCCGCGGTCGCCCAGCGCGGCGAACTGCGCGTAGTCGGGCTGCTGATGGTCCACGGGATCCGGGTCGAGCTTGAAGTCGCCCGTGTGGACCACGGTGCCGGCGGGGGTTTCGATGGCCAGCCCGATGCCGTCGGCGATGGAGTGCGTCACCCGGATGGGAACGATCTGGAAGCAGCCGAGGGTGATCGTGTCCCCCGGCCGGTAGGGGCGCAGGTCCGCGCGGTCGAGGAGCCCGTGCTCCGCGAGCCGGTGCCGCGCGATGGCCAGGGTCAGCGGCGTCCCGTACACGGGCACGTCGAAGTCGCGCAGGAGGTACGAGAGCGCACCGATGTGGTCCTCGTGCCCGTGGGTCAGCACCACCCCGCGGAAGGCCTCGCGATGCTCGTGGAGATAGGTGAAGTCGGGAATGACGTAGTCCACTCCGGGCATCTCGTCGTCGGGAAAGAGCAGGCCGCAGTCCACCGCCACGATGTCGTCGCCGGACTCGACCAGCATCATGTTCAGCCCGATTTCCCCCAGCCCCCCGAGCGGGATCAGCCGGACCGCGGGCTCGGCGGGCAAGTCGATCGGGACGGGCTCTCGGCGGTACGGGATGCTCACGGCGGTGCCGCCAGGGTATCATCCGCGTCCGGCGCGGCCAAAAAGCGCCTGGGCGGCGCTCTTGTATCCCCCGGGACCCTCGTGTATGTTTCCCCCACCTTGCGCACCGAAGCGCGGGAAGAGCCCAGAGGAGGGTGTCCCATGTCCGACCCGACTAACTCCGGCCACTCGAAGAGATCCGTCAGCCGTCGCGCCTTCCTCCGCACCGCGGGAGTGGTCGGCGGGGCCGCCGCCCTTGGTCCCGCCGTCCTGCGCGGGCGGGCGGAGGCGCAGGAAACCCCCTCGCCCGTCCGGCCCGATCCGGCGGCCAAGCGGGGCGGCACTCTTCGCTACGCGGTGCACAATGCGCCCGCCCACTTCGACGTCCACCAGTCGGGCACGGTGGCCAATATCGGGCCCCAGAGCCCGATGTACGACACCCTGCTTCGTCGCAGCCCAAAGGATGGGCAGACCATCATCCCGGATCTGGCCTGGAAGTACGACATCTCGCCGGACGGGAAGCGCTACACCTTCCATCTCCGCAAGGGCGTGAAGTTCCACGACGGCGCCGACTTCACCGCCGACGACGTCAAGGCGACCTACGACCGCATCGCGCATCCGCCCAAGGGCGTGGTCATCCCGCGCACGCCGCTCTTCGCCACCGTGGGCGACATCGTGGTGCTGGACCCGCACAAGGTCGAGTTCCGGCTCACCGAGGCGCGGCCGAAGGCCTACATGCTGGGCGCCTTCGCGAGCGGCTGGAACATCATCGTGCGGAAGAAGACCCTCGACGATAACCAAGGCAACCTCCGGCAGGTGATGAACTATCCGGGCACGGGGCCCTTCCGCCACGTCTCGCGGAAGGACAAGGAGATCTGGATCCAGGAGCGGAACCCCGACTACTGGAACAAGGGGCTCCCGCTCGTGGACAAGCTGGAGATCTACCACTTCCTGCCCTTCACGCCGGAGCTCGGCGCGACCTTCCTGTCCGGGCGGGTCGACTACGCCCGGCTGCTCGACCCGGTCACCTGGCGCAAGGCCAAGGAGATGCCCGGCGTGACGGCGGCGAATTTCAATCAGTCGGTCATCCAGGCCTTCTGGATGAACATGGAGAAGAACAAGGCGCTGGCCGACAAGCGGGTGCGGCGGGCCATTCATCTCGCCATGGATCGCCCCACGCTGATCGAAGTGGTGAAGGATGCCGCCCCCATGCAGGTGGGCGGCTTCGTCTATCCCTTCCATGAGATGTCCACGCCGCGGGCGGAGCTCGAGAAGAAGCTCGGCTACCAGAAGGACGTCAAGCCCGCGGTGCAGGAAGCCCGGAAGCTCATGCAGGCAGCGGGCTACGGCCAGGGGCTCAAGAACCTCGACTTCTGCGTGCGCGACATTCCGACCTTCAAGCTCTGGGCGGTGGCCATCCAGGCCATGCTGAAGGAGCACCTCAACATCGAGTGCAACCTGCGCGTGGTACAGACCTCCGTGTGGTTCGACGAGGCCCAGGCGGGCAACTTCGACCTCGCCATCAGCGCCATCGTCTCCACCCTCATGGACCCGTCCGACATCTTCAGCGCCTGGTATGGCAAGGGCGGCCCGCAGAACTACTCACGGTGGACGAACCCGGCCTTCCACGATCTAGCGGCCCAGGTGGATCGCGAGCTCGACGACAACCGGCGCAAGACCCTGGTACGCAAGGCGGAAGAGATTCTTGAGGACGACCCGCCGTTGATCCCGGTGGCGTACGAGCAGATCTACGACGCCTACTACAATCGGGTGCGCGGACAGAACCCGTCCACGTTCTTCGGGATCTACGACGTGGTCCGCTGGGACAACGTCTGGATGGCTCAGGGCTAGCCGAGGGGGTCACCGCCCGCCGGACGAGAACGCCGAGAGCGACGGCCCAGACCCATGCAGAAATACCTCGCCCGGCGGGCGCTCTTCGCCCTGGGGACCTTCATCGGGGTCTCCGTCATCATCTTCCTGGTCCTGCGGGTGATTCCCGGGGACCCGCTGGTGGCCATCCTGGGTGTCGAAGGCCACGCGCAGATGAAGCCGGAAGACCGCGTGCGCATCATGGCCGATCTCGGGCTGAGCGCGCCCCTGCCCGTCCAGTACGGCCGCTGGCTCGTCGACATCGGAGCGGGGCGGCTGGGCAAGTCCTTCTTCCGGGGCGACACCGTGGCCGACCTGATCCTCCACCGCGGCCCGATCAGCGCCGAGATCGCGCTTCCTGTCCTTCATCATCTCCTGGCTGGTTGGCCTCCCGGTAGGAGTCCTCAGCGCATTCAAGCCCAATAGCCTGCCCGACAGCGTGGCGCGCTCGCTGTCGGTCCTGTTTATCGCCATCCCGGGCTTCTGGCTCGGCATGCTGGTCGTCCTCGCCCTCCTCTTCTGGTTCGGCTACAAGGCGCCCATCCTGATCGTCCACTTCTGGGAAGATCCCTGGCAGAATTTTCAGATCGTCATCGGCCCCGCGCTGGTGCTGGGGCTCGCGCAGGGCGCCTACATCGCACGCATGTCGCGGTCCTGCCTCCTCGAGGTGATCGGCGAGGACTTCGTGCGCACCGCTCGCGCCAAGGGGCTGCGGGAACGTCTCGTGGTCCTCCGGCACGCCCTCCCCAACGCGCTGCTCCCGGTGGTCACGATCTCGGGAGTGTTGCTGGGCTTCGTGCTGGGCGGCTCGGTGGCGGTGGAGCAGGCCTTCGGCGTGCCCGGGCTGGGGCGCGCGCTCGTCGTTGCCGTGATCGAGCGCGACATCATCGTCGTGCAGAACCTCGTGCTGCTCTACGCGGTGATCTTCGTGGCGGTCAACGTCCTCGTGGACCTCAGCTACGCGTGGCTCGACCCGCGTATCCGGTACGGCTGATGCGCGCGATCCTGCGGGAGCTGGGCCGGTTCACCCGGCGCAACACGCTCTCCGCCATCGGCGGGGTGGTGGGACTCCTCATCATCGTCGTGGCCCTGGCCGCGCCCGTTCTTGCCCCACGCGATCCGCTCAAGGCGGACTTCCGACGCATGAACAAGCCGCCCGATGCCCAGAGCCTTCTCGGCACTGATCAGGTCGGCCGCGACACCCTCAGCCGGGTGATCTACGGAGCGCGGACGTCGCTCTTCGTCGCGTTCTCCGCGGTGCTGCTGGGGACCACGGTCGGCTCGCTCTGGGGCGTGGCGTGTGGCTACCTGCGGGGACGCTTCGATCTCGTGAGCCAGCGCATCATGGAAGTCCTTCAGTCCTTCCCCGACCTGATCCTCGCCATGGCCATCTCCATGGCCATCGGAACCGGCCTGCAGGCCGTCATCTTCGCCATCGCCATCACGCGCATCCCCTTCGGCGGCCGCGTCATTCGCTCGGTGGCGCTCTCCGTGCGCGAGATGCCCTTCGTGGAGGCGGGCCGGGCCAACGGCGGCTCTGCACTGCGGGTAATGGCCGTTCACGTGCTGCCCCAGTGCGTGGCCCCGTATCTCGTGCTCGCCACGACTCACCTCGGGGTCGCCATCGTCATCGAGGCCGCCCTGGGCTTCCTCGGCGTGGGAGTGCCGCCGCCCACCCCCACCTGGGGCAATATGCTGGCGGACTCGATCACCGCCCTGGTCCCGCCGTGGTGGCTGGCCTTCTTCCCGGGCCTCGCCATCACCGTCACCGTCCTCGCCTTCAACCTCCTCGGCGACGGGATCCGCGACACGCTCGACCCGCGCCTGTCGCCCGGCTTCCTGCGGCTGGTCACCGGGGCAGGACGCAGCGCGCCCGCGGCGGCTCCGACTCCGTTGACAAGTCCCGCCGCCAAGTCCTAGATGAGACGATGGCCCTCGACGCTCTACCGGCGGCGGTCGGCCAGCCGGCGCCGCTCTTCTCGCTGCCCTCGGTACGAGGCGCCACCGTCGACCTGGCTGCCTATCGCGGGCGCCAGAACGTCATCGTGTGGTTCTCACGCGGGTTCACCTGCCCATTCTGCCGCGGCTACATGCAGGGGATCATCGAGGGCTACCAGGGCCTCCTCGCCGCCGAGGCCGAGGTCATCCAGGTCGCGCCCAATCTCCTGGAGGCGGCGCGGAGCTTTTTCCGGCCTGCGCCGGTCCCCTACCCCGTCGTGTGCGATCCCGACAAGCGCCTCTATGCCGTCTATGGCCTGGGAGATCGGGGCGCGCTGGTAGCCACGCGCACTGGGCTCGTGAGCTTTGCCCGTGCCTTCACCACTGGGGATAGCGGGCCCCAGATTCGCGGCGCATGGCTGGACGTGGTGAACCGGAACTTCGTGCGCCGCCTCCACCACCATGCGATGACCGCGGTGGAACAGGGTCTCTACGTCGTGGACAAGGCCGGCGTGATCCGCCATCGCGCGGTGGTGGGGCCCGTGGACACCATCCCCGGTGGGATCGCGCTGGCGGCGCTGGTGGCCGCCCACTGCGGATACGGGGAAGCGACGACGTGACCCTCGCGGATCGGCTCGGCCGCGTATCCGAGCTCCTGATCGCGCTGGCCGGCTCGCCCATTCCCACCCACGTGTTCCAGACCCTCGCCGACCAGGCGGAGACGGCCATCGCCTTCGATTACCTGGCGGTCTGCCTGCGGGACGCGGAGAGCGAGGCGTATCTCGTGCACCCGCTCACGGGCGACTCGGCGGAGGCGTATGCAGAGCGGCCCTTCGCGCTGGGCGAGGGGCTGCCTGCACGCGCTATTGCCACTGGCCGCGTGGTGCTCATCGACGACCTCGCCGCGGAACCGAACCCCGTCCCCGATCTCGAGGGGCGCTGGACGGCGCTGGGTCTTCACGCCGCCCTCATCGCTCCCGTCCGGCGGGGCCTCGAGGTGCTGGGCGCCCTCGTCTTCGCGGCGCGCGGCCGAAGTGTCTATGGCCCCGACGACGTGCAGGTGGCCTCGCTGGTGGCGGCGGGGCTCGGCGCGGGCTTCGAGACCTCGCGCATCTACCAGTCGCTGTCCGATGAGCGCAGCACGCTCGCGGCCGTGCTCGGCAGCACCCAGGATGCGGTGGTGATGGTGAATCCCGACGGGATCGTGCTCCTCGCCAATCCCGCCGTCCGCTCCATGCTGGGGCTCGAGCCCGAGGCGCTCGGGGGCGCCCCCCTGCCCGCGCCGCTCGCGGAGGGACCGCTGCGCCCGCTCCTCGAGGCGGGCGAGCCCGCCACCACCGAGCTTGGGCTGCCCGACGGCCGCACCGCGCTGGCCAGCGTGGTCCCGGTGCGCACCGCCTATGGCGAGGCGGTGGGCGTCGCCGCCATCCTCCGTGACATCACGCTCCTCAAGGAGCTGGAGGGGATGAAGAACACCTTCGTGAACACGGTCTCGCACGATCTCAAGAACCCGCTCGGCGCCATCGTCCTGACCGCCGAGTTGATGCTCCGGTCGGGCCCCACCGATGCGCGCTATGCGCCGCGGTGCGAGAGCATTCTCCGGGTGGCCCGGTCCATGAACGAGCTCATCATCGACCTCCTCGATCTCGGCAAGATCGAGTCCGGGCTGGAGGCTCCCCGCGAGGCGGTGGACCTGGTTCCGCTCGTGCACGACGTGGCCACCTCGCTGCAGGTGCAGGCCGAGGCCAAGAACATCGCGCTCGCGGTGGAGACGCCGGAGCGCGTGCCCGTCCTGGCCACGCCGGGTCGGCTCACCCAGGCGCTGTCGAATCTCGCGGGCAATGCCGTGAAGTACACGCCGGCCGGCGGGCGCGCGCGGATCGCGGTGACCGTGACGGCGGGAGGCGCGCCGGAAGGCGCCGCCGCCTCGGTCGTCACCGTCTCCGTGACGGATACCGGCCTCGGCATTCCGGCCGCCGACCTGCCCTATGTCTTCGACAAGTTCTACCGGGTGAAGAGCAAGGCCACCCGCGACATCGAGGGCACGGGGCTCGGGCTGGCCATCACCCGGAGCGTGATCGAGGCGCACGGCGGCCGCATCTGGGTCGAGAGCGAGGAGGGCAAGGGCAGCACGTTCACCTTCACCCTGCCGGCGGCCTGAGGTCGAGTCAGCCGGCGGGCTCGAGCGTCTGTCGCGACTCCGCGTCGCGCGCGATGCCCGCCCAGCCGTAGCGCATCGGGAGCAGCCGGCACTCCGCCCAGGCCGGCGCCTGATCGGCATAGTGTGGGCTCCCGGGATGGCCGGAGGCGCCCAGCGGCACGATCCAGGCGCTCTGCTCCCAATCCCCGAGATCGAAGACGTAGCGCGCCACCGAGGTCGAGGTGAGCCCGTAGCCGGCGGCGGCGATGAAGGATGCGGCCTGCACGGTGTCGCCGTCGCCGCCGATGGCGACGGCGGGCGGGTTGAGCCGCGCCGCCGCGGCGGGGAAGGCGGCGGCCAGGGGATGCTCGGGCCTGGTGGTGTGCACGCGTGCCCAGCGCCAGGACGCCACGTCGCCGCCGAGCTCCGCCCGGAGCTCGGCCACCGCGCCCGCGAAGGCACGCGCGAGGGCGGCCGGCCACGCGTCGCCGTCCGGCAGCAGGGTGCGATCGTCACGACGGATCATGGCGGTGAGAAGCGAGCGCAGCCGCGCCATGTGACCCACGGCGCCGCGCGGCGTGCCGGCGAACGCCTCGGCGGCGAGCGGGCCCAGGATGGGCTCCATGAGGTCGTGCAGCAGCCGCTCGCGGAACGCGCTGTAGATGGTCGGCGCCACCACCGCCCCATCCATGACGCCGTCCCAGGCCAGGAATCGGTCCAGCGCATCCCGCACCACGACGTCGCTCGACAGCGATGGGTCCGCCGCGCGCAGCTCGGGCAGCCGCGCGGTGAGTATCTCGATCAGCTCACGCGCCGGGATGGACACGCGATCTCCGTGGATGGCCGCCATGTCGGCCACGGTGGCCCGCGTGAGCGGCCGGAGCCGCTCGACCACGCGGCGGGTGCGGAAATCGGGACTCCAGTCCAGGCTCAGATAGTGCGGGTACCCCTCGCCCTCGATGCGGCTATTGGCGGTGGCCACGAAGCCCACCGCGGGGTCGCGGAGCGCCGGCATCTCCTCGAAGGGCACCGCGCCCTGCCACTCGTGCGCGCCGTCCCAGCCCGGCACCGGCAGCCAGGCATTCGCGCGGGCGCGCACGGGGATTTCGCCGCGCGTGCGGTAGCCGATGGCGCCGTGGACGTCGGCGTAGACGAGGTTGTTGGCGGGATCCACCCAGGGGCGCTGCGCCTCCTCGAACTCGTCCGCGTTGCGGGCCCGCAGCATGGGCAGCAGGGCCTCGAAGGTGGAGTTGGGGCGGGCGGTCGCGGTATAGCGGAACGCGATGGCGGCGCCGCGACGCGGATCGCCCAGCACGATGGGCCCGTGATGCGTCACCGTGAGCTCGAGCGTCACCGGCGCGGCGCCGCGCACCGCGACGGTCTCATGGGTCATCTCGGCCACGCGCCAGCCGTTCTCGAACGCGTAGCGGCGCGGGTCCGCGGGATCGAAGCGCTCGACGTAGAGGTCCTGATAGTCGGCCTGGGCATGGGTGACGCACCAGGCGACGTGCGCGGTGTGACCGAAGTGCGGCAGGCCCGGCACCCCGGGGAAGGAGAGACCGATGGCGTCCCACTCCGGACAGGCGAGGTGATTCTGGTAATACACGGACGGCACGTCGAGCGGGCGATGCGGATCACCCGCCACCAGGGGCTTGCCGGACGCGGTGCGCCGTCCCGACACCGCCCAGTTGTTGCTGCCCACTTCCCATTCGGGCAGGGCGGGCAGCGCGGCTTCGCCCGCGCTCAGCTCGGCGAGCCCGGCGGCGGCGGCGTGATCGCCCGGCCCCGTGTACTCGATCCCGGGCGGGATGATCAGGAGGGGGTTGTCCTGGGTGCCGGGGCAGAGGGCGGCGGCACGCACCGCGCCCAGATGGCGCACCAGCCGCGCCCGCCAGGCCTTGACCTGCCAGATGCCCATGAGGATATGGCGCACCTTGAAGACGGCGGCGCTGTCCCACGGCTGCCAGGGCTCGGGCCGGGCGCCGACGAGCCCGAACTCCACCGGCAGCGCCCGCGCGCTCCCGAGGAGCGCGTTGACGCCCGCCGCGTAGGCGTCGAGCATGACGCGCGTGTCCGCGCTCGCGGCGGCGTAGTCCGCGCGGGCGCTCGCCTCCAGACGAAAGCGGCGCATCTGGACGTCCTGGGCGAGGGCGGCGGGCCCGGCCAGCTCGGCCCAGCGGCCATAGGCGCGGCGCCGATCGTACTCCATCTGCCAGAGGCGGTCCTGCGCGTGCACCCAGCCCTGGGCGAAGAAGGCGTCGGCTTCGGACGCCGCGCGGGCGTGCGGGATCCCCTCCGCGTCCCGCCAGATCTCGGCGCGGGCGCCGAGCCCGTGGACGCGCACGGTGGACGAGGTGTCGGGCAGCGAGCGGTCGAAGTCGAGGTCGTTCATGCGGTCTCCAGGGCGGCGGCCAGGCGCGCGAACTCTGCGAGCGACAGGGTTTCCGCGCGGCGGGTGGGATCGATGCGGAGGTCGGCGAGGACGGCCCGGCCCCGCTCGGCGGGAAGACCGAGGCCGCCCGCGAGCGCGTTGGCGAGGCTTTTTCGGCGCTGGGCGAAGGCCGCGCGCACCACCGCGCGCAGCCGGCGCGGATCGGCGACGGGAACCGGCGGCTCCGTCAGCGCGCGGAGATGTAGCACCGCGGAGTCCACCAGGGGCGGCGGGCGGAAGGCGCCCGGCGGCACGGTGAAGGCAAGGCGCACCTCGAAGACGAGCTGGCTCAACACCGAGAGACTCCCATAGGTCCGCCCGCCCGGCTCCGCCGCCACCCGCTCCGCGACCTCCTTCTGGAGCATGAGGGCGAGCTCGGTGGGCGCGGCGGCGGCGAGCGCGGGGGCGGCCCCGGCCAGCGCCATCAGGATGGGCTTGCCCACGCTGTAGGGGAGATTGCCCACGATGAGGATGCGCCCGCCCGGATCGGGACGCCGGGCGGGCAGCGCCGCCCAGTCGAACTCCAGCGCGTCGGCGCGGAGGATCTCCGCCCCCGAGCCGGCGAAGCGCGCGGTGAGCCGCGCGGCCAGCTCCGCGTCCACCTCCACCGCCACCAGCCGGCCCGCCGCACGCGCGAGATGCGCGGTGAGCGCGCCCTCGCCGGGCCCGATCTCGACGACGAGGTCGCGCGCGGTGGGCGATACCAGCGCCACGATGCGGGCCGCCGCCGCCTCGTCGCGGAGAAAATGCTGCCCCAGGGCACGCCGCTTGCCGGAGGTGGACCCCGCCCGCCCGTGGCGAATGGCCGGCCGGGTGCCCGCGCGCGCGTTCCGGCGCGGGCTCATGCGCGCGCGGCGCTCATCGAGGAGCGCCGGCGCGGCGGGCGGCGAGGTCGGCGAGGAGCGCGCGATACACCTCCCGCACCTGGCGCTCCGTCTCGGCACGCGGGCCGGAGTTGTCGATCACGTAGTCGGCCCGCTGTGCCTTGTCCGCCACCGGCATCTGGCTCGCGATGCGCGCCCGCGCGTCCGCCTCGGTGCACCCGTCGCGGGCGATGAGCCGGGCCATCTGCACGTCGGGCTCGGCGGTGACCACCACCATGGTGTCCATCAACCGGGCGCCCCCCGTCTCGTAGAGCAGCGCCGCATCCCAGAAGACGATGCCCGCGAACTCCTCCTCGTCGTAGACGGAGAGGATGCGATCCCAGCGCGTCCGGATGGCGGGATGGGTGATGGCCTCCAGCCGCTTGCGCTTCTCGGCGTCGGAGAACACCAGCGCGCCGAGCCGCTTGCGGTCGAGGTAGCCGTCGGGCTGCAGCACCTCGCGGCCGAACTCCTTCACGATGGCGGCGTGGGCGGGCTGGCCCGGCGCCACCACCTCGCGGGCGAGCTGGTCGGCGTCGGTGACCCGGGCCCCCAGATGCGTGAAGAGGGCGCTCACCGTGCTCTTGCCGGTGGCGATGCCGCCGGTGAGCCCGGCGAGGAGAAAGGTCCGCGGCGCGCTCACACCTCGGCCCAGTCGGCCCCGACCTTGACGTCCACCTTGAGGGGGACGTCCAGCGTCATCGCGCCCTCCATCACCTCGGCGGCGAGCGCCTCGAGGCGCTTCTCCTCGTCCGGCGGCGCCTCGAAGAGCAGCTCGTCGTGCACCTGGAGCAGCATGCGGGTCGCGAAGCGCCCCGCCTCCAGCGCCCGCGCCATCCGGATCATGGCGATCTTGATGAGGTCGGCGGCGGTGCCCTGGATGGGAGCGTTCGTGGCCATCCGCTCCGCGAAGCCGCGCAGGTTGGGGTTGCCGCTCCGCAGCTCGGGCAGGTACCGCCGCCGGCCGAAGAGCGTCTGCACGAAGCCCTTGCTGCGCCCTTCCTTGACGGTGGCGTCGAGGTACGCCCGCACCTTGGGGTGCCGCGCGAAGAAGCGGTCGAGGAAGTCCTGCGCCTCGCGGGAGGAGATGCCGAGCCCGCGGGCGAGCCCGAAGGCGGTGACCCCGTAGATCACGGAGAAGTTGGTGGTCTTGGCGGCGTCGCGCTGGGTGGACGTCACCTCCGCGAGCGGTACGCCGAACACCTCCGCGGCCGTGCGCCGATGAATGTCCTCGCCGTTCCGGAAGGCCTCCACCAGGCTCTCCTCGCCGGAGACGTGGGCGAGCAGGCGCAGCTCGATCTGCGAGTAGTCCGCGGCCACGAAGCGCCAGCCCGGCGCGGGCACGAACGCGGCGCGGATGCGCCGGCCCAGCTCGGTGCGCACGGGTATGTTTTGTAAATTGGGCAGGGCGGAATTGTGCACGACGATGCCCTGCGCCATGTATTGTTCACCGGACACTGCGATGTCGTACATCGGTACCGACGCCTCGAACTCGACACGCTCGACGTGAACCTCGAAGTACTGACTGCCGACGATCTCGGCGAGATAGGCCGGTGGAGTCGATACTCGTAGCCGGATTGCTCGCCGGATCTGCTCGGCCCGGCCCAGCGTGATCGTCGTGCGCCCCGCCGCGAACGTGTGGGCAAACTGATAGAGTGACGGCGACACTCCTCCATCGGATGAGCGTGCGGCTTCGAAGATGGTCGGCATGAGGTCCAGAACGTCGGCCGGATCTCTGAGCGTGAGCAGCTCACTCTTGCTCTTCGCCTTCGGTCGATTCGCGAACTCCGCGAGTCGCTCGATCTTCCTCGAGCTCAGGAACCCGATACTCCCGAGGAATGTCCGCTTGGAGCGATCTCCCAGAATCCTGAGCGTGTGGCGCGGCGCGTAGCCTCGAGGATCGAGCTCTCCCTCTCGAATGCGGCTCGGAATGCCGAACAGCGTCAGGAGGTAGTGGACATCCTCCAGCATCCCCCTCGAGACGGATCGAACACTCAGTGGATCAGCGGAGCCATCCCCCTCGAAGTATCCTCGAAGAAATGCGCGCCACCACGCCCTTTCGGAGCCTGGAACAAGGACGGCGGCACTCTCAGCGCACCCGACAACCCGCCCGCGCCTATCTGCTCGATGAAGCCCCCGATGTCCACGCCGGACACTTCCAGAACCGGGCAGGTGCGAGTGACCCTGAAGGTAGGCTCCTTGCCGAAGAGCTTGACGATGTGCTGGGCCATCCGCTGCTCGAGCGCGTCTTCATCCCACCCGAACGCGAGAACGAGCTTGGCCGGCTTACCGTTGTAGTTGCTCCGGGCGATGTGGCCGTCCGCCATCGCATAGCCGACCAGCTCGGCGAGCTCCACCGACCATTCCGCCGGAATTCGAGGAGACTTCCGCGTTTCATAGTCGGCGGTCCGCGCCACGTCGAGCCGGAGGCGATCCCCGAACATGCCTTCGCGAAACGTCATGTAGAGCGGGTCTCCGGCCCCGATCTCTTCGGCGGTCTTCCAGACCCCCTTGCTCCGGAGCCGGTGTTCCGGACTGCATCGAAAGATCGTCCCGTTGGACAGGTGGAGGGCGACGACCGGCTTCACTCCCGTGCACTCCGAGGCCTGGACGATCTGCATGCCGCGTGAGGTATGGATGTGCTCACCGGGTCGCACCGTCTCGATTCCGACCAGCCCTCTCCGGGTATTGACCAGCGTGCCCGCGGGCAGGCAGGAGAGCCGCCCCGTCGCCGCCACGAGCTGGTTCAGCGACGTGTGGATGCGCCCGGTCTCGGCGTTGATCATGAGGGGCAGCGCGTCCGCGTAGGTCGACTTGAGCTTGGCCAGCGTGCGGTGCTCGATGATCTTGGCGGGCAGCGCGTGGCTCAGCGCGAGCTGCTCGAGCACGTCGGCGTCGGTGGAGTAGCCGGTCTTGGTCTTCCGCACCGGCGGCAGCCGCAGCTTCTCGAAGAGGATGGTGGCGAGCTGCTTGGGCGAGCCCAGGTTGAACTGCTCGCCGGCGAGCGTGTAGATCTCCCCCGTCAGGTTGCCGAGGCTGCGATCCAGCTCCTTCGAGAACTCGGCGAGGCGGGCGGGATCCACGGTGACGCCGTGGCGCTCCATGGAGGCGAGGACGGGGATGAGGGGGCGCTCGATCTCGTCGTAGAGCGCGCGGAGGGTGGCCTCCCGCAGCTCGCGCGCCTCCTGCTCCCAGAGCTGCCACACCCAGCGCGCCCGGCCGCCCGGGCGCGCGAGCCCCGGCCCCTCGCCCAGGTGCTCGGCGCACACTTCCTCGAGCTTGTAGTTGCTGCGCGCCGAGTTGAGGAGGTACGCGGCCACCGCGGTGTCCTCCACCGGAGGGGCCGGCTCCCCGCGCGCGAGCCACCACTCCAGCAGGGGCTTCAGGTCGTGCCCGATGAGGGTGCGGCCGGCCAGCGGCCCGAGGGTCTCCGCGGCCACGAGCACGTCGCCGGCGGCCGGGTGATGCAGGCCCACGCGCGTGACCTCGGGACTCGGCGGCCCTCCCTCCCCCATCCAGTCCACCGCGAGCGGCTCGCCCGCGGGAACCTTGGCCAGAAAGGCGGCCAGGGCCTCGGGGCTGTCGACGGGCAGCTCGTCCGCCATCTCCACCGGCGCGCCGGGCTGCTCCGGGAGCTGGCGGAGCAAGGTGCGCAGCTCGAGCTCGGTCCACAGCGCGCGCAGGCGCTCCCAGTCCGGCTCCTGGCGCCGCAGGCCCTCGAGATCCTCGGGCAGAGGCACGCGGGTGCTCACGGTGGCCAGCTCGCGCGAGAGCAGCGCCTGCTTGCGATTGGCGGCCAGCGTCTCGCGCAGCTTGCCGGGCACGAGGGTGAGGTGGTCGTAGAGCCCGTCCACCGAGCCGAACTGGCCGATGAGCTTGACCGCGGTCTTCTGGCCCACGCCGGGCACGCCGGGGATATTGTCGATGGAGTCGCCCATCAGCGCGAGGAGATCAGGAATCTGCTCGGGCCCCACGCCCCACTTCTCGCGGACCTTGTCCGCGTCGTAGAGGACCTGCTCGCCCGCGCGCGCGCCCGGCGCGAGCACGCGCACCCGCGGCCCGACGAGCTGGAGCATGTCCTTGTCGCTGGTGACGAGCACCACGTCGAGATCCTGCGCGCGGGCCCGGTCCACCACGGTGCCCAGCACGTCGTCGGCCTCGAAGCCCGGCACCTCGAGCAGGGGCAGCCGAAGGGCCTCGAACAGCTGCATGACCACGGGGATCTGGCGCCGCAGGTCGTCCGGCGTGGCCGCGCGCGTCTCCTTGTAGGCGGCGAATTTCTCATCTCGAAAGGTCGGGCCGGGCGGGTCCCACGCCACCGCGAAGTAGTCCGGCTGCTCTTCCCGGAGCAGCTTCCACAGCATGGTGGACATGCCCAGTATCGCGTTCACCGGCATGCCACGCGACGTGGAGAGATACGGCAGCGCGTGATAGGCGCGGAAGAGGAACCCGGGCCCGTCGAGGATGAAGAGGCGCGGGCTCATGCCGGCACCACGCGGCTCCACAGCGCGCGCACCCACGCGGTGCGCTTCCGGTAGTCCTCGAGGAAGTCCTTCCGCGACGGATAGTCGAGGCTCTTCGCCACGCGCGCGGGGAACGGACCCGCCAGCTCGAGCGTGTCCGACGGCCGCACGCCGAACAGGCGCAGGCTCGCCGACACGCGGCGGAGGAAGCGATACTGCTCGGCCAGGGCGGCGACGTCCTCGGCGGGCAGGAGCCCGGCGGCGCCGATGGCCCGGATGGCCTGCAGCGTGTTCGGCCGCCGGATCCCGGGGTGGCGCCGGCCATGGACCAGCTGGATCGCCTGGGTGATGAACTCCACGTCCACCAGGCCTCCCCGGCCGAACTTCACGTGATAGAGCCCGGGGGTCTCCTTGCCCAGCTCCTTCTCCATCCGCTCGCGCAACATGCGCATCTCCTTGAGATCAGGCGCCGCCGCCGTCGGCCCGTAGAGCAGCTCGCTCACGAGGCGGCGCACCCGGCGGCCCACGCCGGGGTCCCCCGCGACCAGCCGGGCCCGCGTGAGCGTCTGTCGCTCCCAGGGGTCGGCCCACTCGCGATAATACTGCGCCATGGAGTCGACGCTGGCCGCGAAGGTGCTGCCCTTGGAGCCGGGTCGGAGCCGCAGGTCCACCGGGAAGACGATGCCCGCCGCGGTGATGTCGCCCAGGAGCGATTGGAGCATCTCCACCGCCTGATGATAGAAGACGGCGGCCTCGATGGGCAGGGCGCCGTCGGTCATGCCGTCCCGGTCGAAGATCACGAAGAGGTCGAGGTCGGATCCGGTGGTGAGCTCGCGGCCGCCGAGCTTCCCCACCCCCACGATCACCGCGTCGATGAAGCGGCCGGCCGCGTCGCGCGGCACGCCGTGCCGCCGTGCCTCGTCCGTTACCGCCATCAGCCACGCGGTGGCCAGCGCGGCCTGGGCCAGCGCGGTGAGCTCGGTCGAGAAGCGCTCGGCGTCCGTCACGCCGAGCAGCATGCGCCAGGTCGCGCGCAGCTCCTCCGCCCCCTTGAGCCGGCGCAGGAGGTCTTTTCGTTCGGGGAGCGTCGCGGGAGCGAGCACGGGGGCCAGCGCGGCCCGGAACTCCCGCCCCGTCTTCTGCGCGGCGAAGGTGGCGGGGTCCGCGAGGCCGCCCAGCAGCTCCGGCTGGGTGAGGAGCATCTGGGTGACAAGCTCGCCCCGCGCGCAGAGCCGGACCAGGTTGGTGAGCAGCGCGGGATGGTCGGCGAGGAGCTCGAGCCAGGCGGTGCGCGGGCCCGCCGCGGACACGAAGCGCTCGAACTGGTTGAGGGCCTCGTCCGGATCCGGGCTCTGCCAGAGCGCGTCGAGCAGCACCGGCAGCATCCGGGCCAGCGCCGCGCCCGCCCGCGCGGGGTACGGCAGGAGCGGCCGGCCCTCCAGCACCAGGCGAAGGTTCTGCCGCGCGCGGTCGGGATCGGCGAAGCCGGTGGCCTTGAGCGCGGTGAAGGTGGGAATGCGGGGCGGCGTCACTCCGCGCGGGATCGCGCGCGCCTCGAAGAACTCGCGGAAGGCCGCGTGGACGCCGTTGGTGACCCGCCGGTACTCGGCGAGGAAGCGCCGCCGGGCGGCGTCCGGCGGGAGCGCGACCCCCATGCGGCGGGCGAGCAGGCCCAGCGCGCGCGGGTCCTCGGGCAACGTGTGGGTCTGGAACTCGTGGAGAATCTGCAGCCGATGCTCCACATTTCGGAGGAAGACCAGGGCGTCCCCCAGCATACGGCCCTGCCCCGGGGACAGATAGCCGCGCTCGGTGAGACGGAACAGGGTGCGCAGCGTGTTCCCGCCGCGCAGCCACGGGTCGTCGCCCGCGTAGAGCAGCTGCAGCGCCTGGGCCAGGAACTCCACCTCGCGGATCCCGCCGCGTCCGAGCTTCACGTTGCGCCGCTCGGCGCCCTTGGCCCGCTGCGCCCGGTCGATCTCCTGCTTCATGCGGCGGACGTCGGCGACGATGGCCTCGTCGAGGCCGGGCCGGAACACGAAGGGCCGGACCAGCTGGAAGAAGCGAGCCGCCACCGCGCCATCCCCCGCGGCGAGGCGCGCCTTGATGAGGGCCTGACGCTCCCACAGCTCGGCGCGATCGGCGAAGTAGGCGCGATAGCCCTCCAGCGACAGGATGAGGGCGCCCGAGCGGCCCTCGGGGCGGAGCCGCAGGTCCACGCGGAAGGCATAGCCCTCGTCGGTCATCGACTCCACCGCCGCCACCACCGCCTTGGCCGCTTCCGCGAAGTAGTGGCCGTTGGGCACCGGCCCCTCGCTCCCGCCGCTGGTCTCGCCGTCGTCGCCGTAGACGAAGATGAGGTCGATGTCGGAGGAATAGTTGAGCTCGTCGCCCCCCAGCTTGCCCATGCCGATCACGGCGAACCCCGTGCGCGTGCCGTCGGGCGCGAGGGGGACGCCGTAGCGCGGCTCGAGGGCCTCCTCGGCCCAGCGGCAGGCGGCGGCCAGGCAGACGTCGGCGAGGCGCGAGAGCTCCTCGGTGGTGACGGTGAGATCGGCGTCGCCCAGGATGTCGCGGCTGCCGATGCGCAGGAGCTGCCGGTACTTGAAGCGGCGGAGCGCGTTCCAGCGCGCCTCGCGGCGCGTGAACGGGGCGAGGCTGGCGGTGAGCTCGGCCTCGAAATCATCGGCGAGCCACTGCCGCATGATGCTCGGCTCGAGCAGCCAGGCGAGGAGCTGCGGATAGCGCCGCAGGGTGTCGGCGAGGAACTGGCTGGTCCCGCCGAGACGCGCGAGGAGATGGATGGCGCCCGGGTGGCCGCCCAGGGTGCGGAGGAGCGCGGCGCGGTCGCCCTGGGCGGCGAGGCGCTCGAGGTTGTTCAGCGCCATGTCCGGGTCCGGCGCCGCCGCCAGCTCCGCCAGCAGGCGCGGCAGCAGTGGCTCCAGCAGCGCGCCCTCGGCGGGGGAGGGCGCCAGCCCGTGCAGGTTCGCCAGCGCCGTCCCCGGCTCCGTGAAGCCCCGCCGCCGGAGCTCGGCGAGGGCCTTCCGATCACGCGGCGCCGCGCGAAGGAGATCAACCATCAGCCGGTCGCCAGCCGTCGGTAACGCGCACGCCGCGGGTCGCCCTATCCGATCGGGCCACGGTCAACATGCCAAAGGCATGTTGATGATGGTAATGGTCAAACCCGTCAGATCGCCGCGCCGCCCTTCTCGCCGGTACGGATGCGGATGGCCTCGCCCATGGGGAGCACGAAGACCTTGCCGTCGCCGATGGAGCCGGTCTTGGCCGCGCTGCAGATGAGGGAGACGACCTTGTCCACCATGTCGTCCGACACCACCACCTCCACCTTCACCTTGGGAAGGAAGTCGATGGTGTACTCCGAGCCCCGATAGAGCTCGGTGTGGCCCTTCTGGCGGCCGAAGCCTCGCACCTCGGTGACGGTCATCCCGACCACTCCCAGCTCGGTGAGGACCTCCTTGACGTCGTCGAGCTTGAACGGCTTGATGACGGCCTCGATCTTTTTCATGGCGGCTCCCGCTAGCGGTTGGCGCGGGCCTTGATGGCCTTGCGGTAAAGGGTGACGTACTCGCGGGCCGAGGCGTCCCAGGAGAAGTCCTCGGCCATCGCGTTGCGCACGATGGCGCCCCAGAGCGCGGGATCCCGGCGGGCGGTGGCGGCCCGGCGCACCGCCTCGACGAGCGGCTCCGCCGCGAAAGCATCGAAGAGAAAGCCGGTGCCGGTGCGCCGGCCGGGATCGACCTCCCGCACGGTGTCGGCGAGGCCGCCCGTCCGCCGTACGATGGGCACCGTCCCGTAGCGCAGCGCGATGAGCTGCCCGAGCCCGCACGGCTCGTAGCGAGACGGCATGAGGAACGCGTCGGCGCCCGCGTAGATGCGCCGCGCGAGCTCGTCGTCGTATCCGATGCGCACCGCCACCTGCCCGGGATTCGCGGCGGCGGCGGCGGTGAAGGCCTCCTCGAGCGGCGCCTCCCCCGAGCCCAGGAGCACGAGCTGGGACCCCGTGGCGAGAATGCCGGGCAGCGCGTCCAGGGTGAGGTCGAGGCCCTTCTGCCCGGCCAGCCGCGTGACCATGCCGACGAGGAGCCCGGGACCGGGGGCCAGCCCCATCTCCTCGCGGAGCGCGGTCCGGCAGACGGCTTTGCCCTGGAGCTCGCCCGGCCCGAAGCGCTTGGCCAGGGCGGCATCCGTCTCGGGGTTCCACAGCTCGTAGTCGATTCCGTTGATCACCCCGTGGAGCTCGTGGCTGCGCTCCTCCAGCACGCCCTCGAGGCCGTTACCGAAGGCGGGGGTGCGAATCTCCTGCGCGTACGTGCGGCTCACGGTGGTCAGGAGATCCGAGAACAACAGTCCACCCTTGAGGAAGTTCAGCCGCCCGTAGAACTCGATCCCGGCGGGCGTGAAGAGGTCCCAGCCCAGCCCCGTCATCGGCATGTCGTAGTGCCAGAACACGCCCTGGTAGGCGACGTTGTGGATGGTGAACAGCGTGGCCAGCGAGCCCAGCCTGGGATGGTCACGGTACTCGGTCTGGAGATACACCGGCACCAGCCCGGTCTCCCAGTCGTTGGCGTGAATCACCTGCGGGCGCCAGCCCGACGCGCCCAGGGCCGCCACCGCGTCGAGCCCCCCACGGCAGAAGAAGATGAAGCGCTCGCAGTTGTCCCAGTAGTCGCCGTCCGCGGTGCCGTACAGCCCCTCGCGGTCGTAGTAGTGATCGTGGGCCAGGAAGTAGACGGTGACGCCGCCGGGAACCCGCGCCTCGAACAGGGCTCCCTCGGCCGTGCGGTCGCCCAGGGGGACACGGAGATTGCTCGCGGCCAGCCGGAGCGGCCCCGCGTGCGCCTCCACCCCCCGGTACTTGGGCATGAGCACGCGCACGTCGTGCCCGAGCGCGGCGAGGGCGCGCGGCAGCGCGCCCACCACGTCGGCGAGCCCGCCCGTCTTGGCGAAGGGCGAGGCCTCGGAGGCCATGATCAAGATGCGGAGCCGCTCGCGGGCCATCGCCTCACTCCTCTTCGAGAATGGGGAAGACCAGGGCGGTGGCGTGCGAGGAGATGCGCTTGAGGTTGGTGAGGACGTCGAGGTGGATCTCCGAGGTCTCCAGCGACTCCGCGAGCCCGCGCCGCAGCCGGGAGAGATGCGACTCGCGCAGCTCGCGCTCCCGCTGCCGGATGAGCGGCCGATGGTCGAGCACCTCCTGGGCCAGCGCGCGGTCGGCGGAGGCGAAGGCGGCGATGGCGCGCTCGAGATTCTTGGACACCATCTCGTGGAACTCCGTCAGCTCGAGCTCGCCCGCCTCCGAGAAGCGCCGGCCCTGGTAGAGCTTCTTCCGCGCCAGCTCCATCAGGTTCTTGTCCACGATGTCGCCGATATTTTCTAGATTCCCGATGAAGGAGATGAGCGCGATCTCGCGGGCGGCCATGTCCGAGCTCATGGTCTCGCGGCCGAGGCGGGCCAGGAAGATCTTGATCTGGCGCTCGAGGTAGTCGAGCTGATCGTCGCGGCGCTCGACCTCCTCGAGGAGCTCCGGGTCGTCACGACGGAGGACCACCAGCGCGTCGCGCAGCATGCTCTGCGCCACGTCCCCCATGCGGAGGGCCTCGCGGGTGGCCTGGCCGAGGGCAAGGGACGGCTGATCGAGGTACCGGTCGTCGAGGTAGCGCGTCTTGAACGGGTTGTCGCCGCGCTCCTGCTCGGGTACCAGCGCGGTGATGGCGCGCGCGGCCAGGGGCGCGAAGGGCAGGAAGAGCGCGCTGATGGCCACGTTGAACAGCGTGTGCGCATTGGCGATCTGCCGGGCCGGATCGGCGGCGGTCTGGGCCACCATCGCGGTCAGCGCCTGGATGAAGGGGAAGACGAGCGCCACCCCGAGCACCTTGAAGGCGATGTGGGCCACCGCCACCCGGCGGGCATCCGCCGTCGAGCGCATGCTCGCCGCCAGCGCGATCGCGCACGTCCCGACATTGGCGCCCAGCACCACCGGCAGCGCGCCCTCCAGGGGGAGCAATCCCTGATGGGCGAGGGAGAGGAGGACCCCGATGGTGGCGGCGGAGGAGGCCATGCCCGCGCTCAGCAGCGCGCCGGCCAGCGCCCCCACCGGCGGATTCGACGCGAAGGCCACCAGGACCTGACGGGCCAGCGGGTGCTCGGCCATGGGGGCGATGCCGTCCGTCATGAGCCGCATGCCGAGGAAGAGGAAGCCGAAGCCGAGCACGGCGTGGCCGATGTTCTTGACGAGGCCCCGCCGCCCGAAGAAGGACATGGCGAAGCCCAGCGCGACCAGCAGGAGGGCGAGGTCGCGGATGTTGAAGGCGAGCAGCTGCACGGTGAGGGTGGTGCCGATGTCGGCGCCGAGGATGATGCCGAGGGACTGGCGGAAGGTCATCAGGCCGGCCGAGACGAAGCCGATGAGCATCAGCGTGGTCGCGGAGGAGGACTGGATGAGGGCGGTCACCAGGGCCCCCGCCCCTACCGCGGAGAGGCGGGTCCGCGTCATGCTGGTGAGCAGGTGGCGCAGGTGCCCGCCCGCCGCGCGCTGCAGCCCTTCGCCGGACAGCTGCATGCCATAGAGGAGCAGCGCGAGGCCGCCGAGCAGCGAGAGGACGGTCACGGCCGCCCCCTCATGGGGACAGCGTCGGGAAGCCGCTCAGCGGCGCCGCGACCTCCGCCAGGTGCGCGGTGACGTTCATCGAGAGCAGGCGCGGCGGCGCCAGCTCGGTGATGGAGCAGTTCGAGAGCGTGAGGCGCCAGATGGACGACAGCGGCAGCCCCAGGCAGTGCGCGAGATAGGCGCTGATCACCCCGCCGTGGCAGACCACCAGCACGTCGTCCCCGTTGGGATGCGCGCGCTCGATGTCGGCGAGGGCACGGACCACGCGCGCCTGCACGGCGGCCAGGGGCTCCGAGCCGGGCGGGAGCGATCCCACCGGGTCGCGCACCCAGCACGCGTAGGGATTGCCGGGCCGGGCCTGGACCTCCTCCACCGTGCAGCCTTCCCACTCGCCCAGTGAGAGCTCGCGCAGATCGTCCACGTACTCGAGCGGGGCCTGGACGGCGGCGGCGGCCAGCTCCGCGGTGTGGCGGGCGCGCAGCAGCGGGCTCGAGTAGACGGCGGCGATGCGGCGCCCGCGGAGCGCGCCCGCCAGCGCCTCCGCCTGCCGGCGCCCCAGCTCGGACAGCGGCACGTCCTGCACGCCCTGGAAGCGCCGCACCGCATTCGACACGGACTGGCCGTGGCGGGCGAGCAGCAGCCGCCTCACCGGCGCGCCTCGGCGGCGGCCTGGGCGGCGCGCAGCCGGCGGAGGGTCTCGTCGCGGCCCACGAGGGCGACCACCTCGAAGATGGGCGGGCTGGCCGCGCGGCCGGTCAGCGCGATGCGCGTGAGCTGGGCGAGGTCCACGAGCTTGAGCTCCAGCTCGGCGGCCAGCCCGCGATACAACGCCTCGAGATCCGGGGGATCCAGGAGCGGCGCGGCCTCGAGGCGCTTGATGAGGAGGGCGTAGCGCGCGGGTGCCTCCGGGGTCCAGAACTTCGCCACCGCGGCGGGATCGTACGCGGCCGGCGGCTCGAAGTAGAAGCGCGCGGCCTCCGCCATCTCCACCAGGGTCCGGGCGCGCTCGCGGAGCGTGATCACCACCCGGGCGAGCCAGGCGCGGTCGGCGGGCACCGGCAGCCCCGCCCGCTCGAGGAACGGCACCAGCCGCTCGACGACCTGCTCCGGCGGCAGCGTCTTGATCCAGTGCTGGTTGAGCCACTCCAGCTTGGCGCGGTCGAAGACGGCCGCCCCCTGCCCTACGTGGGCGAGATCGAAGTGCGCCGCCACGTCCTCGCGCGAGAAGACCTCCTGATCGCCGTGCGACCAGCCGAGCCGCGCCAGGTAGTTGAAGAGCGCCTCGGTGAGAACCCCCTCCTCGCGGAACGCCTGCACGCTGCTGGCTCCGTGGCGCTTCGAGAGCCGGCGCTTGTCGGGGCCGAGGATGAGCGGGATATGCGCGAAGACGGGAGTCGGGTAGCCGAGCGCCTGATAGCACTGCACCTGCTTCGGCGTATTGGACAGATGGTCGTCGCCCCGGATCACGTGGGTGATCTTCATGGTCACGTCGTCCACCACCGCGCAGAAGTTGTAGGTGGGCGTTCCGTCCGTGCGCACGATGATCCAGTCGTCGAGCTGGCTATGATCGAAGACCACCGTCCCGTGGAGCACGTCCTCCACCACGGTTTGCCCGGTGTCCGGGATGCGGAGCCGCAGCGCGTGCGGCTCGCCGGCGGGCACCTGCGCGTCACGACAGGTGCCGGGATAGCGGAAGGTCTCGCCGCGCGCCTGGGCCGCCGTACGCAGGGAATCGAGCAGGGCCGGCGTGCACCGACAGCGATAGGCCTTGCCCTCGGCGAGCAGCCGGTCGGCATGGGCGCGATAGATATCGTTGCGCTCGGTCTGCCGATAGCCGGCCGTCGGCGGCCCCTCGTCCCAATCGAGCCCGAGCCACGTCAGGGCGTCGAGGATCCCCTCGAGAGACTCCTGGGTGGAGCGCTCGCGATCGGTGTCTTCGATCCGGAGGATGAAGACGCCTCCGTGGCGCCGCGCGAAGGCCCAGTTGAACAGCGCAGTGCGGGCCCCGCCCACGTGGAGGTGGCCGGTGGGACTGGGCGCAAAGCGGACGCGCACGGGCTCCAGCATGGTGACCATTGTACTCGACTCGCAACCGCCCGCTCCGGGACCGCCTAGACGCGCAGCCGTCGCACCACCGACCGCGGCAAGGCGCGGATCACGCCCATGATCCAGCGCCAGATGCCGGGGCTGTAGACCCGAGGGGATCCCGCGTCCATGGCCCGGAGCGCCGACGTCGCCACCGTGTCCGGCTCGCCCGCGAAGGGAGGCTCGGGCAGGCCGGCGGTCATCTCCGTGCGCACGAAGCCGGGCCGCACGCAGACCACCCGGACGTCGCGGTCGGCGTAGGCGAGACCCAGCCCGTCAAGAAAGGCCGAGAGCCCCGCCTTGGAGGCGCCGTAGAGGTAGTTGGCGGCCCGCGCGCGATCCCCCGCCACCGAGCTGAAGGCGCAGATGACCCCGCCCCCGCGCTCGGCCAAGCGGTCGGCGGCGAGCTGGCACAGCAGCGCGGTGCCCGTGAAGTTGACGCTGAACAGCCGCTCGAGCCGCGCCGCGTCCGCGGCGAGGGCGTCCTGGGCGCCGAAGAGCCCGGCGGTGATCACCAGGGTGTCGAAGCGATCGAGGGCCGCGTCGGCCGCGTCGAGGGCGGCCACGAAGCCTCCGGGATCGCCCAGGTCCAGCGGGCCCGACCGCACCGGGGCGCGGGCTCCGCGTGCCTCCAGGTCGCGCGCGGCGAGGGCCAGCCCCTCCGCGTCGCGGCCCAGGAGGTACAGTGCGTCGGCCCGCTCGGCCATACGCCGGGCGAGCGCCTTGCCCATGCCGCGCGTGGCGCCCACGAACACCGCTTTCATGTATCCGCTCGCCTCGCCTGCGGCTGCGGCTCGCCCCCCTCGCTCCGCTCGGAAAGCTCCACCATATCCGCTCGCCTCGCCTGCGGCTGCGGCTCGCCAATCAACTCCGTCACCGAAGAGGCGCACCGACATGGCGGAGCGGAAGCGCCGCGCGGGATCCCAGCGGTCCCGGAGCGCCTGCCATTCGGCCAGGCGCGGGGTCATGCGCGCGAAGTCCTCCGCGCGCGTGACGGCATCCTTGGCGAGATAGATGCGGCCGCCCGCCGCCATCACGGTGGCGTTGAGCTCATGCACGAGGGCCACGGTGGGCGGCCCCCGGTGGGGCAAGTCCAGCGCCAGGGTGATTCCCTCCAGCGGGAACGAGAGGGGCGCGGGGCCGGCAGGCCCGCAGTCCTTGATCACGGCGAGGAAGGACGCCGCCCCCGCGTGCGCGAGACGCTCCAGGAGCTCGCGCGTCGCCGCCCGCCCGACCGCCCGGGGCACCACGCACTGGTACTGGAGAAAGCCGCGCCGGCCGTAGAGGCGATTCCAGTCGCCGAGCGCGTCCAGCGGGTAGAAGAAGGACTCGTAGGAGACGAGGTGGGGCCGGGCCCCCGCGCGGCCGCCGCCGCGCCGGCCGGCCTTGAGCCAGTAGTAAAGCCCGTTGAAGGCGCGCATGGCGGGCGGGCTGAGGAGCCACTCGGGGGCGTCCAGGGGCACGCGCAGGGTGCGCCGCGCGCGCGGATCGTCGCCCGGGACCTCCGCGCGCGCGGCGTGACGGCCGCGCAGCAGCACGCCGCGCCCCAGCCCGGCGCCCGAGGCCAGGCAGTCGATCCAGCCCACGGTATAGGGCCAGTCCCGGCCGCTCGATTCCAGGGCGCTCACCATGTGATCGAGGTCCGGCACGCCCTCGCTCTCCATGACGATCCAGCCCGACTCGACCGGCCGCAGGCGGAGGGTCACCTCGGTGATGAGGCCGGTGAGCCCCATCCCGCCCACGGTGGCGAGGAAGAGCTCCCGCTCGAGGTCGGGCCCGCATGCCACCGTCTTCCCCTCCGCGGTCAGCAGGGTGAGCCGGTCCACGAAGCTGGCGAAGGAGCCGTCTCGGTGGTGGTTCTTGCCGTGCACGTCCGTGGCCACGCACCCGCCCAGGGTCACGAACTTGGTCCCCGGGGTCACGGGCGGGAACCAGCCGCGGGGGACGAAGAGCCGCAGCACCTCGGACAGGGACAGCCCCGCTTCCGCAGTGAGCCGGCCGGTCACGGGATCCCAGTCGAGGATGCGGTCGGCGCGCCCGGTCTCCAGCACCAGGGTCGCCTCGCGCCAGGGCACCGCCGCGTCGCCGTAGGCGCGACCCAGTCCGCGCGGCAGCACCAGGGACTCGCCCGCGGGAAGCTCCAGCCGCTCGGGACGCACCACCCGCCCGGGACGGACGGGAAAGCGGCCCCACCCCGCCACGGCCGCGCGCGCGACCGGGAGGGTCAACGTCCCCACGGGCCGTAGATCAGCACGAGGACGGCGGCCATCCAGAGGGTGGTGTTCAGCAGGAGCGAGCGGTCGGACAGGACGAGGTCCGAGGGATTGCCGCCCAGCTCACGGCGGTAGAGGAGGTAGAGGTAGCGGAAGATCCCGTAGAGCACGAAGGGCAGCGTGAGCGGCAGCAGCCGGGTATGGAACTTGGCCACCGTCTCCGGCGACATGGTGTAGAGCGCGTAAGCGGTCACCGCCGAGGACGTGACCACCGCGATCATCTGGTCGATGAACCCCTCGCTGTACTCGGCCAGGATGGGTCGATGGGCGGCGGCGGCTCCCTTCAACATGAGGTACTCGTGCCGGCGCTTGCCCAGCGCGAGGAAGAGCGCGATGAGCACGGTGCAGATGAGCAGCCACCCGGAGATGTCCGCGCCCACCGCCACCGCCCCCGCCACCGCCCGGAGCACGAAGCCCACCGCCACCGTGAGCACGTCGAGGATGACGAGGTGCTTCAGCCACACAGAGTACGCGGTGAGGAGCACCCCGTAGCTGACCGCCACCAGGCCGAAGGGGACCCCCAGGCCGAACGACACCACCACGCTCGCCGCGAGGAGGGCGACGCCGATGCCCAGCGCGAGCCCGCGGGACAGCGCGCCCGAGGCCACCGGCCGGCGGCGCTTGGTGGGATGCAGGCGGTCTTTCTCCGCGTCCGCCACGTCGTTCAGGAGGTAGATGGCGCCGGAGAGCGCGCAGAAGAGCGCGAACGCGGCCACCGCCCGCCACACCTGGGGAGTGAACAGCTGTTGCGAGAAGATGACGCCCGCGAAGACGAAGAGGTTCTTCGCCCACTGCCGCGGGCGCAGCGAGGCGAGGACGGCAGCGACCAGTCCCATGGCGCGCCTAGCCCAGCGCGATGCGCAGGGCGGCGGCCACCTCGGCGAGCTCGGCGTCCGTCAGCTCCGGAAAGCACGGGAGGGAGAGCACCTCGCGCGCGGCGCGCGTGGACTCCGGAAATTCGGCGGCCACCTTGGCCGCCCCGTCGAGCGGGCAGAAGAGCGGCTGGGCGGGAATCGTCAGCGGGTAGTGCACGGTGGTGCCGATGCCGAGCTCCGCGAGCCGGCGGGCCACCGCGTCCCGGCGCGCCACCCGCACCGTGAACTGGTGATAGACGTGGAAAGCGGGGGGCCGCTCGACGGGCAGCTCGAGGGGCAGGCCGGCCAGGAGCTCGCGGTAGCGCGCGGCCAGGCGGCGGCGGGCCGCGGTCCACTCGCCCAGCCGGCGCAGCTTGACGCGAAGCAGGGCCGCCTGGAGATCATCGAGCCGGCTCGACTGCCCCAGCTCCACGTGCTCGTACTTCCGCGGTGAGCCGTGATCGCGGAGCCGGCGCACCCGCTGCGCCACGTCCTCCCGGGAGGTGAGGAGCATGCCGCCGTCCCCGCAGGCGCCGAGGTTCTTGGTGGGGTAGAACGACAGGCACACCGCGTCCCCCCACGCGCCCACCGGGCGGTCGCCCCAGGCGGCGCCCACCGCCTGGGCGGCGTCGGCGATCACCGCGAGCCCGCGCGGCCGCGCGATGGCCTCGAGGGCCACCATGTCGGCGAGCTGGCCGTAGAGATGCACGGGCACCACCGCCCGCGTGCGCGGGGTGACGGCACGGGCGACTGCCGCGGGATCGAGATTATAGGTCGCGGGATCGATGTCCACGAAGACGGGGGTGGCGCCCGCGAGCGCGATGGTGCTCCCGGACGCCACGAACGAGAAGGCCGAGGTGATGACCTCGTCGCCGGGCCCGATGCCCAGCGCCCGGAGCGCGAGGAGCAGGGCGTCGGTGCCGGAATTGAGGCCCACCCCGAACCGCGCCCCGGAGGCCGTCGCCAGCTCCTCCTCCAGCGCCCGGCCTTCCGGCCCCATGATGAACCACGCCGAGGTGAGCACGCGCTCCGTCGCCTCCAGCAGCTCGGCGCGCAGGGCCGCGTGCTGGCGCTTGAGGTCGATCTGCGGAACCCGGATCTCGGTCATGGGGCTAGCGGATTCCCGTCCCGAAGCGCGTGCCCGTCTGTCCTATCCCGAGCAGGTTGATCGAGAAGCGGAACTCGTCCTCGTCCTTGTGCCGATCCACGTACTCCAGCAGGATAGCCCAACACTGGAAGTGGATGTCCACCCCGAAGCGATTCTCGACCTTGGTGCCTTTCCTCAGGTCCCAGTGGCTCGAGGCGCGCGCATTGACGTGTGTCGTGATCCGGGCCGCGACCTCGGCATTGACGTTGGAGTACCTCGGCTCGAGCTCGTCGTCGAGGCGCGTTCCAACCGGGGGGTCCACGTTGATGTCGTTGTAGCGTACGCCCAGCGCGGCGGTGACGTCTTTGTAGGTCCCGTTGACGTCGGCGGTGGCGGTGCGCAGCCCCAGCCCGTAGAGGTTCCAGGCCGCGTCCCCGCGAAAGCCGAACATTTGATTGGGTCGCAAGATGACCTCGGCCCTGAGGTCCTTGAAGGGCTGGTCCGCGGCGGGGAGGAGGTTGTAGGTCTGGGCCAGGACGAAGCGCACGGCCTCCCAGCGCACCGCTTCCTGGTTGGGGCCGGCCACCGTCTTGGCGTTGAGCCGCTGGGTGATGGAGTACGTCACCTGGCTCGTCTTGCCGATGTCGTCGATGACGGGATCGTACTGGGGATTGTCCTTCTGGTTCACCCCGCGGATCTCCGTCCAGGTGGCGCGGGGCTCGATCACGTGTTGCAGCGCGGACAGGCCCCAGGTCCCGTCCACCGCCCAGACGCGCGTGAGCCGGGTCTCCAGCTCGACGCCGCCCTCTATCTGGGCGCGGACCCGGGGGTCGTCCACCGTCTCCTCGATCTCGATCCCCTCGGAGTCATTTATCCGCGTCACCCGCGTCCCCACCACGCGCTTGTCGTAGTAGGTGGCGCGCCCGCCGGCGAAGGGCGTCACCGTGAAGTATCCGCCCACCGGGATCGGATAGGACACGCGGGGGTGCAGATCGGTGCGCAGCCCACTGGAACCCACCTCCCGGATGAAGTTCGTGAAGGAGGCCTGGGTCTCGTAGAAGAACCCGGGCATCCCCGGAATGGGCTGACGCAACCCGTCGAGACGGATCTCCGGCACGCGCTGGAGCTCCACCGGCCGGTCGACGGTCAAGTCCTGGTACCAGAGGATATTGCCGACGAGATTCCAGGTATCCCAGCGCTTGGTGACGAAGACATTGGTCTCCGCCCGCTGGTTCGAGCGCTCCTGGAGCCGGTCGCCGTACTCGCGGTACACCTTGTCGTCGGTGGTGACGTTGGCGTCCACCTTGAAAGAGAGCCCCGGCGCGATGTCCCAGGTGTGCTTGGCAATACCGACGCCGCGCGTCTCGTTATCGTCGAAGGCCTCGTGGACGAAGAAGCCAGTCAGCGAGCCGGCGGCGTTCTGGGACTGGATATAGCGGTACTCGATGCTCGATCCCACCCCGCGGGAGGTGAAGGTGTCCAGCGACACCGTGAGATCCTGACTGTCGTCGATGGCCCAGTAATAGGGCACCCGCGTGAAGAAGCCCTTGTTGCTGGAGATGCCCACCTGCGGGAAGAGGAAGCCGGACTGCCGCTCGCGCCGGATGGCGGCGGCGAACCACGGGAACCACGGGATGAGGGGGACCTTGCCCACCCAGAACGAGGCATCCCGGCCGGTCACGATGTCATTGAGGTCCGCCACACACGAGCCCACCCGGAAGGACCAGGCCGGGTTGTCACCCTCGCAGGTGGTGAAGACCGCGTCCTGCGCCGCATAGACGCCCTCGCCGATGCGGTCGAGACGCTGCCCGCTCAACGAGTAGTACGGCGCGGCGAAGGCGTTGGCGTTGTAGACGACGCCGGTGCCGGTCTTGAGATTGTAGTCCACACGATCGCCGACCAGCCGGTCCTGGCCGTCGTAGAAGACGACCTTGCCCTGCGCGATCGCCTCGCCCGTATCGCGATTGAGCTCCACCCGGTCGGCGAGGAGTCGGGAGCCCCCGCGCACGATCTCGACATTGCCGACCGCGATGAGCAGATCGGGAGGGCCGGTCACCTGCTGCATCTGATCCGCGATCACGGTCACCTCGCCGGCCCCCTCCTGCTGAATCGTGACGGGAGACCGGGGGGACTGGGCAAGGCCGGCTCCGGGCGAACCCAGGACCAGCGGCAGGACGAGGAGCAGGGCGCCCCAGACTGCACGCGCGCGTGTGGACGGCATTGAGCTCAGCGCACATGCTATATCAGCCGGCGTCAATTCCGCAAAGCATATCGAGCGTTTCCGGGCGGTCGGACAGGAGCTCGCCGAGCAGGAACAGGGAGCCGGCCGCGCACACCAGCGCGTCGGGGCTCTCCCGTCGTAGCCGGGCGAGGGCGTCGGCCGGCCGAGCGGCGACGGCAAGGCGCTCCCCGGGCAACGGCCCCAGGTGCCGCGCGAGCTCACGGAGGGATTCGGGGTCGGCCGCGCGCGGCGAGTTCGCCGCCGTGAAGACGACACGCTCGGCCAGGGGCAGGAGCGGGGAGAGAATGCCGGCCAGGTCCTTGTCGGCGGAGATGCCCAGCACGAAGGCGACCGGGCGCCCGGGAAAATACGCGCGGAGCGAGGCGGCCAGCGCCCGGGCGCCGCCGGGATTGTGGGCGCCGTCCAGGATCACGGTGGGCGAGCCGGCGAGCACCTGAAAGCGCCCCGGCCAGCGCACCTCCGCGAGCCCCCGCCGTATCGCCGCCTCGCCCGCGCCCATGACGCGCGCGGCGGCCACCGCCACCAGCGCATTGCTCGGCTGATGGGGACCCAGCAGCGCACAGCGCGCGTCCTCGATGCGCCAGTCGGGCCCGGTCAGGTCGAGCCGCTGCCCGTCGAGGGACGCCTCGCGCACCGAGACGCCGAGCTCGCGTCCCTCCAGAAGGAGCGGCACGCCGACCGCGGCCGCGCGCTCCAGGATGGGCGTCTCCGCCTCGGGCTCCTGGCGCGCCGACACCGCCACCCCGCTGCGGATGATATGCGCCTTGTCCCAGGCGATCCGCGCCAGGGTATCGCCCAGGAGCGCCTGGTGGTCATAGTCGATGCGGGTCAGCACGCTCACGTGGGGGCGCCCGACGGTGGTGGCGTCGAGCCGGCCGCCCAGGCCCACCTCCAGCACCGCCACCTCGACGCCCGCCCGCGCGAAGTGATCGAGGGCGAGCGCGGTGGTGGCCTCGAAGACGGTGGCGTCCAGCCGCGCGAAGAGCGTGCCGAGGGCGTCCACACCGTCCGCCAGGTCGTCCTCGGCGATGCAGCGGCCGTCCACCCGGATGCGCTCGCGCACGGAGCGGAGATGCGGGGACGTGTAGAGCCCGGTGCGGAGGCCGGCCGAGTGGAGCATGGCCGCCAGCATGGCCGAGGCGGATCCCTTGCCATTGGTGCCGCCGATCTGGACGAGCCGCATCCGGCTCTCGGGATTGCCGACGGCGTCGAGCAGGGCCTGGATGGGGGCCAGCCCCGGCCGCATGCCCGCCATCTCCCCGCCCCGCAGCGCGAGGAGCCGGGCCACGGCCTCGCGATACGTCATGGAGACGGCTGGACGGGGCCTGTTCCGAAGAAGGCGATGATGCGGCGGAGCGTGTCGCGGAGCTCGCGGCGCTCGACGACCATGTCGAGCTGGCCGTGCTCGAGGAGGAACTCCGAGCGCTGGAAGCCGTCGGGGAGCGGCTGCCGTATGGTCTCGGCGATCACGCGCGGTCCCGCGAAGCCGATGAGGGCGCGGGGCTCGGCGAGGATGACGTCCCCCAGCATGGCGAAGCTGGCGGTGACGCCGCCGGTGGTCGGATCGGTGAGGAGCGAGAGATAGGGCACGCGCTCCTCGGCGAGCCGGTTCAGCGCCGCCGAGGTCTTGGCCATCTGCATGAGCGAGAGAATGCCTTCCTGCATGCGGGCGCCGCCGGAGGCCGACACGATGATGAGCGGCGCCCGCTTCTGCGTGGCCAGCTCGATGGCCCGCGTGAGCTTCTCCCCCACCACCGAGCCCATGCTGCCCCCCAGGAAGCCGAACTCGAAGACGGCCAGCACCACCGGGAGCCCGCCCACGCGGCCCATGCCGGTGATCACCGCCTCCTCGAGTCCGGTGGACTTGCGGGCGGACTTGACGCGGTCGCTGTAGCGCTTGGTGTCCTTGAACTCCAGGGGGTCGCGCGAGGTGAGCCCGACGTCGCGCTCCTCGAAGGAATCGGCGTCCAGGATGGCGGCGATGCGCTCGCGGGCGGAGATGCGGAAGGGATACTTGCAGCGGGGGCAGACTCGCCCGGCCCGGTCCACCTCGGCGCGGTAGACGATCTCCTTGCAGGAGTCGCACTTGACCCAGAGCCCCTCGGCGATCTGGACCTTCTTGCGCGGCGCGTCCTCCCCCTCTTCCTTCTTCTTCCAGAACCAGGCCATGGCGGCTACCGTCCGCCGCCGAGGGCCCGCAGCGGGGCCTTGAGGGAGGCGATGAAGCGACCGACCTCGGGCACGAGCTCGGCGGACCCGGCATGGCGCTCGACGAGGTGGACGATGGCGGAGCCCACGATCACGCCGTCCGCGACGCGCCCCACCATCTCCGCCTGCTCGGGCGTCGCGATCCCGAAGCCCACGCAGACCGGCTTGGTGGTCACGCCGCGCAGGGTGCGGAGCAGCGCCACCAGGTCGGGCGGCAGGGCGGAGCGGACGCCGGTGACCCCGGTGAGCGAGACGAGGTAGATGAAGCCGCGGGTGGCCTGGGCGATCTTCCGCATCCGCGCGGGCGGGGTGGTGGGGGCCACGAAGTGCATGAGATCGAAGCCCAGCGGATCGGCCTCGGCGTGGAGCGGCCCCGCTTCCTCGGGGGGCAGGTCGACCACGAACACGCCGGCGACGCCGGCCTCCGCCGCGGTCCGGCAGAACGCCTTGAGGCCGAAGGCAAGGATGGGATTGTAGTAGGTGAAGAAGACGATGGGGACCGCGACCTCGCCGCGGAGATCACGGACCATCTCGAGCACGCGCGGGAGCGTGGAGCCGGCGGCGAGCGCGCGCTGGGTACCCCGCTGGATCACCGGCCCGTCCGCGACCGGGTCCGAGAACGGCACGCCCAGCTCGATGACGTCGGCACCCTGGCGCGCCGCCTCGACGATGAGTCGCGCGCTGACGGCCAGCGACGGATCGCCCGCGGTGAAGTACGGGACGAGGGCGCGCTCACCGCGCGCGCGCAGGGCGGCGAAGGTGTCGTCCAGGCGGCTCATGGGTGCCCGTTTCCTCGCCCGTCCAGCACCTGGCCGACGGTGTGGACGTCCTTGTCGCCGCGCCCCGACAGCCCCACCACCACGATCTCGCTCTTCTTCATCCCGCGCGCCGCCCGCATCGCGTACGCGATGGCGTGCGCCGACTCCAGCGCGGGCATGAGCCCCTCGAGCCGCGTGAGAATCTGGAACGCCTCCAGGGCTTCGTCATCGGTGCACGACTCGTACTCGAAGCGCCCCGCGTCCTTGTAGTACGCGTGCTCGGGACCCACGCCGGGATAGTCGAGGCCGGCCGAGATCGAGTGCGCCTCCGTCACCTGCCCGTCGTCGTTCTGGAGCAGATAGGACATGCTCCCGTGGAGCACGCCCACCGCCCCCGCGGTGATGGACGCGCCATGCTTGCCGCTCTTGAGCCCGTGGCCGCCGGGCTCCACTCCCACCACGCGCACGCGCCGGTCCTTGATGAAGGGCCAGAAGAGCCCGATGGCATTGGAGCCGCCGCCCACGCAGGCCACCAGCAGATCGGGCAGCCGTCCCGCCTGCCGGCGCACCTGGACGCGCGTCTCCTCGCCGATCACGCGGTGGAAATCGCGCACCATCATGGGGTAGGGATGCGGTCCCATCACCGAGCCGAGCAGGTAATAGGTCGTGCGGACATTGGTGACCCAGTCGCGGAGGGCCTCGTTGACGGCGTCCTTCAGCGTCCGGGAGCCGCTCTCCACGGGAATGACCTTGGCGCCGAGGAGCCGCATGCGGAAGACGTTGAGCGCCTGGCGCTCGACGTCCACGGTCCCCATGTACACCTCGCAGTCCAGCCCGAGGAGCGCGGCGGCGGTGGCCGAGGCCACCCCGTGCTGGCCGGCACCGGTCTCGGCGATGATGCGCTGCTTGCCCATGCGCTGGGCGAGGAGCGCCTGGCCCAGGACATTGTTGATCTTGTGGGCCCCGGTGTGGCAGAGGTCTTCTCTCTTGAGGTAGATGCGCGCGCCGCCACAGTGCCGGGTGAGGCGCTCGGCGAAGTAGAGCGGGGTGGGCCGGCCCGCGTAGTGCCGGAGGAGGTCGCCCAGGCGGCGCCGGAAGCGGGGGTCCTTGCGCGCGGCGCGGAAGGCGCGCTCCAGCTCGATGAGGGGCGCCATGAGCGTCTCGGGGACGAAGCGCCCGCCGAAGCGGCCGAAGTGGCCGTCGGCGTCGGGAAGCGCGGCGGGGTCCACGGCGCGCGCCGTCATCCCGCGTCCCGCGCCGCGGCGATGAAGCGGCGCACCTTGTCGGGATCCTTCGCCCCCGGCCGCGCCTCGACGCCGGAGTTCACGTCCACCGCGTAGGGGCGTGCCACGCGGATCGCCGCGGCCACGTTGTCCGGGGTGAGACCGGCCGACAGCACGATGCGGTGCCCGGCGGCGGCGGCATCCCGCGCCACCTCCCACGAGATGGGCACCCGGGCCTCGCCCTCGCTCCAGCGCGTGGGCGAGTCGAGCAAGAAGGCGGCGACCTGGTAGCGCGCGAGGCGCTCGGGGGCAATGGGCCCGTCCACCTTGACCGTCTTGATCACGGGCAGCCGGTACTGCGCGAGATCCTCCGGCGCTTCGTCACCGTGGAACTGTAGCGCGGCCAGCCCGCACTCCTCGGCGACGGCCTTCACGTGGCCCGGGGCATGGTCCCAGAAGATGCCCACCGGGGTCACGAAGGGCGGGAGCGTGGCAATGATGGCCCGAGCCTGGGCGGCGGTGACGAAGCGAGGCGTCTTCTCGACGAAGATGAAGCCCAGCGCGTGGACACCCGCCTCCACGCAGAGCCGGGCGTCCTCGACCCGCGTGATCCCGCAGATTTTGACCCGCACCATGCTGACGGCCCTCACGCGAGCGTGAGCTCGCGGACCTTCGCGGCCACGTCGCCGGCGCGCACCAGCGCCTCGCCCACCAGCACGGCGTGCGCCCCCGCGCCGACCATGCGCGCGACGTCGTCGCGGGTGAAGATGCCGCTCTCCGCCACCGCCACGTGCCCCGGCGGCACCAGGGGCAGGAGCCGGAGCGCGGTGGCGAGGTCCGTCTGGAGCGATTGGAGGTCGCGGTTGTTCACGCCCACCACCCGCGCGCCCAGCGCCAGCGCCTCCTCCAGCTCCGCGGCGGTATGCGCCTCCACCAGCGTGTGCAGCCCGATGCCCTTGGCCGCCGAGTGCAGATCGCGAAGGGTCTCGCGGTCGAGCGCGGCCACGATGAGCAGCGCCGCATCGGCCCCCGCCGCGCGGGCCTCCCAGAGCTGATACTCGTCCACCGTGAAGTCCTTCCGGAGCACCGGGACCGGCACCGCCGCGCGCGCCGCCACCAGGTCGTCGAGGCTGCCCTTGAACCAGCGGGCATCGGTGAGCACGGACACCGCGTCGGCGCCGGCGTCGGCATAGGTCCGCGCCTGGGCCGCGGGATCGAGGGCGGCGTCGAGCACGCCCTTGGACGGCGAGGCCTTCTTCACCTCGGCGATGAGGCGGACGCGGCGGCCCCCGCCCGGCGCCAGCGCCTCCGCGAAATCGCGCGCGGGAGCGAGCTCCCGGCACGCCGCCTCGAGGGCGCGGCGCGGGCGGGCGACCCGGCGGGCCGCGACCTCCTCACGCTTGTGGGCGACGATCTCATCGAGCACGCCCATGGCGTGGGGCCCGGCCCTCAGTAGTCCCCGCGCAGGCCGCGCTCCCGGGAGGCGCCGATGTCGATCTTCGCCATCTGCTCCAGCACGTAGTCCCGGATCGTGCGCGGGGGCGGGAGGTCGCGGACGAGGCGGCCGCCGGTGAGGAGGGGCTTGAGGAGGGCCTCGGCGGACCGGCCATCCGGACCCCGGGGCGCCGGCTTGTGCGCGGGCAGGACCAGGTTCTGCACGGTGCCGGGCACGCGCCACACCTGCTTGGCGCCGGATTGCTTGCCGCGCTTGGCCATCGGCCGGCCCTCGATCTCCATGATGTCCAGCGCGAAGGACAGCACCGGCGCGTTGGCGATCGAGGTCCCCACACCATAGCCGTCCACGAGGGAATTGAGCTTGAGGATCTCGTACTCGTCGATACCGCCCGAGGCGAGGATCTTGACGTGCTCGAAGCCGCGGAAGTCCAGCTCCCACCGCACCTCCTCCAGGATGCGGAAGAAGTCGCCGCGCCGGGAGGACGGCGTGTCCAGCCGGACCGCGTAGAGATCCTTGCCCAGCGCCTCCGCCACCCGGATGGCCTCGAACTTCTCGTCCTGCAGCGTGTCGATGAGGGCCACGCGCCGCACCTTGGGATCCACCACCTCGTGGAAGGCGCGCAGCGCCTCCACCGTGTCGCCGAACATGAGCACGAGGGCATGGGGAATGGTTCCCATGGGATCGGCCTCGATGAGCTCGGCGGCCTTGGTCACCGCCACCCCGTCGCAGCCGCCGATGAAGGCGTTGCGCTCGATCATGGGCGCCAGCGCCGGATGCATGCGACGCGCCCCGAAGGAGATCACCTGCCGCTCCCCCGCCGCGCGCTTGCAGCGCGCCGCCTTGGTGGCGATGCCGGAGGCCTGGCAGAGAAAGCCCAGGAGGGCGGTCTCGTACACGGCCCAGTCGAGGTAGTTCCCCTCCACCACCACCACCGGCTCGTACGGCGCGAAGATGGTGCCCTCGTCCATGGTCCACACGTTGATGGGGATGCCCTCGAGGAGCATTGCCGCCTCCTCGATGCCGGCGAGGATGCCGAAGGACCAGTCGGCCTGGGGGAAGCTCTTGAGGCGAATCTCGGCCTTGACCCGCTTGTTGATGCCCTTGGCGCGGAGGATCTCGACGGTGCGGGCGAAGTAGACGTCCGACACCTCCCCCGACTTGATGTCGGGCTCGGAGGCGATGTGGAAGGCCCGCTTGGGATGATTTGCCATTGGATTCAGGAGGCCGGCCCGGCCGGACCCCTTCCGGATGCGCGAATTTTCCCAGAAAGCCCGGGGGAAGTCAAACCACCCGGCCGGTGAATTGAGCGCGAACTCCGCGTCATCTAAGCACTTCCTCGTCCCTACAAGCCCAGGCCCTTGAGGTAGGCCCGGAAATCGTCGGCGAGATCGGGCCGCGCCAGGGCGAAGGCCACGGTGGCCTTGAGGAAGCCGAGCTTGTCGCCGGTGTCGTAGCGGGTCCCCTCGAATTCCACCGCGTAGATGGGGCGCCGCTGCTGCAGGGTGCGGAGGCCGTTGGTGAGCTGGACCTCGCCCCGCGAGTCCGGCGGCGTCTCGGCAAGGATGGGAAAGAGATCCGGCGTGAGGACATAGCGTCCGATGATGGCCAGGTCCGACGGCGCGTCCGCGGGCGCGGGCTTCTCCACCATGTCGAGCACCTCGTAGACATTGCCGCCGAGGGGCTTGGGCACGATCACCCCGTAGCGGCCGATGTCCGGCCCCGGGATGCGCATGACCGCGACCACGGGGCCCTGGTAGCGCGCGTAGACGTCCAGGAGCTGGCGCATGCACGGGGTGCGGGACACGATGATGTCGTCGCCGAGGAAGACTCCGAACGGCTCGTCGCCCACCAGGGTGCGCGCGCAGAGGATGGCGTGCCCGAGCCCGAGGGGCTCCTTCTGGCGGACGTAGGAGACGGTGGCCAGCTCCGAGATGGTCTTGATCTGGGCGAGCTCCTCGGTCTTGCCGCGGTCCTGCAGGTAGTACTCGAGCTCGAAGGCGGCGTCGAAGTGGTCCTCGATGGCGCGCTTGTTGCGGCCGGTGACCAGCACCAGCTCGTTGAGCCCCGACGCCACCGCCTCCTCCACCACGTACTGGATGGTGGGCTTGTCCACCAGGGGCAGCATCTCCTTCGGCTGCGCCTTGGTGGCGGGGAGGAACCGGGTGCCGAGCCCGGCGGCGGGAAAGACGGCTTTACGGACGGTCATGGGGGGGACTTGGGCCAACGGGTCCGCCTATTCCGACGGGGTACGGACCTGGATGCCGAGCTTCTTCACCCGGTACCAGAGGCTGCGCTCCGAAATGCCGAGGATCTTGGCCGCGCGCGCCTGCACCCCTCCGCCCTGCCGGAGCGCGTCGAGGATCATCTGCCGCTCCCAGTTCTCGAGCGCCTCGTCGAGCGGGCCCGCGAGCACGGGGGCCGCTTCGGCGGGGGGCTGGGAGGGGGCGCGCTGGATATTGGGCGGCAGGTGCTCGGGCAGGATGACGCCCTCCGACATCACCATGCCGCCCTCGAGCACGTGCTGCAGCTCGCGGACATTGCCCGGCCACGGGTAGGCCCAGAGGCAGCGGAGCGCCTCGGTGGACACGGTGGCGGGCGTGCGCGACATGCGCTGCGCGGCCCGGTCGAGCAGATGCGCGATGAGCTCGGGGAGGTCGTCGAGCCGCTCCCGGAGGGGCGGCAGGCGCAGCCGCACGCCCTGGAGCCGGTAGAAGAGGTCGGCGCGGAACTTCCCCTCGGTGACGAGCTGCTCGAGATTCTGGTGGGTGGCGGCCACCACGCGCACGTCGATGGCGATGGACTTGGTGCCGCCCACCCGCTCGATCTCACGCTCCTGGAGGGCGCGGAGGATCTTCACCTGCATGGAGAGCGGCATGTCGCCGATCTCGTCCAGGAAGATGGTGCCCTCGCGGGCGAGCTCGAAGCGCCCCGGCTTGGCCCGCACCGCGCCGGTGAAGGCGCCGCGCTCGTGACCGAACAGCTCCGACTCGAGCAGCCCCTCGGGGATGGCCGCGCAGTTGACGGGGATGAGGGGACCGTCCTTTCGCGCCGAGAGCCGGTGGATGGCGCGGGCGAGCACCTCCTTGCCGGTGCCGCTCTCGCCCTCGATGAGCACGGTCACTTCGGCGGGCGCGGCCCGCTGGGCCATCTCCACCACGCGCTTGAGGTTCACGCTCTTGCCGACGAGCTCCTCGAAGCCCGAGCCCTGGGCCGCCTGCAGCGCCTTGACCTGCAGCTGGAGGCGTCGGCGCTCCAGCGCGCGGGCCACCACCACCTGGAACTCGGTCATCTTCAGGGGCTTGGTGAAGAAGTCGTAGGCGCCCCGCTGGATCGCCTCGGTGGCCACTTCACGGGTCCCGTGGGCGGTCATGACGATGATGGGCGTGTCCGGGGCGAGGTCGCGGCACCGGGGAATGGCGTCGAGCCCGTCCATGTCGGGTAGCCGCACGTCGAGGAGGATGAGGTCCCAGCCGCCCCCCTTGAGGGTATCGAGCATCCGCCCGGCGGTGGACGCCACCTCGACCTCATAGTCCTTGCGGATCAGCGCCTCGCGCAGCACGAACGCGAGATCTTCGTCGTCTTCGGCGATCAGAATCCGCTCAGCCACGGGACCTCACCTTTCTTTCGAGCCCGATCATGACTTTACTACGGACGACGGGGAAGCGGGCTGCGTTGTCGGCAGCTCCACCACGAAGAGCGTCTCGGTGCTGCCGTCGCTCTCCACGCGGAGGGTGCCGCGGTGCGCGTCCACGATGTGCTTGGCGATGGCCAGCCCCAGCCCGGTGCCCTTGACCTTGGTGGTGAAGAAGGGCTGGAAGATCCGCTCCCGGAGCTCCACGGGGACGCCGCCGCCGGTGTTCCGGACCACGACCCGCACCAGCCCGCGCCCGGGCGCCTCCACCCGCACGTCCACCACGCCGCTGGGCGGCGTGGCCTCCACCGCGTTCCGGATGAGGTTGTTGAACACCTCGTGCAGTCGGAAGGCGTCGCCGGGGATGGCGGGGATCGCGCTCGCGGCCGGGCCCTGCACGCGCAGGCGCGGGTCCTTCGGCATGTCGCGGACGATCTCGTCCACCAGCTCACGCAGGTTCACCGGCGCCAGGCTCTCGGGCTCGGGATGGGACAGGGTCAGCATGTCTTCCACGAGCCGATCCTGCCGGTCCACCGCCTGCAGCACCCGGTCGATGTACTCCCGGCGAGTGCTGTCCCCCTGGGGGAGGTCCGACTGGAGCAGCTCCACCAGCCCCCGCACGGTGGCCATGGGGGTCCGGATCTCGTGCGCCACCCGAGCGGCCATGCCGCCGAGGAAGGCGAGCTGGTCCGCGCGGCGGATCTCCTCGCGGATGCGCCGCTTCTCGGAGGCGTCGCGAAAGAGAAGAATCAGCGCGGTGGAGTCGCGGCGCCACTCGCGGTGCTGCACCGTCACCTCGAGCACGAACTCCCGGCCCGAGGCCGGCGACACGTGCACCTCGCCCACGTGCAGCGAGCGCTCCTCGAGCAGCGCGTCGTCGAGGAGGCGCGCGAGCTGGCCGTTGCCGTTCGCCACCGGAAAGAGGCCGCGCGGGGACAGCAGCGGAGCCCCGCGGAACGGCTCCAGCGCGGATTCCAGAACGACCTCCGCGGTGGTGTTGAACGAGAGGAGGTCGCCGCCCGGCCCCATGAGGAGCATGCCTTCGGGAAGCCGGGCGAGGATATCGCTGTCGCGGATGAAGCGGTCCATGGAGAGCGTGAGCCGGCCGACGGCGGCATCCAGAGCGCCGATCTCGTCGGCGGGCCGGGACGGGACCGGTCCGTCGTCCACGCGGGCGGTGAGCGCCTCCGCGCGCTGGGTGATGCCGCGGATGCGCCCGGCCACCCGGAGCCCGATGACGAGGCCGGCCAGCGCGCCCAGGCTGCCCGCCGCCGCGGTGCCGAAGAAGAGCCACGCCGCCGCGCGCTCGGCGAGCTGGGCGTTGAGGCTGTTGATGAACGGGCGCGCCAGGAAGAGCACGTAGAGACCGGACGCGGCCGCCGCCGCCGCCATGAGCAGCGGCATCACGACGTAGAGCCGCGCCGAGCTGCCGCGCATCGGCCGGAACGGATCGAAGGCCGCCATGCCCTCCCTACCTCACCCCGCCCCGGAGGGCCTGGCCGAGGGTGAAGATGGGCAGGTACAGGGCGAAGATGATGCTGCCCGCGATGGCGCCCATCACGACGATCATCACCGGCTCGATGAGGGTGGAAAGCGTGGCCACCGCATTGTCCACCTGCTGCTCGTAGTAGAGCGCCGCCTTGCCGAGCATGGCCGGCAGCGTGCCGCTCTCCTCGCCGGTGGCCACGAGCTGGACGACCATGCTCGGGAACTGGCCGGTCTCGCGCAGGGTGGCGGCGATGGTCCCGCCGTCGCGCATCCGCTGCGTGGCGGTGACGAGGGCGTTCTCGATGATGCGGTTGCCCGCCACCTTGGATACCGTCTCCATGGCCTCGATGAGCGGGATGCCGCTGTTGAGCAGCACGCCGAGCGTGCGGCACACCCGCGCCATGATGGCCTTGCGGACGAGCCCCCCGAACATCGGCACCGAGAGCTTGCCGCGGTCGAAGAGGCGGCGGCCCGCGTCCGTCTGCAGCGCGAAGTAGAAGCCGACGAGGCCGAGGACGATGGCCAGGAACACCAGGAGCGTGTACTCGCGGACGAGGCCGCTCACCCAGATGAGCGTTCGCGTGGGGGCCGGCAACACCGCGTTGGCGCGCGCGTAGACGTTCTCGAAGATGGGCACGATCTTGACGACCATGATGAAGACCACGCCCAGGGCCACGGTGAGGATCACCACCGGATACGCGATCGCGCCCCGGACCTTACGGCGGAGGTTCGCCGTTTTTTCGAGGTACACGGTGAGGGTGTCCAGCACCACCGGGAGCGAGCCGGAGAGCTCCCCCGCCCGCACCACCGCGACGAAGAGGCGGTCGAAGATGTGCGGGTGCAGGGCCAGCGCGTCGGCGAAGCTCGACCCCGAAGTGATCGAGTCGCGCACGCCCGCGAGAACCTTGCGGAACTTCTCGTTGGTGGTCTCCGCCGCCAGCGAGGTGAGGATGCGCACGAGGTGGAGGCCGCCGCCCAGCATGGCCGCGAGCTGTCCGGTGAAGAGGACGATGGTGGGCAGCCCCACCCCGCTCGACAGGCGCCGGAGGGTGGTGCGGAAGGACTCGCCGAGGGCGAGCGAGGCGGCGCGGCCGAAGGCCCCCTCTCCGGAGGTGGGACGGATGGCCAGCACGAAGCGCCCCTGCTCGCGAAAGCGGTGGATGAGGTCCCCCGCGTTCTCCGCCTGCTCGCGGCCGCGCGAGAGCGCGCCCGCGCTGTCCGCCACCTCGTACTCGAACACGGGCATCGCCCTACTCCTGGTCCGCCACGACGGCCAGGATCTCCTCGATCGTCGTGTGCCCCTGGACGGCCCGGCGGAATCCCGCCTGGCGGAGCGTCACCATGCCGCCTTCGATCGCGTGGCGGCGAAGGGTATCGCCGTCGACGCCGTCGAGCACCATGCGCCGGACGGCGGCATTGAGCCAGAACACCTCGTAGAGCGCCATGCGGCCCGAGAACCCCATGTTGCGGCAGGCCTTGCAGCCCCGCCCGCGGTAGAGCACCTCGGGGACCGGGTCACGGCCGAAGAGGGCCGCTTCCTCGGCCGAGGGCCGGTAGGCCTCCTTGCAGGCCGCACAGATCTTCCGGACCAGCCGCTGCGCCGCCGCCACGTTGACCGCGGTGGCGACGAGGAAGGGCTCCACGCCGATATTGATCAGGCGGGTGACGGTGGAGACCGCGTCGTTGGTGTGCAAGGTCGTGAGCACGAGGTGGCCGGTGAGCGCCGCCCGCACCGCGATCTGCGCCGTCTCCTGGTCGCGAACCTCGCCGATCATGATGATGTCGGGGTCCTGCCGCAAGATGGACCGGAGCGACCGCGCGAAGTCGAAGCCGATGTCGGTCTTGACCTGCACCTGCTGGATGCCCGGCTGCCGGTACTCCACCGGGTCCTCGACGGTGATGATGTTCTTGCGGGGGGACTTGATCGCCTTGATCGCGGTGTGCAGGGTGGTGGACTTGCCGCTGCCGGTGGGCCCGGTGAGGAGCACCATGCCCCACGGCCGCCGGATGCCTTTCATGAAGTAATCGAGCTGGTCCGGCTCGAAGCCCAGGTTCTCCAGCGTGTAGTGCTGGACCACCGCCTCCTTCTCCAGGAGCCGGAGCACCACCTTCTCGCCGTAGATGGTGGGCAGCGTGGAGACGCGGAAGTCGATCTCACGGCCGTGGATCTTGGAGGCGAAGCTGCCGTCCTGGGGTAGCCGCCGCTCGGCGATGTCGAGCCGGGAGATGATCTTGAGCCGCGACACCACCGCCAGGTGCAGCGCGCGCGGGACCTCCAGGAGATCGAAGAGTAGCCCGTCGACGCGATAGCGGACGCGCGTGCGATCCTCGTGGGGCTCCACGTGGATGTCGGAGGCGGTGTCGCTGGCGGCCCGGCCCAGCACGTAGTTCACGACCTTGACCACCGGCGGGTCGTCGGCCTGGGTGCGGAGCTGCTTGATGTCCACCGCCTCCTCGGCGGCGGCCGCGAGCCCCACCGAGAGGCCCAGGTCCTGGCGGAGCGCCTCGTCGATGCCCTCGGTGGAGATCATCCGGCGGTAGGTGCGCTCGATGGCCTCCTGGATGGCGCTGCCGGGCCCGATACGGAAGTCGATCTCCAGGCCGGTGGCGCGACGGAGATCGTCGATGGCCACCACGTTGAGCGGGTCGGCGGTGGCGACGATGAGGCGGCGCCCGTTGCGCTCGGCGGCGATCACGCGGTGCTGGCGCGCCACTTCCTCGGGAATGAGCTTCACCACGTCCAGGTCGAGGGCGGCGAGCTCCTGCCGGGTGATCGGCTCCTTGCGGAACTGGGCGCCGAGATACTTGAGGAGGACCTCCTCGTCGATGAGGCGCATCTCGATGAGGACCTGTCCGAGCCGCTCCTTGCTCTTCCGCTGCCGCTCGAGCGCGGCGGAGACCTGCTGGTCGGTCAGGATTCCGTCCTGGACCAGCATCTGGCCCAGCGTGATCCAGCCCCGGCGTTCGGGGGCCAGGCTCATACGCCGGTGCGGACCGAGCCCAGCTCGAGGAGCCGGCGGCGCACGTCGCCGCGGCCGGGATGGGCATCGGTGGTGAGCGAGAGGAAGAAGCGGTAGTGCTCCGCGGCCTCTCCCGCCCGGCCCTGTCGATCGAGCGCCACGCCGAGATTCCGATGCGCCTCGATGTGCGACGGCTGCATCCGCAGGGCCTTCCGCAGCGCCTCCACCCCCTGCGCTTGCTCCCCCTGGCGAACGAGCACCACCCCGAGGCTGTTCCACGCCTCCGCGTCTCCCGCGTCCTGCGCCACCGCCCGGCGGAAATAGCCCTCGGCATCGGCCAGCTCGCCTCGCTGCGCTGCCTCGAGGCCCTGGGCGAGCAGCGGGGAGACGGAGGCGCGCAGCGGTTCCACGGGGCTCTCGGTTTCGGAGACCGGCACGGAGGGGGCGGGGGGGACGGGGCTGGCCGGTACGGCCGCCGGGTTCAGAAGGCGAGCCGACACCGCAGCCAGGACGGCGACCATACACAGTAGGATAACCAAAGAGCCGATCAGACGCCATGACCCTCTGCGTCCCCGGGACGGCTCTAGAATCGAGAGGTTACCCATTCCCGCCGGGCGCGCGCGGCCCCGGTCGAGCCCGGCGAGCCTGTCGAAGAGCCGGCTCACGCGCGGCGCCTCATCCGGATGGCCGGCGATCGATGAGACTGGGCCCGAACGGCGCCGTGGTGGCGCGGGCGAGGGCCAGGGTCGTGCGCGGCCCCACCACGCCATCCTCCTGGAGGCCGGCCGCGCGCTGGAAGCTGCGCACCGCCGCCTGGAAGCGCCCATCGGGGACGGTGGACAGCGCCCCCGTGAGATGCCCGAGCTTGGCAAGGCGCAGCGCCACCGTGGCCACCACCGTGGGCGACATCGCCTCGGCGGGATCGACGGGCAGCAGATCGACGTTCCGCCAGAGCACCCAGGCGGAGCGGGTCCACGCCGCCTCCAGTCGCTCGAGGGGCACTCGCGACTCCTCACCCGTCGGGGCGATGAGGGTGGCGGCGTCCCGCTCGAGCCGGCGTACGAGATACGGGCGCACGGCGCCGCGCTCGCCGAGCTCGACGATCGCGGGCAAGCCCACCGCGCGCAGGTCGCTCACGGAGACGTCGCGGAGCACGGTGGCGGTGAGGTGATAGCGCCCGGCCACCGCCGCGATGTCCGGCCCTCCGCCCGCGTCCACCGGCCACGCGGCGACGACGGGCGCGCCGAGCTCGTCGCTCACGCCCCAGAGGCGCAGCAGCCGCGCGAGGAGGCTCCGCGCCGGCTCCGCCGGTGACGTCGCCTCCGGCGGCGAGACCGGTACCGGGGACGCGGGCAGGAGGGGAGCTGCGGGTGCGGTCGTCACCGGCACCAGCGCGGCGAGCGCGACGGGAGCGGACGGGGACGGCGGCGCCGACGCCGTGGAGTCGGCGGCGCCCAGCCGCAGCGACGGCAGGGTCCAGCCCGAGAGCTGCGAGCCGGCCGCCGCACCGCCCAGGACCACGAGCCCGGTGAGCCCCGCCGCCGTCGCGAGCCGGCGAAGGATGGGCCGCTGGGGAACGCGGGCCCGTCGTCGCCGCCCCCCGCTCCGCCCCTCCAGGTTCCGCGCCGCCGTACGCACCATGGCCGGCGTGATCTCGCGCGCGCGCGCGCCGAAGGCGGCCATGAGGGCCCGGTCGCACACGAGGTTGATGACGCGGGGCACGCCCCCGCTGTAGTGGAAGATGCGCGCCATCGCCGCGCGGGTGAAGGGCACCGAGCCGGGGAGTCCGGCGACGCGCAGCCGGTGCTCGATGTAGCGATACGTATCCTTCCGGCTCAGGGGCTCGAGGTAGCAGCGGATGCCGATCCGCTGGTCGAGCTGCCGCAGCTCGCGACGCTGGAGCTTTTCCTCCAGCTCCGGTTGCCCGGCGAGCACGATCTGGAGCAGCTTGCGGGTGGCCGTCTCCAGCGTGGAGAGGATGCGGATCTGCTCGAGGGCCTCGTCGGTCATCTGCTGGGCCTCGTCGAGGACGACCACCACCGTCTTGCCGTCCGCCCCCGCGGCGAGGAGGTGCTGGTTCAGGGTGGTCATGAGCTCACCCTTGGTGGATCCGCGCCGCTCGATCCCGAGGTCGTCGAGGATGGTCCCCACCAGCTCGGCCTCCGAGAGGTGCGGGTTGAGGACCAGCGCGCTCTGCACCTCGCCGGGCAGCTCGCGCAGCAGGGCCCGGCACAGCGTGGTCTTCCCGGTCCCCACGTCGCCGATGAGGGCGATCAGGCCCTTCTGGCTGGTGATCCCGTAGAGGAGGGTGGAGAGGATCTCGTGATGGCTCTTCGAGCGGAGCAGGAACCGAGGATCGGGCGTGAGGACGAAGGGCGAGTCGTCGAGGCTGAAGAAGGCTTCGTACATCGCGCTACCTCCCCGCCGTCTGGCCGGAGGAGACCACCGAAGGCGTCAGCACGACCACCAGCTCCTCGCCGTCGGAGTTGAGCTCGCGGGACTTGAACAGCCAGCCGAAAATGGGGATCCTGCTCAGCACCGGCACGCTGCGGATGGTCTTGGACGAGTTGTCGAGCATGACGCCGCCGATCACCAGCTTCTCGCCCTCCTGCACCACCACCTCCGTCTCGGTCCGCCGCTTGAAGATGGGCGGGTTGCCGCTGATGGACCGCGTGAAGTCCGGCTCGTTGTTCTCCACGAGGATCTTCATGCGGATCTTGGTCACGCCGTCGGCGTAGATCACGTTGGGCGTCACCTGCAATCGCAGCAGGGCGTCCTTGAACTGCACGTTGGAGACGTCCGCGGTGGGGGAGCTCGTGAACGGCACCTCGAATCCGCGGGAGATCTCGGCGGTGGCGTTCTCCACCGTGACGATCTTGGGCTCCGAGATCTTCCGGGCCTTCCCCTGCAGCTCGAGGGCCTGGATGGCGAGGCTCACGTTGTAGTTCGCGCCCACCAGGCCGAAGAGCACTCCCATCGCGGGGTTGGCCAGGGTGGGCAGGAACGAGGTGGGGAGGTTGACGAGGTTCTGGCCGAGGGGCAGCCCGGTGGAGGGCGCCACCGGCAGGAGATCGGAGCCGGTGAAGTTGGTGTTGGGGCTGAAGGGGCCGTTCACCACGCCGGTTCCCGCGGTCCCGGTGGTGCGCGGGGTGGCGAAGCCGGAGCCCACCACCGCGGGTCCCCGGCCGTCGGCCGTCTTCCCGATGGCCGCGCCGCCCCATTGCACGCCCAGCTGCTCCAGCGCGTTCTGGGTGGTGATGACCATGGTGGCGGCGATCTGCACCTGGGGCAGCGGGATGTCGAGCTGCTCCTTGATCAGCTTCTCGATCCGCTCGAGGTCGTGCTCGTAGTAGCGGATGAACACCGAATTGGTGGGCTTGTAGGCCCGCACGGTGAGCCCCTTGGCCAGGGCCTCGGCCGGGAGCGAGACCAGGGCGGTGGACGCGAAGGGCGAGGTGGGCGGGGGCGGCGGCGTGGACGGGATATTGATGGGGGGCGGCGGCAGGTACGCGCCGGGAATGGGCGCCGCGGGCGGCAGCGCACCTTCCGGCGGCAGGCCGAGGATGCCGAGGATGGTCTTGGCCACCTCCTCCGCATTCGCGTAGGAGAGGCGGATAGTTTTCTCCTTGACCGCGCCGCGCGCCTTCACCTTCTCGAAGTCGTCCCGGTCGCGGTCGGCCTCCACCTGCTTCTTGGCCGCCTCCGCCTCTCGCCGCCCGCGCTCCGCGGCCGCGTTACGCCGCTCCTCGTCCTCCGCGCGGAGGCGGGAGAAGCTCGACACGCGCAGCACGCCGCCGACCTCCACGCACTGGAGATTGGCGGCGTCGATCACCACCTGGAAGATGTCACGCGCGGGCACCTGGTAGAAGTCGAGCGTGATGGTGCCCTTCACCTCGTCGGTGACGACCATGTTGACGCGGTACTGCTGGGCGAGGAGGCGCAGCGTGGTCTGGACGTTGGCATCGCGCAGGTTGAGCGTGATGCGCTCGGTCGGCAGCCGATCGGCGCACGGCCCCTGGGCGAGGGCGGCGGCGGGCAGCGCCAGCAGGGCGAGAACGAGCAATCCCACCAGTCGACGGATGCGGACCTGCATGGCGTCCCTCACCTCCTCGGCCCGCCGGGGGGCCCCTCGGTCAGGCCGGGAAGGGTCACCTGTCGGGTGCCGCCGCCCGGTTCGCGAAAGACGACCATGTCCTCGGCGATCCGCTCGACGCGGTGGCCCAGGACCGTGTCGCCGGTCTTGACGATCTGATTGTTCACGATGGCGAGATAGCCGCCGGGAAAGGCCACGATCCCCTTCAGCTCGAACCCCACCGGGCGCGGCTCGCTGGCCGGCCCCGCCGGAGAGGGGCCGGCCGCGGAGGGGCCGGCCGGCCGGGCGGCCCCCTGCCGGCGGCGCCGGACGGCGCATCGCCGTAGTCATGGCGAAGGGATCGCGCGCATCGCTCCCGACCTCCGCCGGCGCCGCCGGCAGGGGCAGCGCCAGCGACGGGGCGGTCGCGCCCGCGGCCGCCCCGCCACTCGCCGCCATCGCGCGCTCGAACACCTTGCGCGCGTCCGGCGTCAGCTCGAGCGCGGTCATCTTGAAGCGAGCCTCGATCTCGTCCGCCCGCGACGCGCCCAGGCGGCCTCCATCCTTGATCGCCGTCACCGTGACGTCCTCGAGGATGCCCTTCTCCGTCTCCACGCGCCCGGCGAGGTCGCGCAGCTCGCGGTAGGGGCCCACGACCTGGATGGTGTGCCACGACTTGTTGAACTGCGCGGTGGCGGACCGCTCGAGGGGACCGATGCCGATCACCTTCATGCGCTTCTCGCGCGCGAGGTCGGCCAGCCGGGTGAGAAAGGCGGCCGGGTCGCCGCCCGCCGACGTCCACTGCATCTCCTGGAGCAATCCCACGTTGGCGCGCATCAAGGTGACGATCTGGTCTTCCTTCGCCCGGATCTCATTGGCGAGGAGGACCCGCTCGGTCGATGCGCGCTGGCCGCGGCTGGCCAGCGAGCGCCACTGCGTGAGCGCCACCCCGATGAGGACCACGAGGACGACCGCCAGCGCGACCCAGGCGAGGGCGAGCGGGCGGCCTCTCACTGGGCGCGCTCCGAGAGCAGGATGGTGATGTTGAGGTACTGGGTCTCGTCTTCCGCGCTCCCGCCGCCGGGCGGCTTGATGTCCCAGCTCTTGAGCTGGAACCGCTTATTCACGGCGGGATCGCGCATGAGCCCGGCCATGAACTGCGCCACCTCCAGGAGCGGCTGGCTGCCCGAGCGCACCGGCGTGACCGACTCGATGCGCAGCACGCCCTCCGCCTTCGCGTCCGGGGGCGGCTGAGCGGCGCCCGCCGCCGGCGCGGGCCGCGACGCCTCCACCGTCTGCAGGCGTATGGTGGGCGGAATGTGCTGGCTGAGGGCGCCCAGGAGCCCGGCCCAGCGCACCTGGCGCCGCGCCTCCAGCGTGAGAGCCTGCAGGTTGGTCCGCAGGACATTGAGGTCGCCCTCCGACGCCGCCAGGTCCTTCTGGAGGCGCGGGATGGCGTTGAGATCCGACGACAGGCGCCAGTAGGTCGGCAGGATGCCGCCGACCATGATGAGCACCAGCACGAGGATGCCGGCGAGGGCGACCGCCGCCAGGCGCCGCGCGCCCTGATTGCCGACGAACCATTCCTGCCAGGTCAGGGAGAGCTGGCCGGGATGAATGAGGTCGATGCTGAAGCGGCGAGTCACAGGCCCCTCAATGCGAGCCCGAAGGCCTGGAGGTACTGGGGGCCGGTGTCACCGGTCTCCCGCGCCGGCGCCGCCGGCGTGATCTTCACCTCCACCGCCCTGAACGGGTCCATCACCTCGAGCGGCGCGTTGAGCCCGATTCGCTGCGCGAGCCAGCGGCCCAGGGGGGGCAGCTCCGTCCACCCGCCGATGGCGTAGCGGGGCAGGCTCTCGCGGTCGTACTCGGTCCGGTAGAACGTCAGCGAGAGGCGGATGTCCTCGGCGATGCGATCGACGAGATCGCGGCAGGCGAACTGGGCTCCCTCCAGCTCGCTGGGCGCCAGCGCCCGCGCCATCGCCTCGGGGGAGTAGACCGCTCCTCCGCCGGGACCGCGCAGCTGCTCGAAGAAGGCCTCGGCGCCGATGTCGAGGTAGCGCGAGACCACCGGCCCCTGCTCGCTGAAGAGACAGAGCGAGGACGACCGTCGGCCGACATTGAGCAGGACCAGGAGCTCGCCCGGCTCGAGCTGGGTGATGTAGATCGCCGCGTTCAGCAGCGCGAGCGGCTCCACGTCGAGCGTCTGGAGCCTCACGCCCGCCTGCTGGAGGAGCTTCGTACGCTCGTCGACCAGGACGCGCGGCGCGCAGATGGCGAGGATCTCGGACGTGACGCCATCCTTGGCGCGGCGGAGCACCTGGGCGTCCATCACGGACTCGGCGGGCGGGAGCAGGCCGAGCTCGCGGTGCTGGATCTCCAGCGCGGGGAGGATGCGGGCGAGCGGCACCGGCGGCAGCGACACCTGGCGGATGACCACCTCGGGACCACCCACGGCCGCGATCACCGGCTGGCCGTCCGCCCCCGCGGCGGCAAGTGCCGCGTGGATGGCCTGCCCGACCTGTCGCGAGTCGGGATTGCCCTCCAGCCGGGTCAGCCCACGCCCCACCACGATCTCTTGGGAGCCTCGACGCTCCAGCGCCAGCGCCTTGACGGACCCGTGGCCGACGTCCAGCCCCACCACCCGGTGCCGGCGAAGGAAATTGGGGGTCATGGGATCTCGGGACAGACGTTTAGCGTCGGCGGAGACAGCGGTACCAAGGTGACCGATGATATCAACGTAAACTGCGGACTCCCAAGGAAAAACCGGAGCGGACGGGCTCCCGAGCGGCTAGTTGTAGCCGCAGGCGCCGGTGGGCGTGGTGGGCAGGGTCGCCGAGGGCGCGATGGGCCGGCACTCGAGCCACAGGCGGGGCACGCTTTCCACCCGCCAGTGCTTCGGCGCCTGACCATTGAGCGACGGCGCTAGGGCGAGGAGCTCATTGGGCAGCCCACGTGCGTCATGGGCCACCGGCGGGGTCGCGTTCAACGACGAGCCGTTCAGTGGCGCCTGGTAGATCTCGGGGGCGTTCGAGGTACCGCCGGGGCAGGCCCCCCCGCCACCGAAACAGAAGCGACTGGCTGCCACGCCGCCCACGATACGCGTGGGGGTCGCCGGCACCACCGAGCGCGAGACGAAGTCCGTCCCCGCGTAGAGCATGGCCATCACGCGCGCGACGACATTGGTCGTCGTCGCGGCCACGCTGACATTGCCGGGCGTGAGGAGCGCCATGAGATCGTTGGTCGGAAACTTCTCGTTCCCGGCGGTGCAGTTCGAATTGGCGACGCCGCAGAGGCTCGTCACCGTCTCCTCGATCGACACCGAGTTGGCATTGTAGATGATCGCAACGCCGGTGTAGCAGATCTGCGTCCCTGGACAGGTGGTGTCGGACCGGGAGAAGGCTCCTCGATCGATTCGCCAGCCGTTCGCGCTGGTGTTGTAGACCAGCAGCGGGTCGGCCGCGGTAGCGGGCGAGTTGCAGGGATCGCCGGCGGTGGACACGCCGAAGGTGAGGGTCCCCGAATTGCGAGTCCAGCAGATCCGCCCCAGCCGTGCCGCGCCATCTTTGTTCGTGAAGCCGGTGATGGGACTGCACGCCGAATTGGAGCAGTTGCTGGTACTCGAGGTAAGACCGCCAACGGTTCCGGGCATGTCGTTGGCGGACAGCATGGCCGTCATGTTGGCCGCGCGTGTCGAGAAGTAGTTCTGGAGCCCGGTCCCGTAAGTGACGCCGGCGATGCGCACCGGGCTCGTCAGCGTGGGGAACGGCGCCACCGGGTTCTCGGGATACGCGCGGCCGATGGCCCCCATGTCGACGATCGGAAGCTGCGAGGGGGCAGTGACCGCGTAGCTATCGGCGCACGTGCTGTTCTGGCAGCCATCGGCGACGAAGATGGAATCGAGCGGCCCCTTGCCCGCGAGCGAGCCGGGCGTGCTGCCGCCGGTAGCGTAGGCGGCGCCGGCGGCCCCGCCGATGGCGGCCCCGCCCGCGAGGGTGATCGCGGCGATGCCGGTCGGGCGGGCCACCTGGGCCCCGGCCCCGAGCGAGTACACGTTCGGCACGGCGCACGGCACGGCGGTAGGCGCGCAAACGGCTTGCTGGGCGGGCAGCCGGCGAAGGATCTGAGCGTCGGCGATCAGATTGCTCAGATCATTTCGCAAGCCGGCGTTCACGCCGTTCCAGTTGATGGCGGACAGGGCCCCCACGGGGGCGCCGAGAATCTGCGCCGAGCCCGAGATGAGGACATTACCGTTCACCGGCTGGAGCGCGGAGGGCGTGCCGGCCACGACGCCATTGGCGAACACGGACGGCGCATAGGCCCGGGCCAGCACCTGGAGCGTCTTCACCGCGGTATAGCCGGCCGGCGCGGGCGAGGTGGCGCCCCCCGCCGGGCTGTCCGTCACCGTTCCCGTGCTGCGGACGAAGACGAGGTTCGTGCAGACATTGGCCGCGTTGCTGAAGCAGCTGAGGCCGATCGGATACGGCGAGGTCGCGTTGGCCTGCGCCACCGTCACCAGCATGATCTCAACGGCGTAGCTGCCTCCGCCGGGGAAGCTGGTATTGGCGAGGGTCATCGGCCGATACGCCCCGGTGACGCAGGACGCGGAGCAGATGGGGGCCCGCACGCCGTCGTTGTCGGCCCAGCTCTCGCTCCCCTGGGTGTCAGCGTCGAAGCCATCCTGGAGCTCGCGGAGGGCCCGCTCGATCCCCCCCTGCGCCACCTCGAACGCGCGCGCGTCGGCGGCGCTGGAGAGCGACATGCGGTTCTCGATCGCGCCCAGCTCGAAGAGCGCAAGGCCGAGCAGGGTCATCACGAAGACGAGCACGATGCTGATCAGGATGACGCTGCCCCGCTGGCCGGCGAGCGCACACGGGGACGGCGGGGTCGGGCGGGTCATCAGTTCCTCAGCGTGGTGGTGAAGCCGAAGCGCATGCCCGTGTAGCTGGCCGGATTCAGGTTGTACATGACGCCGTCGTAGAGGTCGAAGCGCACGTCGAGCGCACGCCCCGCCATGGCGGAGCCGTTCATGGTGGACACGCTGACGAAGGTGCTGCTCGCGACGCGGAGCTGAGTGCCGAGCTTGCGGGCGGACTCGTTCATCGCCTGGGCCTGGCCGGTGAGGCTCTGAACCGAGGTGGAGCTGCAGGCGAAGCCACCGCTGAAGAGGGGAATCGCCGAGTTGAGCGAGCAGACATAGAGCTGGGGGAAGGTGTCGCCCACTTTCTGGTCCTGGTGGAGGCACCAGTCGGTTCCGTCGGGGAGGCTGTAGCGGACGGAGGCGGTGGCGGTGGCGGATCCGCATCCGGTGACGGCGAAGTCCACCGCGCGCTGGAGCCGGCGCTGGAGGTCCTCCTGAATCATGGTGCCCTGCCGTTGCGCGTAGGCCTGGGCGCTGCCGTAGTCGAAGGCGCGCTGGGTCGAGACGTAGAGGGACCCGATGGCGACGGCCACGATGGTGAAGATGGCGGTGGCGATGAGCAGCTCGACCAGGGTCACGCCCCGACGGTCACGCCAGAGCCGTGCGAGGCCCTTGATCACTTGAGCACCATGACCGAGCGCAAGACCACCGGTGAAGCCGACACGTCGGCACCCTGCACGCCCTGGGTCGCCCGCACGGTGACGGTGATGAGCTTGGCCTCGATCGGCGTGGGCGGCGAGCAGGCGGGCAGATAGTTGTTGGCGCACACGGACGTGATGGTGATGGTCCGCTCATAGCCGGGATGGACGCCGGCATAGGGCACCGCGGTGAAGGTCAGCTCCTCGCGCGGATCGACGGCGACCAGGGGGTTCCCGAAGCCGGACGCGCGCACTTGCTCGACCGCTTGCCGCGCCAGCGCGGCCGCAATGCGGTTATCGCCCTCGCCCACGATGAAGGCCTGGCCGGTGCCGAACATGACGGCGACGCCCGCCGAGGCCATGCCGAGGAGCAGCGCGGCGATCAGCACCTCGAGAATCGAGACGCCGCGCTGGTCTTGCAGTGTGATCCGCGATGCTCCGGCGCGAGATCCCATGGCCGAATTACCTCTCTGTCGAGTGTAGCAAAGGAGGTCCCCGGGAACACAGCGGCGCCGGCCGAGCCCCGGCGTCCGATCGAGCGAAAATATCGTTGTGTAGTCCCTTATTTACAGAACGCCCTCAGCCTGGCGAGGAGTCCGACCCCGGCGAGGCCCGCAGCCAGGAGGAGGAGGCTACCAGGTTCGGGGACCGCTTGGGCCGCGCCGATGGGGCGCTCGGAGCCGAGCGTGATGTTGTCGAACCCGATCTGGTTGGACGACCCGGAAAAGTCCACGGAGCGGGCGATCCCATCGAAGGTCACGCCAAAGGGGAGGAACGGGCTGAAGGCGCCGGTCGGATCCGGCGCGCCTTGGAACGGCGTGAGCGCCAGATCCAGCTCGACCAGCAGAGTGCCGGTCCCATCCAGATCGCTCCAGACTCGCACCACCCCGGGGGCGGCGATCGCCGAGTAGAAGAACGAAAACCCGGTGTCGAATCCCGCCGCGACGTTCATGGTGGTCGCGCTGGCGCCGAGGAACGTGATTGCCGTCGAGGGCGAGGGCTCGCCGCCGAAATTGCCCGTCCCCCCCGCATCGCTATCGATGAACGCGACGGCGTTGCTGAACTGGATCCCGAAATTGGTTCCGGGACCGCTCCCGAGGCTTCCCGTCCCGCCGTTGTAGAATGCGTTCACGTCTTCGGTGTTCTGCAATCCCTCGAACGTCAAGACGAGGGGGACCGCGGCCGCCGGGCTCGAAAGAGCCCCCGCCAGCAAGGCGAGACCGAGGGCCCCGCCGACTATTACCTTGGTAATCCTCATGTGTGCGCTCCTCTGAAAATGGACGTCTTACCAAGAGAAGAGCAAGTCGTGTGCCACCTATGAATCGCTCGAGCTGTCACACACCTCGAGCGCTGAGCAAGAGAAGACAGGCTGGTTTCACGAACCAATTCAAGGCCTTACGTCCACGAGGACCGTCGAGATCCCTTCCGCGCAGAAATTCCGCGGTCGACCGGGGGAACTAGAAACCCGTATCGAAGCTCCGGTCCATCCAGAGCGTGACGTCGAAGAGCCGGGTGTCTCCGTAGAGGACGACCGGATGCTTCCACTGCATGGCGACCTGGACGGCATAGGACGCCGGCGTGACCTTGATCGTCGCCTCCTCCACCGGCAGCCCGAGCCGCCGCGACTCGCGCACGATCATCCCGCGCACGTCGTTCGCGATCTCCGGCGTGGCGGCGGTCGAGCCGCCCGCGGCCACGCCGACCTTGCGCTTGGTGACGGCGTCGACCACGATCTGGCCCACCATGCCCGACGTGCTGAAGTAGTCCATGGCGATCATCGCCGCCGTGTAGCCGGCCCACCCGAAGACCGCGAGGAAGATCACCACGCGGAGCAGGGTCGCGAATCGCATGCGCCCACTGTAGCGCGGTCCCCGCGCTGCCTCCAAGATCCGTGCTTCCTTGGGAGGCCTCCGGCCGCGTGCTAGTCTGAGCCCGGTGAGATTCCTCGGCCCGGCCGCGCGGCACCTCCTCGCGGGTGGCCTCCTGGGCCTGGTGGTCGTGCTGGCCTCGTGGGTGGACCCCCTGGGCTATTTCGGCTATTTCAGCTACTTCAACGTCGCCGAGCTCAAGGCGCTGGATAGCCAGTTCGATCTGCGCGGGCCTCGCTCCCCGGCGTCCCCCATCGTGATCGTCGGCGATCGACGACGACTCCTTCGATCGTACGGCGCGCGCGACATTGCCTGGCCCTGGCCCCGGACCGAGCACGCGCAAGTTCATCGAGATCGTCAGCCGCGCGCGGCCCGTCGCCATCGGTCTCGACTCCTCTTCGCGGAGCCCTCGGCCCGGGGATCCGGCGGACGACGCCGCGCTCGCCGCCGCCATCGCGCGAGCGCAGAGCGTCGTCCTCGCCGCCGCCTACAGGCCAGGTCGTCGAGCCCGGGTTCACCAGGCTCGACTTCAATCCCGCCCATCAAGCTCTTCCGCGACGCCACCGCGGACTGCGCACGGCCCGCGCCCCCGCGGCCCGGCGCCTCGGCCGGCGCCCACCGCCTGCCCTGCGGCTTCGGCTTCGTCAACTTCGACTTCGACGCCGACGCCTTCGTGCGTCGCGTGTCGCTGCTCCTGCGCGTGCGGCCCGACTTCGAGGTGCCGGAGACCGAGGTGCCGGAGATCGAGCTGCCGAGCTTCAGCCTGCTGCTCCTCGAGCAGGCCGCGCGGAGCGGCCTCGTTCCGCCCCGTCCGCTGCCGGCGGACGAGTTCCTCATCAACTATCGCGGGCGCGCCGCGAACGTTCCTCACCATCTCCTACCACCGCGTCCTGGCCGGCGAGGTCGCGCCCGATACCTTCACCGGCAAGATCGTCCTCGTCGGCGCGACGACCCCGACGCTGCACGATCTCTTCGCCACGCCCTTCGCGCCGCGGACGAACATGCCGGGCGTGGAGATCCACGCCAACGTGCTCGAGACCCTGCTGACCGGCGCGCCCATCCGCCCGATCCGTCCCGCGCATCGTCGACGCGCTCACGGTGGCGGCGGGAGCGGTGGCGGTGCTGGTGGCGCGCACGATGCGGCCCGTCCCCGGCCTTCGCCGCCGTCGCGGGCGCTCTGTGTCGTCTATCTCGGCCTCGACCCATCGCGTCTTCCGCCTGGGGCATCTGTGGATGGGGGTGGTGACGGTGCCCCTGGCCCTTGCCGCTGGCGTACACCGGCGCCGCCGTGCGGAACTTCGTCAGCGAGCAGCGCGAGAAGCGCCGGCTCTCGCGCTTCTTCTCGCCCTCGGTGGTGCGCGAGATCGTGCGCAGCCAGGACGCCGGCGAGTCGCTGCAGTCCGGCCGGCGGCGTCTGACCGTGCTCTTCTCCGACATCCGCGGCTTCACCACCCTGTCGGAGCGGCTCGCACCCGAGGACGTGGTGGAGTTCCTGCGCGAGTACCTCACCGTGATGACGGACGCGGTGTTCACGCACGGCGGCACCGTGGACAAGTACATCGGCGACGCCATCATGGCGCTCTACAACGTGCCCTTCGAGGCGCCGGATCACGCCGCCCAGGCCGTGCGCACCGCGCTGGAGTTCCAGCGCCGGCTGGAGGGGCTGGCGGCGCGCTTCGGCCCCCGGCTCGGCGCCCCCCTCCGGTGCGGGGTCGGCATCCACACCGGGGACGCGGTGGTGGGCACGCTCGGCTCCGAGCAGCGGCTGGAGTACACCGCCATCGGCGATACCGTCAACCTCGGCTCGCGGCTGGAGAGCATCACCAAGGACTTCGACGTGCCCATCGTGATCAGCGAGGCGACGTGGATGGAGGTGAAGGACCTCTTCCGGACGCGCTACCTCGGCGAGGTCACGGTGAAGGGCAAGGAAGTGCCGGTGAAGATCTACACCGTTCTCGAGGAGGCGGACCCTACTCGATCGGCGGCTTCCCCGTCACGGTGATGTCCACCAGACGGTCCGCGTCGAAATAGAGCGACCAGCCGGACGGATACGTCCACATCTCCTTCGCCTGCTTCGAGACCTCCGGCCAGAAGATCGCCGCCGAGGCCTTCATCCGCTCGGCATCGGCGGTCACCGCGTCCGGCGCCCCGAGCAGCAGGGTGACCTCCTCCTTGTTCATGCCGAGGTCGACGCGCCGCTCGAAGCGGAACTGGCTGGCGCGGGGCGAGGTGGCGATGTCCGGATGCTTGGTCAAGTAGTCGCTCACCCGCCTGGCGAGGTCGTCGCGAAACTTGGACGTCTCGTCGAAGGTGGGCAGGCGCGCGTAGCCGCGGACGAACCGGGCATTGTAGATCGAGTCCGCCCGGGGCCCGATGGTGGCGCGCTGGACCGGAACTTCGTTGATCGAGGCGCAGCCCCCCAGTATCAGGAGGGCCCCGACCAGCAGGGCGAGGATCAGAGGTCGAGCGCGGCCGAGACCTGGATGCTGACCGCCTGGCCGAGATAGTCGAGGTCGAACGGCTTCGGGATATAGTCGGCGGCGCCCAGCGCGAGGAGTCGCGAGGTGACGTCCACGTCCGCATTGGCCGTCACCATGATGATGGGCAGCCCGGGGTTGTCGGCGGCCAGGCGCTTGAGGGTCTCCATGCCGTCCATCTCGGGCATGGTCACGTCCAGCAGGACCACGTGCGGCTTGGCGGCGTCCACCATGGCGAGGGCCTCGGCGCCGCTCGCGGCCACCGCGACTTCATAGCCCCGGCTCTCGAGGAATTCGGTGAGCACGAGCCGCACCTCGGGCTCGTCGTCCACCACCAGAATTTTGCCCGCACTCGTGGCCAACCTGGCGGAATCTTAACGCCCGGCGCGGGAAGGGTCAACAACGTTAAAATAGGATCGTCGTGCGCGCGCTCGTGAGAAGCCTTCCCGTCCTGGTCTTCGCGGGGGCTCTCGCTGCCTTCCTGCCCGCCCTCGACGCGGACTTCCTCAACTGGGACGACGCCGAGAACTTCCTGGGCAACCCGCACTATCGCGGCCTCGGCGCGGCCGAGCTCCGGTGGATGCTCACCGCCGTCCACATGGGGCACTACATCCCGGTGACGTGGCTGACCCTGGGCCTGGACCATGCCCTCTGGGGCATGAATCCGGCGGGCTACCATCTGACCTCCCTCATGTTCCACGCCACCAACGCGGTGCTGGTCTATGCCGTGGCCCTCCAGCTCCTCGCGCTCGGCTTCGCCCCCATCCGTGACGACGATCGATTCCCCCTTCACCTCGGCGCCGCCTCCGCCGCGCTCCTCTTCGCGCTGCACCCGCTGCGCGTGGAATCGGTGGCGTGGGTCACCGAGCGCCGCGATGTGGTGAGCGGATGCTTCGCTCTGGTCTCCGTCCTCGCCTACCTGACCGCGGCGCGGCGCGCAGGGCCATCGGGCCGGGCGCACGCGGGCTGGCTGGCTGCCTCGGCGGGGGCCTTCCTCCTGGCCGCGTTCGCCAAGTCCATCGTGGTGGGTTTGCCGATTGTCCTGCTGGCCCTCGACATCTATCCGCTGCGACGGCTCTCCCGGCGGACCCTCGTCCCCGTACTCGTCGAGAAGCTCCCCTTCGTGGTGGTGGCCGTCGCCGCGGCGGGGATCATGCTGGCGATCGCCTTCGGCCGGGGCATCCTCGCGCCCGTGGAGGCGGCCAGCCTTCCCCCGCGGCTGGCGCTCACCGGCTACGGCCTCGCGTTCTATCTGGGCAAGACGCTGTGGCCGTGGCCCCTGTCACCGCTCTACACCCTCTACCATCCCGTCGAGCCCCTCACCGCCCGCTACCTCGTGCCGGGCGCGGTCACGCTCGCGCTCACCGTGGCCCTGATGGCCCTGCGCCGCCGTTGGCCGGCGGGCCTCACGGCCTGGGTGGCCTATGTCGCCTTGCTCATTCCCGCGGCGGGCATCTTGCCGAACGGCCCGCAGATCGCGGCCGATCGCTACTCCTACCTGCCCTTGATCGGCTGGGCGATCGTGGCGGGCGCGGGGCTGCCCTGGGGGTGGCGCGCCTGGCGCGCCGGGCGACTGACCACACGCCTCGGCCGCCTCGCGCTGGTCGCCACGCTCCTGCTGCTCGTCGGGCTCGGCCTCCTCACGCAGCGACAGCTCGCGGTCTGGCACGACTCCGTGGCGCTCTGGCGCCATGCCGCCTGGGCGGACCCGGACAGCGACGTCCCGCTCTTCTACCTCGGCTGGGCGCTGGCCGAGGCCCGCCGCTTCGACGAGGCCCGCGCGCACTTCGAGGCCTCGCTCGCGCGGGTGCCCGTCACCCTGCCGGCGCTGCGCGCCCAGTTCGTCCTGCACGTCGGCCTCGTGGAGCAGCAGGCCGGGCGGCCCGTGGAGGCGGAGCGCCGCCTTCGCGAGGCGCTCACCTTGGACCCCGACCACCCCGTGGCCTGGATCCGTCTGGGCACGCTGCTACAGGCCCACGGCGCGCGCAGCGAGGCCGCGGCCGCGCTCGCCGCCGCGGTCGAGCGCGCGTCGGTCTGGTCCCGCTATCACGTCTGGGAGCTGCGCGCGGCGATCCTGGCGGTGCCAGAGGAGATCCCGGACGCGCGGGCCCGTCTGGCCTTCCTGCTCGCCGTGCTGCTCCAGCAGTATCGGGGCGATGCCGAGGCGGAGGAGCTGTACCGGCTCGCCGTCCGGCTCGATCCGCAGCTCGCGGCCGCCTGGAACAACCTCGGCGTCACCTACGCAGCGCGCGGCCGCTACGCGGAGGCCATGGACGCCTTCGTCCACGCGCTGCGCCTGGTGCCGCGCGCGACCGACGCCTGTGCCAATGCGCGGCGTGCCGCGGCCGCGCTGGGCGTACGGCCGGTCGAGCTGGACGGCTGCGCGGCGGAGCCGAGCTGAGCGTGGCTCCCCGCCCGCCCGCCGGTTGCGCTGGGTCGGCGGCGTGACGGCCGCTGCGGCGTATCGGAGAGCACGTGGAGCTGCGCCCGAGGTGGTGGCGAGTTGCCCTACCGAGAGGTCCCTGAGGGCGCCGGGGGGAGCGCCCGGGGCGGCGCCGAGCTCTTCGTGAGCGCGTCGAGCGCGGCGATACCATACGCAAGCTGGCTGAGCTGCAGCGCCGTCGGCCGCGGCACCCGGCTCAGCGCGATCACGTAGCGCTGCCAGGCGGCCACGGCGGTGGGGGGATCGATCGACTCGTACACCAGCGCCGTGAATCGATCGCCCTCGAGACCCGAGAGGTACGCGGCGCGCTCGAGCCGGCGGCCCTCCTCGAGCGCGGCGATGGCCTCCGGTCCCCGTCCCATCCGGGCGAGCTTGACCGCGAGCAGGTAGGGAAAGAGCGGGACAGCGGGGGCCAGCCGCGCGCCTTCGCGCAGCTCGGCGAGCGACTCCTCGCGCCGGTCCGCGCCCCAGAGGATCTCGGCGAACACCATCCGGAATCCCGCCCGCTGCGGCTGACGCGCCACCGCCTGGCGCCCGTGGAGCAGCGCCTCCGCGCCCCGGCCCTCGCCGGCCAGGATCAGAGCCAGCCCGAGATTCGCCTCGGGCAGCCGCGGGAAGATCTCCAGCGCGCGGCGGTAGTGGGCCGCGGCCTCGAGCGGCCGGCCGTCGGCCAGCAGCGCGGTGCCGAGCCCGGTCCGCGCGATGGCGCCGTCCGGCTCCAGCTCCACCACGCGCGACCAGAGCGTGACCGAGTTGTGCCAGATGAGGGCCTGCCACGCGCTTGCGCTCACCAGGACGAGCGTGGCGGCCACCATGAGACCCAGCACGCCCCGCGCGAGCGCGGCGCGCGGCGAGCGGGCCGTCACGTGCGCGGCGCACCAGGCGAGCCCACCGCCGGCGAGCAGCGCCCAGCCTCCGCCGGCCAGATAGGTATAGCGGTCCGCTGCGATCTGAGGGCCGTTCTGGACGAGGCCCGACACCGGCAGCAGCATGATCACGTAGGACGCCCACACCGCCGCGAAGGCCGGCCAGCGGCGGGCGCGCGCCACCGCCAGCGCGGTGAGCCCGGCGACGGCCGTGCCGGCCATGACGAAGGGCCAGGGGCCGCGGCCCAGCGCCGCCCGGAGGTCGTAGAGAGGCGAGAGACCTACGGGGATCACCATCTTCCAGAGGGGGAAGGCAAGCGCGTACACGCTGGCAGCCAGGCGCGCGCCCCACCCCACCTCGTTGACCTCGGCGAGGCTTCCGAACTCGATCCGCGCGAGGACAGCCATGATGGTGGCCGCGGCGGACAGGACGAGGAAAGGCGCCTTCTCGAGATAGATCCGCCGGGCCGGCGGATTCCACCAGCCGCCGATGGACGGGCCGCCTTCCGCGAAGGGGCCGAGCCGGCGGAGCGGGTAGACATCGAGGACGAGGAGCACGAGCGGCAGGGTCACGGGCATGGATTTCCCCGTGAGCGCCACCGCGAACAGGCCGACGGACATCCAGTACCCGGCCCGCGTCCCCCGGAGATATGCCAGCACGCTGAGGAATGCGACGAGCCCGGCCACGAGATCGCCGCGCGCGCTCAGCCAGGCCACCGGCTCCACGCGCAACGGATGCACGGCAAAGAGCAGCGCGGCGCCGAGAGCTCCCGCTCGCACCGCGTCGAGCGGGTACCCCGGCTGCGCCAGGCGCAGGAGCCGACGCGCCAGCGCGAGAAACGCCAGGGTGGCGGCGACGTGCAGCGCGATGCTCCCCGCCTTGTAGCCGAGCGGGTGCATCCCCCACAGCGCCCAGTCCACGCCATGGGTGAGCCAGGTGAGCGGCTTCCAGTGCCCCATGTGGAAGGTGGTGAGCATCCACCCGAGCTGGCGGGGACCCAGGCCCCGATAGCCGGGATTCTCGAGAAAGTTCTGATCGTCGTCCCAGCCGAGGAAGCCGCCGAATATGCCGGGGAGAAACGCGGCGACCGCCGCGAGGATGACGAGGGTGCCGTCGATCCAGCGCGGAAAGCCACGGACGATCGGGGCGGTGCCGGGCGGGGTCATGGGTGACGAGAGGAGGGGGAATGACGCCGGGGGTGGCGGGTCATCCCCGTCACCCCCGGGTGCTGCGACGAAATTCGGCTAGCAGGGCTCGCCGGCGGTGGGACCCGACGGCGGCGTGCTGCTGGAGGAGTTGCAACGGAGGAAGACACCGGTCGTGGTCGGGAACATGCCCAGCGAGAGCGCGGCCGTGTCGGCACCCGTGCCGACCGCCTGAATGGTACCGCTGAAGGTCGGCGGCGAGGTCGAGGACACCGCGAGGCTCCCCGAGGTCGTCACCGTCCACCGCCCATCGCCCGTCACGCCGGCCGTGCTGACACCGACGCGATTGACGATCTCGCTGACCGAGCAGCTCTGCCCGGAGCCCTTGGCCTGCACGCATCCCTGCAGTGCCGTCATCACCGAGCCCAGGAGCGCCTTGCCTTCAGCCAGCTTGGCATCCTTCGTGTACCCCAGGTACAGAGGAATTGCCACCGCCGCGAGAATGCCGACGATGAGGATCACGATCAGAAGCTCGACGAGGGTGAATCCCTCCTCGCGCCCCGTCCTGCGAAACGCCTTCATCATTGAGGTGAACATCATCGATCCTCCCACATTCAATTAGGTTTATAAGTTCGGTCGGTACGCAAGCTGCGTCGCCGACCTGTACGGTCCTCAATGCTAGCAAGTGCCATGCCCGTCATCGAAGCTTATTCGACCTGAAATAATCCAGGGAAATCATTCAGTTGGACATTGCTCCGCCAGGCGTGAAGTCGCCGGCAGCCACAATTTGGGGTGCTGACTTCAAAAATCGTCGAGCGAGACGATGGGGGGCGTTGCTTGACACCCCGCGCGGGCGGTGAGTATCATCGCCCACCCGCAGCCAGTGACATGAACCGCGCCCTCCTCGGTGGACTCATCGGCTTCATCCTGGTGCTGGCGTCTGCCCTCACCGGCTACCTCGTCCGGGATCGCATCACCGCCGGAACGCCCGTGCCGTCAGCCGCGCGCGCGGTAGCGGGCCCTGCCTTGCCCGAGACGCTGCAGGCCACCTTCGTGGGCGTGGCGCAGCAGCTCGGGCCCGCGGTGGTGAATATCGGCACCGTGCACCGCTCCAAGGCCCGCCGGCCGATCGCCCCTCAGCCCGGCGACGATCCGTTCCTCCAGGACTTCTTCAAGCAGTTCTTCGGCACGGACACTCCCGGACAGCGGCCGGAGTTCCGCCAGCCCAGCCTCGGGTCGGGCGTCATCATCGACAAGCGGGGACTCGTCCTCACCAACTTCCACGTGATCAAGGGCGCCGACGAGATCTCGGTGCGGCTGTCGGACAAGAAGGAGTATCGGGGCAAGGTGCTGGGCGTGGATCCCAAGACCGACCTCGCCCTCGTCCGCTTCGACCCCGGGCACGAGCTGCGGGTGGCCGCGCTGGGCGACTCGGACGCCCTCAAGGTCGGCGAGTGGGCCATCGCCATCGGCAATCCCTTCGGGCTCGACCAGACGGTGACGGTGGGGGTCATCAGCGCCACCGGCCGCTCCGACGTGGGCGTGGCCACCTACGAGAACTTCATCCAGACCGATGCCTCGATCAACCCGGGCAATTCCGGCGGCCCGCTCATCAATCTCAAGGGCCAGGTGATCGGCATCAATACCGCCATCGTCGCGGCGGGCCAGGGCATCGGGTTCGCCATCCCGGTGAACATGGTGAAGCGCGTGGTGGATCAACTGGTGGAGAAGGGCAAGGTGGTGCGCGGCTGGCTCGGCGTGGCGCTTCAGCCGCTCTCGAAGGAGCTGGTGCAGTCCCTCGGGCTGCCCCGCAACGAAGGCGCGCTCGTCGCCTCGACCATTCCCGGGAGCCCGGCCGCGAAGGCGGGACTCGTCCAGGGCGACGTGATCTTGTCTTACGAGAAGACGCCGGTAGAGGACTTCCACCAGTTCCAGCGGCTGGTGGCGGAGACCCCCGTGGGCAAGCCGGTGACCCTCGAGGTCTGGCGCAAGAAGCAGAAGGTGACCGTCACGGCGACGGTGGGCGAGATCCCCGAGGACCGCTCCCGCTCCGACCGCCCCTCGACCGGCGGCTGACCTTCTCCGCCGGCGGCTGAACGGTTGGAATGGCGACGGGGCGAACCCGCCCGGGCGCGCCTACGCCACGAACGGCGGGATCGGGGGAATCTCCACTTGCTGCGTGCGCACCTCGCGCACGCCGGTCACGCCGCGGGCCACTTCCACCGCGTCCTCGAGGGCGGCCGTCCCCTCGAGGGTCACCACGCCGTCCTTGGCTTCCACCGTGGTGCGGTACTTCCGCGTCTCCGGGTGGGTGGCGAGGGCCACCTGCACGCGCGAGGCGAGCGCGCGGTCGGAGACCAGACGGGAGCCCGCGTCGCCGGTGGCCATCTCTGGTCGCCGCACCAGGCCCGCGATCACCTCCACCGCGGAGTCGTGGGGGAGCTTCTCGGTGTTGATGACCACGTCGTAGAGGGCGGGATCGCGGATGTCCACCTCGTAGAGGTAGCGCATCCGGCCGATCTTCTCCATGTCGTCCCGTCGCACCATGTCGGTGACGGTGCGCTGATTGGTCTGCTCGCCCATCTGGCCGGCCATCTTCTTGCCCAGCCGCTTCACGCGCAGGTCGAAGGGCGCCATCACCCGCACGCGCAGCACGTGAGGGATACCCCGCAGGAGCCACTGCCCGCCCCGGCCGAGCAGGATCACGTTGTCGTGCTCGGCGAACTCGTAGAGCGCGGTCTGGATCACGGTGATGTACCGTCGGGTCTCTGCGTCGAAGCGCTCGAACAGCGAGGGCTTGGCCTCGTCCAGATGCGACAGCTTCTCCTCGAGGAGCCCGTAGCGGCGCGCGACGTCGACGATCAGATCTTGCCCGACGCACCGGTACCCGAGCCGCTCCCCGAGGGCTTGCCCGATCTCGGGACCGCCCGCTCCGATCTCATGGGAGATGACGATGATGGCCATGGGGGGTCACTCCTTTCTGTACTTCGCCTTCAGCGCCGCCGGCGCGATGGCGATGCGCTTGCCGCTCACATCGTCGAGAATGTAGACCTCATCGGCCAGGGTCCCGCTGGCGAACACCTCGAACACCTCCAGCGCCTCCTCGAGAGCGGTGCCCGCCGGGCGCTCCGACATCATCCGCTCGACGTCCTCTCGCTTCAGTCGCACGGTCTCAGGCCAGGGCCCGTTCCGCCTTGTCCGGATTGGGGACGACGAGGACGACCTGGGCGGTGCCGCCGCCCCCGGTGGTGGCGTAGGTGCACTTGATGTTGATCTTCGCCGCGGCCAGGCGCGCGACCACGCGCCCGAGGCTCCCCGGCTTGTCGTCCAGGGTGAGCAGCAGGGCGGGCTCCTCGCCGCACCGGATCTTGGCGGCCGCCAGCGCCTGCTTGGCCCGGGCGGGGTCGGAGACCAGCATCCGGAGCTTGCTGCGGCCATCGCCATCCGCCGCGCAGATGGCCACCAGGTTGACCCCAGCGTCCGAGAGCACCCCGCAGATCCTGGCGAGCACCCCGGGCTTGGATAGCGCGGTCAGGGTGAGCTGCTTCACCTGAGCCATGGCTAGGTCTCCTTGGGGGTTCCGGGTGCCGCCGGTTGTTCTCGAGCTCGTGGGGAGCCGGTGCGGGCGCCAGCCTGGGCTTTCCGTATCAGGAAACCCGGATGAACACAAGAGGCCCCTTAAAGCTCCCGCCCGGCCGACTCGGCCAGCGCCGGATCCAGGGCGCGGAGGGCCTCGAGCTCGCGCAGCGCCGCCGTCTCGTCGCCCGCGGCGCGGAGGGCGCGAAGCACCTGTCGAAGATTGCGCAATGGCTCGGGGTCGGCCCGGAGCAGCCCCACCGACTCCCGGAGCAAGGCGGCCGACTCCCGGAGACGGCCGGCCCGCGCGGCGGCGACCCCGCGATTGTTCAGCAGCCGGCCCAGCTCCACCCGGGCCCCGGTGAAACCGGGATCCAGCACGAGCGCCTGTCGCAGCAGCGCCGCGGCCGCGACCTCGTCGCCGCGCGCGCGGCTCACCGCCGCCAGGCCGGCGGGGCCGTCCGCCAGGGCCGGCCAGCGTCTCGCGATCTCGCGGAACACGGTCTCGGCCTCGCCATGCCGTCCCAGGCCGACGAGCAGCGCGCCCAGATTGAGATAGGGGCCGGGCTGATCCGGTCGCAGCGTGAGCGCCCGCCGGAACAGCACCTCCGCCTCGGCGTCCCGGGCCGGCCGCCGGCTGTCCGCGCGCATGAGGGCACGGCCCAGGTTGTTGAGGCAGGACGCGCAGTCGGGCTCCACCGCCACCGCCCGACGCCACAGGCGCTCCGAGTCGCGCCAGTGAAGGGTCTGTTGCCACGCGAGGGATCCCAGCCCCACCAGAAGCAGCGCCGCGGCGACGCCGGCGATCCGGCGCGCCGTCGGGGATCGGCGCGCGACGAGATGGACCCCGCCCCCGCCGGCGAGAAGCGCCAGTCCCAGACCCGCCAGATAGGTATAGCGATCGGCCCCCACGTGCCGGCCCGCCAGCACGATGCCGCTCACCGGGGCCAACGCGATGAGCGAGGCCAGCCAGGCGGCGAGACCGGCGGGCCAGCGGTGACGGAGCTGGACCAGCGTGGCGGTGAGCGCGCCCACGGCGAGTAACGGAACCAGGAAGCGGGGGGTCAGGAGCCGCACTTCGGCGGGCAGCTCGTAGAGCGGGGAGAGCCCGACGGGCCACAGGTGCCGCACGAGCAATTGCCAGGCCGCGTGCCCCGCCAACGCGAGGCGTGCCAGGGGACCGTACTCTCGATAGCCGAGGGGCGCGGCATCGGCCCACACCGCCAGCCACGTGACGACGGCGCCCGCTAGGGCCACCGCCACGTACGAAGCTTTCTCGCGCACGAGCGCGCGCCAGCCTCGCCCGGCGCGGCCCAGCGGATACCAGTCGAGGACGAGGAGGAGGAGCGGAAGCACCACGGCGATGCCTTTCGAGCCGAGCGCCCCCGCAAAGGCCGCCAGCGACGCGAGCCCCCAGCCGGGCGCGAGCGGCCCCCCCGCGCGCACGCCCCGAACATAGGCGATGAGCGCCAGCAGCAGAAATGCCGTACAGAGCAGGTCACGACGGTCCGAGATCCAGGCCACCGGCTCCGCCCGCAGCGGGTGCACGGCGAAGACGAGCGCCGCGAGCGCGGCGCCCCAGGCCTGAACCGGGTCAGCGCGCTCCGGCCCGGCGGCGGCCAGGAGCCGCCGGGCCAGGCCATAGAAGAGGGCGGCGTTGAGCCCATGCAACGTCAGGCTGGTGGCGTGAAAGACGCGGGGATCGAGGCCGCCGAGCCGGTAGTCGAGGGCGAAGGAGAGCCAGGCGAGCGGGCTCCAGTGGCCCATGGCGGTGGAGGCCAGCGCCCAGCGCAGAGCCCCCGGCGCCCGGTAGCCGGTCTCCGCGACGAGCAGCGCCTCGTCGTCCCAGTTGACGAAGCCGGCGCCCAGCACGGGCAGGAACGGCGCCATCGCCGCCAGCGCCACCAGGAGGGAAAGCGCGCGATGGCCGAGCGTCTAGCTGCGTCCCATGAGACGCGCGAGCTCGTGCGCGTCGAAGGCGTGCTCCAGGGCCTCCTCGTAGGTGACCAGGCCACGCTCGCACAGCGACTTCAGCGATTGCTCCATCGTCACCATCCCCGCCGCGGCGCCGGTCTGGATGAGCGAGGGCAACTGGAAGGTCTTGCCCTGCCGGATGAGGTTGCACACCGCGGGGTTCGCCATGAGCTGCTCCACCGCCACCACCAGCCCCTCGCCGTCCTTCCGCACGAGGAGCTGCTGGGTCACGACGGCGTGGAGCACGTTCGCGAGCTGCACGCGGACCTGCCCTTGCTGGTGCGGCGGGAACACATCCACGATCCGGTCGATGGCCTGGGCGGGCGTCTTGGTGTGCAGCGTGCTGAAGACCAGGTGGCCAGTCTCCGCCGCGGTCAGCGCGGCCTCGATGGTCTGGAAGTCGCGCATCTCGCCCACGAGGACCACGTCGGGATCCTCGCGGAGGGCGGCGCGGAGGCCGCCCGCGAAGCTCTCCACGTCGGTGCCGAGCTCCCGCTGCACCACCACGCTCTGCTTGTGGACGAAGAGGTACTCGATCGGATCCTCGATGGTCACCACGTGGACCTGCCGCTCGCTGTTGATCCGATCGATGAGGGCGGCGAGGGTGGTCGACTTCCCATGCCCCGCCGCGCCGGTGATGAGCACGAAGCCGCGCCGCAGCTGGGCGAGATCCGCCATGCTGGCGGGCAGGCCCAGGCTCTCGAAGGACGGGATCTCGAAGGGGATGCGCCGCAGGGCCGCCGCCACCGAGTCGCGCTGCCGGAAGGCGTTGACCCGGAAGCGCGCCCGGCCCGGCACCGCGCAGGAGAAGTCGTGATCGAGCTTCTCGCGGAAGATCCGCTTCTGCTGGTCGGTCATCAGCGAGAAGACCAGCTCCTCCGTCTCCTGAGGGCCGAGCCGGGCGCCGCCCTTCTGGACGAGTCGCTTCTGGACCCGGTAGACCGGCGGCAGTCCCGCCTGAAGATGGATGTCGGTCGCGTTGAGGGCGATGGCGGTGTCGAGGATCGCGTCGATGGGCCGCACCGTCTCAGTCCTCCGCGGCGGCCGGACGGCGCCGCCGGTGCGTGCCCGCGCTCACTCCGCGCGGATGAGCGCGAAGTTGAGCGCGGCCAGCTCCTGCTGGATGGACGGATGCGAGCGCCGCTCCGTGCCACGCCGATCTTCGTCGGTATCCTCGAGGCCTCGCCGGCCTCGGTCCGCGCGGCGACGGTCGAGCACGACCTCCACCCCGGCCTCGCCCATGAACTCGCGCGCCAGATGCCCGCAGAGCTCGGGATGGTCCTTCGCCACGATGAAGAGGTAGCGAGGCATTGCGGCATCCTACCCCAACGCGTCCAGGGGAGTCTAGATTCCGCACCGATCGGGAGGGGGAGCGGGGTCCGGGAAGGGCGGAACTACTCGACCGACTGTCTGCGGATGGTCTCGAAGACCTCGAGCGGGAGGCGGAGGAAGGTCTCCACCACGCGCGGGTCGAAGTGGGTGCCCGCGGACCGCTGGATCTCGCGCCGCGCGTCCTCCAGCGGGATGGCCTGGGAGTACGGGCGGTCGAAGGTCATGGCGTCGAACGCGTCCGCCAGCGCGAAGATGCGCGCGCCCAGCGGGATGTCGTCCCCCTTGAGCCCCAGCGGGTAGCCGGTGCCGTCCCAGCGCTCGTGGTGATGGTAGACGATGGGCACCGCGCCACGGAGGAACGGCACCTGCTCGACGAGCTGCCGTCCGATCTCGGGGTGCGTCCTCATGATCTTCCACTCCGCCGGGGTGAGCGGCCCCGGCTTGAGCAGGATGGCGTCGGGGATGCCGATCTTTCCGATGTCGTGAAGGAGCACGCCGTGCTCGAGGTCGCGCAGCCCGGCGGCGGGAAAGCCGTGGGCCTGCGCCAGCGTCAGTGAGTAGCCGCGCACGCGGCGGGAATGGGCGTGGGTACCGAGGTCGCGGGTGTCGATGGCCGAGCCGAGCGCCTCCAGCGTGGTCCGGTAGGTATTTTCCAGCTCGCGCAAGGTGGATTCCAGCTCGCGCGTGGCCTCCTCCACCTTCCGCTCCAGGGTGACGTGGTGCTCCCGCCGCTCGATGAGGAGCTGCCGGTGCTGCAGCGCGCGCTCGGCGGCGATGAGCATCTCGTCCATGTGAACCGGCTTCATGATGAAGTCGAAGGCCCCGAACTTCAGGCTCTCCACCGCGGTCTGGACGTTGGCCACGCCGGTGAGGACGAGGAAAGCGGCGTCGGGGTCGAGGGCGCGGGCCTTCTTGAGGAGCTCCACCCCGTCCATGACCGGCATGTGCACGTCGGTCACGGTGAGGAGCGGCCGGTCGGCGTCGAAGACCTCCAGCCCCTCCTTGCCGTCGGCGGCCACCCGCGCGTCGTACCCGCTGGAGAGGAAGAGCTCACGCAGGATGTCGCGGATGTGGCGGTCGTCGTCGACGATCAGGACGCCGCGGGGATGGGCGGCCTGGCTCAAACTCGCTCCACCTCGGGCTCGACACGAGGCGCGGCCGCGATGTCCTCGAACATGCAGACCCGGTTCCTGCCGGACCGCTTCGCCGAGTAGAGAGCCTCGTCGGCGGCCTGGATGATGTCCTCCGAGCTGGGCGCCACGTCTTCGGGGAGGGCGGCGATTCCGAAGCTGGCCGTGATCTGGCGCCCGTGCGCGAACGGATACGCGGCGAGGACCTGGCGCAGGCGCTCGGCATAGAGCTGGGCCCCCGCCTTGGTCGTCTCCACCAGGAGCACCGCGAACTCGTCGCCGCCCCAGCGGCAGATGACGTTGATGCCCCGCGAGTACTTGAGCAGCAGGTCCGCCATCACGCGGAGGGTGTCGTCCCCCGCCCCGTGACCCAGCTCATCGTTGATCCGCTTGAACCCGTCGAGGTCGAGCAGCACCACCGACACCGGGTGGTTGAAGCGGCGGAAGCGGGACGCCTCTTCCTCGAGGCGGATGGTGAAGAACCGCCGGTTGTAGAGGCCGGTCACGTCGTCCTTGAAGGAGAACTCCTTGAGTCGGGCGTTGGTGAACTCGAGCTCCTTGTAGGCGCCCTCGAGCCGCTGGGCGAACTGGTTGATCTCGCCCGCCTGGTCCTCGATGGTCGCGAGCATGCGGGAGAAGGAGTTCATCAAGGTCCCCACTTCGTCGTGCCGGACGGCGCTGAAGGTCTCCACGCGCTGCGCCTCCGTGACCATCTCCGCCGTGCGCGCCACCGCGCTGGCGAGGTCCCACACCACGAAGCCGCCCGCCGCCATGAGGAGCCCGGTGAAGATGACCAGCGCCTCGAACCACAGCAGGTCGCGATGGCTGGTGGCGGGATCCAGGTGGGGGAAGACATTGGCATAGATCGCGTACGTCAGGATGAGGAGCGGGATGACGGACGAGAGCGTCAGGGCAATGCAGATCTTCTGCTTGACCCGCTGCCCGACGAAGGCGACCTCGCGATCCAGATCCTGGTCCATGGCTCCTGCGCGCTCCCGCGCGGTTCGTGTGCGTGCGCCCCCTCACAAGCGGGCGCGGTCCGTCGACACCGCAACAACCGTGCCACCGGGAGAGATGAAGAAGTCGCCGAAAATACAGGGAAAAAGGAACCGTCAGCCCACGATCAGGCGGAAGAACTGACAGTTCGTGCGGACACACTGCCAAGAATGGCAATGGGCGATAGTTCTGGGAGGCGAAATATCTGCGCTCCGGAGATCGCCCAGGACCTCCGGAGCGCAGGCCGGCGGGAGCGCCCGATCAGGCCCGAAGGTGCTGGCCGAAGAACGCGAGGAGCCGCTTCCAGGCGTCCTCCGACGCCTCCTTCTTGTAGACCTGCGGCCGGTCGTCCGAGAAGAAGGCATGCGGCGCGCCGGGGTAGAGGACGAACTCGACGTTCGGGTTCCGCTTCCGGAGCTCGGACTCGAAGCGCTTCACGTCGTCCGAGGGGATACCCGGGTCGGCGTCCCCGTAGAGGCCCAGCACCGGCATGGTGATGCGATCGATGAGGCTGAATGCGTCGACACCGGGCGCGTCCCGATAGACCCGCTTGACATGGCCGTACCACGGCGCCGCCGCGGAGACCCCAGGATACTCCGCCGCGGTGTGCAGCGTGAGGGCGCCGCCGCCGCAAAAGCCGGTGACACCCAGTCGGTCCGCGCGGGCCCACGACTGCCCGCGGGCGAAGTCGGCGGCGGCGCGGATATCGCCGAGGTACTGGGCGCGCGTCACCGAGCCCGCGATCTTACCCATCTCGGCGAAGTCCTTCCCTTGCATTCCGCCTTCCCGATGGTAGAGCTCCGGCGCGATCGCGTAGTAGCCGGCCAGGGCGAGCCGGCGCACGACGTCCTTGTGATGCTCGCTGTTCCCGGTGAATCCGGAGATGGCGACGACCACCGGGTACCGCCCCGCCGCCTCGGGCCGCGCCTCGTAGGCGGGAATGGCGACGCCGCCGACGGTGAGCGTCACGTCGCGAGTGACCAGGCCCTTGCTGTCGGTGACGATGGCCTGCGCCATCGAGATCCCCGGGGTGAGCACCCCTCCAACGGTGGTGTACGCGCCGAAGCGGAGCACTTCTCGCCGGCTGAGCGGGTTGAACATGTGGCCTCCTGGATTGGGGTGAAGGGAAGCAGACGATACCGCCCATGAAAACGGGGGTGGCGGCCCGCCGGTTCCCTGGACTTGACTTGCCGGGACGGCGCTGCTAACACGATGACACCGCCATGACCGACCGCCCCGCCATGCTCGAGGGCCTGCGTGTCCTCGACTGCTCGCGTGTCATCGCCGGTCCCTACAGTGCCATGCTCATGGGCGATCTCGGTGCGGACGTGATCAAGCTCGAGCGGCCCGGGCGCGGCGACGACTTCCGCGCCATCCGCGGCGACGGCAGTATGAGCGCGGCCTTCGCCGCGGTCAATCGCAGCAAGCGCGGCATCGCGGTGGACCTCGCCCACCCGGAGGGACGCCGCGTCGCCTTCGCGCTGGCCCGGCGCGCCGACGTGCTCATCGAGAACTTCCTGCCCGGGGTGGCGGAGCGCCAGGGCCTCGGGTACGCGGCGGTGAGCGCGGCCAATCCCGGCATCGTGTACGCGTCCGTCACCGGCTTCGGCCAGGATGGGCCGCTCGCGCGCCGGCCGGGCTACAACCTCATCGCCCAGGGCATGGCCGGCATCATGGCGCTCACCGGCCATCCCGGCGATCCGCCCACCCGCGCCGGCGGCTCCATCTCCGACCTCGCCGCGTCCTTCCTCACCTTCGGCATGGTCCAGGCCGCTCTCGTGCACCGCGCGCGCTCCGGCCGCGGCCAGCACCTCGACGTGAACCTCCTCGCCTCGACCATCGCGATGCTGCCCGATCCCGTCGCGCACTATTTCGACTCCGGCCAGCGGCCCCGCCGCGAGGGTAACCGGAATCCGAACCTCACCCCCGCGGAAGCCTACCGGACGGGCGACGGCTACCTCAACGTGGTGCTCCTGAGCCCCGACCAGTGGGAGCGCTTCTGCGGCGTGCTCGGCGACGAGGTGCTCCGCACCGCTCCCCGCTTCGCCACCAATCTGGAGCGACTCGCCCACCACGCCGAGATGAAGGCGCGGGTGGAGACCGTGCTCGCGGGCCAGTCGACCGCCGAGTGGGTGGCGCGCTTCGAGAAGGCGCAGATCGCGGCGGGCCCGATCTACGAGTTCGACGAGGTGTTCGAGGATCCGCAGGTTCGCCACCTGGGAATGGTGGCGGAGATGGAGCAGCCGGGCTACGGCACCGTGCGCATGGTGGGCTTCCCGGTCCGCGCCGGCGGCACGCCCGCGCGCATCTCGCGGCCCGCGCCGCTCCTGGGGCAGCACACCGCGGAGGTCCTGGGCGAGCTCGGTCTCGACCGCGGGGAGATCGACCGCCTGGCCGCGCTGGGCGCCATCGCGCTGGGCAAGCAACCCTGAGACCGGCGTTCCCCGCTAGACACGGACGGGCTGGGAAGCCTCCCAGCGCTGACCCTCGCTGTTCACGAACACCACCCGGACGGTGCCGCTCCTCGTGATCTTGAGGGGGAAGCGGATCAACGGATTGGCGCTGATGGCCGAGCCCATCTGGAACTCGCTGATCTTCTCGGCATCGAGATAGACGAGCATCTCCTTGATGAAGAACTCCGGCGCCTCGCGCACGTGTTTCCCACCCTTGAGCGCGAGCCCGGTCTGCGAGTCGTGGTCCACCTTGGTCTTGACCTCGACGACCTGCCCCGGCCGGAGCGAGCCGGGCAGCCGCAGCTGCGGGTTCCCCATGCGGGCCCGGTCCACCGGCGCCGCGGTGGCGCAGCCGCCCTCGGCCACCCGGACCTCGCGCGTGGCGGTGAACTTCCCGTGCCGCGAGCACTCCGCCACCGCGCGCACCAGGCCGCCGGCGCCCGAGCGCATGGTGAAGGCCGCCCAGGCGCGGCCATTGCCGGGGGTGAAGAGGAACTTGCCCTTCCAGGGCACGGGGTCCTTGTCGAGCGTGACCTCGATGGAGCGGATGAAGTGATCGGGCTCCATGGGGTGCTCCACCGAGACCTCGAGCGGCACCGCCGCCGAATCCTCGGCCAGGATCGGCATGGCGAGCCGCGGGGCGTGCTCGCGCTCGAGCGCGCCCTGGCTCCAGGCCCGGCGGGGGGCAAGCAGCAAGAGTCCGCTCCCCAATAGCAGTCCCCGTCGCCTCAAATCCATCGCGGCGTTCCCTCCCGACTCAAGTGTGCCCCCGCGGGGAGGGACTTTCCAGCGATGGCGTCACCGGCGGGCGGCGTGCCGGAGCTCGCGCAGCCGGAGCGCGGAGAAGACGATCTGCCCGAGGGCGCCCAGCATGAAGAATGCCGCGAGGCCCCCGAGCCAGGTGATGGGGCCGATGAGGTAGATGCCGTCCTCGAGCTCGAAGGGCCCCCACTGCGGATAGGGCCCGTCGCCGGAGCCTCGGCGCGCGTCCGCCGCGAGCCCGAATCCCATCGCGGCGAGCGCAGCCACGGAGGCGGCAAGACCCAGGGCGAGCGCCCAGCCGCCGAGCGGGCGGCCGGCATAACCGACGCCGATGCCGGCGAACAGCGCCACCGACGACAGCGCGCCCGCCACATAGTCGTAGTAGTAGCCGATCCGCGACGTTTTTCCGGTGAGGCGGGCCAGCTCCCCGTCGGCGTGGTCCACGAACCGCGCGAGCATGAAGAGGGCGGCGCCCCAGCCGGCGGCGCGAGTCTCCCCGCGGGCGAAGAGCAGGCCCGCGGCCACGCCCAGGGCCAGGCTCAGCGTGGTGATGTGATTGGGACGCAGGGGGGTCCGCGCGAACGGCCGCACCAGCCATCGCGCCAGGCGCTGATCCCAGGGGGTCTCAGCCGCCATGCGGGATCTCCACCACATGCGGCGTCTCTACCAGGTGTCGCGGGTCGCGCACACGCGCAAGGAGCAGGACGAGCGCGGCCAGGCCAAACAGGCCGGCCGCCACGAAGACCGCGGGAAAACCCCAGGCGTCGGCACTCAGCCCGGCAAGGATCGGCGCCGCGAAGGCCAGCGGCGCCACCGTGGTCAGACCCAGGCCGATATAGGTGGGCCGTTCGGCCGCGCTGGGCGCGAACTCCAGCAGCACGTTGAGCCCGGAGACATTGTTCGCGGCCAGATGCACGCCGAGCAGCGCGAACACCACGCCGAACGCCTCGATGGAGGGGCTCAGGAGCGCCAGCGCATTGCCCGCCATCGTGGCCACCACGCCGGTGATGAGGACGAGCCGGTGTCCCAGGTGGTCGGCGACCCAGCCCAGCACCAGGTCTCCCACGATCTTCCCCGCGACCATGAAGGTGGTGAACACGCCCGCCTGCCAGGCAGGCGCGCCGAGCACGGTGAGCGCGTAGACGGTATAGAACCCGCCCGCCATGGTCCCCACCGCAGCGCAGGCGCGCGCGGCGAGGTACCAGGCGAGGTTGGCGTCGCCGCGGAGTATCGCGGGTACCCGCCGCAGCTGTCCGCGCATCGAGATGACGGACGGCCCCGCCGCCGGCGGCGGCTCCCGGACCGTGGTGAGCGCGGCGTAGGAGACGGCCATGAACACCGCGCAGAGGAGGAAGCAGAGGCCGTAGCTCCGCGGAGCCGGCACCGTCGAGAGTAGCCACGCCGTGACCAGGCCGGCGCCCAGTCCCGCCACGCTGGCCCCCACCCCCGCGAACGCGAAGAAGCGGCCACGAAGCGTGGTGGGGATGGCGCCGGCGACCACGTCCATCCAGGCGGGCATGAGCACGCCGCCCGTCGCCGCGATGACCAGCAGCATGGCGAGGAGCAGGACGAGCGTGAGCCCGGGCGCGGGGACGGCGAGGGTGAAGGCGGCCACGGCCAGGATCAGGTACGGCGCGCGCTCCCAGAGCGTGTACCGCACGATGAACGGGAGCTTCTGCGCGAGCGATTGCGTGTACCCCGCCACGAAGAGGGGCGGCAGGTACCACCCGACGGTCATGAGCGCGGGAATGGCGCCGATCACGACGTTGGGCGCGCCGAGATGCGCGGCGAAGGCGGGCAGGATGGTGGCCTGTCCCGCGAACGAGAGCGCGACCATGAAGAACCCGAAGTCCATGCCCAGCGCCAGCAGATTGTGGCGCAGGTGGCGGCGGGCGAAGGCGTCCGTCGCGTCGGAAGCGAAGGTGGAGGAGCGGGCGGCGATGGTCACGGGAAATTCCGGGTCCCAGGATACCGCAACCGGGCGCGCGGGCCTTGCCTTGCCGGGGAGATCGGCCCCATCATCGACGGATGCTGCTCACCAATTCGCGGATCTATCCCATGACGGACGGCCTCCCGGCGGCCCCCGCCGTTGCCGATACTCTGCTCCTCCGCGACGGCCGTATCGTCTTCTGCGGCCGGCGGTCGGAGGTCAACGCGCCCGCGGCGGAGCCCGTGCTCGATCTCGACGGTCGCGCCGTGCTCCCCGGCCTCGTGGACGGTCACGCGCATCTCATGTACCTGGCCCGGGCGCGGCTCACCCTCGACGTGGGAGGGATCGCGTCCGAGGAGGCGATCGCGACCCGCGTGGGGCAGGCCGCGGCGCGGATGCCCAAGGGCCAGTGGCTCGGCGGACGCGGCTGGGATCAGAACCGCTGGCCGGGCATGCGGATGCCCAGCCGCGCCTCCCTCGACCGCGCCGCGCCGGATCACCCGGTGGCGCTGGTCCGGATCGACGGCCACGCCACCTGGGTCAACTCGGCCGCGCTGGCCGCGTCCGGCATCACGCGCGAGACGCGCGATCCCACCGGCGGCATCGTCGTCCGCGACCCTCGCGGCGAGCCCACCGGGCTCCTGGTGGACACGGCGCAGCGTCTCGTCCAGAAGGTGCATCCGCCGCCCGACGACGCGCGCTTCGACGCGGCGGTTCGCGACGCCATCGGGGAATGCCTGGCCAAGGGTCTCACCGGGCTCCATGAGATGGGCGTGGACCTCCGCACCCTCGCCGCCTACCGGCGGCTGGTCGAGCGCGGGCACTTCCCGTTCCGCAACTATGCGGCGGTGGCCGGGCGCGACGAGGCCACGTGGGATCACTACCGGGCCCGCGGGCCCGAGGTCATGGGCGATGACCGCGTGGTGGTGCGTGCGCTGAAGCTCCTCGCGGACGGCGCGCTCGGCTCGCGCGGCGCCGCGCTCCACCACCCCTACTGCGATGATCCGGAGAATACCGGCCTGGTGCTGATCCCGCCCGACGAGCTCTATCGGCTCACCGCGGACGCGGCGGCACGGGGCTTCCAGGTCTGCGTCCACGCCATCGGCGATCGCGCCAACACCCTCGTCCTCGACACCTTCGAGCGCGTGCTGGGCGAGCGTCCCGCCGCGCGGGCCCTCCGGCTGCGGATCGAGCATGCCCAGATCCTCGCCGCGGACGATATCGGGCGCTTCGCGCGGCTGGGGGTCATGCCGAGCATGCAGGCCACGCACTGCACCTCCGACATGCCCTGGGCGGTGGAGCGCCTGGGCGCGGACCGCCTGCGGGGCGCTTATGCCTGGCGCTCGCTCCTCGCCACCGGAGTGCGCATCGCGGGCGGCTCCGACTTTCCCGTCGAGGACCCGAATCCCTTCCACGGCATTTTCGCCGCGGTGACCCGGCGGCCGCGGAGCGGAGCGGATCGCGGCTGGCAACCCGGCCAGCGCATGACCCGCGAGGAGGCGGTGCGCTCCTTCACCAGCTGGAATGCAGAGGCCGCGCACCAGGAAGGGGAGACCGGCACGCTGGAGGCCGGCAAGCGGGCCGATCTCGTCGCGCTCGACGAGGACGTCTTCACCTGTCCCGAGGGCCGGATCAAGGACATCGTCCCTGCCCTCACCATGGTCGGCGGCGAGATCGTCTACCGCCGCGGGATCTAGTCCCTCAGCGGGTAAGGTCCTTCGCGCTCACGCGGAAGTAGCGGAATGGGGAGGCGCTTCCGATCAGGCAGGTCCGCTCGTAGTCGAGGACCTCCTCGTACCCTCGCCGCATCGACGCCACCGTGGCGCCGTAGGGCACCACCTCGCCAAAATAGTTGATGGCGGCGCCGAGAGGCAGGAAGAGAATGCCGAGGCGCCGGAGCAGGCGCGCGAGGCTGCCCTCCATGCCGGCCACCAGGTAGGCGAGGCCCAGCCGGCAGCACTCCTCGTACAGGTGCCGGAACAGGCCTAACAGCATCAGCGGCTGGCGGATGGTGCCGGCGCGATAGTCCGGCGCCACGATGAGGCGTGAGATCTCCCCGGTGCGCGTCCGCTCCGTCCCCGGCCGCGTCTCGATCAATCCGTCCGCATGCGCTTCCAGTGGAAACCCCAGCGGCGAATCGAGTACCAGCCGGAGCGTGGCCACCACCGAGCCCGACGGGGTGGTCGCCGCGAAGTGCACCGCGTGGGGATCGTACTCGTCGCTCTCCTGCCCTTCCGCGCAGGTGGCGGCGTCCACGAACCGTCGCTCGAGACAGTAGACCTCGTACCGCAGTCGGCGCACGGCAGCGAGCACGCCGCCACGCACGTACGGCGCGGAGGGAAAGGCGGGAGACGAGGGCGGAGACGAGGCGGGTGTCCGGGGAGCGAGTAGTGCATTCATGGAGGCGCAACAACAGCAGGCGTCGTGCCACCTTTCGAGTCGAGAATAATTGGTGTTGGCTACGATGTGCGCCGACGAGGCTCCGCCGCCGGGCATGACGCCCCCCAATGGCCCGCGAGAATTTCTTACACGATTCCAACGGAAAGTCTTACACTGTTACATGTTACGCGGGAGGCGGTCAGCGCGCCGCGATTCCCGCGATTTCGACCAGGTACTTTGGGTTGGCGAGGCGCGACTCCACTGTCGCCCGCGCCGGCTTGCCGTTGGGATCCACCCACGCGTCCCACGCCGCGTTCATCTCGTCGTAGCTGCCCATGTTCGCGAGCCACACCGTGACGGACAGCAGCTTGGCCTTGCTCGAGCCCCCCGCCGCGAGCAGCTCGTCGAACTTTTTCAGGATCTGCTCCGTCTGGCCCTTCACGCCCGCGGAGGCGTCGGCGGCGACCTGTCCGGCGAGGTAGACGGTGTCACCGTGGACGACGGCGCCCGCGATGCGTGGCCCGACGCTCAAGCGTGTGATGCTCATGGGGCGATCTCCTGTGAGAGTGACGTGAGAGGGACGCGAGGCTAGCGGCCCCGCGCGTGCGTGTCCAGGATGAAGCGCGCGATGCTGTGACGCGAGGGGCCGTCGGGCAGCGCGTCGGCGGGAAACCAGCGCGCGTCGTCCAGCTCCTCCTGATCGACCGCCACCGTGCCGCCGGCGTAGGTGGCGACGAAGCCCAGCATGATCTGGCTGGGGAACGGCCAGTTCTGGCTGCCCACGTACTGGATGTCGGTGACGTCCACGCCGACTTCTTCCTTCACCTCGCGAGCGACCGCGCCCTCGAGGGACTCGCCGTTGTCGACGAAGCCGGCCACCAGCGCATAGCGCCCCGGCGCCCACTCGCGCTTGCGCGCGAGGAGCACGCGGTCGCCGTCCTTGACCAGCACGATGACGGCGGGATGCAGATGCGGGTAATGCTCGTAGCGGCAGCTGCCACAGCGCCGGCCCCACTCGCCGGCGATGCGCTCGGTGCGCGTGCCGCAGCGAGGACAGTGGCCGCTGGTGCTCTCCCACCAGAGGCCCTGCATGGCCATGCCGCCCAGCGAGAGGAGCTCGTCGGGCAGCTTCGTGCCGCGCATCGGCACCAGCGTCTCACGCTGCAGGCCGGCGGGCGGGGTGGCGTCGCGGGCAAGCCCGACCACCCAGCACGGCTCGCCGTGCCACTGCCCCAGCCACAGCGGCTCGGCGGCGACGTCGCCCAGCCCCTTGGGCGCGGCGCCCCGGGGCAGACGGAATCCCTCGCCGGCGGGCTCCACCAGGAGACCTTGATCCTGCACGATCAGCCAGTGGCCTTCCAGGGTGGGCGGGACCGCGCCGCTCTTGGCGGGCTCGAAGGCGCCGCGGAGCGCGTCGCGATTGAACGGGAGGTAGACCGAGAGCGGTGTCTTCATCGGGTCAGCCAGGGCTCCTCCGCGAGGCGCCGGCCCTCGAAGGCCGCGATGGCGGGCGCGAGCTCCAGGGTGAGGGCGATCTCGTCCTGACCGCGCAGGAGGCCCTGCCGGCGGAACGCGTCCACCGCGAACGGGATCACGGTGCCGTCCGGCGCGGTCACGGACTGCGCCTCGAGATCGACCGTCACCATCGCCCCCGGCATGGCGTGCAGCTGGCGTCGCAGGGCGGCGGCGGTCTCCGGGGTCACCACCACCGGAAGCACGCCCACCTTGAAGCAGTTGTTGAAGAAGATGTCCCCGAAGGATGGCGCGATCACCGCGCGGATCCCGTAGGCGGCCAAGGCCCACACCGCGTGCTCGCGCGAGGAGCCGCAGCCGAAGTTGTCGTTCGCCACCAGGACGCGCGCGGAGCGGAAGGCAGGCTGGTTGAGGATGAAATCCGCCCGCTCGTGGCCGTCCTCGTCGAACCGCACGTCGTGGAAGAGCAGGCCGGCATACTCGTCGCCGCGCGGCTTGTGGAGGAAGCGCGCGGGAATGATCCGGTCGGTGTCGACGTTGACGAAGTCGAAGGGCACCGCCCCCGCGGTGAGCGTGGTGAAGGCGTCCACCCTCACGCCCCCTCGCGGACGAGCGCCCGCACGTCGGTGAGCCGGCCGGTGACGGCGGCGGCCGCCGCCATGGCGGGACTCATGAGGTGCGTCCGCACGCCCTTGCCCTGGCGGCCCTCGAAGTTCCGGTTCGAGGTCGACGCCACCCGCTCGCCGGGGCGGCCGATGTCGCCGTTCATGCCGATGCACATCGAGCACCCCGGCTCGCGCCACTCGAAGCCGGCCTCGCGGAAGACGCGGTCGAGCCCCTCCGCCTCCGCGGCCTGCTTGATCAGCCCCGAGCCCGGCACCGCCCACGCCGGGACCACCACGCGGCGCCCGCGCGCGACTTCGGCGGCGGCGCGGAGGTCCTCCAGACGGCTGTTGGTGCACGAGCCCACGAACACGCGGTCGATCCTGATCGCGGTCAGCGGCGTGTTCGCGGCCAGCCCCATGTAGGCGAGCATGCGCTCGACCGCCGCGCGGCGGGCGGGATCCGGGCTGTCGGCGGGATCCGGCACGCGTCCGGTGATGGGCAGCGCTTCCTGGGGGCTGGTGCCCCAGGTGACCGTCGGTGCGAGCGCGGAGGCGTCGAGCGTCACCTCGGCGTCGAAGGTGGCGTCCTCGTCGGTAGGCAGCGTCTTCCAGAAGGCGACCGCCTCCTCCCAGCGCGCGCCCGCGGGCGCGAAGGGCCGGCCCTCGAGGAAGGCGTAGGTGCGGGCGTCGGGCGCCACCATGCCCGCCCGGGCGCCGGCCTCGATGGACATGTTGCACACCGTCATCCGTTCTTCCATGGACATCGCGGCGATGGCCGGGCCCGCGTACTCGATCACGTGCCCGGTGCCCCCGGCGGCGCTGATCCGCGCGATGATGGCGAGGATCACGTCCTTGGCGGCGACGCCGGGCGGGCAGGCGCCCTCCACGCGGATCCGCATCGCGCGCGGCTTCATCTGCCAGAGGCACGAGGTGGCCAGCACGTGCTCCAGCTCCGAGGAGCCGATGCCGAAGGCCAGGCAGCCGAAGGCCCCGTGGGTGGCGGTGTGGGAGTCGCCGCAGACCAGCGTGATTCCCGGCAGGGTGAAGCCCTGCTCGGGGCCCATGACGTGCACGATCCCCTGACGGGTGTCGCCGGGCGGGAAGTACGGGATCCCGAGCTCCGCGGTGTGGCGCCCCATCGCCTCCACCATGCCACGGACCTCCGTGTTCGCGATGGCGCCTCGCCCCCCCGCGGTGGGCACGTAGTGGTCGGCGGTGGCGGCGATGGAATCCGGACGGCGTACCGCCCGTCCTGCCTTCCGGAGGCGGTCGAAAGTATGCACGGCGCCGTCATGCATGAGGAGCCGGTCGACGTAGAGCAGGCTCACCTCGCCGGCGCCCTCCGTCACGACGTGGCGGCTCCAGATCTTCTCGAACAGCGTGCGCGGGGCCGGGCTCATGGATGGCTCAGGCGCCGGTGTACTTCTCCTCGACGGCATGCCACCAGTCGAAGCCGACCTTCCGGAAGATGTCCATGGGGGCGAGCACCGGCCCCTCGTGCCAGTCGGTGCCGCGCTCCTTGAGGAGCCCGAGCGCGTGCTCGATGGCGGGAATGGCGGCGGCCATGCACACCGCGGGGAAGATGACGATCCGGAACCCGAGGCGCTCGAGCTCGTCGGTGGGCACGCGGGGCGTCTTTCCGCCCTGCACCATGTTGGCGAGCAGCGGCGCCTTCACTTCCCGGGCCACCCGGCGGATCTCGTCCATCGTCTGCGGGGCTTCCACGAAGATGAGGTCCGCGCCCGCCTCCGCGTAGCGGTTGCCGCGCTCGATGGCGTCGTCCAGGCTGGTGACCGCCCGCGCGTCCGTACGCGCGATGATGACGAAGTCGGGATCCGTCCGGTACTCGGAGGCGGCGCGGATCTTCTCGGCGAACTCCCGCACCGGCACCACGAGCTTCCCCGCAATGTGGCCGCACTTCTTGGGCGCCACCTGGTCTTCCATGTGCAGCCCCGCCACCCCCGCGCGCTCGTACTCCCGCACCGTCCGCACCGCATTGAGCGCGTTGCCGTACCCGGTATCGGCGTCCGCGATCACCGGGAGCGAGACCGCGCTCGCGAGGTGCGCGGCGTGGTTCGCCATCTCGGTGAGGGTGGCGAGGCCGAGATCCGGCTGCCCGAGGTGGGAGGCCGCGGTGCCGGCGCCGGTCATGTACACGACCGAGAAGCCGGCCGCCTCGATGAGGCGCGCGGAGAAGCCGTCATAGGCGCCGGGCGCCACGATGAGACCGGGCGCGGCGAGCAGCTGGCGGAGACGCGTGGTGCTGCGCATCGGCGGCAGTCCTTTCCGGGGCCCGGGCCCTCGGTGATCGGTGTCCGACTCGCGCGGAAAACTCGAGGCGAACGGGATTGTTCCGCACTCTCGCGGGGCTGTCAACATGGTACGCTAGAGCCCTGAAAAAAGGGGGCCTCATGACCGACCGTCTCCGCGCCGGCATCTTCCTCGCGCCCTTCCATCCCGTGGACGAGAATCCGACGCTCGCCATCGAGCGTGACTTCCAGCTCATCGAGCATCTCGATCGCCTCGGCTACGACGAGGCCTGGGTGGGAGAGCACCATTCCGCGGGCTACGAGATCATCGCCTCGCCCGAGCTGTTCATCGCCGCCGCCGCCGAGCGGACCCGGCACATCCGGCTCGGCACCGGCGTGGTGTCGTTGCCCTACCACCACCCGTACATCGTGGCCGACCGGATGCAGCAGCTCGACCACCAGACGCGCGGGCGCGCGATGTTCGGGGTGGGCCCGGGGGCGCTGCCCTCGGACGCGGTGATGCTGGGCATCGATCCCCTACGCCAGCGCGACATGCAGGACGAGGCGCTGTCCGTCATCCTCCCGCTCCTCCGGGGCGAGACGGTGACCCACAAGTCCGACTGGTTCTCGCTGCTGGACGCGCGCCTGCAGCTCCGCCCGTGGAGCCGCCCGCACATCGAGATGGCGGCGGCGGCGATGATCTCCCCCTCGGGGCCGAAGCTGGCCGGCAAGTACGGCATGGGCCTGCTCTCCATCGGCGCCACCTCCACCGCCGGCTACATGGCGCTGCCCAACACCTGGCAGATCTGGAGCGAGACGGCGCGCGAGCACGGCCATACCGCCTCCCGCGACGCCTGGCGGCTGGTGGTGCCGATGCACGTGGCGGAGACGCGCGCGCAGGCGCTGGAGAACATCCGCTTCGGGCTCAAGAAGTATCTCTACTACTACACGCACGTGATCGCGCTGCCCTTCGAGCTCACCGGCACTCCCGATGAGCAGGTGGAGCAGTTCATCGCCGCCGGCCTGGCGGTGATCGGCGATCCCGACGACGCCACCCGGCGCATCGCCGAGATGCAGCAGCATTCGGGCGGCTTCGGCTGCCTGCTCCAGATGGCGCACAACTGGGCCGACTTCCCGCAGACGATCCGGAGCTACGAGCTCATCGCCCGCTACGTGCTCCCCCACTTCAACGGCGACAACGCCGGGCGCGAGAGCAGCATGAACTGGGCCGCCTCCCGCCGCACCGAGCTGATGGACGCCGGCCGCCAGGCCAAGGTGCTGGCCGCCCAGAAGCACGTGGCGGAGCGCGAGCGCCGCGCGGGAGCCTGAGTCATGGCCGCCGACCTGGTCCCCTTCCTCGAGCGCCGGCGTCGCTTCGCGGAGGCGGTGGGCGATGCGCTCGCCATCATCCCCGGCGCCCGCGAGGCGGCCCGCAACGCCGATACCGACTTCGAGTTCCGACAGGACTCCGACTTCTACTTCCTCACCGGCTTCGACGAGCCCGACGCGGTGGCGGTCTTCAATCCTTCCCACGCCAAGGAGCGCTTCGTCCTCTTCGTGCGGCCGCGCGACCGGGAGCAGGAGATCTGGACCGGGCGCCGGGCCGGGGTGGAGGGGGCCATCGCCGCCTACGGCGCCGATGCCGCCTACACCATCGACGAGCTGGACGCACGGCTCCGGGAGTACGCGATCGACCGCGCCAGCCTCGTGTACCGGCTGGGCAATCCCCACTACGACGCCCGCGTCACGCGCCTGGTGTCGGAGATGCGCGGGATCCGGGTGCGCGGCTTCACCGCCCCCGTGCGCATCGAGGACCCGGGGCCCATCCTCCACGAGCTGCGCCTGCGCCGCGCCCCCGAGGAGCTGGCCCGCCAGCGTCGCGCCTGCGAGATCAGCCGCGACGCTCACGTCGAGGCCATGCGCTTCGCGCAGCCGGGCCAGTACGAGTACGAGGTGCAGGCGGCGCTGGAGTTCGTCTTCCGCAAGGGCGGCTCCCCGCGCAATGCCTATCCCTCCATCGTGGCCTCCGGGCCCAACGCCTGCATCCTCCACTACAACGAGAACCGGCGACGGATGGAGGACGGTGACCTCCTCCTCATCGACGCGGGCTGCGAGTGGGGCTATCACGCCGCCGACATCACCCGGACCTTCCCCGTGAACGGCCGCTTCACCACCCCCCAGCGTCGCATGTACGAGGTGGTGCTGCGCGCCCAGCTGGCGGGAATCGCGGCGGCGCGGCCCGGCGCCCGCTACGAGGCGGTGCATGACGCGGCCCGGCGCGTGCTCACCGAAGGGCTGGTGGCCCTCGGCCTCTTGCCCCGGGGCCTCGAGGAGTCGCTGGCCATGCACCACTATCGCGAGTTCTACATGCACGGCACCGGCCACTGGCTCGGCATGGACGTGCACGACGTGGGCGACTACAAGCTCGGCCGCCAGTCGCGGCCTCTGGAGCCCGGCATGGTGCTCACGGTGGAGCCGGGTCTCTACGTCGATCCCGAGCGGGAGTCGGCGACGTTCCACCTCCGCGAGTACAGCGAGGAAGAGATGTGGGAGCGCCGCTTCCGGCTGGGCATGGCCGCGGCAAAGAAGATCGAGGAGGAGGAGAAGGCGCGCGCGGAAAAGATCGTCCATCCGATTCCGCCCGAGTACCGCGGCATCGGCATCCGCATCGAGGACGACGTGCTCGTCACCGCCGCCGGCAACGACGTCCTCACCGCGGGCACCCCCAAGACGGTGGAGGACGTCGAGCGCACCTGCGCCGAGCCTCCGCGCCTGCCGCGCTAGCTAGACCGGCGGCTCGGGATCGTACTGGATGTAGCGGCGCACCTCGCGGGCGCGCTCCACGGAGTGCAGGCGCGCGACCAGGTGCAGGGCCATGTCGATGCCGGCCGACACCCCGGCCGCGGTGACCACCGCGCCACTGTCGACGAAGCGCGCGTTGGGTCGCACCTCGATCGTCCCGTCGAGCTCGCGCAGCCGGTCGAGGGCACCCCACCACGTCGTCGCCGGACGGTTCCGGAGCAGCCCGGCGCCGGCGAGCACCAGCGAGCCCGTGCACACGCTGGTGACCAGCGTGCCGCGCGCGGCGAGGCCATGAAGCCAGTCATGCGTCACCTTGTCCTCGATCAGCGCGCGGGTGCCGCGACCACCCGGCACGATCACGACGTCGAGCGCGCCCGCTTCAGCGACGGTCTTGTCCGGGAGCACGCGGAGGCCTTTCGCGCAGGTCACCGGGGCGGTCGTCTGCGCGATCGTGAAGACCTCGACGCCGTCCTGATGCTGGTGCGCCCACGCGGCCAGCACCTCCCAGGGCCCGGCCCAGTCGAGCTCTTCCGCGCCCTCGAAGAGCAGGATCCCGATCCGCATCACGACCTCCCTCTCGTCGCCCGGCCATCCACTAGGACATCGCCCCGCCGTCGACCGTGTAGATGCCGCCGTTGATGTAGGACGCCTCCGGGCTCATGAGAAAAGCCACCAGCGCCGCCACCTCGTCGGGCTTGCCATAGCGGCGCATGGGGATGGTGGCGGCGAGACGGTCGTGGGCGGCCCGCGGATCTTTCGGATTGAAGCCGCCCTCCAGCGCGTCCGTCATCGCCGTCTCGATGGGGGCCGGGCACACCGCGTTCACCCGCACGCCCTGCCGGGCCAGCTCGATGGCCGCGGTACGGGTGAGCCCGATCACCGCGTGCTTGCTGGCGGTATAGGCCACGAGGTTCGGGGAGCCGCGCAGCCCGGCGATGGACGCGGTATTGACGATCACGCCGCCCCCCCGCGCGATCATGGTCGGGGCCACCACCTTGAGCCCGAGCCAGACGCTCTTCACGTTCACCGCGATGACCCGGTCGAAGGTGGTCTCCGGATAGTCCACCAGGGGGCTCACCACGCCCAGGATGCCCGCGTTGTTGAAGAAGCCGTCGATGCCGCCCCAGCGCTCGACCGACGCCGCCACGTAGCGCTGCACCTCGGCGAGGCGCGTGACGTCGGCCTCCACCACCAGCGCCCGGCCGCCGGCGCGCTCCACCGCGGCCATGGTCTCGGCGAGGCCGCCCGCGTTGACGTCCACCAGGACGAGCCGCGCCCCCTCGGCACCGAGGCGGGTCGCCGCCGCGCGACCGATGCCCCCCGCCGCTCCCGTGACGACCACCACCTTGTCCACGAACCGCCGCTCCATGGCGCCTCCCCCCTTCACACGCGCCGCCACGTTAGGCCAAGCGGCGCGCCGTGTCCAGACGGTAGAGTCACCCCCCGCCGTTAGCCGCGCACGAGGAGCACCACGCCCGAGGCGAGCAGGATACCGAAGACGATGCGGCGGAAGCGCGGCGGGTCGACGTGATCGAAGACACTCATGCCGGCGAGGAGCCCGATCGCCGCGGGCACCGCGAAAACGGCGGCGAACCGCCACACCTCGCGCGTGAGGAGGCCCGCCCACCAGTAACCGATGAGGATGACCAGCTGGTTCATCACCAGGAAGGCCTGGAGATTGGCCTTGATGGTCCGCGGGCTCCAGCCCTGGGCGGCCATGTAGAGGAGGGCGGGCGGACCCGGTGTGCCCACCGCGCCGCCCACCACGCCCGAGAGCAGGCCGGCCGCGAGGCCCCACGCGCGACCCGGCAGCTGCCGGGGGTTGAGACCGCTCCACTCGAGCGCCACGATCAGGACGAGGACGGCGCCGATGAGCCGCGCGAGCTGGGACGCGGACACGCGCGTCAGCACCCAGACCCCTAGCGGTGTCCCGAGAACGCTTCCGACCAGCAACATGTCGACGCCCTCCACCAGGAAATCGCGCCGCAGCGGGACGAAGATCACCGCGCAGAACACGGTGGCGTAGAGGGTCGTCAGGACGACGGCGTCGGTCGGCGAGATGAGAAAGGGCAGGAAGGCAAGGGCCACCAGCCCGATGCCGAAGCCGGCCAGCCCCTGGACGAAGCTGGCCGCCGCGACGATGCCGGCGGCGGCGATCCAGTCCAGGCTCACCCGCGCACGGTAGCACGCGCCGCCAAGGCGCTGGCAAAGGTCGCCCGCGCTCGGTAGACTTGGTCGGGCGCGTGCCCGCCATCTCGTCCCCATCGTGGAGGCCTCGACATGAAGCGCAAGAACGTCTACCGCACCGAGCTCACCCCGCTGAGCTTCCTCGAGCGGAGCGCCTATGTCTTCCCGGACAAGGTCGCCGTCATCCACGGGGCTCGGCGCTACAGCTACCGCCAGCATCAGGAGCGGGTGCACCGTCTCGCCTCGGCGCTCCGCGCGGCGGGCCTGGCCAAGCACGATCGCGTGGCGTTTCTCTGCCCCAATATCCCGGCGATGCTGGAGGCGCACTACGGCGTGCCCGCGGCCGGCGGCATCCTGGTCGCGATCAACATCCGGCTGTCCACCGACGAGATCGGCTATATCCTCAAGCACTCCGGCTCGAAGTTCCTCTTCGTGGACGCCGAGTTCGAATCGGTGGTGAAGCCGCTGGACCTCACCGGGCTGCGGGTGGTGCGGGTGGACGACACCGGCGCGCCGGGCGATCCCTACGAGGACTTCCTCGCCACCGGCTCCCCCGCGCCCGTCGAGAGCTGGCTGGAGGACGAGGAAGAGACCATCTCGATCAACTACACCTCGGGCACCACCGGACGGCCCAAGGGGGTGATGTACAGCCACCGCGGTGCCTGGGTGAACGCGGTGGGCGAGGTGATCGAGTCCGGCATGAGCTTCGATACCCGCTATCTCTGGACGCTGCCCATGTTTCACTGCAATGGCTGGTGCTTCACCTGGGGCGTCACCACGGTGGGCGGCACCCATATCTGCCTGCGGCGCGTGGAGGCGGGCCGGATCTGGGAGCTGCTCGAGTCCGAAAGCGTGACCCACTACAACGGCGCCCCCACCGTGCAGATCGGGGTGGTCAATCATCCGTCCGCGCACCGGCTCGCGCGCCCGGTGACGGTGACGGTGGCGGGCGCGCCCCCCTCCCCCACCTTGTTGGCCAAGCTCAAGGAGCTCAACCTCCGCCCCGTGCACGTCTACGGCCTCACCGAGACCTACGGGCCCCACACCGTCTGCGAGTGGCATCCGGAGTGGGACCAGCTGCCGCCCGATGAGCAGGCCGGCCTCGCCGCGCGGCAGGGCCAGGGCTATGCGATCTTCGACCTCGTGCGCGTGGTGGACGAGCAGATGGGCGACGTCCCCCGCGACGGCCAGACGCTCGGCGAGGTCATCATGGTCGGCAACAACGTGGCCAAGGGCTACTTCGACAATCCGGAGGCGACCGCGGAGTCCTTCCGCGGCGGCTGGTTCCACTCCGGGGATATCGGGGTCTGGCACCCCAACGGCTACATCGAGCTGCGCGACCGGAAGAAGGACATCATCATCTCGGGCGGCGAGAACATCTCCACCATCGAGGTGGAGCAGACGGTGGCGCGCCATCCCGCGGTGATGGAGTGCGCGGTGGTGGCCATCCCGGATGAAAAATGGGGCGAGCGGCCCAAGGCCTTCGTGACCCTCAAGCCCGGCGGCGCCGCCACCGAGGCCGAGATCATCGAGTTCTGCAAGCAGCACATCGCCCACTTCAAGGCGCCCGCGGCGGTGGAGTTCGGCGATCTCCCCAAGACCTCCACCGGGAAGATCCAGAAGTTCGTGCTGCGCGACCGGGAGTGGGGCGGCCGGACGAAACGTATCAACTGACTCGCCGGGGCGCGACGCGAGATCGGCCCGGCGCGGGCGGCTACTTCTCGATCGGGGTGTCGGCGCGCCCGCCCCACTCGGCCCACGAGCCATCGTAGACGGCCACGTCCCGGCGACCCAACGTGGCCAGGCCCAGCGCCAGCACGCAGGCGCTGACCCCGGAGCCGCAGGTGGCGGTGATGGGCCGGGCCAGGTCGATCCCCTCGCCCTCGAAGGCGTGCCGCAGCACGTCCGGCGGCAGCAGGGTGTCGTCCTTGGCGAAGAGCTCCGCGTAGGGAAGATTGCGACTGGCGGGAATATGGCCCGCGCGCAGCCCGGCGCGCGGCTCGGCCTCGGTGCCGGCGAATCGGCCGCGCGAGCGCGCGTCCACGACCTGCTCGCGCGGACGCTCGAGGTTGTCGCGCAACTGGGTGAGGTCGCGCACCAGCTCGGGCCGGAAGCGCGCGGTGAAGCGGCGCGGGGCGGGCGTCGTCTCGCCCGCCTCGAGCGGGCGGCCCTCCGCGCGCCACTTGGGCAGCCCGCCGTCGAGGATGCTCACGCGCTCGAAGCCGAACACGCGGAAGGTCCACCACACCCGCGCGGAGGCGATCATGCCCTTGCCGCCATAGGCCACCACGCGATCGCCGTCGCCGATGCCGAGGGCGCCGATGGCCTTGGCGAAGTCCTCCGGCGAGGGCAGCATGTGGGGCAGCGGCGACGAGGTGTCGGCGATCTCGTCCACGGCGAAGAAGACGGCGCCGGGAATATGCGCCTGCCGGTACTCGGCGTGGGCGTCGCGCTTGAGATGCGGGAGATAATTCGTCCCGTCGACCACGCGCAGGTCGGGCTCGCCCAGGTGGGCGGCGAGCCACTCCGTGCTCACGGTGAGCGGAAGCGCCTCCGGGCTCATCGCCGCGCGCGCGCGTCGGGGAGCAACGCGTGCGGGCTCCGGCCCTCGAGGTCGAGTGCCTCCTCCCAGCGGAGATAGGCCTCCATGGCCGCGCGGCCGCGCTCGTAGGGCTTGAGCACCACGTCGTCCGCCTCGTCGAGGAGCCGGGTCGGACCCGCCTCCACCGGCTGCCCCGCCGCCTGCCAGGCGCGCACCCCGCCCGCGAGGACGCGGACCGACGAGTATCCGAGGCGCGCGAGCGTGGCGGCGGCGAGGGTGGACTGCGCGCCGTCGGCGCAGGTCAGCACCAGCGCCCGGGCCCGGTTCGGGGCCACGGCGCCGATGCGCGTCTCGAGGCGGCTCCGGCAGAGCCAGGCCGCCCCGGGCACGTGCGCGCGGAGATAGACGTCGCTGGGATCAACGCTGAGCACGAGGGCAGCGCCCAGCGCGCCGGGCGCTACCGTCGCCACGCCGGCCCACGCGGCCTCCAGCCCCCAGGTCGCAGGGACGGGATGGCCCGCCTCGAGGGCGCCGCCCGCCGCCTGCCACGCGGGAAGCCCGCCCTCGAGGTAGGCGACCTTGCGGAAGCCCAGGCGCCCGTACCATGCCGCGGTCAGCGCGGCCCGGCTGCCATCGTCGCAGACGAAGACGATCTGGGCGCCACGCACCGCGAGGTAGTCGTCGATGGCCTGCACCGCCTGGCCGCCGGGCGCCCACACCGCCCCCGCGGGATGTCCCGCCGCGTACTCCTCGGTAGTGCGCACGTCGAAGACGTAAAGGTTCTCGTCCGCGCGGCGCGCCTGCATGTCCTTGAGCTCGTCTGCCGTCACCCCGCGAAGGCCGTCGCTCCTGGCCACTCGGCCCGCTACCTCGGCGGCCACCGCCCGGCCGCGCGGGGAGGGAGCCGGCGCCCAGCGCTCGGCGCCCCGCTCGAGCTCCAGCCCCGCCAGCTGCCATCCCATCGTCCCGTTCTCGAGCGCGATGATGGGGTTGGGCAGGCCCATGCGGCGCAGCGACTCCGCTCCGATATAGGAGCGCGTGCGCCCGCCGCAGTGGACCACGATGGTCTGGTCGGGCCGCGCCACCACCTCGCCGATGCGCAGCACCAGCTCGCCCCCGGGCATGCTCCAGGCGCCGGGGATGCAGCCGCGGTGATACTCCTCGGGCGTGCGCGAGTCCACGATCACCATGTCGTGGCCGCTGGCGAGCCGCTTGGCGAGCTCCGGGCAGGACACCTGCGGGGTCTTGAACTCGTGCAGCGCGCGCTCCCCGAACACCTTGCTCGGCACGTTGAGGCCCTGCACGGTGGGCCGATCCCCCGCCCGCCAGGCGCTCAGACCGCCGGCGAGGACGCGGACGTCGGTGTAGCCCATGGCCGCCAGCGTGGGCCGGGCGAGCTCGGAGAGGCTCCCGTCCTCGTCGATCAGGACGATGGGCGTGGAGGGGGCCGTCACCAGGGAGGGCAGGCGCGTCTCCAGGAGGCGCCGCGGCAGGGACGTGGTCCAGTAGATGTGGCCCCGCTCGTAGGCGGCGCGCTCGCGCAGGTCGAGCACGGCATGGGGCACCGTCCCGCTCATCAGGGTGCCGAGGGCGGCGGGGGTGACGGTCGCGCTCATCGCGCCGCCGGCTCCGTCGGCTGCTCGAGCTTCTGCAGCGCGGGCATGACGTCTCGCGCGAACAGGCGCATGTTGCGCTCCGCCTCCGCCCACGGCATGCCGGCATAGGAGAAGACGCCCACGAAGTGCGTGTTGCCGGTGCGCCGCCGGATGTCGAGGATCTTCTCGTAGCACTGCTCCGGCGTGCCCCACACCTGGAGGTTCACGAAGAAGTCCACCACGGTGTCCTCCCCGTAGGTGTGGATCTTCTCGGTCATCTTGCCGTAGTACTCGTAGCCCTTGGTCTTGACGAGGTGGTCGTCGCCGAACCGGTAGTGCGCGAGCACCGACTGGAAATAGCCGCCGATGTACCGGCGCGCCAGCTCGCGGGCCCGGTCCGCGCTCTCGTCGCAGAAGGTCCAGCCCGCGGAGATGGGCGGCGGCGCCTCCACGCCGTTGACCCCTCGGTAGAGCGCGCGGTAGTCGTCCAGCTCGCGGGCCACTTCCGCCCAGGGCTTCTGGGGGATGATCAGGATGCCCACCCCCAGCTCGGCCATGATGCGCGCCGACTCCGGCGACACCGCCGCCGCATAGGTGCGGCCGCGGAACGACTTGAAGGGCGCGGGCCGGATGGCCGCGCGCGGCTGCTGCACGTAGGTGCCGTCGTATTCGCAGAAGCCCGTCTCCAGCCCGCGCAGCAGCATCTGGGCGCTCTCCACGAAGCGCGGACGCGACTCGTCCATCGACTGCCGAAAGCCGTCGAACTCCACCTTGCCCGCGCCCCGGCCGAGCCCCAGGATGAGACGCCCGCCCGAGATGTTGTCGAGCATGGCGATCTCCTCCGCCACCCGCATGGGGTCGTGCCAGGGCAGCACCACCACCATGGAGCCGAGCTGGATGCGCTCGGTCCGCCCCGCCATGTAGGTGAGGAACTGCAGGACGTCCGGGCACATGGTGTAGTCGGTGAAGTGGTGCTCCACCCCCCACACCGACTCGAAGCCCAGAGGCTCGGCGAGGTCGGCCAGACGCAGCTCCCCCTGGTAGACCTCGAAGTCGGTGCGCGCCCGGCCGGGGTTCTGGAATACCGCCGCGAGGCCGACGTGCATCAGGCGACCTCGAAGAGCCCCGCCGCCCCCATCCCGCCGCCGATGCACATGGTGCAGACGACGTACTTCGCGCCGCGCCGCTTGCCCTCGATGAGGGCGTGGCCGACCATGCGCGAGCCCGACATTCCATAAGGATGGCCGATGGAGATGGCGCCGCCGTCCACGTTGAGCCGGTCCATCGGGATGCCCAGGCGGTCGCGGCAGTACACCACCTGCACCGCGAAGGCCTCGTTCAGCTCCCAGAGGTCGATCTGGTCCATCTTGAGGCCGAAGCGCTCGAGGAGGCGCGGCACCGCGAATACCGGGCCGATGCCCATCTCGTCGGGCTCGCAGGCGGCCACCGTGTAGCCGCGGAAGATGCCGAGCGGCTTGAGATTCCGCTGCTCGGCGAGGCGGGCGTCCATCACGATGCAGGCGGAGGCGCCGTCGGAGAGCTGGCTGGCGTTGCCCGCGGTGATGAAGCCCTTCTCGCCCATCACCGGCTTGAGGGCGGCGAGCCCGGCCAGGGTGGTGTCGGGGCGATTGCCCTCGTCCTGGGCGAGCGTCACTTCCTCCTCGCGCGTCTCCCCGGTGGTCTTGTCCTGCACGATCTTCTTCGTGGTGAGCGGGACGATCTCGGCGGCGAATCGCCCGGACTTCTGCCCGGCCGCCGTCCGCTGCTGGCTCGCCAGCGCGTACTCGTCCTGGACCTCGCGGGTGACGTAGTAGCGCTTGGCCACCACCTCCGCGGTCTCGATCATGGGCATGTAGACCTCGGGCTTGTGCTCGTCCAGCCAGGGCTCGTGGATGCGGAAATTGTTGAAGTGCTCGTTCTGCACGAGGCTGATGGACTCCACGCCGCCGGCGGCCATGATGGGCACCCGGTCCACGATGACGCGCTGGGCGGCCATGGCGATGGCCTGCATGCCGGAGGAGCAGAAGCGGTTCACCGTCACGCCGCCCGTGGTCACCGGCAGGCCGGCGCGCAGCGCGGCCTGGCGGGCGATGTTCTGCCCGGTGGCGCCCTCGGGCAGCGCGCAGCCGAGGATCACGTCCTCCACCTCGCCGGGCTCGATGCCCGCACGCTGGACGGCGCTGGCGATGACGTGGCCGGCGAGGGTGGCGCCGTGGGTATTGTTGAACGCGCCGCGATAGGCGCGGCCGATCGGGGTGCGTGCGGTCGAGACGATGACGGCGTCTGCCATGGGGATCTCCTCATCGAACCGTATTGACGTCTCTGCTCGACCATCTTGCCTGACTCGCCGGGTGGGGGCAAGATCGGGGCCCGTGCCGCCCTCCGTCACGCGCTTCGACGACCATTGCCTGCCCGGTCCGCCGGTGCGGGGCTGGCTGCATCGCCCGGCCGATGCCCACGGCGACGGCCTCGTGCTCGCCCACGGCGCCGGTGGCAATGCCGAGGCGCCGGTGCTCGTCGAGATGGCGGCCGCCTTCACCGACGCGGGCTGGACGGTGCTGCGCTGCGATCTGGCCTTTCGCCAGGAGCGGGCTACCGGGCCGCCCCCGCGCGGGCGGGCCGAGCGCGACCGCGCGGGACTGCGGAATGCCGTGACCGCGCTTCGCGCCTTCGCCCCCGGACGCCTCGTGCTGGGCGGCCACTCCTACGGCGGCCGCCAGGCCTCCATGCTCGCGGCGGAGGCGCCCGGGCTCGCCGACGCGCTGCTGCTCCTCTCCTATCCGCTGCACCCGCCGGAGCGGCCGCGCGAGCTCCGCACCGCGCATTTTCCCGCGCTGACCATCCCGGTGGTGTTCGTCCAGGGCACGCGCGATCCCTTTGCCACGGTGCCCGAGCTGGAGACGGCGCGGCAGAGCCTGTCCGCCCCGACCGCGCTGGTGGTGGCCGAGGGCGCGGCCCACGATCTCGCCGCGGGCGCGCGGGGCCGGGCCCGCGTGGCCGGCCTTGCCGGGGAAGCCCTCACCGCCCTGCGCGCGCTGCTCCGCTGAGCGAGAGGATCCCGTGAACGAGAACGAAGCGTACCGCGAGCTCCTCGGCGACGATCCGGCGCGGGTCGCACGCGCCGAGGCCGTGCTCTGGGAGATGTGGACGCACTCCGGGATCCCCGAGGTGGACCGGCTGATGCGCGACGGCGTGGCGGCCATGGAGCGGCGCGACTTCCCCCGCGCCGAGGAGCTCTTCGCCCACGTCACCGAGATCGCGCCGGACTTCGCGGAGGGCTGGAACAAGCGCGCCACCGTCCGCTACCTCGCGGAGGATTTCGCGGGCGCCATCGCCGACTGCGCCGAGACCATCGCGCGCAAGCCGCGCCACTTCGGCGCGCTGTCCGGTCAGGGGCTGTGCCACATGGCGCTGGGCCAGCACCGCGAGGCCGCGGACCTCTTCCGCCGTTGCCTGGAGGTACACCCGAGCCTGGTGGCCGCCCGCCGCAACCTTGCCGCCGCCCTGGGCGAGACGGTGCGGCTGAACGGGCATCAGAAGAGGCCGAACACCTCCGCCAGCAGCTCGTAGGAGCGCAGGCGGGCCTTGAACTCGTGGGCGATGGTGACCACCACCACCTCGTCCACCCCATAGTCCGAGGCGAGCGCCTCCAGCCGCGCCTTCACGCGGTCCGGCGTGCCCGCCACCGTGCGGGCGCGTGCCTGCTCCACGATGGCCAGCTCCGGCGGGCTGAACGCGTACGCGGCCGCTTCCTCCACCGACGGGAAGGGCCCGAACCGTCCCGTGTACAGCCGCACGATGAAGAGGTCGCGGCAGCGGGCCAGCCGATCGGCCTGCTCCTCGGTGTCCGCGCACAGCACGAAGGCGGCCACGCTGGCCTGGGGAGCCGCCAGGCGGGGCGAGGGCCGGAAGCTCTCCCGGTACGCGCGCGTCGCCTCGGTGCCGCCGTCCGCATTGATGAAATGCGCGTAGGAGAACGCGGTGCCGAAATGCGCCGCCAGCAACGCCCCCTCCCCGCTCGAGCCGAGGATCCAGAGCGGCGGCGCGGTGGGGCCGGCCGGCATCGCGCGCACCCCGGTGAAGGGATGGCCGGGCGGCAGCTCGTCGTGGAGAAAGCTGATGAGATCGGCGAGCTGCTGGGGGAACTGCTCCAGCCCCAGCGCCCCCGGCCCCTGTCGCAGCGCCCGCGCGGTGCGCTGGTCGCTGCCGGGCGCGCGGCCGATGCCGAGGTCGATGCGGCCGGGGAACAGCGCCTCCAGCACGCGGAAGTTCTCGGCCACCTTGAGGGCGCTGTAGTGGCTGAGCATGACGCCGCCCGAGCCCACGCGGATGCGCGAGGTCCGCGACGCGACCTGGCCGATGAGGACCTCGGGAGCGGAGCCGGCCAGCCCGCCGCTACTGTGATGCTCGGCCAGCCAGTACCGGTGATAGCCGAGACGATCGGCGCGCTCGGCGAGCTGCAGCGTCTCCTGGATGGCCTCGGCCGCGGTCCCGCCGCTCCGGATGGGAGACTGGTCGAGCACCCCGAGGATCATGTAGCGTTCAGCCTACACCCGCCCCCGTCTTCCGGACCCGCACGGAAGCGAGGCCGTCCGACCGCGAAGCACACTCAGCGAAGAACGTCTCGGGTCGAGGTGAGGAGAACGCACGTACAGCCGGTCTCGCTCCAGATACGCTGATCGGCGGTGCCAGGCTCCGCCCGGTTGTAGTCCCCAGGATAGAGCTTCTTGTCGTCGATCGTCAGCTCACCATGCAACAGATACAACTCTTCGATTCCGGCATGACGATGAGGCGGATACTCGGCTCCCGGCGCGAGCCGCACGAGCATGCTGACGCGGTGTTTCTCTGTATCCGTGGCGAGGAGTTTGCAGGAGATGCCAGGCGCCGCCTCTTCCCATTCCGGTTCAGCCAGTCGGCGAGGCGCTGATATCCCCGGCGCCTCGCCCGTCTCCGCCGCGATTCGCTGGGCAAGGCGTTCCCATAGCGATGCCGATGGTCGCAGCACATCGGTTGGCCAGGAGGTGAAGGCGCCGATGACTGGGCGAAGCGTCTCCAGTTCGTGCCGGCAATCCGCACACGCGGAGATATGCGCCTCCACGAGGAGACGCTCGCTCGAGGGAAGGACCTGCAAGGCGTAAAGGAACACCGATTCCAGGCGGTCCCGATCGTGGTGGCTCGATTCTGAACTCATCGGGCCCTCAATGCGTCGGTGAGCGCCTGTCGGAGTGCTGCCAATCCGGAGCGGATTCGTGTCTTCACGGTTCCGAGGGGTTGATTCAATTGTGCTGCTGCTTCGGCATACGTCATCTCGGAGAAAAATGCGGTTTCGATAGCCTGTCGCTCTTGCGGAGAGAGTACCTTCAAGGCCTCTCGCAAGAGCTGGCCCTGCTCTCTGAGCGTCGAAGGCCTCGTCGGGGCCACGCGAAGCCGTCACCGGAAGTGGACCGTCCGCATGATCGTTGACGCGTTTCTTCCGCTGGTCGAACCGCAACCGGTCAATCGCTCTGGACCGCGCTTGGTTCATGATCCATCCGATGACGGGGCCGCCCTCCGGATCGTACGACGAGGCTCGTCGCCACACATCGTAGAACACATCCAGCGTCAGCTCTTCAGAGGTTGCCCGATTGCTGGTGATCCGCATGATCAAGGTGAACACGATTCGATGTGCCTGCGTGTAGAGTGCATGCAGCGCCAACTGGTCGCCTCGAGCGATGGACTGGACGAGTCCGACCCAGTCGCTCTCGGGAATGGGCGTCTTCGCCTTGTTGGCGTAGAGCAAATCACCCAGGGTCGTCTCGGGATCACGCTGCCGGTCCTGATCTGGAGTTTGCGCCGCAGCCACCGCCGGGCAGTATGCCGTCGTTGGTCGTTCCGGTCAAGACGGGGAAGCTCACGGGGTTGACTCTGACGGTGCCGCCCTCAGCCATGGGGGCCCAGGCGCCTGTTCGAGGTGGTGGCGCTCATGCTCCCAGACCACGAAGCAGCGGACGTGGACATGATAGTTGTCCAGGGTGCCATCATTGCCGTCCCGTGCGTATTCAATCTCGAGTTCAAGCTCGTCACGCTTCACCGGCACATCACAGATCGCGCAGTCAGCCCCGACACCTGATCCTCCCCACGTACGCTCTGGGGCCCGCCGGGGCAGCTTCCCGGCTTGGATCAGTTCGCGGACCTTCTCGGGCAGGACGCAGTCGTCGCTCATCTAGCCGGCCCTGTTGTCCAGGGAAGGATCGGGCCAGGCGGTTAACGGTTCAGCATTGCCGCAGCAATCCCGCATCGACCTATAAAACGTCAATCAGGGCCCGGCGGATTGGCGAAGGGGAAATAAACGTCCGCGAGGAGTATGACTGGGAGTCGCCCCACGACGCCAGGGCGAGCAGATTCCGCTAGTTTGGCGGCGGCACAGCCGCCGGCCTCGGTCAGCGTCTTCCCCCTCGCCAGCAGGGAGCGGGTGAAGCCCTACCCCCCTCCCCCGTGGGGGAGAGGGTCGGGGTGAGGGGGGAGAGGGAAGAGGATCAGGCGCCCCCCACCTTGATGCGCATAGCGTAGAAGGACCGCCAGACGAAGACCATCGACAGGACGAAGAACACCAGCGCGAGGAAGCCGGAGAGGCTGCCCCCCTGCGTCGCGGTGAGGGTCACCGCCAGCTCCACCGCCAGCAGGCCGAAGAGGGTGGTGAACTTGATCACCGGATTCATCGCCACCGACGAGGTGTCCTTGAAGGGATCGCCCACGGTGTCGCCCACCACGCAGGCAGCGTGGAGCGCGCTGCCCTTCTCCTTCAGCTCCACCTCCACGATCTTCTTCGCGTTGTCCCAGGCCCCGCCCGCATTGGCCATGAAGATGGCCTGATAGAGACCGAAGAGCGCGATGGAGATGAGATAGCCGATGAAGAAGTACGGCTCGAGGAACGCGAAGGCCAGCGTGGAGAAGAACACGGTGAGGAAGATGTTGAACATGCCCTTCTGGGCGTACTGGGTGCAGATCTCGACCACCTTCTTGCTGTCGGCGACCGAGGCCTTGGTGGCTCCTTCCAGCTTGATATTGGCCTTGATGAACTCCACCGCTCGATAGGCGCCCGTGGTCACCGCCTGGGTGGAGGCGCCGGTGAACCAGTAGATGACCGCGCCGCCGGTGATGAGGCCGAGGAGGAAGGGCGGGTGGAGGAGGGACAGCTTGTCCAGGTTCTGGGTGAGCCCGTGAGTGAGCACCACGATGATGGAGAAGATCATGGTGGTGGCGCCGACCACCGCGGTGCCGATGAGCACGGGCTTGGCGGTGGCCTTGAAGGTGTTCCCGGCCCCGTCGTTCTCCTCCAGGAGATGCTTGGCCGCCTCGAAGTTGACGTCGAAGCCGTAGTCCCTCTTCAGCGCCCCCTTGATCCCGGGAATGGTCTCGATCACCGACAGCTCGAACACGGACTGCGCGTTGTCGGTGACGGGGCCGTAGGAGTCCACCGCGATCGTCACCGGCCCCATGCCGAGGAAGCCGAAGGCCACCAGGCCGAAGGCGAACACCGCCGGCGCGAGCATGAGGGCGCCGAAGCCCAGCGTGCTCACCAGGTACGCGACCCCCATGAGCACCACGATGACGATCCCGAGCCAGTAGGCGCTGAAGTTGCCGGCGACGAGGCCGGAGAGGATGTTCAGCGAGGCCCCGCCTTCGCGCGCCGAGATCACCACTTCCTTCACATGGCCCGACTCGGTCGAGGTGAAGATCTTGACCAGCTCCGGGATGATGGCGCCGGCGAGGGTGCCGCAGGTGATGACGGTGGAGAGCTTCCACCAGAGGCTCCCATCGCCGAGCGTCGGGATGAGCAGGTACGAGGCCAGATAGGTCATGCCCACCGACACGATCGAGGTGAGCCACACCAGGCTGGTGAGGGGCGCCTCGAAGTTCATCTTGGTGGCGTTCGCGTAGCGGCCCCTCGCGATCGCCTCGTTGAGGAGGTAGGAGGCGCCGGAGGCCACGATCATCAGCACGCGCATGATGAAGATCCACACCAGGAGCTGCACCTGCACGGTGGGCTCCTTCACCGCGAGGATGATGAAGGAGATGAGCGCCACCCCGGTGACGCCGTAGGTCTCGAAGCCGTCCGCGCTGGGGCCCACCGAGTCGCCCGCGTTGTCGCCGGTGCAGTCGGCGATGACCCCCGGGTTGCGCGCGTCGTCTTCCTTGATGTTGAAGACGATCTTCATCAGATCGGAGCCAATGTCGGCGATCTTGGTGAAGATGCCGCCCGCGATCCGGAGGGCGGCGGCGCCCAGCGATTCGCCGATGGCGAAGCCGATGAAGCACGAGCCGGCGTAGTCGCCGGGAATGTAGAGGAGGATGCAGAGCATGAGGAAGAGCTCGACCGAGATGAGCAGCATCCCGATGCTCATGCCCGCCTTGAGCGGGATGGCGTAGACGGGATACGGCTTCCCCCCCAGGCTGGCGAAGGCGGTGCGGGAGTTCGCGAAGGTGTTGATCCGGATGCCGAACCACGCCACCCCGTAGGAGCCTGCGATGCCGATGAGGCTGAAGAGGAGGATGATGACGACCTTGCTCGCCTCGAAGTGCAGGAGCGCCCCGAAGTAGAGCACGATGATGGCGCCGATGAATACTTCCAGGAGCAGGATGAACTTGCCCTGGGTGATCAGGTAGGTCTTGCACGTCTCGTAGATCAGCTCGGAGATCTCGCGCATGGACTGGTGCACGGGCAGGTTCTTCAGCTGGGAGTAGATCACCAGGCCGAAGAGCAAGCCGAGGACGCAGACGCCCAGGCCGCCCTGCAGCAGCGTCCGGCCCCCCACGCCCAGGAACTGGGACTGTGAGAGATCCGGGATCCTGATATTGGCCTCGCCGCCACCGTGGGACGGAGGGGCGGCCGTCGCGGCCGGCGCCGGAGTCTGAGCGAAGACGGCGTCGGGGACGGAGGCCACGAGCAGGGCCAGCAGGGCGAGCGAAACCGCCGCCCAGACGGCGCTGCGGGTCACTGCGCGGAAGTGATCCATGTGCGATATCTCCCTGTGCGATTCAGAATGGGTGATCCGGGGCAACCCGATACTTATTGCCTATTTCCGAGGCTCCCGTCAAGACTGCTGCTTGACGAACTCCGGGTAGAAGGTGCCGAGCTCCTCGCGCACCGGCCCGCGCAGGAGCGCCAGCTCCTCCGCGCTCGGGGTCGGCGAGGCGGGCACGGGCGAGGGCGCGTGCAGGGGAAACCCGGTCCGGCTCTCGACCTCCGCCAGGGTCACCCCCGGATGCACCGTGCCCAGCTCGAGGCGGCCCTTCGCGCGATCGAACTCGAACACGCAGAGGTCGGTCACCACCGCGTGGAGCCCGCCGATCCGGTACACGCCCTCCGGGGTGGTGCCGGGCGAGGTGATGAAGTCCACCCGGGGCACGAAGACGCGGCGGCTGTGCTCGGTGCGGAAGAGGATGAGGCGCTTGGCCACGAAGGAGAGGATGCCGTTGGCGCGCCCGCCCGGCAGCCGGACGGTGGGCCGGTCGTAGTCCCCGATCACGCTGAGGTTGAAGTTGCCGTGGCCGTCGATCTGCGCCCCGCTGGCGAAGAAGACGTCCAGCCGTCCCCGCACCGCGTAGTTGTAGAACTCCTGCACCCCGCCATTGAAGGGGAAGTGGGCGCGGCTGCCGAGGAGGATGAGGCGCGCCGCCGGGGCGTGGAGCCGCTTGGCGAGAAGGCAGGCGCTGGCGGGGATGGGCGACACCGAGCCCACCGCGATGGTCTCGCCGTCGCGCAGGCGCCGCGCGATGGCGACCGCCATCACCTCGGCGCGGGTGGGCTCATCGGCGGTGGGGGCCATCCGGCCCGTCGGCTTCAGCGGGCCGCCGCGGCTGCGAGCCCGACGCGCTCGAGGTACGCGGCGTGGTCGAGCACCCCGTACACGTAGCGGTCCAGCCACTCGGCGAAGGTGGCCTCGCTCCCGGCGGCGCTCACGTACTCGCGCACGTGCTCGCCGTCCACCGGATACTTGCCCTCGAAGGCGGTGGGATGGGCGCCGCGCGGCGCGTGCACGACCGCGGAGACGTGGATGCCGGGGACGAGCACCCCGGTGTGCGGCTCGAGCGTGAGGTCGCCGTCCGAGACTTCCTCCACCGTGGCCACCGCGCGCCGCGAGGCCTGCGCGATGAGCTTGGCGTCCAGCACCCCGCTGGTGATGACATTGCCGTGGCGGTCGCCGCGGATGCCGTGGAAGACGGCGACGTCGGGCGCGATGGCGGGCACCAGCGCGATCTCCTCACGGGGATCGTAGGGATTGGGGACCGCACGGAAGTCCGGCCGCACCTTCATGTAGTCCGTGCCCAGGAGCCCGCGCACCGGCACGAAGGGGACGTTCATCACTCCAGCCTGGAGTGCGCTCATGAGGGCGGGTCAGGAGTGCTCGAGGTAGCGGAGGCTCCCCGCCTCCGCTCGGCGCCGGAAGTTCGGCGCGAAGCCATATTCCATGAAGGACAGGCTCGAGAACTCGATGTCGGCCAGGGCGCCGGCGCCGATCATCATGTCGGCCACCCACCCCGAGCTGGGAGCCAGCACGAGGTGGAGGTCCCGCCGGCGCTGGCGGAGGAGCTCGTGGAAGAACGCCACCGGCTCCATCCGCATGTAGCCGACGTAGACCACGCGGTCGCCGTTCCGGACGAGCCGGGCGGCCTCCGCCATGCTCGTGAGCGCGCCGTTCATGGGCGGCATGGTATCACCTCGTGGCGGCCCCGGGAGGCCCCAGGGACGAGGCGCGGCCGGCGGGGTCGAGATCCACGCGCTCCAGCCAGTAGGTCATTCCCAGCTCGTGGAGCAGCGCGGTCGCCGCGTCGAGGTGCCGCGCGGCGGTCCCGGCGTCGCCCGCGCGCCGCGCCAGCCGGCCCAGCCCCAGGCGGCAGCGCGCGATCAGCGGCCGCATTCCCAGCGCCTCCGCCAGGGCCAGCGCCTCGTCGAAGTATCGGGCGGCGCTCTCGTAACGCGCAACGGCATCGCGGTCCGCCGGCAGCGTCTCGCTCGCCACGAGGCCCAGCAGCCGCAGCGCGTACACCTGATTGCCGCGCTCCTTCTGTGTCCGCGCCAGGGAGAGCGCACGCCGGCCCTGCTCGGCCGCCTCGTCGAGCCGCCCGGCGAGCAGCTGCACCTCGCCGAGGTGGGTGGCGATGAGGGACAGCCGACCGAGGCGGCCCATGCGCTCGGCTCGCGCCACGCCCTGGGCCGCCAGCTCCACCGCCTCCGTCGCACGGCCGCCCAGCGCGCGCACGAGGGCGAGATCGCCGGCGAAGGGCGGGAAGAGTCCCGGCACCTCCTCGCAGAGGGCGAGACCCCGCTCGAGCACGCCCTGCGCGGCGCCGAGCCGGCCGCGGCGGAGGAGCGCGCCGCCCAGCCCGAGACAGGCGTAGGCCAGGCTGTACACGTGACCCGTCGCTTCCGCCAGGCGGATCCCTTCCTCCGCGCGCGCGATGGCCTCGTCGAACTCCCCCAGCTCGGCCAGGCTCCACGCGAGATGGCTGCGCGACATCACGGACGCGAGCCCGGCGAGGCCGAAGGTCTCGTAGCGCAAGTCGCCTTCGAGGAGGGCCACGTTCCGCCGCAGGAGCTCGGCCGCGCGCGGATAGTCGCCGAGAGAGCGCGTGGCGCCGGCCAGGCTGAAGTTGCCCACCACCTGGAGCGCGAGGTCCTCGGCGCGCTCCGCGATGGCGAGCGCACGCCGGCCCGCCTCGCTGGCCGCCTCGGCGTCGCCCATCTCCCAGTGCATGTTGCTCTGATAGGAGAGCGCGCGCGCCAGCCGCCGCTCGTCGCCCAGCGTCCCCGCGAGGGCCTCCGCCTCGCGGAGGACGCCCAGAGCCCGCGCATGCGCGCCCAGCGGAACCAGCGCCGCCCCCAGGTTGAACCGGAGGTCCACCGCGAGCCGCCGCGACTCCTCCGAGGCGGGGAGATGGCCGAGGGCCTCCAGGGCGCGCTCGAGCCGCTCCACCGCCTCGGGACAGCTCAGCCGCGCGAGCGCGCGCAGGCCGGCCTCGCGGCAGTAGTGCACCGCGCGCGCCCACTGCTCTCCGGTGAAGGCGTGGTGGGCCAGGCGCTCGATCTGATCGTCCAGCCGCCCCGCGTAGAGCCGCTCGATGGTCTCCACGATGCGCGCGTGGAGCGCGCGCCGGCCCTCGTGGAGCAGGCTCGCGTACGCCACGTCGTGAGCGAGGGCGTGCCGGAAGGCGTAGACCGGGTCGGGAAAGAGGGAGGCCTCGGCAAGCAGCTCGGCGCCGCGCAGCTCGTCGAGCGCCGCGCGCACGCGCTCGACGGGCAGGTCCACGATGGCCTCGAGCAGCGGCACCGGCACGTCCTCGCCCACCACCGACGCCGCCTGCAGGAGCCGCTTCTGCTCCGCGGGCAGGCGGTCGATGCGCGCGGCGAGCACCGCGCGCACGCTGGCGGGTACCTCCAGGGTCGCCGCCGGCCGGACCACGCGATAGGCGCCGCGCGAGCCCGCGAGGACGCCGGTGTCCGCGAGGCTCCGCACGCATTCCTCCAGGAAGAGCGGGTTGCCCCGGCCGCGCTCGGCGACGAGACGGCTGATGGGGCCGGTGTCCTCGGCGGGGCCGAGGAGCGAAGCGAGCAGCGCCTGCGCCGCCGGCGGGGCCAGAGGCTCGAGCCGCAGCCGGGCATAGCCCGGCACCCGGTGCCACCGGTCGTCGTGCTCGGGCCGGTAAGTGACCAGCAGCAGCGCGCGCTTCGGCATGTGCGTGGCCATGTAGTCGAGCGCCTCCGCGCCCTCGGAGTCCAGCCACTGCAGATCCTCGAACACCAGCACCACCGGCTGGCGCGCGCACAGCCCGTCCACCAGGCGAACGAGCACCTCCACCGCCCGGCGCCGGCGCGCGCCGGGATCCAGGGCGAGAAACGGACTCGCGGCCGGCGGCACCCCCAGCAGCCACTGCACGGCGGCGATGCCGTCCTCGAGGCCGCGGTCCACCGCGCGCATGCCGGCGGCGATCTTCTCGCGCGCGACGGCCTCGTCGTCGCCCCGCTCGATCTGGAAGAAGCGGCGGTTGAGCTCGATGCCGGCGCGGTGCCCGACCGCCCGGCCGTAGGAGACGGTCGCCGTCTCCAGCACCAGGGCGCCCTGCTCGCGCGCGAGCCGGGTGAACTCGCGGACGAGACGCGACTTGCCCACGCCGGCCTCGCCCACCATCGCCACCACCGGGCCGCCCCCGCCCGCGGCGGCGTCGAGCGCGGCCAGGAGCGCGGCGCGCTCCGTGTCGCGGCCCACGAAGGGGGAGAGCCCGCGCGCGGCGGCGGCGTCGGCGCGGGAGGGGGCGGTGGCGGCTCCCGTCACCTCGTGCACCTCCACCGGGGCGTGAAGGCCGCGCACCGGGATGAGGCCCAGCGAGCGCGTCACCACGCGGCCCCCGCCCAGGGCCACCGTGTCGGCGGTGGCGAGGATGGAGCCGGGCTTGGCCATCTGCTCCATGCGCGCGGCGAGATGCACGGTGGGGCCCACCGCGGTATAGGACATGGAGAGATCGTTCTCGATCGCGCGCACCATCACCTCGCCCGAGTTGATGCCCACGCGGATCTGCAGCGGCACCCCCGCCGCGCGCTGCATGCGGTCGCCGAAGGCGCCGATGCGCTCCTGCATGCGGAGGGCCGCGTAGGCGGCCCGCACGGCATGGTCCTCGTGGGCGAGCGGGGCACCGAACAGCGCCATGATCCCGTCGCCCATCACCTGGTTCACGGTGCCCTCGTAGCGGTGCACGGCTTCCATCATCTGCTCGAGGACCTGGTCGAGGATACGGCCCGCCTCCTCGGGATCCCGGTCCGCGAGCAGCTCCATCGAGCCCTGCATGTCGGCGAAGAGCACGGTGACCTGCTTGCGCTCGCCGGCCAGCGCCTCGCGCGAGCCGCGGATGCGCTCGGCGAGATGGGCGGGCGTGTAGGCGCCCGGCGAGCCGAAGCGCGCGGGATCGGGCGGCGCCACCAGCGGCGTCCCGCACGCGGAGCAGAAGCGAGCCCCCGCGAGCGCCGGGTGCCCGCAGCGGGGACACGCGGTCATGCGAGACGGGTCGGGTCGGGCGGCGCGGAATAAGTCACGGGCCTCTAGAGTCCGGCACGAGCGCGGCCGCGTCAAGCGATGCCCCCGGTGCCCCCGCCGACCCGCTTGCCATGCATGCGCGGATTGGCGCATCATCCGTCCGTGCCACGCGCGGAGGACGGGAGGCGGTCGCGTGTTCTCCGCCTGCTCGGCGCCGCCGGGCTCCTCCTGCTCGTCGTCGGCGGCTTCACCCCCCTCGCCAACGAGCTCAACCGCTGGATGGCCGGCCCCCTCGAGCTCCGACCCGCGCAGGCCATCGTGGTGCCCGGCCGCGGGGGGTCGGACGCGGACGAGGTGCTCACCAACGCCTCGCTGCGCCGGACCCTCCGCGCCATCGCGCTCCAGAAGAAGGGGCTGTCGCCGCTCATCGTGTTCACCGGCGACGATGACGAGATCGATGCGCGGGTGCGGTTGGCCCGCGGCCTGGGGATCGACGCCGAGAGTCTGCTCCCCGCCCCCGGGGCCCACACCACCCGGGAGGAGGCTGCCCTCCTCGAGGGCCTGCTGAAGCCGCGCGGCATCCAGCGCATCCTGCTGGTCGTCGACCCCATCGACATGCCCCGTACCCGGGCGCTCCTCGAGCGGCGCGGCTTCACCGTGCTCGGCGCCCACACGGAAGGCGGCGGGCCCGCCGGGGCCGAGGCGCGCCTGCATCTGCTGCGCGAGGTGGGCATCGAGCTCGCCGCCTGGTGCTACTACCGCCTGCGCGGCTGGCTCTGAGCGGTGGATCTCGAGACCCTGGTGGTGCCGGCGCTGGTGCTCGTGACCTCGGGGGGCGTCTGGCTGGTAGGCACGCGCTGGCTGGGGATCCCGCGCGCCGGACTCCTCACCGCCGGCGCGCGAATGCTCGAGGCGATGGGCCTGCTGATGCTCTTCCTCGCGCTCAACCTCGGGCTCGGGGGACTCGCCATCCTGGCCTGGCGGGGGCTCAGTGGCCGCTTCGTCTCGCTCTATATCCTCAACGACGCCACCCTCGGCGTCCTCTCGCTCGTACAGGCCCTGATCTTCCACTGGTGGTGGCAGGCGGGCCACCGGCGGACGGAGTGAGCGGGATCGGCTAGAGGAACTGGGTGTCCGGATCGAGCCCGAGGAGGAACTGGCCCACCGTCTCGAAATGGGCCTGGCGACCCTGGAGCTGCTGGGTCACCGCGTGGATGTCGCGGAAGCGGCGCTCGAAGGCGCCCGCGGTGAAGATGGCGCTGGAGCCCGCCGCCTGGTACGCGATGTCCGCCACGTCCTTGGCCTGATGGATGGCGTAGGTGGCGGCGAGGCGAATGGTCATCCGCTGGTCGAGCGTGAGCATGCCCGAGCGGCCCACCTCCCGCCAGATCTCGTCGAGAGACCCCACCAGGAACATCCGCGCGGAGCGGAGGCGCGCCTCCGCCTGGGCCACCTGGGACTGCACCACGTGGTTGTCGCGCAGGGCCCGGCGCCCGCCGCGCGGGGTCTTGTCCCGCGCCAGCTCCACGAAGGCGTCCAGCATGGACCGCGCGAGGCCCATCGCCACCCCGGCGAACCCGGAGGCGTAGAGGCTGCCGGAGGGGAAGCAGTAGAGCGCGCCGGGATGCCGGCGCTCGGCGGGATCGTCCCGCGACACCGAGTACGCGTGCGGCACGAAGAGGTCCGAGACGGTGAAGGCATCGCTGCCCGTCCCCCGCAGCCCGCTCACGTGCCACACGTCCACGATCTCCGCGCGCGCGGCGGGGAACAGCATGGTGCGGCCCTCGGGGCTGCCGTCGGCGCGCCAGCGCGCGGCGCCGTCCGCCTCGACGACGGCCGCGTGTCCACCGAGCCAGGTCGCGTGACGGCAGCCGCTCGCGAAGGACCACGTGCCCGACACGCGATAGCCGCCGTCCACCGCCACCGCGCGCGCGTCGGGCCCGGGCCCCCAGGCGAGCACGGCGTCTCGCGGGCCGAAGATCTCCCGCGCGACCTCGGGGGTGAGATAGGCGCCCACCATGGAGCAGCCGGCGGCCTGGCAGAGGCACCACGCGGTGCTGCCGTCGACCATCGCGATGGCCTCGATGACGTGGACGAAGGTGACGGGGTCCACCTCGCCCCCGGCGAGGAAGCGCGGCATGAGCAGGCGGAAGAGCGCCGCGTCGTGGAGCGCCTCCACCACCGCGGGCGGGAGTCGGCGGCTCGCCTCCATGGTGTCGGATGCGGACTCGAGCAGCGGGAGGAGGGCACGGGCCCGCGCCAGGAGGTCGGCGTCGGGCCCCTCGGGTCGCGTCATCACGCGCCTAATATAGCGCGCCGCGGGCCGTCGTCAGAACGCCCTTGCCGACGCTGTCGGGTCAGGCTAGGCTCGACTCGTCGTGGAGACGCCCGCCATGGTTCGAGCGCGCCGGCTGGTGATCTCGCTCCTCGTCATGATCCTCGGCTCGGAGCTCCCCGCCGCTGCTCAGCAAGCCGGCAAGGTCCATCGCATCGGCGTGCTCGCCAACGCGTTCGAGTCCTCCGAGGGTCCGTACTTCGATCAGTTCCTCGACGGGCTGAAGAAGCTCGGGTATGCGGAGGGGCGCAATCTCGTCATCGAGTGGCGCTCGTCCGAAGGCGACTTCGATCGCCTCCCCATCCTTGCCGCGGAGCTGGTGCGCGCCAAGGTGGACGTCATCGTGGCGCTGTCGACACAGCCCGCGCATGCCGCCGCCGACGCCACCAAGACCATCCCCATCGTCTTCCTCGTGGTGGCGGATCCCGTCCGGGAAAAGCTCGTGGGGAGCCTCACCAAGCCCGGCGGCAATGTCACCGGGCTGGCCACGTATGCCCCCGACGAGCTCACCCGGAAACGGCTCGCCCTCCTCAAGGAGGCGGCGCCCAACGCCACCCGTGTGGCCGTCCTCGCCAATGCCGCCAATCCCGCGCACCGGCAGCTGCTGAGCCGCGAGATTCCCGCGGCGGCGACGCCCCTGCGGCTGACTCCGCTCCCGCTCGAGGTGCGAACCCCGGTGGAGTTCGAGGGCGCCTTCGAGGCCGCCACGCGCGATCGCGCGGACGCGCTCTACGTGCTCGGTGACCGCCTGGCCTTCGTCCACCGCGTCCAGATCGCGGAGATGGCCGCGCAGCGGCGCCTGCCCACCATGTTCACGCTGAAGCTGGGCGTGGAGGCCGGCGGGCTCATGTCGTACGGGCCGCGGCAGGGCGATCTCTTCCGCCGGGCCGCCGGCTACGTCGATCGCATCCTCAAGGGCGCCCGGCCCTCCGAGCTGCCGGTGGCCCAGCCGCCGAAGTTCGAGCTGGTGGTGAACCTCAAGACCGCGCGCGTGCTGGGCCTCCCGATCCCGGACTCGCTGGTCAAGCGGGCCGACGAGGTGATCCGCTGACCCTCCTCCGCCCGCGGCGCCTCGCGCCGGGCCAGACCATCGGTCTCGTCGCCCCCTCGGGCGCGCCCAATGAGCCCGACCGGGTCCGCTACGCGATCGAGTCCCTGCAATCCCTCGGCTTCCGCGTCCGTCCGGGCAAGCACGTCTTCGATCGCGAGGGCTACTTCGCGGGCGCGGACGCGGACCGCGCCGCGGATCTGCAGGCGACCTTCGCGGATCCCGCGGTGGATGCGCTGTGGTGCGTGCGGGGCGGGTATGGCGCCTCCCGCCTGCTGCCGCTGCTGGACTGGGACCTCATCCGCGCCAACCCCAAGGCGCTCGTCGGCTACAGCGACATCACCGCCTTGCACATGGCGCTGCACACGCAGGCGGGGCTGGTCAGCTTTCACGGGCCCATCGCCGCGCGCGGCTTCACCCCCTACTCCCTCGCCCAGCTGCGCCAGGTTCTCTGGTCCCCGGACGCCCCCGTTCGACTGGGCGCACCCCCGCGCGGGGAGCCGCGCGAGGGCCAGCCGGAGTGGGAGAACCGCGTGACCACGCTGGTGCCGGGCCGGGCACAGGGCCGGCTCCTCGGCGGCAATCTCTGCCTGATGGCGCACCTCGCGGGGACGCCGTACTTCCCCGACCTCCGCGGCGCCATCCTCTTCCTCGAGGACGTGGACGAGCCCTTCTATCGGATCGACCGCTTCCTCACCCAGCTGTGGCTCGCGGGCGCACTGGCCGGGCTCGCCGGGATCGCCTTCGGCAAGTTCACGCGCTGCGAGCCGTCGGCATTCTACGTCCAGAACCGCGTGCTGGAGGACATCCTGGCCGAGCGCCCGCGCGCGCTGGGTGTGCCCGCGATCGCGGGCCTCATGGTCGGGCACGTGGACGACCAGACCACGCTGCCCATCGGCTGTCTCGCGGAGCTGGACGCGGACGCGGGCACGCTCACGCTGCTCGAGCCCGGCGTGAGCTGAGCGCCCGCTCAGCGGCGGGTGAGCTCCTCGCGCAGCCGCGCCGCGAGGAGCTTCTCCTCCCCCGCTTGCAGGTTGATGGGATCTACCGCCAGCTCGTCCCCGTAGCCGCCCTGATAGGTCCCCTGTTGCACGTAGATGTGGGGCTCGCCCTCCGCCAGGGCGCGCCGCACCACCGGGCCGCTGGGGCCGGCCCAGTCCGGCTCGAAGTAGATCACGGCGTGGGGGATCACGCGGTTGACCGGGTCCTGCTCCACCACCGCACGCAGGCCCGGGATGTCCCGCACCTCCTCCACGATCCGCGCGCAGGCGTCCCGGAACTGCACCATCTCCGCCGCCTCGTCCTCGGCGAGGCAGAGCTCCAGCGCGGTGACCAGCCCCACGATCTCTTCCTTCGACGTCTTGGCCGCGCGGCCGATGGCCTGGTTCGGGCTCGCGTTCAGCATGGCGGCGCGGATGAGGTCCGGCCGGCCGACGAGGATGCCCGTGCTCTGCGGACCTCGGATGCCCTTGCCACCGCTGTAGACGACGAGGTCGGCGCCCCCGCGGACGTAGCGGAACAGGTGCTCGCGCGGCGGCACCATGGAGGCCGCGTCCACCAGCACCGGCACCCCGCGCGCGTGGGCAATGCGGCAGACCTCCTCGAACGGCAGGATGCCGGGCGGGCTCGTGAAAGGGGAGACGAGGAAGATCACCCCGGCGGTGCGTTCGCCGATGGCCGCCTCCAGCTCGTGCGGGGCCGTGCGCCGTCCCAGCCCGATCTCGACGAGCACGCCGCCCGGGACGCGATAGGCCTGGTCGTACGGAAAGCGGTGCGCGCGCTGGATCACGAACTCGTTGCGCATGCCGCCGGCGTCGGGCAGCCGCGCGATCTTGGCGGGATCGTCGCCGGTCATGCAGGCGGCGGCCTGGAGCACCAGGCCCGCGGTGGAGCCGCCCGTCACCAGCGCGGCGGGTGCGTGCGAGCAGGCGGGCGATGGCGGCGCCGGCGGCCGCATTCAGCTCGTCGATGTTCACGTGGGCCTGCGCGGCCTCGCGCATGGCCTCGATGGTCTCGGGCCGCATGCGGGAGCCGCCGTAGCGCGTGGTGGTGCCGGAGCCGTGAATGACCGAGCGGACGCCGAGCTTCTCGTACACATGGGGCGTGGCGAATGGGGTGGGCATGCGCGCTAGCCTGCACCTCCACTCGCATGAGTGTCAAGCAAGCGCCGCGCTATACTCGGGCCCTCATGCGCGCCGCCGTCTTCTCGGGCGTGGGCCGGCCCCTCGAGATCCGCACCGTGCCGGACCCGACTCCCGGCCCCGCGGAGCTCATCCTCGCCGTCCGCGACTGCGGCGTCTGCGGCTCGGATCTCCATGCCGCCGAGGTGACCGATCGCTCGGGAGGCATGAGCCCGCTCGCCGTGGGCGCCATCATGGGCCATGAGTTCGCCGGCGAGGTGGTCGCGCTCGGGCGCGACGCGGCCGGGCGCTTCCGCGTCGGTGAGCGCGTCACTGCCCTGCCCTATATCGCCTGCGGCACCTGCGTGGCCTGCCTCAATGGCCAGGGGCACCGCTGCCCCGCCGTGATCTCCGGGGGCTTCGGCAAGTTGCCCGGGGCCTACGCGGACTTCGTGCGCGTGGGCATGCACGAGACGCTGTCCCTGCCACCGGAGGTGGACTTCCGCCAGGGTGCGCTGGTGGAGCCGCTGGCGGTGGGGCTCCACGCGGTGGAGCGCGCGGGGCTGCGGCCCGGGGAGGTCGCCGAGATCATCGGCGCGGGGCCCATCGGGCTGGCGGTGAGCCTCTGGAGCCGCTTCTTCGGAGCCGGCCACGTGCTGGTGAGCGATCTCTCCCCCGAGCGCGCGGAGCGGGCCGCCCGCATGGGTGCCACCGCGGTGATCCACGCGGAGCGCGAGGACGTGGTGGCGGCGGTGAAGCGCGAGGCCGGGCGCCGCGCCGACGTCGTGTTCGACTGCGTGGGCGTGCCCGGCAGCCAGCAGCTCGCCATGGACCACGCACCGGTCAACGGCCGGGTGGTGGTGGCCGGCGTGTGCATGCAGCCGGATCGGATCTTGCCCGTGAAGGCGATCACCAAGGAGCTGGATGTCCGCTACGTGTTCGGCTACGGCAAGCGCGACTTCGCCTTCACTCTCGCGATGCTGGCGCGCGCGCGCGTGAACGCGGGTCCGCTCCTCGGCGACACCGTGGCCTGGGATGCCTTCCCCGCCGCCTTCGACTCGCTCCGCTCGGACAAGCGGCGCGTGAAGGTGATGCTGGAGCCCGGGTAGCCGCGTCCGCCGCCCTGGCGCCGCACCTGAGTGGAGGTTCCTCCCCGCGTCAGCGCCGGCGGGCGGACTCGAGGACGGCGACCATCTCCGCATAGCCCCGTCGCCGCGCATGCTCGAGCGGGGTCACGCCCTGCCGGTCGGGGAGACCGGGATCCGCGCCGGCCTCCACGAGCGCCCGTAGCACCGCCACGTGACGCGGGCCGCCGTCGCCCAGGATCACCGCCTCCAGCGCCGCCGTCCAGCCGAGATTGTTGACGTGGTCCAGCGGGGCGCCCCCCCGGATCAGCTCGCGCACCACCTCGTCGTGACCGAGATGCGCGGCCGCGATGAGAGCGGTGCCGTCGTAGGGACTGGTGACATTGCGCGCGCTCGCGCCCAGCGCGAGGGCCAGTCGCAGCATGGCGACGTCGTTCTTCACCGCCGCGATGGTGACGATGTCGTAGCGCTGGGCGTCGAGCGCATTGGCCTGCGCGCCGCCCGCCACCAGCGCGCGCGCCGCCGCCGCGTGCGAGGTGAAGGCCGCCACGTGGAGCGCGGTGCGGCCATGGCCATCGCGCGCCTCGGGATTCGCGCCCGCCGCCAGGAGACGCCCCACCTCGGCGGCATCGTCACGCGCGGCAGCGGCGTGGAGCCCCCGGTACGCGCGAAGCTCCTCGGGGCCCGGCGGGATCTGGGCTGCGGCCACGGACGCCGCGAGGAGCAGCGCGGCCGCCGCCCCCGCGCCCGCCAGGCTCAATGCTCGCTCCCCGCGTACACCCACATCGGTTCAGTGTGGCCGGCCCGCTCGAAGCCGCACTTCCGGTAGAAGTCGATGGCGCCGCCGTCCGCCACCAGGATGTGCTGGTGAAACCCCGCGTACCGGGCCATGAGCCGCCGCACGATCTCGCGTCCGATGCCCCGGCCCTGGTAGTCGGGCAGGACCAGCATGTGCGCGTAGTAGACGACGAGGGCGCCGTCCGAGATCGCGTTGCCGAGGCCCACCAGGCGGGGCCCGTCCCAGGCGGTGACCAGCGAGTGCGAGCCGCGCAGCGCCCGCTCGAGCTCCCGCGGCTTCTCGGCGGAGGACCAGCGTAGCGCGCGATACAGCGCCAGCACCTGCTCGAAATCGACATCGGCCGTCTCGCGATACGTGATGGCCATCGCCCTAGCTCCCCAGCGCCGCGAACTCGGGCGCGTATCGCACGAGACCTCCGGCATCCCGGGCCTTTTCGTAACGCACCGTGAGTCCGACCACGGCGGGGCGGCGCGGCTCATCGACCATCGACGTCAGCGACCAGGCAAAGCCATCCGCGCGCCGTGCTCCACCAGCAGCTCGCGCAGGATCGAGCGATGGCACTGGTCCTCGCGCTCGCAGTAGCAGCCGATGGAGAAGTCCGCCTGGTGGGACAATCGCGCGAGCAGCTCGAGCGTGCGCTGACGCGGAGGCTCCCGCATCTCGCGCCGGTAGCTCTTGACGTAGCGGGCCCAGCGCGGCGCCGTGAACGGCTCGGACAGGGCCCAGCTCACCAGCTTGCCGCTCGGCGCCAGCTCCGGGTACCACACGTCGAAGAAATCGCGGCGGGCATAGTCCGTCTTGCGTACGCCCCGCGGAAGCCGCCGCACGGTGCCGAGCCTGAGCCCTTCCCCTGGCGAGCGCGGACTCCCCAGCCGGACTACGCGGATGGCCACGGACGCTCGCCTCCCGCGCTCATCGAAGCTCGATGATCATTGGCACCGCGCCCCCTTGCGCTCGCCGACCATAGCGTGCCGGTCCGGAGCGATCAACGATTTGCCGCAAGACGTCCCGTTGCGAACGCGCGGAGGCATGGCCCTCAGGGTCGAGGGACAACTGGACCCATGACGAATTCGCCAGATAGGTCTCGCGGCGCGTTCTCATCAATCGAACCATCTGGCTCCCACCACCGTCGGCCAAAGTGGCTACCCTCTTTGACTACACCACACAATGATTGCTCTCTGACGCCTTCAACTATCCTGTCCACAAATACAGGTCCGCCGCTTACTCCACAAAGCCGAAGGTCGTAGCCTGAACCGTGAATAGCTGCCCCGACTTGCCGCCGACAATCGGGATCTGCGCATCAGTTCGAGTCCTAAACGACGTCGACTACCACCCAGACTGGCTCATCGACTACGGCGCGCGGGAGTAGTGGCCACCGATGCGGGCGCAGAACACGAAACAGCCCATTGCGGTCGATCAGATCGGCGAACAGAGTCGGAATCTGGAGCGTCGCTATATCTAGCCGTTCGCTGAAACGTACGGCGTCCATTTCGATCCGGTTGAGTGTGATCAGAGGCATACCCGAACGATCACATCCTATGTGACAAACACTTTCAGGGTTCCTCAACTCTTCGACTATCGGTTTGAGGACGTGCCACGCTGTCAGGAGCCATTGGCGTCCAGGGGACGCCACGGCGATGCATGTCGCGATGTTCGGTGTCCTTCCCATCGGCAGCAGCGGCATCCACAGGGGGCCGAACGCTATCGGGATGGCGAAGGGAGTTACATAATCGTACGCAACCCGCATTCCGGGGGTGAGTGACCGCCACAATTGGGGAAGCCCTTCCAGACCAAGATGGCGAGCCCGCCTATCAGGAACCTCGTGAGGTGGACATGATACTAATCCATAAGCATCAAGCGCAGTCGTCCGGGAATGTCGACCTCACGACACGCTGGTGTAACTCGAACGGTGACGGATCGCACGGTAGTGCAGCGTCAGGCGGTGGACGACGCGCCTAACGTTGCGCGTGTTCTGCTGCCCCAACGTGGATTCAACAAGGAGCCCGCCATGACCTTCGTACAAATGCAGCGCCGCGTAACGACCGCGAGCGCCCTCGGCCTTCTTTTGATCGCTTCCCCCTGCTATGCCCAGACCGTCGCGGCGACCAAAGAGTCCACGATGACCTCACAACTGCAGTACACCACCCCAACTTCCGCCCGGCCGCGCGCAGCGACCGAGGACACCGCAATTCGCTCGTTCCGGATCCGCATTCCGGAAGCGGAGCTCGTCGAGCTTCGGCGGCGCATCATGGCTACCCGCTGGCCAGAAAAAGAAACGGTCGCCGATCACTCGCAGGGCGTGCCGCTCGCGATGGTTCGGAAACTCGCGCGCTATTGGGCGACCGAGTACGACTGGCGCAAGTGCGAGGCGAAGTTGAACGCGGTGCCGCAGTTCGTGACGACCATCGATGGGCTAGACATTCACTTCATCCACGTGCGTTCGAAGCATGCAAACGCATTGCCGCTCATCATCACGCACGGATGGCCCGGCTCGATCATCGAGCAGCTGAAGATCATCGATCCACTTATCAATCCCACCGCATACGGCGGGAACGCATCCGACGCTTTCCATGTGGTTATTCCGTCGATGCCCGGCTACGGGTTCTCGGGCAAGCCGACGAGCACCGGCTGGGGCCCCGAGCGCATGGGCCGAGCCTGGGCAGAGCTGATGAAGCGCCTCGGCTACACGCGCTACGTCGCCCAGGGCGGCGACTGGGGGGCGTTTGTCGTCGACCAGATGGGCTTGCAGGCACCTGCCGGATTGCTCGCGATCCACACCAACATGCCTGCTACCGTTCCAGCTGACGTCGACAAGGCCCTCCTGGCCGGCGGCCCGGCGCCATCGGGTCTTTCAGCTGACGAACACCGCGCCTATGAGCAGCTGGAGAGAACCTTCAAGCAAGTCGACTACGCCAGGTTGATGGCGTCGCGCCCGCAAACCTTGTACGGCATCGCGGATTCACCTGTCGGCCTCGCCGCCTGGCTTCTCGACCACAATGACGCTGATGGCCAGCCGGCGGCGGCGGTCGCCTCGGCCCTCAACCGGACCACGAGCGCCACGGGCGAACTGACGCGCGGCGAGATCCTCGATAACATCACGCTCTACTGGCTCACGAACACGGGGGTCTCTGCGTCTCGTCTCTATTGGGAGTACAAAGGTGGCTTTTTCAACGCCAAGGGCGTCTCGATACCGGTGGCGGTGACCGTCTTCCCCGGCGAGCAATATGAGGCCCCGCGGAGTTGGACGGAGCGGGCGTATCCGAAACTGATCTATTACAACAAGGTCGACAAAGGCGGCCACTTCGCCGCGTGGGAGCAGCCCCAGCTCTTCGCGGCCGAGGTGCGCGCGGCCTTCCGATCGCTCCGTTGACGGTATGAGGCGAGCGCACGGCGCGCCCGCCTCCCCTTGATACCATCGTCCAACAGACCAACGGGAGAGAGATCGATACCGGAAGAGATCGACCGCGTGGCGAGCGGCTTACTTGAACCAAGTGGAGGATGTCCAATGACTGAGGAACGCGCTGTTCTTGCCGGCGGTTGCTTCTGGGGCGTGCAGGATCTTCTTCGCCGCTACGACGGCGTTCTGTCGACACGGGCCGGCTACACCGGCGGCAACGTGTCCCACGCTACGTATCGCAATCACGGCTCACATGCCGAAGCCGTCGAGGTCATCTTTGATCCTGCCCGGGTCAGCTATCGGCAGATCCTCGAATTCTTCTTCCAGATTCACGACCCAAGCACGCGTAATCGCCAGGGCAACGACTTCGGGACCAGCTACCGATCTGCGATCTTCTACACCAGTGACGAGCAAAAGCGGACTGCCGAAGACACCATCGCCGACGTCGACGCTTCAGGCCTGTGGCCGGGCAAGGCGGTCACGGAAGTCGTTCCGGCAGGCGACTTCTGGGAGGCCGAACCCGAGCATCAGGATTATCTCCAACGATATCCCGACGGCTACACCTGCCATTTCGTCCGGCCCCACTGGAGACTGCCGATTCGCACCGACAAGGTTACAAAGCAGGCGTAACAGCAGATCGTCCAGCACATCGCGCGTTAGGAGGTGGGCCGTGAGCGGCCAGGCCGGCGAGGCCTTTAGCTGTGCGAGCGATTTCCTCCTGCACCGTCTTTGTTTGCCGCTGGCCGGATTCCGTGGGTCACGACCAAGAGGAGCATGCAATGCCCGAAGGTATTGTTGGGGCAGTGTGGGCCTTCTGCTGGGGGTTAGCTGCGGCGTCCGGCGTGCTTGTCGGGGCAATTCTGGGGCTAATAGCGCAACTCCGGCACCGGGCCATCGCTGCTTTCATGTCGCTCGGGGCGGGCGTGCTCCTTTCAGCTGCCTCGTTCAAGGTCGCATCCGAGGCGCTCATACTGGCCGGCGCGGCATCCACTGTAGGCGGAATTGTTGCCGGTGCCGCTACGTTCAGCATCGCGAACGCAGCTCTCGCAATCGCCAACGACCGCAAGCGCTGCGGGGAATGCAAGCCGCAGCCGTCGGAAGCCGAGGCGCCGGGCAGCGGCACCTCCATTGCGCTCGGCACCGCGCTTGATGCTGTGCCGGAGGCGCTAGTCCTTGGCATCACCCTGAGGGCCGGGGGACCCGATCTGGCACTGGTCATCGCGCTTTCGCTCGCGAACGTGCCGGAGGCACTTTCCGGGACGGCCGGTATGCGTCTCGCGTCCCGCACATCTACTTACGTGCTCATCCTATGGAGCGGCACTACACTTGTTACTGCAGCGATCACGGCTCTTGCCTTCTACTTCCTGAGTGACCTTGGCCCTCACGCGACGGCAATCCTCAAGGCATACGGAGCCGGGGCGCTCATCGCCATGACGGCGGAAAGCATGATCCCGGAGGCCTTCCACAATGGGCCCCGCTACTCCGGCGTTCTCGCCGCTGCGGGGTTCGCAGCCCTCATCCTTCTCGGCGAACTCGCCCGGTTAGCCTAGTGCGGCGGAATAGCTTCTACTCCGGAGTTATCGCTGGGTACGGGCCGGCCCACGGCTGTCGCGCCTGGACGAGCTGACGGCCGAGCACGGCTGGCGCATCGTCATGGTCACGCGGCTCGTGCCGTTCTTCCCGTTCAACTTGCAGAACTACGCCCACGGACTGCCCCGTATCGGCTTCTGGCCGATGCTATGTGCTGGAAGGGGCAGTGGTGATGCAGGTGAAGGGTGGGAAGGAAGTGACACTGGGGCCGGGCCAGACATTCTATGAGTCGCCGGAAGACGTGCACACGGTTTCACGAAATGCCAGCACGACAAAGCCTGCCAAGTTCCTGGTGTTCATTGTGAAGCAGAAGGGGGCCCCGACTACCGTGCCGGCAAAGTGATCGGCTGGATGATCGCCGGGAGCGCTGCCGGCGAAGCGGTCCCTAAAACCGGGAACCAGACCCCACCAACCTCGGCCGGGGATCGTTTTTACCCAATTGCTTTCCTTCGACGGCTGGATGGCTGATGCCCTCCCTGAATCCGATGCCGCTCAGTCTCCCCGGACGTGCTCGCGGAGGATACGGCGCACTTCCAGGATGGTCTCGGGCTCACCCTGGGTCGAGTGGCTGGAGCGGACGATCTTCTCCGAGGCCACGCCCTCCAGGCGCGCGCTCTCGTACGCCACGAAGCCGTCGGTCTTGCCGGTCACCGGCCCGCTGCCCAGCACGGAGATGATCGAGTGGGTCGTCACCTTCGGCGTCATGGGACAGGCCGAGAGCGTCTGGACGAACCGGCCGTTGGGATTCATGTTGTCGACGGCGGTGGGGATCCCGTCGCGGCCGCCCTTGAGCTTGTCGACGTTCAGCCGGGAGATCTCGTCGAGATCCTTCACCAGCGCGACGGGCAGCCTGACGAGCCGGCGGATCAGGCTCAGCACCGGCGACGAGATGCGGAAGCTGCCGCGGTGCGGCGTGGAGACGAAGATCACCCGGCTGACCGCAGGGACCGGCTCGAAGAACATGACCCGCTGGAGCAGGGCCCGCGCCGCCGGGGAGGCCTCGATCTGCGACAGCGGCACCGACGAGGCGCTGTCCCAGAAGCGTGACCCGCTCTCCGACACCATCAGCCGCGCGAGCAGGCCGCCCTGGCTGTGGCCGATCAGGACCATGCGGCGCAGCGCCGGGTCGCGCCCCTCCGGATCGACCTCCTTCACGATGTCGCTCAGCGATCGCCGCAGCTCGTCCGCCGACTGGAGGATCGGGTTGCTGGTCGAGTACGTGAAGACCCAGAATTGCACGCGGTCGCGCAGCACGGCGTCGTTGGAGAGCTCGTTGTACATCTCGCCCCACCGCGCGGGGCTGGAGGCGGTGCCGTGGATCAGCACGACCGGGACGCGGCCCGGCAGGTACGGCCGCATCATGATGAGGCTCTCGCGGTGCACGCGGAAATCGGCGGTCAGGAACGAGCCGAACTCGGTCTCCCACACCGGCGCGCCCTCGAGGGCGTAGGCCAGCGTCGCCGTCGGATCGAGCTCGAGCGGCACCGTGTGTCCGTCGATCTCCACGGTCGTGGATTTGTCCGCCGCATAGAGCTCGAGCCGACCCCGGAGGCGGCCGTCCGCGATGCCGTTCATGGCATCGTCGAAGCGCACGAAGACCGTCACCGCGACCTTCGCCCGAGGAGGGATACGCTTCCGGGCGGCGTCAGCGGCGGGCCCGGTCCCGTCCGGTGCGATGTCGGCGGCCAGCGGCGCGCCGATGCCCGGCTGCCGATAGCGGTTGCGCATGCCCCGCACCTTGAACTCGCCCACGGAGACGAAGCGCGTCAGGCGATAGCCGGACCAGAGGAAGTCGTCGGGATTGCCGTGGAGCTCGAGCTGGCCCCAGGGCAGCGGCAGCATGCGATCGGTGAGGATCACCTCGCGGGCGCTCAACACGGATGCCCGCGAAGCCTGCTCGGCGAGACTACCGCTCTCGACCGGCCGCGCGGGGCTGAGCCCGTTGCTGACACCGAGATTGTAAATGTCGGCGGCGAGGCGCGCGCGGGGATCGAGCGCGGCCCCGATCGAGGCCTTGCGGTCCATCATGAATGCGTACGCGTAGACCGCCGCCGCCAGGTAGTACGCTGGGTCGCCCGCCTGCTCGGCGTAGAGGAACGACAGCTCGGCCAGCGCGAAGAGCCGGTCCTGGCTGAGATCTCGGCCGGTGCCCCGCAGCGCCGCCAGCGTGGCGACCGGATCCGCGTCGTAGCGGACCGCGAGCCCCTCGCGGCGCAGCACGATCTCGCTGCCCGCGCTCATCTCGCCGGTCGAGAGCACGCTCCGCGCGAGATCGCGGTAGGCCGCCTGGGTGTCGGCCCGGGTCACCCCGATGGGCGTGGCGCAGGCGCCGGCGAGGACCAGCACCGCAAGCAACGCGCCGGCGGCCGCCAAGGCGCGCAAGCGTGTCGAGGCGTCGGACATGTGTGAGTCCTAGCGCACCTTGGTCATCTTGGACATAGGACCTTGGTCGCATCTCGGGCGGGCCCCGAGCCGGAGGGCGGACGGCTTACTTGAGCACCTTCTAAAGGTGCGTACACGAGCCCGCCATGCTTACCAGTGGCGGTGCCGAAGGGGCGGCGGGCCTGCGCGTGATCCCGCGCGCTACAATTCAAGAGTGACCCCCTCCGTCCGCCTCGTCCTCGGCCTGATCGCCTTTCTCCTCATCGAGACCGCCCCCGTCCACGGACAGAGCCGCGCGCCGGCGCCGGGCGCGGGCGCCCGCCCTCCGAGCACCACGCGCCCGCGCGACCGCCAGGCCGAGCAGTTCGATCGGATCGCCGCCGATATCGTGCGCACCACGCGCGAGTACGTGGCGAGCCTCGAGCGCACGCTCGCCATCCACCAGAAGGACGCCCAGAGCGTGGCCGAGATGGTCGAGGTACGGCGCGATCTCTACCAGCGGCAGATCATCTCCCGCCGCGAGGTGGAGATCGCCGAGGAGCTCCTCGCCGAGACGCAGCGCAAGATCAAGGAGACGGAGCGCTTGATCCGCGAGGCCAAAAAGATACGAGAAGGGATCATCGGCGAGGCCGTGGCGCACATCGAGATGGCCAAGCTGGCGCCGTTGCCCGCGGGCGGCTACACGGCGAGCGCCGCCTTCATCCGCTTCAACGGGACCCTCCCCTTCTCCCTTTCCGATGTCCCGCGCGTGGAGCGCTTCTTCGGCGGCCGCTTCGGCCGCCCCTTGCCCATCAGCGCGCTCGGGCAGAGCTCGGTGCACGATCGCATCGGCTTCGACCACCGCCAGGCGGTGGACGTGGCGGTGCATCCAGACAGCGCCGAGGGCCAGGCCCTCATGCGGTATCTGCAGGGGCAGAACATCCCGTTCATCGGCGTCCGCCAGGCGGTGCCCGGCTCGTCCACGGGCGCCCACATCCATATCGGCCAACCTTCGCGGAGAATCACGGACCGGCGCTGACCGAATTCCCGTATAGTTGCCGGCCCCGGAACATCTCCGCACCGCGGTGTCGCGCCTCGATGATGTGCTGAAGATCGCTCCGAGCGCCAGCTTGGGCACAAGACGGGCACAAGAAGCAGAGACGCAGGTCGCCCCGAAGGAGTTGCCTCGGAAGACGCCATCGTAATCGGTGGGTTAATGGAGCCGGGGGCGGGAGTTGAACCCGCGACCTACTGATTACGAATCAGTTGCTCTGCCACTGAGCTACCCCGGCTTTTCCAGCGGTTACGTGTGGCGAGGTCTCGATCTTAGCATCATGTGCCGTTTTTGTGCCATCGGCGGCCGTCTTCTCGAGGTGCTTGCCGACCGTGGAGTCCGTTCGGCGGCCCGTGCCCTCCCGATAGGACCAATGTCCTATCGCCTCGCGAACGAAGAATGGTCGACGATATGTGACCACGAGTGGTATTCAGGTGAAGGAACCGAAGATTTCAAACCGTGACGCGCCGCCCGCGGCGAGGGAGGTTCTTATGGCTCAAGTTCCTCTTCCCCAGAGGTTTGCTGCTGAGTTTTTGGGTACGGCCTGGCTGGTGCTCGGCGGCTGCGGGAGCGCGGTCCTCGCCGCTGCCTTCCCGAGCGTGGGCATCGGGTTGCTGGGTGTATCGTTTGCGTTCGGACTCACCGTGCTGACGATGGCGTACGCGATCGGGCACATCTCGGGGTGTCATCTGAACCCGGCCGTGTCGCTCGGTCTCTGGGCGGGAGGGCGGTTCCCGGGCAGCGAGCTCTTCCACTACATCATCGCGCAGGTGTTGGGCGGCGCGGCCGGCGCGGGCGTGCTGTATGTGATCGCGAGTGGAAAGCCGGGGTTCAGCCTCACCGGCGGCTTCGCCTCGAACGGTTACGGTGCGCACTCGCCAGGCGGCTACTCGTTCGTGGCCGCGTTTGTGTGCGAACTGGTGATGACCTTCTTCTTTCTGCTCATCATCCTCGGCGCAACGCACGGACGTGCACCGCAGCACTTTGCTCCCATCGCGATTGGCCTGGCCCTAACGCTCATCCACCTGATCAGCATCCCTGTGACCAACACGTCAGTGAATCCGGCGCGGAGCACCGGGCCTGCGCTCTTTGTCGGCGGATGGGCGATGGGCCAGCTCTGGCTGTTCTGGGTGGCGCCCATCATCGGCGGGATCCTCGGCGGGATCGCGTACCCGTTGATCGTGGGCCCCGAGGTGGCGGCGGATTCTCCCGTCACCGGTCAACGTTCCCCGGCAACCACGTGACCGGCGCGCTCGCGGGGCGCGAGCGGAGCCTCCTCCGCCACCCTTACGGTCGCAACACCCTCTTCTCGCGCGGCGCGCCGACCTCGAGCCGACGACCCCCGAGCTCCGCCAGCTCGGGCAGCGGCTCGAGGCCGAGACCCGGCGCTGAGTCAATCCACGGCAGCGTTACCGGGGCCGCGCTCTGAATCTGCCGCCTTGACCCGCACCACGCAGCGGATGCCGACGTTGCAGGTGGACGTGTCGACGGGATAGGCGCCGCGCTTGTCGCGTGCCAGCCGGCTATCCGGATCCCGCGGAAGGTCCGGCCGAGCGCATCGCCACCTTCGACAACGACGGCACCCTGTGGTCGGAGCAGCCGATCTACTTTCAGTTCGCCTTCGCGCTCGACCGGGTCAAGGCCCTCGTGCCGAAGCCCCGGGAGTGGAAGACCCAGCAGCCGTTCAAGGCGGTGCTCGACGGGGACATGAAAGCGCTCGTGGCGTCAGGAGAAAGAGGGATGCTCCAGCTCCTCACCGCGACGCACACCGGCATGACCACCGATGAGTTCGCCCGAGTCGTCGCCGACTGGCTCGCCACCGCGCGCCATCCTCGCTTCAATCGTCCGTACACGGATCTCGTGTTCCAGCCCATGCTCGAGCTCATGGCCTATCTGCGCGACAACGGCTTCACGACCTACATCGTCTCCGGAGGCACCGTCGAGTTCATGCGCACGTGGGCGGAGGGGATCCACGGCGTCCCGCCGGAGCAGATCGTCGGAACGACATTCGTCACGCAGTTCCGGGTTCGGGAGCCCTGACGATGGTTCCGCTGGACCAAATGATCGATAGATGATCAAACTCTTCATCTGACCATGACATGGCCCTCGGTATCGTGGCGCGACGACCTTGGGATCGGCCCGATTCGTCCCCACCGGCCCCGCGCATTGTGGTCATCAGGGTGACATCCTCGGGAGGCCTTCCCGGATGCGCGCGAGCCCGGCGCGGAACCACGGCGTCGCGCCCGGCGCCAGGTCGAAGTAGATAGCCAGCGCCATCCAGCCGAGCACGCCGATGCACGCCAGCCCCACCGAGGTGCGCCAGACCCAGACGAGGGGGCGCAGGCGTCTCGTCCCGTTGGTCACACCGTCAGAACCGGATGTACATGCGCACGCCAGCCACGACCGCCGTGTCCACGTCCTTCAGGGTGCCATTTGAGCCGAGCGTCTTAGCAGGATCCTCCAGGCGTTCCTCATCGCACGACTCCCTATGAGAAGGCCGTCAAAGGAGTGGCGGCAATGTGACCGATATCGTGCTTCCGCGTTCTGCGTGTCGACCCGCTCTGATCTCTCCGCCGTGAGCTCTGACAATTGTCCGGCTGATCGACAGCCCCAGACCCAGGCCTTCGCGCTTGGTCGTGAAGAAAGGCTCGAACATCCGCTCCACGGTCTCGTCGCTCAGACCAGGACCCGTGTCCGAGATCAGGAACTCGACGTTGCCGGGCCCGTGCTTCGTCCGGACCACCAGCTCGCGCGGTCCGTCGGGCGCGCCGCTCATGGCCTCGTAAGCATTCATGAAGAGGTTCAAGATCACCTGCTGCAGCTGTACTCGCTCCCCGAGGACGGGCGGGAGATCAGGGCTCATCTCGAGGCGCACCGAGATGCCCTTGAGGATGGCGTCGCTCTGGAGCAGGCCAGTGACTTCGCGGATGAGCGTGTTCAAGTCAACCGGCACTTGGTCGGAATCGGCCCGCCTGAGCAGCCCCCGCACGCCTCTGATCACGTTGGCCCCACGTTGGCCAGCCTGCACGATGTCCGATAGGATCTCTCTTAGCTCGCCGAGATCCGCCGACGGTTGACGAATCAGGCGCTGAGCGGCCTGGGCATTGGTCACCATCACCGTCAGGGGCTGATTGAGTTCGTGCGCGAGCGACCCGGCGAGCTCGCCGACGGCGAGCAGCCGCCCCGAGTGCGCGAGACTCTGCCGTTGCTGCTGGGCCTCGTGCTCACCGCGCTTGCGATCGCTGACGTCGCGATGAGTGATGACCGCACCGCCCTCCGGGCGATCCAACGGTACCACCAGCATCTCCCACCAGCCCGCCTGGTCCAACCCGGGCCCCGAGTATTCCAGCGAGAACCCGGCGCGAGTCCGCTCCAGGACCGCCCGGATCCCCACCAGCGCGGGCTGGGCTTCCTGGACGCCCCGCTCCGCTGCCCGCTGGCAGGCCTCGAGATAGCTCACGCCCACCACGAGGTCGGGAACAAGCGCGTGCCCGAAGGAGCGGTTCAACCAGGTCCAGGTCTCGTTCACCCGGATAGTGACCCCCGCGCGGTCTACGACCGCGACGGCGCCGGACAGTGACGCCAGCACCGCCCGGTTCAGGGCTTCCCCTTCGCGAGCATCGGTATCCGCTCGCTGGCGCATCATCGCGGCGGTAAAGATCTCCCCCAGCAATCGGAGTTGATCCACCATCTCGCCGGACCATGACCGCTCGTACCGTACGGTAGCCAGCCCCAGGATGCCAAGGCTTGCCGGTCCAGCCATCAAGGGAATAGCCACACCGGACTTGATACCGTACCGGCCATAGTTCTCTCGATCAGTCCTCGCCTCGCCGGGAAGCTCCCCCAGACTTGAGAAGCAAACCACCTCGCCGAGGCGAATCTTGTCTCGTCCCCACGGAAACTCACTCGTACGGATCTGTCCCGGCAGCGGGTCGATCCGCTGGTCATGGGAAGCGTACTTGAGCTCAAAGGTGCGGCCATGATCTGACGCTTGTGCCAGCGTCGCCTGGTCGACATCGAGGCACTCAACGATGCGATCCAGAGCGCCCTGAATCGCTTCGGCGATGTCCCCGCCTGGTTGGCCGGCGAACCCGGCCGATACCTCGGACAGCAGCCGCTCGAAGGCGAGCCGCTCCTTCAGCGCCGTTTCCGCCCGCTCCCGCTCCCGAATGACGGCGGCCAGGAACATCAGCGACATGGCGGTGACCATCATCACCATGAAGAACTGGACCGAGAAGGTCTGCGCGGCCTCCGGCGACCCGGCAAACCACTCCACGTCACGGGTAGCGGCGAGGGTCATGCAAAGCGTCGTCGCCAAGAGCGACGCGCTGACCCCTGCAGACCCGAAGCGCACCGCGGCCCATAGCAGCAGCGGCAGGGGCGTGTACATCAAGGCCTGAAGGTGGCGGGGTTCGGAGAGGCCTATCATCACCCCGGCGGCCGCGAGCCCGACGACCAGGATGGCCGCCTCCACGGACTGGCGCCACGGAGGAGGTCTCCGCAACCACGTGCGGGCCTGGCTGATACCGAGCACCACTGCCGGCGTCACCACCAGAATCGTGAGCACGTTGCTCGCAAAGCGCACCCACCAAGCCGGCCAGTAGCGAATGCCTTCCGGCCACCCCGTCGCGACCCACAGCCAGACGTCGACGAATGAGCTCACGAACGGAGCAAGGAAGGCGGCACCCGCGATGAAGGCTGTGACATGGCGAAGGCTGTCGAAGTCGATGCGAGGGCCGATGACCCGGCGCACGGCCACCGCCCCGAGCAGAGCCTGCCCGCAGTTGGTGATGAAGAGCCCCAGGTTCAGGGATAACGGGAAGCCAGCCTGATGCTCGGTCAGAAAATGGGCGGGAAAGGCCGCAAGCAGGTAGATGCCCCATCTCTGGACCGGCGTCAGCAGCAAGACCGAGAGCAGGATCGCGTTCGGTGGCCAGAGGATCGAAGGACCGGTTGCAGGAAACCGGGTGCGCAGGCCAATCTCCGTACCGAGATAGTACGCCGCCGAGACCAGGAGCGCGATGAGCGCGGTTCGGAGCACGAGCCGCCGGTCGACCCCCTGGAAGTCCAGGGCCTCGCGGCGAAGGGATCGCGTGAAAATGCTCATCGCTCGCATCCTACGCGTTCAGCACTTTGCTTTGCGCTGCGGTGCACTCATATTGAGCGGAGCTTGTCCTCGGTCAGGTCTCCGAACCTGCCTGCCCAGCCGGCCAAGCTCACGATCTACCTAACCACAGGGGTCTGGCCCAAGACAAGCCGGAGGATGGAGCGCGGGTTCCGCTTTCCCTTGGAATGCACCCTCATTAGAATGGACGCTCGCTCACTAATGCACTATCTTGCTGGCAGTTAGAGGAGATCCTCTTGGCCCCTCCACGGCCCGAAGGTGCCCGGCGAGGACAAACGAAATTGGAGGAAGCCGTCGTATACGTGGTCGATGACGACGAATTGGTCTGCCGAGCTCTCGCCCGGCTCTTCCGCTCCGTCGGCCTGGAGGCGAGGACGTTCCCGTCGGCCACTGCATTCATCGACGACACTCCCCTGGACCGGCCCGCATGCCTCGTGCTGGATGTTCGGCTGCCCGGCCTGAGCGGCCTCGATCTCCAATCGGCGCTGGGCCAGGCCCAGCGAGACATCCCGATAGTTTTCCTCACCGGCTACGGGAGCGTACCGACCAGCGTCCGCGCAATGAAGGGAGGCGCGGTGGATTTCCTCGAGAAACCCTTCAACGACCAGCAGCTCCTGGATTGTGTTCAGCGCGCGCTCGCCCGCAACCGAGAGCAGCGAGCCAACCGAGCGGAGCGCCTGGAGTTCCAGCGCCGACTCGAGACGCTGACGCCACGCGAGCGGGAGGTACTCAAGCTGGTCGTGGCGGGAAGGCTGAACAAGCAGATCGCCGACACCCTCGGAAACGCGGAGAAGACAATCAAGATTCACCGCGGCCGGGTCATGCGGAAGATGCAGGCGGACTCGGTGGCGGACCTGGTCCGGATGACCGAGAAGCTCGGTCTGAACTAGGGATTCCTCGTCTCAGGCCCGTCTCCCTTCCATTCCTTCCATCCCTTTCAAAGGACCCGACCGCATACGACCAAGGCCCCATATCTCAGCGGACACACCTTAGTTAAAACTAGCTCAGTCCCGAACGGCATATCGGACTCGCGCATCCCGAAGCGGGAACGAGAAGGAGTATCTGGTGAATGCCGTGATTGCTGTCGTCGACGACGACGCTGACGTTCTTCGAGCTCTCACGCGGCTGCTGGGAGGCGCCGGCTTCACCGTGCAGACTTTCTGCTCAGCCGAGGCGTTCCTCGCGCGGGAGCATTCCGAGAGCATCGACTGCTTGTTGCTGGACGTCCACATGAACGGGATGAGCGGCTTCGATCTGCAGGAGCGCCTCGCACAGGACCAGATCCCGCTTCCGATCATCTTCATCACGGCCCACGACGATGTCCCTACGCGGGAGCGGGCCCGGAAGGGCGGCGCGGTCGCTTACTTCGCAAAGCCCTTCGAGGGGCCCTTGCTGATCGAAGCGATCGAGAAGGCACTCGGCGGCCGATGATCGGGATGGAGCGCCGATTGACTATGCGGCTGCCCTCTACGGGGGTTGCGCGGGGGTGACGTTGGGCTACTGGCTTGTGCCCGTAAGTTCAAGGATCTTGCCGGCGCGGAGCACGTTCATCTTGAACGGGGTGCCCGGCGCCACGCCGGCCAACCTGTTGCGGATCTGCTCGATGTTGTCCTCAGACACAACGGGGATGCCGTCGACCGAGAGGATGATGTCGCCGCCCACGGGGATCTCCTTCCCTGCGATGGTGACGATTCCGTCGGCCCCCTGAAGGCCCATGTTCCACGCCATCGAACCTTGGGCGACCGTCTTGACGAGGAACCCGGCGGGCGCAGGGACGTTGAAGACACTCGCCAGGCGGCCGGTGAGGAGGAGGCCCTGGAGGGCACCCCAGAAGATCTTCCGGGGGACCAAGAGATTTCGCGCACTGTTGATCGTCACGACAAAGCCCAGGCCCTCGCTGCCGCCGGACTTTGAGATATTCTGGCTGACGATACCGATGACCTCGCCCCCCATGTTGAAGATGGGGCCACCGGAGTTACCCGTGTTGATCGTGGCCGTGGTCTGAAGGAACTCCGCCAGCGGCATGTCGGGGAAAATTGTGTTGGGCGGCCAGCGTGCGCTGACCCAGCCCACGCTCATCGAATAAGAGAGTCCGTAGGGGGCGCCGACGACCAGGACCTGTTCGCCGACCCGCACCGCGTCGGAGTTGCCCATCCGCGCCACCCGCATGGCCCCTGTCACGCGCTCGAGCTGCAGGAGCGAAACATCGGCGGCCGTATTGGCCGAGAGCAGCGTCGCGCGTACGACCTCACCGGCGATGCCCTCGACGGTGATCTCGTCCATGCCGTTGACGACGTGGGCGGCCGTCATCACCCTGCCGTCGCTGGAGATCAGGACCCCGGAGCCCGTCTGTTTGAAGTTGGTGACACCCCCGGCGTTGACGTCTCGCCCCTTGCTCCGCACGACGACGACGGACGGGCTGACCTTGCGAAAGACCTCGTCCAGGTTCTGGGCCCGAGCCGCGGGGGCAAAGGCCGGCAGCACGGCGGCCGCGAGTATCGCTACGAAGAGCTTTTTCATCAGTTGACGATGTCGATGCGGGTGCCGGCCTGCTCGACGACCGAAAAGCCTCGGGCCTGGAGATCCTTTTTCCCCTTGGGCGACAAGGTCCCGGTGACCCAGAACTCGAAGCTGCCGTTGAAGCCGGGAGCGCGATAGTTGGCTTTCAGCTCCTGGCTGAGCTCCTCGGTGCCTCGTAGCCCGCCGCGCCGGCGCCGCCCGCGGCAGTCAGCACGGTCATGCAAGCGATGGACAAGCGTTTCCAGTAGCTCACCACAGAAATCCCCCTCGTGTTGGATCGGCATCCGAGGCAGTTTAGAGGGGCGGGTTGGGCCCGCCAATGAGACCTTGGGCTTATAGACCGATCTGCGCCTGAGCGGTACCCTCCCCTCCGATGGTCATCGGGGAAGTCTCGTGCGTCGCTTCCTGACGCGCTCCGTCCGTTGGCTGGGCGCTCTCGCCGTGCTGGGCATCACGGGCTGGGGCGCGTTGGCCCTCACGGTCGTGGGACCCGGCGGCGACCAAGGCCGGCTCGCCCTGGCCGCGGTGTACGGCCTGGCCGGCCTCGCCGCCGTTGTCGCACTCGTGCTTCATCGGGGTCAGCGATTCGCCCTGCCCGTCTTCGCGGTGGCCCTCGCGGCGATCGCCGTCTGGTGGGGCGGCCTCAGGCCGTCCAATGAGCGAGCCTGGCAACCCGAGGTCGCCCGGCTCGCCTACGCGACCGTCAACGGCGACATGGTCACCGTGCACAACATCAGGAACTTCGACTACCGTACGGAGACCGACTTCACCCCGGCCTATTACGACCGCACCTACGACCTGAAGAAACTGGACTCGGGGGACCTCGTGGCCGTCTACTGGATGGGGCCGGCCATCGCTCACCTCCTCCTCTCCTTCGGCTTTGGCGACGACCACCTCGCCATCTCCATCGAGGCCCGCAAGGAGATGGGCGAGGGCTACTCCTCGGCCAAGGGCTTCTTCCGGCAGTACGAGCTCTACTATGTCGTGGCCGACGAGCGCGACGTGATCCGGGTCAGGACCAATTACCGCAAGGATCCGCCGGAGGACGTCTACGTCTATCCCCTGCGTGGGCCCCGTGAGAATTTGCGGCGCGTGTTCCTCGAATACGTGCGCAAGCTGAACGCGCTCCGCGAGCGCCCGGAGTTCTACAACACGCTCACCACCAATTGCACGACCGCGATCCTCATGAACACGCGCGTGAATCCGGAATCCCTCCCCTTCTCCTGGAAGGTGTTGCTGTCCGGCTACACGCCGGCCTACGTGTACGAGGCGGGCCGGATAGACCAGAGCCTGCCCTTCGAAGAGCTCAAACGACGCTCCCTCGTCAATGCCGCCGCCCAGGCCGCCGATCAGGCGCCGGATTTTTCACGGCGCATTCGCGCCGGGCTGCCCGGCGCCGCCAGCCCACGATAGGGACACGGGCCGACACCCCCGAGCGGACCGGCATAGGACCAAAGTCTGATATACCCGCCATGAGCCCTCCCCCATACTGCCGCTCGGACCGGAGCCGCAAGCGTGAACGATCGAGCAACGCCCGGAGGGAGCGGACACCCATGGGACATCGAGATCGAGGCGTATTGATGGTCGGAGCCTTCCTGGTTTCCTTCGTGGCCGGGGTCGCGGGCGCGCAGGACAAGCCGGCGGACACCATGGAGATCTTCCGCGAGAAGGCGCGGGCGGACAAGAAACTGGTGGTGGCGACGACGCTCGACCTCACCGAGGGCGAGGCCAAGGCCTTCTGGCCCGTCTACAACGCCTATCAGAGCGACATGATCACCTACTACGACCGCGTCGTGAAGCTCATCGACACGTTCGCGAAGGCGTACTCGTCGATGACCGACGAGACGGCCACCAAGCTCCTCGGCGAGTTCCTGGCTCTCGAAACGGATCACGCCGCGATCCTCAAGTCGTACGCGCCCCGATTTCGGCGGGCCCTGCCGCCCGTGAAGGTAGCGCGGCTCTACCAGGTCGAGAACAAGATGCGCGCGCTCGTGAATTACGAGATTGCCCGCGAGATTCCACTGATCAAATGACCAATGACATGCCCACCCTCCATCAGGTGGTCCGGGGAGAACGGACGATGCTCAAGGCACGACTTGGAGCGGGCCTACTGGCAGTGGCCCTGGCGATGACCGTGACGATCTCGGCGAAACCCGCCCTCGCCGCATCCGCCGCGGAGATCAACCGCGAGGTGGACGCGGCCGTGGCCAGCATGTCTGCCGCCGTGCCCGACACCCGGAAGCTCGCCAGCCAGGCCAAGGCCGTGCTCGTGTTCCCGAACATCGTCAAGGCCGGCTTTCTCTTCGGGGCGCAGTACGGCGAGGGCGCGCTTCGCCAGCGCGGCAAGACCGTCGGCTACTACAACACCGCGGCGGCCTCGTACGGCCTCCAGGCCGGCGCGCAGAAGTTCGGCTACGCCTTGTTCTTCATGACCGATTCTGCTGTCAAGTATCTCAACGACAGCGGCGGCTTCGAGCTCGGCATGGGCCCGAGTATCGTCGTCCTCGACACGGGCACCGCGACGGCGTTCACCAGCTCGACGATTCAGAGCGATATCTACGCGGTCTTCTTCGATCAGCGGGGGCTGATGGCTGGCCTCGGGCTTCAGGGCTCGAAGATCAGCCGAATGGACAAGTAACCGACATAAACCTGAAGAGAGGAATGTCGATGCGAGGAACTTCGGGGTTGACGTGGGTCAAGGCCAATTGAGTTGGAGCTGAAGTTGGCCCGACCACGGGCCGACGGACCTCGTTCCGCGGTCACACCCCAGGCCCGGGCAGGTTCAAGAGGGAGAAGTGTATGGGTCTGAGATCCGGGCTCGCGATTTGCGTCGTGCTGCTGGCCCTGGCCGGCCCGGCCGCCGGCCAGGAGATCCGGCCGACGCTCGACAAGATCAAGGAGACCGGTGTCATTCAGCTGGGCCACCGGGCGACGTCCCGTCCATTTTCCTTCCTCGGCAGCGACGGTCAGCCGGCCGGATTCTCGGTAGACCTCTGCCTGCAGGTGGCCGGCGCGATCCGGGAGTCGCTGAAGCTCCCCGGGCTCAAGGTGGCCTGGGTGGCGGTGACGCCGGCCGACCGCATTGTGCAGCTCGTCAAGGGTACGATCGACCTCGAGTGTGGGTCGACCACGATCACCTTCGGGCGCATGGAGCAGGTCGCGTTCAGCCACATGATCTCCGTGGACGGTGGGAGCCTGCTGGCCACTGCCGACTCCGGCATCGGCACGGTGAAGGACCTCGCCGGCAAGCGCGTCGGCGTGATCCCCAACACCACCACGCAGAAGGCCCTCGCCGCGGCGCTGGCCGCCGCGGCCATTCAGGCGACGGTGATCCCGGTGGCCGAGGTCGGTGAGGGCCTGCGGAGTCTCGAGGAGGGGCGGCTCGACGCCTACGCCTCGGATCGTATCCTGCTCGCGGGCCTGCTGACCACTGCCAGGAACCCGGCGAAGCTCCGGCTGAGTGACGAGTTCTTCTCGTACGAGCCGTACGCGCTCATGATGCGGCGCGGAGACAACGCCTTTCAAGCGCAGGTGAACCGCAAGCTCTCCACGCTCTACCGCTCCGGGCTCGTCCAGATCTACGAGCGGTGGTTCGGGCCCTTCGCGGCGGCCAGCCCGCTGGTGAAGGCCCTCTACCTCCTGCATAGCTGGCCGGACTGACCGTGAAGGACCTCATGTCGGAGGTACCAAGATGAGCAGGGATACCCGGCGCGCGGTGATGCTGGCGCTCGCGCTCCTGTTCGCGGCGCCGTCTCGCTAGGAGACGGGCGAGTCGCTCCACGACGCGTACCGCCGCGTCAGCACGTCGGTGGTGGTGATCCGAGCCCGGGGCCAGGAGGTGACCGCCGACGGCACGGTCGGCTTCAAGGAGATCGGCTCGGGCGTGCTGATCTCGGCGGACGGGAAAGTGGCGACCGCCGCGCACGTGGTCCAGACGATGGAGGACATCACCGTGGAGTTCCTCGGCGAGGAGCCCGTGCCCGCGCGCGTCATCGCCTCCGAGCAATGCGGCCGACATCTCGGTCCTCCAGGTCTCGGTGGTGCCCCGCGACGCCACGGTGGCGAAGCTCGCCAACTCCGACCCCGTCCGCGTCGGCGATCCGGTCTTCATCGTCGGCGCGCCCTACGGGCTCAGCTATTCCCTGAGCGAGGGGATCATCAGCGCGCGGTGGCCCCCCAACACGGTCACCAAGGACTTCCCGCTGGCCGAGTTCTTCCAGACCGACGCGGTGATCAATACCGGCAACTCCGGCGGGCCGATGTTCACCCGGGCGGGCGAGCTGATCGGGATCGTCAGCCACAACATCTCGAAGTCGGGCGGGAGCGAAGGGCTCGGCTTCGTCGTCACCGCGAATACCGTGAAAAGCCTCCTGGTGGAGCGGAACCGCGGGTTCTTCGGAGTCGACCTCATGCTGGTGTCGGGGGCGATGGCCCAGGCCCTTAACGTGCCGCAGGCGGGCGGGTTCCTCGTGAAGCAGGTGGTCAAGGATTCGGTTGGCGGCCGGATCGGGCTCAAGGGAGGAGACCGCATCGGCATCGTGGAAGGCCAGCAGCTCGTCGTCGGGGGCGATATCCTGCTCTCGGTTCAGGGGATCACCATGGCCAGCCCCGACGACCGCGCCAAGGTCGTCAAGGCGCTGGAGACCCTCAAGGCGGGCGACGATCTGCGGGTCACCGTCCTCCGCGGCGACAAGATCGTGGAGCTCTCGATGAAGTTTACCGGCTTCTAGATTGGATGGGGAGGAGGCGCCGGGTCGTCTACTTGGTCGGCCCCGCCGTATAGCCGCGACTCGCCATGCACTGGCGATATCTGTCCTGATTTACCACCATGCCCGGGCCTCGACTGCTTCCGGGCGCCACACCTCCGGGCGCCATCGACTGCGCATTGAACAGGCAGTCGGCCGAGTCACCGTTGACCTGCTCCTCGGTCGCGCCGGGCTTCGTCCAGCCCTGGGACGCGGACGAGGCGCAACCGGCGAGCACTCCGAGCACGATGAGAAGCCCGGCCGCGAATGGCGTGACCATACCGACATTCTCAGCCCGGCCATCGCCCGGGGGCTATAAGACTTTGGTCGCAGGAAGTCGCGGGCGTCTTCGACCGACCACAAGGGCAGCCTCTCCTCTCCGCGCGGATCGCCTTCGATACAGCCCGCGGTCGGCACATATAGGACCAAGGTCCGATAGCCACCCGTTCCGGCAGTCGGACAGTATCCCCTTGCCATCGCCCCTGCTGAAGATGCCGCTGCGAGGCCCGAACCATGGACGAAGCTGTAGTCTACGTGGTGGACGACGATGAATCCGTCTGCCGAGCTCTCTCCCGGCTCTTCCGGTCTGTCGGCCTTGAGGCTAGGACCTTCCCGTCGGCCACCTCATTCATCGACTACGCCCCGCCGGACCGGCCGGCATGCCTCGTGCTGGACGTCCGCCTGCCCGGCCCGAGTGGTCTCGACCTCCAATCGGCCCTGAGCCAGGCCCGACCAGACATCCCCATAGTTTTCCTCACGGGCTACGGGAGCGTACCGATCAGCGTCCGCGCAATGAAGGCAGGCGCGGTAGATTTCCTCGAGAAACCCTTCAACGATCAGCAGCTCCTGGATTGTGTGCAACGGGCGCTCGAGCGTGGCCAGAAGGAGAGAGCCGACCGAGCGGAGCGTGTGGAGCTCGAGCACCGCCTCGAAACGCTGACACCACGCGAGCGCGAGGTGCTCATGCTCGTCGTAGCCGGCAAGCCGAACAAGCGGATCGCCGACGACCTTCAAAGCGCCGAAAAGACCATCAAGGTTCATCGCGGCCGGGTCATGAAGAAGATGCAAACGAAGTCGGTGGCGGACCTTGTCCGGATGACCCAAAAGCTCGATCTGCGGCCGCCGCGGCACTGACCGCTCTAAGCCAATGAAGGCAATCACGGTAGAGCCGAAGAAGCCCGGGACCGCACGCTTGGAGGACGTGGCAGAGCCTGAGGCGCGCGACGGCTCGGTACTCGTGGAAGCCATCGCCGTCGGGGTTTGCGGGACCGACGTCGAGATCGTGGAAGGCAAGTACGGCTGGGCTCCTCGCGGCAAGGCGCGTTTGGTGTTGGGCCACGAATCCCTGGGCCGCGTGGTGGACCCGGGGCCTACCGGCGGGCTCAAGAAGGACGACCTGGTGGTGGGGATCGTCCGCCGTCCAGACCCCGTCCCTTGCCCGAACTGTGCGGTGGGCGAGTGGGACATGTGCCGCAACGGCCAGTACACCGAGCGTGGCATCAAGCAGATCGACGGGTTCATGTCCGAGCGCTGGCGGATCGAACCCGACTACGCGATGAAGGTGGACAGTTCGCTCGGGCTCCTCGGTGTCCTGCTGGAGCCCACAACTGTAGTCACCAAGGCCTGGGAACAGATCGTCGTGGTCGGCCGGCGCGCCTTCTGGGAGCCCCGGACTGTGCTGATAACGGGGGCGGGGCCGATCGGTCTTCTCGCTGCCCTTCTCGGGAAGCAGCGCGGTCTGGACATTCACGTCCTTGATCGGGCTGATTCTGGAACCAAGCCGGAACTCGTCCGCTCCCTCGGTGCTAGCTACCACACCGGCACCGTGGCCGGCATCGGATTCGAGCCGGACGTTATCATTGAATGCACGGGCGTCGGGCAGGTGATTGCCGACTCGATTCGATCCATTGCGGCAGGCGGCACCGTGTGTCTCACCGGCATTGGCACCGGCGGCTCCACTACCGGGCCCGGCACGGCAGACGTGGCGGCGGGGGCGGTGTTGCGGAACAACGTCGTTATCGGCAGCGTCAATGCCAACAAGCGGCACTGGTACAAGGCCGGAGAAGCCCTGGCCCGCGCAGACCGCGCTTGGCTAGCCCAGCTCGTGACGCGACGCGAGCGACCGAACGACTTTGCGCGCGCCTTGCAGCGGACGCCGGAAGACATCAAGGTGGTCGTCCAGTTCGCCGAGGTGTGAGAGCTCCCTCACCACTGAAGTCAGGTGAGGACTCTAGCTCCGGTGTTTTGCGCGTCGGCTCTTGAAAACCCGCTTGCCCACGCGGCGGGTCCTTGGTCCTATAGGCGTGGCTTCGCCTCCGGCGCTAGTCTCAGCCGCGGCTGAACCGTGGCGGTATTTCAATCTTCACCTTGGGGGAGCGCGATGAGCAGACGAGCAATGAGGGCACTGCTGTTGGGCGGCGGCATCATGGTGGCCAGTGGCTGCGCGACAGCCGAAGAATGGGGCGAGTGGCGCGCCCATACCTCCCACTTCGCGTCGGACCAGCACATGGGGTTCTCGATCCGCAATGGTGCGCAGGATGCCGATCCGAAGGTGACCCGGTCCGATGTGGCCGCGGCCCAGACCCAGAACTGGTGGGGCAAGGCCGTCACCGTGGAGTCGACCAAGATTTTCCAGAACTGACTGACCTGAGAGGAGGACTGTCCATGAGGCGGACTTGGGGATTGATGGTTCTGGGCCTGGTGGCCGGTGTCGGCCTTGCCGCGGCGGCCGAGGCACCGGTCGGCAAGTGGCAGACGATCGACGAGAAGACCGGCAAGCCGGTATCCGAGGTGCAGATCACCGAGCAGGGCGGCAAGCTCACCGGCACGATCACGGGCCTGACCGAGCCCAATGACAAGGCGGGCAAGCCCAAGACCTGCACCGCCTGCAAGGGCGACGACAAGGACAAGCCGATCATCGGCCTCGTCATCATCAGAGACCTCAAGCCGGACGGGGATCGCTTCAAGGGCGGCACCATCCTGGACCCGGAGGACGGCAAGATCTACAAGGCGGAGGTCTGGAACGAGGACGGCAAGCTCAAGGTGCGCGGCTACCTCGGCGTCTTCTACAAGACCCAGACATGGGTCAAGGGCAGTTGAGCTTGGGACCAAGGTCCTATGTAATTGGTTCCGGGTGGCCCCTGTAGTCGGCCTGCTCAGTCAGCCTGCTCCGGTACGACGGCGGTCGAGCACTGACCAGGAGGATCTCATGATGAGCGAATGGTGGCCGACGAAGCCGTCACCCGCGCGCAATCAGGCGTGTGAGGCCATCGTGAGCCTTCGCATCGGCCGTTGACTCAATTAGAGGAGGCAGGACATGGCCACTTTGGTGGATGTCACCGAGCAAAAGCGCTTGAACGAGGCGCGCGAGGCGCAAATCCCCTGGAAGAAATGGGGACCCTACCTTAGCGAGCGTCAGTGGGGAACGGTCCGCGAGGACTACAGCAACGACGGCAACGCTTGGGACTATTTCCCCCATGATCAGGCCCGCTCCCGAGCCTACCGGTGGGGCGAGGACGGGCTCGGCGGGCTCTGCGATGACAAGCAACGGCTGTGTTTCGCGCTGGCGCTGTGGAACGAGCGGGACCCCATCCTGAAAGAGCGCCTGTTCGGACTCACCAACAGTGAGGCGAACCATGGCGAGGACGTCAAGGAGTACTACTTCTACCTCGACAGCACGCCCACCCACTCGTACATGAAGTATCTCTACAAGTACCCGCAGCGGGAGTATCCCTACCGGGATCTGATCGAGACGAACCGGCGGCGATCGCGAGAGGAGTTCGAGTACGAGCTGCTCGATACCGGTGTGTTCGGCGACGACCGATACTTCGACGTGTTCGTGGAGTACGCGAAGGAGAGCCCGGAAGACATCCTCGTCCGCATCACCGTGCACAATCGCGGGCCCGAGGCGGCCCGGCTTCGCGTCCTGCCGACCCTGTGGTTTCGCAACACCTGGTCCTGGGACGAGGGTCAGCCGAGACCGTCTCTACACGCGGTAGCGCCCGGAGCGATCCAGGCCATCCACCAGGAGCTCGGCGAGTACTGGCTGCTGTGCGATGGGGCGCCGGAGCTGCTCTTCACCGAGAATGAGAGCAACGCCTCCCGTCTCTGGGGCCAGCCCAATGCGACCCCCTACGTCAAGGACTCCTTCCACGAATACGTCGTCTCGGGCCGCGCCGAGGCGGTCAACCCCGCCAAGGTCGGGACCAAGGCGGCGGCCCACTATGTCCTCGACGTGCCCGGAGGCGGAAGCGCGACCGTCCGCCTCCGTCTGGCCGCAACCAAGACGGATAGGGCCTTTGGCGGTTTCGACAAGGTGTTCAAGAGCCGGATCGCCGACGCCGACGAGTTCTACGACCGGATCTCTCCGGTCTCGCTGAACGAAGATGAACGCCGGGTGCACCGCCAGGCGCTGGCGGGCATGCTGTGGAGCAAACAGTACTACTACTTCGACCTGGATCGATGGCTTCAGGAGCACCGGAGTCATCCGCTGATGGGAGCCGGTCGGCTCGGCGTGCGGAACACGGAATGGTTCCACATGCTGAACGCCGACGTGATCTCGATGCCGGACAAGTGGGAGTACCCGTGGTACGCGGCCTGGGACCTGGCCTTCCACACGATCTCCCTGTCGCTGGTGGACTTCGATTTCGCCAAGGAGCAGCTGCTGCTGATGCTGCGCGGTCTTTATGCCCACCCCAATGGGCAAATTCCCGCCTACGAGTGGAACTTCAGCGATGTGAATCCCCCGGTGCACGCCTGGGCCACCCTCTTCCTCTACAAGATGGAGCGGACGCTCGGCCGGGCGGACCTTCGGTTCCTGGAACGATCGTTTCAGGGGTTGATGCTGAACTTCAGCTGGTGGGTCAACCGCAAGGACCCCGCCGGGCGCAACGTGTTCGCCGGGGGATTTCTAGGGCTCGACAACATCGGCGTATTCGACCGGAGTGCCCAGCTCCCCACGGGCGGCTCCCTGGAGCAGGCGGACGGGACGGCCTGGATGGCATTTTACTGCCAAAATATGGTGGAGATAGCCCTCATTCTCACCGAATACGACTCGTGGTACGAAGAGATCGCCTACAAGTTCGTCGAACATTTTTGTTGGATCTCGTATGCGATGGACCGCATCGGCGAGCATCAGGACGAGATGTGGGATGAACAGGACGGGTTCTTCTACGACCTGTTGCGGCTGCCCGACGGCCAGGCGACGCGTCTGAAAGTGCGGTCGCTGGTGGGGCTCCTGCCGCTGTGTGCGTCGACGGTGTTCGATGGGGATGCGGGCACACGCTATCCGAAGCTGATGGAAATGATCGCCCTGTTCCGGAAACGCCATCCGGAGGTCGTGTCCCATCTGGCCCCGACCGACGAGGGGTTTGTCGGTTATAAAGGACGGCGTCTCTTGTCGATCCTCAACAAGCAGAAGCTGGAGCGGGTGCTTGCCTACATGCTCGACGAGAAGGAGTTTCTCGGGCCCCACGGTATTCGCTCAGTCTCCCGGTATCACCTGGGGCATCCGTTCGTGTTTCACGTCGGCGGTGAGGAATACAAGGTCCAGTACCTGCCTGGCGAATCGAATACCGGGATGTTCGGAGGCAACTCCAACTGGCGGGGCCCCGTCTGGATGCCCGTCAATGCCCTGCTGATCCGCGCGCTCTTGAACCTGTATAGCTTCTATGGCGATGAGTTCAAGGTTCAATGTCCGACGGGCACGGGGCCGTACATGACGCTCTTCGAAGTGGCCCGAGAACTCTCCCGCCGGCTGGCCAGTACGTTCCTGCGCGACGCCACCGGACGGCGGCCGGTATACGGAGGGACTGCCAAGTTCCAGGACGATCCGCACTGGCGCGATCTGATCCTCTTCTACGAATACTTCCACGGTGACAATGGAGCAGGGCTCGGCGCCAGCCACCAGACGGGGTGGACGGGGTCGGTCGCTCGCCTTCTCGACCTGTTCGGGCGTGTCGAAACCAAGGATCTGGAGAAGGAACTCGCGCAAGAGTTCGCTCGACTCGTGAGGCAGCAAGTGGGCGGAGAAAAGAAGGGCGGGGATTGAGGGTTGCCAACGCGCGAACCTGATCCTCGGCGGCGACCTCGGCGCCTTCTACAAGACCCAGACGTGTCGAGGCCGCCCTCGCGCGAGGCCCCCGGGCCTCGCGCGCTAGCCGGTATGTCGCCTCGAGGTCGGTGCGATCGGATTTGACAAGCGTTTCGTCACACTGCGGTCACCTCGAAGACGTGGTACCCCCAGGGCGGCAGGTTGAGATAGAGGCCCCGTGACACCAGGTCACTGCCATCGCGATCGTAGCTGGCGGGCCCCGTCAGATCCTTGAGCTGCACCGTATGGCCGCTCAGCTCGGGAAACGGGAGACGCACGTAGCACTGGCTCTGGTTCCCGGCGTAGTTGACCGCGATCAGCCGTTGCAGGCCGTCCCGAGCCTGCCAGGACCAGACGATGAAACCGTCCGACGTCCAGTTGCCCTCCCAGGCCGGCGCGCAGTCGAGCAGGCGCCACTGGCCATCGCGAACGATCGGCTGCCGGAGCACCGCCAGGAGACCGTCGTAGAACTGGTGCAGCGCAGCGTCGGCCGGTTCCAGGGGCGCGCGCACCAGGTGGGGCGAGATGCGCTTCCGGCGCCCCTCGAGCTGCCCCTCGTGGAAGAACCGCAGGCCCGGCGACAGAAACGTGATGATGGCCGCGGCCTCGTGCATGGCCGGCGCGAAGGTCGCCGCGGCCCGGGGCTCGTCGTGGTTCTCCAGGAACCGGGCGAGCCGGCGCTGGAAGTCGAGCCCGGCCCGCAGGTGCTCGCGCACCGGCCGCGCGTGCCCCTCACGGAGGCGGTCGTACAGCCGCTTGTCGTAGGCGTAGTCGAACCCCTGCTCGAGCATCGCCCACTCGAGGTCCCAGTAGACCTCGGCCATGAAGCGGAACCCCGGCACCCGCTCCCGAACCCGCCGCGTGGCCTCCGGCCAGAACAGCGGGGCGCGCTGCCCCCAGGTCCGGTCGAAGACGTCCGGCAGGACGAGCATCGCCATGTCACAGCGCACCCCGTCACATTGGCCGGCGATCTTGAGCAGCTCGCCGATCATCGCCTCCTGGGTGGCCGGATTGCCGTAGTCGAGCTGCAGCGTGTCCGGCCAGCCGTCGAAGTACGGGTCCCGGCCATGGGCGAGCAGGAGGTCGCCCCGTCGCCGCTTCACCCACGTGTAGTTCTGGGGCGCCCGCGCCAGATCGACGTCGGTCCCCGCGATGTAGTACTCGGGGTGGTCCTCCACCCAGGGGTGATCCAGGCCGGTGTGGTTCGGGACGAAGTCGAGCATCAGCCGGAGGCCGCGCGCCCGGAGGCGCTCGCGCAGGCGCGCCAGGGCCGCGTCGCCGCCGAGGTCCGGATGCACGGTGTAGCCGGTGATCGCGAAGCCGGATCCGGCGATGTCCTCGTCGCGCAGGTCCGGCAGCGTCTCCTCGAACTCCCTCCGCCACTCGGGACGAGCACGCGACACCCGCTGCCCGGCCGGCCCGGTGCGCCACAGGCTCAGCAGCCACACCCAGTCGAACCCCATCCCGGCGACACGGTCCAGCTCGGCCTCCGGCACATCATCCAGGGTGGCCGGCCGGCCCAGCGCCCGGGACAACTCTGTCAGCCAGACGCGAGTATTGATCTGATAGAGCATGTCAGCGCTTGCGGACGGGACGCGCGGGCTTCACTTTGGTGGCCCCGGCGACCTTGCCGAGAGCGACGAATTGCTCGGCCGTGCTCGTCGCGAACAGATGCATGGCCCGGGCAATGACCCCCGTCCAGCCCGTCTGGTGGCTCGCCCCGAGACCGGCCCCGTTGTCCCCGTGAAAATACTCGAAGAAGAGGAGATAGTCGCGCCAGTGAGGATCCTCCTGAAACTTTCGCATTCCTCCGTACACCGGCCGCCGGCCCTGGCCATCGCGCAGGAAGATGCTGGCCAGCCGGCCCGCGATCTCCTCGGCGACCTCGTACAGGTTCATGTACCGGCCGGAGCCGGTGGGACATTCGACGGTGAAATCCTTGCCGTAGTAGGTGTGGTACTGCAGCAGGGCGCGGATGATGAGCGCATTGACGGGCATCCAGATCGGCCCGCGCCAGTTGGAGTTGCCGCCGAACATGCCGCTGTCGGACTCCGCCGGAAGGTACGAGACGCGATACTCCTGGTCCCCCACCCGGAACACATACGGATGCTCGGCGTGGTAGCGCGAGAGGGCCCGGATGCCGTATGCGCTCAGGAATTCGTTCTCGTCGAGCATAGTCGCCAGCACCCGGCGAAGCTTCGTCTCGTTCAGGACGGCGGCAAGCCGCCGGCCCGCCTGGCCGGGCTGGCTCGGGTCGTGGATGAAGGCCGTCAGCTCCGGGCGGGTTTCGACGAACCGGCGGAATCGTTCGCGCAACTGCGGATACTTGGCCATCAGCTCCCCTTCGAACACGGTCACCGCGCACAGGGGGAGCAGGCCCACCATGGATCGCACCTTCAGACGCTGGGCCCGGCCGTCCGGCAGCCGGAGCACGTCGTAGAAGAACCCGTCCTGCTCGTCCCACATCCCGACGTGCTCGCCGGCGTGCATCATCGACGAGGCGATCCACAGGAAATGCTCGACGAACTTGACCGCCATGTCCACATAGGCTGGACGCTCGAGCGCCAGCTCCGCGCTGATCTCGAGCATGTTCTGACAGAAAAGCGCCATCCAGGCGGTCCCGTCGGCCTGCTCCAGGTACCCGCCCGTCGGCAGCGGCGCGCTGCGGTCGAACACGCCGATGTTGTCCAGCCCCAGGAAGCCGCCCTCGAAGACGTTCTTGCCGGAGCGGTCCTTGCGGTTCACCCACCAGGTGAAGTTCAGCGCGAGCTTGTGGAAGGCGCGCTCGAGCCATTCGAGGTCACCCCGGCCGCGCCGCGCCTTCTCCAGCCGGTACGTGAATATGGTGGCCCAGGCGTGCACCGGCGGGTTCACGTCGCCGAAGTTCCACTCGTAAGCGGGCAGTTGCCCGTTCGGGTGCAGGTACTTCTCCCCGAGCATCAGATCCAGCTGCGCCTTGCCGAAATCCTCGTCCACCAGCGTCAGCGCGATGACGTGGAAGGCTAGGTCCCAGGCCGCATACCACGGGTATTCCCACTTGTCCGGCATCGACAGGATCTCGGCGTTGTACATGTGGTGCCAGTGATCGTTGCGCGGCGCGGCCTTGCGGGTCGGCTTGAACGGGTCGGCCCCGCGCTCCGTGAGCCACCGGTCGACGTCGTAGTAGTAGAACTGCTTGGACCAGAGCATTCCGGCCAGCGCCTGCCGCATCACGCCGGCCGCGTCCGCGTTCAACGAGGACGGGATGACGGTGGCGTAGAACGCGTCCGCTTCCTGACGCCGGGCGCCCATCACGGCGTCGAAGTCGCTCCCGACCGGGCCGGCCTCCACCGGAGCCGATGCGGCCGGCGCCACGTCAGTCAGGCGCAGCCGGAGAGTCCGCGATGCCCGGGCTGCCACCGTGATGGGGTAGTGGGCCGACGCCTTCGTCCCCTGCTGCTCGGGATTCACCGCCTCCTGCCGCCCGTGGACGATGTAGCTATCGATCCCGTCCTTGACGTAGGGCGTCCGGTTTGGCGAATTGAAAAGACGCTGGGCGTTGGTCTCGTTCTCGGTGAAGAGCAGCGCCGCGGCGTCCTCGGCGTAGAGGAACCGCTCCCCGAGCTCCGGATGCGAGGCCACGATCACGCGGCCGGTCGCTCCGGCGGCCGACCGGAGCACCGGCCGGGGCGCATCGTCACCCGATGGCCACACGCTGCGGAACCAGACCGTCGGTAGCACGTGCAGCGTCGCCGGCTCCGGGCCCCGGTTCTCGACGGTAATCTGGACGAGGATGTCCTCCGGGGACGCCTTGGCGTATTCCACGAACACGTCGAAGTAGCGGTCCTGATCGAACACGCCCGTATCCAGCAGCTCGTACTCGAGTTCGTGGCGGCCCCGGCGCCGGTTGGCGTCGACCAGGTTGCTGTACGGGTACGCCGCCTGGGGGTACTTGTAGAGGTACTTCATGTACGAGTGGGTCGGGGTCGAGTCGAGGTAGAAGTAGTACTCCTTCACGTCCTCGCCGTGGTTTCCCTCGCTGTTGGTCAGGCCGAACAACCGTTCCTTGAGGATGGGGTCCTTGCCGTTCCACAGCGCCAGCGCGAAGCAGAGCAGTTGGCGGTCATCGGAGATCCCTCCGAGCCCGTCCTCGCCCCAGCGATAGGCCCGCGAGCGGGCCTGGTCGTGGCTGAAGTAGTCCCACGCGTTGCCCGAGTCGCTATAGTCCTCCCGCACCGTCCCCCACTGCCGCTCCGTGAGATACGGTCCCCATTTCCGCCACGGGGCGGCCTTGGTACGGGTTTCCTCCAGGCGACGACGCTCGGCGTCCATCTGCAGCCCTCCTTGACTCAGGGACTCTCGTCGCGCGGGGTCGCCCGGTTGCCCTGGGCGACCCACGCCACCAGAAGCGTGTAGGTCACCGCGAGTACGACCGGTCCGACGAACAGGCCAATGATGCCGAACGCGAGCAGGCCCCCGAGCACCCCGGCGAAGATCAGGACGAGCGGCAGGTCGGCGCCTCTCTTGATGAGTATCGGGCGCAGGACATTGTCGAGGCTGACCGTGATGACCGCCCACCCGAGCATCACGATGGCCCAGAGCGTCTCGTCCTTCCAGTAGAGCCAGATCACGGCGCCGAACAGGACCGGCCCCGCGCCAATTTGCGCCACCGCGAGCAGGAACATCACCGCGGTCAGCAGCACCGCATAGGGGGCCCCGGTGATGGCGAGACCGATGCCACCGATCGCCGACTGAACCACCGCGGTGACGACGATGCCCAGGGCGACGGCGCGGATCGCCTGAGCGGAGAGCACGACGACCTCGTCGCCCGAGTCGCCGGCCAGCCGGCGTGCGAACGCCCGCACGCCCGCCGCCACCGTTTCCCCCCGGGCATAGAGCATCGCGGAGACCCCCACGGTCAGGACGAGCTGGATCAGGAGGACGCCGAGGCTTCCCGCCCGGCCGACAATCCAGCGGCCGACATCGGCGAGGTAGGGCCTGACCTGAGCGGCCAGGTCCTCTGGCCGCGCCGAGGCGATCTTCTCCCACTCGCTCGCGAGCCTCTTGCCCACCAGCGGCAGATCGCTCAACCCGGCCGGTGGTCCCGCCGCGACGCTCGCCGACAGCGACTTCGACCACTCCACCACGTCGCCAGCATGCTGGACGACGACCACGATGCCAACCGCGATCGGGGCCACCACGATCACGACCATCCCCGCCGTCATCACGATCACCGCGAGGACGCGTCGGCCCCCCAGACGCCTCTGCACCGCTCTCATCATGGGCCACGTGGCCACGACGATCATGGTGGCCCAGATCAGCGCGGGTAGAAACGGCCGGAGCACCCAGAACGTCGCGGCGATCAGCCCACCAAGCGTTACCACCGCGAGCAGAATTCGGGTGACGTCCCACGACAAGGACGCGGCGGTCTCCGACTTCACGGCCATGAACGTCCGGCCATCGGCGCCACGTATACCAACACAAGGCCCCTACCCAACACAAGGCCCCGCAGGCTTGGTATAGGACCAAGGTCCCACTATTCCGACCCCGTGCCCTGCGCCACCCTGATCTGTTGGAGCCTGGGTCCCTAGCGGCCCATTCCCGCGAAGGAAATCAGCCCGGCCGAGACGCGCAAATCGCCGATCCCGATTCGGTAGGACGATAGACCAAGGATCTTCTAGGACGAAAGTCCTATAGACCCGAGGAGCCCAGTCTGAGAGCTTTTGCGGGCGAGGGGGTCGAGGGGCCGGATGTTCGGATTGGCGATTTCGGCATCGACGACTCCGCAAGGATCTGGGCGTAACGGGCGCGCCCCAATCAAGGGGAAGGGTCATGAAAATGTTTCGCAATGGACTGGCGAAAAGCCTGATGGCGGTCGGCCTGCTTGTCGCCACCACTGCCGCCTGCGACCGCGCCAAGAGCGCCGAGAAGGCTCCCCCGCCGCCGACCCCAGTCGTGGTGGCCGAGGTGGTGCAGCACACGGTGCCCATCGTGCGTGACTTCACGGCCCGCACCGAAGCGGTGCCCACCGTGGAAGTGAGAGCCCGCATCGCCGGTGTGATCGAGCGGGTGACGTTCGAGGAAGGCACGCAGGTCACGGCGGGGCAGACGCTCTTCGTCATCCAGCCCGAGGAATACGCGGCGGCGCTCGAGTCCGCGCGCGCTCAGCTCGCCAAGGCCCAGGCCGACGCCACGAGGGCACGGGACGCCTCGATCATCGCGCGTGCCCAGGCCCAGCTCGACCAGCGCAAGGCCGATCTCGAGAAGGCCCGCCGTGACGTCGCCCGGTACCGGCCGCTGTCCGAGGCGAGGGCGATCCCGCAGCAGGATCTGGACACCGCCCAGGCCTCGGAGAAAGTGGCCGCGGCCGGCGTGGAAGGGGCCGAGGCTGCCCTCAAGGATACCCAGCTCGCCCAGCGCACCCAGATCCAGCTCGCCGATGCCGCGATCCAGTCGGCCAAGGCCGCCATCACCCAGGCGGAGCTGAATCTCGGCTACACGACCATCAAGGCCCCCATCACCGGGATCGTCGGCAAAGTCCAGGTGGACCGCGGAAACCTCGTGGGCAAGGGCGAGCCCACGCTGCTCGTGACGATCTCCTCGGTGGACCCGATCTATGCCGATGTCGGCGTCGCCGAAGCCGACTATCTTCGGCTCGCCCCGCGCATCCGCCTCGACGACCGGGGCCGGGCTCAGAGCACGCGGGCGGAGCTCGAGCTGTACCTGGCCGATGACAGCCTTTTCCCCCACAAGGGCCGCGTCGTCTTCGTGGACCGCGCGCTCGATAACAAGAGCGGCACCATGAGCGTGCGCGCGGAGTTCCCCAACCCGTCGAGGACCCTCCGCCCCGGCCAGTTCGCGCGCGTGCGCGCTGTTGTGGATGAGCGACCCAACGCCGTGCTGGTCCCCGCGCTCGCCGTGCAGGAGCAGCAAGGCACCAAAATGGTCCTGGTGGTGGATGACGGCGACAAGGTGGCGCTCCGGCCCGTGACCGTGAGTGACCGGGTCGGCGAGTTCTACATCGTCACGAGCGGGCTCAAGCCCGGCGAGCGGGTCATCGTCGACGGGGTCCAGAAGGTGCGGCCGGGCATGCAGGTCAAGGCCGAAGTGAAGCAAGCGGGGAAGTAGCCAGTGGCTCAGTTCTTCATCGGGCGCCCGATCGTCGCCATCGTCATCGCGATCCTGACGGTCCTGCTCGGAGTCACCTCATTGCTCGGGCTCAGCATCGAGCAGTATCCCTTCCTGGCGCCCCCCACCATCCGGGTCACGGCCACCTATCCGGGCGCCTCGGCGCTGGCGGTGGAGCAGTCGGTGGCCACGCCGATCGAGCAGGAGGTCAACGGCGTCGACGACATGATCTACATGCAGTCGTCCAACACCAGCGACGGCCGCATGCTCCTCGACGTCAACTTCAAGGTCGGCGTCGACCAGGACAAGGCCAACGTGCTGACCCAGAACCGGGTCACGGCGGCCCAGGCGCGCCTGCCGGCGGAGGCGAACGCCCAGGGCGTGACCGTGAAGAAGCAGAGCCCGAGCATCCTGATGATGATCTCGCTCTCCTCGCCGGGAGACACCTACGACTCGAAGTATCTGATCAACTACTGCGGCATCAACCTGCGCGATCAGATCCTCCGCATCCCCGGCATCGCCCAGGTCGACCTGTTCGGCGGCTCGGACTACGGCATGCGGATCTGGCTCCGGCCGGACAAGATGGCCAAGCTGGGGCTGACGCCGGCCGACGTGATCTCCGCGATCAAGGAGCAGAATTTGCAGGCGCCGGCCGGCCGGATCGGCGCGGCGCCCTCGCCCAAGGACCAGGCGTTCACCTACACCGTGGCCGCCCCGGGCCGCCTGGTCACGGGCGAGGAGTTCGAGAACATCATCATCCGCGGCACGGAAGCGGCCACCCAGGTGCGCATCCGGGACGTGGGGCGGGCGGAGCTGGGCTCGCAGGACTACAACTCGTTCGGCCGGCTCGATGGCAAGCCCGCCGGCACGATGGCCGTCTACCTACTGCCGGGCGCCAACCAGCTCCAGGCGTCGAAGCAGATCTACGAGACCATGGCCCGGGCCAAGGGGCTGTTCCCGCCGGACATGGACTACAAGATCGTGTACGACACGACCCCGGCCGTGGAGGCCTCGATCCACGAGATCGTGAAGACGTTCGTCGAGGCCCTGATCCTCGTCACGCTCGTCGTGTACATCTTCTTGCAGAACGTTCGCGCGACGATCATTCCGCTGCTGACCGTGCCCGTCTCGCTCGTCGGCACCTTCATCTTCTTTCCGATGCTGGGCTTCTCGGTCAACACGCTCTCCATGTTCGGCCTGGTGCTCGCCATCGGCATCGTGGTCGACGACGCCATCGTCGTGGTCGAGGCCGTGATCCACCACCTCGAGCACGGCATGAGCCCGCGGGATGCGACGGTCCAGGCGATGAAGGAGGTGTCGGCGCCGGTCATCGGGATCGCCCTCATCCTCTCCGCGGTGTTCATCCCCGTCGCCTTCGTCGGCGGCCTGACCGGCCAGATGTACCAGCAGTTCGCGCTGACCATCGCCATCTCGGTGCTGCTCTCCGCCTTCAGCGCGCTGTCGCTGTCGCCCGCGCTATGCGTGATGCTCCTCAAGCCCTCGCACGGCCAGATGCGCGGCCCGCTCGGGGCGTTCTTTCGCGGCTTCAACCGCGTGTTCGACCGGGCGACCGGCGGCTACGTCCACGTGTCCCGGCTCCTCGTGCGCCGCGCGGTGCTGTCGGTCGCGATCGTCGGCGTGGTCGTCGTCGGCGCCGGCCTTTTCGGCCGGGCGCTGCCGACGGGGTTCATCCCCGACGAGGACCAGGGGATCATCGGCATCAACGCGCAGCTCCCGCCCGGGGCGTCACTCGAGCGCACGGGCGTCCTGCTGGCCCGGGTCGAGCAGATCCTCGCGAAGACCGAGGGGGTCGATTCCTACGCGACGATCGGCGGGTACGGGGCTGTCACGAACACCTTCCAGCCGAACTTCGGCAGCATCTTCGTGCGCCTCAAGCCGTGGGAGGAGCGAAAGAGCGCCGCCGTGCACGCCAGGGGCATCATCGCCACCCTGCAGGCGCAGCTGGCCTCGATCCCCGAGGCGGTCATCTTCCCGTTCAACATCCCCACCATCTCGGGCTTCGGCGCCTCGTCGGGCTTCAAGTTCCTGCTCCAGGACCGGAGCGGCACGCTCACGGTCGAGCAGCTCGGGGCGGAGGGCCGCAAGTTCATCGCGGAGGCGCGCCAGCGGCCGGAGCTGGGCAACCTCTTCACCTCCTTCGACCCGAACTATCCGCAAGTGAAGGTGGAGCTCGACCGCGAGAAGGCGCGCAAGCTCGGCGTGCCCATCAACGAGGTGTTCCAGGCGATGTCGGCGGCGGTCGGCGGCAGCTACGTGAACGACTTCAACCGGTTCGGACGACTGTACCGGGTCTACGTGCAGGCGGAGTCCGAGTACCGCCGGAAGCCCGGGGATATCGGAGACATCTACGTCCGCAGCAACACGACCAACACCATGGTCCCGCTCTCCACGCTCGTGACCATCACCTCGGTGCCGAGCACCGAGATCACCACCCGCTTCAACCTCTTCCGCTCGGTGGAGATCAGCGGCGCGCCCGCGTCCGGGTTCACGTCCGGGCAGGCGCTGGCGGCCCTCGAGAGCACCTTCGCCCAGACGATGCCCAAGGAGATGGGGTTCGCCTACTCCGGCCTGTCCTACCAGGAGAAGATCGCGCCGCCCGCGGCGCCGACGCTCGTCCTCGCCATCGTGGCCGTCTTTCTCCTGCTCGCCGCGCTCTACGAGAGCTGGCGCCTGCCGTGGGCGGTGCTGCTCGGCTCCCCGCTGGTCGCCCTCGGCGCCTTCTTCGGCGTCTGGCTCATGGGCTATGACAACAACGTCTACGTCCAGATCGGTCTCATCATGCTCATCGGGCTGGCCGCCAAGAACGCGATCCTGATCGTCGAGTTCGCCAAGGCCAAGCAGGACGAGGGCATGTCCATCGAGGAGGCCGCGCTCGAGTCGGCGCGACTCCGGTTCCGGCCCATCCTGATGACCGCCTTCGCGTTCATCCTCGGCGTGGTGCCGCTGGTGCTCGCGAGCGGGGCGGGCTCGGGCGCGCAGAATGTCCTGGGCACCGCCGTGTTCTGGGGCATGCTGGTGGCCACTGCGCTCGGGGTGTTCATCATCCCCGGGAACTACGCGTTCGTGCAGGGTCTTGGGCGCCGCCGCGCGGAGCGCGGCCGGCCGGCGGTGGGGGTGCCGGCGGTGCCGACACCGCAGGAGCATTCGTGAGACGTTCGGCGCTACTGCCGCTGGCGGTCTTCCTGCTCGCCGGCTGCACGCTGGGGCCCGACTACAAGCGGCCCGCGTATCCCGTGCCCCCGGCCTTTCGCGGCCAGAGCCCCGAGGAATCGGCCCAGTCCGTGGCCGACATGGAGTGGTGGCGGGTCTTCCAGGACGAGACGCTGCAGCAGCTCATCCGCTCTGCGCTCGCTGAAAACTACGATCTGCGCGTCGCCGCCGCGCGCATCCTGGATGCGCGGGCGCAGGTCACCATCACCCGATCGTTCCAGTTCCCCGAGATCAACGCGGGGGGCAGCGCCCCCTATCAACACATCCAGGGCGAGCGCTCGGTGCTCCAGTCGAAGGATCAGTTCTCTCCCTCGGCCGGGTTCGACTTTGGCTTCGAGATCGACTTCTGGGGCCGCTTCCGACGGGCGACCGAGGCCGCGCGCGCCGACCTCCTCGCCTCCGAGGACGCGCGGCGGTTCGTGATGAGCACCCTCGTCAGCGACCTGGCCACGGCCTACTTCCAGCTCCGGTCCCTCGACGCGGAGCTGCAGGTGTCGCAGCGCACGCTGGCCACGCGCCAGGACTCGCTGCGGCTCGTGACGCTCAGAGAGGAAGGTGGGGTGGCCGCCCTCATCGACGTGCGCCAGGCCGAGATTCTCGTCGCCACGGCGGCGGGGATCCTGCCGGACACGGAGCGCCAGATCGAGCAGACCGAGAACGTCATCAGCGTGCTCCTCGGTCGAAACCCCGACGCGGTGCCGCGCGGCCGGCCGCTGCTCCAGCAGATCGGCCTGCCCGCCGTACCGGCGGGCGTGCCGTCGTCGCTGCTGGAGCGCCGTCCGGACGTCCGCCAGGCGGAGGCCCAGCTGGCCGCGGCCACGGCCCGCATCGGCGTGGCCAAGGCCGACTACTTCCCCCGGGTGTTCCTGAGCGGTGCCGTGGCCGGCGGGGGCCTGCTCATCGACGGCTCGTGGATCGGCCCGCAAGGCCTGTTCAGCATCGGACCCTCGGTGCGCCTGCCGCTCTTCAACATGGGCCGCATCGGCGCGGGAGTGAACTCGGCCGAAGCCCAGGCCGAGGCGGCGCTGCTCCAGTACCAGCAGACCATCCTGCAGGCCTTCCGCGACGTTGCCGACGCCCTGGTCGAGCAGCGCAAGCGCCGCGAGTTCCGGGTGCAGCAGGAGCTGCTGACCCGGTCGGCCGAAGACACCAGCCGCCTTGCCGACGTCCGCTACAAGGGCGGCGTCAGCAGCTATCTGGAGGTCCTGGACAGCGAGCGCCAGGTCTTCGACGCGGCGCTCGGCCTGGTGCGGGCCCAGCGCGACGAGGTGCTGGCGGTGGTGCGGCTCTACAGGGCTCTCGGCGGCGGCTGGCAAGAGTAGCCCGACCCGGGTCGACTGACCCATGCCAACCGAGCCCCTGTCCGCCGCCCAGAAGGCGCTCCAGCTCAATATCGACCGCACCTGGTACGGGACGATCGCGGAGATCGGCGCCGGCCAGGAGGTCGGCCGGTGGTTCTTCGCCGTGGGCGGCGCCGCCGGGACCGTCGCCAAGACGATCAGCGCGTACGACATGACGGTGAGCGACGGCATCTACGGCAAGAGCCACCGCTACGTGAGCCGCGAGCGGGTCGAGCAGATGCTCGACCGCGAGTATACGTCGTTGCTGGAGGCGCTCGCGCCGACGCGGGGCGCCGCGACCTCGTTCTTCGTCTTCGCGGACACCGCGGCGACGCGGAGCTATAGCCGGCGCGAGGACGGGGTGGGATGGCTTGGCATCAGGTTCCAGCACCAGCCCGGCCGCGAGGCGAGCCAGATCATCCTGCACGCCCGCCTGCTCGACCCCGAAACGTCCGGCCAGCAGGAAGCCCTGGGGCTGCTCGGCGTCAATCTGATCTACGCCGCCTGGTCGCGGCGCGATGATCCCGACGCCCTCGTGGCCAGCCTGGGGGACCAGCTCTCGCGGGATCGGGTCGAGGTGGACTTCGTAGATGTGTCGGGTCCACTCTTCGAGCGCTCGGATGTCCGCCGCCTCAACCTCGACCTCGTGCTCGAAAAGCTCGGACGGGCGGTGATGTTCGCGTCCGACGGGCAACCCGTCGAGCCGAGCGGGGGACTGTACAAGAGGCCGGTCTTCGTGCTCCGGGAGTCCTTCAAGCCCGTGCTGCCGGTCGATCTGGACATGCTGGCCGCTGCGACCGAACAGCTCCAGGAGGCGAAGGATCGCGAGGCCGCAGTGTCACTCGCAGAGATCCCGATCGCGGACGTGGCGGCGCAGGCCGACGTGCACGCCGACCTGCTCGGGCGTCTCGATGCGCTCGCGGCGGTGGGCCTGCCCACGCTCGTCACCGACATGGGCGAGCTGTTCCGCGTCGCCCGCTTCCTGCGGCGGTACGCGACACCCCGCGTCGTGTTCGTGGCCGGCACCCAGTCGTTCGCCGCGCTGTTCGACGAGAAGCCCTTCGAGAACCTCCAGGGCGGGGTCTTCGAAGCGCTGGGCCGCCTGTTCACGCGGGGGGTCACGCTCGCGCTGTATCCGGATCGAGATCCTCGGACGGGCGAGATCCTCCGCGCGAGCACCGTCGCGGTGCCGCCCGAGTACCGCCACCTCCTCCGGCACCTGCTCGACAACGGGCTCATCCACGAACTCCGCGAGCTTCCTGCGCGGCAAGGCTGAAGCGGAGGCTCCCGGGCGCAGCCCGAGGTGTCAAGGCAAGGAGCACGCAATGGCGGTAGCGAAGGCGGCGGAGTCGGCGACGGCGCTGGACCAGCTCTGCATCAACACCATCCGCACCCTGTCCATGGACGCCGTGCAGCAGGCCAACTCCGGCCACCCGGGCACGGCCATGGCCATGGCGCCCGTGATCTACACCCTCTGGCAGCGGTTCTTGAGGTTCGACCCCGAGGACCCGATCTGGCCCAACCGCGACCGCTTCGTGCTGTCGATCGGCCACGCCTCGATGCTGCTCTACTCGATGCTCCACCTCACCGGCGTCAAGGCGGTGAACCCGCAGTACGAGCGGCTGGGCTCGCCGAGCGTGCCCCTGGACGACATCCGGCGGTTCCGCCAGCTCGACAGCAAGTGCCCGGGCCATCCCGAATACCGCTGGACCTCCGGCGTCGAGACCACCACCGGGCCGCTGGGCTCCGGCGTGGCCACCAGCGTCGGCATGGCGATGGCCGCGCGCTGGATGGGGACCCACTTCAACCGGCCCGGCTTCCCCATGATCGACCACGACGTCTACGCGCTGTGTGGCGACGGCGACATGATGGAAGGCGTGTCCTCCGAGGCCGCCTCGCTGGCCGGCCACCTGCGCCTGGCGAACCTGTGCTGGGTCTACGACAACAACCGGATCACCATCGAGGGCCACACCGAGTGGGCCTTCACCGAGGACGTGGCCACGCGTTTCATCGGCTACGGGTGGAACGTCACGCGGGTGGGCGACGCCAACGACCTGGACATGCTCGGGCGCGCCTTCGGCACGTTCAGGACGGAGCGCGAGCGGCCGACCCTGATCATCGTCGACAGCCACATCGCCTGGGGCTCGCCCAACAAGCAGGACACCCACGGCGCCCACGGCGAGCCGCTGGGCGAGGAGGAGATCCGGCTCACCAAGCGCATCTACGGCTGGCCCGAGGAGGCGAGGTTCCTCGTCCCCGACGACGTGCCCGCGCACTTCGCGGCCCACCTCGGTCGCCGCGGCGGCGAGGCGCGGCAGAGCTGGATGGCGCTGTTCGAGAAGTACCGCGAGGCCCATCCCGTGCTGGCCGACCACCTCTACCGCATGCAGCACCGGGAGCTGCCCACGGGCTGGGACCGGGACCTGGCGCCCTTCCCCGCCGATCCCAAGGGCGTGGCCGGCCGCGACGCCTCCAGCAAGGTGCTCAACGCGCTGGCCCAGCAGGTGCCCTGGCTGATCGGCGGCTCCGCCGACCTCGCGCCGTCGACCAAGACGCGCCTGACCTTCGAGGGAGCGGGCGACTTCACGGCGGCGCAGGCCGGGCGCAACCTCCATTTCGGCGTGCGCGAGCACGCCATGGGCGCAATCCTCAACGGGCTGTCGCTGTCCAAGGTGCGGCCCTACGGCTCGGGCTTCCTCATCTTCAGCGACTACATGCGGCCGCAGATCCGGCTGAGCGCGCTCATGGAGCTGCCCGTGATCTACGTCTTCACCCATGACTCCATCGGCGTGGGCGAGGACGGCCCGACGCACCAGCCCGTCGAGCAGCTCGCGTCGCTGCGGGCCATCCCCGGCCTCATCACGCTCCGCCCCGGCGACGCCAACGAGGTCGTGGAAGCCTGGCGCCTCATCGCCGGCCTCCGGCACGAGCCGGTGTGCCTGATCCTGTCGCGCCAGGCCATGCCCACCCTGGACCGGACGCGCTACGGCGATCCCGCGGGGCTGCGGCGTGGCGCCTACGTGCTGGCCGAGGCGGCGGGCGGCTCGCCCGAAGTGCTGCTGCTCGGCTCCGGCAGCGAGGTGGGGCTCTGCGTGGCGGCGCACGAGCGGCTGACCGCAGACGGCGTCCGCTCGCGGGTGGTCAGCATGCCGTCCTGGGAGCTGTTCGAGCACCAGGACCAGGCGTACCGCGACGCGGTGCTGCCCCCGAAGGTGACCGCCCGCGTGGCCGTGGAGCAGGCCTCGACCTTCGGCTGGGCGCGCTACGCGCCCCGCGCCATCGGCATGGACACCTTCGGCGCCTCCGCGCCCCTCAAGGAGCTGCAGGGCAAGTTCGGCTTCACCGTGGACGCCGTGGTGAGTGCGGCCCGGCAGACCCTCGCCGGGACGGCCTGAGCCATGCGCGTCGACATCGGCGCCGAGTTCTCCGGAGCCGTGAACGCGCAGAGCTGGCGCCTGCCCGCGGAGCTCGACTCCGCGGTGAGCGAGGAGATCGCGGCCTGGGGGGCGCCGGGCCCCGCGGGCAGCAAGATCCACCGGCTCTGGCAGCGCGACGCCAGCCTCTGGACGGGCGGGGACGAGGCGCGCTGGCTGGGCTGGCTCGACATCGTCGACCGGCAGCTCGCGGGAGTCGATCGCCTGCGGCAGCTGGCGACCGACGTGAAGGCGGGCGGCTTCGAGCATCTATTGCTCCTCGGCATGGGTGGCTCGAGCCTGTGCCCCGAGGTGCTGGCGCTGACCTTCGGCCGGCAGTCGGGCTTCCCGGCGCTGCGCATCCTCGACTCCACCGATCCCGCCCAGATCCGGAACCTCGAGCGCTCCCTCGACCTGGCCCGTACGCTCGTCATCGTGTCGAGCAAGTCCGGCTCGACGCTGGAGCCCAACATCTTCAAGCAGTACTTCTTCGACCGGATGCGCGCCGCGGTGGGCCCGGCCGAGGTGGGGCGCCGGTTCATCGCCATCACCGACCCCGGCTCCAAGATGGAGCAGGTGGCCAAGGCGGACGCCTTCCGCCGGATCTTCCATGGCGATCCCAGCATCGGCGGGCGCTACTCGGCGCTCTCCGACTTCGGCGTGGTGCCGGCGGCGGCGATGGGCCTCGACGTGGCACGCCTCCTGGGCCGCGCCGCGGACATGGCCACCGCCTGCTCGGCGGCGATGCCCGCGGAGCGCAACCCGGGCCTGGGCCTCGGCGTGGTGATGGGCGTGCTCGCCAAGCGCGGACGCGACAAGGTCACGCTGGTGACCTCGCCCGCCATCCACGACCTCGGGGCGTGGCTGGAGCAGCTCCTGGCGGAATCCACCGGCAAGGAGGGCCACGGGCTGATCCCCGTGGACCGCGAGCCGCTGGGGCCGCCGGAGGTCTACGGCGCGGACCGGCTCTTCGTCTACGTCAAGCTGGAGTCCGCGCCCGACCCGGCCCAGGAGCAGGCGGTGGCCGCTCTGGAACGGGCCGGCCAGCCGGTGGTCCGGATCAGCCGTGCCCGAGACCTACGACCTGGCGCAGGAGCTCTTCCGCTGGGAGGTCGCCACCGCGGTGGCGGGCGCGGTCATCGGCATCCACCCGTTCGACCAGCCCGACGTCGAGGCGAGCAAGATCGCCACCCGGCGGCTCACCGACGAAGTCGAGCGGACGGGCGCGCTACCCGTCGAGGCGCCCTTCCTGGAGGCTGGCGGAGTCCGGCTGTACACCGACGCCCGCAATGCGGCGGCCCTCACCGGCGCCATGGGCGGCGCGCGGGACCTCACCGCGGCGCTGCGCGCCCACTTCGGGCGGCTGGGAGCAGGCGACTATGCCGCCTTCCTGGCCTACGTCGAGATGAGCGCGGCACACGAGTCCTCGCTGCAGCGCATGCGCGCCGCGGTGCGCGACCGCGCCCGGGTCGCCACCTGCGTGGGCTTCGGCCCGCGCTTCCTGCACTCCACCGGGCAGGCCTACAAGGGCGGGCCGAACTCCGGCGTCTTCCTGCAGATCACCGCTGACGACGCCGCCGACCTGCCCGTGCCCGGGCAGACCTACACCTTCGGCGTGGTCAAGGCGGCGCAGGCGCGGGGCGACTTCGAGGTGCTGGCGGAGCGCGGCCGGCGCGCGCTGCGCGTGCACCTCGGCTCCGACGTCACCGCCGGGCTCGCGGCCCTCGAGCGGACCCTCATCACCGCGCTCGGCTAGACGCCGCGCGCACTACGAGGAGTGACCATGCAGATCGGGATGGTGGGTCTGGGACGGATGGGCGGCAACATGGCGCGCCGACCGCTGCGCCGCCCTCCGCGCCGGGCTGCTGTAGCCATGCGGCCCACATGAACCTCTTGCTCAAGGAAATCCGTCACAACCCACTGCTGTGGTTGCTGGTGTTCGTTCCCGCGGTTTTCGTGTGTCACACGCTCAGGCCTGAATCGCACACGTTATTGTTCGCGCTTTCAGTATTCGCCATCGTGCCGCTGGCGGCGCTGTTGAGCCACGCCACCGAATCCGTGGCGGCCAAGACGGGCGATGCGGTGGGCGGCCTGCTCAATGCCACGCTGGGGAACCTGACGGAGCTGGTCATCGCGCTCACCGCCTTGCGCGCCGGGCAATACATGCTGGTGAAAGCGTCCATCGCCGGCGCCATCGTGACCAACACGCTGTTCATGCTGGGCGCCTCGTTCCTGCTCGGCGGGCTCAAGTATCACACGCAGGAATATAACCGGGTCAACGCGCGGTTTCAGGCGGGCCTGCTGTTTCTGGCGACCATCGCGCTGCTGATTCCGTCGGCCTTGAGCCAGGCCGACTCGGCGCCGGCGGGCACCTTCACCCAGCAATTGAGCGTGGGGTTGTCAGTCGTGCTGATGGTGGGGTACGGACTGGGCTTGCTGTTCTCGCTCAAGACGCACCGCGAGCTGTTTGCCAGCGCGGATTCTGGAGAATCCGGGGAAACTCCGTGGCCCATGGGCGTGGCCCTTACCGCGCTGGCCGGAGTCACGGTGCTGGTGGCGCTGGTGAGCGAAATTTTTGTCGAGTCGGTGCAGAAGGCGGCGATGGATCTGGGGATGTCGCAGGCTTTCGTCGGGTTCATCGTCGTGGCGCTGGTCGGCGGCGCCGCCGAGATGGCGTCGGCGTTTTCGGGCGCGCGCAAGAACCGGCTGGACTTGAGCGTGGGCATTGCGCTCGGCAGCGCAGCGCAGATCGCGCTCTTCGTCGCACCGGTGCTGGTGCTGGTGAGCTACGTCATCGGGCCGCAGCCGATGGATCTGCAATTCTGGCCGGGTGCGGTGGTCATGGTGTTGATCGCCACCATGACCGCCGCGCTCGTCACCAACACCGGGCGCGCGGCGTGGTTCGTCGGGGTCCTGGTGCTGTTCGTGTATGCGATCTTCGCCATGACGCTCTACCTGTTGCCGCCCAAGGTGCAGTGAAGGATCCGCCCCGGGAGATCACATGGCGACGACCCGGGTTCAACGACGTGTCGCACTACGCCGGACACCCGATCGAGCCCAAGGCGGCGAGCCTCTCCAAGTGGTGGGACAAAGAAGGGGCCAACCGGTAGTTGCGCTCCATGCGAAGGCGGGGCCGCGCCCCGCGCCGCACGGCCTCCGCCCCCGTGAGGAGCGGCGACGATGACGCGAGAGATGCGGCCGGCGCCATCCCGTTTCTGGAGGGACGATCGAGGCCTGTCGATCTTCCTCGCGGCGCTGGTCGCCATGATCGTCGTGCCCGCGCTCGGGCCGGTCGGGCTACCGGGCAGGCTGCTCGGCGATGCCCTCGTCTCCCTGATGCTGGTGTCGGGCGCGGCGGCGGTGACCGACAGGCCCCGGGCCGTGCTGGTCGTGTCCGTGATCACGGTCGCCGCATTGTTGGTGCGCTGGGGGAGCTGGCTCTTCCCCACGGCCGATCTCGCGGTCTGGCGCGAGATCTTCACGCTCGGGACCCTCGTCGCCCTCTGCTACGTGGTCCTGGCGCTGGTCCTCCGCAGCGGGCCCATCACGACCCGCCGCATCGAGGGGGCGATCGCGGTCTACCTGCTGCTCGGCTTCACCTGGGCGCATGCGTACGAGCTGGTAGTGCTCTGGCATCCGGGAGCGTTCACGGGAGCAGTCGAGGCCAGGGGCTCGCTGCCGTGGATGTACTACAGCTTCGTGACGCTGACGACGATGGGCTACGGGGACATCATGCCCGTGCATCCCCTCGCGCGCGCGCTCGCGGTGCTGGAGGCGCTGACCGGACAGCTTTATCTCGCGATCATGCTGGCTCGCCTCGTGTCAATGGAACTGCAGTCCCGGCGGGACGGCTGAGCGAAACGTCCCGGTCAAGTGGCCGGCGATGCCGTCAGAGGTCGCTTGACAGGGCCGCATCCGCGCGATACCTTCCGGCGGCGCGGCGGGTCGTTCGCCCCCTCGCCGTGGCATGTCCATATTCGGCCGTCACCCTCGTGCCAGGAGCCGATGACACAGCCGCCCATGGTGCCGATTCCGGGGAATTGAAGGCCAGGAGGACACACACATGAAAGCCTCTGTCGTGAGGACGGGTTCAGTTACATGGCAGAGGTGAGTCGTACGCCCTCGGTGAACGTGAAGCCGCCAGCGGACCCGTATGACTTCTCGCTGGTCCTGGGCGGCCCGCTGTTCCAGCTTATCGCGCGCGCCCATCTGTCCGGGAACGCGCTGGAGCTGCTGGTCCGCCGGGTCGTCGTGATCTCGCTCTTCGCCTGGCTCCCCCTGTTCATCCTCTCGATCCTGGGCGGGCGCGCATGGGGCGACGCGGTCACGGTGCCGTTCCTGGTGGACATCGAGGTGCACGTCCGGCTCCTGCTTGCGCTGCCCCTGCTCATCGTGGCGGAGCTGGTGGTGCATCAGCGGATGCGCCCGGTGGCGCGGCAGTTCCTGGAGCGCGGCCTGATTCCCGAGAGGTCTCGGGCGAGGTTCGACGCCGCCATGGCCTCGGCGGTGCGCCTCCGAAACTCGGTCGCCGCGGAAGTGCTGCTGATCGCCTTCGTGTATCTCGTCGGCGTCCTCTACATCTGGCCTCGGTACGCCCTGAGTGTGCCGACGTGGTACGCGATGCCGACGGGGAGCGGCCGGCAGCTTTCCGCGGCCGGCTGGTGGTTCGTCTACGTGAGCCTCCCGCTGTTTCAGTTCATCCTCCTCCGCTGGTACTTCCGGCTGTTCGTGTGGGTACGGTTCCTCTGGCAGGTCACGCGGTGCGATCTCAGCCTGGTGCCCACGCATCCGGATCGCGCCGGTGGTCTCGGCTTCCTGTCCGGTACCGTGGTCGCGTTTGCGCCCGTGCTCCTGGCCCATGGGGTTATGCTGGCCGGGCTGATCGCCAGTCAGATCTTCTTTCAGGCCGCGAAGCTGCCGGACTTCAAGGCCGAGCTGGTCGTGGTCGTCGCGTTCCTCCTGCTCATCCTGCTGGGGCCGCTCCTGCTCTTCATGCCGCATCTCGCACTGGCGAGGCGCGTCGGCCTGCGCGAGTACGGCACCCTGGCCCAGCGCTACGTGCGGGAGTTCGACGACAAGTGGCTTCGCGGGGGCGCGCCGGCCGACGAGCCGCTGGTGGGGAGTGCCGACATCCAGTCCCTTGCCGACCTGGGTAATAGCTTCGAGCTCGTCCGGAGCATGCGCCCGGTGCCATTCACGAGGGACGTGGTGCTCCAGCTCGCGGTGATCACCCTCCTGCCGGTGGTGCCGCTCCTCCTCACCATGGTGTCGCTGGAGGAGCTTCTGAAGCAATTGCTCAAGGTTGTGTTCTGAGGTGAGCGAGTCCATCACGGTCCTTTGGGTGGTGGAGTGCCCGCATCGAACAGCATCGTGCCGCTGGACCCATCGCCCTTCGTGTACGAGATCGCGAGCCGGCCCACCGTGAAGCCGAACCTCCGCGCCCCGCCGAGCTGATCGAGGAATCGCGCCTCGACCGACGACTGCGGGTCCGGGCACGCCATCCGCGTGCCGGCGAGCGGCCCCACCTTCATCTCGCCGGGTACGGACCTGTCCTCGACCGCGCCGACGTAGCGGTTGCAGCCACTCGTGCCCGTGAAGCGACCTGCGTCATACGAGAGGGTCACGAGGGGCTCCGGTTCGGCCGGCACGGTGAGATCCCACGCGCGCAGGATCCACACGGTCCCGGCCAGCGCCGCCAGGGAAAGGTGGCCCGTCCTTGCCGCGCCGAGCGCGGTGAACCTGCCGTCGCGAACGGTCCACTGCCATTCGACGAGCTCGCCGGGGCAGCATGCCGCGTCGTTCTCTCCCGCGCGAACCCCGCTCACGAGCAGTCTTCCGCTCTCGATTCGGCCTGAGCGAATCTGCACACGGTCTCCGAGACCGGTCGTCGCCACGTTGCGGAGGGCCCCGTGCTCGCGCGTCATCACCGCGAGAAACGACAGGACGCCGGTCCCGCCGGAACTGTACGTGAGCACGACCACCACCTCCTCGAGGCCGTCCCCGTCGAGGTCGCCCACGACGCGAAAGTCGTGGGCAAGCTCCACGCTCGGCCGAGACGCGGCACCCACCGCGGGCGGCGGGCCCATCCAGCGCCCGTTGACGAGGGTGACCGGGCCCAGACGCTCGCCAAGCCCCGCATACGTGGCGTTCCTCAATTCCTCGACCGTGGGCGGGAGCGCGCGGGTCGAAGCGACCTCTGCGGCCTTCACGGCCGGAGGGACGACGCCCGGGCCGGCGCAGGCATGACAGAGACATGCGAGTGCCGCCGCCAGGAAGGCCACACTCATCTCCGTCTTCCTCGTCTTCACGTTCGGCCACATCCCGCGTCTCATCGGTTGGACTCCGGGCCGGCCGGCCGCCCGCCCGTGTACGATTACCACATCGCTCAACACCCCGCATGCCGAGTATCTCAACCGTGAGGAGGAACTTGACGTGGTCGAGGTTGGATGGGGTAGGACCAAGGTCTTATGGACATCGGACCCGGTATTCGCCGAGTCTTGGCGCACCTACGACTGATCCCATTGCGGAGCAGTCCCCACCGGAATATCTGGAGGTGACGCGGTGAAGGCAACTCAAATGCTTCACGAGCTGGGCCAGAGTCTGTGGCTCGACAACATCACGCGTGACATGCTGCAGAATGGCACGCTCAAGCGGTACATCGACGAGCTGTCCGTCACCGGCCTCACGTCCAACCCGACGATCTTCAACCAGGCCATCAAGAGCAGCACGGCCTACGACGCCGCGATCCACCAGAAGCTCCGGGAGGGCAAGACCGGAGAGGCGCTGTTCTTCGAGCTGGCGCTCGCGGATCTCACCCAGGCCGCCGATCTGTTCCGGCCGATCTGGGACCGGACGGACGGCGTGGACGGCTGGGTGTCGCTCGAGGTCTCGCCGCTGCTCGCCTACGATACGGCCAGCACCCTCGCCGCGGCCAAGGACCTGCACGCCCGCGCGGGGCGCCCCAATCTCTTCATCAAGATCCCCGGCACCCCGGAAGGCCTGCCCGCCATCGAGGAGGCGATCTTCGCCGGGGTGCCGATCAACGTGACGCTGCTGTTCTCGCGCGAGCAGTACGTGGCGGCCGCCGAAGCGTTCCTGCGCGGCATCGAGCGACGCATCGCCGCCGGGCTCAAGCCCGAGGTCGGGTCGGTGGCCTCGGTGTTCGTCAGCCGATGGGACGCCGCCGTCGCGGCCAAGGTGCCGGAGGCGCTGCACAACCGGCTGGGCATCGCCATCGCGAAGCGCACCTACAAGGCGGCCCGCGCCCTGCTCGGCTCGCCCCGCTGGGGGCGGGTCTACAACGCCGGCGCGCGCCCGCAACGCCCCCTGTGGGCCAGCACGGGGACCAAGGACCCACGGGCATCCGACGTGCTCTACGTCAAGGCATTGGCCGCCCCGTTCACGGTGAACACGATGCCCGAGGGCACCTTGAAGGCGCTCGCCGACCACAGCCAGCTCAGCGAGATCCTGCCGGCGGACGGGGGTGACTGTGAAGAGGTGATCGCGCAGTTCGCCCGGGCCGGCGTCGATGTCGACGCCCTCGCCGCCCAGCTCCAGGACGAAGGGGCCAAGTCCTTCGTGAAGTCCTGGCACGAGCTCATGACGGTCCTCGATTCGAAGAGCGCGGATCTGGGGACCGCGCGCAAAGCGCCGTGAAGATCCTGGTGGTCGACATCGGAGGGACGAACGTCAAGATGCTCGCGAGCGGGCAGCGCGAGCCACGCAAGTTCCCTTCCGGCCCGGGAATGACTCCCCGGCTGATGGCCGCCGGAGTGAAGCAGGTCGGCCAGGGATGGACGTACGACGCGGTGTCGATCGGCTACCCGGGGCCGGTGCGCGATGGCCGGCCCGCCTCGGAGCCTCACAATCTCGGCAGGGGATGGGTCGCGTTCAACTATCGAGCCGCCTTCGGACGGCCCGTGAAGATCATCAACGACGCGGCGATGCAGGCGCTCGGAAGCTACGAGGGCGGGCGGATGCTGTTCCTGGGACTCGGAACCGGGCTCGGCTCGACCCTGATCGCCGACGGCGTCGTCCTGCCGATGGAGCTCGGTCACCTGCCCTACCGGAAGGGCACCTTCGAGGATTACCTGGGAATACGCGGGCTGGAGCAGAGGGGGAAGAAGAAGTGGCGGACCGCGGTCGAGGACGCCGTCGCCCGTCTGGTTGCGGCCCTTCAGCCAGACTCCGTGGTGCTCGGAGGAGGCAACGTCAAGAAGCTGAAGACGCTGCCGCCCCTCTGTCGTGCCGGCGTCAACGCCAACGCGTTCCGGGGAGGCTTCCGCCTATGGGAGGCGACGGACAACGGCAAGATGTCCGTCAAGCCGAGCCGGCGCTCTCCCCGGAAAGACACCTGAAGCTCTGCCAAGGAATCATCCGTGCAACTCGGAATGATCGGACTCGGCCGCATGGGCGCCAACATGGTGCGGCGGCTCCTCACGGGCGGCCATCAGTGCGTGGTCTTCGACATGTCCCCGAACGCGGTGAAGGAGCTGACCCAGGAGAAAGCCGTCGGGGCGGCCTCGCCCGCCGACTTCGTGAAGAAGCTGGACAAGCCGCGAGCGGTCTGGTTGATGGTCCCGGCGGCCGTCGTGGACAGCACCATCGCCGCCGTGGTGCCCCATCTCGAGCCGGGCGACATCCTCATCGACGGCGGCAATTCGTACTACGTCGAGGACATCCGGCGCGCAAAAGAGCTCACATCGAAAGGCATCCACTACGTGGACGTGGGGACCAGCGGTGGAATCTGGGGGCTCACGCGAGGGTACTGCATGATGATCGGGGGCGACGAGGCGGTGGTCAAGCACCTCGATCCGATCTTCGCTCGCCTGGCGCCCGGCGCCACCGACGTCGAGCGCACCCCAGGGCGCGAAAACATCAAGGGCACCGCCGAGCAGGGATATCTCCACTGCGGACCGAACGGCGCCGGCCACTTCGTCAAGATGGTGCACAACGGCATCGAGTACGGACTCATGGCCGCCTATGCCGAGGGAATGGGTATCCTGCGCGCGGCCAATGTCGGCAAGCGGGAGCATGCCAGCGACGCCGAGACGACGCCCTTGCGCGACCCCGAGCACTACCAGTACGACTTCGATCTGCCCGACATCGCGGAGGTGTGGCGGCGCGGCAGCGTCATCGCTTCGTGGCTGCTGGACCTCACGGCGGCCGCCCTGCTCAAGGAACCTACCCTCTCGCGGTTCGGGGGCCGGGTTTCCGACTCGGGCGAGGGACGGTGGACGATCAAGGCCGCCATCGACGAGGCCGTCCCGGCGCACGTCCTGTCCGCCGCCCTGTACGAGCGATTCAGCTCGCGCGGGGAGGCGGATTTCGCCGGCAAGCTACTTTCCGCCATGCGGTACGAGTTCGGCGGACACCTCGAGAAGCCGGGCGGCAAGTAGCGCGCCCGCCGGAAGGAGCCTGCGCTGAGCCCGTCCGAGTCCGACGCCCTCGTCTTCTTCGGTATCACCGGCGATCTGGCCTACAAGAAGATCTTCCCGTCGCTCCAGGCCATGGCGAAGCGCGGCCACCTCACCGTGCCGGTCATCGGCGTGGCCAACGCGGGCTGGAGCCTCGAGCAGCTCAAGGCCCGGGCGAAGGACAGCCTCGAGAAACACGGAGGACTCGATCCGGCCGCGTTCGCCAATCTCGCCGCCCGGCTGCGGTACGTGGACGGCGACTACCGGGATCCGGCGACGTTCGCGGCCATTCGCGGGCAGCTCGGCTCGGCCCAGCGCCCGGCGCACTACCTCGCCATTCCCCCCACGCTGTTCGGGCTGGTCGTGGAGCAGCTCGCCGCGTCGGGCTGCGCCAAGGCCGCCCGCGTCATCGTGGAGAAGCCCTTCGGGACCGACCTCCCCTCGGCTCAGGCGCTGAACCGGATCCTGTTCAGCACCTTCGACGAGAAGTCGATCTTCCGCATCGACCACTACCTGGGCAAGCGACAGGTCCACAACATGATCTTCTTTCGCTTCGCCAACGCGTTCCTGGAGCCGTTCTGGAACCGCCATCACGTCGAGAGCGTGCAGATCACCATGGCCGAGAACTTCGGCGTCCAGGGCCGCGGCGGCTTCTACGATGCCACCGGCACCATCCGCGACGTCATCCAGAACCATCTCTTCCAGGTCCTGACCAACCTGGCGATGGAGCCGCCGGTCCGGACGGACAGCGAGTCGATGCGGGACGAGAAGGTCAAGGTCCTCAAGGCGATGCGGCCGCTCGGTCCCGAGAGCCTCGTGCGCGGGCAGTTCCGCGGTTACCGACAGGAGGCCGGGGTGGCGCCGGACTCCCGGGTGGAAACCTTTGCCGCGCTGCGGCTGGAGATCGATTCGTGGCGCTGGAAGGGCGTCCCCTTCTACATCCGAGCCGGGAAATCCCTCCCGGTGACGTGCGCGGAAATCGTCGTCCGGCTGCGCCAGCCTCCGACGATGTACCAGAGCTTCGATCTCAAGCCGAACTACGTGCGGCTTCGAATCAGTCCGGACATCACGGTTGCCTTCGGCATGAACGTCCCGGCGCTTGGCCAGGAGACGGTCGGGGAATCCGTCGAGATACTGGGGAGCCGCCACCCCAGCGCGGACGAGATGGACGCCTACGAGCGGGTGCTCGGGGACGCCATGGCGGGAGACGCCACCCTGTTTGCGCGGGAGGACTACGTGGAGGAGGCGTGGCGAATCGTCGACCCGGTGCTGAAGGCCGACACGCCGGTGTACGAGTACGAGCCGGGTAGCTGGGGTCCGAAGGAGGCCGACCAGACGGTTTCCCCTGCGGGCGGCTGGCAGGACCCGAAGCTCGACGCGCCGGCCACCCCAAACGCCGCGAGGAAAGACCGATGAGTGTCGCCCGCAGGAGCTGGTCTACGCGCGGCGGCTCGCGCCGACCTCGAGCCAACGAACTCTGAGCTACGCCACCTCATCTCGTGCAGCGGCTCGAAGCCGAGACCTCGCGCTGAGTCGAGCACACCGACGACCCAGGGCCCGCGCATGGTAAGCACCACGCTGAATCAGTTGGCCGGGATGGTGAGTACCGGCGCCGCGGCTTTCTCGCCGGTATCGGCCAGCGTCATCAGGATCAGGAGGAACGTGAAGACGCCCTTGGACCTGAGATCGCGGTTCTCGATCCAGTACCAGGAATCCCCGTACCGAACCGCGGCGAAGGCATCGTCGGGACGGAGCGAACCGCTGACGATGCGCAGCAGGGGCGGCATGGTGTCTTGGCCGGCCGCCGGCGACGGAGGCGCCGGAAAGGCGCGGCCGTCGCGCGCATGTTCCTCTGGGACGCTCACCGTGGCGGAGAGCTCGAGAAGGATCTGCATCCCCGAGCGGGTCTGGATCGCGATCACGTCGTCGCGGTCGGTGCCCTGCCCGTACACGATCCGGACCTCCGTCTTGTCGGGATTCAAGCCGAGGAGCTTCCGAATAGTAGCTCGATCGGCCTGCACCTCCGGCGGGATCGTCTTCCGGGGGAACGCCATGAGGAGCCCTTCGCGCTTCGTCTCCTTGTCCACCTCGACGCGGAACCCGATCGCCCCGGATTCCTGGACGCGCCAGAAGGCCCGGACCATCTGCACGAACTCCGCGTCCGGGAGCTTCCCTCGTCCGCCCGCCCGGCCGTTCGAGAGCCCGTTCACGCTCTGAACCGCGACCGGGAGCAAGACGTCCGCCCGGTAGCCGGCCTCGATCAGCTCCATCAGGCGGATCGGGGGAATCGGCGTCATCAGGGTTCGGATGAAGCCGGACCCGGTGAGCGGCACGTAGGTGACCGTGGGGCGGTCGGTGTACTGACCCTGGGCGCCCAGGCCGACGCTACTGTTGGGGACCCCGGGGACAATTGTGCTGGAGTTGAAGATGCTCCCGGCCGCCGAGAACGAGGTCTGCAGCTGGTAGCTGCTGACAATCTGCCCCACGTCCACGAAGATCGGGGTGTCGGCATAGCGCAGCTTGACGATGTTCAGCAACGTCTGCTGCTTCCAGGAATTGGCCACCGCCGCCGTGTAGTCGAGCCGGTCCCGGTCGAGGGTCACCGCGCCGAAGCTCGAGCACCCGGCGAGGCCCATCGCGCCCACCAGGAGCACGATCCGAGCCGCGAGCAGACGACACGCTCGCGGTCGAGACGTCCATGGTGGATGCGGCCGAGCGCGGCGCACCTACGGCAGCGTGCAGTTGCCGAACATAGCGAACAGGCCGTCATCCTCCACGACCGAGCTGCCGAACGCTCCACTCTCCGAAGCGATAACGATGCTCCACGCCTTGCCGTTCTCGTCTCCCTGCAGCATGAGCTGGCCGTCGAGGACGTTCACGACCTTGATCTCGGTCTTCCGCCCGCTCCCGTCGTTGTCGGTGAGAAGCTTCCCTTTCACGTCCACCCGCACGAAGGTCGGCAGATTGTTGCCGGCCTGCGGGGCGCTGCGCTCGCACTTGCCGTCCGCGGTGCACTCGGTCGTCGAGGTGATCGCACACAGCATGGGCTTCGAGCCATCGTACTTGCCCGCCGCCGATGCCGGCCCGGCCGGATACGCCAGGACCACGCAGCCCAGCGCGAAGCGCAGACTTGCCACCTGAAGTCGGTTCATCCGCGATCTCCTCATGGCTAGTTCACCGAATAGCCCTTCGCGCCGAGGCACGTGGCCAGGGCGCGCTTGTAGTTCTCGCTCTGCGCGGCCTGCGCTTGCTCGTTCTGGGCCTGCACCGCCTCCTGCTGCCGCATCTGGTCCCGCCGCCGCATGCCGCCCACCATGGCCCCGGTCGCGGCGCCGATGGCCGCGCCCTTGCCCGCGTCGCCTCCGATCGCACCGCCGACCGCGCCGACCGCCGCGCCGCGCGCCGCGCCGCGCATCGGGCTGGCAGTGGGTGGCGGCGCCGCGTACTGGGGCGCGGCGGCCATGGGGCCACCGGTCTGCTGTGTCGCCCACGCCTGACACTCGCCCGTGTCCTGCGCCTGCTGCTGCGCACTCTGTCCCTTCTGCGGGTAGATGAAAACCTGCTGTCCCCACGCGCTACTGGTAGCGAGCAGCAGTGTGCCGGTCACTACCCATCCCTTCACCATCACGGATCGTATCTCGGCCATCTCGATTCCTCCTCTTCGGAATGTCATCTAGTCTTGAGCAGGGAACCCGGCTTCAGACCCGCGTGGAGCCGGAGAATACGCCGCACCTCCTCGATGGTGTGGGGATTCCCCTGCGTGGAGTGATTAGACTTCACGACCAGCTCCGACTCCACCGGCGTGATGTGGGCGCTCGAGTACTTCACCACCCCGTCGTCGCCTTCCTCGACTGGGCCGTCCCCCTCGACTGCGACAATGGAGTTGACGGTGACCGACGACGTGACCGGAATCTCCTGCAGGGCCTGGATGAAGTGGTGCCGGGGCGACATGTTGTCGACCGCCGACGGCACTACCAGCGATCTGGTCCCTGGATTGCGGGCCAGATCCGCGGCCACCCCGGTGAGGGCAAAGGGTAAGCTCACCAACTTTCTGACAGTGTTGGCGATGATGTTGCGTCCGGCCACGAAGCTGCCACGATGCGGCGTGCAGATGAACACCACGCGAGAGACTTCGGGCAGCGGCTCGACGAACAGCCCGCGCCGGAGCAGGTCACGCGTCTGGTCGGAGAACCCCATCTCATCGAGCGGCGTCTTGCTCGCCGCGCTCCAGAGCCGATCGCCGCTGCTGATGCTCTGCATCTTGACGAGTAGCCCTCCCTGGCTGTGCCCGATCAGCACCATCCGACGCAGGGCCGGGTCCTTGCCCTCGGGATCGAGCCGCGCCAGTGCCGCCGCCAGTGCTTCCCGCAGCCGGAGGGCAGACAGCGCGATCGGGTTGCCGGAGTCGTACTGGAAGAACCAGAACTGATACCGCTTGCGGATCTCCGGATCGGCCTGGAGACGGTTGAACATCTCCGCCCAGCGGACGATGCTTGACGCGGTGCCGTGCACGAAGACCACCGGGATGAGCCCGGGCCGGTAGGGCGTCGTGGAGACGAGCGGGGGCCGATCGCGCATGAGGCCCGAGAGCCGGCCCAGGAACCCGAACATCTCGACTTCCATGACCGGCACGCCGGTGAACGTGAGCGCGAGCGCCGCCGACGGTTCGCTCTCCAGCGGCACCTCCTCCCCCGCGATCGCGACCGATTCCCCGTCCCAGGCCAGATGGAGCTCGAGACGGCCCGCGAGCGGCTCTCCCTTCACGAGGGCATGGCGGGCGTCGAGGATCCGGAGGAGGGCCGTCACCGGCACTTTCAGCCGCGGCCCCACCATGTCCCGCCCGGGCTTCGAGGCGTCGATGGGCCGGGTGGAGGCGGCCAGGGGCGCCCCGAGGCCCGGCCAGCGGTACCGCATCGCGAGGCCGTACATCTCCAGCTCTGCGATGGGGATGAAGCGATGCAGCTCGCGGTCCCCGGCACGCAGGGACGCCGGATCGAAAGCCACCTCGATCTTGCCGAAGGGCAGCTCGAACGTGCCGCCGCGCGGGACGACTTCCGACCCGTCCTCCGAGGCGAACGCCGCCATCAGCGCCCAGTTGTACAGATCCGCGGCGAGGCGCAGCCGAGGGTCGAAGCGCCCCGGCGGGCTCCCGTTCCCCTCCGGAAACAGGAACGCGTACGCATAGATGGCGGCGGCCATGCGGTAACCGGGCTTGGCGGCCGTCTGCCCGTGCAGGAAGGACAGCTCGGCCAGCGCGAAGAGGAGATCCGGATCGCCTCCGCTCGCGACCATCGTCTTGTGCAGCCCGGCAAGGGCCTCCTCCGGACGCTCCGTGAACTCATCGAGGAGACCTTGCTCGAGGAGCACGTTGCGCGTCGGCCAGCTCGGCTCGCCCGTGGTGGTGGCGCTGCGGGCAAGATCGCGCAGGACGACCTTGGGATCGGCCCGGTGCGTTCCCACCGGCCCCGCGCAGGCGGCCAGGACCAGGCACAGCGCACCCAGAACCGCGAGCGGGCGCCAACCCGGAGCAGTCATTGAGAGACGCATCAGCGGAGCGCGACGGTGATGGACACGCGGCTCATCCATCTTCTCGCTTGTGCGGCGTCAGCCACCGGGAGCGCGCCTACTCGGGAAGCCCGTTGAGCAGGTACATGGCCCCAAGGATGGGGCCCGCGGTGGTCATGGACCCGAACCACTTCTGATAGATCGGCACGATCTCGCCCGAGCGGTACACCGAGGCGAGCGTGCGGTTCACCGAGAGCCGGAACGCCGAGTCTCCCCGCCGGAGCATCAAGCCGTAGGGCTCGTAGGTGAAGTATTCGTCGATGAGCGAGAGCTTCGCGGGATTCTTGGACGTCCGGCCCACCCCGATGAGGATCACCCGGTCGGAGGCATAGGCGTCGGCGGTTCCGTCGTCCAGCGCCGCCACTCCGGAGGCGTGGTCCTTCACCGGGACCATGGTCGCGGTCACCGTGTGCTTCTTGAGCGCGTCGGCGAGGCCCTTCTCCGTGGTGGTGCCCGGGATGATCGCAACGCGTTTGCCCCCGAGCGTGGACACACCGCGGATCATCGAGGCGTCCGTGGCGAGCAGGCTGCCTCCGTCGGCGAAGGTCAAATTGCTGAAGTCGACCCGCTCCTGCCTCGACAGGGAGGCCGTCGTCGAGCCGCACTCGAGGTCAATCGTGCCGGCAGTCACCGCCTGCATCCGGTTCTCCACGGTGACCTTGACCCACTTGACCTGGAGGTTCGGCAGTGCGAGCTCCTTGCCGACGCTGGCCGCGACGCTCGTGCAGAGGTCCACCGAGTACCCGGCCGGTTTGCCGTCGTCGCCCACGAACGAGAACGGGCGCGAGGACTCTCGATGGCCGAGCGTGATGGTGTTGGTCCGCTTGATCTTCTTCAGCGTGCCCTCCGGCTCGGCGGCCAGCGCCGGCCCGGCCAGCAGCGCGATCGTCAGAAACAGCGTGGCGCTCGTCGCCGCCGTCACGTGGCGTGAGGCAAACCGCATGGGAGCTCCTTTCCAGTACGACTGTCCCTCGGATACTCGACGTTGGATTCTCGGAACTTCCGGGGCCGGCTGCCATAGGACCATGGTCCTATGGCAGCCGGATCGGCGCCGTGGTGAAGTCGCGCGGTGACAAGACCTGCCGTGCCAAACCCACGTTCGACGACAGCCTATCCCGTCCAGTGGGCGCTGGCCGGTCGAGCCGCGCTGGCCCTGCTGTTCGGCTTGTCTGAAGGCGCGATGCTATTCTTCGCGTTCTGGCTGCCTCGTATCACCGCGGCCATGATGGCCACGTTCTTCACGGGTTTCGCGCTGCTGGACGGCCTCGTGGCACTCGCGGCCGCCGCGTGGGGGCTCTTCCGCGGCGGCCGATGGCGGTTGCTCGCCTGCAAGGGCCTGACCGGAGTCGCCGCCGGGCTCGCGGTTGTGCTCCGCCCCCCCGGGCAGAGGCCGGGCCCGCTGGCCATCTTTGCATGGTGGGCAATCATTACCGGACTGTTACAGGCCGTCGAGGCGCTCTGCCTCGGCCGCGGGCACAAGGGCCGACCGTTTCTCGCCGCGATCGCCGTGGTCGCGGTGGCGTTCGGGGTATTGATCCTCGCCCGGCCGCCCCAGGATCTGATCACGCTGGCCGCGCTGCTCGCCGCCTTCGGTCTCCTGCTCGGCGCCCTCCGTCTAATCGTCGCCTTTCGACTCCAGAGCCCCGATCTGGTCTGACCTCGCGACGACCAGCAAGTCGGCACCGTACCGACTCGGCCAGGTGATCACACGGCCTCGCCGAGGACCCACACCGCCAGGCCAAGCGGCGTCAGCAACACCGGTGAATTGACGCCAACCACTGCCAGGATGAACAGGATACCCGCCGCGATCTTGGTCGCCCGTCCGATGCTCATGAGGAGGTCCTCCGGGTGGGTGTCATGTGATGGCGCGGCCTGCGCCGGGGCGCCCCGCATCGATCACAGTCACTCGATCACGTGATCCGCCCGCAGCCGCAGCGACTGCGGGATCGTGAGCCCGAGCGCTTTGGCGGTCTTGAGGTTGATGACCATGTCGAACTTCGTCGGCTGGTCTACCGGGAGGTCACCCGGCCGGGCGCCCTTGAGGATCTTGTCCACGTACACGGCGGCGTGCCGGTACATCTCGCGGATGCTACCGCCGTAGAACATGAGGCCGCCGGCGTCCACGAACTCCCGGCCCGGAAACATGGAGGGCAGTCGATGCTTGGCGGCAAAGTCGACGATCCGTTTGCGGTAGGAGTGGATGAGGGGATCGGCCGTCGTCATGAGCGCATCGGGCCGCTTCCCGGCGATCGCGCCGAAGACTTGCTCGAAATCGTCGGGACCCCGGAACTTGTGAGGCTCGAGCGTGACGCCCAAGGGAGCTGCCCACCGTTGCGTCTCTTCGAGGGCCAGGACGCTCCCGCGGTTCTCGGGGTTGTAGATCAGCGCGACACGCGCGAGCTTCGGAAAGGCCAGCTTGAGCAGCTCCAGCCGCTTCCCGTATTCAGGGCCAATGAACGCGACTCCCGTGATGTTGCCCCCGGGGCGCGGGTAGCTCGCGACGAGGCCCGTCTGATCGGGGAAGGCGACGTTCGCAAACACGATCGGGATCGTGGACGTCGATTGCTTGGCCGCTGCGGAGGCCTGTGAGCCCGCCGTGCAGAAGACATCCACGGGGAGACGCACCAGCTCCGCGGCGAGCTGGGGGAGGCGCTCGGTGCGCCCATTGGCCCAGCGGAGCTCGATGGCGATGTTCTGGCCTTCGACGTAACCAAGCTCGCGCAATCCAGCCCGAAGGGCCTCCAGGTTCGGGAGGCCGTCGGCGGCCGAGGCGGGTGATAGCCATCCGATTCGGTAACTGCCCCTGGCCTGCTGCGCGTCGACTGAGCGCGCCGCCATGAGAGCGCCGACGGCAAAGCTGGTGATGAACACGCGCCGGTCCATCATTCCGATTTCCTCTCTGAGTCGGCCTGCTCCAGCCAATACGGCATCTCCATCTCGCGATACATCGTCGCAGCGATCGCGAGGTGCTCCTGCGCCTGCCTGCCGCTCGCCCGGTGCGCCGGTACAGACTTGCCGAGGCCGAGATGGCAATGGGCGACGAGCGGGCGCATGCCGAGCTCGTGAGCCAGCGCGATTGCGCTCCGGTAGTGGGCCTCGGCTTCTTGCACGTCGGCAGGCTCGCGGCGCGCGGCCACCTCGCCGAGGAGACGAAGGGCGTAGACCTCGTGGCCGCGCTGCTTGTGCTTGCGAGCCAGGTCGAGCGCCTGTCGCCCGAGCTGCGCCGCGTCCTCAATTCGCCCTGTCGAGAGCCATACCTCCGCAAGCGGAATCGCTCCGAGGAGATGGTCAGAGACCAGCTTCATCGAAGCGGACTGGTCCGCCACCTTGCGCAGCAGGGGAATGGCCTCCGCGGTCCGATTCGCGAGCGCGTATGCCGCCCCGAGCGATGCCGCGATGCCGTGGAAATTGAGCGCGGTCAACCCGAACTTGTAGCAGACCTGCAGGCCTTGCTCCAGCGGAGGCATGGCGGCGGGGGCGTTCCCCTGCCGGAGGTGGACCATCCCCACGCCCATGCACGCCTGGATCAGACGCGAGCGGGTTCTCGAGCGCTTCGGCCCGGCGCAGCGACTCCTCCGTCCGGCGCGTTGCCTCCGCGAACTCGCCGAGTTCGGCGAGCGACCACGCCAGGTAGGCCGTGCTCGATCACCACCAGCGGGCGTCACGGCCGAGAGCCCAATGGGGAGTTCCCGGCGGCCTCGAGGGCACTCAGGGATTCGCGGAACGCGGCGGCTGCCTGCCGATAGTCGCCCCGGTCGTGGTGGAGGCGAGCCAGTTGGGCTCTTGCCTGGTGCCTCAGCAGGCCGTCATCGGTGGACTCGGCGATGGCGAGGGCGCGGTCGGCCGGGTCCTGCGCCTCGTCGGAATGGCCCATCATCCAGAGACTGACGCTGAGAGTAAGGGAGATCTTTCCCATCCGCGCCTCGTCGCCCAGCCGCTCGGCGAGCGACTCTGCCTCGCGCATGAGCCCCATAGCCCGCTCGACCTCGCCGAGCGGGTAGATGGCGTTGCGAAGATCGAGGCGGACGTCGATCGCCTGCTCGATGGCCTCGCGGGCTCTGGGGAGATGTGTGGTCGCGGCGAGGGCTCGCTCGAGATGGGTGCCGGCATCCCGCAGCGCCCAGCGCGCCATCGCCTTGGCTCCCGCCTGTCTGCCGTAGAGCAGTGCCTTCTCCCACAGCTCCGCGCGCAGGGCGTGATGGGCGAGCCGCTCGACCTGCTCCCCCAGTCGGTCGCCCTGGAGTCGCTCGATCGCCTCGACGATCCGCGCGTGGATGGCGCGCCGGCGATCGGTGAGGAGACCGCCGTACGCCACCTCCTGCGTCAGCGCGTGCTTGAACGTGTACTCCGAATCGGGAAACAGGCGGGTCTCGTACAGGAACTCTGCGGATTGCAGAAGCGCCAGCTGTCGGCGCACGCCCTCCTCGGCGTCATCGGCGATCGGCGTGGAGCAAGATGAACGGGACGTCCTTTCCGATGACGGCGGCCGACTGCAGCAACTGCTTCTCCGCCGCTGGGAGCCGGTCAATCCGGGAGGCCAGGATCGCCTGGACCGTGGCCGGAACCTGAACATGGTCGATAGCCTGAACGAGGCGATAGGCCCCGCGCTCGCCCACCAGGGCCTTCGTCTCCACGAGGGTCCGCACGCTCTCCTCCAGAAAGAACGGGTTGCCATCCGTTCGCTGGATGAGCAGGGTCCGCAGCGAGGCCAGCCCGGCGTCGGTGCCCAGAATTGCCTGCAGGAGCTCCTCGGCCCCGTCGCGTGGTAGCGGGTCTACGCGGAGCTGCGTGTAGTAGGTGCGGCTGCCCCAGGAGTGCTGGTACTCCGGCCGGTAGGTGGCGACAACCAGGATCTGGGCGGCAGGTAGCCCATCAACCAGGCCATCGAGCCACGCCTGGGTCTCGGCATCGATCCAGTGCAGGTCCTCGACGATCAGCAGCAGCGGTTGGATCTGGCTCTCGCGGAGGATCAGGTGCCTGAGGGCTTCGAGCGTGTGCTGGCGGAGCTGGCGAGGTTCGAGTCCTTGCCACCGCGCGTCCTCGACGGGCACCCCGAGGAGCGCCTCGAAGGCAGGCGCGGCCGGCCAGAGACTCTCGCCGAGGGTCGAGAGCCGCGCGCTGATCCTCGCGCGCATGTCCTCGTAGGTGTCGCGCTCTCCGAGCTTGAAGTAGCTCCGCAGTAACGTCGCTGAGAGGAAGGTAACTGGTCGCCTTGCCGTGGGATGACGCGCCGGCCTCGAGGACCAGCCAGCCCTCGACGCGATGGGAGTGGGTCAGCTCGAAGGTCAGGCGCGACTTGCCCACGCCCGGCTCGCCCACGATCGCAACCACCTGACCGCGTCCTTGCCGGGCCTGGTCGACCGCGCGGCGGAGCTGCTCGATCTCGGTGTCGCGACCCACAAAGGGCGAGAGCCCGCGCGCGGCGGCGGCCTGGAGCCGCGAGCGCACGGCGCTGATCCCGGCGAGCTCGTAGACCTCGACGGGGCCGGGCAGGCCCTTCACGGCCATGGGCCCGAGCGAGGTCACCTGCACGAAGCCCTCGGCGAGCGCCAGGGTCTCCGCGGTCAGGAGCGTCGTGCCAGGATCGGCGAGCTGCTCCATGCGCGCGGCGAGGTGGGTAGTCTGGCCGACCGCGGTGTAGTCCATGTGCAGGTCGGAGCCGATCGCACGCACGACGACCTCGCCCGAATTGAGGCCCACGCGAATGCGGATCCTGACGCCGTGCTCGGTCCGTACGCCCTCCGCATATCGCGCGACCGCCTCCTGCATCCGCAGCGCCGCGTAGCACGCGCGGACCGCGTGGTCCTCGTGAGCGAGGGGCGCGCCGAAGAGCGCCATGATGCCGTCGCCCATGACCTGATTGACGGTGCCCTCGTAGCGGTGCACGGCTTCCATCATCCGCTCGAGCACGGGATCGAGGATCTTGCGCGCCTCCTCGGGATCGCGGTCGGCGAGCAGCTCCATCGAGCCCTTGAGATCGGCAAACAGCACCGTCACTTGCTTGCGCTCGCCTTCGAGCGCAGCCCTGGAAGTGAGGATCCTCTCGGCGAGGTGCTTCGGCGTATACGAGTCCGGCGCGGCGAACTTCGTGGTCGGGGTCATCAGGAGCGGCGCGGCGCACTGACCGCAGAACTTGTTCTCGGGCGGATTGGCGGCGCCACAGGACGGACAGGTGGAGGCCAGCGGTGCGGCGCATTGCCCACAGAACTTCATGCCGGTGGGATTCTCGTGGTGGCACCGGGGACACTTCATGCCGCGGGAACCTCCAAATGGGGGCGCCGGGCCCGCTTCCTTTGCGTTCTCGCCCGCGACTCCAACCCTCCGGGCGGTCGCTGGCTCGCTCATATTGGCAGAGAGGGCGGGGCCGCGCCTGAGAATCTCGGCCCGAGGTGCCGGTTAGTCGAGCGGCCGATGACGGCCGGGCCTCTGCGGAGGGGGTAGCCCGCCGGCGCGCCGCTCTGCTAATGCTGGCGCCATACTCGACGGGAGGGCACGGTCCCACCATGGGTGATGCGCTCGTCCTGCACCGGCTGCAATTCGCCTTCACCATCATCTATCACTATCTGTTCCCCCAGCTCACCATGGGGCTCGCGCTTCTCATCGTGATCATGAAGGCCCGCGGCCTGCGGCCCGGCGGAGAGCGCTGGAACGACGCCGCCCGCTTCTGGATCCGCATCTTCGGGATCAACTTCGCGGTGGGCGTGGTCACCGGCATCCCCATGGAATTCCAGTTCGGGACCAACTGGGCGGCCTTCAGCCGTTACGCGGGCAGCGTGATCGGCCAGACCCTGGCCATGGAGGGGCTCTTCGCCTTCTTCCTCGAGTCCAGCTTCCTCTCGCTTCTCGTCTTCGGGGAGCGGCGGCTGTCGCGCGTCGGGCATTTCCTTGCCGCCGTCGCGCTGTTCCTCGGCAGCTGGCTCTCGGGCTACTTCATCATCGCCACCAACGCCTTCATGCAGCATCCGGTCGGGCACGTGGTGGGCCCCGACGGCATGCTCCGGCTGGCGGACTTCTGGGCCTTCGTCCTGAATCCGTGGGCGCTCGCCCAGTACGCGCACACCATGATAGCCGCGGTGGTCACCGCCGCCTTCGTGATGGCGGCGGTGGGAGCCTTCTACACGCTCATGGGGCGGCATGGAGAGGCGGCGCGGATCTTCCTTCGCATGGGGGTGGGCGCGGGGCTGATCGCCAGCGTGCTCGTGGCCTTCACCGGTGACACCCAGGCCAAGCTCGTCGCGCGCCACCAGCCGGTGGCGCTGGCCGCCATGGAGGGGCGCTTCGAGAGCGGGCCGCGCGCGGGCCTGGTGCTCATCGGCCAGCCCAATGTCCGCGAGCGGCGGCTCGACAATCCCGTCGTCATTCCGTGGGCGCTTTCGTTCCTCGCCTTCGGCACCTTCCACGCGGACGTGCCGGGCCTCGACACCTTCCCGGAGCGCGACTGGCCCGACAACATCGAGCTGCTCTACTACGTCTTCCACATCATGGCGGGACTGGGCACCCTGATGATCGCGCTCATGCTCCTGGCCACCTTTCTGCTCCTGCGCGGACGGCTCGAGGGCTGCCGGCCGATGCTCTGGCTCCTCATGCTCGCCTTCCCCTTCCCCTACATCGCGAACACCGCGGGATGGATGACGACCGAGCTCGGCCGCCAGCCCTGGCTCGTGTACGGCCTCTTCCGCACCGCCCAGGGCGCGAGCCCCACCGTCCACTCGGGCACGGTGCTGTTCACCCTCATGGGCTTCTGCGGCCTCTACTTCGTCCTCGGCATCCTGTTCTTCTTCCTCATCGGGCGCGAGATCGCGCATGGTCCGGAGCCGGCGCATGCTTGAGATCTGGTACGCCATCGCCGCGCTCCTCCTCGCCGTCTACGCGACCATGGACGGCTTCGACTTTGGCGCCGGCATCGTCTCGCCCGTCGTCGCCCGTTCCGACACCGAGCGGCGGCAGGTGCTCGCCGCCATCGGCCCCTTCTGGGACGGGAACGAGGTCTGGCTGCTCGCCGCGGGTGGCGCGCTCTTCGTGGCCTTCCCGCGCGTGCTTGCCTCCGGGATTTCCGGCTTCTACTTTGCCATCTTCCTCGTGCTCTGGTGCCTGCTCGGGCGCGGTATCGCCATCGAGTTCCGGAGCCATCTGCCGAATCCCCTCTGGCGGGCCGCGTGGGACTTCACCTTCACCGGCGCCAGCACGCTGCTCGCGGTGTTCTTCGGCGCCGCCTTCGGCAATCTCCTCCGGGGCGTGCCCCTGGACAATGCGGGCTGGTTCTCGCTGCCGCTCTTCACCGACTTCAGCGCGCGCGAGCCGGTGGGGATCCTCGACTGGTACACCCTCCTCACCGGGGTCTTCGCCCTCGCGGCGCTGGCCGCGCACGGCGCCCTGTTTCTCGCCTGGAAGACCGACGGCCCGGTGCGGGAGCGGAGCGGCCGCGCGGCGTGGCGCCTGTGGATCACGGTGGCCGTGCTCTGGCCGGTGGTCACGGTGGCCAGCCACCTGGTGAACCCCGCGCTCTTCCCCGGCATGGGCCGCCGCTGGCTGGCCGCGCTGGCGACGGCAGTGGCGGTGGCGGGCATCGTGACGGTGTTCGTCCGGCTGCCGCGCGGCGGATCCCTGCTCGCCTTCCTCGGCTCCTGCGCCTTCCTGCTCGGGATCCTCGGCGCGACGGCGGCGTCATTCTTCCCCGTCATGCTCCGGGCCACCGGCGGCGACGCGCTCTCGCTCACCGCCTATACCGCGGGTGGAGATCCCGCGGGGCTTCGGGTCGCGCTCACCTGGTTCGCGGTGGGCCTACCGCTCGCGCTCATCTATCAGGTGGTGATCTTCCGGCTGCATCGCGGCCCCGCCACCGCGGCGCGCGACGGCGAGGGATACTAGAGCATACGACCAACGTCCTATTGGCCGGATCGAAGCGGACACGGCATCGTGTCGGGAACCATTCCCGACAGGAGGCTGCCATGTCCCGGATCCTGGCCACCGTGCCGCTCGGTTTCCTGCTGCTCCTCGCTGCCGCTCCGGTCGCCGCGGATGAGGTGATCTTCCTCAATGGCGACCGGCTCACCGGCAAGGTCGTCAGCGCCGCCGGCGGCAAGCTCGTGATCAAGACCGACGCCGCCGGCGAGGTCACCATCGACCTGGCCAAGGTGAAGACCTTCTCCACCGACGCGCCGGTGCAGGTCAAGGTGGGCGACAAGCCGCCGGTGACCACGCCGGTGACGGCGGGGCCGGACGGCCAGGTCCAGATCGCGCCGGGGGGAACCGCCCCGCCCCAGACATTGCCGATCTCGCAGGTGGCCGCCATCTATCCGTTCCCGCCCGAGTGGAATGGGAGCCTGGCGCTCAATGGCCTCTTGACCCGGGGCAACTCCGAGACCGAGCAGCTCGGCTTCCGCTTCGGCATCGGGAAGCGGTGGGAGGACGATCGGTTCACCGCCGGCGCGGAATACACGTACGGCCGTCAGCGCGACCCCGACACGGATGAGCACAGCACCTCGGTCGACTACGGGGCCATCTTCGCCAAGTGGGACCACTTCTTCACCCAGAAGTTCTACGGCTACCTGAGTACCAAGGCGGAGCGGGACGGGGTGGCGGAGCTGGAGTATCGCGTCACGCCGAGCGTCGGCGTCGGCTATCAATGGTTCGAGGGCCCGACCTTCAATCTCGCCACCGAGGTCGGGCTCGCCTACGTGTACGAGAAGTTCGAGGGCCAGAATGCCACCGACTTCCTCGGGCCCCGGCTGGCCTATCACGTGGACTGGTCCCCGGTGTCGGTGCTCAAGCTCTACCACAACCTCGAGTACCTGCCGAGCTTCCAGGACTTCGGCGGCGACTTCCTGCTCAACCTCGATGCCGGTCTGCGGGTGACGGTGTGGAAGAGCTTCTTCACCGACTTCCGCTTCGAGTACCGCTACGACTCCACCCCCGCGTCGGGCCGCAAGAAGGACGACACACGCCTCGTCCTGGGGGTGGGCTGGGCGTTCTGAGCGGCGGGGCGGTCGCTCATTCGCGGACGAGGGCGTCGATCTCGTCGCGGTGCGGGCCGAAGCCGAGGAAGACGCGCTCGTCGATGACCACCGCGGGCACGGTGAGCCGGCCGAGACGCTTGAAGAGGTCGAGGCTGGCGTCGGGGTCCCGCCCCACGTCGCGCACGTCCACCGCCACCCCGCGCGACTGGAAAAAGGCCAGGGCCGCCTCCCCGTCGGCATTGCCCTCCATGGTGTAGAGGAGGGCGCGCTTCACTCGATGGTGGCGTCGGGCGGGGCGAGGAAGCGGTAGTCGAGGTCCTCCGCCCAGCCCGGCAGCACCTGGGCGAGGAGCAGCTCGCGGAAGGCCGCCACTTGATCCGCCGGCAGCTGGGGCTGCGTCGCGAGCAGCTCGGCCAGGCCCTCCGGATCGTTGTAGGCGCGGCGGCTCACCGCCGCCACGTGCCCGAAGAAGCGGCGCACGCGCCGGTCCACCTGGTCCTCGGAGAACATCTTCATCACGCGCGCGACCGCGTCGGCCATCGCGTTGTCGAGCTTGAGGTAGCCGGCGAACTTCATCGCGCAGTACGTGACACCGTCGGGGCCATCGAGGTGCTCGGCGTCGAGAAGAATCACCAGACGGCCGGTCAAGGTGGGCAGGAGCGGCGGGTCGTACCGGCCCTGCAGATAGTAGAGGCGCCGGCCGTCCTCGTTGAGAAGGAATTTCATGGTGCCGCGCCCCCCGTGGCCGTCGTCGGCCTCGAAGGCGTCGCCCACGCGCCGGATCCGGTACTTGCCCTCGCGGAGGGCGCGCGCCACGTCGGCGGCGAAGTCGGGGTTGTCGAGCAGGTAGTCGAAGACGGGCTTGCGGCTGCGGAAGGAGATGTCGCGCACCTGGCCCGCCAGCGCGGCGCCGTCCACCACGTCGCGTACCAGATCGTACGCGGTACCGTCGAGTCGGTCCCAGGGGATATTGCGCTCACGGCTGGTCTCGGTGAGTTCCAGCGACATGGGCGCGGAGGGCGGCGCGGCCGGGCGCGCGGCCTCGCCGGCGGCGTCGGTCCGCGGCTCCTCGGCGGCGACCGTCCCCGCGCCGAGCGCCGAGCCCAGGAGGAGGCCGGCGGCCACGATCGCGCGCGCCCATCTGCGCATGATGGTCAACGATACCATCGTCGCCTTGACCCTCCAACTGCGGGCCTGCTAATATCCGAGCCCCGCGACACGGAAAGGAGCTCCGGCATGACTCGGGCGGATCTCGTGGCGGCCATGGCGGCGTCGAGCGGCTGGACGAAGGCCGCGTCCGACCGCGCCCTGCGCGCGCTGCTGGCCTCGATCAAGACCTCGCTCAAGCGAGGGCAGACGGTGACGCTCGTTGGCTTCGGTACCTTCTCGGTCGGCCGACGAAAGCCGCGACGCGGCAAGAACCCGCGCACCGGCCAGCCGATGGTGGTGGCGGCGGGCCGGACCCCTCGCTTCAAACCCTCGAAAGAGTTGAAGCGCGCCATTCGTTAGGCTTTTCCGTTTCCGCCACCCGTGGCTCCGCGGTAAGATTTTCTGCAGTGCGCTCCACCGTCGGCTTCTCCGTCACCCTCTGGCTCGTGCTTGCCGCCGCCGTGCTGCCGTCGGCGGCCCAGAACAGCCAGGGGCTGGCCCTCAACGCGGAGGCCGTGCTCCTCCTCGACGCCGACGGCAAGGTGCTCTTTGCCAAGAACTCCGGGGACGATCATGCCCCTGCCAGCCTGGTGAAGCTGATGACCCTCTATCTCGCCTTCGAGGATCTGGAGGCAGGGCGGGCGGAATGGGACGAGGGCGTCACGGTGAGCCGCCACGCCGCGGCGACGCCGCGCTATCGGATGGGGCTGCGCATGAGGGAAACGGTGCCGCTGAGCACGCTCCTCGAGGGTGTCGGCATCGCGTCCGCCAACGACGCGGCCGCGGCGGTGGCGGAGCATCTGGCCGGGTCCGAGGAGGCCTTCGTCCAGCGCATGAACACCAAGGCCCAGCTCCTCGGCCTGGTGGCCACGCGCTTCGCCAATCCCCATGGCCTGCCGGATCCCACCCAGCGCACGAACGCCCTGGACATGGCCGCCCTCATCGGCCACCTCGTCACCGACTATCCGGCATCACGCACCATCCTGGGGGGGAAGACCTTCGTCTACCGCGGGCGCGTGTACAGCCGGCGCATCCCGCTCTTCGACGATCCCGGCGGCGTGCAGGCGCTGAAGACCGGCTTCACGAACGAGGCCGGCTACAACCTGGCCATCGCCGCCTGGCGTGCGGGTCAGCGCTTCCTGCTCATCGTGCTGGGCGCGCAGACCCGCAGCCTCTCCTTCCGCGACGCGCGCAAGCTCCTCCAGTACGGCTTCATCGCCAACGGGCTGGACGGGGGCGACGAGCCGCCCCGCCGTCCCGGTCCCGCGACGCCGCGCCGTCCCACGCGGCGCTCGAGCGCGGCCATACCGTTCGCCGGGTAGGGCCCGACCTCCCGAGCGGAGGACCGTTCCCTCATGACCCCACCCAGTGCCTTCGTCTTCGACGCCTACGGCACGCTCTTCGACGTCCACTCCGTGGTCGAGGCGGGGCGGGCCATCACCAGCGACCCGCAGGCCCTGTCCGCGCTCTGGCGCCAGAAGCAGCTCGAGTACACGTGGCTGCGCGCGCTCATGGACCGCTATGTCGACTTCTGGGAGGTGACGCAGCAGGCGCTCTCCTTCACGCTCCGCCGGCTGGGGCTGCAGCCGAGCCCGCCCCAGGTGACCGCCCTCATGGAGGCCTATCTCTCGATGGCGACCTTCCCCGACGTGGGTCCCGCCCTGGATCGACTGAAGGGGGCACCGCTGGGGATCCTGTCGAACGGCTCGCCGCGGATGCTGGAAGCGGCGGTGCGCTCGAGCGGGCTCGAGGGAGCCTTCGCCCACGTGCTCTCGGTGGACGCGGTGCAGGTGTACAAGCCCTCGCCGCGCGTCTACGAGCTGGGCCCGCGCGCCTTCGGCCTCGCCGCCCGCGAGATCCTCTTCGTGTCGTCGAACGCGTGGGACATCGCGGGGGCGGCCGGATTCGGCTACCGCACGTGCTGGTGCAACCGACAGGGCGCGCCCATGGACGAGCTCGGCGCCACTCCCGACTACGAGGTGGAGCGGCTGGACCAGATCCCCGAGCGCGTGGGAGTCTAGGTCAGGAACTCGTTCGGCTTCTCGAAGACCCCGAGGACGATGCAGCCGTCGGGCGTCCACGCCTTGTGCACCGAGCCGGGCCGGCGCCAGACGAAGTTGCCCGCGGTGCAGGCGCCATCGTCGTCCACCAGCGTGCCCTGGAGCACGTAGCTCTGCTCGATCCCGACGTGCCGGTGATCGGGAAGCACGGCGCCCTTGTCCATCTTGGTGAGGGAGGTCGCCTTGCCCGAGGCGTCCTCGTACAGCTTCTTGATATAGACGCCGGGGAACCGAGTGGGCTCCCAGTCGATCTTGTCGACGTCGAGATACGTGGACCGCTCGGTGGCCAGAATGATCATCGCGCGCCTCCTGACGCCTGATATCGGCGCGCCTAGTGTCGGCGGAGCGAGGCGGGCAAGTCAAGCGGCCGGATGATCCTGGAGGCGCCGGGCAAGGCGAGGATCATCCGGTCGGGAGCGCGCCTTACTTCTTCGCGAGCTTCTTCCTCTTCACGTAGGCCCAGATCTTCTTCGTCATCTCCGAGGGCCCGATGGGCGTGGAGCCCATCACGGACTCGAGCGTGTCGCTGCATCCCTTGAAGTTGATGGCATAGCCACCGAATGCCTTCTTGCCCTTCGCCATTCTGCGTCCTCCGTCAGACTGTGTGAGGCGACTGATACCTTGCCGTGAGTGATTGGGATGTGCCGCCCGGCGCCTCCCGATCCGGCCGAGGGTATTATCGCGAGCCTACGAGGGAGTGCAAGGGAAAAATACAATCCCTGGGGGGCCTCCCACGAGGGGAGAACTACGGGGTGGGGGTATACCCCCCCGGGGGGGCTATGCCCTGGGGGCTTGGCAGCCGCTATCGCTTGATGAAGGCCGGCATGACCTCGCGGGCAAACCAGCTGAGCTGCTCCTTGAACTCCTTGGGCCCCATGCCCTCGGCCCAGTGGATCATCATCTGGTCGAGGCCAGGGTAGGTGTGCTCGAAGTGCCGGATCCCCTCGATCACGTGCTTGGGCGGCCCGCACAGCCAGGCCTTCTGCTCGACGCCGTCGCGGATGCTGGGGATGCGCGCGGGTGCGCCGGGCGTGCCCCAGGAGCGCCCGTCGGCGTCCGCGTAGCGCACGAAGCCGAAGGGAGCGAACCACTTGTAGCGCTCGTCGTGATAGGGCTCCACGCGCCGGATGGCCTCCGCCTCGGTGTCGGCCAGGTAGAGCCCCACGCCCCAGCAGAGGTCCTGGCCGAGCGCCAGCGTCCGCCCCGCCTTGGCCGCCTCCGCCTGATAGGCGCGCGCGACCTGATCGAAGATCTTCTCGCCGTTGAGGGTCACCATGCCCTTGATCCCGCGCTGGGCGATGTACGGGAGCGTCTTCCCCGAGGCGATGGGCTGCCAGATCTCCACCGGCCGGTGGAGGGGGCGGGGCACGAGGGTGACCTCCCGGAGCGTGTAGCCGCGGTACTCCACCGGCGGCGGGATCTGGTAGTGCTTGCCGTGGTGCGAGAAGGACTCCTCGTTGAAGGCCTTGAGGAGCACTTCCATCTGCTCCTCGAACAGCTCCTGGTTCGCCTTGTTGTCGAGCATGGGCGCGCCGAAGCTTTCGACCTCACGCGTGTGGTAACCGCGGCCCACCCCCATGATGATGCGGCCGCCGGTCATGATGTCGGCGGCCGCGTAGTCCTCGGCGAGGCGGAGGGGGTGCCACATCGGCAGCACGTTGAACGCGCAGCCGAGCTTGAGCCGCTTGGTCTGAGTGGCGAGCCAGGTGCCGAGGAGGATGAGGTTGGGGAAGACCTCGTAGCCCTCGTGCTGGAAGTGGTGCTCGGCCGTCCACAGGCAGTAGTAGCCCAGCTCGTCCATGTGCTGGGCGACGTCCTTGGCGGTGTGGAAGGCCTCGGCCAGCCGCTCGTTCCCGTAGCGCCGGTCGTTGGCGGGCGTTCCCTGGAGCCCCACGTTCTCCAGCTCGATCTGCCCGACGTAGAGTACCGAGAACTTGGTGATCATTTGGCTCTCCAGCCTCCGTCGACAACCATGGCATGTCCCGTGATATAGCCGGCCTCGTCGGAGGCCAGGTAGCAGACGGCGGACGCGATGTCCTCCACGGTGCCGCGCCGGCCCACCGGCACCAGCCCGCGAATCTGATCGTCGTTGACGGCCACCCCGCGCCCGCTCATGTCGGGGACATCGGGCCCCAGGATTTGCTGCGAGTGCTGCCGCAGGCCGGTGAGGATGGGCCCAGGGCAGATGCAGTTGACGGTGATGCCGCGCGCCGAATAGGTGACGGCCATCTGGCGCGTGAGGCCGACCACCCCATGCTTGGCGGCCACGTAGGCGGCGCCGCCGCCGGTGCCGTTGAGCCCGGCCACCGAGGCCATGTTGATGACCCGCCCGCGGCCGCGCGGCAGCATCTCGGCGATGGCGCGCTTGCAGCCGAGGAAGACGCCGGTGAGGTCGATGTCGATGGTCCGGCGCCACACCGCCTCGCTCATCTCGTCCACGTTGAAGTAGCCGTCGAGGATCCCGGCGTTGTTGACGATGATCTCCAGCGGCCCCAGCTCCTTCACCGCGGCGGTCACCATCCCGTCCACGTCCTCGGCGCGGCTGGTGTCCGCGCGGAGCGCGATGGCCCGGCCGGAGGCCTTGCCGATCATGGCCGCCGTCTCCTTGGCCGTCGTCTCGTCGATGTCGGCCGCCGCCACCCGCGCGCCCTGCGCGGCGAGGGCCAGCGCGATACCGCGGCCGAGGCCGGAGCCCGCGCCCGTCACCACCGCCGTCCGGTCCTTGAGCGTCACCGCCTCCTCCTAGATCGCCAGCGCGTAGCCGTCGCGCCGCGGGTCGGCGCCGGCCATGAGCGCGCCGGATTCGGGATCGCGCATGATCCCCTGCCCGCCGCCCACGATCCAGGACCAGTCGTCGATGGCGTTGATCTGGTGCCCCCGCTCCGCGAGTGCGGCGCGCGTCGCCTCGGGGATGCGGTCCTCCGCGTCGAGCTGCCGGTCGGCGTACACGCGGATGCGCGGCGCCTCGATGGCCTCCTGGATATTGAGCCCGAAGTCCACCGCGTTCATGAGCATCTGGGTCTGCGTCTGCAGGATGCCGTACGAGCCCGGCGTGCCGATGGACATGGTGAAGGCGCCGTCGCGGAAGAGCTGGGTGGGCGACATCATGGTGCCGGCCTTCTTGCCCGGCCGCACCGCGTTGGGCGACGCGGGGTCGAGGTCCATCCACTTGAGGATATTGTTCAGCACGAGCCCGGTGCCCGGCACCGCGAAGCCCGAGCCGAAGGGCCCGCCCAGGGTCTGGGTCACCGACACCACGGTGCCTTCGGCGTCCGCGCACGCGAAGTGGGTGGTCTGATCGTGCATGAAGTCCGCGGGATGCCCCTCGGAGATCTGGCCGGTGCGCCGCTTGAGCGTGTGCCGCTCGCCCTCGCTCACCCCCGCGCGGGCGGGATCGATGCGCGCCCGCTGCGAGGCAGCATAGGCCTTGGACACGAGCCCGCTGATGGGAATCTTCGAGACGTCGTTGAGATAGGCATAGGCGAGGCGGTCCGCCGAGGCGATCTTGATCGCCTCGATGAGATGGTGCAGGTGCTCGGGGGAATTGTGCCCCCAGCGCGCCACGTCGAAGCCCTCCATGATGTTCAGGGTCTCGAGCATCTGGAAGGCGGAGAAGGGCGGCGGCACCGAGGACACCTCGTGGCCGCGGTAGGTGATGGTCACCGGCTGGCGCCACTCCGGGGTGAAGGCGGCCAGGTCGGCCTCGGTGAGCCAGCCCCCGGCCTCGCGTACCGCGCGGGCGATCGCTTTCGCGATGGGCCCCTTGTAGAAGACCTCCGCGCCGCCCTCCGCCACCTGTCGGAACGTGCCGGCGAGCTCCTTGTAGGTCACGATCTTGCCGGGCCGCGGCGACCCACTGCCGAGATAGAGCCGCTGCGCCTCCGCCGAGCGGGCGAGCGTCTCGCGGGACTTCTCGAAGAAGGTGGTGTTCATCCACGTCAGGGGCACGCCGTTCTCGGCGTACTCGATGGCGGGACCCAGCACGCGCCCGCGCGGCATGCTGCCGAAGCGCTCCAGGGCGGCCAGCCAGCCCCCGAGATTGCCCGGCGTGGCGAAGGCCTTGGGCCCGCCCGCCAGCTCGTCCTCGGTGGCCTGGGCGGGATCGGCCGCCAGGGGCGCGGGGCCGATGAAGTCGAGCACGTGGCGCTCGCGGGTGCGCGCGCGCGAGATCAGCATGAGCCCGATGCCGCCGGCGCTGGACATGAAGGGCTCCACCACGTTGAGCGCGGCACCCACCGCCACGGCGGCGTCCACCGCATTGCCGCCCTCGAGCAGCATGCGCGCGCCCGCCATCGAGGCGAGCGGATGCGCGGAGGTCACCGCGCCGCGGGAGCCCATGACGACGGGACGATAGGCATGGCGATGCGGGGGCATGGTCAGGATCCTCCGAGCTGGGCTGTCCGTCGTTCCATAATGTGAACCTGCGACGCCGCGGCTCCGCCCCTTCGCGGAGCACGGCAATGGTAGGCTGGGGTCCGTCCGGACGCAAGCCGCGGCACCCGCGCGGTGGAGAGGGTCTCATCACGTGACGGTCGTCTACGACACCATTGGACGCGGCTATACCGGTCAACGGCGAGCCGATCCGCGCGTGGCCGCCGCCATCCGCGTCGCGCTGGGCGACGCACGCCGCGTGGTGAACGTGGGCGCGGGCAGCGGCTCCTACGAGCCTCCCGATCTCTCCGTGCTTGCCGTCGAGCCCTCGCGCGAGATGATCCGCCAGCGTCCGGCCGGCGCTGCGCGCGCCGTGCAGGGGGTGGCGGAGCGGCTCCCGCTCGCCGACGGCAGCGTGGACGCCGCGCTGGCCGTGCTCACCGTGCACCACTGGGCCGATCGCGCCGCCGGCCTCACCGAGCTGGCGCGCGTGGCGCGCCGGCGGGTCGTCGTCCTCACCTGGGATCCCGCCCGCGGCAACGCCTTCTGGCTCACCGCCGAGTACCTCCCGGAGATCGTCGCCCTCGACGCCGGGCGCTTCCCGTCCCTGGGCGACTTCGAGCGCGCGCTCGGGCCGATCGACGCGCGCGTGCTGCCTGTTCCCCACGATTGCGTGGACGGCTTTCTCGGGGCCTACTGGCGGAGGCCCGAGGCCTATCTCGATCCCGGCGTGCGGGGCGCGATGTCGGGCTTCGCCCAGCTCGCGCCGGGGCGGGCCGATGCGGGGCTCGCGCGCCTGGCCGAGGATCTCGGCTCGGGGCGCTGGGAGTCGCGATTCGGACACCTGCGCGCGCAGGGCGAGGCGGATCTCGGCTATCGCCTGATCGTCTCGGACCGCGGGAGGAGGGGGTCATGACGCCGGCGCTCGCCGACGCGCTCCGGCGCGCGAAGTACATCTATCTCACGACCTACAGCAGGGCCGGCCAGGCGGGCACCGTTCCCACGTGGCTCTGGCCGCACGAAGGCCACGTGTACTTCACCACCCAGCGCGCGAGCCTGAAGGCGCGCCGCATCCGCGATAACGGGCGGGTGACGGTGCGTGTGGGCAAGAAGGACGGGCCTGCGTTCGAGGGGCGCGCGGAGTGGGTCGACGATCGGCCCGATCTCGAGGCCGCGCTGCTGGCGACCTACCGCCGGAAGTACTGGCTCATGGTGCCGCTCTGGATGGGCCGCTACATCCGGAAGGGACTGGCGGCCAAGACCAGCGTGCTGATCCGGATCACGCCGGCCGAGCCAGCGCCTCGCTGACCGCCGTCGCCAGGCGCTTGAGGTCGAAGGGCTTGGTGAGCACGCCGTCGGGTCGCGCGCCCGAGGGCACCTCGGTGGTGTCGCCCCAGCCGGTGAGGACCAGCACCGGGGTGGCCGGCCGCGAGTCCTTCACCGCCCGCAGCACATCCCAGCCGTTCATGTCGGGCATGCCCAGGTCGGTCATCACGAGGTCGTAGCCGCCCGAGGAGAACGACAGCAGGCCCTCGCGCCCGCCGGGCGCCACCGTGACGGAGTGGCCGCGCGCGGAGAGCACCTCGGCGACGATCTCCAGGACGGACACCTCGTCGTCGATGACGAGGATCTTGCCCTTGCGCTCGGGCCGCGGCTCCGCGGGGGGCGCGGCCACGGTCACCGCGCTGTTCGCGGTGGGCAGCCAGAAGGTCACCGTGGTGCCGATCCCCTCCGTGCTCTCCACGGAGATCTCGCCGCCGTGACGCCGGATGGTGCCGTACGCCACCGCCAGGCCCAGGCCCGTGCTCTTCACGCCCTTGGTGGTGAAGAAGGGCTCGAAGGCCCGACGCTTCACCTCCGCGGACATCCCCGCGCCCGAGTCGCTTACCGACACGACGGCTCGGCCCTTGTCCGCCTGCACGCGGATCACCATGCGCCCGCCTGAGGGCATGGCGTCCACCGCGTTGAGGATGAGGCTGGTCACCACTTCCCGGATCTCGGCGGCGCGCCCGGGCACGCGCAGCGGCGTCACCGGGTCGTAGATCACCTCGACGCGAGCACCGCGGACCTGGGCCTCGTGCTCCCAGCGCGGGCGCGTGAGCTGTATGCCCTCGCGCACGGTGCCGTTGAGATCGAAGGCCACCTCCGCGTCTCTCGTATCCGTGCGCCCGAAGGCCTGGATGCGCCGCACCGTCTCGGCGGCGTCCACCGCCGCGCGCTCGATGGTCTTGAGGCTCGCCATCATCGCCTCGGGCGGCTTCTTCATCAGGAGCAGCTGGGTGCGCCCCAGCACCACCGCCATGAGGTTGTTGAGGTGGTGCGAGGCCCCCGCGGCCAGCTCCCCCACCGCTCGCAGGGTGGCGCCGCGCACCAGGGTGTCCTGGGCGGCCTTGAGGTCGTCCAGCGTGCGGCGGAGATCGGAGACCAGGCGGGCATTGTCCATGGCGATGGCGGCCTGCCGCGCCAGCGCGCTGAGGAGCCGGATCTCGCGCTCGTCGGGCCGATGGACCTCGTCCCAGTAGATGCATACCGCACCCAGCACCGCATCGCGGCTGACCACGGGGACGGCGAGCACCGCCCGGTAGCCGAAGTGGGTGGCCATCTCGGCGAGGGTCATGCCCGCCTGCACCTGCATGGAGTCATAGGCGGGGGGCGGCTCGGCCACCACGTCCGGGCTCCATACCGGCGCCCGCTGCGCCACCGCGGTCCCCGCCGCACCCTGGCCCAGGTGCACCACGTAGCCCTTGTCGACGGCCATCCCCCGCACCGCCCGCGCCAGCAGGTGGCCCGCGGCCTGGTCCATCTCGAAGACCACCGCCCGCTGCGCGCCGGTGACCTTGATCGCGCTGTCCGCGATCGCGTCCAGCACCTCCTGGAGGTCGAGGGTGGAGGCGAGCGTCTCGCCGACCGCGGACAGGGTCTGCACCTCGGAGGCACGCTGCGCGGCTTCCTCGTACTGGCGGGCGCGGTCCACCGCCAGGGCCACCTGGGCGGCCATCGTGGTGGCGAGATCCTGGTCCGCGGCCGTCCACGCCCGCGGCCCGCGCGTGTCGTCGAGGGCCAGGGTGCCGATGACGCGGTCGCCGGAGATCAGCGGCACCACGAGGAGGGTGCGAATGCCGAAGGCCTTCACCCACGCGGGGGCGACGAGGTCCGACGTGTTCATGTCCTCCACCATCACCGGCCGGCGCGTCTTCACCGCGCCCAGATCCGCGGGAATCGCGTCGACCCCGTCCTTGCCCATCTCCTTGTAGCGCTCCCACAGCGTGGCATCGACGTGGCCGTCGGCAAACTGGGACATCACCGGCACGAGCACGGCGCCTCTCCAGAAATTGATGGTGCAGCGCTCCGCCGCCAGCGCCCGGGCGACCTGGAGGGCCACCGCGCGCAGCAGCGGGCGCAGCTCGAGGGTGGACGCGCACACCTGCGCGATCTCGAGCAGCGCGGCGGTCTGGCGCGCCCGGTGGCGCTCACCCTCCATGCCGCGGGCGGTGCCGATAGCCAGCGCCGCCTGCTGGGCGAGGCCCGAGATCACCGACTCGTCGCCGGCGGTGAAGAGGGTGGCGCTCCGGTTGTATGCCCAGAGGAGGGCGATGACCTGGCCGTCGCGGTCGAAGACGGGCGCGCCGATCATCGCCTGCGTCGACTCCGCGCGGGCCCACTCTACGAGGTGCGGGGCGCGGAGAAACCGCGGGTCGGTCAGGTACGCGTCGGTGCGCACCGCCCGGCGCGCGCCGAGGACGAGGCCGCTCATTCCCTCGCCCGGGGTCACGCGGGAGCGCGGGAACTCGGCGGTGTGGGCGCCGAGGGTGACCACCGTCTGCACGTCACGGCTGGGCGAGTCCACGAAGGAGCAGAAGGCGCCGTCCGCGCGCAGGAGGTGCCGCGTCTCCCGGAGCACGGTGCGCAGCGCGGTTTCAAGATCCGGCGAGGACAGGGTCTCCGAGGTCACCCGCTGGAAGGCCTGGATCTCTTCGAGCCGCTGCAGCGCGTCCGCGTAGAGCCCGGCGTTGCGCACCGCGGTGGCGGCGGGGGCGGCGACGGCGGCGGCCAGCTTGACCTCGTCGGGGGCGAATTCCCGCCGCGTCCGCGTCATGCACGCGATGATCCCGATGGGGCTCGTGTCGAGGAGGATGGGAACCAGCATCGAGGAGTGGACGCCTTCGGACTCGAACCACGTGCGGTTCCGCACCCGCGCGTCCTGCATGACGTCGGGCACCACCAGCGACTGCTGGGTCTCGAAGACCCGTCCGGCGAGGCCCTCGCCCACGCTGAGCGTCTGCGCGAACGCCACCGGCCGGCCCGACGTCCCCGTCTCCGCCCGGAGGCTGAGCAGGCCCGTGCGAGCATCGAGGAGCCAGATGCGGACGATGTCGACCCCCAGCCGCGTCTGGGCCACGTCGGCGAGGCGCTCGAGGACCTCGCCCAGATCGAGGGTGGACGCCACCAGCCAGCTGGATTCGGCGAAGACCTCGAGCTCACGAGTCCCTGGATCGTGCGGGGTGCCGGATTGGCCGGTCATGGGAACCTGGCTACCATTGGGTGTTCAAGCCTCGGAGACCGCGCTGCAAGTTGGGACCCAGCCGTCTCGTACCTTCACTCCATCATAACGCCGCCGTGCGTCAGGCCGTCTCCATAATCGGCCGCCTTGACGGGCCGGGGACGCGGCCGTACGATTCCCATGCAGTTCCTGCGCGGGAGCTCGGCTTATGACCGGGCTGAGAGGGTGGCAATCGGGCCACCGACCGCCAACAACCTGACCTGGGTAATGCCAGCGTAGGGAGGCCACATGAAGACCTATCTGTCCGGCTCCGATCCGTCCATCCGGGTGCCGATTCGCGAGATCGCCCTCACCAACGGCGAGCGGCTGCGGCTCTACGACACCTCCGGTCCCTACACGGACCCCGAGTTCACACCCGACCTCAAGCAGGGACTCCCGCCGCTGCGGCGCCACTGGATCCTCAGCCGCGGAGACGTGGAGCCGGGGGCGGGCGGCCGCTGGGGGCTCCGTGCCCGGCCCGGCCGGCGCGTCACGCAGATGCACTATGCGCGGCGGGGCGACGTCACGCCGGAGATGGAGTTCGTCGCCCGCCGCGAGGGCGTGGCGCCCGAGCTGGTGCGGGACGAGATCGCCCGCGGGCGCGCGATCCTCCTCGCCAACATCAATCACCCGGAGACCGAGCCGATGATCATCGGCCGCCGCTTCCTGGTGAAGATCAACGCGAATATCGGCAACTCCGCGGTGGCCTCCTCGATCGAGGAAGAAGTCGACAAGATGCGGTGGGCCACCCGCTGGGGCGCGGACACCATCATGGATCTCTCCACCGGCAAGAACATCCACGAGACGCGCGAGTGGATTCTCCGCAACTCGCCGGTGCCGGTGGGCACGGTGCCGATCTACCAGGCGCTGGAGAAGGTGGGCGGCAAGGCGGAGGCGCTCACCTGGGAGATCTACCGCGACACCCTCATCGAGCAGGCCGAGCAGGGGGTGGACTATTTCACCATCCATGCCGGCGTCCGGCTGCGGTACGTGCCGCTGACCGCGAAGCGGGTGACCGGCATCGTCTCGCGCGGGGGGTCCATCATGGCCAAGTGGTGCCTCGCGCACCACGAGGAGAGCTTCCTCTACACCCGCTTCCGCGAGATCTGCGAGATCATGGCCGCCTACGACGTGTCCTTCTCACTGGGAGACGGCCTCCGCCCCGGCTGCCAGGCCGACGCCAACGACGAGGCGCAGTTCGCGGAGCTGGACACCCTCGGCGAGCTCACCACGGTCGCCTGGGAGCAAGACTGCCAGGTCATGATCGAGGGGCCGGGGCACGTGCCCATGCACCTCATCAAGGAAAACATGGACCGGCAGCTCGAGAAGTGCCACGAGGCGCCGTTCTACACGCTCGGCCCCCTCACCACCGACGTGGCGCCCGGCTATGACCACATCACCTCCGCCATCGGCGCCGCCATGATCGGCTGGTTCGGCACCGCCATGCTCTGCTACGTCACCCCCAAGGAGCATCTGGGGCTGCCCGACAAGCAGGACGTCAAGGACGGCGTCATCGCCTACAAGATCGCCGCGCATGCCGCCGACCTCGCCAAGGGGCATCCGGGCGCCCGCGAGTGGGACGACGCGCTCTCCCGCGCGCGCTTCGAGTTCCGCTGGGAGGACCAGTTCAATCTCGCGCTCGATCCCGACACCGCGCGGAAGTTCCACGACGAGACCCTGCCCGCCGAGGGCGCCAAGCTCGCGCACTTCTGCTCGATGTGCGGCCCGCACTTCTGCTCGATGAAGATCACCCAGGAGGTGCGCGACTATGCCGCCCAGCAGGAGGCGGCCGCGGCCGATCCCGCCGCGGTGGCGCAGGGCCTGCGGGAGAAGGCGGCGGAGTTCAAGCGGAGCGGCGGCGAGCTCTACGTGCGGCCCACTCCGTAGCCCCCGTCAGCGCAGCCATGGACTTTGCCGATTCGCCCGCGGAGGCGGCGTTCCGCGCCGAGCTGCGCGCGTGGCTGGCCGCCCACCTGCCCGCGCACCGCCAGGTCCATCCGGCGTCCGATGACGAGCTGACCCTTCACCCCGACCGGTCCTTCGACGCCTGCCGGGCCTGGCACCGGCGCATGTACGCGGGCGGCTGGATGGGACTCCGCTGGCCGAAGGAGCTCGGGGGGCGCGGCGTCACCCTCGTCGAGCAGCTCATCTTCGCCGAGGAGCTGATCGCGGCCGGGGCCCCGCCCGGCGTGAACACCATCGGCCTCGGCATGGTGGCGCCGGCCCTCATGGTGCACGGCACCCCCGCGCAGAAGCAGCGCTGGCTCAAGCCCATCCTCAACGCCGATGAGATCTGGTGCCAGGGCTTCTCCGAGCCCAATGCCGGCAGCGATCTCGCCAATCTGTCCACGCGCGCCGTTCTCGACGGGGACCACTTCGTGGTCACCGGCCAGAAGGTGTGGACCTCGCACGCGCACCGGTCGGACTACTGCCTCCTGCTCGCCCGGAGCGAGCCCGGCTCCACGCGGCATGGGGGCATCTCCTGCCTCCTCGTCGACATGCGCTCCCCGGGCATCACCATCCGTCCGTTGCGTCAGCTCACCGGGGACTCCGAGTTCAACGAGGTGTTCTTCGACGGGGTGCGGGTGCCGCGCGAGAACCTGGTGGGCGCGCTGCACCGGGGCTGGGACGTCGCCGTGACCATCCTCATGTACGAGCGGCAGTCCATCGGCGGCATGGTGAACCTCCACTTCTACATCGACCGGGTGCTCGCGCTGGCGCGGCGGCAGGGCGGCGCGGATCCCGTGTACCGCCAGCGCCTGGCGGAGCTCGTGATCGCGGGGCGGGTGCTGCGCCTCACCAATCTCCGCTACCTCACGCGGGAGCTCAACGGCCAGCCGGTGGGCGCGGAAGGCTCGGTGCTCAAGCTCACGTTCACCGAGGCCTACAAGCAGATGGCCGAGATCGCCGCCGCGCTCCTGGGGCCGTATGCCCAGCTCTGGGGCGACCAGCCCCGAGCGCCGGAGGACGGCCGCTGGGCCTTTCAGTCGCTCTTCGCCCACCGCTTCGGGATCGCCGGCGGCACCGATCAGATCCAGCGCAACATCATCGGCGACCGGCTGCTCGGCCTGCCCCGCTAGTCCTCCCGGCCTCGAGCGGCGGGGGCGTGCTCGCGGCGAATGGGGTACTGAGCAAGCGAGTACGCCCCCGCCGCCCGAGGCCGGGGTTCAGGCCGCGTCGGGGTCGAGCCCGTGCTCCTTCAGCTTCTTCCGGAGGGTGTTGCGGTTGATCCCCAGGAGCTGGGCGGCGCGGACCTGATTACCCTTGGTCTCGCGCATGACGGCGCGGAGCAGCGGCTTCTCGACCAGGCCGACCATGAGGGCGTGGAGGTTGGCGGAGGCGTGGCCGCGCATGCCCCGCACGCACTCGTGCATCCTCCGCTCGATGATGTCCTCCAGCGTGGCGTCGGGGGCCACGCCGGCCGCCGCCGACACCGGGCCGATGGGGAGATGCTCGGGCATGACCACCCCGGTGCCCGCCATGACCATGGCACGCTGGATCACGTTCTCCAGCTCGCGCACATTGCCCGGCCAGTCATGACCCACCAGGCGATCCATGGCGTCGGGGGCAATCACCCGCTCGCCGAGGGAGTCGGCGTACTTCGCGAGGAAGTGCTCGGCCAGGAGCGGGATGTCCTGCCGCCGTTCGCGGAGCGCAGGCAGCGAGAGCGACACCACGTTGAGGCGGTAGAAAAGGTCCTCGCGGAACCGCCCATCCTTCATCATCGCCTCGAGGTCGCGGTGGGTGGCGGCCAGCACCCGCACGTCCATGCGGATCAGCTCGTGGCCGCCCACGCGCTCGAAGGTGCGCTCCTGCAGGGCGCGCAGGAGCTTGACCTGGAGCTCCGGGGGCATGTCGCCGATCTCGTCGAAGAAGACGCTGCCCCCATGCGCCAGCTCGAGCTTGCCGAGTCGGCGCTCCTTGGCGTCGGTGAAGGCGCCCTTCTCGTGGCCGAACAGCTCGGACTCGAGGAGCTGTCCGGGGATGGCGGCGGCGGAGATGCCCACGAACGGCCGCCCCGCCCGGCGGCTGTAGTGGTGGAGAGCGCGCGCCACCACTTCCTTGCCCGTGCCGGACTCGCCGCGGAGCAGCACGCTCACATCGCTGGCGGCCACGCGGCCGATCGTCTTGTACACCTCCTGCATGGTGGGATGTCGCCCCACGAGAGCGCCGAACTCCCACACCTCCCGGAGACCCGTGCGGAGCGCGGCCACCTCCTGGGTCAGCCGCCGCGCGGCCAGCGCCCGCTCGGCGAGGAGCAGCGCCTCGTCGATGTCGAACGGCTTGGCCAGATAGTCGTAGGCGCCCTGCTGCATGGCCGCAATGGCCGTCTCCATGGTGCCGTGCGCGGTCATGATCACCACGAAGGCGTCGGGGCGGCGCTCGCGCAGCTGGCGCAGGAGCGTGAGGCCGTCGATGCCCGGCATGCGGATGTCCAGGAGCACGAGGTCGTAGGTGTTGGCCTCTGCCTCGCGGAGCGCGGTGGTGCCGTCTTTCACCGCGGTGACGGTGTAGCCGGCTCCGCGGAACCCCTTCTCCAGCACCCAGCGGAGGCCGTCCTCGTCATCGGCGATCAGGATCTGCCCGGCGGCGGCGGTCACGGGAGGGGACCCAGGAGGATCCGGCTCAGCGCGCGAGGGGAATGAAGCAGGAGACGGTGGTCCCCCGCCCCAGCTCGCTGGTGACCTGGATGGCGCCCCGATGCTCCTCCAGGATGCGGTGGCAGAGGGCCAGCCCCAGGCCGAGACCCTTTTCCTTGGTGGTGAAGAAGGGCGTGAAGAGCTTGGCGTGCGTCGCCTCGGGAATGCCCTCGCCCTCGTCCACCACCTGTACCTCGGCCATGCTGCGCTGGCCGGCGCCCAGGTCCACCTTGGTGAAGAGGGGATTCTTGGACAGCCGCGAGATCAGGGTGAGCCGGCCCCCCGCGGGCATGGCCTCGATGGCATTGCGCACGAGGTTGTGGAAGACCTGCAGCAGGTGATCCTCGTCGGCCAGGATGGGCGGCAGGCTCGGATCGTAGCGGCGCTGGATCTGGACGCCGGTCGCCGCCGCGAGCTCCTGGGACAAGAGGGCCACGCGCTCGAGCAGCTGGTGGAGGTTGAGCGGCACCGGGCGGAGCGTGACCGGACGGCCCAGGTCGAGCAGCATCTCGATGATGCGGTTGACCCGCGTCACCTCCTGCAGCAGCACGTCCGTGTACTCGCCCCAGCGCGCCTCGTCGCCCAGCTCGCGCTTGAGCAGCTGCACCGCCCCGCGGATGGCGCCCAGCGGATTGCGGATCTCGTGGGCGAGGCCCACCGCGACGCGCCCCACCGCGGCCAGGGTCTCGCCGCGCCGGACCTCCGCCTCCAGCTGATGCAGGCGCGAGATGTCGCGCACCACCGCCACCGCCGCGTCGAGGGCCCCGCTCCGGCCGGCCAGCGGCGCCGTCATGAGGCTCACGTGCACCACGCGCCCGTCCCCCGTCTCCACCGTCGCCTCCGACTCCGAGCGGCTCTCGCCGGTGGCCAGGGTGTCGAGGAGGTGGCGCACCAGCGAGGTGTCGGGGGGAAAGACCTCCTTGAGCATGCGGCCGGTCACGCGGCGCGAGGAGCGGCCGAGCAGCGCCTCCGCGGCGGGATTCCACAGCACGATGCGCTGGCCGTCGTCCACGCCCACCAGGGCGTCGGGGAGCCCCGCCACCAGGGCCTCGTAGTCGAGGGGGCCCTGCCCGCGTCCCTTCATGCCAGCGCCAGGTCCGGTATCGCGTTGAGGGTGAGCGGTGCGCGCTCGCCCGCCACGAGCCGGTCGTGGCCGGCGGCGGCGATCATGACCGCGTTGTCGGTGCAGAGCGGCCGGGACGGCACGAAGAGCTCCCAGCGCCGCTCGCCGCACTCGGCCTCGAAGGCCGCCCGCAGCGCGCCGTTGGCGGCCACCCCGCCGGTGAGGAGAACGCGCCGCACGCCGAGCCCCTGCGCCGCGCGCGCGGTCTTGCGCACCAGCATCTTCACCACGGTGGCCTGGAAGGAGGCGGCCACGTCGGCCACCACGCGCGCGTCCAGCGGCCCGTTGCGCTTCACGAACAGGGACACCGCGGTCTTGATCCCGCTGAAGGAGAAGTCCGGCGAGCCGTCGCTCATCTTTGCCGTCGAAAAGGAGATGGCGCTCGGGTCCCCCACCTTCGCGGTGCGCTCGATGAGGGGCCCGCCCGGATAGCCCAGCCCCAGCAGCTTGGCCACCTTGTCGAAGGCCTCCCCCGCGGCGTCGTCGCGGGTCTGGCCGATGCGCGCGTACTCCCGCGGCGCGCGGGCGAGATAGAGCGCGGTGTGGCCGCCGGAGACGACGAGAGCCAGGAAGGGATAGGTGGGAGCGGGATCTTCGAGGAAGGCGGCGTAGATATGACCTTCGAGGTGATTGACGCCCACCAGGGGGAGGCCATGCACGTAGGCGAGCGATTTCGCCACCGAGCAGCCCACCAGAAGCGATCCCACCAGCCCCGGCCCGTGGGTGACGGCGATGCCGCCGAGATCACCCAGCCCCACTCCGGCCTGGCGGAGCGTGCCCGTGATCACGGGGAGGATATCCTCGAGGTGGCGCCGTGAGGCCAGCTCCGGCACCACGCCCCCGTAGGGGCCGTGCACCGCGTCCTGGGAGGCGACGATCTGGCCCAGCACTTTCCGACCACCCTCGAGCACGGCGGCGGCGGTCTCGTCGCAGGACGTCTCGATACCCAGCACCAGCATGGCCTCGCCCCTTTGCCTCTTACCGCGTCAGCTGCGAGACCGGCACCAATCGGATGCCCGCCGCTTCCCACTTCAGCACGTACTCCTTGAGCAGCCGCAAGGTCAGCGGATGCCCGTGCGCCAGCACGATCGCCTCGCCGAGCTCCGTCGCGAGTCGCGCGGCCTCGTCCCAGCGCTCCCGCTCCACGGCCTCTCCACCAGAGTGGTCCACCACTACCTGGCGGCGGCCCACCCGCAGGCCCAGCCTCCGCGCCTCCTCGAACGCGACCGAGTGATTGCTGGTCAGGGCGTCCACGAAGAGGAGGCGCCGCTCGGCCAGCGGCTCCAGCGCCGCCCGCGTCCGGCCTCGGTCCTCGGTCAAGCGCGACCCCATGTGATTGGTCACCCCTACCGCGCTGGGCATGGTCGCCAGATGCTTGGCCACCAGGCGGCCCAGCGTCTCCGGAGCCATCGCCATCATGAGGGCACCCGGCCCCGGGTCAAGCTCGGGATACCGGTACGGCTCCATCGGGAGATCCAGCAATACCTCGAGGCCCACCCGGGAGGCTTCCGCCGCGATCCACGCCGACAGCGGCAACTCGGGCAGCACGCCCACCGCGAGCGGCCGGCCGATGTCGCGCACGAGGTCGAAGACATCGCGCCGGCTTCCGAGGTCATCGACGATGATGGCCAGGCGGGGGGCGCCGCTCGCCGCCGCCGGCGCCGGCGGCAGGGCGCTGATGGCACGGGCGGGCCGGGCTTCCGCGGCGGGACGCCCCGGGCTCCAGAACAGGCTCGTCAGGCCCTGGCGCGCCTGCCACTGGTCCAGCGCGACGACGGCGACGGCGAGCACGGCGATGAAGCCGGCCAGAGCCTTCCACACTCCGGCCGGCATGCCGCGTCGTCCTACTTGACTTGGGCCTGCGACCCCGCCGGTGCCGGGCGTGTCCGATCCAGGATGCGCATCGCCTTGAGCAGGTCGAGCGCGCGCTGGAGCTGGGGATCACGCTTGAGCTCGTCACTCGGCTTGGTCTCGACCGAGGGTCCGGGCTTCGGGGGCGCCGGAGCGCCCTCCGGCGCGGGCACCGTCACCGCCGCCGTGGTCTTCGGCCCCTCCACGATGATGTCCGGGGTGATGCCCTTGCCGTGGATGGAGCGGCCCTTCGGGGTGAAGTACTTCGCGGTAGTGAGCCGAAGGCCCGATCCGTCGGAGAGCGGGATGATGGTCTGCACCGAGCCCTTGCCGAAGCTCTGCGTCCCGATCACGATGGCGCGGCCCCAGTCCTGGAGCGCGCCGGCGACGATCTCGGAGGCGGAGGCGCTGCCCTGATTGACGAGCACCACCACGGGGAAGTCCGTGTAGACCCGCCGGGAGTTGGCCTGGAAGCGCATGTTCTGGTTGCGCACCCGCCCCTCCGTGTAGACCACCAGCCGGCCCGCGTCGAGGAACTTCTCCGTCACCTCGACGGCGGACGTGAGGAGGCCGCCGGGGTTGTTGCGGAGGTCGAGCACGAGCCCCTGGATCTTGGCGCCCTTGGCGTACTTGTCGAGCACGGTCTCGAGGTCCTGGGCGGTCTGCTCCTGGAACTGCCGCAGCCGGATGTACTCGATGCCCGTCTCCAGCTCCTGGGTCTTCACTGACTGCACGCGGATCTGCTCGCGGACGATGTCGAAGTCCTTGGGCTCCGCCCAGCCCTCGCGGACCACGCTGATGATGATCTTGGAGCCGGGCTTGCCGCGCATGCGCTTCACCGCATCCGTGAGCTGCATGTCCTTGGTCGAGATGCCCTCGATCTTGACGATGCGGTCGCCCGGCTGTATCCCCGCGCGATAGGCGGGCGTGCCCTCGATGGGCGCCACCACGGTGAGGATGTCGTCGCGGAGGGTGATCTCGATGCCGAGTCCGCCGAAGCTACCCGAGGTCTCGACCTGCATCTCCCGGTACATCTCGGGATCGAGGAAGGAGGAGTGGGGGTCCAGGCCGCGGAGGGTGCCCTTGATCGCGTTGTAGATGACGTCCTTCGAGGGCACCTCGTCCACGTACTGGCTCTGGACGATGGAGAGCACCTCGGTGAAGAGTCGGAGGTTCTCGTAGGTGGCCGAGGTGTCCTGGCTCTTGCTCGCGACCCCGCCGCCGCCCAGCGACAGGCTGAGGACGAACAGGAGCGCCGACGCCATCACCACTTTCTTCACGTTCCGCATGGAGCTCATTCGCGTTGCCTCCTGGACTCGCTCGCTACGCTCGCACCCGTCATCTATCCGCTCGCCTCGCCTGCGGCTGCGGCTCGCCCCCTCGCTCCGCTCGGGACCCATTTCCATATCCGCTCGCCTCGCCTGCGGCTGCGGCTCGCCAATCAGCCTCGCGGTCTCAGCCACTGCGCGGGATCCTGGGGCTTGCCCTGGTGCCGCACCTCGAAGTACAGCCGCGGCCCCTGCAGCGACCCGGTGTCCCCCACCGTGCCGATCGCCTGCCCCTGCCTCACGTCGTCACCCTCCGCTACCTTGATCTCGGCGGCGTGCGCGTACAGCGTGTAGTACTCGCCGCCGTGATCCACGATGATCAGATTCCCGTAGCCCCGGAACCAGCCCGTATAGACCACATGGCCGGGGTAGACGGCTTTGATGTCCGTCCCCTCGGCCACCTCGATGTCGATCCCATTCCGGAACGTCTTCGTCCCGAAGCGCGGGTGCACCTGCGCGCCGTACTCCCCGACCACCTTCCCCTCGGCCGGCCACGCCAGCCGGCCCCGCAAGGAGGCCAGCCCCGAGCCGCCGAGGTCGCCCGGCGCGGGCCGGGGCGCTGTCGTGGGCGGCCGCACCGCCGCCCGGCGCTGCTTGGCCTGCAGGTCCCGGATGAATGCCTCGAGCCGCCGAGTGGCGTCGGACAGCTCCCCGACCATCCGCTCGTGATAGACCCGCTCGTCTCGGACCTTGGCCAGCAGCACCCGCCGCCTTGCGGCTTCGCGATCGGCCTCGGCGCGCTCTCCTTCGGCCTGACTGCGAAGCGAGGCCAGCTCGACGCGCCGGGCCTCGACCCTGACTTTGCGCTCGGCCAACCCCTCTGAAGTAACACGATACTCTTTAATGGTTCTGGCGTCCACAGTGGCCAGGGTGGTCAGGTGGCGGAGCTTGATGGCCTGCGCCACGGGGTCGTCACCGGAAAGAATCACTGGCAAAACGCCACCTTGCGCCTGAAGCTTGTACAGCACGCGGAGCCGCCGGCTCAGGGCCTCCTCCTGCCCCGAGCGCTGAACTTCCAGCCGGCCGATGTCGCCTTGCAGACTCGCCACGTCGACCTTCGCCTTCTTCACCCGCTCGTCGAGCACCCCCACCTGCCGGCGCTTGTCGCCGAGCCGCTTCTCCGTGTCCTCGAGCTCGGCCAGCACCGAGGCCTCGCGCTTCTTGGCCTGGGCGACCTTGGCCCGCTCGTCCTTGAGCTGGCGTTGCTTCTGCTGAAGCGTGCGCTCGCTCTCGTTGATGTCGGGCCCTTCGCGGCGCGCCTGGCCCGCGGCGGGAGCGACGACAAGCGTGGTGAGCAGGAGACCCATGAGGGCAACGAGCGCGGCGTGCACCCCGCTCACGCCTCGGCCCGTCCCTTGGCGAGCAATCCCCCGAGGGCGCCCAGCATGGCGCCGCCCGCCAGCAGCAGCGTCACCTGCGGCGCGGAGAGGAAGACGGCGCGGCCGAGCCCGAGCGTGAGGTTGAGCAGGGGCTCGAGGCGCGGCGCGAGGAGGACATACGCCACCTCGAGCGCACCGAGCGCAACGACGGCGCCGAGCAGGCCCTGCGCCATCCCCTGGAGGAGCAGCGGGAGCCGGATCACCATCTCGGTGGCGCCCACCAGCCGCATGATCTCCATCTCGTCGCGGCGCACGTGGAGCACGAGGGTGGTGGCGGTGGTGACGGTGAGGATGGCGGCCAGCGCGAGCACCGCGCCCACCCCGAGCCCGGTGAGCTGGAAAAGCCGCTGCCACTGGGCGAGGCTCTCCACCCATTCCGCGCCGCCTTGCACCTCTTCCACCTCCGGCAGCGCGCTGAGCCGCTGCACCAGGGCGCGCGTGCCCTCGGGGGTGGCCGTCTGCTCGTCCGGCGTCAGCTCGAGGGAAGCGGGCAGCGGGTTCCGCGGGAGCTGCTCCACCACGCTGGCCTGCGGCCCCAGCGAGCGCTTGAGCAAGGCCAGCGCCTCGGCGCGCGAGACGTAGCGCACGCGCTGGACACCCCCCAGCGCTTGCACCCGGCCGACCAGGTCCTCGACCGCGGCGGGCTTCGGCTCTTCTCGAAGATAGGCGACGATGCGCACGCGCTCCCGCCACTGGGTCACCGCGCGGCCCAGATTGAGGGACAGCAGCCAGAAGCAGCCGAGCGCGCCCAGCGACAGCGTGATGAGCAGGATGGCGGACAGCCCCACGCGGCCCGCCCGTCGGAGGTCCCGCAGGGCTTCGCTCACCAGAAACGAGAGCACTACCCTTCGTCTTTCACGAGGCGACCGCCGTCCAGGGTGAGGGTGCGGCGCTTGAGGTGGGCGGCGAGGCCGGCCTGATGCGTGGCCAGGAACACCGTGGTGCCCCGCTGCCAGATGTCGCGGATCACCTCGAGGATCTCCTCCGCCATGTCGTCGTCCAAGTTGCCGGTGGGCTCGTCGGCGAGGAGGAGCCCGGGCGATTTCGCGATCGCGCGCGCCAGCGACGCCCGCTGGGCCTCGCCCTGGGAGAGCTGCTTGGGATACGCCTGGGCCCGCGACGAGAGCCCCACCGCCTTGAGCGCGGCGAAGGCCCGCGGCGTGATGTCTCTTCTGGGAGTGCCGATGACACGGAGCACGAAGGCGATGTTCTCGAACACGGTGCGGCCGGCGAGCAGCTTGGCGTCCTGGAACACGATGCCGATCGAGCGCCGGAGCCGGGGGACCTGGCGGCGCCGAAGACCCGGCACGTCGATCCCCGCGATCTCGATCTCGCCCTCGGTGGGCAATTCCTCGCGGTAGATGAGGCGGAGGAGGGTGGTCTTGCCCGCCCCGCTGGGGCCACTGAGTACGGCGAAATCACCCCGGGCTACGCTGAACGAGACATCGCTGAGGGCCACTCGCCTGGCGGGGCCTGCACCGAACACCTTCCCCACATGGTGAAGCCGGATCATGGGCTGCGCTCATTCTACTTAACCTATTAGAGTTTCGGAAGTTTCTCCCCCAGGAGCCGATTCACCAGCGCGGGGTTCGCCTTGCCCTGGGTGGACTTCATCACCTGCCCGACCAGAAAGCCCAGCGCCGCCTTCTTCCCGCCGCGCCAGTCCTCGATGACCTGGGGATGGGCTGCCAGCACCTGGTCCACCACCGCGCCGAGGGCGCCCGTGTCCACGACCTGGGTCAGTCCTTCACGGGCGACGATGGTGCGGGCGTCTTCCCCGCTGCGGTACATCTTCTCGAAGACGTCCTTGGCGATCTTGCCGCTGATGGTCCCGTCCTCGACGAGCGCCAGCAGGCCGCCCAGGCTCGCGGGCGGGATGGGGCAGGCGGCGATCGCCCGGTCATCGTCGCCGGGCAGCTCGCGCAAGAGCTCGTTGAGCACCCAGTTGGCCACCGCCTTGGGCCGGGGGTGCGCACGGACGGCGGCCTCGAAGTAGTCGGCGAGGCCGCGCCCCTGGCAGAGCAGCTCGGCCTCGTGGGCGGTGAGGCCGTGGGCGTCCACGAAGCGCCGGCGCCGGGCCGCGGGCAGCTCGGGCTGGCCGGCGCGAATCTCTTCCACCCAGGGGGCGGGCAGGTCCAGCGGCGGCAGGTCCGGCTCCGGGAAGTAGCGATAGTCGTGCGCGAACTCCTTCGAGCGCATGGAGACGGTGCGCAGGTGCTCCGGATCCCAGAGCCGCGTCTCCTGCACGATCCGCTCGCCCGTGTCCAGGGCGCGCGCCTGACGCCGCACCTCGTACTCCAGCGCGTGCTGGACATTGCGGAAGGAGTTCATGTTCTTGATCTCCACCTTGGTGCCTAGAGTCGCGGCGGCGTGCTTCCGCAACGAAATGTTGGCGTCGCAGCGGAGCGAGCCTTCCTCCATGTTCCCGTCGCAGACGCCGAGGAAGACCACGATGGCGCGGAGTGCCCGGAGATAGGCGGTGGCCTCCTCGGGCGAGCGCAGGTCCGGCCGGGAGACGATCTCCATCAGCGGCACGCCGGCGCGATTGTAGTCCACCTGGCTCGAGCGCGCGGTGGCGAGGTCGCCTTCGTGGAGCAGCTTGCCCACGTCTTCCTCGAGGTGCAGGCGCTCCACGCCGATGCTCCGCGTCACGCCGCCCAGCACGATCTCCAGCGCGCCGTGCTCGGCCAGCGGCTCCTCGTACTGGCTGATCTGGTAGTTCTTCGGCATGTCCGGGTAGTAGTAGTGCTTTCGCGCGAACCGGTTCTGGAGGTTGACGCGGCAGCCGATGGCGAGCGCGGCCCGGATGCCGAACTCCACCGCGCGACGGTTGATCACGGGAAGGCTGCCGGGCATGCCCTGGCATACCGGGCAGGTCTGGGTATTGGGGGGCGCGCCGAAGGCCGTCGCGCAGCCGCAGAACATCTTGGTCCGCGTCAGCAGGTGCGCGTGCACCTCGAGCCCGATGACCGTCTCGTAGCCCGTGTCCTCCGCGCCCGCCTCACGGTCGGGCCGCTTCGCGCCGGCGGCGCTCATCGGGACACCGCCTCGAGGGCCGGCTTTCGCGTGTGCCAGTCGGTGGCCTGCTCGTAGGCGTGGGCCACGCGGAGCACGGTGGCCTCGTCGTAGGCGCGCCCGATCACCTGCAGGCCGATGGGCAGCCCCTGCCGCGTGAAGCCCGCCGGCACCGAGATGCCGGGCAGCCCCGCCAGGCTCACCGGGATGGTGAACACGTCGTTGAGATACATCTGGATCGGGTCTTCCTTCTCGCCGATCTTGAACGCGACGCCCGGGGTGGTGGGCGCCACGATGGCGTCCACGCGCCCGAACGCGGCCTCGAAGTCGCGGGCCACCAGCGTGCGCACCCGCTGCGCCTGGCCGTAGTAGGCGTCGTAGTAGCCGGCGGACAGCGCGTAAGTCCCGAGCATGATGCGCCGCTTGACTTCTCTTCCAAATCCGGCGGCCCGCGTCTTGCTCGACATGTCGACCAGGTCGCGGCCGGGCACCCGCAGCCCGTACTTGACGCCGTCGTAGCGGGCGAGATTGGAGGAGGCCTCGGCGGGCCCGATGAGGTAGTAGGCGGCGAGCCCATACTCCGTGTGCGGGAGCGACACGTCGTCGGTCTGGGCGCCGAGAGCGCGCAGCACCTCCACCGCCGCCCGCACCGCCTGCTCCACCTCGGGGTCCATGCCGTCGATGAAGTACTCGCGCGGAATGCCGATGCGAAGCCCCTTCACGCCGCCTCCCAGCGCGGCCAGGTAGTCGGGCACGGGGACGGGAGCCGCGGTGGAGTCCATGGGGTCGGCCCCCGCGATCACCTGGAGCACGCGGGCGGTGTCCGCCACCGTCTTGGTGAAGGGCCCGATCTGGTCGAGCGACGAGGCGAAGGCCACCAGGCCGTAGCGCGAGACGCGGCCATAGGTCGGCTTGAGCCCCACCACGCCGCAAAAGGCCGCCGGCTGCCGGATCGACCCGCCGGTGTCGGTGCCGAAGCTGGCGGCGGCCAGGTCGGCCGCCACCGCGGCGGAGGAACCGCCCGAGGAGCCCCCGGGCACGCGATCGAGGTCCCACGGGTTGCGCGTGGTGAAGTAGGCGGAGTTCTCGGTGGAGGAGCCCATGGCGAACTCGTCCATGTTGAGCTTGCCGAGCAGCACCGCCCCCGCGGCCCGGAGGCGCTGATAGGCGGTGGCGTCGTACGGCGGCACGAACTGCTCGAGAATCTTCGAGCCGCACGTGGTGCGGATGCCCCGCGTGCAGAACACGTCCTTGAGCGCGATGGGCACCCCGTCCAGGGGCCCGCGCGGCTCGCCCGCCTTGAAGCGCGCGTCCGCCTCGGCGGCCTGGGCCAGCGCCACGTCACGCGTCACCGTCATGAAGGCGCGGATGCTCGGATCGTGCGCCTCGATGCGGGCGAGGTAATCCCGCGCGGCGTCACTGGGCGTGGCCTCCCCGGCGCGGAACTTCGCGGCGAGCGCGTCGATGGTCAGCGCCGCGAGCTTCTCACTCACTCCTCCCAACGCGTCATTCCTCCCAACGCGTCACTCCTCAATAATCCGCGGCACGCGGAAGAAGGCCCCGGCGGCATCGGGCGCGTTGGCCAGCATATCGGCGAGCGGGAAGGACGGGCGCGGCTCGTCCTCGCGCATCACGTTGGTAAGCGGCACCGCGTGCGAGGTGGGCGGGACGCCGGTGGTGTCCACCGAGCGGAGCTTGTCGATGTAGGCGAGGATATTGTTCAGCTCCGCCTGCATGCGGAGCAGCTCGGCTTCCGCCAGCTCCAGTCGCGAGAGCCGCGCCACGTGCTCGACGTCCTCGCGCGAGATCCTGGGCTCGGTCACGACTCGATCTCCTCCAGGTGGGCGTACTGGAGCGAGAGACGCTTGCGGCCGACGCTGGCGAAGTGGACGGTGACGAGCACGTCCTCGCCCTCCCGCTGGATGCCCACCAGCAGGCCCTCGCCCCAGCGGGCATGGCGCAGCCGCGCGCCCACCTGGAAGGGCAGGTCCGCGTCCACCTCGTCGGGCGCCGGCGCGGCGGGCAAGGTGGGCATGCGCGGGGTGCTGGCCCGGCTATTGAGGAGCACGATCTCCTCCTCCGGGATCTCGAGCAGGAAGCGCGACGGCTCGCCCACGCCGTATCCCTGGATGCGCCGGTGCAGGGCGTGCGAGAGAAAGAGCCGCGCGCGGGCGCGGGTGAGGCCCACGTAGCAGAGCCGGCGCTCCTCCTCCAGCTCCTCGCGGTCGTTCATGGAGCGCGAGTGTGGGAACACGCCCTCCTCGAGCCCCGTGAGGAACACCACCGGGAACTCGAGGCCCTTGGCGGAGTGCAGCGTCATCAAGGTCACCCCCGCCGCCGCGGGATCCAGCTCGTCGGTATCGGCCACCAGCGAGACGGAATCCAGGAAGGCTTCCAGCGTCGCCGGCGTGCCCTCCAGCTCGCGCGCCACGATGAACTCCTCCGACGCCGCGATGAGCTCCTCCAGGTTCTCGAGGCGGGTGTCCGCCTCGGCGGTCCGCTCGGCCTTGAGCGCGTCGCGATAGCCCGAGCCCGCCAGCACCTCGTCGATGAGGGCAGGCAGCGTGGCGGTGGTCCGAGATGCCGCCAGCCGCACGATCAGGCGGGCGAAGTCCTCGAGGGCCCGTCGGGCCTTGCTGCCGACCTCCACCGGGATCTCCGCGCAGGCCTCCAGCAGCCCCCCACCCCGGCGGCGCGCGGCGCCGTCCATGTGCTCGAGAGTGGAGCGCCCGATGCCGCGTGACGGCGCCGCGACGGCTCGGCGAAAAGCTACGTCGTCTCGGGGGTTCACGACGAGGCGCAGATACGCCACCACGTCCTTCACCTCGCGCCGCTCGTAGAAGCGCACCCCGCCCACGATCAGGTAGGGGATGCTGGCGCGGCGCAGCGCGTCTTCCAGCACGCGCGACTGGGCGTTGGTGCGGTAGAAGACCGCCACGTCGCGGTAATCCAGGTTCTCGGTGTGCAGGCCGCGGATGGCGCGGGCCACGAAGGCGGCCTCCTCGTTCTCGTCCCAGGCCCGGTAGACCTGCGCGCGCTCACCCTCCGGGTTCTCGGTCCAGAGGCGCTTGTCCTTGCGGGCGGTGTTGTGCTCGATCACCGCCGAGGCCATGCGGAGGATCTGCTTGGTGGAGCGGTAGTTCTGCTCCAGCGGCACCACCCGGCAGTCGGGGAAGTCCTTCTCGAAGTCGAGGATGTTGCGGAGATCCGCGCCGCGCCAGCGGTACACCGACTGGTCGGGATCGCCCACCACGCAGAGGTTCCGGTGCTCCTGCGTGAGCAGACGGATGATGCGGTACTGGGCGCGGTTGGTGTCCTGGTACTCGTCCACCAGCACGTACTTCCACCGGTCCCGGTACGCGTCCAGCGTGGCCGGCGAGGTCTCGAAGAGGCGCACCACGAGGAGAAGGAGGTCGTCGAAGTCCACCGCCCCCGCAGCCCGGAGCCGCGTCTCGTACACGCGATAGAGCGAGGCGATGCGCTCCTCGCGCGGAGTGCGGGCAAGCCGCTCCGCCTCCTCCACCGAGACCATCTGATTCTTGGCGTGGCTCAGCCGGTGCACGACGGAGGCGGGGGTCACCTCGCGCTCGTCGAACTGCAGCTCGCGCATCGCCTCCTTCACGAGAGTGAGGCGGTCGTCCTCGTCGTAGATGACGAAGCCGGCGGGCAGCCCGATGCGGGGCGCGTGCTCGCGCAGGATGCGGACACAGGTGGAGTGGAAGGTGGCGATGAGCGGCGGTCGGAGGCCCAGCGGCAGCACGAGGTCCTCCACCCGCCGGCGCATCTCCTCCGCCGCCTTGTTGGTGAAGGTGACGGCGAGCACGCTCCGGGAGTTCACGCCCTCGACGGCGAGCAGATAGGCGATGCGGTGCGCGATGACGCGGGTCTTGCCGCTGCCCGCCCCCGCGAGCACGAGCACGGGCCCCTCGGTGGCGGTGACGGCCTCGCGCTGAGCGTCATTGAGCGGACCGAGTATGGTGTCGCGGACCGCGGCGGGCGCCGGCATGGGGACTAACGATACCACAGCGTCAGGAGGCCCTCCCGCCGGCTGATGGCCGGGATGGGTGCCCGTGCCGCGCGGGCGTGGTCTATCGCGGGGGCGACGACTCCGCCGGCCGCCAGAGCGCGCCGAGCTCCGCCGCCACCACGTCCGGACGCTCGAGCGGCCACCAGTGGGAGCAATCCGCGAGGGGGGCGAAACGGGCGCCGGTGCGCTCCGCGAGCCGCCGGCCGAAGTCCACCGCGGCATAGGGATCGCGCTCGCCCCACAGCACGAGGCCCCGGCGGGGGATGCGCGCCAGCTCGGGCAGCCACTCGCGCCCGGCATGCACGGCGGACCGGTAGAGGCGGAGAATGCACTGCTTCATGGTGTCGTCGAGGTGCGCGGCGGTCTCGCGCGCGTCATCGGGCGGCACGCCCGCGGCGGCCAGCGCCTTGGCCAGCGCCTCCGGCGTGAGCCGCTGCATCACCGCCTCGCCGACCTCGGGCGTCTGCCAGGCCTGCGCCGCCTGATGCCACACGTAGTCGGGATCGAGCGGCGCGCCGCCGGCCGCCCAGGAGCGGACGCGGTCCGGCCGCAGCGACGCGGCGCGGACGGCGAGGATGGCGCCCCAGTCGTGGCCCACCAGGTCCACCGGCTCGGGGTGGGAGGCGATCTGCTCGACGAGCCAGGCGGCGTACGCGTCCTTGGTGGCCGCGAAGCCGGGCGGGACCGGGCAGCCGAAGCCCGGCAGCCGCACCGTCACGACGTCGCGGCGCTCGAGGCGGGCGATCACCTTGTGCCAGACCCGCTCGGTGTCCGGCACGCCGTGCACGAAGATCACCGGCACGCAGCCGCCCCCTTCGCCCATTCGTCCCGGGCGATACGGTAGAGCAACACCGGCTTCCCCAGGAGCTCGATGCGGTCGGCCAGCTTTTCTCCCAGTCGAGACGCCACCCGGATGGACGCGGCATTGTCGGGATAGATGAGGCTGATCACCTGCGGCTGCCCGAGCTGGGCGAAGCCCCACTCCAGCGCGGCGCGCGCGGCCTCGGTGGCATAGCCGCGTCCCCAGTAGGGCCGACCCAGCAGCCAGCCCAGCTCGAAGCCGGGCCAGCCATCGGGATTCCAGAAGCCGATGCGGCCCACCAGCGCTCCCGACGCGCGCTCGGTGGCGGCCCAGAGGCCGTAGCCTCGCAAGGACCAGTGCCCGATGACCATGGCCAGGCTGCGCCAGGCCATGGGGGGCGCCAGCGGCTGACCGTCGCCGATGAACCGCATCACCTCGGGATCACCGCACATCGCGGCGTAGGCTTCAAAATCGGCCGCCTCGAACATGCGGAGCACCAGACGCTCCGTCTCGAGCGTCACCGCCATCAGGGCCGCAGCGGCTTGCGAAGGAAGAATCGCTGCTGGCCAGGCGGATAATCCTCCAGAGTCGCGAAGAGCCGATAGCCCTGGCGCTCGTAGAACGGCCGCGCCTGGTAGCTGAAGGTGTCGAGATGGGCCTGAGAACAGCCCCGCTCGACGGCGGCGGTCTCGATGGCGGCGAGGAGCCGCGAGCCCAGGCCCTGGTGGCGGCAATCCTCCGACACCCAGAAGAGGGAGATGTGCAGCCAGTTCCAGTTGACCTGGCCGTGCACGCCGCCGACGAGCGCGCCTTCGCGATCGCGGGCGAAGACGCTCAGGGGATGGAAGCCCGGGCGCCCCGTCACCGGGAGCGCATGCTCGGTGAGCCCTCGCGCGAGCGCCTCCACGTCCTGCTCCGCGGGGGACGTCTCCACCGAGAGGGCCAGCTCGGACATCAGCCTCGCGCCATCGGATCGTCGATGGCGACGCGCCAGCTGCCGTCGCGCTGCCGGCGCACCACCTCGAGGGCCTTGCCGGATCGCTGGATCGGGTTCCCGTCGGCGCCGGTGGCGGAGAGCGTCCAGTCGTTGTACACCAGCGCGAGATCCTCGCCCGTCCGCACGACCTTCACCACCTCGCACTTGATCCGCGGCCGCGTGGCCAGCATCGGCTCGAACACCGCGCGAATGGCGGCATGTCCCGTGCCCACGCTGCCGTCGCGCCGGACCAGGCTGCAGCCGTCCTCGTAGAGCATGACCAGGTGGTTGAGGTCGCCGGAATTGAGGTAGTACTCGAAGAGGCGGTCACAGTCTTCGGGCGTATGTGCTGGCATGGCTTGATCCTCCGACGGTCTAGCCGGGCCCGCGGCCATCCTCCAGCCGCGGGCCCTCGGCGACGCTGGAGAACACCATACCACCTCGCTCGCGCACGCGTTCGACCTCCGGACTCAGCGCGGATCGCCTGACCGACACCCAGTCGGCGCCCCATCCGTCATTCGGCCCGCCTCGACGCCACCGCGACGATCCGGTCGCCACCGGCGCCCGCCCCCGTCTCGTAGCCCGGCGGGTACTCGATCGCCGCGAAGCCGGCCCGGCCGAGCCGCGCCGCCAGCTCCTCGCGCGTCCAGCACCGCATCGTGAACTCGTACCGCGCCGTGGTCTCGCCGCCCCCGGCGGCGAGGATATGCGTCTCGGAGATGAGCATGCGGTGGGTGGCCGGCTCCAGCCGCGTGACCGTGCGGAACGTGAGCGGACCCCGCGCCGTCTGCACCCGCTTTTCCACCACGGGCCGGCGTGAGCGGTCCGCGGCGGTGGCCTCCCAGTCCCGCACGTCGAGGAGGAGGACGCCCCCCGCACCCAGCGCGCCGGCGAAGGTCGGAAAGACCGCGTCCCGCTCCGAGTCCTCCACGAGGTCATTGAGCACGCCGCGAGCGAGGATGGCGTCGTACGAGGCCCTGGGTGGCAGCGCGAGCAGGTCGCCCCGCACGAAATGGGCGGTGGCCGGCGACGCCTCGGACGCGCGGCGGGCCTCGTCGAGGAGCTCGGGCGAGCGATCGAGCCCGGTCACCTGGTAGCCGAGACGCGCCAGCTCCAGCGCGTAGCGGCCGCTGCCGCAGCCGGCGTCGAGCACGGTGGCGTCCGGCGCCAGGCCGCGGCGGGCCAGCGTCGCGGCGATGCCGGCGCACTCGGCGGCCACCGGCCGGGGAATGAGATGGTCATAGGCCCATGCGAACTCGCCGTAGAAGGGTCGCGACGGCGCGGTGGTCATCCTGGTCCCCGTTCGCCTGGTCCCAGGTCAGAGGGTGATCGGGCCCGCCGGCCGCTGCGGTGCCTCGCCCAGCGCCGCCCGCGCGTCGTTCATGGCGGCGCGGAAGATTCCCTGCGCCATCACCGCCTCGGCCTCCTCGAGCCGGCGCGCGTAGACGTCGCGCTTGAGGCGCTGTGCCTCAATACCCTCGGGCGCGGCGCGCGTGGCCCACTCCGCCAGGTGCGCGGCCAGGGCGAGGTCGCCCGCCTCGAGCAGGCGACGGCCGCGCGCCACCACCGCCTCGACTCCGCCCGCGAGCGCGGCGATCTCGCGCGCCTGCGCCTCCCAGGTCGCGGGCAGGAGGTTCGCCGCGTTACCGTCCCACCAGCCGCCCCAGAGGCGCAGGAGGTTGCGCACGATGAACTTGGGGTGATCGTAGCGCGCCCGGAGATACGGCCGCGTCGCCAGCACCGGGTCCGGCTCCACCGCGTGGAAGATCACCTCCGGCGTCTCGCCCGCATTCATCCGCGCCAGCACCTGGTCCACGATGACGCGCAGGTAGCGGGCGGTGTCCGTCAGGACCGCGCGCACCGCCTCCCGCCCGTGGACGACATACCCGTGGCCGGGGAAGAGCCAGTCCGCGTCGAGCGCCGCCATGCGCTCGAGCGCGTCCGCCCACTCGGCGGGATAGCGCTGGACCTTCTGGGGATTGCCGCAATTGGGCGCCACCCAGAGGATGAGGTCGCCGGTGAAGAGGTACCCGCGCCCGGGAATCCAGACGAAGCAGTGGTCGTCCGTCTCGCCCTTGGCCGCGTGGTACTGCACCTCCTGACCTCCGAGATGCTGCACCAGCGACTCGCGGAACGTGAGGGTGGGCCAGATGAATTCTTCGGGAAACGTGATCGCGGGATTGCCGAACTGGCGCCGGTTGATGTGGTTGTTGAGCCCGTGGGTGAGACGATAGCGTCGAAAGCGCTGGACGCACAGCTCCTGGGCCACGACGGCCGGCCGCTCGCCCGCCTCGAGGAAGGCGCCGAGCCCGAAGGCGTGGTCCACGTGTCCGTGGGTATAGACGGCGGTGTGGAGCGGCGCCGGGCTCCACGCGCGCACGGCGTCGTAGACTGATCTGGCATTGCGGAGGAGCCCGGGGTCCACCAGAAGCAGTCCGTCGGGGGTGCGGAGCGCATAGGTGTTGACGAACGCGCGGTGCATCAACAACTCCGGCGCCACCTCGTGCGGCGGAACGGCGAGCGGCGGCGGCACCTCGGCGCGCTCCGGCGTGGTGGTGACCATGGGCGAGACGGAGGTCACGGCGCGTCCAGCGCGCTCAGAGCCGCGGGCCGACCGCGGCCACCGCCTCCGCCGAGGTGACCACCGGATGGATCTCCATCTCCGCCAGGTCGCTCCATCGCGCCGCCCATTGCTCGAGGAGCGCCCGATCGTCGCACTCCATGAGCTGATAGCACCGGCCGAGGTCTTTCGTGACCCAGCTCGAGATATAGCGGAGCCCGTCCGGCGCCATTCGCCCCTGGTCGCGGAAGCGGCGATACACCGGCACCGGGTCGCCCTCGCGGAAGTGCTCGATGATCATGTAGAGCATCAGGTTCTCCCCGTCCCAGCGGCTGACTAGAGCACAGGCGCGCTCACAGCGCGGCCGCGAAGTCCGTCTCGATGTGGGCCAGGCGGTCGAAGACGTCGGCCGTCCGCGTCCAGTCCTTGTGGGCGGCGTGATACTGGGCCTCGCCGTAGGCCTCGCCTTTCTCGACCATCCGGCGCGCCGCCTCGCGCTTCCCCATCCCCTCGAGGAAGCTCGCGGCGTCCCCGCAGCGTCGTGCCCCCAGCGGCAACCCGAAGTACACCAGCATCCCGGTGAAGGACTCCGGCGGCCGGTCCCGCAAGCACGCGGCCGCGCGGCCGAAGGCCAGGGCCCCGCCATACGCCACCGGCCCCGCGGGCACGCCGGCGGCCATCTCCCGAGCCGTCTCGAGCGTGCGCGTCAGCATCTCCGGCTCCGATACCGATCGCCGCGCGCTGAACGCACAACGTAATGTGTAGGGCGCGGTGGCATAGCCGATGCCCCTGGCGCTCCAGGCCCGCATGAGATCGGGCAGTGGCAGCACCGCGAACGGATACGCCTGCGGGTCGTGGAGCCGCACGCGGTCTCCCTCGCGCGCGAGCGCCACCACGAAGTGATCCCCGCCGCGCTTATGCTCGTGCAACGGGTCGTAGGAGAGGCCGCCCATGTCGAGCGGGCCCAGCAGCACCGGCCCGACCGCGAGCCCCTCGCGGAGCCCCGCCTCGGCCGCGCCTGCGTCCTCGAAGCGGCGAAGGGTACAGTCCCAGCCCATGGTGTCCAGCGCCCGCGTGAGGCCGCGATCGGGATTGGTCCCGGCGCCGGGGCTCGGAAAGAACAGCGGGACGTCGAGCGCCAGGAAGCTCGCGCCGAACGGCATCCCCGTCATGCACTCGAGGAGGCCCACCGGGGGCACCGCGGCCATTCCGGCCTGCGTCAGGCACATGTGCAGGCTATTGCTGTAGCAGTAGGGGCCGTTTCCCGTGTAGGCCGTCGCCATCACAGCGCGCGTCTCATCGTATCGGGTGAGCGCGGCCGAACTCGACGATGCGGGCCACCACGCGCTCCGTCGTCTGCTCGGGCGGCATCACCGGCCACAGCTCCGGCCGGGGCAGGAGCTCGCGCACCGCGTATTCGACGTCCAGCCCGCCGACGATCGCTCTCGGCATGGTCCCTCCCGGGACTACACGCGGAAGATGGGCAGCTGCATGCCCCGGTAGATGGCGAGGAGGCGGAGCCCCACCACCACCGTCATGCCCGCACCGAACGCCCACGGACGCCGGAGGCCGAGCGCCTGCAGCATCAAGTACATGGTGACGCCCGCGATGGCCGCGGTGGCGTAGATGTCGCGCCGCAGGATGAGGGGGATCTCCGCGCTGAGAATATCGCGTAGCACTCCGCCGGCTACTCCGGTCATGGTGCCCATGAGGACCACGATGATCGGCGACAGCCCCGCCGCTTCGGCGATCTGGGCGCCGGACAGCGCGAAGAGCGCCAGCCCGAGCGCGTCGGCCACGAGGAGCGTGTGCCCGGGCGGCGGCTTCAGCCGCGCGTAGAGGACAGTGAGGAGCGCGGCCCCGCAGATGACGAAAAGATAGACCGGGTCGGCGATCCAGAAGATCGGATGGCGGTTCAGGAGCAGGTCGCGCAGCGTGCCGCCACCGACCGCGGTGATGGCCGCGATCACGACCACGCCCAGGAGGTCCAGCCCCGTGCGCCCCGCCGCGAGCGCTCCGCTCACCGCGAAGACGGCGACGCCGAGGAGATCCAGCAGGTAGACCATCACCCCAGGAGCTCCTTGACGACCGCGGAGAGCTCGAGCAACGCCGTCCGCCCATCCCCGCGAAACGAGCTGCCGTGCATGACGGCCAGGGTCGACGGCCCGAGCGCGGCGAGACGGGCGAGCGTGCTCTCGGTATACGGCGTGAAGGGCATGTCCTTCGGCATCGGGCCTGCGATGCCCTGGAGGATGGCCGCCCGCGCGCGCGCCACGATGTCCGACTCCGTCAACGGCTCCGGGTCACCCCCGTGAAAGAAGAGATCGGAGCAGAGGAGCGTGCGGTCGGTCTCCTCGAAGAAGAGGCCCGCGTCCCAGGCATGCGGGACATGCGGAGTCGAGAGGAAGCGCAGGCGACGCCGCCCCAGACCGAGCACCTCCTCGTCCGCGAGGGGCCGCGCGGGCCGGTCGGCGAAGTCGTCCAGCATCACCGCCGAGCCCACGACGCTGCTCACCGCCTGGGCCCGCGGAGCGATCCGGAGCCACTCGTTGAGCGCCCCGCACTCGTCCGGCTCGAAATGACTGAAGCCGATCCAGCGAAGGCTCGCGGGGTCGAGCACGGACCGCACGCCCTCCAGCGTCGCGGCGAACATCTTCCGGAAGCCGGTATGCATGAGGAACGGCTCCTCGTCCCGGACCAGGAACTGGTTGAACTGGATGCCGTAAAGGGGGTGGAAGGTCGAGATGCGAAAGACGTCCGGCGCGATCTCCGTCACGGTGGTCGCCATGATGCGGCGATCATAGCGCGCCCGAAGGCGGGCGGGTAGGGGCGGCGCGGGCCCGCCCACCGGCGAAGCGGCTACTCGACGGTGACGGACTTGGCCAGGTTGCGCGGCTGGTCCACGTCGCGGCCCAGACGCACGGCGACGTGATACGCGAGGAGCTGCAGCGGGATCGCCATCAGGATGGGCGAGAGCAGCTCGGAGGCGGCGGGGACCGCGATCACCCAGTCCGCCTTGGCCTTGATCTCGCGGTCGCCCTCGTGGGCCAGCGCGATCACGCGGCCGTCGCGCGCGCGCACTTCCTCGACACTGCTCATCATGCGGTCGTAGGTGCTGTCCTTGGGGACCAGCGCCACCACCGGCATGTTCTCGTCGATGAGGGCGATGGGCCCGTGCTTCATCTCCCCGGCGGGATAGCCCTCGGCGTGGAGATAGGACAGCTCCTTGAGCTTGAGCGCGCCCTCGAGGGCAATGGGGAAGTGGATGCCGCGCGCGAAGAAGAGGAAGTCCTTGAAGCGCGTGAGCTCGCGGGCGAGGGTGGCCACCGCCGCGTCCAGCTCCAGCGTCTTCTCGATGAGCCGCGGCAGCTCCAGCAGGCCCTGTACGTGCTGCCGGCCGGCCTCCGGGGTGAGGGTGCCGCGATGGCGGCTCAGCCACAGCGCGAGAAGATAGCTCGCCATGATGGTGGCGGTGAAGGTCTTGGACGACGCCACGCCGATCTCGGGACCGGCCGGGGTGTAGACGATGCCGGTGGCCTCGCGCGCCAGCGCGGAGCCCACCACGTTGGTGATGCCGACGATGGGCGCGCCCTTGAGCCGGGCGGCCTTGACCGCGCCGAGGGTGTCGGCGGTCTCGCCGGACTGGGACAGCGCCACCACCAGGGTGTCCGGGCCCACCGGCGCGTCGCGGTAGCGCCACTCGGAAGCCACGTCCACCTCGGCGGGGAGACCGGTGAGGCGCTCGATGAGGACGCGTCCCACGAGGGCGGCGTGATACGACGTGCCGCAGGCGAGGAGGACGACCCGGGACAAGCTGGAGGTGATCTCGGGATCGAGATTGATGTCGGGCAGTACCACGCTGCCGCTCTCCGGCGAGACGCGCCCGCGGAGGGTGTCGGTGGCGGCGCGCGGCTGCTCGTAGATCTCCTTCAGCATGAAGTGACGATACCCGCCCTTCTCGGCGAGGATGGGGTCCCACAGGATGCGGGTGGGCAGGCGCTCGGCGGGCGCCCCGTCGAGCTTGGTGACCTCCACCCCGTGGCGCGTGACCACCGCGATGTCCTCGTCCTCGAGAATCACCATGTCCCGCGTATGCGCCAGCAGCGCGGGAATGTCGGAGGCGAGATAGGTCTCGCCGGCGCCGAGCCCCACCACCACGCTGCCGGCGCCGTGCTTGGCCGCCACCAGCCGCTCCGGCGTGCTCCTGGCCAGCACCACGATGGCATAGGACCCGCGCAGCTCGCGCAGCGCCCGGCGCGTGGCCTCGTCCAGTCGCGGCGTGTCGCGGAGATGCCGCTCGATGAGGTGGGCGATCACCTCGGTGTCCGTCTCCGACTTGAAGACGTGGCCCTCGGCGATCAGGCGCTCCTTGATGGGGAGATAGTTCTCGATGATGCCGTTGTGGACCACCACCAGATTACCGGAGTGGTCGGTATGGGGATGCGCGTTCTCGTCGGTGGGACGGCCGTGAGTGGCCCAGCGGGTGTGCCCCACGCCGATCGATCCCACCAGGGGCTTCTCGCGCATGAGCGCCTCGAGCCCCTTGATGCGGCCGGCGGCGCGCCGGACCTGCAGCCCCTCCGGCCCCAGCACCGCGATCCCCGCCGAGTCATAGCCGCGGTACTCGAGCTTCTTGAGACCCTCCAGGATGATCTCGGCCGCGCTCTTGTCCCCGACGTAGCCGACGATGCCGCACATCGCCCTACTCCTTGGCCTTTCGCGTCTCTTTCCGCCGCGCCGCCCAGCCCTCGCGTGTCTCCTGGCGCCCGCGCGCCACCGCCAGCGCCCCCGGCGGCACGGTCTTGGTGATGACCGAGCCCGCGGCCACGTAGGCGCCCTCGCCGATGGTGACCGGCGCCACCAGGCTCGAGTTGGTCCCGATGAAGGCGCCCGCCCCGATCACCGTCTCGTGCTTGTGGACGCCGTCGTAGTTGCAGGTGATGGTCCCGGCGCCGAGATTGGCCCCCGCTCCCACCTGGGCGTCGCCCACGTAGGAAAGGTGCGGCACCTTGGCGCCGCGGCCGATCTTCGACTTCTTCAGCTCCACGAAGTTGCCGATCTTGGCGTTCGGCCCCACGTGCGAGAGCGGGCGCAGATGGCAGAAGGGCCCGAGCTGGGCGCCCTCCTCCACCACCGCCTCCGTCAGCACGCAGTACGGCTTCACGTGGATCTGGTCGCCCAGGCGGCTGGCGGCGATCTGGGAGCCGGTGCCGATCACGCACGCGGCGCCGATGCTGGTGGCGCCCTCGAGCGTCACGCCCGGATAGAGCACGGTGTCGGGGCCGATCGTCACCGTGTCGTCCACGTAGGTGGAGGCGGGGTCGAGCACGGTGACGCCCTCGAGCATGAGGCGGTCCAGGATACGGACGCGGTGGACGGCGGCGAGCTGGGCGAGCTGGCGGCGGTCGTTGATGCCGAGGCACTCGCGCGCGTCGGCGGCGATCATGGCCTCGAGGCGGCGGCCCTCCCGGCGGAGAATCCCGATCACGTCCGTGAGGTAGTACTCTCCCTGCTCGTTCTGCGGCGTCACCTGGTCCAGCGCCGGCCAGAAGGTCGCCGCGTCGAAGCAGTAGACGGAGGTGCCGATCTCGCGGATCTCGCGCTGCGCGGGCGTGGCGTCGCGATGCTCGACGATGGCAACGGGCTGCCCGCCCTCGCGCAGCACGCGGCCATAGCCGGTGGGATCGTCCAGGCACGCGGTGAGCAGGGTGGCGGCGGCGCCGGTGGCCCGGTGATGGTCCACCAGCCCGCGTAGCATGGTCTCGGACATGAGGGGCTGGTCGGCGGGCAGCACCAGGATCACGCCGGCGCCGGCGGGGCAGGCGGGGCGCGCCTGGAGCACGGCATGGCCGGTGCCCCGTCGCTCCGCCTGCTCCACGTACGTGAGGTCGGGCGCCGTCCCCACCGTCGCGCGCACGTCGTCCGCCGCCCGGCCCACGACGAGGACCACGCGGGCTCCCAGCGCCCGCGTCACCTGCATCGGGTACTCGATCAGGGGGCGGCCGCAGAGGGGGTGCAGCACCTTGGGACGGCGGGAGCGCATCCGCTTGGACTCGCCCGCCGCGAGGATGATGGCCGTGAGGGTGGGCGTCATGGCACTTCAGATTAGCACGTGGAGTGCCAAGGCTTTCGCCCGCGCCTGCCTCGGAAATTCCTCTACTTAGGGGGCATGGCGGGCTGCCGAGGTGTGGGGAAGCGACAGCGCCGCGCAAATTTGGGCGCGCGGAGGAGACAGTTCAGCGTCGGGCGCCGCCCCCACGAAGGGCATCCAGCAGGCGCGCCATGCGGCCGGGAAGCGCGGACTCGAACGCCACCAGCTCGCCGGTAGCGGGATGAACGAAGGCCAGCCCGGCGGCATGTAGGGCGACCCCGCCCAGCCCCTCGAGCAGCGGCAGGGGCACGGGGCCGCCCGCCGCGGAGGCGCGGCGGCGACCGTAAGTCTCGTCGCCCAGGAGCGGGTGGCCCAGCGAGGCCAGGTGCACCCGGATCTGATGCGTTCGCCCGGTCTCCAGCCGGCACTCGACATAGCTCACGCCCGGCCAGCGCTCCAGCACCCGGAAGCGCGTGATCGACCGCCTGCCTCTTCCACCCGTCACGACCGCCATGCGCACGCGAGAGCGCGGGTCGCGGCCGATGGGCGCGTCGATCGTCCCGGCGTCCCGCTTGACCCGGCCATGCACCAGGCAGAGATAGCGCCGGCTCACCGAGCGGCGGGCGAGCTGGGCGGTGAGCGCCTCGTACGCGGCCTGGGTCTTGGCCAGGACGATGAGGCCCGACGTGCCCTTGTCGAGGCGATGCACGATGCCGGGGCGGCGCGGGCCGCCCACGCCCGCGACGCCCGGCGCATGCGCGAGGGCGGCGGCGGCCAGCGTGCCCGTGTCGCGACCCGCGCCGGGATGGGTGACCATGCCCGCGGGCTTGTCCACCACGAGCACGTGGGCGTCCTCGAAGATCACGTGGAGATCGACCGCCTCGGGGGTGAGCTCCTCGGGCGGAGGCGGAGGCACCTCCGCCTCCACCCGCTCCCCCACCTTGAGCCGGCGCGAGGCCTTGGCGGGCCGGCCGGCCACCCGCACCAGGCCCGCCTCCACCAGCGCCTGCACGCGGGTGCGCGAGAGATCGGGAAGCCGCGCGTTCAGCCAGCGGTCGAGCCGGACACCGGCCTCCGCGGGCGCGACGGTGTCGGCGAGCTGGCGCGGAGCCGGGCCTGCCACGGCCGCGCGGGGCTCAGGCCTTGGCGGGCGCCTCGACCAGCATGCGAAGGGCGAGGAGGGTGACGCCCACGCTGATGGCCGAGTCCGCCACGTTGAACGCGGGCCAGTGGTAGTCGCGCCAGTAGAAATCCAGGAAGTCCACCACCGCGCCGAAGCGCACGCGGTCCACGAGATTGCCGGCGGCGCCTCCGAAGATGAGGCCCAGCGCCACCCGCGCCCAGGGCCCGCCGGTCGGCAGGACGCGAGCGGCGAGCACGGCGAGGAGGATGAGGGCACCCAGCGAGAGGACGCCCACCATCCAGCGCAGCGACTCGGGGATCCCGCCCAGCATGCCGAACGCCAGTCCCGGGTTCATGACGAGGGTCAGGGCGAAGAGCCCGTCCACCACCGGCACCGGCACGCCCAGGCGAAGATGGCGGAGGGCGAAGTACTTGGTGACGTGGTCCGTGACGAAGATCAGGGCCGCGAGCGCGGCGATGAGCCTCATCTAGCGGAGCGCGCGCACCACCGGCGCGCAGCGCTCGCAGAGCGTGGGATGCTCGCGGTCCTCGCCCACCCGCGGGCTCCACAGCCAGCAGCGCTCGCACTTCTTCCACCCCAGCGCCTGCGCGGGCACCACCGCGAGCACGAGCCCGGGGATGTCGGCGCTCTCGTAGGTGATGGCGTCCCCTGCCGAAGGACTCTCGCGCAGCCGCACCCCGGAGACGTTGAACACGGTGGTGAGGAGCGGGGCGCCCTTGGCCACCAGCAGCGGCAGCCACTCCTCTTCCGGTGCGCTCACCACGTACAGTACCGCGTCGATACCCTTGCCGATGCGCCCCGCCTTGCGCGCGGTCTCGAGCGCGCGCGAGACCTCGCCCCGCACCTCCAGCAGCCGCTCCCATTCGGCGGCGAGGCGCTCGCTGGCCCACTCGCCGCGCTCGTCCGGGAAGGTGGTGACGTGGATGCTCTCGGGCTTGCCCGCGCCGGGGATATGGGCCCACACCTCGTCGGTGGTGAAGGTCAGGATGGGGGCGAGGAGCCGCGTCAGGGCGGTGAGCACCTCGAAGCAGACGGTCTGCGCGGCGCGGCGGCGCGGGTCGTTGGGCGCGGACGCGTAGAGCCGGTCCTTGATGATGTCCAGATACAGGGCGGACAGCTCCACCGCGCAGAAGTTGTGCGTCGAGTGGAAGACCACGTGGTACTGGTACTCCTCGTAGGCCCGCCGCACCCGGGTGATCAACTCGCCCAGCCGGAGGAGCGCCCAGCGGTCCAGCTCGTCCATCTGATCGTAGGACACGCGATCGCGCTCCGGCTCGAAGTCGGCGAGGGTGCCGAGCAAGAAGCGCCACGTGTTGCGGATGCGGCGGTAGGCGTCGGAGAGGCGGTTGAGGATCTCGTCAGAGAGGCGGATGTCCTCGGTGTAGTCCTCGGCGGCCACCCAGAGACGGAGCACGTCGGCCCCGAAGCGCGGCAGCAGCTCCTCCTGGGTGAGGTAGTTGCCCACGGACTTCGACATCTTCCGCCCGGAGCCGTCCACCGTGAAGCCGTGGGTGAGCACGCTCCGGTACGGCGGCTCGCCGCGCGTCCCCACCGCCTCGAGCAGCGAGGACTGGAACCAGCCGCGGTGCTGGTCCGAGCCCTCGAGATACATGTCCGCCGGCCAGCGGAGATCCGGGCGGGTCTCGAGGACGGCGGCATGGCTACAGCCCGAGTCCACCCAGACGTCCAGGATGTCGGTCTCGCGGCGAAACTCCGTACCGCCGCAGCCGGCGCACCGGGTGCCCGGCGGCACCAGCTCGCCCTCGGGGCGCAGGTACCACTCCTCGATGCCTCGGCCCGCGCGGAAGATCCCCGCCACGTGCTCGCACACACGCTCCTCCAGGAGGAGGGCCTCGCACCCGCGACAATAGAAGGCCACGATCGGCACGCCCCAGACGCGCTGGCGCGAGAGGACCCAGTCCGGCCGGTGGGCCACCATGTTGTAGAGGCGCTCCTCGCCCCAGGCGGGAATCCAGCGCACGCGGTTGCGGATGGCGTCGAGCGCCTTCTGCCGGAGCCCCGTCTTGTCGAGCGAGATGAACCACTGCTCGGTGGCGCGGAAGAGCGTGGGGTTCTTGCAGCGCCAGCAGTGAGGGTAGGTATGGCTCACCGGCATCTCGGCGAGGAGCGCGCCCACCTGGCGGAGATGCGCGATGATCTTCGGGTTCGCCTCCCACACCGTCTGCCCCGCGAAGTGCGCGACCTCGGCGATGAAGCGCCCGTCGTCGTCCACCGGGTTGTAGATCCTGAGCCCGGCGCGGCGGCCGCTTTCGTAGTCCTCCTCGCCGTGGCCGGGGGCGATGTGCACGAGCCCGGTGCCCGCGTCCATCGCCACGAAATCCTCGGCGAGGACGATGGCGTCGCGCTCGATCCACGGATGCCGGGCAACCGTGCCCGCGAAGGCCGAGCCGGGCAGGGCCAGGCTGGTGGCGCGCGCGCGCCCGGCCACGCCGGGCAGATTGGCCACCGCGGCCGCGAGGGGGCGGGCCACCACCAGCCACTCGTCGTCCACCTCGAGCGCGGTGTAGGTCTCCTCGGGATGCACCGCGATGGCGAGGTTGGCGGGCAAGGTCCATGGGGTGGTGGTCCAGATCACGAACGAGGCCTTGCGCCCACCGAGCGCCTCCGCGAGGGCGGGACTCGGCTTGACGACGGGGAACTTCACGTACACCGTCGGCGTGGTCTCATCCTCGTACTCCACCTCGGCCTGGGCGAGCGCGGTCTTGCAGTGCATGCACCAATGGACCGGCTTGAGTCCCTTGTAGACGGCGCCCTGGCCCACGAAGCGACCGAACTCGCGGACGATGACCGCCTCGTACTCCGGGTCGAGCGTGGCGTAGCGATTCGCCCAGTCGCCGAAGACGCCGAGGCGCTTGAACTCCTCGCGCTGGATGTCGAGGAACCGGAGCGCGTACTCGCGGCACCGGCGGATCTTGTCCACCGGGTCCATGGCCTTGCGTACATCCTCGGAGGTGGTGTCCAGCCCCAGCTCCTTGTCCACCTGATGCTCGATGGGCAGCCCGTGGCAGTCCCAGCCCGGCACGTACACCGCGTTGTGGCCGAGCATGTTGTGCGTCTTGACCACGAAGTCCTTCAGGATCTTGTTCAGCGCGGTGCCCATGTGGATGTGCCCGTTGGCATAGGGCGGACCATCGTGGAGGATCCACAGCGGGCGCGAGGCGGCCGCCTTGCGGATCCGCCCGTAGATGTCCATGGCCTGCCATCGCTCGAGCATCTCGGGCTCGAGCTTGGGCAGGTTGGCCTTCATGGGGAAGGACGTCTTCGGAAGGTTGAGGGTGTCCTTGTAGTCCATTAACGATTGGAGCCGGGCCCGGCCGGCTACCGCGGAGTCAGCGTGACGATGCCGGCCTGGTTGTCGATGGAGACCTGGAAGCGGTCGAGGTAGTCGCGACCGAGCAGGCCATCGCTCTGGCCCAGATCCACGTCGTGGGCCACCACGCGGATGGGACCCGTCTTGGCGCCGTTGACGTCGATGGAGTTCACCACCACGAAGAGGGTGTCGGCCTGGCCGGTCACGCCGCGGATGGAGCCGCGCACCGCGTCGCGGCTCGACACGCCGAGCTGGGCGAGCACCCGCGGGTTGATCGTGGTGACCGAGGCCCCGGTGTCGAGCAGCAGCCGCACGTTGCCCGCATCGTTGATCCGCGCATTGACCATGATGGCCTGGCCGGGCGTGAAGCGGATCTGCGTGCCGCCGCCCGTCACCACGGCGCCCGCGGCCCGGCTCGGCGGGGTCAGGGGCGCAGCGGCGGGGGGCGCCGCCGGCGAGGTGACGAACTGCGCGCCGGAGCGGAAGCGCTCGGGGACGCTGTCCAGACCCTGGCTGTAGTTCACCCGCCCCTGCTCGTCCATCCAGCGATAGACCTGGGCGGAGGCCACCGGGGCGAGGCACAGAACGAGGGCCGAGACCGTCGTCGCGGCGACCAGAAGCCGTAGCATGCCGGTTCCTCCCTTGAACGGCAAGACTAGCATGGAGGCGCCGGGTTCCCCTACACCGTCCGGGACGACGTCAGCACGGGACGAGGACGATCAGTCGACATCACCACGCCATTGTAGACGCGCGAGCACCGCCGGGACAGGGGCGCGGCGCCGGGCTCGCGCGGTTCCAGATGGTCTCGTACACGACCATCTCCTCGGCACCGGCGGTGGTATTGCGCGCGAGCACCACCCGGTAGATGGGCGTGAAGCGCTCCACCATCGCGGTGAGGCGTGGAAACCACCGGGGGAAGACGATGAGGTAGTCCGGGCACGCGCGCTCGAGATAGCGGAGCACGCCGGCTTCACCGTCCCGCCGATAGGGCAGGATGGCGGGTGTCACCAGCCCCATCACGTCCACGACCTCGCGCCGGGAGAGATAGCCGATGGCGCCGACATCGTTGACCGCCAGGCGCGCGTCGGGCGGCGTGTTCGCGGCGACCCAGCGCCCGAGATGTCCCTGCATGGCCTCGATGTTCTGCACCGCCCAGCCGTAGCGGGTGGCCGCGGGCCAGAGGCCGGCCAGCGCGGCGACCACGAGCCCCGCGGCGAGGAGACGCGGGAGCTGCCGGGCCGTGGCCCGCGGCGCGCTCGACCCCGCACCCCACGCCGTCAGGGTGGCCAGCGGCAGCGTGGCCACCGCCGCGGCGAGCGGCAAGAGATGGATCGAGTAGCGGCCTTCCTGGAAGTCGGGCCCGCGATAGGGCGCCAGCAGCGCCATCGCGAGCGGGTGGAGGATGAGCGCGGTGCCCGGCAGCAGGAGCCGCCGGCCGCCGCGGCGCCAGAGCAGCCACAATCCGGGCGGGATCACGAGAGGGAAGAGTGCGTTGACCGTGGCCAGCCAGGTCGCCCACTCGACGAAATACCGCCAGGGACGCGTCCCGAAGGTGCTCGCGAGGGACTCGCGGTGGCCGGACAGGACGCCGACCAGGCCGCCCTCGATCTTCGCAGCCGCCGTGGCCGGCAGCAGGCTGCCGACGGTGGCCAGGTTGAACGCGGCCCAGGGTCCGACGATGACGGCGAGCGCCAGCGCGAAGATCGCGGCGCGGCGCGGCGACCAGGATCCCGCGGCCCAGACGAGCGCGAAGACGAGCACCGACTCGGGCCGCGCGAGCACGGCCAGCGCGAGGAGAGTGGCGGCGGCGAGGTCGCGGCCGGTGACATGGGCGAGGAGCCCGCCGGTCACCAGCGCCGCCGCGAGCGTCACCTCCATGCCCGAGAGCGCGCCCCACAGCACCGGACCGGCCAGCGCGGTGAGCATGCCGGCGACGGCGGCGGCGCCGCGGTCCGCCGTCCACTCGAGCGTGAGACGCGCGGCCAGCCAGGCGGCGGCCAGCGCGGCGGCCGTCCCGACCACCTTGGCGATGAGCGGCTCGCTGCCCACGAGGCGGAAGAGCGCCCCGAGGAGCAGGGTCCAGAGCGGCGCGGTAGAGCCCGACACCGGCACGCCGGGGTTATAGGCGAAGCCCTGGCCTTCCGCGAGGTTTCGCGCGAACTGCAAGTGGATCCACGAGTCGTCCAGGGGAAACCCCGACACGCCGGCGAGCTGCTGCTCGCGGATGAGGAAGACGCCGAGGCCCAGGACCAGGGCGGCGGCGAGCAGCCACGCTGGCCGGAGGCGGCCCACGGCCCTACCGGGTGTCGCGGACGAAGGTGTAGCCGGCGTGCTCGACCGGACGGCGGCCCAGCGGCAGCACGTAGAGGAAGCGCCCGTAGGCGAGCTGGATCTCGAGCAGCCCGCGCGGCCGCGGCATCTCCGGGTCCCAGTGGTCCACGAACCAGACGAGCTGGCGCACCCGACTGGGCACCGTGAGGGTGGTCCCCGGCGTCAGGGTCATGGCCGCCGACGACTGGGACGAGTAGAACCCCGGCGGCTCCGCGCGGAGGTAGAGCTGGTAGATCGGGTACTCGGGCAGGTAGAACATCGCGTGGCGCAGCCAGGGATAGGAGCGCGGATTGCCCAGCTCGGTGAGGAGCGCGGTGTCCTCGCCGTCGTAGACCGCGCGAATGGTCTCCACATAGGTACGGAGCACCGCCTCGTGCTCGCGTAAGGCCGCCGCCGTGCGCGAGAGGATCCAGTCATGCGCCTCGTCGCGGGCCCGCGAGACCCAGGTGTCCCCGGCCCGGTGGTCGAACTCGCGCGGCTCCGGGCGCGCGCTCACGAAGAAGCCGGTATTGATGAGGAGCAGCGGGGCGACCGCGGCGAGGGTCAGCGCCCAGCGCCACTGCGGGCGGCGGAGCCGCTCGGCGCCGGCGGTGACCAGCTCCACCACCGCGCCGCTCAGCAGGATGACGAGCGCGGGCAGGATGGTCAGCACGTAGCCCGCCTGCCCGAAATGCACCAGGGTGTAGAAGGCCAGGGGCGGCGCCACCCACGTCACGAGGAACCACTCGCGGGTGGCCCAGCCGCGGCGGCGCGCGTAGAAGGGCAAGGCGCCCAGCGCGATGGCGAGCGGCCCCAGGCCGACCAGCACCGACTCGAGCACGTAGCGCGCCTGTCGGAAGGTGGTCTCGAGGTCTCCGCCCAGCAGCGAGGTCGGGACCAGGGTGGAGCCGTACAGCTCGGTGGAGGCGCGGAGATAGGCCGTCCAGCCGCCGGAGAGCCACACCAGGGGAAGGAACCAGGCCAGCACCGCGGCCACCAGGATCGCGGCGGCGGCGGTAAGCCGCGCGCGGGACCGCACGCCCCGCACCGCGCAGGCCGCGCAGAGCGGGAAGAGGAGGACGAGCACGGACTGGCGCAGCCCGCCCGCGAGGCCCAGACAGACGGCGCCCACGTAGAGGTGGGGAACGCTGCCGGCGAGGGTGCGATAGGCCAGCAGCGCCATCAGCGAAGCGCCGAAGGCCTCGCCCGCATAGGTGAGCCCCACCGAGCCGTAGAACCAGAAGAGCGGGCTCACCGCGAGGAGCGCGCCCGCCGCGGCGGCGGTGACCCGGTCGTAGAGCGCGCGCGCCAGCCAGTACACGGTGAAGGTGGTGGCCGCGCTGAACACCATCGCGAGGGTGACGTAGGCCTGGGTCGGATCGCCGAGGGTCGCGTTCACCAGGCGGCCCAGCCCCACATAGAGCACGTAGCCCGGCGGATGCGGCTGATGCTTGGCGATGTCGAACTCGCGCAGCGCGAGCGCGAACTGCACCGCGTCCCAGTTGTAGAGCATGCGGGCGCGGTACGGCCAGCGCGAGGCGAGGGTGACCAGCGCGAGCCCGACCGAGACCACCACGTCCAGCGCGGGGCCCTGGAGGGGCCGCCACGCGCGCACCCGCGCCGCCAGGGCCCTCACTCCTGGCGCCACACGCGATCGGCGGCGCCGAAGATGCCGGCGGAGTCGCCGAGCCCGGCGCGCACCACGCGGAGATCGCGCGACATCATGGTGGCGTGCCGACGGACGCGCTCGGTGAGGGCCTCGGCCAGCGAGGGCACGGTCAGCATCACGCCGCCGCCCAGGACGAGGATCTCGGGGTTGAGCAGGGTGACGTAGTTGGCGAGCGCGGCGCCCAGATATCGCAGGGCGTCATCCCATAGCGACGCGGCATACGGGTCGCCGGCGGCGGCCGCGCGCGCCACCAGGACCGCGGTGAGCCGCGAGGCATCGCCCCCCGTCTCCTGGGCCAGCACGGTGGGGGTCTTCTCGTCGAGCGCGGTCTGGAGCCGCCGGATGAAGCCGCTCCCGGAGGCATAGGCTTCCACGCAGCCGCGCTGCCCGCAGGGACAGGGCAGGCCGTCCACCACCACCTGCGTGTGCCCCACCTCGCCGGCGGCGTTGTTGAAGCCGCGCAGCAAGAGGCCGTCCATCACCGCGCCGGAGCCCACCCCGGTGCCCACGAACACCGCGATGAGGCTGCGCACGCCGCGCCCCACCCCGAAGCGATACTCGCCCCACGCGGCGGCGCGCACATCGTTCTCCACGTAGGTGGCCATGCCGAAGTGGGACTCGATCTCGTCGCGCAGCGGGACATTGGTCCACTGCAGATTGGGCGCGTAGACGACGGCGTGGGTCTGAGGATGGATCTGCCCTGCGGCGGCGATGCCGATGCCGGTCACGCGGGAGCGGTCGGTGGAGTCCAGCAGCTCGGCGACGATGCGCTTGAGGTTGGCGAGGACGCTGGCGGTCCCCTTCCAGGCCTCGGTGTGCGTCTCGACGCGCGCCACCAGCTGGCCCGATTCGGAGAGGAGCCCGCCACGCAGCTTGCTCCCGCCGAGGTCTATCCCTACGGCGTAGCGGTCAGCGGGCATCGGGGGCGACGGGAAGGGCGTCTACTGGGCGGGCGAGGTCAGGCCTTCTTCTCGTCGTCCTTCTTCGCCGCCGCACTATCGTCCTTGTTCAGCTCGGTGACGCCTTTCTTGAACTCCTTCACGCTCGAGCCGAGCGAGCGCGCGAGATCGGGCAGACGCTGAGCCCCGAACAGTATCAGCACGATCACCAGGATCAGCAGCAGCTCTTGATACCCAAGACCGAACATCGTTGGTGCTCCTTTCCTTTACCTGACGCGTCCTTACCCTACGCGCTGCCCCGGGGGTTGTCAACGTGCGCCCCGGGGCGTCGCGACCGGGTCAGGAAGTCACCGCGAACCGCATCACCGTGATCGAATGGGGAGGGAACTCGTAGTCGAACCGCCCCCCGCCCCGCTCCACCCGGCGCTCCCGCGCGTCCACCCGCCGCGGCTCCGCGAAGGAGTTGGTCGCGCCGACGTCGGGCCCGTTCACCTCGGTCACGGAGAGGCCTCCGGTGGCTACCGCCCCGCCCAGATCGACGGTGGCGGCATGGGCCCGATCGCGGTCCCGGTTCACCACCGCCAGGGTGACCTTCCGGCCGGCGGCGTCGCAGGTGGCGGCGGCGTCGAGGAAGGCGAAGGGCCCGAGATCCGACACGTGGTGGACCCGGCCGACGCTCCCCGTTTCCTGGGCGGGCGGCAGGTCGTAGGTCTCGCCGCTCACGTGGACGTCGAGGCCGAACTCGAGCAGATGCTCGGCGTAGAGCCGGAGCGGATGATAGATGGTCTGGAGGAACAGCCCCTGCGGGCTCGTGAAGATGGGGGCGATGGCGTTCACGAGCTGGGCGAAGTTGGCGATCTTCACGGTGTCGCAGTGTCGGATGAAGCCGTTGAGATAGGTCGCGATGGCGAGCGCGTCCGTGAGGTTGTAGCGCTCCTCCACGCCGCCCACCCGATCCTCGTGGCTCCGCGTGCGGTACCACACGTTCCACTCGTCGAAGGCGATGGCGATGGGATGCGCGATCTGCTGCGCGGCGCGGACCCGCTCGATGAGGGCCGCGCAGATGCGCACCGCCCGCTCCGCCTGATGCGACTGGAACACCGTGGTGTAGTGGTCGGCGCTGCCCGTGTAGAGGTGTATGCTGTGGAAGTCGATCAGATCGGCGAGCCCGCCGAGGACGATCTCGTCCCAGTCATTCCACCCGTTCTGGCCGCAGCCGATGAGCTGGATGGACGGATCGGTGCGCTTCATGACGGTCGCGAAGGATCGCGCCTTCTTCACGTAGTCGTGCGCGTTGAGGTTCCCGATCTGCCAGCTCCCGTACATCTCATTGCCCAGCCCCCAGTACTTGACGCCGAGCGGCGCCGGGTGGCCGTGCTGGCGGCGGAGATTCGCCCACGAGGTATTGCCCGTGCCATTGCAGTACTCGACCCAGGCCTGGGCCTCGTCCATGGTGCCCGAGCCCATGTTGACGCAGATGAAGGGCTCGGCCTTGATCTCGCGGCAGTATTCGATGAACTCGAGCGTCCCGAACCGGTTCGACTCTTCCGCGTACCACGCGAGCTCGGTGCGCCGGGGGCGCTGATCCTTGGGGCCCACGCCATCCAGCCAGTGATAGCCGCTGACGAAGTTGCCGCCGGGCCAGCGGAGGAGCGGCACCCGGAGCGGGCGCACCGCCTCCAGCACGTCCTTGCGAAACCCCCGCGCGTCGCTCAGCGGCGAGCCCTCGTCGTAGATCCCGCCGTAGATGCAGCGGCCGAGATGCTCGATGAAGTTGCCGAAGATCCGCCGGTCCACGGCGCCGATGCGCCGCGCGAGGTCGATGCCGATGCGTCCCATGAAGCGCTCTCCTTCTCGATCGTCCGCCGGGTAGTCTCCGCGCCGCGGAGTCTAGGGGCCCGCCCCCGCCCTGTCAACGCGGGGGGGGTTTGACAGGCCGCAAGGGAGCGCCTAGAGTCGGGGCCGGCGAGCGAGCCGATCCGCGTTCCACCGCGCCAAGGGAGGCGTCATGAGCGAGAGACACGCTGGAGTGAGCCGTCGGAAATTCATCGCCGGCGCCGCCGCCACCAGCGGCGCGGCCTGGCTGGCGGGCGGCACGCGCCGCGCCGCCGCGCAGGCGAAGCCCACCATCACCTACTGGAACGGGCTCACCGGCGCCGACGGCAAGGTGATGGACGAGCTCATCGACCAGTTCACGCGCGAGACCGGCATCAAGATCGAGCAGCAGCGCATCCCCTGGGCGGACCTCTACGCGAAGCTGCAAGTGTCGGTGCCGGCCGGCGAAGGGCCCGACCTGGCGCTGATCCACACCGTCGAGGTGCCGCACTTCGCCAGCGACGGGGTCCTGGAAGTGATCGACGAGGGGGTGCTCGGGAACAAGGGCTTCCGCGCCCCCGACTATCTGCCGGCCACCTGGCAGGGCGGCACCTACGAGGGCAAGCGCTACTCCATCGCGCTCGACGTCCCGCAGCACGTCCTTTATCTCAACGTGAAGGTGATGAAGGAAGCCGGCCTCGTGGGCCCCGACGGGCGGCCCAAGGTGCCGGGCAGCCGCGACGAGCTCATCGCGATGGCGAAAGCCATGTCCAAGGGCGACAGCTTCGGCGTCGCCATCGGGACGGTGGCGCCGGGCCGGTACACCTGGGGCTTCCACAACCTCCTCTGGCAGAACGGCGCCAATGTCTTCACGTCCGATCTCAAGCGCTCGGCGCTCGCCGACCCCGCCGCCATCGAGGTGGCCGAGTTCTGGGGCAATCTCTTCGGGCCGCTCAAGATCGCGCCCCCCGCCAATGCGAGCTGCCGCGACGCCTTCATCGCCGGCAAGCTCGGCATGTGGATCGCGGGCTCGTGGAACTTTACCGGCCTCCGGGAGGCCAAGGTCGAGTTCGCGGCGGCGCCGGTGCCGCGGCTCTTCAAGCAGCCGGTGGTGTGGTCCATGCCGCATCAGTTCACCTTCCCCAAGCCCAAGGCCGCCGACGCCGCCAAGCGCGACGCGGCCTGGACGCATATCCGCTGGATGACCGACCACGTGGCGGAGTGGACGCTCAAGGCCGGCCAGATCTCGGCGTCGCGGAAGGCCCACAGCGATCCGCGCATCGCCGCCGATCCCGTGCTCCGTGTGCTCATGTCCCAGGGCGCGAACTGGCAGGTCGGCCAGTCGAGCCCACGCTGGGTGGCCGCCGAGAACCTCACCCGGCCGGTGATCGAGAGCGTCTACATCGCGCAGAAGCCCGGCCGGGCCGCGATGGAGGACCTGGCCCGACAGATCAACGCGCTTCCCGTCTGATCCGCGCGCCTACCGAGCGACGCGCCATCATGCGACGCGGGCGGCGCGGGGGGACCGTGTCCCGGCGGGGCTGGCTGACGGCGTATCTCTTCCTCGCCCCCGGCCTGCTGCTCTTCGCCGCCTTCCGCCTCTATCCCCTGCTCGATGGCCTACGGCTCTCCTTCACCAATGCGCGCCTGGGCCGGCCCGCCCAGGCCTTCGTCGGGCTCGCCAACTACGAGCGCCTCCTCGAGGACACGCGCTTCCACACCAGCCTCTACAACACCGTCTTCTACACGGTGGCCAGCACGCTGCCGATCCTCGCGATTCCCCTGCTGCTGGCGGTGGCCCTCAACCGCGGGACCATGCGGACGGTGCTGCGCGGCGCGTTCTTCTTTCCCTTCACGCTCTCCGTGGTCACGGTGGGCCTGACCTGGCTCTGGCTCCTCGATCCCGTGGTCGGCCCCTTTAACTACTACCTGCGCGCGCTGGGCGGGCCGGCGCGCTCGTGGTTGGCCGATCCGATCACCGCGATGTGGGTGATCATCGTCACCACGGTGTGGTGGGTGACCGGCTACTACCTCGTCATCTATCTGGCCGGGCTCCAGGATATTCCGCGCGACCTCTACGAGTCGGCCGCGCTCGACGGCGCCGGCGCCATCCGGAGCTTCTGGGCCATTACCCTGCCGCTGCTGCGCCCGGTGCTGCTCTTCGTCTTCGTCACCCACATGATCGGCTCGTTCCAGATCTTCGGGCAGGTGTTCGTCCTCACCCAGGGCGGGCCCGGCGACGCCACCCGCACCGTGGTCCAGCACCTCTACGAGACCGCGTTCCAGAACTTCTTCGCCTTCGGCGCCGCCTCGGCCATGGCGTGGGTGCTCTTCGCCATCATCCTGGTCTTCTCCGTGCTGCAGTTCCGCCTTCTGCGCGGTCACACGGAATACTGAGGCGCGCGCATGCCGCGACAGCGAGACCTCGAGGGGCTGGTGCTCACCGTCGGGCTCGGCGCGCTGGCCGTGCTCTGGCTCTTGCCGGTGGTCTGGGTGGTGGTGACCTCGCTCAAGCACACTCCGGACATCATCCGTGTGCCGCCGGAGTGGATCCCCTGGCCGGCCACCCTCGAGCACTATGTCGAGGTGCTCTTCAGCAGCTCGCGCACCGCGCGGATCGGGCGCGCCTTCGTCAACAGCATCATCATTTCCCTCGGCACGGTAGTCGTGGTGGTGGGCACCAGTGCCCTGGCCGCGTATCCGCTGGCCCGCATGCGCTTCCCGGGGCGGAACCTCGTCTTCGTCATGATCATCGGGAGCCTGATGATTCCCAACGCGGTGGTACTGGTGCCGCAATACGTGCTCGTGCAGCAGCTCGGCTGGCTCAGCACCTACCAGGGGCTCATCGTGCCCGAGGCGGCAATGACCTTCGCCTTCGGCGTCTTCCTCCTCCGCCAGTTCTTTCTCACCATGCCGGGCGAGCTGGAGGACGCCGCGCGCATCGACGGGGCGAACACGTGGCAAGTCTTCTCGAAAATCGTCCTGCCGCTCTCCCAGCCGGTGCTCGCGGCGCTGTCCATCTTCGCCTTCCGGTCGGCGTGGAACGACTTCCTGTGGCCGCTCATCGCGGTGAACAAGGCGGAGATGTTCCCCTTGCCGGTGGCGCTGGCGCTGCTGCGCGGCGCCTATAGCTCGGAGTCCTACGGGCCCATCATGGCCGGCGCCGCGCTGAGCGCGCTACCGCTGCTGCTGGTCTTCCTGGTCGCCAACCGGCGCATCGTCGAGGGCGTCCGGCTCAGCGGGCTGAAGGGCTAGGGCGGGGCGCCTTCTAGGCGCCGCGGAGCACCCGGCGCTCACCCTGCCGGACGGTCACGCGCTGGGCGTCGAAATACTCCATGAGCGGGATGGCGTACTTGCGGCTGACGCCGAAGAGGTCCTTCATGTCGGCGGGGCTGAGCTCCTTCTTGGCCTTGAGGTGGGCCACCAGGGTGTCCTGGATTTCCTGGAGGGCGGCCGCGTGGAAGTACAGCGATTCCCGCACCCGGACCAGCTTCCGGTCGGCGAGGAGGAGCTGGAAGAGCTCGTGCTTCTCCGTGCCCTTGACGCCGAACTTGGCGAGCGTCTCCTCCACCGCCGGGGGCGCGGCGAGGGCGCGGCGGAACTCGGCCTCCACTCCGTCCACCACCCGCTGCTGCTCGGGGGACAGCCGGATGGTGTGCGAGGCGAGCCGCACCTGGTCCTTCTCGCTGCGCACCATGCCTTCCGTCTCGAGCGTCCCCAGGAGCTGGCCGAAGACCTTCTCCTGCGCGTTCCCCGCCCGGCTGCGCAGCTCCTCGCGCGAGATGCCGCCCCGCAGCGGGTGCTCGGCGTGAAAGGCCTCCAGGAGTCCGAGGGTAGCGGCGCGGAGCCGGTCGTTCGCGTCCCGGTGGAGATAGGCCTCGCGGTCCACCGCCACCACGGCGCCCGCCTTCTGCAATCCCTCGAGGAGCGTGCGCAGGAGCTCGGGACCGAACGGGGTGCGGGCGCGGAGATCGACCAGGCGCGCACCCGCGGCGCCCGCCTGGCGGAGATGCTCCTCCACGACCTCGGCCGGCGACCCCGTGGCCAGCAGCTCGAGGTGGGCCCGAAGCGCGGGGGCTTTGCGCTTGAAGCGCGGAGGCGCGACATCGAGCAAGGTGCCGCCGCCGATCGTCACGATGGGCGAGTAGGTGCGGATGACATAGCGGTCGCCCGGGAGCGCCACCACCGGGGCCTCCAGCCGGAAGCGGCCGAACGAGGCGCGGCCCTGGGGAAGCTCGGGCTCCCCCACCAGGAGCACGCGCGCCATCACCTCCTGCGTCCCCACGTGGAAGCGCACGCGCTCGCGCATCTTGAGCGGCCGCGGCGCGTCGGCCAGCAGCTCCACGGTGGCGTCCACCAGCACCGTGTGCACGAGCGTCCCGGCGGGCGCCACCACGTCGCCCCGCTCGATGGCCGTCCGCTCCACGCCCTGGAGGTTGACCGCGGTGCGCTGGCCCGCCTGCGCGCTCTCCACCGCGTGGCCGTGCACCTGGAGCCCGCGCACCTTGCTCTGCAGCCCGCGGGGATACACCTCGACCCGTTCATCGATCGCGAGGCGGCCGGCGGTGAGCGTGCCCGTCACCACGGTGCCGAAGCCCTTCACGGTGAAGACGCGGTCCACGGGGAGCCGCGCGGTCCGGTCCAGCGCCTTGGCCGGCACGGAGCGGGCCAGCTCGGCGAGCGCGGCGCGGAGCTCGGGCAGGCCCGCGCCGGTCTTCGAGGAGACGGGGACGATGGGGCAGCCGGCCAGGAAGGTCCCGTCGAGGAGGCGCGCCACGTCGTCGCGCACCAGCTCGAGCCAGTCGGGCTCGACCATGTCGGTCTTGGTCAGCGCCACCATGCCGCTCTTGATGTGCAGCAACGAGCAGATCGCCAGGTGCTCGCGCGTCTGCGGCATCACGCCCTCGTCGGCGGCGATCACCAGGAGGGCGAGGTCGATGCCGCCCACCCCCGCCAGCATGTTCTTGACGAAGCGCTCGTGGCCGGGCACGTCCACGATCTCGATGGTCAGGCCGTCGGGCTCCTCCAGGAAGGCGAAGCCCAGATCGATGGTGATGCCGCGCGCCTTCTCCTCCGGGAGCCGGTCGGTGTCGGTGCCGGTCAGCGCCTTGACCAGCGACGTCTTGCCGTGGTCGATATGGCCCGCGGTGCCGACGACGACGTGTTTGGGTTCAGTCATCGCCGGAGAACTGGTCATTTTCATTACCTGCGGGGGCCTCGAAATGGCCCCCGCACTCCCCCAATCGGCGGACATCCCGCATGCTACAGGTCGGCGAGCGCGCGGGCGAGGTCGGGGAGGTCGGCGGGCAGGATTGTTCGCAGGTCGAGGAGGAGGCGGTCGTCGGCCACGCGGCCCAGCACGGGCGGCTGGGCGGCGCGGAGGGCCTCGTCCAGGGCCTGCGGCGCGTGCTCGGCTCCGCCCAGGGCGAGGGCGACGGTCGGCAGCTCCACCGTCGGCAGCGCGCCGCCGCCCACCTGGGAGGTGGTCTCGATGAGCGCGGCCCCCAGCCGTCGCTGCGTCTCGGCGGGGAGCCGGCGCAAGAGCGCGCGGGCCCGCCCGCGGATGCGCGAGAGCGGCTCGGTGAGGAGGCGCAGCGTGGGAATCGTCTCCAGCGCGTCCCCCGCCTCGTAGGCGTACAGCGTCGCCTCCAGGGCGGCGATGGTGAACTTGTCGATGCGGAGCGCGCGGTTGAGCGGGTTCTTGGCCAGGCGCTCGATGGCGCCCGCGCGGCCCACCACGATCCCGGCCTGCGGGCCGCCCAGCAGCTTGTCCCCGGAGAAGGACACCAGGTCCACCCCGGACGCCACCACCTCCGGCACGGTCGGCTCGTAGGGGAACCCGTAGGGGCGGAGGTCGAGCAGCGAGCCCGAGCCCAGATCCTCCATCACCGGGATGCCGCGCTCGCGTCCCAGCTCGACCAGCTCTCGCGAGGACACCGCGGCGGTGAAGCCGACCACGCGATAATTGGAGGTATGCACCTTGAGGAGAAGCCCCGTGTCGGGGCCGATCGCGCTCGCGTAGTCCTTGAGGTGTGTCCGGTTGGTGGCACCCACCTCGCGCAGCACCGCGCCCGAGCGCCGCATGATGTCCGGGATGCGGAACTCGCCGCCGATCTCGATGAGCTCGCCGCGCGAGACGATGACCTCCTTGCCCCGCGCGAGGGTCTCCAGCGCCAGCAGCACCGCCGAGGCGCAGTTGTTCACCACCAGCGAGCCCTCGGCGCCGGTGAGCCGCCGGAGCAGCGCGTCCACGTGAGAATACCGGGAGCCGCGCTCCTTCTTCGCGATGTCCATCTCGAGGTTGGAATAGCCACCCGCCACCACGCCCAGCCGCTCGAGCGCCAGCGACGAGAGGAGCGCGCGCCCCAGGTTGGTGTGCAGCACCACCCCGGTGGCATTGATCACGCGCGTGAGGGAGAAGGCCCCGGCGCGGGTCAGGCCCGGCCCGCACCTCGCGCGCGAGGGCGCCGGCGTCTCGGGGCGCCAGGGTTCCGGCGGCGCCGCCGCCGGCGGCGGCAACCAGGCGCTGGCGCTCGCGCGCGAGCGCCTCCCGCACCGCGTTCACGCGCCGGGCGTGCGGCAGCTCCGCGAGCGCGGCATCGCCCTCCAGCACGGTGAGCACCGCGTCCACCGAGGGCAGCCCGCGGAGCAGCGCCTGCAGGGCAGCCGACGCGCCGCCCCGCGCGCCCGCCACCTTACCCACCCGCGGCAAGGCCCGTCTCCACGCGCTCCTTCACCCGCGCGATCACCTCGTTGGCCTCGCGCCGCAGCGCCTCCGGGCTCACGCCCTCCGGGCTGTGCCGGAGCAGGCGGCGCACCGCCTCCTCGGTGAGGCCGGCCCAGAGCTCGTCGAGGTCGCTGGGGGAGAAGCCCTGGCCGCGCAGCGCCCCCGTCCACTCGCGGGCCAGCTCCGTCACGAGTCGGTCCCGCTCGTGGGCCAGCCGGCGGGCGCGCTTGATGAGCTCGGGCAGCCTGGGAGGCACGGCCATCACTCCTGCACGAGCCGGCGCAGCGTGTCCATGAGGTTCGCCTCCCAGCGCCCGGTGGAGACGCAGGGGTACACCGGCTCCGGCAGGAACTTGCCGGAATCTCCGCGCCGCCAGCTCTGCGTGCGCATCTTGGCATTGACCTGCACGTCGGTGGAGCGCTGGCCGTTGTCCTGGACGAACACGGTGAAGGTCACCGTGGCCTCGCCCTCGAGCCCCACGTCGCCCAGCCGGCCGCAGTCGGCATAGACCCCGATGGGCGACAGGATCTCGTCGGAGGCCAGCACGCCGGAGTCCTTGGCCACCGCGCGCAGCGGGACGTTCTCGTAGGCGAGCGCGCGGATGAGCGCCCGCCAGGTCGCGTCGTAGGCCGCCGGGATCTGGTCGCGGAAGGGCGGCGGAAGGATGGGCGACACGAAGGGCCGCGAGCAGCCGCCGGTGCCGGCCAGGAGCAGCCCGGCGGCCAGGGCCAGGACGAGAGGACGACGCGGGGCGCGCCTCATGCCGCCATCTTACCGCTTGTGATGGTCGATCCCACGATAGGCGCGGATGAAGCGGACGATGCGGGCCTCGTCGAACTCGTCGAAGCCGTCGAGGCGGGTCCAGGCGGTGAGGGCGATGCGGGTCTTGAGCCCGGGATAGGGCGCCAGCAGCACCTGGCGATCGTAGCCCTTCACGATGGCGGCAAGCTTGATGACCAGCTCGGGACAGCCGGCCGGGCAGTGGTACTGCACGACGACGCCCCCGTCCTCGAGGTTATGGACCTGGAGCTCCTTGACGATGGGCGCGGTGTGAACACCCCAGGGGGCGATATAGGGCAGATGCGGCCCCGAGGTGGGCGGATCCGAGTTGTAGGGGACATGCGGGTCGGCTTCCGTCTGCAGGTGGAGATTGCCCTGGTCGGGGTAGGACACGCCGGGCAGATTCGCCGCCGACTGATAGGCGAAGTAGCCGACGACGCCCGCCACGATCACCGCCGCCACGATGCCGATGATGGTGCGGCGCCGGCGCCGCGCCGAGCGCGATCCGCCCTTCGCCTTCTCCCCCTGCCCCGGTCCCTTCTTCTTTGCCTTGGCCATGCGCCTCCTCGCGTCTGGCTAGCGTTGCCTAGTATTTTATTTGCGCTCGAGTGCTGGCGGAAGCGTGTGGGAGTCGAACCCACCTTCGACTTGTCTAGAGCCGAACACCGGATTTGAAGTCCGGGGCGTGCACCGGCGCCGCAAACGCTTCCATGAGTCTAACTGCCCTGAGAAATCAGCGGGAAGAGTGTACCATCGCCGGCCAGGGGAGCGCCGAACTGTAACCTATCCGGGCAAAACTGTCACTTATCTCGCAGGCCTCGGCTTCGGTGGCGCACCTTGAGCTTGAAGCTCCTGAGGCTCGCCGGGACCATTTCTATGAGACGCTATCTTGCCATGCGGGTCGTCGGCCGGTGCGCGCTCGGGCTGCTCCTGCTCCTGCTCACGTGCGCGGAGACGGAGGCAGCCGCCGCTGACGCAAAGCGGGTCCTGATCGTCAATTCCTTCGGCGCCGGCACGCCGCCGTTCACGACCCACTCCACCGCGTTCGAGGCCACCCTGGCCGCGGAGATGGGCGAGGCCATCGATCTCGACGAGGTCTCCCTCGGCATGGCGCGCTACGCGGAGCCCGACATGGAGGAGGCGCTCGTCCAGCTCTTGCTCAAGCGGCTGGCGAAGTGGCAGCCGGACCTGGTCGCGCCGGTGGGATCGCCGGCGGGTCGCTTCGTCGTGAAGTATCGGGATCGCCTGTTCCCTCGCACCCCGGTGATCTACACGGGGATGGACCGCCGGACCTTGCCGCCCGACCTCGGAGGCAATGCCACCTTCGTGGGCGAGAACTTCGACCTGCCCGGCCTCGTCGAGGACATCCTGCAGCTTCGGCCGGACACGACCAACATCGTGGTGGTGATCGGGGCGTCGCCACTCGAGCAATTCTGGACCAAAACCATGCAACGGGAGTTCGCGCGGTTCTCCGATCGCGTGACCTTCACGTGGCTCAACGATCTGTCCTTCGAGGAGATGCTCCGCCGGGTGGCCTCCTTGCCCCCGCGCTCGTTCATCTTGCTGGCCCTGCTCGTGCGGGACGTGCGCGGAGTGACGTACAACCAGGACCAGGCCCTCCAGCGCCTCCGGGCGGCCGCGAACGTCCCCATCAACGGCCTCTTCCAGAACCAGCTGGGCCTGGGCATCGTCGGCGGCCGCCTCTACCAGGCGGAGCTGGAGGGGGAGGAGAGCGCGCGCCTCGCCATCCGACTCCTGCGGGGCGAGCCTGTGTCGAGCCACCCGCCGCGGATCATCGAGGCGCAGAAGCCACGGTATGACTGGCGAGAGCTCCAGCGCTGGAACATCCCGGAGGATGGGCTCCCGCCGGGCAGCCGCGTGGAGTTTCGGGAACCGACGCTCTGGCAGCGACATTGGCTATCGATCATCGGCGCCCTCGCCGTGGGCCTGATCCAGGCGGCACTGATCGCCCAACTCGCGCTGAACCTCGCGCGGCGGTGGCGCGTGGAGCGGGCGTTACGCGAGAGTGAGGGGCGCGTGCACCTGGCCGCGGAGTCGGCGCGGGCCGGCCTGTGGGGCCTCGACCTCGCGTCCGGCCGCGCGTGGGGGACGCCCCGGCTCCGCGAGGTCTTCGGCATCGGCCCCGACGACGACCTGAGCTACGCAAAGTTCCTCAGGCTGGTCCACCACGGCGATCGGGAGCGGGTCGCGCGCGCCATCGATCAGTCGGTGCGGGAGGGCCTCGAGCTGGACCTGGAGTATCGGATCGTGCGGCCGGACGGTGTCGAGCGCTGGATCGGCACGCGGGGGCATCACGACGGAGGGCCGCCCGCCGGCGGTCGACGGTGGAGCGGCGCCTCGGTGGACATCACGGATCGGAAGCGCGGCGAGGAGCGCCTGCTCGAGAGCGAGTCTCGGTTCCGGTCCGTCGCCGACTCGGCCCCGGTGCTCATCTGGATGGCGGGACCCGACAAGCGGTGCACGTTCGTCAACAGGCCCTGGCTCGAGTTCACCGGCCGCACCGTCGAGCAGGAGATGGGGGACGGATGGGCCGACGGCGTGCACCCCGACGATCGGTCGCGCTGTCTCGAGACCTATGCCGAGGCCTTCGGCGCACGCCGCCCGTTCGAGATGCAGTACCAGCTGCGTCGACACGACGGCGAATACCGCTGGATCGCGGATCACGGAGTGCCCCGATACGACGCGGAGGGGACCTTCACCGGCTATATCGGGTCGTGCTTGGACATCACCGAGCGCCTGCGCGCCGAGGAGAAGTTCCGTCAGGTATTCGAAGCGGCACCCAATGCCATGGTCATGGTCGAGGAAAGGGGCCGGATCGTGCTGGTCAACGCCGAAGCGGAGAAGCTCTTCGGCTACACGCGGGACGAGCTCGCCGGAGAGCCTATCGAGATGCTGGTGCCCGTGCGGGCCCGCCACGATCACTTCATCTGGCGGAAGGAGTTCGAGGGCAAGCCGGAAGCGCGGGCCACGGGATCGGGGCGGCCTCTGTTCGCACGCCGCAAGGACGGGAGCGAGGTCGCCGTCGAGATCGGCCTCAATCCGATCAGCACCGCGGACGGCGTGCTGGTCGTCGCCTCGATCGTCGACATCACGGAGCGGCGCCGCGCGGAGATGGAGACGCAGGGCCTGCGGCAGGATCTGGAGCACATCTCACGCGTCGCGACCATGGGCGAGCTGAGCGCGGCCATCGTCCACGAGCTCAGCCAGCCGCTGACCGCGATCCGCACCAATGCCCAGGCCGGCCTTGGCCTCATCGCCTCGGGCAAGCACACCGAGAGCGGCCTGGGCGAGATCCTCGAGGACATCGTCCTCTCGGACCAGCGCGCGGGCCAGGTGATCCAGCATCTGCGCTCCCTCTTCAAGAAGGGCGACGTCGAGCGCCGCCCGCTCCTGCTCAACAACCTGATCAACGACGTGATGTCCCTGGTGGGCACCGACGCCCTGCTCCGGAACATCGTCGTCCACCTCGACCTCGCGCCCCGGCTCCTGCTGGTGGTCGGGCGACCGCGTTCAGCTGCAGCAGGTCCTCTTGAATCTCGTGATGAACGCCTTCGACGCCATGGCGGACGCGCCCGATCGCGCGGGACGGCTGGTGGTGCGCACGCGCGTGCACGACGGGCGTTGGGTGCAGGTCGAGGTGGCCGACAACGGGCCGGGCATCCCGGCCGACAAGGTGGGCTCGATCTTCGATCCCTTCGTCACGTCGAAGCCGACGGGGATGGGCATGGGCCTGTCGGTGAGCCGCACCATCGTGCGCGCGCACGGCGGAAAGATCTGGGCGGAGAACGACGCCGAGGGCGGGGCCGTCTTCCGCATCGTCCTGCCCGCGGTGCCGGGCCGCGACGATCGCCCCCCGTCATGACGCCCTAGCGGGCGCTCGGCCCTCGGCGTCCGTTCCGCTACTTCGGGACGAGGTCCTCGCAGCGCGGCATGACCTCCTTCAGGCTTCACGGTAGAAGAGCAGGAGCAGCCCGAACACGGTCAAGGCAGGTCCCCAGAGCCGCCCGGGCGCACGGTCGTCCGGCGGCGACAGGCGCAGCTCGAGCCAGCGCGACCAGCCGGCCACCAGAATGACGAGGCCGAGGGGCAGGTGCGTGAGCTCGATCAGGAAGGCCGACTTGGCATTGGATACCTCATGGGCGTGGGACAGTAGCAAGATGCCGGCTCCAATGCAGACGAACGGAAAGACATAGCGCCAGCGGGATTCGGGATGCCGGCCGCTCCGCACCCGCCACTCGGCGACTCCGAGAATCGCCGTGAAAGCGAGCAAGATGCGGTGCTGCAGCACCTCGAGACCCAGCAGATGCTCCCAGAAGCCGATCCGCCCGGTTTGCCAGCCCTCCGGGTCCATGTTCCACGCGACGAAGCCGGTCAGCCCGATGAGGAGGAGGGGCCAATGCCGGGCCCACGGAGCCCGTCCGGTCCGCTCCAGCATGGCGAGCACTCCCATGGCTAAGACGAACAGGCCGGAAACATGATGGCCGAACTCTGACCAGGCCGTCTCCTCGGCCGAGTGAGGCGTGGAAGGGTCCCCGAGAGCCGTGGCCGCGGAGAGCTCGGCCAAGCTAGGCGCCTGGAGCCGGGGCCATTGGGGCGTGAACACGCTGCGGATCTCTGACAGCGTTGCCCGCTCGTCTCGTACGTCCGCGGCCGGCGGGGCGGAGCCGATCGACGCGGCGAGGAAGAGCGTCACGATGGCGAGCCCCGCTTCCACCTCCAGACGTCGACGGAACAGCATCGAGCCCGATCGGGCTGGGTCAGGGGCCGTCGTCGCCCGCGACGTGAGCCGGCGTCCCGCAGCAAGTCGGCCATGCAGGGCGCGGTGGTTGAGCACGCCCAGGGTTAGCATCGCAGCGAAGAGGACGATTTTCGTGAGGGTCATGGCTCCGTAGGACGTGCCGATGGCGGCGGCCGGCGTGGCGATGTAGGCGAGAGAAAGCGCGCCGCCGGTCAGGGCCAGGACGACCACCGCGGCGAGCGCGAGCGTCGAGAACGGCCTGAGCCACGTGTCCGGGGCCCCGGGCGCCGAGCGAAGTGCCACCACGGTGGCGCACGCGAGCCCGCCCGTCCACGTGGCGGCGGCCGCCTGGTGGAGGGCGCCGACGGTCACGAGCCAGACACTTCCGTCGAGACGGCCCACCGCATGGCTGGCCAGCGCCCCCGTGACGGCCAGCAAGACGCCCGACATCAAGAGCCAGATACTTCGCGCGGAAGATTCTGGATCGCGACGCAGCGCGTGCGCGGCCGCGGCGCCCAGCAGCGCGACCGCGATGCGGGTGAGGCCGATCACGCCGACCGTCGAGCCGAGCAGGGCGCCCAGCGGCCAGCCGACATCGTCTCCGAGGGCTTTGGCCAGGGCAACGAGCACGCCGGCTTGCGCGGCGGCGGCGAGGAGGGCGCCGAAGGTGATGAGCGTGAGCACGCGATCGAACATGCCGGCCGCGGCCCGCGTGCGCGCCGGGCGCAAGACGCCCAGCGCGAAGATCGCCCCGCCGAGCGATATTGCCTGGCCCACGAGTCCGGCCGCGCGCAGCCAGAGCAACACGAGCGAGATCACAGGGCCACTACGCTAGTACGGGCCGCGGGCGGCGAGCCGGGCATGGCACATGCGATGCAGCGGAGGACCTTCACGCCTCCGGACTCGCCGTCTGCGAACGCAACTGATGTAGGTCCAGCAACAGCGACTGCACTCAACGTCTCATCGTCGGGCGGAACGACCGATCATACTGACACCAAGTAGGCCCAAGGTCTTATTGCCCACCAGACCGAATTCTACCAAGTTTGCGGGAGGTGGCACACCCTGAGTGGCGAACTCTGGCTCAGAACCGGTTGGCGGTGGTCCTGCGGGGCCGTCCGCGCCGTGCTCTTCGACTTGAGCGTCTCGACGGAGGCGCAGAGGCAAAGACGGCACTCCCTGGCTTCGCCCTGGGACTGCAAGAAAGGAGGCAAATGAAGAACCGGGGGTCGTAGTGCTCCTCACCGAACAAACGGTAGGCGAATCCATCTTCGGCTGACGGAGATGAGAAAGAAGGGCGAACAATGAACGCACGATTTTTGGTGGCCATTATCGCTGTCGCGTCCGTCGTCCTCATGGGCCCCGTGGCCAGAGCCGCGGACGAGTGGTCCATGCTCGGCGAGCAGACGATCAAGGCAGTCGATCAAGGCACGCTCATCAAGAGTTCAGGCGGTCGGTGGGCGAAGGACATCAAGCAGATGAGGATCGGCATCGAGGGTGCTGACGTGCAGATCACGAAGGTCATCCTCAACTGGGACAATCGCCGAGACGACACGATCACGGATTTCGGACTCGTGAAAGCTGGAGGAAAGTCGGTTCCGAGGGATGCTCCGGGACGCAAGGCACGGCTCGAGGCGGTGACGGTCGAGTACAAAATCGTTGGTACTGCGCCGACGGCTAGGCTCCAGATCTGGGGATTCGACTAAGCCGGGCGTAAGCGCCGACCGGCCGGCTGGGTAGCCGCAGCGAACGCGTCACAGCTGAGGTGACCGAGGATCGGTTTGCTGGAGTCGCGCGCGGCCGCGCGGTGTTCGTTGTCTCAACGGACGGCCGCGCGAGGCTTCGGCAAACCGCGAACTGAGCCGCGCGGTGCTGCACGCGCATACGCGCGTCCTGTTCGACTGACGCGGCTAGAGCTGAGTGTCGACCGGCAACAGGCGGATCAAGCCGGCGGCGAACCGCTGCAGGAACGTCGACATCGGATCCTTGTCGTAGCGCAGCGGCGTACCCTCGTCCTCGGCGACCCAGTGGAGCTTCCCCTCCTTGTCGAGCTCCAGTCGGAAGCTGACGTCCGGATCGACTCCTTCATTCATGAATTCGATCACCTGCGCGGCGAGTGCCGGGCTTTCCACGTAAAGTCCCGCCTCGGTGTTGATGGCGCTCGACCGCGCGTCGAGGTTGAAGCTGCCGATGAACACGTCCTTGCGGTCGAAGACGATCGCCTTGGTGTGCAGGCCCGCTCTTGAGCCGCCGCCGAACAGCCGCTTGCGCACCGGCCCCGGCTCCGGGCGCAATTCGTACAGCTCGACGCCGTTCCGGACCATGGCTTCGCGCCTTTTCGAGTATCCGGCGAAGGCGGCGATGACGTCATTGGAGGCGAGGGAGTTCGTGAGGACCCGGACCCGGACGCCGCGGTCGACCAGCTCCTTCAGCTTGGCGACGCCCCGGTCGAGCGGGATGAAATAGGCCGACTCGATCAGCAGCTCCGTCTGCAACCGCTCGAATCTCTGGAACAGCAACGTGTGCATCACGCGTCCGGCTCTGGTCGCTCATCGAGGCGGGATCGTCGTACACGGCGTGCGCGGGGGCCCAGATGAAGTCGCGAACGAGGGTCGAGAGCTCCGACTTGAGCGTGGCAACGTCCTCGTCCAGCGGATGCGGATAGCCTCCCTTCGCGATCTCCTCGCGTGTGCGTTGCACGTGGGCGCGATAGTCCGCCTCGGTGTACGGCCGGTCGACCAGCGCCGCGATGGGTACTGACCAGTCGCCGTTCCAGAATCGGTCGAAGACTCGTGACAGATCCCGGACCACGGGACCAGCCGCCGCGATGTCGAGGTCGCGGAAGTTCGCTCGAGGGTCCACCTCGAAGTAGGGATCGCTCATGTTGCGCCCGCCGACGATCGCCAGGGCGTTGTCCATCACCATGAGCTTGTTGTGCATGCGATGGTTGACGCGATCGAAGTCGGTCAAGAATCCAAGAAGATGCGACCCGCGGTGGGCGAAGGGATTGAACAGGCGGATCTCGACGTTGGGGTGCGCGTCGAGCGCGGCGATGCCCGCGTCGCGATCCTTGAGATTGACGTCGTCGATCAGGATCCGTACCCGGACGCCCCGGTCGGCCGCGCGCATGAGGCGGTCGCCCAGGATGCGTCCGGTGGCGTCGGATTCCCAGAGGAAGTACTGGACGTCGAGCGTCTTTTCGGCGAGATCGGCCAGGGCCACGCGGGCCGTGAACGCCATGCGCCCCCGCCGGATGATCGCCAAGCCCGATTCGCCGGGGTGTTGCGCGGCAAGGCCGGCGAGATCCTTGCCGATGCTGGTGGACTCGTGGAGCTGGAACGCCGTCGACTCGGTTCGTGGGTAGTCTGTCGGCACGGTCGCACAGCCGGCGATCAGCAGGGCGGCGGCGGCCAAGCGGATAGTCAGGACAAAGGCCCTCTCTCCGCTGTCGGTCCCCATGCGCAGGCGGCCAGCCGCCCTGGCCAAGCCCCATCTTTCGGCGCGAAGTTCCTCAGCCAGTCTCACGAGCTTGAGAATGAGCAGAAGTATGCCTTCCCGCGCGCGAGTCCTCGCCGCTCGATGAGGTAATCCGCCAAGAGAAGAGCGAGATAACACGTCGGCAGCCCCTCCTCGCCCAGAAACGGGCGAGCCCAACTCCTTCGCCATCCGGGCATTGGGCCCGCCGCGAGCTATGCGGAGCGTAGCCAACTCTAGCACCCTCCCGGCGGCGATCGCCCCGCCGTGGGCTCCATTCCCGACCGGCCGCCCCAGGAGCCGCTGCGACAGTGCACATCAGCGGGCTCCTCCCGGGTCGAGCGAATCGACTCGGGTGAGCGGCATGCTAGGCCAGACACACCACCGCCGTCAATCGGCCGGCGGACTGGGCTGAATCAACACGGCCGCTTTCGCCGCGCTTGGCACGACCGGGTGATGGCGCGACGGTGGCGCCGCGCGCGCGGGGCTACCGCAGCTCGATCCCGAAGTAGCGCTTGAAGCGGGCATTGTATTCCTCGTCGCTCAGCTCGCCGCCCATCGCGACCCACTCCTCGTCGCTGATGCGAGCGCGCCCCGCGGCCAGACCCTCCGCATCGACGCCCACGGGGTAGCGCAGGCGCGGCCGGTCGGTGGTGATGGCCTCCAGGATCGTGGCGGCAACCGTCTCGGGCTGGCCCGGGTTGCGGAAGCCGGCGGCGAAGAGCTTGCCGTTGCGGCGCATGATCTGCCGATACGGCGAGGCCTTGTCGTAGCGCGTGGCGTCCGCCGAGTTCTCGAAGATGGCGGTCTGGATGACGCCGGGCTCGATGATGGCCACGCGGATCCCGAAGGCGGCTACCTCGTGGGCCAGCGCTTCGCTCGCGGCGGCCAGCGCGTGCTTCGACGCGGAGTATGGGATCTGGTTCGGGGTGGCGATGCGCCCCGCGATCGACGTGACGTTCACGATGCATCCGGCCCGCCGTTCCCGCATCGCCGGCAGCACCGCCTGGATCATCCGGATGGGGCCCCAGTAGTTCGCCTCGAACATCGCCCGGTGCTCCGCTTCAGGCGTGAGCTCGAGGGGCGTCGCCCCGCCGATGCCGGCGTTATTGACGAGCACGTCGACGGCGCCTTCGCGCTCCCGCGTCGCCGCCACTGCGTGATCGATCGAATCCGGCCTCGTGACGTCCAGCTCACGAAGGACCAGCGGCAGATCCTCCGCGCGCGCGGCCGCCTCGAGCGGACCCGCCTTGGCGAGGTTCCGCATGGTGGCGACCACGGTGTGCCCATGCCGCGCCAGGTGGAGTGCGGTGGCGAAGCCGATGCCGGTGCTGGTGCCGGTGACGAGGGTGACGGGCATGGGCGCCATGCTCCCCCGGGGCGGGCGTGGCGTCAAGCGGCGCCGACTTCGCCGTACGGCAGCTCGACCTTCATGGCGCCGGCCGCAGGGGCACGTACCCGCTCTCCGCGATCACCGCCTGGCCGGCCGGCGTGCGCAGCCAGTCGCGCAGGCGAGCCGCCGCGCCGCCGGGCGGCAAGTCCGCGCGATGGGCGAGATAGACTGCCGTCCCCAGGGGATAGCGGCCGGAGGCGATCGTCGCCGGCTCGGGCGGGATCCCGTCGATGGCCAGCGTGGTCACCTCTGGCACCACGGCCATGAAGCGCTCGTAGTAGTGGTAGGAGTACCCGATCCCGGTCGGGTCGTGGCGGATGGCGTTGAAAGGACCGAACATGGCCATGGTGACCCGGATGTCCGGGCCCTCCCGCATGGGTCGACCCCGCATCACGAGCTGCTCCATCTCCACCTGGCTTCCCGAGGTCGCGTCGCGCTGATAGGCCACGATGGGGCGATCGGCCCCACCGAGGAACTTCCAGCTGGTCAGGACGCCGGCATAGATGTCGCGCACCTGGTCCAGGGTGACGCCGGTCACGGGATTGCTCGCGTGGCGCAGGAAGACGAACGCGTCCCGTGCGATCGGTAACGCGACGATCTCGGTGCCGGCGCGCCGGACCGCCTCGCGCTCGGCCGGCGTGGGCCCCCGCGCGGCCAGCACCAGGTCGGCCTGGCCGGTGGCCAGGCGCGCATAGCTCTGATGGGTGCCGAAGTGCCGGACGCGCTCCGCGAGCTGACCGATGGAGGACAGGGCGGTCCCGAGATCCGGCCCGCGTGGCTCGGCCGCCGTGGGCTCGAGCGAGAGCTTCCTCGAGTCGTCGTACGGGGCGCCCGTGAGAGCGAGGAAACGCGTGGGGTCGAAGAACGAGGTGCGGCGCCACTCGACGCTCGTCCGGGTCACCCGCCCGGCCACCAGCATCCCGAGCGGCTGGGTGGAGGTGGACCCGTCCACCACCGGGTACTCCTCGCGAGCCAGCCGGAGGTCTGCCTCACCCCGCGCGGCCACGCCGAGCAGGAGGGCGGCCAGGGCCGCCGCCCTGATCCCGCTCACCAATCCGGACGAGCGCGACTCACGCACTTCGCACCTCCGCCACGATCGCGACACGGGCGTACGCCGGCGAGAGTCTATCACCGCACATCTCCGCGCATCTCCGGGACGTGCCAGCCTCTCCCAGACCATCTTGATGAGAGGATGGGCAACATGAACGCCCTCCAGGTTGCCCTCGTCGGGCTGGTGGTGTTCAGCACCGGGCCTGTGGGCTGCGCCAGATCCATCGACGGGCTCTATCCGCCCGGGCCGGCCGAACCCGTCAAGGCGATATATGTCATCAACCACGGATGGCACACCGGCATCGCAGTCCGGCGAGCTGACATTCCTGAAGGTGTCTGGGCTGAACATGCTGAGGTCGCGGACTCCGAGTACCTGGAGAGTTGGCTGGGGCGCCAGGGAGTTCTATATGGCCCCAGAAGGCACACCGGGGCTGGCGCTGAAGGCAGTACTCTGGCCCTCCCCGGGCGTCCTGCACATCGTGGGATTCGACGGTCCTGTCCAGCAGTTCTTCCGCTCAGCGCGAGATCGTCGAGATCCTCGTCTCCGCTCGCGGGTTCCGGGGGCTCGCCGCCTTCATCGCGGACGCCTACGCGAAGGACGATTCGGGCAGGACAATGGATCTCCGGCCGGGGCCACTACGCGAACAGCCGCTTCTACGCGGCGCGCGAGAAATACTCCCTGCTGAAGACGTGCAACACCTGGACGGCGAGGGCGCTGCGTTCGGCCGGACTGCCGATCACCTCCCTGTACGCGGTCAGCGCCGGCAACGTCATGGCTCAGACGCGGCCGCTCGGTCGGCGGATCAGACGCGCGCGCCGCGGAGTGGGTGGACAAGGTCCCGCCCACCCGGAGTGCGTCATCCGCCGCGGTGAGCACACGATCCCCGGCGCGCGAGGCCTCCGGTTACGTCCGGCCGAAGGCAGACTCGAGCCGCTGAATCATGTCGGCCTCCGCCGCCGAGACCTTGCCAATGCCGAGGACGCCGCCGCTCGCGCTCGCGATGGCCTGGGCACGCTCGATCAGCCCGGCGCGCAGGGCCCCGACCTGCTCCGGGGTCATATGCTCGCAGAGTCCCTCCACCATGTGGATCCACGCCGTGAGCAGTTTCGGCTCGGGTTTCCGCTCGAGCCAGCTCTGGAGGATGGCATGGCCCGGCGAGCCCGGGGCAATGCCGGACTTCTCGGCACGCCCGAGGATCTCCCGCCGCTCCCGCTCATCGAGCGAGCCGTCCGCCCACGCCACCTCGACCAGCGGCGCGAGGGCGAGCGCCGCGAGGACCTCGGCCCGGATGCCCAGCTGGATCAGCTTGTCGAGGATGGCCTCGTTCTTGATCCCGGAGACCTTCGTGAGCGCTTCGCGGGAGGCCGCTTTCTCGCGGAGCTCGCGGAGCTGCTGCATGGCGCGCTGGTCCTCCTTCCGGAAGAACTCATCCTCGAGCGATGCGGACCTTGTCGCCGAGGATATGCGGATTGTCGGCCATGTCGTCCTCCTGATGTCGGGTTTGGTGATGAGGGAACATCATACCCGAGACACGGACAGCCTCACCGCCTCAGCCTCGCCGCGAGTGCGCTCCCCAGCCGTTGGCGGCAGCGCCGGCGCGCCGGCCCCGGCCGGCGGCGGCGTCCTTCGTGTCCTCGAACTGGAGATCGCGAACCTGGAACTGCCGCTTCGGCGGGCCGCCTAGGATCTGATACATCACCGAGTTCAGCGTCCGGGGATCGTTGTCGAAGCCGCCGTGGGTCTCGCTCGCGCTTTGTCCGGCCGGATCCTTCCCCTTGCCGGCCACGACCAGATGGCCGGCGCCACCCGGTCGGTACAGCTTGGCCGTTTCCGGATCGGCGTCGGGGCCGACCAGGAACTTCTCCATCCCCAGGATGGGGGTGCCCCGTCTCTCCTCGAACGCATTGCTCACCAGGTAGAGCAGCGACTTGCCGTAGGGCCCCACCTCGTCGTCGAGCTCCCCGCTGTCGCTGAGGATGTAGAGGGTCGGCGACGGGCAGTCCCCCGACTTGACGTGCGGCAGCACGAGCTCCTTGAACGCCTTCACGGTGATGGCGGGCGCCATGAACTGCACGGTCTTGAGCGTCACCTTGAGGTCGATGAGGTGGCGCAACGCGTGCGCCGCGAAGATGCTCCCGGCGCTGTGCCCCACCACGTGCAGCTCCCACTTCTTGCGCTCGGCCTCGTCCACGTCGCCGAGCGCCTTCTGCGCGTGCTGGGCGATGAGCTGCATCCCGCCCTTGCGCTCCGGCTGCGCCGAGGCCAGCTTGGCGTTCTCCTTCATCTCGCCCCAGAGCGCCCCACCGGGCAAGGCGGCGGTGAGCTCGAGAGAGCGGTCCTTGGCCTCGACCATCCCGTCCCGCAGGCCGCGGAGCCAGTCCCCCACCGCCCCCGCCCGCTCGTCCACGTCGGTGAAGAGGTCCTCGATGAGCCCGCTCAGCGATTCCCACACGCCGGACTCCCACATGATGTGGACGGGGTAGATCTCGTTCTCGAGGAACACATCCCGGAAGGCCACGATGCGCTCCGCCACCGCCCGCTCGTTGTTGAGGCCGCCGTGCAGGTACAGCATCACCCGGCGCCGGGCCCACGTCTGGGTCCGCTCGGGGATGATCTCGTTGAAGAGCCGGTCGAGGTCCGCGGTGGTGGTCCAATAGGAGCCGGAGTCCGACAGCTCGCCGTTGTTGCCGATGTCCACCACGTACGGGCGGATATCGGCGAGCGGAATGGCCTGCATGGCCCGATGCAGGCCGGCGGTGGTGTCCGCGCCGCCCTCCTCCGTCCATCCGGTCATCTTCACGGGGACACCGAGCTGGGCGACCCACACGTCGGTGGAGTGCAGCATGAAATCCTCGTACGGAAGCAGCGCGAACCCCCGCGCGCCCCAGTCGGGGCCCCAGGAATTCTGGATGATGAACCCGTCGCGGGTGTAGCCGACGATGGCCACGGCGTGCCCGCCGTCGGCGCGCCCCGCGCGTCGGATCACCGGAAGGGTGAGCTTCTTGGAGTTGCCCGACTCGACGTAGTCCACCGTCACCGTCGTGGGCCCCGGCGCGTTCCAGCCCTCGTGCACCATGAGCGTGACGTAGAGAATGCCCACCTCCGCCAGCGCAGCGTGCATGTCGCGGATCTGCCGGTGCATGACGCGGTAGTAGGCGCCGCCGGGTGTTTCCTGCGCTTCCGTTGCCAGCGCGGGCGTGAGGAACTGGGCGCCGTGAAGCGTGGCCGGCCACGAGACTTCATTGCAGACGCCGTGCGACACCCAGCCCTTCATCGCGCCGCGGGCCGACGAGCCCTCGTACTTCTCGCCGGGCCACTCGTCGTACCGGCGCGCCATGTCGTAGAGCATGCGCGGGCTGACCGTCCGCCGGATCCGGCGATGGAAGAGGTGGAAGTTGACCACCGCAGCCAGCGCATACCCGGTGCAGGCCCCCTCCTGCCCCTGGTCGAGGACGGTGGGAACCAGGTCGCAGCTCACCACCTGGTCGGGCAGGGCGATGAGCGGTGGCTGGTAAAACCAGTCGCGGATATCCACCCGGTCGGGGAACGCATCGAGCGTGCGCCCCATCTTGGCGCCGGCGCCGCGGGCGCGCTCGGGCTCCCGCCGGGCAATGCTCGACGGCCGGGTCGTCTTCGGAGACCGCTCGGAAGCCCGGGTCGATCGTGAAGTTCGGGAGCGTCTCGCGACCTTCTTCCTGGCCATCCTGTTCTCCCTTCGGCTACCGCGCGGGCCCGAGGACCTGGCTACTCACAACGCGCGAGGCCAGCCTTGATTTTCTCCTCGAAGGTCGAGTTGAGGCTGAGGAGCGGGCGATAGAGCGTGGCCGCGCCCGCACAATCCCCGGCCGCTTCCGTCAGCCGCGCGAGGTAATAGGATTCGATCGGGGAGTTGCTCAGATCGCGGCCCTCGACTAGCCAGCGAAACGTCGCGAGGTGGTCGGCCGCGGGCAAGGCGGCCAGCATCGCCGGTTCGGCGCCCGTGGGCCCGCGCGGGTAGGCGTCCCGGACGATCTCGAGCCGTGACGCCATCTCGGCTGGCTCGTTATTGCGCCGCATCTCATCGGCGACTCGCACCCGCTCGACGTCTGCCTCGTGCGTCCCGTGCCATTTGAGAGCGGCGAGCCGGGTTCGCTGCACATAGGCGCGCTCCCGTCCGGACGTGAGGGCGATGCGGAATCGCTCCTTCAACTCCTCCAGTGGCCGGTGCTGAACGGCGAGCCAGTGCCCCCACATGGCCTGCGCGAAGGGATTGGCGGCGTCGAGCGCGACCGCGGCGGCGTATTCCTCCGCGATCTTGAGGTCACGGGCGCCTTCCCGGTGGCGTAGAAAGTTCGCGTGCCCCAGGTGAGCGCGGATGTCGGCCGCGAGCGGTCCCGTCGCCGTCGCCAAAGCCAGGTTCAGGTGCTCCGACAACGGCATCACCGTGCTCGTGAAGGTCGCCGGGGCGGTGACCCGCATGTCGCGGATCCACGCCATCGCAATCTGCGTCTGCTCCTCGCGCGCCGCTTTCGAGCCGGGCGCGCCGGCGACCGCGCGGGTGATGGCGCTCCAGGCGCCGGTATAGTCGCGGTTCTCCCGTTGCCTCTGCGCGGCGGCGACCAGCGGGCCGGTGTCCTCGTGGGGGACCCCTGCTGCCGGGACGGCCGCCACCGGAGGACCGATCAGCTCGCGCAGGCCACGCGGCCACTGAAAGAAGGCCGAGGTGAACAACAGGAAGGCGGTCGCCACCGTGATGACGAGGAATGCCCACATCATGATCGTGACGGGGAGAAAAAAATGCCGCGAGGCCGTGGTGGTGAGCCGCGCGAAGATCACCATCGCCACCATCAGGACGAGGGTGATGACGGCGCCGAACACCGCCATCGACGGCGATATCTTGAAGGCGCCCACCATCGCCACCACGGCCAGGATTCCCGCCACGGCGAGCGCATACTTCATCGCCGGCACCGCTTTGATCGATTCCCGCAGAATCTTGAGCAGTTGCGAGATCATCCGTCACGATGCTAGCCGCGGAGCACGGCACCGTCAAGGGACCGGTTCGATCAACGGGCAGAGAATTCTTGCCAAGTGGCCCCGTATCAATCAAGACTGGTCCCGCCATGCCCTTCCCCGATCGCCACCGCCGGCCGTTGTCGACATCCTCCGCGCGGTAAGTCATGGCGGCATTTCAAGGACCGGGCCTGGTGCTCGATGCCGGCGGGATCGCCGCGGCCTGCGATACGCTCCACGTGCATGCCGCCGAGCTCTGGGCCGTCCTCACCGTGGAGACGCGCGGCTGCGGCTTCCTGGCCGATCGCCGGCCGCTCATCCTCTTCGAGCGCCACTACTTCAGCCGCCTGACCAAGCGGAAGTTCGACGTGCAGGCCCCGGACATCAGCAACAAGCAGTGGGGCGGGTATAGCGGCGGGACGCGCGAGTACGATCGGCTGGGGCAGGCGGTGAAGCTCGACCGCGCGGCGGCGCTCCGGAGCGCCTCGTGGGGGCTGGGGCAGGTGATGGGGGAGAACTTCAAGGCGGCGGGATTCCCGGACGTGGAGCCCATGGTCGCCGCGTTCGTGGAGTCGGAGAACGCCCAGCTCGAAGGCATGGCGCGCTTCATCGCGTCGATCGGCGCCGACAAGCATCTACGCGCGCACAACTGGCCGGCCTTCGCCGCCGCCTACAATGGTCCGGCTTACGCCAAGAACTCCTACGACGAGCGGCTGCGCGCCGCGCAGCAGAAGTACGTGACGGGCGCGTTGCCGGACCTCAATGTGCGGGCCATCCAGGCCTATCTCGTCTACCTCGACTACAACCCGGGGCCGGTGGACGGCATGGTGGGGCGATTCACACGCTCCGCGCTCCGCATGTTCCAGGAGCGCGAGGGGCTGCCCGTGCGCGAGGCCTTCGACGCGGGCATGGTGAAGGCGCTGCGCGAGCGAGCGGTGGGCGGGACCTGAAGCGCGTGCAAGCGCGCGGGAGGAGAGACGCATGCGCGTGATCGTCTGGATCCTGCTGGCGCTGGCGGCATCGGGATGTGCGCGGGCGGTGAGCGACCGCGAGCTTCAGCGCGTCGCCCGCGACTGGTCCATGGTGATCCGTGCGAGCCAGATCGTCCCCGTCTATCCGCTGACCGAGGACCTCCAGCCCGGCGACATCTTCCTCGTCCAGGTGACGGTGGACGAGCAGGCCAAGACCTATCGCGAGCGTGGCTTCCTCCCGCTCGACAACCTCATCTTCCGGCTCGATCCTCGCGGCTACGAGACGTTCTATCGCCAGTCCTTCGAGGCGGGCGACCCCCAGCATCCCCTGCCCAAGCACTGGCTCGAGCCGGGCAAGCCGGCCTCCTGGACGCTGGCGCCGAACGCGAGCTTCCCCACCTATGCCTTCTCCGCGCGTCGGGGCGGCGGCTTCAACGTGGCGCTCCCCGTGCAGGGCATCCCGGTGGGGCTGAGCCTGCTCGGCGGCGACGCCACCCAGGGCACCATCACCATCGCGGAAGCGCGGACCTACGGCGTGGATACCATCTCGCTGTACGACGACGTCCGGCGCTGGGCCGACGGTAACCGCGCCTTCCTCCAGTACTACGGCGGCGATCCTCAGCGCACCAACTACGTCCGCGTGGTCTCACGCGTCTACATCACGGGACGGATCAACGTCTCGCTCCAGTCCTCGAAGAGCTCGGGGGCCACGCTGTCCGGCGGCGCCGCCAAGCCGGTGGACCTCGTGGTGCCGAACGCGGGCGCGGATCCGCAGAAGAACACCCTGGAGGCGTATACGAGCAATATCGCCGCGCTCAACACCATGATCGCCAAGGCCCTCGAGCGCGTGGGCGGGAGCAATCTCGCCCCTGGCGGCACCGTGAAGGTGGTCTCCGCCTCGTCCGGGAGCATCTCCCTGGCCGAAGACTTCGCCCGGCCGCTGGTGATCGGCTATCTCGGCTTCGACATGGCCATCGGACCGGGGGGGCTGCTCGGGCCGCCCATGCCCACGCATGCGGTGCTGGAGCGCGGCGTGAGTCCCGCGCTGCGCGGCGACCTCGGGGTGCGGCTCTCCTCGACGGCGGCCCTGGCCATCGAGTACCAGACGCTGAAGGCCCTCACCGCCCGGGGCGACCAGGGTGCGAGCGGGCTGGTCGGCGAGCTCGACGCGCTCGGCGGGATTGTTCCCGCCACCTATCCCTCCAACCTCCTCGGGGTGCGCAACCCCGGCGGCCCGCTCGAGGTGGTGTGGGCGGCCGGCCGGCCGCTCGACGTCGGCGCGGGCTTCGACCGGGTCACCACGTATCGCGGGCGGCTCTACGTCTCGATCGCCGCGATCAAGCGGGCGCAGGCGAATGCGGCGACGGCGGTCGCGGGCTTCCCCACGCGCGGGCCCGACGCCGAGAAGTACCTGCGCGAGCAGCTCGCCGCGAACGAATCGGCGCTCAAGGCGCTCGACGAGGAGATCCGGAAGCATGATGCGCTCCTCGCGCGGACCAAGGTGTACCTCGCGGGCGTGGAGGGTTAGACGATGGGCAAGCCCAGGTCGAGGAAGCGGGCCGCGGCGGCGGCGAGCCCGGCGGCGGCCCCGTTTGTGGAGACGTCGCTCTTCGAGCCCGACACTCAGACGACCAATGCGGGGAAGAACGCCGCGCTCGCGACGCTGCTCGCCGCACCCTGGAAGCCGCTCGCCATCGTGCGCGTCGAGCGCATCGAGATCGGCGACACCGGCTGGCGCGTCGTCTTTCGCGAGTAGCGCCTCCTCACGGAGAACCCATGACCCGAATGACAGCCGGCCTCCTCGTCGCGGGGCTCGTTTGTGGTCTTGCCGCCACCACCCGTGCCCAGTCGCCTCCGTCGGATGCTTGCCGCCAAGGCTATGTCTGGCGCGAGGCCGTCCCCGGCGACCACGTCTGCGTCACCCCGGCGATCCGCCAGCAAGCCGCCGAGGACAATGCCCAAGCGGGCGCCCGGCGCCAGCCGGGCGGAGGGGCGTACGGGCCGAACACCTGCGTGGGCGGGTATGTGTGGAGGGAGGCGCGCCCTGACGATGTGGTCTGCGTGACGCCCGAGACGCGCGCCCAGACGGCCGCCGACAACCGCGCGGCGGCCGCCCGCCGCGCGTCCGCGGCGCCGGCCATCCCGCCGACCGCCCCGCCAGCCGCGCCACCAACCGCCCCGCCGGCCGCCCCGGCCTCGCCGGCCGCTGCGTACCGGACCGGCGAGTGGTCGAAGTGGACTCGCGGCGAGGGAGTCCAATACCGGTATCGTTGGGGCCTGAACCCGCAAAACAAGACCAACGTGGACGCGCTGTTTCAGATCAAGAACGTGCAGACACAGACCTGGCAAGGCGCGGTTCGCTCATTGGATTGCTCCGAGGATCAACTCTCGAGGAGCCAGAACGTCGTCTTGAAGCCGAACGAAACGAAGGACGTGAAGTTCCTGACGCCCAACTGTGGGACGATGGCCCAGCCATCCTTTCGGCCGAACGTCGTCAAGTCCCGCCGCATCGACTGACACGCGCCGGGAGGGTCAGTCCCGGCCGGGGGCGTGCTCTCTCTTGTCCACCGAGTCGGTGCCTTGTACCGTGCCACCGGGTCGCCCGCCGCGTTCGCCATTGTCTCCTCCAACCTCCCCCGCTATCGCATCTGGTTCGGCAGCAGCAGCGCCAGACCGGGCCAGAGTGTCAAGATGACGAGCAGGACGATCATCGCGACCAGAAACGGCATGACCCCGCGGTAAATGGTGGCGAGCGGGACGTCGCGCGCCATGCCGCCGATGACGAACACGTTCAGCCCCACCGGCGGAGCGACGAGGCCGATCTGCACCACCACCACGATGACGACGCCGAACCAGATGGGGTCGTACCCGATCGCCGTCACCACCGGAAAGAAGATCGGCACCGTGAGCAGGATCATCGCCAGCTCGTCCATCAGCGCGCCCAGGACGATGTAGGTCAGGATGATCGCCCACAGCACGATCACCGGCGCCACCTGCATCGCGCCGAGCCATGCCGCCAGGCGCATGGGCATCTGCGACAGCGCCATGAAGTAGCCGAAGAGGTCCGCGCCGATCACGATGAAGAAAACCATGGCAGTCGTGCGGATCGTCTCCTCCAGCGCGTCCAGCAGCCCGCGGAAGGTCAGGGTTTGCTTGGCGAGGCCGAAGAGGAGCGCGCCCACCGCGCCGAACGCCGCCGACTCGACGGGGGTGGCGAGCCCGCCGTAGATGCCGCCGATGACGATGAGGAAGAGCACGCCGACTTCCCAGATGTCGCGCAGCGCGAGCAGCCGCTCACGCAGGGTCGCACGAGGGCCGGCCGCGCCGAGCGCCGGCGACCACGCCGTGACCACCGCAATGGCGCCGACGAAAAGGAGCGTCTCCACGATCCCCGGCAGGACTCCGGACATGAGCAGCTTGCCGATCGACTGCTCCGTCATGATCCCGTAGATGACGAAAATGATCGAGGGGGGAATCATGATGCCGAGGGTCCCCCCCGCCGCGATGGAGCCGGTGGAGAGGCTGTCGGCGTAGCGGTAGCGGCGCATCTCGGGGAGCGCGACCGAGCACATGGTGGCGCCGGTCGCCACCGAGGAGCCGCAGATGGCGCCGAACCCGGCGCACCCGGCCACCGTCGCCATGGCGAGGCCGCCGCGCCAGTGGCCCAGCCACGCGTTGGCGGCGCGGAACAGGCTCTGGCTCAGTCCGGCGCGCGCCGAGAGATAGCCCATGAGGACGAACAGCGGGATCACCACGAGCGTGTAGGACGAGGCCCGCTCGAACGGCCCCAGGCGTAGGACGGCGAGCGCCGCCGGCCACCCCGACAGCCACGCGGTCCCGCCGACACCGACCAGCGCCATCGCGACCGCGATCGGCACGCGCAACAGGATGAGGGCCAGCAGCACCGCAAACCCGAGGGTGGCGACGGCCATCTCGCTCACGACGGTGGCCCGGCCGCCCCCGGCAGCGGCGGGAGCCCCCCTCGCAACGCCCGCGCCAGCGCGCCCGCGGCCTGCGCCAGAAAGCCCAGCACGGCGAGGCCGCCGGCCGCCGTCACCGGAACGATGAAGGGGAAGATCGGGATCCGGGCGGTGATCGTGGTCCGGCTCGTCGCGTAGAACTCCGCCGCCAGCCGCGCCATCTCGATCGTGATGAGGGCGAGCAGAGCCGCGGAGAGCACGGCATTGGCGGCGATGAGCGCGTGCTGGGCGCGGGGAGAAAAGCGCTGCGTGAGGAGGTCCACCGAGACGTGGCCGTCGGTGATGTTGGCGTGCGGCAGGCCCAGGAAGATGATGCCGGCCAGCAGCAGTTCGGTCGCCTCGAACGCCCCGTGGATCGGCCGGCCCCAGAGGTACCGCAGCAGCGCGTCGAGCACGGTGGCGAACGAGAGGCCGAGCAGCAGCCAGCCCGCAAACAGCGCGAGCCGCCGGGTCGAGGCCACGGCGGCTCGCTCGAGGGCGAGGAGCGACACCCTAGTCGGCTTCGCCGTACTTCGCGGCGAGGTCGCGCGCCTCCTTCAGCAGCGCCTTCCCCGGCTGTCCCTTCTTCTCCATCTCGGCCACCCACTTGTCGTCGAGGCCGCGGGTGGCGTCGCGCCACTTCTTGCGATCCTCCTTTGACACCACGTAGATCTCGTTCTTGCGGTCCAGGATCGCTTTGCGGCCCGGCGCCTCGGCGGCGTCCCACCGCGCGCCCACGCTCTTCCAGTAGCCGGCCTTCGCGCTCGTCGTCTCGTCGAGCACCCGGCGCACGTCGGCGGGCAGCGACTCGTACTTCTTCTTGTTCATGAAGGTCGCGAAGGCCGTCGTGTACATGCCGACCTCCGTGTGGTACTTCGACACCTCGAACAGCTTCAGCGGCGGGAACACTTCGTACGGCACCACGAAGCCGTCGATGACCTTGGTGGACATCGACTCATAGATCTGGTTCACCGGCATGCCGACCTTCACCGCCCCCAGCGTCTCGAGCAGGTCACCGATGGTCGCGGTCGGCGTGCGGATTTTCAGCCCCTTCAAGTCCTCCAGCGCGCGAACGGGCTTGGTGGAGGTGTGGATGTGCCCGCCCGGATGGACGTTCATGTAGAGCACGTGGACGTCCCCGTACTCTTCCTTCAAGTACTTGTCCCAGAGGTCGGCCAGCATCTGCGAGCCGGTGGCCGCAGTGTGCATCATGAAGGGCAGCTCGATCACCGAGGTGCGCGGAAAGCGTCCCGGGCTCCAGCCGGTGACCCCGAAGGCGATGTCGGTGATGCCGTCGCGCGCGCAGTCGTACTGCTGCGGCGGCTTGCAGAGCGAGGCCCCGGGGAAGATCGTCAGCTCCACCCGGCCGTTCGTCCGCTTCTTCACTTCCTCCACCCACGGCGCGAGCACCGAGACGTGGTGGTTGTGGGCGGCGGGGACGAAGTGGGAGACCTTGAGCTTGATGACCTCCTGAGCGGTGACGGGGGCGGCCGGCGCGAGGTACAGGAGCGCGACCGCGAAGCCGGCGAGCATGTTCCGCGTCATTGAGCATCCTCCTGAACTGGAGTCCGCGTGAACCACCTCAGGCGAGATTCACCACGACGGACTTCACCTCCATGTACTCCTCGAGGCCGTCGTGGCCGCCTTCCCGACCGAGCCCGCTCTCCTTGAATCCGCCGAACGGGATCTCGTGGGTGTACCCGGCGGCGTCATTGGCGCCCACCAGCCCGTACTCCAGCCGCTCGGACACGCGGACGAGCCGGGCCATGTCCCGCGTGTAGAAGTAGGCGGCCAGCCCGAAGCTGGTGTCGTTGGCGCGGCGCACCACCTCGTCCTCGCTCGCGAACGTGGCGACCGGGGCCACCGGGCCGAAGATCTCTTCCTGGCAGACGCGCATGTCGTCGGTGACGTCCAGCAGCACGGTGGGCGCGTAGAAGTACCCGCGCGCGAGCGGCCCCTCCGTGAGCGGACCGCCGCCGGCGGCCACCCGCGCCCCGCGGCGCACGGCGTCCTCGACCAGGGCGTGCACGCTCTCGCGCGCCGCCGCGTTGATGAGCGGGCCCACCTGGGCCCCGGGCTCGAATCCGGGCGCGACCACGAGCTTCTTCACCGCCTCCGTGAACGCGGGGATGAAGCGTCCCGCGATGCCCTGCTGCACGTAGATCCGGTTGGCGCAGATGCAGGACTGGCCGCCCACGCGCAGGAACTTGATGGCCACCGCGCCCTCGACCGCCGCGTCGAGGTCGGCGTCGTCGAAGACGATGAAGGGCGCGTTGCCGCCGAGCTCGAAGGACAGGCGCTTGAGCTGCTTGGCCGCGCGCTCCATGATCCACTTGCCCACCTCGGTGGAGCCGGTGAAGCCGATCTTGCGGATGCGCGCGTCGGCGAGGATTGCCTCCGCCACCACCGACGAGCGCTTGCTCGTCACCACGTTGAAGACGCCGGCCGGCAGCCCCGCCTCGTGGCAAATCTCGGCCAGGGCCAGCGCGGTGAGCGGCGTGGCCGAGGCGGGCTTGAGCACCACCGGGCAGCCGGCGGCGAGCGCGGGCGCGATCTTGCGGGTCACCATGGTGGAGGGAAAGTTCCAGGGCGTGATGGCGGCGACCGGCCCCACCGGCTGGTGGAAGACCCAGAGCCGCTTGCCGGGCATCGGCGAGGGCACCCACTGGCCGCCGAGGCGACGGGACTCCTCGGCGAACCAGGCGAAGTAGCCCAGCGCGAAGGCGACTTCCTTCTTCGCCTCCTCGAACGGCTTGCCGTTCTCCTGGACGATGAGGCGCGCGATGTCGTCGCGCTTCGACTCCATCCCGGCTCCGATGCGATTGAGGATGACGCCGCGGTCCTTGGCGGGCGTCGCCGACCAGCGCGGGAAGGCGGCCGCCGCCGCGTCGAGGGCCATCTGCGTCTCGGCGGCGCCGCCGTCGGGGACCGAGCCCACCACCTGTCCCGTGGCGGGGTCGCGCACCTCGAACTCGGCTCCGCCGGCGGCCCCGATCCACTCCCCGTTGACGTACATGCGGTTGAAGGTCCCCATTGACGTCCTCCTTCCCCGGTGCTGGATGCGCCGGCGGCGCCCAACCTTAAGGTGCAGGCAGGCCCGTTGGCTAGACGCGACGCGCCATGATTCTTGGGAGCCTCGCGCCTTCGCGGAGCCCTTGCCAGCGGCATCCCCGTCAGATAGACTCCCCCACCACATGCCGGTCCGACGTCGAACCGTTCCGCTCCCGCGGAGGTCGCCATGAAAAGTTCGCGACCGCTCGTCCCCTTGGTTTCGCTGCTGGTCCTCCTTGCCTGGCCGGGCGCGCCGCGCTGGCGCAGACGCCGTCGGCGCCGACGCCCAAATACGGCGGGGTGCTCGTCACTCACCCGCTGTCCGCGACGCCGAGCTTCTCGCCCCACGAGGAGTCCACCGTCGCGACCACCCAGCAGGCCAGCCCCTGCTTCAACAATCTCATCTACTACGACCCGGCGAAGAAGCAGGAGAGCGTGGACACCATCATCCCCGAGCTGGCCGAGCGGTGGTCATGGCAGGACGGGCATCGCAACCTCGTCTTCTTCCTGCGAAAGGACGTGAAGTGGCACGACGGCAAGCCCTTCACGTCGGCGGACGTGAAGTACACCTTCGACGCGGTGCGGGGGGCGGCCGACGCGAAGGCGAAGCTCAAGGTGAACCCGCGCAAGCTCTGGTACGAGAACGTGGACGCCATCGAGGCGCCGGACCCTTACACCGTGGTCTTCCGCCTCAAGAAACCGCAGCCCTCGCTCCTTCCCATGCTGGCCTCGGGTTACTCGCCCGTCTATCCGGCGCACGTGCCGCTGGCGGAGTTCAAGAACAAGTGCATCGGCACGGGGCCCTTCAAGCTCAAGGAGAGCAAGCCGGGCGAGTACGTCGAGTACGTGAAGAACCCCGACTACTTCGTCAAGGGGCGGCCCTACCTCGACGGGCTCAAGTTCATCGTGATCCGCGACCGCTCGACCCAGATCGCCGCGGTGCAATCCGGGCAACTCGATGTCGCCGGCACCGGCTGGAACCGCACCAACGCGGAAGACGCAAAGGGCGGCGCGCCGAAGCTCCTCGTGGTCGAGACCGACAGCAACGTCAACGACAACATCCTCATCAACTTCAAGAAGCCGCCGTTCAACGACCGACGGATCCGGCAGGCCATCAACCTGGCGCTGGACCGCAAGGCCTATCTGGTGGGGCCGCGGCAAGGAGCGGCCACCTTCGGCGGCGCCTTGCTGCCGCGCCCGGCCGGGGTGTGGGGGCTGCCCGCCGCCGAGGTCGCCAAGCTGGCCGGCATGGGCGACCCGGCCAAGCAGAAGGCGGAGGCCCGCAAGCTCCTCGCCGAAGCGGGCTACGGGCCCAGCAACCCGCTGAAGTTCACGCTCTCGACCCGGGCGCTGCCCATCTACGTGGACACCGCGAGCTGGATGGTGGACCAGCTCCAGCAGGTGGGCATCGAGACCACCCTCGAGCAGATCGAGACCGGGGTCTGGCACCCGAAGATGACCCGACTCGAGTACTCGGTCGCGCTGAACCTCACCGGCGTCGGCATCGACGATCCCGACGCCCAGCTCTTCGAGAACTACCGCTGCGGCTCGCAGCGGAACTTCTCCGGCTACTGCTCGGAGGAGATCGACCGGCTCATGCTCGAGCAGTCGCAGACGACGGACCCGAAGAAGCGGCTGGCTCTGGTCAACGAGATCGACCGCAAGCTCCAGGTGGACGGAGCGCGGCCGATCCTGGGCTGGGGCAAGCAGCACTGGGTACTCTGGCCGCACGTGAAGAACTGGGTTACCCACGAGAACTCCATCTACAACATCAGCCGGCGCCAGGACGTCTGGCTGGACAAGTAGCGCGGGCGGGGCGCGGCGCGCCATGCGGGTCTACATCTTCAAGCGTCTGGTGATCGCGGGCGTCACCCTCCTGGGGATGTCCATCCTCATCTTCGTCCTCATGCGCCTGGCTCCGGGCAATATCACCGACATGATCTTCGAGTCGGCGGGCTACGTGGACGAGGCGGACCGCCGGAAGCTGGAGGCGGAGCTGGGCATCGACAAGCCGGTGCCGGTCCAGTACGTGCGCTGGCTCGGCGAGTTCTTGCGCGGCGACCTCGGCAAGTCCTACCGCTACGATCTGCCCGCGTGGGAAGTCATCAAACCGCGCCTGCCCGTGACCCTCGAGCTCGCCGTCATCGCGCTGGGATTCTCGGTGCTGCTGGGGGTGCCGGCGGGCGTGATCAGCGCCGTCCGGCGAGGGCGACCCGTGGACTATGCCCTGCGCGTGTTCTCGCTCGCCGGCCTCTCGATGCCGTCCTTCTGGCTGGGCATGATCGTGATCTTGCTCCTGGTCCGTTCACTGGGCCTCATCCCGTCCATGACCTACGTGTCCCCCTTCGAGAACCTGGGCGCGAACCTCTTCCAGTTCCTCTTGCCCGGGCTGGCGGTGGGCTATCGCAGCTCCGCCCTCATCATGCGCATCACCCGCTCCACCATGCTGGAGGTGCTGCGGGAGGACTATATCCGGACGGCATGGGCCAAGGGCCAGCGGGAGACGCAGGTGGTGTGGCGGCACGCGCTCAAGAACGCCTCCCTGCCCGTCGTCACCCTCATCGGCATCGAGTTCGCCTTCCTCATCGGCGGGCTCATCGTCACCGAGACGGTGTTCAACCTGCCCGGCATCGCGCGCTATCTGGTAGACGCCATCCAGGTGCGCGACTACCCCATCGTCCAGAACCTGGTCATGCTGATCGCGGTGGTGGTGGTGATGGCCAATCTCACCGTGGACCTTCTGTACACCTGGCTCGACCCGCGCATCAAGTACGGGAAAGCTTGATGGCCATCCGCACCCTGGATGTCCCCATTCGCAACGCGCTGCCCGAGGAGCGGGGCTGGGGCGGGGCGCTCTGGCTATTCGTGCGGAAGAATCCGCTCGGCGCGGCGGGCGGGCTGCTCATGCTGGTCCTGATCATCGCCGCCGTACTCGCCGAGGTCCTGGCCACCCACAATCCCATCCGTACCTCGTCCCGGGTGCTGGTGGCGCCGGGGGCGGAGTTCTGGCTGGGCACGGACAATCTCGGGCGCGACCTCTGGAGCCGGTTGGTGTACGGCTCCCGCATCTCGCTCCTGGTGGGCGTCGCCTCCACGCTCCTGGGCGCGGTGACGGGCGGGCTGGTGGGGCTGGTGTCCGGTTATGTCGGCGGGAAGACGGATCTGGTCGCGCAGCGGCTGATGGACATCATGCAGGCGCTGCCCATCCTCGTGCTGGCCCTGGTGATGGCCGCCGCGCTGGGTCCTTCCCTCACCAATACCATCATCGCCATCTCGGTGGTGATTGCGCCGCGGGCCGCACGCGTGGTCCGCGCCAGCGTGCTCGCCATCCGCGAGTTCATCTACATCGAGGCCGCCCACGCTCTCGGGGGAGGCCACGGGCGGGTCGCCTTCCGCCACATCCTGCCCAACACCTTCGGGCCCTTCGTGGTGCTCATCACGGCGCAGCTCGGGGGCGCCATCCTCGCGGAAGCCGCGCTGTCGTTCCTCGGGCTGGGGGTGCCGGAGCCCTTTCCGTCCTGGGGCCGAATGCTCTCGATCGCCGCCGCGGAGTACGCCACCAAGGCGCCGTGGCTGGTGATCTATCCCGGCATCGCCATCAGCCTGGCCGTCTTCGGCACCAATCTCCTGGGCGACGCCCTCCGCGATACGCTGGACCCGCGCCTCCGCGGCAGCTGACGCACGCTCAGCGTGTCGTGTGGGCGGCCGGGCGAGGCGCCTCCGAGCACACCGCGCCCACCTCCACCAGCGAGCGCTTGAGCCGCTCTATCTCGCCCGCCAACGCGGCGAGGGCGGGGTCGAGCACCGCCGCCCTCAGCCCCTTGAGCCGCTCGTCGATCTCGTCTGTGGTGTAGACGAAGAAGGTGCGGCCGGCCCGGGTCTGGTTGAGGTTCGTGAGAGTGAGCTGGTGGAGGTATTGCTTGCAGAAGTCGCCGCCGTCCGCGCAGGTGACCTCACGAGTCTCCATGCGGGCGATCTCCTCCATCGCCTGAGCGGCGCGAGGCGACGCCACCAAGGCCACGAAGATTAGCGCCGGGAATACGAAGGACAGGATCCGCCGGCCGCTCATGGCTATGGCCCCCCGCTACTGGCTGACGTGGTGGATGAACTTGTCGGGCGGGGCCTCGCCCCACTGGCTGACGAACCCTTCCTCGACGGACAGGAGATTCCCCGGCGTCCGGGCGTTCAGCCGGTCGGTGTCCGCCCACCGCTCGTGCACGCGGCCCCAGGGATCGCACCAGTAGTCATAGACCTGGCTGCCCAGGAGATGCCGCCCCACGCCCCACATGTGCTCGTACTTGCCGAGCCGGGCCAGGTACTCGTGGTCCATGAACACCGCGTCCACGTCGGGGACCTCGAAAGACATGTGGTTGAGCCCGGCCCGCTCGTTCATGACGCAGAAGAGCGTGTGGTGGTCCACGTACTCGTCGCCGCGGTCGCAGCGGTTGAACGAGCCGATGATATTGTCCTTCGCGCCCGCGTAGACGTCATCCGACCGGATGAAGCCCAGCGTGTCCCGGAACCATTGCACCGTCTCGCCGACCTTCGGCGTGCCCAGCACGCCGTGCCCCATCCGCTTGATCGGCGCCGGGGACTTGCGGAGCCGCATCAGCTCGCCTGCCCGCCGCAGCGGCTCGGTGCCCGTGTTCATGGGCTGGCGCGGCACCGTGATCGGCGGCAGCGCCTCGATGCCGTGGACGACCTCGACCTGGTACCCGTTCGGCTCCCGCAACCGGACCCGCCGGCCCCCGCCCGGCTCGTCGATGGCTTCCACCGCGGAGGCCCCGGGCGCCTTCGCCACGCGCTGGAGATCCTCCTCGCTCGCCGCGTAGTAGGCGAGCCCCACGAAGCCGGGCGCGCCCAGCTCGGTCACGTGCAGATGGTGGCCGGCGTCCGTCCCGCGCATGTAGAGCGCCGTGGGCGTGCGCGCCGCGCGGATCATCCCGAAATGGGTAAGGAACTCCTCCGCCTGGTCGAGGTCCGGTGAGCGCAGCCGCCCGAACGCGAGGTCTTTCACCTTGATCACTGCCATGATCTCCTCCCGGGACTTCGGTCCTACGGACCGAGGATGAACGGAACGCCGGCGCTGTGGGTCACCGCCTGGATCTGCTGCATCAGATCGTCCGGAACCGGCACCCCGTCGCGGAGCCGCTCCGCGCGCGTCGCCATCTCCGGATCGCCCGCCACCAGCACGGGCTGGGCGGGATCGGCGCGCCGGGCGCCGTGGAGCACGTCGATCACCTGGTCGAGGTCGTCCTCGAACTCACCCGCGGCGCGGAAGGCACGCGGATCGATGGCGAGGAAGAAGTGGCCGATATTGTGCGGATCGGACGGCCCCTGAGTGCGGTTCCGGATCGGCGAGAAGGACGCGCCCGCCAGCGCGCCGCCCAGGATGTGCACCATCACCGCCAGCCCGTACCCCTTGTGGCCGCCGGCCTCGCGCGGGCCGCCGAGCGGCGTGATGCCGCCCTCCGGGCGCTCGAAGACGTGGCGGAACGCCTCCTCGGGGTCGGTCACCGGACGGCCGTCGCCGTCGACCACCCAGCCCGTGGGCACCGGCCGATGGTTCAGCTTGTGAACCTTGACCTTGCCCGCCGCCACCGTGGTGGTGGCCATGTCGAGCTGGAAGGGCGGATTGCGGCGCGCGGGCGCCGCGAACGCGAGCGGGTTGGTGCCCATCACCGGCTCGGCCCCGAAGGTCGGCACCAGGGTCACGCCGCGGGTGGACGAGGTGACCATCCCGATCACGCCGCGCTCGGCCGCGATCCGCGCATAGCAGCCGGCGGCGCCGAAGTGATGCGAGTTGGTCACCGACACCACCGCCACCGCGCTCTCGCGGCACTTGTCCACGGCGAGATTCATGGCGTGCACCGAGATGGGGTGGCCGAGCGAGGCGTCGGCGTCGATCAGCGCCATCGATGGCCCATCCCGCAGAGTCTTCCACTGCGGGCGCATGTTCAGCCGGCCGCTCCGGAGCTCGCGGTCGTAGGTGGGCAGCATCGAGAGGCCATGAGAGTCCACCCCGCGGAGATCGGTCTCCAGCATCATCTCGGCCGTGGTGGCGGCATGCGCGTCCGACATCCCCCACGCACGGAGGACGGCGATGAGCTGCTCACGGATCTTCGGCGCGGGGACTCGCATCAAGCGGCAGAGTAGTCGGAAACTCTGCCCACCGCAAGGGGTCGGCCGTCCGGAAGCCCCGATATTCCAGGCTCTTGTGGACCGGAGCCAGGTCCGGGGGCCTTCCAGAGGGGGTCCCGCGGACTGGGAGGCAAGACTTGACAATGCCTTGGCGCGCGGAGACAATGCCCCGAACATGATGGTGCTCGAGCTCACGCTCGCGACCCTGCTTCTGACTTAGGCGCGCGCCTCCGCGGCGCGCGCCCAAAGCCTCTCTGCTGTCGGAGAGGCTTTTTTATTTCCCGAGAGAGGAGACGCACATGGCTCCGAAGGCAGGTCCCCCGGCCCCGATGCCGTTCCACCACTACCGGGCCTTCACTCCCGTACCGCTGCCGGACCGCACCTGGCCGTCCCGGGTGATCACCAAGGCTCCGCGGTGGTGCAGCGTGGACCTGCGCGACGGAAACCAGGCACTGATCGATCCGATGGACCCCTCCCGGAAGCGGCGCATGTTCGACCTGCTGGTCAAGTGCGGCTTCAAGGAGATCGAGGTGGGTTTCCCGTCGGCCTCCCAGCCGGACTTCGACTTCGTCCGCCAGCTCATCGAGGAGAACCTGATCCCGGACGACGTGATCATCCAGGTGCTCACCCAGGCCCGGCCGGAGCTGATCGAGCGCACCTATGAGTCGCTCCGCGGCGCGCCGAAGGCCATCGTCCACCTCTACAACTCGACCTCCACCCTTCAGCGCCGAGTCGTCTTCGGGCTGGACCGGGCCGGCATCGTGGACATCGCGGTGCGAGCCGCACGGCTCTGCCAGGATCTGAACCGCACCATCCCCGAGTGCGACGTGCACTGGCAGTATTCGCCCGAGAGCTTCACCGGCACCGAGCTGGACTTCGCGGTGGAGATCTGCGAGGCGGTGATGGACGTATGGAAGCCCACCCCGGAGCGCCGGATGATCCTCAATCTCCCCGCCACCGTGGAGATGGCGACTCCCAACGTCTACGCCGACCAGATCGAGTGGTTCCTGCGCAATATCCGCGAGCGCGAGAGCATCATCCTCTCGCTCCACCCGCACAATGACCGGGGCACCGCGGTGGCCGCCGCCGAGCTGGCGGTGATGGCGGGCGCGGACCGCGTCGAGGGCACGCTGTTCGGCAACGGCGAGCGGACCGGCAACGTGGACGTGGTCACCCTCGCGCTGAACCTCTTCAGCCAGGGGATCGACCCCGAGCTGAACTTCTCCGACATCGACGCCGCCCGGCGCACGGTCGAGCACTGCAACCGGCTGCCCGTGCACCCGCGCCATCCCTACGTCGGCGACCTCGTCTACACCGCCTTCTCCGGCTCGCATCAGGACGCGATCAAGAAGGGCTTCGAGGCGCTGGGCAAGAACTACGACGTGTGGGAGGTCCCCTATCTCCCCGTCGACCCGCACCACCTGGGCCGGAGCTACGAGGCGGTGATCCGGGTCAATAGCCAGTCCGGCAAGGGCGGGGTCGCCTACATCATGAAGTTCGACCACGGCCTCGACCTGCCGCGGCGACTGCAGATCGAGTTCTCCAGCGTGATCCAGGGCATCGTGGAGGAGAGCGGGACCGAGATCCAGGCGGCGCAGATCTGGGCCGCCTTCGAGGGAACCTACCTCACCCCCACCCGCCCGCTGACTCTGGTGGGCCATCCCGCCACCACCACCGCGCGCGACACCGGCCGCACCACGCTGGAGGCCGCAGTCCAGGTGGACGGGGTCGAGCGCCTGGTACGCGGCTCCGGCAACGGGCCCATCGCCGCCTTCGTGGACGCGCTCGGGCGCGACGCCGGCGTGGTGGTGGAGGTGCTGGATTACCACGAGCACGCGCTGGGAGAAGGAGCCGGGGCCACCGCGGTGGCGTATGTCGAGGCGCGCGTGGCGGGGAAGTCAAGGTGGGGCGTCGGCATCGACTCCAATATCCTCACCGCCTCGCTGAAGGCGGTGGTGAGCGCCGTCAACCGGAGCTGAGTCCCAGGAGGGCCCGAGCATGACGGATCTCAAGGTCGTTCGCCTGGCCGACACCGAGACGGTTTCCTTCGGGCCGCTGTCGAACTATCAGCCCATCATCGGGGACGACGCGGGGACGACGCCGATACGCACCGGTATCCAGACCGCGCAGCCCGGCTATCAGGCCCCGCTGCATTCGCATCCGTATCTGGAGGTCCTGCACATCCTGGACGGGGTGGCCGAGGCCTGGATGGAAGGGCGGGAAGCGGAGAAGATCGTCCTCCGTCGCGGGGACACCATCGCGCTCCCACCCGGCGTGCCGCACTCCTTTCGCGTAGTCGGAGACCAGCCGCTGCGGCTCCTCGGCACCCATGCCTCGCCCAAGCGGATCGTCGCGTACAAGGACGGCGGGCGGAGCGACGCTCGGGGCTACCGCGAGCTCTAGATTCGCCGCCGCACGGGAAAGAAGGAGAAGTCGAGCCGGCGTGTCACCCAGCCCCAGAGTCCCTGGGGGAAGGCCAGCATGGTGACGACGGCGACCGCGCCGATCACGATCAGGTACCAGGTGCCGTGATCGGCGAGCATCTCGCGCAGCAGGAAGAAGAGCAGCGTTCCCGCGATGGGCCCTTCGAGGGTGCCGGTGCCGCCGATCACCACGATGAAGATGGTGAAGGCGGACCAGCTCACGCCGAAGGCGGCGTCGGGCGAGATGCGCAGGTTCATGAGGAAGTAGAGCGCCCCCGCGCACCCCCCTCCGAACGCCGCCACCGTGTAGACCATGAACTTGGTGGCGGCCACGTCGATGCCCTGGCTCTCCGCCGCCACCTCGCTGTCGCGCAGCGCGGTCAGCGCCAGCCCGTGACGCGAGCGCAGCAGCAGGTACACCCCCGCCATCACCGCCACCAGCAGCGCCAGCGCAACCCAGTAGGTCAGCGACTCGCGGAGCTCCCGGGGAAACGCGCGCATGGCGACAAGGCTTTGCCCGGAGCCGCCGCCGAGCGCGGAAGCATTCGCCACCGCGAGGCGGAACACCTCCGCGATCACCCAGGTACCGATGGCGAAGTAGCCGCCCTGGAGACGGAATGCGATCCGCGATACCGGCGCCGCCGCCAGCGCGGCGACCAGACCGCCAAGCGGAACGCAGAGGAACGGGTTGAGGCCCGCCAGGTCGGCGAGCACGACGAGGGTATAGCCGCCGAGCCCGACATAGGCCTGCTGTCCCACCGAGACCAGGCCGCCATAGCCGGCGAGGAGATTCCACATCTGAGCGAGCACGAGCAGGCACACCGCCTCGACCACGAGCCTGAGCGTGCTGGCATCCGCCCACCACGGCAGGGTGGCGAGGAAGCCGGCGAGCGCGGCGCCGCCCCAGAGACCGGCGCGGCCGGCGCGCATCGGGTGTGCGGTCATGGGATCGGGCACGGGATCAGTCCCGCGTGCGCGGGAAGAGGCCCTGGGGACGCGTGAGGAGCACGGCCAGGCAGGCCAGGTGACCGACGAGGATGCCCCAGCCCGGATCGAAGCGGAATCCCACCGCCTGCGCCACCCCGAGGATGACGCCGCCGCCGAAGGTGCCCCAGAACGAGCCCATGCCACCGATGATCACCGCCTCGAAGGCGTAGAGGAGATAACCGGGCCCGTCGCTGGGGGCCACCGTGGTGCGGAACGCGAGGAAGATGCCGGCCACCGCCACCAGGGCCATCGCGACCGCGGCGGCCAGGGCATACACGTGCCGGTGGCCGATGCCCATGAGCTGCGCGGTGATCAGGTCGTCCGAGGTGGCGCGAAAAGCGCGACCGAGGCGGGTGCGGCCGAAGAGAAGCTCCAGCCCCGCGGTCACGGCGACGGCGGCGAGGAGCACGCTGAGCGGCAGCCAGCCCACCGCGATGCCACCGCCGAGCTGGATGCTCGCGGTCTCGAATCCCGCCGCGCGGAGCGAGCGCGAATCCGCCGAGAAGATCTCCAGCAGGAGGTTCTGGATGACGATCGAGAGGCCGAAGGTCACGAGCAGCGGGGGAAGGATATCGCCGCCGAGCGTGCGATTGAGGAGCGCGCGCTGGAGCACATAGCCCAGCGCCGCCATCGCGGGCACCACGACGGCGAATGCGACAAAGGGGCTCCACCCGGTGCCCTGCACCAGCGCGACGCCGACGAAGGCCGAGAGCACGATGAGATCGCCGTGGGCGATATTCACCAGCCGCATGACCCCGAAGGCCAGCGACAGCCCCATGGCAAACAGCGCGTAGAGGCCGCCCAGCAGCACGCCCTGGATGAGAGTGTCGAGCCCGCCGATCAGGTCAGATGCCGAAATAGGCACGGGTGATCTCGGCGCGCGTGACCTCGGCGGAGGCGCCGCGCAGCGAGACTCGGCCCTCCTGGAAGCAATAGAGGCTGGAGGACATGCCCTGCGCCAGCGCCACGTCCTGCTCCACGATGATGGCGGTCACTCCCTCCCGCACCACCCGCCCCAGCGCTTCGTAGAGGCTCTTCACCACCACGGGGGCCAGCCCCAGCGAGAGCTCGTCGCAGATGAGGAGTCGCGGGTTGGCCATCAGCGCCCGGCCGATGGCCGTCATCTGTTGCTCGCCGCCCGATAGCGTGCGCGGGTAGGCCCGCCGCTTCTGGCTGAGCACGGGGAAGAGCTCGTAGACGCGGGCCAGGTTCCAGGGGCCGGCGCGGCGGAGATAGGCGCCCGCGAGCAGATTCTCCTCCACGCTGAGGCTTCCGAAGAGACGCCGGCCCTCGGGCACCATGGCCAGGCCTCGCGCGGCAACGCGATGCGCGGGCAGCCCGCCGATTGGCTCGCCATCCAGGCGCACCTGCCCGGGGTCGACGGGCAGCAACCCGCAGATGGCTCGCAGAAACGTCGATTTGCCGGCGCCGTTGGCGCCGATGATGGCCACCACCTCGCCCGGTCCGACCTCGAAGTCGATCCCGAACAGCGCCTGGAAGTCGCCGTAGAAGGCGGAGAGCCCCGTGGTGGCGAGAAGCCGGCTCATGCCTCGATGCCCAGATAGATCCGCCGCACTTCCCGATCGGCCATCACCTCGGCCGGATCGCCCTCGGCAAGCGTTGCGCCCGAGTTCATCACCAGCAGCCGGTCCGCGACCGCGAGGAGGGCATGCACCACGTGCTCGATCCAGATCATGGCCACGCCGCGCGCCTTGATCTGCCGGATGAGGGCCACCAGCTCGGCCGACTCGGCCTCGGTGAGCCCGCCCGCGATCTCGTCGAGGAGAAGCAGCGCGGGGCCGGTGGCCAGGGCGCGGCCCAGCTCGAGCCGCTTGCGGTCGAGGAGCCCGAGCGAGCCGGCCACCCGGTTCGCCTTGGCTTCGAGCCCGGTGCTCTCGAGGATTTCGCGGCAGCCCGGCGCGGCGGCGCGCTCGGTCCGGTCGCCGCCGAAGCAGGCGGCCACGAGCAGGTTCTCGTAGACCGTCATACCGCCGAAGGGATGCGGGATCTGATACGAGCGGCCGATGCCGCGGCGGCAGCGCTCATGCGGGGCGAGCCGTGTGATGTCCGCGCCCTGGAAGCGAATGGTGCCCGAGTCCACACGCACGTCGCCGCCGATCAGGTTGAAGACGGTGGTCTTGCCCGCGCCGTTGGGGCCGATGATGCCCAGCACCTCGCGGGCCCCCACGGTGAGGGAGACGCCGTCCGCGGCGCGGACGGCGCCGAACGCCTTGGAGACCCGCTCGAGCGCCAGGACTTCCGTCACCGGGACAAGCGCCGGTCGCGCCGGGAGCGGCCGATCAGCCGAGCGGCTTCAGCTTGCCGCCGGTGGGCACCTCGGGGGCGGTGCGGTTGTCGACCACCACCAGCTCGTACTTGTGCTTCTTGCCACGCACCCACTGCCCCCCGACCAGCGGCGTCCGGGTCACGTTCTTGACCGGTCCCTTGCCCCACGCCACCGGCCCCACGATGGTGCGCAAGTCGGTGGCGACGAGCGCGTCGCGGATGGCGGCCTTGTCCCCGGGCTCCTTGGCGCGCTTGAGGGTGTCGATGGCCACCTCAAACAGCGCGTGGACGAAGCCGATGGGCTGGGTCCACTGCTTCTTGGTCGCTCCCTCGTAGGCGGCCGCGAGCTGGGCAGCGGTCTGCCCGGTAAGCGAGGATTTGAAGGGATGGCCGGGCGTCCACCACACCTCGGTGGACATGCCGTCGCCCAGCTCGCCCAGGGCCTCGATGGCGGCGGGGAAGAGCAGCGCCTTGCCCACCGTCGCGACCTTGGGCCGGAACCCCTGCTGGCGCGCCTGGGTCCAGAAGGTCTTCATGTCGGGCGGGATCACCACGCCGGTGACGATCTCGACATTCTCTTTCTTGAAGGCGGCGATCTGGGCGCTGAAGTCCTGGTTGAGGTTCTGGAAGCGGCCCGGATCGACGAGCTTGTAGCCGTCCTTGGCCAGCGCCGGCGGAAGACCGCGCTGCGGATCGCCCCAGGCATTGCCGTCCCCGTCATTGGGAAAGAGCCCGCCCACCACCTTGTTGGAGGGGACGGAGTTCCACAAATTGAGGAACACCGCGATGATGTCCTCGAGCCCCCAGAAGAAGTGATAGGTCCAGGTGAAGCCCTTGGCGGGATCGCCCTTGCGGCCGAAGAACCACGGCTGCCACGGGCAGAGGCTCGACACGCAGGGCACCTCGTTCAGCTCGCACTGGTCCGACACCGGGTTGGCCGTCTCCGGCGTATTGCCGACGGCCATGATGTCGACCTTCTCCTTCAGGATCAGATCGGCGGCCACCTCACCGGCGCGGTTCGGATTCGATTGGCTGTCCCGCACCACCACCTGCACCGGATACTTGCGCCCGCCGATGGCGAGCCCGTCCTTGAGCAGCTTCTGCACCTCGCCGATGACGAACTTGTCCGCCTCGCCGAAGGCGGCCAGGGGACCGGTTTGCGGCGAGACATAGCCGATCTTGATGCGCCGCGGCCCCTGGGCGAAGGCGGGGAGATGCAGCGCCGCGCCGACCCCGGCGGTGGCCGCGGCGGCGCCGACGGCTAGCACGTTCCGGCGAGGCAGACGCGTGGACCAGCTCATCGGGTGCTCACGACCGGCCATGGGGAACCTCCTCGTTCCGCTCAGAAGAAAGACGGAAAAATCTCGGGGCTTCGCCCCGGTGCGTCCACGACGGGCAGCAGCTCGCGATAACGGCCGTTGTAGAACACGAGCGGCGGCGAAGGAAAGTTGTCGACTTCGAGGCGCTCCACCTCGCCCACCACGAGGGTGTGGTCGCCGCAGGTGTAACGATGCGCGACCCGCGCCGACAGCGCCACCGCCGCGCGCGCGAGGACCGGCACGCCTCCCAGGGCGGCGAAGCGGGGCGCGAAGCGCGCCACGGGCTGGCCGGCAAAATGGCGGCTCTCGGTCTCCTGCTCGGTCTCGAGGATGCTGACGCCAAAACGCCGGGCGCGCACGATCCGCTCGTGCATGCGCGCCTTGAGTCCCACCGACACCACCACCAGAGGGGGCGCCAGCGAGCCGGACATGAAGGCATTGGCGGTCATGGCATGCGGGTTGCGCTGCGGTCCCACCGTGAGCACGATGACGCCGGTGGGGAAGCGGCCCAGCGCGCTCCGGAACGTCCGCTCGTCGAACTCAGGGGAGGGCAGAGATCTTGCTGGTGTCGACAAGGTCCTTGGCCTTCCAGCCATCGAGGTCGTACTCCGCCATGCACGTTTCCGCGAACTGCTTCCAGCGGTCGTACTGGCCGGAAGCCAGGGCGCCGAACAGCGCGTAACGGCGGATCTCCTCGTGGCTGCCGGAGTAGTTGATCTCGTACAGCTCGTGCCGGCCGCCGAACTCCGTGCCCACCGCGTCCCACAGGAGCTTCATCAGCTTGACGCGGCCCACCGCGTCCACCCCGCCCGACCCGCGCAGGTAGAGGTCGAGATACTTCCGCATCTCGGGCGCGGCGAAGTCGCGCGCGTGCGAGTTCAGGTAGATGAGCCCGCTCGCCACCGTCTTCTCGATGAGGTTCTTGACCTGCACGTAGGCTTCGGGGGCGAGGACCTGGTAAGCGGCCGCCGGCTCCATGCCGGGCAGGATGCAGCCCCCCGTCCACGGATCCGCGGTCTTGGCCATGGCGTCGGAGAGGCCCCAGATCATGTTGCGCCAGGCGATCACCTCGCCGATATTCGCCTCGACCCCGCGGAACGACCGCGCCCCCGTGATCTCGGTGGCCTTGATGAGGAGGCCGGTGATGAAGTCGAGCTTCACCGCGAGTCGGGTGCAGCCGTGAATGAGGGCACGCGGGAGAAAGCCCGTGCGCGGGAAGAAGTTGTTAGCCTTCTCCACGTCGCCGTAGACGAACACGTCCTCCCAGGGCACGAAGACCTTGTCCATGACGAAGATGGCGTCGTTCTCGTCCAGCCGGCTGGAGAGCGGATAGTCGAAGGGGCTGCCCAGCATGGCCGCCCGCATCTCGTTGGACACACGGCAGATGAGCTTCACGCCTTTCGCGTTGGTCGGCACCATGAACACGACGGCGAAGTTCTTGCCCTGGACGGGAATGAGCCCGTGATGCGCCACGAAGGTGAAGTGCGTGAGCGCGGAGCCGGTGGCGACCACCTTGGCGCCCGTCACGTAGAGGCCCGCGTCCGTCTCCTTCACCACCCGCGCGAACACGTCGGTGGCGCCACCCGGCGCACCTGGCGCAATGTTGCGATCCACCGGGGGATGGATGATGGCGTGGTTGATGAAGGGCACGCGCTCCTGGGAGTAGCGATACCAGCGCTTCGCGTTGGCCTGGTAGGGCGCGTAGAAGTCCGAGTTGGCGCCGAGAGTGCCGAGGAAGGCCGCCTTGTAGTCGGGGGAGCGCCCGAGCCAGCCATAGGTGAGACGCGCCCAGGCCGCGATGGCATCCCGCCCAGCCACCTGCTCGTCCACATTGGTGGGCGCCCGGAAGTAGCGATGCGTGAAGCCGCCCCACTCGGTGGGCATGGTGAGGACGTTCTTCCCACTCCGGTGGTCCTCGTGCAGGGCATCGTAGAGCCGGGCGAGCATCCGGGCGGTGTTCTGGAAGGCGGGATGCGTGGTTATGTTCTTGACGCGCTCCCCGTAGATCCAGACCTCGCGGTCATCGTCGAGGCTGGCGAGGAATTCCTTTCCGGTATAGGGCCGGGTGCCCTTCTTGCCCGCCGTGTCGGTCGCCGACCCGGCCGCCGGCCGGGAGACCTTTCGCTTCGTTCCCACTGCCATGGTGAACCTCCCTTGGGATCCGGGAACATCCCCGCCGTCCCCGGCGAGTCTCCGGCACTGCCCTCGGATACACTGGTGGGCCGACGCGGTCAAGGACGAAGTTCGGCACGCACTTGAAGAACGGGGCGCCGGCGACTACCATCGCCCCCGATGGCGCCCGCTCGGCAGGACGAGGGGCGCCGGGGACCAGAGAGCCAAGGAGGAGCGATCGATGGAGATCCGGAAGCTGACGCCGCATATCGGAGCCGAGGTGCTGGGTGTGGACCTCGCTCAGCCGCTATCCGAGGACACCTTCAAGACCGTCCACGACGCCCTCATCGAGAACTGCGTGATCTTCTTCCGCGATCAGCAGCTCACCGTCGAGCAGCACAAGGCCTTCGGCCGGCGCTTCGGCGAGCTGGCCATCCACCCCGCGGCCCCGGGCCTCGTCGAAGGACACCCCGAGATCCTCGTCATCCACGCCGACGAGAAGTCCAAGCGGGTGGCCGGCGAAAACTGGCACTCCGACGTGTCCTGCGATGCCGAGCCCCCGATGGGGAGCATTCTCTACATGCACGAGCTGCCGCCGGTGGGCGGCGATACGCTCTTTGCCAGCATGTACGCGGCCTATGACGGTCTGTCGGAGCCGCTCAAGCGCATGCTGGAAGGGATGACCGCCCTTCACCGCGGCGAGCACGTCTATCGCGGCACCTACGGCGTGGACGATCGCAACCGGGTGTACCCGGAGGCGGAGCATCCGGTCATCCGCACCCATCCCGTCTCCGGACGGCCCGCGCTCTTCGTGAACCGCGGCTTCACCACACGCCTCGTCCAGCTCAAGCGGGACGAGAGCGCCGCGGTGCTGGAGATGCTGTACCGTCACATCGAGACGCCGGAGTACCAGTGCCGCTTCCGCTGGCAGCCCCGGTCCATCGCCTTCTGGGACAACCGCTGCGTCCAGCATCACGCCATGTGGGACTACTTTCCTCAGCGCCGCCACGGACATCGCGTAACCATCAGCGGCGACAAGCCCTTTTACCGCCCCTAGCTAGAGCATCCCGTTCGCGTTCGGCGCCTTGTCCGCGATGGGCGGCAGCCCGTCCGGTGCTCGAGGATGTTCCCGGTCTCGAGCATGGTCAGCGGTTGATCCGGATCTCGTCGCGGACGCCCCGCATGTCCATCTCGTACTCGAGGCCCGCGATGGGCGGATGGCTGAGGAACCAGTGGACGCCGTGAGCGGCCGCGGGCCCCATCGGGCCGAGAACGCCTGCGGCGAGAAAGCCGTGGAGCGGGTGCGGGCAGTAGACGTCCACCGCGGTGACGTCGGACCAGTCGACGCCGAGCCCGGCCAGCCGCGCCGCCTGCTCGCCCATCACGTGCGCCGCCTTCTCGGCCATCGCCGCGGGTGAGGTCTCGCCGCGCCGGACAATTCCCTCGGCGGACATCGCGCCCTTGCGCAGCTCGCCCGAGCCCGCGTTGACGAAGGTCGGCGTCCCCGGGCGGTCGCCGCGACGGGTGTAGGAGAACGCGTGGAGCACGGGCTCGGTGGGCGGGCGCACCACCGGCGCCACATTGGTCCGCGCGATGGGATTGACGCCCGCGACGAGGAGCTTCCAGTCAGTGAGGAGGGCCCGGTAGTCCCGGTTGAACGCGCCGAACCCGTCGAAGGACAGCGGGGCCGGGATACGCAGCTCGATAGCGCACAGCGCCGCCCGCGCCCGCCCGATCCCGGCGAGGTGGCGCTCGATCAGCGCGAAGCCCTCACGATAGGGCAGCGCCGCCTGCAGGGTCGCATGCACGATCTCGTGCCCCGGCATGGCGACCACGCCGGACGAGTAGGGCTCGATACCGGGAAGAAACCGGTACCCGCCGTCGGGACAATCGGTGAGACGCGCGTGGTCGGTCATTCGTCCTCTCCTGGTCGGTCTAGCCGGGATGACGGTCGCGGAGGATACGCGCGGCGAGGGCCTCGTTCCGGAGCTTGGCGTAGGCCTCATCCACGGGGATGTCGGCCGCGCTGCCCGGCGCGAAGCCGCAGTCGGGGTTCAGCGACACGCGCGCGGCATCCACGTGCCGGAGGGCCTCTTCCACACGGCCCACGATGGCGGCCGGCCCGTCCACCTGGGCGCCGCGGCAGTCCACGCAGCCCAGCCCGATCTGACGGTCGTCGGGCAGCCGGCGCAGCACGGCGAAGTCGCCCGCCACCGGAATGGTGAACTCGAGCACGTACTGGTCCACGCGCAGCCGCCGCAGCGCGGGGACGATGGGATCGTAGCCGCCCTCCCCGATCCACCCGCCCCGGCCCTTGTTGCGACGACACAGGTGCACCGCGGTCTGGATCCCGTCCACCCCGTCGGTGATCTCGTTGAGGAGATCCACGCACAGCGCCGCCTCCGCGTCGGGATCCTCGTGCTCGGCACGCACCCTCGGGTCGGCGAGGAGACAGAGGTGCGGGTCGTCGAACTGGGCCACCGCCACTCCCGCGGCGCGGACGGCAAGGAGCTCGGCGCGCAGCACGGGGACCAGCGCGCACATGAAGGCCTCGCGGGTGGGATACGCCTCTCGCGACCGCGCCGGATCCCACATCCGCTGGCCGAGGAGATAGGGTGAGGGCAGGGCCACCTTGGTGGCGCGTCGCGCCCGAGCTACCAGGAAGCGCGCCTCCTCGCCGAGGAGTCCGGGCCGGCGGGGCGTCATGGGCGCCACCACCGTATGCCAGGAAAGACCGTCACGCGTCTCGCGCGTGAAGCCGTGCATGATCTCGGCGATCACCCCGATGTACGAGCGCCGGCGCCACTCACCGTCGGAAACCACGTCCAGACCGGCCGCCTCTTGAAGGGCAAGCACATAGGCCACCGCGGCATCCATGGCGGCCGCGCGGTCGGGCGCTTCCTCCGGCTCCTCGAGGAGATCGCGGACGAGCTGCGAGCGGGGCATGCTGCCCACCACCGAGGCGGCGAAGCGCGGCAGCCGAGCGGTGGTCATGCCGACGCGCTCCAGCCGCGCTCGGCGAGCCCATGGTCCTGGGTGGTATCGATCTCGAAGTAGCCACCGTGCGTCTCCACCGCGCGCATCACGACCCCGGCCTCCAGCATGTCCTGGAGGAGATGGATCAGGTACGCCTTCTCGAAGGTGGGCGCTCCCCGGTAGGGGCCGCCGTCGTGCCGCCGGCGCGCCCGGTGATAGTGCTCGGTGAGGAGCCGGGCGCCCAGCGGCGTGAACTTGGCCACCCCGGTGAACTCCGCGGGCGCCTCGGCGGGCGGAATGGCGCGGTTGACCTCCACTACGTGGCCATCGCGCAGCCGTACCTTCTCCCCGTCGGTCTCGGGGTGCTCGGTGCGGGGTTGATAGCGCCGGCGCCAGTCGGTATCCACGAGCAGCGCGATGTCGCCCGGGCTCGCCAGCAGGCGTTGCACCGCGGCGGGAGTATAGAGGATGTCCGCATACGAGGAGACGAAGCCGTCCGCCATCTCATGCTCGGCGCAGAAGAGCGAGCTCAGGATATTGTTCGATTCCCACGCCGCGTTGTCGCAGAACCGAAAGCCGGGGTAGTCGGCGCGGACCCGCTCGATTCGGTAGCCGCCCACGAAGACGATGTCGTCGAGCCCGGCGCTCCGGAGCGCCGCGACACACCAGTCCAGGATGCGGCGCCCACCGATCTCCGCGTAGCACTTGGGCACGTCCTCGGTCAGCGGCATCAGCCGCCGGCCGCGGCCCGCCGCGATGAAGATGGCCTTTCGCATCGCCCGGTTGTAGCAGATCGGGGCGAAGGACGAAAGGACCACCCTGCAAAGAATCGTCGGAAAGGGAGTCTCTTCTACCAAGGTCGTCACCCACCCCGGCCGGCGCCCCTCGCCAAGTATCGAATAGATCGACAAAGGTCCACCGCCGCTCCGGTGGAACGGATCTTGCTCCCCTAATGTTCCAAGGACAGGAGAGAGGGGGCCACTGACATGACGACTTGCGCCACGGAAACGGGCAGCCTCAAGCAGGAGGCCGCCGCCTCCATGGGTTCCGACGGGACCATCTCGCATGCCCGCTGCGGGCAGCCGCTCGAGTTCCACGGCACGCGCGGCAGTGTCGCGGTGGACTTCTTCTGCCTCGACTGCCAGGAGCACGTATCGCTTCCGCTTCGCCGGCTGCCCAGCCTGGAGATGGGTGTGCACGCGCCTGGATCCTGGTCCCCGCGCTTCGCCATCGCCGGGGCGGACTGAGCGGGTAAGGGAGACCAGTCATGGCGGTGCTCGAGCAAGTCCGGCACGCAGGGGCCATCCACATGATCGCCCACTGCATCTTCCACCAGACGCCGCCGCGTGAGCGAGCCCGCTGCGAGCCCTGTGGAAGCGAGCTCCGCGCGGTGAACGAGTCCTGGTATTGCCCGCAGTGCCTGTGTCAGCGCGAGGTCGAGGCCTGCCCGATCTGTGAGGGGAGGCCCTGGCAATGACCCCGCCGCCGAGCGCGGCCCCCGCGCCGAGGACCTATATCTGTTGCGGGCGCACTCGCAGCAGCTCGCTGGCCGTTCTGCCCCGCTGCCGCTCGTGCGGCGGGACCATGAAGCTCATCGAGCGCTGAGCGACAATCCAGCGTCGATGGGCCCGGGCTCGGCGGCCGAGCCCGGGCGCACCGATCAGGCCTGCTGTATCGCCGAGAGACGCCACGCGCCGGGACCCACCGGGCGCGTGAAGGTCCAGAACTCCTCGAACTTCACCGGTTCCGTCCGGTTCCCGTCCACGAGCTGGGTGCCGCTCTCATCCGTCGTGTAGTCGAGCAGGTTGGCGAGAAAGCGGACGGTGACGAAGTCGCGTCCCTCTTCCTGCCACGTCTCCGTCGGCTCCACCGAGCGTACCGCGATGTTCTCGAGGCGGTTCACCCGGCGCTCCGCGCGAAGCTGGTCACACTGGGCTTGCAGCGTCTTGTACATCTCCTCGGTGAGCGCCCCCCGCATTCCACCCATGTCGCGGGTCATCCACGCGCCCTGCAGCCGGAAGAAGACGTCCGACGCCATCTCACCGAACCGAGCGGGGTCGAAGCCGGGGTCCATCTGGCGGATATGGGCGATGCCGCGCGTGAGATCCGTGTCCACCGCGCCGGCGCCGGGCGCGTCCAGCACGGCGGCGCTCCGTGAGGTTGGCTCGGGTTTCCATGACGGCGGGGCCGACTGGGGATCAGCGTAGCCGGCGGGGCCGGCGGCGACGGCTTGCTGGCGGCGGCGCATATAGGAAAAGCCGAAGTAGACCAGCGCGCCGACTATGGCGATCTCGAGGAGGCCGATGCCGCCGCCCCCCAGGTGGCCCATGCCGCCGAAGAGAAGGCTTCCGATCAAGCCACCGAGGACGAGGCCGCCGAGCATCCCCCCGAGACCCGCGCCCCAACCGGAGCGCTGCGGCGCCGGCTGCTGATAGCTCGACGCCGGTGTGCTTGGCCGGCTCGAGGGTGAAGTGCTGGGTGAAGCCGGCGCGGAATAGCTCCGCGAGCCGCGGCTACCGCTCGAGCTTCCGCCTCCCGCTCGCGCCCACGCATCGGCCGCCCACAGGGCGGGGATGAGCAGAAGGACCGCCAGGACCAACAGTGCCATCGCTCGCTTCATGGGGTATCTCCTTGTGTTGACCGTGACACCGGTTCCGGGGTCGGCGCCATTCCCCTGCGGCTCAGTATAGCCACTCTTTCCCCCGATTCACGACCGGAGTGGGGTGACGGAACCTGGGGGAGTAGTTGGACGACGAGACCCCGGTACTGCTGGGGGCGCAACGCGCGAGACTGCGTGCGCGGCGGAGTTCTCTCCGGGAGAGGGCAGGGCAGTATCCCAGCACCCTCGTCCCTACAAAAAGCGTCACCCGCGCCTCCGGCCTTCGCAGTTTGTCTTGAGTTTTGACACCCTTGAGGCCGGGCTGAGAATATGTCAGCCTTTAGAATCCTATGTTTATGCTGCGTGTCAGGTCTGGAACGCCTCTTGCTCTCTCCCTCGTTCAGACCGGGCAGGGTTCGGCCAAGTGACACATCGAAGAGGATGAGGGAGGAAGAGAGCCATGGCAGTCGCCCCGATCACCACGCAGGAATCCTCGGCGCCCAGCCGCCGTGATGATGCTACCCCGCGCCGCCGTGGCCGTCCCGGGACGCGCCGCACGCCGCGAGGACAGGACGGGAATCCGCCCGGGAACCCGCCGATCGTGACCGTGTACTTCCACACTGACGGCGAGCTGCACCATGCGTGGTGCGGCCAGCCGCTGGAGTTCCACGGAACGCGCGCAGGGCTGGAGATCGACTTCTTCTGCCTGTACTGCGTCGAGCACGTCACGCTGCCGAACTCGATCCTCCCGCGAATCCCCGTCGGGCCGCCGCTCGTCTAGCGCGGGGCCCCTCCGGGCGCGGGTGAATCGTCCACCGGGGCGATGTCGCCCATGTCGGGTTCGAGCTGGAGCGTGTCGGCGATCTTGGTATAGCTCGAGAACATCTGCGTGACGCCGATCACTTCCATCACCCCGCCGTCCCCCACCCCCAGCCGCTTCATCTCCGCCAGGTGAAAGCCCGTGCCCCATTCGGAGCGCGAGGTCAGGGAGACAGCGAAAGCCAGCGCCTCCTTGAACCGCCGGGCGAGCCGATTGTCCCCGAAGGCCCGGCGCGTCGCCGCCCACACGTCGGCAGCATAGGCCGGGTCGCGGGCGAGCAGTCGGAAAACCGGCGGCACGTCCCCGCGAGCGTAGAAGGCGCGGATTTCGGCGAATAGATCCCCCGCCGTGTCGCCCGCCTGCGCCTCCGCCACCGGAGGCAGCAGCGCCGTCACCGTGGGCAGCGCGGCCAGACCATCCGCGGCCACGTTCAGCGCATTGGTGATCCCGACCACGTGGGCGGCCTCGTACCAGAGGTGATCACCCTCCATCCCCTGCAGCTTCCCGGCTGCAGTATGCGCCAGCGTTCAGTAGGCGCAGGCATTGACCCCGCTGACGACCGCCGCCACCATCTCCTTCTCACCGCGGCTCCACTCCCCCGGCGCCATGGCTCGCTTCATCGCGCGTCCATGCGGGCCACCGAACTCGGGATCCCAGGCCATGACGCGGCTCATCGCGGGCGGGTGCTTGAAGTCGTGGTTAAACCAGCTCTTCGACAGCTCGAAGAGCTTCTGGGCGGGATCGGGATACTCGGAGGCGTCGCGCAGTCGGACCGTGGGCATGCGGGATCTCCTAGCGAGCGCGGCCACCGCTCAGCGGCGGGAAGATGGTCAGCTCGTCACCATCGTGAAGGGGATGCGGATCCTCCACCTCGTGGCCGTTCACGACGCTGAGGAAGGGGACGCGCTCGGGGATGCGAAGCCGGGCGAGGACGTCGGAGACTCGCGCGTCTTCGGGAAGCTCAAGGGTGACACCGTCGCCATCGGCGTCGGGAGGGAGGTACTCAGCGAGGTGGGCAAAGAGCCGGAGCCGGACCTTCAACGGAAGCTGCTCTGGCCACCCTCTTCCCGCGTTACCGTCCGCGCCATGGCCACCCGGAGCCGGTCGCCGGGGAAGATCCTGGCCTGCTCGGACAGCTGATTCCAGCGCCGGATCTCGGCCACCGACACTCCGTAGCGCTTCGCGATACCGCCCACCGTATCCTGCGCCTTGACCACGTGCACGTCGTTGGCGTCGCGGCGTACCGAGGCCACTGCCACGGCGCCGCGCCGCGGGGCCGCGGCCACCTGGCGCTGGATCGCCGCGCGCTCGAGCACCACGCGTACCAAATCGGCACCGCCCGGGGGCACCTTGAGAGCGTAGGGCTCGCTCGGCGGCGTCTGCTCCAGGCGTAGCTCGGGATTCAGCTGCTTGAGCTCGGTGGGGTCGATGCCGGAGTCGGCGGCGATGCGCGGAAGCTTGGTGCCCTCGGGCACCCGGATGGTCTCGTAGCGAAGCGCGGGCTCGGGTGTTATCGAGAAGCCGTAGCGCTCCGGCTCGCGACCGATGACCACCACGGCCTGGATGGCGGCGACGAAGTTCTTCGTCTCCTCGGCGAGGTGACGCCCGCGCGTGAGCTGCCAGAAATCCGTGGTCTTGAGGTTCTGAATGGCCCGGTTGATGCGGACGGCCCCTCCGTTGTACGCCGCCTGGGCGAGCGTCCAGGACCCGTATGTCGTGAAGAGGTCCTTGAGATAGGCCGCCGCCGCGCGCGTGGACTTTTCGGGATCGAGGCGCTCATCGGTCCAGCGGTCGACCCGCAGCCCATAGAGACGCGCGGTGGGCGCCATGAACTGCCAGAGTCCGCGGGCCCCCGCCCGCGAGGCCGCCACGGGGTCGAACCCGCTCTCGATCATGGCCGTGAAGATCAACTCTTCCGGCAGGCCGCGCTGCGCGAAGATCTCGCGGATCATGTCAAGGTAGCGGCCGGAGCGGCTGAGCCAGCGCTCGACCACGGCCCGTCGATAGCCGGTCTGGTAGCGATCCACGAACTGGCGAACCTCGGGGCGGTCATCGATCTCGTAAGGAGGCATGCGCTTGCGCCCTAACGACACGATGGCGGGCCCCGACGGCGCGTCCGGCGAGGGTAGGCTCACGGTGGGCGGGAAGTCTCCCATCGTGTCCCCCGGGTCCCGCGGGGAGTCCCCTGGCCTCTCGACCACGGAACTATCCTCGTCAACCTCCCGTTTTACGGGTGGAGGGACCAAGCCCAGCTCGACCTCAATCGCACGGTAGGTACCCGCCGCCGAGGGCTCGGAAGGCTCGGCCGGGAGCAGCGCGGTCTCCTCGTCCTTCAGAGAGAAATGGTATGGCTCCGACGCGGCCGCCTTGCCCGAGAAGGCCAGGGAGCCGATGATCAGGAGCAGCAGCACCACGAGTCGCCGATTGAGCGAGGGCTGCATGGGAAAGGACTACTCTTCGATTACAGCATGGGGCCAAGATCCGGTCAACAGGGTCGGGGAGAACCGCGAGTTTGCCCTTGACACCTCCAGAGGGAAATCTAACTATAAGTTTTGTGGTAAACGCATTGTTAGTGCATAGTTACGATTGCCATCCCAATAGGTTGCCATTATCTACGACGGAAGGGAGGTGAACACTCATGAAAAAGATGATCGCGCTGGTGGTAAGCATCGCGTTCTCGCTCGGCCTCGCCGGCTTCGCGGCGGCCCAGGCGCCGGCCGCCAAGCCCGCTGAGGCTCCCAAGGCCGCCGCCAAGGAGACCAAGGCCGACTGCCTCAAGATGGCCAAGGACGACGCGGCCAAGGCCGACTGTGAGAAGAAGTTCGCGAAGACCAAGAAGGAAGCCGCCCCGGCGGCCCCGAAGAAGGAAGAGGCGAAGAAGCCGTAGTCACGCGGGCGTCGCCGGAGGCTACCGCGCCGGCCAGGGTGCCACCCCTCAGCGGGTGGTACCTTGGCCGCGCTTGACGCCCCCTCCCACATCCCCCGGACTCGGCCGGCGATCCGGCATGTGCAACTCCTCCCTGACCAGGGTCGCCCAGATATTTCGGTCGTGTAGCCGCACCTTGATCGTCTCGCCGGGGCGTACCTCGAGTCGTTGCCGCCAGTATTCGACCGTCACGTAGCCCATGCGCTCGACGTTTCCCACGAAGGCACCCTGTTCACGGTCGGGAATGCGCCGCGCCGAGGTCCCGTATGGGATCTCGCGCCAGGCGAGGATCAGCCAGCTCCCCGCCGGAACCTGCGCGAAGCGGAAGTGCCCGCGGGCGTCGCTCACCTCGCCGCGAATCAGCTCCCCGCCCCCCGCGAACAGGAGCTCGTGCTCGTACGCCGAGCGCGCGGCGCGAAGCTGTCCCGAAGCCTCGACATAAGCGAGCGAGGAGTGACGAAGCCCGAGACGGATCCGGTCCAGCTCCGCCTCGAAGTGGGAGGCATAGGGCAGGAGCAGCACGGAGACGTCACCATAGGGAGAGGGCGAGCCGGTGGCACTTCGCGCCTCGGCGAAAGCCTCGCCGCTGATCGCGTCCGTGCGCCCCTCGTCGCGCGCCCGGAGGTACGGCGCAAGCATGGGAATGGTGTCGCCCGCGGCGGCGCCCAGCGCCACGAGCAGAAGCACACCCCCCACGAGGCCTACCGCGCGCCGGCTCATGCCGGATTCTCCACCACCGGGCGAGTCTTCCAGCGCCGGTGAAGCCAGAACCACTGCTCGGGGGCCTGCCGGATCGCCGCCTCGATCGCCTCGTTGAACGCGCGCGTGAACGCCACCACGTCGCCGTCGGGCGGCACCGGCACGGGAGCGCCCGCGTCGATCACGTGCCGCCCGTCGGGCCGGCGGCGGATGAAAACGGGGAGCACCGGCGCGCCCGTGCGAAGCGCGATCAGCGCCATGCCCTTCGAGGTGGAGGCGGGAATCCCGAAGAAGGGAACGAACACGCCCTCGCGACGCGAGGCGTTCTGGTCGAGGAGGATCCCGACCATCCGCCCGCGACGCAGAGCGTCGACGATGTCGGTCAGCGCCCGGCGCTTGGTAATGAGCTCCACGCCGCTGCGCGTCCGGAATCGCTCCAGGATCCCGTCATAGAGGGGGCTGTCGAGCGGTCGGACGACGACGGAGAGCGGGAAGCGCGTGAGCGCATGACTGGCCGCCAGCAACTCCCAGTTGCCGAAGTGCGCGCCGAGCAGAAGGATGCCCCGCCCCATGGCGTGGGCGGCCTCGACGTTGGGTAGGCCATCCACCGACACGCGCGAGAGGAGCCGCGCGGGAGGACGGAAGAAGAAGACGCAGGACTCGACGAAATTCATGCCCAGGTGTCGGAACGAAGCCCGGCTGATCCGCGCGAGCTCCGTGGCCGAGCGCCCGGGAAACGCGCGGGCCAGGTTCTCGAGCGCGACGGTGCGGCGCCGGGGCAGCGCCGTCCAGGCGAGATCGCCGAGCCTGGCGCCGACCCACAACCCGAGGCGCGCGGGCAGCCAGGCGAAGGTCAACCCGAGCGGCGTCAGGGCGGCCAGGGCGAACCATCCAAGAACGGTACGGGCGGCTCGCCGCTGCTCCTTCATCCGTGCGGCAGGAGCAGCCAGGTCAGGGCGGCGATCAACGCGGACAGCGGGATGGTCAGTATCCATGCCCACACGATACGTCCGGCGAGACCCCAGCGCACGGCGGACAGCCGCTGGGTAGCCCCCACCCCCAAGATAGACCCGGTGATGGTGTGGGTAGTGCTGACGGGGATACCGCCCACCGCGGTTCCGATCAGCATCACCGCCCCCGCCGTCTCCGCGCAGAAGCCCCCGACGGGACGCAGCTTGGTGAGCCCCATTCCCATGGTTCTTACGATGCGCCAGCCGCCGGCGAGGGTGCCCAGCGCCAGCGCGGCGTGGGCGGCGAGCACCACCCAGAACGGCACGTAGAACTCGGGACCGAGTTGCCCGGTGGAGAAGAGCAGGATCGCGATGATGCCCATGGTCTTCTGCGCGTCGTTGGTTCCGTGCCCTAGACTGTAGAACGCCGCCGACACGAGCTGGAGGCGACGGAAGATCCAGTCCACCCGGCTCGGTCGAAACCCGCGAAAGGTCCAGAGCGTGATGACCATGAGCGTGAAGCCGAGAATCATGCCCATGACCGGCGCGAGCACGATGAAGGCGGCGATCTTGATCAGCCCGGAGGGCACCAGCGCGCTCCAGCCCGCCTTGGCCACCGCGGCGCCGGAAAAGCCCCCGATGAGGGCGTGTGACGAGCTGGAGGGGATGCCGGAGTACCAGGTGATCAGGTTCCAGGCGATGGCCCCGGTGAGGCCGCCGAGAATGACCCACTGGTCCACCACGGGAGCGTCGACGACGCCCTTGCCCACGGTTTTTGCGACGTTGACTCCGAACCCGAAGGCGGCCACGAAGTTGAACACTGCCGCCCACGCCACTGCCTGCATCGGGGTGAGCACGCGCGTGGACACCACGGTGGCGATGGAATTGGCCGCGTCGTGGAACCCGTTGATGAAGTCGAAGGCGAGGGCGACCAAAATGATGAAGGCGACGAGAAGTAAGGAGGTGCTCACGCGGAGCGCCGATTTCGGAGGACGCGGGGAGGGACGGACCGGATCAGGCCATCTTGAGGACGATGCCCTCGATGACATTGACCACGTCCTCGCAGCGGTCGGTCACCGATTCCATCGTTTCGTAGAGCTCCTTCCACTTGATCACCTCGATGGCGTCGGTCTTGCCCTCGAACAGGGCGGCGAGCTGGTCGCGCAGGAGTCGGTCGGCCTCGTTCTCGAGCCGGTTCACCTCGACGGCGTGCTTGTGGTAGAAGGGCGAGAGCGTGCGCAGGCAGTGGACCGCGCGGTCCGTTTCCTCGGCGGCCTTCACGATGATCTTGGCCATCGCCACGCACCCGTCGGTGGGCGCGACGATCTTGTAGAGCAGGAGCCGGTCCGCCACCGCATCGATGAGGTCGAGCACGTCGTCCAGGCGGCTCGACATCGCGTAGATGTCCTCGCGATCGATCGGGGTGATGAAGGTGGTGTTGAGCCGCCGCACCAGCTCGTGGGTCAGGGCGTCCCCGGCGTGCTCGAAGTCCTCGATCTGCTGCGCATGGGTCTTGGCGTTGGGATAGTCCAGGGTGAGCGACTCGAGCGCGCGGGCGGCGGCCACGATGTTCGCGCCCTGCTGCTCGAAGAGGTCGAAAAATTTCTCTTCACGCGGGAGGAGCCGGAACACGGTCGGACTGTAGCGGAGGCCCCCCCACGATGTCAATGCCGCCGCCCGCGGTTGACAGGCCCGGCACGCCGCCGATACGATTGCCCTGTGAGTCGAGCTGAGCCCGCCGTGTCGCGGTCTCCCCGCTGTCCCCGCTGTCGTGCGTCCGTGGTGTGGAAGGACAATCCGAACCGGCCGTTCTGCTCGCTATCTTGCCGTCTCATCGACCTCGGCGTTTGGCTGGACGAGCGCTACCGGATCTCCGGCGAGTCCATGTCCGCCGACGCCAGCTCAGAGGATCGGGTGCCCACGGGCGGCGGATGACCGATCTCTTCGGCGATCCCGCCGGCTTCTTCCTTGGCCTGCTGTTCAAGATCCCCGCCCTGCTCTTGGCCGTCACCGTTCACGAGCTCGCCCACGGTTTGGTCGCCGATCGCCTCGGGGATCCCACCGCGCGACTGCAGGGGCGCCTGACCCTCAACCCGATACCGCACATCGATCCCCTCGGGGCGCTCGCATTCATCATCGCGGGCTTTGGGTGGGCCAAGCCCGTTCCCGTGAATGCCCACAACCTGCGCCATCCGATCCGTGACATGGCGTGGATTGCCGCCGCGGGGCCCGCATCGAATTTCGCCCTCGCCTTCGCGGGCATCCTGGCATTCC
>CAVYTA010000007.1:0-55000 GCA_963771355.1 uncultured Candidatus Rokubacteria bacterium | reverse complement strand
ACCGTCAGATATCGGCGCTATTCACGCCGACACCCATCTTTCCCACTGACAGTGGTTTACGACCCGAAGGCCTTCGTCCCACACGCGGCGTCACTCCGTCAGGCTTTCGCCCATTGCGGAAAATTCCCCACTGCTGCCTCCCGTAGGAGTCGGGGCCGTGTCTCAGTCCCCGTGTGACTGGTCGTCCTCTCAGACCAGCTACCCGTCATAGCCTTGGTGGGCCGTTACCCCGCCAACTAGCTGATAGGCCGCGAGCCCCTCCAAGAGCGGCAGCTTGCGCTACCTTTCTTCCCCAGGCCTTTCGACCCGAGGACCGTATCCGGTATTAGCCCCCCTTTCGAGGGGGTATCCCGAACTCTAGGGCAGGTTACCCACGTGTTACTCACCCGTGCGCCACTAGGATCGCCGAATTATTGCTAATCCGACGATCCCCGTTCGACTTGCATGTGTTAAGTACGCCGCCAGCGTTCGCTCTGAGCCAGGATCAAACTCGCCAAGATAATTCGACAAACTTGAACCCTGGTCCCTAAAGCCCAACCAAGATGTTGCTTCGGTTAGGCGCAAGGTACTCAGTAGTTAGAATGGTGCTCACACTTCGTCGGTGAGCCAGTAGCATATGCGATTTTCAAAGAACGGCGGGGTCGGGACCCCATCGGAGTTGAAACAGGTCAGCTGGACTGATACGACCGGCTGCCTTCTCTCAACGCGCTCATACCGCGACAACACTCCCTACAGCACGAGCAAGGAGTGATGATACGGATGCCCACCTCCTCTGTCAAGAAGTTCCTGACAGTGGGCATAGTTTCTGATTTATCGGGCTCTTAGCCTACTGACCGTGGCCCAGCCGGCCCGCGAAGTAGCTCCGCCGGCCCTTCCGGACAATCCAGAAGCGCCCATGGAGGGCAGGAACCGCCGACAAGGCTTCCGACCCACCCCCCAGGCGCTTGCCATTGAGGGTGATGCCCCCGCCGGCAAGCAGCTTCCGCGCCTCGCTCTTGGATTCCACACCGCCCACGCGCACGAGGAGGTCGACCACGGTCATGGCGGCAACCTCGGCCGGGGTTAGATCCGTCGTGGGAATGGCGCGGCAGGCTTGCTCCAGCTGGCTGGGCCCCAGGGAGGCCACGTCGCCGCCGAACATCGCGGCTCCGATGGCCTCCGCCTCCCGCATGGCCGCGTCTCCGTGGACGAGCGCGGTGACATGGCGCGCGAGCACTCGCTGCGCCTCGCGCTCCGCGGGTGTCTTTGCGACGATGGCGGCAAGATCGGCGATCTCGTCGCGGCCGAGAAAGGTGAAATAGCCGAGGAATTTCACCACGTCCGCATCCGGCGTGTTCAGCCAGAACTGGTACATCTCGTACGGCGAGGTCTTCTCGGCGTCGAGCCAGACGGTGTCCGACTCCGTCTTGCCGAACTTGGTCCCGTCGTCCTTGGTGACGAGCGGATGCGTGATGCCGAAGGCCGGCTCGCCGGCCACGCGCCGGATGAGCTCGATGCCGGCGGTGATGTTGCCCCACTGGTCGCTCCCACCCAGCTGCACCCGACACCCTCGGTCCTGGAAGAGCCGGAGGAAATCGTAGGCTTGCAGGACCTGATAGCTGAACTCGGTGAAGGAGATGCCGGCGTCGGTCCGCCCCATGCGCGTCCGCACCGACTCCTTGGCCAGCATGGTGCCGAGTGGGAAATGCTTGCCGACGTCCCGCAGGAAGCCGATAACCTCCATCTTTCCGAGCCAGTCGTAGTTGTTGACGAGCAGCGCTCCGCGTGGCCCCGGATCGAAGTCCAGGAAGCGCTGGACCTGCGCCCTGAGCCGCGCCGCCGCCATCACCACCTGCTCCTCGGAGCTCAGCGAGCGCTCACCGCTTTTTCCGCTGGGGTCACCGATGAGCCCTGTCCCCCCGCCGATGAGGAGGACCGGGCGATGGCCCGCGCGCTGGATGCGACGCAAGAGCACGAGCCCCAGGAGACTGCCCACGTGCAGGCTGTCCGCGCTGGGATCGAAGCCGATATAGGCGAGGCGGCCCGGCTCGAGGAAATGGCGGTCGGCGTCGGCGGGATCCGACACGTTGGCGAGGAGGCCCCGCCACTCCAGATCACCGAGGAGCTCCGAGCGGAAGGTCGGCGCCGAATGCGGCCGGAGCGGTGACGGAGCTTTCACGCCTGTATAATACCAATGCATGGCGAAGATGCGACGCGCCAAACGACCGTCTCGGCGCCGGTGGCTCCGGCCATTCGTGCTCGCCCTGTTGATCCTCTTCGTCCTGGGCGGCCTCGGCGTCGGCGTGGCCGCGCTGTGGGTATTCACCATCTTGCCGCGCTCGCTCCCGCCGGTGACCGCGCTGGAGAACTTCGAGCCGGTCCAGGGCAGCAAGATCTTCGACGACAGCGACGAGCTGATCACCGAGTTCCACGTCGAGCGGCGCATCTTCGTCCCGCTCACCCAGATCCCCAAGGCGCTCAAGGATGCCATCCTCGCCACCGAGGACGCGCGCTTCTATTCCCACTTCGGCGTGGATCCCATGGGCATCGCGCGCGCGGTGTACCAGAACTTCCGCCATGGGCGCATCGTCGAGGGCGGCAGCACCATCACCCAGCAACTCGCAAAGGTGCTGTTCCTCACCCCCGACAAGAGCCTCGATCGCAAGTTGAAGGAGGCCGTCCTCGCCGTCGAGTTGGAGCGCCGCTATTCGAAGGATCGGCTCCTCGAGATGTACCTGAACCAGATTTATTTCGGCCACGGCGCCTTCGGCGTGGAGGCGGCCGCCCGTACCTTCTTCGGCAAGTCGGTCAAGGACTTGTCGATCCCGGAGAGCGCGCTGCTGGCGGGGCTCCCCAAGGCGCCCTCCACGTACTCCCCGTTCGAGCATCCCGACGCGGCCAAGCGCCGCCGGGCCATCGTCCTCGCCCGCATGGTGGACGTGAACGTGCTGAAGGACGCGGAGGCCAAGACGCTCTCAGCGGCCAAGCTGGACCTGGTCCCGCCTGAGCGCCGTCGCACCACCGGGCAGCACTACCTCGAGTATGTCCAGCAGCTCCTGGAGTCGGCATACGGCGCCGACGTGGTCTTCAAGGGCGGCCTGCAGGTCTACACCACGCTCTCCCCGACCATGCAGCTCAAGGCCGAACAGTCGCTGCGGGAGGGGCTCAAGGCGCTGGAGACCCGGCGGCTCAAGGCCTCCGAGAAGGCCGGCACCGCCCCCGTGACGGAGCGGCCGGAGGGCGCCCTGCTGGCCCTCGATCCCCAGACCGGCCACATCAAGGCCATGGTCGGCGGCTACGACTTCTTCAAGAGCGAGTTCAACCGCGCCACCCAGGCGCGCCGCCAGCCAGGCTCCTCCTTCAAGCCCTTCGTCTACATCGCCGCGCTGGAGGCGGGCTTGACCGCCGCCACCGAGGTGGAAGACTCGCCGGTGGAGTTCCCGGGCGGGCCGAACGGCAAGCCCTGGAAGCCCGAGAACTACGATCGGAAGTTCCGCGGGCCGGTCACGCTGCAGCAGGCGCTCGAGGAGTCCGTCAACGTGGCGACGGTGAAGGTCCAGGAGCGTATCGGTCTTCGCCGCACCATCAACGTGGCGCGCCGCATGGGCGTGCAGAGCCCCCTCGGCGAGAACCTCAGCCTGGCGCTGGGCACCTCCGAGCTCTCCCTGCTGGAGCTCACCTCGGCGTACGGCACCCTCGCTAACCAGGGGCAGTGGCTGCATCCCACCACCGTCCGTTATGTGCTCGACGCCCAGGGCAAGCTGCTCGAGGAAAACGTCCCCGAGCCCAAGCAGGTGCTCACTCCCGAGCTAGCTTTCGTGGCCACGCAAATGCTCAAGGGCACCATCGATCGCGGAACGGGCGTGGCGGCCAAGGCGCTGGGACGCCCGGCCGCGGCAAAGACGGGAACCACCAACGACTACTCGAACGCCTGGTTCATCGGGTTCACGCCGCAGCTCGCCACCGGCGTGTGGGTGGGCTATGATCGCCCGCGCAGCCTGGGGAAGGACGAGACCGGCTCGCGCGTGGCGGTACCCATCTGGACGACCTTCATGCAGTCGGCGCTGGCGGGGATGCCGGCGGAGGACTTCCCCATCCCGGAAAAGGTGGTGCTGGTGCCGGTGGACCTGGACCGAGCGGGCAACTGCACCCGGCCCGCGCTGATGGCTTTCGTGGTCGGAACCGAGCCGTCGCAGGTTTGCGGTCCCGCCCGCTTCGCCTCCGGGGTGCGGCCCGCCACCGCGCTACCTGGCGCGGTACCCGCGACCGCCGAGCCCGCGGCCCCGCGCGAGGGCGGGCAAACTCCCTAGCGGTCGCCCTCGCTCGGGCGCCCCGCGTCGGCGGTCACGCCGCCGAAACGCGCGACCACCGCGCCCCAGTCCCCGCCCTCGAGCAATCCCCGGAACACGGGCAGGAGCTCCCCCTCGGGCACGCGCACCTGCTGCATGCTGTCGCGGTCGCGAATGGTCACGCGACCATCGCCGGTCTCGCCCTTGTCGCGATCTCCCACCGTCTGCACGTCGACCGTGACGCAGTAGGGCGTCCCCACCTCGTCCTGCCGGCGGTAGAGCCGTCCGATGGCGGCGGTGTCGTCGTAGACGACCCGGAAGTGCCGCGACAGCGCGGCGCGGATGCCATGCGCAGTGCGCACGATCTCCTCGCGCTTCTTGAGCAGGGGCAGCACCGCCACCTTCACCGGCGCCAGCTCGGGGTGGAAGCGGAGCACCACCCGCTTCTCGCCGCGCACTTCCTCCTCCTGGTAGGCGTCGGCCAGGAAGGCCAGGAGCGCGCGGTCCACCCCCGCCGCCGGCTCCACCACGAAGGGCACGATGTGCTCCTTGCGCTCCTCGTCGAAGTAGGTGAGCGACTTGCCGCTGAACTTGGAGTGCTGCTTGAGGTCAAAGTCGCTACGGTTGGCGATGCCCATCAGCTCGCTCCAGCCGATGGGGAACTGATAGTCGATGTCCACCGTGCGCTTCGCGTAGTGGGCCAGCTCGGCCTTCTCGTGCTCGCGCAGGCGCAGGTTTTCTTCGCGGAGGCCGTAGCGTCGGAACCACGCCATGCAGTCCGCGATCCAGCGGTCGTGCCACCACTCGTCGGCGGGACGGCCCTCGACGGTGTCGTGCGGGTTGACGAAGTACTCGATCTCCATCTGCTCGAACTCGCGCGTCCGGAAGATGAAGTTACCCGGCGTGATCTCGTTGCGGAAGGAGCGCCCGGCCTGCGCGATGCCGAAGGGCAGCTTCAACCGCATCGACTGGAGAATGTTGTCGAAGTTGACGAACATCGCCTGGGCGGTCTCCGGGCGGAGGTAGGTAACGGCCGCCTCCTCCTCGACCGGGCCCATGAAGGTCTTGAACATGAGGTTGAACTCGCGCGGGGCGGTGAGCTCACCCTTGCCGCAGTCGGGGCAGAGCGTGCGCCGGGCGCCGCAGTGGCCGCAGGCCTCCCCTGCCGGAATGGTGAACTTGTTGCCCTTGGTGGCCGGGCAATAGTGGGTCCAGGGCAGCGCGTCCACGTGGTCGGCGCGGAAACGGTGCTGGCACTCCCGGCAGTCCACCATGGGGTCGGTGAAGCGGTCGAGATGCCCGCTCGCCTTCCAGACGGTGGGGTGCATGAGGATGGAGGCGTCGAGGCCCACCATGTCGGCGCGCGACTGCACGAAGTCGCGCCACCACAGCCGCTTGATGTTCTGCTTGAGCTCGACGCCGAGCGGCCCGTAGTCCCAGCAGGAGCCGGTGCCCCCGTAGATCTCGCTCGACTGGAAGACGAAGCCACGGCGCTTCGAGAGCGAAACCAGCGCGTCCATGGTGACGGGCATGGCGGTCAGGATATCACGGGCGTCGTCGAGCCGGCGGCGGCTCGGCGACGCCGGCGAGGCCGCGCCGCGTCTGCCCGATGAAGCGGAGCGACCGCGGGAGCCCGCCGATGAGCCGGGTGACGACGTCGTCCAGCGCCGTCCCCAGCTCCTCCTCCAGCGCGGGGCCCACCCCCAGGGCGAGGGCCTCCTCCCATCGCATCCCGCGCATCCGCGCCAGCATCCCCACCGCGGGACCGGACAGCGGTACCGCCGGGCGGCCCGCCGCACAGGCCCCGCACACCAGGCCGCCCGCCTCGGGATCCAGCGACGCGCCCGCAAACGGGAAGGTCCGGCCGCATTCCACGCACCGATCCAGACGCGGGCGGTGCCCGAGGAGATCCACTGCCCGCAGAGCGAAGCAGATGGCCACGCGCTCCGGTGCGACCACCGTCTCCAGGGCACGCAGGCTGCGGACCAGCAGCCCGAACAGCGCCGGATGCGGGTCGCGGTCGGCGGAGAGCCGGGTGAGCGACTCGCACATCCAGGCGCCCCGCCCAAGCCGGTCGAGGTTCTCCCGCACCCGCACGAAGGAGTGGACGATGTCGAAGTGGTCCACGCGGACCAGCCCGCTGCGGCCGGTGTCGAAGAAGACGAGCTCGCCCAGGGTGAACGGCTCCAGCGCGGCGACGAACCGCGAGCGGGGCCGCCGCGCCGACTTCGCCACCCCTCGGACCTTGCCGTGATCCCGCGTGTAGAACTCGACCAGCCGGTCCTGCTCGCCCATCGGCCGGCGGCTCACCACCACGGCCCGCGTGCGGGCGAGGGCCATGCTCAGGACGTGAGGAGGAAGCCGAACTCCCGCAGGGCCCCCTCGTCCTTCCGCCAGTTCTTGCGCACGGCGACGCGAAGGTCGAGATAGGTCTTGATCCCGAAGAACCGCTCGAGATCCTCCCGCGTCACGCTGCCGATCCGCTTGAGCATCGCCCCCTGCCGGCCGATGAGAATGCCCTTCTGCGACTCCTGCTCCACGAAGATGGTGGCCTTGATGTACAGGCACTCGGGCCGCTCCCGCTCCGTGAGCTCCTCCACGCGTACGGCGCACGCGTAGGGGATCTCCTGGTTGGTGAGCCGGAAGATCTTCTCGCGGATGGCCTCCGCCACGAAGAAGGTCTCCGGCTGGTCGGTGAGCGACTCGCGGGGGAAATAGGGCGGCCGTTCGGGAAGGGCCGCCAGCACCAAGTTCATGAGCGCGTCACATCCGGCGCCGGTCTGGGCGGACAGCGGCACGATGTCCTGGAACGGGTGCCGCTCGCGATACGCGGCGATGAGGGGCAGCAGCCGAGACTTGGGCGCGACCAGGTCCACCTTGTTCAGGCAGCAGATCACGGGGGCGCGCACGGCCGCGAGCCGGTTCAGCACCGCCACGTCGAGGCGGTCGGGCCGCTCGGTGGCCTCGGCGACGAAGCAGACCAGGTCCACGTCCTCCAGCGCGCGTTCCGCCGCCCGCTGCATCAGCTCGCCGAGCCGCCCTTGGCCTGCATGCAAGCCGGGCGTGTCCACGAAGATCGCCTGGGCATGCGGCAGGTGGCGGATGCCCGTGATCCGGGTGCGCGTGGTCTGGGGGCGCCGGGAGACGATGGCCATCTTCTCGCCCACCAGCCGGTTGAGCAGCGTGGACTTGCCCACATTGGGGCGCCCCACCAGCGCCACGAATCCCGCCCGATGCGCCGGGGCGGTCATGCGGAGGGGAGCAACCCGGCCCAGAGCCGGGCGGGAACCGGTCGGCGCCGGGCACGGGTCAGGATGACCCGCGCCCGCTCGTGCATGCGGCGCGCCTGCGCGGGGCGGGCGTCATCCCAGCCGGCCAGATGGAGGATGCCGTGGATCACGAGAAGATCGAGCTCGAGGGCGACCGACACGCCCACCGCGGCGGCCTGCCGCGCCGCCGTGTCCGCGGAGACAATCACCTCGCCCAGCAAGGGCGTGGGTCCGGGGCCGCCGAGGTCGAAGGCCAGCACGTCGGTACGCTTGCGGGAGCCCAGGTAGCGGGCATTGAGGCGGCGAATGGTGCGGTCGTCCACTACCGTCACGTGCACTTCCGCCTTCGCGCGCCCCACCGCGCCCAGCGCCACGCGGGCCACGGCGCGCAGCCGCGGCAGCGAGACGCGGATCCTGGACTGGCGGCTCTGGAGCGCGACGGGCATGACTTACTTTGCGGGGGCCCAGAAATGGCCCCCGCACTCCCCCCGTCGGCGGACAACCCGAGGGCCCCCGCACTGCCCTCGTCGGCGGACAACCCGAGGGTCCCTGCACTCCCTGCGCCTAGCCGTTGTGGGGCTCCGGGTCGGGAAGGCCGTGAGGCCGCGGGTGGGCGCGGTCGTAGGCTCGCACGATGGCCGAGACCAGGTCGTGGCGGACCACGTCGCGATCGCTGAAGTAGACGAACTGGATGCCCTCCACCCCGCGCAGCACCGACTGCGCCTCCACCAGGCCGGACACGCGGCTGGATGGCAGGTCCACCTGGGTGATGTCGCCGGTGATCACCATCTTGGCGTTGAACCCGAGCCGCGTCAGGAACATCTTCATCTGCTCGGAGGTCGTGTTCTGGGCCTCGTCGAGGATGATGAAGGCGTCGTTGAGGGTACGGCCGCGCATGTAGGCCAGCGGCGCGATCTCGATCTGGCCCTTCTCGGTGAGCGTGGCCACCTTGTCCGAGTCGAGCATGTCGTAGAGCGCGTCATAGAGCGGCCGCAGATAGGGATGAATCTTCTCGATCAGGTCGCCGGGGAGGAAGCCCAGGCGCTCGCCCGCCTCCACCGCCGGCCGGGTCAGGATGATCCGGGCCACCTCGCGCTTCATGAGCGCGGACACCGCCATGGCCACCGCGAGATAGGACTTGCCGGTGCCGGCGGGACCGATGGAGATGACGAGATCGTAGGCGCGGATGGCGTCGATATAACGCTTCTGGTTGGCCGTCTTCGGCGAGATGAGCCGCCGGCGCGAGGGGACGCTGATGGCGTCGCCGAGCACCGCGCGGACGTCGGTGTCCGGCTCGCTCCCCGCCAGGCGCAGCGCCGCCCGTACCTCCCCCGCGCTCAACCCCGGGCGCGCGCCCTGCAGCGCCACCAGCTCGTGCAGGAGCCGCTCCGCCTGCGCCACCTGCCGCTCCTCGCCGCGGAGGGTCAGCTCGTGCCCGCGCGCAGAGACGCGAAGGTCGAACTGCGACTCGAGGGCGCGGAGGTGCTCGTCATTCTTGCCGAGCAGGGTAAGGAGGTCGGACGACGCGGGCAGCTGCACACGGCGGGTGACGGTGGTCGCTTGAGTCAGGTGCTCGTTCCTCCGCGCCTCAGGATAGCATGGCCGCCCAGGTCAGGCGCTCTCGGGCGGCAGGTCGAGCTTGATGTGCAGCTCGCGCAGCCGCTTGGGATCCACCTCGCTGGGCGCTTGCATGAGGAGATCCTGGGCCTGCTGGTTCATGGGGAAGGCGATGACCTCGCGGAGGTTCCGCTCGTCGGCCAGCATCATGACGATGCGGTCGATGCCGGGGGCCGATCCCCCGTGGGGGGGCGCCCCGTAGCGGAAGGCATTGAGCATGCCGCCGAAGCGTGCCTCCACCTCCTCGGGACGGTATCCCGCGATCTGGAAGGCCTTGAACATGATGTCCGGACGGTGGTTGCGGATGGCCCCGCTGGACAGCTCGATGCCGTTGCACACGATGTCGTACTGGTAGGCGTTGATGGTGAGGGGATCCTGCGTCTCCAGCGCCTCCAGCCCCCCCTGCGGCATCGAGAACGGGTTGTGGCTGAAGTCGATCTTCTTCGCCTCCTCGTCCCACTCGTACATGGGGAAGTCGGTGATCCAGCAGAAGCGGAAGGCGTTCTTCTCGATGAGGTCGAGCTCCTCACCGAGACGCGTGCGGACCTTGCCCGCGAGGGGGTTCGCCACCGCCGGCTTGTCGCAGACGAAGAAGACCACGTCGCCGGGTCCGGTCCCCGTCGCCTTCTGCAGCGCGGCCAGGCGGGTCGCGTCGAGGAACTTCGCGATGGGACCGCGGGCTCCCGCCTCCGCGAGCGAGACATAGCCGAGGCCGGGCGCGCCCTGCTCACGGGCCCAGGCGTCCAGCTTGTCGAAGAAGCTCCGCGGCCGGCTCGCCGCCCCCGGACCCGGGATCGCGCGCACCACCGCGCCCCGGCCGGCCGCCTCCGCGAACACCTTGAAGTCCGACCCCGCGAAGATCCCGGTGACGTCGGCGTTGACGATGGGGATGCGCAGATCCGGCTTGTCGGTGCCGTACTTCGCCATCGCCTCCGCGTACGGGATGCGCGGAAACGGCGGCGGGGTCACCGTCCGCCCCGCCGCGAACTCCTCGAAGACGCCGTGGAGCACGGGCTCGATCGTCGCCCACACGTCTTCCTGGGTCACGAAGGACATCTCGAAGTCGAGCTGGTAGAACTCCCCCGGCGAGCGGTCCGCCCGACCGTCCTCGTCCCGGAAGCAGGGCGCGATCTGGAAGTAGCGGTCGAAGCCGGCCACCATCAGCAGCTGCTTGAACTGCTGCGGAGCCTGGGGCAGCGCGTAGAACTTCCCGGGATGTATGCGGCTGGGGACCAGGTAGTCGCGCGCGCCCTCGGGTGAGCTCGAGGTGAGGATGGGCGTCTGGAACTCCGTGAAGCCGGCCGCGATCATGCGCCGCCGAATGCTGGCGATGACCTGGGCGCGAAGCAGGATATTGCGGTGCAGCTTCTCGCGCCGCAGGTCGAGGAAGCGATAGCGCAGGCGCGTGTCCTCCGGGAACTCCGCGTCGCTGGCCACCTGGAGGGGCAAGACCTCCGCGGGGGCCTCCACTCTGAGCTCGTCCACGGCGAGCTCCACCTCCCCGGTGGGGAGCTTCGGGTTCACCGCGTCGGCGCCGCGCGCCACCACCGTGCCGGTCATGGTCACCACGCTCTCCAGGCGCAGGGCGGAAGCGGCCTCGAAGCTGGCGCTGCCGGCATTGATCACGCACTGGGTGATGCCGTGATGGTCGCGAAGGTCGATGAAGAGCAGCTGGCCGTGGTCGCGCTTGCGATGCACCCAGCCGGACAGCCGCGCGGGCTTGCCGACCTCGGCGGCGCGAAGCTGCCCGCAGGTATGGGTTCGATACGCGTGCATCAGCGGCGGCCACCCGTTCCCGGAAACGCCTTCACGGTCACCCGGCCCCCCGCCTCGCCGGTGGCATAGCCCCAGAAGCCGTGCGTCACGAAATCGTCCAGCTGCTTGCCGACGTTCTTGCGCTTGAGCTCCAGCGAGACCAGGTCGCCCTTGGCCCGGAGCTCGCGCGCGGCGGCCAGGGCCGCGGCGAGGTCGTCCCCCGTGTCCACGAGCAGCGCGATCCGCCGGGACGATGTCACCGCCTCCGGTGCGGAGGGCGCCATCCCGCGCTCGGTCAGAATCGTGACCAGCCGCTCGAACCCGATGGAGAACCCGCAGGCCGGGACCTCCCGGCCGAGCAGGCGACCGATCATGCGGTCGTAGCGGCCGCCCCCCGCGATCGACGACGGAAAGGCGGGCGACACCATCTCGAAGATCGTCCCGGTGTAGTACCCCATGCCGCGCACCAGAGTGGGATCGAACTGCACACGGGCCCCGGGGGGCATCTCGCCGCCGGCGGTGCGGATGATCCACGCCAGCGATTCGAATGCTTCTGGCCGCCGGGCCGCGCTCATCCCCAGCGCGGCGGGCAGCGCCTCCAGCGAGAGCTCGCGCTTCTGGAGGGTGGGCAGGAGGCGCTCGAATCGCTCGATGGCCGCGTTGGGATAGCCGGCCTCGCGCAGCTCGGCGAGCACCCCTTCCGGGCCGAGCTTGTCCAGCTTGTCGAAGGCGATGAAGAAGCCGCCCTGCTGCTCCTCGGCAAAGCCGCAGTGCTGAGCGATGAGGCCGAGGATACGCCGGTCGTTGATGCGGACGGTGAGGTCGGTCAGGCCCAGCCGGTCGAGCGCCTCGCTGGTGGCCAGGACCAGCTCCACCTCCACCAGACCGGAGGCGATCCCGAGAACGTCGATGTCACATTGGGTGAACTGGCGGAACCGACCCTTCTGGGGCCGTTCCGCGCGCCAGACCGGCCCGATCTGCACCGCCTTGAGCGGATCGGGCAGGCGGGCATGGTTCTCCGCGTAGTAGCGGGCCAGGGGCACGGTGAGGTCGAAACGCAGGCCGTGCTCGGCGAGCTCGCCGCCCCCGCGCAGGGCCGCCTCCAGATCCTGGCCGCGCTTGAGCACCTTGAAGATCAGCTTCTCGTTCTCGCCGCCCTCGCTCCCGGCGAGGAGCTTGAGGCTCTCCAGCGCGGGCGTCTCCACCCGGCGAAAGCCAAACCCGCGATACACGGACAGGATCTGCTGGGTGGCGGCGTCGCGGAGCTCGACCTCCGGCGGCAGGATGTCCCGCATGCCGCGGGGGGGCGCCGTGCTGACCCGGGCCGCCATTCAGACCCCGCTTGGCCCCTGGGCTGCCAGGTATACCCCCCGGAGCGCGATATAGCCCTCGGCCGAGCGGTGGATGAGCTCGAGGTCGTCGGGGGTCACCTGGCGCTTCACGCGAGCGGGAGCGCCCATCAGCACGCTGCCCCGCGGCACCAGGGTGCCGGGCGAGACCACCGCCCCCGCCGCCACCAGGCACTCCTCTTCCAGCACCGCGCCGTCGAGGACGATGGCGCCGATGCCGATGAGGCAGTGGGACTTGATGTGGCAGCCGTGCAGGCGCGCGGCATGGCCCACGGTGACGAACTCCTCGAGAATGGTGGGGGTGCCCCGGCGATTGACGTGGACGATGGTGCCGTCCTGGATATTGGTTCCGCGGCCTACCCGGATGAAGTTCACGTCGCCGCGCAGCACCGCGGTGAACCAGACACTGGTCTCCTCGGCGAGCTCCACGTCGCCGATCACCTGGGCGGAGGCCTCGACGAAGGCGGTCGGATGCAGCTTGGGGAGGATACCGCGGTACGGGTGGAGCAGGCCCCTACTCCTGCGGGATGGTCATGATGATCTGCGTCTCACCCGCGCTACTGAAGAAGCTGTTGAAGCGGACGACCGCCGCCACCAGGGTGGGCTGATTGCTGTCCTCGGTGCGGTACGCGCCCAGCGCGGTGATGCCGCCCTCGAAGCCGGATTCGATGGACTGCAGGCGATAGCCGGCCGGCCCCTTGAACACCACTGCGAGCAGGCCTTCCCGGATCTGGTTCTGGGGAATCACCAGCTCCTCGATGCCGTCGCCGTCGAGATCCACCGAGAGCGGGGTGGGCTCGATCTTGTAGAACTTGCTCTGGCTGCCCTGACGCCCGCGCTCGATCACCAGCTCCATCTTGATGTAGCCGCCGCCCACCATCGTGGACGAGCGCCAGACGTCCTCGCCGTCCAGCGAGATCTGGAGCCGGTTGAACGCGTCGATGTGGGCGAGGGCGCGGGTGTCCTTGCCGTGGATGTTGGAGAACGCCGCACCCATGGGCCGGAAAGAGGTGGGCACCCGCACCGGCTTCTCCGCCACGATGCCGCCCTTCTTGATCACGACCTGCTCCGCCTGACCCGGTGTGAAGAAGTTGTCCGAGTTGTAACGCTGGGCCCAGAGCGTCTGCTTGTGGCCCTCGTTCTTCGCGTCGAGCCCGAAGAGGAACATCTCGAGGTTGTCGGCCAGGAATTTGGGCTTCCCGTCCTTGGCGGTGATCACGAAGGAGTTGAGCCCGGCCTTGTTGTGGTAGCGGTTGGCCACCACCTCGAAGATGCCGTCGCCGTCGAGATCGACGAGCTGGATCGACATCACGCGTCCCAGCGTCCCCACCGCGAAGGACCATTCGGGCTCGAACTTCTGGTTCACGAGCCGGTACTGGTAGACCTTCTCGCCGTCACTCACCGCCACCCGCGGGACCTTGTCTTTGGGCTGCACCGAGATGTCCATGGCGAGCACGGGGAAGGCGAAGCGGGCCACCTCCCTCAGCGGGATGGAGTTCTCGCCGGTGGAGAACGATCCGGCCTCCAGGTCGCCGCCGAGGAGACGAGAGAGGAGCGACCGCGGCTTGGCCTGGGGCCGATTCACGTCGCGGACGGCCGAGGAGAAGCGGTCCTTGTCAGCGGCGGTGCGGATGGACGGCGGCACGAAGAAGGCAGTGCTCACGAGGGCGTCGCGGCCCGGGAGGGAAAAGAAGCGCACCTCCATGAAGGGTCGGTTCTGCACGCGCTTGAAATGCAATACCAGGAGGTTCTCGACCTTGAAGCGCGCGGCCGCCTCCTTCACGCCCTTCCCGTCCAGGAACTCGTCGGCCTTGATCCCCTCCTGGGCCAGGTACGGGTTGATGGAATCACCCATGCTCACCACGAAGCGGCCGGAGCCGTTGAGCCGCTCGACCAGCTCCTGGGTGGTGGCCTCGATGAGGTTGTCACGGGCGCCCCCTGCCAGGGGCAGGAGCGTGAGCCGGATCTTGCCGGACGAGAGCCGGAAGCGATCCCCCGCCACGATCGGGACGGTGGCGGTGGCGGTGCCGCGCGAGAACTGCTCCTCTATCTCGGTGAGGGTCACGCGCCCCAGAGCCATCTCGGAGCGGCCCAGCAGCTGGCCGGTCTTGGGGTGCTTGATCTCCCGGCCCTCGCGAAACAGCGCCAGGTCGAGCCCGCGACGGGCCCCATCCTTGCGCCCCACCCCGAGGGTGAGCGTGCCCTCCTGGACCTCCAGCACGTCCCCTTCGACCTTGGGGAAGAGATCCACCAGCTGATCGGCGAGCACGGTCATCGGGACGGTGGGGCCCGGCGCCGGGCCGGGGGTGTCGGCGGGCGCCGGCCGCTGCTGGGCGAACGCCAGGGATGCCCCGCCCGCCAGGAGATAGACGAGGAAACCGATCAGGAGACGGCGGGCCATGCCCGCACTATAGCGCCCTGACCCGGGACAGGCAACTCTCTGGAATGACGGGCGGAGAAAAGAAAGCGGGGCATGGAGTCTGTCCCCCATGCCCCGCTCCCTACTACCGCTTCGGTGGCAGTTAGAAGCTCAGACGCAGACGGGCGGCCACCGTGTAGACATCCTTGGCATCCCGCTTGGTGGCCACACCGCTGATGACTTCGGTCGTGTCCAGGGCGTCGCCCGCGAAGAGGTAGGCGCCCACGAGATCGAACGTCAGGCCCGGCGCGAACCGCCAGGTGGTACCGAGATTATACTCGTGACCGATAAACGCGGAGTCACCCTTACAACTCCCCCCGCGCAGGCCATCGCAGTTCACGACCGCCGCGTTAAACGTCCCGTCCGTATCAACCGAACGAGCCGTCCACACCCCCATGGCCAGCCCGTACACGTCGAGCTGCGGGGTGATGCTATAGGTCACCTTCCCAGCGAGCTGCTGACGGCCATAGCGATCGAACCCGATATTGTTCCCGAGACCACGGATGGCGCCGTTGAAGTAGTCGATACCGAGGGCGGTGATATTACCCCACCCGTCCGAATACCAGCCCGTGTCACCGGTGACCGGGGAGTAGTAGTTCACTTCTTTGTGCAACTGGTCCTTCGGCCGGTTACCCGTGGTGTACATGCCCCGGAATTCCATAAGCAGCGGACCGATGCGCCAGCCGGTCTTCAGGTCGAAGAGAAAGGCCGAGATGTCGGCCTCACTGCTCAGGTTGGTCGGGCCGCCGAACGGGTTATCGGTGTCACGCGTACCGAACTGATAGAAGATCGTGGGCTCCACCGAGAAGGGGCCCGAACGCCACCGCGTATCAACACCGATGGTGTGCCGGTGCTCCTCGTTGGTCGGGGCCCCCGGGGTCGCCGCCACGAGACCGCACGTAGCAACCCCCGGGGAGCAACCACCGGCGAGGCGGGAGACGTAAGTGGTAGTGACGGCGTTGGCACCGCCGCTGACAATGGAGCGAGCGCCCGCGTTCGTCGCGCCCTGGAGCCAGGCGTACGAATAGATCGGACGGATATCGAGGCCCTTGAACGGGGTGATCTCGACGCTCCCGATGAAGGCGAAGTCGTCACCGCGATTGAAGCCGGTGAGACCCGTGCCGCCCGTGCTCGGGCCCGTGAGCTCTTCCTCGATCTGGGCGAAGGTCAGGTGCGACTTGACGTTCGGCGACCACGTGGTGGTGAGGTTCACCCCCGCGAAGTCGGAGCACGCCAAGGCGCAGATCTTGTAGGTGACCGAGTACGGCTGGGCACCCACGCGAACGCGCGTGGCGAACGGAAGGAGCGGCGCGTCGAACTCGGCGAAGAGCCACTTGGTCTCCACGCTGGCCTGCACGTCGGTGTTGAGATCGAAGCCCGACGTGGTACCGGCGCGCTGCTGGTTGTTACCGACCACCTGACCGGCCAGGTTATTGTCCGTGCCGCTCGTCTGGCCCCATGTGGTGTCGATCTCGATACCCCACACGAACACGGCGTTGCCGGCGCGGCCTTCGATGTTGATACGGCCGCGGTTCCGGGCGTACCACTCCTTGTCGCCCGTTCGCGTGAAGTTCGAATCGCGCAGGTTCCAGCTCGCCGACGAGACCGTGTCGAGGAACCCGTTGATGTTGAACGTCAGGGGCGGAGCCGCCGGCGCTGCGGCCGGTTGCGCGAACGCCCCTGGGGCCATGGTGCCGATGAGGGCGACCACGGCCAAGGTGACTACGAGCAACTTTCTCATGAACCCTCTCCTCATTGGTGGTTGGCTTCTCGTGCTTCCGAGAACCCCTGCCTCGACTGCCCTGGTGCAGGCTACGCGGTACCACGGTGCTGCCACTCCGAGAATCCCCTAGACAGATAGGGGGGCGCAGAGACTTCACGACAACGATCTTTTTTACCGCAATGGGGTAACTTGGGTCAAGGAATTATGCCCGAACTAGCGCGTTTCGAGGCTCTTCAGAGCCTCCACCGTCAGAAGCCCGACGGAGGAGTCGGGATCGAGGTCCCGGGCCTGGCGGAACACATTCGCGGCCTCGGCCTTCCGGCCAGTCTCGGCTAGGACAACTCCCAGCAAATAATGAGAAAACTGGTTCTTCGTCTCGAGCTGGATGGCCTGGCGGAGGGACTCCTCCGCTTCGCGGAGCTTCCCCTGCCTCAGGTAGGCCTCCCCCATATTGTGGTAGGCCAGCTCCGGGCTCGGGTAGGTGGGAAAGGTCAAGGCCTTCCGGTAGCTGGCGACGGCCTGGTCCAGGCGCCCCTGTCGAGCCAGGGCCAGGCCCAGGTTGTGATAGGCCTCGGCGTACGCCCCGTCCAACTCGATGGCCTTCTCGAATGACGCCTGCGCCTCGGGCCACCGGCGGAGCTGGAGCTGGGCGACGCCAAGCGCGTTGTAGTAGAGGGGGTTCTCGGGGTCGAGCTGCACCGCCTCCTGTAGCGCGGCGAGACCGAGCGAGACGCGGCCCTCCCGTAAGTTGCTTCCGCCCTGATCGTAGGCATTACGCGCCTGGATCTTGCGAACCTGCGCGTCCTTGCTGGTCGCACAGCCACCCGCGGCCAGGACAAGAGCGGCGAGCGCCGCGACCAGCGCTCCGACTCCGTTCCTTGACAGCACCACGTTAGCCATGTACTTGTTTGGGCGTGCCCACTTACGAGTACGAATGTCCGAAATGTCCTCGCGTCTTCGAGGTGCGACAGCGCATCACGGAGAAGCCGCTCGAGACGTGCGACGTATGCGGCGGTCCCGTGCAACGGCTCTTGAGCGCCTCCACCTTCATCCTCAAGGGTGGCGGGTGGTACGTCACCGACTACCCGTCGGATTCGAGGAAGAAGGCGATGAAAGCCGAATCCTCATCCTCGACCGGCGCCCAGTCTAGCACGGGGGGTGAAAGCCCCCCCTCATCTTCCGGCACCTCGGGCGACGGCCCGTCCAAGACGGGCGGGGCCTCCAAGGGCGACGGCGCTTCCAACGGCGGGGGGGCGAGCGGCAGCAGTGGCGGGAGCGAAGGGGGCAAGACGGAAGGTGCCAAAAGCAAATCCGCTTCTTCCAAGCCGCCCAAGCCCTCCAAGCCGTCCGACTAACCCAGGGTCACCCATACCGGCGTCCCCGGCCCGGCTCCCAGCAGGGCGCGGGCGTCGCCGTCCCGCACGAAGATCTCGAGCCGCCCCTGTGATCCCATGATCGGGGCCGCTCGATCCCGTTCGCCCTCCAGGTAGCTCTCGCGGGGCGCTCCCAGCGACCGCCCCGCCACTTCCACTGCCACGCCCGGCGCTCCCGCGAGCTGCGCGACGGTGATCGAGGTGATCAGGTTGCCGAAGCGGTCTACCGCCAGCACCTCCCCCAGCAGGCGCGCCCCTTCGCGCCGCGCCACGGGGAGCGGCTGACACACGAGATCGCGCGCCGGCGGGCCCAGCTCGGCCAGGGCCACCCCACGCGCCAGGTGCGCGGCCGCCGGCGCGAAGACGTCGCGCCCGTGAAAAGTCCGGGAGACCTCGGGCAGCCGGAATCGGGGCGCCTCCAGCGTCACCGCCGTCCAGCCGGGATCGGCGAGGGCGAAGGTGAAGAGGCCGTTGTCGGGGCCGACGAATCGCCGGCCCCCCGACTCCAGCGCCAGCGGCCGGCGCGCGCTCCCCACCCCGGGGTCGACCACGGCAAGGTGAACGGTGCCCGGCGGAAAGAAGCCCACCGCGCTCTCGAGGGCAAGCTGGGCGCCCCGCACGTCCTGGCGGTCGATCTCGTGGGTGAGGTCCACCAGGCGGGCGTCGGGGCAGATGCCGAGGATCACGCCCTTCATGACACCGACGAACGGGTCACGGACCCCGAAATCCGTGGTCAGCGTGATGAGGCGGCCCGGCATGGCGGGCGAGAGACTAGCGGTCCCGGTCCACCACGAAGTCCGCGATGAGGACCAGGGTCTCCTTGTCGTCGGAGTCGGCGAAAGGCTTGAGGTCGTCCTTGGCCGTCTGCGCGTAGGCGTGGGCGCGCTCGAGCGCGTACTCCACGCCCTCGTAGCGGGTGACCAGGCGGCGGATCTCCTCGATGTCGGCCGTCTCCGGCCGGGCGCGCTTGAGCACGGCCTGGATGCATTCGCGCTCGGCGGGCTCGGCCCGCTCCAGCGTGGCGATGAGGGGCAGCGTGCGCTTGCCCTCCCGCAGGTCGGCGCCGATGGCCTTGCCCAGGCGCGCCTCGTCGGCCACGAAGTCGAGCGAGTCGTCGCTGATCTGGAAGGCGATGCCGATGTCCAGGCCGTAGCGCGTGAGCGCCTCGAGCCGCACGGCGTCGGCGCGGCCCAGCACGCCCCCGATGCGGCAGCAGGCCGAGATGAACGACGCCGTCTTCTGCGTGATGATCCGCAGATAGTCGGCCTCGGTGGTGGTGCCGCTGCGCTTGCGCTCGAGCTGGAACACCTCGGCCTCGGTCATCGAGACGGTGGCGCGCGCCAGCGTGTCGAGGACGGCGGGATCGCCGTCGTCCACCATGAGGGCGAAGGACTTCGAGTAGAGGTGGTCGCCCACGAGCACGGAGGCGTCGTCGCCCCAGCGCGCATTGGCGGAGGGACGGCCGCGCCGGAGGGGCGCCTGGTCCACCACGTCATCGTGGATGAGGGTGGCGGTGTGCAGGAGCTCCACCACGCAGCCCATCCGGATCGCGCGCGGCCCCCGGTAGCCAGCCAGGCGCGCGGCCATGACGAGGAGTATGGGACGCAGCCGCTTGCCGCCGGCCCCCGCGATGAACTCGCCCATCTCCCGGATGAGGTCCACCGAGGAGTTGAGCTCGCGCGCGATCTCGGCCTCGATCGCGGCCAGCTCGCCGCCGATCATGAGGGAGACGCGCTCCTTCAGAAGAGTCTCGAGAGCGGTGGGCGGCTTGACGCCGGAGCGGGCGGGGGCGGTCACCGCAGAACGACCCGGTCCTTGATCTTGATCTCCGTCCCCTGTTCGACGCGCTGGAGCTCCACCACCGAGAACTTGTCGCGCACCTCGATCACCTTCCCGGTGGCCACCTCCTCGTCCAGCTCGCCGAGGAGCTCGCCGGTCACGGGATGGACAATGGGAATCTTGTCACGGCGCAGGCTGACCATGGTGCCGGGCTTGACGCCGTCGCGGGCGGTGAGGTCGATGACGATGCGCGTGGTGTCCACGAACACCACGAAACCGCGCGAGGGCGGCGCCGCCGCCACCGCCACCGCGCCGTCGGTGCGCGTGGCGGGGGTGGTCGTCGACGCGGTCAGCGGCGCGCGGCCCCCGCCGGGCGCGGGCGCGGCCACCGGAGTCGTGTCATAGGGCAGCTTGTGAAGCGAGCTGACGCGGCCGCCGCCGGGCGGGAGCCCGTACTTCGGCACTATCTCGGGCGGCGCGAGGAGGGTGGACTTGCCGAACATGAACGACTTCACCGTGGTGGGCATCTTGTCTTCTTCCACCCAGATGTACTCGGGCTCGCTGGCCACGTCGCCGTAGCGCGGGTTCTTGATCAGCACCCACTTCGGCTCCGCGCTCTTGATCGTGACGCTGGGATCGCCCGCGCCCGGGAACCCGGCGAACTCGCGAACGGTCTGGCATCCCGTCGCCAGAATGGCGGCGGCCGTGATACCCGCGGTCAGACGAAGCGCGCGAGCGGTCGGCATGTCCGGCAAAGCATAGCAGATTAGTCCTCCGGGAGGGGCTCCCAGGGGAAGCGCTGCTCGCTGGCCCCCTGCGCCCGGGTCAGTGCCTGGCGGCGTGAGAAGAGCGGGGTGCCCGTCACCGCCGAGATCCACGTGACGTCGAGGTAGGTGGTGCCCCGCCGGTCGATCAGGACGGGGACCAGCCAGCCCGATACGTCGAGGGTCCGGCCGAGACTGACCGCGCGCTCGGGTCGCACCAGGAGCTCCTCGCTGCGGGCCCGCTGGTTCAGGAAGAGCTCCTGCACCACCCCGGGGTCCACCGCCTGGAAGCGCTTGGTCTGGTCCAGCCCCAGCGCGATCATGAAGGGCACGCGCCGGAGGTCGGCCTGGGCCTTGGTCAGGTCGAGCGTCGGCGCCACCGCCACCTTGATCCGGCCCCGGGTGATGCGCACGCCATCCTCCGCGGCCACCTTGGCGCGGTCGGGGACGGGGATGAACAGCCCCTCCGAGAACCTGGTCTCCACGCGGGTGATCTGCGCATAGCCCAGGACGTCCTCGAAGCGGCCGAGCGGCTTCTGCGTGAAGGGATGGCGGAACTCCTCCCCCTTGCGGAAGACGGTGAACTCCTGCCCGCGCTGGACGCCATCCTTCTCGGTGAGATCCAGATACACGCGGTCGCCGTCCACGCTCACCACCAGCCCCTCGACGGCCGGGAACGCCGTCATCACCTCCTGAACGAGGAGCCCGAAGGTGGCGCCGACCTGGTCGGCCATCCCCGCCTCGCCGGGGGAGCCCGCGAGCACGAGTGGGCAGAGGAGCGCCGGGACGAGCCACCGTCTCAACCGCCGCACCGCTAGAACACCACCGACGGCTGGTGCGTGCCGAACACCGCGGCGCAACGTGGTGCAGATCTCGCCCAGGGTCACCGAGGCCCGCACGGCGTCGAGGATGAGGGGCATGAGGTTGTCGCGCCCGCGGGCGGCGCGATCGATGGCCTCGAGCGCCCGCGCGGCCGCGCCGGCGTCGCGGGCGCGCCGGAGGATCTCCAGGCGCTCCGCCGCCGCCGCCCCCACCGCGGGATCGATCTGGAAGAGCTTCCCGCCCGGAGGCTCGTCGACGACGTAGTCGTTGACGCCCACCACGATGCGGGCCTTGGCCTCCACCTCCTGCTGATAGCGGTAGGCGGCCTCCTGGATCTCGCGCTGCATGAAGGGGATGGCCTGCACGGCGCCGCCCATCCCGTCGATCTTGGCGATATAGGCCTCCGCTTCCTCCTCGAGCTGCCGGGTGAGGCGCTCCACCGCGTAGGCGCCGCCCAGCGGATCGGCGGTATCGGCCACCCCCGACTCGTGCGCCAGGATCTGCTGGGTGCGGAGGGCGATGCGCACCGACTCCTCGGTGGGCAGGGACAGCGCCTCGTCCATGGAGTTGGTGTGCAGGGACTGGCAGCCCCCCAGCACCGCGGCAAGGGCCTGCACCGCCACGCGCACGATGTTGTTGGCGGGCTGTTGCGCGGTGAGCATGCTGCCCGCGGTCTGCGCGTGGAAACGGAGCATGAGCGAGCGCGGGTCCCGGGCCGCGAACCGCTCCCGCATGATCCGCGCCCACATCCGGCGTGCGGCGCGGAACTTGGCCACCTCCTCGAGGAGGTTATTGTGGGCATTGAAGAAGAACGAGAGCTGCGGCGCGAACTCGTCCACCTCGAGCCCCGCCTCCCGCGCTGCCGTCACGTAGGCGATCCCGTTGGACAGCGTGAAGGCGAGCTCCTGGCCCGCGGTGGAGCCGGCTTCGCGCAGGTGATAGCCGGAGATGGAGATGGTATTCCAGCGCGGCACGCGCTCCCGGCAATAGGCGAAGGTGTCGGTGATGAGCCGCATGGACGGCGTGGGCGGGAAGATGTAGGTGCCCCGCGCGATGTACTCCTTCAGGATGTCGTTCTGCACCGTGCCCGACAGCCGATCGGGGCCGACCCCCTGCCGCTCCCCCACCGCGATGTACAGCGCGAGGAGGATGGACGCGGTGGCGTTGATGGTCATCGAGGTGGAGACCCGATCCAGCGGGATCCCGTCGAAGAGATCGAGCATGTCGGGCAGGCTCGAGATGGCCACCCCCACCTTGCCCACCTCGCTCCGCGCCATGGGATCGTCACCGTCATAGCCCATCTGGGTGGGCAGGTCGAAGGCCACGCTGAGGCCGGTCTGCCCCTGCTCGAGGAGGTAGCGGTAGCGGCGGTTGGTCTCCACCGCCGAGCCGAAGCCCGCGTACTGCCGCATCGTCCAGAAACGTCCCCGATACATGGAGGGCTGGACCCCGCGCGTGTACGGGTACTCGCCCGGAAAGCCGAGATCGCGGAGATAGTCGAGCCCGGCCACGTCCGCCGGCGTGTAGAGGGGCTCGACGGGGGCGCCTCCGGAGGTGGCGAAGAGGCCGGGGCGCTCCGCCGGCCTCCCGCCGCCGGGCTTGCGCGTCCGGGCCTCCCAGGCGCGCCGTGCTTCCTCGATCCGCTTCGCCTCGTCGTCGCTCATCGGGACCGGCTCATCGGGGCCAGCTCACAGGGGAATATTCCCGTGCTTCTTGGGCGGGTTGGTGTCGCGCTTGGTGTGAAGCACCTCCAGCACCTGGATGAGCCGGCGCCGGGTGTCCCGGGGCTCGATGACCTCGTCCACGTAGCCCCGCTCGGCGGCCACGAAGGGGTTGGCGAACTTTTCCCGGTACTCGCGCGTCTTCTCCTCCTTGAGCCCGGCGGGATCAGGGGCGCCCTCCATCTCACGCTTGTACAGGATATTGACCGCGCCGTCGGGGCCCATCACCGCGATCTCCGCCGTCGGATAGGCGAAGTTGGCGTCGCCGCGGATGTGCTTGGACGACATGACGCAGTACGCCCCGCCGTAGGCCTTGCGCGTGATGACGGTGAGCTTGGGCACGGTGGCCTCGCAAAAGGCATAGAGGAGCTTGGCCCCGTGCTTGATGATGCCGCCGAACTCCTGGGCGGTGCCGGGCAGGAAGCCGGGCACGTCCTCGAAGGTGACGAGCGGGATGTTGAAGCAGTCGCAGAAGCGGACGAACCGCGCGCCCTTGAGGGAGGCGTTGATGTCCAGGCAGCCGGCGAGGTGCGCGGGCTGATTGGCGACGATCCCCACCGGCCGGCCGCCCAGCCGGCCGAACCCGATCACCAGGTTCGGGGCATGGTCGGCCTGAACCTCGAAGAAGTACTTGTCGTCCAGGACGGTGCGCACCACGTCCTTGATGTCGTAGGGCTTGTTGGGCTGGTCCGGCACCGCGGTCTGCAGCTCCTCGTCCACGCGGTCGATGGGATCGAGGGTTCGCTGGAGGGGGGGGTCCTCCAGGTTGTTCTGGGGCAGGAAGGTCATCAGCTCACGAACGAGGGCCAGGCACTCCTCCTCGCTCTCCGCGGCGAAGTGCGCCACGCCGGAGATGGCGCCATGGGTCCCCGCGCCGCCCAGCTCCTCGAACGACACCTCCTCGTGGGTGACGGCCTTGATGACCTCGGGCCCGGTCACGAACATGTAGGAGGAGCCCTTCACCATGAACACGAAGTCGGTGATGGCCGGCGAATAGACCGCGCCGCCGGCGCACGGGCCGAGGATGGCCGAGATCTGCGGCACCACCCCCGAGGCCAGCGTGTTGCGCAGGAAGATGTCCGCGTAGCCCGCGAGCGACACCACGCCCTCCTGGATGCGCGCCCCGCCCGAGTCGTTGAGGCCGATGATGGGCACGCCCGTCTTCATGGCGAGGTCCATGATCTTGCAGATCTTCCGCGCATACGCTTCGGAGAGCGAGCCGCCGAACACGGTGAAGTCCTGGGCGAAGACGAACACCGGACGGCCATGCATGCGTCCGGAGCCCACCACCACCCCGTCGCCGGGAATACGCTGGGCATCCATCCCGAAGTCATGCCCCTGATGCACCACCAGCTTGTCCATCTCGACGAACGAGCCCTTGTCGAGGAGGAGCTCGAGCCGCTCGCGGGCGGTCTTCTTTCCGGACTTGTGCTGGCGCTCGATGCGCTCCGCCCCCCCGCCCAGGTCGGCGGCCTGGTTGCGGCGGCGTAGCTCGGCGAAACGGTCCTCGAGGGGCATCGGTGCAGGCTCCTGACTGCCGAAGTATAGAGATCCATCCGCGGGAAAGTCAATGAACACGCGGTGTTTTCCCGCGAAGCGGTTGACTTGCCCGGTAGCCCTTGCGATACTGCGAGCCTCATGAACCCGCTGGTCGTGGCGGTGCTCAGCGTGTGCGCGGTGGGTATCACGGTGGCTCTGGTGGCAGTGCTCATCTCACTCAAGCGGCTCATCGACCGCACCGAGTCCGTCATGACCTTGGTCGAGCGCGAGATCCGGCCCACCGCGAGCCAGCTGGGCGCCCTGGCGGAGGAGCTGCGCGGTGTCTCCCACCAGGTGACGCTCGAGCTCCAGCGCATCGGCATGATCACGCGCCGCCTCGAGGACATCACCGAGACCATCGCCAAGGTCGTCGGGCTGGTGGGCGGGATCACCCGGCTCGGCCGGCTCACCGGCGTGGCGATGGGTCTCCAGCGCGGGCTGGGCGTCTTCGTCTCGCGGCTCAAGCATCGGCAGTCGTAAGGATCATCGCCAATTGCAGTGACCGTTGAAGGAGGAAGGGACATGGTTGACGAGCGGAATTCGGATGCGGCAGGCTATCTCGGCTGGTTCCTCCTCGGCGCGGTGGCGGGCGCGGCGGCGACGCTGCTCCTGGCTCCGAAGTCCGGGCCCGAAACTCGCGAGCTCCTCGCCGAGCACGGGGGGGACGTGCTGAACCGGGCGCGCGGCGCCGCCGGAGAGGCCAAGATCAAGGCCGGCGATCTCTTCGAGAAGGGGCGCGAATATTTCGAGGAGCAAACCAACCGGCTCATCACCGCCTTCGAGGCGGGCAAGTCCGCGATGCGGGAGGAGATCCGACAGGGCCGGCCGGACGTCTAGCCCTCCGTGGCGGAGGTCGAGCTCCCGAACCCCGAGGAGCTGCACGAGCGCGGCGAAGACCGGTTCGGCCGGCGCGTCGCGCTCGTCACCGCCGTCTTCGCCGTCATCCTCTCCATCTCGTCGATGGGCGGGAACAACGCCACCAAGGAGATGCTGCTCGCCCAGCAGAAGTCCTCTGACCAGTGGGCCTTCTACCAGGCCAAGGTGATCCGCGAGCACCTCTACCGCGCCCAGAAGCTGCGCCTCGAGGCCGATCTCCTCGAGCGCGGGGGGGCCATCCGACCGGAGGCCCGCGAGAAGCTCGAGTCGCTCGCCAGGAGATGGGACGAGGAGGAGAAGCGCTACAACGCCGAGAAGAAGGACATCGAGAAGGACGCCAAGAAGCTCGAAGCGGTGCGCGACCTGAGCGCGACTCGCGATCCCTACTTCGACCTCGCCGAGGTCTTCCTCCAGATCGCCATCGTCATGTCGTCGGTGTCCATCCTCTCCCGCTCGCGGCCGGTCTTCTACTTCAGCCTGCTCCTCGCCACCGCGGGGGCCACCCTCACCCTCAACGGCTACTTCCTCCTCTTCCAGCTTCCGTGGCTCCACGACGGCCACTGAGGACAGGGGGCGCGCGGCGCCTCCGGGCCTCCGGCCTCACGAAGTAGCGCCCCGGTCGCATTCCTCGACGCGCGCGGCGAAGAACGCCTGCTCCCGCCGGTTCTTGGTGAGGTGAAGCGCGCGGCGATACGCGGCGGCGGCCTCGGGCCAGCGGCCCAGACGGCGCAGGAGGTCCCCGCGCGCGGCGGGAAGGTGATGGTAGCCGGTGAGCGCCGGCCCCTCGAGTGCGTCGAGGATGGCCAGCCCCGCCTCCGGTCCCTCCGCCATCCCCACCGCCACTGCGCGGTTGAGCGCGATCACCGGCGTCGGCGTGAGCGTGTAGAGGCTCGCGTACCGCGCCGCGATCGCCGCCCAGTCGGTGGCTTCCCACGCCGGCGCGCGCGCGTGACAGGCGGCAATGGCGGCCTGAAGCCGATACGGGCCCGCGCCCTCCAGGGAGCCCGCGGCCTCGAGCCGCGCGAGCCCGCGCGCGATCAGCGCGCGGTCCCAGCGCCCGCGGTCCTGGTCGGCCAGCAGCACCGGTTCGCCCCGCGCGTCGGTGCGCGCGGGGATGCGCGCCATCGTCAGCTCCAGGAGGGCGAGGAGTCCCTGTGCCTCCGGCTCCCCCGGCATCAGCTCGGTGAGGGTGACGCCGAGGCGAAGCGCCTCCTCGCAGACCTCCCGCCGGACGAGTCGGTCCCCTTCGCGCGCGGTGTGGCCCTCGTTGAAGACGAGGTAGATGACCGCGAGGACGGAGCCGATGCGTGCCGGTAGTTCCGCCGCCTCGGGCACGGCATAAGGCAGGCGCCGGGCCCGGATCAGCCGCTTGGCGCGGACGATGCGCTGGGCGATGGTCGGCTCCGAGACCAGGAACGCCCGCGCGATTTCCCCGGTGGAAAGCCCGCCCACCAGGCGGAGGGTGAGCGCCACCTGGTTCTCCGGGGCCAGCGCGGGATGACAACACGTGAAGATCAGGCGCAGGCGATCGTCGGCGATGACTGCGGGATCGTCCTCCGGCGGCGGCTCCACGAGGGCGCCGTCCCCCTCGTGGGCGAGGGTCTCGATCTTGCTGTGGAGCCGCCGGCGGCGCCGGAGCTGATCGCGGGCCCGGTTGCGCGCCACCGTCATCAGCCAGGCGCCGGGATTGTCGGGCAAGCCGTCAACCGGCCAGTGGACCAGCGCCGCCGCCAGCGCTTCCTGCACGGTCTCCTCGGCGGCGTCGAGATCTCCGAGCATGTGGGCCACCGAGGCGACGAGCCGGCCGTACTCGCCCCGGAAGACGTGCTCGACGAGGTACCCGGCGCCCCCGAGGGCCGTCGCTACATCTCCCAGACGGGGCGCACTTCGATGAAGCCCTCCTCGCGGAGGGGGAGCTTGGAGGCCCACTCGACCGCCTCCGCCTTGGAGGCGCAGTCGATCAAGTAGAATCCCCCGACGACCTCCTTGGTCTCGGCGAAGGGTCCGTCGGTGAGCTGGATCTGACCGGCCTTGGACCGGAGGCGGGTCGCCTCGGCCTGGCCGCGGAGCCGCTCGCCGTGCACCATCTTGCCCGCCGCGCGCAGCTCCTGGGCCACCTTCATGTGCTGGCCGACGACCTGCTTCATCTCGGCCTCGGTGCGTCGCGCCTCCGCGCTCTCATTGCCGTGAATCATGAGAATGAACTTCATGGGGATCTCCTTTCTGGGCGGGGGCCTTCCCTCACCTCACCCTATACGACGTCCGGGACCACCGGGAATCGACCACCATCATCAACATGCCCTAAAGGCATGTTGACCGTGGGCGGAGGCAATCGGAGCAACCCGCTAGGGACCGTGGGCGGAGGCAATCGGAGCAACCCGCTAGGGACCGTGGGCGGAGGCAATCGGGGCAACCCGCTAGGGACCGTGGGCGGAGGCAATCGGGCAACCCGGGGCGACCCGCTAGGGGCGGCGGGTGATGCGGGCGCCGAGGGCGAGCAGCTTGCCCTCGATGTCCTCGTACCCGCGGTCGATCTGCTCGATGCTCCGGATCACGGTCCGCCCGTCGGCGCAGAGCGCGGCGATCAGGAGCGCGATGCCCGCGCGGATGTCCGGGCTCGGGATGCCCGAGGGCTCGCCCCGCAGCCGGGCGGGGCCATGGACCAGGGCGCGGTGCGGATCGCAGAGCACCACGCGGGCGCCCATGCCGATGAGCCGGTCCACGAAGAAGAGCCGGCTCTCGTACATCTTTTCATGGAACAGCACCGTGCCGTCGGCCTGGGTGGCTGCCACCAGGGCCACGCTCATGAGATCCGCGGGGAAGTGCGGCCAGGGGCCGTCGTCCACCTTCGGGATCGCGCCCCCGAGATCGGCCTGGATGACCAGCGGCGGGGCGCCCGAGACGGCAAGATCGCCACCGCGCATCTGCGCGGTGATTCCGAGGCGCGCGAAGACACCGAGCGTCATGCGCAGGTCGTCGGGCCGCACCCCCTCGATCAGAACGTCCCCCTCCGTCACCGCCGCCAGCACCACGAAGCTCCCCACCTCCATGAAGTCCGGCCCCAGCGTGAAGTCGGCGCCGTGCAGCGTGGCCCCCCCGTGGATGGTGAGCACGTTGGAGCCGATGCCGTCGATGCGCGCGCCCATCTGCACGAGGAGCGCGCAGAGGTCCTGGACATGCGGCTCGGAGGCCGCGTTGCGGAGCACGGTGATCCCTTCCGCCCGCACCGCCGCCAGGACCACGTTCTCGGTGGCGGTGACCGAGGCCTCGTCGAGGAGGATGTCGGCGCCCCGCAGGCGGGGGGCGGTCAGCCGCAGCTCGCCCTCCTCGTAGCGGTAGTCCGCCCCCAGCGCGGCGAGGCCCAGGACGTGGGTGTCCACGCGCCGTCGCCCGATGCGGTCGCCGCCCGAGTGGCCGAACTCCGCGCGGCCTTCCCGCGCCAGCAGGGGACCCATGAGCACCAGCGCCCCGCGGATCTTCCGGAGCAGCTCGGGGTCGGGGCGAGTGCCGCGAAGGACCCCCGCGCGCAGGGTGGCAGTGTGGCGATCGGGCCGCGTGATCTCCACCCCCAGGCCCTCCATCAGCGTGAGCAGGGTGCGCACGTCGTCGATGTCGGGAAGATTGCGCAGAGTGACGGGCTCGGAGGTGAGCAGCGCGGCCGCCACGGTGGGAAAGGCGGCGTTCTTGTTTCCGCCCGGGCGGACCTTACCCTTGGTGCGGGTGCGCCCCTCGATCACGAACTCGGCCACGGAGGGCTCCGCGCGCGGCCCTAGCGGCGGAAGTCGGCCCGCTCGGGCAGGATGCGATCCGCGATCAGGTTCCGCATCATCTCCACGGTCCCGCCGCCGATGGCGAACATGCGCGCGTCCCGCACCATCCGCTCCAGCGGCAGCCCCCGCCCATAACCGGCGGCACCGTGGATCTGCAGCGCCTGGTTGGTGACCTCCTGCGCCATTTCCGCCGCGAAGGTCTTGGCCTTGGCGGCCGCGAGCGGCTCCGGGAAGCCATCGACCGAGCTACACGCGGCGCGGTGGATGAGGAGCCGGGCCGCGTCGAGCTTGATCGCCATGTCGGCCAGCTTCCAGCGTATGCCCTGGAAGTCCGCGATGGGCCGCCCGAACTGGCGCCGCGATTGCGCGTAGACGAGCGCATGCTCGTAGGCCCCTTGCGCCAGCCCCAGCGCCACGGTGGCCGCGCCCAGGCGCTGGCTGTTGTAGGCGCGCATGAGCCGCTTGAAGCCGTCGGGCGGGCCCACCAGCACCTGCTCGGCGGGCACGCGGCAGCGATCGAAGTGCAGGCGCCCCTCCGGGATCCCGCGCAGCCCCATGGTGCGGTCGCGCTCGCCGACCGTGAAGCCCGGCGTGTCACGCTCCACGAAGATGCCCCCGATGCCTTCGGCGCCGGGGCGGTCTCCCATGCGGCAGTAGACGAGATACAGGCGCGACGTGCCCGCGCCGGTGATCCAGCGCTTCTCGCCGCCCAGCGTCCAGCCCTCCGGCGCCTCGTCGGCGCGGGTGACGAGATCGGTGGCGGCGGAGCCCGCCTCGGGCTCGGTGATGGCGATGGCGGGCTTCTCGCCGTCCTCCAGCACCCACGGGAAATAGCGGCGCTTCTGGGCCTCGGTGCCGTAGGCGGTGAGCGCCCCCACCACGCCGAGGCTGCCTTCCACGACGATCCGGGCGGTGACGCCGCAGGCGCGCGCTATTTCCTCCACCACGAGGAGCACGTCGAGTACCGAGCCGCCGGGGCCGCCATACGCCTTGGGGATGGTGATCCCCATCAGGCCTGCGCGGACCAGGTCCTTGACGTTGTCCCAGGGATAGGCTTCCTCCGCGTCCCAGCGTGCCGCTCGCTCGCGAAAGACGCCGTCGGCCAGCTCGCGCGCCCGCGCGCGCAGGGCCTGCTGCGCCGGTGTCAGCTCAAAGTCCATGGCCGATGTCGCGGATGCCGGGCCAGATGGCGAGCCAGACGAGGCCCGAGGGAGTCGCCGGCGTGAGGAGTACGTGGTTGTACGTCGAGCGCGGGCGACGACCGAGAACGAAGTATGGCGAAGTCAGATGGCCCGGCATCTCAGATGTGGATGGCCTGGCCGAGCGCGGCGAGAGTGGCTTCCAGGGCGGCCTCGGACAGCGTGGGGTGCGCGTGGATGGTGTGCATCAGCTCCTCGAGCGTGGCCTCGAGCGTCCGCCCGACGGCGAACTCGTGGATCAGCTCGGTGGCCTCGGGCCCCACGATGTGCACGCCGAGGATCTCGCCGGTGCGCTTGTCCGCCACCACCTTGAGGAAGCCCTCGGTATCGCCCAGCGCCACCGCCTTGCCGTTCGCGGTGAAGGGGAAGCGCCCCACGCTCACCTCGCGGCCATTGCCCTTGGCCGCCGCCTCGGTGAGGCCGATGGAGGCCACCTGGGGCCGGCAATACGTGCACGAGGGGACATTGCCATAGTCGACCGGACGCGGTGTCTGGCCGGCGATGGCCTCGGCGGCCACCACGCCCTCGGCCATCGCCTTGTGGGCGAGGAGCTGCCGTCCCGCCATGTCCCCGATGGCGTAGATCCCCTTCACCGACGACTCGCCGGTGGGTCCCACGGTGACGAAGCCGCGCTCCATGGCGATGCCGAGGGCCTCGAGCCCCAGGCCGTTGGTGCGCGCGGCCCGGCCCACCGCCATCAGCACCTGATCCGCGCGCAGCGACTCCGTCTTGCCCTCCGCTTCCACCTCCACCGCGGCGCCGGCCGCGCTCGTGGTCACCGATTTCACGCGCACGCCGGTGCGGATGGTGATGCCGCGGCGGCCGAAGAGCCGGGCAATCTGGGTCGACGCGTCCTCGTCCTCGATGGGGAGCACACGCGGCAGGGCCTCGAGCACGGTGACCTGGGTGCCGTAGGCGGCATAGACATCGGCGAACTCCATGCCGACCGCCCCGGCGCCGATCACGACCAGGGAGGCCGGCCGCGCCTCGTTCCGCACCGCGCCGTTGGACGAGATCACCGTCTTCTCGTCGATGGTGACGCCGGGCAAGGACCGCGGCTCGGAGCCGGTGGCCAGGATCACCGCGCGGCCGGCTTCCAGCGTCTGCGCGCCGTCCTTTCCCGCCACCTCCACCACGTTCTTCGCCTTGAGCGTCCCGCGGCCGAGGAAGAGCGTGATCTTGTTCTTCCGAAACAGGAACTCGACGCCCTTGGCCATCCGGTCGGCGACCCGCCGTGAGCGCTGGATGGCCTGGGCGTAGTCGGCCTTCCACTCACCCACCGTGATGCCGAACTCCTCGGCGCGCGAGAAGAGGTTCACCACCTCCGCGTTGCGCAGGAGGGCCTTGGTGGGGATGCAGCCCCAGTTGAGGCAGACCCCGCCGGGCCGGTCGTCCTCGACCACCGCGACGGACAGCCCGAGCTGAGCGCAGCGGATGGCGGCCACATAGCCACCGGGACCGGTGCCGATACCGACCACGTCGAACTTCTGGGGGGCGGCCATGGCTAGATCGCCATCTCTAGAGCAGGAGTCGGAGCGGCTCTTCGAGCAGGCGTTTCACGTCCTGGAGGAAGCGCGCGCCCATGGCCCCGTCCATCGCGCGGTGATCGCAGGAGATGGTCAGCTTCATGCGGCGGCCGACCGCGAGCGTGCCGTCCACCACCACCGGCTTCTCGAGGACGGAGCCCACCGCCAGGATGGCGCCCTCCGGGGGATTGATGATGGCCGAGAACTCCTCGACGTCGAACATGCCGAGGTTGGAGATCGAGAAGGTGGCCCCGGACAGCTCGGACGCACGGAGCTTGCCCGCCCGCGCCCGCTCGGCAAGATCACGCGCCTCCACCGCGATCTGCACCAGCGGCTTGACGTCGCAATCGCGCAGCACCGGCGTGATGAGGCCGCCCTCGAGCGCCACCGCGAGCCCGATGTGGGCGCGATGGTACTGCCGAATGGCCGAGCCCTGCAGGGAGGCATTGACGCCCGGGTGCTTGAGGAGGGCGAGCGCGCAGGCGCGGATCACGAGATCGTTGACGGAGACCTTGGGGTTGCCTTCCAGCGCGTTCAGCTCCGCGCGCAGCTCCCACGCCCGGTCCATGCCGACCTCGGAGGTGACGTAGAAGTGCGGCACCGGCGCCTTGGACATCGGCATGCGCTTGGCGATGGTGGCGCGCATGGGCGTGAGCGGCACGTCCTCGTACTCGGCCTCGGTCCGCGCGGGAATGACGAAAGGCGCGCGCGCCGGCGCCGCGGCGGCGGAGGGCGGCGCGGCCGCGGCGGCGGGCGCTCCCGGCGCGGCCGGACCGGCGGCCACCGCCGCCTCGACATCGCGACGGATGATGCGACCGCCGGGACCACTCCCCTGCAGCCGGGCGAGATCCACGCCGGACTGGGCGGCGACCTTCTTCGCCAGCGGCGAGGCCTTGATGCGGCCGCCCGCGGCGGCGGCGCCGGTGGGAGCGCCGGCGCTCACGAGGCGCGGGCCCGTCGGCGCCGTGGCCGCGGGGGCCATCGTCCCCGGCGTCGCGCTTGGCGCCGGCGGGGAGCTTGGCGCCGGCTGCGGACGCGGTCCGCCGGACTCGGGGGTGAGCGGCACCACTTTGTCCGTCGCCGGGGCGGACTTGTAGGTCTCGGTGGCGGGCACCGGCCCCGGCGCGGCGGCGGGCGGGATGGCCGCCGGCTTGGCGGCGTCGCCGGACGACGGCGCCGGCGCAGACCCTGATGGGGAGGCGGCAGGCGCCGCGGTGGCGGCGGGCGCCGGGGCGGCGGACGCGCCCGCCACCACCGTACCGATGTCGTCGGCAGGCTCCGCGATGACCGCAATCAGCTCACCCACCGGCACCTGCCCGCCCTCTCCCACCACCACCTTCCGGAGGACGCCGGACCCGAAGGCCTCGAGCTCGACATTGGCCTTGTCGGTCTCGACCTCCGCGATCACGTCCCCGCCCTTGATCACGTCGCCTTCCTTCTTCAGCCACTTGATGACCTTGCCCGTCTCCATGGCGTCCGACAGCTTCGGCATCACCACCTTGGTGATCATCGATTGCAGACCTGCCGGATCGCCGCCGCGATCTTGGCCCGGGACGGCGTCTTCAGCTGCTCGAGGTTCTTCGCGTACGGCATGGGGGCGTTCTCGCCGGTGACGCGCATCACCGGCGCGTCGAGATCGTCGAAGGCCTCCTCGGTGATCTCGGAGGCGATCTCCGATCCCATCCCCGCGAAGCCCGCGCCCGCCTCGAGCACCACCGCCCGGTGGGTCTTCCGCACCGACGAGACGATGGTGTCGGTGTCCATGGGCCGGAGCGTGCGGGGATCCACCAGCTCCACCGAGATGCCCTCCTTGGCGAGCTCCTCCGCCACCTCCATCGCGCGGTACATCATCCCCATGTAGGCGACCACGGTGACGTCGGTGCCCTCGCGGCGCACGATGGCCTTGCCGAGCGGGATGGTGAAGTCGGGATCCTCGGGGACCTCGCCCTTGACCGCGTAGAGTGTCTCCGCCTCGATGAAGATCACCGGGTTGTCGTCGCGGATCGCCGACTTGAGCAGGCCCTTGGCGTCGGCGGGCGTGGTGGGGCGCACCACCTTGAGCCCGGGCACGTGGTAGAAGTACGTCTCCATGCTCTGGGAGTGCTGGGCGGCGAGCTGGGCGGCGGGGCCGCCGGGGCCGCGCACCACCAGCGGGATCGGGTACTGGCCGCCGGACATGTAGCACATCTTGGCCGCCGAGTTGACGATCTGGTCGAGGGCGAGGATCGAGAAGTTGAACGTCATCATCTCGATCACCGGGCGCAGGCCCAGCATGGCCGCGCCCACGCCCACGCCGGTGAAGCCGGACTCGCAGATGGGCGTGTCGATGATCCGCTTCTCGCCGTAGGCCTTGAGGAGGCCCTGGGTCACCTTGTAGGCGCCGTCGTAGAGCCCGACCTCCTCGCCCATCACGAAGACCCGCGGGTCGCGGTCCAGCTCCTCCCGGAGGGCCTGGTTCAGCGCTTCCCGGTACGTGATGATGGCCATGGGCTCAGTCCTTGTACACGTCGGCGAACAGCTCTTCCGGGGGCGGCTCCGGAGAGGCCTCCGCGAAGGCCACCGCCTCGTCCACCCGGTCGAACACGTCCTTCTCGATGGTCTTGACGTCGGCCTCGCCGAGAATCCCGTCGCGGAAGCAGCGCTCGGTGAACAGCGCGATGGGGTCGCGCTCCTTCTCGCGCTCGACCTCCTCCTTGGTCCGGTACACCGAGCCGGCCGGGTCGCGCATCGAGTGGCCGCGGAAGCGATAGGTCCGGGCCTCGATGAGGGTGGGCGTCCGGTCCTTGCGCGCGCGCTCGACCGCCCGCGCCACCGAGTCCCGCATCGCCAGCACGTCCATGCCGTCCACCGCCTCGCCGGGCATGCCGTAGGTCTCCGCGAACCGCCACACCTCGGTCTGGGAGAGCGCACGGTGGATGGCGGTGCCCATGGCGTAGCGGTTGTTCTCGCAGATGAAGATCACGGGCAGCTTCCAGAGGGCGGCGAGGTTCATCGACTCGTGGAACTCCCCTTCCGGGACGGCGCCGTCGCCGAAGTAGCAGAGGACGACCTGGTCGCCCCCCTGGTACTTGCACGCGAAGGCGGCCCCGGTCGCCAGCGGCAGGTGCGCGCCCACGATCCCGTGGCCGCCGAGGAAGTTGACGCTCTTGTCGAAGAAGTGCATCGAGCCGCCCTTGCCCTTGCACAGCCCGTCGATCCGGCCGAACAGCTCCGCCATGGCCCGCTTGGGGTCGCACCCCTTGGCCAGGCAGTGCCCGTGGTCGCGGTACGAGGACACCGCGTAGTCGTCGAGACGGATGGTGGAGGTCGACCCCACCGCCACCGCCTCCTGGCCGATATAGAGGTGGAGGAAGCCGCCGATCTTGCCGAGGGTGTACATCTCGGCCGCCTTCTCCTCGAACCGACGGATCAGGGCCATCTGGTAGACGAGGCGCCGCGCGAGCTCGGTGTCGAGCCGCGGGGCCAGGGTCGCGGTCTTGGCTTGCGCCATCAAGGGTCCTCCTGAACGTATCGTACCGCGAGAACGCGGCGGCGGCTCGCCGGACGTCCTACCCGCGCATCACGCTGAGCTCGTCTACCGACAGGCGCCGGCGAAGCTGGAAGATCGAGACGATGATGGCGAGGCCCACCGCCACCTCGGCGGCGGCCACCGCCATCACGAACAGCGCCAGGGCCTGCCCGTCGGCGCTGCCGTGGGCGCGGCCGAACGCCACCAGCGCGAGGTTGGCCGCGTTCAGCATCAGCTCGATGGACATGAAGATGATGAGCGGATCGCGCCGGATGAGCACCCCCAGCACGCCGATGGCGAAGAGCACCGCCGAGAGCGCCACGTAGTAGGAGGGAGGGACCATGGCTCAGGACGCCTTGCGCTTCGTCAGCGCCATCACGCCCACGAAGGCGGCGAGGAGGAGCACGGAGGTGACCTCGAACGGGAAGAGGAAGTCGGTGAGGAGCAGCCGGTAGAGCGGCTCCACCCCGGTGGGCGCGCCCGGGGCGGGCGGGCTGACCTGGAAGGCGTTGGAGCGGAGGATGAGCAGCACCTCCAGCAGCAGCAGGCCGACCAGGGGAACGGCGAGCCAGCGCTGGGCGTGCAAGGGGTCCGGCCCCGTCTCCTCCTTGCCCGGGATGAGCACCATGATCGCGAACACGAAGAGCACCGCGATGGCCCCCGCGTAGACGATGACCTGGATGAGGGCCAGGAATTGCGCCTGGAGCATCAGGTACAGCGCGGCCACCCCGGCGAGGTTGATGGAGAGAAGCAGCACCGCGTGGATGGGATTGCGCAGGAGGACCACCCCCAGCGCCGTGCCCACCACCAGCACCGCCAGCAGCAGAAAGCCCGGGATCTGCATCAGATCCTCCGGTCCGCGGGAATCGGCACCGGAGACGTCGGCGACCCGTCGGGTCCGGCCGGATCGAGGGCCAGGAGCGTCTGCTTGTCGTAGATCATCCCCAGGCGACTGAAGGAGGAGAACTCGAGGATGCCCGTGTCCATGCGGATGGCGTCCTCGGGGCAGGCCTCCACGCAGTATCCGCAGAAGACGCACTTCCCCAGATCGATGTCGAAGCGCTCCGGCACCTTCTCGATCTCGGGATTGGGATGCTCGCTGGCCACGATGTAGATGCAGTGGGCCGGGCACACCGTCTCGCACATCATGCAGGCGACGCAGCGAGGGGAGCCGTCCTCCCGGCGCACCAGGCGGTGGAGGCTGCGCAGGCGCGGCGAGTAGGGGCGGCGCTCCTCCGGGTACTCGATGGTCACCGCGCCCCGCACGCCCTTGACCCCGAGCATGCGCAGGGTGTGCTTCCACATGTTCGAGAAGAAGCGCACGCCGGTGAGCCGGAGGCCCCCCAGGATCTCGATCAGGTAGAAGCGCTGGCGCACGGTCAACCGGTTCGAGTGCCGCGGGTCCATCGGCTGACCGGGGCGCTGGTACTGGGCCGGCATCGTCTATCTCCCCACCGCGAGGAGCACCAGGCTCGTCAACACGATGTTCAGGATGGACAGCGGGAAGAGCCCCAGCCAGCCGAGCCGCATCGCCTGGTCGTAGCGGAACCGGGGCAGCGTCCAGCGAATGAGCATCAGGAGCCAGATCATCACGATGACCTTCAGGAGGAAGGCGCCCACCTGAAGGCCCACCACCGCGAGATGCGGCAAGCCCACCGTCCCGCCCCATGGAAAGACGAACCCCGAGGCCTGGAGGTAGGGCACCTGCCAGCCCCCCAGGAAGAGCGCGGTGGTCATGCCCGCGATCACCACCGTCTCCAGGAAGTCCGCCATGGCGAACATCCCGAACTTCATCCCGCTGTACTCCACGAAGTAGCCGATGATCTCGGACTCGCCCTCCGGCATGTCGAAGGGAATGCGCTTGGTGGCGGCGATACCGGCGGTGAGGAAGAGGAAGAAGGCGAGCGGCTGGGTCACGATGCCCCAGGCGGGAATCCACTGGCCGAAGATTTTCGGCAGGAGCGGCTCACCCTGGCCGCGCGCGATGTCCTGGAGGTTCAGCGAGCCGTACACCATCACCACCCCCATGATGGAGGCGCCGATGGCGATCTCCGCGGAGATCATGAGGGCGGCCGCGCGCTGCCCGCCGAGCAGCGCGTAGTTGTTGGCCGACGCCCAGCCCGCCATCATGAGCCCGTACACGCCCAGGGAGAGCATGCCGAGCACGTAGAGGATGCCCACGTTGAGCGTCACCGCCTGGAGGGGGATGTCACGGCCCAGGAGGTGGAGGGTGTCGCCGAAGGGGATGGAGGCGAAGGCGGCCAGCGCGAAGAACACCGACACGAAGGGGGCCAGCACGAAGAGCAGCCGGTCCGCCCGCGCGGGCATGAAGTCTTCCTTGGTCAGCATCTTGATGGCGTCGGCGACCGGGTGGAGCAGGCCCAGGACGCGGATGCCGTAGATGGACGCGCGGTTGGCGCCGATGCGGTCCTGCATGATGGCGGACTGCTTGCGCTCCACCCAGGTGAGGATCCCGCCGAAGTTGAGCACCACGAACATGATGAAGGCGACGGGGATGGCGGCGGCGATCATGTCGCCGGGCAGCCCCGTCATGAGATCGGCTGGATTCACGCCTTCACCATCTGGCCGGTGTCCCCCAGCGTGCGGTAGAGCATCCCCTCGAAGGCCGGCACCGCGGCGGCGAGGGCCAGGAAGACCTGGTCCGCCCGCTCGGCGGTGAGCGCGGCGTCCGCGCCCGCCTTGCCCAGGCGGTCGGCGACGAGCCCGAAGATCAGCCAGTCCGGCCGCGCCTCGCCCAGGGACGCCATGGCGGGGCGGAAGCGCTGCACGCGCCCCTCGAAGTTGGTGAAGGTGCCGTCGCGCTCCGCGTAGGCCGCGCTGGGCAGCACCAGGGCCGCCCGCGCCGAGGTGGGATTCGCGTTGGTCCCCTGGAAAACGATCGTCTCCGCGCCCGCCAGTGCCGCCGCCACCCGCGAGGCGGCGAATCCCGAGGCGGTGAGGTCGTGGTGGAGCACCCACAGCAGCTTGATCTTCTTGGCGGCGGCCGCGTCGAGGATGCCCCCGGCGTCGAGCCCGCCCGCGGCCGGACCCAGGCCCGCCAGCTGCGCGCCGCGCGTGTTCGGGTTCTTGTCCGCACGGATCAGGAGCTTGTCGTCCTCCCCCGGCTCGCGCGGCGGCACCGCGAAGTCACGGTGGACCACCCCGAGGGCGTCGAGGAGGCGCCGGAGGGCCCAGAGGTCCTCGTTGGACATCTGGGGCGAGGCGAGCACGCCGATCTCCTCGGGCCGGTACTGGGACAGCCGCCCCGCGAAGGTGGCCACCGCGTCGTCCCAGGTGGTCTCCACCGGCTGCCCGTCCACCGTCACCCCGGGAGCGGCGAGGCGGCTCTCGTCGTCGATCCAGCGGAAGCCGTAGCGTCCCGCGTCGCAGATCCACCACTTGTTGACCTCGGCATTGAAGCGCGGCTTGAGGCGCGCCACGCGCTTGCCCTGGTTGTGGTGGGTGCGGTGCTTGTTGGTGTGGATCTCGATGTTGCAGCCGCGCGCGCAGCCGTTGCAGATGCTCTTGGCGGTGTCGAGGTACCACACGCGCACCTGGAAGCGGAAGTCGCGGTCGGTGAGCGCGCCCACCGGGCAGATGTCGATGACGTTGCCGGAGTACGCGTTCTCCAGGGCGGTCCCCGGGAAGAGCCCGATCTCCGAGTGATCGCCGCGGTGGAAGATGCCCAGCTCGCCGGTGCCGGTGATCTCATCGCAGAAGCGCACGCAGCGCGAGCAGAGGATGCAGCGCTCGGCGTCCAGGATGACGTGCGGGCCCAGCGGCACTGCCTTGGGCTTGTGGACCTTCTCGTCCGTCATCCGCGGGTCGTAGAGCCCGTGCTTCATGTAGTAGATCTGCAGCCAGCACTCGCCCGCCTGATCGCACACCGGGCAGTCCAGCGGATGATTGATGAGGTGGAACTCCATCATCGCCTGCCGGGTGTCCTTCACCCGCTCGGTCTCCGTCTGCACCACCATGCCCTCGGCGGCCTGCGTATTGCAGGCGATCTGCGGCCGCGGCACCTTGTCGATGTCCACCATGCACAGGCGGCACTGGCCCGCGATGCTGAGCCCGGCGTGATAGCAGTAGTGCGGGACCTCGACGCCGGCCGCGCGGGCGGCCTCGATGAGATTGGTCCCGTCGGGCACGGCGATCTCCTTGCCGTTGACGGTCAGCTTAGGCATGCGCGCCGCTCCGGATCAGGGTCTCGAACTCCTCGCGGAACTTCTCGATGTAGCTGATGTACGGCCCCACCGCGCCGTCGTAGAAGGCGCAGATGGTGGTGCCGGTGCCGCGCCGGGCCACGTCGAGGATGATGTCGAGATCCTCCTTGCGCCCCTTCCCCTCCACGATCCGGTGGGTCATCTTGTAGATCCAGCCGGTGGACTCGCGGCACGGGGTGCACTGCCCGCACGACTCGTGCGCGTAGAACCGCGCTATCACCATGAGGGCGTCGGGAATGGACACGGTGTCGTCCATCACCACGATGCCGGCGGAGCCGATCATGGAGCCCTTGCTCTTGGGCCCGTCCACGTCCATGGGGATGTCGATCTCGTCCGGCGTGAGAATGGCCGACGAGGAGCCGCCCGGCACCACCGCCTTGAGCGCGCGGCCGCCGCGGATGCCGCCGCAGTGATCGTAGATGAGCGCGCGGAGAGTCACCGAAACCGGCGCCTCCACCACCCCGGGCTTCACCACGTGGCCCGAGACCGAGTAGAGCCGCGTGCCGCCCTGGGTCTTGGTGCCGAGCCCCGCGAACCACGCGGCGCCGCGGGTCATGATGGGCGGCAGGCACGCGAGCGTCTCCACGTTGTTCACGATGGTGGGCTGCCCGAAGGCGCCCTTCACCGCGGGGAAGGGCGGCTTGAGCTTGGGCCAGCCCTTCTTGCCCTCCAGCGAGGAGATGAGGCCGGTCTCCTCGCCGCAGATATAGGCCCCGGCGCCGCGGTGGACCACGATGTCGAAACCACCGCCGGGCACCCCCGGGCCGAGCAGCCCCGCGTCGTAGGCCTCCTTCACCGCCGCGCTGAACACGCGCCACGACTGCACGTACTCGCCGCGAATGTAGACGAAGCCCAGCCGGGAGTCGATGGCGCGGGCGGCGATCAGCATGCCCTCGATCAGGGCGTGGGGGTCGCGCTCCAGGATGTAGCGGTCCTTGAAGGTGCCCGGCTCGCCCTCGTCGGCGTTCACCACGAGGTATTTCGGCGCGGGGGAGCCCTTGGGGATGAAGCCCCACTTCACCCCGGTGGGGAAGCCCGCGCCGCCCAGCCCGCGGAGGTTGGACTTCTTCACCTCCTCGGTGATGGCGGCGGGCTCCATCCCCCTGGCCTTGTCCCAGCCCTTGTAGCCGCCCGTCTCCCGGTAGACGCGAAGGGTATGGGCGTCGCGCACCTCGAAGTTCTTGGAGAGAATGAGCTCGGCCATCAGCGGAGCCCCTCGAGGATGCGGTCCACCTTCTCCGGCGTGAGCAGCCCCTCGTAGCGATCGTCCGCCTGCAGCATGGGCGCCACCTCGCAGGCGCAGAGGCACTCGACGGTGAGGAGGGTGATCCGTCCGTCGGCGGTGGTCTCGCCCGGCTCCACTCCGAGGCGCGCCTTGAGGTGCTCGACGATGCCCTTGGCGCCCATGAGGTGGCAGGTGAGGTTGTGGCACACCGCCACCACGTGGCGCCCCTTCGGCTTCTGGAAATACATCGTGTAGAAGGTGACCACCTCGTGGATATGCGCGGGCGTGAGGTCGAAGAGCTTGCCCACGTATTCCTCGATCTCCAGCGAGATGTACCCGTAGGTGTCCTGGGCCATGTGGAGCACGGGCAGGAGCGCGCCCTGCCGGTCGGGATAGAGCCCCTGGAGCCGGCGTACCTCCGCGAGCTGCTCGGGCGTGAACTGCGGCGCGGTGGCGTCGGGCATCAGCGGTCCAGCTCCCCGCCGATCATGTTGACGGAGCCGAAGGTGGGCACGACGTCGGCGAGCATCTGGCCTTCGATCATCCGCGGCAGCGCCGCCACCGGCGGCAGGCAGGGCGGGCGGCAGCGCACGCGGTACGGGCGGTCGCTCCCGTCCGAGACCACGTAGAAGCCCAGCTCGCCGTTGGCGCCTTCCACCGGCACGTAGGCCTCCCCCGCGGGCGGGCGGATGCCGAAGCCGTCCATCACGAGCATGAAGTGGTTCATCAGCCCCTCGATGGAGCCGTAGGCGGTCTCCTTGGACGGGAGGACCACCTGCTTGTCGGGCACGTTGACCCGCTGCTGCGCGTTGCGCCCCTGACCCTGCAGATTGGGCGAGAGCTGGATGGGCACCAGGAGCAGCCCCTCCGTCTTCCCCTGCTTGCCGCGGTCCACGTAGGCGGCGGGGTCGATGGCCTTGCCCTCCCAGTCCACCTGGATGGAGCCGCCGGGCAGCCCTTCCAGCGCCTGCTCCGCGATGCGCATCGACTGCTCCATCTCGCCCATCCGCACCAGGTACCGGTCGAAGTTGTCGCCGTTCTTGCCCAGCGGCACCTCGAACGGGATGCGGCCGTAGGCCCAGTAGGGCTGCGCCTTGCGGAGGTCGTAGTTCACGCCGGCGGCGCGGAGCAGCGGGCCGGTGATGCCCCAGGCGATCGACTCCGCCGCGGACAGCGCCCCCACCCCCACCATCCGGTCCATGAAGATCCGGTTGGCGGTGACGAGGGTGTGGACCTCGTCGAGGACCTGCCGCACCTCGCCGAAGGCCTTCTTGACCTTCAAGTCGAAGCCCGCCGGCAGGTCGGCCTTCACCCCGCCCACGCGCCCGTAGGAGATGGTGAGCCGGGCGCCGGTGACGTCCTCCACGAGCTCCCAGAGGTACTCGCGGGCCTTGATCATGTAGAGGAAGACGGTGAAGGCGCCCAGCTCCATGGATCCCGCCCCCACGCAGGTGAGGTGGTCGCAGATCCGGGAGATCTCGCTCATGATCACGCGGATGTACTGGCAGCGCTCGGTGACCTCGATGCCGAGGAGCTTCTCGACGGCGGCGGCGTAGCCGAAGTTGTTGATGAGGGGGGAGACGTAGTTGAGGCGGTCCGTGAAGGGAATGGCGTTGTTGTACGGGCCGATCTCGCAGTCCTTCTCGAAGGCGCGGTGGAGATAGCCGATCTCCACGTCCGCCTTGACGATCATCTCGCCGTCCAGCTCCGCGAAGATGCGGATGATGCCGTGCATGGCCGGATGCGCCGGCCCCAGGTTGACGAAGAGGTGCTGGCTGTTCCCACCCGTCCCGGGCCCCTCGCCGAGGAACAGCTCCCGCGTCTCGCGCGTGCTCATTTCCTGATTTCCATATCCGCTCGCCTCGCCTGCGGCTGCGGCTCGCCCCCCTCGCTCCGCTCGGGACCCATTTCCATCTCCGCTCGCCTCGCCTTCGGCTGCGGCTCGCCCCCCTCGCTCCGCTCGGACCCATTTCCATATCCGCTCGCCTCGCCTCGGCTGCGGCTCGCCCCCTCGCTCCGCTCGGGACCCATTTCCATCTCCGCTCGCCTCGCCTGCGGCTGCGGCTCGCTAAACATTCGGCCCGATCAGCGGCTGGCGGCGCTCGATGGGGTAGTCCTTGCGCAGCGGGTGACCCTCGAACTCCTCGTAGAGGAGGAGGCGGCGGAGATCGGGATGGCCCTCGAAGCGGATGCCGAACATGTCCCACACCTCGCGCTCGAGCCAGTTGGCGATGGGCCAGAGCGAGGTGGCGGTGGGCACCACCGCGTCGTCCTGCTCCACCCGCACCTTGAGCCGCACGCGGTGATTGTGGGGGACGGAATAGAGGTGATAGACCACCTCGAAGCGCGGCCCATCCTCGCGGCCGGGGAACTTCGAGTAGTCCACCGCGGTGAGGTCGGCGAGGAGATCGAAGCGCAGCTCCGTCTCGTCGCGGCAGAAGGCAAGCGCGTCGAGCAGCCCCTCGCGCGCCACCACCGCGGTATGGTCGCCCCGGTGCGCGTGGGTTTCGAGCACGCGCCCGCCCAGGCGCGCCCCCAGCCGCGCGAGAATCGCCGCGCCGTCCATGCTCAGTAGCGCTGGGCGCCCGCGGCGATCTTGTCCTGAAGCTTCATCAGGCCGTCGATCACGCTCTCGGGACGCGGCGGGCAGCCGGGAATGTACACGTCCACCGGGATGATGGTGTCGATCCCCTGGACGGTGGCGTAGTTGTTGTAGAAGCCGCCCGTGCAGGTGCACACGCCGAAGGCCACCACCCACTTGGGCTCGCACATCTGGTCGTAGATCCGCTTGAGCACCGGCGCCATCTTGTGGCTGATGGTGCCCACCACGAACAGCACATCGGCCTGGCGGGGGGAGAAGCGCGGCAGCCCCGCCCCGAAGCGATCGACGTCGTAGTGCGAGCACGCGGTGGCCATGTACTCCATGCCGCAGCACGCGGTCACGAAGGGGTACTGGAAGATGGAGTACTTTCGCGCCCAGCCGATGGCCTCGTCCAGCTTGGAGGTGAAGAAGCTGCCTACTCCCATTCGAGCCCCCGCTTTTTCCAGATGTAGAGAAAGCCCAGCATGAGGATGCCCAGGAATACCATCATCTCCAGGAAGAGGAACCAGCCCCGGTTGGCGTAGTAGAGCGTGGCCCAGGGCCAGAGGAAGAGCATCTCGACGTCGAAGATGATGAAGAAGATGGCGATGGTCGAGAACTTGATCGCGAAGCGGCCCTCCGGCAGCGCCACCGGGTCCTTGCCGCACTCGAACGGCTCCATCTTGATCGCGTTGACGCGCCGGGGCGCGATGAGCGAGGGGATGCCCAGCAGGAGGCCGCCCACGCCCGCCGCGATCGCGAAGACGAGAAAGAGCTGGAAGAACTCCACCGCTCAGAGCCCCTTGGCCTGCGACTTCGCGTGGTAGGAGGAGCGCACCAGGGGACCCGACTCCACGTGAGCGAAGCCCAGCGCGCGGCCGATCTCGCCCAGCTCGCGGAACTCGTCGGGGTGGTAGTAGCGCGCCACCGGCAGATGCTGCGCGGACGGCCGGAGGTACTGGCCGAGGGTGAGGATGTTCACGTCGGCCTCCCGCAGGTCACGCAGGGTCGCCACCAGCTCGTCCCGCTCCTCCCCGAGGCCCAGGATGATCCCGGACTTGGTGAGGAGGCCGGGGGCGACGCGGCGCGCCCGGCGGAAGAGGTCCAGCGTCCGCTCGTAGCGTCCGCCGTGGCGGGCCACCTTGTAGAGCCGCGGCACGGTCTCGGTATTGTGATTCAGGATGTCCGGCCCGGCCGCGATCACGGTGTCGAGCGCGTCGGCATTGCCCTGGAGGTCAGGGATGAGCAGCTCCACGCGGCAGCCGGGCGCGTGGCGCCGGATGGCGCCCACGGTGGCGGCGAAGTGCGCGGCGCCGCCGTCGGCGAGGTCGTCGCGGTTCACCGAGGTGATGACCACGTGCTCCAGCGCCAGCTCGCCCACCGCCCGGCCCACCCGCTCCGGCTCTTCGCGGTCCTCCCACTGCGGACGCCCATGGGTGACCGCGCAGTAGCCGCAGTTCCGCGTGCACACGTCGCCGAGGATCATGAACGTCGCGGTGAGATCTTCCCAGCACTCGCCGATGTTCGGGCAGTGGGCCTCCTCGCACACGGAGTGCAGGTTCCACTCGCGCATGAGGCCCTTGAGACGGAGGTACTTCGGCCCGCCCGGCGCCCGCACCTTGAGCCAGGCCGGCTTGGGCGAGTTTGGCGGAGTCGACGGCTCCAGGAGAGGGAGCGAAATTCCCATCAGGTCTTGTCCTTTTCCCCGTTGGCCCGCGTCATTATGGCACAGTTTTCACAAGCCTGCCAAAGACGACCCAAACACGAAGGGCCCCCGATATTTTTCGGGAGCCCTCGACGCTGAGGGATTGGTGCCGAAGGGGGGATTCGTTCGGGCCCCCTCTCCGGCTTACTCAGCCGGGCGCGGGATTCTCGTGAATTTCTCTCGGTGCGTCAAGCACTTGCGCGGCACAGTCCGCGGCACTCAGCCGAAGGGCCAGTGCGCTAGGGCTTTCGCGACGCGCGCTCCGCCTCGAGCTGACCCTGGCGCGCGTGGTCGATGACCTCCCCGAGGATCCGCGCGAGCTCCTGCGGGGCGTGAAAGCCCATGGAGTTCTCGGCGGCCACGAAGTCGAGCCGCCACTGCGCCTTCCGGTGCTGGACGGCGGCCGCCTGGAGGTCGCGTTCGGCCGTCCCGCGCTTCTTGGCGGCGACGATCGCGTCGAGCATGTCAGTGGTGGCGCGGGCCGCGCGCTGCATGAGCGCGTGGTGACGGTCCTGGATGTTGAGCACGCGCGCCTCCAGCTCCTTCTCGGGCACCGCGTGGCAGGTTTGGCAGGCGCGGTTCAGGTTGATCAGCGGGCTCCGCACCCAGTGGTCGCTCACCTTCGTCGCGCCGACGCGCTCGTAGGGCATGTGGCAATCCGCGCAGGCCACCCCCGCCCGGGAGTGCACGCCCTGAGACCACACCTCGAACTCCGGATGCTGGGCCTTCAAGACCTTGTTGCCGGTCTCGGCGTGGACCCAGTCCGTGAAGCCCTCCCGCTCGTAGTAGGCCTCGATCTCCTCGACCTTGAGCCCGTTCGCCCAGGGGTACGTCACGATCTTGCCCGGTCCCTTGAAGTAGTACTCGACGTGACACTGCCCGCACGCGAACGAGCGCATCTCCTGGCGGGTGGCATCCCGATTGGGGTCGAAGTCGGCGATGCCCTCCTTGGCCTTGAGCGCCTTGATGCCGGCGATGAAGCCCGGCCGGGTGACGCGCAGGGTCATGGTCTTCGGATCGTGGCAGTCGACGCAGGAGACGGGATGCTGCACGAGGGGCTGCCCCTTGTCGTCCTTCAGCGCCCGCGCCTCGCTGTAGGGCATGCCCGAGACTTGCTCGAAGCCCTTCTGGACGTCTCCCTTCCCGACGGAGCGATAGAGCGCGAGGTTCGCGGCGTGGCAATGCAGGCAGGCTCCAGGCTGCTGCCGCTCGGTCACGCGCCGGGTCTCTTCCTGGTCGAAGAGGGCGTAGAAGTGCCCACGCCGGTCACGATAGTCGAGGGCGAAGGCGTAGCCCGCGAAGATCCGCTTGAGCCAGGGATCCCGGTCGAGCTTCTGCTCCGCCGGCCCGGTGTCGCTCGCCCCGAGCCCCCGGCCGCCGTACTTGGTCGTCGTGGAGCGCGCGGTCCGCAGATACGAGTCGTACTGCAACGGCCAGTTCTGGCCCCACACCTTGGGGTCCATGGTGTCCTCGGTCACCTCGACCAGCCGGACCGCGGTCTGCCGGCCCTCCTGCTTCCGCTCGAAGATGTTCGTGAGCAGCGCCAGCAGGAGCACGGTGAGCCCTGCCACCGCCGCCAGCCCCACCAGCCCCAGCAGCCAGCCCCGCGCTCGGATCGTCGCCATGTCAGCTCCTGTGGCTCATCCGCCCGCGCCGTGCCCGGCGCCGGCGTGGCAGTGGAGACAATCGAGCCGGCCCCGCGCCGGCCCGGCCGCGTCCACCACCGCGTGGACGAGACCTTCGTGGCACCGGACGCAGTTCACGCGGACCATGTCTCGGTCGCGCGGCGTGATCTCGATCGGCTCCTTGAAGTTCTGGAGGGTGAAGGCGACCGAGTGCCGGAATCCGTGCTCGGCCTTGGCCGCCCACTTCGCGATCCCCCCGTGGGGCAGGTGACATTCGACGCAGGTCGCCGTGTGCCGGTGGCCGCTCTTGAGCCAGGCATCGTACTGCGGATTCATGACGTGGCAGTTCACGCAGGCGCGCGGGTCGGGCGAGAGGTAGGAGAAGCCCTTCGCGTAGACAAAGGTGAACGCCCCGACCCCGGCGGGAATGCCGAGCAGGCAGGTCAGCAGGAGGGTGAGGCCCGCTCGAGTCCAAGGGATCAGAACAGGTTCCGCTCCCAGTTGATGATCAAGCGGACCTGGTAACCGAGCGCCCGGGAATCGGCCTGATCGAGGATGGCGGTGCGCGCCCGGAACCAGACCCCCTGGAGGAAGCCCGGGGCGCTCTTGGGGACGCGATAGTCGACCGTCACGTCGTACTCCGTCTGGTCGGGAGCCTTCTGCCGCGTGGACGGGTTGATGGCATCCCGGCCCCAGGCGAGGTTGAGTTGGCGCTCAAGCCCTGTGCGACCGTAGCGAGCCAGCTCAATGGGTTTACACTCCTTCCTCTGTTCTAGCTTCCACCGGGCTTCTACTGCCACACCTTCTCGAACGCCTGAGCGATGGCAGTTACCTGGTCTGGCCGCACGCCCGAGCCGGGGAGCGCTGCCATGCGACGGATCGTGGCGACGCGCTCGGGCTGCGTCTTCAGCACCATCAGGTTCAGCGTGTCCTCTCCGTGGCAGCGGGCGCAACGGAGCACGAGCAAGGAAGCGGCGATGCGCTCGAACTCGCCGGTCGGGATATTGGCGCCCGGGTGGCTCTGCATGCGCTCGACGGTGCGCAGGATTTCCGCTGGCTCCATGGAGACGGTCGCGCCGAGCCGGCGGGCGCTGTGGCAGTCCACACAGTTCCTCGTCAGGATCTGGCGAACCTGCAGCGGGCGTAGCGAGGCCACGTCGCGCTTGCTGGCCAGGTCCGAAGGCAAGCTCGCGACACGCTGCTGAACCTCGCGCACCTGGGTGATGAGGGCGATGGTCAGGATGAGGTTGACGAGCATCACCAGCATGCCGACGATGCGGAGCCCGGAGATCCGGCGCGGTTGCTCCGGCGTCATGTCACGACAGTCCTTTCCGCGCCGCGCCGCGCGCGGCCGGGCTGAGCCGCGGCGCGCGCGCTGGTCCGCGGCGGCGCCTCCTCGTGGATGGGCAGGATCCGCACCAGCGCGCCGAACACGAACACGGCCCCCGCGGTGATGCCGAGGGTAATGCCGATCTCTCCCCACGACGGGACGTAGGTTTCCCAGTGCCGCACCCGGAGGCCGAACACGGCCACGTTCAACCGGTGGAGCAGGACGCCGGCCACCACCAGGCCGCAGGCCATGGCGAGCCCGCGCCGGCTCTCGCGCACCTCCGGCATGAGCAGCAGAACCAGGGGAAGCAGCAGGCCGAACCCGATCCCGACCCAGAACGAGACCGCGAACCACGTCGCGCTGAGCATGGCGCCGGCGGCGCCACGGTAGAATAGATCGCCCACCTGAAGCGCGAGGCAGAGCGCCACGAGCCAGGCTTCGATGCGAGCGAGTCTGGCGAGCAAATCCATGCGCGGCTCGAAGCCGAGCCAGCGAGCAGCGGCGAGGTGCTCGAGGATCGCCACCGCCGGGCCGGCCATCATGGCGGAAAAGAGGTAGATCAACGGCAAGAGCTCCGACCACCAGAGGACGTTCACCTTGTGCGGGATGAGCGTCATCAACGTGCCCAGCGAGGACTGGTGCAGGTGCGACAGCGTCACGCCGAGCAGCATGATGGGAATGTAGATCGCCCGGATGACGTTCAACGCGCGACGCCAGCCGAGCTGCTCGACCGGCACCTGAGCGAACTCGAAGGCGAGCACGCTGAGATACAGGAACGCGCACCAGCCGACCTCGTACAGCGCGGAGGTGGGCGCCCAGGACACCAGGACCAGCCACACCTTCCACGGCCGGCCGAGCTCCACCATGAGCATGGTGATCGCGCTGACGTAGCAGAGGAACGCCATGAGGACGGCGGGGCGAAGGAACGAATGGTAACGATGCCCGCCCAGGACCTCCACCAGTCCGGTGATCGTGAAGCCGACCCCTCCGATCGCGATCATGGTCATGATCCCGTAGCCGACCCACCAGCCCCAGGGATAAGCGTTGTTGATGTTGGCGATGCTGCCGATCCCGGCCGCGAATCGCACCAGCGGTGATGACGACGGCCACCGCCATGACGGCCAGCAGCGCCTTGTCCCACCAGGTGAGCCGGATGCGCCAGTTCATGCCTTCTCGCGATCGTGCTCCCGGCCGCGGTTGCGCCAGTGCACCATCCAGGTCAGCGCCGCGAACAAGCCGTACAGCAGGCCGAACACATGCGGGGTGACGCGCAGCCATCGGTGGGTGAGGTCCGGCATCGGCGACTTCGGCAGCCCGGTGATATAGCCGATCTGCTCGAAGGGGACGGAGGACAGGTGCAGCACGCTGGTCCCGCCGACCTCGTCGAGACCGTAGATCTCCGGGATGTACGTGCCCGGAGAGGTCGCGATCCGCCGCTTCGCTTCCGTCACCATGTCGTCACGGTCGCCGAAGCTGATGGCACCGGTGGGGCAGACGGTCGCGCACGCCGGCTTCAGGCCGACCTCGAGCCGGTCGGCGCAGAACGTGCACTTGTGGATCAGCGGCGCGCGGTTCTCGTAGTCGTACTTGGGAATCAGGAATGGGCACGCCTGCATGCAGGCCCGGCACCCGATGCACCGCGACGCGTCGAACGCCACGGGGCCGAGGGCGGTCTTCTTCAGCGCGGTGGTCGGACACGCTGATGCGCAGGCCGGATGGTCGCAGTGCATGCAGAGCTGGCGCCCGAACACCCAGTTGGGGCGCGCGCCGGCGGTGATCTCGTTGAAGGTGATCAGCGTGTAGTTGTTGGCGTCGAGATCCCTGGGATTCTGGTAGCCGGGGCCGGCGAAGAAGTCCGTCGTGTCGGCGGGGCGGTCGTTCCACGACTTGCACGCCACCATGCAGGCGCGGCAGCCGATGCACCGGGTGTTGTCCTGGATCATCGCCTTCGAGCTGGTCGACGCGGGTGCCGTCATGCGAGGGCCTTCTTTCTGAGGTTGCAGAGGAACACCTTGCTCTCGGGGATCTGCGTGTTGGGGTCGCCGACGCTGGCGGTGAGATCGTTGGCGATGTCACCGGGCACGATGCCCGCGTAGCCCCAGTGCCAGGGCAGTCCGATCTCGTCGATCAGCCGGCCGTCGACGAAGAAGGGCTGGAAGCGCTCGGTGACGAGGGCGTAGACCTCGATGGAGCCCCGGGCGCTGCTCACGATCACCCGGTCGCCGTTCCGGATCCCCTCGCGCGCGGCCAGCGCGGTGCCGATCTCCACGAACGCGTGCGGCACCAGGCCCACCAGCCAGGGCATGTTGCGGCTCATGGCGCCGGTCTGCCAGTGCTCGGAGACGCGGTAGGTGGTGGCGACGATGGGGAAGGTCTCGGCGGTGCCGTAGCGGTCGAACTCCGTGGACCGCCAGACCTGCGCGCAGGGGGTGGACTGCACGCTGGACAGCAGGTTGCGCACGGGACTCTCGACCGGCTCGTAGTGCTCGGGGAACGGCCCGTCCACCAGCTCGGGGGCGTAGAGCTGCCCGACCCCCGAGGCCAGCATGATGAAGGGGTTCGTCGCTCCGGGCGGCATGGCGCCGTCGGGCACGTCGCCCTCCCACGTCCGGCTCTCGGTGTTCCAGCGGATGACCCAGCGGCGCGGGTTGAACGGCTCGCCCTTGCGGTTGACCGAGGCGCGGTTGTAGAGGATGCGGCGGTTCATCGGCCAGGCCCAGGCCCATTTCGGATGCAGCCCGATGCCGTTGGCGGCGTCGGCCGGCTCGCGCCGGGCGGCCAGGTTGCCCTCCTCCGTGTAACCGCCGCAGTAGATCCAGTTGCCCGACATGGTGCTGCCGTCGTCCCGCAGCTGAGCGAAGCCCGGGACCTGCTTGCCGGCGGCGACCCGTGTGCCGTCGGGCTGGGCGACCTCGGCCACGAAACCGCCCGTTCAGCTCACGCGCGACGCTGTGCGGATCGGGCTCGTGGCCGTAGTCCCAGGCCAGGTGCCGGATCGGCTCCGGGAACACCCCGTCCTTCGCGTACGCCTTCCGGATGGCCTGGGCCAGCCCGTCGAGGATGTCGAGGTCGGGACGGCTGTCGGCGATGGGCTTCACGGCGCGGAAGCGCCACTGCGCCCAGCGGCCGCTGTTGACGATGCTGCCCTCCTTCTCCACGCCGGAGGCGGCGGGGAGCACGAACACCTCGGTCGGGATCTTGGCGGGGTCCACGCCCGGCCGCTTCCAGAAACCCGCCGTCTCGTGCTCGAAGAGATCGGCGACGACCATCCATTCGAGCTTGTCGAGCCCGGCCCGGATCAGGCGCGCGTTGGCGCCGCCCACCGCGGGATTCTGGCCGAAGCAGAACAGCCCCTTGATCTCCCCGGCCAGCATGGCGTGGGTGAGGGCCAGGAACGCGTAGCCCTTGCCCTCGAATCCGGCGCCCTGTCGGGGCAGGTAGGAAAAGGCGAAGTCGTTCTCCCGGCGGGCGTGCTCGCCCCACCAGGCCTTGAGCAGGCTCACGACGTACTTCGGCGTGTTCTGCAGCCAGTTCGCGCTCTCCGGATTCGCGGCGACCGGCGTCACGCGCTTGAGGTAGGTCGTCAGATCGGTGTCCGCCTCCACCGGCACCTTGAGATAGCCGGGCAGGATGTCGTTGTTCAGTCCCTGGTCCGTGGACCCCTGCACGTTCGACTCGCCGCGCATGGCGTTGACGCCGCCGCCGGCCACCCCGATGTTGCCGAGCAGCAGCTGCAAGATCGCGTACGAGCGGATGTTCTGGGTGCCGTGGCTGTGCTGGGCCGTCCCCATGGCGTAGAGCCAGGTGCCGGCGCGGTCGGGCGCGTAGGTCGAGGTGTAGATGTCGCAGATGCGCAGGTAGGCTTCCTTCGGGGTGCCCGTGATGCGGCACACCGTGTCGGCGTCGTAGCGGGCGAAGTGCCGCTCCAGCAGCCGGAAGACGCAGCGCGGGTGCTTGAGGGTGGGATCGCGCCGGGGCCGGCCCTGGGCGTCCAGCGCGTAGGCCCACCGGCCGCGGTCGTAGCGCACCGCCTTGGGATCGAAGCCGGAGAACAGGCCGTCGGTGAAGTCGTAGCCCTCGCCGACGATCCAGGAGGCGTTGGTGTACTCGCGGACGTATTCCTGCTGGAGGCGGTTGTGCTCGATGGCATACCGGATCATGCCGCCCACGAAGGCGATGTCGGTGCCCGAGCGCAGCTTGGCAAACACATCGGCGATCGAGCTGGTGCGATTGAAGCGCGGGTCGACGTGCAGGATGTAGGCGCCGCGCTCCTTGGCGCGGGTCAGCCAGTTCATGGCGATGGGGTGATCCTCGGCCGGGTTGCCGCCCATGATCAGCACGACGTCGGCGTTGATCATGTCGATCCAGTGGTTGGTCATCGCCCCCCTGCCGAACGAGGCCGCCAGTCCGGCGACCGTGGAGCTGTGTCAGAGACGGGCCTGGTGCTCGAGGTAGACCAGGCCGAGGGCGCGCATGAGCTTGGCCAGGAGGTAGGCCTCCTCGTTGTCGAGCGCCGAGCCGCCCAGGCAGGCGATGGCCTCGGTGCGGTTGACCACGCGTCCGTCCACCGTCGTCTTGAACGTCTTGTCCCGCGTCTCCTTGACCCGGGCGGCGATGCGCTCCAGCGCCCAGGCCCAGGTCTTCTCCTCCCAGGCCTTGCCGCCCGGCGCCCGGTAGAGCACCTTCTGCAGGCGGCGCGGGTTGTTGACCACCTGGATGCCCGCCGCGCCCTTGCTGCAGAGCGTGCCCTCGCTGACCGGGTGGCCGGGGTCGCCCTCGATGTTGATGACGGCGCCGTTCTTCGTGGAGACGACCTGGCCGCAGCCGACGCCGCAGAAGGGGCAGACCGTCGTCGTCGGGGTCGCGCCGGCGGTCTTGATCGGCGGACTCGCCGGAGCGCACCCCGCTTGCGACAGGGCGCCGATCGCCAGCGTGCCCGTGGTCAATCCGCCGAGGAACTGGCGGCGCGTCGGCTTGGCACCTGGTCTCCATCGTTGCATCGATTCGCGCTTCACCTGTCGTGGTCGCTCCCGTGGCGCGCCCCGCTGGTCTCGATCGTGCTACTCGCGTCGTCGGCCGAACATCGGGCGTGAGGAACAGCGTGACCAGCGACCGTGATGAGCAGGATCCCGGCGAGGTTCAGCCAGAAGCCGGCCTTCATCATCTGCGGCAGCCGCACCAGGCCGGTCCCGAACACGATCGCGTTCGGGGGCGTGCCCACCGGCATCATGTAGGCGGAGCTCGCGCCGAGCGTGCACGCGAAGATCAGGACGTAGGGGTTCATCCCGAGCGCCGGCGCCATGGCGGCGAGCACCGGCACCATGGTCGAGACCTGCGCGGTGTTCGAGGTGAGCTCGGACAGGAACACGGTCATGGTGGTGATCGACCAGCAGGAGCACGAGCGGGGGCAGGCCGGCCAGGCCGCGGCTGGCGTTCCCGATGAACGCCGACACGCCGTTGGCCTCGATGGCGGTCGCGAGCGTGAGCCCACCGCCGAAGAGCATCAGGACGCCCCACGGCAGCTTCTTGGCCGTGGCCCAGTCCATCGCCCGGGTGCCCGTCGCCGCGATCCACGGGACCAGGAACAGCGCCATCGCCGCCAGCATCGCGATGCCCGCATCGGAGAGCCCGGCCAGCGGCCTGGCGCCCGCGACCACGAGGCCCTTGAGGAGGGGCTGCAGATCCAGAGAAAGGCGGTGACCGCGAACACCGCCAGCACGACCTTCTCGCCCCGGGTGAAGGGGCCGAGCTTGCGATACTCCTCGTCGAAGTACTGCCGGCCCCCCGCGATCTCGCCGATGTCGGCGCGAAACAGGACGCGGGTCACCAGCAGCCAGGCGACCGGCAGGAACAGGAGCGTGAACGGTCCGCCCACCAGCAGCCAGTCGAAGAAGCTCACGTCCCGGTCGAAGGTCTGCTGGATGTAGCGCACGGCGATGCCGTTGGGGGGCGAGCCGATGATGGTCGCGATCCCGCCGATCGAGGCCGCGTACGCGATGCAGAGCAGCAGGCCGGTGGCGAAGTTGCGCTCGGGCACGCGCTCCTGGGGAATCCCCCCGGACTCCTTCAGGCCGGCGCCGGTACGGGTCCGCAAGACGAGGTCGATGACGCTCAGGGCGATCGGCACCATCATGGCCGCGCACGCGGTGTTCGAGACCCACATGCTCAGGAAGGCGGTGACCGCCATGAAGCCGCCGACGATGGCGCCCGGCCGCGCCCCGACCAGGCGCAGGGTGAAGAAGGCGATGCGCCGGTCGAGGCCCCAGCGCTCGATGGCCAGCCCGATGATGAAGCCGCCCATGAAGAGGAAGATCACGTCCGCGGCGTAGGGCGGCAGGACCTTGCTGAGGGGCGCGATGCCCAGCAGCGGGAAGGTCACGATCGGCAGGAGCGCGGTGGCCTCGATGTCCACCGCCTCGGTGAGCCACCACCCCGCCATCCAGACCATCATGGCGAGCGTGGCGCGCCCCGCCGGCGTGAACTCGACCCACTCGCCTGGACCCGGACGAGTAACGGGGGGGCAGCAGGTGATAGCAGAGCAGCCCCAGCAGCGGCCCGCCGAACAGGCCGATGCGCTTGACCATCACGGCCGTCATGCGGACGACGTCCGCCTAGAACATCAGCTTCGCGAGCACGAGGCCGGTGAAGACCGCGACGGCGTCGCGACGAGCCCCGGGATCATGAACGAGTGATTGAGTACGTACTTGCCGATCTTGGTGGTCCCGGACAGGTCGAAGTTGATCGCCGCGATCAGGGAGCCGTAGGTCGGGATGAAGAAGTAGCCGTTGACCGACGGGAACATCGCGATCAGGAACTGGGGCGGGATGCCGAGCGCGAGCCCCAGCGGCATCAGGGCCCGGGTGGTCGCGGCCTGGCTGTAGAGCAGGACGGACGCGCCGAAGAGGCCGAGGGCGAACGTCCACGGCGCCGCCTCGCTCATGTGGCTGATCGCCGGGACGATCACGGCCTGGTTCGCCGCGATGAAGCTGTCGCCCAGCCAGGCGAGGCCGAAGATGCCGATCACCGCCACCACG
>CAVYTA010000006.1:0-2754858 GCA_963771355.1 uncultured Candidatus Rokubacteria bacterium | reverse complement strand
CGGGCTCAGCAAGGAGCACATCAACCGCGCCGCGAAGCGCGCCCGTCCCACGACCTGCGGCGCCCGCTTGCTCATCTCGTGCGGGGTGACGTCGGCGCCGTCGTGAGAGTCGCCCGTCGTGGTGACCAGCTGAGCCGTCCGCGTGATGTCATCGATCCGGTCCCGTCCGGCCATCTCCATCAGCAAGTACTCGTTTGCGTCCAGCCATCCCATCGTCCTATGTCTCCTTTGCGTGCTGGTCGGCGCGGGCGAGCGAGACGCTTCCTCGCTCGCCCGCGCCGCCTGCGTCACCGGTTCAGCCCGCCTGAACTTCCTGGCTGCGGGGCGCGTCCACCTGGTCGGGCGGTGCGGCCGGCGCAGGGGTGACCATCAGCAGGGTGACGAGAGCGAGAGCGAGTCCGATCGTGCGCATCATGTGTTCTTCCTCCTGTCAGTGTGTTGACTGCACGCCGGGTGGAAGAGCAGACGGCGTGCCAGATGCCAGCCGCGCGAATTCATTGAGAACGCGCCGAGAAGGAGACCGGCGCCGGTTCCACGCCGAAACCCGCGGTTCACGCTGAAACCGTGGGGTGACCACCGGGTCGAATCAGGGGTCGGATCAGACGGCGGTTCCATGCTGCAACGCCGTTTCGAAGTGGAACGCACGCGCTGGCGAAAACTTCCGAAAAGTTGCGATTCCACAATGGTCTCCGCGTGGCACGCGACTTGCCCCGAGAGTAGACTTGTTCAAGGGGAGGATCGTGCATGCCGGTCTCGCTCGCGCTGACATTCATATCGATGGTGGCCTTCGCGATTCAGCTTCTGATCTTCGCGTACCTCTACTCGTCGCACCGCGTGCGCTTCTTCCAGTACCTCCTCCTGGCGTGGGGCGCCTACACGCTCTCCAAGGGGCTCAAGCTGGTGGACGTCCTGGTGTTGCAGCTCGACCACTCGAGCTTCGTCACCGAGCTCGCCCCCATCGCCGCGGTGGGCTTGACCCTGGCCGCGGCCTTCGCGCATCGCTGGGACTACCGGCTGAGCGCACGGGACGCCCTCATGGGCACGGGGGTCGCGGTGCTGCTGGCGGTCATCGCCATCCTGGGCCGCGGCGACGAGGGGCAGCAGATCGTGGGGGTCGGTCTCGGCCTGGCGCAGATCGTGGCCGGCGTGCTGTTCTGGCCGCAGCGCGGCCGCAGCACGGGGTTCCGCGGGGAGCGGCTCCTGGCCGGCCTGCTCACGCTCTGGGGCGTCCACCGCATGGCGGCGCACTTCGTCAGCGCGGAAGCGGGCTCGACCGGCTACCTGGCGGTGCATGGGGTCTTCATCACGCTGTACTTCCTCTCGACTTTCGCCGTGATCATCATGGTGCTCGAGCGCGCGCGCAGCGAGAGCGAGCGGCTCCACGCGCGCTTGCGCGCGGCCGAACGGCTCGCCACCGCGGGCGAGCTGGCCGCCGGCATGGCCCACGAGATCCGCAACCCGCTCGCGGGCATCGTCAATGCCACCGCGCTCCTCACCGCCGAGGGCGGGCTCACCCCCGCCGAGCGCGCCGCCACGCTGGGGGCCATCCGCACCGAGGCGCGCCGGCTCAACCGTATCCTCTCCGACTTCTTGCGCTTCGCGCGCCCCCAGACCGCCCAGCGCGCCCTCGGCGATATCGGCGAGGTGGTCGAGCACGTGAGCGCGCTCGTCCGCGACGACTACTCCCGCGCCCCCCGCGTGGACGTGCGGGTGGCCATCGATCCGGCGGTGCCGCGCTTCGCCTTCGACCGCGATCAGCTCACCCAGGTGCTCTGGAACGTGGCCCTCAACGGCGTCGAAGCCATGGACGGGCGCGGGCGTCTCTCCCTCGAGGTGGCCCGGCAGAACGGCGACGTTGCCCTCGCGGTCAGCGACACCGGACCCGGTATCGCCCCCGAGCGCCTGCCGCGGCTCTTCGAGCCGTTCTACTCGGGCAAGCCCAACGGCACCGGGCTCGGCCTCACCATCGCCGAGCGCATCGTCTCCGCGCACGGCGGGCGGATCGAGATCGACTCCAAGCCCGGCCGCGGGACGCGCGTGACCATGCTCTTCCCGCTGGAAGCGGCGTGACCATGGCGCACCTCCTGGTCGTGGATGACGAGACCTCGGCGCGGACGACGCTGGCGCTGCTCCTTCGCAAGCGCGGCCACCGCGTGCTGGAGGCCGACGGCGTCACCGCCGCGACCAAGTGCCTCGCCGAGGAGGTCTTCGACCTCGTCGTCACCGATCTCCGCATGCCGGATGGCGACGGCCTGGACGTGCTGCGAGCGGCCAAGGCCCATGCCCCGGCGACCGAGGTGATCCTGCTCACCGCCTATGCCGAGTGGAAGTCTGCCAAGGAGGCCATCCGCCTGGGGGCGCTGGACTACTTCGAGAAGGGCCAGGAGCCGGACGAGCTCTACCACCGCATCGACAAGGCGCTGGCCGGCCGCGCCCTGCGCCGCGAGAACGAGAACCTGCGCGCCCAGCTCCGCGAGCGCTACGGCCTGGCCGGCCTCATCGCGCAGTCGCCCGCCATGCACGCGGTGCTGGAGCTCGTCGAGCGCGTCGCCCCCACCGACGCCACCCTGCTGATCCAGGGCGAGTCCGGCACGGGCAAGGAGGTCATCGCCAAGGCCGTGCACCACGCCAGCGCGCGCGCGGCGCGCCCCTTCGTGGCCGTGAATTGCGGCGCGGTGCCCGAGACCCTGCTCGAGTCCGAGCTCTTTGGCTACATGCGGGGCGCTTTCACGGGGGCCACCGTGAACAAGCTCGGCCTCTTCGAGGAGGCCCACGGCGGCACCCTTTTCCTGGACGAGATCGCCGAGATGCCCGGCGCGCTCCAGGTCAAGCTCCTCCGCGCCCTCCAGAGCGGCGAGGTGCGGCGGCTCGGCGCGACCCAGCCCGCCACCTTCGACGTGCGGGTGATCGCGGCCACCCACGGCGACCTTGCCGCGCTCATCAGCCAGGGGAGCTTCCGCGAGGATCTCTTCTATCGGCTCAACGTGATCCAGCTGGTGCTGCCGCCCCTGCGGGATCGCCGCGAGGACATCCCGGCGCTGGCCGAGCACTTCCTCGCGCGCGCGGCGCGAAAGCTCGGCCGCGCGCTGCGCCTCTCGCCCGAGGCCGTCGAGCGCCTGCTCCGCTATCCGTGGCCGGGCAACGTGCGCGAGCTGGAGAACGCCATCGAGCGCGCCGCCATCCTCGCGCGCCGCGACACCATCACGCCGGAGGACCTGCCGCCCCACGTGTCGGCGGGACTCCAGCTCGGACCCTCGCCGACCCTGCCGCGGCAGACCACGCTGGCCGAAGCCGAGCGCGTCCAGATCCTCCAGACGCTCGAGCGCTTCGGCCGCAACCATTCCGGCGCCGCCGAGGCCCTCGGCATCGGCCGCACCACGCTCTGGCGCAAGCTGAAGGAATACGGGATCGACAAGTAGGCGACGTTCCGGCGCGAAACGCCGCGTTCCCTTTCGAAACGGTGCGCGTGACCGGGGCTTCGCAAGCGCTCGGAAACACGACCCGTCCTGATGGCACCGAAGTTGAGTACGCATCGGCCATCATGCTGATCCCCACGAGGGTCTTCAAGAAAGATTCCGCGCGCCGCATCGACCGCGTGATCGACTACTTTGGCGGCTCGCTTCCCGCTCCCTCTCCAGGAGGAGCGGGCATGACCGCTCAGCCGCGCCGGCGGAGGAGCGCGAAGGCCACGACGGCCGCCAGCCCCGCCGAGGCGATGGCGGTGGCCATGGGCACCACGCTCCCGTCGGCCAGGTGCCCCACGCCGATGCCGTAGACGCTGGACAGCGCCCCTGTACCGCACCCGGTTTCTTGGACACCAGAGGGGGATGTCACGGTATCGGCTCCCGGCGACGATCGTCGATCCTGGCGCCCCTCTGCGATCGCGTGTCGAGGGTGACCATCGTCACGCCGCCAGCGCCGCGGCCCGCGCGGCCGCCGGCGGTCCGATGGCCGAGCCGCTCGATCAGCCACTCGGCGTTGTAGCGGGCGATGAACGCGGCGATGAGCCGCGCGCGCCTCCTCCAGCGTCTGGAACCGATGGAGGTAGAGGCACTGCTCCTTCAGCGTCCGCATGAAGCGCTCGATCACGCCGTTGCACTCCGGCTCGCCGACGTACGACGGCGAGATCGTCATCCCCAGCCACTTCACCTCGTTGATCCAGGCGTCGGCGATGTACTGCGGGCCCCAGTCGCACCGGATCTCGAGCCCGCGGGCGACGTCCTTGCGGAAGCCGGCCGAAGGCGTGGCGCACGCCCTGGCGGATCGGCTCCAGGGCCGCCCACCGATCGCCGAGCTTCGCGACGTGCCAGCCGACGAGGTCGTCGCTGTAGTGATCGATGGCGCCGAAGAACCAGCACCAGCCGTCCGCCTCGGTGTAGAACCGCGTCGCGTCGGTGCCCCACATCACGTCGGGCCGCGTCGTGATGATCGTGCCGGCGTGCGCGGGGTCCCCGTTCGGGGGGCCCAGCCGCCGCGGCGCCAGGAGCTGGTGCTGGCGCATCAGGCGCAGGACGCGCTTGCCGCTGACGGCCAGGCCGCGGTGGGCCAGGCGCGCCCGGACCTTCCGATAGCCCTCGCCGTGGAACGGCGTGCTCGCCAGGACCGGCGCGGATCGCCGCGACCAGCGTCGGCGTCGCTGACCGCGTCTTCGGCCCGCGCTTGCCCGGCCGACCGGCGCGGCCGCCGGGGCGCGGGCCGTCGCGTAGACGCTCGAGCGCGCCACCCGCCACACCTGGCAGATCATCGTGAGCGGATAGCGCCGGCCGCGTGCTCGGACTCACGCGCGCCCTCATCGCCGTGAGCTTCTTCCACTCGTCCGTGAGCCCCCTTTTTTCGATGAGGTGCTCGGCCAGCTCGAGCCGCATCATCAACTCCCCGATCTTCGCCCGGGCCAGGGTCAGCTCGCGCTCCTCGGGCTCGGCTCCGTCTCTTCAGCCCCCGCGTGCCTGGTCTCCAGGAAGACGCGCTTCCAGCCCTCGAGCTCGTGGGCGGGGACCTGGCTCTCGCGCGAGACCGCGTCGAGCGGCTCGCCGCGGAGCAGCCGCAGCACCAGCTCGGTCTTCCGCTGGACGCTCCACCGCTCCGGGAGCTCCACGCCCCCGCGGCCCCCGACTCCTCCGCCGGCGCTGTCGTCGGCTTCCGCGCCTTCTTCCCCATGTCGGCCTCCTTGGTCACCATCATGATTAGTCAAACCGGTGTCCAAAGAAACCGGGTCCGATTAAGTGCGGGCGGCAGCGTCGGCAAGATCAGCGGCTCGAGGCCTCGGCTCCAGCCTCAGGGCCAGGCGCCCCACCGCTCGGCGTCGCGCAACCGGCCGGCCGCTCGCCACGCGAGCTCGCCGGCCGACATCGTCTGAAGCCGACCGAGATGCCAGCTGAGTGATGGCATCGATAGAAGCCGTTACCACCAGCCTGCCACGAAGCCCTGAGCGTACTTGATCGCGAGGACGCCTAGATTCTTCGCGGCGTGCGCGACGAAGCAGGGCAGCAACGACCGCTGCGGATTCAGCCCGGAGAACCGCACCGTGTAGAACCACAGCGACACGGCGAAGATGACGGCGGTGCTGAACCAGGCCTTGGCGCCCAAGTGGACGGCCAGACCTTCACCCTTCCACTCCCACAGGAAAGGATGCAGCAGGGCGAACAGCAATGAGATGCCCACCACGCCGGCCCACAGCGCCGCGCGCCCTCGATGCTCGATGACCAGATACCCGCGAAAGATGACCTCCTCGATCACCGGCGCGCCGAGGATAGAGTACAGACCGAACAATGCGGTCACCTTCGACTGCTCCGCGCTGAGACCGAGCCCATACTCTCCGCCGGTTTCCGCAGCGAGGATGACGAGGGCGCCGAGCGAGGCGATCGCGACTGCGCGCGCCGAGGCCGGCGTGGCTCCGGGAAGGGCGCTCGCATTCGGTTGGCCTGCGAGCGCGGCGCGATAATCCATCGTCCACGCGCGGGCAACCCAGACCGCAGCGCCGATCAGCAGGAGGAGAAACAACGGCTCGGTGGTCATTACCGATAGGGAAGCGGCTGGGGCAGCATGGGGCATCATACTGCGCCGATCGCGTGATGTCCTGCGGGTCTTGGCGGGCCCTGAGCCGAGGGGGGCCTGATGCCGGTGCTCGGGCACGCCTTCGTCCGCCTCGCGATCGGGGTGTCCACCAAGCCCTCCGCGCGGGGGCGCACGGGGCCGCCGGGCACTGAGGCCGTATCGGCGCTCTGGCTACCGGCCGTGGTCGCGCTGGCCTATCTCCCTGACATCGTCGCCCAGCTCGGCCTCCTCGCGGGATGGAGTGCCAGCCGCCTGCTCGGGCACTCCGTCTTGTTTGCGGTCGCGGTGTCTCCCCCGATCGCGGCTGGGCTGATGCGACTGGCCAGAGTGTCCTTCCCCCGCGCGTTCGTCACCGCCCTGCTCTCGCTGCTGGGCCACGACGTCCTCGACCTGGGGCAGGCCACCGACCGCGCGCCCTGGTGGCCGCTGTCGGAGGGGCCGATCGGCGTCGAGCTGGGATTCATCCCTACCGGTCTCCTGCCTGTGCCATCGGCGCCTGGCGTCCGAGTCCCAGAGGGCGGGGCGACCGCTGCCGGAGGGTGCTAATGTTTACTTCGGCACCTTTCCACACTCTACCGAACACCCTGCGTACCCGATCACGGGAAATAGCCGGCAGTCGGCTATCTGCAAGCGCTTAGCCTAACTGTGCAAAGAACGTCACAAATTATGCAATCCCGGTTCGTACCGCGAGATGCTTCGAGGCGTGCGCTCTCGGCAGCGCGTCTCAGGTAGGAGCAAGATGCCGAGAGGGACGAGTATCAGGACTCACACAGCCTTGGCGATGAATTTGTGTACGAATCGTTGGCGCGCGCTGGGCCGATGTATTAAACTGCGACAGCAACCACGGTGACGCCCACCAACAGGACGGTGTGAGCGATGTGGCCCTTCAGGAATCCATGATGCCGCATGACGAATGGATGCTATTGAACCCCCGCCCGGCAGACACGAGCCTAACAATCCGGACGCGCTCCTGATGTCCGACCTCCGCCACCGCGATCTGAAGGTGTCCGCGGATGTCCCGGATGATCTCCGCCTCCTACGACCTATTCAAGTAGTGCGAAGCGATGGGGGAGTGCGATGAGTCGCGGCTGGGTGTACACGTCGCTCCTCGGAGTCTGGCTGGCCGCCGTCGTGCTCGTGGTCCCTGCCGGCGCCGACGAGTTCTCCCTGACGCGCTGTTTGGCCACCGGCAGCGGGTCAAACTCGGTGCGGCCGTCGCATGCCCAGCGGATCGACATAGAACGTCATCTCGCCTGCTACGAAGCCCAGCGCGAGTACGAACTCAGGCGCCAGGCCAAAGAGACGGCAGAGCGCGAGCACCAGCGCCGGGCGGCGGAGGAGGCAACGCGGCAGCAGGCGGAGGCCCAGGCTCAGGAGGCAGCCGCCCAGGCGGCCAAGGAGAAGAGCAGGGCGCGTCAGGAGGCCGAGCGCGTGCGTAAGGCCGAAGAGCTCGAGCGCGCGCGTAAGGCCGAAGAGGCCGAGCGCGTGCGTAAGGACGAAGAGGCCGACGCCGCCCGTCAGACTGAGGCCCGGCAGGCGACTGAGCGTGCCCGGCGCGCCGGGGAGCAATTCATGCCGGGGGCGTGCCCGCTGCCAGATCTGATGGCCAAGTGCGCGATGGCGCAGGACCCAGTACTGGAGCAGATCAGGAAATCCCAGGAGAACGCAGCGAGAGGCAGGCCGAGTCGATGAACGCCGACAAGGCCATGGAAGTGTCACTTCGCTGAAGTGTACCGCACCCGGTTTCTTGGACACCAGAGGGGGATGTCACGGTATCGGTATGGCTCCGGCGACGATCGTCGATCGTGGCGCCCCTGGGCGATCGCGTGTCGAGGGTGACCATGGTCACGCCGCCAGCGCCGCGGCCCGCGCGGCCGAAGGGGTGCGATGGCCGAGCCGCTCGATGAGCCACTCGGCGTTGTAGCGGGCGATGAACGCGCCGATGAGCGCGCGCGCGTCGGTCAGCGACGTGAAGCGATGCAGGTAGAGGCACTGCTCCTTCAGCGTCCGCATGAAGCGTTCCGCCACACCGTTGCACTCCGGCTCGCCGACGTACGACGGCGAGATGGTCATCCCGAGCCACTTCACCTCGTTGATCCAGGCGTCGGCGATGTACTGCGGGCTTCCGCGCCTTCTTCCCCATGTCGGCCTCCTTGGTCACCATGATGATTAGTCAAACCGGTGTCCAAAGAAACCGGGGCCGATTTACCCCCACCCCCACCACCGCGGTGAGGAGGATGGCGACGGGGCCCAGGCGCACCCGCGGTGCGCGGGGCGACGCCAGGCCGAGAACTCGCGGAGCCCGCGGCCGGGCCGGCCGCAATCCGGGATGATCGCCCCCCCGCTCGTCCACCGTCCGCACGCCGTTCACCCAGGCGCAAGAGTTCGGCCATCTGGACGGCCGCGGTCGTGCTAGCCTAGAGCCCCGCGATATCGCGCAGGAGGATTGGAAAGGGATGACGGAGCGCGCGAAGCCGATCGCGACCCCGGGGGTAGACCCGGGATCCCCGTTCCGCGCCGACGTCCAGAGGGATCCCTGGATCGGCCAGGCGATCAACGCGCGGTATCAGGTGTCGCGGCGGCTGGCCGCGGGGCCCTCGGGCACTCTGTACATCGCGCAGGACGGGGAGACGGGAGCGGAGGTGACCCTCAAGCTCCTGCCCGTCGGCATCGCGCTCAATGACGATGGGCTCCGCCGCCTCCGGGACGAGCTGTCGGTCACGAGCACCGTCGCCCGGATCCGACCCAACGTGGCCATCGTGCACGACTGCGACCGCGCGGCGGCCGGCCGGCCTTTCCTGGTGCTGGAGCCCCTCGACGGGCGAAGCCTGGCGGATGTGATCGGCCAGGAGGGAGCGCTGCCCGTCGAGCGGGCGCTGCGACTGGCCTTCGAGATCGCCGACGGCCTCCAGGCCGCCCACCATCTCGTGCTCGTCCACGGCGCGCTCGCCGCCGAGCATGTGCTGGTCGGAGCCGACGACACCGTCAAGCTCACGGGATTCGAGGTCGCGCGCCTCGGACGGGCGGGTCCCCGTCCGGAAGGGCTGACCGAGCGGGCGGACATGCAGGCCCTGGGCCTTCTCCTGATGCACATGCTCACTGGCGCGGTGCCGTCCCGGAGCGAAGGCTCCGGTGCGCACCCCGAGCGAAAGCTCGGAGGCGAGGTGCCCGAGGCAGTCCGAGAGCTCGTGATGCAGGCCCTGGACAGCAGGTTGCCGGAGCCGGGATCGCCTGACATGGGTTCCGTGGCCAACGCGCTGTGGGTGGAGTTCTATCGGGTGACGGAGCAGCCGGTCTCCACGGTCCCGCGCCCTGCGCGCGCCGTGTGGCCGCGGGTGCCGTGGCGGACGGTGGGCATCGGCGCCCTGGTGGTGGCGGTAGTCGCGCTCGGCGCCTGGGTCACCCGGTACCGTGCGACCGCCCCGCCGCCGGTGACGACCGTGATTCAACCCGTTCCGGCTCGCCAGTCCCCGCCCGCCCCGGCGCCGAGAGCACCCGAGCCGGCGGCAGTCGAGCGACCGGCGGAGGTCGTCGTCAGCCCGCCGGTCCCACCGCCGCTCCCGCGCACCGAACCGATTCCTCCGCCGCAACCGGTTGTCAAGAGCACGCCGCCCGTGACCCCGGAGGGGGCTCCGGTGACGTCCCGAGCCACGCCGGCCGTGCCGGCGCCACCGGCGACCAGGACCCCGCTCACCCGCGACCCCGGAGACCGCACAGGGCACGCCTCGTGTCCAGGTGACGCCCCCGCCAGCGTCAGCGAGGGTCAGGACCCTGCCGCCGGCGACCGCGGAGCGCGCAGAGGCGACGTCCCCTGTCCCGGTCAGGCCTGCGCCGGAGAGCGGTGCCGCCCGTCAAGCGCCCCGTCCAGAGCGCGATACGGATGAACCGTCCGCGATCATCGACTGGCTCCTGAAGGAGTCTCCTCGCCAACAGCGCTGACGCTCTGAAGCGGTCCTATTTCGGCACCAGGCGGCCCGGCGACGTCAGGCCGAGAACTCGCGCAGCAGGCGGCCGGGCCGGCCGCAATCCGGGATGATCGCCCCCCGCTCGTCCACCGTCCGCACGCCGTTCACCCAGACGCCGTGCACACCCACCGCCGGCGTGTCCAGGCGGCTCGCCCCCGTGGGGAGGTCGTTGACCCGGCGCTTCTCGCCGCGCCCCACCGTCTTCGGATCGAAGAGGAGGAGATCCGCCCACGCACCCGCGGCCAGCCGGCCGCGGCCCGGAATGCGATAGGCGTCCGCCACCGTGCTCGTCACCGCGCGCACCGCGTCCTCCAGGGTGAGGTCGCCGCGCTCGCGCGCCCAGTGCCCGAAGAGGTGCAGCCCGAAGCCGGCGTCGCAGAGGAAGGAGAGGTGCGCGCCCGCGTCGGACAGCGCCACCGCCGCGTGCGGGTGCTGCAGCAGCCGCTTCACCTCCTCCTCGTCGATGTTGAAGAGGCGGCACTCGAACATGGCGTCGAGCTCGCCGTCCAGCCCGAAGTCGAGGAAGCAGTCCCACGGGTGCACGCCGCGCTCGCGCGCGAGGTCGCCGATGGTCCGCCCCACCAGCCCCCGGTGCTCGGGGCGCGTCACCTCCATGATGCTGAGGTGGTCCCAGTTCTTGTCGCTGAAGCGGTTCGGCACTCCGGGCTGCGAGATCTCCTTCTTGAGCCCGGCGCGGAACGACGGATCGGCGAGCGCGGCGCGGTAGCGCGCCTCGGTGTCGGCCACGATGGCGGGCCGCCAGGCGAGGAAGGCCTCCAGCGGGTAGGGGTGGCGCAGGGTGAACTCCATGCCGAGCGGGAAGCAGCCCACCTGCGCCCACAGCTCGCGCCCGCGCGCCCGCGCCTGCCCGATCTCGCCGAGCTCCCGGAAGACCCGGGTGGGATCGCCGGGGTCCACGAACATCGCCGCGATCATCACCGGCCGGCCGCTCTCCGCGGAGATCTTCTCCAGCCAGGGGATGGTGGAGGTCATGCCCTTGGTGAGCATGAACACGCCGCGGCCCGCCTCTCCCAGCGCGCCGGTCAGCGCGAGCATCTCCCGCTCGTCGGCGAGCCGTGACGGCATGGGGATGCCGTTCTCACCGTTGTGCTGCTCGAGCGTGGAGGTGGCGAAGCCGATGGCGCCCGCCCGCATCGCCTCGAGCACGAGACGGCGCATCTCCGCCACCTCCGCCGCGGTGGCGGCGCGCGTGCTGGCCTCGTCGCCGAGCACCCAGGTGCGCACCGAGGAGTGGCCCACGAAGGAGGCCACGTTGGGCACCATGCCCCGGCGCTCGAGGGACGCGAGATAGTCGGGGTAGGTCTCGAAGTCCCAGTTGATGCCCGCGCGGAGCGCCTCCAGCGACATACCTTCCACGTGGGTCAGGTTGCGCACGATGATGTCGCGGTGCTGCGGCCGGCAGGGGGCGATGGTGAAGCCGCAGTTGCCGATCACCACCGTGGTGACGCCCAGTGACGACGAGGGCGTCGCGAAGGGATCCCAGGTGAGCTGGGCGTCGTAGTGGGTATGGATGTCCACGATACCCGGGGCGAGGGTGCGCCCGCCGGCGTCCACCGTCTCGCGCGCGGGGCCCAGGTCGGCGCCGCCGCGGTCGGCGGAGAGCGCGGCGATGCGGCCATCCTTGACGCCGAGGCTGCCGTCCCGCGCGGGCGTGCCGAGACCGTCGATGATGCGTGCGTTCGTGATCATCAAATCGAGCACGGGGCGCCTCCCTGGCGGAATCGCTGAGATCGGGCGCCCGCGCAGCCGCGGGCGCCAGGGCGAGCGTAGGGCCTGGACGGGAGGGCGTCAAGCCCGGCGCGGCTTGGCGCGCGCGCTCAGATCACGCCGCGGGCGCGCAGCCCCGCGAATTCGTCGCGGCCGAGGCCGAGCCGCCCGCGGTAGATCTCCTCGTTGTGGGCGCCCGGCTCCTGCGGCCCCAGCGCGTCGACGCCGCCCGGCGTCAGGCTCAGCTTGGGGACGATGCCCGCCATGCGGATCAGCGTGCCCAGCGGGCTGGTCGCGCTCAGGATATTCTCGCGGGCCTGCATGTGCGCGTCCTCGAAGAGATCGCGCACGCTGTTGACGGGAGAGCCGGGCACCTCGGCGCGCTCGAGGAGGCCGAGCGCCTCGGCGGCGTCTTGCCCGGCCACCCAGGCCTGGACGAGGTCATCGACCTCCCCGCGGCGCCTCAACCGGGCGGCGACCGACCCGAAGTCGGCGAGGAGCTCCGGCCGTTTCATGGCGCCGGTGACCAGACGCTCGAACATCCGGTCATTCGTGCACGCGATGGCAATCCAGCGCCCATCGCGCGTCCGGTAGTGATTGTGGGGCACCACGTACTCGGTCCCCGACCCGATGCGCTCGCGCACGTGCCCCTCCCCCCCATAGGCGGGGAGCAGCTCGTCCAGCATCCGGAGCAGGGGTTCGTAGAGGGCCACGTCCACCACCTGCCCCTCGCCGGTGCGATGACGGTGCTGGATGGCGGCGAGAGCCCCGAAGGCGCCCATCACGCCGGCCAGGTAGTCGGGAATGGTGGGCGTGCCGGGCGTGACGGGCGGGCGATCGGGGTCGCCCGAGATGTAGCTGGCTCCGCTCACCGCCGCGGCGATGCGCCCGAAGCCGGGGCGCTCCCGGTACGGTCCCGTCTGCCCGAAGGCGGAGATGCGCACCATGACGACACCGCGGTTCACCGCGCGCAGATCCTCCCAGCCGAGATGCCAGCGCTCGAGCGTGCCGGGCCGGAAGTTCTCGGCGACGACGTCGGTGGAGGCGACGAGGCGCTTGATGAGGGCCTGGCCCTCGGCGGTGCGCAGGTTGCAGGTGATGGACTTCTTGTTCCGCGCCTCGACCAGCCAGAGGTAGGAGGGCCCGTCGGCGGAGGCGCGGCCCAGGCGGCGGAGATCGTCGCCAAGGCCCGGCTGCTCCACCTTGATCACCTCGGCGCCGAACTCGCCCAGCAGCGTGCAGCAGAAGGGCGCGGCCACGAAGGTGGCCAGGTCCAGCGCGGTGAGGCCGTCGAGCGGACGCGCCATGCGGCGGCATTGTAGCGCGCCCACGCGCCGCTCGGTCGGGCCGTCCTTGACAGCCTCGCGCCGATCTTCGATAATCGGGCGCCCTCGACGGCTCGAATCGTGGCGCCACGTCCTTCGTCGCGCCAGGTGAGGATCGAGATGCCCACGACCCCGCGCCCGATGCGCTTCGGACTCTGCACCGACCAGAACCTGCCCTGGCCGACGCTCGTCGAGCGCTGGCAGTACTTCGAGCGTCTCGGCTTCGACAGCGTCTGGGACTGCGACCACTTCAACCAGCCGAGCCGCCCGAGCGGCCCCTTCTACGAGGGGTGGACGCTCCTCGCCGCCCTCGCCGCGCGGACCGAGCGCATCCGGGTCGGCGTGCTGGTGAGCTGCAACAACTTCCGCCACCCCGCCCTGCTCGCGCATCAGGCCATGACCGTCGATCATGTCTCCAACGGACGTCTCGAGCTGGGACTCGGGGCCGGCTGGTTCGTTCCCGAGCACGCGCAGTTCGGCATCGACTTTCCCCCGCCCGGCGAGCTGGTGGGCCGGTTCCACGAGGCGGTGCGCATCGTGGACACGCTGCTGCGCCACGGATCGGCGACCTTCACCGGCCGGCACTACCGGTTGAAGGACGCCCACCTTCGCCCGCGTTCCCTCCAGACTCCCCGGCCGCCGCTGACCCTCGGCGCACACCAGACGCGCATGCTGCGGATCTGCGCCGAGTTCGCGGACCGGTGGAACTCCTTCGGGACGGTCGCGGAGATGCGTGAGCGCAATCAGATCCTCGACGCGCACTGCGCGGCGCTCGGACGAGACCCGGGGACGATCTCGCGCTCGTTCTACGGCTGGGCGAGCAAGATGGCGGAGCAGGGCCTCCCCGACCCGTGGGCGAGCGTGAATGCCTTCGAGGACGTCATCGGGCGCTACGCCGAGGTCGGCGTCCACGAGTTCATCATCGACCAGCCGGCTCCCGAGCAGTTCCCGATCCTCGAGAAGGTGGCCGCCGACGTGATTCCGAAGCTCGGCGCCCCCTCGGGGTCATCCGTGAAAGGAGCGACACCATGAAGCGTTGGGAGAGCGTTCCGGATCTCCAGCGGCTGGTCAAGGAGCGCGCCGAGGGCGCCCTGAGCCGCCGCGCCTTCCTGGCCCGGCTCGGCGGCGGCGCCGCGGGCGCCGCGCTGGTGGGGAGCGCGCGCCCGGCCGGCGCGCAGAAGAAGGTCGCCGTCACGATGTGGGATACCGAGCCCAATCCCGCCACGCGCGCGGCGATGAAGGCCATCGTCGAGGACTTCCAGAAGCTCCACAAGGACATCGAGGTCCGCGCCGAGGGCATGGGCTGGGGCGACATGGACCGGAAGCTCCAGGCGGCGATGGCGGCGAAGAGCCCGCCGAGCGCCTCGCACACCCAGACCTACGTCGTCACGTCCTTCAAGGAAAAGGGACTCATCGAGCCGGTGGACGACGTCATCAAGGCGATCGGCGAGGACAAGATCTTCCCGTCCGTGCTCCAGTGGCTCAAGTACCCGGACGGCAAGTACTGGGGGATCACCCACGCCTGGGGCGCAGAGTTTCTGGGCGGCCGCGGCGACTACGCGCAGGCCGCGGGCGTCGACCCGCGCACGTGGAAGACCTGGGACGACTGGCTCCGCGACCTGCCGAAGCTCACCAAGGCGCCGCAGCACTACGGCCTCGCCCTCGCCGGCATCCCGTTCTTCGTCAACGAGGACGTCTACATGTGGACGGCGTCCAATGGCGGGAGCCTCTTCGACGCCAAGGGCAACCCGGCGCTGGAGAGCCCGCAGGTGCTCGGGATGCTCGAGTTCTGGAAGAAGCTCAAGCCCTTCCTGCCGCCCGGCTGGGCCTCGCACGACTACCTCGAGACGCTCTCCGCGTGGGCGACGGGGAAGACGGCACAGGCGATGGTGTGGGGCCGGACCGCGGGCTACATCGACCAGTACGCGCCGCCCGACAAGCGGAATCCCGACGTCTTCCAGGTCTGGCCGAAGACCATCGGACCCATGGGCAAGGCGCCGCTCACGCAGTTCGACAACGAGCCGTGGGTGATCTACAAGGATGCCCCGGCCGACGAGAAGGCCGCCACGAAGGAGTTCCTCAAGTTCTTCTTCAAGGCCGAGAACTACCGCCGGTACTGCGACTCGGTGCCCCTTCACATCCTCTCGATCTTCAAGGCCGACTTCCAGGACTCCTCGTACACGGGGCATCCCGAGCGCAAGCGCTGGAAGCCGTGGCTCGACGCGCAGGTCAAGTGGGTGGAGTCGGGACGGGCGCACCCGCTACTCGTGTGCAATCCCCAGGACAAGCTGATCCCCTGGATCGGCGACGTCGCGGCGGCGCCGATCCTGGCCGACATGGCGATGGCGGTGGTGGAGCGAGGGAAGGACCCGCGCGCGGCCGCCAAGGAAGCCACCGACAAGATCAACCGCGACATCATCGGCAAGGCCAAGTAGGGAGCGGAGCGTGAAGGTGGGCGCCGGGGTCCTCTCCGAGCGGGGGCCCCGGCGCTTGCGCGCTCGTCCATGACCGTCCAGGCTGAAACCCTCCTCCTGGCCCCGGGCCGCGCGTCGCGCCACCGGCGCCAGGCCCTCATCGGGCTGGGCCTGTTCCTGCCCTCCGCCGCGCTCGTCCTCGCGTTCACGATCTTCCCCGTCGCCTACAACGTGTGGCTCGGCTTCTTCGCGAAGCATTCGCTCCGCGCCACCAGCACCTGGGTCGGGCTCGACAACTACGTCCAGATCCTCGCCGATCCCGATTTCTGGCGGAGCGTCTATCTCGCCACCGTGTACGCGGTCTCGAGCACGGCGCTGCAGATCGTCGCCGGCGTCGCCGGCGCCCTCATCCTGCACCAGCGGTTCCCCGGCTGCGACTTCCTCCGGGGGGTGGCCCTCTTCCCGTACATGATCCCCACCGTCATCGCCGTCTTCGTCTGGCGCTGGCTCATGAACGACCTCTACGGGGTGGTGCCGTACGTCCTGGGCGCGCTCGCGATCCCGGGGATGCCGGAGGCGTGGCTCGCCCACGGGACGATCATGTGGGTGCTGATCATCCTCTCGGTGTGGACCTTCTTCCCCTTCGTGCTCGTCAACGTGCTCGCACGGCTGCAGACCATTCCGCCGGAGCTCTACGACGCCGCCCGCGTGGACGGGGCCTCGGCCGTCCGGCAGTTCCTCCACGTCACGCTGCCGCAGCTCCGGAACGTGCTCCTGATCGTCCTGCTCCTGCGCGGCATCTGGATGTTCACCAAGTTCGACGTGCCCTGGCTGCTGGGCTTCGGCGGGGGAGCGGGCGAGGCGATCCGGACCCTCCCCGTCTTCACCTATCAGCGGTCGTTCACCTATTACCAGGCGGGGATGGGCGCCTCCCTCTCGAACATCATGCTGGCGCTCCTCCTCATGGTGGTGACGATCTACTTCGTGGCGTTTCCGCCCGAATCGGAGGAGAGCAATGGCTAGGACCTCTGGGCGGAGGCGCGGCCGCCCCCTGTCCACCGCCGCGGCCTGGGGACTTCGCCTCGGCCTCTTCGTCTTCTGCGCGTTTCCGCTCTACTGGATGGTGGTCTCCTCGTTCAAGGTCAGCCACGAGCTGCTCGCCTCGCCGCCGACGTTCGTGCCGCATGAGTGGGAGCTCCGCGCCTACCGCAAGCTCTTCTACGAGACGAGCTTCTGGACGTATTTCCAGAACACCGTGATCGTGGCCGCGGTCACCACCGTCCTCGTCATCGCCGCCGGCGTGATCGGCGCCTACAGCCTGACCCGCTACGCCTTCCCGGGCCGGACCTTGGTGGCGCGGCTCACCCTCCTCGCCTACATGTTCCCCCCGATCATCATGCTGGTCCCCCTCTTCCTGTTCGCCCGCGAGCTCGGCCTGACGAACTCGCTCCTCGGGCTCGCGCTGACGTACATCTCCTTCTCGCTGCCGTATGCGCTCTGGATCCTCCGCGCGTTCTTCCAGTCCATTCCCATCGAGCTCGAGCACGCCGCCCTCATCGACGGGGCCAACCGCGCCCAGGCCCTCGCCTACATCGTGATGCCGCTCGCGCTCCCCGGGATCATCGCCACTGCGATCTTCACCTTCATCGTGGCCTGGAACGACTTCCTCTTCGCCCTCGTGCTCATCGGCAAGGACGAGCTCAAGACCCTCGCCATCGGAATCAACGAGTTCTTCCACATGGCGGTGGTGGACTGGGGGCTGATCATGGCCGCCGGCGTCATGGTGACCCTCCCCGCGCTCATCTTCTTCGTGGCCATCCAGCGCTATCTCGTCGCCGGATGGGGCGCGGGCGGCCTCAAGGGTTAGCCCGACGTGGACCCCGTCCTCTTCGGCTACGACGCGAGGGTCCCGCCGTCGACGGCGAGGATGTGGCCGGTCACCATGCTGGAGGCCTCCGAGGCCAGATAGAGCGCCGCGCCCACGAGCTCGTCGGGCCGGCCCATCCGGCCCGCCGGCACGCGCTGCATGGCGCGCCTCTCGTACTCGGGCTCGCGGTGGATGAGATCGCCGATATCGGTGCTGAACCAGGACGGCGCGATGGCATTGACGCGGACATTGTGCGGGGCCCACTCCACCGCGAGGGCGCGCGTGAGCTGGACGACGCCGCCTTTGCTCGCCGAGTAGGCGATGGTGCCGGAGAGCCCGATCTCCCCGGCGATCGACGCGATATTGATGATGCGGCCCCGGCGGCGCGCCACCATGAGGCGTCCGACGGCCTGGCTGGCCAGGTAGACGCCGGTCAGGTTCACCGCGATGACCCGGTGCCACTGCGCCTCGGGGAACTCCGTCGCGGGGCTCCGGTGCGTGATCCCCGCGCTATTCATGAGGATCTCGATGGGGCCGAGGCGCGACTCCACCTCCTCCGCCATGCCCCCCACGCTGGCGGCGTCGGTCACGTCCACCGTCACCGCCTGCGCGCGCCCCCCTGCGGCGACGATCCCGTCGGCGACCGTCTTCGCCCCGGCGGCATTGGCGTCGGCGACGGCCACCGGCGCCCCCGCCTCCGCCAGCCCGCGCGCGATGGCGGCGCCGAGCCCGCCGGCGCCGCCCACCACCACCGCCACCTGGCCGTCCAGACGAAAGAGATCGAGGCTCGTCATGCGCGCGCGGGCGGCTGCATCATCTCGAGCGTGATGTCGTCGGGGTCCAGCAGGTAGACGGCCTTGGCGCCGCGGTTGCGGCCATGCGTGACCTCCACCGGCGCCGACTTGAAGCGTACGCCCTTGGCCCGGAGCTCGTGGTAGGTCGCGTCGAGGTCCTCCACGCGGAAGGCCACGTGCACGTTGCCGGGATTGCAGGTGCGCGGGTCGCCCCGCGCCCCGCGGGGCACGCGGTACTCGAGAAGCTCGAGGTGATGCCCGGCGGCGCCCGCCTCACCAGGCAGGCGGAGGAGGGCGATGCGCAGCTCGCCGTCGGGAAACCCGACCACGGTGCGGAGGTAGGGCTGGCTGCTGTCCCACTGGGCGACCAGCTCGAGCCCGAGCAGATCGCGGTAGAACGCGATGGACCGGTCGAGATCGCTGACGCTGAGACCGGTGTGGTAGATCCCCGCGACGGGCATTTCTCGGTGACCGTGACCCCTCGGGCTAGGCCTTGAGTCCGGGCATGGTGAAGCCGCGACGGTCGAGCTCGGCGACGAGCGCGGCGGCGGGCTCACGGTCGAGGTCCACCAAAGGCGGCCGCACGGTGGCCCACGCGGGGTCGCCGCCGTGGTGCGCGATGGCCGCCTTCAGCGCGGGGATCATGGGGAACTTCTGGAAGACGCCGCGGATCTCGTCCAGGCGCGCCTGCTGCGCGTCCGCGTCCGCGCCCGTCCAGGAGGCGCAGAGCCGCGCGATGGGGCCCGGGTTGACGTTGGCGGTGGCGCTGATGCAGCCCTTGCCGCCGCCCCGCATGTTGGCGAGGAGGAAGGTCTCGCTCCCCGCGAAGACGTCGAAGCCGGAGGCGGCGAAGGCGTCCAGCATGGCCTTGGTATTGCCCCAGTCGCCGGAGGAGTCCTTCACACCCGCCACCGTCCCCGGATAGGCCTTGAGCAATCGCTCGATGAGGGGCAGCGTGATCGGCACCTGGGACACCGGCGGGATGTGATAGACGTACACGCGCAGCCGCACGTCGGCCACCCGCTCGATCACCTCCGCGAAGCTCCGGAAGAGTCCATCGTCGCTCACGCCCTTGTAGTAGAAGGGCGGCAGCATGAGCACGCCGCCGCAGCCCGCCTTGACCGCGTGCCCGGTGAGACGCACCGTATCCGTGAGGGCGCACGCGCCCGTGCCCGGCATCATGCGCGCGGGGTCGAGCCCGGCGGCGACCAGACGATCGAGCAGCTCGATCTTCTCGTCCACCGACAGCGAGTTCGCCTCCGAGTTGGTCCCGAATACCGCGAGCCCCACATTCTGCGAGAGGAGCCAGCGACACTGGCGCACGAAGCGCTCGGGGTCGGGGCTGAGGTCGGCCTTGAAGGGGGTGACCACGGGGGAGAGCACGCCCGAGATGCGATCCGCCTGATTCACGCTGGGGCTCCTGGGTGTCGGATTGGAGGTCGGGACGAGGGTAGTCCGCCCCGCGCCCTCGGGTCAAGTCCGCGCGCGGTCTACTCGATCGGCGCCATCTGCCGGGGGTCCAGCTCGAGCCACACCCGGGCGTCCGTAGGCGGCGCCCTAGTTGTCCAGGGTGAAGGTATCAGCGTCCGGTGAAGCGCGGCGCGCGCTTCTCCAGGAAGTGGGCCACGCCCTCGCGGAAGTCCTCGCTCCCGAAGGAGCGCCGCATCTCGGTCTCCGCGACCGCGGTGGCCTCGGCGAGGTCCTGGAATTGCGCCTCCCAGAGCTGGCGCTTGATCACCTGCATCGAGCGCGGGGAGACGAGGTCGGCCAGCTCGCGCGCATAGGCGGCGACGCCGGCGGCGAAGTCGGCCCCGGGCAGGACCTGGGACACGAGCCCCATGCGCAGCGCCTCCCCGGCGTCGATCTTCCGCGCGGAAAGGAGGAGATCCAGCGCGTGGGGCAAGCCCACCAGCCGGGGCAGCATCCAGGAGATGCCGTGCTCGGCCACCAGGCCCCGGCGCGAGAAGGCGGTGGTGAAGACGGCGGCGTCGCTGGCGAGGCGGAGGTCGCAGTAGAGCGCGACCACCAGCCCCAGTCCCGCGGTGGCGCCGTTGAGCGCGCCGATGATGGGCTTGGGGATGGTGGGGAAGTAGGCGTAGGGCCCGCGGAAGTCCGGCCGCGTGTCGCCGCCGGCGGCGGCCGCCGCCTCGCCGTTCTCGCGGCGGAGGACTTGCGCCGCGTCCTCGGTGGGCGCGCCCGCCCCGGCCAGCCCGGCCAGGAGCCCCATGTCGGCGCCCGCGCAGAAGCCGCGCCCGGCGCCGGTGAGCACGATCACGCGCACTGCCTCGTCGCGCCCCGCCTCGGTCATGGCCGCGCGCACCTCGCGCCCCATCTGCGCCGTCCACGCGTTGAGCTTGTCGGGGCGGTGCAGCGTGACGGTGGCGATGCGATCCTTCACCTCGTAGAGCACTTCCCCGTAGCCCATGGGCGGCCTCCCGCGCGTGCGCGCGCTCGTGGTCAGGGCGGTATAGTATCGCGGAACCGACGCCAAGTCAGGAAGGAGACCCCATGCGCCTCGTGGACCTCAGCATGACGGTGGAGGAATGCGACTCGACCCCCTTTGCCAAGGAGGAGGCCTACTTCAAGATCCGCCCCATCGTGCGGTGGGAGGACAAGGGCTTCGTGTCCAATATGGTCGAGATGACCGTGCACGCGGGCACTCACATCGACTCCCCCCATCACTTCTTTCGCGACCAGCCGAGCGTGGAAGCCCTGCCGCTGGAGTCCATGATGGGCGAGGCGGTGGTGATGGACCTCACCTTCAAGGGCCACGCCCGGGCCCGCATCACGCCCGAGGACCTCGACCGCGCGGAGCGCGCGCTGGCCGCCCAGGGCATCCGCATCGAGCCCGGCGGCATGCTCTTCCTCCGCACCGACTGGCCGCGGGGGCACGTGACCACGGACCCCGCGTGGTGGGACGACTCGCCTTGCCTGACGAAGGACGCCGCCGAGTGGCTGGTGGCGCGGCGGCCGGCCGTGCTGGGCTACGACTTCGCCCAGGAGGAGAAGGGCGCCGACTACGGCCGTGCGGACGAGATCCTCGGCAGCGGGATGCGCGTGCACCGGACGATCCTGCCGCGGGTGGTCTTCCAGATCGAGAACCTCATCAATCTCGACCAGATCCCCTCCCGGGTGAGGGTGATCGCGCTCCCCGCCAAGTGGAAGACGGAGTCCGCCCCCGCGCGCGTGGTGGCGCTGGTGGAGGAGTAGCGCTGCCCGCGGGCCGACTTCCGCTCGCCTTCTACGCCCGTGCGGACGTCCTCGCCGTCGCGCGCGACTTGCTGGGGAAGGTCCTGGTGGTGCCGGCGCGCGGCGGCGCCCGCGTGGCCGGCATCATCGTGGAGACGGAGGCGTATCGCGCGCCCGAGGATCGCGCGTCGCATGCGTGGAATGGACGGCGCACGCGGCGCACCGAGACCATGTACGGGCCCGGCGGCACCGCCTACGTGTACTTCGTCTACGGCATGTACCACCAGTTCAACGTGGTGACCAACGTCGCCGACGTGCCGCACGCGGTGCTGATCCGCGCGCTGGAGCCGGTGGAGGGGCTGGCCCTCATGCGCCGGCGCCGGCCGGGCCGCACGGACCGCGAGCTCACCAATGGACCGGGGCGGCTCTGCGTGGCGCTGGGGATCACCCGCTCCCACGATCGCGCCGATCTCCGGGGCGAGGACGTGTGGCTGGAAGAGGGCCCCCGCCGGGTCGCCCGGAGCGCCGTCGCGCGAGGGCGGCGCGTCGGCATCGACTACGCGGGGGAGTGGGCGGGGCGGCCCTGGCGCTTCTGGGTGCGGGGCAATCCCTGGGTCAGCCGCGGCGGGCGGTGAACGCGGGACGCCGCCGGAGGCGGCTCAGCTCGGCCGGTACCAGTAGGCGATGCTCCCGAAGATCGAATCCCAGCTATTGGGATCCACCCCGGCCAGATTGTTGGCGGCGGCGTGGATCACGTTCCGCCACGTGACCGGGATGATGACCCCGCTCTGCACCACGAGATCGTTCATGCGGATGAAGAGCGCCGTCCGCTTGACGGGATCCATCTCGTGCTCGGCGGCGGCCCAGGTGCGGTCGTACTCGGGATTCCGCCAGCGCGTGATGTTTCGCCCCGTCCACTTGTTCTCCTTGGTGGGGATCTCGGAGGTGATGAACTGCGCCATGAAGAACTGCGGGTCGAGGCCGGTGAAGGTGGTGTAGGTCTGCAGGTCCGCGAGGAAGCGCGGGTAGGCGTCCGGGTTCGACATGTCGGCGGAGAAGTAGACCTGGGCGGGGACGGCCTTGATCTCGATCTCGATGCCCGCGCGCGCCGCCGTCTGCTTCACCACCGCCTGGAGCTTCTGCACGGTGGTGTTGGCGGTGGCCTGGAACACGAGTCGCAGCCGCTTGCCGTCCTTGGCCCGGATCCCGTCCCCGCCGCGTGTCCAGCCGGCGCCGTCCAGCAGCGCGCTGGCCTTCTCCGGATTGAATTCCCAGGTGGTGTTGGTCGACCGGAACCGCTCGGGCGAGTTGAGGAAGTTCACCGCGATTTGCCCGGTGCGGCCGACGAGATGGTCCTGGATGTTCTGGCGGTCCACCAGCAGGGAGACCGCCGCGCGGACGGCGGGATTGGTGAGGCAGGGATGCGGCGCCTTGAGGCTCGAGCGCTCCCCGTCCACCTCGGTCACGGGATCGGTCTGGTTGAGCTGGATATGGCTGACCCCGCTGGAGGGGATGGTGAGCACCCGCCCCTTGCCGCCGGCCTCGATGCGCTTCAGCACTTCCTCCTCCACCAGCACGTAGTAGGCGAAGTCGTACTCGCCGGTCTGGAGGACGGCGCGGGCGGCGCCGGCGGAGTCGCCGCCGCACTTGATCTCGAGGCGGTCGAAGTAGGGCCGGTTGGGCACGTGGTAGGTGGGGTTGAGCTCGGCACGGATCACGTCGCCGGTCCGGAACTCGACGAGCCGGTAGGGCCCGGTCCCCACCGACTTGATCATGCCCACCGCCTCGCGCGCCCCCGCGCCCTTGACCGACTCGAACACGTGGCGCGGGATGAGGCCGCCGCCCGCGAAGACCACCGCCCAGAAGGGCTGCGGCTTCTCGAACACCACCTTCACGGTGTGCGCGTCGATCTTGTCCACCCGGGACACTTCGAGGAAGCCGGGGCGGGTGGAGGCGGCGGTGCCGGGATCGGTGGCGAACTGCCAGTTGAAGATCACGTCGTCGGCGGTGAAGGGCGCCCCGTCGTGCCAGGTGACGTTCTTCTTGAGCCGCCACAGCACCCAGCGGCCGTCCTTCGCGATGCCGCCGTTCTTGAGCGTGGGCAATTCCTCCGCGAGCACGGGGGCGAAGGTGCCGTCGCCCTGCGGCGCGGCCAGGGGCTCGTAGAAGAGGCGTGAGGCGGTCAGGTCGCGGAGCCCGCGCCCGAAGTGGGGATTCAGCATCGTGGGCGCATCCCACATGAGGATCTTGAGGTCACCGCCCCCGCCGCGCCGCGTCGGCACGAAGGCGGGCGGGGCCGGGCGCTGGGCTTCCGCGCCGCCGGCGGACAGGGCCTGGGCGGCCAGGGGAGCCGTCACCCCCAGGGCCAGCATGGTCTCCATGAACTGCCGGCGGCTGACCATTCCCCTGCGGACCTGTCCGATGAGCTCCCGCAGCGCGTCTTCGGTCATCATGATCTCACTTTCCCCTCCGGCGCTCGGGGCAACGGGTCCCGGCGGTCTCGGTTCGACAGGGATAACCGGCTGCGGGGGGTCGAGTCAAGTGACTCGTTGGTTGCGGGGGGAGGCCTGTAAGCCGGGGACTGGACCTCATGGGAAGTCCTGCACGTAAAGGCCGGACGTGTAAGCACCCCCTTCCCCTCCCCGGTCATCGGAGACCGCCCAGTGACGCCGGGCATCGTGTGGTGGAGCCTTTTCTGCGACGGGCCGACGGGCTACTGCGGCGGGGTGCGCGCGATCTCAACCTACGGCCCCGCCGGCGGATCGTCGGGCGGGAAAGCCGAACTCTGGCGGTATAGGAGACCTTAGCGATGATGATCCGCACAGGGTTTGTGGTCCTCTTGCTCGCGGCCGTCTCCGGTCTCTACGTGAAGCGGACCTGATGGCGCTCCCCGAACTTCCGCGCGCGTGGGTGGACACGGCGATGCCCGACATGACCGGCTACGTGACGAAGACGGTTGGGGCCGGGAAGGACTTCCCCACCTTGCAAGCCGCCCTAGCGCACGCGAGCGTGAAGGACGCCACGACGGGAATCATCCTGTCCCTGACGGCCGGGGAGACCTTTACCAGCCGCGCCCCGCTCATCACCTTGCCGGTCCACACGAATCCGTGGATCATCATCCAGTCCTCGGCGGCCTCTACCGCTTGTGGTTGCGGGCCTGACCCCTTGACCCTCGGCGCGCTCGCCCCTCGTACCAGCGGATCATGCGCCCCCCGGGTCGTGGTAGCCGCCGAACGTGTCCTTAGTGAACTGGAAAGCGCTACCCAGCCCAACTCGAGCTCGACGAGCTCGACGACCGAATTGAAGAACCATGTTCGCCGGCCCCAAGGGCTTCGCCATCCGGCGGAGCCAGTCGCACGCGTTGTCCATGGCGTCGAGCAAGGAAATCGCCGAGCGCGAAGTGTGGTGAAATTCGTGCGCCATCACGTCGACCCGGTAGACTCCGCGCCGCGATTGGCTGAGCTGAATGATCCGATCCGTGCTCATGTCCATCGCCGCAAGGGTCAAGAGACCCAATCGCTGAAGATCAAGCGCGTCTGACGTATCGAGCGCGTCTGACGTATCAGAAGACTTATCAATCACGACGTGCCCCACCGGGATCCACCCCGACCCCGCCCGTTCACCGCCGGCTCGAGCTCCCCTTTCGCTTGTCGCCGACGAATCGTCCGCGGCGACACGCCGAAGCGCTCAGCGACCTGCGCGGTCGTCAGCAGCGGATCCGGCGCAACGCGCTGAAGCACACGGAGGTAGACATCGAGGGCGTGAAGATACGCGTCCCACATCGCCGGCCCCCACTTCTCCGGATCCGTCTCGAGATCCCGCTCGAGCGTCGCCAGTCGCACCGCGAGCAGTCGCTCCGCTCGAGCGAGCGGCGTCAGAAAGTCCTGGGAGCGCGTCATCGCTTTGTCTCGCTATCAGCGTCGATGACGAGCACCTTCCCGTGCCGCGCTCGCGTCACCGTATCCAGCGTCCCGTCACCACCGGGAAACGCAATCGCAACATCCGTCTTGGCCTCGTCGATCATCCGCTCGTTACGGATCGGCCCAGCCGCACCGCCCGTCTGACGCGAACAGCCAGGTTCACACCGCGGGGTATGATCCCAGTGCGCAGGGAAACGGAGAACGGCAACAAGCCGTTTATTTCCCCACTGATCCGCCAAGGCGTCAGCACCCTTCCGATGCGCCCCATGAATCAGCGCGGTGATCGGCTTGATCGCATGCACGCCATCGAGGAGTCCCCAGAGATAGCCCGTTTCATCATCGTCAGATTCGCCGTAGTCGCGGCCTCCCGTCACGAGGACGCGCATCAGCCGGCGAACCTTGCCCACACGGCGATGAACCTTGCCACCGGCCTCACGACGTACCAGTACACCAACGCCCACAAGAGAGCGGACGCGACTAAAGCGCCCACCCAAACGCTCAGCATGAGCCACCACGAAGTCGGCGCGGCCAGCATTTCCGCCTGAGTCGCTACCTCGGGCCGAGTATCCGCCGGGTTCGTCGGATCTGTGGCCTTCGGGTTGTAGTCAATAAAGTTCAGGATGAGCTGGTCGGCATCGATGTATGCGATGACGACGTTCGAGTAGAAGACATGGAGACACAGTGCCGCCCCCAATGAGGATGGTGAGCAGGATATCGAGCCACAGCATCGGTCATATCGCGGCCCGCGTCTTCCACTTGTTCTCGATCCACCGTTCCTTGACTCCTGCGTTTGCGAAACTGTGAACCACTATCCCAGGGACCGAGCGGGGCTGTCTTGACATCTCGCGCCATTCTCTTGACACTTGGGTACGCACGGTACAGAGCGCATGCGCACGGCTCCGACGATCTCTCTGTCCGCGGCGACTGGCCTGATCGACGCAATCGCGGCGAAAGGTGGCGACCCCGATCAGGTCCTGCGCTCCCTCGGGCTTCGTCGGCGCGACGTCAGCGACCCGCACGGGGTCATTGTCTGCGCGACGTTCGCCCGCCTCCTCGAGGCGGCGGCGGAGGCAACCGGCGACGCGTGCTTCGGGCTGCACTTCGGCGAGCGCTACAACCCGAAGAACGTGGGCCCCGTGACCTACCTGGCGCTGAACTCGCCCACCTTCGGGACGGCCTTCGAGAACATTGCCCGCTATCTCAGCGTTCACAACGAGGGAGCCCGTACGTCCTTCGCTGTCGAGGGTGCGTGGGCGTACTTCCGACACGAGGTCAGCGACCCTTCCATTGCCGCGCTCCGCCAGCACAACGAGTACAGCCTGGCGGTGGCGCGGAACGTCTTGCGCCTCATGGCGGGAAGCCAGTGGGCCCCCGCCGAGGTCCAGTTCGCGCATCCCGCCCCACGCGATCCGGCCGAGCACGCCCGGGTGTTCGCGGCCCCGGTCGCCTTCGGCGCCGCCATGAACGCGTTCGTCATCGAGCGGGAGTTCGCTGACCGGCCGGTGCCAGCCGCCGACGAGCGGCTCTACCCGATCCTGAAGCGATATCTCGAGCGTGCGCTGCTGGAGGCGCCGCGCGAAGACGGCCTCCTCGCCGCGGTGCGACGAGCGGTCGGGGAATCGCTGCGGGACGGCGCCCCGGACCTCCTGCGGGTCGCCCGGAAGCTGGCGATGAGCCGGCGCACGCTGCAGCGACGGCTGCGAGAGGAGGGGCTCGATTTCAAGCGCCTGGTCGACGATACACGTCGGCGCTTCTCCCTCAGCTATCTGCGAGACCGCAAGCACACCCTTACCGAGGTCGCCTGTCTCCTCGGCTATTCGGAAGTCAGCGCCTTCAACCGCGCGTTCCGGCGGTGGACGGGCGCAACGCCCTCGGAGTACCGGGGCCGGCGCTGATTCGAGCCGTCTTTGTCCGTGGTGAGCCAGAGCCAGACCTTATGGCCCAGGGGACTATCGCTGACTGGACCGGGCATCACTGGGCCTCTTTCTTATCTCGCTACGAGCATCACTGGCCTCTTTCTTATCCCGCCACGAGCTATCGCCGCACCGGCAGCAGATCAGCTTCTCGCGCGTCACGGTATAGATCGTGCCCTCGTGCGTCACGCGCGGCGCCTGTACAGGCCCACCGCAACCGTTTTCCGCACGCCGAACAGAAGTGATCGTTCTGTAATACGTCGGGGTGTCGTGCCACGCTCCTCTTCCCGATAGACAAATTCTGTTCCCGTTGTGGAGCAGCACGCCCCGCTCGCCGAGCTACGGCCGGCGGCTTCCGATCGCGGCCCCGTTCATCCTCACGGCCTTCGTAAGGGGTGGCGACATATGAAACTCTCAACCGCCGTGCAGCAATTCCTACTGGACGCTCGTGTCTCATTGACCCGGAGCACGCTCGTCGCGTATGAGTCGGACCTCAACCTGCTGGTCGCCCTCGCGACCTTCCACCGCGCCGACACGGTGCTGGACTTCGACGAGGCCCTGGTCCGGCTCTATCTCCGGGAGCTCTCGAAGAAGGGTCTCGGCATGGCCACGCTCTTCCGGCGGCGCGTGACCCTCAACCAGTTCGCCAAGTGGGGGGTGCGGCGGCGCTACTGGATCGCGAACCCCGTGGACGAGTCACCGAAGATCAAGCGCCCCAAGCGGCTGCCGCTGCCTTACATGCCGGACGAGCACGAGCGGCTGATGGCGCTCCACCTGACCGGGGTCGATGCGGTGATCCGGGGGCTCCTCGCCTATGCGGGGCTCCGCGTGACCGAGGTGTGCGATCTCCAGCTCGGGAACATCCGCCTGAGCGACGGGATCCGGGCCGGGGCGCTCCGCGTCCGGGGGAAGGGGGACAAGGAACGCGTCGTCCCGGTGGTTCCCGAACTCGATGACCTCGTGCGCGACTGGATGCTCTCTGCCGGCGACATCCTGAACCGCAAGGCCCCGCTGATCCAGCAGCGCTCCGGGATGCGGTGGAGCCGTCGGATGATCGAGAAGCGGACGGCGGCCTGGGGCAAGGCCGCCAACGTTTCGGACTGCATCCCGCACCGCTTCCACCATAGCTCCGCCACGATGATGCTCGAGCGCGGCGCGAACATCCGCGAGGTGCAGGATGCGCTCGGCCACGAGGACATTGCGACCACGGCGCTGTACCTGCGCGTCGTCAACCAGGCGCTCGTCGACGCGGTGATGCGCCTCTCCAACCGCCCCCCTATAGGGGACGGTGGAAAGGCCGGGGTTACAGGCCCGAGTCCTGTACCTCCCGGGTGGGGGTGCTGTGTAACCTATGAAATATCCAGAGAAGGCCTGTAAGCCGGGTCCTGTTGGCTGGACTCTCGCCCAGCCCGACGGTCATTTCTCTAGGACGCCGGTTACCCGGCGCCTCAAGCGGCCGTACCCGAGAGCGCCACGCGGGCCGCGCTTCACCCATGCGCCAGGCTTGCGCCCGACACCGGGATCGCTCTCCTATTTGACCTTGCTCCGGGTGGGGTTTACCGAGCCGGCACGGTCACCCGCGCCGCTGGTGAGCTCTTACCTCACCGTTTCACCCTTACCGCTCGGCTTGCGCCGATCGGCGGTCTCTTTTCTGTGGCACTCTGCCGTGGGGTCGCCCCCCCTGGCGGTTAGCCAGCACCCTGCCCTGCGGAGCCCGGACTTTCCTCCCGCGCGAGTTACCCCGCGCCGGCGACCATCCGGCCTTCTCTGGTGTCAATCAAAGAGCGCGTCGTTACGTGAGAAAGTATAGCACCGGCGCGCGATGCGGCGGGGCCGCATGCGCGGCAGCGTCAGGCGAGTAGGGCCGTCACGGCGATCGGAGACGTGGGAGCGGCGAGCGGTGCGATCGCGGCGCCGCCGCTCAGGATCTCGATGGACGCATAGGCCCAGCCATAGGGCGCCTCGGCGTCGGGGGCCGGATCCCGGTGCACTTCGAGGACGCGATCCACCAGATTGATGATCCAGTAGTCCGCCACGCCCGCGCGGGCGTAGAGACTGGCCTTGTGCGAACGATCCAGCGCGAGGCTCGAGACGGCGACCTCGATGGCGAGGACGGGGCGAGCGGGGTGCGCGAGCCGATAGTCATCGATGTCGCCCGACACCACCGCCACGTCCGGCTCGGGCTCGGATTCGTCGTCGAGCGCGACGGGGCCCTGGGGCCGGACTAGCCAGCCCGCTCCGAAGGCGGCCTGGAGCACGCGAGTCGCGCGAAGGATGGCGGAGTAGTGATCCGTGCCCTGGGGCTCGGCGACGACGAGCTGGCCGCCCAGCAGCTCGAGGCGATCCTGGGGGCCGAACACGCCGAGGTCGATCAGGCGCTCGTACTCCACGCGGGTCCAGCGCTTCGTCTGGATGGCCGGCATGAGCGGAGCGTAGCGGACGGTCGGGAGCGGGTCAATGTGCCGGCGGGGATACGCCGGCCAACATGCGCTGGATGGCCTCGGCGGCGAGGCGGTCGGCGCGCTCGTTGAGGGGCACGCCGGAATGGCCCGCCACCTTGTGCCAGGTCACGTCGCGCGACTCGACCTCGGCGAGGAGGGCCTCCCACAGGTCGCGATTCTCCACCGGCTTCTTCTGCGCGTTCCTCCAGCCATTGGCCCGCCACCGCACGTACCAGCGGTCGCGGAAGCAATTGATCACGTAGGCGCTGTCTGAATAGACGGCGGCGGCGCGCCCGGGCGGAAGGGCCCGGAGGCCCTCCCACACCGCCGTCATCTCCATGCGCTGATTGGTGGACAAGGGCTCGGCCCCGGACAGCTCGCGTTCGGCGCCGCCGTCGAGGATGATGGCGCCCCAGCCCCCCGGTCCCGGGTTGCCCAGGCAGGCTCCGTCGGCGTAGACGATGGCGCGGTCGGGAGAGGAGATCAGGCCTGCCAGTAGATGTAGCGCCCGCAGGCCTCGCAGTGCAGCAGCGCGTTCTGGGCGCGCAGCTCCTGGAGGCGCTGGGGCGTGACGGTCATGCGGCAGGCGCCGCACAGGTTCGGCTTGATCACCTGGGCGAGGGCGAGGCCGCCGCGGGCCCGGAGCAGGCGGTCGTAGTCGGAGAGGACATTGGCGGGCACCTCGCGCGCCACCGAGCGCCGGTCGCCGCGACCGGCCGCCAGCTCGGTCTCCACCGCGGCGAGCTTCTCGCGGAGCGCCTTCTCCTCGCCGGCGCCCGCGGTCTCGGCCGAGGTGTAGCGGGCCTCCGCGTCCTTGATCTCGCCGGCCACGCGCTCCTGCCGCTCCATCAGCGTCAGGATCTCCTCCTCGATCTTGGACTTCTGTTGCTTGACCTCCTCGATCTCGGCGAGGACGGCGGAGTACTCCTTGTTGGTCTTGACCTGGTAGAGCTGGCCCTCGAACTTCTGCCGCTTGACCTGGTTGTCCTCGAGGTCCTTCTCCTTGGCGCGGGTCTCCTTGCGAGCGGCGTCCAGTGCGACCTTGGCGGTGTCGACGATTTTCTTGGCTTCGGCGGTGCGCGCCCGGAGGGTTTCGATGTCGCGGGGGATCCGGGCCGCCTCGGCCTCGAGGCCGGCGATACGGGTGTCGAGGGCTTGCAGGGCGATGAGTGTCTTCAGCTGGCCGTCCACGTCACCTCTCCGCGATTGGTGGGCCCACTTGGACTCGAACCAAGACCTGACCGGTTATGAGCCGGGGGCTCTGCCAATTGAGCTATGGGCCCGCACGTCGTCATGGTAGCACTCACGATTCGAGGAAGCTCCGCAGCTTCTTGGAGCGCGACGGGTGCCGGAGCTTCCGCAGCGCCTTGGCCTCGATCTGGCGAATGCGCTCGCGCGTGACCGCGAAGTCCTGGCCCACTTCCTCCAGGGTGTGCTCGCAGCCGTCGGACAGCCCGAAGCGCAGCCTGAGCACCTTTTCTTCTCGAGGAGTCAGCGAGTTGAGCACCTTGTTGGTCTGCTCGCGCAGGCTGAGCCCGATCATGGAGTCGACCGGCGAGCCCACCTGCTTGTCCTCGATGAAGTCCCCGAGGTGGCTGTCCTCCTCCTCGCCGATGGGGGTCTCCAGCGAGATGGGCTCCTGGGCGATCTTGAGGACCTTGCGCACCTTGTCCACCGGCACTTCCATCTTCACCGCGATCTCTTCCGGGGTCGGCTCCCTCCCAAGCTCTTGGACAAGCTGTCGGGAGGTCCGGATGAGCTTGTTGATGGTCTCGATCATGTGCACGGGGATGCGGATGGTGCGGGCCTGGTCGGCGATGGCGCGCGTGATGGCCTGACGGATCCACCAGGTGGCGTAGGTGGAGAACTTGTAACCGCGTCGGTACTCGAACTTGTCCACCGCCTTCATGAGGCCGATATTGCCCTCCTGGATGAGGTCCAGGAACTGCAGCCCGCGGTTCGTGTACTTCTTGGCGATGGAGATCACGAGCCGGAGGTTGGCCTCGACCATCTCCTTCTTGGCCCGCGCGGCCTTGGCCTCGCCCGCCTTGATGAGGGTGACGATCTTCTTGAGGTCCTCCGCCCGACACTGCGCGTTCTCCTCCGCGCGCTTGATCTTCTGCTGCGCCACCCACACCAGCCGGTCCTTGATGGACGGGTGCCGCGCGGCCGCCTTCTGGTACAGGTCCCGGTCGCCGTCGTCCCGCTCGTCGTCGCCGAGGGTGGCGAGGAAGGCGTCCACCGCGGCGGGGGCGGGGCGCCGGCCGTCCGACCAGAGCGCGATCTCGCGCTCCGACTTGTGGATCTTGTCCACGAGCTTCTTGAGGTCCTGCCCCCACGCGTCGAGGAGGGAGGGCTGGAGCGTGAGGCTCCGCAGCGTGCCCAGCACGCGGGCCTGCTTGGCCAGCGCCTGCTGCTCGAACTTCTTCCACGGCGGCTCGCCCTTGGGCCGCTTCTTGCCGACGGCGCGGGCGCGGAGCTTCTTGGCCGCTTCCATGAGCTTGTCCCGCTCGCGCAGCATCCGGTCGGTGTTGCCGAGCTCGCGGATGACGGTCTTGCGCAGATCCTCTTCCTTCTCCTCGGTGAACTCCTCCTCCGGGTAGTCCACGACCTCCTTGATCGGCACCACGTCCTTCTTGAGCTCGTCCCGGAGATGTTGAATCTTTTCGAGAGCCAGGTTAGTGGCGAGGATGGCGCGGGTGACCTCGTCCTTGCCCTCCTCGATCCGCTTGGCCAGCGTGATCTCGCCCTCACGGGTGAGGAGGGAGACGCGGCCCATCTCGCGGAGGTAGAGGCGCACCGGATCCTCGGTGCGGCCCACCGGGCCCGGGGTGAGGTCGATGGGCGCGTCGCCCGGCTCGTCGTCGTCGGCCTCCGCCTGGGTCTCGATCTCGGAGGGTAGCCGGCCCGCGCCCTTGGCCGCCGTATCCACCACCTCGATGTCCATCGCGCCGAACATCATCATGATGTCGTCGAGCTGGTCGAGGGAGACAATGTCCTGAGGCAGGGCGTCGTTCACCTCATCGTAGGTGAGAAATCCCTTTTGCTTGCCCATCGCGATGAGCTTGTCCAGCTCCTGCAGCTTCGGTTCGTCAGCCATGCCTGATGCGTCTCCTCGGTGAGGTTAAGGTCGGGTGCCCGGGGCGGGCCCGGGCTCTCCCGGCACGCGGGGAGCCGTGAGGTCTCTCACGGCTTGCGCGGCCTGCTGGAGGTGGGTCAGCTCCGCCTCGAGCTGGGTCGGGGCGGGCTCGCCGGTAGCCTGGGCATCGGCGATGGACTGGGTCACGCGGCGAAGCGTCTTCTTCCGCTGGCGGATGTCGAAACGGCGGGCGAGCTCCTCGATCTGCGGGGCGGTGTCCGTCCACTCCCGCTCGTCCACGAGCAGGGCGGCCAGCAGCGAGCGCTCGGCGTCGCCCGGCAGCTGGTGCATGAGCGCCTCGGCGGGGGTCTCCGGCGAGTGCCGGAGGGTGGCGAGGATGGCGCGCAGGCCGAGGTGCGCCACGTCCACGTCCTCGACGGTGGGCAGCAGCGCGGCGCGCGCCTCGTCGACGCGGAGGAGGAGCAGGAGCAGATCGCGCTCGGCCAGGCTCGGCATGGGCCAGCCGGCGGGTACCGGCGCGGCGCCGGCGGCGGGGCGCTGGAACCGCGACTGGGTCATCCGCGCGCGCTGGAGCTGCTGGGCCTCGATCCAGAGCTGGGTAGAGTCCACCCCAAGCTGGCGGGACGCCTGCGCGGCGAGCGTGGTGGCCTCTTCGGCGTTAGGGACCTTCGAGAGAATGAGGGCCACCCGCGCGTGGGCCGTGGCCCGGCCTCGCGCCGTCGAGAGGTCCTCCTCGGAGAGGGCCTGCTGCATGACGAAGGACAGGATACTCCGGGCGGCGTCGAGGCGCGACTGAAAGGCGGCGGCCCCCTCGGCCCGCAGGAGGCTGTCCGGGTCATGCCCCGGGGGCAGCACCGCCACCTTGACGGGGAAGTACCCGGAACGCTCGAACCCTCCCGTCCGGGCCACCGCCCAGGCCAGCCCCCCGATATCCAGGGTGTCGGTCATCATCTCCTCGAGCCGGGCGGAGGCCTTTTGCCCCGCGGCGTCGGCGTCGAAGACGGCCACGATCTCCTCGGCATTGCGCTGGAGGAGCGCGAGCTGGGCGGGGGTGAAAGCGGTGCCCAGCGCGGCCACGGTCTCGGTGAAGCCATGCTGGTGCGCCATGAGGCAATCGAGGTAACCCTCCACGACCACGGCGCGATTCCGCTCCCGGATCGCCGGCTTCGCCAGGTCGAGCCCGTAGACGGTGTGCCCCTTCACATACAGCGGCGTCTCCGGGGAGTTGATGTACTTGACCTCGTCCGGGCCGAGCGCGCGGCCCCCGAAGGCGACCACGCGACCCTGCGCATCCCGGATCGAAAACATGAGCCGGCCGCGAAAGCGGTCATAGAAGCCGGCGGCATTCTGGCGAGGCAGGACCAGGCCGGCCTGGGCGAGGAGCTCGTCGCTCAGGCCCTCGCGGCGCATGAGGCCGAGGAGGTTGTCCCACCCTTCCGGCGCATAGCCCAGGCCGAAGCGCCGCGCCACCTCGGCATCCACGCCCCGGCCCTCGAGATAGCGTCGCGCCTTCTCCGCCCCGGCATCGTCCGCCTTCCAGAGCGCCTCGCCGTAGAAGCGGGCGGCTCGCGCCATCACCGTGCGAAGACCCTCGAGCTTGCCGTCCTGGACGCGCTCGGCGCCTTCGGTGGGCAGCGCCACCCCCACCCGCTGGGCGAGCACGCGGACGGCCTCGGGGAAGTCGAGCCGCTCCTGCTTGCGCAGGAAGCTGAAGGCGTCGCCGCCGGCCTTGCAGCCGAAGCAGTGAAAGATTCCCTTCTTCGGGTTGACGGTGAAGGACGGCGTCTTCTCGGTATGGAAGGGACAGAGCCCCTTCCAGTTCTCGCCCGCCTTCTTGAGCTTCACCCACTGGCCGACCAGCTCGACGATGTCCGCTCTCGCGCGGATCTCCTCGAGGAGCGCGGGGGTGAAGCCCGCCATCTAGGCTGTCCTCAGCTGGGCCACGGTCGCGCCCTCGCCGCCCTCGTGAAGGGCGCCCGGCCGGTGCTCGGCCACCAGCGGATGGGCGGCGAGCAGCTCGTGCACGGTGCGCCGGAGCTTCCCGGTCCCTTTGCCGTGGATGATGCGGACCGAATCGAGGCCCGCGAGGAAGGCATCGTCGAGATACTTCTCCAGGGTCTCGCGCGCCTCGTCCGCGGTGCGGCCGATGAGGTGGAGCTCGGGGCCCACCCCGCGCTTGAGCGGCTGCCCGAGGGTGTGGGTGGCGGCGCGCGCCGCCGAGAACGCGGCGGCGGCCTCGCCCGTGTCGCGCGGAAGCACCCGGAGGGCACGCGCCGGGACCTTCAGCGTCACCGCGCCCGCGCGCACCGTCGCGTTGCCGTTGGTCACGTCCAGCACGTCCCCCTTGAGCCCCAGATGGGTGATGGCGACGCGATCGCCGGGGAGCGGATCCCGCCCCGGATCGCTCGCCGCTTCCTCGGGTCCCGGCGCGGCGGCCCGCTGCCCGGCCTCGAGGAGCCGACGGCGGGAGGCCTCCAGCCCCTGCCGGGATCGCTCGCCGCGCTTGAGGGTATCCCATTCCGCGTTGACGGCGCGGCGGACGTCGGCCACCAGCCGCTGGGCGTCCCCACGCGCCCGCGTCAGGGCGTCGCGGGCGTCGGCGCGCGCGGCCTCTGCGTCCGCCTCGGCGCGCCGGACCCGGGCCGCGCTCTCCCGTTCGCGGTCTTCCAGTTGAGCGACACGCTCCGCTTCTTGTCGATCGCGCGCGTCCAGTCGGGTGATGAGCTCCTGGAGCGCGGCCTGCTGGGTGGTGCGATGCGCCCGCGCGCGCTCGATCAGGCGAGGCGGCAGGCCGAGCCGCGCCCCGATGGCGAGGGCATAGCTCTGCCCCGGCCGGTCGTACACCACCCGGAACGTGGGCTCGAGCCGGTCGCCGTCGAATTCCACCGAGGCGTTGCGTGCCCGCGGATGGGTGGCGGCGAAGCCCTTGAGCGGCTCGAGGTGGGTGGAGGCCGCGCAGAGGGCCCCGCGCGTGCCCAGCTCCTCCAGCACGGCCTGGGCCAGCGCGGCGCCGTCGTCGGGGTCGGTGCCCGCGCCCAGCTCGTCCAGGAGCACGAGGGACTCCGCGTCCACGTGCTCGATCACCTCACGAAGCTGCTTGACGAAGGCAGAGAAGGTCGAGAGGTTCTCGGCCACGCTCTGGTCGTCCCCGATGATGGCGAAGAGCTGGGTGAAGCGCGGCAGCCGCGCGCCCGGCAGCGCGGGCACGTGGAGGCCGGCCTGCGCCATCACCGCGAGGAGGCCCAGCGTCTTCAGCGCCACCGTCTTGCCGCCCGCGTTCGGCCCCGTGATGACGAGCAGGGGACGCTCGGCGTCGAGGAAGAGATCCACCGGGACCACGGATCGCGGGCCGTGCGTCCCGACCTCTGCCTCGGTCTGCGCCCAGCCCTGGGCCAGCAGCAGCGGGTGGCGAGCGCCGCGCACGTCCACCACGCGCTCGTCCCCCACCACGGGCTCCACCGCCTCCATGCGCTCCGCCAGCTCCGCGCGGCCGAAGATGAGGTCCGCCGCGCCCAGCCCGTCGACGAGACGCTCGAGCTCGGGCAGCGCGGCGTGCACCGCGTCGGTGAGCGCGGCCAGCACCTGGAGGACCAGGGCCTCCTCCTCCCGCTCCACCTGAACCAGATCGTTGTTGTCCTCGACCACCGACTCCGGCTCCACGAAGAGCGTCGCCCCGCTCTGGCTGCGATCGTGCACGATGCCCCGGAGCCGCGTCTTGGCGCCCGCGAGCACCGGCAGCACGTAGCGCCCGTGGCGCACGGTGACGTAGCGCTCCTGGAAGAGGGTATCCGCGCCCGGGTGCTGGAAGAACGCCTCCAGCCGCTTGATCAGCGCCCGCCGCAGCTCTCGCAGCCGCCCCCGCAGCCGGCGCAGCGCGGAGCTGGCCTCGTCCCGGACGGCGCCGTCCTCGTCCAGTGAGCGCCGGAGGAGATCACGCAGGGGCCCCACCGCGGGGAGGCCGCCGAGGGCCTGGCCCAGCTCGGGAGCGACGGGCGCGATGCTGCGGCCGTAGCCGGCCAGCCGGCCCGCGGCTTCGAGAAGGGGAATCAGCGCCACCAGCTCGCGCCCCTCCACGACCGCCCCCGCGGTGCGCGTCCGCTCGAGGGTGGCCCGCACGTCCGGGATGACCTCCCAGGGAGGGGATCCCGCCTCCCCCAAAGCACGGCGGCCCTGGCGAGTTTCGCTCAGGGCCGCTTGGATCCGCGTGAGATCAGTCGAGGGCTCGAGGGCCAGGGCCCGCTCGCGCCCCATGGGGGTGTGCGTCTGCCGGGCGAGCAGGCCCTGGACCTGGGCCCATTCGACCCCGCTACCGCCGGCGACTACTCGGAGAACCGCTCGCGTTTCTTCGCCTTCTTGCGCGCCGCCAGGGTCTTGCGCTTCCGCTTGACGCTGGGCTTCTCGTAGTGCTGGCGCTTGCGCAGTTCCGACATGAGCCCGGCCTTCTCGCACTGCTTCTTGAACCGCTTCAGTGCGTTCTCGAAGGACTCGTCGGGCTCCACGATGACCTTGGTCACTCACGTCCCCCCTCTCCGGGACCTTTACGGACAACGGATGGCTAAACGACGACTGTATACCATGGCCCCCCCTGGGCCGCAATCTGGAGCTCCCCAAGAGCTCAGGCCCGGGCGCCGTGGCGACTCTCCAGGAGCCTCAGCGCGTGCTGGGCAGCCTCCGCGCACGCGGCCTCCACGACCTCCCCCTCGTCGGGGTAAAAGGGCGACAGCACGTGGTCCACCACCTCGGGACGGCGTCGCGCCGTCCCTTCCGGTGGCCCCGGGCGGCCGATGCCGACCTTGACCCGACGGATCTCGTCGGTGCCCAGCGCCGCGATGAGCGAGCGAACCCCGTTGTGCCCGCCCGCGCTGCCTTTCATCCGGACCCGGACCGTCCCCAGCGGGAGGTCGAGGTCGTCGAAGACGATGACGAGGTCGGCGGGCCCGAGGTGCAGCCGCCGGGCCAGGCGGGCCACCGCGGGCCCGGTCTCGTTCATGAACGACTGCGGCTTGATGAGATAGACCGGCTCGCCATGCCAGCGGGCCGGCCCCACCAGGTGACCGCCCTCGCGCGCGAAGCGCGTGTGCAGTGTCCTGGCGAGACCGTCCACCACCCGCGACCCCACGTTGTGGCGCGTATCCCGGTACTCCGGGCCGGGATTGCCCAGCCCGACGATGCCCTGCGCCACCTACTTCTTCTTGGTGTCCTTTTCCTTCTCGTCGGCCGCTTCTTCCTTGGGCTTCCGCTCCGTGAGCACCTCGGGCTCGGCCGGAGTGGCCGCGACCACGCCGGTCGCCACTGCCGGCACCGCGACCTCCTCGGCCATGGGCGGCGCCACCGTGGCGACGGCCTGGCTGGGATCGGTCAGGATGCGCACGCCTTCCGGCGCCACGAGCTGGCCGACCGTGAAGACATCATGGATGCCCAGCTCGGACACGTCCGCAGTGAACGACTCCGGGATCGAGCCCGGGAGGCAGGACACCTGCACCTCGCGGAGGATCATCTCGAGGATGCCCTTGGTGTCGCGTACCCCCACCGGCTCGCCGACGTGGCGCAGGGGAACGGTGACCTGGATGGGCTTGTCCATCGCCACTTCCTGCAGGTCGACGTGGACCAGATCCTCGGTGACGGGGTCGAGCTGCATGTCCCGGATGATGGCCATCCGCTTGTCGGGGGAGTCGCCGAAGGCTACCTGGAGCAGCTGGGTGCCGCCCTCGTGGCCGTGGATGAGACGGAAGATATCCTTGGGGTTGACGGTGATGTTCACCGGCGTGCTCCCACCGTAGAGGATGGCGGGGACGCGGCCGGTCCGGCGGAGGCGCTTGGCCGCTTCCTTGCCGGTCCCGACACGCTTCTCGATGGTCAGTGCGCGCATTTCCATGACGACGGCTTCCTTTCTGAGCTAGACGAAGAGCCCGGACACGGACTCCTCGTCGTGGATGCGCCGGATCGCCTCGGCCACCAGGGGGGCGACCGAGAGAACCCGGATCTTCGCGACGTGCTTGTCGGGGGCGAGGGGAACGGAATTGGTGATGACGACCTCTTCGAGCACCGAGTCGTTGATGCGCTGGATGGCCGGGCCGGACAGCACCCCGTGGACCGCGGCGGCGAGGATGCGCCGCGCCCCCTCGCGCCGGAGCGCGTCCACCGCCTGGATCAGGGTCCCCGCGGTGTCGATCATGTCGTCGATGATGACGACGTCCTTGCCCTCGACCTCGCCGATGAGGTGCATGAAGACGGCCACGTTGGGGCCGTCGCGGCGCTTGTCGATGATGGCGAGGCCCGCGTTGAGGCGCTTGGCGATGGCGCGCGCGCGCTCGACGCCGCCGGCATCGGGCGAGACGAGCACCGGATCTCGCAGGTCCTTCTTGGCGAGGTAGTCCACGATCACGGGCGGGGCGGCGAAGAGGTGGTCCACCGGCATGTCGAAGAAGCCCTGGATCTGCCCGGCGTGGAGGTCCACCGCGAGCACGCGATGACAGCCCGCCGCGGTGATGAGATCGGCCACCAGCTTGGCCGTGATGGGCACCCGCCCCATCACCTTGCGGTCCTGGCGCCCGTAGCCGTAGTACGGGAGCACCGCGGTGATGCGGCGCGCCGACGCGCGCTTGAACGCGTCCAGCATCACGAGCAGCTCCATCAGGTGGTCGTTCACCGGCGGGCAGGTGGGCTGGATCACGAAGACGTCCTGGCCGCGGACGTTCTCGTTGATCTGGACGTACACCTCGCCGTCCGAGAAGCGCGAGACCTCCGCGTCGCCCAGCGAGAGCTGGAGCGTCTTGGCGATCTCCTCAGCGAGCGGCCGATTCGCATTCCCCGAGAAGAGCTTCAGGTCATAACCCATCATGCCGTCCTTCACCTGTACTGACGCCAGTATTGAGCCGGTTGCCCCGACCTGACCGTCCCACGTTCAACATGCGAAAAGCATGTTGATGAAAAATGGTTGGGGCGGGAGGACTCGAACCTCCGAATACGGGATCCAAAGTCCCGCGCCTTGCCAACTTGGCCACGCCCCAGTGATTCGGTCTTATCTCACCTGTCGGATGCAGGCGCCGGCCTGCGTTCGCACCGCCCATGCCGACCACCCCGCGCGATTCACCCGGCGCCGGATCGTCCGCGCGTGATCCAGGGAGCGCGCGACGCCGAATACCGTCGGCCCGCTTCCCGACATCACCGCGCCCAGCGCGCCGGCCGCCCCCAGCGCCGCCTTCATCCGTGTGATCGCCGGCACCGCCGGCTCGACCACGGCCTCGAGATTGTTTGCGAGCGCCGCCGCCACCCGCCGCGGGCTGCGGCTCCTCAGCGCTTCGAGCATTCGCTTCGTCGACGCCGGCTCCGCCGTCCAGCCCGCCGGTACGCGGCCGTACACGTCGCGTGTGGACAGCGGGAAGTTTGGGTTCACCAGCACCAGCGCGTATCCGCCTCCCGGCGGCAGCGGCCGCAGCCGCTCGCCGCGCCCGGTGGCCACCGCTCGTCCCTTCCCGAGGAAGAATGGCACGTCCATCCCGAGCCGCTCGCCCAGTGCCTGCAAGCGCTTCACGGGCCAGCGCAGCCTCCACAACCGGTTCAGCCCCCAGAGTGTCGCGGCGGCGTCGCTCGATCCGCCGCCCAGCCCCGCCGCCACCGGAATCCGCTTCTCGAGGTGTAGCCGTGCGCCCGCCGTCACGCCCGATTCCTTCTGCAGGAGCCGCGCCGCCCGCACCACCAAGTTGCCCTCGTCGAGGGGTAGCCCCGGATCACTCGTCACCAGTGAGATCGTGTCGGCCGGCTCGACGGTCAGCCGGTCCCAGAGATCCACCGACTGCAAGATCGTGGAGAGCTCGTGGTAGCCGTCTTCCCGCTTACCCAGGACCTCCAGAGTCCAGTTCACTTTGGCCGAGGTACGGATCACGAGCCCGTGGACTGCCCTCGACCGCTTCGACAAGGCAGAGAACACTAACACGCGGTGCGTCGAAGTGTCAACGGAAGTCTTGGATTTCCACGCCTTGCGGCACAGTCAGGCTCAACAGCGCCGGGTCGAGTCCCGTGTTGACCTGGGGATCGCGATAGACCACCGAGACGTCGAGCTTGCCGTCGAGGGTTTGGAGCCGAATCTGTCGCGGCGCCCCGTCTCCTCCGTCGTCGCCGCGCGTGAACGTGACGCGCAGGGGACTCTTGCCCTCGGTCCACTCGACCTTGAGCGGGCGGCCCGCCCGATCCAGCCAGATACGCTGGGTGCCCTCGGACCCCGACAGGCGCAGCGAGGGGCCCGTCTCGTCGGGGGGCATCAAGGTGCCCGTTTGCGGCGAGGGCATCGGCCGCACCTGACCGGCCAGGAACGCCACCAGATCCTCCGCCGGCAGCGCGAGGCCCAGCCAGCGGCGGTTCGCCTCGGGAGTGGACGGCAGGAGATAGGCGCGGTTCCGCAGCACCTCCCACACCGTCACGCTCTCGGCCGAGCCCGCGACGATGAGAAGGGGAGGGCCGAAGGGGGAGAGCGCCTCGAAGCGGAAGGCGGCGGGGGCCTTGAGGAGCAGCACCCCGGAGAGCCGCTGGGAGCGGCTGCCCTGCCGGATCGTGATGTCGGCCAGACTGCGGAGATCCCGGAAGCTGCGCCAAGCGTCCTCGATCCGTGCGCGCGCGCCCTCCACCTCGGGGGTGAGGGGCACGAGGGGCGGGGCGGATGCGCAGGCCCCGAGCACCAGGCAGAGCAGAAGGAGGGCGAGTCCGCGCGCGTTACTTCGTTTCGATCTTCGGCTTGGGGCTCTCACCCTTGGCCCGGAGCTGCTTCTCGCGCGCCTCCTGGAGCTTCTTCTTCACGCTGTCGCCGAGCCGATTGTCCTTGTCCACCGAGACGGCCTTTTCCCAGGCCGCGATCGCCTCTTCGACCTTGCCGTTCTTCACGTAGGCGTCGGCCAGGTGGTCGAAGATCTCCGGATCATCCTTGGCCCGCTCGGCGGCGCGCTGCAGCTCGCGGAGGGCCTCGGCGTACTTGCCCTGCTGGTAATAGGCCCAGCCGAGGCTGTCGATGAAGTAGCCGTTCTCGGGGTCGAGCTCGAGCGCCTTCTGGATGAGCTCCACCGCTTCGGAGAGATTCTGCCCCCGCTCGGCGTACATGTAGCCGATGTAGTTGTACGCCTCCGCGTGCTTGGGATCGAGCGCGACCACGCGGCGGAAGGCGGCGACGGCGTCGTCGAACCGCTGCTGCTTCTCGCGCACCACGCCGAGCTGGAAGTAGAGGTCCTTGTTCTTGTCGTCGAGCTGCAGCCCCTCGCCCAGCACGTCGGCGGCCCGGTCGTACTGGCTGCCGCGGAAGAGGGCGGTGCCGAGGTAGAGGAAGAGCTCCGGCCGCTTGGGCTCGATGTTGACCGCCTGGCGCAGCACGGTGACCGCCTCGTCGTAGCGCTTGGCCCGGCTGAGGAGGAAGCCGAGCTGCACCCGGGCGTCCACGGACCGCGGATCGGCGACGAGGATGCGCTCGAGCTCGACCTTGGCCTCGTCGTCCTTGCCCGCTTCCATCAGGGTGGTGGCGAGGAAGTAGCGCGCGCGCAGATTGCCGGGCTCGAGGAGCAGCGCGCGACGAAACGACGCCGCCGCCGCGTCCCAGCTCTTCTGCTCGTACTGGATGGCGCCCAGCTTGAGCCAGACGCGCGGGTCGCGCGGGGCCGCCTCCGCGAGCTGCTCGATCTCGGCCTGGGCTTCCTTGAAGCGGCCCAGCCGTACGAGGAGATCGCCGAGACGCTCGACGAAGGCCGCGTTGTCGGGGTTGGCCCGGATGGCGGCCTTGTACGTCTCGACCGCCTCGTCCGGCTTCTTCTGGCTCTCGTAGACGTAGCCGAGGGCCTGCCAGGCGCCGTCCTGGTCGGGATCCAGCTCGACGGCCCGCTTCAGCCGCGTGAGCGCCTCGTCCCAGCTCTCGGTCTCGATGGCGATGCGGCCGAGGAGATAGTGCCCCTGGGCGAGCCCCGGCCGCTCAGCGATGAGGCGGAGCAGCACGGCGCGGGCCTTTTCGTACGCCTTCTGCTCGAAGTGCTGCTGCGCGAGGGCGAGGTAGGCGTCGGGGGACTGCGGCGCGATCTCGATCACCTTCTCGAGGGCGGCTTCCGACTCGGGCAGCCGGCGCGCTCGGCGATAGAGCTCGGCCAGCGTCAGGTACGCGGAGGTGTTCTCGGGCTCGAGCTCCACCGCCTTCTGCGCGGCCGCGACGGCCTCGGTGGGCTGATTGGCGCGCGCGAGCCACTGGGCGAGCTGGGTCCAGAGCGCCGCCGTCTTGGGATCACGCTCGATGGCCTGGCGCACCTCCGCGATGGCCTCCGGCATGCGTCCCGCGCGCGCGTGCATCTGCGCCACCGAGAAGTGGTAGTAGGAGTCACCAAGCCGGTCGGCGGCCACCGGACGCGGCATCACCGCGCGGGCCGGGCGGGGCTCGGTGACGGGGGGCGACGAGACCGTCGCGCAGCCGGTGAGCGTGAGGATCGCGGCCAGCGTCAGTACGCGTGGCAAGGTCATGGCTGATCCTTTTCCGCTATCGAGATTGAGACCGGCTGGCGGCGGGCCAGCCGGTCCTTGGTGAGCAGCCGGCGGAGCGCGCGCACGAGGCTGGGATCGCCGAGCGAGGCCGTGACCGCCTCGATCTCACGGGTCTCCTCCGCGCTCAGCCGCGCCACCGCGCGCGACGGCCGGGTGGTCACCGGCGCCGGGGCGGGGGCCGGCCGCGCGCCCAGGGTGAAGCGGAGCGAAAGCACCGAGCGCCCGTATCGACGGCCGAGCGCCTCCAGGATCTCCCCGGTGCGCATCTGCAGCTCCATGAGCCAGGGGGAGTTGTCGGCCTCTATCTCCAGCACGCCGTGATCGAGCGACGCGGGCCGGGAGCGCCGGGCCATCTCCCCGCCCACCGTGGCCGCCCAGTCGCGGCGGATCGCGGCGGCCAGCATTCGCTCCGCCAGCGCGGGCACGGCAGCGGTGAGCAAATCACCCACGCGGTGGGGCACCGAGAACCTCGCGGACTTCATCCTGGATCAATGATACTTGACCCTCCCGCGCGAGGCTACTCCGAAGAGGGGAGGGCAAATTGACTCCGATTCCACGCACCCTTATAGTGAGCGCGACATGGCGCGAGCTCGACGCGGCGATACTTTGTCCGTGGCCATCGACGACCTCGCGTTCGGGGGAGAGGGCGTCGGCCGCGCCGATGGCTACGTGGTGTTCGTGCCGGGGGGCGTTCCCGGTGACACCGTCCGCGTCCGGCTGATCCAGGCCCGCTCGCGCTTCGGCCGCGGCCTCATCGAGGCGGTGGAACAGCCGTCCCCGGATCGGGTGGAGCCCCCGTGCCCCTATTTCGGCCGCTGCGGCGGCTGCCGTCTCCAGCATCTGGCGTATCCGGCCCAGCTCGCGTTCAAGACCAAGCAGGTCGCGGACTGCCTGCAGCGGCTCGGCGGGGTGGGGGCCTTCGAGATGCGCCCCATCGTTCCCGCGCCGGACATCTACGGCTACCGGAACAAGATGGAGTTCACGGTCGCGCGCCCGAGGGGCGCCGAGCGGGTGGTTCCGGTGGGGCGGCGCCTCGACGGCGCTCTGGACGGCACCGACGTGGTCGTCGGCCTCCACGAAGCGGATCGCTATGACTCCGTGCTCGACGTGGAGCGCTGCCTTCTGCAATCCGACCGCATGAACGCGCTGCTTCAGGAGGCGCGCGCCTTCTTCGCGGAGCGGCGGCTCACCGCTTACGACCAGGAGAGCGGCGAGGGCCTGCTCCGCTTCCTGATGCTGCGCGAGGGCACGCATACCGGCGAGGCCATGGTGAACGTGGTGACCTCGGCGCCCGCGGTGTCCGAGCTCGAGCCGCTGGTGGGACGCGTGCAGGCGCGGGTGCCGGAAACCTCCAGCGTGGTGCTCAACGTCAACCCCAAGAAGGCGAGCGTGGCGGTGGGCGTGGAGGAGCATCTGCTCGGAGGCCGCGACCATATCCGGGAATCGCTCGACGGGGTGGTCTTCCAGGTCTCGGCCGGCTCCTTCTTCCAGACCAATACCGCGCAGGCGGAGCGGCTCTTCGACCTCGTGCTGCGGGCGGCCGCGCTGACCGGCTCCGAGACGGTGGTCGATCTCTACTCAGGCACCGGCGCGATCAGCCTGCTCCTCGCGCGCCGCTGTCGCCACGTCTACGGCATCGAGATGGCGCCCGCCGCGGTGGCGGACGCGATGCGCAACGCGGCCGCCAACGGGATCACCAACTGCACCTTCGTGGCGGGCGAGGTCCGCTTCGCCCTGCCCGAGCTCCTCAGTCGCGGGGTGATGGCGGACGTGGCGGTCTGCGACCCGCCCCGGGCGGGCTTCCATCCCAAGGCGCTCGCCGCGCTGGCCGCCCTCGCGCCCGCGCGGATCGTCTACGTCTCCTGCAATCCCGCCACGCTCGCCCGCGATGTCGGTGAGCTCGCCCGGAGCGGCTACCGGCTCGAGTGGGTGCAGCCGGTGGACATGTTCCCGCACACGCCGCACATCGAGGTCGTGGCGCACCTCTCGCGATGAAGGCCTACCTCGTCCGCCGGCTCTGGCAATCCCTCCTCGTCCTGCTCGGCGTCTCGGTGGTGGTGTTCTTCATCCTTCACCTCACCGGTGACCCCGCCGCTCTCCTCCTCCCGCCCGACGCCACCGCGGAGGACATCGAGAAGCTCCGCGCCGCGCTGGGCTTCAACGACCCGCTGCCGGTGCAGTATCTCCGCTTCCTCCGGGGCGCGGTACAGGGGAACTTCGGGGAGTCCCTCCGGCACGGGGAGCCCGCCATGACGCTCGTGCTCGAGCGGCTGCCCGCCACCTTCGAGCTGGCGGGAGCGGGCCTCCTCATCGCGCTGTCGCTGGCCATTCCCGCCGGGATTGTCTCCGCGGTGCGGCGCAACAAGCCGATCGACTACATCTCGACGGTGGTGGCGCTGCTCGGCCAGGCCATGCCCACCTTCTGGCTCGGCATCATGCTCATCCTGGTCTTCTCGGTCCGGCTCGGGTGGTTTCCCTCGTCGGGGCGCGGCGACCTCGAGCACCTCGTGCTCCCCGCCATCACCCTGGGGCTCTTCACCACCGCTCGCATCACGCGCCTCACGCGCTCGGGCATGCTGGAAGTGCTCGGCCAGGACTATATCCGCACCGCCCGGGCCAAGGGCGTGAGCGAGCCGCCGGTGGTGTGGAAGCACGCCCTGCGGAATGCCTCCATCCCCATCGTGACCATCGTGGGGATCGAGATGGGCACGCTCCTCGGCGGCTCCGTCATCACCGAGACCATCTTCGCCTGGCCGGGGGTGGGACGGCTGTCGGTGCAGGCGATCTTCAACCGCGACTACCCGGTGGTGCAGGCGGCGGTGTTTCTGCTCGCCAGCACCTTCGTGATCGTGAACTTCATGGTCGACGTGATGTACACCTACCTCGACCCGCGGATCCGGTTCCGCTGATGGCGCCGCCGGCCGGCACCGCCGCCGCCGCGGAGCCCCTGGTCCTCGTCCCGCCCCGCCCCTTCGCAGAGCGGGAGTGGGTGCGCGTCATGACGCGCCTCGTGCGGCGGCGCACCGCGCTGTTCGGCCTCATCGTGGTGCTCGCGGTGCTGGTGGCGGCGGTGTTCGCGTCCTTCGTCTCGCCCTTCGATCCGCTCGCGCAGGACATCGGGCAGCGTCTCAAGGAGCCGGGCTGGCAGGACGCGCAGGGGCGCATCCATCCCCTCGGCACCGATCACCTCGGCCGGGACATCCTCTCGCGCATCATCCACGGCTCGCGCATCGCGCTCTCGGTGGGGCTCGCGGCGGTGGCGATCTCGGGCGTTCTCGGCATGGCCGTCGGCCTGGTATCGGGATACTTCGGGGGCCGCGTCGACGACTTCTTCATGCGCCTCGCCGACGTCCAGCTCGCCTTCCCGTTCATCCTGCTCGCCATCGCGGTGATCGGCGTGCTGGGCCCCAGCCTGCGCAATATCATCATCGTGATCGGGGTGTCCTCGTGGGTGGTCTACGCGCGCGTGGTCCGCGGCGAGGTGCTGTCCATCCGCGAGCGCGAGTTCGTCCAGGCCGCGGTGGCGCTGGGCAGCCGGGACTACCGCGTGCTCGTGCGCCACGTGCTCCCCAACGCCTTCACGCCCTGGCTGGTGGTCGCCACCCTCGACATGGCGCGGGTGATCGTGCTCGAGTCTGCCCTGTCCTTCCTCGGCCTGGGCGTGCAACCGCCCACGCCCACCTGGGGCGGCATGCTCGCCGACGGGCGCGTGTATCTCTCCACCGCGTGGTGGCTCGCCACCTTCCCCGGCCTCGCCATCCTCGTCACCGTGCTCGGCATCAACCTGCTCGGCGACGGCCTCCGCGATACGCTCGACCCGCGGCTCAAGGTATGAGCGGGCCGCTCGTCCTCGTCGGCGCGACCCTGATCGACGGCACCGGGGCCGAGCCCGTGCGCGGCCGAGCGGTGGTGGTGGACGGAGGCCGCATCGCGGCGGTGGTGGACGCGGGGCAGGCCCCCCGCGGCGACCGCGTGGATCTCGCCGGTCACACGCTCTTGCCCGGCCTCATCAATTGCCACGTCCATCTCTGCCTGGGCGCGGAGGCGGATCCGGTGCGCCCCCTCCGGGACGAGCCCGCCTCCGTCACCACGATCCGCACGCTCCTGCGCGCGCGCGAGACGGTGGAGGCCGGCGTGACCACCGTGCGCGACCTCGGCGGCCGCGACTACGTGGAGATGGCGGTGCGGCGCGCGGTCAGCGAGGGATGGGCCCCGGGGCCGCGTATCCTCGCCGCCGGCAAGGCCATCTGCATGACGGGCGGCCACGGGTGGTGGATCGGCCGCGAGACGGACGGACCGGACGATGCGCGCAAGGCGGTGCGCGAGCAGCTCAAGCAGGGCGCCGACGTGATCAAGCTCATCGCCACCGGCGGCGTGATGACGCCGGGGGTGGAGCCCGGCGCCTCCCAGCTCACCCGCGACGAGATGCGCGCCGCCATCGACGAGGCGCGCAAGGCGGGGCGCCGGACGGCCGCTCACGCGCAGGGGTCGGAGGGGATCGCGGACGCGGTGGAGGCGGGCATCACCACCGTCGAGCACGGCATCTTCCTCACCGAGGAGATCGTCGCGCGCATGAAGGCGCGGGGCGCGTACCTGGTGGCCACCCTCAATGCGCCCGCCGCCATCAGCGCCGGCGGACTCGCCGCTGGCATCCCCGACTACATGGTACGCAAGTCGGACGCGGTGGTGCCCGCTCACGTGGCGAGCTTTCAGCTCGCGCGGGAGCGCGGCGTGGCCATCGCGGCGGGCAGCGACGCGGGCACGCCGCTGAATGCCCACGGGGCCTACGCCACCGAGCTCGAGCTGATGGTCAAGTACGGGATGTCGCCGCTGGAAGCCATCCGCGCCGCGACCGCGGTGGCGGCGGAGGCCCTCGGGCTCGCCGGCGAGACGGGCCGAATCGCGCCTGGGCTCGCCGCGGATCTGCTCGTGGTGGCGGGCAATCCCGCCGAGCGGATCCAGGCACTGGGCGACGTGCGCATGGTGGTGGCCCGCGGCCGCGTGGCACGGGCCTTCGCCGCCTAGCCGGCGGCTGAAAAAGGCCCATCTACTTCGTTGGCGCCCTCGGCCGCACGCTCAACGTAGAGAGACTACGCCTTGTATGTTGGGTGGGGGCGCCAGTCAGCGACGCCCCGGTAAGGCGGACGGAAGCCCGCACACGCCTGGGTCCTCGAAGACCGTACGCGAGCTCGGTGCTCCGTCCGCTGTTCCATCGTTAACCCGAACAGTCACTTGGGCCGCGGGAGCCCGCATGCAAGGACGGGACATGGAACAGATCATCGTGGGCATCGATATTGCCAAGAAGCGGTTGGACGTCCATGTGCGGCCGCAGGCAGAGACCTTTGCGGTGGCCGCGGACGAGACGGGAGTGCAGGACCTGGTAACGCGGCTGCAGGGGCTGGCCCCCCGCCTGGTGGTGTTGGAAGCGACCGGCGGGTACGAAGTGCCGGTCGCGGCGGCGCTGGCCGGTGCGGGCCTGCCGGTGGCCGTGGTCAATCCTCGACAGGTGCGAGACTTTGCGCGAGCGACGGGACGCCTGGCGAAGACCGATGTCCTCGATGCGCAGATGCTGGCGCTTTTCGGCGAGGCGGTGCGCCCCCCCGTCCGGGCTCTGCCCGACGAGCAGGCGCAGAAGCTGGCGGAACTCGTGGTGCGGCGGCGCCAGTTGGTCGAGATGCTGGCGGCGGAGACGAATCGGCAGCGGCAGGCGCGGGAGCCACGGGTCCGGCAGCGAATCGCCGCGCACCGAGAGTGGCTGCGGGCGGCCTTGCAGGAACTCGAGCGCGATTTGCGGGCGACGATTCGCGGGAGCGGGATCTGGCGGGAGCGGGAGGAGGTGCTGAAGTCCGTCCCCGGGGTCGGGGATGTGACAGCGCAGACGCTCATCGCCGAGCTTCCCGAACTGGGCCAGCTGGATCGCCGCCGGATCGCGGCACTGGTGGGTATTGCGCCCCTGAACCGAGACAGTGGCACGTTCCGAGGACGCCGCATGATCGGCGGCGGGCGCGCGGCGGTTCGCACCGTCCTCTACATGGCCGCGATCACCGCGATCCGCTGCAACGCGGTGATCGCCGCGCAATATCAACGTCTCGTCGCCGCCGGCCGGCCCGGCAAGGTGGCGCTGGTCGCCGCAATGCGGAAGCTATTGGTCATCCTCAACGCCATGGTCCGGGATGGCCGTCGTTGGGAACTGGCTTGACTCGCGACACAGTCGCTCGCGTGCGGCCCTCGGGCGCCGCCTCGCATCTGGACCTTTTTGAGCCGCCGGGGCCGCACCCTCCTAGTGCAGCAGGGCGAGGAGGTCGAGCGGGCGCGCCAGCACGCGGGCCACCAGCATGGCGAAGAAGAGCCCGCCCGCGACCACCAGGGCCTCGCGCCAGAGCGACGGCCGGAGCGCGCGGGGCAGGAGCCGCCGGTTGGCCCAGAGGGTGTGCACGGAGAGCATCACGAATCCGAGCGCGCCGACGTTGGCGCCGATGAGCACGAGCTTGAGCGGGTCGCCGAGAGAGAGCGCGGCGCCGCCCGCCACCGCGAAGGTGCCGAGCACCGCGTAGTAGAGGCGGGCGGCCCGCTCGCCCGCCCAGGCGCGGGCGCGATCGCTGCCCGTCCACAGGATCTCGGTGACGCTGCGGGTGAAGCCCTCGGCGACGCCGCGCTGGGTCGAGAAGAAGATCCACAGACCGGCGAGCAGGGTGAGGAACCAGAGCCAGAGGTTTCCGTCCGCGCCCAGCGCGCGCGGGAGCGCGAGGGCGGCAGCGGCGCCCTGCATGTTGCTCCCGAACGGCACGAGGTGGGCGGCGAGGAGCACGGGCAGCGCCATCGCCGCTATCGGTCCCAGCACCCACAGGATCCCCAGGTGGAGACCGAGGTAGCGCCACCACTCGCGCCACTTCGCGAGATCTCCCTCGGAGGGCTCGAGGCGCAATCCCTCGCTCACCAGGTGGAGCCGGTGGCCGCCGATCTGCGCCGGCGCGCCGCGACCGGTGCCGGCCACGCCGAAGCCCTTGTCGCGCATCCAGTGCGTGAGGCTCGCGTTGACCACGCCGCCCGCCCCCGAATAGGCGGCGAACGCGGTGAGCAGAGTCCAGTCCAGATCACCGGGAGGACGGGGCATGCCGACGAGCGGCCCCAGGAGACCCGCCGCGACGGTTCGCCACACGGGCCTCGGGACCAGGACCACGGCGAGGACGGCGAGGAAGAGGAGCGTGCCGACGAGAAAGAGCTGGTCGGCGTGCCACAGGAGGTCCTGGCCGCGCCGCCCCAGCAGGACCGCGCCCACCGCCGCCGCGAAGAGGAGGTAGCCCAGCGCCAGCACCACCGGGTCGTCCTCCACGCGCGGCGCCCGGCCGAGGAAGAGCGCGGCCGCGGTGGCGCCGCCCGCGAGCGCCCAGCCCGGCCAGCCGAGCTGGAAGAGATGCAGTCCCGCGTAGACCCACGCCCAGAATCCGGGACCGGGCGGCGTGCGGAGAAAGGCCGCCCAGATGGGCTCGCCGGTGGCCAGCGTGTAACGCGCCATCTCGGCATTGAGCGCGGCCTGCAGGAGCACGGAGGCGGTGCAGATCCAGAGGACGGCGGGGCCATGTCGGGTCACCACCACCGGTCCGAGCAACCAGTCGCCCGAGCCGAGCGAGAGGCCGAGCAGGATCGCGCCCGGCCCGATCACGCGCAGCGCGTTGACGAGGTTGTAGGCGGGCGGATGCGGGAGCTCCGCGGGGCGCCACTCGGGGAGGAGCGTCACGTCGAGCGCGCGGGCCGGCGGCGCGCGCGCCAGCCGAGGAGCAGCCAGGCGGCCGCGGTGGCGGGCCCGAGCCAGCCCAGGGGCGCGCCGGTGACGAGGTGCAGCAGGAGGAGCAGGCCGCCCACGACGGCGGCGATCCAGAGCAGGAGGCCGGTCAGCGTGTCCACGGTGGCCGTGACGCCCCCGGCCAGCAGGGCGACCGCGAGGCCCGCGCTCGCCGAGTCGAGCAAGAGATCGGCGGCGCTCGCACCCCGACTGGGCGTGAGCGCCTGGCGGGCCTCCTCGATGAAGGCGGTGAGGGCGGCGAGCAGCACCGCCGCGCGCCAGTCCGGCAGGGCGAAGAGCCACAGCCCGCCCAGGATGCCGTAGCCCGCGACGTGCCCGGCCTTGCGCGCGAGCCAGTGGGCGAGGTCGAGTAACGCTGGGCCGACCCAGGGGAAGAGCTGGTGGAGCAGCAGCGCGTAGTCGTGCGTGACGTCCGCGCTCCAGTCTTCGCCGGAGAACCAGAAAATCACGACCGTCCACCCCAGCGGCAGCCCCAGGCGGCGCGCGCTCACGCCCACAGCGTGACACGAGGGCCGCGAAGTTGACAACCGCCGACCGCTAAACATAGGATGAGCCATGCCGCTGCGGGAGCTTCTCGACGAGCTCTTGACCTCGCTCGAGACCGGTCCCCTCATCACGGCCACGCGGCACCTCGAGGCGCGTCCCCCCGTCTTCGCCCCGTTTCCCTCGTCACTCGATCCGCGACTGATCGAGGCCCTGCGGGCCCGCGGCGTGGAGCAGCTGTACTCGCATCAAGCGAAGGCGTTCGAGATCGTGGCCAAGGGCGAACACCTGGTGGTGGTCACCCCCACCGCGTCGGGCAAGACGCTTTGCTACAACCTCCCCGTGTTGCAGAGCCTGGTGCAGCAGCCGGAAGGGCGCGTGCTCTATCTCTTCCCCACCAAGGCGCTCGCCCAGGACCAGCTCGCCGAGCTCACCGAGCTCGCCAAGAGCCTGCCCGACCTCCGCATGTTCACGTACGACGGCGACACACCACAGGACGCGCGGCGCGCGGTGCGCGCCCGGGCCAACCTCGTTCTCACCAATCCGGACATGCTCCACTCGGGGATACTGCCCCACCACACCAAGTGGGTGAACCTCTTCCAGAACCTCCGCTACGTCGTGATCGACGAGCTGCACGCGTACCGCGGCGTGTTCGGCAGCCACCTCGCCAACGTACTCCGGCGCCTCAAGCGAATCTGCCGCCACTACGGCTCCACGCCGCAGTTCATCATGGCCTCCGCCACCATCGCCAATCCCGGCGAGCTTGCCGCTCGCCTCACCGGCGAGCCGGTGACCGAGCTGGCGGACAACGGCGCGCCCGCGGGTGACAAGATCTTCATCTGCTACAACCCGCCGGTGGTGAATCCGGACCTCGGCATCCGCGCGCCGTATCTGGGGGAGGCGGCCAAGCTCGCCGGACGCTTCCTCCGGGAGAAGATCGCCACCATCGTCTTCGCCCAGAGCCGGCTGTCGACCGAGGTGCTGCTGTCCACCATCAAGCGGCTGGTGGAGGACCGGACGGGCGACGCCGGCATCGTCCGCGGCTATCGGGGCGGCTACCTCCCCCTTCGCCGCCGCGAAGTCGAGCAGGGGCTGCGCTCGGGCGACGTGCTCGGAGTGGTGGCCACCAGCGCGCTCGAGCTCGGCATCGACATCGGCCACCTCGACGTGGCCGTGCTCGCGGGCTTCCCCGGCACCATCGCCTCGCTGTGGCAGCAGTCGGGCCGGGCGGGGCGGCGCAGCGGCCCCTCGGCGGCGGTGCTGGTCGCCAGCAGCGCGCCCATGGACCAGTTCCTCGCCTCGCATCCGGAGTATCTCTTCGGCGCCTCGCCCGAGCACGCGCGGATCAACCCCGAGAATCCCTTCATCCTCGTCAACCACCTCAAGTGCGGCGCCTTCGAGCTGCCCTTCGCGGAGGGGGAGGTGTTCGGCGGTGACGTGGCCGCGCCCCTGGCCGCGCTGGAGGCGGAGGGGCTGCTGCACCGCGCGGGCGGCGTCTATCACTGGACCTCGGAGACTTATCCCGCCGACCACATCTCGCTGCGCACGGTCACCTCGGACAACTTCCTGGTGATCGACACCACCGCCCGCGATGCCAAGGAGGTCAAGCGGCGGCAGATCATCGCCGAGGTGGACTGGAAGAGCGCATTCGCCATGGTGTACCCCAAGGCCATCTACATGGTGGAGGGCGAGCCGTTCGAGGTGCAGGAGCTCCACTACCGTGAGGACGAGGAGAAGGTCGCCTACGTCAAGCGGGTGGCGGTGGACTACTTCACCGATGCCATCAGCGCCAAGGGTGTGTGGATCCTCCAGCACCTCACGCGGCGGGAGGCGCCCGGCTGGACGTCGGAGGGGGGCGAGGTGCTGGTGGCGGAGAAGGTGGTGGGCTTCAAGAAGATCAAGATGGTCACGCTGGAGAACGTGGGATCGGGCGAGGTGGAGCTGCCCCAGCAGGAGATGCAGACCACCAGTGCCTGGCTGGCCGTCGATCCCACCCTCCTCGTCCAGATCTCGCCGAGCCGCGAGGAGCTGGTGGACGGGATGCGAGCGCTCACCTATCTCCTCCACCATCTCGCGCCCATCTTCCTGCTCTGCGACGTGCGCGACGTGGGGGCCTGGCTGGGCGACGGCTCGCCGGCCGAGGCCGGCGTGGTGGTCACGCGGGAGACGCAGCGCGCCCAGCTCCTCGGCTCCGAGCGCTTCACGCCCACGCTGTACCTCTACGACAGCCAGCCCGGCGGCATCGGCCTCGCCGAACGGATCTTCGAGATCCTCCCCGAGCTTCTCGCCCAGGGCCTGGCCACCCTGGAGGCTTGCCCGTGCAAGACCGGCTGTCCGTCCTGCGTGGGCCCGGTGAACGAGGTGGGCCGGCGCGCCAAGCCCATCGCGCTGGCCATCCTCCGCCGGCTGGTTCCGCGGCGCTGAGGGGGCCTCTCCCGTGGCCGTCCCCGCCGAGCTCCGTCAGGTCATCCGCCGCATCGAGGAGCGCACGCGCGCGGCGGCGGCGCGACCCGTCCGCCGGGGCACCCTGGAAGAGCTGGTGGAGGGCGCGGCGGAGGAGACGGAACGCGGCTCCATCTTCGTCACGCGGCGCCGCTACCCCCTCGCCGGCGCGCACGGCGCGCAGCCGCTCGGGCCCATCGGGGCGCTGGACGGCGAGTGTCTGGCCATGCTCGCGCGCCGCGAGCTCCTCCCCCCCGGGTCTCCGCGGCTCCTCTTTCTGGACACCGAGACCACCGGCTTGGCCGGCGGCACCGGCACCTACGTGTTCCTGGTCGGGGTGGGCTTCGTGGACGGCGACGACTTCGAGGTGCGCCAGTACTTCATGCGCGACCTCGACGAGGAGCCGGCGCTGCTGGCCGCGCTCGACGGGCTCGTCCGCGGCTTCGAGGGGCTGGTCACCTACAATGGCGCCGGCTTCGACCTGCCGTTGCTCGAGACACGCTTCGTGCTCGGCCGCCGGCGCTGGCCGAGCGACCCCTTTCACCTCGACCTCCTCCCCGCCGCGCGCCGCCTGTGGAGCGCGCGGCTCCCCGATTGCCGCCTCGGGACCGTGGAGCAGAACGTGCTCGGCTTCCACCGGCGGGACGACCTGCCCGGCGCGCTCATCCCCGCCGTCTACTTCGAATATCTTCGTCGCAAGCAGCCGGGAGAGCTCCCTCGTGTCTTCGAGCACAACCGCCACGACATCCTCTCGCTTGCCGCGCTGACCGGTTGGGTCGCGCACGCGGCGGCCCGGGCCCCCGGCGCGGACGTGGCCCCGGACGAGCTGGCCGGGCTGGGGCACCTCTGGGAGCGTCGCGACGCCGATCGGGGAGAGGCGTGCTTCCGGGAGGCCCTCGCGCGCGGCCTCGCCGGCGCCGGGCGGGCCCGCCTGCTCGGCCGGCTGGCGTGGGGGGAGAAGCGGCGCGCGCGCTGGCCGGAGGCCCGGGCGCTCTGGGACGAGCTGGCGCGCGAGCAGCGCAGCTTCGACCCCCGGCCCTGGGAGGAGATGGCAAAGATCGACGAGCACCGGCTCCGGGACTGGGCGCGCGCGCGCTCGGTGGTGCAGGAAGCGCTGGCCCGGGCCGAAGCCGGGCGCGCGGCGGTGGGAGCGCGCGAGGCGCTCGGCCATCGTCTCGAGCGCCTGGAGCGACGCCTGCTCCGGGGCGTGACTCCCGGCCTCGACGCCTAGGTCCCCGCCGCGTCCACGGCGGGGAAGGTCACCACGTGCAGCACGTGCGCCTGTGCACGCACGCGCGTCCCGGTGGGCAGGGTGGACGAGGACGGCTGCGAGGAGTGCACGCGGTGCCCCGAGGGCAGCTCGATGCAGTAGAGGCACTCCGAGCCCCGGAAGAAACGGCGCGTGATGACCCCGCTCCCATCCTCCTGCGGCACGAAGGCGATGTCGTCGGGACGGATCATGACCTCGACCCGCTCGCCCGGCTCCAGCTCGTCGCGGTTGCCGAATATCCCCAGCTCCGTGACGATGCCCTCGCTGGTCACGACCCCGGGCAGGAAGTCGGCGGCGCCCACGAACTCGGCGACGAACTGTGAGGCGGGGTGATGGTAGACCGTCTCCGGCGCGGCGATCTGCTCCATCCGCCCGTGTGAGAGGACGCCCACGCGATCGGCGAGGGCGAAGGCCTCCTCCTGATCGTGCGTGACGAAGATCGCGGTGGTCTTGGTGTTCCGGAGAATGGTCTCGACTTCCTCCCGCATCTGCGCGCGAAGGTCGGCGTCCAGGTTGGAGAATGGCTCGTCGAGGAGCAGGAGGGCGGGGGCGGGCGCCAGCGCGCGGGCCACCGCCACCCGCTGCTGCTGCCCGCCGGACAGCTCGTGGGGGTAGCGGCCGCCGAAGCCCCCCAGGCCCACCAGGTCCAGCACCCCGGCCACCCGGGCCCGGCGGGCCGCGCGCGTCAGCCGGTCGAGGCCGAATCCGACATTGTCTTCCACGGAGAGATGGGGGAAGAGCGCGTAGTCCTGGAAGACGATACCCACGCCTCGCGTCTCCGGAGGTACGAACGACCCAGGTCCCGCCACCACCTTGCCGCGCAGGCTCACCGTGCCCGAATCCGGGGTCTCGAAGCCGGCGATCAGCCGCAACGTGGTTGTTTTACCGCATCCTGACGGGCCGAGCAGCGCCACGATCTCGCCCTCCGCCACCACCAGCGACAGGCCGTCCACCGCGGGCGGCTGATCGGCCGCGTAGCGCTTGCTGACGTCGGCGAGCCGGAGAAGCTCCACGCCCTCAGCGCCGCCGCGATGCTTCCGGGTTCACCGGGGTCGGCGGCGCCTTGCCTTCCAGCACCGACAGGCAGTTGTCGACGGCCAGGTTGGCCATCGCCTGCCGCGTGCCGTGGGAGGCGCTGGCGATATGCGGAGCGACCACGACATTCGGTAGCCCGACCAGGCCGGGATGGACCTTGGGCTCGTCCTCGAAGACATCGAGGCCCGCCCCGGCGATCCAGTGCTCCTGCAGCGCCTGGACGAGCGCCGCCTCGTCGACCACCGGGCCCCGGGCCGCATTGATCAAGTACGCCGTCTTCTTCATGGTGCGGAGCGACTCGGCATTGATGAGGTGCCGTGTCTCCGGGAGCAGCGGGGTGTGGAGCGACACGAAGTCGGACTCACGCAGGAGCTCGGCGAGGTCCACTCGGGTCGCCTTGAGCTCGGCCTCCTGGGCGGGGGTGGCCGCCACCGCGTCCTGATAGAGCACGCGCATGCCGAAGCCCTGGGCGCGGCGGGCCACCGCACGGCCGATCCGGCCGAAGCCCACCACCCCGAGGGTCTTGCCGTGGATGTCGCCGCCGAGGAGCAGCATGTACTCCCACTGGGTGAACTTGCCCTCGCGGACATAGCGGTCGCCTTCCACCAGGCGCCGGGCGGTGGCCATGAGGAGGGTCCAGGCGAAGTCGGCGGTGGTCTCGGTGAGGACGTCGGGGGTATTGGTGACGACGACGCCGGCCCGGGTCGCCGCGGCCACGTCGATGTTGTTGTAGCCGACCGCCACGTTGGCCACCACGCGGAGGTCCGGGCAGGCGGTGAGCACCGAGGCGTCGATGGCGTCGGTGATGAGACACACGAGCCCCTGGCGTCCCTTCAGCCGCGCGATGAGCTCAGGCTTGGTGAGGGGGCGATCGCCCGTGTGCACGTCCACGTCGGCCCGGGCCCGCGCCGCGACGAGCGCCTCCTCGGGGAGGAGGCGGGAGATCAAGATTGCGGGTTTACGGTCGGGTTCAGCCATCCGTGCCTCCGATACCTAAGTATAGGAAATGTAAACCAATGGTGCAGCTTGACAGCGGCCAAATCCGCCGCTATATTAGCAGTCGCACTCGATGAGTGCTAACCGATTTGGTGGCCGTGGAAGGCTGCCAGGCCCAACATCTTACCCAGCAGGAGGCGAGTTGACCATGAAGATTCGTCCGTTGCACGACCGCATCCTTATCAAGCGTCTCGAAGAGCAGGAGCAGAAGAAGGGCGGCATCATCATCCCGGACACCGCCAAGGAAAAGCCCCAGGAGGGCAAGGTGATCGCGGTGGGAAACGGGAAGGTGAGTGACGAAGGCAAGAAGATCCCCCTCGACGTCAAGGCGGGCGACAAGATCCTCTTCGGCAAGTATTCGGGCTCCGAGGTGAAGATCGACGACGAGGAGTACCTGATCATGCGCGAGGAGGACGTGCTCGCCATCATCGAGTAGCGGATCGCGGCGTAGCGGGTCGCGGCGGCGGCCGCCGCGGGGCGCCTGAGAGCCAACAAACCAGGCCGGATCCAGTCCGGCCCATTCCAGCCAACGATCGAAGAGGAGAGACAACGATGGCGAAGCAGGTCATGTTCAGCGATGAGGGCCGCGCCGCTCTTCTGCGGGGGGTCAACGTCCTGTCCGCGGCGGTGAAGGCCACCATGGGCCCCAAGGGGCGCAACGTGGTGATCGACAAGAAGTTCGGCAGTCCCACCATCACCAAGGACGGCGTGACGGTGGCGAAGGAGATCGAGCTCAAGGACAACTACGAGGACATGGGCGCCCAGATGATCAAGGAAGTGGCGTCCAAGACCTCCGATATCGCGGGCGACGGCACCACCACTGCCACCGTGCTCGCGCAGTCGATCTTCCGCGAAGGCCTCAAGAACGTCACCGCCGGTGCCAACCCCATGGGCCTCAAGCGGGGCATCGACGCCGCGGTGGACGCGGTTACCGAGGAGCTGAAGAAGCTCAGCAAGTCCACCAAGGACAAGAAGGAGATCGCGCAGGTCGCGTCGATCGCGGCGAACAACGACAAGACGATCGGCAACCTGATCGCCGAGGCGATGGAGAAGGTCGGCAAGGACGGCGTCATCACGGTGGAGGAGTCGAAGTCCGCCGAGACCGTCCTGGACGTGGTCGAGGGCATGCAGTTCGACCGGGGCTATCTCTCCCCCTACTTCGCCACCGACGCGGAGCGGATGGAGTGCGTGCTGGAAGACGCCCTCATCCTGATCCACGAGAAGAAGATCAGCGTCATGAAGGACATGCTGCCCCTGCTCGAGCAGGTGGCGCGCTCGGGGAAGCCGTTCCTGGTGATCGCGGAAGATGTCGAGGGCGAGGCGCTGGCGACCCTGGTCGTCAACAAGCTCCGCGGCACGCTGCACTGCGCCGCGGTCAAGGCCCCCGGCTTCGGTGATCGCCGGAAGGCCATGCTCGAGGACATCGCGATCCTGACCGGCGGCAAGGCCATCACCGAGGATCTCGGGATCAAGCTCGAGAACATCAAGCTCGAGGATCTCGGCAAGGGCAAGAAGATCGTGGTGGACAAGGACAACACCACCATCGTCGAGGGCGCCGGCAAGTCCTCCGTCATCGAGGGCCGCATCAAGCAGATCCGGGCGCAGATCGAGGAGACCACCTCGGACTACGACCGCGAGAAGCTCCAGGAGCGGCTCGCCAAGCTGGCCGGAGGCGTCGCGGTGGTCAAGGTGGGCGCGGCCACCGAGACCGCGATGAAGGAGAAGAAGGCGCGGGTCGAGGACGCGCTCAACGCGACCCGGGCCGCGGTGGAAGAGGGCATCGTGCCGGGCGGTGGCGTGGCGCTCCTGCGGGCGTCCAAGGCCATCGACCGCTTGAAGCTCGAGGGCGACGAGAAGGTGGGCGCCCTCATCGTGCGGCGGGCGCTCGAGGAGCCGATCCGGCAGATCGTGGAGAACGCCGGCCTCGAGGGCAGCGTCGTGGTCGAGAAGGTCAAGGCGGAGACGGTCCCCACCCGGGGCTTCGACGCCGAGAGCCTGGAGTACGTGGATATGATCCAGGCCGGCATCATCGACCCCACCAAGGTCGAGCGTATCGCGCTCCAGAACGCGGCGTCGGTGGCCTCCCTGCTGCTCACCACCGAGGCGCTGATCACCGACCTGCCGGAGGAGAAGCCGGCGGCGGCTCCGCCGATGCCGCACGGCGACTTCTAAGGCCGGCGAGCTTCACCCGCGGTCGGGCACGGCCTCTGTCCTCCTGGACAGGGGCCGTGTCTATTTTTGTCCACGTCTTGACCGCGGCCCGCTAGGTTGCCTAAAGTCGGGTCGTCTGGTAGGGTTAACTGCTTTCGAGACCGGAGTGAGTGGTTTGGAGGGGGTGACGCAACTGTATCCGTACGAGATTTTGGTGATCTTCGATCCCCGTCCCACGGACGAGGAGGTGACGGCACTCCTCACCCGCCTGCAGGACATGCTCAAGGGGCTGGGCGCGGAGGTCGGCACGGTCGAGAACTGGGGCAAGCGCCGGCTCACCTACGACATCCGCAAGCAGCGCGAGGGAACCTATGCGGTGATCCCGTGCTCGGCCGAGCCGGCCGCGGTCAAGGAGTTCGAGCGGCAGCTGAAGCTGAACGAGAACGTCCTCCGCTACATGACGACGCGGGTGCCGGTGCGCAAGCGCCAGCGCTCGGCGCCGAAGGTGGAGGCCGCGGTACCGGAGGAGGTCGTCTGATGGCGAGCCTGAACAAGGTGTTCCTCATTGGGAACCTGACCCGCCCCCCGGAGCTTCGCTACACGCCGAGCGGCACCGCGGTCGCCGATCTCCGGCTCGCGGTCAACCGCAACTACACCACCCAGAGCGGCGAGAAGCGGGAGGAGACGTGCTTCCTCACCGTGGTGGTGTGGGGCAAGCAGGCGGAGACGTGCGGGGAGTATCTGGATAAGGGGAGCCCCATCCTGGTGGACGGACGGCTGCAGACGCGGGACTGGGAGACGAAGGACGGGCAGAAGCGCACCGTCGTCGAGGTGGTCGCCGAGCGCGTGCAGTTCATGGGCCGGACCAAGAGTCCGGTGGCGCCGGGGGCTCCCGCCGAGGGCGGCGAGACCACAAGTGACGGGGACGACGAGGTCCCTTTCTAGGAGGAGCGAGCCATTCCGCCAGCATCGAAGCCGTTGAAGCGGCGCCGGTTCGGCCGGCGTAAAGTCTGCAAGTTCTGTGTCGACAAGGTCAGCCTCATCGACTACAAGGACATCCGGAGGCTGCGCAGCTTCGTGTCCGAGCGCGGCAAGATCACGCCGCGGCGCATCTCCGGGAGCTGCTCCCGCCACCAGCGGCAGCTCACCCACGCCATCCGCCGCGCGCGTACCGTGGCCCTCGTCCCCTACACGGGCGAGTGAGGATCGTGAGCACGCGATGAAGATCATCCTGCTCGACGATGTGCCGAAGCTCGGTCGCCGCGGCGAGATCCGCGACGTCTCCGACGGCTATGCCCGCAACTACCTCCTGCCTCACAAGCTCGCGCTGAACGCGACCTCGGCCAATCTCAAGAATCTCGATGCCATCAAGGCGCGCCAGGAGAGCCAGGCGGCCAAGCTCCGCAACGAGTCCGAGGGTCAGGCCAAGGCCATCGAGGCGCTCGCCTTCACTCAGAGCCGGCAGGCCTCCGACGAGGGCAAGCTCTTCGGGTCGGTGGGCAAGGCGGACATCGCCGCCTTCCTCTCGCAGCACGGCGTCGAGGTGGAGCGGCGGCGGATCATGCTGGACGAGCCGATCAAGACGCTGGGCGAGTTCAGCGTGCCGGTTCGGCTGCACTCCGACGTCACCGCGCAGCTGAAGGTCTCCGTCAGCCGGGAGTAGGGGTGGCCACTCTCACCGAGCTGCTCACCTCCAAGATTCCACCCCACAGCCTGGAGGCCGAGCGGGCCGTGCTGGGCGCCATTCTGCTGGAGCGGGAGAGCCTGCCGCGGGCCATCGAGCTCCTCAAGCCCTCTGACTTCTACAAGGAGGGCCACCGGAAGATCTTCGACACCATGCTCGGGCTCTTCGAGCGCAACGAGCCGGTGGACCTGCTCACCCTGTCCGAAGAGCTCAAGCGCCAGAACCATCTCGAGGCGGTGGGCGGCCCCGCCGCCCTCGCGGCGCTGGTGGAGGAAGCGGCCACCTCCGCCCACCTCGTCGCCTACGGCAGCATTGTCCGCGAGAAGGCGCTCCTGCGCGACCTCATCCGCGTGTCCACCGAGGTCATCTCCCAGAGCTACGACGGCAGCCAGGAAGTGGAGAAGCTGCTCGACGACGCCGAGCGCCTCATCTTCCAGATCTCCGAGCGCCGGATGCAGGGATCGGCCTTCCCGGTACGGGCCATCCTCAAGGACACCTTCGAGCACATCGAGCGGCTCTACGAGCGCAAGGAGCACGTCACCGGGCTCGCCACCGGGTTCGGCAAGCTCGACGAGATGACCTCCGGATTCCAGTCCAGCGACTTCATCATCATCGCCGGACGTCCGTCGATGGGAAAGACCGCCTTCGCGCTGAACGTCGCCAAGTACGCCGGGGTCGTCGACCACAAGCGGGTGCTCGTGCTCAGCCTGGAGATGTCCAAGGAGCAGCTGGTGCAGCGGTTGCTCTGCGCGGAGGCCCGCGTCGACTCCCACAAGGTGCGCACCGGCTACCTGGATCCCCGGGACTGGACGCGCATGACGCACGCCGCCGGCAAGCTCGCCGACGCGCCGATCTACATCGACGACTCGCCGGCGCTCTCGGTCCTGGAGGCCCGCGCCAAGGCGAGGCGGATGAAGGCGGAGCACGGCCTGGATCTCATCGTCATCGACTACCTCCAGCTCATGCGCGGTCGCACCCCCGAGAACCGCCAGCAGGAAATCTCCGAGATTTCGCGCTCCCTCAAGGCGCTGGCCAAGGAGCTCAACGTGCCGGTGGTGGCGCTGTCACAGCTCTCCCGGGCGGTGGAGGCCCGGCAGTCCAAGGAGCCGCAGCTGTCCGACCTCCGTGAGTCCGGAGCCCTCGAGCAGGACGCCGATCTCATCCTCTTCCTCTACCGGCCGGAGCGGTACGGCTTGGAGTCGCCGGACGGGGACCGGGTAGCCGACGTGATCATCGGCAAGCAGCGTAACGGGCCCACCGGCAAGGTGCAGGTCACCTTCATTCCCGAGTACGCGTCCTTCGAGAACCTCGCGCCGCCGAGCCGCCAGGTCCAGCCCGTCTAGGCCGTCCGGGGGACGGGTGGTCGTCGAGCCGTGACCCAGCCATGACCCAGCCGTGACCGCAGCCGTGACCAAGGTCATCATCGTGGGAGCGGGGAAGGGTGGGCGCGCCCTCCTCGAAATGATCGTGGGCGACCCGACCGTGTCCATCGTGGGCGTGGCCGACGCGAACGCCTGGGCGCCCGGCCTCGAGCTGGCCCGCCGCCTCAACTTCCCCGTCGCCACCGACTTCCGCGAGCTCGTCCAGGATCCGCGGGTGGATCTCATCATCGACGTGACGGGCAATCCGACGGTGGCGGCGGAGATCCATCGTCTCAAGGCTCCCATGACGGAGGTCATGGGCGGCGCCAGCGCCAAGTTCATGTGGGATCTGCTCGCCGAGCGCAAGCGGTCGGACGAGCTCGAGGACCGCTACTCGCTCATGCTGCGTGAGCTCCAGCGCCAGGCGGAGGGCGACTTCATCATCGGCCAGAACCCGAAGATGAAGGAGGTGGCCGAGCTGATCGCGCGGGTGGCGCCCACGCCTACCACCGTCCTCATCCGCGGCGAGTCGGGGACGGGCAAGGAGCTGGTGGCGCGCGCGATTCATCGCTACTCGAACCTGCGCGACAAGCCGCTGGTCACCGTCAACTGCACCGCGGTCACGGCGTCGCTCATGGAATCGGAGCTGTTCGGGCACAAGCGCGGCGCCTTCACCGGCGCGGTGGCCGACAAGGTCGGGCTGTTCGAGAAGGCCGACAACGGCACCATCTTCCTGGACGAGATCGGCGACATGCCGCCGGAGATGCAGTCCAAGCTCCTCCGCGTGCTCCAGGCGGGCGAGATCAAATCGGTGGGCGACGCGGTGACGCGGAAGATCCGGGTGCGCGTGATCGCGGCCACCAATCGCGATCTCGAGCGCGCCCTGGAGGTGGGCGAGTTCCGCTCCGACCTCTTCTACCGCTTCAACACCTTCACCATCCCACTGCCGCCCCTGCGCGAGCGCGCGGAGGACATCCCCGTCCTCGCCTATCACTTTCTGCGCAAGGCCGAGGCCAAGGTGAACAAGAAGGTGGACCGGTTCTCGCCGGAAGCGCTCGATCTGCTCACGCGCTATCCGTGGCCGGGCAATCTGCGCGAGCTCGAGAACGTCATCGAGCGGGCGGTGGTGCTCGCCTCCACCCGCGAGGTCGATCTGCCCCATCTCCCGCTCTACCTGCAGGAGGGCGGGCCCCTCCGGGTGTCCACCGATGACGGCTTTCTCGAGGCCAAGGAGCGCGCGATCGCCGTGTTCGAGCGCGAGGCCGTCACGCGGTTCCTTGCCGAGGCCGGGGGCAATATCTCCCTGGCGGCCAAGCGCGCGCGCATCACCCGGCGAAACTTTCACCGGCTCATCGCTAAATACTCAATTAACTCAAAAGCCTACCGTACCGGGAACCACAAGTCACACTAGTGTGACTCCCGTAGCCCAGATGTTTTCCGAGTGAAGCACCAAACAAATCAACTGCTTTGAATTTTCAGTGGAATAGTTGCACTGATCCAACTGGGACACTAATAGCCCACTCCCCCCTGTTTCTTGGTGTCTTCAGATTCTAGAAGGGTCATACATTACAAGTAGTTCGAGCTGGATCCCCCTGCCTGGAACGCGCCTTGCTCTCTCACGGGTCAACTCATCACCGAGGAGGCCACATGGGGGCTCGTTGCCGTTGCGGTTCCGAGATCCAGTTTCACTTCGACCAGCTGGGCTGCATCCAGTGTGGGGCACCGTGCTGCCTCACCTGCTCGTACGAGCTCGAGTCCGCCGCCTACTGCGGAAGCTGCGCCGAGAGCATCCTCGAGCTGCCGTGGGCACCCGAAACCCGTCCGAACGCGCTCCTCGCGGGATAGGAGTTCACCAACATGGAGAGCAAGGGGAAGGCATTCCGGCGCCTGCTGCAGGACGAGCCGTACCTCTACACCGGCGGAATCTACTCGCCGCTCGACGCGCAGATCGCCGAGCGCGCGGGGATGAAGTCGATCTATCTCTCCGGCTACTCGGTGGCCATGCTCAATGGCTGGCCGGACATGGGATTCCTCACCCAGACCGAGGTCACCAAGATCGCCTCGATGGTGGCGAGCGCGGTCGAGGTGCCGATCATCGCTGACGCCGATGACGGGTACGGCAACGCGCTGTCCACCATGCGCACCGTGCAGGAGTTCGTGAAGACCGGGGTGGCCGGCATTCACCTCGAGGATCAGCGCTTCCCGAAGCGGTGCGGACACATCGCGGGCAAGACCATCGTGAGCCGCGAGGAGGCCATCGGGAAGTATCGCTCCGCGCTCGACGAGCGGAACCGGCTCGACCGGGACTTCGTGGTCATCGCCCGCACCGACGCCTTCGGCGCGGTGGGCGGCAGCATGGACGAGGCGATCTGGCGGGGCCGCGCCTATGCCGACGCCGGGGTGGATCTCGTGTGGGCGGAGCTGTCCTCATCGGATCGCGAGCCCGCCATCGAGTTCGCCCGCGCCATGCGCCAGACGCACCCCAAGCTGCCGCTGGCCTTCAACTACTCGTCATCCTTCAGGTGGAACCAGGACCCCAACCCGCTCAGTTTCCGGGAGCTCGGGGAGCTCGGCTACAAGTTCATCTTCATCACGCTCTTCGGCGCCCACGCCGCCATGTACTCGGTGTGGAACCACATGCACGAGCTGGTGAAGAACGAGGAGCAGGCGCAGTGGAACCTGGAGCGGCTCAAGGCCGGTCATCCCACCGAGAGCCACCACGTCATGGCGCGCGTCGCGCACTTCCAGGAGCTGGAGCGTCGGTACATCCCGGGCACGGAGGAGCGTCTACGGGGCTCCGACGGGTTTGGCGAGGGACCGGGGCACTAGATCCCGCGTCCGTCCGGCACCGACGTCGGCGGCGGGGGCTCCGAGCCCCCGCCCCCGCGGCGGGACGCCCGCACGATCCGCCAGGCGAGTATCCCGGCGAAGCTCAGCAAGGCCGCCAGGAGCACCAGCCCCTCCAGATCGGTTCCCATTTCCCGGAACCGTTCCAGGTACTGGCCCAGTCCGTAGCCGAGGCCGTAGTAGCCCACGCTCACCACGATGGGCACGTAGACCACCGCCCCCAGCAGATTCGCGGTGAAGAAGGTGCGGAAGGGCAGGCCCAGCGCCCCCGCCAGGGGGCCGGCCATGAAGCGGAGGCCGGGGACGAAGCGCGCCACGAAGACGGCCAGGGCGCCGCGCCGGGCCACGAAGTCCTGCATCATGGCGAGGCGATCGGGATGGCCGAGTAGCCAGCGGGAGTGGCGCTCCAGCGTCGTGCGCCCGTAGCGCTGCCCGATCCAGTAGCCGATGTTGTCGCCGCCCGTCGCGCTCACGATGCCGATGGCGAGGACGATGGGCAGCCGAAGCTGGCCTCGCCATGACATGTAGCCGGCGAGGATGAGGATGGTCTCCTCGGGCAGGGGCAGCCCCATGTTCCCCAGGATGACGAGGAGGAAGAGGGCGCCGTAGCCCCAGTGGTGGATCAGCTCGCCGGGATCCACGCTCAGGCCGGCCGTCGACGGATGACGCTCACGTGTCCGTCCTCTTCGAGAATGGCGTAACGGACGTCGGTGACGGAGCTCACGCCTTCGCGCCGGAGCGCGGCGCGCAGCTCGGGGAGCGTCATGCACTCGCGCCGGAGGTTGTCCACGAGCACGTGGCCGTGCTGCACCAGGATGGTGGGCGTGTTCTCGACCAGACGCCCGAATCCCCGGAACCGCGTCGAGGCCCAGGCCACCACGCCGTTCAGCACCAGCAGCGCGGTGGCGCTGATGAGACCCCCGCCCAGGGATTGGTCATCGCCGATGATGGCGTTCTGCACGGCGTTGCTGATCACCAGGAGCACGATCAGATCGAAGGGCGACATCTGGCCGACCTGCCGCTTGCCCGCGAGCCGGAAGGCGACCAGCAGGAAGCCGTAGATCACCACGGTGCGGATCACCTTCTCGACCACCGGAATGTCCGGGAGCAGAATGTCCATCGAGTCCTCCTGGCGGCGCATCCGTGAACCCCACCGCAGGTCCGGGTACCCGCGGGCCTAGTTTGCCACGCCTCGGCCTCGCCTTGGTTGCCAAGCGAGGGCGGGAGGGAGTAGCATCCAGCCGTTGCGCCGAATTTCCCCGCGAGGGGAAACGGGGGACCCGTTACATCGGGGTGAATCCGCGTCGGACTGCGGTAGGGCGTCCCAGGCCCGAACCCGGCAGCTAACCTCGTAGGCGCTCGCTGGGAGAAGCGATGAAGATGAGTCCGCTCAAGCGCCTCCTCGTCGGGGCTCCCATCCCGACCGCGCAGGCGCACCACGAGCGCCTGTCCAAGCGTTCCGCCCTCGCCGTCTTCGCGTCGGACGCGCTGTCCTCGGTGGCGTACGCGACCGAGGAGATCCTCCTCGTCCTGGTCCTCGCCGGAACGGGTGCTCTCGTCTATTCCATTCCCATCGGGATCGCCATCGCGCTCCTCATCGCGATCGTGGTGAGCTCCTACCGCCAGACCATCCGCTGCTATCCCCAGGGCGGCGGTGCTTACATCGTGGCCAAAGACAATCTCGGCACCTACGCCGGGCTGGTCGCGGGCGCCGCGCTCCTCATCGACTACGTGCTGACGGTGGCGGTGAGCGTGGCCGCCGGCGTGGCCGCCATCACCTCGGCCTTTCCCGCGCTGTTCGACTACCGGGTGGCGCTGGGAGTGCTCTTCATCGCCGCCATCACCACCGCCAACCTCCGCGGGATCCGCGAATCCGGCAAGCTCTTCTCCGCCCCCACCTATCTCTTCATCGCCAGCTTTGGCGCCATGCTCGTCTATGGCTTCGCCCGCTGGGCATTCGGCTGGGAGATGGGCGTGCCGCCTCGCCCGGAGGTGGCGGCGGAAGGCCTGCAGGCGGCTTCCCTCTTCCTCATCCTCCGTGCTTTCGCCTCGGGCTGCACCGCGCTCACCGGCGTGGAGGCGGTGTCGGACGGGGTACCCGCCTTCGAGCCTCCCGAGTCGCGCAACGCCCGCACCGTGCTGGTCTGGCTGGGCGTCATCCTCATCGTGCTGTTCATGGGCATCACCTTCCTCGCCCACCACTACCACGTGGTGCCCCGCGCGGAGGAGACGGTGGTGTCCCAGCTTGCCCGCCAGATCTTCGGCGGGGGCCTGCTCTACTACGAGATCCAGGTCGTCACCATGCTGATCCTGATCCTCGCCGCCAATACCTCCTTCGCCGACTTTCCGCGGCTCGCCTACTTCCTGGCCCGCGACGGCTTCATCCCCCGCCAGTTCGGCACCCGAGGCGACCGTCTCGTCTACTCGAACGGCATCATCATCCTGGGGGCGACGGCGGCCGCCCTCATCGTGCTCTTCGGCGGTGACACTCACGCCCTCATCCCGCTCTACGCAGTGGGGGTGTTCATCTCCTTCACCCTGTCGCAGGCCAGCATGGTGCGCCGCTGGCTCACCCGCCGGGAGGAGGGCTGGTGGTGGCGCTGGTGGCTCAACGCGGTCGGCGCCACCATCACCGGCCTCGTCATGCTGGTGATTGCGGGCACCAAGTTCACGCACGGCGCGTGGATCGTGGTGCTGCTGATTCCGCTGCTGGTGGCGCTGTTTCTCGGCGTGCATCGTCACTACGCGGACGTGGCCGGCCAGCTCTCAATGGAGCGCTACGACCCGCCCCCGCCCATTCGCAACACGGTGCTGGTCCTGGTGGGTGACCTCCACCAGGGCGTCTCGGTGGCGCTCCGCTACGCGCAATCCCTGTCCCCGGCGGTGAAGGCGGTCTTCGTGGAGACGGATCCCGAGCGGACGCGGCGGCTGGAGGAGAAGTGGGGGAAGTGGGGGCTCGGCATCCCCCTGGTGGTGCTGAGCTCTCCCTACCGCTCTCTCCTCGCCCCCTTCCTCGACTACGTCGACCACCACCTCGCCCTCGGCGAGGACCACATGGTGACCATCGTCATTCCGGAGTTCATCCCGCGACGCTGGTGGCAGCATCTTCTCCACAACCAGACCGCGCTCCTCATCAAAGGCGCGCTTCTCTTCCACAAGCGCGTGGTGGTGGTCGACGTCCCCTTCCACCTCCGCTGACGTGGTACCCTCGCCCCCGGACCGATGAAGATCAGCCGCCTCAAGCAGTTGTTCGTGGGGCGCCCCATCGCCACCGCGCAGGCGCGCCACGAGCGCCTGGACAAGGTTACCGGTCTCGCCGTCTTCGCCTCCGACAATCTCTCCTCGGTCGCGTACGCCACCGAGGAGATCCTGCGCGTGCTCCTGCTGGCGGGAGTGGGCGCACTCTCCTTCTCGGTGCCCATCGGCATCGCCATCGGCCTCGTCATCGCCATCGTCATCACCTCCTACCGCCAGACCATCGCGGAGTACCCGCAGGGCGCCAGCGACTATCTCGTCACCAAGGACAACCTGGGCGTCTATCCGGGCCTGGCGGCGGGCGCCGCGCTCCTGATCGACTACACGCTCACGGTGGCGGTGAGCGTGAGCGCGGGCGTGGCCGCCCTCACCTCCGCGGTGCCCACGCTCTACCCCCACCGGGTCCTGCTCGGGGTGGGAATGGTCGCGCTGATCGGCGTGGCCAACCTGCGGGGTCTGCGGGAGTCGGGTCGGATCTTCGCGGTGTGGAGCTATCTCTTCATCGCCGGCTATCTCGCCCTCATCGGCTATGGGCTCGTCTCCTACCTGTTCGGCGGGCCCGGAGCCCCTCCGCCCGCCCGCCTGCCCGCGGAAGAGCATATGGGCGAGATCGGTATTTTTCTCCTCTTGCGCGCGTTCGCCTCCGGAGCCGTCGCCCTCACCGGAATCGAGGCGGTGTCGGACGGGGTGACCGCCTTCAAGCCGCCCGAGGTGCGCAATGCCCAGAAGGTCCTCGTCGCGCTGGGCATCATCATGATCACGCTCTTCATCGGCATCACCGCTCTTGCCGACCTCTACCGCATCGTCCCCCGCGAAGAGGAGACGGTGATCTCCCAGCTCTCGCGGCAGGTGTTCGGAGGCGGCCTCTTCTACTACTTCATCCAGGCCGTCTCGATGGTCATCCTCGTGCTCGCCGCCAACACCGCCTTCGCCGACTTTCCCCGGCTCGCCTACTTCATGGCGCGCGACGGCTACCTGCCGCGTCAGTTCATCAGTCGGGGCGATCGCCTGGTCTACTCCAACGGGGTCATCATCCTGGCGGTGGCGTCGGGTGCGCTCATCCTCATCTTCCACGGCAGCACGCATGCCCTCATCCCGCTCTACGCGGTGGGGGTGTTCACCTCGTTCACCCTGTCGCAGCTGAGCATGGTGCGCCGGTGGCTGGTGCGGCGTCCGCCCGGCTGGTGGTGGCGGGCGACCATCAGCGGGCTCGGCGCCCTCACCACCGGGCTGGTGATGACCATCACCGGAGTGACGAAGTTCCACGACGGGGCCTGGATCGTGCTCATTCTCGGCGTCGCGCTGGTGGCGCATTTCCTGAGCATCAACCGCCACTACCGGGAGGTGGCGCGCCAGCTCTCGCTGGAGGACTTCGACGAGCCGCCGCCCATCGAGCACACGGTGCTGGTGCTGGTGGGCGACCTCCACAAGGGGGTGGTGCAAGCGCTCCAGTACGCGCGCACGCTCTCCCCGGTGGCGAAGGCGGTGTACGTGGAGACGGATCCGGAGAAAACCCGGCGGCTGGAGGAAAAGTGGGGGAAGTGGGGCTGCGGGCTGCCGCTGGTCGTCCTCTCGTCACCCTACCGGATGCTGCTGGGCCCGCTGCTCGACTATCTCGACCATCTGCTCGCCCTGGGCGACCATCACATGGTCACCATCATCATCCCGGAGTTCATCCCCGCGAAGTGGTGGCAGCATCTCCTGCACAACCAGACCGCGCTGGTCATCAAGGGTGCGCTTCTCTTCCGCAAGAACGTCGTCGTCACCGACGTCCCCTATCACCTGAGCCGCTAGGGCTTCCCTCTGGTACACTGAAGCGGCCGCGATGGAAGCAACCCTGCACGTTCCCCCTCCGCTGGATCTCACGCGCACCTTTTCCCGTTTCCGCACCTGGGGCGAGGATCCCGTCAACCGGCTCGGCGAGGGCGTGCTCCGCCGGGCGGTGCGGGTAGGCGAGGGCTGGCATGGCTACGAGCTCCGCTGGACCGGCGAGCCGGACGACCCGCGGATCACCGTGCGCGTACCTGGTGCGCGCCGCTCCCATGTCCTTGCCGCCGCGGTGGCCGAAGCCCGGCGGATCTGCGGTGCGGATCTCGACCTGGCCGGCTTCTACATCGCGGCCAAGGCGGACCCGGTACTGGGGGACCTGGTGGCCAGACTCCAGGGGCTGCGGCCGACCCTCATGCCGGAGCCCTTCGAGATGCTGGTGGGCTCGATCTGCGCGCAGCAGGTGAACCTCACCTTCGCCTTCTCGCTCCGCGCCGCCCTGGTGCGCCGCTTCGGGACGTGCCTGCGAGTGGGCGGGGAAACGGTTTACGTCTTCCCGGAGCCCGCCGTCCTCGCGCGCGCCCGTGTCTCCGAGCTCCGGGCCATGAAGTTCAGCGGGCGGAAGGCGGAATACATCATCGGTCTCGCGCGCTCCATCGCCTCCGGCTCGCTGGATCTTGCCGCCGTGGCCGACCGATCCAACGAGGAGATCATCGAGGCCCTCACCGCGCTCCGCGGGCTCGGTCGCTGGACGGCGGAGTGGTTCTTGGCGCGGGGACTCGGGCGCGGGGACGTCTGCCCCGCCGGCGATCTCGCGGTGCGAAAGGCGTTCGAGCACTTCTACAACCGGGGCCGCGGGCTGAGCGAGCGTGCCATCCGTCGCCGCGCCAAGGCATGGGGACCGCACCAGAACCTCGCCGTGCACTATCTGTTGGCCGGGCAGCGGCTCGCGCGCGCGACCGCGGGGGGCGGGACATGACGATCAAGGGCAATCTCCCCATCCTGGGGCAGGGCAACCCGGGCGAGCCCAAGGACATCCACCTCGTCGGACGGTACGCGCTCGGCGTGTCCTGGGGCGACGGTCACTCGAGCATTTACCCCTTCGAGCGCCTTCGCCTCGACGACCCCGCCCGGGAGCCCGACGCGCCCGCGCCACTCACCGCGGCCATGACCTGGCCGCGCGAGATCAAGCGCCAGCCGGACGGGTTGCGGGTGGAGTGGTCCGACGATCACCAGAGTCTCTATCCTTACACCGCGCTCCGCGCGCTGTGCCGGTGCGCGGGCTGCACGGGTGGCCACTAGGTGGACGGCCGATGACCACGGTGAGCGGCGACTCGCCCCTCCTGGAGCGCCTGGCCGGGTTGCCTCCGGTGCCGGTGACCGAGCTCATCGGGTTGTTCGAGCGCCCCGCGGTGCTGGCCAAGGATCCGCTCCTCGCCGGCTTCGTCGGCGTGGACGACGAGGGCCGGCCGGCGGTGCACCCGCTGGTCGCCGCCGTGCTCGAGCACCTGGGGCAGAAGGCCGACGCCACCTGCTATGCGGCCTTGCTCGAGGCGCTCACCGGCATCTGGAACGCCGCTGTCCGAGGGGCGGTGGTGTCCCGGCTGCGCGCGGCCGGCCTGCCGCCCGACGACCTCCTGCTTCGGCTGCAAACCCTGTCCCCCACGCTGGGGTTCCAGGCCGACAACCGTGACTCGGCGCGAGCCTGGATGGCGGATCCCACCGCCCAGGACTCGGGGCTGGTGCAGCAGTGCCTCATGCGGCTCCTGCTCGCGGTGCGCGGGATGGCGGAAGCGCGCGCGCGGTCCCTCATGGACTCCCGGAGCCCGGGCGCACCGGATTCCGCCCCCGCCAACGACGAGCGCTCACGAGAGGAGAGCTGAGATGACGTTCCACCTGCACGACAAGACCGAGGAGCGGAAGCGCCTGAACGGTCTCATGGCCGGCAGTCCCATGAAGGTGCCGGGGGCCTTCGGCGACCTCGGCAAGCGGGTATTCGCCGACGGGGCCCTGTCCAAGAAGCACAAGGAGCTCACCGCGCTGGCCGTCGCCATTTCTCAGAACTGCTTCGACTGAATCGAGCACCGCGTGGAGGAGGTCCTCCACCTGGGCGCCACCGCCGCCGAGATCGCGGAGACCATGGACGTGGGGGTGCTGATGGGCGGTACCCTCGCCATCAAGTCGGTGCGGCACGCCTTCAACGTGATGGACGGAATCAAGAAAGGAACCAAGTGATGGCCACCATTACCATTCCCGACGGGTTCAAGGACGTGCTCACGCAGAAGAAGGCCTTCGCCAGCCTCGCCACCGTGGGCGCGGACGGCGGCCCGCAAGTGACGCCGGTGTGGTTCGACTGGGACGGCACCCATCTGCGCTTCAACAGCGCAAAGGGCCGGGTGAAGGACAAGAACGTCCGGCGCACGCCCAAGGTGGCGCTGGCCATCGTGGACCCGGACAATCCGTATCGGTACCTGCAGATCAAGGGCCGCGTGGCGGAGATGACCGAGACCGGGGCGGACGCCCACATCGACTCGCTCGCCAAGAAGTACATGGGCGTGGACAAGTATCCGTACCGAAAGCCGGACGAGGTGCGGGTGATCTACAAGGTCGTCCCCGAGCGCGTGCAGACCAACGGCTAGGTCGTGATCGCGCTCGACGGCGTCTCCAAGGGCTACGGCGGGCAGGAGCTCCTGCGCGGATGCTCGTGGCGCGTGGGCCGCGGGGAGCGCATCGGCCTGGTCGGGCCCAACGGGGCGGGGAAGACCACGCTCTGTCGGATCCTGGCCTCCGCCGAGGAGCCCGATGCGGGGCGCGTGCACCTCGACAGCGGCATCACCGTGGGGTACCTGCCCCAGGAAGTGGCGGGCGGGGTCGACCGTACCGTGCTGGCGGAGGCGCTCTCCGGCTTCGACGAGGTCTGGGAGCTGGAGGCGGAGCTGGAGCGGCTCGCCGAGGCGATGGCCCGCCCCGACGCATACCCCGGGCTGACCGACCGCTACGGCGAGGTCCAGCATCGCTTCGAGGCGCTGGGCGGCTACCGCCTCGAGGCCGAGGCCAAGATGATCCTGGGCGGGCTCGGCTTCGCGCCCGCCGGGCTCCACCGCCCGCTCGGCGAGTTCTCGGGCGGCTGGCGGATGCGGGCGGCCCTGGCGCGGCTTCTCCTGCTGCGCCCCGACCTCCTGCTCCTCGACGAGCCCACCAACCACCTCGATCTCGAGTCGCTTGGGCTGGCTCGAGAACTTCCTCGCCTCCTATGACGGCAGCGTGGTGATCGTGTCGCACGACCGCTACTTCCTCAACCGCATGGTCACCTCCATCGCCGAGCTCGCGGCCGGCGAGGTGGAGGTCTATCCGGGCGACTACGACACTTCCTCGTGGAGCGCGAGGCCCGGCGGGCGCTCATCGAGGCCCGGGCCCGCAACCAGGCCAAGCGCATCGAGGAGATCGAGCGCTTCATCGACCGCTTCCGCTACAAGTCCACCAAGGCGCGCCAGGTGCAGAGCCGGATCAAGATGCTCGAGAAAGTGGAGCGGATCGAGGTGGACGGCGACGCGCGGAAGATCCACTTCAAGTTTCCCCAGCCGCCCCGCACCGGCCGCATCGTCATGCGGCTGGAGGGTGTGCGCAAGGCGTACGGCGACAACGTGGTGTACGCGGGGGTGAACTTCACCGCCGAGCGCGCGGAGCGCATCGCGCTGGTGGGCGTCAACGGCGCCGGCAAGTCCACGCTGCTCAAGATGCTGGCCGGCGTGCTGCCGCCCGACGCGGGCGAGCGCGTGCTGGGGTCGCACGTCGAGGTGCACTACTACGCGCAGCATCAGCTCGACGCCCTCGATCCGGCGCACACCGTGCTCGAGGAGCTGGAGGGGGCCGCCCCCGACGCCACCCACACCCGTCTGCGGACCATTCTCGGCTCGTTCCTCTTCGGCGGCGACGCGGTGGACAAGCGCGTGGCGGTGCTGTCCGGGGGAGAGAAAGCGCGGCTGGCGCTGGCCAAGATGCTGGTGCATCCGGCCGCGCTTCTCTGCATGGATGAGCCGACGAACCACCTGGATCTCGCCTCCAAGGAGGTGCTCGAGGAGGCGCTGGCCGGTTTCACCGGGACCATCGTCTTCATCTCCCACGACCGTTACTTCATCAACCGCATCGGCACGCGGGTGGTCGAGGTGCAGGGGGGCCGGCTCACCGACTATCTCGGAAATTACGATGACTATCTCGCCGCCAGTGCGGCGCGGACGTCGGCGGAGCCCGTCTCCGCGCCCGGGCCGCGCCGCCCCGACGCGATGTCCGGCGCGAGGCCTCCGGCGAGGGCCGCCGGAAGCCGCCCCGCCGCCGCGATCACCACGCCCGCTCCTCCCTCCCCGTCGTCGCCCGCCCGACCCGCGCCCGCTCGCGGGCCGTCGCCGGCGCGCCGGGAAGGGTCGCCCGAGAAGTCGGGTCGGCGGGCCCTGGAGCGCGAGGTGAAGGCGATACGAGGCCGGCTCGAAACCATCGAGAAGCAGATCGCCGAGATGGAGACACGGCTGGCCGACATCGGGCTGGCACTGGCCGATCCGGACCTCTACCGCGACGGCAACCGCGCGCGCGAGATCTCGGAGTCGCGCCGGCAGGCGGAGGAGCAGGTGGCCTGGCTCATGAAGGAATGGGAGGAGCTCTCCGAGCAGCTGACCGCGGTCGAGGGCGGGTGAGGGAGGCCCGGATGTCGGAGCCCCCGCGCTTCATCCCCATGGTGGACGGGGCCGAGCTGCGCCGAGAGAAGGCCCGCGCGCGCGAGCTTCGCCAGAGCGCCTGGTGGAAGCGCCGCATCGCCGAGGGGGTCTGTCACTACTGCGGGCGACAGGTGGGTACCCGCGCGCTGACCGCCGACCACGTGGTACCGCTGATCCGAGGCGGCCGCTCCTCGCGCGGCAACATGGTGCCGGCCTGCAAGGACTGCAACAACCGCAAGCAGTCGCTGCTGGCCTGGGAGTGGGAGGACTATCTCAAGGCGCAGGGCCGGGTCGGAGGGGAATGAGCGGGGCGTGCCGCCTGACGCTCGCGCTCCTCGCGCTCGTCATGGTCGCTGGCAGCGCCTCCGCGCACTCCTTCCTCGAGGGCGCCGAGCCGCGGCCCGGGAGCACGGTGAAGACGGTGCCGGCTGATGTGCGGCTGCGCTTCACCGAGCGCCTGGAAGCGGCGTTCTCCACCGTCCGCGTCACTGACGAGGCCGGGCGTCGCGTGGATCGCGGTGAGACCCACCTGGAGGCGGGAGCGCCGAAGCGGCTCCGGGTGCCACTCCTCCCCATCGGGCCGGGCCGCTACACCGTGAGCTGGCGCGTGCTGTCGGTGGACAGCCACGTCGTCGAGGGCGAGTTCACGTTTCGTCTGGCGCCCTGACCGTCGCCCGAAGTGTATCTCCGCGTGGCCGCTCGTCCCGTATCGAACTTGGGACATTGATCTCTCCGTCCCCGCCGCTCAAATTCCCCTCAACGGGTGGCAACAAGCCAACTCATACCCCAAAGGAGGAGCGAGCGATGGAGCGAGGTGGACTCGGACGGATGATCGGAATCGCGACGGTGACGGCGCTGGCGCTATGTCTGACCGCCGGGGGCGCGAGCGCCGAGGACAAGCCGGCCAAGGCGGAGGGCAAGGTCAACATCAACGAGGCGTCGCGGGCCCAGCTGATGAAGCTCAGCGGGGTGGGGCCGGGCACGGCCGACCGGATCATCAGCTACCGCCAGGCTCACGGTCCGTTCCGGCGCGCGCAGGATCTCGAGAAGGTCGAGGGCGTGGGGAAGGGCGTGCTGGAGAAGAACGAAGGGCGGATCGCGGTGAAGTGAAAAAAAGCCTTTGCACGCCCTCCGTCGTGTAGGTACGATGACCCCGAAATCGGTCGGAGCGCACACAGGCTCCATCAGCGTCTCCCGTCGGCAATTTCGCCGGCGACGACGTGACCGAGCCTCGGGCCGGGAGTCGGCGTCCGGTGCGAGGTCAAAGGGACCTGGGCCTATTTCCGGCCTCGCCGAGAAAGGGAGGTGATCCAGCCGATGTGTACTCCTACGGTGATCTGTGAGGTGGTCACCTCCTAAGGCCCGGATGTAGCAGTTGCAGGTGGCCCTGGAGGATCCAGGAACCACCGGCCCCGACGGTCCCGCTCTTTCACCAGCGGGGCGGCCAGGCAGCACCTAGGCCGCAAGCACCGTCGGGGCTTTTTCTTGCCCACCGCCGGCCGGCGGGATGACTGGAAAATAAAACAGCCCGCCGGCATCCCGGCGGGCCGTCGTCGTCTCTGAGTTGGGGTCTGGTAGTTGTTACGCCTTCCGCACGTTCGAGGCTTGAAGCCCCTTGGGGCCCTTGGTCACCTCGAACTCGACCTTGTCACCCTCGGCCAGGCTCTTGAAGCCCTGGGCCTGGATGGCGCTGTAATGCACGAAGACGTCCTCGCCACCCTCGACCTGAATGAAGCCATAGCCCTTCGCGTCGTTGAACCACTTGACCGTACCTTGTGCCATACCTCGGTTCCCTCTCTCCTTGAGCGGCGATGGGCCACCCGCGTGATCCCCAACCACCATGGCCGGGGCACCCCCAAGATCGGGGGAAAACAAAAAAAGCGCCTGGAGGACCGGGGTCCTCTCGGCGCTTCCGCTGACTACTCGCGATGCTGGCTCACGTACAGGTCAAGCGGCATTTCAGGTGCGAACCGCGCATAACTTAACAATCGGGCTGCCCGCCTGTCAAGCAGCTTGTTGGCCTTCAAAGGGAAACGGCCGGGGCCCCAACTCCTTGGGAACCCGGCCGTTCTGACCGTTTCGGGGACCCTTTGGGTCCCTATCGAAGGGTCCTACGACGCGCGACGAACGTTGGCCGCCTGCAGTCCCTTGGGACCGCGAGTAACCTCGAACTCGACCTTGTCACCCTCGGCCAGGCTCTTGAAGCCCTGGGCCTGGATGGCGCTGAAGTGCACGAACACGTCTTCGCCGCCCTCCTGGGAGATGAAGCCAAACCCCTTCGCGTCGTTGAACCACTTGACCGTACCCTGAGCCATTTCTACTCCCTCTTTCTTCTGGGGCTTCGCCCCTGTGTTACCCCGCCACCATGGCGGGGGCTCCCTCCAGGAATGGAGGGTCAAACAAAAAACGCCGCGGGACCTGAGGTCCCCGCGGCATTGAACTCGAGCCTAGCGACGGCTGTTCGCTACGAATCGGTTGCTACCGAGTGACCCTGCGACCTGCTGGAAACATAGCGTATTCGGGTTCCCCCGTCAAGGATCGTCATCGATGGCCACCGTGACCGGGGTGGAGCCGTTCTTGGTGCCCAGCCAGCCCGGTATGGCCATCGAGAAGCGGCCGGCGGTGCCGCCGGCGACCACCACGTGGAGCTCCGCCACCGAGGGAAACTTGGAGACCAGCGTGTCCGGAGCCGGCTCCCGGCCCTTGGCGAAGCGGAGATTCGTGCCCTCGCCGTTGTCGGCGTCCGGCAGGAGGGTGCGATACGGGACGCGCACCGTCTCGTGCAGGTGCCGCTTGAGATCCTCCTTGCTCCAGCCGTCGTCGGCAAAGGTGCGGGCGTGCTCGGGCCCGACCACGACCATGGTGTGGGAGTAGAGCGGGAAGTGCTTGATGTTCCAGAGACCGGCCATGGACCACCCTATGGACCCGGCGAGCGCCCGGGCGGTACGGCTGGCATGGTCGGAGATACCGTGGGGCGCCTCGCCCGCGAAGAGCGTCACCGCGCTGCGTCCAGCCTCGACGCCGCGCTCCAACGCGAGCGGGGGCCAGGGGCTGGCCTCCTCGTATTCGCCGATGCAGTAGGTGTAGCGGCCGGGATGGCCGAAGGTGGACATGGAGGTCTCGCCGGGCTTGGCCCCGCCGATATTGATCATGGCCAGCCGCAGCGCCCGCCCGATGGTGGCGTTGGCGCGATAGCCGGGGCCGAAGACCCCGAAGGAGCAATTGACCCCGAGGCGCGCCCGGATCGGGCCATTGATCACGATGAGGGGAGCCGAGAAGTGGGTGGAGGTGGACATGCCGTGTAGCGCGAAGGCGGGATCGCAGGCCGCTTCCACCGTCGCGAGCACCACCGGGAGATAGTCGGGTCGGCACCCCGCCATCACCGCATTGACGGCGACGCGCTCCACGGTGGCGCGGCCGTAGTTGGGCGGCATCTCCCCCGCCAGCGCGCTGCGCTCGCGCCGGGTGCCCGCGAGCATGCGCTCCACCCGCTCGCGTGTGGGCGGGACCACCGGCAGGCCGTCGGTGACGCCCTTGTCGAACCAGATCTCGAAGTCGTCCATCGCGAAGGGACGCATCTTGGCACAGCTTCGGACCGCATGCCACACTGGGGCGTCATGCATCCCTGGCACGATGTGGCTCTGGGGAACGACATCGCCCGGGACTTCCGCTGCGTCATCGAGATACCCAAGGGCTCGAAGATCAAGTACGAGCTCGACAAGGTCACCGGCCTGCTCTGGCTCGACCGGGTGCTGCACTCCGCGGTGCACTACCCCGCGAACTACGGCTTCCTCCCCCAGACCTACTGCGACGACGGCGATCCGCTCGACGTGCTCGTCCTCGGCCAGGAACCGGTGGTGCCGCTCTGCATCCTGCGCGCGAAGGCCATCGGCGTGATCACCATGCGGGACGACAAGGGCCAGGACGACAAGGTCATCGCCATCCACGTGGACGACCCGGAGTACGCACACTACCGCGACGTGTCCGAGCTGCCGCCGCACCGCCTCAAGGAGATGCAGCGTTTCTTCCTCGACTACAAAATCCTGGAAGACAAGTCGGTGGACATCGACCACATCCGCGGGCGGGTGGATGCGGAGCATGTGATCCGGGACGCCGTACGCCTCTATCGCGACAAGATCCTGCCCGGCCTGCCCGCCCGCTAGGGCTCCCCCTCCCCGGGCGGCGTTGGACCCCCAGACGCACGACCGGCTGACCTGGAAACAACCGCTGGTCCCTCCCTCGGTTAACCCCCGGAAAGAACGCCGATTTCGTGGGTAGCCTGGGCCGCCCGGAGTGTCGCCAAGCTGACATGTCAGGGGACAGTGTTGGGTTAGTGACGTCCATCTTCCTGAAATCGCAAACGTTTCTCTTGTTCCAAAGTTGGGCGAGTGCTAGATTGAATACAGCAGTGGTGTAACGAACCCCTTACACAGTGGATAGGAGCGGCGATGCTGTTCAGCTTGCTTGCCGGGCTGTTCTCGAACGATCTCGCCATCGATTTGGGCACTGCGAACACCCTCGTGTATGTGCGCGGCGAAGGCATCGTGATGAACGAGCCGTCGATCGTCGCCATCCACAATGCGGACCATTCGGTGCTCGCCGTGGGTCACGAGGCCAAGGCGATGCTCGGCCGCACCCCGGGCAACATCACTGCCATCCGCCCCCTCAAGGACGGCGTCATCGCCGACTTCGACGTGACGGAGAAGATGCTGCACCACTTCATCAGCAAGGTGCACCGGCGCCAGACCCTCGTGCGACCCCGCATCGTGATCGGGGTCCCGTCGGGCATCACCCAGGTCGAGAAGCGCGCCGTGCGCGACTCCGCCATGCAGGCGGGCGCGCGCGAGGTTTATCTGATCGAGGAGCCTATGGCCGCGGCCATCGGCGCCGGGCTCCCCATCCAGGAGCCGGGTGGCAACATGATCGTGGACATGGGTGGGGGCACCACCGAGGTGGCGGTGATCTCGCTGTCCGGGATCGTGTACTCCAAGTCCGTCCGCATCGCCGGCGATGAGATGGACGAGTCCATCGTCCAGTACATCAAGAAGCACTATAATCTCTTGATCGGTGAGCGGAGGGCGGAAGAGATCAAGATCAAGCTCGGGTCGGCGTACCCGATGGGCGGGGACCGGCTCTCGATGGAGGTCAAGGGGCGCGACCTCATCGACGGGATCCCGAAGACCATTGTCGTCACCGACGAGGAGATCCGGGAGGCGCTGCGCGAGCCGGTGATGGCCATCGTGGACACGGTGCGCACCTGCCTGGAGCGGACTCCGCCCGAGCTGGCGGCGGACATCGTGGACAAGGGCATCGTGCTCACGGGTGGTGGGGCATTGCTCCGCGGTCTCGACCTCCTGCTGCGCCAGGAGACGGACCTGCCCATCACCGTCGGCGACGACCCGCTGTCCTGCGTTGCGCTCGGCACCGGCAAGGTCCTGGACGAGCTTGACCTCCTGAAGAAGGTGGCGATCCCGGCCTAGCACCCGCTCCCCGGGAGCGCATCGTGCGGCCGGTCGCCTCCTGGGTGACCCTCGGTGAAAGTTCGACGGTATGGTCTCCTCATCTGCGTGCTCCTGGTCTGCCTGGTGCTCCTCACCGTGCAGACGCGCGGGGGCGGGACGGGGCGGGCCGCGGACTTCGTGTCCATCCTCACCACTCCCGCCCAGGTCGTGCTCACCAAGATCCATCGCACCGCCGTCGGACTGTGGGGGAGCTACCGGGAGTGGCGAGCGTCGTGGAGCGAGAATTCGGAGCTGCGCGCCGAGAACGAGCGGCTCCGCGTGCATTCCCTCCAGGTCGCCGAGACTCGCGACGAGAACGACCGACTCCGGCGCCTGCTCGGCCTGCGGGAGCGACTGCCCATCACGACCATGACCGGCGAGGTGATCGGACGGGAGGGCGGCGGCTGGGTGCGCGCTCTCACCGTCAACCGTGGCCTCGGCGAGGGAATCGCCACCCAGACCCCGGTGATCGTGCCGGACGGCCTGGTGGGCCGGGTGGTCCGCGTGCGGCCGGGCGCCTCGGTGGTGCAGCTGCTCAACGACCCCGCCTCGACGGTGGGCGCCATGGTCCAGCGGACGCGCACTCCCGGTCTAGTGGAGGGTGATCCCGGGGGGGCCGTTCGCTTCAAGTTCATGGCGCGTGACGGCGCCGGCATCGTGGTCGGCGACACCGTGGTGACCTCCGGGCAGGGAAACGTCTTCCCCAAGGGCCTGCCCGTCGGGCGCGTGATCGCGATCGAGGACAAGGGTTCGGCGCTCTTCCACTTCGCGGTGCTGGCCCCGGTGGTGGACTTCGCGCGCGTGGAGGAAGTGCTGCTCCTCACCGGCCAGACCAGCCAGGATCTGGCCGCGCTGTTCCCACGGCAGGACGGCTAGCATGCGCTGGCTCCTCCTCTTCACCCTGGGCGGCAGCGTGGCGCAGACCAATGTCGTCCAGATGCTCTCGGTGGCGGGGGCGACGCCGGATCTGCCCTTCATGATGACGGTGTTCTGGGCGCTGCGCCGCGGGCCGGAGGCCGGCTGCGTGGCGGGCTTCTTCGCCGGGCTCCTCCAGGACGTGAGCGCGGGCGGCCTCGTCGGCATCCAGGCCCTCACCAAGGCGGTCGCCGGCTTCACCCTCGGGCTCGCGGGCGGCCGGCTCTCCGTGGCCAACCCGCTGGTACAGGTGCCCGGGCTCGTGCTCCTCACGGTGGCGGAAGGGTTCCTGCGCTTCGGTCTGCTGCAGCTCTTCCACTACCCGGCCAGCCTGCCCGCGCTGCTCGTGGACGTGATCCTCCCGCAGGCGCTGTACAACGGCGTTCTCGGCGCCGCCTGTCTGCTCGCGATGACCGCCTCGGAAGCGGTGCGCGCGCAGATCGAGTGGCACTCACCGCGGAGACGATAGGCCAGCGCGATGGCGGGCGGACCGGGGACTCGGCGGGACGCGTGGAGCAAGCGCGTTCTCACCCTCACCGTGATGGGGGCGGCGGGCTTCGTATTGCTGCTGGGTCAGCTCTGGTACCTCCAGGTCCTCGAGGGCACGAAGTTCCGCGACATGTCGGAGAAGAACCGCATTCGCGTGCGGCCGGTGGCGGCGCCCCGCGGGATCCTCTTCGACCGGAATGGTCTGGCCCTCGTCGACAACCGCCCTGCCTTCACGCTCTCGTTCATCCCGCGCGAGATGGAGGACCGCAACTCCGTGCTGGCCCGCCTCGCGGTCATGCTCAAGATCCCGCTGGCCGAGCTGCAGGACTCGCTCGCCAAGGTGTCCGCCGACTCGCTCCGACCGGTGCGCATCCGCCGCAATCTCTCCCTCGAGGACGTGGCCAAGGTGGAGGAGTCCAAGCTGGACCTCCCCGGGGTCGTGGTCGAGGTGGAGCCGCAGCGCGTGTATCCCACCAGCACCTTCGCCGCGCACGTCCTCGGCTATGTGCGGGAGGTGAGCGAGGAGCAGATGAAGCAAGGCCGCTACCGGCGCGGCGACATGATCGGCCAGACCGGGCTGGAGCGTCTCCTCGACGAGCACCTCCGCGGCCGTGACGGAGGCGAGCGCATCGAAGTCGACGCCTTCGGGCGATCGGTCCAGCTGATGCAGCGCGAGGAGCCTCGGCCCGGAGCCCAGGTCGTCACCACGGTGGACCGCCGCATCCAGGAGGCGGCGGAGCGCGCGATGTTCGGCCGCTCGGGCTCGGTGGTGGTCATGGACCCGAAAAGCGGCGACATCCTCGCGCTGACCTCGAGTCCCGCTTTCGGCCTCGACGCCTTCGCCGGTAACATCGACCGGGACGCCTGGGTGCGTCTGGTGAAGGATCCCGCGCATCCGCTGCTCAATCGCTCGCTGCAGGGCCAGTACCCGCCGGGCTCGGTGTTCAAGATGATCGTGACGGCGGCGGGGCTGCAGGAAGGCAGTCTCACGCCGATGGACCGGGTCTACTGCAACGGCGAGTACACGTCCGGCACGCGGACCTGGAAGGACTGGAAGCCGGGTGGTCACGGCCACGTGGACCTGCGCGGCGCGGTGGTCCAGTCGTGCGACGTCTTCTTCTACCAGTACGGGCTCAAGGTGGGGCCCGAGGCCATCGCCCGCTACGCGCGCGCGTTCGGGCTCGGCGATGCCACCGGGGTGGATCTGCCCGGCGAGAAGCCCGGGCTGGTGCCGTCCCCCGAGGGCCGCAAGGAACGGGGGCGACCCTGGCATTCCGGCGACACGCTGAACATGTCCATCGGCCAGGGGGCGCTGCTGGTGACGCCGATCCAGGTCGCGCGCATGACGGCGGCCATCGCCAACGGGGGCGTGCTCTGGAAACCCCGGCTCATTCAACGAGTGGAACGCCCCGACGGCAAGCTCGCCTACTCCGAGTCAACCCGCATGAACGGGCAGGTGGACCTGTCGCCGGTCGTGTGGGCCTTCCTGCGTCAGTCGATGTCCGGGGTGGTCAACGACGCGGTCGGCACCGGCGTGGCGGCGCGGCTGCCCGGCCTCGAGATCGGGGGCAAGACCGGCACCGCCCAGACCATCGCCAACAGCAGCAGCGCCAAGGGTCAGGACCACGCCTGGTTCGCCTCCTTCGCTCCCGTCAACGACCCGCAGGTGGTCGTGGTGGTGTTCGTCGAGGGCGGGGGCCACGGCGGAGCCGTCGCCGCGCCCATCGCGCGCCAGATCTACCAGGCCATCTTCCTCGAGAAGGTGGCCATGGCCGTGCTGGGCACGGGTTCGTGATCCTCCGGATCGACCGCCGCCTCCTCCAGAACGTCGACTGGCCGCTGCTCACCGCCGCGCTGGTCCTCATCTGCCTGAGCTTCATCTCGCTCTGGAGCCTCTCGCCGACCGGCGGCATCGCCTTCCGCCAGCTGGTGTGGGTGGGGGTGGGCTCGGTGGCGCTGCTCGTCGTGGTGGCGCTCGACTACCGCAACCTCGTGCGGGCCGCGCCCGCCTTCTACGTGTTCGGGGTGGGCCTGCTGCTCACCGTCTTCATCCTGGGCCGGACCGTGTCCGGCGCGCGCCGCTGGATACACCTCGGCCCCTTCACCGTGCAGCCGTCGGAGCTGTTCAAGATCATCTTCGTGCTCACGCTGGCGTGGGCCCTCACCTCGCGGTGGGGCCGGCCGCTCTCGCGTGGGGCCTTGATCGCCACCGCCGCGCTGGTGGGGGTGCCCTTCATCCTCGTGGTGCGGCAGCCCGACCTCGGCACCGCGCTGGTGCTCCTGCCGGTGCTGGCCGCCGTGCTCATCGGGGTGGGCATGCGGCTCAAGATCTTCGCCGCCCTCATCGCCGCCGGGCTGGCCTTCATGCCGGTGGCCTGGTTCGCCCTGAAGGAGTACCAGCGGGAGCGTCTTCTCGTGTACATCGACCCGTTCCGCGATCCGCTCGGAACGGCGTACAATGTGATCCAGGCAAAGATTGCCATCGGTTCCGGCCAGCTCCTGGGCAAGGGGGTCAGCGGTGCGACGCAGAGCCGTCTCGCCTTCCTCCCGGAGCGGCATACGGATTTTATTTTCGCCGTGTTCGCTGAGATGTGGGGCTTCGCGGGCTGTCTCGTCCTGATCATGGCGTACGGGCTCCTGGTGCTTCGGGGGTTCGAGATCGCCGCGGGCGCCCGTGAGCCTCGGGGACGCATCGTCGCCCTGGGCATCACTGCGCTGTTCGCCACCCAGACGCTGATCAACCTGGGCATGGTGACGGGGCTGTTGCCGGTGGTCGGCATTCCGCTCCCGTTCATGAGCTACGGGGGATCGTCCATGGTGGTGTCCCTCATGGCTCTGGGGCTCCTCCTCTCGGTTCGAATGCGGCAGTTCCAGTAACCCGAACAGCCGGGCCGGCGCCGCGCCGGGCCCGTCGGGGGCTGCCGTGGGAAAGCGGATCGTCGTGAACGTAGGCGTGACGGAGACCCGTCTCGCCGTGCAGGACAATAACCAGCTCACCGAGCTCTACGTCGAGCGCGCCCGCCGCCGCTCCATCGTGGGAAGCATCTACAAGGGCGTGGTCACCAACGTCCTCCCCGGCATGCAGGCGGCCTTCGTCGAGATCGGGCTGAGCAAGGACGCCTTTCTCTACGGCGGGGACTACACCGCCAACCTCGGCGAGGAAGATGACCAGGCGGGGGCGGGCGAGGAGGACGACACCCGCGACGTGGACCTCGGCGAGGGCGAGGTGGAGACCCGCGTCACCCATTTGCATGCGCCCATCGAGGAGGTGCTGCGCAAGGGCCAGGAGATCCTGGCCCAGGTCTCCAAGGAATCGCTGGGCTCCAAGGGCGCCCGCATCACCTCCTTCATCTCCATCCCCGGGCGCTACATCGTCTACATGCCCCAGTCGCGCCACATCGGCGTGTCCCGCCGCATCCACGACGAAGCGGAGCGCGAGCGGCTGCGCGGCATCGTCAAGGCGGTGCGGCCGCCGACGGGGGGATTCATTGTTAGAACAGTCGCGGAGGGCAAGGGCGAGGAGGAGCTCATCGCCGACATCCAGTTCCTGAGCCGACTCTGGAGCCAGGTGCAGCAGCGCTTCGAGACGGCCAAGGCGCCCGCCCTGCTCCACGAGGAGATGGATCTCACCTTCCGCGTGGTGCGCGACCTCTTTTCGCCCGAGGTCGAGGAGTTCCTCGTCGACACCGAGGAGGGGTACGAGAAGGTCCTCCAGTACGCGAACACGCTGGTGCCGCAGCTGGCCTCCCGGGTGAAGCGCTACGTGGGCAAGGCACCGATCTTCGACTCCACCGGGATCGAGAAGGAGATCGACAAGGCGCTCCGCCGGCGCGTCTGGCTGAAGTCCGGCGGGTACATCGTCATCGACCATACCGAGGCCCTGGTGGCCATCGACGTGAACACCGGGAAGTACGTGGGCAAGCGCGACTTCGAGGAGACGGTGCTCAAGATCAATCTCGAAGCGGCGGCGGAGGCGGTGCGCCAGATCCGGCTCCGCGATCTGGGCGGAATCATCATCCTCGACTTCATCGACATGGAGCGCGCCGAGCACCGGGCGCAGGTCTCGCGCGCGCTCACGAACGCACTCGCCGACGACAAGGCGCGCACCAACGTGCTGGAGATCTCCGAGCTGGGCATCGTGGAAATGACGCGCAAGCGGGCGCGTCAGGACCTCCACTCGGTGTTCTACGCCTCCTGTCCCACCTGCAAGGGAAGCGGGCACGTGAAATCCGACGCCACCCTCGCCGCCGAGATCTTCCGGAAGATCCAGGCGCAGGCCGCCGACGCCTCCGGCGAGGAAGTCCTGGTGCACGCGCACCCGGATGTGGCCCACCGTCTGGAGGGGGAGGAGCGCGAGGGGCTGGAGCGGCTCCGGGCCCTCATCGGCCGAAAGATCTCCGTGCAGGGCATGCCGTCCTATCACCGCGAAGAGTACGATGTGACCTTCAGGTGACCATGACCACCGGCGCCCTGCCGCTCATCCCCACCACCGTCTGCGGCAGCCACGGGCTTCCCGCCTGGCTCCACCTCGTGCGCGAGGCGGCCGCGGCGGGCCGGCTGGGGCCGGTGGACCTGCAGGAGTGCTACGACGACGCCGTCCGCATCGCGATGCGGGATCAGGTGGAGTCCGGGGTCGACGTGATCTCGGACGGCGAGATGCGCCGGGTGACCTTCATCCGCGGCTTCTACGACCGGCTGGCCGGCATTCGAGCCCTGCCCATTCCCCGCCGCATCGGGCCGTCGAACTACGACAGCCACTGCCCCTACGACGTGGTGGAGCGCGTCACCGCCCCGCAGGGCCTCGGGATCGTGGACGAGTTCCGCTTTGCGCGCGCTCATGCCGAGCGGCCGATGCGGGTGGCCGTGCCCGGTCCCATCACGCTCCTGATGCCGCTGCGCCGCGGGGGACCGTACGCCTCCGAGGACACGCTCATCGCGGACCTCATCGAGATCGTCCGCGCGGAGGTGCGGGCGCTGGTGGCCGCCGGCTGCGACTTCATCCAGATCGATGAGCCCAACTACGTCATGGCGGCCGGGAAGCACCGGACGGTGAAGGGCGAGGCGGGGCCGATGGTGGAGGCGCTCAACGCCAGCCTGGCCGGGGTGCGGGTCAAGACCGCGCTGCACGTGTGCTTCGGCAACGCGCACAACAACTCCTTCGCGTCGCCCCGCCGCTACCGCGCGCTCTACCCGCGCGTGCTCGACGCTCACGTGAGCCAGTTCGTCTTCGAGTACGCGAATCGCGAGATGAGTGAGATCGAGCTGTGGGGCGAGTTCCCGTCCGACAAGGAAGTCGCGGTGGGCGTGGTGGACGTCAAGGCCTTCCGCGTGGAGACCCCGGAGGAGATCGTGGAGCGGGCTCGGCTCGCCCTCCGCCACATCGCTCCCGAGCGCCTCTGGCTCGTCCCCGACTGCGGGCTGTGGGAGACGCCGCGCTGGGTCGGCCTCGCCAAGCTCCGCTCCATGGTCGAGGCCGCCCGCGCGCTGCGGCGCGAGCTCGGCGCGGCGTGACGCGCCCGTCCCGCATCAGCCGGGCCAAGATCCTCGAGCAGCTGCGGCTCGCCGCGCGCAAGGGGGACCGCACCGCCCTGACCCTGGCCGCCGAGCAGATGAAGACGCTCGCCTACAGCCCCCGCTACTGGGAGCGTTACCTCGAGCTGCTCACCAATCCGCTGGCGCGTCTGGTCGACCTTCTCCTCATCAAGCAGGGGGACAAGATCGCCCGGCAGAAGGGCTGGGTGAAGCGGCGTCGCGAGCGACCGGCCGCGTCCGTCCGGGCGGCCAAGGCCGCGAAGCCCAAGGCGCGCCGGCGGCCTCCCGGCTCCGCCGAGCAACCCTCGCTCTTCCCCGACCTTCCCGCCTAGCCCGCCGGGCGCGCCCCGTGACGCCGCCGGCTTGACGCCGGTGGTAGAGTACCCCCGTAGGGTATAGGGGGGTCCGCAGGGCCTAGGGGGAAGATGGTGACGGGACGGCGCGGCCGGATCGGGATCTTGCTGGGGGTAGCGGCGGCCGCCCTCGTGCTCACGTGGTGGGTCCCCCCAGTGCCGCAGGATCCCGCCTATCATCGCTTCGCCGACGCCCGGCACTTCCTGGGCGTGCCCAATGCGCTCAACGTGCTGTCCAACCTCGCCTTCCTGATCGCCGGCGGCGTGGGACTCTCGCTGGTCGTGGGTGGGGCCGGCCGCGTCGCGTTCGTGGATGGCCGGGAGCGCTGGCCCTGGGCGCTGTTCTTCGCGGGTCTCGGCCTGACCGGGCTCGGCTCGGTCTGGTATCACCTGGATCCGGGCAATGTCCGGCTGGTGTGGGACCGGCTGCCCATGACGGTGGCCTTCATGGGCCTCTTCGCCGCCATGATCGGCGAGCGCATCGGGCCCCCCGTCGGGCTCGCCCTCCTGGGCCCCCTGCTGGTGGCGGGCACGGGCAGCGTGCTCTGGTGGCACGCGGGGGAGGCGCAGGGCCGCGGCGATCTTCGCGCGTACGGCCTGGTGCAGTTCTTTCCCATGCTGGCCATTCCGCTTCTCGCGTGGCTCTTTCCCGCGCGCTACACGCACGGTGGGTACTGGGGCCTCGCGGTGCTGATCTATGCCGCGGCCAAGGGGCTCGAGCTGGCGGACGCGCGCGTGCTCGCGCTGGGCGGAGTGGTGAGCGGCCACTCCCTCAAGCACCTCGGCGCGGCGCTGGCCGGCGGCGTGTTCTGCCGCATGCTCGCGCTCCGCACCACTTTCGACGGGGGACGACGATGATCGACGACGAGACTCGCGGCAAGGCGCTGGGTCGCCTCCGGCGTATCGAGGGCCAGGTCCAGGGTATCCAGCGCATGGTCGAGGAGGACAAGTACTGTGTGGACATCCTCCTCCAGCTCACCGCCGTGCAGGGCGCGGTGGAGCAGGTCCAGAAGCTCCTCCTCGCTCGCCACATCAGCTCCTGCGTGACCGACGCCCTCCGCTCCGGCAACGGGCGCGAGCGGCAGAAGAAGCTGGACGAGCTGCTGGACGTCTTCTCCCGCTTCGGCGGGCGCTAGGCTCGGCTCACCATGGCCACGGTCGAAGAGTCCCGCGTCGACTTTCCCGTGAAGGGCATGCACTGCGCGGCCTGCGTGGGCAAGGTGGAGCGCGCGCTCCAGGGGGTGCCGGGCGTGGACCGCGCGGCGGTGAACCTCGCCACCGAGCGCGCCACCGTCTGGCTCGACCCCGAGCAGGCCAGGCTCCCCGCGCTGCGCACCGCGGTGGCCGCCGCCGGCTACACCGTGCCGGAGGAGACCGCGGCCACGCCCGAGGCGGCCGATCGCGAGCGGGTCGAGCGCGCCCACGATGACCGTCGGCTCCGCCGGCGCCTGCTCGTCGGCGTCGCGCTCTCTGTGCCCGTGCTGCTCGGCAGCATGCCCACGGTGTTTCCCTGGGCTCCCGAGTTCCTGAGGAATCCCTGGGTCCTGCTCGCGTTGACCACGCCGGTCCAGTTCTGGGTGGGCGCGCCCTTCCACGTCGCCTTCGTCAAGGAGCTGCGCCACCGGTCGGCGAGCATGAACACGCTGGTCTCCATCGGCACCGGCTCGGCCTACTTCTTCAGCCTGGCCGTCACCCTGTGGCCGCACCGCTTCATGGCCACCGGCGCCATGCCTTATTACGAGGCCTCCGCGCTCCTGATCACCTTTCTCGTGCTCGGCCGCTGGCTCGAGGCCCGCGCGCGCGGCGGTACATCGGACGCCATCCGCCGCCTGCTTGCGCTGCAGCCCCGCACCGCGCGGGTGCTGCGCGCGGGGGGCGAGGTGGACGTGCCCATCGCTTCGGTGGTGGCGGGCGACCGGCTCCGCGTCCGGCCGGGGGAGCGCGTGGCGGTGGACGGGATCGTGGAGGAGGGCGGGTCCAGCGTGGACGAGTCCATGCTGACCGGCGAGAGCTTGCCGGTGGAGAAGGGGCCGGGAGCGTCCGTGGTGGGCGGCTCGGTGAATCGCACCGGCAGCTTCTCCTTCCGTGCCACCCGCGTGGGCGCGGACACCGTGCTCGCGCGCATCATCCGGCTCGTCGAGGAGGCGCAGGGCTCCAAGGCGCCCATCCAGCGCCTCGCCGACCGCGTGGCCGCGGTGTTCGTGCCGATCGTGCTCGGCATCGCCGCGCTCACCTTCGTGGCGTGGTGGCTGTTCGGGCCCGAGCCCGCCGTCTTCCATGCGCTCGCCAACGCGGTGGGCGTGCTCGTGATCGCCTGCCCCTGCGCGATGGGTCTGGCGACGCCCACCGCCATCATGGTCGCGACCGGACGGGGGGCCGAGCTCGGGGTGCTGATCCGCAGCGCCGAGGCCCTGGAGGTGCTCCATCGCGCGGAAGTGGTGGTGCTCGACAAGACCGGCACCCTCACGGAGGGCCGCCCGGTGGTCACCGACGCGGTGCCGCTCTCGGAAGCGCCCGGCGCCGCCGACGAGCTCCTCGCGCTCGCGGCCGCCGCGGAGCAAGGGTCCGAGCATGCGCTCGGCGAGGCCATCGTCGCCGCGGCCAAGGCGCAAGGCCTCGCGCTGCCGCCGGTCTCGTCCTTCCAGGCCATCCCCGGCCAGGGGGTGGACGCCCTGGCGCCGGACGGCCGCATCCTGCTCGGGAATCGCCGGCTCATGGAGTCGCGCGGGATCGAGCTGGGGCCGCTCACGGAGCGCGCGGAGGCCCTGGCCGCGGCAGGCAAGAGCAGCGTGTTCGTCGCCTTCGGCGGCGAGGTGCTCGGTCTCATCGCGGTGGCGGACACGCTGAAGCCCACCGCGCGCGAGGCGGTGGCCGCGCTGGTCGCGCGCGGCCTCGAGGTGGTGATGCTGACCGGCGACAGCCGGGTGGTCGCGGAAGCGGTGGCGCGCGAGGCCGGGATCACCCGTGTGCTCGCGGAGGTGCTGCCCGCGGACAAGGCCGCCGAGATCAAGCGGCTGCAGCAGGGCGGCCGGGTGGTCGCGATGGTGGGCGACGGCATCAATGACGCTCCCGCGCTGGCCCAGGCCGACGTCGGCATTGCCATGGGCTCGGGCACCGATGTCGCCATCGAGGCGGCGGACGTGACGCTCATGCGCGGCGACCTGCGCGGCGTGGTCACCGCGATCGACCTCTCGCGCCGGACCATCCGCGTCATCCGCCAGAATCTGGCCTGGGCCTTCGGCTACAATCTCGTCCTGATCCCGGTGGCGGCGGGCGTGCTCTATCCGGTGGCGGGCATCCTGCTGTCGCCCCTTCTCGCGGGGGCGGCGATGGCGCTGTCATCGGTCTCGGTGGTGCTCAATAGCTTGCGGCTCAGGCGCTTCCGCGCCTAGGAGGAGGACGGCATGGCCAAGGATCCCGTCTGCAACATGGAAGTCGACCCGAAGAAGGCGGCGGCCCAGAGCACGTATCAGGGCCAGACCGTCTATTTCTGCGCGGTGGCGTGCAAGGTGAAGTTCGACCAGAACCCGGCCAAGTACCTCGGAAAGTGATCGGCTCTCCGTTTCTCGAGGGCCGCGACCGCTACGAGCGGCACACCGAGGGCTGGACCGATGCCGTCCCGTCCGACGCGCTCACCCACACGGTTCGGGTGCAGGACGAGGACGCCGCGGTGGAGTTGACCGCGGTCTGCACGCCGTCGCCGGGCTACGAGATCCGCGAGGCCCGCGGCGCCGTCCTGTCCGGTGCCGCCGACGCCGCCTTGCCCGCCGCGCTCCCCATGCTCGCGGGGACCCGCATGGTGGGCGGCTTCACGCGCCGGCTTCTCGACCTGACCGGGCCACGCCCGGGCGCCGGGCACTTCGTGGACGCCGGCATCGAGGTAGCGCGGCTCGCCCGCCAGGTGAGCCGCCTGCCGCGCGCGCGCGTGGAGTCGCTGCGCGCGGCCGACGCGCGCGCCTTCTGGGATCTCGACGTCGCGAGCTGGGCAGACCTGCCCGGCTCCTGCTTCACCTATGGCGAGAGCGGGCGCGCGCTCCTGGCGTCGCGACCGGTCACCGCGGCGGCGACGCTCGATCTCTACAGCCCGCCCGCCGACGCCCGCAAGGTGTTCCACCGGCGGCGGCTCCTTCGCCTCGTGCGCACCGGGTCGCGCCTCGACTGCTTTCATGCCATGCACGACAACGTCCACGGCTTCGACGTGCACTTCGAGATCGACCTCGAGCGAGGAGTCATCGCGAGCGCCCATTCGGTGACGTCGCGCCTCCCCTATCGCGGCATCTGCGACGAGCCGCAAGCGCGGATCGAGGCGATGGTCGGGCAGGGGGTGGACGCGGGCTTGCGGAAGCGAGCCCAGACTCTCCTCGGCGGCGAGGCCGGCTGCGCCCAGCTCTACGATCTCACCGCCGATCTCCTGAAGCTGCTCTCGATCGCGTGATCGGCGCCCCGCGTCCCCTGGCCGTGGTGTTCGACATGGACGGCGTGCTCCTCGACTCCGAGCCCATCGGCTACGAGGCCATGCGCCTGGTCATGCGGGGCCAAGGCGCGCCCTATGACGAGATCGAGAACGACGAGTTCGTGGGCCGAACCACCGCGGAGAGCTTCCGCGTCCTCCGTGCCCGGCGCAGCCTCCGGCCCGAGATCGGCGAGCTCGTGCGCCAGTTCTGCGACGCCAAGATCCGCCTCATCCGCGAGGGCGCCCGGCCCTTGCCCGGCGTGCCCGAGGTGCTGGAGCGCGTGCGGGCCGCCGGCTATCGCCTCGCGCTGGCCTCCTCGGCCGAGATCCCGATCATTGCCGCCACCGTGGAGACCCTCGGGCTCGCGGACTGTTTCGAGCTCCGTGTCTCCGGAGAGGAGGTGCCGCGGGGCAAGCCCGCCCCCGACGTCTTCCTGGAGGCGGCGCGGCGCCTGGCGCTGGCCCCGCGGGACTGCCTCGTGGTGGAGGACTCGCGCAACGGGCTGCTCGCGGCCCGGGCCGCGGGTATGCGCTGCGCGGTGGTGCCCTGCTCGGCCACGCTCGGCCACGATTTCACGGAAGCCGACTACCGCCTCCGGACGCTCACCGAGCTGCTGCCCCTCCTGATCCCGCGCTAGCGGGGGCGGCCGCGGTGAGGACCCCGGGGGTACCCTGCTATACTACGAAGATCATGTCGCCGCTCCCCGTCGGCAAACTCTCGGGCGACGTGCTCCAGCGGCTCTTCGGGAAGTATGCGCGGCCCGGCGAGGGGCCCGCGGCGGCGCGCGTGATCGTGGGCCCGCGCGTGGGCGAGGACGCGGCGGTGCTCGACTTCGGTGACCGCTATCTCGTCGTCACCACCGATCCCGTCACGTTCGCCGCGGACGCGGCGGGATGGTACGCGCTGCACGTCAACGCCAACGATGTGGCGGTACGGGGCGCGCGCCCGGCGTGGTTCCTGGCCACTCTCCTTCTCCCTGAAGGGCAGACGACGGAGGCGCAGGTCGAGTCCCTGTTCGCGGAGGTGGCGGAGGCGTGCGCGGCGCTCGGGGTGACGCTCATCGGGGGCCACACCGAGGTGACGGCGGGCCTCGCGCGTCCCATCGTGGCCGGCACCATGCTCGGCGAGGTGGCGAAGGACGCGCTGGTGACGACGGGCGGCGCGCGGCCGGGCGACACGCTGCTCCTCACCAAGGGCGTGCCGCTCGAGGGCGCCGCCATCATCGCGCGCGAGCACGGTGAGGAGGCGATGCGGCGAGGCGTTCCCGTTGACGTGGTCACCCGCGCGCGCGAGCTGCTGCGGCGGCCGGGGCTGAGCGTGGTGCCGGAGGCGGGGCTCGCCACCGCCGCCGCGCGCGTGCACGCCATGCACGACCCGACGGAGGGCGGGCTGGCCACCGCCTGCTGGGAGCTGGCGGAGGCGGCGGAGGTGGGCGTGCGGCTGGAGCGCGAGCAGATCCCGATCCTGCCGGACGGCGCGCGGCTCTGCGAGGCGTTCGGCCTCGACCCGCTGGGCACCATCGCCTCCGGCGCGCTGCTGCTGGCGGTGGCGCCGGGGGACGCGGCGGCCGTGGAGGCCGCGTGCCGGGGCTCGGGCATCATGTGCGCCGCGATCGGCGCGGTGACGGAGCGCAGCCAGGGCGCAACCCTCGTCGAGGGCGGGCGGGCGCGGCCGCTGCCCACGTTTCCCCAGGACGAGATCACCAAACTCTTCGCCGGGAGCTGACATGATCCAGATCGGATACGCGCATCGCCAGGCGCCGATGGCACGGCGAGGCATGGTGGCCGCCTGCCATCCCCTCGCCACCCTGGCCGGCGTGGAGGTGCTCAAGGGCGGTGGCAATGTCGTCGACGCCGCCATCGCCACCAACGCGGTGCTCGCCGTCACCCAGCCGAACTTCTGCGGCGTGGGCGGCGATTTCTTCTGCCTGTACCACGAGGCGGCCACGGGGCGCGTGCACTGCTACAACGGGGCGGGGCGCTCGGGCTCGCGCGCCGGCCTCGAGGAGCTCGGGCGGCGCGGGCTGTCCGCCGTGCCCGCGGTCGGCCCCGGCTCGGTGTCCGTGCCCGGGGTGACCGAGGCCTGGCACGTGCTGCTGGAGCGATTCGGCACCCGGCCCCTCGGGCGCCTGCTCGAGCCCGCCATCCACTACGCGGCGGAGGGCTTTCCCCTCACCGACATCGTCGCCCAGGCCGTCCGCGATCGCGCCGAGCTCTTCGACGATCCGGAGTGGCGGCGCCTCTTCATCCCCGGCGGCGCGTTCCCCCAGCCCGGCGACCTCTTCCGCCAGCCTGATCTCGCGCGCACCCTCACCGAGCTCGCGGACGATCCCCGCCTCTTCTACCGCGGCCGGGTGGGTCAGGCCATCGCGGGCCGGCTCGAGCAGCATGGCTACCTCACCGCGAGCGATCTCGCCGAGCACGCGGGGGAGTGGGTGGAGCCGATCTCCACCACGTACCGCGGCTACACCATCTACGAGACGCCGCCGCCCACCCAGGGCCTGGCCGCCCTCCTCACCTTGAATCTCCTCGAGGGCTTCGACGTCGCGTCGCTCTCCGTGCACTCGGCCGACCATCTCCACCTGCTGCTCGAGACGACCAAGCTCGCCTATGCCGATCGCGATCGCTGGATCGCCGATCCCGCGCATGCCCGGGTGCCGGTGGAGCGCCTCCTGTCCAAGGAGTATGCGGAGGCGCGACGCACGGCCTTCGACCCGCGCAAGGCGCAGGCGCATGCCTGGGGCGATCCGGACGGCGACACCACCGGCTTCGTGGTGGCGGACGGGCAGGGGAACGTGCTGAGCGTGATCCAGAGCCTCTACAAGGGCTTCGGCGCCGGCGTGGTCCCGCCCGGCACCGGCGTGGTGCTCAACAATCGCGGCACCTACTTCAATACCGATCCCGCCCATCCGAACGTCTTCGCGCCGCGCAAGCGGCCCTTCCACACTCTCCTCGCCAATCTGGTGACGCGAGACGGCGCCCCCGTGCTGGGCTACGCCACTATGGGCGGGGACGGGCAGGCCATGTTCCACGTGCAGGTGCTCACGAACCTCCTGGACTACGGCATGGAGATCCAGGAGGCCATCGAGCGGCCCCGGTTCATGTACGGCCGGCTCCTGCCCGCCGATGCCGCCGATCTCTTCCGCCTCGAAGGGCGCGTCCCGGCCGAGGTGGTGGAGGAGCTCCGGCAGCGGGGCCACAATATCCGCGTGGTCTCGGACTGGTTCACGCAGATGGGCCATGGGCACGGCATCACGCTGGATGGCGGCACGCTCCGCGGGGGCGCCGACGCGCGCGCCGACGGGGCCGCGCTCGGCTTCTGATGCGCTCCCTCGCCGCGCTCGCCCTCGGCCTGACCCTCCTCGCCGCGTCCCCCTCGCTGACGCCCCCGGCCGCGCTCGCCGCGGACTGGGGCGGCATCGTGCCCGCCGTCACCTCCGCGGACACGGTCCGCCAGCGCTACGGCACGCCCACCAAGGAGGTCAAGCGGAAGGTCGACGGCTACGACACCTTCGAGTGGGAATACGAGGGTCCGCAGGCGCCGCCCGGCTTCCATCGCATGATGGTCGAGTTCGGAATCCTCCTGCCTAACGGCTACAGCGCGACCACGGTGCGCGTGCTCCGTCTCGATCCGCGCCCCCGTCTCTTCACCAAGGACACCGTGGTGACCGGCTGGGGCGAGCCTGATCGCGCGACCATTCAGAACGACCGCGACGTCTTCTTCTACCGCTCGGGCCTGGTGGTCACCTTCGACCAGGAGGGCGTGGAAGCGACCAGCCTCTTCTTCACCGTGATGCAGCCGAACATCACGCCGTCGCCCCCCGAAGCGCGCGAGGAGCCGCCCGCGGCCGGCACGCCGGGGCAGGCGCCCGCGCCGCTGCCACCCTCGTCGCGCCCGACGCCCGCGCCCCGCCCCGCCCCGGCCCCCCGGTGATCGACCACCTCCTCGCGCTGGACCCGGGCGCCCGCGGCATCGGGCGCTTCTTTGTCGCGGGCGGGGCGGCGTCGGCGGCGCGCGCGCTGCACCGCGGCGGCCGCACGCTGATCACCACCGGCTTCGCGCTGGGTCCGGGCCTGCCCGAGACCGACGGGCCACCCGGCGCCGCCGTTCTCGGCCGCGCGCTCCGCCGGCTGGGCTCGGAGGTTGTCTACGTCACCGATGCCGTCACGGTGCCGCCACTGGAGGCCGCGCTCAAGGTGCTCGGCGAGCCCGCGGACATCGTGACCTTTCACGCGTCCGCGACCGAAGCCGACGTGACCGCGCGGCGCGTCCTTGCCGAGTACGCGCCGGCCTTCGTGGTGGCGGTGGAGCGCCCTGGTCGCACCGCCTCCGGCGACTACCTCAGCATGCGCGCGGAGTCCGTGCGCGACTGGAACGGGCCGCTGGATGCCCTCTTCCTCACCCGCGTCCCTCGCGGCGTCCGGCGGCCGGTCACCATCGGCGTGGGCGACGGCGGCAACGAGATCGGCATGGGCAATGTCCGCGCGCGGGTGGCCCGCGTGAGTGCGAAGGCCCGGCGCTTCGCCTCCGTGGTCACGGTGGACCACCTGGTGGTCGCGGGCACGTCGAACTGGGGCGCCTACGGGATCGTGGCCGAGCTCTCGCGGCTGGCCGGGCGCGATCTCCTCCACACCAGCGACGAGGAGCAGGCCATGGTGGTGGCCTGCGTGCAGGCGGGCGCGGTGGACGGCGTCACGCGGCGGGCGGAGCCCACCGTGGACTGCTTGCCCTCCGGAGCGCATACAGGCATTCTGGAGCTGCTGCGGGTGGCCGCCACGGCCGGTGGACCCGCTGCGCGCAGCGCACCGACCGGATCGAAGAGCCGAACGGGCAGATCAAAGAGCCGAATGGGAGGCAGGGCGAGATGAGCGAGGCGAGCATGGACTCCAAGGTGATCCAGACGTACCGCGCGCGGCATCCGAAGTCGGCGGCCCTCTACGAGCGGGCCCGTGCGGTCATCCCCGGCGGAATCACCCACGACGGCCGCCACCTCAAGCCCTTCCCGATCTACGTGGACCGCGCGCAGGGGCCGCGCAAGTGGGACGTGGACGGCCACGAGCTCATCGACTACTGGATGGGCCACGGGGCGCTCTTCCTCGGCCACTGCCATCCCGCGGTGGTGAAGGCCATGCAGGAGCAAGCGGCGCGCGGCACCCATCTCGGCGCCTCGCACGAGCTGGAAGTCCGGTGGGCCGAGCTGGTCTGCAAGCTCATCCCGTCGGCGGAGATGGTGCGCTTCACCATGTCCGGCACCGAGGCCACCCATCTCGCGATGCGGATCGCGCGCGCCTACACCGGACGCACGCGGGTGCTGAAGTTCCACGGCCACTTCCACGGCTGGCACGACGGCGTGGTGGCGGCGGTGAACCCGCCCTACGACGTGCCCATGTCGGCGGGCGTCCCGGCCGCTACCCTGGACCAGCTGCTCCTGTGCCCGCCCAACGACATCAAGGCGGTGGACACGCTCCTCCAGCGGGGGGACGTGGCGGCCGTCATCCTCGAGCCCGCGGGCGGGCAGTCCGGCACCACGCCCACCATCCCCGGCTACCTCCAGGAATTGCGCGCGGTCACCGAGCGGCATGGCGTGGTCCTCATCTTCGACGAGGTGATCACGGGCTTCCGCTACTCTCCCGGCGGCGCTCAGGCCTATTTCGGCGTCACCCCGGACATGACCACCTTGGCCAAGATCGTGGCGGGCGGGCTTCCGGGCGGGGCCGTGGTCGGGAAGAAGGTGCTCATGAGCATGATGGCCCACCGTGGCGATCCCACGTTCGATCGGAGCCAGCGGGTCGCGCAGAATGGGACGTACAACTCCAACCCCGTCTCCGCGGCCGCCGCCATCACCACGCTGGAGATGGTCGCCGACGGTAGCCTTCACGCCCGCGCCAACAAGGCGGGCGACGAGTTGCGCGCGGGGCTCTCGGACGCCATGAAGCGGGTGGGCGTGCCCGGACTCTGCTTCGGCGAGGCGTCGATCTTCCACGTGTCCTTCGAGGGCAAGCCGGGTCTGGCGGGATTCGACCGCCCTCGCCGCCACGACCTCTACCAGATGCTCCGCTGCGCGCTCTTCAACAATGGCGTGGACTGCGCCAGCCACCACGGCTGGATCTCCGCCGTCCACACCGACGACGATCTCGCCCGCTCCATCCGGGCCTACGAGCAGGCGTTCCGGGACATGGCCGCCGACGGGGTCTTCAAGGGCTTCTGATGGACGAAGAGAAGCGTCGGGCCAAGCTCGCCGAGCTGCGAGAGCTGGCGGAGGGCTCGCCCGAGTTCGAAGGCGGGGTCACCTACGAGGAGGAGATGGAAGCCCTCATCGTGGGTGACTGGGCCATCTTCGCGGTGGATGAGATCGGCGATCTGGCGCTGTCCTTCCACCTCGACGCCCATCCGGTGGCGGTGGCCAAGCTCACCCGCTTCCTGGTCCAGCACGAGGTGCTCTTCGTGCTCCATGAGGCCTTCACCGTCGACGAGAACGACGAGATCGTCTTCGAGTCGGATACCGGCCGGGACCTGCCGGGCACCGGCTAGCCTCTCCCCGACGCGTCCTCCGCTTCCTGCCTGAACTGGGTCGCCGAGGGGGCCGCCGGCCGCGCGGCGAGGGCCGGATAGTGCTGCGCAAACGCGGCCATGATCTCCGCCACCGGCACGTCCACCCGCGTCCCGCGATCCTGCAGATACTCCATGTGGCGCCGCCCGGCCACGTCGTGGGGCTGGAAGAGCGAATCCGCGCGGCCGTCGAACTCGAGCGCCCGCACCCCGAACTTCTCGCAGAGGCCGCGATCGAAGGCCGGGGTGGCCTTGACCCAGCGCCCCTCGAGAAAGAGATCCGTGTAGCCGTGGTAGACGAAGGTGTCGGTGCCCATCAAGGCGCGGAGCCGCGGCGTGCAGAGGTGGTTGCGCACGTCCGCGAAGCCGATCCGTGCCGGAATGCCGGCGGCCCGCGCAGCCGCGGTGAGGAGCGAGGCCTTGCCGACGCAGAACCCGGCGCGGCGGCTCAAGCAGGCGCTGGCGCGGAAGGTCTCCACGTCGGTGAAGTCGCAGTAGGGCGTGTAGACGATCTCGTCCCGCACCGCGTAGTAGAGGCGCACCGCGCGGGTGAGGGGATCGGTGGCGTCGCCGGCAGCCTCGCGGGCGAAGGCCGTCACGTTCGCCGCGGCGCTGTCCACGTACTCCGCGGGCGCCAGATATTGCTGGAGCTCCAGGTCGGTCGTCATGCTCCCGATTATGCCAGGAGCCCGCGTTCCTGGACACTCCGACCCGCCTTTGATACCCTCACAATTCCGTGGTGGGCTGGTAGCTCAGTTGGTAGAGCACAGGACTGAAAATCCTGGTGTCGGCGGTTCAATCCCGTCCCAGCCCACCATTTCCTTTCCTCTACTTGGTGCTCATCCATGTCTTTCAGAGTGAAGGTCGTTGTCCTAGGGTTTGCCGCAACGGTGCTCCTGCTCAGTGGAGTACTGGTGTGGTGCTATTTCCTGGGTGAGCCGACTCGCGGCAAGACAGTGGCCGGGGCGCTCGGGATTCCTCGTCCGGCGATCATCGCCCACCGAGGCGCTTCCTATCTGGCTCCCGAAGAAACGCGACCTGCGTTCCTGATGGCTCGGGAGTTGGGTGCCGACTATCTGGAGTTCGACATCCAGCGTACCAAGGACGGCGTGCTGATCGCCCTCCACGATGACGATCTGTCTCGCACCACCAATGTGAGAGAGATCTTTCCCGGTCGCGTCAAGGACACGCTCGACACCTTTACGTTCGCCGAGCTGCAGCAGTTGGATGCGGGCGCGTGGTTCAATGCCGCGTTTCCTGATCGGGCCCGCGGATCGTTTCGCGGTCTACGCATTCTCCGACTGGAGGACCTGCTCGACATCGCCGAGTCCGGCGGGCATCGGTCCGGGATTTACATCGAGACGAAGGCCGCGTATCGGTTTGCCGGCATTGAGCGGCAGTTGGTGGAGGCTCTCACACGTCGCGGCTGGATCAGCCATGCCGGTTCAGGAGCCGGCGCGCCGGTCATTTTCCAGTCTTTCGAGCCGGACAGCCTGGCCCGATTCAAAGAGTTGGCTCCACAGGTGCCCCGGCTCCTCTTGATTGACGAAGTCATGATCGCCAAACACGGCTGGGACGCAGTCCTCAAAGAGGCCGCGCAGGTCGGGATGGGGATCGGCACCTGGGGATACCGGTGGGCCTACGGTCGTGACTGGTCGATCAAGAACGCGCCGGCGCGGTATGTGATGACGTGGCCCTGGTATACCGGCCAAGCACACAAGGCCGGGCTATTTGTTCATCCCTGGACGATCGACCACCCCTGGGAAATGTGGGCGGTGTGGCTAACCGGCGCCGACGGCGTCTTCACGAATCGGACCGAGGCAGCGGCTAGGGTGTACGGCCGCCGGAGCAGCCCGGAGCTCGTGAAACTCTGGGAAAGAATCGGTTACTAGTGGATGCCCCTCGATCCGATTCATACGGATGCCGAAAGTCAGTCAGCAATCGCCGCCGTGACTTGTGGAGGGTGGAATTACAACTGTAATTGGCTAGGGCCAAACGGCGGGCAGCGAGAGTACATTGAGAGATGCCGATGAAGCGTTGGCTCGTAGTTCTGATCAGTCTCGGCTTCGCCGTCATGAGCGGCATACCTGCCCTTGCGGGGGGCGCCATGCACGGGCGGGGTCCAGGTGGGAGTGTCGGCGGCTTGGGCGGAAGTCCGTCACTGCGTATGGGCATGCCCGCAATGAGACCGCCGCCGGCCGCCCCTGGGTTAACGTTTCCACGCCATGGGGTTACCCTGGCGCCAGGGACCGCAGCGGCGTCCGTCGTGCCCGAACTTGGCGGCCGAGGCGAAATAGCCCCGGCCATTCGGTCGGCGGGTATCCGGCCGGTGGAGCCGAGGACGGTCGTCATCGATTCGTCCGCTGGGGCAAGGGCTCACGAAGCAACGGGGAGCACGACGGCAGCCCGCCCTCACCCTGTTCCTCAGTCTGCCGGACCAAAGGTTCTCATCGTCAGCGACACCAGTGGTTCAGGCTCCGTGGGACCGAGAACCGTAGATGTCAACCCAACCATCGCCTTGAAGCCATTCAGGCCGAAGGTGATCGTGGCGAAACCGTTTCCGGTCTCCCGGCATCGTGGTCGGATGGTGCTTGGCTTCGTCGAGGGTGCCCAGCGAACCACCCTTCTGCTTGGGTCGCCTTGTGACCTCGGCGTGAGCTGGGTGGAGTCCTGCGCGCCGGTTGACTCGGCCCTTCTCATCGTCGAGGCCGCGCCCGAGGATGCCCAGGTCTTCCTCGATGGTCAGTTTCTCGGTACGGCGGGTCAGCTGGCCGGGCAAGTTGTCGTGGTCGCCGCAGGCCCGCACACACTCGCGATCGCGTCGCCGCCGGCTCAACCATTCACCGCGCAGTTCACCGCGAAGCCAGGTATCCCGACCCGGATTCACGTGGCGCTCGCGGCGCGGTGAGGGCAACGGCGAAACGCTTCGTGCAGGAGGGCGTCTACGTCCTTATCGCTCTTCCTCGAATCCGCCCCCTTCATCACCGGGAAATCCTGCACGTCGGCCACTGGCCCATCACAGAAAGGACTCCCACATGTCTACGACCCGACGCGCCTCTTCCTCGGCTTCCTCGCCGGGGCCCTCTCGCACCTGATCTTCCAGGGCGGATTCGGCGCGATTCTCTACGTCGCGCATCTGATACCGGCCCTGCCCTGGAGCCTCGCGCCGGTGCCGCCCCTCGGCGTGCCGCAGAGCCTGTCGTACGCGTTCTGGGCCGGGCTCTGGGGACTGGTCTACGCCCTGCTCGAGCCGCGGCTCACGGCTCACTTCGGATGGTGGGTGGGCGGGCTCGTCTTCGGCATCGCCCCCCTGCTCGTGTACTGGTTCGTCGTACTGCCGCTGAAGGGGGCCGGCGTCGGCGGCGGCTTCCATCTCAAGATGGTGCCGATCGAGGTCGGCTTTCACTTGGTGTTCGGCATCGGCGTGGCGATCATCTTCCGGTGCGGCCTCGCCCTCGCCCGAGGGAGCGTCATGCCTTGAGGCGACAGCGGTATCCTACACCGTCAGGTGTGCCCTCCCCACGCCTCCCAGTGCGTCACCTCCCGCGCCGGACGGCGGGCGGCCGGCAGGAAATCGGCGCCGGTGAAGAACGCAACGGCCAGGAGCGCGGCTTGAGTGACCCCGGTAGGGATCCCGAGCACGGCCCGCACGTCCTCCTCGAAGAGGAGGTGGTCCGTCGTCCAGGCCGCGCCGAGCCCCCGGGAGCGTAGCGCGAGTATCAAGGACCACGCAGCGGGCAGAATGGAGCCGTAGAGCGTCGCCTGGTCGAAAACGGACGCGTGCTCGACGCGGCCTTCGATGCACGGCAGTATCAGCACCGGGACATCCTGCAGATGTTGGGCGAGATGGTCGCCGGATCGCCGCATGCGGTCCTTGGCGCGCTGCTCGTCGGGCGGCAAGCTCCCCGGCAGGAAAGCGGGGGGCTTGGCGTGGTACCGGGCCCGCGCCCGACGATAGACGTCGGCGATGGCGGCGCGCTTCGCGGGATCCGTCACCACCACGAAATGCCAGCGTTGGGAGTTGCCGGCGGTCGGAGCCTGAACCGCGATCTCGATGCATTCCTGGATCACGTCCCGCGTGACCGGGCGGGAGAGGTCGAGCCGCCGCCGCACCGTGCGCGTCGTCGTGAGCAGCTTCGCGACCGTCGCCAGATCCACGACTCACCCCGTGATGAGACTGAGGGCGATGCGGCAGGTCCTGCCGAGGTCGTCCACCGCGATGTGCTCCTGGACAGTGTGGATCTCCTTCATGCCGATGGCGAGGTTCAGGCAGCGGAGGCCCTTCTCGTTGAGCGTGTTGGAGTCGCTGCCGCCGCCGCTCACTCGAAGCGCCGGCTCGAGGCCGGCCCGCCGGACCGCGGCCATGGCCTCGACGACGATATCCGCGCTCTCCGGCCAGCGATAGGCCGCGTACTCCTGCTTGATGGCCAGCTCCAGCGTCGTCTTCGTGTCACGCGCGGCGGTCTCGATCCCTTCGCGCAGGCTCGCGACGAGGCGCTCCAGCTTGGCGTTGTCGAGGCTCCGGGCCTCGCCCTCGAGCTCGACCACGCCGGGTACGGTATTGCGCGCGGAACCGCCGCGGATGAGGCCGATGTTGGCGGTGGTCTCGTGATCGATCCGCCCGAGGGTCAGCCGCCGCACCGCCTCGGCCGCCGCCACGATCGCGCTGACGCCCCGCTCGGGCGCGTCGCCGGCGTGCGCGGCCTTCCCGAGGAAGCGGGCGAGGATGGAGCAGTACGCGGGCGCGGCCACCGTGATGTGCCCCGGCGCCGCCGTGTCGTCGAGCGTGACGCCCATCGTGGCGCGCAGCGGGGTGGTGTCGAAGAGGGCGGCCCCGGCGTGACCGCGCTCTTCCCCCCAGGTGAAGAGCAGATCGACCTCGCGGTGCGGCACATTGTGGCGGATCACGGTTCGGACCGCCTCCAGCAGCGCGGTCACGCTGGCCTTGTTGTCGGCGCCGAGCACGGTCCGACCGTCAGTGCGAACGACGCCGTCACGCACGGTGGCTCGGACCCCACGGCCCGGCTCGACGGTATCGGTGTGGGCGCAGAGGAGGATCGGTGGCTGGTCGGCCCGCGTGCCCGGCAGGCGAACGTGGAGGTTGCCGGCGCCGTCACGTCCGGTGCGGTCGTTGAAGGTGGAAAGGCCGAGCGCCGCGAGCTCCTTCTCGATGCGCTCGATGATCGGCCGCTCCGCGTAGGTGGGTGAATCGATCTGGACCAGTTCGAGGAAGGTGGCGAGGGCGCGGTCGATGTCGACGTCCATCATGGGTCCTCCGGCGGCTAACGGTCGCTTCAGTTGCTCGTCTGGGGGTCGACCACGTCGCGGAGCCCGTCTCCCAGCACGTTGAATGCGAAGACGGTCACGAAGATGGCCAGGCCCGGGAACGTCGCGCTCCACCACGCGGTGGGGAAGGTTCTCCGCGCGTCGCTCACCATCGCGCCCCACTCCGGGATGGGCTCCTGTGCGCCGAGGCCGAGAAAGCCGAGCGCGGCGGCGGTGAGAATGGCGAGGCCCATGTCCAGGGAGGCTCGGACGATCACCGGTGAGACGCAGTTCGGCAGGATGTGCCGGAAGAGCACGCGGGCGGGGCCGCCGCCGCCGGCGACGGCCGCTTCCACGAACGGCTCCGTGGCGAGCCCGGCCACCTGCGCCTGGACGAGACGGCAATAGATCGGCCAGCGGACCAGGCCGATGGCCAGCATGGTGTTGCCGAGGCTTCGTCCGAGCACGGCGGTGATCGCGAGCGCCAGGATCAGCTCGGGGATCGTGATCGTGATGTCGGTGAAGCGCATGATGGTCTCGCCGACGCGCCCCCCGACGAAGCCGGCGATGGCGCCGAGGATGGTGCCGATGGTGACGCCGATGATCAGCACGATGACCCCGACCGATAGCGAGATCCGGGCGCCGATGAGCACCCGGCTGAACACGTCTCGACCCAGCTCGTCGGTGCCGAACGGGTGCGCCCGGCTCGGCGGCTGCAGGCGCGCATCGGCATGGATGGCCCCTTCCGCGTCCTCGGGGTACGGAGCCAGGGACGGGCCGAAGACGGCGGCGGTGAGGAGCAGCGCGAGCACGGCGAGCGCCGCTGCCGCCAGGGGGCCTCGGGTCAGCCGGCGGAAGGCGCGCGTGGCTCCCCGCCCGTGCAGGGCGGCGGGAACAACCGTGGCCGCCGCGGTGGCCGCCGAGCTCATCGGCGGATCCGCGGGTCGAAGACGCCGTAGAGCACGTCGACGCCGAGGTTCACGAGCGCGACCATGGTGCCGACCAGCACGGTGAACGCGGCGATCGGCTGGAAGTCCAGCTGGATGATCGACTTGAAGGCGTAGAGTCCGATGCCCGGCCAGTCGAACACGGATTCCACGAGCACGGAGCCGGCGAGCATGTAGGTGAGAGCCACCCCGAGCATGGTCAGGGTAGCGATGAACGCGTTCTTCAGCACGTACTTGCCGATGACGATATGCTCCGGCAGCCCCATCGCCCGGCTCGTCCGGATGAAGTCGCGGCCGAGAACGTCGAGCACGGAGGTCCGCGTGATGCGCGTGATGCTCGCCACGGAGCCGACGGCGAGACAGAGGGCGGGCAGCAGCAGATGCCGCAGCGCGAGCCCGACGCCTTCGGCATCCCGCGCGAGGGCAAAGTCGAGCGTGTAGAGGCCCGTGATCGTCGCGGGGCCCTTGTAGGCGGCCGGGAAGCGGCCGCCGAGCGGGAGCAGATCCAGGGAGACGGCGAGGAGAAGCTGGAGCATCAGCGCCAGCCAGAAGACCGGGAAGCTGACGCCCGTCAAGGCGAGGCCGCGGGCGAGCTGGTCGGGCCAGCGATTGCGATAGAGGGCGGAGAAGACGCCGGCGGGCAGCCCGATCAGGAGCGCGAGCGTGATACCGACCGCGGTCAGCTCGAGAGTGGCGGGGAGGAAGGCGCGCAGGTCGTCCAGGACCGGGCGCCCGGTGAACATCGAGCGTCCGAGATCGCCCTGGAGCAGGCCGCCCAGGTACGCGACGTATTGCTCCCAGATCGGACGGTCCAGCCGGTATTCCCGGCGGAACGCCTCGACCATCTCGGGCGTGGCCTGGTCGCCGGCGGCGAGCTGAGCCGGATCGCCCGGCACGATGCGGGCGAGCAGGAAGACGATGGCGCTGACCCCCAGTAGCGTGATGGGGATCAGCGCCAGGCGTCGTCCGATGTACTGGACAAACACGTCCGGCCGGCGTTACTCGAGCCGGAGCTCCGCGAAGAGCGGGCTCCGCTCGCGCAGCGGGGTATGGACGTAGCCCTTCACGTTGCTCCGCCACACGTAGGTTGCCTTCTCGATCGCGGTGAAGATGTCCACGGAGTCGTCGACGATCAGCCGCTGCGCCTGCCCTTGGAGATCCGCGCGGACCTTGGAGTCGTTGGACTGCCGGGCGCGCTCCAGCAGCTCGTCCACCTTCGGGTTCTTGTAGAAGGAATAGTTGCCGCGGCCCCAGCTGTCGCTGTGCCACTGCGAGTAGAGCTGCGCGTCGGCGTCGCCGTAGAGCGGGGCGAGCCAGAGACTGATCATCTGCGGCATGGTCTCGCTCTTGGTCCGCATGCTGAGCACGTTGGCCCACACCATCGGCGTCACGTTGATCTTGATGTTCAGCTTGGCGGCGCCCGCGAGGAGAATGGCGCCGAGGTTCTTGGCCACGTCGAAGCCGGCCGGATAGATGTAGTCGAGGGTGAAGCCGCCGGTGGGCCACGGGGACTTGGCGAGATACGCCTTCGCCTTCTCCGGGTCGTACGAGTAGAGGGGCAGGCCGGAGGCGAAGCCAGCCACCGGGGGCGGCACCGGGCCCTTCGAGACCTCGGCGTTGCCGGCGTAGATCTTCGGGACCGCGGAGTAGTCGTAGGCGTGCGCGAGCGCCTTGCGGACGTTGATGTCGGACAGGTACTTGCTGTCGTGACGGCCGTGCATGACGATGCGGTGCGGGCTGACCCCGGTGTACTGCTCCACGCGGAGGCCCGGCGTCTTCATCAGCTCGGCGATATCGTCGGGAGAAATGTTCTGCGCTCCGTGCACCTCGCCCTTGATGAGGGCCAGTTTCTGGGCTGAGCTCTCCCGGATGACCTTCCACACGTAGCCGTCGAGGCGCCCGGCCGTGGGCCAACCCTTCCAGTAGCTCGGGTCGGCGAGGAGCTCGTACTGAGCCCCGTTCCGCCAGTTCTCCGGGTTGATCTTGAAGGGTCCCGACCCCGCGCTGTTGTTGACCAGCCACGCCTGGCCGTCATCGCCCTTGTCGTTGGCCTTCACGAGCTTCGGGTTCACGACCAGGAGGTTCGGCAGGGTGCGGTCGAACAGCGAGAACGGCTTCGTGAGCTTCACCCGGAGCGTCTGGTCATCGACGACGGCGACGCTCTTGTCGTCCATGATCGGCAGCCACATCCACGCCGGCCCCTTCTTGATCCGGAGCACCCGCTCGAAGGTGTACTTCACAGCCTCGGCGGTCACCGGCGAACCGTCCTGGAACCGCGCCCCCGGCGCCAGCTTGATCGTCCACTCGGAGGCGTCCGCCGACGGAATGACGCTGGTGGCCAGGTGGGACTGGAGCTTGTCGCCCCGATACATCAGCAGCGGATCGTAGAGCGCGATGAGGGCGGACGCGGTGAAGACGCTCATGGGCGTCACCGCCGGGTCCACGTTGGGCATGTCCTGGTTGGAGGCAAAGATCAGGGTGGACTTTTTCTCGACCGCGGGCACGGGCGTCGGCCCGCCGAGCAGGACGAGGAGCAGGGACAGCGCGAAGATGACCCGGAGTGAGCGCATGGGGATCGGTCTCCTAGTTCTGGGCCGGGGGAACGTAGTCGAAGTCGAAGCCGAAATGGCGTGGCCCCAGCAGCGCGAGGCCGGCCGGCGTGTGCCAGGCCGGATCGAGGGCCTTCATGCCGAAGACCGCGACCTTGCGGCCCGGAGTGACGTCGCCGCGGGTGCTGAGCGGGCGGTTCGTCTCCGCGTCGGTGAGCATCAGGATGTCGGGACTGGTGCCGATGACAGTCTCGTCGCGCCACACGACGTGGTGCTCGTTCTTGACCCACACCCGGCAGGACTGGCCGGCGTGTCGCCCGGTACCCTTGACGTGATAGGTGAACTTGCGGAACACGTAGGCCTCGGAGTCGTCCCAATCGGTGGAGATGGCCTCGCCCGTGAAGAGGACCTTGCCGCCGGTGAGCCGGGCGAGCGGCGCCAGCGGCTCCGCGGTGCCCGCCCCCTCGCGCAGGGCCCGCCCCACCTCGACCGCCTTCAGCAGACTGCCGCGCACGAAGCCCTTCTTGGCGTCGCGGATCTGCGCCAGGTAGCTCGCCCCGCCGACGCCCTTGCCGTAGGCCGCGACGCTCACCTGGCGTGCGATCCGGTCGCCCATCAGAGCCGACACCGCGGACTTCACCAGCGTGACGTTGCCCCATCGGTCGACCATGGCCATCGGCGTCGGGAGGAAGCCGGCCAGGTCCATCTTCGTCTGACCGGCTTCCGGGATGGCGCGGCCGACGTAGTCGCTGTCGAGAGCGGGGATCCCGAGCGCCAGGGCGGTCAGGATGCTCCCCATGGTGGCGGAGGCGCCGAGCTCCATCGAGACGACGCCGCCGAGCCGGACGCCGCTGAACGCGGCGAGTTCCTTCGCGGCTTCGACCATGCGTTCGGCGAGCGTGTACCGTTCCGTGATGAGTCCGTACTGCGCGAGCTCTTCCTTGGAAGGCGGCGTGTCGGGATCGCGCCCGCCCCAGCTGGCAATTGCGCAGGTCCACGCATCGTCCGGCAGCTCATCCGGACTTACCAGGGTAATGCCTTGCCGCGCTTGAGGACGGGCTCGAGCATCTCGAGCGCGTCCTCGATCTTGCCGGCCCCACCTCCGGTGCCCAGGAACGCGAGGCCGGTCACGAAATCCTTGATTGCTTGAGGGTCGGTCAACGTTGTGGCCACGAAGCAGGCTCCTTGACGAGCGAAGTGCGCGCCGGCGCGCGAGGTACGCGCAGAGTAGCGGGCAACGCGGGGTCAGGTCAAGGGCCAGGAGCCCATTCGGGGTGGGCGAGAGCGAGCATGGGCGTCGTGATCGCACGGGCCCCGTGTCCATCCTGCTCGGGCACGGGCCATCACATGGACGGATCCTTCCGTCCTGAAGGGCTGGCCGGATGCTACCGCCCGCGTCGGCGGCCCGAGTGTACCGCCGTCAGGAGCCGATGGGTGGCCTCAACGGCTCTGGATGTACTCCTTCAGATAGCGGTTCTCGTACTCGGCTTCCTCCAGACCGGCCTTGACGAGATCGCCGATGGAGATGAGCCCTGCCACTCGGTCGCCGTCCATGATCGGTAGATGGCGGACCCGATTCTTCGTCACAATTCCCATCGCGTAGTCAACGTCGTCGTCAGGCACGCACACGACCAGGTCCTTGGTCATGACCTCGCGGACCGGGATTCTGCCCAAATCAGCGCTCCGGCGCAGGCACTCGCCCAGGATGTCGCGCTCACTGATGATCCCGGACACCGTACCGGTACCGTCACGGACGAGCAGGGCACCGATCCGGTGCTGCATGAGAATGGCGACCGCGTCCAGAACGGACTGATCGGGCCCGATCGAGTACACCTGTGCTCCCTTGACCTTGAGAACGTCTCGGACTTTCATGGTTCGCACCTCCCGGGACCGTGTGGGGAACGGCTCTTCGGATCGGGTCGGTGGACGGACGTCTATGCGAATCGTAGGCGCGGCGCGTCGTGGCGTCAAGGAGGAATTAGAGACGCCGCTCGTCGAGATAGGTCTGCAGCGTGACCGGCCGCGCGTCCGGGTCGGCGAGGGCGACGTAGCCGTCCGGACGCACCAGATAGACCGCGTTGCGCACGAGTCCGGTCCGGTCCATCTCGGTCCGCCACGGGAAGACGTTCAGCAGGAGCCGGCGCGCCCGACACATGGCCGCGATGTCCGGGGTCGGCTCACCGTAGACGTGGACCTGCCAGTCCAGCGACGCCAGCGGCGCGAAGTTGTCGACCGCTTCCACCCACGGCAGGCGATCGCCGGCGTGCACGCGCCCCGCGCGGCCCACGCTCAGCGGGCCGCCGCGATAGTTGACCTGGGTCTGGGAGATCGTGCGGAACATCAGACGGCGCACCGCGCTGAACGAGGTGAGGATCGGGACGACACGCGGCACCAGGCCGATCCGGATTCGCCGCGCGAGCGGCCCGCGGCTGGTGACGATGGTGAAGGCTCGATCCGTGGTGGCGACCAGGCGCCGCGCGAACGCGATCCGCTCGGGCTCGTAGCTGTCGAGAAGGGAGGCGCCGGCGCGTGCCCCGAGCACGTCCGCCAGCTTCCAGGCCAGGTTCACCGCGTCGCCGATGCCGGTGTTCATGCCCTGACCGCCGACGGGACTGTGGATGTGCGCGGCGTCGCCCAGGAGGAAGGCCCGTCCCCGCCGGAAATGATCCGCGACCCGATGGTGGACGCGATACGTCGAGAACCAGTTCACGCGCTCGACGGCGATACCCATGCGGCCGAGCAGGTCGGTGCTGACGTCGTCCCAGGTGAGCCCGTCGGTCGTCTCCGCGTCGTCGCGTACGAGGCCGACGAGGCGCGCGTGTCCCTCGCGCTTCAGCGGGAACAGCAGGATGAACTCCGCCTGGTCCAGCGATCCGTGCAGCTGCCGGTCCATCTGCGGGCCACGCGCCTGGACGTCCGCGACGTAGAACAGATGCTCGTACGTGCCGCCGGGGAATCCGATGCCGAGCGTCTCGCGCGTGGTCGAGTGCGCGCCGTCGCAGCCCGCAAGGTACGGGACCTCGAGGGTCTCCTCGGCTCCATTGGCGTGACGAAGACGCGCCACGATACGGGAGGCGGGGTCTTCGAATCCCAGGAGCTCGACGGGGCGCTCGACTTTCACGCCCTCGCGTTCGAGCCGCTCGATCAGGACGCGCTCATGCTCGTCCTGCGGGAAGATCAGCGCATACGGGAAGGGGCTCAGGCCGGCGCCCATGGCGCCGAACACGGCGCGCGCGACACGGCGGCCGGTGACCCACAGATTCACGGTGTCGATCTCGACGCCGCCCTCGACGACGGGCGTGGCGAGATCGAGCTGCCGATAGAACTCCAGCGTGCGGGCTTGCACCGCGAGCGCGCGGGAGGTGGTGCCGGGCTCCGCCGCCTTGTCGATGATGCGCACGCGCACACCGGCACGCGTCAGCCAGAGCGCGAGCACCAGGCCCGTCGGGCCCGCACCGACGATGAGGACCTGGACGGGGTTCATACGGCGAGTCTAGCGCAGGGCTCGTAAGCGTGCCGGTGCTCACTGGATGGGCCCGGCCGCCGCCGGAGGGCTTTCACCTTGCCTATCCTCGACGGTCGCGGCTACAATGCGCCCGACTTCATTTCGCTCGCCGAGGGGGAACCATGCCGGAGTCGAAGCGCGAGATCATCGCCAACGTACCCCGCCTGCACCAGTACATGGATCGTCACCGCCTCGCCGCCGTGGTGGTGCGCTCCGGACAGAACTTCACCTATCTCTCGGGTCTCGCCTATCCGGGGACGCTGGCGCGGCATCTCGATCTCCCGGACTCCGTGCGCGGCATCCTCCTCGTCTGGCCGCGAAACGGCGCGCCGGTGGTCGTGCTCAACAAGATCGCCGAAGGGCTCACGCGCCGCGACTCGTGGGTCGACCGGGTCGAGGTCTACGAGGCGTACTCGGAGTCGCCGTACCACCGCCTGGCGCAGGTGCTGACGAGCCTCGGCCTCGGCGGCGAGCGCGTCGGGTTCGAGAAGACCTACGTGAGCGCGGGGCACTGGGAAGAGGTCCAGCGCGAGCTGCCGCAGCTGCAGATGCTCGATTGCACGGCGATGATGGACGAGGTGCGCTGGGTGAAGACGGAAGGCGAGATCCGCCTGCTGAAGAAGGGCGCCGACCTCCTCGACGACGCGTTCCTCGAGGTCTTTCCGGGCATCCGGCCGGGTGAGACGGAGCGCGCCGTCCACAGCCGGCTCATCGGCAGCTGCCTGCGCCGCGGCGCCAACTGGGCGCATGGCATCCTGAACTCCAGCCGGAACCTCATTCCCTACGCGGGCGAGAGCGACGACGCCTGGCGGACCGGCGACGTGGTCCGCACCGACTACGTGGCCTACGTCGACGGCTACCCCGGCCACCAGTCGCGCAACGCGGTCCTCGGCAAGCCGAGCGCGGAGCAGGTCCGCGACTATCGCATCACTCGCGAGATCTACGGCAAGACGATCGATGCCTGCCGGCCCGGCGTCTCCGCGGGTGAGGTCTACGAGCTCGTCGTCAAGGAGTTCGGCCGACACGGCTGGTCGTACACCAGCCAGCTCGCCGGCCACGGTGTCGGCTGCTGGTGGCATCAGCAGGAGCCGGTGATCTCGCGCGGCAACAAGTTCGTGCTGGAGGAGGGGATGGTGCTCGCGCTCGAGCCCGCCAAGGACTACTACCACATCCAGGACATGGTGGTGGTGCGCGCGGGCGCGCCGCAGCTCATCTCGGACAAGTTCGCGACCGATCAGATGTTCGTGATCGAGTAGGGCGCGTCATGGCGGACACCGGCGACTGGAACAAGATCGTCGCGGGGATCAGCGACAAGCAGGTCCTGGCCCTCGAGCAGGCGGCGATCCGCATCCCGAGCACCACGTTCGAGGAAGGCAAGATCGCCGATCTTTTCGCCACCTACATGTCCGATCTCGGCCTCGACGTGGAGATGATGGAGGTCACCCACTGGGCCAAGCCCGGCCAGAAGACCCGCCAGCCGATCGGACGCTTGCCGGGCACCGGCGGCGGGCCGAGCCTCATGCTCAACGGCCACATGGACCCCGGCGTGGAGATGAGCGGCTGGAGCGTGGATCCCTACGGCGCCAAGTTCGAGGACGGCTGGGTGTGGGGGATGGGCGCGCACGACGACAAGGGCGGCGTGGTGGCCGCGATCTGTGCGGTGGAGGCCATCGTCCGGTCCGGCGTGCGCCTGCGCGGTGACGTCGTGGTCACCCCGGTGGTCGCTCACAAGCTCGGCGGCGCCGGGACGCGCGCGCTCATGGCCAAGGGGCTGCGCACCGACCTCGCCATCAACATGGAGCACTCCGCCAACACGATCGCCAACGTCTGTGTCGGCATCGTCATGGTGCGGATCAAGACCAAGAGCCCCGAGCTCTTCTTCCGCTACAGCAAGGAGGCGCGGGCGCAGTACATGAACCCGATCGAGCAGCAGGCCGAGATCATCCGGCGCATCGGGCCGAGCCTCGATCCGATCAAGCCCGGCGGCTGGCTGCGCTTCACGCCGCACCCGGACCTGCCGGGGTTCCCGACGCACACCTTCGACACGATGCACAAGGAGCACTACTACCAGAAGAGCTACACGGGCATGTCCAGCCGCGAGTGCGAGATGGTCTTCCAGCTCCGCACCGTGCCCGGCCAGACGCTGGAGACGGTGCGCGACGACGTGCAGCGGCTGCTCGCCGACATCAAGAGGGCCCACCCCGCCTTCGACGCCGAGATGACGATCCCCGCCAACGGCATGGAGGACGGGTGGTTCCAGGATCCGATGGAGACCAAGCCGGACCATCGCCTCGTCACCGCGCTCGCCGAGGGCCAGCGTCTCGCCACCGGCACGCCCGCCGTGGTGGGGGGCTGGGGACGGCTCGGCAACGTCGGTGACGGCAACATCCTCATGTCCCACGGCATCCCCACCGTGCAGTACGGCGCGGGCGACATCCGCATCTACAAGGAATGGCCGACCCCGGACGAGCGCGTTCCGCTGAGTGATCTCGTCACGGCGGCGCGGGCCGTCGCGTACGCGACCCACCAGCTCTGCGCGTGAGCGTGAGGAGACGAGCATGAGAACGATCGTTGCGATTGGGCTGCTCCTTCTGGCGCCGCTGACGGCGTTCGCGCAGGCGAAGCCCGGCGGCAAGATCATGTACGCCGCCCGCCAGGACATCGACACGCTCGACCCCCACATCACCAACCGGGCGGCCACGCGCAAGATCCTGATTCAGTTCACCGACACGCTGACCGTGATCAATCCGAAGGACGGGAAGGTTCTCCCGGGGCTGGCGGAGTCGTGGGAGGTCGCGCGCGACGGCAAGAGCTACACTTTCAAGCTTCGCAAGAACGTGAAGTTCCACGACGGCACGCCGTTCGATGCCGCCGCCGTCAAGTTCACGTACGACCGCATCCAGGAGCCGCTCGGCGCCCCGGGCGTCGCCCGCGCGTTCCTGGGCCCGTACGACGGCGCCGACGTCGTGGATGCCCACACCGTGCGCGTCCGCTTGAAGCAGCCCTACGCGCCGTTCCTGAGAATGGTGGGGCTCTCGCCGCTGGCGCCGCTGTCGCCGACGGCCGTGCAGAAGATGGGCCAGGACTTCTCGCGCAAGCCCGTCGGCACCGGCCCCTTCATGGTGAAGGAGTGGGTGCCGAAGAGCCACGTGACGCTGGTGCGCAACCCCGACTACGCGTGGCCCCCGGCGACGGCGACCCATCGGGGCCCCGCGCACCTCGACGAGATCACGTGGCGGTTCGTGCCCGAGGCGACCACGCGCACGGCGGTGCTGACGACGGGCGAGGCGCACATCGCCGAGGACCTGTCGTACGCCGACGTCGCCGGGCTCGGGCGCAATCCCGACGTGCGGCTCCTGCGCGGCGTCCCCGCCGGCACCCCCTGGACGATCTTCCCGAACGTCCAGCGCTTTCCCACCAACGATCCGGCGGTACGGCGCGCGCTGCACCACGCGATCAGCAAGGACGCGATCGTGCGCGTGGTCTTCCACGGCCAGAGTCAGGCCGCCGGCTCGCTGATCCAGCCGCCCACGCCCGGCTTCGTGCCCGTGGCCAAGGAGCTCTTCCCGTACGACGCCGCGCGCGCGAAGAAGATCCTCGACGACGCCGGCTGGAAGCCCGGCGGCGACGGCATCCGGGTGAAGGACGGCAAGCGGCTGGAGATCCTGTGGATCTTCGGCACGAACAACGGCTACGAGGAGATGGCTCCGCTGATCCAGGGGATGGCGCGCGAGGTCGGCATCGACATCCAGCTGCGCGAGCAGCCGCGCGTGCAGATGTACGAGGCGTGGCGCAAGGGCGAGCACGGCATCGGCGAGCTGAACTGGTGGTTTCCCGATCCGTCCATCCTCACCACGAACTTCCACACCAGTCGGCTCCAGGCCTTCAACCCGCCGCGGCTGTCCGACCCGGAGATCGACAAGCTCCTGGACCAGGCGGCCACCATGGTGGAGGAGGGGCCGCGGATGGAGCTGTACAAGAAGATCCAGCGGATGCTGGTGGAGAGCGGCGCCGGCATCGGCCTCGTCGATCAGGTCACCATCGTGGGCACGCGCAAGGAGGTGCAAGGCTTCGGCTTCAACGTGGTGACCTTCCCGGTGCTCTACGAAGTGAGCCTGACGAGGTAGCGTTCGCTGCTCACGTTCATCCGGCGCCGGATCCTGCTGTCGGTGCCGGTGGTCGTCGGGGTGTCGATGGTCGTCTTCTCGATCGTCCACCTGCTCCCCGGCGATCCCGTGCTCGCCATCCTCAGCGGCGCCAATGCCACTCCGGAGCAGGAGCGCGAGCTGCGCGCGCAGCTGCGCCTGGACGATCCGCTGCCGGTGCAGTACCTCCGGTTCATCACCCGTGCCGTCACCGGCGACTTCGGGCGCTCGATCTTCACGCGCCGCCCCGTCATCGACGAGATCGCCGAGCAGCTGCCGAGCACGCTCGAGCTGGCGGCGACCGCCATCGTGATCGCGATCGCGGTCGGCCTGGCCCTCGGGCTGCTCGCCGCGGTCTGGCACAACACCTGGATCGACCGCGCGGCGATGCTGGTCGCCCTCGGCGGCGTGTCCATGCCGAGCTTCTGGCTCGGCCTGCTGCTGATCTTCGTCTTCTCGCTCCACCTCGGCTGGCTTCCCGCCACCGGCCAGGGTGGCATCAGCCGCCTGCTGCTCCCCGCCGCCACCATCGGCCTCAACTATTCTGCGGTCATCGCGCGGCTCGTGCGCTCGAGCCTGCTGGAGGTGCTCGGCAACGGCTACATCTCGACCGCGCGCGCCAAGGGACTGTCGGAGTGGGGCGTCACGCTGAAGCACGCGCTCGGCAACGCGCTCATCCCCGTGACCACCATCATCGGCGTCCAGCTCGGCAACCTGCTCGCCGGCACCATCATCGTGGAGACCGTGTTCTCCCGCCGGGGCATGGGGCGGCTGGCCGTCACCGCCGTGCTCGACAAGGATTATCCGCTCATCCAGGGCGTCGTCCTGGTGAGCGCGCTCGGCTACGTGCTCACGAACCTCCTGGTTGATCTGTCGTACGCGGCGCTGGATCCCCGCATCCGGCACCGCGAGGCGGTGAAGGGCTGATGCTGCCTCGCGTCCTGCGCCGCCGGAAGTCAGCGCTCGTCGGTGCGCTCATCCTGGCCGTCGTCGCCCTCGCCGCGCTCTTCGCGCCGGCGCTTGCGCCCCACGACCCCATCAAGGTCAGGCCGGCGGAGGCGCTGTCGCCCCCGTCGCTGACGCATCCGTTCGGCACGGACCAGTATGGCCGCGACATCCTGAGCCGTGCCATGACAGGCGCGCGGCTGTCCCTGCTCAGCGGGCTCGGCGCCGTCGCGGTCGCGCTGACCGCCGGCGTGGTGGTGGGCCTGGCGTGCGGGGTCATCGGCGGCTGGACGGACCTGCTCGTGATGCGCGTGGTGGACATCATGATGGCCTTCCCGGGCATCCTGATGGCGCTGGTGGTGGTGGCCGTGCTGGGGCAGGGGACCGTCAACGTGATGCTGGCGGTGGGCGTGTCGCTGATCCCGACCTTCGTGCGCCTGGTGCGCGGCGACGTGCTGTCCGTGCGGGAGAACGCCTACGTCGAGGCGGCGCGGGCGCTCGGCTGCTGGCCCGCGCGGGTGGCGCTGCGCCACGTCCTGCCCAACGTGGTGGCGCCGATCATCGTCCTCTCCACCGTCGCCATCGCCTGGTCGATCATCCTCGGCGCCTCCCTGAGCTTCCTCGGGCTCGGCCCGCGCCCCCCGATCCCCGAGTGGGGCATCGATCTGAGCAGCGGGCGCAACTATCTCCTGCGCGCATGGTGGATCTCCTCCGTGCCCGGCTTCTGCATCATGCTCACGGTGGTGGCGGTCAACCTGGTCGGCGATGCCCTGCGCGACGAGCTGGATCCGCGCCTGCGGTCGCTCGCCAATCTCTGAGTCGGGTTTTGGACGAAGCGGCCGACGGGGGAACGGAATACCGCACGGGGGCCGGTTGGACGTCCTGACGTTCGGTCGTCTGCGGCACTTCGGCGTGCTGGACCAGTGGCTCTTGCTGCTGTCTATCGGGAGTAGCGCCGCCTATCTCGCGACGCGAGGTCTTCAACCGTTTCCCGGCAGCGTCGTGCTCAAGGCGCTGGGCATGGCACCGCTGGCAGTGCTGACCTTCAGAGTCCTCGGGAAAGTCGAGCGCACGACGAACGGAGCGGCGCGGCCCGGGGTGCGCGACAGCCACCTCCTCGCGGTGGCACTGACGCTCTCGTGCATCGGCGACGTTCTCCTGCACCTGGGTTCCCGCCGCTACTTCGGGCTCGCCTTGGGCGCGTTCCTCCTCGCGCACGTCGCGTACATTCTGCTCTTCGCGCAGAGCTGGCCACGGCCGTGGCGCCCCCGCCGCCTGGAGCTGACGTTGACGGCGGCCGTACTCGTCTACAGCGTGGCGGTGACCGGCTGGCTTTCGGCCCGGCTGGGCGAGTATGCGGTCCCGGTGATCATCTATGGCGTTGCGATCACGGCGATGACGGTATCGGCAATCCTTGCGAGGTTCTCGACGCCGTTCGTCTGGATCGGTGCGATGCTGTTTCTGGTCTCGGACTCCCTGATCGCCGCGGGGCGTTTCAAGACGGCACTGCCGCTGACCGCCCTGATCTGGCCGGCGTATTATCTGGGTCAGTACGGTATCGCCATCGGCTTTCTGCAGGATAAGGCGGCCGACCGCTCACCGGAGTGAGCTGGTCAATAGCGAGCAGAAGTGAAGGGATCCGACCAAACTCGATGTCTCTGGATTCTCCTGGCCTTCACCGTCACTCTGCTCGCCGCCGGTCCCGCCGCGTGGGGCCAGCCGGGGGGAACGCCGCCGGCGGTGAAAGTAGAAACCCGCGCGATACCCGGACGCGACGTCAAGCAGGTCAACGCCCAGGGCCTCATCGAGGCGCCGCCGCACGTAGTCCGGGCGGTGATCGCCGACCTCGAGCGATATCCCGCGTTCATGCCGTACGTGAAGGAGAGCCGGGTCCTGGACCGCGACGCATCGGGTGGCGCTCAGAACTATCAGCGGCTCTCGTTCGGACTCCCTTTCGTGCAGGATCGACACTACGTGATTCGCGTCATCGAGCGGGAATACCGTGACGTCGACCGCCGGCGCGCTTGGGCCTTCGTCTGGCGGCTCGAGGACGGCCTGCCGGCCGGCGTGAGCGCCGACGCCGTCCGGGTTTCAATCAATAGCGGCCACTGGGACCTGCGGCCCGTCGCGAACGCCGAGGGCGCGACCGAGGTTCGATACTGCGTGTTCACCGATCCCGCCGGCTCGCTCCCGAAGTGGCTCGTCGGTCTGGCGAATACCGAGGGAATCCCCCAACTGTTCGCGGCGGTATCAACTGCCGCGAAAAGCTCCCGCTACGCCTCGCTCCCGCCGCCGCCGGAGATGAACCCGCTCGCCGAGCGGCCGGCGCTCGGTGAATGTGGCGACACGTCCGCGCCGGTCCGCTAGGTGCACGGAAAGGGCGGCGCCTATCGCGCCGCCGGGAGCGTGACAGTCTCGTGCCCGGCGGCGGATCGCTGCGCGGCGGCGATGATCTCGAGTCCGGCCACCGCGTCGTCGGGGTCGACGGGCGGCGGCGCGCCGTGTCGCAGCGAGGCGACGACGCCGGCGTAATAGCGCGGATAGGCGCCCTGCAGGTGCCGGATGTGCCCGATGTGCATCAGGTCGAAGCACCCATGGCAGTGGACGATCTTGAGGCCGGCTCGCCGCAAGGCGTCCAGCCCTTGGGCGAGATCGTGGAGCGTCAAGATCTTGCGGCGGTCATCGCGTGGCGCCACACCGCAACCGCGTGCTCCCTCCGGTGGCGGCGCCCCGAGCCTACCGGCCCGGTCCGGTATACGTCAGGGGCTTCTTGCTCGCCTGGTCGACTTCCTCAGGGGTCATGAGGACGATCGTCTTGCAGTGGGCACCTCCTGAGGCGCTCACCGCCAGCGAGACGGCTGAGGCGCTGGCGTGGTCCGGCACATCGGCGATGACGAAGGCATCGGCGTCGCCGAAGGCGAAGTAGAAGGACTCGATCTTGCCACCGACGCTCTTGGCCGCTTGCTCGGCCGCGGCCCGCCGCTTACCGCCACCACCCTCGAGAAGGCCCTTGGCACCCTGCGCGGTGTAGGAGACCTGGAAGAGATATTTGGCCATGTTCGCCTCCATGAGGCCGGGCCGGTTGAAGAAGTGGGAACTGCGCAGATGTTAAGTACGACAACGATTCGCTGTCAATGCTGAATCACAAGGGATAGCAACGCCGAGAATGGCATTGACAGGGCCTCCCGGACTTGCTCATACTGCCCCGACTTCTACGGAGCAAACCGTCCGCTTCCCGAGGGGTACGATGTCGAGAGCTCGGGGTCTCGGACAACTATTCCTCGCCCGCATTGACCATCCCAGTGGCCGCGCCGGTCTGCCTCTTCATGCCCGGCCGCGAGAGTGATGGATCTGTTCACCTGCGACGTGCTCGTAGTGGGTGGCGGCGGGGCCGGACTGCGCGCTGCCATCGCCGTGGCCGAGACGTATCCGAAACTCCGCGTCGCCGTGATCTCCAAGGTGTATCCCATGCGCAGCCATACCGTCTCGGCGGAGGGAGGAGCCGCCGCCGTGATCAAAGCGGCGGACAGCCTCGACGAGCACGCCTACGACACCATCTCCGGAGGGGACTGGCTCACCGACCAGGACGCGGTGGAGGCCTTCGTGAGGGAGGCCCCGGAGGAAATGCTGCGGCTGGAGCACTGGGGCTGTCCCTGGAACCGGGAGCCGGATGGCCACATCGCCGTGCGTCCCTTTGGGGGGATGAAGATCGAGCGGACGTGGTTCGCCGCGGACAAGACTGGCTTCCATCTGCTCCACACGTTGTTCCAGACCACCCTGAAGTACGAGGTCATCGAGCGATACGACGAGTTCTTCGTCACGAAGCTGCTCGTGGACGACGGACGGTGTCAAGGAGTCGTGGCCATCGAGCTGTCCACCGGGCAGATCCGAGCCATCACCGCCAAGGCCGTCATCCTCTGCACCGGGGGCTGCGGCAAGATCTTCCCCTTCACCACCAACGCCAACATCAAGAACGGCGACGGGATGGCTCTGGCCTATCGCGCGGGCGCGCCGCTCAAGGACATGGAGTTCGTGCAGTACCACCCGACGGGCCTACCGTTCACCGGGATCCTGATCACCGAAGCGGCGCGCGCGGAGGGGGGCTGGCTCCTGAACAAGGACGGCTACCGCTATCTCCAGGACTACGACCTGGGGACCCCAACGCCCAAGCCGGTGATGCGCTCCATGGAGCTGGGCCCGCGGGACCGGCTCTCGCAGTGCTTCGTCAAGGAACAGGAGAAGGGCCGTACGCTCGAGGGACCGTACGGGCACTACGTCCACCTGGACATCCGCCACCTGGGAGAGAAGCTGATCGACAGGAAGATCCCGTTCGTCCGGGAGCTGTGCCTCAAGTACGTGGGAATCGATCCGGTGAAAGAGATGATCCCGGTTCGGCCGGTCGTCCACTACATGATGGGCGGCATTCACACCGATATTCACGGGGCCACACCTCTCCCGGGACTGTTTGCGGCGGGGGAGGCCGCTTGCGTGAGCATCAACGGAGCCAACCGGCTGGGCTCCAACTCCCTTACCGAGATCCTGGTCTTCGGCGCGCGGGCCGGCAAGGCCGCGGCGGCCTTCGCCGCCGAGCAGGACGGGACGAGCCCGTCCTCGCCGCTCAGGCTCAGGACGAACACCGGAGGCTCGAGGACGAGGTTTCTGCGCAAGACGGGCGGTAAGGAGAAGATAGCCTCGCTGCGCGCCGAGATGCACCAGGTCATGGAGGAGAGTGCGGGTATCTATCGGACGGAGACCGTTCTCAAGGAGGCGGCGGGGAAGCTGAAGCGACTCCAGGAGAGGTTCCAGGACCTCGCCCTCGACGACAGTAGCTATACCTTCAACACCGAGCTGACCGCGGCAATCGAGCTTTCCTATATGCTGGATGGAGCCCAGACGATCGTCCAGTCCGCCCTCGAGCGGAGGGAGTCGCGCGGCTCCCACCAGCGCACCGACTATCCGCAGCGCGACGACGAGCGGTTCCTGGCGCACTCCTTGGCCTATCGCGCGGAGGACGATTCTCCCCGGATCGAGTATCGGCCGGTCACGATCACCCGCTGGCCGCCGGGCAAGCGGGTCTACGGGAGGTAGGAGGGATGCCGTCCACTGTCGCTCTCACCGTCGCGCGCTATCGGCCGGAACAGGAATCCGAACCCACGTTCCAGACCTATGAGATCCCCTATCGGAAGGACTGGGTGGTTCTGGACGCCCTCAACCATGTCAAGGACCACATGGACGGATCCCTCTCCTTCCGGTGGTCGTGCCGGATGGGCGTGTGCGGCAGCTGCGGGATGAAGGTGAATGGCACGCCGAAGCTCACGTGCGCGACCTTCCTGTCCGACTACCTGCCTGGTCCCATTCGTGTGGAACCTCTGGACTACTTCCCGGTGGTGCGCGACCTGGTGGTGGACCTCACCGATTTCGTGCGGAAACTCAAGCAGGTGAAGCCCTGGATCATCCGCAAGGAGGAGAAGTCGCCGGGCGAGGGCGAATACCTCCAGACTCCCGACCAGCTCGATACGTACAAGCAGTTCAGCATGTGCATCAACTGCATGCTGTGCTACTCCGCGTGCCCCATCTATGGACTCGAGCCGGGCTTCATTGGTCCCGCGGCCATCGCCCTGGCCCAGCGTTACAACATGGACTCCCGGGACGAGGGGGCGGCGGAACGCCTGCGGATCCTCTCCGAGCACGACGGCATCTGGCAGTGTACCTTCGTCGGGGAGTGCACGAAGGTGTGCCCCAAGCACGTGGATCCCGCGGGCGCCATCCAGCAATACAAGCTCACCGCCGCGACCCACTGGGTCAAGTCGCTGCTGCTTCCGTGGGGCACGAGATGAGCGCTGAGCCCCCCTACACCCTGTACCATCCCCGGTGGTATCGCCGCCGCGTGTCCGTCTGGTGGTGGCTCGAGAATCGGTCCTACACTCGCTTTGTCCTTCGGGAACTCACCAGCGTCTTCGTGGCCTTCTTCGCCGTGGTCTATCTGTGGCAGCTCCACGCCCTCGTCCAGGGTCCCGAGGCCTATGGGCAGTTCCTCGCCCGGCTACGGACGCCGCTCTTCCTCGCCGTCAATACGGTTGCCTTCCTCTTTGTCCTCTTCCATGCCATCACCTGGTTGAATCTGACCCCCAAGGCGATGGTCTTGCGGGTCCGGGGCAAGCGAGTGCCCGACTCGGTCATCCTCGGCCTGAACTACGCGGCCTGGCTCGTGCTCTCGGGGGCGGTGGCCTTTGTGTTGCTGCGCGGGTAGATGATGGAGCGGATCACCCCTCTCTTGTGGCTCTTGTTCAGTGCGGGGGGCACCGTCGCCGCGTTCCTCTTCCCCGTCCATCTGTTTCTGACCGGTCTGGCCTTTCCTCTGGGATGGCTCGAGGAACCCCGCTACGAGTTCCTCCACCGCCTCCTGACACATCCGGTGACCCGCCTCTACCTGTTCGTCCTCATCTCCTTGCCCCTCTTCCATTGGGCTCATCGCTTCAGGTACACGCTCTACGATGGCCTGCAGCTGAAGCATCTGACCGAGCTCATCGCCGTCCTGTGCTATGGCGCCGCCCTCCTGGGAACGGCGGCAACGGCCTACCTGCTGTGGAACATCGCCTAGCTTAGCTAGCGACGACCGAGGTTCATGAGGGAGGTGGACCATGACGAAGTATTTGGTCGTCACGCATCAGACCGCCTTGAGCCCCGCCCTTCAGCAAACCGTGCGTGCGCTGGCCGCGGGAAACGCCGCCGCGGAGTTTGCCGTGCTCGTCCCGGAGGCGCCCACTGGTGCGACGACGTGGGAGGGCGAAACCGTAGACGGCGCAAAGCAGCGCGCCGACGCCGCCAAGACGCTTCTCGAAGAGACGGCGCAAGCGCGCGTCTTCCGTACGGCCGTTGGGGCGCCTGATCCGCTGCAGGCGATCAGCGACGAGCTGCTTGCGCACCCTGGCTACGAGACGCTCGTCATCTGCACATTGCCTCCGGGCCTGTCGCGTTGGCTGAAGCTCGACCTGGTGCACCGAGCCGAAAGGAAGTTTCGCCTGCGTGTCATCCACGTCGTAGCCGAGGCCCCCGCGAAAGCGACGTGAGCGCGGCGCGCGCCACTCAGAGCTTGGCCAGCTCCCAAAGCTTCCCGTCCAGCTAGAAAGTTCGGTCTCGCACGCCGATGACATAGAGTATCTCGTCCTCACCGGTCGGCGTGAGTGCGAGCAGGGGCTCGTCCTTGGTCGACACCGCGATGCGCCAGAAGCCGGTCTTCCGCGTCCGACCGGACCGCGGCAAGGTCATGCTGGCATGGAGATTCGCGAGAAGGACTGGTCATCGAGCTCGAAGATCTTGCCAGTTCGGTCTTCTCTCACGCCAATGTCCGCTTGTGGGGCGCCGGCGAGGCGCTGGTCCGCCGCGCGCTCGTCACGCCGGACCTGCATCGCGTCCATCACTCGGCGGCGGCCAGGGAGACCGACAGCAACCTCGGCAACCTCTTCCCGTGGTGGGACCGGCTCTTCGGCACCTAGGTCGCCGAGCCGGCGGCCGGACACGAGGAGATGGTGATCGGCCTCGAGCAGTTCCGGCCCGCCGCGGACCTGACGCTGCCGCGCATGCTCGTCAATCCCTTCGCCCACGAGTAACGGCGCGACCGCGGTCCGACCCGCCCCGCGGCTTGACACCCTCGCTCCCGGGACATACCATCAGCCCGCTCCTCGGACTCGATCCTGACCCTGGCGGCGAGCGCAGACCACTTCAGCGAAGGAGGGCTCCATGCGGCGAACGTTCCAGTCCCTGGCAGTCATGGTGGCCGTCCTCGTGACGATGGCGGGCGTAGCGCCCGATCCCCTGTGGGCCGCCGGCGAGCGCGATATCACCGTCGCCCAGGGCATCGACGCCGAGTTCCTCGACGTGCAGATGACCAACAACATCGTGACGCTCATCATCAACACGTCGATCTACGACACGCTGCTGACGCGCGACAAGCAGCTCCAGCTCGTGCCCGCGCTGGCGACCTCGCACAAGCTGGTGAGCGAGAAGGTGTGGGAGGTCAAGCTCCGCCCGGGCGTGACCTTTCACAATGGCGAGCCCTTCGACGCGACCGCGGTCAAGTTCTCCTTCGAGCGCATCTACCGCGCCGACTTCAAATCGCCGCAGAAGGGCTGGTTCAGCACGATCGAGCGCGTGGAGATCGTCGATCCTCACACGGTGCGCTTCCACACCAAGGTGCCCGACCCCGCGATGCCGGCGCGCATGACCCTCATGTACCAGCTGGCGCCCAAGTACGTGGCGCAGGTCGGCGACGTGCAGGCCAACCTCAAGCCGGTGGGCACGGGCCCGTTCAAGTTCGTCGAGTGGACCAAGAACGACCGCATCGTGGTCGAGGCCAACGACGCGCACTGGAGCGGCAAGCCGGCGGTGCGGCGGGCGACGTGGCGGCCCATCCCCGAGCTCGGCGCGCGGATCGCGGCGCTTCAGACCGGTCAGGCCGACCTGATCGTGAACGTTCCGCCCGACCAGCTCCCGACGCTCACCTCCACCAGGAGCGTCCGGGTCGAGAAGATGCCGAGCTGCCGCATCATCTATTTCGGCATCGCGCAGATCAAGGGCGGCGCGCTCGCCGATCGCCGGGTCCGCCAGGCCATCAACCACGCGGTGGACGTTCAGGGCATCCTCGACAGCGTGCTCCAGGGCAATGGCAAGCGGATCAACTCGTCCATGCCCCCCAACGTGTGGGGCTACGATCCGTCCATTCCGTTCTACGACTACAACCCCAAGAAGGCCAAGGAGCTCCTGGCCGCCGCGGGCCAGACGAACCTCCAGCTCACCCTCCAGGCCCCGAACGGGCGCTGGGCCATGGACAAGGACATCGCCCAGGCGGTGGCCGGCCAGCTCACGGAGAACGGCATCAAGACCAACGTGAAGATCATCGGCGAGTGGGGGAGCTACGTCCGCTCGGTGCTGGACCACAAGACCGAGGACATCTTCATGAACGGGTGGTGCCTGCCGAGCCTCGAGCCGGACCACTGGGTGACGCCGAACCTGCACACCGGGGAGCCGGTCTCCCAGTACTCGAACCCCGAGGTCGACAAGCTCATCCAGCAGGCCCGCGCGGAGATGAACACGGAGAAGCGAAAGCAGCTCTACAGCCAGCTCCTCCGGCTGATCCGCGACGACGCGCCGTGGATCTTCGGGTACCAGCAGATGGACATCTACGGCGTGAACAATCGCCTCAAGTGGACGCCGCGGGGAGACGAGTCGATCCGGCTGACCGAGATCGGGTTCTAGCCGGCTGCTGAAAACCGCTCCGCGTCTCGCCTCTCGACCAGTCCCCTTTCCCCCTCTCCCCCCCGGGGAAAGGGGAGGGTGAGGGGAGGCTCCGCGCATGCTCGCCTACGTCCTGCGCCGGCTCCTGCAGAGTGTGCTGGTTCTCCTCGGCGTCTCGGTGATCGTCTTCGGACTCCTGCACCTCACCGGCGATCCGACGCGGCTCCTCCTGCCGCTCGAGGCGCGCGAGGAGGATGTCCGGCAGCTCCGCGCGCTGCTGGGACTCGATGATCCGCTCTGGGTCCAGTACCTGCGCTTTCTCTCCCGCGCCGTCCGCGGCGACTTCGGGCTCTCCTTCAAGCACCAGGTGCCCGCCCTCACCCTGATCCGCCAGACGCTGCCCGCCACGCTCGAGCTGACGGCGGCGGGCCTGGCCCTGGCCCTGGTGGTGGCGGTGCCGGCCGGCATCCTGGCCGCGCTCCGCCGCAATTCGTTCCTGGATGCCGTCTGCTCCGTGGGGGTGCTGCTGGGACAGGCCATGCCCGTGTACTGGCTCGGGCTCTTGCTGATCCTCGTCTTCGCCGTCTGGCTCGGGTGGTTCCCGGCGGCGGGCCGCGACGGGCTGGCCTCCCTGGTGCTGCCGGCCACCGCGCTGGGGGCCTTCTCGATGGCGCGCATCGCGCGGATGGCGCGCTCGGGCATGCTCGAGGTGCTCGCGCAGGACTATGTCCGCACCGCGCGCGCCGCGGGCCTCCGCACCTTCGTGGTGACGTACAAGTACGCGCTCAAGAACGCGGCCATCCCCCTCGTCACCATCGTGGGCCTCGAGTTCGGGATTCTCCTGGGCGGCGCCGTGATCACGGAGACGATCTTTGCCTGGCCGGGCGTCGGCCGGCTCGCGGTGGACGCGATCTTCAGCCGTGACTACCCGCTGGTGCAAGCCATCGTCGCCATGCTCGCCACGCTCTTCGTCCTGATCAACCTGGTGATGGACCTCGTCTACACCTATCTCGACCCGCGGATCGTCTTCGTGCGGAGCAAGCAATGAGCGACGCCGCGAGCCCGGCGACGGTGGCCGATCTTCGCCCCGTCGCCCCGCCCGCCCGTCGCCGGGTGAGCTTCCGCGCCGTCTTCGGGATCGCGGTGCTGCTCCTCATGGGCGGCGCGGCGCTGGCGGCCCCGCAGATCGCCCCCTGGGATCCGGGGCGCCAGATGCTCGTCAAGCGGCTCCGGCCCCCGATGTGGCAGGAACGGGGCCTGCGAGAGCATCCGCTCGGCACCGACCACCTCGGACGCGACATCCTCAGCCGCATCCTGTACGGGGGCCGGATCTCTCTCGGCGTCGGTCTCTCCGCGGTCACGCTGTCCGGCCTCATCGGCGTCACCCTCGGCCTCCTCGCCGGCTTCCACGGCGGGCGCACCGATGCCTTCATCATGCGCGTGGTGGACGTCTTCCTCGCGATCCCCTACATCCTGCTCGCGATGGGCGTGGTCTTCGCGCTGGGCCCGAGCCTCCTCAACGTGATCCTGGTGATGGCGGTCACCCGCTGGGTGCAGTTCGCCCGCATCGTCCGCGCCGACGTGCTGTCCATCCGCGAGCGCGAGTTCGTGAGCGGGGCCCGGGCGCGCGGTAATCGGTCGATGCGGCTGCTACTCCGGCATGTCCTGCCGAATGCGCTGACCCCGATCATCGTGGTGGCCACGCTCGAGCTCGCGTTCATGATCATCTACGAGTCGGCGCTGTCCTTCCTCGGGCTCGGAGTGCAGCCGCCCACGCCGACCTGGGGGTGGATGCTCGCCGACGGGCGGAACTACGTCGCCACCGCCTGGTGGCTCGCCACCTTCCCGGGGCTCGCGATCATGCTGACCGTGCTCGCGGTGAACCTCCTGGGCGACTGGTTGCGCGACACGCTCGATCCGCGCCTCAAGATCTAGGATGCCGCCGCTTCTCGTCGTCGAAGGCCTGGCCACCCACTTCCCCACCAGCCAGGGCGAGCTCCGCGCGGTGGACGGGGTGAGCTTCACGATCGACCGGGGCGAGGTGCTCGGGCTCGTGGGCGAGAGCGGGTGCGGCAAGAGCGTCACCTCGCTGTCCATCATGCGTCTCCTGCCGCCGCCCGGCCGCATCGCGGCGGGCCGGATCCTGTTCGAGGGCGAGGACCTGCTCGGCAAGGATCCCGAGGCCATGCGTCGCGTGCGGGGCGCCCGGATCGCCATGGTCTTTCAGGAGCCGATGACCTCCCTCAACCCCGTCTTCTCCATCGGCGACCAGATCGCCTCGGCGGTGCTCGCGCATGGAGGCGGCGGCCGCCACGCGGCCTGGGAGCGCACGCACGCGATGCTCGACCTGGTCCAGATCCCGTCGCCCCGCCAGCGCGCCCGCGACTACCCGCACCAGCTCTCGGGCGGCTTGCGCCAGCGCGCCATGATCGCGATGGCACTGGCTGCGGGACCGGCGCTCCTGATCGCCGACGAGCCGACCACGGCGCTCGACGTCACGATCCAGGCGCAGATCCTGGATCTCCTCCGGCGGCTCCAGGCGGAGCGTGGTATGGCGGTCCTCCTCATCACCCACGATCTGGGCGTGGTCGCCGAGCTCTGCCACCGCGTCGCCGTCATCTATGGCGGGCGCATCGTCGAGCTGGCGCCGGTGGGGCGGCTGTTCGCTCGGCCGATTCATCCCTATACGCGGGGCCTCCTCGAGTGCCTGCCGCAGCCGAGTCGCTTCGGGCAACCCCTCGCCTCCATCGAGGGCGTGCCGCCGGACCTCCGCCAGCCCGGCACCGGCTGCCGCTTCGCCCCCCGCTGCGCCCATGCCATCGCGAGCTGCCGGCGCGACGACCCCGCGCTGGTGGAGCGGGAGCCCGGACACTTCGTGGCCTGCCCGGTGGTGGCGTGAGCGCGGGTCCACTCCTCGAGGTAGAGGGTCTCGCCAAGCAGTTCGACGTGGGCGGCGCGTGGCTCGCGCGGCGCCGTCGCGTGATCCGCGCCGTCGACGGCGTGAGCTTCACGCTCGAGCGCGGCGAAACGCTGGGCCTCGTGGGCGAATCGGGCTGCGGCAAGTCCACCACGGGCCGCCTCATCCTGCGCCTGATCGAGCCCAGCGGCGGGCATGTCCGCTTCGAGGGCCGTGACCTGGTCGCGCTATCCGCGCGGGAGCTCTGGGCCGCGCGGCAGCGCATGCAGATCGTCTTCCAGGATCCGTTCGGCTCGCTCAACCCGCGGATGCGGGTGGGACAAATCGTCGCCGAGCCGCTCGCCATCTATGGCCTGGCGGACGCCCGGGACCGGCTCCGACGCACGGCGGCGCTGCTCGAGGTGGTCGGGCTCGATCCGGGGTTCGCCCAGCGCTACCCGCACGAGCTGTCGGGCGGCCAGCGCCAGCGCATCGGGATCGCGGCGGCGCTGGCGCTCCAGCCCAGCCTCATCGTGGCCGACGAGCCGGTGTCGGCCCTCGACGTGTCGATCCAGGCCCAGGTGCTGAACCTCCTGATGGATCTCCGCCGCCGCTTCGGCCTCACCTACCTCTTCATCTCCCACGATCTCCACGTGGTCCTCCACATGTCGGACCGCGTGGCGGTGATGTATCTCGGCGAGATTGTCGAGATCGGCTCCCGGGAGGCGATTCACCGCGAGCCCAAGCATCCATACACCCAGGCCTTGCTCTCCGCCATTCCGGTTGCCGATCCCACGCGGCGCCGCGAGCGCATCGTGCCCAGGGGAGAGGTGGCCAGCGCGCTCGACGTGCCCCCCGGTTGCCGATTCCACCCGCGCTGCCCGTTCGTCTTCGACCGCTGCCGTGTCGAGCGCCCGCTTCCTCGGGCCGTCGGCGCGGGACACGAGGCTGCCTGCCACCTCTATTGAGCGCTACGTCACCTCGCGGGCGATGCGGCGGCCCGCCTGGTAGACGTCGAGGACGTCCCACAGCGCGGTGATCTCGCGCGTGGGGTCTCCACGCACCACGAGCACGTCGGCGAGCCGGCCCGGCGCGAGCTGCCCGGCCACGCCGCCCGCGCCGATGGACTCCGCCGCTCCCGCGGTGCCGGTCACGATCGCGTCCGAGTACGAGAGCCCCGCTCGCGCCATCATGTGGATCTCGTGGACGAACTCCCCGGGCGCGTACCAGCCCCAGGGCGAGTCGGACCCCGCCGTCATCCGCACGCCGGCCTCGCTCATCCGCCGCACGGCGTCCACTTTCACGTCCAGCGCTCGCCGCGACTCGTCGAGCTGCGCCACGAGCTCCGGCGTGAGGCGCCCCTCGCGCTCCCGCGCCTCGCGAAGCCGGTCGATCCCGGCCTGCATCACGTAGAGCGTGGGATTGACCCACGCCTTGGCGGCGGCCAGCCGCTCGACGAGGTCCGGGCGGAAGCGGTAGGTGCCGTCGGGCTCGGCGAAGATGCAGTGGATGATCATGTCCACCTGGGCATCGAGGCAGTTCTGGACGGACTGCGCGGAGGTGCAGTGGGCGGCGGTGAGCTTGCCGTGCCGGTGGGCTTCGTCGCTCATCGCCGCGAGCTCGCCCACGGTGTACGAGGCGCGGTTGGGATCCGAGGTGCGCGTCGAGCCGCCGCTGGCCACGATCTTGATGTAGTCGGCGCCCTCCTTGAGGAGCTTGCGGACCTCGGCGCGCACCGCCGTCTCGCCGTCGGCCTCGGACCCGAAGTAGCCCATGTGCCCGCCCGTCATCGCGATCGGCCGCCCGCAGATGACCATCCGCGGCCCCGGGGCGAGCTTGCGGCGGATGCCCTCGCGCAGCGAGAAGGCCACCTTGCCCTTGGCGCCGTTCTCGCGGAGCGTGGTCACCCCCGAGTGGAGCAGGGTGCGCGCGTTCTTGGCGGCCTGGAGCAGCAGGATGTCGTCGTCTTCCTTGGCGATGTCGTCGCCGAGGGTGCCATCGCCCGGCGCCACCAGGTGCGTGTGGGCGTCCACGAGGCCGGGGAGGATGGTGGCCGCGCCGTAGTCTCTGCGGTCTACGGACGGCGCCGCTCGGAATGGGAATGTCGGCCGCGCGGCCCAGGCCGACGATGCGGCCAGCGTCGATGAGCACGGCCGCCTGGTCGACGGGCGCCGCCCCGGTGCCGTCGAGCAGGCGAGCCGCCGTGATCAGGGTGAAGCGCGTGGATGATTCGGGCATGGGTTCCCTCCACCGGAGGACAGACCGCTCACGGTCTCATTACCAACACGCACGGGATCGGCCGGTTGATTCGCTTACATCGACTTCCAATCGCCGGCGCCCTCGAAGGCGGCGGCAGCCTGGTAGATTGTCGGCTCGTCCCAGTGCTTGCCCACCAACATCATGCTCACCGGCAGGCCGGCGCTCATCCCGCACGGAATGGCCATGGCCGGGTGGTGCGAGATGTCGAAGGGCGCCGTATTCGTGATCATCTCGAGCGCCCGCTGTACGACCTCCTCGCGCGGCGCGCCCGGCTTCGGCATGGGCTGCGCCTTCATCGGCGTCGTGGGCATCATCAGGAGGTCGTGCTCGGCGAGGGCGGCGTCGTAGGCGGCGGTGAGGCGACGGCGTGATGTTCATGGCCTTGCCGTAGTAGCGGCTGCCGTGCTCCTGGTGGATGTAGGTGCCGAGGAGCGTGAAGAGCTTCGTCGTCTCCGAGAGCTCGTTGGCGCGCTGCCGCCAGCCACGGTGGAAGTCCATGAGGCTGGCCACGTAGAGGTCGGGACGGCTGAGGCCGTACCCGTCACCCCACATCATCGTCTGAGTGAGGCCTTCCACCCCGATAGGGAGCCACAGCGCGCCCGCCAGCGTGTGCCACGGGATCGAGACCTCGGTGACCTTCGCGCCGAGCTTGCCGAGGAGCTCGCCCGCCTTGCGCACCTTGGCGTCCACGTCGCGCTCGGAGTTGGGCAGGCCGAACCCTTCCTTGACGAGGCCGATCTTGAGGCCGTCAACGCCGCCGCCGAGGGCCTCGGTGTAGGGGTGCACCTTCGGCGAGTACTGGCGCGGGTCGTACCCGTCGGCGCCCGCGATCACCTCGAGGAGCAGGGCGTTGTCCCGGACCGTCCCCGTCATCGGCCCCGTGTGGTCGACGTAGATCTCGATCGGCATGATGCCGGTGTAAGGGACGAGTCCGTGGGTCGGCTTCATTCCGTAGATGCCGCAGAATGACGCTGGCATGCGGATCGACCCGCCCTGGTCTCCGCCGATCGCCATGTCGACCTCGCGCAGCGCCACCAGCACCGCGCTCCCCGACGACGAGCCGCCGGCCGAGTAGCCCATCTTGTGTGGGTTGTGGACGGGGCCGGTGGCGTTGGTGTGACTGCCCCCGGACAGACAGAAGTACTCGCAGTGCGCCTTGCCGACGATGGTGCCGGCGGCATCGAGGATGCGGGTGACGATGGTGGCGTCGATCTCCGGCGTGTAGCCCTCGAGCGTGGACGCGCCGTTCATCATCTGCACGCCCGCGAGCATCACGTTATCCTTGAGCACGACGGTCTTCCCCTTGAGCTTGCCGCTCGGGGCGCCCTCCATCGCGCGTCTTGACGTACCAGGCGTTGCGCGTGTTCTCCTCGGGCTGGGGGCGGACAGCCCGGCGTGCGCGGATACTTCACCGCCGGCAAATTGTCCGGGCAGCGCGTCGACCACATTGTAGCCGTCGATGCTCGGCTTCATCAGCGCGACGAAGGACGCGAGGTCGCTCTCGGTGAGGGCGAGCCCCATCGCGTCGGCGATTACCTTGAGCTGATCTGAGGTCGGCGGTGACACGGCCATGGGAGCCTCCTTGGTCAGTTGGTCATGATGCTTCGGGTGGTCCTCGGGGCCCTGCCTCTACGGCGCCAAATAGCGTAGAAGCCGGGGGTCGTTCCTGATCGTCGCGGACGGGCCCTCGAGCGCGACCCGGCCGCGATCCAGCACGTAGGCGTACTGGGCGACGGAGAGGGCCAGCTCGAGATGCTGCTCGACGAGAACGAGCCCGATGCGGCTCGCGAGTTCGGCGAGCCGAGTGGCGATCTCCTCGATCACGCCGATCCAGACGCCCTCGGTGGGCTCGTCGAGCAGGAGGAGCTTCGGACGCGTGAGGAGCGCGCGGCCCACCGCGAGCATCTTGCGCTCGCCGCCGCTGAGGGTGCCGGCGCGCTGGTTCAGCCGCTGGCCGAGCTTGGGAAACAGGGTGAGCGACCTCGTCGACGGCGCCGGGGTCGCGCCGCGTCACGGCACCGACGGCAAGGTTCTCACGCACGGACAGCCGGCCGAAGACCGCGTGCTCCTGCGGCACGTACCCGAGGCCACGCCGCACGCGCTGCTCGGTCGGCGTGCGGGTGTCGTCGCGGCCCTCGAAGGCGATCTGCCCTTGCCGCGGCGTCAGCTCTCCCACGATGCGTCCTGAGCAGCGTGGTCTTGCCGGCGCCGTTGCGGCCGAGCACGGCCACCGCCCCCCGCTGGCCGGCCACCAGGTCGACGTCGAACAGGGCCTGGCTATGGCCGTAGTACGTCGACAGCCCGCGGACGGCGAGCAGGGGCGCGTCAGACACGGGTGAGGTAGACCTCCTGCACCTTGGGGCTGGCCTGGATGGCCTCGACCGAGCCGGTGTCCAGCACGCTGCCCTGGTCGAGCACCGTGAGCGACGTCGGACACGTCGCGGATGAAGTCGAGGTCGTGCTCGACGATGAGGATGGCGCAACGGCTCTTGATCGGCGCGAGCAGCTCGCCGGTGAGACGGCGCTCCTCGAGGCTCATCCCGGCGGTGGGCTCGTCCAGCAGGAGAAGGGTCGGATCGGTCGCGAGCGCCATCGCGATCTCCAGCCATTGCTGCTCGCCGTGCGAGAGCGCGCCCGCGAGCTGATCGGCCCGGCCGAGCAGCGGGAATCGCTCGAGCGCGGTCATGACGGACTCGTGCCGTGCCCGTCGCGTGGCCGAGCGGAGCAGCGACACGAGCGAGTCGCGGCGCCTGCAGGGCGAGCAATATGTTGTCGTACACCGACAGCGCGGGCAGCACGCTCGTGATCTGGAACTTGATGCTGAGGCCGGCCCGCGCGCGCTCCGAGGGCGCGGCGCGCGTGAGGTCGCGGTCGGCGAAGCGGATGACCCCGGCGTCGGGCGTGAGCGCGCCGGCGATGCACTTCATGAGCGTGCTCTTGCCGGAGCCGTTGGGCCCGATGAGCCCGTGGATCTGGCCCGCCTCGACGCGCAGGTCCACCCCGCCAGGGCCCGGAGCTCGCCGAAGCGCTTGCTGACGCCCGAGACCTCAAGCAGCGCCATGGCCTCGGCCCGCCTCCGTGCGCGCCGGCGCGCGGCCGAAGCGGCCGAACCGCTCGCGCTCGGTCACCACGAGCCCGACGAGCCCGCTGGGGCGGAAGAGAACGACGAAGAGCAGGAGCAGCCCCAGCAGGATCGGCCAGAACGTCTGAAACCTATCGGCGAGGAGAAAGCTCACATACTCGATGCTGGCGACGCCGATGACGGCGCCCACCAGCATGCCCACGCCCGCCGAAGAGCACGTAGAGCACGATCTGCGTGGACAGGAGCACGCCCAGCAAGTTCGGCCACACGAAGCCATCGTGGAAGGCGGCGAGCGCGCCCGAAAGACCGCAGATGCCGCCGGCCAGCGTGAAGACGATGGCCTTGAAGTGCTGGACCCGGTATCCGAGAAAGCTGATGCCGCTCCTCCTGCTGCCGGATACCCGCCAGGACGAGACCGAACTGGGAGCGCACCAGCACGCGGCAGAGGGCGTAGACGACGACGAGGACCGCGAGCGCCAGGTAGTAGTAGACCGGCCCCTCCGCGATGGTGAAGGGACCGGCCGTGAGGGGCGGGATCGAGGGGATGCCATTCTGCCCGCCGAGGTAGTACCAGCCGCGGGCCAGGCGGTCAGCGGCGTAGGCCCCGGTGAGCGTGCCGAGGGCGACAAAGATCGTGCTGGGCGGGTAGCGGCCGAGCAGGAGGAACCACGCCATGACGAGCGCGAGCACGAGGCCGATCAGGGTGCACGCGGGCACGATGACAAAGATCGACGTGAAGCCGGCGTCGCGGGCCAAGGAGGGCGGCGCTGTAGGCCGCCGTGCCGTAGAAGAGGGCCTGCCCGAAGCTCATGATACCGGAGTAGCCCCAGAGCAGGTCGAAGCTCAGCGCGGGCAGGCAGAGGAGCACGATACGCGTCGCCAAGACGATCCAGAAGTGGTCCAGCGCGAGCGGTAAGGCGAGCCCCACCGCGAGCAGCGCCAACTCGAGGACGAGGATCATCCGGCGCCTCGCTCTAGCACTCCTTGGGGTCGACGAGCCCCTTGCTCTGCGAGACCACCTCGTAGTTCCCATTCTTGGCGACGGCGATGTACATGTTCATCTTGCAGTGACGCTTGCCCGGGACCATCTCGGCCGCCTCCGCCGGGCCCCTGCTCGATCCGCGCGCGATCCAGCGCCGCCGCCACGCTCTCGCGGTCCAGCTTCTTGGCTCGGTTGACGGCGGTCTCCCAGAGCTTGAGGCCGCGATACATGCCGGTGGCCGCGCTGCCCGCGGTGAAGAGGACGGTGCCCGGGTAGAGCTTGTCGTAATCGGCCTGCAGCTTGGCGCTGAACGGGTCGTTGATGGTGCGGAAATAGTCGAGGCAGCTCGCCAGCCCCTCGAACTCGTGGGCGGCGTTGATGTTGAGGGTGTTCTCGTCGTAGTACACGCAGGACAGGCGGCCGCCGCGCTTGGTGAAGCCGGCCTCGTACAGCTGCTTGATGAAGGGGCCGACGCCGGGCGGGATGACCGTGTTGAAGACCACGTTCACATTGTTGGTCATGATCTTGTTCACGGTCGCGCTGTACTCGATCTGGTCGAGGGGGTAGTACTCCTCGAACACGACCTCGCCGCCGTTGGCTTGGATGACCTTGCGCGCATACTGGTTGAGCACCTTGGGCCAGATGTAATTCGCGGAGGGGAGCGCGAAGCGCTTGCCGCCGTTCTTGATCAGCCAGGGGATGAACTCGTCGCACTGCTGGGCCGGGGTGGGCCCGGTGCAGAAGATATACGGCGTGCACTCCTGGCCCTCGTAGAGCTGAGGATAGATGTAGAGCGTCCGCCCCCGCGTCACGATCACGTCCTTGATGGCGTTGCGCATCGAGCTGGTGATGCCGCCGAACACCACGTCGACGCGGTCGCGCTGGATGAGCTTGCGCACGTTGTTCACCGCCACCGATTCGTTGGAGGCCGTGTCCTCGATGAAGAGCTGCAGCGAGCGTCCCAGCACCCCGCCCTTGGCGTTGATCTCGTTGACCACCATCGTCGCCACGTTCGCGTTGGCCTTGCCCGCGAAGCCGATGGGGCCGGTGAGGTCGGTGGCGATACCGACCTTGATGGGATTCGACTGACCCCATGCCGGGGGCACGGTGAAGCTACCGCGCCCGAGCGCCACCGCGCCGACCGCCCACGCGGCGCCGGTGAGGAGTGAGCGGCGGTCCAGCGACGCGGTCGAGCGGACCAAGTCGGGCTCTCGGTGCATGGATTCAGCTCCTTTCGGTGGAGAGAAGACCAGCGGGCCGGAACTTGACGACGACGATGGCGATCACGAACACGAGCACGTCGGCGAGGACCGGGCTGAGGATCCACGGCAGCCCGGCGCTCAGGACGCCGATCACGGCGGCGCCCGAGGGCGGGCCCCTCGAACGTGCCGATGCCGCCGAGGAGGACGGCGAGAAAGCCCTGTATCAGAAAGCGTACGCCGAGGTCGGCGAACATCGAGAAAATCGGCACCATCAACCCGCCGGCGAGGCCGGCGAGGCCGGCGCCGACGGCGAAGGTGAGCGCGTAGACGCGGTTGGTCGAGATGCCGGAGGCGCGCGCGAGCGCGGGGTTCTCGAGGGAGGCCCGGATCGTGAGGCCGATGCCGGTGCGCGTCAGAAGGATCCAGAATCCGACCAGCACGACCGCCGCGACGAGGATGATCATGCAGCGCCAGCGGGAGAGCTGGAGCGCGCCCAGGCTGAACGAGCCGATGAGGGGATCGGGCACCGAGTGGTAGAGGCCACCGATGAGCCCCCGCACGCTCTCGCGGATGACGAGGCCGATGGCATAGGTACCGAGCATGGCGACAACCGGCTCAGCGTAGAAGAACCGGATCACGCCACGCTCGAGCGCGAGGCCGATGAGCGCCACCACGAACGGCGCGGCCACCATGCCGGCCCACACGGGATAACCGTGGCTGTGCGTGAGGTAGACGGTATACGCACCCAGCAGCAGGAACTCTCCGTGGGCGAAATTGAAGATCCCCATCATGCTCGCGATCACGCCGAGGCCGGTGACCATCAGCACCATGATGGCGCTGAAGCTCGCGAGGTCGAAGCCGACGCTGACGATGTTCTCCACGGCTGTTCGCTCGATTTCAGGACCGGGTCCCAGTCTCCAGGGCCCTGAGGGTTACACGATCTCCGCCCGGACTCAAGCGTCCGTATCGGTGTGCCCGGGGCCAAGCTCATGGACTCGTGGTCCGGGAGAAGTATCCGGCGAATCGCCGACGGCCGCACGTAGGCGGACTTGACCCTTCGGATGCCGCCGACTAAGCTCTCGGCACCGATCCGACCGATGGCTGGGCGACCAGCGCAAGGAGGAGGACCGACGATGAAAGAGCTCGTCTTCGCGTTGCAGTTCAAGGGCAAGGCACGTCCAGTGGCCGGCGCCGAGGGAAAGATGGCCGCCAAGACGACGGCAAGCGGCCAGGTGTCGCGGACCGCGCTGACCCCCAAAGGGGTGGTCGGCAAGATCGAGTCCCGGCCGGGTCCGCGGGCCACGTTCGAGTCGGAGGTGCAAGTCACCGGCGCCGGAACGTTCGTGGAGGCCGGACGCATCAGCTACAGCAAGGCCGGACGGTTGACGTTCGAAACGGTTGGCCAGGGAACCCTCGGGCCGAGCGGCATCGACGGTCTTCAACGCGGCGCCGTCATCTGGGAGGTGACCGAGGGGACCGGCCAGTTCGCCGGTGCCACGGGACTCATCACCTCCAACTTCACGGTCGGGCCGAAAGGAGACGTCGTGGACAACCACTCCGTTCGCCTGTTCTTACCGGCGTGACGGGCTGAAGATCCTGGCGTCGGCGGTTCGGTTCTCCTAGCTCACGGATTCGTGCTCCGGTAGAAATACCCGGGGAATCGCCGGACGGCCGCGATGTCCACGTCGGCGTAGAGGATGCCCTCGTCCTCCCCCAGGCTCTGGATGAAGCCCTGCGCCGAGTTGGTGCCGCCGGGCTTGGCCCGGAACCACTCGGCGAGCTCGGCCAGGGAGGCGATGGGGGGCGGCACGCACACCGTGCTGTAGCCGCCGGCGCGGGGGAACCGCTCCACCAGCCGGCCGTCCGCGTCCTGGAGCCGGAGCGAGCACGCCGCGATGTCGACGCCGATCACCGGCTTGCCGTACTGCATGTGGCGGCCGATGACGGTGGCGGGATAGGCCTCCCCGAGGGCGAACCACCACGACGGGTTGAAGATGATGTCCACGCCCTGCTCGACGAGGGCATCGGCCCCCTCGGAGAAGAAGGCGAAGTCGGCGCAGATCACGATGCCCAGCCGGCCGATGTCGGTCTCGATCACCCGATAGCGGTGGCCGGCCATCACCCCGTTGTCGATCTCGCCCTGCGTGGGGAAGCACTTCGGCTGCCGGGCGAGGATGCGCCCGTCGGGACCGATCACCGTGGCCGTGTTGTACCAGCGCGCCCGCGTGCCCTCGATCAGCCCGGCCACCACGAAGACGCTCAGGCGCCGCGCCGCCGCGCGGAGCTCCTCCTCGCCGACCCGAGGATACAGCTCGGGGAAACAGACGCAGGCGGCGCCCGCCGCGGCCGCGGTCTCGAGCAAGGCGACCGCGCGGGCGACGTCGCCGCCGTTCCACATGTCGTCGAAGAGATCGGACACCGGACGCGCCTGAATCGCCGCAATTCGGACGGGGCTCATGGGGTCCTCCGGCCCGCTCCCGCCCGGCGCGGATCCAGGAGATCGCGCTGGCCGTCACCGAGCAGGTTGAAGCCGAGCACGGCGAGCATGATGGCCAGCCCCGGAGCCAGCACCAGCCACGGCGCGATGGTCATGTACTGGCGGCCCCGGCTCAGCATGCTCCCCCAGCTCGGCGCCGGCGGCTGCGTGCCGAGCCCGAGGAAGCTCAGCGCCGCCTCCACCAGGATGACGATCGAGAGGCTCAGGCTCGTCTGGACGGCGAGGGTCGGCGTGATATTGGGCAGGACATGGGCACCGAGGATGCGCCCGTGGGACGCTCCGAGCGCGCGGGCGGCCTGGACGAAGTCCTGCGGCTTCAGCGCGAGGGTGGCGCTCCGCGCGAGCACCGCGAACTGCGGGAGCGTGAGCACCGCGATGGTGAGGACGAGGTTGACGGTGCTCGGGCCGAGCGCCGCCACCAGGGCGATGGCCAGCAGGATCGGGGGGAAGGCGAAGAGCACGTCGAAGAGCCGCATGGCGAGCAGATCCGGCGCGCCTCCCCAGTAGCCGAGGCCCACGCCCAGCGTGGTCCCCGCCAGCACCGCCAGCGCCACCGACGGGATCGCGACCCCGATCGACACGCGGGTGCCATAGAGGACGCGGCTCAGGATGTCGCGGCCCACCTCGTCCGTCCCGAGCAGGAAGCGCGGGCCGGGCGGCGCGATCTCCGCGCCCGGGAAGATCGCGGTGGGCGCGTATGGCGCCAGCCACGGCGCCGCCACCGCCACCACTAGAAGGCCGGCGACGATGAGACCGCCGACGAGAAACGATCCGCTTCGCAGCGCGCGGGGCCGGCCCCCGCTCCTCATGCCGCCGGGCTCGCCGCTCACGCGTACAGGATCCGGCGGTCGATGAGGTGGTAGAGGAGATCGAGGGCGAGGTTGACGAGCACCGCCGCCGAGGTCAGCAGCAACACCGCGCCCTGGATCGTCGTGTAGTCCCGCTGGTAGATGGCGTTGACGACCAGACGCCCCATGCCGGGCAGCGCGAAGACCTCCTCGATGATCACCGCGCCGCCGATGAGGTACACGAACTGGGTGCCGGCCATGGCGACCACCGGGATGAGGGCGTTCCGCAGCGCGTGCTTGTAGACCACGGCCCCGTCGGCCACGCCCTTGGCGCGGGCGGTGCGGACAAAATCCTGCCCCAGCACCTCGAGCATGCTGCTCCGCGTGAAGCGCGCGATGATCGCCGAGATGGCCAGGCCCAGCGATGCCGCCGCCGGCAGCATGGTCAGGAGGCTCCGGGCCGGGCTCTCCGTGAACGGCACGTGGCCGAGGGTGGGCAGCCACGGGGCGTAGCGCGCCCCCGCGATGATCACCACCGTCCCGATGAAGAACGCGGGCGCCGAGATGAAGAGCAGGGAGAAGACGCGCGTGGAGGCGTCGAGGGCCCGCCCGGCCTGGGTGGCCGCGAGGACACCCAGGGGGATGCCGACCGCCAGCGCGATGGACATCGCCATCAGCGCGAGCTGGAGCGTCACCGGGTAGCTCCGCACCAGCTCGTCGCGCACGGAGAATCCCGTGACGAGGGAGTGCCCGAGATCGCCCCGCAGCACCTCGCCCAGCCACAGGAGATACTGCACGGCGAGCGGCCGGTCGAGGTGGAGCGCGTGGATCAGCGCCTGCCGCGTCTGCTCGTTCTGGCTCGCGGTGATCCCGAGGAGAATGGTCACGAGGTCTCCGGGGATCAGGTGGATGAGCAGGAAGGTGAGCACCGACACCCCGAGCAGCGTCGGGATCAGGAGCAGGACCCGCTTGCCGATGTAGCCGGTCATGCCCTCACCGGCGGCAGGGCGCCCCCGTCAGCGATCGAGCCACGTCTGCTTGAAGAAGTGCCGGCTCCGGCTTCCCGGCTGGGTCCCGGGAATGGAGAGGTAGCCCTTCACCGTGTCGCGCAGCGCTTCCGTCGCGCCCGAGGCGTAGGGAAAGATCAGGTAGGCCTGGTCCGCCATGTGGCGCTGGAGGTCCCGGTAGATCGCGATCCGCTTGTCCCGGTCCAGGGTCGTCCGGCCCTGCTCGAGGAGCTGGTCCACCTGCGCGTCCTTGAACTTGCCAAGATTGATGTTCGACCCGCTGTGAAAGATGTCGTAGGCGTGGGCATCGGGGTCGGGTTGCCACACCAGGGGAATCATGCTCATCCCCTCGTACTCGGTGCGGACGAAGTTCTTCAGCGCCGCCCCCCACTCCACCTGCTTGAGCGTCACGCGGATGCCGGCCGCGGAGAGCTGCTCCTTCATGACCTCGGCCGTCCGGATGGTCTGGGGGAAGCGGGGGGACACCTCGAGGGTGGTGTCGAGGCCATTGGCGAGACCGGCCTCGCCGAGCAGGCGCCGCGCGAGGGCGGGGTCGTGGGCATAGTAGGGGAGGCCCTTGTCGTCGCCGCTATACCCGAACGGCGCATCGCACGGAGGGATCTTCGTCGTGATGGCGCCACGGCCGCGCAGGACGCTGGCGATGATCTCCCGCCGGCTGATCCCCGCGCTGACCGCTCGCCGCACGCGCACGTCGGCGAAGGGGGGCTTCAGCTGGTTGAAGGCCATGCCGTGCTGGGCGCAATAGCCGTCCGGCTCCCGGAGCACGACGCCGGGGGCGCCCTGGAGCTGCCGGTCGATGAGTGGGTCGACGGACCAGAGATAGTCGACGGTCCCCGCGCGCAGCGCGGCCAGGCGGGCGGCCTCGTCCGGGATGATCCGGTACTCGATGCCGTCGAGATAGGGCAGGCCCCCCTCGTAGTACGCCGGGTTCCGTTTGAGGACGACGGTGTTGTCGGGAACGAACCGCTCGAGCACGAAGGGCCCGGTGCCGGAGGCGGTCTTCTGGAGGTCGCCCTGCTTCTCGACGATGTCGCGCGGGACGATGGCGGAGTAGTGGGGCGTGGCCAGGTACGAGAAGAAGGGGGCGAACGGCCGCTTGATGACGAAGCGCACGGTGGACCGGTCCGGCGTCTCGATGCGGTCGATGATCATCCAGTTGGAGCGCCAGGGCGAAGCGGTCTTCTCGTCGAGCATCCGCTCGAACGAGTACTTCACGTCCTCGGCCACGAGCTCGCGCCCGTGGTGCCAGACCACGCCCTTCCGCAGCTTGAAGACGAAGGTGGTGCCGTCGACCACCTGCCAGGACTCGGCCAGGTCGCCGACGATGTTCATCCGTGGGTCGCGGCGCAACAGGTTCGAGTAGACGTGCTCCGCGATCATCCAGCTGTGGGCGGCCGCGGATTTCTGCGGGTCGAGCCCGGGCGGACTGACGTCGGCGGCGACGACCAGGGTGCCCCCGCGCTTCGGGGCCTGGGCGGCGGCGAGGCCGACGAGCGGCGGTGCCGCGAGGCCCAGCAGCGTGAGCGCGCCCGCTCCGAGGAATGCGCGCCGGGTGGGATCGGGCTGGGAATGCCTCGGGTGCTCGGTGCGGTCCGTCATGCCGCCCTCCGGATCCTTTCGTGCCGGTGAACTGCCGCGTCGAGATCGGCCGCCGCGGCGCGCCTCCGCGTCCCCAGCGACGTCTTGCCATAGTCCTCCGCGCGAGCGGTGCCGTCAAGGTGGGTTGACTTGCTCGGCGCGGCTGACGAATAATCGCGCCACCACGCGCTCCGGGAGGAACCACCGACCATGACCGTGCTTCGAACGACCGTGTTGATGTGCCTGATCGCCGCCGGCTTCGTACTGCCGGCGTCCGCCGAAGAGCTGGTGGTGGCGACCTTCGGCGGCACCTTCGTCGACAACTCCAAGAAATGCCACGCCGCCGCCTTCGAGAAGGCCACCGGGGCCAGCGTGAAGTACGTGCTCGGCAGCTCCGTCCAGACGATGGCGAAGCTGCGCGCGGCGGGCGCGCGCGCGGAGTTCGACGTCGCCTACATGGACAGCCAGATCGTCAAGCAGGCGAAGGCGGAGGGCCTGCTCCAGCCGCTCGAGCCCGCGAAGATCGGCCACTGGGGTGACCTGTACGACGCCTCGCGGGACAAGGACGGCTACTGGGTGTCGATGATGTTCGCCGGGACCGTCATCACCTACAACACGAACCTGGTGAAGACGCCGCCGACCTCGTGGGCCGACCTCTGGAAGCCGGAATGGAAGGGCAAGCTGGCCATCCCCGACATCTCCGGCACCTCGGGCCAGCAGTTCCTGATGGCGGCGGCGCGCCTCCACGGGGGCTCCATCGAGAACATCGATCCCGGCTTCGAGGCGATCAAGAAGCTCAAGCCGAACGTTCAGATGATGTACACGCAGCCCGACCAGATCATCCCGCTGTTCGAGCGGGGCGACATCGCGCTGGCGGTGTGGTACACGGACCGCACCGGCGCCGCCGCGGCGAAGGGAGTGCCGGTGGCCGCGGCCTACCCGAAGGAGGGCGCGATCGGGATCGTGCCCACCGTCTCCGTTCCCAAGGCCAGTCAGAAGCGCGAGCTGGCCCAGAAGTACATCGCCGCCCTCCTCTCGCCGGAGGGCCAGCTCTGCTTCGCGCAGTCGCAGTTCGCCGGCCCCACCAACAAGAAGGTCCAGCTCCCGGCCGAGCTGGGAAAGCTCGTGCCCTTTGGCGAGATCGTCCAGCGCATGTACTTCCCCGACACCGACTTCGTGGCACGGAAGTTCCCGGAGTGGTCGGAGCGCTGGGGGCGCGAGATCGCGCGTTGACCCCCGCCTCGCCGGGGGCGCGTCGCCGGCGGTGAGCGTCGCCGCGCCGGCGCTGAGCATACGCCGGCTCCGCAAGTCATTCGGCGCGGTCCTCGCCGTCGACGAGGTGTCCCTCGACGCCGCGCCCGGCGAGTTCCTCTCCCTCCTGGGGCCCTCGGGCTGCGGCAAGAGCACGGTGCTCCGCATGGTGGCGGGGCTCGTGGAGCCCGACGGGGGCCAGGTCGTGCTGGCGGGGGAGGACATCACGCGGGTGGCCGTGCACCGCCGGAACCTCGGCCTGGTCTTCCAGTCCTATGCCCTCTTCCCGCACATGACGGTGCTCGAGAACGTTGCCTTCGGCCTCCGGCGCCGCGCGGTGGGGGAGGCCGAGCTGCGTCCGCGCGTCGAGCGCATGCTGGAGCTGGTCCGGCTCGGTCCGCTCGGCGCGCGATACCCGCGGGAGCTGTCCGGCGGTCAGCAGCAGCGCGTGGCCCTCGCCCGCGCGCTGGTCACCGAGCCCGGCGTGCTCCTGCTCGACGAGCCGCTATCGAACCTCGATGCGCTGCTGCGCGACGAGATGCGCGTCGAGCTGAAGCGGCTGCAGGAGCGCCTGGGGACGACGATGATCTTCGTCACCCACGATCAGGCGGAGGCGCTGATCCTGTCCGACCGGGTGGTGGTGATGCAGGCCGGGCGCGTGGAGCAGATCGGGCGGCCGGAGGAGGTCTATCGCCGCCCGGCCACCCCCTTCGTCGCGCGCTTCCTGGGCCGGGCGAACTTTCTCACCGGCACCGTCGCGGAGACCGGGGCGGACGGCATCGTCGTCACGGTCGAGGGCGGGCTTTCGGTGGTGGCCGGTCCCCGCCCGGGCCTGACCGCCGGGCAGCGGGTGCAGGTGGCGATCCGCCAGGAAAATATCCGCCTCGAGCCCTCCGGCGCCGGCGCCGGCGGCGCCAACCGCTTCGCGGCGACGGTGGTCTTCCATGCCTTCGCAGGGCAGGCGCATCACTATGTCGTGCAGCTCGCGGACGGGCGCGAGCTCGAAGTGACGGCGCCCGGCGCCGCGCTGCCGCTCGCGCGCGGGGCGCGGGCGACCATCGCGTGGGGTCCGGAAGACGTCGTGCTCCTGGCCGGCGGCGAGACCGGAGTGGGAGACACCCGGTGACGGCCGCCCGCGGCTGGGGGCTGCTGCTGCCCGCGATCCTGCTCCTGCTGGTGGCCTTCCTGCTGCCGGTGGGCATGCTGGTGCCGACCAGCTTCCGCCCCTACGTGCCGCTGGTCGGCATCACCTCCGGGTTCACCGTCGGCTACTACACCCGGCTCGTGACCGACTCGTACTACCTCGAGATCATCGGCCGCACCCTCGCCCTGGGGCTCATGGTCACGCTCTCCACGCTGGTGATCGGCTATCCGATGGCCTTCTTCCTGGCGCGCACCCGCTCGCGGTGGCGGAACTGGCTGACCATCCTCGTCGTCTTTCCCCTCCTCCTGAACCTGGTCGTGCGCACCTTTGGCTGGATCGCCTTGCTCGCCCAGAACGGGCTGGTGAACCAGGCGCTCCAGGCGCTGGGGGTGATCCAGGAGCCGGTGAAGCTCCTGTTCAACTTTGCCGGCCTCCTCATCGCGTTGACCCACATCTTCCTGCCCTTCATGGTGCTCGTCCTCCTCGGCCCCATCCAGAACATCCCGCGCGACGTCGAGGACGCCGCCCGCGTGCTGGGTGCCTCCTGGGGGAGCACGTTCCTGCGCGTGACCCTGCCGCTGTCGGCGCCGGGCATCCTCTCGGGCTCGATTCTCGTGTTCGTCCTCACCATCAGCGCCCTGGTGACGCCGCGCCTCCTCGGCGGTCCCACCTACCAGGTGATGTCGACGCTCATCTACGACGAGTTCCTCCAGCGGCTCAACTGGCCGGCCGGCTCCGCGGAGGCGCTGCTGCTCACGGTGATGGTGCTGGCCCTGGTCTTTTGCTCCGGTGTCCTCGCCCGCCGGACGGGGGCGCGCGCGTGACGGCGGCGCGGCTCCGCGGATGGCTCTTGCGGGGATGGGTGGCCCTGGTCTTCGCCTTCCTGATGCTGCCCGTCGTGGTGATCGCGCTGGCGTCGTTCAGCCGCACGTCCTACCTCACCGTGCCCCCGAAGGGCCTGACGCTGCGCTGGTTCGGCGCGGTCCTGGGCGATCCCGAGTATGTTCACGCCATCGGCTTCAGCCTGGTCCTCGCCGCGATCGCGACCGTCGGCTCGCTCGGGGCCGGCGTGGCGGCGTCCTACGCGCTGATCCGGCGGCGTGTGCCCGGCGGCGCCATGGTCTCCGCCCTGCTGAACGCGCCCCTCATCTTTCCGGGCGTGGTGGTGGGCGTCGCGCTCCTGCAGTTCTACGCGCTGGTCCACATGAACGGGACGCTGGCGGGTCTGGCCCTCGCCCACATGGTGATCACCGTGCCCTATGTCGTGCGGGCGGTGATGGCGAGCCTGCAGGGCATCGATCCGGAGCTGGAGAGCGCCGCCCGCGTCCTGGGCGCGAGCGGGCCGGTGGCGTTCTTCACCGTCACCCTGCCCCTCATCCGCCCGGGAATCGCGGCCGGGGCGCTCTTCTCGTTCATCGTGTCGTTCGACAACGTCCCGGTGTCGATCTTCGTCCTGGGGGCGGGCCAGATGACGCTCCCCGTGAAGATCTTCACCGCGATCGAGTACGGGGTGGATCCCTCCATCGCCGCCATCTCGACCATGCTGATCGTGCTCACCGGCCTCGGCCTCGCCGCCGCCGAGCGCTGGATCGGCTTCCACCGATTCGTCTGACGGGAGGACATGCCATGGCAACGCTCGTCGAGGGCCGGCTCTCCGGCCGGATCGCGGTGGTCACCGGCGCCGCCAACGGCATCGGCCGCGCCAGCGCGCTGCGCCTGGCCCGCGAGGGCGCCGACCTCGTCCTGGTCGACCGCGAGGGCGACCCCTTGCAGGAGGCGGCGCGCGCCGTCGAGGCGGCGGGCCGGCCGGCGCTGCCGATCGTGGCGGACTGGACCGATCCCGACGCCGTGCAGGCGGCGGTGACGGCCGTCCGGCAGCGGTTCGGGCGCATCGACATCCTCTTCAACAACGTCGGCCAGAGCGCCCGCGAGCGTGCCAGCGAGTTCCACCTCTCGACGGAGGAGACGTGGCGCTTCGTCATCGAGGTGTCCCTCCTCACCACCATGCGGGCCACGCGGCTCGTGGTCGAGGAGATGCGCGCGCGCCGCAGTGGGCGCATCGTCAACATGTCGACGGAGTCCGCCTTCTACGGCGACGTGGGGTTCGTCGACTATGCGGCGGCCAAGATGGGCGTGGTCGGCTTCACCCGCTCGCTCGCCCGCGAGCTGGCGCCCTTTCACGTCAACGTCAACGCGGTGTGTCCCGGCGCCATTCGCACCCGGGCCCACGACCGCCTGCCGAAGGAAGTGATCGACAAGGTGCGGACCAGCGTGCCCATGGGCTACGTGGCCGAGCCCGAGGACGTGGCCGGCGTGGTCGCGTTCCTGGCCAGCGACGACGCCCGCTACATCACCGGGCAGTCGATCCTGATCGACGGCGGGCGGTGGATGATCTGACCCGCCCGCGCCGCGGTCATCCTCAGTGGAATGTCCGCCCGCCGTCGACGGCGAGCGCGGCGCCGGTGACGAAGGACGAGTCGTCGCTGGTCAGGTAGAGAGCGGCCTGGGCGATCTCCTCCGGCTGGCCCGGGCGCTTGATCACGTAGCGGTCGAGGATGCGGGCCAGCTCGGCCGCCGGGTCGTCGGCGCCCGCCCAGGACGAGCGGAACAGGGGCGTGTCGATGATGCCGGGGCAGATCGCGTTGACGCGGATGTGGTAGGCGGCGAGGTCCACGGCAAGGGTCTTGCCGAACATGACGAGTCCGGCCTTGGCGGCGCAGTAGGCCGTCCGCTGCTCCAGCGGCCGGAGGGCGGCGCCGGAGGCGATGTTGACGATGGTGCCGCGCCCGGCCTGTTTCAGCGCCGGCAGCGCGGCATGGCACACCAGCATGGGGCCGGTGAGGTCGACGGCCATCACCTGCGCCCACTCCGCCGCTGTCATGTCCTCGAAGGGCCGCATCAGATCGATCCCGGCGCTGTTGACGACGCCGTCGAGTCCCCCCAGTGCGGCGGCGGCCCGGGCCACCGCGTCCCGCACCTGGCGCTCCTCGGCGACGTCGCACACCAGAGGCACCGCGCCTTCGACCGGCGCCGCGCTCAAGCGCGCCCCATCGCGATCGAGGGTGGCCACGCGAGCGCCTTCGAGCTGGAACAGGCGCGCGATGGCGAGCCCGATTCCCGAGGCCGCGCCGGTCACCAGCACCCGCCGCCCGGCGAGCCTCATCGGCCGGGGGCGCGCGCCGCCGCGCGCAGCGCCGGCCGCACCGCGTCGGCCACCTCGTCGCAGCGGGCCAGCCAGACCCGCGGATGGCCGAGGATGTACTGGATCAGCTCCTCGAGCAGGGTGATGCGCGACGGGCGCCCGATGATCTGCGGATGCATGGCGAGGCAGAAGTACCGGTCCTCGCGATAGAGGACGTCGAACTCCCGCCGCCAGGCCTCGAACACCGCCGACGGCGCCTGCATGGTTCGCCCGGGAAGCGTGATCGAGTACTGGAAGAAGGGCGCGTCGTCCAGCACCCACGCGAAGGGGAACTCGACGATGTCGGTGAGCCGGCCGTCGATCGTGTGGAGATACGGCGAGTCGTCATCGAAGTAGTTCGAGGAGTAGCCGAACCCGTACTCCGCCAGCATCCGCAGGGTGTGGGGGCTGAACTCCGCCGCCGGCGAGCGATAGCCCACCGGCTTCCGGCCCGTCATGCGCTGGATGATGTCGATGCCCTTGTCCATCTCCTCACGCTCCTGCTCGAGCGTCAGGTTGACGATCCAGGCGTGAGACCAGGAATGATGGGCGATCTCGTGGCCGCGCTTCAGGATCTCCTCCACCATCGCGGGTCGCTGCTCCATGACGAGGCCCGGGACGAAGAAGGTCACCTTCAGGCCGTAGTGGCTCAGCAGGTCGAGGATGCGCGGCATGCCCACCTTCCAGCCGTAGGCCCCCTGGCTCATCACGATGGGGCGGTCGGCGTTCTTGGGGTCGCGCCCCGTCCACATGGTCTCGGCGTCGATGTCGAAGCTGAGCAGGACCGGGAATCCGTTGGGCGACAGCGACATGCGGGGCCTCCGAGACGGGGGACGAGGGGTCAGAGGGGCATCGGGCGCGCGCACGGGCGCTCGCGCTCGAGGTGCTCGGCGAGGGCGAGCACGCGGCGGTCGGCGTACCAGGGACCGATGATCTGGAGCCCGAGGGGCAAACCGTCGGATGACCACCCGCACGGCAGCGAGACGGCCGGGTGGCCGGAGAGGTTGAAGGGCCACATGTAGGGATACCAGGCCCCGCGAATCGAGCCGGCGGTCTCGCCGCCGATGGAGATCGGCTCGAAGGGGTCGTGGTCGGCGGCGAGCGGAGGACGGGCGAGGGTGGGGGACACGAGGAAGTCGAAGCGCTGGAAGAGGGCGTGCACGCGGCGATAGACGGCGGTCCGCTGGCCGAGCGCGTTCCCCCAGTCCACCGCCGACCACCGCGCGCCCCGCTCGATCGACTCCCGCAGGCTCCGCGCCACCTTGTCGCCGAACTTCGCCATGTGCGGGCCGACGCGCGCGGCCAGCCCGCCCTGAAAGAACACCAGGAAGGCCTGCTCGAAGACGGCGAAGTCCTCCTTCACGGTCTCCACCTGAGCGCCCCGGCCCTCCAGATGGCGCACCGCCGCTTCACTGGAGGCGAGCACCTCCGGGTCGACGAGCCGATTGCCCACCTGGGGCATCCACCCGAGCCGGAGGCCCCGCACCTCGATATCACGCGGGTCGTCGGGTGGCTCCGGGCGCGAATAGGGATCACCGGGATCGAATCCGGCGATCACGTCGAAGCAGGCGGCGACTTCACCCACGCTCCGCGCCATGGGCCCGATGTAGGACGTGGTCGAGAACAGATCGGCCTGGTGGACGTGAGGAACGCGGCCCAGGGTGGGCTTGAGTCCGACGACACCGCAGCAGGCGGCGGGGAGGCGGATGGAGCCCCCGCCGTCGGTTCCCAGCGCCAGCGGTCCCTGGCCGGTGGCGACCGCCGCCGCGGCGCCGCCGGACGAGCCGCCCGCGGTGCGCGACAGATCCCACGGATTCCGCGTGACTCCGAAGAGCGGGCTGTCGGTCAGGGGCTTGTGGCCGAACTCCGGTGTCGTCGTCTTGCCGATGAGGATGGCGCCGGCTTCGCGCAGCCGGCGAACGGGCACCGCATCCTCGGCCGGCACCTGGTCGGCGAAGATCAGCGAGCCCATCGTCGTCCGGGTGCCCTTGGTGAAGAGCAGATCCTTGACCGAGAACGGCACGCCGTGGAAGGGGCCGAGATGCCCGCCCGCCATCAGCGCCGCCTCAGCCCGGCGGGCGGCTTCCCGGGCCTCGTCCGCGGTCACCGTGATGAAGGCGTTCACCGTCGGCTGGAGCGCCTCGATCCGACGGAGCACGGCGTCGACCACCGCGACGGGGGAGATGGCCTTCGTGCGGATCTGCCGGGCAAGGGTCACCGCATCGGTCTGGATCATGGCCACGCCAGTGTACCTTGCCACAACTCGAGGCCGAATGCCGCGACGTGAGGCGCAGATCCGGGCGGGGATCCGGCTCCTCGCGGACGTCATGACCGCGCCCTATACCGCCAGCCAGCCGCCGTCCACCACCAGCTCGGTGCCGGTGATGTACGAGGCCTCGTCCGAGGCCAGGAAGAGCACCGCGTAGGCGACTTCCTCCACGCGGCCCTCGCGCCGCATGGGCACGCCGGCGAGCATCTTCTGGCGGAAAGCGGGATCGGCGGTGGCCTTGGAGCTGCGCATCGCGGGCAGGACGCCGGGATGCACGGAGTTCACCCGGATGCCGCTGCGGGCGTACTGCACCGCCGCCGACTTGGTCATGAGCCGCACGGCGCCCTTCGACGCGTTGTAGGCCATGTGGATGCCGTTCTGGCCCACGAAGCCGGACACCGACGAGATGTTCACGATGGCGCCGCCGCCGGCCTTCTCCATCGCCGGGATGGCGTGCTTCATGCCGAGGAAGGTGCCCTTGGCGTTGACGTCCATGAGCCGGTCCCAGGCCGAGGTGCTCAGGGTGTCCGGGTCGAAGGTGCCACTGATGCCGGCGTTGTTGACGAGGACGTCGAGCTTGCCGAAGGTCGAGACCGCGGCCGCGATCGCCTGCTCCCAGTCCGTCTCGCTCGTCACGTCGAGGCGCACGAAGCGCCCCGCGCCGCCCAGACTGTCCGCGACTTTCCGCCCTTCGGCCTCGAGCACGTCGGCCACGACGACCTTGGCCCCTTCCTTCGCGAAGAGGACCGCCTCGCTCTGACCCATGCCGCTGGCGCCCCCTGTGATCAACGCGACCTTGTCGCCGAGTCTCATCGCCGTCTCCTTTCCCCCGTCAGTGACGCGGAGTGCGATGATACGCTAAAGAAGAATGCAATCACGCGAGGAACGGTGCGCGGAGTACGAGCGGTTCAAGAAGATCGACGGCGCCTTTCGCGCGGGCGACCTCGCCGGGCTACGGGCGGCCGTCGAGGATCCCGACAGCGTCCCCAATGGCGCCATGCCGCTGACGATCGGGCCGTGCCTCGAGTACGCGATCTACCACAGCCCGCTGCCGTTCATCCGGACCCTGCTCGAGATCGGCGCCAATCCCAATCCCGAGCACCACATCGGATTTCCGCCATTGATCGCGGCACTGTCCTGTAGCCGACCGCAACCCGGCGCTCCCGGGCGGCCGGACGTTGCCGAGATCATCGCGCTGCTGCTCTCCTTCGGGGCCGATCCCGATCAGCGCGGCATCAACGACTACACCGCGCTGCACATGGCGGTGGGCGAGGAGAACCTGCGGGCGGTCGAGCTGCTTCTCGAGGCCGGGGCGGACCCGCGGCTCCGCACTCGCATCGACTACTGCGAATCACCTCGGGAGATCGCCGAGGCCCGGGGCTTCCACCAGATGTCCCGGCTCCTGGCCGCGCAAGAGGCGCGGCTGGAGGGACGAAGCTAGGTCGGAGCCGTGGAAAAAGCCTGGGAAGGCGCGGTCACCGGGGGCGACGTCGCGACGGTGCGGGCACTGCTGCGCGCCGGCGCTGAGGTCAACGCCCGGGATCGCCACGGACAGACCGCCCTCATGCTGGCGGCTCACCGCGGATACCGCGAGATGGTCGAGGTCCTCGTGGAGGGCGGAGCGGATCTGAACGTGACGGCCAAGTTCAATCTCAGCGCCCTCATGCTCGCGATCATCGCCGGTCACGCCGAGGTGGCGCGAGTGCTGGCCCGAGCCGGGGCGGATCTGCGGGTCAAGGGCAGCGGAGCCCCGGGCTTTGCGGACAAGACGGCCCACGATCTGGCCGTCGGCCTCGGCATGGATGACCTGTACGCCGAGCTACGGCCCGGATGAGGTCCGCTTCTTCCGCGTGCGGAGGTCGAGGACACCGGCGCGGCGGCGCGGGTCCTCCCCGCGCGGGAAGATCTGGGTCTTCTGGACTTTCTGCGTGCCGGTGGTGGGCAGGCTCTCCACGAAGAGGATCCAGCCCGGGGCCTTGAAGTAGGCGAGCCGCCCGAGACACCAGTCCATGAGCTGATCGGCCAGCGCCGCGTCCGGGGCCGCGTCCGCCATCGGCACCACGCAGGCCATGACTTCCTCCTCGCGCAGCTCGTCGGGCACCGCCAGCACCGCGACCTGCGCCACCGCCTCGTGCGCCTGCAGCACGGCTTCCACCTCGGCGGCGGCGACGTTCTCCCCGGAGCGGCGGATGATGTTCTTCTTCCGGTCCACGAAGACGAGCATCCCGTCCTCGGCCTGTCGGACCGTATCGCCGGTATGGAACCAGCCGCCGCGCCAGGCCTCCTCCGTCGCGCGCGCATCCTTGAGATAGCCCGAGAAGAAGCCGTGGCGCGGGCCCTCGGCACCGCCCCAGCGCACGAGCAATTCGCCCGCGGTCCCGCGCGCGACCTCGCGGTCGGCGTCGTCCACCACGCGAGCCTCGAAGCCGCCGTGAGGGCGCCCGAACGCGCGGGTGTCGATCTGGCGCGGTTCTTCGCGGTCCGCGTAGATACGGCCGGTCTCGGTCATGCCCCAGACTTCGACCAGTGGAAACCCGAACCGCTCCTCGAAGGCGGCATGGAGCTGGGGCTCGACGCCGGCGCCCAGACCGTAGCGGACCTGATGCTGCCGCTCCTCGGGCACGGGCGCCTGATTGAGGAGTAGCGGCGGCATCACGCCCAGATAGTGGACGGCGGTGGCGCGGGTCGCGACCACGTCCGCCCACCAGCGCCGCGGGCTGAACCGCTCCGGCAGGATCAGACAGTTGGCGGTGAGGATGGCGCAGGTGCCTGTCACCCCCAGGCAATTCATGTGAAAGAGCGGCAGGGGGTTGAGGATGCGCTCGCGCCCGGGCGCGAGGGCGAGGCGGCCGCCGAGGTCGCGGTACCACGCGCCCGCATTGAGCATGTAGAAATTGTCGAGCACGCAGCCCTTGGGCCGGCCGGTGGTGCCGGACGTGTAGAGGAGCGCGCACTCGGTGTCCAGGCGCGGCGCGCCCGCGCGCGGCAGCGGGCCCGCCTTGGGCAGCGCGGCCGGCCAGGCACCGCCGTCGATGACCGGTAACGGCCGGGCGCGCTCACGCGCCACCGCCTCCAGCGCCGCCGTCCGCTCGGAGACGGCCACCGCGAGATCCGCCTCCGAGTGGTCCAACTGGTAGGCCACCTCGTCGTGGCGGTAGTCGGGATTGACCGGCACGATGCCGCACCCGAGCGCGTTGAGCGCGAGGTAGTGAATGAACATCTCCGGCCGATTCTCGAGCAGGAGCGCCACCCGATGGCCATGGCCATAGCCCGCGGCGGCATAGGCGGCGCGCAAGCGCAGCACCTCCGCCCGCACCTGGGCGTAGGTGAGCTCGATCCCATCCGGGTGATACGCGCGGCCGGCGGCGGGCGGCGCGCAAAGGAAGGCGTGATCGGGCGCGGCCGCGGCCGTGTGCATGAACGCGTCGAAGGGCGTGTCCACGGCCCCCGACTGTGGCCCGGGCGGCTGCGCCTGTCAATGGTAGGATCAGGGCACCCGCATGGCTGCCACCGACCGCTACGGCCTGCCCGTCTCCACCGATTCCGCCCCTCGCCGCCGAGCGCTATCAGGCCGGGATGGATCTGCTGCTCGCCTACGGGCGTGGGGCCGGCGAGGCCTTCGCCGCCGCGCTGGCCGCCGACGACGGATTGGCGGTGGCCCATGCCGGGCGCGCGTTCGTCGCGCTCTTCCTCGGCGATGCCGACACCGCGCGCTCCGCCATTGCGCTGGCCGGCGAGCGGGTGGCGGGCGCCAGCCGGCGCGAGCGCCAGCACGTGGCGGCGCTGGCGGCGCTGGTCGGCGGTGAGACTGCGCGCGGGCTTGCCCTCATCGACGAGCACGTGGCGGAGTTCCCGCGCGATGCGCTCCTCGTGAATCAGGCCAGCAGCAGCATCGGCCTGGGCGGTCGCGCGGACCGCGAGGCCCACCGGACGGCCTTCCTCGAGCGCCTGGCGCCCGCCTTCGGGGAGGACTGGTGGTTTCTCTCCGCGCTGGGCTTCGTCTATCACGAGACGGGCCGCTATGCGGAGTCGCGTCGCCTGTCCGAGCGCTCGCTGGCGCAGTACCCCGCCAACGCCAATGCCAGCCACAACATCGCGCATATCTACTTCGAGACCCTGGACAATGACGGCGGCGCGGCCTTTCTCTCCGACTGGCTCGCCGGTTACGACCGTCTCGCGCCCTATCACTGCCATCTGGCGTGGCACCTCGCCCTCTTCGAGCTGCACCGGGACCGGCCGCGCCGCGCGCTGGAGATCTACGAGCGCGACATCCTCGGCGGTGTCAACGCGCGCCTGGCGGTGATGGACGGCTCGTCCCTCCTCTGGCGCTTCCTCCTCTATGAGTGCGCGGAGGGCCCCTTGCGCTGGGAGCCGCTCACCGAGATCGCCACGCGCGTGGCGCGGCCGGGCTTCGTCTTCGGCGAGATCCACGCCGCGCTGGCCTATGCCGCATGCGGCGACGCGCGCGCGCTCGATCGGCTCATGGACGGGATGCGGGCCCTCGACGCCAAGGGCCATCCCATCGCGGGGCGGGTGGGGCTGCCGCTGGTGCGCGCGGCGGCGGCCTTCGCGGCCGGCGATCACGCGGAGACCCTGGCCCAGCTCGAGCCGATCGAGGGAGAGATCCACCGCATGGGTGGCAGCCATGCGCAGTGGGAGCTCTTCGAGGAGACCATGGTGGTGTCCTACCTGCGGCTGGGCCGGAACGCGGACGCGGCGCGGCTGCTCCGGCGCCGGCTGGCCGGCCGCGCCTCCGCGCGCGACGCGCGCTGGCTCGCCCAGGCCGAGACGGCGACCGGCGCAGCCTGAGGAGCGATGATGTCACTGGCGCCTCTGATGCTGGGATTGCTCCTCCTCTCGCCCCACGTCGCTCGCGCGGCCGAGCCGCCCCAGGTGCATTTCGACGTGGTGGTGCAGACGACGTCCGGCGGACACGCGGTGGACTTCCACCGCCGAGCGGGACGCGGCTACCTCTACTACGGCGGTCCCGCCGACGCCGGCGTCTGGGTCTACGCCTTCCTCAACGGCGACTGGCGCCCGATCGCGGCCAAGAGAATGGTGGAGCTGCCCGGCCATGATCTCGTCCGCCTGCGCTTCGTCACCGGCGACGGCACGGTCGAAGTCGACGTGCCCTGGCCAGTGGTGCGCCATTCTCCGGTGAACTAGCGGGCCCTGACCTAGCGGGCCTGGGCCCGCTCGCACTCCCGATGAATGGCGCCGCCGGCGAGCGCCATCACCCCCGCCACCAGGACGGAGAGCGCCGCGAACGCGCCCCAGGCCGCGCGGTAGGAGTCGGTGGCCTCGAGGATGGCGCCGAAGCACGGCGCCCCCGCGAGAAGCCCGACCACGATGGCGGCGAACGAGACGCCGCTGAGCAGCCCCGATTGGCGCGGGCCGCCTGCCTCCGCGCTGGCGATGAAGTACACGCCCACCCAGCCATGCGCGCCGATGCCCGCCGCGAAGGCGAGGGCTGCCGCGGTGAGGCCGTCGGGCGTCGGTCGCATCGCGTAGGAGGCAAACACGGCCGCGCCGATGAGCGAGGAGACGACCAGCCACGGCGGCCGCCGACCCCCGAGCCAGCGATCGCTCGCCGCGCCGAGCCCGAGCCGCGCGGCGGCGCCGCCCGCCTGGGCCGCCGCCACCAGCCCGCCCGCGGCCACCGCGCCGAGCCCGAGCACCTCCACGCCGTAGAGCGGCAGGTAGGCGAGCACGGCCGACTGCACCATGCCGAGCGCAAGGCCGGCCCCGAAGAGCGTGAGGAGCGGCGGCTGGCGCAGCCACCACCAGTTGTCGGCGCGGGGCTCGCCCGCGGTTCTGGTGCCGTCGACGCGCGCGACGGCCAGGGGCGCCAGCGTGCGCCACGCCGCCAGCACCGGCGCGCCCATGGTGAGGGCGCAGGCGGCGATCGCGACGCGCCAGCTCCAGGCCGCCGCCACGCGCGGGAGGATGAGCGCCGAGAGGACGCCCCCCACCGTGAGCCCCATCTGCTTGATCCCCATCGCCACGCCGCGCTCCCGCACCGGGAAGAGATCCACGATGGCCTTGCCCAGCACAGGATTGACCACGCTCCAGCCGATTCCGGCAACGAAGAGACAGAAGAGGAAGAGCGAGAATTCCGGCGCCGCTCCCGCCAGCGCAAGGCCACCTGCTCCCACCGCCATGCCGCCCAGGAAGGTCGGCCGCACGCCCCAGCGATCGGCGAGCCGCCCGGCGGGCAGCGAGAAGAGCAGTCCGCCCACGTACACCGACGGCACGATGAAGGCCACCTGAAGGCGCGTGAGGTGAAAGCCCTCGACGAGGCTGGGGGTGAGCGGGGAGACGCCCAGCATGCCGAAGGCGCCCAAGCCGTAGGCCACGGTGAGGATCGTGAGGAGGAACCAGCGGCGAAGCACCGCGGCAGATGGTAACATCTCCCCTCGCGAGCCTGCTGTCCCGAGCCAACCCGCGTCAGGAACCGGAGATACCGCGTGAGACGATTCGATCTGGCATTGCCGACGAGCGTGGACGACTGCCTCAAGGCCATGGCGGGCCATGGGCCGGACGTCAAGCTGGTGGCCGGAGGGACCGATCTCCTGCCCCAGCTCAAGAACAGCCTCCTCAAGCCCGCGCTGGTGGTGGATCTGTCCGGCGTGAAGGAGCTGCGCGCGCTCGAGCGCGATGGCGCCGGCGGCCTGCGGATCGGCGCGGCGGTGACGGCGCGGGAGCTGGAGCAGGACGCGCGCGTCTGCAAGGAGTATCCCGCCATCGCCGAGAGCGCCGCGCTGGTCGGCTCCATCCAGATCCGCAACCTCGCCACCGTCGGCGGCAATCTCTGCAATGCCGCGCCCTCCGCGGACATGGCCCCGCCGCTCATCGCGCTGGAGGCGGAGGCGGTGATCATCGGCCCCAAGGGTCGGCGCCGAGTGCCGCTGGCGTCGTTCTTCCAGGGGGTCCGTCGTACCGTGCTCGGCCCCGATGAGCTGCTGCTCGAGCTGATCGTCCCCCCGCCCGCCCCGCGCAGCGGGGGCAACTACCTGCGCCATACGCCGCGGCGCGAGCTCGACATCGCGGTGGTAGGGGTGGCCTCCCAGCTCACGCTCGGCGACGGCGTCTGCGCCAAGGCGCGCATCGCGCTCGCGTCGGTGGCGCCCACGCCGGTGCGGGCCACCGAGGCAGAGCACGCGCTGGAAGGCCAGCCCCTCACCGCCGAGCGCATCGAGGCGGCCGCCACGCTGGCGGTGTCCGCCGCGAGCCCCATCAGCGACCAGCGCGGCTCCGCCGAGTATCGCCGTCACCTTGTCCGCGTCCTCACCCGCCGCACGCTCATCACCGCGCGCGAGCGGGCGGGCGCCTGAGCTGGAAGGAGAGCCCGTGGCGAAGCAGATCCTGAGCTGCACCGTGAACGACGAGGCGGTGGAGGTGCTGGTCCCCCCCTACGAGACGTTGCTCGACGTGCTCCGCGAGGAGCTCGGGCTCACCGGGCCCAAGGAAGGGTGCGGCACCGGCGACTGCGGCGCGTGCTCGGTACACGTCGACGGCAAGCTGGTGGCGAGCTGCCTGATGCTCGCGCATCAGGCCCGCGGGCGGTCCGTGCGCACCATCGAGGGCCTGGCCAAGGACGACACGCTCCATCCGCTGCAGGAGGCCTTCGTCCGCCTGGGCGTCCCCCAGTGTGGCTTCTGCATCCCGGGCGTGCTGATGGCGGCGGTGGCGCTCCTCGCCGAGAATCCGCGCCCGACCGAGAGCGAGATCCGTTACGGGATCGCCGGCAATCTCTGCCGGTGCACCGGCTATACCAAGATGCTGGACGCCATCACCGAGGCCGCGGGTACCGTGGCCGCCGGGAAGGGGAGATAGCCATGGCCGTGATGAAGACCACGCGCGACGTCAAGGGGGTCGGCCTCTCGATTCCCCGGCCCGACGGGCCCGAGAAGGTGACCGGCCGCGTCCAGTACGTGGCGGATCTCCAGCCCCGCGGCCTGCTGCACGCGAAGCTCCTCCGGAGCCCGCACGCGCATGCCCGCATCGTCCGCATCGACACCTCCCGGGCGAAAGCGCTTCCCGGCGTACGCGCGGTGCTCACCGCCGCGGATATGCCGCAGCTCAAGAAGAAGGCGCCCACGCGCGCGCATGCCGTGCTCGCCATCGACCGCGTGGTGTTCGTGGGGCAGCCGGTGGCCGCGGTGGCGGCCGACGAGCTGGCCATTGCCGAGGAGGCCCTGGACCTGATCACGGTCGAGTACCAGGTCTTGCCCGCCTCGGTGGATCCGCTGAAGTCCATGCAGCCCGGCGCGCCGCCGGTGGCGGATGCGGGCACCGAGGCCGACACCAGCGAGGCGCTCGCGCACTCGGCGGTGGCGCTCAAGAACGAGGCCACCGGACCCGCCAAGGCGGTGAACATCGCTCAGCAGTCCCGCGTGCACCGCGGCGACGCGGCCAAGGGCTTCGCCGAGTCGGACCTCGTGCTGGAGAAGACCTACCGGGTGCCCATGGTCCACCAGGGCTATCTGGAGGCCCACGCGGTGCTGGCGGAGTGGGATCGCAACGGGCTCCTCACGCTCTGGGCCAGCACCCAGGGCTCGTTCAACACCCGTTCCGAGGTGGCGGACGTGCTGGGCCTCGAGGAGAACCGGATCCGCGTCATTCCCATGGAGTGCGGCGGCGGCTTCGGCGGCAAGATCCGCGCGCTGTGCGAGCCCATCACTGCGGAGCTTTCCCGCGTGACCAAGCGCCCGGTACGCTACGTGATGACCCGGCGGGAAGAGCTGGAGGCGGGCATGCCCGCCCCGCAGGTGATCATCCGGCTCAAGACCGGAGTGAAGAAGGACGGCACCCTGATGGCGCTCGACGCGGAGACCGTGATCGAGTCCGGCGCGTTTTCCGGCGCGGTGCTCGCGGTGAGCGCGGTGTTCCTGGGCAGCATGTACAAGTGGCCCGCCTTCGACATCCGCGGCTTCGAGGTGCTCACCCACAAGCCGAGCGTGGCCGCCTATCGCGCGCCGGTGGCGCCGCAGACCATCTTCGCCATCGAGTCGCACATGGAGCAGATCGCGCGGACGCTAGGCCTCGATCCCGTCGAGTTCCGCCGGCGTCACATGATCCAGGAAGGCGACCCGATGGTGAACGACCAGCCCTGGCAGAGCAATGGCGGCAAGCAGGTGCTGGAGCGGGTGGCCCAGCACCCGTTCTGGACGGAGCGGGCGGCCTGGGCCAAGAGCGGTAATCGCGACGGGCACGGGCTGCGCGGCACCGGCCTCGCGGTGGGCGGCTGGCTCGGCGGGCTCCAGCCCACCGGGGCTACCGTGCGGCTCAATCCCGACGGCTCGCTGAGCGTCCTCACCGGCCAGGTGGACATCGCGGGCACCAATATCGCGCTGGCGCAGATCGCGGCGTCCGCCTACGGCGTGGACATCGACAAGGTGCGCATCACCACCGGCGACACCGATGTGGCGCCGGTCACCGGACTCAGCGCGGGCAGCAAGACCATCTACACCGTCGGGGTGGCGGTGATGGAGGCGGCCAAGGACGCGCGAAAGCAGACGCTCACGATCGCGGCCAAGGAGCTGGAGGCGTCCTTCCACGACCTCGAGATCGAGGACGGCAAGGTGGTGGTGCGCGGCGTGCCTGATCGCTCCACCACGCTGGCCTCCATCGGCAAGAAGGGCAACCTCTACATGTCCAAGATCGAGCCGGTGCTGGGCGTGAGCCATCCCGCCTTCTCCCAGCAGGCACCGGGCTTCGCCGCGCAGCTCGCGCGCATCGAGGTGGACGCGGACACCGGCGAGCTCACCCTCCACGGCTTCGTGGTGGTCCAGGACGTGGGATGCGCCATCAATCCCCTCGGGGTGGAGGGTCAGATGCAGGGCGGCGCCGTCCAGAGCCTGGGCATGGCGCTCACCGAGGCGCTGGCCTTCGACGACGTCGGGCGGCTCACCAACCCGAGCCTGCTCGACTACCGCAAGCTCACCGCCGCCGACCTGCCCAATATCGAGACCATCATCGTGGAGGTGCCGTCGCCCTCCGGGCCCTTCGGGGCGCGGGGCGTGGGCGAGCCGCCCATCATCCCCGCCCCCGCCGCCATCGCCAACGCCATCCAGGACGCGACGGGCGTCCGCCTCACCGAGCTGCCGCTGACCCCGGAGCGCATCGCGCTGGCCATCGCGGCCCAGGCGGAGGCCGCCGCGCGCCCGGCCTAGGCCGCCTTGGTGTTTCGCCCCACGAAGCTCTTCACCCGGCTCCACGCATCCGCGGAAGCCTCCGCGAACTCCGTCTGCTTGCGGTCGAAGAAGCTGTGTGGCGCGCCGGGATACACCTTGGAGTCATGCGCCACGCGCGCCTTCTGGCAGGCGCCGTCGAACTCCTCGATGGCGCTCGGGGGGATACCCTCGTCGGCGCCGCCCCAGACGGACTGGACCGGATTGGCATAGCGGGGCACCGCGTCGATGGGGCGAGGCCGATCCGGCCAGCGCTTGAGGCCGAGCGGCCAGCCGTAGAAGCCGATGACCCCGGCATAGCCGAGGCCGCTGGCGGCCTGGAGATAGGACAGGGCGCCGCCGAAGCAGAACCCCACCGAGAAGAGCGAGCGCACGCCGCCGCCCTCGCGCCCGCGGAGATAGGCGGCCGCCGCCGCGATGTCGGCCTGGAGCGTCTCCGGCGTGGTGAGCGGCACCTGGCTCATGAAGTCGAATTTATCGCTCCGGTCGTCGCTCGGCGCGGTGCGCGCGAAGAAGTCGATGGCAACCGCGTCCACCCCCGCCTCCGCGAAGCGCAGCGCCAGCTCCTTGTAGTACTGGTGTAGCCCGCGCACGTCGGGGATCACGATCATGCCCGCGCCGGTGGGGCTGGTCGCCCGCGCGGCATAGGCCATGAAGCGCGTGCCGTCGGCGGAGGTGAGCCGGAGGTCGCGCGCGTCGGTGGCGCCGCCGAAGATCGGGTGAATGGGGGGTCGAGAGTCGGAATCGAAGCACATGGCACGCCTCCTAGTCGGGTAGAAAGAGCCGCGTGAAGTGGTCGTCGATCACCTCGCCGTCCGCGGTGACGGTGAAGTTGGACGTGATGAGCCCCTGGGCGCCGGCCAGCCCGCCCTCGCCGCCGGTCACCCGCCACATCACGGTGCCGTGCACCCGGCCCGGCTGCGGGCTCGGTCCCACGTGACCGTGGCCCACCGTGACGAAGGTGAGGCGGCCGGCGCGTCCATAGGTGATGGTGCCGTCCTCGACGAAGGTGCCGTCGGGGAAGCGCTCGACGCGGGACTCGAGCACGGCGGTCTCGCCCGCGATCGGCTCCGCCGCCGTGTGGATGCCGTCGGCGGCGAGTGCGGTGCGGAAGGCCTGGCTGGGCGCGGTGGTGCGCGCCTGGCGTAGGGTCGACGATCCCGGCACCGCCTCGCCGCGGCCGTGGAACTCGAGCGCGAAGACGAGCTCGCGCATCAGAAGACGATGAGCCCGCGCGCGAGCTCGCCCGCGGCCAGCGCCCGAAAGGCTTCGTTGGCCTCGTCGAGGCCATAGCGACGGTTGATCAGCTCGTCGATGCGGAGCTTGCCCGCCAGGTAGAGGTTGACCAGCCGGGGCAGGTCCTCGCGCGTGCGCGCGCTGCCATAGCTCGAGCCGCGGACGACGCGCTCGCCGGTCACCATCGGGCGCACGTCGAGCGGGAGGGTGGCGCCGGACTCGGGCACCCCGATGAGCACGCAGGTGCCGCCGGGCGACAGCGCCTCGATGGCCTGGCCGACGGGGCGGGTGGCGCCCACCGCCACGAAGGTGAAGTCGGCGCCGCGGCCGGTGAGGCGGCGGATGGCCGCCACCGGGTCTTCCCTCGAGGCGTCGACGAGATGGGTGGCACCGAGGGCGCGGGCATGCTCCAGCTTGGCGGCCACCACGTCGACCGCGATGATGGGATGCGCCGCCACCAGGGCGCCGCCCTGGATGACGTTGAGCCCCACGCCGCCCACGCCGAACACGGCCATGCTCGCGCCCGGCGGTACCGCGGCGGTATTGATCACCGCGCCCACGCCCGTCATCACCGAGCAGCCGACGAGGGCCGCGCGGTCCAGCGGCATGGCGGGGTCGATGCGGATGGCGCAGGACTCGTGGACCACCGTGCGCGAGGCGTATGTGGCCACGTGCCCGTAGGAGTAGACCGATTGACCGTTGAGCGTCATCCGCGTGGTCCCGTCGGGCAGCACCCCGCGCCCGGGCTGCCGGCGCTCGCAGAGGTTGGGCCGGCCGATCACACAGAAATGACAGCGGCCGCAGGTGGGTGCCCAGGACAGGATGACGTGGTCGCCCGGCGCGAGCCCGACCACGCCGGCGCCGAGCGCTTCCACCACCCCGGCGCCCTCGTCGCCCAGCACGATGGGAACCGGCACGCCCTGCCAGCTCCCGTCGGCGGCGTGCAGGCAGCTATGGCAGACGCCGCTCGCCGTCATGCGGACCAGCACCTCGCCCACCCGCGGGGCCTCGAGCTCCACGTCCTCCACGCGGAGCGGCTTGCCCTGCTCGAAGAGAACCGACGCACGCATGGGATTGCCTCCTGGGTCAGCGGCTGTAGCGGATCCGGGGATCCAGGTAGCCGTAGACGAGGTCGACCATCAGGTTCAGCGACATGAACAGGAAGGCGATGAAGAGGATGGTGCTCTGGGTGAGGGGATAGTCGCGCTGGTAGATGGACCAGAGCACCAGCCTCCCCACCCCCGGCAGGGTGAACACCTCCTCCACCACCACGGTGCCGCCGAGGAGGATGCCCATCTGCAACCCCACCACCGTCACCACCGGGATGAGCGCGTTGCGGAGCGCGTGCTTGAGGATCACCGCGCCGCGGGCGAGCCCCTTGGCGGAGGCGGTGCGAATGTACTCGGAGCGGAGCACGTCGAGCATGCAGGCGCGCGTGGTGCGCGCGATGTTGGCCGCCGCCGCGGTGCCGAGGCAGAGGGCGGGCAGGAGCATGATGGTCAGGTTGCGCCGGGGGTCGGTGAAGAAGTCCACCCACACCACCGGCGGCATCCAGCGGAGATAGAGCGAGAAGAACAGGATGAGCATGGTGCCCTGCCAGAACACCGGCACCGAGAGCCCGAGGAGGGTGCCCACCCGCGTGATGTTGTCGAGCGCGCCGTTGCGGCGAACGGCGGACAGCACGCCCGCCGGCATTCCCAGCGCCAGCGCGAACACCACCGCGAGCATGGTGAGCTCGAGCGTCACCGGCAGGCGCTCGAGGATGAGGCCGACCACCGGCTTGCCGGTGCGCCAGGAGGTGCCCAGGTCCCCCTGGAAGAGCTGGCCGATCCAGCGCCCGTATTGCAGGTACCAGGGCTGGTCCAGGCCGAAGAAGGCCTTGAGCTGCGCCACCATGGCGGGGCTGGCGATCGCGTCCGCGCCGATCATCTGCTCCACCACCGTGCCCGGGATGAGCCGCAGCATGAGAAAGATCAGCACCGTCAGCCCCACCAGGGTCAGGGCCATCGAGTACAGCCGGACGATCAGATAACGGGTCACGCGGTTCTACGCCTTGTCGAGCCAGACGCCCTCGAAGCCGTAGAGCAGGGTGGTCGGATGCTGCCGGAAACCCTTCACCGCCGTCTGGGTGAAGTCGATGGTGTCGGCGGAGAAGAGCCAGAGGTGCGGCACGTGCTCCAGGATCATGATCTGGACGCGATCGTAGATCTCCTTCCGCCGCCGGAAGTCCATGGTGCGGCGGCCCTCCTCCAGCATCGCGTCGAGGTCCGGCACGCTCCAGGAGTTCCAGTTCTGTCCCTTGGTCGAGTGCAGCGCGCGGAAGAAGGCGGTGTCGGGATCGGCGTAGCCCGGCGTGGTGTTCATGGTGAGGTCGAAGTCCTTGGCCTGCCAGCGCTTGATCCAGATCGCGTACTCCACGTTCTCGATCTCGGCGTTGATGCCGATCCGCTTGAGCTGGGCGGCGATGACGGGGGCTCCGGAGACCATGGTCGGGAAGGTGGGGATCACGCCGAGCTTCACGGTGAATCCGGCGGCGTGGCCCGCATCGGCCATGAGCTTCTTGGCCTTCTCCACGTCCGGGCGGTAGTACGGCATCCACTTATCCTCGGGGAGCTGCCACTGCTTCATGGGCGCGGTGGCCGGTGGCGTGAGGCGGCCGAAGCTCGACGCGGCCACCCGCATCACCTGCGCGCGGTCCACCGCCCACGAGATGGCCTGACGTACTCGCACGTCCTTGAGGGGGCCGCGCGAGGCGTTGATGTTGAGGAAGTCGTACCCCAGCCGCGAGGAGCGGTAGCCGGTGAGCGACTTCTCGTCCTTGAGGAGGTTGAAGTTCTTGTTGTCCTCGATGAAGGCGTGATGGATCTGCCCGGTACGCAGGGCGGCGACGATGTTGGCCTCGTCGGGGATGACGCGCAGGAGCACCCCGTCGACGTAGGGCAGCCCCTTCTTGAAGTAGCTGGGGTTCCGCTTGAGCGTCATCTGCTGTTCGACCTTCCAGTCGTCCAGCATGAAGGGCCCGGTGCCGACGGCGGCCTTGTTGAGGTCGCCGTGCTTCTTGATCCCGGCCTCGCTGATGATGAAGCCCCAGAACCCACCCAGGGCGGCGAGCAGCCCGGCGAACGGCTCCTTGGTGATGAACTTGACCCCGTACTTGCCCGCGGGCTCGACCTTGTCGACGGCGATGAAGTCGGACTTGCCCGGCGACTTCTCGAACAGGCGATCGAAGGTGAACTTCACGTCCTCGGAGGTGAGCTCCTGCCCGTCGTGGAACTTCACGCCTTGCCGCAGCTTGAACGTCCAGGTCAAGCCGTCCTTGCTGACCTCCCACGACTCGGCCAGCTCCGGCACCGGGGTCATGTCCGGCTCGAAGCGGACGAGCTGGTTGTACATCATGGGCGAGCGGGCGCTCCGCGAGAACGCCGGCACCAGCTGGGGATCGAGCCCGGTGGCTTCGGTCGTCCGCGCCGAGATGAACGTCCCCCCCGCCTTCGGGGTCTGGCCGAACGCGGTGCGGCCGAGGGCGAGGGTGCCGAGGGTGAGGCCGCTCGCCTGGAGGAGCTGGCGGCGGCTCAGGTGGTTCGATTCGCGGGGCGCGGGATCCTTGCTGGTCATGGGGTGCCCTCCTCTGCGGTGATCACTGCTCGTTGGGGTCGAGGACGTCGCGCAGGCCGTCGCCCAGCAGGTTGAAGGCGAGGACGGCGACCATGATGGCAATGCCGGGGAACACGGAGATCCAGGGGGCGGTCTCGAGATAGGTGCGCCCCTCGTTCAGCATATTGCCCCAGGAGGGCGTCGGGGGCTGGGCGGAGAGCCCGAGATAGCTCAGGGAGGCCTCGATGAGAATGGCCTGGGAGAACGCGACGGTGCCCTGCACGACGAAGGGCGAGAGCACGTTGGGCAGGACGTGCTTGAGGGCCACCACCCAGCGGGTGGCGCCCAGGGCGCGGATGGCCTCCACGTACTCCTTCTCGCGCTCGGCGAGCACCGGCGCGCGCATCACGCGGGCGAGGAGCGGGATGTACACGATGGCGATGGCGATGACCGCGCTGTTCACGCCCGGGCCGCGCATGGCCGCGATGCCCACGGAGAGGAGGAGGCCGGGCACGCTGAAGAAGACGTCGAGCACGCGGTTGATCCCGTTGTCCCAGGCGCCGCCGAGATAGCCGGCGGTGAGCCCGAGCGCGCCGCCCGCCAGCATCGCGATGGAGATGGAGACCGTCGCCACGTAGAGCGAGATGCGCGAGCCGTGGATGACCCGGCTCAGCACGTCACGGCCGAAGCGGTCGGTGCCGAAGAGCGCCTTCCCGCTGGGCGGGGTCTCGATGAGGTCGAAATTCTGCTCGTCGGGCGGGTAGGGCGCCAGCGCATTGGCGAACAGCGCGATGCCGATGATGAGGACGGCGCAGATCGCGCCCGCCACCACCACCGTGCTCCGGGACACCCGGCGGAGGGACCGGTTCCAGGCGGGCCGGCGCAGCAGCGCGGCCTGCGGGTGGAGCACGCCCTCGAGCCGGTCTTCCACTAGAAGTGCTCCACTAGAAATGCTCCATGGTCCCGGGCTCGCGCAGCATCTTGAGGCGCAGTCCCGCCATGAAGACGAGGTACGGGTGCGCCCCGCGCGCCACCAGCGCGTCGCGATCCAGGGGATCGAGCAGGCGCACCTCGTCCTCCGCGAGCCCGTGCTCGCGGGCGGCGGCGCGGGGATCCTTGACGAAGCGCTCGGCGAAGGCGCGGTCCGACTTGAGCGCCTTGAGGCAGCGGTTCAGCGGGTAGGCGGCGGCGGGCGGGAACTGGTAGTGCGCGCCCTCGTCCATCAGCGCATCCACATCAGAGCGCCCACTCCACCACCGCATTGCCATGGTGCCAGGACGGCTCGTAGCAGTAGACCTCCGCGGGCACGTCGCCCACCGCGCCGAGGAGCGTGATCCAGGTGCGCAGCTCGATATTGCCCCGCTTGTCCAGCTCTTCCCCGGAGATCCGCGCCAGCTCGCGGCCGCGCCCGGCCCGTAGCGTGTCCAGGAGCTCGCGGTCGTAGTCGAAGTCGGGCGAGGCATAGCGGTCGGTGCCGGGGAAATGGGACATGCCGCCCGAGGCCATCAGCACCACTCGCTCCGGCCGGGCGCGCAGGATGTCGCCCAGCGCGGCGCCCCACTGGTGGCAGCGGCGCGGCGTGGGCTGAGGCGGCAGGTAGACGTTCACGTGCAGGGGCACGATGGGCAGCGCGGGCTCCGGCATGGTGAAGTGGAGCGGCACGTAGAAGGCGTAGTCGAGCGGCGCGTGCTGCGTATAGGTGAGGTCGAACCCGCGCTCCACCCCCTGCTCGACCACGGCGCGCGCGAGCGGCTCGTGGATCTTCATCCGGTACTGGTAGGGGCCGAAGGTGCCCGCGCACTCCGTGCCCACGTAGACCGCCAGCGCCGGCACCGCGTCGAGGAAGAAGGCCTCGATGTGATCCCCCGCCACCACCGCGAGCACGTCGGGCCGGAGCGCCTCCAGGCGCTGCTTCACGCGCGCGAAGGCGGCGTGGACGCGGAGGACGAGGTCACGGTCCTCCGTCTCCGGCCGGATGAGGAGCTGCGGCGTATGGGCGCAGGCGAAGGCTCCCACGAGCATGAGGGACTCACCTTAGCGCAAATCGCCTTTGACAGAAAGTGACCGCGCGCCTAAACTCCGGCCTGATCCGACCCATGAAGCTCTCCGTCGAGTTTCCCAGCGTCGCGTACCGGGAAGGCCCCGCGGGCGTCCTCCGCCTCGCCCGGGCCATCGAGCAGATCGGCTACGACCACATCGACATCTTCGACCACGTGGTCATGGGCGTTCCCCGGGGACGGCCGCCCCCCGGGCCCCTACAACCCGGCCATGCCCATCCTGGAAGCGCTGATGGGGCTCTCCTACATGGCGGCGGTGACATCAAGGGTGACTCTGGGCACTGAAGTGCTGGTGCTCCCGCAGCGAGAGCCCACGCTCGTGGCCAAGCAGGTGAGCACGCTGGACACCTTGTCCGGTGGGCGCGTGCGACTGGGCATCGGCGTCGGCTGGCAGGAATCAGAGTACGAGGCCATGGGCGAGGACTTCCACACGCGCGGCGCGCGCATGGACGAGGCCATCGCGCTGATGCGCGCGTACTGGGGCGACGCGCAGGTCGAATACTCCGGCAAGCACTACCGAGCCCATGCCATGGCCATGGAGCCGAAGCCGCCGCAGGGCCGCCGTCTCCCGGTCTGGATCGGCGGCTACTCGGAGGCGGCCTTCCGCCGTGTGGGCCGGCTCGGGGACGGCTGGCTCGCCAGCCGCGTCACCGACGCGGAGGATGCCAAGCGCGCGCTGGAATCCATCCGCCGCCACGCCGAGGCCGCCGGCCGCGATCCCGCCAGCATCGGGCTCCAGAGCATGGTGGCGCCGCCGCCGCGGGACGCCGAGAGCAAGCGCTTCTACGCCGAGCCCGATCGGGTGGTGGCACGCGCCGCCGCGCTCCAGTCCATGGGCTTTCAGTGGGTGTCGCTCAATGCCACCGCGATGTTCCAGGCCGGCGCGCGCTCGGTGGACGCCATGATCGAGGGGCTGGAGCTTCTGCACGGGCGCCTGCGCGCCGAGGTGAACTGACCCGCGATGCGCGACCTCGCCCTCGGACGGCTCCGCATCTCCGCGGTGGTCGAGCGCGCGGGCCCGACGCGCCCCACCTGGCTGCTCCCCGACGCCACGCCCGAGGCGCTGGAGCGCCACCGCGACTGGCTGGCCCCGCACTTCCTCGACGACAAGGGGCGCTTTCTCCAGAGCATCCACGCCTTCGTGCTCCGCGCGCCGGGGCTCACCGCATTGGTGGACACCTGCGTGGGCAACGACAAGGACCGCGGCGGGCGCGCGCCCTTCCACATGATGCGCACGGGCTTTCTCGAGGATCTGCGCGCCGCCGGCGTGCCGCCCGAGTCCGTGGACCTCGTGATCTGCACGCATCTCCACGTGGATCACGTGGGCTGGAACACGCGGCTGGACAGTGGCCGCTGGGTGCCGACCTTTCCGCGCGCGCGTCACCTCTTCGCGCGCCAGGAGTGGGAGCACTGGTCGAGCGAGCGCGACGACGACACGCGGCGCATCCTGGCGGACAGCGTGCAGCCGGTGCTGGACGCCGGCCTGGCCACCCTCGTGGAGATGGACCACCGCGTCTCCGACGAGCTGTGGCTGGAGCCCACGCCGGGTCATACGCCGGGGCATGTCAGCGTGCGGCTGCGCTCGGGGGATGGCGACGCGGTCATCACCGGCGATCTCATGCATCATCCGGTGCAGATCGCCGAGCCGCGCTGGGGCAGCCACTTCGACACCGACATGGAGCAGGCGCGGAAAACCCGGCGGGCCTTCTGTGAGCGTTATGCGGACGGGCCGGTCACGGTGCTGGGCACCCACTTCCACCATCCGACCGCGGGGCGGATCCGGCGCCACGGCGAGACGTGGCGCTTCATCGTGGAGGAGTGATGGACCTTCAGGGGCGGGTGGCGTTCGTGACGGGCGGCTCCGGCGATCTCGGTGCCGCGATCTGTGAGCGGCTGGCCCGTGCCGGCTGCGACATCGCGGTCGGCTACGTGGGCAATCGCGAGAGCGCGGAGCGGGTGGCCGGCCTCGTGAAAGGCCTGGGCCGTCGCGCGACCATGGTGCAGGTGGATCAAGCGGACGCGGCCGCCTGCGAGCCCGCGGTGAGCGCCGCCGCCGCCGCGCTCGGCCGTCTCGACATCCTCGTCAACAACGCGGGCTGGAACATCGGCATCCCGTTCCCGGATCTCGACGCGCTCACCGCGGACATATGGGACCGGCTCCAGAACACGAACCTGCGCGGCCCGTTCCTGCTCGCCAAGGCGGCGGCGCCGCACATGCGCAAGCAGGGGGCGGGGCGCATCGTCAATATCGCCTCCATCGCCGGACTGCGCCCCACCGGCAGCTCGATCGGCTACGCGACCAGCAAGGCCGCGCTCGTGCACCTCACGCGCTGCCTGGCGGTGGCGCTGGCCCCCGCCATCACCGTGAACTGCGTGGCGCCCGGCCTCATCGAGGGCACGCGCATGGCCCAGCGTATCCCGCCGGAGGTGGCCGAGAGCGTGCGCCGCATGGTGGTGCTGGGCCGGGGCGCCGACGTCGGCGACATCGCCGCCCAGGTCGAGACGTTCTGCCGCGCCGACAGCGTCACCGGCCAGGTTCTGGTCGTCGACGGCGGCCTCGCCTTCCACTAGGGGCTGTCCCCGGCCGATCAGAACACGTCGAGCTCGTAGTTGATGATGATGCGGAAGTCCTTGACGACCTGGTCGTTGCCCCGCCCGACATAGCCGTTGCGGAAGCGGAACTGCAGGCCCTTGACCTGCGGCACGTCATAGATAATGTCCAGATTTCCCTCGTGCGTCGTCGGCAGCCCGGCGTCGGACGCCGGATTGATGCGGTCGCCGCCCCGGGCATAGAGCAGGTGCACCTTGAAGCCGGGGAGCTGGAAGGGCAGCAGGGTCCCGCCGAAGTCGTACCTGAGGCCGAGCCCGAAGGCCTTCTCGTTCGCCCGGTTGAAGTCCGTCACCAGCAAGGAGAGGTAGCCCGGCCACGAGCCGTAGTTCGAGCGGAGGTCGGCCCCGTCCCCGTTGAAGTGCGCGGCCACCCCCAGGGTGAGACCTCGCCACAAGAGCCGCGCGCCGAACCCGACGTTCCACGTGTTGAAAGCGCCGACCTGCGCGTCTCCCACGTCCGTCTGGTCGGTGAACTGGACGCCGAACTGCATGGAGAGGTCCTTGGTGAACGCGTGCAGGTACTCCCCCTTGGCGAACAGGGTGTTGTAGGTGTTCACGCCATAGAAGTTCCCAGCGTAGAGCGAGAGGCCCTTGATCGGCGTGAGCTCGACCGCGCCGAGGACCAACCCTTCGTCGTCACCCGTCCCGCCGGCCTGGCGGGACATCGAGATGAAGTCGTTCGAGTCGCGGGGCTTGATGGTCCAGATGTAGCCGACGTCGTAGCGGAACCAGTCGATCTTGCCGGACAGCATCACCGCCTCGAAGGTGTTCGGGAGCATCCGGTTATCCTGCGAGTTCACGTACCCCTCGTCGATCCTCGTCCGGCCCCCCTTCAGGAGCACGTACTCCTTGTACCGCAAGGCGGCCCACGCCTCGGCGAAGACCCCGATCGCGTCCTGCCCCGGCGTGAGCAACAGGCTGCCGGGCCGACTTTCGGGAGCGTAGGCCGGCAGGGAGGTGAAGTAGGCTCCGCCGATCGCGAAGGTGTCGAGCAGCCAGCCGGACGAGAACTGCGCCCAGCCGCCGAGCGCCCATGCTTCGCTGTCGTTGCCGGTGTCGTTCTGGCGGTTGAAGTAGAAGGACCGGAAGCGCGCCGTGAGGTCGGCGTCGCGGAAGAACGGATTCCACGTGGCCCGGTTTTCCTGGAGTGACGGAAAGAAGCGGTCGAGGGTGCTCCGGGGCGGCGGCGGAGGCGGAGGCTGCATGACCCCGAAGTGCTCCTCCTGGTCGTGATCCGCGCGGCTGGGCGCCGGCACCAGCAGCGCGAGGCAGGCGACGCCGGCGATCAGGACGCCTTTCAACGCCAGACTGGAGACCCTCATTTCTGCTCTCATCGAAACCCCTCCCTTGAGCCGGTGTAGAGCCAGGTCGCCGCGTCAGTACCCGCCACAAAGTGATACGAGCGGCGGCCGCCACTGTCCATAGGACCTTGGTCGTACAGCATTGCCGGTCGTCACAGCTCCACGATCCCGTCCCCAACCTGGCGCAGCCGCTCGAGAACCAGCGGATCGTGGCCCGGGATCACCAGGTCCGGGCTCGACGCCAGCTCGCCGATGCGATCGAAGGCGCGGTACATCCCGGGCAGGTCGTGCAGGGTATTGAAGGGAATTCGCTCCTCGAAATTGCGGTAATAGTGCGAGGCGTCCGAGGCCACCACCGCGCGCCCCTTGGCGTGCGCCACCGTGACGATCTGCATGCCGGCCGTATGTCCGCCCACCTTGTGCACACTCACCCCGGGCACCACTTCACGCTCGCCGTCCACGAACACCAGCCTTCCCTCGTAGTTCAGCCGGATGAGGGCGCAGATGTCCTCCACCTCGACGGAGCGGCGAAAGGCGCCGAGCGAGACGTTCCGCCCGGTGTAGAACGCCATCTCCGCGTCCTGGACGTAGAAGGTGGCGTTGGGGAAGAGAGCATAGTTGCCCACGTGATCGTAGTGGAAGTGGCTGAGCACCACGTGCTGGACCTTCCGGCAATCCACGCCGACCTCGGCGAGGCCCCGGTCGATGGGGCGGAGGAACTGGCGCCCGCGCGCGGTGCCGACCGGCTCGGTGAAACCGAGGTCCACTACCACCGTCTCGCTGCCGTTGGTGAGGGCCCACACGAAGTAGTCCATGGTCATGGGGCCGTTGTGGTGGTCGCCGTAGAACGCCTCCGAGGTCGTGCACTTGCGGTGGGCGTAGCGAACGGCGTGAATCCGGTAGGGCGCGATGGGCATGGTCAACTCTCCTTTCTCGTGCGAGGATTCTACCCGTTGTTACCCGACGTTCAAGGAGGAGCCATGGCCACGCCGTCCTCGACCTCGCCCGCCACGCTCGCCACCCGCAACGAGGTCCGCGGGGTGATCCCTCGGGTCATCGAGCTCACCGAGTCGCTCGTGTACGGAGACATCTGGGAGCGCCCCGGCCTGTCCAAGCGGGATCGCAGCCTGATCACGGTGGCCGCTCTGGTGGCGCTCTACCGGCCCGATCAGCTCAAGGGCCACACCGCGCGCGCCCTCGCCAACGGCGTGACCAAGGAGGAGATCGGCGAGCTGATCACCCATCTGGCGTTCTATGCCGGCTGGCCCAGCGCGATGTCCGCCGCCAAGATCGCCAAGCAGGTCTTCGAGGAGAAGCCGGCATGAAGATCGGGTTCATCGGAGTCGGCACCATGGGCGCCTTCATGGCGTCCAATCTGCAGGCAGCGGGGCATGCGCTCATCGTCAACGACGTCAGGAAAGACGCGGCGGCCCCGCATCTGGCCGCGGGCGCCATCTGGGCCGCCACGCCCCGGGAGGTCGCCAAGGACGCGGAGGTGATCTTCACCTCGCTCCCCGGCCCGCCCGAGGTGGAAGCGGTGGCGCTGGGCGCGGATGGGCTCATCAGCGGCATGAATCGGGGCGCGGCCTTCTTCGACCTCAGCACCAACTCCCCGGGCCTGGTCCGGCGGCTCCATGCCACGTTCGCGGAGAAGGGCTTCCACGTGCTCGACGCCCCGGTGAGCGGAGGGCCGAAGGGCGCGAAGACCCGTAAGCTCGCGCTGTGGGTGGGTGGCGAGCGCGCGGTGTTCGACAAGTTCAAGCCGGTGCTCGACGCCATCGGCGATCAGGCTTACTACGTCGGACCCATCGGCGCGGGCTCGGTGGCCAAGCTCGTGCACAACTGCGCGGGCTATGCCATCCAGACGGCGCTGGCGGAAGTCTTCACCATGGGCGTCAAGGCGGGCGTGGATCCCCTCACGCTCTGGCAGGCGGTGCGCCAGGGCGCCCAGGGCCGCCGGCGCACCTTCGACGGTCTCGCCGATCAGTTCCTGCCCGGCACCTTCGAGCCGCCGTCCTTCGCGCTCAAGCTCGCGCACAAGGACGTCTCGCTGGCCACCGCGGTGGGCCGTGAGTTCGGCGTGCCCATGCGCATCGCCAACCTGGCGCTGGAAGAGCTGACGGAGGCCATGAACCGCGGCTGGGCCGGGCGCGACTCGCGGGTGGCCATGCTGTTGCAGGAGGAGCGGGCCGGGGTGAAGATCGCGGTGCCGGTCGAGAAGGTGCGCGAAGTCATGGACAAGGGATAGAGTCGAAGCCAATCCAGGCCAGGAGGCCGACATGGTCACCAAGATCTATGCGGGGGCGGCGCGGGGATTCGGTGGCTCGGCGACGGCACAGGGCGGGCTCTTCCGCCGCGCGCTCGGAGACGACCGCTGGCAGAAGCTGGCCGGCGGGCTGCCGGCCGATGCCGAGATCCACGCCATCGCGGTGCACCCAGGCGATGCCCAGGTGGTGTACGCGGGCACGCAGGAAGGGCCGTATCGCAGCACGGACGGCGGGGACAAGTGGACGGCCATCCCGTTCCCCGATGGGGCCAAGGAGGTCTGGTCCTTCCTCTTCGATCCGCGCGACCCGCGGGTGATGTACGCGGGCACCTCGCCCGCGGCCGTCTACAAGAGCGAGAACGGCGGCGACACCTGGCGGAAGCTCGGGCTCAAGGCGGCCGGTCACGTGAAGATGAGCTTCGACTGCCGGGTGACCCGGATGACCGCCGACCCGAGCAATCCGCGCGAGCTCTATGCCGGGCTCGAGGTGGACGGCGTCATGCGCTCGCGCGACGGCGGGGAGACCTGGGAGGACGTGAGCCAGCCCCTGATCAAGCTGGCCGACCGGCCCCACCTCAAGAGCCGCATCGTGAGCGACACCGAGATCGAGGGCATGATGGACTCGCACGCCCTCTGCGTCTCCAGCGCGGCGCCCGGCACGGTATTCCTCGCCGCGCGCATGGGCATGTTCCGCAGCGCGGACCGCGGCGCCACCTGGGAGGACATGGAGATCGGGCGCTTCTCCCCGCTCACCTACTCGCGCGACGTCTGCGTGTCCCCGCACAATCCCAATACGCTCTTCACCTGTCTCAGCCCCGCCGCGCGCAGCGAGGACGGCTCGCTCTATCGGAGCGACGACCTCGGCGGCTCGTGGAAGCGCGTCGACCGCGGGGTGAAGGCGCGGGCCACCATGATGAGCGTGGCGCTGCACGCCAAGGACCCCGAGCAGATCTACTGCGTGTCGCGCTGCGGGCAGGTCTTCGGCACCCAGGACGGCGGAGCGAAGTGGCAGGAGTACCCCCTGCCCGAGGGCACCGCGGACGCCTACACGGTCGCCTGCGCGTGAGCCGGCTCACTGCGGTGGACTGGCTGGTCCCGCTGCCGGGGCCGGCCGTGGCCGAGCTGGAGGCCTTCGTCGAGGGCCTCCGGCGCGATCCGCTGCCCACGCTTCTGCTCTCTCCGCCGCCGTCGGGCCTGGCGTGCTGTCGCGAGGTCATGGCGGAGGTGGGTGACCGTCTCCGCGGTCCCGTCGGCCTGGCCGTGCTCGACCGCGTGCCCGTGGAGCGGTTCTCGGAGGAGGAGAACCGCGCGCTCGGCTGGGTGCTGGGGTCGCTCCTGGGCCGGCTCGTCGCCCAGAAATGGGACGGGACCATGCTCTACGACGTCCGCGACACCGGCAAGAAGCTCGAGTACGGCGTGCGACGCTCGGTCACCAACCTCGAGCTGCAGTTCCACACGGACGCCCCCTGGCTCGACCTGCCGCCGGAGTACGTCGGCCTCCTCTGCCTGAACACGGCGGCCGAGGGCGGCGTGAGCCGCTTCGTCAGCCTGACCGACGCGCATTCGACCCTGCAGGGCACCGCGCCCGGTCTGCGGAAGCGCCTCTACCAGCCCTTCCCCTGGGACCGCCAGGCCGAGCATGCGCCCGACGACGACAAGGTGGACTGGCAGCCCGTGTTCGCCGACGATCCGCGCGGCGTGGTCTGCCGCTACAACCGGGTGCTCATCGAGACCGGCGCGTCGCTGGCGGGGAAGCCCGTGGACGCGGAGGGCCTCGAAGCGCTGGACGCGATGCGCTCGATGGTGGAGTCGGAGGAGCGCTGGATCGAGCTGACCATCGCGCGCGGTCAGCTCCAGTATCTCGACAACCGCCGCTTCGCGCATGCCCGCACGCCGTTCACGGACGGCGGCACGCCAGAGAGCCGGCGCCATCTCATCCGGCTCTGGAACCGCGACGAGGGGCGGCGGACGTTTCACGGGTGAGCCCGGGCGAGCACCTCTCCGGTCCTGACGAGTTTTTCGGCTTGACACTCCTGGCGGGTGAATTCCCCGCGCGGCGACGGCCTTCGTGACGTGCGGGCTCAGCGCTCCGCCCGGGCCCATCGGAACGCGTTCAGCCGGGTGGCGACCGAAAATCATTTGACGCCGACTGATCGCTCGCTCCGTGCGCGTTCCGGAGTCGCGAAAACCAGGGTGTAGAGTCGTCCAAGCAGAGGGAGGACTCGCCATGGGATCCCAAACATCCGCCGTGCTGGCCACGCCCCCACCCACCGCCGAGCTGGAGCGGCTCGGCGACGAGATCGCGGAGCTGTCCGCGCACCTCGATGCCGCCACCGCGCGCCTGCTGGCCCTGATCCGCGAGTTCGACGCGCGGGGCGGGTGGAACACGGGCTTCCCCTCCTGCGCCGAGTGGCTCGGCTGGCGGGTAGGGCTTGGACAAGGGCGCGGCTCGGGAGCGGGTCCGTGTCGCGCGCGCCCTCGGGACGCTGCCCCGGCTGACCGAGGCCCTGGCCCGCGGGGAGCTGTCCTATTCCAAGGTCCGTGCGCTCACTCGCGTCGCCACGCCGGAGACCGAAGCTCGGCTGCTTGCCGTCGGGCGGGCGGGCACGGCCGAGCATGTCGAGCGCATCGTGCAGAGTTGGCGGCAAGTGGATCGCCGGGCCGAGGCGCGGAAGGCCGCCCGGCACCACGAAGGCCGGGGGCTCCAGGTCTACGATGACGAAGACGGCATGGTGGTGGTGCGGGGCCGGCTCACGCCGGAGGCGGGAGCACTCCTGCGGCGTGCCCTGGAGGCGGGGCGCGAGGTGCTCTATCAGAAGGCCCAGCGGGAACCGCACGCCGGCGCGGTAGAGCGGCGGAGCCGGCAGAGCCGGTGGAGAAGCGTCCGACGGTGGCCCAGCAGCAGGCGGACGCGCTAGCGCTGGTGGCGGAGTCGGCGCTGCACCACGCCCTCGATCCGGGCGCGCCGGGGGAGCGCTACCAAGTGGTCGTCCATGTCGACGCCGCGGTGCTGGCCGATCCGGATCAGCCGGGCCAGTCCGCTCTCGAGGACGGCGCCCACGTTCCCGCGGGAACGTCCCGCCGCCTGGCGTGTGACGCGAGCCGGGTAGTCGTGCGCCACGACCAAGGGGGGCGTGTCGTGGAGATCGGAGCGCGGACCCGGACCATTCCGCCCGCCTTGCGCCGCGCGCTCCTGCATCGAGACCGGACCTGCCGCTTTCCCGGGTGCGGCGTGCGGGTCGTTCAGGCCCATCATCTCCACCACTGGGCGCAGGGCGGCCCGACGAAGCTCTCGAATCTCGCGCTGCTCTGCCGCCGGCATCACCGCGCGGTGCACGAGGAGGGCTACCAGGTCGCGCGCGGGCCTGACGGGACGCTCCAGTTCCGGCGACCCGACGGCCGCCCGCTCCCTGAGGTGCCGCCCTCCGCTGCAGGCCCCGGAGACTCTGTCGCGATCCTCCGGGCGCGTCACGACGCCGAGGGCCTTCGCATCGGCGCGCGACGGCCCACCCGGACTGGCTGGGCGAGCGCCTGGAACTGGGCTGGGCGATCGACGTGCTGCACCCGCTGGCTGGTCCGCTGCGCTCCTAGCGGAGAGTCTTCAGCCGATGATGACGCGCTCTTCCGTCGTGTAGCTCTTGATCCGCCCGATGAAGAGCGCGCCGTCGGCGTGCAGCGCCTTCCCTTCCGCCGAGGCGAAGCCGCGCGCGAGGGCGTCCGCGTCGTCGAACCAGAGCTCGGCGATGCCGTCCACCTCCACCTCGGTGGCGGGGATGTCGGGCCGCCGGCGCTCCTCCAGGATATGGGACTGCACGTAGCGCCGGAGGCCGGGCACGGCATGGGCGAGGGGAGCGTGCACCTCCACCCAGTGCTTGACGAACTGCTCGTGGGTCATCCCCGCCTTGCGCGTCAGCAGCGAGAGGCTCTTGACCACCGCCGGCGGCTCACGCCTTCTCGAAGGCGAAGCGCTTGATGCGGTCCGTGTTCTGGCCCTCGATGCGGATGAGCCGGGTGGGTCCCTCGCGGCGTGGCGAGTGCACGTCGCCCTCGTTGTAGACCTTCGCCATGCCGGGCTCGAGCGTATAGCTCCGGGCGCGGCGCACCTTGCCGGGCACGGTCGCGGTGGCGGGCTGGAGCACCTCCCAGTCGCTCATCACGGTGGAGCCGTCGGCCTGGCCATAGATGGCCCAGGTCGAGCCATGGTCGTGGGGGTTGCTCTCCTTGGCGCCCTTGTAGACGTGGGCGAGGATGCAGAAGCCGAGCTTGGGATCTTCGTAGAGGATCTTCCGCTCGGGCGTCTCGTCGCTCAGATGCGCGTCGGTGAAGGCCTTGTCCTTGAGCATGTCCTGGACGAGGGCGCATACCTTCTTCCGTCCCTCCGGGCCGGGATCGGATTCCAGCACGCGGCGGCAGGCGGCGGCGAACTGCTCGAGGGTCTGGGCCATGGGGTGATCCTCCTGGAGCCACTCTAGCGTGGCGCGCGGGATGGGTGCAAGATCAGCCCCGGAGCCGCGGCAAGATCTCGCGCGTGGCGCGCTCGAGCTGGGTGGCCTGGTCACCGCCGCCGAAACGGAGGACGATGTGCCGCACGCCGGCCCGGATGAAACCCTGGAGACGCTCGAGACAGCTCGCGGCATCGCCCGCGTGGAAGCCCTGGATGCGGGCGATGGTCTCGTACGGCGCCGCGTAGTAGGTCTCCACGAATTGCCGCAGCTCGACCTCGGCGCTCCGCGTGTCGCGCCCCACATTGATGGTGGTGTACAGCGCGGGGGTGATCGCCTCGGCGCGTCCGCGCTCCGCGCGCGCGGTCTCCCGCACGCGCGCCCAGCCCTCGGCCCAGGCCTCGGGCGTGACGCTGTTGGGGAGCCAGGCATCGGCCAGGCGGCCGGCCCGGCGCGTGGCCGCTTCCACCTCGCCGCCCATCCAGATGGGCGGGCCGCCGGGCAGATGCGGGGTGGGGAGGAGGCGCGCGCCCTCGAGACTCCAGTAGCGTCCCGCCACCGTCACGCCGCGCTCGCCGCCCTCGTCGGCCCAGAGCCGCCGGCAGATCGCCAGAGTCTCCTCGAGGCGGCCGACGCGCTGCTTGAAGGGCACGCCCGCCGCCTCGAACTCGCGTCGCACCGCCGGGGAGTCGGGCGCGATGCCCACGCCGAGCCGGAGGCGACCCTCGGCGAGGCGATCTACCGTGGCCACCAGATGCGCGAGCACGAGCGGATGGCGGAGGGCGGGCAGGAGGACGGCGGTGCCGAGTCGGGCGCGGCGTGTGCGGGCGGCGACCGCGGCGAGGAGGGTGAGGGGCTCGAAGCGCGGGCGCGCGAGCAACGAATCGCCCACCCAGATCGAGTCGTACCCCGCCGCCTCCACCTGCTCCGCCATGGCGAGGAGCGGCGCGGTCTCGAAGCGGCCCGACATCACCGCGTCGCGCGTGGGCAGCAGCACGCCGACCTCGACACGCTCGGGGCTCACGGCGACGGATCATAGCACGGAGGACTTCACGCACGATGGAACGGCGGCGCATGGGCAAGACGGACATGGACGTGAGCGTGCTGGGCTTCGGCGGCTCGGAGATCGGGTACCAGCGCGTGAGCGCGAAGACGGTGGCGCGGCTCCTCGGCGGCGCGCTCGACGCGGGGCTCAACGTGATCGACACCGCCGAATGTTACGAGGACAGCGAGGAGCTGATCGGCAAGGCGCTCGGGGGGCGGCGGCGGGAAGTCTACCTCTTCAGCAAGTGTGGCCACGCGCGCGCGGAGGCGCGGTCGGACTGGCGGCCCGGGGCGCTCCTGCGCAGCATCGAGCGCAGCCTGAGCCGGCTCGCCACCGACCATCTCGATCTCATCCAGCTCCACTCGTGCGGGCTGGAGGTGCTCCAGCGCGGTGACGCCATCACCGCCCTGGAGTCAGCGCGGAGCCGCGGGTGGACCCGTTACATCGGCTATAGCGGCGACGGCGAGGCCGCGCGCTGGGCGGTGGAGTCCGGCCGCTTCGACACGCTGCAGACCTCGGTGAGCATCGCGGATCAGGAGGCGATCGAGCTGACCCTGCCGGCGGCGCGCGCGGCGGGGCTGGGCGTCATCGCCAAGCGACCGCTGGCCAACGTGGCCTGGCGCTATGCGCGAAAGCCCGCGGAAGCCTATTACCAGGAGTACTGGGAGCGCCTCCGGAAGCTGGACTATCCCTTTCTCCCGGGGAAGGGCGACGCCGCGGTGAAGACGGCGCTGCGCTTCACCCTCGGCGTGCCGGGCGTGCACACCGCCATCGTCGGCACCACCAAGCCCGATCGCTGGCGGCAGAACGCGGCACTGCTGGGTGACGGCCGGCTGCCCGAGGCCGAGCGCGAGCGGATCCGCGCCCGCTGGAAGGCCGTGGCGTCCGCTTCCTGGGAGGGTCAGATCTGATATGATGCCGGGAACCGATCCGTAGCCCCCTTGTCCTTCGTCCCGCAAAGGAGCGCGTCATGACCGACCGGCTCATCTCGGGCGACAACCACATCGACCTGACCTACTGCCCGCCCGACCTCTGGTCGTCCCAGGCCCCGGCCAAGTGGAAGCTCCTGGTCCCGCGGGTGGAGGAGCTCGAGGACGGCTGCCACTGGTTCGTGGACGCGGTGGACCGGGGCATGTGGAACGGGGTGGGGCCGGGCTTCCTCCCGTACACCAAGGGCGTCTTCGCCCACATCGACGAGATGAAGGACGCGGGCTTCGAGTGGAACTACACGCGCGGGGCCCGGCCGCGCCCGACCACCCCGGAGCTGCGCCTGGCCGATCTCGATCGCGACGGCCTCGACAAGGAGATCATCTACGGCTGCCTGATGATCAACGACCTGATCGCCGACGGCGCGCAGCGCGCGTGGGCGAACTCGATCTACAACACGTGGGCGGCCGACTTCGCCAAGGCGAGCGATCCGAACCGGGTGTTCCCGCTCGCCATCATCCCCAACAACGATCCCAAGGACGCGGCCGCCGAGGTCCGGCGCTGCGCCAAGCTGGGCCTGCGCGGCGGCGATCTCGCCTTCAAGCGGATGGCGCTGCCCATCTATCACCGCGACTGGTACGCGCTGTGGGAAGCGGCGGCGGAGTGCGACTTCCCCATCTCCTTCCACTCCACCGGCTTCAAGGGCCTCCGCACGCCGGACAATCCGCAGATGGAGAAGGACTACATGGTGCAGTGGCGGCTGGTGCGCTCCGCCCTGTTCCAGCTCGACACCATGGAGGTGCTGGTGTCCATCATCGCCTCCGGCGCCTGCGAGGAGTATCCGAACTTCAAGTTCGTGCTCGGCGAGTCCGGCGTGACCTGGCTGCCGTACGTGTTCGACCGGCTCGACACCGAGTATGAGGATCGCGCCCGCGCGCTCGGCTTCAAGCTCAAGCCCAGCGACTACTTCCGGCGCCAGGGCTTCGTCACGTATCAGCAGGACCAGTACCTCGAGCCCATCGTGCCGCTTATCGGCGAGGACAACATCATCTGGGGCGCGGACTACCCGCACCCCGACTGCCTGTGGCCGAACTCGCACACCATCCTCGGCAAGAACCTCGCAGGCTTCTCCGACAGCGTGCGCCGCAAGATCACCCACGACAACGTGGCGCGACTCTACAACCTTCGCTAGAGAAAAGGACCGTCCCATGTCCGGCATCCGCGCTCGAGTTTCCGTCGCTGCAGGGCAAGGTGTCTCCCGAGGAATGGGCGGTGCGCGTGGACCTCGCCGCCGCCTACCGTCTCGTCTCCCGCTACGGCTGGGAGGATCTCGTCTTCACCCACATCTCGGCGCGGGTCCCGGATACCGAGGACCAGTTCCTCATCAATCCCTATGGCGTCTTCTTCGACGAGATCACCGCCTCCAGCCTGGTGAAGATCGACCAGGAGGGTCAGAAGCTGGACGGCTCCGAGTACCCGGTGAACCAGGCGGGCTTCGTGATCCACAGCGCCATCCATGCCGTGCGCCACGACGCCAAGTGCGTGCTCCACACCCATACGCTGAACGGGGTGGCGGTGTCCGCGCAGCGCGCCGGCCTCCTGCCCATCTCGCAGCACTCGATGTTCGTGCTCAAGACCCTCGGCTATCACGACTTCGAGGGGCCCGCGCTGAACGACGACGAGAAGCCGCGCCTCGCGAAGGATCTCGGCGACAACTCCTCGCTCATCCTGCGCAACCACGGCCTCCTCACCGTGGGCGAGACAGTGGCCGACGCCTTCGTCGCGATGTACTACCTCGAGGCCTCCTGCGCCATCCAGGTGCGGGCGCAATCGGGCGGCGGGGAGCTGATCCCGGTGCCCAAGCAAGTCATGGACGAGGGGTATGCCCGGGTGGCCACGGCCCAGCGGCCGCGCGGCGGGCAGGGCGCGCTGGTCTGGCCGGGGCTGCTGCGGCGGCTCGACCGTACCGATCCTTCGTACCGTAGCTGAGTGAATTGATTTGCCCGGGCTGCGCCCAGGATAATCCAGCGGGCGTACGCTTCTGCGGCGGGTGCGGCGCGCCCCTCGAGACGCGCTGCCCCGCCTGCCGGGCGCCCAACCCGCCCGACAATCGCTTCTGCCATCAGTGCGGCGCCTCGCTCGAGGGAGCCGTGTCGCCTCGCGCCTATACCCCCAAGCATCTCGCCGAGAAGATCCTCACCAGCGCGAGCGCGCTCCAGGGCGAGCGCAAGCAGGTGACGGTGCTGTTCGTGGACGTGTCGGGCTTCACGTCGCTGTCCGAGCGCCTGGATCCCGAGGACGTCCACGGGCTCATGAGCCGTGCCTTCGAGCTCATGCTCGCCGAGGTGCACCGGAACGAGGGTACGGTCAATCAGTTCCTGGGCGACGGCATCATGGCGCTGTTCGGCGCGCCCATCGCGCACGAGGACCACGCGCGCCGGGCGGTGCGCGCCGCGCTGGGCATCGAGCGCGCCCTCGCGGGATTCCAGCAAGAGCTCGCTCCCCGCGGCATCACGTTCCGGGCCCGGCAAGGCCTCAATACAGGCTGGTGGTGGTGGGCAGCATCGGCGGCGACCTCCGCATGGACTATACGGCGGTGGGCGACACCACCAATGTGGCGGCGCGGCTCCAGCAGACGGGAGAGCCGGGGCGGATAACCATCTCCGAGGCCACCCACCGCCTGGTCCACGGCTACTTCGAGACCCGGCGAATCGGCGAGGTCCACCTCAAGGGCAAGGCCGAGCCGGTGAGCGCGTGGGAGATCATCGCCGAGCATGAGACGCGCACGCGGCTCGAGGTCGAATCGGAGCGGGGTCTCACCCCGTTCGTCGGCCGGGAGCGCGAGCTGAGCTTGCTCCTCGACGCCTTCGAGCGAGCTCGCGCCGGCCAGGGCCAGGCCGTATTCCTCGTCGGCGACGCGGGTATCGGGAAGTCGCGGCTCCTCCTCGAGCTGAGGCGGCGGGTGAGCGACCACGCGACGTGGCAGGAAGGGCATTGCCTTTCCTTCGGCGGCGCCATGACTTTCCATCCCCTCATCGATCTGGTGCGGCGCGGGTTCGGCATCGAGGATACGGATGACGAGGCGGCCATCGGCGCGAAGATCGAGAGCGGCGTGGCGCTGACGGGCGAGGACCCGGCGCCCATCACGCCGTATCTGCGCGCGCTCTTGTCGGTGGACCCAGGCGACGCGGAGGTGCGAGCCATGAGTCCGCGCCAGCGGCGCAACGAGACCTTCGACGCGGTACGGCGGTTGCTCGTCCGCGCCGCCGAGCGCCGGCCGCAGGTGCTCGTGATCGAAGACCTGCACTGGATCGACACCGCCAGTGAGCAGTTCCTGGCGACGTTGATGGACAGCATCCCGGCCCGGCGGGTCCTCCTCATTTTCACCTACCGGCCGGGCTACGCGAATCCCTTCGGCGAGCGGAGCTACTTTACCCGGGTGGTGCCCGCCGCGCTCTCGGCGGACGACAGCGCGCGCATGGCCGCCGCTGTCCTCGCCGCCGACGTTCTGCCCGACGCGCTGCGGTCGGTGATCGGCGCCAAGGCCGAGGGCAACCCGTTCTACGTCGAGGAGCTGGTGAAGTCGCTGGAGGAGAGCGGGGCGATCCGCCGCGTGGAAGGTCGCTTCGCTCTGACGCAACCCCTGACCGCACTGGCCGTTCCGGGCTCGATCCAGGACGTGATCGCCGCCCGCATCGACCGCCTCGCCGAGGCCCCCAAGCGAACGCTCCAGCTCGCCGCGGTGATCGGCCGTGAGTTCACGCGGCGTCTGGTGGAGCGCCTCGCGGAGATCCGGGAGCGCAGTGACGACTTCCTCCGGGAGCTCACCGCGCTCGAGCTCATCTTCGAGCGCCGGCTCTATCCCGAGCTGGCCTACATGTTCAAGCACGCGCTCACCCAGGACGTGGCCTACGACTCCCTCCTCGTCCAGCGGCGCCGGGAGCTGCATGCCCTCGTGGGCCGGGCCATCGAGGAGCTGTACGCAGACCGGCTGCCCGAGCACTACGAAATGCTCGCCCACCATTTCTCGAAGGCCGAGGACTGGCCGCGCGCGCTGGACTATCTCGTCAAGGCGGCCGAGAAAGCCACCCAGGCCTTCGGCCTCCGCCAGGCGGTGGCCTACTACGCCGAGGCCCTGGTGGCGGCGGGCCGGCTGGCGGATCGGGTGCCCGCGGCCACCCTCATCGCCATCCACCGCGCGCGAGCCGACCTCTTGTTCGGACTCGGCGAGTTCGTCCGCTCGCGCGAGGAGGCCGAGCAGCTCGTCGCCCTCGCGCGGCGCGTCCAGGATCGTCCCGCGGAGGCGGACGCGCTCGTGCAAGTGGCCATTGCGTTCCAGTGGCTCGAGGACTTCCCCGCGGCTCACGAGCGCGCGCGGAACGCGATCGAGATCGCGGAGACCGTGGGGGCGCAGGGCCCGCTGGGAGGGGGACTCTACACTCGAGGCTATCTGAACGCGCTCAATGGTCGGCTCGAGGTGGCCCAAGTCGACCTCGCCCGCGCCCTGCAGATCGGGCGGACCATGGATGACGCAAACCGCCAGGCGCTCGTGCTGCAACTCATGGCGGCCAACCGCACCTGGAAGGGGCAGTATCGCGAGAGTCTGGCGTTCGGCGAAGAAGGCGTCCGGCTCGCCCGGGAGCATCGCCTCGTCATTCCCCTCATCCGCTGCCTATGGAACCAGGGGCTGGCCTGCCACGAGATGGGGGAGTACGATCGGGCGCTCGCCACGCTGGTCGAAGGCCTCGCCCTGGCCGAGAAAGTCGGCGACGAGGCGTTGATCCCGCGCTTCCTCAATACGCTCGGGTTCCTCCGGCTCGACTGCGGCGACTTCGACGCGGGCATCGCGCTGTCCGAGCAGTCCTACGAGGTCACCGGACGCTCCTCCCGCGCCGGCCACGGCAGCGGGGCGGAGCGGCGGGCCTTCATCCGCAACAACGAGGCCGACGCCTTCATGGCTCGGGGAGATCTCGCGAGCGCCGCCCAGGCCCTGGACGAGTCGCTCCACACCGTCAAGCATCCGCCACCGTCCCGCTGGATGACGTGGCGCTATGGGACGCACTGCTACGCGAGCCTGGGCCAGCTCGCTCTGCTGCGGGATGACGCCGACGCCGCCCGGCGCTTCGCCGCGCAGAGCCTCGAGACGGCGCCGCCGGGGAGCTCGCCCAAGTACGAGGGCTGGGCGTGGCGGATCAAAGGCGAGAGCGCGGTGGCACGGCGCGCCTGGGGCGAGGCGGAGGATGCGCTCCGTCGCGCGCTCGCCATCGTGGAGGCCATCGGCCAGCCTCGGCTGATCTGGCAGAGCCATGCCGCCCTCGCGCGCCTCCACGCGGCATGCGGCCGGGCGGAGGAGGCGCGGGCCGCGGATCGCGCGGCCTTGGCCACCATATCTGATCTCCGCGCGCGGACTCGAGATCCCGGCCTGCAGGCGGGATTCGCGTCGCTGCCCGCGATCCTCGAGATCGAGGACCGCGCGCGGCGCTAGCTCAGCGGTGGGCGGTCAGATGCTCGAGGAGCAGCCGCGTGATCGCGGCGGGTGCCTGATCCGTCAGGAAGTGGCCGGCCTCGGGCACCGTCTCGAAGCGATACGGTCCCGTCACGTGCTCCGCCGTCCATTGAGCCGCGCTCGGGCCAACGGTGGCGTCCGCGTCGCCCCAGATATACAGGGTGGGCACCGTGATTGAGCCCACCTCGGTGCCTGTGAGCGCGCCCGCCGCGCGATACCAGGCCAGCGCCGACTCGAGCGCCGGGCGCTCGCCCAGCACCGAGTAGTACTCCTCGATCGCCGCCTCGCCCACGCCCTGATTCGCGAGGTTGCGCTTGAAGCGCCGGCCTCCGTCCTCGAGCAAGAGGTCCGCGGTGGCGGGGTCGTGGAAGATCTTGTGGTGACGGGAGCGATGCTGCTGATTGTCCGCGTTCTCGCGAAAGGCGCGGCGAAAGGCGGCCGGATGGGGCCGCGACAGGATGGTCAGGGATGCCACACGCTCGGGATGCCGGTGCGCCACCGCCCACGAGACATGACCGCCCCAGTCGTGGCCGACCAGGTGGAAGGGCTTCGCGCCATGCCCCTCGGCGGCGGCGAGATCGAGCACGTCCGCGATGAGCCGATCCACGCTGTAGGCGGCAAGGCCCGCGGCGGGATCCGGCCGCACGCCGGGCGAGTAGCCGCGCTGATCCGGCGCAATGACGCGATAGCGCGCGGCGGCGAGCGCGGGCACCTGCTCGCGCCAGGAGTGCCGCGACTGGGGGAACCCGTGCAGCAGCAGCACCAGCGGCGCGCCGGCCGGGCCCGCCACGTCCGCGGTGAAGCGGCCCTCGGCCGTGGCGATCTTCCATGGCGGAGCGATGCTATCATGTCGCGCATGAGCGAACAGGCCATCCGCGTAGGGTTCGTCGGTGCCGGCGCCAATACCCGTCTCCATCACATCCCCAAGCTCCGGGCCCAGCCCGGCGTGGTCCTCATGGGGGTGGCCAACCGCAGCGTCGAGTCCGGCGACCGCGTGGCCAAGGAGTTCGACATCCCCAAGGTGTACGGCGGCTGGCGCGAGCTGATCGCCTCGCCCGACGTGGACGCCATCTGCATCGGCACCTGGCCCTACATGCACTGCGAGCTGACGCTGGCCGCGCTGGCGGCGGGCAAGCACGTGCTCTGCGAGGCGCGCATGGCCATGAACGCGGCGGAGGGGCGCCGCATGCTCGAGGCCTCGCGCAAGGCGCCGAACCTGGTGGCCCAGCTGGTGCCGGCGCCGCATACGCTCGAGACCGACCCGACGCTGAAGGCGCTGATCGCCGACGGGTTCGTCGGCGAGGTGGTGGCGGTCGAGCTCCAGGCGGGGCAGGGAAAGTTCGTGGACCCGGCGGCCCCGCTCCACTGGCGCCAGGACCTCTCGCTCTCCGGCCACAACATTCTCAACATGGGGATCTGGTACGAGGCCATGTCGCGCTGGCTGGGGCACGCGAAGCGGCTCACCGCCTTCACCCGCGTGACCGTGCCCAGGAGAAAAGACGCCGACGGCAAGATGCACGACGTGAAGGTGCCTGATCACGCCGACATCCTCACCGAGCTCGGCAATGGCGCGACCGCTCACCTGCGCTTCAGCTCCGTGACCGCGCTGGCCCCGCCGCCCGAGGTGTGGATCTTCGGCACCGAGGGGACGATTCGTCTCGAGGCGGACGCCAAGCGGCTGTCGGGCGCGCGCAAGGGCGAGAGCGCGCTGAAGGAGATCCCGATCGCGAAGGAGAAGCGGATCGGCTGGCGGGTGGAGGAGGAGTTCATCAACGCCATCCGCGGGCGAGAGAAGATCACCCACACCACCTTCGAGGACGGCGTCCGCTACATGGAGTTCACCGACGCGGTGACGAAGAGCGCCGCGTCGGGCCAGGCCGTCGACGTCAAGCCGCTCTGAGCCGGGCCCGGCCGTGACCACCCCGCCGGACCTCGCGGCGCTCTGGCCGCTCGACCCCGCCGTCGCCTTCCTCAACCACGGCTCGTACGGCGCCTGCCCTGCCGAGGTGCTGCGCCATCAGGCCGCGCTCCGCGCCGAGCTGGAAGCGGAGCCGGTGCGCTTCCTCGGCCGCGAGCTGGATGCGCGTCTGGAGGTCGCGCGGCGCGCGCTGGGTGCCTTCGTGGGGGCCGATCCCGACGATCTGGCCTTCGTCTCCAACGCCACCAGCGGGGTGAACGCGGTGCTCCGCTCGCTCCCCTTCGCGACGGGCGACGAGCTCCTCACCACCGATCACGCCTATGGCGCCTGCAAGAACACGCTCGACTTCGTGGCCCGGCGGACGGGGGCGCGCGTCGTGGTGGCGACCATCCCGTTTCCGGTGTCTTCCCCCGACGAGGTCGTGGAGATCGTCCTCGCCAAGGTGACGCCGCGCACGCGGCTGGCGCTGCTCGACCACATCACGAGCCCCACCGCGCTCATCCTGCCCATCGAGAGAATGGTCGAGGCGCTGGCCGCGCGGGGGATCGACACGCTGGTGGACGGCGCGCATGGGCCGGGCATGGTGCCGCTCGATCTCACCCGGCTGGGCGCCGCTTACTACAGCGGCAACTGCCACAAGTGGCTCTGCGCGCCGAAGGGCTCGGCCTTCCTCTGGGCGCGCCGCGACCGCCAGCCCGAGGTCCATCCGCTCACCATCAGCCACGGCGCCACCGGCGAGCGTCCGGGGCGGACGCGCTTCCGCCTCGAGTTCGACTGGACGGGAACCAGCGACCCCACCGGCTGGCTCACGGTGCCGAGGGCGATCGACTATGTGGGCGGGCTGCTACCCGGCGGCTGGCCCGCGGTGATGGCGCGCAATCGTGCGCTGGCGCTGGAGGCGCGTCGGCTCCTGTGCGCCGCGGCGGGCACGGCGCCGGCGTGCCCGGACGAGATGATCGGCTCCATCGCCAGCGTGCGCCTTCCGGAGAGCCCGCTCAAGAACCCCGCCTGGCGCCAGGCCGACCCGCTTCAGCCCCGGCTCTTCGAGGGCTGGGGCATCGAGGTGCCGATCATGCGCTGGCCCGGCGCGCCGCACCGGGTGATCCGCGTGTCCGCCCAGCTCTACAACCACCGCGCGCAGTACGCGCGGCTCGCCGACGCGCTCGCGAAGGAGCTGGCCGCCGAGCCCCGCGCTTAGTCGATCATCCCCTCCGACGAAGGGCATCTTCGTCGCCATGATGGTCATGAACTGCACGTTGGTATCCAGCGGCAGCTTGGCCATGGAGACGATGGCGTTGGCGACGTGTGACACGTCGAAGAGCGGCTCCGGCGCGACGGTGCCGTTGGCCTGGGGCACGCCCTTGGACATGCGCGCCGCCAGCGGCGTCAGCGCGTTGCCGATGTCGATCTGGCCGCAGGCGATGTCGTACTTGCGGCCGTCCAGCGAGGTGGACTTGGTGAGCCCGGTGATGGCGTGCTTGGTGGAGGTGTAAGCGACCGAGTTGGGCCGCGGGGCATGCGCCGAGATCGAGCCGTTGTTGATGATACGGCCGCCGCGCGGGTCCTGGTCCTTCATGATCTTGATGGCTTCCTGGGTGCAGAGGAAGGAGCCGGTGAGGTTGATGTCCACCACCGCCTTCCACTGCTCGTAGGTCAGCTCCTCCATGGGGATGGCGGGCGCGCCGATGCCGGCATTGTTGAAGAGGAGGTCCAGGCGCCCGAACGCTTCCTTGGTGCGCGCGAAGAGATTCCGCATCGAGCCTGGATCCGCGACGTCCGTCGGCACCACCAGCGCCCGATCACTCCCGCCGTCCCGCGGAAGCCGCCACCCGCTCGAGCTGGTCCTTACGGCGTCCCGCCAGCGCCACCGAATAGCCCTCGGCCAGAAGCGCCAGCGCGGTGGCCTCGCCGATGCCGCTGCCCGCGCCGGTGATGATCGCGACCTTGTTCTCGGTAGCCATGTCGTTCGTCTCCTTTGTGTCGGCCTCAGCCGACCCTGTAGCGCTTGATCGCGGCCGCGTCGAACGAGAGCCCGAAGCCCGGCTTGCGCGGCACCATCAGCTGGCCCGCATCCATGGCGGGTGTCTCCTCGAAGAGCTCGAGCGTCCACGGCATGTACTCCACCGTGAGCCCGTTGGGAATGGCAGCGATGAGGTGGACGTGGAACTCGGGGATGAGGTGGCTGACCACCGGCAGGTTGAAGGCTTCCGCCATGCCCGCAATCTTCATCCACTGCGTGATGCCGCCCGCCCGCAGGAGGTCGATCATCACGATGTCGATGGAACGGTGCTCGAGCATGTGACGGAAGGGCACGATGCCGTAGTGATACTCGCCGGCGGCGATGGGCGTGATGAGGTTGTCGGCCACGCGGGCGAGTCCCGGGAAGTCGTCGTGGGCGACCGGGTCTTCTAGCCAGAAGAGGTGGTAGTCCGCGATCCGGTGGCCGATCTCGATGGCCTGGTTCACGCTCCAGAGCTGGTTGATGTCGCACATGAGGTCCACATCGGGGCCGATGCTTTCGCGCATGACGCGCACGCGCTCGATGGATTCCGCCACCGTGGCCTCGCTCCCACACTGCATCTTCATCTGGCGGAACCCCATCTTGACCAGCCGTGGGCCCGCCTCGGCCAGGTACTTCACCGGATGCGGCCGCATGAGGGCGCCGCTGGCGTACGTCGGCGCGCGGTCGCGCAGCCCGCCCAGCAGCGCGCACACGGATTGCCCGACCGCCTTGCCCTTGAGGTCCCAGCACGCGATGTCGATGGCGGACAGCGCGAGCGTGTAGATCCCGCCGGGCCCGGCGTGGCTGGCGGCGCGACGGCACTTCGCCGCGATCAGCTCCGTCTGGGTGGGGTCCTCGCCGATGGTCAGCCCGGCGAGGGTGTCCACCGCGGATTTCAGCGCCGGCGTGAGCGCGCCGCCGAAGAAGGTGAGGCCGAGCCCGGTCAGACCCTGATCGGTGCCCAGCTCCACGGTGACGAACTCGCGCGTGTCGGTGGGCGCGGGCAGCCCCACCACCAGGGGATTGCCCGCCGGGGTGCGCAGCACGTGGGTCTGGACGTGGGTGATCTTCATGGGCAGTCTCCGTTGGCCGCGATGGGCGTCTATACTACCGCGGATGCGGACGCCGGTGACAGAGCGCCTGGAGGCCTGGCTCCGCGAGCAGGGGGCGCGTTACCGCCTCCTCGAGCACGCGCCCGTCTTCACCAGCGCGGAAGCGGCGCGCGTCCGCGGCACGCCTCCCGAGTCGGGCGCCAAGGCCCTCGTGCTCCTCGCCGCCGACGCGCCCGTGCAGGTGGTGCTGCCGGGGAGCCGGCGGGTGGACAATGCCCGCGTCCGCGCTCTCCTCTCCACCCGCACCCTGCGCTTCGCCACCCCGGAGGAGCTGCTCGCCCTCACCGGCTGCGTCCCCGGCGCCGTCCCGCCCTTCGGCAATCTCTTCGGCCTGCCGGTCCTCGTGGACGAAGCGCTGGCGGCGCGCGAGGAGATCGCCTTCAATGCCGGGAGCAACGACGTGTCCATCGTGATGGCTGCCGCCGACTACCTGCGTCTCTCCGGCGCCCGCGTCGAGCGCCTCGCAAGCGACTGAGCACCTGCGGTAGTATCGAGCGCGATGGACTTCCAGAACACACCGGAGCAGGAAGCCTTCCGCCAGGAGCTGCGCGGCTGGCTGGCCGCCAATCTGCCGCGCGAGCTCTGCGTGGACGATCCCACCGACGAGCGCGTGGCGCCCGATCGCCCCACTTTCGAGAAGCGCGTGGCCTGGCAGCGCACCATGTGCAAGGCGGGCTGGGTGGGCGTCTCCTGGCCCAAGGAGTACGGCGGGCGCGGCGCCACCTTGATGGAGCAGCTCATCTACGACGAGGAGTGCTTTCGCGTGCGGGCGCCGGTGCTGCCGGGCTATTCCGGCATCGGCATGATCGGGCCCACCCTCATCGAGTGCGGGACGCCGGCGCAGAAGGCGCGGTTCGTGCCGCGCATCCTCACCGCCGAGGACATCTGGTGCCAGGGATTCTCCGAGCCCGGCGCGGGCTCGGATCTCGCCGGCCTGCAGACGCGGGCGATCGACAAGGGCGATCACTTCCTCGTCAACGGCCAGAAGGTCTGGACCTCGGGCGCCCAGTTCGCGGACTGGATCTATCTCCTGGTGCGAACGGATCCGGCCGCGCCGAAGCACCGAGGCATCAGCTATCTGCTGGTGGACATGAAGACGCCCGGGATCACGGTGCGCCCGCTCGTGCTCATGAACGGCCACCGGCACTTCAACGAGGTGTTCTTCGTGGACGTGGCGGTGCCCAAGGAAAACCTCGTGGGCAAGGTCAACCAGGGCTGGGGCGTGGCCATGACCACCCTCATGTACGAGCGCAAGGCGGGCGGCGGGCGCGGCCACGACGATCAGGTCCGGCGGCTGGGCGCCCTCGCGCGCGAGCTGGCCGTGAACGGGGCGCCCGCGTGGGAGAGCCCGGTGGTGCGCCAGCGCTGGGCGCAGCTCGTCATCGACGCCGCCGCGCTGAAGTACACGCGCTACCGCAACCTCACCCGGCAGCTCCGCGGCGAGCCGCCCGGGCCCGAGGGCTCCATCCTCAAGCTCTTCGGCTCCGAGCTGGGGGTGCGCATCGCGGACTTCGCGGGGGAGCTGCTGGGGCCCCGCGTGCTCGTCAATCAGCCCACCGCCGATGTCCCCGACGCGCCGCGCTGGTACAACCGTGTCGTCAGCGCGCGGCAGTACACGATCGCGGGCGGGACCAGCGAGATCCAGCGGAACATCATCGGCGAGCGGGTGCTCGGCCTGCCGAAGGACTGAGAGAAGCCCTCAGCCGTCCTCGCGCATGCGCTCCAGCGCGGCGCGGTGGCTCTCCAGCAGCCCCGACACGCGCTGGGGATCCGTTCGCCCCCAGCCGCATTCCGACGCCACCCCGAAGTGCCCCACCACCTTGCGCGCGGCATTGATCCGCGTGAGGTCCCCGATGGGATCCTGGTGGTGGATGAGCCCGAGATAGAGCTCGGTGTCGTCGAAGCCCGCGAGGCCGGCCAGGGGGCGGACATAGTCCGCGTCCGCGCGGTCCTGCGGCACCGGCACGTGGAGGAACTCGATCGTCCGCTTCAGCTCCGCGCGGACGGCGTTCGCCATCTCTACCATGATGGCGGTGTCCTTCGGCATGACGAGGTGCTCGTCGGCGGGGGAGCCGTAGCAGAGGTGATAGCCCATCTCCACGCCCTCGGGCACCGCGTCACCCAGCCGCGCCAGCTCCGCCACGATGCGTTGCTTGTAGTCCGCGGGCCGATCGGGGAAGAAGCCCTCGTAGAGGAGCACCTCCTGGCACACGTCCCACTGGATGGCGAGCTGCGCATGGGGGATGGCGGCGACGATATCGCCGAGCGCCCGGCGCAGCGCGCGCTCGTAGGCCGGCACGTAAGCGTCCCGCGCCGCCGGGCTCACGTACATGAAGGCGCTCGCCATGGGGGTGGGGAGGCAGACCTGGAAGCGCACGCCCGGGGGGATCACCATCTCGGCGTGAAGGCGCCGGAACACGTCGTAGGAAGCCAGCGCCGCCTGCGCATAGCCGGTCTCGAAGTGGACCTGCTGGGGATCGACGCCGGCGCGGAAGCGAAGCAGCGTCATCTCGCGCAGGAGCTTGCCGTCCCACTGGCGGAGCGCGAAGGGCGGGACGGTGGGGTCCTCCTCCATGGCGGGATGATTCTTGAGCATCACGCTCTGGAAGAAGATCCAGCGGCGGCGCTCGCCGGTCTCGCCGTCGGGGAGCCGCCGCAGGTGAGGGCCGAGCGCGGTGGTGAGCGTGCGGAACACCGACTCCGTGTCGGGCAGCGGCACGCTCCCCACGAGGTGCGCGCCGCCGCCCTTCCGGACAGGCTTTGGGACGGAGGCCGCCGGGGTCACACTCCCGCGCGCGCCAGCGGCCCCCGCAGGAGCTTGCCGGGCAGCGCGCCGGTATGCTTGCCGTCCCGGAGCAGGATCTCGCCGTTGACCACGGTGGCGGCCACGCCCCGGCAGCGCTGGATGAGGCGTCGCGCCCCCGCGGGGAGGTCGTTCACCACTTCCGGCATCTCGGCGGCGATGGTGTCGGGATCGAAGACCACCAGGTCCGCCGCCATGCCCTCGCGCACCAGCCCGCGGTCCGAGAAGCCCCACATGGTGGCGGTGTCGAAGGTCAGCATGCGCACCGCCTCCTCCAGAGTGAGGGCCTGCTTGGCGCGCACCCAGTGGGCGAGGAGGTGAGTCTGGAGGGAGGCGTCCATCAACTGGGACACATGCGCGCCCGAATCGGAGAACGTGACGACGGTGCGCGGGTTCTTGATCAGCTCCAGCGCGATCTCCTGGTTCTCGTTGGCGATGGGCTGGAGGAAGAACACGTCCATGTCGGTCTCGATGCCGAGGTCGATCATGGCCTCCACCGGATCCACCCCGCGCGCCTGCGCGATCTCCGCCACCGACTTGTGGGGGCCGTGCACGCTCTCCATGACGTGGATCCACTCGTACACGGCCGGACGCGCCTCGGTGCCGATGGCCTTGCGGTCCTCGCGCTCGCGCGCGGCCGCCACCAGCTTCCTCCGCAGCTCGGGATCCTGCAGACGCCGCTTCTGCTCCTCCAGCGGCAGCGCGCGCAGCTCGCGCCACACCGGCAGCCGATCGAAGGGGAGCTGGGTCTTGAACGAGAGCACGGCGGACAGCGCGCGGCTATGCACCTGGGCCGTCATGCGCCCGCCCTGGGCGGCGGTGTCCTCGAGCAGCTTCACGTACGCGCGCCAGGCGTCCGGGGCATCCCGACGGCTGAAGAGCCCGAACGTGACGGGCCGACCCGTCTCGACCGCCAGCTCGCGCAGGCGCCGGTGATAGTCGACGAGGCCGGGATTGTTGGGGTCGCGATCCACGGCCTCACCGGCGAGCTCGAAGATGCCGGCGTTCATGTCGCCCATCACGCCGACCAGCCGCCGGACCTCGTCCCAGCTGGCGAGCCGACTCGCCACCGGCCGGCGGTCCGGGGTCTCATGGCTCGGCGACCGGGAGGTCGTGAACCCGATGGCGCCGGCGCGCAGCCCGCTGCGCAGCTCGGCTTCCATGGCGCGGAGATCGTCCTCGGACGCCTCCTGCTCGAAGGCGCGCTCGCCCATGACATAGGTGCGCAGCGCGGAGTGGCCCATGTAGCCCGAGTAGTTGATGCCCTTGGGGAGCCCGTCGACGGTATCGAGAAACTCGGCGAAGGTCTTCCACTTCCACTCGATGCCCGCTTCCATCGCCTCCAGCGAGATGTCCTCGGCGCGCTGGAGATTGCGGATCACGAGGTGCCGGTCCTCCTTGGCACAGGGGGCGAGGGTGAAGCCGCAGTTCCCCATGACCACGGTGGTGATGCCGTGCCAGCAGGAGCAGGTCCCGAGCGGATCCCAGAACACCTGGGCGTCCATGTGGGTGTGGCCGTCCACGAAGCCGGGGGAGACCACCTGACCTTCGGCGTCGAGGACTTCGCGGGCGGATTCACGTATGCGACCGATGGCCGCGATGCGTCCCCCGCTCACGCCCACATCGGCCCGGTACCGCGGCCGACCGGACCCGTCCACCACCCAGCCGTTCTTGATCAGGAGATCGTAGGCCATGGAACGCTCCTCTTCGATGCGCCCGGGGTGTACCGCTCGATCGTGGGCCCATGGTACTCCACCGGGCGGCTCCTTCTCCAGGGAGCTTTTCTTCGACGCTTTCCTTCCCCCGGGGGCGCGGTATACGCTGGCGGGCGCCATGGAGCTCGGGGTCTTCGATCATCTGGACAAGCGGGACGTGCCGCTGCACGAGCACTACGAGAGCCGGCTGCGGCTGCTGGAGAAGTACGACGCGGCGGGCTTCTACTCCTATCACCTCGCCGAGCATCACGCCACCCCGCTAGGCCTCGCCCCGGTGCCCGGACTCTTCCTCGCCGCCGCCACCCAGCGCACGCGGCGCATCCGTCTGGGCCCCTGCGTCTACTGCCTGCCGCTCTACGACCCGCTGCGGCTCATCGAGGAGGTGTGCATGCTCGACCACCTCTCGCGCGGCCGCTTCGACTTCGGCGTGGGCCGGGGTATCGTGCCGTACGAGATGGCGTTCTTCGACCTCCACCATCTGGAGACCGAGGAGATCTATCAGGAGACGCTGGCCATCGTGCTGCAAGGGCTGACCAGCGAGGTGCTCGACCACCGCGGCCCCCGCTACCACTATCGGAAAGTCCCCATGGTGCTGCGTCCCTTCCAGCAGCCGCACCCGCCGCTGTGGTACGGGCTCGGTCATGCCGCCGGCGCGGACTGGGCGGCCACCAACCGCGTCAACGTCATCAGCAATAGCCCCAGCGAGGCCTCGCGCCCGCTCTTCGAGCGCTATCGCGAGACCTGGCAGCGCAAGCACGGTGGCGCGCCCCTGCCGCGGCTCGGCATGTCGCGCCACGTGGTGGTGGCGCCCACCGAGGCGGCGGCGGAGGCGCTGGCCCGCCCCGCCTATGCCGCCTGGTACGCGAACCTCACCAAGCTCTGGCGCGACTACGGCGCGGTGCCCTTCCGCTTCGCCCGGGATTTCGACGAGGCGCGCCAGCGCGGCGTGGCCATCGCGGGCACGCCCGCGCGCGTGCGCGAGGAGATCGAGCGCCAGGTGACGGACAGCGGCTGCACCTACTTCGCCTGCCGGCTCATGTTCGGCGAGATGAGCGAGGAGGGGGCCGCCGCCTCCATCGATCTCTTCGCCGCCGAGGTGATGCCGCGCGTGACAGCCCTTGGCGGAGCGTGAAGCCAAGCTCGTCATCCGCGACGCGCGGCCGGAGGCCATCGCGGACGCCGTCGCGGCCCTGGATCATCTCGCGGGGGCGCGTCTCGTCTCCGCCGGCGAGGTCGCGCTCCGCGACGTGTACCTCGATACGCCGGCGCGCGCGCTGAGCCGCCGGGGGGACGCGCTGCGGGTGCGGGTGGCGGACGACGAAACGCTGCTCACGCTGAAGGGGTCCAGCCGCGAGGTGGACCCCGGCGTGCTCGAGCGCGAGGAGATCGAGGAGCCCTGGTCCGCCGCGGCGCTCGATCGCCTGCGGGCGCTCCTCGCCGCCCGCGGGATCGCCCTCGGAGTGGCGCCGGCGGCGGGAGAGCCCGTCGCGGCGCTGCGGGCGATGGGGCTCGAGGCGCTACAGGAGCGCGCGACGCACCGGCGGCTCCGGAACGCGCTGGGCGAGGGGGGTGCCGTCCTCGCCGAGCTGGCCATCGACGCGGTGACCTATCGACTGGACGCGGGCGCCGTCCGCCATCACGAGGTGGAGATCGAGGCCAAGGCGCCGGAGGGCGCGGCATACCTCCCGCGGGCCCTCGAGGCGCTCCGCGCGCGCTTCGGCGCCTCGCTGCTGCCCTGGCTTCACGGCAAGCTGGAGACGGGCCTCGCGATCCCGCGCCTGCTCGCCGCCGGAGCGGCGCGCCCGCTCGTCATCGGCGGCTGCCTCACTCCCGACGCCTACCCGCGCCTGGCCGAGATCCTCAGCGACGCGCCCGCGCCGCCCGGCGCCGGCTAGCCGGCGGCCGCTTCGCCGCCGCGGACCTCCCGTTGGGCGAGTCCACCCGGCCGTTCCCGCTCGCGTGCCAGCGCGCGATCTCCTCGCAGGTGGTGAACCACACGCCCCGGAACTTCCGCATGAAGCCCACGAGGTCCTCCAGGAGCTGGACGCGGGAGGCCCGCCCGCTCACGAAGGGATGGCAGGTGAGGATGAAGCAGCCATTTTCCGCGTGCATGGCCGCGAACTCCTTGCTCCACATCTGGAGCACCCGCCCGGGATCGGCGATGGCATTGGTCGAGCCGTACACGTGGCGGAAGAGCGGCGCGTCGTCGAGCAGCCACTGGATGGGCAGCTCGATCAGCGGACCCTCCTCGCTGGGCACCTCGTAGGGCACGTCATTGCCCATGAGGGAGGAGTCGTAGAGAAAACCGTGGCGCTTGAGGATGCCCGGGGTCCAGGTATTGACGTCCCACGACGGCGAGCGATAGCCCGCCGGAGTGACGCCGAGCCCTGACTTCAGGATCGCGAGCTGCTGGCGCATGATCTCCTCTTCCTGGGTCGCGTCGAGAAAGCTCACCGCCTCGTGCACGTTGCCGTGGGCGCCGACCTCGTGGCCGGCGTCGCGGATGCGGAGGGAGGGCGCCCGGTGGTTCTCTACCGTCCAGCCGGGGATGTAGAAGCTCGCCTTCAGCTTGAGCCGGTCCATCAGCCGCAGGATGCGATCCACGCCCACGCGCGGGCCGAAGCGGCGCTCCTCGAGATCGCCCAGGCTCCGCTTCGCCTTCTCGGGCTCGCGGAAGAGAAAGCCCGACTCGGCGTCGAAGTCGAAGGACAGGACCGCGGCGGACTGCTTGCCATCCGGCCACCGGTAGCGCATGGAGCTCTCCTTGTCGGCGAGGCGGCTCAGCCGCTGACCCAGCCGCCGCTCGGATGCAGGATCTGGCCGGTGAGATAGCCGGCCTCGTCGGCGGCCAGCACCACCGCGCAGTAGGCCACGTCGGCCACGTCGCCGAACCGGCGGAGCGGCAACTCGGCCAGCCGCCGCGCGCGGTACTCCGGCGTCATCACGTCCTTGCTCATGTCGGTCTCGATGCCGCCCGGCGCGATCGCGTTCACGGTGATGCCGTGGCCGCCCACCTCCGAGGCCAGCGCGCGGGTGAGCGACTCGATGGCGCCCTTGGTGGCGGCGTAGGCGGCAAAGCCGCCCCCGCCCACCGCGCGCTGGGCGAGCTGGGAGGAGAGGTTGATGATGCGGCCGTTGCCGTCACGTGGCATGCGCCGGTGCCGTCCGCGGAGTCGCGGCCCCCACCATGATGCCGGCATTGTTGACGAGGATGTCGAGGCGCCCGAAGCGGTCGAGCGTCCCCTTGACGAGGGCGCGCGCGTCGTCCTCGCGGGACACGTCCCCGCCCAGCGCGATGGCCTCTGCCCCCAGGCGGCCCGCCTCCGCGGCCACCTCCTTCCCCTCGCGCTCGCTGGCGAAGAAGTTCGCGACGAGCCGGGCGCCCTCGCGGGCGAAGGCCAGGGCGATGGCGCGGCCGAAGCCGCGGCTCGCCCCGGTGACGAGGGCGACCCGTCCCTCCAGGCGGCCGGCCGCCATCAGGCGCGCGTGGCGGGCTGGCTCTGCGCCAGCCAGAACCGCGCGAGGTCCACCGGAGTGGGCCACCACACGTCCTTCTTGCCGAGGATGCGCTGGATCAGCCGCTCCACCATGCGCATCCGGGAGGGCCGGCCGATGATCTGCGGGTGGCCGAGCCAGTTGAAGAAGCCGCCCTCCGCGTACATGCCCTCGAACTCCTCCGACCAGATCTCCCACACGTCTTGCTGGCTCCAGATGCCGTGCCCGACCGGCGGCACCGCGCTGAACATGAAGAAGGGCGCGTCGTTGTTGCACCAGGCGGTCGGGAACTCGACGAGCGGGCCGTGGGGTGTGTCGTGGCAGTAGGGCAGGTCGGTATCCAGCGCATTGCTGTGATAGAGGAAGCCGTGCTGCTTGAGCAACGCCATGGTGTGGTGGCTCGGGTCGGCGGAGGGCGAGCGTGAGCCCAGCGGCTTGACGCCCAGGATCTTCTTGAAGATGTCGAGGCTCTTGACGAGGAGCTCCTCCTCCTCCTCGCGGCTCTTCATGAAGAAGGGCTTCTCGTGCAGGTAGCCGTGATGGCCGACCTCGTGCCCGCGGCGTAACACCTCCTCGCAGAGCGCGGGGTAGCGCTCGACGATCCAGCCGGGGATGAAGATGCAGGTCTTGAGCCCGTAGCGGTCCAGCACGTCGAGGATCCGGGGCATCCCGGTCTTGGGGCCATAGGCGCCCATGGACATGTGCAGGGGCCGGTCGGCGAGGGCGGCGTCGCGGTGTATCCACGGGCTCTCGCCGTCGAGGTCGAAGGTCATCATGATGGCGCAGCGCGCGCCGCCGGGCCAGTTCACCGCTGCTGCCATGCTCGGTCCTCCGACGCGGGGGTGGGTTCAGGCTTCTCGGGCCCCGAGAATAGACCAGCGCTTCTGCCTTGGCAACGGCGGCGGGCTTGGCAACGGCAGCGGGGGCGGCGTATGCTCGGGGCGGCCGGGCCAGCCGGCCGCTCACGGGAGGCGTGATGAATATCTTCAAGGCGATGGCGGTGAAGGACCCCGAGGCGGTGACGCGGGCGATCCCCGTGATCGACTTCGGCCCCGCGTTCCGCGGCGAGCCGGGCGGGCTCGAGGCGGTGGCCCGGCAGGTGCGGCGCGCCAGCGAGGAGATCGGGTTCTTCTACCTGGCCGGCCACGGCGTGCCGGACGCGGTGGTGGACGCGGCCTTCGCCGCCTCCCGCGAGTTCCACGCGCTGCCCGACGCGGTCAAGCGGGGCCTCGCCATCAACGAGAACAATATCGGCTACCTCGCGCCCAACGAGAGCATCCAGGGCGCCTCCACCGTCCACAAGGCCACCCGGCCGAACTACAACGAGAGCTTCTTCATCAGCCACGACCGCGGGCCCGACCATCCCGCCATCGTGAACGGCGAGACGCTCCGCGGCCGCAACCAGTGGCCGGCGGGCCATGGCCGAGATGCGGGCGGCCATGGTCGCCTACTTCACCACGCTGGAAGCGGTGGGCGAGAAGATGCTGCCCGTGCTCGCCCGCGCGCTGGACCTGCCCGCCGACTGGTTCGCGCCCTTCTTCGCCGGCGAGGCGCACATCAACCTGCGCTTCCTGCACTACCCGCCGCAGGAGGTGGAGGACGACGAGCAGTTCGGGCAGGGGCCGCACACCGACAACTCCTTCATCACCATCCTGGCGCGCACCGAGGTGCCGGGGCTGGCGGTGCGGCTGCCCAGCGGGGAGTGGCTGGCGCCGCCCCTGATCGAGGGGACCTTCCTGGTCAACCTGGGCAACATGATGAAGCGGTGGTCCAACGACCGCTTCCACTCGACCCCGCACGGGGTGCTCAACGACTCGGGGAACGACCGCTACTCCATCGCCTTCTTCTACAGCCCCAACGTGGACTCGGTCATCGAATGCGTGCCGAGCTGCACGAGCGCGGATGATCCGCCGCGCTATCCCCCCGCCGTCTACCGCGACCTCGTCCTGGCCTTCTACAACGCCAACTACTTCCACCGCCAGGGCTACGCGGGGAAGACGAGCTAGCCCCGCTCAGCCCCCGAGGTCGTCCCAGGCCAGCCGCGCCATGCGGCCGATGACCTGGTTGGCGGCGGCGAAGCCGGGCATGCCGTCGGGCAGCGCGGCGGGCACGCCGTCCGTATAGGCGGTGAGGATGAAGAGCGGGCGGCCCTCCTTGTAGACGATGCCGGCATCCATGTAGCCGCGCGAGCCCGTCCCCGTCTTGTGCGCGACCTTGGTGCCCAGCGGCAAGAGCGAGGGCAGGCGGGTCTTGAGCTTCTGCCACGACAGGATGTCCAGCCCCAGCCGGCAGAGTGCGGGGGTCGAGCCCAGCTGCGCGGCCGTCGCGGTGTCGTCCGCCCCGCGGAGCATGAGGTCCAGGAGCAGTCCCTGGTCGCGCGGGGTGGTGGAGGTGACTTGCTCGAGCCCGTGATCGGCGGGCAGCCGCGGCGGGATGCCGTAACGGTGGACCGTGCGAGACATCCCGACCGACTCGCACAGGCGCTGTATCTCCCCCAGCCCCACCAGGTCCACCACCGTCCCGGTGCAGGTGTTGTCGCTCACGATGATCATCATCACCAGGGCGTCGCGGAGGGTGATCCAGAAGCCGGGGGTGAGGTGCTGGAAGGTCCCGGAATCATTGTCCTGATACCGGGCGTCCACGGTCACTTTCTGGTCGAGGGCGAGCTTGCCGTCGGCCACGGCCTTGAGCGCCGCCATGAGGATGGAGATCTTGCGCGTGCTGGCGGACGGCACGGGGAGGTCGCCCAGCCGGTCCGCCCGCTCGCCGGTGCCGAGGCTCTGGAGGTACCAGCTGGTCTGGAAGGGCAGGGCATCGCATAGCGCGTTCATCCGCTCGGCCAGGGCTCTCATGGGGAACTCTCCTTTCGGGGACGCCATTATAGCCTTCAAGAGCCTTTACCTGGAGGGGCAGCGGCCTGTAAAATTGCCGCTGGCTCGATGGTCCGACCGGACCGGCCCAAGGAGCCCTCCGCAAGAGAGGAGCCGGGCTTTGCGTCGGAATCGCTCGGAGTCGCAATGTGGCCACTTCAACGACCGACCCCAGGAGGCGTCACCATGAGTGATACGCAATCCGCTCTCCAAGCCCCGCGTCGCCGGTTCCTCAAGGGCGCCGCCGCTGCCGCCGCCGGCGTGGCCGCGCTCACCTTCCCCACCGTGGTGAAGGCGCAAGGCCCCATCAGCATGCGCTGGCAAAGCACGTGGCCGCAGAAGGACATCTTCCACGAGTACGCGAACGATTTCGCCAAGAAGGTGAACGACATGACCGGCGGCGACCTCAAGATCGAGGTGCTGCCGGCGGGCGCGGTGGTGCCGGCCTTCGGCCTCATCGACGCGGTGTCCAAGGGCACGCTCGACGGCGGCCATGGCGTGCTCGTGTACCACTACGGCAAGCAGACCGCGCTGGCCCTCTGGGGCTCGGGCCCCGGCTACGGCATGGACGCCAACATGCTGCTGTCCTGGCACAAGTACGGCGGGGGCAAGCAGCTGCTCCAGAAGCTCTACGCCTCCATCGGGATGAACGTGGTGTCCTTCCCGTATGGCCCGATGGCGACCCAGCCACTGGGTTGGTTCAAGAAGCCCATCACCAAGGCCGATGACCTCAAGGGCCTCAAGTTCCGGACGGTGGGTATCTCCATCGACGTGTTCACGGGGCTGGGGGCGGCCGTGAACGCGCTGCCCGGCGGCGAGATCGTGCCCGCCATGGACCGAGGCCTCCTCGACGCGGCCGAGTTCAACAATGCCTCCTCGGACCGCATCCTCGGCTTCGCCGACGTCTCCAAGGTGTGCATGCTGCAGAGCTATCACCAGAACGCCGAGCAGCTCGAGATCACGTTCAACAAGACCAAGTTCGACGCCCTGCCGGACAAGATGAAGGCCATCATCGAGAATGCGGTGGAGGCGGCCTCCGCCGACATGTCCTGGAAGGCCATCGACCGCTACTCGAAGGACTACATCGAGCTCCAGACCAAGGACAAGGTGCGCTTCTACAAGACGCCCGATTCCGTGCTGCAGAAGCAGCTCGAAATCTACGACACGGTGGCGGACAAGAAGTCCGCGGACAACCCGCTCTTCAAGGAGATCGCCGAGTCGCAGAAGGTGTTCGCGGCCCGGGCGGTCAAGTGGGACCTGGACACCAACGTGTCCCGCCGCATGGCCTACAACCACTACTTCGGGCCCAAGAAGAGCTAGCGACACGTGACTCCCGCCGTTCCATCGGGTCGGCCATCCGGCGATCGTCGGGCGGCCGGCCCGGCCCCACCGGCCATGAGCGCCGCGCGCCTCCTCCGCATCGTCGACTCCATCAGCTACGCGTCCGGCAAGATCTTCGCCTGGCTGATCGTCGCCCTGACCTTCGTCGTCTCCATCGAGGTCTTCAAGCGGTACATCCTCAACGCGCCCACCGCGTGGATCTACGATTTCAACAGCATGCTGTACGGCACGCTGTTCATGATGTGCGGCGCCTATACGCTGGCCGCCGCCGGCCACGTGCGCGCGGACTTCGTGTACATCTACATGAAGCCGCGGGGCCAGGCGGCCCTGGACCTGGCGCTCTACCTCCTCTTCTTCATCCCCGGAATCCTGGGCCTGATCTACGCGGGGGCGGGCTTCGCCGCCGACTCCTGGCGCATCGGCGAGCACTCCACCGTCACCGCGGAAGGGCCGCCGGTGTACCAGTTCAAGGCGGTGATCCCGCTCGCGGGCGCGCTGGTGATGCTGCAGGGGCTCGCGGAAATCCTCCGCTGCGTCGTCTGCCTGCGCACCGGGGCCTGGCCGCCGCGGCTCGAGGACGTCGAGGAGATCGACGTGCTCGACACCCAGCTCGGGCACAGCCAGTACGTGGACGAGGAGTCACGGCTCGCCGTCATGGAGGGCGCCAAGGCCATCGACGACGCCGCCCGCCACCGCAGCGTGATGGATGAGGAGATCGTGCACGACAAGGCCCCCGAGGACGACGGGCGAAAGAAGCCGTGAGCGATCCGTCTCTCGGGCTCACCATGCTCTGCCTCATCGTGGTGGCGATCATGATGGGATTCCCCACCGCCTTCACGCTCATGGGCCTGGGGATGATCTTCGGCTTCATCGCCTTCTGGACTCCCGGCCAGCACTGGTACGACAACCGCGCGTTCGACCTCATCGTGCAGCGGACCTATGGCGTGATGACCAACGACACGCTGCTGTCCATCCCGCTCTTCGTCTTCATGGGCTACATCATGGAGCGCGCCGCGCTGGTGGACCGCATGTTCCACAGCGTGCAGCTCGCCTTCCGGCGCGTGCCGGCCTCACTGGCGGTGACCACCCTCCTGGTCTGCGCCTTCTGGGGCATCGCCTCCGGCATCGTGGGCGCGGTGGTGGTGCTCATGGGTGTCATCGCCATGCGCCCCATGCTCAACGCCGGCTACGACGTGCGGCTGGCCGCGGGAGCCATCACCGCAGGGGGCACGCTCGGGATCCTCATCCCGCCGTCGGTGATGCTCATCGTCTACGCGGCGGTGGCGGGCCAGTCCATCGTGAAGCTGTACGCGGCGGCCATGCTGCCGGGCTTCTTCCTCACCTTCCTCTACCTGGTTTACATCCTCGGCTGGGCGATCATCAACCCGAAGATCGCGCCCAAGCTGCCCCCCGACCAGTACCGCGTGGAGGTGCCCGAGTACCTGCGGGCGCTGGAGCGCGGGCCCTCACGCAGCGTGGTGCCCGGGCTCCTCGCCGCCCTCTTCCGGCCCGCCCTCGCGCGCCGGTTGGGCTATCGCGCGCTGATGCGCAGCGTGGGCGTGGTGGCGGTGCCCCTCATGCTGACGGTGGGCACCTTCGCCGCCGCCTGGTGGTACGTGGTCGTCTACAACGCGCCCGAGGCGGTCGCCGCCAAGGCGGCGGCGCTGGCGCCGGCCGCGCCGATCACCGCCCCGGCGCCGCTCGCGCCCACGGCCCCAGCCCCCGCGCCTTCCGCGGAGGAGAAGCCGCAGGAGCTCGGCGCGGCGGGCGACTCCTCGGCCCCCGACTCCGACAAGCCCCAGGAGCTCGGGGCCGCCGGCGATCCCCCCTCTGCGGCCTCGGGTACCAAGACCGAGGGGCCGCCGGAGGAGATGTCCTCGCTCCGCTCGTCGACCGCGGCCCCCGGCGTGGGGAAGATCCCCGCGCACTTCTACGGCTGGTTCTGGGGGCTGGCCGCCGCCTCCACCTTGGTGCTGCTGTACTACTTCTGGCACATGGACGGCGAGCAGCTCCAGATCCTCAAGGAGCTCATCGCCTCCGTGGTGCCCCTCGGCGTGCTCACCGCCATCGTGCTGGCGGTGATTCTCTTCGGCATCTGCACCGCCACCGAGTCTGCGGGCATCGGCGCGCTGGGCGCGCTGTATCTCGCGGTGATGGCGCGTTTCGCGCGATCGGTCTGGTGGTGGAGCCTGGTGGGCGCGGTGCTGGGGTTCGCGCTCGGCTGGTACGAGGGGGAGCCCTTCGCGTCGATGCTGGTGGCGGCCTTCATCGGGGGGACCTTCCTGGGCACGGTGGTGCCCTTCCTGTGGAACCTCCGGACTTCGCCGGAGCTGCGAACGAACCTCAAGCAGTCCACCTTCCTCACCGCCAAGACCACCGCCATGGTGTGCTGGCTCTTCGTGGGCTCCGCGCTCTTCTCCGCGGTGTTCGCGCTGCACGGGGGCCAGGGGCTCATCGAGCGCTGGGTGCTGAGCTGGAACCTCTCGCCGCTGGGGTTCCTGATCGTGTCCCAGCTCATCATCTTCCTGCTCGGCTGGCCGCTGGAGTGGACCGAGATCCTCGTGATCTTCTGCCCGATCTTCATTCCGCTGCTGAGCCACTTCCAGATCGACCCCATCCTCTTCGGCACCATGGTGGCGGTGAACCTCCAGGCCGCCTTCCTGTCGCCGCCGGTGGCGATGTCCGCGTTCTATCTCAAGGGCGTCTCACCCAAGCACGTCACCCTGAATCAGATCTTCGCCGGCATGATGCCCTACATGATCATCGTCCTCATCTGCCTCGTGTTCATGTACATCTGGCCGGGCATGTCGCTCTGGCTGCCGGAATTCCTCTACGGAAACTGACCTCCACCGCCTGTCCGCCGCCGCCGCCGCCCGCCTGATCCGTGAAGGGGCGCTGGACTCCACCGCCCTGATCGAGGCCTGCCTGGCCCGGGTGGAGGCGACGGAAGCCGAGCTCCAGGCCTGGACCTATCTGGATCCGGAGCACGCGCTCGCGCAGGCGCGCGCGGCCGACGAGGCGCGCCGCTCGGGCGCGCCCACCGGACCGCTCCACGGGGTGCCGGTGGGCCTCAAGGACATCATCGACACCGCGGACATGCCGACCGAGAACGGCTCGCCGCTGCACGCCGGCCGCGTGCCCACGCGGGACGCCGCGGTGGTGGAGCGGCTGCGCGCGGCGGGCGCGGTGCTCCTGGGCAAGACGGTGACCACCGAGTTCGCCGCGCGCGCGCCGGGCAAGACGCGCAATCCGGTGAACCCCGCGCATACTCCCGGCGGCTCCTCCAGCGGCTCGGCGGCGGCGGTGGCGGCGAGCCAGGTGCCGCTGGCGGTGGGCAGCCAGACCGGCGGTTCGGTGATCCGGCCCGCCACCTACTGCGGCGTCTTCGGCTTCAAGCCCACCCACGGCCTGATCTCGCGCCACGGCATGTTCCAGCTCTCGCGCTCGCTCGATCACGTGGGCGTGTTCGCGCGCACCCTCGAGGACGTGGCGCTGCTGGCCGAGGTGCTGGTGGGGTACGACGCGCGCGATCCCGACTCGCGCGCCTCGGCGTATCCGCGCTACCGAGAGATCGCCGCCTCGGAGCCCCCCATCCCGCCGCTCTTCGCCTTCGTGAAGACGGCGCGCTGGGAGCACGTGGACGGGGACGCCCGCGAGGCCTTCGCGGAGCTGGTGGACTTTCTCGGCGATCGCGTGGAGGAGCTGGACCTCGGCGAGCCCGTGAGTCCAGGCGCTGGAGTGGCACCGGCTCATCCTCGACTCGGAGATGGCGGCGAACCTCGACTGGGCGTGGGAGCGTGGGCGCGCGCAGCTCTCGCCCTCCATGGTGGAGCGTCTCGCCCGCGGCCGCGAGGTGCGCGCCCGCGACTACCTCCAGGCGCTCGCGCGACGGCCGGCCCTGAACGCCGGGTTCGAGGAGCTGTTCGGCCAGCGTTACGACGCCATCCTCACTCCCGCCGCCAGCGGCACCGCGCCCCGCGGCCTCGAGTCGACGGGGGATCCCGCCTTCAACTCGGTGTGGACCCTCTGCGGGATGCCCGCGCTCAGCGTCCCGCTCATGCAGGGCGAGAACGGCCTGCCGCTGGGCGTGCAGCTGGTGGGGCCGCGGCTGGGCGACGCCCGGCTCCTGCGCACCGCGAAGTGGCTGGTGGAGACGGTGCAGGCGGGCTAGGCGAACTTCCGCGATTCCTCCCGTCGGTAGGCCCGCACGGCGATGGCGAGGAAGAGCACGGTATAGCCGGCCAGCCAGGCCAGGCTCACCACGAGCGGCTCCGCCCGCGCCCCCACCGCGCTCCACGCCAGCTGGCCGTAGTGGTAGGACGGCAGATAGGGCGCCACGCGCTGCACGAAGCCGGGCAGCTGGCTCACCGGCATGAACAGCCCCGAGGCGAAGGACAGCGGGAGATAGATGAGGTTGGCGAGCGCGGGCGCCGCGTGGGGGCCCGCGGTGTAGCCGATGGCGAACCCGAGCGCCACGAAGGGCAGCGAGCCCGCGAGGAGACGCACGATGACCTGCAGCCAGACGGTCAGGTCCTGCCGCACCCCGCCCACCACCACGCCGTAGACGATCAGCACCACGATCGACACCAGCGCGAAGGCCAGCGCTACCAGCACCTTGGCGAGCACCGCGACCGCGGGCGGCAGCGGGGTGGCGCGCATCAGGAGATCGACCTTCATGCCGCGCTCGTTGGCCACGCCGATCCCGAAGCCGTACACCATCACGTTCCCCACGCCGTAGGCGGCGAAGGAGACGAGCAGATACGCGCCCACGCTCACCCCGTCGGGGAAGGTCTGGCCCGCGAACGGCAGTCCGAAGAAGGTGAAGAACACCACGGGGAGCGCCAGGCTCGTCATGCTGAAGGCGGCGACACGCCAGCGGGCGCGCAGCTCGGCCAGGGTCTGCGCGCCCAGCATCCGGAGCAGCGGCGCGGTCACGCGCGCTCCGGTCGCCGGGTCAGGCTCAGCACCGCCTCCTCGAGGTCGGCTCCCGCCACCTCGAGGTCGTGCGGCTCCACCCCCCGCTCGAAGAGCCGGCGCAACGCGGTCTCCGGCTCGCTGGTGAGGAAGCGTACGCGCCCGTCGGACACGTCCAGGGCGGTGACGACCAGCCCGGCGAAGGCGTCGGCGGGCAGGGGCCGCGCCACCGTGAAGGCCACGCGCTTGCCCGCCACCCGCGACATGAGCACCCGCGGCGCCGCGTCGGCGATGACGATCCCGCGATCGATGACCACGATGCGGGTGGCGAGCTCCTCCGCCTCCCGGAGATAGTGCGTGGTGAAGATCACGCTCTTGCCGGCGGCGGCGAGCGCCTGGATGGCGGTCACGAAGGCCCGGCGCGCCTCGATGTCCATGCCCACCGTGGGCTCGTCGAGGAAGAGCGCCTCGGGATTGCCGCCCACGGCGAGGGCGAAGTACAGCCGCTGGCGCTGCCCGCCCGACAGCGTGGCCACGCGCGCGTCTGCCTTGTCCTCCAGGCCGGCCATGGCGAGGGCCTGCGCCACCGGCAGGGGCGCGGGATAGTAGGTGCCGAAGAGCCCGATCAGCTCGCGGACGGTGAGGACACCGGGGGCGCCGGATTCCTGGAGCATCACGCCGACCCGGCTCCGCGCTCGGCGGTCGGTGGGAGGCAGACCGAACAGGCGGACGTCGCCGGAGCTCGGCCGGCGCAATCCGAGCATGAGGCTGATCGAGGTGGTCTTGCCCGCGCCGTTGGGGCCCAGCATGGCGACGATCTCGCCGGCGGCGATGGCGAGGCTGATGCCGCGCAGGGCCTCCACCTCGCCGTAGCGCTTGGTCAGCTCTCTCAGCTCGAGGATCGGCGTGGCGCCGGGACTCATGGGCGGACAACATGCTACTCCGAATCCCGGCCGGGCGGGCGGCGGCGGACTCGTGCTTTAATGGGCGAGCACGCCCGGCGGCGTCCGCGGGCGGGGCCGGTTGTTCACCCCCATGAATCGGAGGGCGTGAGGCATGAGCGCGAAGGAAGTGGTCCTCTACGATCCCACCGCCGAGCCCCGCATCCTCGCCGCGGGCCTCGCCCAGCGGCTCTCGAGCCTGCGCGGCAAGAAGGTGGCCATTCTCGACAACAGCAAGGCCAATGCCGGCTTCTTGATGCTGACGGTAGCGCGCCGGCTCCAGGAGCAGTACGGCGTGGGCGAGATCGTGAAGCGCGAGAAGGGCATCGCGGGGGCGCCGTCGCCCACCATCCTCGACGCGCTCACCCAGTGCGACTTCGCCCTGGTCGGCAGCGCCGACTGAGGGTCGTGCACGTCGTGGAGTATCCACGGCGCCATCGTGCTGGAGCAGAAGGGGATCCCGTCCGTCGTCCTGGGGACCTTCGAGTTCGAGCAGCTCGCCAAGCTGGAGGCCAAGAACCGCGGCATGGCGGATCTCCCCCTCGCGCTCATCCCGCATCCGCTCGGCGGGATCCGTGAGGACGAGGTGCTGAAGAAGGCGGAGCTGGTCATCGACCTCGTGGTCAAAGCGGTTACCGTAAAGGCGGCGAGTTAATGAAGGTGGACCTCGGCCCTGCCGCCAAGACCTTCCGTTTGGAAGACTCCTATCCCGCCATCAACCGGCTCTATCAGGAGCGGGGCTGGACGGACGGGCTTCCCATCGTGCCGCCCACCGCGGAGGCGGTGGCGGAGTGCCTGCGCCACACCGATCGGGATCCCCGCGAGCTGATCGCGGTGCTGCCGCCCCGCCAGGGCGAGGCCACCGTGGAGCGCATCGCCGTCAACACCGTGATGGCGGGGTGCCGCCCGGAATATCTGCCCGTGATCATCACGGCGATCGAGGCCCTGGCCGATCCCGGCTTCAACCTCGACTCCATCCAGGCCACCACGCACCCGGTGGCGCCGCTGATGATCGTGAACGGGCCCATCGCGCGCGAGCTCGGCATCAACAGCGGCTACAACGCCTTCGGGCAGGGCTTCGCGCCCAACCTGACCATCGGGCGCGCGGTGCGCCTGGTGCTGATGAACGTGGGCGGCGGCCTGCCCGGCACCGGGGACCGCTCCACCCAGGGCAGCCCGGCCAAGATCTCCTACTGCGTGGCGGAGAACGAGGACGCCAATCCCTGGGAGCCGCTGCACGTCGAGGCCGGGTATCCGCGCGACGCCAGCACCGTCACCGTGTTCGGCTGCGAGGGCCCGCACAATATCCAGGACCACTACAGCTATACCGGCGTCGGCGTCCTCAAGATCATCGCCGGGGCCATGGGGCAGGCGGGGAGCAACAACCTGCTCTCCGGGGGCACGCCGCTGCTGGCCCTGGGCCCCGAGCACGCCGCCACCATCGCTCGCGACGGGTACACCAAGCGCCAGGTGAAGGAGTTCGTCTTCGAGCACGCCCGCTATCCGCTCGGGCTCCTCGGAGAGGAGTACCGCCGCTTCCTCGTGGAGGGGCGCAAGAACCCGGACCGGGCGGACACCATGGTCCCGATCGTGAAGTCGCCGGACGACATCACCGTCATCGTGGTGGGCGGCGCCGGCAAGCACTCCTGCTGGCAGCCGACCTTCGGCGATCAGACGCGGCCCGCGCATCGGGTGATCCGGCGGCGTGATGGCACACCGGTGCGCCGCATCGCCGACCTCGCGCCCTAGCCCGGCTCTCAACGAGGAGGAGCCCATGCGGACCGTCGCCCGGATCGTCACTGTCCTCGTCTCGGCCCTCGTCCTCCTGCCCCCCGTCGCGGGCGCGCAGGAGGTCACCCTCAAGGTGGTGAGCGCCTTCCCCGAGAACTCGCTCTACGTGAAGCGGCTCGAGACCTGGATCGGGCGCGTGAACGACGAGGGCAAGGGGGTGCTGCGGCTGAACTTCATCGGCGGGCCCAAGGCGGTGCCCACCTTCGAGGTCGGCAATGCCGTGCGCACCGGGGTCGTCGACGTGGCCATGTCCACCGGCGCCTTCTACACGAACGTGTTCCCGGAGTCCGACGCGCTCAAGCTCACCCGCATGCCGGTCGCCGAGCAGCGGACCAACGGCGCCTTCGACTACATCAACCGGCTGTGGAACCAGAAGGGCAACATGCAGTACCTCGCCCGCATCGTCGAGCACCAGGCCTTCCACGTCTACCTGAACAAGAAGATCGACAAGCCCGACCTCACCGGGCTGAAGATCCGCGTGACCCCGGTGTACCGCGATTTCTTCACCGCGCTGGGCGCCACCGTGATGCAGACCGCGCCGGGCGAGGTGTACACCGCGCTCGAGCGCGGCGTGGTGGACGGCTACGGCTGGCCCATCGGCGGCATCTTCGACCTCAACTGGCACGAGAAGACCAAGTACCGCGTGGACCCCGGCTTCTACGACGCCGAGGTGTCGCTCCTGGTGAACCTGGACACGTGGAAGCGGCTCACCCCCGCCCAGCGCGACTACCTCACCAAGCAGGCCCGCGCGCTCGAGGCCCAGAACGACTTCTGGAAGACCTACGCCCAGGAGGAGACCAAGCGTCAGCAGCAGGCGGGCATCGAGGTCATCCGCTTCGAGGGCGCGGCGGCGCAGCAGTATGTCGACCGCGCGTACGAGGCGGGCTGGGCGGGCGTGGTCAAGGCCAGTCCCGAGCACGGGCCGAAGATGCGCGAGCTGTTCTCCAAGAAATAGCGCGCGATGCTCGGGCGGGCCTACCGGGGGCTGCTGCGCGCGGGGGCGGTGGCGGCCGCGCTTCTCCTCGGTGTGCTGGCGCTCCTGGTGACCGGAGACGTCCTCGCCCGGAACCTCGGGCTCGGGACCCTGCCCTGGATCATCGAGGTCTCGGAGTATAGCCTTCCCCTCGCCACCTTCCTGGTGGCGCCGTGGCTGCTCCACCGGAACGAGCACGTGCGGCTCGACGTCCTGCTCACCTCGCTGCCGGGGCCCGCCGCGCGCGCGCTGGAGCGGCTCTCGGACCTGGTGGGGCTGGCCGTCTCCACGGTCTTCGTCATCTATGGCGCGCGGGCCATCGCCAGCTCGGCCCAGCAGGGCTCCATGGTGATCAAGGCGGTCGTCTTCCCGGAATGGTGGCTCTATGCCCCGGTGCCGGTGTGCTTCGCCGTGCTCGGGGTGGAGTTCGTGCGGCGCCTTCTGCTCGGCGGGGCCCTCGAGGGCAGCGGGCCGCACGCCTAGCGGCGCGCTCGTCCCCCGGTTCCTTCATGGTCTGGTGGCTCGCGGCGACCCTTCTCTTCGGCCTCCTGTCGGTGCTCCTCGCCTTCGGCCTCCCGGCGGCCTTCGCGTTCCTCGCGATCAACGTGGTGGGCGCCTGGGTGTGGCTGGGCGGGGACGCCGGCCTCGTGCAGATGATCCGGAACGGGGTGGCGTCCATCGCGAGCTTCTCCCTCACGCCGATCCCGTTCTTCGTGCTCATGGGGGAGGTGCTCTTCCACACCGGGGTGGCCATGAAGGCCATCGACGCCATCGACCGGCTCATCGCCCGCGTCCCCGGGCGTCTCTCGGTGGTGGCGGTGGTGGCGGGGACGGTGTTCTCGGCGATCTCCGGCTCCACCATCGCCACCACCGCGCTGCTGGGCAGCCTCCTGCTTCCCGAGATGCTCCGGCGCGGCTATCAGCCCGGGATGGCGATGGGCCCCATCATGGCCATCGGGGGCGTGGACATGCTCATCCCGCCCTCCGCGCTCACCGTGCTCCTCGGCAGCCTGGCCGGCATCTCCATCTCGCGGCTCCTCCTCGCCGGCATCGTGCCCGGCGTGCTCCTCGCCGCCTCCTTCGTGGGCTATATCGTCGTCCGCGCCGTGCTCGATCCACGGCTCGCGCCGGCCTTCGCGCACGAGCCGGTCCGCGGCTGGGTCCGCTGGCGGCCCCTGGTGGTGTACGTGCTGCCGCTGGTGATCATCTTCGTGGTGGTGATCCTCGCCATGGCCGCGGGCTGGGCCACTCCCACCGAGTCCGCCGCCATCGGCGCGGTGGCCACCGTGCTGGTGGCGGCGATGTACCGCGCGCTGACCTGGGACGGCTTGCTGAAGGCCCTGCTGGGAACGGCGGGCATCTCCGGGGTGATCCTCTTCATCATCGTGGGCGCCACCACCTTCTCCCAGATCCTGACGTTCTCGGGGGCGACCAACGGGCTGGTGGCGGCGGTGCAGGACGCCCAGTTCGGCCCCGCCGCGGTCCTCACCGTCATGATGCTCATCCTGCTCGTCCTGGGCTGCTTCATCGACCAGGTGAGCATGATGCTGATCACGCTGCCGTTCTTCATGCCGCTGGTGACGCTCTACGGGTTCGACCCCGTCTGGTTCGGCGTGCTCTTCCTCATCTGCATGCAGCTCGGCCTGCTCACGCCGCCCTTCGGCATGCTCCTCTTCACCATGAAGAGCGTGGCGCCGCGGTCCATCACCATGGGACAGGTCTGCGGCGCGGTGACCCCCTACGTGATACTGGGGCTGGTGATGCTGCTGCTGGTGGCGCTCTTCCCCGGGCTGGCCACCTGGCTTCCCGCGCGGTTGATGGGGAAGTAGGCGTCAGCTCTTCACCGAGCCCGCGGTGAGACTCGCTACACCGGGAAATGGGAACCATCCGAACGGGTAGAAACTCCCGCGTATGTGGCCGACCCTCGGCGGGAGCGCGTATGGCGTCGATTCTGCGCGCCGTCTGGCGTGCGTAGCGTGGCACGCCGCTTGCCCCCCCCGGGGGGAGGAGCAGTTCAGACTCTCTCGGAGGAGGCTCTATATGACGCTGCGAAGGATCATGGCAGTCGTGTCCCTATCCGCCCTGGCAGTGGCGCCGGCGGGCTGCGGAACGGTCACCGGCACCGCGGTGGGCGCGGGCGCGGGCGCGGCGGTCGGCGCGGGTACCGGCTATGGTGCCGGCAAGGGCGCCCTCATCGGAGCCGGCGTCGGCGCGGTGGGCGGGGCCATCTACGACATCACCAAGAAGAACTAGAGCAGACCAATCCTAGGACACGGGAGACCCCTAATGAAGACGTTTGCCGTTAGCATGCTTTCGCTCTCGCTGGCCGGGCTGGTCGCTGCCGGCTCCGTGGCCGCGCAGCAGCCCGCCCCGAAGCAGTGCCAGCCCGCCAAGGCGCCCCAGCGCGTCGAGGGCCAGGTGGTCGAGATGAGCGCTACCCAGGAAAGGATCAAGGTGCGCGACACGGCCGGCGCCACCCACGAGTTCCAGGCCAGCGCCGAGACGATCCGTGACCTGAAGATCGGCGACAAGATCGAAGCGACGCTCCGTCCGCTCCCGAAGTGCTAAGACTCCTCGCACGCGCCGTCTCCGGGTAGACTGGGCCCGGCCCGCACCGGGCCCAGGTCGTTTCACCCTGTCCGGAGGACTCGATGAGCGGTAGCGGTCGTAGAGGTACGGAGAGGCGGCGCGTGCGGGTGGGGCTGGTGGGTGCAGGCTTCGTGGCCCGGCTGCATGCCGAGGCGTACCGCCACGTGCACGGGCTCGACGTCGAGCTCACCTGCGTGGCGGCCGCGCGGCCGGAGCGGGCCAAGCAGTTCGCGGACGAATTCGGCGTGGGCCGTGTGGAAGCGGATCTCGCCGCCGTGGCCGCGGCGGGAGACGTGGACGTCGTGGATCTCTGCGCGCCGTCGTATCTCCACGCGGAGATGGCGGTGGCCGCCGCGCGCGCGGGGAAACATGTCATCGTCGAGAAGCCCCTCACCGGCTTCTTCGGTCCCGCCGCCACCCCGCGGGACGAGATGCTCCGGCGCGCACTCGCGTCCGCCGACGCGGTGCTCGCCGCCTGCCGCGAAGCCAAGGTCCGCCTCTGCTACGCCGAGAACTGGGTGTACGCGCCGCCGGTACAGAAGGCGCGCCGCCTGCTCACCGCCGCCGGAGGCCCGATCCTGCGCTTGGTCGGGGAGGAAAGCCACTCCGGCACCCATGCGCCGGTGAACAAGCGCTGGGATACCGGCGGGGGCGGCTCCCTGCTCGGAAAGGGCTGCCATCCGCTCGGGGCCGCGCTCTATCTCAAGGCGGACGAGGGCCTCCGACTGCGGGGCCGTCCCATCCGCCCCGTCTCGGTGAGCGCGGAGACGGCGAATCTCGTGGCCACGGAGACCTTTCGCGTCGCCGGGCCGCAGTTCCTCAAGACGGTGGCGGGCGCCGACGTCGAGGATTGGGGCGCCATGCTGATCGGGTTCGACGACGGCACCGTGGCGCAGATCGCCGCCGCCGATACCGTCCTGGGCGGCATCCGCAATCAGCTCATCGCCTACGGGGCCCGCGCCATGGTGATCTGCAATATCAACCCGAACAACGTGGTCCAGGCCTATGCGCCCGACGGCGCGGTGTTCGGCGATGAGTACCTGGTGGAGAAGCTCGAGACCAAGGCCGGCTGGTCGAGCCCACAACCCGACGAGGACTGGACGTCGGGCTATCCGCAGGAGATCCAGGACTTCATGGAAGCCGTCGTTTTCGGTCGGGAGCCGCTCTCCGGCGGCCCGCTCGCCCGCGACGTCACCGCCGTGATCTACGGCGCCTATCTCTCTGCCGCCGAGGGACGCCGCGTGGACCTGCGCCCGTTGCTCCAGGAAGACGTGGCACCGGTCTGAGGTGGCACAGCTCTTGAAGTAGCCGGGGACATGAAGGCCAAGCGTTACGGGTCCGCCCATGTCGCCGCCGCCCTGCAGGAGATGGCGCGCCTCACCGCGCTGTTGGGGGAGACGCCGTTCCGCTCGCGGGCTTACGCCCGCGGGGCCGAGGTCGTGCAGCGCCTGGACGACGATGCGCTCGCCGCGCTCGTGGCCGAGGGCCGGCTCACCGAGCTCCGCGGGGTTGGCCCTGGGCTCGCCGCCATGATCACCGAGCTGCACCAGACCGGCGCCTGCCGGGCGCTGGAGCAGCTCAACGAGCGGCTGCCCGCGGGCGCGGGTGAGCTGAGCCGCCTCTCCTCCCTCGGGCTCGCGAAGATCGCCGCGCTGAACCGGACGCTGGGGGTGACCTCGGTCGCGGAGCTCCGGGCGGCCTGCGAGGCCGGACGGGTGCGGGCAGTGAAAGGGATGGGCGAGAAGACGGAGCGGCGGCTCCTGGAGCAGATTCGCGCCCTCGACGAGCCGAGGCAGACCCGGGTGCTGCTCCCCGACGCGCTGGCCGTGGCAGAGCCGCTGCTCGCCCACGTGCGTGCGGCGCCCGGGGTCACCCAGGCCGACTACGCGGGCGACCTCCGTCGCACCACGGAGACCGTCGAATCGCTGGTGGTGGTGCTGGGCTCCAGCCGGCCTGCGGCGGCACTCGAGCGCGCACTCGCCTCGCCGCTGATCGCGGCCGCCGGCGCGCGCGGGCGAGACTCGGCGCGGGCCACCCTCGCCACCGGCCTCGGTCTCGAGCTGCGGGTGGTGCCGCCGGAGCGCTACGCGGCCGCGCTGCTGGACGCCACCGGCGCGCCGGCGCACGTGGCGCATCTGCGCCGGCTCGCGGAGGCGCGCGGGCTGCGCCTCGACGAGGCCGGCTTTGCCACCGAGGCCGAGATCTACCGCCGGCTCGGCCTCGCCTACGTGCCGCCCGAGCTCCGCGAGGAGGCGGGCGAGATCGAGGCGGCGGCGGATGGCAGTCTTCCGGCGGACCTGGTCCGCATGGAGGATGTCCAGGGCGCCGTCCACTGCCACACCGTGTACTCGGACGGTCGGCACTCGGTGGCGCAGATGGCGCGCGCGGCGGAGGCGCGCGGCCTGCGCTATCTGACCATCACCGATCACTCGCCCACCGCGTCCTACGCGGGCGGGCTCTCGGTGGACCGGCTCGAGGCGCAGTGGGAGGAGATCGCGCGCGTCCAGGAAACGGTGTCGGTGCGGCTCCTGCGGGGGACCGAGTCGGATATCCTCGCCGACGGCGGCCTGGACTATCCCGACTCGGTGCTCGAGCGCCTCGACATCGTGATCGCGAGCGTGCACGCCCGCCATCGCATGGGCGCGGAGGAGATGACGCGGCGGATCGCCCGCGCGATGGCGCATCCCTGCTTCAAGGTCTGGGGTCATGCCCTGGGCCGGCTGGTGCTCTCGCGGCCGCCCATCGACTGCCGGGTGGAGGAGATCCTGGACGTGGTGGCCGCCTCCCGCGCGGCGGTGGAGATCAACGGCGACCCCAACCGGCTCGACCTGCCGCCCCGCTGGATCCGGGCCGCGCGCGAGCGGGGCATCCCCTTCGTGATCTCCACCGATGCGCACGCCACCGACGAGCTGGCGAATCTCCGCTACGGGGTGGCCATGGCGCGGCGCGGGTGGGTGCGGCGCGGCGAGGTGCTCAACACGCGCGGCCCGGAGGCCTTCGCGCGCGCGGTGGCGCCGGGGGCCCGCCGGTGAGCCGTATCTTCCTGCTGTCCCCCGCGCACTGTGGCGGCGTGCGGGCGGGGCTCGTCTTCGACGCGCGCGCCCGCTTCGACCTGGCGCGGCGGGTGCGCGCCGCCCCCGGCGCTCCGCTGGGCGACGTGTTCTCCTTTCTCAGCGGCCTCTACTTCCGCGGCAAGCTCGCCTACGCGGAGGCCTTCGCGCGGCCCCCCGCCGGGGTGCCCGGCGTGCTCGTCATCACCCCCGCCGAAGGGCTGCGGCCCGCCGACGAGCCGGTGGACCTGAGCCGGCTCCGGCGTTACGCGCAGGTCGACATCGCCGCGGACGACCGCCGCTACCGGGTGCCGCTGCTCCGCGACGCGCGCCGTCTCGCCCGCGCCGCGGGGGCCGAGTGCGAGGTCGTCCTGCTGGGGAGCGTGGCCACCGGGAAGTATCTGGAGCCGCTCCTCGGCGTGCTCGGCGAGCGGCTCCGCTTCCCCGCCGACTTCGTGGGCCGGGGCGATATGAGCCGCGGCGGACTGCTGCTCCGCAGCGTGCGCGCGGGCCGCGAGCTCGAGTACATCGGCGTGGCGGGGGCGCGGCGGCGGGGCCCGCGGCCGGCGCGCCTGGCCCCGCGACCGTGAGCCCCGCCGCGCCGCCGGCGGCGCGGGTGATCCCCGCCGATCGCGACACCGCGGAGGTGCGGCTGCGCGGCCGGAGCACCATGCTCACCAACCTGCGCAAGCCGTTCTGGCCGGCCCTCGGGCTCACCAAGGGCGACTTGCTGCGCTACTACCTGGCGGTGGCGCCCGAGCTCTTGCCGCATCTCCGGGACCGGGCCATGGTGATGAAACGCTACCCCGGCGGCGCCGGGGGCCCCTTCTTCTTCATGAAGCGCGCGCCCGCGTCACGCCCGCCCTGGATCGAGACCTGCGCCATCGAGCACGGCTCCGGCAGCGTGATCGAGTACCCGATGGTCCAGGACCTCCTCTCGCTGCTGTGGCTGGTCAATCTCGGCTGCATCGACCTGAACCCGTGGTACGCGCGCTGCGACGACGTGCAGCGGCCGGACTATCTCCACTTCGACCTGGATCCGGTCCGCGGCGCCGACTTCGAGACGGTGCGGGCGGTCGCACTCCTGCTCCGGACGGCGCTGGACCGCCTGGGCATGCCCTCCTTCCCGAAGACCACCGGCTCGCGTGGCATCCACGTCTACGTGCCCATCGTCCGCGGGCCCACCCAGAAGGCGGTGTGGACGGAGGCCAAGGCGCTCGCCGTCGCCCTCGCCGCGCGTCATCCGACGCTCGTCACCGCGGAGTATCGCGTGGCCCGCCGGCCCGCCGGGCGCGTCCTCGTCGACTACAACCAGAACGCGTGGGGCCGCACGCTGGCCTCGGCCTACTCGGTGCGGCCGTCGCCCCGGGCCGCGGTGTCCACGCCGCTGACCTGGCAGGAAGTCGAGCGCGGGGCCAAGCTGGAAGATTTCCGCCTCGACAACGTGCCCGCCCGGCTCGCTCGCGTGGGCGACCTGTTCGCGCCGGTGCTCGCCCGGCGCGGCCGGCATCGGCTGAAGAGTGCAGGATGACGCGGCCGCGGGCGCTCGCATGACGCTGCCGCTGGCGCCGCCGTATCCGCCCATGGAGGCGCGCCTGGTGACGGAGCTCCCGCTTGGGCCGGCCTGGCAGTACGAGCCCAAGTGGGACGGCTTCCGCTGTGTGGCCTTCCGGGACGGAGACGGGGTGGAGCTCCAGTCGAAGTCGGGCCAGCCGCTGGCGCGGTATTTCCCCGAGGTGGTGACGGCGCTCCGCGCACTCAAGGCCCGCCGGTTCGTCCTCGACGGCGAGCTGGTGGTGCCGAAGGGGGCCGGCCTCTCCTTCGACGACCTGCTTCAGCGCATCCATCCGGCGCCGAGCCGCGTGGAGCGGCTCTCGCGCGAGTCCCCCGCGGTGCTGGTCGTGTTCGATCTCCTGGTGGACGCCGAGGGCCGCCGGCTCACCGACCGGCCGCTGCGCGAGCGCCGCCGGCGGCTCGAGGCCTTCGGACGGAAGCACCTGGCGGACGCGGCCGGACTCGCGCTGTCGCCCGCCTCCACCGACGCGGCGGTGGCCCGCGCATGGCTCTCCGGCGCGGGCGGCGCGGTGGACGGCGTGATCGCCAAGCGCCTCGATCTCGACTATCGCTCCGGCGACCGCACCGGGATGGAGAAGGTCAAGCGCGCCCGGACGGTGGATTGCGTGGTGGGCGGGTTCCGCTATGCCTCCGGCGCGCGCGTGGTGGGGTCGCTCCTGCTGGGGCTCTACGACGCGCAGGGCCTGCTGCACCACGTGGGGTTCACCTCCAGCTTCTCCGCCCCGGAGCGCAAGGCGCTGCTCGAGCGGCTGCGTCCGCTCATCGCGCCGCCCGGCTTCACCGGCCAGGCGCCGGGTGGACCGAGCCGCTGGAGCACGGACCGCTCGGCGGAGTGGGAGCCGCTGCGGCCGGAACTGGTGGCGGAGGTGGGCTACGACCACTTCACGGGAGGGCGGTTCCGCCACGGCACCCGCTTCCTGCGCTGGCGGCCCGACAAGGCGCCGCGCCAGTGCACGCTGGACCAGGTGCGGGCGGGAGGCCGGGCCGGCTTCCCCGCGCTCCTGGGTCAGCGCGTCACTCCGCGCGCAGGAGCCCGATCTCGCGGAGGTAGCGCCGCGCGCCGGGGTGGATGAGCTCGACTCGGGGCGCGGCGGCCACGGTATTGGCGGCGGTGGTCTCGCGGGCCTGGGCCAGGCGCGCGCCGAGGGCGGCTTCCCCGCGGTGCAGCGCGCGCGCCAGGCGATAGGCCAGCGCCTCGTCCAGGGTGGGGCGCGCCATGACGAAGCTCCACGAGCCCACCGAGGCGATGGCCCCGCTCTGCCCCGGATAAGAGCCGGCCGGCACCGTCATCGGCTTGAGGAAGGCGTGCTTGGCCAGGATGCGGCGGATGCCGTCGGCGTCGGGCACGATGAAGCGCGCCCCGGCGGGGCCGCGCGCCACCGCGGTGAAGCCGGGCCAGCCGATGCCGCCACCCCAGAGCGCGGCCACGCGTCCGTCCAGCACCATGGCGGGGCCATCCCCGGCGGCGTCGAGGAAGACGGGGTGGAAGTCGCGCGCCTGATCGAGTCCGAGCCCGTCGAGCACATAGCGCGCGAGGATCACGAGCCCGGAGCCGCGGGCGCCGAACGCCACATGGCGCCCGGTCAGATCCGCGATGACGCGGTACTCGGAATCGGCGCGCGCCACGAACATGCCGGGGGTCGAGTACATCGCGGCGAGGATCCGGAGATCGGCGGGCGGCCGCCCGATGCCCGAGAGGGCCTCGTGGGCGACTTCGCCTTGGACCAGGGCGAGGTCGAGCCGGCCCGCCTCGAGCAGGGGCACGTTCTCCGTGCTCCCCTTGGTGTGCTGGGTGCGTACCGTGAGGGCTGGATCCGTCTCCCCGATCGTCTCCGCGAATGCCTGTCCGTAGACGGGGAAGCCGCCGCCGGGGGTCGCGGTGCCGAGAGTGACGGTGTCCACGGCCACAGTCTAGTTCAAGCGCAGACCGGGCGGGCCCGTGTAATCCCTACATGAATTCCGTGTAAGTGTTGCGCTCGTGACGCGGGCGCGCCGTCAGGCGCGGCGCTCGGTTCCCGAGATGCCCAACAACCACCCATATATGCGGCGCAGGGTGGGCGGATCCTCCTCGCCCCCGCGGTGGCACACCCGTTGCGTCTCCGGGATACGATGTCGTTCTTCGCCCGTACGCTGAGCCGTCTCTTCCCGAACGATCTCGCCGTGGACTTGGGCACCGCCAATACCTTGGTGTATGCCCCCGGCCAGGGGATCGTGCTCAACGAGCCGTCCATCGTGGCGCTGAACACCAGCGACCGATCGGTGCTGGCAGTGGGCGCCCAGGCCAAGGCCATGCTGGGCCGTGCGCCGGGCACCATCGAGGTGGTGCGCCCGCTGCGCCACGGGGTGATCGCGGATTACGACACGACGGAAAAGATGCTGTACCACTTCATCCGCCGCGCGCAGCCGCGGCGAAGCCCCGTGCATCCGCGCGTGGTCATCTGCGTGCCGTCCGGCATCACCCAGGTGGAGCGCCGCGCGGTGGTGGAGTCCGCCGGCCACGCCGGCGCGGGGCGCGTGTTCCTCATCGCCGAGCCCACCGCCGCCGCCCTCGGCGCGGGGCTGCCCATCTCGGAGCCGGGCGCCAGCATGATCGTGGACATCGGGGGCGGCACCACCGAGGTCGCGGTGATCTCGCTGTCCGGCATCGTCTTCTCCTCCTCGCTGCGCATCGCGGGCGACGACATGAACGACGCCATCACCCAGCACGTGCGCAAGGCCCACGGGCTCCTCATCGGGGAGCGGCGCGCGGAGGAGATCAAGCTCGCCATCGGCTCCGCGTACCCGAGCGGGCGCGACACCGAGACCCTCGCGGTGAAGGGGCGCGACCTCACCGCGGGGCTGCCGCGCACCGTCTATGTGAGTGGGGCCGAGGTGCGGGAGGCCCTGCGCGAGCCCATCGAGGCCATCATCGAGGCCATGCACGGCTGTCTCGAGCGCACGCCGCCCGAGCTGGCCGCCGACATCGTGGACAACGGGATCAAGCTCACCGGCGGGGGCTCGCTCCTGCCCGGCCTCGCCGAGCTCCTGCATCGCCAGACCGACCTGCCCATCTCGGTGAGCGACGATCCGCTCACCTGCGTCGTCCGCGGGGCCGGCCGCCTGCTGGCCGAGCCCGCCGTCCTCGCCCGCGTCGCCATTCCCGTCTAGCGCCGCTCCGTCCGCTCAGCGCCCCTTCAGCTTCAGGTCCTCGTAGGGGGCGGAGTAGGAAAATCCCTTGATGTGATCGACGGCGGCTTCCTCCACCCGCGGCCCGACCCCCCACAGGAACGCGAGCTCGTAGATCGGCACGTGCATCACGCGGTCGACCATGATGTCCTGGATCTGGTGGAGCAGGGCCTCGCGCTTCTTGCGGTCGAGCTCGCGGGCCTGGCGCTGGAAGAGGTCCTCGATCTCGGGCACCACCCCCGACGAGTAGATGCCACTCTTGGTGACGTAGACCTCGATGCGCGTGGCCGCGTTGCCGGCGGGGGCGCCGAGACCCATGATCACACCCTTGAGCTTCTTTTCCCGCCACGCGCTCAGGAACGCGGCACGCTCCATCGAGCGCATGCGCGTGCGGATGCCCACCTGCTGCAGATAGTTCACCAGGCCTTCGGCCAGACCGAAGAACGGCGGGAACGGGGTCAGGTCGCCCGCGTCGAAGCCGTTCGGGTATCCCGCCTCGGCCAGCAGCCTCCGGGCCCGGGCCGGATCGTAGGCCGGCGGCTCGTACACCTTAGCGAAGTCCAGGACGCGCGGGATGAGGCCCCCCGTCGGACGTGAGAGCCCCAGCGTTTCGGCTTGGTTGAGCGCGTGGCGATCGAGGGCATGGCTGGCGGCCAGGCGCACGCGCCGGTCGTGCCACGGCGACTTCGGATCCCACTGCTCGGGCAGGTCGAGGTAGGGAACGCCGGGCGGCCGCGCCGCCACCAGCTTGAACCCGGGCGTCCGCTTGATCTCCTCCGCGGTCGGACCGCTGAGCAGATAGACGATGTCCACGTCGCCCGCCTTGAGCGCGGCGGCGCGCGTGGTCTCGTCCGACATGCTGCGAAAGACCAGCCGCTTGACCGAGGGGACCTTGCGCCAGTAACCCTCGAAGGCTTCCATGACGAGATCCACGCCGGGATTGAAGCTCACCACGCGATAGGGCCCGGCGCCGATCGGCGCCTTCAAGAACCCGTCGTCGCCCACCTTCTCGACATAGCGCTTGGGCACGATCCACGCCGCCCCGGTGGCGGACGTGCCGTAGAAGGTCATGAAGTCCGGCCACGGCTCCTTCAAGAGAAAACGCACGCGGCCGGGGTCGACGATCTGCACCTCGCGCACGCGGTCCTTGAGCAGCTTGGCGGCGGCGCCGCGGTAGCGGTCGAAGGAGAACTTCACGTCGTCGGCCGTCACGGGGTCGCCGTTGTGGAACTTCACCCCCTTGCGGAGGAGGAACTCGTAGGTCAGCCCGTCCCTGGAGACCGTCCACGACTCGGCCAGGCTCGGCGTGTTGTCGCCGCCCGGCATCGGCTTCACCAGCGCGTCGTGGACGGCGTAGAGCACCATGAACGGGTTGATGAACGCCTCGGTGTCGCCGGGGTCGAGCCACTTGGAGGCCAGCGTGACGTGGAGCCCCCAGGTGAGGGTCCCCTCGGGCGCCGCCGCGGCGGGTCCGGCCAGAGCAACGAGCAGCGACACGACGGCGAGCGGCAGTCTCATGGGCGCCTCCCGTATGCGCGGATGGTACGACGACCTGGCGGTGCCCCCACGTGGACGAGTTCAAGCCCGGCGATCACGTCATCGCCTGCCTGTCGGTCTTCTGCGGGCACTGCGAGTACTGCCTGACCGGGCGCACCCACCTGTGCCAGAGCCGGCCCGTGCGCGCGACCACCGAGCCGCCGAAGCTCTCGTGGAAGGGCGCGCCCGTCAACCAGTTCGCCAACCTGTCGAGCTATGCCGAGCAGATGCTCGTGCACGACAGCGGCCTGGTGAAGGTGCGCGACGACATGCCGCTCGACCGCGGGGCGCTGATCGGGTGCGGGGTGACGACCGGGGTGGGCGCGGTGCTCAACACCGCGCGCGTCGAGGCCGGCACCACGGTGGCCGTCTACGGCGCCGGGGGCGTCGGGCTCGCCGCCATCCAGGGGCGGTGATCGCCGGCGCCCGCATGATCATCGCGGTGGACGTCTCCGCCGCCAAGCTCGAGACGCCAAGTCGCTGGGCGCCACCCACGGCGTGAATGCCGCCGATGGCCCCTCACACCACTAGGGGCTCTGGGGCGGCTGGGCCTTCACCACCGCGCCGCGGAGGCGCTCCAGGCGTCCGCCGAGATCGCCGCGGAGCTGGCGGCGGCCGATGGCGCGCTTCATGTCGCCGCCGAGCCCGGACACGAGATCGGTGGACACCCGGGCCACCGTGAACAGCAGGGTGCCCGTGCCCCACGGGAAGGCTCCGGTCAGGGTCTGGCTCGAGTTATAGGCGTGAGCGACGAAGAAGTGCCGCTCCACGTGCAGCGCCAGCTCCGGCCGGACCTCCACCATCTGATGGACCAGGATGGGCGTGACGCGGCCCTGCAGGCGCCGCTCGACCCAGTAGATCTGGCTGACCCGCTCGGCATGCTGGAGGGCGGGGAAGTTCAGCAGCGCTTCGGGGAGGGCGGGCGCCGAGGCGACGAGCGGCCGCGCGTCCTCCGCGGCCAGACGGAGCTCGCCGCCCGGATCGGCGGCGGTTCCGCCGCGCCGCGCGTAGGGCTCGATGCCGCCGAGCCCGCGCGCCCGGAAGGCCTGGGCCCGCTGGAGCAGCAGCGCGCGGTACTGGACGCTCGCCGCCTCCACCTGCGCCGCCTTCGCGGCCTGCCCGAGGCGAGGCCGAAGCGCGCGCAGCCCATCCATCTCCGCGCCGGAGAGATTCCACACCGAGCCCGGGCGCGCGTCCAGGAGCTCGTCGGATTCCGCGGGGCCGAGCCGCAGCCGCGCCAGCGCGTCCGGCCCCGCGCGCTCGGGGAGCGCGCCCCACCCCAGGATGCCGGGCTCGCGCACCGCGAGCTCGCTCTCCGCGAGGTACTCGGCCACACGGGCGAAGGGCGCGGCCACGAAGAGCATCACGCCGCCGGCCAGATCCCGGTCGGTGCGCTCGGTCACGGGGAAGGGGACCGTCTCCCCCGCCAGGAGGCGGCGGCGGTCGTCGACGGAAAGCAGGCGGATGTCCCAGGTCGCCTCCACCGCTTCCGCGGGCGCGGGAGACACGAGCGAAAGAGCCGGCGCGCCGACGAGGACGAGCGTGAGCGCCGCCGTGGCGAGGCTCCGCGCGCGCGTGACGGTGGCTGCGCCCATCGCCCGGCATCATACACGTCTTGCGGGCGCCGGCCTTGACAGCCCCCGTAGCCCCGCCTAGAGTCCGGTGGACCCCGCGCCCGCGGCGGCCAAGGAGGCCGTGCATGCAGGACATCCCGTTCCGGTCGGCGAAACAGCTCGCGTCCTTGATTCGCCGCGCGCAAGATCGGCTGCCTCGAGCTGCTCGACCTCTATCTCGCGCGCATGGCGCGGCACAACCCCCGGCTCAATGCCATCGTGGTCACCGACCTCGAGGCCGCGCGCAAGCGTGCCCGCGCCGCCGACGCCGCGCTCCGCAAGGGGCAGGTGTGGGGCCCGCTGCACGGCGTGCCCATGACGGTGAAGGAGTCCTACGACGTGGTGGGCATGCCCACCACCTGGGGCATCGCCGACCTCAAGGACAACTATCCCAGCGAGAACGCGCTGGCGGTGAGCCGGCTCCTGGCCGCCGGCGTCGTGCTGTTCGGCAAGACGAACGTGCCGCTGCATCTCGGCGACTGGCAGAGCTTCAACGCGATCTACGGCACCACCAACAATCCCTGGGACGTGACCCGCTCCCCCGGCGGCTCCTCCGGCGGCTCCGCGGCGGCGCTGGCCGCGGGCCTCACCGGCCTCGAGGCGGGGAGCGACATCGGCGCCTCCATCCGCAATCCCGCGCACTTCTGCGGCGTCTACGGACACAAGCCGACCTGGGGCATCGTGTCGCCGCGCGGCCAGGCCCTGCCCGGCCGTGTCGCGGAAACCGACATCGCGGTGGTGGGACCGATGGCGCGCAGCGCCGACGATCTGGCCCTCGGCCTGGCCGCGATGGCGGGGGGCGACGAGATCGACGGCGCGGGGTGGCAGCTTCGCCTGCCCGCGCCCCGCCGCCGCGCGCTGCGCGACTGGCGCGTCGCCGTGATGCTCGACGATCCGGTGGCGCGAGTGGACGGAGACGTGCAGGATCGCCTCCAGGCCCTCGCCGACTTCCTGGGACGCCGGCGCGCCAAGGTGAGCGATCGCGCGCGCCCCGCGGTGGACACCGGCGAGGCCAATCGCGTGTACATCCAGCTCCTGCGCGCGGCGACCTCCGCGCGGCAGACGGACGCGGAGTTCGAGGTCAACCGCACCATCGCGGCCGGGCTGTCGCCCGGCGACGAGCGGTACTACGCGCGGATGATGCGAGCCAATGTCTTGCCGCATCGCGACTGGCTCGCCGCCAACGAGACGCGCCACCGGATGCGTCTGCGCTGGGCGGAGTTCTTCCGCGAGTGGGACGTGCTCCTCTGCCCCACCGCCGCCTCCGCCGCGTTCCCCCATGATCAGGCGGGCGAGCGGCACGAGCGCACCATCACCGTCAACGGCCGGCGCGTGCCCACCACCGATCAGCTCTTCTGGGCGGGCTTTTCCGGCATGGCCTATCTGCCGTCCACGGTGGCGCCGGCGGGCTTCACCCCGGGTGGGCTACCGGTGGGGGCGCAGATCGTGGGCCCACAGTACGGCGATCGCGGCTGCATCGCGCTGGCCCAGCAGCTCGAGCGTGAGTTCCAGGGCTTCGTTCCCCCGCCGGGCTTCGACTAGCGGGACGCTGCGGGAGCCCCGTTGACAAGCCTGCCCCCCGTCGAGCAAAGTCTACCCACCTGACGCAACTTCCCCTTGCAGGAGGTCCCGGCATGCTGGCTTCGGTCGTGATCCGAAAAGCCTTGATCGCTCTCGCCGCCGTCGTCCTCGTCTCCGGCGCCGCCGGCGCCGCCCTCGCCCAGGTGAAGGGGGGCGTCATGCGCGTCGGCAATCTCGGCGAGCCGCCCGCGCTGGACGCCCACTGGACCACCGCCAGCATCACCGAGACCCTCACCAACCACATCTACGAGGGCCTCTACAGCCTGGACAAGGACAAGAAGCCCATCCCCATGCTCGCGGAGAGCCATACCGTGAGCAAGGACGGTCTCGTCTACACCTTCAAGCTGCGCCAGGGCATCAAGTTCCACAACGGCAAGGAGATGACGTCCGACGACGTGGTGGCCTCGCTCGTCCGGTGGGGCAAGCAGTCCATCTATGGCAAGGCGCTCTTCGCCCAGGTCACCGACGTCAAGGCCGTCGACAAGTACACCGTGGACATGCGGCTGAAGGAGAAGTCCGCCATCGTGCTGATCTCGCTCGGGGTGCCCAACAACTTCGGAGCCATCTATCCCAAGGAGATCGCCGAGAAGTTCGAGCCCGCGGTCAAGGCCACCGAGTACATCGGCACCGGCCCCTACAAGCTCGCGGAGTGGAAGCCCGACCAGTACATCCGCATGGTGCGCTTCGACGACTACAAGTCGCGCAACGAGAAGCCGAACGGCTACGGCGGCGGCAAGACCGCCTATGTGGACGAGATCCGCTGGGTGCCGGTGCCCGAGGTCGCGACCCGGGTCGCCCAGGTCGAGACCGGCGAGCTGGACTTCGCCGACGACCTCAACCTGGACGCCTTCGACCGGCTCAAGCGGAATCCCGCCGCGCGGCCCATCGTGGCCAAGCCCTATTACTGGCTCGTCGCGGTCTTCAACAAGAAGGAAGGCCTGATGACGAACCAGAAGCTCCGTCAGGCCTGGCAGGCCGCCATCGACATCGAGCCGATCATGAAGACGGTGGCGGGCGGCAAGAGCGAGTTCTATCGCATGGACAATAGCCTCTCCCCCGCCGAGATCACCGCCTGGCACACCAAGCTCCAGGGCTTGCCCTGGAACGAGCGGAACAAGGACAAGGCCAAGCGGCTCCTCCAGGAGGCCGGCTACAAGAAGGAGCCGATCCGCTTCATGACCACCCAGGAGTACAAGTGGATGTACGACTTCGCGCTGCTCACCAAGCAGCAGCTCGAGGACGTGGGCTTCAACATCGATCTCCAGGTGGTGGACTGGGCGACCCTGGTGAAGCGGCGGAACAACCCGAAGGAGTACGACGCCTTCACCACCGGCATCGGCAGCGCCTACGACCCCACTCACCACGTCTACCTCTCGCCGGCCTGGCCGGGCTGGAACAATGACGAGACCATGCTGGGCATCGCCGCCGAGCTCGCGCGCGAGACCGACCCGAAGCGCCGCATGACGCTGTGGGAGCAGCAGACCCGTCTGTTCTACGAGAAAGTCCCGGTGATCCGCTACGGCGACCTCTTCGGGCTCAGGGCCGCGCGGAATGCCGTCAAGGGCTTCGACGAGAGCAACGAGCGGCTCCGTTTCTACAACGTGTGGCTCGAGAAGTAGTGCGCTGATGCGGGTGGGGTCGCCCCGCGGCGGCCCCGCCCTTCGCCAGTGACCTCGTATCTTCTTCGTCGTGTCCTCGCGGTCATCCCGGTGATGGCGGTCGTCGTCACCATTGTCTTTCTCCTCATCCACCTCATCCCCGGCGATCCCGTCAGCGTCATGCTGGGGCCCGACGCCACCCCGGCTCAGATCGCGGGCACCCGCCAGGCGCTGGGGCTCGACCGACCCCTCCCCGAGCAGCTCTACACCTTCTACGCGCGCGTCCTGCGCGGCGACCTCGGGCACTCGTATTTCCTCGACCGGCCGGTGACGACCGCGCTGGCCGAGCGGGCGGAGCCGACCATCGTGCTCACGCTCTGCGCGCTCTTCGTGGCGGTGGCCATCGGGGTCCCCTCGGGCATCGTGGCCGCCGCGCACCGGGGCTCGTGGTGGGACCGTGGCCTCATGTTCTTCTCCCTGCTCGGCGTGTGCGTCCCGGGCTTCTGGCTGAGCTTGAACTTCATCTTCCTCTTCGCGGTGCGCCTGGGCTGGCTCCCCGCCGCCGGCTACGCTTCCGTGTTCTCCGATCCCCGGGCCGCGCTCACGTACATGGTGCTGCCCGCGCTGTCGCTGGGCATCAACCAGTCGGCCCTCATCGCGCGCATCGCGCGCTCCTGCATGCTCGAGGTGCTGCAGCAGGACTACATCCGCACCGCCCGCGCCAAGGGCCTCGCCCCGCGGGTGGTGACCTACGTGCACGCCTTCCGCAACGCGCTGGTGCCGGTGGTGGCGGTGATCGGCATCACCACCGCCATTCTCATCGGAGGCGCCGTGGTGACGGAGATCGTCTTCAACATCCCGGGGCTGGGACGGCTCATCATCTCCGCCATCCTGCGCCGCGACTATCCGGTGGTGCAGGGCGTGGTGCTGGTGACGGCGGCCGCCTACGTGCTGATCAACCTGCTGGTGGATCTGCTCTATGCCTTCATCGACCCACGCATCCGCTATGAGTGAGCCGCAGGCGAGCGCGCGCACGGGCTGGGGGACGCTGCGCCGGATGGCGCGACATCCCAACGTCGTCACGGGGGCCTCCATCCTGCTCGTCTTCGTGCTGGCCGCCTTCCTGGCCGATCTCATCTCCACCCACAATCCCACCCGCCTCGTGCCGGGGAGCCGGCTGCGGCCGCCGGGGGCGGAGCACTTCCTCGGCACCGACGAGTTCGGGCGCGACGTCTACAGCCTGATCGTGCACGGCAGCCGCGTCTCGCTCCTGGTGGGGGTGACCACCATGCTCCTGACTTCGCTGGGCGGCGTGGCGGTGGGCCTGGTGGCCGGCTTCAACCGGCGGCTCGAGACGGTGGTGATGCGGATCATGGACGGGATGATGGCCTTTCCCGCCATCCTTCTCGCCATCGCGCTGATGGCCGCGCGGGGCCCGGGAGTGTGGAACGTCATCCTCGCGCTGTCCATCGTCTACATGCCGCGCACCGCCATTCTCATCCGCAGCACGGTGCTCGGCATCCGCGACCTCGACTACATCCAGGCCGCGCGCGCGCTCGGCCGGCGCGACCTCACCATCGCCTTCCGCCACATCCTGCCGAACTGCGTGGGCCCGCTGCTGGTGCAGGGGAGCTTCATCTTCGCCTACGCGATCCTCGCCGAGGCCATCCTGGGCTTTCTCGGGGTGGGCGTGCCGCCCTACGTCCCGTCCTGGGGGAATGTCATCGCCAGCGGGAAGAACGTCATCCGCGAGGCCTTCTGGGTGAGCCTCTGCCCCGGCGTCGCCCTCACCCTCGCCGGGCTCAGCCTGAATCTTCTGGGCGACGGCCTGCGCGACCTCCTCGACCCGCGCCTCCGCGTGCAGTAGGAGCGTCCATGGCCCGCGCCGTCACCGTGCCGATGCCCTTCCCCACCCCCTTCTACGCGCCGCTCGTCGCCGGCGTCGCGCTCGGGCACTTCGCGGAGGAGGGCCTCGACGTGACCGTGGCGCCCGCGGCGGCCTATCCGCGCGGGACCATGCAGGCGCTGCTCGATGGGGAGATCGAGATCTGCCTGGGCGGGCTCATGCGAAGCTTCGAGCTGGCCGATCGCACCGGCCAGGTGGTCACGCACTTCGCGGAGGTGTGCAGCCGGAGCGGCTTCTTCCTCCTGGCCCGCCGGCCGATGCCACGCTTCACGTTCCGGGATCTCATCGGCAAGACGGTGATCGGGTTCGCGGAGGCGCCCACGCCGTGGCAGTGCCTGCTGACCGTCCTGCGGCGCGCCGCCGTCGATCCCGCCCGCGTGCGCATCGAGCGCGACCGGCCCCTGGCCGACGCGATCGCCGCCTTCCGCGCCGGCGAGGGCGACTTCCTCGAGACCACCCAGCCCGCGGTGGAGGAGCTGGTGGCCGATGGTGTGGCCCACGTGGCGGTGTCCATGGGCGAGGCCACCGGCCCCGTGCCCTTCACCTCCTACATGGCCACGCCGGAGCTCCTGGCGCGCGAGCCCGAGCTCGTCCGCCGCTTCGTCCGGGCCGTGTACCGCACCCAGCGCTGGCTGGCCGGAAGCGAGGCGGCCGACGTCGCGCGGGTGGTGGCGCCGGCCTTCCCGACGGTCGAGACGGGCCTGCTCGGTCGGGCGGCCGCGCGCTTCATGCGCCAGCACACCTGGTCCCGAGATCCGCTGCTACGGCGCGGCGGCTATGCCTACCTTCAGGAGATCCTCCTCGCGGGGCGCTTCATCCAGCGCGCGCATCCGTACGGCGCCCTGGTCAACACCGCCTACGCACACGAAGTGATGGCGGCGGAAAGGGCGGCGGGCGAGGGGCGGCGATGACGGGCGACCCGGTGCTCGGGCGCCTCCTTGCTCTCTGCGCCCAGACGGCCGGCGCGGACCGGACGCCGCCGGACGCCGGCCCGGAGACTCCCCTCCGTGAGGGCGGCTTCTGGCTCGACTCGGTGGCGCTGCTCGAGCTGATCGTCGCGGCCGAGACCGAGTTCGGCGTGGAGTTCGATCCCACGCGGGACTTCGACGAGGCGCCGCTGCTCACGGTCGGAAGCTTCGCCGCGTGCATCAGCGCCCGCATCGCGGGGACATGACTCCGGGCGACCCCGCGGCCAGGCCCTCGGAGCACGCCGGCGACGGGCCTCTCGTGCGGCCGCGCGATCCCCTGCAGATCATCCTTGCCCGCATCTGGGAGGACGTGCTCGGCCGCCGGCCCATCGGCGTGAGCCAGTCCTTCGCCGCTCTCGGCGGTGACGCCACGCTCGCGGCGGGCATGGTCGACCGCGTGGAGAAGGCGTGCGGCCAGCGCCTGCCCGGGGAGGCGTTGAGCCTGGACCTCACCGTGGAGCGCCTCGCCGAGCTCCTCAAGCAGGCGGCGGGGCCCAGCCGCCCCCGGGTGATCGTCGCGCGCAACCTCGACGCCGACTCCGCCGCGGGCGGCGTCGTGCCCTTCTTCTTCGCCCACGGGGATGTGAACGGCGGCGGCTTCTACTGCCTGCGCCTCGCCGGGCATCTCGGCGGGGATCAGCCCTTCTACGCGTTGCCCTCGCATGGCGCGGACGGCCGACCCCTGCCGCCCAACATCGAGGCCATGGCGGTGTCCCACCTCGAGATGCTCCGCGCGCTGCGGCCGCAAGGCCCCTACTGGCTCGGCGGGTTCTGTCACGGCGCCCACGTCACCTTCGAGATGGCGCGGCTGCTCGAGGCGCAGGGCGAGCGTGTGGAGCGGCTGGTGCTCGTCGCGCCGGTGCTGCCGGCGGCGGAGACGCCGTCCTCCGGAGGCCCGCTCGGGCGGCTCGAGGAGCTCGGCTGGTACTACCAGGCGCGCCTGCGTGCGCTGGGTCGCCTGGACGGGCGCGCCCGCGCGGCCGCCGTGCTCCGGGCGCTCGCGCGTCGCGCGGGGCTGGCGGCGAAGGCTGCGCCATCTGCTCGTCGGGCCGCGCGTGGCGCGACCTCGGCGTCGGGACGGACGGCCGTGTTCGAGGCGTATCGTCCCGTGATGCGCGCCTACCGGCCCGGCGCGTACCGAGGGCCCGTCGACATCCTGTGGCCGGAGGCGGAGCCCGAGCGCCTTCGGCGGGGCTCCGACCGCTGGTGGCGCCAGGCGGTGCCGCAGCGCCGGGCGGTGCTGGTGCCCGGCGCGCATCTCACGTGCATCACCGTGCACGTCGCCGCCCTGGCGGCGGCGATGCGGGCGCTCCTGCGGCCGGACACGCCCGCGGGCTGACGGGGCGCCGGGCGTTGAGCCCATCGGCGCGCTGGAGTACACTGCGGCTCGCATGCCCACCGCGCGCGTCAACGGTATCGGCCTCTTCTACGAAGAGTTCGGGGCGGGAGTCCCCCTCGTCTTCGTCCACGAGTTCGCCGGTGACTATCAGAGCTGGCATCTACAGGTGAGGTTCTTCGCCCGCCGCTACCGCACGATCGCCTACAACGCCCGCGGGTATCCGCCCTCCGACGTGCCCGAGACCCCCGCCGCCTATTCCCAGGACCAGGCGGTGGAGGACATCCGGGGCATGCTCGACGCGCTGGGCATCGATCGGGCGCATATCTGCGGGCTGTCCATGGGCGGCTATGCCACGCTCCACTTCGGAATTCGCCATCCCGAACGCGCCCGGTCCCTCGTCGTCGCCGGCGCGGGCTATGGCAGCGTGCCCGGTGAGCGGGCGCGCTTCCAGAAAGACGTCGAGGAGACGGCGCGGCGCTTCCTCGACGACGGCATCGTGGCGGTGGCGGACTTCTACACCAAGGGCCCCACGCGGGTGCAGCTCATGGACAAGGACCCCAAGGGCTGGCAGGAGCTGTACGACCAGTTCGTGGCCCAGTCCGCGCGCGGGCACGCGCTGACCATGCAGGGCGTGCAGATGACGCGACCGTCGGTGTACGAGCTCGAGCGCGAGCTGGAGCGGCTGGAGGTGCCGACGCTCATCATGACCGGCGACGAGGACGAGCCGTGCCTGGAGCCGGCGCTGTACCTCAAGCGGAAGATCCGGTCCTCGGGGCTGCTGGTGCTGCCCAGGACCGGGCACGCCATCAATCTCGAAGAGCCCGACGCCTTCAATCGCGGCGTGCTCGATTTCCTCACCGCGGTGGATGCCGGCCGCTGGCCGCTGCGGAATCCCCGGTCGGTGTCCGGCTCGGCCATCCTTCCTCCCGATCAAGGAGCCCGGAAATGACGCTGCCGCTCTCGCCCTATACCGTGATCGACCTCACCCGCGCCCGCTCCGGCCCCACCGCCGTCCGCCAGCTCGCGGACATGGGGGCGCGCGTCATCCAGATCTCCGCGCGCGAGGACGTGGAGGGCGACTTTCCCCGCCGCGGCTTCGACAGCCAGAATCTCCACCGCAACAAGCGGTCGCTCACGCTCGATCTGAAGTCCCCCAAGGGTATCGACATCCTCAAGCGTCTGATCGCCAAGGCCGACGTGGTGGTCGAGAACTTCCGCCCCGACGTCAAGACGCGCCTGGGCATCGACTACGACACGCTGAGCAAGCTCAACCCCCGGCTCGTCTACGGCAGCATCTCGGGCTTCGGCCAGACGGGGCCCTATCGCGACCGCCCCGGCTACGACCAGATCGCCCAGGGCATGGGCGGGCTCATGTCCATCACCGGCCTGCCCGGCCAGGGACCGGTGCGCGTGGGCATCCCGGTAGCCGATCTCACCGCGGGCATCTTCCTGGCGCAGGGCATCCTGGTGGCGCTGCTGGAGCGGGAGCGCTCGGGCAAGGGCCAGTGGGTGCACACCTCGCTGCTGCAGGCCATGATGACCATGCTGGACTTCCAGGCCGCGCGCTGGCTCATCGCAGGCGAGATCCCGCCCCAGGCCGGTAACGATCACCCCACCGCCATCCCCACCGGCGTCTTCCGCACCAAGGACGGCCACATCAATATCGCCGCCTCCGGGCAGAACATGTTCCGCCGCCTCTGCGAGGCGCTGGGCACGGAGCCGCTCCTGAACGACCCGCGCTTCAAGTCCGCGCCCGACCGTTCCAAGAATCGCAAGGCGCTGGCGGTGGAGCTGGAGAAGGCCTTCGTGTCGCGCACCAGCGCGGACTGGGTGGAGCTTCTCAACGCCAAGGGCGTGCCGTCCGGCCCCATCCTGGACGTGAAGGAGATGTTCGAGAACGAACAGGTGCAGCATCTCCAGATGGCGGTGCCGGTGAAGCATCCGGCGCTGGGCGAGGTGCGCGTGCAGGCGCCCCCGGTCACACTGTCGCGGACGCCCGCGTCCGTGCGTCTCCACTCGCCGGATCCCGGCGAGCACACGGACGAGATCCTGGGCGAGCTCGGATTCTCCGCGGACGAGATCAAGACGCTGCGCGCGGACAAGGTGGTCTAGCACAGCATTCAGAGGAGGGCCCCATGCGTGGAATCTTTCTCGCCGTCCTCATGGCCGTCACCATGACCGCAACGCCAGCCCCCGCCGCCACCTTCGTCTATGTCGGCAATGCCGAGAGCAACGAGGTGTGGGTGCTCGCGCTCGACCGGCCGAGCGGCGACCTCACCGTGGTGGAGAAGGTCGGCATCCCCGGCATCACCAAGCCCGGTAACTCGACGCCGATGGCGGTGAGCCCGGATCGCCGCATCCTCTACGTGGGGACGCGCGGCGAGCCGAAGATCGTGGCCGGCTTCGCCATCGATCCCGCGAGCGGCCGGCTCAAGCACCTCGCCAGCGGGCCCTTGCCCGACAGCATGGCGTATATCTCCACCGATCGTACCGGGCGCTACCTGCTCGGCGCCTCGTATCCGGGGCACAAGGTCACCGTGAGCCCCATCGGACCGCCGGGGACGGTGCAGCCGGCCCAGCAGATCCTGCCCGATCATCCGAACGCGCACGCCATTCTCGTCGACGCCGGGAACCGGCACGTGCTCGTCCCCACGCTGGGGAACGACAAGGTCAACCAGTTCGACCTCGATCCCACCACCGGCCAGCTCGCGCCGGCCAGCCCGCCGTCGGTGAGCGTGAAGGAAAAAGCCGGCCCGCGCCACTTCGTGTTCCATCCCAATGGCCGCATCGTCTATCTCATCGGGGAGCTGGACGGCTTCGTCTACGTGTTCGACTACGATGCCGCCCGGGGCCAGCTCAAGCAGAAGCAGAGCGTGAGCGCGCTCCCGCCGGACTTCCAGGGCAAGCCGTCGGCGGCGGACCTTCACGTGACGCCCGACGGCCGCTTCCTCTACGGCTCGGAGCGGACGTCGAGCACCTTGGCCGGCTTCCGGGTGAATCCGTCGGACGGCACGCTCACCGCCATCGGGAGCGTGGCCACGGAGAAGCAGCCGCGCGGCTTCAATATCGACTCCACCGGACGCTATCTACTCGCGGTCGGCCAGCTCTCTCACGCGCTCTCGAGCTATCGCATCGATCCGGAGAGCGGCAAGCTGACCAAGCTGAAGGAGTATCCGATGGGCCAGAACCCGAACTGGGTGGAGATTCTCGACTTCCCCTGAGGCGGAGCCCTTCGATCAGGAGAAGTGGGGCAGGACCTGCTCGCCGAAGAGCCGGATGGAGCGGAGCACGCGGGCCTGGTCCAGCCCCGGCCACTGGAGGCGGAACATCATCGAGGTGACGCCCAGCCGTTCGCGATAGCGCGCGATCTCCTCGCGCACCCGCACGGGATCGCCGATGATGAAGCGGTCCCGGGCAAGCTCCGCGAAGGCCGAGCTCCAGGTCTCGCCCTCCGGCAGCGCCTTTTCCTGCTCCCACTGCCGATACGCCTGGTACTTGGGCTCGAGGTAGGGGCGCACCTCCTCGAAGGCGGTGGCCGCGCTCTCCGCCACGTAGCACTCGCGGATCAGCGGCACCTCTGCGGCGGGCGCGCGACCGGCGTCCCGGCGAGCGGCGTGGAAGAGCGCGAGCTGGCGCTCGAGGGTGGGCAGCGCGGTGTGCGGGTTGATCAGCCAGGTGTCGGCGAGCCGCGCCGCCCGCTTCACGCCCACGTCGCCGTTGGCGGCGAGCCAGATGGGCGGGCGCGGGCGCTGCACCGGGGGCATCGACAGGCGGACATTGTGAAGGCGGAAGTGCTTGCCCTCGTAGTCCACGGGCTCGCCCGACCACACGCGCTCGAGCACCTCCAGGCCTTCCACCAGGCGTCCCACCCGGTCCTTCGGGTCCAGCCCGAGCGCGAGGGTCTCGGCGTCGCGATAGCCCAGGCCCAGCCCGACGATCAAGTGGCCGTCGGTGATGACGTCCAGCGTGGCGAGCTGCTCGGCCAGCTCGACGGGATGATGGAGCGGCAAGAGGATGACGCCGGTGCCGAGCGTCATGCCGGGGGCCTCGGCGGCGACGCGGGCCAGGGTCGGGATGGGCTGGAAATACGTGAAGGGATCCGAGAGATAGTGCTGGCTCGCCCAGATGGACGCGAAGCCGACCTGGCGCGCCAGCCGCACCTGCTCGAGGTGCTCCGCGAACCGCCGGGGCTGCGGCTCCTCCGGCCGGTGCTGCACCGACAGCCCGATTCCGAATCGCATGGTGAGGCCTCCTGGGGGCCTAGCGAGCCACGCGGGCTCGGCCGCTGTCAAGATAGAATGGAGACGATGGCCGTGCTCGAGCGGGTCTCTCTCGCCTCGCGGACCACGCTCGGTGTGGGTGGGCCCGCGCGCTGGTTCGTGAAGGCGCGCCAGGAGGCGGAGATCGTCGACGCGCTGGACTGGGCGGCCGCCCGCGGCGTGTCGGTCCGCGTGCTCGGGGGCGGCTCCAACGTGGTGGTCGCCGACGAAGGCCTCGAGGCGCTGGTGATCCAGGTCGCGCTCCGGGGCCGAGAGGCGCGGGAGGCCGCGGGTGCGGTGGAGCTCACCGCCGCGGCGGGCGAGCCCTGGGACGAGCTCGTGGACCACGCGGTTTCGCGGGGGTGGGCCGGGCTCGAGTGCCTGTCGGGTATCCCCGGGCTGGTGGGCGCCACGCCCATACAGAACGTGGGCGCCTACGGTCAGGACGTGAGCCAGACCGTCACCGGGCTCCGCGCGGTGGATCGCGCGAGCCGGCGCGTGGTCACGCTGTCCGCCGCGGAGTGCCGATTCGGCTATCGCGACAGCCTGTTCCGTAGCGCCGAGCCCGAGCGCTTCGTCGTCCTTGCGGTGACCTATCGCCTGCGTCCCGGCGGGGCGCCCACGGTGCGCTATGCCGAGCTGACGCGGCACCTGGAAGGCCGCGGCCTCGCCGCCCCCACGCTCGCGGACGTGCGCCAGAGCGTGATCGAGATCCGCCGGGCCAAGTCCATGGTGCTCGACCCCGGCGACCCGAACCGGCGCTCCTGCGGCTCCTTCTTCGTGAACCCGGTGCTGGCCGCCGCGGACGTGGCGCGCGTGGAGGCGCTCGTCGGCGCCGAGGCGGGCATGCCGCGCTGGCCCGAGCCGGACGGGCGCGTGAAGCTCTCGGCGGCCTGGCTCATCGAGCGAGCCGGCTTCCGCCGCGGCGAGCGCGCGGGTCCGGTGGGGCTCTCCACGCGGCATACGCTCGCCATCGTCTGCCACGACGGCGCGCGCGCCGGCGACGTGGCCGGTTTCGCGCGCCGGGTGCGCGACGGCGTGGCCGACCGCTTCGGCGTCCGCCTCACCCCCGAGCCGGTGTTCTGGGGACCGGTGAGCCTGGACGCCGGCGGGTGACGCGCCCGGGGCTCGGGCGGCTCACCGCGGTCTTCGCCTGGGTGGGCCTCGCCAGCCTGGGCGGCGGCCGCAGCGCCTACTTCCACGACGCGCTCGTGACCCGCCGGCGCTGGCTGAGCGACGAGGAGTTCCTCCAGGACCTCGCCATCAGCCAGATCCTCCCCGGGCCCAACTTCTCCAATCTGGCGGTGGCGCTGGGGTTTCGTCTCGCGGGGTTCGCGGGCGCCGCCTGCGCGCTCGTCGCCCTCGTCCTGCCCGGCGTCGTCATCCTCCTCGCCCTCGCTGCCATCTACCTGCGCGGCGGCTTCACCGCGGGGGCGGGCTCGGCGATGCAGGGGATGGGCGCGGCGGTGGTCGGGCTCGTCGCGGTCATGTCCACGCGCATCATCCGCGCCGGATTACGCGGGCGCCTGGCGGTGCTCCTCGCCGCCGCCACCGCGGTCGCGGTCGGCCCGCTCGGCCTGCCCACGGTGTGGGTCATCGCCGCCGCCAGCGCGGTCGGTCTCTGGCTCCACCGGCCCCGGGCCTCCGACGCCCTCACGCCCCGGGGCGGCGCCTGATGGACCTCCTGCGCCTGGCGTGGACCTTTCTCTGGCTGTCCTTTCTCTGCATCGGCGGCGGGCTGGGCATCATCCCCGAGCTGGAGCGCCAGACGGTGACCGTGCACCACTGGCTCTCCGCGCGCGAGTTCCTGGACGGCTACACGCTGGCCCAGCTCACACCGGGGCCCAACATGAAAGTGGCCGCCTTCATCGGCTATCGGGCCCACGGCCTCGCGGGCGGGCTCCTCGCGGCCTTCGCCATGTTCGTGCCGCCCGCCATCGTCACCGCGGTGGTCGCGCAGCGCTGGCGCCGGGTGCGGGGACGCCCCTGGGCGATGGCGGCGGAGCGTACTCTGGCCCCCATCGGCATCGGGCTCATGGCGGGCGGGGTCTACACGCTCGCGCGCTCGGCCATTCACGATCCGTTCACCGGGGCCGTCGCGGCGGCGGCGGCGATCGCGCTCGCGCTACGGCCGGTGCCGCCCGTCGCGGTGGTGCTGGCGGCCGGGCTCGCCGGCTGGGTCTGGCGATAGAGGAGGAGCGATGGCAACCACGCTGGGATTCATCGGGCTGGGGGTGATGGGGGAAGCGATGTGCCGCAACCTCGCGAAGAAGTCCGGCGCGGCGGTCGTGGCGCACGACACGCGGCCGGGCCCGCTGGAGGCGCTGGGCCGGGACGGCGTGACGGCGGCGCCGTCGACGGCCGACCTGGTCGCGCGCGCGGAGATCATCTTTCTCTGCCTCCCCGGCGAGCCGCAGGTGCGGGCGGTGTGCCTGGGTGCGGGCGGGCTCGCCTCGATGGTTCGGCCGGGCCAGACGGTGGTGGACATGAGCACCTGTCCGGTGGCGCTCGCGCGCGAGCTGGCCGCCGCCTTCGCGGCGCGCGGCGCGCAGTTCGCCGACGCGCCGGTGGCGCGCACCGCCCAGGCCGCGCGCGACGGCACGCTCAGCATCATGGTCGGCGGCGACCCCGCCCTCTTCGCGCGGCTCCGGCCCTATCTGGCCTGCATGGGCGCCGAGATCACCCACTGCGGCGCCGTCGGCGCAGGGCAGGCGGTGAAGCTCATGAACAACATGGTGGTGGCGCAGACGGTCGTCGCCCTGGCGGAGGCCCTCGTGGTGGCGCGGGCCTCGGGCGCGGTGGATCCCGGCGTGCTGCTGGAGACCCTCACCAAGGGCTCCGCCGACAGCTTCGTGCTCCGCAATCACGGCATGAAGTCGCTGCTTCCCGATCGCCACCCGACCGAGGGCGCCTTCCCCACGAGCTACATCATCAAGGACCTGGCGTACGCGCTGGGGTTGGCCGAGTCAGCGGGCATTACCCTGGAACAGGCGGAGACCACCAAGCGCCTCATGGAGCGCACCGCCGCCGCCGGTTACGCGGAGCACTACTACACCGCCGTGCTGCGCGTGATCGGCAAGCCGTGAGGCGCCGCCGCGGCCTGATCCTGGCGCTCTGGCTCGGATGGCTCGCCGCGCCGGCCATCGGCGCCGCCGCCGAGCTCTCGGTGTACAGCGCGGGCGCGATGGAGGCGGGGCTCGGGCCGCTCATCGAGGCCTTCCGGCGCGAGTCGGGGCATGCGGTGCGACTCACGGTGGCGGTGCCCAATCTCCTGCGCCGGCGCGTCGAGGCGGGGGAGACCCCCGACGTGCTCATCGCCCCCGTGCCGGTGATGGAGGCCCTCGCCCGCGCCGGCGCCCTCGTGGACAGCCCGCGCGAGACGGTGGGCAAGGTCGGCGTGGCGGTGGTGGTGCGCGCGGGGGCGCGCGTGCCCGACGTCGCGACACCGGAGGCCCTGCGCCAGGCTCTGCTGGACTGCGAGTCGCTGGTCTTCAACCGCGCGTCCACCGGCACCTATTTCGAGCGGGTACTGGACCGCCTGGGCATCGCCGAGGCGGTGGCCGCGAAGACCACGCGCTATCCCGACGGCACCACGGTGATGGAGCACGTGATCCGCGGCCGGGGCTACGAGATCGGCATCGGGCCCGTGACCGAGATCCGCCCCTACGAGGCGAAGGGGATCCGGCTCGTGGGACCGCTGCCCGCGCCCATTCAGAACCACACCACCTACGTGGCGGCCGTCCTCACGAAGAGCGCGGCGCCCGGGCCGGCGGCGGCCTTCGTCCGCCACATCTCCACGCCCGCGTCACGCGCGGTGTTCGCGGCGACGGGGGTGGAGTAGCGGCTCAGGCGGCTGTCGACAGACGGGCGGACAGCTCGGCGAGGAAGGCGCGGATCCGCTTGGCGTTGGCGCCGAGATCGCTGCGCCCCACGCGCGACTTGGAGCGCACGTCCACACGGCTGCCGGTGCCCGCGGGCGTGAGGCGGACCACCACGTCGTCCTTGAAGCCGAACCAGGGCGTGGTGGCGGTGGCCTCGAGCCGGCCCTCGGCGGGCACGACGGCGACGATCTCCCAGCCAAGCTTCCGCGCGGCCGCCTCCGCGGCGGCTAAGGCGCGATCCGGTGGCGCGGGGAGAGTCAGCGGGCCGAGGTCGGGATAGCCCTTCTTCTGCTGGGCGGCGACCTCGGGACCGTCATAGGCAGCGGGATTCGGCGCGCCGCGCCGGCGCTCCGCGACCGCCACGAAGGCGGGCGGGTTCTCGGTGTCGGTGCTGATGTCGTGGATGGGCGGCACGCTTCGCGCCATCGCCTGGAGATTGCGGGGGACCCACACCACCGTCAGCGCCAAGACGAGCGCCACCACCGCGATGACGAGGGCGGGCCAGCGGCGTCCCACCGCAGCGAGGCCGATGCCGACGAGGGCGAGCACCGCCACGCCCGCGGCGGCGAAGCCCGCTATGCGCAAAACGCTGAAGCTCGCGGCCACGCCCCACCAGCTCCACCGGTGCCCGAGGCCGGCGAGCGCCAGCGTCAGCGCGCTGGCCAGCGCGAGGGCCAGACCCGCGCGTGTCACGACCGTGGTGACCATGGCGGCAGCATACCCCTGCGCGGCAGGCGTGTGCTAGGCTTCCGCCCATGTCCAAACCCATCGATCCGCGCGCGGTGCCGACCGTTCAGGTGGACAACGAGATGGTGCGTGTCACCGAGTGGCGCTTCGCGCCCGGCGCGGCCACGGGCCATCACCGTCACGAGTATCCCTACGTGGTGGTGCCGATGACGACGGGGCGGCTCGCGCTCACCGCCGCCGCCGGCGACGCCAGCGGCGATCTCGTCATCGGCCAGGCCTACTACCGGCCGGCCGGCGCCGAGCACGACGTGCGCAACGCGAACGCCTTCGAGTTCGTCTTCGTGGAGATCGAGCTCAAGACCCCCACCCCCGCACCCGGAGGAGCCCGCTGATGCCCATCAAGAGCCGGTATGTCTTCAGCGCGTCCATGGACGTGGAGCCCGCCAAGGAAGCCCTCTTCAACGAGGTGTACGACACCGAGCACGTGCCCAATCTCCTGAAAGTGCCCGGCGTGATCGCGGTGGCGCGCTTCAAGACGGAAGAGCTCACGCTGTCCATCGGCGGCGAGCGCAAGCGGATCGTGATCGAGAACGAGCCACGGTACGGCGCGCTTTACGAGATCGAGAGCCCCGAGGTCCTGGTGTCCGACGCGTGGGCGCGCGCCGTGGAGGAGGGGCGCTGGCCGGGCCAGGTGCGTCAGTACACCAAGAACCGGCGGCATGTCCTCTACGGCCGCCTCGGCGGCTGAGCGCTCGCGCGGCGTCGTTCTCGTCGCGGCGGCGGCCCTCTGCTGGAGCCTGGGGGGACTGCTGGCGCGGCTGGTGGCCACCGACACCTGGACCACGGTGTTCTGGCGCTCCATCTTCGCGGCCGCGTTCCTGCTCGGTGTCACCGTCTTCCAGGAGCGCGGCGCGGGCTGGGCGCGGCTCCATCGGATTGGTTGGGGCATGGGCTGGCCGGGCGTGGCGATGGCGGTCTGCTTCGCCACCGCCTCCACGTGCTTCATCAACGCGCTGGCGCGGACGACGGTGGCGAACACTCTCATCATCCAGAGCACCTCGCCCTTCATCGCGGCGCTCCTGGGCTGGGCGTGGCTGGGCGAGCGCGTGCGGCGCCGGAGCTGGCTCGCCATGGCGGCGGCGCTGGCGGGCGCCACCGTGATGGCCTCGCACTCGTGGGGCGCGGGCTCGATCGGCGGCGACCTCCTCGCGCTGGTCACCGCCATCGCCTTCGCCGCCGCCACGGTGATCGTCCGGCGGCATCGCGAGGTGCGGATGACGGCGGCGGCGGGGCTGGCCAGCGTCTTCTCCGCCCTCTTCGCGTGGCACCCGGCCAGGCCGCTCGAGGCCGGGCCCGCCGACCTTGCCCTGCTCGCGCTCTTCGGCGCGGCCCAGCTCGGATTCGGCCTCGTGCTCTTCACGGCGGGGGCGCGTCTCATCCCCGTCGCGGACGCTTCGCTCATCGCCGTGCTCGAGAGCGTGCTCGGCCCGGTGTGGGTGTGGCTGGCCCTCGGGGAAACGCCCGCGCCCGCAGCCCTGGTCGGCGGCGCCATCATCCTGGCCGCGCTCGTCGTCCACACCGCGCTGGAGCAGCGGGAAACGGGCCGCTGAGCCGCGCCGATACTTCTCACCGGCCCATTCTTACTCGGTCGCGATCAGGCGGGAAACCACGGGCTCGAGAAGAGTGCTGAAAAGTCGGCCAGTTCCGTGCTCGGCCTGCCCGCCCGCTCCCGGAACGCGAGTTGCAGTAGCCCCCCGTCAGGAGGACACAGCCATGAGCAATATCTTCTACATCATCGGCGTCGTCGTGGTGATCGTCGCGATCCTCGGCTTCCTCGGGCTCAGGTAATGAGGCTGCCCCGGGTGCGCGCGCTCGCGACCGTGGTCACACTGGTGACGGCGCTCGGGGTCGTGGGGTGCGAGAAGGGCCCCATGGAGAAGGCCGGGGAGAAGGTCGATAAGGCCGTGGACAAGGTGACGAAGTAGCTCGATCGACGGCGGGAGTCAGTCGACACCGCGTGTCAGTCGACCCGGAACACGTAGTCTGATTTGAGGCCCTTGACGCTCGTCTGACCGGACAGCGCGAGGGTGGTGGAGAGCTCCTCCCGGAGAATCTCCATCACGCGCGCGACGCCGGCGGCGCCGTCGGCGGCGAGGCCCCAGAGCGCGGTGCGGCCGATGGCCACGAGGCTGGCGCCGCGCGCGAGGGCCTTGGCCACGTCGGTGCCACGGCAGAAGCCGCCGTCCACCATCACGGTGGCCGCCCCCGCCACTGCATCCACGATGGGCGGCAGGGCGTCGATGGTGCTCTGCGTGTGGTCGAGCTGCCGGCCCCCGTGGTTCGACACCCAGATGATCTCCACCCCGCGCTCGACCGCGCGCCGCGCGTCGTCGGGCGTCATGATGCCCTTCACCCCGATGGGCAGGCGGACGGTCTTCCGCAGCCACTCCACGTCGTCCCAGGTGAGGCGCGCCTGGTAGGTCTGGTCCGGCCCCCGCGGGTTGGGGGCCTTGGACATGGCCTCGCGCGGCACGAAGCGGTTGAAGATGTCGCGCTCGCGGCGCCCGTACCACTGCACGTCCACCGTCAAGGTCACCGAGTTGTAGCCCGAGGCCTCCACCCGCTGCATGAGCTCGCCCACCCACCCGCGATCCCCGTGGTGATAGAGCTGGAACGCCTTCGGCCCCGCCGCCGCCCGCGCCACGTCCTCCACCGGCCAGCCGGTGGCGCCGGAGAGGAACTGCAGCGTATCGCCCTGCGCGCAGCCGCGCGCCATCTCGCAGTCGCCCTCGGGGTGGAAGAGGATGAGCCCGCCCATGGGCGCCACCGCTACCGGCCAGGTCAGCGGCTTGCCCAGGAAGGTGGTGGAGAGATCGATCTTGCGCACGTCCACCAGCACCGACTGGCGGATGGCCAGCCGGTCCAGGTGCTCGCGGTTCCGGCGCAGCGTGGTCTCGGTCTCGGCGGCGCCGTCGCCAAAATTCCACGCATCCCGGGGAAGCTTCTGGCGGGCGGCCTCGCGGATCTCCGGCAGGGTCACGTATCGGGGTGGCGTCATGCGCGGAACAATACTGCGTCTGAAGCGAGGTGGCAACCGGCGCCTTGACAGCGGTCAGACGCGCGCCTAGAGTCGCCCGGTGATCGCTCGCTTCACCAACCCACGCCGGGCCCCGCGCCGGGGCCCACGCCAATGGAGGCGCCGCCAGCCATGATCTACGAGCTCCGCACCTATCATGCCATGCCGGGCCGTCTGCCTGACCTCAACCGCCGCTTTGCCGAGATCACCATGGACTTCTTCAAGAAGCACAATATCCAGGTCGTCGGCTTCTGGACCAATGAGCTCGGCGGCTCGTCCGACCAGCTCCTCTACATCCTCGCCTACGACAGCCTGGCCGACCGGGAGAAGAAGTGGGCGGGGTTCTTCACCGACAAGGAGCGTCTGGCCAAGTTCGCGGAGACCGAGAAGAACGGCCCGCTGGTCGCCCGCCTCACGGCGCAGATTCTCAAGCCCACCGTCTACTCGCCGATGCAGTAGGGGGGGCAGCTGCCGTGGCCGACGAGAACGTCATTCGCACCGCCTCCGGGCTCGGCTATGTCGAGCTGGCCGAGGGCAAAGGCGCCACCCCCACGCCGGGTCAGACGGTCAGCGTGCACTATACCGGCTGGCTCGAGAGCGGCAAGAAGTTCGACTCCTCGGTGGATCGCGGCCAGCCGCTGGAGTTTCCTATCGGGCGCGGCCAGGTCATCAAGGGCTGGGACGAGGGCGTGGGGACCATGAAGGTGGGAGGGAAGCGGAAGCTCATCATTCCGGCCGCGCTGGGCTATGGCGACCGGGGCGCCGGCGGCGTCATTCCGCCCGGCGCGACCCTGATCTTCGAGGTGGAGCTGCTGGCCGCGCGCTAGCAAGCGACGGCGGCCGCGCTTTCCCTGAGCACGAGGAGGCACGCCATGGACTATGGTCTCTTCACCATGCCCTCACACCCGCCGGAGCGGAAGCTCTTCGACGGGCACCAGTGGGATCTCCAGCAGCTCCGCTGGGCGGACGAGCTGGGCTTCAGCGAGGCCTGGATCGGCGAGCACCACACCGCGCCCTGGGAGCCGCATCCCTCGCCGGACCTGCTGGTGGCCCAGGCGCTGATGCAGACCAAGCGCATGCGCATCGGGCCCGGCGGCTTCCTGATGCCGTACCACCACCCGGCCGAGCTGGCCAATCGGGTGGCCATGCTCGACCATCTCGCCCAGGGTCGGCTCAACTTCGGGGTGGCCGCCAGCGGGCTGCCGAGCGACTGGTCGCTGTTCAACGTGGACGGCATGTCGGGGCAGAACCGGGAGATGACGCGCGAGGCGCTCGACATCATCCTGCGCCTCTGGAGCGACGAGCCCGAGTTCGACTACAAGGGGAAGTTCTGGCACGTCACCAAGACCGGCACGATGTTCGGCACGCTCCGGCCGCACATCTTTCCCTTCCAGAAGCCGCACCCGCCGATTGGCGTCGCCGGGCTCAGCAAGGGCTCGGACACGCTCAAGCTGGCGGGCGAGCGCGGGTTCTGGCCGATGAGCCTCAACCTGAACCCGGGGTACGTGTCGAGCCACTGGGACGCGGTGGAGGAGGGCGCGGCGCGGAGCAAGCGCACCCCCAAGCGTTCGGACTGGCGGATGGTCCGCGAGGTCTTCGTGGCCGATACCGATGCGGAGGCGCTGCGCCTCTCGGCGGGCGGCATGATGGGCCGCATGATGACCGAGTACTTCCTGCCGCTGCTGGCCGCCTTCGGCTTCACGGAGTACCTGAAGCACGATCCGGCGGTGCCCGACTCCGACGTGACCCCCGAGTACTGCGCCAAGCACAACTGGCTCATCGGATCGCCGGCCACCGTGTCGGACAAGCTCAACCGCCTCTACGAGGAAGTGGGCGGCTTCGGCACCCTGCTCGTGTTCTGCTTCGACTACAGCGAGAATCCCAAGGCCTGGCACCACTCGATGGAGCTGCTCGCCAAGGAGGTCATGCCCCGCTTCACGGGCATGGTCCCCCGGTAGAGGCGGTGACCCGCCGGGAGCGCGCGGCGCCGGCGACTCAGAACTTGAAGTGCACGCCGAGCCCGAGGTATTCGACGTCGCGCGTGTAGAACTGACCGTCCATCGAGTGCCCGTTGAAGTACTCGATGAGGAGCTGGATCCGCCGGCCCAGCACGGCGACACTTTCCAGCTCGAGGCCGGCGCGGACGGAGAGCTGAGGCTCCCAGTTATGCTCCTCGCGCGACTGGACGTCCACGCCGAATATCGGCCGCAGACGTCCCGGCAGGGTCCAGGTGCTGCGGAGCTCGCCGCCCAGGGTGAGACTCCAGGGCGCGTAGTTCTTCGGCTCGACGCGGAGAACGTACCCGCCGCCCCCGTAGACGCGAAGCCACTCGAACGGCTCGTAGGCGACGCGGGCGTCCGCGCTCTCGTAGCTGAAGTTCACCCGGGTGGTGCCACGGTTTATGACTTCCTCGTCGCCGAGGTGCGTGCTGCGGTGTAAGACGCGCGCGATACCGGACCACGGGCCCTGGCGGAGGCTCCCGAACCCGCCCACCACGTAGTCCATGCTGATGAGGTCCCCCGACTCCGTGTCCATGTCGAAGAGCCCCCACACGGCCGCGAAGAGCCCCGCCTCCCACTGGAGGCTCTCGCCGATCCGCCCGCGCACGATCGGCAACATGTCGCCGAGCGCCACCGCGGCGACGGAGGTCCACCGCTGGTCGTCGAAGTAGTGGCGGACCGTGGTGCCGAAGGCCGGCCAGCGTGGATCGGCGATGAGCGGGCGGAAGAGAAGACCGGCGGGCAGCACCTCGAAGCTTGACGCCTCGGTGACCGCCGCCACCGACGTTCCCCCGGCTGGCTCGGCGCTCGAGGCCGCGGCGGCGGGCGCGCTCAGTGCGATCACGCGCCGCACTCCGCGGATGCGTCCCAGAGAGGCCTCCACCGCGAGCCGGTCCGCGCCCGCCAGATCGCCGGCGGCGAAGGTGATCACCCCGTCGCGCACCACCAGGGACGGCACCGAAACGCGAAACTCGCGCTCCAGGATGGCCGTGGCATAGCCGGCCACGTACGCATCGTCGGTGGGTACCGCGTCCACGCCGCCGACTCCGCCGATGAGGAGCAGCATCGCGCCCAGCATTGCACCCACCGTCGCTCTCGTCCTCACGTCCGCCCCCTGTGCGGCTCAGGCCGCCACGAAGTATTCACGCGTCTCGAAGACCCCGGGGGCGAAGCGCCGCCCGTCCGCGGCCAGCCGCCGCTTCAGCACAAAGTCGAAAAGGATCGGATTGTGTCGGCGGATCTCCACGATCACCGGCACCTCGCGCGGGTCGAGGAGACCCAGACCGGCGATGGCGTGCACGTTGATCAGTGGCATGACCCCTGGCAAGGGATAGTCGGAGCCCCAGAGGAGGCGACCGTGCCAGTCAGCGCGGGTCAGGAGGGCGGCAAGAGCGACGGCGGCGCGGTCGCGCTGCACCAGCGCGGAGATGTCGCCGTGCAGGAGCCGCGCGTAGCGCGGGTCCTCCATGAGTCGGGCGAAGAGGCTGAAGTTGCCGACCCGCGGGCCGTTCGGCCCCACGTCGAGATCCACACCCTTCCCCACCGAAGCGCAGTGGGCGACGATCACGCGCACGCCGTGGTCCAGGGCCCGGCGGAGCCGCAGCGGATTGCCGAGGTCCTGCCCGCCCGCCCCGGCGTCGACGGTGCCTTCGTGGCCGGCGTGGGTGAGGAGCGGCGTGCCGGTCCGCGCGAGCGCCGCATAGAAGTCGTCGCAGCGCGGAGCGGCGGGGTCGATGCCCATGGAATTGGGCAGCCACTTCACCGCCCGCGCTCCCCGGCCCCGCGCCGCTTCCAGGGCTGCCACCGCATCCCGGCGGTAGGGGTGAATGCTCGCCGCCCACTCGAAGCGATGCGGAAAGCGCTCCGCCACCCCGGCGGCGTACTGATCGGGCACGTGGAACGACGAGCGCGTGGGCACCGCGCGCCCGTCGGCGTCGTGGTGGTAGTCGAAGGCGAGCAGCAGGCACCGGGCGCCCGGCGGGAACACCTCGACAAGCGCGAGCAGACGATCGACGTAGCTCCGGTCCACCGCCTGAGGGTTCACGCACCCGGCGTTCATCAGCGTCAACCGCCGGATGTAGGCGACGGGATGCCGGAGACTCCGCGCCTCCGCGGGAAGCCACGGCCCCTGCCCGGAGTCGCCGTCACCCACGAGGTGGACGTGCACGTCCCAGACGCGGGCGGGATCGATGCCTTCCCAGGCCGCTCGAACGATCTCGTGCCGGGCGAGGCGCTCCGGCAGCCGGCTGTCGAGGCACGGATTGCGCAACCCGTCGTCGAGGAGAGGCGCTGCCTCCGCCCGCCGCTGCCCGCCGCCCAGCGCGGCGAGCGCCGTCGCGCCTGCCCCCGCGAGGAGAGCGCGACGGCTCAGCACCCGAGCCGGTCCGGGGTCGCGCGCTTCATGCGGAGGGGTTCCCGCGGGACGGGCTAGAAATCGGCGAGATAGACGCGGAGCCCGAGCGAGACGAGCACCGTGCCCAGATTGGCGTCGTGTGTCGTACCGCCGGCGAGCTTGAGCGTGAGCCCGTGCGTGTAGAGGTACTTGCTCTCCACCCCGAGCGCCACGTTCCGGGTCAACAGGTACTCGAGCCCGCCGCCGACAGTTGCCGCCAGGCCGATCCCGCCTGTCCCGCGGATCTGCACTCCCTCGCCCTTCGGTTTGCGGTCATTGATCTCGCCGCTGGCCGCCCCGACGCCCGCGAGCAGGTAGGGGACGAGCCGCCCGCCGAGGAGCGGATAGCGGAACCGCGCCTGCGGCACGGCCATGTACACCGCGTACTCGCTCACGCTGCCGACGCCCTCCAGCTCCAGGTTCGTCTCGTACCCCTCGAACCCGAGCTCGACCCCGAAATACCGGCCGATATCGAGACCGAACGCGCCGCCGAAGTACTGGTTCAGCGGGCCGATCGCGGGCGGCTCCGGCCGGCTCTCGAGCTCGGACGAGATGTGCGGGTCGGTGACGATCGCGCCTCCCAGGTGCAGGACGAGGTACAGGCGCCGTGGCGGACCCCCCTGCGCCTCGAGCGGCGGTGCCGTCGGGCGTTCGGGGTAGAACAGCCGGAGTCCGAACGACGCGAAGAGAGAATCGATCGAATTCGAATGCGATATGCCGTCGATGCGGATATCCTGGCTGCCGGCGAACAGGTACTTGACCTCGACGCCGACCGCCACGGTATCGGCGATGAAGTACTCGAGCCCGCCGCCCAGCGTGCCGACGGCCATGGTGCTCTCCACGTCCACGGACTTGCCGAAAGTGCCGGCCTTTCGATCGTTGAACTCGCCGAGGGCGACCCCCGCGCCCGCCACGACATAGGGGGTCAGCCGGCCCCCGAAGAGGGGATAGCGCAGGCGGATCTGGGGCACCAGAGCCGTGATGCCGTACTCGCCCACCGAGTCGAAGCCGTCGACGTGGAGCCGGCGCTCGAACACTTCGGCGGACAGCTCGGCCCCGAGATAGCGATTGAAGTTCGCGCCCAGCGCGGCGCCCCAGAAATCGTGGACTTCTGTCCCCGGATTCGAGCCAAACCCGCGGATGCTCAGGTAGCCGCGGAGCTCGTCGCCGTCGCGGGCCAGCGCGACGCCAGCAGTGCCGCCGAGGACCCCCGCGCAGAACACAATCGCGAGGCAGCGTGCCACTGGCCTGCGGAGCCTCGGCCCACGCATGCGGGCGAGTGTACTAGAGGGGGTTCGCGTTCACAAGAATGAAGGCAACGTGATCGGATGCGGCTCGGCTCGGCAGGTTTTTCCGCGAGGCTCTAGGCGAGCACGGCGCGGCTGGCGGCGAGGGCCTCGCGCGCCACGTCGTCTGCGGGCCGCGCCCAGGCCGCGGGATTGGGCGCCTCATAGCTGAAGGGACCCGTGTAGCCCTTGGCCACGAAGGCTCCGAAGAGCTCGCGGAAGGGCACCACACCCTGGCCGGGCGGGAGCCGGTTCAGCGCCTGCTTGGGATCCAGCGCGCCCTTGGGCACGTCACTGAACTGCACGTAGACGATCTCCGACGGCGCCACGTCCTCGACATCCCGCGCGCTGCCCCCGCTACGCACGATGTGGTAGGTGTCCAGCAGGAGCCCCGCGCCCGGATGCCCCGCTCGCGCCAGCAGCTCGCGCATGCGTGCGAGCGTGTTGAGCTGGGCGGCGCTATAGGCGAACTCGAAGGCCAGCCGCACCCCCAGCGCCTGGGCGATGCCCGCGGCCTCGCGGACGGTGGCGGCGGAGGCGGCCAGCTCGCCCTGCCCGGGGCCCACCGCGCTCATCACGCGCGGACAGCCGAAGGCCTTGGCCGTGGCGCACGATTCTGCGAATACCCCGAGGAGCCGCGCCCGCTCTGAGCCTTCCGCGTGCAGCCAACCCATCTCCACGCCCACGCAGGCCACCGTCAGCCCAGAGGCCTTGACCCAGCTCCACACGTCCGCATCGGTCTTGCCCGCCTCGCGCGCGCGGATGAAGTCGATGCGGCGCAGCTCCACCGCGTCCCAGCCGGTGCGCTTGGCCACCGCCAGCGCCTCCAGGAGCGGCGTGGAGTCCAGCGTCCACGTATGGAGCGCGAGCGGGTTCGGCACGCCGCGGGCTACGAGGGGTAGCGGAAGGGGGCCCAGCCGATGCCCGAGATGGGCTGGGGCGTATACGGGGTCGGGGCCGGGGTGGCCGGCGCCATCCTGGCCGGCTTGGCCGCCTGGGCCTTGGCGGGGGCCTTCTTCGCCGCCGGCTTCTTGGCGGCGACCTTCTTGGCCGAGACCTTCTTCGCCGAGGCCTTCTTCGCCGAAACCTTCTTCGCTGCGCGCTTGACCGTCTTCTTCTTTGCCATGGCGCGGAATCTACACCATGTCAGCGTCGCTGGTCAACGCGTCGTGGGCTCGAGCAGGAACACAGGGTGGCGGGGGGCCTCGGCGACGAAGGCAGCTAGCGGGGAGTCCGGCCGCGCGTCGAAGTACGGCCGCGTGATGGGGACCTCGGTGACATAGCGCTTCAGCACGGGCGCGCTCTCCGCGGGCGCGAGCTCGCGGACCGCCACCGACTCCGCGTGTCGGCCCCGCGCCAGCGTGACGCGCCCCGCCGCCCGCGTATTGCGGACCCACGCGACTTCGCCGTAGGGGCTGACGAGCCAGCGCCGTCCCTCCGCCTCGACGAGCGTCACCGGGGTGGACAGCGGCCGGCCGGTCTTGCGGCCGCGCACGGTGAGGAGATAGGTGCGCGGCGGGCCCAGGCCGACGCGCAGGAGTGCGCGGATCAGCGCATTGGCGAGCCGGCGAGCGGCGCCGAGGCGATAGGTGGCGGCCACGTCACACCTCGCCGACGAGATCCTCGCCGCAGCGGCCGACGAAGGTCTCGAGCCCCGCGGCGTCCAGATCGCGTGGCGCGCGTACCACCAGGCGCTGAACACCCAGCGCGGCGAACTCCGCTGCGGTCGCGCGCTCGAGTCCCCAGCCGCGGGGCGTGAGGCTGATCTCGAGCGGCCCCAGCGCGGCGGGCCGCTCCACCTGCTTCGTCGCCTCCCGCAGTCCCGCGAGCGCCGTCGCCGCGCCCGCGGGGTCGAGGCCGAAGCCATACCAGCCATGCGCGCGCGAGACCGCGCGGCGGAAGGCGGCGGGGGAGCGCCCGCCCACGATGACGCGCGGCCAGGGGCGCTGCACGGGCTGGGGATGCGCCTGCACGTGGGAGAAGGCGGCATGGCGGCCCGCGTAGGCGGGCTCGGCCTGGCTCCAGATCGCCTGCATGGCCTCGAGGTACTCGTCGGTGACGGCGCCGCGCGCCGCATAGGGCGCGCCCACGGCGCGGAACTCGGGCTCGAGATAGCCCACGCCGATGCCGAAGAGCAGGCGGCCGCCCGAGAGCACGTCGAGGCTGGCCAGCTCCTTGGCGAGGACCAGAGGATTGCGCTGCGGGAGGATGATGATGCCGGTGCCCAGGAGCAGGCGGCTCGTATGGGCGGCGAGGAAGGTGAGCGCCACCACCGGATCGAGAATGCGATCGCGCGGGGCCATCGGCGAGGGTGGCGCCTGCGGATCGGGGAGCACCACGTGCTCGCCGCACCAGAGCGACTCGAAGCCCGCCGCCTCCGCGGCCCGGGCCACGCGGGCGGCGGTCTCGGGGTAGCTGCAGGCGTCCTGATTCATCGAGAAGAGGCCGAGCTTGATGGGCATGACCTTGACACTACCGCGAATCTGCGGTGTCGTGCAGGAGTGGCCGCCGCTCCCCATCGCTTCGACGACGCGCTCCGCGCCCGCGCCAGCGCGCATCTGATCGGCTTCGAGCGCCGCGCCGCCGCGCCCGATGGCCTGCGCCCCGCCGCGGTGGCGGTGGTGCTGCTGCCGGACGAGGCCGGGCGCGCGTGCTTTCTCATCACGCGCCGCGCGGCGGGCCTCCGCGCGCACGCGCGCCAGTGGGCGCTGCCCGGCGGGCGCCTGGATCGCGACGAGACGCCGGAGCGGGCGGCGCTGCGGGAGCTGTCCGAGGAGCTCGGGCTCACGCTGGCGCCCGACGCGGTGTTGGGCCTCCTCGACGACTATCCCACCCGCTCGGGCTTCCTCATCACGCCGGTGGTGGTGTGGTGGGACGCCTCCAATCCCCTCGTCCCGAACCCGGCCGAGGTGGCGAGTGCCCACCTCGTGCCCTGGGACGAGCTCGAGCGTCCCGACGTCCCCCGGCTCATCTCCATCCCCGAGAGCGACCGCCCCGTCATCCAGCTGCCCATTCTCGAGACGCTGGTCCATGCGCCCACCGCGGCGGTGGTCTACCAGACGCGCGAGGTGGCGATGCACGGGCGCGCGACGCGCGTGTATCATTTCGAGCAGCCCGTCTGGGCGTGGCGCTGACCACGATCCGGACGCGCCCCAAGCCGCGGCGCCCAGGAGCCACGCCATGACCGACTCGACATTCACCATCCTCGATGAGGGGAAGCCCGCGACGGTGCCCGCGCGCGTGAGCGGCGACACCATCCGCCTCACGCGCGAGGCGCTCGAGCGGGCCACCGGCTGGACGCTCAAGCCCGAGGGCCTCTGCCGCGGCGCGCTCTGCGTGCCGGTACGGCCGGGCGCCGCGCTCGAGAGCGCGGACGGCGTGGACCTGGCCGCCGTGGCGGCGGCGCTGGGCCGGCCCCTCGCGCTCGACCCCGCGGAGCGGGCGGCCTATCTCGGCGTGGGCGCGAGCGACCGCGCGCGCGCCCTGGCCGCGCTCGAGGCGCCCGACTTCACGCTGCCCGATCTGGACGGGCGGCTCCACTCGCTGCGCGAGCACCGCGGCAAGAAGGTTCTCCTCGTCGCCTATGCGTCCTGGTGAGGGTGCCGCCTCGACCTGCCGGTCTGGCAGGCGCTTTTCGAGGAGCTGGGCGGCGCGGGCTTCACGGTGATCACGGTGGCGCTGGACAAGAGCCCGGAGGATGCGCGGCCCTGGATCGAGGCGGCGCGCCCGCGCCATCCCTCGCTGGTGGACACGGGCCACGTGCTGGCCGATCTCTACAACATCGTCAACGTGCCGACCGTGTTCTGGATCGACGAGGCCGGCCGCATCGTGCGGCCGAACGACGTGGCCTTCGGCACCGACACCTTCAAGCACATCACCGGGCTCGAGTCGGCCCGGCATCTGGGCGCGCTGCGGGCCTGGGTGCGGGGCGAGGCGCCGGCTCTGCCCGCGGGCGCCTCCGCCCGGGAGCTCCAGCCCCTCCCCGGCGAGGCCGACCAGCAGGCGCGCGCCGAGTTCGGGCTGGGTGAGTGGCTCTACCGCCAGGGCCGGGCAGATGCCGCCGAGCGCCACTTCGTCCGCGGCGGCGAGCTGGCCCCGCATGACTTCACCATCCGCCGCGGCACCATGCCCATGCGCGGCATCGACCCCATGGGCCCCCAGTTCCGCGCCATGCTGGGCGAGTGGGTGGGGCAGGGGAACCCGTACTACCGGCCGCTGCCCGACACCAAGGGATGATCGACGGGGAGCAGAAGCTGCTGGTCGTCTGCCACGCCAATACCGCGCGCAGCGTGATGGCCCAGGTCCTCCTCGAGAAGATGCTGACCGAGCGCGACGCGCGCCACCCGTACCGCATCCGCTCGGGCGGCATCGCCACCTACTGCCGCGACGGCATGCTGCCGTCCCTGGACGCGCGGCTGGCGCTGAAGGAGATCGGCGTGTACCTGGGGGAGGACGACATGACCTCCACCGACCTCAAGCGCCACCGGCACCTCATCGCGGAGGCGGATCTCATCCTCACCATGACCGTCCAGCAGAAGTTCATGCTCGACGCCTTCGCGGAGGCGGCGGGCCGGCGCATCGTCACCCTGCGCGAGTTCGTGGACGAGGAGGGCGACATCGCCGATCCCGCCGGCGAGGGTGAGACCGCCTTTCGCCTCTGCCGCGACGAGATCCTCCGCTGCCTCGAGAAGGCGGTGCCCCGCCTGCTAGGGAGAGAGCCATGAGCATCGTCACCCGCTTCGCCGACGCCTTCAACCGCCAGGACGTGGATGCCCTCGTCGACTGCTTCACCGAGGACGGGAGCTACGACGACATCTTCTTCGGCCCCCACGCGGGCCGCGCGAAGCTGCGGGAGATGTTCGAGCGCATGTTCCACGAGGGCAAGGGCTATCGCTGGGAGTTCACCCATGTCGTGGAGGATGCCCGCCGCGCGGCGGGGGAGTGGCGCTTCTCCTACACGGTGTCCGACGCGATCCCGCGCAGCGCGGGCAAGCCGGTGCGCTTCAAGGGGATGAGCGTGTTCGATCTCGCGGGCGGCAAGATCGCCGCCTATCGCGAGTACGCCGATACCGGCGTGGCCTTCGTCCAGCTCGGGCTCGCGCCCGAGGCGCTCGCCAAGGTGTTCAGGCGGCGCGTGCCGCCCGAGGCCTGATCCGCCCGCTGCGCCTCACGGGAAGCCGAGCCGCCCCGCGACGGGAAGCCGCAGCGCGGGCCGGTTCAGATCGAGGCCGAAGGAGAGCCCGAGGAGATTCACCTCGAGCCCCTCCTCCACCCCCACCAGGAGACCCGCGAGCCCGAACAGCGAGACCTGCACGCCGGTACCGCTCGGCGCCAGCGCGGTGAGGTCGCCATTGGGCAAGAAGTCCTTGCCGATGGCGGTGGACGGCAGATCCAGCCGCAGCTCCGGCACCGCGCGGCCGATGTGCGCGAGGAAGGTATTGCTGTTGGGCCCGGGCCAGGAGCGATAGCGATCAGGATACGGATAGTCCTTGATGGCCGCGTCGACTTTCTCGATCAAAGCGCCCCGACCTCGGGACCGCGCCGGTCTACCAGGCGGTCGGGACGGCTCCCGAACCAGTGGTTGTCCGGCCCCATGCGGTTCACACGGATCGCCGGCCGCCCCGATCCGACGCCCCAGCCCATCACCTCGTAGCGCGTATAGGTGGGCGCCTCCGCCGGCTTGAGCACGATCCACGTGTGCACGCCCACCAGCCCGCGCCAGCCCACGGTGCGCGCCGCGTAGACCTGGATCACCGGCTCCGGCGTCGCGGCGGGATCTGGCGCCTGCCCCGAGGCTTCGCTCGACAGCTCCCAGTAATTCGCGCCGGCCCGCTCGAGCGTGGCGCAGGCAGGAACGGCGAAGGTCACGGCAAGTCCCAGCAGCAAGCAGGACCGTAACCGGGGCCGTCGCGCCATGGCGGGAGCATACGACATCGCGATGGCCGGGGAGCGGACGAAGGCTGCACTTTGCCCCCCGCTGTGCACCCCCCACTGGGCATCGGCTCTAAATGCCCGTCACGCCGGACGTTCACCCCGCCGGCCCCATCCTCGCGGGGGCTGCTGCCCCGCCGACGGGGCAGTGGACGCCACCTGACCTTCGGAGATGTGCTGAGACAGTTCATGCTTTCTCGCACACTTGGCCGGAGCGCGCCCCCGGCCCCGCTTGGCGCGAATCCTGCCTTTCCTGAGCGGCGTGCTACTGTCGCCCCATGGCCAAGATCGCTCTCGACCTCGATAGCCTGAAGGCCCATATCGGACGGCGCGTCGTCTCCAGCGACGTCGTCACCGCCGCGCCGGCGAACCTTCTGCGCCTGACCTTCGGGCGGTCCGGGCCCGAGCTCGCGTCGGGCGACGCGCTGCCGCCAGGCTGGCACATCCTGTACTTCCTGCCGCGCTTCGGGCCCGACGCGCTACATCCGGACGGCAGCCCCCGCGACGCCGGCGTGGTGCCGCCCATGCCGCTCCCGCGCCGCATGTTCGCCGGCGAGCGCTTCCTCTTCCAGCGGCCCCTTCGCGTGGGCGATCAGCTCCGGCGCGAGTCCGAGCTCCGCGACATCTCGATGAAGGAGGGCGGCACCGGCCCCCTCGTCTTCGCCACCGTGGTCAACCGCATCTTCGGGCCCGAGGGCCTCGCCATCGAGGAAGAGCGCCGCACGGTGTTCCGCGAGGAGGTCAAGGCCGGCGACCGGAACCAGGCACCGCGCCGCGAGGAGGCGCCGACCGACGTCCCCTGGCGTCGCCGCGTGGAGCCCGACCCCGTGCTCCTGTTCCGGTTCTCTGCGCTGACGTTCAACAGCCATCGCATCCACTACGACCGCGCCTGGGCGATGGACGTGGAGGGTTACCCGGAGCTGGTGGTCCACGGCCCCCTGACCTCTACGCTCCTCATCGACTTCGCCCGCGACGCGAACCCCGGCCGCCCCTTCCGCTCCTACACCACCCAGGCGCGCGCGCCGCTCTTCCTCGGCGCCCCCTTCGAGCTGCGCGGCCGCCCCACCGCCGACGGCCGCGGCTGCGAGCTCTGGGCCGTCACGCCCGCGGGCACAGTCGCCATGAGCGCCCAGGCGGAGATGATCTAAGCCCGTGGCGGCCGCGGTGCGCCGCCCTCCCGCCCGCCGCCGAGCCCGCGGCGTACACCGCGCTACACCGGTCTGCCTATCCCGGCGCCCCGCGGCGCCCGCACCTTCTCAACTGCGCGCCCGAGCAGCCATCCTCGACCGGCAGGGAACTCACCCCTCCATGCGATCTGGGCCCCGCCCGCACCGTCCCCAGCGCTACACAGAACTAGATAATTCTAGTTGTCCGAACCACGACCGATGAAGATTTGTCTCGTCGTATGACCACGCGCAGGGAGATTCTGACGGGCGCAGCCTCGTTCGCAATGACCGCATGGGCGAGTGCAGAGCAGCGCCCCCACCGGCTGGCCTACCTAGTCCCGGCTTCACCGGCGGTCAATGCGCCGAATCAACGAGCCCTGTTCAGGGCGCTCGCCGAGCTCGGCTACCGCGAGGGACACAACCTTGTGGTCGAGCGGCGGTTCGCGGAGGGGCGGTTCGACCGGTTGTCCGCGCTGGCCGCGGAACTGGTCGCGCTCAGGCCCGATGTCTTGTTCGCGGCCGGCTCTCAAGCGACCCTCGCGGCATCCAAGGCGACGACGACGATCCCGATCGTGTTCGTCGCCGTCTCAGATCCGGTAGGGATTGGGATCATCAAGGCGTTGCGACGGCCGGGGACCAATGCGACCGGGCTCAGCAATCAGGCGGAGGAGTTTCAGATCAAGATATTGCAGCTCCTCAAAGAAGTGTTCCCCTCGGCCTCGCGTGTGGCGCTGCTGCACGACCCGACGAACCTGCCCCTAGTACGAATGCTTCCCACTCTGAAGCAGGCGGCGGCGACACTCGCACTGAACCTGAGGATGATCGAGGCGCGATCACCGGAGGATCTGATCGCCGCTTTCAAGGTGCTGAAGTCCGAGCGGCCAGACGTGCTCTATGTCCTCTCAGCCGCGTTCTTCGTCTCCCAACGCGGACGTATTGTGGAATTGGTGAACGCCCAGCGTCAGGTTGCCGTGTACGGGCAGAATGAATTTGCGGACGCAGGCGGCCTGATGTCGTACTCCTTCAGCACGATCGAGCAGTACCGCTCCGGCGCCACCTTCATCGACAAGATCCTGAGAGGCGCAAACCCAGCCGAGCTCCCCGTTGAGCAGCCGACGCACTTCGAGTTGGTCCTTCATCTCAAGACGGCAAAAGCTCAAGGCGTCACGTTCCCGCCGGCGGTGCTCCTGCGCGCTGATCGGCTGATCGAGTGATCACGGACGAGGGGGCGTACAGTTGCCTGCGGTCGGACAACTGCCTATTGCAGCGGACGGCTCCGCCGCCGCTGAATGGTGCGTTAGAGGTTCATGGATTGCCTCATCCGGTTGGAGTGCTACCAAAGCGAGTCATGACGGTTAGACCCATCGTCACGATCGTCGTCGCCCTTGCCGGGATTCTCGCCGCGTCGCTCCTGGCCGATGCGCCGCGAGCCGCGCAGGAGTACCGGGTCGGTGTACTCCTCCCGGTCCCGGCGACAGCGGCCGCGCAGCACGTCGAGCCATTGCGAGGGCGGTTACGGGAGCTCGGATACTCCGTGGGACAGAATCTCGTCTTGGAGCTGAGATCGAGCGCGGGCGCTGAACCCGAATTGGACCGCCTGGCTACCGATCTCGTCCGCTCGAAAGTGGACGTTCTCGTCGCGTGGACCACGCCGGCGACGCTTGCCGCCAAGCGCGCGACTCGCACCATTCCGATCGTTATGGTCTCTGTCGGCGATCCGGTCGGGAGTGGGCTGGTGGCTAGCCTCTCGCGACCTGCCGGGAACGTCACCGGCGTCAGCAATGTCTCCCGAGATGTCAGCGGCAAGTTACTGCAGCTAATCAAGGAGGTCCGCCCCGCTGCGACACGGCTCGCCGTCTTGCGAAACACAACGAATCCTGGGTCTGCGCTCATGTGGCGAGATACCCAGGTCGCCGCCGAGTCATTGCGGATACAGCTCCAGCATGTCGCGGTCAGAGAGCCGAAGGAATTGGGATCGGCCTTTGCAGCAATAGCCCGTGCTGGCGTGGCAGGCGTCGTGATCCTCCCCGATCCACTGTTCATAAGTGAGCGCCGGCAAATTGCGGAGTTGGCCCGGCAGGCCCGACTCGCAACCATATTCCAGCGCAGTGAGAATGTTGAGGCGGGGGGACTCCTGTCATACGGGCCGAAGCTGACGGAACAGTTTCGGCAGGCCGCCAGCTACGTTGACAGGATCCTGAAGGGCGCCAAGCCCGCTGAACTCCCCGTGGAGCAACCGATCCACTTTGAGCTGGTCATCAACCTTCGGGCCGCAAAGACGCTCGGCCTCGCGATCCCACCCTCGTTGCTGGCCCTAGCAGACCATGTCATTGAGTAGCGCCTCCGTCATCGCAACCTCTAACCAGCCAATCGAGCGGCCGCGGGGAACGGTGAGGGGCGATGTAGCGGCCGGAGACCGCGCCGCTCACTGGCAGCGTTAGCCCGCATAAGGCATGACCATGACACCAAGTCTTCGCAAGTTCGCGCTCACCGCGCATATCATTTTGTCGGTCGGCTGGCTCGGCGCGGTCGTTGCCTACCTCGCTCTATCCATCGTCGGTCTGACCAGCCACAGTGCTCAGATGGTGCGTGCCGCCTACCTCTCGATGGAGTTCATCGGCTGGTACATCATCGTCCCATTCAGCCTCGCTACACTGCTCGCCGGGCTTGTCGAGTCACTGGGAACTCAGTGGGGCTTGTTCCGGCACTGGTGGGTCTTGGCGAAGTTCCTTCTGATCACGAGTGCCACCATGGTGTTGCTGCGGCACATGCAGGCAGTAACAGCCATGGCAGGCGTAGCGGCAGAGACCACATTGTCCGCTACAGACTTCCGCGCGCAGCGGATTCACCTCGTGGTGCACGCTGGGGGCGGCCTGCTGGTGTTGCTCGCGGCAACGGTGCTCGCGGTATACAAGCCGTGGGGCATGACCCCGTACGGGCGGCGTAAGCAGCACGAGCGGCGTAAGGTGTCGCTGGCTGACCTGCCCTCCCATCCCGGATCCGACGTGGGGCCGGGTCTGGGATCCGCCACCAGGGCCCCACGCTGAGTTTACGTGGTTGGGATCCACGCCATCGGCCTGGCCCTGCTGTTCGTGATCATGCACCTCACCGGCGGTGGCCTGCGGAGCCACTGAATATCAGATGAAGCATTGGTCGTGTGTTTGTCGCAGAAGCCCCAGGCCGTTTGCGTTTCATGGTCGATGGGTAAGTTGGGCATCAACATGCTGGCTAACAAGGGTTTGCAGGCGACGGCGAACAGCGTCCACTCGTGCCTCGCTCCCGCTATCCGCCGCGCCTGAAACCTAGCGTTAGGCGACCCGCGCTAGAGTGAGACAGCAGCAAAACGAGGGAGGGCTCATGACGAGGATTCTGCTCGTCGGCTACGATCCGGAAACTGTGGATTTCTCCGACCCTGCCTTGCCGCCAGGTATGACCGTCGAGAAGATTCACGCCGGCATTGCGGTTGCGCTGAAGCAGTTCGCTGAACGCGGATGGGAGGCCGATGTTGGCTACATCCGGCCGAATGAAACCGCTGGGCCGGCAGTTGAGCGTCAATTAGCTACTAAGAGCTATGATTGTGTTGTCATCGGAGCCGGAGTCCGGCTGCCGCCCCGGGGCCTTGCACTATTCGAAGCCGTCATCAACGCTGTTCATAAAGCTGCCCCAGGTGCGGCAATAGCCTTCAATACACGGCCCGACGATAGCGCCGATGCTGCCGCCCGATGGTTGCCGGCTGGAGCGGGGCGGTAAACCCGGCGCTCCGTGAAGCTTAGCCTTCAGTCGCCTAACCCGCGGCTGCAGCGGACTCGGTCGGCTTCGCCGCCCTCGCCGCTGAGCCGCAAATCGCTAGGCGCGAATAGGATGGCCGGCAGGTTATGAAGGCTCTCAGTTACGCGATACTCGCGGTCTCCGCTTTGGTGAGCCTCGCGTTCGTAAATGTATTGAAGCCCAATAGCCTTGGTGCAGCGGCATTCTTTACAGTGTGGCTTGTACTTCCATATGCAGCCCTTGCGTTGGGGCTAACGTTCTTCGCCAAGGAACGCGCGTCGGCGATCGCTTATGTTGTGGTTGTCGCGATTGTCACGGTGGGCGGACTGCTATTCCTCACCTATGTCATTTTTCTCCATCCCGACCCACAGGGCGGAATTGCGGTTCTTTTTACCCCCGTTTACCAGGCTGTCGGGATAGGCATACTGGTGCCAACGTGTCGCTGGCTAATTGGAAGAGCGAGCGCCTAACTGGGCGCTTAACCGGACGCTGCAAACAGCCGCAGCGCCGGTTAGCTCGACGTTGGGTGGCACTCCGCAAATTGACAACCGAGCAAAGGTATAGGAATACGATATGCAGCTTACGATCCGCCCACTCACGCCCAATCTCTGGCCTGCTTTTGAAGACTTGTTCGGGAAGGGGGGTGCCAGTAATGGCTGCTGGTGCATGTATTGGAGGATCGGCAGCGCCTACCACAAGCGCCCGCGAGCAAAAAACCGAACGGCCATTCGGGAGATCGTGAAGCGTGGTCCACCCCCGGGCTTGCTAGCTTTTGACGGTGAACTGGCCGTGGGCTGGTGCCAGCTCACGCCCCGCGATGCGTTGGGCTGGCTCAATCGCGCGCGACATTTTGAGCGCATTGATGAAGTGCCCGTCTGGTCTATCTCGTGCTTTTATGTGCGGCGGGGTTATCGCAAGCAGGGCGTCCGGTCGGCCTTGATCACCGCGGCAGTGAAAGCCGCCAAGCGCGCCAAGGCGCCCGCCCTCGAAGCTTATCCGGTTGACACGGCGCGACCGGAAAGTACCTCGAATGTTTTCACGGGCACAGCCTCGGCGTTCGCGCGCGCTGGCTTCAAGATCGTTGCGCGCCGTACGCCATCTCGCCCGATCATGCGCCACGATCTGAAGAGGATCACGCGCTGAAGTTGGCGTTTGGCATCATGGAGTACAAATCGCGTTTCAACTCCTCATGACCGTCACTGCCACCCAACACGGCATGCAGCCGATTTGCACCGCTCCGCTCCGCAAACGGCCGATGCTGGCGTTCGGCGGATAGCTGACATGGAGTTCCCCGACTACGCCGATGCGCCGAGGAAACTCCTTGCGACGGATGGCCATTGCGGCTTGCTGGCAGCGTAGACGGTGCTCCGACACTTCGGGAAGAGGGTGTCGGCGGCGAGGCTGATCAAAGCGTGCAGGTACACACGACGCCACGGGGTGTTCACGATCGGACTGGCAACCGCCCTGGCCGAGCACGGCCTCTCAGTTCAATTCCACTCGAACCGAGATCCCAGGCCAACCCCGTTGGAACGTCGCCTTTACCGTCGGGCCCGTGAGCTTGGAGTCCCGATACTGCCGGCAACGAGTCTGAGACGGCTTGCCGCCAGCCTCGCTCGCGGCAGCGTCCCCATCGTCTTTTGGGACACGGCAACGGGAGTGGGGCACTTTTCACCGCTGCTTGGCGTCCGTCGTGGCCGCTCAGCCTGCCCGTTTGCCGCTTCAGCGGAACAACATGTCGGGTTGCAGGAGCGTAAATGCTATGACCTTCCAGGCGTCACGCAAGATTGCCGCACCGCCATCGAGTGTCTTTGCTGCGTTCGAGGACGACGCTCGCCTAGCAGTTTGGTGGGGACCGGCTGGTTTCACCAATACCTTCAAGACTTATGAGTTTAAGCCAGGCGGGAAATGGTCGTTCACGATGCACGGGCCGGACGGGAAGAACTATCCCAATGAAATTGTCATTACGGAGATTGAGCCGCCCAAGAGGATCGTTATTCACCACGTATCACAGCCACGGTATCTCCTGACAGTAACTCTAGAGCCAACCGCAGATGGTGGGACTCTGGTCGGTTGGAATCAAGACTTCGAGAATCCTGATGTTGGTCGCCGCATGGAGCGAATCTTAGTGCCGGCAAACGAGCAGCTTCTTGATCGGTTGTCGGCAGAGGTGTTACGCAAACATGGCAGCGGCTAACAAGGTGCTCCAGCCGACGGCTGAGCTTGGGCATTAGCCGGACCTCGCCATGATGAGCCCCGCGCTCCACGCCGCCGCGAATGCGTTGTGTGAACGGCTTCGCTCTGCTGGCGCTGGCTCGTTTATGGCAACGGAGGAGCAGTACACTGCACTTGCAACTTCCCTTGGACTGACCCTTCCTCCGTGGCTGAGCGCTCTGCTCCAGAACTACTCGCTCTGCGGTGCGGAGCTATTCTGGCAGGCCTATCCGCCCGAGGATGATTTCGACGGACGGAGCTACATTATCCTGGCCGACCCGGGCAACATGGCCGTTGAATCAAGCGAACTCACGCCGGGGTGCGATATTCTCCCTCTCGGGTTCGTCTGCATCGCAGCTGATGGTGACGGCATCGGCGATCCGTATTTCATCCCTCTGGAGAAAGAAGACCCGCCCGTGTATCAGGTCTATCACGACAACATTGCGGCGGAGCACCAGATCGGGCCGCACCCGGGGAGACTAGTGGCCCACCATCTCTCCGACTTTCTGAACATGCTCATGCCGACGGCGTCAACTGGCTGACTGCGGTCATGGCGCATAAGAGCGTAAAATCGGCACGGCGGCGGTGACCCCCATTTATCAAAGCCTCGCAAGTAAGGAAGAGAAACGGGCATGAAGAAGAGCGGGTCGCAGAACAGCAAGTCTCCTTCTCAGCTGATCGACGCGAGAATCAAGGAGCTAGGCGACTGGCGGGGCGAGATGCTCAGCCGGCTCCGCACCTTAGTCAAGGAAGCCGATCCCGAGGTCGTCGAGGAGTGGAAGTGGAGAGGGGTTCCGGTGTGGTCGCACGACGGATTGATCTGCACAGGCGAGACTTACAAGACCGTCGTGAAGATGACCTTCGCCAAAGGGGCGGCTCTGAAGGATCCTTCGGGCCTCTTCAACTCCAGTCTTGACGGGAACACAAGGCGGGCCATCGACTTCCACGAGGGCGAAAAGATAGACGAGAAGGCGTTGAAGACTCTCGTTCGCGCCGCCGTGGCCCTGAACAAGTCCACAGCCAAAAGCTAGTCCACAGAATGGGGACAGGCGAACATGCGGCTCCCGGTCATCCAGGGCGTGATTCGGCGACGCATACTCGTGAATTTCAGGATCGACCCAGTCGTCATGCAGACGCAGCTTCCATCGCGCTTTCGCCCAAAGCTTCATCGGGGCCATTCCATCGCCGGGATCTGTCTGATCCGGCTAGAGTCTGTCCGCCCCCGATTCGTTCCCTCCCTCCTCGGCCTCTCAAGTGAGAATGCCGCCCACCGGGTCGCTGTGCGTTGGCTGGCGGAGGACAGCGAGAAGGAGGGGGTCTTTATTCCGCGCCGGGACACAGGGTCGGCCATGAACCACTTCGCCGGCGGTCGGCTCTTCCCCGGAGAGCATCACCGCGCCCGTTTCTCCGTCCGAGAGGCCTCGGACGGCATCGACCTCAGCATGCAGTCCGACGATCGCGAAGTGTCGGTGAGGCTCCGCGGGAGGCTCGACGGGGGCGGGCTTCCCAGCTCATCATGTTTCTCGTCCCTTGCGGAGGCGTCTGCTTTCTTTGAGCCCGGCTCCGTCGGCTATTCCGTCACGAGTGATGCGGGCCGGCTCGACGGGATCGAGCTTCGGACGCAGGGATGGAGCGTGGAGCCTCTCCAAGTGGAAGAAGTTCATTCCACTTACTTCTCCGACGAGGCGAGATTTCCGAGAGGAAGCGTGGCGTTCGACTGCGCTCTTGTCATGCGCAACCTCGGACACGAGTGGCACAGTGCTCAGGACCTCTATATCTAAGCGGGGGCTCGCTTTCAGCGGGCCTCACTTCATCAATGTCGACCTGGAGGTGTGGTCGCGGGAGGATCTCGCCGCATTTGCGGCCGCCGTGGAGCCCCGAAGTCTCGTCCTCCATGTTGGCAAAGTTCGGCGGAAGTGTCTTGCGAGGATCGAAGCAAAGTCGGTGAGACCGTTGACGCCGGAACAGACGATCTGGGCCCTGCTCAAGGTGGTCGAGTCACTTCCGCCCAGAGCCGGTCGACTGTGGAGGCACGCGGAGTCACGTGTTTTCAACGTCGGATATGAGGGTGGGGAGTTCGTGAGTCTGTTGTATGAACGGCCGGTGGGGTCCGGCCGCTGGTACCCGCGGGGACCCGGCAAGACAGCAGGCCCTTGCGAGACCTCTCTCAGTCCGAAACTTCTTCGTGCTGTCGCCAATGTCGGAGGCACCATAGCCACGACGATCTATGCCCCGAGAAGAGAAGTTCCATCGCGTCGTCACAAACGGCGCTCGTCAGCGGCGGCAAAGGGGGTTAGACGCCGATCGGTACGGAGATGATTGCCTTCAAGCTGTCGATCAATGGAGAGTACATATGCACGGCCGGAGTCCGCGCCTTCGGCGTGTTGTCTGCCATCATCACGTGGGTGCGGCGGAAGGCCGAGAACGGGCGCGATGGCAAGACCATAGAAGAGGAGCTCACTGCTGAACTGAGTGGGCTTGATAGTGAATCCAAGGAGCACTTGAAGTGGTGGAGCCAACGTCTCCGTGTAGGAGATAGAGTGTCGATTGAAGTTGTCGAAGCCAAGAGAGCCGACAAGCCGAAGCGTCGGTACCGCGACGATCCGAAGGTGGTCGAACGGGCCAAGCGTCGCTACTTCGAACGTCTAAAAAAGGAACTCGGCGCGAGTTCAACGAGGCGGGCGTCCAACAAGCCGGTGCAGCCGACGCGGCCAAAGCGCCGCGCGGCTGACCGCCCGAGCTGAATGCCGCGGGAACGCTGGCGAGCTTCAACGTTAGCTCGCCGCGGGGGTAAGGAGATATCGTGGACGAGGACCTCGAAGCGATGACACGCGAGCAACTGGTTGCCGAGGCGAGGCGGTTGCGCGCCGGGATCCGAGCGCATCGTGACAGCACCGGACACGCGCTCTGCTGGCATCACCCGGCGCTCTGGGGCCTCCTGCCCGAGAAGACCGACCCCCTGCCGACGGTCCCTACATGGCCCGAGTTTCTTCGGGGCTGCCTGCGGTATCGCCAGTCTCTGGACGAGCAGCTGTCTGATGCGCCCCGCTCCGCCGCGCCGTATCAGCAGGGGAACTCATGATCAGCCTCGAATTCCTCATCACGTCGCTCGTGGTCGTGCTCATTCCTGGGACGGGCGTCATCTACACCGTGTCGACGGGCCTGGCCCAAGGTCGAAAGGCCAGCGTGTACGCCGCTATCGGGTGCACGGCAGGGATCGTTCCTCATCTCATGGCTACTGTGCTGGGCCTGGCGGCGGTCATGCATGCCAGTGCCCTGGCTTTCCAGGTCCTCAAGTACGCCGGCGTGGTCTACCTGTTCTACGTGGCATATGCAACCTGGCGCGACCAGTCCGCATTTGCGGTGGATGGCGGTCTTTCCAAGACCTCTGCCGCCGGCCTGGTCATCAAGGCCGTCCTGCTCAACATCCTGAACCCCAAGCTGACCATCTTCTTCTTGGCCTTTCTGCCCCAGTTCGTTGATCCCACTGCCGGCCAACCTCTCTGGCAGCTCCTTCTTCTGAGCGCAGTCTTCATGGCCATGACGTTCACAGTCTTTGTCGTCTATGGCTTTGTCGCGCACGCCTTTCAGAGGCTCGTGGTGGAGTCAGCCCGGGTGCAAAGCTGGCTGCGCTATGGCTTTGCCGCCGCCTTCGCCGGGTTGGGGGCCAAGCTTGCCCTTACCGAGAAATGACGCCTGACCCTTCCATCGTTTGGCCGCAGCGCATGAGTCGCAGGGCTATCTCCGTCCTCTTGGTGGGAGTGCTGGCGGGATCCCTGATCGCCTGCTCCGAGCGCGAGCACAACAAGATGGTGAATATCGAGGCAGACGATCCAGAGATGCTTGGCGCCATCGCACAAGCACGGAGCACGCTTCCAGCCTTCTGGCAGGTCTTCGAGAAGCCAGCGCAAGGAGATAGTAGCTTCGCATTGAAAGTCATGGTGACCGACCAGAGGGGCACGGAATATTTTTGGGCCACGGGCATCGCCCGACGCGACGGTAAGATACTGGGCACGATCGACAATGAGCCCAATATCGTGGGGAGTGTGAAATTTGGCGATCGGATCGAGATTGCCGAGGGCGACATCTCGGACTGGGTCTACATGCGAAACGGGAAGATGGTTGGCAACTACACGGTGAGACCGCTGTTCAAGCGGATGCCCGCGTCAGAGGTGGAGCGCATCCGGAAGATGCTGGCCGACCCGTGAACCGCCTACCCGCACTCAGCCTGGTTGTGGCCGTACTCATTCTGGCCGCGCCGCTCACCCCCGCCGCGCAGCCAACGGGGAAGGTTCACCGCATCGGGGTGCTGGAGATCGTGGGCGTCGCGTCGAACGCGGCGAACCTCAGCGCGTTCCGCCAAGGGCTGGCCGAACTCGGGTACGTGGAGGGGCAGACCTTCGTGCTCGAGTACCGTTCGGCGGAGGGCCGCCCGGAGCGGTTCTCGGACCTCGCGACCGAGCTGGTCCAGCTCAAGGTCGACGTGATCGTGACGCGGGGAACCCCGGCGACGCTGGCCGCCAAGCACGCCACGCAAACGACACCGATCGTCATGGCGTCGAGTGGCGACCCGGCTCTCGAGGGCATCGTGGCCAGCCTGGCTCGGCCGGGAGGGAATGTCACCGGGCTGTATATCACGGCCCCGCCTGAGCTGGGCGGCAAGCGATTGCAGCTCCTTAAGGAGGCGGTGCCCGCGCTATCGCGGGTCGGCATCCTCTGGAATCCGGGCGACCTCACCGCTCCGCTGATCGTGAGAGACACGGATAGGGTAGCCCGGGCCATGGGAGTAAAGCTCACGCGTCTCGAGCTGCAGAGATCCGAGCCTTTCGAACAGCTGTTCGAGACGGCGCTCTTCGACCAGATCGACGCGCTCATCGCGGTGGAAGACTATTTCACGTTCACGTACCGGACGCGGATCCTCGACTTCGCGGCAATGAGCCGGCTCCCGGCCATCTATGGACTCAGGGAATTCGTGGACGCCGGAGGCCTCATGTCGTACGGCACCGACCGGCGCGATCTATATCGTCGTTGCGCCACCTACGTCCACCGAATCCTCAGTGGCGCGAACCCCGCACACCTTCCCGTGGAGCCGCCGATCAAGTTCGAGCTGGCGATCAATCTCAAGACCGCCCGAGCGCTCGGCCTCACGATTCCGCCGGCCCTGCTACAGCGCGCGGACTACACCGTTCAATAGTCGAGAGATGGCCAAACTCATAGCCGAAGAGAAGCTCGTTGCGTCGCGTCCAAAGGGAGATCGGTTTGACGTCAGGGCCGGCATTGGACGCCCCTACGCAATCGACCCTCACGAATGGGCCTGCCCGGTGGTTCTCACGGGTCTCTACGACAAGTTGCCCGACGTTCGCGGTGCGAGCTCGCTTCAGGCATTGTGCCTGGCGGCCAGCCTTCTGCGCCGACTGCTCACGGGTTTCGTGAAGGACGGGGGAAAGCTCTATCATGTGGACGGCCACGCCCCCTTCGAAATCGTGTCATCCTTCTCTGACGTCGGTGCGACGGGTGAGTCCACCTAGGAAATGGCTGGAGCGGCCCAGCATGAGCGCAGATGGGAACGAGCATGACCGCTCCGAAGTTTGCGTGGAAAGCGGCCCAAGTTGCTCATGAAATCCGTTGAATCCGACTCGAGAACTGATCTCACCTGTCTGAAGCGAACGGGGGGGACCCCCAGGGCTTCGCGCTGCCGCTGTCCGGTCGCGGTGCTCACTCACGGGGCAGGGACCCCGAGATCGGCCGCCCTACATGGTCGCTTGTGTAGGAATTACATGGTGACCCGATGCCGTCGCCGCGACGACCGATGACCAGGCCCCAAGAAGTCGGCAAGTTTCAAGGCCTCGTCGGTGGTCCGGATTCGCCCGAGCGGCGTGGCACGTGGCTTGCTGCCTTGAGTCAATTGCCTCCATGGATCCCAACGGTTTGACGCGCGAAATCAGCTCTGCTGTTGGACGTTTTCGCCAGTTGCTCCGGGCGCTGGGTTACTTCCGCCCTGATGCTGGAAGAATTTCCCTGTCCCTGGGTCTATTGCTCCTCAGCATCGGGCTCAACCTGCTCAAGCCCTGGCCCCTGGCCCTCCTGGTCGACAACATCCTCGGCAGCAAGCCGTACCCCGGGTGGCTGCCGGACGGGGTGCAGTCCTGGGGGCAGCCCGCCATGCTCACCACCATCGTGGCGGCGTCGCTGGCCCTTCACCTGGCGCACGCCGCCGCCTGTGCCGGGCACGTGTACCTCTCGATCGGGGTGGGCCTCCGGGGTTTGCGGCGGGTTCGCGATGAGGTGTTCGGCTGGCTCCAGCGCCTCTCGCTGCGCTATCACCACGGCACCCAGGCGGGCGACATCATCTTCCGCGCCGGGACGGACACGGTCGCTTTTCAAACCCTGTTCCTGCAGGGGTTGCTGATCTTCCTCAGCGCCACCGGCACGCTCCTGTTCATGGCGGTGGCGATGGCCCGGCTGAACTTGCGCCTCACCGCGGTGGCCCTGGTCGCGGTACCGATCCTGGTGCTGTCGATCAATGTCTTCGGACGGGCGATGCGGATCCGGGGCACGGCCGCCCAGCAAGCGGAGGGCAAAGTCTACGCGCTGATCCACCAGGGGATCACCGCCCTGCCGCTGATTCAGAGCCATGCGCGTGAGGACCACGAGCGGCAGCGCTTCACGGCGCACACCGAAAAGGCGCGCCAGCACAAGATGGCGCAGCAGGGGCTCGAGGTCTTCTACTGGGGCTCGATCTCGGTGATCCTGAGCGTGTGCACGCTCGGGGTGACCTGGGTGGGCGCTCAGCAGGTGCTGGACGCCAACCTGTCGGTGGGGGAGCTGCTGGTGTTTCTTGCCTACGTCGCCCAGCTCTTCGAGCCGCTCCATCAACTCTCGCAGGTCGGGGCCACCCTGTCGAGCGCCCGCGCGAGCACCGGGCGGGTGTTCGAGATCCTGGACACGCCCGAGGAGGTGAAGGACCGCCCGGAGGCGCGCCGGGTCTACCAGGGCCGGGACCTCTACGGACCGGCGGAGCTCCCCACCTCGGCCGACGACATGTTCGCCGCCGCCGGAGGCGGGCGTGCCGGGCCGCCGCGGCCCCCGCTCCCGGTCTACGGCAACGTCGCCTACGACGACGTCTCCTTCGCGTATGAGAGCTCGCGGCCGGCGTTGCACCACGTCAGCTTCAAGCTCCTGGCGGGCACGTCGGCGGCCATCATCGGTCCGAGCGGCGCCGGCAAGACGACGCTCTTGAACCTGCTGCCGCGCTTCTTCGACCCCGCGCGCGGTGCCGTGCTCCTGGAAGGCGTGGACCTGCGCGACCTTCGCCTGGAGGACCTGCGGGCCCAGATCGCCCTGGTCTTGCAGGAGCCGATCATCCTGCCCACCACCGTGGCCGAGAACATCTCCTACGGGAAGCCCGACGCGACGATGGAGGAGATCGAGGCCGCCGCGCACGCCGCCCGGGCCGACGAGCTCATCCAGAAGCTACCCCAGCACTATCGGACGGTCATCGGGGATGGGGGCGCGCACTTGAGTGTCGGAGAGAAGCAGCGGATCAACCTGGCCCGGGCGTTCCTGAAGGACGCGCCGATCCTATTGATGGACGAGCCGACGAGCGCGCTCGACGTGGAGAGCGAAGCCCAGGTCGTGGCCAGCCTCTTCGCGCTGATGCGCGGTCGCACGACGTTGATGGTCGCCCACCGGCTCACCACCATCCGGCGGGTCGACAAGATCCTGGTCGTGGACGGGGGCCGGTTGACCGAGATGGGTGCCCCCGAAGACCTCCTCGCCGAGCAGGGCTACTACGCGCGGGTGGTCGGCGGCCAGCTCGACCTCTAAGTCTTCACCGCACGCCCCGCTCGCGCTCAGCGGCTTCGCGCTCTCTCTGCTGGCGCTCCCGCTCGCGCGCGGCCCGGTCGTGCTCCCATTTCGCCCGCTCTTTCGCCTCGCCCTCGATCTCCGCGACCCTCTCGAGCACGCCGGAATGCGGCACGTGCATGGTGGTGGCCTCGGCAACCTCGATCGTCCTCGCCAGGCTCGCATTGGTGCGCTCGAGGTTCTTCGGGAGGGCCGCGAGGGACTCGCGGAGCGTCCTCCGTTCCGCCCCTTCCGCGCGCCACTCGTTCTTGACGACCTCGAGGTACTGGCCTTGCTCTTGGTCCACGTCGCTCAATGATCTCGGGTCCCCGGACGCCCTCCCCGCGGCGTCGGCCAGGCTCCGGGCCTTCCCGCCGCCCTTCAGGGAGCCCCTGATTCCGGCGATCCGATCCCTCGTGATCTTGTCCGCGCGCTTCTCCTGGTCCGCCGGACCCCCGCGCTCCCTGGCCTCGATCTCGGCGATCCGCTTGGCATGAGTCCGGAGCGTGTTGTCGTAGTTCTCACGCATGGTCTCCCACTCTCCGGCGTGCGCGTCCGGGGCCGCGATCAGCGAGAGCAGAAGGCCGGCCAGCAGCGGGAGACGACGTCCTCGCACCTGGTCGCGGTGGTGCATGGCCGACCTCACTTGAGGCTACTGACCTTGCCCTGAAGGGTGTCGAGCCGTCTCGCCAGCTGCTTGAGCTGCCCGGTCAGCGTCTCCGAGAGCAGGCGCATGGTCTCTTCGAGCTTTGCCGAGCTCGCGGTCAGCTCCTGGCTGGCCGTCGCCACCTTCCGTACCGCGTTCGCGTTCTCGACAATCAGCTCGTGATTGAGCCAGCCGAGCTGGGCCGTCTGCAGCATGAACTTACGGGCCGCCGCCAGCTCCTCGGAGAACGAGCTCAACGCCCTCTGCAGGTCCGCGCGCGCGGTGGCCAGCGAGGTGTCTGCCTCCCGCTTCGCCGTTGCGATCGACTCGGCGAGCTCGCGCTGTACGAGGCCCAAGCGCTCCTCGATGCGCCGGTGCGCCTCGCTGAGCTCGCTCTGGAGAGCGGCCACGGACACCCGCAGGGCCCCTTCTTGCTGGAGAACGCTCCGGGTGACGGTCTCGGGAGCCTTGGGTATGTCCGCGCGATGTACGTAGGTGAGCACCGGCGGCGCCGACACGCGACCGGTCCCGCTCTCCGGCGGTGCGGTCTGACGCGTCCAGGCATCGGCCGGACTGTCGCCCGGCAGGACGACCAGACGGCCATCCTCGGCGTCGAGAAAGACCAGGGCGCCCGCATTCCCGGATTGGGCAATGGCGGAGTGAATGGCGCTGGCGTGAGGCGCGAGAGCTCGTTCGCGATTCTTGATGGCCGTCGCCTGGGACTCCGGCATCAGCGAGGGGCTCGCGCACCCGACGACCACCAACGCGAGGCTCACGAGGGACAGACCCGGGCCCAGCCCGTGGGGGGCTTCCCGCCATATGCGTCCGAGCAGTACGAGTAGCGGTTGGCGCATCGCTGAGGTCTCCGTCGCCTAGCTGTGAACTGTCAGGAGATTGTCTATAAGCATGCCTGGATGGGGCCTCGGAGTCGAGGCCCGATCGTGGCCCCGCCGCCGCCGCCGCCGGCCGGCCCATCCTTCTCAGTTCATTTCCCGGCGAGTCCTGTAAAATCATTGGGTGAGATCTCACTATGGGTCTTGCCACCTAAGGTTTCAAGCTATTGCCTTCGGCGGCTTCCCGGTGGCGGCTCGTGGCTAACCTCCCTCCCCCCAGGCCCTCTGAGGGTCCGACCAAGATCAGCCTGCGCCGGACGCTTCCCAGCGCCTGGGCCATGATCCGCCCGTACTGGTTCTCGGATGACCGGTGGGCGGCCCGAGGGCTCCTGTTCGCCGTCGTGCTTCTCACCCTCGGCATGGTCTACCTCACGGTTCTCTTGAATCAGTGGAACAATGCCTTCTACACCGCGCTCCAGGACAAGAATCTGGTGGCGTTTCGCGGGCAGCTGTTCCGCGTCACCTGGCTGATCTGCATCTTCATCCTGCTTGCCGTCTACCAGGTCTATCTCAACCAGATGCTCGAGATTCGCTGGCGACGCTGGCTGACCGACCGCTACCTCCGCGCCTGGCTGGCCGATGGCGCGTACTATCGGATGCAGCTCGTGGCGCGCGAGACCGATAACCCGGACCAGCGGATCGCGGAAGATGTGCACCTCCTCGCCTCCCACACCCTCGGACTGTTCACCGGAGGCCTGCGCGCGATCGTCACGCTGGTGACCTTCGTGGCGATCCTCTGGGGCCTGTCCGGAACGTTCACCGTCCCGGTGGGCGGATTGTCCATCACCGTCCCCGGCTACATGGTGTGGGTGGCCGTTCTGTACGCACTCTTCGGCACCTTTCTGACCGACTGGCTCGGCCGCCCGCTCGTCCGGTTGAACTTCGATCGGCAGCGGTACGAAGCCGACTTCCGGTTCAGCCTCGTCCGCTTCCGCGAGAATACCGAGGGTGTGGCGCTCTACCGCGGCGAGACGGACGAGTTCCGCGGTTTTCGCCAACGGTTCGAGGATGTGGTGGGCAACTGGTGGGGCATCATGCGTCGGCAGAAGCGGATGAGCTACTTCACGTCCGGCTACGGGCTGGGGGCGTGGATCGTCCCGTCGATTGTCGCGGCACCCCGCTACTTCCGAGGCGAGCTCGGGCTCGGCGGCCTCATGCAGACGAGTCAGGCCTTCCAGCAAGTCCAGGATGCGCTCAGCTTCTTCGTGCAGTCATACAAGGAGATCGCGGCGTGGTGTGCCGTGGTCGAACGGCTCGCCGACTTCGAGCGTGCGCTCGAGCACGTGCGCCGGCAGGCGAGCGATAGCGGCGTTCGGCTCGCCGAGGGGCGCCCCACGCAGCTGACCGTCGAGGGGGTCGATCTCGATCTACCCGATGGCCAGCGCCTCATGGCGAACATCAACCTCTCGCTCTTGCGCGGCGAGACCGTGCTCCTGGGGGGCACGTCGGGCTCGGGCAAGAGCACACTCGTCCGTGCCATCGCCGGCATCTGGCCGTTCGGGCGTGGCGAGATCCACATCCCGCAGGACGCCCGAATCCTCTTTCTCCCGCAGCGGCCGTACCTGCCGATCGGCGTGCTCCGGGACGTGGTGAGCTATCCGATGCCGGCGGCCGGGGTGGACGACACGACCCTGCGCGAGGCGCTCGAGGCGGTGGGGCTCACGGAGCTCGGCGGACGGCTCGACGAGTCCGCCCACTGGGCGCTCCAGCTCTCCCCCGGCGAACAGCAGCGCATCGCCTTCGCGCGGGCCCTGGTTCAGAAGCCCGACTGGCTCTTTCTCGACGAGGCGACCTCGGCAGTGGACGAGGAGACGGAGGGCTATCTCTACCGGCTGATGCGCAAGCGGCTCCCGGATACGATGATGTTCAGCATCGGCCATCGGGCGACGCTGGGTTCCTTCCACGCGCGCCGGCTCATGGTAGAGCCCCGTAGGAACGGCCCCTCTTCCATCGTGGAGCTGCCCGCCCCCCGTGACGGCGCCTAGCGCGGCAAGCTGAGGATCGGGGTGTCGGCTGACCAGGCGTGATGCGGGTTCACCGTTGGTGGCTGGCGCTTCTTGCCGCTTTGTTGACCCCGTGGATCGGCCCTCACATCGACCGCTACCTACCCATCGGCTGGCTGCTGCTTCAAGCGCACGCGGAGGCACCCGACGCGGGCTTCTGGGTCATGGCGGGTGGGTTGCTCGGGGTGGTGTACGTGACCTGGCTTGTCCTGCTGAGCGGCCTCGCCGCCTGGCTTGCGCATCGCCGGCGCGATCGCGGTCGCTCCAGTGGCCACGCCTGACTCGAAGTCGAGCGGACGGGTCGCCCGTCGATCTGGATGTGTCGATCTCTGCTTCCTCGAACGACTAGCGGTAGAGACCTCGATCCGAGGCCGAACCCGAACAGGAGGCATACCATGCAAGTCATTCAAAAGATTGCCCCATGCTTGTGGTTTGACGATCAAGCCGAAGAGGCCGCCAGGTTCTATACCGGCATCTTCAAGAATTCAAAGATCGTAACCGTCGCGCGGTACGGAAAAGCGGGACATGAGGTCCACGGACGCCCGGCGGGAACGGTCATGACCGTGGCCTTTGAGCTTGAGGGGCAGGCATTCACCGCACTCAACGGGGGCCCGGTGTTCAAGTTCAACGAGGCCATCTCGTTCCAGGTCAATTGCGAGACGCAGGCGGAAGTGGACTACTACTGGGAGAAGCTCTCCGAGGGTGGTGACGTCAAGGCCCAGCAGTGCGGCTGGCTCAAGGACCGATACGGCGTGTCCTGGCAGGTCGTCCCCCGGGCCTTGGTCGAGATGATCACCGATCCCGATTCGGAGAAGTCCGGGAGAGCCATGGAAGCAATGCTTCGAATGAAGAAGCTCGACATCGCGGAGCTGAAGCGGGCCTATGGGGGGTAGCATGTGGTGCGAAGCCCCATGAGGGCGTACACCAAGCGCAACTTTGACCTCGAGGAGATCCGGCGCTTCGTCGAGCCAGGGCCGATCGTGCTCGTGAGCTCTGCCTGGAAGGGCCGCACCAATATCATGACGATGGGCTGGCACACGATGATGAGCTTCTCGCCGGCCTTGATCGGATGCTATATCTGGCCCGAGAACCACAGCTACGAGATGATCCGGCGGAGCAAGGAGTGCGTGATCAACATTCCGACGGTGGACCTGGCCGACGAGGTGGTCGGGATCGGGAACTCCTCGGGTCGCGACGTCGACAAGTTCGCGAAGTTCGGACTCACCGCCCTCCCCGCCACCAAGGTCCGAGCGCCGCTGATCGCGGAGTGTCACGCGAACCTCGAATGCCGGGTCGCCGACGCCCGGCTGCTGCGCAAATATTCGTTCTTCATCCTCGAGGTGGTCAAGGCGCACGCGCCGGTCACGCCCAAGTACCCGCGCACGCTGCACTACCGGGGCGGTGGCGTGTTCATGGTCTCCGGGAAGTCCGTCAGCTTCCGCCGGAAGTTCAAGCCGCAGAATCTGTGAAAGGCTCGGGCGCGCATGGCTGACACCGAGGCTGCCCGCGGTGAAATCGTGAGCCGGCGGGTGTTCGCCGCCCCGCGTGAGCTCGTGTTCGAGGCGTTCAGCAATCCGGACCACCTCGTGCACTGGTGGGGGCCAAAGGGCTTTACCAACACGTTCCGCGAGTTCGATCTGTGTCCCGGCGGCGCCTGGCGCTTCGTGATGCATGGCCCCGACGGAGTCGAGTACGACATCGCGAAAGACTTCGTCGAGGTCGTGAAGCCGGATCGGATCGTGCTTCAGCACCGGGACCCCATGCACGGGTTTCGGATGACGATGACCTTTGCGGAGCATTCCGGGAAGACGGAGCTCACCTGGTCGATGCTCTTCGATTCAGGGGCGGAGGCGGTGAAGGTGAAGGGTTTCATCACGGAGGCAAATGAGGAAAACTTTGACCGGCTCCAGGCATACCTGGCCACCATGTCGTGACCGCTTAGCCCTGGAGATTCGCGCGGGCGAGTAGGCGCATGCCGCACACCTACCTCGCGGGGCTCGTCACGGCCAAGTTCGGCGACATCACGGCGGAGCGGGTCGACGCCATCGTGAACGCGGCGAACTCGTCGTTGCTCGGCGGCGGCGGCGTGGACGGCGCCATTCATGCGCAGGGCGGGCCCCAGATCCTCGCCGAGTGCCAGGCCCTGCGCCGGACGACCTTTCCGTCGGGTCTTCCCACCGGCGAGGTCGCCCTCACGTCGGGGGGGCGACTTCCCGCGCGCTACGTCATCCACACGGTGGGGCCGATCTATGGCCGGCACGCCGGGCAGGAGGCCGATCTCCTGGCGGCGTGCTATCGGCGATCGATCGTGCTGGCGCAGGAGCGAAGCTTCGAGTCCCTCGCCTTTCCCGCCATCTCCACCGGGGTGTTCGGTTACCCGCGCGCCGAAGCGGCGGCCGTCGCCTCCGCCGCGCTCGCCGAGGCCCTGGCCGCTCCCGGGAGCCTGCGCGACGTCCGGCTCGTCTTCTATTCCGCCATGGACCTGGCGGCCTTCGTGGAGCACCAGCGGTTCTGAGCGGGCGCGGGCGCTAGACGGGCCAGGCCTCGCGCCGCCAGCCCATGTCCCAGAACATCCACTCGTAGCGGCTGGTGGCGAGGAAGTGACGGCGCATCGCGTCCCGCTCGGGCTCGCCGACGCGGGCGGCCATGGCGTTGGTGGCGGCCAGCACCGCCTCCACCAGCGCGCCGAACTCGCCCGAGGCGTAGGTGCCGATCCAGCGCGTGAAGAGCGGATCGGGCGAGCCGCGCCGCTCCAGCTCCTTGCCCACCTCCCAGTAGATCCAGTAGCAGGGGAGCAGCGCGGCCATGTTCTCGTGAAACGGCGCACCGTACGCGACCGCCAGCAGGTAGCTCGTATAGGCGAGGTTGGTGGGGGCCGGCGGCGTGGCCGCCACCGCCTCCGAGGACAGGCCGAACTCGGCAAAGAACCCCTCGTGCAGCGCTCGCTCCACCTTCAGCGCACCCGCCGCGTGCTCGTTGAACATGATGATCCAGTCGTCCTGGGGGGCGCGGGCGGCGGCGATCGAGAGCGCCCGGGCGAAGTCGCGGAGGTAGAGCGCGTCCTGGACGGCATAGAACTGGAAGGACTCCCGCGGGAGCGAGCCGTCGGTGAGCCCCGCCACGAAGGGGTGGCGGAGGATGGCGGCGTAGATCGGCGCGATGGAGCGCCACAGCTCGGCGGTAAAGGTCGCGGAAGGGGTCATGGTCGGGCCCGGGCTGATATTCTAGCGCCGATGCCCACCATCATGACGCACGCCGTGGTGGCCTGGGGCCTCGGTCGCGTGCTCACGCGCTTCCACCGCCTGCCCTGGCGTCTCTGGTTTCTCGCCGCCGGGCTGGCGATGCTTCCCGACCTGGATGTGCTGGCCTGGCCGCTGGGCATCCCGTGGGGCTCGCCCTGGGCGCATCGCGGGCTCACGCACTCGCTGACCGCCGCCGTCCTGGTGAGCCTGGGCGTGGCCGCCCTCGCGCATCGAGGGACCGGCCTCCGTTTCTCCGGGTGCTGGGGCCTCCTCGCGATCGCCATGGCCTCGCATGGCATCCTCGACGCCCTGACCGACGGCGGCCCCGGCGTGGCCTTCCTCGCGCCCTTCGACGACACGCGCTACTTCTTCCCCTGGCGTCCGATCCGCGTCTCACCCCTCTGGCGGGGATTCCTCACCGAGCGCGGCCTGCAAACGCTCGCGAGTGAGGCCAGGTGGATCTGGCTGCCGCTCGCGATCCTGGTGACGGCGGCCTGGCTGGTGAGACGATACCGAGCACCATGACCCGACCCGACTCATCCTGAGCGCATCCCGCATCCGATGGGCCAACCCGTCCAGATCGCCGGCGCCATCCTCATCCTGGTGGCCTTCGTGCTCGCGCAGTTCCGGCTGCTCAAGCCCGACTCCTACGGATACCTGTGGCCGAACCTCGTGGGCTCGATCGTCCTCACGGTGGACGCCTGGCACGGGCAGCAGTGGGGCTTCGTGCTGCTGGAAGGCGTGTGGGCGCTGGTCTCGCTCTGGAGTCTCCTCGCCAAGCTGCGCGGAGGGCGCGCGACCTCCGGGCATTGACAGTACTGGCCGGGACGCCTAGCATTCCGTCGTCCCCTGCCGCCGCCATGACGAGACCCCGGAATGTGGACTGGCCCCCCGGACTGGACGAGGCGTCCCTCGTCCTGCCCTCAGAGCCGCTTGCCTACACGGCACCGCGTGCGATGCGCGAGCCGGGGGGAGCGGCCTGATGGCGCGCACGCGGCGACGCACGCGACGGCCAGCGTCGCCGCGGCCCCGGGCCCTCAAGCCGGTCCGGTTGCCCAAGGCCGCCGCCAAGCTCATTCGGTGGGAGCGCGTGTGCCGGATCGCCACCGTCGGCGGCACGGGAATGCCGCACCTGGTGCCCGTCTGCCACGTGCTCGACGGCGGGAAGATCTATTTCGGTTCGGGCACCGACGGGCGCAAGGTGCTGAACCTGCGCGCCAACCCGGAGCTCGCGTTGACGGTGGACCACTACAGCGAGGATTGGGACGCGCTGCGCGGCGTGATGGTGCAGGGGACGGCGGCGCTCATCGAGCGCGGGCCCCGCTTCCGTCGCATCCGCCGGCTGCTGTACGCCAAGTACCCGCAGTATCCCCTCGAGGCCGCGCTCGGAGATGACGACTCCGTGATGATCGAGCTGACGCCCACTCATGTCTTCACCTGGGGGCTCGACTGAGCGCCCGTTACCGGTCGGGGGAGACCGCACCATGAAAGCCGCCGTGATGGAGGAGATCCGGAAGCCACTGGCCGTACGCGAGATGCCGGATCCGAAGATCTTCCCCGGGGGCGCCGTTGTCCGCGTGGAGGCCAACGGGATTTGTCGCAGCGACTGGCATGCCTGGGTCGGGGACTGGAGCTGGTTCGGCCTCAAGCTGAACTTTCCCCATGTGCTCGGGCACGAATTCTGCGGCGTAGTGGAGGAGGTAGGCGACGGCGTCGCGCGCGTCCGCCGCGGGCAGCGCGTGCTGGTGCCGTTCAGCCAGGGCGAGGGCCACTGCGACTATTGCCGCGCCGGCCAGCCGCACCTCTGCGACATGCGGGTGACACCGGGCATCGCCTACTGGGGCGGGTTCGGGCGGCTGGTGGGTGTGCCCTTCGCCGACGTGAACCTGGTGCCGCTGCCGGACTCCATCGGCTTCACCGAGGCGGCGAGCATGGGCTGCCGCTACATGACGTCCTTCCACGCCCTCGTGGACCGGGCCCAGGTCCGGGCCGGCGAGTGGGTGGCCGTGCACGGCTGCGGCGGCATCGGGCTCTCGGCGGTGCAGATCGCCACCGCGCTGGGCGCCAATGTGATCGGCGTGGACATCACGGACGACAAGCTCGCCCTGGCCAAGTCGCTGGGCGCGGTGGCCACCGTGAACGCCCGGACCGACAACGCCGTCAAGGCCATCGCCGATCTCACCGGCGGGGGTGTCCACGTGTCGGTGGATGCCCTCGGCGTGGCCGCCACCTGCCAGGCCTCGGTGATGTCCCTGCGGAAGCAGGGCCGGCATCTGCAGATCGGGCTCACCTCCTCGGCGGAGAAGGGCATGGTGCCCATCCCCATCGACCTCCTCGTCCTCAAGGAGGCGAGCCTGATCGGCTCCTACGGCATGCCGGCGCCGCGGTTCGACGCCATGCTCCAGATGGTGCAGTCGGGCAAGCTGGCGCCCGGCAAGCTGGTGAGCCGGACGGTGCCGCTGGAAGAGGCGGGGAGCGTGCTGGCCTCGATGGACAGCTTCGCCACCGTCGGCGTCACCGTCATCGACCGGTACTAGGACCGACGGGTACCAGGCTCAGGCTCGGCGGAGACGCGCGGCATCGAGATCACGGTCAACGGCAAGCGACACCCGGTGGCGGCGGCGCCCGACACGCCGCTCCTCTACGTGCTGCGTAACGAGCTGGGCCTCCGCGGTCCCCGCTTCGGCTGCGGGCTCTCCCAGTGCGGCGCGTGCACCGTGCACGTGGACGGCCGCGCGGTGCGCTCGTGCGGCATGCCGGTCTCCGCGGTGGCGTCGGCGGCCGTCACCACGCTGGAAGGCCTGGGAACGCCGGCGCAGCCCCATCCGTTGCAGCAGGCCTTCATCGACGCCCAGGCCGTCCAGTGCGGCTTCTGCATCAACGGCATGATCATGACCGCGGCGGCGCTCCTCGCCTCGAACCCGAAGCCCGACGAGGGCGAGCTGCGCGGCGCGCTCGCCGGCAATCTCTGCCGCTGCGGCACGCACCTGCGCATCCTCCGCGCGATCCGGCAGGCGGCGGGAGTGGTCTCGTGAGCGCGCGCTCCCCCGACGTCCCGGTCGCCGGCATCTCGCGGCGGGCGCTGCTCCAGTCGGCGGGCGCGCTCCTGGTGGCGTTCGCGATCCCGGCCGACGGGCACGCACAGTCGCCTCGCGTCGGCGAGGACCAGCCGATGCTGCCCGGCCAGACGGCGTCGCCCGGCCAGGCGATCCCGCCCGGGCAGATCGACGCCTGGATCGCGATCGCCCCCGACGGCGAGGTCACGCTCTTCACCGGCAAGGTGGAGCTGGGCACCGGGGTCTCGACGGCCCTGGCGCAGATCGCCGCCGAGGAGCTGGACGTGGCGGTGTCGCGCATGAGCGTGGTCCAGGGCGACACCGCGCGCACGCCGGACCAGGGCGGCACGGTCGGCAGCAAGACGCTGCAGCGGGGGGCGCCGGCCATCCGGCAGGCGGCCGCCGACGCGCGGTACACGCTGCGCCTTCTCGCTTCGGTGCGCCTGTCCACCTCGGTCGATCAGCTGGTGACGCGCGATGGCATGGTGAGCGTGGCGCACGATCCCTCCCGGCGCGTGAGCTACGGGGAGCTGGTGGGCGGCCGGCGCTTCAACCGGCCGGTGACGCGTGACTTCCAGACCAAGAGCCGCGAGGCCTATCGGGTGGTGGGGACGTCGGCGCCGCGTCTGGACATCCCGGACAAGGTCCTGGGGAGCTGGAACTACGTGCACGACGTGCGGGTGCCGGGCATGCTGCACGGCCGCGTGATCCGGCCCCAGGCGGTGGGGGCGCGCGTGGCCGCGGTGGACGACGCCGCGGCGCGGTCGGTGCCCGGTTTCATCCAGATAGTCCGCCAGGGAGATTTCGTCGGCGTCGTCTGTGAGCGCGAGGAGCAGGCCATCGCCGCCGCGCGCGCGCTCGTGGTCACCTGGCGCGGCGGGGGGCGGCTGCCGGCGGCGGCCGCGCTGCACGAGGCGCTTCGCCGCGCGCCGGCCACCACCCGCGTGCTGGTCAATCGCGGCGACGTGGAGGGCGCCCTCCGCGGGGCGACGGACGCGCTCGAGGCCGAATACCGCTGGCCCTTCCAGCTGCATGCCTCCATCGGGCCCTCCTGCGGTGTCGCCGACGTGCGCGCGAGCGAGGCGACGATCTGGACCGGGAGCCAGGGGGTCTTCGAGCTGCGGGGCGCCCTGGCCGGGCTCCTCGGCCTGGCGCCCGAGCGAGTCCGGGTGATCTTCGTGGAAGCGTCCGGCTGCTACGGCCACAACGGCGCCGACGACGCGGCCGCCGACGCCGCGGTGCTCTCGCGCGCGGTGGGCCGGCCGGTGCGCCTGCAGTGGATGCGCGCCGACGAGCACGGCCACGAGCCCAAGGGACCCGCCATGCTCATGCGTGTGCGCGGCGCGCTGGACGCGCGGCAAAGCGTCGCCGCCTGGGACTACGAGGTGTGGACGCCCACCCACTCGCGCCGGCCCGGCGGCCGCTCGGGCAACCTCCTCGCGGGCGAGGAGATGGGCGTGCCCGAGCCGCCGCCGCGCGCCGTCGGGGGCGAGCGCAATGCCCAGCACGGCTATGCCTTCGGCGCCGACCGCGTGGTCGTGCACGCCCTGGATCGGGCGCCGCTGCGGGTGTCGGCGCTGCGCGGGCTCGGCGCGCCGCAGAACACCTTCGCCAACGAGTCCTTCATGGACGAGCTGGCGGCGGCGGCCGGCGCCGATCCGCTGGGCTTCCGGCTCCGCCACCTCGGCGATCCGCGCGCGGTGGCGGTGCTCGAGGCGGCGGCGCGCGCGGCCGGCTGGCAGGCGCGTCCGTCCCCGGCGCCCGGCGCGCGGACCGCGGCCCACGCCCGCGGACGGGGCATCGCCTATTGCCAGTACGAGGGCGAGCACGCCTATGTGGCCACCGTGGTGGAGGTCGAGGTGGACCGGGCCAGCGGCGCCATCCGCGTTCGCCGGGTGGCGGTAGGCCACGACTGCGGTTTCATCGTCAATCCGGACGGCGTGCGCAACCAGATCGAGGGCAATGTGCTCCAGGCCATCAGCCGCACGCTCAAGGAGTCGGTGACGTTCGACGCCGCCGGCGTCACCGCCCTCGACTGGGCCGCCTATCCCATCCTCACCTTTCCCGAAGTGCCCGACGCGGTGGAGATCGTCCTCATCGACCGCCGGGACAAGCCGCCGCTCGGGGCGGGGGAGCCGGCGACCTGCCCTATCCCCGCCGCCATCGCCAACGCCGTCTTCGACGCCACGGGCGTGCGCCTCCGCACGGTGCCGTTCACGCCCGCGCGCGTCCGCGAGGAGCTCGCCCGCCCATGAACCATCGCCTCGACCGCAGCCAGGCACACTACGAGTGGAACAACTCCCTTCCGCCGCGCCTCACCATCGCCCCCGGCGACACGGTGTCCTTCGAGACCCGGGACGCCGCCGACGGCTTCTACAAGGCCACCTCCACCCATGAGGACGTCATCAACCGGGGACCGTTCCGCGGGCACCCGCTCACCGGGCCGGTGCGGGTGGAGGGCGCGCGTCCGGGCGACACTCTGGTGGTCGAGATCCTCGAGGTGAAGCCGGGCGCGCCCTTCGGCTGGACCGCCATCCGGCCGGGTCGCGGCCTGCTCCCGGAGGCGGACTTCCCCAAACCCTATCTGCAGATCTGGGACGTCTCCGACGGGAAGTTCGCGCGCAACGCGCGTCGGAAGATCGCGGTGCCCATCGAGGCCTTCCCCGGCGTGATGGGCACCGCGCTGCCCGAGCCCGGCGGTCACAGCACCATGCCGCCGCGGAAGAACGGCGGGAACATGGACATCAAGCAGCTCACCGCCGGCACCACCCTGTCCCTGCCGGTGTGGGTGGAAGGCGCCCTCTTCAGCGTGGGCGACGGGCATGCGGCGCAGGGCGACGGCGAGGTGTGCGTGACCGCGGTGGAGATGGCCGCCGAGGTAACGCTGCGGTTCGGTCTTCTGTCCGGGCGCGGAATTCCCGAGCCGCGCTTCCGCACCCGCGGGCCCATCGGGGTGGGCACCAGCCGCGGGCCGTGGGTGGCGACCACCGCGCACGGGCCCGACCTCTTCGCGTCCGCCCAGCAGGCGGTGCGCTACATCATCGACCACATGGTGGAGGAGCGCGGGCTGTCGCGGGAGGAGGCCTACATCGTCGCCAGCGTGGCGGTGGACCTCAAGATCAGCGAGATCGTGGACGCGCCCAACTGGATCGTCTCTGCCTTCCTCCCCGAGAACATCTTCGAGTGAGCGGAGTCCCCATGGCCAGGCGCATCGAGATCGTGCATCACCGCGACCGCCGCACCGACGTGCACATGCCCTATGCCCCGGGCATCCTCGTGGCCCAGGGGCGGCTGGTCTTCCTCTCCGGCGTCACCGCCGCGCCGGTGTACCACAGCCATCCCCACCGCGACGAGGAGTTCGACTTGCCCGACAGCATGCGCGAGCAGGCGCGGCTCACCATGGAGAATCTCAAGAAGACGCTCGAGGCGGCCGGCTGCACCCTCCGCGACCTCGTGTCCGCGACGCGATACCTGACCGCGGTGGACGAGCAGGACGATCTCAATCGCGTCTGGGCCGAGTATCTCGCCGGCCATCTCCCCACCACCACCACGGTGGAGGTGTCGCGGCTCGCCACCCACGCGCGCTGCAAGCTGGAGATCAGCGCCATCGCGGTGGCGGACGGGTGAGCGGCGCCGCGGCGATGATCATCGCAAAGCGGGGCCGCTCGGTGTACACTCGCGGAAAGATGAGCGTGCCCACGTACCCGGTAACCCCCGCCCTATGAGCGCCCGCCAGAACTATGGCTTCGAGCGCCGCCGCAAGGATCAGATGCGCCGCGCGAAGCAGGAAGAGAAGCGTCAGCGCAAGACCGATCGCGAGGCCGCCGGCGAGACGGGCCCCGAGATGGGTGAAGCCCAGGAGGCGGCGGCACCCGCGGGGGTCTGGGAGTGGTTCTCGCCCAGCCGGGGCCGCACGGTGAGCGTGGCGGCGGGCACACGGCCCCCCGCCGAGGGCCCCGACGACTGGATGCTGCTGACCGAAGTCCCGCCCGACGCCGTCCCGCCCGCCTAGCGGCTCCGCTCCGCCGGTGACGGCGGGGGCTACTGCGTGAGCTTCGCCACCGGGCCGGTGATCCCCACCAGCTTGACCGCGGCGAAGACCTTGATCAACACCCAGGCCGGGTCGAACTCGAAACGTCCCACGCTGAATTTCGGCGAGCGGGGATACGCGTGGTGATTGTTGTGCAGGCTCTCCCCGCCGGTGAACCAGGCGAGCACGCGTGAGTTGTAGGCGGTGTTCATGAAGTTCTGGGCGCCCCGCCAGTGGCCGAGGCCGTTGATGAGAGGCGAGAGCACGAAGACGTAGAGGATGCCGTGGGAGACCATGGCGATCACGCCGGCCCAGAAGCCCAGCAGCAGGCACAGGACGGAGGTCCCCAGGAAGAGCCCGGTGAAGCCCCACGAGAACACCCACCGATCCCAGCGGTCCTCGACGAGGTCGGGGGCGAACTTCCGGACGATGTCGGGATCCATCGCCTCGCGCGCGTAGTAGTACACGTTGAAGAGCTGCACCTTCCAGAAGCCGAAGAGGAGCGGGCTATGCGGATCGCCTTCCCGGTCGGTGAAGGTGTGGTGCTTGCGGTGCACCGCCACCCACTCCTGCCGCCGCATGCCGGTGCTCAGCCAGAGCACCGCGCGGAAGAGCCAGTCCAGCAACGGGTGCACGACGAGCGCCCGGTGCGCGAGCGCGCGGTGCAGGTAGATCGTGGTGGCGAGGACGGTCGCCTGGGTCACCAGGATCGCGGCGATGACGACGAGCACGGCGTGTATGAGCACGGTTTCCCCTATTCGCGGGTGTTTGGCGGCTCGATTGTCACGTTGAGGATCAGCAAACTCGGGCAAGTATACACGAAATGCCCCCGGGCGCCTCAGGGTTCACGCGGTCTTAGGCTGGGCTAACCAGCGTCGACCTGCAAGGGGTGTTTCAGCCGGTCGCCGGGCCGCAGGTTGAGGACGGCCTCGGGGAAGATCTCGGCCAGCCACTTCACCACGTCGTTGACCGTGATGATGCCGATCGGGCGCCGTTCGCCGTCCACCAGGGGGATGGTGCGGAAGCCGGCGGTGCTCATCCGGTTCACCGCGAAGCAGATCCGGTCCTGGAGCGTGAGGGCCTCGGGGTTCGGGGTCATCACCTCGGCCAGAGGGGTGTGGGCGGGGTCGCGGCGCTCGCCGAGGACCCGGATCAGGACATCGCGCTCGGTGAAGATGCCGCTGAGCCGCCCCTCGCCGTCCACCACCACCACCGCCGCGCGGTGCTGGGCCACCATCTGCCCGATGGCTTCCTGCACGCTGGTCTCGCCGGGGAGCATGAGGGGCTCGCTGGGCTCCAGCAGTCGCACCGTATCGTTCAGCAGGGCCCCTTCGAGCTTGCGGAAGTCGCTATCGAGGGACTCGGAGTACTCGTCCTGGAACTCGCTCATGGCCTGCCCCCTTCCCGGCGGGATTGGCTGGAGCATAGGCGGGCGCTCCCGCGGGTGTCAAGGCCGACGGTGAGCCCGACCATCAGCCGCCACCCTCGATCAGGCCGCCACCCTCGATCGGGGCGGGCCCCGTCAGTCGATCAGGGCCACCGCCCGGACGGGAGAGCCGTCGGCCTGGTCCAGGGCCAAGGGCAGGGCCAGGAACCGGCAGCGGGCGGCGCCGATGCGGTGCAGGTTGGTGAGGTACTCGATCACCGTGATCCCGGCGGGGAAGAAGATGTGATGCGTCGTGCAGTCTTCCGGAAGGACCTTCCGGGTCGGCTCGAAGATACTGGTCCGGACGGAGAAGTCGGGCGGATAGTCGTAGCCCACCGCCTTGACCCCGCGCGCGACCAGCCAGTGGCAGGCGTCCGCGGCGGTGAAGGGGGCGTCGCGCCAGAAGCGCTCCTCGTCCACGCTCACGCGCCGCGGCCAGTCCGTCCGCAGCAGCGCGATGTCGCCCGGCCGCACGTGCCCCGCGCGTCGCTCGAGATCGGCGGCGGTGACCCCGTCGTTGTCGGCGAGATGGGTGAGATCCACCACCGCCGCCTCGCCCACCCACTGATCCACGGGCATCTCCGCGATGTGGCGGGCGCCGGGAAGGAAGTGCTTGGGCGCGTCCACGTGCGTGTAGGCATGACAGCCCAGGGTCATGATGGACGACTCGAAGTTGTCGCCGGCGGCATGCGAGGCGCGCACCTCGCGCGCGACGCGCCAGCGGAAGTGCGGCCGGATCGGAAAGGAGAGATCGATCATGGGCATGGGGCCCATATAGAGGTGAGCGCCCGCGCTGTCAAGGGGCCGGCGGGGGGAAGAGGCCGGCGAGCGCCTCCACCGCGCGGTCCACGCCGGCGGCGTCGTCGGAGGCGGGGAGCGGGCGCGCCCGCGGACTCCACGGCGCCCAGCGGTCCAGGGTGGCCGCCGGATAGAGGATGATGGCGGCCGCGCCCGCGGCGGCGGCCAGATGGCTGATGCCGGAGTCGCCGCCGAGATAGGCGCGCGCTCCGGCGAGTACGGCCGCGAGCGGCTCGAGCGCGGGCGCGATCAGGCGCGCGCGGCCGGCCGCCGCGCCGAGCGCGTCCAGGCGGCGCTCCAGCGCGTCCACCGCCTCGCGGTCCGCCGGGCCCTCGTGGAGGAGCACCGCGGCGCCGGCGGCGCGCGCGACCACCTCGGCGAAGCGCTCGGCCGGCCAGCGTTTCCACCGGCCCCCGGCGCCGGCATGCACGACGAGGAGCGGCCGCGCGTCCCCGAGGCCCACCGCGGCCAGCGCCGCACGGCCCTGCACCGCCCACTCCTCCGGGAAGGCCAAGGGCGCCGCGAGCGGGCCGACCTCCCCCGCCGCCCGCGGATCGAGCGGGCCGAGGGGAGCCACCGTCGCGAGCAGGTACCGCCAGACCGGCGTGGCGTCACCCTCGGGCGGCACCGGCGGGGCCAGGACCACCCGCGGCACCAGCGCGGTCAGGCGCTCCGCGTAGGACGGAACGCGCGCGCCGAACCAGGAGACGACGGCGTCGAAGCCGCCGAGGCGCGCAGCCAGCGCCGGAGGCACGGGATCGTCGTCCGCAAAGAGCGCGGCCAGCCCCAATGCGTCGAAGGACAGCGCCTCGTCCACCACGCCCGCGCCCGCGAGCAGCCGTGCCAGCCGCGGCTGGGCGGCGAGGCTCACCTGGCCCCCGCCCGCGTTCCCGCCCAGCGCCCGCAGCGCGGGGACCGCCTGCAGGACGTCTCCGAGGGCGCCCGGATGGATGACGAGAAGCCGACGGGGCGCGGTCATGGCCGGAACCGATATGGTACGCTCGGAGCGGACCCCAGGGAGGGCTCATGAAATTCGCGCTATTCTCCGGTCTCGGCGGCACCCCATGGAGCGAGCTCCTCGATACCTGGCGCCACCTCGACACCACCGGCTGGGACGCCGCCTGCGTCACCGACCACTTCATGCCGAACACGAAGGACCGCGTCGGCGACACCCTGGAGTGCTGGACGGTGCTCGCCGCGCTGGCGGCGGAGACGCGGCGGATTCGCGTGGGCACCATCGTGTCCGGCAACACCTACCGCCATCCGGCGGTCCTGGCCAAGATGGCCACCAATATCGACATCATCTCCGGCGGCCGGCTCATCTGCGGGATGGGCGCGGGCTGGCAGGAGAACGAGCACAAGGCCTACGACATCCCCTTCTACACGGTCGGCGAGCGCCTGGCGCGGCTCGACGAGGCCTGCCAGCTGCTCAAGCTGCTCTGGACCCAGCCGAAGAGCACGTGGAAGGGCAAGTACTACGCGCTGGACGACGCGCCGCACGACCCCAAGCCCGTGCAGAAGCCCCATCCCGAGCTGATGGTGGGCGGCGGTGGTGAGAAGGTCACGCTGAAGATCGCCGCCCGGCACGCCGACCACTGGAACGTGTGGGGGGGGCCGAACACGCTGGCCGCCAAGGGCAAGATCCTCGAGGGCCACTGCGCCACCGTGGGCCGCGATCCCAAGACGATTCTCCGCTCCGCGGTCATGGTGCTCGCCATGACCGAGGACGCCGCCGAGGTCGAGAAGATGCGCAAGGTCTACATGGCGCGCATGGGGGCGGACGAGGCGAAGGCCCGCGACACCGTGCTGGCCGGGAGCCGCGCGCAGATCCAGGACACGCTCGGTCGCCTGCGCGACGCGGGGGTGGGGATGCTGTTCATTCCCAGCTTCTTCCTCGGGGCCGACAAGAAGAAGACGCTCGATCGCTTCATCACCGAGGTGGCGCCGGCGCTCCGCTGAGCGGCCCGGTCAAGATGGCCGCGGATGCCCGGACCGCCGACCGGATCCGCCGGCTCGAGGAGAGCGTCGGGCGCGCCCTCGTCGGCAAGCCGGAGGTGGTCCGGCTCGCCGTCATCGGCCTCCTCGCGCGAGGGCATCTCCTCATCGAGGACGTGCCCGGCGTGGGTAAGACCACGCTGGGCGCCGCCCTCGCCCGCTCCATCGGGGGGGGCTTCCAGCGCATCCAGTTCACCTCGGACATGCTGCCCTCCGACGTGCTGGGCATCTCGGTCTACCAGCCCGATCGCGGGGACTTCGTCTTCAAGCCCGGCCCGCTCTTCACCAACATCGTGCTCGCCGACGAAATCAACCGCACCACCCCCAAGACCCAGTCGAGCCTCCTGGAGGCGATGAACGAGGCGCAGGTGTCGCTGGACCACACCACCCACCCGCTGCCGAAGCCGTTCATGGTGCTCGCGACGCAGAACCCGCACGAGTACGAGGGCACCTTCCCGCTGCCGGAGTCGCAGCTCGACCGCTTTCTCCTGCGCATCCGCATCGGCTATCCCGACGCGCCGGACGAGAAGGTGATCCTCCGCGGGGGCGGGGGCGCCGCGCTCTCGTTCCTCGAGCCCGTGCTCGACACCGCCACGGTGCTGGAGCTCCAGGACGAGACGGACGCCGTGCGCGCGGAGGACTCGGTGCTGGACTATCTCATGGCGCTGGTGGCGGCGACGCGGGTGTCGCCATTGCTGTCGCTCGGGGTGAGCCCGCGCGGCTCGCTCGCGCTGCTGCGCGCGGCGCGGGCCCGCGCCCTCGCCGACGGGCGCGACTTCCTCGTGCCCGACGACGTGAAAGCGCTCGCGGTGCCCGCGCTGGCCCATCGCGTGATCGCCCGCGCGGCGCCCGGCGTCGCCGGCGGCGGGGTGCACAGCGAGGCCGTGATCCGCGCGCTGATCCAGGACCTGTCCGTCCCGCGCTGAGCGGGGCCCCATGCGCGTTCCCGACTGGCTCCGCCGCCTCTGGCACCCGCGCCGGACGATCTGGCCCACGCGCGACGGCTGGTGGACGCTGTTCGCGGCGGTGGGGCTGGGGGTGGCCGCGGTCAATACCGGCAACAATCTCCTCTATCTCCTCTCGTCCATGCTCCTCGCCCTGGTCGTCGTCTCCGGGATCCTCTCCGAGGCGGTGATCCGGCGGCTGCAGCTGGCGGCGGTGCTCCCCGAGGAGCTACACGCGGGCCGGCCCGCGCTGCTCGGGGCCACCGTGACGAGCCTCAAGCGCTGGGTGCCGTCCTACTCGATCACGCTGGAGGTGCTGGACGGTGGGCGCGCCGTCCGCTTCATCTATCTCCCCCGCATCCCGGCGGGGGATGACCGGCTCGTGACCTGGGAGGCCACTCTGCCGCGGCGCGGGCGCCATCGGCTGGGCGGCTTGCGGGTCACCACGCGCTTCCCCTTCGGCATCTTCCTCAAGGCGGGGCAGCCCACGCTGCGGGAGGAGGTGCTCGTCTTTCCTGCGCTGTCGCCGGTGCCGACCCACCTGCTGCGCTCCCCGAGTGGGGGAGGCGCCGTGGCCGCCCGGCGGCGGGGGCGGGGCAGCGACCTCCACAATCTCCGCGACTATCGGGCGGGCGACGACCTGCGGCTGGTGCACTGGAAGTCCAGCGCCAAGACGGGAACGCTGACGGTCCGCGAGATGGAAGCGGAGACGACGCTGGACACGCGCATCGTGGTCGGGGACGGTGGCGCGCCCGCACGGCTCGAGGAGGCCATCAGTGAAGCGGCCTCGCTCGCCGCGCATCTGCTGCACGCCGGCGCCCAGGTGGAGCTGGCCGGCCGCGGCCTCTGGGTGCCCCCCGGGCGCGGGCCCGCTCAGCGGCGCCGCACGCTGACCGCCCTGGCGGTCTGGGAGCCCGTGGTCGCCGCCTCCGGAACGATCGCACCCCCCCTCCGTCCGGGCGTCCGCGAGATTCGGGTGGGGGTCGACTGATGTCGCTGACGCTGGCGGTGCGTTTGGCCACCTATCTGCTCGTGCTCGACGGGGTCGTGGCCCTCGTCCTCGCCGGGCTGCTCGGGCCGGTGGGCATGGCCGTGGTGGTGGCGGCACTGGCGCTGAGCTGGGCGCAGGCGGCCATTCGCGCGCGCATCCGCACGCGCGGCCTGGGCGCGGCGCTGGTGGGCGTGGCCGCCGCCGCCTCCGTGGTAGATCTGCTCTATCTCGCGGAGACCGTGCTCGACGGCCTCGTCCACCTGCTGCTCTTCCTCGTCCTCGCGCGTCTCTTCACCGCCGATGCCCGGCGTGATGCCCGGGTGGTGGCCTTCCTCGCCTTCTTCATGCTGGTGGCGGCATCCTCGGCGGCGTTCGACGTGGGCTTTCTCGGCGTCTTCATCGCCTTCTTGCTCATCTCCACGTGGCTCCTGCTGCTCCAGCACGTGCTGGTGGAGTCGGCCCCCGGGCCGGACCGCGTGGTGGCGGGCGGGAGCGCGACCTGGGCGAGCCCCCGCATGCTCATGGGGCTGGCGGCGGCGGCGTCCATCGCCACGTTCCTCTTCAGCACCGCCCTCTTCTTCGTGATCCCGCGCGTCGGTCTGGCGGCGCTGCCGTTCCGGAGCAAGATCGGCTCGCTCGTCACCGGCTTCTCGGACCGCGTGGAGCTCGGCGCCTACGGCCAGATCCAGAACGACAGCAGCATCGCCATGCGCGTGCACGTGGCGGAGAGCACGGTGGAGCCGGAGCAGCTCGCCGGCCTCCGGTGGCGGGGCATCGTCTTCGACGAGTTCGACGGCCGCGCCTGGTCGGTGGGCCGGGCCCACCGGGTGACCCTCCGCCGCTCGCCGGCGAGCGAATACCGGGTCGGCCCCTATCGCGGGCGCGGCCCGCTGCTCGTCCAGGAGGTCTTCCTGGAGCCGATCGGCACCGAGATCATCTTCGCCGCCCCCCGCGCGCTGCGCCTCGAGACCCGCGCCGCCGAGATCACCCTGGACGACATGGGCAGCATCGCAGTGCCCTCGCCCGCCGCGCGCTTGCACTATCGAGTCGACTCGGAGCTGGAGACCCCGCCCCCGCCGGGGGCCCTCCGGGGCGGGACGCGACGGAGGACGGATGAGCCCGGGCTGGCCCGATATCTCCAGCTCCCCCCCATGGGCCCGCGTATCGCCGCGCTCGCCCGCGAGGTCACCGCGGGAAGCCGCGACGCCCATGAAACCGCGCTGCGCCTCACCGAGCACCTCTCCCGCGAGTATCGCTACTCCCTGAACCTCCAGCGCAAGACCACGCTGCCGCCGCTGGAGGAGTTCCTCTTCGACAGCCGCTCGGGCAATTGCGAGTACTTCGCCGCCGCGCTCGCCGTCATGCTACGCAGCCTGGGCATCCCGGCGCGGGTGGTGGGCGGCTTCCAGCGCGGCGAGTGGAACCCGTACGGCCGCTACTTCACCGTGCGCATGCGGGATGCCCACTCCTGGGTGGAGGTGTATCTTGCCGGCGCCGGCTGGGTGAGCCTCGATCCCTCTCCGCGCGCGGAAGCGGAGGCCGCCGCCACCGGCGCCTCCCTCTACCTGGACGCGCTCCGGCTGCGCTGGTACCGCTACGTCGTCAACTGGAGCCTGCGCGATCAGGTCGAGGTGGCCACCACCATCCGCCGCCAGGCGACCACCTGGCGCTTCGATCTCGCCGCGCTACGCGCGTGGCGGCCGCCGCGCGCGGCGCTGGCGGGCGCGGTCCTGGTGGTGGCGGGGGCGGTCTTCATCGTCTGGCTCCGGCGGCGGCGCGGGGGCGGCCCGGCGGCGCGCGCGGCGACGGCGCCGCCCCGCTTCTACGTGCGGCTGCTCCGCGCCCTCGCGCGGCAGGGGCTGCGGCCGGGCCCGGAGGAGACCGCGCGCGAGTTCGCCGCCCGCGCGGCGCGGGCTCTGCCCGGCGCGGCGCCCGCCCTCGAGGGAGTGACCGCGGGCTACGAGCGCGTGCGCTTCGGCGCCGTGAAGCTGGACGCGCGGGAGCTGGCCGCGCTGGAGACGGCGGCGGCGTCGCTGCGCCGGTCCCGCGTCGGGTGACGCGCTTGACCCGCCTCTCTCGCGTGTGTTAGGTCGGAGGGCATCATGACCATCACCATCTTCGGGGCGGGCGCGATCGGAGGCACCACCGGGGCGGCACTGGCGGAAGCCGGCCACGACGTTCTGCTCGTGGACAACCATGCGCCCCACGTCGAGGCCATCAATGCTCAGGGCCTCACCGTGGAGCGCGAGGGCAAGGCCACCACCACGCGCGTGCGCGCGGTGCTGTCCGGGGACCTCGGCCACGGCCTGGAGCTGGTGATGCTGGCGGTGAAGAGCCATCAGACCGGCGATGCGCTCGGCGTCCTGGTGCCGCGGCTGGCGGCGGGCGGCACGGTGGTGTCCCTCCAGAACGGCCTCAGCGAGGAGCAGATCGCCCGCGCGGTGGGGCCGGCGCGCACCGTCGGCTGCCTGGTGAACTGGGCCGCGGACTGGGTGGCGCCGGGGCGCATCCTCCACGGCGGTCACGGCGCCTTCGTGCTGGGCGAGCTCGACGGCCGCATCACCCCGCGCGTCCAGGAGCTGGCCTCGCTGCTGAGCGCGGTGGAGCAGACGCCGGTCACCGACAATATCTGGGGCTACAAGTGGGCCAAGCTCATCTACGGCGCCCTCCTCTTCGGGACCGCGGTGGTCGACGCCCACGTGTACGAGGTGGTGGAGCGGAGCCCCGGCGTGCAGCACGCGCTGGTGGGCATCGTGGGCGAGGGGATGGCGGTGGCCGACAAGGCGGGGGTGCGCATCGAGCCCTTCGACGAGTTCGACCCCGCCTGGTACCGCGCCGCCCTGGCCGGCGACTCCGGCGCGCGCGAGCGCGCCATGACCGCCATCGCCACGCACTACCGCGCGCACACCAAGACCAAGACCGGCATCTGGCGCGACCTCGCGGTGCGCAAGCGCAAGACCGAGGTGGACGGCCAGCTCGGCATGCTGGTGGCGAAGGGCGAGAGCCTCGGCGTGGAGATGCCGCTCACCCGCCGGCTCATCGAGCTGATCCGCGATCTCGAGGACGGCCGGCGGCAGATGGACTGGGCCAACCTCGAGCCGCTCGTCGCCCTCGCCGGCGGAGGCCGCGCGTGAAGCGCGCCCACTGGGGCTGGCCGGACCCGCTGGAGCCGTCTCTCCTGCCCGCGGTGTCCGCCGAGTCGCTGATGGCCCATGCCCGCGCCATCGCCAGCTGGGAGCGCGAGTCCGGCAGCCCGGGCGAGGCGCGCGCCTTCGACTACATCGAGAGCTGCCTGAAGGGCTATGGCCTCGAGGTGGAGCGGCGCGAGATCGAGGCCTTCATCTCGCTGCCGCTCGAATCCCGCGTGCTGCTGCCCGACGGCACCGCGCTCCCGGCGCTCACCCACTCGTTCTCCACCTCCACGGGCCCCGAGGGCCTCGAGGCCGAGCTGGTGGATGGTGGCGACGGCGCGGGGGAGACCCTCGCGCGCGCCGGCGCGCGGGGGAAGCTGGCCCTGGTGGACAGCTTCGCCACCCCGGCGAAGGCGTGGGCGGCGCAGGAGGCGGGCACCGTCGGCCAGGTCTTCACCAACCTGGACCATCTGCACAACATGATCGTCACCACCATCTGGGGTACGCCCACGCCGGAGACCGCGTGGCGCATCCCGAAGCTCCCGTGCTGCTCGATCAAGAAGGTGGACGCGGAGCGCCTGCGCGCGCGGCTCGCGGAGGGTCCGCTTCGCGTGCGGCTCGTCACCCGGGTGCGCACGGAGTGGATGCCCATCCCGCATCTCACCGCGCACCTCGCGGGAGCCGAGGAGGCCTTCACCCTCTTTTCCGGCCATGTGGACGCCTGGCATCACGGCGCCATGGACAACGGCAGCGCCAACGCCACCATGCTCGAGGTCGCGCGGCTGCTGGGCCGGCATCGGGGTGCGCTCCGCCGGGGGCTGCGTCTGGCCTTCTGGTCCGGCCACTCGCACGGGCGCTACGCGGGCTCGGCGTGGTACGCGGACCACGCGTGGCGCGAGCTCGAGCGCCACGGGGTCCTGCACCTCAACGTGGATTCCACCGGGGCCCGGGGCGCGACCGACTTCACCGTCTTCCACGCCACCGAGGACGCGGCGGATTTCGCCGAGTCGGTGGTGGCGGACGTGACCGGCCAGCAGGGCCGGGCGCGGCATTTCTCGCGGGCGGGCGACCAGTCCTTCTGGGGCATCGGGCTGCCCAGCGCCTTCATGTCCATGTCCCAGCTCCCGCCTCAAGATACGGAGTTCGGCCGGACCACCGAGCGGCTCTTCGGCACGTCCGGCTTCCCCTGGTGGTGGCACACGCGCGAGGACACCATCGACAAGCTCGACGGCGCGGTGCTGGCCCAGGACACCAAGGTCTTCGTGGCCTCCGCGCTGCGGCTCTGCAATGCGCCGGTGCTGCCGCTGGGGCCGGCCCGCGCTGCGCGCGCGGTGGCGGACACCGCGGCGGATCTCCACGCGGCGGCGGGCGGCCGCATGGACCTCTCACCGCTGGTGGACACCGCCCGCGCCCTGGCCGCCGCCCTGGACGCGGCGGCGCCGGGACTCGCGCACCTGGCCGCCGGTGACGGCGGGGACACCGCCGCCGCCAACCGGCTCCTGATGCGCCTGTCGCGCGTGCTGGTGCCGCTGCTCTTCACCGGCGGCGACCGCTTCGCCCATGACCTGGCCGTCGGCATCCCGCCGCTCGCCGGCCTGCAGGGCGCCCGGGCGCTGCCCGGCATGGACGCCACCGCCGACCTCACCAAGTTCTCGCTCGCCGCGCTGGGGCGCGAGCGCAACCGCGCGCATCACGCCCTCGACGTGGCGTCCGAGCTCGCCGCCGAGCTCGGCACGCGCGTCCCACAAGGAGAGATCCGATGACGCGATTCCGGAACGCCCTGCTCGTCCTGTCGCCGGCGCCATCGCCGCAGGACTTCTGGCCTCCGCCGCTCCGGCCGAGGCCCAGAAGCGGGGCGGCACCCTCACCATCGTGCGCCCCACCGATCCCGTCTCGCTGGAGCCGAATCTCGAGACCACCGCCCCCGGGGCGTGGGTGTACTTCAACATGCTGGAAGGGCTCCTCACGCTGGACACGAAGATGCAGGTGCAGCCGTCGCTGGCCATCTCCTACGAGGTCATGTCGCCCACGCGGGTGCGCTTCAAGCTCCGGCCCGGGGTGAAGTTCCACGACGGCACGCCGATGAACGCCGCCGCGGTGAAGTTCACCTATGACCGCGCGCTCAAGGGCAATCCGCCCGCGCGCTGGGCGAGCCTCGCCGGCTCGCTGAGCGGCGCCGAGGTGGTGGACGACCTCACCGTGGACATCGTCACCAAGGAGCCCTATGGCCCGGTGCTGCGCACGCTGGCCATGTACTGCATGGGCATCGTGTCGCCCACCGCGGTGGGCAAGCTGGGGGCCGACTTCAGCCGGGCGCCGGTGGGGACGGGGCCGTTCAAGTTCGTGGAGTGGAAGACCAACACGCACGTGATCATCGAGCGATTCCCGGACTACTGGGGCGACAAGGCGCTCCTCGATCGCGTGATCTTCAAGGTGGTGCCCGAGGAAGGCGCCCGGATGATCGCGCTGCAGACCGGCGACGCGGACATGGTGCTCTTCCCCTCGCCGGCGCAATTGCCCGCGCTTCGCCGCGACCCGAAGTTCACCGTGCACGAGACCACCGGGATTCGCGTGGTCTTCGCGGGGCTGCATGCGGGCATGGCGCCGCTGGACGACGTGCGGGTGCGCCAGGCGCTCCTGCACGCGGTGGACCGGAAGGCCATCCTCGACAACATCATGGAGGGCTCGGCGGGTCCGGCGCTGGGCGTGCTCGCGCCCGGCGTGTTCGGCTACAAGGACATGCAGCTCGACAAGACCTATCCGTTCGATCGCGCCAAGGCCAAGGCGCTGCTCGCCCAGGCCGGCTGGACGCCGGGCCCCGACGGCGTCATGCAGAAGGGCGGCCAGCGCCTGTCGCTGTCCTGGCTCACCGCACGCGGCCGCTATCCCAAGGACGGCGAGATCACCGAGGCCATCCAGGCCATGTTCAAGGAAGTGGGCGTGGAGGCCAAGGTGCAGGTGCTGGAGTGGGCGGCGGTGTTCCAGCAGGTGCGCGGCAACCCGTTCAACCCTCACATGTTCACGCTGGGCTGGGTGACCTCGAACGCCGACGCGGACTACTCCCTCTACGCGCTCTTCCACAGCAAGCAGACGCCGCCCACGGGGTGGAATACGTCTCGTTATGCGAATGCCCGCATCGACACGCTGGTCGAGCAGGCGCGCCGCAGCTTGAACCAGTCGGAGCGCGAGAAGCTCTACTTCGAGGTGCAGGACATCCTGGCCAAGGAGATGGTGTGGATCCCGGTGTACACCACCAAGGAGATCGTGGCCACCAAGGCCGCGGTGAAGGGATTCACCATCCATCCGGTGGAGTACAACCTCTGGCTGGGTAAGGTCTGGCTCGACAAGTAGCCCGTTCCCGATGCTGACGTTCCTCCTCCGGCGCCTGATGCTGGCGGTGCCGGTGCTGCTGGGTGTCGTCTTCGTGGTCATGCTCACCGTGGAGCTGATTCCGGGCGACGCGGTGGCGCTGATGCTGGGCGAGCATGCCACGCCGGAGGCGGTGGCGAAGCTCCGGGACTATCTCGGCCTCGACAAGCCGATGCTGGTCCGCTACGTGGAGTATGTCGGCCGCGTGGTGCGGGGCGACCTCGGGCGCTCCATCCAGCAGAACCGCCCCGTGCTCGACGAGCTCCGGGATGTCTGGCCGGCGACGCTCGAGCTCACGGTGGCGGCGCTCGTGATCGCGGCGGTGGTGGGGGTGCTCGCCGGCCTCGTCTCCGCGGTGTGGCCGTCGTCGTACTTCGACACCGTGGCCCGGATCGGATCGCTCTTCGGCCTGTCCATGCCCGTGTTCTGGACCGGCCTGGTGCTCATCGTGATCTTCGCCTTCTGGCTGCCCTGGCTCCCCGTGGGCGGGGCGGGCACGCCCGCCCACCTCGTCTTGCCCGCGGTGACGCTGGCCCTGCCCTCGGTGGCGATGGTCGCGCGCATGACGCGCTCGAGCGTGCTGGACGTGCTGCGCGAGGACTATGTGCGCACCGCGCGGGCCAAGGGCGTGGCCGAGCGGCTCGTGGTGTCCAAGCACGCGCTCCGCAACGCGGCCATCCCCATCCTGACCCTGCTGGGGCTGCAGGCCGGGCAGCTCATGGGAGGCGCGGTGCTGACGGAGACGGTGTTCGCATGGCCGGGCCTCGGCCGGCTCATCGTCAAGGCGATCTTCGCCCGCGACTACGTGCTGGTGCAGGGAGCGGTGCTGGTGTTCGCGGTGGCCTTCGTCCTCATCAATCTCGCGGTGGATCTCGCCTATGGCGCCCTGGATCCCCGCGTGTCGCGGCAGGGCTAGCGGGTGGCCGTCTCCGCCGCCGGCGCCCTGGACGCCGCCGCCCTTTCCGTCGACGAGACCGGGCGGCTCGGCGCCTGGGCCCAGTTCCGGCGGAATCGCCTCGCGGTGGCGGGACTGGCCATCGTGGCCCTGCTCCTCCTCGCGGCCCTGGCCGCGCCGTGGCTGGCGCCCGCCGATCCCGCGAAGCAGAGCCTGATCGAGAAGCGGGCGAAGCCGGGCGGGAAGTTCCTCCTCGGCGCGGACGAGTTCGGGCGGGACATCCTCTCGCGCGTGATCTACGGGAGCCGCGTCGCCCTGGTGGTGAGCGTGCTGTCGGTGGCGGTGGCGCTCTCGCTCGGGCTCACGCTCGGCTGCCTGGCCGGCTTTCTCGGCGGCTGGACCGACGCGGTGGTCATGCGGGCCACCGAGGTCCTGCTGGCCTTTCCCTACCTCCTCCTCGCCATCGCGGTGGTGTCCGCGCTCGGCCCCGGCGTGCTCAACACCACCCTGGCGGTGGGCATCTGGGGGGCGCCCACCGTGATCCGCGTGGTGCGCGGCGCGGTGATGGTCGCGCGCGAGATGGAGTACGTGAGCGCGGCGCGCGCGCTGGGCGCCACGCGCGCTACAGGTGCTGACGCGCCACGTGCTGCGCAACGTGCTCCCCACCGTGATCGTGTACTCCACCCTCTTCATGGCCAACGCCATCCTCGTGGAGGCGGCGCTGTCCTTCCTGGGGCTGGGCGTGCAGCCGCCCACGCCGTCGTGGGGGCTCATGGTCTCCACCGGCCGCGACCTCCTGCTGGTGGCCCCGCACGTGGCCACCATTCCGGGGCTGGCCATCCTCGTCGCGGTGCTGGGCTTCAATCTCCTCGGCGACGGGTTGCGCGACGCGCTCGACCCGCGCCTGCGGGGCCGGCTCTGATGCGCCTCGACGGCCGCACCGCCATCGTCACCGGCGCCGCCAACGGCATCGGGCGCGCCATCTGCGTGGGCCTGGCGCGCGAGGGCGCGACGGTCTGGGGCTGCGACGTGCTCGAGGCAGAGCTCGAGGAAACCCGCCGGGCGGTGGAGGCGGCCGGCGCGCGCCCGGGCGGCGCCGCGGTGCCGGCGCATGCCGCGGTCGTGGACGTGCGTGACGCGGAGGCCGTCCGTGAGTTCGTGACGCGCGCGGAGACGGAAACCGGGCGCGTGGACGTGCTCGTCAATACCGCGGGCGGCGTGGCCGGCCAGGTCATGCGGCCGGTGGAGGAGGTGTCGGACGCCGACTGGCGCGTGATCTTCGCGGTCAACCTGGACGGCGCCTTTCACTTCACGCGCGCGGTGGCGCCCGCCATGAAGCGCGCCGGGCGCGGCGCCATCGTGAACATCTCCTCGGGGGCCGGGCGCTCCTACAGCCTCACCGGCATCCAGGCCTACGCCAGCGCCAAGGCGGGGCTCATCGGCTTCACCCGCCAGACTGCACGCGAGCTGGGCGCGCACGGGATCCGCGTCAACTGCGTGGCCCCGGGCTTCGTGCGCTCCAACCCCGCCTCCGAGCGACAGTGGCAGGCCATGGGCGAGGCGGGCCAGCAGCGGCTCGTCGACTCCATCGCGCTCCGCCGCATCGGCACCCCCGAGGACATCGCCCGCGCCGTCCTGTTCTTCTGCGGGGACGATGCCGGGTACGTCACCGGCCAGACCATCAGCGTCGACGGCGGCATGTGGATGCTGGGCTGAGGGGTTATCGCGGGCTCCCCGCGGCGCGCCAGGCGGCGACGTTCGCCTCGACCTGGCGCGAATGATCCTCGAGGTGGGCGGCGTAGATGCGCAGCCAGTCCTCGGCGGAGTAGGGGCCGGACTCGGTGTGACGGCCCGCGCGGCTCCACGCGGCTTCGGGCAGCCGGCGGATCAGCGCCGCGGTGTTGGCCCGCACCGCGTCCACCGTGGCCAGCGCGACGTCCAGCGGGTGGGCGTGATAGTCGAAGGTGACGGCCCAGCCCGCCTCGTCATAGCCCTGAACGAGCGGCTGGGGCTCCGCCACCAGGAAGCGGATGCGCCCCGCGGCTTGCGTCTCGGAGTCCGAGCAGTGCACGGCCACTTCATGGGCCGACCATTCCGCCGGGGCCGGCCGCCACGTGAGCGCCGGCGCGGGGACGGCGGCGATGGCGCCGCGCAGCCGGGCGGGGCCCGCCGCGTAGCGCTCGATCAGGGAATTCCGCTCGGCTGGGGTCAGGGGCATGGCGTCCTCCAATCGGGTGAGATGACCAGGATGAGACTACCCGACACGGTCCTCGCGCGGGAAGCGAGAACCGAAGGCGTCTTGACGTATCCGCCGCGATCTCTAAACTGATCCGCACCCATGAGCGACAAGATCGAAAGGCTGCTCGACGCGACCGGCTGGGAGATCCTCCGCGCCTTGCAGGAAAACGCGCGAGTGTCCTGGAGCGTGCTCGGCCGCCGCGTGGGGCTGTCCGCGCCGGCGGTGGCGGAGCGCGTGCGCCGGATGGAGGACGCCGGCCTGATCACCGGCTACCGCGCCCAGGTGGATCCGGCACGCCTCGGCTTCGTGGTGCCCGCCATCATCCGGGTGAGCGCGCCGGAGGAGAAGTGCCCCGCGCTGAAGAGCCTCATCAAGTCGCTGCCGGAAGTGCGGGACTGTCACCATGTGACCGGCTCGGACAGCTTCATCCTCACCGTCGCCGCCACCTCCGTCGGCCATCTCGAATCCCTCATCGAGCGGCTGGGGCGCTACGGGACGCCGACCACCTCCATCATCCTCTCCTCGCCGGTGGCCGGGCGACCCCTGGAGTCGCGCGCCGCATCGGTCGCGCGACGCGTGCGGTAGGGCGCGAGTGACGGGGTCGCGCCTGCGCTATGCGGGGCGCCGGCTCGCGCAGGCGGTGCCGGTGGTGCTGGCCATGGTGGTGTTCAACTTCGCGCTGCTCCACCTGGCGCCGGGCGACGCCGCCGACGTGCTCGCGGGCGAGTCCGGGTCCGCCACGCCGGAGTTCATGGCCCAGCTTCGCGCCGAGTTCGGCCTGGACCGGCCGCTCCCCGTCCAGCTCGGCTTCTACCTCCGCCAGGTGCTCTCGCTCGATCTCGGCTTCTCCTTCCGCCACAAGCTGCCGGTGCTGGACCTCATCCTCTCGCGGCTGCCCGCCACCCTCGTGCTCATGGGTACCGCCATCACCCTCGCGGTCACGCTGGGCATCCTGCTCGGCGTGCTCGCCGCGCGCCACGTGAACACCTGGGTGGACGGCGTGGTGAGCGTCTTCGCGCTGTTGTCGTACGCCACGCCCATCTTCTGGATCGGGCTCATGCTCATCGTGCTGTTCGGGATCCATCTGGGGTGGCTGCCCACCCACGGGATGGCCCTGGCCGGCACCGGGGTGCGGGGGCTCGCCTACGCGCTCGATGTCGGCCGGCATCTCATCCTGCCCGCGGCCACGCTCTCCCTCTTCTACGTGGCGCTCTACACGCGGCTGATGCGCGCGGCCATGCTGGAGGTCTACACGCTCGACTACGTGCAGAGCGCGCGGGCCAAGGGGCTGGGCGAGGGACGGGTCGCGCTGAAGCACGTGCTGCGGAACGCGCTGCTGCCGGTCATCACCATGGCCGGCATCCAGGTGGGGCATGTGCTGGGGGGCTCGGTGCTGGTGGAGACGGTCTTCGGCTGGCCCGGGCTCGGCCGCCTGGCCTTCGAGTCCGTCTTCGCGCGCGACGTGAATCTCCTGCTGGGGCTGCTCCTCTTCTCGTCGCTGCTGGTGGTGCTGGCCAATCTCGCCACCGACCTCCTCTACTCCGTCCTCGATCCGCGGATCGCGGTGCGGTAGCCGCGCGATGCGAGCCTTCTGGGCCCGGTTCCGCCGCCGGCCCCCGGCGCTCTTCGGTCTCTCCGTGCTCGTCCTGGTGTTCCTCGTGGCCGTCGGGGGGCCAAGCCTCTATCGGCAAGATCCCTGGGATCTCGCCGGCCGGCCCTTCTCGCCACCCTTCGGGCAGTTCCCCCTCGGGACCGATACGCTGGGCCGCGACCTCGCCGCCGGCGTCATCCACGGCGCGCGCGTGTCGCTCCTGGTCGGACTGGTCGCCACCGCGGTGGCGCTCTCGCTGGGCACCCTGATCGGCGCGGTGGCGGGCTATCGCGGTGGCTGGGTGGACGACGCGCTGATGCGGCTGACCGAGTTCTTCCAGACCATCCCGTCCTTCATCTTCGCGGTGGTGCTGGTGGCCATCTTCCAGCCCAGCCTCCGCAGCATCGTGGCCGCCATCGCCATGGTCTCGTGGCCCGCGGTGGCGCGACTGGTGCGGGGCGAGTTCATCGCCCTGCGCCACCGGGAATTCGTCCTCGCCTGCGAGGCGCTGGGGATGGCCGAGCGCGCCATCATCTTCCGGCAGATCTTGCCCAATGCCGCCGGCCCCGTGATCGTGACGGGCTCGCTGATGGTGGCGACGGCGGTGCTGCTGGAGTCCGGCCTCTCCTTCCTGGGGCTCGGCGACCCCAATCTCATGAGCTGGGGCTTCATGATCGGCTCGTCGCGGAGCGTGCTGCGCCAGGCCTGGTGGATGTCGGCGGTGCCCGGAGTGGCCATCCTCCTCACCGTGCTCGCGCTGAACTTGGTGGGCGAGGGACTCAACGATGCCCTGAACCCCCGCCTGCAGCGCCGCTGAGGCCGACGCGCGTGCTGGAGCTGAGCCAGGTCATTCTGGGAGTCCGAGACCTCGACGCTGCGAGCCGCAGGATGGAGGCGCTGGGTCTCACCGTGCTCGACGGCGGCGTGCATCCCGGCGTTGGCACCGCCAATCGGATCGTCCCCCTCGGTCGCCAGTACCTCGAGCTGCTCGGCGTGGTGGACGAGGCCCTCGCCCGGGCGGGGGGCTACGGCCGCGCGCTGCTGGCGGCGATCGCCGATGGCGACCGCCTCGTCCGCTGGTCGCTCCGCACCGACCGGATCGAGGAGGTGGCGGCGCGGCTCGGCCTCAGCCCGGAGGGGCGCCAGCGGATGCGCCCCGATGGCGTCCGGCTCACGTGGAAGGCCGCCGGGATCGCGCTGGCGGCCGAGCTCGGCTGGCTGCCCTTCTTCATGCAGTGGGACGATCCCGCCCAGTACCCGGGCGTTCAGTCGGTCGGGCACGCCAGCGGCGCCACTGGTGTCGCCTGGATCGAGGTGGCAACTCCGGAGCCGGACCGGCTCGCGCGCTGGACGGAAGGGGCCGACGTCCCCATGGTCGTGATCCCCGGCGCGCCGGGGCTGCGCCGGGTGGCCCTGGCGACCGACGGGGGCGAGATCGTGATCGCCTGAGGAGCGGGAGCGTCAGCGCAGGCGCTGATGCTCGACGAGCAGGCAGCGATCCTGCACCACCTGGATGCCCGCACGCGCCAGCGTCTCGGCGGCCTCGTCGTTCACGATGCCGAGCTGGAACCAGGCCACGCGGGGCCGGGCGGCGAGAATGTCGGGCACATGCGGCGGGATGTCCTCGGACCGGCGGAAGACGTTCACCATGTCCACCGGCGCGGGCACCTCGCGCAGCGTGCGGAAGACGGGCCGGCCGAGAATCTCCTTGGCCTCCGGGTAGTACACCGGCACCGGCACGATGTCGTAGCCGGCGCGGGCCATGTACTCCGGCACGTAGAAGGCGGGCTGGCCGCGCTGCGCCTCGGTCTTGATGCCGAGCACCGCGATGCGCCGGCACGCGCGCACCAGCGGCGCGATGGCCTCGCGCTCCGTGATCAGGTTGTCGCGCCAGTCGCTCATGCCGTCAGTCTAGCACTGTGCTAGCCTGGGCCCGGGAGGACGGGCGCATGGCGATACGGATCACTCGCGTGTACACGCGCACCGGCGACGGCGGCGAGACGGCGCTCGTCGGCGGCCGCCGCGTGGCCAAGGACGCGCCGCGCATCGAGGCCTACGGGACCATCGACGAGCTGAACGCGGTGATCGGGCTCGCCCGCGTGTTCAACGCGGAGAACCTCACGAAGGGAAGCTCGAAGCGGGGGAAGGATCACCGCTGGCTCGACGAGGTGTTCCGCCGCATCCAGAACGAGCTCTTCGACCTCGGCAGCGAGCTGGCCACTCCCGAGGACGGCGTCTACGAGGGCATGCACCGCGTGGGCGAGGCGGAGGTGACCGCGCTGGAGAAGCTGATGGACCAGTGCCAGAAAGACCTCAAGCCGCTCAAGTCCTTCGTGCTCCCGGGCGGCGGCCGGGTGGGCGGCTTCCTGCACCAGGCGCGCACGGTGTGCCGGCGGGCGGAGCGGCGGGTGCTGGCGCTGTCCCGGACCGAGACGGTGTCGCCGTGGCCCCTGCGGTACGTCAACCGGCTCAGCGATCTTCTCTTCGTGCTCTCGCGCTGGGTGGGCCAGCGGCTCGGCGAGACGGAATACCTCTGGGAGCGGGGGCTCGCCTCGCATGCGCGCAAGCGCCGCTGAGGCGGCCGGCTACCGGATCCGGCGCGCGACGGACGCGGATGACGGCGCGGTCGCGCGCGAGCTCGCCGCCTACCTGGCCTTCCTCGGCGAGACGCTGGACGGTGAGGGGCTCGATCGCGACATCGCCCAGTGGCGATCGGTCTATGACGGCGACCACGGCGTGCTCCTGGTGGTGGTGGACCCGGGCGGCGAGGTGGTGGGGACGGCGGCGGTGCGGCGCCTCGAGCCCGGCATCGGCGAGCTCAAGCGCATGTGGATCCGCCCCGCGCATCAGGGCAAGGGGCTCGGCCGCCCGCTGATGGACGCCTGTCTCGCGGAGGCACGCGCGCTCGGCTGCCGCCGGCTGCGGCTCGACAGCGAGAAGCGGCTCGCGGCCGCGGTGCACCTCTACCGCGCCTACGGGTTCCTCGACGTGCCGGACTACAACGGCAACCGCCGCGCCGAGCTCTGGATGGAGCGCGCGCTCTAGCTCGCGTGAGACGCGCGGCGCAATCGGGCTCGATGGAGAGCGTGGAGACGGAGAGGCCGCTGGCGCGGGCCGGGCGTGGGATGGTGACGTGCCCCCACGCGCTCGGCTCGGAGGCCGGCCGGGAAGCGCTGCGCGCCGGCGGCTCCGCGGTGGACGCCGCCATCGCGGCGAGCGCGGTGCTCGCGGTCGTGTACCCGCACATGACCAGCGTGGGCGGCGACGCCTTCTGGCTCATCCATCCTGCCCGTGCCGGCGGCGTGCGCTTCCTCGACGCGGGCGGAGCCGCCACCGCCGCCGCCACGCTGGACGCTTTTCGCGCGCGCGGCCTCATGGAGATTCCCTACCGTGGCGTCTTGCCCGCCACGGTGACGGTGCCCGGCGCGGTGGACGGCTGGCTCGAGGCCCATGCCGCGTACGGGCGGCTGCCCCTCGCGCGTCTCCTCGCCCCCGCCGTCGAGTACGCGCGCGCCGGCTACCCGGCCACCGCGCGGCTCGCGCACGCGATCACGGAGACCGCGCCGGTGCTCGCGGCGGATCCCGACGCCGCCGCGCTGTTTCTCCCCGGCGGTCGGCCGCCCCGCGCGGGGGAGACGCTCCGGAATCCCGATCTCGCGCGGACGCTGGAGGCCATCGGCGCCACCGGGCGCGCTGAGTTCTACGAGGGCGAGGTGGCCGGCGAGATCGCCCGCTGGGCGCGCGGGCGCGGCGGGCTCACCACCGCGGCGGACTTTCGCGCCCAGCGCGCGGAGTGGGGGGAGCCGCTGTCCGCCCGGTACCGCGGCGTCACCATCTTCGAGACGCCGCCGCCCACTCAAGGTGTCACCGTGCTCCAGATGCTCCGGCTCCTCGAGGGGTTCGACGTCGGTGATCTCGAGTATCTCGGCCCGGATCACGTGCACCTGCTCATCCAGGCCAAGCAGATCAGCTTCCATGACCGCGACCGCGTGCTCGGCGATCCGCGCTTCGTGGAGGTGCCGGTGTCGCGGCTCCTCTCCGACGCCTACATCGCGGAGCGCCGGCGGGTGATCGACCCCGCGCGCGCCTTGCCCTGGGACCGGGTGCCCGACGCGGGAAGCCTGGTGGGCGACACGGTGTACGTGGCGGCGGTGGACGCCGAGGGCAACGCGGCCTCGCTCATCATGAGTCTCTACGGCCTCTTCGGCGCCGGGGTGGTGGCCGGGCGGACGGGCATCGTGCTGCAGAATCGCGGGGCTTACTTCTCGCTCGATCCCGCTCATCCCAATCGCCTCGAGTCCGGCAAGCGGCCCCTGCACACCCTGATCGCGTCGCTCGCCTTCCGGGACGACCGGCTCTGGCAGGTATTCGGCTGCATGGGCGCCGACGGTCAGCCGCAGATCCACCTGCAGGCCTATACCGCGATGATCGACTTCGGCCTCGACGCGCAGCAGGCGGTGAGCGCACCACGGTGGCTGTCCGGCCGCTTCGGCCTCGGCGAGCCTCGCGACCTCCTGAACATGGAGGGCCGATTCCCCGAGCGGACCTTCGACGAGCTCGCCCGGCGCGGCCACGTCATCAACCGCTGGGCGGACTGGAACGAGCGCGCCGGCCATGCGCACGGCATCACCCTGGACCCGGAGACGGGGGAGCGCCTGGGCGCCTGCGATCCGCGCAGCGACGGCGCCGCCCTTGGTTACTGAGCCCTCATCCCTCGCGAGGAGGCATCCGCGCCATGCCCTATCAGATCTACGCGCTCAAGTACGCGGAGCGGGACACCAAGCAGTGCACGTTCTTCTTCCGCGAGCCATCGCAGGACACGCTCACGCTCCACTTCTACCTCTGGGTGATCCTGGGCGGCCCCTATCCCATCGTGCTCGACACCGGATTCTCCGCCGCGGACGCCCAGCGGCGCGAGGCCCGGAAGTGGGTGAGCCCGGCGGACATGCTGGCGCGGGTGGGGGTGAAGGCGGCGGAGGTGCCGGTGGCTCTGATCTCGCACCTGCACTGGGATCACTGGGATGGCTACCAGTTCTTCCCCGGCGCGCGCTTCTGGGTGCAGCGGGAGGAGATGGCGTTCTGGACCGGCTTCGGGGGGCAGCACGCCCACTACCGCTTCTTCGCCGAGGCGGAACCGCTGGCCGACCTGGTCAAGCTGAACTATGCCGGGCGCGTCCGCCTGGTGGAGGGCGAGACGCCGGTGCTGCCGGGTATCACCGCGCACCTGATCGGCGGGCATACCGCCGGGCTTCAGGTGGTCTCGGTGGAGACGGCCAAGGGCACCGTGGTGCTGACGTCGGACGCCTCGCACTTCTACCGGAACATCGAGCGGCGCGATCCGGTGCAGATCATCACCAACCTGCCGCAGATGCTGCAGGGCTTCGAGCGCATCGACGAGCTGGCCGGCTCGCCGGCGAGGGTAGTCACCGGCCACGACCCCGAGGTGGCGAAGCGCTTCGACGAGGTGGAGCCGGGCATCATCAAGGTCGCCTAGGGGATCGCGGGGCGGGACGGTCTAGCCGCCGAGCTCCTTGCGGACCAGGGCGGCGCCGGCGGCGAGCGCGTGGAGCTTGCCGACCGCGACGTCACGGGTGAGCGGGACCATGCCGCAGTTGGTGCAGGGGAACAGGCGCTCGGGCCGGACGTGCTTGAGGCCCTCGCGGATGACGGCGGCCACCTGCGCCGGCGTCTCGACGCTGTCGCTGGCCACGTCCACCGCGCCGAGCAGGATGTCCTTGTCGCCGAGCAAGCCGATCAGCGAGATGGGTACCCGGGCGGCCGCGCATTCCAGGGACACGCCGCCCACGCGGCTCCGGGCCAGCAGGGGGAAGGTCTGCTCGTACTGGCGCCACTCGCCGCCGAGGGTCTGCTTCCAGTCGGTGTTGGCCTTGATCCCGTAGCCGTAGCAGATGTGGACGGCGGTGCGGCAGCGCAGGCCGTCCACCGCGGTGTCCAGCGCTTCCAGCCCCCAGTCGCGCACCTCGTCCATGTACACGTTGAAGGCGGGCTCGTCGAGCTGGATCACGTCCACCCCCAGCGCCTCCAGCTCGCGCGCCTCCTCGTTGATGAGCCGCGCCAGCGCCATGCCCAGGCGCGCGCGGCTCCGGTAGTGCGCGTCGTGGATGGTGTCCACGATGGTCATGGGCCCCGGCATGGTGAACTTGAGCGGCCGCTGGGTCTGGCTGCGCGCGAACCGGACTTCGGCGGAGTGGATGGAGCCGCGGCGCCGGACGGGGGCGGTGACGGTGGGGACGTCGGCCTGGTAGCGGTCGGCGCGGATGCCGATGGTGACCATCTTGGTGAAGTCCACCCCGTCGAGCGCCTCGACGAAGCCCCACACGAAGTGCCGGCGGCTCTGCTCGCCGTCGGTGACGATGTCGATGCCCGCCCGCTCCTGCTCGCGGAGCGCCAGCGCCACCGCGTCGCGCTTGGCCTCCTCCAGCGCGGCGCCCTCCGCCCGCCAGGGGGCCCAGAGCGCCTGCGGCGCGGCCAGCCAGGCCGGCTTGGGGAGGCTTCCCGCGATGGTAGTCTCTAGCATTTCGGCCGCATGGTATCATGTGCGTCGTGAACCGCTTGATGGCCTCGGCGCTCGCGCTCGGAATTCTCCTCGCCGGCTGCCAGTCGCTGGAGCCGGAGCGGCAGTGGTACAAGCCGAGCGGTGACTACAGCGCCTCCGAGTTCGAGCGCGACAGCAAGGCCTGCACCAAGGGCCGCGTCCTCAACGAGGAATGTCTCCAGCAACGCGGCTGGGTGTCGTTGTCGGGCGATCGTACCCCGAAGGTGAAGGAGGTCCCTCCCGCCGGCTCGGGCATGAACTTGAAGTCCGGACGCTATTAGCCTCCGAGCTGTCGTCTTCGATTTCGGCGGCGTCCTCTGGGACATGCGCTGGGACGTGGCACGCACGCTCTCCGAGCAGCATGGTCTGCCCCGCTCATCCATCTTCGAGACTCTCTACCGCACCGATACCTGGCGCGACATCGAGCGCGGCATCGGCGATGCCGAGGCCTGGAAGGCGCGCGCCCACGCGGAGCTCGAGACGCGCGCGGGCCGGGCGCTGCCGGCCTTGCACGAGGAGTGGCGTCGGGCCCAGCGCCCCATCGCGGCGAATCTCGAGCTGGTCGGACGCCTCCGCCCCCCCTACAAGCTCTCGGTGCTGAGCAACGCCGACGGCTCGCTCCGCGGGCGTCTGGAGGACGAGATGCGCATTCACCACCTCTTCGACGACATCGTCTGCTCGGCGGAGGTGGGGATGGCCAAGCCCGAGCCGGAGATCTTCCGGCTCGCCGCGGGGCGGCTCGGACTGGATCCCGCCGAGTGCGTCTTCGTGGACGACTGGGACCAGAACATCGAGGCGGCCAAGACCGTCGGCATGACGGCCATCCGCTATCAGCTGGACAAGGGCGACGATCTCGCGGCGCTGCTGGCCGGCGCGGGCGTGCGGCCGCGCGCATGAGCCGCTGATGCCGCGCATCGCCTGCTTCGTCAATCCGGGCGCCGTGCTCGCCGACTCGATCGCGCTGGCGGCGCGCGCGGACACCCTCGGCTACGACAGCGTCTGGTGCACGCACGGCCTGGGCCGCGACGCCCTCCTCGTCCTCGCCGCCTACGGCTTCGTCGCGCCCCGGGTGGGCCTGGGCTCCGGCGTGATCCCGATCTATCCGCGGCATCCAGTGCTGCTTGCCCAGGAGGCGCTGACCCTCGCCGAGGTGAGCGGCGGACGTCTACAGCTCGGGATCGGGGTCAGCCACGCCCCCATGGTGGGACAGGGCCTCGGGCTCGACATGGGCCGTCCGCTCGACGTGATGCGCGAGTACGTGACGGTGCTGCGCGGCGCGCTCACGGGAAAGGTCCGGCACCAGGGGCCGCGGTATCAGGTGGACTGGCAGAGCGGCATGCTCAGTCTGCCCGCACCGCCGCCGGTGCTCCTGGGTGGCCTCGGACCGAAGATGCTCGAGCTGGCGGGCGAGATCGCCGACGGTGCCGTGCTGTGGCTGTGCGCCCCCGACTACATCCGCCGCGAGGCGCTGCCCGCCATCCGGCGGGGCCGCGAGCGCGCCGGCAAGCCGATGGCCGGCTTCGAGATCGTGGCGGCGGTGCCCGCGGCCATCACGGTGGACCGCGGCGCCGCGCTGGCGCTCTTCAAGCGCGAGCTCACGCGCTACCTCGCGCTGCCCTTCTACCGCGCCATGCTGGAGAAGAGCGGCTTCGGCGCCGAGCTGGCCGCCTACGATCGCGCGCCCGCGCCGGAAGCGGTGCCCGATCGTCTCGCCGGCGCGCTCGGCGCGGTCGGCGACTATCGGACGCTCGCCGCCTTCGTCGCCGCCCACCGCGACGCCGGTGTCACGCTGCCCGCCATCCGTCCCATCGGCTTCCCCGACGCGCCGCACTACCTGCCGACGCTGGAAGCCGGCGCCACCACCTGAGGGGACCCTGGGCACCGGCCGCATCCCGTTCGGGAGCCTGGCCGCGCTCCTCCGCGCGGTGCCGGTCTCGCCCGAGGATCCCGGCACCGCCGCCCTGATGGAGCGGCTGCGCGGGGTGCGGCGCGCGGGCGAGTTCGACCGCGCTGCCTTCCTCGCCATGTGCCGCTGGAAGAGTCCCCGCGCGCTACTTCACTACCGCCGGCACTCCGCCGACACCGTGCGGCGGGTGGCCCGCGCGGTGCTCTCTACCCGGAGCGAGCGTCGGCGCCTGGCGCTCCTGACCGCGCTGCGCGGCGTGAGCGTACCCACGGCGTCCGCCATCCTCACCCTCATCGAGCCACGCCGCTACGGCGTGCTCGATATCCGCGTGTGGCAGCTGCTCCACTCGCTCGGCGCGGTGGAGGCGTGCCCGGCCGGTCGGGGCTTCGGCGCCGCGCACTGGGAGCAGTTCCTCCGCCTCCTGCGCACGCAGGCGCGCGCGCGACGCACCACCCCACGCCTGGTCGAGCTCACGCTCTTCCACTACCACCGCACGGTGCAGACGGGGCAGCTCTACGAGCCGGTGGCGGCCGCGCGGCGGCGGAGGCCGGCCGCGGTGAGGGCCGCGCCGCCCAGGAAGAGCGGCAGGCCGAGCCACACCCGCTGACGAGCGCGGGCCCGCGCTCGCAAGGTCGCCAGCACCATGCGGTCGCCCGCCGCGATCTCACCGCGGCCGGCGAGGAATTGCCGGAGGCGCTCCTGCATCTCCGGCGGCATCCCGCGCGTTCCCCACTGCACGTCCTGCTGGAGCGTCCGCAGTCGCTCCAGCTCCGCGTCGGCGCGGGCCACCGCCGCGCGGCTCTCCGTATCGGTCTCTCGCTCGCGGGCGGTGAGAAAGAAGGTGCGCACGCGCGGCAGGCCCGCTTCGAGGAGGTCGAGCCAGAGATGATCCATGGCGGGGAAGGCGAGGAGGAGGAGCCCGGCGAGCGCGACGGCGGTGCTCGCCACCAGCGCCATCCCCCGGAGCGCGCGCCAGCCCTGGGCCCGCACGCCGCGCCAGATCGCTCCCGCGCCCAGCGCGAGCGCGGTGAGGGCGGCGAGCGCGCCGAAGGTCGTCACCACGCTGGCGCCGGTGGGCAGGTCCCAGCGATAGGCGGCCGCGAGCCCGGTGGCGCTCACCAGGGCCCCCGCGGCCCAGCCGACGGCGAGCCGGCCCTTGATCGAGCTCGCCAGCAGCGTCCCCAGGGCGGCCGGAATGATGAGGTACGAGAAGACGAGGAGCACGCCGGCCATGCGCACCGAGCTCGTGACCACCAGCGCGAAGGAGACATAGAAGCAGAGATCCCAGGCGGCGATGCGGCGGCCCCGGGCCCGCGCGGCCTCGGGGTCGAGCGAGATCTCCAGCAGGGGCCGGCGCAGGAGCCAGTGGCCTGCGCCCACCACGGCGTAGAGCGCGGCCACCGCGCCCACCTCGCCCGGCGTCACGGTGAGGATGCCCCCCACCAGGAGCTGCTTGATGTGCTCGCTGCCCTGAGGCGCGCGGTCCACCACGAGCACCGCCGCCGCCGCGGAGACCACGTACACGATGCCGATGATGGCCTCCTGCGGGATTGCGGCGCGCCGGGTCCGGCTCACCGCGAAGAGCGCCGCGCCGGCCACCGCGAAGGCCAGCGCATACCAGTAGGCGGCCGGGCTCTGGATGGGATGCCCCGCCAGGTACGCGACGGTGATGCCGAGCGCCGCCACCTGGGCCAGCGCCAGGTCCACGAAGATGACGCCGCGGGCGAGCACGTGGAGACCCAGATAGACGTGGATGCCGGTGAGCACGAGACAGGCGAGGAAGGGAAGGCCGAGGATGTCGAGCATGGCGCCGCGCCCGCGCGCGCCTAGCGCGGGGCCGTCGCGGCCGCCACGAGCCGCCGGACGTTGAGGTCGAAGAGCGCCACGTAATCGCGCGCCTCCGGCTCCGCCCCCACCGATGAGGCCAGGATCACCGCGCGCGCGCCGCTCCGGGCCGCCACCTGCGCGATGACCGACGGATCGGACCAGGGCTCGGCGAGAATGAGGCGCACGCTGCCCTCGCGCATCCGGGTGGTGAGAGCGCCCAGCGACTGCGGGGAGGGCGGCACGCCGGGGCTCGGCTCGATCGTCGCCACCACCACGAGGCCGAAGCGGCGCGCGAAGTAGGGCCAGGAGTCATGCGTCACCACCACGCGCAGCCCCGCCAGCGGCCCCATCGCCCGGGACCAGCGCGCGAGCCCCGCGTCGAGGCGCTCCAGGAAGCGGGCGCGGTTGGCGGTGAACACCGCGTGGTCCGCGGGGGCCAGGCGCGCGAGGCCGCCGAGGATGGTCGCGGTCATGACGCGCGCATTCTCGGGATCGAGCCAGTAGTGCGTATTGCCCAGCCCGTGGACGTGTCCCCCGCGCTCCGGCCGCGCCCGTACCGTCTCGGCCTGGAGGAGCTCGATCCCGGACGACACGTCGAGATCACCGGGCCCGCGGGGCAGGAGTCGGGCATTCCCCGCCGCGCGGAGTGGGCGGGCCAGCCAAGGCTCGTGGTCGAGGCCGATGCGCACGAGGAGGGCGGCCTCGCGGAGCCGCGCGAGCTGGGCCGGCTTGACCTCGACGGCGTGCGGATCGTGGATGGCGGGGGCGAGGTGCTCCACGCGCACGCGGTCACCTCCCACCGCCTCCACCAGCGCCTTGAGGTCGGTGGTGGTGGTGACGACGGAGATGGCGCCGCCGCCCCACGCGGGGGCGGCGGCGAGCAGCAGGACGGCGGCGAGCGCCGGGAGGCGCGCCACCGGCTACTTCTTGGCGGTGAAGATGCCCTTGGGCACCATGCAGTGCACGCCCTTGCGGACGTCGACGACCTGGGTGACGCGGCAATCGCCGACCATCGAGGTGAGGGAATACGCCTCGTACCGGTCCAGGGGCACCATCTTCTGCGCGGTGAGGAAGTCCACCGTCTCGCGGACGGCGTTGACCATTGCCTTGTTGAGGTCCTCGTCGAATCCCATCATGATCCAGTGGGTCCGGGTCTCCATCCGCGGCCACTCGAGCTTCATGTCCTTGCGCACGATGAGCTGCATCACGATCTCGCGGTAGGAGCACTCGAGCCCGGTGAGGTTCACCTCGCCGTTGCCCTGGCGGCAGTGGGAATCCCCCGTCCAGACGAGGCCGCCCTTGAGGAAGACGGGGATGAAGATGGTCGTCCCTTCCTGGAGCTCGTTGAGGTCCATGTTGGAGCCGTTCTTCCACGGCCGGATGGTAGATACCGGCGCCATCGGGTCGGTGGAGCCGCCCTTGCGGGGCGAGGGGTCCTTGGGGTCGATGCCGACGGCCAGGGTGCCGGGGAAGGGCTGGAGGTCGACGGTGACGCCGGGCTTGAACTCCGCCTGGCGCTTGTCCCAGTCCAGATAGAAGTACCGGACGAAGCCATTCGGCATCTCGGGGGCGAGCGCGCCGATGGTGGGGAACTCCTTGCCGGGCAGGTTGAAGTTCACCCCGAAGGCCTTCGGGACGATCTTGAGGATGCGGATCTCCATCACGTCGCCGGGCTCGGCGCCGTTGACGTAGATGGGGCCGGTCAGCGAGTGGGGCCCGCCGCCCGGATTCGCCTTCCGGAGGCCGACGATCTCGTCCATGGTCGTGCCCGGCGTGATCTTGTTGTGCGCGTGCATCATGGTCTCGACGGCGACGGTGTCGCCGGAGCTCACCACCAGCTTGGGCGGCTCCTTGGGATCGAGCCAGCCCCACTGGGTGGTCTCGAGCGTCGCCGGCAGCGCGTGGAACTTGCCGCCGGGAACCGCGAGCGCGCGGTCCCGCTTGCCTTCGTCCATCTGCTGGGCGGTGGCGTAGAGCCCCAGCGCGAGAATGACGGCGGCGAAGAGGAAGGCCGTGACGATCCGGAGTCGGGCCATGGTGAGTTCTCCTTTCGAGTCGCGTTCGGGTTCACGCCGCGCGTCGCGACACTGCGGAGCGGGCCGTGGCGATTCTACCCCAGGTTCAGGACTTTCCGTCCAGCGCGCGCTTGAGCTGGTCGAGGTGGTTGTCGTCGTGCCCGGCCATGAGCCCGGCGAAGTCGCGCAACCTGAGCCGTCCGCGGGTCGGGTGCACGCCCACGCGATCCCAGTCGGCCGGCCGCAGGTGGCGCAAGAAGGCCAGCGATTCCGCGCGTCGCCGGCGGAACGCGGCCAGCGCCTCGCCGGCGTCGTTCCGCATGTACTGGCGGTCCTCCGCCCAGCGATCCGGCTCTCCGCCCGAGTAGGTCGGCTCGTCCAGGTCGAGCATGGTCTGGAAGAAGGCGAGGAACAGCTCCTCGGTGTCCCGCAGGTGGCAGACCACTTCCGTGGCGCACCAGCTCTGGCGGTCGGGCCGCTTTGCGAGCGCGGCCTCGGGGACGCCCCGGATGGCCGCGGCGAGGTCGTCCGCCGTCCGCTCCATGCGCGCCAGTTGCTCCTCGAGGGTCGTCATGCCGCGGTCTCCGTCGGTCACGAGCTGGTGGAAGAGGTGCGATTCCCGCGCGTAGAAGCCCTGGGTGTGGAAGGAATCGCCGAGCCCGAGGCCCGCGTAGTCCAGGTGGTGCCCGACCTCGTGGAGCAGGGTCCGGAGAAAGGTGCGGAACGCCACCACGCGACGCTGCTTGGCCGTCCGCATCCACAGCGTGATGAGGGGCGGCTCGCCGCGGCCGCGCTCCCACTCGTAGAGCCCGTGCAGCTCCCCCCAGCGCGCGTGCGGCCGCGCGGCCAGGACCTGGACGCGCACTGCGGGCAGGCCCAGCGCGGCGGCGAGGGCGGACACGAGCTTCTGGGCGGCCACCTCGGTGGGGACGCGCTCCTCGCCGCTCAGCGCCTCCGCCAGCTCGCCCACGAAGGGGCGCAGGGCCTCCGGACGCGATAGCGGCACCGCGGTGACCGCGTCACTGCGGAGATAGATCGCCTGCTGGCGGCGATCGAGCCGCTTGAAGTACGCGAAGGGCATCCCGGAGCCAGGTTCAGGGTGAGTGCTTGTGGAGCGGGCCCAACGCCGCCTCCGCTTTCTCCAGCCAGAAGCTCATGCCCATCTCGCGATACATCGCCGTCGCGGTCGCCAAGTGCTCTTCCGCCGTCGCGCGGTCGCTCGGTCCGCGAGCCAGCTTGCCGAGCCCAAAGTGGCAGTGGGCCGCGAGCGGGCGCATCCCCAACTCCTCGGCCAGGACGAGAGCCTGCCGGTAATACCCTTCAGCCTGATCGGGCCGATCACATCGGGAAGCGATCTCGCCGAGCAAGCGCAGAGCCCAGCCCTGATTGCCGCGGCCCTTGTGCTCCACCGAGAGGTCGAGGGCACGCGCGGCCAGTGCAGACGCATCCTGAACGCGGCCGGCCCCGAGGTATGCCTCGCTCAACCTGGCGGCGAGCGCCGACGCATCCGCCCTCCATCGCATGGACTCAGCTTGCTCCACCGACTGCTCCAGCAGCTGCAGTCCGTCGGCGACACGACCGGCCAGGACGTACGCCGCGCCCACCCGTGAAGCCAGCCACGGAAGCCAGGACGGGAAGTCCCACGCGCGGCAGGTTGCTAGTCCGCGTTCGAGTGTCGGGATGGCCCGGACGAGGTCCCCCTGGACAAGGTAGAGCTGACCAACCCCCACGTCCGCGAACATCAGGCTCAGCTTGTGATCGACCGTCTGGGCAATCCGAACGCCTTCTTCTCCACGGGCGATCCCCTCGACGAAGGATCCAAGCTCGGCCTGGCACCAGGCCAACGCCATGATGGACAGGACGGAGGTGAGACCGGCGGTGCCGAAACGGCCGTACATCCGCTCGCCCTGGAGGGAGACGATGTTCCTATTGAGGGGCTCGCTCGCCCGATGGTACTCACCGAGGCCATGGTAGGCCAGCCCGAGGGCGAAGTTCGCCGCGGCCTCGAGGGCGAAGTCTCCCAGGCTGGTGGCAATCGCGAGGGCACGCCGGTTGGACACGACGACCCGATCGGGATCGCCCAGCATCCAGAAGGAATACCCCATCGTGGACAGGATCCGGCTCAGCCGGCGCTCGTCCGCGAGGCTCTCGGCCATGGTCTCGGCACTCTGGAGGTGGTCGAGGGTCCTTCCAACCTCGCCGAGCGGCCAGAGCGCGTGGCGCAGATCGACCCGCAGATCGATCGCCTGCTCCAGCGTCTCGCGGGCCTCCGGCAGATGCTCCAGTGCCGCCAGGGCCTGCTCGAGACAGGCGACCGACTCTCGGTGGGCCGAGCGCGCGAATGCCTTGGCGCCGGCCTGACGGAGGTAAGTCACCGCCTTCTCCCACAGCGCGCCCCGGAAGGCGTGGTGGGCCAGCCGCTCCACCTGTTCGGTGAGGCGTTCGGGGTAGAGCGTCTCGATCGTGTCCACGATTCTGGCGTGCAGTGCTCGCCGCCGCTCCTGAAGGAGGCTCCCATACGCGACGTCGTGGGTCAGCGCGTGCTTGAACGTGTACTCGAGGTCCGGGAAGAGGCGCGCCTCGTAGAGGAACTCGGCGGCCTGGAGGTTGGCGAGACCGCGGCGGAGTCCTTCCTCCGGCCCCTCGGCGACGGCCTCGAGGAGCGTGAAGGACACATCCTTGCCGATGACAGAGGCAGCCTGGAGGAGCCGCTTGTCGTCGGGCGCGAGCCGGTCGATACGGGCGGCCAGGATGGCCTGCGCCGTCGCCGGGATCTGCAGGGTGTGGGACGCCCTCGCCAGGTGGTAGGCCCCTCGCGCCCCCGCCAGGACCTGCGTCTCGACCAGCGTCCGGACGCTCTCTTCAAGGAAGAAGGGGTTGCCCTCGGTCCGCTCGAACAACAGCCGCTTGAGCGGTTGAAGACTCGCGTGGCTCCCAAGCAAGGCCTCGAGCAGCTCCTCGGCGCTCTCGGGGGGAGGGGGTCGATGCGAAGCTGCCGATAGTAGGTCTTACTGCCCCAGGCGTGCTGGTATTCCGGTCGATAGTTCACCAAGAGCAGCAGCCTGGCGGTGGGCAGGCTCTCCACCACGCTGTCCAGGAGCGCCTGGGTCTCGGCGTCGATCCAGTGCAAGTCCTCGAACACCAGCAGCAGCGGCTGGACCTGGCTCTCCCGCAGGAGCAACCGCTTGATCCCGTCGAGCGTCTGCTGGCGGCGCTGCGGGGGGTCGAGACGCTGCCACTGGGGGTCGTCGACAGGCACCTCGAGGAGCCAGAGCAGCGCCGGGAGGGAGGGCTCCAGCGCTCGGTCCAGGGAGAGGAGCTTTCCCGTCACCTTCTCGCGGATCTTGCGTGCTTCATCGCGCCCCTCGATCTGGAAATAGCCCCGGAGGAGCTCGATGAGCGGCAGAAACGCCGTCGCCTTTCCATAGGAGACCGAGATGCTCTCGACGATCAACCAGCCCTGCGTGCGGTGGGCGTGGGTGAACTCCCAGAAGAGGCGAGACTTGCCTACACCGGGCTCGCCGACGATGGCCACGACCTGGCCGTGCCCGATGCCGGCACGATCCAGGGCCTGGCGGAGCTGCTCCATCTCCGGGTCGCGTCCGACGAAGCGCGTGAGGCCACGGGCGGCGGCCGCCTGCAGCCGCGAGCGCACGGTCCCGGCGCCGACGACCTCGAAGAGCTCGATCGGGGCGTCCAGGCCCTTGACCGGCCGCTCACCCAGGGGCTTCACCACGACGTACCCTTCCGCCAGATTCAGGGTCTCGGGCGCAATGAGGATGGACCCCGGCATGGCCATCTGCTCCAGGCGCGCTGCCAGGTTGGTCGTCTGGCCGACGGCCGTATAGTCCATGTGGAGGTCGCTGCCGATGGAGCGGACAACCACCTCCCCCGAGTTCACGCCGACCCGGATATGCACGGGCACGCCCGCGGTGCGGTGTACCTCCTCGGCATACCGCTTGATGGACTCCTGCATCCGCAATGCTGCGTAGCAGGCCCGCACGGCGTGATCCTCGTGCGCGAGCGGGGCGCCGAAGAGGGCCATGATCCCGTCACCCATGACCTGGTTCACGGTGCCCTCGTAGCGGTGGACGGCCTCCATCATCCGCTCGAGGACGGGGTCCAGGAGCTTCCGGGCCTCCTCGGGGTCGCGATCAGCCAGCAACTCCATCGAGCCCTTGAGGTCGGCGAAGAGCACCGTTACTAGCTTGCGCTCGCCCTCCAGCGCGCTCTTGGAGGTGAGGATCTTATCGGCGAGGTGCTTGGGGGTGTAGGACTCCGGGGAATCGAATCGGTGAGACGGAGGCGGCGCGGCAGATAACCCGGCTGGGTGCGCACACTCGGGGCAGAACTTCGCCGTCGGGGATAGTTGCCGACCGCACTTGGCGCACGCCCGGGCCAGCGGCGTGGCACATTCCTCGCAGAACTTCGCGCCCGCCTCGTTCTCGTGCTGACACCGGGAACATTTCATTGTCGGGCGCTGCTACCGGCCGCCCCAGCTCGGCTTCCGCTTCTCGAGGAAGGCGCGCGCGCCCTCCATGCGGTCCTCGGTGGTGCGAAGCAGCGTGGAGAGATCACCCTCGAGGCGGAGGCCGTCGGCCAGGGGCAGGGCCAGCCCGCCCACCACCGCTTCCTTGGCGTAGCGCAGCGCGATGGGCGCCTTCTCGGCGATGGTGCGGGCGAGAGTGGCCGCGCTGGCGGCGAGATCGACGGCGGGCACCACGCGCTCCACCAGGCCGATGCGGAGCGCCTCCGCGGCGGAGATCCGCGCGCCGGTGAGGATCATCTCGAGCGCCTTGCCGCGCCCAACCAGGCGGGGCAGGCGCTGGGTGCCGCCGCCGCCCGGGATGATGGCGAGGTTGATCTCGGTGAGCCCCAGCTGCGCGTCGTCGGCGGCGATTCGGATGTCGCAGGCCAGGGCCAGCTCGAGGCCGCCGCCGAAGGCATAGCCGCGAATGGCGGCGATGATGGGCTGGGGGCAGCGGTCCATCACCTGCCGGAAGTCGATCCGCTTGCGCGATTCCCGGAAGGTCGTGGGCACCAGGGGCTCCACGAACTCGCGGATATCCGCTCCGGCGGAGAAGGCCCGCTCGCCCGCGCCGGTGACGAGGATCACGCGCACGTCGTCGTCCTTGGCCAGCCGAGTGAAGACGTCGAGCAGCTCCTCGCGCATGGTGTTGTTCATGGCGTTGTGGACGTCGGGCCGGTCGAGGGTGACGGTGGCCAGGTGGTCGGCAGTGGCGAAGCGAATGGTCGAGTAGGCCATGGCGATTCAGGCTCCCGCGGGCGGCTTGCCGCCCACCACGCCGCGCCGGCGAAGGTCGGCGATCTCGGCGTCGGAGTAGCCGGCCTGGTGAAGAATGTCGTCGGTGTGCTGGCCGAGGGTGGGCGGCGGGCCCGCGTCCTCCGCCTGCGTCTCGGAGAAGCGGAGCGGCTGGCCCATGAGGGTGAGGGGGCCGCGCTCCGGGTGATCGTACTGGACCACCATCTTCTGGTGCAGCACGGCCGGGTCCCGCATGAAGTCGTGGATGGTCTGGGTGCCCGCGGCGGGGATGTCGTGCTCGGCCAGGATGCGCAGCCATTCCGCGCGGGGCTTGGAGGCGAAGGTCTCCTCGAGCTGCGTCATCAGCTCGTCGCCGTTGTCCCGGCGCGCGAGCCAGGAGCCGAAGCGGGGGTCGTCCGCCATCTCGGGATGCCCCACGGCCTGGCAGAGCTTGCGGAAGAAGGACTGGTTGCCGACGGCGAGGAAGAACCACTCGCCGTCGCTCGCCTGGTAGATGCGATAGGTGGGGGTGTCGCGATACACCGTGTCCCGGCCGGGATAGTCCACCACGCTGCCCGACTGCAGCGCCATCACCCCCTGGAGGAGCGAGGTGCGCACGTGCTGGCCGCGACCGGTGCGCTCGCGGACGAAGAGCGCGGCCAGGATGGCCTGGCAGGAAAGGGCGGCGGTGTAGTAGTCGGTCACGGCGATGCGCATGTACTTGGGCGGCCCGCCGAAACCCTGGGTGGTCATGACGCCGCCCATGGCCTGGAGCAGGGGATCGAAGCCCGGCCGCTCCTGGTAGGGACCGTCGGGGCCGAAGGCGGTGACGGAGGAATAGATGAGGCGCGGGTTGACGGCGCGGAGGTCCTCGTAACCCACGCCCAGCCGGTCGCATACGCCGGGCCGCATGTTCTCCATCGCGACGTCGGCGCGCCGGGCCAGGCGGTGGACGAGGGCGCGCCCGTCCGGCGCTTTGAGATTCACCGCGATGGAGCGCTTGCCCCGGTTCCAGCCGTAGAAGCCGGGCAGCTCGCGAAAGGAGTCGCCCTCCAGGCCCTCCACCTTGATCACGTCGGCTCCGAGGTCGGCCAGCATCATCGCCGCGTAGGAGCCGGCGATGTACGAGGTGAGATCGACAACGGTGACGCCGGCGAGCGCGCCGGAAGTCATGAATTCGCGACGTGCTTGGCGATCAGCTCGCGGTGGTATTCCGCGTCGCCGAACTGCACCTCCAGCGACTTGGCGCGCTTGAAGTAGAGGTGGAGATCGTATTCCCAGGTAAAGCCGATGCCGCCGTGCACCTGGATGGCCTCGCCGCAGACGCGGCGGGCGGAGTCGCTCACGTAGGACTTGCAGATGGAGGCGGCCACGGCGGCGTCCTCGGCGCCGTTCTCCAGTGCCCACGCCGCGTAGTACACGGCGGAATGGCTATTCTCCACCTCCATGAGCATCTCCGCGCACTTGTGCCGAATGGCCTGGAAGGTGCCGATGAGCTGCCCGAACTGCTCGCGCACCTTGGCGTAGCCGACGGCCATGTCGAGGGAGCGGCGCGCGGCGCCCAGCATCTCCGCGGAGGCGCAGACGGCGGCGCGGCGGAGGGCCGAGTCCAGGAGCGGGCCCGCGCCTCCCGCCGGGCCCACCAGCGCGTCGGCGCCGACGGCGACGCCGCCGAGCGTGAGCTCGGACCATCTGGTCGTCAGGTCCATGCCGGTGGTCGGGCGGAGCGTGACCCCGGAAGCTTTCGGGTCCACGATGAACAGCGACACGCCTTCGGCGGTGCGGGCGGGCACCAGCACCGCGTCCGCCGCCTGGGCCCACGGCACGAACCGCTTCACGCCCGAGATCGTCCAGCCCGCGTCCGCGCGCACGGCGGTGGCGGCGATGGAGGCCGGATTCCAGTCGAGGCTTTCCTCCTGCAGCGCAGCAGTGACCCGCGCGCGCCCCGAGGCGATGGCGGGCAGCCACTTCTCCTTCTGGGCGGCGGAGCCGCCGAGGAGCAGCGGCAGACCACCCAGGATCACGGTGGCCAGGAAGGGCCCGGGATACGCCACCCGCCCCATCTCCTCGTGGAGGAGGGCGAGCTCGACGAGCCCCAGCCCGGCCCCTCCGTACTGCTCGGGAAAGGGCAGGCCCAGCCAGCCCAGCTTGGCCATCTCGCCCCACAGGGCCTCGCCGTAGCCGCGCGCGTCCTCCTGCATGGCCCGCACGTGCTCGGGCTTGCAGTGCTCGTCGAGGAGCGCCCGCGCGGAGTTCTTCAGGAGAGTCTGGTCGTCGCTGAAGGCGAAGTTCATCGGGCGACCCCCGCGCGGTCGGCGCGTGACTCTTTCGGCAACCCAAGAATGCGCTCGCCGATGACGTTCTTCTGGATCTCGGAGGAGCCCGCGTAGATGGTGCCCGCCCGCGACCACAGGAAGGCATAGGCCCAGGTGCCCTGGTCGCCCACCGCGGTGTCGATCTCCAGCGCCAGCTCCGGCGGCGCGCCGTCGGTGAGCTGGCCGTAGGGCCCCAGGATTTCCTGGGCCATCTCCATGAAGCGCTTCTCGAACTCCGAGTAGGACAGCTTGGTGAGCGAGCCGCCCGCGCCGGGATGCTCGCCCTTCTCGAGCTGGGTGAGCACGCGGAGCGCGTTGTAGCGCTCGACCTCGAGGTCCGCCCAGATCTTCCCGAGCTTCTGCCGCACGAGCGGGCTCTCGATGAGCGGTTGCCCGTGGCGCTTCAGCCGTCGAACCGCCCCGACCAGGTGGTGGTACTGGGAGGCATAGCCGGAGATGCGCGCCAGGGAGCGCCCGCCCCGCTCATAGCCGAGCGTGGTATTGGCGATGGCCCAGCCCTCGCCCAGTCGGCCGATCAGATTGTCCTTCTCCACGCGCGCCCCCGTCATGAACACCTCGCAGAACTCGGCGGAGCCGGTCATCTGCTTGAGCGGCCGGACCTCCACGCCGGGCTGGCGCATGGACATGAGGAAGCAGGAGATGCCCTTGTGCTTGGCCACCTTGGGATCGGTGCGGGCGAGCAGCAGGCCCCAGTCGGCCACCTTACCGCCGCTGGTCCAGATCTTCTGCCCGTTCACGACGAAGTGGTCGCCCTTGTCCTCCGCGCTCGTCTTCAGCGAGGCGAGGTCGGAGCCGGAGTTCGGCTCCGAGTAGAGCTGGCACCACATCTCCTCGGCAGTGAGGATCTTCTGGAGGTAGCGCTTCTTCTGCCACTCGTCGCCGTGCACGACGATGGTTGGGCCCACGATGCCGAGCCCGAGGCCGTTGGTGGGCGACGGCGCCCCCGACCGGGCCATCTCGTCGGCCACGATGGCCTGCTCCATCGGGCGCGCGCTCTGGCCGCCGTATTCCTTGGGCCAGCCCATGCCGAGGAAGCCCGCCTCGTAGAGCTTGCGATGCCACACCTTGCGCTCGTCGAGGCTGCGGAGCGGCGCCGCCGGCAGATTTTGCTCGAGCCACGCGCGCACCTGCTTGCGAAAGGCCAGATCCTCGGGCGTGTAGTTGAGATCCATGGGCAGGGCCTCCTGGGGTCGCGAACGGTACGGCCCGGTTCTAGCACGGGCCCCGAGGGCGGTCAACACGCGGCCGGTCGCGCTATACTGACGGCATGAAAGCCATCATCGTGGTCCTCGTCATTCTCGCGCTCGTGGTGGGTGGCCTCTTCATGTGGGGCGTGGGCGTGAACAACCGGCTCGTCACCTCCGAGCAGGGCGTCAATGGGGCCTGGGCGCAGGTGCAGGCGGTGTACCAGCGCCGCGCCGATCTCATCCCGAACCTCGTCGAGACGGTCAAGGGCTTCGCCGCCCAGGAGCGCACCGTCCTCGAGGAGGTCACGCGGGCGCGGGCGAGCGCATCCCAGATGACGCTGAGCCCCGAGATGCTGAACGACCCGGCCGCGCTGAAGAAGTTCCAGGACGCGCAGGGCGCGCTGGGCGGCGCGCTGTCGCGCCTCCTGGTCACCGTCGAGCGCTATCCCGAGCTCAAGTCCAACGCGAACTTCCTCGCGCTCCAGAGCCAGCTCGAGGGCACCGAGAACCGTATCACGGTCGAGCGCCGTCGCTTCAACGAGGCGGTGCAGGCCTACAACACGCAGATCCGTCTCTTCCCCGGCAGCCTCGTTGCCGCCTTCCGCGGATTCAAGGAGAAGGCCTACTTCGAGGCCGCGCCCGGCAGTGAGGCTGCGCCGAAGGTCAAGTTCTAGCCGCGTTCCGCGGCGGAGCCCCCGGTGCGCCCGATCCGACTGGCGATCGCGCTCGCCCTCCTCGCCGTCTCGGCGCCGGGCGCCGTCTCCGCCGCTCTGCCCATCCCGCCCTCACCCGACCGCCGCGTCAGCGACTTCGCGGGGGCGCTGGCGCCGGCCGATCGTGACCGGCTCGAGGCGCGCCTCGTCGAGCGCGAGCGCACCAGCCGGAATCAGGTGGTGGTCGCGATCTTCCGCTCACTCCAGGGCGAGAGTCTCGAGGATTATTCGGTCCGGCTCGCCGAGAAGTGGAAGATCGGCCAGAAAGGCCTCGACAACGGCGTCATCTTCCTGATCTTCCTCGAGGATCGGAAGATGCGGATCGAGGTCGGCTACGGCCTCGAGGGGGTGCTGACCGACGCCACCTCGTCCGCCATCCTGAGCCAGGAGGTGGCTCCTCGGTTCCGCGAGGGGAAGATCGCCGCCGGCATCGCCGCCGGGCTCGACGCCATTGACGCCGCCATCAAGGGGGAGTACCGCGCGGACGGGCGGCGCGCGTCGTCCCGCGACGGCTCCATTCCCGCCTTGATTCCCATCGGCTTCACCCTCCTCGTCATCCTGGGCATCGTCCTCTCCGCCCAGCGGAACGCGATGCGCGCGCGCCGGAATGGCTGGACGGGCGGCTCCCGCGGGTGGGGACCATACATCGGGGGCGGTGGATTCGGGGGTTTCGGGGGCGGCTCGAGCGGGGGCGGCTCGGGTGGCGGGTTCAGCGGGGGCGGCGGATCCTTCGGCGGCGGCGGCTCGAGCGGGAACTGGTGATGGCCCGCCATCCGCGCTGGGTCCGGGGATTCCTGTCGGCCGCCGATCAGGACGCGGTGGCGGCGGCGGTGACGGCGGCGGAGGCGCGGACGGCCGCCGAGATCCGCGTCCACCTCGACCACTCGTGCCCGGGTGACCCGATGGCGCGCGCGGTGGCGATCTTCGAGCGCCTCGGCATGCACCGCACCGACCTGCGGGCCGGAGTGCTCGTCTACGTGGCGGTGACGGACCGGAAGCTCGCCGTGATCGGCGACGCCGGCATCCACGCCCGCGTGGGGCAGGCCTACTGGGACAGCCTCGTCGCGCGCATCCTGGGGCATCTCCGGGACGAGCGCCCGCGGGACGGGCTGATCGATGCCGTGGGCGAGGTCGGCGCATCGCTCGCCGCGCATTTCCCCCGACGACCCGACGACCGCAACGAGCTATCGGACCGGGTGAGCCTCAGCTAGGCGGGGCGCGCTCGCCGCGGGGTCAGGCGGTCTCGAGCAGGTACTGCTGGGCGGCGGCGAGCCCGGCGCCGAGGCGCACGTCCACGCCGAAGCTCCGGAGCGTCATCTCCACGCCGGCCAGCCCGCCGAGCAGCTCCAGCTCGTTGAGGCTGCCGAGGTGCCCGATGCGGAAGACCTTGCCCTTCATGGCGCCGAGCCCGGCGCCGAGTGACATCGCGAGCGCCTGGTGGGCATGCGCGATGTAGGCGTCGGAGTCCTTGCCCCGGGGCATGACCACGGCGGTGAGCGTGTTCGAGTACTCCGCGGGGTTCCGGCAGAGGATCTCGAGCCCGAGCCCGCAAACCGCGCGGCGGCAGGCCTCACCCAGCCGGGCGTGGCGCGTGAAGACCTGGGTCAGCCCCTCTTCGGAGAGCATGGCCAGTGACTCGCGTAGCCCGAAGAGCAGAGCGATTGCCGGCGTATAGGGATACTCGCCGCGGCGATTCCGCTCGATCACCGGCGCCCAGTCCCAGTACGAGCGCGGGCACTTCGCCTTCTCGCTCGCGTCCACCGCTTTCTGGCTCGCGGCCACGATGGCCAGCCCGGGCGGCAGCATGAGCCCCTTCTGGGGCCCCGTGAGCGCCACGTCCACGCCCCACTCGTCCATGCGGAAATCGATGGAGGCGAGCGAGGACACGGTGTCCACCAGCAGCAGAGCCGGATGGCCGGCGGCAGTGAGGGCGCGCCGGATGGCCGCGATGTCACTGGTGACGCCGGTGGACGTCTCGTTGTGCACGACCAGCACCGCGCGAATCTGCCGGGCGGAGTCCGCACGGAGCCGGGTCTCGACGTCAGCGGCGGCGATGCCGTCGCCATAGGAGACCTCGAGGCGGTCGCACTCGATGCCGTAGGCGGCGGCCACCTTGGCGAAGCCGGCGGAGAAATGGCCGTTCACGCAGGCGAGCACGCGATCGCCCGGTGACAGCGTGTTGACGAGGGCCACCTCCCACGCGCCGGTGCCCGATCCCGGGAAGAGCAGGATGTGGCCGCCCTCCGTCTGGAACACGCCCTTGAGGCCGTCCAGGCATTCACGGACCAGTCCGGCGAACGCCGGGCCCCGGTGATCGATGATGGATTGGGACATGGCCCGGACGATGCGCTCCGGAACCAGCGTGGGGCCGGGGATCTGGAGAAAGGGGCGCCCGGGCATGAGGGCGACATCATACCGCGAGTCCGGCGGCGGGGGCGACCGTGCTATCCTCCCCGCCATGACCAAGGCCGAGCTCCCCACGCCCGCGCTGCTCCTCGATCTCGATCGCTTCGAGCGCAATCTCCAGAAGATGGCCGCTCACGTGAAGGCGGTGGGCAAGAAGATCCGCCCCCACGCCAAGACCCACAAGTGCCCGGAGATCGCGCGTCGCCAGATCGCCGCCGGCGCGGTGGGGGTGTGCGTGGCGAAGGTGGGTGAGGCGGAGGTGATGGCGACCGCGGGCGTCCGTAACCTCCTCATCACCACCGAGGTGGTGGGAGAAGAGAAGATCGGCCGCCTCCTCAAGGTGCTCGACAAGAGTCCCGAGACGCTGGCGGTGGTGGACAACGCCGAGAACATCCGCGAGCTGGCCGGCGCCATGGGTCGCGCGGGCAAGGTGCTCAATGTCCTCGTGGACGTGGAGGTGGGCGGCCGGCGCACCGGGGTGGAGCCGGGCGAACCCGCGCTGCACCTGGGCAAGCTCGTGGCCAACGAGCGCGCGCTGAACCTGCGCGGGCTGCAGGGGTATGCGGGCCACTGCGCCCACGTGATGGGCTGGGCGTCACGCCACAAGGCCTCGCTCAAGTGGATGCGCCGGCTCATGAAGACGCGCGATCTGTTCGACAAGCACGGGCTTCCGGTGGAGATCGTGAGCGGGGGCTCGAGCGGCACCTTCGACATCGACGTGGAGCTGCCCGGGCTCACCGAGCTGCAGGCGGGCTCCTACTGCGTGATGGACCTCGACTACCGGCGCATCGGCGCCAAGGGCAGCAAGCTCAACAGCCAGTTCGAGCTGGCGCTCACCGTGTTGACGACGGTGGTGAGCAGGCCGAGCGCGGAGCTGGCCATCGTGGACGGCGGCTTCAAAGCGTTCTCCACCGACCGCCCGTTCCCGCCCGAGGCCGTCGAGTGGCCGGGCGTCGAGTACTCGTGGGCGGGCGACGAGCACGGCCGCCTCACCATTTCCGACCAGGACCGCGCCCCGCGGCTCGGCGACCGGATCGAGTTCTTCCCCCCGCACTGCGATCCCACCATCAATCTCTACGATCAGATCTATGCCATGCGCGGCGACAAGGTCGAGGCGGTGTGGGAGGTGTCGGGGCGCGGGCGGGGCCAGTAGCGGGCCCCGGGCGTGACGCGCGTCCTCCTCGTCAGCATCGACGGCCTGGCGGGATTTTACTGGAATGATCCGAATCTTCGCCTGCCCACCCTGAGGCGGCTCGCCGAGCGCGGCGTAGTGGCCTCCCGCATGGAGGCGGTGTTTCCCAGCACCACGTGGCCCACCCACGTGAGCCTGGTGACGGGGGTGGCGCCGCGCACGCACGGCATCGTGGGCAACCATATCCTCGAGCGCGCGAGTGGGCGCGTCGAGGATCTCACCGGCGATCCCGTGTACGACGCCTCCGCCATCCTGCGCGCGCCCACCCTCCACGATCGCGCCCACGAGGCCGGGCTCGCCACCGCGGCCATCGACTGGCCCTGCACCCGCGGGTCGGCGTCCCTGGACTGGAACCTGCCCTTCTTCAAGGACCAGCGCGTGTTCGAGACGCAGACCGCGCCCCGGGTGTGGAAGGAGCTCGGCGCGCTCGGCTATCCGCTGGATCGCCAGGGTGAGTGGGCGCTGCTCCCCAAGCGCTTCCTGAAGGACGCCATGGTAGCGGACGTCGCCGGCCACGTCCTGCACGCCCACCGGCCCGATCTGCTGCTCCTGCACTTCCTCTGCGCCGACAGCCATCAGCATCTCTACGGGCCCCGCTCGCCCGAAGCTTACTGGGCCATCGAGTACATCGACGCGCGGATCGGCCAGGTGCTCGACGCGCTGCCGGGCGACGCGCTCGACTCCGACACGGTGGTGGCGATCGTGTCAGACCACGGATTCCTGCCCGTGACGCGCGAGATCCGGCTCAATGTCCACCTGCGGCGACTGGGCCTCCTGGAGGTGGACGCGGAGGGGCAGGTGACGCGCGCGGCGGCGCGGCTGGTCATGAACCACGGCGCCGGCTACGTGTACCTCGCGGGCGGCGGCGAGCGCGAGCGGACCGCGCGGGATCTCGCGCGGGCGCTCGCCGATATCGAGGGAGTGGCCGGCGTGTGGACCACCGAGGCCTATCACGGCCTCGGGCTGCCGACCCCCCGCGAGAACGCGCTCGCGGGGGACCTCGTCCTCGAGGCGGCGCCGGGATTCTATTTCGGCGACGAGGCGCGCGGCGAGGAGGTGCACGCCGCGCCTCGGTATCGCGGCACCCACGGCCAGCGGCCCACCCACCCGGACAACGCCGCCTTCTTCCTCGCCGCCGGCGCGGGCGTACGACGCGGAGCCGAGCTCGGACCGATCGTGAGCCGGGATGTGGCGCCCACGCTGGCGCACCTCCTCGGCCTGACGATGGACAACGTGGAGGGGCGCCGGCTCGACGAGGCGCTCAGCTGAGAAGGGGACCGGCGGGCGCGAGCTCGATGAGTGCCGCGGGCAGGCCCGCCGCCACCCGCTCCCAGTGCTGATCCCAGTACTCGCGGAACACCGACCACGCCGCCTCGATCGACTTGCACTCGAAGAGTCGGCGCCGGCAATCGGTGGCGTGCCCCAGGCCCTCGGTGTACCAGGCCAGGTGTTTCTGGGTCTGCACCAGCGCGTACTTCTCGCGGAAATGACCCCGGATGAGGTCCAGGTGCCTGGTGATCACGCGCAGCTTGTAGTCGCGCTGGCCCTCGAGCGGCAGAGCGTCGAACGTCTCGCTGAAGAGCCACGGCCGGCCCAGGGCGCCGCGGCCGACCATCACCGACTGGCACCCCGTCTCCGCTGCCATCCGGCGCGCGTCGGCCATGGAGCGGACGTCGCCGTTGCCGGTCACCGGCACGCGCACCGCGTCCACCACCTCGGCGATGATCTCCCACGGCGCCTTGCCGCTGTGGCGCTGAGCGCGCGTGCGCGGGTGCACGGTGAGGGCGTCCACGCCCTCCGCCTCCGCCATCCGCGCCACCTCGACCGCGTTGAGATGCTCGTCATCCCAGCCGCCCCGGATCTTGATGGTGAGCGGCACGGACAGAGCGGAGCGCATGGCGCGGAGGATCCCCGCGGTGGCGCTCACGTCGCGCATGAGGGCCGCGCCCTTGCCCTTCCCGGTGATGCGGGGCATGGGGCAGCCCATGTTCAGGTCCACGATGTCGGCGCCCAGGCGCTGGCACTTCTCGGCCGCGCGGCGGAGGACATCGGGGTCCTTGCCGAGGAGCTGCATGGCGAGGGGCCGCTCCTCCGGGAAGTACGCGGCGATGTCCGTGGCGTGCGGATGCTCGAGCAGCAGGGCGGTGGCGTCCATCTCCTCGGTGGTGGTGAGCCCGCTGCCGCACTCCTTCACGATGAGCCGGAAGGGCGCATTGGTGATGCCCGCCATGGGGGCCATGCGGGCGAGCGAGCATACCTCGACCGGACCGATCTTCATCAGACTTCCAGTATACCGAGTGGGAGCGCGCGGGGCGCTATCGCCGTGGGGGCCGGCTCCCCGCCCGCCCGGGCGTGCCGACCCCCGGATCATAGGCTGGGGTGGGGCCGGGCCCCTCCGCGCGCTTCACCCGGCCGCGCTCGAGGAAGGCTCCGATCTCACGGTTGAGCATCTCGACGTCGGCCGGGAAGAGGCCCGAGGCGGCGAGATGGCCGGTGACGGAGCCCGGATTGATCTGCATGTGCCGCGAGGAGGGAATGTAGCGGAAGGCGTCCCGGGACTCCCACTCGGGATTGAGGAGATCCTTGATCCCGGTGAGGATGAGGGTGGTCGCCTTGATCGCGCGCAGCGTCTTGAGCATGTCCCCGTCCCGTCCCGGCCCGGCCGCGATGTCGTGGCGCTCGTAGGCCCAGGTCTGGTAGATCCAGTCATTGGCGTCGAACACGGGGATGAGCGCGTCCTCCTGCTCCTTGAGCCAGGGCAGCACGTCGAGCCCGTAGGGGAACTGGTCGCGGAGCTGCTCCGGGGTGCGCGCGGCCAGGACCCCGACGATGTCGCGCCAGAGCCGGATCCCGGCCTCGGGCGGGCTCGTGTAGTTGCCGCCGTTCCAGGCGGGGTCGAGCATGATGGCCTTGCGGCTCGCCTCCAGCACGGTGACGGTCCAGGCGGGAGTGCGCAGGAGCGGCACCATGGCGACGAGCTGGTCGGAGAAGTCCGGATGTTTGACGCCCCACTGGAGCGCCTGCATGCCGCCCATGGAGGCGCCCACCACCGCCACGAGGTGCTTCACCCCCAGGTGCTCGGTGAGCAGACGGTGCTGCGAGCTCACCATGTCGCGGATGGTGAAGCGCGGGAACTGCATGCGCGGCTGGGTGGCACTGGTGGAGGGTGAGGTGGTGAGCCCGTTGCCGATGGCGTCGGCCGACACCACGAAGTACTTGTCGGTGTCGAGCGCCTTGCCGGGGCCGATGAGGAAGTCGAGCCGGTGGTGGGTGCCCCCGATGGCGGTGACCACGAGGATCGCGTTCGAACGGTCCGCGTTCAACGTGCCGTGGGTGACGAAGGAGATGGTGAAGTTCTTGATCGCGTCGCCGCTCTCGAGCTTGAGGTCCCCCATCTCGTAGCGCTGATGCGGCGGGTCCGTATCCTTGTGGGCGAGCGCGGTGACGGGGACGAGCAGGGCGGCCAGCAGGGCGGCGGCGGTGAGAAGGCTTGGCATGGCGGGTCTCCTTGCTATTCCCAGGCGGGCACGAGGGCCCCCTGCGAGTCACGGCGATGGGGCGCCCAGGCCAGCGTCACCAGCCGGACCGTGATGTTCTGCTTGGTGGGCTTCAGCGCGAGGGTTTCCAGCGGCGCCTGGCCGGGGTCCGACTTCGCCGCGACCGCCTCGGTCTCCGCCTTGAGCTCGGTCTCGAGATCGGCGAGGGCCTGCTGGAGGCTCTCCACCGTTTCCCGGGCGCGCGATACGTCCTGCGCCTCCTTCATGGTTCGCCCCGCGCCGCGCGCCGCGGTGGTGGCCCGGCCCAGCGTGGTCGCGCTCACCGCCTTGCGGCCGAGAAGCGCGCCCAGCACGGTGGCGCCCAGGGAGATGGCGACCTGGAGCCCCTGCTGGGTGGCCTGGCCAGACTCGCGCTCCACCGCCTGCTGGGCGCGGCGGATCTTTTCCTGGAGCACGGCCACCTTCGGCGCGTACTTCTTCCGGAGCACCTCCAGCGCCTCGTCACGCCCCTCGCGGCCGGCATGCTGGATGCGCACGCGGAAATCGCCCTCGGACTCGTCGGGCCGCGACACCAGCTTGAGATCGGCGCTCACGTGGAGCTCCAGCCGGCGCGTGCGGAACAACCAGCCTGCGAAGTCGCGGCTCCAGCTCTCGAAGCTCTTCTTCCTGCCCGCGACGCCGGGCAGCTCGCCGAACTCCGCGCCGGCCACCGGGTCGGTCTCCAGATCGCCGAGGGCTACCGGCGTCTCGCGCGCCTGTTCCCAGTCCACCCCGATTGCCTCGTCGGTGATGGCCGTGAGGAACACGCCGTCCTGGGCCACCTCGACCCCGCGCCGGGGGTCGGTGAAGCGCACCTGCGCCGCGCCGAGCAGCATGGGCTGATAGACGAGCGCGCCCGCCCGGGCACCGCGCACGGGGAGAAAGTGCTGCGGGACGTCCGGCGGCAGCACGGGGCGCGGGGCCGCGGGGGCCGCGCTTCCCGATACCGGGGCGGTGCGGGCGGGTCGTGTCGCCGGCGTGGATCCCGCGGCCGCCGGGGCTTCGGACGGCGTCCGGCCTCGGCGCCCGTCCATCAAGATCTTGATCTGGTCGCGCGTGAGCGGGCCGCGCAGATACGACATGGCCCAGCGGGTCTCGAAGACCACCGGGGCATCGTCGTGGACGTTGTTCATGAGGAAGATGCGGTTACCCAGGCCGGCGATGGTCTCCTCCATCTTGCCGCGGTCGAAGCGACCCGCGGCACCGGCGGCGGCGCCTTCGAGCCCGTCGAGCACCCGGGCCTTGTCGCGCTCGGTCTGCAGGCGGCCGATGAACCAGGTGCCGGCATTGGAGAGCCCCTTGTAGTCGAGGTCCACCGGGTTCTGCGTCGCCAGCACCACGCCCACGCCGAAGGCCCGCGCCTGCTTGAGCAGGGTGAGCAGCGGCAGCTTGGAGGGCGGATTCGCCACCGGCGGGAAGTAGCCGAAGATCTCGTCCATGTAGACGAGCGCGCGGAGGCTGGTGGTGCCGGACTGGTTGCGCATCCACCCCACCGTCTGGTTGAGCAGGAGCGAGACGAAGAACATCCGCTCCGCGTCGCCCAGATGCGCGATGGAGAAAATAGAGACGCGCGGCTTCCCTTCCCGGGTGTAGAGCAGGGACTGCACGTCGAGGGGCTCGCCTTCCATCCAGGCCGCGAAGCCGGGGCTGGCGAGGAGATTGTTCAGCGTCATGGCCAGCGCGAAGCGGTCCTTCGACGGGAAGAACGCCTCGACGTCGAGCACGCCGACGCGCTTCACCGGCGGCGTCTGGATCTGCTGGATCAGGCCGGCGAGGTCGAGGTCCCGGCCCTCCGCCCAGGCGACCCGGAGAATGGTGGACACGAGGATGTGCTCGCGGCTCCTCACCGGGTCGGCCTCGACGCCCACCAGGCCGAGCAGGCTCGTCACCGTGGTGCCGATGCGCTCGCCGAGCGCCTCCGCGTCCTCTCTGACCGCCACGGGTGGCGCGGCGAAGGACTTGAGGATCGATACCGGCAGGCCGGCATTGCTGCCGGGAGTGTAGATGGCGAAGTCCGCCGCCTCCCGGAGCCGGCGGATGCGCGCGCCATCCTCGCCCCAGGCGGCGAGGCCCTTGGTCCAGGTCTCGGCCTGGCTCTCCGCGAACGCGTCGGGGGTGATGCCCTTCCGCCGCGCGTCGTCCTCGTTGATCCAGGGCCGGAAGTCGGCGGCCCGCAGCTCGGGGAAGGTGAGGAGGAGATTGCCGAGATCGCCCTTGGGGTCGATCACCAGCGCGGGGATACCGTCGATCGCCGCCTCCTCCAGCAGGGACAGGCAGAGGCCGGTCTTCCCGCTGCCGGTCATGCCCACGCACACTGCGTGGGTCACGAGATCCTTGGCGTCGTAGAGGAGAAACCCCTCGCCGGGCTTCCGGGCGCCGAGATCGTAGGGGCGTCCGAGATAGAAGACGCCGAGCTTCTCGAAGTCCGCAGGCCCTGCGGCGGCTGGTGGAGCCGCGGCGGGCGGTGCGGTCGTCGAGCCGCCGGCGCTTTTGCCGCTCCTGGTGCTCTTCCCGGTCTTGCTCATACGGCGCGCTTGTAGGCGACGCCTCCCTTCATGATCAGGAGCAGGTTGTCCTGGTTCTGGAAGACGCGGAGATCCTTGAGGGGGTTGCCCTTGAGCACGAGGAGGTCGGCGTACTTCCCGGGCTCGACGGAGCCGATCTGGGATTCCATCCGGAAGATCTCGGCATTGGTCCGCGTGGCGGACAGGAGCACCTCCATGGGCTTCATGACCTGGCCCTTGAGCTCGAATTCCACGGTGCGCTGGGCCTGCATGTCGCCGAGGAGATCGGAGCCGGAGCCGATCTTGCAGCCGGCGCGGTAGGCGTGGGTGAGGCCTTCGACGCTCTTCTCCCGGGCCATGTTGATCTTCTGGATCTGGTGGTCGCCGATCCCGTAGTTCTTGCCCTCGCGCCAGATGGCCTCGTAGGTGACCATGGTGGGGACGAGGTAGGCCCCGGCCTTCTTGATGGCCTGGGCGCCGGCGGCGTCGAGGAGATTGCCGTGCTCGATGCAACGGACGCCGGCGCTGATGGCATTACGAATGGCGGTGCCGGAATAGGCGTGCGCCAGGACGTACTTGCCCACCGCGGTGGCTTCCTCGACGGCGGCGCGCATCTCCTCCACGGTGTACTGCGTGGTATCGAGCTCGTCACCGGGCGACATGGCGCCGCCGGAGGCCATGATCTTGAGCTGGTCCACATCGTGCCGGATCTGCTCGCGGGCCGCCCGGCGCACCTCGTCGGCCCCGTCCGCGATCACCCCCACCATGCCCACGCAGCACTCCACCGGCGCGATCCACTCCGCGCGCCTCCGCTTGTCCGCGTGGCCGCCCGTCTGGGAGAGCGCCCTCCCGGAGACGAGGAGACGGGGTCCCGGATAGAGGCCGGAGTCGACGGCCTCGCGGAAGCCGTAGTCGGCGCCGCCCGCGTCCCGGACGGTGGTGAAGCCCTGCAGCAGCGCTTGCTCGATACGCCGCATGGCCTTGGCGGCGATGAGGCTCGGGGGGCTGTTCCGGTGCTGCTCGGGGATGTTCGCGTCCACCGCGCAGACGTGCACATGGGCATCGGTCAGGCCGGGCATGAGAGTCTTGCCCTTGCAGTTGATGGTGTCGACGCGGCCCTTGAGCGGCCCGACCTTGCCCGACCGGATGACGTCCTTGATGTGCTCGCCCTCCACCACGACGGCGGCGCCGTCGACGGGTTCCTTGCCGGTGCAATCGATCAGGAAGGCATTGGTGAAGACGGTGATCCCAGCCATGGGGCCTCCTCGCGGATACGTCGAGTGATCAGCGGCCGAATTTTATCAGGAATCGTCGGGCCTTGGATCAGGCGTCCTGCCCGCGCTCGGGCGATCGTCCGGCACGCGGCGCCGGCCTGCATGAGCTCAAGTGCGCGATTTTGCAGGCGTCTCTGGATGGCACAGCCAATGCTCCACGTGGGGCAGTGGTGAAGCCCCGCATCGTCGCGGGAGGGGCCGAAACCGACCGGGGGGCGCCGAAGCCGGGCGCAGCGAGGGACATGATGCAACTGGATACCTGGTTCGACCTGGCGGTTTGGGAGCTGAGCGAGCTGACGGATCACGCGAGGGAGATGCGGGACGAAGCGGAGAAGGCGGCGCCAACCGCTTCCACTCCGATGGCGGACGAGGACGAGGGGCCCGCGGTTCCTCCCGCGGCGGCCGCCTGAGGCGTCCGCGGCCGGCATAGCCAGAAAGCGAGACGCGCGCCGGGACATTGTCCCGGCGCGCGTTGCTGTTTCGAGATGGGCCCGCGCTAGCGGGCGATGATCTTCGCCTCGTACATCCAGACCTTCTCGTCGGCGCGCGGGCTCCACTCGATCCAGTTAGCCACGCCGTAGAGGTCGTGCTGCTGCCAGAGGAACACCCACGGTACCTCGTCTCGCACCAGCTGTTGCAGCTCGGTCCAGGCCTCCAGCCGCTTCTTGGGATCCACGATGGTCACCGCCTGGGCGATCTTGGCATCGATGGTCGCGTTGTTGCCGAAGGACGAGTACGTCGGCTTGGCCTGGAAGAGCTGTTCGATGGTGCCCTGGGCTTCCAGCGCCGGACCCCAGCCGAGGAAGAACATATCGCCGGTGGCCCGGTTCTTGATCTTGTCGAGGTGGGTGCCCCACTCGTTCACCACCACGTTGGTCTTGATCCCGATGCGCCCGAGCTGGGACGCGATGGCCAGCGAGATATCCTTGTCCAGCGGATAGCGGCCGGACGGCGTGTCGAGCGTCAGCTGGAGCTTGGCCGCTTCGTGCCCCGCCTCTTTCAGGAGCGCCTGGGCCCGCGCCGGATCGTACTTGATGCACTCCCCCTTGGGGGAATAGTCGACGTTCAGCGGCGACAGCGGCCCGCACATCTTGGTGGCGCGCCCGCGGAGCACCTGCGCGATCAGCTCGTCCACGTTGACCGCATGGTGGATGGCCCGCCGCACCCGGACGTCCTGCAGGGGCCCGGGCTTGAGGTTGACCAGTGCCAGGTAATTGATGCGCGACGACTCGGTGGCGCGCACCTTGGCCTTGCCGCTCTTGTCCACCTGGTCGACATTGAGCGGGGGCACGTCCTTCATGATGTCGATCTCGCCGGCGAGCAGTGCGGCCAGCCGCGCGCTGAACTCCGGGATGTAGCGGAAGGTCACGCGGTTGACGGCGGCCCCTCCCTGCCAGTAGTCGGGATTTCGCTCCATCACGAGCTTCTCGTCGCGCACCCACTGGACGAACTTGAAGGGCCCGGTGCCGATGGGCTTGGCGGCCAGCGCGGCCACCCCCTGCTCCTTGAGCGCCTTGGGCGGCATGGGGAGGAAGTCGGTGGCGGCCATGCGGTCGATGAGGCCGGGCCACGGCTTCTCGGTGATGAAGCGCACGGTGTAGTCGTTGACGATCTGGACTTCCTTTACCTGCGCCCACCGCGGCGCGTAGTGGGTCTTGCTGGCGGGATCCATGATGTAGTCCATGGTCGCCTTGACGGACTGGGCGTTGAACGGCTCGCCGTTGTGGAACTTCACCCCCTGCTTGAGGGTGAACTCCCAGGTGGTGTCGTTCACCACCTTCCACCCGGTGGCGAGCATGGGCGCGGGCTTGTAGCTCTTGGCGTCGCGGTCCACCAGGCGGTCGTACATGTGCTCGAGCTGGTTGTTGGTGGTCCAGTCCACGATGGTGTTGGGCAGCAGCGAGCGCGGCTCCGCCGCCAGGGCCACCACCACTTCCTTGCTGCGCGCGCGGTCCTGCGCGCCGGCGGGCCCGCCGGCGAAGAAAACGAGGCCGAGGGCGAGGGCGACCAGAGCGGGCCGCCGTCCGATTCGCTTGAGCATGAGAATCCTCCTCCGGGGTCGCGCCCTCAGGCGCGGAACTTGGGGTCCAGCACGTCGCGGAGCCAGTCCCCCACCAGGTTGATGCCGAGCGCGGTCAAGGCCAGCGCCGCGCCCGGAAAGGCGGCCAGCCACCAGGCCACGTAGAGATGGTCGCGACTCTCCGAGAGCATGCTCCCCCATGCCGGCGTCGGGGGCTGCACGCCGAAGCCGAGGAACGAGATGGCCGCCTCGGCCACGATGAACTGCGAGAACTGGAGACTCGCGACGATGATGATCGAGGGCAGCACGTTGGGGAGGACGTGGCGGAACAGGATCCGACCCCGCCCCATGCCCAGCGCCGCCGCCGCGTGCACGTACTCACGCTGCTTCACCGACAGAACCTCCCCCCGGACCACGCGAGCATACACGACCCAGCCCGCGGCAGCCAGGCTGATGATGATGTTCCGCAGCCCCAGCCCCACGATGGCGTTGATGGTGATGGCGAGGAAGATGAAGGGGAAGGACAGCTGGACGTCGACCAGCCGCATGAGCACCGCGCCCGGCCAGCCGCCGAAGTAGCCCGCGAGGAGGCCGAGGACGCCGCCCACCACCGCGGTGAGCAGCACCGTGCAGAGCCCGATGAAGAGCGCGATGCGGGCGCCGTAGATCACCCGCGAGAGGAGATCGCGGCCGAGCTGGTCGGTGCCCCAGGGATGCCCCGCCGTTCCCGGCGGCTTGAGGCTCTGGGTGAAGTCGGCGTTGAGCGGATCGTGGGGCGCCAGCAGCGGCGCCGCGAAGGCGGCCAGGATGGCGACGCCGGCCAGGACCAGGCCGATGATGCCCAGTCCGTTGCGTCGAAGTCGGGCGAGAGTCATCAGAACTGCCCTCGCTTCGCTCGGGAGAGCATTTTCGTGTTCGCTCGCCTCGCCTTCGGCTGCAGCTCGCCCATCATGTTCGCTCGCCTCGCCTTCGGCTGCAGCTCGCCCATCAAGACCGGCTCGTCCGCGGGTCGATCCAGCCGTAGAGGAGATCGACCACGAGATTGATGAGCGTGTAGGTGAGCGAGGCCACGAACACCGCCGCCAGCACCACGGGGAAATCGCGATTGAGGAGGGCCTGGACGGTGAGCCGGCCCACCCCCGGCCACGCGAAGATGGTCTCGGTGATGACGGCGCCGCCCAGAAGCTGCCCCGTCTCGAGCCCGGCCAGGGTCACGATGGGGATGGCCGCGTTCTTGAGCGTGTGCTTGGCCACCACCACGAGCTCGGCCAGCCCTTTCGCGCGGGCGGTGAGGATATAGTCCTCCCCCAGGGTGTCGAGCACCGACGAGCGGGTGAGCCGGGCCATGCGGGCGGCATAGAAGGCGCCGAGCACGAGGACCGGCATCACGTAGTGGAGGAGGCCGCCGGTCCCGCCGGTGGGCAACCAGCCCAGGCGCACCGAGAAGAGATAGATGAGCATGAGGCCCAGCCAGAAGCCGGGGATGGCCTGGCCCAGCACCGCGCCTCCCATTCCGAGGTAGTCCCACACGGATCCGCGCTTCATCGCCGACACCACTCCCACCGGGATGGCGAGGCAGAAGGTGAGGAGCAGCGCGGCGCCGCCCAGACGGAGGGTGGCGGGCATCCGCTCGAGGACGAGGCCGAGGGCGTCCTGCTTGTAGCGGAGCGACTCGCCGAAGTCCCCGCGTACCGCGCCGGACATGAAGCGCGCGTACTGCACGGGGAGGGGATCGTTGAACCCCAGACGCTGCCGGAACTCGTTGAGGTCCTTCGCCTGGATGTCCATGGGAAGAAAGAGAAGCACGGGGTCGCCCCCGAGCCGCGCGAGGAAGAAGACGGCGGTGAGCGAGAGGAAAACGACGAGGAGGGTCTGGCCGAGGCGCGAGATGAAATACGCGCGCATCAGGCCTCGAGGAGCTTGAAGTAGAACGCGGTGGCGTGAAGGGTCCCGTCCGCGCTCCGGGCATAGCGCGGAATCTCGCCGGCGAGCTCCCAGCCCAGCGAGCGATAGAGGATCTCGGAGGGATCGCCGTGACGGGTGTCGAGCACGAGGGTGCTGCGGCCGAGCCGCCGCGCCTCCGCCTCCGCCGCCAGCATGAGGGCGCGCCCGACGCCTTGCCGGCGCGCGCGCCGATGCACCATCACCTTCGCGACCTCGGCGCGGTGCCGGCCATTGGCGCGCAGGGCGAGGTCCAGCTGGGCGCTCCCGATCGCCTCGCCGGCGGCGTCGCGCGCGGCGAAGAGCACCCGCGAGCCCTCCGCGACGGCGGCGCCCACCGAGCGCCAGTACTCGACCGCCTCGTCTTCCGAGAGCGGCGGCAGGAAGCCGATCGACGCCCCCGAGTCCACCGCGTCGCGGAGCAGGGCGACGAGGGCGGGCTCGGCGACGAGTGTCTCCGCGGGGGTCAGCGTCGTGACGCGCATGGTCGCCCGGTCAGGAGGGGCGGAACTCCTGATCCAGGATCTCGGTGATGAATCGGTCCAGGGAGACCGGGTAAAAGCGCACGTTGGGCGAGAGAATGACGCCGGTATTGATGACCTCGCGCTGTGACAGCTCGTCGAGCGCCCGCTCCACCTGGGCCTGCGGCTCGCGGTCGGTGCGCTGGATGGTCAGGTCCTCGCTCTCGAGCGTGACCTGGTGGCGCGAGGAGTAGGCGAAGGAGAAGACCCGTGCCACCAGGGTCTGGTCCATCAGCTCGGTGTCCTTGAAGAGGTCGCCGTAGGTCTGCCCGGCGCGTCCCGGCGCCAGGACCAGGCGGGGCGAGACCTTGATCTTGCCGCGGATCTCCACCGAGTGCGCGGGCCGGTCCTCCTGGGGCCCCACCAGGATATAGGGCAGCACGTGATAGCCGGTGATGATGCCGGACATGGGCTTGCGGAGTATCTCCGTTCGGTCGAACAGGTGCTTGAGGAACTCCGGATCGTGGCGCTCGCCGAACACGGGGCGCTAGCCGCGGTAGACCGAGACTTCCATGCAGTCGAAGCCGAAGTCGTGCTCGCGACTCTGGTAGCGGCCGTCGCCGCGGACATGGGCAAGGTAGGGCTTCACGTCGCGGCGGTACATCCCCGTGTTGTCCGCCACCACCAGCGCCCCGCGGGTGAGCCGCGGCTCCACCGCGCGGAGATAGTCGAGGTAGTCTTCCTTCTTGGCGTCGATGAGCATGAAGTCCACCGGCCCCCGCAGCATGGGGAGCACGCGCAGGGCGTCACCGACCACCACCCGCACCCGGTCACCCAGTCCTCCCTCGGCGGCATTCCGGTCGACGAACTTGGCGAGGTAGGGATTCTGCTCCACGCAGATGAGCTTCCCCCGCGGGGCAGGCTGGCCGCGATGAGGAGAGCGGAATAGCCGAAGAGAGAGCCCACCTCGAGCGCGCGGGTGGGCGCGTGCTCGGCGATGAGGCGGCGCAGCATGCGGCCCTTCTCCACCCCGATCACGGGCAGCGACCACTCGGTGACCGCCCGGTCCATGAGGCGGAGCATGCGCGCGACCTTCTTCGGCAGAGCCTTGGGTCGGCTCATCCGCGAGTGCCCGCGAGCTTGGCCTGGACGCCGTCGGGCAGGGGATAGCGGCGGTCCCACTTGCCGGCCTTCACGATCTGGCCCGGCAGGGGATGACCCACCACCTCCTGCACCCGCCGCGAGACCGCGATGTAGGCGTCGAGATCCACACCGGTCGCCACCCCCATGGAGTGGAGGCAGTGGATGAGGTCCTCGGTGCAGACGTTGCCGGAAGCGCCGGGGGCGAAGGGGCAGCCGCCGAGCCCGCCGATGGAGGCGTCGAAGCAGGTGACCCCACGCTCCATGGCGGCCAGGATGTTCGGGATGGCCATGGCACGGGTGTCGTGTGTGTGGAGCGTCCACTCGATGCCCGGGAAGCGGGGCATCAGGTGGTCGAGGACGCGGCCGACCTGGGCGGGGTTGGCCATGCCGGTGGTGTCGGCGAGCCCGATGCCGCGGGCCCCCATGTCCACCAGCGCCTTCACCACGTCCTCGAGGCGCGCCACCGGCACGTCGGTCTCGAAGGGGCAGCCGAAGGAGCAGGAGATGCCGGAGTACACGGGGACACCGGCCCGATGGGCCACCTCCAGGGTGGCGCGCAGCTTCACCAGCGACTCCGCGATGGACATGTTCACGTTGGCGAGATTGTGGCTCTCGCTGGCCGACACCACCGTGTGGATCTCGTCCACGCGCGCGTCCACCGCCCGCACCGCGCCCTTGTCGTTCGGCACCAGCGCCGAGAAGCGAGTGCCGGGCCTCCGATGGATGCGGGCCATGACCTCCTCGGCGTCGCGCAGCGCGGGGATGGCCTTGGGCGACACGAAGGACGTCACCTCGATGCGCGGCACGCCCGTCGCGGAGAGCCGGTCCACCACCTCGACCTTGAGATCGGTGGGAATCCAGTCCGGCTCGATCTGGAACCCGTCGCGCGTCCCGACTTCACAGAGCGTTACTCGCTGCGGCAGCTTCATGCGCGCCCCTCCTGGGCTTCCCAGTCGTCCCGCAAGATCTCCCCGATCCAGACATCGTGCCATTGTCCGTCGATGAGCACGTGGCGCCGGTAGGTCCCACACTGCCGGTAGCCCGCCCGCTCCAGGGCGCGACGGCTCGCCTCGTTGCCCCCGTACACGGTGGTGACCACCTTGTTGAGCGCGAGCTCCCGGAAGGCGTAGCGGGTGCGGAGCCGCATGGCCTCGCCGGCATAGCCCTTGCCCCACTCGTCCTTCTCGCCGATCACGATGCCGCTCTCCGCGCGGCGGTCACGCCAGTTGATCTTCTCGAGCGCGGTGTTGCCGACCAGGCGGCCGCTCGTCCGGGCCACGATGGCCCAGAGCACGTTGCTCTGGTCCTTGGCGGTCTGCTCCAGCCATTCCGCCTCGCCCTTGTCCGACAGTGGGTAGCGGAAGAGGAGGTACCGCGTCACCTCCATGTCCGCGAACCAGCGGAAATAAGCGGGCAGGTACTCGGGGCGCGGCGGCTCCAGCCGGATGCGCTCGCCCTCGATCACCGGCCCCAGCATCCCGCTCAGGCCTCGAAGGTGAAGGTGCTGCCCACCGAGGACACCACCATCTCGGCGGGCAGCCGGTTGCCGATGGCGATGAAGGCCTCCATCCCGGTGCAGTGCTGCGGGATGAGCCAGTCCACGTCGAGCCGCCTGAACTCGTCCACCACGAGCGTGATGCGCTCCTCGCCGAGCCCGCTCAAGTGAAATCCGCCGATCACCGCGTGGATCTTCGGCACGCCGCTCACCCGGGCGGCGTGGCGGCAGATGCCCACGATGCCGCGATGGGAGCAGGAGGTGATCACCACCAGCCCGCGACCCCGCACATGGCCGATGAGGGTCTGCTCGCCGATGAAGGTGTCCTGCACCACCGCGCCGTCGCGCTCGACCTTGAGGGACGCGGGGATGGTTTCGCCGGGCGCGGTCTCGTGCATCTCGCCCGAGAGCATCACGCCCTCCGCGAGCGCGGTGGGCTTGACCACCACCCGCACGTCGAGGTCCTGGCGCTCCAGCTCGTCGCGGTCGAGTCGGCCGAAATAGACGCGCTCGCCCTTCATCTCGCTATAGCGCGGGAGGAAGTGATCGGATCCCCCGTAGAAGGGGAGGGCGCTCTTCATCGCGCGCCGGCCCTCGCGGAGAAAGCCGGGCAGCCCGCCCCAGTGGTCCTGATGGCCGTGGCTGAGGGCGAGCGCATCGAGCCCGGCCGGGTCCAGGCCCAGCTCGCGCAGGTTGTGGGTGTAGGTGTCGCCGGTGAGCCCCCAGTCGAAGGCCAGCCGCGCCGACTCGCGGCCTCGCGTCACGTCCACCCAGTGCGCGAGCCCGTGCTCGGCCCGGAGCGTCGAGAACCGCCGCGCTCTGGTGCTGGTCCAGCGCCGTGCCACCTTCTCGTCGGCGCGCAGAATGTCCACGGAGTTGTCCACCACCGTGGTCACGCTGATACGATCGACCGCCTCGAGAGTCACGCCGCGCTCTCCCGTCCTAGTAGGATCGGGGCATCCCGAGCACGTGCTCGCCCACGTAGGCGGCCACGAGGTTGTTGTTGATGGGCGCGGTGCGGTAGAGGCGCGACTCGCGGAACTTGCGCTCGACGTCGTACTCCTCGGCGAAGCCATAGCCACCGTGACAGTCGAGGCAGGCGTCCCCCGCCTGGATGGCCGCCTCCGAGGCGAGGTACTTCGCCATGTTGGCCTCGGGCCCGCACGGGATGCCGGCGTCGAACATCTTGGCCGCCTTGGTGCGCATGAGGTCGGCCGCCTCGATGGCCATGTGCGCCTTGGCGATGGGGAACTGCACGCCCTGGTTGGCGCCGATGGGCTTGCCGAAGATCACCCGCTGGCTGGCGTAGGCCACCGCCTTCTCGATGAACCAGCGCGCGTCGCCCAGCGAGTCCGAGGCGACGAGGATCCGCTCCGCGTTCATCCCGTCGAGGATGTAGGAGAAGCCCTTGCCCTCCTGCCCGATGAGGCTGTCGGCGGGAATCTCCATGTTGTCGAAGAAGAGCGCGTTGGTGGAGTGGTTCATCATCATCTTGAGCGGGCGGACCTCGAGCCCCTTGCCCTTGAGCGGCCGGATGTCGATGAGGAAGACGCTGAGCCCGTCCGTCTTCTTCTTCACCTGGTCCACCGCCGTGGTGCGGGCGAGGAGGAGCATGAGGTCGGACTGGAGCACGCGCGAGATGAACATCTTCTGGCCGTTCACCACGTAGCGGTCCCCCTGACGGACCGCCGTGGTCTGCAGCTTGGTGGTGTCCGAGCCGGCATTGGGCTCGGTGACGCCGAAGGCCTGGAGCCGCAGCTCGCCGGTGGCGATCTTGGGCAGGTAGCCCTTCTTCTGTGCCTCGGTTCCGTGCCGCAGCACGGTGCCCATGATGTACATCTGCGCGTGGCAGGCGCCCCCGTTGCCGCCCGAGCGGTTGATCTCCTCCAGGATGAGCGCGCCCTCCATGATCCCGAGGCCGGCCCCGCCGTACTCCTGCGGGATCAGGGCGGCGAGGTAGCCGGCCTTGGTGAGGTCGTCGATGAACCGCTCCGGGTACTCTCGCCGGCCGTCCAGGTCGCGCCAGTACTCGGGGGGGTACTGCTTGCAGAGGTCGGCCACCGCGGCCTTGAGCGCGCGCTGCTCGTCGGTGAGTGTGAACGTCATGTCCTTGGTCATCGCGTGCCTCCGTCGGCCCTCAGGTCCTGGCCGCGGTGAAGATGATCTCGACCAGACAGCCGTCCGCGAGCGGCGCGCCCACGCAGGCCCGCTGCGGCCAGTGCTCCGGGTTGGGGCCGATCCAGGCGTTCCACACCTCGTCCATCTCGGCCTTGGTGGCCATGTCGGCCAGGAAGATCTGCGCCGACAGGATGCGCGTGCGGTCCGAGCCGCCCTCGGCGAGGCTCTTGTCCAGCGCGGCGAGACACTCCTGAGTCTGGGCCCGCACGCCCTGGTTGCGGTTGGCGGCGGTGGCCACCGTCCAGACGAGGTCGCGATAGACGGAGCCGCGGTTCCGGCCGGCGGCCGAGCCGCGCAGGCGGCGAATCGAGTCAGCCATGGTCAGCGCCCCGTGAAGCGCGGCTTCCGCTTCTCGTTGAAGGCCCGCACCCCCTCGAGACGGTCCTCGGTGGTGACGGTATTGTTGTACGCCTCGATGGCCAGCCGGAGCGCCGTCTCCAGGTCCGTCTCGCTGCCCCAAGCGATGGCCTTCTTGGCCTGGCGCACCGCGAAGGGCCCGTTCTCGGCGATGGTGGCCGCGATCTCCAGCGCCTTGGCCCGCGCCTGCCCCGCCGGCACCAGGTGGTTGACGAGCCCGACCGCCTTCGCCTCCTGGGCGGCCACGCGCCGGCCGGTGAAGATCATCTCCTTGGCCAAAGGCGCGCCCAGGATGCGCGGCAGGAGCTGGGTGCCGCCGATGCCGGGAAAGATGCCGCGCGTCACCTCGGGCACCGCGAACACCGCGGTGTCGGCCGCCACCACGAAGTCGGAGAGCACGGCCAGCTCGCAGCCTCCACCCATGGCGAAGCCTTCCACCGCGGCGATGACCGGCACCGGGCAGTGCAGCACCTTGAAGGCGCCCTCCTCGAAGATCACGTGCTGGGCGCGCCAGTCCTCGTCGGTCATGCCCTCGCGCTCCTTGAGGTCGCCGCCCACGCAGAAGGCCTTGGTGCCGGAGCCGGTGAAGACCACCGCCCGCGCCTCTCGATCCCACTGTAGCGCCTCGAAGCACGCCAGGAGATCCCGTCCCATCGCCGTGTTCATGGCATTGAGCGCCTCGGGACGGTTGAGCTCGACGGTGACCACGTAGCCATCGGCCGAGCGCCCGACGTTGAGGGTCTTATAGTCCGACGACATGGCGCCTCGCGAGATCCTCGATGGCGGCGGGCTCGAAGCCGAGCTCGGCCAGCACCTCGGCGGTGTGCTCGCCCAGGAGCGGCGGCACCCGCGTGATGCCCGGCCGCTCGCCGTCCCAGCGAATGGGCAGGCCCAGCCCCCGGTAGTCGGGGAGGCGGGGATGCTTGGCGGGCACCAGCATGCCGCTCGCCTCCGTCTGCGCTTCCGCCACGATGCGGTCGAGCGTGTTGATGGGCGCCGAGGGCACGCCCGCCCGCTGGAGGCGAGCCAGGGCATCCGCGGAGTCGAGCGTGCGGGTCACTGCCGAGAGTGCCTCGCTGAGCGCCTTCCGATTGGCGACGCGGGTGGGATTGTCACGGAAGCGCGGATCCTCCGCGATCGCGGGCACTCCGAGCGCCTCGCAGCAGCGCGTGAAGAGCGCGTCCGAGCCGGCGGCGATCATCACCCAGGCGTCGCGGGCGGGGAAGGCCTCGTAGGGGCAGATCATCGCGGTGCCCGAGCCCTGCGGGAGCGGCACCTCGCCGGTGGCCAGGTACTGGCTCATCTGGAACGCCGTCCAGGCGAGCGCGGTGTCGAAGAGGGCGGTGGTGACGTGCACGCCCCGTCCGGTGCGGTCCCGCTCGCGCAGCGCGGCGAGGATGGCGGTGGCCGCCCACATGCCGGTGCCCATGTCCACCACGGAGACGGGCACGCGCGCGGGCGGCTGATTCGGATGTCCGGTGATGGACATGATGCCGGACATGGCCTGCATGAGCGGATCGTAGCCCGGCCGGTCCCGCAGTGGGCCTTCCGTCCCGAAGGCGGTGACCGAGCAGTACACCAGGCGGGGATTCAGCGCGCGCGCCGGCTCCCAGCCCAGCCCCAGCTCCTCCACCGCGCCCGCGCGCAGCGACTGGACGAAGACGTCCGCGCGGGTCACCAGGCGCTCCACGATGGCGAGTCCCTCGCGCGACTTGAGGTCCACCGCGAGGCTCCGCTTGTTGCGGTTGACGCTCATGAAGGTGGCGCTCTCCTGGCCCCAGTAGGGCGGCGCCCATGCGCGGGCGTCGTCGCCGCGGCCGGTGCGCTCGATCTTGACCACCTCCGCGCCCATGTCCCCCAGAATCTGCGCGCAGAAGGGACCGGCGACGTTCTGGGTGAGATCGGCGACGAGGAGACCTGCGAGGGGCGCGTCCATGGACCCCGTATTATAGCCCGAGGCCGGGCCCGGACGCGCCCCGCGGAAGAACGGCTAGAGCTCGAGGAAGCGCTTGCCCTCGCGCGCCAGGCGCTCCAGCAGCGGCGCCGGCTGCCACAGCTCGCCGTGCCGCTTCTGGAAGGCGCAGACGTCGTCGTATACCGCCGCCGGCCCCACCGTGTCCGCGTAGAACATGGGGCCGCCGCGGTGGACGGGGAAGCCGTAGCCGTAGATGTAGATGATGTCGATGTCCGAGGCGCGGAGCGCGAAGCCCTCCTCCAGGATCCTCGCCCCCTCGTTGATGAGGGCGTAGACACAGCGCTTGAGGATCTCCTCGTCGGAGACGGTCCGGCGCTCGACCCCCTGCTCCTTGGATGACTTCACGATGAGCGCCTCGATCTCGGGGTCGGGCTGAGGCGCGCGGCTGCCCTTCTCGTAGCGGTACCAGCCCGCGCCGGTCTTCTGCCCGAAGCGCCCCATCTCGCAGATGCGGTCGGCGATGGGCGAGTAGCGCAGCCGCCGGTTGCGCGTGGCCTCCTTGCCCTTGCGGATCCGCCAGCCCACGTCGAGCCCGGCCATGTCGCCCATCGCGAACGGACCCATGGGCAGGCCGAAATCGTAGATCACCTTGTCCACCTGCTGGGGCGTGGCGCCCTCTTCGACGAGGAACTCCGCCTCCCGGAGATAGGGGGCGAGCATGCGGTTGCCCACGAAGCCGTCGCAGTTGCCGACCAGCACGCCCACCTTCCGGATGCGTCGGGCCAGATCCATGGTGGTGGCGATGGTCTCCTTGGAAGTCGCCTTGCCACGCACGATCTCCAGCAGGCGCATCACGTTGGCGGGGCTGAAGAAGTGCGTGCCGATGACCTGGCCGGGCCGCGAGGTCGCGCCCGCCATCTGGTCGATGTCCAGGGTGGAGGTATTGCTGGCGAGGATGGCGTCCGGCCGCGCCGCCCGGTCCAGGGTGGCGAACACCTTCTTCTTGACGTCCATCTCCTCGAAGACGGCCTCCACCACGATGTCGGCGTCGTCGATGCCGTCGTAGCCGAGCCCGCCCTGGATCAGGGCCATCCGCGCGTCCATGTCCTTCTGGCTGAGCCGGCCCTTCTCCACCGTGGCCGCGTAGTTCTTCCGGACCACCGCCAGGCCGCGGTCGAGCGCCTCCTGGCTCATCTCGACCACGCGCACCGGGATGCCGGCATTGGCGAAGTTCATGGCAATGCCGCCGCCCATGGTGCCGGCGCCGATCACCGCCGCCGACTTGATGGGCCGCATCGGCGTCTCCTTCGGCACGTCGGGGATCTTGGCAACCTCGCGCTCGGAGAAGAAGACGTGGATCTGGGCCTTCGACTGGGTGGACTGCATGCACTGGGTGAAGAGCTCGCGCTCACGGCGCAGCCCCTCGTCGAAGGGCAGGGTGGCGGCCGCCTCCACTGCGTCCACGCAGCGGAAGGGCGCGAAGAAGCCGCGCGCGCTGCGCTCGAGGCCCTTGCGGAACTCCGCGAAGACGGCGGGATTCGTCCCCTTCACCTTGTCCTGCATGTCGCGGATCTTCCGGAGCGGCTTGCCCTCGGCGACCAGCCGCTCGGCGAAGGCGCAGGCGCCCTCGAGGAGGTCGCCGGGGACCACCTCGTCCACGATGCCGAGGGCCTGGGCCTTCGCGGCGGGAATGGGATCGCCCGTCACGATCAGTGGCAGCGCCGCCTCCACGCCGATGAGCCGCGGCAGCCGCTGGGTGCCGCCCGCGCCGGGGAGGATGCCCAGCTTCACCTCGGGGAAGCCCACCTGGCCGGCGGCGACGGCGCAGCGGTAGTGGCAGCCGAACGCCGTCTCGAGCCCACCGCCCAGCGCGGTGCCGTGAATGGCCGCCACCACCACCTTCGGGCTCGACTCGTACTGGGCGATCACCGAGTTGAGGTCGGGGGGCTGGCGGGGTTTGCCGAACTCGCGGATGTCCGCGCCGGCGATGAAGGTGCGCCCGCCGCCGATGAGGACGAGGGCGCGCGCCTCCGGGTCGGCGATGCCCTTGGCGAGGGCGTCGAGCAGACCCTGCCGCACGCCCTGGCTCAGCGCGTTGACGGGGGGATTGTCCACGGTGATGACGCCGATCGAGCCACGTCGCTCGTATCTCACGAGGTCTGCCATGTTGGGTCTCCTTGTGTTAGCCGCCGCGGCGCTCGACCTCGCGCCAGCCGGCATCGGCGAGCGGGCGGGCGCGGGCCCCGCGGTCGCGCGCGCGCGGATCGCTCGCGGTGCCCGCGATGACGCGCCCCATGATGCCCTGGGCGATGGCGGAGAGGCGGAACATCGAGAACGCCACGTAGAACTCCCAGTCCGCGATACCCGCCCGACCGGTGCGGTGGCAATAGGCGGCGAGGTACTCGGATTCGGTGGGCATGCCCAGGGCGGCGAGATCGGCGCCCTGGAAGCCGTCCATGCTCTCTGCGGCGAGGCGATACGGCATGCAGTTGTAGCCGAGATCGGCCAGCGGATGACCCAGGGTGGATAGCTCCCAGTCCAGCACCGCCACGATGCGCGGCTCCGTCGCGTGCACGATGGTATTGCCGAGCCGGAAGTCGCCGTGCACGAGCGTGGTGGTGTCGTCCGCCGGGATGTGCTCGGGCAGCCAGGCGATGAGGCGCTCCATGGAGTCGATCCGCTCGGTCTCGGAGGCGCGGTACTGGCCCGTCCAGCGGTGGATCTGCCGCGCGAAATAGTTGCCCGGCCGGCCGAAGTCCTCCAGGCCCAGCGCCTTCCAGTCCACCGTGTGCAGCCGCGCCAGCACCGCGTTCATGTGGTCGTAGATCCGGGCGCGGTCGGCGGGGGATTCGTCGGGGAGGCGCGGGTCGGTGAGTACCCGGCCGGGCACGCACTCCATGAGGTAGAACCAGGTGCCGATCACCGCGTCGTCCTGGCAAAGGATGTAGGTGCGCGGCACCGGCACTCCGGAGCCGGCCAGTGCGGTGATGACGCGATACTCCCGATCCACCGCGTGCGCGGAGGGGAGGAGCTTGCCCGGCGGCTTGCGGCGCAGCACGTACTGGGCGCGCGGCGTGGAGAGATGATAGGTGGGGTTGGACTGCCCGCCCATGAACTGCCGCACCGTGAGCGGGCCGGCGAAATCCCCCACGCGGTCCTGAAGGTAGCGCTCGAGGACGGCCACGTCGAAGCGGTGCGCCTCGCGCACCTCGACCGTCGCCGCCACGTTATCCGATGGGACCGTCATGCCCTGCCTCCCGGGGCGCTATCCGTGGCGGCCTTTATAGCATGGCCGGCGTCACGGGGCCTCGGCCCGGAACGCGAACTCGATGCGGACCCGGTCGCCGATGGGATTCATCGTGGAGTCGTAGATCATGCGGTGATCGGTGCGCTTGACGTCGAACTGACCGCGCGCCTCGAGCCGGTTGCCCGCCACGCTCACGTCCACCGGCACGCGGACCTCGCGGGTGACGCCGCGAAGGGTCAGCCGGCCGACCACCAGGAGGCGCCGGCCGGCGCCCTCCACCCGCAGGCTCTCGAAGGTGATGGCGGGGAACTTCTCCACGTGAAAGAAGTCCTCACTGCGGAGGTGCCGGTCGCGCATGGTGATGCCGGTGTCGAGCGACGCCGCCTCCACCCGCACCGTCACCCGCGCGGTATTCAGGTCGGCCGGGTCCACCGTCACGTCGCCGGCGAAGCGCGAGAAGCGACCGTCCGCGTTCATGAGCCGCGAGGTGGCGTGGAAGGCGACCTCGCTGGCCTCGGGCTGGATGCGGAAGCGGGTGACGTCCGCGTGGAGCGGGGCCGCCGCGGCCACGATCAGACCGAGCAGCAAGCCCAGCGTCACGGTTTTCGGCCCGACACGAAGAAGCATCCGTCACGTCCTCCGATCGCGTTGCCCGGCACTGAAATGCTGCCGGGAAACCCAAGGGTACAGTATAGGCTCTCGCTGAGGTCACTGTGGAGCTGCTGCTTTCCCTCATCGCCATCGTGCTGGCGATCTGGGCGCTGCTGAGTAGCCCGCGGCGCCTCCAGTCGCGCGAGGACGCGCGCTTGATCGCCATTGAGGATCAGCTTCGCTCGCTCTACGAGCGCATGCACCGGCTCGAGCTGGCCCTGGCCACGCGCGGGCCGGAGACGACGAGCGAGCCCGTTGCAGACGTGGGCACTGTCGTCGCGCCCCCGCCGCCCGTCTCCGTCTACGTCGCGCCCCCGCTCCCGCCGCCGCCGGTCCCGGAGCCGCCGGTGCCCCAGCCGGCATCCACGACGCGGGCAACCCGTGACCTCGAGCAGCGCATCGGCGCGCGCTGGGCGACCTGGGTGGGCATCGTCGCCATCCTCTTCGGCGTGAGCTTCTTCCTGAAGTGGTCCTTCGACAATGACCTGATCGGGCCCGCGGGCCGGGTGATGCTCGGCTGCGTCGCCGGCGTCGCGCTCCTCGTGGCCGGTCTCCTCCTCCACCCGCGCCGCGACCTGCCCTTCCTTTCGGAGGGGCTCGCCGGGGGCGGTCTCGGCATGCTCTATCTCTCGCTCTTCGCCGCGCACGCGCTCTACAACTTGCTCGCCAGCGGCCCGACCTTCGCGGGTATGTTCGCGGTGACGCTCGCGGGCGCCGGGGTTTCCGTCGCCACGCGGCGGGAGGCCACCGCGGTGCTCGCGGTGCTGGGCGGTCTGCTCACCCCCGTGCTGGTGCGCGTGCCCCAGCCCGACGAGCGGCGGCTGCTGGTCTACCTCGTGGTGCTGGACGTGCTCGTGCTCCTCATCGCGCGCTTCCGCACCTGGCCCTCGCTGAACCGCCTGGCGTGGGTGGGGACCGCCGCGATACTGTCGACGCTCGTCCTGGATCCGGCGCCGGGACCCCACCCCCTGGCGCGGCTCATCCTGCTCACGCTGCTCTGGGCGATCTTCCTCGCCGCGCCGATCTGGCGCGAGCGGGCCGAAGGTCGGCGCGGCCGCGAGCTGGACCTGGCCCTCACCGTGGCCAATGCCGCAGCCTACTTCGCCTTCGCCTACTGGACCCTGGAGGCCTGGCAGCCCCGTCTCGAGGTGCCGCTCGCGCTTGCCCTGGCCATCGTGTACCGGTTGATTGCCGCCGACTATGCCCGGCGCGTGCCCGACGACGCGGGTACGGCCATCGCGTACGAGGGGCTGGCCTGGACCTCGCTCACCATCGCCTTCCCGCTTGCGCTGGATGGTCGATGGGTGACGCTGGCCTGGGCGGTGGAAGGGCTGGTGCTGATCTGGGCGGCCTCGCGGCTCACCACATCGGTGGCGCCGCTGGGCGGGCTGCTCGCCCTGACGCTGGCCGTGGCCCGCGCGGGCTGGCTCGACGTGGGCTGGGAGCGGGTCGCGCACCCGGTGTGGAATCTCACCTATCTCGTGCACCTGCTCGTGGTGGTGGTGGTCGCGTCGGCGGGCTGGCTCGCGGGCCGCGCGAGGCCGGAGGGGCTCCGCGGCCTGGCGCGTGACGGCCTGCGCGACATTCTCTGGGTGGGGGCGGCCGGCCTCCTGGCCGTGCTTCTGTGGCGAGAGCCGACGGGTCTCTGGCCCGCGGGCCTCCTCATCGCCGAGCTGCTGATCATCGCGCTGCTGGCGCGGATCCTCCCCGCGCCCGCGTGGGCGGTTGCCACGCTGCTGGTGGGCCTGGTGATGCTGGCCCGGGTCTTCGTGGCGGATGATGCCCTCGCGCGCGCGGCCGGCGCGAGCCTCGTCTCCGCGCCCCTGCTCGTGCGCATCCTGGCCTGCGTCGCCCTCGCGGTCGCCGGGAACGCGGTGGCGGATACCGCCGGCCGCGCCGACCTCTCGCTCGTCCTGCGCCGGGGCTTGCCGGGGACGGCGGCGGTGCTGCTGCTCGCGACCCTGAGCCTGCACTGGATCCGCTACCAGAACGAATTCGCGCTGACGGCCCGCCGGGCGCGTGACTTCGCCGAAGTGGCGCGGGTCGAGTGGCGGACCCAGGTGGGGCTCTCGCTCCTCTGGACCTTCTACGCCGCCGCCGCGCTGGCCTGGGGCTTCGTGCGCGGGACGCCGGTGGTGCGCTACGGCGCGCTGGCCCTCTTCGGGCTCACCGTGGTCAAGGTGTTCCTGGTGGATCTGGCGGCAGTGAGCACGGTATACCGCGTGGTGTCCTTCCTCGTGCTCGGGGTGGCGTTGCTCGGGGTCTCCGCCCTCTACCAGAAGACGCGGCGCCCCGCCGGCCGCTGACCCACCTCCTAGGCGCGGCGCCCTGTCACCTCCGCGCGCGCCAGCGCGGCGCCGGCGGCGAGGGCGCCGATCTTCTGGTTGCACATGTAGCGCGGTGACCAGCCGAAGCCGCAGTCGGGATTGACGTAGAGCTTCTCCGCGGGGCAGACCTGCAGCACGCGGCGGATGCGCTTGGCCACCTCCTCGGGCGCCTCCGGATAGAAGCCCTTCACGTCGACGACGCCCGCGCCGAGCTCGCGCCCCGCGCCGTACTCCTTCCAGACGTCGAGCTCGGAGAGCTCGCGCCCCGCGAATTCCAGCACGAACTGGTCGGCGCGGGCCTTGAGGAGGCCGGGGAAGTAGGGCCGGTAGGAGCGGTCGAAGCGCGAGCGGCCGAAGCGGTTGCCGAAACAGACGTGAAAGCCGAGCTTGGCCTTCACGCCTTCGGTGGCCAGGTTGTAGAGCCGCGCCATCTCCTCGCCGGAGACATTGCCCCGCGCGGGCTCGTCGAGCTGGATGATCTCGGCGCCTGCCGCCACCAGCGCCTTGCACTCCGCGTTGATCACCTCCGCGAAGCGCTCGGCCACGTCCACCACGCCCTTGTAGGTCTTGCCCGGATGGATGCGCGAACCGAAGGTGAGGGGGCCCGCGCAGGTGGCCTTGAGGCGCCGGCCGGTGTGCGCCTTGGCGTACTCGAACTCCTTGACGATGCCGAGCCCACCCGGCGGGGTCTCGATCCGCCCCACCGCCTCGTAACGCGTCTGCTGGTCGTAGCCCCAGGGCCCGACCTTGCGCTTCACCGGCAGCGGGGAGATGCCCTTGATGATCGCGTAGTAGGAGTCCACGTAGCCGTCGAGCCGGCGCACCTCGCCGTCGGTGATGATGTCGAGCCCGGCCCGCTCCATGTCGCGGATGGCGGTGTCGGCGGCGTCGTCGAACATCTCCTCGAGGTCGCCGGGGCCGAACTCGCCCGCCTCCAGCGCCTTCACCGCGGTGTACCACCACGCGGCCTTGCCGTGCGAGCCGACGACGGTGGAGGGGATCAGAGGCAGCTCAGCCATGACGGGCGTCCTTTCTCGTGTCCGGCGCGGCCGGGGCTATAATCGGCGCCGTGGCCGACGACCCCGTGCACGCGCGCATTCTGTCGATTCCCGATCTGGTCAACGCCGACGCCGGGCTGGTCCGGCGCGGGCGCTACTGCTCGACCACCTTCCTGCTCGAGGCGGGCGACTCCGCCTACCTGCTCCGCGTTCACGAGGGCCGCGTGGCCGGCCTCGAGCGCGGACCCTTTCTCATGCGGCCGTGGACCTTCGCCATCCGCGCCTCCACCGAAGCCTGGCGGCGCTTCTGGGAGCCGGTGCCCGCCCCCGGCTACCACGATCTCTTTGCCATGAAGAAGCTCGGCGTGGCAAGCGTGGAAGGCGATCTTATACCCCTCATGGCGAACCTGCGCTACGTGAAGGATGTCATCGCCATCCCCCGCCGCGGCGGGCGAGAGCTAGGGCATGGCCGACCTCGAGCCCATCATCGGCCGCTACCTGACGCTGACCCTGGGCGGGCGACCGCATCGCGTCTACTTCGAGGAGGCCGGCCAGGGCATTCCGCTCGTCTGCCTCCACACCGCGGGCGCCGACGGCAAGCAGTATCGCCATCTCCTCAACGACCGCGTGATCACGCGCGACTTCCGCGTGCTGGCCTTCGACATGCCCTGGCATGGCAAATCGCTGCCGCCCGCCGGCTGGCAGGACGAAGAGTACCGGCTGACCGCATCCGGCTATATCGAGATGATCCTGGCCTTCTGTGAGGCGCTCGCCCTCGAGCGCCCGGTGGTGCTGGGCTGCTCCATCGGCGGCAAGATCACGCTGGAGCTGGCGCGCCTGCACCCGGAGCGCTTCCGCGCGCTCATCGGCGTGGAGTCCGCCGCCTATCAGCCGCCCTGGTACGACGACACCGGGTGGCTGCACCGGCCCGACGTGCACGGCGGCGAGCTGGCGGGCGCGCTCATGTCCGGCCTCATCGCGCCGCAAAGCCCCGACGAGACGCGCTGGGACACGCTCTGGGGCTACATGCAGGGCGGGCCGGGCGTGTTCAAGGGCGATCTCTGGTTCTATCGGATCGACGGCGACTTCCGCGACCGCGTGGGCGAGATCGACACCGCGCGCTGCCCGCTCTACCTCCTCACCGGCGAGTACGATTTCTCCTGCACCCCCGACGACACGCGCGCCACCGCGGAGAAGATCCCCGGCGCCCGCTTCACCGAGATGAAGGAGATCGGCCACTTCCCGATGAGCGAGAATCCGGAGCAGTTCCGGAGATATCTGGTACCGGTGCTGGACGAGATCCGCTCTCTGGCGCGCTGAGGCCGTGCTCTCGCGGCGAGCCTTCTACACGGCACGGACTGCCCTCTGGATCATGTGCGGCTGGATCGGCGCGGCCGTGCTCGTGCACTGGGTCGTGCGGCGCGTGCCGACGCACCTCGCCCGGGAGCTCACCGCGGTGGCGACCGGAGCCGTCATGGGGCTCGGCAGCGCCTGGTTCGAGCTGCGCGCTGGCGCCGCGGATGATGCGGGCCCTCACCATGGGCGGTTTCCTCCTCGTCCGGACCTTCTTCTACGTCACCCTGTGCGCCGTCGCCATCCACGCGGTGACGATGAGCCTGCTGGGACTGTCCGAGCACGGAGGCCTCTTCGCGTACTACCGATCCGCGCAATACCGGGACTTCGTGCTGGGCGGGCGCTTCGCTGGTGGCGCTGGCGATCCTCACCGCTGGTGAGCTTCTTCATCAACTTCGTGCGCCAGCTCAACCGGCTGCTCGGCCCGGGCACGCTGATGAGCCTCCTGCTGGGCCGCTATCACCGGCCGGTGGCGGAGGACCGCATCTTCATGTTCCTCGACCTGAACGACTCCACCGCGATCGCCGCCGAGCTGGGGCCCTTGCGCTTCAACGACTTCAAGAACGACTTCTTCCACGACATCGCCGAGCCCGTGCTCGCGACACGCGGCCGGATCTACCAGTACGTGGGAGACGAGGCGGTGGTGACCTGGACGACCGAGCGGGGCCTCCGCCAGGGGAACTGTCTCCGCTGCGTGTTTCTCGTGTCCGAGCGCATCCACGCGCAGAAGGATCGGTATCTCGCGCGATATGGGCGAGTCCCCGAGTTCAAGGCGGGCCTGCACGGCGGGCCCGTCGTCACCGCGGAGATCGGCGACATCAAGAAGGACATCGTCCACAGCGGCGACACCGTCAACACCGCGGCGCGGGTGGAGGCGCAGTGTCGCCCGCTGGAGCGGCGCGTCCTGGTGTCGGAGGCGCTGCTGAGCCGATGCCAGCTGCCCGCGGAGCTCGAGGTCGAGGACATGGGCGAGCGAGAGCTGCGGGGCAAAGCCGAGGCGGTGCGCCTCTACAGTGTCCGGACGTCGTAGCCGGTAGAGGCCCGAGCGCGTCACGCCGCGCCCGCCGATCACCCGCAGCACGGCGGCGTCGCGGTGCGCCTCCTCCGGCCGCCCCGCGAAGATGATCTCGCCGCGCTCGATCACGTAGAGGCGCGCGGCGAAGTCCGGCACGTGGTGGATATTCGACTCGGCGATGAGGATGCCGTGGCCGAGGCGCGTGATCGAGGCGATGCCGTCCGTCACCGCGGGGATGATGGCGGGGGAGAGCCCCTCGAACGGCTCGTCGAGAAGGAGCAGCTCGGGGTCCAGCGCGAGCGCGCGCGCGATGGAGAGCATCTTGCGCTCGCCCCCGCTCATCTCCGGGCCCTTCCGCGCCACGTACGTTCCGCAGCACCGGGAAGACCGCGTAGGCGCCCTCGATACGGGCCGCGGCCGCACGCCCCGTCGTCCGCGTCCACGTCGAGATCTCGATGTTCTCGGCCACGGTGAGGTCCGCGAAGATGCCGCTGTCCTCGGGAGCGAAGCCGATGCCCTCCCGCGCGATCTCGTGGGTGGGCCGGCCGTGGATGCCGGCGCCCTTGAAGGAGATGGACCCCGCGCGCGGGCGGAGATAGCCCATGATGGTCCGGAGCAGGGTGGTCTTGCCCGCGCCGTTCCGGCCCACCAGGCACACGACCTCGTCGGCGCCGACGTCGAGCGAAAGCCTCCGGAGGATGTGGCTGGCCTGGATGTACACGTCGAGGTCGCGGATCGAGAGCATCAGGGGTTTCGCCGCCGGCCGACGACCATGTCCACCACCCGGGCGTCGGCCTGGATCTCGGCCGGGGTGGCGTCGGCCAGGACCTTGCCCTGGTGGAGCGCGATGATCCGGTGGGAGTAGCCGAAGACGATGTCCATGTCGTGCTCGACCTGGATGATGGCGCGCAGCCCGATGCGCTTGGCGGCGCCCACGAGAATCTCCATGACCACGTGCTTGTCGGCGGTGCTGACGCCGCTCGTCGGCTCGTCGAGCAGGATGATCTCGGGACGCAGCGCGAAGGCCGAGGCGACGTCGAGCAGCTTCTTGTCGCCCTGGGGCAGGGTGCGCGCGAGCGCGTGCGCCTTGCCGGCGAGGCCGAAGAGCTCGGCGACCTCGAGCGCATCCGCCTGCACCTGGCGGTCGCGGCGGAGCGAGGAGAGAAACCGCGTGCCCTTGCCGAGCCGGGAGATGACCGCGGCCTGCAGCGTCTCCAGCACGGTCAGCTCGGGGAAGATCTGGACGAGCTGGAAGCTCCGCGCCATCCCGAGCCGGGTGAGCGCGACGGTCCCGATCCCGCCGATGTCCTGTCCCTTGAAGCGCACGCTGCCCGCGCTCGGCCGCGAGCACCCCGGTCAGCACGTTGATCAGGGTGGACTTGCCGGCGCCGTTCGGGCCGATGATGGAGACGAACTCGCCCTCGCGGATCGCCAGGCTCACGCCGTCGAGCGCCACGTAGGCGCCGTAGAGCTTGCGGACGTCGCGCGCCTCGAGGATCACGCGCCCGAGCACCTCGACGGCCCGGCGGCGGGACAGGAGGCCCATCAGCCCTCCCGGCGCGAAGATGACGATGAAGGCGAGCACCGCGCCGAAGATGAGCCGCCAGTAGGGGAAGACCGACATGACCGTGTCCTGCAGGAAGATGAAGACGAAGGCGCCCAGGAGCGGGCCGAAGAACGACGAGAAGCCGCCGAGCAGCACCATGAAGACGATGTTCCCCGAGTGCGTCCAGTACGCGAGCGTGGGATCCACGTTCCCGGTGGGCGGGGCCAGCAGCGCGCCCCCGACCGCGGCATAGACGGCGGAGATCATGAAGGCGTACCAGCGGTAGCGCGGCACGCTGACGCCGAGGCTCTCGGCCTTGAGGGGATTGTCGCGGATGGTCCGGAGGCACAGGCCGAACGGGCGACCGCACGATCCGCCACATGAGGAGCGTGGCCAGCACCAGGACCGCGAGAGAGAAGTAGTAGTAGGGCCCGATCAGGTAGTCGGTCTTCGAGAACCCCGACCACTCGCGGCCGAGCAGATAGGGGCGCAGCACGCGCATGCCCTCGTCGCCGCCGGTCAGTCGGTAGAACTTGAGGAGGAACGTATAGAAGACCATGCCGAAGGCGAGGGTCAGCATCCCGAAGTAGATCTTGACGTAGCGCACGCAGAGGGCGCCCACCGGCGCGGCCACGATGGCGGCGGCGAGCGCGCCCGCGGGCAGGATCAGCTCCATGTGCCGGACGCCCAGATGGGTCGTCAGCACCGCGCCGGTGTAGGCGCCGATGCCGATGAAGAGCGCGTGGCCGAAGGACACGAGCCCGGCGGAGCCGAAGAGCAGGTTCAGCCCCAGCAGGACGACCCCGTACGCCATGAACGGCAGCATGAGGGTGACGTAGTAGGCCGGCGACACCAGCGGCGCGATCAGCGGTGGCAATCCCGACCAGCGCGAGCACGATGGGCGTCCTCATGCCGGCGGCGGCCCCGAAGAGCCCCTGCGGGCGCCAGATGAGCACGGCGATCACGATGAGGTAGATCAGGAGCATCTCGAGCTCGGGGTAGACCGAGATGGCGACCGAGCGCAGCACGCCCACCCCGAGCGCCCCCACGAAGGCCCCGCGCATGCTGCCGAGCCCCCCGATCACCACCACCGCGAAGGCCTCGACGATCAGCTCGATGCCCATCTCGCTCATGGCGGCGGTGGACGGGATGACGAGGGCGCCCCCGAGCGTCCCCAGCATGGTCCCCAGCGTGAAGACGCGGATGTACACCGAGCGCATGTCCACGCCCAGCGCCTGGCCATCTCGCGGTTGTCGGCGGCGGCGCGGATGATGCGCCCGAACGCGGTTCGGGTCAGCAGCCAGCCGATGCCGAGCGCCATCGCGAGGCTGGCCGCGATCACGATCAGGTTGTACACGGGCACGGTCGCGCCGGCGATCCGCGCCTGGCCGTAGTTGAGGTAGAGCCCTCCCGTGGAGACGGGCGCCGTCCCCCAGGTCATGCGGATCAGGTCCTCGAGCATGAGGACCAGCGCGAAGGTCAGCAGGAGCTGGAACGTCTCGTCGCGGTCGTAGACGAACCGGAGCAGGCCGCGCTCGACGACGATGCCGATCAGGCCGGCGGCGAGGCCGCCCAGCACGAGGGGAAGGATGAAGAGCGCCGGCGGCCCGCCGTGGCCGATGAAGTACTGGACAGCGGTGACGCCGGTGTAGGCGCCCAGGGCATAGAAGGAGCCGCACGCGAGGTTGAAGATCTTCTGCACGCCGAACACCACCTGCAGCCCCGCCGCGACCAGGAAGAGGATGGCGGCATGGAAGATGCCGCTCATCAGCACGTTGACGAGATTCGCGGTCAAGTCTTCGAGGATCTGGCGAGCTGAGGAAGGTTCCGGGCGGCAGGCGGGGGCGCCGCACTCGCTTGCTCAGTACAGCATTCGCCGCGAGCGCGGCGCCCCCGCCTGCCGCCCTGCGCGCACCGCGCCGTCAGATCTTCCAGGAACCGATCCAGTCGAGGAGCTTGGCGCCGGCGGGCTTCATCGCGGTCTTGGTGGAGACCACCTCGATGGGATTGATGGTGGCGAAGTCGTAGCTGTTCTTGTGGGTGGTGATGCCCTGGTAGAAGTTGCACATCTGGACATGGTCCGGCCGCCAGGAGCGCATGCCCGAGAGCGATTCGACCTCGATGCCCTCGAGCGCCTTGACCACTTGCGCCTTGGTCGGCCACTGCTTGGTCTGCGCGTACGCCTTCTCCACCGCGCCCTTGTAGCTCTCGGCGTTGAAGTAGGCATGGTCGCACTCGTAGGGCGGGTACTCGTTGTACTTGGCCTTGTACTCGCGGACGAACTGCTTGAGCAGCGCGCTGCCCTTCGGGTCGTCGAAGTACATGGTGTTGTAGCCGAGCAGGAGCCCCTCGGGGGTGAACTCCTTCTTGAGCGAGTCGTGGACGCCGCCCGCGGTGGTGAACACGCCCTTCATGGTCTTGAAGAGCCCGACCGCGGCGGCCTGCTTCATGATGATGGTGGCGTCGCCGGACCAGAACGAGCACATGAGGAGATCCGCCTTCGACTGCTGGATCGCCGCGATGTGAGAGGTGAAGTCGGTGACGCCCAGCTTGGGGAAGAGCTCGAGCACGAACTTCACGTCGGGGATATAGCGCTTGAGCACCGCCTGGTAGGTCTCCCAGCAGTCATGGCCGTAGGAGTAGTCGTTGCCGATCCCCGCCACCGTCTTGATGCCCTTGAAGTACTTGGGCGTGAGGATGCCGGCCACGATGGCCTCGACCTCGTTGTCCACGCTCTTGAAGGCCCACTTGGGATTGGGCATGGTCTCTTCCACGCCCTTCTGGGTGGTCCCGTCCCAGGACAGCCACGGCGTGTCCATCTCCTCGGCGACCGCGGCGAGGGCGAGCGTCACGCCCGTCGAGATGCCGCCGATGACGACCTCGACCTTGTCCTGGAGGATGAGCTTGCGGTAGCGCTCGACGGTGTCCTTGGGCGTGGACTCTTCCTCGACGACCAGCTGCACCTGACGGCCCAGGATGCCGCCGGACTTGTTGACACGATCCGCCCACCACTCGGTCCCGCGGAGCCCCGCCGCGCCCACGGGCGCCGCGATGCCCGCGCGGATGGCGATGACGCCGATCTTGACGGGATCCGCCGGCACTCCCGGCCGCGCCTGGGCCCCCGCCGTGGCCGGGAAGCCAGTCGCCCCCGCCGCCGCCGCCACCCCGGCCACCTTGAGAAAATCGCGTCTGCTCGTCGCCATCCTGTCCTCCCTCGTCATTGAGCGTTAGCCTCGTAGCTCGGCGCGCGCCAGCCGCGCGCCCGCCGTCAGCCGCTTGAGCTTCTCGAACGCGACCCAGCGCGGCACCGGGAAGAAGCCGCAGTCGGGCACCAGCGACAGCCGCTCGGCCGGGATGTGCTTGAGACAGAGCCGGATCCGCTCCGCCACGTCCTCGGGAGTCTCCATGTAGAAGGACTTGACGTCAACCACCCCGCAGGCCACCTCGCGGTCCACCCCGATCTCCTTCCACATCTCGATCTCCGCCATCTCGCGGTTGGCGTACTCGAAGACGAACTGGTCACACTTGGTGTCCAGCAGCGCCGGGAACATCCAGCGGTAGCTGCGCTTGCCGCGCGGGCGGGAGAGGAGATTCCCGAAGCACACGTGGTAGCCGATCTTCGCCTTGACGCCCTCCACGCAGGCGTTGAACATCTTCACGTACTCGGGAGCCTGCCCGGGGACGATGGCGGCCGAGGGCTCGTCGATCTGGATCCAGTCCGCGCCGGCCGCGACCAGTGCCTTGAGCTCGGCGTTGACCGCGGGCACCAGGTCCCAGCAGAGCGCCAGGCGGTCGTTGTTGTAGGCATCGCCCGGGCGCGTCTGGACGTGGATGGAGAGCGTGACCGGCCCCGGACAGGTGGCCTTGACCGGCTTGTCGGTCTGGGTCTTGAGGTAGGTGAACTCGTCGGCGGTCCCGAGGCCTTTGGGCACCCGGATCTTCCCGGTGGGACGGTAGCGCGGCACGCTGTCGTAGGCATAGAGGCCGGTCTTCCGGAGCGGCTCCAGCATCTCCAGCCCTTCCATCTTTCCGTAGAAGGTCTGGACGAAGAAGAAGCGGCGCATCTCGCCGTCGCAGAGGACGTCGATCCCGGCGCGCTCCTGGTCGCGGATGGCCAGCTGGGTCGCGTCGTCGAAGCTTTCCCGGACGTCGGTTTGCCCGTATTCGCCCGCCTTGATCTTGTCGAGGGCCGTCCAGAACCAGCCGGGGAACCCGTGGCTGCCCATCACGTGCGTGTACAGTGGCGGAAGCGCGGCGCTCATGTCAGGCTCTCCTCACGGCAGGAGCTTCTTGGCGATGATCTCTTTCATGATCTCCGACGTCCCCGAGGCGATGGTCCAGAGCCGCACGTCACGGAAGAAGCCCTCCACCGGGAACTCTCGCATATAGCCATAGCCGCCGTGCAGCTGGACGGCTCCATACGCCACTCGGTTGGCGACCTCCGTGGCATAGAGCTTGGCCATCGAGACCTTGGTCGCTGAGTCCTCCGCCCCGGCGATAGAGCACGCCACCGCGTGATAGACGAGCTGGCGGGCCGCCTCGATCTCGGTCGCCATGTCGGCGACCTTGTGCCGCAGCGCCTGCTTCTGGCTGAGGGGCTCGCCGAAGGCCTGCCGCTCGCGAAGGTACGCCAGCGTGTCCTCCAGCGCCTGCGCGGCGCCGGACAGCGCCAGCACCGCGGCCATGATGCGCTCGCGCTGGAGGCCGGTGGCGAGCTGCTGGAAGCCGCGCCCCTCGATGCCCAGCAGGTTTTCCGCCGGCACCGCGCAGTCGTGGAAGGCGAGCTCGGCGGTGTCGGAGGCGCGCATGCCCATCTTGTCGAGCTTGCGGCTCACGGTGAAGCCGGGCTGCCCGCGCTCGACGAGGAACATGGAGAGGCCGTCGTGACGCCGTCCGGGGGTCCCCGGCGCTGTCCGCGCGGCGACGAAGTAGAGGTCGCCGTAGACCCCGTTGGTGATGAAGGTCTTGCTGCCGGTGAGCCGGTAGTGGTCGCCGTCCTTGACCGCGCGGGTGGACAGCGCCGCCATGTCCGATCCCGTCCCCGGCTCCGTGATCCCGAGCGCGCACACGGTGTCGCCCTTGATGATGCCGGGCAGGTACTTCTCCTTCTGCGCGTCCGTCCCGTAGCGGGTGAGCCAGGGCGAGGACATGTCGGTGTGCACCAGCACGCTGAAGGCCACCCCGCCCGATCGGCAGCGCGCCATCTCCTCGCCCAGCACCACGCTCGACACGAAATCGCCGCCCGCGCCACCGTACTCCGGCGGGAACTCCAGGCCGAGGAACCCTAGCTCGCCCAGTCGCCGCCAGAACTCCCGCGGGATCCGCCCCGCCTCCTCCCACTCGGTGACGTGCGGCGTGACCTCTTTCTCCACGAAGGCGCGCACGCTCTTGCGCAACAGGTCGTGCTCGGGCGTGAACATCGAGATCACTGGATCACCTCGTCCGCCCGCAGACGCAGCGACTGCGGGACCGTGAGACCGAGGGCTTTCGCGGCCTTGAGGTTGATGACCGTCTCGAACTTCGAGGGCTGTTCGACCGGCAGGTCGGCGGGCTTAGCGCCCTTCAGGATCTTGTCGACGAAGACCCCCGCGCGCCGCCAGATGTCGACGACGTCCGCGCCATAGGAGATCAGCCCGCCGGCCTCGACATAGGGTCGGAGCTCGTACATGGTCGGGAGCCGGCTCCTGGCGGCCAGCTCCGCGACGCGCCGGGCGTGAGGGAAGAGGAGCGCGGCTGCGGATAAGAGGAGAGCGCCGGCCCGGGCGCCCGTCGCCGCCTTGAAGACCCCCTCGATCTCGCCAACATCTCGAATCTCGAGCGACACGAGTTTCCATCCCCGCTCCCGGGCGGCGGCTTCGGCCGCCTGCCAATAGTTGCGAGTGGTCCGGTCCCAGACAACCGCCACTGGTGCCGAAGACGTGACGAGCTCCCTGAGCACCTCGAGCCGCTTCCCGGTCGTCTCGACCGATTGAAGGCTCAGTCCCGTGACGTTCCCCCCTGGGTGCCGAAGGCTCTGGACATAGCCCGAGCCCACGGGGTCCGCGGCGCCCGCCATGACGATGGGGATGGCCGAGGTTGCCTGCTTGAGGGCGGGTAGCGCTGGCCCAGGGGCGACGATCACGTCCACCTGGAGACGGACCAGCTCGGCGGCCAGGCCGGGGAAGCGGTCGGGCCTGCCGTCCGTCCCGCGCGGCTCGGTCACGAAATGCTCTCCATACACGTAGCCGAGCTCGCGCAATCCGCTCACGAACGCGCTGGTAGATGGGCTCCGCGGCTGAGGGCCCACCAGGTTGGAGGTCGCCATAAGGCCGATGATCCCGATAGAGACCTTGCGCGTAGACTGGGCCGGGGTGACGCGCGGCACCGCGAATGAGCCGAGAGCGAGGCTGCCGATGAATATCCGCCGGTCCATCACCGGGTCACCTCGTCCACCCGACAGTAACCCCGAAGGTCCGCGCCGTCACGGGATACGGATCCAGCCCTCCATGAGGCGGCGGGCGGTGCGGTAGACCGTGACCCGCTCGGCGTGATAGTCGCCGCCCGGCCGCGTCACCGCGGCGTCCAGCGGTAGCACGCCGGAGGGGTGGCCGAGGCGCACGTCCTTGCCGGCCCCCGCCGTGGAGCACTCGTGGACCACGCTGCCCTCGACGCGCGCGGCCACCGCGAGGCACATGGCCGCGGTGAGGGGGAAGGCGCGATGGCAATTGCCCATGGACATGGCGCGGCCCACCACGTCGGCGGCCGAAGCCTCGTGACGGACACCGTCCAGCGCGGTGAAGGCCGTCGGTGCCGTCACCACCGCAACCTTGGGCGTGGCCGCGCTGCCGGGGATGCCCATGAGGCGGGCCGCCGCCACGCGGAGGGCCTCCAGTCGCGCGCAGAGCGCGGCGTCGGCGTCCACGTCCGACGGCGTCTCGGTGCCGGTCATGCCGAGATCCGCGGCGCGGACGAAGATCATGGGGATGGAGGCGTCGACCAGGGACGCCGTCACGCCCTCCACGGTATCGCGGGGGTGCCCGGTGGGCAGGAGCCGACCGGTGCCGGCGCCGCCGGGCTCCACGAAGTCCAGGGCGATGCGTGCGCCGCGCCCCGCGACCCCGGGCAGCTCGAAGTCGCCGCGCACCGCGGGCGCGCCGCCGGCGACGGGGACGCGGGACACGATGAGCTTCTTGGTATTGGTGTTGTGGATGCGGACCACGGTCTCGCCCTCGCGGGCGGGGACCAGGCCTTCCTCGATGGCGAAGGGGCCGACGGCCGAGGAGCAGTTGCCGCAATTGCCCGTGTAGTCCACCTCCGAGCGGGTCACGTGCACCTGGGCGAAGGTGTAGTCCACGTCGGCCCCGGGCAGGGTGGTGGGGCCGATGATCACCGCCTTGGACAGGGACGAGATCCCGCCGCCGAGCCCGTCGAGCTGCCGCGCATAGGGATCGGGGCTGCCGAGCGCGCCGAGAAGGATCGCGTCCCGCTCGCGGCCCGCCGGAGGGAGGTCCCGCTCGTGGAAGACGAGGCAGCGGCTGGTGCCGCCGCGCATGTAGACGGCGGGGACGCGCCGCTGGGTCATGCGGTCTCTTTCACCTGGTCCGCGGTTTGCGCGAGCAGGCCGCCGGCCAGGAGGATATCGCGCTCGCGGGGCGTCAGCAGGCAGCGTGCCGGGAACGTCCGCCCGGTGCGCTCGTTGGTCACCGCGATCCGGCGTCCGGCCTCGAGCGCGGCGCGGAGATCGTCGAAGCGCAGAATATCGTCCCGCTCGATGGCCGCGTAGTCGGCCGGATCCTCGAACTCGAGCGGCACCAGCCCCCAGTTGATGAGGTTGGCGCGATGGATGCGGGCGAAGCTCTTGGCCAGCACCGCGCGCACGCCGAGGTGCAGCGGAGAGAGCACCGCCGCCTCGCGCGAGGAGCCCTGGCCGTAGATCTCGCCGCCCACGAGCACGCCCGTGCCGGCGGCGCGGGCGCGGGCCACGAAGTCCGCGTCCACGTTCTTGAAGGTGAACTCGGAGATGGCGGGCACGTTCGAGCGGAAGATCAGCGCCGCCGTGCCGGAGGGCGAGATGTCGTCCGTGGAGACCTTGTCCCCCAGCTTGAGGAGGACCGGCGCCCGGAGCGTCGCCTCCACCGGACGGCCGCGGGGCACCGGCTTGATATTGGGCCCCTTGAGCACGGTCGTCGCTGCCGCTTCCGTGGCCGCCGCGGGCGGGAGTAGACCCGCGTCCGAGGCGGTGAGGGAGGCCGGGTAGTAGCGCGCCGGCGGCGCGCCGCGCTGGCGCGGATCGGTGATGACGCCGGTGAGCGCGGAGGCGGCGGCGGTGAGCGGCGAGCAGAGATAGATCTGATCGTCCTTCACGCCGCTTCGACCGGGGAAATTCCGGTTGAAGGCGCGCAGGCTCTTGCCCCCGGCTGCGGGCACGTGCCCGATGCCCGCACAGGAGCCGCAGGTGGGCTCGGACACGGTGGCGCCGGCGGCAAGGAGATCGGTGAGGAGCCCCTCGCGCGACATGATCTCGAGGATGCGGCTACTGCCGGGGAAGACCACGAAGGACACCGCCCCCGACACACGCTCGCCGCGAATGGTCCGCGCCACCGCCCACATGTCCTCCCAGGAGGAGTTGGTGCAGGAGCCGACCATGACCTGCTCGAGCGCGGTGCCTTCCACCTCGCTCACCGGGACCACCTTGTCCGGAGACGCGGGCAGCGCCACCAGGGGCACCAGCGCGGAGAGATCGAGCTCGATCTGCTCGTCGTACTCCGCGTCGGGATCGGCAGCCAGGGGCCGCCACTCCGCCTCGCGGCCGAGGAGGGCGAAGTACCCGCGGGTGGCCTCGTCCGAGGGAAACACGCTCGTGGTCAGCGTCAGCTCCGCGCCCATGTTGCAGATGGTGGCGCGCTGGGGCAGGGACAGCGTGGCCGCGCCGGGGCCGCCGTACTCGAAGATCTTCCCGCTGCCACCGCGCACCGAGTAGCGGCGCAGCAGCTCGAGAATCACGTCCTTCGCGTGCACCCAGGGCGGGAGCTCACCCGTGAGCCAGACCCGCACCACTTTGGGCATGGGCAGGTGATAGGCGCCGCCGCCCATGGCCACCGCCACGTCGAGCCCGCCCGCGCCGATGGCCAGCATGCCGGTGGAGCCGCACAGCGGAGTGTGGCTGTCGGTGCCCAGCACGAACTGCCCCGGCACACTGAAGGTCTCGAAATGTACCTGATGGCAGATGCCGTTGCCAGGCTTGGAGAACCAGGAGCCGTAGCGCCGCGCCGCCGTCTGCAGGTAGCGGTGATCGTCCGTGTTCCGCGAGTCGGTCTGGTAGACGTTGTGGTCGATGTAGGTGACCACCACCTTCGGGATCACCCGCGGGTATTCCATCGCCTCGAACTGCAGCCAGGCCATGCTGCCATTGGTATCGGTGAGCAGGCACTGGTCCACGCGGAGGCCGATCTCCTCGCCGGGCACGGTTTGCCGGAGACCAGGTGGGCGGTCACGAGCTTTTGCGTCAGGTTCATACGCGCTTGTTTACCATCAGCGGGGGCCTCGAATGGCCCCCGCTCTCCCCCCGTCGGCGGACGACCGTCGGGCCCCCGCTCTCCCCCCGTCGGCGGACGACCGTCGGGCCCCCGCTCTCCCCCCATCCGCGGACACACGGAGAGCTAACGTTTGCCAACCGGCTGATAGGCGCGGCGGGCCGGACCCTTGTAGTCCGCCCGCGGCCGGATGAGGCGGTTGTCATCGTACTGCTCGAGGAGATTGGCCGTCCACCCCGCGATACGAGCGGCGGTGATGACGGGGGTGAAGAGGTCCACCGGTATGCCGATGGCGTAGAAGAGGGGCGCGGAGTAGAAATCCACGTTGGGGATGAGCTTCTTCGCCGCATTGATCCGGGCGTGCAGCCGCACCGCCATGTCGTACCACATGCCCTGACCGGACTGGCGGCAGGCCGCCTCCGCCAGCCCGCGCAGGATGGCCGCGCGCGGATCGCCCGCGGTGTAGACGCGATGGCCGAAGCCCATGAGCCGCCGCTTCTCCGCCAGGGCCGTGTCCGCCCAGGGATCGACGTTGTCCACGCGCCCGATCTCGATGAGCGTCCGCATCACCGCCTCGCCGGCGCCGCCGTGAAGCGTGCCCTTGAGCGCCCCCACGCCGCCCGCCACCGCCGAGTGCATGTCGGACAGGGTGGCCGCGATCACGCGGGTGGTGAAGGTGGACGCGTTCAGCTCGTGCTCGGCGTAGAGAATGAGGCTCGCGTCGAGCGCGCGCGCGGCCACGTCCGACGGGCGCTGGCCCGAGAGCATGTAGAGGAAATTCGCGGCGAGAGGGAGATCGGGAGAGGGGGGCACCGGCGACTCGCCGCTCCGCACCCGGTGGTGCGCGCAGATCGCGGTGGCGATCTGGCTGGTGAGGCGCGCCGCCTTCCCCAGATTGGCCGCGCGAGAGTTGTCGGTGGCGTCGAGATCGTGCATGCCGAGGATGGCCACCGCGGCCTGGAGCACGCGCATGGGATCGGTGTCGCGCGGCATGAGGCGGAAGGCCTCGGTCAGCGCGGGCGGGATGGGCCGGGCCGCCGCCAGCTCGAGACGGAATCGGTCCAGCTCGGCCGGCTTGGGCAATTCGCCGTGCCAGAGGAGGTAGGTGACCTCCTCGAAGCTCGACTGCCGCGCCAGCTCGTCGATGTCGTAGCCGCCATACGCGAGGCGGCCATTCCGCCCATCGAGGTCGCAGAGTCGGGTCTCGGCGGCGACGACGCCCTCGAGGCCGCGGATGAGCGCGCTTCCTTCCGTCATGGTTGGCTTTCCTCCGGTTGCCGCGACTGCGGATTAAACGGTATACCGCCACCCGCCGAGAGCGCAATAGACTTGACGGGTTCCCCGCGCTGACTACTATAGGCGCGGAATCCCCGCCCCGCGGCGGGTCATCTCGCTCGACTGGCGGAGACCATCCTCGTCGTCGAGGACAAGGACGAAATCCTCCGGATGGCGGGATACAATGTGCTGGAAGCGCGCGACGGCATGGAGGCACTCGGGGTGGTGGGCCGTGGCCCCGGACCGATCCGCGTGCTCGTCACGGACGTCATCATGCCGGTGTTGAACGGGCGTGAGCCGTGGCGGCCCGCGTGAAGGAGCTCCTCATGAACGAAGAAAAGGAGAGGGCGTGACGGACGGACCAGCCCACGGCACCATTCTCCTCGTCGAGGACGAGGAGGGCGTGCGTTCCGTCCTCTCCGAGCTTCTCGCCGGGCTCGGCTACACGGTGCTCGAGGCGGGTAATGGAGTGGAGGCAGTCCGGATCGCCACCAGCCACGTCGGCGCCATCGACCTCGTCGTCACCGACATGGTGATGCCGGAGATGAGCGGCCAGGAGCTGGGGCGCAGCCTGGCCAGGTTGCGGCCCGACCTGCGCATCCTCTATATGTCGGCGTACGCGAGCAAGATCTATTCGCCGAGCGCGTTGGCCGATGCGCTCGCCGACTACATTTCCAAGCCCTTCGACCTGGAAGACTTCGTGATCAAGGTCCGCGAGCTCATCGCCGCGCCCCCGCGCGCGGCCGGCTAGGCCCCGCCCGCTCAGGGGCCACCCGCTGGGCGAGCGTCGTTACCGGCGGGCGCCGAAGGCCGGCAGCACCTCCTCCGCGAAGGCCTGGAGGGCCTCCCAGTCGTACGGCCCCTCGCGGAGGGCGATGTTCACCCGGTGTGCCCCCGCCGCCCGGTAGGCCTCGCACATGGCGATGACGTCCTTCGGCGTGCCCCGGAAGAAGCCCCCGCGCGGGTTGTTCGCGCCCCAGTGCTTCAGGTAGAGCGCCTCCCCCCGCGCCGCGCCCCGGGCGTCGGCGCCCAGATAGAAGCCCACGTTGACGCTCCGGAGGATGGTCGCGGGATCCCGGCCCTCCTTCGCGCACCACTCGTCGAGGACGGCGTTCTTGGCGGCCCACACGGTCGGATCGATGTAGGGCGCGTTCCAGCCGTCGGCGTACTTCGCCGCCGCGCGCAGCGTCCGCTTCTCGCCCTGCCCGCCGATCCAGATGCGGAGACGCGGCTGGAGCGGCTTGGGATTGCACCGCGCGTCCACCAGCTTGAAGTGCCGGCCGTCGAAATTCGAGACTTTCTGGTCGAACAGCATGCGGAGGATCTGCACCGCCTCCTCCAGCTGGTCCTCCCGCACGCCGATGCGCTCGAAGGGGATGCCGAAGCCGCGGTACTCGGCCTCGTGCCAGCCCGCCCCGATGCCGCACTCCACGCGCCCACCCGAGAGGTGGTCGATGGTGCACAGCGACTTGGCGAGGAGGCCGGGGTTCCGGTAGTTCACGCAGAAGACCAGCGCGCCCAGCCGCACGCGCTTGGTCTCCATGGCCATGGCGGTGTAGGAGGCGATGGCCTCGAAGCAATCGCCGTCGCCGCCCTGGGGCGGGCTTTCCTGGAAATGGTCGGCCACCGAGGTCCAGTCGAAGCCGGCGGCGTCGGCGAAGCGCCAGAGCTTGCGTAGCTCGTCCATGGGCCCGCCGAGGTGCCCCACGTGGATGCCGAAGGTCATGGCCATCTTGATCTCCTCTGCTCTCGGGCGCTGCTTACCTTGTGGTCAACGTCACGCCGCCATCGACGACGAGGGTCTGGCCCGTGATCCAGCGCGACTCGTCGCTGGCGAGGAAGACGGCGGCCCAGCCCACGTCCCAGCCGGTGCCCTCGGTGCCGAGGGGGCTCGCCTTGCGCCGACGCTCGCGCGCCTCGGGGCCGAGGCTCTCCACCATGGGCGTCCACACCATGCCCGGGGCGATGGCGTTGACGCGGATGCCCTGGCGGCCGACCTGGGCGGCGACACTGCGCATGAAGCCGATGACACCGGCCTTGGCGGCGGCGTAGGCGGTGCGGCCGTGGCCGCGCAGAGCGGCGACGGACGAGACGCAGATGATCGAGCCGCCCTTGCCCTCCGCCATGGCGGGAATGGCGGCCTGGGTGGCGAGGAACATCGACTTGAGGTCCACCGCCATCACGCGGTCCCAGTCGTCTTCGGTGGTCTCGAGCACGTCCTTGCGCGACTCGATGCCGACGTTGTTGTGGAGGACATGGAGCCCGCCGTATTGCTCGCGCGCGGCCGCCACCATGGCGCGGCAGTCGGCGCTCTTCGTGACGTCGGCGGCGAAGGCGGCGGCGCGGCCGCCCTCGCCCTTGATGATTCCCACCGTCTCCTCGGCGCGCTCGACCTGGGCGTCCACGCAGAGGACGGACGCGCCCTCGCGCGCGAAGAGGATCGCGGCGGCCTTCCCGTTGCCGAGGCCGGGCCCGCGCGAGCCCGCCCCGGCCACGATCGCGACCTTGCCCGCGAGGCGGCCGCTCACCGCTCAGTTCTTGAAGGCGCCGTCGATATGGACGTCCACCAGGTACGGACCGCCGGAGGCGAGGCCGCGCTTCACCGCGGCGCCGACGTCCACGCCCTTTTCCACCAGCTCCCCCGGCACGCCCAGCGCCTTGGCCATACCGACATAGTCGATGCGCGGGTTGACGAGGTCCATGCCCACGTACTGGTCGTCCTCGGCGGAGAAGCCCTTGAGCGCCAGCGTTCGCTGCTTGAGGATGCGGTAGGAGGCGTTGTTGAAGATGACGTAGACGCACGGGATGGCGTCGTGGGCCGCCGTCCAGAGCGCCTGGATGGTGTACATGGCGCTGCCGTCGCCGATCAGCCCCACCACCGGGCGTCCCGGCTGGGCGAGCTTGACGCCCAGGGTGGCCGGGAGCCCCCAGCCGATGCCGCCGCCGCGCAGCCCGTAGAAGCTGCGGTGATCCTGGGCGCGGAACAGGTTGCGCACGCCGTGGCTGGACGAGATGGACTCGTCCACGATGATGGCGTCGTCCGGCACCGCGTCCGCCACCGCGCCCACGAGCGCGAGCGGCGAGATCGGCGAGGACTGTGCCTCCGCCCGCGCCTTGGTCCGGAGCTTCTCGGTCGCCGACGCGTGGGCGGCCGACAGCTCGGCGATCTTCGCCGCGCGCTCCTTCACCCCGCCCGTTCCCAGCCGCTTGCGCAGGGCCTCGGCGAGATCGGGCAGCGTCGCCTTGGGATCGCCCAGGATGGCGACCTGGGCGGGATAGTTCTTGCCGAGCTGCCAGGGATCCGTGTCCATGTGCACCACCGTCATCCCCTCCGGCATGGGCTCCACGTCCGACGGCAGCGAGAGCGTGAAGAGATCACCGCCCACCGAGAAGAGAAGGTCGTGGCCCATCAGCATGTTGCGGATGGGCGGACCCAGCCGCGGGAACGGCCCCGCGTAGAGCGGATGCGTGAAGGGGAAGGCGCAGGTGGAGGGCACGCATTCGCCGTACACGGGCGCGCCCAGGAGCTCGGCCACCTCCGCCATCTCCTTGAGCGCGTCGCCCTGGGTAATGGCATCGCCGGCCACGATCACGGGCCGCTTGGCACGCGCGAGGAGGTCGGCGGCGGCCTCGATGGCCCCGGCGTCGCCGCGGATCCGGGGCGCGATCCGGGTCGACGCGAGGAGATCCAGCTCGCGCTCGGCATTGAGCACGTCCACCGGCAGCGAGACGAAGACGGGCCCGCTCGGATGCGCGTGCGCGGTCTTGACGGCGCGGCGCACCGCGCGGGGCAAGTCCTCCAGGCGCGTGATCTCGTGCGACCACTTCACGTACGGGCGCGCCACCGGCGGCAGGTCCGACCAGAGGATGGGCTCGGTGAGGTTCATCGCCTGATCGTGCTGGCCCGCGGTCAGGAGCATGGGCGCGCCGGACATGCGCGCGTCGTAGAGCATGCCCATGGCATTGCCCAGCCCGGGGGAGGTGTGCACGTTGACCGCGGCGAGCTTGCCGCTGGCATGCGCGTAGCCGTCAGCCATGGCGATGGCCACCGACTCCTGAAGCGCCAGGACATAGCGGATGCCCGGCTCGCGGGCGAGCCCGTCCATGAGGGGCAGCTCGGTGGTGCCCGGGTTGCCGAACATGCACTCCACGCCTTCCTGCTTGAGGATCTGGAGAAAGGCCTGCTTACCTGAGAGAAAGGGCATGGGGGAATCCTCCTCGGCGGGGATGATACCGTCCCTTTCTTGACTCCGCCAGGGGCGCTCGCTACGCTGCATTCGCGATGACGAACGCCGAAGCACCCTTCCTCCGCGCCTGCCGACGCGAGAAGACCGCGTTCACGCCCATCTGGCTCATGCGCCAGGCGGGGCGCTACCTCCCCGAGTACCGCGCGCTGCGGGCGAAGCACGATTTCCTCACGCTGTGCAAGACGCCCGCCGCCGCCACCGAGGTGACGCTGCAGCCCATCGAGCGCCTGGGCGTGGATGCAGCGATTCTCTTCGCCGACATCCTGCTGGTGCTGGAGCCGCTGGGCGTCGGGCTCGAGTTCACCCGGGGAGAAGGCCCCCGCATCGCGCGGCCGGTGCGGAGCGCGGAAGACGTGTCGCGTCTCGCCCCCGTGGACGTTCCGTCATCGGTGGGCTTCGTCTTCGAGACGGTACGTCTCGTCTGCAAGGCGCTGGCCGACCGCGTGCCGCTGGTCGGGTTCGCGGGCGCGCCCTTCACCCTGGCCTCGTACCTGATCGAGGGCGGCGCCTCGCGCGAGTTCCTCCAGACCAAGCGCTTCATGCGCGCGGAGCCCGCGGCGTGGCATGCGCTGATGGCGCGGCTCGCCGGCATCACCGCGGAGTATCTCAACGGGCAGATCGACGCCGGCGCCCAGGCCGTCCAGCTCTTCGACTCCTGGGTGGGCACCCTGTCGCCCGCGGACTATCGCGAGTTCGTGCTGCCGCATAGCCGCGCGGTGCTGAGCCGGCTGACGCCCGGGGTGCCCACCATCCACTTCGGCACCGGCACCGCGACCCTGCTGGAGCTGATGAAGGATGCGGGCGGGGATGTCATCGGCCTCGACTGGCGTGTGGAGCTGGGTCCGACCTGGGATCGACTGGGGGTCGAGGTGGCGGTACAGGGCAATCTCGATCCCGCCATTCTGCTGGCGCCGGTGCCGGAGATCCGCCGCGCCGTCGGCGCCATCCTCGACGGCGCCGCGCGCCGTCCAGGTCATATCTTCAACCTCGGCCACGGCGTGCATCAGGAGACGCCGGTGGATCACGTGCGGGCCCTCGTGGACATGGTCCACGAGATGTCGGCGCGCTGACCGGCCTCCCCATGCGACTCGTCGTCATCGGCGGCGGCATCGCCGGGCTGTCGGCGGCCCATCGGGCGGTGGAGCACGCGCGCGAGCGCGGACAGGGGATCGCCCTGACGCTGCTCGAGGCGGGTGACCGGCTCGGCGGCATCGTGCAGACCGAGCGACGTGACGGCTTCCTCGTGGAATCCGGGCCCGACTCCTTCATCTCCGAGAAGCCCTGGGCGCTGGCGCTCTGCCGTCGGATCGGCCTCGAGGACCGCCTCGTCCGCACCGACGATCGCTTCCGCACCGCCTTCGTGGCCTTCGGCGGCCGCCTCCATCCGCTGCCCGACGGCTTCCAGCTCCTGGCCCCCACCCGGCTGGCTTCCCTGCTCCGCTCGTCGCTCTTCTCCTGGGGCGGCAAGCTCCGGATGGCCATGGATCTCGTCCTGCCGCGCGGGGGAAACTCCGACGAGAGCCTGGGCGCCTTCGTGCGCCGACGCCTGGGCCGCGAGGCGCTGGAGCGCGTGGCGCAGCCGCTCATCGGCGGCATCTATACCGCGGATCCCGACTCGCTCTCGCTCGCGGCCACCATGCCGCGTTTCCTCGAGATGGAGCGGGAGCACCGCAGCGTGATCCTCGCCCTGCGCCGCGCCGCGCGCCGGGCGCCCGCGCCGGCCGCGGAAGCCAGCGGGGCGCGCTGGTCCCTCTTCGTCACCTTCGAGGATGGCATGGAGGAGCTGGTGCTCGCCCTCGCCCGCCGTCTCCCGCCGGGTGCGGTGCGGCTCAAGGAGCCCGTCACCGCCCTGGAGCGGCGAGGCGCCGGCTGGCGCGTCGCCACCGCGGCCGGGACCACGGTCGATGCGGACGGGGTCATCCTCGCCACCGAGGCGTACCAGGCTGCGCGCTTGCTGCGCCATGCCGATCCCGCGCTCGGCCACCTCCTCGAGGACATTCCCTATGCCTCGTCCGCGACGGTCACCCTGGCCTATCGCCGCGACGCCATCCGACACCCGCTCGACGGCTTCGGCTTCGTGGTCCCCCAGGTGGAGCGCCGGCCCGTGATCGCCGGCACGTTCTCGAGCGTGAAGTACCCCGGCCGCGCTCCCGAGGGCCACGTCCTGCTGCGCGTCTTCGTCGGCGGCGCGCTCAACGAGGCGGCGGCGGCGGCCGACGACGCGGCGCTGGTGGCGGCGGCCCGCGGCGAGCTGGCGACCCTGCTCGGCGCGGCGGGCGAGCCCCTCTTCACGCGGGTGAGCCGCTACGTGAAGGCGATGCCGCAGTACCAGGTGGGCCATCTGGCCCGCGTGGAGGCCATCGAGGCGGCGGCGCGGCGGCTCCCCGCCCTCGCGCTGGCGGGCGGGGCGTATCGCGGAGTCGGGATCGCCGACTGCGTCCACTCCGGCGAAGAGGCGGCGGAGCGCCTGCTGGGCTAGATCCCCGGCAGCTCGAGCTGCGCCGACCAGGCGGGACAGAGCGCCTGGTACGCGCAGCGCCGGCAGTGCGGCCCCTCCACGATCTTCCACGTCTTGTCGGCCTGGATGGTGTCGATGAGACCGAGCGTCTCCCCTTCGAGCGCGCGGAGCGCCGCCGGCTCGCGCCGCGAGCGCAGCTCGACGTCGTGCGCGAGGTAGTGCCACACCAGCTCCACATCCCGCGCCCGCTTCGGGAACCGCCGCTGCACCCCGATCTGGTACAGCGCGAGCTGCCGGTCCGCGTCCACGTCCGCCTGGCGGGGAAGCCACTGCCCGCTCTTGTAGTCGCGGATCTGCCAGGTCCGGTCCCGCGTGATCGACAGGCGGTCGATATAGCCCCGGAGCCAGATCCTCCGCGTCTCGTCGAGGGGGAAGGCGATGCGTCGCTCGAGATCCAGCGTGCGTTCCTGGTCGAAGGGCTGGTAGCGCGCGTGATAGGTCGCGAGGTGCCGGACCCCCAGCGCCAGATAGTCATCGGCGGTGCGCTCGGGCTTGCTGATGCGGATGGCGCCCGTCCACTCCGCGAGCCAGCGCGCGCGGTAGTCCGCCAGCAGGTCGTCGAGGGTGGGAAGGACGCCCGCCTTGACGCGCCGGTAGAGGGCCTCGAGCGTCTCATGCACCCGGCTGCCCAGGAACATCTCGACCGTCTCCAGCTCCGGGACCTTCACCCGCTCCACGTATCGGAATCGGTACTGACGCGGGCAGGTCTCGTAGACGGACAGCCGCGAGTGGGAGTACATCGGCATGTGCGTGTCTCCTTGGGGTCACACTACGGGAGGGGGCCCGCTCCCGCAAGCGCTCCCGTCGCCCCGGTCCCCCGGCGGTCTCTTGTTGACACGACGGGACTGGTGTACAGTTCCCCGAAATCGCCGGTCCCTTCGCTAGGTCCGCTCGCTAGGTCCGATCTCGAGGCACCATCGCTCAGCAGGGAGGACACTATGCGTCCATGGTCCCTTTGGATTCGTCTCCTCGTCCCGCTCGTCCTGGCCTGGATCATCGCGCTGCCGGCCCCCGCCGACGCGCAGGCGCCCAAACGCGGCGGCACCCTTCGCGTCTCCTACGGGAACGAGATCGCCCACCTCGATTTCCACACCGCGCCCGGCTACGAAATGATGTGGGTGGCCATGAACGTCGGGTGCGGGCTGGTCAACATCACGCCCGACGGGAAGTTCGTGGGCGATGCCGCGGAGTCGTGGACCATGACGTCCGACGGCCTGCTCTACAACTTCAAGCTCAGGAAGAACGTCCTCTTCCACGACGGCACCCCGGTGGACGCCGCCGCCGTCAAGTTCAGCATCGACCGCCTGATGGACCCCGCCACCAAGTCGGGCATGCGGACCTTCTACGAGTCGATCCACAGCGTCGAGGTGCTCGATCCCCTCTCCGTGCAGATCCGCCTCAAGCAGCCCTACGGCTTCTTGCTCCACATGCTCGCCGCCTACCGCACCGGACTGGTCCTTCTACTCCCCGACCGCTACCCAGAAGTTCACCCTGGAGGACCGCAAGCAGGGGAAGCCGGGCTCGATCGTGGGATGCGGCCCGTTCAAGTTCGTCGAGTGGGTGAAGGGAAGCCAGCTCGTGATGGACCGCTTCGACAAGTACTTCGTGCCGGGCCTGCCGTACCTCGACCAGGTCGTCATCCGCGTGATCAAGGACCCCGTCACCGAGATGGCGGCCTTCAAGGCCGGGGAGATCGACTTCATCGCCTCGTTCTCGCCGGAGCACGTGGACACCTTGAAGGCGCAGATCCCGAACGCCGTCAGATCTTGACGGGCAAGGAAACGACGCCGATGCTGGCGGCGATGAAGGTGACCATCCCCAAGGACGGCAAGCCCATGTCCAAGGAGCGGGCCCCGCACCCGATCTTCGGCGATCTCCGGGTGCGCAAGGCGATCGGCTGCTACGGCATCGATCGGCAGGAGATCGTGAAGATCGCCTTCAAGGGCAAGGCGACGCCCTGGGTGGGGATGGACCCGCCCGGCACGCTGGACACGGTGGACGTCAACAGCATGTGCCCGTACGATCAGGCCAAGGCGAAGGCGCTGCTCGCCGAAGCCGGCTACGGCCCCGCGAAGCCCCTGACCTTCGAGCTGATGGCCGACACCGAGAAGAGCGTGTTCAACGTCATCGCCACCGTCATCAAGGAGCAGATGACCCGCATCGGCGTCACCGCGAACATCCGCCTCGTGGACAAGGTCTCCTGGATGAACACCACCCTCCAGGACGGCCCGTGGGACATGTACGTCGAGGATCTCCTGTCCCTGATCACGCTCGACAGCAATGGCTATCTCTCCAACATGCACAGTCGACCTGGAGCCATCCGCGCCACAACGACAAGCGGGTGGACGAGCTACTACGCTCGCTACGCGAGCGAGATGGACGTGCCGAAGCGCAAGGCCCTCGCGAAGGAGATTCCAGGAGTTCTTGGTGGAGAACATGTACTGGAACGATATCTCGGGCTCGCCCTTCTACATGGTCGCGCAGCCGTGGATGAAGGGGTACACGTACAACGCGGAGTTCGAAGTCCACTACGACAAGGTCTGGCTGGACAAGTAAGGGGAGCGGGCGCCGGCGCGGCATCACATGCGGACCTACATCCTGAGACGGCTGCTCCAGATCGTGCCCACGGTCCTCATGATCACTTTCGTGGTGTTCGTGATGATGCGGTCGGTTCCCGGCGATCCCGTCGTGGCGCTCCTCGGCGACGCCTACACCGAGGAGGACGCGGTCAAGGCGCGGGAGGAGTACGGGCTGAACAGGCCGATCGTGGTCCAGTACGGGATCTGGCTCGGCAAGCTCGTGCAGGGCGACTGGGGCGTCTCGATCCTCACCGGGCGTCCCGTCCTCCAGGACGTGCTCATCCGCCTGCCGGTGACCCTCGAGCTCATCGTGCTGTCCATGGCGGTGGCCCTGATCATCGCCGTCCCCGCCGCCATCATCGGCGCCCTGCGCCAGAATACCTGGGCCGACTACGCGGCGACCTCGGTGGCCATGATCGGTGTCTCCATCCCCGAGTTCTTCATCGGGGTCCTCCTCCTCCTCGTCTTCTCCATCGGACTCGGAGGCTTCCTCCCCAGCTCCGGCTGGATTTACCTCCCCGGGACCTGCCCTACCGTCGTGTGCGGGGCGAGCCTCTGGGGCAACGCGCAGCACGTCCTGATGCCCGCCATCGCGCTGGGGGTGGGGCGGGCCGCCATCCTCACGCGTCTCCTCCGCGCCAGCATGCTGGAGGTCATCCGCACCGAGTACGTCACCACCGCGCGCGCCAAGGGCCTCTCCGAGCGGCCGGTGGTGTTCAAGCACGCGCTGAAGAACGCCCTCATCCCCACCGTGACGGTGATGGGGCTCCAGATCGGCTTCCTCATCGGGGGCGCCATCGTCGTGGAGACGCTCTTCGCCATGCCGGGGCTGGGCACCTTCGGCATCGACGCCATCATCGCCCGCGACTACCAGCAGGTGCAGGGCTTCGCCCTGCTGACGGCGCTCGCCTTCGTCATCATGAACCTCGCCGTGGACCTGACCTACACGTTCCTGGATCCCCGGATCCGGTATGCCTGAGGGGGCCATGGGCAACGGAGGCGACGCGCTCCCGGAAGAGGCCGCGACCGATCCACGGGGGCAGCGTGGGCGAGGCCGACCTGCCGCGTGCCCGCCGGCGTCGCCTGGGGCGCGCGCGCCAAGCCCTCGGCATCGCCCCTGGTGGAGGGGATCCGCCGGCTCCGGCGCAGCACGACCGCGCTGCTGGGCGCGGGGATCGTCGTCGTCCTGCTCGTCGTGGCGATCTTCGCGGACGTGCTGGCGCCCCGGAGCCCCATCGCCAGCGACCAGACGCACACCTTCGAGCGCCCGAGCTGGGACTATCCCCTGGGCACCGACCAGCTCGGGCGCGACATGCTGAGCCGCATCATCCACGGCACGCGCATCTCGCTGCTGGTGGGGGTGTCCTCGGTGCTGCTGGCGCTGTTCGTCGGCGTGCCCTTCGGCATGATCGCCGGGTTCTACGGGGGCCGGGTCGACACCCTCATCATGCGGATGATGGACCTGATCCTCGCCTTCCCGATCTACCTGCTCGCCATCATCCTGATGGTCATCTTCACGCCCACCGCGGGGCTGATCGGCACCATGAAGGTCACCGGCGCCATCGCCATCGTGCGCATCCCCATCTACGCGCGGCTGGTGCGGGGGAGCGTGCTCTCCATCAAGGAGAAGGAGTACATCGAGGCGTCCCGCGCTCTCGGCGTGCGGGATCCCTGGATCCTGTTCCGCCACGTGCTGCCGAACTGCCTGGCGCCGATCATCGTGACCACCACGCTCGGGATCGCCACCTCCATCATCGTGGAGGCCACGCTGTCCTTCCTGGGACTCGGCACCCAGCCGCCCACGCCGAGCTGGGGCTGGGATCTCAAGGCGAACGTCTCCTTCATCCAGGCCAACATGTGGCTCTCGCTCTTCCCGGGGCTGGCCATCTTCGTGACCGTGCTCGGCTTCAACCTCTTCGGCGACGGCCTTCGCGACGCGCTGGACCCGCGGCTCAAGTAGTCGGCGGCAGGGGGCCCGCGGGCGGGAGCGAGCTGCTCCATCAGCTCGAGCGCGCGCTCGATGGGACGAGTCGGCGAGGGTGAAGTTGCCCTCGAGGAACAGCTCGGTGAGGCCCGCCTCCGCGTAGCGCTGGATGTCCTCGCGGATCTCCCCGAGGGTCCCGAACAGCGCGCGGCGGCCGGGCCCCTGCGGCCGTCTCGTGCACGCGTGAACTCCCGCGGCAGACCACGTGCAGGCCCGCGGGATCGCGCCCGGCCTTGTCCGCCGCGGCGCGGATGCGCGCGATGAGCGGGCGCACCTCCGCCAGCGGCATGTTGCCTCCGTTGAAGCCGTCGCCGAGGTTCACCGCGCGATTGATCACCACCTCGCTGTAGCCGCCGATGGTGATGGGCGGGTGCGGCTGCTGGCGGGGCTTGGGCAGCACGCGGGAGCGCGGCACGTGATAGAAGTCGCCATGGAACTCCACCACGTCCTCTGTCCAGATCGTCTTGAGGCAGCGAAGGAACTCGTCGCCGCGCCGGCCGCGCTGCTTGAACGAAACCCCGGAGGCGTCGAACTCGTCCTCGGACCAGCCCAGCCCCAGTCCCACATCGAGCCGCCCGCCGGAGACCTGATCGAGCGTGGCGAGCTGCTTGGCGAGGAGGATGGGTGAGTAGTACGGCATGATGAGCACGCTGGTGCCGAGCCGGATGCGCGAGGTCTGCCCGGCCACGTAGGCCAGCGCCACGATTGGATCCACCACGCTCTCGAACATCTTGGGCCAGGGTTGATTGGGCATGGGCGGGTAGGCACCCTTGGGCTCGAGCGCGTAGAGGAGCCGCTGGAGCACCCAGAGGCCCGAGTAGCCGAGCCGCTCGGCGTGCTGGGCGACACGTACCTGGTTCTCGGGTGTGGCCCAGGCGCCCGCCACCGGCAACGCGAATCCGAGCTTCATGGCGTCGATCATACACAACGGCTCCTCCATCGGGCAGCCTGCCGCCGGCGTCCCGCTCGCCGGGGCGTCTTGCCCGCCCTCGGTCGAGGGATCGCTCGTGGGAAGGGTGACGCGGAGGGGACGTAGCCGCCGCGGAGCACTGGCACATGCCTTGCTCCCTCGCGGGGTGTCATGTCAACGTCGCTGGAGGTACCAAGAGCCATGGCAGAACGAAAGGTTGTGGGAGCGGTCGCCCTCGTCGTCGTCCTCCTGTTCGTCCTGCCGTTCGTCACCGCCGTGTCCGCGCAGTCGCCGTCGATCCGGCCGGTCACCGCCGCCACGCTGACCGTGCTCTCGGCGCCGGTCGCGCATGCGCGTGCTACCGGCGGGCCGCTCGCGCGGGCGACGAGCGGGTCGGATCTCGCCGAGGGCGACCGAGTGGTCACCTCCCCCGGTGGGCGCGCGCTGATCACCTTCCTGGACGGCACCACGGTGGTCGTCGAGCCGGGCTCGGACGTCACCGTGCGGGAAGCGAACGCCGGCCCCGGACCCTCCCGGGTCCGCATCCTCATCCTCGCCGGCACGGTGTGGGCGCGGGTGGCCGGATGGCTGGGCGGACGCGGTACCGTCACGCTGCAGTCCAACGCGAACTCGGCCACCGCGCGCGACGGACTCATCGGCGCGGAGGCCCGCCCGGACGGCAGCTTCGTGAGCTGGACGCGTGCCGGCGAGGTGGAGCTGCGCGACGCGCGCGGCACTCTGCGCACGTTGCTCCGGGCGGGCGAGAAGGGCACGCTCGGCTACGACGGCACCGAGACCACCGAGCCCTTCTCGGTGAACGCGAGCACGCTCGAGGTCACCGTCGAGGGCCCGGTCTTGCCGCTCCTCATCATGCCCGACGGCGTGCGCGCGGCCGGCTTCGTCGCCCCCGGCGTCGAGGTGAACCAGGTGTTCGGCTCGCTCACCGGGACGCGGCACGGGCGCCGGGTCATCGAGGTGCCCGCCGGCCTCGCCGGGCCCTACCGGCTCGTGCTCGCGGCGACGGGCGACGGCGACTACCGGGTGAGCGTGGTGGGCCGCTTCAAGGGCAATGCCGTGTACTGGGACGATCGGCGCGGGCGCCTGCGAGAGGGTGAGCAGCGGGGCGGCGACATCGTGCAGCGCTTCGGCGAGTTCGAGCGGCCCGATCCACGGGCCGCGCGCGTGGTGGAGGGCTGGCTGGAGCGGCTGAAGCCGGTGCCCGCCGGCATCCCGACGACCATCGTGCTGTCGCCCGCCGAGCTGGCCACCTGGACGGCGCGCTAGGGCGCCACTCCCGCGCGCCCGGCCCGACTACTTGGTCAGCGCGACGTACACACCGTCCCAGTCGGGCGGCGGAGGGTCGGCGAGGAGGTCGTGGCTCCGCCGGCGGTAGAGGGCGACGGGCCCGTCGTCGGGCGCCTCCGCGGCGAGTCCATCGAAGAGCGCGACCGCCTCTCGCCACCGGCGGCCGCGATACAGCCCGATGCCCTCGTGATAGCGGGCGAGCAGGGCGGCGGCGTCGGGCGTGAGGCTCCCCGCGCGGCCCAGTAGCTCGTACACGGTGACGGGGGTGTTCCGCCCCTTCACCGCCACCACATCGAGGAAGCGGTACTCGAAGGCGGATCCCGCCGCCTCCCGGGTCGCCTCCCCGATCACCACGCGCACCCCGTACTCCTTGGAGAGGCCCTCGAGCCGGGCCGCCACGTTGACCGCGTCCCCCACCGCGGTATAGGCAAGCCGGGCACGCGAGCCCACGTTCCCGACCACCGTGGGGCCCGTGTTGATCCCCACCGCCATGTCGAGCCCTGCCCACCCGCGCCGCGCGAACTCGGGCTGCAGATGCGCGAGCGCCGCGGTCATCTCGAGGGCGGTCGCGCACGCGCGCCGCGCGTGGTCGGGCTGGTCCATGGGCGCGTTCCAGAACGCCTCGATCGCATCTCCCGCGTATTGAGAGAGCACGCCGTCCTCGGCGAACACGTGCTCCGTCATGTCGCCGCGATAGAGATTCAGGAGGGAGACCACCACTTCGGGGGGCAGCTCGTGCACGACGGTGGTGAAGCGCCGGAGATCACTGAAGAGGACGGTCATCTCGCGCCGCTCGCCTCCCAGCCGGAGGCGGTCGGGATCCTCGAGCACCCACCGGCTCACGGTGGGGGAGAGATAGCGCGCCATCGCGTCCTGCAGCACGCGCTGCTCGGCCTCGTCGAAGACCACCCGGTAGATGAGGGTGGCGCCGAAGGCGAGCACGAGGGCGGCGGGCGGGTAGACGAGGTCCAGTGGGTGGCCCGCCTCGAAGAGCGCGGTGGCCAGCATCACGTAGACGGCAAGGACGCCGAGGGCGGCGAGCCCCGCGATCACGGGACGCCAGAACGCGGCGAGGCTGGCGCCGACCAGGGCGAGCATGGCGATGGCGCCGATGGTCGCGCTCCGGGGCAGGGGCGCGAGATAGTGCTGGTGGAGGATGGTCTCCACCGCGTTGGCGAGGATCTCGACCCCCCACATCCGCGTGTCGCTGGTGGTCGGGGTGGGATGCTCGTCCACGCCCTGGATGGTGGGGCCGATGAGCACGACGCGGTCGCGCACGAGCGCAGGGGCGAAGTTTCCCTCCAGCACGTCCACGAAGGACAGGATGCGGAAGGGCCCGCGGCCGCCGGGCTCGGAGGGCGGACCGAGAAAGTTGATCAGCATGGTGTTGCGCTCGGCGAGCGGGATGGCGCGCCCCGCCGCGTAGACGACTCCGGGCGCGGGCTCGGCGTCCAGCACCGCGGGCCGGCGCGCGTGACGCGCCACCACCGTCAGCGCGAAGCTGGGCAGCCGCTCCCCCTCCGCCTGCAGCAGGAGGGGCAGGCCGCGCACCACGCTGTCGCGGGCGGTGGTGATATTGGCAGCGCCCTCGGCTGCGGCGGCGGCGCGAATGGCGGGCACCGGGCGCACGAAGGTGTCGAACTCCTGGGCGACGCCCGGCCGCGAGCTGAATCCCAGCGGCCGCTGGGCCACCGCGGGGACCACGACATTGCCGGCCCGGCGCATCGCCGCGGTGAGCTCGCCGTCCTCCGCCCGGGGGGCGTCGAAGAAGACGGCGAAGGCCACTACCCGCGGGCCGGCGGCCTCCAGCGCGTCCAGCGCCCGCGCATAGAGGCTCCGGGGCCAGGCGGAGAGCGGGCCGTAGCGGGGGAGCAGCGCCTGGTAGCTCCGCTGGTCGATTCCCACGATCAGGGTGGACTCGGCCACCCGCGTGGGGCGGGTCACGAAGAGGAGGTCGAGGGCCTGGGCGCGGACGGTGGCGAGGACGTCGAGGGCGGTGCCGACGGAGAGCACGAGGGCGACCGCCGCCGCCAGGAGACAGCTTGCCCGCCAGCGCTTCCGGGTGCGTGGTGACGGCATGAGCCCGGCCTCATTCGCGGCGCAGCGTCTCGATGTCGTTCAGCACGACGTCGGGGAAGAGGAAGGAGGTGGTATAGATCTCGCGGACCATCCCGCGCGCGTCGATGAGGAAGACCTTCAGCACGTGACCGAGACGCGGAGCCTGGCCGCCGCGCGGCCGGGGCTCCACCTGCACGTCCTGGCCGAAGCCGTCCAGGATGGGTAAGAGCGCACGCGGCGAAGGGGTGGTGAGGAAGGTCCACTCGACGCCCGGTGCCCCCTCGGAGGGGACGCCGTTCGCATAGCGCCGCATGACGGCGGGCGTGTCGTGTACGGGATCGAAGCTCAGCGTGACGAGACGGACGCGGTCGCGCAGGGCGGGGGTCGCGCGCAGCCGGTCGTGCATGGCGTGGAAGACCTGATAGGCGAGCGGGCATCCGCGCGCGTCCGCGCAGCCGGTGTAGATGAAGGAGAGTACGGTGATCTTGCCTGTGGTGAAGCGGGCCAGGCGCGCCCGCCGGCCCTCGAGGTCGAGCACGGCGCCGTCGGGCGCCCGCATGATGTCGTAGAGGCGGTAGGTGCCGGGGGCGGGCGGCACGAAATCCATCACCGCGGGCGGATCCGGCGCCGGCGGCGGCGGGTGCGCGGGCGCGGCGCCGGCGAGGACGAGCACGGCGAGCGCCGCGCCCGCGACCGCCCCGGGCGGGCGTTTCCTCACCGGGTGGGCTCGAAGCTCACGGGGCGCGTCGGGGTGTAGGCCGGCCGCGTGGCCCGCGAGCCGAACTTCATGTGGTGCGCGCGCCCGAGCTTCTCCTTGTTGAAGTCCACCGAGAAGGCGGGCGTGAGCTCCTTGCCGTCCCACTTGAACGCGCGGACGAACTGCTCGTTGTCGTCGCCGCCCTTGTCCCAGTTCGCCAGCAGCGAGGAGGCGATGTACACGCGCTTACCGTCCCAGCTCTGCGAGATCATGTTGACCTGCTTGCCGGTAACCTTCTCGTAGGTCTGCTTCGGCTGCTCCGGATTGGTGAGGTCGAAGTAGCGGGTCTTGCCGTCCATGAAGGTGTTCACCCAGAGGCCGGTGCCGTCGCGGCTGATGCTGATGTCCACCGGGAGCGGGATCTTGGCGGGGTCGCCGATGGTGGCAACGTCCTTGGCCTGCCACTCGCCCGCCGCGTCCTGCTTCACCAGCCAGAGCTTCGAGGTGAGGGCGGCCGCGGTGATGGCCCAGTTGTCGCCCTCGTGGAGGGACCAGCGGATCTCCAGCGGGGCCCCGGGCACGCTGAGCACGTTCTTCGGGGTGAGCGCCTTGAGGTCCCACACCACCATGGTGCTGCCGAACTTCTTCATGGCCTCGGCGTCGCCCACCAGCTTGCCCAGCTCGCGCATGTAGTTGGCGCGCCCGGTGAAGCTCGAGGAGAGCATCACGTTCTTCTGCGGATTGATGGCGAGGTCGTAGCCGTAGCCATCGCCGCCCTTGTCGGTGGGCATGGCCTGCACGTTGATGAGCTCGCCGCGGTTGCTGTAGACGGCGAAGCCGGTGGCGCCGCCATTGTCCTTGGTGTTGGACAGGCCCTGCACGAGCATGCGGCCGGGCATGGCGTAGAAGGTGTGCGGGCCCACGAAGCCGGTCTTGCTGGCGAAGTCGAGGATGCGCCTCACGATCTTGGGCTTGGCGGGATCCGTCCCCACGTCGAAGATGAAGATCTTGCTGTCGTCGAGCCCGCCCGCCCAGAGAAAGCGGCGGTCGTCGGTGAAGCCCATGTGATGCGCCTCACCGCGCCCGCCCACGGAGACCTTGTGGATGACCTTGCCGTACTGCGCGGAGGCGGGATTGGCGTCGATGGTGACGAGCTTGTCGAAGCCGTCGCCCAGGCCCTTCACCCCGAGCGTCCAGACGTAGACGTAGTCTTCCTGTCCCTTGATGAGATTGCCCATGTAGGGGGAGTTGCACGTCTCGTCGGCGAAGGCGAGGGGGGCGGCGATCAGCAGCACCGCGGCGAGGAACGACGTCACGAAGCGGGTGTGGCGCATGGTGGGGCCTCCTGCCGGCGCGTGTGCTGGGGCCGGCGGGGGGGAGTATATCAGCGTAAGGGACGAAAGAACTCCCTGATCTCGCCCGCGAGCGCCTCGGGCTCCTCCATCGCCGCGAAGTGGCCGCCCGCCGGCATCACCGTCCAGCGCTGGATGTTGAAGACCTTTTCCGCCCACGCGCGCGGCGGGCGGACGATCTCCTTGGGAAACGCCGCGTAGCCCGTCGGCACCTCGATGCGGACGCCGTCGGGGAGCGGCCATCCATCGTGGATGCGGGCATAGTAGGGCCAGAAGGAAGAGCCGATCGCGCCGGTCAGCCAGTAGATGGTGATGTTGGTCAAGAGATCATCCTTGCTGAAGCGCCGCTCGACCTCCCCGTCGCAGTCGCTCCAGCTCCGGAACTTCTCCACGATCCAGGCCGCCAGTCCCACCGGGGAGTCGGTGAGGCCGTAGGCGAGCGTCTGCGGCTTGGTCCCCTGGATCGACTGATACCCCGTCTCCTCGCGCAGCCAGTGGCCCAGTTCCTGGAGGTACTTCTTCTCCTCGTCGGTGGGCTGGTCCGGCCGCGCCACGTCGCGCCGCAGGGGAAGGAGGTTCAGGTGGATGCCGGCCACGTCCTGGGGCCGGCGGTGGCCGAGCACGGTGGTGATGAAGCAGCCCCAGTCGCCGCCCTGTGCCCCGTAGCGCGAGTAGCCGAGGGTGTCGCGCATGAGGCTGGCGAAGACGTCCGCGATCTCGGACACGCCGAGCCGTGCCTGCCCGGGTGCGAAGGAGAAACCGTAGCCGGGGAGCGACGGCGCCACCACCGTGAAGGCATCGGCGGGATCGCCGCCGAACCGCGCGGGATCGGTGAGCAGGGGGAGGATCTTGTGGAACTCCCACACCGATCCCGGCCAGCCGTGCGAGAGGAGGAGGGGCATCGGCTTCGGCCCCCGGCCCTCCTCGTGGATGAAGTGGAGGTCGATGCCTGCCACCGGGGCGACGAATTGACGGAAGCGATTGAGCTCCGCCTCCCAGCGCCGCCAGTCGTAGTGCTCGCGCCAGTAGGCGGCCAGGGACTTCACGTAGGCGAGGTCGGCACCGAAGCGCCAGCCCGCCTCGGGCGGCTCGTCGGGGAAGCGCGTGCGGCCGAGACGGTCATGCAGATCGGCGAGGTCGGCGTCGGGGAAGGCCACGACGTAGGGACGGGGCGCGGGCATGGCGGCGGCTCCTCAGAAGATGGGCGTCTCGACGTAGTGGCCGAAGACCTCGCGCAGGCGGGCCACGATCTCCCCCATGGTCGCGCGGGCTCGCACCAGCTCTATGGTCACGGGCATGAGATTCACCGCGGGGTCGCGCGCCTCGGCGGCCAGCTGCTCCAGCAGTGCGGCGACGCGGGCGCTGTCGCGGCGGGCGCGCACCGCCTTGACCCGGGCGACCTGGCGCGCCTCCACGTCGGCGGCCACCTTGTGGATGGGCACCGGCACCGGGGCGGGCGGCTCCGCGAACATGTTCACGCCGATCAGCGGCTGCTCGCCGGAGGCCCGGCGCCGCGCCGTCTCGTAAGCGGAGTCCGCGATCTCGCGCTGGAACCAGCCTTCCTCGATGGCCTTGATCGTGCCGCCCATGGCGTCCACCTTGGCGAGCAGCTCGAAGACCTTGGCCTCGATCTGGTTGGTGAGCGACTCCACGTACCAGGAGCCGCCCAGCGGGTCGATCACCTGGGGCACCCGCGTCTCGTGGGCGATGATCTGCTGGGTGCGGAGCGCCAGCTTCATCGCCTCCTCGGACGGGATGGCATAGGCCTCGTCGAGGCCGTTGGTGTGCAGGGACTGGGCGCCGCCCAGCACCGCGGACAGGGCCTGCAGCGCGGTGCGCACCACGTTGTTCATGGGCTGGGCCTTGGTCAGGGTGGCCGCCGCGGTCTGGCAGTGGAAGCGGAGCCGCATGGACTCGGCCCGGGTGGCGCCGAAGCGCTGCTTCATGAGCTTGGCCCAGACGCGCCGGGCGGCGCGATACTTCGCCACCTCCTCGAAGAAGTCGGCCTGGGCCACGAAGTAGAAGGCGAGCCGCGGCGCGAACTCGTCCACCGGCACCCCCGCCCGCGTCACCTCCTCCACGTAGGCCACCCCGTTGGCCATGGTGAAGGCGACCTCCTGCACCGAGGTCGCGCCTGCTTCCGAGATGTGATACCCGCTGATGTTGATGGGGTTGTAGCGCGCCATGTTGCGCGCGCAGTAGACGATCATGTCGCGCATGATCCGCATGGAGGGACGGATGGGGAAGATCCACTCCTTCTGGGCGATGTACTCCTTGAGGATGTCCGCCTGCACGGTGCCGGAGAGGCGGTTGAGGTCGAGGCCGCGGCTCTGCGCCAGCGCCACGTACATGGCCAGCAGGATCCACGCCGAGGGATTGATGGTCATGGACACCGAGATGCGCTCGAGATCGATGCCGTGAAAGAGCGCCTCCGCGTCGTCGAGGGTGTCCACCGCCACGCCCTCGCGTCCGACCTCGCCGAGCGACTTGGGGTCGTCCGAGTCGTAGCCCATCAGGGTCGGCATGTCGAAGTCCACGCTGAGCCCGGTCTGGCCCTGCTCGATGAGATAGCGGAAGCGCCCGTTGGTGTCCTCGCCGGAGCCGAAGCCCGCGATCTGCCGCATGGTCCACAGCCGCCCCCGGTACATGGTGGGATAGGGCCCGCGCGTGTAGGGGTACTGCCCGGGTAGCCCGATCTCGTCGAAGGACGTCTCGGCGATGTCGGCCGGCGTGTAGACCCGGTTGACGGGCAGTCCGGACAAGGTCTCGTAGCGGGCCCGCGTCTCCGGCTGGCGCTCGACGAAGCGGCGCAGCTCGTTGGCCTCCCAGGCGGCGGTGAGCCGGCGGGCTCGCTCGATGGCGTCACGATCGAACATGGCGGCGTCTCCTATCGGGTGGCGGCGGGCAGGGTGGCGAGCAGCGCGCGCGCGGCGGCATGCGGCGACAGCTCGCGGCGGGCGACGCGGGCGAGGAGCGGCCCGGTGTCCCCGCGGGCCGGGTCCGCCACCGCGCGGGCGAGGACCTCGTGCGCGATGCCCAGCACGCGCTTGTGCGCGATGCGCGCGCGACGCCGCTCCAGCTCGCCGGTGGCCTTGAGCGCGTCGAGGTGGGCGGACAGCGCGTCCCAGATCGCGTCGATGCCTTCTTCCCGGGCGGCCACGCAGGCCAGCACCGGCGGCATCGGCGCGCCGTCCCGCATGGGGGCGAGCATGAGCATGTTGCGGAGGTCGGCGAGGATGCGGTCCGCGCCCTCCCGGTCGGCCTTGTTCACCACGTGCACATCCGCGATCTCCAGCACGCCGGCCTTGATGGCCTGCACGTCGTCACCCAGTCCGGGCACGCTCACCACCACCACGGAATGCGCGGCGCTGGCGATCTCCACCTCGTCCTGCCCCACCCCCACCGTCTCCACGAAGATGGGATCGCGCCCGGCGGCATCCATGAGGTCGATGGCGTCGGCGGCGGCGCGGGAGAGTCCGCCCAGCGCGCCGCGGGTGGCCATGCTCCGGATGAACACGCCGGGGTCCAGCGCGAGATCGTTCATGCGGATGCGGTCGCCGAGGATAGCACCTCCCGAGAACGGAGACGTCGGATCCACGGCGATGATGCCGACCGTCTTGCCCCGGGCGCGCGCGGCGCGGGCCAGCGCGCGCACGAGCGTGCTCTTGCCGCTGCCGGGCGAGCCGGTGATGCCGACCACGTGAGCGCGCCCGGTCTGCGGATAGATGCGCTCGATCAAGGCCTCGGCGCGGGGTCCACCCTCCTCGATCCAGGTGAGGCCGCGGGCGAGCGCGCGCACCGAGCCGCCGGCCAGCTCCGCGGCGAGCACGCCGGGATCAGGCACGCCGCTCATCGAGCGGGCGCCTTGTTGACCGTCTCCCGGTAGAGATCGCGGTCGTCCACCACGCGGCGGGCCTTGAACTCGGTGCGGGCCAGCGTGCCCTCCGGGACCAGCTCCACCACCGGGTGCACGCCCAGCCGCGTGCGAAGGCGGCGGCGCAGCTCGCCCCGGAGGGCGTCGAGCCGCTCGGCGCCGGCATGGCTGGCCGCGTACTCCACGCGCACCAGCAGCTCGTCCATGGCCTCGCGGCGGGAGACGATGATGCGGAACTCGCCGCCGAAGCCCGGCACCGCGCGCAGCGTGTCTTCCACCGCGCTCGGGTAGATGTTCTCGCCGCGCACCACGATCATGTCGTCGAAGCGGCCGTAGAGCCCGGCGGGCAGCCGCGGATACGTGCGCCCGCACGGGCAGGGCTCGTCCGTCCAGCGCGCGCGGTCGCCCGACACGAGGCGGATCATCGGCTGCGACGTCCGCTCCAGATGGGTGTAGACGGGCGTGCCCTCCGCCCCGTAGGGGAGCGGCGCGTAGGTCTCCGGGTCGCACACCTGCGTGTAGACGAGGTCCTGCCAGAGGTGCATGCCGGTGCGGTGGCGGCACTCGCCATTCGTCATCCAGGGCGTCATCTCCGCCATGCTCCCCATGTCCACGCAGAGCCCGCCGAAGGTGGACTCGATGAGCGCCTTGGTGGCGGGAATGCCCGCGCCCGGCTCGCCCGAGAAGAGGAGGAGGCGGATGCCGAGCGCCCGCGGGTCGATGCCCTCGCGCCGCGCGGTCTCCGCGAAGTGGAGCGCGTAGGACGGGGTGCCGTAGAACGCGCTCGGCCGCAAGTCCCGCGCCCACTGCACGGCGGCCAGGGTCTGGCCGGCGGCGCCGGCGCCGAAGGGGAAGACGGTGGCGCCCAGCCGCTCCGCGCCCACCAGCGCGCCCCAGGAGCCGAGATACAGGCTGAAGAAGGAGCAGACGAGCACCGAGTCGGCGGGCCGGAGGCCCGCGCCCCACAGCACCCGCGCATGCGCCTCGCCGATGCGCGCCCAGTCGTCGGCGCCGATGCCGAACACGGTGGGCCGGCCGGTGGTGCCGCTCGTGCCGTGAATGCGGGCCACTGCCTCCGGCTCGATGCAGAGGTAGTCGCCGAAGGGCGGATGCGCGGCCTGCGCCTCGCGGAGCTCGGCCTTCTGCACCACCGGGAAGCGCGACAGGTCGGCCAAGGTACGCAGGGTCTCCGGGGACACCCCCGCCGCCTCCCACTTGCGGCGGTAGAAGGGGCTCCGCTCCCAGGCCCAGCGCAGCTGATGGCGCAGCTTGTCCAGGATGTGCCGGTCGCGCTCCGCGGGCTCGGCGCGCTCCAGCTCCGGCCGCCAGTACTCCGCGGCCACGGGCGGCCGATAGGAGGCATCGTAGCGCGGCGGCCAGGCGGGGAGCGGCGGGAGACTCACGGCTAGCGGGGGATGCGCTCGGCGACGAGCTGGCGGAGCCGCTCGACGATGCTGTCGGGCGGCGTGTCCTGCAGGATGACCTCGGCCACGCCGAGCTCCTTGAGCGCGGCCACGTCCTCGTCGGGGATGACGCCGCCGCCCACGAGGATGATGTCGTCCGCGCCGGCGGTTCGCATCAGGTCCCGCACGCGCGGGAAGAGCGTCATGTGCGCGCCGGAGAGGATGCTGATCCCCAGCACGTCCACGTCCTCCTGGACGGCGGCGGCCACCACTTCTTCCGGCGTCCGGTGCAGGCCGGTGTAGATCACGTCCATGCCCGCGTCCCGCAGCGCGCGCGCCACCACCTTGGCCCCGCGGTCGTGGCCGTCGAGGCCGACCTTGGCGATGAGGACGCGGATGGGCGTCATGTCAATGGCGGAGGGGCGTGGAGCGGGCCGCGCCGAGATGAGTGGTGGCTCGTCCCACCGGCGCGCCCGGGCTGCCTCCGCCGGGACGGGGCGCATCCAGCACCTCGCGCACCTTCGCCGCGAGGGCATCGGGGGTGAAGGGCTTGGAGAGGAAGGCGGTGCCCGCCTCCAGCACGCCGTGGCGCACGATCGCATTGTCCGTGTAGCCCGACATGAAGAGCACGCGCATGTCCGGCCGCGTGCCCGCCAGGTGCTGCGCCAGCTCGCGCCCGCTCATCTGCGGCATGACCACGTCGGTCACCATGAGGTGGATGCGGCTCCCGTGACGGGCGCTGATCTCGAGCGCCTCGGCGCCGTGCCGGGCCTCCAGCACCGCGTACCCGTTCATCTCCAGGATCTCGCGCACCACTTCGCGGACGCGCGTCGCGTCCTCCACCAGGAGGACGGTCTCCGCGCCGCGAACGGTGTCTCCCGCCGGCTCCGGCGCCGCCGTCTCGCCCTCGGGCTTCTCGGTGACGAGGGGCAGGCAGATCTTGAAGGAGGTGCCCTGGCCCGGCTCGGAGGAGACCCAGATGTGGCCCCCGCTCTGGCGGACGATGCCGTACGCGGTGCTGAGCCCCAGCCCGGTGCCCTTGCCGGGCTCCTTGGTGGTGAAGAAGGGCTCGAAGAGGCGCGCGCGGGTGGCCTCGTCCATCCCGTGGCCGGTGTCGCTGACGGAGAGGGCGACGTACGACCCGGGCGTCGCCTCACCGTGCCCGCGCACCGCGGTCTCGTCCAGCTCCACCCGGCTCGTCTCCATGGTGACCCGGCCGCCCTCCGGCATGGCGTCGCGCGCGTTCACCACCAGGTTCATGACCACCTGCTCGAGCTGGCCGGGGTCCGCCTTGACCGAGCCCACGTCGCGCGTGGGCACGAAGACGAGCTGGACGGTCTCGGTGAGCAGGCGCTGGAGCATGGCCTGCATCCCGGCCACCACGTTGTTGAGGTCGATGACCTTGGGCTCCATCACCTGCTTGCGGCTGAAGGCGAGCAGCTGGCGCGTGAGCGTCGCCGCCTGATGAGCGGCCTCGCGGATCCCGTCCACGTTGCGGCGGATCGGATGCCCCTCGGGGATCTTGCGGCAGATCAGGTCGCTGTCGCCCTGGATGACCATGAGCAGGTTGTTGAAATCGTGCGCGATGCCGCCCGCGAGCTGGCCCACCGCCTCCATTTTCTGCGCCTGGCGGAGCTGGTCCTCGCTGGCGCGGAGCGCCGCCTCCGCGCGCTTGCGCTCGGTGAGGTCCACGGTGAGCCCGCGGAGCTGGCGCGGCCGCCCCTGGCTGTCGAGCAGCACGTGGACGAGGTCGCGGAGCCACACCACGCGGCCGTCCGCGGCCACCGAGCGGTACTCGAACTCGTGGTCGGCTCCCGCCGCCACCGCCGCGCGGCAGACCTCCAGCGCGCGCTCGCGGTCCTCGCCATGGAGGCGCTGCGCGAAGAAGTCGGGCGCGCGGAGCCAGTGCTCGGGCGGATACCCCAGCAGGCCTTCCGCCCGCTGGCTGACGAAGGTGAAGCGGAGGGTGTGGGCGTCCGCCTCCCACACGATGGCGTCCAGCCCCTGGACGAGGTCGCGGAAGCGCTGCTCGGAGGCGCGCCGGGCGGCGTGCAGCCGCTCCTCCTCGGAGAGGTCCTGGATGGTGAGGAGGAGCCGCGCCTCCTCCTCCTCCGCGATGCGGATGCTGGTGACGGTGATGCGCGCCGGGCGCGACTCGCGCCGCGAGGTCACGTGCAGGTCGAAGAGGACGTCGTGCTGCGCGACGCCGGACTGGAGCACCTCGCGGATGCGGAGGAGCAGGCCGTCGGCCTGGATGACCTCGTCGAACCGGCGCCCCAGCACCTCGGTGTTCTGCAGGGAGAACGACTCGAGGAAGGACCGGTTCGCGGACAGGATGCGGAGATCGGACGCCAGCACCAGGAGCCCCGAGGGCACGCTGGCCACGATCTTCTCCGCGTAGCTCTTCAGGTTGAAGATCGCGCGCTCCTGGCGGATCTGGTCGCGCAGGAGCCGCGAGCCGCGGCGCTGGTACCAGAGCCCCGCGAGGAGGAGACCGCCCGCCACGATGAGGAGGGTGGCGGCGAGCCCGGCGAGGCGGCCGGCCTGGTGGAACTCCTCGAGCACCTCGTCCCGGTCGATCTTGAGCACCAGTCCCCAGCGGGGGCCGGGGAGCCACCGCGTCGCCGCGAAGACCCGCGCTGCACGGTAGTCGGTGAGCTCGGCAAAGGTATCCTTGCGCTCCACCGCGACCGGGATCTTGGCCGCCAGCTCGTCCAGCGAGCGGGCCTGCGCCGACCAGCCCGCGGGAGCGCCGCGGAAGGGCGAGAGATAGCTGAGCTCCTTGCCGTCCATCCGGAAGAGGAGCACCTCGCCGGTGCGGGTCGGCACCGTCTCGTCGGTGAGCAGCGCATAGAAGCTGCGCTCCGGGGCCATGGTGAGCACCAGCGCGCCGAGGGGCTTGCCGTCGCGGGTAGCGTCCCGGCGCACCGGCACCGCGAAGATGAGCCGGTGCGGCCCCGCGCCGCCGCCGGAGATGTCGGCGTGGAACCCGTCCGCGCGTATCGCCGCCGCCGCCGCCTCGGCCGCCAGCGCCGGCACCTCGCTCGCGCGGGACGACGCGACCACCTGGCCGGCGGGGTTGACAACGGCGATGGCGAGATAGCCATACGCGGCCGCCACGCGCTCGAGCTGCCCGGCCACGCCGCCGTCGCCCTCGCCCGACAGCGCCGCGCGAACGCCGGGGGAGCCCGCGAGCACTTCCGCGTCCGCCCGCCGCGCCTCCAGCCAGCTCGACACCAGGCGCGCGCGGTCGTCGGCGAAGGTGGACAGCCGCGCGCGCCAGTGGTCGAGGGCGACGCGGCGCTCGTTGCCGATGTGGTACCACATGAAGCCCACCACGAGGGCGGTGCCGACGAGGAAGGCGACGAGGTAGATCCAGGGCACCACGTCCCTGCGGGGCCGGCCGACGCGCTTGTCGCCGAGGACGCTGACCATCCGGTCCATTGTGCGCCGAAGGCCCCCCCGGGCGCTAGGTGTGGTTGCGGAGCATCAGCTCCCGGGGGTGCGGGTGAAGATAGATCTGGTCCGCGATATGCCTTCGCGTCAGCGCGCGCGGTAGCGCACCTCGAAGTTCACGCAGCCGCCGGCGGAGCGGAAGGGGCCGTGCGGCATGCCGGGCGGGCGTACCGCCACCATCCCCGCCCGATACGTCGTGCCGCCGACCTCGCAGGCGCCCGAGATGATGTAGATCTCCTCCCAGAAGTCGTGCGTGACGACCGCGTCATTGCCCGCGCCGGGCTCGAAGCGGAGGAAGCGCGTGGTCACGCCCTCGTCCTCGCCGCCCGCGAGCACCTGCTCCCAGACGCCGGCCGGGTAGCCGGCGGCGGGGCGCCAGGGGACGGACGACGGATCGAAGAACTCGCGCTCCTGCTTCATTTCTCCGTCATTCTAGCGTACCTTTGCGCGAGCCCTTCACCCACAGGAGGCCACCATGATGCGCATCGCGGCGATCATCGTCTTCACGCTTACCGCGCTGGTCACGGGCGCCTCCGCCCAGGAGCCGTACCCGAGCCGACCCATCTCGATCGTGAACCCGTTCCCGCCCGGCGGCATCGCCGACCTCACCGCCCGCCCGCTGGCGGCGTCCTTCGAGCGCCTGCTCAAGCAGCCGGTGGTCGTCGTCAACAAGGCGGGCGCGGCGGGCGCGGTGGGGGCGCAGTTCGCGTCCGTGGCCAAGCCGGACGGCTACACCCTGCTCATCGCGCTGGTCAGCATCTCCTCCACGCCGGAGGTGGACAAGCTGTTCGGCCGGCCCGCCACGTACACGCGCGACCAGTTCGTGGGCATCGCCCGCCTCAACGCCGATCCGCCCGTCCTGGCCGTGAACGGACCGTGGAAGACCCTCAAGGAGCTGGTGGACGACGCGAAGAAGCGCCCCGGCGAGATCACCTTCGCGTCGTCGGGGCCCTACGGCGCCTCGCACCTGCCGCTGGAGATGTTCCTCCAGGCGGCGGGCCTCAAGATGCGCCACCTGCCCACCACCGGCGGCGCGCCGGCGACCACCGCGGTGCTCGGCGGCCACGCCCAGCTCTGGGCCTCGCCGCCCGCGCTCGCCGCGCCGCACATCGAGGCGGGCAAGATGCGGGCGCTCGCCACGTGGGGCGCGACGCGGCTGGCCGCGTTCCCGGACGTGCCGACGCTCAAGGAGCTGGGCTACGACGTCGAGTACTACATCTGGACCGGGCTCTTCGCGCCGAGGGGCGTGCCGGCCAATGTGATCCAGACGCTCCGCGATGCTACCCGGAAGGCGGTGGAGGATCCCGAGTTCAAGTCCTCCATGGACAAGGCCAAGACGCCCGTCTCATATCAGGACGCCGACGAGTTCAAGGCCTTCTGGGATCGTGACGCCCAGCGCATCGCCGCCACCATCCAGTTCATCGGCAAGACCGAGGCCAAGTAGTGCGCATCGACCTCCACACCCACCTCGTCCCGGCGCGCTGGGAGGATTTTGCCGCGCGCTACGGCGGCGGCAAGTGGCCGCGGCTCGATCCCCGCGATGCCTGTCGCGCCACCATCATGACGGGCGACCAGTTCTTCCGCGACATCGACGACCGGTCCTGGAGCCCCGAGCGGCGGATCGAGGACATGGACCGTCTCGGGATCGACCACCAGGCGCTCTCGCCGCCGCCGGTGATGTTCTGCTACTGGGCCGAGCCCAAGGCCGCCCAGGCCTTCGCCCGGATGCAGAACGAGAACGTGGCCACGCTCGTCGCGCGGCATCCGAAGCGCTTCAGCGGGATGGCGGCGGTGCCGCTCCAGGACCCCGCGCTCGCCATCGAAGAGCTGCGCTACTGCCGCGAGAGCCTCCGGCTCGGCGCGGTCGAGATCGGCACCTGCCCGGGCGGACGCGACTTCGACGACCCCGCGCTGTTTCCGTTCTTCGCCGCGTGCCGCGACCTCGGGATGGCGGTGTTCGTCCACCCCGCCACTCCGCTCGCGGGGCAGGAGCGGCTCACGAAGTACTACTTCCCGCTCATCGTCGGCAATCCGCTCGAGACGGCGCTCGCCGTGTCCAAGCTGATCTTCGGCGGCGTGCTCGAGCGGCTGCCGGAGCTTCGCATCGCTTTCGCGCATGGGGGCGGCGCCTTTCCCTTCACGCTCGCCCGCCTCAACCACGGCTGGCACGTCCGGCCGGAGGGGCCGGCGGCCATCCCCAAGGAGCCGCGCGAGTACGCGCGGAAGATCTTCGTGGACTCGCTCACGCTGTCCCCGCGCAACCTGCGCTTCATCATCGATGAGCTGGGCGCCGATCGCGTGATGATCGGCAGCGACTACCCCTTCGACATGGGAGATACGGATCCGCTGGCATCGCTCGGCGCCGCCGGGCTGGACCCGGTCACGCGCGGACTCATCGAAGGGGAAACCGCGGCGAAGTTCCTCCGGCTTCCGGTATCCTGACGCCATGCCGAATATCCAATCCGACAAGCTCGAGACCCTCGCCACCCGTATCTTCACCGCGCTGGGCACGCCCGAGGCGGACGCGCGCGGCGTCGCCACCTTGCTCGTGCGCGCCAACCTGCGCGGCCACGACTCGCATGGGGCCATCCGCATCCCGCAGTACGCGGGTGCCATCCGCACCGGCCACGTGAACCCGAAGAGCCCCATCACCGTGATCGCGGAGACGCCGGTGATCGCGCGGCTCGACGGCGGCCGCGGGTTCGGCCAGGTGGTGGCCCGGCGCGGCATGGAGATGGCCATCGCGAAGGCCAAGGCGAACGGGCTCTCGGCGGTGACGCTGGCCAATACGACGCATGTGGGCCGGCTTGCCGACTACGCGGAGATGGCGGCCGCGGAAGGTCTGGTCGGCATGCTCTGGGTCAACGCGGTGTTCGGCTTGAACGTGGCGCCCTGGGGCGGGGCGGCGCGGCGGCTCGGCACCAATCCCCACGCGATCGCCGTCCCCGGCGACGGCGGGCCCGCCATGGTGCTCGACTTCGCGACCAGCGTGGTGGCCGAGGGCAAGATGCGCGTGAAGAAGAACCGGAAGCAGCAGGCGCCGCCCGGCTGGTTCATCGACGCCCAGGGCCGGCCCGGCACCGACCCCGAGGTCTTCTACGGGACACCGCCCGGCTCGCTCCTCACCGCCGGCGAGCACAAGGGCTACGGCCTGTCCCTCGCGGTGGAGCTCCTCGGCGGCATTCTCTCGGGCACCGGCGCGGCGAGCCCCGGCACGGGCGTGTTCGCCAACGGCACCCTGATGATCTGCCTCGACGTGGAGCGCTTCATCCCGCTCCCCGAATTCCGGGAGCAGGTGGCCACCTTCTTCGCCTGGGTGAAGACGGCGCCACACGTGCCCGGCGGCGGCGAGATCCTCATTCCCGGCGAGCCGGAGGCGCGGCTCGAGGCCGAGCGCCGGCGCGACGGCATCCCCATCGAGGACGAGACCTGGCGGCAGATCGAGACGCTGGCCGCCGAGCTCGGGGCGGGGTAGGGGTCGATTGAGTAGGGAGGCTTGCCTACCGAGATCGCCTCCCCCAGCGTTCCGGAACCTAGACCGCGGGCAGCGGTCCGGCCGCCGTCGTCCCCACTATGTTCGGTGTATCAATCTCTCAGCATTGTCCCGTTCGGCGCCCCGACCCCACCTGAGAGCCATGGCCCCTCAGCGCGCGGTCTACGGCCCCGTCCGTGGGCCCCGTCACCGTGACATAAGGTGCCCATCCTCATCCTCGGTCGGACGGCAAGGTCACGAGCATTGGTGGGGGTGGGAGGCCGGGCCGGGCCGAGCGACCGGCCGCCCGTCCCCCTCAGTTCTAGCGGCCGCGATGTTGCCCCCAATTCCGGTCGGGCCAGTGGGGAATGGCGCTGCTGCCTCAGCCCTCACCCCAGGGACCGGGATTTCTGGAACCACCGGGCCACGCCGCAAGTTTGTAGCGCACTCTTACTGCCCGAACGAAGGGAGGTGGACCTTGTTCGAGCGCGCAAAGGCACGGAGTCGCGGACTGCCCCGCGACCTTGCCCACGGATCCCGGCCACAACCTGAAGGAGGCGCGAGATGAAGCGGAGAATGATGACAGGGCTGACCGTACTCTTGACGGTGCTGGTGTTGCTCCTCGCTCCAGCGGCGGCGATCGGGGAGAGGGTTCACACCGACCTGACAGGATACGAGGAGACACCACTGACGATCTCGACGCCGGCGACCGGTGATTTCAAGGCCAAGATCGAAAACGACGGGACGCTCGTGAGCTGGGAGCTGAGCTATCGGGATACCCTGTCGGCGGTGACGCAAGCGCACATCCACTTCGGCGCGCCGGCCATCTCGGGCGGTATTGTGGTCTTCCTTTGCACGAATCTCGGCAACGCCCCAGTGGGCGCGCAACTCTGCCCGGCCGCGCCGGCCACGATCACGGGAACGTTTACGGCCGCCGACGTCGTGTCCGTGGGTACGGCAGGGGCGCAGGGCATCGCCCCTGGCGAATTGGCCGAGGTCCTGCGCGCGATCCGCGCCGGCGCCGCCTACGTGAACGTGCACACCGTCGGGTTCACGGGTGGCGAGATACGCGGACAGCTCGACCGCGGACACGACGACCACTGAGAGCGTGTCGGAGTAACCACTGATGGCGCGCGAGCTTGGCCGCCGCGAGATCGAGGCGGGCCGCATGGAGCTGGAGGTGACGACCTTCGACCTGGCGCAGGCGATAGATGACGGGGTCACCCTGATGCGCGAGCGGGGTGGACCGCAGGGGTCGTCCTCAATGCCGACGTGGCCGAGCGAGTACACGGGATTCGAGGGGACAAACGAAAGATCAAACCAGTAGAGCCGGCCGGCGGCCGGTCCGACGTTCAGGCGATGCAGACAGACGGGTCGGGCGCGGTTTCGGTCAGCGATACCGGGGTCGGCATCGCCCCGCGAGGACCAGCGGTCTTCGTTGCCCGAGAAACCCGATAGGTCTTGAGGTTGAAGACCTCTCCGGTGGCGGTCACCTTGGAGACCCGAGGCGACTGCTCCGGCGGCTTCACCGACGCGGCCAGGGGCGCGCCGAGCCCGGCGCGACGATACCGCATGGCGAGACCGCGTACCTTCAGGTCCGCCACGGGGACGAAGCGGTCGAGGGTGAGGGTGTACTCCCCGACACGGCGGGCCCCCGAAAACCGTTCTTCACCTCGGGTCTTTGGGCGCTTAGCGGACTGACGTCAGATCTCCGGACAGCGCGGTGCCGGTGTGCAGCATGCCGGTGCCGCGGAGGAACCGGACGCCCTCGCGCTGAAAGAGCGCGAAGGTAGCCTGCCCTCGCTCTCCCTTCATGGTGAGCTTCCCGTCCGCGAGCGTGAAGTTCCCTTTCCCGGCGAGCACTCCGATGGTGCGGGCGATCCCGAACTCGTACGCCCCCTTGTCGCCGATGGTCATCTCGATCCAGTCTCCGTCGTCGCGTGGTCCGGCGAGCCCCTTGACGTGGCCCGCCCACTTGCCGGCCACCATCTTGTAGTCGGTAATCGGCACCGGTGTGGCCGGAGCCGGCGGTGGCGAGGAAGCGCAGGCCCCGAGGAGCACCGCGGCGAGGAGTACCACGGCGGCCCGAGCGACTGTGCCCGGACCGCCAGATGCTTCACGATTGCGAGTCGGTCCCATGATCGCCGGGGCTTGCTCAGGAAGCGGTCGCCGTAGGAGACGAGGTTGAATCGACTCGGAGCGTCGCCAGCCGCCCCAGAAGCCCGATGGCACAGCGCTCATGACGGCCTCCTCTCGGGTCGGAAGAGCCGCCCCGGGTGAGGGGCAATGCTATGCGAGACACACCGCCGCCGTCAACCCAAGGTCGACGAGCCATTGACTGGCGCGGAGGGTGCGCCTAGACTTCTGGCGCAGCTGAATCCGCGAATTCGAGAACGGTCCCGCACACATGGCGCGCCTTTCGTCCAGCGTGGCGGACATGAAGAACCGCTACGACGTGGTCGTCGTGGGCTCCGGCTACGGCGGCGCAATAGCGGCCTGCCGACTTGCCGAGGCGGGGTGGCGCGTCTGTGTCCTCGAGCGGGGGCGTGAGATCCGGCCGGGTGAGTATCCGGACACCGCCGCCAAGGCCGCGACCGAGATCCAGGTTGACCTGCCCGGCCGCCACTACTTCTCGCCGACCGCGCTGTTCGACTTCCGCCTGAACCGCGAGATGAACGTCCTCGTGGGCTGCGGGCTCGGCGGCACCTCGCTGATCAATGCCAACGTGGCGCTGGAGCCGGAGAAGGCGGTGTTCGAGGCGAAGGAGTGGCCCCCGGAGATTCATGAGGCGTTGGCGAATAACGATCTCGCGCGGTACTTCGAGCGGGCCCGCGGGATGCTGGGCTCGACCGAGTATCCGCCCCCGGGCTTTCCTTCGCTGGCCAAGCAGCTGGCGCTGGAGCGGGCCACCGCGGCGCTGGGCGGGAAGCGCGGCTTCAATCGGCCCAAGATCAACGTGTCGTTCAAGGAGGGCGTCAACAAGTTCGGCGTCCACCAGCGCGCGTGCCAGCTCTGCGGCGATTGTGTCTCGGGGTGCAACTACGGCGCGAAGAACACCGTGCTGATGAACTATCTCCCCGAAGCCAAGCGCCACGGCGCGGAGATGTTCACCGAGGTGAGCGTCCGGTCGGTGAAGCGCGAGGGCCCGGAGTGGGTCGTGCTGTTCGACCTCACCGGCTCGGGCCGTCAGGCGTTCGGCGCGCCGCCGCTGTCCGTGCGCGCGGGGGCCGTCGTGCTGGCCGCGGGCACCCTGGGCTCTACCGAGATCCTGCTTCGCTCGCAGAGCAAGACGCTGCGGTTCTCGGACCGTCTCGGGCAACGATTCACCGGCAACGGCGACGTCTTCGCGCTGTCCTACAACGGCACCGAGCCGATCGACGGCGTGGGCTCCGGCTACCGCCGGCCGGATCTCCATCACCAGGTCGGGCCGTGCATCACCGGTCTGATCGACCTTCGCGATGGCCCGCTCGAGGAGCAGATCATCCTCGAGGAGGGGTCGATCCCCGGGGCGATCAGCGGGGTGCTCCCGGTCCTCCTCGGCGCGGCCAGCATGCTGTGGGGTCGGCCCGCGGCCGCTCCGGAGGGCCGCACCGTCTTCCAGCAGGTGACGCGCTGGTCGCGCTATCTCGCGGGCGCGTACCACGGGGCAGTGCGCCGGACGCAGACCTTGCTGGCCATGGCGCACGACGACGCCGGCGGCCGGCTGTGCCTGGTCGACGATCGCCTGCGCGTGGAATGGCCGAGCCTCGAGTCCGAGGCGTCGCAAGCGGCTCTCGACCGCATTCACAAGAAGCTGGCGCAGGTGAGCCACGGGCTGCAGGCCACGCACATCAACAACCCCTTCCGGCCCATCACCGTGCACCCGCTCGGGGGCTGCTGCATGGGGGACAGCGCGGCGACCGGCGTGGTGAACCATGAGGGCCGGGTGTTCGATGGCGCCCCCGGCGGGGGATTCCACCCCAACCTCTTCGTGTGCGACGGCTCCATCATCCCGCGGCCGCTCGGCGCGAACCCGCTCCTGACGATCTCGGCGCTCGCCGAGCGCACCTGCGAGCGCATCCTCGGCCAGGAGTACGTCGAGACGCCGGGGCCCGCGCTGGAGGCGCAGGCCGTTCCCACATTCAAGCCCATGTTCTACGAGCGGGCGAAGCCGGGCCTCGAGTTCGCCGAGCGCATGTGCGGTGCCTTCGCCTGGGTGAAGGAGGGTCCCACGTGGCCCCCCGCCCGGCCGGTGGACGGCTCGGGGCCATGGCGGGCCGCTCTGCGCAAGCCCGCCAAGAGACACAAGCTCACGATGGATCTCATGATCGCGACCGAGGACGTCGAGGCGATGGTCTCAGACCGCGAGCACGCGGGGCGGATCGTGGGCACCATCTACGCGCCCGTGCTCTCGGACCAGCCGCTGCAGGTGCGCGACGGTGTATTCCATCTGTTCCTCCTGGAGCCCGAGCGCGTGGAGACGCGCCTGCTGCGCTATCGGATGCGCGTGGAGACCGCGCCCGACGCCGCCGGAGGGCGAGCGACGTACTTCATCGAGGGGGACAAGATCGCGCAGAACCGGCGACGCGGCAGACTGTGGCCTGAGCTGTCGACGCTGTACGTCACGGTCGCCTCGGCGGACGGCTCGCGCCACGGCCGGGGCGTGCTGCGCCTGTCCATGAGTGACTTGCTCCGGCAGCTCCGGACGATGCGCGCGCGCCATGCCCAGGGGCTGGGCGAGCGGCTCGACGTCCACGTCCGCTTTCTGGGGTTCTTCATGGGCATGCTCCGCGTCCTCTACGGCCGGCGGCTCTCGAGGTCGGTGGTGTCCACGCTCGACGCGCCGCCGCGGCCGCGGCGGCACATCCAGCCGAGCCCGTCCGTGATTCCGGTGACGACGAGTGACGGGACGGTGATCCACCTCACCCGCTATCAGGGGGGAAACCGCGGGCCCGTGCTCCTCTCCCCGGGCTTCAGCGTGCGCGCGAGCTCGTTCGCCGCGGACACCGTGGACGAGAATCTGGTCGAGCACCTCGTCCGCGCCGAGTACGACGTCTGGCTCCTCGACTACCGCGCGAGCTCCGGATTCGCCGCCGCCGGGACCGATTTCAGCATCGACGACATCGCCGTGCGCGACTATCCGGCCGCCGTCCAAGCCATCCTGGATAGATCACCGAGCCCGAAGATCCAGATCGTTGCGCACTGCGTGGGCTCGATGGCGCTGCTCATGTCCCTGCTTGCCGGCAAGCTGCACGAGCAGCTGCGCTCGGTCGTCTGTTCGCAGCTCGGCCTGCATCCGATCGCGCCGAAGTTCGCAGAGTTCAAGGCGGCGGTGTACGTCGCCTCCGTCCTTCGCCGATTCCGGGTCAAGAGCATCACCGCGCAGTACGACCCGTATTCGCTGTCACACCGGCTCTGGAACCAGCTGCTCACCCTCTATCCCGTCCGCGAGCGGTGCAACAACCCGACCTGCCGCCGCATCCTCCTCCTATTCGGCGAGTCGTTCCGGCACTCCAAGCTCAACACCGCCACGCACGACGCGATGCACGAGTGGTTCGGCACGACGAGCGTCCCCGCGCTCGCGCACCTGGCGCTGATCCTGCGCAGCAAGCACGTCGTCGACAAGGACGGCGTGAACGCGTACATGCCCCATCTCGAGCGGCTCGCCCTCCCGATCTCCTTCATCCATGGACGGGCGAATCGCGAATTTCTCCCCCGGGCCACGCGCAAGACGTACAAGCTGCTCTGCGACAAGAATGGGGAGGAGTGGTACAGCTGGCGCCCGATCGAGAGCTACGGCCACATGGACTGCTTCATCGGCAAGCGGGCCGCCATCGACGTCTTCCCGATCATCCTCGAGGAGCTGGAGGCGGGCCCGCGGCGGCGCGGTCGACGGTGACCGGCCCTTCGATGAGGAAGTACTGCGAGGCGGCCTCGTCCTCTCGGGGGATGGTGGGCACCCCGATCGGGAAGATCTCGAGGACCCCGTCGGCCCGGATGTGAAAGCGGAGGAAGTGCTTGAAGTGCTTGATACGCAGTGCCGCGAAGGCGTGGTCGGTGTGCGCGGCGAAGAGATTGGCCGCGAGCAGGAGATAGATCCCCATCACGATGGAGCCGACCACCGCACCCCCGATGAAGTTCACGCCGAGCCGCGCGAGCGCGAGCGCCACCCCGGGGCCGCCGAGCGCCTTGGCGGCCTCGCCGGCGATCGCAAAGGCGCAAAGAATGTGCACGACACCGTGAGTGCCGCCGCCCAGCCAGCGAAACGTGGGCACGCGGCGGTCGGCATAGAAGATGAACGCGGCCAGCACGAGGAGCAGCCACACGAGGCGCGCGGGATAGCGCTGCACGGCCAGCTGCGCCGCCTGGAACACCGTGCCCTCGAGCTGGCCCCAGGTCAGGGTCATGTAGGCCAGCCCGGTCAGCATGCCGAAGCGCCAGTTCTTCAGGAGGAAGAGCAGATTGAGAAAGCTCAGGCGCAGGGAGGTCGCCGGGCTCGGGTACATGAACTGCTGATGGAACGTCTCCCCGCCTACGCGCACCACGCGCTTGAGCTCGCTCGCGGGCCCGCCCGTGGCCGGCTCGTGGGTGGCCGAGAGGTAGCCGCCGCCGCCGCCGCTCGTGATCCGCTGATACCGCGAATCCCGCGCGTTTTCGTGCCGACGATAGTTGTGAAGATCGCCGGACAGCCAGACGAACACGTCCGCGCCCTTCGGGTCGATGATCTTTTCCTTGAGGCGCGCCAGGTTACTCTCGAGTGTCGGGTTCTTGATGTCGTGGTAGAGCCAGTCCGGCTCCGCGCTGGCGAGGATGATCCCGTCGCCTTCCTTGACGTAGTCTTTCGCGACCCAGTCGAAGTAGTTGAGCTGGCCGACGTCGATGTCGGACTCGAGCTGCACGTCGACGGCCCAGAGCCACCAGTGGTGGGGCAGCTGGAGCGCGAAGTAGCTGCGCGTCTGCTGGGTTTGCCAGGCGCCGAGCGTGCGGCCCTGGGTGAACAGGCGCGAGAAGCTGATGAGCCCGTCGTACCAGTCGTGGTTGCCCGGAATCGCGTAGACATTGCGCCAGGGCACGCTCCCCGCGGGCAAGGCGGCCGCGAGCGGGCCGACGAGCCGGTCGCGATACTCCTGCTTGCTGGCGGACGGATACACCTCATCACCGCCGAGCAGGAGGAAGGCGCCGTGCGGGAGCCGGCGGGTGCCCAGATCCACCCACGGCTGGGCCACCAGACACGCCATGGCATAAGAGGATTCCCAGCCGTCGCCCGTGTCGGCCATGTAGTCGAACCAGAGCTCCGTCGGGGTGTCGTTGAGGGGGGGCTGGGAATAGTCAAAGACCTCCTGCGGAAGGCCGACGTCCTCCATCATCCGATAGTCGAAGCGCTGGCCCAGGGCGCGCGAGATCAGCACCTCGACGCCGGTCGAGAGGAACAGGCTGGGGTCGAACCAGCCCACCATCTTTCGCTTCGGCAGCTCGCTCAGGGGGATGTCGTCGCTCATTGACAGTGCCGAAGGGCGGACCTAGACTCCACGTGCCCTGACCGACCGTGGTTGCTTGGAGCCAAGGAGGGCAAGATGGCGGAGCCCGAGCAAGACTGCAAAGACGAGGGCAAGGACGGGGGCAAGGCCAAGCCCAAGGGCTGGCTCGACATCAAGTGGCTGCGCGCGCTCCTCATCTGGGGGGGAATCGGCATCTTCCTTCTCTTCTTCGGCGGGATCGCGGCCCAGGGTTACCTGCGGCTGGTGACGCCCTGTTCGGTCGACTCGCCGTGCCCCAGCCCCTTCATCAACCAGCGGATTCTTCTGGGTCTCGTCTATCTGAGCGTGGGCGGCGGCATTGCGCTGGGGCTCGTCGGTGTCGCCTTGACGCTCTCCAATCCCCGCGGCGTGGGCTGGGCCCTCGGCATGGTGGTGGTGGGCGCGGTCCTGTTCCTCGTCTTCGTCTGGCCGACGCCGTACAAGTACTACCGCGTGAAGGAGCAGAAGGAGCAGCGGCTGATTCGCGTGCATCGCGTGACGGGCGACTCGGACTACGTCCCGAGGTCCAGGCCGCCGGAAGCGGCCGCTGCTTCCGCCAGCCAGAAGTGAAGGCCCAGGCGGCTGAAGTAGTCGGTAGCTTGGTCGAAGTGCGTCCGCGCCAGCGATTTCTCTCCGGCCGCCGCGTAGACACGCCCGAGACCCAGATGGCAACGGCCGGCCAGCGGCAGCATGTCGAGGTGCGAGGCCACCTCGAGGGCACGCTGGTAGTACTCGACCGCGCGCACGCCTCCCCCGTCGCGCGCGGCGGAGATGCAGGCCTGCGTGTGGAGCGCATCGGCTTCCTGGGCTCGCTCCCCCTGGCGTAGCGCCAGGTCGAAACCCTGCCCCGCGGCGCGCGCGGCCTCGTCGAGGCGTCCCGCGCTCAGGAGCGCGTCCGCCCACCAGATGTACATGTGGGAGAGGTTTCCCTTGACGCCCGTGGCCTCCATCGACGAGACCGCGCGCTCCAGGTGCGCCGCGCCCTCCTCGCCGCGCCCGGTCAGCGCGAGGGCCCAGCCGAGGGTGCCCGCCGCCGCCGGCAGCCAGATGAGCAGCGCCTTCGACTCGCAGAGCGCCAGCGCCCGCTCGCATAGCGCGACCGCGGTGTCCGTCCGCCCCTGGTAGAGCATCGGGATCGCGCGCATGGTGTACGCGATCGCCTGGGCCTGCGGATGGTCGCTCTCGTCGGCCGCCTGCGCCGCCCGATCGGTGCTGTCCAGGGCGCGATCGATCTCGCCCACGAGCGTCAGCGAGTAGCCGAGCCAGCACGCCGCCCCGATGTACGCAGGCACGGTGACCGCGAGCGCGCGGCGCGCGATCTGGGTGTCGGGACCGTCGAGCACGCGCCCGAAAAGCGCGATGGCCTCTCGGTGGGCGCCCAGCAGGCACTGGTTCAGCCCGAGCGCGTAGGTTGCGAGCACCCGGACTTCCGCGTCGTCGATGCTCGTGGCGATCTCCAGCGCCTGCCCGGCGCGCTCGAGGCCGTCCTTGAAGCGGCCCTGGATCCAGGCGTACTGGCTCATACGGTAGAGCAGCCGGGCCAGCCGCGGCGAATCGCCCAGATCGCGGGCCAGGCGCTCCGATTCCTCGTGGAGATTGATGAGACGGGCGACTTGTCCGAGGACGACCAGGGGGACGTGCAGGTCCAGGCGGACGTCGATCGCGCGCCCGATGTTCTCCCGGCTCGAGTCGAGGTGCTCCAGGAGCGTCAACGCCTGCTCGTAGCGGGCCAGGCTCTCGGCGACGGAGCCACGCGCGAATGCCGCGGCGCCGGCCTGGCGCAGATAGTCGATGGCCTTGGGCCAGACCTCCCCGCCCAGCGCGTGATGCACGAGCGCATCCAGGTGAAGGGGCAGGGCGTCGGCGTGTAGCCGCTCGATCGCCGCCAGCGTCGCCCCGTGCAGCACCTTTGCCTGCTCGTGCAGGAGGGACCGGTACGCGACCTCGTGCGTCAGCGAGTGCTTGAACGAGAACTCCGGGCTCCGCGCGGTGACACGCTCGAACAGGAACTCGGCTTCCTGGAGGTGGTGCAGGGCAGTCGAAAGGTCGGTCTTCGTCAGTCTCGCCAGTGTCTCGAGGAGGTCGAGCGGCACCTCGCGCCCGATCACCGACGCGCACTGCAGTAGGTGCTTTTGGGCCCGCGGGAGCTTGTCGAGGCGGGAGGCGATGACGCCCTCGACCGTGGCGGGAACGTGCGGCTCCACCACGCCGGTGGTCCGATAGTGGCCCGGCTCGCCGACCAGCGAGCCGCTGTCGACGAGGGCGCGGACACTCTCCTCGAGGAAGAAGGGGTTGCCGTCCGTCCGTTCGATGAGCAAACGCTTGACGGGCTCGACCTCGGGAGCGTCCCCGAGCATCACGCCGAGCAGCGTGTCCACGGCCTCGGGTGAGAGCGGGTCGAGCCGCACCTGGTTGTAGCAGCTCATGCCACCCCAGTCGTGGTGATACTCCCCCCGATAGTTGACGAGCAGATGGAGCCGGGACGAGGGGATGCTCTGCACGAGGCGGTCGAGCAGCTCCTGGGTCTCCGCGTCGATCCACTGAAGATCCTCGACGACGAGCAGCACGGGCTCGACCGCGCACAGTCGCAGCACCAGGGATCGCAGGGCCTCCAGGGTCAGCTCTCGCCTCCGCAGCGGATCGTACGTGGCGAAGGCGTTGTCTTCGGGGAGAACGCCGAGAAGAGCCTGGAGCGGTGCCGCCGCCTGGTCGAGGCCGAGGTGGGACAGGGTGCTCGTGATCTTTTCCCGGACCGCTTCCACCGGCTCACCGTCCTTCAGCACGAGATGCTGCCGGAGCAGCTTCAGCACGGAAAAGTACGGAGTGCTCTGGCCGTAGGAGACAGTGCCGGTTTCGAACACGAGGCATCCGGATATCGTCGGGGCGTGGACGAACTCGAGCAACAGCCGTGATTTGCCGATGCCGAGTTCACCGACCACGGCGGTGACGCGGCCCTGCCCTGCGAGCATCCGCTGGTGGATGCGCGAGAGCTCGTTCATCTCCCTCTCGCGTCCCACGAATCGAGTGAGGCCGCGCAGCGCCGCCACCTCGATGCGCCGCATGGCGCGGGCGCCGACGAGTTCGAACACCTCGACCGGGGCGGGGCGCCCGCGCACGGCCCGCGCCCCGAGAAGCTTCGTCTCCACCAGGGGCTCGGCCAGCGTGAGGGTGGCGCGCGTGAGCCAGATGGAGCCTGGAGGCGCCATCTCCTCCATCCGGGCGGCCAGGTGGGTCGTCTCTCCGATCGCGGAGAGATCCATGTGGAGATCGTTGTCGATCGCGCGAATCACCACCACTCCCGAGTTCAGCCCGACGCGGATCTCGACTGAGGGGCCCCGGTTGCGCTGAAGATCGCGGGCGAGGGCGCGGATACTCTCCTGCATGGCCAGGGCGGCGTAGCAGGCGCGTGCCGCATGGTCTTCGTGGGCGGCGGGGGCGCCAAACAGCGCCATGATGCCGTCTCCCATGATTTGATTGACCGTTCCCTCGTAGCGGTGCACGGCGGCCTTCATGTGCCCGATGACGGGATCGAGGAGCGCCACCGCCTCCTCGGGGTCGCGCGCGCTCAACATCTCGAGCGAGCCCTTGATATCGGCGAACATGACCGTGACGAGCTTCCGCTCGCCCTCAAGGGAGGTCCGCCAGTGTGGGAGCAGAGCGGCCAAGTGCGGCGGCGGGCCGGCGGCAATGTGCGCCGGGGGGGCCGGCTTTCCGCATTCTCCGCAGAAGCGGGCGCCGCGAAGGGTCGACGAGCCGCAGGAGGGGCAGACCGCGGTGAGTGAGCTGCCGCAGTTCCCACAGAATCGGGATCCCTCGCTATTCGCGGTCCGACAGCGCGGGCAGTCCATCGCCGGCCTCCTCAACAGAGCGCTGTCTCAGCTTAGTTTGTGGACACTCCGTTCGCAAGGGCGGGGCGGCTCCGAGAGGGGACGCCCCGAATTTTCCATAGCTTGCCAGAATAGTCTAGCGGCATTAATGTTTGGCCAGGCCAGAACGGAAAGGATCCCCGATGCCGCTGCTTCACATCTCACTGCGCGCCGGAAAGCTCGACGAACGCCGTCCAGCTCGTCAGACAGGAGCTGGGGCGGCGGCTTCCCCGACGTGGACCCGGCGGCAGCTCTTGACGCTGGCCGCGGAGGTCGGGGTGGGATAGGACGGCGAGGCGGCGGCTAGTCGAGCAGCTCCCGGGGAACATTGCCGCCATTGGCGGCGCTTTGCGTCGCCAGGACGGTCTTGTGCAGCCACATGTTCATCCAGTCGCCGAATGTTCATCAGCTCCGCCCGTGGCAGGCCAGCTCGGTAGCGCTGTGCCTTGCGCGCCGCGGAGCTGCTCTCGATCTCGAGGAGCTCCAGCATGGTCGACGATGGACGTCCGTTCAGTGAACTTCTGTGGATCGGCGCGCGCTCCGAATTGCGCGACGACATCGGTCCGTCGGACGCACGGCGCCGGCGCCGCAAGTGGCTGGAGGCGGGTCGGTTGTGCGCCGGCCGCCGCGGACGCGCTGCCGATGCCCAGTTTGCTCAAGATATCGCTGAAGAATCCCATGGCGCTCTCCTAAGGTAGCTGGCGGGGTCCCGCGTGACTCTCGGATTGCAGGGCCGCGCCCCGGTTCACGTATCGTATCCCTTTCGGCGGGATGGTCTTCGAACAGGATACACAGGGGCGAGGCGCGTGGCGAGTCACTGGGCCCGCGTGCGGCGGAATCTAGGGGAAGAGCCGCTCCGCGTTCTTGTAGGCGATCCTCTCGGCGACGTCGCGCGGCAGATACGTCCGAGACGCTGGCCGCGGAGGTCGGGGTCGGGTAGGGTTGATCGAGTAGGGAGGCTTGCGTTCCGGAACCTAGGCTCACCGCGGGATACTCCAACCCCGACGAGGAGGTCAGTCATGAGCGACCATGACGAAGTGGAGCGAGCGCCCGAGGACGAGGCCCTGAGCCTGACGCGGCGGGATCTGCTGCGGCTCGGTCTCCTCACGGCGGCGGCGCAGGGCACTCTCGCCTTCGGCTCCCCGGGCGAGGCGCAGACGCCGATGAAGTTGGGCGCCAACCTCATCGGCAAGCTCGAGGGACCCGAGGTCATCACCGACCCCGCGCGCTTTCCGAAGACCTTCAAGGAAGCCCCGCAGCTCGCCGAGCTGGTCAAGGCGGGCAAGCTGCCGCCCGTGCAGCAGCGCATCGGGCAGGATCCGCTCGTGGTCAAGCCGCTGCGCGAAATCGGCAAGTACGGGGGCACCTGGCGCCGGGGCTTCACCGGCCCCTTCGACACCTCCAACGGCCACCGCGTGGCCCAGAACGACAAGCTCCTCTACTACGACTACACCGGCACCAAGCTTGTCCCCAACATCGCGCGCGGCTGGGAGGTGAGCCCGGACGGCAAAGTCACCACCTTGCTCCTGCGCCGGGGCATGCGGTGGAGCGACGGCCAGCCCTTCACCGCGGACGACTTCATCTTCTGGTACCAGGACGTGTACCTGAACAAGGATCTGGTGCCCACGCCCTTGTCCGTGATGATGGTGGAGGGTAAGCCCCTGGTGATGGAAAAAGCGGACTCGAGCACCGTCCGCTTCGTCTCGGCCGAGCCGTACTACGCGCTGCCCATCGTGCTCGCCTCCGTTTGGGGCATCGGACACCACGCCCGCTTCGGGCGCTCGGCGCTGGGCGGCTTCGCCCCGGCCCACTACCTCAAGCAGTTCCTCCCGAAGTACACGTCCCAGGACGAGCTCAACAAGAAGGCGACCGAGGTGAGCGTGGACAGCTGGGTCACGCTGTTCAAGAACCGCAACGATGCCTGCCGGAACGCGGATCTCCCGGTGGTCACGCCGTGGAAGACCACCTCGCCCATCACCACCCCCAGCTGGGTGCTCGAGCGGAATCCCTACAGCGTCTGGGTGGACACCGACGGGAACCAGCTCCCGTACATCGACCGGATCCGCATGACGCTGGGCGAGAGCCTGGAGGTCATCAACCTGCGCGCCATCGCCGGCGAGTACGATTCCCAGGCGCGCCATATCGACATCGGCAAGCTCCCCGTCCTGCTGGAGAACCAGCAGAAGGGCGGCTACCGCGTGTATCTCGATCCCTCCGACCAGGGCGCCGACGTTGGCCTCTTCTGCAACCAGTCCTACGAGCGGGACGCCGAGATCGCCAAGTGGCTCAGCACCCGTGAGTTCCGGATCGCGCTGTCCCACGGCATCGACCGCGCGCAGATCAACGAGACCTTCCTCCTGGGGCTCGGCCAGACCGGCTCGGCAGCGCCCGGCGAGCGGACGCTCTACTTCCCCGGCCCGGAGTGGAAGACCCTGCACACCGGTCTCGACGTCAAGAAGGCCAACGAGATGCTCGACAAGCTCGGGCTCACCAAGAAAGATGCGCGAAGGCTATCGCCTGCGTCTGGACGGCGGGGGCCGGCTACGCCTGTCCCTCACCACCTACGTGGGCTTCCTCCCCTTCAGTCAGATCGCCGAGATGGTGGTGGAGCACTGGAAGCGCATCGGCATCCGCGGCGAAGTCCAGGAGCTGGAGCGCGGGGCGGCGACGGCGCGGATGCAGAGCAATGAGCATCAGATCTACTTCGAGACCCAGTGGGGCGCCGACAACATCTACGGGCACAGCCCCGTCGATCTTTCCCGCCGAGCTGGGGGTTCCCCTGGGCCCGCTCTACGGCGTCTGGTACTCCTCGGCCGGGGCCAAGGGCAAGACCCCGCCGCCGCGGATGCGGGAGCTGATGGACAAGTACCGGAAGTCCCTCAGCGTGAAGGACGCCGAGCGCGTCGAGATGGCGAAGGACGTGTGGAAGATCGCCCTCGACGAGTTGTGGATGATTCCGGTGGTCTCGAACTCACCCGCCTCGCAAGGGGTGCGCGTCATCAAGACCAACATGGGCAATATCCCCGAGCGGCTCTGGAACAGCGCGGTGAGCGACAACCCCCACGTCGCACACACGGAGACCTGGTACTTCAAGTCCTGAGCCGTCACCGTCAGGGGAGCGGGCTGGTCGGGGAGGCGGACGCCGGTGAAGCCGCGGGGGTCCACCCACCAGCCCGCGCCCGTCGCCTCCGGCCCCTCGCGCCGCGGCAGCTCGCCGTGGCCGTCGACCATGACCGCGCGCGGCGCCGGCCCGCCCATCTCCAGGTGATAGCGGCGCCGCGCCGGCACCACGGTCGCGTCGCCGGTGGCGGCGCCGATGCGCACCGTTACGCCGTCCGGCGCGGCTACGCACTCGAAGCGGATCCGCGCGTATCGCCCCTCGCGGTAGCCCTGGGTGCGGCCGTCGTCCTCGTAGAGCGTCGAAGCGCGATCGTCCCCTCGGGATGATCGCGTAGCGTCAGCTCGTCCAGCGGACGCTCGCCGGAATGCTGCATCACGGGCCCCATGGGAATGATGGCGCCGGCCCGGACGAAGAGCGGGAGCCGCTCGAGCGGCGCCTCCACCGTGATGCCGCCGGGGCCCGCGTGACGCGCGCCCGTCCAGAAGTCGTACCAGACGCCGGCCGGGAGATAGACTGCCCACGTCGTCGCGCCTTCACGGGTCACCGGGGCCACGAGCAGATCGTCGCCCCAGAGGAACTGTGCCCGAGCGTCCACACGCGCGGGTCGTCCGGGTAGTTCAGAACGAGCGGACGCATGAGGGGTAGGCCGTCCTCGTGGGCCTGCCACGCCAGCGTGTACGTGTATGGCAGCAGGCGGTATCGCAGCTCCGCATAGGCACGGCAGATGCCTCGACGCGCGGGCCGTGGGCCCATGGCACGTGCTCGCGCCACACCCAGCCGTGCGAGCGGAAGATCGGGCTAAAGGCGCCGAGCTGGAACCAGCGCGCGTAGAGCTCGCCGGTCGCAGGCACGGAGTGAAAGAACCCACCCACGTCAGTGCCCCAGTACGGCACCCCGGACATGCCGGTGTTGAGCCCCAGGGGGATCTGCGCCTCCAGCGTCCGGAAGTCGTTGTTGACGTCACCGGTCCAGATCGTCGCGCCGAAGCGCTGCATGCCGGCGGCGCCCGAGCGGCAGAGCAGGAAGACCCGCTGCTGCGGCCGGTCAGCCGCCTCGCCGGCGGCGAACGCCTCGTGGCGGAAGCGATCGTAGATGTTGTGGAGGAGGCGTGCCGTCGCCGGCGCGCAGGGTCGCCGCCGCGGGCGGGCCCTCGCCGCCGTCCAGCCACCAGCCCGCCACGCCGAGCCCGACCAGCTCGGATGCGCCGCCCACCACCAGGCGCCGACCGCTGGGTCGGAGAAGTCGAGGTAGCGCTGGCCCTCGCGATAGTTGGCGCCGGCCCCGCCGCCGCGCTCGTAGCCCGCGTCCACGAGATAGCCGCGCGATTCCGCCTCGGCGAAGATGGGGGACTCCTCGTGCAGCACCGGGTACTCGTGGGTGATGACCTCGAAGTGCTGCGCGCGCGCCTCGCCGAGCAGCGCGGCGGGATCCTTCCAGAGCGCGGGCTGGAACTCGAGGTGGCCCACGCCGCGGTTCCAGCCGAGCGCCTCGCCGTAGCTCGAGAGATATATGAGGGCGTCGCACGGGATGCGCTTCTCGCGAATGGTCCGAGGAAGCTGGCGCAGTTCGGCGGTGTCGTCGAAATGGCGGGTCGACTGGAGGAAGCCCAGCGCCCAGCGCGGCGGCAGCGTCGGGCGCCCGAGCAAGTCCGCGATCTCCCGCATCACCCCACGGATGTCGTCCCCCATGACGACGTACCAGGTGAGCGCACCTGCCTCCGCGGTGTACGCGATACGTACCCCGTTGTCCGAGCGTCCGACCGCGAGGGTCGCGTCGCCGGGATTGTCGAAGAACAGCGCGTAGCCGCGCGTGGAGACGAGGAGCGGGACGCCCATGTCCGAGCCGGGCCCGTGGCCCAGGTGGCTGTTCCAGAGCTGGCGGGTCACGCCGAGGCGGTCGAGCTCGCCGCCCCCCTGTCCCAGCCCGTAGAAATGCTGCTCGCCGGAAAACGTGAAGCTGACGCGCACACGGCGCCGGCCGCTCGCGTCCACGGTCTCGGCCATGCCGCCGTCGGGCGGCTCCCGGAGCACCCACTCCCCGCGCGCGTCGAGCAAGGCGAGCCGGAGCGGCCGCGTCGAGATCTCGATCTGCATATGCGGCGTCACCAGGCGAGCGGGCTCGCCCGGCACCACGTCGAACGGTGCGTCGGCCCCCTCGCGCGCGGCGACGTAGGACGGCGTCGTCGCCGCGCCATCGGTCTCGAGCCTCACCCGGACGATGCGCGGCGACACCACCGTGAGTGTCACATCGGGCCCATCTCCGCCCAGCCGGAGCGACGATCCCTCGCGATGCATTCCCCGTTTCTACTCTGACCGGCCACGCGGAGCAAGGCGGGGGTACCGCGCGCCCGACAGCCGATGTGCTAGCATCGGGCCACCCGGACGGGCGGAGGCGGCAATGGCGGATATCGTCCTCGGCATCGGCACCTCGCACAGCCCCATGCTCAGCACGCCCCACGAAGCCTTCGCGGGGCATCGCGAGCGCGACCAGGCGCGGGTGCCGGACTTCGCGGCGCTCGCGCGGGACAACGCCGTGCGGGTCGCCCCCGAGCTCGCGCCCAGCGTGACCGCCGCGCGCCACGCGGCCAATCAGGCCGCGCTCGCCGCCCTCAGCGCCGTGCTCGCGGAGGCCGCCCTCGATGCGCTGGTGATCATCGGCGACGACCAGGGCGAGTGGTTCAGCGTCGACAGCCAGCCCGCGCTCTGCATCTACTGGGGCGATTCGGTGGAAAGCCTGCCGCCGCCGGTGGAGCGCATGGCGCCGTCGCTACGCCTGGGCTACTGGGGCTACTACGGCGACGGCGCGAACCGCGCCTTCCCCGTGAGCGCGGCGCTGGGCCGTCACCTCATCGAGTCCCTCACGCGCGAGCATGGCTTCGACGTCGCCCACATCCGGGTGCAGCCGAGGCACGCGCCCTTCGGCCACGCGTGGAGCTTCGTGCATCAGCGATTGATGGGCGACAAGGTCGTGCCGATCGTGCCGGTACTTCTGAACACCTACTACCCACCCAATCAGCCCACGCCGAGGCGCTGCTATCAGCTTGGCCGCGCCCTGCGCGGGGCCATCGAGGCCTGGCCGGAGGCGCAGCGCGTGGGTGTCCTCGGCTCGGGCGGCCTCAGCCACTTCGTTGTGGACGAAGCGCTGGATCGCCACGTGCTCGACATCCTCGCGAAGCGGGACGCGGACGCGGTGGCCGCCCTGCCCCTGGACCGGCTGAACTCCGGCAACTCCGAGATCCGCAACTGGATCGCGGCCGCGGGCGCCCTCGAGGGGCTCTCGATGCGCCTGCTGGACTACGTGCCGTGCTATCGCTCCGAGGCCGGCACCGGCTGCGGGATGGCCTTCGCCGTGTGGGACTGAAGGGAGACACCATGCTCTCGAAAGAGGACAACGACCTCCTCTGCCGGGTGGGCCGCGGCACCCCGATGGGCGACCTGCTGCGGCAGTACTGGATGCCCGCGCTGCCCGCCACCGAACTGCCAGCGCCCGACGGTCCGCCCAAGAAGGTCCGGCTGATGGGCGAGGACCTCGTGGCCTTCCGCGACACGCGGGGCGAGGTCGGCCTCCTCGCCGCCAACTGCCCGCACCGCGGCGCCTCGCTCTTCTTCGGGCGCAACGAGGAGTGCGGGCTTCGCTGCGCGTACCACGGGTGGAAGTGGGACGTGAGCGGGCGCTGCGTGGACATGCCGAGCGAGCCGGAGGACAGCACCTTCAAGGACAAGGTGCGCGCCCGCGCGTATCCGTGCCTCGACGTCAACGGCGTGATCTGGACGTACATGGGGCCGCGCCAGGCGGCGCCCCCGTTCCCGACGTTCGAGATCAACACGCTGCCCGCCGAGCAGGTCTACCCGCCGCTGATGATGCTGGAAGAATGCAACTGGATGCAGGCCCTCGAGGGCGACATCGACTCGGCCCACATCGACTGGGTGCATGGCAAGCTTCGCGCGGATAGCCCGCAGCGCGGCACCTTCCACCGGGACAAGCGGCCTCGCCTCGAGGTGCTTGGCACGGACTACGGGGCCTGCTACTCGGCGCGCCGGCGCGGCGACACCGACGGACTCTACTGGCATCGCATCACCCAGTTCATCCTGCCCTTCTTCACGATGATCGCGGCCAGCGATCCCCACGTGGTCTCGGCGCGCGCCTGGGTGCCGCTGGACGACCAGCGGAATCTCCAGTTCGTGATGCGCGGCCGCCTCGACCGACCGGTGACGGAGGAGGAGCGCCGGCAGATGCGCGATCCCTTCCGTACATGGGGCGGCTATGTGGACAGCGGCAGCGACCCGCGCCGGCGCTTCTACACCAAGGCGAACCTCCACAACGACTACCTGCTGGACCACGAGCTGCAGCGCACCGAGCTCAACCTCGGCATCCCGTTCCTCGGCAACCTTCAAGACCGCGCGATGACCGAGACGATGGGTCCGATCTACGACCGCACCCAGGAGCATCTCGGCACCACCGACGCCATGGTCATCTTCGCGCGGCGCCTTCTCCTCGAGGCGGCCAAGGCGTTCCGCGACCACGGCGCCGTGCCCGCCAACGTGGACGACGCCTCTCTCTACCGCGTGCGGCCAGCCTCCGTGATCCTGCCCGAGGGCGAGAGCTGGCTTGCCGCCACCGAGAAGGCGCGGCAGTCCGACGCGGGCGTCCCGATCGCGTGGGTGCCGTTTGTCTGATAGAGGCCGCCGCCGCTTGACGGAGGCCGCCGGCGCTTGATGGAGGGGTCCGACCCGCGTCCCGCCGACCTCGCCTACTACAAGAAAATTCCCTATCTCCTCGTGGTCGAGACCGTCGAGCGGGGGGGCCTCTGGTGGCGTCGCGCCACATACCCCGAGTTGCCGGGCTGCGCGGCGGAGGCGGAGTCGGCGGTGGAGGCCATCGAGCGGCTGGAGCAAGAGCGCGAGGCCTTGCTCGCCCGGCGCGTGGAGCGCGGCGAGCCGATCCCGGTGCCGCGGTTGCCCCTCAGAGGGCGTGGGCCGGCGTGAAGGCCCGATCCGGCGCGGCGCCCGATCAGCTCCCCGCGAGCCCCCGCGTCACAATCGCGCGCGCACCCACGCCACCCTGACGCGCTTGCGGCGTCTCCCCGCGCGCCCTATACTCCGCGGAAAGTGGCTCTCCGAATCGGCATCGACATCGGCGGCACCTTCACTGACCTGGTCGCTCTCGACGAGGCGACCGGGGCGATGGTCGATACCAAGGCGCTCTCCACCCCCAAGAACCTCCTCGAGGGCATCCTCCGCTGCGTGGACCAGGCCGGCGTCCGCCTGGCCGACTGCCGGCTCGTCATCCACGGGACAACCATCGGCATCAACGCCCTCCTCGAGCGCAAGGGCGCCCGGACCGGGCTGGTCACCACCGATGGCTTCCGGGATGTGCTGGAGATCGGCCGCGGCAACTTCCTCCGCATGTACGACGTGCTGTACCGCCGGCCGACGCCCCTGGTGCCTCGCGGCCGCTGTCTCGAGGTGCCGGAGCGCCTGACCGCGCGGGGGGAGGTCCTCGTTCCTCTCGACGAGGCGGCCGTCCGCGAAGCCGCCCGGCGACTGGCCGCCGAGGGCGTGGAGTCGGTGGCGGTCTGCTTCCTCTTCTCGTTCCGCAACCCCGAGCACGAGCGGCGCGCCGCCGAGCTGGTGGCCGAGGTCCTGCCCGCCGCCGCCATCTCCGTCTCGCACCGCATCACCCAGGAGTGGCGCGAGTACGAGCGAACCAGCACCACCGTGGTGAACGCCTATGTTCAACCCATCATGGATCGCTACCTCGGGGCCTTCGAGCAAGGTCTTGCCGGACGTGGCTTCAGGGGTCAACTCCTCATCACCCAGTCGAACGGCGGCGCCTGCTCGCTGGAGGCGGCCGCCTCCAGACCGGTGCACACCATCGAGTCGGGTCCGGCCGCCGGCGCCATCGGCTGCGCGAGCCTGGCGCGGGCGCTGGGGGCGGACCGGCTCATCTCCTTCGACATGGGCGGCACCACCGCGAAGTGTGCCATCGTCGAGAAGGGCCTCGTCCAGACTACGGACGAGTACCACGTGGACGGGCACCCGTTGCGCATCCCCGTCATCGACATCACCGAGGTGAGCGCGGGCGGCGGCACCATCGCCTGGATCGACGCGGGAGGGGCGCTCACCCTGGGACCGCAGAGCGCGGGCGCCGATCCCGGCGCCGTCTGCTACGCGCGCGGGGGCGACGAGCCCACGGTGACGGACGCCAATCTCGTGCTCGGCCGCATCGCCGCCGGCCGCTTCCTCGGCGGCACCATGCCGCTCGACCTTGCCGCGGCCAACCGCGCCATCGAGGAGAAGCTCGGCCTCCCGCTGGGGCTCGCACGCGACACCGCGGCGGCGGGCGTGGTGCGGCTCGCCGACGTGAAGATGGCCCTCGCGGTGCGCAGCATCACCACCGAGCGTGGCCTCGATCCGCGCGACTACACCTTGGTGGCCTACGGCGGCGGCGGCCCGCTCCACGCGGTGGCCATCGCCCGCGAGCTGGGCATCCCGCGCGTCATCATTCCGCCCTCCCCCTCCACCTTCTCGGCCTGTGGCATGCTCGCCACCGACCTCCGCCACGACCTCGTCCGCACCGTCCTCGAGCCGCTCGAGCGCACCGACGCGGCCTGGGCGGACGTCCGCTACGGCGAGATGGAGCGCGAGATCGAGTCCATCCTGCCCGCGGTGGGCGCGGCCACGCGGCATCGGGCCGCCGACCTCCGCTATCTCGGCCAAGAGCACACCGTCACCGTGGAGGTGGAGACGCTCGCCGACTGGGCCTCGCTCCGGTCCCGCTTCGATGCCGCCCATCAGCGCGCCTACGGCTATGCCGCGCCGGAGGTGGAGGTGCAGCTCCTGAACCTCCGACTCGCGGTAGTCTATCCCCTCGAGCGGCCCCGGCTGCCCACGCTCGAGAAGTCGGGCGGGCGGGGGCCCGCCTTCGAGACGCGCAAGATCTACTCCACCCTGGCCCGCGACGTCCTCGAGTATCGCGTGGTCGAGCGGGAGCGGCTCCGGGCCGGCGACACCGTCGCGGGTCCCGCCGCCATCGAGGAGGCCGGCACCACCACCATGCTCGAGCCGGGCGACGCCCTCCGCGTCGAGGCCAACGCCTGTCTCGTCATCGACGTCGCCAAGGGGGCCTGAGATGGGTAATCTGCCACTCGATGCCGTGACCGTGGAGGTGGTGCGCGCCGCCCTCAATGCCGCCGCCGAGCGCATGCGCATCACCATGATCAAGACCGCCTACAACCACATCATCAGCGAGAGCCTCGACTTCGGCTGCGCCATCTTCGACCCCGACGTGCAGATGATCGCCCAGGGCATCGGCCTGCCCGTCTTCCAGGGTCACCTCGGCTTCCCCATCGAGGCGACGGTGCGCGACCGGGGTATCGAGGCCTTCCGCGAAGGCGACATCTTCATCCATAACGACCCGTACGCGGGGAACGGCAATCACCTCAACGACGTCGCCATGTACGCCCCCGTGTTCTGGGAGGGCCTGCTCACCGGCTTCGTCTCGGTGAAGGCGCACTGGAGCGACGTGGGCGGGCCCGTGCCCAGTAGCATGCAGGTGGGCTCGCGCGAGTTCCGCCAGGAAGGCCTACGTTTTCAGTCCGTGCGTCTGTTCAGCCGTGGGGACCTCAACGACGAGGTCATGCGGGTGATCCGTGGGAACATCCGCACGGAGAGCGGCACCCTCAAGGACATCCAGGCCATGATCGCCGTCTGCCGCGCCGGCGAGTCCTACTTCCGCGAAATCCTCGCCAAGTACGGGCGCGATACCGTGCTCGAGTCCACGCGCGTCTACATGGAGCAGTCGGAGCGTCGCACCCGCGCCGAGCTGGCACGCATTCCCCGGGGCCGCTATCAGGCGATCGGCCACTTCGACAACGACGGCATCAGCCTCGACCAGCCGGTGCGCGTCGAGATGGCGATCACGGTGGACGAGGGCGGCATGACGGTGGACTTCACGGGCTCGAGCCCGCAGGTGGTGGGGCCCTTCAACTGCGGCGACGCCATCACCATCAGCGCGTGCCGGCTCCTCATCAAGTGCCTGACCACGCCCCTGACCCCGGTGGACGAGGGCTGCTTCCGCCCGCTCACCGTCCTGATCCCGCCGGGCTCGGTGCTGGCGGCTCAGGAGCCCGCTCCCACCGCGCGCTACTACGTCCCCATCAACCTGCTCATCGACCTCGGCCTGCGCGCCCTGTCGGAAGGCATGCGCGGGCAGATTCCCGCCGGCTCCTACGGCGACCAGATGCCGACCATCGCCTTCGGCACGCATCCCGAGACGGGGCGGCTCTTCATCCAGGGCGACCTCAACGCCGGCGGCACCGGCGCCCGTCCCACCTACGATGGCGAGTCGGGGATGATCATCTTCGCGGGCTCCACCGCCCGCAACAATCCCGTCGAGGTCGTGGAGTCGCGCAACGGCGCCATCCGCATCCTCCGCTACTCGCTCCGTCCCGACTCGGGCGGCGCCGGCCGCCATCGCGGCGGGCTCGGGATCGAGCGCGTGTACGAGTTTCTCACCCCCGCCTTCATCACCTTCAGCCTGGAGCGCAAGGTGACGCCGCCCTGGGGTCTCCGCGGGGGGCGCGAGGGTGCCGTGAACGGCGTGGAGATCACCGCGCCCGACGGCGCCATCCGCCACGTGCGCAAGGCCACCCAGCATCCCATCGAGGCGGGCGAGCGCGTGCGCATCATGACGGGCGGGGGCGGCGGCTACGGCCCGCCCGCCGAGCGCGATCCCGAGGCGGTCCGCCGCGACGTACGCGAGGGCTACGTCTCATCGGAGGCGGCGCGGCGCGACTACGGCGCCTCCGCCGCGGGGGCGTAGGGCGCCCATCGCCATGAGCACCGTGCGCGCCATCCGCTGCGGCACCCTCTTCGACGGCACCGGCGCCGCGCCGACGCGCGACGCGATGCTTCTCGTGGAAGACGGCCGCATCGCCGCCGCGGGGCCCGCCGCGACGACGCCCGTCCCCGCCGGCGCCGAGCGCCTGGAGCTCGGCGACCGCTTCGTGATGCCCGGCTTCGTGGACGCCCACAGCCATATCTCCATCGTCCCCGGCGCCGGCGATCAGATCGGCCAGCTCCGCCAGGCCCCCGTGCCCCAGGCGCTCCGCGCCACCGCCAACCTCCGCCGCGACCTCGCCGCCGGCACCACCACCATGCGCGTCATGGCGGAGGAGAACTTCCTCGACGTGCAGGTGCGTGACGCCATCGAGGCCGGCGTCATCCCCGGCCCGCGGCTCCTCTGCGCCACCCGCGGCATCACCGCCAGCAACGGGCACGGCCGCGCCCATACTGCCTTCGACGGCGTGGACGAGATCCGCCGCGGCGTGCGCGAGAACTTCCAGCACGGGGCCGATCACGTGAAGCTCTTCGCCACCGGTGGCGTGAGCTCGTCGAACACCACCCTCCAAGCGAGCGTCTATTCCCGGGAGGAGATCCGCGCCGCGGTGGAGGAGGCCCACCGCGTGGGCAAGTACGCCGCCGCCCACGCCCACGGCGGGCTGGGCCTGCGCCTCTCCGTGGAGGAGGGCGTATCCACCATCGAGCATGGCGTACTCGCCAGCGACGACGACATCGCGCTCATGAAGGAGCGCGACGTCCGGCTGGTCTGTACCTTCTCGATATTCATGCACCCCACCGGCATCGAGCAGGGCGACGGCCGGAACTCCGCCATCATGGACAAGGTGCTGTGGGCCCGGCGTGTCGTCGCGGAGAACTTCCCCCGGCATCTGGCCTCCGGCATCCGCATCGCCGTGGGCACGGACAGCATGCACGGGCTCATGGCCTTCGAGATGGCCACGCTGGTGCGGCTCGGCGTGTCGGCGCATGATGCGCTCATCGCGGGCACCCGCGGCGGCGCCGAGGCGTGCCGGGTGGACGGCGACCTCGGGACGCTCACCCCGGGCAAGCGGGCCGATCTGATCGCGATCGAGGGCAATCCGCTGGCGGACATCGAGGCGCTTCGCCGGGTCCGCCTCGTCATGAAAGACGGCTTCGCCCAAAAGGAGACATCGCCATGACGGATTCGACGGGTAGCACGCGGCGGGAGTGGCTGAAGCAAACCGGTGTGCTGGCCGCCGGCGCCGGACTCGGCTCGCTCGTCGGCCCCGGCGTGCAGCGCGCGGCGTGGGCGCAGGGCCAGCCCAAGCGCGGCGGCATCCTGCGCGTCGCCACCGTGGACAAGCCGGTGAACATGGATCCCGGCTTCGCCCAGCTCTACTCCTCGCTCCAGGTCTACCAGAACGTCTACAACAAGCTGGTCTACGTGGACGAGGCCGGGCAGTTCGTCCCCGGGCTCGCGAAGTCCTGGAAGCAGGACGGCGAAAAAGCGTGGACCTTCGATCTGGTGGACAATGCCACCTTCCACAACGGCGAGCCCTTCACCGCCAAGGACGTGGTCTTCACCTTCAACCGCCTCCTCGACGCCAAGAACAAGCTGCCCATGCGTGTGTTCTTCTCGCCGGTAGAGGGCGTGGAGGCGATCGGCCAGTATCAGGTGCGCTTCAACCTGAGCCGTCCGTACGGGCCCTTCCTGGCCGTCCTGTCCCAGGCCACCGAGATCGTCAACGAGAAGGCCATCGGCGAGAAGGACCCCAAGCTCTTCCCCGTGGGCACCGGGCCCTTCAAGTTCGTGGAGTGGGTGAAGGACGACCACATCACGCTCGAGCGCTGGGACAAGTACTTCCGTCCCGGCAAGCCCTATCTCGACCGCGTGATCTTCTACGCGCCCGCCGACGACACCGTGCGCCTCACCGGGCTTCAGACCGGGCGCTACCAGTGGATACAGACTGTGCCGCCGCAGCGCATCGCCGAGCTGGAAAGGGCCCGTGACATGAAGGCCTCGCCCGGACGGCCGTACTTCCCCTTCTTCCTCATGCTGAACGCCAGCCGCCCCCCGCTGAACGACAAGCGGCTGCGCCAGGCCATCGCCTGGGTGCTGGACCGCTCCGAGATCGTGAAGCTCGTCTACTACGACTCCCACACCGTCACCGCCGAGCCCACGCCGGAACCGAGCCCGTGGGCGACCAACGTGAACGTCCACAAGGGCGGGCCCGACTTGGCCAAGGCGAAGCAGCTCCTCGCGGAGGCGGGCAAGGGCGGCGGCCTCACCCTTACCTATCTCGTGAAGTCGCAGGTGCCGGTGCTGGTGAAGACGGGCGAGATTCTGCGCGAGCAGCTGAAGAAGGTCGGGATCACGCTGGAGGTCCGGCCGCTCGAGTCGGGCCAGTACTTCGAGGAGCTGGTGGGCAAGAAGTACGACATCGCCGGCGCCTGGTGGAGCGTCACCGTGGACCCCGACATGTTCTACTACCCGATGCAGCACTCCTCCTCGGGCTGGAATTTCACCGGCTTCAAGTCCGAGGAGGCGGACAAGCGCCTCGACGCCTTCCGCACCACCCCGAACCAGGTCGCGCGCAGGCGGATGTATCCCGGACCTCGTGCGCTTCTTCCAGGAGGAGGGCTCGCTCGTCATCTTCAGCAATGAAATCCAGCGCTACTGGATGAAGCCCAACGTGCAGGGATCCGTGCCGCTGTCCTCCCTCGAGCTGCGCTTCGAGGACACCTGGCTGGGCTGATCACCACGGCCCATGCTCGTCTACGCGGCGCGACGGCTCGCCCTGGCCGTGCCGCTGCTGCTGGGCATGAGCGTGCTCGTCTTCGCGCTCATGCGGGTGGTGCCGGGCGACCCCGCGGTGGTGGTGCTGGGCTTCAAGGCGACGCCGGAGGGGATCCGCGCCCTCCGCGAGGCCTTCCACCTCGACGAGTCCGTCGCGCAGCAGTACCTCCGCTGGCTCGGCGGCGTGGCCCGCGGAGACTTCGGCCTCGACTTCCGCCAGAACGAGCCCATCGGACGGATGATCCTCGACCGCCTCCCCGTCACGCTCGAGCTGACGCTCCTCGCCGCCGCCTGCACCGCCCTCATCGGCGTGCCGCTGGGGCTTCTCGCCGGCGGCCGGCGTGGCAGCGCCGCCGACCGGGCCGCCCTCGCGGTCGGGCTGGTGGGCGTCTCCATCCCGGACTTCTGGCTGGGCATCATGCTCATCCTCGGGCTCTCCCTGGGCGCGGGGCTCATGCCCTCGGGCGGCTGGGTGCCCTTCGCGGAGAGCCCCGCGGACAATCTCGTTCACCTCGCGCTCCCCGCCCTCACCCTCGCGGTGAGCCGCGCCGCCGTGCTCGGGCGGCTCACCCGCGCCGCCGTGCTCGACACCATGCACCGCGGCTTCGTGCAGTACGCCCGCGCCAAGGGTCTCGGCGAGCGGGCCATCCTCTTCCGACACGTCCTGCCGAACGCCGCCATCCCCATCGTCACCGTGCTCGGCCTGCAAGTGGGGTACATGCTGGGCGGCGCCATCGTGGTCGAGATGATCTTCACCCTCCCCGGGGTCGGGCGCATGACGCTCGACGCCGTGCTCGAGCGCAACTATCCCGTGGTGCAGAGCACGGTGCTCGTCATCGGCGCCATGTTCATGCTGGTCAACCTGATCACCGACGTCCTCTACGGCCTCATCGACCCGCGGGTGCGACGGCGGTGACGGCGGGCGCGCTCCGCCGCGTGTTCCCGTCCCGGCACCGCGGGATCACCCTCGCCGGGGTCCTCGTCATCGGCGCGCTCGCCCTCGCCGCCGCCCTCGCGCCGTGGATCGTGCCGGGCAGCCCGACGGAGATCGCCAAGGACCACGCCCTTCGCGCGCCCACCCTCGGGCAGCCCTTCGGGATGGACGACCTCGGGCGGAGCATGCTGAGCCGGGTCGTCCACGCCTACCGCGTCTCCCTCGGTGTGGCCATCGTCTCGGTGGCGCTGGCGCTGGCCGCCGGCGTGTCGCTCGGCCTGGTCGCCGGCTATGCCGAGGGCGTGCTGGATCAGCTCATCATGCGGCCGCTCGACGTGCTCATGTCCTTCCCGGCCATCCTCCTCGCCATCGCCCTCATGAGCGTCTTCGGCACCGGCGTCGTCCTCGTCGCCGCCTCGCTGGCCGTCGTCTACACGCCCATCGTGGCGCGCGTGGTGCGTGCCGCCGTCCTCGCCGCCAAGGTCGAGGTCTACGTGGACGGCGCCCGCGCCCTCGGCGCGCCGGTGCCACGACTCGTGCTGCGCCACATCCTGCCCAATGCGGCGACTCCGGTGCTGGTCCAGGCCTCGGTGCTCATGGCCATCGCCATCCTGGTGGAGGCCTCGCTGTCCTTCCTCGGCGTGGGGGTGCGGCCGCCCACGCCGTCGCTCGGTCTCATGCTCGCCGACGGGCGCGGCTTCATGGTCCAGGCGCCCTGGATGGTGATCTTCCCGGGTCTCGCCATCATGGCCGCGGTCCTGGGCTTCAACATGGTCGCGGACGGGCTCCGTGACTGGCTCGATCCGCAGCAGGCGACGGGGCGCTCTTGACTTCGGTCTCGCACGGGCGCTACGAATCGCCTAGCGACCGGCCTCCCTGAAATCCGGCAGGCCCGAAGGAGTACTGTGGAGAGTGGACCTCTCGGGTGTCGAGTGTAGAAAGCAAAATGCCTTCGAGCACCTGCGCCGCCTCGCCGGGGCCAAGGCCCGTTGCGAGGTCGCCATCAAAACCTGATCCGTGATCGAGGCTGTCGTGTTCGACATGGATGGCGTCCTCTCGCACCACCGGAGGGAGCGCCGGCTGGCCCTGCTGGCGTCGTGGAGCGGGCGGAGCCCCGACGCGATTCACGCCGCGATCTGGGGTTCCGGGTTCGAGGACGAGGCGGAGCGGGGCCTGGTCTCGGCCGACGACTACCTGAAGGGGTTCGGCGAGCGGCTCGGGTATCCCCTCAGCGCGGCCGAATGGGTCGAGGCCAGGAAAGCGGCAACCGAGCCCGATCTGGCGATGCTCGCGCTCGCGCGGCAACTCGCCACCGTTCGGCCGGTGGGCATGTTCACCAACAATCCGCTGCTCCTGAAGCGCCACCTCGCAGAGGTGTTTCCGGTGGCCGCGGAGATCTTCGGCCCGCGGGCGATCTTCTCGGCCGAGCTTGGCGCGCAGCAAACCTGAGCCGGAGGCCTTCCGCCGGCTGGCCGCACGACTGGAGGTCACGCCCGCCGCCATCCTCTATTTCGACGACGACGCGACGTATGTCGCCGGGGCCCGTGAGGCCGGGCTCTCGGCGTATCGCGTGGGCGGAGTGGAAGGCGTGCGCGCCGGCCTCACCGCACACGGCCTCGGCGTCGTGTGACCGCGTCAGCGCCGGGCTAGGGCTGGGCGGTCGCCCCGGCGGCGAGCATCGCGCGGATCTCCTCGTCGGACATCCCGGCTTCCTTCAGGATCTCCACGCTGTGCTCGCCGAGCCGCGGCTGATGGCGGCGGATCTCGCCGGGCGTCCGGCTGTACGTCGCAGGGATGTCCGGGGTGCGGAGCAGGCCCTCGCTAGGGTGCTCGATGGTCTTCCAGAACCCGGTGGCCTCGAGCTGCGGATCGGTGAGGATCGAGTCCAGCGTGTTGACGACGGTGGCGGGCACGTTGGCGGCGTCGAGCAGCGTCAGCCACTCCGCGTTGGTGCGGGTGGCGGCGATCTTTCCCAGCTCCTCGTAGAGGAGCTCGATGTGGGTGAGCCGCGAGGCCAGGGTTTGGAAACGCGGGTCGGCGAGGAGGTCCTCGCGGCCCGCGCCGCGGAAGAATGCCTGCCAGTGCGTGTCGGTGTAGGGAATGATGGCGAGGTAACCATCCTTGGTGGGGAAGGGGCGACGCCAGCGGTTGAGCACGCGTTTGTAGCCGGGCGTGTCGAGGGCGGGCCGGAACGTCTCGCCGTAGAGATGCTCGACCATCATCCACGCGACCACCGTCTCGAACATCGGCACCTCGATGGCCTGGCCCTCGCCGGTGCGCGCCTTGTGGTAGAGCGCGGCGAGGAGGGCATGGGCCACCGCCATCGAGCTGGTCTTGTCGGCCACGATGGTAGGGAGGTAGCGCGGATCGCCGACCAGCGGGGCCTGGAGGGACGCGAGGCCGGACGCCGCCTGGATGATGTCGTCGTAGACGGGCTTGTTGCCGTAGGGGCCGGCGGCGCGGAAGCCGTACGTCGCGCAGTAGACGATGCCGGGATTGACCGCGCGCACCCGCTCGTACTCGACCTTGAGCCGCGCCGCCGCCTGGGGCCGGAAGTTGTGGACGAAGACGTCCGCGCCCGTGATCAGGCGGATCAGCGCCGCGTGGCCGGCCGCGCTGCTTGAGGTCCAGCACGATGCTTCGCTTGTTCCGGTTGCATGCGAGGTAGAACGCGGCCATGTCGGGGTTGCGCGTGGGGCCGAGCTTGCGTGTGGTGTCGCCCTCGGGCGGCTCGACCTTGACGATGTCGGCGCCTAGGTCGCCCAGCATCTGCGTGGCGAGGGGACCCAGCACGACGGTGGTGGCGTCGACGATACGGACGCCCTGCAGAGGCCCGGGCATGGGCCCGACGCTACGTGTTTCCGGCGCGCCCTGTCAAGGCGCGGGCGGGGGAGCCGGAGCCTCCACTCGCGCCGAAGGCTGGCGAGCCGGGCGCGTCCGATGCTACCGTGGGGCCCGCCGCGGACCAGCCGCGAGTCTGCACTCGACAAGGAGATCACCGTGCCCAAGGGACTCACCGCCGTTCTGCTCCAGCCGGGCAAGCCGCTCGCCCTGGAAACCCTGCCCACGCCCGAGGTCGAGCCCGGCGGGCTCCTCGTCAAGAACACCGCCGCCGCCATCTGTGGCTCGGATTTGCACTACTGGCGGAATGACGGGAATTATTCCGGCCCCGATATCCGCCGCGTGCCCGGGCACGAGTTCACCGGCGTGGTGGCGGCGCTGGGCAAGGGCGTGCAGTTCGACTCCCTCCGCCGCCCGCTGAAGGAGGGCGACCGCATCGCGTTCCCCTTCTTCAATCCGTGCAACCGCTGCTACTGGTGCGTGCGCGGCGAGCACCACGCCTGCCCGCATCGCCAGCGGAAGAGCAATCAGTTCACGCTGAACGAGTACCCCTACTGTGACGGCGGCTATGCGGAGTACTACTACCTCCCGCCCGGTCATTACGCGTTCAAGGTGCCGGACGAGCTGCCCGACGACGCCATTCCGCCCGTGAACTGCGCGCTTTGCCAGGTGCTCTACGGGCTCGAGTCGGCGGAGATGAAGTTCGGCGACGTGGTGGTCATCCAGGGCGCGGGCGGGCTCGGGATCTACGCGGCGGCGGTGGCGGCCGAGAAAGGCGCCGCGCGCGTGATCTCGGTGGACGGCCAGGCTCCGCGGCTGGCGCTGGCGACGAAGTGCGGCGCCACCGATGTCATCGACATGAACGAGTACCCGACGCCGGAGAAGCGCATCGCGCGGGTGAAGGAGCTCACCGACGGGCGCGGCGCCGACATCGTGGTGGAAGTGGTCGGGATCGCCGCGGCCACGTTGGAAGGCCTCAACATGGTTAGGATCAACGGCAAATACGTGGACATCGGCAACATCGTGCCGCAGACGGTGACGCTGCCCGCCACGCTCGTCATCACCAACCAGATCAAGTGGCTGGGCGTCACCCACTACGATCCCTGGATCATCCCCGCCGCGCTGGAGTTCCTGGTGCGCACGAACGCGAAGTACCTGCTCACGTCGCTGGTGTCCCACAGCTTCCCGCTCAAGGACATCAACAAGGCCTTCGAGATGGCCGAGTGGCAGGGAAAGAGCACGGGCACGGCGGCCACCCGCGTGATCCTGAAGCCGTAGGCGCGCTAGCCGCGCGAGAGCCGGTCGACCAGGGCGCGCGCCCAGGCCATCGCCTCGGCGGACATGACGAGCTTCTCCGCTCCGGCCTCGCCGAAGGCCCTCGTGGCGTCGATGCCGAGCTTTGCGGTCAGCCCCTCGGGGCTCGCCGAAGGATCGAGGATCGCGCCGAGGCTGCCGCTGATGATGACGAGGTCACGGTCGGGCTGCACCCGGGTCGCCATCGCCCACAGGACGTCGGATTCATCGAACACGTCGATGTCGTCGTCCACGATGACTACGAGCTTGAGGTAGTGATCCACCCCGAGGACGACGGAGATGGCGTGCTTGGCCTCCCCGGGCCGCGTCTGCTTGATCGATACGTACGCGGTGAACGACGCGCCGCCCGACACCGGCACGTGTACCGCGCGCACTCCCGGGATCACGCGGCGGAGCGAGTTGCGGATCTCGGCCTCCCGCAGGACACCCAGCGGCAAGATGTGGTCGGGCGCCCGGCCGGAAGCGATCGAGTGGAACCACGCGCCTTGTCGCAGCACGATGGCGCGCGCCACGAAGATGTTGTCGGTGCTCCGGCGCGAGAAGTAGCCGGTGAACTCCCCGAAGGGGCCCTCGGGCTCGCGCGCGGCCGGCAGGATCTCGCCTTCAATCACGATTTCGGCCCAGGCCGGGACGTCGAGGTCGACCGTCTCCGCCCGCCGAAGCTGCATGGACTCTCCGAACAGCCCGCCGACCACCTCGAACTTCGAGATCTCCGGCGCTGGATAAGAGAGCGACCCCATCCCGACGGCAGGATGGAGCCCGATGACGATGGCGCAGTCGAGGCTCCGTCCGGCCTTCTCCGCCCGCTGCTGGAATTCGTACATGCGCCGGCGCGAGTGGAGGCTCACGCCGAGCCGGTCCGGCCCCTTGACCTGAAACCGGTGGAAGCCCGCGGTGGAGACTCCCGTGGCAGGGTCCCGCGCGGTGAGAAGCCCCGCCGTCAGGTAGGGGCCGCCGTCGCCAGGAAAATACGTCGGGATGGGCAGGGCGCCAAGGTCTACCGCATCACCACTCCTGACCTCGAGCGCGAAGGGCGGGCGGTCGAGGACGACGGGCTTGATCGGCTCCTTCAGCCGCTTGGCGTACTCCTCCGGGAGCTGCGCCTCGTCGACCCCGAGAGCCGTCGCGAGCCCTCGCCGGCTCGCCGTGACATTCGACACGATGGGGATCGAGTGGCCGCGGACCTGCTCGAAGATCAGCAAGGGAAACCGCCGCCGCCGCTCGAGCTCCAGTGCTAGCGCTTGCGTCTGGTAGGCGAGGTCCACGGGCTCCGTGATGCGCACCACCTCGCCCGGGTGGGCCTGCTCCAGCGCCGATACGAAGCCGCGGAGGCTCTGACGCGCGCCATCGTCGCTCATCGGTCGAGGCATGGCGGGATTCTACACCTTGGACTTGACGGCGCGCGATGGGTAGAGCCACAATTCGCGGACCCCCTCAGGGACGCGGAGACCCCAGCGAATCATCGCAAACATGTTCGATTCCACCGCTCACTCCTCGCGCGTCGCTCCAGCCCGGTGAGTACGCCTTCTTCAGTCACGGCGCGTTCAAGAAGGAGTCGGGCCGCGTGCTTGGGAGCCATGGCCCTCCAGCGAGCGGTCTACCGGCCCCGCGACGCCGAGCACACCGTGCTCCATCAGGTCGTCGCCGAGCACCTGGAGGCCTTCATGCGCGTGGCGGCAGCATCGCTTATGAGTGATTAGCGAAGGGGCGCGGAACGAGAATGGCGCGCGCTACAGCTCACGGAGCGCCCGGTGGATGAGCTGGACGCACACCGAGCCCTCGCCCACCGCCGACGCCACACGCTTGACGCTGCCCGACCGTGCATCGCCGACCGCGAAGACACCCGGCATGCTCGTCTCCAGCAGATCGGGCCGGCGGGCGAGAGGCCATCCCGCCTCTTCGAGCTCATCGGGGTGGAGCTCGGCGCCGGTCTTGACGAAGTTCTTGTCGTCAAGCACCACGCATCCGCCGAGCCAGGCGGTGTTCGGGTCGGCGCCGGTCATCAGGAACAGGTGACGGATCGGGCGCGTCTGCGATTGTCCGGTGTCGAGATGGCGCCAGCGGATCCCCTCGAGGCGGTCGGTTCCCTCGAGCGCGTCGATCTGCGTGCGCGCACGCAGCACCACGTTCGAGCTGTCTTCGATTCGCTGGATGAGGTAGCGCGACATGCTCGCCGCGAGCCCCGGGCCTCGCACGAGCACGTTCACCTGGGCCGAGCTCTGCGAGAGAAAGACGGCCGCCTGTCCGGCGGAATTGCCGCCCCCCACGATGGCGATCTCCTCCTCCTTGCAGAGCTGCGCTTCGACGTGGGTGGCGCTGTACATGATGCCCGCTCCCTCGAAACGCGAGAGCTCCGAGAGGGCGGGCTTCCGGTACCTGGCGCCGCTGGCGATGACGACGGTCCTCGTACGCACGACTTCGCCGGTCGCCAGGCGGACCGCGTAGGGCTTCGACGTGCAGTCGAGACCGACGGCCCCCCGGGCGATGGCCACCTCCGCGCCGAACTTCTCGGTCTGCATGAGCGCACGCCCAGCCAGGTCCTGGCCGGAGATGCCGGTGGGGAATCCGAGATAGTTCTCGATGCGTGAGCTCGAGCCGGCCTGGCCGCCGGGCGCGGTGGTCTCGAGCACCAGCACGTCGAGCCCCTCCGATGCGGCGTAGACCGCGGCCGCGAGACCCGCCGGTCCCGCGCCAACGATGACCACGTCCCTCGTCACCCCGGCGTCGAACTCGGGGCTCAGGCCGAGCCCCGAGGCCAGTGCCTCGATCGAGGGGTTCCTCAGCACCTGGCCCCCCTCGCACACGACCACGGGCACGTCGTCGACCCCGACCTGGAACCGATCCAGGAGCGCCTGCACGTCCGGGTCGCTCTCCACGTCCTGGTATGTGAACGGCTGCGCGTTTCGAGTCAGGAACTCTCTGATCTGTAGCGTGTTTGCCGAATGCCGAGAGCCGATGAGGACCAGGCCGCTGTCGCCGTGGGCGATGAGCGCCACCCTCCGCAGAATGAAGGAACGCATGAGGATCTCGCTGAGCTCGAAGTCTCGCTGCACGAGCGCGCGCAGATGCTCACGATCGACGACGACGATCGACCCGTCGCCGAGAGCCCGCCCGAGGACGATGGCGCGGCGCGCGGATAGCATGTTGATCTCGCCCGTGAATTCGCCGGGGCCGTGCACCACGATCGGCTGTTCACGACCGTCGACCGGGCGCACGATCTCGACGGCGCCCTCGATGACCACGAAGAAGCGGGTGTTTTGCTCCCCGAGCTCGAACAGCACCTCGCCCGAGCGGACGCTGCGACGCTCGCCGACCGCGGAGATCCGTTCGATCTGAGCCGGGGTCAGCCGGGGGAACATCTGGTCGCGACGGCCCAGGTACGGGTCTGCCATGATGTGGCCGGCCGTGCCGGGCTCCCCGGCGGCGGCCTCCTCGGTCACGATACACCCGAGGTGCGCGAGCCCGATTGCATTCGGGCCCGGACTCCGGCACAACCTTGCGGGGTCATAGCCCAAGCGAACCGGGGCGCAGAGAAACGCAGGATCTCGCGCGCGCGATCGGCGTCAGGGGCTCTCGACACAGCGAAACGTGGCGAACACGTACGAATAGTGCGCCTGGAACCAGTTGCGGAAGCTCCGCCGTACAAGCTCCGCGGCGGTCGCCCACGAACCGCCCTTGAGGACAAAGTGCTTGCCGTCGAAGAAATCGGCTGAGTAGCCGGAATATCCGGGGATCCACGCCTCGAAACCCGCAAAACCCGCGAACGGCGTCTCGGTCCATTCCCACCCATTGCCGACGAGGTCGTAGACACCCCACGCGCTCGCGCCCTCGGGGTACGTGCCCACGGGCGTCGGCGCCCAGTGGCGAAAGTCGAAGTTGCCGTGTCGCTCCCCGGGAGCGCCTGCCCCCCAGGGGAAGGCACGCTCGGGTCCCCGTGGATCGCCGAAAGCCGCCCGGTGGAACTCCGCCTCCGTGGGCAGGCGCAGACCACGCCAGCGCGCATACGCCCGCGCCTCGGCCAGGCTGACGTACACGGGCCAATCCATCACGCGCTCGAGCGGGAGGAGATCGAAGAGGCCGCGGTAGAGCCACCGCCCGTCCTGGTTCGTCCACACCCGCGGATGAGCGAGGGTCTCCTCACGGTTCCATCCCCAGTCATCGGCAGCCCAGAGCTCGCGGCGCCGGTATCCTCCGTCGTCCACGAAGGCGAGAAACTGGCCGTTCGTCACCGGCGTCTCGTCGATGCGGAAACCCGGCACGAAGACCTGAGCCGGGGGGAATTCATTGTCCCAGCCGAATGCCAGGTCGGTGAACGCCGCGCCGAGCGTCGCCGTCCCCGCGGGCACCTGCACCGTGGCCGGGGGTCGGCCGCGGCCGGTCACATCGCGCGGGAGCCAGGCGGGACGGACCTTCCGGTCGAGAGCGAGCTCCTGGAGCATATAGAGGAGCGTCTCCTGGTGCATGAGCTCGTGCTCGATCACCATCGAGAAGACGCGCCCATCCCGGGCCATGAGATGCGACCCGGCCCGCTCCGTCACCGCGTCCACGGATTCGAGCACCGAGGCCCGGACGCGATCACGATAGGCGAGCACCTCGGCCACGGTCGGCCAGCGATCCGGGATCTCCGGGTGAGCGTGGCAGTGGCTGGGGTCGTCCACATCGGGATCGATGCCGCGGGAGAAGAGCTCATCGAACGCGGCGTTGAAGGAGGGCCGTGCGAGGACACCCACGCACACGTGGTTCCAGGCGAAGGCGGGGAGGTGCCCGACATAGAAGATGAACGGGTGGCGCAGCGCGATCGGCTGGGCGAGGAAGGCCCCGGGCGCGAGGATCTCGAAGATCCGGTCCGTGCGCGCCCATACGCCAGCGAGCCGCTCACCAACCGTCTCAGCCATGGAGAACCCTCCCTATGGTCCTAGCGAGCACTGCCAGGAAGTGTACGTCGGGATGGGCCCCACGGCGACCGAAAGCGCCGGACCCCAGTCGCGCATCTCAAGCAACGCTTGCGAGTTGACCCGAGGCAGTCTACCCTCGAAGGTCCGCGGCGGGGGTCGCCACATGCCCCCCGCCTCGGGCCGACGACCATAATGCGCTATCGCGCGTACGCGTATACGAACGAAACCGACAGGCGCACAAGGATCGAGGAAGACGTGCGCCGCGGGCTCACGGCAAGCCCCAAGACCCTGCCTTCGAAGTACTTCTACGATGTCATCGGATCCAATCTGTTCGAAGACATCACCAAGCTTCCCGAGTACTACCTGACGCGGACGGAAGCGGCGCTCCTCGACACGCTCGCGCCACGGCTCATGCGCGAGCTGCAGCCCCAGGACATCGTAGAGCTCGGTCCGGGATCGGCGTCGAAGACCCGCCGGCTCCTCGATGGCCGGAATGGCCTGCCGGATCGCCTGCGCTACGTTCCGATCGACGTCGACGAGCTGACCGTGCAAGCCAGCGCGGCCCGCCTCATTTCCGACTACCCGTTCCTCGACGTGCGCGCCCTCGTGGGTGACTTCGAGCGGCACCTGGAGCACGTGCCCTCCCCGGTCGGCCGCCGCCTCGTGCTCTTCCTCGGGAGCACGATCGGCAACCTCGACCCTCCGGCCAGGCTGCGGCTGCTCTCCCAGGTGCGCGCGCTCCTCCGTAGCCGGGAGGATCGCTTTCTCCTCGGCCTCGACCTCGTCAAGGACGTCACGGTGCTCGAAGCCGCATACAACGACGCGAGCGGCGTCACCCGGGAGTTCAACCGGAACATCCTCAACGTCGTCAACCACGGCGCGGACGCCGACTTCCGCCCCACGGCCTTCCGGCACGTCGCCTTCTACAACGAGCCTGCGGCCCGCATCGAGATGCACCTCGTCCCCGACTCGACGCAGGTGGTGCATCTTCGCCGCCTGGAGCTGACCATTCGAATCTCGCCGGACGAAAACATCTGGACGGAGAGTTCCTACAAGTTCAGCCGCGCCGGGGCCCAGGCCATGCTCGAAGAGGCCGGGCTTCGCCTCGAGACCTGGCACACCGACTCGGAGAGCTACTTCGCCCTCGCGGTTGCCGCTTCGGGCTAGGAGGATATTTCGTGCACCCACATCTGGCCGTCGGCAAGCAGTTCCCGGATCTCGAGCTGCCCGATCATCGAGCCGAGCCGGTCCGCCTCTCCGCGCTCGCGGGCGAGTTCCCGCTCATCGTGAGCTTCTACCGCGGGTACTGGTGACCGAAGTGCGGGTGCCAGTTGCGGCACCTGACCGAGCTCCAGGACGAACTCGCCGTCAACTACTGCAAGCTCGCGGTGGTCTCGACGGACCCGCCCGAGGTCTCGGCGGCGTTCCGCGCAGGACTCGGCGCCACCTTTACGTTCCTGAGCGATCACGAGCGGCGCGTCATCTCACGCCTCGACATCGTCGAGGCGACGCCGCCGGCATTCCGGCACGGTCTCCTCGCCCTGCCGTTCACCTTCTCGCTCCTGCCTGATCTCACGATTCATCGGATCTACAACGGCTGGTGGTATGTCGGACGGCCGACGCTCGAGGAGCTGCGCCAGGACATGCGCGCGATGATGGAGCGCTGTCGAGGCGACTACGTCTATCGTGGGCCCCAGCCGGATGCCGCCGGCTGACACGTCCCGCGGCGTGGACGAGCCGGACCGCGGGGCCTACGCGCAGCCCACGCCCCGACTGCTGTACGTCCACGACGATCTGAGCGACGAAGTGGCGGAGCGTCTCGGTCCCGCCTCCCCCGCCGCCGCCCTCACCCGCTCCCTCTTCGCCCTCCTGAAAAGAGACCCCGAGAGGGTCGTGGTCCTCACGCTGGCCGAGCAGGTCGAGCGTGTCATCGCCCAGGGTCGGCATGCCCCATTCGATCTTGCCCTCGGCATCGGCCGAGCCGGCGAGCGCGCGGCCCAGGCGCTCCACGCGAAGACCGGCTGGTTCCCGCGCGTTCACCGCCTCGGGCTTACTCGAGAGGAGGACGGGCGTGGAGACTATCATCTCGTCAGTACCGTGCCGGCCACACTCGCCGCCCAGCTTGCCGGCGGGCTCAAAGGCTTCCCTGCCTCCGAGTCGCTCGCCGTGGTGGACGACACCGTATTCTCGGGTCTCACCCTGCGAAGCGTCCTCGAGGCCCTGCCGCCCGTGGTCCTGCCCCGGACCCACGGTTTCTGCCTTCGCGGCGTCTCGGATTCGATCGCTGCCGTCGCGAAGCTCTGCCCGGTCACCGTCGGCGTGGCCGGGGTGGGACGCATGCTGGAGGACGTGAGCTTCATCAATGCCAGCGGCCTCGTGCTCCGGGTGGGTATCAGGCGCCGCGCACGGCCTCCGCTGGCCTTCTTTGAGCGCCCGCAATGGATCCGGGCGTGGTTCCCGGGCAGGGACCGCGAAGTCATCGCGGCGTGCAGCCGCCTCAACGCCCTCCTCGACTCCGGAGGTTAGCGGCGGAGGCCGCGCGGGATCGCGAGACGGTCCAGAAACTCGAAGACCACGTGAAACGCCACCGCCATCGCCGCGGCGGGCGCGGCCCCGGCCAGGATCGTCGCGGTGTCATCCAGCGCCAAGCCCCGCACGATCAGCGCTCCATAGCCGCCGCCGCCGATGAACGCGGCGAGCGTGGCCGTACCCACCGTCATGACGGCGGAGGTCTTGATCCCCGCCATGACACTGATGGAGGCGAGCGGGAGCTCGATGCGGACCAGGCGCGCGAGGCGGCCGAGCCCGAGCACAAAGGCGATCTCCAGGAGATGGCGATCGATCCCGATGATCCCGGCGTAGGTGCTGCGCACGATGGGGAGGAGCGCGTACAGGGAGAGGGCGACGAGGGCGGGACCTTTGCCGATCCCGAAGAGCGGGATCATGAACACGAGGAGCGCCAGGGCCGGGACCGTCTGCAGCATGCCGATGGCGCCGAGCTCGACCTGACCGATCCGCCGGAACCGTGCCGCGGCGATGCCCAACGGCACGCCCAGGACGATGGCGGCGGCCAGGGAGACCAGGACGAGGACCAGGTGGTCGAGCGTGAGGGCGTAGATCTCCGTCACGATGCCCGGTCTGGCCTGCGCGTCCGGCAGTGCCGCGCCCGCGACGGCGGCGGCCACTTCGGGGATGCTCTTGCCGTCCAGGTCCACCATCGCGTTGAGCTCAGCCATGCGCCGGTCGTCGAGTGATCCCTCGAGGGCTTGACGGAGCCGCGCCCACGTGCGCGGGAATCGCTCGGCCATTTCCCGGCGGGCCAGGAGCACCGCCGAGTAGTCCGGGAAGAAGCCCCGATCGTCCCGGAGAATCCGAAGTCGCAGGCGCTCGAGCTGCCCGTCCGTCGAGAAGACGTCCATGACATCCACCTCGCCGCCGGCGAGCGCCCGGTACGTCAGGGCGTGCTCCATCACCCGTACGCGAGCCAGCGACAGGCCGTAGTGGCGCCTGAGTCCCGGCCAGCCGTCCTCGCGCTCCAGAAAACCTGAGCTGAACGCCGCGGTGAGCTCTTGGTGACGCACGAGGTCACCGATGCTCTTTAGGTCCAAACGCTCGGCGGTGTCGACGCGGACCGCGAGCGCATACGTGTTGTTGAAGCCGAGGGGCTCGCTCATCGTCAGCCCCGATGGCCGGAGGCGCGCGCGGATCGCCTCGGGTATGCGAAGCGCCGGGTCCTTCAGGATGACGCGGGTGAGCGTGCCCGTGTATTCGGGATAGAGGTCGATCGCGCCCGAGGCGATGGCCCGGTAGGTGATACCGGTGCCGCCGAGGCCGAGCCGCCGTTCGACGCGGGCCTCTCCAGCCTGCTCGATAACCTGTGCCGCGATTTCCGCGAGGAGGTAGCTTTCCGTGAAGGACTTCGACCCGACACGGATGACTCCGTCCTGCGCGGCGCTGACGCCGAATCCGTGCAGCAGCAGAGCCACGAGCGCGGCACCCGCCACGAGCGGCCGCATGTGTTATCGGGCCCCTGAATCCCCGGGAGCGAGTGTTTGGCCGGGAGCGAGCGTTTGAGCGGTCAGGAACTGAGTCACGAACGGCGAGGTGGGCCGCTCGACCAAGTCGGCGAACGCCCCCTGCTGGACGATGCGGCCGGCGGTCATGAGGGTGATGGTGCTGCCGAGGAGAGCCGCCTCGCGGATATCGTGGGTCACCATCACGACGGTCTTGCCGAGCGCCGCAAAGAGCCGGCCGAGCTGGCCCTGGAGCTCGGCCCGGACGATCGGGTCGAGCGATCCGAGCGGCTCGTCGAGGAGAAGCACGGGCGGGTCGAGCACCAGCGCCCGCATGAGTCCGACACGCTGGCGCTGTCCCCCGCTGAGCTCGCGGGGGTAGGCGCGCAGGCTGTCTCCGTCGAGTCCCACCATCGCCCCCAGCTCGCCCGCGCGCGCGCGAGTCTGCGCCGACGGCCAGCCGTGCGCTTCCGCCGGAAGCGCCACGTTCTGGTACGCGGTCAGATGCGGGTAGAGGCCGCCGTCTTGCACCACGTAGCCCATGCGTCTCACCAGCCCGGCCCGCGTGGACTCGGTCACGGGCGTCCCGTCCACCAGCACTTCGCCCCCGTCCGGCTCCACGAGACCGAGGATGAGTCGCAGGACCGTCGATTTGCCCGAGCCACTCGAGCCCAGCAGCACATGGACGGCGCCGGCACGCACCTCGATCGACACGCCGTCGAGCGCGAGGCGACCACCAAAGCGCTTGGTGACCGCTCGGAGCGCGATCACGATGAAGCCCGGGCGGCCGGACGCTCGTCTTCTGGAAGCGCATCCCTGAGTCGCTCCAGGATGGCTTCAGGAGTCCCGGCGATGGGTAGATCGACGCGGCGGCGCTCGAGACTCGACAGCGCGAGGCCCATCAGGATCTCGAAGCCGTGGTAGCTCGTCTTGAGATTTGACGGATGCACCCGCCGGGGATCGTCCAGCCAGTCGGCCAGAAGGCGCATATGCTCGGGCTCGCCCGGCGAGACATCGGCGGGCCCGGTTTCAACCCGGCCTCCGGACCACCGCGTGACCGCCTCCCACCCGCCACCCAGCACCACGCGTGCATGGCCCCGGGCGCCCCGGACCGTGACAGCCACATCGCCCCAAAAGTCGCCCTCGTCGAGGTGACGAGGCGCCAGAGAGCCGATCTCGAGGAAACCGCGGACCCCGCTCGCGAATTCGACGACGCCCGCCGCGTGATCAGGACAAGGATGGTCCTCGAGATAAGCTAGGCGCCCCTGAGCCTGGCCGTGGACCGACGTCGCTTGCATGCCCCCGCCGAGCCACAGCATGGCATCGACGAGATGGGTGCCCACCCGCAGCATCGACGGACGGGCAGTAGCGTGGAAGGACCGGATCTCCCCGATGCCGCCCTCCTCCACGATCTGCTTGATCCGCCGCCAATGGCCGGCGTGCTTGAGCTGATGGCAGACGACGGCCTGTATGCCGCCCGCGCAGAGCGCGACAATGCGCCGGGCGTCGGCCAGCGAGAGCGCGAGCGGCTTCTCGAGCGCGATCGCACGAACGCCATGCCGCACCCCGAGCTCGACGAGCTCGACCCGCACCGCCGGCGGGGTGGCGAAACAGAGCAGGTCGGGGCGCTCGGCGGCGAGCATGGCCTCGGCGTCGGAGTAGACGCGCGTGATGCCAAGCGTGTGCGCGAGCGCGCCGAGGCGCGCGGCGTCCCGATCGCAGAGCGCCACCAGCTCGAACCGGTCCCGATTCGCGAGAAGGCCAAGCGCATGGCTCTGTCCGCGCGCCCCGCAGCCGACGAGCACGGCCCGATACCGACGCTTCATCCAGGCATTCTACATCGGCGGCGCGCCCCAGAAGACGGGCTCGGGGACGAGGCGGATACCGAAGCGAGCCTCAACCCGCGCGCGGATCTCGCGCGCGAAAGCGGTGACGTCGGCCGCACGCGATCCCTCGCGGCAGACGATGGCGAGGCGGTGGCGCGTGGACAGTGCGACGGGACCCGGCCCGTCTCCGCGGCGCAGTCCCGCGTGTTCGATGAGCCACGCCGCCGAGAGCTTGACGCGCCCGTCCGCTTCGCGCCACCGCGGCATCGTGGGATCGCTGTGCCGTCGGCTCCTGGGGTGGCCGGCGTCCGAGACCGGCACCCTATGTCGGGTTGACGGAGACCAAGAACGGGGCGACCGCCTCCGGCACGGGAAGCAGAGCCGAGGGGTTGCTCACATCGGTCTGTATCACTTGATTGCTCGCGTTTAGCGTGTAGGCGAACTAGGGGAAGAGTCGCTCCGCGTTCTTGTAGGCGATCTTCTCGGCGACGTCGCGCGGCAGCTGATTCAGGTACGTCCGCACCTCGCTCACCGAGCCCGGCAGTGCCTCCCACCGCGAGGTGACCCAGGTGTCGGTGCCGGCGAGGAAGCGATCCGGGTGGCGCAGGAACACCGCGCGCCAGCCCGGGTCGAGCACGCCGCCCGGGGCCACATCGCCGTTGCGGATGGCGAGGTCCACCGAGAGGTTCGGGTAGCGGTCGAGGAGGGCGCTCACCGCCTGTGGGCCCGAGGACATCCCGGCATGGGCCCAGATTACCTTCAGGCGCGGCTCGATCGTGAAGAGCTCCACGATGGCCACCTCGTCGGAGTGGGCGTGGAGGAAGATGTTCTCGCGGAGGACGATCTCGATCAGCTGCTTGATCACCGGCGTGCCGGTCTGACCGCCGAAGAGGTGGAACTCGCCGATGCCCTTGTGCACCTTGAGCGCGAGGCGCGACTCGAGGTAGGGAATCACGGACGGGTCCTGCCACCAGTGGCCGATGTCCTCGCGCGTGCGATACGGGCGCAGGATGGGCACGATGCGCTTGGGATCGCGCTGGTAGAGCTTGATGGTGCCGTCGTCGGGGGTGCTCGAGACGAGGGCGCGCTTCACCCCAGCCTGCTGGAGGATGCCCAGGATGCGCTCCTCGGGATATTCCGTCCAGTCGGGCGCGCTGTAGTGGATATGGGTGTCGAAGATCGGAAGGTCGGGCGTCTGGGCGCGGGACGGTGCGCTCAGCGCGAGGAATGCGGCCGCAAAGACCAGGAACGAGAGACGGAGGCCGGGGGCGCGCATCGTCATCGGTTCTCGGGCGTCACCTTAACACGGTGCGATTGGTTGCGAAGCCCTCATCCGTCACATACCATTAGAGGCATGAAGCGCCTGCTTTTCGTCATGATGATCGCAGCGGTGCTCGCCCCGGGCGTGCCGGCGGCGGCCCAGATCGGCGCCGGCGGCGGCCCGCGCTACCCGTACCAGCAGAATCCCATCGACCAGTCGGCAAGGGGCGCGCAGAGGCCTCTGCCCCGGCTACCCGCCGCGCCGCCCCCGGAGACTCGGTATGTTCCCGAGCAGCGGCTCATCGATCCGGGCACGCGGAAGGAAATCGTGATTCCTGGCCACGAGGAGCGGCGGCTCTCCGACACCCAGGTCACGGTGCCGCCGCTCACCGGCTATGGCCCGGGTGGGCCCGTGCACATCCCCGGCGGCACCCGGCCGCCCGCCGAGCTGCGCCAGGCTCCCTGAAGCGGCCCCCGTGCTCGACGCGGTCGGGATGGCCGAGATCAACAAGATCTTCGCGGTGCTCGATGCTCTCGGCGTCCACCGCGAGCACGTGGTGATCCCGCTCGGCACCGGCAAGGGCCGTGTGCGCCGCATGCCCTCGGGCAAGCTCGAGATCATCGTCGACGCGGAGGTGCCGATCGACGAGTGGCTCAAGGGGTTGCCCGCCCTCATCCAGCAAGCCCAGGCGTCGTGAGTCGCGCCGGGCTCCGCCGGGAGCTCGGCTGGGTCGCTCTGCTCGCCGTCGTCTTCTTCAACGTCAGTGGTGGCCCCTATGGCATCGAAGACGCCGTCGCGTCCTTCGGCCCCGGCCTCACGCTGATCCTCCTGATCGTCACGCCGCTGATCTGGAGCCTGCCGGTGTCCCTCGCCATGTCCGAGCTCGCGGGGGCGATTCCCGACGAGGGCGGCTACGTCGCGTGGGTGCGGCGCGCCTTCGGTCCCTTCTGGGGTTTCCAGGTGGGCTGGTGGAGCTGGATCAACTCCTTCGTGGACGTGGCCATCTATCCGGCGCTCTTCGCGGACTATGCCATGTACTGGTGGCCCGGCATGGCGCCGGCGACGCGCTGGGCGCTCGCGCTCGCCTTCATCTGGGTGCTCACCGGCCTCAACGTGGCCGGGGTGCGCGTGACGGGCTGGACCGCGGTGGCGCTGGGCGTGGGCGCGCTCGCGCCGGTGGCCATCTTCACCGTAGTGGCGGGTGTCCGCGCCGAGCATGTGCCGTGGATCCCGTTCGCGCCGGGTGAGGGGAGCCTCGTCGCCGGCCTGGGCCTCGGGCTCGCGGTGATGATGTGGAATTACTCGGGCTGGGACAATCCCAGCACCATGCTGGGCGAGACGCGCGCCCCCGCCACCGCGTATCGCCGCGCGCTGTTCGTGGCCCTGCCGATCATCGCGCTGGCCTATCTGCTGCCGGTGGCGGCGGGGCTGTCCGTCTCCGAAGACTGGGGGGAGTGGGAAACCGGCCATCTGCCCATTCTCGCGGAGGCGGTGGGCGGGCCCGCGCTCGGCCATCTCATGACCGCGGGCGCGCTGCTCGCCACCGCGGGGCTCTTCCTCTCGGGGCTCCTCACCAACTCGCGGCTGCCCTTCGTGCTGGCGACCCTGGGGCAATTGCCCTCGATCCTCGCGCGCGTGAGCGCACAGACCGGGGCGCCGTGGGTGGCGGTGGTGCTCTCGAGCCTCTGCTACAGCGCCTTCGCGGTGTTCTCCTTCAAAGAGCTGATCGTCCTCAACATCTGGCTCTACTCGATCGCCCTCATCCTCGAGCTGGCGGCCTTCGTGGCGCTTCGGCTGCGTGAGCCGGCGTTGCCGCGGCCCTGGCGCGTGGGCGGGGGCGCGGTGGGGATGTGGCTGGTGGCGGGATTGCCGGCGGCCCTGAGCGTGCTCGCGATGGCGACGGCGGGATGGACCAACACGGTGGCCGGCCTGATCGCGGCGCTGACCGGGCCGCTCGTGTATCTGGCGTTCCACGGGCGGAGGTCAGCGGAGAGCTGATGCGGATGCGTCATCCGAGCCCGGCTGCTCGCGCGATCAGAAACAACCCGGCCCCGATGACGACGGCTCCGATGGCTCGCGCGACGCGCTCACCAGCCGGTGCGAGACGTTCGACGGTGATGGCCGCTGTCACGACCGCCATCGCGCGAAGGTCCATGACCCCGATGACCAGGAGAATTGCCATCAGACCGCCACAGGCGTACGTGCAGTGGAGACCGAGGCGCAGGCCGTGTCGCCAGGCCGTGCCGGCGTCGGCCGGCAGCGTACGGCCGCGCGCGGGTGCCGTCCGGCAGCAGGCGAGGTGACGCGCCTTCCACGCGGTGAACTGGAGCACGCCGGCGATCAGGACGACCGCGCCCACCGCGATCGGAATGGCGCGCGCCAGCACCGGCTGCTGCATCTCGACCGCCGCCAACGCGACTCCCAGCGGAAACGCGGCCATTCCGAACACGGTCCACACGGAGAAGTACCCCGTGCCCACGAGCGCGGTCAGCTGAGCCAGGCGGGGCTCACCGGTGCTGCCGACGGCCTGGCGGTAGCGCCACAGCATGGGGACCAGGGACGGCAGCATCATCGCCACCATCATCACGACCCACATGCCGAGGAACGACGCCGCGGCGCCGGGCCACGTCTGTCCGGGCATCCGCATCCACGCCATCGACATGGTCCAGCCGCCAGGCATCGGCATCTCGCCCATCGCCGACATGGACTCGCACCAGGCGATCGTCAGCGCCGCGCTGTCGGCGAAGAGTAGCGCGGAGACGCCGAAGAAGGCTTGCTCGGACGCTCGGTCGGAAGCCATGTGTCGTGAGATCTCCCGTCCTGGCTCAGCGCTTGTCGTACTCGTCGTTCCGGCGCCACCAGAGGCCCGTCTCGTTACGCCCCTTGGGGGCGCGGTCGAGCCACTGGTACATGCCCCAGAGGCCGTCCAGTCCACGCGAATAGGTCGAATAGACGTGGTAGACGATGCCGTCCTCGAGCACGAACGCGCTCATGCCCGGCCGCTCGCGCGTGTAGGTAGCCACGTCGGTGCCGGTCGTGGCCGCGAAGGCCACCGGCCCCTCGCTGCCGGGCTCCGGGCTCCACGCCGCCTCGCGTCGGTAGTTGTATTCGATGCCTCCCTGGTGCTGCTGCTCCTCGGTGAAGCCGACGCTGAAGTCGACGTTGAAGTCGCTGCCGGCGGAGGATGCCCAGGGAAACGTCCATCCCATGCGCCGCTTGTATGCCTGGAGCTTCGCGAGCGGCGCCCGTGACACCGCCGACAGCATGACGTCGTGGTGGGCCAGGTGGACAGCGAAGCCGTCGAACCCGTCCGCGATCGCCGAGCAGGAGGGGCATCCCGCCTTGTAGTCGGGCCCGAACATGAAGTGATAGACGAGGAGCTGCGAGCGCCCTCGGAAGAGGTCGGCCAGCGCGGCCCTCCCCTCGTCGGTCTCGAATCCGTACTCCTTGTCGATGCGCACCCACGGCAGCTCCTGCCGCCGCTGCGCCAGCTCGTCGCTGCGCCGCGTGAGCTCCTTCTCCGCCTCGAGCAGCTGGAGCCGCGCGGTGAGCCACTCTTGCCGTGTCCCCGTTCTGTGCTTGGTCATCGCCCTTGTCTCCTTTTGTGGGTGTCCTGCCGCCTACCGCTCGCTGCTGGTGATGGGATAGGATTAGCGCCGGATATCGAACGGTGGGAGTTACAAGTGTGACGGGATTCCGATGGACTCGCTGATCACGGCCGCGGCCCGCGCACTGGCGGCGGGTGATCCCCTCGGCGCATTGAAGCGGGTTGCCCTGCGCGACGACCCGCCTGCTCTGGCGCTTCGGGGTATCGCGATGGCGCAGCTCGGCGATCTCGCTCGAGCGAAGGCTCTCCTGCGACGGGCGGCGCGTGCCTTCGGTCCGAAAGAGCCCGTGGCCCGGGCGAGGTGCGTCGTCGCCGAGGCCGAGATCGCGCTCGTCTCGCGCGACCTCGGCTGGCCGGTGAAGGCGCTCGCCGCGGCGCGGGCGACGCTCGAAGCGCATGCCGACCGGGTCAACGCCGCGTACGCGCGGTATCTCGAGGTCCGGCGCCTCCTCCTGATCGGGCGCATCGACGAAGCCGAGCGCGCGCTCGCCCAGCTGGACCCCTCGCCCCTTCCTCCCGCGTCGAGGACCGTCCACGAGCTGGTGGTCGCGGGAATCGCGATTCGACGCCTCCAGACGAAGGCGGCGCGCGCGGCGCTCGGCCGGGCCAGGCGCGCCGCGCACCACGCGCGCATCCCGGCGCTGACGGCGGAGGTAGAAAGCGCACACCTCGATCTGAGCACGCCCGCGGCGCGCCGGATTGCGAGGGGCGGGGAGCGGCTCCTCGCTGCTCGAGGAGGTCGAAGCGCTGCTGGCGTCGAAAGCATTCGTGGTGGACGCGTGCCGCCGTGTCGTGCGCCGTGCCGGCCAGGTGGTCTCGCTCGCAAAGCGTCCGGTGTTGTTCGCGCTCGCACGCGCGCTGGGGGAAGCTTGGCCGGGAGACGTGCCGAGGGACGCGCTCGTGGCGCGGGCATTCGGATGGAAGCTCGCCGATGAATCGCATCGCGCGCGGTTGCGCGTCGAAGTCGGGCGGCTTCGCGCGGTGCTCCGGACGCTGGCCGACGTGAGCGCGACGAAGCGAGGTTTCGCGCTGGCGCCGCGCCGCGCACGCGAGGTGGTCGTGCTGGCCCCGCCCGTCGAGGAGGAGCATGCGTGGGTGCTCGCCTTCCTCGCCGACGGCGAATCGTGGTCGAGCTCGGCCCTGGCCCTTGCGCTGGGAACGAGCCAGCGGACCGTGCAGCGAGCGCTCGACCCGCTCGAGGCAGCAGGCAAGGTGCAGTCGTTCGGTCGCGGGCGAGCCCGTCGCTGGATGACCCCGCCCGTGCCGGGATTCACGACGACCTTGTTACTCCCCCGGCCTCTGCCGACCGACTAAGATGGACGCATGACTCGATCAACGCGCCGAGATCGTCCGCGAGTATGGACCCTTTCCGGGTGCCGAGAGCGTGCATGGAGTCACGTACGACGGCCAGAGCGTCTGGTTTGCTTCTGGAGACAGGCTGAACGCTTTCGATCCCGCGAGCGGGAAGACGCTGCGCTCGATCGATGTCGCCGCGCATGCCGGAACAGCCTTCGACGGCCAGCACCTGTTTCAGCTCGCCGAGGACCGCATCCAGAAGATCGACCCGAAGACCGGCACCGTGCTCGCCACGATCCCGGCGCCCGGCGGCGGCGGTGACTCGGGGCTCACGTGGGCCGAAGGAACGCTCTGGGTGGGGCAGTATCGGGACCGGAAGATCTATCAAATCGATCCGCAGACAGGGGCGATTCTTCGCACGATCGAGTCCAACCGCTTCGTCACCGGGGTCACCTGGGTCGACGGAGAGCTGTGGCACGGCACCTGGGAAGGTGACGAGAGCGATTTGCGGCGAGTCGATCCTCGAACGGGAGAGGTTCTGGAGAAGCTGGAGATGCCGCCCGGAGTGAACGTTTCGGGGCTGGAGTCCGATGGCGGCGATCTGTTCTTCTGCGGAGGAGGAGGTAGCGGCAAGGTGAGGACCGTCCGCCGGCCCAAACGAGGCTCCACGAGGAAGTAATCGAAGCGGCCCATTCCGGATCATGACCCCAAGCGCTCCGCGAGTCTGAGCGCGGCGTCCAGCGCGGTGCCGCGGGGTGGGGTCGGCGCGAGGCGCAGGCCGGCATTGCGCGCGGCGAGCCAGACGCCGGCGCGGAAGCGGGGATCCTCGAGGAGGCCGCCGGCCCAGCTCACGGGAATGGGTGGGCGCAAGCGGAGGCGCCCCGCCAGTTCGGCCACCAGCTCGGCCAGCGCGACATGAGCGCCCACGATGATGGCCTGGGCGATGGGGTGCCCGCCTCGGGCCGCGCGCAAGGCCGCCGGCGCCAGCGCGGCCACGCGGGCCACCGCGTCGGGCCTCAAGGCGAGACGGCGCAGCGCGAGGGTGCCGGCGCCGCGGCGCGCGATGGGCAGCCATGCGCGTCCGATCCAGAACGCCGAGCCCTCGTCGCCCAGAAGGGGTCCCAGCCCCCCCGCGCGACCGAGCTTGCCGCGGCGGTCGCGGCCGAGCGCGATGGAGCCGGTGCCGGCCAGGAGCAGGATGCCGGGGCGATCGCCGAAGGCGCCGTCGCGCGCGGCCTCGACGTCGGAGACGACGCGCACCCGCCGCCCCAGGCCGCGCAGCCGCGCGGTCGCCGCGCGCCGCTCGGCCGGCGTCCACACGCCCCGCGAGGCCACCACGAGCACGCCGACCTGATCGGGACGGATAGCCCACCCGCGCAGCGCGGCGCGAAGGCGCGCGGGCAGGGCCGCGAGCGGCACCGCGGGCGCGCGCAGGCGGCACATGCGCCCGGTGGCGTCCCGCGCGAGCACGCGGAGCGTGGTCCCGCCCAGGTCGCAGCCGACGGCCCAGACCGCTCGCGCTTTCCTCGATTGCATGCACCCAATATGCACGGCCGGCCGTTTCCGACGCGCATAATGACGGCAGGCCATGGCCCCTTCCGTGACCGGCACCGGCCTCACCTGGCCCGACTACGCCGTCCTCTTCCTCTCCCTCGGCGCGCTGGTCGCCATCGGGGGGGCCTTGACCCGCTCGCAGCGCGACACCGCGGATTTTTTCCTCGCCCGCCGCCATATCCCGTGGTGGGCGGCCTGTCTGTCCTTCCTCGCCACCGAGATCAGCGCGGTCACCATCATCTCGGTGCCCGCCACCGCGTATAGCGAGAACTGGCAGTACGCGCAGTTCTTCATCGGGTCGAGCCTGGCGAAGCTGGTGGTCGCCTTTCTCTTCATTCCCGCCTTCTACCGCCACAACTGCACGACCATCTACGAATTCCTGCGGCACCGCTTCGGCGCCGCCAGCCAGGTGACCGGCTCCCTCTTCTTCTTCGTGACGCGGCTGCTGGGCTCCGGCGTGCGGCTCATGGCGGCGGCACTGGCGGTGTCCATCCTCATGGGCTGGCCGCTCGGGGCCACCCTCGCGCTGTTCACCGTCATTTCCATCATCTATATCGCGCTGGGCGGGGTGAGCGCGGTGGTGTGGACCAATGTGCTACAGGCGAGCCTGTTCCTGGTGGGTGGGCTCGCCACCGTGCTCTACCTGGCCTCGCAGGTCGACGGCGGGCTGGCCGGGATGTACGCGATCGCGGCGGAGGCGGGGCGGCTGGGGGTGATCAACTGGGGGCCCGCGCCGAGCGATCCCGACTTCTGGCGGCGCGTGCTCACCGATCCCAACATCTTCTGGCTCGCCGTGCTCAACGGCCTGGTGGGCTCGATGGCGGCCTTCGGCACCGATCACGACCTCATGCAGCGGCTGCTCACCGTGGAGACGCGGAAGCAGAGCCAGCGGACCCTCATCCTCACCCCGCTGGGCACGCTGGTGACCCTGGCCATCTACCTCAGCATCGGCGCGGGGCTCTTCGCCTACTACGCGCAGCACCCCACCCCCGGCCTGCCGCGGCCCGACGAGATCTTCCCCTTCTTCATCCGCAACGCCATGCCCGAGGTCCTCCGTGGGCTGATGCTCACCGCCATCGTGCTCGCGTCCATCGACTCGCCGCTGGGCTCGCTGTCGGCCTCCTTCGTCACCGACATCTACCGCCCCCTGCTGGTGCGGGGGCGGAGCGAGCGCCACTACATGCTGGTCTCGCGCCTCGCGGTGGTGGGCTTCGGGCTGCTCCTCGCCGCGCTCGCGTGGTGGCTCTCGTCCCGCAACCAGATCCTGTGGCTCGCGTTCAAGATCGCGGGCGTCACCTTCGGCTCGCTGCTGGGCGTCTTCCTCCTCGGGCTCCTCACGGGGCTGCGCGCCAATCGCGCCAACGTGGTGGCCATGGTGACCATGGCCCTCGTGAACCTGGTCCTCCTGATCCTCTCGGAGAGCGGCATGATCGCGCTGGGCTGGTCGTGGCTGGTGATCCTCGGCACCGCCGGGACCATGGCCCTCGCCGCGCTCCTGGCGCCCGTGCTCGACCGCGCCCGATAGCCCGCGCCCCGCGGGCGCGCTATCATGCGGGAGATGGTGATGCCCGCCGTGGGTCCCGACGCCGTGCTCGCCGACTCGCGGGTGCGCACGCGGGCGGGGCTCCTCTCCCTCGTGGTCTCGATCCTCCTCCTCGCGGCCAAGTACCAGGCGTACCGGATGACGGGGTCCACCGCCATCCTGTCCGATGCGCTGGAGTCCATCGTCAATGTGGTGGCCGCCGTCTTCGCGCTCGGCGGCATCGCCTTCGCCGCCCAGCCCGCCGACCGGAATCATCCGTACGGCCATGGGAAGATCGAGTTCTTCTCCGCGGCCTTCGAGGGCGGTCTCATCGCCTTTGCCGCCGTGCTCATCATCTACCAGGTGCTCCAGGCCTTCCTGTACGGCGTGGAGATCCGCGCGCTCGACGCGGGGCTGGCCATCGTGGTCCTCGCCGGGCTCGCCAACCTCGCCCTGGGCCTGTACCTGTTGCGCGTCGGGCGCGCGTACCAGTCGCTCACCCTCGTCGCCGACGGCAAGCACGTGCTGTCCGATTTCTGGACCAGCGTGGGGATCGTCGTGGGTCTGCTCCTCGTCCGGGCCACGGGAATCTGGTGGCTCGACCCGGTGACGGCGGGGGTGGTGGCGCTCAACCTGATGTGGACGGGCTTCCGCCTCGTGCGCCATGCCGCCGGCGGCCTCCTCGACGAGGAGGACCCGGGCCTGCTCTCCCGGCTGCTGACGGCGCTGGACGCGCGCCTGGGACAGGGCGTGATACGCGTCCACCACCTCCGCGCCATCCGCGCCGGCCGCTTCCATCACGTGGAGGCGCATCTGGTGGTGCCGGAGTTCTGGTCGGTGGATCAGGCGCACGAGCTCTCCGAGGACCTGGCCGCGCGGGTGATCGCCGAGCTGGGGGTGGAGGGCGAGCTGGTCTTTCACACCGATCCCTGCCACCGCATCTACTGTGCGATGTGTGATCTCGACGACTGTGGCGTCCGGCGCGAACCCTTCCGGGACCGCCCGCCGCTCAGCCTCGAGGAGGCGGTGCGGCCCGACATGCCGCGCCCCTAGCCGCGGCCGTTCTAGGGACGGCGCGGGATCTCCATCTGGCGCTCGGGGTGCAGGAGGTCCTGGAAGCCGAACTTCCGATAGAGCGCGTGGCCGTCGCGCGTGGCCAGGCTCCAGCGCTCGAGCCCCTGGAGATCCGGGTGCGCCTTGATGCACTCCATCAGGAACGTGCCCACCCCGGTGCCGCGCCGCGCTTCGTCCACGAAGACGTCGGAAACGTACGCGTAGGTCGCGCGATCCGTGATCACGCGGGCGATGCCCACCTGGCGGTCGCCCGCGAAGACGCCGAAGCCGATGGAGTGCTGGAGCGAGCGCGCGATCACCTCCCGGCTGCGCTTCGGCGCCCAGTAGGATCGGGCGAGGAAGGCGCAGATCGCGTCGAGGTCGAGCCGCGCGGGATCCGTGGTCACCGTGAGCTCACCCCGCCGCCACTCCGGATACTCGGCATTGCACTCCATCGTCGGAACCCTCCTCGTCGTCATGATCGCGCGAACGACCACATCAGAAACAATGGCACCTTAACCCAGGCTTCTAGAGGGTAGATCTCGCTTCCGGCAGGCTCCACTTGCGCGGCTGAGCTGCCCCGACGATCGGCGTGCAGAGAGCGTGCCTACGCGTGCCATGCCGCGAAGCCGGCGTCAGGCCGATCATACGACGCACGCCGTGCCTCCGAGTCACGCGAGCGTCGGGTGCCAGCGCCCTCGACGCGCGCAGCAGCTGCGCGAGCACGGCCTCGAGCTGGCAGCGGCGCCATCCGTAGGCGGTGAGGCCCGAGCACGCCGGGGGCCAGGAGCGCGGCGTCGTACGGATCGCGCATCAGGACCACCGCGAGGGCGGGCGCCGCGGCCTGCAGCGCCTCCAGGAGCGCGCGGTTCGACGGGTAGAGGTGGGCGTCGTAGAGGAAGAGCACGGTCGCGTCCGCCCCGCGCGCCTTCTCGGCGGCGGCGGCGATCTCGGCCTCCGCCGGCTCCACGCCCACCACGAGTACCTCGGGGGCCACCCCGAGCGGCGCCATCGCGCCGCGCAGGTACTCGGCCTCGCGCTGCATCGCGGGCTCCACCGTGATCCGGTCGGCGAGGGACGACAGGCGCGGAAACACCGCCACCACCTTGCCGTTGAGCCGCGGCCGTAGCCCGGGCGCGGGCGGCGTCACGCGCGTCACCGCGCGCGTGGCCATGGCGCGGGCCAGAGGCTCGCCGTCGCGCTCCGCCTGCGGGGCGCCGCGCGGCGTAGCGCTCCGGCCGTCGGGAGGCCAGGTGGTCCAGCCGGCTCGCCGCCAGCTCGAAGTCGCGGCGGGGAAGGGCACCCGATTTCGCGGCGTCGAGCAGGGCGGCGTGCGCGGCGCGCTGCTTCGGCTCGGTGTGGCACACGAGGAGGAGATCGTGGCCCGCCGCCGCGGTGCGCACCGTCGCCTCGCCGATGGGACAGAGCTCGCCGATGGCGCCCATCTCGAGGTCGTCGGAGATGATGACGCCGCGGTAGCCGACCTCGCCGCGCAGATAGTCGGTGACGATGAGCCGCGAGAACGACGCGGGCATGCGGGCGGCGGGGTCGAGGCGGGGATAGAGCGGGTGCGAGGTCATGATGCAGTCCACGCCCGCCTCCATGGCGGCCAGAAAGGGCGGGAGGTGCCCCGCGTGCATCTCCGCCCAGTCGGAGTCGATGACGGGGAGCCCCAGGTGCGCGTCCACGGGGGCGTGGCCCTTGCCGGGGAAGTGCTTGGCGCAGGCGGAGAGCCCCGCCGCCTGCATCCCGCGGATGCGCGCGGCGCCGAGCCGCCCGACCAGCGCGGGATCCTTGCCGTAGGAGCGGATGCCGATGTTCGGGCTGTAGCGCTCGGTGAGGACGTCCAGCACCGGGGCGAAGTTGACGTCCACGCCGAGCCGCCGCAGCTCGCGCCCCTCGATGAGCCCCTGCCGCTGCACGAAGTGCGCGTCGGCCGAGGCGCCGGCGGCGAGCCCGTCGGGGAAGATGGTCACCCCGCGGTTGAGCATGATGATGCGGCCGCCCTCGTGGTCGGTGGTGATGAGGAGCCGCCGGCCCAGCGCCTCCTCCAGCCCGTCGATGAGGGCGCGGAAGCGCTCGGGCGTCTCGAAGTTGCGGCGATAGAGCATGATCCCGCCCGCATGCGTATCGCGGAACAGGCGCACGTCGGTGTCCGTGAGGTCCGGACCCACCAGCCCGAACACCAGCCGCCGGCCGACAAGCTCCTCGAGGGTCACCATGGCGGGCTCACGAATAGAGGAGATACGGCCGGCGGGCGCGGGCGAAGCGGGCGAGGTCTCCCGTCCAGCTCGCGGTCAGGCGCGCCAGCGGCCGGCCGCTCTCGAGGTGACGGCGGATCTCCGGCCCGCCCGCGAGGAGATCGATGGCCAGGCGCTTCCACTCGAACTCGTAAGGCGGCCGCCGCCAGCGGAAGCGCCGGCCGGCCTGACGCCTCGCCTCGGCGATGAGCGCGAGATAGGTGAGAAAGGGCCGGAAGCGCGCGCGGTCGGTCACGTGCACCTGCACGCCCTCGCAGCGGCGCCCGCGCCACTTGTGGAAGGCGGGCTCGAAGGCGGTGGCCCGGAAGCGCACGCCGGGCAGCGCGCGGCGCTCCAGCGCGGCGGCCAGGCGCGCGCCGTCGAGGTAGGGCGCGCCCACCCACTCGAACGGCCGCGTGGTACCGCGTCCCTCGGACAGGTTGGTGCCCTCGATGAGGCAGCCGCCCGGATAGACGCGCGCGGTGTCGAGCGTCGGCATGTTGGGGGACGGCGCCACCCAGGGTAGTCCCGTGTCCTCCCACAGCATGCGCCGCCGCCAGCCCTGCATGGGCACCACGGTGAGATCGCAGCCGAGCCCGTGGGTCTCGTTCAGATAGCCCGCCAGCTCCGCGATGGTCATGCCGTGGCGTGTCGGCAGCGGGAGGAGCCCCACGAAGGAGGAGTACCCGGACGCGGCGATATTCCCCTCGAGGTGCTCGCCGCCCAGCGGGTTCGGCCGATCCAGCACCACCACCGGCACCCCCGCGCGCGCGCACTCGCGCATGGCGAGCGTCATGGTCCACACGTAGGTGTAGTAGCGCGAGCCCACGTCCTGGAGGTCCACCACCAGGGCGCCGAGTCCGCGCAGCGACGCCTGGGTGGGCGCGAGCCGCCGGCCGTAGAGGCTCCACACGGGAAGCCCGGTGGCGCGGTGCCGCTCCCCGCCGATCCCGATCTGGTCCTGGGCGGCGCCGGTGATCCCGTGCTCGGGCGCGAAGAGCGCGGCGAGGCGCGTGCCCGGCAGCGCGCGGACCACGTCCACCGCGTGGCGGAGCTCGCGGGTGACCGAGGGCTCATGGGCGAGGAGCCCGACCCGCCGGCCGCGGAGGAGACGGGGCTGGCGGCGGGCAAGCACATCGAGGCCGGCGAGAACGGTGGTCACCAGCTTCTATAGTAGTAGGATAGGCGCGCCCGCCCATGCGGAAGATTCGCTACGCGCGCCTGCCCACCGAGCGGCCCAATCCCGCGAGCCGCCGCCTCGATCGATTGACCCCGCTGGCCATCGCTCGGCTCATGAACCGCGCCGATCGGGGCGCGGTACGCGCGGTGGGCCGCGCGGCGGCGCCGCTGGCGCGGGCGGTGGAGCTGACGGCGCGCGCGCTGGCGCGAGGCGGCCGGCTCGTCTTCGTGGGCGCGGGCACGAGCGGCCGGTTGGGGGTGCTCGAGGCGGCGGAGTGCCCGCCGACCTTCGGCACTCCGCCCGCTCTGGTCCAGGCGGTCATGGCGGGCGGGCGGTCCTCCGTGTTCCGGGCCCGGGAAGGCGCCGAGGACGACGCCGCGGACGGGGCGCGCCAGGTGCGCCGACGGGCGCGGCGGGGCGACGTGGTGGTGGGCGTGGCCGCGAGCGGCGTGACGCCCTTCGTGCGCGGGGCGCTCGCGGAGGCGCGGCGGCGCGGCGCCGCCACCGTGCTGGTGACGTGCAATCCCGGGATCTCCCGCTCGGCGGCGCGGGTGGTCGTTCCCCTGGCGGTCGGGCCGGAGGTCCTCGCCGGCTCCACTCGTCTCAAGGCCGGAACCGCCACCAAGCTTGCGCTGAACACCCTCACCACCGCAGTCTTCGTGCGGCTCGGCAAGGTCCACGGCAACCGCATGGTGGATCTCCTGCCGCGCTCGGCCAAGCTCCGCGCGCGCGCAACGGCTCTGGTCGTCGAGCTGGGTCGCGTGACGCCGCGGGTCGCCCAGCGCCTGCTCGCCGCCGCCGGCGGGCGCGCCAAGCTCGCCATCGTGATGGCGCGCCTGGGTGTCGACCGCCGGGAGGCCGCCCGGCGGCTGGCCGCCGCCCACGAATTTCTCGGGCGCGCGCTGGAGCCGTAAGGCCGGGAAGCGCACCCGGGGAATCGCGCGTTGAGGCCGAAAATGACGCTTGGTAGGGAGACGGCATGGACTCCTCTCTGACCCCGCTCGCCAGCAAGGCCCCTGAGGCATTTGCCCCAGGGGCCTCCTCGACGGTTCAGCCCGTGGTTATCGCCCGTGGTTAACGATGATACGGCGGCGGAAAGTGCGGCAGGGGGGGCGCCGGGTGCCGCCCGTAGGGGATCCACACCCACCGAGCGTGGTAGCCGTCGCCGCGGAGCTCGTACCGGCCCTGAGGGTAAGGCACCACGCGCGGGTATCCGTGCGGGTATGCGGGTACTCTCCGGTACCCGTGTCCGCTTCCATACCCGGGCCATTGCCGATAGCCGGGCCCTTCTCGATACACCGGGGCCGGCCCGTGGTACACCGGCGCCGGGCGGTATTCCACCTGGACCGGGCGGGGGCCCAGGAGCTGGTTGAAGACCGCGAAGGCGGCCAGTCCCAGGGCCACGTTGGTGGCGGTGCCGTTGTCGGCGCGAGCCGGCGTGGGTCCGAACGCGATGATCACTGGTAGGGCGAGCGCGATGGCGACGGTGAGTGCGATGAGTCGACGCATGTGCTTGCCTCCTTTCCCTACCGATTGGACGCCGTCATCCTCCGTCCTGTTTACGCGTGGCTCGGCCCGGCGCTGTCCTCGAGCCGCACCGGCGTCTTCCCGACGAGGAAATCAAAGTCGACGCCCAGATGCGCCTGGAGCACGTGGTCGAGGAACAGCCGGCCATAGCCGCGCTCGAAGTGCGGCGGCGGCGGCGTCCACGCGGCGCGCCGGCGCGCCAGCTCCTCGTCGGGGACCCGGAGGCTGAGCCGTCGGTTAGGGACGTCGAGCTCGATCTCGTCACCGTCGCGAACGAGCGCCAGCGGCCCGCCCACCGCTGCCTCCGGCGACACGTGCAGCACCACCGTCCCGTACGACGTCCCGCTCATCCGCGCGTCCGAGATCCGTACCATGTCCTTGACGCCCTTCTGCAGGAGGCGCGCGGGAATGGGCGCGGCGCCCCACTCGGGCATGCCGGGGGCGCCCTTGGGCCCCACGCGCTTGAGCACCAGCACCGAGGTCTCGTCCATCGCGAGGGCCGGGTCGTCGATGCGCGCGTGGAGGTCGGCATGGTCCTCGAACACCACCGCGCGCCCGCGGTGCACGAGCAGGTGCGGGGACGCGGCTGACTGCTTGAGCACGGCGCCGTCGGGACAGAGATTGCCGGTGAGGATCACGGTGCCGCCCTCGGGCGCGATGGGCAGACCCAGCGGCCGGATGACGTCCGCGTTCCAGTTCTCCGCCCCGGCCACGTTCTCGGCGAGGGTCTGGCCGGTCACGGTGAGCGCGTCGCCGTGGAGCAGCGGGAGGAGCTCGCGGAGGACGGCGGGCAGCCCGCCCGCGTAGAAGAAGTCCTCCATCAGGTACTTGCCGGAGGGCTTCACGTTGACCAGGAAGGGCGTGCTGCGCGAGAGCTCGTCGAAGCGCGTCAGGGGCAGCGGCACCCCGGCGCGGCCGGCGATGGCCACCAGGTGGATGATGGCGTTGGTGGATCCGCCGATGGCCATGTCGGCGCGGATGGCGTTGTCGAAGGCCTTGGCGGTGAGGATCTGCGACGGCTTGAGGCCCTCGCGCGCCATCTCGATGATGCGGCGGCCGGCCATCTCGGCCAGCGCGAGACGCCGCGAGTCGGCGGCGGGGATGGCGGCGTTGCCGGGCAGCGCCATGCCGAGCGCCTCGCCCATCGAGGCCATGGTGGACGCGGTGCCCATCACCATGCAGTGACCGGCCGAGCGCGACATGCACGCCTCCAGCTCGCAGAACTCCTCCTCGCTGAGGCGCCCCGCGCGCCGCTCCGCCCACAGCCGCCATGTGTCGGTACCGGAGCCGAGCTGCTCCTGGCCGCGGATGCCGTTCAGCATGGGGCCGCCGGTGAGGAGAATGGCCGGCACGTCGGCCGAGGCGGCGCCCATCAGCATGGCGGGCGTGGTCTTGTCGCAGCCCGAGAGCAGGATCACGCCGTCGAGCGGGTAGGCGCGGATGCATTCCTCCACGTCCATCGCCATGAGGTTGCGGAACATCATGGTGGTGGGCTTCATCAGGACCTCGCCCAGCGAGATGGTGGGGAACTCGAGGGGGAAGCCGCCCGCGGAGAGCACGCCGCGCTTCACCGCCTCCGCGACGGTGCGGAGATGCGCGTTGCAGCTCGTCAGCTCGGACCACGAGTTCGCGATGCCGATGACGGGGCGGCCGTCGAACATGAGGTCGGAAAAGCCCTCCGCCTTGATCCACGAGCGATGGGCGAACCCGTCCAGATCCTTTCGCCCGAACCAGTTGCGGCTGCGCAGCGCGACCTCGGCCATCGAGGGCCTCCTTGAGTGGGGTAGGGCGACATTATATAGTCGCTCGCATATGAGACTCGACGGCAAGGTGGCGGTGGTGACGGGCGGCGGGTCGGGCATCGGCGAAGGCATCGTCATGTGCATGGCCAAGGAAGGCGCGGACATCGCCATCCCCGATATTCAGGAAGGAAACGCAGGTCACGTCGCGCGGCAAGTCCAGGCGCTGGGCCGGAAGGCCATCGGCATGCGCTGCGACGTGACGAAGAGCGCGGAGATCGGGGCCGCCTTCGACCGCATCAAGCGGGAGCTGGGGCGGATCGACATCCTCGTGAACAATGCCGGGATGGCGTCGCCTCCCGGCATGCCCTTCACCGTGAACACGGAGGAGGACTGGGACCGCACCTACGAGGTGAATCTCAAGTCCGTGTTCCTCACCTCCAAGGCGATCGCGCCATACTTCATCGAGCGCAAGGCCGGGCGCATCATCAATATCGCCTCGATCGCGGGCCCGCTGGCCGCGCAGACGATGCCGCCCTACTCGGTGGCCAAGGGCGGGGTCATCACCTTCACGCGCGTGGTGGCCAAGGAGCTGGCGCCGCACGGGATCACCGTCAACGCGATCTGCCCGGGCGTGCTCTGGACCGCGTTCTGGGAGGGGCTGGCCAAGTACATCGCGGATACGAACCCCGCCTTTGCCGGGATGTCCGCCCGCCAGGTGTTCGACAAGCGCGTGGCCGACGTCATTCCGATGAAGCGCGAGCAGACTCCGGAGGACATCGGCTGGGCGGCCGTCTTCCTCGCGTCGGAGCAGGCGCGGAACATCACGGGCCAGGCCCTGATGGTGGACGGCGGCAGCGTGATGCATTGACCGCGCGGGTCGGTCTCGTCCTCGCGCTGCTGCTCGGCCTGGCGCCGGGGACGGAGGGCGCGGACGAGCCGGCGGTGGCGGCGGCGACGGAGCCCGTCATGAAGCAGCTCGAGGCCTTCCGCCGCGAGCGATTTCGATACCGCCTACCCTTCGCCTCCGAGGCCATCCACCAGCAGTTCGATCGCGCGGCCTTCGAGCGGATGGTCATCGGGCGGCTATCCAGAGATCGCGCGCTCCGTCTTCGCGGTGGTGGCCAAAGGCGAGCTGGCGCCCAACGGCAATGTCTACCTCGTGCTCAAGATCCGCGGCGCCAACGGGGTGAGCGTCGAGGCCGTCTACGAGCTGGTGGCCGAAGGCGGCGACTGGAAGATCAACGCCGTCGTCGCCCGCCCCGACACCGGCATAATCTAGGCGGCCCGCTGGGCGGCCGAAGGCCGCCGGTAGGGGAGAGCGGGGGCCATTTCGAGGCCCCCACTGATGGTGAAAGAGGGGGTAGAACTAGCACCATGGACTTCGACTTCACCGAAAACCAGCAAGCCTTCCGCCAGGAAGTCCGCGCCTGGCTCGAGGCGAATGTCCCCGCGGAGCTGCGCGGCCGCGGGTTTGCCTCCTCCCGTGCCGACCTCGAAGCGGTGCGGCGGCTCCGCGACTGGCAGCGCACGCTGTACAAGGCCGGCTACGTGGGCATGGACTGGCCGACGGAGTACGGCGGGCGCGGCGCCTCCCTGGTGGAGCAGGTGATGTTCTACGAGGAGATGTCGCGGGCGCAGGCGCCCCAGCCGCTCAACCGGAGCGGGCTCTCCATGCTCGGCCCCACCCTCATGAAGCACGGCACCGCCGCCCAGAAGGGTCGCCATCTGGACCGGATCCTCACCGCCGAGGAGATCTGGTGCCAGGGATTTTCCGAGCCGAACGCGGGCAGCGATCTCGCCAATCTCCAGACGCGCGCGGTGCTCGACGGCGACTGGTACGTGCTCAATGGCCAGAAGGTGTGGACCAGCATGGCGCATGTCGCCGACTGGGGCTTCTTCCTGGTGCGGACCGATCCCGCCGCCGCCAAGCACAAGGGCATCACCTTCTTGCTGCTGGACATGAGATCGCCGGGGGTCACCATCCGGCCGCTGCGCCAGATCACCGGCGAGGCGGAGTTCAACGAGGTGTTCCTCGAGAACGTGCGCGTGCCCGCATCCAACGTGGTGGGCAAGGTCAACGAGGGCTGGGGCGTGGCCATCACCACGCTGTCCTACGAGCGCGATGTCCTCACCATGATCCGCCACATCAGCCTGCGCACCGCGCTGGAGCGGCTCATCGCGCTGGCCAAGCGCACGCCGCGCAACGGGCAGACCGCGGCGGCGGAGCCGGTGATCCGCCAGAAGCTTGCGGGGCTGATGGTCGCGGAGCGGTGCCTCCAGCTCAACGGGTACCGGAGCCTCACCAAGATCCTCAAGGGCGGCGCCCCCGGTCCCGAGGGCTCGACCTCGAAGCTCTTCTGGAGCCAGGTGGATCAGGACCTCGCGGAGATCGCCACCGAGGTGATCGGACCCTACTCGCAGATCGCGGCGCCGAGCCCGTGGGCGGTGGACGAGGGCCAGTGGGAGTTCTACTGCTGCCTCGCCCGCGGCAGCGGTATCCGCGCCGGCACTACCGAGATCCTCCGCAATATCCTCGGCGAGCGCGTGCTCGGCCTCCCCAAGGACTGAGCGGCTCGGAGGGGTCGATGAAGTGCCCCCGGTGTCTTCAGGACAACCTAGCGTCCCCGAAGTTCTGTGAGCACTGCGGGTTTCCCCTCGACCGGGCCTGTGCCGTCTGCGGCGGTCAGGTCTCCGCCCTGGCAAAGTTTTGTCCGCACTGCGGATGTGCGCTGGAGGGGTTCCCGCGGTCCGCCGACGACCGGTTCGCGTCACCCGGATCCTACACGCCGCGGCACCTGGCCGAGAAGATCTTCACCTCGCGGGCGGCGCTCGAAGGCGAGCGGAAGCAGGTGACCGTGCTCTTTGCCGACCTCAAGGGCTCGATGGAGCTGCTGGGCGACCGTGATCCGGAGGAGGCACGGCGGATCCTCGACCCCGTCCTCGAGCTGATGATGGAAGCCGTCCATCACTACGAGGGCACCGTCAACCAGGTGATGGGCGACGGCATCATGGCCTTGTTCGGGGCTCCGCTGGCCCACGAGGATCACGCCGTCCGGGCCTGTTACGCGGCGCTGCGCATGCAGGACCGGGTTCGGCGCCACGCCGAGGAGATCCGGCACGCCCGCGGGGTGCCGATCCAGATCAGGATCGGGCTCAACTCCGGCGACGTCGTGGTCCGGTCCATCGGCAACGACCTCCGGACGGACTACTCGGCGGTGGGGCACACCACGCACCTCGCGGCCCGCATGGAGCAGATGGCCGAGCCGGGATCGATCCTCGCCACCGCTGACACGCTCCGACTGGCCGAAGGCCATGTCCGCGTGACGTCGCTCGGCCCGCTGCCGATCCGCGGTCTCGACGCTCCCGTCGAGGTCTACGCCATCACGGGGAGCGGCGCCGCGCGGTGGCGGCTGGAGGCGGCGGCGGCGCGCGGGCTGACCGGCTTCGTGGGCCGCGATGCGGAGCTGGCCCTACTCGGCCGGGCCCTGCAGTCGGCGGCGGCCGGCCGCGGCCAGGTGGTCGGCGTCGTGGGTGAGCCGGGGGTGGGAAAATCCCGGCTCTTCCACGAGTTCACGGGATCAGAGCGCATGGCCGAGTGGCTGGTCCTGAGGACGGGGGCCGCCGCCTATGGCAAGGCGACGGTCTACCAGCCGATCATCGAGCTCCTCCGAGTCTACTTCGAGCTCCACGGGCCGGGCGACCACCCGGACGCCCGCGACAAGATCGCGGCCAAGATACTGGCGCTCGACAAGAACCTCGCCCCGACGCTACCCGCCCTTTTTTCGCTCCTCGACGTGTCAGGGGACGACGACGCGCAGTGGCGTGCGCTGGCTCCCCGCCAGCGGCGGCAGCACACGATGGACGCGGTCACCCACCTCTTGCTGCGAGAGAGTCAGGTGCGGCCGGTATGTCTTCTCTTCGAGGATCTGCACTGGATCGACTCCGAGACCCAGGCGTTCCTCGACAGCCTGATCGACCGCCTGCCGACCGCGCGGGTTCTCCTCCTCGTCAATTACCGAACGGAATACCGGCACGACTGGGGGAGCAAGACTTGCTACGGCCAGCTCCGTATCGATCCGCTGTCGCCACGAAGCGCGGAGGAACTTCTCTCGACCCTCGTCGGCGGAGGCACTGATCTCGCCGCTCTCAAGCAGGTACTGATCGATCGCACCGAGGGGAACCCCTTCTTTCTCGAGGAAAGCGTCCGGACGCTGGCCGAGAACGGTGTTCTCGTCGGGGAGCGCGGGCGCTATCGTCTGGGCAAGCCCATGCCGGCGATCCTGGTGCCGGCCACGGTCCAGGCGGTCCTGGCGGCGCGGATCGACCGCCTCGCGCCCGGAGACAAGCGGCTCCTGCAGTGCGCGTCGGTGATCGGAGAGAACGTGCCCGTCGGCCTGCTCCACGCGGTTGCCGACATGGCGGAGAATGAGCTGCGTGACAGCCTCGGTCGCCTCCGAGCGGCTGAATTCGTCTACGACATCACCCTGTTCCCAGAGCCCGAGTACATGTTCAGGCACGGCCTGACGTGCCAGGTGGCCTACAACTCGCTGTTGCGAGAGCCGCGCTCCACGCTCCACGCCCGGATCGTGGACGCCATCGAGCATCTCTATCCCGACCGGCTGGCCGAGCACGTCGAGCGACTCGCCCATCATGCCCGCCGTGGTCAGCGCTGGGATCGAGCGGCCCGCTATCTACGCCAGGCGGGCGCGAAGGCGTTCGCTCATTCCGCCAACCGCGAGGCCGCCGCCTGGTTCGAGCAGGCGCTGGAGGTCCTGCAGGGCCTGGCCGATACCCCCGCCACGCAGGCGGAGGCCGTGGAGGTGCTTCTCGACCTCAGGAACGCGTTCACGTTGCTCGGGGAGCACGAGCGGACCCTCGAATACCTCCGGAGGGCGCAGGCGCTCGCGGATCATCTCGGTGACCGAGCTCGGCTCGGACGTGCGCTGTCCTTCGAAGTGAACTGTCTGTTCCTGCTCGGCGCGCACGAGCAGGCGATCGAGTGCGCCGGCCGCGCCCGGGTCGTGGCCGACGAGCTGGAGGACGTTCGCCTGAGAACGGTGACCGACATGTATGCGGGCCGGGCTCATCTGCACCTCGGCGACTTCCCGCGCGCGATCGAGATCTTCGGCGGCATCGTGGCCGCGCTGACCGGCTCCCTGGCGCACGACCACCTGGGCGTGCCCGTCCTCCCTTCCGTGTTCGCGCGCAGTCATCTCGTGGAGTCCCTGGCGGAGACGGGGCGCTTCGACGAGAGCCGCCGATATGTCGACGAGGCCGTGGAGCTCGCGGAGGCCACGAAGCACCCCGACACCGTTCTCTGGGCTTACCACGGCGCGGGGGTCCACTATCTCGCGCGCGGCGAGGTCGCGGCGGCCACCGAAGCGTTCCAGCGAGCGTACTCGGTGTGTCGAGAGCATGACATGCCCACGTATCGCCCACGGCTCAGCTCGGAACTCGGTGTCGCGTGGGCACTGGGCGGGCGCGCCATCGAGGCCGTCCCGATGGTACAGGAGGCGGCAGAGGAGGCGGGTCGCCGGCAGACCTCGAGTTACTCGCAGGTGCTCCTTCTCCTCGCCGAGGTCTACCTCCTGGCGGACCGCGTTGCCGAGGGAGCCGAGGTGGCGGCGCGCGCCCTGGCCCACTTCCGCCAGCAGGGCGAGCGTGGACACGTGGCCCACGCCCTGAGGGTCCTGGGTGATATCACCGCCAGGCAGGGCCCGGCCGATGCGGTCAAAGCGGAAGAGTATTACGAAGAGGCCACGGGCCTGGCCGACGAGCTTGGCATGCGCCCGCTCCGCGCGCGCTGCACGTTGGGTCTCGCCCGCCTGCTCGGTCGGACGGGTCGGCCGGGCCGAGCCCGGCCCGCCTTTCAGCTCGCCTGCGCAGGGTTCCGCGATCTCGGAATGAGCGCCGACCTCGCCCGGGCCGAAGCGGAGCTCGCCGCCCTCACTTAGCCCGGCCTTTCACCCGACGGATGCGCACGGCGGCGGTCGGAAGCCCCAGACGACCGGCAAGTCGTCGGATCTGGAGCGAGAGCGCTTCCGCCGCTTTCCGCGTCGTCCGGAGCTTGATCGTTAGCGGGCGAGCGACGACCTTTGGCCGCGCCATCTCGAGCGCTAGGCCTTTCTGCGCAAGCCGCCGCGGATCTCGCGCACCTTCAGCTTCAGCTTGTTGGGCGGATTTGCGTTATCCTCGAAGCCGCTTTCGATCTTCTCGCAGGCGTCGATGAAATCGTGCAACGCCTTCCTGAAGTCGCGAAACGCTTTCTTCTTCACGGGTCCCTCGAGGGTTATCGCCAGCTCGAAGTCGTCGTTCGGGGACAGCGGATCCATGCCCATGGTCTAACTCCTTGCCGTTCCCAGCGGTCGAACGGTGAGCTGCGCAGCGTCGCTTGCGTCGTGCACCCCGTCGAAGAAGTCGTCGGCGTGGAACACGCCCGGCTCGGTATCCATGTCGCGCACCATGTAGTAGTCGGCGACCGCGTCGTACACCTCGCCGAGGTCGACCCGCTCCTTCCGCGCCAGGCGCACGTAGGTGAGCGCGATGTTGTGCTTGAGGACGCGGTCGAAGGCCGTCATCGCCATGAAGAATCGCCCGGCGTTGATCTCGGTGACGTGCGGACGCCCATCGGCATCCTCCTTGACGTCCACGCTGAAGGCCCCGGAGGCGCCCGGCGCGACCGCCTCGATCGCCGCCCGGGAGATCTCCACCACGTCGGGCTCGACCACGGTCTTGGCCAGGGACGACAGGGAGGTGACGCCGCTCGGGATATTGTCGGCGCCGAAGTACGCCAGCCGCTCGAACGTGTTGGCGAGGACCATCCGGCCGCGCTGCCACACGCTTTGACAGAGGATCTCGCGCCCGGGCAGGTACTCGGCGAGGGTGAAGGCCGACATCGGGACGCCCTGCATCGTCTCCCACACCGCCATCCACCGGCGCGCCTGGTCCGGCGTCGACACGGCGCCCCCGCCGCGTGCGCACGTCCCCGTCCGCGGCCGGCACCAGACCCGACTCGGACGGCCGAGCCGGGCGAAGATCTCGTCCACGCCATCGGGCTCGCGCACCGGGTACGTCGCCGGCGCCCGGACGCCCTGCCGGAGGAGCGCGGTGGTGAGCCGGTACTTGTCGCGGCAGAGCGCGATGACCCGTGCCGCGGGCAGAAAGATCTTGCCGCGGAATTCCGCGCGAGCGTCGGACAGCGCCTGCACGTCCCGGTCGATCGTGGGGATGACCAGGTCGATGCGCGACTCGCGAATCAGCCGGCGGAGGGCGGGGACGAAGCGCGGGGTTCCCGGCGGAGGCACCACATGGCGAGCGTCCGCCGCCGAGCGCCTGACGACGAAGCGGTCGTCGTTGCAGCCGAAAAGGACGAGCGACGGGTCGGCTCCGCGCAGGCTGCGGATGAGATTCTCCGCTCCGGCGCTGCCCGCGCCCATGACGAGGAGCCGCGCGGGCGTCATAGCGACCGGAACGCGCGGAGCGCGTCGATGATGCCGGCGCCGGCACCGTCCTGGGCGGCCGGGGTCCTGATCGGCCGGGCGGTCTCCTTCAGCAGGCGCTTGCAGTCCTCCTGGGTGAGGCCGGGCCGTGCCTGCTTCAGCAGCGCGACCACGCCGGCGGCGATGCCGGTGGCGGCCGACGTGCCGCCGTCGAAGGGCCGCAGGCCGGACTCGTTCGGGAAGAACCCCTCGAACTGCGAGATCGAGCAGAAGTCCGGCTTGTCGGGGTCCTGCGGCGGCAGGACGGCCGGGCCCTGGCTCGTGTAGCCGCACCACTCGCCCCTGAGCGTCGCGGCGCCGACGCTCATCACTTCCGGGTGGCCGTTCGGGCCGAGGATGCTCGCACCGGGCCCGCGATTGCCGTAGCCGCAGAGACTTCCCGAGGCGTACGGGCACCCGTCGCCGCAATTGCCGGCGGCGAACAGGATCAGGATGCCCTCGTCGAGCGCCTCCTCGATCAGGAGCGCAATATTGCTGGTGGGGTTGAAGGCGTAATCGGGGCCGTTATCGCTGTCGTAGACCCCCCAGCTGTTCACGAGGATCTGCGGGACCCCGTGCACCTTGTAGTGATCGATCACCAGCTGATAGCCCTGCTCCGCATTGCTCACGTACGTCTCGAACTCCGCCTCGGGCTGCCAGATGCGGATGTCCCACAGCTCCGCATCCGGGGCCATCGCCTGGACGTCGAAGGCGATCATGTTCCCGTGCTGGCCCCAACCCTCCGCCGTCGTGCCCCAGTTCAGCGGAGGCCAACCGCCGATCACCTCGCCCCCCGCGGGCGGTTGAGGAATGGCGGGCCAGGCACCGAACTGGGTGGGTCGCCCATGAGCGGTGATGCCGCCGTCCACCACGCCGACGACAATCCCACGTCCAGTGTGCCCAGCGGCCCAGATCCGCGTCGACGCCGAGGTCCCTCGCCACGTCCGCCGCCGTACCGTCGGCCTTGACGGTCGCGCCGCAGTCGACACGGGCAAGCGCACCCTGCAGAGCGGCGGTCTGATGGGCCATCGTCGGCTCCGGCCGTCCGAACGGCTCCAGCCGGGAGTCGCGAGCGACGTGGTGGACCCACGGCTGGTCCTTCAGCTGCGCGATGTCTTGCGGATCAACCCAGGCCCGGACCACGAAGAGCTGCCGTTCGCTCTTGCGGAACGTTTCCAGCTCGGCCCGCGGCGGGCGAATCGCCACGGGGGGTAGCCGCGATCGAACTTGATCCTGATCTTGAGCGTGAGGATCTGGTGTTCGGCTGCGTCGAACGCTTCAGCTCTGGAGATGCCTGCGGGCAACACGACCCGGATGGTCACCGGGACCCAATCGGGACGGATGGAACTCCCGTACTCCGCCATGGCCGGCGCGAGTATGGGTCCCGCGTCTGACGGTTGTCAAGGGGGCCAGGATCCCGGCGATGACGATGGTGTCGCCCTCCGGGCGAACGTATACTAGCCGCCCGGAGGATCTACCCCATGTCGACGAAGACCGACGAGCTCCTGTACGAGGTGAAGGACAAGATCGCGACGCTCACGCTGAACCGCCCCGACAAGATGAACGCCTTCACGGGGCCCATGATCGACGCCTGGGCCGGCTCGCTGCAGGAGGCGCAGCGCGATCCCGAGGTGAACGTGGTCATCGTCACCGGCGCCGGCAAGGCGTTCTGCGCGGGCGGGGACGTGGCACGCATGGGCGAGGGGCGACCGAGCCCGCTCGACCACAAGAACGGGCTGTGGGAGAACATCCACCGGGTGCCCAAGGCGCTGGAGGCCATGGACAAGCCGGTCATCGCCATGGTGAACGGCGTGGCGGTGGGCGCCGGCATGGGGATGTGCGTGATGTGCGACATGCGGGTGGCCGCGGACACCGCGCGCTTCTCCACCGGCTACGTGCGCGTGGGCCTGGTGCCCGGCGACGGCGACACCTATTTCCTCCCGCGCCTCACCGGCACCGCGAAGGCGCTGGAGCTCCTGTGGACGGCGGACTTCATCGAGGCGCCGGAAGCGCTTCGCCTCGGCGTCGTCAACCGCGTGGTCCCCGCCGCCGAGCTGCGCGACGCCACCTATGCGCTGGCCGCCCAGATCGCGAGCGGGCCGCAGGTGCCGATCAGAATGATCAAGCGGCTGGTGTACCAGTCCATGCGGCTCGATCTCCGCACCCATCTCGACCTCGTGTCCTCGCACATGGCGGTGGTGCGCGAGACGTCGGACCACAAGGAAGGTGTCCAGGCCTTCATGGACAAGCGGAAGCCCAACTTCACCGGGCGGTGAGGCGATGACGACGCCGGCGCAGAACGCCATGCCGAGCACGCGGGGCACCAACTTCTACCTCGCCGACGGCAACCTCGAGCGGCTCTGCGCGGCGGTGATGGACCGGGAGACCTTCGCCCGCGCGCGCCCGCACCTGGTCGCCATGGGGGAGGTCGCGGGCGGGGAGCTGGACGCCCTCGCGCACGAGGCGGACAAGAACCCGCCCGTCCTGCGGCAGTGGGACGAGCGCGGCGAGCGCGTGGACGAGGTGCTCTTCCATCCGTCGTACCGGCGGATGGAGGCGCTGGCCTTCGGTCGCTTCGGGCTGGCCGCCATGTCCCACCGGCCGGGCGTGCTGGGCTGGCCGGGCCCGGTGCCCCACGTGGTGAAGTACGCGCTGTCCTATCTCTTTGCCCAGTCCGAGTTCGGGCTTCTCTGCCCCGTCAACATGACGGACTCCGGGGCGCGCATGCTCCGGCACTACGGCAGCGCGGATCTCCGGGCGCGCTATCTGGAGAGACTCACCGCCACGGACATGGACGCGCTCTGCCAGGGCACGCAGTGGATGACGGAGAAGACCGGCGGCTCCGACGTGGGCGCGGCCACCACGGTCGCGCGCCGGGATGCCGACGGCGCCTGGCGGCTCTGGGGCGACAAGTGGTTCTGCTCCAACGCCAATGCCGACATCGCCTTCACGCTCGCGCGCCCCGAGGGCGCGCCGCCGGGCACGGCGGGGCTGGCCATGTTCCTCGTCCCCAAGGTGCTGCCCGACGGGACCCGCAACGCGCTGACGATCAATCGTTTGAAGGACAAGTTCGGCTCGCGGTCCATGGCCAGCGCCGAAGTGACCTACGCCGGCGCGGTGGCCTATCCGGTCGGCGATCTCGCCCGCGGCTTCAAGCAGATGATGGAGATGGTCAATGTCTCCCGGCTGTCCAACGCCATGCGCTCCGCCGCCCTCATGCGCCGCGCCTTGCACGAGGCGCTCACGCACGCGCGCGCCCGCGTGGCCTTCGGGCGGCCGCTCGCCGAGCTGCCGCTGCTTCGCGCGCAGCTCGTGCAGATGGTGGTGGACACGGAAGCCGCCGCCTCGGTGGTGCTGCACGGAGCGAGCACGCTGGACCGGTGGGACGGGGGGGTGGCCGAGGCGCGGGCGCTCTTCCGCATCACCACGCCGCTGGCGAAATACTGGATCACCCAGCACGCGCGGCTCGTCACCGCCGAGGCCATGAACGTGCGCGGCGGCAACGGCTACATCGAGGAGTGGGTGAACGCGCGGCTGGTGCGCGACAGCTATCTCGGCGCCATCTGGGAAGGCGCGAGCAATGTGGTGGCGCTCGACGTGCAGCGCGCGATCCTGCGCGAGGCCGCCCACGAGCCGCTGCTGGCCTTTGCGGCGGACCGGCTGCGCCGCGTGAGCGAGGCGGCCGCCAAGCCCTGGGTGGACGTGGCGCTCGACGGGTTCGAGGCGGTGCGCCGGCGCGTGGGGGGCTGGCCGGCCCTCCCCGCGGCGGAGCGCGAGCTGGAAGCGCGGCCGGTGGCCGATACGCTCTACCACCTGCTCGCCGCGAGCCTGCTCCTCTCCGAGGGCCAGGCGCTCCTGGAGGCGCGCGGCGACGCCCACACGCTCTTCACGGGGGCGCTCTATCTGCGGCGATGGCTCGTTCCCCGCGACCCCACCGCACCCGCCTTCGGCGCGCGCGAGATCGAGTGGCTCGACGCGCTCGCCGACTGGACCCCGGTTCCGCTGGCCGCGCTCGAGGCGGTGCCGGGCGCGCGCTGATCCGCGCCGGCGCCCTCGCCCTGCTCGCACTCCACGCCGTCGCGGCGGCTCCGGCCGCCCAGACCCTGGGTGTGACGGCGACGGCGTGCCGTGCGGCCGACTTCACGGGCGAGGTCGGGCGAGGGCAGCGCTTCGAGCGGCGGATCGAAGGCGACCTCGTCTTCCTCCTCGAACCTGACCCCGCGCCCTCGCTGGGCTGGACGATCAAGGTGGTCCGGGCGCCCCGCGACGACGAGGACTATGCGGCCGTGGTGACCCCGCCGCACCGAGGGATCAACGCGCGCTTCATCGAGGGCTGGCACTTCCGGAATCCCGACAATACGGGGCCGAATCTCGGCGGAGTGAACGCGCCCCCGGCGCGACGCGACTTCAGCTTCGTGGTGAAGCGGGAGGACTACCGCGCGGCGGCGGATGCGCTGGACCGGCTGCTCTGGCAACGACCGGATGACACCGACCAGAGCCGGCAGCGGGCACTGGAGGTCTACGAGCGCGTCGCCCGCGGCGAGGGGACCCTGCGGATCCATCGGCTCGACCTGGGGAATCTCGTCCGCGGCCAGCAGGCGTGGATCGATTACATGGGCTTCGCGGTGGCGCTGTGCCTGCCCGCCGCCAGCCCCTGATGGGCGAGCGCCAGCTTCGCGGCGACTTCTGCCGCGCGGACCATGAGCGCCAGGTCCATGCTCGGCTCGTCCCGTCCATGCGAGGCCACCATGGACGGGAGGTAGGGGAGATGGATGAAGCCCGCCGGCAGCCCCCGCCCGCTCTCCGCGAGGGCGTGGAGCGCCGCATAGAGGGTGTAGTTGCAGAGGAAGGTCCCGGCGGAGTTCGACACGTAGGCGGGGATGCCCTCGGCGCCCAGCGCCTCCAGGATGGCGGCCAGCGGCAGCGTGCTCCAGTAGGCGGCGGGACCGCCGGGCGCGCAGGGCGCGCCGCGCACCACGTCGCCGCGATTGTCGGGCTCGAGATAGTCCATCACGTTGAGGGCGGCGCGCTCGAGGGCCACCCGCATGCGCCCGCCGGCCAGTCCAAGCAGCACGGCGGCGCGCAGCCCCCCCTCGGCCAGTGCGGGCACCAGCGCTGCGCGCGCGTCCTCGTGCTGCACGGGCAATACGAGGGCGCGGATGACGGTGTCGCCGAGACGCCGGCCGTCGAGGGCCTTCGCCACCTCCTGGGAGGGATTGGCGGTGTCGCCGCCGAAGGGCTCGAAGCCGGTCACGAGGACGTGGCCGCCGGTCCCGCCGGCCACCGCGCTCATGCCGGCGTCACGCCCACCCGATGTCGCTGGGCAAGCGCCTGGTAGCCGGCGGGATTCATCTGCACCCAGCGCTCGGCGGGGGTGCCGGCGATCGGCCCGCGCACCTTGCAGGGCGCGCCCAGGGCGAGCACGCCCTCGGGAATGTCCGTGCCCGGGGTGACCAGGGAGCCGGCCGCGATCATGGACCGCGCGCCGATGCGCGCCCCGTCGAGCACGGTGGAGGCATTGCCCACCAGCGCCTCCTCGCCGATGGTGGCCGCGTGCACCATGCACAGGTGCCCGATGGTGGCGCCGGGGCCCACCTCGGTGCCGCCGGCCGGCGTCACGTGGATCACGGAGCCGTCCTGCACGTTCGCCCCGCGCCGGATCACGATGGGGGAGAAGTCGGCGCGGAGCACGGTGTTGTACCAGATGGACGCATTCTCCTCCACCGTCACGTCGCCGATGATGCTGGCGGTGGGCGCGATGAAGGCGGTGGGATGGATCTTCGGCGTCTTTCCTTCGAAGGCGAAGAGGGGCATGGGGAACTCCTTTCGGTCACGCTAGCACCCGGCTCCTGGACATGACAATAGCCGGGGCGTACCCTGCGCCCATGACCACGCCCAAGATCGCGGGCGTCGCGACCGCCACCCCCCGCCACCGCTTCGACCAGCGCACCGTCCTCGGCATGGCCGGCTACGGCGACGCCCAGCGGGCGGGCTTCTTCGCCAACAGCCAGATCGAGGGCCGCTACCTCTACTTCGACCCGGAGACCTTCAAGGCGGGCCAGACGCCGCACGAGACGGTCGACGAGCTCAACGACCGCTTCCAGCGCGGCGCCGTCGAGCTGGCCACCGAGGCGGTTCGCCTGGCCGTGCAGCGCGCGGGCTGGCGGCCCGAGGACGTGGATTTCCTCGCGACCACCACCTGCACGGGTCGCCTGTGCCCGAGCCTCGACGCCCACCTCATCCGTGCGCTGGGGCTGCGGCCCCAGGTCCAGCGGGTCCACGTGGGGGATACCGGCTGCGCGTCCGCGGTGGTCGCCCTCCAGCAGGCCTGGAACCACCTCCGCGCGTTCCCGCGCCATCGCGCGGTGATGGTGGCGGTCGAGCTCTGCTCCGCCGCCTACTATCTCGACGACCGGCTCGAGAGCGCGGTGGCGCACGCGATCTTCGCCGACGGCGCGGGCGCCATCGCGCTGTCCAACGACGCCCACGGCCCCGCGGTGGTGGAGCACCGCACGCTGTTCCGCCCCGAGCACCTTCCCGCCATGGGCTTCGAGTACCCGGGCGGGCGGCCCCGCGTGGTGCTCTCCAAGGAAGTGCGGCGCATCGGCGCCGGCATGATGAAGGAGATGGCCGATCTCCTGATGGAGAGCCAGGGACTCAAGAAGGACGACGTGCGCCACTTCGTGCTGCACTCCGCCGGCCGCCGCGTGATCGAGCACGCGAAGAAGCTTCTCGACCTCACCGACGACCAGCTCGCCCACTCTCGCCACGTGCTCCGTGCCTTCGGCAACATGTCCTCCGCCACCGTGGTCTTCGTGCTGGAGGAGGCGCTGCGCGCCGGCGCCCCGCGGCCCGGTGACTGGGGGCTCATGATCGCGCTCGGCCCCGGCTTCGCCGCCGAGGGCGCGTTGCTGCGCTGGTAGCATGCCCCTCTTCGCACCGTTGCCGCGGGCGGCTGGAGTCCGCGAGCTTCTCGACGGACCGGTGCCGTTCCGCGATCTCGTGCGGAGCCTCGGCGACGTGGCGCGGCTCAACGGCGTCTTCGGCGGGCGCCTCGTCACCCTCCGCCATGTGCGGCGTCTCCTCGCCCGCTACCCGCCGGACCGGCCCGTCACCGTGCTCGACGTCGGCACCGGCAGCGCCGACATCCCGCGGGCGCTGGTGCGCTGGGCCCGCCGCGCGGGGCGATCTCTCCGGGTCATCGCGCTCGACCTGGACGCGGCCACGCTGGCGGTGGCGCGCCAGGCCACCGACGGCTACGGGGAGATCACGTTCGTGCGCGCCGACGCGCTCGCGCTCCCCTTCCGCCCCGAGTCGGTGGACCTTGCCATCTCCGCGCTCACCCTGCATCACCTCGAGCCCGCCGCCGCGGCGGCGTACCTCGCCGCCATGGACGCGGTGGCGCGTGCGGGCCTGGTGGTGAACGATCTCGCGCGGAGCCGCACCGCCCTGATCCTGGTGTGGCTCGCCACGCGCGTGCTGGCCTGCGGCCGGCTGTCGCGTCACGACGGGCCGCTGTCCGTGAAGCGCGCGTACACCCCCGACGAGGTGCGCGGGCTCTGCGCGCGCGCGGGACTTCGTCACGTGGTGATTCGCCGCTACGCGCCCTTGCTGCGCTACTGTCTGGTCGGCGGCCGCGGGCTCGCGCGATGAGCACCTATGACGTGATCGTGGTGGGCGCGGGCCCCGCCGGCAGCGCCACCGCCATCCTCCTCGCCGAGCGGGGCTGGTCGGTGTTGCTCCTCGACAAGGCGGCCTTTCCCCGGCCGAAGATCTGCGGCGAGTATCTCTCCCCGGAAGCGGCGCGCATCCTCGACCGCCTGGGCGCCCTCAAGGAGGTGGACGCGGCGGGTGCGCGGCCGCTGCGGGGCATGCGCATCGTGGCGCCCGACGGCACCCGGCTGGAGGGCCGCTATCCCACCGCGGGCCCCTGGCGCGGCTATCGGGACCACGCCCTCGCGGTGCCCCGCGAGATCCTCGACCGCATCCTCCTCGAGCGTGCGCGGGGGCTCACCGCGGACGCGCGCGAGCGCCACCGCGTCACCGGGTTGCGGATGGACGGGGGCCGGGTCGCGGGAGTCCAGGCGGAGGACGCCGCCGGCCGGCCCTTCGAGGTGGGCGCCCGGCTGGTGGTGGGCGCGGACGGCCGCGCGTCCGTGGTGGCACGCGCGCTGGGGCTCGTGCGCCCGCATCGCCTGCAGCGGATGGCGCTCGTTCAGGACGTGGAGGGCCTCGCCGGTCTCGACGACATGGGCGAGATCTACGTGGACCCGCCCGACTACTCCATCCTCAATCCGGTGGCGGTGGGGGTCGCGAACCTGAGCCTGGTGGTGCCGCTGGCGCATGTTCAGCCCTATCGCGGGCGGCTCGACGTCTTCTTCGCGGCGCGGCTCAAGCAGCTCCGCCACCTGGCCCCGCGCCTCGCCGGACTCCGAGCGGTGGGTCCGCTCATGGCCATGGGCCCGCTCGCCTATCACGTGGCCGAGCCGCGCGCGGATGGAGTGGCCCTGGTGGGGGACGCGGGCGGCTTCTACGATCCCTTCACCGGCGAAGGCCTCTACACTGCGCTCCGCGGCGCCGAGCTCCTGGCGGAGGTCGCCCACGACGCGCTCCGCGGGGGCGAGTGCTCGCGCGCCGCGCTCGCGCCGTACGGGCGCGCGCGCCGCGCGGCGTTCCGCGGCAAGGCGCGGCTCACGCGCGCGCTGCAGGGGCTCATCGCCCACCGGCTCCTCGCCAACCTCGCCGCGCACACCCTCGCGCGCCGTCCCGCGCGGCTCGACCAGGTGCTGGGCGTGCTCGGCGATTTCGTCCCCGCGGGCTCCCTCCTTCGCCCAAGCGTTTGACACACGCGGGCTGCCTGCGTAGTGTGCAATTCGGTCTTCCGATACGACTTCATATATGCGAACCGAGACCCAGTCCGAAAGCAGTGCCCAGCGACCCCGCGACGGGGGGCCGCGCGCCATCGGCCGCGTGCTGCAAACGCTGGAGGTCCTCGCGCGCCACCGCGAAGGGGAGACCCTCAGCGAGCTGAGCCAGCGGCTCGGCTCTCCCAAGTCGAGCCTCTTCTATCTCCTGCGCTCGCTCACCCGGCTGGGGTATCTCGTGCGCGGCGCCGACAGCCGCTACCGGCTGGGTCCGGGCGCCTTCACCTTCGCGATGGCGGCGCTGTCCAGCCGCGAGCTCCCGGAGCTGGCGCGCCCCTTCCTCGAGGATCTGGTGGAGCGCAGCGGCGAGACCGCACTCATCGGCACCCTGGCCACCGACGCCCCGGTGGCCGTCTACATCGACAAGGTGGACAGTCAGAACCCGCTCCGTTACACGGTCTCCCTCGGCGAGCGCCGGCCGCTGTACTGCTCGGCCATCGGCAAGCTCTTCCTCGCCTACATGACGCCGGAGGCGCAGGACGAGTACCTGCACTCCACGCGGCTCAAGCCGGTGGCCCGACACACCATCACCGACCGCGCCGCGCTCAAGCGCAACCTGGCCGAGATCCGGCGTACCGGGCTCTCGGTGACCCGCGAGGAAGTGGTGGAGGGAGCGGGGGGCATCTCCGCGCCCATCTTCGACCGCGAGGGCCAGCTCACCGCGGCGCTGGTGGTGGCCGGCCCGAGCGCGCGGATGAACGCGAACTTCGCGCGCCTCGCCAAGCAGGTCAAGGACACCGCGCGGTCGCTCTCGCGAGTGCTGGGCGCCGCCGATCGGCCGGGCGAGGCGCGTTGAGATGCCGGCGGGCGCCTCGCGCGTCCGTTTCGGCCTCATCCTGCTTCCCGAAGTCCTGAGCGAGTTCGGCGCCACCTGCCGCGAGGCGGAGGACGCCGGCTTCGAGCTCCTCGGGGTCGGCGACTCGCAGTCGGTCTTCCGCGAGGCGTACGTGAGCCTCACCGTGGCCGCCCTGGCCACCCGCCGCGCGCGCCTGGGGCCGCTCGTGAGCAATCCAGTGACGCGGCATCCGGTGGTGACCGCCAGTGCGATCTCGAGCCTCGACGAGGTCTCGGACGGCCGCGCCGTTCTCGGGCTGGGGTCGGGAGACAGCGCGCTCTATACGGTGGGCGCGGCGCCCGCCACCCGCGCCGCGCTGGAGGAGGCGGTGGCCACGGCGAACCGGCTCACCGCGGGCGAGCCGGTGGAGCACGGCGGGCATATCTGGCGGGTGCGTCACGCCAAGCGGCGCATCCCCATCTATCTCGCCGCGGAAGGGCCCGAGATGCTCCGGCTCGCCGGCCGCGTGGCGGATGGCATCATCGTGGGCTTGGGGCTCACCCCGGACGTGGTGCGCCTCAGCTGGGAGGCCATCGCCGCGGGCGCCCGCGACGGGGGGCGGCGCGTGGAGGACCTCGACGTGTGGTGGCTCGTGAAATCCAACGTGGCGGAAAGCCGCGCGGCGGCGGTGGAGCCGATCAAGATGGCGCTGGCGGCGAGCGCCAACCACGCCTTCCGCTTCACCTTCGAGGGCAAGGGGCTCGCCCCTGATCTCCACGAGCAGGTGCGCGGCCTGCGTAAGGAGTACGAGCCCCACCATCATGAGGTGCTGGGCGCCACCCCCAACGCGGGCCTCACCGACCGCTGGGGGCTGACCGACTATCTCGCCGACCGCTTCGCCATCGCGGGCACGCCGGAGGAATGCGCGGCCGCGGCTCGGAGCGCGGCGGCGGCGGGCGCGCCGCAGCTCCTGCTCACGGGCTTCGTCCGCGAGCCGCGCCGTTTCATCGAGCGCTGGGGGCGGGAGGTGGTGCCGCGGGCGTGTGACGAGGGAGGACACCCATGAACCTGGTATCAGAGCGCCTGAACATCGACGAGTACGAGGACGCGGTCGAGCTGTTCTTCACGCGGGGCTGGACGGACGGTCTGCCGGTGGTGCTTCCCACGCCTCGCCGGGTGGAGGCTCTCATCGCCCACGTGGGGCGGGACGCGCAGGAGAGCCTGGGGCCGGTGCCGCCGAAGGGGGGCGCCGCCACCGTCGAGAAGCTCGCCATCAACGCGGTGATGGGGGGCTGCCGTCCGGAGCACTTTCCCGTCGTGCTCGCCGCCATGGAGGCGCTCCTCGATCCCGCCCACAACCTGAACGGGGTGAGCCAGACCACCCACATGTGCGTCTCGCTGGTCATCGTCAACGGCCCCATCGCGCGCGCGCTCAACTTCAACTCGCGCGACGGCGTGTTCGGCAACGGCTACCGGGCCAATGCCGCGGTGGGGCGGGCGGTGCGCCTGGCCCTCTGGAACCTGGGCGGCGCGACGCCGTGGGATACCGACAAGTCCACCCTCTCGCATCCGGGGGAGTACGCCTTCTGCATCGCGGAGGAGGAGGAGGACAATCCCTGGACGCCGCTGCATGTGGATCGCGGCTGCCCGCCGGGCTCGGACGCGGTCACCGTCTTTGCCTGCGAGGGACCCCATAGCGTATTCTGCTACGGCACGCCGGAGGAGATGCTGCACGTGCTGACGGACTCCATGTGCTCGCTCGGCAACAACAACATGCATGTGATGGGGCAGATGCTGGTGACCCTGAACCCGCTCAACGCGGAGGAGTTCGCCAAGCGTGGCTGGAGCAAGGGGGACGTGCGGCAGTACCTGTGGGAGCACGCCCGCCGCCCGATCGGCGACGTGCGGGCCTGCGGCGTCGTCCACGAGCAGTTCCGCAAGATGGAGCAGGACGCCGGCCGGTACCCCCTGCGCTACGACCTGGTCAATCCCACCACGCGGGTGCCGGTGACCCGCGACCCGGAGGACATCCACATCGTGGTGGCGGGCGGCCGGAGCTACTTCGCCGCGGTCTTGCCGGGCTGGGGCGGTTTCGGCGGGTACGCGGTCACGCGCCAGATCCGGCGGCCCGGCGGCCGCTGAAGGAGAACGACGACATGGAGATCTTGAGCCCAGTCTGGTCCAGCGCGGTGGAAGGACCCGCCGCCAAGCGCCGCCTCCGCGGGCTGGCGGGGGCCACGGTGGCCATCGTGGACGACAACCTCGACATTCCGTTCACCACGCGGCTCGAGACCCTGCTGGCCGAGCGCGCGGGCGCCACCGTGAAGCGCCTGGTGAAGCCGTCGGGCACCGCGCCCTCGCCGCCCTCCCTCATCGAGGAGGCCGCGCAGGCCGACGTCGCCGTCGTCGGCATCGGCCTCTGAGGGTCGTGCACGTCGGGCAGTGTGCTCGACGCCGCCTCGCTGGAGAAGCGAGGGATACACACGGTGACGGTGGTGTGGGACAACTTCGAGAAGGCCGCCCGGATGCAGGCGAAGCTGCAAGCGGTGCCTGACCTCGCGCTGGTGGTGATCCCCCACCGCAAGGGCGGGGAGACCGCGGAGGATCAGCGGCGGAAGGCGGAAGCGGCGCTCGGCGAGATGCTCACCAAGCTGGTCGAACCGGTCTGACGCGAAAGGGGCATTCGATGAAGAAGCTCGCGTATCTGAGCGCGGTGCTCGCCGTCCTCGCCGTGCTGGCGGGCGGGGCCACCCTGACGCCGGCGCCCGTGGGCGCCCAGGCGAAGCCGATCGTGTGGAACCTCCCCACGGTGGCGGCGCCGACCTACTACCACACCGTGAACTACAATGCCTTCGCCGCCAAGCTGAAGGAGAAGTCGGGCGGCCGGATGGAGATCCGCGTCCACCCCGCCTCCTCGCTCTACCCGGGGCCGGAGCTGATCCCCGCCGTCCTCGACGGCCGCTCCGAGGTGGGCACGGTACTGGCGTCGTACCTCACCGACGTGCTCCTGGAGATGGGGCCGCTGGAGCTGCCGTTCATGACGTCGAGCATCGAGGAGCACAAGAAGGCGGCGATGCAGCTCCGGCCCTTCTACACCGAGATGCTGGCCCGGAAGGGCCTCAAGCTCCTCTCCATCAACACGTGGCCGTCGCAGCAGATCTTCTCCACCGTGCCCATCCGCACCGTGGCCGACTGGAAGGGCAAGAAGATCCGCGTGTACGGCGCCGACTCCGCCAACGTCACCCGCCTGCTGGGCGGGTCGCCGGTCAACATCGCCTTCGGCGAGGTGTACTCCGCGCTGGAGAAGAAGACGGTGGACGGAGCCATGACCTCCGCCACCAACGCCGAGCCCATGAAGTTCTTCGAGGTGGCGAAGTTCCTCGACTACTGGTACCTCGCCGGCGCCGCGCAGGAGTGGCTGGTGGCCAATCAGAAGGCGTGGGACGGACTCCCCAAGGATCTCCAGGCGGCGGTGCTGGACGCGGTCAAGGAGTCCAACCTCGAGGAGAAGGAGTGGCAGGACGCCGCCGCCGCCGAGGAGCGCACGCGCAAGCGGCTGCCCGAGCTGGGCATGACCATCGTCGAGCCGTCCAAGGACGAGCTGGCGAAGGCGCGGCAGATCGCCAGAGCCGCCTGGGACACCTGGCTTCAGCGCACGGGGGCCGACGGCAAGCGGGGCCTGGAGCTCGCGTTGAAGGCGCTGGGCCGATAGTCACGCCCGCGTGATCGGGAGGGCGTCGAAAGCGTCGGCGCTGGTGTCGGGACTGGCCACCCTGGTCCTGGCCCTGCTCATCTCCTTCGACGTCCTCATGCGGTACTTCTTCAACCGTCCGCAGCTCATCGTGGACGAGATCGGTCCCTTCCTCCTGCTCCTGGTGGTGTTCGGCGCCGCCGCCCAGACCTACCGCGTGGGCGGCCACGTGCGCATGGACCTGGTGACGTCCCACCTGCCGCCGGCGGCGCGCGCGTGGCTGCGGCTCCTCAACCTCGCGCTGGGTCTCGTCTTCCTCGCGGTGGTCATCTGGGTCACTTCCCAGTCGGCGCTCACCGCGTACCGCTACGGTCGCGTCTCCGCGGTGCTGCTCTACCCGCTCTGGGTGCCGATGCTCCTCATTCCCGCCGGCCTCCTGCTGATGGCGCTGTGCATGGTGGGGACGCTCCGCCGTCAGCTGCGGGCCGCGCTGGGTCCGCGGGACCGCCGCGACGAGGTGCCGCCCACGACGGAGACCGGGTGAGCGAGGCCGGCCTCGGCGCGCTGCTCGTCGCGCTGATGTTCCTCCTCTTCGCGATGGGGATGGAGATCGCCCTCGCGATGGGCATTGTGGGCGTCCTGGGGCTGCTCTACCTCAAGGGCTGGACGGTGGGGCTCGGGGTGGTGGGCTCCATCGCCTGGTCCAACGCGACCAGCTTCACCTTCGTCGCCGTCCCCCTCTTCGTCTTCATGAGCGGCATCCTTCTGCACTCGGGCATCGGCAAGGGACTCTTCACCGCGGTGGCGCGCTGGGTGGGCTTCCTCCCCGGCGGGCTCGCGGTGGCGAGCATCTTCTCCTGCGCCATCTTCGCGGCGGTGTCGGGCTCCAGCGTCGCCACCGCCGCCACCATCGGCATGATCGCCATTCCCGAGATGGAGCGGCGGGGGTATGCGAAGCCGCTCATCATCGGCGCCATCGCGGCCGGCGGGACGCTCGGCATCCTCATCCCGCCCTCGGTGCCCATGATCATCTACGGCGTGATGACGGAGACCTCGGTCGGCCACCTCTACATGGCCGGCATCGTCCCCGGCGCCCTGCTGGCGCTGCTCTTCGCGGGTTGGGCGATCGGCTATGCGGCTTTCTGGCCGGAATCGGCGCCGCGGATCGCGTCGGACAGCGGGACCTTCAGGGAAAAGCTCAAGTCCTTCGGCGAGGTGGCGCCCGTCGCCATCCTGATCTTCACCGTGCTCGGCTCCATGTATATCGGCATCGTGACGCCGACGGAGGCGGCCGCGCTCGGTACCGTGGTCAGCCTGGTGCTGGCGCGCTGGTACGGCAACCTCTCCTGGGCCACCTTGAACCAGGCGTTCCAGGAGACGGTGCGCACCACCGCCATGGTCATGCTCATCATCGTCTTCGCGGCGATCTTCTCCCACGTGATCGCGCTCCTCGGCGCGCCCAAGGCGCTGCTGGCCCTGGTCACCGGCCTCGGGCTGCCCAAGTGGGCCTTCTTCACCGCGGTGTTCGCCTTCCTCCTCGTGATCGCCTACGCGCTGGAGGAGCTGTCGGTGATGATCATCCTGCTCCCCATCCTCTTTCCGCTCATCACCGGTCTCGGCTTCGACCCGGTGTGGTTCGGCATCATCATGGTGGTGTGGCTGGAGATCGGGTTCATCACGCCTCCGGTGGGGCTCAACCTCTTCGTGATCCAGAACCTCATGCCGGGCAGCCGCGCGCGGGACATCACCGTCGGCACCACGCCCTATGTGGTGTTGATGATCGTGCTGGTGGCGCTGCTGTTCGCGTTCCCGGACTTGGCCCTCTGGCTGCCCCGGCAGATGATGCCGGGGCCGCGCTGACGCGCCCTCAGCGGCTCCGGTCGCCGCGCCGGCGGCGCGCCGCGGAGCGGTCGTCGTCCTCGGAGGGGGGCGCGGTGCCCGCCATCGCCGCGGGCAGGCTTGCGTCCCGCAGCGGCCGGCCGATGTGGTCGCGGATCCAGCGGCCGTCCCACCACTCGAGCGGCGTCACCGGGATACCGTGGATCAGGACTTCGTAGTGGAGGTGATCGCCCACCGCGAGCCCGGTGGTGCCGGTGCGGCCCAGCTCCTGCCCCTTCTGCACGGTGTTGCCGTCCTTCACCGTGACCGAGGAGAGGTGGGCGTAGAGGGTCTGCAGCCCCCAGCCATGGTCCAGCACCACCGTGTTGCCGTAGATGGTGAGCGGCGCCGCGAAGATCACCACTCCCGAATTGGCGGCCGGCACCGGGCTGTGCCGGCTGGAGGCGAGGTCGTAGCCCAGGTGCACCTGCACGTCCACCTCGCGCCCCTCGTAGCGGTAGGAGCGCGTCTCCGCGAAGTTCGAGAACACCTTGGTGTTGCGCGGCTGCACGAAGGCCCCCTCCCACAGGGGTCGCGGCTGGCTGCGGGCGGCGAGCTCGCGCTTGGTCTGCTCCGCGGCCTTGCGCTGCTCGCGGTTGATCCGGAGAAAGGCGGGAATGATCTCGGCGGGGCCCGCGTTGGCCTTCTCGGGAAGGAGCTCCGCCACCTTCTGCCGGAGGAACTCCTCCTTCAGCTCGATGGTGTCGGTGGGGAAGCGCCGGGCCTTGATCTCCGCCGGCACGCCGCGCGTCACCGTGTTGCCGGCCTCGTCCTGGGCGAGCACGCTGATGGTGGCGCCCGCGGGCAGGTCCCACGGCAGCGCGAGCATGGCCACCATGGTGCCCGAGCCCTCGACGCCGGCGGGAACGGCGGGGAAGAAGACGCCGCCGGCGTTGACGCCCACGCGCGAGGCGCCCCGGGCGCGCAGCGCGACGAGTCCGCCGCCGCCCCGGGTCAGATAGCGCGTGCTCCCCAGCACTTCCAGCGTGGGCGGCGAGAAGTCGAGCGTCACCGGCAGGGTGAGGACCGGACGGTCGTCGACGCGGAGGAGCCGCCAGTAGTTGTCACGCGCACGGACCTCCAGCGTCGCCTGCCCCTCGCGCAGCCCCGTGCTGCGTCCCTCCACCGTGAGATCGAGGCGCTGCTCGGCGGGCCCGCCGGTGAAGGTGGGGCTCGCCAGGACCACGCGTCCCTGGCCCTGCACGAGCCGCAGCTCCGCGCTCACCAGGCCGCCCTTGGCCGCGCGCAGCACCACCGTGAGCGGGGTCTTCACGCCGAGGAAGCGCGGGATGGGCACGAGCTCCGCCTTGACGCCGGGCACGGTTTGCCGCCAGGCGAGCACGGAGACGCCCCCCACGATCGCGAGCGCGGGAATGAGGACGAGGAAGAGCCAGAACTTCGCGCTGGGACGTGCCACCGAGCGATCATACCGACCGCCGCCGGGAGGCGTCAATTTCCGTGATAGAAGAGGCCATGCTCGGGCGCGTGCTCCACGCGGCGGCGGCGGTGGGCTTCGGCGCCAGCGCGCTCCTGCACCTGGCGAGCTTCACGCCGCTGGCGGAGCGGATCGACGACAGATGGGTGGTGGGGCTCCTCGCCGGCGCCTTCGCGCTCCTCGGCGCCATGCTGATCCGGCTGCGCCGCGCCGACACGCCGGCACGGCGGTGGAAGCACCTCCACTTCTACGACTGGCGCGCCCTCGCCGGCCACGTGCCGCCGCCGCTCCGCGGGCTGCTGGCCGCCACCGCCGCCTACTCCGTGCTCAACTTCGGCCTCACCCTACTCTCCGAGGCCGGCTCCCTGCGCATGGCGTCGGGCCAGCTGCTCCTGTTCTACCTGATCCCGCTGGTCTACTTCCGCTTCGTGGATCCCGCGCGGTCGGGCATTTGACACCCGGGCAGCCAGGGGCGGGCTACGGCTGCCAGGTGCCTCCCGTCCGCTCGAGGTCCCACGCCGCGAAGCACCGTGGATGGACGTGATGCTTCTCTAGTCCGGGGGCGCTGCCGTCATGGGCGAACTCGATCTCGATTTCCGCCTGGTCCGTGGAGACGAGGAGTTCGCAAACCGAGCAGGGAGCCCCTACACCGCGGCCGCCCCAGGTGCGATCAGGCGCCCGCGCCGGTAATTTTCCCCTGCGGATCGCCGCGCGCGCGTGTTCTCGCAGCCGCGCCTGGTCAGGCATCTGGTTTCATGACGTGCGCAGTGCCCCGCCGACGCTGCGCGGAAGCGGCGTGGCCCAGCAGGCTGCGTGTACCCGTTGATCGCCGACGAAAGGGCTCGTGTCGGGATTCAAGATGGGCAACTCACAGACCGGACAGATCGTGTTCCCGTAAGGGTCGAGTCGGTTGGGCACCGGCGAATCTCCGAGTCAGAACGATTAGTGTCCCTTATTGAACACTTTCTCGACTCGAACGCAAGACGCCCTGCGGCGTAGGACTAAAGGCGTACCAGGAGGGAAGCGAATGACTGCCGTGAGCTACGGCTGGGGATGTGAAATCTATTTCCTTTGGTTCCCGGGCATTTGACGCCGGGGAGCATCGAGCCCCCTGGAAAGTTCACTACTTCCAGGGGTTTTCGAGCACCGGTGCCGCGATCCTCGAGGCGGCCGGCTGTGTTGTAGTGCCACTTCCGCGCTGCCGCCGCCCATCGTTCAGAATGAGGCGGCGTTGACCGAGGCGCAGCGCGGCGAGTTGCTCCCGAGTATCGTCCTCGTCATGCGGGCGGGCGTTTCTCGAGGTGCAAGCGCGATGACAGCCGCCGCCGACTCAAGGCGCCGCCAGGATCTCGCGCGGCTGCTCAAGGGGCCGGAGGAGGGCCATTAGGCCCAGACCGCTCTACGGGGAAGAACCGTCAACGATTGGAGGAGGGACTGTAACGTCGCTACGTCGTCAGGTCGTTCGGGTAGTCGAAGGTTTCGTTACATACGGGACAGTGCCCTCGATTGGGCATGGCTTCCGTCGCCCCCGCCGTGGAAATGAGCGTCAGGCCCCCGCATTCGCACTCCAAGGTGGCGATGTTGGTCCGTGTGTCCAGGTTGATCACTTTCATTTTCATACGCGCTTCAGCCTGACTGCCGCGGTGGCCCGCCGGCGCTACGCGGAAATGGCGTGGCCCAGCATTCGTGGTGCACCCGCTGCTCGCCGACAAATGGGCAGGTGTAGGGCTTCAGGAGGGGGAGTTCACAGACCGGGCAGATCGGATTCCCGTGGCGGTCGATCCGGTTCGTCAAGGGTGGCCTCCGAGTCCGAAAAAGTGTTCCAAAGTGAACACTTTGGTGAGGCGAAAGCAAGGACGTCCTTTACGGAGCGGTCAGACGCTACAGGGAGGCACAGGGATGATCGCGGCTACCAGTGCTAGGGGCCAGCTCGCGGGATTGAACACCCCCGACATTCAGTCGGCGAGGAAGTAGGCGAGAACGGCCATGGAGGCTACGGCGAGCCAGCGGAGAATTGTCAGTCCTATTACTCCGAGTCGGATCATCGTCGCTCCTACTGATGACCCTACGCGCGCTTCTCGCCGAGCGCTAGAGAGATTCCAGAAAATTTGTCGGATTCTGCAAAAACAGAATTGCGGACTGTTCCGAAGGGAACACTTTCTCCGCGTCTACTGGATCAAGTACTACGCGCAAGGCAAGCCGATCCGCGAGAACACGCGATCGCGTGACCTAGGACGAGGCGCGCAACGACCTCAAGCGGCACTACGAGACGACGGGCGAGCGCGAGGCAAGGAGGCCAACCGCCGGCTCGCCCATCTGGACCCCTTCTTCCGCGGACGGCGCTTGACTGTCGCCGCTATGCCATCGTAAGCGACGCCGATCTCCAGGAGACTACCCGTCGACTAACGGGCACAATCCCGGGCACAAACGCGGGGGTTGACGGCCTCCGCACCGCTCGGGAGGCTATACAGTTAGGAAGTTAGCCCGCGCTATTTCCTCTGTGCGCCGGGCATTTGACACGCGGACGCCCCTTCTTATAGAGTGATGCGGGTTTGTACCCGAAAGCACAACCATGTCCCGACTCGTCTGGCTGATTCCGCTCTTCCCGCTCGTCGGTAGCGCGGTCAACGCGCTCTTCGGGCGGGCCATCGGGTCGCGGGCGCACTGGATCGCCGTCCCCGCGCTGGCCGCCTCCTTCCTCGCCTCCTGCGCCGTCTTCGCGCGCGTGTGGTCGGGGGAGACGTTCGTGGGCGAGCTGTTCCCGTGGATCTCGGCGGGGACGTTCAAGACCGCATTGGTGGCGCAGGTGGACCAGCTCTCCGCGGTGATGCTGCTGGTCGTCACCGGGGTGGGCTTCCTCATTCATCTCTACTCCGCCGGCTACATGCATGGGGACCCGGGCTACGCCCGCTTCTTCACCTACCTGAACCTCTTCGTGTTCTCGATGGTGATGCTGGTCCTGGCCGGCAACTTCCTCGTGCTCTACGTCTTCTGGGAAGCGGTCGGACTCTGCTCGTATCTCCTCATCGGCTTCTGGTACGAGCGGAAGTCCGCCGCCGACGCGGGCAAGAAAGCCTTCATCGTGAACCGGGTGGGGGACTTCGGCTTCGGGTTGGGCATCATGCTCATCTGGGTCACCTTCGGCACCCTGGATTACGGTGCCGTCTTCGCCAAGGCCGATGCCTCGGTGGGAGTGGGGACCTACACCGCCATCGCGCTCCTGCTCTTCATGGGCGCGTGCGGCAAGTCCGCGCAGCTGCCGCTCCACACGTGGCTGCCCGACGCGATGGAAGGCCCCACGCCGGTGTCGGCCCTCATCCACGCCGCCACCATGGTGACCGCGGGCGTGTACATGGTGGCGCGGTGCCACAAGCTCTTCGAGATGGCCCCCTTCTCGCTGGAAGTGGTGGCCTGGGTGGGTGGGATCACCGCCCTCTTCGCCGCCAGCATCGGACTCGTGCAGACCGACATCAAGCGCGTGCTCGCGTACTCCACCATCAGCCAGCTCGGCTACATGTTCGTGGGTGTCGGGGTGGGCGCTTACGCGGCGGGCATCTTTCACCTGGTCACCCACGCCTTCTTCAAGGCCCTCCTCTTCCTCGGCGCCGGCAGCGTGATCCACGGTCTCCACGGGGAGCAGGACCTTCGCAAGATGGGCGGGTTGAAGTCGAAGATGCTCATCACCACCATCACCTTCCTGGTGGGGGCCCTGGGCCTGGCGGGAGTACCCCCGCTGGCCGGCTTCTTCTCCAAGGACGAGATCCTTGCCGCCGCCTTCTTCGAGGGCCACCGCGTGCTCTTCATCATCCTGCTCGCGGGCGCCTTCATGACCGCCTTCTACACCTTCCGCCTCGTCATCCTCGCCTTCTTCGGGGCGCCGCGGATGAGCCAGGAGGCGCGCCGCCACGTGCACGAGTCGCCCCCGGTGATGACCCTGCCGCTGGTCGTACTCGCTGTCCTCACCGTGGTGGCGGGGGTGGCGCTGGGCGCGCCGTCGTCGCACGGCACGGTCTTCGCCCGCTTCCTCGCCCCCGTCCTGCCCCTCGCCGAGGCGGACCATGGCGCCACCGGCAAGGTGCTGCTCCTGGTCTCGGTGGTAGTGGCGGTGGCGGGTGTCTTCTTCGCCTGGGTGGCGTACGGGCGCCAGCCGGTCAAGGCGGAGGAGATCGGGGTGCCGCGCAACGCGCTCCACGCGCTGCTGCTGAACAAGTACTACGTGGACGAGATCTACGACGCCCTCATCGTGCAGCCCTCCTACCGGCTCTATCTCTGGTGCGCGCGGGTATTCGATCTCCGCGTGATCGACGGGATCGTCAACGGGATGGGGAGCATGGTGGTGGCCTGGGCCCGGTCGCTCCGTCGCGTGCAGACCGGCTTCGTGATGAACTACGCGCTCACCATGCTGCTGGGCGCCCTCGCGGTGGTCGCCTTCCTGCTCGCGCGCGGCCCCCGATGAGGGGCCTCGCGCTGTCCCTCGTGGTGTTCCTGCCCGCCCTGGGCGGCCTGCTGATCACGCTGCTGCCGCGCGACCGCGAGGGCCTGGTCAAGCAGGCGACCCTGGCGGTGGCGCTCATCACCTTCGTGGTGTCGCTGCCGATCTATTTCGGTTTCGACGCGCGGGTGGCCGACTACCAGTTCCAGGAGCGCCGGCCCTGGATGCCCACGCTGGGCATCACCTACCACCTGGGGATCGACGGCATCAGCCTCCTTCTCGTGCTCCTGACCACCTTCCTGATGCCCCTCACGCTCCTCGCCTCCTGGCACTCCATCGAGAAGCGGTGGAAGGAGTTCGCCGTCACCATGCTGCTCCTGGAGACGGGGATGCTCGGGGTGTTCGTGGCGCTGGACCTGTTCCTCTTCTACGTGTTCTGGGAGGCCATGCTCATCCCGATGTACCTGATCATCGGGATCTGGGGCGGGACGAACCGCGTGTACGCGGCGGTGAAGTTCGTGCTCTACACCCTGGCCGGCTCCCTGCTGATGCTGGTCGCCATCCTAGCGCTGTTCTTCCAGCACGGCGCCGCGACCGGCAACTACACCTTCGACCTGCCCCTGCTCACCCAGTACGTGCTCCCCGGCGGCCAGACCCAGAATCTCCTCTTCCTCGCCTTTGCGCTGGCCTTCGCCATCAAGGTGCCGATGTTCCCCTTCCACACCTGGCTCCCCGACGCGCACGTGGAGGCGCCCACCCCCGGCAGCGTGATCCTCGCCGGCGTGCTCCTGAAGATGGGAACCTACGGTTTCCTGCGATTCTGCTTGCCGCTCTTTCCCCAGGCCAGCATCACCTTCGCGCCCTGGGTGATCGCCCTCGCCGTGATCGGCATCATCTACGGGGCGTGGGTGTCCACCGTGCAGGCCGACATCAAGAAGCTGGTGGCCTATTCCAGCGTGAGCCACCTGGGTTTCGTCATGCTGGGCGTGTTCGCGCTGAATCCCCAGGGTCTGGTGGGCGGGATCATCCAGATGGTGAACCACGGGCTCAGCACCGGCGCGCTCTTCCTTCTGGTGGGCATGATCTACGAGCGGCGCCACACCCGGCTCATCGAGGACTACGGCGGGCTGTGGAAGGTGATGCCCGCCTTCAGCGCGCTCTTCCTGGTGGTGACCTTGTCCTCCATCGGGCTGCCCGGCCTCAACGGGTTCGTGGGCGAGTTCCTCATCCTGGTCGGCGCCTTCCAGTGGAACCGAACCGTGGCGGTGCTGGCCACCACCGGCATCATCTTCGCCGCGGTGTACATGTTGTGGATGTACCAGCGGGTGTTCTTCGGCGAGATCACGCGGGAGGAGAACCGCCGGCTCCCGGATCTGAGCGTGCGCGAGTGGGTGGTGCTGGCGCCGGTGCTCCTGTTCATCGTGTGGATCGGCGTCTACCCCGCGCCCTTCACCCGGCTCACGGAGGCGAGTGTGCAGGCCCTGATCAGCCAGGTACAGGCCAAGGCCGCGGCTACCGCCGCGCTGGCCGTGCGTTAGCCCCATGCCGCCCACCCTCGCTCCCGCCCTCGTCGCTCCGGCCATCAACCTCGCGGCCATCGGGCCGGTGCTGGTGCTTGCCATCACCGCGCTGGTGCTCCTTGTCCTCGATCTCCTGCCCCCGCGGGAGCGCAAGGAGCACATGGGCGTGGTAGGCCTGGCGGGGATCGTGGGCTCGCTGGTGGTCTCGCTGTATCTCTGGGGCGCCGACGAGCGCGCCTTCCAGGGCATGGTGATCCTGGACGGTTTCGCCATCTTCTTCAACCTGGTGATCGGCTTCGGGGTGGGCCTGGTGCTCTTGCAGTCGCTCGACTACGCCCGCCGGCAGGGCGCGGAGTCCGGCGAGTTCTACATCCTCGTCATCCTCGCCGCGGTGGGAATGACCCTGATGGCAGGGGCGGGCGACCTCATCGTGGTGTTCCTCGGCCTGGAGACCATGTCCCTCGCGCTCTACGTGCTGGCGGGATCGTTCCGCGGCCGCATCGAGTCCGCCGAGGCCTCGATGAAGTACTTCCTGCTCGGCGCCTTCGCCTCCGGGTTCTTCCTCTACGGTATCGCGCTCGTGTACGGGGCCACCGGCACCACCAACATCGACCGCATCGCCGTCGCCATCGGGGCGGGGCCCGCGCGGGATCCGCTGCTGCTGGTGGGCTTCGGCCTCCTGGTGGTGGGCTTCGGCTTCAAGATCTCCACCGTGCCCTTCCACATGTGGGTGTCCGACGTGTATCAGGGCGCGCCCACGTCCATCACCATCCTCATCGCCACCGGCTCCAAGGCGGCCGCCTTCGCCGCCCTGCTGCGCGTGCTGCTGGTGGCGCTGCGCCAGGGTCAGGCGGACTGGTCGCTGCTCATGTGGGGGCTGGCCGTGCTCAGCATGACGGTGGGGAACGTGGTGGCCATCGCCCAGCAGAACGTCAAGCGCATGCTGGCGTACTCGTCCATCGCCCACGTGGGCTATATTCTCATCGGCGTGGCGGCGGGGGGCTCCCTCGGCAACTCCAGCGTGCTCTTCTATCTCCTCGTGTACACGTTCACCACCGCGGGGGCCTTCGGTGTGATCCTGCTCCTCGAGCGGGGCGGCCGCGAGGCAGTGGAGACCGCGGACCTCGCCGGGCTCGCCGCGCGGCATCCGGTGATGGCGCTGGTGCTGACGATCTTCCTCCTCTCGCTGGTGGGCATCCCCCCCACCGCCGGCTTCGTGGGGAAGTTCTATCTCTTCGGCGCGGCCGTGCGTGCGGGCTATGTGTGGTTGGCGGTGATCGGGGTGCTCAACTCCGCCGTGGCCGCCTACTATTACCTTCGCATCGTGGTGGTGATGTACATGCGGGAGCCGGACGGCGCCCCCACCGTGATGGTCCCCTCGCTGGGCGGCTCGCTCGCCATCCTCGTCGCGCTCTGCGGGGTAGTGTGGCTGGGCGTGATGCCGGCGGCGTACTTCGACCTCGCCCAGACCGCGCTCGCCCCGCTCCTCCGGTAGGGCGCCCGGCGGGTTCCGCACCGCGCCATGGCGGTCAGGTTCCCGTATCGCGGCTGGCTCTTCGACCTCGACGGCACCATCTACGTGGGCGAGCGCCTCGTCCCCGGCGCCGCCGAGGTGGTGGCGGCGCTGCGCGCGGAGGCCCGGCGTCTCGCCTTCCTGACCAACAAGCCGCTGGAGACGCGCGCCGACTACGCGCGCAAGCTCACCCGCCTCGGCATCCCGGTGGACGCGGACGAGGTGATCACGGCGTCGCTGGTGCTGGCCCGGCACCTGCACGTGCTCGACCCCGGCGCGCCGGTGTACGTGATCGGCGAGCCGCCGCTGCTGGCGGAGATGCGCGCGCACGGCTTCGAGGTGCGTGATGACGAGCGCGTCCGCTGGGTGGTCATCGCCTTCGACCGCACCTTCACCTATGCCAAGCTCAACACCGCATTGCAGGCGGTGAAGGGGGGCGCACGCCTCATCGCCACCAATCCCGATCGCACCTGCCCGGTGGAGGGCGGCGAGATCCCCGACTGCGCGGGGATGATTGCAGCGGTGGAAGCGGTGACGGACCGAAAGGTGGAGACCATCGTGGGAAAGCCCTCCCCCATCATCCTCGAGGTGGCGCTGTCCGCGCTCGGCGTGGCCGCGGCGGACGCGGTGATGGTGGGCGACCGCATCGAGACCGACGTGGCGATGGGCAAGCGCAGCGGACTCGCCACCATTCTCGTGCTGAGCGGGATCACGCGGCCCGACGACCCGCGAATCCCCGGCCTCGCTCCCGACCACGTGATACGATCCGTGCGAGAGATTCTGTCGTGAGCACATCATGATCCAGAGCCGGCTCGCGGGCATCGACCAGACGCCGTTCAACGCGGTGGTGATCGGGGGCGGCATGGCCGGCGCCGGCATCGCGCGGGACCTCGCCCTCCGCGGTGTCGCCGTCGCGCTCTTCGAGAAGGGCGACTTCGCCTCCGGCACCTCGTCGAAATCGTCCAAGCTCATTCACGGCGGCCTGCGCTATCTCGAACTGGGCGACTTCAAGCTCGTGCGCGAGTCGCTCCGCGAACGGAAGACGCTGGAGCGCGTGGCGCCGCACCTGGTGCGGCCGTTGCCCTTCCTGGTCCCGGTGTTCAAGGGGAGTCGGCGCGGGCTCGTCCTCGTCCGCATCGGCATGTGGCTCTACGACCTCCTCACTCCCGGCAAGGTCACCGAGCGGTACCGCACCCTGCGGGCAGTGGACACCCTCGCCATGGAACCGAACATTCGCGCTGAGGACCTCAAGGGGGCCGGCTACTACTTCGACGACCTCCTCCTCTTCCCCGAGCGGATGTGCCTGGAGAACATCCTGTCGGCGGCGCGCCACGGCGCGCGCGTCCACAACTACTGCCAGGTGGAAGAGATCGTGAAGGGAACGCGGGGCCTCGACGGGGTGCGGGTGCGCGACCTCCTCACGGATCAAGTCTTCTCGGTGCGTGCCTCCGTGGTCGTCAACGCGGCGGGGCCCTGGGCGGACCGCGTGCGCGAGCTGGCGGGCGTGACCCGCACCACCCCGCGCGTGGTCCGCACCACCAAGGGCATCCACTGCCTGCTGCCCCGGCTCACCGAGCGCGCGGTCTACCTCTCCTCCGACTCCGACGAGCGGATGATCTTCGTGATCCCGTGGCGCGACTTCTCCCTGGTGGGGACTACCGACACCGATTTCGCCGGCGATCCCGACCGGCTCTGGGCCACGCGCGAGGAGGTGGAGTACCTCTTGAGCGCCGTGCGCCGTGTGCTGCCGGACCCGCGGGTGACCCTTGAACACGTCGCCTACACTTACGCGGGCGTGCGGCCGCTCTCGTTCGAGTCGGGCGCCGCCGCCTCCAAGGTCTCGAGGGATCACAAGGTGGTGCTGGAGGGCCCGGAGGATCGTCTCCTCACCGTGACCGGCACCAAGCTCACCTGCTTCCGGAGCCTGTCCGAGGAGGTGGGCGACCTCGTGATGGCGCGTATCGGCCGCCGGCAGCCGTCCACCTCCGCGCGGCTCAGCCTGGATGGGCTCGACGAGGACGTGGCCAAGCTGGAGGCGCGCGCCTGGCTCGACGTCTCCGCGGAGATGGCGGCCACCGGGCTGCCCCGGGAGACGCTCCAGGTGCTGGTGGATACGTACGGTGGTGGCTACGCGCGGGTTCTCGAGCTGGCCAAGAAGCTGCCGGACGGCGCCGAGCGCCTCTGCCCCTCCAATCCCGAGATCGTGGCCCAGCTCCACCACGCGGTGCGCGAGGAGATGGCGGTCTCCCTGCAGGACGTGCTCATCCGCCGCACCGGCATCGGCCAGAGCCTCTGCCAGGGTCTCGACTGCGCGGAGACCATCGGCCGGCGCATGGCCGAGGTGGCCGGCTGGTCTTCCCGGCGCCTGGACGCCGAGCTCGAGGCCTACCAGAAGCACGTCGACCGCTCCCACCGCTTCCGGCAACCCGCGTAACCGCCCTCGCTCCGCTCGGGGAGACCCATTACTTGTCCGCTCGCCTCGCCTTCGGCGGCGGCTCGCCCCCCTCGTTCCGCTCGGGGACACCATTACTGATCCGCTCGCCTCGCCTTCGGCTGCGGCTCGCCCCCCTCGCTCCGCTCGGGGACACCATTACTGATCCGCTCGCCTCGCCTTCGGCTGCGGCTCGCCAATCCACTACCATCGGTGCGATGATTGCCCCGTCGCAGTCCGTGCATTAGAATGCGTTGCTCACACTGAACTTCGCGGCAAGGGGGAACCCCGGCATGACTCGTCGAAACCTCGCTATCTTCGTGGCGCTTGTCCTGGCCACCACCGTATTCACCGTCCTGCCCACCCGCGCGCAATCCCGCGTCCAGGTGGAGTTCTGGCATGGCCTCGGGCAGCCGCTGGGTGGGCTCCTCGAGAAGATCGCGGCGGACTTCAACGCGTCGCAAACTCAGTATCAGGTCAACTCGAGCTTCAAGGGCTCCTATCCCGAGACCATGGTGGGCGCGATCGCCGCCTTCCGGGCCGGCAATGCACCGCACATCGTGCAGATGTTCGAGGTGGGCACCGCCACCATGATGTCCGCGCGCGGCGCGGTGAAGCCCGTGCACGAGCTGATGCGCGAGACGGGCGTGACCTTCGACCCGAACGCCTATGTCCCTGCGGTGAAGGGGTACTACAGCCTGCCCGACGGCCGCATGGTGTCGATGCCGTTCAACAGCTCGACGACGATCATGTTCTACAACAAGGACGCCTTCAAGAAGGCGGGCCTCGACCCCGCCAAGCCGCCGCAGACCTGGCCCGACCTCATCGCGGCGGCGAGGAAGATCAAGGCCGCCAACGCCGCGCCGTGCGCCTTCACCACCGCCTGGCCGACGTGGGCGCAGTTCGAGCAGTTCAGCGCCATCCACGACGTCCCGCTCGCCACCAAGGCCAACGGGATGGAGGGCCTCGACGCCGAGCTCAAGATCAATAGCCCGCTCCACGTCAGGCACGTGCAGGCGCTCATGGACATGCAGAAGGAGGGGACCTTCAAGTACGGCGGGCGCGACGCCGCCGGCGACGCGCTCTTCCCCTCGGGCGAGTGCGCCATGATCCACGCTTCCTCGGGCCTCCGCGCCCGCATCCTGCGCGAGGCCAAGTTCGACTGGGGCGCCACCATGCTGCCGTACTGGCCGGGCACGCCCAATGCGCCCAAGAACTCCATCATCGGCGGGGCGAGCTTCTGGGTGATGACCTCCCCGACCCGCAAGCCGGAGGAGTACAAGGCGGTGGCCGAGTTCTTCCGCTACATCAGCCAGCCCGAGGTGGTAGCGAAGTGGCACACCGACACCGGCTTCCTCCCCGTGACCATCGCCGGTTACGAGAAGGTGAAGGCGTCGGGCTTCTACCAGCAGAACCCGGGCACGGACATTCCCTATCTCCAGCTCACCCGGACGCAGCCGAGCGAGAACTCGCGCGGCCTGCGCCTGGGCAACATGCCGGAGATCCGCAACATCATCCAGGAGGAGCTGGAGAAGGCCTTCCAGGGCCAGCAGACCGCCCAGCAGGCGCTCGACAGCGCCGTCCAGCGGGGTAACGTCGTCCTCCGGAACTTCGAGCGGGCGAATCGCTCCTAGGCTGAGTCGGCCCCGGCACCAGATGGCCACGGGCACACGCGCCGGGCGCATGGAGGCCCCATGCACCGGCGCGTGATCTTCGACGGCAAGCTCCTGCCCTATCTGCTCCTGGCGCCCCAGGTCGCCATCACCCTCATCTTCTTCTTCTGGCCCGCCGGCCAGGCCGTCTACTACTCGTTCTTCCTCCAGGATGCCTTCGGCCTCCGACTGATCTTCGTGGGGCTCGAGAACTACCGGCACGTACTCACCGATCCGCTGTACCTGGCCTCGGCGGGGCGGACGTTCGTGTTCAGCACCGCCGTCACCGGGCTGTCCATGGCGAGCGCCCTCACTCTCGCGGTGATGGCGGACCGGCAGATCCGCGGCGCCGGCGTGTACAAGACGCTCCTCATGTGGCCCTACGCGGTGGCGCCCGCGGTGGCGGCGGTGCTGTGGCTCTTCGTGCTGCATCCCACCATCGGCATCCTGGGGCGGAGCCTCCGCGATCTCGGCATCGCCTGGGACTACAAGCTCAACGGCGCCCAGGCCATGGGCCTGGTGATCGTGGCCGCGTCGTGGAAGCAGGTCAGCTACAACTTCCTTTTCTTCCTCGCCGGGCTGCAGGCCATTCAGAAGCCGGTGATCGAGGCCGCCGCCATCGACGGCGCCGGGCCCGCGCGCCGCTTCTGGAGCATCATCTTCCCGCTCCTGTCTCCGACGACCTTCTTCCTCCTGGTGGTCAATCTCGTGTATGCCTTCTTCGACACGTTCGGGACCATCCACGCGCTCACCGGCGGCGGTCCCGGCAAGGCCACCGAGACCCTGATCTACAAGGTCTACGTCGACGGGGTGATCAACCTGGATCTCGGCGGCTCCTCCGCGCAGTCCGTCATCCTCCTCATCGTGGTGATGGCCCTCACCGCCTTCCAGTTCCGCTTCATCGAGCGCCGGGTGCACTACGGATGATCGAGTCGCGCTCTCGGATGGCGTGGCTGCCCCACCTCGTGCTCAGCCTCGGCGTGGTGGTCTTCGCCTTCCCCATCTACATGGCCTTCGTCGGCTCCACGCACGACGCGGGCACCATCGGGCGGGGGAGCCTTCCCCTCACCCCCGGTGGGCTGGCGCGGGAGAACTACGCGCAGGCCTGGACCGAGGGCAGCGGGCTCCGGGTGAAGGCTCCGCCGGTGTCCCGGATGCTCCTGAACAGCCTGGTGATGGCCCTCGTGATCGCCGTCGGGAAGATCGCGGTGTCCGTCATCTCCGCCTACGCGGTGGTGTTCTTCCACTTCCCGGGGCGCATGTTCTTCTTCTGGATGATCTTCGTGACCCTCATGCTGCCGGTGGAGGTGCGCATCATCCCCACCTTCAAGGTGGTATCGGACCTCGGCATGATCAACACGGTGGCGGGCCTCACTGTCCCCCTCATCGCCTCCGCCACCGCCACCCTGCTATTCCGCCAGTTCTTCATGACCATCCCCGACAATCTGGTGGAGGCCGCCAAGATCGACGGCGCCGGGCCGCTCCGGTTCTTCAAGGACATCCTGATTCCGCTGTCCCGGACGAATATCGCGGCGCTCTTCGTCATCCTCTTCATCTTCGGCTGGAACCAGTACCTCTGGCCCCTCCTCATCACCACCAGCCGCAGCATGGACACCATCGTCATCGGCATCACCAAGATGATCGGCACCGGCGACGCGCAGACGGACTGGAACCTGATCATGGCCACTGCGGTGCTGGCCATGCTCCCGCCGGTCGCGGTGGTCGTGTTCATGCAGCGCTGGTTCGTGAAGGGTCTGGTGGAGAGCGAGAAGTGAGGATGCTCGTTCTGGCCGGGCTGACCCTGAGCTGCCTGGCCGCGCTCGCCGGGCCCTCCGCCGCCCAGTCCGCCACCTCGACGACGCGCTTCGCCGCCCACCGGGGCGGCGCGCTCCTCTGGCCGGAGAACAGTCTTCTCGCCTTCCGCAATGCCGCCGAGTCCCTCGGCGTCGATTTCCTCGAGTTCGACGTGCACCTGTCGAAGGACGGCGAGGTGGTGGTGATCCACGATCCCACCCTGGATCGGACCACCACCGGCCGGGGGCCGGTGCGCGAGCGCACGCTCGCCGAGCTGCGCGCGCTGCGGCTGCGGGACCGCACCGGGGCCGTCACGGACGAGCCGGTGCCCGCGCTGGACGACGTGGTGGTCCTCGCGATGCGCACGCGGCGCCAGATGCTGCTCGAGATCAAGGTGGACGAGGCGGGCCAGCGCTATCCGGGCATCGAGGAGAAGGTGTTCGCGGTGCTGGACCGCCACGGCGCCACGCCGGAGACGGTGGTGATGGCCTTCGAGCCGGAGACGTGGCGGCGGGTGCGCGCGCTCCGACCGGACGCGCGCGCGTGCGCGCTCTACTCACGTCGGACCCTGGGGGACCTGGGCTCGACCCTCCCGGCGGAGCTGGACCACGCGCGCCAGGCCGGCGTGACCTTCCTGGGTCTGCACCAGGGTCTGCTCGACGCCGACACCGTCGGGCTCGTCCGGAAGGCGCGGATGTCCCTCGGCGTGTGGACGGTGAACGACGAAGCGGCCATCCGTCGCTTCATCGACCTCGGCGTAGACGTGATCATCACCGACCGGCCCGACCTGGCCAAGCGCGCCCTGGGCCGGTGAGCCCGCGATGAGCGCGGCTCGCCGCTTCGTCCTCGCGCTGGACCAGGGCACGACGGGCTCCACCGCGCTGGTGGTGGATCCCGACGGCGCAGTGCGCGCGCGCGGCTATGCCGAGCTGCCGCAGCTCTTCCCCCGGCCCGGCTGGGTCGAGCACGACCCCGAGCGGATCTGGTCCACGGTGGAGGAGGCCGCCGGCCAGGCGCTGCGCGCCGCCGGAATCGACGGGACCGAGGTGGGCGCCATCGGCATCACCAATCAGCGCGAGACGGCGCTGGTGTGGGAGCGCGCCTCCGGCCGGCCGATCCATCACGCCGTCGTCTGGCAATGCCGCCGCACCGCGGAGATGTGCGACCGCATGAAGGCGGACGGGCTCGAGGGCCTGTTCCGGCGCAAGACCGGCCTGGTCCTCGACGCCTATTTCTCGGGGACCAAGATCCGCTGGCTCCTCGACCACGTCAGTGGGGCGCGCGCGCAGGCAGAACGTGGTGAGCTGGCCTTCGGCACGGTGGACACCTGGCTCCTCTGGCGGCTCACCGGCGGCCGGGTCCATGCCACCGAGCCCTCCAACGCCTCGCGCACGCTCTGCTTCGACATCGAGAAGCTCGCCTGGGACGGCGAGCTGGCCGCCGCGCTCGGCGTGCCGATGGCGCTCCTGCCCGAGCTGCGTCCTTCGGCGGGAGTCTTCGGCGAGACGGTGGCCGGCGGCCTTCTCCCCGCCGGCATCCCGATCACGGGAATCGCAGGGGATCAGCAGGCCGCGCTGTTCGGCCAGAATTGCCTCGAGCCGGGCACCGCCAAGAACACCTACGGGACCGGCTGCTTCGTCCTCGTCAATACCGGCGCGCGACCGGTGGCCTCCACCCACGGCCTCCTCACCACCGTGGCCTGGTCCCTGGGCGATCGCGTCACCTATGCGCTCGAGGGCAGCGTGTTCATCGCGGGGGCGGCCATCCAGTGGCTGCGCGACGGGCTCGGCATCATCGCCCAGGCCGCGGAGACCCAGGCGCTGGCCGAGTCGGTGCCCGATACCGGCGGCGTCTACATGGTGCCAGCCTTCGTCGGGCTCGGCGCGCCGTACTGGGATCCCTACGCTCGCGGCACCCTGGTCGGCCTCACGCGGGGGACGGGGCGCGCTCACCTCGCGCGGGCCGCGCTGGAAGCTATTGCCTATCAGAGCCGCGACGTGCTCGACGCCATGGCTGCGGACGCGGGCGCCCCCATTCGCACCCTGCGCGTCGACGGCGGCGCCGCTGCCAACGACTTCCTCTGCCAGTTCCAGGCCGACATGCTCGGCGTGGAGGTCCTCCGCCCGGCGGTGACGGAGACTACCGGGCTCGGCGCCGCCTATCTGGCCGGCGTGGGTGCGGGCCTCTGGGCGCCGGGCGATCTCGGCGGGCGCTGGCGGCTGGACCGGCGCTTCACGCCGGCTGCTTCACCGGCCGCACGGGACCTCGCCTATCGCGGCTGGCGTCGCGCCGTCGAGCGCGCCCGCGCCTGGGCAGAGCCCGAGACATGACTTCTCAAAGGAGGCCTCGCATGATCCGGATCGTCGCCACGCTCGCCTTCGCCCTGCTCGTCCTCGCCACGCCCGCCGGCCCCGCCGCCGCGCAGGCGCCCATCGAGAGCGAGCTGGCCCTCATCACGCCGGTGTCGAAGTTCATCCACGACGCCGCCCTCAAGGCCTTCGCGGACTACGCCAAGGAGAAGTGGAACGTCACCATGAAAGTGAGCGCCATCCCGGCCGGCACGCCGGTGGCGTACGGCCGCGTCACGGAGTGGAAGGGCAAGCCCGACGTGGACATCTTCTGGGGCGGGGAGTCGGCGCTGTTCGAGAAGCTCGCGGAGCAGAAGCTCTTGCAGAAGGTCGAGATCTCCAAGGAGGCGTGGGACGGGATTCCCGCCGCCATCGGCAAGCCCAAGCCCATCCCGCTCAAGGACAAGGACGGCTACTGGGTGGGCACCGCACTGGAGCCCTACGGCCTCGTCTATCACCCGCGACGTCTGCAGCGCCTCGGCGTTCCCGAGCTGAAGGAGTGGGACGATCTGCTCCACCCCAAGCTGAAGGGCGAGGTGGTCCAGTGCGCGCCCACCCGATCGTCGTCGTCGAACGCGACCTACGAGGTGATGCTCTCGATGCTCGGGGAGGAGAAGGGCTGGGAGTGGCTGCGCAAGCTCGCCGCCCAGACCGGCCACTTCACCGCCCGGAGCCGCGACGTGCCGACGGTGGTGGCCAAGGGCGAGTTCGCCGCCGGCTTCGCGGTGCCGTCCTACATGGCCTTCGAGGAGAAGCTGGCCGGCTTCGACCTCAAGTTCGTGGCGCCGAAGAATGCCTTCGTGACGCCCGAGCCCATGGCCATCCTGGCCGGCGCCCGCAATCCGAAGGCGGCGCGGGCCTTCATCGAGTTCCTCCTCACCGAGCGGGGCCAGCGCGTCTTCATGGAGCGCGGGCTCTTCCCGCTGACGCCGAAGTACAAGGTGCAGGGGCCGCCCGGCTCCACCGCGGAGCTGGCCGTGCAGTTCACCGGCGGCGTGCGCTCCTACTTCGACCAGGAAGTGGCCAATGTCTACGACGAGGCGGTGGCGACCAAGCGGTCGGAGGCGCTGAAGACCAAGTTCCGCTCCGATATCGAAGCCCGCTGGGACGAGCTGAAGAAGTAGAGCGGGCGCAAGACCTCGCGTGAAGATCGGCATCCACGGCGTCGTCAAGCGGTTCGGCGCGGTCACGGCGGTGGACCGCGCCGAGCTGGACGTCGCCGACGGCGAGCTCTTCACCCTGCTGGGCCCGTCGGGCTGCGGCAAGACCACCCTGCTGCGGCTCCTCGCCGGCTTCTACCAGCCCGACGGGGGCGAGATCCGCTTCGGGGAGCGGGTGGTGAACGGGCTCGCGCCCTACGAGCGCAATATCGGCATGGTGTTCCAGAACTACGCGCTGTGGCCGCACATGACGGTGGCGGGCAATGTCTCGTATGGCCTCCGCCTCCGCAAGCTCGGCGGCGCGGAGGTCGAGCGCCGCGTGCGCGAGGGGCTCGCCAAGGTCAATCTCGGCGGGCTCGAGTCCCGCTACCCGGGGCAGCTCTCGGGCGGGCAGCAGCAACGGGTGGCGCTGGCCCGGGCGCTGGTGCTCAACCCCGACATCCTCCTGCTCGACGAGCCGCTCTCGAACCTGGATGCCAAGATCCGGGTCCAGGTGCGCGCGGAGATCCGCAAGCTCCAGCAGGAGCTGCGCATCACCACCATCTACGTCACCCACGACCAGGAGGAGGCGCTGTCGCTTTCGGATCGGGTGGCGGTCATGAAGGACGGCCGCGTGCTCCAGGTGGGCGTGCCCAAGGAGCTCTACGAGCGGCCGCGCACGCGCTTCGTCGCCGACTTCGTGGGGACCAATAACCTCCTGCCCGGCCAGGTGCGCGAGCGGCGCGGCGAGCGCATGTTCGTCGAGACCGGAGTCGGCCGCCTCGAGGCCATCCCCAACGCCGCCGCGATCGCGGACCGCTGCGTGCTCGCCATTCGCCCGGAGAACATTGCCATCGCCCGGGGAGACGCCACCCTCGCGGAGGGCACGGCCGGCGGCAATCACGTGAGGGGCCGCGTGTCCTTCACCTCGTATCTCGGCAATACCCTGCGCTATGACGTGGAGACCGGCAGCGGGCTCGTGCTCAAGGCCGATATTCGCGATCCCTGGCATCACGATCCCATGCCCCTGGGCCAGGCGGTGACGGTGTCCTTCCCGGCCTCGGTCACCCTGGCGTTACCGGAGGAGCCATGACGGAGAAGCCGACGCTGCCCAAGCTGGAGCTGGCCCACACCTTGCTGGACGAGGCGGGCGCGCTCACCTTCCTCGCCGGACATCGCATCAGCCTGGGCGGCCGCACCATGGACCCCAAGGCGCAGATCGTGGGCGAGTTCGTGAAGTCGATCCGCGTGCCGGGCTACTACCCGCCACTGCCCGAGCTGCGCCAGCAGCTTCGCACCATGGTGACCCTGATGGACGAGCCGGCGCCGGCCTTGCCGCGCATCGAGGAGATCAAGATTCCCGGCTCCGCCGGCGACATCCCCGCGCGTGTCTACGATCCAGTAGGCGGGGGAGGGGTCCGGCCCACGCTGGCGTATTTCCACGGCGGCGGCTGGGTGCAAGGCGACCTCGAGACCCATCATGGCCTCTGCGCGCGTCTCGCGCAGCGAGCGGGCATCGTGGTGGTGGCGGTGGACTATCGCCTGGCCCCCGAGCACAAGTTCCCCGCCGCGGTGGAGGACTGCCTGGCCGCGTATCGCTGGCTCCGCGGGCACGGGCGCGAGATCGGTGCCGACTCCGCGCGCGTGGGTGTGGGCGGCGACTCGGCGGGCGGCAATCTCTCCGCGGTGGTGTCTCAGCAGGCCCGGGCGGAAGGCCTGCCCGTCCCGAGCTGCCAGGTGCTCATCTATCCGGCGACCGACTTCGCGCTCGACACGCATTCCCACGCCGAGCTCGCGGACGGGCACATCATCCCGCGCGACCGCATCCTCTGGTACGCCCAGCAGTACCTGCGGGGAGACGCCGACAAGCTCGACATCCGCGCCTCGCCCATCCGCGGGGACCTCCGCGGCCAGCCCCCCGCGCTGGTGGTCACCGCGGGCTTCGACCCGCTGCGGGATGAGGGCCAGCTCTACGCGGAGGCGCTCCGGAAAGCGGGCGCGGACGTCGAGTACCGGGAGTACTCGGGGCAGATCCACGCCTTCGTGTCGCTGACCCGGGCCATCCCGCAAGGCATGGCCTGCACGCTGGAGATCGGCGACTACCTCCGCCGCCAGCTCGGGCAGGGCTGATCGGCGGCTCCGCTCGTGGGGAAGCGGCTTCCGCTCGTCGTCGGAGTGGCGCTCATCTGGCTCTTCCTGGGCCTGTTCCTCGTCTATCCGCTCACGCGGATCTTCTACGATGCGGTGACCGACGAGGCGGGGCGCTTCACCCTCGCCAACTTCCACGACTTCTTCACCGACCGCTTCTACCTGCGCTCGCTGTGGAACTCCATGGTGCTGGGCGTGGCCACCGTGATCAGCAGCAGCGTGCTGGGCATCGCGGTGGCCTTTCTCCTGGTACGTTACGACTTCCGCGGTCGCGACCTCTTCAGCTATCTCACCATCATCCCGATCATCTCGCCGCCCCTGGTGGGCGTGCTGGGCTTCACCTTCATCCTCGGCCGCGCCGGCACCGTGAACGTGCTGCTCATGGACTGGTTCGACATGCTCAAGCCGGTGAACTTCCTCTACGGCATCCACGGCGTGGTGCTGGTGGAGACGCTCCATCTCTTTCCCATGATCACGCTGAACGTGGTGGATGCCCTGGGCAAGATCGATCCCGCGCTGGAGGAGGCGGCGGAGAGCGTGGGGGCGCGGGGCTGGCGGAAGTTCTGGACGGTGACGCTGCCGCTCACCACCCCCGGCTACATCGCGGGCGCGCTGCTGGTGTTCATCTGGACCTTCTCCGACTTCGCCACCCCGCTGGTGCTGGGCGTCCAGGATCTCCTCGCCGCGCAGGCCTACCTCAATATCGTCCAGTTCGTGGACAAGCGCATCTTCCGGATGGGCATCGTGATCTCCGCGCTGATGGTGCTGCTGGCGGTGTTCTTCCTCCTGGCCGCGCGGCACTACGTGGGCCTCAAGGACTACTCCTCACTCTCCTACTCGCGCATCGCGCGGCGACGCCTCAGCCCCGGCAAGCAGGCGCTGGTGGCGGTCTTTCTCGCCACCGTGCTCCTCTTCTCGTTCATCCCGTACGTCGGGGTGGGGCTGGCCTCGGTGGGGAAGGGCTGGTCCTTGACCCCGCTGCCGACCGCCTACACGCTCCAGTACTACGAGCGGGTGATCGTGGAGACGCCGAAGTACATCCTCAACAGCTTCCTCTACTCCGGCATCGCGGTGGCCATCTGCATCCTGGTGGGCGTGCCCATCGCCTGGCTCCTCGGCCGTTCCCAGGTGCCGGGGCGGGGGGCGCTCGACGCGCTCAACACCCTGATCCTCGCCATCCCCGGCACCGCCATCGGCATCGCGTACATCCGCGCCTTCCACTGGGACCTGCCCGGCTTCGACCGCGGCCTCACCTCCTTCTGGATCGTGATGCCGCTGGTGCTGGCGGTGCGCCGATTGCCGTACACGGTGCGCGGGGCCTACGCGTCGCTGCTGCTGGTGCATCCGGCCATGGAAGAGGCCGCGGCCAGCGTGGGCGCGACCGCGGGCCGGGCCTTCCGCGACATCACCTTGCCCATGATCTGGAAGGGGGTGCTGGTAGGCAGCCTGTTCTCCTTCATGACCTCTCTGCAGGAGGCCTCCGCCGTCCTCTTCCTCGCGCTGGGCGGCTGGGAGTCGATCACCAACGGCATTTTCGCCTTCTACATCGCGGGCAGCGCGAACGAGGCGGCCGCGCTGGGGGTGATCCTGATCATCGTCGCGGCCATCTCTACCGTGATCATCAACCGCATCGCCGGCACCCGGATGGGGGGGGTCTTCGGGTGACCCTTTGTACCCAACCCCTCCGCCAGAGCTATTGAATATCGTCGTTGAATCAGCGTGTTAGGAGCCCTTGTCAGGTCAGGGGGCCTGTGCTAGTGTTCCTGTTCACATGGCCCCCGGGATGGACCGGTCGGCATGGAAGGGAATCGCGAGCTTTGCGCAGCTCGGCACGGTGCTGTTCGGATGTGTCGTCATCGGGTTGGCGCTGGGGTATTTCGCCGACCGGTGGCTGGGGACAGAGCCGTGGCTCCTCCTGGTCGGGCTGGGCTTCGGAATCGCGGCGGCCGCGGTCAATTTCGCCCGCGCCCTCCGGGCGCTGAACCGCATGAATGATGGGAACAATGGCAACTGAGCTGGCGAAGCGCGTGATCGTGACCGGGCTGGTGGTGACCCTGCCTCTCGCCGTGGGGGCCGCCATCCTCTTCGGGCCCGGCGCGGCCGCGGGAGTGATCGGCGGAGCTCTCGTCGCGCTCCTGAACTTCGGCGGGCTCGCGCGAGAGGCCGTGCGCGCCACCGACAACGGCCGGCGCCGTCTCCGCCTCGGGCTGCGCCAGCTCGCCGTGTTCGCCAGCCTCGGCGGCCTCGTCGTCAGTGACTGGACCCACCCGGTGGCGGTGGCCGCCGGCCTGCTCGTGCTGCCGCCCGTGCTGGTGGTGCAGGGCCTGCACGCCGCCCGGGACTGAGGACCGACCCCGTGGAAATCATCGACCATCCGCCGATCCTGCACTTCGCGAGCATTCCGGATCACGTCACCTATACGTGGATCGCCATGCTCATCCTCGTCACCGTCTCCTTCTTCGCCACGCGCCGGCTCGAGCTGGTCCCGCGCGGCGCCCAGAATTTCATGGAGATGGTGCTGGACCAGTTCCACCAGATCCTGGACGAGGTGATCGGCGCGGGGGGGCGGCGCTACCTGCCCCTGATCGGCACGCTGGGGCTCTTCATCCTGGTCTCCAACCTGATGGGGCTGGTGCCCGGACTGGTAGCGCCCACCGCCAACCTCAACACCACCGCGGCGTGCGCCCTGATCGTCTTTTTCACCTACCACGTGATCGGCGTCCGCAAGCAGGGCGCGCTCAACTACCTCAAGCACTTCGCCGGACCGGTGCCGGGTCCGCTCAAGCCGCTGATGTTCGTCATCGAGATCATCAGCCATCTGGCCCGCCCGCTCTCGCTCTCCCTGCGGCTCTTCGGGAACATGGCCGGCGGCCACATCCTCATCGCCATCTTCTTCTTCATGATGGGCTTCGACGGGCTGCTCGGCTGGGCGCTGACGGGCTCGCTGGGGGGCATCCTGATCGGCGCCCCCGGCGCCCTCGTCTCCGCCGCCTTCGTGATCGGGTTCCTCATGCCGCTGAAAATCCTGGTCGCGTTCCTCCAGGCCTTCATCTTCTGCATGCTCACCATGATCTACATCACGGGCGCCCTCGAGGAAGCGGAGCACGAGGCGCACCACGCCCCCGCGGGGCATCACTAGGTAGACCAGGACCCACACACCAAGGAGGAAGTCCGTGCGACGTACACTGATGTTCGCGCTGATGGCGGTGCTCGCGGTGCCCGGAATCGCGTGGGCCGTGGACGGGGGCGAGGGATGGATCAAGCCGTTCGCCGCGATCGCGGCGGGAATCGGCTTCGGACTGGCGGCCGGGCTGTGCGGCCTCGGCCAGGGGCGGGCGGCGGGCTCGGCGGTGGACGCGATGGCGCGCCAGCCCGGCAACACCAACCGCATCCAGACCGCGATGATCCTGGGTCTCGCGTTCATCGAGTCCCTCGTGCTCTTCGTGTTCGTCATTGCTGTCATCCTGCTCTTTGTGAAGTCGTAGACTCCCGGCCCGCGGGACGGGCGCCCGGTCGGCCGGGCGCCCGCGTCGAGGGCCGTTGCTGGCAGGGTAACCATGGCGCCGCGCTCGCACTTCAAGATCCCCAAGATCCCGGAGATGACTGTGCGCCGGCTCTCCGTCTACACGCGGTGCCTCCAGCAGCTCGAGGAGGACGGGGTCAAGACGGTGTCGTCCCAGGAGCTGGCGGAGCGCTTCAACTTCAACTCGGCTCAGGTGCGGAAGGACCTCGCCTATTTCGGCGAGTTCGGCGTGCGCGGCATCGGGTACTACGTGGCAGGGCTCAAGGCGGAGCTGCAGAAGATCCTGGGGCTGGACCGTGAGTGGCCGGTGGCCCTGGTGGGGCTCGGCAACCTCGGCGCCGCGCTGTTCCACTACAAGGGCTTCTCCAAGCAAGGCTTCCGCATCGTCGCCATCTTCGACGACGATCCGGCCAAGGCGGGCACGACGGAGGAAGGGATTCCCATCATGCCCATGCGCGATCTCCCGAGGGAGACGAAGGCGCGCAACCTCCAGATCGCCATCGTGGCCGTCCCCGCCGAGTCCGCGCAGGCGGTGACGGAAAAGCTGACCGCCGCCGGCATCAAGGCCATCCTCAACTTCGCCCCCGGCCGCATCCGCGCGGTCAAGGACGTGCGGCTCAAGAACGTGGACCTCTCCATCGAGCTGGAGTCGCTCAGCTTCTACCTCGCCCAGGGCAACCGGTAGCCTACCGCTTCGCCGCCGCCCGCCGGATCAGCTCGTTCGACGGACGACCCGACTCCAGCACTTTCCGGGCTGACTCTACCCCGGCCACCGGCAGCTTGGACGGTTCGAGCAGCCCGAGCTGCACCAGCACCGAGGCCTGGTCCCAGTAGATGTGCTCGTGGGCCAGCTTCCCATCCCGGAACTGGACGATCGCGACCAATGGGATCTCGACCCGCCGGCCGGTCGGCGCCACCCCCGGCAGCATCCAGTCCATCTCCAGCGTGTGCGTGAAGCGGACGATCATCTCGTCCACCAGCTGGTCAGTCCCGATGGTCCGCGAGATCGGCACGATCTCGGTGTCGGGGGGCATCTTCGGGATGAAATGGCGCGAATAGAACTCGCGGAGCTCCGCCCGTCCGACGCCCCCGGTCATCACGGGGACATGGTTCACGTAGGCGTCGGGGACCATGGTGCGAAGCGTCGCGTCCGTGTCGCGGGTCACGAACTCGTCGCGCACGTGCTCTTCCCAGGTCACGTTGAGGCGCTCCTGCTCGGCGGTGCGCGCGGTGCTCATCGCTTCACGCTGATGTCGGTCTTCACCGAGTTCGCGATGAAGCACTGCGCGTGCGCCTCGTGGTGGAGATGCTCCTCCTCCGCGTCGGTGGGCCGCTTCTCGCCGCCGTAGACGATCTTCGGGTGCAGCGTCACCTGGCTCACCCAGGGGGTGGCCCCCCGCTCGCTCTTGGTCATCACGCCGACCGCGTCGTCCTCGTAGCTATCCACCACGAAGCCCGCCTTCTGCGCCACGTAGACAAAGGTGAGCATGTGGCAGCTCGAGATGGAGGCCACGTAGCCCTCCTCGGGATCCACCGCCGCCGGGTTCGACCAGGGCACCGGCACCACGGACGGGGAGGGGGAGGCGGGCACCGTCACCCCGCCGTCGAAGGTCCAGGTGTGCTCGCGGGAGTACTTGCCCTTGGCGAAGTCGTCGGGTGCGCTCTTGCGCGCCCACTTGATGGTGGCCTTGTGCTCGGACATTGGCGGGGTCTCCGGTGACGTGGTGAGGGTGGTCGATCAGCGGCTCCAAGAAATCGTACTGCGTGCGGCAATCCCCCCGTGATCCTCGTCCCCTCCGGCTCGCTCTCAGGGGCGAAGGGCCGGTGACTCGATCCCGTAGAAGTCATAGAACTCGAGTGCCGAAGCCTCGAGCGAGAGCACCTGGAATGGGAAGCACTGCTCGAGATTGTCCAGACTCGACTGGCGCTCGAGACGCTCCAGAAACGGACGCGTCGCACTCTCCTTGATCTCTCCGTGTCGGTCCAGAAACTGCCCCCATAGCGGCATGTGCTGAAATCGACGGCCCAGCGCGTGAGCGGTCGCCAGGTATGCGGGCGGAAAGAGACGACGATAGGCATCGAGATTGTACAGCCACGACGCCCCCACCACCCGCGGAGGCTGTCTCACGGTGCGTTTCACGTGCTTGAAGAGGGCAGCCAACTCCGCCAGACGCTGGCCGAGGCGATCGGTCCCCAGCGGAGAATACCCATCCCCTTCGGAATTCTGGAAGTGAAGGCGGATCCGGTCACCAGTCAACCGAGCGTAAGCAAAGCACCCAAACGTCGCCACGAACGTGGGCGCCGCCAGAGCCTCCGATCGCATCAAGTAGAAGCGATACGTCCACTCGTGATGATCGGTCGCCTCCTCGAGGCCCGCCAGGTACTCCCGCCAGGTCGGATGAGCGGGATCAAAATCACGACCCAGTCCAAACCGGATATAGAGATTGGTGTATTCGAAGAGCGCGCGCGCCAGGGGGAGTCCGGACAGGGCCGCGACCTTACCGGCAAAGTGGAGCTGGAGATCAATGAACGCCTTGGCGTAGTGCTTCACGCCCGCTATTTCGAGGAGGCCGATGCCGCGTCCGAGCGGCCAAGGATGTTGAGCGTCACGTTGTTTTCATCGATGATCGCCTTCTCGACTTTCGAGACGAACAGCTTGAAGGCCTCCTCGTCGGTCAACGTCTGGTACTCGTCCACGCGATTCTCGAAGCGGAATCGCTGGGAGAGGAGATACTGCTCGGTGCCCCGGCAGTTTTGCCACTGCTCCTTGAAATGAAAGACCCCTTCGAGCGCAAGAATGAGGGCGACCCCCAGTCCAATGAGGGAGGCGCCCATCGTGGAGACCTGGATGGTGGTCGAGCCAAACGGAATCTCCCAAGGCAGGTTGCTGACCACGGGAATGAGCACCGCGCCGATGGCGGCGGCAGCCCGGTTCTGCAGGTGCCGGCGCTTCATCCGCCTCGCGGTACGGTCATAGTAGCCGAGGTATCCCGTCTTCCCGGAAAGCCGACTGTCGATGTACTGCTCGATCTTCTCCTGGATATGTGTCATCGCCCCATTCCTTTAGAACTGAATACGCGCGCGCGGCCCGAGCCCATGCTGGCGCCATGATAGGTCCCGCAAGTCTTGGCGGCAAGATACGTCAGCGGCCGGGCCGTCAGGATTCGCCCTCCGCCCCTCTTTGAGGTATCCTCGGCAAGGCCGCAAGTCGCATGACCGATCAACCCTCCGCAATGGCTCGCTGGGGGGCGTTCAAGGACCTGGCTGACGCCCTCGCCCGGGGAGAACTGCGTCTGGCGGCCCGCGGGCTTTGGGGTTCTTCGCGCGGGCTGGTCATCGCGGGCCTCGCGCGCGCCGCCGAGCGCCCCATTCTCGTGGTCGCCCCCGGGCATGCCGAGGTGCACCACACCGCGCAGGACGTCGCCTACTTCCTCGACTCGCTCGTCGGGGCGGGGGAGGGGGCCCGCCGGGTGCTCGAGTTCCCGCCGCCGCAGGGCGGGGGCTGGCGGGGTAACCGGCATGGCGAGCAGGACGCGATGCGCGCGCTGGTGGCGCATCGTTTGCTGCGCGCCGAGCCGGTGGTGGTCGTGGCCACGCCCGCCGCGCTGACCGCGCCGCTGCTCAAGCCGGCTGACTATCGCGCGCGCCTGCTCCGCTTGGAGCTGGGCGGGACGGTGGATCGGGAGCAGCTCCTCGCCGGGCTCGAGGCGGCCGGCTACGAGCGCGTGGAGGCGGTCGTCGAGGTGGGGCAGTGGAGTCTCCGCGGCGGCATCGTGGATATCTTCTCGCCCTCCCACGAGCGGCCGGTGCGGGTGGAGCTCTTCGGCGACGAGATCGAGTCGCTGCGCCTCTTCGACCCGACCACCCAGCGCTCGGTGGAGGATCTGCTGGACCTCGATGTCCTCCCGCTCGTGGGGCCCGCGCAGAGCGAGGAGGACGAGCCCGGCGCTCGCCGCACGCTCGCCGCCTATATGCCCGGCGACTCGCTCGCGGTGCTGCTCGATCCCGCCGTGCTCGATGCTCCGCCGGACGACGCTCCTGCCGCGGTGCCGCTGGCCGAGCTGCTCGCGGAGTTCCAGCGCCTGGACCTCTCGCTACTTGCCCCCGCCGGTCCCGAGGCCGGCAGCTTCGCCATGGGCACGCGCTCGGTGGGCGGCTACCGCGGTCAGTTCAAGATGCTCGCGGCCGAGATCGAGAAGTGGCGGGCCGAGGGCTTCGCCGTGCGGCTGGTCGTCAACGACGAGAGTCAGGCGTCGCGGCTCCGCAAGATCCTCTCCGAGCATGGGCTCGAGGCCTGGCCGGAGGCGAAGCTATGGAGCACCGAAGGCCTCGGCGTCCTGGTGGGCGATGCCTCGACCGGCTTCCAGCTTCCCGCCCTGGGGCTCGTGGTCCTCACGGAGGAGGAAATCTTCGGTGCGCGCCGCCGGCGCCTCCAGCGGCCGCGCTTCCAGCGCGGGGCCGCCATCGCCTCCTTCACGGACCTGGCGGTCAACGACCTCGTGGTGCACGAGTCGCACGGCGTGGGGCGTTATCACGGCCTCAAGACGCTCACTTCCAGCGGGCGCGAGGCGGATTTCCTCCTCCTCGAGTACGGCGAGGGCGGCCGGCTCTACCTCCCGGTGGAGCGGCTCGACCTCATCTCGAAGTACATGGGGGCCCCGGACGGCGCGGCCAAGCTGGACCGGCTCGGCGGCGCCGCGTGGGGGCGGGTCAAGGAGTCGGTGCGCGCCGCCCTCCGGGAAATGGCGGAGGAGCTGCTCAAGCTCTACGCCGCCCGCGAGCTGGCGGCCCGACCCGCCTTCGGGCCGGACGCGGCGTGGCAGCGGGAGTTCGAGGCCGCCTTCCGTTTCGAGGAGACGCCGGACCAGCAGAAGGCGATCGACGAGGTGAAGGCCGACATGGAGCGCGAGCGCCCCATGGACCGGCTGGTGGCGGGCGACGTGGGCTATGGCAAGACGGAAGTCGCGCTCCGCGCCGCCTTCAAGGCGGTGTCGGAGGGACGCCAGGTGGCGGTGCTGGTCCCCACCACCGTGCTCGCGCAGCAGCACTTCAACACCTTCGCCGACCGCTTCGAGCCGTATCCGGCCAAGGTGGAGCTGCTCTCGCGCTTCCGCACCCCGAAGGAGATGAAGGCGGTGCTGGCGGGGCTCAAGTCGGGGGCGGTGGACGTGGTGATCGGCACGCATCGGCTCCTCTCCAAGGACGTGGAGTTCAAGCGGCTCGGCCTTCTGGTGGTGGACGAGGAGCATCGCTTCGGCGTCACCCACAAGGAGCGCATCAAGCAGATGCGCAATGCGGTGGACGTGCTCACCCTCACCGCGACGCCCATTCCCCGCACGCTCTACATGGCCATGTCGGGGGTGCGCGATCTCTCCGTGATCGAGACCGCTCCTCTCAACCGCCTGCCGGTGGAGACGGTGGTGACGCGCTTCAGCCGCGCGGTCATCAAGGAGGCTATCGAGCGCGAGCTCCAGCGCGGGGGGCAGGTGTTCTTCGTGCACAACCGCGTGCAGTCGCTCGTCTCCATGACCACGTTCATCAAGAGCCTCGTCCCGGAGGCGCGCGTGGTCATGGCGCACGGCCAGATGGCGGAGCGCGAGCTCGAGTCGGTGATGGTGAAGTTCGTGGACGGCCAGGCCGATGTCCTGGTCTCCACCGCCATCGTGGAATCGGGGCTCGACATCCCGTCCTCCAACACCATCATCATCAACCGGGCGGACCGCTTCGGCCTGGCCCAGCTTTACCAGCTCCGGGGGCGGGTGGGGCGGGAGCGGATGCAGGCCCACGCCTACCTCATGGTCCCGGCAGACGGTCGGCTGGACGAGACCGCCCAGCGCCGGCTCCAGGTGATCGAGGAGCTCACCGAGCTGGGGGCGGGGTTCAAGCTGGCCCTGCGCGATCTGGAGATCCGGGGGGCCGGCAACCTCCTGGGCGCCCAGCAGCACGGCCATATCGCCGCGGTGGGGTTCGATCTGTATACGAAGCTCCTGGAGGAGGCTGTGAGAGAATTGCGCGGGGATTCCGCCCCCGCCGAGGTGGATCCCACTATCACCGTGGAGGTCGAAGCCCTCTTGCCGGAGGCATACGTTCCGGAGGAGAATCAGCGCCTTGCGCTCTACAAGCGCCTCGCTGAGCTCGGCAGCACCGCCGAAATTACCGAAATGCGGGCCGAATTGGCCGATCGGTTCGGGCCGCCGCCTTCATCGGTTGAGGCGCTCCTCGATGTGGTAGGGTTGCGCGTCGCCGCGCGCCCGGTCGGGGTGGAGCGGGTGGAGGCGCAAGGGGAGCGGGCGCTCCTGACCTTCGCGCCCTCGACCCCGGTCACCCCGGAGCGGTTGCTGGCGGTGATCGCGCGGAGCCGCGGAAAGATGAAAATGCTGAAGGAGTTCACGGTGGAAGCTCGGATCCCGAAGGGGCCCTGGCCGGACGTGCGGGCGGCACTCACCGGTCTCCTGGCGGAGCTCGCCCGTTGAGCGGGCGGGCAGTGAACGCGCCGCTGGCCCTGCTCCTCCTCGCCGGCATCGCCCTCGCCGGCTGCTCCATCCCGTCCTGGGTCCCGCTCATCGGCAGCAGCAAGCCACTGGGGCCGGGCGCGGCGCCCAGCTTACCGGCCAGGCAGGCCACCGCACCCCTCATCGCCGTGACGCCCGCCGCCGGCACCACCCTCGACCCCGACAGCGTCCACGACCGGGTCATCTGCGTGGTGAACAACGACGCCATCACGCTGTTCGAGCTGGACGAGGCCGAGGCCTACTACCTCTACGAGACGAAGGAGGCCGCTCCCGCCGGCGAGGCCCGCACCGCGCTGCGCGACCGGCTCATCCAGCGCATCATCGAGAACCGGCTCCAGCTCCAGCAGGCCGAGCGGGAGAAGATCACCGTCGAGGACACCGAGATCGCCGAGCAGATCGCGGACATCATGAAGAAGATGAACGTGAAGACGGACGCCGAGCTGGAGCAGGCGCTCCGGGCGCAGAGCGTCACCGTGGAATCCGTGAAGAAGCGGCTCCGCGACCAGATCATGGTGGATCGCGTGCGGCGGCGGCGGGTGAACCTGCGGGTGACCGTCACCGAACAGGAAATCGACCGCTACGTCGAGCAGAACCGCCAGAAGCTCGAGACGGGGCTGACCTTCGAGGCGCGCCACATCCTCTTCATCCCCGATCCCAATCGAGGTGAAGACGGCTGGGAGGAGGCGCGCCGCCGCGCCGCCGACGCTTATGATCGCGTGCTGAGCGGCGGGGACTTCGGCGAGCTCGCCAAGGAGCTGTCGCAGGACGGCTCCGGCAAGGACGGCGGCTCGCTGGGCCCGCTCAAGCGCGGCGAGCTGGCGGCGGATATCGAGAGCGCCATCCTCCGCCTCTCCCCGGGCGAGGCCTCGGCGCCGTTCCGCTCGCAGGTCGGGTACCACCTCTTCCGCCTGGACTCGAAGGAAACGCTCACGGGCGACGGCTTGGTCCAGGCACGCAACCAGATCCGCGACATCCTGCTCCGCGAGAAGCTGCAGGTCCGGCTCCGCGAGTGGCTCGCGGAGATCCGGCAGAGGGCGATCATCGACATGCGGCTGTGACGGACCGCTCCGCGCCGCGCGGCGGCGGTGAAGAATTCCATTGACAGTATTCCGGACCGTGTGGGACAGTGACCCTGGAGTCGTTGGTTCCCCCGTTCACAGTGCAACCCCCCGGAGACCGCCATTTCGCAGCGCAATCCTAAGCGCAGCACGCCCCCACGCGACGCGCCCGACGCGTCTGCGGTCCCGGCGCCGATTTCGTCGGAAGCCGGAGGGGAGAGAGGCAAGAAGATGAATCTGTCCGAGCTCAAAGACAAGACCATCACCGAGCTGAACACGGTCGCCAAGGATCTCGGCGTCCAGGGGTTCAGCGGGCTGCGCAAGCAAGAGCTGATCTTCAAGATCCTCCAGGGGCAGGCCGAGAAGGACGGGCTCATCTTCGCCGAAGGCGTGCTCGAGGTGCTTCCCGACGGATTCGGTTTCCTTCGCGCCCCCGACTACAATTACCTTCCCGGTCCGGACGACATTTACGTCTCACCATCGCAGATCCGCCGCTTCGACCTGCGCACCGGCGACACCATCTCCGGCCAGGTGCGTCCGCCCAAGGACAGCGAGCGGTACTTCGCGCTCCTCAAGGTGGAGGCGATCAACTTCGAGAGCCCCGAGCAGTCGAAGGACAAGACCCTCTTCGACAACCTCACCCCGCTCTACCCGATGGAGCGGCTCCGGCTCGAGCACGACAGCGAGCAGCTCACCACGCGCGCCATCGATCTCCTGTGCCCCATCGGCAAGGGCCAGCGCGGGCTGATCGTGGCGGCTCCGCGCACCGGTAAGACGGTGCTGCTGCAGAACGTGGCCAACGCCATCGCCAAGAACCACCCCGAGGTCTACCTCATCGTCCTCCTCATCGATGAGCGGCCGGAGGAAGTCACCGACATGCAGCGCTCGGTGAAGGGCGAGGTGATCTCCTCCACCTTCGACGAGCCCCCGCAGCGGCACGTCCAGGTGGCGGACATGGTGCTGGAGAAGGCCAAGCGGCTGGTGGAGCACAAGCGCGACGTGGTGATCCTGCTGGACTCCATCACGCGGTTCGCACGCGCCCACAACGCGGTGATTCCCTCCTCGGGCAAGGTGCTCTCCGGCGGCCTCGACGCCAATGCGCTCCAGCGTCCGCGGCGCTTCTTCGCGGCGGCCCGGAACGTGGAGGAGGGGGGCTCGCTGACCATCATGGCGACGGCCCTCATCGACACCGGCTCCCGGATGGACGACGTGATCTTCGAGGAGTTCAAGGGCACCGGCAACATGGAAGTGCACCTCGACCGGCGCCTGATGGACAAGCGGATCTTCCCCACCATCAACATCGAGCAGAGCGGCACCCGGAAGGAAGAGCTCCTCCTGGAGAAGGACGAGCTCCAGAAGGTGTGGCTGCTACGGAAGGCGCTGTCCCAGCTGAACCCCGTCGAGGCCATGGAGCTCCTGCTCGACAAGCTCAAGCTGACGAAGACCAACAAGGACTTCCTCAGCCAGATGAACCAGCTCGCCTAGCCCTCCGAGGCCGCTTTTCCGGGGTCCAGCGGGTCAAGTTGGCTGAATTCTTGCCTTTTCCGCCCATGGCTGGTATCCTTTGACCTTCATTTAGGAGGTGCGCCGTGAAGGCAGGCATTCATCCCGAATACGTCGATACCGTCATCACCTGCAACTGCGGTGAGGTCATTCACACCCGCTCCACCGTCCCCGGGATCCGCGTGGAGGTGTGCTCCAAGTGCCATCCGTTCTACACGGGCAAGCAGAAGTTCGTGGACACGGCGGGGCGCGTCGAGCGCTTTCAGCGGAAGTACAACAGGAAGCCGATCGCGGAGGGTTAGCGAGCCCGGCCGGCTTCCGCAGCCGCGGCCTGGGCGTCTCGTCCGCTTTCGCTCGTCCTCTCCTTTCCCCCGCGCGGCGGTGCCGTGCCTTGCCCGCCCGCCTCTGAGGGACCCGTATGTTTGACAAGCTGCGCCAGCTGGAGGAGCGGTACGCCGAGCTCCACCGCCGACTCTCCGAACCGCAGGTGATCGGCCAGGCCAGCGAGTACGCGCGCATCGCGAAGGCCGCCGCCGAGCTCTCGGAGGTGGTGGAGAAGTTCGGCGACTACAAGGGCGTGCTCCAGCGCCTCTCCGAGGCCCGCCACATCGTGGCCGAGGACGCCGATCGCGAGATGCGCGAGCTGGCCCAGGCCGAGGTGGACGCCCTGGTGGGCCAGCAGAGCCGGCTCGAGGAGGAGCTGCGCGCGCTCCTCCTGCCTCGCGATCCCAACGACGACCGCAATGTCTTCGTGGAGATCCGCGCCGGCGCGGGCGGCGACGAGGCCGCGCTCTTCGCCGCCGATCTGGCCCGCATGTACACCAAGTACGCGGAGCGCCAGAAGTGGAAGGTCGAGGTGATGGACAGCCACCCCACCGGCGTCGGCGGCTTCAAGGAGATCATCCTCTTCATCCAGGGCAAGGGCGCCTGGAGCCGGCTCAAGTTCGAGCGCGGCGTGCACCGTGTGCAGCGCGTGCCCGCCACCGAGGCCAGCGGCCGCACCCACACCTCCACCGTCACCGTGGCCGTCCTGCCCGAGGCGGAGGACGTGGACATCAAGGTCGAGGAGAAGGACCTCCGCGTGGACGTCTATCGCTCCTCGGGCCCCGGCGGCCAGGGCGTCAACACCACCGATTCGGCGGTGCGCATCACCCATATCCCCACCGGGCTGGTGGTGACCTGCCAGGACGAGCGCTCGCAGATCAAGAACCGGGCGAAGGCGATGCGGGTGCTCAAGGCCCGCCTCCTCGAGCGGGCGCAGGAGGAGCAGGCGGCCGCCATCGCCGCCGACCGTCGCAGCCAGGTGGGCACCGGGGAGCGCAGCGAGCGAATCCGCACCTACAATTTCCCCCAGGGGCGCGTCTCGGACCACCGGATCGGGCTCACGCTGCACAAGCTGCCGGCGGTGATCGAAGGCGATCTCGACGAGGTCATCGACGGCCTCACCGCCTGGGACCAGGGCCGGAAGCTCGCGGAGACCACGGTGTGACCACCGCGCTCACCGCCGTCACGTCCCGCGGCCTCCTCGCCGAAGGCGCCCGGCGCCTGGCGGAGGCCGGGCTGCCCACCGCACGGCAGGACGCCGAGTGGCTGCTCGCCGCCGTCCTCGGCCGGGAGCGCTTCGCCCTCTATCTGGAGCCCGACCGGGCGGTGGTCGAGGCCGCCGGGGGCCGGTTCCGCGCGCTCGTCGCCCGGCGCGCCGATCACGAGCCCCTGCAGCACCTGCTCGGCTACGAGGACTTTCGTGGCCTGCGCCTCCGGGTCACGCCCGACGTCCTCATCCCGCGCCCCGAGACCGAAGGATTGGTCGAATGGGCCCTCGAACTCCTGAACGCGTCGTCCTCCAACGGGTCCCCCCTGCTGGCGGACATCGGGACCGGCAGCGGCGCCATCGCCTGCGCGCTCGCCGCCGCGTGCCCCGATGCCCGCGTGGTCGCGACGGACATCTCGCCCGCCGCGCTGGCGGTCGCCGAGGGCAATGTCCGCGCGCTGGGCTTGGGCGGCCGAGTCCGGGTCATTGCCGGTGATCTTCTGGAACCTTTGGCCGCGGAGCCTGCCGCGCTCGACATGATCGTGGCCAATGCGCCGTATCTCCCCAGCGGGATCCTCCCCTCGCTACCGCGCGAGGTTTTCGCCTTCGAGCCGCGCCAGGCGCTGGACGGCGGGCCCGACGGCATGGAGGTGATCCGCCGCCTCCTGACCGCTGCTCCCGCGGCCCTGCGCCCCGGCGGCCGGCTGGTGCTGGAGATCGGGGAAGAACAGGCGGCGCCGCTCGCCGCGGTGATGACGGCGGCGGGCTTCGTGGACGTCGCCGCTCGCGAGGACCTGCGTGGAGTCTCGCGCTACCTCGCGGGCCGCCTGCTCCCGGGCTCGGCGGCGGTCTGATGCCGATCAAGCTCATGATCGAGGGCGGCCGGCCCCTCCGCGGCGAGGTGGCGACGAGCGCGGCCAAGAACGCGGCACTGCCCGCGCTGGCCGCCGCGCTGCTCACCGCGGAGCCCGTGATCCTCGAGAACGTCCCCGCGCTCGCCGACGTGCGGACGATGCGGGCGCTGCTCGAGAAGCTGGGCGGGCAGACGATCGATGGCACCGACGGCAGCACGCGGATCCGCGTGCGCGAGGTGACGAGCCCCGAGGCGCCCTACGACCTCGTCTCCACGATGCGGGCCTCCGTGCTGGTCCTGGGCCCGCTGGTGGCGCGCGCGGGAGTGGCGCGCGTGGCGCTACCCGGCGGCTGCGCCATCGGCGTGCGCCCGATCGATCAGCACCTCAAGGGGCTGGCGCGGCTCGGCGCGGAGATCTCGATCGAGAACGGCTACGTGGAGGCGCGGGCGAGCCGGCTCAAGGGCGCGAGCATCACCACCGACCTCATCACCGTGACCGGCACCGAGAACCTCATGATGGCGGCGGCACTGGCCGAGGGCACCACCGTGATCGAGAACGCGGCGCGCGAGCCGGAGGTGACGGACCTCGCGCGACTCCTCACCGCCATGGGCGCCCACATCCAGGGCGCGGGGACCGAGCGGATCGAGATCGAGGGCGTGGCCGAGCTGGGCGGCGCGCGCCACCGCATCATCCCCGACCGCATCGAGGCGGGCACCCTCCTCGCCGCGGCGGCCATCACCGGCGGCGACATCACCGTGACGGGCACCGCCCCGCGGCATCTCACCGCCACCCTGGCCAAGCTGGAGGAGTGCGGCGCCGTCATCGAGGTGACCGGTGATCGCGTGCGGTGCCAGGGACCGGCGCGGCCGCGCCCGGCCGACATCATCACGAGCCCGTATCCCGGCTTCCCCACCGACATGCAGGCGCAGCTCATGGCGCTGCTGGGCCTGGCCGACGGGCAGTCGAAGATCTCGGAGACCATCTTCGAGAACCGCTACATGCACGCGGCCGAGCTCGGCCGTCTGGGCGCGCGCATCCGTACCGATGGCTCCGCCGCGGTGATCCAGGGGGTCCCCGCCTATCAGGGCGCACCGGTCATGGCCACCGATCTCCGCGCCTCCGCGTCCCTGGTGCTGGCCGGTCTGGCCGCGCACGGCACCACCGAGATCGCGCGCGTGTATCACCTGGATCGGGGCTACGAGCGGATGGAGGCGAAGCTGTCTGCCCTCGGGGCCCGGATCACGCGAGTGCGCTCATGAGCGCGGTGCTGACCCTCGCGCTGCCGAAGGGCCGCCTGCTCGAGCCGGCCCTGACCCTTCTGAGCTCACTCGGCATCACCGGGGTGGACGCCGACTCGCGCCGGCTCCTCGTCACCGACGAGGCGCGCGCGCTGCGCTTCATCTTCCTCAAGCCGGCGGACATCCCCACCTACGTGCAGTACGGGTCGGCGGATCTCGGCATCGTCGGCAAGGACATCCTCGCCGAGCAGGAGCCGGACGTGTACGAGCCAGTGGACCTCGGTTTTGGCTTCTGCCGGTTAGTCGTCGCGGAGCCCCGCGCCCTCTGGGAGCGCGACGATCCCGCCAAGTGGTCGTGGGTCCGCGTGGCCACCAAGTATCCGACGCTGACCGAGCGCTACTTCTCGGAGCGCGGGATCCAGGTGGAGATGATCCGGCTCGACGGCTCCATCGAGCTGGCCCCGCTGGTGGGCCTGGCCGAGCGCATCGTGGACCTCGTCCAGTCGGGGGAGACCCTGCGCGCCAACGGCCTCGTGGAAGTCGCCCAGATCATGACCTCCACCGCGCGCCTCATCGTCAACCGCGCGTCGCTGAAGACCGCGCACGCGCGCGTGAACGCCCTGGTGGAGGCCCTGCGCCAGGCGGTGGCGGCGAGGCCGTCGCGATGAAGCTCCGGCGGCTCGACACCGCGGCGCTGGGCGTGGACGGGGTGGCGCGCGCCCTGGACCGGGCGCCCGAGTCCGTGGACGCCGCCATCCACCGGCGCGTGGAGGACATCCTGGCCGCGGTGCGCGCGCGCGGAGACGCCGCGCTGGTAGAGCTGACCGAGCGCTACGACCGGGTGCGGGTTTCCCCGGAGGGGCTGCGCGTCACCACGGCCGAGTTCGACACCGCCGAGCGTCAGGTGGGCGAGGCCACGCGGGCCGCGCTCCGCTACGCGGCGGCGCGCATCGAGGCCTTTCATCGGGAGGCGCTGCCGCGGACCTGGTACATGACCGACGCCGCCGGCTCGCGACTCGGCCAGGAGGTGCGGGCGCTGGAGCGGGTCGGCATCTACGTGCCGGGCGGCCGCGCCGCCTATCCCTCCACGGTGCTGATGACGGCGGTGCCCGCGCGCGTGGCGGGCGTGGCCGAGGTCGTCCTCGTCTCCCCGCCCGGACCCGACGGCACGCTCGATGCCGCGGTGCTGGCCGCCGCGCGCGTGGCGGGGGTGACGGAAGCCTACCGCGTGGGCGGCGCGCAGGCGGTGGCCGCGCTCGCCTACGGCACCGAGAGCATCCGCCGCGTGGACAAGATCGTGGGACCGGGGAACATCTACGTGGCGCTGGCCAAGCGCCGGGTCTTCGGCGACGTCGGCATCGACATGCTGGCGGGGCCGAGCGAGGTGGTGGTGATCGCGGACGCCGCCGCCGACCCCGCCTTCGCCGCCGCCGATCTGCTCGCCCAGGCGGAGCACGATCCGATGGCGCGGTCCGTGCTGCTCTCCCCTTCGGCGGCGCTGCTCGATTGGGTAGAAGCGGAGGTTTCCCGCCGGCTCGAGACGCTGCCCCGGCGCGAGATCGCGGCGAGCGCGCTGGAGGCCAATGGCGCCCTGGTGCTGACGGCCAGCCTGGAGGAGGCCGTGGACGTGGCCAACCGCCTCGCCCCCGAGCACCTCGAGCTGCTCGTGGCCGAGCCCGACGCGCTGCTGGCCCGGGTGCGGAGCGCGGGGGCGGTGTTCCTCGGCGGCGCCACGCCGGAGGTGGTGGGCGACTACGTGGCGGGGCCGAACCACGTGCTGCCCACCGGCGGCACCGCGCGCTTCGCCTCCGCGCTCTCCACCGAGGACTTCATGAAGCGGCTCAGCGTGATCCGCTATACCGCCCGAGGCCTCGCGGAGGCCTGGCCCCACCTGGCCGAGCTGGCCCGCGTGGAAGGTCTGGCCGCCCACGGGGCAGCGGCGCACGTGCGCATCGAGACGAGGGGAGGCATGGCATGACGGACAAGGCCCGGGGCACCGAGCCCGCGATCCCGCGGCAGGCCCGCGTGGAGCGCAAGACCAAGGAGACGCAGATCGTCCTCCAGCTCGGCCTGGACGGCACCGGCGCGTCCAAGGTGGAGACCGCCATCCCGTTCTTCAATCACATGCTGGAAGCGTGGTCCAAGCACGGGCTGATGGACCTGTCGGTGGACGCGCGGGGCGACCTCGAGGTGGATCTGCACCACACCGTGGAGGACGTGGGCATCTGCCTGGGCAAGGCGCTCAAGGAGGCGCTCGGCGACAAGCGCGGCATCGTCCGCTACGGGGCGTCCTTCCTCCCCATGGACGAGGCGCTGCTGCATGCCGCGGTGGACCTCTCCGGGCGGCCCTACCTCGTGTTCAACGTGCCGCTACAGCGGACGCGGATCTCGAACTTCGATCTCGACCTCCTGAAGGATTTTTTCCGCGCCTTCGCCTTCAATGCCGAGATCACGCTGCACGTCACCATGCACTACGGCGAGAACCTCCACCACATCGCGGAGGCCACGTTCAAGGCGGTGGCCCGCGCCCTCGCCGAGGCCACCCGGCTCAATCCGCGCGTCTCCGACGTGCCGTCCACCAAGGGCAGCCTCTAGGGGGTGCCGGTGATCGCGGTCATCGACTACGGCCGGGGCAATCTCGGGAGCGTCGAGAAGGCCTTCGGCCGCCTGGGCATGCGCGCGGTGGTGACGGAGGACCCGCGCGTGGTGGAGGACGCCGAGGCGGTGGTGCTGCCCGGCGACGGCGCCTTCCACGACGCGATGACGAACCTCGGCCGGCGCGGGCTCCTGGATCCCGTGCGCGCGACCATCGATGGGCACCGGCCCTTTCTCGGCATCTGCCTCGGCTACCAGCTCCTGTTCACCGAGAGCGAGGAGTTCGGCCAGGGCAAGGGGCTGGATGTCATCCCCGGCGCCGTCCGGCGCTTTCCCCGCGGGCCCAAGGTGCCGCACATGGGCTGGAACAGCGTCGAGCACCGGGGCGACCTCGCCCTCTTCGAGGGGGTGCCGAGCGGCGCGCACTTCTACTTCGTGCACTCGTACTATCCGGTAACGGAGGACTCTTCCGTCAAGGTGGCGACGTGCACCTACGGGGTGACCTTCGCCGCCGCGGTGGAGCGGGGTCCGCTCTTCGCCACGCAGTTCCACCCCGAGAAGAGCCAGCGGTGGGGCCTGCGTCTCCTCGAGAACTTCGCCGCCTTCGTGCGCGACCGGCGCCGCTAGCCATGGCCTTCACCCTCATCCCGGCCATCGACCTGCGGGGCGGCCGCTGCGTGCGGCTTCTCCAGGGGCGCCTGGAGGACGAGACCGTGTTCTCCGAGGACCCGGTGGACACCGCCCGCAGCTGGCAGGCGCAGGGCGCGCCGCGACTGCACGTGGTGGATCTCGACGGCGCGTTCGGCGGCCATCCCGCCCAGGTCGACCTCATCCGCGCCATCATCGCCGCGGTCGACATCCCGGTGCAGGTGGGCGGCGGCCTTCGCGATGCCGCCGCGGTGCAGCGGGTGCTCGACGCGGGTGCCCGGTGGGCGGTGGTGGGCACCCGGGCCGCGCTCGATCCCGCCTTCCTCGGCGACATATGCAGCGCCTTTCCCGGCCGGCTCATCGTGTCGGTGGACGCCTCCGACGGCAAGGTGGCGGTGGACGGCTGGAAGCGGGTGCTCGAGCTCGACGCCACCACGCTGGCCCGCGATGCCGCCGCGGCGGGCGCGGGCGCCGTGCTCTACACCGACATCGGCCGCGACGGCACCCAGGGCGGGCCGAATATCTGGAGCACGGAGGCGGTGGCGCGCGCGGCTGGTATTCCCGTACTTGCCTCCGGGGGGGTCGGCTCGCTCGATGACCTCCGGCAGCTCGCCACCATCCCCGGCGTGGTCGGGGCCATCGTGGGCCGGGCGCTCTACAGCGGCGCGGTGGATCTCCGCCGTGCCCTCGCCGAGGTTGGCTAGGCCGTGCTGGGCAAGCGTCTCATTCCCTGCCTCGACGTGCACGGGGGCCGCGTGGTGAAGGGCGTGCGCTTCGTGGACCTGCGCGATGCCGGCGACCCGGTGGAGGCGGCCCAGGCCTATGACGCGGGGGGCGCGGACGAGCTCGTCTTCCTCGACATCGGCGCCTCCCACGAGGACCGCGCCATCATGCTGGACGTGGTCCGCCGGACCGCCGAAGGCATCTACATGCCGCTCACCGTGGGCGGTGGCGTGCGCACGCTGGAGGACATCCGTACCCTGTTGCGAGCGGGCGCCGACAAGGTCTCGCTCAACACCGCCGCGCTGGCGCGGCCCGCGCTCGTCTCCGAGGCGGCGCGCGCCTTCGGAAGCCAGTGCATCGTGGTGGCCATCGACGCCAAGCGCGAGCCGTCCGGCGCGGGTGAGCGCTGGGGCGTCTACACGCACGGAGGCCGCCGGCCCGCCGGGCGGGACGCGGTGGAATGGGCGCGCGAGGTGGAGCAGCAGGGTGCGGGGGAGATTCTCCTCACCAGCATGGACCGCGACGGCACCGGCGAGGGCTACGATCTTGCCCTCACCCGCGCAGTGTCGGAGGCGGTGTCGGTGCCGGTGATCGCCTCGGGCGGCGCGGGCACCCTCGAGCATCTCCTCGAGGGCGTCACCGCCGGGGGCGCGGACGCCATGCTGGTGGCCTCGATGTTCCACTTCGGGGGCTATCGCGTGGGCGAGGCCAAGGCCTATCTGCGGGAGCGCGGCGTGCCGGTACGGATCGAGGCATGAGCATCCAGCAGGAGCTCAAGTGGGATGCGGCGGGGCTCATCCCTGCGGTGATCCAGGAGACCGAGACCGGCGAGGTGCTCATGGTGGCCTGGATGGACCGGGCCGCGCTCGACGCCACCCTCCGCACCGGGGCGGGACACTACTGGTCCCGGTCGCGCCAGGCGCTGTGGCGGAAGGGCGAGACGTCCGGCCACGTCCAGCACGTGGACGGGCTCTATGCCGACTGCGATCGGGACACCCTCCTGATGCAGGTGCATCAGGAGGGCGTGGCCTGCCATACCGGCGCGCGCTCGTGCTTCTTCACGCACGTGGCGGGCGAGGGGGCGGCGGCGCCCCGCGCGGGCGCGGGCGCTCCGGCTTTTCTCGAGATTCTCGAGCGCACGCTGAACTCGCGACTGGTCGAGCGGCCGGAGGGCTCGTACGTGGCGCGCCTCCTCGACAAGGGCGACGCCTTCATCTGCCGGAAGATCGGCGAGGAGGCCACCGAGGTGGTCACCGCCGCGCTGGGCGGGGAGGGCGAGGAGCGGGTAATCTCGGAGGTCGCCGATCTCTGGTTCCACACCATGGTGCTGCTGACGAGCCGCGGCCTCCCCCTGCGCCGGGTGATCGCCGAGCTGGAGCGTCGCCACGCCGCCGGCTCGGCCCCCGCCGGAGGCTCGCCGTGAGGCCCCAGGTGAGACGAGATCTCGCGCTGTCGGGGCTCGTCGTCCTCCTCGCGGCCGCCTGCAGCGCCGACCGTATCGAGCGCGGCGTCTACCACTCGACCAAGGGCTACACGGTGAGCCTGCCCGGCCGCGAGTGGCAGGTCGCCTCGGGCACCGAGGCCGACCTCGAGCTGCGCCGCGCCGCCCCCATTGCCGGCATGCTGGCCGACGCCACCTGCGAGGGGCGTGTGCCCAGCCAGCCGGCGCCGCTGCTCGTCCGCCATCTCACCTTCGGCGTCAAGAACCGGAAAGACGTGCGGACGGAGGAGGTGGTAGTGAAGGGCCTCCCGGGCGCCCGGACCACACTGCGGGGGACGCTCGACGGCGGGGAGATCGCGGTGGACGCGGTGACCCTCAAGGGAGACCGCTGCGTCTACGACTTCCTCTACGTGGCGCCTGTCGATCAGTTCGAGGCGGGACGACCCGAGTTCCAGGCCTTCGTGGAGAGCTTGGCGGTGGAATCGGGGGGGCGCCGCTGATGGCCTGGGCCGAGACGATCAACCGCCACCTGCGCGAGTCCGTGATCTGGTATGGCGGGCTCGGGCTCCTGGCCGCCCAGGTGGCGCGCAATCTCGCGCTGCCGCCGCACTATCTCAAGCTGGTGGCGCGCGAGATCGACACCATCGGGGTGCGCTCGGTGACGGTGGCGCTCACCGCCGCGCTGTTCACCGGCATGGTGCTGGCGCTCCAGACCGCGGTGAACATGGCGCGCTTCGGGGCCGAGGGCTATGTGGGGCCGGTGGTGGCGCTGTCCATCCTGCGCGAGCTGGGGCCGGTGCTGACCGCCATCCTGGTGGGCGGCAAGGTGGCCTCGGGCATCACCGCCGAGCTGGGGTCCATGAAGGTCACCGAGCAGATCGACGCGCTGCGGGCGCTCGGCGTCAACTACGTGAAGCGGCTCATCGTGCCGCGGATGCTGGCGGCAGTGATCGTCTTCCCGCTGGTGACCGTCCTCGCCGACTTCGTGGGGCTCGTCGGCGGTATGATCGTGGCAGTGTTCGACCGCGAGGTAGACCCGTATCTCTACTGGAACACCATCGCCTACTGGGTGGTGATCCGCGACTTTCTCACCGGGCTCGTCAAGAGCCTGGTCTTCGGGCTCATCGTGACCCTCATCGGCTGCTACAACGGCCTTGCCACCGAGGGCGGGACGGAAGGCCTGGGGCGCTCCACCACCGCCACCGTGGTGCAGGTGGCGATGGGGGTGATCGTCTCCGACTTCTTCCTCACCAAGCTCCTCCTCATCCTCTTCTGGTGATGGCCACACGCGCGGGGGAGGTGCTGGTCGAGGTGCGGGAGGTGTGGAAGGCCTTCGACACCAAGCCGGTCTTGCGCGGGCTGAGCCTCACCCTCGGCAAGGGGACGACCCTGGCGGTGATGGGGGGCAGCGGCTCGGGCAAGACCGTGCTGCTCCGCATCTGCGACGGCCTCCTCGCGCCCGACGACGGCGAGGTGTATCTCTTCGGCACGCGCATCGACAACCTCCGGGAGGAGCAGATCCTGCCCGTGCGCCGGCGGGCGGGCTACGTGTTCCAGAACGCGGCCCTCTTCGACTCCCTCTCCGTGTTCGAAAACGTGGCCTTCCCCCTGCGGGAGCACACCCGGCTCAGCGAGGGGGAGATCACCGATCGCGTCCACCGCTTCCTCGCCTTGGTGGGGCTCCCCGGCACCGACGATCTCCTGCCCGCGGAGCTGTCCGGGGGCATGCGCAAGCGGGTGGGCATCGCGCGGACCCTGGTCACCGAGCCGGAGGTGGTGTTCTTCGACGAGCCCACCGCGGGCCTCGATCCCACCAACTCGCGGCTGGTGGCGGAGCTCATCGCCGAGCTCCACCGGGGCGTGGCCGACACCGCCATCGTGGTGACCCACGATATCGAGTTCGCCGACATGGTCGCCGACCAGATGGCCATCCTCTACCAGGGCCGCTTCGTGGAGATGGGCACGCCGGCCGAGATTCACCGCTCTGCCAACCAGGTCGTCCGCGACTTCCTCGCCGGCGAGCTACGCCAGGGTCAGGATGCCTGATCGCCGCTCCCTCGTGCTCCAGCTGCGGATCGGGACGTTCATCGTCATCGCGCTCCTGGTCTTTCTCGGCGTGATCTATCTCCTGGGCGCCCAGTCGCGCATCTTCGAGCGGAAGTACGAGCTCTACGCGGATTTCACCGAGGTGGGCGGGCTCATCGAGGGCGCCACCGTGCGGCTGGCCGGCGTGCAGATCGGGCGGGTCACCAGCGTGGTGCTCTCGCCCGAAGTGGGTGGGAAGGTGCGGGTGACGCTCACCGTGGCCCGTCGCTTCTCGGAGCGCATCCGCAGGGACTCCCAGGCCCAGATCGTGACCCAGGGCCTCCTGGGCGACAAGCTGGTGGAGATCACCCAGGGCAGGCCGGAGGCGCCCCCGCTGAAGCCGGGTGACGTGATCGCCACCAGGGATTTCTTCGAGATGGGGCGGCTCTTCTCGTCGGGGGCAGGGACGCTCGCCACCATCAACAAGCTGGCCGAGACGCTGCAGCAGACTCTCGAGAAGTTCGACGCCACCGGCGCGGTGGAGGACCTGCAGGCCACCGTCAAGTCCGCGCGCCGCGTGGTCGAGCAGGTCGAGAAGGGCAAGGGCTGGCTTCACGTGCTGCTGTACGAGGAGCCGGAGGCGTTGCGCCAGCTCAGCGGCCTGCTCGCCGACGCCCGCGAGACGCTCGCGCGCACGCGGAGCGGCGACAACGCGGTCGCGGTGCTCCTCTCCCCGGAGAGTGGACGGTCGGCGCGCGCGCTGCTGGAGGCGGTGGACTCGCTCACGCGCGCGGTGGAGAAGGCCAAGGGCCCGGGTGGCACCGACGAGCCGGGACTCTTGCCCACGCTCCTGTTCGATCCCCAGTACAAGCCGGTGGCCGAGGACGTTCGCGCGGTGGCCCGGAACTTCCGCGAAGTCTCGGACCGGCTGGTACAAGGCCAGGGCTTCCTCGGAGGGCTGCTCAGCGAGAAGGGCGACGGCCCGATGGGCGAGGCGGCCGCCGACTTCCGGGCGGCCATGAGCAATCTCCGCGTGATCACCGACCGACTGAAGGCGGGAGAAGGGACCGTGGGCGGGCTACTCGAGGACCCGACGGTGTACGAGAACCTCGCCGCCTTCCTCGAGGGGGCCCAGCGGAGCTATCTCCTCCGGTCGCTGATCCGCTCGTCGATCGGGAACACCACGGGCGGGAACAAGGCCTCCGGGGACAAGGAGAAGAAGTGATGGCGCGCGAGCGGGCAGTGTATCGATGTCAGACTTGTGGTTTTGCGGGGCCCAAGCCCGGCACCTGCCCGGATTGCGCGCGGGGGGGCGAATACCTCGCCCTGGTCGAGGAGCGGCCGCAACCGGCCCGGTCGCCGCGGCCCGCGCTACAGCCGGGTTCGCGGCCCCAGCGGCTGTCCGAGATCCGTGTGGAGGAGGGGGAGCGCGCGCGCACCGGCATCGGCGAGCTGGACCGGGTGCTGGGCGGCGGCGTGGTGCGGGGCTCGCTGGTGCTGGTGGGCGGCGAGCCGGGAGCGGGCAAGTCCACCCTCCTCATGCAGACGAGCCGCTCGCTGGCCGCCGGCGCGGGCTCCGTGCTCTACGTCTCCGGCGAGGAGTCCGCGGCCCAGGTCAAGCTCCGCGCGGATCGCCTGGGCGTGGCCGCGGAGTCGCTGTACTTCCTCGCCGAGACGGACCTGACGGTGATCGAGGCGCACGTGGCTCAGCTTGCGCCTCGCGTGCTGGTGGTGGACTCCATCCAGACCATGTTCCTGCCCGGGGTGGAGTCGGCGCCGGGGAGCGTGAGCCAGGTGCGCGAGTGCGGAGCGCGCCTCATGGTGCAGGCCAAGGCGCGCGGCATGGCCACCTTTCTCGTGGGCCACGTCACCAAGGAGGGCACCCTCGCCGGCCCGCGGGTGCTCGAGCACCTGGTGGACACCGTGCTGTACTTCGAGGGCGAGCGGCACCACGCCTATCGCGTGCTCCGCGCGGTGAAGAACCGCTTCGGCTCCACCAACGAGATCGGCCTCTTCGAGATGGGGGAGGGCGGCCTCACCGAGGTGACGAACCCGTCGGGATTCTTCCTCTCCGAGCGCCCGCGCGGCGCGCCGGGCTCGGTGATCGTCTCCAGCCTCGAGGGCACGCGGCCGCTCCTGCTCGAGCTCCAGGCCCTGGTGGCGCCCGCCAACTTCGGGTCACCGCGGCGCACCGTGATCGGCGCGGACTACAACCGCGTGTGCCTGCTCCTCGCCGTGCTCGAGAAGCGGGTGGGCCTGCCGCTCATGACCCAGGACGCCTTCGTCAACGTGGCTGGAGGCGCGAAGGTGACCGAGCCCTCTGCCGATCTCGGCGTCGTCATCGCGGCGGCCTCCAGCTACCTCGACCGGCCGGTCCGCGGCGACGTGGTGGTGATCGGCGAGGTGGGCCTGACCGGGGAGGTGCGCGCGGTCTCGGGACTGCCCGCTCGCCTCCGGGAGGCGGCCGCGCTCGGCTTCGCCGCCGCCATCGTTCCACAGAACAATCTCGCGACGCGTGAAGTCCACCCCCTGGAAGTCCAGGGAGTGGGGTCAGTCGAAGAGGCCGTGAAGGCCTTGCTTGGGGGATAGGGAATGACGCTCATCATCGCGCGGCTGGGGGTGCTGGCGGTGGCGACCGGGGCGGGCGTGGCGCTGGGCCCGGCCCTGGGCCTCAAGGCCGCGAGCCACTGGCTCGGCCTCGCCGGCTTCCTCTGCGGCGTGCTGGCGGTGGTGCTCGAGTGGCAGGGACGGCGCGTGCCGGTGGACCGGCTGTTCTGGGGCGCGGCAGGCGGCATCACCGGCGTGGCGCTCGGCCTCGGCGTGGGCAGCGCGCTCGGCGCGGTGATTCCCGAGGCGGGCGCGGTGGGCCGCGGGCTGTTCTCGCTCATCCTGGGCTATCTCGGCTGCGCGGTCACCCTCGCCAAGGGCGATGAGCTCGAGGGCATGTCGGCGAAGCTCTTCCCGAAGACGGTGGGCCTCAAGGAGGCCTACAAGGTGCTCGACACCTCGGTGATCATCGACGGGCGCGTGGCCGACGTGTGCGAGACGGGCTTCCTCGAAGGGACGCTCATCGTGCCCCAGTTCGTCCTCCGCGAGCTGCAGCAGATCGCCGACTCGTCGGACGTGCTCAAGCGGAACCGCGGCAAGCGGGGCTTCGACGTGCTCCAGCGGCTCCAGCGCATGACCAAGGTCACCGTGCGCATCCACGACCAGGATTTCCCCCAGATCCGCGAGGTGGACCGGAAGCTCATCGAGCTGGCCAAGACCCTCGGGGGCAAGGTAGTCACGAACGACTACAACCTGAACAAGGTCGCCGAGCTGTCCGGGGTGCCCGTGCTCAACATCAACGAGCTCTCCAGCGCCATCAAGCCGGTGGTGCTGCCGGGCGAGCTCATGCACCTCCACGTGCTCAAGGAGGGCAAGGAGGCGGGGCAGGGCGTGGCCTATCTCGACGACGGGACCATGGTCGTGGTAGATCACGGCAAGAAGTACATCGGCCAGATGCTGGACGTCACGGTGACGAGCGTGCTGCAGACCACCGCGGGCCGGATGATCTTCGCGCGGCCGGCTCCGACCGAGGAGTCCGGACATTGAGAAAGGCCGTGGTGGTGGTTCCCGCGGGGGGAACCGGGACCCGCATGGGCGCGCGGCGGCCCAAGCAGTATCTCGGCCTCGGGGGGGCGCCGCTCCTCGTCCACACCCTGCGCGCCCTCGCCCGGGCCACCTGCGTGACGGGCCTGGTGGTGGCGGTGCCGGCCGCGCGGGTGGAGGCGACGCGGCGGCTGCTGGGCCGCCACCGGGTGCCCCGCCACTGCGAAGTCGTCGCAGGCGGGACGGAACGGCAGGAGTCGGTGTGGCTCGGGCTCCAGGCGGTCGGCGATGCCGAGTGGGTGCTGGTCCACGACGCGGTGCGGCCGTTCATCACCGCCGCGCTCGTCGCGCGGGTGCTCGCGGCGGCCGGGGCCACCGGCGCCGCCACCTGCGGGCTGCCGGTGCGGGAGACGGTGAAGCGCGCGCGCGAGGATGGCACCGCGGAGGCCACGCTGGACCGGACGGGACTCTGGCTGGTGCAGACGCCGCAGGCCTTCCGCCGCGACCTCCTCTGGGAAGCGCATGAGAAGGCGCGGCGCGACGGCTTCGCGGGGACCGACGACGCCGTGCTGGTGGAGCGGCTGGGAGGGCGGGTGGCGCTCGTGCCCGGGCTCCCCCAGAATCTGAAAGTCACGACACGGGAGGATCTGACCATGGCGCGGCGCTGGATGGCGCGGAGCGGGCGATGACGGAAGTCCGGTCTGGATTTGGATTCGATCTGCATCCGCTGGTGGCCGGCCGACCGCTCGTCCTGGGTGGCGTCACCGTGCCGGGTCCGCGCGGGCTCGAGGGCCACTCGGACGCGGACGTCCTCACGCATGCGGTCGCGGAGGCCCTGCTGGGGGCGCTGGCCCTGGGCGAGCTCGGACGGCTGTTCCCGGACACCGACCCGCGCTACCGAGGCGTCTCGAGTCTCGAGCTATTGCGGGGTGTCATGGAGGTGGTGACCGCCAACGGCGGCACCCTCATCAACGTGGACGCCACCGTGCTCTGTCAGGCGCCCCGACTGGCCGCCTATCTCGAGCAGATGGCCGCGCGCCTGGCGGAGACGCTGAAGCTGTCGCCCGGGCGCGTGAGCGTGAAGGCCAAGAGCCCCGAGGGCCTGGGACTCCTCGGCCGCGAGGAAGGCATCGCGGCCATGGCGGTGGTGGCCGTCCGAGTGAAGTCAACGAGCTAGGAGCCCCCGTGCCGATCCGGATCCACAACACGCTGACGCGGCGGAAAGAGGACTTCGTCCCCGCGACTCCCGCCGAGGTCACGATGTACGTCTGCGGGGTCACGGTGTACGACTACTCGCACATCGGACACGCGCGCAGCGCCATCGTGTTCGACGTGATGCGCCGCTACCTGCGCTTCCGCGGCCATCAGGTCCGCTACGTCCGCAACTATACCGACGTGGACGACAAGATCATCCGGCGCGCCAACGCGGAGGGGGTCACCGCGCGCGAGATCTCCGAGCGCTTCATCGAGGCGGAGCGGGCGGACATGGCTTCCCTGGGCGTGCTGCCGCCCGACGTGGAGCCCAAGGCCACCGAGCACATCCCGCAGATGATCGCCCTCATCCAGCGCCTCATCGCCAAGGGGCTGGCCTACGCGGTGGACGGCGACGTCTACTTCGAGGTGCGGAAGTTCCCGCCCTACGGGCGGCTGTCGGGCAAGAACCTGGACGATCTCCTGGCGGGGGCGCGGGTGGACGTGGACGAGCGCAAGCGCGACCCGCGCGACTTCGCGCTGTGGAAATCCACCAAGCCGGGCGAGCCCTCGTGGCCGAGCCCCTGGGGGCCGGGCCGGCCCGGCTGGCACATCGAGTGCTCGGCGATGGCCAGCCAGCACCTCGGCGAGACCCTCGACATCCACGGCGGCGGCGAGGACCTCATCTTTCCGCATCACGAGTGCGAGATCGCGCAGTCCGAGGGCGCCACCGGTAAGCCCTTCGCGCGCTACTGGGCGCACAACGGGCTGCTCAACCTGGGCGCGGAGAAGATGTCGAAGTCGCTGGGCAATACGCTGTCCATCCGCGAGCTGGTCAAGCGCCACGATCCGGAGGCCATCCGGATCTATCTCCTCGGCGCGCACTACCGGCACCCCTTCGACTTCAGCGCCGAGCGCATCGAGGAGTCGGGGCGCGCGCTGGCGCGGCTGCGCGCGCTGGTGGCGGAGGCCGAGCGGCTCGCCGCGCGCGGCACGCCGCCACCCGGACCGGACCAGGGGCTCTTCGACGAGGTGGCCCGCGAGCGCGAGCGCTTCGAGGCGGCGATGGACGACGACTTCAACACGCCGCAGGCGCTGGGCGTGCTCTTCGACCTCGCCCGGACGCTCCAGGGCGCGCGCACCGCGGTGAGCGAAGGCCGGGCGGGGGCGGGCGCCTTCCTCGTGGGGGTGGGCGAGCTGGTGACGCTGGCCCGCACCCTGGGCCTTCTCGAGGCCCGGGTGGAGCCCGCGGCCGAGGTGGATCCCAAGCTCAAGGCCAAGATCGACTCCCTGGTGTGGCTGCGCCAGGAGGCGCGCAAGCGCCGCGACTTCGCGGAGGCGGACCGGCGTGCGCACGGAGCTCGAGTCGCTGGACGTGGTCCTCGAGGACACGCGCGAGGGAACGAGCTGGAGGCTGCGCCGGTGACCGAGCGCGAGGCGGCTCCGCTGTTCGGCCGCAATCCGGTGCTCGAGGCGCTCCGCGCGGCCGGGCGGAGCGTGGACGAGCTGGCCATCCTGTCGGAAGGCCGCGGCCCGGCCCTGCAGGAGCTGCTGACGCTGGCGCGGAACCGGCAGGTGAAGGTGTCCTACCGGACGCGCGAGCAGCTCACCGCCATGGCGGGGACGCCCCATCATCAGGGCGTGGTGGCGCGCGTGGCGGAGGCGTCCTACGCCTCGCTGGATGACCTGCTCCGCGTGCCGGGGGAGCGGGGCGAGCCCGCCTTCTTCCTGGCGCTGGATCGTATCCAGGATCCGCGTAACCTGGGGGCCGTGCTCCGCAGCGCCGAGGCCACGGGGGCGCACGGGGTCATCCTTCCCAAGCACCAGGCGGCCGGGCTCACGCCGGCGGTGGCGAAGGCGGCCATGGGGGCACTGGAGCACATCCCGGTCGCTCGCGAGACCAACATGGTCCAAGCGCTTGAATTACTGAAGAAAGAGTCGATCTGGGTGATGGGAGCCGCCCAGCAGGGAGGCCGGGACCCCTGGAGCGTGGACTTGACGGCGCCCGTGTGTCTGGTTCTTGGTGGAGAGGGGGAAGGCCTGCGTCCCCTGGTCACCCGGACGTGCGATATGCTGCTCACCTTGCCGATGCGGGGGAAGATCGGCTCGTTGAATGTGTCGGCCGCAGCGACCGCGCTCTGCTATGAGGTCGTGCGGCAGCGGATGGCGGCCCCAGGATCAAAAAGGCCTTGACTTGTCAAGGGCTCGTAAATAGAGTGAAGTTTTGCGACTGCTGGCGTAGCTCAGGGGCAGAGCAACTGCCTTGTAAGCAGTGGGTCGGGGGTTCAAATCCTCCCGCCAGCGCCAGTCTTTTCAACCGTAAGATCAAGGAGTTGTAGTCCTGGGGCGAACAGCGGGGAGATACCCAAGTGGCCAAAGGGGGCAGACTGTAAATCTGCTGGCGAACGCCTTCGGAGGTTCAAATCCTCCTCTCCCCACCACTTGCAGGGTCCTCGCGGGGCGCACCGAGTCGGCAGGCGGGAATAGCTCAGCGGTAGAGCGCCAGCCTTCCAAGCTGGGGGTCGCGGGTTCGAATCCCGTTTCCCGCTCCAGCCCCAGGACCTGGGGCAGCACTGGATGGGTCGGAACGAGCGCCCATGTAGCTCAGTTGGCAGAGCGCGTCCTTGGTAAGGACGAGGTCTCCGGTTCAAGCCCGGACATGGGCTCCATCAATATCGACATCGACAGAACAGACACGACCGCGCGGTAGCGAGCGAGGAGGATCCCCGGCATGGCCAAGGCGAAGTTTGATCGGACGAAGCCGCACGTGAACGTGGGGACGATTGGGCACATCGACCACGGCAAGACGACGTTGACGGCGGCGATCACGAAGGTACTGCACACGAAGTTCTCTGGGGTGGCGGTGCGGGACTACGGGACGATCGACAACGCGCCGGAAGAGCGGGAGCGGGGGATCACGATCGCGGTGTCGCACGTGGAGTACGAGACGGCGAAGCGGCACTACGCGCACATAGATTGTCCGGGGCACGCGGACTACATCAAGAACATGATCACGGGGGCGGCGCAGATGGACGGCGCGATCCTGGTGGTGGCGGCGAACGATGGGCCGATGCCGCAGACGCGGGAGCACGTGCTGTTGGCGCGGCAGGTGAATGTGCCGTCGTTGGTGGTGTTCATGAACAAGGTGGACATGGTGGACGACCCGGAGATTTTGGATCTGGTGGAGCTGGAGGTGCGGGAGCTGTTGAAGAAGTACCAGTTTCCGGGGGACGACATTCCGGTGATCCGGGGGTCGGCGCTGGGGGCGATGGAGAAGCCGGAGGATGCGACGGCGGCGAAGTGCATCTGGGAGCTGATGGACGCGGTGGACGAGCATATTCCGACGCCGCCGCGGCCGGTGGACAAGCCGTTTTTGATGCCGATCGAGGACATTTTCACGATCACGGGGCGGGGGACGGTGGTGACGGGGCGGGTGGAGCGCGGGATTGTGAAGGTGGGGGAAGAGATCGAGATCGTGGGGATGCAGGCGGAGACGAAGAAGTCGGTGGTGACGGGGGTGGAGATGTTTCGGAAGCTGCTGGACGAGGGGCGGGCGGGGGACAACATTGGGGCGCTGTTGCGGGGGATCGACAAGGACGAGGTGGAGCGGGGGCAGGTGCTGGCGAAGCCGGGGTCGATCAAGCCGCACAAGAAGTTCAAGGCGGAGGTGTACGTGCTGGGGAAGGACGAGGGGGGGCGGCACACGCCGTTCTTCAACGGGTATCGGCCGCAGTTCTACTTCCGGACGACGGACGTGACGGGGGTGTGCACGCTGCCGGCGGGGGTGGAGATGGTGATGCCGGGGGACAACGTGACGATGGCGATCGAGCTGATCCAGCCGATCGGGATGGAGAAGGAGCTGCGGTTCGCGATCCGGGAGGGTGGGCGGACGGTGGGCGCGGGCGTGGTGGCGGAGATCACGGAGTAGGCGATGCGCGACATCGTCTCTCTCGCCTGCACGGACTGCCAGCGCCGGAACTACTCGACCACCAAGAACAAGCGCACGCATCCGGACCGCATGGAGCTGAAGAAGTTTTGCAAGTGGTGCCGGAAGCACGTGCTGCACAAGGAATCGAAGTAGGCAGGGACGCGGATCAACGGCTTGCAGGCGTGTAGCTCTAACGGCTAGAGCACTGGACTCCAAATCCAGGGGATGGGGGTTCGAATCCCTCCACGCCTGCCAGATTCGATAGCGGGATACGACGAGAGAGAGCATGGAGTTTCTGCGACGGGGACAGCAGTTCTTCCGCGAGGTGCTGGCGGAGTTCCGGCGGGTGTCCTGGCCGAGCCGGGCTGACGTGATGAGCTCCACGGTGGTGGTGGTGGTGGTGGTATTTGTCCTGGCCTTTTTCCTGGGAGCGGTGGACGTGGGGCTTTCGCGGATCGTGGAGACCATTCTTCGATGAGTGACGCTGAGACCACCACCAAGCCGAAGCAGTGGTTTGTCATCCATACCTATTCGGGGTTCGAGAACAAGGTGGCGCAGGCCATCGAGTCCCGGGCCAAGATCTTCGGGCTCTCCGAGATGATCGGCCGGGTGGTGGTGCCGACAGAGAAGGTGCGGGAGATCCGGAAGAGCAAGAAGATCGAGATCGAGCAGAAATTCTTCCCGGGCTACCTCCTGGTGGAGATGGATCTGACCGACGACACCTGGCATCTCGTGCGCTCGACGCCGAAGGTGACGGGCTTCGTCGGCTCCGGCAACAAGCCGGTACCCCTTCCGCCCGAAGAGGTGGAGGGGATCCTGCGGCAGATGGAAGAGGGCGCGGAAAAGCCCAAGCTGAAGTCGACCTTCCAGAAGGGCGACAAGGTGCGGGTGATCGAGGGGCCCTTCGTGAACTTCCAGGGGACCATCGACGACCTCAACCCCGAGCGGGGCAAGCTCAAGGTGATGGTGGCGATCTTCGGGCGCATGACGCCGGTGGAACTCGAGTACTACCAGGTCGAAAGGCTCTGAGACATGGCAAAGAAAGTCCAGGCGATGGTGAAGCTCCAGATTACGGCCGGGAAGGCGAACCCTTCGCCGCCGGTGGGTCCGGCGCTCGGCCAGCACGGCGTCAACATCATGGAGTTCTGCAAGGGCTTCAACGCCCAGACCGGCAACCAGGAAGGGCTCATCCTCCCGGTGGTGGTGACCATCTATCAGGACCGGTCTTTCACCTTCGTGGTGAAGACCCCGCCGGCCGCCATCCTGCTCAAGCGGGCGGCGGGCATCGCCAAGGCCTCCGCGGTGCCGCACAAGGACAAGATCGGCAAGGTCACCCGGGCCCAGGTCCGGGAGATCGCGCAGACCAAGCTGGTGGACCTCAATACCGACTCCATCGAGTCCGCGATGCGGACCGTCGAAGGCACCGCCCGCAGCATGGGGATTGACGTTGTCTAGTGCGCCGCCGGCGCACGCGGCGGAGTGCGGGGAGCCATGGGTCGTCCCCGGACTGGGGGAGAGCGGGGAGCCACGGGTCGGCCGCGGACTGGGGGAGAGCGGGGGCCATGTCGGGGCCCCGCTGATGGAAATCATAGCGCGACGCACGTTCGCAGAGGACGCACAGGAGTCTGACACGACATGCCAACCCTGACCAAGCGAGCGAAGGCGGCGGAGGCGGTCTACGACCGCGAGAAGGCGCACGGCGTGGAGGAGGCAATCGGCATCCTCGAGAAGCTGCCGCGCGCGAAGTTCGACGAGACGGTGGACCTCTCCCTGCGGCTGGGGGTGGATCCCAAGCACGCCGACCAGATGGTGCGGGGCGCGGTGGTGCTGCCCCACGGCATCGGCAAGACGGTGCGGGTGGTGGTGTTCGCCAAGGGCGAGAAGGATCGGGAGGCGCGCGAGGCCGGCGCCGACGTGGTGGGCGCGGAGGACCTCGTGGAGCGGGTGCAGGGCGGCTGGCTGGAGTTCGACTCCGCGATCGCCACCCCGGACCTCATGGGCCAGGTGGGCCGGCTCGGCAAGGTGCTGGGGCCCCGCGGTCTCATGCCCAACCCCAAGCTGGGCACGGTGACCTTCGACGTGAGCCGCGCGGTGCGCGAGGCCAAGGCGGGCAAGGTGGAGTTCCGCGTGGACAAGGCCGGCAACGTGCACGTCCCGGTGGGGAAGCGCTCGTTCAACCAGATGCAGCTCTCGGCCAATGCGCTCGCCCTGCTGGAGGCCATCATCCGGGCCAAGCCGTCGGCGTCCAAAGGTCAGTACCTGCGCACGGTCACGGTGTCCTCCACCATGGGGCCCGCGATCAAGGTGGACGTCCAGAAAGTCGCCGCGCAGTTCAAGAAGCCGGTCTAGGAGGGAGTCGAGTCGTGCCGAATGCCGAGAATACGGAAAGCGTAGCGGAGCTGAAGGAGCGGTTCGCCGGGGTGCAGACGGCGGTGCTCACCGAGTACCGGGGCCTCACCGTGCGGCAGCTCTCGGATCTCCGCAAGCAGCTGAAGGGCGCGTCGGCCGAGTACAAGGTGGTCAAGAACCGCCTGGCCCGGATCGCGATCAAGGACTCGGCTCTAGACGGTCTCGGCAAGCACCTGACCGGTCCCACCGGCGTGGCCTATACCCGTCACGATCCGGTCTCGGTGGCCAAGGCGCTCCAGGCCTTCGTCAAGAACAACCCCGCGCTGACGATCAAGGTGGGGGTGGTCGAGGGCAAGGTCCTCGAGGCCGCCGCGCTCAAGTCGCTCGCGGATCTGCCGTCCAAAGAAGCGCTGCGGGCTCAGCTGGTGGGCGCGCTGCAGGGGCCGCTCAGCCAGCTCGTCACGCTGCTCACCGCGGTGCAGGGGCAGCTCGTGCGCGTGATCGAGGCGCGAAGCAAGCAGGGGGCCGCGGAGTAGCGCGGTCCGGCACCAGTCACTCTAATCAGACTCAACGGAGGCAGGGACATGGCGACGAACATCGACGAGATTGCCGAGAAGCTGGACGGACTGACGCTGCTCGAGGCGGCCCAGCTCTCGAAGCTCTTGCAGGAGAAGTGGGGCGTGTCGGCGGCGGCGGCGGTGGCGGTGGCGGCGCCCGCGGCGGGCGGCGGCGCGGCGGCCCCGGCGGCGGAGGAGAAGACCGAGTTCGACCTCATCCTCAACGCGGCCGGCGAGAAGAAGATCCAGGTCATCAAGGTGGTGCGCGAGCTCACCGGGCTCGGCCTCAAGGAAGCCAAGGATCTCGTGGACGGCGCCCCCAAGCCGGTGAAGGAGAAGGTCACCAAGGCGGAGGCGGCCGACATGAAGAAGAAGCTCGAGGAGGTCGGCGCCAGCGTCGAAGTCAAGTAAGCCTCCGCCCTGGAGAAAGCGACTAGACACGAAACTTTCTGAAGGGGGCCCCGGCCCGACCGGCCGGGTAGAGCCCTCGGCCTGACCGGCCGAGGCGCGGAGGGAGCATGGCAGGCACGATCCAATGCGGGCGCCGGGTGCGCAAGGATTTCGGCAAGATCCCGTCCACCGTCAAGATTCCGAATCTCATCGAGATTCAGCGGCAGTCGTACGAGCAGTTCCTCCAGAAGGACATGGCGCCCGATTCCCGCAAGGAGCTGGGCCTCCAGGCGGTGTTCAAGTCGGTGTTTCCGATCGCCGACTATAACGGCAACGCCGAGCTCGAGTTCGACAGCTACCACTTCGGCGATCCGAAGTACACGGTGGAGGAGTGCCACGACCGCGGCATGACCTTCGCCATCCCGCTCAAGGTGACGCTCCGCCTCGTGGTGTACGACCACGACAAGGAGGCGAAGACGCGCACCATGCGGGAGCAGCGCGGTCAGGAAGTGTACCTGGGCGAGCTACCGCTGATGACGGAGAAGGGTACCTTCATCATCAACGGGACGGAGCGCGTGGTGGTGTCCCAGCTCCAGCGCTCGCCGGGTGTCTTCTTCGACGACGACAAGGGAAAGACGGTGGCCTCGGGGAAGCTCTTGTTCTCGGCCCGGATCATTCCCTACCGGGGCTCGTGGGTGGAGTTCGAGTTCGACGCCAACGACCTGCTCCACGTCCGGGTCGACCGCCGCCGGAAGATGTCGGCCACCGCGTTCCTGCGCGCCTTCTGGTTCCTCGAGCGCGGCTGCCGGAAGCCCCAGGACATCCTCAGCGACGAGGAGATCCTGGCCATGTTCTACGATCTCGAGGAGGTGCTCTCCTTCGAGGACCGCACGGCGTGGGTGAAGCTGACCCCCGAGGCGCACGCGGGCATCAAGGTGGCGGACGACATCAAGCCGCCCCGCCACAAGGAGCCCCTCGTCCAGGGCGGCAAGACGCTCAACGCCAAGCTCATCGAGAAGCTGAAGGAAGCGGGGGTCGACAAGATCCCGGTGCGCGTGGAATCCCTGGTGGGACGGCGCACCGCCAGTCGGGTGGTGGATTCGGAGACCGGTGAGGTGCTGGTGGAGGCCAACGCCGAGCTCACCTCCACCCTGTTGACTCAGGTTGCCGCCCGCAAGGTGGCGCCCTTCAAGCTCCTGGTGATGGCCCCCGGCAGGGTGGATGCCTCCATCTACGAGACGCTCGCGCGGGACCACTCGAAGGACCCCGACGAGGCGCTGGTGGAGATCTACCGCCGTCTGCGGCCGGGCGATCCCCCCACGGTGGACTCGGCGCGCGCGCTCTTCCGCGGGATGTTCATGGATCCGCGGCGCTACGACCTCGGACGGGTCGGTCGCTTCATGATCAACAAGAAGCTCGCGATCAACGCCGATCTCAACGTGAAGACGCTGCGGACCGACGACGTGGTGCACGTGGTCCGCTACCTCCTGCAGGTGCGCCTGAACACGAAGCCCGTCGACGACATCGACCATCTCGGCAATCGCCGGGTGCGCTCCGTCGGCGAGCTCCTGGAGAACCAGTTCCGGGTCGGTCTCACCCGGATGGAGCGCGCGGTGAAGGAGCGGATGTCCATCTCGGACATCACCAACCTCATGCCGCACGATCTCATCAACGCCAAGCCGGTGTCGGCGGTGGTGAAGGAGTTCTTCGGCTCCTCGCAGCTCTCGCAGTTCATGGACCAGACGAACCCGCTCGCCGAGCTGACCCACAAGCGCCGCCTCTCCGCCCTGGGACCCCGTGGCCTCAGCCGAGAGCGCGCGGGCTTCGAGGTGCGCGACGTCCATCCCACCCACTACGGGCGCATCTGCCCCATCGAGACGCCGGAAGGCCCGAACATCGGCCTCATCTCCTCGCTGTCCACCTATGCGCAGATCAACGAGCACGGGTTCATCGAGACGCCCTACAAGCGGGTGGTCAACGGGGTGGTGACGGACGAGAAGGAGCAGTACCTCACCGCCCACGAAGAGGAAGAGTTCGTCATCGCGCAGGCCACCGCGGAGCTGGACGCGAAGAACCGCTTCAAGGGCGAGCGGGTCTCGGCCCGGAAGGGCGGCGACTACCGCATGGTGCCGCCGGAGGAGCTGCACTACATCGACGTGTCGCCCAAGCAGCTGGTGTCGGTGGCGGCGGCGATGGTGCCGTTCCTCGAGAACGACGACGCCAACCGGGCCCTCATGGGCTCGAACATGCAGCGTCAGGCGGTGCCCCTCCTTCAGCCCGAGGCGCCCCTGGTCGGTACCGGCATGGAGCACATCGTGGCCCGCGACTCGGGCGCGGTGATCGCGGCCAAGCGGCCGGGTGTGGTCGAGTACGTGTCCGCCAACCGCATCCTCGTCAGGGTGGAGAGCCGCTCCAAGAAGACGGACCCGGTGGCGGACCTGCCGCTGGACATCTACAAGCTGACCAAGTACCGGCGCTCGAACCAGAACACCTGCATCAACCAGAAGCCCATCGTCGGCAAGGGCGACCGCATCCAGGCCGGCGACATCATCGCGGACGGGCCGGGCACCGAGCAGGGCGAGCTCGCGCTCGGCCGCAACGTGCTGGTGGCCTTCATGCCGTGGGGCGGGTACAACTTCGAGGACGCCATCCTCGTATCCGAGCGGCTGGTCAAGGACGACCGCTACACCTCGATCCACATCGAGGAGTTCGAGGTCCAGGCCCGCGACACCAAGCTCGGCAAGGAAGAGGTCACCCGGGACATCCCCAACGTCTCCGAGGAGGCGCTGAAGGACCTCGACGAGTCCGGCATCGTGCGCATCGGCGCCAAGGTCAAGGCGAGCGACATCCTGGTGGGCAAGATCACGCCGAAGGGCGAGACCCAGCTCACCCCGGAAGAGAAGCTGCTGCGCGCGATCTTCGGCGAGAAGGCGGGCGACGTGCGCGACACCTCCCTCACGGTGCCGCCCGGCATCGAGGGCACGGTGGTGGACGTGAAGGTGTTCTCGCGCCGGGGCATCGACAAGGACGACCGAGCGAAGTCCATCGAGGACGAGGAGATCGCCGGCCTGGAGAAGGACTACCAGGAGGAGGTCTCGACGGTCGAGCTGGAGCGCGACCAGAAGCTCAAGAACCTGCTGGTGGGCAAGACCCTGATGGTGGACCTGGTCGATCCCATCAACAAGGAGCGGCTCGGCAAGAAGGGCGACCGCATCGATCGCCCGGAGCTGGACAACTTCTCCTGGGCGGAGCTGAAGAAGGTCCGGATCAAGGAGGACGAGGGCCTCGCCCCGACGATTCGCCGCATTGAAGAGGCCGCCGACGAGGACATCGCCGTCTTCGAGCGGATGCTGGAGGAGCGGGTGGGCCGGCTGCGGCGGGGCGACGATCTCCCGCCCGGCGTCATCAAGATGGTCAAGGTCTACGTGGCGGTGAAGCGGAAGCTGTCGGTGGGCGACAAGATGGCCGGCCGCCACGGCAACAAGGGAGTGGTCTCGCGCGTGCTCCCCGAGGAGGACATGCCGTTCCTCCCCGACGGGTCCCCGGTCGAGATCGTGCTGAATCCGCTCGGGGTGCCGTCCCGGATGAACGTGGGCCAGATCCTGGAGACCCACCTCGGCTGGGCGGCCCGCGCGCTGGGAGTATGGGTGGCCAGCCCGGTGTTCGACGGCGCTACCGAGGAAGAGATCAAGGGGCATCTCGACCAGGCCGGCCTGCCCAACTCGGGCAAGACCGTGCTCTTCGACGGGCGCACCGGCAAGCCCTTCCACCAGGAAGTCACGGTGGGGCAGATCTACATGCTCAAGCTCGCGCATCTCGTCGACGACAAGATGCATGCCCGCTCCATCGGGCCGTACTCGCTGGTGACCCAGCAGCCGCTGGGCGGGAAGGCACAGTTCGGCGGCCAGCGATTCGGCGAGATGGAGGTGTGGGCGCTGGAAGCCTACGGCGCCGCGCATACCCTCCAGGAGATGCTGACGGTGAAGTCCGACGACGTCGAGGGACGCAACCGTATCTACGAGGCCATCGTGAAGGGCGAGAACTTCCTCGAGCCGGGCACGCCGGAGTCCTTCAACGTGCTCGTGAAGGAGCTGCAGAGCCTGGCCCTCGACGTGGAGCTGATTCCGAAGGACGGCAAGAAGCCGGCCTAGGTAGGGACGCGGCAGGACGCCGCGGGGCGGGGCCCCGCCGTCCGAGGCGAACGCTTTAACCGTAGGAAAAGGAGATTCATCGAATGCTGACGGACCGGCCTTTCGGCAGCCTGGTGAGAGAGGACAAGCCCGCCAAGGACCTCTGGGGGATCCTCGATCGGCATCCGAAGCCAATGACTTTCGGCGCCATCCGGATCAAGCTGGCTTCGCCGCAGAAGATCCGGGAGTGGTCGCATGGTGAGGTGAAGAAGCCCGAGACCATCAACTACCGCACCTTCAAGCCCGAGCGGGACGGCCTCTTCTGCGCCCGCATCTTCGGGCCTACCAAGGACTACGAGTGCGCGTGCGGGAAGTACAAGCGGATGAAGTTCGCCGGCGTGGTCTGCGACAAGTGCGGGGTCGAGGTGCGGCGGGCCCGGGTACGCCGTGAGCGCATGGGCCACATCGAGCTCGCCTCGCCCGTTTCCCACGTGTGGTTCTTCAAGGGCCTGCCCTCACGCATCGGGCAGCTCCTCGACATGTCGCTTCGCGAGCTGGAGAAGATCCTCTACTTCGAGGAGTACGTGGTGATCGATCCCGGCAAGGTCCCCGGCCTCAAGCTCCGGGACCTCCTGCCGGTGGACCGCGCCCGCAAGCTGCAGGAGGAGCACGGCCACGACGCGTTCAGCGCCGGGATGGGGGCGGAGGCCATCCGCGAGATGCTGCGCGGGATGGACCTGGACACGCTCGCGCGGGAGCTGCGCGCCCAGATGGGCGTGGAGACCTCGGCCCAGAAGCGGAAGAAGATCGTCAAGCGGCTCAAGGTGATCGAGGCCTTCCTCAAGTCCGGCAATCAGCCGGAGTGGATGATCCTCGAGGTGCTGCCGGTGATTCCGCCGGAGCTCCGGCCCCTGGTGCCCCTGGACGGCGGTCGCTTCGCCACCTCGGACCTCAACGACCTCTACCGCCGCGTCATCAACCGGAACAACCGGCTCAAGCGGCTGATGGAGCTCAAGGCGCCCGAGATCATCATCCGCAACGAGAAGCGGATGCTTCAGGAGGCGGTGGACGCGCTCTTCGACAACGGCCGCCGCGGCCGCGTCATCACCGGTCCCAACAACCGGCCGCTGAAGTCGCTGTCCGACACGCTGAAGGGCAAGCAGGGCCGGTTCCGCCAGAACCTGCTGGGCAAGCGGGTAGACTACTCCGGCCGCTCCGTCATCGTGGTGGGCCCGTACCTCAAGCTCCACCAGTGCGGCCTGCCCAAGAAGATGGCGGTCGAGCTGTTCAAGCCGTTCATCCTCCGCAAGCTCGAGGAGCGCGGGCTCGCCTCCTCCATCAAGGCGGCCAAGAAGTACGTGGAGAAGGAGCGTCCGGAGGTGTGGGACATCCTCGAGGAGGTCATCAAGGAGCATCCCATTCTCCTCAACCGGGCGCCCACCCTCCACCGGCTCGGCATCCAGGCCTTCGAGCCCCTGCTGGTCGAGGGCAAGGCCATCGAGATCCACCCGCTCGTCTGCACCGCGTTCAACGCGGACTTCGACGGCGACCAGATGGCGGTGCACGTGCCGCTGTCCATGGAAGCGCAGATGGAAGCGCAGGTGCTCATGCTGTCGTCGAACAACATCCTGTCGCCCTCCAACGGAGCCCCGGTGGCGGTACCCACCCAGGACATGGTGTTCGGGATCTACTACCTCACCAAGGAGCGCCCGGGCGCCAAGGGTGAGGGACGGCTCTTCGCCGACTCCGAGGAAGTGCGCATCGCGTACGACAACGAGGACGTGGACCTGCAGGCGCGCATCCGCCTGCGCTGGAACGGCGGCATCCTCGAGACCACCGTGGGGCGGACCCTGCTGAACGACGTGGTGCCGGCGGCGCTTCGCTTCGAGAACCGGGAGCTGAAGAAGAAGGAGATCGGGAACCTGGTCAGCCAGTGCTACAACCGGCTGGGCCAGGAGGCCACCGTCGCCTTCCTCGACGACCTCAAGGATATCGGCTTCCGCTACGCGACCATGTCGGGCCTCAGCATCGGCATCGGCGACATGCACATCCCGGCGGCCAAGGGCCAGCTCATCGAGCGGGCGCGCCAGCAGGTCAACGAGGTGGAGCAGCAGTACCAGGACGGGGTCATCACCAACGGCGAGCGCTACAACAAGGTGGTCGACATCTGGGCCCACGTCACTGAGCAGATCGCCGACGCCATGTTCCGCGAGCTGGAAGGCGGGGAGCAGGGCGGCGAGTTCAACCCCATCTACATGATGGCGGACTCCGGCGCCCGGGGCTCCAAGCAGCAGATCCGCCAGCTGGCCGGCATGCGCGGCCTCATGGCCAAGCCCTCCGGCGAGATCATCGAGACTCCCATCACCTCGAATTTCCGCGAGGGCCTCACCGTCCTCGAGTACTTCACCTCCACCCACGGCGCGCGCAAGGGCCTCGCCGACACCGCGCTCAAGACGGCCGACTCCGGGTACCTCACCCGCCGGCTGGTGGACGTCTCGCAGGACGTCATCGTGTCGGAATACGACTGCGGCACCGTCAAGTTCATCGACGCCGCGCCCCTGGTGGAGGGCGGCGACATCATCCAGTCGCTCCGCGACCGGGTGCTCGGGCGCGTGGCCGCCGAGGACATCCGCGATCCGTTCACCGGCGAGATCATCGTGCAGTCCACCACCGAGATCAACGAGGAGCTGGCGCAGAAGATCGAGGACTCGGGCCTCGAGAAGGTGCGCATCCGCTCGGCGCTCACCTGCGACACGAAGCGTGGGATCTGCGTGATGTGCTACGGCCGCAACCTCGGTACCAACCGACTGGCGGAGCTGGGCGAGGCGGTGGGCATCATCGCCGCGCAGTCCATCGGCGAGCCGGGCACCCAGCTCACCATGCGGACCTTCCACATCGGCGGAACCGCGAGCCGGGTGGTGGAAGCCTCCAAGCACGAGGCCAAGAACGCCGGCATCGTGAAGTACCACAACATCCGCTGGGTCGAGAACCGGGACAAGGACATCGTGGTGCTGAACCGGAACGGCGAGATGGTGATGGTCGACGACCGGGGCCGCGAGAAGGAGCGGTATCCGGTGGTTCCCGGCGCGCGCATCAAGGTCCGGGAGGGCGCGCGGGTGCCCAAGCCCGGGCTGATCCTGGTGGAGTGGGATCCGTTCACGACTCCCATCCTTACCGAGGTCACCGGCACGCTGGTGTTCCGCGACATCGTGGATGGCGTGACGATCCGGGAGGAGTTCGACGAGGTCACCGGCCTCGCCCGGCGCGTCATCATCGAGGACCAGGAGGGCAAGCTCCAGCCGCGGGTGTCGGTCAAGGACAGCCGGAGCGGGGAGCCGGTGGCGGGGGCTTCCCCCGACGACGCACTGGGCGAGACGCGCGGGCGCTACATGCTGCCGGTGGGCGCCCACCTGCTCGTCGCCGACGGGCAGGAAGTGTTCCAGGGCGACATCATCGCCAAGATCCCACGGGAGACCACCAAGACCAAGGACATCACCGGCGGTCTGCCGCGGGTGGCCGAGCTCTTCGAGGCGCGCAAGCCGAAGGAGCAGGCGGTCATCACCGAGATCGACGGCGCGGTGGAGTTCGCCGGGTTCGTGAAGGGTATGCGCAAGATCGTGATCCGCGCCGACGACGGGGAGACCAAGGAATACCTCATCCCCCGCGGCAAGCACATCTCGGTACACGAGGGTGACCGGGTCAAGGCGGGCGAGGCGCTGATGGACGGCTCCCCGAACCCGCACGACTACCTCGCCGTCCTCGGCGACCGGGAGCTGCAGCGGTACCTCGTGAACGAGGTCCAGGAGGTGTACCGTCTCCAGGGCGTGACCATCAACGACAAGCACATCGAGATCATCGTCCGTCAGATGCTGCGGCGGGTGCGGATCGAGGAGGTCGGGGGCACCGACTTCGTGGTCGGGGAGCTCGTCGACAAGTTCGTGTACCAGGAGGAGAACGACAAGGCGACCGCGCTGGGTAAGCCGGCGGCGACGGCCAAGCCGGTGCTGCTCGGCATCACCAAGGCCTCGCTGAGCACGGACAGCTTCATCTCCGCCGCCTCCTTCCAGGAGACGACGCGGGTGCTCACGGAGGCCGCCATCAGCGGCAAGACGGATGACCTCCGCGGGCTGAAGGAGAACGTCATCGTGGGCCGCCTCATCCCCGCCGGTACTGGGCTCAGCAACTACACGCGGGCCGAGGTGGTGAGCCAGGGGGGCGACGAGCAGGCGGTGGAAACGGCCGTGGCGACCGAGGAGCCGATCCTCGACGGGGAGGCCGACGAGATCGCCCAGGCGGGATAGGGGCGATGCAGCGGAAAACCTTGACAGGCAAGGGCTATTCGGTTATAAAGTTAGAGTTTTGGCGTCATCACCGGTAACGGAGAACCATGCCGACCATCAACCAGCTCGTCCGGAAGGGCCGCGAGGCGGTGCGCAAGAAGTCCAAGACGCCCGCGATGGAGGCGTGCCCGCAGAAGCGGGGCGTCTGCATCCGCGTCTACACCACCACGCCCAAGAAGCCGAACTCCGCCCTCCGCAAGGTCGCGCGGGTGCGCCTGACCAACGGGCTGGAAGTGACGTCGTACATCCCGGGAGTCGGCCACAATCTGCAGGAGCATTCGATCGTCCTCATCCGGGGCGGCCGTGTGAAGGATCTGCCGGGTATCCGGTATCACATCATTCGCGGCTCCTTGGACACCGCGGGCGTGGCGGGCCGGAAGCAAAGCCGGTCGAAGTACGGGGCCAAGCAGCCGAAGGGCGGCGCGTAGGATGCGGCGGGCGGGGGCGGTTCATCGGGAGATCCTGCCGGATCCGAAGTACGGGAGCCGGCTGGTGGCGAAGTTCGTCAACATGATGATGTACGGCGGCAAGAAGAGTACCGCCGAGCACATCATGTACTCCGCTCTCGGTAACATGGAAGAGCGCGCCAAGCAGGACGCGTTGAAGCTGTTCAAGTCGGCGGTGGACAACTGCAAGCCCGCGGTGGAGGTGAAGTCGCGGCGGGTGGGCGGCTCCACCTACCAGGTGCCGGTGGAGGTGCGCCCGGATCGCCGGGTGGCCCTGTCCATGCGGTGGCTGATCGGCTCCGCGCGCCGGCGCTCGGAGAAGAGCATGGCGGACAAGCTTGCCGGTGAGCTGCTCGACGCGGCCAACAACCGCGGAGCGGCGGTGAAGAAGCGAGAAGACACTCACAAGATGGCGGAAGCCAACAAGGCGTTCGCGCACTATCGCTGGTAGCGCCCGAGTTGGCGGAGGGGGGCCGAGTCCTCGACCCCCCTCTTCGCTTGTATAGCTTGAGCGCGGCACCGGAAAAGGGAAGAGAGAGTCACGTGGAGACGCAGTACCCGCTGGAGAAGACCCGGAACATCGGCATCATGGCGCACATCGATGCCGGGAAGACCACCACCACCGAGCGCGTGCTCTATTACACCGGCCGGTCCTACAAGATCGGCGAGGTGCACGAGGGTACCGCCACCATGGACTGGATGGTGCAGGAGCAGGAGCGCGGCATCACCATCACGTCCGCCGCCACCACCAGCTTCTGGCGCGACTGCCGTATCAACATCATCGACACCCCGGGTCACGTCGACTTCACCATGGAGGTCGAGCGGTCCCTCCGCGTGCTCGACGGGGCCATTGCCATCCTCGACGCAGTGTCCGGCGTGGAGCCCCAGACGGAGACGGTGTGGCGCCAGGCCGACAAGTACGAGGTTCCCCGCATCGTCTACGTCAACAAGATGGACCGGGTGGGCGCCGACTACTTCCGCTGCCTCTCCATGCTCAAGGAGCGTCTGGGCGCCCACGCGGTGCCCATCCAGCTCCCCATCGGCCGCGAGGACAAGTTCCGCGGTGTGGTGAACCTCATCGACGAGGTCGCCTACGTCTGGATCGACGATGAGAGCCTCGGGCAGAAGTTCACCACCGAGCCCATCCCCGCCGACATGCAAGAACAGGTGAAGGAGTATCGCGAGAAGATGATCGAGGGGCTCGCCGAGGTGGACGACCACCTCCTGGAGAAGTACCTCAGCGGCGAGAAGATCACCCCCGAGGAGATCCGGACTGCCGTCCGCGCCGGCACCATCTCCATGAAGATCTTCCCCGTCATCTGCGGCGCCTCGTTCAAGAACAAGGGTGTGCAGCCCATGCTCGACGCGGTGGTCGACTACCTCCCGTCGCCGCTCGACGTTCCGCCCATCACCGGCGTCAATCCCGAGACCAGCGTGGCGGAGCCCCGCGTGCCCGATCCCAAGTCCCCCTTCTCCGCGCTGGCCTTCAAGATCATGAACGACAAGTTCGTGGGCCAGCTCGTCTTCGTGCGCGTGTACTCGGGGACCCTGAGCGCCGGCTCCGGCGTCTACAACTCCACCCGCGACCGCAAGGAGCGCGTGGGCCGCCTGGTCCGGATGCACGCCAACGACCGCGAGGACATCGAATCGGTGTCCGCGGGCGACATCGCCGCGGTGGTCGGTCTCAAGGACACCCGGACCGGTGACACCCTCTGCGATCCCACCAAGCCGATCGTCCTCGAGTCCATGGACTTTCCCACCCCGGTCATCGCCGTCGCCATCGAGCCCAAGACCAAGGCCGACGAGGAGAAGCTGGGGCTGTCCCTGGCCCGTCTCGCCCTCGAGGATCCGACCTTCAAGGTCAACGTGGATCCCGAGACCAACCAGACCCTGATCCACGGGATGGGCGAGCTGCACCTCGAGATCATCGTCGACCGGCTCCTGCGGGAGTTCAAGGTCGAGGCCAACGTGGGCAAGCCGCAGGTCGCCTACCGCGAGACCATTCGCCAGAAGGCGGAGGCGCAGGGGCGGTTCGTGCGGCAGACCGGCGGACGTGGCCAGTACGGGGACGTGTGGCTGGAGGTCGAGCCCTCGACGCCCGGCGCCGGCGTCGTGTTCGAGAACAAGCTGAAGGGCCCCGCCATCCCCCGCGAATACGTGCCCGCGGTGGAAAAGGGCGTGAAGGAAGCGGCGGAGACCGGCATCCTCGCCGGCTATCCCATGGTGGACGTGAAGGTGTCGCTCACCGACGGGAGCTACCACGAGGTGGACTCCAACGAGATGGCCTTCAAGATCGCCGGCTCCATGGGGTTCAAGGAGGCGGCGCGGAAGGCGAAGCCCGTGCTCCTCGAGCCGGTGATGGACGTCGAGGTGGTGACCCCCTCCGAGTTCCAGGGCGCGGTGGTGGGCGACCTCAACAGCCGGCGCGGCAAGATCATCTCGATGGACGCGCGCGCCAGCGCCCAGGTCATCCGCGCCAACGTGCCCCTCGGCCAGATGTTCGGCTATGCCACGGACGTCCGCTCCATGACGCAGGGACGGGCCACCTACACCATGCAGTTCGCCCGCTACGAAGAGGTGCCGCGACCCATCGCCGAGGAGATCATGGCGAAGGTCGCGGGCAAGGCCGCGCCGCGCGCGGGCTCCCGCTAGCGCGCTCCCACAGGAGAGGATCATGGCCAAGGCGAAGTTTGATCGGACGAAGCCGCACGTGAACGTGGGGACGATTGGGCACATCGACCACGGCAAGACGACGTTGACGGCGGCGATCACGAAGGTACTGCACACGAAGTTCTCTGGGGTGGCGGTGCGGGACTACGGGACGATCGACAACGCGCCGGAAGAGCGGGAGCGGGGGATCACGATCGCGGTGTCGCACGTGGAGTACGAGACGGCGAAGCGGCACTACGCGCACATAGATTGTCCGGGGCACGCGGACTACATCAAGAACATGATCACGGGGGCGGCGCAGATGGACGGCGCGATCCTGGTGGTGGCGGCGAACGATGGGCCGATGCCGCAGACGCGGGAGCACGTGCTGTTGGCGCGGCAGGTGAATGTGCCGTCGTTGGTGGTGTTCATGAACAAGGTGGACATGGTGGACGACCCGGAGATTTTGGATCTGGTGGAGCTGGAGGTGCGGGAGCTGTTGAAGAAGTACCAGTTTCCGGGGGACGACATTCCGGTGATCCGGGGGTCGGCGCTGGGGGCGATGGAGAAGCCGGAGGATGCGACGGCGGCGAAGTGCATCTGGGAGCTGATGGACGCGGTGGACGAGCATATTCCGACGCCGCCGCGGCCGGTGGACAAGCCGTTTTTGATGCCGATCGAGGACATTTTCACGATCACGGGGCGGGGGACGGTGGTGACGGGGCGGGTGGAGCGCGGGATTGTGAAGGTGGGGGAAGAGATCGAGATCGTGGGGATGCAGGCGGAGACGAAGAAGTCGGTGGTGACGGGGGTGGAGATGTTTCGGAAGCTGCTGGACGAGGGGCGGGCGGGGGACAACATTGGGGCGCTGTTGCGGGGGATCGACAAGGACGAGGTGGAGCGGGGGCAGGTGCTGGCGAAGCCGGGGTCGATCAAGCCGCACAAGAAGTTCAAGGCGGAGGTGTACGTGCTGGGGAAGGACGAGGGGGGGCGGCACACGCCGTTCTTCAACGGGTATCGGCCGCAGTTCTACTTCCGGACGACGGACGTGACGGGGGTGTGCACGCTGCCGGCGGGGGTGGAGATGGTGATGCCGGGGGACAACGTGACGATGGCGATCGAGCTGATCCAGCCGATCGGGATGGAGAAGGAGCTGCGGTTCGCGATCCGGGAGGGTGGGCGGACGGTGGGCGCGGGCGTGGTGGCGGAGATCACGGAGTAGCGGCATGGGGACCCTGACCACCGACCAGAAGATCCGCATCCGGCTCAAGGCGTACGACCACCACCTCCTCGACCGCTCCATGAAGGAGATCGTGGAGACGGTGCGGCGTACCGGCGCGCGCGTGACCGGGCCCGTGCTCCTGCCCACCATGATCAACCGCTGGACGGTGCTCCGCTCGCCGCACGTGGACAAGACCTCACGCGAGCAGTTCGAGATGCGGACCCACAAGCGGCTCCTCGACATCCTCGATCCCACGCCCCAGACGGTGGACGCGCTCATGAAGCTCGAGCTCCCCAGCGGCGTGGACGTCGAGATCAAGCTCTAGAGCCCTCCCCCGGACAGCGAGACTCCAATCATGGCAATGAAGGAAGGACTGATCGGCCGGAAAGTGGGCATGACGCAGGTCTTCGGCGACGACGGGAACATGATCCCGGTCACCGTGGTCCAGCTCGGCCCCTGCACGGTCGTCTCCGTGCGCACCAAGGCCACCCACGGCTACGACGCGCTCCAGCTCGGCTTCGAGGCCAAGAAGAAGAACGTCACCAAGCCGATGGCGGGGGTCTACAAGAAAGCCGGCTTGCCCGGGCCGCTGACGATGCTGCGGGAGATGCGCATGCAGAAGACCGAGGCGGTGGCGCCCTACACGGTGGGGCAGACCCTGACCGCCGATATCTTCAGCCCGGGCGAGTTCGTGGACGTGGTGGGCGTGACCAAGGGCAAGGGCTTCCAGGGCGGGGTCAAGCGCCACGGCTGGTCCGGCGGCGACGCCACCCACGGATCGATGTTCCATCGGGCCCCCGGGTCCATCGGCGCGTCGTCCGACCCCTCCCGCGTGTGGCCCGGCCATCCGCTGCCCGGGCGCATGGGCGGGGACCGCCGGACCGTCCTCAACCTGCCGGTGGTGCGCGTGCTCCCCGAGCAGAACCTCATCCTGCTGCGGGGCGCGGTGCCCGGCGCCCGGGGCGGCTTCGTGATGGTGCGGAAGAGCGTGAAGCAGACCAAGGCGCAGCGGCAGAAAGCGCAGGGGGCGAAGTAGCATGCCGACCCTTCCCATTCTCGATGCGGCGGGCAAGTCCACCGGCACCCTCGAGCTCGCCGCCGAGGTCTTCGGCGGCCCGGTGAAGATGCCGGTGCTCCATCAGGCGGTGGTGCGCGAGCTGGCCGACCGGCGCGCGGGCACGCACTCGACCCTCGGGCGCAGCGAGGTGCGCGGGGGCGGCCGCAAGCCCTGGCGCCAGAAGGGCACCGGGCGCGCCCGTCAGGGCTCCATCCGCGCCACCCAGTGGAAGGGCGGCGGCCGGCCGTTCGGACCGCGGCCGCGGAAGTACCACAAGGACCTTCCCACCGAGATGCGCCGGATCGCGCTGCGGTCCGCCCTCGCGGGGAAGGTGGCGGCGGATGAGCTGGCGGTGGTGGAGCGGATGACCCTCGGCGACGTGAAGACCAAGACCCTGGTGGCCTCGCTCAAGGGGCTGGGGGCGGCGGGAGTGCCCACGCTCCTCGTGCTCGCTCAGCGCAGCGCCGACGTGGAGCGGGCCGCTCGCAATATCCCGTGGCTGCAGGTCACCACCGCCTCCCATACCTCGGCGTACCAGCTGGTCCGTCACGCGCGGGTCATCGTGGAGCGGGCGGCGGTGGTCGCCCTGCAGGAGGCGCTCGGGTAATGAGAGACCCCCGCTCCGTGCTGTACCGGCCGCTCATGACCGAGAAGAGCATGCGCCAGAAGGAAGAGCAGAACAGCGTGACGTTCGAGGTGGCGAAGGATGCCAACAAGGTCGAGATCCGCCAGGCGGTGGAGCGGGTCTTCAACGTCAAGGTGGCCGACGTGCGCACGACGTCCGTTCAGGGCAAGTGGAAGCGGATGGGCCGCTTCGAGGGCCAGCGCTCCGACTGGAAGAAGGCCATCGTGACGCTCCAGCCCGGCCACAAGATCGAGCTGGTCGAGGGAGTCTGAGACCGATGGGAATCCGGACGCTGAAGCCGACCTCGCCCGCGCGGCGCTACATGACCCTCCTCACCAACGAGGAGATCACCAAGAAGACGCCGGAGAAGAGCCTGCTCTCGCCCAAGCGCCGCACCAATGGGCGGAACTCCTATGGCCGGATCACCGTGCGGCACCGGGGGGGCGGCGCCAAGCGCATGCTCCGCGACGTGGACTTCCGGCGCGAGAAGCTCGGAATCCCCGCCAAGGTGGTGGGGATCGAGTACGATCCGGGCCGCTCCGCGCGGATCGCGCTGCTCCAGTACCGGGACGGCGAGAAGCGCTACATCATCGCCCCGCTGGGGCTCAAGCCGGGGGACATCGTGATGTCCGGCCCGCAAGCCGACATCCTGCCCGGCAACGCGCTCCCCATCCGGAACATCCCGCTCGGCACGCTCGTGCACAACGTCGAGCTCCAGCCGGGCAAGGGCGGGCAGCTCTGTCGCAGCGCGGGCACGCTGGCGCAGGTCCTGGCCAAGGAAGGCGACTACGGCAACCTCAAGCTGCCCTCCGGGGAAGTGCGGCGGGTGGCCCTGGACTGCATGGCCACCGTGGGCCAGGTGGGAAACCTCGATCACGAGAACGTGTCCGTGGGCAAGGCGGGGCGCGTGCGCTGGAAGGGCTTCCGGCCCACCGTGCGCGGCACCGTCATGAACCCGGTGGACCATCCGATGGGCGGCGGCGAGGGCAAGGGCAAGGGCAATCACCCGATGACCCCCTGGGGCAAGCCCACCAAGGGCTACAAGACCCGGCGGGGCGCGCGGCCGTCGGATCGCTACATCGTCACCCGCCGGACCAAGTAGGAGAGGCCGAACATGGGACGCTCGCTGAGCAAGGGACCTTTCGTCGACCTGCGGCTGCAGGGCCGCATCGACGAGCTGAACCGGTCCCGGCAGAAGAAGGTGCTGAAGACCTGGTCGCGGCGGTCCACCATCACGCCGGAATTCGTGGGGCACACGCTCGCCGTCCACAACGGGAGGAAGTTCATCCCGGTCTACATCACCGAGAACATGGTGGGGCACCGGCTCGGGGAGTTCGCCCTCACGCGCACCTTCAAGGCCCACGGCGCCGCCGAGAAGGCGACCACCTCCCCCACCGGGAAGTCGTGAGGACGGCATGAAGACGCAGGCGACCGCGCGCTACATCCGGGTCCCCGCCAGCAAGGCGCGGCTGGTGCTCGAGCACATCCGCGGCAAGTCGGTGGGCGAGGCGCTCACCACCCTCCAGTTCGCGGAGAAGGCGGCGGCGCGGCTCATCGAAAAGGTCCTGCGCTCCGCCATCGCCAACGCCGAGCACAACCACCAGGTGCGCAACCTCGACGACCTCCGGGTGGTCAAGGCGATCGCCGACGGGGGCCCGTCGCTGAAGCGCGTGTCCCCCCGGGCGATGGGGCGGGCCTACTTCATCAAGCACCGGACGAGCCATCTCACCATCGAGCTGTCCGACGAGACGCCGCGCCCCCGGGTGCGGAGGGGAGCGACGAGGTAACCATGGGGCAGAAGACGCATCCGATCGGATTCCGGCTGGGAACCACGCGCACGTGGAGCTCGCGGTGGTTCGCCACCAAGGGCTACGCGGGCCTGCTCCACGAGGACGTGAAGATCCGCAAGTTCATCAAGTCCGCGCTCTACCACGCGGGCATCTCGCGGATCGACATCGAGCGCTCGGCGAACCGGGCGCGGATCTCCATCTACACCGCGCGCCCGGGCATCATCATCGGCCGGAAGGGTGCCGAGGTGGAAAAGCTCAAGAACGAGATCCAGAGCCGCACCCAGAAGGAGGTCCACCTCAACATCGAGGAGGTGGTCCATCCCGAGCTGGACGCGCAGCTGGTGGCGGAGAACGTGGCCCTCCAGCTCCAGAAGAGGGTGGCCTTCCGTCGCGCCATGAAGAAGGCGGTCACCTCCGCGCTGCGCCTGGGGGCGGACGGGATCCGGATCGCCTGCTCGGGCCGCCTGGGCGGCGCCGAGATCGCGCGCCGGGAGTGGTACCGGGACGGGCGGGTGCCGCTGCACACGCTCCGCGCCGACATCGACTATGGGCTGGCGGAGGCGCACACCACCTTCGGCGCCATCGGCGTGAAGGTGTGGATCTTCAAGGGCGAGGTGCTTCCCACCACCCAGCGGACCGCCGAGGCCTGATTCCATGCTGATGCCCAAGCGCGTCAAGTACCGGAAGGCCCAGCGTGGGCGCATGAAGGGCAAGGCCCACCGCGGGTCGACCCTGGCCTTCGGGGACTTCGGGCTGAAGGCGCTGGAGCCGGCGTGGGTGACCAATCGCCAGATCGAGGCCGCCCGCGTGACGCTGGCCCGCAGCGTGAAACGCGGCGGCAAGATCTTCATCCGGATCTTCCCGGACAAGCCGGTGACCAAGAAGCCCGCGGAGACGCGGATGGGCAAGGGCAAGGGGAATCCCGAGTTCTGGGTGGCGGTGGTGAAGCCCGGCCGCATCCTCTACGAGATGGAGGGCGTGGACGAGGCGACGGCGAAGGACGGCTTCCGTCTCGCCGCCCAGAAGCTCGGCATCAAGACCAAGTTCGTGTCCCGCACCCGGGCGCTCTGAGGGGATCATGAAGGCGACGAAGTGGCGTGAGATGTCCGAGGACGAGCTGAAGGACAAGGGCAAGGAGCTCGCCGAGGAGCTCTTCAACCTGCGGTTCCAGCTGTCCATGGGGGTGGCCAAGAACCCGTCCCGCGTGGGCCAGGCCCGGCGCGATCTCGCCCGGATCCAGACGATCCTCCGCGAGCGCACCCAGGCGAAGGCGTAAGGAGGCCCCCAGTGGGCGAGAGGAAGACCCGGGAAGGCGTGGTGGTGAGCGACAAGATGACCAAGACCCGCGTGGTGCTGATCGAGCGCGTCTACCGTCATCCCCGCTACGAGCGCGTGGTGCGGCGCGCGAGGCGGTTCAAGGCCCACGACGAGACCAATGCGAGCAAGACGGGCGATCGCGTGCTGATCGAGGAGACGCGGCCCATTTCCAAGGACAAGCGCTGGCGGATCCGGGAAATCCTGGCCCGCGTGTCCTGAGACCGACATGATCCAGCCGAGAACGATGCTCGATGTGGCGGACAACTCCGGCGCCAAGAAGGCCCAGTGCATCCGCGTGATGGGCGGATCCAACAAGCGCACCGCTTCCCTGGGCGACATCGTCATCGTCGCGGTCAAGGAGGCGGTGCCGGACGGGACGGTGAAGAAGGGCGAGGTGGCCCGCGCGGTGGTGGTGCGCACGGTGAAGGAGGTCGGGCGGAGGGACGGGTCCTACATCCGCTTCGACCGGAACGCGGTGGTGCTCCTCAAGGCGGACGACAATCCGGTGGGCACCCGCATCTTCGGGCCGGTGGCGCGCGAGCTGCGCGACAAGCAGTTCACCAAGATCATCTCGCTGGCCCCTGAGGTCATCTGAGGAGCGTATGGCGCAGGCGCACGTGCGGAAGGGCGACACCGTGGTGGTGATCGCGGGCCGGGAGCGGGGCAAGCGGGGCAAGGTGCTCCACGTGTTCCCCGCCGAGGGGCGGGTCATCGTCGAGCGGCTCAACATGATGAAGAAGCACCAGAAGCCCACGCAGAAGCTCCGCCAGGGCGGCATCATCGAGCGCGAGGCGCCGCTCCACCTCTCCAACGTGATGCTGCTGGATCCGCGCAACGACAAACCCACCCGGGTCGGCATCCGGCAGCTGGCGGATGGCACCAAGGCCCGGATCGCCAGGAAGTCCGGCGAGATCATCGACAAGGTGTGATGAGCCATGGCTGACGCGAAGAAGCCCGACAAGCAGGCCCCGAAGACGCCGCCGGGCCAGGCGGGCGCAAAGAAGCCCGCCGCCCCCGGCAAGGGGGGCAAGGGTGCGCCCGCCCCCGCCGCCGCGCCGACGGTCCAGGCGAGGGTGACGGGTGACGTCCCCCCGCGGCTGCGTGACCGCTTCCGGGCCACGGTGATCCCGGCCCTCATGAAGGAGCGCGGCTACACCAATCCCTTCCAGGTGCCCCGGATGGAGAAGATCGTCATCAACATGGGCGTGGGAGAGGGCAAGGAGAACGCGAAGGTGGTGGACTTCGCGGTGGCGGACCTCCAGACCATCGCGGGGCAGAAGCCGGTAGTGACGCGGGCCAAGAAGTCGATCGCGAACTTCAAGCTCCGCGAGAACTCCCCCATCGGGTGCAAGGTGACCCTGCGCGGCGCGCGGATGTACGAGTTCCTCGACCGGCTGGTGAACGTGGCCCTCCCGCGCGTGCGCGACTTCCGGGGGGTGCCCCCCAAGTCCTTCGACGGCCGCGGTAATTACGCGCTGGGGCTCAAGGAACAGGTGATCTTCCCGGAGATCGTCTATGACAAGGTCGACAAGACCCGGGGCATGGACATCATCATGGTGACCACCGCCGACACCGACGAGGAAGCGAAGGCGCTGCTGGCTCATCTCGGCTTGCCCTTCAGGGAGTCCTAGGCATGGCAAAGACCTCGCTGATCATGAAGTCGCAGCGCACGCCCAAGTTCGGGGTGCGGACGCACAACCGCTGCAAGCTCTGCGGGCGTCCCCGCGGGTACCTGCGCAAGTTCCAGTGCTGCCGGCTCTGCTTCCGGGAGCTGGCGCTCAAGGGTGAGGTTCCGGGCGTGATCAAGGCGAGCTGGTAGGAGAGCCCGGACATGATGACCGATCCCATCGCCGACCTCCTCACCCGCATCCGGAATGCCAGCGGCGCCGAGCACGAGAAGGTGGACATCCCGTCCTCCAAGCTCAAGGTGCGGATCACCGAGATCCTCAAGAGCGAGGGCTTCATCAAGAACTTCCGCTTGATGGAAGAGAAGAAGCCCGGCACGCTCCGCGTGTATCTCAAGTACGGCGCGGGCAACGAGCGCGTCATCACCGGCCTGGTGCGGGTGTCGCGGCCGGGCCGGCGCATCTACGTGGGCAAGGACAAGATCCCGTCCATCCTGGGCGGCATGGGCGTGGCGATCCTGTCCACTTCCCGGGGCGTGATGACCGACCGCGAGGTCCGCAAGCAGGGCCTCGGCGGTGAGGTCCTCGCCTACGTGTGGTAGGAGCCGACCATGTCGCGAATCGGACGGAAGCCGATCCCCGTGCCGCAGGGGGTCAAGGTGGCGGTGGACACGGGCGCGGTGCGGGTGGAGGGGCCCAAGGGCAAGCTCTCCCACACCCTCCCTTCCGGCATCTCCGTGAAGGCGGAGGCGGCGGTGCTGACGGTGGACCGTAGCTCGGACAACCGGAACGTGCGGGCGCTGCACGGGCTCACCCGCTCCCTCATCGCCAACATGGTGCACGGGGTGAAGGACGGCTTCGAGCGCAAGCTGGAGATCGTGGGCATCGGGTACCGGGCCCAGCTCCAGGGCAAGAACCTGCAGCTGGCGCTGGGCTATTCGCACCCGGTGATCTTCCCGCTCCCCGAGGGGATACAGGCGGAGGTGGAGAAGCAGGTCTCCATCACCCTGCGCGGCGCGGACAAGGCCCTCCTGGGGCAAACGGCGGCGCTCCTGCGCGGGCTCCGCAAGCCGGATCCGTACAAGGGCAAGGGCATCAAGTACGCCGACGAGTACATCCGCCGCAAGGTCGGCAAGAAGGCGGGGGCCAAGTAATGCTGGCGAAGCGGAAGGTCGAAGGGCGAAAGATCCGGCACCTGCGCGTGCGCCAGCAGGTGCGGGGATTGGCGGAGCGCCCGCGGCTGGTGGTGTTTCGCAGCCTGAATCACATCTACGCCCAGGTCATCGACGACGTGGCGGGCAAGACCCTCGTCGCGGTGGACAGCCGCGCTCCCGAGTTCCGCGCCAAGCTCAAGACGGGCGGGAACCTGGCCGCGGCCAAGCTGGTGGGGGAGCTCATCGCGCAGCGGGCGAAGGCGCAGGGCATCGGGCCCGTGGTCTTCGACCGAGGCGGCTACCAGTATCATGGGCGGGTGAAGGCGCTGGCCGACGCGGCACGAGCCGGCGGACTCGCGTTTTGAGGAGATAACGAGTGGCTGAAGGACGGATCGATGCCAGCGCGCTGGACTTGAACGATCGGGTGGTCGCGATCAACCGGGTGGCCAAGGTCGTCAAGGGCGGCCGGCGGTTCTCCTTCACCGCCCTGGTGGTGGTCGGCGACGGCCGCGGCCACGTGGGCGTGGGACTCGGCAAGGCGCGCGAGGTTCCGGAAGCCATCCGGAAGTCGGTGGAGCACGCCAAGAAGGACCTGATCTTCGTGCCCCTCAAGGACACCACCATCCCGTGCGAGATGACGGGACAGTTCGGGGCGGCGCGCGTCTTCATGAAGCCGGCCTCGCAGGGGACCGGCGTCATCGCGGGCGGCGCGGTCCGGCCGGTGCTGGAGGCGGCGGGGGTCCAGGACGTGCTCACCAAGACGTTGGGGACGAACAACCCGCACAACGTGCTCAAGGCGACCATCGACGCGTTTCGCCGCATGAAGCGGCAGCTCGATCTACACGCGGCCCGTCGGCGCGCGGTGGACGGCGACGCGCAGGAGACGACCGGTGGCTAAGAAGCTCAGGGTCACTCTGGTGAAGAGCATCATCGGGCTCAGCCCCAAGCAGGAGGCGACCGTGCGCGCGCTGGGGCTCCGCCACATCCGGCAGACGGTGGAGCACGACGATACCCCCACCATCCAGGGGATGATCAAGGCGGTGCCGTTCGCCCTGAAGGTGGAGGCGGCATGAGGATCGAGGACCTCCGGCCCGCGCCGGGCTCGACGAAGAAACGGAAGCGCATCGGCCGCGGCCCCGGCTCGGGCCACGGCAAGACCTCCGGCAAGGGGCACAAGGGCCAAAAAGCCCGCTCCGGGGGCGGGGTGCGGCGCGGGTTCGAGGGCGGCCAGATGCCGCTGTACCGGCGGCTGCCCAAGCGCGGGTTCCTGCCTTACGGGGGCAAGACCGAGTACGCCATCGTGAACCTCAGCGAGCTGGCCGCCCGCTTCGGCGCCGGCAGCGTGGTGGATCCGGACAGCCTGCTCCAGGCGCGCCTCATCAAGAAGTCCGACCGCGGCCGGGTGAAGGTGCTGGGCGACGGCGAGGTAGGGCACGCGCTCACCGTCCGCGCCCACAAGATCAGCGAGTCGGCCCGGAAGAAGCTCGAGGCCGCCGGCGGCCGGGTCGAGGTCCTCGCCTGATGTTCGAGAGCCTGCAGAGCTTCCGGAACATCTTCAAGATTCCGGAGCTCAAGCGCCGCGTTCTGATCACGCTCGGCCTCCTCGCCGCGTATCGGCTCGGCGCGCATGTGCCTACGCCGGGTATCGACGGGGCCTCCCTGGCCCAGTTCTTCAACCAGGTGCAGGGCACCTTGCTCGGCATGGTGGACCTCTTCTCGGGCGGCAACCTCCGGCGCCTCACCGTGTTTGCGCTGGGGATCATGCCCTACATCTCCGCGTCCATCATCCTCCAGCTCCTCACCGTGGTGATCCCGGCGCTCGAGCGGCTGGCCAAGGAGGGGGAGGCGGGGAAGAAGAAGATCACCCAGTACACCCGCTACGGCACCATCGTGCTGTCGCTGGTGCAGGCCTTCGGGATCGCGGTGGGGCTCGAGAGCATGCGCAGCCCCGGCGGCATCGCCATCGTGCCCGATCCGGGCTGGGGCTTCCGGCTCCTCACCATGATCACGCTCACCACCGGGACCGCGCTGATCATGTGGCTGGGCGAGCAGATCTCCGAGAAGGGGATCGGCAACGGGATCTCCCTCATCATCTTCGCGGGGATCGTGGTCCGCCTGCCCTCGGCCATCGTCTCCTCGTTCACGCTCATCCGGAACGGCGAGCTCAAGCTCTTCGTCTTCCTCGGGCTGCTCCTCATGATGCTGGCCGTCACCGCGGCGGTCATCGTGATGCAGGAGGGGCAGCGAAAAATTCCCGTTCAATACGCCAAGCGGGTGGTGGGCCGGCGCGTCTACGGGGGGCAGTCCACTCACATCCCCCTCCGCATCAACACCGCCGGCGTCATCCCGGTGATCTTCGCGTCTTCCCTGATCCTCTTCCCGGCCACGCTGACGCGATTCATCAGCCACCCGTGGATGCAGGTCATCTCCGAGTCCCTGTCGCCCGGGCACATGACCTACACCGTGCTGTACTGCGGCCTCATCATCTTCTTTGCCTACTTTTACACCGCGATCGTCTTCAACCCCATCGACCTCGCCGACAACATGAAGAAGTACGGGGGTTTCATCCCCGGGGTGCGGCCGGGCAAGAAGACGGCGGAGTACATCGACCGGACGCTCACCCGCATCACCCTGCCGGGCGCCGTCTTCCTCGCCCTCATCTCGGTGCTGCCGGACTTCCTCATCCGCTGGTTCAACACCCCCTTCTACTTCGGCGGGACCAGCCTCCTCATCGTGGTGGGGGTGGCGCTGGACACCGTGCGGCAGATGGAGTCCCACCTCCTCATGCGGAACTATGAAGGCTTCCTCCGCAAGAAGGCGCGGGCGTGAGCGCGCGGGTCATCTTTCTCGGCGCCCCCGGCGCGGGCAAGGGGACGCAGGCGCGCGGTCTGGCCGCGGAGTGGGGCGTGCCTCAGGTGGCGACCGGGGACATGCTGCGCGAGGCGGCGGGGGCGCGGACGCCGCTCGGGCTCGAGGCCAAGCGCTACATGGATTCCGGCGCGCTGGTGCCCGACGAGGTGGTGATCGGGCTCGTGGAGGAGCGGCTCGCCCGGCCCGACGCCCGCGCCGGCTTCGTGCTGGACGGCTTTCCCCGCACCGTCGCCCAGGCGCAGGCGCTGGACGCCATGCTGAAGGCCCGGGGGATGGCGCTCGACCGGGTGGTGTTCCTCGACGTCTCCCGCGAGGAGCTGCTGCGCCGGCTCACCGGCCGGCGGGTGTGCCGCCAGTGCGGCACCGCCTTCCACATCGTCTCGGCGGCGCCGCGCGAGGCCGGCCGATGCGACAAGTGCGCGGGCGAGCTCTACCAGCGCTCGGACGACTCGAGCGAGGCGGTGGCCACCCGCCTCGACGTGTACGACAAGCAGACGGCGCCCCTGCTCGCCTACTACCGTGACCGGGGCCTCCTCGCCGGCGTGGGCGGCGAGGGCGCGGTGGACCGCGTGGCGGGGGACATCCGCAAGGCGGTCCGGCGGACGGTGCCGGCATGATCATGCTCAAGTCCGCTCGCGAGCTCGCGCACATGCGCGCGGCGGGACTCATCCTCGCCGAGGTGAAGGACCGGCTGCGCGTCCAGGTGCATCCGGGGATCACGACCAAGGACATCGACGCCGACGTGGAGGCCTTCATCGTCTCGAAGGGAGCCAAGTCCGCCTTCAAGGGATATCGGGGCTTTCCCGCCACGGTGTGCACCTCGATCAACGAGGAGATCGTCCACGGTATCCCCTCCGCCAAGCGGCGGCTGGCTGCGGGCGACATCATCGGGCTGGACCTCGGCTGCATCGTGGAGGGCTACTACGCCGACTGCGCCATCACGCTGGCGGTGGGGCCGGTGCCGCCGCGGGTGCAGGAGCTGCTCGATGTCACCCGTGAGAGCCTCGACAAGGCCATCGTCCAGTGCCGGGCCGGCAACCGGCTGGGCGATATCTCCCACGCGGTGCAGAGCCACTGCGAGAGCCATGGCTTCGGGGTGGTGCGGGCTTTCGTGGGGCACGGCATCGGCCGCCAGCTCCACGAGGACCCCCAGGTGCCGAATTTCGGGGAAGCCGGGCGCGGGGCCCTTCTCAAGCCGGGCATGGTGCTCGCCATCGAGCCCATGATCACCATGGGCTCGTGGGAGGTGCGTATCCTCGAGGACCGGTGGACCGCCGTCACCGAGGACGGCAGCCTGGCCGCCCATTTCGAGGACACCATCGCCATCACCGAGGAGGGCCCCGAGGTCCTCACCCGGCTCGAGTCCAAGGCCTAGGAGACCCCGGTGCCCAAGGAAGACGCGATCGAGGTGGAGGGGACGGTGGTGGAGCCGCTCCCGAATGCCATGTTCCGGGTGGAGCTGGAGAACGGGCACAAGGTGCTCGCCCACGTCTCCGGCAAGATGCGGATGAACTTCATCCGGATCCTCCCCGGGGACAAGGTCAAGGTGGAGCTGTCGCCGTACGACTTGACCCGCGGCCGGATCACGTACCGATTCAAGTGACGCTCGGTGAGCGCCGCCGTCGGCGCGCCGGGCCAACAAGGACATCGACCACGACATGAAAGTGAAGCCATCCGTGAAGGTGCGCTGCGAGAACTGCAAGATCGTGCGCCGGCATGGCATCGTGCACGTGATCTGCAAGAACCCGCGTCACAAGCAGCGTCAGGGGTAAGGAGCCGACATGGCACGTATTGCCGGAATCGATCTGCCGCGTGAGAAGCGCGGCCTCATCGCCGTCCAGTACATCTACGGGATCGGAATCCCCTCGGCCCGGCGCATCATGTCCGACGCGCGCGTGGACGGGAACAAGCGCGTGAAGGCCTGGAGCGACGACGAGACCGCCCGCGTCCGGGACATCATCGAGCGCGAGTACAAGGTCGAGGGCGACCTGCGCCGCGAGGTGGCCATGAACGTGAAGCGCCTCATGGACATCGGCTCCTACCGCGGGATCCGTCACCGCAAGGGCCTGCCCGTGCGCGGCCAGCGCACCCACACCAACGCGCGGACGCGCAAGGGCAAGAGCAAGGGCGTGATGGTCAAGAAGAAGACCGTGGCCGCCGCCCCCGCCGCCCCCGCGGCGCCCGCCGCGGCGCGGAAATAAGGAGCCAGCGACATGGCCGACACGCCAGAAGAGAAGCCGGCGGCCCCCCGCAAGGGCGGACGCAAGCGCGAGCGCAAGGAAGTCCGCGTGGGCGTCGCCCACGTGCAGGCCACCTTCAACAACACCATCGTCACCTTGACCGACAAGACGGGCAACGTCGTCTCCTGGGCGAGCGCGGGCAGCGTGGGCTTCAAGGGCTCCCGTAAGAGCACCCCCTTCGCCGCCCAGACCGCCGCGGAGAACGCCGCGCGCAAGGCCATGGAGCTCGGCCTCAAGTCGGTGGAGGTCTGCGTCAAGGGCCCCGGCGCCGGCCGGGAGGCCGCCATCCGCGCGCTGCAGGCGGTGGGGCTCGAGGTGACTTCGATTCGAGACGTGACCCCGATCCCGCACAACGGCTGCCGGCCGCCGAAGCGGCGACGGGTTTAGGGAGGAGATTTCGTGGCGAGATATCGAGAGGCGGTCTGCCGGCAGTGCCGGCGCGAGGGGATCAAGCTCTTTCTCAAGGGCGCGCGCTGCTTCGGCGAGAAGTGCGCGATCGAGCGGCGGAACTACCCCCCCGGCCAGCACGGGCTGTCCCGCACCAAGCTGACCAACTACGGCATCCAGCTCCGGGAGAAGCAGAAGGCCAAGCACATCTACGGGGTGCTGGAGACGCAGTTCCGCCGCTACTTCGCGCGCGCCGAGCGCGAGAAGGGGATCACCGGCGAGAACCTGCTCAAGCTCCTCGAGCGCCGGCTCGACAACGTGGTCTTCCGCCTGGGCCTGGCGGCGTCGCGCCGCGAGTCGCGGCAGATGGTGGCCCACGGGCATATCCAGGTCAACGGCCGCAAGGTGTCGGTGCCGTCCTACATCGTCCGGGTGGGCGAGGCGGTGCAGCTCCGCCCCACCTCCAAGATGCAGGAGCGCGCGGCCGACAACCTCGGCGCGGGCCGGTCGGCGGTGCCGGCCTGGCTCGACCTGGACGTCAATCAAAAGAAGGGGATGGTGCGCGGTCTTCCGGTCCGGGAGGACATCCAGATCCCCGTGCAGGAGCAGCTGATCGTCGAGCTGTTCTCAAAGTAGGAGACCATGGCCAGGATCCCGTTTCAGAAACCGAGACACATCGAGTGGGAGATCAACACCGACCGCTACGCGCGTCTGGTGGCGGAGCCGTTCGAGAAGGGCTACGCGCTCACGGTGGGGAACTCCCTGCGGCGCACCCTGCTCAGCATCATCCCGGGGGCGGCGGTGGCGTGGGTGCGCATCCCCGGCGTGCGGGACGCGGAGACCAAGATTCCCGGCGTGCAGGAGGAGACTACCGACGTCCTCCTGAACCTGCGCAAGCTCGCCGTCAACGTGCCGTCCGGCGAGCCCACCACCACCCGGATCGACGCCAAGGGCCCCCGGCAGGTCACCGGCGCCGACGTCTCCGAGGCGGAAGGGATCGAGGTGCTCAACCCCGAGATCCCCATCGCCACGCTCGAGGAGGGCGCGACCCTCTCCATCGAGATCGGGGTGAACATCGGACGCGGCTACGTGAACGCGGCCGGGCACTCCGCCGGCAGCGTCCCCGCGGGCGCCATCCCCATGGACGCCGCCTTCTCGCCCATCCAGCGCGTCGCCTACAACGTGGAGAACTCGCGGCTGGGCAAGATCACCGACTATGAGCGGCTCATCATCGAGGTGTGGACCAACGGCGCGGTGTCGCCGGACGAGGCCCTCACCAAGGCCGCCGGCTACATGCGCGATCACTTCGCCCTGCTGGCTCCCGAGGGCGGGCCGGAAGAGGACGAGGAGGTCGAGGCGGAAGGGGAGGGCTTCCTTCAGGAGAGCCTGTCCAAGGTGCTGGAGGAGCTGCCGCTGCCGGCGCGTGCCATCAACGCGCTCCGCAACGCCGAGATCCTCACCGTGGCCGATCTCGTGCAGAAGACGGATGCCGACCTCGAGAACGTGAAGAACCTCGGAGAGAAATCCATCGAGGAGATCAAGACCGCGCTGGCCAGCCTCGGCCTGTCCCTGGGGATGCGGATCGACCCCAACGTGCTCGGAACCCTGGGGCGCGGAGGCGCGAAATGAGGCACGGCCGGGCGAACTACAAGCTCGGACGGGTCACCTCGCACCGGTGGGCTCTCTTCCGCAATCTCCTGGTGGCGCTCTTCCGCCACGAGCGCATCATGACCACCGAGGCCAAGGCCAAGGCGGTGCGGGGGATGGCGGACCAGATGGTGACGCTGGCCAAGCGGGAGAATCTCCACGCCAAGCGCCAGGTGCTCGCCATGGTCCCCGACGAGACGGTGGTGAAGAAGCTGTTCGACACCATCGCCGCGCGGTTCTCGGACCGGAACGGCGGCTATACCCGGATCATCCATGCCGGCACGCGTCCGGGTGACCGCGCCTCCATGGTCGTGCTCGAGCTGGTGGACCGGCCCGAGGCGCCCCGGGAAAAGAAGAAGAAGGACACGAAGGCCGAGAAGGCACCCAAGGGCGAGAAGGCCGACAAGGGTGACAAGGGCGAGGCCGCCGCGGGCGCGCGCAAGGGACGCAAGAAGAAGGCGGCGGCCGCCGCCGGCTGATCGGGGACGTGACGCCGGAGCAGGGCACCCAGGGGCGGCGGCGGCCGCCCCTTTGGCGTTCAACCAAGCTGGCCACCGGGAGGACGCGATGAGGCTCAAGGACCGGGTGGCGGTGGTGACGGGCGGCGGCTCGGGCATCGGGCGCGCGACCGCGTTGCTCTTCGCGGAGGAAGGCGCGCGGGTGGTGGTGAACGATCTCCACCTCGCTGCCGCCGAGAAGACCGTCCAGGAGATGGGCGCGGCGGGCGCCCAGGCCTGCGCGCTCGCCGCCGACGTTGCCGACAGCGGCCAGGTGCGCGCCATGTTCGCCGAGATCGACCGCCGCTACGGAGCGCTCGACATCCTGGTGAACAATGCCGGCATCGCCTACGGCCCGGGGGAGGACCTGGAGTCCCGGCGCGAGCGGTCGGACGCGCGCATCATGGAGATGGTGAGCGGCCAGCAGATAGAGACCCACTGGGACGTGACCCAGGAGATGTCCGACGAGGCCTGGCACCGCGTGATCGGGGTGCACCTCAACGGCACCTTCTTCTGCACGCGCGAGGCGCTCCGGCTCATGAGCCGCCGGAACCAGGGCGCCATCGTCAACCTGTCGAGCGTGGCCGCGCTCATGGGCCTCGAGACGGTCCCGCACTACTCGGCGGCCAAGGGCGGCATTCTCGCCTTCACCCGGGCGGTGGCCCGCGAGGTGGGCTCGCGCGGGATACGCGTCAACGCCATCTGCCCCGGCTTCATCGACACGCCCATGACCCAGACGCTTTCGCCGCTCTCGCGCAAGGCCGTCCTCTCCCGCACCCCCCTCGGACGGCTCGCCGAGCCGCGGGAGGTGGCCGCCACTGCGCTCTTCCTCGTCTCCGACGACGCCTCGTTCTTCACCGGCCAATGGCTGTCGCCGAACGGCGGCCTCTTCATCGGCTAGGGCGTCTCCGCGGGGGCCTCGCGCTCCTCGCCGCGGCGGCGCTCGCGGCAGGCTGCGAGTCGGCTCCGTCGGCGCCGGCGGGAGCCAGGCCGCCCGACCGCGCCGCCGCGCCCGCCGCGGGCGCCGAGATCACCCTCCCCGAGCTCCTCGCGGTGGAGATGCCCGCGCCCGGCCTGAGCGAGCTCGCGCCGACCGAGTCTCCGCTCCGCGAGCTGCTCGACTCGGCCGAGGCGGGCGGCCTTCGCGTGACGCATGACCAGTCGGCGCCCATCCCCATCGGGCCCACATCGGTGATCTGGACCGCCTGGGAGGGCGCGCCGAACCAGAGCGCGGTGCGCGTCAGGCGTCAGGCCTGGGTCTACGTCTTCCCCCACGGGACCACCCCGGTGGGGGCCACGCGCAAGGCCAATGCGCTCGCGCCGAACCACTCGGCCAAGATCGTCCGGGACGCCGCGGGCAAGATCCACATGGCGTGGCTGGACACCCGGGTGTTTCGGGACGGGCGACGCGAGGCCCGCGTCGTCTATCGCCGCGCCGCCCAGGACGACGCCACGGGGCGCCTCGCCTTCGAGACCGAGGTGACGCCCGTCAGCGAGCCGGGCGGCGCCTCGGCCAACTCGTTCCTGGCCATCGAGGCCAGCCCGGGCGCGGTGCACGTGGCCTGGTACGGAGGGCGCACCACGCTGTACCGCCGCCTCGTCCTCCGCGCCGGCGCCTGGAGCTTCGAGCGGGTGCGGGACACGGGAGCCCCCGGCGGTGCGCAGGACACCGGCCCCGACCTCGGCGTGCGCGGAGACGACGAGATCCACGTGGTGACGCCTACCGGGCAGTACGCGGTCTCGACCAATGGCGGCGCGGGCTGGTCGCTGGACCGACTGCCGGTGCCGGCGAAGGTGCGTCTCAAGAACCCCGCGCTCGCGGTGGATCGCGAGGGCAATGCCCACGCCATCTATACCGTGCTGGTCCGCAGCGCCGGGCGGTCGAGCGACCGTCCCAATGGCGGCTACTGGGAGCTCACCTATGCGCGCCGGCGTCCCCGGGGTGGCTGGGTGGATGTTCAGAACGCGCTGGCCGCCTCGCCGGCCTGGGCCGACCAGGGCGCGCAGCGGGACACCCTCGCCGACTGGGCCGATATCGCAGTGGACGCGAAGGACAATCTCCACGTGGCGTTCCACGGCACCGTGAGCACGGGCATCTACGGTCGCGACGAGGCGTTCTACGTGCGCCGACCCGCCACCGGCCCGGGGACATGGGGGCCGTGGGACACCGCGAAGTCCCTGCATCCGATCGACCCGGGGGGCGGCACGCTCTTTTCCTTCGCGCCCTCGCTGGGGCTGGCGCCGGACGGGACCGGCGTGGTGGCGCTGGTGTTCTTCGAGCTGCAAGGTCAGCTGCGCGAGATCTTCGACTCGGACGCGGTCGTTGTCCGCGACGGCGTCGTCGACGGCCCGCCCATTCCCGTCTCGCAGATGGCGCGCCGGGCGAAGCGGCCGGCCGACGTCCTCGGCAGCTGGTTCCCCTCCGCGGCGCCGCGCATCCATCGCCAGCCCGATGGGCACCTCTGGCTGGACACCCTCCACGTGGCGGAGACGCCCGCGGCGCACCGCGCCGCGCATCCCGTGGTCTACCAGCGCATCGACGTCACCGAGCGGCTGGCCGGCCCGCCGCGCGGAGGCCGCTGACACATCCCCGCCCTCAGAGGTTGAGGACGGCGATGCCCGCCACGGTGAGCAGGGTGCCCAGCGCGGCGGTCACCGTCATTCGCTCCCCCAGGTAGAACGCGCCCAGCGGGATGGCGAACATGGGCGCCGTCGCCGACAGCACGGTGGCGACGCCGACGCCGGCGTGCTTCACCCCCATCACGAACAGCACCGAGCTCACCGCGGTGAGGGCGGCGAGCAGCGCCAGCAGCTTCCCGGTGTCGGGCGCCGCGGCGCGCGCCGCGCCGAGCGCGCCCCACGTCCAGGGGGTGGCGAGGAGCACCAGGCCGGCCACCGGCAGCCGGATCGCTTGCGCGGTGGAGGAATCGATGGCGTGCAGCGCGGGCTTGAGCATGATGGCCGATACCGCCCACGCCACCGAGGCGAGCGTGGCGGTGCCCAGCCCGAGCCAGAGCCGGTTCGGCGCGCCGGGATCAGGCTGACGATTGCCGATGATGACAGCGAGGCCCCCCAGCGTGAGCACCGATCCCAGCAGGAGGCTCGGCGTGACGGGCTCCCCGAGCAGCGGCGCCGCCAGCAGGGCGGCCAGGAGCGGATAGGTCATCGAGGCCGTCATCGCCCGCGCCAGCCCGAGAAAGCGCGAGCTCTCGAAGAACAGGGTGTCGCCGATGGAGCCGGCGAGGATGACGGACGAGGTCAGGAGGAAGAAGTCGCCCCAGGTGATCGCGCGAAAGGGGGCGGTGCCCGCGGTGGCGAGCACCCACGCCAGCAGCAGCACGCCCCCCGCGGTGGCGCGGATGGCATTGATGGTGGGCGAGTTGAAGCTGCCGGCGAGCCGCCGGACGAGCAGGCTGATCACCGCCCAGGTACCGGCCGAGAGGAGCGCGCACGCGGCTCCGACGCTGGATTCCGAGATGGCGCTCATCGACCGGCTGTTACCCTAGCAGAAACCGGTCCCGGCCACGAGGGATGCGTACCGGCCGGGAACCCGGGCGGACCGGGGCGGGTTCTGGTCCCGGCGGGCTATACCATCGTCCCTTGCAAGGAGGCGCCCATGAAACGTCCGTTCAGGCTGCTCGGTGGTCTCACCCTCTCGGCAGCGGCCGCGGGGGCCTTGGTCCTGGGAGCTCCGCGGAGCGATGCCGGGGCCGACAAGGTGTCGTTCCCGGCGGGCTACAAGGACGGGGTGCTCTACACCATCGCCGATCGGTACGACGTCAAGCAGTACCGGGAGCTCTACGCGAGCCCGGCCGCGGCGGTCCAGGCGGCCAAGGAGGGCAAGCCCCTGCCGGCCGGCACCGTGCTCACCCTGGTCCAGTACAAGGCCCAGGTGGACGCGCAGGGCAATCCCCTCAAGGACGGGAAGGGACGCTTCCTCAAGGGTGATCTGATCGCCTATACGGTGATGGAGAAACGCCAGGGCTGGGGAGCGGAATACCCCGACGAGATCCGGAACGGCGAGTGGGAGTACGCGGCGTTCGGCGCCGACGGGAAGCTCAACGACAAAGCCAACTACAAAGCGTGCTTCCAGTGCCACAAGCCCCACGACGCGATGGACTTCGTGATCTCCTATCCCGCCCTGGCCGGTCAGACCCAGGTGGCAAGCGCGATGCCCATGGTCCCCGGCGCCACCACCGTCAACATCGCGGGCTTCGTGTTCGCGCCCGGCGGGCTCACGGTCGCCCCGGGCAAGGCGATCACCTGGATCAACACCGACGAGTCGCCGCACCAGATCACCGTGCAGGGCACGCCGCTCAAGACCGGATTTCTGCTCAAGGGCCAGCGGGCCACGCTGACCTTCCCCGCCGAAGGCGTCTTCAGCTACAACTGCGCGCTGCACCCGAACATGAAGGGGTCGGTCGAGGTGAAGAAGTAGAGCGACGCGGTGCCCGGGGCCGGTGACGTCGGCCCGGGCGCCGCGGGCTCCGGCTACTTGAGATTGGCCGCGAAGTGGCTCAGGGTCCGCTTCCAGGCATCCTCCGCCGCCGCCTTGTCGTACGCGTCGGGCCGCTCGTCGTTGAAGAAGGCGTGGTCCACGTTCGGGTAGACGTGGATGGCCACCGGCTTTCCCGCCTTCTTGATGGCCGCCTCCACGTCCCGCGCGGTCTGCGGCGTGACGAAGGCGTCCTTCTCCGCGAAGAGCCCCAGCACGGGACCGGTCAGCTTGGCATAGTCCGGCTTCACGTTGGGATGGATGCCATAGAAGTCCACCACTGCCCCGATGCTGGGATTGGTGGTGCCCGCGAAGAGCGCGAGCTGGCCGCCCATGCAGAAGCCCACCGCCCCCAGCTTCGCGGTCGAGGAGTGGCCGGCCAGGAACTTGGCCGCGCCGGCCAGGTCCTTCTCGGCCTGCGCGATGTTGAGCGCCATGAAGAGCTTGCCGGCGCCGTCGGGCTCGGTCGCCGTCTGGCCGTGGTACATGTCGGGGGCCAGGGCGGAGTAGCCGGCGGCCGCGAAGCGGTCGCAGACCTTCTTGATGTGATCCACCAGGCCCCACCACTCCTGGATCACGAGCACGCCCGGGCCCTTGCCCGCCGCCGGGGTCGCCAGATATCCGGTTGCCTTGCCGCCGTTGCTCGGAAACTCCACCATCCGTCCGGCCATCGCGGTGCTCCTTCCTTCCGGTTGACTGCGGTTGACTACGCCGCCGGCGCCGGCGGGCTGATGCGGACCCTCAGGATGCGGCGCTCGTCGGCCTCCAGCACGGTGAAAGTGTAGCGCCCGACCTGGAACACTTCCCCCACCGAGGGGATGCGGTTGACGGTGGCGAGCACGAGCCCCGCCACCGTCTCGAAGTCGCCCTTGGGCAGCTCCCAGTCGAGCGACTCGTTGAGCTCGTCGATGCTCACCCGCCCCGCCACGCGGTAGCTGCCGTCAGGCAGCCGATCGACGGTGGCCGGGGTGCGGTCGTGCTCGTCCTCGATCTCGCCCACGATCTGCTCGAGGATGTCCTCGATGGTGACGATGCCCACCGCGCCGCCGTACTCGTCCACCACCACCGCGAGCTGGATGCGGCCCTTCTGCATCTCGCGGAGGAGATCGTCGATCCGCTTGGTCTCGGGGGCGTAGGTGGCCGGCCGCATGATGGAGCGGAGATCGGACACCTGGGCCCCTCGCCGGAGCAGGTCCATGGCGGTGACGAAGCCGATCAGATTGAACACGCGGTCGGTGAAGAGCGGGATGCGCGAGAAGCCGCGCTCGGAGATCAGGCGTACCGCGTCCTCCGGGTGGGCGGTAGCGGGCAGGGCGGTCACGTCGACCAGGGGCACCATGATCTCGCGCACCGTCTTCTGGCCCAGGTCGAAGATCTTGTCGATCATCTCGGCCTCGGACACCGTCACGTCGGCCTCCTCCGGCTCCATCTGGAGGAGCAGCTTCAGCTCCTCGCGGGACACGAACTGCCGGGTGCTCGAGGGGGTGCGGCCGAAGAGGGCGAGGGCCTTGCCCACCACCGCGTTCGCCCCCCAGGTCAAGGGCGCCAGCACCCAGCTCGACAGCTCGATGACCCGGAAAAGGGAGCGGATGAGCGGGGTGGCCCACTCCCGCGCCACCGCCTTGGGCATCACCTCGCCGAAGACGAGCATGATGGGGGTGAGCGCCGCGGTGACCGCCACCGCCGACCAGGAGCCGAGCACGGGCAGGAGCGCCCAGGTGGACACCGAGGAGGCGGTGATGTGGGCGATGGTGACGCCCATCATGCAGGTGGCGAGCACCCGTTCCGGCCGGCGGAAGGCTTCCAGATAGCGGGCGGCGGTCTGACTGCCCTCCTCGGCGAGGTGGCGGAGTCGGACGCGGTTGGCGGCGATGAAGGCCATCTCCGACGCGGAGAAGAGCGCGGTGAGGGCCAGCGAGAGGAGGATGATCCAGACGTAGATCACTCGGCCTCCGACCGCGCCGGCGGGCTCTTGAGGGTGACCACCACTTCCACCACGCGCGTCCGCTCGACCTTCTCCACCGTCACGATGGCGTCCGGTGTCTCCACCCGCTCACCCTTGCTGGGAACGCGGCCGAAGAGGTCGAGCGCCCAACCGCCCACCGTGTCGTAGGACTCGCTGGAGACGGAGAGGCCGGTGACCACGTTGAGGCCGTCGATGCTGAGCTTGCCGGAGACGCGGAACGTGCCCTCGCCGAGGGGCTGGACCAGGCGCTCCTCCTCGTCGAACTCGTCGCGGATCTCGCCCACCAGCTCCTCGAGCAGGTCCTCCAGCGTCACCAGCCCGGCGGTGCCCCCGAACTCGTCGACCACCACCGCCAGGTGGAGCTTCTTGGCCTGGAACTCGCGCAGGAGCGCGTCCGCCCGCTTGGACTCGGGGACGAAATAGGGCGGGTGGAGGTGGCCGCGGAGGTCGAAATCGGGGGGCAGCCCGTGGAGGTGGGGCAGGAGCTCCTTGGTGTAGAGCACGCCCACGATCTGGTCCACGGTGCCCTCGTATACCGGCACCCGCGAGTGCAGGTTCTCGCGGAGGAGGTCGAGGATCTGCGTGCGCGGGGTCGCGACGTCCAGGCAGAACATGTCGGGACGCGGCACCATCACCTCGCGCACGGAGGTGTCCTCCAGCTCGAACACCCGGTGAATCATCTCGCGCTCGGTCCGCTCCACCACCCCCTCGCGCGCCCCCACGTCCACCAGGGTGCGGAGCTCGTCCTCGGTGATCTCGGGCTCGTCTCCCCGGCGCTCGGAGCCCACCAGGCGCAGGGTGAGCGCGGTGAAGGCCCCGAGAAGAATGCGCACCGGGCCGAGCACCCGGGAGAGCCACATCACGGGGCGGTTCACCCAGGAGGTGAAGCGCTCGGGATGCTCGACGGCCAGGGTCATCGGGAGCACCTCGCCGAACACGGACAACAGGAAGACCATGGCCACGATGGCGATGGGCAGGCCCACCGGGCCCAGCAGCCGCTCGGCGATGGCGGCGGCCAGGGCGGAGGCGCCGATATTGATGAGGGTGATGCCCACCAGGAGGGTCACCAGCAGCTCGTGCGGCTCGCGGAGGAGCGGGGCCAGCGGATCGGCTTGCCCCTGCTCCTCCGCGAGGTGCTTGAGCCGCGACCGGCCCAGGGAGAAGTAGGCGGCCTCGGCGCCGGTGAGCAGCGCCGAGCAGAGCACCAGCGCGGCGAGGAAGGCGAGCTGGAGGAGGAGGAAGTTATCCACGGAAATGCTCGAAGCCCGCGGGCGGGGCCACCGGATTCCCGTTCGCGCCGAGCCAGACCATGCCGGACCCCGGGGCTTCGATCTTCCCGATCACGGTGAGGGGCGTGCCGGTGCTGCGCCGGAAGTCGGCGGACAGCCGCTCCACGTCGGCGGGATCACAGGTGAGCAGGAGCTCGTAGTCCTCGCCGCCGGCGGTGGCCCAGTGCACCGGCTCGCGGCCCAGCGCCCGCGCCGCGGCCTCGGCGCCGGAAGCGATGGGGACCAAATCCAGCGTCACGCGCGCCCCCACCGCCGACTCGCGGCAGATGTGCCCGAGGTCGGTGGCGAGCCCGTCCGAGCAGTCGAGCATGGCGTGCACGGCGGGCGCGGCGCCGAGCCACTGGCCCTCCACCACCCGGGCCCGCGGCCGGAGGTGGGCCCGCGTCACCTCGTCGATCACCGTCTCGGGCACCCCATGTCGCCGCGCCTCGTCGGCCCCCATCTCGAGCACGGCGAGCCCGGCCGCCGAGCGCCCCAGGGTGCCGGTGACGGCGATGGCGTCGCCCGCGCGCGCGGCGGAGCGCAGGCGCGGCCGCCCGGCGTGCTCGCCGAGCAGGGTCACGTTGACGAGCCAGCCGCGCGGCGACTGGCTCGTGTCGCCGCCCACGATGGCCACCTCGTGAGGCGCCGCCGCCTCCCGCAGGCCCGCGTAGAAAGCGTCCACGTCGGCGGCGGGGGTGTCGGCGGGGACGGCCAAGGCGACGAGGGCCCAGCGCGGCACGCCCCCCATGGCGGCGATGTCCGAGAGGTTCACGGCCATCGCCTTCCAGCCGACGTCGGCCGGCGTTGCCCACGCGCGCCGGAAGTGCATGTCCTCGATCACGAGGTCGGTGGTGGCCAGCAGTGCGGCGCCCGGCGTCACCGCGAGCACGGCGGCGTCGTCCCCGATGCCCACCGGGACCCCGGCGGCGGGCCCGCCCCGGGCACCCTCGCGGATGCGGCGAATCAGTCCCAGCTCGCCCAGCTCGCGCACGCTCACCGGGCCCCCCGTCGGACGAGAGCGGGGACGCGGCGACTTGGAGGCTCGGGACCGCCCATCACCGCTGGGCGACAGGAACCATGCCCAGGAAGTTCCGGAGCAGGGCCTTACCCTCGGTGGTGAGGATGGACTCGGGGTGGAACTGCACGCCCTCCACCGGGTAGCGGCGATGGCGCAGCCCCATGATCTCGCCGTCCTCGGCACGGGCGGAGATCTCGAGGTCGGCGGGGAAGCCCTCCCGCAGCACCACCAGGGAGTGATACCGGGTGGCCTCGAACCCCGCCGAGAGCCCGGCGAAGACACCGCGCCCGTCGTGCTGGATGCGCGACGTCTTGCCGTGCATTTGCACCGGCGCCCGCGTCACCGTGCCGCCGAACGCCTGGCCGACGGCCTGATGGCCGAGGCAGACGCCGAGGATGGGCGTGGTCGAGTGGAGCCGCTCGATGAGGGGGAGGGTGATGCCGGCGGCGGTGGGATGGCCCGGCCCCGGGGAGATGACCACCCCGTCGGGCGCCAGCGCGAGCACGTCTTCCACCGTGACCGCGTCATTCCGCGCCACCCGCACCTCGGCGCCCAGCTCGCCGAGGTACTGCACGAGGTTGTAGGTGAAGGAGTCGTAGTTGTCGAGGACGAAGATCATCGTCCCGTCTCCTGGGCCGCGGTGCGGAGGGCCAGGATCATGCCCCTCGACTTCGAGCAGGTCTCCAGCCATTCCGTCTTGGGGTCGGAGTCGGCCACGATGCCCGCGCCCACCTGGATCGAGGCGCGGCGGCCGTCGCACACCACGGTGCGGATGGTGATGCAGGAGTCCATGTTCCCGGAGTACGAGATGTAGCCGACCGCGCCGCCATAGGGGCCGCGCCGCGTGGGCTCCAGTTCCTCGATGATCTCCATCGCCCGCACCTTCGGCGCTCCCGACAGCGTGCCCGCGGGGAAGCAGGCGGCAAGCACGTCGAAGGCGTCCTTGCCGGCGGCGAGCTGTCCCCGCACGTGGCTGACCAGGTGCATCACGTGGGAGTAGCGCTCCACCACCATGAACTCGGTCACCTCGACGGTGCCGATCCGCGCCACCCGGCCCACGTCGTTCCGGCCCAGGTCCACCAGCATGACGTGCTCCGCGCGCTCCTTGGGATCCGCGGTCATCTTGTCGGCCAGGCGTGCGTCTTCGGCCTCGTCGGCGCCGCGCGGATGCGTGCCCGCGATGGGACGCTCCTCCACCCGGCCCTCCTCGAGCCGCACCAGCACCTCGGGCGACGAGCCGACGATGCTCGTCTTGCCCAGGCGCAGGAGGAAGAGATAGGGCGACGGGTTGATGGTGCGCAACGCGCGGTAGACCGTGAAGGGATCGGCCTTGAGCTCGGTGTCCAGCCGCCGGGAGATGACCACCTGATAGGCGTCGCCGGCGGCGATGTATTCCTTGGTCCGCCGCACCGCCTCCATGAAGGTGGCCTCGTCCATGGTCGACGTGAAGCCGTCCTCTCCGAGCGCCACCAGGGGCTGCGGGTCGGGGACGGTCAACGGCGCGGGCGGGCGGGCCGGACGCGCGAGCTTGGCCAGCAGCATGCCGATCTTCACCGCGGCCGCGTCGTAGGCGCGATCGAGCGAGCCGGGGTCGGTCCCCTCCACGTGCGCGTTGGCGATCACGAGGAGCCGGTGGCGCAGGTTGTCGAAGACGAGGAGGGTGTCGGTGAGCATGAACACCGCGTCCGGCAGCCGGAGGTCGTCCTTGGCGTGTCGGGGCAGCCGCTCGACGTGGCGCACGATGTCGTAGGAGAAGAAGCCCACCGCCCCGCCCTGGAAGCGCGGCAGTCCCGGCACCGCGACAGGCGTGAAGCGGGAGAGCACCCCGCGCAGCCCTTCGAGCGGATTCTGGGTGGCCAGGGTCTCGGTGCGCCCGTCGGCATGGCGGAGGGTGATGCGGTTGCCCTTGGCGGTGAAGACCATGAGCGGGTCCGACCCGAGGAAGGAGTAGCGGGCCCACTTCTCGCCCCCCTCCACCGACTCGAGCAGGAAGGCATAGGGGCCGGGCCGGAGCCGCAGATAGGCCGAGAGCGGGGTGTCGAGGTCGGCGGCCAGCTCCGCGTAGACGGGGATCAGATTGCCGTGCGCGGCGAGGGCCCGGAACTCTTCCCGCGAGGGGGACAACGGCGGGATGCCAGGCGCGGCCGGAGACATGGCAGGGGTGGCCGGATCAGCCGATGGCGTCCAGCTTCTTCTTGAGCTGGGCCTTGGGCACCGCGCCGACCACCTGGTCCACCACCGCCCCGCCCTTGATGAAAAGAATGGTCGGGATCGAGCGTATCCCGTACCGGGCCGCCAGGGCGGGGTTATCGTCCACGTTCACCTTGGCCAGGCTGACCTTGCCGATGCCCTCGCGGGCCAGCTCGTCGAGGGTGGGCGCGATGGCGCGGCAGGGCGCGCACCACTCGGCCCAGAAGTCCACCATGAGGACCTCGGCGTGCTTGCCGACCTCGACGTCGAAGTTGGCCTCGGTGAGGTGCAGGGCATTATCCGCCATGAGCGTAGGTCTCCTTGGGTGGGGTGACCGCGATGGATGAGGTGAGAACAGCGGGCAAGAGTTCCATAAAATCGCAGTGCTACGCTAACATACGGCACCCCCGGTCGCAACAAGCAGGGGGAGGGAGGGGGCTAGGCACCCAGGAAGATCCGTTTGACCTCGGGCGAGCCCAGGAGCGAAGCGGATGGGCCTTGAATAACATTGCGGCCCGACTCGAGGACGTACCCCCGGTGCGCCATGCCCAGGGCCAGCTCCACGTTCTGCTCGATGAAGACCACGGTGAGGCCGCGCTCGCGGTTGAGGGCACGGATCACCTCGGCGATCTGCTCGACGATGCGCGGCGCCAGCCCGAGAAAGGGCTCGTCGATCATGAGGAGCTCGGGTCGGGCCATGAGCCCGCGCGCAATCGCCACCATCTGCTGCTCACCGCCCGAGAGGGTATGCCCGAGCTGATCGGCGCGCGCGCGGAGGAACGGGAACAGCGCTTCGACGTCGGCCAGGCTCGCCTCGCGCCGGGCGCGGGCCGCGGGATGATAGCCGCCGAGGAGGAGGTTCTCGCGCACCGTCATGAAGGGGAAGAGGCGGCGCCGCTCCAGCACATGCGCGATGCCCAGGGGGACGATGCGGTGGGGAGGCAGGCCCGCGATGGACTGTCCCTTGAAGGTGACGCTGCCCCGGCGGGGCCGGATCAGGCCCGAGAGCGTGTTCATGAGGGTGGACTTGCCCGCGCCGTTCGGGCCGAGGATGGCCACCACCTCGCCCGGCTCCGCGCGGAGCTCCGCCTCCCAGAGGATCTGGTAGTCCCCGTAGAGCACGTCGAGCCCGCGCGCCTCAAGCACGTGGACCCTCCGGCGCCTCGCGCGTGTAGGTGCGGCCGAGGTAGGCCTCGATCACGCGGGCGTCGCGCGCCACCGCCTCGGGGGGGCCGTCGCCGATCACCGCGCCCAGGTGGAGCGCGACGATGCGCTGCGAGATGTCCATGATCACGCGCATGTTGTGCTCGATGACCAGCAGCGCCATGCCTTCCGCGTGAACTCCGCGCACCAGCTCCACCAGGCCGGGGATGCTGCCCTGGTCGACGCCGCCGGTGACCTCGTCGAGGAGCAGGAGACGCGGCCGCGTGGCCAGCGCCCGCGCGAGCTCGAGGCGCTTGCGCTGGCCGGTGGAGAGTACGCGCGCATGCGCATCTTCCTTGCCGCCCAGCCCCACGCTGGCCAGCGCGGCGCGCGCCTGCTCCCGCGCTTCGCGCGGGTCGGTGGTCTTCTGGAAGGCGCCCACCATCACGTTCTCGAGCGCGGTGAGGCCGGTGAATGGCTTGAGCTTCTGGAAGGTGCGGCCGACGCCCCGACGGCTCACCACGTCGGGGCGAAGCCCGGTGATGTCCTGGCCGTCCAGCGCGACCGTGCCCGCGTCCGGACGCTGGAAGCCGGTGAGGAGGTCGAAGAGCGTCGACTTGCCCGCGCCATTGGGCCCGATGATGCCCACGAGCTCTCCGGAAGCCACGCGGAACGTCACCTCCTGGTTGGCGGTGACGCCGCCGAAGCGCTTGGTGAGGCCCTGGACCTCGAGGAGCGGCGGGGTCATCCCGTGCGCCGGCGCCCGCGCTGGGCGAGCGCCATGATGCCGCCCGGCTGGAGTACCGAGATCAGCATGATGAGCAGGCCAAAGATCAAGAGGTCGATCGCCTTGCCGGTGCCGCCGAAGTAGATGCGCGTGCCCTCGGAGAGCGGCACCAGGATGGCGGCGCCCACCAGCGGCCCCCACAGGGTTCCCACCCCGCCCAGCACCGCCATCAGGCAGATGAGAATGGACAGCGACAGCGGGAATACCGACTCCGGATCGATGAAGAGGATGTACTGGGCGTAGAACGTCCCGCCCATGGCGGTGAGCCCGGCGGACCAGGCCATCGCCCGCTGCTTGTACGCCGCCACCGGGATGCCGAGGCTCGCCGCCGCGTCCTGGTCTTCCCGGATGGCGCGGAAGTAGAATCCCGTGCGCGAGCGCTCGATGCGGCGGGTCACGCCCAGGGCCAGGAGGAGGAGGCCCAGCGCGATGTAGTAGTACGTCTGCTTGCTCTGATGGAACTGGAAGTTGACGAAGGAGTCGGGGCGCTTGATCGGCACGAAGAAGCCGCGCGCGGCGCCCACCCAGTCCCAGTTCAGCATGAGGGTCTGCACGATCTCGCCCACCGCGATGGTGGCGATGGCGAGATAGTGGCCCCGCAGGCGAAACACCGGGTAGCCGATCACCTGCGAGAGCGCCACCGCGAGCAGGACGCCCACCCCCATGCCGGCCCACGGCGTGAGCCCCAGCTCCTTCACGAGCACGCTGGAGGTGTAGGCGCCCGTCCCGAAGAAGACCGCGTGGCCCAGCGAGATCTGCCCGCAGTAGCCAGCGAGGAGATTCCAGGCCTGGGCCAGGGTCGCGTAGAGGAAGATCGTGATGAACACGTGCCGCGGATAGGGCTGGGTGACCACGAAGGGGACGGCGAGGAGCGCGGCGAGGGAGAGCGCGCCCAGGCCCCACCGGAGCGCGGGGAGCATCAGAAGCGGCCGAACAGACCCTGGGGGCGCCAGAGGACGACCGCCAGGTAGATCAGGAACACCGCCACGTACTTGAGCGTGGGCGCGATGAGGAGACCGCTCATCACCTCGACCACGCCCACCACCACCCCGGCGGCCAGGGTGCCCGGGACGTTGCCGAAGCCGCCGAGGGCCACCGCCACGTAGGCGAGCAGCGCGAAGGACGCGCCGACGTCCGGGAACACATAGAAGAAGATGGTGAGGAGCGCGCCCGCGACCCCCACGCAGGCCGCGCCGATCCCCCAGCCGAGCGCGAACATCCACTGGGTGTCGATGCCCATGAGAGCCGCGGCCTGCCGGTCCTGGGCGGTGGCCTGTAGCGCGCGGCCCGTTTCCGTCTTGCGGATGAGCCAGTAGAGGAAGGCGAAGGCGGCCAGGGCTCCCACGCTGGCCACGAGCTGAGGCAGGCCGATGAAGAGCCCCCCCAGCGAGATGCGTCCCGACACCAGAGGATCCTTGACCAGCCGGAAATCCACGCCCCAGAGGGCCTGCGCGGCGGACCGCAGGAAGACGGCGAGGCCGAAGGTGGCGAAGATCTGGGCCAGCATGGGTGCGCCCAGGATCCAGCGGATGAGGCCGTGGTACACGGCGATCCCGAGCACGAAGAGCAGCGCCGCGGTGAGCGGCAGCGCGAGGAGGGGATCGAGCCCGGCGAGCGCCCACGCCCAGAACGTCGCGAACATGGCGAGCATGAGGAACTCGCCATGCGCGAAGTTCACGATCTCCATGAGCCCGAAGATCAGGGACAGCCCTGCCGCGATGAGCGCATAGACGAACCCCATCAGGAGCCCGCCGATCAAGCCCTGCAGCAGAACTTCGAGCGTCACGGGCGCGGAGCGCCGTTTACTTGCGATCCTTCCAGGGCGTCAGGGGGAAGGTCGCGTCGGCGGCCGCCAGCTCGAAGGGGTAGATGGTGGCGTAGGCGCCGTTCTGCACCTGCTGGAGGATGGCGCGCACGCCCGTGTTTTGGCCCTTCTCGTCGAACTTGACCCCGTTCCACGGCATGATGAGCTGATCGCCGGGGATGTTGGTGGCCACCAGCGCCTTGCGGATCTCCTCCGGGCTCACGGACTTCGCCCGGTTGATCGCGTCGGCCAGGGTGAGGAAGCCGGTGAAGGCGCGCGCGGGCGCGTCCGAGATGTCGCGGCCGGTGGAGTTGTCCTTCAGCTTCTTGAACATCTCGTTGACCTGCCGGATCATCGGCTTCTTCGCCGCCATGTCCAGGGCGAAGGGCGCCCGGGTGATATGCCCCTCCACGTCCTTGCCCATCTCCCGCACGAAGGTGGGGTCCGTCCAGCCGGCGTTCTGCGCGACGATCAGCTTGGGGTTGTAGTCGAGGTTCTTGGCCGTCTTCACGAAGAGAATGGCGTCGTTGGTGTACGACGAGGGCAGCAGGATGTCGGGATTGGCCGCCTTCAGCTTGCCGACCTCGGCGTCGAGGTTGGTGGCCTTGTCGCGGTAGGAGATCTTCACCGCGACCTCGTAGCCGTACTTGGCCGCCAGCTCCTCCTGGACCTTGGCGGAGTCCGATCCGAACTGCGTCGCCTCGTGCATGATGCCGACGGTCTTGAACTTCACGTTGCGGCGCTTCTCGAGGTCCCGGATGAAGTCGAACATCACCTGGCTGAAGTGCCCGTCGTGCGGCGAGGTCCGGAAGAACCACTTGAGCCCGCGCTCGGTGAGCAGGGGGGACGACGACTCGGCGTTGAGGTGAGGCACGCCGTAGCGCTCCGCGACCTGGGCCACCGTCTGGGTCACTCCCGAGAAGTAGGCGCCGAACACCGCGTGCACCTTCTCCTGGGTGATGAGGCGCTCGGCCTCGGCCTGGCCCACGTCCGGCTTGCCCTGGTGGTCCACGAAGATCACGCGGACCTTGGCGCCGCCGAGCCCGGGCAGGCCCTCGCCCTTCCCGAGGGGAAGGTTGAGATCGTGGTTGGCGTTGATGATGTCCACCGCGAGCCGGACCGCGTTCACCGAGTCGATCCCGACCTGGGCCGCGTTGCCGGAGAGCGGGTAGAGGACGCCGATGACGACCTCCTTGGGAGCCTGCGCGTGGACCGGCGAGGCCGGCAGCAGCGCGGCGAGGGCCAGAGCGAGCAGTGCAGACGTGCGCTTCAACATGGGGACACATCCTCCTCACGACGGATTGTGGGGATTCGGGAGGTCGGCGATGACCGGCTGACTGGTGCCGGATTCTAGCATCGCGCGCCTGGGTGCGCCACCGGCGGGCCGCCGTCCGCGCCGCCGCGGGGGCCCGGCCGGATCGTTCCCGCGAGGATCGGTCAGCGGGTGACGTAGCCTTCGCGGAGGTCGCGCGCGCGGGCCTCGGGGTCGCGCGCGGCGGGCGGGCCGTATCCGCCGCCGCCGGGGAGCCGCAGCTCTACGAGGTCGCCGGGCTGGAGCACCTGCTCCGCCTTGGGGTTGTCGGGCGCGCGCCCGTTGATGAGCACCTCGCCGCGCCCCCCGGGCCCGCCACCGAAGAAGCCCTGGGCGGGGATGCGCGTGCGGTCGCAGAGCACGGAGCAGCGGTAGCTCCCGCGGGTGCGCACCCGGAAGGCGATCTCCTGGCCGAGCCCGCCCCGGAAGCGGCCGTCGCCGCCGGAGTCGGGGCGCAGCGCCTTGCGCTCGATGACCAGCGGGGAGAGCGACTCGATCACTTCCGCGGGGGTGCCGAGCACGCCGGACGGGAACGCGGTGGCGGAGAGCCCATCCTTGGTGGCGCGGGCCCCCGTGCCCCCCGAGGTGAACACCACGAAGCTGAAGGCGCGCCCGTCCTCGTCACGGCCCGACACCTGCACGCCCCAGATATTGGCCGAGCCCTCCGCCATCACGCGGTCTGGCAGGGCCTCGCGGAGCGCTCCCGCGATGGCATGGGGGAGGAAGTGGCCGACCACGTGACGCGCCGCCACCGGGGCGGGGTGGCGCGCGTTGAGGATCGAGCCCTCCGGCGCGGTGATGCGGACGGGCCGGAAGGCGCCCTCGTTGTTCGGCACGTCCGGGCTCACGATGACCTTGGCGCCGTAGGTCGAGTAGGCCTCGGTGTAGTTCATGACCACGTTGATGCCGCGCCGGCTCTCCGGCGACGAGCCGGTATAGTCGATGGCGAGCTCGCCGCCATGCGCCTCGCAGCGAACCTGGATGGTGATGGGCTCGTCGAAGCCGTCCGAGGTGACGGCATAGGTGTAGGCGCCGGGCCGGAGCCGCGCGATGGACTCGCGCATGGCCCGCTCGGTCCGCCCCACGATCTCGTCGCCGAGCGGCTCCAGCCGGGTGAGCCCGAACTCCTCCATGAACTCGAGCAGGCGCTCGCCGCCCACGGTCCCGCCGGCGATCTGGGCGTGGAAGTCGCCCATCACCAGCTCCGGGAGCCGCACGTTGGCGCGGATGAGGCCGGTGAGGGCGGGGTTGGGCTCCCCCGCCTCGTAGAGCTTCATGATGGGGATGAAGAGCCCCTCCTCGTACACCTCGCGCGCCTCCGCGGAGAGGATGTGCCCGCCGATGTCGGCGGTGTGGCACGTGGAGGCGAACAGCGCCACGCAGTCGCGGCCGCGGAATACCGGCGTGGCGATGGTCACGTCGTTCAGGTGGCCCGAGCCTTTCCAGGGGTCGTTGGTGATGAGCACGTCACCGGGCCGCAGACTGTCCACCGGGTGCGCGGCCAGGATATGACGCAGGCAGAGCGCCATGGAGTTGATGTGGCCCGGCGTGCCGGTCACCGCCTGGGCGAGCATCCAGCCGCGCCGGTCGAAGACGCCCGCGGAGAGGTCGCCCGCCTCGCGCACGATGGAGGTGAAGGACGTCCGCTGCAGCGCGGCGGCCTGCTCGTTCACCACGCCGACGAGGCGGTTCCAGCAGATGTCGAGCGTGACCGGATCCAGCGTGCCGGCGCCGGGCGAAGGGGTCATGGCCGCCGGCCCGTCACGCAGGCCTCGTGGAGGGTCTGGACCGCGTCCTCCCGGCGCATCCACTCCGCATAGTCGGCGACGGCCGCCTCGCGCTCGGCCTCGGTGAGGGCGCCGGCCGACACCATCTGGCGCCCGCGGCTCTCGGCCACCAGCCGCCACGCGCCCGCCACGCGGAAGAAATCGGGCTGGCCCGCGGAAACCGTGACGGCGAGGGGCGTCACGCGGAGCTCGACGAGGCCCGCGGCCTCGAGGAGATCGGGCAGCCGCCGGGTGAGGGCATTGTCGAGGCCGCCATTCGCCCGCCAGTCGAGGAAGGCGCGGTGGAAGCGGATCCAGGCCGCGGGAGGATTCGCCCAGCGGGCGCGGGTGTGATCGTAGTCCAGCACGATCATCAGGCCCCCGGGTCGCAGGGCGGCGACCATGGCGGTGACCGCCCGCTCGACGTCACGGATCCACTGCAGCACGCGCGCCGCGCCCACGAGATCGAACTCGGTGTCCCACCCGCCGTCGCGGATATCTCCGTGGAGGAAGGTCAGGTTGGGCAGCGCGCCGGGCGGGCTGGCCTGCCGGGCCGCCGCGAGCATCTCCTCGTTGACGTCGAGCCCGACCACGCGACCGGGCAGCACCCGACGGGCCGTCTCGATGGTGAGGGTGCCCGGTCCGCAGCCCACGTCGAGCACGTCGAGGCCCGGGCGGAGCAGCGCGAGCAGGCCGGGATGGCTGTTGGCGAGCGTGCGCGTGGCCATGATGCCCGGCGTGCCGGGGGGCACCTGGGCGCGATCCCGGCGCGCCAGCATCAGGCGGGCTCCGCCACCAGCGTGCGGGCCGCGTCCACCTGCACCCGCGCTCCCGGACCGATGATGGTGGTGGATTCACGCTCCTCCACGATGGCCGGTCCCTCGAACGTCGCGCCCGGCGCGAGCGCGTAGCGGTCGTACACCGGCGTGGCGACGAATCCCCCCGCCTCCGGGAAGTACGCCGTGCGCGTCTTGCTTGCCCGGGCTTCGATGACGGCCGGTCGAGCTCCGTCCCGTTTCACCCCGCCGGTTGTCGCCGCCTCCGGGTCCGGCCCGCTCGCCACCAGCCGCCAGTTCAGGGCCTCGATGGCGACGCCGAGCGGGTTGCGTCCGTAGAGCGTGCGGTAGACGGCCTCGAAGCCCGCGGTGATGGGCGCCGGGCTCGCGGGCCCGAGCGGCCCCCCCGGCACTGGGGCCTCGACCTCGTGGCCCTGGCCGGCGTAGCGCATCTCGGCGCTCCGGCGGAAGCGGATCTCCTCCTCGGCCACGCCCGCCTGGCATAGCACTGCACGGCCTTCCGCCTCCATCTCGGCGAAGAGCCGGCTCACGCCCGTCCAGTCCGCGGTGTCGAGGCGCTGGGGTGCGGTGCGCACGAAGTCGAAGGCCAGCGGCGCGGCCAGCAGCCCCAGGGCGGAGGCGGCGCCCGCTCCGAAGGGCACGAGCACGCGGGGGACCCTGAGGATGCGGCCCACATGCCAGGCGTGGACCGGCCCCGCGCCGCCGAAGGCGAAGAGCGGATAGGCGCGGAGGTCTTTCCCCCGCTCGATGCCATGGATGCGGGCGGCCGCCGCCATGTTCTCGTTGACCACTCGATGGATGGCCCAGGCCGCCTGCGTCACGTCAAAGCGCAGGGGCCGCGCGACCTTCTCCTCGATGGCGTGGCGGGCCGCCTCCACGTCGAGCCGCATCCGGCCGCCGAGGAAGTAGGCCGGGTCGAGATAGCCGAGCAGGACGTCCGCGTCGGTCACGGTGGGCTCGTGACCGCCGAGCGCGTAGCAGGCCGGCCCTGGATCGGCGCCCGCGCTGTCCGGGCCCACCTTGAGCAGCCCCATGCGGTCGATGCGGGCGATGGAACCGCCGCCGGCACCGATCTCGATCATCTCGATCACGGGCACGCGAATGGGCAGCCCCGAGCCCTTCTTGAACCGGTCCGCGCGCGCCACCTCGAACTCGCGTGCGAGCAGCGGTTCGCCCCCGTCGATCACGCAGGCCTTCGCGGTGGTGCCGCCCATGTCGAAGGACAGGAGCCGCGCCTCGCCGGAGCGCCGCGCCGCGCGCGCGGCGGCGAGCGCGCCCGCCGCCGGGCCCGACTCCACCAGGCGAATGGGCACGCGCTTGGCGGTGGCGGGGGTGGCGATGCCGCCGGAGGACAGCATGATGTAGAACCGGCCCGCGATCCCGAGGTCGGTGAGCTTGCGCTCGAGGTCGTCGAGGTAACGCGCCATGAGCGGCATCACGTAGACATTGGCCACCGTGGTGGAGGTGCGCTCGTACTCGCGGATCTCCGGCACGACCTCCGAGGAACGGGAGACGGGGAGACCGGGCGCCTGCTCAGCGACGAGGCGGGCCAAAGCCTCCTCGTGGACGGGATTGCGGTACGCGTGAAGGAGCGAGATGGCGATCGCCTCCACGCCCTCGGCGAGGAGCGCGGCAATGGCCGCCCGCGCGCCGGCCTCGTCGAGGGGGCGCGCGATCCCGCCGCCGGCGCCCACGCGCTCCGACACCTCGTGCCGCAGGTGGCGCGGCGCCAGCGGCGCGGGCGGGTCGATGAAGAGGTCGTACATGTCGTAGCGGCCTTCGCGGCCGATCTCGAGCGCGTCCCGGAAGCCGGCGGTGGTGAGGAGCCCGGTGCGCGCACCTTTTCTCTCGATCAGGGCGTTCGTCGCCAGGGTGGTGCCGTGGATGAGGCCGCGGACGTCCCCCGCCGCCGCGCCCGCCTCCTGCAGGAGGCCGAGCACGCCCTGCTCCACCGCCTGGGCGGGATCCTTGGGCGTGGTGAGGAGCTTGCCCACGCGCACCTGCCCGGTGAGATCGTCCACCCACACGAGATCGGTGAAGGTACCGCCGATGTCCACGCCCAGTCGGCCGGTCGCGGGAGAAGGGCCGGGCATGGCCAGGAGTGTAGGGGGCCCTCGCGGAGCCGTCAACCTGTCGTGAGGCGTCTGGCCGTCGTGAGGCGTCTGGCCGTCGTGAGGCGTCTGGCGGTGGTGAAACGCGCCGGCGGTCGCGATTCCTCTCGGCTTCGCGCGGGCCTTGCTAGACTCGCCCCAGCCCCATGAGCTCGTATCAGTTCTTCCGTCTCGCGCGGCTGCTCCTGCTCGTGCTGCTCGCCACGGTGTTCCTCTTGCTCGCCCGGGGCCGGCCCGTGTCACGCCGGCTGCGGCTGCTCGTCCTCGCCCTGCTCGCGGTCGCCGCGCTGGGCTTCGTGAACTTCGGCTTCTTCCATCCCGGCCGGGGCCACGTGCACTACTGGGACGCCTTCCACTACTTCATGGGGGCGAAGTACCTGCCCGAGCTCGGCTATACGCGGCTCTACGAGGCCACCTATGTCGCCGGGCGCGAGCTGGGGGCCTTCGACTACGTCACCCACCTCCGTGACCTCGAGACGTACACCCTTCGCGACGCGATTTCCATCGACCGGTCGGCGGTGCGGAGCCGCTTCCGCCCCGAGCGCTGGGAGGCGTTCAAGCGGGACCTCACCTACTGGGGGCCGCACATCAACGAGTGGCGGGGACTGTTGCAAGACCATGGCTACAACGACCCTCCGCCGCGGGCGCTGCTCCTCCATCTTCTCCTGCGCGAGGTCCCCGCGAATGCCGTCGTCGTCACCGCGCTCAGCTCGGTAGACTATCTTCTCCTCGCGGCGGCGTTCGTGGCCGTCCGCTGGGGCTTCGGCGAGCTCCCCGCCGCCCTCGCGGGGGCCTTCTTCTTCCTGAGCTCGCTCGCCCGCTTCGACTTCATCGGAGGCTCGATCCTGCGCTGGGACTGGATCGCCGCCCTGCTCGCCGGTCTCTCCCTCTACGCGCGCGGCCGGGGGATCGCGGCGGGGGCGCTGCTCGGCTATGCGGTGCTGGCGCGCATCTTCCCCGTGCTGTTCCTCTTGCCGCTCGCGGTGAAGTGGCTGCAGGGGCGGCTCGGCGGGGCTCGAGACCCCGTGCTGTCACGCGGTCTCGCGGCGGCGGCGGTGGTGCTCGGGCTCGCCGTGATCGGAGTGGCGGCGGCGGGAGACGAGCGATCGCATCTTCGCGAGTACGGCGTCAAGATCCAGCGACACCGCGAGGCCGGCTTCGTCAACACGGTGGGTCTGGGCCCGCTCATCGCCGCGCACACCGCGCCCTGGAGCCAGGGGCCGGATGGGCGCGTGTACGTGGCCCACGACGCGCTGCTGGCCGCGCGCCCGTCCGGGCGCACCATCGCCCTCGCCTCGGGGCTCTACTTCCTCGCCGCCCTGCCGTTGATCCTCCGCGCCGGGCACCTCGAGAGCGTGATGTACGCGGTGCCGCTCGTCTTCTGCGCCCTCTCGCTCACCGGCTACTACTACTCCTTCCTGGTGCTGCTGGTGCTCCTGCCCTGGCAGCACGGCCGCGCGGATCCTCTCCGGCTGGTGGAGATGGCGCTCCTCACCGCGATCATGGCGGTCGGCTACGGCTTCGAGCTGGTGTCCGACGAGCTCCTCCCCCTCTTCCACGCGGCCTCCATGCAGCTGGCGCTCTTCTTCCTCCTGTGGCTCGGATTCGAGTACTCGAGGGGGCGGAGGGTAGAGAACTTTTAGGTTTGTAGGCGCGCCGCCCTTTCGCTGTCGTGATGCTGACGTCAGCGCCACTGACAGTGTCGGCGCCGCGACGCGCATTCCGCGATTGTAAGGTTCCTTGCCCCTGAGTGTCAGCGGGCCCGGCGCGGGACGCCCACCCGCCGTCCCCCCGCCGCTTCGAAAAGCCCCCGCCGTCATTGGCCAAACGGGCATCACCGCTTCCGCCGGGAGCGCCGGCGGCGCCGCGCCGGCGTCCGCGTACACCACTGGCCCCGGCCTTGCAGACTTTCCGGGCGGTTGGGTCTCTGTCCAGCCCCGTCCGGGCTCCGCCAGCAGGCCGCGCGCACCCGAAAGAGAGGGAGGAATCGAACCGCGATGGGCAAGGTGATGGTCGTCGATGACGCGTATTCCGAGCTGACGATGATGGAAGGCATTCTCCGGAGCGCCGGCCACAAGGTGGTCACGTTGATCGACGGCGATCGTCTGGAGGACAAAGTCGCCGAGGAGCAGCCCGACGTGCTGCTGCTCGACATCGTCATGCCCAAGCGCAACGGCTACGAGATCCTCCGCAGCATCAAGCGCGACGGGCGGACCAAGGACACCCCGGTGGTGGTGGTCAGCTCGAAGAACCAGGAAAGCGACCGGGTGTGGGGCAAGCGGCAGGGGGCGGACGAGTATCTCGGCAAGCCCTTCACGGCGGAGCAGCTTCTCGAGGCCGTGCGCCGCTTCGCGCGGTAGCGGCGCGATGAGCGAGGCCGTCGTCGAACGGCCCACCGGCGCCCGGGCGTGCGTGTTCATGCTCGCGGGATCGCGCTTCGCGGTGGAGGTGGGCCAGGCTCGGGAGGTGGTCGTCTTCGACGGCCTCACCCCGGTGCCGCTGGCCCCGCCCTTTCTGATGGGACTGGCCAATCTCCGCGGGGCGGTGATGCCGATCGTGGACCTGGGGCCGCTGCTGGGCCTGCCGGCCCGCGAGCCGGCGCGGCAGACGCTCGGCATCGTCCTCGCCCACGGTCCGTGGGCGGCGGCGGCGGCGATCGACGCCGTGCTCGGCCTCGAGCCCCTCGGGACGCCGTCTCCGCTGGGAGAGCCGGCCCGGCGGCGCTGGGGTCGACTCGCGGCCGGAGTGGCGGCGGGGACGGCGGGTGAAGTGACGGTGCTCGACGCGGGCGCGGTGCTCGAGGCCCTTCGGGCCGCGCTCACCGGCGCGCCCCGGACGGCCGGGAACCACTAGGAGCCAAGGAGGCGACGGATGAAGCGGCGCACGGTGCTTCGACTTCTCTCGGCAGGGCTCACCGGCGGGATGGTGAGCAGTGGAGCCACGTCCGGCTGGGCGCAGGCGATCAAGCCGGCCCCGCCGGCGCGCCCGGGGGCGCCCGAGATCCCCGCCGCCAGTGTTCCCGGCGTTTCTGCCAAGGACATCCGCATCGGGATGAGCGCCGCCTTCAAGGGCACCGCCGCGGGTCTGGGTACCGAGTTCTACCGGGGGGCGCAGGCCTACTACGACGAGATCAACTCCCGGGGCGGAGTGCACGGCCGCTCGATCGGCGTGATGGCCATCGACGACGGCTACGAGCCCATCCCGTGCATCCGCAACACGCTCCAGCTCATCGAGAAGGAGAACGTCTTCTTCCTGTCGAACTACGTGGGCACGCCCACCCTCACCCGCGCGCTGCCCCTCATCAAGCGCTATGCCGCCCAGCAGGTGATCCTGGTGGGGAACTTCACCGGGGCGCAGCCGCAGCGCGAGGCGCCGTACGGCGAGCACGTCTTCAACATCCGCGCCTCCTATCGCCAGGAGATGATGGCGCTCGTCGACCGCTTCTGGGAGCAGGGGGCCCGCAAGTTCGGCGTCTACTACCAGGTGGACGCGTACGGCCGCAGCGGCACCGACGGCGTGGCCCGGGGGCTCGCCCTGCGCAACGCGCGGATCGTGGCGGAGGCGACCTACACGCGCGGCGCGAAGTTCGAGGAGGACATGAGCCCCGCGGTGGGCGAGCTGCGCCGCGCGGGGGTGGACGTGGTCCTCTGCACCGGAGCCTACCAGGGCTGCGGGGCCTTCGTGCGCACCGCGCGCGATCTCGGCTGGAGTGTGCCGATCGCCAACGTCTCCTTCGTCGGCTCGGACGCCATGCTCGCCCTGCTCGTCCAGCACGGCAAGACATCCGGCCGCGAGTACACCACCGGCCTCGTCAACTCGCAGGTGGTGCCGAGCTACGACGACCTCACGCTGCCCGCGGTGGTGGAGTACCGCGCCCTCATGGAGCGTCACAAGCCCACCGTGCCGGAGAGCCTCCGCGATCCCAAGTACGCCCCGCAGAAGTTCAGCTTCATCAGCCTCGAGGGCTACGTGAACGCCAAGGTGATCGTGGAAGCGCTGCGCCGTGCGGGCCCGGCTCCCACGCGCGTCGCCCTCCGGCAGGCGCTCGAGGGGATGCGGAACGTGGACCTGGGCATCGCCGCCCCGCTCAACTTCGGGCCCGAGCGTCATCAGGGGCTGGACAGCGTCTACTTCACCCGCGTCGAGAACGGCCGCTGGGTTCCGGTCCAGGACTGGAACGCCGCCGCCAAGGCATAGCGAGGAGGACCGGCAATGGCAGCGATGACGGAGTGGGAGCGGATCAAGAGGGAGCAGGGGCGCGCGGCGGCGGCCGCCGTCCCAGTCACAAGTGATCCGCCGGTGGAGCCGTCGCCCCCGCGGACGAGTCGTTCCGAGGGCGGGTTCCGATGGTCGGGCCGATTCGGCCTCCTCGCCAAGATCATGGCGTTCCTGCTTCTCATCCTGGTTCCCCTCGCGGCGCTCACCTGGACGATCTCGGTGCAGTCGCTCCGGACCAACCTCACCGAGGAATTCACGTCCAAGGGCTCGGCGATCGCCAGAGGCCTCGCCAACACCGCGGTGGACCTCGTCCTCACCCGCGACGCCTCCACCGTGCAGGCGCAGGTGGACCAGGTGGCCGGCATCAGCGGCGTGGCCTACGTCATGGTGTACGACCAGCAGCGGACCCTCATCGCCCACACCTTCGCGCCCCTGGTGCCGCCCGGGCTGGTGGATCAGAACCTCGTGCCGGGTGATTGGGCGCAGAAGGTGCAGGAGGTTCGCTACCAGGATCCCGCCGGACGCGGGGAGCGGGAGGTCATCGACATCGCGGTACCGGTGCTCGCGGGCCAGCTCGGCACCGTGCGCGTGGGCATGGACAAGACCATCATCACCGCCGCCGCCGCGCAGGCCGGCTCCACCCTCCTCCTGACCTTCGGCGGCTTCGCGGTGGCGGCGGTGCTGGCGGCGGTGGTCTTCGCCCGGCGCATCACGCGGCCCATCCGGCAGCTGGTGCGGGTGGCGGAGCAGGTTGGTAAGGGCGACCTTTCCAAGCTCGCCCCGGTCCAGTCGCGCGACGAGCTCGGTCAGCTCGCCTCCACCTTCAACGACTCCATCGTCCGCCTCCGCTCGCTGGTGCAGACGGTGGCCGAGCGCGACGCCGAGCGTCGGCAGCGCCAGGACCTGCAGGCCAACATCACGCGCTTCCTCGACGTGGCCATGGAGGTCTCCCATGGGGACCTCACCAAGCGGGGCGACGTGACCTCCGATGTGCTCGGCAGCGTGGTGGACGCCATCAACGTCATGGTGGGCGAGATCGGCCACCTCCTGCTGGACGTGCGCCAGGCCGCGCATCACGTGTCGGCGAGCGCCAGCGAGATGATCGTGTCCATGGGGCAAATCGAGACGGGCGCGCGGGCGCAGGCGCGCGACGCCATGCAGGCCACCGGTAACGTGGACCAGCTCGGCACCTCGGTCCGGCGCGTGGCCGGTACCGCGGAGGACTCCGCCCGCGCCGCCCGGCAGGGCCTCGACGCCGCCCAGCAGGGTGAGCAGGCGGTGCAGCGAAGCCTCGACAGCATGCAGCGGATCCGGAACGAGGTGCAGGGCATCTCCAAGAAGATCAAGAATCTCGGCGACCGCTCGCTCGAGATCTCCGAGATCGTCAACACCATCGACGACATCGCGGCGCAGACCAACTTGCTCGCGCTCAACGCCGCCATCGAGGCGGCCGGCGCGGGTGAGGCCGGTCTCCGGTTCGCCGTCGTCGCCGACGAGGTGCGGAAGCTGGCGGAGCGGTCGGCCAAGGCCACCCGCGACATCGCCGTTCTCATCAAGAACTTCCAGTCCGAGACCCAGCAGGCGGTGATCGCCATGGAGGAGGGGACCCGGGAGGTCGAGACCGGGTATCGAGTCACCACCCAGGCCGGCGAGAGCTTGCGCGAGATCGCCAACGTGTCGAAGCGCTCGGCCGGGCTGGCCCAGGACATCTCGGTGACCGCGCAGGAGCAGGTCAAGGGCGCCGAGCACGTCGGCGTCGCCGTGCAGGCCATCGCGGGGGTGGCGCTCCAGACCGAGCAGGGGGTCCTCCAGACCCGGAAGACGGTGGAGGACCTGGTGCGGCTGGCCGAGGAGCTCACCCAGACCCTGTCCCGATTCAAGCTGGCGGCCTGAGCGGGCGAATCCCAGGGCGACGATGACGGAGCACCCGGATCGCGAGTTCTTGCTGAGCATCTTCCTCATGGAGGCGTGGGACACCGTGTCCACCCTCGAGGAAGGCGCCGGCAGTCTGCGTGAAGGCGGTGACGTCGAGCCCCTGCTGGTGGTGACCCACCGGCTCCGCGGCGCCGCCGCGCTGCACGGCTTCCCGGAGCTGGCCGCGGAAGCGGCCGAGCTGGAGGCGATGCTGGAGCACGTGCAGAGCCTGGCCCCGGAGGAGCGCAGCCCGTTCGCCGACGGGCTCGACCACGCGGTGGTGCGGCTGCGCGAGTTGCTGGAGCGGGTGGGGCCGGAGACGGTGCCGCCCGCCGAGCCGGAAGCCGCGCCCCCTCCGGGCGCGGGCGGGCGGGTGCTCGACGAGCTGGCCCGGTTCTATGCCGAGAACGGGGATGTCCTCGAGTATTTCGGCCCGGAGGCGATCGAGCATCTCGAGACCATCACCCACGCGCTGCTGGCGCTCGAGCGCGGCGCCCACCCCGACGCCGAGGTGGCGACGCTGTTCCGCGCCTTCCACACCCTCAAGGGCGCCGCCTACACGGTAGGCTGTCCCACCATCGGGGACTTCGCCCACCGCGTGGAGGATCTCCTCGTGGCGGTGCGCGAGGGCCGGCGGCGCTTCACGCCCGCCACGGTGGAGGCCGTGTTCGCCAGCGCCGACGCCGTGCGCCTCATGCTCGCCGCCGCCACCGAGCGTCCGGCCGGGCTCGAGTCCTCGGTGACGCGCGCCCGCGCCCTCGTCGAGGCCGCGCTGGGCGCTCCCGCGGCGACTACGGCGGAGCCGGCCCTGGCCGGGGCGGACCCCGCCGACACCGCGTCGACCGCGGAGGCCATGGAGCCCGCGGTGGCGGCGTGGAGCGCGGCGCCGTCCGCGCGCGCCAGCATCCGCGTGAGCGTGGAGCGGCTCGACTCGCTGATGAATCTGGTGGGTGAGCTGGTCATCGCGCGCTCACGCATGGACGACCACCTCACCCAGCTCGACCGGGTGGGCGAGCTCCTCCTCTGGAGCCGCTCGCGCATGGCGCAGGCCGTGCAGACCTTCGAGGGCAAGCACGGCTACACGCAGCTGGCCGCCGTGCCGGCCGCCCACGGGTCGAGCGGCGGGGCGGGGGCGCCGCCCGCGGAGCCGCACCCGGGCGCCTTCCTCCACAACTTCGAGGAGCTGGAGTTCGACCGCTACGACGATTTCAACATCCTCTCCCGTCGCGTGGCGGAGGTGTCCGCCGACGTGGCCGAGGTGCAGACCCAGCTCGCCGGCCTGGTTCGCACCATCCGTGAGGACACCGCCCAGGTGCAGCGCCTCACCGGGCGACTCCGAAGCGACATCACGCGCTCGCGCATGGTCCCCATCGGCCGGCTATTCGCCCGACACGCCCGCCAGGTTCGGGAGCTCGCGCGGGCCTCCGGCAAGATGGTGGACCTCGAGGTGGCGGGCGAGGGCGTCGAGCTCGACAACACCATCATCGAGCAGATCGCCGACCCGCTGCTGCACCTCGTGCAGAACGCGGTGTTCCACGGGCTGGAGCCCGCGGCCGAGCGTAGCGGGCGAGGCAAGGCCGAGCATGGCACCGTGTCCCTCCGCGCCTATCACGTGGGCGGCGTGGTGTACGTGGAGGTGGAGGACGATGGGCGGGGCCTCGACACGGATCGGCTCCGGGCCAGCGCCGTCCGCGGCGGCTTTCTGGACGCGGTGGCGGCCGCCTACCTGAGCGAGCGCGAGGCGCTCGACCTCGTGTTCCTGCCGGGCTTCAGCACCGCGGAGGTGGCCACGTCCGCGGCGGGCCGCGGCGTGGGCATGGACGTGGTGCGGACCAATGTCCGCCGGCTCGGCGGCGAGATCGACATCGAGACCGAGGTGGGGGTCGGCACGCGCTTCACGCTCAAGCTGCCCCTCACCGTGTTGATCGGCGAGGCGCTGGGGGTGCGCGTGGGAGCGGTGGAGCTCGCCATCCCGGTGACCGCGATCCGCGGGCTGTACTCCGCGCGTCCGGACGAGATCCGGACGGGTCCGGACGGCGAGACGGTGGCGATCGAGGGACAGGATCTCCCCCTGCTCCGGCTCGACCGGGTCCTCGAGGTGGCGGGTGACCCGCCGGGCCGGCGGCTCTCGGTGGTGGCGCTCCGGGCGGGCCGCCGGCTGGTGGCGGCGGTGGTGGACGAGCTGCTCGGCAAGTCCGAGATCGTCATCAAGGGCCTGGGCGCCTTCCTCGACGGCGCCGGTCCCTGGTCGGGCGCGACGGTCTCCGGCGAGGGCCGGGTCATCCTGCTGCTCGACCCCACGCGGCTCGCCGAGACGCGGCGCGGGGATGCGCCGAGGGTCGGCGCGCCGCGTCCGGTGCCGATCCGGCCGGGCGCCCCGCCGCGCGAGGCGCCGCGCGTGCTCCTGGTGGACGACTCGCTGAGCGTGCGGAAGTTCGTGGGGCTCATGCTCGAGCGCGCGGGCTTCGAGGTGCGGATGGCGGCGGACGGCGGCGAGGCGCTGAACCTCCTCGCCGACACCATGGTGGACGTCGTGGTCACCGATCTCGAGATGCCGCGGGTCAACGGTTTCGAGCTCGTCCAGGATCTCCGCCGCCGCCCCGAGACGCGGGCGATCCCGGTGGTCATTCTCACCACGCGGGCGGGGGAGAAGCATCTGGAGCTCGCGCGCCGGCTGGGGGTGGAGCACTACGTCACGAAACCGGTGGACGAGCGCGCGTTCGTGGCGCTCGTCGCGGGGCTGGCCTCCGCGCGTACTCCGGGGGGAGGCGCGCGGTGACCGCGCCCGCGGCGGCGCCGGTGCGGGTGCTGGTGGCGGGCGATTCCCGCGCCATGCGGGGCGCGCTGCGCCGCACGCTGACGGCGGATTCTCGGCTCGAGGTGGTGGGGATGGCCGCGGACGCCGACCAGGTGCTGCGCGCACTGACGCGGCGCCTGCCGGACGTGATCGTGATCGACGTCGGCATGGACGCCAGCGACGCCATCGACACCATTGGCCGGGTGATGGCCGTGCATCCGATTCCCGTGGTGGTCATGAGCGCGACCACGCCCGAGGGCGGCGAGGCGGCCATTCGCGCGATGGAGGCGGGCGCGGTGGACGTGGTGGCCAAGCCATCCTGGGGCGTGGACCCGGGGCTGGCCGCGCTCGCCAGCGAGATCGTCCGGAAGATCCTGGCCGCGGCCCGCGTGCGCCCGGCCCGGATCACCGCCGTGCGCCCGGGCGAGAGGCCGGCGGGCGCTTCGCATCCGGGACTCGCCGCCTTCGCGATGTCGGCCGGCTCCGACGGCTGGACCCCCTGCGTGGTGATCGCCGCGTCTACCGGCGGGCCCGCCGCCCTCCTCGGGCTCATCCCCGAGATGCCGCGGGAGTTGCCCGCGGCGGTGCTGGTGGTGCAGCACATGCCGGCGCCGTACACCCAGGCCCTCGCGCGCCTGCTCGGCGAGCGCTCCAGCATCACGGTGCGGGAGGCGGCCGCCGGCGATCATCTCGCCCGCGGCGTGGTGAGCGTGTGCCCGGGCTCGCAGCATCTCACGGTGGGGCCGCGCGGTGAGGTGATGCTTCGGCCCGCCCAGCTCCCCTCGGAGGACTCGCCCTCGGCCGACCTCGCCATGACCTCGGTGGCGGAGCACGCGGGACCGCTCGCCATCGGGGTGGTGCTCACCGGCATGGGCCGCGACGCCGCGCTGGGAGCCGCCGCCATCCGCAAGAGCGGCGGCATCGTGATCGCACAGGACGAGGCCTCCTCCGTGGTGTACGGGATGCCACGGGCGGCGGCGGACATGGGCTGCGTGGACGCCATGGTGCCGCTCTCGGGCCTGCCCGAGACCGTGCTGGCCTGCGTGGGTGACCTCCTGAGCCACCAGCTGAAGGTGGGCCATGCCTCTTAGCCCGAGCCATCTCGCCCCCCGGCGCCGCACGGCGCCCACGCTCCACGGCCGGGGCGTGCTCTTCAGCGTGCACGGCCGCCGGTACGCGGTGGAGGCGGCGCGCGTGAAGCACCTGCTGCGCGACGAGGGGGGCGCGGGCGCGCCGGTTGTCTTCCTGGGCGTGCCGTATCCCGTGCTCGACCTGCGCGCGCTCCTGGGCTTTCCGGCATGGGACGGCCCCGTGGGCGGCCCGCGCGGCCGCGTACTCCTGCTGGTGGCGGGCGTCAGTCTCTCGGGGGCGCTCCTCACCGACGTGGTCGTGACCTTGACCGCCCTTCCGTCGAGCGCGATCAGCGCGCTGCCCGAGGCATACAGCGCCCCGGAGCGGCGCTGGCTGCGCGGTCTCGCGCGCCTCGAGAACCAGGACGTCCCGCTGTTCGACGTGGACGCGCTCCTCGCGTCCCACCTGGAGAGGAGACATGTCTAAGGTCTTGCTGGTTGATCCCGAGCCGGACAGCCGCGGCGCGTTCGAGCGCGCGCTGAAGGGAGCCGGTTACGAGGTGTCGGTCGCGGCGAGCGGCTCGTTCGCCCTGACGCAGCTCGAGTGGGATCGCCCGCACATCATCGTCACCCAGGCCCGGGTGGACGACATGGACGGCTGCGAGCTGTTCGGCATAGTCCGGAGCGATCCCAAGACGGGGGACATCCCGTTCCTCCTCCTGGCTGGGCTCGAGCGGCACATCGCCGGGCAGGCGGCGGAGGCCGGGGTGGACCGGCTCTGCACCGGCCACCTGAGCGTGGTCGGCTTCCTCGAGAGTGTCCGCGCCCTGCTGGCCGGCGAGTCGGCTTCCGCGCCGCCGCCGCCCCCGGCGGCCCCGCCCGCCGGGCCCGCCCTCCAGGTGATGCGCGGCTCGCTGGACGTGATGGACCTGCCCGCGCTGACCCAGGCCATCGCCATGGGCGGCAAGACGGGCCGGCTGGCTCTCGAGCTCACGGCGGGGCCGGGCACGCTGGAGTTCGAGGGTGGGCAGCTCGTCCACGCGGAGTTCGGCGGCGAGAGCGGGGAGCCAGCGTTCACCGATCTCGTGTGCTCCTCACAGGCGGAGGGCGGGGGGGATTTCTGCTTCACCCCGCTGCCCCGCGAGCAAGCGGTCAAGCTCCCGCGCACCATCCATCGAAGCGTCGACCGGCTCCTGCTCCGCATCGCGGCGGGGATCGACGAGGGCCGCGCGGCATTCGAGACCACACAGACGGCGCCCGAGCGCGCCGCGAAAGGGCAGGCCTAGGTCATGGCAAAGGTACTAGTCGTCGACGATAGCCTGAGCGTGCGCAAGGTGGTGGAGCGCGCGCTGGTCGCCAAGCAGCTCGACGTGGTGTCGGCGGCCTCGGGCACCGAGGCCATCGCGCAGATCGAGCGCGAGCAGCCCGATCTGGTGGTGTGCGACGTCGTCATGCCGGACCGTGACGGCTACGAGATCTGCCGCTTCGTGAAGAGCCACCCGCGGCTCGGACGGACCCCCGTGCTCCTGATCTCCGGGATCGTCAATGCCAGCGTCCTCGAGCAGGCGGCCGAGGCGCGATCGGACGACGTGCTGCGCAAGCCCTTCGAGGCGGCGGAGCTGGTGCGCAAGGTGTCGGAGCTGCTCAACCCGGGCGCGGCGCCACGACGGGCCCCCGCGGCGTGGGCCGAGGAGCCGCGCACCAACGGCGCGCCGGTGGCGCCCGCCCGGGTCACGCCCGCGGCGGTCCTTCCCTCCGCCCCCCCCGCCGCGCCGGCCTGGACACCGCCCATCCCCGCCATCCGGCGTGCTCCTGAGCCGCAGGTCGCGGCCGCGGTGGCCGCCTGGTCCGGCGGCCGGCCCGCTGTGGTTCCCACGCCAGCATCGTGGGCCGGCCTCGACCTGGGCTCGATGCTGGCCCAGTTCATGGCCGTCTCGGGCGCCGACTGGGCGTCGCTCAGCGATCGTGAAGGCTTCCTCATCGAGTCCGCGGGGGACATCGGCGTGGAGGCGGAGGTCGCCGCCGCCATGGCCGCCTGTCTCGCGGAGTCTTCGGATGGGATCGGCCGGGAGCTGGGCCGCGGCGCGCTCGGCGGCATGCTCATCGAGTACGAGAAGGGCACGGTGTTGCTGCACCGCGTGGGACCGGCAGCGGTGCTCGCCGTGATGTGCAAGGACGCGGCGGCGCTGGGGAAGGTCCGCTACTACGTCAAGAAGCTGCTTCCCGACCTGGCCCGCGTGATCTGAGGGGGCGCACACAAAATGAAGAACTTCATCCTGACGGTGGCGGACCTGGTGCTGTACACGGTGGCGGTGGTGGTGGTGTCCGCGTTCCTGCCCACCGCCGACGTCTCGCTGCCGTGGTGGGGGGCCCTCGTGGCGCCGGCGGTGGTATACACGCTGCTGGTCGTGATCTGCTGCCCCCGGGCAAGCACGCTCCAGGCCATCGGGATCGTGGCGCTGCTCTTCGTGGCCCATGCCGCGCTGGCCTCCGCCACCGGCATGGTGTACGCGGCGGTGATGGCGCTGCCCTTTCCCGCCGCCTTCGCGGTGGCGGCCTGGGAATACCTGCCCGCGCCGCTCCTCCAGCTCTTCTGCGTGTCCCTGCTCGTGCTCCCGTTCCGCGCCATGTACGCGCCGCCGCGCGCTCGGCGGCGGGGCTCCCTATCCGTTTCCCTGGCGGCGGCGGCCGACGCCAATCCCCGCCTCGACCGTTTCCCCGTGGAGATGCCGGAGATGGTCCCGCCCCCGCCGCCGGAACCGAGCGTTCCTGCGGTGGCGTCGGCCGAGTCGTCCTCCCCGTCGCCCATCTCCGGCGGCGCGCCGCGCGGCGCCGAGCGGGTGGAGGAGGTCCTCTCCATCCCGTTCTCCCGCATCGCCGACCAGCTCCCCGCCGGCACCTTCACCATTCCGCCTGACCGGCTCGGTGCGAACCTGCTCGAGCCTGGACATCTGCTGGTGCCCACCCGCCTGGTGGTGCCCCAGCTCGCGGATGGCGCCGTCTCGGTGAGCTGGGACGAGGTGGCGGACCAGTTTCCACGTCATGCCCTGGCGGTGAACGAGGCCACCGTGCGCGACCGGCTTCCCGAGGGCCGCATCGTCCTCCCGCTCGACGAGATCGTGCGGCGGCTGCCCCCCGAGATGTTCGCGGCCTCGACGCCGGCGGTGGACGTGCAGGGCATCGAGCGCTTCCCGCTGCCCTTCCAGCCCTTCGAAGCCGAGACCGTGGAGGCGCTGGAGCCGCTCCCGGTGGAGCTTCCCCCGGCCCCGCCCGCTCCGGCCGCCGCCTCCGCGCCTCTCAGCACGGAAGCCGCGGTCATGCCGGACCCCGTGGTCGAGTCCGAATCGCCGATCCTTCCGGTCGAGATTGCCGAGCCCGCGGCGCCCCACGCCGAGCTCGAGGCCGAGCCGCCGCGGGCCGACGCCACCGACTTCGTCCCCCCCTTCCTCTTCGTGGAGAGCGAGATCGAGTACGGCCTCGCTCCCCAGCTGGCGTTCGAAGAGCAGCTCGACGCCCTCGAGTCCGCGCGCGTCGAGCCGGCGCCCGTCGAGGTGCCCCACGTGCCACCGCCTCCCCTGGAGCCTCTCTTCGTGGAGGTGGAGCTGACGGCGGTGCCCGCTCCGATCGAGCCGCCCGTGCTCGAGGAACCGGCGGTGGCGGCGCCGTCTCGCCTCGAGCCCGTCCTGGCCGCCGCGCCCCGCGTGCCGCCGCCGCCCGTCGAGACACCGCGTCCCACCCTCCCCCTCACCGAGGATCGGCTACGGCAGTCGCGTCGCCTCGCCGCCGTGCTCACGCCCTTCGGCGCGCTCGAGGTGGGCTCCACCAGCATCGAGGGCGTGACGCTCTTCACCTTCAACTCCTCCGCCTTGCCCACCACCTCCGTGCTGCGGACGGCGGCCTCCACGCTGCCGTTCCTCATGAGCGGGCAGGCTCCGTGGCCGGTGGACCAGCTGACGGTCCGTCGCGAGGAGGGGGCCATCATCCTCACCCCGCTGGGCACCGTCGATTCGGGCGGACCGGTCATGGTGGCCTCGGTGGCCCGTGTGGGCTCGCTGGCCATGCTGGAGCTGGTGTGCCTCAAGGCCGCTCGTGAGCATCGCCTCGCCTATCCCGCGTCCCCCGCGCGCCGGGAGGCGTCCGACCGGATGGGGAACGGCTCGCACTACGAGACACGGGACTCGGGGGCCCTGTCCCTCGGCTTCCTGGCCGGAGACCTGAACGCCTTCGGGCGGGTGGCCCCGACCGTGCTCCGTGATTCCACCGGGAGTGCCGAGGTGTGCGTGTTCCTCGCGCCGGGCGAGGACAGCCGGGCGGTGGCCGGCTTCGCGGTGGATGTCTGCCGCGCGCTCACCCTCGAGGGCGACGAGCCCGCGCTGGGGGCGCTGCAGTCCGTGGTGTTCCGCCTGAACGAGCGCCGGCTGGTGGTACGGCCAGTGAAGGGCGTTCCCGGGCGATTCAGCGTGCTCGTGGCCGCCGGGCAGTCGGTGGACCGGCCCGGCCTCGCGCACCGGCAACTCGAGCGGGCCGCGGGGCTGCTCCGCGCCGTCTGAGAACGGGAGCCATGTCGATCATCAACTACGCGGCGAAAGAGATCAACTTCAAGGTCGTCTACTACGGCCCCGGGGTGGCGGGCAAGACGGCCAGCCTGCAGCACGTGCACCGCTCGCTGCCCGACGGCAACAAGGGGAAGATGATCTCGCTCGCCACCGGCGACGACCGGACCATCTTCTTCGACTTCCTGCCGGTATCCTCGCTCAGCGTGCGCGGGTTCGTGACCAAGTTCCAGCTCTACACCGTGCCGGGGCAGGTCTACTACAACATGACGCGGAAGCTGGTGCTGCGGGGCATCGACGGCGTCGTGTTCGTGGCCGACTCGCAGTTCGAGCGCATGAAGGAGAACGTGGAGAGCTTTCGCAACCTCGAGGAGAACCTCCGCGAGTACAGCTACGAGCTGGACCGCACCCCGTGCGTCATCCAGTACAACAAGCGCGACCTCCCCAACGCCGCGCCCGTCGCGTACATGGAGTATCTCCTCAATCGCCGCGCCCGGCGCGTGCCGTCCTTCGAGACGGTGGCCAGCCAGGGGACCGGCGTGTTCGACGCGCTCAACACGGTATCCCGCATGGTGCTCCTCAGTGAGTTCGGACAGGAACAGGAGGTCCAGCGCAATGCTTCATGACCTGGTCATCCACGAGAACGAGGCGACGCGCATCGGGCAGGTGCTCTCGAGCTTCCTCGAGGAATCGAGTGCCTCGGAGGCCCTGCTCATCGATCGGAGCGGACAGCTCCTGGCCTCCACCGGCAAGAGCCCGACCTTCGACACGGTGTCCATCGGTGCTCTGGCCGCGGGAGCCTTTTCCTCCACCGCGGCCATCGCGGAGCTCCTGGGGGAGACGGAATTCTCCGTGCTCTTCCACCAGGGCGTGCGGGAGAGTATCCACGTCTCCACGGTGGACAAGGAGACGATCCTGCTCGCGATCTTCGACGATCGGACCACGGTGGGCATGGTGCGGCTCTTCGCGAAGGAGGCGTGCCGCGCCATCGGGACCGTCCTCGCCGAGGCCCGTACCCAGCCGCGCCGGGTGGGGGCGCTGGCGGCCCCGCTGACCGCGGACGAGGCCCGGACCGACATCGGACCCAAGAAGCGCTAGGCGCGATCGAGCGGGGCCATGGCTGTCCTCCACCAGACCGGGTCGGGCGCTCTCTCCGCGCAGGAGCGGCGCGAGCTCACGGAGACCGCCCAGGTCTTCGAGATGATCGTCGAGGCCAATCCCCTCGAGGTCGGCGCGCTCGAGGCCCTGCGGGAGATCTACGTCAAGCTCGGCGATGCCGACAAGCACGCCGACGTGGTCCGACGCATCGAGGCCGCTCACGGTGGACCCGTCGAGCCGCCGCGCGCCGAGGGGACGCCGGAGGCGCCGTCCTCGACCGCGGCCACCCCCCCGCCCGCGCGCGCCGAGCCCGAGCGCCCCGCGCCGCGCCGCGGCGGTCGGCGCATTCCCGCCGACGCGGCCCCGCCCGCCGTGCCCGTATCCGCGTCTGCGGCAGAGGTGGCGACCCCGCCGGTGGTGCCCCCGCCGGCCCCCGAGCCCCCCACCACGGCCGGCCGGCCGGCGCCCGACACCCCGCCCACGGGGCACGGTGAGCCTCCGGCTCCCGCGCCCGCTCCCGGGGCAGGGAAGGGCGACGAGCGCGTGGTGCACCGGATGGGCAAGCTGGGCGATCTGCTCGTGGCCGCCGGCCTCATCACCCAGGAGCAGCTCACCCAGGCCCTCGCGAGCCAGCGCGGCACGAACGAGAAGATCGGAACCGTCCTCGTCCGGCTCGACCTTCTCCGGGAGGAGCAGCTCACCGACTTCCTCTCCAGGCAGTACGGGCTCCAGGCCATCACGCTGTCCCAGCTCGATGTGGATCCCGAGGTCGTGGAGCTCATCTCCTCCCAGATCGCGCGCAAGTACGAGGTGCTGCCGATCAAGCGGACGGAGAACTCGCTCATCCTGGCCATGGCCGATCCCACCAATGTCTTCGCGCTTGACGATGTCGCGTTCATGACCGGCCTCACCGTGGTGCCGGTGGTGGCCTCCCAGGGGGCCATTCGCCAGGCCATCGAGCGGCTGTACGAGGCCCAGACCGGCGGCCTCGCCGAGGTGCTCTCGGAGATGGCCGCGGCCGGGGGCGACGTCGAGGTCGTCGAAGGCGAGGAGGAACAGTGGGCCAAGGCCGACATCTTCGAGCTGAAGGAGTCGGCGGACGAGGCCCCGGTGGTCCGGCTCATCAACATGATCCTGGTGGACGCCATCCGCCGCGGCGCCTCCGACATCCACCTCGAGCCCTACGAGAAGGTCTTCCGGGTGCGCTTCCGCGTCGACGGCGTGCTGCACGAGATCATGACCCCGCCCAAGCGGCTGGAGGCGGCGCTCACGTCCCGCGTGAAGATCATGTCGAATCTCGACATCGCCGAGCGGCGGCTGCCTCAGGACGGCCGCATCAAGCTGCGCTACAACCAGCGCGAGATCGACTTCCGCGTGTCGACCCTGCCGACCATCTTCGGCGAGAAGACCGTCATGCGCATCCTGGACAAGGACGCGCTCCAGCTCGACCTCGCGTTGCTCGGCTTCGATCCCTGGAGCCTGGAGCAGTTCACGCGGGCCATCCATCAGCCCTACGGCATGATCCTCATCACGGGGCCGACCGGATCGGGCAAGACCACCACGCTCTACTCGGCCATCCACACCATCAACTCCCCCGACGTGAACATCATGACCGCCGAGGATCCGGTCGAGTACAACCTCAAGGGCGTCAATCAGGTGCAGGTCAACGAGGGGATCGGGCGGACGTTCGCCGCCGCCTTGCGCTCATTCCTCCGCCAGGACCCCGACATCATCCTGGTCGGCGAGACGCGCGACCTCGAGACGGCGCAGATCGGCATCCGCGCCGCCCTCACCGGCCACCTCGTGCTCACCACGCTCCATACCAACGACTGCCCGTCCACGGTGGCGCGGCTGCTCGACATGGGCATCCCGCCCTTCCTGGTCTCCTCCGCGCTGACCCTCATCCTGGCCCAGCGGCTGGGCCGGAAGATCTGCAAGGACTGCAAGCAGCCCTACGACGCCGACGAGGAGACTCTGGTCCCCTACGGCCATGTCCTCCAGGGCCTGGGCAAAGTCCAGCTCTACAAGGGCAAGGGGTGCCCGGCCTGCAGCTTCACGGGCATGAAAGGTCGCGTGGCCATCTACGAAGTCATGCCGATCACGGAAGAGCTGCGGGACTTGATGCTGCACAATGCGCCCACCGCCGACATCCGGGAGATGGCGCTCAGCCAGGGCATGAAGACCCTCCGCCAGAACGCACTACAGAAGGTCCTCGAGGGGGTCACCACCGTCGAGGAAGTCCTCCGGGTGACCGTCAGCTAGCTCGCGCTAGAGCTTGCTGCCGGTGTGATCGCCCGCGCGCCAGGCGGCATGCAGGGTATCCAGCGCCTTCCGGAACTCTCCGCGTACCGTCCCCAGCTCGCCACCGCGCTCCATCAGCACGAGCACGAATCCGAGCGGGCTCGGCCCGAGAAAGACGCTGCCCTCGTCCGCCGAGAAGAAGGCGCTCGAGAAGCTGCCCCGATTCAACCGACCGGTGCCGAGCTCCAGCTCACGGCCCAGGGTGGTGGCGAGCGCGGCCAGGGGATCCACCGCGACCTCGGCGGGCAGCGTCGACGCGATCACGAAGCCGTCGGAGGCGATGAGGAGTCCGCCCCGGACCCCGGCAATCTTGGCCACCTCGCCCAGGATGCTGCGGACGGCGGCCGCGCGTGAGGGCACCCCTCCCGGCGGGACCCCGGCGGGGGCCCGGGCCTCCGAGGTCAAGCGGCCCCCGCCGCAACAAAGCGCTTCCACAGCTCGGTGGCCTGCCGCTGGCCCTCGGCCACCGGCACCTCCGGGGGGAGGGTGAGCGCGAGGATGAGGCGCGCGTCGGCCTCGACAAAGGTGGTGCCGGGATTGGCGGCCACCGCGCCGTGCCGCAGCGGTCCGAGCCCGGCGCGGGCGAGCGTGGCGCCGGCCAGACTCACCACGCGCGCGAGGTGGGCGCCGAGGGCCTCACGCGTCGCGGTGGCGGGATGCGCGAAGACCAGGCTTCCGTCGGGGTGCATCAGGAAGCACTCCCGGCTGCCCTCGGGCCGGGGCACCAGGCTGAGCCGCGCCATGGCGGGGGCGGCGGTGGGCGTCTCCGGCGCCGAGACACTGGGCACCGCGCCCACCGCGTCGAGCAGCGCATGGGCCTCGGGGAAGTCCGGGTAGACCCGGAGCGAGCGTTCCAGGAGCTGCCGGCAGGCCCCGGCATCGCCCCCCTCGAGGGCGATCCGGGCCAGCCCCAGCATGGCGCGCGGGTGCTCGGGGTCCAGCGCCAGGGCGGCGCGGAAGGCGGCGCCGGCGGCCTGGGGATCGCGGAGAGCGGCATGGAGATACCCGGCGAGGAGATGGGCCAGGGTGCTGCGCGGCTCCCGGCCGAGCGCCTCGCGAACCAGCGCGGCCCCCTCCTCGAAGCGGCCCTCGCGCCGGCAGCGCTCCGCGCGCTGGAGCAGCTCCACGCTCGAGACCGTCCGCCGGGGACGGCGTATCGCGTTCCAAACTCGGGTCAGGACGCTCACGCCGCCATCATACGGGGCGGGCGGGCCGCCACCAATCTTTGCCGGACTGCTTCGTAGCGGCGCGGGGGAGGCACTGGGCCTTTCCCGTCATGGCCGGGGCTTGAGCGAGGCCTGAAAGGCCCCCAGCGCGGCGGTGGCGACCGCGATGTCCTGCTCGCCGTTGCCCCCGCTCACCCCGATGCCGCCGACCACCTCGCCGTCCACCTCGATGGGGAAGCCGCCCACGAAGATGGCGAACTTGCCCGGGTGCATGGCATGGATGCCGAAGGCTTCATTGCCGGGGAGCGCGGGGCCCGCCGGCGGCTCGTTGAAGCGGTGGGTGGGGCGCCGGTGGCCGGCCGCGGTGAAGGCCTTGGCGATGGCGATCTCGACTCCGGTGAGCCGGGCTCCCGTCATCCGGTGCAGCGCGATGGGGTGCCCACCGTCGTCGCAGACGCAGATGGTCTCGGTCACGTTGATCTCGCGGGCCTTGGCCTCGGCCGCCGCGAGCAGCACCTTGGCGTCCTCGAGGGTGAGCCGCTTCACGGTGATCATGGCGCGGGTACCTCCACGAAGACACTGTCGCCATCGATGCGGACACGATAGGACGACACGCGGGCGCCGCGTCCCGGGAAGAGGCACTGGCCGCTGCGGATGTCGAAGATCCAGCCGTGCAGCGGGCAGGCCAGCCGCATGCCGGAGAGCTTGCCCTCGCTGAGCCATCCCCCGCGGTGGGGACACACGCCACCACAGGCGTGCACGGCGTCCCCCACGCGGACCAGCACGATGCGGGTGCCGTCGACTTCCACCGGCCGGAGGGCTCCGGCGGCGAGGTCCGCGAGGGCGGCGACCCGGACTTCCCGGGCCCCGGTCACGCCTAGAGGTCGTCCTTCAGGACAAACGCGCGGTGAAGGCCGCTCATGTACTGCCAGCGCATCTCGGTGGCCTGGCGGACGGTATCGGTGGCGTCGGCCTGCCGCTCGGGGGTGGGGCAGTGGCGCTCCACGATCTGATAGCCGCGCTCGCCATGCACCTCGTCCGCGTCGATGTGGATGGCGAAGAATTCCACCTCGTGATCGGTGAAGCCGTAATGCGTGCGGAGCGGAGGGAGATTGCGCTTGTAGATGCCGGGGACCTGGGACTCGAGCCCCACCAGGAGTCCGGCCGCCGCCAGATGGAAGGGCTTCCGGGACGTCTCGTAGCACCAGGCGGTGAGCCCGCGGGTGCTGGGAAGCTGGCGCGTACGCTCGACCTCGGCGCGGCTCACCCCGCAGGCCTCGCCGAAGCGGATGAGGAGGTCCACGTGCTTGGTGCCGGATTCCTCCTCGATGATGTTCTCGAGCAGGAAGTCGCGCGCGTCCGAATCCGGGCAGTTGCCGTAGATGGTGGCGCACCAGCGCGCGAACTGCGACACGTACTGGTAATGCTGGCAGACCCAGGCGCCGAGCTGGGCACGAGTCAGCTCGCCATTGACCCACTTCTCGGTGAAGGGATTGATGCGACTATGGCGGGCATTCACGGCGTCCTCGAGCTGGGTGCGAAACGGGGTCGCGCTGCTCATGGAGGCTCTCCTCTCGCTCACTCGGTGGCGGTCACGGCTGGTCCGACGATACGGATCCGGCCGCGCCCAAGTCAAGGGTGCTTGAGCACCTTGGGGTTGACCTTGAGGAACATGATCACGCAGCGCTCGGTCCCCAGGTTGCGGACATCGTGGGGCACCGCGGCGGGGAACTTGACGATGGCGCCGGCGGGGACGACCACTTCGTGTCCGTCGATGCTCATGTTCGCGCGCCCCTCGAGGACGTAGATCGCCTCCTCCTCGCGGGGATGCTGGTGCATGACGGTGGACTGGCCCGGCTCATAGCAGGCGATCTCCGACCAGAGCTGATCGGTCTTGAAGAGCATCCTGCGCACGCGCCGGTCGGGCGCGAAGGCCTTGAGGGCGTGGAGATCGAAGACCTGCGCGACGCCGATGGTCTCGGGAGCGGCGGAATCGTCCATGGCGCTCCTCAGGCGCGAGTGACCGCGGAGATGGCATCGCCGAGCGTGCCGACGGCCTCCTCGATCTCCGCGTCGCTGATGGTGAAGGGCGGCCCCAGCAGAAGGAGGTCACCCTGGCCGCGGTCCTGGCCGCCGGAGGCATACACCACGACGCCCCGGCGCATCGCCTCGTGCTGGATGCGCTCGGCCATCTTCTCCCCGCCCGGATACGACTCCCGGCGTTCGCGGTCGGCGACGATCTCCACCGCGGTGAGCAGGCCCCGTCCCCGCACCTCGCCCACCGCGGGGAGGTCGAGCAGCCCATCCAGCCGCTTGAGGAGCTTGGCCCCGGCCGCCGCCGCGCGCGCGACGAGATCGTGCTTCTCCACGTAGTTGAGCACCGCGAGTCCCACCGCCGCCACCACCGGATGATGGCTGTAGGTGAAGCCGTGCGGGAAGCCGCCGGCCCGGTTCACCGCGTCCGCCAGCTCGCCGCGCACGAGCACCGCGCCGCCCGGGACATAGCCGCTGGTCACGCCCTTGCCGCAGGTGACGATGTCGGGCCGGACGCCGGGCCAGTGCTCGATGCCGAACCACCGGCCGGTGCGGCCCATCCCGCTCATCACCTCGTCGGCGATGAAGAGCACGCCGTGACGGTCACAGATCTCGCGCACCGTCTCGTAGTAGCCGGGTGGAGGCACGACGGCGCCCGCGGAGGCGCCCACCACCGGCTCCGCGATGAAGGCGGACACCGAGTCCGGCCCCTCGGCGCGGATGAGGGCGTCGAGCGCCTCCGCGCAGGCGAGGGAGCAGACCTCCCCGCAGCCGCGCAGGGTGCACCGGTACGGATACGGCGCGGGCACATGGGGATAGGCGGTCAGCATGGGCGCGAACTGGCCGCGCAGTCGGGGCCGGCCGGAGACGGCCAGCGCGCCCAGCGAGGCGCCGTGATAGGACGGCCAGCGATAGATCACCTTGTAGCGCCCGGCGGCGCCGCGGGCGAGCTGGACGGTTCGCGCCAGCTTGATGGCGGTCTCGGTGGCTTCGCTGCCCCCCGACACCAGGTACAGCCGCGCGTCGTCCATCGGCACGCGCCGGGCCATCTCACGCGCCAGGGTCTCGACGGCAGGTGAGGTGAACTCGGAGCCGTGCACGTAGGCGAGGCGCCCCAGCTGCTCGCGCGCGGCGTCCGCGATCTCCGGCACCCCATGCCCCACCGAGACGACCAGCGCGCCGCCGGCCGCGTCGAGATACTTCTTGCCGTCACGATCGTAGAGATAGGACCCCTCGCCCCGGACGATCTCGGGATGCCGGGTGCCCGGCGTGCGGCGGGAAAAGACGGAGGAATCGCTCATGGGGCCGGCTCCTTCGGGGCTCTGGGTCAGCTCTGGCTCAGCTCCGGTGTGGGGAGACTGTGCCCCAACTTCGCTCTCCTGTCGAGGGCCCTGGCATAGCTCCTGCAGCCTCTCCTCGTGTGCCCCGGGCCGGACGCGGGGTTTGCCGTCTCCGGTCCGGGGCGGGTGCTAAACTAGCGACGTGGCGGGCTTCTTGATGGTTGACCCGGAGCTGGGTGGCCCTCTCCGGAGGCCCCGGACGGGCTCGTTGTGACCAAGAATGCCATCCGGCTGACGCCGGACGGCTGGCCATCGGCATGCCGCTCAAAGCCAGGAAGTCAGGACGAGGACGATGACCATGGAAGTCGAGCGGCACCTACTCCGAGAGATGATCCGTATCCGGCGGACGGAAGAGACGCTCGCCGAGCTGTACCCGGCCCAGGAAATGCGGACGCCGACGCACTTCTCCATCGGCCAGGAGGCCGTGGCGGTGGGCGTGTGCGCTGCGCTTCGTCGCACCGACGCCGTCTACAGCGGCCATCGCTGCCACGCGCACTACCTCGCCAAGGGCGGCGACCTCGACGCGATGGTGGCGGAGCTCTACGGCAAGGAGACGGGCTCCGCGCGTGGCCGCGGCGGCTCGGTGCACCTGTCGGACCTCGACGCCGGGGTCATCGCGTCGTCGGCCATCCTGGGCCAGACCATGGCGGTGGCGGCGGGCTCGGCGCTGGCCTTCACCATGGACGGGCAGGACCGCGTGGCAGTGACCTTCTTCGGTGACGGCACCGTGGAGGAGGGCATCTTCCACGAGACGCTCAACTTCGCAGTGGTGAAGAAGCTCCCCGTGCTCTTCGTGTGCGAGAACAACGGCTACTCGACCCATACGCGCCTGGACGTGCGCCAGCCGGCCGGCGTCTCCATCCACGCGCGCGCCGCCTCCTACGGCCTGTCCTCGTGCTTGGTCGACGGCAACGATGTCTTCGCGGTGTACGAGGCCGCCCGCGAGGCGGTGGCGGCCTGTCGGACCGGCGCGGGTCCGGCCTTTCTCGAGTGCACGACGTATCGCTGGCGCGAGCACGTGGGGCCGCTCTGGGACTACGACAAGGGCTACCGCAGCAAGGCGGAAGTGGATTCGTGGATCGCGCGCTGCCCGATCGAGCGGGCCACCACGCGGCTGGTCCGCACCGGGGCCTGCACCCCCGCGGAGGTCGAGGCCATGACGCGCGCCAGCCAGGCCGAGGTGGATCGCGCGGTGGTTGCCGCCAAGGCGGCGCCCTTCCCGGCGGTCGAAGACCTCACGCTGGGCACGTACTAGGAGCGCCGCATGCGACGACTCAGCTACGGGGCGGCGATCAGCGAGGCCACGGTCCAGTGCATGGAGGCCGATCCCAGCATCTTCGTGGCCGGCATCGGGGTCGACGACTTCAAGGGCATCTTCGGGACCACGTTCGAGGCGCACCGCCGCTTCGGCGACGCCCGCGTCTTCGACATCCCCAACGGCGAGAACGCCATGACCGGCATCGCCATCGGCGCGGCCGCCATGGGCAAGCGGCCCCTCGTCGTGCACCCGCGGAACGACTTCATGTTCCTCTGCATGGATCAGCTCGCGAACCTCGCCGCCAAGTGGCGCTACATGTTCGCGAACGGGTCCGGCGTGCCGATCGTGCTGCGCGGCATCGTGGGCCGCGGCTGGGGCCAGGGGGCCACGCACTCCCAGAGCCTCCAGGCGACCTTCGCCCATTTCCCCGGCCTCTACGTGGCGACGCCGGCGACGCCCGCCGACGCCAAGGGGCTCCTGGTGAGCGCGCTGCAGGGCACGGGGCCGGTGGTGCTGCTGGAGAACCGCGCGCTGTACGAGCTCGAGGGTGAGGTGCCCGAGGGGCTCGAGCCCATCCCCTTCGGCAAGGGCGCGGTGACGCGGGCGGGCAAGGACATCACCATCGTCGGCGTCTCGCTCATGGCCTATGAGGCCCTCCGCGCGGCCAAGCTCCTCGCCGAGCAGGGCGTGGACGCGGAGGTCATCGACCTCCGCAGCATCCGGCCCCTCGACGACGAGATCATCGTCCGGTCCTTGAGAAAAACCGGGCGGCTTGTCGTCGCCGACACGAGCTGGGCGCTCTGCGGCGTGTCCGCCGAGGTGGCGGCGGTGGCGGCGGAGAAGGCCTTCCCGTACCTGAAGGCGCCGGTGCGCCGGGTGACGCCGCCGGACTCCCCCGCGCCGGTCTCCCGGCCGCTGGAGGACGCCTTCCATCCGAACCCGCTCACCATCGCCCGGGCCTGTCTCGAGGTGCTCAAGGCGGGCACGTCGGCGGGGAAGGGCGTGGCCGACGTGCAGGCCACGTTCGCGGGGCCCTACTGACATGGAGCCCCTGCGACGCGTCTCGGTGTTCCTGCCCGCCTTCAACGAGGTGGACAATCTCGAGCGGGCGGTGGCCGACATCGTATGGGCCGCGGACGGCGTGCTGGCGGAGTACGAGATCCTCGTCGTGAACGATGGCAGCACGGACGGGACGCGCGAGCTGGCCGATCGGCTGGCTCAGGAGAATCCGCGGGTGCGCGCCTTGCACCAGCCGCGCAACCTGGGCATCGCCGCCGCCTACGAGCGTGCGCTGGACGAGGCGAAGCTGGACCACTTCAGCTTTCTTGCCGGCGACGGCGAGATCGACCGCGGGTCGGTGCGGGACATCCTCGCCGCGGTCGGGCGCGCGGACATCGTGGCGCCCTATCACCAGAATCCGCGGGCCCGCCAGCTCCACCGCCGCTTCCTGACCTGGGCCTCCACCGGGCTGGTGAACGTGCTCTTCGGCCTCCAGATGCGCTACTACCAGGGACCGTGCATCTATCCGATCGCGCTGGCCCGTGCGCTCCCCAAGACGGAGGGCGGGTTCTACTTCCTGACCCAGATGCTGATCCATGCGCTCCATGCCGGCCATAGCAGCGTGGAGGTGGGCCTCACCCACGTGGAGCGGGCCCATGGCCGATCGAAGGCCGTGTCGATCACGAACATCCTGAAGGCGCTGCGGACCATCGCCCGGGTATGGTGGGCGATCTACGTCAAGCGAGAGTCCGTGGCGCGGGGAGCCTGAGATGGCAAGCGACGGGAAGACAGTGCTGGTCACCGGAGGCGGCGGGTACGTCGGCGCCGTCCTGGTGCCGAAGCTCCTGGCCCGGGGGTTCCGGGTCCGCGTGATCGATCTCTTCCTCTTCGGCGAGGACGTGCTGCCACCGCATCCGAAGCTGGAGCTGGTCAAGGGCGACTTGCGCAATGCGGCGGCGGTCAAGAAGAGCCTCCGGGACGTGGACGCGGTCATCCACCTCGCCTGCATCTCGAACGACCCGAGCTTCGAGCTGAATCCCGACGCTGAGCCGCTCCATCAACTACGACTGCTTCGAGCCGCTGGTGGCGGAGTCGCGGCAGGTGGGTGTGCGGCGGTTCATCTACGCGTCTACCTCGAGCGTGTACGGGGTGAGCGACGCGCCCGACGTCACCGAGGACCACCCGCTCGTCCCGCTGACCGACTACAACAAGTACAAGGGCATGTGCGAGCCCATCCTGCTCCGCTACCAGGTCCCCACCTTCACCACCGTCATCATCCGGCCGGCCACCGTGTGCGGATACTCGCCGCGGCTGCGGCTGGACCTCACCGTGAACATCCTCACCAGTCTGGCGGTGACCCAGCGGCGGATCACCATCTTCGGCGGCACCCAGAAGCGGCCGAACATCCACATCGAGGACATCACCGATCTCTACGTGGAGCTCCTGTCCACGCCGGCGGACATGATCGCGGGGAAGACCTTCAACGCGGCGTACCAGAACCACACCGTGGCGCAGCTGGGCGAGATCGTGCGCACGATCGTGGAGCAGGAGATGCCGGAGCTGGCCCCCATCACGGTGGAGACCTCGCCGAGCAACGACCTGCGCTCGTACCACGTGTCGTCGGACAAGATCAAGCGCGAGCTCGGCTGGACGCCCCAGCGGACGATCGAGGACGCTGTCCGAGACCTGTGTGCGGCCTTCCGCGCGGGCAAGGTCCCCAATCCGAAGGACGACATCCGCTACTACAACGTCAAGACCATCCAGGCTTCGGGCCTGGCCTGAGCGATGCCGCGCGCCGTCGTCACCGGAGGGGCCGGGTTCATCGGGAGCCATGTGGTGGACCTCCTGGTGGACCGGGGCTTCGAGGTGGCCGTGATCGACAACCTCGTGGGCGGCCGTGAGGAGAACCTCGCGCAGCACCGCGGCAACCCCCGGGTGCGGTTCGACGGCCCCGTGGACATGGTCACGCTCCCCCCCGACTCCCCGCTCTTCAAGGGGGTGGACTACGTCTTCCACTTCGGCGGCATCGGCGACATCGTACCGTCCATCGAGCGCCCGCTGGACTACATGCGGGCCAACGTCAACGGCACGCTCGCGGTGCTGGAAGCGGCTCGGCACGCCCGCGTGCGCAAGCTCGTGTACGCCGCTTCGTCCTCGTGCTATGGCCTCGCCGCCGAGCTGCCCACCACCGAGGCGGCCGCCATCAAGCCCGAGTATCCCTATGCCCTGAGCAAGTATCTCGGCGAGTGCGCGGCACTCCACTGGGGCCAGGTCTACGGGCTGCCGGTGATCTCGATCCGGATGTTCAACGTGTATGGGCCCCGCGTGAAGACCACCGGCGCCTACGGCGCGGTGTTCGGAGTCTTCCTCGCCCAGAAGCTCCACGGCAAGCCGTTCACCGTGGTGGGCGACGGAACTCAGCAGCGCGACTTCGTCTACGTCACCGACGTGGCCCGCGCCTATCTGCAGGCGGCGGAGTCGGACCGCAAGGGCGAGATCTACAACCTCGGCGGCGGCGGCACGCCCCCCACGGTCAACCGCCTGGTCGAGCTGATGGAGGGCGAGGTCGTGCGTCTCCCCAAGCGTCCGGGCGAGCCCGACTGCACGTGGGCGGACGTGACCAAGATCCAGCGGCACCTGGGGTGGACCCCCACGGTGTCCTTCCCGCAGGGGGTGGCCTCCATGCTCCGGCACATCGAGGACTGGCGCACCGCGCCGCTGTGGACGCCCGAGAAGATCGAGGCGGCCACGCGCGTCTGGTTCCAGCACCTGGCGCGATGAAGCCCGACTACCGCGCCAAGATCAAGACGCTGGAAGAGCTGGGGGTGGCCATCGGCCCGCGTCCGCGCGCGAAGACGGTGATCATGTGCCACGGGATGTTCGACATCGTCCATCCCGGCCATCTCCGCCACCTCATGTACGCCAAGGACAAGGCCGATCTCCTCATCGCCAGCCTCACCGCCGACGTGCACGCCACCAAGGCGGACTTCCGCCCCTACGTGCCCGAGGATCTGCGGGCGGCCAACCTCGCCGCGCTCGAGATGGTCGACTTCGTCATCATCGACCCCAACGCCACCCCCATCGAGCACATCAAGTACCTGCAGCCCGACTTCTTCGCCAAGGGCTACGAGTACTTCTCCGAGGGCGTTCCCCCGCGGACCCAGGAGGAGATCGACACCCTCGAGAGCTACGGCGGCGAGATCGTGTTCACCCCGGGCGACGTCGTCTACTCCTCGTCGCGGCTGATCGAGTCCTCGCCGCCGAAGCTCGGCGTGGAGAAGCTGCTCGCCCTCATGGAGTCGGAGGGCTTCGGCTTCGACCGGCTGCGCGAGGCGCTCGCCACCATGCGGGGGGTGCGGGTCCACGTCGTGGGCGACACCATCGTGGACAGCTACAGCCACTGCTCGCTGCTGGGCGCCACCGCGAAGTCGCCCACCTTCAGCGTCAAGCACGAGCGGACCGAGGTCTTCGCGGGCGGCGCGGCGGTGGTGGCCAAGCACGTCAAGGCGGCCGGCGGCGACGTGTCCTTCTCCACCGTGCTGGGGAACGACTCGGTGAAGGACTTCGTGCTGGAGGACCTGCGCAAGGCGGGCATCACCGTGCACGCCTACGTGGACCGCACGCGCCCCACCACCCAGAAGGAGCGCTTCATCGCCGACGGCTACAAGATGCTCCAGGTCGACCGGGTGGACAACCGCGCGATCTCGGACCGGGCGCTCCGGGCGCTGGCGGAGTCGCTCGCCGCGAGCCCGGCGGACGTGGTGATCTTCAGCGACTTCCGCCACGGCATCTTCAACCGGAAGAGCATCCGGCTCCTGCGCGAGCGGCATCCCCGGCGGGACGCTGAAGGTCGCGGACAGCCAGGTCTCGAACCGGTGGGGTAATATCCTCGAGTTCACCGACTTCGACCTCATCACGCCCAACGAGCGGGAGGCGCGCTTCGCGCTGGGCGACCAGGACTCGGTGGTGCGGCCGCTGGCGCTGCAGCTGTTCCGGCTCGCGCACTGCAAGCATCTGATCCTCAAGCTGGGCGAGCGGGGCATCCTCGGCTACCGGACGCCCGGCCACATGCCCCGCGAGTTCTTCACCGTGGACAGCGTGGTGGACACCCTCGTGGATCCGGTGGGCGCGGGCGACGCCCTCCTCGCGTACTCGTCGCTGGGGCTGGCCGCCACCGGCGACATCGTGCGTCGCCTCCATCCTGGGCTCGGTGGCGGCGGCGCTGGCCTGCGAGTACCAGGGCAATCGCCCGGTGGCGCCCGCCGAGGTGGAGGAGAGGATCGCGCGGCTCGAGAAGCGCGCGCACTTCGGATGAGGGACGGGGAATGAGGTACGTGGTGGTCGGCCTCGGGAATATCGGGGGCAAGCGGCGGGCCGTGCTCGGCGACCGCTGCGTGGCCACCATCGACCCCTTCAACGCCGCCGCCGACTTCCGCCGCCCCGAGGACTGCCCGCTCGGACCGCTACGATGCCGCCGTCCTCGCGGTGCCCAACGACGTGAAGCTCCCTCTCCTGGAATACTTCCTCTCCCGCGGCAAGCACGCGCTGGTGGAGAAGCCGCTCGTCCTCGACGCGGAGTCGGCGGACGCGCTCGGCCCGGCACGCGGAGGCGGGGAAGGCCATCTGGTACACTTCGTACAACTTCCGCTTCGAGCCGCACGTGATCGCGCTCAAGCGGCACGCTCGACGCGGGCGCGGTGGGGCGGGTGTACCGGGTGCGCATGTTCTACGGCAACGGCACCGCGGGCAGCATCGCGGGAACCTGGCGCGACAGCCGCCTGGGCATCCTGGAGGACATGGCGAGCCACCTCATCGACCTCGCCGGCTTCGTCTTCGGGCGGTTCGGCGACGAGTTCCGGGTCTGGGAACGCCGCGGCCACGAGCTCAAAGGCCTCGACCACTGCATTCTCGCCACCGCCGATCGCGCGGTGGTCATCGAGTGCAGCTTCCTGGCGTGGAAGAACCGATGGCGCATCGAGGTGATCGGCGACCGCGGGGCACTCGAGATGGACGGGCTCACCAAGTGGGGCGGCAGCGAGCTCATTGTGCGGCGCCGCAAGCTCCCCAGCGGCGTGCCCGACGAGACGCGCGAGGTCATCCCCGGCCCGGACCAGACGTGGGCCGGCGATATCCTCCACTTCGAGGAGCTCGTCGCCGCGCGGAAGACGTCGCGCGACAACGACCTCTGGCTCTCGCGCACCATCCACGCCGCCGCGGCCGCCCGGCTGGAGGGCGAGCCGTGACGGCGGCTCACCGGCTTCCTGGGCCTGTCGCATCTGGGCATCGTCTCCGGCATCGGCTGGGCCTCGCTCGGCTCCCGCGTCATCGGCGTGGACCTGGACAAGGAGCCGGTGGAGCGGCTCGGGCGCGGAGAGATGCCGGTGCACGAGCCCGGTCTCGCGGAGGCGTTCGCGGGCGCCCGCGACCGGATGCGGTTCACCACCGATCCCGCCGCGCTCGCGGAATGCCCGCTGGTCATCGTCTCTCGCGACGTGCCCACAGATGAGGCCAACGGCAGCGACACCTCCGCGGTGCTCCGGCTGATCGACGCGGCCATCCCGCATCTCCGCCCGGGAGCGGTGCTGGCGCTGATGAGCCAGGTGCCGCCGGGGTTCACCCGCGCATCTGGGAGCCCGCATCGAGGCCCGGCGGCCCGGCCTCGGGATCCGCGCTCTACTACTGGGTGGAGACGCTCATCTTCGGGAGCGCGCGTCCAGCGCTTTCTCGAGCCGGAGCGCATCATCGTGGGCGCGGCGGACCCCGCGCGGCCGCTCCCCACCGAGCTGGCCGAGGGCCTCGCGCGCTTCGGCTGCCCGATCCTGCCCATGCGCTACGAGAGCGCCGAGCTCGACCAAGACCGCGATCAACCTCTACCTCTTCGGGGCGGTGACCTACGCGAACACGCTCGCCGACCTCTGCGAGGAGGTGGGCGCGGACTGGTCCGAGATGGTGCCCGCCCTGCGCCTGGACCGGCGGATCGGCCCCGCCGCCTATATCCGGCCCAGTCTCGGCGTCGCCGGCGGCAACCTGGAGCGCGACCTGGTCACGCTGCGCGAGCTCTGCGCGGCGCACGGAGTGGACGCCGCCTACATCGAGACCCTGATCCAGTACAATGCCCGCCGCTATCGCTGGGTGCAGCGGCAGCTCGAGCGGCGCGTGCTCGCCGAGCCCCGGCCGCCGGTGATCGCGGTGTGGGGGCTCGCCTACAAGAAGGACACGCGCTCGACCAAGAACTCCATGGCGCTGCGGGTGATCGGCGACCTGCGGGGCCGCGCCGAGATCCGCGCCTACGATCCCCTCGTGGGGGCGCCGGAGATCGAGCGGGGCGGCGACGGTGCTGCCAAATCGCGAGGCGACCCTGGCCGGCGCGGACTGCCTCCTCATCCTCACCGACTGGGACGAGTTCGCCGCGACCCCGCGCGACGCGTTCAAGGCCATGCGCCGGCCCCTGGTGATCGACTGCGTCGGCGTGGTGGACCCGCGCCGTACCGATCTCGACGGCGTCGAGTACCTGAGCATGGGACGCGCGCCGGGGAGGGGCGCGGTGACGCCGTGAGGCCGCCGGGCCGTGTTCCTCGATCGCGACGGGGTGCTGGTGGAGACCCTCGTGCGCGAGGGCCGGGCCTTCGCCGCGCTCACCCTCGACGAGTTCCACCTCTGCGCGGACGCCGGCCCCCAGGTGGCGCGGCTGCGGTCGGCGGGCTTCCTGCCCATCGTCTTCACCAACCAGCCCGAGATGGCGCGCGGGGCGCTGAGCGCGACCACGCTCGGCCGCATGCACGAGCGGCTGCGGGCCGCGGTCGACGTGACCGACATCTTCGTGTGCCCCCACGACGACGGGGCGGATTGCGCGTGCCGGAAGCCGCGCCCCGGCATGCTCCACGCGGCGGCGGCCAAGTGGGGAATCGACCTCCTCGCCTCCTTCGTGGTGGGCGACCGCTGGCGCGACATCGACGCCGGCCGCGCGGTGGGCTGCTACTCCGTCCTGCTCGACCGTCCCTACAGCGACTGCACCGTCGCTGATGCGCGCGTGTCGAGCCTCACCGAGGCCGTCGACGCCGTGCTGGCGCGCGCCGAGAGCACCCATGGACTTCATCGCCCGCTATCTCGCTGAAGCCGGGCGCGTCGCCGCCGCCATCGACCAGGCCGCGGTGGCTCGCGTGGTCGACCTCCTGGTCCGGGTGCGCGACGGGGGCGGCCGCCTCTTCATCTTGGGAGTAGGCGGGAGCGCGGGGAACGCGTCGCATGCGGTCAACGACTTCCGCAAGATCGCGGGCTTCGAGGCATACGCGCCCACCGACAACGTGTCCGAGCTGACCGCCCGCATCAACGACGACGGCTGGGATACCTCGTTCGCCAACTGGCTCAAGGGCAGCCGCCTCTCCGGCCGGGACGCGATCCTCGTCTTCTCGGTGGGGGGCGGGGACGCGGAGCGCGGGGTCAGCACCAACCTGGTGCGGGCGCTCGAGCACGCCAAGGCGGTGGGCGCGCGCGTGGCGGGCATCGTCGGCCGTGACGGCGGCTTCACCGCGAAGGTGGCCGATGCCTGCGTCATCATCCCCACGGTGAGCCCGGACCTGGTCACCGCCCATGCCGAGGCCTTCCAGGCGGTGGTGTGGCATTGCCTCGTGTCGCACCCCCGGCTCAAGGCGGCCGCGATGAAGTGGGAGAGCCTCGGGCGATGAGCGCCTGGCCGGCGCGCGTGGTGCTGCTGGGCGCCAGCGGGCATATCGGCCGCGCCCTTACCGCGCGGCTCGAGCGCGATCGCGTCACCGTGGTCCCTCACACGTCGAAGACCCTCGACCTCACGCGCCCCGAGGCGCTGGTCGCGCTCGACGGCGCGCTCGGCCCCGACAGTGCCCTCGTCTTCGCTTCCGCGTTGACTCCGGATCGCGGGCAGACGCCGGAGACCTTCATGGCCAATGTGGCCATGGCGACCAATCTGGCGAAGTATCTCTCGGGCCGGGCGCCGGGGCTCTGCGTGTACGTCAGCTCGGACGCCGTCTACGGCTTCGACGTCAATCCGGTCACGGAATCCACTCCGGTGAGCCCGGGGGGCTACTACGCGCTGGGGAAGTACTCGGCCGAGCGGGTGATGGACCTCGCGGCCCGGGCGGCCGGCTTTCCCCTCCTCACGCTGCGGGTGACCGGCGTGTATGGGCCGGGCGATCCCCATGGGGGCTACGGTCCCAATGCCTTCGCCCGCACGCTCGCCCGCGACCGCGGCCTGCGCATCTTCGGCCAAGGGGAGGAAGAGCGCGACCACGTCTACGTCGACGACGTGGCCGGGCTCATGGCCGGCCTCATCCGGGCGCGCGCCACCGGGCTCCTCAATGTCGCCACCGGCGAGAGCCGATCCTTCGCCGACGTGGTGAAGGTGATCCGGCGGCTGGTGCCCTACGAGGTGACGGTGGCCAATGCGCCCCGCGCCGGCGCGATCACGCATCGCCGATTCGACACCGACGGCGCTGTCCCGCGCGCTGCCCGGCTTCGCCTTCACGCCCTTCGACGAGGGGCTGCGCGCCACGCTGTCCGCCTTCGGAGCGCTCGGGCATGCGTGAGATCAATCTCCTCGACCGCTATCCGCGGACGAGCCGGGACATCGCCTCCCGCGAGGCGGCGGTGCCCGCCCAGCGCGAGGTCGCGAAGCGATTCGGGCGGGAGTACTTCGATGGAGATCGCGGCCAGGGCTATGGGGGCTATCGCTACGACGGGCGCTGGGTGCCCATCGCCGAGCGGCTCCGCGACCACTACGGGCTGGCCGGCGGCCAGCGCGTGCTCGACGTGGGCTGCGCCAAGGGCTTTCTCCTCCACGATCTCCGCCGCGTGGTGCCGGGCATCTGCGTGATGGGGCTCGACGTCTCGGCCTATGCCCTCGAGCATGCCATGGAGGACGTGCGGAGCGTTCCTGGTCCGGGGCTCGGCGGAGCGGCTGCCGTTTCGCGACGGCGCCTTCGACCTCGTGCTCTCGATCAATGCCATCCACAATCTCGGGCGCGAGGCGTGTGTCCGGGCCCTGCGCGAGATCGAGCGGGTGGGCCGGCGGCACCGCTACGTGCAGGTCGACTCCTGGCTCACCGAGGAGCAGCGGGAGAAGTTCGAGCGGTGGCAGCTCACCGCCGCCACCTACTCGGATCCGGAGGGCTGGCGCCGGCTGTTCGCGGAAGCGGGCTACAGCGGCGACTACTACTGGACGGTGACGGAGTAGGCCCTCCGTCCGGGGAGGACATGCGATGAAGATCTTCGTGGATTCGGCGAACCTGCTCGAGATCGAGGAGGCGCTCGACCGGGGCTTCCCGGCCGGGATCACCACCAATCCGTCCATCCTGGCCAAGGAAGAGAAGGGCGACTTCCGCGAGCACATCAAGAAGATCATCGAGCTCGTCCAGCGCTACGGCTACGACATCCCGCTCAGCGTGGAGGTGTTCTCCACCAAGCGCGAGGAGATGATCACGCCAGGCCGAGGACTTCGTGCGCCACTTCGGCCACTACCGCGAACATCAACGTGAAGATCCCGGTGGGCTGGGACGAGCTGGCGGTGATCCGCGAGCTGCGGCGCCGCGGCATCCGGGTCAACTGCACCTGCTGCATGTCCTACAACCAGGCGGTCATGGCGGCGGCGGCGGGCGCCAACTACGTGAGCCTCTTCTACGGCCGCATCCGCGACATCGGCTACGACGCCGCCTCCGTGGTCCGGCAGGTCCGGGCGACCTTCCGGGAGCGCGACGTCTCCCTGCGAGATCATCGTGGGCAGCATCCGCCACATCGCCGACATCAACGAGGCCCTCCAGGCGGGCGCGGACATCGTCACGGTGCCGCCCAAGTTCTTCCGCCAGATGGTGAGCCATCCCAAGACCGACGAGGCGGTGCATCAGTTCATCACCGACTTCGCAAAGTGGTTGGCGTGAGCTTCCGCTTGGACCCGCTCACTTCGGCCCAGGACTCCGGGACGCTGGCGCGCGCTATCGAAGGCCATCTGGCCTGTCCGCGCTGTCACGGCGCAGTCACCGTGGGTACTGCGGAGGAGATTCGCTGCTTGCGAGGTGGCTGCGGATTCACGGGCGCGATCGCCGACGGGATCGCGGTCATGCGTGAACAGCGCGGCGGGTCGTTCTTTGACGACAAGCATGAGGTGATGGAGCACGGTTCGGCAGAGCCGGGAGTCCGGCGCTGCTGCTACACCGAGCAAGCGACAGTCATCGAATCGGCAATCCCGTCCGGAGCCGTGGTCGTTGACGTCGGATGTGGGCCGGCGCTTCCGTACCGACGCGCGCAGCCATGGGTCTTGATCGGCGTCGACCTCTCCTACGAGTCGCTGCGCGCAAACACGGAAGTGGATATCAAGGTCTACGGGTCGGCAGCTGACCTGCCACTGGCCGACCGTTCGGTCGACGCCATCGTGAGTCTCTACGCCATCCATCACTTTGGCGGCCAGACCCGCCGGGAGAATGAGAGCCGTGTCGCTCGGGGCTTTGCCGAGTTTGGGCGCGTTCTCAAGCCGGGCGGGAGCCTCTTCATCTTCGAGCTGTCTCCCTGGTGGCCCCTCTGGCAGGCGCAGTGCGCCACATGGAACTTTGTCCGGAAGATCATGCCGAGCATGGACATCTTCTTCTGGCGCGAGCGCCAGCTCGTGAACGTTGCCGCGGCACACCTTGGACGCTCCACGACGCTCCGTCGCGTCCGTTTTCATGCGCCGACCCTGACGCCCATCCCCCCCGTGTTTGCCTGTCCTGCCTTGAAGATACCCCGGTTCTTGTTCCCCTTCGACGTCCACCTGTATCACTGGACGGTCTGATGGGCGGGGCTGGGTGGGCCGAGGGCCCGGCACTCGCCGAACAGGGTCGCGGCCGACGGTTCCCGTGGACCCTGGTCTCGGGGGCAGTTATCGCCGTGGCGCTGCTAGTGGTATGGATCGAAGGAGAGCGGCCGTGGCTTTTCCCCTGTGAAGCGGAGTACGGTGAGACGTTTGACGCGGGCCAGTACGAAAAAAGTACCGGTCGTACGGATTGTGCTATGGGCTGGCCGAGGACATGTCGATGTCGGCTGCGCCCGGGCGCCCCAAGCCCCAGCTCTAGACGCCCCGATGGCGCTCAAATACTCCACCGAGCTCGGAACGCTGGACCGGATGAAGAACGACCTCGCCTTCCGTGTGCGGCGCCGGATCTTCGAGACCTTCATGCGGGAGTGTGCGCCCGGACCGGATTCGCGCGTGGCGGACTTCGGCGTGTCCGGCCATCGCGACCATCCTGTGCACACCTTCTTCGAGACGCTCTATCCGCACCGTGACCGGCTCACCGTGATCGGTCGCGAGGCCGAGGAGGCGAGCTGGTTCGCCGAGGAGTTTCCCGGCCTGACCTTCCTGGAGGCGGACCTCCGCTCCATCCCGCTGCCAACTGGCTACTTCGACTACGGCATCTGCAATGCGGTAGTTGAGCACGGAGGTCCGCGCGACCAGCAGCGGGCCCTGGTGGCCGAGGTCTGCCGCGTATCCCGCTGCGTGCTCTTCACCACCCCGAACAAGCGCTTCCCCGTGGAGTTGCACACCTTCCTGCCCCTGTTGCACTGGCTACCCGACGCGAGCTATCGCGCCATGCTCCGCCGCCTCGGGCAGGACTACTTCGCGGACGTGGACAACCTCAACCTGCTGGACGCACCGACCTTCCTCTCGCTATTCCCCGCCGATCGGAGACAATCGACTGCTCTCCTCCGGCCTGCCGCTCCTGCCTTCGAACCTCGTCTGCGTCTCGAGGGCGGCGTCCGCGCCTAGGGTGCCGGCAGGAGGACGAACTTGCCCTCCTGCATTCCCATCGAGAAGGCGGGACGATCCGGGAAGAGCCGCATCAGCTCCGTGTTCTTCTCCGGGCCGAGGTAGTTCACGAAGAGGATCGGATCGGTGAGGTCGGGGGAGTTGTTCCGCCGGTAGTAGGCCCAGGAATACGGCGAGACGTAGAGCGCGGGCAGAGCTGTGGACGAAGACGAGGGCTCGGTCGATGCCCCTCTCCGCGAGCAGCTCGTAGGGGCACGGGTCAGGTCCGCGCTGGCGCGCAGGGAGCGCGCCGTACACGGGGTAGAAGGTCACGAGGGCGCAGAGGGTGGCGGCGAGGGGGACCGTCACCGCAGCGCGCGCCGCCCCGGCCCAGGCGATCGCCGCCCCGGCCCAGCTCGACCAGACGCTCCAGGCCGCTCGCCGAGAGGATGACGAGCGGCACCGCGAGCTCCGCGTAGTGGACGGGCCCCACCGGATGGATGCTGCCGGCCGAGATCGCGCCGTAGAGGAGGAGGACATAGACGACGCTGGTGAGCAACCGGCGGCCGCCGGCATTCCGCCGGAAGAAGAGGACGAGGAGGAGCGACGTGGGCCAGCCGAACAGCCAGAAGTTCATCCGGGCCAGGGTGAACATGAACTCGTGAATCGAGGGAGCGGGGGAGCTGCCTCCAGTGTGTTGCCGATGAGGCTCACGTTGTGCGTGCGGCTGAAGGTCTGGTAGCCGCTGATGAACGGGGAGCCCGACAGCGCGTTCTGGTAGGCGAGGAGGAGCCCGAGCGCGCCGGCGCCGATGAGGCAGAAGACGGCCACGCCGGCCATCGCGCGGCCGGTGCGTCGCCGCCAGAGGTCCGCGCCCGAGCCACACCAGCCAGGGCACGGCGAAGATCGGCGCCGAGAAGGGGCGCGTCAGGGTCGCCCAGCTCAGCGCGACGCCGCCGACGATCCACCAGCGGAGAGCGTCCGGGCGCTCGCGGAGACGGAGGACCGCATAGACGAAGGTCATCAGCAGGACGGCGGCCGTCGAATGAGCGAGCAGGGTGGCGGAGGGGAAGAGGAAGTACGGGGAGACGAGGAGCAGCGGCAGGGTCAGCAGGGCAGCGCGAAGGCCGAAGATACGGCGCGCGACGCCGAACGCGAGGGGCACGGTGAGCGTCGCCGACACCGTCGGCACCCAGGCCATGGCGTGCAGGCGCTCGCCGATCGCGAGGGCGGCGGGATGCCCGGGGAAGTAGATCCCGTACATCTTCCCGTTGTTCACGATGAATTGGTTATCGAGGAAGGGCCGGAGGGCCGGCGGCAGGGAGGGCACGTAGATCCGGCCGGAGGCAAACATCTGCCCCATGAAGGCATAGGCATGCTCGTCGTCGCTGATGACGGCGTCCTTGAGGAGGCCGTATCGGACCACGGTGATCAGGAGGAAGGTCAGCGCGGAAGTGCAGCCGACGGCGGCCGCCGACCTCCCGGGGCGACAGCTCGGCGGCGCGGTCGAACCAGTCCAGGAGCCGCTTGCCGGCAGAGCCAGCGAGAGCCGCGGTGAGGAGGGCGACGGCGGGAAGGCCGAAGAGCATGTAGTAGAGGAGGAAAGCCAGCTCGTTGAGGAGCCAGATGAGACGCCCGGTGGGAATCAGATAGCCCGAGTAGTAGAGCCCCTCGATCCAGATCTCCGCGAGGCAGAGACAGGCCGCGGTGGCGAGAAGCCAGGCCCGCACGCGTGGGGTCAGAGCGCTCAGCCTCCGACGCCGAGGTAGGAGGACACGAAGGTGGCCGAGCCGCCGCGCACCGTCGAATCGTCCCCGCCGGAAGGGCGCCAGGGAAACCGGCGGGCGCGCGCCCGTGACCAGCGCCGCCATCATCTCCCCCACCGCGGGCGCCAGCTTGAAGCCGTGCCCCGACATCCCCGCCGCGACGTAGAAGCCGGACAGGGGCGACTCGTCGAGGATCGGCATCCAGTCCGGGGTGATGTCGAAGGCCCCGGCATAGCCGCGGCTGAAGCGCGAGTCCGCCAGCGCGGGGATGGCACGCGCGGTCCGGGCGAGCACGGCGCTGGCCTCGTCGAAGCCCGCCTCGCTGCCCAGGAGGTCGGCGTCCATCGGATGCTCGGTCTCGTCGTCGGTGAGCGAGCCCGTCAGGGTGAGCCCGCCCGTCTCGGGCCGCGCGTAGGAGCCGCCGGCGAGGTCGAGATACACCGTGTGCGCGGGGCCGAAAGCCGCGTCACGCTCGACGATGAACACGGGGTGGCGACCGATGATGATCGGGAGCTCGTGCCCGGCCAGGCGCGCCACGCGCGGCGACCACAGGCCGGCGGCATTGATCACGACGGGCGCGTCGATGCGGTCGCCCGCCGCCGTGTCGACGCCGGTCACCCGCCCGCTCGCCTCGCGGATGGCGATCACCTCCACGCCCTGCTCGATGACGGCACCGCGCTTCCGCGCCGCCTCGGCATAGCCCGCCGTCACCGCGGACGGATCGCCGTAGCCGGAGCCCGGCTCCCAGAGGAGGGCGCCGAGGCCGGTGGGGTCGATGCGGGGCTCGATGCGGGAGAGATCGGCGGGCTCGACGATCTCGGCGCGGATGCCCACGGCGCGCTGGAGGGCGAGGGTCCTTTCGAGGGTCGGGCGCATCGCGGGGGAGACGCCGATGAGGACGCCGGAGCGGACGAAGCCGGAGGATCCACCCACCGCCTCCCCGAACCGCTCGAAGACGGCGAGCGAGCGGAGCACCATCTCGCTGGTCTCCCGCGTGGGATACAGCTGGCGAATGATCCCGACGGATCGGCCGGTGCCTCCCGCCCCGATGAACGCTTTCTCGAGGACGAGCACCCGGCGGAGGCCCATCCCCGCGAGCTGGAAGGCGGTGGAGACGCCGGTGATTCCTCCGCCGATGATGATGGCGTCGACGGCGCGCGTCGTCACGGAAGGAGGCGGACCGGGTCGCCGCGACGGATCGCTCCCGTCCGGAGCACGCGGGCGTAGACGCGGCTCGCGCCCGGGTGCCGCTTCTGGGAGACCCGCGCGTAGTTGCCCCCGGTGAACGCGGCGCGGATATTGCCGCAGGGGCTCGTGTAGCGGGTGACTTCCACGAGGACGTCCTCGCCAAGGAGCAGGCGGACTCCCGGCGCTACCGTGTCCCAGTCGAGCCCCTCCACGGTGAGGTTCTCGCCGATCTGCCCGGGCGCGATGGGGTGCCCCTCGGCCTGCAGCGTGCGGATCAGCTCCATCGGGAACAGGCAGAGCGCGCGGTCGGGACCACCGTGGTGCTCGAGATCGCGCTGGGCATCGCCGGCCACGCCGCCCGCCGTGACGTCCGCCGACTCGACCGGGCGCTTGGGAACACCGCCCGGCGAGACGCTGATCTGGACGATGCGCCCGGACTCGCTCAAAGCGCCACCTCGGTGCCGACGTTCGCCGCCACGGCTCGATCATAAGCCAGGCGCGCGGTGGCCGCATCTTCCAGGGCGAAGCCGACGGACTTGAAGAGGGTGATCTCCTCCCGCGTGGTCCGCCCCCGCTTCCGGCGGGAGACCAGCTCGGCCAGGTCGGCACGGACATGCCGGCGCGTGATGGCGCCGGCCTTGATGGGGATCAGGAGATCCCCCGCCTCCTCCCACGCCCCCTCGTAGGTGTCCACCGCCACGTAGGCCCGTCGCACGAGCGTGGTGTCCACCTCCCTGGTGGTCGCCCGGAACGCGCCTACCGCGTCCACGTGGGTGCCGGGCCGGGCGTCCCGGCCATCGAAGACGGGGGTGGGCGAGGTGGTGGCGCAGGTGACGAGGTCGGCCCCCGCCACCGCCGCGCGGCGGTCGCGGGTGGCCTCCACGGGAATCCCGAGCTCGCGCGCCATGCGAGCGGCGAAGGCGCGGGCGCGCTCGGGCGAGCGTCCCACCACGCTGACCCGCTCGACGGGGAATATCGCCTGGAGGCAGAGCAGCTGGTAGCGGGCCTGCACGCCCGCGCCGAAGCAGGCCACGGCCTTGCTGTCGCGCCGCGCCAGGTAGCGTGCGGCCAGGGCCGAGGCCGCTCCGGTGCGGATGGCGGTGAGGAACCCCGCCTCCATGAGGGCCAGCGGCACCCCCGTCTCCGGGTCGGTGAGGAGATAGGTGGCGTGGAGGGTGGGAAGACCGCGCCCGCGGTTCGCCCCCACCACGGTGACGAGCTTGGTGCCGAGCGCGCGCCGGCGGGGCAGGCTCCCCACCATGGCGAGGAAGAGTCCCGCGCCCCGCATGGGCAGGACGGCGCGGGGCAGGGTATGGGCGCGCCCGGCCGCGTGCTCGCGGAAGGCCCCTTCCACCGCGCGGATCACGTCGGCCGGGGCGAGGAGCCGCTCGAGGTCCTCTCCGCCGAGGACGCGCATCACGCCTTCGCGGGAGCCCGCTTGATCATGCGCTTGACCTGCGCCTCCAGCACCACGTCTCCACGTTGATTCGTGACCGTATGCGTGTACGTCACGATGCCGCGGTCGGGCTTCTTGGTCTCGCGCTTGTCCGAGATGGTGACGGTGACGCGGATGGTGTCGCCCGCCAGTACCGGCGACACGATGCGGATCTCCCCGCCGAGATAGGACATGCCGGTGCCGTGGATCAGGCCCGTCTGCATGATCAGCCCCTCGGAGAGCGAGAAGGTGAACGCCCCCGGCGAGGGCTTGCCCTTGAAGACCGACTCGCGCGCCACGTACTCCATGTCGTAGAAGAGCGGCTCGTTGAAGCCGCAGAGGTTCACGTAGGCGCAGATGTCGGCCTCCGAGACGGTCCGGGCGAGGGTCTCGTACCTGGCCCCGACCTGATGGTCCTCGTACGTCAGTCCCTGGGTTCTCATGGTGCGGTCTCCGTCCCCTCGCCGAGATAGGCGCGGCGGACCTCGGGATTGCCGGCGAGCTCCCCCGCGGGGCCCTCCAGCGCCACCATCCCCGTCTCGAGCACGTAAGCGCGGCCCGCGATGGACAGCGCCATGGCCGCGTTCTGCTCGACGAGGAGGATGGTCACGCCTTGCCGGTTGATGGTCTGCACGGTGTCGAAGATCTGCTCGACGAGGACGGGGGCCAGGCCCATGGAGGGCTCGTCGAGAAGCAGGAGGCGCGGTCGCGCCATGAGCGCCCGGCCGATGGCCAGCATCTGCTGCTCGCCGCCGGACAGCGTGCCCGCCACCTGGACCCGCCGCTCCTTGAGCCGCGGGAAGATCCCGAACACCCGCTCGATGTCCCCGGCGATGCCGCGGTCGGCGCGCGTATAGGCGCCCATCTCGAGATTCTCGAACACGGTGAGTCGGTTGAAGATGCGGCGGCCCTCGGGCACGTGGGTGATGCCGCGCAGCACGATGTCGTGCGCGGCGATGCCCAGCAGGGAGGAGCCCTCCAGCCGCACGTCGCCGCGGCGGGGCGCGAGGAGCCCGGAGAGCGTCTTGAGGGTGGTGGTCTTGCCGGCGCCGTTGTTGCCGAGGAGGGTGACGATCTCGCCCTGACCCACGCGAAAGGACACGCCCTTGAGCGCGTGGATCTCGCCGTAGAAGACGTGGAGCGCTTCGACCTCCAGCATGGCCGTCTCAGGCACCGGCCGCTCCCGGTGTCACCGCGGGCTTCCTCCGCCCGAGATACGCCTCGATCACCCGCGGATTCCGCTGTACCTCGGCGGGGATGCCCTCGGCGATCTTCTGCCCGTAGTCGAGCACGGTGACGTGGTCGGACACCGCCATGACCACGCGCATGTTGTGCTCGATGAGCAGCACGGTGAGGGCCAGCTCGCGCACGAGCCGGCGGAGGAGATCCATGAGCCCGCGCGCCTCGCCCTGCGTCATGCCCGCGGTCGGCTCGTCGAGCAGCAGCACCGAGGGGCGGGAGGCCAGCGCGCGCCCGATCTCGAGCCGGCGCTGATCGCCGTAGGGGAGATTACGCGCCACCTCATTGGCCTTGGCCCGCAGGCCCACCAGGGACAGGAGCTCGGCGGCCCGTTCCCAGAGCGCCTGCTCCGTCCGCGTCCAGCGCGGTCCGCGCCCCAGCACGTCCCAGAGACCCAGGGCCACGCGGCTGTGCATGCCGACCAGCACGTTCTCCACCGCGGTCATGTTCGAGAACAAGCGGATGTTCTGGAAGGTCCGGCAGATGCCGAGCGCGGTGATCTGGTCGGGGCGCTTGCCGAGCAGGGGGGTGCCCTTGAAGGTGACCACGCCTTCCTCGGGCACGTAGATGCCGGTGAAGACGTTGAAGAAGGTGGTCTTGCCGGCCCCGTTGGGACCGATGATCGAGGCGATGTGGCCTTCTTCCAGGGTGAAGTCGATGGAGTCGAGGGCGGTGAGCCCGCCGAAGCGCTTGGTGATGCCGCGGGCCTCGAGGATGATGCCCATGCTGCTACCGGGGCTCGCTCGAGCCGTCCGTGAGCTCCCGCTGGCGCCGGCGCGCAGGGAGGATGCCCTGGGGCCGGAAGATCATCATGAGCACGAGGATCAGGCCGAACACCATCCGCTCGTACTTGGCGGGCTCGAGCTGGGTGGGCCAGTTGGTGAGGCTCCAGCCGAAGATGGTGGTCCCGGCGTTGCGCAGCTCGTTGAGCCAGAGGGACAAGCCCTTGAGCACCTGCAGGTTGAGCACCGTGACCACGGTGGCGCCGAGGATGGCGCCCGGAATGGAGCCCATCCCGCCCAGGATCACCATGGCCAGCACCCCGATGGACTCCATGAAGGTGAAGGACTCGGGGTTGATGAATACCTGCTTGGCGGAGAAGAGCACGCCCACCGCGCCCGCGAAGGACGCGCCGCACGCGAAGGCGAGGAGCTTCATCCGCACCAGCGGCACCCCCATGGCCTGGGCCGCCGTCTGGTCCTCACGGATGGCCTCCCAGGCCCGGCCGATGTGCGAGTCCTCGAGTCGGCGATTCACCAGCACGGTCACGCCCACGATGGCGAGCACGATGAAATAGAGGTAGAGCGGATAGATCAGGTTGGGATTGGGGTCGATGCCGATCGCGCGCAGCGCCGGCTCGAAGAAAATGGGCGGCCGTGAGATGGGCGTGATGCCCTTGGGCCCGTTGGTGAAGTTGATGGGCTTGTCGAGGTTGTTGGCGAGGACGCGGATCACCTCGCCGAACCCCAGCGTCACGATGGCGAGGTAGTCGCCGTGCAGCCGAAGGACGGGCAGCCCGAGGAGGATGCCCGCGCCCGCCGCCACCCCCACCCCGAGCAGGAGGAAGAGGAAGAACCAGGCTTGGGGGAGGGGGAAGAATCCGCCGGCGATGAACTGGTTGGCCTGGGGCGAGCCGAAGACGGCCCAGGTGTAGGCGCCCACCGCGAAGAAGGCTACGTAGCCGAGGTCGAGCAGACCGGCCAGCCCGACCACGATATTGAGCCCGAGCGCGAGCGCCACGAAGATGCCCACCTGGATGACGATTTCCAGGTAATAGCCGTTGATGCTGCCGAGCACGGGCATGAGCACGCCCAGCGTGCCCGCGGTCAGGAGCGCCTTCAGCGGCCCGGGCATCCGCGCGAAGTAGAGCACCAGGATCGAGGCCTGGAAAAGCATGAAGGCGACGATCGAGCGCGGGAAGTGCGAGACCGAGTAGGCGGTGACGGCCAGCAGCCCTATCGAGATGGCGATGGCGGTGGGTGGACGGTCGAGGAGATGTTTGATCACGTCCTGACCCGCCCTCGCTCCGCTCGGGAACCCATTTCCATTTTCGCTCGTCTCGCCTTCGGCTGCGCCTCGCCCTTCAGGCGCGCTCCCGGACCACTTCGCCGAGGAGACCCTTGGGCCGGAAGATCAGGATGAGGATGAGGATGGAGAAGGCGAAGATATCCTTGTACTCGGCCCCGAAGGCCCCGCCGGTGAGCAGCGACAGGTAGGACGCCGCGAAGGCCTCCAGCAGGCCCAGCACGAGCCCGCCCAGCATGGCGCCCGGGATGTTGCCGATGCCGCCCAGCACGGCGGCGGTGAAGGCCTTGAGCCCGGGAATGAATCCCGTGTAGGGATTCACCAGGCTGTACTGCACGCCGAAGAGCACGCCCGCCGCCCCGCCCATGGCGCCGCCGATGAGGAACGTCAGCGAGATCATGCGATTCACGTTGATGCCCATGAGGCTCGCGGTGGACTGGTCCTCCGCCACCGCGCGGATGGCCTTGCCGATCTTGGTCCGGTTCACGAGGGCGTGGAGCCCCCAGAGCATGAGCAGCGAGGCCACGATCACCACCAGCGACTTCACCGACACGTCGATGGTCTCGGTCAAGTTGAACCGGAGGTTCAAGGTATCCATCGTCGGGTACACGAGGTTGAAGGCGTTCCGCCAGATGCTCTCGAAGAGGCGGACCGCGTCCTGCAGGAAGAACGAAACGCCAATGGCGGAGATCAACGGGATCAAACGAGGCGCGCCGCGGAGCGGGCGGTAGGCGACGCGCTCCACCGTCACCGCGAGCAGCCCGCTCGCGAGCATGCCCACCAGCAGTACCACGATCAGGACGAGGAACGGCGAGAGGACTTCGAGCAGCCCCAGGGCCTTGAAGGTGAGGAGCACCTCGACGCCCACGAAGGCGCCCACCACGAAGATCTCGGAGTGGGCGAAGTTGATGAACTCGAGCACACCGTAGACCATGGTGTACCCCAGCGCGATCAGGGCGTACATGAAGCCCAGGATCAGGCCGTCGAGGAGAACCTGCGGGAAGATCCCGATGAGGAGATCGAAGTCCATGAAACGCCGAAAACCAAAAAAGGGGAGGGGCCGCTAGCCGGCCCCTCCCCTTCGAGGGTGCATTCGGATGCTTAGGGCTTCTTCAGCGGCGGAGCCGCGATGGACAGCGTCTTGATCGCCTTGTTCTCGCCCCACTTGGCCGGATCCTCGGAGGCCACCTGGAGCACGAAGTAGAGGGCCTTCTTGGGATCACCCTTGTCGTCGAACTCCACGGCACCGGTGAGGCCGGTGTGCTTGGTCTTGCGGACGGCCACCGAGACCTGCTCGCGGCTGGGCACCTTGCCGCCCGCGCCCTTGGCCGCGGCCTCGATCCCCTTCATGCCGATGACGGCGGCGTCATAGGCCTGCGCGGCGAACGGCTCGGGGTCTTTCTTGAACTTGTCCTTGTATTCCTTGGCGAAGGCCGCCGCGTCCTTGTACACCGTCACCGGACCGGCCACCGACGTGTAGAACATACCCTTCACCGCCGGGCCCGCGATCTTGGTGAGGTCAGACGAGTCCATGCCGTCCGGCCCCATGAAGGTCGCCTTGATGCCCTTCTCGCGCGCCTGCTTGAAGAACGGCGCCGCCTGGTCGTAGATGCCGCCGAAGTAGATCAGGTCCGGGTTCTTGGCCTTGACCGGGGTGAGGATGGGGTCGAAGTTCGACTTCTCCTCGGTGCCCTCGAAGCCCAGCACCTTGATGCCCTTTTTCTCCGCGTCGGCCTTGAAAAACTCCGCCACGCCCTGACCGTAGGTGGTCTTGTCGTGGATCACGTACGCCGTCTTCCAGCCCTTGGACTGGGCGAACTCGGCGCCCACCACGCCCTGCACGTCGTCACGCCCGCACACGCGGCTCACGTTGAGGTAGTTGCGGTCGGTGATGGTGGGGTTGGTGTTGGCGGGGGAGATCATCGCCAGCTGCGACTCCTTGTATTTCTCGGAGGACGGGATGGCGACGCCCGAGTTCAGGTGCCCGACGACGAGGAGGATGTCCTTGTCGGCGATGATGTTGGCCGCGTTGGCGACGCCGACGTCGGGCTTGGCCTGGTCGTCGAACGGCACCAGCTCGACCTTGAAGCCCATCTTCTCCAGCGGGCCCTTCATCTTGTCCACCGCGAGCTGGGTGCCGAGCTTGATTCCTTCCCCGAGCGCCGCCTGCCCGCCGGACAGCGGGCTCTGGGTCGCGATCTTGATCGTGCCCTTGGACTGGGCGGGTACCTCGTCGCTCCACGGTAGTACCAGCGCGAGGGCCGCCAGCGCGACAAGGACGAACCGGAATCGTGCGTTTCTCATTGCTTCACTCCTCCAAGACAACCGCGAGTTAGGTTAAAGGCGAGGGCATTATAACGGTTTTTGCCCCTCCGTCAATGTTCGGGCCCTCGGGCGCGGGCCCGGGCGATGGCCTCAATGAAACGCGCGGTTGCGGCCGCGGGATCCGGGGCCGCGCACACCGCCGAGATGACCGCCACCGCGTCCGCCCCCGCCCGGATCACCTCGCCGACATTGGCCTCCGTGATCCCCCCGATGGCGACCAGGGGGACGGAGATCAGGGGGCGCACCTGCCGGAGCAGGGCGGGGCCGACCAGCTGGAAGCCCGTCTTGCTCCCGGTGGGGAACATGCTGCCGACGGCGACGTAGTCGGCCCCGTCCGCGACGGCCTGGCGGGCCTGGGGCTCGTCGTGGGTGGAGACCCCGAGGGTCATGCCGGGGCGCAGGAGGCGCCGCGCGGCGGAGGCGGGGAGATCCTCCTGCCCCACATGGAGGCCGTCCGCCTCCGCGGCGAGGGCGAGGTCGGCGCGGTCGTTCACGATGAAGTGGGCCCCCACCGCCCGACAGCGGGCCCGGAGGGCTCGGGCCAGCGGCAGGAGCTCCGCCATGGGCAGGGTCTTGTCCCGGAGCTGCACCAGGCGGCCACCGCCCTCCAGCACCGCGTCCAGGAGCTCCGGCAGGGGGCGTCCGCGCGCGACCTCGCGGTCGAGGATCACGTACAGCGGCGACGGCAGCGGCACGGACGCGGGCTACAGCGACTGCTCGAGGCGGGGCAGGGTGAACTCCCCCGAGACGAAGGCGGGGTCGGAGAGGAGCTTCTGGTGATAGGGGATGGTGGTCTTGACCCCCTCGATCAGCGTCTCGGCGAGCGCGCGCTGCATGCGCGCGATGGCGTCCGCGCGATCCGTCCCGTGGACGATGATCTTGGCCACGAGGGAATCGTAGTGCGGGGGCACCGTGTAGCCCGTCAGAAGGTGGCTGTCCACGCGGACGTTGCGGCCCCCCGGCGGCACCCAGACGGTCACGCGTCCCGGCGACGGGACGAAGGTCTCCGGATCCTCGGCGTTGATCCGGCACTCGAGCGCGTGCCCGACGAAGCGGACGGCGTCCTGCTTGTAGCCCAGCGGCTCCCCGGCGGCGATGCGGATCTGCTCCCGCACGATGTCCAGCCCGGTGAGCAGCTCGGTCACCGGATGCTCGACCTGGATGCGCGTGTTCATCTCGATGAAGTAGAAGCTGCCGTCGCGCGCGACGAGGAATTCCACGGTGCCGGCGGAGACGTAGTTGACGGCATTGGCTACCGCGAGGGCGGCCCGGTAGAGGCCCGCGCGCGTCTCGGCGGAGATGGAGGACGCGGGGGATTCCTCGACGAGCTTCTGGTGCCGCCGCTGCACGGAGCAGTCGCGCTCGCCCAGGTGTATCCGGATGCCGTTCCGGTCGCCCAGCACCTGCACCTCCACGTGCCGCGCCTCGTCCACGAACTTCTCGAGGTAGAGCTCGGAGGAGGAGAACGCCTTCTGGGCCTCTGCCTGACAGGTGGCGAAGGCACGGGGGAGCTCGTCCCGCGCGCGCACGATCCGCATGCCGCGCCCGCCGCCGCCGGCGGCGGCCTTGAGCATCACCGGGTAGCCGAGGCGATCGCCCAGCTCCTGCGCTTCGTCCACCCCGTGGAGCGGCCCCTCGCTGCCCGGCACCACCGGCGCCCCTGCCGCCTTGGCCATCTCGCGCGCCTGCGCCTTGTCGCCCATGAGGCGAATGGCCTCCGGCGAGGGGCCGATGAACGTGATGCCGCAGGCGCGGCAGATCTCCGCGAAGGCCGCGTTCTCCGAGAGGAGGCCGTAGCCGGGATGGATGGCCTCGCTGTCGGTGATGGAGGCAGCGGAGATGATACTGGGAATGTTGAGATAGCTCGCGCGCGACTCCGGAGGTCCGATGCAGATGGACTCGTCGGCGAGCCGGACGGGCAGGGAGTCGGCATCCGCGGTGGAGTGAGCCACCACCGTGCGGATACCCATCTCGCGGCAGGTCCGGAGGACCCGGAGCGCGATCTCGCCCCGGTTCGCGATGAGGATCTTGTGGAACACGCGGGTGACTACGTCCTCGGCTCGACGAGGAAGAGGCCCTGGCCGAACTCGACCGGCTGGGCGTTCTCGACCAGGATCTTGACGATGCGGCCGGAGGCCTTGGACTCGATCTCGTTCATGAGCTTCATCGCCTCGATGATGCAGAGCACCTGGCCTTCCTTCACGGTGTCACCTTCCTGGACGAAGGGGCCCGCGTCCGGCCCCGGTGCGCGGTAGAAGGTCCCCACCATGGGCGCGTCGACGCGCACCAGGTGGGCGCCCACCGCCGGCTCCGAGGCGGGGGCGGCGATCATCGCCGGAGCCCCCTCCGCGCGCGGCATGGCCACCATGCCGCCCGCGCGCTCGCGCACGACGCGGATGCGCGCCCCGCCCTGCTCCACCTCCAGCTCGGCGAGGTCGTGTTTCACCGCCAGCTCGACCAGCTCGCTTACCGTGGGGGCCGCGCCCGCCGTCGGGGCCGCGCCCGCTCCCGTTCCCTTCGACGCGCTCTTCCGCCCGGGCACCGCCGCCTACCCCGCCGCCGCGACGCGACCCAGGTAGTCGCCGCTCCGGGTGTCGACCTTGATCACATCCCCCTCGTTGAGGAAGAGCGGGACCTGCACCACCGCGCCGGTCTCGAGCGTGGCCGGCTTGGAGCCGCCGGAGGCGGTGTCACCGCGGATGCCGGGATCGGTCTTGGCGATCTGCAGCTCCAGGAAGTTGGGCAGCTCGACGGTGACGGGGCTGCCGTCGATGAAGAGCATTTCCACCTCGGTGTTCTCCTTGAGGTAGTCACGCGCGTCGCCCACCTCGTCTTCCGAGAGCGAGATCTGCTCGTAGGTCTCCGTATCCATGAAGTGGTAGCGTTCGTCCCGGTACATGAACTGCATGTGCTTGTCCTCGAAGTCCACCAGCTCCACTTTTTCGCCCGCGCGGAACGTGTTGTCGATGACCCGGCCCTGCTTCATGTGCTTGAGCTTGGTCCGGACGAAGGCGCCGCCCTTGCCCGGCTTGACGTGCTGGAAATCGACGATGCTGTACGGCTGCCCGTCGAACTGGATCTTCAGGCCCTTCTTGAACTCCGCTGTCGACACCACCATGGTTCTATGGCCCTTTCCGTCGTTGCGTCTTGATCCGGAGCGCCTGCTCCAGCCGCTCCCGGGCAACGGGGTCGCCCGTATCCTTGTTGAGACGGCGCAGGAAGATCTGAGCCGCCTCGTCCACCAGCCCTTGCTCGAGGCACAGCGTGCCGAACGTCTCCGTGGCGAACGTGTCGTCCCCGAGCAGCCCCGCCAGCGGTGAGCCCTCCGGCGTCTGACCGCGTCCCCGCAGCATCTCCGCGGCCAGCCGCGACTCGCGGTCCCCGGGATCCAGCCGGGCCGCCTGCTCCAGATGGCCCAGCGCCGGCTCCAGGCGTCCCGCCTTACGATGGAGCTCCCCCAGCATGCGGTGCGCCTCCGCATCGCGGCCTCCCGTCGCCACGATGGCCTCCAGCGCCGCGCTGGCCTCGTCCACTTGCCCCTCGTCGAGCAGGGCCTTGGCGAGGATCAGCCGGGCGGTCGTATAGTGCGGGAAGCGTTCGATACCCTCGCGACAGAGCCGGATGGCCTCCTGTGTCCGGCCGAGTTTACGATAGGCATCGGCCAGGGGGGCGAAGGCGAGCGAGGACGGATCTCTGGCCAAGCGCTCTTCATGACGACGTATGGCCGCGGCCTGGGCGGCCTCGTCGGCTGCCACACCGGAGCCGGCCCGCGGAACCGGCTGAACCATGGCGGTCCTGTTATACGCACGCCCGGGGGGCCGAGTCAAACGGCATGGTCGCGGGGGTTCAGCGCCGGGCCAGCTCGGCCTGGGCCCGGGCGAGGTTGGAGTGCGCGTCCCGGAAGTCGGGCCGCAGTCGCACGGCCTCGCGGAAATGCGAGGCCGCCACGTCGAGCCGCCCCTGCTGGGCGAGCGCCAGGCCGAGATTGTTGTGCGCCTCGGCGGAGGCGGGGCGGAGCCGCAGCGCTTCCCCGAAATGCCCGGCCGCCGTCGGCAAGTCGCCGCGCCGCGCGAAATACGTGCCCAGATTGCCGTGGGCCTGAGCCGACTCGGGCCGGAGCCGCACGGCCTCGCGCAGATGAACGAGGGCTTCCTCGCCCTTGCCCTGCGCGTCGAGCGTGGCGCCGAGATTGCCGTGGGCGTCCGGATTGTCCGGGCGGAGCCGGAGCGCCTCGCGATAGGCCGCGACCGCGGGCGCGGTCTCGCCGCCGCGGGCCAGGACCAGACCCAGGTTGCTCCATGCCTCGGAAAATCGCGGCTTCAGCCGGATGGCCTCACGGAGGCTGCGCTCGGCGCCCACGAGGTCTCTTCTCTCGACCAGGGCCAGGCCGAGATTGTTCCAGGCCTCGGGATAGCGGGGCTGAATGGCCAGCGCCGCGTGATAGTGCGGGATGGCCGCCCCCGCCTGATCTCGCTGCGTCAGGGTGAGGCCCAGATTGGCATGGGCCACCGCCGAGGGCTCGACGGACAGCGCATGGCGCCACAGGGTCTCGGTGTCGCGCCAGATCTGCGTCTGCCGCCAGCTCAGCGTGGCCAGGCCGGCGAGGAGGAGCGCGGATAGAGCGACCGCGGGAACGAGCAGGGACCGGCGCCCGCGAGCCAGTGCGAGAAGCCCGCCCCCGGCGAGCAGCGCCCAGGGCACACAGGGCAGATAGGTGTACCGATCTGCCGCGATCTGGAAGCCGTTCTGAATCAGGCCCGCCACCGGCAGGGTCATCACCACATAGGCGGCCCAGGCAGCAGCCAGCGCGGGCCAGCGGCGGGCCAGGGCGATCGATACCGCAGTGAGTCCGGCCACCGCCAGCGTGGCCACCACGAAGGGCCAGCGCCAGGGCTCGAGGGGGTGCGGGAGCTCGTACATCGGCGACAGGCCGACCGGCACCAGGGTCTTCCACGGATAGAAGGCCAGGGAATAGAGGGAGATGGCGAGACGGTCGAGCACGCCCACACGCTCCATCGACGTGAGGTTGCCGCTGCCCGAGTTGATGACGATGGCGGTCACCGTGGCGCCCGCGCTCAGCAGCACGAGCGGCGCCTTCTCCAACCAGACCCGCCGGGCGTCGGGGCGAAGCCAGTCCCGCGGATTCGGACTGAGCCGACGCAGTGGGTAGACGTCCAGGATCAGGAGCACCACCGGCAGGCTCACCGACATGGCCTTCGAGAGCAGCGCGGCGGCGAAGAGGGCCAGCACGGCGAGGTACCGGAGCCGCGGCCGCGGGCGCGGGGTCCCATCGGGAGTCCAGCGGCTCAGATATGCGAGGACGGCGCCCAGGAAGAAGACTCCGGCGAGCACGTCCCTCCGCTCCGTGATCCACGCCACGGACTCGACGCGGAGGGGATGAACCGCGAAGAGGAGCGCGGCCACCGCGGCGCCGACCGCGGGCGGGGTCGGGCCGAGGTGCGGGGCCGTCATGGCGAAGAGGCGTCGGGCCAGGACAAAGACCAGCACCGCGCTGATCGCGTGGAGACCGAGGCTGGTCAGGTGATAGCCGAATGGGTTCAGGCCCCAGATGGTCCAGTCCACGGCGAGCGACAGCCACGTGAGAGGCATCCAGTGGCCGAGGAGACCCGTCGTGAGCATCCAGCGGAGATGGGCAGGACCGAGGCCGCGAAAGTGCGGATTGTGGAGGAAGTTCTCGCGATCGTCCCAGTCCAGGAACGCGCCGTCGAGCCCGGGCAGGAAGGTGAGCACGGTGACGAAGACGAGAGCGAGCGCCACCCCCAGATCGATGAGCCGCGGAGTGGCCGCTGGCGCGGGGTCCGCGCGGTGGGGGTTCTCGGACCCCCGATGGATCACCCCAGCTCCTGCAGGGTCTCGAGCACAGCCTCGCGAGGCACGTCGAAGACGACGGTGAAGCGGCCGATTTCCGGAGCGAGCACGAAGGGCACCCGGCCTTCGCGGGCTTTCTTGTCGCGCCCGAGCGCCTCGAGCACCGCCGACGGGGCCGCGCCCGAGTCACGGACGGGCAGGCCCACGGCCCGGAGCAGCTCGATCTGGCGGTCGGCCGTTTCACGGCTGGCCACCCCGAGGCGCTCGGCCAGCCGGGCCTCGGCGGCCATCCCCAGGGACACCGCCTCCCCATGGGTCCAGCGCGCGTACCCGGTCACCGCCTCGACCGCATGGCCGATGGTGTGCCCGTAGTTGAGTACCGCCCGCAGCTCGGCCTCCTGCTCGTCTCGCTCCACCACGTTTGCCTTCAGCCGGCAGGAGCCGGCCACCACCCGTGTCAACGTTTCGATGTCCCGCGCGAGCAGGGCCCCCCGACACGTCTCCAGGTCGGCGAAGTAGTCGGCGTCCAGCACGACGCCATGCTTGACGACTTCGGCCAGCCCGGAGCGGAACTCGCGCTCGGGCAGGGTGGTGAGGGTGACCGGATCCACGAGGACGAGACGGGGCTGGTGAAAGGCCCCGACGAGATTCTTGGCCCGGGGATGGTCGATGGCGGTTTTCCCGCCGATCGACGCGTCCACCTGGGCTAGCAAGGTGGTGGGGAGCTGGACGAAGTTGACGCCGCGCATGTACGTCGCGGCGACGAAGCCCGCGAGATCGCCTACCGCGCCACCCCCCAGCGCCACCACGGTCGATCCGCGGTCCAGTCCCGCCGCCAGCAGCGCGTCCCAGCCCCGGCTCGCCACCTCCACGCTCTTCGCCGCCTCGCCCGCAGGCAGCTCGACCACGGTGACATCGAAGCCCGCGGCGGCGAGGCTGCCACGGACGGGGCCGCCCAGGCGGGCGAGGATCCCGGCGTCGGAGAAGAGCGCGACCTTGGCGCCGACCCCCAGCGCCTTGAGCTCGGGGCCGACCCGGCCGAGTACTCCCGCGTCCACGACGATCCGGTAGGATCGCGGACCGAGCTTCACCGAGATGTCATGCATGGAGGGTAGTGTACCCGGCCGCACGGACGCGCGGCGTTACCAGCTCTTGAGATAGTCCCGGTACGTCTGATAGTTACGACGGATCTCGTCGAGGCTGTCGCCGCCGAACTTCTCGAGGAAGGCCTCGGCCAGCACGATGGCCATCATCGCCTCGCCGACCACGCCCGCCGCCGGCACCGCCACCACATCGCTGCGCTCCACCACCGCCTCCACCGGCTCCTTGTTCTGGATGTCCACCGAGCGGAGCGGACGGCGCAGGGTCGAGATGGGCTTCATGGCGGCGCGCACCACGACCGGCTGGCCATTGGTGACCCCGCCCTCGAGGCCGCCCGCGCTATTGGTGCTCCGGGTGAAGCCGCCCGCGGAATCGAGGAGGATCTCATCGTGCACCTCGGAACCCGGCCGGCGCGCCGCTTCGAAGCCCATGCCGATCTCGGCGCCCTTGATGGCATGGATGGAGCAGAAGGCCCGTGCCAGCCGGCCGTCGAGCTTGCGGTCCCAGTGCACGTAGGAGCCGAGGCCCACCGGGCAGCCGATGGCCACCACCTCGAATACCCCGCCCAGGGTGTCACCCTTGCTCTTGGCGGCGTCGATGGCTTCGATCATGAGCCGCTCCGCCTCTGGATCGGCGCAGCGGACCTCGCTGGCCTCCGCGCGACGGGCGATCTCGTCCCAGGGCAGCGCGAGGGGGCCGATCCGCACGCCTCCGATCTCGGTGACGTGGCTCATGATGGTGATGCCGAACTCCTGGAGGAGCCGCCTGGCCACGCCTGCCACCGCCACGCGCGCGGTCGTCTCCCGGGCACTGGAGCGCTCCAGCACGTTGCGGATGTCGCGGTGGTTGTACTTCATGGCCCCCGCCAGGTCGGCGTGGCCGGGGCGGGGGCGGGTGATCGTCTTGGGGGAGGCGCCCGGCGGCAGGGTATCCACCGCCATGGTCTGCTTCCAGTTTTCCCAGTCGCGATTCTGGATGGTCAGCGTGACGGGGCTGCCGAGGGTGAGCCCCGCGCGCACGCCGGCGGAGATGTGGACCTCGTCGCGCTCGATCTTCATCCGCCCGCCCCGGCCATAGCCGCGCTGGCGGCGCGCGAGGTCCCCGTTGATGTCCGCCTCGGTGAGCGGGAGGCCCGCGGGCAGCCCTTCGATGACGGCGGTCAGCGCCTCTCCGTGGGATTCACCCGCGGTGAGGAAACGGAACGCCGCGCCCACCGCCGCCGCTACTTGCCGGCCGCGGGCCGCGCCGCCAGCGCGCCTTCGGACTTCACCAGCGAGGGCGTGAGGAAGACCACCAGCTCGCGCCCCGTCTCGAAGTTTTCGCGGGCCTTGAAGAGCCAGCCCAGCAGCGGAATGTCGCCGAAGAGCGGGACCTTCCGGACGGTCTGCTGCTGCACCGACTGGGTCACGCCGCCGATCACGAGGCGCTCGCCTTCCCGCATGAGCACCTGCGTCTCCGCCTTGCGGCGGTTGATGATCGGCACGCTGACGCCCGCCGCCGGCGTGATGGTGTCACCGCGGGAATTGTTCTCGACGATCACGACCATCTTGATCTTGGTGATGTCCTCGCTGTTGATCTTCTCACGAGTCACCGTCGGCGTCACGGTGAGCTTCAGCACCGCTTCCTTGAACTGGATCTGGGTACCCGCCGAGCTGACGGTGGCGTACGGAATCTCTTCACCGAGGGAGACCTCGGCCTTGTTGTTCTCGACCGTCACGATCTCCGGCCGGGCCAGGGTCCGCGTCTTGCCCTGGTTCTCCAGCGCCTGCAGCGCCAAATTGATGTTGAAGTTCGTGCCCACGATGCCGAAGGCGATGCCGCCGGCGGGCGTGAATTGCGAGGCGTTGGGCAGACTCTGGAAGGGGATATTCACCAGGTTCCCGCCGATCGGGAGACCGGTCAGCCGGTCGACGGGCAGGAGGCGAGACAGGGTCAGGTCGCTGTTTCGGGGCTGTACACCCTGGACTCCCGTCGGGGCAGTCACCACGGTGGAGCCGTCCGGCTGGAGCACGCCGCCGACCGCGGGCAGGGTCATGCCCGGCACCGCGCTGGGCGCGGACTGGAAGCCCTGGCCCACGAGAGTGGTGTTTTTCGTGTTGCCGGCGGCGGCCCCGCCCCACTGTACGCCGATGGCTTCCAGCGCGGTGCGGTCCAGGATCTCCATGCGGGCCTCGATCTTGACCTGCGGGAGCGGGATATCGAGCTGCTCGCGGATCAGCTTCTTGATCCGCTCGAGATCCGCCTGGTAGTGGCGGATGAAGATCGTGTTGGTGGGCTTGTGGGACCGGATGGTGATGCCCTTGGCCAGCACGTCCTGGCTGATGGACACCACCGCCGCGGGCGGCGGCCCCGGCCCGTAGAGCGCCGAGAACGGCGGCTGGTTGGGCAGCGCGAGGTTCGGAGCGGTGCTGCTGATCACGGGCGACACGCTCGGAATGGTGCCGGATACCGGCTGGGTGCCTTCCGGCGGGATGCCCAGAATGCCCTGAAGGGTCTTGGCGACCTCCTCCGGGTCGGCGTAGGACAGGCGCACCGTCTCCTCACGCAGGGGGCCGCGCGAGCGCGCCTCTTCCGCGGCCGCCTCGTTGGCGATCTTCCGGGCGGCGAGGTCCTGCTCCCTGATCTGCGCCTCCGCGAGCTTGGTCCGTGTATCGATCTCGGCCTTGAGCTTGGCCTCGTTGACCCGCGCTTCCGCCTCGCGCTCCTTGGTGAGCTGCTCGGTGGAGACGATACGGATCACGTTGCCCTTCTCGATCTTCTGGAGTCCCTTGACCTCGAGAATGGTGTCCAGCGCCTGCTCCCAGGTCACGTTGCGCAGCGAGACGGAGACCTTGCCCTTGACGTCGTCGCCCGCCACGATGTTCTTCCCGCTCTCGGCCGCGAGGATGCGGAGCAGGTTGATCACGTCCGCGTCCTTGAAGTCCATGGACAGGAGGCGGCCGCCATTGGCGGGCGGCGGGGCGGGCGTGACGGTGGCCTGGGCCACGATCGCGGGCGGTGGCGGCATCACCACGGGAGCCGCCTCGACGCGCGCTTCCGCCTTGGAGGCATCGGCCTTGGCGGCCTCGACCTTCGGGACCTCGGCCTTGACCACTGGCTTCGGCGCTTCGGCCTTGGTGGGCTCGGCCTTGGGCGTCTCGGCGCGGGCGACGTCCTTCTTGGTGGGCTCGGCCTTGACGGGCTCGGCCTTGACAGGCTCGGCCTTGGGCGTCTCGGCACGGGCGACGTCCTTCTTGGCGGGCTCGGCCCTGGGTGCGTCGATACGGGCGATATCCTTGCGCGCGTCCGCCTTCGGAGCCTCAGCCTTGGCCATTTCCGGCTTCGCCGCGTCAGACTTGGGGGTCTCGGCCTTGGCGATCTCGGGCTTGGCGACGGTCTTCGGCGCGGGCTTGCTCGCGGTGGCCTTGGGCGCGTCGTCGCTGGCGGCGGAGGCGGAGGGCTCGAGGACTACCGACAGACCCTCCGCGCTCGGCTCGATACGGTAGCCGACCTTGCGAGTCAGCTCGAGGACGATGCGGGCTGTGCCCACCTTCCACTGGCTGCCCCGGATTTCCCGGATCGGGGCCACGTCCGGGTTCACGCGGGACTTGTCCCAGGCGTAGGCGGTGCCCGTGAGGTCGATCACGAGTCGGGTGGGGGTGTCGATCAGCGAGGCCGAATAACTCGGAATCGCCGTGGTCCAGAGTTTCACGGTGACGGAGTCGTTCTGCTGTTCTACCTGTACGTCCTTGAGCTGTACGGCGCTCTGTCCGGCGGCCGGATGGGCCAACCCTATGAGCATGAGTACGGCAAGCGCGAATGCCATCCCTTTGCCTTTCATTGCCCCACCCCCCTTTAGTCCGTTCTCAGTCTGAGCGTCACGATGCCCGCCTTTTCACCAGGCTTCGGGGACACCGCGAAGCTCACGGAATCCGCGCCAATCTCGGTGACGCGACCGTCCCCGAGCGTATCGCCCGCCTTCAGGATGTAACCGATGCCTTCCGGAGTCTCCACGAGGGCCAGAGGCTGCGGGCCCGAGATGATGCCGACCAGCTTGGCGGAGCCGATGGTCAGTCCCTTACTCCCGGTGGCGATCACGACCGGCGCGAACGGATCGCGCCGCGCCTTGGCCTCATACGTCATCGGGGGCAGCGCCGGGCCTGGGTCGGGCTCCCTGGGTGCCACCAGTGGCCGCGGTGGCGCTGGGGTCGGAGTCTGGGCGGCCGGCGGCGCGATGCCGCTGCCAAAGGCGACGAGTACCAGGGACGTCGCGGTAGCCAGTACGAGCGCACGCCGATTCATCGCTGCCCTCCCGCGGGAGCGCCGGGCCTTCCTGGCTTGGCGTCCGGCGGCGGCGCGCCTTCCGGCCGGAAGACATAGGTGGTCATGGTCAGCTCGGCCCGCACGGTGCCGGTCGAGCGGTCGATGCCGGACATGCGAAAGTCACCCAGGTTGACGATGCGGGGGAGACGGCCGACCTTGTCGAAGAAGGCGCCGAGCTGGTGGTAGCCCGACTCCGTGATCACCGCAATCGGGAGCTCCGTGAGGATCGCCTTCTCTTCGGCCGCGCGCGGCTGGAAGAGCGCAACGCCGAGCCCGGACTGGGTCGCCAGGGTGGACACCTGCCGGTACAGTGCTGGTACCTCCCGCTCGAGGGGGAGCCGTTCCTGTGCCGCTTCCAGGCGCTTGCGCAGCGCCGCGGCCTGCACCCGGAAGGGCCGGAGGTTGGCCTCGTCGGCGCGCGCCTGGACGACCTTTGCCCGCAGGCCCTCATTGCGGTTCCAGAGGGCGTCCCGCTCCTCCCACTTGGGCTGGAAGATGAAGAAGAAGGCCAGGGCGCCCAGGGCGACGAGGCCGACAACCCCGATGGCGATCTTCTGGGGCTTGGGAAGGGCCAGAATCGGATCCATGATGGCCATGGCTCAGATCTCGAAGCGGGCCGACACCTCGAAGGTGATCGTCCGCGGTGACTTGGTGAGATCCTGTCGATGCTCCACGAGATCCACGTCCTTGAATTTCCCCGAGGCCTTGAGGTTGGCCATGAAGTCGGCCAGCGCAGTGGAGGAGTACGTCGTGCCCCCGAAGCGGATGACCCCCGTCTTCTCTTCCATCCGGGTCAGCCAGAGATCCTTGGGCAGCATGTCCGCCACCGAGTCCATCAGATAGACTGGCCGCGGCTGCATGCGCGCCACCGCCTCGATGGCGTTGACGCGCTTCTCCAGCTCTTCCTTGTCTCGCTTGAACTTGAGGCCCTCGGCGATGACCACCTGGAGCCGATCGATCTCCTTCTGGTTCTCGACGATCTCGTTCTGGAGGCGCGAGGTCTCGGACTCGAGATACCACCAGACACCGCCGATGACCACGATCAGGGCCGCGAAGAGGATGCCGAAGAGGATGCCGAGGTTGAAGGAGGGTACCTGGAACGAGATACCCTTCTTCACTCTGGGCGGGGCGAGGTTGATCTTGATCATGCCGGTTTGTCCCCCGGGCGACGAAGCCCGAGCCCCACCGCCACCGCCAGGGTGGGCCCCATCCGCTCGAGCTCCGTGGCGGGGAACCGCCCGGAGTCGACCTGGAGCGCCTGGAAGGGCCGGGAGAGCTCGACGGGTATGCCCCACGACGAGGAGAGAAACTCGTCGAGCCCGGCGAGTTGCGCGCAACCGCCGGAGAGCACGATCTTGCCGATCCGCTCGGACTCGGTGGTGGAGGCGAAGTAGTCGAAGGTCCGCTGCACCTCGAGAGACAGCTCGCGCGAGACCGCCTCCAGGGCGGGCACCATGTCGTCCCAGTTCACGCCGACGCTTTCTCCGTGCTTGGCCGCTTCCGCCTTTTCGAAGGGGATGTTCAGCCGCTGCGCGATGGCCTCGGTGTAGTGATGCCCCCCGAACGGCACGTCGCGGGCGAAGATCGAAAGGCCGCCGCGGATCACGTTGGTCTTCATGATGGAGGCGCCGATGTCGATGAGTGCCACCGCCTCGCCGCCATCCCCGGGGTTATTGAACTCGTACTGGTTCTGGATGGCGAACGCATCGAGATCCACCACGAGTGGCTCGATGCCCGCGTCCTCCACCGCCGCGACGTACTCGAGCACCTTGACCTTCTTCACCGCCACCACCATCACGTCCATGGTGTTGCTGCTCTCCCCGACCACCTGATAGTCGAGGAAGACGTCGTCCACGGCGAACGGGATGTGGTGCTCGGCCTCGAGCACGATGGCGTCGGCCAGCTCCTTGGCGCCGACCTTCGGCAGCGGAACGCGCTTGGTGATGGCCTCGCGACCGGACACCGAGATCACGGCGGACCTGCCCTTGATCCCGGCCTTGTCCAGGGCCTCCTTCACCGCCTCGGCCACGATCCCCGGCTCGCGGATGGCGCCGTCGGCGATGACGTCACGGGGGAGGGGAACTCGGGCAAAGGCTTCGAGAATGAAGCCTCCTCGCCCCTCGACGAGCTCGACCACCTTGACGCTGCTGGACCCGATATCGAGTCCGAACGTCGCTTGCTTCTTCCCCAGCCCGAACAGCCCCATAGTCGGCTCCCCTGCCTGGTAGAGTCTGAAACCCCCGCTCAAATCGCGGTGGCAACCCTATCCGAGGACGCGTGACGGTCAGCGGAAAGCTTCAGACGTCAGCCCAATGTATATGTCGGTCCCACGAAAGCCGTCAATAAACATTACGTTCTCCCGCTTGTGCTCGCCTCCGGGCACGGCCACCTTAGATTGTGGAAATGCGTGTCCACTACGCATCCACTATCGTTCGGCCTCACGCGCTTCGGCTCCCGGTTTCGCCGGATCGCGGTCTGGTGCCGCCGACCCGGGACGAACAGCCCCAAGGTCGACACTTTCCACGTCAATAACCGCGAAGGAACGGCGGGCCCGATGACGGGCCCGCCGGACTCGCCGTCTAGGGGATGGTGATCCGCCCGGTCGTGGCCACGGAGACCGTGATCGTGCGGCCGGCGTGAGTGATCGTGTAGGTTGCCGCCGGGGAGGCGGCGCCGAGGTAGTTGAAGATCGCGGGGGAGGTGACGCTCATGGTGACCCCCGCCGGGAAGGGGACATACCCGGACGCGTTCGTCCCGTTCCCGACCCAGACCGTCCCCGCGCAGTTCGTCAGGTGATAGTGCAGACCGGCGCCATCGATATCGGCGCAGACGTTCTGATTGTTCCGGATTGCCAGTTGTCGGCCCTGGTTCAACCAGGTCGCCACGATCTCGGCGTTCCCCTTCAACTTGGCCGCCTGCAGGTAGCTCACGAGGAACGGAACCGAGATGGCCACTAGCAGACCGATGATGGCCACGATGATGATCAGCTCTACGAGCTGAAAACCACCTTGCCCGCTTCTCCGCCACTTCCTTACTGCCATGGCTCGAGATACCAGCCTTTCCGCCGGTTGCCCGGCTTGTGTCGGTATCGTAGCAAGAAGAGGGCCAGCCAATGTCAGGCCTTCGAACACTCCGAGGGCCCTGAACTCGGGCCTTTCCGCTTCCTTTCAAGCCGCCTGCGGGCCCTCTCCAAGGGTTCCGTCGATATGGCACTCTCAAAATCCAACAGCCATGACGTCAACCGGCTGACACGAGTGCCCAATCCGCAGGGCATCGTTCAGCCCGAGAACGTGCCGAGGTACCAGGCGAGCAAGCTCTCGCCCCAGAACAGACTCACTACCCCTCCCAGCGCCAGGAACGGACCAAACGGGACGGCATCCTTCCGGCCCTTGCGTCGAAGCAGGAGCACCACGATCGCAAACACTCCGCCGGCGAGGATGGCGATGAGGATGGCGACCAGAACCAGCTTCCAGCCCAGGAAGGCGCCCAGCATGGCCCCCAGCTTCATGTCGCCACCGCCCATACCGCCGCGGCTCGCCACGATGATCAGCAGGAATATCCCACCGCCGATGACCACGCCGACGAGGGAGTCGAGCCAGCCCGGCCGGCCGGTCAGCGTGCTCACCGCCAGCCCCACGACGATGCCCGGAATCGAGATCACGTCCGGGATGAGCTGGTGATCGAGGTCGATACCGGTGATCGCCACCAGGCCGGCGACGAGCAGGAGCGCCGGGATCAGATCGATCGTGAGGCCGCGCTCGGCCAGGGCCAAGACGAAGAGAAGGCCGGTGACGAGCTCGACCACCGGGTACCGCCAGGAGATCGGCTCCCCGCACTTTCGGCAGCGCGCGCGAAGGAGGGCGAAGGAGAGAAGCGGGACATTGTCGTACCAGGCTATGGGTGTAGAGCAGCGGGGGCACGCGGAGCCCGGGCCGACGATACTCCGTCCTTCCGGCACTCGCGCGATGACGACGTTGAGGAAGCTGCCCACGCAAAGTCCCAGGAGGAAGAGCACGGGTCCTGCGATCGACTCAAGGCTCACCGGATCCCCCCGGCCAGCACGGCGAGTTGGCGCTCGGCGTCGACGAGATCGGCCTGCTCGGCGCGGGAGGGCTCGGGCGTGGAGCGCAGGCGGGCGATATAGCGCTCCCAGGCCGCCCGCGCCCGTCTCGGCTCGCGGGGGCCTAGCACCTCGGCGGTGACCCGGTCGAGTAGGGCCGCTTCCCCGGTCCCGGGCCGAACGAGAGCGTGGGCTCGCACCAGCGTGACCTCGGCATCCTGGGTGCGGCCCACCCGGCCCAGGGCGCGTGCGAAGAGGACGGTGGCATGGGCCTGGTCCGGGTGAAGCCGCAGGGACTCCTCGAACACGGTCACGGCGTGCTCGGGCTCCTCACGAAGGAGATAGAGCTGGGCGAGAAAGGCAAGCACATGCGGATTTTTCGGTGCCTGGCGAGCCCCCTCGAGGGCATGCTCGAGGCCGCTCTCGCGATTACCCAGTATCGTTTCGGTCAGACCCAGGCCCACCAGCGCCCGGGGATTGTGCGGCGCGATCTCCACCCCCCGCATGAAATGGGCATGGGCCTCGAGCACCTCTCCCCGGGGCAGATGTACGAGGGCGAGGTTCACGTGCGGGAGGTCCGACTCGGGCGACGTCTCGACCATGTGGGAATAGAGATGGTAGTGGTCCTTCCAGGGCTCGTTCCGCCAGAGCGTGAGCAGGATATAGCCGAGCAGGAGGGTGGCCAGCCCCAGCGCGGGCAGGGGACGGACCTGGTCGGCCGCCAGCGCGCGGCCGGAGCCCAGCAGCTGGCCCGTGCCCAGCAGCTGCTGGACGCCCATCGCGAGCAGCAGGCAGAAGCCCACCGAGGGAAGGTACAGGAATCGCTCGGCCATGATGGCCGTTGGCACCGGTAGGAGGTCGACGCCCACGGATGGGATCAGGGTCACCCAGAACCAGAGGGCGGCGAATCCCCACAGGGGCCTCCGCCACGCCGCCCAGAGGGTCAGGACGAGCAAGACAGCCAGTCCACCGGTGGCCCCCCACCAGGCGAGCGGAGGGGGCCACAACACCGGCACGATGATGTAGTAAGGGTTGGCCGGGAAGGGGACCAGGGTGAGCCAGGCATAGGTCGCCACGATCTTGGTCGCGGTGAGTATGCGAGTGAGGAGAGTGCCCCAGGTCCCCGGCTCGGATTCCACCAAGGCCCCCAGCGAGGCCATGCGAACCATCAAATACAGCGCGATGACTCCCCCGTAGGCCGCGTAGCGCGTGAGCGCTCGGGCGAGGGCCCCGGCGCCGCGCTCCTTCGGACCCACCATCCGGTCATAGAGGAGGAGGACCAGGGGAAGCGTCACCGCCACTTCCTTGGCCGCCAGCCCCAGGAAGAAGGCGACGAGCGAGCCGGCGAAGGTCAGTAGACCACCTTGCTGGCGCCAGCGGACATAGCCGAGCAGCGCCAGGAGGAAGAAGAGGGTGGCGAGCACATCGGTGCGTCCCGAGATGAAGGTGACCGACTCCGTGTGGATGGGGTGCAGCGCGAACGCCACCCCCGCGACCGCGGACGCGAGGACGCTGCCGGTGAGCCGGCGGGCCAAGGCGAGCACCGCCAGCGCGGCCGCGAGATGCGCCAGCAGATTGGTGAGGTGAAAGCCCATGGGGTTGAAACCCCATGCCTGCACATCGAGGAAGAAGCTCAGCGAGACGAGGGGCCGGTAGTAGTGGCTGCCCTCATGCACCTCGGACCAGAAATGCGAGCCCAGCACGGCGGGCAGCGAGGTCCACTGCTGGAGCCGCTGGCTCCGCTGTATCAGGAGGGCGTCGTCCCACACGAAGTCATAGGCCAGCGTCCGCGCGAAGCCCAGCAGGGTGGCAAGGAGCACGGCGACGGCGGCGCCCCGCATCCCGTTCACCGCGCGGATCCGCCGGCCAGTGCCGCGCCCGTGGGCGCTCCCGCCACCGGTCCGCGATCGCCCGCCCCCCGGTGGTCGGCGCGGGCCGGTCCCCCGAGCCGGAGCAGGATGACTGCCGGGTGGCCGAAGGTGTTCATGATGTCCCCATGAAAGTGCGGTTCCAGATGCAAGGTCGAGTGGACGCTCGGCAAAGAAAAACGGGGGAGGGGCCGAAGCCCCTCCCCCGCGCTATGAGTGAGTGTAGGAAGTTCCCTACGGCAGGCTGACGGTGGTCGCGTCGCCGGAGGCCGAGATCGTGAAGGTACCGGCCGCCGCCGAGGTGTACCCATACGCCGTCCAGCCAGCGGGCGCCGCGGGGGTGGAGGCCATGAACGGGCCAGCGGTCTGGCCAAGGCTGTTCGTCGCCACCGCGTTCAGGGCGGAGAGAGCGCCCGGGAGCGTGCCCATGTGGGCCGAGTACATGCTCACCGCGGAGGCGAGCGTACGGGCGTCGGCCTGCGCCTTGGCGATGCGGGCGCGAGCCTGGATGTTCGCGTACAGCGGGATGGCGATGGCCGCGAGGATACCGATGATGGCCACCACGATCATGAGCTCGATGAGAGTGAAGCCGCGCTGGTTGCCCAGCATCTTCCGCTTCTTGTGCCAGAAACTCAGCATTCTTTATTTCCCCCGTTGTCTGGTTGTATTCCTGATAGTGGCTGGCCAACATTGCCAGGCAACCGGGGAGAATGCACGGTCGATGCCATGGCGGGAATGTACTCGGAAATGGGTGCGTTTGGGATCTGCGAGGGGGGATGAAAGCCGCGCTTTCATGACGAAACCTGTCAGGAGCGCGCCCAGGATTGTCAGTCCTCGGCCTGCGGACCGCGGCGGGCCATGTTGTGCTTCTGGAGCTTGTATCGGAACTGACGGAAGGTCATCCGGAGGAGCTCGGCCGCCTTGGTCTGGACGCCGCGGCTACGCTCCAGCGCCCGCTGGAGATACCGGCGCTCCAGAGCGTCGAGGGCCGCCTCGAGATCCATACCTTCCTCGGGCAGGTCCACATCGATGCCCTTCACGGGGCGCTCGCGGCGCACCGACTCCGGAAGCGCTTCGACGCCGATGCTCTCGCCCGCGCCGAGCACGATCGCGCGCTCGAGCACGTTCTCCAGCTCGCGGATATTGCCCGGCCAGTGATGGCGCTCGAGCACGGCCAGGCCCTCCGGCGTGATTCCGCGGACCTCCTTCCCCAGCTGCTTGCCGAACTTCTGGAGGAAATGGTCCACCAGGAACGGGATATCCTCGCGACGCTCGCGCAGAGGGGGGAGCTGAATGGGAATGACGTTGAGCCGGTAGAAGAGATCTTCGCGCAGCGTTCCCTCGGCGACCGCCTGTTCCAGGTCGCGGTTGGAGGCGGCGATCAGCCGCACGTCCACCTTGAGGTCGCGTGTGTCGCCCACCCGACGGATCTCGCGCTCCTGGATGGCCCGCAGCAGCTTCACCTGGAGGAGCGAGGGAATCTCGGTGATCTCGTCGAGGAAAAGCGTTCCGCCGTCGGCGGCGGAGAAGAGCCCGATCTTGTTGGAGATCGCCCCGGTAAAGGCGCCCTTCACGTGACCGAACAGCTCGGACTCCATCAGGGCCTCGGGAATGGCTCCGCAGTTCACCGAGATGAAGGGCTTGCCCGCGCGGCCGCCATTGAAGTGGATGGCCCGCGCCACCAGCTCTTTGCCGGTGCCGCTCTCGCCGCTCACCATGGCGGTGGACGGGCTGTCGGCGATCTTGCGAATGGTGTCGAAGACCTCTCCCATCCGCGCGCTCTTGCCCACGATGTTGTCGAAGCGATGCTGAGTCTCGAGCTGTTTCCGGAGGTAGAAGTTCTCGTCGCGGAGGCGCTTGCGCTCCAGCGCGCGCCGGATGATGTGGTTGATCTCGTCCAGCTTGAACGGCTTCGTGATGTAGTCATAGGCGCCGAGCTTCATGGCCTCCACCGCGGTCTCGGTGGAGCCGACCGCGGTGATGACGATCACCACCGACTCCGGGGAGGTTTCCTTGGCGGCGCGAAGCACCTGCAGGCCATCGGCGGTGGGCATGCGGAGATCGGTGATGACCACGTCGAAGGGCTCGCGCCGGAGGGTGGCGATGGCGGCCTGGCCCCCGTCGGCAACGGTAACTTCGAAGTGCTGCTTCTCGAGGGTAATGGCGAGGAGGTCCCGCATGCTCTTCTCGTCGTCCACCACCAATACGCGTGCGTCAGCCATGGGAGTTTCGCCGCCCCTAGACTAGCATGCAGTCGCCCGTGCCCGGCGCTTCCGCTACGCGCCCGGGGCGCCCGGGAGGGTGAACGTGAAGAGCGTCCCCGACCCCAGCGTGCTGCGCACGTCGATCTCGCCTCCGTGTTCCTGGACGACTCGGTACACCATGGCCAGGCCGAGTCCGCTCCCCTCCGGCTTGGTGGAGTAGAAGGGCTCGAAAATGTGCGGCAGGTCGGTCTCGGCGATGCCGGTGCCGGTGTCGCCGATCCAGATCTGTACCCGGTCGGGGCGCCCGGGCACGTCGAGCCGGCGGGCCCCCACCCGCAGCTCGCCCCCCGAAGGCATGGACTGCACCGCATTGAGGCCGAGGTTCCAGATCGCCTGGCGCAACTGCTGGGGATCGGCCCGGACCACCAGCGCATCCCCGTACTCGCGAAGGACCTTCAGGTTGTCCGGCAGCTGCCGGTGCTCGAGCAGGACCAGCACCTCGTCGAGGACCTTGGCCGCGTTCACCTCCATCGGCGCCAGCGGAGCGGGCCGCGCGTACTCGAGGAAGTCGGAGATGAGCTGGTTGAGGCGGGCCGACTCGCTCAGCACGATTTCCACCAGGCGGCCGCGGGTGGCGTCGGGCGGAAGCTCGCGGACGAGCACCTCGATGGCGCCCGACACGGAGGCGAGTGGATTCCGGATCTCGTGCGCGATGTTCGCGGAGAGGCGGCCGATGGCGGCGAGCCGGTCCGCCTGGCGCATCCGTTCCTCCATCTGCTTGATCGATGAGAGGTCCTGGCAGACTCCAATGAGGCCGATGGCTTCGCCCTCGCCGGATCGCAGGAGCCAGAACGAGATGCCGACCGGCACCGAACGCCCGTCCCGCCGCCGGATCTGGATCTCGTAGCGCTGCGACTGCCCGTCGCCCCGCCCCACCGCCGTGTGCACCCGTTCCAGATCCACATCGGTCCCGAAGATCTCGTTGAACCGCTCGCCGAGGGCCCCGTCGGCGGGGAGCCCGGCGATGGCCTCCGCGGCGCGGTTGAAGGCGGTGATGCGGCCGTCGGGTCCCACCGCGATGAGCCCAGTACCGACGGACTGGAAGATGAGGTCGCGGAAGGCCTGCACGTCGGAGAGGTGCCGCTGCTGCGCCTCCAGGCTCGCCTGGGCGAGCTGATAACGCTCGGCCATCGAGCCCGCCACGATGGCGCTCACCAGGAGTACGCCGGCGTTGAGGAACACCGACAGCACCTCGAGGGCGGTGGTCTCCCCGGGCTCGAGCAGGTTGGCCAGCGGGAGAATGGTGCGCCCGAGCACCAGGCCCACGTAGAGCAGGCTGGCCAGCCCCGCCACCACCAGCCCGCCTAACCGCGAGAGCAGGAAACAGCCCTCCATCACCGTGAGGACGTAGAGGAAGGTGAAGAGCGAGCGTGGGCCGCCGCTGGTGGTCACGATGGCGGTGACGAGGACGACATCGAGACCGAGGAGGAGCCAGGCGAAGCGCCGCTCGCTCTGCGCCGCGGGCCATCCCGCCATGAGCGGAAGCGAGGTGAGCCCGGTACCGCAAATGGCGAGGACGAAGAGGGGAAACTGGAAGGGGAAGGTGCCGGTGGCGTGCAGCCACACACCGACGGCGAATACGAGCGCCGCCATCAGGAGCCGAGCCCAGCCCAGCCCGCGAAGGCCTGTTCTCGGCCCTGATAGCGGACGCACGATCTGCGGCTACTTGATCAACGTGACCAGTCGGAAGATCGGCAGGTACATGGCCACCACGAGGCCGCCGATCACTATGCCCAGGAAGACGATCATGAGGGGCTCCAGGAGCGCGGTGAGCGCCCCCACCGCGGTGTCCACCTCGTCATCGTAGAAATCGGCGATCTTCGACAGCATCGCGTCCAGGGCACCCGTTTGCTCGCCGACCGAGATCATCTGGGTGACCATGGGCGGGAACACGCCGGAGGCCTTGAGCGGCTCCGCCAGCGTCTTACCCGCGGTGACCGCGGCCCGGCACTGCATGACCGCCTTCTCCACCACCCGGTTGCCGGCGGTACGCGCGGTGATGCGCAGGCCTTCCAGGATGGGCACGCCCGAGGACACGAGGGTACCGAAGGTCCGCGTGAAACGCGCCACCGACACCTTCCGGATCAAGGTGCCGAACACCGGGACCTTGAGGGCCAGCGCGTCGATGGTGCCGCGGCCATTCTCGGTCTTGTAGTAGCGGCGCAGCGCGTAGACCGCCCCCGCGATCGCGGCAATGATCAGGAGAATGTAGCCGCGGACGAAGTCGGACAACCAGAGGACGATCTGGGTGGGTAGCGGGAGCTCCGCGCCCAGTCCCTTGAACATCGAGGCGAAAGTCGGGATGACGAATGTCAGCATGAAGATGACGACCAGGAACGCCACCCCGATGATAGTGGCGGGATAGATCATGGCGGCCTTGACCTTGCGTTTCAGCGCAGCGGCCTTCTCGATGTACTGGGAGAGGCGCTGCAAGACGACGTCGAGAATACCGCCGGTCTCGCCGACCTGGACGAGGTTGGTGAAGAGGTCGTCGAAGGTGCGCGGGTGACGGCGCAGCGCGTCGGCGAGGGTGGAGCCGGCCTCGACCTGACGGGCCACGCTCGCGGTGACTCCGCGCAGGGTCTTGGACTCGCTCTGCTCGGCGAGAATGTTCAGGCACTGGACCAGCGGAAGGCCGGCGTCGACCATGGTGGAGAACTGGCGGGTGAAGATGGCCATCTCCTTGTCGCTCACCTTGCCGCCGATCTTGACCGGGGTCTTGCCGCCCGCCTTCTCGGCGATCTTGCTGACCAGGATGGCGCGACTGCGCAGCTCGCCCACCGCGGTGGTGCGATCGGGGGCGTCGATTTCCCCGTTTATGACACCCCGGGCTCCCCGTCCCGTGTATGCGAACGTCGGCATTGTCGGTTCTCCTTCTCGGCCTGGTTTCTACCGCCGGCCGAACGGTGAAGCGGTTCCGCCCGCGGCGGGGGCGGCAGGAGTGGCACCGGCCGGCGCAGACTTGAGCAGCTGCTCCAGCTCCTCGGGTAGCGTGCTGCGGTTCAACGCTTCCTCACGCGAGATCCGTCGCTTGCCGATCAGATCCACCAGCGCCTGGTTCATCGTCTGCATGCCAAACTTGTGCCCCGCCTGCATCGCCGAGTAGATCTGATGGAGCTTCTCCTCGCGGATCAGGTTCCGGATGGCGGGAGTGGTCACCATGATCTCGAGAGCCATCGCGCGACCGCGACCGTCCGCGGTGGGAATGAGCTGCTGCGACAGGACGCCTTCGAGCACGAGTGACAGCTGGGCGCGTACCTGTGCCTGCTGGGTGGTGGGGAACACGTCGATGATCCGGTTCATGGTCTGGGCGCAGGAGTTGGTGTGCAGCGTGCCCAAGGTGAGATGGCCGGTCTCGGCGATGGTCAAGGCGGCGGCGATGGTCTCGAGGTCGCGCATCTCGCCGACGAGGACGACGTCGGGGTCCTGGCGGAGGATCGACTTGAGCGCGTTCTTGAACGACTGGGTGTCCGAGAAGACCTCGCGCTGGTTCACCAGGCACCGCTTGTGCTGGTGGACGAATTCGATGGGGTCCTCGATGGTCATGATGTGCTCGCTGCGCTCCGAATTGATCTTGTCGATCATGGCGGCGAGCGTGGTGGACTTGCCGGACCCGGTAGGCCCGGTGACCAGCACGAGTCCCTTCGGCCGGTCCGCCATCTGCTCCACGATGGGGGGCAGGTTGAGGTCGCCGAAGGTCCGGATCTTGATGGGGATGACGCGGATGGCTGCCGCCACCGCACCCCGCTGTCGATACACGTTGCAGCGAAAGCGCGCGAGCCCCTGGATGCCGAAGGATAAGTCGAGCTCGTTGTCCTCCTCGAACTTCTGCTTCTGCCCCTCGTTGAGCACGCTGTAGGCGAGCCGCTGCGTGTCCTGGGGGGTCAGCTGCTCGAACTCGGTGAGGGGCTGCAGCTTCCCATTCTGCCGGATCTGCGGATAGGTGCCGGTGGTGACGTGAAGATCCGACGCGCCCCGCTCGATCATGATGGTCAGGAGATCGTGCATCGTTGCGGCCATGGCGTCCTCTGTCTGCCCGGCGCGCGGTATCCCGCGGAGGCCGGACGTGCGAACGTTAGCTGACGGTCACCCGGAGGACTTCCTCGACGGTGGTGACCCCCTCGAGGACCTTCTGTAGTGCGTTCTGGCGGAGGGTCTTCATGCCCTGGCTGAGCGCCATCTCCCGGATGTCGGCGGTGGGCGCGTTGCGCAGCATCAAGTCCCGCAGCTCTTCCGTGATCGGCATGACTTCGTAGATGGCCACGCGACCTTTCATGCCCGTGAAGCTGCACGTGTGACAGCCCTTGCCCTTGTAGAACTGCACCCGGCCCAGGCCCTGGGGGACATGGCCGTAGGGGACCAGAGTCTCCTCGTCGGCGTCGTAGGGCTGCTTGCAGTCCTTGCAGATCTTCCGGCCCAGCCGCTGGGCCAGGATGAGGGTCAGCGCGGAGGAGACCAGGAAGGGCGGGATGCCCATGTCGAGCAGCCGCGCCACCGTGGACGGGCAGTCGTTGGTATGGAGCGTGGTGAGCACGAGGTGGCCGGTGAGGGCGGCGCGGATGCCGATCTGCGCCGTCTCGAGGTCGCGCGTCTCGCCGACCAGGATGATGTCGGGATCCTGACGAAGGAATGAGCGCAAGGCGGCGGCGAACGTCCGCCCGATCCCCTCGTTGACCTGCACCTGATTGACGCCCTTGAGGTTGTACTCGACCGGATCCTCGGCGGTCATGATGTTCACGTCGGGGGAGTTGATGGTGTGGATGGCCGAGTAGAGCGTGGTGGTCTTGCCCGATCCGGTCGGCCCCGTGATGAGGATCATGCCGTAGGGCTGATGGATGGCCCGCGTGAACTGCTCCAGGCTCCAGGGATCGAAGCCGAGCAACGCGAGGTCGAGCTGGAGCGCGTCCTTGTCCAGGATGCGCATGACGGTCTTCTCGCCGAAGATGGTCGGCAGGGTCGACACGCGGAAGTCGATCTCGCGCTGGTTGTAGCGCAGCTTGATGCGGCCGTCCTGGGGCAGCCGCCGCTCGGCGATGTCGAGATTCGACATGATCTTCACGCGGGACGTGAGCGCCGCCTCCAGCCGCTTGGGCGGGGTCATGATCTCGTGCAGCACGCCGTCGATGCGGAAGCGCACCCGGAAGACCTTCTCGTAGGGCTCGAGGTGGATGTCGGAGGCGCCGCGGCGGATGGCGTCCACCAGGATCATGTTGACGAGCCGGACCACCGGGGCCTCGTCCGCCGACTCCTTCAACTCGAAGATGTCGGCCTTGGCCCACTGCTCGTCCTCGCCTTCGACGACCTCGACGTCGCCCACCACCGCGTCCATCTCCGAGAGCACCTCGGCAAGGCCGCCGGTCTGGGCCTCGTACAGCCGATCGATGGCCTGGCGAATGGCCCCCTGGGAGGCCACCATCGGCACCACCTGAAGGTTGGTCATGAACCCGACGTCATCCACCGCGAACACATTGGTGGGATCGGCCATGGCCAGTGTCAGCTGATTCCCGGTGCGCTTGATCGGCAGCACCTCGTACTTGCGCGCGATCTGGGCGGGAACGAGCTTGACCACCTCCACGTCCACGTCCAGCTGAGTGAGCGTGATGGAAGGGATGCCGTACTGCTTGGAGAGGAAGGCGATGAGCTGGTCTTCGTTGATGATGCTCAGCCGGACCAGGATGGAGCCGAGCTTTTCGTTGTTACCCTTCTGGTCGGCGAGCGCACGCTGGAGCTGCTCCTGGTTGATCAGTCCTTCTCGAACCAGGAGATCTCCCAGACGTCGGCTTATCGGCTGACTGGGTTTCGCGTCCGCCATCTTCCGGAGGGCCCGCTTCCGAGCCCGACCTTCCCACTATAACCCAGTAAGCTTTTTCAACGTGTCGGTAAAAGCTTTCTGTGCCTCAGCTTGATAGAGGATGAACTGCACCTTTTGTAACGAGGACTTACCGGATTTCAGGTGCTCGGCCAGAGCCCCCAGCATGGCCTCCGCGCTCTTCGCGGGAGGGACCCCTCCCACCCCGCTTCCCAGGGCGGGGAAGGCAATGGACGTAAGCCGGTGCTTCTCGACCAGAGCCAAGCTGGACTTGGTGGCGGCGGCGATGAATTCGGGATCGGTCTTGAGGTCCGGGCCCATGGTGGCGGCATGGATCACGTGGGTGGCGGGCAGGTTGCCAGCCACCGACAGGACGGCCTCGCCCACCTCGATGGGCCCCTGACGGACGGCGTCCTCCTCGATCACGGTGCCACCCTTGCGCTTCATGGCCCCCGCCACTCCCGTGCCCATCAGGAGTTGGGAGTTCGCCGCGTTCACGATGGCGTCGACCTCGGCGTCCGTGATGTCACCCAGCTGAATCGAGATGGTGGCGGTGCCGATCTTGGCCTTCATGGCCGGTCACCTGCGTCGGGCCGGTCGGGCGCCGGTTCACCTTCGCGCGCTTTGACCGCTTCCCACGCCCGCTCCAGCTCTTCCTGCGACACCTCACCGACGGTCCGGCCCCCGGCCCTCATCTCCCCCTCCACCTCGTTGAAGCGACGGGTGAACTTCTCCGCGGCCCGCCTCAGGCTGTCCTCGGCATCCACGCCGAGCAGCCGGGCCACGTTGACGACCGAGAACAGCAGGTCGCCGAGCTCCTCACGTATACGGCCCGGATCGCCTTCCGCCGCCGCGCGCTCGAGCTCCGCCATCTCCTCGGCTACCTTGGGCCAGGCGTCGCGCCATCCCGGCCAGTCGAAGCCCACGCGGCCGGCCTTCACCTGAAGCCGCTGCGCGCGCAGGAGCGCAGGCAGCGAGGCGGGCACGCCCGTCAGCGCCGAACGGGGCGAGCCGTCCGGCTTTCCCTCGGCGCGCTTGATCCGCTCCCACTGCGACAGCGCCTCGTCGGCGTCGGCGACGCGGCCTCCGGCGAAGACGTGCGGATGGCGCCGGATCATCTTCTCGTTGAGCCGGGCGAGCAAGTCCGCCATCGTGAACTCGCCACCCTCGCGCGCGAGCTGACTGTGGAAGACCACCTGGAACAGGACGTCGCCCAGCTCTTCCTGGATGTGCTCCGGCTGACCGGAGTCGAGGGCGTCTAGGGCCTCGTAGGCCTCCTCGATCAGGTAGGGCTTCAGCGACTCGCGGGTCTGCTCACGGTCCCAGGGACATCCCCCCTCGCTTCTCAGACGAGACATGATGGAGAGCAGGGATTCGAAGAGGGTGCCGGCGGAGTCAGCCATGGAAGGTCCTGGAAGTGCACGGACAGTATACACAAGGTCTGGTGTCCTTGAAGGACTTCGGGGGCGCGGGCCGGGGACCCTGCGGATCCTTCGCGGAAACCCGGAGAAACCGGGCGACGCCGGAGGGGGAACTCCTCGAGGGCTTCTCCACGACGTCCGGATGCGCTACGTGCGCATCGCGAAGATTTCCGGCGGCTGACGGCGCCTACTGCGTCCGGATCACGGCGCGCCGCTCGTCGATCTCCACCGAATCCACGACCGAGGGCACCTGGAAGCGCAGGAGCTTCGAGCTGGCAGGGCCCAGCATGAGCCACAACAGCCAGCGCCCCACTGGCTGCTTGCCCAGGGCGAATTCCGTGACCTCGACCCGTGCATAGCCCCGGCCCCCCTTCGTTCGCGGATGGTCGATGAGGAACCGTCCTCGCACCGTGACCCAGACTGGCTGGTCCAGGCGGGCGGCCGGTAGGTACGGCATCAGCTGGGGGAACGGAGGTCCCTGCAGGAGATTCCGGAGCAGAGTCTGGCCCCGGAGCTCGATCTGGCCGGCCGCGAAGCGAACGATGAGAGGGCTGAAGGGAAGATCGGCGGCCTCGGCGAGATGATTGGCGAGGAAGGCATTGACCTCCGCCTCACTCAGAACCACCGAGTCGGTCCGCGTCGAGCGTCCGGATTCTCGGAGCACGAGCTCGTAGAGCTTGCGCTGCGCCGAGTAACCATCCGCCCGGGTAAACCGGGTGGGCTGAACGTCCGGGGGAGTGCCCATGTTTCCGGATAGGAAGATGAATCCCGCCGCCGCGACAGCGACCACCAGGATCGCGACGATCACGATAAGGCAGCCGAGGCACCCCAATCGCATCGGCCAACCATAGCATTCCAGGTTTGGAGGTGTCAAAAACCCTAAGAGTTTGAAGAGGTTATCTAGATTTTGGCGTCTAGCTTGACAGAGCCAGACTCATAGAATATAAGTAACTCAGACTCAACTTTGTGAGCCGGGAAGCAGATCCGGCCAAGGAGGGGCACATGGCAATTCTCAGATGGCGTCCGATGGCGCAGAGCGTCGAGCGTTGGGATCCGTTTCGCGAAGTGGGCGACTTTCAGTCCGAATTGAACCGCGTGTTCGACGGGTTCTTGGGGCGCTCAGGGACCATGCCTGGCGGCGATCGTGTCTGGGCGCCCGCGGTCGACATGTACGAGACCAAGGACGATCTCCTGGTGGCTGCGGAGCTGCCCGGCGTCAGCGAGAAGGAAGTGCAGCTGTCCATCACTGGCGACGTTCTGTCGCTGAAGGGCGAGCGCACGCTGAACCAGGACACCAAGCAGGAAAGCTTCCACCGCGGCGAGCGCTGGTACGGGCGATTCGAGCGGCATCTCTCGCTGCCGGTTTCCGTGCAGGCCGACAAGGTGAAGGCAACGTATCGCGACGGGGTGCTCATGATCACTCTCCCCAAGGCGGAGGAGATCAAGCCCAAGTCGATCAAGATCGACGTTCTGTAGTTCCCGGTGAGCGCGCCAAGCGGTAGGCAGACAATTTGAGAGGAGACGGACAACATGGCGAAGGTGATCGGAATCGACCTGGGTACGACGAACTCGGTGGTCGCGGTGGTGGAAGGTGGGGACCCCACCGTCATCCCCAATCAGGAAGGCAGCCGCTTGACCCCTTCCGTGGTGGCGTTCACGAAGGAGGGGGAGACGCTCGTCGGTCAGGTGGCCAAGCGGCAGGCCATCACCAATGCCGACAATACCGTCTTCTCCATCAAGCGCTTCATGGGGCGCCGGTACGATGAGGTGCTTCAGGAGATCAAGCTCGTTCCTTACAAGGTGGTGAAGGCTCCCAGCGGGGACGCGCGCGTGGAGGTACGGGGCAAGGTCTATACCGCCCAGGAGATCTCCGCGCTCATCCTGCGCAAGTTGAAGGAAGCCGCCGAGGCCTATCTGGGCGAGAAGGTCACCCAGGCGGTGATCACGGTGCCGGCGTACTTCAATGACGGCCAGCGGCAAGCCACCAAGGAGGCGGGCACCGTTGCCGGCCTCGAGGTGCTCCGCATCGTCAATGAGCCCACCGCGGCCGCGCTGGCCTATGGGCTCGACAAGAAGAAAGATGAAACCATCGCGGTCTACGACCTCGGCGGCGGCACCTTCGACATCTCGGTGCTCGAGATCGGCGAAGGCGTGGTCGAGGTGAAGGCGACCAACGGCGACACCCATCTCGGCGGCGACGACTTCGACCAGCGGGTCATGGATTGGATCGCCGACGAGTTCAAGCGGGAGAACGGGATCGACCTCCGCAAGGACCGCATGGCGCTTCAGCGGCTGAAGGAGGCGGCGGAAAAGGCCAAGTGCGAGCTGTCCACCACGGTGCAGACGGAGATCAATCTCCCCTTCATCACCGCGGATGCCACCGGACCGAAGCACCTCGTTCTCTCGCTGACGCGGGCCAAGCTGGAATCCCTCGTGGCGGACCTCATCGAGCGGAGCCTCGTGCCCTGCCGGGAGGCCATGCGGCAGGCCGGCGTGTCCAACGATGACATCGACGAGGTGATCCTGGTCGGGGGGCAGACCCGCATGCCCAAGGTGCAGGAAGAGGTCAAGAAGCTCTTCGGCAAGGAGCCGAACAAGACCGTCAACCCGGACGAGGTGGTCGCGGTGGGCGCCGCGGTCCAGGCCGCCGTGCTCACCGGCGAGGTGAAGGACCTGCTACTCCTCGACGTGACGCCGCTGTCGCTCGGCATCGAGACCCTGGGCGGGGTGATGACGCGCCTCATCGAGGCGAACACCACCATCCCCACCAAGAAGAGCGAGGCGTTCACCACGGCGTCGGACACTCAGCCCTCGGTGGAGGTGCACGTGCTGCAGGGCGAGCGGCCAATGGCGCGGGACAACCGGACCCTGGGGCGGTTCCACCTGGACGGCATCCCGCCCGCACCGCGAGGCGTCCCTCAGATCGAGGTCACGTTCGACATCGACGCCAACGGCATTGTGAATGTCTCGGCGCGCGACAAGGCTACCGGAAAGCAGCAGAACATCACGATCACGGCGTCCTCGACCCTGACCAAGGACGAGATCGCCCGGATGAAGCGTGAGGCGGAGGCGAATGCCGCCGAGGATGCGCAGCACCGGGAGGAGATCGAGATCAGGAACCACGCCGACTCGCTGGTCTATGCGACTGAGCGGACGCTCAGCGAGAACGGCGACAAGATCCCGGCGGAGGACAAACAGGCCGTGGAGGCCGCGATCAACGAGACGAAGGAAGCGCTGAAGGGGACCGACCTCGAGCGGATCAAGCAGGCACAGGAGGCGCTCACCAAGGCGTCGCACAAGGTCGCCGAGGCCATGTATAAGGCTCAGGCAGCGGGTGCGAGCGCCCAGGGAGACGGGGCGGGCGGCAACCCGGACGGAACCGCCGCGGCGGGTGATTCCGCCAAGGGTGACGTGATCGACGCGGAGTTCAAGGACCTCGGCGACAAGAAATAGCCGACCGGCCCCCCGGCCGCCCGGGGGGCCCGATCACTTAGACATGGCCAGAGACTATTACGCGGTACTGGGAATCGGGACGGCGGCCTCCGCTGTCCAGGTCCGCCGCGCGTACCAGCGGCTGGCGCGGCGCTATTCGCCGGACGTCAACTTCTGGGACCGCGAGGCCCACTCTTTGTTTGAGGAGATCAGCCAGGCGTATCGCGTCCTCGGCGATCCCTCCGCGCGTACCCTGTACGACCGGCAGGGCGGCGCCGCCGCGACCGACGCGAGCGCCGGTGGACGGCCGCCGGGCCGGCGTGGGGATCATGTGCACGTGCCGGTGGAGCTGGCATTCGACCAGGCGGCCAATGGGCTCACCGCGGATCTCACGGTGGAGCGGCTTTCGCCCTGCGAGACCTGCGGCACCAGCGGGTCCCGGCCCGGCGGGCTGATGGCGACGTGTGCGCACTGCGGGGGCGCCGGCGTGGTCTGGAGCGGTGACTCTGCCCCCCGGACGTCCGAGTGCCCGGTCTGCGCGGGCGCGGGTGAGCGGGTGACCGAGCCCTGCCCCGCCTGCCGCGGACGTGGGGTGACGCCCTCCCGCGCGGTTGTGCGGGTGGCGATTCCCGCCGGCATGGACACCGGCTCGCAGATCCGCATCCCGGAAGAGGGGCATGCCGGCCCCTTCGGCGGCCCGCGCGGGGACCTGATCGTCATCACGCGGGTGCACGACGATCCTGTCTTTACGCGTAAGGGCGACAACCTGTACGCGGAGGTGCCGGTGAGCGTCGCCGAGGCAATACTTGGTGCCCGCGTGACGGTACGCACCCTGTGGGGCGAGGTCGACCTGGTGGTACCACCCGGCACCCAGAGCGGGCAGGTGCTTCGTGTCCGTGGGCGCGGTATGCCGCGGCTGTCGGGTGAGGGCCGGGGGGACCTGTTCGTGGCGGTGTCGGTCGCCATCCCCCGGGACCTGGATGTGAGAACGCAGGAGATGATCCGCGACCTCGACCGGCTACTGCCGAGCCCGGCCGCGAATCCCGGGAAAAGGACGGCGCGGGCATGACCGACAAAGGCAAGCCCCTCTACATGATCGGTGCGGTGTCGGACATGCTCAAGCTCCATCCCCAGACCCTACGCATGTACGAGAAGAAGGGCCTCATCCAGCCCAGCCGCACCATCGGCAAGACCCGGATGTACTCGGCGGACGACGTGGACGAGATCGCCCGGCTGACCAGGCTCACGCGGGATCTGGGCGTGAATCTGGCCGGCGTGGAGATCATCTTAAAGATGAGACGACGGATGCTCGCGATGCAGGCGCAGATGGAACAGCTCCTGGGCTACGTGCGGGACGATGTCGCGCAGAAACCCGACTCGACGAGCCGGGGCACCGGGGAGGCGCTGGTTCGGGCTGCCTCCGGACAGCTCTCGCCCATCGAGATGTTCTGACAGAAAGGAACCGAACATGGCCAACGAACTCGGCGGTACCACTCGGCCGGTACCCGAGGTGCTTTCGATCCTGCCCCTGCGGGGGACCGTTCTCTTCCCCGAGGCGGTGCTTCCTCTTGCCGCGGGCCGGGAGGCGTCCGTCCACCTGATCGAGGATGCCGTGCGCGGCGATCGGGTGATCGGCGTCTTCGGCCAGCGGGACGCCGCGGTGGAGGATCCCCAGGAGAGGGATCTGCACCGGGTGGGGACGGTGGCGACCATCCACAAGGTGCTCAAGCAGCCCGACGGGACCGTGCGGCTCGTGGTGCAGGGCATGTCCCGAATCCGGATCGTGGAAGTGCTGCAGCAGAAGCCGTTCCTCCGCGCGCGCGTGGAGGTGCTCGCGGACGTGCCCGCCGAGAAGGGCGACCTCGAGGCCGAGGCCCTCGTGCGCAACGTGAACACGCTGTTCCGCCAGGTGGTGGAGCTCTCGCCCTTTCTCCCCGACGAGCTGGCCGGCGCGGTGGAAACCGTGACGGAGCCTGGGCGCGTCGCGGACGTGGTGTCGTCAGCTCTGCCGTCCCTCTCCACCGAGCTCCGTCAGGAGCTCCTGGAGACGGAGTCCGTGAAGGCCCGGCTGGCCCGGCTGGTGCCCGCTCTCACCAAGGAGGCGGAGATCCTCGCTCTCGGCTCCAAGATCCAATCACAGGTGGAGTCCGAGATGGGCAAGGGTCAGCGCGAGTACTACCTGCGCGAGCAGCTCAAGGCCATCCAGAAGGAGCTCGGCGACAGCGATGAGCGCGGCCAGGAGGCGGATGAGCTGCGCGGCAAGATCGAGACCGCGGGCATGCCCGAGGAGGCCAAGCGGGAGGCGCTGCGCGAGCTCGACCGACTCGCCAAGATGCCGCCCGCGGCGGCCGAGTACACGGTAGCGCGCACCTATCTCGAGTGGCTGGTGGCGCTGCCGTGGGCCAAAGAGACTCAGGACAACCTGAATCTCGCCGAGGCCCGCACCATCCTTGACGCCGACCACTGGGGTCTGCCCAAGGTGAAGGACCGTATTCTCGAGTACCTCGCGGTCAAGAGCATGCGACCGGCGGGCAAGGACCCGATCCTCTGCTTCGTGGGCCCTCCCGGCGTGGGCAAGACCTCGCTCGGACGCTCGATCGCCCGGGCGCTGGGTAGGAAATTCCACCGGATCTCGCTCGGCGGTATGCGCGACGAGGCGGAGATCCGCGGGCACCGGCGGACGTACATCGGGGCGCTACCCGGTCAGATCATCCAGGGTTTGCGCCGCGCGGAGACGAAGAACCCCGTCTTCATGCTGGACGAGATCGACAAGCTCGGCATGGACTTCCGCGGGGATCCAGCCTCGGCGCTGCTGGAGGTGCTCGACCCCGAGCAGAACGGTGCCTTCCGCGACCACTATGTCGATGTGCCGTTCGACCTGTCGAAGGCGCTGTTCATCACCACCGCCAACATGCTCGACACGGTGCCGGCGGCGCTCCGTGACCGGATGGAAATCATCGAGCTCGCCGGGTATACGGAGGAAGAGAAGGTGCACATCGCGCATCAGCACCTGATCCCCAAGCAGGCGGCCGATCATGGGATGGCGCTGGGCGACCACATGCGCTGGACCGACGACGCAGTCCGGATCCTCGTCCGGGGGTACACGCGCGAGGCCGGGCTCCGGAATCTCGAGCGGGAAATCGCGGCCATCACCCGGAAGCTCGCCAAGCGGAGAGTGGAGGGAGAGACGGCGCTCGTGGAGGTGACGCCGGCGCTGGTGGGCGAGCTGCTCGGCGCCCCGCGCTTCGTGCAGGAGGAGATCGAGGAGCGGACGCGCGTGCCCGGAGTGGCGGTGGGGCTCGCGTGGACGCCGACCGGCGGCGATATCCTCTTCATCGAGGCGACTCGCATGAAGGGCAGCAAGACGCTCGCCCTCACCGGTCAGCTCGGTGATGTGATGAAGGAGTCCGCGCAGACGGCGCTGTCCTGGGTCCGGTCCCACGCGCCCGATCTGGGAATACGCTCCGACTTCTGGGAGCACTCCGATCTCCACGTGCACATCCCGGCCGGCGCCATCCCCAAGGATGGGCCGTCGGCCGGGGTGACCATGGTCACGTGCCTGGTCTCGCTTCTCACACGTCGGGCGGTACGGTCGAACCTGGCCATGACGGGCGAGGTCACGCTGTCGGGAAGGGTGCTGCCGGTAGGCGGCATCAAGGAGAAGGTGCTGGCCGCCCGGCGCGCGGGTGTCCGCACGATCATCCTGCCGAGCCGGAACGAGAAGAACCTGCTCGAGGACGTGCCGGAGGATGCGCGCAAGGGTATGACCTTCCACTTGGTGGAATCTATCGACCAGGTCATCCGCCTCGCGTTGGAAGACCCGCCGCACGTGGACGCGCCCACGTTGGGCGAGTTGGTCGCCTCGCAAAACTAGTGGGAAAATTACTTCCCGACTGGGGGATAAGCCCCAGTCGGGACAGGCGTTTTAGTTCACTCTTGCCTCCGTCTTGGCGGCTAGCTTATGCTTGACCTATCGTGTCCAGAAACCTTCTTCTCGGTAGTTTCTTCCTTTTGACCACGACGGGCCTCCCAATAGTGGATGGCCATGCTTCCTCGTATCGCCTCACCGACGGCGAAGGCGTGACGCACTTCACCAATGCGCCGACCGACCCCCGCTACCGGCAAATGCCCGGGACGACGGGAACCAATACCGGCTGGCTCCGCTTACCGCCGGTCACCCAGGCGAGATACCAGGACGAGATCAAGGAGATCGCGGGCCGCCATGGTCTGAGCCCCAGCCTGGTCGAGTCCGTCATTCGCGTCGAGTCTGCCTTCAATGCTTCCGCCGTCTCGCGCAAGGGTGCCCAGGGGCTCATGCAGCTGATGCCGCAGACGGCTTCCTCCCTTGGCGTGCGCAATGCCTTCGATCCGCGGCAGAACATCGAGGGCGGCGTCCGGCATCTGCGCTATCTCGTCGATCGCTATCCCGGCAATCTCCCACTGGCGCTGGCCGCGTACAATGCGGGCGCCGGCGCGGTGGATACGTATCGCGGCATCCCGCCGTATCCAGAAACCCAGGACTACGTGCGGAAGATCTTACAGATCCACGGGGGTGGTGGGGTGGGCGTATCCCAGCCGATATTCCGCTACGAAGACGGCCGGGGTAGTGTCACCTACACCAACGTCCCGCCCGCCGGCCGCATTCGCCTCCGCTAGCCTCCGCTCGCCCCGACTCTTTCCAGTTCCGCGGCACACTCAGCTAGCTTCACTCCGTACGGTCCAGGGTGCGGTACTGGACGGCCTCCGACACATGCTCGACGGTGATACCGTCTGCGCCCGCGAGATCCGCGATGGTGCGGGCAACCTTGAGGACGCGGTGATAGGCGCGTGCGGAGAGCCCGAGCCGGCTCACCGCGCGGGCGAGGAGCCGCGCGGCGTCGGGTGGGGGTGCGCACCAGCGGCGCGTGGCCCGGCCCGGCATCCCGGCATTGACGCGGATATTCGTCTCGTGGAAGCGCGCGGTTTGCCGGGCGCGGGCGGCCATCACACGGGCCCGGATGACGGTGGACGGTTCCTCGAAAATCTCCGACGTGAGCTCGGTGACGCCCACCGCGGGAAGCTCGAGATGCAGGTCGATGCGGTCGAGCAGGGGGCCCGATAGCCGGCCGAGATACTGGCGCCGTTCCCCCTCCGTGCAAACACAGCGTTCGAGGGAGCGGCAGGCGCGCCGGCAGGGATTGGCGGCGGCGACGAGCTGAAAGCGTGCGGGAAAGACAGCGGTGCCGGCGGCGCGGGCGACGGCGACGGTGCCTTCCTCGAGCGGCTGGCGTAGCGATTCCAGCGCGCGGCGGGTGAACTCGGGCAGCTCGTCGAGGAAGACAACGCCGAGATGCCCCAGGCTCACCTCGCCCGGATGAGGCACGCTGCCGCCGCCGATGAGACCGGACTCCGACACGGTGTGATGCGGCGCTCGGAACGGCCGGACGGTGACGAGGCCCTGACCGGCGGAGAGTAGGCCCGCCACGCTCCAGATCGCCGAGACCTCGATCGCCTCGTCCAGGGTCAGCGGAGGGAGGATGGTGGCCAGTCGCCGAGCCAGCATGGTCTTGCCTGCGCCGGGGGGCCCGACCATCAGCACGTTATGGGCGCCGGCGGCGGCGATCTCGAGGGCGCGCTTGGCATGCGCCTGCCCGCGCACCTCCGAGAAGTCCGCGCCCGCCGCCGTGGGCTCGCCAGTGGAGAGCGGCTCGCGCACGAAAGGGAGGAGCGGGCGCTCCCCATTGAGATACTCGACCGCCTCGTGAAGAGAGGTGAGCGCCACCGCGTCCACGCCCATCACCGCGGCGGCCTCGGCGGCATTGCCGGCGGGCAGCAAGAGCCAGGGGACGGCCGCGTCCCGGCAATGGAGGGCCACCGGCAGGGCGCCGCGCACCGAGCGGACACTGCCGTCCAGGGCGAGCTCGCCCAGCACGGCGCAGCGCTCCAGCAGCGAGGGCTTCACGAGGCCGGTGGCGGCGAGGATGCCCAGCGCCATCGGGAGATCGAAGGCCGCGCCTTCCTTCCTGAAGTCGGCCGGCGCCAGGCTCACCGTGATCCGCTCCATGGGGAACTCGAAGCCCGAATTGCGGATGGCGGCGCGGATCCGGTCGCGGCTCTCGCGGACGGTGGAGTCGGGAAGCCCGACCGTCGAGAAGCTGGGCAGCCCGCTGGTGACGTCGACCTCCACCCAGACGCTCCGGGCCTGGATGCCATGGATACCGGCGGAGCGGATGCGCGCGAGCATAGCGTCGAGTGTTGGCGGCGGCCGGCTCGCCGTCAACGTCCCGAAACCGATACAGCGCGCGGGCCCCGGAGGGGCGCTAGGCGTTCAGCCGGCGCCGGAGGAAGCCGAGGATGCCCTGCGGCATGAAGATCACCATGGCGGTGAAGATGATGCCGACCGGGATGAGGTAGTACTCGGTGAAGTAGCGCGAGAGGCCCTCGCGGAGGAGGAAGAAGAAGGCCGCGCCGGCCACGGGGCCCACCAGCGTGCCCATGCCGCCCATCACGTTGAAGATCACCACCTCGCCGGAGATGACGAAGAAGACGAAGTCGGGGGCGGCGAACTTGTTCTGGAGCGCGTAGAGGATGCCGGAGAGCCCCGCGAAGAGCCCGGAGAGCATCACCGCCACGATCTTGTAGCGCTCGACGGAGTAGCCGATGGCGCGCGTGCGCGGCTCGTTCTCCCGGATCGACTGGAGCACCTTGCCGAAGGGAGACTGGGTGATACGGCGCAGGAGCAGGAAGGAGATCGCCACCACCGCCAGCACGAACCAGTGCAGCGTGGTGGACGTGAACCGCGCCGAGTACAGCCCGAGGAAGGAGAGCGGCGGCTGGCTGAAGGTGAGCCCGTTCTCCCCGCCGGTGACCTCGGTCCAGGTGAAGATGATGACGTAGAAGATCTGGGAGAAGACAAGGGTGGTGATGGAGAAGTAGATCTCGCGCAGCCGCGTGGCGAAATAGGCCACGAAGGCCGCCACCACCGCGGCGCCGACCAGCCCGTAGACGAGCGTCACCCAGAGATTGGGCGGCTTCACGGTCAGCAGCGCGGCGGCGGCTCCGTACATCCCCAGGCCGAAGAAGACCGAGTGCCCGAAGGAGACCATCCCCGTATAGCCGATGAGGATGTCCGAGGACATGGCCAGGAGCCCCCAGATGAGGATCTCGGTGGCGAACCGGCCCCAGAACGGGGGCAGCACCAGAGGGGCCGCCCACAGGAGGCCGACCACCATCACGAAGCCAGTCCAGTAGGCGTAGTCCCGGCGCGGCGCGCTCATTTTGGCGTGGGCACGAAGAGTCCGGTGGGGCGGAAGAGCAGGGTGAGGATCAGGGCCACGAAGGAGACGATGACGGCCTGGGCGGGAGACACCACGAGCGAGGCATAAGCCTCCAGCAGGCTGATGAAGATGGCGGCGAGGATGGAGCCGCCGAGATTGCCCATGCCGCCCACCACCACCACGATGAAGGCGCGCAGCGTGAAGTCGAAGCCCATGTTCTGGGTGACGCCGCCGAGGGGCCCGAAGAGCACCCCGCTGGCCGCCGCCATGGCGGCCCCGATCGCGAACACGGTGGTGTGCACGAGGGGCACCGGAATGCCCATGGCCGCCGCCATCACGCGATCCTGGGTGGTGGCCCGAATCCAGATCCCGTACTTCCCGAACTTCAGGAAGAGATAGAGCGCGCCGATGATGGCGGCGGAGAGCACGGCGGTGAGGATGCGGTACCAGGGATACTGGAGATAGAAGAGCTGGAACTGGCCCGAGATCGGCTCGAGGATCTGCCGCGCCGACGGCCCCCACTGCCAGATGGCGTACTTCTGCAAGACCAGCGAGATCCCGAAGGTGGCGAGAATGGTGGTGAGCGGGTCTCGCCCGATTAGCGGCCGGAGCGTCGTCATCTGGAGCGCGGCCCCGAACACCGCGATGGTCACCGCGGCGATGAGCAGACCCAGCCAGAAGCTTCCGGTGCTGGCCACCGCGGTCGCACCCACGAAGGCGCCCAGCATCACGAGGTCGCCGTGGGCGAAGTTGACCACATCCATGATCCCGAAGATGAGGGTGAGGCCGGACGCCACCAGCGCCAGGATCATCCCGTTCACGAGCCCGGTGACGGTCTGGATGAGGATCTGGTCGAGGGGGATGGCCACTGTCTAGACTCCGAGGTATTGCCGGATGACCGCGTGGTTGTGCTTGAGCTCGGCGGAGGGCGCGTGGTACTGCACCGCGCCCTTCTCCATGATGTAGCAGCGGCTGGTGGCCTCCAGCGTGAGGGGCACGTTCTGCTCCACGAGGAGGATGGCCACGCCGTCCTGGCGCAGCCGCTGCACGATGTCGCGGATCAGGGACACCATGCGGGGCATGAGCCCCTCGGTGGGCTCATCGAGCAGGATGATCTTGGGCTCGAGCATCATGGCGCGCGCGATGGCGAGCATCTGCTGCTCGCCGCCCGAGAGCGTGCCGCCGGCCTGGGAGCGGCGCTCCGCGAGCACCGGAAAGTAGGCATAGACCTTGTCCAGGAGCGCGCTCTTCTGCGCCTCGCTGACCCCCGGCCGTTCCAGCCCCGTGCGCAGGTTCTCCAGCACGGTGAGGAGGCGGAACACGCGCCGGTCCTCGGGCACCCACGCGATCCCGAGATGGGCGAGGCGGTACGGCGGCAATCCTCCGATCGGCTTGCCCTCGAAGCTCACCTGGCCGCCGGCGGGGCGCACGATGCCGGCGATGGTCTTCAGCGTGGTGCTCTTGCCGACGCCGTTGCGGCCCAGGAGCCCCACCACCTCGCCCGGCTGCACCTCGAGGGAGACGCCGTGCAGGATATGGCTCTTGCCGTAGTAGGTCTGGACGTCCTCGAGGCGCAGCAGCATCAGCTCTTCAAGTAGACCTCTTGCACGCGGGGGTTGGCCTGGATCTCGGCGGGGGTGCCCTCGGCGAGCACCTCGCCGTAGTGGAGCACGGTGATGACGCCGGCCAGCCCCATCACCACCTCCATGTCGTGCTCCACGATCACGATGGTGAGGTCGTGGGCGATCCGACGTACCAGCTCCACGGTGGCCTCGGTCTCGGCCACGCTCATGCCGGCGGTGGGCTCGTCCAGACACAGGAGCACGGGCTCGGTGGCGAGCGCGATCGCGATCTCCAGCGTCCGCTGGTCCCCGTGGGAGAGATTCGCCGCGAGCTCCTCCTCCCTGCCCTCGAGGCCGACGTCGTGCAGCACGGCGCGGGACCGCTCGATCAGGTCGGTGAAGGCGCGGTGGTGGCGCAGCAAGCTCCAGCCGTGCTTGCGCGACTGGGCGGCGATGCGCACGTTCTCCAGCACGGTGGCGCCGGGGAGGATATTGGTGATCTGATACGAGCGGGCGATGCCCCGGCGCGAGATGAGGTTGGGCGGCAGCCCCGCCACGTCGCTGCCGTCGAGGAGAATGCGTCCCGCGCTCGGATGCAGCACGCCGGTGATGCAGTTGAAGAAGGTGCTCTTCCCCGCGCCGTTGGGCCCGATGATGGCGCGGATCTGTCCCCGCGGCACCGAGATGCTCACGTTGTTGACGGCCACGAGGCCGCCGAAGCGCATGGTGAGCCCTTCGGTGCGGAGGAGGGAAGTCGAGGAAGACCCCCGGCCGTTGCCGGCCGGGGGTGCGCTCTCAGAATGCCGGTCTGCCGCCACTAGGCGAACTTGCAGGCGACCGGGACGATGGTCTTTTCCTTCGCGACGACGTCGAGGATCTTGTACTTGCCGCCGCGGATCTCGAATACGAACTCGCGGAGGAAGGCCTGGTGATCCTCTTTCCTCAAGAGCTTATCGCCCTGGGGGAAGTCGTCCCCTTCCTTCATCTCCAGCCCCTCGAGGGCCTCGATGAGCTTCATCGAGTCCTCCCGACCGCGAAAGCCCGACTTCTGCATGCCGACCTTGAGCGCGTTGACGCCTTCGTAGTTCGACTGCACGTACCGGTCCGGGAGCGGCCCGGTGGGGTCGATGGCCTTGAGCCGGGCGGTGGAGTCGTCCAGGAAACGCTTGTGATGCGGCGTGTTCAGCACGCCTTCCAGCAGCGGGATATAGCGGTCGATGCCGACGAAGCCCTCGGCCTTGGCCCCCATGGCGGGGAGGCTGACCGACACCACGATGGCGCCGTCCCCCGCCAGCTTGTACTTCTTGGTCAGCCCCAGGTCGAAGCTCTGGTTGACGAAGGCGATGCCCTGGGGCCCGAAGAAGATGCCGAAGAGCCCGTCGAAGCTCCCGCTGATCTTGGACAGGAAGGACGTCATGTCGGCGGTGCCGAGCGGGATGCCGGTGGTCCCCACCACCTCGCCGCCGTTCTTCTTGATCTCGGCGACGAAGGCGTCCTTGGTGGACTGGCCCCACGCGTAGTCCGCGAAGGCGATGTGCCACTTCTTGCCCATCTTGTTCACCATGTAGGGCGCCGCCGCCACCGCCTGCGCGGGGGCGAAGTCGAAGGGCCGGAAGGTGTAGCGGCTGCACTTGCTCTGGGTGATGGTGGTGTCGAGGCACACCGTGATCATGTTGACGAGCTTGTGCTCCTCGTAGACGGGCATGCAGGCCAGGCAGACGTTGGAGAGGTAGCCGCCCGCGTGGACGTCGATCTGGTCGTCCACCACCAGCTTCTCCGCCTTGCGGCGCCCCACGTCCGGCTTCGACTCGTAGTCGGCGATGATGAGCTCGACGGGCCGGCCGCTGATCCCGCCCGACTTGTTGATGCGGTCCACCGCCATCTGCACGCCCACCAGCGCGGTTTTGCCGCCGGCGGCGGCGACGCCGGACAGGGGTTGCAGCGTGCCGAGCTTGAAGGCCTTGGCCTGGCCGAAGGCCGCCCGCCACGGCGCGGGCATCAGCATGGACGCGCCCAGCGCGCCGGCGGCGGCGGCGCCCATCCCGATGAGGCTACGCCGGGTCACCTTGCCGCTGTACCAGAACTCTTCGGTTCTCGCCCAGCTCTCGTCCTGCCAGCGCTCGCTCATCGTTGTCTCCTTCGGGTGTCGGCGCTCCCGGGCGGGGAGGCCGGTGGGATTCGGACGACTCAGGGCCGCCGGTCGGCGACGGTCCGGAGCGCCAGGGTAAAGGCCTCGACGGTGTGACGGATCTCGTCCTCGCCATGGGCGAGGGAGACGTAGAATTTCTGTGCCGCCTTGACGACGCCGCGCCGGATCAGCTCGTCGGTGAAGGCTCGGTGACGCGCCCGGTCCGCGGTGAGGGTGGCGCGGTAGTCCGTGATCGGCCGATCGGTGAAGTAGATCTCGAATACCGGGGCCTCGCCGGCCACGTGGGCGGCGAGCCCCGCCGAGTCCGCGGCGGCCTGGAGCGCGGTCTTGATGCGCGTGCCCGTCGTGAAGAGGCGCTCGTAGGTGCCGGGCCGGCGCAGCTCCGTCAGTGTGGCCAACCCGGCCACCGCCGCCACCGGATTACCGTTGAGCGTGCCCGCCTGCGCCACGAACTCCGGCGTGCCTTCCAGCTCAGGGGCGAGGTGGCGCATGATCTCGCCCCGCCCCACCACCGCCGCGAGGGGAAAGCCGCCGCCCACGATCTTGCCAATGGCCGCGAGGTCGGGGACGACGCCGTAGTATTCCTGGGCGCCGCCGTACGCGAAGCGGAAGCCGGTCACGATCTCGTCGAAGATCAGCGGCACGCCGAAGCGCTTCGTGATCTCCCGCACGCCCTTGAGGAACCCCGGCTCCGGTGGCACCAGGCGCTGAAAGGGCTCCATGATGACGGCGGCCAGGTCCGCGTGGTGGGCGGCCAGAATGGCCTCGGTCTCGGCGAGGTCATTGAAGGGCGCGATCAGCACATGCTCCTGGATCGCGTGCGGAATGCCGGCAGAGTCCGGCGTGGGGGCGGGGAAGGCCTTGGGTGACTTCGGTCCCACGCTCATCAGGGAATAGTCGTGGGTGCCGTGGAAGCCGCCCTCGAATTTCAGGATCTTCTCCCGCTGACGGAACGCGCGCGCCACCCGGAGCGCGAAGAACGTGGCCTCGCTCCCCGTCGACGTGAACCGGATTTGCTCCGCGCAGGGCACGGCGCGACAGATCTCCTCGGCGAGCTCGAGGGTGGGCTCGCTGAGCTGAAAGTAGGTGGTGCCCTTTCCGAGCTGGCGCTCCACCGCCGATACCACCGCCGGGTGCGCGTGGCCGAGCACGAGCGGGCCGCTCCCGAGGATATAGTCGACATACTCACGGCCGGACACGTCGGTCAGGCGAGCCCCGCGCGCTTCCCGCACTACGAAGCTGAGCTCGGCGGGAGCCGAGTAACCGCCCAGAACCCCGCCGGGCAGAAGACGGCCGGCTTTGTCGAGGAGTGCTTGCTCCTGCTGACTTCGACCTGCGGAGACGGCCATCGATCCCCTTGAAGTGCCGAAAATGTTGGACCCTTATACCCTAAGCGCTTCTCCCTTGCAACACACTCCCTCCCCGCGGAAGTTCCCTATCCAGCCGGCTTCAGAAGCCCCTCACTTCCCGGGCACCTGGTGAGGGCAGTGTCAGTCCGGGGAGGATCGACAGGGGGCGCAGCGCCAGGTCATCCGAGACGGGCCGGCCGGGGCGGTCCCCTCTGCTCATGACCCTCGTGAGGGAGGTCCCGTCGGCCGACGGGGCCTCCGTCCTCGTTACCGTCGACTTCTAGCCTTTCGCTTCCGCCCGCCCCGCTGCTTGCGCCACGCGGCCAGGTTCGCCTCGATCTGACGGGCATGGACCTCGACGTGCTCGGCGTAGAGGCCGAGCCAGCCCTCCACCGTGTACGTGCCCATCTCGGTGTGCCGCCCGCTCCGGCTCCAGGCCGCCTCGGGCAGCGCGCGGAGAAGCGGCACGGTATTGGCGCGCACCGCCACCACGGTGGCCAGCGCGGGAGCGAGCGGCCGCCGCGCATACTCCAGGGCGCGCGCCCATTCCGCCTGGTCATAGCCCACGATGAGCGGATCCTTCTCGGCGAGCACGTAGCGCAGCCGGATGTGTGCGTTGCTCTCGCTGTCGGCGCAGTGGTGGACCACCTCGTGCGCGGACCACTCGCCCGGCGCCGGCCGCCAGTGCAAGGCCGGCCGCGGGACGCGGCGCAGCGCGGCGCGGAGACGCGCCGGACCGGCCGCGTAGCGGCGGATGGCCGTCTTCCGCTCGGCCGGCGTCACCGCGCGGCGCCCTCGCGGGTGAGGCGGGCCTCCCGCAGCGCCAGCCGGATCCGATCCCGCTCGTCCTCCGACACCGGCGTCAGCGGCGGCCGCACGTGCGCGGCGGGAATGCGCCCGAGCAGGGCGAGCGCCTCCTTCATCCGGTTGTGCATGTCCACGAAGGGCGGCGCGTAGAAGACGGAGACCAGCGGGGCGAGACGATCGTTGAGCGCGCGTGCCTCTTCCAGGCGCCCGGCCTTGACGGCGGCGAAGAGGGCGGCTTGGAGGTCGGCGGCCACGCTGCCCATGCCCGAGATGCAGCCGTCGGCTCCGAGCGCGAAGCTGGCCATGAGCGACACGGTGAAGGAGGAGAGCATGGCCACTGGCCGGCCGGAGGCGCGCAGCGCGCGCAGGTTCTTCTCGTAGGCCACGATGTCGTTCGACCAGTCCTTGACCCCCACCACGGTGGGGATCTTGCAGAGCGCGGCCAGCGTCTCCGGGCTATAGCCGATCCCCGAGGCGGGCGGGTACTCGAAGACGATGAGCGGGAGATCGACGCCGTCGGCCAGCTCCGAGAAGTGACGGAGGACCATGTCCGGCTTGACCTGGGCCCCCCACATGAAGAGCGTGGGTGGAAAGACGAGGAGTCCCGCCGCGCCCGCTGTCCGTGCGTCGCGCGCCAGCTCCACCGCCTCGCGCGTGCCGTCCGAGTAGACGCCCGCGATCACCGGCACCTTGCCGGCGACCTCGTCCAGCCCGATGGCCAGCGCGCGCTTCCGCTCCTCGCGCGTGAGCGAGGACACCTCGGCGGCATGGCCATTGGCCACGATGCCGGTGACCCCGGGAGCATCGGCGAGCCAGCGCAGGTGGGCACGGTAGGCGGGCTCGTCGATCTCGAGGTCGCGGGTGAAGGGCAGGAGGTTGGCCGGGATGCAGCCTTGGAAGCGGAGCTCGGTGGCCATGGCCGGGTCCTCGCGGCGAAGCTAGAGGTTCGAGATCTCGTCGACGACCGTCTTGGCCGGTTGCACGCGCCCGTAGGCGCGCCCGATGATGTCCAGGGTGGCCCGCTGGATCTCCGGCCACAGCGTGGCCACGCCGTCCTCGACCACGGTGATCCGGTACTCGCGGTTGAAGCCGCCGACGACGGTGGCGAGCACGCAGATGTCGGTCAGGGTGCCGGTGATCACCAGGTGGGTGACCCCGCGCGCGCGTAGCGCGCCGTCCAGCACGGTGCCATGGAAAGCGTCGTAGTAGGGTTTTTGCACGACCAGCTCGTCGGGGTGTGGGGCCAGCTCGGCGACCGTGGCGACATTGAGCTCCCCGGCCAGACATGACGAGGACGGCCGGCCGAAGCCGCGCGCCGCGCCGGGCGCCGCGCGACGATGCTCGGGGTGAAGCTCACCCACCAGGAGCGGCGCGGCTTCCGTGTAGAGGAACTCGGTAAACACGACGGGAAGCCGCCGGGCGCGGAAGGCCGTCAGCAGCGCCTGGATGCGTGGCACCACCTCGCGCGCGGGCGGGACCTCCATCGCCTCCCCCGGCTCCAGGAAGGCCCGCTGCATGTCCACCACGATGAGCGCGGTGCGCCCCGCGGCCGGGGCCAGCGCCTTTTCGAAGGCGGCCACCCGATCGGTCATGCGCTACCAGGGAGCGAGGGAGAATGCATTGGGAATGTGGCGGATGGCTTTGACCCCGCCCTCGTCGTTGACGATCACCGCCACCACGTCGAAGCGGCACGGCACCTCCCGCATCCGCTTGGACTTGAGATAGCCGTGCGCCAGCTTGCCGAGTCGGTTCTGCTTGCGCACGTTCACGGCCGCCTGGGGCGGATCGCCCTCGATGACCTTGCGCGTCTTGACCTCGACGAAGACGAGGGTCTTGCCCTCTTTCGCCACGAGGTCGATCTCTCCCGAGCGCGTCCGGACGTTCCGGTCCAGGATCGCGTAACCGCAGCGCGCGAGAAAGCGCGCCGCCTCATCCTCTCCCCGGATAGCGGTGGTCCTGCGAGTTTCAGTTGGCACGGTTCACTCCTTGATCAGCACAAGATCGAAGGTCACGGCGGTCTGTCCCGCCCTGGGATAGAGCTGGGTGGTCAATACCCTGTAGCCGGGTGCGGAGGCCTTGAAGTGGATGTGCGACGGGCGCCCCGAGTAGGGCGGGGGGAAGTCGGTCTCGAAACGATAGCGGCCGCCTTCCCCCGCGACCAGGCTGCCCCGGTGGGCGTCGTCATACTCGCCCCCGGGATTGGCCTGCCACCATTCCACCCGAGCGCCCGGCAGGGGCGCGCACGACCCGGAGGACTTCACGGCGCCGGTCACTGCGAACCCCTTGCCGGTGGCCTCGCGTCGCGGGGCATCGGGCTTGTAGAAGGGCCCTTCCATGTCCGCGCGCGTGGGCGGGCACGTTCCCTGGGCCCACGCCGCGGGCGCGAGCAGGAGCACGCCGACCATGAGGAGCCCGCGCAGGCTCATACCGTGAAGAGTCCCATCTGCGTCGAGACACCCTGAAAGGTCCGACGGTGCAGGGGACAGGGTCCGTGCCGCTCCAGCGCCGTGCGGTGCTCGCGGGTCGGATAGCCCTTGTGCCGGCGGAAGCCGTAGACGGGAAACTCGGTGTCGGCCTCCTCCATCAGGCGGTCCCGCGTGACCTTGGCGATGATCGAGGCCGCGGCCACGGTCGCCGAGCGCTGATCGCCCCGGACCAAATTGCGCTGCGGGCAGTCGAGCCCGGCCAGGCGCACGAAGTCCGTGAGCACCAGCTCCGGCATCACCTGCAGGGCCGCCACCGCCGCTCCCATCGCCAGCCTCGTCGCCTCCAGGATGTTCACTCGGTCTATCGTCTGCGCGTCGACCATCCCCACGCCCACCGCCACCGCCCGCGACCGGATCAGCAGGAAGAGCCGCTCACGCTCCTCGGGGGGCAAGAGCTTCGAGTCATCCAGACCCACGATGCGCGTCTCCGCGTCCAGGATCACCGCCGCCGCGACCACGGGCCCCGCGAGCGGGGCGCGCCCGGCCTCGTCCACTCCCGCCACCCGGACGACGCCGCGTCGCCAGGCGGCCCCCTCGAACCGGTACGGCGCGACCGTGGCCGGATCCCGTCCTACGCCTGCTCGCCCGAGCTGGGAATCTGCGCCAGCCGCTTCTCCTTCAGCCGCGCCGCCTTGCCCGCGAGGTCGCGCAGGTAGTAGAGCTTGGAGCGGCGCACCACCGCCCGCTTCGTCACCTGGATCTTGTCGATGCGCGGCGAGTGCAGGGGGAAGGTGCGCTCGACACCTACCCCGTAGGAGATGCGGCGCACGGTGAAGGACGCGCTCGCCCCGCCTCCCCGCTTCCGGATGACGACGCCCTCGAAGGCCTGCAGCCGCTCCTTCTCGCCCTCCACGACCTTGACCTGCACCCGCACGGTGTCGCCCGGGGCAAAGCCCCCCCGGTCTTTCTTGAGCTGCCCCGCGTCCACGAGTCGAATCGCTTCCATGGCCTCTTCCGCTCCTTCGCTAGATGTAATCCGAGGGCTCGCGCCCCTGGCCGAATCCGTCCACCCACTTCTGCTCCTCGGGCGCGAGGTCCGCGGTCTCGAGAAGGTCCGGACGGCGCTGCCACGTCCGCCACACCGACATCACGCGCCGCCAGCGCTCCACCCGGGCGTGGTCGCCGCCCAGCAGAAGCGGGGGCACGCGCCAGCCGCCGAAGTCCTCCGGGCGCGTGTACTGTGGGTGCTCGAGCAGTCCGCGCGCGAAGGAGTCGTGGGCCGGTGCTTCGGCATCTCCCAGCACGCCGGGGAGCAGGCGGGTCACCGCGTCGGCCACCACCAGGGCCGCCGGCTCGCCGCCGGTGAGCACGTAGTCGCCGATGGACAGCTCCTCGTCGACCAGATGCTCGCGCACCCGCTCGTCCACGCCCTCGTAGCGACCGCACACGAGCACCAGGTGCGTCACGCGCGCGTACTCCCGCGCCACCGCCTGGCTGAAGCGACGGCCGGCCGGGTCGAGCAGTACCACCCGCGCCGCCGGGGTACGCAGCAAGCCGAGGCAGGCGGCCAGCGGCTCGGGCTTGAGGATCATCCCGCCGCCGCCCCCGAACGGGGCGTCGTCCGTGACCAGGTGCCGGCCCGTCGCGTGGTCGCGGAGGTTGTAGACCCGGATGTCCACCAGCCCGCGCTCCCGCGCGCGGCCGAGGATCGACTCGCCGAGCGCGCCCGCGAGCATCCCCGGGAACAGGGTCACGATGTCGATCCTCACAATGCCTCCAGCCCCTCCGGCGGGCTCGCCACGATGCGGCGCTCCGCCACGCTCACTTCCACCACGAACTCCGGCACCGCCGGCAGGAGCCACTCGCGCCCGTCCCGCTCGATCACCCAGAGCGGCTGGGCGGGCGAGTCCATCACCCGGAGGAACCGGCCCAGGGGCCGGCCGTCCGGTGTCTCCACCGTGGCCCCCTCGAGCTGCCACGGATAGAACTCGCCCGGGCGGGGCGGCAGCGCCCGCTCGCGCTCCACCGCGAGCAGCCGGCCCGACAGCGCGCGGGCCGCTTCGGGTGAGTCCACTCCGTCCAGCCGGACCAGCACGCTCGACGCCTCGAAGCGCCGGGAGACGATGCGGCACGGCTCCTGGCGATTGCGCGCGGGCTCCCAGAGAAAGCACGCTTCCAGGCCGTGGAACCGCTCCCGCGGCCGGTCGGTGAGCGGGCGCACGCGCACGTCTCCGTGGACCCCGTGGGGCCCGAGCACCTCGCCCACCGCGATGAGCGGCGCCCCGGAGGCGTCCGTCACGTCAGACCTTGCCGACCCCGGCGCGCTTGAGGAGGTGCTTCACCGTGTTCGACGGCTGCGCCCCCTTCTTGATCCACGCGGTGGCCTTCTCCGTCTCGATCTTGAGCAGCGGCGGGTCGGACAGCGGATTGTAATGGCCGATGATCTCGATGAACCGCCCGTCGCGCGCGGCGCGGGAGTCCGCCACCACCACGCGATAGGCCGGCTTCCTGGTCGTGCCCGTCCGTCTCAGTCGAATGTGTACCGCCACGTGATCACCTCGGTTGCTGGGGGTTATCGATTGAGGAACGGGAGCGCGCCCTTGAGCTTGCCCATCCGCCCCTCCATCTGCTTGAGGCCCTTCATCATCTTCTTGAGCTGCGCATGTTGCTTGAGGAGCCGGTTGACGTCGGCGACCTGGGTGCCGCTGCCCCGCGCGATGCGGAGCCGCCGGCTCCCGTTGATGAGCGCCGGCGTCTCGCGCTCCGCCGGCGTCATCGAGGCGATGATGGCCTCGTAGCGTTGGAGCTCGCCCTCCTCGCCCTTGAGCTCCTTCGGCATGCCGGCACCTCGGAGGCCGGGCACCATCTCCATGATCTGATCCAGCGGGCCCATGGAGCGCAGCTGCTTGAGCTGCTTGGCGAAGTCCTCCAGCGAGAAGGTTTCCTCGCGGATCTTCCGCGCCAGCTCCTCCGCCTGCGACTGGTCCACCACCTCCTGCGCCTTCTCGACCAGGGACAGCACGTCGCCCATCCCGAGGATGCGCGCGGCCAGCCGGTCGGGGTGGAAGGGCTCCAGCGCGTCCGTCTTCTCGCCGAGCCCCACGAAGGCGATGGGCCGGCCGGTGACCTCGCGGACGGACAGCGCCGCGCCGCCGCGTGCGTCGCCGTCCATCTTGGTGAGGACGAACGCGTCGACCCCCACCGCGGCATTGAACTTGTCGGCCACCGTGACCGCGTCCTGTCCGGTCATGGCGTCCACGACCAGCAGCACGTGATGGGGCGTCACCTCACGCTTGATCGCCTTGAGCTCGCCGAGCATCTCCTCATCGATGTGCAGGCGCCCTGCGGTGTCCAGGATGAGCGGGGAGAGCCCGCGCTGCGCCGCCTCGTCGCGCGCGGCGGCGCAGATGGCGAGCGGCGTCGCGCCCGGGTCGCCCAGCACCGGAATGCCGAGGGAGGCGCCGAGCGTCTTGAGCTGGTCGATGGCAGCCGGCCGGTACACGTCGGCGGAGGCCAGGATCGGGTGCAGGCCCTGCTTCTGGAACAGGCGCGCGAGCTTGGCGGCGGTGGTGGTCTTGCCTGAGCCCTGGAGCCCGACCAGCATGATGACGGTGGGGGGATGCGCCGCCATGGCCAGGCGATGCGCCGAGCCGCCCAGCAGCGTGACCAGCTCGTCGTGGACCACCTTGACCACGTGCTGCCCCGGCGTCAGCGACCTGAGCACGTCCTGCCCGATGGCCTTCTCGCGGACGCGCTCGATGAAGCTCTTGACGACCTTGAAGTTGACGTCGGCTTCGAGGAGGGCGATCCGCACTTCGCGGAGCGCCTCCTGGACGTTCTCCTCCGTCAGCCGGCCGAATCCGCGGAGCCGGTCGAAGATTCCATTGAGACGCGTCGTGAGGTTGTCGAACATGGCTGCCCCAGAAGCATGCTTCTGGAAAGATTAAAGACTAAGGGCGGGAAAGCGAAAAGTCAAGCCTATTTCGCTACTTCCGACGCACTCCGGAGGTCCCTCACCGCCTGCGCGGCGTCCGGGCTCCCGAACACGGCCGAGCCCGCCACCAGCACCGAGGCCCCCGCCCGGACGAGGGCTCCCGCATTGTCCCGCTTGACGCCCCCGTCCACCGAGACCTCGACCGCCCTGGAGACGATCAAGCTCCTGATATCACGTATCTTTTGATATGCGCTCGGGATGAAGGACTGGCCGCCGAATCCGGGGTTCACCGACATGACCAGGACCAGGTCCAGGTCGTCGAGCACGTACCGGAGGGAGTCGGGGGAGGTGCCCGGATTGAGCGCCACGCCGGCTTTCGCTCCCGCTTCCCGGATCTGGGACAGGGCGCGCTGGAGATGGGTGCAGGCCTCGACGTGCACGGTGACCCAGTCCGCGCCGGCGCGGACATAGGTGTCCACCCAGCGCTCCGGCTCCTCGATCATGAGATGGACGTCGAGCGGGATCCGGGCGCGCTTCCGGATCGCCTCGATGACGGGCGGGCCGAGGGTGAGGTTGGGAACGAAGTGGCCGTCCATCACGTCCACGTGGAGCAGATCCGCGCCGCCCGCTTCCACCCGCGCGATGGCGTCCCCCAGCGCGGCGAAATCGGCGGACAGGATGCTCGGCGCGATGCGGGCCACGCCCTCACCATACGCGACGCCCCGGGCGCCGCGCAAATGCGCGGGCTCAGACCGCGCGTTCGGCCCTGATGGGCGCCTGCCTCCGGAGGACGACGAGCGCGCCCACCATGGCGAGGACCACGAAGGTCAGCAGGCCGGTTTCGATCATGGCGGCCCGGAACGCCTCACCGCCCCGCTTCGCCGTCTCGGCCATCTCGGCGTTGAGCACGATGATGCGCCGGACGCTGGCGATCATGGCCACGAGGAGAAAGGGCTCGGCCGCGATCTTGTGCTCGCGGAACGAGACCTGCACGGTGTAGAGCAGCTCCACCACCATCAGGACGAGGAGCACCCGGTCGAGCACGGCCACCGCGCCCACCGCCAGGGTGCCCTCGGCGAGCATGCGCGCGAAGACCAAGCCGGTGTGAGCCACGAGCCCGATGGCTCCGGCCGCCAGCAGCAGGGCGAGCGCGAGGTACACCGCGTCCTCGACGTACGTGAAGGCGAGGGCAATGCGCTCGCGAATGCGCGAGCGCGGAGCCGGGCTCATGGCTTGGCCGCCATTGGGCGTCGGCGCCGGGCTCGTGAGGCCGATGCGCCAGGGTGGCCCGCTCGTGGCCAGGGGCGCCTCGCAGCCCACGAAGGCGGGCACCGGATCCGCCAGGATCCAGCACTGCTGCGGTGCCGGGGTCTTGCCGAGTACGGCGGCGCCGATCCGAAGCAGGACCCCCAGGTCCGGCTTGAGCTCGTACCGCGTCGCCGGTCGCGACTCGGCTCCCACCCGGACCTTTTCCTGGCCCTGGGGGAGCAGGTCGAGGCCGATGAGATAGGGCTTGGGCGTGAAGGCGACGTAGTGCACCCGTGTCGAGCCGCCGGCCGGCAGGTTCTTGAGCACGACGAGGAGCAGGCCATTATAGGTGTCGGGGGGCACCTCGAGCGTTCCGCGGTAGGTCTTCTCGCGGTCGGCTCCGGGATGGGACTTGACGAGATATTCCCCGGATCCCGCCTCCAGGGTGATCTCGACGGGCTCCGGGAAGGAGGGGCCTTTCTGGATCAGCCGGAAGCGCCCCAGCTTGAAGACCTTGTCCTGCGTATAGGTGACCGTCTCGTCGTGGAGGGAGCCATCGCGAAAGCGGAGGATCATCCGGCTCTCGACACGGCCGGGATGTGCGACCTGCCGGATGTCGCCCTGGCCCACGGGCTTGCCGTCCACCGCGCTCACGACGAGAAAGCCGCGGGTGACGCCCTCGAGGAAGCGCACCGCGACCGGCTCCGCGGTGGCCAGGTCGGGCATCGACGCGGCAAGCGCCAGCCCGGCCATCAGCAGAGCGGCCGCCCGGATGAGGTGGGCCCCTCCGGCGATCAGGGAACTCGCGGTGGCGCGGGCGGCGCCGGCGGGGTCGTCCCGGTGGGAATCCAGACCCAGTAAGTACATCCGCCGAGGGACAGGGCAATTGGAAAAGCCAGAGCAGCCACCAGCACTCGTCGAGCTCTCGCGACCTTCATCACTCGCTCCTCGCAATGTGGAATGGGATTCAGGGCGCGTGCGGCGCTCCCTGCTACAGGGAGAGCATGGGCGATGCCAATGCGAGCGGGCGGGATCCGACGAGGAAAACCGGCCGATGTCGGCCACATCCAAGGAGAGGGCGCCTTTCGGTGCGTGGGGCGTAGCCCTGAAGAGACCTGTCCCCAAGACGCCGTGACCGGGTAGAATCTGCCCGATGCTCGAGACCACTGGCGATTCCGGCGCGGCGCCTGTCACGGGCCCGCGGCCCAACTGGCTCGCCCTTGTCGAGTGGGCGGCCCTGGCGACAGCATCCGTGCTCTGGCTCGTCCTCGCCGTCCGTCTCGCCGCCGTGGAGACGATCTCGTCCCGGGCCGGGTGGGTTGCGATGGGGGTGGCGCTCGGCTATCTCGCGTCCGACTTCTTTTCCGGCATCGTTCACTGGTTCTGCGACACCTTCTTCGAGGAGGACACGCCGCTGGTCGGGAGGATGCTCATCGAGCCCTTCCGCGAGCACCACCGCGATCCGCTTGCGATGACGCACCACGGGCTGGCGGAGATCGCGGGTAATAGCTGTCTCGCCATCGCGCCGCTGCTCGCCGTCGTCGCTCTCCTCGCGCCACCGGCCACGGCAGCGCCGCTCTCAGTCGTGGCGCATTCCGCGCTTCTGACTTTCGCGGTGGGGGCGGTGGTTACCAATCAGTTCCACAAGTGGGCGCATCTGCCGGTGGCGCCGCGAGCGGTGGGGCGGCTTCAGCGAGCCGGACTGGTCCTCCGTCCGGCGCATCATGCCCGGCATCATCGAACGCAGGCGGACGCTTATTGCGTGGCCACCGGCTGGCTGAATCCCTTCCTCGACCGGGTCGGCTTCTTCCCGGCTGCCGAGCGTGCGCTCTCCGCCCTTGGGCTCCCGATGTCGGTCACCGCGCCGCGCCGGCGCGGCCCTTAGTCCCCCGCCGGCCCGCCCCCGCGAAGGAACGGCCCGCCCCCGCGGAGGAACGGATAAACCAGCTGGCGCCCGTAGCCCTCGGGCACGGGATCGCCGTCGAGCCCGTAGCGGGAGGGCCAGCGCCGGCCCGGCAGGAAGAATGTGCCGAACACCCAGTCGATCACGGGCAGGTGCACCGCAAAGTTCTTGTCGACCGCCTCCGACTCCGCCGCGTGATGCCAGTGATGGAACTGGGGCGTCGCGAGTAGCCAGCGCAACGGTCCGAAGGCAAAGGACACGTTGGCGTGGATGAGGATGGCCTGGAACGAGACGAAGACGAGGTAGGCGTAGGTCGGACCCGACGCGAAGCCCAGGACGTACACCGGCACGAAGCCCACCGCCCGGGTGACGGCGATGTCCACCAGATGCAGGCGCGAGGCGGCGAGCCAGTCCATGTCGCGGCTCGAGTGATGTATCTGATGGAAGCGCCAGAGCCAGGGCACCCGGTGGAAGAGCCGATGCACCCCGTATTGCGTGAGATCGGCGATGGCGAGGATCTCCACGAACTGGAGCACGATCGGCTGGGCGGCCACTGCGCCCTGGAGCGCGGGGCTCACCGCCCAGCGGAAGAACACGGCCGCGGGGGCGAGGGTGAGCAGCACGCCGGCCTGCACCAGGAGATGGCTCACCGCGAAGTGCGCGAGGTCGGTGGTCCAGCCGCGCCGGAAGACGCGCTGCGCGGGCAGCCGCGCGAACACCGACTCGAGGGGGACGAAGACCGTGGCGAGGATGAGGAGATTGATGAGGAACCAGTCCAGCCCGAGATAGTCCGACGGCCGCACCGGGGTCGCCACCTCGACCGTGGATCCGCCCATGAGGGTGGCCAGCGCCGCGAGGCCAACTCCGGTGAGGCCGAGGGCCTTCCGGCGCTTCAGGAGCAGGCTGGCCGCGCCGAGCGCGAAGCCGGCGATGAGCCCAGCCTTGATCAGGCCGCGGATCAGCCGCATGTCGTAGACGTCACGCAGGGCGGGTGTGGTCAGCAGCGCCGGGTACCAGAGGCAGAGCACGGCGCCGACGCCGGCCGCGCCGAGGATCACCGAGGTGACGCCGGTGATCCAGCCCAGGGGACCGAGCCAGCGCGGGCGCACGCGCGACGCCTCGCTCATCCGCGTCCCCGTCGGCGCAGGCGCACGGCGGTGAAGGCGTCGGTGCCGTGCCGGTGCGGAAAGAGCCGGACCATGCCGTGGGCGTCGGGCGGGACCAGGAATTCGGCCGGCGGGTCCATCGCCCAGTCGGGATGCGCCGCGAGGAACGGCATCACCACGTCCTCGTTTTCCTCGGGCTCGGGCGAGCAGGTGGCGTAGACCAGCACGCCGCCCGGCTTCGCCATCGCGGCGGCGGATGCCAGGATGGTGCGCTGCTTCTGCTGCAGGCGGCGGAGGTCCTCCTCCGTGCGCCGCCACTTCACCTCCGGATTCCGGCGAAGCACGCCCAGGTTGGAGCAGGGGGCGTCCACGAGCACCCGGTCACAGCGCCCGTTCCAGCGAGGCGCGAGCGCGGCGACGCCGCCGGCATGGCTCTCCACGATCGTGACACCCAGACGCGCCGCGGCGCGGTCGAGCAGCTTGAGGCGCCCGGCCGAGGCGTCGAGCGCGATGATGCGCCCGCGATTGCCCATGAGCTCGGCGAGCTGGGTGGTCTTGGTGCCGGGCGCGGCGCAGGCGTCCGCCACCACGTCGCCCGGCTGCGGGTCGAGGAGCAGGGCCACCAGCATGGAGGCCTCGTCCTGTACCGTGCACCAGCCCTCGGTGAACGCGGCCAGTCGGGACACCGCTCCCTTGTCCAGCACGAGCCCGTCGGGGGCCAGCGCGGTGGGCCGGCTGTCGGCGAGGTCCTCCTCACGAAGCCGCGCCGCGAGCGCCTCGCGCGTGATGCGGAGCCGGTTGGCGCGGAGGGTGAGCGGTGGCCGCTCGTTGAGAGCCGCCATCAGCGCCTCCGCCTCGACGCGGCCATATCGCGCTATCCACCGCCCGGCGATCCAGTCTGGAAACGACCACCGGACCCCCGCCGCCTCGACTGGATTGGCGGGGAAAGCCGGCGGCGCGGGCGCGCGGGTCAGCGACCGCAGTACGGCATTGACGAATTCCGCCGGGCCCGGCGTGCGCGCCTTGAGCTTGGCCAGGCTCACCGCCTCGTCCACCGCGGCCCAGCGGGGCACGCGGTCGAGGAAGAGGATCTGATACGCGGTGAGACGCACAAGGGCCCGTACCCACGGATCGAGCCGCGCCATGGGGCGGTGCAGATGGGCGGCGAGCCGCCAGTCGAGGTGCCGCTGCCAGCGGAGTGTCCCGTAGACGATCTCGGTGCAGAGGGCCGCGTCCCGCGCCTCCAGCTGCGCGCGGTCGAGCGCGTGCTCGAGGGTGATGTCGGCGAAGGCCCGGTCGGTTTCCACGCGCACGAGGATGCGCAGGGCCTCGTAGCGCGCCTGCGCGACGGGCCCGGCGCGGAGCACCGGGCTCACGAAGCGATCTCGGTGAGGCGGTCACCCGGGCCGAGCCGGGCGCCGCGGAGGAAATCCTCCCAGGGCACGGCCTTGCGGTTCTCGGGCTGCACCTCGATCGGCAGGAGCAAGCCCTCGCCGGTTGCGATCGCAAGGGCGCCGGGTCCGGTCCTCACCAGCGTGCCGGGCGCCGCCGTCGTGGGATGCGGCACCACCACGGCGCGCCAGATGAGGACGCGAGTCGTGGCGGCGGTGAGCGCGGCGCCCGGCCATGGGTTGCACCCGCGCACGCGATCGACGAGCGCCTTCGCCGGCTGCGAGAGCGGTAGCCAGCCGTCCTCCTTCTTGAGCCGCGGCGCCAGCGTGGCCTGCCCATGGTCCTGCGGCATCGGCGTGAGCGCGTCCAGGTCCGCCAGTGTGCGAAGGATCACCGCCGCGCCGAGGGGCGCCAGCCGCGCCGTCAGCTCGCCGGCCGTCTCTCCGGGGCCGATGGAAGTGGCCTCGCGCAGGAGCATGTCGCCGGTGTCCATGCCCGGGTCCATCTGAATCGTGGTGATACCGGTCTCCGTCTCGCCGCGGATGATGGCCCACGCGATGGGAGCGGCACCGCGATAGCGCGGGAGCAGCGAGGCATGGATGTTGATGGAGCCGCGCGTGGGGACGTCGAGCACGGCCTTGGGCAGGATCTGCCCGAAGGCCACCACCACCGCGATCTCGGCGTCCAGCTCCGCGAGGCGCTCGGGCCAGCCCGCATCGCGCAGGCGCGGGGGCTGCAAGACCGGTACCCCGGCCGCCAGCGCGCGCTCCTTCACCGGCGAGGCGGTGACACGCTGGCCCCGCCCGGCGGGCCGGTCCGGCTGGGTGACGACCCCGACCACGTGATGGGCGCCGAGGAGTGCCTCGAGGGTCGGCACGGCGAAGGCCGGCGTCCCGTAGAAGAGGACCCGCAACGCTCCCCCGCTACAGCGCGAAGGCGTGGTGCGGCGCGTCCTCGGGCAGGCCGTCCTTCTGGATCTTCTTCTTGATCCGGTCCCGGGTCACCGGAGGCAGGTGGTCGATGAAGAGCACGCCGTCGAGATGGTCCATCTCGTGCTGGATCACCCGCGCCTGCAGGCCTTTGGCCTCGAAGGCCAGCGAGAGGCCCTCGGCGTCCAGCGCCTCGACCCGCACCCACTCGCTTCGCTCGACTTCGCCGAAGAAGCCGGGTATCGAGAGGCAGCCCTCTTCACCGCGCACGACGCCCCGGCGCTCGACGATGACGGGGTTGATCAGCACGCGCGGGCCGCGCGGGCCGTCATCGACCAAGATGATGCGGAGGCTGATTCCTACCTGGGGTGCCGCCAGGCCGATGCCGACCTGGTGGTACATGGTCTCGAGCATGTCGGCGAGGGTCTTGCGGATCTCGGGCGTCACGGCCTCCACCGGCTGGGCCTTCTGCCGGAGAATGGGGTCGCCGTAGCGCCGGACGTTCAGGACGGGCATGTGGGCTGCACTCCTAGCATCTTGTTCTTACTAGTTTTCTGTCTTTATTTACGGCCTTTTATTGGCTTGCTGTCTTTTTTTCCGGCCTTTTATTGATCTACGGTCGTCCCAAGGGACGACCTCTATAAGGAAATGGGGTCTATCTCTATTTCTACCACACCGGGCGAGCGGCGGCGGCGCTCGAGGAGGGGGCGAAGGGGCTCCTCGAGCAGGCGCGGCAGGTGGGCGGGCCCCTTGACCAGTATGCGCCACGAGGGCCGCCGCGCGGCCGGCGTGCCCCGCGGCGTGGCGGCGTAGGCGCGGATACCCGCGATCCCGCTCAGCGCGGCCGTGCACTCCGCGATCAGCGCGCGGGCCCCTTCCTCGCTCTTGCCTCGTACGTCGAGGAGGCACAGCCGGCTATAAGGTGGGTAGCCCAGCTCGGCGCGGAACTGCAGCTCCGGCTCGTAGAACAGCTCCCGCTCGTGCCGGCGAACCGCCTGGAGCGCGTAGTGCTCGGGATGCAGGGTCTGAACGATCACGCGCCCGCTGCCGCCCACCGCTTCCGCCGCCGCCCAGAGGGACTGGAAGGCACGCTCCCCGGCCCGGAAGTCTGGGATGCGGAGGAGCCCGTCGAGGGCGATGAAACCCACGGCGCTCAAGCTACCGAGCTCGAGACCGCGCAGCACGCCCGCCCCCCCGATCACCACCTGTGCCCCGGCCGCGCGCGGGCCCGCGCGGGCCACCGTCAACGCCGGGAAGCGCTTGCGCACCGACGCCTCGACGCGCTCGGGACTCCAGCCGAAGGGCGAGAGACGATGGCCGCCGCAGCGAGGGCAGCCCCCCGGCGCCGGCTCGCGGCGGCCGCAGATACGGCAGCCGAGCGGCTCTCCCGCGCGCGCGAGCCCCAGGGCCACGCCGCAATCCGGGCAGCGCAGCACCTCGCCGCACTCTTCGCACCCCAGCGCGGCGGCGCCGCGCGAGACCACCAGCGCCACGCGTCGGCCGCGTCGGCCCGCCTCCTCGATGGCGCGGGTGAGGGGCAGCGTGAGGGGATGGTTGCGGAGAATGCCGCGCGTGTCGGCGGCGATGATTTCGGGCCAGCCTCCTGAAGGCGTGGGGGCGGCCAGTCTGAAGGTTCCGGACCGGGCGTGGTGCCACGTCTCCACCGCGGGCGCGCCGGCGAGCAGCACGAGCCGGCTGCCTTCACGCCGGGCCCGCTCCACGAGGAGCTCGCGTGAGTGCAGCCGCGGGGCGCCGGGCGGCTTGTGGGCGGTGTCACCCTCGTCGAGGAGCACCAGCGTGGCGGGTGGCGGCAAGCCGACGAGGAGGGCCGAGCGCGTGCCCACCACCACCCGCGGCCGGCCGCGCCCGGCGCCGAACCAGGCCGCGCGGCGCGCGGCGTCGGGGGCGCCGCTGTCCAGGCGCCCGGCGTCGAGCCGGTCGGCCCAGCGCGCGGCGGACTCGATGTCGGGCGCGACCACCAGCACCGGCCCGTCCGCTCGCGCGGCGAGCTCGCTGAGGCGGGCGTCGCGCGCGAGGTCGGTCCAGAGCTCCGGCGTCACGGGAGTGGCCGAAGCGGCGGGCATCGGCGGCGGGGCCACACTCTCCACGCTCCCGCGGCGGGGGGCGGGAGGCAGCAGCGCGGCGAGGGTGGAGCCGGGAGCGGAGAGGCTTTCCGCCGCGGCCCAGCGGCCGAGATCCAGCATCACGGGCGAGAGCACCGGCGCGGGCTCCAGGGTTCGGTCGATGGTCGCCAGTCCCGCCGCGTCGGCGTCCCGCAGCGCGAGCACGAGGCCCGCGCGGGCGCGCCCCTGAACGGGCGCGCTGACGCGCTGGCCCGGCGCGAGCACGAGCCCGTCGGGCACGGCGTAGGTGAGCGGATGGCGCAGCGGGAGATCGAAGAGAAGATCGGCGACGCGCAAGCGGCTAGCGCTTGGTGGCCGTCAGGCGATCGAATTCGCGCTTCGCGAGCTTGAGATCATCCCAGGCCATGCGCCGGTACTGGGGGCCGGGGTTTCGCAGCAGGAACGCGGGGTGGAAGGTCGGCACGAGGATGCTCGACCGGTACTCGTAGGCGCGGCCCCGCAGCTTGGTGATGCCCTCGCGGGTGCCGAGCAGGGTCTGGGCGGCGAAGTTACCCAGGGTCAGGATCACCGCCGGCCGCACGGTGTCGAGCTGGGCCATGAGGAAGGGATTGCAGGCCGCGACCTCGTCCGGCTCCGGATTGCGGTTCCGCTCCGGCCGGCACTTCACCACGTTGGCGATGTAGGCGTCGCGCTCCCGGTCGAAGCCCACCGACTCGAGCATCTTGGTCAGGAGCTGGCCGGCGCGACCCACGAAAGGCTTGGCCTGCCGGTCTTCCTCCTCGCCCGGCCCTTCGCCCACCACCAGGAGACCCGCGCGCGGATTGCCGGAGCCGAAGGCGATGTTCGTCCGGCTCTGGCAGAGCTTGCAGAGCGTGCAGCCCTGCAGCGCGGCCTCCTGGGCGGCCAGCGCCTTCGCGGCGTCAATCGGGGGCGGGGCCACTGCGGCGGCCGCGCTCATGGGCAGCTCGATGACCCCCAGGTCGCGATGGTGGCGGAGTGTGCCCGCGAGGTCGCGTAGCGCATCGGCGAGCTCCTCCCGGTCTCCCACCGCCGGCCGCCGTCCTTCAGGCGAGCGGGCTAGGGTGAGGGGCGACCGCGGCCGCCCGGAGCGCCAGCACGCGGTCGAGGATGGCGTCGGCCACCGCGAGCTTGGACATCTTCGGGAGCTCGACCTCACCGCCCCAGCGATCGAGGAGCACGACCTGGTTGTCGTCGGCCTCGAAGCCGATGCCCTGGCGGCTCACGTCGTTGGCGACCAAGAGATCGATCCCCTTGGCGGCCAGCTTGGCCTGCGCGTGGCGCCGGAGTTCATGGGTCTCGGCGGCGAAGCCCACCAGGAAGGTGTGTCCCTTGCGCGCGGCCAGCTCGCGGAGGATGTCGGGGTTCGGCACCAGCTCCAGGGTGAGCCCCTCGTCCTTCTTCGACTTGATCTTCTGGCCGGCGGGGTTTGCCACGCGATAGTCCGCCACCGCGGCGGCCTTGATCACCACCGTCGCCGCGGGAAGATGCTGGAGCGCGGCTTCGCGCATCTCCTCCGCCGTCTGGACCGGGACGAAGGTGGCTCCGGGCGGGGGCGTGAGCGCGGTGGGGCCCGAGATCAGGGTGACGGCGGCGCCCCGGCGGAGGGCCGCGGTGGTGATGGCGTGGCCCATCTTCCCCGACGAGCGGTTGGAGAGATAGCGCACGGGATCGATGGGCTCGCGCGTGGGCCCCGAGGTGACGAGGAGCTGCTCGCCCGCGAGGTCGCGGGCGGGCGTCAGGAGTCGCTCCAGCGCCTCGACGATGTCGTCCGCCTCGGGGAGGCGGCCCTTGCCGCTGAGCCCGGAGGCGAGCGCGCCCGCGTCCGGCTCGAGCACCGTCACGCCCCGGGACCGCAGCGTGGCCACGTTGGCGGACACCGCGGCGTGGTTCCACATCCCGCCGTCCATGGCCGGCACCATCAGCACCGGGCCGCGGGCGGCGAGGAGCACGGTGGTCAGGAAGTCGTCGGCGATGCCGTGGGCCGCCTTGGCGAGGAGATTGGCGGTGGCCGGCGCGACCACCACCGCATCCGCGCGCTCGGCGAGGGCCACGTGCTCCACCGCCTCCCCGCTCCGCGGATCGAAGAGGTCGGCGAGCACCGGCCGTCCGGAGAGCGTGCGCCAGGTGAGATCCCCCACGAACTGCTCGGCGTGGGCGGTGCGGACGACGGTGACGCGGGCGCCCAGGCGGACGAGCTCACGCAGGAGATACACCGCCTTGTAGGCGGCGATGCTGCCCGTGACCCCGAGGATCAGCTCCCGGCCGCCGAGCGCCACGACGTCAGTCCTTGGGGGCGTCCTCGTCCTTGAGGCGATAGCCCACCTTGGCGTCGGCGATCTCCTGCAGCGCCACGCTGGTAGGCTTCTTGTGCTTGGATTCGAGCTGCGCCTGCGCGCCGCGGTTGAGCTGGCGCGCCCGCTTGGCGGCGAGCACGACGAGCAGATAGCGATTGGACACCTTGTCGAGCGACCGCTCCAGGGAAGGGAACGTCATCAGTCGGGAACCTCCACGTCGGGGAATCGAATGGTGAGTCGGCTCGTGCGGCAGCGCTCGGCCTGGATGATGGTGGCGAGCTGGTCCACCGCTTCTTTCACGTCGCGGTTGATGATCAGGTAGTCGTACTCGCGCCAGGCCGCGATCTCCTCGCGGGCCCGACTCATGCGCCGGGCGATCTCGCCCGACGCGTCGCTCTTCCGCTCGCGCAGGCGCGCGTCCAGCTCGGCCAGCGAGGGAGCCATGATGAACACCGACACCGCCTCCGGGTAGCGAGCGCGGAGCTGCCGGGCCCCGCTGGTGTCGATGTCGAGGAGGATGTCCAGCCCGCGGGCGAGGGCGCCTTCCAGCGCGCGGGCGGGAGTGCCGTAGTAGTGCCCGTGCACCTGCGCCCACTCGGCGAACTCGTTGCGGTCGCGCATGGCGATGAAGTCGCCCGCGTCGAGGAAGTGGAAGTCTGTCCCGTTCACCTCGCCGTTGCGGGGGGCGCGGGTGGTGCACGACACCGAGTAGTAGAGGTCGGGCACCAGCGAGCGCACCTCGTGGCAGAGCGTGGTCTTGCCCGCGCCCGACGGGGCCGAGACCACCACCAGGGTGCCGCGCCGCTTGAGGAGCTCCATCACTCGATGTTCTGCACTTGCTCGCGGATCTTCTCGAGGGTGGCCTTGGCGGCGATGACCGCCTGGGAGATCTCGAGATCGTCGGCCTTGGATCCCACCGTGTTGATCTCGCGGTTGATCTCCTGGATGAGGAAGTCCAGCGGGCGACCCACCGTCCCCCCCTCGTCGAGGCGCGCGCGGAGCTCGCCCAGGTGCGCGCGAAGCCGCGCCAGCTCCTCGGTGATGTCGGCCCGCTCCGCCAGCGCAGCGACCTCGGTGGCGAGGCGCCCCTCGTCCACCGGGACCTCGCCCAGCAGTGCCTGCACCCGCTCGCGGAGCCGGGTTGCCCGGCGCGCCTGGGTCGTCGGCACGCGGACCGCGATCAGCGCCACGCCGGCCTCGAGCGTGTCGTGCAGCGTGCCCAGCTCCTGCGCGAGCGCCTTGCCCTCGGCCTCGCGGCGCGCCACGAGGTCGGCGAGCGCCGCCTCCAGCGCCGGCGCCAGCAAGCTCCAGCCTTCTTCCGGCGAGGCGGCGGGCTCGGCGTCGCGCGCGAGCACGCCGGGCTGCGCGAGCAGCCACTCGATGCGAAGTGACGGCGTCAGCCCCAGCTCGTCCGCGAGGGCGCGCGCGGCCGCCTCGTACTCGCGGGCCTGGACGGTATTGACCGAGAGGGAGCCGAGCCCGCCGCCGCCCGCCGCCGTCAGCGTGGCGGAAACGTCGACGCGGCCGCGCTGCACGGCCGCCTGGACGAGCCGCCGGGCATCGGGCTCATAGACCGCCAGTGCCCGCGGGAGCTTGAGCACGATGTCGAGGTGGCGATGATTGACGGAGCGGCATTCCACCGAAACCGCCAGGCGGGGTCCGGACACCTCGGCCCGGCCGTACCCCGTCATGCTGCGAATCATGAGCGCCTCTGGAAATGGGAAGTCGGGGGGATGTGACAGGCTCCCATCGCCGGATGGTAGCCCAAAAACATCTTTCCTGTCAAGGTGTTCCGGGTGTACAGTGCGGCCGGACCCCATCCCGTATCCGGAGGACTTCCATGGCAGAGCGGCCCGACGATCGGCAGTGGACGCGGCGCGGCTTCATGAGCACGGTGGCTCGGGCCGGAGCGGGGCTGGCCGGGGGAGCCCTGCTGGCGGGCAGGCCCGGGGCAGGAGCGGCCCAGGGGACGCTCAAGACCTTCACCGCCTCGCACAGCGTCTCCACCATCGTTTACGGCCAGCATCTGGTCGCGGTCCAGAAGAAATTCTTCGAGGAGGAGGGCCTCAAGAGTCCCGACTTCATCGTGCCGGGCGGCGGCGCCAAGGTGGTGCAGGCGGTGGCGGCAGGGCAGGCCCAGTTCGGCCTCGGCGACTCGAACCATCCGCTCAAGACCACCGAGAAGGGCCGCGACGCGGTGATCCTGTTCGCCACCGACACCCGGTGCTCCTACGCCAACGTCGTCGTGCGCAAGGAGCTCTTCGACCGGGGCGTGAAGAGCGTGGAGGCCCTCGGCGACGAGAAGCTCGTGGGCCGCAAGGCGGTGGTGGCCGCGACCGCCATCGGCTCCGGCACCCACGTCTACGGCGTGTTCGTGTGCAAGAGCATCAAGGCGCCCAGCGGGCGGGCGGTCAACGACCACGTGGAGTGGGTGGGTGGGGGCGCCTCCACCACCATGCTGGGCGGGCTCAAGGCGGGGAAGTTCGACGCCATCATGGCGGTGCCCGAGTGGCAATCGGCGGCGGTGAGCGAGGGATTTGGACGGCCCATCTACGACATCCAGGACGAGAAGGCGTGGAACCGCGTGTTCGGCGGTCCCATCCCGGTGACGGTCGGCTATTGCCTGAAGGAGACCGTCGACAAGGCCCCCGACCTCGTCCAGGCCTATGTCAACGCCTGCTACCGGGCGCAGCAGTGGATCCGCCGCGCCAAGGACGATGAGATCGTGGAGCTCCTGCACAAGCCGTACATGGACGCCTTCACGCGCGAGGTGGTGCTGGACTCCGTTCGCTACTACCGCACCATCTTCGACTGGGACTTCGTGGTCGAGGAAGCGGACTACGCGCGCGGGGAGAAGGTCTGGATCCCCACCGCGCTCGACAAGCCGATTCCTTACGCCCAGGCCGTGGACATGCGCTTCGTGCGGAAGGCGCAGGCCAAGTACAAGTCGTAGCACGGTGACGGCTCCCCGCGTTCGCATCGCCGTCCGGGACCTCGCCAAGACCTTCGACGCGGGTGCCCGCGAAGTCCCGGCGGTGGCGGGGGTGTCGTTCGACGTGACCGATCAGGAGTTCGTGGCCATCGTCGGCCCGTCCGGCTGCGGCAAGTCCACCATCCTCAACATGATCGGCGCCCTGGTGGCGCCCAGCAGCGGCCGCATCCTGGTCGACGGCGAGCCGGTGGCAACGCGCGCTCCGCGCCAGGTCGGCTACGTGTTCCAGAAGGACACCGTCTTTCCCTGGCGAACCGTCGAGCGCAACATCGCCCTGAGCCTCGAGTACCGGGGCATGCCGGCCGCCGAGCGCGCGGCGCGGGTCAAGGAGGCGATCGCCCTGGCCGGGCTCCAGGGCTTCGAGGAGGCCTTCCCCGCCACGCTCTCCGGGGGCATGCGTCAGCGCGTCGCCCTGATGCGCTCGCTGGTGGCGGACCCCGAGATCCTCCTCATGGACGAGCCGTTCGGCGCGCTCGACACTCACACCAAGCTCACGCTCCATGCCGAGCTCCTCGCCCTCTGGGAAGCCAAGCGCCAGACGGTGGTGTTCGTCACCCACGACCTCTCCGAGGCCATCACGCTGGCCGATCGGGTGGTGGTGATGACGCGCCGGCCGGGACGCATCAAGCTCGTCTACGCCGTCAAGCTCCCGCGCCCCCGCGACGTGATTCGCATCCGCGAGACCGAGGAGTACTCCCGCGAGTACGGCGAGATCTGGCACGCCTTGGGAGAGGAATTCGAGAGGGCATGAGGGCAGTGCTTGGCGAGGTGCAGCCGAAGGCGAGCCGGTAGTGGCTTGGCGAGCCGCAGCCGAAGGCGAGCCGAGCGGATACGTGATGCTTTCCGAGCGGAGCGAGGCCGGCCCGTGACCCCCGACCGCTGGCGGATGCTCGCCTGGCAGGTGGCGATCCTGGTCGCGGCCGTCGCCGCGTGGGAGTATCTCACCGGGATCAAGGCGATCTCCCGGACGCCCGGGCTCTACTGGATCGACCCCTTCTTCATCAGCCGGCCGTCGAAGATCGTCGAGCGCTTCCTGCACCTCGCGGGGCGGCTCGGTGCGGCTGAGCATCTGGGCGATGGCGTGGTCCACCATACAGTCCACCCTGTGGGGCTTCCTGGTGGGGATCACCACCGGCTTCGTGGCGGGACTGGTGCTGGGTCGGAGCGAGCGGCTGGCGCGCGTCTGCTCCCCCTTCATCGTGGCCTTCAACTCGCTGCCGCGCATCGCGCTGGTGCCCCTCATCACCATGATCTTCGGCTTCGGCCTCCTCGCCAAGGTGGTGCTCGCCTGGAGCATCGTGTTCTTCATCGTCTTCTTCAACACCTTCCAGGGCGCGCGGAGCGTGGACGCCGACCTCATCCACTCCGCCCGCTTCCTCGGCGCGAATGAGCGGCAGGTCATGTGGTCCGTCATCGTGCCCTCCGCGCTGGCCTGGACCTTCGCCTCGCTCACGCCCTCCATCTCCTTCGCCCTCATCGGCGTGGTGGTGGGTGAGTTCATCGGCGGTGAATCCGGAGGTGGGCTCGGCTATCTCATCATCCAGAGCCTGGGCACGCTGAACGCCGCCGACATGATGGTGGCCCTGGTGGTACTGGGGATCATCGGCATCGTGATGGCGCTGGGCATCCGGCAGGTCGAAGCGCGGCTCCTCCGCTGGCGGCCGGAGTACCAGAAGCGGTGAGCGACACGGGGGACGGCCTTCTCCCCGCGCGTCCGCCCGAGCCCCATTCCCACAATCCGCTCGTCCGCTACTTCCGCGTACTCGGGCCCGGGCTGGTCACCGGCGCCTCCGACGATGATCCCAGCGGCATCACGACGTACTCGGTGGCGGGCGCGTCGCTCGGCTACGGCATGCTGTGGACCGCGGTCGCCACCTTTCCGCTCATGGCCGCCGTCCAGCTCATCTGCGCGCGCATCGGGCTCGTGACCGGGCAGGGGCTGGCGGCGGTGCTGCGGCGCCACTATCCGCGCCCACTCCTCTATGCCGCCTGCCTACTGCTCCTGGTCGCCAACGTCTTCAATATCAGCGCGGATCTGGGCGGCATGGCGGAGGCGGCCGAGATGCTCTCGGGCGTGAGCGCACTCGTGTGGGTCCCCGCTCTTCGGCGTGTCCATCGTGCTGGTGGTGGTCTATGCGAGCTATGTCGCCTTCGCGCGGGCGCTGAAGTGGCTCACCGCCACCCTGTTCGCCTATATCGTGGCCGCGGTGCTGGCGCGCCCGGACTGGGGCGCCGCCCTGGCCGCCACGCTCGTCCCGCGGCTTCCGCTTCGACGCGCTCTCGATCGCCACCCTGGTGGCGATCCTCGGCACCACCATCTCGCCGTATCTCTTCTTCTGGCAGGCCTCGCAGGAGGTGGAGGAGGAGAAGGCGCGCGGCCGGCATGCGCTCTCGCAGCGGCGCGGCGCCACCCCGCACGAGCTCGCCGACGCCGCGCTTCGACGTCAATACCGGCATGTTCTTTTCCAATCTCGTCATGTACTTCATCATCCTGGCCACGGCGGCCACGCTGCACCGCGCCGGCCACCGCGAGATCGAGTCGGCACGGCAGGCGGCGGAGGCGCTGCGGCCGCTCGCCGGGGACGCTGCGTACCTGCTCTACGCACTTGGCCTGATCGGCACGGGGCTCCTCGCCATTCCCGTCCTCGCCGGCTCCGCCTCCTTCGCGGTGGCCGAGCTCTTCGGCTGGCGCGCGGGACTCTCGCTCAAGCCCCGTCGCGCGCGGCGCTTCTACATCGTCATCGCGGCCTCCATCCTCGGCGGCATGGTCCTGACCCTGCTCCAGCACAACCCGGTCCGCGTCCTCTTCGTCTCCGCCGTGGTCAACGGGCTCCTCGCGCCGCCGTTGCTCCTCCTCGTGATGCTCGTGGGCGGCAACCCGCGCATCATGGGCAAGCGACGTCAACGGGCCCTGGCTCACCGCGCTCGGCTGGACCGCAACCGGCGTCATGACCGCCGCGGCGGTGGCCTTCATCGCCGGCAGCCTCTAGGCGGCGCGATTCCGCCGCCCTTGACAGCGCGCGTGGACCGCGCCTAGAGTCGCCGCAGTCAACACCCGGGTCGGTTCCCTCACTCCATCGCCGCAGGGAGGGCATATGGCCACGCTGACCGTCAATGGGAAGCCCTACACCGTCAACGTCCCCGCCGACACTCCGCTGCTCTGGGTGATCCGCGAGCACCTCCAGCTCACCGGCACCAAGTTCGGCTGCGGGCTGGCGCAATGCGGAGCCTGTACCGTGCATCTCGACGGCAGCCCCGTACGCTCCTGCCAGATTCCGATCTCGGTGGCGACGGGCAAGAAGATCACGACGATCGAGGGGCTGCACCCCCAGGGCCAGCACCCGTTACAGGTGGCGTGGATCGCCGAGCAGGTGCCCCAGTGCGGGTACTGCCAGTCGGGTCAAATCATGCAGGCGGCCGCGCTGCTGGCCAAGAACCCCAATCCCAGCGATGACGAGATCGTGGCCCACATGTCGGGCAATATCTGCCGCTGCGCCACCTATCTCCGCATCAAGCGCGCGATCCGGCGCGCGGCGAAGGGAGGGGCCTAGCCATGACCACCCCCCTCGATCGCCGGGACTTCCTCAAGAGCGGCGCGGCCGCGGGCGCCGGCCTCGTCGTCTACTTCACCATCCCCGCCGGGCGAGGCGGCATCGTGGAGGCGGCCGCGAAGTTCGAGCCCAACGCCTTCATCACCATCACGCCGGACGGGCTCGTCACCGTCCACGTCCTGAAGGCGGAGATGGGGCAGGGAGTGGGTACCGCGCTCGCCCAGGTGGTGGCCGAGGAGCTGGAAACCGACTGGAAAGACATGCGGATCGACTACCCGGTCGCCGATCCCAAGTACGGCCTCATGCTCACGGGCGGAAGCTGGAGTATCAACTGGACGTTCGACAGCCTCTCGCGCGGGGCCGCCGCCGCCCGAATGGCGCTGATCGAGGCCGCTGCCGGCTCGTGGAAAGTGCCGGCGAGCGAGTGTTCGGCCTCGAGGAGCGCGGTGCGGCACCTGCCCACGGGCCGCACCCTGACCTACGGCGAGATCGTGGCCAAGACGCCCATCACCAAGACGTTCACCGAGGACGACCTCAAGAAGATCACGCTCAAGAAGCCCGCCGAGTACAAGGTGATCGGGCAGTGGATCCAGCGGCTCGATATACCCGAGAAGACCAACGGGCGGGCCAAGTTCGGCATCGACACGTTCCTGCCCGGCATGGCCTACGCCAAGATCGCCTACCCGCCCACCCGCGAGGGCGGCAAGCCCACCGCGGTGGACGACAGCGCCGCCAAGAAGGTGCCGGGCTATCTGAAGACGGTGAGGCTGCCCGACATGGTGGCGGTGGTCGCGACGTCGTACTCGGCGGCGGTGAAGGGGCGTGACGCGCTCAAGATCACCTGGGACCTGGGCCCGAACGCCAACGTCAGCTCCGAGACGATCTTCGCCGACTACGCGCGCAAGGCCGCCGATCCCGGGGCCGGCATCGAGTGGCACAAGGCCGGGAGCCCGGGGGCGGGCCAGCCCGCGCGCACCCACCAGGCGACGTTCATGACCGACTACGTCGCCCACATGCAGATGGAGCCGATGAACTGCCTCGCCTCCGTGAAGAACGGCGTCTACGATCTCTACACCGGCAGCCAGTTCCAGACCATGGCGGTCGGGCTGCTGGCCGCCACCCTCAAGGTGCCGCCGGCCAATATCCGCATCCACCAGCACTATCTCGGGGGCGGGTTCGGGCGGCGGCTCGAGCCCGACATCATGCTCGAGGCGGCCCTCATCGCCCGCGAGGCGGGCCGACCCATCAAGCTCATCCGCTCGCGTGAAGAAGATCTCCAGAGGGATGTGTATCGCTCCGCCACCTATCAGGTCGTCAAGGCCGGGCTCGACGGCTCCGGCAAGGTGATCTCCTGGGACGCCACCGTGGTGGCCGGACACCCCGGGGGCCGCTGGGGTCCGGACTTCCTCAACAAGCAGGGCCTCGACGACTTCGCGCTCAACGGGGCCGACCACGTCTACGACATCCCCGACCAGGTGGTGCGCGGGGTGCGGGCGGAGACGGGCATCTCGGTGGGCTACGTGCGCGCGGTGGCGCCGAACTATACCTTCTTCGCCGTCGAGACCATGATGGACGAGCTGGCCAATCTCGCGAAAGTCGATCCGGTCAAGTATCGGCTCGACATGCTCGGCGGGGCGCCGCGGCTGGCCAACGTGCTGCGCGTCGTGGCGGAGCGGTCGGGCTGGGGCACGCCGCTGCCGGCGAACGTGGGCCGAGGAGTCGCCTGCGTGTCCGCCCAGGAGAAGAAGACCCCGACCTGGACCGCCACCGTCATCCAGGCGCGGGTGGAGCCCGCCACCGGCAATGTCAAGGTCGAGAAGATCATCTGCGCGGTGGACTGCGGCATCGTCGTGAATCCCGACGGCGTCCGCTCCCAGGTGGAAGGCTCGCTCCTCTTCGGCCTCTCCAGCTCGCTCAAGGAGAAGGGCACCGTCGCCAAGGGCGCGCTGGAGCAGAAGAACTTCGACACCTACCAGGTCCTCCGCATGAGCGACTTGCCCGACGTCGTCGAGGTACACGTCGTCCAGAGCACCGAGTATCCCACCGGCGTGGGTGAGCCCGGCGCGACCACCATTGCGCCCGCGCTGTCCAACGCCATTTTCGCCGCCACCGGCGCGCGGGTCCGGCAGGTGCCGCTGCAGCCCGACCGCGTCCTCCGCGCCATTCAGCAGAAGGCCTGACGTCCTCCGGGGCGGGGACGGGCTCGCGCACCCGTCCCCGCCGCGGTACGCTCGGACCATGCCGGATACGCGCGGAACCACCCTCCTCGTGGTCGACGACGAGCCCGAGATGCGCTCGCTGCTCGTGGACATCTTCGCCGCGGAGGGGTGGCGGGTGGTCAGCGTCGAGGACGGCGCCGCCGCCGCCGAGGCGTATCGTCGGGAGCGGCCCTCGGTCGTGCTCCTCGATCTCGCCATGCCTCGCATGGGCGGCATGGAGTCGCTGGGGGAGATTCGCGGAGTGGACCCCGACGCCAGCGTCATCATCCTCACCGCGTACGTCGAGATCCCCAAGGCGGTGGAGGCCATGCGCCTCGGGGCCTATGACTACCTGACCAAGCCCTTCGTGAAGGACGAGCTCGTTCTCACCGTGCAACGCGCGCTGGAGCGGCGGCGCCTCGTCGCGCGCGTGGAGGAGCTCGAGCGCGAGTCGGGCCCGGTGGGCTCGCTGCGCCGCCTCATGGGGCCCAGCGCGGAAGTGACGCGACTCATCGCCCAGTGCCTCGCCGCCGCCGAGTCGTCGGACCATCTCACCATCGAGGGCGAGCCGGGGACGGGCAAGGAGCTGGTGGCGCGCGTCATCCACGAGGAGAGCCCGCGGCGCGGCCGGCCCTTCATCACCCTCGACTGCGCCGCGACGGCGGAATCGCAGGCAGAGCCCGAGCTGTTCGGCTGGGACCCGGGCGCGGGGCGCGGCACCGAGGGCCGCGAGGGGCTGCTGGCTCGGGCCGCCGGCGGCACGCTTTTCCTCGACGAGCTGACCGCGCTGCCGGCGCCGGCCCAGACGCGGCTGCTGCGGGCCCTGCGCGAAGGGCAGACCCAACCGCTGGGCGGCGGCTCCCACGCCTTTCCGGTGACCGCGCGCGTGATCGCGGCCGCGCGCGCTCCCTTCGAGAGCGAGGTGCGCGCGGGGCGCCTCCGGCAGGACCTGGCCGCGGTCCTGGGCGAGACGCGGGTGACGGTGCCGCCGCTGCGCGCGCGGCGCGAGGACATCATGGTGCTGGCGCGTCGCTTCGCCGAGGATACCGCCATGGAGCGCGGCCGGCCGGTGCGGGGCATCTCGGAGGCCGCCTGGCAGCTCCTCCTCGCCCACGCCTGGCCCGGCAACGTGCGGGAGCTGCGTGACGTGATCCGCCGCGCGGTCGTGCGCTGCGAGGACGAGGTGGAGCCCGATCACCTCTGGCCGCGCGGGCGCCGCGCGGAGACGGGCGCGCCGCGCTCGTCCGCCGGCGGCCTGTCCCTCCGCGAGCTGGCCGAGCTGGGCGCCGCCGAGGCCGAGCAGCAGGCCATCCGCGAGGCCCTGCGCGCGAGCCGGGGCAACAAGAGCGCGGCGGCCCGCCTGCTCAAGACCGACTACAAGACGCTACACGCCAAGATGCGTCAGTACGCCATCACCGCCGACGAGCACCGGCCCGCTTGACAACGTGGGACGCCTATGGGAATTTCGCCGCGACTCGTGACCTGAAGCTGGTTCCGTCCGCTCCGTCCGCTCGGCGTGGCTTCGCCCAGTGCGTCTCCCTTCGCGACCGGATCAGGGAGGAGAGCCAGGATGTCGACCAAGAATCGGGGTCAGAAGGTTGACTCGAGCCAGGTAAGTCGCCGGCAGTTCCTCCGCCGCGCCGGCTGGAGCGGGGTGGGAGTGGGTGCCCTCGCGCTGGCCGCTCCCCGCCGCCGCGCCGCGGCGCAAACCGGATCCTATCCCGAATGGATTCCGGCCAGCACCAAGCCACCCAAGCGGGGCGGGACGCTCACGCGAGCGTCCCCGTGGGATCCGCCGATGCTCGATCCCCGGATGACGCAGTCGGTTGGGCTCTACCAGTTCGCGGGCCTCACCAGCAATCGCCTCGTCCGATACACCTTCCCCGACGAGGCCAGCGGCCCCGGCGACATGGGGCTCAAGGGCGACCTCGCGGAGTCGTGGTCGGCCAGTCCGGACCACCGCATCTGGACCTTCAAGCTGCGCCAGGGCGTGAAGTGGCAGAACGTGCCGCCGCTCAACGGGCGCGAGCTCACCTCCGCCGACATCAAGTACTGCTTCGAGGCGTATGCCAAGGAAGGCGTGCAGACGTTCAACTTCAAGGAGATCGAGGGGATCGAGACGCCGGACAAGTATACGGTCCGACTCCACATGCAGACCCCGAACGTATTCGTGCCGCAGGCCCTGGCCGAGCCCATCGCGGTGATCTTCTCCCGCGAGGTGCTGGAGGAGGACGGCGACCTCAAGAAGCGCCTCATCGGCACCGGGCCCTTCATCCTCAAGGAGCACACCCGCAAGGTGCGCGTCCTCCTGGCGCGCAACCCCGACTACTTCGACAAGGGCCGGCCGTACGTGGACGAGTACATCATCCTGTCCACGCCCGACGCGGCCACCCGCACCGCGGCATTTCGCACCGGCCAGGCCGACTTCATCCACGTGGCGAGCCCCTCCGAGGTCGAGGTGCTCCGCAAGACCAACCCCAACCTCGTCGCGCAGTCCTATCACAACACGCTGACGCCGTTCGGCGTGGCGATGGCGCAGGACAAGCCGCCCTTCAACGACGTGCGGGTGCGCCGCGCCATCGCCATGGCCATCGACCGGCAGAAGCAGGTGGACACCGTGTTCGAGGGCCACGGCATCCTGGGCTGGGGCGTCCCCTACATCTACTACCAGGACAAGCCGCCGACGGCGGCCCAGTTCGGCCCGTGGTGGCAGTACAAGCCGGCGGAAGCGAAGAAGCTCCTTGCCGAGGCGGGACACCCCAACGGCTTCTCGACCACGCTGTTCTACTACGAGTACTTCCCGCAGATGACGTCCCAGGTCCAGCTCGTGCAGTCCGATCTCAAGAAGAACCTCAATATCGACGTCAAGATCACCAAGATGGACTACACGACCTACTACGGCCGCTATGCCGACTTGAAGTGGGAAGGGCTGTCGTGGGGGTTCCAGTCGGGCCACGCAGTAGGCATCGACGAACGGACCTACCAGTACATGCACTCCAAGTCCACCAAGAACTTCTTCCGCGTCAATGATCCCCAGATCGACGAGCTATCCACCAAGCTCCGGCAAACGCCCGACCCAAAAGAGCAGCGGGCCATCACGAAGAGGATCGTGGATCGGGAGTTCGACCAGGTGGCGCGGCTGTGGATGCCCTACGACAACGGCTTCCTGGTGTTCCAGCCGCACATGCGCAACGGGGCGGCCATCGCCCTCCGGCGTAGCGACGGCTACGGCTCTCCCCACATGACCAGGGTCTGGCTCGACAAGTAGGGCCGGGGACGCAAGGGGGCGGCCCCTGTACAAGTACGTGCTGCGCCGGGCGCTGCTGGCCGTGCCGGTGCTCGTCCTCTCCTCGCTGATCGTCTTCGGGCTGATGCGCGTCATGCCGGGCGACGCGCTCACCGCGCTGATGGCGGAGTCCGGGAATATCGGCGAGAAGGAGCTGGCCAAGGTCCGCAAGGACCTGCGCCTCGACCTCCCCTATCACCAGCAGTACCTGGTCTGGGTCTGGCAGATGGTGAGCCTTTCCCCCGGAGACTCACTGTTCACCGGCGAGCCCATCGTGGTCAGCCTGAAGAAGGCGATACCCGTCACCCTCGAGCTGACCCTTCTCGCCATGGTGCTGGGGGTCGCCCTTGCCGTGCCCATCGGCGTGCTCTCCGCCACCCGGCAGGACACGGCGTCCGACTACGCCGGCCGCATGGTGGCGGTGTCCGGGCTCTCCCTGCCCGACTTCTGGCTGGGCACGCTGGTGATCACCTTCGCCGCCATCTGGTTCCACTGGATTCCGCCCATCGGCTACACGAGCTTCTGGGACTCGCCGTGGCGCAATCTCCAGCAATTCCTCCTGCCCGCCGCAGTGTTGGGCTTTCGCCTGGCTGCCGCGACCATGCGCATGACGCGCTCCACCGTGCTGGAGGTGCTGCGCGAGGACTATGTCCGCACCGCCTGGGCCAAGGGCCTGGCGGGACGCATCGTGGTCTACAAGCACGCGCTCAAGAACGCGCTCATCCCGGTGGTGACGGTGATAGGCGGCCAGCTCGGCGTGCTCCTGGCGGGAGCGGTGGTGGTGGAGACGATCTTCGCGCTGCCGGGCATGGGACGGCTCACCGTCGAGGCCATCGCCTATCGCGACTACCCGGTGGTGCAGACCAACGTGATGCTGGTGGCGGGCACCCTCGTCACCCTCAATCTCCTGGTGGACATGACCTATGCGTGGCTGGATCCGCGCATCCGGTATAGCTGAGGCGGGGGCCGCGTGAACGGCGACCGCTCCTCCGTCTCGGTGACCTCGGTGGCCGCGCCCGCGCTCGCGATTCCGGAGGTGGGGGCCGCGCCGACGACGCACCGGCCGTCGGTCTGGGCCATACTCCGGCGCAAGCCCCTCGGCGCCGCCTCCGGCGCCATCATCGTGTTGCTGGTCCTCACCGCGGTGTTCGCCGACGTCCTCGCACCGTACGATCCGCTGGAAACCCACCCCGAGATCCGCCTGGCCGCGCCGAGCCGCGTGCATCTCTTCGGTACCGACGACATCGGCCGCGACGTCTTGAGCCGTATCATCCACGGGAGCCGCATCTCACTGTGGGTCGGGCTGCTGGCGGTGGGAATCGGGACCGTGGCCGGCATGCTCATCGGGCTTGCCTGCGGCTACTTCGAGGGGCGTCTCGATCTCGTCCTCCAGCGGCTCATGGACGCGATCCAGGCCATTCCCGGGCTCATCCTCGCCCTGGCCATCGTGTCCGTGCTGACGCCGAACACCACCAATGCCATGATTGCCATCGCCATCGTGATCGTTCCCGGCAACTCGCGGATCGTCCGCGGCGCGGTGCTGTCCGCCAAGCAGAACCGCTACGTGGAGGCCGCGCAGGCCCTGGGCTGCCGCCACCTCTCCATCCTCGGGCGGCACATCCTGCCCAACGTGACCGCGCCCATCCTCATCATCGCGTCGATCTGGCTCGGCAATGCCATCCTCATCGAGGCCACCCTGTCCTTCCTCGGGGTAGGCACCCAGCCGCCCACGCCGTCCTGGGGGCTCATGCTGAGCAGCACCGGCCGCGCCTTCATGGAGCAGGCGCCGTGGCTGGCCATCTTCCCCGGTCTCGCCATCAGCCTGGCGGTGCTCGCCTTCAACCTCTTCGGCGACACGCTGCGCGACGCGTGGGACCCGAAGCTGCGCCGGAACGGCTAGGGCAGGCGGGCGACGTAGGGGAGATTGCGGTACCGCTCGCCCGCGTCCAGCCCGTAGCCCACCACGAAGGCGTCGGAGATCTCCCGCCCCGCGTAGTCCACCTTCACCTCCACCGGCCGGGCCCGCTGCTTCACGAGGAAAGCGCAGATACGGAGGGAGGCGGGGCGGCGCGTCTCGAAGTTGCGCAGGAGATAGGACAGGCTGAGCCCGCTCGCGCAGATGCCCTCCACCACGATGACGTCCTTCCCCTCGATGGGATCGTCGAGGTCCTTGCGGATCCGCACCACCCCGGACACGCTCGCCCGCGCATAGGGCACGATGGAGATGAAGTCGAGCGTGGCGGGGATGGTCAGCGCCCGGGCGAGGTCCGCGATGAACACCGCCGCGCCCTTGAGCACGCCCACGAGGTGGGGCTGACGGCCCGCGTAGTCGGCGGAGATCTGGGCGCCGAGCCGGGCGACCTCGGCGCGGATGGCGTCGGCGTCGAGGACGATCTCGCCGACGGCATCCGGGCCCCGCAGCATCAGGCGAACCGGGCGACTCGCACGAATTCGCGCGCGCGCTCGATGACGGGGGCCTCGACGAGGCCCACGCGGGCCAGCTCGTCGAAGCACTGCGAGATGGTCAGGATGGCGTGCAGCGTGTAACCCTTCTCCGCCAGGCGCTCGCGGCCCCCCTGCTCGCGGTCGATGAGGATGACGAGATCCCGCACCACCAGCCCCGCCGACTCCAGCGGCTCGATCGCCTCGAACTTGCTCGCCCCGTCGGTGATGATGTCGTCGATCACCACCACGTGCTCGCCGGGGGTGAAGGCGCCCTCGATGCGCCGCTTGGTGCCGTAGTCCTTCGATTCGCGGCGGGGGTACACGAGGGGGACGCCGCCGGCGAGGCTGGTCGCCACCGCGAGCGGTAAACCCGCGTAGGGGATGCCGGCGATCCGGTCCGCGCGGCAGTGGCCCACCGCCTCCGCCATCAGCGCGCCGATGCGCGCGAGCACGTCGGGATGGGAGATGACCACGCGGAGGTCCACGTAGAAGGGCGACCGGATCCCCGACTTCAGCGTGAACTCCCCGAACTGGAGGGCCTCGATCTCGAACAGGCGCTGGATGAGGTCGCGATGGGTGACGGTGGGACTCATCCGCCCATCTCCGCCAGGATGGCCTCCGCCGCGCGGGCAGGTTCCGGCGCCGCCGTGACCGGCCGGCCCACCACGAGATAGTGCGCGCCCGCGCGGGCCGCCGCCGCCGGGGTGGCCACGCGCGACTGGTCGTCCGGCGCCGCTCCTGCCGGGCGCACGCCCGGCGTCACGATGACCCAGTCGCGCCCCAGCGCGTTCCGGATGGAGGCGATCTCCTGCGGCGAGGCGACGTTGCCGTCCAGCCCGGCCTCGCGCGCGAGGTCGCAGAGCCGGAGCACGTGCCCCTCCACCGAGGAGGCCACCCCCAGCTCGCCGTGCAGGGTGGCGCGGTCGAGGCTGGTGAGGACGGTGACCGCGATGACGAGGGGCCGGCGCACCCGGAGCTCGCCGGCGGCCGCCTTCGCCGCCTCCGCCGCGGCCCGCATCATCGCGCGCCCGCCGGAGGCGTGGACGTTGAACATGAAGACGCCGGCGCGCGTGGCCTCACGGGCCGCGCCCGCCACGGTGTTCGGGATGTCGTGGAACTTGAGGTCGAGGAACACCTCGGCGCCCCGCTTGTGCACCGCCTCCACCGCGGCGGGGCCCGCGGCGGTGAAGAGCTGGGAGCCGATCTTGTAACGGATGACGAGACCGTCGAGGCGGTCCATGAGGGCTTCCGCCTGGGCCAGGCTCTCCACGTCGAGAGCGACGATTAGACGCTGCGCGGCGGGTAGACGCTGCGCGGCGGGCAGGCGGTCGCTAGGCACGGGCGGCGGCATGGTACTCCTGCAGGCTCTGAACGGAGATCTCTCCCTTGAGCAGGGCCTCGATGCCGCCGAGGGCCGCCTGGGCGCCGTCCACCGTGGTGTAGTAGGGGATGTTCTGGGTGACCGCGGTGCGGCGGATCAGGTACGAGTCGCGCCGCGCGCGGCCGTCCTCCGGGGTGTTGAAGACCAGCGCGATCTCGTCCCGCTTCATGAGGTCCACGATATTGGGCCGGTAGCCCTCCCCGACCTTGTGCACCATCTCGACCGTCATGCCCTGCAGCGTGAGCAGCTTGGCGGTGCCCGCGGTGGCCACCAGGCTGAAGCCCATCTCGGCCAGCCGCTTGGCGATGCCCAGCGCGGCCCGCTTGTCTCGGTTCTTCACCGAGATGAAGACCTTGCCCGAGGTCGGCAACGGCGACCCCGCCGCGATCTGCGCCTTGACGTAGGCCTTGCGGAAATCGCGGTCGATCCCCATCACCTCGCCGGTGGACTTCATCTCCGGGCCCAGGAGCACGTCCACCCCGGGGAACTTGATGAAGGGGAACACCGCCTCCTTGATGGCGATGTGACCGACCTCGCGCTCCTCGGCGAAACCGAGGTCCACCAGCGTCCGGCCCAGCATGATCTTGGTGGCGAGCTTGGCCAGCGGCACCCCGATGGCCTTGGACACGAAGGGCACCGTGCGGGAGGCGCGCGGGTTCACCTCGAGGACGAACACCGTCTCGTTCTTGATCGCGAACTGGATGTTGAGCAGCCCGATCACGCCCAGCTCCAAGGCGAGCGCGCGCGTCTGGCGCTTGATGGTGGCCACCTGGTCGTCGCCCAGCGAATAGGGAGGCAGGGCGCAGGCGGAGTCGCCCGAGTGCACGCCCGCCTTCTCCACGTGCTCCATGACACCGCCCACGGTCACACGTTCACCATCGCTGAGGGCGTCGACGTCGATCTCCAGCGCGTCCTCGAGGAACTTGTCCACCAGGATCGGGTGCTCCGGGCTCACCCGCACCGCCTCCGTCATGTAGGTGTGGAGGTCGTCGGCGTCGTAGACGATCTGCATGCCCCGCCCGCCGAGGACGTAGGAGGGCCGCACCAGCACCGGATAGCCCACGTTGGCGGCGATGGTGGCGGCCTCGTCGAACGAGCGCGCGGTGGCGCCCGGCGCCTGGGCCAGGCCGACCTTCTCCAGGAGCGCGGCGAAGCGCTTGCGGTCCTCCGCGCGGTCGATGGCGTCCGACGGCGTCCCCAGGATGGGCACGCCCGCCCGCTGCAGCGGCACCACCAGCTTGAGCGGGGTCTGGCCGCCGAACTGCACGATGACGCCCCGGGGCTTCTCGCGCTCCACGATGTTGAGCACGTCCTCGAGCGTCAGCGGCTCGAAGTAGAGCCGATCGGAGGTGTCGTAGTCGGTGGAGACGGTCTCCGGGTTGCAGTTGATCATGATGGCTTCCACGCCCGCTTCCTTGAGGGCGAAGGCGGCGTGGACACACGCGTAGTCGAACTCGATGCCCTGGCCGATGCGGTTGGGCCCGCTGCCCAGGATCACCACCTTGTCCCGCGGGGTAGGCGGCGCTTCGTCCTCCTCCTCGTAGGTGGAGTAGAGGTAGGGCGTATGGGCGACGAACTCCGCCGCGCAGGTATCGACCATCTTGTAGACGGGTCGGATCCCGGCGCCGATCCGGACTTGCCGGACCTCATCCTCGGTGGCTCCGGTCAGCTGTCCCAGGCGTACATCGGAAAATCCCATCTGCTTGGCGCGGCGGAGCAGCGCGAGGTCGGCGAGCCCGGCCGCGGCGATGAGGGGCTCGAGCTCCACGATCTCCCGGATGCCGTCGAGGAACCAGGGATCGATGCCGGAGAGCGTGTGGAGCTCCTCGGTGCCGAGCCCGCGCCGGTAGGCCTCCGCGAGGGCGAAGCAGCGTTCCACGTTGGGCACGCGGATCTTCTGGCGCAGGGCCTCGAGGTCGGCGATGGGGCGATCCAGGGTGAGCCCCCACCGATCCTGCTCCAGCGAGCGCACCGCCTTCTGGAGCGCCTCCTTGAAGGTGCGTCCGATGGCCATGACCTCGCCCACCGATTTCATCTGCGTGGTCAGGGTCTGGTCGGCCTCGGGGAATTTCTCGAAAGCCCAGCGGGGGAACTTCACCACGCAGTAGTCGATGGCGGGCTCGAAGGAGGCCGGCGTCTCGCGCGTGATGTCGTTGCGCAGCTCGTCCAGGGTATAGCCGACGGCCAGCTTCGCCGCGATCTTGGCGATGGGGAAGCCGGTGGCCTTGGAGGCGAGCGCCGAGGAGCGCGACACCCGCGGGTTCATCTCGATCACCAGCATGCGGCCGTCCTTGGGGTCCACCGCAAACTGGATGTTGGACCCGCCGGTCTCCACGCCGATCTCGCGGATGATGGCGAGGGAGGCATCGCGCATGCGCTGGTATTCCTTGTCGGTCAGCGTTTGCGCGGGCGCCACCGTGATGGAGTCGCCGGTGTGTACGCCCATGGGATCGAGGTTCTCGATGGAGCAGATGATGACGACGTTGTCGGCCAGGTCGCGCATCACCTCGAGCTCATACTCCTTCCAGCCGATCACCGACTCCTCGACCAGGATCTGCTGCACCGGGCTCTGCTGGAGCGCCCACTTCACCGCCCCCTCCAGCTCCTCCGGGTGATAGGCGATGGAGCCGCCGGTACCCCCCAGGGTGAACGACGGGCGGATGATGAGCGGGAAGTCCATGCGCCGCTCGCGCATGCCCCGCAGCGCCTCCTCCGGCGTCCGCGCGTAGAAGCCCTGGGCCATCTCCAGCCCGATCCGCTGCATGGCTGCCGCGAAGAGGTTGCGGTCCTCGGCGGTCTTGATGGCGGCGATCTTGGCCCCGATCAGCTCCACGCCGTAGCGCTCGAGGGTACCGTCCGCGGCCAGCGCCACCGCGAGGTTGAGGGCGGTCTGGCCGCCCACGGTGGGCAAGAGCGCCTGGGGCCGCTCCCGCGCGATGACGCGGGCCACGAACTCCGGCGAGAGCGGCTCGATGTAGGTCCGGTCCGCCATTTCCGGGTCCGTCATGATGGTGGCCGGATTCGAGTTGATGAGGACGACCTCGTACCCTTCCTCGCGCAGCGCCTTGCAGGCCTGGGTGCCCGAGTAGTCGAACTCGCAGGCCTGGCCGATGACGATGGGCCCGGAGCCGATGAGGAGGATTTTCTGGATGTCGGTGCGCTTGGGCACGGTGGACCTCAGCTCACTCCTGGACCAGCCCGTAGATGATGGACACCTCCGGCGAGGCCTCCTCCCGCTTGTAGAGGACATCGTCGATCCGCCCGGCCCCCACCCAGCCGACCTCGCCGCTTCCCCAGAGCTTCTCGCCCAGCACGCTGATGCGCTTGTCCACGCGCTCGCGCACCGCGTGGGCCTCGAGCGTGACCTCGCTTTCGGTGGTGAAGCTCGTCCATTCCGGTTTTTGTCCGGCTTCCTCGGTCTTGCGGTACGAGATCAGGTATTTCGGCACGAAACGGTCCCCCCTTCCATCAGCGTGACGAAGCGGTCGAACAGGTAGTCGGCGTCATGAGGCCCCGGCGAGGCCTCCGGGTGGTACTGGACCGAGAAGACCGGCAGCTCGCGATGGCGCATGCCCTCGGAGGTGCCGTCGTTGAGGTTGACGTGGCTCTCCTCGAACCCCGCCCCGCGCACGGACGCGGGGTCCACCGCGAAGCCGTGATTCTGGGCGGTGATCTCGACGCGCCCGGTGGCGAGATCCTTCACGGGGTGATTCGCGCCATGGTGGCCGAACTTGAGCTTGTAGGTGCTCCCGCCCGCGGCGAGCCCCAGGATCTGGTTGCCGAGGCAGATCCCGAAGATGGGCACCTTGCCGATGAGAGCGCGCACGGTGCTCACCAGATAGGTGACCGCTTCCGGGTCTCCGGGACCGTTGGAGAGGAAGATTCCGTCGGGCTTTCGCTCCAGCACCGCCGCCGCCGGCGTCTGGGCCGGCACGATCTCGAGCGCGCAGCCCAGGCTGGCGAGCCGGCGGAGGATATTGTGCTTGATGCCGGAGTCGAAGGCGACGACGCGATGGCGCGGAGCGGGCGGGGTCCGATAGCCGCGCGCGATATCCCAGGTGCCCTCCGACCAGCCGTGCGGTGCGCCCACGGTGACCTCGCTCACGAGATCGCGTCCCACCATGCCCGGGAGCGCCCGCGCCCGCTCGGTGAGCCGCCGCACGTCCATCGTGACGGAGGAGATGATGCCCTCCTGGGCCCCGCGGTCCCGGAGATGGCGGGTGAGCGCGCGGGTGTCGATGCCCTGGATGCCGACGATGCCGTGCCGCTTGAGATAGGCGTCCAGCGTGACCGTCCCGCGCCAGCTGGACGGGTAGGGGCACGCTTCCTTCACGATGAAGCCGGCCACCCAGGGGCGGCGCGACTCCACGTCCTCCTCGTTGATCCCGTAGTTGCCGATCAGCGGATAGGTCATGGCGACGACCTGTCCGCGGTAGGACGGGTCGGTGAGGATCTCCTGGTAGCCCGTCATCGCCGTGTTGAAGACCACCTCGCCGTGGGTCTCGCCCTCGGCGCCGCAGGCCTCGCCGCGGAAGACGCGGCCATCGGCCAGCACGAGCAGCGCGGGGGTCATGTCCCGGCTCCCGGTACCGCGAGGGGCTGGCGGCCCGGGAGGGCGGGTACCCCGCCCACCAAGGTGAGCACGGGGCCGCCCTGTCCGGTCCAGCCGCCGAAGGGCGTATTGCGGCTGCGGGAGAGGAAGCGATTCGGCTCCACCGTCCAGCTCCGCTCCAGGTCGAGGATGGTGATGTCGGCGGGCGCGCCCGAGGCGAGGCTGCCGCCGGGCAGGTTCAGCAGCCGCGCCGGACCCGCAGTGAATCGCGCGACGAGAGTGGGCAGGTCGAGGCGTCCGGTGCGGACCAGCCGGTCCAGGAGCACAGGCACCGCGGTTTCGAGCCCGACCACGCCATTGGCCGCCTCCGCGAACTCGCCCTCCTTGTCGGAGAGCGCATGCGGCGCGTGGTCAGTGGCGATGCAGTCGATGGTGCCGTCGGCGAGCGCCTCCAGGAGGGCTTCCACGTCGCGCTTGCCCCGGAGCGGCGGTGCCATCTTCACGTTGGGGTCGTAGTCGCGCACCGCCTCGTCGGTGAGGACCAGGTGATGCGGCGTCACCTCGGCGGTGACGCGGATTCCCCGGGCCCGTGCTTCGCGCACCAGCCGCACCGCGCCCGCGGTGGAGATGTGGGCGATGTGGAGGTGGGCGCCGGTGAGCTCGGCGAGGAGAATGTCGCGTGCGACCATCACGTCCTCGGCGGCGGCGGGCTGGCCCGACAGTCCCAGCTCGGTGGACACCAGCCCCTCGTTCATGGACCCGGCCCGCGCGAGGTGGCAATCCTCGGCATGGCTGATGATGGGCGTCCCGAAGGGCAGGGCATATTCCATGGCGCGCCGGTACACCTCGGCGTTCATGACGCAGTGGCCGTCGTCGGAGAAGGCCACGCAGCCGCCCTCGGCGAGCTCGCCCATCTCCGCCAGGGTCTCGCCCTTGAGTCCGCGGGTGACCGCGCCGATCGGGTAGACGCGCACCGCGCCCTCGACGCGGGCCTTGGCCAGGATGTAGTCGGTGACGGCGCGGTTGTCGTTCACGGGCTCCGTATTGGCCATGCAGGCCACCGCGGTGAAGCCGCCGGCCGCCGCCGCGCGAGTCCCCGACGCGATGGTCTCCTTGTACTCGAGGCCGGGCTCACGCAGGTGCACGTGGATGTCGATGAACCCCGGGCACACTACCTTGCCGGCGACGTCCAGCACCGGCGTTCCCTCGGGCGCCCGGAGCGCGGGCCCGACCCGGACGATGCGGCCGTCCGCGATCAGCACGTCCTGGACGCCGTCTGTCCGGTTGGCGGGATCGATGACTCGGCCACCACGGAGGAGGAGGCTCATGCCGCCCTGCTCCCGGCGAGAAGATAGAGCACCGCCATCCGCACCGCCACCCCGTTGGCGACCTGGTCCAGGATCACCGAGTAGGGCCCGTCGGCCACCTCGGGAGCGAGCTCCACCCCCCGGTTCACCGGGCCCGGATGCATGATCAGGACGTCCGGCCGGCAATGCTCGAGCTTGTCCAGCCCGAGCCCCCAGACCCGGGAGTATTCCCGCACCGAGGGAATGAGGCCCGCCTGCATGCGCTCGTGCTGGAGCCGCAGCATCATGACCACATCGGCGTGCGCGATGGCCTCGTCGAGCCGGTGGCTCACCTTCACCCCCAGCTCCTGGCAGGCCGGCGGGATCAAGGTGGGCGGGCCGGCCACCGTCACCGTCATGCCCATGGTTTTCATGCCGTGGATGGCCGAGCGGGCCACGCGGCTGTGCATCACGTCGCCCACGATGGTGACGTTGAGCCCTTCCAGATGACCCTTCTTCTCCCGGATGGTGAGGAGGTCCAGGAGCGCCTGGGTCGGGTGCTCGTGGGCGCCGTCCCCCGCGTTCACCACCGCGCAGCGGAGATTGCGCGCGAGCAGCGCGGGGGCGCCGGACGCCTGGTGGCGCACCACCACCACGTCCGGGCTCATGGCCTCGATGTTCTTCGCGGTGTCGAGCAAACTCTCACCCTTGTCGGCGCTCGACCCCGAGGCCGAGAAGTTGATCACGTCGGCGGAGAGCCACTTGCCGGCGATCTCGAAGGAGGTCCGTGTCCGGGTGGAGGCCTCGTAGAAGAGATTGACCACCGTTTTACCCCGAAGAGTGGGCACCTTCTTGATCTCCCGGGTGGCGATCTCTTTCATGGACTCCGCGGTGTCCAGCACGTCCCGGATCTCTCCGGCCTCCAGCCCCTGCATGCTCAGGAGGTCCTTTCGCTTCCACGCCATCGCTAGCCCTCGCTCCGCTCGGGTGAATTGTTCGTTTCCGCTCGGCTCGCCTTCGGCTCCGCCGCCCGTGCTCCGCCGAAGCATCGTTTCCGCTCGGTCCCTTCGGCTGTGCTCATCATTCGGTGGGTTCCTGGATCACGACGCGGTCGACGCCATCGTGCTCGCGCAGCATCACCGCCACGGTTTCCCGGCGGCTCGTCGGGAGGTTCTTGCCGACATAGTCCGGGCGTATCGGTAGCTCACGGTGGCCCCGGTCCACCAGCACCGCCAGCCGGATGATGTGGGGCCGGCCGAGATCCATGAGGGCGTCCATCGCGGCCCGTATGGTGCGGCCGGTGAAGAGCACGTCGTCCACCAGGACCACCGTGCGTCCCTTGATGGGGAAGGGGATCTCGGTCCCGCGCACCCTCGGCTGCTCGGCCTTGAGGCGCAGATCGTCCCGGTAAAGCGTGATGTCGAGCGCGCCCACCGACGGGCTCCGGCCCTCGATGGCCGCGATCTTGGCCGCGATCCGGGCGCCGAGGGTGACCCCGCGGGTCTTGATGCCGACCAGGGCGATGTCTTCCACCCCGCCCGCCTGCTCGACGATCTCGTGGGCGATGCGGGTGAGCGCCCGGTCCAGCGCGGTCTCGTCGAGGACCTGCGCCTTCTCCCGGAGGGTCACGGACATGAAAAAAGCCCCGGATGGGGCTGGGGGAGCGCGATCGTCTTCGCGTGATACCTGCCGCAGTACTTCGCCCTGCAGTGCCTCATACCCTCTCCTTGCTGGCCTCGCGGGGCCCGCTTAAAGGAGCCGTTTCCAGATGCTGCGTCAGAATAGTCTTCGACTCACGGGCGTGTCAAGCCCCCCGCCCTAATCGTCGAAGATCTGCTCCCATCGCACCTGTCTCGCGTCGGCGTACGCGGATCCCGTGTCCAGGTCTGCCGGCGCGTCCAGGAGCATCGCCGACTCGCGCCATTCCGCCCACGGGTCCGCCGCCGCACAGCTACCGAGCACCAATCCCGCCGCCACCACCTTCGCTAGCCGCATCAGGCCTCTCGCCATGGTGTCCTCCCACCGGGCACCTTCCCGGTCGCGAATGTCACGAATTTCCGCGAATGTCCGAATTGAGATCAGCAGCTTTCGTGCCACGGAACGGGATGCGGGCATGCGCGCCATCACGCGTGCTTGGCGCGCGGGCGTCGAAGCGGCATCCGCGCGCCCGGTAACTCTTACGTGCACGGTCGAGTGGAAAATACGCGGAAAATACCTTTCGCGCCGCACACTTTGCCGCGAAAGGTTCTCGTGGTCTTGACGGCCGGCGACGCTCGGCGCGCTAGTCGCGCCAGGGCTCGAGGACCGTGGGCCGATGCTCCACGGTCACGCGGCCCGACTTGATCACGTAAGCCCGCGGCGCGAGGGCGCCCACCGCCTCGTCGAGCCCAGCCGCGTCCCAGATTACGAGATCCGCCCGGTCGCCGAGGGCGAGGCCATGGCCCTCCAGGCGGAGGATGCGCGCGGGCTCGGTGGTCAGCATGGCGAGCACCTGGGCCAGCTCCGCGCGCGCCCCCATGTGGGCCCCCACGGCGAGCAGCACGCCCATCAGCGCGAGGTCCGCGTTCCCCACCGGCGTGAACGCGTTCCGGACATTGTTGGTCGCCGCCGCCACGGGGACGCCGGCGGCGAGGAGCCGCTTCACGGGGGCCAGCCCTCGGCGCGGATTGCGCGCGTCCCGCCGCCCCATCAGATAGAGATCGGTGGCGGGGAGCACGATCACGCCGACGCGCGCGGCCCGAAGCTCGGCGATCACCGCGTCCTGCTCGGCGGGCGCCAGCGCGGCCAGCTCGGTGAGATGGCCCACCGCCACCCGGCCCTCCCAGCCGAGGCGCACCGTCTGCTCGCAGATGTACCGCACATGGAGATGCTCGGGCTCATCGAAGAAGTCGGCGTGGAAGTCCACATCCACCCCGAACTCCCGCGCGAGCCGGAAGATCGTGTCCACATGGGCGTGAGGGTCCGTGTCGTTGTACGGGCAGCCGCCGACGAGGTCGGCGCCCTCGCGGAGCGCCCGGCCCAGCAGCGCCTCCGTCCCCGGTGCCTGGATGATGCCCTCCTGGGCGAACGCGCAGAGCTGGAGCTCGAGCGCCGGCGCGTACTCGTCCCGGAGCGGGCGCAGCGCCTCGAGCCCCTTGAGCCCCACGATGGGATCCACCTCCACGTGGCTCCGCATCGCGGTGGTGCCGCTGCGCACCGCCAGGTCGAGGACGACGCGGGCGCGGGCCCGGATGTCGTCCACCGTGAAGCCGCGCTTGGCCGCGCCGGTGACGCGGATGGCCTCGGCGAGGCTACCCTCGAGGCTGGGCGCCTGTGAGGACAGGAGCGCCTTGTCCAGGTGGATATGGGCATCCACGAGCCCCGCGGTGACCAGACGGCCTCCCACGTCGATGACGCGCGCCGCCCGCGCGTCCCCCGGCGGGCCGAGGGCTCCGGGCGGGCTCAGGGCGACGATGCGCCCATCGCCGCAGCCGAGATCCACGCGGGCGCCGTCGGGAAGCAGGCAGTCGCGGAGGAGGAGGTCGAGCGGCTCGCTCACGCGACGCCCTGCGCGCGGGCGACCGCCTCGAGCGCCTGCTCGAAGCAGGCGAGCGGGGCGCGGACCACGCCGGCGCCGATCTGTCCCGTGCCCGGCGCCCGCCCCGCGATGCCCGTGTTGATGAGCGGGGTGATGCCGGTCTCCACGACTTTCCTGATGTCGATCCCGACGGGGGTCCCGCGCTCGTCCAGCGCCGGGATGCGGAAGTGCGGGTGCTCGCCCAGCGTGATCTCCGCCATCTCCTCCGTGACGCGGACGGCGTCCCGGAGCCCGCCCGCGCCGACGAAGCGGACCACCGCCGGGGACGCGGCCATGGCGAAGGCGCCGAGCCCCACCGTCTCGACGATGGCGCTGTCCCCCATGTCGGGGTTGGCGTCGGCGGCGGTGAAGCCGGGGAAGTAGAGGCCCTCGGGCGTGTTCACCGGCGCCGTGAACCAGCGCGGGCCGAGCCCGGCCACGCGGATCCCGAAGTCGGTGCCGTTGCGCGCCATGGTGGCCACCATGGTGGAGCCCGCGATCTCGAGGCAGGGGTCCGCGGCGGCCTTCGCTGCCGCCATGCCCAGATTGAGGAAGAACTGGTCGTTGCCCGCGATGAAGTCGGCGACCCGCGCCACCGGCCCGGTCTCGGCGGTGACGCGGGCCAGGTGCGGCATGAGCGCGCGGGCCAGCAAGGCGGAGGCGGCAATGTTGCGCTGGTGCATCTCGTCGCCCATGCGGAGCGCCTGTGCCATCAGCGCGCGAAGGTCGAGGCCGCCCGCACTCCGCAGGGCGGCGCCCAGGAGCGGCCCCGCCTCGCGCGCGAGCCAGTCGAGCCGGGCGATCACGCTCGCGTCGTTGGCGCCGAAGCGCAGCACCTTGCCCAGGCCCTCGTTGACGGTGGCATGAGCGCGGTTGCCGCCCTGCCGATTCACCACCACGAAGACGGGCATGGAGGCGGTGATGATGCCGGTCATGGGGCCGGCCGCGCCCGCGTGATGGCAAGGGCTCAGGGTGACGCGGCCGCGCTCCACCAGGCGGCGGGCGACGGCATCATCCGCGGCCCAACCTTCGTAACGGATGGCACAGAGGATGGCCGCCTGCACGGTGGGACATGCCCGCTCCCAGGGCAGGGGCGGCCCGGAGTGAAGCACGGTGTGCTCGTCGAGGCCGAGTGCCTCGCGAGCAGGGCGGCAGTCCACCAGCACGGGCTGGGCGGAGGTGAGGCAAGCGAGCGCCCGCTCATTGGCCTCGCGAACGCTCACGCGCCATCCTCATCGTCCAGGAGCGCGAGGAGCCGCGCCTGCGCGGGGTCACCGCCCGCGGGGGGTATCCACTCCACGTGGAGCACGGGTACGCCGAGGGACTCCAGCACGACGGCGAAGCCCTCGAGTCCCACGTTGATCACGCGCAGCTCCCGGCCGAACAGGTCGCCGATCTCCGCCACTACGGTGACTCCACCGCGAGGAGCTTCTGGGTCACGTGCGCGCCGCCCGCGATGGCGGCGGCGGCCCGGGCTGCCTGCGCGTTCGAGGGCAGCACCCACGCGCCGGCCGACTCGAGCCGTGCCACCTGCCGGTCGAGCCCCTGCGGGTCCCCGGATGTCCCCACCACGCTCGCGACCACGGCGAGGCCGCGGCCATTCGCGTGCGCGTGAGCTCGGGCGGCCTCCAGCGCGGGCGCGATGTCGCCTGCCGGATCGGACGCGGCGCCGTGGCCCAGCACCACGTCGATCAGCAGCACGGCGACGTCGGCCTCCTTGCCGGCGCGCGCGATCTCCTCGGCGCGGAGGGTGCCGTCCAGCATCGGATGCGCGCGTCCCCGGGTGAACTCGTCCTCGCCGAGATCCACGATGCGGTGCGGGCTCGGCACCCCTCGGCTCAGGTTGCCGCCCACCGCGCCCAGCAGGGGCTCGAGGATGAGGAGCGCCTCGTAGGCGAGGGTGCCGCCCGCGAAGAGTCCACGCACGGCGGCTTGCCCGGCGGCCCGGGCGCGTTGCCGCTCCCCGATCCGCCGGCCGGCGTCTTCGGGATCGCTGAAGGCCCGGGCTCGGTACTCGCGTCCGGAGAGCGCGGCCAGCGCCGCCGCCGCCGCGTCCTCCAGCGAGGCCACGGTGCGAAGAGCGCCCTCCCGGCCCGGCGAGACCTCGCGTCCCAGCATGGCGACGACGGCGGGCTTGCCCAGTGTCCGGAGCCGCGCCTCGACGCGCGCGCGCACCGCGGGGCCGGGCGGTTTTCCCACCACCACCACGAGCTCGGTGCCGGGATCGCCGCCGAGCGCGTCCAGGGCGGCGAGCGTCATGACGGCGCCGACGGATTCGGACATGTCGCGGCCCCCCACGCCGATGGCCTGGGAGACGCCCTCGCCGCCCGCGGCAAGCAGGGCCACGACCTGCTGGAGCCCGGTGCCCGAGGCGGCGACGAGACCGACGCGCCCGTGCGGGACCGCATTGGCGAAGCCCAGCGGGACGCCATTGAGATAAGCGGTACCGCAGTCCGGACCCATGAGAAGCAGCCCGCGCTCTCTCGCGAGTCGCTTGAGCGCGACCTCGTCCTCCAGCGTCACGTTGTCGCTGAAGAGCATGACGTGGAGGCCGCGGATGAGCGCCTTGCGCGCCTCCGCCGCCGCGAAGGGGCCGGGCACCGAGATCAGGGCCAGGTTGGCGCCCTCCAGCTGCCGGCGCGCGCGGTCCAGCGTGCGCGGCCGCCGGCGGCCCGCCGCTTCGATGCGCTGCCGGCGCGCGGCGAGGAGGGATTCGGCGCGCGTGAGGGCGGCCGCCGCCGCCGCCTCGGAGTCCGCGCGCACCACCACGACGAGATCGTTGGGACCGGCGGCGGCCGCCTCCGCGGTGAGGAGCCCCGCCTGCTCCATGAGCTCCCGGTTGGCGGGCGTCCCCATGAGGGCGGCCGCCTCCTGGATCCCGGCGCTGCCGCGCAGCTCCCGCGCCACGCCCATGAGCACCACCGAGTCCTGGTAGAAGCTCGGCTTGATCAGGGTGCGCGCGATCATGCGCGGCACACTCCGAGCGCGTGGACGGCCGCGCGCATCCCCGACAGCGTGTCGGCGCCCGAGGTCGCGCCCATGGCGGCCAGCCTCGCGCCGGCGGCACGGGCGCGGGAAAGCGACTCGGCGGTGACGAGATCGCGCACGCGTTCGGAGAACTCCCGGGCGAGCGCATGGGCGAGGAATGCCGCGCCCACCGTGGTGGTCCGCGCCGGCGCCTCGCCGACCAGGACGGAGGCGAGGTGTCCCGCCTCGAGCACCCAGCCCTGCGCCAGCCGGTGGAGCACGGCGAGCATCCCCACCAGCCAGTCGTCGCCCGCGGGGGTGAGGCCCTCGCCGAGCCCCATGAGCGATCGGGCCGCCCGCGCCAGGGCCACGGGGTCGCGTCCACGCAGGGCTCCCGCCGCCGCGGCGCGCGCGACGCGACCCGGCGCCGCCGAGAGGCCCGCGGCGCCGGCCCGCTCGTCGAACGGCGCCAGCGCGCGGGCCAGCCGGTCGCGCGCCGCCGGCGCATCCTCGACGCACGGCGAGACGCGCAGGTCGACAACGGTTGCGCCGACCCAGTCCACCACGAGCCCGCCCGCGCAGAGGCGCCCCTCCTTCGCGACGACGGGGATGCCGGGCTCGAGCCCGTGCTCCTCGGGCCAGCCCACCAGCGCCATGGCGAAGGGCGCCGCCAGCGGCGTGGGGCCGTGCAGGGTGAGCAGCGCGCCGGCGGGCTCATTCCACTCGACGTTGACCGCCCGCGCGAATACCGAGTGGACGCGCCCGTCGAGCTCCCTCGTCGCGAGATGTCGAGCCAGCCCCGCCCCGAGGGCGCGGGCAGCATGGGTGGCGTGGACGGAGGAAGCGAGGCGCGTCATCACGGGGGGAGATAGCGTGGGGCGAGGATAGTCTGGCGCCGACTCGCGTTCAAGAGGCGCGGCATGAGCGCCCCGGCCCCCGGGAACATCCACCCAACCCGGATCGCCGCTAGAGCACGGCCCAGATGTCCGACGGGGTGCGCGGGAACAACGTGTTGAGGAGGGCGCGCGGCTCGCCGCCACGGACGATGCAATCGGGGAAGGCATCCTGGAGCTGGTCGAGGCTCCGGTAGCCGAGGATGAGCTGGAGCCAGGTGAGCCCGGGGAACATGGCCATCGGCCGCCGTGGGTCCTGCGAGGGCTGGCCGAATTCCTGGCCCACCAGGTCGCGGGCGAGGGGCCAGGCCTCCGCTTCGGTGAGCCGTCCCTCCGCGAAGACCAAACGCACCCCCTCGCGATAGTTGCTGAGGGTCAGCGTGCCCGTGTGCCCGGCCAGCGTCGAGCCGGCCAGGCGGCGCTCCAGCGCGGGGCCGATTTTGTCGAGAAAGGCAGCCAGGTCGGGAATGCGCGCGTACAGCGCGAAGGGCCGCCAGCGGTCGGTGAAGCGGATGGCGTCGTAAAGCGGGTTCTCGAGGCCCACATGCCAGAGCTGGATCTGGGTGAACGCGCCGCCGTCGCGAGCGGCGTAGGCCTCGCCGGTGGCGTCGAGATAGGCGTGCACGGTCGGCCAGGGCCCGCGCCAGGAAAGGCCGGGCCGGATCTCGTAGTGCGTCAGCGCGGCCGACCCCGCCCAGAGCGCGGGGAAGTGGCCGATGAAGCCCGCGGGCTCGCCGCGGTCGGTCTCGAGCATCCGCAGCTCGAGTCGCGTGCCGCTGCCCGGGCTATGACCCTCCAGCTCGTAGCGCCAGAGCCGCTCGTCGCGCGGGACGGACACCAGGCATCGCTCGCGCGAGCGGTGGTCCAGGTCCACCACGAAGGGGAGATCGTCCGCCCGCATGGGCCGCACGCGGAAGGGCAAGGGTGTACCGGGCGCGGGCGGGGCGAGGTCGGTGCGCGCGAAGCGCGGCCCGCCCCCGCGCGGCAGCGCCATCTCGTACCCGAACTGGCGGTAGAACCACGGCACCCCCGCGATGACCTGCAGCAGCTCGCCGCGCTGCGCGCTCCACTCGTGCAGCACCTCGAACTGGGCGCGGACGAGGCCGCGTCCGCGATACTCCGGCCGCGTGCCCACCAGCTCCGGCTGGCCCACCCGGATGGGCACCCCGCCGTACGCCCAGGTCTGCGACACCAGGAGCATGGAGGACACGATGGCGCCGGTTCGCGTCTCCTCCACGATGAGACCGTCGTCGGAGGTGAAGGTCGGGTGCCGGCCCTCGAGGAGATCGCGGGTCCAGACCCCGAGCGGAGCGAAGGGCGCGGGCGCGTCCTGGTACCGGATCTGGTCGGCGTTGAAGGCGGCCAGGGGCTCGGCGTCGGCCCGGGTGACGCGCCTCAAGCGAAGGCCGTCCCCGAGCTCGCGGAGCACTAGCTCTTCGGCGGGGTGATGCCGTACCCCTTCAGCTTGCGGTAGAGGTGGCTCCGCTCGATGCCGAGCTTCTCGGCGGTGCGGGTGACATTGCCCTCGTGGGCGCGCAGCTCGGCGAGGATGAAGGCGCGCTCGAAAGCGTCGCGCGCCTCCTTGAGCGTCTTCTCGCGCTGGACCTCGTCGGCGCCGGTGGGTGTCTCCTTGGGCCGGAGCGGGGGCGGGAGGTCCTCGGGCCCGATGACGTCGCGGGGGGCCATGATGACGAGGCGCTCCACCATGTTGCGAAGCTCGCGGACATTGCCCGGCCAGTCATAGGCGAGAAAGTAGGCGAGGGCCTCCACCGAGATCGTCTTCAAGCGCTTGCCGTTCTCGGCGGAGAACAGGACGATGAAATGCTCGACCAGGGCGGGGACATCTTCCTTGCGGCGGCGGAGCGGCGGAACCTCGATGGGGATGACGTTGAGCCGGTAGAAGAGATCCTCGCGAAAGCGACCCTGGGCGATCTGCTCCTCGAGGTCCTGATTGGACGCGGCGAGCACCCGCACGTCCACGCGGACGGTTTCCTTTCCGCCCACCCGCTCGAAGGCCTGCTCCTCCAGCGCGCGCAGGACCTTGGCCTGGGTCTTGAGGCTCATGTCGCCGATCTCGTCGAGGAAGAGGGTGCCTCCGTTGGCGGTCTCGAACTTGCCGCGGTGGCGCGCCACCGCGCCGGTGAAGGCGCCGCGCTCGTGGCCGAAGAGCTCGGACTCGATGAGCTCCTCGGGGATGGCGGCGCAGTTCACCTCGACGAAGGGGCCCTCGCGGCGGGCGGAACGGGTGTGGATGGCGCGGGCCACCAGCTCCTTGCCGGCGCCGTTCTCGCCGTGGATGAGCACGCGTCCGTTGGTGGGCGCGGCCACCGCGATCTGCGCCCGCAGCTCGTCGATGAGCGCGCTCTTGCCCACCAGCTCCTGGCCGCGGTCGAGCTGCTCGCGCAGGGCGCGGTTCTCGCGCTCGAGGCGCGAGTGTTCGAGCGCCCGCACCGTCGCCAGCAGCGTCTTTTCCAGGGAGAGCGGCTTCTCGATGAAATCGTAGGCGCCCAGCTTGGTGGCCTTGACCGCGGTCTCGATGGTGCCATGACCGGAGATCATCACCACCGCGGACTCGGGCTGGCGCCGCTTGATGGCGGCGAGGGCCTCCAGCCCGTCCATGCCCGGCATCCAGATGTCGAGGAAGATGAGATCCGGCGTCTCGTCGGCGAGCCCGGCCAGCGCCTCCGCGGCGGAGCCCACCGCGCTCACGCGATAGCCTTCGTCTTCGAGCACCCCCCGCAATGTCGACTGGATGGCCCGCTCGTCGTCCACGATGAGGATGTGCTCGCCGGCCATGGCTCAGGCCTCGACCGGCGCGGGGGGCGCGGCGGCGAGGCGGCCCGCGGGCAGCTCGATCACGAAGCGGCTCCCCTGCGGGAGATTGTCCTCGACCCAGATGGTGCCTCCGTGGTCGGTCACGATCTGATGGACGATGGCCAGCCCCAAGCCCATGCCGGTGGCCTTGGTGGAGAAGTACGGCACGAAGAGACGCTCCTTGTCCTCGCCGGCGATGCCGGGCCCGGTGTCGGCCACCGCGATGCGGGCGCGCCGCGCGTCGGGGAGCCAGATCGTCTCCACCACCACCTCCCCCGACTCCCCCACCGCCTCCACCGCGTTGTCCACGAGGTTGAGCACCGCGCGCTTGATCTGGTTCGGGTCCACCTCCATCGGGGGCAGGTCGGGGGAAAAGGCGGACTTGATGCTCAGCGCGGGATGCGATTCGCGGTACAGCACGCACACGCCGTCGAGCAGCCGCGCGAGGTCGGTGGGACGCAGCGCCAGCGCGGGCATGCGCGCGAAGCGGGAGAACTCGTCCACCAGCTGCTTGAGCCCGTCCACCTCCTGGATGATGGTGGAGGTGGCCTCCTCGAGGAGACGCTTTTCCTCGGCGCTGCCGTCCCCGCCCAGCCGCCGCCGCAGCCGCTGCGCGGAGAGCTGGATGGGCGTGAGCGGGTTCTTGATCTCGTGCGCGATGCGCTGGGCCACCTCCCGCCAGGCGGCCAGGCGCTGCGCCTTGAGCAGCTCGGTGAGGTCGTCGAAGACCAGCACCATGCCCATGTCGGTGCCGTCGGGCCCCTTGAGCGCGGTGGCGGAGGCGAGGAGGGTGATGGCCAGGCCGTCGCGGCGCAGGTGCACCTCGCGCTCCACCGTCCCCTCACGCAGCCGCGCCATGCGGGTCACCAGGGCGGCGATCTCCGCGTACTCCGGCCGGCGGAACACGGAGGCCTCCGCGATCCCCGCCACGCCAGGGGCGGGGATCCCGAGCATCCGCTCCGCGGCGCCGTTGATGGTGGTGATGCGCCCCGCGGGATCCAGCGAGACCACGCCGGTGGCCACCGCGCCCAGCACGGTCTCGGTGTAGCGCCGCCGCATCTCCATCTCATCGTGTTTCGACTGGAGGTCGGAATAGGCGGTCTCGAGCTTGGACTTGGAGGAGCCGAGGTCGCTGGTCATCTGGTTGAAGGAGTCCACCAGGATGCCGATCTCGTCGTCGGCGCGGACCTGCACCTTGTAGCCGAGGTTGCCCGCGGCCACCTCGCGCGTGCCTTCCGCGAGCATCTGGATGGGCTCGGTGATCCCGCGGGCGAGATAGAGGCCGAACCAGGTGGCGGAGAAGACGATGATCAGGGTCATCAGCAGGAAGAGCAGGATGTAGATGCCCTTGATGGGGTTCTTGAGCAGCTTGAGCTGCTTGTATTCCTGGAAGGCCTGGCTGATCCCGCGGAGGCGATTCTCCAGACGCTGCGCCACGTGGGTGGACACCACCAGGGTGCCGATGACCTCGCGGTCGAGATCACGCACCGGCACCACCGCCTGGACCATGTCGCCGTTCTCGATCTCCTGGACGGTGGTCACTTCCTGGCCACCCAGGCCCTGGGCGACCTTCCCCTGGGCGATGGCGCGGGTGCCCACCCCCCCCAGAGCCGGATCCTTGACGTGCAGCACCTCGTGGCCGCGCCGGTCGAACAGCGTCAACGCGGAGAGCCCGAGCCGGTCGCGCTGCTCGCCGAGAAAGGCCTCGAGGGGCTCGCGCTGGGTATCGGACATGAGACCCTCGCGCTCCACCACGCGAGCCATGAAGCGGCCATGGCGGAGCGCGGTGGTCTCGAGCGTCTGGTAGTAGGTCTGCGCGACCTCGAGGGCCTGGTCCAGGGGCCGCTCCACCTGCGGCTTGAACCAACCTTCAATCGACGTCGTAATGAAATTGGAGGCAATGATGAAGATCAGGATGCTCGGGACGAGGGCGAGGGAGAGGAAGGCGAGGACGAGCTTCACCTTGAAGCGGGCGCCGATGCCCTTCTGGCGGCGCTCGAAGCCCAGCTTCACGAGATTGCGGAAGAGGAGGACGAGGAGGAGCAGGAAGACGATGACGTTGAGGTTCAGGAGCGCGAGGACGACCAGGTTCGACGCCACCGGGAGCTGCGGGGCGCGCAGGGCGAACTGGAAGATGCTGCCCACGATCAGCATGACGAGGGTCGCGCTGATGAGGATGAGATTGCGCTTGCGCTTCCCCTGCTCGGCCTGCGGCGAGGAGCCGGCGAGAGGCATCACTGGCTCCGGATGGGCGTGAGGAGGGTGGACTGCACCCACGGGGTCTCGGCGGCATCGCCCGCCATCCGGGAGACAAAGGAGTTGTCGCCGTTCAGCGAGACGTCGGAGCGCACGCGGACGTAGTAGAGCTCCTTGCTGTCCAGCGCGGCGCCGGGGGCCAGCCGGGCCACGCGCAGATCGGACAGCACGCGCTGCGCCTCGCGGAGGTTCTTGGTGAGATAGGGCTCGCGTTGCTCGCCCTCGACCGAGGTGACGCGATATTCCTTCGTCAGCACGTTGTAGGTGAGCTGCCGCTCCACCGTCCGGCGCTGGATCAGGCGCTCCACCCAGAACCGGCTGTACTGCCAGAGCTCCACGTGGAAGCGGACATGAGTGGGCACCCCGGAGTGGAGGCTCTCGTGCAGCGGGGCGGGGATGGCGCCCAGGAGCACGACCTGCACGGTGACCTCGAAGTCATTGAAGAAGACGGCCAAATTGCTGATGCGGATCTCGGCCCAGGCCGGCGACGGCCCCGCGAGCAGGGACAGGATGAGGGCGCAGAGGACAAGGGTGCGCTGGGCCACGGCCGCACCATTATATCGCTCCCTCGGGGACGGGAGCGACGAGGAAGGCTAGACGCGCGGCGACGCCGGGGACGGGCGGGTAGGCGGCCTCGACCCGAGGCGCCACCGACCGCCCCGGGGTGGCCACGTGCCCGCGGGCCCGCCGACGGTCCGGCACGACCGCTTCGCGGATGGCGGCGACGAGGCGATGGTTCAGCGCGTGGCCCGCCGTTGCGGGCGACCACGTGGCCGATCAGCGGCCGGCCCGAGCAGGAAGAGATCGCCCACCAGGTCGAGGATCTTGTGGCGCACGAACTCGTCCGGGAAGCGCAGGTGGTCGTTGAGCACCGCCCGCTTGCCCACCACGATGGTGTTGTCGAGCGAGCCGCCCCGGGCCAGGCCCCGCTGCCGCATCGCGCCCACGTCCTTGAGGAAGCCGTACGTGCGGGCCGGCGCGAGCTCCTTCACGAACGTGGTCTCGGTGATCTCGAGCGACAGCGCCTGCATCCCGATGGCTGGATGGTCGTTGTCGAGCGTGTAGCTGATCCGGAGACTGTCGGACGGGCAGCACCTGCAGCCAGCGGGTCCCGTCCTCGACGCGGATGGGCGCCTCGATGCGCGAGGGGCGTGCGGCGCGCGGGAAGCCCGACACGCCCCGCGCGCTCCAGCAGCTCCACGAACTCCCGGGAGCTGCCGTCGAGCCCGGGCAGCTCATCGCCCGAGACGTCGACCAGCGAGATTGTCGATGCCCAGTCCGGCGGCCGCCGCCATCAGGTGCTCGATGGTGCGGACCCGGACCCCGAATGACCCCACCGTGGTGGCGAAGTGGCCATCCACCACATGGTCGGCGTTGGCCGGAATCAGGGTCCCATCGAGCGCCCGGAGGAGAATCCCCGTATCGCTGCCGGCAGGAGAGAGGGTGAGCCGGATCGATCTCACCGCTATGGAGACCGACGCCCTCGATGCTCACCGGCTTCCGTATAGTGGCTTGTAGTTCCATGGCCGCGCCGCTAGAGAGCAAGCGAGGTGCCACCCAAACCTGAAACGATACAAGTATCTGATTCGTCTACGATATATTCGATCCATTCAGCAGTCGAAGCCCGGAAGTCCGTGGTATGGCGGACACGCTGGATCCGCCGCCTTGTCTCATTTTTGAGACACTAGACGTCCAGCACGAGCCGCGTCTCGAACCCGCTCTCGGAGGCCCGGGTGGAGACCTCGTGCATCGTGGCCGCCTTGACCACGGTGCCCAGTCGATGCCGAGACGGATCGACCTCTTCCCCGTGAAGGAAGGAATGGAGCCGCAGGCGCTCGCCTCCGGCCCTCGCGGTGTCATCGAACACCTCGATCTCGATCCGCCGGGCCACGAAGCCCTCCACATCGTGGACGTAGAGGCACTCGTTGATCCAGGCGACAAGCAGGCCCTCGAGACTGTCCCCGTGGGCTCGGACCTCCCGCTGCTCCCGTTCCTCCACTGCCGCGGGCTCCACGATCAGGGCGAAGACCCCCAGGGCCGTCTGCACGAAGGCCTCGGCGGCGGTCAGGCCGCGTCCGATGACGCCGATGTCGGCGTCCGTCTCGAAGTACTCGTACGCCGGGGTCATTCCGCGACCTGGGGCGCCCCCACGCCCAGGTCTCCCCAGCGCGCTTGCAGCAGGGCCACCGCCACCGGGCCCGCGGTCTCGGTTCTGAGCACGCGCGGACCGAGCCCCGCGACGATGGCGCCCGCCGCCTCGAGCCCGGCGAGCTCCTCCTCGGCGAGACCGCCCTCGGGCCCCACGACCACGGTGGCGCGGTCGGGCCGGGCGGTCGGCAGGCGGTCGGCCAGCGGCGCCGGTTCGCGCTCCCAGAGGCAGACCAGCAGCCCGGCCGGGTCGCGCGCGGCCAGCCAGGCAGGCAGCGCCACCGGCGCAGCGATCGCCGGGACCACCGCGCGTCCGCTCTGCTTGGCCGCCTCGCGCGCCACCCGCTCCCAGCGGGCCAGCCGGCCCCGGCCCTCGCCGACGGGGACGGTGCGTGCGGTCAGCAGCGGCACCACCGCGGCCACGCCGAGCTCCGTGCTCATGCGAATGATGGTCTCCAGCTTGTCGGCCTTGGGCAGCCCTTGCGCGAGGGTCAGATGGAGCGGGGACTCGCGCGCCGGCGTGGCGGTGTCGAGGATCTCGCCCTCGGCCGAGCGTGCGTCCAGCGCAGTGAGGCGGACGGTGAGCTCCCGGCCGCGCCCGTCCAGCGCGCGGACCAGATCGCCCACGCGGAGCCGCAGGGCGCGGCGGAGATGGCGCGCCTCCGCGGCGTCCAGGACCACGCGCGTGCCGCTGACGGCCTCGGGCCGCACGTGAACGCGCGGACCGGCGCCGCTCATGCGCCGTCCCGGACGAGAAGGGTGGAGGTCCAGCCCTCGCGCTCCAGGAGCTCGCGCGGGGTGAAGCCCAGCGGCACCAGCGCGCGCGTGACCTGGTCTTCCTCGCCGGTGAGCATGCCGCCGAGGACGAGGGCGCCGAAGGGCGCCACGCGCCGGCGGTACTCCTTCACCAGCCCCAGGTGCGTGTGGGCGAGGATATTGGCCACCACCAGGTCAAAGGCGCTGGTACGGGGCAGCGCCTCCGGGCCACCCAGGCCCACATGCACGCGGTCCGCCACTCCGTTCGCCGCGGCATTCTTCTGCGCCGCCGCCACCGCGTCGGGGTCCACGTCGATGGCGAAGACGCGCGGGGCGCCGAGCGCCACCGCGGCCACCGCGAGGATGCCGGTGCCGGTGCCGACGTCGAGCACGCGCGCGGGACGGGCCCCCGCCAGCCAGCGGTCGAGGAGTGCGAGGCAGCCTTCGGTGGTGCCGTGATGGCCGGTGCCGAAGGCTCGTCCGGGCTCGATGACGACGCGGTGGCGGCCGGGCGGGGTGGGCACCGTCTCCCAGGGCGGGACGATCAGGAGGCGCTCGCCCACCTCGCGCGGCGGGAAGGACTGCTGCCAGGCGCTCGCCCACTGCTCGTCGAGCAGCGGGGCGATGGCGGGCTCGGCCCCCAGCGTGAAGCCCAGCGCGCACAGCGCGGCGCGATACTCCTCCACTGCGCTCAGGAGGCGAGCGGACGACACGGACTCCGCGTAGAAGGCGCGGAGCCGCGCCGGATCTCCCGGCGCCTCCTCCTCGACCACGCCGAGCGCGCCCTGCTCCCAGAGGAAGTTGGTGAGCCCCTCGACCGTCTCGGGAGAGGTCGGGACGGTGAGCTCCCAGAAGGCCATCAGGAGCCGAAGAGCTTCTTCATCCGGTCGACGAAGGAGGTGGACAGGGGGCCGGCGTGCTCCGCCGAAGCCTGGCGGAACTCCTCGAGCAGCTCCCGCTGGCGCGCAGTGAGCTTGGTCGGCACCTCGACCACCACCTGGTACACGGCGTCCCCCCGCCCGCGCCCGCGGAGATGCGGCATGCCCTTGCCGCGCAGGCGGAGCTGCTGAGCGGGCTGGGTGCCCGGCGGCACCGTCAGCTCCGCCCGGCCCCCGAGCACGGGCACTTCTACCACGTCGCCGAGGGCCGCCTGGGCGAAGGACACCGGGAGCTCGCAGAAGAGCTCGGCGCCCTGCCGCACGAAGATCTCGTGCGGCCGCAGGTGGAGCACCACATAGAGGTCGCCGGCCGGTCCGCCGAACAGGCCGCCTTCCCCCTCGCCGCTGAGGCGGAGCTGATTGCCATCCTCCACCCCGGGCGGGATGGTGACCTTCAGCAGCCGTTCCTTGCGGATGCGTCCCTGGCCCCGGCAGTCCTTGCACGGGGCGCGGTTGATCTGGCCCTCGCCCCCGCACTGGGGGCAGGGGCGGGCCACGGTGAGAAAGCCCTGGGAGAAGCGCACCTGGCCGGCTCCGCGGCAGGCGCTGCAGGTCTCGGGCTGCGTACCCGCCTGTTGTCCCGTCCCCTTGCAGCCCTCGCAGCTCTCCAGCCGCGGAATCTGGAGCTTGGACTCGAGGCCCTCGGCCGCTTCCTCGAGCGTCACCTCGAGGTCGTAGCGGAGATGCTCGCCCCGGCGCGCGCGCGTGCGGCGGCCGCGCTCACCGCCCCCGCCGAAGAAGCCCTCGAAGAGGTCCTCGAAGATGGTCCCGAAGCCGACGTCCTGGCCGCCGGCCCCGCCCCCCACCGTCCCGAAGCGGTCGTACTGCGCCCGCCTGTCCGGATCGGACAGCACGGCGTAGGCCTCGTTGACCTCCTTGAAGCGCTCCTCGGCGGCCTTGTCGCCGGGATTCTTGTCGGGGTGATACATCCGCGCGAGCTTGCGGTAGGCGCTCTTGAGCGCGGCCTCGTCCGCTTCGCGCGCGACCCCGAGGATCGAGTAGAGGTTCTGACCGGCCACGCTAGGCGTCGACCGCGCCCGTTCCGCCCGCCTCGCCGTCGGCGTTCATCGCCACGGTGACCATGGCAGGGCGGAGGACACGGCCGTTGAGCAGATAACCGCGCGCGGTTTCATCGACGACCGTCATCTCCGGTCGGCCCGCTGCGGGCACCCGGGCCACCGCCTCGTGGCGCTCGGGATCGAACGGCATGCCCACCGAGGTGAACGCGGTCACCCCGAACTTCTCCAGCACGCGGAGCAGCTCGCGCTGGATGAGCTCCACCCCCGCGGTGACGGCGGCCGCCCCCGCGTCGCCGCGCGCCGCCTGCAAGGCGCGCTCGAAGTTGTCGAGCACCGGCAGCAGCTCGCGGATGAGACTCTCGTTGGCGCCGCGGATCAGCTCCTCACGCTCCCGGACCGCGCGCTTACGCGCGTTGTCGAACTCGGCGGCAGTGCGCACGTACCGGTCATGGGTGGCGTCCGCCTCGCGGGCCTTGGCCTCCAGGGCCTCGCGCAGGCGCATCAGCTCCGCTTCCATTTCAGCGCCGGCGCCGCCGCCGGCAGTTCCCGAGGCCCAGTCGTCGGAGGAATCCCGAGAGTCGGTCATCACAATCTCCGAGTATAGCAGACGGGCGCGCGGCCCCCGCGGGAGGGTCAGGAGGGCAGATAGAGCTCGGGGCGGACGCGCGACAGCGAGCTCGAGACGAGCCGGGCGGTCTCGTCCACGATGGAGATGACGTCCGAGTAGGCCATGCGGCGGGGGCCCACCACCCCCAGCACCCCGAGCACCTCGTCCCGATAGCTGTAGGTCGAGGCCACCAGGCTCACCTCTCGCATCTCCTCCAGGGGATTCTCCGCGCCGATCACGATCTGGACGCCTCGCTCCTGGGCGATGCGGGAGAGGAGATCGATCAGGCGCGCCTTCTCCTCGAAGGCGTGGAGCAGCCGCCGCACCGTGGCCACGTCGGAGAGGTCCGGGTGGTCGAGCATGTTGAGCGCCCCGCTCACGTAGAGCGTGCGCGCGCGCAGCACCGCCACCACCTGATCGAGCAGGGCCCGCCCGCGCGTCCACAGCGGGTCGAGAGGATCGGCGGGGGAGGCGATGTCGTCGAGGATCGCCTGGAAGGTCTTGCCCCGGAAGCGCCGGGTGAGGCTCCGACCCATCTCGCGCAGGTCGTCGAGGGTCAGCCGCCCCTCCACACTGATGGCCTGGGTGGTGACCCAGCCGGTCTCCGTCACCACCACCGCGAGGGCACGGCCCTCGCCCAGCGGCACCAGCTCGATGCGGTCCAGCGCGGTCTGCTGGAGCGGCGGCGCGAGGAGGATCCCCGTCATGTGGGTGCCCTGGGAGAGCTGGGCGGGGGTCTCGGCCATGAGCCGCTCGAAGCCGCTCGCGGGCGGGCCCGCCGGCTCGCGCGCGGGCGCGCCCGCGGTGGCCTTGTCCACCCACGGCATCCCGCGCAGGTGATCCACGTAGAAGCGATACGCCTTGTCGGTGGGCACGCGGCCGGCGGAGGTATGGGGCTGGGAGAGATAGCCCATCTCCTCGAGATCGGCCATGACATTTCTGATAGTGGCCGCGGACAATCCGCGCATGTGACGGCGCGCGATGGAGCGCGAGCCCACCGGCTCGGCGCTCTCGACGTACTCGGCGATGATCGACACCAGCACCTGGCGTCGGCGCTCGTCGAGGTGGGCGTCCGGCGTCATGGCGCCATCCTACACTAAAGCAGGTCGACGAACAGGGCGTCGGACAGAAGGAATCCGTCCTCGGTGAGCCGCGCGCGGCCATCGCGCGTCTCCAGCAGCCCGCGCTCGCGCCACGCCTTCACGCGGGGCGAGAGGCGCGCGGGCTCGAGGGCCACGCGCTCGTCCAGCCACGCCGCGGGCACGCCGTCGGCGGTGCGCAGCCCGAGGAAGAGACGCTCCGCCAGGCGCTGGCGCGCGGTGAGCGTTTCGTGCGTCGCCACCGGCAGTCGCCCCGCCTCCAGCGTGCCGCAGTAGCGCTCGAGCGGCTTCACGTTGCCATAGCGCACCTCGCCGAGGAAGCCGCAGGCGCCCGGGCCGAACGCGAGGTATTCCTCGGCGCGCCAGTAGAGCTGGTTGTGCGCGGACCGGCGGCCGGGCCGCGCGTAGTTGGAGATCTCGTAGTGCTCGTAGCCGGCGGCGCGGGCGAGGCGGGTGAGGGTCTGGTACTGCGCCGCCGCCTCGTCCTCGCCGGGCAGCCCGCCCACGCCGGCCGCGCTCCAGAGGCTGCCCTCGTCGAGCGACAGGGCATAGGCGGAGAGGTGGTCGGGCGCCCAGTCGAGAACTCCCGCCACGGTGCGCTCCCAGCCCGCGCCGTCCGTCCCCGGGAGCCCGTAGATGAGGTCGACGCTCACGTTGTCGAAGCCGGCGTCGCGGGCATCGTCGAAGGCGCGGCGCGCGTCGGCGGCGGTGTGGAGCCGGTCGAGCGTGGGGAGAACGGAGTCCTCGAGGCTCTGGACGCCCAGGCTGATCCGGGTCACGCCCGCCGCGCGATAGCCCTCGAGGCGCTCGCGCGAGACGCTCTCCGGGTTGCACTCCACCGTGACCTCTGCGCCCGCCTCCAGGGGAAAGCGCGCCCGGAGCGCGTCGAGAACGCCGGCGAGCTCGGCGGAGGCGAGGAGGGATGGCGTGCCGCCCCCGAAGAAGACGGTGGCCGCACGGACCCCCCGCGCCCAGGGCGCGGTCCCCGCTTGCGCGATCTCGGCGTCGAGGGCGCGCAGGAAGCGCGGGACGGCGGTCTCGAGATAGGGCGCGGTATTGAAGGCGCAGTACCCGCAGCGCTTGGCGCAGAAGGGAACGTGGACGTAAACGCCGAGCCGTGCCGCCCGCGGCGCCCACCCGTCCAGCGGCGCCGAAGCGGGCGAGGGGCCTACGGGAGCCAGTGGCCCAGACGTCTCCAGCGGAGCCAGTGGCGGTCGCCGTTCCACGACCAGTAGATCAGGAAAGCCTTGCCGCGGATCTTCTCGCCTTTGACGAAGCCCCAGTAGCGGCTGTCCTGCGAGTTGTCGCGGTTGTCTCCCATCACGAAGTAGGCGCCGGGCGGCACCACGATGGGATCGCAGCCATAGAGATAGCCGCAGTGCCCGGCCGGGGTGGTGGGCACGGACCCCGGGCGCACATAGGGCTCGTCCAGGGGCTTGCCGTCCACGAAGGCGCGGTTGTCCTTGACCTGTACCGTCTCGCCGCCCACCGCGATGATGCGCTTGATGAAGTCGCGGGTCTCGTCGTTGGGGTACTTGAAGACGATGACGTCGCCGCGGCGCGGGTCGCGGAGGCCGGGCAGGTGGGCATCGGTGAAGGGGATCTCCGGCCCGTAGAGGAACTTGTTGACCAGGATGTAGTCGCCCACCAGCAGGGTGTCCATCATGGAGCCGGAGGGAATGGTGAAGGCCTGCACCACGAAGGCGCGGATGACCAGCGCCAGCAGGACCGCCACCACGATGGCCTCGCCGTACTCGCGGACGAGGGACTTCCGGCGCGGCTTGGTCGTCGCCTCCACCGGACTCGGGCCCGTCTCGGGACGCGTCTCGATATCGCTCACGGCGTCAGCTCTTGAGCACCGACAGGAACGCTTCCTGCGGCACTTCGACCTTTCCGACCTGCTTCATGCGCTTCTTGCCCTCTTTCTGCTTCTCCAGGAGCTTCCGCTTCCGGGTGATGTCCCCGCCATAGCACTTGGCGGTGACGTTCTTGCCCATGGCCTTGACGGTCTCCCGGGCGATGACACGGCTGCCGATGGCGGCCTGAATGGCCACCTCGTAGAGCTGCCGGGGGATGACCGCGCGGAGCTTCTCGGTGAGCGTCTTGCCCTTCTCGTAGGCCTTGTCCCGGTGGGCGATGGTGGACAGCGCGTCCACGGGATCGCCGTTGAGGAGGATGTCGAGCTTCACCAGCTCCGACTCGCGGAAGTCGAGGAACTCGTAGTCGAAGGAGGCGTAGCCCTTGGAGATAGACTTGAGCTTGTCGTAGAAGTCCACCACGATCTCGGCCAGCGGGAAGTCGAAGAGGATGTGCACGCGCTTGCCCACGTACTCCAGCGAGCGGTGCTCGCCGCGCTTGTCCTGGGCGAGCTTGTAGATCTCGCTCATGAACTCGGTGGGCACGAAGACGGAGCCGCGCACGTAGGGCTCCTCCATGCGCTCGATCTTGTCCGGGGGCGGCAGCCGGGAGGGGTTCTCCACCTCGAGCGTCTCGCCCTGGGTGGTGATCACCTTGTAGCGCACGCTGGGCGCGGTGACGATGAGGGAGAGGTTGAACTCGCGCTCCAGGCGCTCCTGCACGATCTCCAGGTGGAGCATGCCGAGAAAGCCGCAGCGGAAGCCGTAGCCCAGCGCCAGCGACGTTTCGGGCTCGAAGTTGAAGGCGGAGTCGTTGAGCCGGAGCTTCTCCAGTGCGTCGCGCAGGCCCTCGTAGTCGGTGTCCTCGATGGGGTAGAGCCCGGCGAAGACCATCGGCTTGGCGTCGCGATACCCGGGGCAGGGGGCTGCGGTGGGCCGGAGGGCGTCGGTGATGGTCTCCCCCATCTTGGCGTCGGCCACGCGCTTGATGGCGGCGGTGAGGTAGCCGACCTGTCCCGCCGACAGCTCTTCCACCGGCCGCATGTCAGGTGAGAACACGCCCACCTGCTGCACTTCGTAGATCTTGCCGTTGGACATGAGCAGGATGCGCTGGCCCGCGCGCACGCGCCCGTCGAGCAGCCGGATATAGACCACCACGCCCTGGTAGGAGTCGTAGAAGGAGTCGAATACCAGCGCCTTGAGCGGCGCGTCCACGTCGCCCTTGGGCGGCGGGATGCGCTCGACGATGGCTTCCAGCACCTCGGGCACGCCGGTGCCGTGCTTGGCGGAGATGGCGATGGCGCCGTCGCCGTCCAGATCGAGGAGCTCGGTGATCTGGCTTCGGGTGCCCTCCACGTCCGCGGCGGGCAGGTCGATCTTGTTGATGACGGGGACGATCTCCAGCCCCCCATCCGCCGCCAGGTAGAAGTTCGCGAGGGTCTGAGCCTCCACCCCCTGAGCGGCGTCCACGATCAGCACTGCGCCCTCGCAGGCGGCCAGCGAGCGGGAGACCTCGTAGGAGAAGTCCACATGCCCGGGGGTGTCGATGAGGTTGAGCGTGTATTCCTTGCCGTCCCGGGCAGTGTAGAGGAGGCGGACGGTATGCGCCTTGATGGTGATGCCCCGCTCCTTCTCCAGGTCCATCGAGTCCAGCACCTGGCCCACCGCCTTCTTGGCGTCCATGGTTCCGGTGAGGGACAGGAGCCGGTCGGCCAGGGTGGACTTGCCGTGGTCGATGTGCGCGACAATGGAGAAGTTTCGGATCTGCTCGATGGCCATCGGGACTCAGGATAACACGCGTCAGGGCAGCCGGGCCCCGGAGGGGATCCTCGCGCCCGGCTCGACCACCGCGCCGGGACCGACGCGGGCGCCGGCGCCCACGCACGCCCCCGCGCCGACAATGCAGTCGCGGAGCTCGGCGCCCGCACCGACCTCCACGCGCTCCCAGAGGATGGCGCCCGTCACCGCGGCGTCGCCGCCCACCACGCATCCGGTTCCGAGCACGGTGGAAGGGCCCACGGCGGCGCCGGCCGCCACGCGGCAGTCGGCTCCGATGACGGCCGGGCTCGTCACGCGCGCCCCCGGCTCCAGCACCGCGCCCGGTGCCACGAAGCGTCCGCCGCCCTGCGCGCCCGCGGGCGAGAGCGGCGTGGCGACGCGCCCGGCGAGGAGGTCGAGCGCGCCCTGGCGATACTTGGCGGGACTGCCGATGTCGAGCCAGTAGTGTTCCGCCACCCATCCGAAGAAGGGCAGACGGTCTTCGAGCAGCCCCGGGAAGAACTCCCGCTCGATGGACACCGCGCGGCCCCGGGGGATGCGGGCGAGCAGGCGCCCGTCGAGCACGTAGATGCCGGCGTTGACGGTGTCGGTCGTGACCTGCGACGGATCCGGCTTCTCGATGAAGCGCCGGATGCGGCCGCCCTCCCCCAGCTCCACCAGGCCGAAGGCGGTGGGGTCGGGCACCCGCGTGAGGTACAGCGTGGCCGCCGAGCCGCGCGCCTCGTGGAAGGCGAGCATCGCGCCGAGGTCGGCATCGGTGAGGATGTCGCCGTTGAGCACGAGCACGCGCCCGTCCGCGACGTCCACCGCGTGGCGCACCCCGCCCGCGGTGCCGAGCGGCTCGTCCTCCACCGCATACGACAGCCGCACGCCCCAGGCGGCACCGTCGCCCATGGTGGCCCGCACCGCGTCCACCATGTAGGAGCAGGACAGCACCGCGTCCCGGATCCCATGGCGCGCGAGCAGCGCGAGCTGGTAGGCGAGAAAGGGAACGTTGAGCAGCGGGACGATCGGCTTGGGCCGATCATAGGTGAGCGGCCGGAGCCGGGTGCCCTGGCCACCCGCGAGGATGACGGCGGTTACTTGGTCGGCGCCCAGGGCTCCGCCTCGGAGATCAGCATCACCGGGATGCCATCCCGGATGGGATAGGCCTTGCGGCACGCCGGGCAGATGATCCGGGTTTCCTCGAACAAGAGGTCGCCCTTGCACGCGGGACAGGCCAGGATGGCGCGGAGCTCCTCGTCGATCATCGTCCTGCCTCCTTCTTGAAGAATTCGAACGTTCGGGCCAGCCCGTCGTCCAGCGAGACGGAGGGCCGCCAGCCGAGCTCGTGCGCGGCGCGGGCGGGATCCAGGCAGCTGCGGCGCTGCTCGCCCGGCCGGGCCGGCCCGTGGCCGGGCGGCCCGTCGAAGCCCGCCGAGCGGGCCAGGCGCGCGAAGAGGTCGTTGACCGAGGTTTCCACGCCGGTACCGATATTGAACGCGCCCTGCACCTGCGGCCGGTCGAGCGCGGCGAGGTTGGCCGCCGCCACGTCCTCGACATAGGTGTAGTCGCGGGTTTGCGAGCCGTCTCCGTTGATCACGGGAGGCTGGGCCTGGAGCAGCCGGCTGCAGAAGATCGCGACGACGCCGGCTTCCCCGGCGGGGTTCTGGCGCGGCCCGTAGACGTTGGCATAGCGAAGCGCCACCGCGGACCAGCCGTGGATGGCGCCCAGCGCGGCGACGTAGTGCTCCATCGCCACCTTGCTGACGCCGTACGGCGAGGAGGGCAGAGAGGGATGGGTCTCCGGAGTAGGAATCGCCTCGGTGTCCCCGTAGCCGGCGCCCCCGCTCGAGGAGTAGATGACGCGCGTCACGCCCGTCCGGCGGCAGCACTCGAGGAGGTTGAGCCCCCCGATCACGTTGACGCCGGCGTCGAAGGTGGGGTCGGCGACGGAGCGGCCCACCGACGCCTGCGCGGCGAGATGGGCCACCGTCTCCGGCCGCTCGGCCTCGAACACGTCCGCCAGGCGGGCCGCGCGTATATCCAGGACGTGGAGCCGGACGGGCTTGCCCGTGAGCCAGGCCCGGTTGCCGGTGGCGAGATTGTCCACCACCGAGACGGTGTGCCCCGCGCCGAGAAAGGCGTCCACCACGTGGGAGCCGATGAAGCCGGCTCCCCCCGTCACCAGGATCCTCACCGCACCGCCCCGGACTTCCGGTACCACTCGATGGTCTGGCGCAACCCGCTCTCCACGTCCACCCGCGGCTCCCAGCCGAGCAGGCTCCGCGCACGGGTGATGTCGGGCTGGCGCACCTTGGGGTCGTCCGCCGGCAGCGGGATGAAGACGAGCTCGCTGCGCGAGTCGGCGAGCTTGACGATCATCTGGGCCAGCGCGAGCAGCGTCATCTCGTACGGGTTGCCGAGGTTGACGGGCTCGTTGACGGGCTTGTTCATGAGCCGCCAGATGCCGTCCACCAGGTCGGAGTAGTGCGTGAACGAGCGCGTCTGCGAGCCGTCCCCCGCCACCGTGAGCGGCTCGCCGCGCAGGGCCTGCCGGATGAAGGTGGGGATGGCGCGCCCGTCGGCGAGCCTCATACGCGGCCCGTAAGTATTGTGGCAGCACACCCCGATCCCGCCCATGAAGTTCTCCGCCTCGGGCACCGAGAAGTCGTACACGTACGGAGTGGTCAGGCACTTCTCGACCGAAGAAACCCGGGCCCATACGAGGTCGCCCTGGCGCCGGGCGTTCAGGGTCTGAGTGGGCCCACGGTCCCAGTGCAGGATGTCGAAGTCAGAAACCTTGCACACCGTCAGCCGATAGAATGGGAAGCGGCGCTTGCCGTACTTGCGGGTGAAGGTCGTCTCGTATCGACCAAGCGAGGCGACGATCCCAAAGCGCAGGAGAATCAGCGCGAGATCCTGCGCCCGCCGCTCGCTCACGGTATCGAAGCACATCTCGTGCCCCAGCTTCTTCCCGCGGTTTGTCCCGTCCCCTTCCCGATACCCCTCCAGGAACCACTTGAGGCGGGAGAGGGGGAGCTGGAGGATCCACGGCGGGATGCCGGGCCCCAGGAGGTCGAAGATCTCATCGAACAGAAGGACGAGCAGGCGCGAGTGCGCGTAGAGGGCCGGAGCGCGGCCCACTGTCGGCGGTTGTTCAACGACGTGCACGCCGAGCTGGCCACGCAGGATTGCCGCGGCATGATCCAGATACCGCTGGTCGGAGCTGAATGAGAGGTAGGCCGACTTGCCGCTTCGGTACGAGCAGCCCTCGGCAAGGAAGAATCCGAGCAGCCAGAGCAGGTCGTCCGTGACCGAGAGGGTCGCCGGCAGCGAGACGTGGGCGCCGCCGGTATTCATGCGCAGGCGCCCGTCGGCGGGGACCTCGAGGCCGAGTCGCTTGATCACGGCGAGAGGCACCGTCCCCGTGCGCTCATACTTGCGAGTGGCGCAGGCCAGGCCGTTCCGGAGCCGCCGGGCCCGGATGCGCCCCGACTCACGGAGCGCTTCGTGGATGGCCTCACGGTGCCGCGCGACGATGGGAGCCAGCGACGGAGCGATTACCGCGTAGTCCCAGAGATCGGAGTCGTTGCGGGTCGTGAGGAGGTGCTCGGCCAGCGAGACCTCGGGCCGATCCTGCTCGACCACTGGGAGAAACGCGGCGATTGCCACGTGATCTCCGACCTCGAGCTGATTGACGTGGACTGGCTCGGGCTGCCCATCGGCTCGCCGGCGGAACAGGCTGTGGTCCCCAGTGACCCGAATGCGCCGGCCGTACCGCATGGCGACCTCGTAAACGTCGCCCTGGCATGGGTGCTTGATCACGGCGCTCACCGGCTTGAGGGCCATGCGGCACGTCACGGGATCGAAGGCGGGGACGAGGATCTTCCGCCCCTCGATACCTTCGGTCTCGATCGTGTCCACCCAGTCCTCGATGGGGCCCACGTACATCCGGTCGTTGTCGAAGACAACCACGGTTTCGTTTCCCGGGATGCTGTTGAAGATGCGCACGATGCGCGTGTCCACCCCGTGGAAGCGGTGATAGGCCATGGTCATGGCCTCCGCGAAGCGCTTGGCCTCGTCATACACGCCGCGCGGGCCCACCGGGTTGACGTTGCCCCAGTACTCCTCCTGCTGCGGGTGGACGAGAGGGTCGCCGTACACCTCGGAAGTGGAGGCGAGGAGGAACTTGGCCCCGCGCGCCTTGGCCACCCCCAGCGCCTTGTGCGTGCCCAGCGCGCCCACCTTGAGGGTCTGGATGGGCAGCTCGAGGTAGTCGATGGGAGAGGCGGGGCTCGCGAAGTGGAGCACGTAGTCGATGGGACCGTCCGCCACGATGTAGTTGGTGACGTCGTGCTTGACGAAGAGAAAGCGCGGGTCGTGGATGTGGGCGATATTGTCGGCACTGCCGGTGAGGAGATTGTCCATGCACACCACCTCGCAGCCCTTGCCGAGGAGGAGGTCGCAGAGGTGCGAGCCGATGAAGCCGGCCCCGCCCGTCACGAGCACGCGCACGCGTTCAGGCCGGGATCACGGGCTTGCGCCCGATCGAGTAGTACTCGAAGCCGAGGCGTCGCATGCGGTCGGGCTCCCAGATGTTGCGGCCGTCGAAGATGACCCGCCGGCGGAGCACGCGGCGCAATCGCTCGAGGTTGATGAACTTGAACTCGTTCCACTCGGTGACCAGCACCACCGCATCCGCATCCTGGGCCGCCTCGTAGGGGGAGGCGCTGTAGGTCACGCCGGGGGGCAGCAGGTCGCGGGCGTTGCCGGTGGCCACGGGATCATAGGCCCGGATGGTGGCGCCGGCGGCGTGGAGCTGCTCGATCACCTCCACGCTCTTGGCCTCGCGCATGTCGTCGGTGTTGGGCTTGAACGACAGCCCGAGCACCGCCACCGTCTTGTCGTCCAGCGGGCTCAGCACCTTGCGGATCGTCTCCACCAGGCGCGCCGCGCGCTCGCGATTGATGTCCGCCACCGACTTGAGCAGCCGGAAGTCGTAGCCGAGCCGCCCCGCGGTGTGGATGAGGGAATCGACGTCCTTGGGAAAGCAGGAGCCCCCGTAACCGAGCCCGGCCTGCAGGAAGGCGGCCCCGATCCGGTTGTCGAGGCCCATGCCCTTCATGACCTGGGTCACGTCGGCGCCCGCCGCCTCGCACACGTTGGCGATAGCGTTGATGAACGAGATCTTGGCGGCGAGGAAGGAGTTGGACGCGTACTTGATCACCTCGGCCGAGGGCAGGTCGGTGATGATCATGGGCCGCTCCAGCGGCGCGTACAGCTCCACCAGGCGCATGGCCGCGTGCTGGTTCGGGGCGCCGATCACGATGCGGTCGGGCCGGAGGGTGTCCTCGATGGCGGAGCCTTCGCGGAGGAACTCGGGGTTGGAGACCACGTCGAACTCGATGGGCGCCCGCTGATGCCGCGCCACCACCTCGCGCACCAGCTCGCCGGTGCCCACCGGGACGGTGGACTTGTTGACCACCACCTTGTAGCGGTCCATGGTCCGGCCGATCTCGGCCGCCACCGCCTCCACGTGGGAGAGGTCGGTCTCGCCGGTCGCGCGCGCCGGCGTCCCCACGGCAATGAAGATGACGTCCGACTGGCGGACGCCCGCCGCCAGATCGATCGTGAAGGTGAGCCGGCCGTCATCGACATTGCGCGCGACCATCTCCTCGAGGCCGGGCTCGTAGATGGGCATCCGCCCCGCCTTGAGAGAGTCGATCTTCGCGCGCACCTTGTCGACGCAGACCACGTCGTTGCCGAGGTCGGCGAACACCGCCCCCGTCACCAGCCCGACGTAGCCCGTGCCCACCACGCAGATGTTCATATCGTGTTTCGCCCCTGGGTCAGAATAGCAAAGAACGCGCGCTCTAGCCGAGGGCGAATCGCGCGAGGCGCTCTCCGACCAGCACGAGGAAGAGAATGAGGAGATAGAGGTTCGAGAAGAGAAAGAGCGACAGCCAACCGCGTCGGTCCTCGGGGTGGCGCGCGAACTTGGTGGCGAGCCAGATGAGGCGCCAGCCCAGCAGCGCGGCCGCGGCCAGGGACGCCGGGCCGCCCAGCCCGAACGTGGGCGCGGCGAGCGACAGCGCGGTGAGGCCGAAGGCGTAGACGAGGATGAGCCGGGCGGTGCCCTCCACGCCCACCGCCTCCGCCACCATGGGGAAGCCCCCCGCGGCGTAGTCCTCCTTGTACCGGAGGGCCAGGGCCCAGAAGTGCGGCATCTGCCACAAGAACAGTATCCCGAACAGGATGAAGGCCCCCGAGTCCAGCGGGCTGCCGCCTCCCGCGACCCAGCCGATCACCGGCGGCAATGAGCCGGGCAGGGCTCCCGGCACCGCCGCGAAGGGCGAGGTGGGCTTGAGCCAGGGCGTGTAGAGCCCGTTGTAGAAGGCGGCGGCCACGATGCCGAGGATGCCGGCGGTGCGGCCGATGCCGAGCCAGAGGATCAGCGCGCCCGCGCCCAGGGCCAGGATCGCGAAGAGGAGGCCCTGACCGAACGAGAGGCGGCCGGACGGAAGCGGACGGCCCGCCGTCCGCGTCATGAGCGCGTCGCGCCGGCGCTCCTGGACCTGGTTCAGCGCGGAGGCGCCCGAGGACAGGAGCATCACCCCCAGCAGCACGATCAGGCCCGCCGCCCAGGGGAACTCCGGGCCCAGCGGCGCCGCCAGCATGAAGCCGGCCCCCGCGGAGACGAGCACCAGGAGCACGATCCCGAACTTCGAGAGCTCGGCATAGGCGCCGGCACGGCTGCGCACGCCGGTCAGCGCGGCGCCCTGCGCAGACGACGGCGTCGCGGGTCCGGGAGCGGCGGTGGCCATTATTTCGGTCCTATCGAGCGCCGGTGCGCAGCCGTGGCTTGGCGAGGCGCAGCCGAAGGCGAGCCGAGCGGATTTCCATAGTCGGGCCGAGGCTCGCGCCCCAGGCGCCCGCGCGCACCGCGATCCAGACGAGGAGCGCCCAGAGCGCATAGCCCACGACCGCGTGGCTGGCGCGCACGGTGATGGGCAGGCGCAGCAGCACGGCCAGGATGCCCAGCGTCACCTGGGCCACCGCGAGGCCGGCCACCGCGGCGCCGACACCCGCCAGCGCGGTGCGCCGGCTCACCCGGGCGAGGTGGAGGAAGAAGCCGAGGAGGACCACGCCGAGCCAGCGGTGCAGCCAGTGCACCCAGCCCAGCCAGTGTCCGGGGAACACGTCTCCGCTGCAGAGCGGGAAGTCGGGACAGGCGAGGCCCGCGCCCGAGTGCCGAACATACCCGCCCAGCGCCAGCTGGATGAGCAGTACCGCGAGCCCGGCTGTCGCGAAGCGGGCGAGCTGCGGCTCGGCAAAATTGCTCGGCTCGCCTTCGGCTGCACCTCGCCAAGCGGGTCCGGGCGGGTCGGGCGTCGCGCAGAGGGTCATGAGCCCGGCCAGCACGGACAGCGCGACGAGAAGATGCACCGTGCTCACCACCGGGGACAGCCCCAGCAGCACGGTGACGCCCCCCAGGACGATCTGCACCACGAGCAGGCCGACGAGCGCGGCGGCGAGACGCTTCAGCGCGGGCGTGGCGGCACGCCGCCAGGTGACGACGGCGGTGGCCACCAGCAGCGCCGAGAAGAGTGGCACCGCGAGGCGGTGGCGGAACTCGATCCAGATCTCTGCGCCGCCCGGCGGAATGACGCGGCCATGGCAGAGCGGCCAGTCCGGACAGCCGAGCCCGGAGCTGGTGGCGCTCACGATATTGCCCAGCGTCATCACCAGGGCCAGGGCGCCGACGGTGAGCCAGGCGAGGCGGCGGGGAAGGCTAGCCGCCACGGCGCGCCTCGGCGGGGGCCACCGCGTCGTCCCCGCCGCCCGCCACCTGCCAGCGGAAGAAGACCACCGACAGCGCGATGAGGAACACGAGCCCCCCGGGAATCCACATGATGAGCCCGCCCAGGTGCTGGTCGGCGCGCGGGGTGAGCGTCTCCCAGACTCGCGGCGCCGCCGCATAGTACGGGTAGAGAATGCCGTCCGCCATGCTGATGAAGATCGCCACCACCACCATGGGCAGGCCCACCACGAAGATGTAGAGCATCTGCACGGGGTAGGGCGCGCGCGGCAGCTCCGGGAGGGGGGAGAGTAGCGGCCACCAGAGGATCACCGCGGCGGCCATGATCATGAGGTGCTCCACGATGTGGACGGGATGCTGCTCCATGGCAAGGTTATAGAGGGGCGGCAGGTGCCACGCCACCAGCACCAGGTTGAAGCAGGCAAAGGCGCCCGAGGGGCGGGTGAGCCGACGGCCGAGCCCGCGCACCCGAGGATCGCGCAGCAGCGGCCGGACCATCCACCCCGGCAGGCCGTGGAGCAGCAGCGGCGGCATCGCGAACGCCAGCAGCATGTGCTGCACCATGTGCGCGCTGAAGAGGTAGTAGTCCGAGAGATCGTGGACGGGCCCGGTGAGCGCCACGAAAAGCACCACCAGTGCTCCCGCAAAGGCCGCCACCTTGTGGGGCTCCACGGGCGCCTCCGGGTCGATCCGGCGCCGCAGGAGAATCGCGCCCGCATAGACGGCGCCCAGCGCCACCAGTCCGGTGACCACGCCGGGGTCGGCGTTCCAGGCGGTCCAGTCGAATCCCCCGGGGCCGAGGGGCGGTGGCCCCGCCGGCCCGGGCACTGCGTGTGCCATCTCAGTGGCGCGGCAGCAGGACGAAGGCGCTGAACAGCGCCATGAGGGCGAGGATGATCAAAATGGCGAGAATGAGCGGGCCGATGAAGAAGCTCCGCATGATGTTGTGGTCGTACCGGAGATGCATGAAGAAGCCCACCACCAGGACGAACTTGATCGCGGACATGATGAGAAGGCTCGCCACCAGGAGGCTGTTGGGGATGCCGGGGATGTAGAGCGTCGCGACCTCGATGGCGGTGATGAGGCCGAGCACGATCGCCACGAAGACGTAGGTCTTGACGGTGGCGTGCCCGCCGCTGTGGGCCGGTTCCTGGGCGCCGTGGCTCGGCTGCTGCGCGACGGCATGTGTATCGGCCATGTCGGCGCTCCTAGGGGATGAGGTAGATGATGGTGAAGATCGCGATCCAGACGATGTCCACGAAGTGCCAGTAAAGCCCCGCGATCTCGACCTTGGTGTAGTCGCGACTATCCAGCCGGCCCCGCTTGAGCTGCCACCACAGGCCCATCAGCCAGATCACGCCCCCGGTGACGTGGGCCCCGTGGAAGCCGGTGAGGGTGAAAAAGGTGGAGCCGAAGAGGTTGGTGCTCAGCGTGAGCCCGTCGTGGACGGCGAAGGTGTAGAACTCGTAGACCTGGTTGCCCACGAAGTGCGCGCCGAGCACCGCGGTGGCGAGCAGCCAGCGCCCCGTCCACTTGTGGTCGTTCTTCTCCAGGGCGGCGAGGGCGAGCACCATGGTGAGCGAGGAGAGCAGCAGCACCGCCGCGCTCTCCGAGGTGAGCGGGATGTTGAAGACGTCCTGCGGGGTGGGCCCGCCCAGGCTCTTGCCCTTGTAAGACAGGTACGTCCCGATGAGCGATCCGAAGAACATGCAGTCCGACCCCAGGAAGATCCACATCCCCACCTTGCGGTTGTCGAGCCCGGTGGTGCCCATATTCGGGTCGTGGTGGACGGCGTGCGCGCCGGCGGCGGCGTGGGCGTCGCTATGGCTGGCCACTAGTGGGCCTCCTGGGCGGGACGGTGATACTCGAGCGCGAACTTGAACATGCAGTAGAGCACCAGCAGCCCGCCCGCGATGATCTGGTACGTGCTGATCAGGAGGCCGGAGAGCATGAAGGTCAGCGCGAGGGCGAGCAGGATGGGCCAGTAGGACGGCGGCGGCATGTGGATGGCCGCGATGTCCTGGGCGGTGGGCGTGGCGGGCCGGGGGGTGGGGGCGCCGCCGTGGCCGTCGCCGTGCTTCTGCAGCCAGAGCTCGTCCCGGCCGTGCACGGTGGGGATGGCGGCGAAGTTGTAGATGGGAGGCGGGGAGGGGATGGCCCACTCCAGCGTGCGGGCGTCCCAGGGGTCCGGTCCCGCCACCTGTCCCGACCGGCGCGTCTTGAAGACGTTGACGATGAACACGAGGATCGAGAGCGCGATGATGAACGCTCCGATGCTCGACACCATGTTCCAGAAGTTCCAGCCCAGGTCGCCCGCGTAGGTGTAGATCCGCCGCGGCATCCCGATGAGGCCGAGATAGTGCTGGGGGAAGAAGGTCAGGTTGAAGCCGATCATCATGAGCCAGAAGTGCAGCTTGCCCAGCCGCTCGTCGAGGAGGCGCCCGGTGATCTTCGGCCACCAGTAGTAGATGCCGGAGAAGAGCCCGAAGATGGACCCGCCGAAGAGCACGTAGTGGAAGTGGGCCACCACGAAGTAGGTATCGGTCTGCTGGAGGTCGACCGGGGGCGAGGCGTGCATGACCCCGCTGAGCCCGCCCATGGTGAACATCGCGATGAAGCCCAGCGAGAACAGGAGCGCGCTCGTGAACCGGATGCTGCCGCCCCACAGCGTGCTGATCCAGTTGAGGATCTTCACCCCGGTGGGCACCGCGATGAGCATGGTGGCGATGGAGAAGGCGGCGTCGGCCACCGGCCCCATGCCCACCGAGAACATGTGGTGGCTCCACACCCCGAAGCCGAAGAAGCCGATCATGATGCCGGAGTAGATGATGACCGGCGCGCCGAACAGCGGCTTGCGCGCGAAGGTGGGCAGCACCTCCGACACGATGCCCATGGCGGGCAGGATGAGGATGTACACCTCGGGATGGCCGAAGATCCAGAAGAGGTGCTGCCACAGCAAGGGGTCGGCGCCGGCGGCCGGCGCGAAGAAGAGGGTGCCGAAGAAGCGGTCGAACATGAGGAGGATGAGCGCCACCGTGATGGCGGGGAAGGCGAGCACCACCAGGAACTGCACCACCAGCGACATCCAGATGAATACCGGCATGCGCATCAGGGTCATGCCGGGGGCGCGCATGTTGATGATGGTGACGATGAAGTTGAAGCCGGCGAGCATGGACGCGATGCCGAGGATCTGCAGCCCCAGCATCCAGAAGTCGATGCTGTGGCCGGGGGAGAACTGCCGCGTGGTGAGCGTGGCGTAGCCGAACCAGCCCCCGTCCGGCGCGGCCGCGAAGAGGAAGCTCGAGTTGATGAAGAGGCCGCCGCACAGGAAGATCCAGTACGACAGGGCGTTGAGCCGGGGGAAGGCCACGTCGCGGGCGCCGATCTGCAGCGGGATCATGAAATTGAAGAAGGCGGCGCTGAGCGGCATGATCGCCAGGAAGATCATGGTGGTGCCGTGCATGGTGAACAGCTCGTTGAACGTCTGCGCGCTCACCAGGTTGCTGTCCGGGCGCGCGAGCTGCGCGCGCATGATCAAGGCCTCGATGCCGCCCAGCAGGAAGAAGATGAACGCGGTGACGCCGTACAGGATCCCGATGCGCTTGTGATCCACGGTGGTGATCCAGGACCAGACGCCGGTGTACGCCGCTTCCGTCTTGACGCCGCCGGGCATGAACGCTGCGTGTGTCGCCATGGGATCCCCTACTTCAGGCTCAGGAGGTAGGCGGCGAGCGCCTTGGACTGTTCATCGCGCATGCCGAGATTGGGCATCAGTACCCCGGGCTTCAGGTGCGCTGGATCCTCGATCCACTTCGTCAGGTTCTCGGGGGTGTTCAGCGTGGTGGCGCTGCCGAGGGTCTTGCGGCTGCCGAAGTGGGTCAGGTTCGGCCCCAGGATGCCCGCGGACAGCCCCGAGATGCTGTGACAACCCATGCACGCCGACTGGCTGAAGATCTCCTTGCCCTTCTGGGCGAGCTCGTCCTTGGGCTCCACCGGAGGGGCCTGCTGGGCGGCCACCCACTTCTCCCAATCCCCCTTCGAGTGGACCACCACGCGGAAGCGCATGTTGGCGTGCGAGATGCCGCAATACTCGGCGCACTGGCCGATGTACTCGCCGGGCACCTCGGGCGTGAGGGTGATCCGATTCACGCGACCGGGCACCACGTCCCGCTTGCCGCCGAGCTGGGGCACCCAGAAGGAATGGATCACGTCCGGCCCATGCAGGTTGAAGGCCACCGTCTGTCCCACGGGGAGGTGCGCCTCGTTGGCGGTGACCACCTTCTGGCCGGGATAGCGGAACTCCCACCACCACTGATGCCCGACCACGTCCACCTTGAGATCGGTGGCGGCGGGCGCCTCCTGCGTCTTGAAGATCACGCGGACGGTGGGGACCGCGAAGATCACGAGAAGGGCGGCGAAGGCGATGGTCCAGCCCACCTCCAGCACGGTGTGGCCGTGGACCTGCTTGGGAACGGGCGCGCCCGGACGGTCGCGGAAGCGCCAGCACACGTAGAGCATCCCGAGCTCCACCACGATGAAGATGCCGAGGGTCCACCACGAGATCAGCATGAAGATGTCGTGTGTCAGGCGCCCGAAGTCCGACTTGGGCATGACCGTGGACATCTTCGTATCCCAGTCCCAGCCGACCGCCCCGCAGCCGGCGCTCAGCGCGATCACGCCCAGGAGCAGGAGGGAGATGGCGAGGCGACGCGGTGGCTTGGTCATGGTCTCCCTTGGCGGGGCGGGGCGCCCGGCGTCTCCGCCGTCGGGACCTCGGTGATCACGGCCGACGCCACCGCAGGCCGCCCCAGATCGAAGACGGCCACCCAGCTGCGGGCGGCGAGGAACAGCACGAGCATCACGGGGATGACGGTCCAGAGGAGCTCCGTGGGCCGCTGCCGGCGTCCTGCCCGCAGTGCACGCCGCGAGCGCAGCACGAAGACGAGCGCGCCCCCCTGGAAAGCCAGAAACAGGGTCAGCGCGAGTGCCAGCAGCAGATGCGATATCGTGGACACAACATCCTCTTGGGTAAGGTTATTTCCGGTTCCGCCCGGAGTGTACTCGAACGGTCCCCCGCTGCCAAGTGGAATGTTTCACAATGAGGCGCCGTCCCCGGCGGCGCGGCTCAGAAGGACCACTCCGAGAAGAGCTTCTGGCGCAGACGGGCCAGATCCTCCATCGGGGCGGCCGCGTGCGCGCGCTCGGAGAGCTCGAGGATGGTGTCGTTGAGGCGCAGGACGCGGCGGGCGAGCACTTCGGCCACCGCGCCGAGCAGCTTGTAGGCGGCGAGTTCCCCCTCGGCGAGGCGCGCGTGGAAGTCGCTCTTGCGGAGGAGCCGCAGCCGGCAATCCGTCAGCGCGCTCACCGTGGCGGTGCTGGCCCCCCCTACCACCAGGCTCAGCTCGCCGAACAGCGACGGGGCGTCGACCAGCGCGAGGCGGGTGGTCTCTCCGTCGTGCCGGCGCCGGTTCACCTCGACCTTGCCCTCGAAGAGGAAGTAGATCCCCTCGCTGACGGTGCCTTCGCGGATCACCGTCGACCCGGCGTCCGTGGAGAGCAGCTCGGTGCCCGCGAGCAGCCGTTCCGCCTCCACCCGGGTGAGGGTTCGGCAGAGATGCGTGGTGACCGCGTCGACGAAATCCATCGTTCTAGACTCCCCGGAGGACGGTCGCACGACCGACCCGTCCAATCGCCACGATAAAGGCCGCGGTGCGGAAGGGCACGCGATGCTCGCGGGCGACCCGCGCGATGGTGGCATAGGCCTCGCGCAAGTGCCGATGCAGCTCGGCGTTGACCTTGTCCTCTTCCCACGTGAACTGCTGGACGTTCTGCACCCACTCGAAGTAGGAGACGGTGACGCCGTCGAGGGTAGTTGGCGGCCGCGCGCCCGCGTCAGCCGGCGAGCTGCAGGAGGGTATGGAGGAGCACGTTCCCGCCGCGCTCGATGGCCTTCCAGTCGCTGGTCTCGTCGGGACGGTGACTGCGTCCGCCGCGGGACGGGATGAAGAGCATGCCGGAGTCGGTGACGGAGGCCAGGTTCTGGGCATCGTGGCCCGCGCCGGAAGGCATGCGCCGGTACTTGAGCCCGAGCTCCGCGCAGGCCGCCTCCACCGCCTTCATCACGCGCCGGGAGCAGTGCACGGGCGGGCTCTGCGAGATGGTCTCCACCTTCACGCGAAGCCCGCGCCGCTTGGCCACCGCGCGCGCCAGGTCGCGGCACTGCCGGTCCAGGCGCGCGAGGGTCCGGCCGTCGAGCGAGCGCATCTCGTGGAGCAGGGTGGCGCGTGCGGGGACGATGTTCGACACACCGGGGGCGATCTCGATGCGGCCGAAGTTGGTCACGCTCTTCCCGCCGCCCCGCTTCACCACCAGCTCGCGCGCGGCCAGGGCGTACTCGGCGGCCCCGAGGAAGGCGTCCTTGCGCCACTCCATGGGCGTGGTGCCCGCGTGGTCGGCCTGGCCGATGAAGGTGACCCAGGCGCGCCGATTGCCCACGATCCCCTCCACCGAGCCGATGGGGAGGCGCGCGGCCTCGAGGTGCGGTCCCTGCTCGATGTGCAGCTCCACGTAGGCGGCCAGGGTCTTCGGGTCGCACTTGGCCTTGGGCGCCTCCAGCGGATCGAAGCCCGCGCGCGCCATCGCGTCCACCAGGGCTTCCCCGTCGGCGGAGCGGAAGTGGGGGATCTGGCGGGTGTCGAGCTTGCCGGTGAAGGCCTTCGAGCCGAACAGCGAGGCGTAGCGCCCCTCCTCGTCGCTCCAGGCGGCCACGGTGAGAGGCCGGCGCGTGCGGACATTGGACTCCCGCAGGGTGTGCAGGCACTCGAGACCCGCCAGCACGCCGAGGGCGCCGTCCAGGGAGCCGCCCTGGGGCACGGTATCGATATGGGAGCCCGTCATCACCGTGGGGGCGCCCTCGCCGAGCCGCCCGAAGGTATTGCCCGCCTCGTCCACCCAGGTCGTCAACCCCGCGTCCTTCATCCGCGCGATGAGCCAGGCGCGCGCCTCTTCGTAGGGAGGGCTCCAGCAGGAGCGGGTGATGCCCTGGCCTGCCGGGTTCCGGCCGAACTGAGAGAGGGCCTCGAGGTGGGAGCGGAGACGGGGGAGCGAGATCGCGAGCCTCATGGCCGCGGGTCAGTATACAAGACCTCGCTTACCCTTGACACTGTCTGAGGGGGGCCCGTATCATGGCAATGAACGGTCGTTCAGTCAGTCCTGAGCGCCCCCCAACCTCGCCGTTGCAGGAGGGAGTATGGATTTCACGTTGACCCCCGAGCAGCAATCGTTCCGGGACGAGGTCCGGTCCTGGCTTTCCCGGAACCTTCCCGCCGACTGGACGAGCAAGGTGCAGGCCGCCAGCGACGTGCCGCGGGAGGGGGCCTACGACTTTCTTCGCCAGTGGCAGCGGAAGATGTACGAGGCGGGGTTCGTGGGGTTGACGTGGCCCAAGGAGTCCGGCGGCCGCGGCCTGACCTTCATGGAGGAGATGATCCTCCAGGAAGAGATGGCGCTGGCGAAGGCCCCGCCGGTGCTGAACATCCTCGCCGTGGGCATGGCGGGGCCCACCATCAACGCGTACGGCACCGAAGAGCAGAAGAAGCGCTATCCTCCCAAGATGCTCTCCTGCGAGGAGATCTGGTGCCAGGGCTATTCCGAGCCCAACTCGGGCTCCGACCTGGCATCGCTCCAGACGCGCGCGGTCAAGGACGGCGAGTACTACGTGATCAACGGCCAGAAGGTGTGGACCTCGCTGGCACACATTGCCGATTGGATGATGCTGCTTGCCCGGACCGACCCTCAGGCCCCCAAGCACAAGGGCATCACCTACTTCCTCCTCGACATGCACGCACCCGGCGTCACCGTGAAGCCGCTCAAGCAGATCACCGGGGACGACGAGTTCAACGAGGTGTACTTCGACAACGTGCGCGTGCACGAGTCGCAGATCCTGGGCGGGCTCAACAACGGCTGGGGGGTGGGCCTCACCACGCTCATGTACGAGCGCCTGGCCCTGGGCTTCGGGCTCCAGGTGCGGCTGCGCATCGCGCTCGACGGGCTGGTGGACCTCGCGCGCCGCTCCACCAAGAACGGCGTGCCCGCCAGCCGGGATCCGGTCATGCGGCAGAAGCTGGCGCAGATGTGGATCGACACCGAGGTGTTCAAGTACACCGGCGCTCGCGCCATCACCAAGCTCCTCAAGGGCGAGCTGCCCGGGCCGGAGGCCTCCACCGGCAAGATGATGTGGGTGGAGGGCCATCAGCGGCTGCAGGAGATGGCCATGGAGCTGCAGGGCCCCTACGCGCAGCTCATGAGCGGCAGCCGGTGGGCGGTGGAGAACGGGCTCTGGCAGTACGGCTTCCTTCGCTCCCGCGCCAACTCGATCGAGGGCGGGACCACCGAGATCCAGAAGAACATCATCGGCGAGCGTGTGCTCGGCCTCCCGAAAGGCTAGCCCCATGAACTTCGGCTTCAACGACGAGCAGGAGCTGCTCCGGAGCACCGCCCGCAAGTTCTTCGACAACGAGTGCTCCTCCGAGGTGGTGCGCCGGCTCATGGACGGCGCGGAGGGGATGACGCCGGAGCTCTGGAAGAAGATCGCCGAGCAGGGGTGGCTGGGCCTGATCTATCCCGAGGCCTACGGCGGCATGGGGCTGGGCTTCGTGGATCTCACCGTGCTCATGGAGGAGATGGGCCGCGCGGTGATGCCGGGCCCGTACTTCTCCACCGTGCTCCTGGGCGGCCTCGCCCTCCTCGAGGCGGGCACCGAGGCACAGAAGAAGACGTGGCTCCCCGAGCTGGCGAGCGGCGACCAGCGCGTGACGCTCGCCTGGATGGAGCCGTCCGCGACACTCGGCGCCGCCGGGATCACGCTGGAGGCCAAGTCGGCCGGCGGCCGCCACACGCTGGCCGGCACCAAGCTCTTCGTGCCCGACGCCCACACCGCCGACGCCATCGTGGTGGCGGCGCGCACGGGCTCGGGCCCGTCGCCGGAGGATGGCGTGAGCCTCTTCCTCGTCCCCCGGACGACGCCGGGCCTCGAGGTCAAGCTCCTGCCCACCATGGACCAGACCCGCAAGCTCTGCGAGGTGACGCTGGCCGGGGTCACGCTCGGCGCGGACGCGCTCATGGGGGAGGCGGGCCGAGGCTGGGCGCCGCTTGCGCGCGTGCTGGACCGCGCCTGCGTGGCGCTCTGCGCGGAGATGTGCGGCGGCGCGCAGAAGGTGCTCGACATGACGGTCGAGTACGCGAAGATCCGCCAGGCCTTCGGCAAGCCCATCGGCTCCTACCAGGGGGTCAAGCACAAGGCCGCCGACATGCTGGTGGAAGTGGAGAACAGCAAGTCCATCACGTACTATGCCGCCTGGGCCATGGACGAACGCTCCCCCGAGGGGCCGCTGGCAGTGAGCATGGCCAAGGCCTATGTCTCCGACGCCTACCGCCGCGTTTCGGCCGCGGGCATCCAGCTGCACGGCGGCATCGGCTTCACCTGGGAGCACGATCTTCACCTCTACTTCAAGCGCGCCAAGGGCTCGGAGTTCACCTTTGGCGATGCCACGTATCACCGCGAACGCGTCGCGCAGCTGGTGAACCTCTAACCGCGACATGCTCGAGGGCGTCCGGCGTACGGTCGCGCGCTGGGTCGGCGGCGGCGGCGCTTCCGAGCCGCCGGCCCCCGACCATCCGCTCCTCTTCGCTGATCACGAGGAGATCCGCGACATCGCGCGCCACCTCGCGCGCTCCAAGGTGGAGCTGGACCGCTCCCTCCTCACCCTGCGCTCCTGGGCCCGCGACCTGAGCCGGCGCCTCGAGGATTCGCCCGGCGGGATCGGACGGTCGGTGGACCTCCGCACGCTCGGCGAGACGGTGGGTGGGCTCACCCACAACTTCAACAATTCGCTCGCCGCCATCCTCGCCTATACCGAGCTGCTGCTGAAGGAGGAGCAGAGCGACACCGCGCAGCGGCGGCTCAAGGTCATCCGCGACGTGGCCATGGAAGCCTCCGTCTCGGTGCGGCGCTTCCAGGAGTTCGTCTCCCGCGAGCCGCACGTGGGCTTCGGTCCGGTGGGGCTGCCCGCGGTGGTGGCCGAAGCCCTGGAGATGACGGCGCCGCGCTGGCGCGACGACGCGCAGCGCCGCGCGGTGGTGATCAACGTCACCCGGGAGCTCGGGGCCATCCCCCCGGTGGAGGGCAATGCCTTCGAGCTGCGCGACGCCCTCGTCCACCTCATCCTCAACGCGGTCACTGCCATGCCCCAGGGCGGCACCCTCGTGATCCGGGCCGCCACCGAGGAGTCGGGCTGGGTGAGCCTCGAGGTGTCGGACAACGGCGTCGGCATGCCGGAGGAGTTGCGCCGGACCCTGGCCCCAGGCTCACCACGCCGGTCCGGGCGGGGGCTCCGCGAGGTGGCCGATATCGTGGAGCGCCACGGGGGCAGCCTCCGGATCGAGAGCCGCGAGGGCAAGGGCACCACGGTGCGGCTGCGGCTGCACGCGAGCCGGTTCCAGATCATCCCGCCCTCGGAGGAGACCGCCGAGCCCGTCCATCCGGAACGGGCGGCGCGCGTCCTCCTGGTGGACGACGACCAGCGGCTCCTCCTCGTGCTGTCGGACATGCTGCGCTCGGGGGGTCATCAGGTCACCACCGCCGTCAACGGCGAGGAGGCCATCGCGACCTTCGATCCGGTCCTCCACGACGTGGTCATCACCGATCTCGGCATGCCCAAGGTCAATGGCTGGCAGGTCGCCGAGCACGTGAAGACCCGCGCGCCGGAGACGCGCGTCTTCCTCCTCACCGGCTGGGGGGAGGGGGTCACCGCCACCGAGGCGAGCAAGTACGTGGACCAGGTGCTGGCCAAGCCCATCTCCGCCGACGCCCTCCTCGAGCAGCTCGCGGGCGGGCCGCGGCCCGAGGCCTCGTCCGCTTGACCACGGAGGGGCCGGTCATCCCCAGGCCGGCGGCCTCCGTGCTCCTCGTACGGCCGGGCGTGCGCACGCCGATCGAGGTCTACATGATCCGGCGACAGAAGAGCATGCGCTTTCTCGGCGGCTTCTACGCGTTTCCCGGCGGCAAGGTGGACGCAGCCGATGGCGATCCCGCGCTCCTCGCCCGCTGCCGCGGGCTCTCGCCGGAGGACGCGGCACGTATCCTGCCCGGCCACGACGGGGTCCCCGCGCTGGCCTTCTGGGTCACCGCCCTGCGCGAGCTGCTCGAGGAGACGGGGCTGCTCCTCGTCTCCGACCGCGCGGGTCGTCCCATCCCGGCGGGCGAGGCCGCGGTGGCCGCCCTGGTGGACCGCATGCGGCACGCGCTGATGACGGAGTCCGCGCGGCTGGGGGATCTCCTCGCCGCCGAGGACTGGTACCTCGACGTGGCGCCGCTCCGCTATCTCTCCCACTTCATCACGCCGGCGGGCGGTCCCATCCGGTTCACCGCGCGCTTCTTCCTCGCCCCGGTGCCGCCCGGCCAGAGCCCGCGGCTGTTCACGGAAGAGACCTCCGAGGGCCTCTGGATCGAGCCCGAGGCGGGCGTCGCGCGCTACGAGGCGGACCAGATGCCCATGGCCGAGCCCGGCGAGTCGGGCCTTCGCTACCTCGCCGGCTTTCCCAGCCTCGAGGCTCTGTGGCAGTTCCACGCGGACGGTCGCCACAAGTTCCACGGCATCGGCGACCGCCTGGTGGACAAGGGCGTTCGCGTCCGGCGCCCGCGCGGCGCGCCCACGGATCGCGAGTGACGCCGGCGGCGGTCCCCAACGCGACCGTCGCGTTCCTCGACGCCGCGGTGGAGGAAGGGCGGGGCGCGTGCCGCGCGCTGGTGACGCCCGCGGGGGCGGCGAGCTACGCCGAGCTTCTCGCTCTGGTCGAGCGCGCGGGGGCCGGACTGCGGGCCCGCGGGGTGACGCCGGGCGATCGGGTGGCCCTTCTGCTCCCGGATGGTCTCCTCTGGGCCGCCCTCTTCTTCGGCACCCTCCGCGCCGGGGCGGTGGCGGTCCCGCTGAATACTCGGCTCGCCGCGGCCGATCTCGCCGCGGTGCTGACCGACTGCGGCGCCGCGGTCCTCGTCGCCGATCCCGCGCTGGCGGCGCCCGCGCGCGAGGCGGCCGCACGCGCGGGCCTTCCCACCGTGCTCGATCCGGAGGCGCTGCTGACCCCGACCGGCACCCGCTTCGCGCCGGTTCCGGTGGGCCCGGACGCCATGGCCTTCTGGCTCTACACCTCGGGCACCACCGGCTCGCCCAAGGCCGCCATGCACCTCCATCGCAATCTTCTCGCCTGCCGGCACTATGGCGGCGAGGTGCTCGGCGCCGGCGCGGAGGATCGCGTCTTCGTCACCTCGAAGCTCTTCTTCGCCTACGCCCTCGGCAATGCGCTCCTCGTCCCGCTCTTCGCACGCGGGGAGAGCTATCTGCATCCGGGCTGGGCCGACGCGGAGACAGTGCGGGCGGTGGCGCGGGAGTTCCGGCCCACGCTCTTCTTTTCGGTGCCGACGGTGTACGCGCGCCTCCTCGCCGCCGATTTGCCCGCCGACACCTTCGCCTCGGCGCGCGCCTGCGTCTCCGCGGGCGAGCGGTTGCCCGCCGAGGTCTACCGCGCATGGCGGGCGCGCTTCGGCGTGGAGATTCTCGACGGGATCGGGGCCACCGAGACCATCTTCATGATGCTCTCGAGCCGTCCCGGCCAGAGTCGCGAGGGATCCACGGGGACGCCGGTGCCCGGTACCGAGGCCCGCCTCCTGGACGCCGAGAGAGGGCTGGTGCCGCGCGGGGCTCAGGGCGTCCTCTGGGTGCGGACGCCGTCTCTGGCCAGGGGCTACTGGCAGCGACCGGAGGCCACCGGCCGGGCCTTCGACGGGGAGTGGTTCCGCACCGGCGACGTATACTACGTGGACGCCGACGGGCACTGGATCCACTGCGGCCGCCAGGACGACCTCTTCAAGGTGGCGGGCCAATGGGTGGTGCCGGCGGATGTGGAGGCCGTCGCCCTCCGGCATCCCGCCGTGCTCGAGGCGGGGCTGGTGGGGGCGGAGGAGGAGTCGGGGCTGGTGAAGCCGTATCTCTTCGTGGTGCCGCGCGCGGCGGGGGCGGATGCCGCCGCGCTGGCGGCCGAGCTGCGCGAGCGGCTGGCGCGCGAGGCGCCCGCGCATGCGCGTCCCCGCGAGATCATCGTGGTGCCCGCGCTGCCGCGCACGGCCACGGGCAAGCTCCAGCGGCACCGGCTGCGCGATCACCTCACCGCGTCTCATCCACGAGAGGGAGGTCAATGTCCATGAAGTCGCCCGAAGTCGTGTTCACCACGTCCGCGCCAAAGACCGGCTTCTCCGAGGGCACCGAGTCGCCCATCGCCCAGGGGGTGAAGTGCGGCGGCTTCCTCTTCGTGTCGGGCCAGGGGCCGCTGGATCCCGCCACCAAGCAGATCGTCTCTCCCGACATCGCCGAGCAGACGCGCGTGACGCTCGACAACGTGAAGGCGGTGCTGGAGGCAGGCGGCACCGGCATCGCCAACGTGGTGCGGGTGGGCGTCTACCTGCGCGACATGAAGGACTTCGCCGTCTTCAACCGGGTGTTCAAGGACTACTTCGCGGGCGTGCAGCCGGCCCGCACCACCGTCGAGGCCGCCCCGCCCCGCGCCGGCGTGAACGTCGAGATCGACGCGGTGGCGTGGCTCGGCTAGGAGGCAGGTGATGGGAAGCCTGGCGGGAGTGTTCTTGTCGGTGCACACGCCGCGCTACTGCACGCTCGAGGCCGCCTTCGAGGGCAAGCTCGCCTCCGAGGTGTTCCGGCCCGTGCGCGACGGACTGGTGGCCCAGGGCGGGGACGTGGCGGAGGCGCGCCTGGATGTGATGGCGATCAACTCCTGCCACCTGATCTCGACCTTTCCCACCGTGGTCGACGGCACCCCGCGGCACCAGGGCGTGCTGACCGCCCAGGAGGCGCCCGAGATCATCCACGGCGTGGCGTACGACTATCCCGGCGACTATGCTCTCGCCGCCGCCCTCGTCGCGCGCGGCAAGTCCAAGGACCACCTGGCCGTCCTCGCCAACGACGTGCACTATCCGCTCGACTACGGCACCGTGATGCCGATGGTGTGCTATCTGGACCGCGCCCAGCGGCTGCCCCTTGTCCCCATCTCGGTCTGCCTCTCGAACGATCTCGACGAGTGCTTCGCGTGGGGCCGCTACCTGGCCCAGGTCGCCCGCGAGGGAGACCGGCGCGTGGGTCTGGTCGCCAGCGGCAGCGTCTCGCACAAGCTGGTGCGCGGCCCCGAGCGGGCGCCGCTCCCCGAGGACCAGGCCCTCGACCACGAGTTCGCCCGGCGGCTGGCGGCCGGGGACTACGAGGCGCTCTGGCGCTGGCTCCCCGGCTATGTGCGGACGGTCGAGGCGGAGATGGGGGGCCGGCACCTGGCCATGATGCTGGGAGCATTGGTGGAGTCAGGCGAACGGTATGCCGCCCGGCTGCACGCCTATGGCCCCTCGTCGGGGTCCGGGAACTACGTGATCTCGCTGCTGGCCGCCTCCTAGGATCCGAAGGGGTCGCCGAACCGGTCGCCTAGGTCGCCGGTTTGTCTTGGTGTACCATCCGGAGAACTTATCAATCCCTCACGGCACGGCCATCAGGAGGACAGGAGCAATGGCGCAACTGACGCGCAGGAAATTCCTCGGCGGAGCCTCGGCGGTCGCGGCGGGCACGGCGGTGGGCCCGTGGGTGCTCCGGGCGCATGCTCAGGGCGCGCCCATCAAGATCGGCGTGGTCCTGCCGTACACGGGCGTGTACGCGGTGCTCGGGGAGAGCATCACGCAGGCGATGGAGATGGTCTTCGCCCGCGAGAACTGGACGGTGGCCGGCCGCAAGATCGAGATGGTGAAGGAAGACGACGAGATGAAGCCGCCGGTGGGCATCCGCAAGACGGAGAAGCTCATCGACTCCGACAAGGTGGACATCCTCACCGGGCCCGTGCACTCGGGCATCCTCATGGGCATGCGGGACAAGGTGCACAACTCCAAGACGATTCTCATCGTGTCGAATGCCGGCGCCGACGCGATCTCGCGTGAGCGCTGCTCGAAGTGGATCTTCCGCACCTCCTTTTCGAACTGGCAGCCCTGCCAGCCCATGGGCGGCTGGGTGGCCAAGAACGTGTCCAAGGACGTGTTCCTCACCGCGCCCAACTACCAGGCGGGCAAGGACATGATGAACGCCTTCAAGGAGACCTTCGTCCCCGCCGGCGGCAAGGTGGTCGATGAGGATTACCCGAAGCTCGGCGAGACCGATTACGCGCCCTACCTCACCAAGATCAAGCAGTCGGGGGCCAAGGCGGTGTTCGCCTTCTTCTCGGGGACTGACGCGGTGAACTTCGTGAAGCAGTTCGCCAGCTTCGGGCTCAAGCAGTCCATCAAGCTCACGGGCGCGGGCTTCCTCACCGAGCCCGACGTGCTCCCCGCGCAGGGCACCTCCGCGCTGGGCGTCATCACCGGGCATTTCTACACGCCGCTGCTCGACAACGCGGTGAACCATCGTTTCGTGAAGGATTTCCGCGATAAGTATTTCGGCAAGATGCCGGACGGCTTCGCCTGCCAGGGCTTCGACACGGCCGAGGTCATCCTGCGGGCGCTCAAGGCGGTCAACGGGGACACCCAGGACAAGGACAAGCTGGTCGCCGCCATCGAGAAGGTGGAGTTCGACAGCCCGCGCGGCCGCTTCCGCTTCGACCCCAAGACCCACAACGTGATCCAGCCCTTCATCTACGTCCGCGAGGTCCGCGAGGTGTACGGCGGCCTCAACAACGTCCCCATCGACAAGGTCGCCGACGTGCGGGATCCGGGCACGGGCTGTACGCTGCCGGCGTAGAGCTGGCGCGACGGCCGTCCCGGCGGGGCATTTCCCGGTGAGGGGTAGCGAGCAGGAGGCGGCCGGGGCGGGGGGGCGCGCTCACGGTGAGTGCTGTATCGAACAAGTGAGTGCGCCCCCCCGCCCCGGCCGTCCCGTGTTCGACACGCGTGCGCGTGCCCGTGCCCGCTGACCTCTTCGCTCAGGCGCTGAACGGCCTCTCCTACGGGGTGCTCCTCTTCCTCCTCTCCGTGGGCCTCACCCTCATCTTCGGCATGCTGGACGTGGTCAACCTCGCCCATGGCTCCTTCTACATGCTGGGGGCCTATGCCGGGCTCACGCTCATTGCGGCCACCGGTAACTTCTGGCTGGCCCTGGCTCTGGCCCCCGTCCTGGTCGGCGTCGTGGGTGCGGCAATCGAGCGAACATGCCTGCGGCCTCTCTATCGCCGCGGCCCCCTCGACCAGGTGCTGCTGACCTTCGGTCTCATCTACGTGTTCGAGGACCTCGTGAAGTGGATCTGGGGCGGGCGCATCCGATCGATCCCGACGCCCGACCTCTTCTCGGGCTCGGTGCAGGTGTGGGGGGCGACCATTCCGTCTTACCGTCTCTTCGTCATCGTGTTCGGACTGGTCATGGCGGTGGGGCTCTGGCTCATCATCGAGCGGACGCGGCTGGGCGCCATCATCCGAGCAGGGGTCTACGACGCCGAGATGGCGGCGGGCATGGGGATCAATATCCAGCGCGTGTTCACCCTCGTCTTCGCCTTCGGCACCGCGCTGGCCGGCCTGTCCGGCGTGATCGCCGGCCCCATCCAGTCAGCCTTCCCGCCCATGGGCGCCTCCATCCTGATTCCCGCGCTCATCGTGGTCGCGGTCGGGGGGCTCGGCAGCCTGAAGGGGTCGCTCGCGGGAAGCCTCATCATCGGACAGGCCGAGACCTTCGGGAAGGTATGGCTGCCGGGCGCTTCGATGTTGATGATCTACGCCGTCATGGCCCTCATCCTCCTGTTCCGGCCACAAGGGCTGTTCGGCCGGGCGCTCCGATGATCGACCGTGCGCATGGGCGCACGCTCGCGCGTGCGCTCGGGCTCGCCGCCCTCGTGGCGGCGCTGGCGATCGTGCCGCTCGTCGCGGGCAACTATCCGGTCAAGCTGCTGCAGGAGATCCTCATCTGGGGGATCTTCGCCATGAGCCTCGATCTCCTGATGGGCCATGCGGGCATGGTCTCCTTCGGGCACTCCGCGTTCTTCGGCATCGGAGCCTATACGGCGGCGCTCGCCCTCACCAAGGCTCCCGGTCTCCTCGCCGCGCTCGTGCTTCCCGCGGCGGCGGCGGCGCTGGGCGCGCTGGTCATCGGCTACTTCTCCATCCGCGTGAGCGGCGTCTACTTCATCATGCTCACGCTGGCGTTTTCGCAGATGTTCTACGCAGTGGCGTTCCAGAACGCCTTTCTCGGGGCCGAGGACGGGATCACCGGCGTCCCGCGCCCTCCCGTGCTCGGACTGGACATCGGGAGCCCCGCGCGCTTCCACGCCTACCTGCTCGTCCTCGTCGCCTTCGCCGCCCTCTTCCTGTGGCGGGTGGCCCGATCGCCGTTCGGTCACGTGCTGCGCGGGATCCACGAGAACGAGGCGCGCATGCAGGCGGTGGGCTACCCCGTGAACCGCTACAAGCTGCTGGCCTTCGTGCTCGCGGGGACGGTGGCGGGGATCGCGGGCTCGCTCTACGCGCAGTTCCAGGGCTCCGTTTCCCCGGACGCCTTCTTCTGGACCACCTCGGGCGAGGCGCTCCTCATGGTCATCATCGGCGGCACCGGCACCCTCGGCGGCGCGTTTCTGGGGGCGGCCACCTTCATCCTCCTCCAGAGCCTGGTCTCCTCGTACACCGAGCGCTGGATGCTCATTCTCGGACTCACCTTCGTGCTCCTCGTGCTCTTCGCTCCGGGTGGGATCGTGGGGACGATGCGCGGCCGCCTGGGTCTTCGCTCGTGAGCGACACCCTCCTCGCCCTGGAGGGAGTGACCCGCCGGTTCGGGGCCCTCGCCGCCGTCAACGGCGTCTCCCTCGCGGTCACCGCGCGCGAGCGGCGCGCCATCATCGGACCCAACGGCGCCGGGAAGACCACGCTCTTCAACCTCATCACCGGGCAGCTGCCGCCGAGTGCGGGACGCATCGTCCTCGGTGGCCAGCCCATCACGGGCCTTCCCCCCCACGTCGTGGCCCGGCGGGGGCTGGCGCGGTCGTTCCAGCGCAACAACCTATTCCCGCGCCTGCCGGTGCGAGAGAACCTTCGCCTGGCCGCGGCCGCGGACGGGCAGGGGAGCTGGAATCTTCTCGGCCGCGTGGGCGGGCTCCGCGCCCCGCTGGAGCGCGCGCGGGAAACGGCCGAGGCGGTGGGGCTCACCGAGCGCCTCGACGCCCTCGCCGGCCAGCTCTCCTATGGCGAGCAGCGCCAGCTCGAGGTGGGGGTGGCGCTGGCCACGGCACCACGGCTGCTTCTCCTTGATGAGCCCACCGCGGGCATGTCGCCGGAGGAGACGCTGCGGATGACGCGGATGCTGGAAGGGCTGCCGCGCGAGGTGACCCTCCTCATCATCGAGCACGACATGGACGTGGTGGCCTCGCTCGCCGACCGCGTCACCGTGCTCCATTACGGCGAGGTCCTCACCGAGGGCTCGTTCGCCGAGGTCAAGGCGGACCCACGCGTGTACGAGGTCTACCTGGGCTCGGCATGAGCGCCATGCTGGAGGTCGAGGGCATCCAGACCTACTACGGCGAGAGCCACGTGCTCCACGGCGTCTCGCTGACCGTGGGCGCCGGCGAGGCGGTGGCGCTACTCGGCCGCAACGGGGCGGGGAAGACCACGGTGATCCGGAGCATCGTGGGCTTCACGCCGCCGCGCGCCGGCCGCATCGTCTTCGACGGCGCCGCCATCGAGGCCTGGCCCGCGCATCGGATCGCTCGCCGCGGCATCGCACTGGTGCCCCAGGGCCGCCGGATCTTCGCGCCGCTCAGCGTGCGCGAGAACCTGACGCTGGGGGCCCGCGCCGCCGGCTGGACGCTCGATCGGGTCTTCGCGCTCTTCCCGCGGCTGCGCGAGCGGGCGGACCAGGCCGGCGGTACGCTGTCCGGCGGCGAGCAGCAGATGCTGGCCATCGGGCGCGCGCTCCTCACCAATGGCCGCTTGCTGCTCCTGGACGAGCCGTCCGAGGGCCTGGCCCCCCTCATCGTGCGGGAGATCGGCCAGGTGGTGAAGCGGCTCAAGGGGGAGCGGCTGTCCATACTTCTCGTCGAGCAGAACTATCACCTGGCGCTGCAGGTGGCGGACCGAGTATACGTGGTGAACAAGGGGCAGATCGTCTACGAGGGGACGCCGGCCGGCCTGGAGGCGAACGAGGACGTGAAGCGCCGCTATCTCGGTGTGGCCTAGCGTGGCTTAGCCCGCGGCCCTGGAGCCCGGAAAGGAATCCCATGCCCTGGATCGATCCGGATTTTCCGAAGACGGCCACTCCCGCCGACTGGGTAGGCCGTGTGCTCGGCCTGAACCCCGGCATGATGACGGGGCCCGGCACGAATACCTATCTCGTGGGCGACCGCGAGCCCGTCCTGATCGACACCGGGGTGGGCGTGGCCGGGTGGATGCCGCTGCTGGAGACCTACATGGCGGAGCGCGGCTGGCGCAAGCCGGCGCGCGTGCTCCTCACCCACCGCCACAAGGATCATCTGGGCGGGGTGAAGGACCTTCTCGTCCAGTACCCGGGCACCCCCGTGTCCAAGATGATCCACAAGGACACCGACTTGCCGGCCGGCATCACGGATCTGCGCGACGGCCAGAAGGTGGAGGCCGACGGGGTCACGCTGGTGCCCATCCACACGCCGGGGCATGCCTCCGACCACCTCTGCTACTACGTGCCCGAGACCCGGGCGCTCTTCACCGGCGACGTGGTCCTGGGCGGCTCCACCACCGTGATCCCCGAAGACGACGGCGACCTCGTCCAGTACATGGCCTCGCTGCGCCGCATCCAGAAGCTCGACGTCGAGCGCATCTATCCCGCGCACGGACCGGTGATCGAGAACGCCAAGGCGAAGATCCAGGAGTACATCGACCACCGGCTCCAGCGGGAGCGCCAGATCCTCGAGGTGATGGGGACGGGGACGCGCACCATCCCCGAGATGGTCAAGGTGATCTACAAGGACGTGCCCGAGGCGCTGCACCTCATGGCGGGCCAGTCCGTGCACTCGCACCTCAAGAAGCTGGCCGCGGAGCAGCGCGTGCGCGAGGAGAAGGTCAGCGGCGCGGCGTCGAGGTGGTCCCTGATCTAGGAGAGCACGCGCTTCCGCCTGTAGCCGCAGGCCGGGCACTCCAGGTGCATGACGAGCTGATCCCCCTCGAGGATCATGTCCGTCCGCCGCATCTGGTGCCCACAGTCCGGACAGGTCACCGAGCCGATCCCGGGTTCGCGAACGCGTATGACCATGGCTCGCCCCCCTTGGCGCCAGTGTGAGCCCGCGGCCCCTTGGCGCCAAGACTTTTACGTCAGCCCTCTTGCGTCACCCTCGTATGTCACCCCGATGACGGGCAGGCGGCGCCGGAGGCCGCCCAGCCCTTTACGATCTCGTGGAACTCGTGCTGGGACAGCGGAGGCAGGGAGCGGAGGCCGGGATTCCACGCCCACTGCACGAGCGCGTCCGACGTCATGTGCTGAACGAGGGCGGGGATGGATCGCCCGCCGTTTCGCTTGGGATCCTTGAGGGCACGGCAGAGCTCGCCGTCGCTCAATCCTTCCCAGCCCATGCGGCGCGGGGCCAGGTGCCAGTGGGGCGCGCCGGGCACCCGGCCATCGGCGGTATTGACGGTCTGATGGCAGGTGGTGCAACGCATGGCCGGCGTACCGCGATCGTCGGGACCGCGCGCGACCAGCATGCGATGGAGGTGTCGATCGTCGGTCTGGCGCGGGGAGTCGCCGACGGGATGGCAGTTCATGCAGCGGGGATGGCGGAGCACCTCGGCGATGCGGGCGAAGGCCCGCTCCGATTCCTCGCGCTTCGCGGCGTCGGTCTGGGCGCCCGCCGCGCTCGCGCTGAAGAGCACGAGGGCGCCGCCCAGCAGGCCGGCGGGGATCAGTCGCTTCCAGGGTCGCATGGACCGTGACCTCCTCAGGCGGACTCGAAGCCGTGGCGAACGAGGGGCAGCGAGCGGAGGCGCCGGCCGGTCAAGGCGAAGAGCGCATTGCACAGCGCCGCCGCCATGAGCGGCGTGCCGGGTTCGCCGATGCCCGAGGGCTTCTCCGTGCTCGGCACGATGTGCACCTCCACCTTCGGCATGGCGTCCATGCGCAGCACCGGGTAGTCGTGGAAGTTCGACTGCTGGACGCGCCCCTGCTTCAGGGTGATCTGCCCGTAGAGCGCCGCCGAGAGGCCGAAGACAATGCCGCCCTCCATCTGCGCGCGGATGGTCTCGGGGTTGATGGCCCGGCCGCAGTCGATGGCGCAGACCACCCGATGCACCCGGATCGCCTTGTCGCGGAGCGAGACTTCCGCGACCTGGGCGCACCAGCTCCCGAAGGATGAGTGGACGGCGATGCCGCGGGCCTGACCCGCGGGCGGCGGCGTGCCCCAGCCCGCTCGCTGCGCCGCGAGGTCGAGCACGCCCAGGTGACGAGGGTGGCCCGCGAGCAGCTCGCGGCGGAACTGGTAGGGATCCTTGCCGGCGGCTTGCGCGAGCTCGTCCATGAAGCTCTCCACCACGAAGCCGGTATGGGTGTGGCCGACGGAGCGCCACCAGAGCACCGGCACCACCGACTTCGGGCTGTGGAGATCGACCGCGATGGCGGGCACGGTGTAGGGAAGAACCGCCGCGCCTTCCACTGACGTCTGGTCGACGCCGTCCTTGATCGTGGCCCCGGCGAACGGGGTGCCTTCGGTGACGGACTGGCCGACGATCGTGTGCTTCCAGGCAACGGGCTTGCCGCCCGCGTCGAGCCCGGCGCTGATGGCCGAATTCCACATCGGGCGATAGTAGCCGCCCCGGAGATCGTCCTCTCGCGTCCAGATGGTCTTGACGGGCGCGCCGGCCGCCTTGGCGACGTGGACGGCCTCCACGATGAAGTCCGAGCTGGGCGTGGCCCGCCGGCCGAAGCCGCCGCCGAGGAAGAGCGTATTGATCTCGACCTGCTCGGGCCTGAGTCCCGCCGCCCGCGCGGCGTTCGCCTGGTCCACCGTCTGGAACTGGGTGCCGGTCCAGATCTGGCACCGATCCGGCGCGAGCGAGACCAGGCAGTTGAGCGGCTCCATCGGCGCATGCGCGAGGTAGGGCATGTCGTATTCGGCGCTGACTCGCTTCGCGGCCGTTCCCAGCGCGGCCTCCACGTCCCCGACGCGGCTGACGCGGGCGCCCGGCGTCTTCGCAAGGCGCGCGTAGTCTGCCTGCAGGCTGTCGGTGTCGACGGCCGAGGCCGGCCCGGACTCCCAGTCGATCTCGAGCGCGTCGCGCCCCTTCTTGGCCGCCCAGAATGAGTCGGCGACGACGGCCACGCCCGAGGGCACCTGGAGCACCTGCTTGACGCCGCGCACCGCCCGCGCGCGGTCGGCGGCGAGCTGCTTCACGGTGCCGCCGAACACGGGTGGCCGCGCCACCAGGGCCACGAGCATGCCGGGCACCGTCGCATCGAGCCCGAAGGTGGCCTCTCCGGTCACCTTCGCGCGGCTGTCGAGGCGGCGCGTGGGCTTGCCGATGATCTTGAACTGCGACGGGTCCTTGAGGGGGACGTTCGCGGGCACGGGCACCGTGCGGGCCTTGTCCACGAGCTGGCCGTAGGTGAGCGAGCGGCCGCCGGGCCCCAGCACGCGGCCGTTCTCCGCGCGCAGCGTGGCCCGGTCCACCTTCCACGTGTCCGCCGCCGCGGTCAGCAGCATCTCGCGCGCGGTCGCGCCCGCCCGGCGCAGACGCTCCCACTCGCTGGCGATGCTCATGCTGCCACCGGTGAACTGCATGCCGAACTCCGGGTGCCCATAGGCCGCGCCCACCGGTGCCGCCGCCACCTTCACCTTCGCGAGCTCCACCTCGAGCTCCTCGGCGATGAGCATGGGGAGGGACGTGTAGATGCCCTGTCCCATCTCCGACTTGTTCACGAGAATTGTGACGACGTTCTGCCGGCTGATGCGGATGAAGGCGTTGGGCGAGAAGTCGCCGGCGGTCGCCGCGGCGCCGGGGGCAGGGGACTGGGCGAGGACGGGCAGGCGGAAGCCGAGCAGAATGCCGCCGGAGAGCGCGGCCGTTCCCAGGAAGTCGCGACGCGAGGGCCGGAGTGCCATCTCAGGCCCCCTTTCCCATGCGGGCCGCCGCCTGCTTGATCGCCGCGCGGATGCGCTGATAGGTGCCGCAGCGACAGATATTCCCGCTCATGGCCGCGTCGATGTCCGCGTCGGTGGGGTTTCGCTGCTTGGCGAGGAGCGCGGCCGCGCTCATGACCTGCCCGGACTGGCAGTAGCCGCACTGAGGCACGTCCTGCTCGATGAAGGCCTCCTGCAGCGGGTGCAGCCGCTCGCCACGCGCCAGGCCCTCGATGGTGGTGACGCGCTTGCCGCCGGCCGCGGCCAGCGGCGTCACGCAGGACCGGACGGGCGAGCCGTCGACATGCACGGTGCAGGCGCCGCAGAGCGCCATGCCGCAGCCGAACTTGGTGCCGGTGAGCCCGAGGTCCTCGCGGAGCACCCAGAGGAGGGGCTTGTCCGGATCGGCCGACACGGACACCGCACGTCCGTTCACGTTGAAGGTCGTCATGTCGCGCTACCTCCCCCTCGTGTTCCGTCGCCTCCCAGTATAGGGGGGCCGGCAAGGCCCCCGCATCACCGGCGAGATGCCGGCCGCGTCGGCGTCCCGTGATCGAAGCTTCATAGCAACGTCAACGCCGGCGGGGCCACCCTGGGCGAGTTCACCCCATACCCAAGGAGGCACGTCATGCGGACCCGCCCCCGTCAGCGCCTGTGGAGAGTGCTGGTCACCCTCGCCGTCGCGATGCTCAGCGTCGCGCCAGCCATCGCCGACTCGCGCGGCGAGCCCTCCTCCCCGCTCGTCATCGGGCACCGGGGAGCCGGCGGGTATCTGCCCGAGCACACCTTGGAGAGCTATGCCCTCGCCATCGAGCTGGGCGCCGATTACGTGGAGCCCGACCTGGTGTCGACGAAGGACGGCCACCTCATTGCCCGACACGAGCCCAACCTGATCGCGACCACCGATGTGAAGGACCGGCCCGAGTTCGCCGGCCGCTTCCGCACCGCGATCGTCGACGGCTTCCCGGAGCAGGGCTGGTTCGCGTCGGACTTCACCCTCGCCGAGATCAAGACTCTGCGCGCGGTCCAGGCCTTCGGCGAGCGGCCGCAGCAGTTCAACGGCAAGTTCCAGATCCCGACCCTGGCGGAGGTCATCGAGCTCGTCAAGGGGAAGTCGAAGGAGAAGGACCGCACCATCGGTATCTATCCCGAGACCAAGCACCCGACCTATCACGAGGCGCTGGGCCTTCCCCTCGAGGAGCCGCTCGTCCGGACCCTGCGGGTCACGGGCCTGAACCGTCGCGAAGCGCTGGTCTTCATCCAGTCCTTCGAGCAGTCGAACCTCAAGAAGCTGCGGAAGCTGACTCCGGTGAGGCTGGTGCAGCTGGTCGACGCCAACGATGTGAATCCAGACGGCAGTCTCGACTTCACCGCTCCGTTCGATCGGCCGTACGACTGGACCGTCTCCGGCAAGCCCGAGCTCCTCGCCCGGCGGTTCGACTTCTTCACCACCAACGAGGGGCTCGGCGAGATCCGGACGTACGCGGACGGCATCGGGCCGTGGAAGCGCTACATCGTCAGCACGGCGGCGGTGGATCTGAACGGGGACGGCAACATCGGCGACGAGAATGGCGACGGCATCGTGAACGAGGCCGACCGGAAGCTTCTCCCCCCCACCGACCTGATCACCCGCGCGCATCAGCATGGGCTCGTCGTGCACACGTGGACCTTCCGCAACGAGCAGCGGCGCCTGGTCTCGGACTACAAGGGCGATCCCGTCAACGAGTACCTGCAGCTCTACCAGCTCGGTGTCGACGGGGTGTTCTCCGATTTCGCGGACACCGCGGTGGCAGCCCGGGTCCTCTTCAATCTCCTCCGGAATCCCGACTACGCAGCCTGCTTCACCGGCGCCGGAAACCGCCACCCGCACCTGGAGTGTGACTGACGGCGAGCGCCCGCCCGGCGCCGCCGACCTCGCGGCAGGCCGGGCGGGCGAGGCGCGGCGGGCATCCCACCGCCCGCCGCGCCGGCCACGCTAGGCGAAGGGGCCGTTCGCGAGCCGGCGGATCCCGATGGTCAGCGCGTCGGGATTGACGACATATCCTGATAGTCGTCGAGCACGTGGATGTTCATGCGCCCAGCCTAGCATGGGCTACACTGCCGGCTCATGAGCGCCCCGACGCGACCCACCCAGTTCGGCCGGATCCACCCCCCCGACGAGGCCTGGCTGGCGAAGGCGCCCGCCGAGCCTATTCTCGAGCCCGAGCTCCCCATCATCGACACCCACCATCACCTGTGGGAGCGGAACGGGCACCGCTACCTCCTGCACGAGTTCCTGGACGACGTCCGCACGGGACACAACCTCGTGGCCAGCGTGTTCATGGAATGTCATGCCATGTATCGCGCGGGAGGACCCGAGGCGCTGCGGCCCGTGGGCGAGACGGAGTTCGTGGCGGGCATCGCGGCCATGAGCGAGAGCGGCAACTACGGAACTCCGCGGGTCGCCGCCGGCATCGTCGGCTTCGCCGACCTCACCCTGGGCGACCGCGTGGAGCCGGTGCTGGAGGCGCTGATCCGCGCCGGCGGCGGACGCTTTCGCGGAGTGCGTCACTCGGCGGCGTGGGACGCGAGCCCCGTCATCGGCAACAGTCAGACCGCCACCGGGCTGCACCTGTACCGCGACGGCGCCTTGCGCGCCGGGCTGGCCCGGTTGATCGCGCTCGGACTCTCGCTCGACGCGTGGGTGTTTCATCCGCAGCTCGACGACATCGTGGATCTGGCGCGGGCCCACCCCGACGCGCGCATCATCGTGGGGCACGTGGGCGGTCCGCTGGGCTATGGACCTTATGCCGGCAAGCGGGACGAGGTCTACGCGATGTGGAAGAAGGGAGTGACCGAGCTCGCGCGCTGCCCCAACGTGGTCATGAAGCTCGGCGGCATGATGATGCGGCTCGCCGCCTATGACTATCGGAGCCAGCCGGCGCCGCCGTCCTCGAGCGAGCTGGCGTCCCTCTGGGACCCCTACATCGGGCCCTGTCTCGAGCTCTTCGGCGCGGATCGCTGCCTGTACGAGAGCAATTTCCCCGTCGACAAGATGGGGATCGGCTGGGCGGCGCTGTGGAACGCGCTCAAGCGTACCGCCGCGGGAGCTTCATCCGAGGAGAAGCGGGCGCTGTTCGCGGGCACCGCACGGCGCGTGTATCGGCTGAGCGACTGAGGGCGCCCGCGCGACTGGCGAGCGACGCGGCGCGGGTGCGGGGGGCCGCTACACCGCCAGCGCCATCCCATCGTGCCCCGGGTCGGCGCCGCCGTGGAGGGTACCGTCCGGACGTACCTCGATGCCGTGCACCGCGGCCACGTCGAACGTGTTGGGGTTGCGCGCGATCGTGTAACCGTCCCGCTCCAGCTCGTCGGTGACAAACGTCGGGATGCGCATGGTCACGTCGATGATGTGGCTGGTGGCGCTGAAGCGCGGGGCGGCCACCGCGTCGGACATGGACATGCCGAACTCGAGAAGATTGACCAGGCCCTGCATCACGCCGATGGCGATCTGGGCGCCCCCCGGCGCGCCGATGGCCGCGCGCAATCCCTCGCTCCCGAACACCAGCGTGGGGCAGATGGCGCTGAATCGGCTCTTGCCCGGGGCCACCGAGCCCGGCCGTCCGGGCCGCGGATCGAAGACGCTCATCGCGCCGTTGTACATGAAGCCGAGCCCGTCGGTGATCACGCCGGACGGCATGCCGAGCGTATGCGTCATGGTCACCGCATTACCGTCGCGATCGATGACCGCCACGTGAGTGGTGTCCTTCGGCTCGCCGAGGCCCACCCGGTCGATGCGGAGGCGCCGGCCGGCGCGGATCTCCGCCGCCACCGCTTTCGCGTACTCCTTCGACAGCAGCCGGTCCACCGGCACCTGCACGAAGGCAGGGTCGCCCACGTGCGCTTCCTTGTCGGCCACCGCCCGCTTCATCGCCTCCGAGACGATGCGAAGATACGCCGCGCTGTTGTGCTCGAGGGACCTGAGATCGAACTGTTCCAGGATGTTGAGCATCTGGAGGAGCATCAGCCCGCCGCCGGGGGGATGATTGGTGGCGAGCCGCCAGTCGCGGAACGTGCCCCAGAGCGGCGGGTGGTGGCGGGTGCGATAGCTGGCGAGGTCCTCGGCGGACAGGAGACCGCCGTGCCGGCGCATGTCCTCGGCGATCCGCTCGGCCAGCTCGCCCCGGTAGAAGACGTCCGCGCCGCCCTTGGCGATCGTGCGGAGCGTCTCTGCCAGCTCCGGATTGCGCACGGTATCGCCGACCCGCTTGGGACTTCCGTCCGGCCGGCAGTAGAGCGTCCGCCCGCTCCGGCTGAAGCGCAGCCGCTCGGGGTTGGCGACGCGACCGAGCTGCTCCTCGATCGCCCACCAGTAGCCCACGTGGTTCTTCACCAGCCAGCCCCGCTCGGCCCAGTCGATGGCCGGCTGGACGACCTGCGCCCAGGGCAGGGCGCCGTACGCGGTCTGCGCCTCGTGAAAGGCCTTGAGGCTGCCGGGCACCGTGATGGACTGATAGCCGAGGTCGTTCACGCGCCCCTTGAGGACGAAACCGAAGCCGTCGCGCGTCTCGCCCTCGATGAGATGCGCCCACATGTCGGGGCGCGCCGCCGCGGGAGTCTTGCCGTGGAAGTCGATGACCTCGTGGACGCCCTTGCCGGGGAGGTAGATCTGGCAGCTCCCGAACCCGGCGATGCCGGTCATCATCGGGTCCACCACGCCCGCGGTCAGTGCGCAGGCGATGGCGCCGTCCACCGCATTGCCGCCCGCGCGCATGACGAGCGCACCCGCCTCGGTCGATTCCGGCTGTGCCGCGCAGATCATGCCTCGGGACATGGGGCGCGTCACTCCACCGGGTCCGGGAAGATCCGCTTGAACACCGCCGGAGATCCCGCGTCGAGCTTCATGAAGGGACGGATGCGATGGGTCCAGGGATTGAGATCGCGGACCCGGTTCCAGGCCTCGCTCCTCGGCACGTCCGCGCGCTCGAATTCATAGAGGGTCAGGTACTTCGGCTGGCCGTCCACCACCATGTAGCGCCGGGCCCGGATGACGCCGGGCACGCCGAGGTAGTCGGGGACGTAGACGGCGTTGTACCAGGCGTTCCACTCCTCTTCCATCGCCGCGGGGATGTCCATGCGGCCCATCTGCAGATACGGCGACGGGCCCATGGTGAGCTCGATCGGGTTGGTCCGGGCGGGGAAGATCTGCCGGTAGCCCTGCACGAGATAGTTGCGTCCGACATGCCCGCCGGACGCCTTGGTCCGCCAGGGCGAGGGGCGAAAGCGCACCTCGTCGAGGAAGGCCCCCGTGCGCAGTACGCTCACCTCTTCCAGCTCGTACATGGCGAGATATTTCGGCCCCCCCGAGATGGCTTCGTAGCGTGCCGCGGAGAGAAAGCCGGGCACCTTGAGGAGATGGTGGAGATGCTCCTCGTTGTACCAGCGGTTGAACTCCGCCTCGTGGGCGGCGTCCACGTCGGTCCACAGCATCAGGAGGCCGGTGCCACGAGTCTTGGGCATGAAATCCTCCGGGCGCCCCGGAGCCCGGGGCCGGGCAGGGTTACTTGCGGTCGCGCGCGCGGGCGGCGTACGTGACGAGGGCGGAGAAGAGGCGGCGCGCGGGCTCGGAGTGTCCGATCAGCTCTTCGGGATGCCACTGCACGCCCAAGATGAAACGATTGTCGTGCGGTAGCTCCACGCCCTCGACGAGCTGATCGGGTGCCCAGGCGCTGGCGGTGAGGCCGCGGCCCAGGGTCTTGATGCCCTGGTGGTGCATGCTGTTCACCTCGACCTCGTCGGCGCCCAGCACCTCGGCCAGGCGGCTGCCGGGCGTCACCGTCACCTTGTGGGTCGGCTCATCACGCGGCCCCTTCTGGCTGTGCTCCAGCTGGGTGCCGGGCTCCGTGGCCACATCCTGGTGGAGGCTGCCGCCCAGCGCCACGTTGAGCACCTGCAGGCCGCGGCAAATGCAGAGGAGCGGCACCCCGCGCTCGAGGGCCCAGCGCGCGGCGGCGGTCTCGAACGTGTCGCGGATCGGCGCCACGTCGTAGAGGGTGGGAGACGGCGCCTCGCCGAAGAGCGCGGGATCGATATCGCCGCCACCCGTCAGCAAAAGGCCGTCGAGCCCGGCCGCCAGCCGTTCCCACGAGCGCGGGGACAGCTGCGCGGGCAGCGCGACGGGCACGCCGCCGGCCTGCTGGATCGCGTTGAGGTAGGTCGAGTTCACGTATGCCCGCTCGGGAGACGTCGTGACCGTGATGGACATGCTCACGCCGATCAGCGGGAACGTAGACATGTCGCTATGTTACCATACGGACCATGAGCCTAGATGCCGCGCAGAGCCAGAAGCACATGCCGCAGGCCGCCTCCGGAGTCATGAATCAGGTCATGGGCCGCCGCTGGATGGTTGCGGCCGGCCATCCGCTCGCCGCCCAGGCGGCGGCGCGCATCCTGGAGGCCGGCGGCAACGCGATCGACGCCGGCGCTGCCGCGGGAATGATGCTCGGGGTGGTGCACCCGGACATGGTGAGCTTTGCCGGCGTGGGTCCCATCCTGGTGCATGTGGCGAGGTCGCGGAAGACCTACGAGGTGACCGGCGTCGGGCCCTATCCGCGCCTGGCGTCCGCCGAGTACTACCGGACCCGGTGCGGCGGCGAGATCCCCACCGGCATTCAGCGCACCGTCGTCCCCGCCACGCCGGACGCCTGGTGCGCGGCGCTCGCGCGCTGGGGCACCAAGAGCTTCGCCGAGGTTGCTGCGCCGGCGTACGAGTGCGCGAAGAACGGCTATCCGGTCTCGATCTTCAGCGCCGCGATGTTCGAGCGGAGCGCGGAGAAGATGGCGCGGTGGCCCACCTCCGCCGCACTGTACCTGCCCGGCGGCAAGCCCCCCAAGGCCGGCCAGATCCTCGTGGAGCGCGAGCTGGCGGGGAGCATCAAGCTCATGATGGACGCCGAGGCGAAAGCCCGGCGCCAGGGCCGGGTGAAGGCCATCCGCGCCGCGCGCGACGTGTTCTACCGGGGCGAGATCGCCCGGCGCATCGTGGCCTATCACGAGAAGGCGGGGGGGCTCCTCCGCGCGAACGATCTCGCCGAGTTTTCGGTCGAGGTCGCGCCGGCGCTGAAGACGAGCTTTCACGAGTACGAGGTGGCGGCCTGCGGCTTCTCCGGCCAGGGACCGGTGCTGCTCCAGATGTTGAATCTCCTCGAGGGCTATGACCTCGCCGCCCTCGGCCACAACTCCCCGCGGGCGCTTCACCTGATCGTGGAGGCGATGAAGGTCGCCTTCGCCGACCGCGAGACCTACTACGGCGACCCCAAGCACGTGAAGGTCCCCGCGGACGGTCTCCTCTCGAAGGTCTACGCCAAGGCCCGCCGCGCGCTGATCCACGAGGATCGCGCCTGGACCACGCTGCCGCCCGCCGGGGATCCCTACGGGCTGGCCGCGGTGAAGAACGGCGCCTCGCCGACGCCGCCCGGGCCCAAGGGGATCAGCGGGGCGCTGGACACCTCCTACGTGTGCGTGGTGGACGAGCAGGGTAACGGCTTCTCGTCTACCCCCAGCGATCCGTGCGTGGACTCGCCGGTGGTGCCGGGAGTGGGCTGTGTGGTCTCGCCGCGTGGCTCGCAGGGCTGGCTCGCGCCGGGCCATCCCAGCGAGGTGGCGCCCGGCAAGCGCCCCCGTCTCACGCCGGCGCCGGCCATGGCCTTCAAGGACGGCAAGCTCTTCATGCCGTTCGGCACGCCCGGCGGCGACGTGCAGCAGCAGGCCATGCTGCAGGTCTTCCTCAACGTGACCGCGTACGGCATGCCGGTGCAGCGGGCCATCGAAGCGCCCCGCCTGGCCACGCGCTCCTTCCCGGATTCCTTCTGGCCGCATCCCGACGCGCCGGGCGTGCTCGAGATCGAGCGCCGCATGCCGGCGGCGACCCGCGAGGCCCTGGCCGCGCTCGGCCACGTGGTGAGCGAGTGGCCGGAGTGGGACTGGCGCGCGGGCGCGGTGTGCGCCATCGTGGTCGGCCCCGACGGCACCCGCCACGGCGGCGCCGATCCGCGCCGTGGGGGCCACGCCATCGGCTGGTAACTCGCCATCGCGCCGGGCGTGCACGCCGCCGCCGCGCGCTGGATCCGCTCCCTCCGCCTGACTCCGCATCCGGAGGGAGGTCACTACCGCGAAACCTATCGCGGCCCCGCCAACGTCTCCACCGCGATCTATTTCCTCCTCGAAGGCCGCCAGGTCTCCCGGCTCCACCGCATCCGCTCGGACGAGCTCTGGCACTTCTACGCGGGCGGCCCGCTCACCGTGTCCGCGATTGCGCCCGCCGGCACGCTCACGGAATTCACGCTGGGTGGGGACCTGGACGCGGGGCAGGCGCCCCAGGGCGTGGTGCCCGCCGGCCACTGGTTCGGCGCCGCGCTGGCGTCGGCGGAGACCTATGCGCTGGTCGGCTGCACGGTGGCGCCGGGCTTCGACTTCGCCGATCTCGAGCTGGCGCGTCGGGACGTATTGCTCGCCGCGTTTCCCCAGCACGCGGCGCTGATCGAGCGGCTCACCGGGTGACGGCGTTCGGGACGTCCGGCAATCTGTTCCGCGCGCTGCCGCCGGCCCTGCGCGACGAGCAGGTGGACGTGCTTGCCGAGACCCCCCACCTCCGCATCGAGCGCATCATCTCGCGGGGGCAGGTCACGCCGCCGGGGCAGTGGTACGACGGGGCACGGGACGAGTGGGTGGCGGTCCTCGCGGGGGCGGCGCGCCTTCGCTTCGAGGGAGAGGCGGAGCCCCGCGCGCTGGCGCCCGGCGACTGGCTCCGGATTCCCGCGCACGCGCGGCACCGGGTGGAGTGGACGGATCCCGAGGTCCCGACCGTGTGGCTCGCCGTCCACTTCGACGCGCCGCTCTAGGCGGCGGGAACCGGGACGCCGGTGGGCGCGGGGCGCGGCGTGGGCGCCTGGCTTACCGGGACTTCCTTGATGGCCAGCGAGAGGCCCGAGGCGGCGAAGGCCATCAGCGCCGCGGAGACGAAGGCCCACTGGTACGAGCCGGTGAAGTCGAAGATCCAGCCCCCCGCCGCGGCGCCGAGGGCCGAACCCACCTGGTGGGCGAAGAAGATCCAGCCCGAGAGCACGCCCACCGAGTAGCGCCCGAAGATGTTGGCGGTCAGCGTGGTGGTCGGGGGCACCGTGGAGATGTAGTTGAGCCCGAAGACCGCGGCGAAGATGTGCAGCGAGGGCACGTTCCAGATATAGAGCAGGAACAGCAGCGAGAGCCCGCGCACGCCGTAGTAGAAGGCGAGCGGCCCCTTGCGGCCGAAGCGGTCGCAGATCCAGCCCGACAGCACCGTGCCCACGATGTTCATTGCGCCCATCACGCCGAGCGCCTGGGCCGCGTGCATCTCGGAGAAGCCGTGCTCGGCGGCATGCGGCACGAGGTGGGTGAGCACCATGCCGTTGGAGGTGTAGCCGCAGACGAAGAAGGTCCCCGCCAGCAGCCAGAAGGACGGATAGGTCATGGCCTCGTTGACGGACACCCGCCGGTCGGCGGGCATCTCCTTCATCCCGGCCTGCGGCACGGCGACGCCGGTCCCGAACGCGGTGAGTCCCTTGAGCTTCGGATCGTCACGCACGAAGGCGTAGGTCAACGGGATGGCGGTGAGGAACACGCTGACGCCGAGCCAGAAGAAGGAGCTCCGCCAGCCGTAGTTGAGGGTGAGCCACACCGCGGCCGGGATCATCACGAGCTGGCCCGCCGACATGCCCGCGCCGAGTATGCCCATCACGAGGCCGCGGCGCGCCACGAACCAGCGCGCGGCGAGCGTGGAGGCGGTGGCCATGCCCATGCCGCCCGCGCCGAGGGCCATGAGCACCCCCGCCGTCAGGTAGAACTGCCAGAGGCTGGTGACGTAGGCGGAGAGCATGGCGCCCACCGCGACGACGGCGAGGAAGAGCATCATCACATTGCGCGGGCCCCACCGGTCGGCCAGCCAGCCGACGAAGGGCCCCACCGCGCCGACCAGCAGGAGCGAGAGCGCCGCCACCTGGGACATGGAAGAGCGATCCCAGCCGAACTCCGCTTCCATCGGCTTGATGAACACGCCCAGGACGGCGCGCAACCCCGACGCCGCGAGAAAGATGAGGACGACGGCGCCGAGCATGATCCAAGCGTAGTGCACGCCCTTGCGGGATCCGGTCATGGGGCCTCCCCGGTGATCATGCCTTCAGATGTGGCAGCGCCACCAGGAGATTCAACCGGCGCGCCCGCGCTGGTCAGCCAATCGCCTCGGAAGGGCGAAGCCAATGCCGCCTGCCCTCTCCCCCGCGGGGGAGAGAGAACAGGGCGCACAGTGTTCTAGACCGCGTGGGCCTCCACGCGCTTGGTGAAGACGATGGTGCCGCCCTGGGCGCCCGCCAGCACGGTGTCGCCCTCGGTGAACTCGCCGTTGAGCAGCGCCAGCGCGAGCGGGTCCTGGACCATGCGCTGGATGGTGCGCTTGAGGGGACGCGCGCCATAGGCAGGGTCGTACCCCTCGTGCGCCAGGAGCTCCACCGCTTGCGGCGTCAGCTCCAGGGTGATGCGCTTGTCGGCCAGCCGCTTGCGCAGCCGCGCGAGCTGGATCTCCACGATGACCCCGATCTCCGCGCGCCCGAGCGACTGGAAGATCACGATCTCGTCGATGCGGTTGAGGAACTCCGGCCGCAGGGTCTGCCGGAGCGTCTCCATCACCAGCGGCCGCACCTCCGCGATCTTGTCGTGCTCCCGGAAGAGGTGGCTGCCGAGATTCGAGGTCATGATGACCACCGCGTTGCGGAAGTCCACCGTGCGGCCCTGGCCGTCGGTGAGACGGCCGTCATCCAGCACCTGGAGCAGCACGTTGAACACGTCCGCGTGCGCCTTCTCGATCTCGTCGAAGAGGATGACCGCGTAGGGCCGGCGGCGCACCGCCTCCGTGAGCTGGCCGCCCTCGTCGTACCCCACGTAGCCGGGGGGCGCGCCGATGAGCCGAGCCACCGTGTGCTTTTCCATGTACTCCGACATGTCGATGCGGATCATCGCCCGCTCGTCGTCGAAGAGGAACTCGGCGAGCGCCCGCGCCAGCTCCGTCTTGCCCACGCCGGTGGGCCCGAGGAAGAGGAAGGAGCCGATGGGGCGGTTGGGGTCGGACAGGCCCGAGCGCGCGCGCCGGACCGCGTTGGACACCGCCACGATGGCCTCGCGCTGGCCGATCACCCGCTGGCCCAGCCGCTCTTCCATCTTCACGAGCTTCTGCACTTCGGCCTCGAGCAGGCGGGCGACCGGGATGCCCGTCCACTTGGCCACCGTCTCCGCGATGTCCTCCTCGTCCACCTCCTCCTTGAGCATCTTGCCGCCCTTGCGGAGCTCGGCCAGCCGCGCGTTCTCGGCCTCGAGGCGCCGGTCCAGCTCGTGGAGAGTGCCGTAGCGCAGCTCGGCCGCCTTCTGAAGGTCGCCCCGCCGCTCGGCGTCGGCCATGGCCAGCCGCGCGGCCTCCGCCTCTTCCTTGGTCTTGCTGATGGCCAGGATGGCGGCCTTCTCCGCGCTCCACTGCGCCTTGAGGGCGGTCGACTTCTCCTTCAGCTCGGCCAGCTCGGTATCGATGCGGGCCAGCCGCTCCCGCGACATCGGGTCGGTTTCCCGCGCCACCGACACCCGCTCGATGCCGAGCTGCATGATGCGCCGCTCGATCTCGTCGATCTCGACGGGCAGGGAGTCGATCTCGATCCGGAGGCGGGAGGCCGCCTCGTCCACCAGATCGATGGCCTTGTCGGGCAGGAAGCGGTCGGCGATGTAGCGGTGCGAGAGCACCGCCGCCGCCACCAGCGCCGCGTCCTTGATCTTCACCTTGTGGTGGACCTCGTACTTCTCCTTGAGGCCGCGGAGGATGGCGATGGTGTCCTCGACGGAGGGCTCCTTCACGAGGACGGGCTGGAAGCGCCGCTCCAGCGCGGGGTCCTTCTCGATATGCTTGCGGTACTCGTCCAGCGTGGTCGCGCCCACGCAGCGCAGGTCCCCGCGGGCCAGCGCCGGCTTGAGCATGTTGGCGGCGTCCACCGCCCCCTCGGCGGCGCCCGCGCCCACCAGCGTGTGCAGCTCGTCGATGAAGCAGATGATCTCGCCGTTGGCCTCGGTGATCTCGCGGAGCACGGCCTTGAGCCGATCCTCGAACTCGCCGCGGTACTTGGAGCCCGCGACCATGGAGCCGATGTCGAGGGAGACCAGGCGCTTGTTCTTCAGCCCCTCGGGGATGTCCCCGGCCACGATGCGCTGGGCCAGACCCTCCACGATGGCGGTCTTGCCCACGCCGGGCTCGCCGATGAGGACGGGGTTGTTCTTGGTGCGGCGCGAGAGCACCTGGACTACCCGACGGATTTCTTCATCTCTTCCGATGACGGGATCGAGCTTGCCGATGCGGGCCAGCTCGGTGAGGTCCTTGGAATAGCGCTGGAGTGCCTGGTACTTTTCCTCGGGATTCTGGTCGGTGACCCGCTGCGTGCCGCGCACATCCACGAGCGCGCGGTAGATCGCCTCCGGCGTCACGCCCTGCGCGGCGAGCATCCGCGCGGCGGCGCCCGTCTTCTCCTGGGCGATGCCGATGAGGAGGTGCTCGGTGGAGCAGTACTCGTCCTTGAGGCGCTGCGCCTCGTCCCACGCCACCCCCAGCGCCTTCTCCAGGCGCGGGCCGATATACTGGCGCCCGCCGCCCGACACCTTCGGCAGCTTGTCGAGCTCGGCCTGCACCTGCCGGACGATGGCCTCCGGGCGCGCGCCGAGCTTGGCCAGGAGCGGCCCGACCACACCCTCCTGCTGCTGGATCAGTGCGAGCAGGACGTGCTCGGGCTCCAGCGCCTGGTGATTGCCCTGGTCGGCCAGCGACTGGGCCGCCTGCACCGCCTCCTGCGCCTTCACGGTCAGCTTATCGAACCGCATCATGTCTTCTCCTGGCGTAGCTGTCTGAGCTCCGCCAATAACTCTTGCTCTTTCGCGGTGAGACCCGCGGGGACCGTCACCTGCACGCGGACGAACTGGTCGCCGGCGCCGCCGCCCTTGAGATGCGGCATGCCGTAGCCGGGGATGCGGAAGACCCGGCCGCTCGACGTCTCCGGCGGGATCTTCATCGAGACATGGCCCTTCAGCGTCGGGACCGAGATCTCCGCGCCCAGGGCGGCGTCCACGAACGACACCGGAAGATCCACGTGGAGGTCGTCGCCCTTGCGCTCGATGCGGTCGTGGGGCTTGACCGTCACGCGCAGATAGAGATCGGACTTGCCGCCGCCCGCGCGCGCGGGCCCTTCACCGGCCACGCGGATGCGCGCGCCGGTGTCCACGCCGGCGGGGATCTTGACTTCGAGCCGGCGCTGGCCCTTGGCCCAGCCGGTGCCGCGGCAGGATGCGCAGGGCTTGCGGTTCACGTGCCCGGAGCCGCCGCAGACCGGGCAGGCCTCGTCCAGCTCGAGCGCGATGGGCTTGCGCACGCCCGCGAACGCCTCCTCGAGGGACAGCTCGATCGGGCCCTCGGCGTCGCCTCCCGGCTCCGCGACGCCGGGCCCGCCGAGGTCGCCCAGATCGCCGAGATCGAAGTCGCCCAGGCCCCCGCGCCGGAAGTCGCGCACGCGACCTCCCGTCCGTGGCCCGGCGCTCCCGGGCCCGCCGCCCCTGGAGAAGTTCCCGAATATGCTCTGGAAGAAGTCGGAGAACCCGCCGAGGTCGCCGCCGGTCTCGAAGCGCACCTCACCGGCGCCCCCCGGGGGCCGCGCGCCCGCCTCCGCGTGCCGCTGCCAGTCGGAGCCGAGCGTGTCGTAGCGCCGGCGTTTCTCGGGATCGGAGAGCACCTCGTAGGCCTCGTTGACCTCCTGGAACTTGGTGGCCGAGCCCTTGTTGACGTCGGGATGGTACTTGCGGGCGAGCGCCCGATAGGCCGTCTTGATGGCCTTGTCGTCGGCCGTCCGCGCGACGCCGAGGATCTTGTAGTAGTCCTTGAATTCCATGGGCTTGGACATGGAAGCGGCGCCCCGGGTCCTGCGGCCCGTCGGAGCGCCGCCTCACCGTTAGTTTAGCAGGTGTTTGGGGAGGTGCAGCGGGCGCGGGGACTAGGCGGTCTCGGCAACGACAGCGCGAACGGAGCCCACGGAGGTGGCGTGCGCATACTCGTTGCCCCCGCGGTCCCGGAGGATGCCCTCCATGAAGACCACGGAGCGTCCCTTCTTCACCACCGTGCCCTCGCCGATCACGGGGCCGGCGGTGACGGGGGCCAGGAAATTCACCGTGAGCGAGGAGGTGGACATGTGCTGGCCGTGCTCGAAGTGGGTGTGGGCCGCCAGCGCCATGCACAAATCGGCGTAGGCGGTGACGATGCCGCCCTGGACGGCGCCGCCCGGATGCTTGAACTCCTCGCGCACCTCGAACTCGATGACGACCCGTCCGTCCTCCACCTCGAGGACCGAGGCCCCGAGGAGTCGCGCGATGGGGGCCAGCCGAGCGTGATTTCCGACGAGGGTCCGCAGCCGCGTGGTGCCGGGGCGCTCCCCCATCAGCCCCGGGCCACCGTGAAGGCCACGTAGAGGGCCTGCGCCCCACGCTGGAGGAGCACGGTGATGCGGTCGCCCTCCTTCAGGTCCTTGATGAGGCGCTCGTACTCCGAGAGGGTGCGCACCCGCTGGCGATTGACTTCGCGGATCACGTCGCCTCGTTGCAGCCCGGCCTCGGCGGCGGGGCTGTCCTCGTCCACGCGTACCACCACCACGCCCTCCGGATTGCGGAGGTTGAGCTGCCGGGCGATCTCCGGCGTGATCGGGCGCACCTCGAGCCCGAGCAGGCTGCGTCCCGGCTTGTTCGACCTGAGCGCCACGCTCTCGTCCGGCGTCTCGCCGATGCGGATCTCGACGGTCTTCGAGGCCTTGTCCCGCCAGAGGCTGAGGGGCACGCCCTTGCCGGGGGTGGTGTTGGTGACGACCTTCTGGAGGTCGCCGGGGTTTTCCACCTTCTTGCCGTCGAACTCGATGATGATGTCGCCGGCCTGAAGCCCCGCGCGCTCCGCGGGGCTGTCGGAGATGACGTCGGAGAGGAGCACGCCCTTGGGCTCCTTCAGCCCGAAGCCCTTGGCCAGCTCGGGGGTGAGCGGCTGGATGGACACACCGAGCCAGCCCCGCGTGATCTTGCCCTTGGCCACCAGCTCGGTGTAGATGCGCCGGGCCATGTTGGCGGGGATGGCGAAGCCGATGCCGACATTGCCGCCCGAGCGCGAGAGGATGGCACTGTTGATCCCGACCACCTCGCCCGCCATGTTCACGAGCGGGCCGCCGGAGTTGCCGGGATTGATGGCGGCGTCGGTCTGGAGGAAGTCGTCGAAGGGCCCGCCCTGGCCGATGGAGCGCCCCTTGGCGCTGATGATGCCCGCGGTCACCGTCTGCTGCAGCCCGAAGGGCGAGCCGATGGCCACCACCCAGTCGCCGACCTTGATCTTGTCGGAGTCGCCCAGGGGCGCGGCGGGGTAGGGCCCGCCGCCCTGGAGCCGGAGCACGGCGACATCGGTCTTGCGGTCGGTGCCCACCAGCTTGGCCTTGTGCTTCTTGCCGTCGGAGGTGACCACCTCGATGTCGGTGGCCCGTTCCACCACGTGGGCATTGGTCAGTGCGATGCCGGAGGCGTCCACGATGACGCCGGAGCCCAGGCTCCGCTGCTGCTGCTCGCGCTCGGGCACCTCGCCGAAGAAGCGGCGGAAGAACTCCTCGCCGAAGAACTCCTCCACCGGCGTGCGCCCGCCCCCCCCGCGCGCGGTCACGGTATTGATGTTGACCACGGCGGGCCCCACCGTCTCCGCCACCTGGGCGAAGCTCCCCGCGGTGAGGGGCAGCGCCGCTTGCACGAGGCGCCCCGGCGCGGTGGCAGGGGAACGGAGCTGCGAGGGGGGCGCCGGCTGCTCGTCCGAAGCCGCCCGGTTGTTCCAGCCGCTCGCGAGGGCGCCCCAGCCACCCGCGAAGGCGCCGAGCGCGCCCGCGACGACGACGAGGAAGAGGATGGTCCTGCGCCGCATCGAGATCATCGCGCCACCTCCTCCGCGGTCCCGGCCAGGAGCTGGCGGAGCCGGTCGCCCTCGATGGTTTCGCGCTGCTTGAGCTCCACCGCGGCGGCCACCAGCACCGCCTTCTTCGCCATCATGAGGCCGCGCACGCGATCGTACATGCGGTCCACGATGGAGCGAACCTCCTCATCGATGGTCCGCGCGGTGTCCTCTCCGAAGTCGCGTTCGACCGAGATCCCGTTGCCCTTGAGGAAGAGGGATTGCTGGCCTCCCCCGAAGGTGAGGGGACCCAGCTTGTCCGACATCCCGTACTGCATCACCATGAGGCGCGCCATCTCGGTCGAGCGCTCGAGGTCGTTGTGGGCGCCGGTGGAGACTTCGCCGTAGACGACCTCCTCCGCCGCACGGCCGCCCAGGAGCACCGCGATGCGGTCCTCCAGCTCGCTCCGGGTGAGGAGATAGCGGTCCTCCAGGGGCAGCTGATAGGTCGCGCCGAGGGCCCCCACCCCGCGCGGAATGATCGTGACCTTGTGCACGGGGTCGGCATTGGGCAGGGACGTCGCCACCAGGGCGTGGCCGATCTCGTGATGGGCGACGATGTCGCGCTCCTTCTCGGAGAGCACGCGGCTCCGTCGCTCGAGCCCGCCGATGACCCGGTCCACCGCCTCCTCCAGGTCGGCCATCTCCACCGCGTTCTTCCCCTTGCGCGCGGCGAGGAGGGCGGCTTCGTTGATGAGGTTGGCGAGGTCCGCGCCGGCCATGCCGGGGGTGCGGGCGGCCAGCACGCGGAGATCCACCTCGGGGGCGAGCTGCACGTTGCGCGCGTGCACGCGGAGGATGGCCTCGCGTCCCTTGACGTCGGGCCGGTCCACCACCACCTGCCGATCGAAGCGCCCGGCCCTCAGCAGCGCGGCGTCGAGGACCTCGGGCCGGTTGGTGGCGGCCATGATGATGACGCCCTTGGAGGAGTCGAAGCCGTCCATCTCGGCCAGGATCTGGTTGAGCGTCTGCTCGCGCTCGTCGTGGCCGCCCATCAGCCCGGTGGCCCCCGCGCGCGACTTCCCGATGGCGTCCAGCTCGTCGATGAAGATGATGCAGGGCGCCTTCTCCTTGGCCTGCTCGAAGAGGTCGCGCACCCGCGCCGCGCCCACGCCCACGAACATCTCCACGAACTCGGAGCCGGAAAGGAAGAAGAAGGGCACGTCGGCCTCGCCCGCCACCGCGCGCGCGAGCAAGGTCTTGCCCGTGCCCGGCGGCCCCACCAGGAGCACGCCCTTGGGGATGCGCCCGCCGAGCCGCTGGTACTTCTTCGGATTCTTGAGGAAGTCCACCACCTCGATCAGCTCGGCCTTGGCCTCGTCCACGCCGGCCACGTCCGCGAAGGTGGTCTTGAGCTCGCGGCGATCGTAGATCTTGGCCTTGGAGCGCCCGAAGGAGAGCGCCTGGGTGGGCCCCCCGCCGATGCGGCGCATGAGGAAGATCCAGATGCCCGCCATCACGCCCAGCGGCAGTACCCAGCCGAAGAGGAGATCACGCCAGAAGGTGTTCTCGATACGCCCGGCGAACTCGACCTTATGCTGCTCGAGCTCCTTCACCAGGGTGGAGTCGTCCACCATGGGGATGCGCGTGGTCCGGAACACGGTGGGGCCGGGCTCGGCGCCGAAGAAGGTGCGCACGCGGTCTCCCGGTCGCGGGGCCTGGGCGGGGAGGGCGCCGGGCTTGAGGGTGCCCTGGATCTCCTTGTCGGTGACGTTGACGCGGTCGATCTTGTCCTCGCGCAGCAAGGTCAGGAAGCGGCTCATCGGGATCTCGACCGTTTGCGGCGAGACGAGCCAGCTCTGGACCACGGACAAAACGACGGCGGCGATCAGGACGTAGACGAGGGAGAACTGCGTCTTCTGACGGATGGGTCGTTTCATTTTCCCTAGCCAGTGGCGCACTTGCACGTCATGCTAGCGGAACCTCCGGGGACTGTCAAACCACGCCCTCTTCGTAGTATAGACGGAGCCCATGAACTCGCCTTCGCCGGAAAGGACCGCCCATCGTGCCCGCTGGCTGGCGGTGATGGGCACACCCGGGGGCCCCCTGGCGACGACCCCGCTCATGCTCGTGGAGGGGCGGTAGGCGCGGGGGAGTCGGGCGACGAGCCGGGCGCCGGCGTCAGCAGGTGACGCCGGCGGGAGGCTCGTAGTTCGGCAGCTTGAAGGTGGCGGCGAAGTCGTCGTCCCAGAGTTCCAGCACCTGGGGGCCGAGGTCGGTCTGGCCGTCGAAGCCCACCACCCGCATGCGCCGAGCGAAGTCCGCGTGGGGAATCCGCCGCTCGAGGTAGTCGAGGCCGGTGGTCTTGTCGATGAAGGCGGCCAGGCTCTCGTTCACGGGCTGGGCACCCGGCCGTGACGTCCCCGGCTTGAGCCAGCTCAGGACCACCGAGAAGCCGTGCACGTTGCTGTCCGCCAGCACGTCGTGGACGCTCGCCATGCGGCGGAGCAGATCCACGCCGTAGCGGGAGAACATCGCCGACATCCGCCGGGTCTGGGGCTGCGCGGCGAACTGCGGATTTTCCGCCTGGGGAATGAGGATCCACGTGGAGAAGTAGCGGTCGTCGCCGGGCGCGCCCTTGGGGCGCTGGAAGCCGATGCTCTGCTTCTGGACGTCGAGCCACGGGAGACATCCCCAGATGTGCTCGGAGAACTTGTACAGGCGGAGCTGATGCGCGCGGGCCAGGGCCTGGCCCTTGGGCGTCGAGTAGCGCTCCAGCGGGATGAGCTTCTCGCTCACCGCCTCCACCGGAGGCTGCGATGCCGCGGGAGCGGGGGCGGTCGCCACGCCCACCGCCACCGCGAAGAGGGCAACCGCCACCCAGCGAGCCATGAGGCCCGCTATCGCCTAGTTCTCAAAGATCTGGTCGGGCCGAACGGTAATCACCTTGCCCCACCAGTTCTCGCGCGGCGCCAGGTCCATGTCCGCGCGCGTGACCTTCGGATTGTTGCCCTCCATGTTGTTGCGCATCGAGAACCCCATGTGCCGATCCGACGCGAAGTGGGTATTGTGAGACCGCCACTCCGCCCACTGCTCGGAGCTGGCGCAGCCGCCGGTGACGGCGAGTACGGCGACGACGAGAGCCGACCTGACGATGCGAGCGCAATTCATCACAGCCTCCTGTGGGACTGCTCGGGTGGCGATGCCACTGCCAGCGTATGATACCGAGCGCGCCTGGAGGGCGTCAACTGAATGCGGGCGCGCTCGGCCGCCCGCCCACGCGCTTTTATCCTTGCGGGTCTCCCCCTTCTCGGGCATCCTCGACGAGGAAGGCGGCTCGCGACCCGAAGGGACAACCTGCCAACGTGACCGACGCGCTGACGATACACGAAGAACCGGCCGGGTTGCGACGGCCCATCCTCATCCTGGCCTTCGCGGGCTGGAACGATGCGGCGGAATCCGCGACGGGTGCCGCGCGCTATCTCGGGCAGCTGTGGCCCTCGCGCCCGTTCGCCAGCATCGATCCCGAGGAGTTCTACCACTTCGGGCTCTCCCGTCCTTACGTCCGCTTCAAGGCGGGCTCGCGCACCGAGCGGGAAGTGATCTGGCCGTCCACCGAGTTCTCGCTCGCGCAGCCGGACTCGCTGGACCGCGACATCATCGTGGGCGTGGCGGTGGAGCCCCACCTCAAGTGGCGCACGTACTGCGGCGCGCTCCTCGAGCTGGCCCGCCGCTCCGGCGCGTCGCTGGTCCTCACGCTGGGGGCGCTGCTCGCCGAGGTATCGCACACGCGTCCGGTTCGGCTGGTGGGGAGCGCCTTCGACCCCGAGCTCGCCGCCCGCCTGGGCATCCGGCCCACCCGTTACGAGGGGCCCACCGGCATCGTGGGCGTGCTCAACACGCTGTGCCGCGAACAGGACGTGCCCACCGCGAGCCTGTGGGCGAACGTGCCGCACTACATCTCCGGCATCGAGAACCCCAAGGCCTCCATGGCGCTGGTGCGGCGCGTGCTCTCGCTCCTCAACACCGAGGCGGATCTCTCGGACCTCGAGGAGTCGACCAAGCAGTTCGAGCAGAACCTCGAGGAGATCGTCTCGCAGAACGCGAAGATCGCGGAGTACATCAAGAAGCTCGAGCGGAAGAAGCCGGAGGAGGGCGACGAGGAGCCGCCGGCCGCACCGGAGACGCGCGACGAGCTGCCGCCCTCCGGCGACCTCGTGGCCGAGATCGAGCAGTTCCTGCGCCAGCAGCGCCCCGACCCGTCCTGATCGCGCTCCGCGCCTCCGCCGGCGCCCGCACGTACAATCATCCGGTGGCCTCGCGCGCCGTCCTCTCCCTCATCCTGTTGCTCCTCGCCCCCTGGCCCGCGTCAGCGGAGCCGGCGTCCCGTCCCGCGTCCCTGGCGGTTTCCGTGACCCCGCCGTCCCCCCGCCAGGGCGACATGGCGCTCGTGCACGTCTCCGGCGCCCAGGGGGCGCGCGAGGTCGACGGAAGCCTGGGCGGCCTGCCGCTGGTCTTCTTCCCCTACGGCGAGGGCTGGGCCGCGGTCGCGGGCATCGACCTCGAGACGCGCGCGGGGAAGCAGCCCTGGCGCGTGGGCGTGATCGGGGCGGACGGCACCGCGCGCACGCTGAACGGGTCCCTCACCGTGCGGGCTCGCGCGTTCCCCGTGCAGCGGCTCACCCTGCCCACCCCGATGGTGGACCTCGACCCCGAGACGGAGCGGCGTGCCGAGGCGGAGGCGGTCCGGCTCCGTACGCTCTACGACACCGTCACGCCGGAGCGCCTCTGGCAGGGCCGCTTCACCATGCCGCTCGCGGTGGAGAGCGCGGGGTCGGGCTTCGGCTCCCGCCGCATCATCAATGGGCAGCCGCGCCGGCCGCATGCCGGCACCGACTGGGCGGCGGAGCGCGGCACACCGGTGGTGGCGAGCAATCGCGGGCGCGTGGTCCTGGTGGGCGACTTCTTCTTCGGGGGCCGGCTGGTGATGCTCGACCACGGGCTCGGGCTGTACACGCTCTACATGCACCTCGACCGCGTGGACGTGGCCGAAGGCAGCGTGATCGCGCGCGGCGAGACGCTCGGGGGGGTGGGTTCCACCGGCCGCGCCACCGGTCCGCATCTGCACTTCCAGGTGCAGCTCAAGCGCGCGCGTGTGGATCCCGCGGCCTTGCTGGGGCTGCCGGCCCCGGACTAGTCGGCGCGACGTCAGGGCAGGCGGAGGCTTCCGCTCAGCACGGTGACCGCGGAGCCGCCCACCCGGACCTGCGGCGCCGCGCCGCCGGCTCCCTCTACCTCCACACGCAGGCGCCCCGGCCGTCCCAGCGTGTCGCCTTGCTCCGCGGTGAAGGCGGCCCGCCCCGCGGCGAGGAGGAGGGCCCCCGCCTCCGCGAGCCAGAGCCCCATCGGCGAATGCACCGAGCCGGTCACGATGTCCTCGGGCACGCCGAAATGCGGGACGAAGACGCGGCAGTGCGTGCCCGAGCCCGGCTCCACCGTCTCGCGAGAAACCACGCAGGTGCCGCGCAGGCCCCGCGCCTCCGCCACGGCCCCGAGGGTCGGCAGGTCGGGACGGAGCGCGCGCAGCGGGCCCAGGCCCGCGATGGGGAGGAGCAGATCCGTGTCGCCGGTGACCGCGGGCGCGGCCCAGGCGCCCAGGTCCTCGCGCGCGAGCCCGAGCGCGGACAGCAGGGGCTCGAGCGGCGCCGCGGGCGGGCGAAGAGGCGCCAGCGGCGGCGCCAGCCACATCACGGTGTCGTCCCCGGCCGTCTCCACCGTCACCGCCACGATCCCCGCTCCCGTCTCGAAGCGCGTGGCGCCCGGCTGGATGCGGCCGGCTTCCAGCAGGGTATGGACGGCGCCCAGCGTGGTGTGCCCGGAGTAGGTCACCTCACGGGCGGGCGTGAGAAAGCGGAGGCGGAACTCCGCCCCCGGCCCCGTGGGGCGGGTGACGAAAGCCAGGCCGGGGAGCCGCAGCTCCACCGCGAGCGCGCGCATCTCCCCCTCCGTGAGGCCGTCGGCGTCGAGGATGGCGCCGGCGGGATTTCCCGCGAAGGGGCGCGTGGTGAAGATGTCCGCCTGGACGAAGGGGACGGTCCGGCTCACGGCGCCTGGTGAATGCGGCCGTCCTTCACGACTGCTTCGCCATCGCCGCGCGCACCAGCGCGAGGTTTTCCTCCACGGTGTCCTTCGCGGTGATGGCGCGGAGCACCACCTCGTCCACCGCGCCCTTCCAGGCCTCCAGCGCCCGGGGAATGGCGTCCGGCGTCATCGCGGCGATACACGTGTCCACCGGCTTCACGCCCATGCGCTCGAAGTGGGCGGCGTAGGCGGGAATGCCGGCGTAGCGGGCGCCTTCCTCTCCGAGCCGCTCGATGGCGGCGGGGCCCAGCGCGACCCGCACATACGCGTAGAGGGTGGGAGGCTTGCGCCCCGCCGCGGTGGCGCCCGCGCGCACCCACTCGGCGGCGCGCCGGGCAAACGCCGGCGTCAGCCAGTTGAAGAGCACGCCGTCGGCGACCTCGCCGGCGAGGTGACACATCTTGGGGCCCAGCGCGGCCACCACGACACGCGTCTTGAGGCCCGCGCGCAGGGCGGCGACGCCGTCGCGCACGCGGGTGAGGGACGCGGGATTCGGGCTCCCCACGCCGAGCAGAAGGCGATCCAGCGGCAAGGCCTGCGCCTTCACGCCCTCGACGATGCTCTCGGGGCCGCGCGTGTGCAGCGGGATGACGCCGATGCCCAGCGCGATGCGTGTTGTCGCCTTCGCGGCAGCGGCGAGGGACGCCAGCCCGTCGACGGCGCCCGGGTGATTGACCCAGAAGGAATCGTAACCCAGGGCCTCCGCTTCGCGCGCGGACGCGCGAATCACCTCGGGGGGTGTGGCGGCGAAGAGCGCGAAGCCGTATCCCATTGCCATGGCCTCCTTTTTCCTTCATACAGGGTAGCGGTCATGCCCGCCCCCGGCCGCAATCGTATCCTGATTTGGATGTGCGCGCTCATCGCGGTCAACCAGCTCGGCTTCGGGAGCATCGTGCCGGTGATCGCGCTGTACGCCCGCTCCTTCGACGTCCTCCAGTCGGCCATCGGCGTCGCCATCGCAGTGTACGGCCTCGCGCGCTTCCTCATCGCCCTGCCCGCCGGACAGCTCGCGGACCGACTCGGCCGACGCAACGTGCTGGCGCTGGGCGGGCTCATCACCGCCGCCGGCAATCTCCTCTGCGCCGTCGCGCCGGACTTCGCCACCTTCGTGCTGGCGCGCTTCATTGCAGGGGCGGGCGCGGCCTTCGTGGTCAACACGGGGCAGATCGTCCTTGCCGACATCACCGCCCCCGCCGAGCGCGGGCGGGTGATGGCGGTGTACCAGGGCACGTTTCTCTTCGCGGTGAGCGTGGGCCCGCTGCCGGGCGGCCTCCTTGCCGAGCACTTCGGCCTGCCCGCGCCCTTCGTGGCCTATGCCGTGGCGGGGACGGTGGCCGCCGCGCTGGCCTTCTTCAGCATCCCGGAGACGCGCGGCCTGCGCGGCGCCGCCGATCCCCTCTCCGATCCCGCCGCCGCGCTGCCGCCATTCGTCACCCAGATGCGGCTCCTCACCGGCCAGGTCGGCTTCGTGCTCGTGTGCCTCACCAGCTTCATGGGGGCGGTGGCGCGCACCGGTGGGCTCTTCAACGTGATCCCGATCCTCGCCCATGACCGGCTGGGGCTCTCCGCCGACCGGATCGGCTTCGGCCTGGCGGTGGCCAGCATCGTGGGGCTCGCGCTGGCCTATCCCTCCGGCGTGCTGGCGGACCGCTACGGGCGCAAGACGGTGATCGTGCCGGCCACCGTGATCTCCGGCGTCTCCCTAGTCCTCTTCCTGCTGGCCCCGACGTACGCATGGTTTCTCGCCGGTTGTATCGCGTGGAGCGTGGCCGCGGGCGTGGGCGGCGCGGCGCCGGCCTCGTACGCGGCGGACGTGGCGCCGCCCGGCATGAACGCGGCCGCCATGAGCACCTACCGCATGCTCTCGGACCTGGGCTATGTCGTGGGCCCGGTGGCGCTGGGGCTCGCCACCGATCTCGCCGGCGCCGAGGCCACGCTGGGCGCGACGGCCGTGCTGCTGGTGGCGGTGGCGGCGCTGTTCGCGCGGTACGCGCCCGAGACCTACCGCGCCATCCGGCCCTAGCCGGCGAGTTTTGCCGCAGCCCTGCTAGGCACTCACCGCGCGGAGCCCTCCGGAGCCCGCGTGATCCGCGCGCGGAGCCGCCGCGCCTGCCGGCCGAGCGCGCGCGTGGACCAGACCGTGCCGAGCGAGCGCGCGAGCATGCCGTACACCCGGACGCGCGGGACCTTGAGCACCACCGCGGGGTCGAGCCAGTTGGGCGTGCGCGCGAGGAGGTCGAGGGTGCGCAGCCCGATGAGGAGCGGCCAGGCGCAGGCCAGGCGCATGCGCGTCTCCCCGCGAGGAATGGCGAAGGTGTACTGCCAGCCGGCCTCGTAGTGGTCGAGCGCCACGTTGAGCAGCTCGACGAGCAGGGGCCGGAGCGCCGGGCCCGCGGCGGGGTCGAGGAGATCGCGCGGCTCGAGCCCCAGGAGCGCCAGGTCGCGGCTCGGCAGATAGCAGCGGCCCTGGCGCAGGTCGCGCGGAATGTCGCGCAGCACGTTGGTGAGCTGGAGGCCCTTGCCGAAGCGCACCCCGAGCGCCGCCATCTTCGGGGGATCCCAGTGGCGGAGCCGGGGCCGATGGGCGACGTGGATCTCGGTCCAGAACTCCCCCACGCAACCGGCCACGAGATAGGTGTAGCGGTCCAGCTCCGCGCGGGTTTCCAGCGCGGCGAGCCCGCTCGCGTCCTCGCCCGGAAAGCGGGTGAGGTCCTCCTGCATTCCCTCGACGAGAATGCCCAGCACGCGGCGCACGCGGGCGGCGTCGGCGGGCGGGAGCGCGCGATAGGCAGCGAAGCAGTCCGGCAGCCGCTCCAGGAGCGCGCGCTCGGCCTCCGGCGCCTGACTCGCGCGGGTGGCGCCGACCATGTCGTTCGGCGCGGCCTGCGGCCGGGCGTGCAGCAGGGCTTGCCGCAGGGCCTCGAGGCGGGCGGGACCGGGGGTGTCGAATTCCTCGCGGAAGGCCGCCAGGTGCAAGAGCCGCTGCGCGCGCGGAAGCAGCCGCGTGTCGGCGATGGTGTCGGCGGCGCGGGCGAAGAGATAGGCCAGGCCGACGGTGGAACGGATCTCCCGCGGCAACACCGCCAGGGAGAGGTAGAAAGACCGGCTGACGCGCTTGAGGAGGGTGCCGGTCAGGTCTGCACCGGCCAACCTCTCAGTCCATGTCCATCGGATTGATTGGCTTGTCCGGCATGTCCTTGGCCTTCTTGATGCTCTCCTGGAACTTCTTGTCGAGGATCTTGCCCTTGTTCTGCTCGGCTTTCATCTGCTCTTTGAAGAGCTCCTCGCGCCGGGCCGCCGCGCCCTTGAGGGTCGAGAGCGCGCCGCCGAGGTCGAGCCCGGACCGGGGCCGGGGCGCCTCCTCGTGGGCGATCACCGCCTCGAGGGTGGGGTCGATGGTCAGGCGGCCATTGCAGCAGGGGCAGGTGAGAATGAATGTCGTCGCCATGGGGCGAGATTACCACCGTTTCCAGGGGCCGCGGGGCCGGTTGACATTGCCAGAGGCGGTCGGTAATGTCCGCAGCATTCGGCGACCGACAGCTCACGTTCGCTCCTCACCGTGGAGGCCGACATGCCCAAGACCCGTGGGTTGACGCGTCGTCTCACCGCCCTCGTGGCCGCGCTCGCGCTCGTCGGCGCGGCGCTGCCGGCCGCGGCGGCGCCCGCGGGCCCGCCGATCCGGATCGGCAGCACCTTGGCGCTGACCGGGCCGCTCGCGCCCACCGCCCTCATCCACAAGATCGCGGGCGAGATCTACGTGGAGCAGCTCAATCGGGGTACGGGTCTTCTGGGCCGGCCGGTGGAGTGGGTGCTGTTCGACGATCAGTCCAAGCCCGACGTCACGCGCAGCCTCTACGAGAAGCTCATCACCGTGGACAAGGTGGACCTCATCATGGGGCCCTACGCCACCAGCGGCATCCTCGCTGCCATGGGCGTGGCCCAGCGCTACCAGAAGATGATCATCCACCACAGCTTCGGCATGCCGCACCTGGCCACCTACGAGATGCACTTCCCGGTCGCGCCCTTCGGGCCCGAGCCGCAGAAGACGGTCCCCGGCATGGTGTTCGACGGCCTGGCCACCACCAAGACCCCGCCCAAGACGGTGGCCATCGTCACCAGCAAGTTTCCCTCCGCCCAGTACCAGTCCAACGGCGCCCGCGAAGTGGCCGAGAAGCGCGGACTGAAAGTCCTGCTCTACCTCGAGTACGAGTTCGGCACGCGGGACTGGGGCTCGATCGCCGCGCGGGTGAAGGATGCCAACCCGGACTTCCTCTGGGTGGGCGCGCTGGGGCTCGACGGCAATCAGCTCCTCGAGGCGCTCAAGAAGCTCGACTATTCGCCGCCGCGCCACTTCCACCTCTTCCCCGCCCCCGGCCCCATGGTCACCGCGCCGGAAGCCAAGCTCGCGCTGTCGAACACCTTCTTCGAGGAGCATCCGCCGTTCACCAATGACGCCGCCACCGCGCGGCTGGTGCCGCTGTTCAAGGAGCGCGCCACCAAGGCGGGGCTGCCGTACACGGCGGTGGACACCCAGGCCGCCGGGTCCTTCGCCGCGTGGCAGGTCCTCGAGGCAGCCATCGCCGCCACCAAGAGCCTCGACGACAAGGTCCTGGCCCAGTGGCTGCGGAAGAACCGGGTCGATACCGTGGAAGGCAAGCTGCGCTTCGACGGCCCCAACAACTACGGCGACGACCTCTCGAAGATGCGCCAGGTGCAGGACGGGAAGTGGCTGGTGGTGTGGCCGAGGGAGTTCGCGGCGCCGGGCGCCCGCATCAATCTGCCGTAGTGCCGAGCGTCACCCTCCTCGGGCAGTCGGTCGTGTCGGGGCTGCTCGCGGGAGGGCTCTACGGGCTCCTCGCGCTCGGGCTCAGCCTGAGCTGGGGCCTGCTGCGCCTGGTCAACCTCGGCCACTTCGCGCTTGCCTTCCTGGGCGCCTATCTGACCTATCAGCTCGGCACCGCGTTCCACTGGCCCGCCTGGGCCGCCGCGCTCGTGATCGTGCCCGCCTTCTTCGCGCTGGGCGTCGGGCTCCACGCGGTGTTCGCCTACTTCCGGGTCACCGAGTTCACCTCGCTGCTCGTCACCTTCGGCATCACCGTCATCCTCGAGTCCCTCATCCAGTGGTTCTGGACGGCGGACTTCCGCCGCTTCGAGACGCCGTACGCGAGCACGTCGAGCCGCATCGGCCCGCTCTTCGTCCCCACCCTCGAGCTCCTCGCCGGTCTCACCGCGACGGGGCTGGCGCTGGCCACCTGGGCCTGGCTGCGGCTGACCTATGTAGGCAAGGCGCTGCGGGCCAGCGCCGAGGATCCGGAGATCGCCGCCGCCTTCGGCATCAATCACCGCGCGCAGGCGTTCCTTCTCTCCGGCGTGAGCGCGGCCTATGCCGGCGTGGCCGGGGTCTTCATCGCCCTCATCTCCACCTTGGCCCCCGCCCAGATCTGGTCCTGGCTCGGCGTGGTCTTCGCGGTAGTGATCATCGGCGGGCTGGCGAATCCCGTGGGCGCGCTCCTGGCCGGCCTCCTCATCGGCGTGAGCGAGTCCGTCACCATGGCGGTGGTGACCCCGGCGTGGGCGCCGCTGGTGTCCTTCTCGCTGCTCATCCTCATCCTCGTGCTGAGGCCCGGTCGCGCGTGAACGCGCGCCCCCTCGCGGCGCTCTCCGCGGTGGGCCTGGCCCTGGCGACCCTGCCGCTCGTGGGGCTCCCCGCCTTCTACGAGTCATTCCTCTATCTGATCTTTTCCTGGGTGGCGCTGGCGACGAGCTGGAGCCTCCTGAGCGGCTACGCCGGCTACTTCAGCTTCGGCCACGGCGCCTTCTTCGGCGCCGGCATGTACACCACCGCCACCCTCGCCGCGTCCTTCAAGGTGCCCTTCCTCTGGACACTCCCCGTGGCGGGCCTGATCCCCGCCCTGCTGGCCCTGGGCATCGGCGCCGTGGTCTTCCGGCTGCGGCGCCTGCGCGGCGAGCTGTTCGGGCTCCTCACCCTGGCCATCACCTTCGTGCTCGCCACCATCGTGCTCAACACGCGCATCGACGGAGGGCCGGGCGTCTACCTGAGCGGCGTGCCCATCCCGCGTCTGGTGGGCTCGCCCACCGGGACCGTGTACCTCCTCGGGCTCGCGCTGGCGGTGCTCTCGGTGGCCACCGCCAAGCTGGTGGCGGGGTCCCGGCTGGGACTGGGACTCTTCGCCATCCACGACGACGAGGACGTGGCGGAGGTGAAGGGCGTGCCCACCTTCCGCTACAAGCTCATCGCCTTCGCGCTGTCCGCGGGGATTGCCGGCGTGGCGGGCGGCATCCACGCGGTGTACGTGAGCTACGTGACGGTGGGCGAGACGTTCTCGATCACGGTGCCGCTGTACGTCGTGCTCATGAGCATCCTGGGCGGCGCGCGCCACTGGCTGGGACCCATGGTGGGCGCGGTGATCATCACCGCCTCGCTGTATCTGTTCACCGGCGGGCAGACCGCGGTGCTCGGGCGCGCGGCGGTGGCCCTGGCTCTCATCCTGGTGATCCTGCTCCTCCCCGAGGGCGTGGTGCCTGCGTCGCTGCGCGGCTGGCGGCGCCTCCACCGCCGGCCGGCGGCCGCCGTCTCTGACGCCGCCGCCGAGCGGCCCGCCGCGGAGCCGGGCCGGCCGGTGATCGAGTCGCCGGCCTCGCCGGTTCCGCCGCCGGCGGCGGATACGGTCACCGCGTCGGGCGCGCTCGAGTGCGTGGACGTCTGCCGCGCCTTCGGCGGGATCCAGGCGCTGCGGGGGGTGAGCCTGGTGGTGGGGCGCGGCGAGATCGTGGGGCTGGTGGGGCCCAACGGCTCGGGCAAGACCACGCTGATCAACCTCGTGAGCGGCCACTACGGCGCGGACCGCGGCCGCATCGCGCTGGGCGAGATCACCCTCACCGGCCGTTCGGCCCACGAGATCGCGCGGCTCGGTGTCTCCCGCACCTACCAGATCCCGCGGCCCTTCTTCAACCTGACGGTGCTGGACAACGTGGCGCTGGCCGCCACCTTCGGCCCCGCGCGCATCGCGGCGGGCGCGGCGCGCGCGGAGGCGCGCGAGTGGCTCGCGTTCACCGGTCTCGGCCGGCGCGCGGCGGCGCGCCCCGCCGAGCTGAACCTGCACGAGCGCAAGTTCCTCGAGCTGGCGCGGGCGCTTGCCTCGCGGCCGCGCGTGATCCTGCTCGACGAGGTCCTGTCCGGCCTCAATCCGGGTGAGATCGCCAGCGCGGTGCGGCTCATCCGCGCCATCCGCGCGCAGGGCGCGTCCATCCTCTTCGTGGAGCACGTCATGCGGGCGGTGCTGGAGCTGTCGGACCGGGTGGTGGTGCTCAACGAGGGGGAGGTGATCGCGGCCGGCGAGCCGCGCGAGGTGCTGCGCGATCCGCGCGTGGTGCAGGTGTATCTCGGGACGCGCCATGCTGCTTGAGGCCCGCCACCTGGCTATCGGCTACGGCGACGCCCCCGCGGTATGGGACGCCTCCCTCGCGGTGGACGCGGCCGAGGTGGTGTCGGTGATCGGCCCCAATGGCGCGGGCAAGAGCACCCTCATCAACAGCATCGCCGGGCTCCATCGCTGGCAGGGGGGGACGCTCACCTTCGACGGCCTGGATCTGGCCACCGTCCCCGCCCATCGTGTCTGCCACCAGGGCATCGCGCTGGTGCCGGAGGGACGGCGGCTCTTCACGCGCATGTCGGTGGAGGAGAATCTGGAGCTGGGCGCCTATCGGCCGGGGGCCCGCCGCGAGCGGCACGCCGCGCTGGAGCGCGTCTTCGGGCTCTTCCCCATCCTGGGCGCGCGGCGCCGCCAGCTTGCCGGGTCGCTCTCGGGCGGACAGCAGCAGATGGTGGCCATCGGCCGCGCCCTCATGGCCCGCCCCCGCCTGCTCCTGCTCGACGAGCCCTCGCTGGGACTGGCGCCTGCGCTGGTGGACCAGATGTTCGACATCATCCGCACGATTCACGGCGAGGGGGTGGCCATCCTGCTCGTGGAGCAGAACGTCACCAAGGCGCTGGAGATCGCGAGCCGCGTCTATGTGCTGGAGGAGGGTCGCACGGTGGCGACGGGGACGCCGGCCGAAGTGCTGGCCGAGTCGAGCATCCAGGACGCGTATCTCGGCAGGTAGTATAGTGGCGGGTCGGCGGATCGAACGGATTGGGCCGAGCTACGCTGACCCGCACATGTGAACAAGGAGACCGTCGCTCCATGGGGCAGTACGGGATCGGGCAGGGGATCCGGCGCTTCGACGATGCGCGGCTGCTGAAGGGCGAGGGCCGCTTCCACAACGACGTCAACCTGCCCGGCCAGGTCCACCTGGTCGTGCTGCGCTCGCCGCATGCCCACGCGCGCATCCGGTCCATCGAGACCGCCGCCGCGCGCGCGATGCCGGGCGTGGTCGCCATCTTCACCGGCGCCGATCTCGCCCGCGACGGCCTCGGCACCATGAAGATGACGCTCAAGCGCACCCGGCCCGACGGCTCTCCCATGTTCGCTCCGCCGCACAAGGGCCTCAGCTCGGAGCGGGTGCGCTATGTCGGCGATCCGGTGGCGGTGGTGATCGCGGAGACCCTGGCCCAGGCCAAGGACGCCGCCGAGCGCGTGGACGTCGACTATGACCCGCTGCCGTCGGTGACGGACACCGCGGCGGCGGCCGCGCCGGGCAGCCCGCGGGTCTGGGACGAGTCCCCCGACAATATCTCCAACGTCTTCACCGCGGGCGACCGGGCCGCCGCCGACGCCGCCATCGCGACGGCGCCGCACGTGATTCGCCGGCGCTACGTCATCACCCGCGTGCACGCGCAGTACCTCGAGGCGCGCGGCGCCCTCGGCGTCTATGACCCCGGCGAGGACCGCTACACGCTCTACGCCGACGTGCAGTATCCCCACCGCGTGCGGAACGCGCTGGCCAGCAACATCTTCCAGATCCCCGAGCACCAGATCCGCGTCATCGCGGGCGACGTGGGCGGCGGCTTCGGGACCAAGGGCTGGCAGTACGTGGAGCATCGCCTCGTGCTGTGGGCGGCGCGGCGCGTGGGGCGGCCGGTCAAGTGGGCCTGCGAGCGCAGCGAGGCCATCCCGGCCGACGAGCACGCGCGCGACAATGTCAGCGAGGCGGAGCTGGCGCTGGATGGCGAGGGCCGCTTCCTCGGGCTCCGGGTGCACACGCTGGCCAATGTGGGGGCCTATGTGTCCTCGGATCGGAACCTCCTGGCCACCTTCTCCAATGTCTTCACCCTGGTGGGCGTGTACGCCTTCCCGGCCGCCTTCGCGCACGTGACCTGCGTGCTGAGCAATACCAGTTCCACCGCGCCCTATCGGGGAGCGGGCCGCCCCGAGGCCACCTACGTCATCGAGCGGCTCATCGACGACGCCGCCCGGGAGCTCGGGCTGGATCCGGTGGCGCTCCGCCGGAAGAACGTCATCCCGCCCTCGGCCATGCCCTTCAAGACGCCCCTGGGCATGACCTACGATTGCGGCGAGTTCGGCAAGAGCATGGACGAGGCGGTCGACGCATGCCGACGTCGCCGGCTTCGCCGCGCGGCGTGACGCCTCCCGCCGTCAGGGCCGGCTGCGCGGGCTCGCGGTGGTGAACGCCATCGAGCGCGCGGCCTCGCCGGGCCCCGAGTTCGCCGAGGTGCGCTTCAATCCCAGCGGCAGCGCCACCATCTTCATGGGGACCAAGAACCAGGGGCAAGGCCACGAGACCACGTTCAAGCAGATCCTCCACGAGCGCCTCGGCATCGACCCCAAGGACGTCCGCTTCATCGACGGTGACACCGACCGCGTGGCCTTCGGCATGGGCACCATGGGGTCGCGCTCCACCGTCATCGGCGGTACCGCGCTCACCATGGCCGCCGACAAGGTGATCGCCAAGGGCCGGAAGATCGCCGCCCGCATGCTGGAGGCCGCCGAGGAGGACATCGCGTTCGCAGACGCCCGATTCGCGGTGAAGGGCACGGACCGGTCGGTGGGGCTCAAGGAAGTGGCGCGGACGGCGTTCGTCCCCGCCAGCCTGCCCAAGGGCCTGGAGCCGGGACTCTACGAGACGGGCACCTTCTCGCCGCCCGCCGATACCTGGCCCAACGGCTGCCACGTCTGCGAGGTGGAGATCGACGAAGCCACCGGCGCGGTCAGCCTGGCGCGCTACTTGATCGTCGACGACGTGGGCACCGTCATCAATCCCGTCACGCTCAAGGGGCAGATTCACGGCGGCGTCGCCCAGGGGGTGGGGCAGGCGCTCATGGAGCAGGTGATCTACGACCCCGACAACGGCGCGCTCCTGACCACCTCCTTCATGGAGTACGGCATGCCGCGGGCGGACGACTTCTGCGACATGCATGTCGAGAGCAATCCGGTTCCGACCAAGCTCAATCCGCTGGGCGCCAAGGGAGCCGGCGAGGCGGGGACCGTCGGCGCCCTGCCCGCGGTGATGAATGCCGTACTAGATGCCCTCGCGCCACTCGGCGTCCGCGCGCTCGACATGCCGGCCACGAGTGCACGGGTCTGGCAGGCCATGCAGGCCGCCCGGGCCAGCGCCTGACCGGAGCCCTGACGAGGCGAGAGGAGACCGATCGTGGGAGCGACGCTCGACGACGCGGCGCTGGACATCCTGTTTCGGAAGGCGCGGACTCAGAACGGCTGGCTCCCCACGCCGGTCTCGGACGCCGAGCTGCAGGCCATCTACGACCTGATGAAATGGGGGCCGACCAGCGCCAACTGTTGCCCGGCGCGGCTGGTCTTCCTCCGCACCCCCGAGGCCAAGGCCCGCCTCCTGCCCGCGCTCTCGCCCGGCAACGTGGACAAGACCAAGGCGGCGCCGGTCACCGCCATCATCGGCTACGACACGCGCTTCCATGAGCTCCTGCCCAAGCTCTTTCCCCACCGGCCCGAGATGGCGGACAGCTACAAGAGCAACGCCACCCTCGCCCAGACCACCGCGTTCCGGAACGGCACGCTGCAGGGCGCCTATTTCATGCTCGCCGCCCGTGCGCTGGGGCTCGACATCGGCGGCATGTCCGGCTTCGACAATGCCAAGGTGGACGCCGAGTTCTTCCCCGACGGGCGGGTGAAGTCCAATTTCCTCTGCAACGTGGGGCACGGCGACCCCTCCAAGGTCATGCCCCGCCTCCCGCGTCTGACCTTCGAGGAGGCCTGCACCCTGCTATGATCGGGAACAGGAGCGACAGGGCAGCCATGACCCGGCCCACGAACACGCCCGCGATAGAGCCCACGATTCAGCCCACGACTCAGGAGGACACCATGTCGACGTCGACCCAGCCCGTCCCCAGCGCCCCCACCGCCGCCGTCGCGCCCCGTGGCGTCAACCACCTCGTCCTCAACGTGCGGGACCTCGAGGTCTCGCACACGTTCTGGACCGAGATCATGGGCTTCAAGTGCGTCGCCGAGCTCAAGAACCGGCCGTGGAAGATGCGCTTCTACAGCGGTGTGGACGAAAAGGGCGGGGTCACCCACCACGACCTTGCCCTGGCGGAGGTGCCGGCCGCCGCCGACGGCAAGGACGACGCGGCGGAGTGGAAGTTGCTACCGAGCCAGGTGGGGCTCAACCACGTCGCGGTCGCGTGGCCGGACCGCGAGTCCTGGCTCAAGCAGATCGCCTTCATGCAGAGCCGGGGCGTGCCCTTTCTCCGGCGCGTCAATCACGGCATGACCCACAGCGTCTACATCGCCGATCCTAACGGGCACGGCATCGAGGTCCTGTACGAGCTGCCGCGCGAGGTCTGGGAGGGCGACATCGACGCGGCGCAGAACTTCGCCGAGCAGCTCCCCACCGAGGGTGAGGCGGCGCTGATCGACCGCACCGACAACCCCGTCTTCCCCGGCCGCGGCTGATCGCCGGCTCGTCCATGGAGCTCCGGACGCTCGGCCGCACCGGCCTCCGCGTCTCCGCGCTGGGGTTCGGCGCGGGCGCGGTGGGTGGGCTGATGACTCGCGGCGCCGCCGCCGACCAGGAGCGCGCGGTGGCCCGGGCGCTCGAGCTCGGGGTCAACTACTTCGACACCGCGCCCATCTATGGTGACGGCGAGTCGGAGAAGAATCTGGGCCGGGTGTGGAGGACGCTGCGCCCCGCCGCCGCGGTGGGCACCAAGGTACGGCTGGCGCCCGAGGAGAAGACCCGTCTCGGCGCCGCCATCACCGCCTCGCTCGACGCGAGCCTCAAGCGCCTGCAGATGGACCGCGTGGATCTGCTCCAGCTTCACAACCTCATCGATCCGGCGCATCCCCGAGGGCTCGACGCCAGGCAGGTGCTGGAGGAGGTCGTGCCGGCGCTGGACAGGCTGCGTCAGGCCGGCAAGACACGCTTCGTGGGCATCACCGCGCTGGGTGAATCCGCGTCGCTGGCGCGTGTGATCGATGCGGGCGTGCTGGACTCCGCCCAGGTCTGCCTGAACCTGCTCAATCCGAGCGCCGCCGGGCCGGTGCCGGCGGGCTTCCCGGCCCAGGATTTCGGCGGGCTCTTGCCGCGGCTTCACAAGGCGGGCGCGGGTGCCATCATCATCCGCGTGCTGGCGGGCGGCGCGCTGTCCGGCGTCGAGTCGCGCCATGCCGTCGCCATGCCGTCCGTGGAGCCGATTGCCAGCGGCGCGGATTACGAGGCCGACGTGCGCCGCGGCCGCTCGCTCCAGGAGCTCGTGACGGCCGGGCATGTGGACAGTGTGGTCGAGGCTTCCATCCGTTTCGCGCTGAGCTCGCCCGAGGTCTCGACCATCCTGGTGGGCTACTCCACCCTCGAGCATCTGGAGTACGCGGCGGCCTGCGTGGCGAAGGGCCCGCTGCCGCCCGCCGCGCGCGATGCTCTCGGCGCGCGCTGGCGCGCCTGGGCGCAGGCCCGCTAGCGCTACTTGAACGCGGGCATCACCTGCTCGGCGACGATGCGAAGGCTGCGCATCGCCAGCGCCGCCGGGACGAGGCCCCCCGCATTCGGCTCGATGATGATCCCGTCGAGGCCCAGCTCCTCCTGGAGCGCGCGCAGTCGGTCCACGAGGGCGGGCGCCGTCCCGAACACCACCCGCGTGCGGCAGATCTCGTCGTAGGTCATGCGCTTGAGCCGCTCGAGGCGCGCCGAGCGCCGGTCGTCGGGACCGGCTCCGGCGCGGCCGAGGCCGGCCTGGGTGAGCTCGGCATGGCGCTTGAAGAAGTAGGTGATGCTCTCGCGGGCGTCTTCCATCGCGCTGCGCTCCGTCTCGCCGGCATAGACGGGCAGGCGGAGATAGACGCTGGCGCGGCCGGGCTGACCGGACTCGCTCCAGGCGTCACGGTAGCTGCCCAGCTGCGCCTGCAGCTCGGGAATGTCCAGGTCGCGAAGTCCCACGAACAGCGCCAGCCCCGCCTTGGCGACCTGGGGGAAGGTCTCGGGGCTATTGGCCGCCATGCGCAGCGGCGGATGCGGCTCCTGGAACGGGCGCGGCGTCACCACCGCGTTCTCGAACTGGTAGAAGTCGCCCGCGTAGCTGAAGGGCTTGCCCTTCCAGGCCTCGCGGATGATCTCGAGAGACTCGCGGAAGCGCGCCTGGCTCTCGCCGTACGGGATGCCGAGGACATCGTAGGTGCGCGCCGCCCCGCTGCGGCCGATGCCCATGTCGAAGCGACCCTCGCTGAGCTGATCGACGGTGGCCGCCTCCTCCGCAATGCGCAGGGGATGGCTCAGCGGCAGGACCTGCACCGCGGTGCCCACCCGGACACGGCGCGTGCGGCTGACGATGGCGCTCGCCATGACCATCTGGGCGGAGATCACGGACCGGCCGGGATTGAAGTGGATCTCGCCCAGCCACACCCCGTCCAGGCCGAACGATTCCGCCGCGTCCGCCAGCTCCAGCACGTCCCGGAAGGCCAGCGTCTGGGTCTGGCCGGGACGCGCCTCCTCGATGAAGAGCCCGAAATGCATCGGCTCACCCCCTCCTGGCTAGCGAGGGTAGCCCGGCGCCCGCCCCCTCTTCAAGGGGCCTCGCCCGCGTCCGCGAGGGGCAGGCAGGCGGCGGGCTCGATGCGGACGCGGACCGCCTCGCCGGCGCGCCGCCGCGGCAGCGGGCGGGGCCGTCACGCGCAGGATCACGTCCGAGCCCGCGACCTCCACCTCGTACTCGATCGCGTCGCCCAGGAAGCTGGCGCGCCGCACGGTGCCCCCGAGAACATTGCTCCCGGCCTCGCTCGTCTCCACCAGAACGACCAGGTGCGGGCGAATCGACAGCGTCACCCGCGCGCCCGGCACGAGGCCGGCCGCGGCCACCCGCAGCCGGAGTCCGCCGCGCTCGACGGTGTCGGGGGCGACGGCGACCGCATCCACCACATTGGTCTTGCCGATGAACTCGGCGACGAAGCGGCTCCGGGGCGCGTCGAAGAGCTCGTCGGCGGTGCCGACCTGGGCGACGCGGCCGCCCTGGATCACCGCGATGCGGTCGGAGATCACCATCGCCTCCGCCTGATCGTGGGTGACGTACAGCGTGGTGATACCGAAGGCCTCGTGGAGGCGCCGGATCTCCACGCGCATCTCCTCGCGCAGATTGGCGTCGAGGTTCGAGAGGGGCTCGTCCAGCAGCAGGATCTCGGGCTCCACCACGAGGGCGCGGGCCACCGCCACCCGCTGCTGCTGGCCGCCGGAGAGCTCGCCCGGATAGCGGCCCTCGTAGCCGTCGAGCTGCACCACGCGGAGCATCTCGGCCACTCGCTTCGCGCGCTCGACCCGCGCCAGCGTCCGCTGGAAGCGGAGCCCGTAGCCCACGTTCTGCGCCACCGTCATGTGGGGCCAGAGGGCGTAGCTCTGGAAGATCATGGCCATGCGCCGCCGCTCCGGTGGGGTCACCGCGCCGGGCGCGGAGAGGCGGCGATCGCCCACCCAGATCTCGCCCGCCTCCGGCTGGAGAAAGCCCGCCACCAGCCGCAGCGTGGTGGTCTTGCCGCAGCCGGAGGGCCCCAGCAGCGCCACCAGCTCGCCGGGGCGGACGTCGAGGGAGAGCCCTTCCACCGCGGCGGTGTCGCCGTACCGCTTGGTGAGGCCGCGCAGGCTCACGCCCGGCATCAGTCGCGCGCCCCGAGCACGTCGCGACCGAGCACCGCCTGCACCAGCGCCACGGTGGCGAAGGTGAGCGCGAGCATGACCAGGCCCAGGACCGCGATGGCGCCGAACTGGCCCTCCTCCTTGAGGTCGAAGAGCACCACCGACATCACCTTCGTATTGGGCGTGAAGAGGATGATGGAGGCGGAGAGCTCGCGGATCACGCCGATGAAGATGAAGCACCACGCGGCGATGATCCCGCTCCGGGCCAGCGGCGCGGTGACGTCGCGGAGCACACGGAAGCGGCCCGCCCCCAGGATGCGCCCGGCGTCCTCCAGCTCGGAGGGGATGCCCCGGAAGGTGGCGTCTGCCTGCGCGTAGCCCACCGGCATCTCCTTGGTGAGATAGGCGATGAAGAGGATCCAGAGCGTCCCGTAGAGCAGGAAGGGCGGGCGGGTATACGCGATGAACAGCGCCACCGCGAGGACCACGCCGGGGATGACCACCGGGGCCAGCGCGAGAAAGGCCACCACCTGATGGCCGATCACCAGGCGGCGGCTGGTGACATAGGCCAGCAGCGCCACCAGCCCCGCCCCCACGGTGGCGGTGAGCACGCCCAGCTCGAGCGTGTTCACGATGGCGGCCTGGGTGGCGCTGTACTCGAAGAAGGTGAAGGTGAAGTTCTTCAGGGTGAGGTTGCTCCAGGTCAAGGGCTGCGCCCAGGCGCGCGAGAAGGCGGCCTTGGCGAGGATCCCGTAGGGCAGGAAGATCGCGCAGGCCATCACGGCCAGACCGGCCGCCAGCGCGGGGAGGCGCCAGCGTCCCAGCAGGATCATGCGGCGCGCGCCGCCCTTGCCGCCCACCGCGGCGTAGCCGCGCCGCCCGAGGAGGCGCTTCTGCGCGGCGAGGAGAAGCGCGGTGGCGAGGAAGAGCGGGAGCGAGAAGGCGGCCGCCATCTCGACCTTGGGCGGGAACTGGAAGAGCGACCAGATCTGGGTGGTCACGGTATGGAAGCCCGCGGGCAGGGCGAGGATGGCGGGGGAGCCGAAGAGCGCCAGCGCCTGGAGCGAGGCCAGGATGAAGCCGCTGGCCAGCGCGGGCAAGACCATGGGGAGGGTGACCGTCAGGGCCACCCAGAAGCGCCCGGCGCCGAGAATCGCGCCCGCTTCCTCCAGGTCGGAGGCGATGAGGGCGAGCGTATTGGCCACCATGATGTAGACGTAGGGGAAGGTGTAGATGGTGACGACGAAGATGAGCCCCGGCATGCTGAAGATATTGAGCAGCGGCGCCTCGGCGCCGGTGGCGCCGCGCCAGAGCCGGTTCAATAGTCCCGCATTGGGTCCCGCCAGCATCACCCACGCGAAGGCGCCGAGAAAGGGCGGCGTCACGAAGGAGGCGAGCACGAGGGCGCGGATCAGGCCTCGGAAGGGGATATCGGTGCGGGCGGTGAGCCAGGCCAGTGGCGCCCCCACCGCCACCGAGGCGAGGCCCACCCAGAAGGCCATCACCACGGTGTTCCACAGCGCCCGCTGCAGCGCGCGGTCGGAGAAAACAGTCCAATAGTGCCGGACGGTGAATCCGCCCTCGCCGCTCACGCTCATCCAGGCCAGCCAGCCCAGCGGCAGGCCCATGAGGAAGACCAGCACCAGCGCGGCCGCCACCCAGACCGGCAACGCGCGATCGAGGCCCTGGAAGCGGGGCGGCGCGGCGACGGGAACGGCCACTCCGCTCAGGCCCCGAAGAACTCCACGAAGCGCTTCTTGATCTCCTCGTTCCGCTTCTCCAGCTCCTCGGGCTCGGCGGTGAGGAGCTTGAGGTCGGTGAGCTTGGGCTTGTCGGTGGGGTACTTCACGTCGGGGTGGCCGGTGTAGAGGCCCTCGCTGTCCGCCATCACCTGCTGGACCTCTCGGGTGAATCCAAAGTCCGTGAACAGGCGCGCCGCGTTCGGGTGGGGGGCGAAGGACGCGATCGCGCTCGGGGACACCACCAGCGGCACACCCTCCTTCGGGTACACGATCTCCACCGGGTTGCCCTGCTTCTTCGACTGGTAGAAGGTGTAGTCGCCCCCGTTCACCGCCACCGGCCGCTCGCCCGAGGCCACCACGCCGGCGGGATCCACCGCCGACTGCACCAGCATGAGCTGGTTCTTCGCCAGGGCCTGGAAGTACTCCCAGCCGTGGAGGTGAACGAGCGCGAGCACGTGAGTGGCGATGACGCCGCTATAGCCGGGATGCGCGGTGACCATCCGGCCCTTCCACTTCGGATCGAGGAGGTCCTTCCAGGTCCTGGGCGCGTCCGCGGCCGAGATCTTCTGGGTGTTGTAGGCGATCACGTTCACGGTGGCGCGGAGCCCGTAGTAGTAGCCGTCCTTGTCCTTGAAGCCGGCGGGGAAGCGGTCCACGCCCGCCGGCGTGTGGCGGGCGAGCAGCTTCTTCTCCTTGAGGAGCACGAAGTGGCCGGCATCCGAGGTATGGATCACGTCCACGTTCTTGATGTTCGCCTGAAGCTCCTGCATGACGCGCTGGAGGATGCGCTGCGAGCCGGTGCGGTGCACCTCGACCTTGATGCCGGGATAGGCCGCTTCGAAGAGCTTGGCCACCTTCTCCGCGCTGGGGAGCGCGAGGGAGGTGTACCACACCACCTTGCCCTCCTTCTTCGCCGCTTCCACGAGGGGCGTCTGGGCCCCGGCCTCGCCCGGCAGGAGAGAGAAGGTGATGAGGACGGCGAGCAAGAGGGTCAGCCTGGGCATGGTCAGCTCCTCGCGGGCGTGAGAGCGGTGAAGAGATCCGGGAGCGGCGCGCCCGTATCGAGCGCATCGACGAGCCGGATCACGCGCTCGATGGCGGCCGGCGGCAGGGCGGCGGCATTGCCGCGGAACTTCGCCTCGAGCTCCTCGCGCGAGAGGGGCGCGTCGGGTCCGCCCCGCGGACGATCCTGGCGCTCGCGGAGCACCTGGCCGTCGGTTCGGGTGATCTCGACGTCGCCCACGAACTGGCGCGGATAGTCGATGGTGGAGTCCAGCGCGTAGGTGACCTTCCGGGTCACCGCGAGGACTTCCGGATCGGCCACTGCGGCATCCTCGAACTCGGCGAGGCCCGCGCGCCCTTTCACGAGGATGACCGCCACGAGATAGGGCAGGCTGAACTTCGCGGCGTAGCCGTTACGCGGCGCGTGCTTCGACGCGAGGGGCTCCCAGAGCCGGGGCAGGGGCCCGGCGGCGGTGCGGCACGTCACGGCGCGGATGTCGCCGGGGCGGAGCTGGTGCCGCGCGCGGAGCCGCATCGCGCAATCCATGTAGGGCTGGGCAATGGAGCCGCACGGATAGGGCTTGAAGGTGAGCTCGGCCAGCTCCCAGTGACGGCCGAGCGTGTCGAGCAGCGCGTCGAGCCGGGCCGCGTCATGACCGCCGGCAAAGGCCGAGTAGAGGCCATGCGCACCCTCCAGCACGGTCTCGGGACCGGTGAAGCCGGACTCGGCGAGCACGGTGGCCACGATGCCGGCGTGCCCGCTCCAGCCCGGATGCAGGCGCTTGGTCCACGTGCCGTCGGCGAGATACTCGATGATGCCGGCGGCCTGGCTGCCGCAGATGCCGAAGGCGTGCACGAGCTGATCCTCGGACAGCCGCCGGAGCCGCGCGGCGGCGGCGGCGGCCGCAAACGGGGCGGTGAGAGCGGTGGGATGGAAGTGGCGGGCATGAAACGCGCCGGGCACGGCGAGGCCGATCCGGCACATCACCTCCACCGCCGCAATGGCGGCCTCGAGCGCCTCGCGCCCGGAGGCCTTGGCCGCCTCCGCCATCGCGAGCGCGGCGGTGACGGCCACGCAGCCCGTGTGGACGATGGCGTCCTCGCGGGTATCGTCGAAGTCGAGGCCGTGGGCGAGGGTGGCGTTGGCGAGCACGGCATTGGCCGCCGCGACCTTGACCCCGCTCCCGATCACGGTGCTCTCCCCGGGGCCGCCGAGCCGCTCGGCCGTCTCGACCACCGCGCGCGCGAACGCCTCACCGGAGGCGGCCAGGCAATTGCCGAGCGTGTCCAGCGCGAGCAGGCGCGCGCGGGCGACCACGGGCGCGGGCACGTCGTCGAGGCGGAGCCCGAGGACGAAGCGCGCGAGTCGCCGGGAGGCCGAGAGGGCGGCCACCGTCAACCGGCCGGCCTCAGGCCGCGTCGACGGCGGGCCGGATGGTCCCCGTGACGAGGTCGAGGATCTCGAGCATGCGGGGCAGATCGTCGCGGCGGAACTCGAGCACGATGTGGGCGAGGCCGATCCGCTTGTACTCCGCGAGCACGTCCACCACCGCCTGCGGGCCCTGGGCGAGCAGGGCGTCGGTGATCCCAAAACGGAGGCTCAGCTCGATGGAGTCGAAGGGGCGCTTGGCCTTGTCCGCCGCGGCGCGGAGCCGGTCCAGCGCCTCGCGGAGCTGCTCGGGCGTCTTGGAGGTGGCATGCCAGCCGTCGCCGAGGGTGACCACTCGGCGGAAGGCGCCGGGGCTGTCCCCGCCCACCCAGATGGGCGGGTGCGGCTTCTGCACCGGCTTGGGCGCGAAGCCGAGGTCGCGGAAGCGGAAGAACTCACCCTCCAGCGACGGGTTCTCCTCGGACCACAGCACCTTGAAGGCCCGGAGGATCTCGTCCGCGTGACGGCCCCGCTGATGGAAGGGCACGCCGAGCATCTCGAGCTCCTGCTGCCACCAGCCCACGCCTACTCCGCAGATGAGGCGGCCGTTGGACAAGGCGTCGATGCTGGTGAGCATCTTGGCCATCACAATGGGATGGCGGTGCCCCAGGATGAACACGGACGCGCCCAGCCGCGCCTTCGTCGTGCACACCGCGGCGGCGGCGAGGACGACCACCGGTTCAAGGTACGCGCGATCAGGAGGATGCGGGAAGCGCCCGCCCGGATAGCCGGGGGCTTCGGTGCGCGGGAAGATCACGTGATCGCTCACCCAGAGCGAGGCGACCTGGTGCGCCTCGGCGGCGCGGCAGAAGGCGGTGAGCGCTTCCCCGTTGGCCAGGGGCCCCTGTGTCGGAAGATGGCAGCCGATCTCCATGGCGTTATCCCTCAGAGCGCGAGGTACTGGTGGCGAATGGATTCGTCGACCCGGAAGGCCTGAGCGGTGCCTTCGTAGCGGACCGTCCCCTTCTCGAGCACGTAGACACGATCGGCCAGCGCCAGCGAGAAGTCCACGTTCTGCTCGGCGAGCAGGATGGTGAGCCCGTCGCGCTTGAGCCGGCCGATCTGCTCTCCCAGGTGCTCGACCACCAGCGGGGCGAGACCCTCGGAGGGCTCGTCGAGGAGGAGCAGCTCGGGATTGCCCATGAGGGTACGCGCGATGGTGAGCATCTGCTGCTCACCCCCGGAGAGGAAGCCCCCTTGCCGGTCGCGCAGCTCGGCCAGATTGGGGAAGAGCTCGTAGACTCGCTCGAGGGTGAAGCCGCCGCCGGCGGACGCCCGTCGGGTCGCCACGTCGAGATTCTCCCACACCGTGAGATCGGCGAAGATGCGGCGGTCCTCGGGCACGAAGCCGATGCCCAGCTTGGCCACCTCGTAGGGGGCCCGGCGCGTGACGTCACGCCCCTTCCACTCCACCCGGCCCTGGGTGGGCGGGGTGAGGCCCATGATGCTGCGCATGGTGGTGGTCTTGCCCACGCCGTTGCGGCCCAGCAGGCAGACGCACTCGCCGCGCCCCACCTCGAGGGAGACGCCGAAGAGAACCTGGGACAGGCCGTAGGCGGTGTAGACGTTCTCCACCCGGAGCAGGGGCTCGCTCACACGTGCTTCTCCCCGAGATAGACGCGCCGCACCTCGGGATCGCGCCGGACCTCGTCGGGCGTGCCGTCGGCGATCACCCGTCCCTGGTGGAGCACGGTGATGCGCTGCGAGATGGAGAACACCACCTCCATGTCGTGCTCGGTGAAGAGCAGCGTGAGGCGGCGCTCGCGGGCCAGCCGCGCGATGAGCGCGATGGACTCGCGCGTCTCGCTGGCCGACATGCCGGCGGTGGGCTCGTCCAGGAGCAGGATCTCCGGCTCCAGCGCCAGCGCGATGCCCAGCTCGAGCTGCTTCTGCCCGCCGTGGGAGAGAAAGCCCGACTCCTCGCCGGCGCGGTCGAGGAGGCCCACCGCGCGGAGGATCGCCTCCGTCTCGTCGATGTAGAGGCGCTCGACGCGCTCGAAGAGGTTCCAGCCGCGCCCGCGATGGGACACGTAGGCGGCCTGCACGTTCTGGAACACGGTGAGGCGTGGAAAGATGTTCGTGCGCTGGAAGGAGCGGCCCATGCCGAGCCGGCAGAGGTCGTGCGGCGCGATCCCGGTGACGTCCTGCCCCTTGAAGACGACCTGGCCGGTGTCGGGCCGCAGATGACCGGTGATCAGGTTGAAGAGCGTGGTCTTCCCGGCGCCGTTGGGACCGATGATGGCGCTGATCGAGCCGGGGGCCACCGTGAGGCTCACCCCGCCCACCGCCTGGAAACCGTCGAAGCTCTTGGCGACATTGCGCACGTCAAGCACGGGCGAGCCTCCGCCGGGTCCAGCGCCAGAGGTCCTGGCCGGCGCCGGCGAGGCCGCCGGGGAAGACGAAGAGGAGGAGGACCAGGATGCTGCCCAGCACCAGCGGCCAGTACTGCGTGTAGGACACGATCTGCTGGTTGAGCAGGATGAGCACCACCGCGCCCACGCTCGGTCCCACGAAGGTGCCCATGCCGCCGAGGAGGGTCATGATGAGCACCTCGGAGGACTTGGTCCAGTAGGCGAAGTCGGGGAAGACTCCCCGGTTGAAGATGCCGAACAATCCGCCGGCCAGGCCCGCGAAGGCGCCCGCGAGGACGAAGGCGGCCAGCTCGTAGCGCCGGACGTTCACCCCAATAAACTCCGCCCGTTCAGGATTCTCGCGAATAGTCGTGAGCATGCGCCCGAAGGGCGAGCCGACGATCCGGCGCAACACCCACAGCGCCGCGGCCACCAGGATGATGCAGAGGAAGTAGAAGTAGTCGGACGTCCGGTACCCGCCGAGGAACGGTAGCCACCCGGCTGCCGTCTCCACCCAGTCGAAGCTGGGGTAGGGGATCTCCGGCATGCCCTGCTCCCCGCCGGTGACCTCGTTCCACTTGAAGCAGATGGCCCACACGATCTGGGCGAAGGCGAGGGTGAGCATGGCGAAGTAGATACGCGTGAGGCGCACGCAGAAGAAGCCGAAGAAGACGGCGAAGAGCCCGGCCACCACGCCGGCGGCGGGAAAGGCGAGCAGGAAGGTGACGCCCAGCTTCTTCATCAGGATGCCGGTGGTATAGGCGCCGATCCCGAAGTAGGCGGCATGGCCGAAGGACACGAGCCCGGTATAGCCCACGAGGAGATTGAGGCTGGTGGCGAACAGCGCCCAGATCACCACGTCGTTGGCGAGGAAGGTGTAGAAGCGCGAGCCGAGCGCGGGCACGAAGAACGCCGCGACGAGGATGAGCAAGCCCCAGGGAATTCGCGGCATCATTGACTGAAGCTGGGGGGGAGCGGCGCCGCTCCTCCCCCAGACCCCCCCACCGCATTGATCGCCCGCGGCGGCGTCTGCTGGACGGGCGACGATCATTTCAGCGGCTTCCCGAGCAGGCCCCAGGGGCGGATGACGAGCACGGTGGCCATGAGGGCGAAGATCGCGAAGATGGAGAAGCGGGGGAAGAAGAGGATGCCGAAGGACAGCACCTGGCCGTAGATCAGCGCGCCCAGGAAGGTGCCCCAGAAGGACCCGAGCCCGCCGATCACCACCACCACGAAGGCGTCCACGATGACGTCGGTGTCCATGCCGGGGACCACCGCCCGCATGGGCGTGATGAGGGCACCGCCGAGGCCGCCCAGGAACGACGCGAGCACGAAGACGCCGGTGTAGAGCGCGCTCACGTTCACGCCCAGGGCCCCCAGGGTCTCGCGGTCCAGCGCGGCGGCCCGGATGAAGCGACCGGTGCGCGTCCGCTGGAGCACGAACCAGAAGCCGAGCGCGATGGCGGGGCCGAGCAGGAGGATGAAGAGGTTGTAGTGCGGCACGGTGGCGCCGAAGACGGAGAAGGAGCCGGTGAGCCCGGGCGGGCGGCCCACGGACTTCTGCTGGGTGCCCCAGATGATCTTGGCCACGTCCCCCAGGATCAGCACCAGCGAGTAGGTGAACAGGAGCTGGTAGAGCTCCTCCTTGCCGTAGAGGTGACGGAAGAGGAAGCGCTCCACGATGCCGCCCAGGAGCCCGATGGTGCACGCCGCGCCCAGCGCGGCCACCCAGAACATCCCCCCCTCCTGCCCCAGCCACTGCACGAACTGGTACGCGGTGTACGCCCCCAGCATGTAGAAGGTGCCGTGCGCAAAATTCAACACGCGCAACACCCCGAAGATCAGCGACAAGCCCAGACGCGATGAGGAATAGGAACATCGCCGCCGTGAGCCCGCTCAGCGACTGCGCAAAAACGAAGGAAGGATCCGGCATCTAGCTTTTCAATCTAGAAGGGGAAGCGATGAAGTGCGTGAGTGAGGCCGAGCGGGAGGGCGAGCGGAGGCGGGGCGGGGCGCGCCCCCGGCGAATGCTTTACTGAGCAAAGGGGGTGTGCCCCGCCCCGAATCCGATCGCCCGTGTGATCAGCGGCTAGTCCATGAACTTGGTGGGGTCGACGTACTCCACCGGCTTCATGATCGGGAACGGATACTTCGGGTCCATCACGGTCTTGCCGTAGAGCTGGCCGCGATTCGCCTGATGATCCTTTTCCCGGATCGTCTGCTTGCCGATGGGCGTGTCGATGGTGAGGCCGAGGAGCGCCTTGGCCACCTTGTCCGAGTCGGTGCTGCCGGCCTTGGTGATGGCCTCGACGAGGAACTGCATGCCGGTGTAGCCCTGGATGGCCCAGGAGGACGGGTACTCGTCCTTGAGATACTTCGCCAGCCGGGCCGTGTAGTCACGGTGGGCCGGCGTCTCGCCCCAGTAAAACGCGTCGTAGGAGTTGCCCCAGATCCCCACCGGGTAGTCCTTGCCCATGGACTTGGTGGTCTCCGGCGAGCCCGCTTCCCCCACGCCGATGAAGTGGTACTTCAGCGCGTCGAACATGCCCAGCGCCTTGGCCTGCTTGGAGTAGGTCACGAAGAAGCCGCCCCAGATCGACGAGAACACCGCCTCGGGCTTCTTCCCCATCTGGGCATTGATGAAGGGGTTGTAGTCCTGCTCGCCCAGCTTCGGCCACTGCTGGTCCACGATCTGCGCCGACGGCTTGACCTTCTTCAGGTGCTCCACGAATGCCCTGGTGACGTCCTGGCCATATGCGTAGTCGAAGCTCATCGTCGCCACCCGGGTCACCGGCCACTTGGCCACGATTTCCGCCGCGCTCCGGCCCTCCATGGTGGTATTGGCGGAGATGCGGAACACGTACGGGTGGAGCTTGTCGGGAGCGGTGAGCTGGTCGGTCTTCGGGATGGGGGCGATGAAGACGATCTTGTTCTCCTTCGCCACCACGGACACCGCCGGCCCCTCCGCGGAGGTGAGCGTGCCCACCAGGAAGTCCACGTTGTCCTTGAGGATGAGCTCGCGCGCCACCCGCACCGCTTCGTTGGCGTCCGCCTTGGAGTCGCGCACGATGAGCTCGAGCTTGCGCCCGCCGAGCACGCCGCCCTTGGCGTTGACCTCGTCCACCAACATCTGGGCGCCCTTGGAGGCGGGCTCGCCGAACAGCGCGGGCGGACCCGAGAGGGGCATGGGCATGCCGACCTTGATCGTTTTCTGGGCCTCGGCTGCCAGCGGCAGCGCCAGCAGGCCGGCCAGCAGCATGGTGAGCACACGGGTGATCATGGGGAGCCTCCTTTAGAAGTTGCGGGTCACGAAGCGGCCGCCCTGCATGACGGACAGGCGGCCGCGGTCCTGAAGTACGGAGATGTCGCGGAGCGGGTCGCCGTCGACCACCACCAGGTCGGCGAGCTTGCCCGGGCGCAGCGTGCCGAAGCGGTCGTTCATCCGCATGAGCTCCGCCCCGCTGCGAGTGGCGCAGGTGATGGCCTCGAGCGGGGTGTAGCCGATGACGTCCACGAAGACCTGGATGTCCTTGGCGTACTCGCCGTGGGGATTCCAGGCGAACCCGAAATCGCCGCCCGGGCACATCCGGATGCCGAGCTCGCGGGCCCGGCGATAGGTGTCGGCGGCTTGCTTGATCTCGTCGCGGAGCCCGCTGGGCGCGATCACCGCCTCGTCGATTCCGAAGCGGGGCCCGTTCTCGATGATCGAGTAGAGGTAGCGGAGCCCCGGCACGAGGGTGAGCCCCTTGTCGGCGATCATGCGGAGGGTCTCGTCGTCGGCATAGGTGGCGTGCTCGAGCGAATCCACCCCCGCCTGCGCGGCCACCCGGCTCGACTGCTGCCCCCGCACGTGGGCCGCCGTCATGCGGCCGCGCATGCGCGACTCGTCCACCAGGGCCGCCACCTCGGGAAGCGTGTAGGTGCAGTCGCCGATGGGGGTATGGGGCAGGAGCGCGTCGCCGCCGACATAGCACTTCACCACGTCGGCGCCGTCCTTGATGGAGCGGCGCACGGCGGCGCGGATCTGGTCCGGCCCGTCGGCGATGAGGGCCAGCCCCTCCATGCCGAGCTTGAGATAGGAGGGGTTCCAGTCCGCCATCCCGCCGGTGGCGCAGATGTCCCGGCTGGCGGCGAGAAGCCGGGGGCCCGGATAGAGCCCTTCCGCGAAGGCCTGCTTCAGCGCGGCGTCGATCCGGTGCACGGCGCCGGCGGAGCGCGCGGCGGTATATCCGCAGTGGAGCGCGAGCTCGCCGTTCCGGGCCGCGCGCAGGGTGGAGATCTCGGGCGGGCAGTTCAGGTCGAGGTCCGCGATGGCCTTGACGTCATTGTACGAGAGGTGGATGTGCGCCTCCACCAGCCCCGGGATCACGGTGCGGCCGCCGAGATCGAGGATCTCGGCGTCGGCCGGGGAGGGCGCGTCGCCCGCGGCCAGGGGCCCCGCGTGAACGATGGTCTCCCCCTCGATCAGGAGCGCGGCGCCCTCACGCGCAGGCGCGCCGGTGCCGTCGATCAAGCGCAGATTGCGGAAGAGACGCCTCATAGGGCGGGCAACCCGGGGATGATCGTCTGCATCCGGTACACGGAAGTGGAGGCGGTGATGTAGAGGGCCTGGAGGTCGCCGTCGCCCCACGCGAAGTTCGCGGTGTACTCGGGGACCTGGATCACGCCGAGGTCCACCGCCTCCGGGCTGAACACGTGGATGCCCCCGGGCCCGGTGCAGTACACGTTGCCGGCGGCGTCGAGCTTCATCCCGTCCGGCGCGCCCTTGCCCTCGCCCTTGGTCTCCGCCCACACCTTGCCGCCGGTGAGGGTGCCGTCCGCCTTCACGTCGAAGACGCGGATGTGCTGGCGGGCGGTGTCGTTGATGAAGAGCCGCCGGTTGTCCAGTGAGAAACACAGTCCATTCGGCCGGTCGAAGTCGTCCACGAGGAGCACGGGGCTGCGCGGGTCGGGGCCGACCTTGTACACCCCCTGGAAGGACAGCTCCTGCGGCCGCTTCACGCCGTAGAACTCCGCGCGGCCGTAGGGCGGGTCGGAGAAATAGATGCCGCCGTCCGCGGCGCAGACGATGTCATTGGGGCTGTTGAGCTCCTTGCCCCCGTGGTGGGTGGCGAGGGGAACGATGCGCCCGTCGGGCTCGGTGCGCGACACGCGGCTCGAGGCGTGCTCGCAGGCGAGGAGCCGCCCCTGCCGGTCCCAGGTGAGGCCGTTGGACTTGTTGCTGGGCTTGCGGAAGGTGCTCACCCCCTCCGCCCGCGACCAGCGCCGGAGATGATCCCCGGGCATGTCACTCCAGAGCAGGTACTGGTCCCGCGGATGCCAGAGCGGCCCCTCGGTGAAGAGGCAGTCGCTGGCGATGCGCTCGAACTCCACGGTGGTGCCAACGATGGAGGTGAAGAGAGGGTTCCGAACCTCCACGCTCACTTCTTCATCCGCTCCCCGGGCTTGCCCGCCACGTACCAGTCCGGCGGGTCCACTTCCTCCACCACCACCCACACCGCCTCCTTCGGCAGCTTGGTGACCTCGTGAATCGCCTCGGTGACGCGGCGGGCGATCTCGTCCTTGCGGTCCTTGCCCCATCCCTCATAGATCCGGATGTTCACAAATGGCATGGCGCCTCCTCGCGCTGCGCGTTGGTGGGATGCTCCGAGGCCGAATCGCGGGGAGCCTAACATGGCGCCCCGCTTGGCCGCAAGGCCCGCCACCCCCTTCTCCCAGGTCTTGCGCTCCGCGACGGGTCGCCGCAATGCGTCAGGGGCGCGCGTATGGCACACTGAGACCGTGGACAGGTCGGATCTCCTCGAGCAATTGCGCCGGGACCGCACGCCCGCCGCCGTGCCGCGCCGGCGTGGCCGCCGGGCCCTGCTCGCTCTGCTCGTGCTGCTGCTGCTCGCGGGCGCGGGCTGGCTCGTCGCCGCCCGGGCCACGGTGCCCACGGTGCGCACCGCGGTGGCGAAGTCGGCCGGCGGGGAGCCGGGGGCCGGGTCCGTGCTGGACGCGAGCGGCTACGTCACCGCGCGCCGCCAGGCCACCGTCTCCGCCAAGGTCACCGGCAAGGTGGTCGAGGTACTGATCGAGGAGGGGCAGCGCGTGAAGGAGGGTGACGTCCTCGCCCGGCTGGACGACACCGAGGCGCGGGCCCAGCTCTCGCTCAACCAGTCCCAGCTCACCCTTGCGCGCTCCCAGGTGGCGGAGATCCAGGCCATGCTCGCCCAGGCCGAGCGGGACTTCGTCCGCCAGAGCGATCTCTTCACGCGGCAGCTCGTCAGCGAGCAGTCCCTGGATGCCGCCCGCGCCCAGCGCGACATGCTCCGCGCCCGCCTGGCCAGCAGCCGCGAGCAGATCATGGTGGCGCAGGAGTCGGTGGACATGGCCAAGGTCCAGCTCGACAACACCGTGGTGCGGGCGCCCTTCGCCGGTGTCGTGATCGCCAAGTCCGCCCAGCCGGGCGAGATGATCTCGCCGCTGTCGGCGGGCGGAGGCTTCACGCGCACCGGCATCGGGACCATCGTGGACATGGACTCGCTGGAGATCCAGGTGGACGTGAACGAGTCGTTCATCAATCGTGTCGCATCGGGTCAGCCGGTGGAGGCGACGCTCAACGCGTACCCGGAGTGGAAGATTCCCGGCGAGGTCATCGCCATCATCCCCACCGCGGACCGCAGCAAGGCGACGGTGAAGGTCCGCATCGCCATCAAGTCCCGGGACCGGCGCATCGTCCCCGACATGGGGGTGCGCGTGTCGTTCCTCGAGCCCGCCGGCACGCGGCCAGCGGCAAGCGTCTCCGGCGTGATCGTGCCCGCGGAGGCGGTGCGCGTGGAGGGCCAGGGCAAGACGGGCCTGGTGTTCGTGGTCGCCGCGGAGGCCGTGCAGCGGCGCCCGGTGACGCTCGGCGCGGAGACCGCCGCCGGCCGCCAGATCCTCAGCGGGCTGCGCGAGGGAGAGCGCGTGGTGCTGTCGCCGCCGGAGTCGCTGCGGGACGGCGCCGCCGTCAAGCTGGCCGACCGCCCGTGAGCGGGCCGGACGCTCCCCGCCCGGACGGCGCCTCGGCCGGGCCGCTCGTCGAGATCCGCGGCGTCACCAAGCACTATCAGCGCGGCGGCGAGCGCATCGAGGTGCTCCATGGCATCGACCTGGACATCCCGCGCGGCGATTTCGTGGCGCTGATGGGGCCGTCCGGGTCGGGCAAGACCACGCTCCTCAACCTCATCGGCGGGCTGGACTCGCCCACCGCAGGCCGCATCACGGTGGACGGCGCCCGCATCGATCAGCTGTCGAGCGGCGAGCTCTCGCGCTGGCGGGCCGCCAATGTCGGCTTCGTGTTCCAGTTCTACAACCTCCTCCCCGTCCTCTCCGCGCAGAAGAACGTGGAGCTGCCCTTGCTGCTCACCGATCTCCCGGCCGGGGAGCGGCGGCGCCGGGCCGGGATCGCGCTGGCCCTGGTGGGGCTCGAGGACCGGGCCCGCCACCAGCCCCGAGAGCTGTCCGGCGGTCAGGAGCAGCGGGTCGCCATTGCGCGCGCCATCGTCACCGATCCGGTGCTCCTGGTCTGCGACGAGCCCACCGGCGACCTCGACCGAGGGACCGCGGACGAGGTGCTGGGGCTGCTCCAGATGCTCAACCGCGAGCACGGCACCACGGTGGTCATGGTCACCCACGATCCCAAGGCCGCCGACCATGCGCGGCGCCAGCTCCACCTGGACAAGGGCATCCTGGCGGACTGATCGGCCATGCGCTTCCTGCCGCTGCTCCTCGCCGGGCTCTTCCGCAAGAAGACGCGCACGGTGCTGACCCTCGCCTCGGTGACGGTGGCCTTCATGCTCTTCGGGCTGCTCCAGGCGGTGACGACGGCCTTCGAGTCCGGAGCCGACACCGCCGACGCCAAGCGCCTCCTGACCACCGCGCGCTACTCCCTCATCGAGCTCTTGCCCCTCTCCTATCTGCGCCGCATCGAGGGGGTTGCCGGGGTGGTGGGGGTGGCGCACGCGGAATGGTTCGGGGCCAAGTACCAGAACGAGAGCAATGCATTCCCGGTGTTCGCGGTGGATCCCGGCCGCTACCTCGACATGTACCCCGAGTTCACCGTCGCGCCCGCGGAGCGGGAGGCGTTCGGCCGAACCCGTACCGGCGCCATCGCGGGCCGCCGGCTCGTCGACCGCTTCGGCTGGAAGGTGGGCCAGAAGCTCCCCATCGCCTCGGAGATCCATCCCCGGGTCGGGGGCGACATGATCTGGGAGTTCGATCTCGTCGGCGTCATCGATGCCGACGACCCCGCCGTCAAGGGCAATACCGACATGGTCCTCATCAACGTCGCGCACTTCGACGAGGCGCGCCAGGTCGGCCGGGGGCGCACCGGCTGGTACATCGTCCGCATCACCGACTCGGGCCAGGCGAAGGCGATCGCCGCCGGCATCGACCGGCTGTTCGCGAACTCGCCCGACGAGACCAAGACCCAGCCCGAGAAGGAGTTCGCCATCGGCTTCGCCAAGCAGATCGGCGATATCGGCGCCCTCATCTCGCGCATCCTCGCCGCGGTGTTCTTCACCATCGTCATCCTCACCGGCAATACCATGGCGCAGTCGCTCCGGGAGCGCATTCCCGAGCTGGCCATCCTCAAGACCCTGGGCTTCTCGGACGCGCGGGTCACCGGGCTCGTGCTGGCGGAGGCGGCGCTGCTGCTGCTCATCGGCGGCGCGGCGGGCATGGGCGCCGCCGTCGGCATGCTCCCGTTCCTGAACGGCTCCACCGGCGGCCGCTTCCCGCCGCTGTTCGTGGAGGGCGGCACCTGGATCGCGGCGGTGGCCGTGGCCGCCGCGCTCGCGCTGATGGTCGGCCTGCCGCCGGCCTGGCGGGCTCGGCGGCTGCGCATCGTGGACGCCCTCGCGGGGCATCGATGATGCGCACGCTGCGGCAGATCGCGCAGATCACCCTCGTCAACCTGCGCAACCTTCCCCAGCGCCTCGGCACGTCCCTGGTCGTCATCATCGGCATCGCGGGGGTGGCGGGCGTGCTGGTGTCCGTGCTCTCCATGGCCGAGGGATTCCGCCACACGCTGGCCAGCACGGGGCGCGAGGACCGCGTGATCATGCTGCGGGCCGGCTCCGACGCGGAGATGTCCAGCGGCGTGGCGCGCGACCAGACGGTGCTGCTGGGGAGCCTGCCTGCCATCGCGCGAGACGGGGAGGGGCGGCCGCTGGCCTCCGCCGAGCTGGTGGTGATGGTGGATCTGCCGCGCCGGGGGCAGACCGACCCCAACAATGTGCCGTTCCGGGGCGTGCAGCCGGCCGCCTTCGCCATTCGCGACGAGCTGGCCCTGGTGGAGGGCCGCCGCTTCGCGCGGGGTGTCCGCGAAGTCATCGTGGGCCGGCGGGCGGCCCAGCAGTTCGAGGGCCTGGGCGTCGGGTCGCGCATCGCCTTTCGCGACAGCGATTGGACGGTGGTCGGCATCTTTTCGAGCGGAGGCGACGTGCACGAGTCCGAGATCTGGGCGGACGCCGAGGTGGCGATGTCGGCATTCCGGCGGCAGGGATTCCAGTCCCTCACCGCGCGGCTCGTCGACGGATCGGACGTCGGCCTGGCCGGCCTCACCGCCGCGGTGAAGCGCGACCCGCGCTTCTCCGTCCGCGTCTGGCGCGAGCCCGAGTACTACGCCAAGCAGTCCAAGGTGCTCGCGACCCTGATCAACGTGCTGGGCTACACGGTGGCCGCGTTCATGGCCGTGGGCGCCACCTTCGGGGCGCTCAACTGCATGTACTCGGCCATCGCCAGCCGGCAGGTGGAGATTGCCACCCTGCGCGCGATCGGCTTCGGGAGCACGCCCGTGGTGGTATCGGTGCTGATCGAGGCGCTGGTCCTGGCCGCGATAGGGGGGGCGCTGGGGGGCGGGCTCGCCTATCTCTACTGCGACGGCGCCTCGCTGTCCACGCTCAACTTCGACACCTTCTCCCAGGTCGCCTTCGACTTCCGCGTGACCTGGGCCCTCCTGGGGAAGGGGCTGCTCTGGGCGCTTATCATCGGCGCGGTGGGCGGCGTGCCGCCCGCGATCCGGGCAGCACGCCTCCCCGTCACTCTAGCGCTCCGTGCGTCGTAGCGGAGGCCGACGAGAAGGGTCCAGATGGGCCCTTCTCGTCGGCCGACTAGAACGTCAGCTTGTCGCCGGGGCTGATAGGGAACACCTGGGTGGTGGCGGCGCCGAGTGCGGCCTGATACTCCTGCGGCGTCCCCTTGAGGACCGGGAATGTGCCGTAGTGGAACGGGATGGCGAAGCGCGGCTTGAGCATCTCGCGCGTGGCATAGGCGGCATCCCGTGGGTCCATGACGAAGTGCCCGCCGATGGGCACCATGATGAGGTCGGGCTTGTAGTACTCGCCGATGAGGCGCATGTCCCCGAAGAGCCCGGTGTCGCCCATGTGGTAGAGCTTGAAGCCGTTCTCGAACTCGATGATGAAGCCGCAAGGCTCGCCGCCGGGATAGGTCGTGCTCTTCTTCGTGGTGGGGTCGGTGACGGTGACCTCGGAGGAGTGCTCGGCGCGCACCTGGGTGATGGTGATCTGGGGGCCGAGTGGGTTGACCTTGCCGCCCTTGCCGAAGCGGACCACCTTCTCGCCCGGCACCCAGCCGAGATCCACGATGGTGGCCATCAAGCCGGCGGGGCCCATCACGGTGGCATCCGTGCGCTTGGCCAGCTCGGCGACATCCCCCACGTGATCCCCATGGCCGTGGGTGATGAGAATGACGTCGACCTTGCCCAGCGCGTCGAGGTTCTTCCACTGGGGCGGGGTCTTCGGATTGTTGACGAGGAAGGGATCGATGACGAGCGTCTTGCCGGTGAGCGTGGTGAGCTTGGTCGCGGCCTGACCGAGCCAGTGTACCTCGACCTTGGCGGTCTGCGCCCACGCGGGCCCCGCGGCCAAGGTGACCGCCGCCGTCCCGGCGAGCTTGAGGAAGTCGCGCCGGCCCAGGCCGGCCATGCGCTCTTCGGGCGATGCGACGCGGCGATTCCGGTACTCGGAAACGATCTGGCACATCGGCACGCTCCTCCTCTGTGTGGTGTGAGGCTCAGGCTTTGGGTTCGCGTGTACGAGCCCGCGGCGGGCGTCGGGCGGAGGGTACCATGGTGGAGCGAGCGCTGACAGCACTGCCGTCTCTCCCCGCGGGGGAGAGACGGCAGCGTGAGGAGGCGGGACTCTTCTCGCTAGTTCGCGAGCGCAGGGCGCGCCCGCTTCACCTCGGGGCGGGCCGAGCTAGGGCTGGGCACCGGCCGAGCACGAGGTCTCGCAGAGCAGCGCGCCCAGGTGTTCCCCCGGCTGAGCGTTGCCCTGCGGCTCAGCGTAGGGGGCGTTGACGAGCAGGAAGAGCATGGCGGCGAGGGCGAGTCGGCGAGTCTTCATACGGCCTCCCTTTGTGGGCATCGCGGCGCGACTTGCGGCGCGGTGCAACTGGGCCGCTACCCTCGCAGGGAACGTGCCAACCGCCATCTCGTGAATTATCGCGAGCTTTCGTGATCCCAGGCTCTTGGCCCTCGGGCTTCCCGTCGCCGGTCGGGCGGAGCGCCCGGTCCCCGAGACCGTGCCCTCTGGCCGCCCCGCCTGCTATCCTGTGCTCGTGGCCGATCTTACCAATGACTTTTCGTGGTCCCGCAGCCGGGACAATGTCTTCCAGGAGTGCCGCCGCCGCTACTACCTCCACTACTACGGGTCCTGGGGCGGCTGGCAGGCGGAGGGCGATCCGCGGGCGCGGCTGCTCTACGTGCTCAAGCAGCTGGCCACCCGTCAGATGTGGGCGGGGCGTCTCGTCCACGAGTCGGTCGAGCGCGCGCTCCTGTCGCTCCGGGACGGCTACTCCCTGTCCGAGGCGTCGCTGATCGAGAGCACGGTGCGGCAGATGCGCGAGGAGTGGAAGGGCTCGCGGGACGGCATCTATCGCGAGCATCCCAAGCGGACGGGCCTCTTCGAGCACGAGTATCTGGCCCCCGTCCGCGATTCGGAGTGGCAGGCCATGCGCGACAACGTGATCCGCTGCCTCCGGAATTTCTACCGGCTCCCGCTCTTCGCCGACATCAAGGCCACGCCCACCGAGCGCTGGGTGCTCATCGAGGACATCGGCTCCTTCCAGTTCGAGGGCACCAGGGTCTTCGCCGCGCCGGACTTCGGCTACTGGAACGCGGCCGATCGACTGCAGCTGGTGGACTGGAAGACGGGGGGCGCCGGCGCGGACGCCTCGCTCCAGCTCGGGGGCTACGCGCTCTACGCGCGCGAGACCATGGGGGTGGACCCGGACCGCGTGGATCTCCTCGAGGTCAATCTCCGCGAGGGGAAGGTGACCACGCATCCCTGGGGCTCGCTGGATCTCGACCGCGTGCGGGATCACATCCGGCTCTCCGTGCGCTCCATGCGCGCCTATCTCAAGGATCCCCTCCGGAACCTCGCCGAGGAGGCGGACTTCGAGAAGGCGGAGGATCAGCGCATCTGCCGCTGGTGCAATTTCCGGGGCGTGTGCCGTCCGGAGATGGCGCCCTTCACGCCGGCGACCCCCGAAGTGCCCCTCCTCCTCGAGGGTCAATGAAGGCGCTCCTCGTCGACCTCGACGACACGCTCCTCGACTACTCGGGCGGGGTGGACGACTGCTGGGAGCGCGCCTGCCACAGCGCGGCGGGGCCCGCGGGCATCGACGTGGCCCTTCTCATGCCCGCGCTGGCGCGCTCGCGGCGCTGGTTCTGGGACGATCCGGTGCGACACGCCCGCGAGCGCACCGACATGGACGGCGCCTGGCGGCAGATCGTGGCGCATGCCCTCGAGGGCATGGGGCGACCCAGCGAGCGGCTGGCCGCGGAGGTGGCCGAGGCGTTCGCGGCCAATCGCTGGCGGCGGATGGATCTCTATCCCGGCGCGCGCGAGACGCTGACCCGGCTCCGCGAGCAGGGTATGCCGCTGGCGCTGGTCACGAATGGCGACAAGACCCATCAGCGGCGCAAGATCGAGATGCACGATCTCGCCCGGTTCTTCGACGTCATCGTGATCGAGGGCGAGTTCGGAGTGGGCAAGCCGGACGAGTCGGTGTATCGCCACGCGCTGGGCGCGCTCGCCGTCTCGCCTCGCCAGGCGTGGATGGTGGGAGACAACCTCGAGTGGGACGTGGCGGCGCCGCAGCGGCTCGGACTCCGAGCCGCGTGGATCGATGCGCCGGCCCAGGGGCTACCTGCGGGGAGCTTGGTGCGACCCGACCGCGTCCTCCGTACATTCACGGAGATCCTCGAGCCGTCGCGCTGATCCAGGACCAGGCATTGCCATGCCCGGTCGAGGCTCGCCCGGTCCGGTTCCGGAGATGACGCCCTACGGCCGGGGTGGGCGGACCACCACCGTACGGAGGGTGCCGAGGTAGAGGCCGGCCACGCGCTGCACGTCGGCGGCGGTCACCGCTTTCACCGCGGCGATGTAGCGATCGAGGAACTCGTGCCCCACTCCCGCCGCCTCATAGCTGGCGAGATACCAGGCCTGGCGCGCATTGGTGCGCCGGTCCATGGCGAGGTTGCCCAGGAGATAGGCCTTGGCCACGCGCAGCTCCTCCGCGGAGACGGGCTCCCGCCGGATGCGTGTGAGCTGCTCCCCCAGGGCGGCCTCGGCGCGGTCCACGTTCTCGGGCGCGGTGCCGAGCTGCGCCTGGATGAACGCGCGGTCCACGCGCGTGGGATAGAGGACGCCGGTGGTGTAGGCGAGTCCCTGCTGGTCGCGTAGCTCGGAGAAGAAGCGTCCCGCCATGCCGCCGCCGAGCACCGAGGCGAGCACCTTCACCGCGGCGTAGTCGGGCTCCGTCATGCTGGGCGCCAGGCCGCCGGCGAGGATCTGAGCCTGGGCGCCCGGCACCTCCCGTGCCTCGCGCGAGACGGCGGGCGGGGGAATGGGCACGGGGCGGAACGGGACCGCCGGTCCGGCGGGGATGCCCCCGAAGCGCTTCTCCACCTGCGCCAGCACCTCGCGGGCCCGCACGCGGCCGCTCACGGCCAGGAACATCTCCGCCGGGACGTAATGGCGCCGGTACTGCGCAATCATGGCGTCCCGGGTGATGCGCTCCACGCTGTCGCGCCGCCCCAGAGGGCTCCACGCATACGGATGGTCGCCGTAGAGCTGCACGAGCAGGGTGTCCACCGCCACATCGTAGGGCTTGTCGCCGCGATTCCGGAGCTGGTTGAGGATGAAATCCCGGACGGCCTCGGTGGTGGCGGACGGCAGGGTGGGCGTGAGCGTCACGTCGGCCACGAGGTCGAGGATCTCGGTGGAGTGGCGCGACAGCGCGGTGGCGCTGATCTCGGAGGCATCCACATCGCCCCACGCGTCGATGCTCCCCCCCATCCGGTCGGCGGCCGCCACGATCTGGGAGCCGTCCAGCTTCTCCGTGCCGCGGACCACCATGAACTGGAGCAGGTTGGAGATCCCCGCGTCGTCGCGCGTCTCCCAGCGGGTGCCCACGCGCACGATGAGGGACAGGCCGACCACCGGCGCGGTGGGATTCTCACGCACCAGCAGGGTGAAGCCGTTGGGCAGCTTGGTCCGCGTCACCGCCTGCGCCCACGCCCGGCCGGGGTTGACGCCCGCGGCGGCGAGACCGGTGAGCCCGAGGGCGAGGAAGTGGCGGCGTCGCATGGCTTCTACCTCGTCCCCGCCCTCGGCAGGAAGGCCAGGCGCGCGTAGGCGGCGCGGGTGAGGAAGCGCCGGGCCGCGTCGCGGATCTGCTCCCGGGTCACCTGGCGGAGACGGTTCACGTAGCGGAGCTCCTCCTCGAGGGTCCAGGTGGTCTCGGCGATGCCGTAGGCATAGGCGAGTCCCTCGGACGTCTCCACCGCAAAGGCGTGCTCGGACTCGAACTTGGTCACCGCAAGCTGCCGCTCGTCCTCGGTGGGGCCACTCTCCTGGATCTTCGCCAGCTCCTCCAGGATGATCTGCTCCACGCGCGCGAGATCCTTGGCCTCCAGCTCGGCGCGCAGCGAGACGATGCCGCCGCCCATCAGCGCGGCGTAGCTCATGGTGACGCCGGTGACGAGGCGCTCCTCGTCGCGGAGCCGGCGGGCGAGCCGGCTCGACTCGGTGCCGGCGAGGATGGAGGCCAGGAGATCCACCGCAAAGCCGTCGGGGTCATCGGCGCGCGGCGCCGGCCACCCCAGCGCGAGCAGCGCCTGTTGCTCGGGCCGCTCGACATCCTTCCGCACCACGCCGGAGAGGGGGCGCGGGGCGGGCGCGGGCGCGCTGGTATAGGGGCGGCGGGGCACCTGGCCGAAGGTCCGGTCCACCGCGGCGCGCACCGCGCGCGCGTCCACCGGGCCCGCCACCACCAGCGCCATGTTCGACGGCGTGTAGTAGTGCCGGTTGAAATCGCGCAGCCGCGCCTGGGTGGCGGCATTCATGGTCTCGGGAACGCCCAGCACGGGCCGGCCGTAGGGGTTGCCCTCGAAGACCATCCCGTAGAGCTGGCGGACGATCGCGGTGCGCGGGTTGTCCGCCTCGATGCGGGCCTCCTCGAAGATCACCTCGCGCTCCCGCCCGATCTCCTCGGGGATGAAGCTCGAGCGGAAGGCCATGTCGTGCAGCAGCTCGATGGCGAGGTCGGTGGACTCGCGCGGCACCACGATGTAGAAGGTGGTGTAGTCGAAGGACGTCACCGCGTTCGACTTCCCGCCCACCCCTTCCACCGCCCGGTCCACGTAGCCCGGCCCCCACTTGTCGGTGCCCTTGAAGAGCATGTGCTCCTGGAAGTGGGCGTAGCCGAGCTGATCCGGCGGCTCATGGCGCACCCCCACGCCCACCCAGAGATAGACGGCGACGATGTCGGAAGCGCGGTGATCCTGGACGATGAGGCGCATCCCGTTGGGCAGCACCGTCCGCGTAGGTGGGGGGAGCTCCTCCGGTGCGGCGGCGGCGGGGGCCGAGGCGACGGGAGGTCCCTGGGCGATGGTGGGGGGCGCGGCGACCTGGGAGCCGGCACACCCGGCCAAGGTCAGGAAGGCGAGGCCCGCGGCGAGCCCACGCCAGGGGAAGATCATGACGGTGAGTATACTCCGGGCGCTCAGACGGGGACGGCGGCCCCGGAGACCGCCTCCGCGGCATCCGAGGCCAGGAAGGCCACCACGAGGGCGACCGCGTCGGTGGAGACCCAGGAGGCGCGGTCGGCGTCCGGCATGGCCTGGCGATTGGCGGGAGTGTCCATGGTGCTGGGCAGCACCGCGTTCACGGTGATGCCATGGGCCCGCACTTCCTGGGCGAGAGCCTGGGTGAGCGTGATGACGGCCGACTTGGACACCGTGTAGGCGATGAAGCCGCCCTGGGGCGGCACCACCGCGCGCGAGGCGATGTTCACGATGCGGCCGCGGCCGGCCCGGGTCATCGCGGGCAGGACCGCGCGGCAGCCGAGCACCGCGGTGTTGAGATTGAGCGTGAGCATGCGGTTCCACTCGGTCAGGGACGTCGAGGCGAGGTCCCCGCCCGCGAAGCCGCCCACCGCGTTGACCAGCACGTCCACCCGCCCGTGCCGCTCGACGACGCCGGCCACGAACCGGTTCACGGCGGTCTCGTCGGTGACGTCGCAGGCGGCAGCGTCCAGGCGGGGGGCCTCGGCGGGTCCCAGCCGGGCGCGCAGGGCCTCCGTTTCCTCCGGCACCGCGAACGGCACGCAGACGGTATGCCCGGCGGACAGGAAGGCCAGGCAGATGGACTGGCCGAGGGCTCCGGTGCCCCCCGCGACGATGGCGACGCGGCCCGGCACGCTCAGGGTTCCGGCGGGTCGGGCAGGTGCCGGCACGGCGGTTCGGCCGCGAGGGCTTCCATCCGCTCGGCGAGGGCGAAGTCCAGCTCGGTGAGTCCGCCCGCGTCGTGGGTGGAAAGGTCCACGGTGACGCGGTTGAACACATTGCACCAGTCCGGATGGTGCTCCAGGCCCTCCGCGGCATGGGCGGCCGCGGTCATGAAGCCGAAGGCCCCCACGAAATCCGGGAACTCGTAGACCCGGTGGAGCTTGCCGTCGAGGAGCGTCCAGCCGCGCAGCGCGCGCAACCGGGAGCTCACGTGGTCGTCGGAGAGGCGCGGCGGTCGCGGCATACGGCTAGCCGGCCGCCGGCGCAGCGAAGATGCCGGCGCGCTGTACGTCTTCGTAACGGACCTTGGCCACGTCGAACTCCTCGATGTTGGCGGTGAGCTTCTTGAACGTCTGCTCGAAGGAGGGCAGGGTCTTGCGCTGCCGGGTGAGCGGCGTCGTCCGCGCCAGGACGAAGTTCTTCACGTAGGGATGGTTGATCCCGCGCTTCTTGATCTTGGCCACCACCTTGACGAGAGCCTCGTCGGCCTCCGCCACCATCGCCGCGCGCTCCTCGCGCTCCTCGAGCGTCTTCGGGAAGTGGCCCTTGAGGAACTTGTCCACGCGCCGGAGGATGGGCGCGAAGGCGCCCCCCGAAAACCGCTTGTTCTGCTCGTAGAGGAGGCCCAGGGTCACGAAGTGCGGGGCCTCGAACTGGAAGGCGTAGTCCTCCTCGCCGCTCGACGGCTCCTCCTTGACCAGGCCCTTGTACATGCGGATCACCTCGAGGGACTTCTCCTTGAGGTTGTGGGCCTTCTCGGTGTTCAGCGCGAGGATCTGATACGCCACCTCCGGCTCCGGGACCAGGATGGCGGGCACCATCTTGGCCTTGAGCTTCTCCAGCACGGTGCGCCGGTGATTGCCGTTGGGCGTCCAGTACACCCCGGGCCCGGGCGACATCGCCACGATGGGATCCACGAAGCGATTGATCTTCTTCACGCACTCCTGGAGCCGCTTCACGTGGGTGGGAGAGAGATCGCGCTGGTACGGGGTGGCCTCCACCAGCGCGGCGGGGAGCAGGCAGAAGATCTGCCAGTGCTGGCCCACCGGCTCGCGGTACAGCGCGAGCGCCCGCCCCCCGTCCCTCTCCACCTGCTCGGCGAGCGCTGCCGCCACCTTCGGCGGCTCCTCGCCCTCCGGAAACACCGTCCATCGCGCCATCGAATCCTCCTCCGCGCCTCGGGGCCATTATGCCCGAGGCCTCCGCCACGGGCCAGCGGGTCAGGCGGTGGTGTTGGCGGGGACCGCGGGCGCGGAGGCGGGTGGGCTCGCGCGGCGCCGCAAGGCCTCGCGGAGGCTGCCGTAGATGCCGTTGGGGAGGAAGATGATGAAGACGATGAGCAGAAAGCCGTAGATGGTCTCGGCCATGCCGATGAACTTGAGGCCGAAGCCGATGCGGAGGGTCTCGCCGAGCGCAATGGTGAGCGCGGTGCCCACGGTGGGGCCGAGCAGCGAGTACATCCCGCCGAGGACGACCGCGAACACGATCCGAAGGGACACGCCGATCCCGGACAGCGTGTCCGGGTTCACGTAGGCGATGTACTGGGCGTAGGCGACCCCGCCCAGCGCGGTGAGCGAGGCGGAGAGCACGGTGATCGCCATCTTGAAGCGGCTCACGTGGATCCCCACCGAGGCGGCGGCGGTCTCGTCCTCGCCGATCGCCTCCATCGCCGACCGCGCCATCGAGCGGTCGAGCCGGTGCCACACCCAGAGGCCGCCCAGCCAGAGGACGAGGGCGCCGTAGTAGAACACGCGCTTGTCCGCGAACTGGATGGCCCAGACGCTGTCGCCCACCGCGGAGCGAACGGACACCCCGAGCGAGCCGCCCGTCCAGTTGCGCTCGGCGATGATGAGGAGGCGGACCACCTCGCCCACGGCGAGGGTGACCAGCCCGAAGTAGTGGCCGATCACCTGGAAGCGCGAGCAGGGGTAGGCGACGATGAGGGCGAACACCGCGGTGAGCCCCACTGCCACCACCGCCCCGATCCACGGCGTGAGGCCGTAGAAGTTCCACAGCAGCGTCGAGGTGTAGGCGCCGAGGCCGAGGAAGGCCCCGTGGCCGAGCGAGACGAGCCCGAACCGGCCCATGAGCGACCACGCGCCGCCGATGAAGGACCAGATGAGGACCTGCACCGCCACGTGGATGGTGTACTCGCGGGTGACGCCGAGGGGCAGGAAGGGCCCCGCGAGGAGCACGGCGAGAAAGAGCCCCCCGACGATACGCCCCCGGCTCACTGCCGCTTCGCCATGATGCCGCCGGGGCGGGCGAAGATCATGACGATGAACACCACGAAGGCGATCACGTAGCCCATCTCGGTGGACCAGAGCACGCCGGAGACCGAGATGATCTCGCTCATGATGAAGGAGGCGATGAAGGCCCCCACCATGTTCCCGAGCCCGCCGAGCACGCAGATCATGAAGGTGAGCGGCCCGAACTGGCCCCCGAAGAACGGGTGCACCGAGTACTGGAAGATGAGGAGCGCGCCCGCCAGACCCGCCATGAGGCCGCCCACCGCGGAGGTGACGATGTAGACCCGCTGCGGGTCGGCCCCCATCAGGCGCATGGCATCGCGGTCCTGGGAAACGGCGCGGATCGCCGTGCCCATGTAGGTGCGCGTGAGGAAGAGGTACAGCGCCACCATGGCGACGATGGAGATCACGAAGGGGATGATGCGCCCGGCGGGCAGGAAGATGCCGGCCACCTCGTAGGAAGGCAGGGACAGGCGCACGGTCTTGTGGTCGGTGGTCCAGAGGAAGGTGGCGAAGGACTGGATGAAGAAGAGGAGTCCGCCGGTGGCGAGGAGCTGGTTGACGGGCGGGCTGCCGAGGATCGGCGTGATGATGAGGAGGTGGACCCCCACGCCGAGGACGGCGCCCAGGAGCAGCGAGACCAGGCCCGCGGCCCAGACCGGCCAGCCGTACACCTGCACGAGGAAGTACATCGCGTACATGCACAGCATGACGAGGTCGACGTATGCGATCCAGACGATGTCGATGACGCCGAAGATCAGGTTGAGGCCGAGCGCGAGGAGGGCGAGGATGCCGCCGAGGAGGATGCCGTTCACGGCCGCTTCCGCGATGAAGATGGGATCGATCACGGTTGGAGGCGACCCGGTTGGCGGCGACTGACGATTGACGGAGCCGGTTGGCGGCGACTCAAGATTTCCATATGCGTTCGCCTCGCCTTCGGCTGCGGCTCACAAACCTGCTGCGCCTCACAAACCCACATATGCCTTGCGGACGAAGTCGTGCTCGGAGAGGTCGGCGGCGCGGCCTTCCATCTTGATGCGGCCCACCTCGAGGAGATAGGCGCGGTCCACGAGCTTGAGCACCTGCCGCACGTTCTGCTCCACCACCAGGATGGTGTAACCCTCCTCGCGCACGCGCCGGATGAGGTCGAAGAGGCGGAGGACCACCACCGGGGCCAGGCCCATGGAGGGCTCGTCGAGCAGGATGATCTTCGGCCGCGACATGAGGGCGCGCCCCACCGCGAGCATCTGTTGCTCGCCGCCGGACATGCTGCCCGCGCGCTGGGTGCTTCGCTCCGCCAGGACCGGGAAGAGGGTGTAGACGCGCTCCAGGCTTTCCGCGTATCGGGCCCGCGCGGCGGGCAGGTAGGCGCCCATCTTGAGATTGTCGGCGACGGTGAGCGCGGGGAAGAGCCGGCGTCCCTCGGGCACGTGGGCGATGCCGTGGGCCACGATCTCGTGGGCGGGCCGGCCGGCGAGCGCGGCCCCCTCGAAGACGAGCTCGCCGGCGCGCGGGGCGATGAGCCCCGAGATCACGCGCATGAGGGTGGTCTTGCCCGCGCCGTTGGGACCCACCACCGCCACCGCCTCGCCGGACGCCACCGTGAGGTCCACATCCCACAGGGCGGTGAAGTGACCGTAACCCGCGGTGACCTTCCGCAGCTCGAGCATGCTCATGCCAGCGCCGCCGTGTCGCCGAGGTAGGCTTCGATGACGGTCGGATCCTTGGCCACTTCGAGGGGCCGCCCCTCTGCGATCTTCTCGCCGTGGTCGAGCACGACCACCCGGTCGACCACCCGCATCAGGGTGGCCATGATGTGCTCGACCCACACGATGGTGATCCCCAGCTCGCCCCGGATGCGGCGGAGCATCTCGGCGGCGCCGCTCATCTCGGCGTGGTCGAGCCCGCCCAGGCTCTCGTCGGCGAGGAGAAGCCGCGGCCCGGTGGCAAGCGCACGTGCCAGCTCGAGCTTCTTGAGGCCGCCCGCGCCGAGGAGGGTGGGCACCGCGTCGGGGTCGGCGGGCAAGCCGACCAGGCGCAGGATCTCCGCGGCCTTGACCCGCGCCTCCGCCTCGCCGGTGCGCGTTTCCGCGCCGTAGTGCGCGGCCACCGCCACGTTCTCGACGATGGTGAGCTTGCGGAAGGGGCGCGGGATCTGGAAGGTCCGGGCGATGCCCCGGTGACAGATGCGGTCGGGGGTCAGCCCGGCGATCTCGGCGTCCTTGAAGCGGATGGAGCCGGCGGTGGGGATCAACGCGCCCGACACGCAGTTGAACAGCGTGGTCTTGCCGGAGCCATTGGGCCCGATGAGGCCGAGGATCTCGCCCTCGCGGACCGAGAAGGACACGGCGTTGAGGGCGGTGAAGCCCCCGAATCGCTTGGTGAGCTCGGTGATGGTGAGCACGCGGGAGGGATCCGCCTCAGGGAGCGCCGGTTCCGGCGCTCCCTGAGGCGAGCGAAATGGCTCCGCTCAGCGTGCGGCGAACGGTGAGGATGCCGGCAGCGGCAGCACGGGCTGCGCGGTGGCGACGACCTTGGGATAGACAAGCTCGAACTTGCTCTCGATGATCTGGAAGACGGCCGGGTACGCGCGCTCGTTCTGGCCGGCGAAACGGTGGCCGGGGGGATAGAACTTCACGCCGTAGCCCTGCATGGTGCCGCCCTCGGGAATGTCGGTCTCGCGCGCGGCTTTGGCGAGGGCGTCGGGTGTGAAGCCGCCGTGCTTCTGGATGGCGCGCGGCACCACGTCGTTGAGGAGAATCCACATGTTGTTGAAGCCCATGGACACGTGGGGGGCGATGGCGTTGGGCTGCACGGCGGGGTCATAGAGCGCCTTGTAGCGCTTGACCATTTCGGCGGTGAGATCGCCCACGCCGGGCTTGAGCTTCTTGGGATCGAGGAGCTGCGAGGCGATGGGGTCGAGGGTGTGGAACCACTCGACGTCCTTGCCGAAGGCTTCCTTGAGCTTGTCGATCTGGCTATGGCCCGCGCCGTGTCCGACATAGGCGCGCATGCGCAATCCCTGCTCCTTGGCTTGCCGGAGGAAGAGCGAGATGTCGGGGTTGTAGCCGGTGTGGAAGAGCACGTCGGGCCGCACGGAGCGCAGCTTCGTCACCAGCGAGGAGAGGTCGGGGGCGTTGATGGAATAGCCTTCCTTCAGCACCACGTTCAGCCCCAGCTCCTTGGCCTTCAGCTCGTTGCCGAGGCCCACGTCCGCTCCGTAGGCGCCGTCCTCGTACATGATGGCGAGGCGGAGGTCCTTCGCCGCCTTCTTGAGCATGCTCTCGCTGTAGTCGGCGATGTAGGCCACCGAGAGCTCGCCGAACTGGGTGCCCGTCGCCTGGGGCCGGAAGGTGTACTGGAGGTTCCGGCCATCGAACACCTTCGACGAGATGGCGGTCGTGATCCAGAGGAAGCGCTTCTGCTTGTCCACCTTCTCGGCCAGCGGCACCGCGTGGGCGCTCGAGTAGACGCCGGCGAGGATGTCTACCTTCTCCACGTTGAGGAGCCGCTCGGCCTCGTTGATCGCAACCTCGGCCTTGGACTGGCTGTCACCGTCCACCTGGACGATCTTGTACTTGCCGAGGACGCCGCCCTTCTCGTTGACGTAGTCAATGATCATCTTGGCCCCGCGCCAGCAGTTCAGGGAGCCGGCGGCGGAGAAGGGCCCGGTGTGGTCGTACAGGATCCCGATCTTGATGGTCTGGGCCTGCGCATGGGCGCGGAGCACCCAGGGGCCGGTCGCGACACCGGCCGCGGTGAGGCCGGCGGTGCCGAGGAACGTTCGACGTGTGATCTGTGACATCAGTGTCGTCCTCCACGCTGAAGGGGTGTCTGGCTCGACGGCGCGCGCGCGCCGGGCCGCGTGGCGATCCGGGCCGGCGGCGTGGGCAGCAGACTACACCGGATGCCCGGCTCGCGTAAACCCCCATGCGAACTGCTCTGCCTCGGCGGAGGGGTCCGGTAGACTGTCGCGGATGCGCACCGACGCCCTGCTCCTCGTTCTCGCCGCGGCCGCCATCCATGCGTCCTGGAACGCGCTGACGAAGCGGGCGCAGGACCAGCTGGCCTTTCTCTGGTCCTCCGTCTCGCTGGCCACCCTGGTGCTCCTGCCCGTGGGCTGGGGGTTCCTGCCGCGCGAGGGCGTGCCCGCCGCCGCCTGGCCCTTTCTCGCCGCCACCAGCGTCATTCACGCGGTGTACTTCTACCTGCTGGGGCGCGCCTATGGCTCGGGTGAGTTCTCGCTCGTCTACCCGATTGCGCGCGGCCTGGGCGTGGCGCTGGTGCCGTTCGCCGCATTCTTCTTCCTGGGCGAGCGGCCGTCGGCGCTGGGCGCGCTGGGCGTGCTGCTGGTCGTGGCGGGCATCGTGGGCATCAATCTGAGCTCCGCGGGGCTCAACTCGGCGGGGCGGAGCGCCGCCGCCGGCCCGCGCCGGCTGATGAGCGCGGGGACGGGCTGGGCGCTCGTCACCGGACTCTCCATCGCCGGCCTACTCGCTGGTGGACAAGGCCGGAGTGGCGCGGCTTCACCCGGTGCCGTACATCGCCATCCTCGGCGTGGGCATGAGCCTGCTTCTCGTGCCGGCCATGGTGCGCCGGCGGGCCGCGCTGGCGCGCGAGTGGCGGACCAACTGGCGCGCCATCCTGGTGGCCTCGACGCTCAACCTCACCAGCTATCTCCTCGTCCTCTTCGCCTTTCGCCTCTCGAAGGCCGGCTACGTGGTGGCCGCCCGCGAGATCTCCATCGTGCTGTCGGTGGCCATCGGACGGCTCTGGTTCGGCGAGCGCGGGGTGGGCCGGCGGCTCGCCGCCGCCAGCCTCGTGCTGGCCGGCGTGATCTGCGTGGCGCTGGCGCGCTAGACGCGAGTGGCGCGGACCAGCCACTCCAGCCCGTGCCGCCGCTCGACGGACGCGGCGGGCGCGCGCGACTCCTCCACGCGGAAGCCCGGCGCGAGGAGCTGCTCCACCTCGGCCAGCGCCACCGGGTACGGCGGGCCGTCGCCGCCCTCCCGCAGCGGGTAGAAGCAGCCGAGAAGGGTGCCGCCCGGCTTCAGAATGGCGCGCACCACCTCCACGTAGTCCGCCCGACGCGCGGGGTCGATGGCACAGAAGCACGTGTACTCCCACACCGCGTCGAAGGCCTCGGCGAAGTCGGCGGCGAGCGTGAAGATGTCGCGCCGCTCGAAGCGCGCCGCGCTGCCCTCGGCGGCGGCGAGCGCGCGAGCCTCCTTCACGGCGGCCTCCGCGAAGTCGAAGCCCACCACCTGATAACCCCGCTGCGCGAGCAGGCGCGCATCATGCCCGCGCCCGCATCCCGGCACCGCGACCAGCGGAGCGTCCGCCGATGGGGGGAGAGCGGGGACTCTTCGAGCGTCCGCCGATGGGGGGAGAGCGGGGGCCATTTCGAGGCCCCCGCTGATGGTAAATCGCCCGCCCCCGTCAAGCCAAGCGACCAGCGCCGGACTCGGCTCGCGCAGCTCCCAGCCGTCGTTGCCCTCGGCGTAGAGCCCCTCCCAGAATCCCGGTTCGCCTACGGGCTTGCGATCGAGTCCCATGCGAGCCCCTGGAAGTCGTCGACCACCCGTTCGGCGCCGGCCGCCAGCAGCTCCGCCTCGTCGTAGGCGGTGGCCACGCCGATGGCCCGCATGCCCGCCGCGCGGGCGGCGTGAATCCCCACCACCGAGTCCTCGAAGACGATGCAGCCGGCGGGATCGGCATGGAGGCGCCGGGCGGCGAGGACATAGACTTCCGGGTCGGGCTTACCAGAGCTCACGTCGTCGGCGGTCACCACCACCGCGAAGTGCCGGCGGAGCCCGAGCCCGGCCAGGATATTGTGCACGTCCCAGCTCGATGCCGAGGTTCCGACGGCGCGGGGGATGCCGCGCCGGGCGAGGTCAGCCACGAAGGTAGGCGCGCCCGCGACGGCGCGCATACCCTGGCGCGAGAACCCCACGTAGAGCTCGCGCTTGCGCCGGGCGAGGCGATACGACTCCCGGTCCGGCACCGCGCGCCCGAGGAGGAGCGGGATGGCCTCCTCGCTGGGCCGGCCGATGGTGAGGCGCCAGTAGTCGGGACGCGGAGGCTCGGCGCCCAGCTCTTCCAGCAGCGCCGCCCACGCCGCCCGATGCCACACCCCGCTATCGACGAGAACACCATCCATGTCGAAGATGCACGTCTGGGCGTTCACGAAGCGAGCGCCGGACCGGATGCGAGAGTCCCCAGAAGGTTGTTCCCGGACTGGGGGAGAGCGGGGGCCATGTCTAGGCCCCCGCTGATGAAAAACAGACAGTTCCGGGGACTCGGGCGAAGAGAAGGCATGGCGGGGGCCATGTCGAGGCCCCCGCTGATGGTAAATCGCCGCGTCGAGTGCCCACCTACCGCAGTCTATACAGTGGCGCGAGGACATGAAACGTCTCCCGCGCCGCTCGCGCGTAGTCGGCGGGCTTCCAGCGCGCGGCGTCCTCGGCGGAGACCACTCGGCCCAGGACGAGCTGGCCGTTGCGCGTGCGGGTGAGCTCGTCGACCAGATGCGTCACCTCGTCCAGGGAGAGATCGGCGAGGAAGGCGGTGGGCGTCTCATCGTGCTCGTTCTTGAACCAGGCCAGACCCTTGGCGCGCCGAAACAGGGGCGCCAGCTTGGGCGCGTGGCGCTTCCAGGCCGCGATCCACTTCTTCTTCTGCGCGTGCTCGGGTCCGGCCTCGAAGAGGAAGCGCACCGCCCCCCGCGAGATCGCGACCTTGAAGTGGCAGTGCTTCTTGTAGCCGCGCTTGTCGGCGGCGAAGGCCACCCACGTATCGTCGGGCGGGTTCACGGTGCGGCGCATGTGCTTGGCCACATGCGCAAAGGCCTCCGCCCCGCCGATGCGCGTCACGTCGGGCAGGAGGTCGCGGCCGGCCGCCTCGAGCTTGGGCCGGAGGCGGCTCCGGATCGCCGCCATCCGCGGCGCGAAGCCGTCCACGTCGAAGACCTTGAAGTCAGCGGTGATGAAGCCGGGGAACGGCATGCTGAGTCTCCTTGCCGCGGATCAGGGGTACGCGGTGTCCGGGTCGAGGGGGAAGATGGGCCGGCGGATCCGCTTGAAGTCGAAGCGCGCGAGATTGGACGAGGACAGCCCGGGGGCGTCCACCTCGACGATCTCGCGGGCGATGGGCTCGAAGGCGGCGCGGTAGTGGATGGTCGACTTGACCACCAGTACCTTGTGCTCGAGGGGATCGAGGCCGACGAAGCGGAGCATCTCCGGATCGAGCGTCTGCCAGCGGTGCGAGATGAGGACGACCTTGACGTCGCTCACGTCGAGCACCGCGGTGGTCCCCAGCCGGCCCGGGAGGCCGCGGGCCATGGGCCCCTTGTGGACGAAGCGCCCGTCGGACAGCGTGCGCACCGTCCCGGTCACCCGCAGCGGTGCGCCGTGGCGGGCGTCCACCTTGCCGCCGACGTCCAGGGTGACGCTGGCGCCCACCCCGGCCTTCGCGCACTCGCGCACCGCGGCGGGGTCCCAGAGGCAGGCGACCACCGCCGACCGCGCGCCCACGCGGAGCAGCTCGCGGAGGATCTCGGTGCCGTCGCCGGCCGCGCCGCCGCCGGTATTGTCGGCCATGTCGGCGAGGATGATGGGCCGGCCCTCCGCCGCGAGCGCTTTCGCCACCGCCTCGGAAACCGGCAGGCCCTGGTGGATGAACTCGTGGCGATGGGTCCACGCGACCTGCGCGAGCTCATCGGCGAGGCGGTCGGCCAGGGCCTGGTCGCCGTCCGTCACCACGTACACGCTGAGCCCCGCCTGCGGGATGTCCGCATGGGGGAAGCCCGCGAAGATGGACACCGAGATTACCTTGGGATCTTTCTCCATCGCCTCGGCGAGATCGTAGAGGCGCCGCATGGGCCCACGCGCGGTGCCCTGATTGCCCAGGGGCGGCAGCAGCGGCGGCGTGCGCAGGGCGGCGGTGGGGCGCAGGCGCCCCGCGATGACCTCCAGGAGCCTCGCGGTGGCCTCCATGCCGCGCTCGGCCATGTCCACGTGCGGGTAGGTCTTGTAGCCGTGAAGGAGATCGGCGCCGCGCACCATGTCCTCGGAGAGATTGCCGTGGAAGTCCAGGGTCACCGCGATGGGCACCGCCGGTCCCACGACCGCGCGCACCGCCTGGATGAGATCGCCCTCGCCGTCGTCGTGGCCCTCGGTGACCATGGCGCCGTGGAGATCGAGAAGCACGCCGTCGAGACGGCCCGCCGCCCGCAGGTCGGCCAGCATGCGCTCCTTCACGTGCCCGTAGATGTCCTTGGTGACCGGCCCGGCCGGGGAGGCGGCCGCGGCCACCGAGGGCACCAGCCTCGCGCCGAGACGCTCGGCGGCGTCGATCATGCCGCCCAGGCAGGTGCCGGTGCCGCGGAACGTCTCGAGGATCTCGCCGCCGTAGTGGAGGTTACGCGCCTCGAACTGCCCCCGGTCGGTGGGAACGTTGCTGAAGGTGTTGGTCTCGTGGGACATCATGGCGAGGAACAGTTTCACGGCCTCTCCTCAGAGATTGATATGCGGGTCCAGCCAGTCGCGCAGCGCATTCCCCATCAGGTTGATCACGAGGGTGGTGACGAAGATGGCCGCGCCGGGGAAGGCGGCGATCCACCACGAGTTGAGCATGTAGACGCGCCCCTCGCCGAGCATATTGCCCCAGGCGGGAATGGGCGGCTGGACACCGAGTCCGAGAAACGAGAGGAAAGACTCGAGCACGATGACCTGGGCCACCTGCAGGGTTCCAATCACCACGCCCGCGGATACGAGGTTGGGCATGATCTGGCGGAATATGATGCGGAGGTGGCTCATGCCCAGTGCGCGGCCCGCGGTCACGAACTCCCGCTCCTTCAGCCCGATGGTCTCCGCGCGGATCACGCGAGTGTAGATCGGCCAGCCCGCCACGGCCAGCACCGCGATCATGTTGGGCAGGCTCGGTCCCAGCACCGCGATGACGGCGAGCGCGAGGAGGACGAAGGGAAAGGTGAGGACCACGTTGACCACGGTCATGACGGTCCAGTCCAGCCGTCCCCCGAAATAGCCCGCGGCGAGCCCGAGGAGCATGCCGACGGAGGAAGACAGCAGGACGGCACTCACTCCCACGATGAGTGAGACGCGGCCGCCATAGATCACGCGTGAGAGCAAGTCGCGGCCCACCTGGTCGGTCCCCAGGGGGTGTTCGGGCGTCCCGCCCGCCATCCAGACCGGGGGCGCGAGCCGGTGCCGGATGTCCACCGCCAGCGGATCGTGGGGCGAGATCCAGGGAGCCAGCAGCGCGCTGAGAATGACCACGAGCAGCACGAGCGCCGCGCCGACGCCCCACTTGAGCCGGATGATCCGCCGCCGCCACATCCCGACGGGCGGCCCGGTCGCGGGCGCTGGGCGGGCGGCCTCGAGGGCCACGCCGGTGGGAGCACCCACCGCGCTCATGCGCCCGTCCGCACGCGAGGGTCGATGAAGCCCACCACGACGTCTACGATCAGATTCACCACCACGATGATGAGGGCGAGGAGCACCACCGCGCATTGCACCACCGGGAAGTCCTGATTCCGGATGGAGTCCACCGTCAGCGTGGCCACGCCGGGCCAGGCGAAGACCGTCTCGGTGATGATGGCCCCGCCCAGGAGCTGACCGAACTGGAGGCCGAGCACCGTGATCACGGGAATGCAGGCATTGCGGAAGGCGTGCTTCCACACCACCCGGCGCTCCGTCATGCCCTTGGACCGCGCCGTCTTGATGTAGTCCATGCTGAGCACCTCGATCATGCCCGAGCGGACGAGCCGCATGGTGATGGGGGCGATGGCGATGCCCAGGCAAAGGGATGGCATGAGGAAGTGCTGCCAGGTGCCGTAGCCGGAGGCGGGGAGGAGCCTCAGCCGCACGGAGAAGATGATGATGAGCATGATGCCGAGCCAGAAGAGCGGCAACGCCTGACCGGCGGTGGCGACCATGGTGCACAGCGTGTCTACCAAGGAGTGGCGCTTCAGCGCGGCGAGGACGCCCAGCGGCAGCGAGATTGCAAGGGTCACCGCGAACCCGGCGAGGGTGAGGTAGATGGTGTACGGCATGCGCTCGATCACGAGTTGGAAGGCGGGAGCGTTACCGTACCAGGACTGGCCGAAATCGCCTTGGACGGCGCGGCTGGCGAAGGACCAGTACTGCACGTAGAGCGGCCGGTCCAGCCCGAAGAGGTGCCGGTAGCGCTCGAATTCCTCCTTGCCGGCGTTTTGGGGCAGGAGGAGCAGGACGGGATCACCGATGACGTGGAGGATACAGAACGAGAGGATGGAGACGCCGATGACCACGACCACCAGCTGCACGATCTGGCGCGCGATGTACCGACGCATCGGGTACGGGCAGACGCCGCCGGTCCGGCCGCCCGCCTCCGATGGAGCGGGAGGCCGGCGGCCGGACCGGGTCCGGAGCCGGCCCTACTTCTTCCGCGGGGTGGCGAGGAAGAGGCGGTCGACCTCGTCCGCCGGCGCCGTGTAGTCGATGCGATTACTGATGCCCCATACGCCCCGCAGCCCCCACTTGTAGAGGTAGGCGGCGTCGTCGTAGAGGAGCTTCTGGGCCTTCACGTAGATCTCCGCCCGCTTCTTGGCGTCCAGCGAGTTGCGGCCGGTGGCGATGAGGTCGTCCAGCTCCTTGTTGCAGTAGTAGCTGTACGACTCGCCGCACTTGAAGACGTCGTAGAGGATGGCGTCGGCGTCGAACACCGAGTAGTAGCCCCACGACCAGTTGAACATGGGGCCGCCCTTGCCTTCCTTGATACGGGCCACCAGGACGGTATTGTCGCCGATGTAGACCCGCTTCACGCGGAAGCCGGCCTTGGCCATGTCCGCCACGATGGCGTCGTTGGTCTGCTGGATGGCGGGCTCCACGATGGGCGGGCCCTCGTGGAAGACGATGTCCACGCCGTTGGGATACCCGGCCTCGGCGAGGAGCTTCTTGGCCGCGGCGAGGTCTTGCTTGTAGGGCTTGAGGTTCGGGTCCCAGCCGAAGGCCATGGGATTGATCCCGGTGGCCACGCGATCGCCCAGCCCGTTGAGCACATGCTTGATGATGCCGTCGTGGTCGGCGGCGAGGTTGGCGGCCTGGCGGACCTTCCGGTCCGTGAAGGGATTCGGCCCGCCCCGCGCCGCCTGGTCGAGCTGGAGCATGGCGGTGCGCAGAATCGGCGAGGAGGCGGTCCGCGCCCCGCCCGACTTGTCGATAACGTCCATCTGGTCCGGCGGCACCGCCTTGATCAGGTCCACGCCGCCGGAGAGCAGCTCGGCGATCTCGGTGGCCTTCTCGGGGATGATCCGGATGCGGAGGTACTTGTAGTAGGGCTTGGGACCCCAGTAGTCGTCGTTGCGGACGAGGAGATGGTCCTGCTTCCGGTTCCACTTCACCAGCTTGTAGGGCCCGGTGCCTACCGGGTTCTCGCCCATCCACTGGTCGCCCTTCTCGCGCATCGCCTTCTCGGACTGCATCACCTGCGCGGTGAGGCGCTCCACGAAGAGGGGATAGGGCCCGTCGGTCTTGAAGCGCACCGTGGAGTCGTCCATTACCTCCACGCTCTTGATCTTGGCGTGGTTGCCGCGCGCGGTCATCTTCTTGGCGGGGTCGAGCACGCGGTCGAAGGTGGCCTTGACGTCCTTGGCGGTGAAGGGGGTGCCGTCGTGGAACTTCACGCCCTGGCGCAGCTTCACTTCCCAGGTGGTGTCGTCGATGTTCCGCCACGAGGTGGCGAGGTTCGGCCCCACCCGCCGCGTCTTGAGATCGCGCGTGGCCAGATGGTCGAAGGCGTGGTAGCCGAGGATGATCGCCTCGCGGAGCACGGAGGCGGGCGGATCCCACGAGTCGACGTCGGACTGGAGCGAGTAGACGATGGTGTCTTCCTTGGTCTGCGCGTGCACGGGGCCGGACAGCGCCAACCCGAGCACGAGCATGAGGGCAAGAACGACGGCGGCGGGACGACCCATGGCATCCTCCTTCTTCGACGGGCGCACGAATTGGTGCGGGTTCACGAGAGTGCCACATACTAGCGACCACCCGCGCCCTTGTCAAACCACCGTGCGCTTGGCGTGCGCTGCGTGCGCTGGCGTGCGCCTGGCGTGCACCCGGCGTGCCGCCTGGCGTGCGGTCCGTACGGAGGGCCGCGCCGAAGATTGACAAGCCGCGCGGGCGCCCACCATAATCGGGACCGTCACGCACCTCATGGCCACTCCTCCTCTTGCCCTCGTCACCGGCGGAGCGGGCTTCATCGGCTCGCACCTCGTCGAGCGCCTGCTCGCCGAGGGATATCGCGTCCGCGTGTTCGACAATTTCTCCACCGGCCGCCGCACCAACCTCGCCTTCGCGAAGGGCAATCGGAACCTGGACGTCCGGCGGGGCGACCTCACCAGCCTGGCCGCGGTGACGCGCGCGATGAAGGGCGTGGAGGTGGTGTTCCACCAGGCCGCCATGCGCTCGGTGCCGCGCTCGGTGGCGGATCCCCTCGGGGCCCACGCCTCCAACGTCACCGGGACCCTGCACCTCCTGCACGCGGCGGCGGGGCAGAAGAAGAAGCCGCGGGTGGTGTACGCGTCCTCCTCGTCCGTGTACGGGGAGCGGCCCGAGCTGCCCAAGCGGGAGGATCAGCCCACCGCCCCCATCTCCCCCTACGCCGCCACCAAGGTGGCCGGCGAGCTCTACGCCTCGGTGTGGAGCCGGCTCTTCGACGTGGAGACGGTCGGGCTGCGCTACTTCAACGTGTTCGGCCCCCGCCAGGACCCCAAGAGCGAGTACGCGGCGGTGATCCCGAAGTTCATCCTCTGGGGCATGGCGGGCCGGCCGCTGCAAGTGCACGGCGACGGCACCCAGTCGCGTGACTTCACCTTCATCGACAATGTGGTCTCGGCGAATCTGCTCGCCGCCCGCGCGGACGCCCGCGCGGTGGCGGGGAAATCCTATAACGTCGGCTGCGGCAGCCGCACCAGCCTGCTCGAGATCGTCGCCATGATCGAGGTGATGCTCGGCCGGCCGCTCCAGCGCCGTCACGAGCCGGGGCGGGTGGGGGACGTGCCCCACACCCTGGCCGACGTGAGCGCAGCCAAGCGGGACCTGGGCTACGAGCCCCTCGTGACCTTCGAGGAGGGGCTGCGCCGTACCGTCGAATTCTTCACGGGGAGGACGGCATGAGGATGAGGAAGCTTGCCCGCGTGACGCTCGCAATCGCTCTCGCGCTCGCCGTCGGGGCGGCGGGCGTGTCCGCCCAGACCGCACCCGCCTCCCTGGTGGTGCAGGTCTCCACCGAGCCCCCGGGCCTCGACCTGACCACGAACCCGGCCTCTGCCATCGCGGGGGTGGTCTTCGACAACGTCCAGGAAGGCCTCATCAAGATCGACCGCACCGGGAAGATGATTCCGTGGCTGGCCGAGCGCTGGTACACCACCGACAGCAAGAACTACACCTTCTTCCTCAGGAAGAACGTGCGGTTCCACAACGGGCGCGAGATGCGCGCCGGCGACGTGAAGTTCGCGCTGGACCGCGCGGTGAACCCCGAGACCAAGCATCCCTACCGCACCCAGTACGAGGCCATCCAGGACGTGATCGTGAAGGACGACTACACGATCACCGTCAGCCTCAAGAAGCTGGACGCGACCTTTCTCTACACGCTGGCCCGGCAGGGCTCGGTGATCTATCCCCGGGAAGCGGTGGACACGCTCAAGACCCAGCCGCTGGGCACCGGCCCCTTCACGGTGTCGGAGTGGGTGCGGGGGGACCGGATCGTCCTCACGAAGAACAAGGACTACTGGGTCAAGGGGCTCCCGCACCTGGACAAGGTGACGTATCGCTTCATCCCCGACCCCAACGCCGCCCTCGCCGCGCTCAAGGCGGGCGACGTGGACGTCTCGGCCTTCGGCATCGGCCCGGAGAGCGTGGACGAGCTGAAGAAGGACCCGCGCTTCCAGGTGATCGTGGGTGACACCACCAACGACGTCACCCTCTCCATGAACAACAGCAAGAAGCCGTTCTCGGACAAGCGAGTGCGCCTGGCGGTGACGCACGCCATCAACAAGGACGAGGTGCTCAAGGGCGCCATGTTCGGCCACGGCAAGATCCTCGGCTCGAACGTGGACCCGCTGAATCCGTACTTCGTGGACCTCGCCAAGCGGGTTCCCTACGATCCGGCCAAGGCCAAGAAGCTCCTCGCCGAGGCCGGCTATCCGAACGGCTTCGACGTGACGTTCCGGGTGGCGCCCCAGTACTACTACACGGTGCGGAGCGCGGAGATCATCACCAGCCAGTTCGCCAAGGTGGGCATCCGGGCCAAGATCGAGCAGATCGAGTGGGGCACCTGGCTCTCCCAGGTATTCTGCCTGGCCCCGTGCCAGAATCCCGACTACGAGATGTCCATCATCGGGCACGCGGAGGCGTGGGACATCGCGAACTTCGCCAATCCCAAGTACTACTTCCGCTGGGACAACGCCGACTTCCAGAAGCTCTTCGCGGAGTCCCAGGTCACGGTGGACGACAAGAAGCGGCGCGAGCTCTACGTGGCCATGCAGCAGATGCTGGCCGACGAGGCGCCGGCGGTGTGGCTGTACATGCACCCGCGGCTGGTGGTGACCAAGAAGGGTGTGACCGGGCTGTGGAAAGACCTGCCGCTGCCGGTGCTCGACCTGTCCGAGGTGTCCTGGCAGAAGTAGCCGGGCGCGGGCGGGCGGGCGGTGCGCCGATTCGTCCTGAGGAGGGTGGCCGCGCTGGCGGTCACCCTCCTCTTCGTTTCTCTCCTGGTGTTCGTGGTGGTACGCGTGCTCCCCGGCGATCCCGCCCTCATCATCGTGGGCACCGAGGGCAGCGCCGAGGCTGCCGAGCGCATCCGTGAGTCGCTGGGGCTGAACCGGTCGCTCATCGTCCAGTACGGGGAGTGGGCGGGACGGGCCCTCCGCGGGGACCTCGGGACGTCCATCCAGTACGACGTGCCCGTGGCCGGGCTCATCGCCTCCCGGCTGCCGGTGACGCTTCCGCTCACCCTCATGGCCGCGGGCTTCATGGCGCTGGCCGCGGTCCCGGTGGGCCTCTTCGCGGCGACCCATCAGCGGCGCTGGGGCGACTATCTCGCCATGGCCCTGTCCCAGGTGGGGGTGGCGGTGCCCGCCTTCTGGGCCGGCCTCCTCCTCATCCTCCTCTTCGCGGTGAAGCTCGGGTGGTTCAAGTCCGGCGGCTTCGATGGCTGGGGGCAAGGCGTGCTGCCGGCGCTGAAGTCACTGCTGCTGCCCGCGGTGGCGCTGGGGCTCTTCCAGTTCGCCGTCCTCGCGCGCACCACGCGGTCCGCCGTCCTCGAGGTGCTGCGCGAGGAGTACGTCAAGACCGCGCGCGCCAAGGGGCTGGGGGAAGGCGTGGTGCTCTTCCGCCACGCGCTCCGCAACGCCATGATCCCCATCATCACCGTGGCGGGGATACAGCTCGGCCAGCTCATGGCGGGCAGCATCGTGCTGGAGTCCGTCTTCTATCTGCCCGGCCTCGGCCGGCTCGCCATCGGCGCCATCAGCGCGCGCGACCTTCCAGTGGTGCAGGGGGTGGTCCTCTTCGTGGCCTGCGTGATCGTGACCCTCAACGTCGTGGTGGACCTGCTCTACGGCGTGTTAGACCCCCGCATACGCTACGAGTGACGAACATATAAAGGATGCGAAGCCACCCTATAGAGGTCGTCGCTTGCGACGACCGTAGATCAAATCAGGGCCCGAGCGGAGCGAGGGCAAAACGCGCGTGTTGAGAAGTCGCGCGTTCAGGCACGTCACGTTCGTGGTTGGCCTGGCCATCACGGTGGCCCTGGTGGCGACGGCGGCCCTGAGCCTCGTCTACACGCCACGGGATCCGCTGGAGATGTCCATCACCGGGCGGTTGCAGGGCCCCACCAGTCAGCACCTCTTCGGCACCGACCACTTCGGCCGGGATCTGCTCTCGCGCGTGATGACCGGCGCGGTGACCTCCATCCTGGTGGGGGTGATCGCGGTGGGGATCGGCATGGGCATCGGCGCCAGCCTGGGTGTGGTGTCGGGCTATTTCGGCGGCTGGCTCGACGAGGGGTTCATGCGGCTGATGGACGCGGTGCAGGGCTTTCCCGCCATCCTCTCCGCGCTCCTCATCTCGGCGGTGTTCCGGCCCAGCCTGAGCATCAGCATGATCGCCATCGGGGTGGCCTTCCTGCCCGTGTTCGCGCGCCTCACCCGCGCGTCCTTCCTCGAGCTGCGCGACCGCGAGTTCGTGGCGGCGGCGCGGGCGCTGGGGGCGGGGGACGCCACCATCATCGGCCGGCACATCCTGCCCAACACGCTGTCGCCCCTCATCGTGCAGTCCACCATCAGCTTCCCGGTGGCCATTCTCGCCGAGGCCGCCCTCGCCTATCTGGGCCTCGGCACGCAGCCCCCGCATCCTTCGTGGGGTCTGATGCTGCGCGAGTCGCAGGCCTTCCTCGCTACCAACCCGTGGTTCGCGATCTTCCCCGGCGGTGCCATTGCGCTCACCGTGCTCGGCCTCAACCTGCTCGGGGATGGCCTGCGGGATATCCTGGATCCGAAGCAGGTCGGCTAGCGCTTGCGCGCGACCGACGGGCCCACGTCGGCCCCGTCGGCGGTGACCTCTCCCTGCACGACGTCGAAGTGCTCCAGGACGAAGCGGAGCGCAGGCAAACGGTCGCGCACCGAGGCCGCGGTGTCGAGACTCCGCTCACCCAGCGGGTCCTGGCCCAGTGAGGGCCGCGCGCGTGGAGTATACTGACGCCGATGAGTGACGCGCCGGCGCGCCCGGACGGGTTCGCGGTCAGCCGGGGTCGGAAAGGTTCCCGTGACGCGTCCGCTCCATCGGTGGGACAGCCAGCCTCACGTCGACGTCTCCCTGCGGGGGAAGCTCCGGTGACTGCCGGGCCCGCGGCCCCGCGCGTGCACGTGATCTATGACGCCCAGTGCGGCCTCTGCATCCGGTCACTCGCGCTCCTGCGGACCGCGGACTTCCGGAAGGTACTGCGCTTCCATGACGGCAATGACCGGAGCGCGGTGGAAGCCCGCTTCCCCGTGCTGCGGGAGGCGAACCTCGACGAGGCGATGTGGGTGGTCACGCCGGACGGGCGCGCGCATCCCGGCTTCTTCGCGGCTCGGCGGCTGCTCGCCGTGAGCCCCGCGACCTGGCCGCTCCTGGCCTTCTTCTACCTCCCCGGCGCGAGCTGGATCGGACGGCGCATCTACGCCTGGGTGGCGAGGAACCGTCGGCGCTTCGGCTGCGGGTCAGGGGTCTGCGTGCTCCCGAAGTCGTCGGACTGACTTCCCGCCGTGGATGCCCGAGCTGAGCCCCCCGTCCAGGCCTTCTTCCGCGCGGCCCACCGCGAATCTGCCGGGTCGAGGATTGCCGGCGTTTCGTGGACGGCGGGTACGCTCCGCAGACGCCGCGCGCCCGGCGCCTGACGTGACCGCGCGTCCGGCGCCCATCTCCGTCCTGGAGCTGCTGGTCTCGAGCCAGCTCGGCGGCGAACCCGCGCACGTGGTGGACCTGCTCGCCGGGCTCGATCCGAAGGACTTCCGCGTCACGGTGGGCGCCCCCGCGGGCGGGCCATACCTCGAGCGCTTCCGCGCGGGGGGCGCCCAGGTGGTGGAGGTGGCGGCCCACCGGCTCTCACCGTTCACCCTCGGGAAATTGACGCGGCTGATCCGCGAGCGCGAGATCCGCGTCGTGCACTCCCACGGCAAGGGCGCCGGCCTCTATGGCCGGCTCGCCGCCCGCCGGGCGGGCATCGCCGCCGTGCATACCTTCCACCGCGTGCACTATGACCGCTATCCGCCGGGCGTGCGCAGCGCGTATCTCGCGATGGAACGCGGGCTGGCCCGCATCACCCACACGATCATCCACGTCTCCGCGAGCCAGGCCGCGGAGGCGGGTCCGCTCGGGCTCGCGCCGGCGGAGCGCGCCCGGATCATCGTCAACGGCATCGACGGCGCGCGCGTGCGCGCGCAGTGCCGGCCCCGTGAGGGCGCCCGGACGGCACTGGCGCTGAACCCGGCCGCGCTCGTGCTGGGCACGGTGGCGCGCTTCGACCCCGTGAAGGGGCTCGAGACGCTGCTCGAGGCCATGGCGCGCCTGCGGCAGCGCCGGCCCGGCGCGGTGTGTCTCGTGGTGGGCGACGGTCCGGAGAGCGGACGCCTGCGCGCACAAGCGCGACGGCTGGGGCTGGGGGGCACCGTGGTCTGGACCGGGCCGCTCCCCGACGCCGCGCGCTACTTCGCCGCGCTCGATCTCTACGTGACCGCGTCGCTGGGAGAAGGGCTGCCCCTCGGGGTGCTGGAGGCCATGGCCAGCAGTCTCCCCGTCGTGGCCACCCGGGTGCCCGGGCACGTGGATGCCGTCGTCGACGGCGTCACCGGGCTCCTCGTGCCCCCGCGCGACGCCTCCGCGCTGGCGGAGGCTGCCGACGCGCTCCTCGCCGATGGCGCGCGACGGCTCCGGATGGGCGAGGCCGCGCGCGAGCACGTGGCGAGAGAGTTCTCGGCGGCGCGTATGACCGCGGAGGTTGCCGACGAGTACCGGCGGGCGGCGGCGAGTTTGCGCGGAGAGCCGCATCTCCGTGGCGTATAATTGCGATCGGCTCGCGTCCGAGGGATGCGAGCGAGAGGAGCGGGGGCCGATGCGACTGCTCATCACGGGCATCACCGGGTTCGTGGGAAGTCACATGGCGGAGTTTGCCCTCGCGCACGGCGCCGAGGTCTCCGGCTCCATGCGCTGGCGGAGCAAGACCGAGAACATCGACCACCTGCGCGCGCGCATCACGCTGGTCGAGTGCGACCTGCGTGACCTCTCCTCGGTGCGGAACCTCCTGGAAATCACGGAGCCGACGCACGTGGTGCACCTGGCCGCCCAGAGCTTCGTGGCCGCGTCGTGGAAGGCGCCGGCGGAGACGCTGACCACCAACATCATCTCCCAGGTCAACCTGCTGGAGGCCATGCGTGGTCTCAGGATCTCCCCCCGCTTCCTCGCCGTCGGCAGCAGCGAGGAGTACGGGCTGGTGCATCCCGACGAGCTTCCCATCAAGGAGACCAATCCCCTCCGGCCGCTGTCACCCTACGCGGTGAGCAAGGTGACGCAGGACATGATGGGCTACCAGTACTTCAAGAGCTACGGGCTGCCCATCGTCCGCACGCGGGCCTTCAATCACGAGGGACCGCGGCGCGGCGACGTCTTCGTGACGTCCAACTTCGCCAGGCAGATCGTCGAGATCGAGGCCGGGATCCGCGAGCCGGTGATCTTCGTGGGCGATCTCAAGCCCAAGCGCGATTACTCCGACGTACGCGACATCGTCCGGGGCTACTGGGCGCTGCTGGAGCGGGGCGAGCCGGGCGAGGTGTACAACCTCTGCTCGGGCAAGTCATGGCCCATCCAGCACGTGCTCGACTTCCTGCTCGGACAGTCCCGGGTCAAGGGGATCGCGGTCAAGATCGATCCCGCGCGGCTGCGGCCCTCCGATGTGATGGAGCTCGAGGGTGATCCCGGCAAGATCCAGCGGGCGTTGGGGTGGAAGGTCGAGATCCCCTTCGAGCAAACCTTGACGGAGCTCCTCGACTACTGGCGGCACCGGAACTCCACGGCGTCGCGCTGAGCGGTCGGGCGGTGACGCGCACGTGAGAGTCGCGCTCGTCCACGACTGGCTCACCGGGATGCGGGGCGGCGAGCGCTGCCTCGAGGTGTTCTGTGAGCTCTTTCCCGACGCCGATCTCTACACCCTCCTCCACGTGCGGGGCTCGGTCTCCCCGGTGATCGAGGGGCGGCGGATCATCACCTCCTTCGTCCAGCGGCTGCCCGACGCGGAGCGCCGGTATCGCTCCTATCTCCCGCTCTTTCCCGCCGCCATCCGTCGCTTCGACCTGTCCGGATACGACCTCATCCTCTCCTCCAGCCATGCGGTGGCCAAGGGAGTGCGGGTTCCGCCAGGCGCGCTGCACGTCTGCTACTGCTTCACCCCCATGCGCTATGTGTGGGACCTGTATGACGACTACTTCGGCGCGCGCGCGGGCCCTCTCACCCGGCTGCTCATGCCGGGAGTCGCCGCCGCCCTCCGCCGCTGGGACCGGCGCACCGCCGCCGGGGTGCATCACTTCGTGGGGATCTCGCGTTTCATCGCCGACCGTATCCGGCGCTGCTATGGCCGCGCGGCCGACGTGATCTACCCGCCGGTGGACGTGGCGCGCTTCCGGATCGAGGAACGACCCGAGGATTTCTACTTGGTGGTCTCGGCCCTCGCTCCGTACAAGCGGGTCGATCTCGTGGTGGAGGCGGCGAGCCGGCTGGGCCGCCGCCTGGTGGTGGTGGGCACGGGACCGGAAGAGGCGCGCCTGCGGGCGCGGGCCGGCCCCACCGTGCAGTTCCTCGGCTGGAAGGACGACGCCCAGGTGGCAGAGCTCTACGCGCGCTGCCGCGCGCTCCTGTTCCCCACCGTGGAGGATTTCGGCATCACGCCGCTGGAAGCCATGGCGGCCGGTCGTCCCGTCATCGCGCTGGGGCAGGGGGGCGCGCTGGAGACGGTGGTGCCGCCGGGGGGACCAGAGCCGCCTACCGGGCTCTTCTTCGCCCGCCAGACCGCGGACGACCTGGCGGAGGCGGTGCGGCGCTTCGAGTCCGGTGCCACCGTCTTCGAGCCCAAGACCCTGCGTCGCCACGCCGAGCAATTCGACCGGCCGATCTTCAAGGAGCGCATGGCCGGCTATCTGGCGGCGGTGCTGGCGAGGGCGCGCGCGTGCTGAAGGGCTACTCGCGTGTCCTCGAGCATCTCATGCTGGCGGGAGATCTCATCCTCGTGGTGGGCTGCTGGCTGCTGGCCTACGTGGCGCGCTTCTACCTCTTCGGTCCTCCGCGCCCCACCCCGGAGGTTCCCCCGCTCGGTCCCTACCTCATCATGATCGTGCCCATCGTGGTCGTGTGGGGGATCTCCTTCCGGGCCTTCGACCTCTACCGGCCGCGGCGCATCGGCTCGCGGCTGTCCGAGGTCGCGGACGTGGCGAAGGCTTCCTCGCTGGCCGCCCTCGTCCTGGTTACCATCATGACCTTCCTCTTCCGCGAGTACGACTACTCGCGCGTGGTCATCGTCTACTTCTGGCTCTTCTCCATCGCCGCCGTCTCCTTCGCCCGCAACGTGTTCCGCGAGGGGCTGCGCGTCGCGCGCCGAGGCGGCTACAACCAGCGCTACGGCCTGGTGGTGGGGTCGGGCGAGCTGGCCCAGCAGGTGATCGAGCGGCTGCGGGGGCGGCCCGATACCGGCATCCAGGTGGTGGGAGTGGTGGGCGACGCCAAGGAAGGGGCGGGCGGCGTGCCGTGGCTGGGCGCGTACGCGGACCTCTCCGCGGTGCTGGCGGCCCGTCCGGTGGATCACGTGATCCTCGCGCTGGCCCATGAGGACGCGAGCCGGCTGCCGGGCCTGCTCGATGCCATCGGCGACGAGCCGGTCACCATCCACGTGGTGCCCGACCTCTTCCGGTTCACCACGCTGCGGGGCGGCGTGGAGGAGTTCGAGGGCATCCCCTTCATCCATCTCCGGGAGTCGCCGCTCCACGGGTGGAACGCGGTGGCCAAGCGGGTCTTCGACGTGGCCTTCTCCGCCACCGTGCTGGTGGCGCTGTCGCCGCTGCTCGCGGTGCTCGCGGCGGCGGTGCGGCTCACCTCCCCGGGGCCCGTGCTCTACCATCAGGACCGCATGGGGCTGGATGGGCAGAGCTTCCGGATGCTCAAGTTCCGCACGATGGCCGTTGATGCCGAGGCCGCCTCCGGACCGGTGTGGGCGCACGAGGGCGACGCGCGGCGGACGCCCATCGGCCCCTTTCTCCGACGGTTCAGCCTCGACGAGCTCCCCCAGTTCGTCAACGTGCTGCGGGGCGAGATGAGCGTGGTGGGCCCGCGCCCGGAGCGGCCGGTCTTCGTCGAGCGGTTCCGCCAGACGGTGCCCGGCTACATGCTGCGCCACAAGGTCCGGTCCGGTCTCACCGGCTGGGCCCAGATCCACGGTCTGCGCGGGAACACCTCGCTCGAGAAGCGGATCCAGTTCGACATCGAGTACATCGAGCGCTGGTCCTTCTGGCTCGACCTCAGGATCATCGCCACCACCGTCGCCCGGGTGCTCTTCGACCGGAACGCCTACTGACGCGGAGCGGCTCCGCCGCAGTTTGCTCGTCCTGTTCGCGGTCGGGCTCGGCACCTCCATCTCGCTCGCGCAGGTCAGCCTCACCGCGCTCGTGCTCCTCTGGCTGCTGCGGGCCCGGCAGGATCCCGTCCGCCGCGCCGCTGGCGTCCTGCCGCTCCAGGGGCCGCTCCTCGCCTTCACCGCGGCCACGCTGGCTTCGGCGCTGGCCTCGGAGACGCCGCTCACGAGCCTGGTCGCGTCGAAGGACATCGTCCTCGTGCTCACCGCCTGGGTGACCGCGGGTCTGCTGCGCGGACCCGGGGAGGCCCGGCGATGGCTGGGGGTGCTCGCGCTGGTGACCACGGTCGCCGCCGCGACCGGCCTGCTGCAGGTGGCGGCCTGTCCCGGAGGCATTCAAGAAGCGCACCGGCCACGTGCACAACACGCCGCTCCAGATCCTCGTCGAGCGCGGGCTGATCGGCCTCGCCGCGTGGCTGTGGATCTGGGTGGCGTTCTACGCGCGCGCGGGCGCGATCCTCCGGCGGCTTCCCCCCGGGACATGAGGCCGAGCGCGACCTGGTGGTGGGCTGCCTCGCCGCGGTGACGGGCTTCGTGGTGGCGGGCTGGCGGAGTACAACTTCGGCGACTCCGAGGTGGTCATGGTGCTCTGGGCCATCATGGCCCTGCCCTTCACGGTCGAGCGGACCGGGGCGGGCACGGAACGGCGGGCTAGTAGCGCTGGTAGAGATCCGTCGCCGAGCGAACCTTCACGAAGTACTGTTTGAGGCGGGCGAGATCGTCGTCGGAGACGAGATCCGCGACGAGCACGCAGAAGAGCCCCTGCTGCTTCCACATGATCAGGCTGAAGCCGCTTTCCTTGCGCACCACCGGGCGCCAGGTCTCGATCTTGACCCGTTCTTGCTCCGGCAGCGCCACCGTGACCGCGCCGGGGAAGATGACGTAGGTCACCCCGTGCCCACGCGTGTCCTGATAGGCGAGGGAGAGGCCGCGGTGTCCCTCCACATAGGTCGGATGGGCATTGACCAGCCGGAGGTCGCTGTCGCCGGTGAAGACGAGGTTGAGGATGATGCCGCTCTCGTCCATTACCCGGGGCAGGGTGGCGGGCACCACGTCGGGCTGGGCATCGGTCCAGGACAGGGTGCGCGCGTGCTCCGTGACCACCGCACGGGTGAGATCGCGCAGGGGATCCCCGGGCACCGCGGTGGGCAGCCCGCCCGCAATCCAGAGGAGCATCACCACCGCGGTGGCCAGGGCGGAAACCGCGGGCGCCAGCCATTTCGCGCCCCAGCGGGGCGGCGCGGCCTCCGCCTCGAGCGCGCGCAGGAGGGAGGCGCGCAGACGGGGAGAGGCCGGGTAGCGCCCCAGCCGCTCGCGCAGGGCGCGATCCACCAGCCGATCGTCACCTATCGGCTGGTCCTCCCCGGGATCTCGTGCCATGTCGGTCCGCTCAGCTCCTGAAATCCTGTCCGTAGTCCTTGAGATAGTCGCGTAACCGCTCCTTCGCCCGGAAGATGCGCGACTTCACCGTTCCCACCGGGCAATCCATGATCTGCGCGACCTCGTCCAGAGGCAGTCCTTCCACTTCGGCGAGCAGGAGCGGGGTCTTGAACTCCTCCGGGAGTCGGGACAGTGCCCGGTCCAGGTCCGTGAGGACCTCCGTGCTCGCCCCATCCTGGTCCGGGGCGTCATGGAACATTGGCGCCCCGCCCGCCGGTACCCCGTCCTCGGAAAGCGCCGGTTCGCGCTCCCGAAGCCGGTAAAACGTGAGGAAGGTGTTCCTCAGGATCTGGAACAACCAGGCGCGGAGATGGGTTCCCGGCTGGAAGCGATGGGAGAAACGCATGGCCCGGACATAGGTTTCCTGGACCAGATCCTCCGCTTCCGAGCCGTTCCGGGTCAGGTAGACGGCGAGGTTGTGGAGGGCATCGAGGTGGGTGAGGGCCTGCCGCCGGAACTCCTCGTCGCTCACCGCTCGAACCAGCGCCGGGGCAGATCGGACGGGCGAACCTCGTGTTCGTCTTCCAGCGCGGCCACCAGCTCCCGGATGGTCTGGTAGAGGATGGGATGCTCGAAGTCCGGCGCCAGGTCCGCCAGGGGGCGCAGCACGAAGCCGCGCTCGTGCATCAGGAGATGCGGGACGTGGAGGGCGTCGGACGCGGCGATGACCTCGTGGCCGTAGAGCAGGATGTCGATGTCGAGCGGCCGCGGATCGTAGCGCTGGCTCTCCTGGGTCCCCGTCCCCCGCACGCGACCGAGCGCGGCCTCGATGGCCTGGAGCTCCGCGAGCAGATCGCGGGCGGGCAGGGTGGTGTCGATCGCCACCACACAGTTGAAGAACCACGCGTCGGGATCGGGGACCTCGCCGGGTCGCTGCTCCCACGGCTCGGTCTGATAGAGGGGTGAGGCGTCCACGAAGACCACGTCGTGCAGCGCGCGCAGGCGCGCCACCGCATCGCGCATGCACTGCACGCGATCACCCATGTTGGACCCGACGCTCAGGAATACTCTCGGCATTGTCAGCGCCGCCGCGTCACCTCGACCCCTGGTGTCGCGTGCAGCCCTTCCATCGGCGGCGTCAGCTTCCGGACCCGCACCCGGACCTCGGAGCAGGGGAACTCGGCGAGCAGCATCCCCGCCACCCCCACCGCCAGCCGCTCCAGGAGGTTCACCCGTTGCTTGGTGCACATCTCCACGACCTGGGCGGCGACCAGCCCGTAGTCCACCGTGGCCCGGACGTCGTCGGAGGCCGCGGCGGGCCCCACGTCCACCGACAGCTCCACGTCCACCGAGAACCAGGCGCCCACGGTCTGCTGGGCGCGGGTGACACCATGGTGCCCGTAAAACCGGATGTCCTCGAGGAATATCTTATCAGAGGCCAGCGGGAGGTCTCTCAGGCCCGGATCTCGGAGAGAGCCGGATGACGGGGTTGGCCAGGCTGCCGATCCCCTCGATACGGACCTCGATCTTGTCCCCGGGCTGGAGGGAGCCCACCCCGGCAGGGGTGCCGGTGGCGATGAGGTCCCCGGGCAGGAGGGTCATCACGGCGGAGATGCGGGCGATGAGATCCTCCACCGGGAAGATCAAGCTCTTCGTGTTCCCGCTCTGCCGGCGCTCGCCGTTGAGATAGGCCTCGATCTCGACCCCGTTGGGATCGATGTCAGTGGCGATGCACGGGCCCACCGGGCAGAAGGTGTCGAAGGCCTTGGCGCGGCTGGGCTGACCGTCGCGGCTCTGGAGATCGCGGGCGGTCACGTCGTTGAGGCAGGTGTAGCCCAGCACGTGCTCGCGGGCGCGCTCCGGCGGCACGTTGCGGCAGCGCTTCTTGATGACCACCGCCAGCTCCGCCTCGAAGTCCACCCGGCCCGAGCACGCCGGATAGACGATGGGATCGTCCGGGCCGCACAGCGCGGAGGGCGGCTTGAAGAAGATCCGCGGCTCGGTGGGAATCAGCAGCCGCATCTCCTCCGCGTGGTCACGGTAGTTGAGCCCCACCGCCACGATCTTCGACGGGACCACGGGGACGAGGAGCACGGTCTGCCGGAGCGGGTACTTCTTGCGCCCGCGACGGAACGGTCCGAAGGGCGTGCCGGCGTACTCGACGACGTGGGTGCCCTCCACCACGCCGAAGCGCACCTTGCCCGCGGTCTTGAAGCGGACGATGCGCATCTCAGCCGAGTCCGAGGACGTCTTGCATGGAATAGAGACCGGGACGGGCGCCGCTGATGAAGCGAGCCGCCCGCAGGGCACCCCGCGCGTAGTTGTCGCGATTGTGCGAGCGATGGGTGAGCTCGAGGCGCTCGCCGAGGGTGCCGAAGGATACCGTGTGGTCGCCCACCACGTCGCCCGAGCGCAGCGAGAAGATGCCGATCTCCTGGCGCGTCCGCTCGCCGGGCAGGCCGTGGCGGCCGTACACCGCGGTGTCGGCGAGGTTGCGCCCCAGCGCCTCCGCCACCACCTCCGCCATCCGCAGCGCGGTGCCGCTGGGCGCGTCCTTCTTGAAGCGGTGGTGGATCTCGGTGACCTCCACATCGAACTCGTCGCCGAGCAGCCGCGCCATGTCCCGCAGCACGTGAAAGGCGACGTTCACCGCCACGCTCATGTTGGGAGAGAGGAGGATGGGCGCCTGCCGGGCCAGGCCCGCGATCTCTTCCCGTTGAGCGGGCGACAGCCCGGTGGTGCCGATCACCGCGCGGCCGCCGTCACGCGCCACCAGGCGGAGATGCGCCAGGGTCGCCTCCGGGACGGAGAACTCGATCAGGATCCGGTCGGCGCCGAGCGCGCCCTCGGCCTTGTCGGTGATGGCCACGCCGCTACGGCCGACCCCGGCGACCTCGCCCGCGTCCTTGCCCACCGCGGGATGCCCCGGCGCCTCGAGGGCGGCCGACAGGCGCAGGTCCGTGTCCCCCTGGAGATTGGCGACGAGACGGCACCCCATACGGCCGGCAGCGCCGGCGACGACCACGTCAGCCATTGCGGCGGCCGGTCAGCCCTTGAGAAGGCCCAGCTGGCGCAGCACGCCCCGCAGCTTCTCGCGGTTGGCGTCACCCATCCGGCACATCGGCAAGCGGAACTCGGGCTCGATCATCCCCACCATCGCCATCGCTTCCTTGATGGGGATGGGGTTGGTCTCGAGGAAGGCCGCCCGGGACAGCGGGTAGAGCCGGTGGTGGAGATCGCGGGCCAGCTTCCAGTCCCCGCTGAGCGCGGCATGCGTCAGCTCGGCGGTCTCCTTGGGCATCAGGTTGGCGATGACGGAGATGACACCGCGCCCCCCCACCGCCATGAGGGGCAGGGTGAGGTTGTCGTCACCGGACAGCACGCTGAAATCCGGCCCACAGGCGAGGATGACCTGGGTCATCTGGTCCAGCGAGCCCGAGGCTTCCTTCACTCCCACGATGCCGGGGCAGTCCTTGACGAGCCGCGCCAGGGTGTCCGTTTCCACATTGATCGCGGTACGGCCGGCGATGTTGTAGACGATGATCGGAATGTCCACCGACTCCGCGATGGCGCGGAAGTGCCGGTAGAGACCTTCCTGGGTGGGCTTGTTGTAGTAGGGATTGACCACGAGGGCAGCGGTGGCGCCCGCTCGCTTGGCATGGCGCGTGAGATCGATGGCCTCCACCGTCGAGTTGGAGCCCGTGCCCGCGATGATGGGCAGCCGGCCGTGCGCGGCCTCGACCACGATCTCCACCACGCGCTTGTGCTCGTCGTGTCGGAGGGTAGGCGACTCGCCGGTGGTGCCGCAGGGCACGATGCCGTCGGTGCCGTTGGTCGCGTGGAAGTCGACAAGGTCTCGAAGCTTCGTCTCGTCCACGGCGCCGTTCCGGAAGGGGGTCACCAGCGCGACGATGGAGCCCTGGAACATGGGACGCATGGCGGATCCTCCATGAGACTCGGCATGACACTCGGCCATGACACTCGGCATGACTCGCGGCGTGACTCCATGCGTTCAGCCGCGAGGACTGGTTGGACTCTAGCACCAAGTGGCGAGGCTCTTCAAGCCAGCCGGCCCTTGAGTTATCATCCTCGGCATGAGCCCGACCCCCGCGACGCCCGCGGTGCCCTTTCTCAGCCACGCGCGCGCCGCCGAGGTGCGCGAGCGTTTCGGCACCCCGTCCTACGTCTACGATCGCGCCACGCTGGAGGCCACCGCGCGGGAGGCGCTCGCGTTCCCCGCCCCCTTCGGCTTCACCCTGCGCTATGCCATGAAGGCCAATCCCAGCGCGGGCATCCTCGCGATCTTCCGCGACCTGGGACTCCATCTCGACGCCTCCAGCGATTTCGAGGTGGAGCGCGCGCTGCGGGCGGGCTTCAAGCCCGAGGCCATCCAGCTCACCTCCCAGATGCCGTCGCGGCGGCTCGGCGACCACCTCGCGCGGGGCATTCTCTTCAACGCCTGCTCGCTGCATCAGCTCGAGGAGTTCGGACGCGCCGCGCCCGGGGGTCAGGTCAGCGTGCGGATGAATCCGGGCCTCGGCAGCGGTGCCACCAACCGCACCAACACGGGGGGGCCCGGCTCCTCCTTCGGGATCTGGCACGAGCACCTCGAAGAGGTGCTGCGCATTGCCGCGCGCCACCGGGTGACCATCCGCGGCCTGCACACGCATATCGGCTCCGGCACCGATCCCGAGGTGTGGAAGCGGGTGGCGCGGATGACCCTCGATCTTGCCGCGCGGCTCCCCGACGTGGTGAGCGTCAATCTGGGCGGCGGCTTCAAGGTGGGCCGGATGCCGGAGGAGCCCTCGGTGGATCTCGTCGACGTGGGCGGGCACGTGCGGCGGGAGCTGATGGCCTTCCGTGACCGCACCGGGCGCACGCCCCATCTCGAGATCGAGCCCGGCACCTTCCTGGTGGCGCGCGGGGGCGCGGTGGTGGCGACGTGCATCGACGTGGTGGACACGGGCAACGATGGCTATCGTTTCGCCAAGCTCGACACCGGGATGACCGAGGTCACGCGCCCGTCGCTCTACGGCGCGCAACACCCCATCGACGTGCTGGTGGCCCCCGACGGTGCGCCCGCGCGACCGGCCGCGGAGGTGGTCTTCGTCGGGCCCTGCTGCGAGTCGGGCGACATCCTCACCCCGGCCCCCGGCGATCCCGAGGCCCTCGCGCCGCGCTGGGTACCCATGCCGCGCATCGGCGACCTCGTGGTGGTGGGCGGGGCGGGAGCTTACTGCGCGGCGATGTCCACCATCAACTACAACTCCTACCCGCAGGCGCCCGAGGTCATGCTGGAGGCCGACGGGACCTTGCGCCTCCTCCGCCGCCGGCAGGATCCCGCCGAGGTGTGGGCCAACGAGGTGTGATCCGCCGCCGGGTCAGGGAATGCTGACCGCGGCCACGTTCGACCGCGCGCTCTCGTTGGGCACGCGCGCCGCGTCGAGAGCGGTCACCGCATAGCGGTAGCCCGTCCCCGCCGTCACTTCGCGATCCGTGAACAGGTTCGTGATCGCGGGCGTCGTCCCGATGCGAACGAACGGCCCCTCGCCGGTCGCCCGGTACACCACGTAGCTCGTCACGTCGGGGGAGACGCTTGGGTTCCAGGCCAGTCGCACCGCCGTCGCCGACGGCACCGCCACGAGGTTGGTGGGCGGGGCGGGCGCGGTGCGGTCCACCGGCGTCACCGTGGCCGGCGCCGAGGGCTCGCCGTAGGCCGTCGCCGCGCCCTCGCGCCGCACCGCGCGCACCGCGTAGCGGTAGAGCGTCTCGTTCTCGAGTCCGGTGTCGACGTACCGCGTCTCGCGCACGGGCTCCCCGGTGATGGCGGCCAGGGGACCGTCCGGTCCGGTGCCGCGCAAGACCACGTAGCTCAGCTCGCCCCGCAGCGGGCTGCCGTCGATCAAACCGGTGGGCGGCTGCCATGAGAGCCGCGCCTCGCCCTCGCCCGCGACGACGGCGAGCTCCTGCGGCGGCCGGGGCGCGGCGAGATAGAGGACGGCGAGGCGCTCCGAGGGCGCGCTCCACCGTCCCCGGCTGTCGGCCACCGTGGCCACGTAGACGTAGCGCCGCCCGAAGACCAGCCCACGGCGGTCGATCCACTTGATGGCCTTGCCCTCCACCACCGCCGGGCCGGGGGTGTCGAGCTTGATGGCGGCGATCTCCTCCCATCCGACCACCTGACCCGACGAGACCATGGCCGACTTGGCGGGCTCACCCTCGGCTTCGGCGCGCCGGTGCAGCCGCGCGACGGTGATGTCGCGCAGGGGCGTCCCGTCCACGCGCCCGCGCGGAAGGCTCCAGCTGACCACGACGGAATTCTCCTCCACGGTGGCGGACATCCCGGTGGGCGGAGCGGGCAGCCGCTGTTCCGGCGCTACCGGCGGACCCTTCTTGCCGCAGCCGACGCCGCCGGCGATGAGAGCGGTCAGAACGGCGACGGCGAGGAGGAGGCGGGGGCGACGCCTCACCGTCGCGGCTCGGGCTCGACGAGCGCGCGGGCGTGCGCCAGCGCCTGCTTGACCGCGTCCGGCGCGGTCCCGCCGATCACCGCGCGCGCGGCCAGCGAGGCCTCCACCGTGAGCGCGGCGTGGACGTCGGCGCCGATGAGGGGCGAGAAGCGGCGCAGCTCCTCGAGGGACATCGCCGCCAACTCGCGCCCCTGCGCCAGCCCGTGCCGGACCACGCCGCCCACCACCTCGTGGGCCGCGCGGAAGGGCAGTCCTTTGCGGACCAGATAGTCGGCGAGGTCGGTGGCGGTGGAGAAGCTCGCCCCTGCCGCCTCGCGCATCCGCTCCAGCCGGAAGGTCAGGGTGCGCAGCATGGGCGGCACCACCGCCAGCACCGCCTCGAGGGTGTCCACGGTGTCGAAGAGCGGGTGCTTGTCCTCCTGCATGTCGGAGTTGTAGGTGAGGGGGAGCCCCTTCATCACGGTGAGGAGCGCGATGAGGTTGCCGTACAGGCGACCCGTCTTGCCGCGGAGCAGCTCCGCCACGTCGGGATTCTTCTTCTGCGGCATGATGGACGACCCGGTCGCGAACTTGTCGTCGAACTCCACGAAGCCGAACTCGCTGGTGGTCCACAGCGTGAGATCGGCGGCGAGGCGCGAGAGGTGCATGCCGAGGATGGCGGCGGCGGCGAGGAACTCGATGAGGTGGTCGCGGTCGCTGACCGCGTCCAGGCTGTTGGCGGAGGGCGCGGCGAAGCCGAGATCGCGGGCGAGGGCCTCGCGGTCGATGGGGAAGGCGGCGCCGGCCAGCGCGGAGGCGCCCAGCGGCAGCACGTTCACCCGCTCCCGGCACTCGCGCAGCCGCTGCCGGTCGCGGTCCAGCATGAACACGAAGGCGAGGAGGTGATGCGAGAGCAGCACCGGCTGGGCGCGCTGCAGGTGGGTATAGCCCGGCATGGGCGCTCCCATGTGCTCCTCGGCGCGGGCCACCAGGGCGGCCTGGACCTCGCGGATCCCCGCCTCCGCGTCGCCGATCATGTCGCGCAGGTAGAGCCGTTCGTCCAGTGCGATCTGGTCGTTGCGCGAGCGCCCGGTGTGGAGCTTGCCGCCCACCGGTCCGGCCAGCTCGGTGAGGCGGCGCTCGATATTGAGGTGGATGTCCTCCAGCTCGCGCCGGAACGGGAAGCGCCCGCTCTCGAGCTCGGCCCGCACCGCGTCGAGCCCCGCGAGCAGCGCGGTCAGCTCCGCTTCGGTGAGGAGGCCCGCGCGCGCCAGCGCGCGGGCCCAGGCGCGGCTGCCGTCGAGGTCCCAGGGCCAGAGCCGCCGGTCGAAATCGAGCGAAGCGGTGAAGGCCTGGGCGCCCGGGTCCATGCGCCCGGCGAAGCGGCCGCCCCAGCGCGTGCCGCCGGGCTCGGTCACGCGTGGGCTCGGGCGAGGAGCCGGTCGATCTCGGCCATGATCCGGCGGGTGACCTCCACGCGCTCGGCGCGGCCGGGTCCATGGCGACGGGGTCCAGGCAGGGCGAGCGGGGCGCCGAAGCGGACCCCGAGCGGGTGCCGGCGGGGCAGGTAGAAGCGCCGGCCCCGCATCGCCTCGAAGGTGCCGAGCACCGCCGTGGGCACCACGGGCACGCCGGCGTGGAGCGCGAGCGCGGCGGCTCCGGGCTGGCCGGGCACGAGACGGCCCTCGCGGCTGAAGGGACCCTCGGGGAAGATGCCCACGATGTGGCCCGCGTCCAGCGCGCGCAGCGCGCGCTTGATCGCGCCCGGTTCCGGGCGCGAGAGGTTGACCGGGATGGACCCGATGTGCCGGTGAAAAGCCGGGTGCAGCGGGCTCGCGTGGTAGACGCGCGGCATGACGATGAAGGAGATGGGCCGGGGGACGGCGACGCCGAGCACCACGCCGTCGAGATAGTTGTGGTGGTTGGCGGCGAGGATGAAGGGGCCGGCGGGCAGCCTCTCGAGGCCCTCGATCGACAGATCGAACCAGCGAGACAGCGCGGGCCGGCAGAGATCGCGGACGATGCGATACAGGACGGGGAAGCGCTCGCGGGCGACGCGGCGGAAGGGCAGCGCCACCGGCCGCGACGAGACCGACAGCAGGCTGGACTCCTCGCTCGGCGACATGATCGGGTCGGTTATAGCACCCGAGTCCGACCCTGACAAGGACGCGTCAGCGGGATTTCGTCATGCGGTACTGCGCGACGGCGGCGTTGTGCTCGGCGAGGTTGGTGGAGAACTGGTGGCGGCGGTCGTCCACCGAGACGAAGTAGAGGTAGTTCACCGCCGCCGGCTTCACCGCGGCCTCGATGGCGGCGCGGCTGGGGGCGCCGATGGGCCCGGGCGGCAGCCCCTGCCGCCGATAGGTGTTATACGGCGATTCTACCTGAAGATCCGCGCGAGTGAGGGCCTTGCCGTCCTTGCCCACCGCGAACTGCACGGTGGGATCCGCCTGGAGCGGCATCTCGCGCTGGAGGCGGTTCCAGAACACGGCCGAGATGAGCGGCATCTCGACGCGGATCACCGCCTCTTTCTCGATGATGGAGGCGAGGGTGAGCACCTGATGCAGGTTGAAGTCACGCGCCCGCGCCCGCTCGAGGAGCTCCGGGGAGATCTGGTCGCGCATCCGCGCCACCATGCGCGCCAGGATTTCCTCGGTGGTCATGCCCCTCACGAACTGATAGGTGTCGGGGTAGAGATAGCCCTCCAGCGTTTCCGCCTGGATGTCGAGGGTCTTGAGAAACACGGGATCCCGGGCCACGCGATGCACGTCGTCCGCGCGGGCCAGCCGCTCGGTCTCGAGGATGCGGGCGAGCTCGGTGAGCGTGCCGCCCTCCCGGAACAGCACGGGGTGCTGGCGGACGCGCCCGCCCTCGAGCTGGGTGAGCACGGCCAGCGTGTTGGCCCCCTGGGGGATCTCGTACTCGCCCGCCTTGAGTCCGCGCGCGGTGCCCCGGGCCAGGGCGAGCAGCATGAACCCCAGCGGGCTCCGGATCACCCCGGCTTCGTCGAGGCGGCCGGCGACGCCGGTGAGGCCCTGGTGGGGAGGGATGTCCACCACCCGCGGCCCCGCCTGCACGGCCGGCGCGGCGGTGAAGATCCAGAAGGACTGCAGGGCCAGGAACACGGCGAGCAGACCGGCGAGCACGCCGAGCACGGTCCGCAGGGCGCTGCCTCGCTGGCCCGATGGCTCGGCCCAAGTCTTGACGAACCAAGGTCGTTCCATCATGGTTTCCTTCTATTTTGAGGGCACTTCGGCCGAGGGTCAACTTCTCCGACGGGGGAGGATCCCCGGCACGCAAGACCGTGCCCGTGAAGGCTTTATGGTATAGTCACGGCTCGGGGTTTCGGCCCCTGATCTCCCCAGGAGGGACTACATGTCGCAACTCGCTATGCCCGCCCGTCACGAATGGCTCGCCCAGGATCGCAAGAACGGCAAGATCGCCATCGAGCCGTTCGAGCCGGGCTTCGCGCTCACCGTGGGCAATGCCTACCGTCGGGTGCTCCTGTCCTCGATCCACGGGGCCTCCCCCACGTGGGCCAAGATCGAGGGCGTGCTGCACGAGTTCTCCTTCATGCAGGGCGTGACCGAGGACACCCTCGACATCATCATGAATCTCCGCAAGGTCGTGTTCGCGCTGCACGTGAACCGGCCCAAGATTCTCCGGCTGAAGGCGCAGGGACCGCGCACCATCACCGCCGGTGACTTCGAGCCCGACGCCGACGTCGAGATCCTGAACCCCGAGGTGGTGCTCGCCACCCTGGACAAGGATGGCGGTCTCGAGATGGAGCTGTGCGTGGAGCGCGGCCGCGGCTATCAGTCGGCGGAGCGGCGCGAGCCGGAGGCCCTCCCGATCAACGCCATGCTGATCGACGCGGATTTCTCGCCCGTCAAGCGGGTGAACTTCCACGTGGAGAACGCGGCCGAGGGCGCGGAGCGCCTGGTGATGGAGCTCTGGACCAATGGGAGCGTGACGCCCGACGCCGCGGTGGCGGAGGCCTCGCGCATCCTGCAGGATCAGTTCAACCTCCTCACCGATTTCCCGGTGCCCACGCAGGAGGAGACGGAGAGCCCGGAGGCGGGCGTGGAGCCGGCGGCGCGCTTCGAGCTCAACGAGCACCTGTTCCGCAACGTGGACGAGCTGGAGCTGTCGGTGCGCGCCTCCAACTGCCTCAAGACCGCCAATATCCGCACGATCGCCGACCTCGTCCAGAAGACGGAGTCGGAGCTGTTGAAGACGAAGAATTTCGGGAAGAAGTCCCTGAACGAGATCAAGACGATCCTGGGAGAGATGGGGCTCTCCCTGGGCATCCGTCTCGATCCCGAGGAGCTGGAGCGGCTCCGCGCTCAGTACGAGCGCACGTTCGAGAGCTAGAACCCTCCCGCTTCGCGCGCGTGCGCCACGGCCCCCGGGGCGGCAACCGCCCGGGGGCCGTGGTGTTTCTCCTCAGCGGGCGCCGGGCTCGGGGGCGAGCTCGAGACGCTCGGTGCGCCCGGTGGCCCAGCGCGTGACCCACAGGCGCGCGCCGTCCGTCTCGACGATGACCGCGCCGTCGCGATCCGTGCGATACACGCGGGCGCCGGCGAGGGCGAGGCGCGCGAGCACCTCGGGGACGGGGTGACGGAAGGGGTTCCGCGCGCCCACGGACACGACGGCCAGGAGCGGGCGGCTCGCGTTCACGAAAGGCTCCGTGGTGGAGGTGCGGCTGCCGTGATGCGCCACCTTGAGCACGGTGGCGGCGAGCGGGGCGCGGTCAATCACGAGCATCTCCTCGCCGCTCGCGGTGAGATCGCCGGTGAGGAGGATCGATACCCCCCGCCAGTCCAGACGCAGGACGAGTGAGCGATCGTTCTCGCCCGGCGTGGCCGGCTCGGGCTGGTCCGGGCCGGGCGGGTTGAGGATGGTGAGGAGGGCCTCGCCGCGCCAGATGCGCTGCCGGCCGGAGACGATCCGCCGCGCCGCGCCCGATCGCTCGAGTGCGGCCACCACGTCCTCGTGTCCCGGGCCCCAGCGCCCGTTCTCCCATACTTCGCGGACGGTGAACCGGCGGAGCACGGCCGCCAGCCCGCCTGAATGGTCGGCGTCGGCATGCGTGGCCGCCACCACGTCGAGCCCCGTGACCCCGCGGTTCCAGAGATAGGGCGCCACCACGCGCTCGCCCACGTCGAAGCGCGCGCCGCCGCCCGGCCCGCCGTCCACGAGGAGCCGTGGCCCATCCGGCACCTCGATGAAGATCGCGTCGCCCTGCCCAACGTCGAGGAAGGTGACGCGCAGGCGGCCGTCACCCGGCGCGAGCCACGGCCACGCCGCCGCGACCAGACCGGCCACGAGCAGGAGACCGGCGGTGCGGCGCGCCCACTGCCGGCCCACGCTGACCGCGAGGGCGGCGCCGACGACCCACGCGGCCATGGCCGGCGGCCCGGGAGCCGGAATGTGGACGAGCGCGTAGGGAACCGCCGCCGCCAGCCACACCGCCAGCCGGAGCAGCACCACGAGCGCCCAGGCGAGATCGAGCGCGAGAGAGCCGGCGAGATCGCTGACCACGGCGAGGGCGAGACCGAAGAGGCCCACCGTGGTGGCCGCCCCCGCGAGCGGGACCACGAGAAGATTCGCGGCCAGGCCGATCAGCGAGAGCTGATTGAAGTGCGCGGCCATGACCGGCAGCACGGCGCCCTGCGCCACCGCGCTCACCGCCACGGCGGCGGCGGCCCGCGGCGGGCAGCCCAGCCGCGCGAGCGCGCCCCCCACGGGGGCGGCGAGGTACACGATGCCGGCCGTGGCCGCGAAGGAGAGCTGGAAGCCCGGGTCCCAGAGATCGCCCGGCCGCCAGGCGAGGAGGCCGAGCGCGGCCAGGCCCAGCGCGTTCGGCAGCTGGGACTCGCGCTCGAGCAGCACTCCGCCCAGGAGGACGAGCCCCATGATCGTCGCGCGCAGCACCGAGGCCTGCGCGCCCACGACGAGGGCGAAGCCCACCAGCGCCGCCGCGGCGATCCCGGCGGTCGGGCGGCGCGAGACGCCGACCATGCTGAGCGTCGCGAAGATCGAGGCCGAGACGAGCGCGACGTTGAAGCCGGAGACGGCCAGCACGTGATAGACGCCGGCGCGCCGGAAGGCGTCGTCCATCTCGCGCGGGAGGGCGGCGCGCTCGCCGAGGAGCAGGCCGGCGAGGAGCGCGGCCGAGCCCTCGGGCAGGGCGGCGCCAATCCGCGCCACCGCCCAGCGCTTCACGCGCGTGGGCCAGGGCGGGAGGTCGGCGGTGAGGGGCCGCACGCGGTCCGCGCGCCCGCTGCCCACGAGCGCGACGCCTTCGCGGCGGAGCTGGGCGGGATAGTCGAAGCCGCCCGGGTTGCGGTATCCCACCGGCGGATGGAGACGCACGTCAGCCGCGATGCGCTGGCCCTCGCCCAGCGCGGGCGCTTCTCCATAGATCGTGACGAGCACGCGCCCGGAGGCCGACCGCCGCTCCGTCTCGGTCACGAGCGCCTCCACGTCGAGCAGCAGTCGGAGGCGATCGGGTGCCCACCGTCGAGGCTCCTCGGCGATCCGTGCCTCCACGGCGACGGCCCCATTCGCTCCGAGGGCGGCGATGTCGTCCGGTCCCGGGGGAAGCTCATGTGCCCGGAGCGCGCCGAGGACCGCGGCCGCGGCCAGCAGCAGGCCGGTCGCCAATCCCGCGCGTCGGAGCGCGAGCGATCCGGCCGCGGCCAGGAGCAGCGCGCCCGCGCCCACGATCAGCCAGGCTGAGGGCGCCGCCAGCGCCGGGCCGGCGGCGATCCCCGCGGCCCAGGCCAGCGCCACGGGCACCAGCGGGGCCTGCCCCACCGGAGCGATCCGCGGCCGCGCCAGTGGCTCCTCGGCGCTTGGCGCCAGCGCGGCCGGTGGCACGAAGGCCATCGGCCCACGCTAGGGTGCGGCGGCGGTGACGAGATCGCGCAGCGCGGCCAGCTTGCGCGGCCCCAGGCCCAGCACCGAGCGCAGCCCCTCGGGTCCCTCGAAGCGGCCCCGTCGCTGTCGTTCCTCGACGATGCGGCGTGCGAGCCCCGGGCCCACGCCGGGCAGCCGGGCCAGCTGCTCCGCGGTGGCCTCGTTGAGATCGAGTGGGCGCGGGTCGGCCGGCGGCGGCTCCTCCTTCGGCGTGCGTCCGGGTGGCGTGCGTTCGGGCGCGGCCCCGTCGACCGCGGCGCGCTCGACAGCCGCCGGAACGGTCGGGACGCGCGCCGATCGTGGCGGGCGGTTCGGCCGGGCCGGCCCCGTGAAGGGGGTCGGCCCCGGCGCTGCCGTGGATTCATCCCGGTCGAACGTCTCGAGCCGCGCCGCCGCCTCGGGAAATCCCGCGCGCCATTCGCGCACCGCCAGGCCGGCGAGGAGCGCGGCGCCGAGGACCAGCAGGAGTGAGAGCTGCGGACGCGAGTAGAGCATCACGTCCCCACGCTGCCACGCCGGGCGGGAGCCGGCTAGAGTGTCGGTTCGGATACAGCGTCAGCGCCAGCCGCGCGTCACAGTCGCAAGTCATGCACAGCCGCCCGGCTTCAACGCCGCCGTCCCGCTCGCCACATTGACGGCTCCTCGAAGAAGACCTATCGCGCAACCTCTGGCGGCACGGGCGGGTGACGCGGTCCTCGGTCCCGTGTGCGGAGCGTACCTGGACGCGACGAAACCGGCTACGGTGGCTTCTGCGTGCCGCAGTAGAAGCTCGCAACCAGGATAGCGACCGTGAGGAGTACGAAGAACACGGATAGGCCCACCACCCAGGTCAGCCAATTCTTCATCGCTCCCACCCGAGCCACATGTAGACCAACCATGTCGCGGCGGCGCCGACGAGTACGAAACAGAAGATCAGGGCGAGCCAGCGGGTCATCGCGCCCACCAACTGAGCCTTCGGACATACCTGAGGCCGTGATAGCCAGCCGCGAAGGACAAGATCGTGAGCAGGAGCGACCATTCTCCTTCGCGCAAGACGACCGCCGCGTAGATCAACGCGGCCATGAGACACAGCGCCCCGACTCCGACCGCATGGCGGAGGATGCTCCTCGTCATTTCATTCCCTCCTTGGTGTCCGTTTGACTTGCCAGACGGCGAACTTCGGCCGTTGGACTAGCGGAGCAGACAGGATCAGCTAGGAGCTAGGAGGGGAGCGGCGGGTCAGCTTCTGAAATCGGCGCTTCTGATTCCTGCGGGTTCTTCTGGGCGGTGAAGGTGCGGGCAACTTCTCGCCGCGAGGCACGGCCCATCGAGATTCGCGGAGCAGTATGCGGCGCGATGGGGCACCGCGGTTGAAGCGACGGCGGCGGGACGACGGCGGCAGCGGCTTGAACTGTCAGACGCCGGGCGACCTCAACGGATGGCCCTTCGAGGGGCTGGAACGCGCCGGGAGCCATCGGGAGCGCCAGGTCAACGAATAGCAGGGCCACTAGCCAGAGCTTCATGGGCCGATAGTAGCCGCTGCCCGTGGATTCTTCAACTCTGATGCCCGCTCGTCCTGGCCAACGTGATCTTCTTGTGACGGCAACCGCCCGCACCGAGCCCTCAAACGGGAGTCCGATCCATAGCCGGGCATGGCGGGCCGACTCTAGCGCGAGCGGTAGAGAAGTGTCGCCGGGGTGGATACACCGTAGTCAGCCCCGTTCGGCGTCCGGTGCTGTGTCGTGCCGCCCTCTGCCGTGTCGGGAGTCCCATCTTTCTGCGGTTCCTGAGCGGGCCGAGGACGTGTCGGTTCGGGTACACGCCGTCGGTTGCGCTCGCGTGTCCGCTCCCGGAGGATAGGGCCGATGGCGATCCGGCGAGCCTGTCTGGCGATGAAGCGTGTCGTGCTGCTCGCCGGACTCCTGGCGGGCTGTGCCGGGCTCACGCCCGGTCGACGAGGTGAACCTCCGGGGCGCCCAGCGACTGGCCGACGCGGCGGTGCACGCCTATGAGATGGCGCCGGTGCGGGTCGAGTTGGAGCCGGGCGGGGCGAGTCGTTATGAGCGGGGCCGGATCGTGCTGGGCCGGGCGCTCCTGACGAACGACTCCGGCTCGGCCGCTCTCGCGCATGAGCTCGCGCACCATATCCTCGGGCACTCCGATGCGGCCGACCCGCGGCCGCCCCAGCAGGAGCTGGACGCCAACGCGAAGTCGGTGGAGGTCATGGTGCGCGCCTGGGGGGTCGAGGAGGGCGTGGCGTTCCGACTGGTCGCCGCGCATCTGCGCGCCCTCTCCGCGCTACCGGTGATGCCCGGCCGCTCGGGCCCGTGCGAGCAGCTCACGGATCTCTACCGCCGATATCCGACCCGCACCGAGCCGCGGGAGGCGTATTCGCTCGGCTGCACGCAGATCCGCGGCGGCTAGGCAGGCGCTCCCACCGTCTCCCTCACGCGCCGTCGCGCTCGATCATCTCGCGCAGCCGCGCCGGCGGCACCGCGATCTTCACGCCCGCCCGCTCCTCTTCCAGCTGCATGAAGCTGCTGGAGTCGCGCTCACCCCAGCCGCGATTGAGCGCCTCGGTCATCTCCGCCAGGGCGAGGTTGGCCAGCCGCATGGGCACCCCCACCTCGCGGCCCAGCTCGGTGGCCAGCGAGACGTCCTTGTGGCCCAGCTTGAGCGCGAAGGAGGGCGGCTCGTAGGTGCCGGGCAGGAACTTGTCCATGAGCCGGTCGAAGGTGCGCGCGCGCCCGGTGGCCCCCTGGCGGACGGCCTGCCAGAGGAGCTCGGGCTCCACGCCGGCCTTGACGCCCATGCAGAACACCTCGGCCAGGACGGCGCGGATGGTGAAGCTCGCGCAGTTGTGGACGAGCTTGGCCACCGCTCCGGCGCCGATGGGGCCGACGTAGTACGGCTGATCACCCATCGCCTCGAGCAGCGGACGATGCTGGTCGAAGAGCGCGCGGTCGCCGCCCACCCAGATCGCCAGCTTGCGCGACTTGGCTCCGGAGGGGCCGCCGCTCACCGGGGCGTCCAGAACGTGAATGCCCTTCGTGGCGAATGTCGCGTGCAGCCGGCGGATCGCGGCGGGGGAATTGGTGGAGAGGTCGAAGAGGGCGCTCCCGCGCTGCATCCCGTCGAGCAGGCCGTTGGCGCCGGTCGCGACCGCGGTCACCTCGGGTGGGCCGGGGAGCGAGGTGAAGACCACGTCGCTCACCTCGGCCACCGCCCGCGGCGTGTCCTTCCATGCGGCACCCTTGGCGAGGTGCGGTGCCGCGGACTCCTTCCGGAGATCGTTGACCGCGAGCGTGTGCCCCGCGGCCTGGAGGTTCGACGCCATGCTCCCACCCATGAGCCCCAGCCCGATGAACCCGACGTTCATGTTGTCCTCCTCGCCCCGGAGAATACCCGGTGGTGAACGGGGAAGCCAATGGGGCGGCGCGGTGTCCACACCATGCAGATCTTTTCGGGGTCGACGTGTGACGCGGGCGTCAGGCTCCCGAGATGCGGATGCTCTCTACCAAAGTTTGTAGCCTGCCGCGACTCTTCAAGAGCCCTCGCACCCTTCGATCAGATACGCTTTTCCGAATACTTAGGCGGCGATGTCCCCCGGAAGGCCCCTGGCATTCCGCTTGCTCCCATTGACCGGCATGCACACCACCGCCCCCTCGGAAGTAGACAAGTCTAGAAGCAAATCGGCCGCCGTCGCGGATGCGCGTCCCCAGCTTCCCTTGGCCGGCTCGGATCCGGGACCCGACGGCCTCCACGCCGTGCTCCTCGCTCATACCGCCCCCGAGGGGCTGCGCGCGCTCACTCAGGACACCTGCGCCGCGCTCCTCTCCGTCGCCGGAGTGACGCTTGCCGAGCTCGCCCTGGAATCGCTCCGCGCCGCCGGCATCCGCTCCGCGCTGGTCGTGCTCGGCTCTCATGCCGAACAGGTCGAGCGTCTGCTGGGGACGGGCGAGCGGTGGGGGATCGCGCTCGACTTCCTGCGGGTTCCCGCCGACGAGCCGGAGGGCGCGATCCTGGCACGCCTCGGCACCGAGCTCAACGGCGACGTCCTGGTGATCCGGTGCGACGTGCTGCGGAGTCCGGTGGTCGATCGCTTCCTCGCCGCCGCGCGCGCGCGTCCGGGGACGTCGCTATGGGCCGCGATCGGCGGTGTGCCCGCCGGCCTGGCGCTCGTCCGGCGCGAGGACGCCGCGTGGCTGGACGTGCCGGGCAATGGGGGCCCCGCGGTCTGGGAGCAGGCAGGCCAGCGGATCCAGTTTCGCGACGCGACGCTGTGCCGGATGGAAACCGTCGCGGACTATCAGCGCGCGAACCTGCGGGTTCCCGCCTCCCGCGCCACCAGCCGGCCACTTCCCACTCCCCGTCCCGAGGTCCCGGAGCCGGCTCCGCCGGCGCCCGAGGCGCCCTCCCGGCCGCCAGGCCGCAACGGCCGGATGTCGAAGTTCGACTACCTCATCGCCCAGCGCCTCGCCACCCGGGCGCAGCTCGCCCACGCCACCACCGAGGCCCGGCAGCGTCAGGTCAGCGTCGAGTCGATCCTGCTCGAGGTTCACGGTATCCGCGAGGCCGACCTCGCCGCCGCGCTCACCCTCTACTATCGCTGCCCCTACGTCTCCCTCGACGAGCGGACGGTCCTGTCGCCCGAGCTCCTGTCGGGCCTGCAGCGGCCGAGGCTACGAGCGGGTGCCTGGCTGCCGATCAAACGCGTGGGCGACGTGGTCACCGTCGCGGTGGACGATCCGCACGATCTCCTCAAGGTCGACGCCATCGAGGCGGTGCTCCGGCCGCGCAAGGTCACCCTGGTGGTGGCCGTCCGCGAGCGCATCCTGGGCGCGCTGGACGAGATGACGGGGACCGAGGGGCGGCCGGGGACGGTGGTCGAGATTCTCGGCGAGGTGGCGGCGGAGCCGGTCACGGAGGACGCTCCCGAGGCCGGCAACGCGGAGATCAGCGAGAACGACAGCATGGTCGTCCGGCTGGCCAACCAGATCATCCTCGACGCCCACCGGGCCCGCGCGTCCGACATCCACCTCGAGCCCCGCGGGAATACGCGGGACACGGCGATCCGCTTCCGCGTGGACGGCACCTGCGTGGACTACCAGCGCATCCCGCCCACGCTCCGGAATCCTCTGGTGGCGCGCCTCAAGATCATGGCGGGGCTCGACATCGCCGAGCGTCGCAAGCCCCAGGACGGGAAGATCCGGGTGCGCACGCCGGGCCGGAGCGACATCGAGCTCCGCGTGGCCACCGTGCCGACCGTGGGCGGCAACGAGGACGTGGTGCTCCGTCTCCTGGGCTCGTCGGGCCTCTTGACCCTCGAGCACCTGGGCCTCAGCGACCGCAACCTCCGCGAGCTCAAGGCCATCGCGGAGAAGCCCTACGGCCTCATCCTCAGCGTGGGCCCCACCGGCGCCGGCAAGACGACCTCGCTCCACGCCGTGCTGGGGCACCTCAACACGGGGACGCGGAAGATCTGGACCGCCGAGGACCCCGTCGAGATCACGCAGGACGGGCTCCGGCAAGTGCAGGTGCGCCCCAAGATCGGCTACACCTTCGCCGCCGCGATGCGCGCCCTGCTGCGGGCCGATCCCGATGTCATCATGGTCGGGGAGATGCGCGATCCGGAGACGGCGGGCCTCGCGGTGGAGGCCTCCCTCACCGGGCACCTGGTGCTGAGCACGCTCCACACCAACAGCGCGGTGGAGACCGTCGTCCGACTGCTGGACCTGGGCCTCAACGCGTACAATTTCTCCGACGCGCTCCTCGGCGTGCTCGCGCAGCGCCTCGTGAAGCGCCTGTGCCCCGATTGCCGGCGGCCCTACCACCCCACGCGCCGCGACTGGAACGAGCTGGCGGAGGCCTTCGGCGTCGAGGAGCTCGAGCGGCAGGGGTACCGTTACACGGACGACGTCGAGCTCTACGAGAGCGTGGGCTGCGAGCAGTGCGAGGGCAAGGGATACCGGGAGCGGATCGCCATCCACGAGCTCTTGATCGGCACTGACGCCATCAAGCGCCGCATGCAGAAGGGGGCGCGCGTGCCCCAGCTCCTCGCCCGCGCCAAGCGCGAGGGCATGACCACGATGGTGCAGGACGGGATCCTCAAGGCCCTGCAGGGCATCACCGACTACCGGCAGGTCAAGGCCGCGGCCATCCGCTGACCGCCCCGGCCCCTTCGGGTGGGCGGCCTAGCGCGGAGGGGACCGCCGGAACGCGGCTGGCCCGCCCAGGGCCTCGCGGACGGCGCGCAGCAGGCCGTCGATGGTGAAGGGCTTCGTGAGGATGGGCCGGCCGGAGGCCTTCATGAGGGCGGTCATGTAGCCCGACATCAGCAGCACCTTGGTCGCGGAGCTGGTTACCTCGACGCGCTCCGCCAGCTCGATCCCGTTCATCCTCGGCATGACGACGTCGGTGAGCAGGAGGTCAACGGTGCGGGAGGTGACGATGCGCCGGGCCTCGAGCGGATCGGCGGTGTCGACGACGGTGTAGCCTTCGCTGGCGAGCGCGTCGCTGACGAACGCGCGCACCGGATCGTCGTCGTCGACGACCAGGATGGTGGCCTGCGGCGGGACAGCCGGCGACTCGGCTTCCATGGGATGCTCGCCTCTCCTTCCGGTGCTAGGGAACCAGCGCGGCGCGCGTGATGTTGAGGGTGTCCTTGTTGTGCCACTCCGAGGCGGCGAACGCCTCGTTGATCTGGGCGAGCGGGAACTTGTGGGAGATGATCCGGCTCCACGGGAAGCGCTCGCGGGTGCGCACCAGGAAGTCGAGCGCGCGCGGAATCACCCACGGATCGTACTGGATCACGCCCAGGATCTTCTTCGACCCCCACACCAGGAGGGACGGCTCGAGGTCGATCTTGGCCCCGCGGCTGATGGTGCCGATCTCCAGATAGGTGCCGCCCGACCGGAGCATCTCGATGCCCTCCGGGATGACGGCGGGAAACCCCACGAAGTCGCAGGCCACGTCGGCGCCGACCCCCTCCGTCCACTGCCGCACCTGCTTCACGCGGTCGCGCCGCTCCGGCATCTCCTTGATGTTCAGCGTGTGGTCGGCGCCGAAGGCGCGTGCCAGCTCCAGACGGCCGGGAATCTGGTCCACCACGATGACGCAGGAGGCGCCCATGTCCTTGGCCACCGCGGCCGCCTGGACGCCGAGCCCGCCCGCGCCCTGGATGATCACCCGATCACCCATCCGCACCCCGGCCACCCAGAGCCCGTAGAGCACCTGGGACAGCGCACAGTTGACGGGGGCGACCACGTCGTCGGACAGCGTGTCCGGCACCTTGAAAATGGCGCCGCCGGGGCGGAGATAGTAGTGGTCGGCGAAGGCGCCGTGCAGATGCGGGAACGCGCTGGGGCCGAGCGGCCGCTCGATCTTGTTGGGGCAGGCCGCGGGCTCCTTGTGCAGGCAGGCATGGCATCGCCCACACGGGTAGAAGTAGGTGTAGGCGACGCGGTCGCCTTCCTTGAGCGCGCGGCCCAGCGAGTCCGTCTTCACCTTGGCCCCGAGGCGCGCCACCGTCCCCGTCATCTCATGGCCGAAGATCCAGCCGTCCTCCGGGTACTTCAGGGGGGCGTCGCCGCGCCAGAAGTGCAGATCGCTCCCGCAGATGCTCGCGCGGGTCACGCGGATCAGAACGCCCTCGGGCTCCACCTCGGGGATGGGAACCGCGCGCACCTCGAAGGGCTTGCCCGGTCCGAAGAAGACGGCGGCGGTCGCGGTCTGCGCCATGGTCAGGCTCCTCGCTCCTTGCCCAGCTCGAAGGCGTCGTGGAGTGCCCGCACCGCGAGCTCGGTGTACTTGTCCTCGATCACGCAGGACACCGCGATTTCCGAGGTGGAGATCATCTGGATGTTGACGCCTTCCCGGGACAGCGTATCGAACATCCGCGCCGCCACCCCGGCGTGGCTGCGCATGCCCACGCCCACGATGGACACCTTGGCCACGCGGTCGTCCGCCATCACCCCGGAGGCGCCCACCTCCTTGCCCACGTTGCCCAGCACCTGCTCGGCGCGGGCGCGATCGGCGCGGGCGAGGGTGAAGGAGATGTCGGTGTAACCGTCGCGACTGATGTTCTGCACGATCATGTCCACCACGATGTTCTGGCTGCCGAGCGAGCCGAAGACCCGCGAGGCGATGCCCGGGCGGTCGGGGACGCGGAGAATCGAGAGCTTCGCCTGGCCCCGATCGTGGGTGATGCCGGTGACCACCACCTCTTCCATGCTGAGATCCTCCCTCGTCACCAGCGTGCCCGGGTCGGACTTGAACGTCGAGCGCACATGGACGGGCACGCTGTACTTCTTGGCGAACTCCACCGAGCGGGCCTGGAGGACCCTGGCCCCCAGCGCGGCCATCTCGAGCATCTCGTCGTAAGAGACCCGGGCGAGCTTGCGGGCGTCCGGCACCACGTTGGGGTCCGCGGTGTAGACACCGTCCACGTCGGTGAAGATCTCGCACACGTCGGCCTTCAGCGCGGCGGCCAGTGCCACCCCGGTCAGGTCGGAGCCGCCGCGGCCCAGCGTGGTGATGTCGCCGGCCTCGGTCATGCCCTGGAAGCCCGCCACCACCGCCACCTTCCCCGCGGCGAGCGCGGCGCCGATCCGCTCGGCGGTGATGCGCTTGATGCGGGCGCGCGTGTGCGCGTCGTCCGTGACCATGCCCACCTGCGGCCCGGTGAAGGAGCGGGCGGGGTGGCCCATGGCCTGCAGCGCCATGGCGAGGAGCCCGATGGTGACCTGCTCGCCGGTGGCGAGCAGCATGTCCATCTCGCGCGGATCCGGCATCGGGGTGATGGCGCCGGCGAGGGCGATGAGGGAGTCGGTGGTCTTGCCCATGGCCGAGACCACCACCACCATGCGGTGGCCCTGGCGCGCACCCTCGGCCACGCGGCGGGCCACGTTCTTGATCTTCTCGGGATCGGCGACTGAAGAGCCGCCGTACTTCTGGACGATCAACTGGCCCATGAGGGGCCAATTTACCATATGACCCGCTACCGGTTGGGCCCGGCTCCGCCCGGAGCACCGGGGACGACGCCGGAGGGATCGCCGGCGCGCGGGCGGGTCGGCGTGCCGCCGTCCGTCTCGCGGTCGCGGCGGCGCTCGCGCATGGCCTCGCGGGCCTTCTGGCGCTCCTCGGGGGACATGTTCCGCCAGCGCTCGAGATTCTTGTCCACCCGTTCTCGCTCCTCGGGCGAGAGGCTCTGGTACCGGCGCAGCCGCTCCATGATCTGCTGCTGGCGCTCGGGCGGCAGCTTCTGGAAGCGATCGTGGGCCTGCTCCAGCTCCTGCCGGCGCTCCGCCGGCAGCTCGTTCCAGCGCTGGAAATCGTGGAGGATCTGGGCGCGCTCGGCCGGCGTCAAGCGCTGGAGGCGCTCCTTGTTCTGCCGCGCCTGCTGCTGCTCCTCGGGGGTGAGCGACTTCCAGTGGCGATACTTCTCGAGGGCCTGCTCGCGCTGCTCGGGCGACATCGTGCGCCAGCGCTCCCGCTTCTGCCGCATCCCGGCCTGCTCCTCGGGCGAGAGCTTGTCGAAGTCTGCACTGGGCGGATGGCTCGCCGGGGGCGGCGACTGGGCGCCCGTGGGATGGGAGGCCAGCCCGAGGACGAGCGCGGCCACGAGGGCCACGAAGAGCCGTGTCAACACGGCCTCAGCTCTCCTCGCTCGGTGCCAGGGGGTCGAGCCGATCGATGGCGTCGAAGTCCTCGAAGAGGTCCAGGTTCTGGACGAGATCGAGCTGCGAGACCACGTCGAGGCGGCCGTCCAGCACCTCGCCCTCCAGCAGGGCCTGATTGCCCACGGGCGTCAGTGCGCCCGGGCCGAGCACGCCCAGATACAGCAGCACCGCGGCGAGGCCGGCGGCCAGCGTCGCGGGCACGGGGCCCATCGACCAGCGCCGTCCGGTCGCGACGGGGCGCTCCCGGCGGTCCAGCTTCTCGTGGAGCTGGGCCCGGAACGCGCCCCAGTGAATCGGCGGCGCCGGCTCCGGCGCGCGGGCGAGCCGCTCCGCGAGGATGGCGAAGTCCCGGACGGTGTCGCGGCACTCCGCGCAGACGGCCAGATGGGTGTCCACCGCCGCGCGCTCTGCGGTGGCCAGCTCCCCGCGCAGATAGGGAAGCAGCCGGTCGGACGGATGCGCGGTCACGGGGTGCCTCCCACGCGGCGGCGGAGCGTCGCGAAGGCCCGATGCAGGTGCACGCGGACGGTGGCCTCCGAGGTGCCCAGCACCGACGCGATCTCCTTGGTGGCCAGCCCCTCGCGGCACTGCAGCGTTACCGCCGCGCGTTGCTGGGGCGAGAGCGTCTCCACGGCCTCCCAGATCCGGCTCATCTTTTGATCCTCGTCCATGCGCTCACCGGGATCGTCCGGCGGCGCCGGCTGGCGCTCGACGAGACCGCCGGCCTCGTCCTCGTCCTCGGCGTCGCGCCAGACGAGAAGGCGGCGCCAGCCGCGTCCGCGGCGGCGATGGTCGAGGCAGCAGTTGACCAGGATCCGGTAGAACCAGGTCGAGAACTTGGACTCGCCGGCAAAGGACCCCGCCGCGTCGTGCAGGCGGATGAAGGCTTCCTGGGCGCAATCCTTGGCGTCCTCGCGATCGCGAACGACGGACCAGGCGATCCGGTAGGCCCGCTCCTGGTACCGCTCCACGAGGAGGTCGAAGGCCTCCGGCTCGCGATTTGCCACGCTCCGGCACAGTGCTTCATCGGATGGCTCCACGGACTCGTCTCGGTCCGATCTTCCCATATGCTCATGCGCGCCACCTAGTGGCGGGCGGATAGGCGAATGCCCTCCCCCGCTTCCCTTCGCTGGTAAGACGCGCGGCCGCGGGACCCCGTTTACACACGGGGGTGCCGGCTAAGTTAGCGTAGATCCTGGGTAACGTCCTGGGTCCGCACGGCCTCGGCCAGGCTCACGTGCTCCACGAAGAGCAAGACCAGCCCCCAGACGGTCACGGGGACGAACTGCGAGACGTGGAAGAGCAGCGAGAAGGACAGGGCGTCGTCGTACGGCACGCTGAAGAGACGGAGGGCCGTGACTACCGCCGCTTGGATCACCCCGACGAAGCCCGGGCTCGACGGAAGGCTCACCCCGAGGCCGAGAAAGGCCAGCGTGGTCCAGGCCGCCACCAGCGGCAGATCCAGCCGCGCGGCGTGAAAGCCGGCCCAGATGGAGGCCACCTGCGCGATCCAGATGGCGCAGGACCAGCCGAGCATGGGCAGGACATGGCGCGGCGCCCGCACCCCGGCGAGGCCGCGGTCCAAGGTGTCGAGCAGCCGTTCCAACCGAGCGGCGAGCGAGGGGCGGCCGCCGGTGAGGATGCGGGCCAGCCGGTTGCACCGTGTGGGCGCCAGAGCGAAGACTCCCAGGAAGGCGATGAGGGCGAGATCTAACGAGAGGAAGACGAGGGCGGCCCACTCGAGCTCGCGCGGGACGGGGATGAGCAGGAAGAGCGAGGCGAGCAGGAGCCCGATGGCGAGCCCGTCGAGCACGCGCTCCACCACCATGGTGGTCACCGTGGTCCAGAAGCGCTGACCGCGCCGGGTGACCACGTAGGCTCGGACCACCTCGCCCGCACGAAGGGGAAGGAGGTTATTGGCCATGTAGCCGATCATCACCGCGTTGAAGAGGCCCGAGGGATTTGCGCCCGGCGGGAAGAGATACCTCCAGCGCCGGGACCGAGCCCAGAGGGAGCCGAGGCTCAGCGCGACGCTCGCGGCGAGGAAGCCCCAGTGCGTGTCGGCGAGGCGCGCACCGATGGCGCGCAGGTCCGCGTGCGAGAAGAGATACACGATGAGGGCCGCGCTGACCGCGAGCCCGAGGACGATCTTGAGGAGCCGTCCGCGCGACGGCACGCGCGGAGTCAGCGCTCGGAGAGATCGGGCATCAGGCCTCGACCCGGATCATGGTGGTGGGCCCGACCACCACCGGCAGCCGGTCGATGGCGGCCAGCGCGGCCCGCATGTCGCGCTCGCGCGCCTCGTGAGTCATCATCACCACCGGCACCGCCTCGTGCTGCTCGGCGCGCGTCTTCTGGAGCACGGAGACGAGCGAGATGCCGTGCTGCCCCAGGATGCCCGCCACCTGGGCGAGCACACCCGGCCGGTCCAGGGCCATCACGCGGAGGTAGTAGGCGGTGCGGATGTCGTCGATGGGCCGGATGGGGAGCGGCGTCTGCGCGGCGGAGGGCAGGTCCACCGCGAGCGCGGGAACGCCGTGGGCCACGCGACGGGCGATGTCCAGCGCGTCCGACCACACCGCGGAGGCGGTGGGCAGCTGGCCCGCGCCGCGCCCGTAGAACATGAGGTCCCCCACGTTGTCGCCGGTGATGAAGACCGCGTTGAAGACGCCGGAGACGGCGGCCATGGGCGAGATCGCCGGGATCATGGTGGGATGCACCCGGGCCTCCAGCGCGCCGTCGCCCGCCTTGGCGATGGCGAGGAGCTTGATCCGGTAGCCGAGCTCGCGGGCGTTGACCACGTCCGCCTGCGAGACCCCCGTGATCCCCTCGGTGTAGATGTCCTTGAGATCCACCGCGGTGCGGAAGGCGAGCATGGCGAGGATCTGGAGCTTGTGGGCGGAGTCGAGCCCCTCGATGTCCAGCGTGGGGTCGGCCTCCGCGTAGCCGCGCGCCTGCGCTTCCTTGAGCACACCCGAGAAGTCCAGGCCCTCGTCGGTCATCTTGGACAGGATGTAGTTGCACGTTCCGTTGACGATGCCGAAGGCGGAGCGGATGCGGTTCGCAGGCAGGCCGTCCTTGACGGCGCGGATGAGGGGAATGCCGCCCGCCACCGCCGCCTCGAAGCCGAGCATCACGCCGTTCCGCCGCGCCTCCTCGAAGAGCTCCGGGCCGTGGTGGGCGAGCAGGGCCTTGTTGGCGGTGACCACGTGCTTGCCGGAGGCCAGCGCGCGCAGGATGAAGGTGCGCGCGGGCTCCAGTCCGCCCACCAGCTCGATGACGATGTGCACCGCGGGGTCGCCGAGCACGCGCTCCACGTCGGAGGTCAGCGGCAGGCGCGCCAGGTCCAGGCCCTCGCGCGGGCGGACGAGGTCCAGGTCTGCGATGGCGGCGAGCGTGAGCTTGCAGCCGGCGCGCTCCTCCATCTCGGCGCCGTGCGTCTGGAGGATTCGCGCCACGCCCGCGCCCACGGTGCCGAGCCCGAGGAGACCGACCTTGATCTCGTTCATGCGGGGATGGCCGCCCCGGGGCGCTTCACCGGGAGGCGAGGGTCTTGAGGCCGCGCAGCGCCTGCTTGATGCGCTGCTCGTTCTCGACGAGGGCGAAGCGGACGTGGCCCTCGCCGTACTCGCCGAAGCCGATGCCCGGGGACACCGCGACCTTGCACTCCTGGATGAGCATCTTGGAGAACTCGAGCGAGCCCATGGCTCGGAAGGCCTCGGGCACCGGCGCCCACACGAACATGGTGCCCTTGGGCTTCTCCACCTGCCAGCCGATCTTGTTGAGCCCGTCCACGAGCACGTTGCGGCGGCGGCGGTACAGCTCGTTGATCTCGGCCACGCATTTCTGGTCGCCTTCCAGCGCCACGATGCCCGCGATCTGGATGGGCTGGAACACGCCGTAGTCGAGGTAGGACTTCATCCGCGCGAGCGCAGTGACCATCTGCCGGTTGCCGCAGCAGAAGGCCAGCCGCCAGCCCGCCATGTTGTAGGACTTCGTCGTCGAGACGAACTCCACGCCGACGTCCTTGGCTCCCGGGACCTCCAGGAAGGAGGGCGGCCGGTACCCGTCGAAGGCGATATCCGCGTAGGCAAAGTCGTGCACCACCATCAGGTGGTGCTCCTTGGCGAACGCCACCACCTTGACGAAGAAGTCGCGGTCCACGCAGAGCGTGGTGGGATTATGCGGAAAGGACAGGATGAGCAGCTTGGCCTTGGGCCACGACAGGCGCGCGGTCTCGGTGAGGCGGGCGAAGAAGTCCTCGCCCGGCACCAGCGGCACCGAGCGCAGGTCTCCGTCGGCGATGACCACCGAGTACGAGTGGATGGGGTAGGTGGGGTTCGGGACCAGCGCGCCGTCGCCCGGCTGGAGCACGGCCAGGGCGAGATGGGCCAGCCCCTCCTTGGCGCCGATGGTGGCGATGGCCTCGGTCTCGGGATCGAGCTCCACCCCGAAGCGGGTCGCGTACCAGGTGGTGATGGCCTTGCGCAGCCGCGTGATGCCCTTGGACGCCGAGTAGCGATGATTGCGCGGATTGCGCGCCGCCTCGACGAGCTTGTCCACGATGTGCTTGGGGGTGGCCTGGTCGGGATTGCCCATGCCGAGATCGATGACGTCTTCCCCTCGGGCGCGGGCCTTGGCCTTGAGGTCATTCACAATGGCGAAGACGTAGGGAGGAAGGCGCTTGATGCGGTAGAAGTCGTCCATGGGAAACCCGCCGAAAATCATACTCCTGCCTTGTCAAAACTGTCAACAAATCGAGCGGATGCATGGGCTCAAGAGCTGAGGCGATTCGTGGCGATTCAGGGTTGACACCCTCCGGAGTCGATGTTACAAACTCGCTAGCCGCAGGGGCAAACGGCCTCCCGGCACCCATCCGGCAGTGCCTGGTCCGCTCGAAGACGAGCGCTCCCGTCGCCCCCAAGCGGCGTCCCGGGAGAAAATCAAGAACGACGGCCATCACCGAGAGGCGAGGACCATTTGAGCGCACAGCAGAGACCGAAGCAGGCGGCCGAGCGAGTTCACGTCGTGGTGGAGCGTCCCGATGGCAGTCGGCTGATACGGCTCCCGGCCCCCCGCTGGTTGGTCTCGGTGGCGGTTGGGCTGCTCGGCCTGCTCCTCGTCGCCGGCGGGGCCTGGTACCACGACTACTCCGCGCTCCGCGTCCACCGCGCCGAATTCGCCGCGCTCCAGGCCCGGCTCGCGGATCAGCAGCGGCTGCTCGAGGGGTTCCAGCAGCGCGTGGCCCGCGTCCGGGCCGAGGTCGACGGCTGGCGCGCCCTCCACGACCGGATCTGGCAGCCCTTCGGGCCCGACGCGGGCCAGGAGCGGAGTGAGAGCGGCATCGGCGGGCGCACGGCCGCGAAGGACGTGGATGGGGACGAGGGCGGCGCGGTGGCAGACGAGCTCGAGCGTCTGGCCGCGGTGGTGACCCAGGAGGGGCAGAGTCTCCGGTCGCTGGAGCGCTTCGTCGGTAAGGCGAGCCGGGTGCTGGCCTCGCTGCCGTCTCGCTGGCCCGTGCGCGGCTCCGTCAACTCCGAGTTCGGTCGCCGCAGCTCGCCCTGGCAGGATGACTCCGTCGAGGTTCACAGCGGGCTCGACATCGGGGCCGTGCGGGGGACGCCGGTGGTGGCGCCCGCCCCCGGCATCGTGACCTACGCGGGCCAGCACGCGGAGTACGGGGTCACTCTCATCATCGACCATGGAAACGACATCAAGACGTTGTACGGCCATCTCACCCGCGTGGGCGTCCAGGCCGAGGAGCAGGTGGAGCGCGGCCAGGTCGTCGCCTTCACGGGAAATACGGGCCGCTCGTCGGGCCCGCACCTGCATTACGAGATCCAGGTGAAGGGCTCGCCCGTCAATCCCCGCTCCTACCTCTGGGATTAGGCGCGCGCCGATAAGGGCCCATCTGCTTCGTTGGCGCCACTCGTCCGCCTGCTCAACGTACCAGGGGTACGCCTCGCAGGCGGATCTCGGGCGCCGCCTTGCATCTGGACCCTTCTCGGCGCGCGCCGGCGGGTCAGCGGGCGGCGTGCTTCCGTAGGAAGGCCAGCATTACCGAGTTGAAGGCGTCGGGCTGTTCGAGGAAGTGGACGTGGCCGGCGTCGGGGATCACGGCGAGGTCGGCGCCCGGGATGCGCGCGTGGACCTCGCGCGAGAAGGCGGGCGGGACGAGGATGTCCTCCGCGCCGAGCGTCACCAGGGTCGGGACGCGCAGCGTGGGCAGACGGTCCAGCGTGTCGTGCCCGCCGATGGCCTCGGCCTGGCGTCGGAGCCCGATATAGCTCGTGGGGTAAGGGTTGTCCAGCGAGCGCTGCAGCATGAGCTCGACGAACTCGGGACGCTCGCGGGCGGTCTTCCGGCAGAGGACCCAGGGCAGCATCGCGCGCGCCCACTCCTCGCGATCCTCGCGCGCGCGCACGCGAAGCAGGCTCTCCACGACCAAGGTTCCGTACGGGTCGATGTGTCCCAGCGTGCAGTGCAGCTGGAGGGTTTGCACGCGCGCCGGATACCGGAGTGCCAGCTCCTGCGCGATCATGCCGCCCATCGAGGCGCCGCAGATGTGCGCGCGGGCCACGCCGAGCGCCTCCATCAGGCCCGCCACGTCCTCCGCCATGCCGGCGATCGAGTACGGGATGTCCGGCTGATCGCTCTGCCCCGCGCCCCGATTGTCGAGCGCGATCACGCGATGGGTCCCGGCGAGGGCCTGCATCTGGAAGGCCCAGGCGGTGTGATCGCCGCCCCAGCCCATGATGAGGACCACCGGCTCGCCGGACGGAGCGCCCAGGTCCTGATAGAAGAGGCCGATGCCGTTGACGGGAAGGCGGGGCATCGGGGCGCCGCCTAGCCGACGACGGCGGTGAGGATCTCGGTGAGCTCCTCGAGGGTTTCCGCGTCCAGGGCCGGCGCGGGGGGTCGCACGAAGGCGGAGCCGATCCACCCGCGCCGGCGGAGGATCTCCTTGCGGATGCCCACCGACGTGCCCGGCGTGGAGCCGGGCTGGCTCTCGAACCGGATCAGCGGTAGCCACCGGTAGAAGAGCGCACGGGCGGTACCGCGTCGCCCCGCCACGAACTCGTCGCGGATGGCGCGCAGGGCTTCGGGGTAGGGGAAGCCGGTCATGGCGCCGTCGGCGCCGCGGGAGAGCTCCTCGAAGAAGTAGCAGCCGCCCAGCCCGCCGAAGATGGCCACCCGGCGCTCGCAGAGGGCGCGCAGCCGCGTGATCTTGGGCAGGGTGGGCGCTTCCTCGAGCTTCACCGCTTCCACCCTGGGAATCTCGGCGGCGACGCGCCCGATGAAGGCGGGCGGCATCACCACCTGGGTGGTCACCGGCTCGTCCTGGAGCACGATGGGGAGCGGGGTGGCCGTCGCCACCGCGTGGTAGTAGGCGAGCACCGCGTCGAGGTTCCGCGAGCCGGTGGGCGGGGCCAGCATGAGAGCCTGGGCGCCGGAATCCTGCGCCATGCGCGCCAGGGCCACCGCGATATGGGTGCCGGAGGCGGAGGCGCCCACCGCCACCGGGACCCGCCCGCGCACTTCCTTGACCACCGTCTCCACCACCTGCCGGCGCTCGTCGTCGGTGAGGCGATGTGCCTCACCGGCGATGCCGAGGACGGTGAAGCCCGTGATGCCGGTCTCGAGCGCCCGCTCCACCAGCCTCGGCAGCCCATCACGGTCCAGCGCGCCGCCGTCCGTGAACGGCGTCGCCATGATGTGAAAGATGCCCGACCAGTCGATCAGGCGCGGACCTGGCAGGCCACCCAGTGGCCGGGCGAGATCTGCTTCAGCACCTGCTCGTTCTCCGAGCAGGACGGCACCCGGATGGCGCAGCGGGTGTGGAAGCGGCAGCCGGAAGGGGGCTTGATGGGGCTGGGCACGTCGCCCTCCAGCAGGATGCGCTTGCGCTTCACCTGCGGGTCGGGGATGGGCACCGCGGAGAGCAGCGCCTCGGTGTAGGGGTGCTTCGGGTTGTTGTAGAGCTCCTTGGCGGGCGCGATCTCGACGATCTTGCCGAGATACATCACCGCCACCCGCGTGGAGATGTGCTCGACCACGGAGAGGTCGTGGGCGATGAAGAGGTAGGTCAGGTTGAACTGCTTCTGGAGGTCCTCCAGGAGGTTGATGACCTGGGCCTGGATGGACACGTCCAGCGCCGACACCGGCTCGTCGCAGACGATGAGCTTGGGATTCACCGCCAGCGCGCGCGCGATGCCGATCCGCTGGCGCTGACCGCCGGAGAACTCATGGGGGTATCGGCGGAGGTGGTCGGCGCCGAGGCCCACCGTCTCCAGCAGATGGACGACCCGCTCCTCTCGCTCGCGCCGCGACTTGGCGAGCTTGTGGATGACCAGGGCCTCCCCGATGATCGAGCCCACCGTCATGCGCGGGTTCAGCGACGCGTAGGGGTCCTGGAAGATGATCTGCATGTCCCGCCGCAGGTGGCGGAGGGACCGCTTGTCCAGGGTGGTGACGTTCTTGTCCTCGAACCACACCTCGCCCGCGGTGGGCTCGATGAGGCGGAGGATGCAGCGCCCGGTGGTGGACTTGCCGCAGCCCGACTCGCCCACGAGGCCCAAGGTCTCGCCCTTGAGGATCTCCATGGAGATGTCGTCCACCGCGTGGACGCGGGCGACTTCGCGCGAGAACAGGCCCCCGCGGATGGGGAAGTACTTCTTGAGATTCTTGACTCGGAGGAGCGGCGTCTCAGCCATGGCGTGCGTTCCTCTCAGTACAGCCAGCAGGAGACCTTGTGCCCGGGCTTGACTTCCTTGAGCACCGGGTCCTTCTCGGTGCACACGGGCTTGACGAAGGGGCACCGGGGCGCGAACCGGCAGCCGGGGGCGATGTCGCCGCGCAGGGTCGGGACGGTGCCGCCGATCACTTCGAGCCGGCGCCGCTCGGTGGCGGCGAGGTCGATCCTGGGGATCGATCGCAAGAGGCCTTGGGTGTACGGGTGCAGCGGTTCCTTGAAGAGGTCCGCCACCGAGGCTTCCTCGGCTACCTTGGCCGCGTACATCACCACCACGCGCTGCGCCGTTTCCGCGATGACGCCCATGTCATGGGTGATGAGCATGATCGCCATCTTCAATCGCGACTTGAGCTCGTTGAGGAGATCCAGGATCTGGGCCTGGATGGTCACGTCCAGCGCGGTGGTGGGCTCGTCGGCGATGAGGAGCTTTGGATTGCAGGACAGCGCCATCGCGATCATGATGCGCTGCCGCATGCCGCCGGAGAGCTGGTGCGGATACTCCTTCACGCGCCGCTCCGCGTTGGGGATGTGGACGAGCTTGAGCATCTCGACGGTCTTGTCCATGGCGTCCCGGCGGCCCAGGCCCTCGTGCAGCCGCAGGGCCTCCGCGATCTGCTCCCCGCAGGTGAACACGGGGTTGAGCGAGGTCATGGGCTCCTGGAAGATCATCGAGATTTCTTTGCCCCGGATCTTCCGCATCTGACTGGCCGGCAGGTCCACGAGGTTCCGGCCGTCGTAGAGGATCTGGCCCTCCACGATCTTGCCGGGGGGCTGCGGGATCAGCTTCATCACGCTGAGCGCGGTCACGGACTTGCCGCAGCCGGACTCGCCGACCACGCCGAGCGTCTCGCTCTTGTCGATGTGCAGGTCCACGCCATCCACGGCGCGGACGGTGCCCTCGTCCGTGAAGAAGTACGTCTTGAGGTTCTTGACTTCGAGTAGACGCTCGGCCATGTGCGATGTCCTCTCAGCGCCAGGCGGCGGTGATCTCCCGAAACGCGTCCAGGGCGCGGTCGATGTCCTCGGCGTCCACGTCCTTGTGGGTGACACACCGGATCGCGGCCGGGCCCGCGTGATGGACCTTGACTTTCCGGGCGAGGCAGCCGGTGACGAGCTCGGTCGCGCGCTCGGCGCTGGTCATCTGGAAACGGACGATGTTGGTCTCCACCGTGGCCAGATCGACGCGGAGCCCGGGGAGGGTGGTGAGCCCTTCGGCGAGCCGGCGCGCGTGGGCGTGATCCTCGGCGAGCCGCTCCACCATGGTCTCGAGGGCCACGATCCCGGCGGCGGCGAGCACGCCCGCCTGCCGCATCCCGCCCCCGATCATCTTGCGCACACGCCGGGCCCGCGCGATGAAGTCGCGCCGGCCGCAGATGACCGATCCCACCGGCGCCCCCAGGCCCTTGGACAGGCAGAAGGTGAGAGAGTCCACCGGCCGGGTGAAGTCGTCCACCGGGCGTTTGTGCGCCACCGCGGCGTTGAAGATGCGGGCGCCGTCCAGGTGCACGGGCACGCCGGCGGCATGGGCGGCCGTCGCCAGCGCGGCGATCTCCTCGGGGGTGCAGCAGGTGCCCCCGTGGCGATTGTGCGTGTTCTCGATGCAGACGAGGCCGGTGACGGGCAGGTGGATATTGCTGGGGCGGACGGAGTCGCGCACCTGGGCCGGGGTGAGGAAGCCACGCTCGGTGACGAGCGCGCGGGTCTGCAGCCCGCCCAGTCGCGCCGCGCCGCCCACCTCCGAGCCGAACACGTGGCAATCGGCGTCGAGGAGGATCTCCTGGCCGGGCTCGGTCTGCGCGAGGATGGAAACGAGGTTGCCCTGGGTCCCGGAAGCCACAAAGAGTCCGGCCTCCTTCCCCGTCCGCCGGGCCGCCAGCGCCTCGAGGCGCTGGACGGTGGGATCTTCCTCCCACACGTCGTCGCCGACCTGGGCCTGCGCCATGGCCTCGCGCATCGCCGGGCTGGGGAGCGTGAACGTGTCCGATCGCAGCTCGACGATGTCGTGCATCCGGGCTACCTCGCGGCGGTCCGGAGGCGCTGCGCCGCGCGCCGCCCCCATTCCGTGTAGGGGAACTCGTTGGCCAGGCGCTCCAGCCGGCCGCGGGCGTCCTGGTGGCGGCCTTCCTGGGTGTCCACGTCGGCCAAGCGGTAGAGCGCCTCCGGCACCACCAGCGTGCGCGAATATTCCCGCAGCACGAGCTCGAGACGCTGACGTGCCGCCGGCGCATTGCCCTGGTTGATGTAGTAGGCGGCGATCCACAGCTCCTTCTGAGCGAGCCGGCCGCGGCAGATCTCGATCTTGGAAAGTGCGTCCGAGGCGTAGCGGCTGTCCGGGTACTCCCGCACCAGCTTGCGGAACTGATCGCCCGCCTTCGCGGTGATGGACTGGTCCTGCTCCACCGGCTTCATCTGGTCGTAGTAGCTCATGGCGAGCCGGTACTGGACCAGGTCGGAGATCTCGTGGCGGGGGAAGAAGGCGAGGAAGGACTCGAACTCCTTGATGGCCTTGTCGAACTCACCCTCGCGGTAATAGGCCTCGCCGATGAGGAAGCGTGCCCGCGGGGCGTAGCTGGACTGCGGGTGCCGCTCCACCACTTTGCGGAACGGCAGGCGCGCGTCCTCATACCGCTTCTTGGTCATCTCGAGCTCGCCCGTCGCGTAGAGCTCGGCGGCCGGGGGCAGCGGCGTCGGCGGAGTCTTGAAGAGGTCCGCCACCCATCCACCGACGGAGGAACAGCCTCCGAGCAGCAGCGTCAGGGAGAGGACTGCGACCGGGAACATTCGGAACGGGGCGTGCATTTGTGCGTGAAAGGTAAGGTCAGACCTCTGCAAAGTCAAGGACATTGACAGGCTCCCCCCCCTTGCGTAAGATCGCCCGCGATGGCCCTCCCCAGGATGGTAAAGGTGCGCCAATCCTTCACGGGTCCCCGATTGGCGGATATCCCCGGGGCCGTCCGATCGGCGCTCGCCGGCGCCCCCCTCCCGATACGGCGCGGCGATACGGTCGCGGTGGGCGCGGGCAGCCGGGGTATCGCGAACATCGCGACCATCGTGCGGGCCACCGTGGACCATCTCAAGAATATCGGTGCCCACCCCTTCGTCTTCCCCGCCATGGGCAGCCACGGGGGCGCCACCGCGGAGGGGCAGCTCGACGTCCTGGCGCACTACGGCATCACCGAGCCCACCATGGGCTGCGAGCTCCGAGCCTCCATGGAGGTCGTGCAGATCGGGCAGGCGCTCGACCTGCCGGTCTGGGTGGACCGCGTGGCCAGCGAGGCGGACTGGATCGGTCTCGTGAACCGCGTCAAGCCGCACACCGACTTCAAGGGTTCCATCGAGTCCGGGCTCTTCAAGATGATGACCATCGGGCTGGGCAAGCTCAAGGGCGCCACCCAGTACCATCGCGCCAACGTCACCCACGGCTACGAGACCGTCATCACCGCGGTGGGCCGCGAGGTGCTGGCCAAGGCCCGCATCGGCTTCGGGCTGGGCATCGTCGAGAATGGCTACGACGAGACCGCCAAGGTGGAGGCCTTCCCCGCCGCGGACCTCGAGGCGGGGGAGCGGCGCCTGCTGAAGGAGGCGCGGGAGTGGATGGCGCGCCTGCCCTTTTCGCCCATCGACGTCCTGGTGGTGGAGGAGATGGGCAAGAACATCTCGGGAGCGGGGATGGACACCAACGTGATCGGGCGGCCCTCCAACCCGCACGAGCCGTTTCCCAATGATCCCAGGATCCTCTGGATCGTGGCGCTCGATCTCACCGACGACAGCTCCGGGAACGCCACCGGCATCGGCAACGCGGACTTCGCCACGCGCCGGCTGGTGGACAAGATCGACATGAAGCCGACGCTGATCAACTGCATCACCGCCTGCACGCCCAATGGGGCGAAGATTCCGGCCACCTTCGACTCCGACCGCGAGGCGGTGGAGACCGCGCTGTCCTGCATCGGCCTCACCGCGCCCGAGCAAGCCCGGGTGATCCGGATCAAGAACACCCTCGTGCTCGGCGAGATCGAATGCTCCGAAGCCTTCCTGCCCGACATTGCCAAGCGCCCCGACCTCGAGGTCGTGGGCGAGGCGCGCCCGCTCGGCTTCGACGCCGGCGGCCGGATCGCGCCGCTGCTCGCTCACTGACGTTCTCACTCGTGAACAAGGGGGTTCGCTCATGCTGGATCTGAAGGTTTGCGTGCGTATGTACTCGCTGGTGGCCGCCGCCCTCGTGCTCCTCGCGGGGGTACCGGCGCCCGCCGCCGCCCAGAACAAGGTCAACCTCGTCTTCTCCGCCGGCCCCACCGGCGGGAGCTGGACGCCGATGGCCGCCGCCACCGCCGAGGTGATCAAGCGGAAGTTCCCCGAGATCGATGTGCAGGTGGAGCCCGGCGCCGCGCTGGTGAACATGGAGAAGATGCGCAACGACAAGACCGATCTGGGCTGGTCCATGACCACCGTGCTCTCGGACGCGCGGGCCGGCACCAACTCCTGGAAGGGTAAGCAGACCGACAAGCCGCTCTTCGTGGCCAACTACTATCCCAACGTCTGGCAGCTGGTGGCGCCGGCCTCGGCCGACATCCTCAAGTTCCCCGACCTCAAGGGCAAGGCGGTGGCGCTGCCCCCGCGGGGGAACACCAGCCTGGCCGAGGGCTGGGAGCTGCTGCTGCGCGCGTACGGGATGAAGCTCGAGGATCTCGGCACCAAGAGCTACGGCTCCATCACCGAGAACGCCGAGGCCATCCGCAACCGGCAAGCCATCGCCATGGGCTGGTTCACCACCGTGCCCGCCGCGTTCATGCTCGATCTCGGCACCTCGCTCAAGCTCCGCATGGTGTCGGTGCCCGACGACGTTCTCGAGAAGCTCCGCCAGATCAATCCCGGCTTCGTGCGCCACGTCATCCCCAAGGCCACCTACGGCTCCTACGGCATCGAAGAGGACGTGGTCACCTTCCAGTCCCCCACCATCCTCATCGCGCATGCCAAGACGCCGGCCGACGTCGTGTACAAGATCACCAAGGCCATCGTCGAAGGGCGCGAGGACTTCGGGCGCGTCACCGCGGCCATGAAGGGCGTCACTCCCAAGCAGATGGCGGAGAGCCACGGCATGCCCATCCATCCCGGGGCGGAGAAGTACTTCAAGGAGGCCGGACTGGCGAAGTAGCCGCCGCTCGTGCGCAAGCTCGCCGGCTACGCGGCGCTCGTGGTGGGCGTGGTGGGGGTCGTCATGTCCCTCTACTTCGTCTATGCGCGCCTCACCCCCGCCGCGCCCGACGGCCTCGTCCTCAGGATCATCGCGCTGGCGTTCTGCCTCGTTCTCGCGTTCCTGCTCTTCCCGTTCAAGACGTCCGCCCCGCTCGACGAGGACGGCACGCGGCTGGGACCCCAGGATGACGCGCCCACCACCATCCCGTGGATCGACCTGGGGCTCGCCGCGCTGTCCCTCGCCTGCCTCGCCTACGTGTTCGTCTACTACGACTACATCACCCAGCGCTTTCCCACCGCGCATCCGCTGGCCGTCATGGACATCGTGGTGGGCACCGTCACCGTGCTCCTCGTGCTGGAGGCCACCCGGCGCACGCTCGGAATCGCCCTGCCCATCCTGGCCTTGCTCTTCATCGCCTATGCGCTGGGCGGGCCCTGGCTGCCCGGGCCCCTCCGGCACAAGGGGCTCACCTACGAGATCCTCATCGACCAGACGTTCTTCACCACCGAGGGTCTGTTCGGGATTCCGCTGGGGGTGGCCGCCTCCTACGTGATCCTGTTCATCATCTTCGGCGCCTTCCTCGAGCAATCGGGCGCGGGGCAGTTCTTCATGAACTTCGCCAACTCCATCGCGGGCGGCCAGCGCGGGGGGCCCGGCAAGGTCTCGGTGGTGTCCTCGAGCATGTTCGGGACCATCTCCGGCTCCGCGGTGGCGAACGTCATGGTAGACGGCTGGCTCACCATTCCCATGATGAAGCGCACCGGCTTCAAGCCGGAGGCGGCGGCGGCCATCGAGGCGGTGGCGTCCACCGGCGGGCAGATCATGCCGCCGGTGATGGGGGCGGCCTCGTTCGTGATGGCCGAGTTCCTCGGCGTCCCCTACTCCCACATCATGCTGGCGGCGGCGATCCCGGCGATCTTCTACTACGGGACTCTCTTCGCGGCCATCCACTTCAACGCGGGGCGGAACGGGCTCAAGGGGATCCCGAAGGCGGAGCTGCCGAAGATGGGCGTGATCATGCGCCGCCAGGGGCATCTCCTGGTGCCGGTGCTGGTGATCTTCTGGCTCTTGCTCCTGGGCTACACCGCCACCTACGCCGCCATCATCTCTACCGCCTCGGTGGTGGTGGTGTCCTGGTTCCGGGCGGAGTCGCGCATCACCTTGCGCAGGGCGCTCCAGGCGTTCCGCGACGGCGCGCAGCAGACCGTCCCGGTGGCCATGGCCACCGCCACCGCCGGCATCATGATCGGGGTCATCCTCCAGACCGGCCTGGCCATCCGCTTCACGAGCTTCCTGGTGGATTTCGCGGGCGGCTCGCTGTTCCTCGCGCTGGTGATCACCATGCTCGCGGCGATCATCCTCGGTACCGCGCTGCCCACCACCCCCGCCTACATCATGCTGGCCGCGCTGCTCATCCCGGCCCTCATCAAGCTGGGCGTCCCGCCGCTGGCCGCCCACATGTTCGCGTTCTACTTCGGGTGCCTCTCCGCGGTGACACCGCCGGAGTGTCTGGCCGTGTACGCGGCGGCCTCCATCAGCCGCTGCAGCGTGTGGGCGGCGGGTTGGCACGCCATGCGGTTCGCCGCCGCGGGCTTCATCGTGCCGTTCTTCTTCGTCTACTACCCGGCGCTGCTGTTCCAGGGCTCCTGGGGCGAGATCACCCAGGCCGTGGTGAGCGGGGGCGTCGGCGTGGTCTTCCTCGCCGCGGGACTGGAGGGCTACCTCTTCCGGCGCGCGACCTGGCTGGAGCGGGCGCTCTTCGTGGCCGCGGCGCTCCTGCTCATCGATCCCCGCCTGCTCACGGATCTGCTCGGGCTGGGGTTGATCGCGATCGCGATCGCCTCGCAGAAGCTCCGGCGCCCCGATGTCTCTCCCGAGGGCCTGATCGGAGCCGCGCGATGAGCCGGGCCCAGCAGGTGGCGCTGACCCTGATCGCGGGCGCGCTGGTGCTGGGGACCCTCGCCTACGGGGTACTCCGCCTCTACGCGTCCTAGTCGCTGCTTGGCGAGGCGCAGCCGAAGGCGAGACGAGCGAATATGGAGATGGTTCCCGAGCGGAGCGAGGGGGGCGAGGCGCAGCCGCAGGCGAGACGAGCGGGGTATGTGGACCGGCTAGTCGAGGAGACCGATCTCCCGGTAGCGGGTCTCGACGCGGGAGCTGATGAGGCCGAGGCGCTTGAGGCGCGGGATCAGCACCTCGGTGAAGAGGAAGCGGTTGAAGGCCTTGGCGGTCTGCGAGTTGGTCATGGTGTCCCGCCAGATGGCATCGGCGTCCCAGCCCATCTCCTTCCAGACGCCCCGGATGGACTGAAAGCCCGTCCGCTCGTCGCGGGCGAACATCGAGTCGCAGGCGCGCAGGGCGAAGTCCTCCAGCAGCTCGTGCTTGGCGCCGTCCATGTCGGGCAGGGCGCGCTTCAGCGCGAAGTAGCCGAAGTTCACATGGCGGCCCTCGTCCTGCAGCACGTAGTCCAGGAGCTGGGCGAGGGTGGGATCTCCCGTTTGCTTGTGCATGACGTTGAAGGCGGCGATGGCCAGCCCCTCGATGAGCATCTGCATGCCGAGGAGCTTCAGCTCCCAGTGCTCCGAGGTGAGGATCTCGTCGATGAGCCCCTTCAAGAGGGGATCCACCGGATAGATCTTGTGAAGCTTCTTCACGTACCTCTCGAACACCTCCACGTGCCGCCCCTCGTCCACCACCTGGGTGGACGCGTAGAGCTTGCAGTCCAGCTCGGGAAGAGGGTTGACGAGCTGGCTCGCCACCAGGAGGGCGCCCTGCTCGCCGTGGAGGAACTGGGAGAGCCGCCAGGCCGATACGCGGATCTCCACCTCCTTCTGCTCCTCGGAGGACAGGCGCGGGAAGAACTCGGTGCCCAAGAAGGCCAGATGGGTGTTGAGGACTGGCCCTTCCTGGCCGATGGGACGGCTCCAGTCCAGATCGATGCTCCCGTTCCACTGGTTCTTCTTGGCCGTCTCGTAGAGCGATTCGAGCTCGGCGTGGGTGGGCTCGTAGTCGAAGTCCCACAGGGTATCAAGCCGCGAGGAGACCGTCCGTGCCGCCGCCGCCCGTGAAGTCGTCATGGGCTGACAGTACGACCCCCGCCGCGGCCGGTCAAGCTGGCAGACGGGCGCCTTGACACGTGAGGGGTGAGCCCGTAAAGTCGCTTCAACTCAGCGCGCGTTGTGCGCGCCCGGTTTGCTGTGCCGCTGTCCTGGGAGGCGAGCATGCCTCGATTCGGTATCCCGAGACCGCTCCCCGCTGCCAACTCCGGCCCCGCCGGTGGCCGATGCTGAAGCCCGTCCGCTCCGTCCCGTCCGCGCCCCGTTTCCCACACAAGGAGGCGTTCATGGAGCCTGTCAGCCGCCGCCGTTTCGTCATTGGGAGCACCGCCGGCCTCGCCGGCATCCTCGCCGCCCGCGTCCCGCCCGCACGGGGCCAGCAGCGAGAGATCTCCTATCTCTGCTGGAACAACTTCGCCCCCGCCTCGGACAAGAAGATGGCGGAGATCGGGCAGCGCTTCACCAAGGACACCGGCATCAAGCTCAAGATCGACCACATCTCCCACATGGGCCCGCAGCAGGCCAAGTACGCGGCCGAGGTGCAGACGCAAGCCGGCCACGATCTCGTGGAGATGCGCATGCATTTCCCGTGGCTCTACGAGCCCCAGCTCGCGGACGTCTCCGACGTGGTGACGGGGCTGGAGAAGCAGTATGGGAAGGCCATCGCCTCCTCGTACGAGGGGGCGCACGTCAAAGGCGTGTGGCGGGCGGTGCCTCAGTACCACGGCATGTTCGTGGCGACCTACCGGGAAGATCTCTTCAAGAAGGCGAGCCTCAAGGTGCCGGACACCTGGGAGGATCTCTACACGGCAGGCAAGGAGCTCAAGAAGATGGGGAACCCGGTGGGCATCCCCATCTCGCAGAACTACGATTCGATCTCCACCGCCGGGCCCGTGCTCTGGTCATTCGGAGGCATGGAGGTGGACAAGGACGGCAAGACCGTGCGCATCAACTCGCCCGCCACCGTGCAGACCATCGAGTGGTACCAGAAGATGTTCAAGGACTGCATGGAGCCCGAGGTGCTGTCCTGGTCGGACTCGAGCAACAACGAGTCGATCCAGCAGGGCAAGGCGGGATGGGTCCACAACCCGGTGTCCGCCTACATCGTCGCCAAGCAGCGCAAGCTCGTGACCGCCGACGGGATCAACCACCACCGGAGCCTGGGCGGCCCTCAGGGGCGCCACGAGACGGACACGCCGCGCCACATCGGCATCTGGAAGTTCTCCAAGAACATCGACCCCGCCAAGGAGTGGATCCGGTACCTCCTCGGCAAGCGCGAGAACTACGATGAGTACATCATGGCCGGGGACGCCTTCAATCTGCCTGTCTACGAGAAGCTTCAGGATCATCCGGTGCTCCGGACCGATCCTAAGTACGCCGCGCTCAAGGGCGAGGGCGTGCAGTACCACACCTACGGCTGGCCGGCCCCGCCCTCGGACAAGGTGCAGCTCATCACCAATACCTATCTCCTGCCCAACATGATCGCCAAGGCGGTCACCGGCACCCCGACCAAGGACGCCATCGCCTGGGCTGAGAACGAGATGAAGAAGATTCTGGCCGGCTAACCGCGCAGGGTGAGGCGCAGCCGAAGGCGAGCCGAACGGATATGAAAAAGAGGTCAGGGTAGCGCATGGCGGTCAGAGCGGAGGAGATTCAGGTACCACGCGGACGCCCGGGGCTGGTCGCCCGGGTGAGGGGATTGCTCGACCGCGAGGACGTCCTGGGGCCGGTCTTCGTCACGCCGACCCTGCTCCTCCTGCTCCTGCTCGTCGCCTATCCCTTCGTGGTGGCACTTTACTTCTCGATGTCCAACGCGTTCATCGGCCGGCCGAGCGAGTTCATCGGATTCCGCAACTTCGTGAAGCTCTGGGACAGCGATGCCTTCCGCCAGACCTTCCAGAACGCGTTCGTCTTCACCGGGATCGCGGTGGTCTTCAAGGTGGTGCTGGGAATCTGCCTGGCGCTCCTCCTCAACGAGCAGCTCTGGCTGAAGCGACTCATCCGCGGCGCGGTGCTCCTGCCGTGGGTGATTCCCACCGCGCTCAGCACGCTGGGCTGGTGGTGGATGTTCAACTCGCTCTACAGCGTGGTGAACTGGACTGGTATCGCCACCGGACTCATGGATCCGCCCGGCCCGAACTGGCTCGGCCAGCGGTATTACGCCATGGCCGCGGTCATCACCGTCAACATCTGGCGAGGTCTGCCGTTCTTCGCCATCACCATCCTCGCCGGTCTCGTTGCCATCCCGAAAGAGCTCTACGAGGCGGCCGAGGCGGATGGCGCCGGCGCCAATGCCCGCTTCTGGCACATCACGCTGCCGCTGCTCAAGCCCGTGCTCGCGGTGGTGGTGCTCTTCTCCACCATCTTCACCTTCAGCGACTTCAACATCGTCTACGTGCTCACCCACGGTGGGCCCATCAACTCCACCCACCTCTTCGCCACGCTGTCGCGCATGATCGGCATCGACACCGGACGAATCGGCGAGGGCGCCGCGATCTCGCTCTACCTCTTCCCCCTGCTGGTCTTCGTGGTCTGGGCCCAGCTCCGCTTCGTGCGGAAGCAGGTGTACTAGCGCATGACGGTGGCCCGCCGACCGTTCATGAGTAAAGTCGGGAAGCACTTGCTGCTTTTGCCGTTTCTCGTCTTCGCGCTGTTTCCCTTCTATCACATGACGCTCACCTCGCTGAAGCAGGACCGCGAGCTCTACGACCGCCACGCGGTGCCCCTCATCATCAAGCAGGGGCCCACGCTCGAGCACTACAGCAAGCTCCTCTGGGACACCGAGTTCATCACCTGGACCATGAACAGTCTGCTCGTGTCCGGTCTGTCCACCGTGGTGTCGGTCGTCCTCGGTACCGTGGCGGCCTACGCGCTCGCGCGGCTGAAGTTCGCCGGGGTGGCCGCCCTGGGCACGGTCATATTCGTCACCTACCTCGTGCCCACGTCGCTGCTCTTCTTGCCGCTGGCCCAGATCATCAACTGGGTGGGGCTGGGTGATTCAAAGTGGGCGCTCGTGCTCACGTACCCCACCTTCCTGGTTCCGTTCTGCACCTGGCTGCTCATCGGCTACTTCCGCACCGTCCCCAAGGAGATCGAGGAGTGCGCCATGGTGGACGGCGCCACCCGGATCCAGGCGCTCTGGCGCATCGTCCTGCCCATCGCGGTGCCCGGGCTCGTGTGCGCGGCGCTGTTTGCCTTCACGCTGTCGTGGAACGAGTTCATCTACGCGCTCACCTTCACCTCCTCCTCGGAGCAGATCACCGCCAGCGTGGGCGTCACCACGGAGCTGATTCGCGGTGACATCTACTTCTGGGGCTCGCTCATGGCGGGCGCGGTGCTGGGCTCGGTGCCCATCGTCATCCTGTACGTCTTCTTTCTCGACTACTACGTGTCCGGCCTTACCCACGGCGCCATCAAGTAAGGCAGCCGCCTACCCAACGAGCACCACGAAGGCCGGAGGTCTCTTTCCGGGTCGGCGATTCTGGCCACTTGGCCGTTTCTCTCCTCTGGCATCCCCGATCCTACGCAGAACGTCGAAAGAGAGGAGGGTGAGCCGATGACCGAGGAACGGCCGGGTACCGCGACCGTGACCCTGCCTGCGGAGTATCCGAAGGAGCTCGAGGGCGACGCGACGTTGAAGGACGGGACCGTCATACACCTCCGGCCCATCCGCCCCGACGATGCGCCGGGGCTCGTCGCGCTCTTCGACCGGCTGAGCCGGCACACCGCCTACCAGCGGTTCTTCTCCGTGCTCAATCGGTTGCCGCCGGCCTACGCGAAAGTCTTCGCCAACGTGGACTATCGGCAGCGTCTCGCCATCGTGGCAGAGCTGGTCGGGCCGGCCGGCTCCGAGCTCGTCGGAGTGGGCCGCTACGAGCCGGCCGACACGCCCGACGGGGCGCCCGCGGGCGTGCCCTCGTCGGTGGAAGTCGCCTTCGTGGTGCAGGACGCGTGGCAAGGGCGGGGGCTCGGCACCATCCTGCTGGACGCGGTGCTGCGGGCGGCGGTGGCGCGCGGCGTGAGGCAGTTCCGCGCCTTCGTGCTCGCGGACAACCGCCGCATGCTCGGGTTGCTGGCCCGCCGCACCGAGATCACGGAGCGCAAGCTCGAGGAAGGGGTGGTGTCCGTGGAGTTCCGCCCGCGATGATGGGCCGGGGCTCCGTGGATCATCGGTCCCGGGAATCGGCGCGCAGCGTCGGCCGCGGCGGCCGCCTGCACACCCTCGCCCTGATCGCCCACGACAACAAGAAGGTCGACCTGGTGGCCTGGGCCACCTTCAATCGGGCCGCGCTGTCCCTGTTCGACCTCGTGGCCACCGGACACACCGCCCAGCTGGTCCATTCGAAGGTCGGGCTGCCGGTGCAGGCGCTTCTCAGCGGCCCTCAGGGCGGTGACGCGCAAATCGCGGCGCTGGTCGCCACCGGGGTGGTCGGCGGCGTGTTCTTCTTCGTGGATCCGCTGAGCGCCCAGCCCCATGAGCCCGACATCCGCGCGCTCCTGCGCGTGTGCAATGTCCACAACGTGCCGGTGGCCACCAATCTCGCCACCGCGGACCTGATCATCGAGGCGCTCTGCGCCCTGGGGACTCCACCGGACCATACGCGCGAGCGACCGTTCTAGAGCAGCTTCTCCATGATCAGGGTGTCCACCCAGCGGCCGTCGAGCTGGCCCATCTCGTGGAAGACGCCCGCCCGGGTGAAGCCCATGCGCTCGTAGAGGGCCACCCCGGAGGCGTTGAAGGGGAAGGCCGAGAGCATCATCTTGTGGTAGCCGAGGGCCCGCGCCTGCTCGATGAGGTGCTCGAGGAGCCGGCGTCCCACGCCCTTTCCCCGCCACCCGCGCTCGATATAGATGGAGAGGTCGGCCACGTACTGATAGGCCGGGCGCGGGTTGTACACGTTGAGGCTGCTCCAGCCGACCACCCTCGCCTCCGCTTCGGCCACGAACACCGGATGCCGCGGGCCGCGGGAGGCCAGCCACTGCCGGCGCTCCTCGGGCGTGCGCGGCTCGGTTTCCAGCGTGGCGATACGGTCCTCGATGCCCTGGTTGTAGACGAGGCAGATGGCTCCCGCGTCGGCGTCGGTGGCGGCGCGGATGGCGATCGCGGTCATGCCTTGGGCGGGTCGAGCTCCCGCGCGTCGAGCCGGCCGGCCTTCTGCAAGGCGGCGAACTCGTCGAGCGTCTTGCGGATGCCGTCGCGGAGGCCGGTGCGCGGCCGCGGGCCGAGATCGCGTTGATACCCGGGGTCGTCGAGGGCGCCCGGGAAGGGGATGGGCTGCTCCACATGCGAGAGCTTGCCTCGGGCGGCCGGCCACGCTTCCTCGATCATCCGCACCACGTCGGCGATCTTTGCGGACTCGCCGTGCAGGTTGTACACCCGCGCGCGATCCAGCGTGGAAGTGGATGCTGCCAGGCAGGCCTGCGCCACATCCTCGGCATAGATGAGGTCGGTGGCGCCGCCCCAGCGGACCTGATAGGGACGGCCGAGCACGGCGGCCTTCATGGCCAGCGTGGGGTCGGCGGTGAGGCCGAAGTCGCGGCCGGGCCCGTACACCGACAGCGGCCGGAAGCCCATGGAGGGGATCTTGTGCTCGTCCCAGTAGATGCGGGCGGTCTCCTCGTTGGCGACCTTGTAGACACCGTAGTGCGTGGCGGGGCGCGGCGGCGAGTCGTCGGTCACCGGCCCGGGGCCGTAGTGCTCGGGCGGCCCGAATACCGCCCCGGAGGAGAAGTAGACGACCCGGGAAACTCGGTCGCGGTGCGCCTTGACCGCCTCGAAGACATTGGCGGTGCCCACCACGTTCACGAGGGCGCCGCGGGCGGGATCCTGGCGGCACAACGGCACCTGCCAGGCGGCGAGGTGGATGACCCGGTCGATCTTGTGCTCGCCGATGACGCGGATCAGCGCGTCCTTGTCCGCGATGTCTCCGCGTACCATGACTACGTCACGGATCGCGTCGGCACCCACCAGCATGCGCATGCGCCACGGGTCGTCGCCCAGGTCGTAGACCACCGGCGTCTCGCCGCCGGCGAGCAGCCGCTTGACTACCCACGACCCGATGCAACCGAATGCGCCCGTGACCAGCGTCGTCATCTGTGAAACCTCCCGTTCCGGTATAATGCGGCTCGTGTTCCACGGCAAGCTCAACTTCCAGGAGACCCCATGAAGCCACATATCGTCGTCGGCGGCGGCCTGCATCCCGATGGGCTCAAGCTGATGGAGGCGGAAGCGCGCGTCACCCTCGTCTCCGATTCCGAGACCGAGGCCGGCATGGTGACGGCGGCGAAGGACGCGGCCGGCATCCTCTTCCGCTCCAAGCCGCTCTGCTCGCGCTCGCTCATGGCGGCCCTGCCCAATCTCAAGGTGATCGGCCGGCACGGGGTGGGGCTCGACATCGTGGACCTGCCCGCCGCCTCCGATCTCGGTATCGCGGTGGTGCACGCGCCCGGCTCGAATTCCAGCTCGGTGGCCGAGCACGCCGTCATGCTCATGCTCGCCTGCGCCAAGCAGGCGGTGGTGGTGGACCAGCGCACGCGCAAGGCGGACTGGGGCAAGGGGCGGTGGGAGTCGCTCCTGGAGATGGACGGCAAGACGCTGGGTATCATCGGCGTGGGCAATATCGGCCGGCGGGTGGCGAAAACGGCGGGAGCGCTGGGCATGAAGGTGATCGGCTACGACAAGTACGTATCCGCCGACGAGCTCCGGAACCGCGGGGTGGAGCCCATGCCGGATCTGGCCTCGGTGCTGCGCGCCGCCGACGTGGTGACCTGCCACACGCCGCACACCAAGGAAACGCATCACATGATCGACGCCGCCGCGGTGGCCCAGATGAAGCCCGGCGTCATCTTCATCAACACCTCGCGCGGCAAGACCCAGGACGAGTCCGCGCTGCTGGCGGGGCTGGAGAGTGGAAAGATCCGCGCCGCCGGCCTGGACGTGTTCGAGGAGGAGCCGGTGTCCTCGGACAACCGCCTGCTCCAGCTGGATCAGGTCGTCGTGTCGCCGCACATCGCGGGCGTGACGCGCGAGACCATGCGGGGGATGGCCCTCCAGGTGACCGAGGAGATGCTCCGCGTGCTGCGCGGCGAGAAGCCGCACGTGCTTGCCAACCCCGACTGCTGGCCGAAGCTCGGCCATCTCAAGTAGGCTGGAGACCACCATGCCGATCGACGCGCGCCATCCGAAGGAGATCCGAGCGGATATTCGCCGCGGAGCGCTCACGGGCGTGACCGCGGGCTTGGCCCCCGGCTTCGTCCAGGCCAATCTCGCCATCCTGCCCCGGGATGCCGCCTACGACTTCCTCCTCTTCTGCCAGCGCAACCCGCGCCCGTGCCCGCTCATCGAGGTGACCGACGCGGGCTCGCCCGAGCCGGTGGGGGTGGCGCCGGGCGCCGACCTCCGCACGGACCTCCCGCGCTACCGCATCTACAAGGACGGCGTGATGGCCGACGAGGTCACCGATATCACGCCCTTCTGGCGCGACGACCTGGTGTCCTTCCTCCTCGGCTGCTCCTTCACCTTCGAGTGGGCGCTGCTCGACGCCGGCATACCCATGCGCCACATCGAGCAGGGCAAGAACGTGGCGATGTGGAAGACCTCCGTGGAATGCCGGCCGGCGGGGCGCTTCCACGGCCCCATGGTGGTCTCGATGCGCCCGATCCCCCAGAGCATGATCTCCAAGGCAGTGACCGCCTCCGCGCGCTTTCCCAATGCCCACGGCGCGCCGGTCCAGGTGGGCGATCCCGCCGCCATCGGCATCAAGGACGTGACGCGGCCGGACTGGGGCGATTTCGTGGGGATCCAGCCGGGCGAGGTCCCGGTGTTCTGGGCCTGCGGCGTGACGCCTCAGGCGGTGGCGCTCGCCTCCAAGCCGGAGTTCATGATCACCCACAGCCCCGGCCACATGTTCGTCACCGACCTGCCGAACCACCAGCTGGCGGCGATCTAGGGCAGGCCCGCCCGGGTGATCTATCCCGAGCCGCGCCTCCTGCCCTGCGGCGACCTCGCCGTGTCGGTGGAGCTGGCCGACGAGATCAACCGCGAGGTCAATGCGCGGGTCCTGGCGCTCGAATACCTGCTCCAGCAGAAGGCGGTCCCGGGGATCACCGAAACGCTCCCCACGTACCGCTCGCTGCTCGTCTACTACGATCCGGCCGTCATCGCCGCCGACGAGGTCAACGCCACCCTCCGCGCGCTGGCCGCGGAAGCGCGGCCCGAGGTGCTGCCGCCCGCGCGCACGGTGGAGCTGCCCTGCTGCTATGGCGGCGAGCTCGGGTTCGAGCTGGAGGCCGCCGCCGCCAAGCTGGGCCTGGCGCCCGACGAGATGGTGCGGCTGCACGCCGGCGCCACCTACCACGTCTACTTCGTGGGCTTCACCCCCGGCCTGCCCTACATGACGGGGATGCCCGAGCGGCTCAATATTCCCCGCCTCGTCAACCCGCGCACCAAGACACCGCCGGGCAGCGTGGCCATCGGCGGCGTCCAGTGCTGCATCTACTCGGTGGAGAGCCCGGGCGGGTTCTGGGTGCTCGGCCGCACGCCGGCGCGACTGTACGATCCCGCCGCCGCTGATCCCATCCTCCTGCGGGCCGGAGATCAGGTGCGCTTCCGCCCCGTCGAGCGCGCCGAGTACGACGCGGCCGCGGCCGAGGTGGCGGCGGGCCGCTTCCGGCCGCGGGTGACGGAGGCGCGATGAGCGTCAAGGTGCTCGACGCGGGCCCGCTCACCACCGTCCAGGATCTCGGCCGTGCCGGCCACCTCCGCGTCGGCATTCCGCCGTCGGGACCGGTGGACCGCGAGGCCTTCGTGCTCGCCAATCGGCTCGTGGGCAATCCCGACGGCGCCGCCGGGCTCGAGTGCACGCTCATGGGCCCGCGGCTGGAGTTCGGGGACGCGCGCTGGGTGGCGGTCACCGGCGCCGAGATCCCCGTCACCCTCGACGGAGCGGAGATGCCCCGCTGGGCCTCGTTCCCGGTGCGCGCGGGCGGCGTCCTCAAGATCGGAGCCGCGCGGGCCGGCGTGCGCGCCTATCTCGCCATCTCCGGCGGCCTCGCCACGCCGCTCGCCCTCGGCTCGCGCGCGACCTATCTCCGCGGCGCCCTCGGCGGCATGAGTGGGCGCGCCATCCGAAGAGACGACGTGTTGCCGCTGGGTGCGCCGGCCGGGGCGGCGGGCGAGAGGAGGGTGCGCGCCGAGCGCATTCCCCTCCATGGCGGGGAGCCCGACATCGCCACCATCCTCGGCCCCCAGGCCGATCGCTTCACCCCCGCCGGGATCGCCGCCCTCTTCGAGGGCGCGTATGAGATGCTACCCCAGTCGGACCGGATGGGCGCCCGCTTCCGGGGCCTGTGCATCGAGCATGCGCGCGGCCACGACATCATCTCGGACGGCATCCCGCTGGGCGGGATCCAGGTGATCGGGGACGGGCAGCCCATCGTGCTGCTGGTGGACCGGCAAACCGCCGGGGGCTACACGAAGATCGGCGCCGTGTGCTCGTACGACATCGGCCGTGTCGGGCAGGTCAAGCCCGGGCAGAAGCTCCGCTTCAAGCATGTGGAGGTGGCGGAAGCGCATGCCGTCCTCGCGGCGCGCCGCGCCGCGCTCGAATCCGCGATCGCTTAACCTGACCATGGAGGCTTCACTATGACGCTCGAGACCACCATCCGCGACTATCAGGCCAAGACGCCCCGCTCCCGCCAGCTCTTCGAGGACGCGCTGCGCGTCATGCCCGGCGGGAACAGCCGCACCACTACCTTCTTCGATCCATATCCCTTCTACATCGCCCGCGGGGCGGGGGCGCGGATCTGGGACGCGGACGGGAACGAGCGGCTGGACTTCAACGGCAACTACACGAGCTTGATCCTGGGCCACGCCAATCCGGCAGTGGTCCAGGCCATCCAGGACGCGGCGGTGCACGGGATGTCCTTCCCCGGCCCCAGCGAGCACGAGATCCGGCTCGCCGAGATCCTCACCCGGCGTATTCCCACCATGGAGGTCGTCCGGTTCGCCAACTCCGGCACCGAGGCCACCATGCACGCCATCCGAGTGGCCCGCGCGTTCACCGGAAAGTCGAAGATCGCCAAGTTCGAGGGCGCCTATCACGGCACCCACGACTGGGTGCTGGTGAGCGTGTCCACCGAGGAAGGGCAGGGGGGCTCGCGCAAGCGGCCCAAGTCGGTGGCGTGGTCGGCGGGGGTGCCGGCGGCGGTGATGAAGCACGTGGTGGTGCTGCCCTGGAACGACCTCGACGCCTGCGTGAAGATTCTCGAGAAGGAAGCGGGGGATCTGGCCGCCCTCATCATCGACCCCATGCTCGCCAATGCCGGGATGATCCCGGTGGCAGAGGGCTTCCTCGAGGGCCTGCGCGCGGCCACCGCGAAGCTCGGCATCCTCCTCATCTTCGACGAGGTGATTTCATTTCGGGTGGCGACCGGCGGCGCGCAGCAGCGCTTCGGCATCCGGCCCGATCTCACCACGCTCGGCAAGATCATCGGGGGCGGTCTCGCGGTGGGCGCCTTCGGCGGCCGCGCGGAGGTGATGAACTACTACGATCCACGCGGGGGCAAGGGGCGGATCAATCACGGCGGCACCTTCAACGCCAATCCGCTCACCATGGCGGGCGGGGTAGCCACCATGGAGCAGCTCACGCCGGAGGCATATGCGCGGCTCGACGCCCTCGGCGACCGCCTGCGCGCGGGGGTCGCGAAGGCACTGCGGTCCCTCAAGTATCCCGGCCAGATCACCGGCACGGGCTCGCTCTTCTGGCTGCACCACACCAAGAAGCGGCTCACCGACTATCGCTCGCAGCGGCCGGCCGACCCCACCGCGTCGGTGGAGACTTTCATGGCCTTGATCAACGAGGGCTTCCTGATCTCCCAGCGCGGGCTCGGGGCCTGCTCGCTGGCCATGACCGACGCCGACGTGGACCGATTCGTGGAAGCGGTGAAGCGGGTTCTCGGGGCGCGTGCGTGAGAGGCAGGGTGCGGGCGGCGGCGCTCCTCATCGCGGGCGCCGTCGTCCTCGCCGCGGCCGTGAAAGTCGAGGCTCAGGCCCCGGCCGCCCCGACGCCGGCGGCGGCCCCCCGCGCGGGGGGTACCCTCACGCTCTCCTTCCATCCCGAGCCGACCGCGCTCACCACCATTGCCACCACCGCGGTGCCCACCGCGCTGGTGGCGAGCAAGATCTTCGAGAGCCTGCTCGCCTACGAGACCGGCATGAAGCCGGTGCCCGCGCTCGCCCAGTCCTGGAGCGTCACCCCGGACGGTCTCACCTGGACCTTCAAGCTCCAGCGAGGGGTGAAGTTCCACGATGGCAAGCCCTTCACGAGCGCGGACGTGAAGTTCTCGGTGGAGAGGATCGTCCGCCCGCTCCACTCGCGCGGGCGCGCCAATTTCCGCGACCTCCGCGCCATCGAGACCCCCGACGAGCACACCGTGATCTTCCGGCTCTCGGCGCCCCAGGCGCATTTCCTGTCGGTATTCCAGCCCACCGAGGTGCCGATCTTCCCGCGGCATCTCCTCGAGAACGAGACCGACTTCCGGAAGAGCGCCTTCAACAATCAGCCGGTGGGGACGGGGCCCTTCAAGCTCACCGAGTGGGCGCGCGGGAGCTATCTGGTGCTCGGAAAGAACCCGGACTACTGGAAGCGGGGGCGGCCGTATCTCGACCGCATCATCTACAAGGTGATCCCGGATGGCGGCGCGCGGGTGGCCGCGCTCGAGACGGGCGAGGTGGATCTGGCGCCCTCCGGCGCGGTGCCCGAGGCGGAGATCGGGCGTCTGGTCAAGCTGCCGCATCTGGCCTCCACCGACCGCGGCTACGAGGCGCTGGGCCCGCTGATGTGGCTGGAGCTGAACCTCCGCGACAAGCATCTGTCGGACGTGAGGGTGCGTCGCGCGCTGGCCCAGGCCATCGACAAGAAGGTGGTGGTGGACACCATCTGGTTCGGGGTGGGGAAGCCCGCCACCGGGCCCATCGTGAGCGGGAATTCCACCTTCTACAACCCGGCGGTGCGGCGCTATCCCTTCGATCCCGCCGCCGCCGAGCGCCTGCTCGACGAGGCGGGCTTCAAGCGCGGCGCCGGCGGCGTCCGCTTCGACCTCACCCAGGACTTTCTGCCATACGGCGAGAACTGGGTGCGCCTGGCCGAGTACGTCAAGCAGGCGCTGGGTAAGGTCGGCATCCGCGTCACCACGCGCGCCTCCGATCTGCCGGGCTGGCTCAAGCGCGTCTACACCGACTGGGATTTCCAGCTCACCTCGACCTTCAGCAACAACTACGCGGATCCGGCGATCGGGGTGGAGCGGACCTATATCTCGACCAATATCCTCAAGGGCGTGCCGTTCACCAACTCGATGAGCTACAACAATCCCGCCGTGGACCACCTCTTCGCGGCGGCGGGGCGCGAGATGAACCCCGCCATACGCGTCCAGCAATACAAGAAAGTGCAGGAGATCCTGGTCGAGGACCTGCCCGTGCTCTGGCTCATGGAGATGGGCACCACCACCGTGTACAACCGGCGCGTCCAGGACGTCTTCCGCGGCCCCATCGCGCTGTATTCCAGCTTCGACCAGGTGTGGCTCAGCAAGTAGCGCGCGCGGCCGGGCCCGCCGCCGCGGCGGCGGCGCGCGCGGTGGCCCGCCGCCGGCGCGCGGAGGCAACCGCCTTCCTGGCCGGGTTCGTGCGCACGCCGAGCCTGACCGGCGAGGAGGGGCCCGGCCAGGAGTATCTGGCGCGGCGCCTCGACGCCCTCGGGCTGACGGTGGAGACGGGTGAGCCGGACGTGGAGCGGCTCTTCCGCAGGTTCCCGGCGGTAGCCCAGTATCCGACCCACTGGCAGCACGATCTCATTCTGCCCTACGAAGCGCTGCCCACCTTCGAGTCGCTGCAGGCGAGCGGGCTCGAGACGGTGCTGCACTACCGCGGCCGTCCCAATCTCTGGGCGCGCCGGACGGGGACGGGCGGGGGGCGCTCGCTCATCCTCAACGGCCACGTGGACACCGTCACCGTCGAGCCCCGCGGGGCGTGGACGCGCGATCCCTTCGGCGCGGCCATCGAGGATGGGCTTCTGTACGGCCGCGGTGCCGCGGACATGAAGGCCGGGCTGGGTGCGGCGGTGGAAGCGCTGGCCTGCCTCACCGAGGCCGGGGTCCGGCTCCGGGGCGACGTGCTCCTCCAGAGCGTGGTCAACGAGGAGCATGCCGGCAACGGCACGTTGGACCTCGTTGCCCGTGGTCAGCGTGCCGACGCCGCGCTGGTCCTCGAGCCGACCGAGTGCCGGCTCTTCGTCACCGCGCCGGGCGGCTTGTACTGGGAGCTGGAGGTGCCGGGGGTGCCGACCTCGCCGGGGGCCCGCTGGCAGGGGACCCGCCAGGTGGGCGTGAGCGCGGTGGAGAAGCTACCCGCCGCCATCGGAGCGCTGCTCGCGGTGGAGCGCGAGTACAATGCGCGGCCCGCGCATCCGCTGCACCGAGACGGCAATCCCTTCGCGCTGGTGCTGGGCAAGGTGACGGGCGGCCACTACGAGACCGTGACCGCGCTCTCCGCCACCCTGCGGGGCTCGGCCTACTTCGCGCCGGGCTCGGGAGAGATCGCGGACGTGATGGCGGCCATGCGCGCGGCGGTGGCGCGGCTGAACGCCGCCGATCCGTTCCTGACCGCGCACCCGGCCCGGCTGCGCTTTCTCCACCACGATGACGGCGTGGCCCAGCCCGCTGCGCTGCCCTTCGCCGCCGAGGTGGCTGTCGCGCTGGGCGCGGCCGGGATCGCCGCTGCCCCGAGCGGCGGGCCCTTCTGCTGCGACATCCGCCACCTCGTGAACCAGGGCGGCATGCCGGCGGCGATATTCGGTCCGGGTAGCATCGGCCGGGCCCATCGCCCCGACGAGTTCGTGCCGCTGGCCGAGTACCACGCCGCCATCGAGGGGCTGATCGAGCTTCTCGTGCGCTGGTGCGGCATACTCGAGTAGCGTCCGGCCCGCGCCGGCGAGCAGAGCCCGCGCCCGCGAGCAGAGCCCGCCGCCCGCGAGCAAAGGAGGATCAGCATGGAAGCCGATGAGGTGGTGCACCGGACGGTGGAGGGGCAACGCTGGAAGGCGACCGCCACACCGGGCGTCGAGTACTGCGGGCTGCGCAGCCACGGATCCGAAGGAGGCGCGACCTTCCTGGTGCGCATCGCCCAGGGCGCGCGGGTGCCGCTGCACGATCATCCCGGGGGCGAGGAAGTGTACGTGCTGGGCGGGCGGGCGCGGATCGGCGGGCAGCCGGTGAAGACCGGCGACTTCTTCTGGACGCCGCCCGGCGGCAAGCACGACCTGGTGGCCGACGAGGAGACCCTCATCTACGTGAACGCGCCCCGCGGGGTCCAGTTCCTCGAGTGATGCCGCAATTGCGGGCTCTGCGCCCTTCGGTTAAGATGACGCCGGCTTCCCGATGACCGCACACGAATCCGGCCCGCTCAAGCGCACGCCGCTCCACGACGTCCACGTCAAGGCCGGAGCGAAGATGGTGCCCTTCGGCGGCTGGGACATGCCCGTGCAGTATGCGGGCATCGTCGAGGAGCACAAGGCGGTGCGCTCCGCCGTCGGCCTCTTCGACATCAGCCACATGGGCGAGTTCGAGGTGGCCGGCGCCGCCGCGCTCGCTGCGGTGCAGCGCCTTTGCACCAATGACGCCGCCCCGCTCGCCGAGGGCCAGGTGCAGTACTCGGTGCTCTGCTATCCCGAGGGCGGCATCGTGGACGATCTCACGCTCTATCGCCTCGCCGGCGACCGCTACATGCTCACGGTGAACGCGTCCAATATCGACAAGGATTGGCGCTGGGTGACCGAGCACCAGCCGGGCGCCGGCTGGAAGAACGTGAGCGCGGAGACGGCCCTCCTCGCCGTGCAGGGCCCGAAGGCCGAAGGGCTGGTGCAACGGCTCGCGGACACCGACGTGGTCTCGATCCGCTATTACCACTTTGCGCCGGGCAAGGTGGCGGGGGTGCCCGGCCTCATCTCCCGGACCGGCTATACCGGCGAGGACGGCTTCGAGCTCTATGTCCCCGCGGGGGAGGCGGCGCGGCTCTGGCACGCCCTCATGGAGGCGGGCCGGCCCGACGGCATCCGGCCCATCGGTCTCGGGGCCCGCGACACGCTGCGGCTCGAGATGAAGTTCGCGCTCTACGGCAACGACATCGACCAGACCACCAACCCGCTCGAGGCCGGCCTCGGCTGGGTGGTCAAGCCCGCCAAGGGCGAGTTCATCGGGCGGGCGGCCATCGAGGCCCTCCGCGCCCGGGGCGTGGCGCGCAAGCTCATCGGCTTCGAGATGGTCGAGCGTCAGGTGGCGCGCCACGGCTACCGGATCCTCAAGGACGGCACGGAGGTCGGAGTGGTGACGTCGGGATCGTTCTCGCCGAGCCTCGAGCGCGGTATCGGCATGGGGTACGTGCGCGCGGACCTCGCCGCCGTGGGCAGCGAGTGGGACGTCGAGATCCGTGGCGTGGGCCAGCGGGCCCGCGTCGTCCGCACGCCGTTCGTTCCTTCCAAGGCCAAGAAGTCGTAGGGGGGCGTGATGTCCAATGTTCCGGGGGATCTGAAGTACACGAAAGAGCATGAGTGGGCGAAGATCGAGGGTGACCGCGCCCGCATCGGCATCACCGACTTCGCCCAGGAGCAGCTCGGCGACGTCGTGTTCGTCGAGCTGCCCAAGGTGGGCGCCAAGGTCACCAGCATGTCGACCTTCGGGGTGGTGGAGTCGGTGAAGGCGGTGTCGGATCTCTTCGCCCCGCTCACCGGCGAAGTGGTGGAGGTCAATGCCGAGCTGCCGAAGAAGCCGGAGACGGTGAACCGCGACCCCTACGGCCAGGGCTGGATGCTGGTGATCCGCATGGCCAATCCGGCGGAGGCGAACGCACTCCTGAGCGCGGCCCAGTACGAGCAGCTCATCGCCGCCGGCGGGCACTGAGGAGCCCCATGCGCTATATCTCGAATACCCCCGCCCAGCAGAAGGAAATGCTGGGCCGGATCGGCGCGGCCAGCATCGAGGCCCTGCTTTCCAACGTGCCCGCCAAGGCGCGGCTGTCCCGCCCGCTGGGACTGCCCGCCGCGATGGCGGAGACGGACCTCGTCCGCCACCTCCGCGCGCTCGCCGCGAAGGACGCCTCCGCCGATGACTACGCGTGCTTTCTCGGCGCCGGCTCTTACGACCACATCGTGCCGAGCCCGATCAACCACCTCATCTCCCGAGGCGAGTTCTTCACCGCGTATACGCCCTATCAGCCCGAGGCGAGCCAGGGCACGCTCCGCACCATCTTCGAGTACCAGACCATGATGGCGGAGCTGACGGGGATGGACGTCGCCAACGCGTCCATCTACGACGGCGCCTCCTCGCTGGCGGAAGCGGTGCTCATGGCCCATGCCGTCACCGGGCGGAATGAGACCGCCTTCAGCCGAGGCGTGAACCCGCTGTACGGACAGGTGGTCGAGACCTACTGTGAGGGACCGGACCTCCGGCTCAAGCGGGTGGCCCTGGCCGACGGCGTCACCGATCTCGACATCCTCCGGCGCGCGGTGACGGAGCGCACCGCGGCGGTGGTGGTCCAGTACCCCAACTTCCTCGGCTGCCTCGAGGACGTCCGCGCGGCGGGAGAGATCGCCCACGCCAAGGGCGCGCTCCTCGTGGTGGCGGCGGACCCGGTGAACCTGGGCTTCCTCACGCCGCCGGGTGCCCTCGGCGCCGACATCGTGGTGGGCGAGGGCCAAGGCCTCGGCGTGCCGCTCAGCTATGGCGGCCCGAACCTGGGCGTCTTCGCCTGCCGTGCGGAGCTCGTGCGCCGCATGCCCGGGCGCCTCGTGGGCGCCACCGTGGACCGCGACGGCCACCGCGGCTATGTCCTCACCCTCCAGACGCGCGAGCAGCACATCCGCCGCGAGAAGGCCACCTCGAACATCTGCACCAACGTGGCCCTGTGCGCCCTCATGGCGACGATCTACGTCGCGATCATGGGCAAGCAGGGGCTGCGGCGGGTGGGTGAGCTCGCCACCGCCAAGGCCCACTACGCGGCGGAGCGGTTCGCGGGGGTCCCCGGCGTCCGGCTGCGCCACCGCGCGCCCTTCTTCAAGGAGTTCGCCCTGGAGCTGCCCAAGGCGCCGGACCGCGTGGTCAAGCGCCTCCTCAAGGACCGCATCCTCGCGGGCGTGCCGCTCAAGCTCTTCGACCGCGGCGCCAAGAACGTGCTCCTGGTCGCGGTGACCGAGCGGCGGACCAAGGACGAGATCGACGCCTACGCCGCGGCGCTGGCCGCCGCGGTGGCGTGAGCGGCCCGCCATGGAAGCCAGGCCTGCCTACGACAAGCTGATCTTCGAGCTCTCCGCTCCGGACCGCTTCGCCCACTCGCTGCCCGCGCTGGACGTGCCGTCGGCCGATCCCAGCAGCCTCGTGCCCGCGCAGTTCGTTCGCGCCACCCCGCCTGCGCTGCCCGAGGTGTCCGAGGTGGACGTGGTCCGCCACTACTCGCGCCTCAGCCAGATGAACTACGGGGTGGACACGCACTTCTACCCGCTCGGGTCCTGCACCATGAAGTACAACCCGAAGATCAACGAGGACATGGCGCGGCTGCCGGGCTTCGCGCGGCTGCACCCGCTGGCGCCGCTGGCGGCCAGCCAGGGCGCGCTCCAGCTCATGTGGGAGCTGGCGCGCGATCTCGCCGAGATCTCGGGCATGGACCACGTCTCGCTGCAGCCCGCCGCCGGCGCGCAGGGCGAGTTCGCGGGCGTGCTCATGATCCGCGCCTGGCATCTCTCGCGCGGCGAGCGGCGCCACAAGGTGCTCATCCCCGACTCCGCCCACGGCACCAACCCCGCCACCACCGCGCTGGCCGGCTACCAGGTGGTGCAGCTCAAGTCGGACGAGGCGGGCGAGGTGGATCTGGCCGACCTCGAGCGGCATCTCGACGAGGACGTGGCCGCCTTCATGATCACCCAGCCGAACACGCTGGGGCTCTTCGAGTCCAAGATCCACCAGATCACCGAGATGTGCCACGCCAAGGGCGTGCAGGTCTACATGGACGGCGCAAACTTCAACGCCATCCTCGGCATCACCCGCCCGGGCGATCTCGGCTTCGACGTCTGCCACTTCAACTTGCACAAGACCTTCACCACGCCGCATGGCGGGGGCGGCCCGGGGTCGGGCCCGGTGGGAGTCAAGGCGCATCTCGCCCCCTTCCTGCCGACGCCGGTGGTGGTAAAGGACGATGACACCGGGTACGCGCTGGACTGGAGCCGGCCCCAGTCCATCGGCAAGCTCCAGGCCTTCTGGGGCAACTTCGGCATGCTGGTGCGCGCCTACGCCTATATCCGCACCATGGGCCCGGATGGGCTGCGCGCGGTCTCGGAGAACGCGGTCCTCAACGCCAACTACATCCTCAGGCGGCTCGAGGGCGACTACGACCGCGCCACCCCGGGCCCGTGCATGCACGAGTGCGTGGTCTCGGCGCGACGCCAGAAGAAGCTCGGCGTCTCCGCGACCGACATCGCCAAGCGGCTGCTCGACCTGGGCTTCTACGCGCCCACCACGTACTTCCCGTTGATCGTCGAAGAGGCGTTGATGATCGAGCCCACCGAGACCGAGTCCAAGGAGACGCTCGACCAGTTCTGCGACGCCATGATCCAGATCGCGCGCGAGGCGGAGACCAATCCCCATCTGCTCCACGAGGCGCCGGTGACCACCTCGGTACGGCGACTCGACCAGACGCTTGCCGCGCGCCAGCCCGTTCTCAAGTGGGCGCCCGGACAGGGGTGAGCGCCGACTTCCGGCTGCTCGTCACCGAGCCGCTCGACGGCGCCGCCAACATGGCGCTGGACGAGGCGCTGCTGCTCTCCCGTCTCGGTGGCGAGGCGCCGCCGAGCCTCCGCTTCTTCGCCTGGGATCCCGCCACCATCTCGCTGGGCTATGGCCAGCGGCTCGACGGGCGAGTGGACGTGGACGCCGCCGGCGCCATGGGCATCGGTCTGGTGCGTAGGCCCACCGGAGGCAGCGCCATCCTCCATGAGGGTCCGGACCTGGAGGTCACCTACAGTGTCAGCGCGGCGGCCGGCGATTTCCCGGGCGCCGACGACCTCCTGCAGACGTATCACTGGATCGGGCGGGCCCTGGAGGCCGGGCTCCGCGCCCTCGGCGCGCCCGTGGCCATGGTTCCGGTGCAGCCGTCCGATCCGCGGAGCATGCCGGCCTTCTGCTTCGCGCGCACCGGCTCCTACGAGCTCGAGGTGAGCGGGCTCAAGGTGGTGGGCAGCGCCCAGCGCCGGCAGGGGACGGGCTTCCTCCAGCATGGCGCGGTGATGCTGGGGGCCGATCCCGCGCGGCTGCGCCGCGTCTTTCCCGGCGAGAGGGATCCCCTCGCGGGCATGACCACGCTGGAGACGGTCCTGGGCCGGCGCCCATCTTTCGATGCCACGGTGGCCGCGCTCGCCGAGGGATTCCGCGCCGTGCACGGGCTCACCCTCGGACCGGGCGGCCTCACCCCCGCGGAGATCGCCCTGGCCGACACGCTCGCGCGGGACAAGTACGGCTCGGCCGACTGGACCCGCGCCGGCCGCATCGCCACGCTCCTATGACCGAGGCGCCGCGCGAGTATCCCGACGCCCCGCGGGTGGGCGTGGGGGCGGTCGTGCTCGACGGCGATCGCGTGCTGCTGGTGCAGCGCGGCCAGCCCCCCTCCCAGGGGAAGTGGAGCCTGCCCGGCGGCCTGGTGCACGTGGGGGAGCGGCTCGAGGACGCGGTGCGCCGCGAGGTGACCGAGGAATGTGGCCTCAGCGTGCGCGTGCTCGATGTCTGCGGCGTGATCGATCGGATCGTGTGCGACCCCGCCGGGCCGAGTGGGGCCCCTCCGGGCGGCGCGCCGCGCGTCCGGTACCACTGGGTGATCGTGGACTATGTCGCGGAGCCGGCGGGCGGCGCCGTCTGCGCGGGAAGTGATGCCGCCGATGCGCGCTGGGTGCCGGTGGCCGACGTCGCGCGCTATGACACCACCGATGGGCTGGCCGACATGATCCACCGCGCCGTCGCGACCCGCGCGACGAGCGAAAGGAGAGGCGACCGATGAGAGTCTCCGTCCAGATCCGGAAGCCCCTGGAGGCGCGCGCCGACGTGCTCGTGCTGGGACGCCACAGCGACGCAGCGCGGCCCGGCCCCGAGCTGGCGGCGGTGGACGCACGGCTGGGCGGACTCCTCTCGCGAGTGCTCGCCGCCGAGAAGTTCGAGGGGAAGCCGGGTCAGGTCTCCTATTTCTTCACCAATGGCAAGCTGCCCGCCGCGCGCGTGATGGTGGTGGGACTGGGACCGCGTCGCGAGGCGGATTCCGATGCGGTGCGCAACGCCGCCGCCACTGCGGCGAGGCGCGCCCGCGACCTCGGCGCCGCCACCGTGGCCATGTATTGCGCCGCGGAGGGACTCCCGGCGCGTGCCCGGGCCCAGGCCACGGTGGAGGGCGCGCTGCTGGGCACGTACCGGTTCGACAAGTACCTCAAGGAGAAGAGCGCCAAGGTGCTCACCGGCCTGACCGTGCTGGAGCCGGATGCCCGCCAGGGCGCGGCCGCCCGCGAGGGCGCGCGGCTCGGCGAGATCGGCGCCGCCGCCACCACCCTGGCGCGCGACCTCGTCAACGAGCCCGCCAACGTGGTGACGCCGACCTCCCTCGCCGAGCACGCGCGTGAGATCGCGCGGGCCGGCCGTCTCCGCGTCCGCGTGCTGGACCGCGAGGAGTGCGCGAAGCTCGGCATGGGCGCCTTTCTCGGCGTGGCCCAGGGCAGCCAGGAGCCGCCCCAGTTCATCCACCTCACCTATGCGCCCCGCCGCCGCGCGCGGCGCAAGGTGGCGATCATCGGCAAGGGCATCACCTTCGACTCCGGCGGCCTCGATCTCAAGTCCGCCGACGGGATGCTGCGCATGAAGGACGACATGGGGGGGGCCGCCGCCGTCCTCGGCCTCTTCCAGGCGCTCCCCAAGCTGCGCCTGCCCGTCGAGGTCCACGGTCTCATCGCCGCCACCGAGAACATGCCGTCGGGCACCGCCCAGCGGCCGGGCGACATCGTCCGCGCCCTGAACGGGCTCACCATCGAGATCGGGAATACCGACGCCGAGGGCCGGCTCACGCTGGCCGACGCGCTGTCCTACGCGGCCAAGGAGATCAAGCCCGACGAGATGGTCGACATGGCCACCCTGACCGGGGCGGTGGTGATCGCGCTGGGCCAGCAGGTGACCGGCCTCTTCGCGACCCAGGACGGCCTCGCCCAGCGTCTCCTCGCGGGGTCCCAGGCATCGGGGGAGCGGATGTGGCGGCTTCCCCTCCACGACGACTACAAGGACGGGCTCAAGAGCGACATCGCCGACCTCAACAACATCTCGAGCCAGCGAGGCGCGGGCTCCATCGTCGCCGCGCTCTTCATGCGTGAGTTCACCGGGGGCGTGCCGTGGGCGCATCTCGACATCGCCGGCACCGCGTACGCCGAGCGGGACGGGACCCTGGGGCCCAAGGGCGGTACCGGCGTGACGGTGCGCACCCTCATCGCCTACCTCACCCGGGCCGCCGGCAGCCGACGCTAGGGCGGACGCATGGCGGGCGCGGTGGATCTGCACTCCCACACCACGGCGTCGGACGGCACGCTGTCGCCGCGGGAGCTGGCCCGCGAGGCGGCGCGCCGCGGCGTGCGCGTCCTCGCCGTCACGGACCACGACTCCACCGAGGGCCTGGCGGACGCTATGGCGGAGGCGGAGACGCTCCGGCCGCTCGTCATCGTCCCCGGCATCGAGATCAACTGCGACGTCGAGGGCGCCGAGATCCACGTCCTCGGCTACGGCATGGACTACGAGGCGTCCTGGTTCCAGGAATTCTGCCGCGCCCAGCGGGCGGAGCGCCGCGAGCGCGTGTACCGGATGGCGGAGCGCCTGGCGACGCTGGGCCTGCCCATCGATCCGGAGGCGGTGTTCGCGATCGTCAAGGAGGGCTCGGCGGGGCGCCCGCACGTGGCGCAGATCATGGTGCAGCGCGGCTACGTGAAGAGCGTGCGCGACGCCTTCGACCGCTATCTCGCCGCCGGCAAGCCCGGCCACGTGCCCCGCAAGAAGCTCACGCCGGAGGATGCGGTGCGGCTGCTGCGCCGTGCGGGCGGCGTGCCCGTCTTCGCGCACCCGGGGCTCGCCGGGCGTGACGAGCTCATTCCGGGCCTGGTGCGGGCCGGCCTCATGGGGATCGAGTGCTACTACCCCGAGCATTCGGCGGCCAGGACCGGCTCCTACGTGGAGCTCTGCCGTCAGTACGGTCTGGTCGCCACCGGCGGCTCCGATTTCCACGGGCCGCGCGTCCGGGCAAGCCAGCTGGGCGATCCGGCCATCCCGCTCGCCGTGTGGGAGGCCCTGTCCGTCCGGATCGCCGAGGCGCGAAGCACCCGCCCTGCCTGAGTCGACGCGTAACTTTTACTCGCCGCATGACCAGGCTGACTCTCCTACCGGGGAGACTCCTTGGTAAATCAATCACTTCCTGGTGGGAACGCCGCTTGCTTCTCCTGTCCGCAGGAGGGCTTGATCATGAGCAAGCGAATGCGGTCCCTGTCCCTGGCCATCCCGCCGGCCACCCTGGCGGCGTTCCTACTCGCGGCGTCGCCCGCGCCGGCCGCCGATGATACCAAGGTCAAGGGCGCGACCCAGCAGGTGGAGACGGGCGCGAAGAAGATCGGCGACGGTGAGGTGGGCAAGGGCGCCGAGGAGACGGCCAAGGGCGTGGGCAAGACCGTCGAGGAGGGCGCCAAGTACACGGGTGAGAAGTTCAAGGAGGCGGGCAAGGCCGCGGAGCCGGGGGCCAAGAGCTCCTGGCAGCACGTGAAGGAAGGCGCCTCGTCGTTCGGGCACTCGGTGAAGAGCTTCTTCACCAAGCTGTTCGACTGACGCATGCGCCGCGTCGCAGTTCTCGTCGCTGCGCTGTTGACGGTGTGGCTCGCCGCCGCACCGACGGTCGGGGCGGGTCCGCTCACCGATCAGTTCAAGGGGGACCTCGAGCGTGTCCTGAGCGTCATCGAGGAAACGGGCAAGAACGGGCTGGACGCGGCGCGGCGGCAGGAGGCCATCCGGTCGGTGGCCGAGCCGGCGTTCGACTGGCGCGAGATGGCGAGCCGCTCCCTGGGCGTGCACTGGCAGCCGCGCAGCGAGGCCGAGCGCGCGGAGTTCGTGGACCTGTTTCGCAACCTCATCCAGCGCTCCTACATGAACCAGGTGGAGCGCTATAACGGGGAGCCCGTGCGCTTCACGGGCGAGAAGGTGGACGGTAACCTCGGTGTCGTGAACACGCGCATCATCACCCGGCAGGGTCAGGAAGTCCCCATCGATTACCGGCTCGTGAACCGGGACGGGCGCTGGCGCGTCTACGACGTGCAGGTGGAGGGGGTGAGCCTGATCGGCAACTTCCGGACCCAGTTCGACAAGGTGATCCGCACGTCCGGCTACGGCGAGCTGGTCCAGCGGCTCAAGGCGAAGGGCTCCGCGGCTCAGCTGTAGTTCGGGAACATCCGGGCGAAGGTCGCGGCATCGGCCCGGGCCTTGAAGTAGGGAATCTGTCGCGCCGACCACTCCGGCCCGCCGCGAAAGACGATGACGGCCTCCGCGAGGGTGCGGCCGCCTTCATCGAAGAGCGCGCAGGTCGTCCGCCAGAAGGTGCGCTTGCGGTCTACCGGAGTGACATCGGCGAAGCGCCCGGCCGCGAGGAGCGAGCCCGTCGCCGGCAGGGTGGGGGCGTGGAACGCCACCTGGATCCGGTTGGTCAGTCCCCCTTCCCGCATTACCAGCGCGCCCAGCCACCACGCCACCTCGTCGAGGATCACCGGGGCGAGGGCGGCATGAACCCGGCCGTCGTCCAGCCGCCAGGGCCCGCGAGGCACCAGGCGCGCCCAGACGCCGTCCGCGTCGAAGCGGAGCGTCTGCTGGAGTCCCAGGGGATTACGGGCTCCGCAGGCGAGGCAGTCGTCGGACATGGGCAGCGTGGTCCCGTCACGCGGTCCCGGCGCCGGCGGCGCGGTCACCGGCGCCGCCGGCGAGGGCCGCACCGAGGCCGAGGTCAAGGTCTGGCCGTCCTGGAGAATGGTGACCAGCGCGCCCTCGGCACGCGCGGAGCCTTCCAGCACCAGCGCGGTGGCCACGGGCACCGACGACGTGAGCCGGCCCTCGATCACCCGCGGCTCGTCGCGGGCGCCGAGCGCGCGCGCGGCGGCGTCGAGAATGGCGACGAGCCCGCCGCCGTGCACGATGCCGGGCCAGCTCTGCAGAACCATAGGCGCGTCGAAACGCCCGCGCCCGTCGGGGCCGAGCGTGGCGGCGGCGGCGAGCGCGGCGGCGATGGTGATCAGGCGCGCGCCCGCGTGCTACACTTCGCGTGTCTCATGGCGGCCGTCATTCTACTGTCCCGCCCCGCCTCGCCGCAACGCGCGTGACCTCGGCCGTTCCGCTGCTCGTGAGCCGGCCGTTCCTCGAGGCCATGCTCATGAACTTTCTCTTCTTCATGAGCATGAACCTCTTCCTCCTCTTGCCCATCCACGTCCAGCAAATGGGCGGCGACGAGGCGCACGTGGGCCTCGTCCAGGGCGCGTACAGCCTGGCCGGGATCCTGTTCCAGCCCTTGGTGGGATTGTGGGTGAATCGCCTCGGCCGCGGCTTCTTCATGCGCCTGGGTGCGCTGCTGCTCGCGCTCTCGGCGGTGGGCTTCCTGCTGAGCCATTCCATCCCGCTCCACGCCGTGCTGCGCGCCCTGCAGGGGCTCGCCTTCTCCGCCTTCTTCGTGGCCAGCTACATCCACATCGTGGATCTGGTGCCGATCGACCGCCGGGGCTGGGCGCTGGGCATCTTCGGCCTCTCCGGTCTCACCTCCACCGCGCTGGCCCCGCTCCTCGGCGAGGCCGTGATCCGGCAAGCGGGCTTTCGCTGGTGCTTCGTCCTGGCGGCGCTCCTGGCCGCCGGGGCGTTCACCATCATCCTGCGCACGCGGGGGATCCGCCCGCCCGAGCCGGGCGGCGGCCCGGGCCTCGAAGAGCTCCGCGAGGGATTGCGAGGAGCTCTACCGCGTGCACATGGTGCTCGGCTTCTTCTTCGGCCTGGGCACCGGGACGCTGTTCACCTTCGTGCCCACGTTTGCCGAGCAGCTCGGCGTGACGGGCCTCGGCCTCTTCTACACCGCGTACTCCGTCTCCGCGGTGGCAGTGCGCGTCTTCGGCGGTGACCTCATCGACACGCGGGGCCGCCGCGCCGTGATCGTGCCGTGCATGATCATCTTCGCCGCCGCGGTGTGCATCTTCGCGCTCCTCGCGGGGGCGGTGGGGCCCGGGGTGCGGGTCCCCGTGCTGCCGTTCATCTTCCTCGCCGGTCTCCTGGGGGGCGCGGCACATGGATTTCTCTATCCCGCGCTGTCCGCGCTGCTCGTGGACGTGACACCCGAGGCGCGGCGCGCCACCGCGGTGGGCATCTTCAGTGCGGTGTGCCTGCTCGGCAATGCGGTCGGCGCCGTCGTCTTCGGCTATCTTCGCGCATGGCGCCGGCTACTCCTTCATGTGGATCGCGCTCGCGGTGGTGATGTCCGGCGGGATCGTCGCGAGCTATCGGCTCGCGCCGGGTCCGGGCGTGGTCCGCGTGCCCGAGATCTTGCCCCCCACGCGCGCCGCCCAGAGCGCCGCCGCCGCGAAGCTCTCCGCCGACCGCTGAGTTGACTTGCCCCGGGCCGCGGCCGATACTGCGTGAGCGCTCGCGCGGACGGCGGGCGCGGAGGACGCACATGCCCAACCCGAGACGGATGCCGTTCCTGGCCTTGCTGCTCGGCGGTGGCGTGCTGCTCGTGGCCGTGAGCGGCCACGGTGACACGCCGGCTCCGCGCGCCGCCGGCGCTCAGGAGGTCACGGTGCTCGGGGTGGTGTTGAGCCCGCAGACCGGCGTGCCCACCGTGGTCCTCGAGGGCCGTCGCGACGGACGCACCCTCGCAATGTCCATCGGGCCCGCCGAGGCCACCGGGATCGCGTTTCCGCTGGCGAAGCGGACCCCCCCGCGCCCGCTCACCCACGACCTGTTTCTCACCCTCTTCGGGCGGCTCGACGTGACCGTCACCCGCGTGGTGATCACCGACCTACGCGACGACATCTACTACGCGGTGCTCCACCTCACCGCGCGCGGCGAGAGCTTCGCGCTGGACACGCGCCCCTCCGACGCCATCGCCCTGGCCATTCGCGCGGGCGCGCCGGTGCTGGTCGAGGACAAGGTGTTCGAGAAGTCGGAGCGCCCGCCGTCGTCCCCTCCACCCAGCGGGCCCAGGATCTGACCATGGCCGACGAGCTCCCGCGCGACGCCGGCCCCTCGGGACGAGCCTCCACGCCCGAGCCGGAGGGCCAGCAGTGGGCCATCCAGCGCCGCATCGAGGACGTCTTCACCAAGCTGGGGGAGAAGTTCGGCGATCTCAGCGGCCGGGTGGTGGTGACGATCAAGCCGGACACGCCGTTCGAGCACATCGGCGGGATTCCGCAGGCCAAGGCCGCCATCCGGGGCTTCACCACCGCGCTCACCGAGCCCGATCTCTATCGGAAGTGGGGGATCAGCCCGCCCCGGGGCATCCTGCTCTACGGCCCGCGGGGGACCGGCAAGACCATGCTCGCGCGGGCGCTCGCCACCAGCGCGGGCGCCATCTTCTACCACCTGAAGATGATGAACCTCACCTCGAAGTTCGGTCCGAACACCGGTGAGCTGCTCCAGGAGATCATCAACATCGCCAAGACCGAGGGCAAGGCGGTGGTCTATCTCGACGAGGCCAACGCGCTCTCGCTCGAGCACCTGCTGCCGCCCGCCCAGGCCCGCGAGTCCAGCGCGCGCCTGGTGGCCGCGCTCTGCGAGAAGCTCGACGGGCTCGACGAGTCCGCGCGCATGCTGGTGGTGGCCTCCACCAACCGCACCGACTCGGTGGATCGCTCCCTCGTGGAGCCCGGCCGCCTGGACCGCCTGGTCGAGGTGGCCCTGCCCGACGGCGCCGCCCAGCAGGAGATCCTCCAGCTCGTGCGCGAGCGCGCGGAGGCCAAGGCCGGGCGTCCTCTCTTCGACGAGATCGACTACCGCTCGCTGCTGCCCCCGATGGGGGGGATGAGCGGCGCGGAGATCTCGGAGGTGTTCCGGCGCGCGCTGGAGCAGAAGGTGCAGGCGGCGGGCGAGGGGCGGGACGCCGGACTGGTCACCACGCAGGATCTCCTCCAGCAGCTGGACGGCTATCGGCGAATCCGGGAGGTCGTGGAGAAGACCCGCTACGGCCAGTACCTCTGATCGGCGGTCCTCCGCTCTCGATGCCGTCCCACACCAGCATCCGCGTGCGCTACAAGGACACCGACACCATGTCGGTGGTCTACTACGGCAACTACCTCACTTTCTTCGAGGTCGCGCGCGTGGAGTATCTCCGCGAGCGGGGCCTGCCCATGTCCGAGGTGGATCGGCGCATCCACATGCCGGTGGTGGAGGCCTGCGTGCACTACGCCCGGCCCGCCCTCCTCGACGATCTCCTCGACGTCACCTCTCGCGTGAGCGAGCGGCGGCGCGCCAGCTTCACCTTCAAGTACGAGATCCACAATGAGAAGCGCGAGCTGGTCGCGCACGGCCACACGCGCCACGCGTGCTGGGACCCCCGGTCCCAGAAGATGATCGCGCTGCCCGACTGGCTCAAGGAGATCATGCCCGATGGCGACCTCGACCCCCCCGCCGTTCGAGCCTAGCCCCCCGCGCCCGATCCGGGCGGTGGCCGCCGACCTCGGTCTCGCCGAGTCGGAGTGGCTGCCCTACGGCCACACCAAGGCCAAGGTCCACCTGAGCGCGCTGGAGGCGCGCCGGTCCCGGCCCGACGGCAAGCTCGTGGTCGTCTCCTCCATCACGCCCACCCCGGCGGGAGACGGCAAGACCACCATGACCATCGGGCTGGGCCAGGCGCTCTGGAGCGCGGGCGCGCGGCCGGTCATCGCGCTGCGCGAGCCGTCCATCGGGCCCACGCTCGGCCTCAAGGGCGGCGGCACCGGCGGCGGGCGCTCACAGATCGTGCCCATGGACGAGATCAACCTCCACTTCACCGGAGACTTTCACGCGATCACCGCCGCCAACAATCTCCTGGCCGCCGCGCTGGACAATCACCTCCATCACGGCAATGCGCTCGGCATCGACGTGCGCCAGGTGCTCTGGAAGCGGGCGCTGGACGTCAACGACCGCGCGCTGCGGAAGGTGGTGGTGGGGCTGGGCGGGCGCATGGACGGGGTGCCCCGGGAGGGCGGCTTCCTCATCACCGCCGCCTCCGAGATCATGGCCGTGCTCTGCCTCTCCGAGAGCCTGGCGGATCTCAAGCAGCGGCTGGGCCGCATGGTGGTGGCGCTGACCCGGGACGGCAAGGCGGTGCCCGCGGACGCCCTCCACGTCACCGGCGCGATGGCCGCGCTGCTGCGTGACGCCATCCACCCCAATCTCGTGCAGACCATGGAGGGCACGCCCGCGCTGGTCCACGGCGGCCCCTTCGCCAATATCGCGCATGGCTGCAACTCGGTGGTGGCGACCCGGCTGGCGCTGAAGCTCGGGGATATCTGTCTCACCGAGGCGGGCTTCGCCACCGACCTCGGCGCGGAGAAGTTCTTCGACATCAAGTGCCGGCTGGCGGGGCTGCGCCCGGACGCGGCCATGATCGTCGCCACCTGCCGGGCGCTGAAGTATCACGGCGGGGTGGCGGTGAAAGACCTGGAGCCGGAGAACCTGGACGCGCTCCGGCGCGGGCTCGCCAACCTCGATGCCCACGTGGAGATCATCCGGCAGTTCAAGGTGCCCGCCATCGTCGGGCTGAACCGCTATCCGAGCGACACCGAGCGCGAGTACCAGCTGGTGGCCGAGCACTGCGCCAAGCTGGGCGTCCGCGTGCATGTGGCCGACATCTTCGCGCGGGGTGGGGACGGCGGCGGGGATCTGGCCAAGGGGCTCCGCGAGCTCCTCGCCCGCGAGCCCTCCGACTTCACGCCGCTGTACTCCCTGGATCAGCCGGTGAAGGCCAAGCTCGACACCATCGCGCGGCGCATCTACGGCGCCGACGGCGTGGTCTATCCCGGCCGGGTGGAGCGGCAGATCGCGGAGCTGGAGGCGCTGGGCTATGGCGGCCTTCCCGTCTGCGTGGCCAAGACCCAGCGGTCGCTCTCCGACGACCCGACCCTGCTCGGCCGGCCGCGCGGATTCAAGATCACGGTGAACGACTTCTACGTCTCGGCGGGGGCGGGCTTCCTCGTGGCGATCACGGGCGACATCACGACCATGCCCGGCTTTCCGCGGAAGCCCAACGCGGAAGGAGTGGACGTCACGCCCGACGGCCGCATCACCGGCCTGTTCTAGGGGGCCTCGAGGGGGCCTGTTCTACGCAGGGGGGCGCCGTCGCGGGTAACCTACCGCGAGCCCGGGACCTCGGCCGGGACCGCCACCATCACGCGGTCGCGGCCCTCGCGCTTGGCCCGGTACAGCGCGGTGTCGGCGGCGTGGAGCAGCACGTCACCGGCAAGGCCGTGCTCGGGGTAGGCGGCCAGCCCGAAGGAGGCGGTGAGGGGGCCTAGGAGCCGGCCCTTGTCCGACACACGCAGCCGCTTGATCTCATCCCGCAGCTCCTCCGCCCGCCGCTCCGCGTCCGCCAGCGAGGCCTCCGGCAGCACCAGCACGAACTCCTCGCCGCCGTACCGGCAGGCGACGTCCTCGCGCCGCAGGTTCCGCATGAGGAGGGCGCCCAGCTCGCGCAGGAGCGCGTCGCCGGCGTCGTGGTCGAAGTCGTCGTTGAGGCGCTTGAAGTGGTCGAGGTCCAGCATGAGCACGGCCATGGGCCGGCCCGCGCGCTGGGCGCGGCGCACCTCACGCTCCAGCGTCTCCTCCATGTACCGGCGGTTGAAGAGCCCGGTGAGGGAATCGCGGATGGACTGGCTGCGCAGCACCTCGCGGAGCTTCACGTTGGCCAGACCCAGCGCCACCTGCTCGCCCACCGCGGCGGCGAGGCGCCGCTTGGCCTCGGTGAGCGGTACCGGGGCGAGCGGGCCGCGGGCGAGGAAGCCCACGTAGAGCACGCCGAGGGCGTCGCCCTGCGCCACCAGCGGCGTGCAGAGATAGGCGCCGGGCGGGGGCGAGGGCAGATGCGTGCAGACCGGCCCGGAGCGGATGTCCTCCACCACGTGCGCGCGCCCCCCGCGGAGGGCCCAGCACTCCTCGATGGCGAACACGCCCGCGCTGTTCTGGGGGCCGGGACCCCAGCGCGCCACCGCCTCGATGAGATTGCGCGAGGAGCTGCAGGAGAACACCGCGCCCGTCTCGCCGCGGAAGAGCTCGCGCAGCTCGCGCTCGACCACCGCGTAGGCCTCTGGCAGCGTGAAGCAGGCCTGCAGCAGCTCGCCCAGGCGGTTGATGTGATCGAGCTCGTTCACGCGCTCGGCGAGGCCCTCGCGCGTCTCCTGCTCGGCCTTGACCATGGCCGAGAGCCGCTCCGCCATGGCGTTGAAGGCCCGGCCCATCACCGCGATCTCGTCGGTCCCGTCCACTTCCGCGCGCGCGGACAGGTCGCCGGCGCGCACGAGCTCGGCGGTCCGGACCACCTCGCGCAGCCGTCGGATGATGAGCAGGTGGCCGACGATGGCCGCCACCCCGAGCGCCACCGCGCCCACCAGCCCCAGCGACAGCAGGTTGCGGAGCAGCGTGCGGTCGGCCTCGGTGAACGCCACCGCGCGGGAGATCCCCACGGAGACATACAGCCGGTCGGCGGGCGGAACGCCGCCCACCGCGGTGAAGGCGAACAGGCGGGCGTTGCTGCTGTTGAGCGACTCCACCGTGATCTTGGCCTCGCTCTGCTGCGCCCGGATGGCCTGAGCCACCTCCGACTCCGGTATGGGCTGGCCCACCAGACGCTCCGATTCCGGGTATCCGGCGAGGATGATGCCGCTGGCGTCGGTGACCACGAACGAGGAGTTGAGCGGCAGGCGCGCGCGCTCGGCGAGCTGGTGGATCGAGCCGAGGTCCAGGCTGGCAAAGAGCACCGAGCGCACCTCGCCGGTGGGCCCCAGCGCGGGCCAGGCGAGGATAAGGGCGGGGCTGCCGGTGACGGGCTCCATCACGTAGCCCGACACCACGAAGTCGTGGGTGGCGCGCGCGCGGAGGAAATAGGGCTGGTCCGCCACGTTGACGGGGGACCGCAGGGGCACGGCACTACAGGTGATATCCCCGGCGGCATTGGTCGTGCTCAGGTTCACGTAGACCGGGAAGCGATTGCGGAGATCGGTGAGCAGGGGGCCGCAGGCGCTGGTCTTGCCCGGCGGGGCGGCGGGGATCTGGGCGAGTCCGATGAGCAGGGAGCGCGCGCCCTCGATCAGCCGCTCCTGGTTCGACGCGGCCACCCGGGCGAGACGCAGAGCACTCTCCTGCGCGTCAACCGCCGCGAGCTGGCGCTGCTCCCAGGCCGTGATGAGGATGAGCACGAGCGCCGGCAAGAGCGCCAGGAGCACCAGCAGGAGCAGCCGCGAGCGGAGGCTAGACCGGAGTATCCGGGTCATCTCCGTCACCGTGCCTATTTTCTCACGAGGGCGGAATTGATGCCAGCGCGAGGAGGGGGCCCCCGGAACTCCGCGGACCGTATGGTATACTGGCGGTCGCGCGCGAGCCAAACGAACCCCCCCATGATCCAAGTCGACCACCTGACCAAGCGATATGGCCTCATCACGGCCGTGTCGGACGTGTCCTTCAACGTGGACAAAGGCCAGATCGTCGGTTTTCTGGGCCCCAATGGTGCCGGAAAGTCCACAACCATGAAAATCCTCTCGTGCTTCATGCCGGCCTCGGGCGGTAGCGCGCGGGTGGCGGGCTTCGACGTGTTCTCCCAGTCCATGGAGGTGCGCCGCCGCATCGGGTACCTGCCCGAGCACGCGCCCCTGTACGGAGACCTGGCGGTCGGCTCCTATCTGGAGTTCGTGGCCGAGATCAAGGGCGTGTCGCGTGGCGAGCGCAAGGCGCGGGTGGCCGACGTGATGGCCCGCTGCTTCATCACCGATATGCAGCGCCGCCTCATCAGCAAGCTCTCCAAGGGCTATCGTCAGCGGGTGGGCCTGGCCCAGGCGCTGCTGGGTGACCCCGAGGTGCTGATCCTCGACGAGCCCACCATCGGCCTCGACCCGCAGCAGATCGCCGAGATCCGCGCCCTCATCCGGTCCCTGGCCGGCCAGCACACCGTCATCCTCTCGACCCACATCCTTCCCGAGGTCTCGATGGTCTGCGACGGGGTGGTGATCATCAATCGCGGCCGCGTGGTGGCCCAGGGCACTCAGGCGCAGCTCGTGGAGCAGGTGTTCCCGACCGCGCGCATCGAGATCGAGATCGGCGCTCCGCGCGAGGCGGTGGGAGCGGCCCTCCGCGGCATCGGCGGGATCCTCCGCGTGGAGGATCTCTCCGGGGCGGACGGCACCGGGCGGTTCCTGGTGGAGTCGCCGCGGGGGCGCGATGTGCGGGGCGAGGTGGTCCAGCTGGTGGCCGCGCGGGGGTGGCGCCTGCTCGAGCTCCATCAGGTCGGCATGAGCCTCGAGGAGGTCTTCATCCGGGTCGTCGCCGGCGAGGAGCACGGCGAGGTCGCCGCGGTCCCTGACCTGGGGGCCTCGGCCGCACCGGCGCCGGGGGCGACCGCCTGATGCGCTGGCTGCCCATCTTCAAGAAGGAGATGCGGTTGTACTTCGGCTCGCCGGTGGCGTATGCCTTCCTCGCGCTGTTCCTCCTGGTGACGGGCTGGATGTTCGCGCAGATCTTCCTCATCTACAGCGAGCTGTCCATGCGCGCGTTCATGCAGCCGGGGGCGGCGCAGAACCTCAATCCCACCGAGAACGTCATGCGGCCGCTCTTCTCCAACATGAGCGTGGTCCTGCTCTTCTTCATGCCCATGCTCACCATGCGGCTCTTCGCCGAGGAGAAGAAATCCGGCACCATCGAGCTGCTGCTGACCTATCCGGTGCGTGACGGCGAGGTGCTGGCGGGCAAGTTCCTCGCCGCCGGCGCGGTCTACGGCCTCCTGCTCCTCCTCACCCTCACCTATCCGGGCCTCATGGCCGCCTTCGGGCGCATCGAGTGGGGCGCCATCCTCACCGGCTATCTCGGTCTCTTCCTGCTCGGCGCCGCATTTCTCGCGGTGGGTGTCTTCATCTCCTCGCTCACCGAGAACCAGATCGTGGCCGGCTCCGCCACCTTCGGCGCGCTGCTGGGCTTCTGGCTCATCGGGTGGGGCGCGGACGCGGCGGGAGGCTGGGTGCGCACGGTGTTGCAGTACCTCTCGATCATCGAGCACATGGACAGCTTCGGGAAGGGTGTTCTCGACACCAAGGACATCGTCTATTACCTCACGGTGACGGCCTTCGCGCTCTTCCTCACCCTCCGGGCGCTCGACGCGAAGCGGTGGAGGGGATAGTCCGGTGAGCCTCCGACGCTGGGTCTTCCCCGCCGCGCTGGTGTGCCTGGTCGGCTCCCTGGCCGTCTGGCGCCTGGTGCCCTGGCTCACCCGCTTCCGGTGGGCGCTGCTCATCGCCGGCGGCCTGCTGCTCCTGACTTCTCTCGTCCTGAACGCGGGCGCCCTCCGCGCGGCCTCCGGGCGGCGGGCGGCGCGCTACGGCGCGGGGGCGGCGGTGCTGATCGTGCTGGCCCTCGGGGTCGCCGTCCTCGCCAACGCGCTCTCCGTGCGCCACAATGCCCGGTGGGATCTCACCGAGAACCGCCGCCAGAGCCTCTCGCCGCAGAGCATCAAGGTCCTGGGCTCGCTGCCCGGTCCAGTGGAGGCCATCGCCTTCTTCCGCGGCGACACTCCCGGCCGGCGTACCGCCGAGGACCTCCTCAAGCTCTACGCCTCCTACTCGAACGGCAAGTTCACGTGGCGCATGGAGGACCCGGATCGCTCGCCCGGCCTCGCCCAGCGCTACGGGGTGGACACCTACGGCACCGTCATCCTCGAGCGCCGCGACAAGGTGGGTGACAAGGGTGCCGCCAAGTCCGAGAAAGTGCTCGACGCCGACGAGGAGCGCATCACCAACGGCCTGCTCAAGCTCACCCGCGACGCCAAGCGCGTGATCTATCTCCTCAAGGGACACGGCGAGAGCGATGCCGCCAATACCGAGCGTCCCGGGTTCAGCCAGGCCAAGGAGCAGATGGAGAAGGCCAACTACGAGGTGAAGGAGCTCACCCTCGCGCGCGACCCCACCGTGCCCGCGGACGCCGCCATCATCATCGTGGCGGGGCCCAAGACCGATCTGCTGGCCCCCGAGCTGGCGGCGCTGGACGGCTTCATCGGCGGGGGAGGCAAGGCCTTCTTCATGCTCGCGCCCTTCCAGGCCGATGGGCTGCGCAAGTACCTCGCCCGGTACGGGTTCGAGGTGGGGGACGACCTCGTGGTCGAGCTCAACCCCATCGGGCGCGCCTTCGGGCTCGGCCCCGAGGTCCCGGTGGTCACCCAGTACGAGCCGCACCCGATCACGCGGGACCTGGGCGGGCTCATGACCTTGTTCCCGCTCTCGCGCTCGGTCGACGTGACCAAGGCCCCCGCCAAGGGCACCACCGTCCAGGCACTGGCGCGGACCAGCGCGCAGTCGTGGGGAGAGACGGACAAGAACGCGCTGCAGCGCGGTGAGGCCAAGGCCGACCCATCCGATAAGCCGGGGCCGCTGCCGGTGGCCGCCGTCGCCATCGTGGACGCGGCGACGCCCACGCCGGCGGCCGCCACTCCGGGCGCCCCGGCCGCGCCCGCCGCCCCCCCGCCGCTCCCAAGGACGGCGACGCCCCCGACGCCGCCAAGAAGCCCGCCAAGGCGCGCCTGGTGGTGATCGGCACCGCGAACCTCGCGTCCAACCAGTTCCTGGGCGCCCAGGGCAACCGCGATTTCTTCCTGAACGTGGTCTCGTGGCTGGCCGAGGACGAGAGCCAGATCTCCGTGCGCGCGCGCGACACGAAGTCGAATCCCATCGTGCTGTCGCCGCCCCAGGCCGAGCTCGTCCTGTGGCTCCCGGTCGCCATCCTGCCCGGGGCCGTCGTCCTCGTGGGGATACTCGCCGTCGTCGGCCGCCGCCGCCGCTCGAGGTAGCCGACCCGGATGATGAGCGGGAAGACTCTCGTCGTGCTCGCCCTCCTCGTCGCGGGGCTCGGCGGCTTCTTCTACTACGACACCTACTGGCTCGAGCCCGCCCGCGAGAAGAAGGACTCCGTCAAGGGCCGCCTCTGGGAGGTGGAGCCCAAGGATGTCGAGTCCCTGACCGTCAAGCGCAAGGGGGAGACGGTGCGGATCCGGCGCACCGACACGGGCTGGGAGCTGCTCGAGCCGGTGAAGACGCGCGCCGACCGCGGCGCGGTCGACGGCATCGTCACCACGCTGGTCACCGCGCGGGTGGACCGCGAGGTGGCCGCGACGCCCGGAAAGCTCGACGAGTTCGGGCTGGCGCCGCCCGAGATCGAGGTGACGCTGGAAGTGAAGGGGCGCGCGCCGCTGGCGCTGCTGGTGGGCGCCAAGAGCCCGACCGGCGCCTGGCTCTTCGCCAAGGAGTCGGGCAAGCCGGCGGTGGTCGCCCTGTCCGAGGTCGTGGCCCGCGACCTCGCCAAGCCGGTGACCGAGCTGCGTGACCGCACCGTGCTCGCCTTCGACCGCAAGGGGGTGGGGCAGGTGGACCTACAGCTCTCTGGAGAAGCACTCACGCTGGAGAGCGCGGAAGCGGGGAAGTGGCGCCTCACCAAGCCGCGCGTCCTGCCCGCCGATCCCGACGTGGTGGCCGACTTCCTCGAGAAGCTCGATGGAGCCAAGGCCAAGGAGTTCGTGGAGGATGCGCCGCGGTCGCTGGCGCCTTACGGCCTCGATCATCCCACCACGGTCACCCTGTGGATCGGCAAGGACAAGGAGCGGGCGTCGCGAAGTCTCCTGTTCGGCCGGGAGGACAAGGGCAAGAAGGGCGTCTACGTGATGCGCTCCGGGGAGCCCGGCGTCATGCTGGTGGGCGAAGAGCTCTGGGCCGCGGTCCCCAAGACGATGGGCGTGCTCCGCGACAAGGTGGTCCTCGCGTATCAGTACGACAAGGTCAGCCGGGTGGAGCTCGCGGGGCCGCGCGGTCCCCTCACGCTCGAGCGCGACGGGATCGGCTGGAAGATCACCGCCCCGGAGGCCCTCAAGGCCGACACCGGGGCCGTCAACGGCGTGCTGTGGAGGATCCGCGACCTGCGCGCCAGTGGATTCCTCGCCGAGGACGCGGCGGCCATTCCGCGCCTCCTGCCGAAGCCCGAGGTGACAGTGCGATTGTGGGAGGAAGGGGCCAAGGAGCCCCAAGTCCTCCTCCTGGCCGCGTCGCGAGAGACGCGCGGCGGGCAACCCGCCGCGCTGGCGGCGGTGGAGGGACGTGGCCCCGTGGTCCTGGTGGACGGCAAGGTCCTCGACGACCTCGCGCGTGGGGCCGACGACCTCCGCGACAAGAGCCTCCTCCCCGCCTTCGAGATGAGCGACGTCAAGCGGGCGCGCGTGGTGTCCGGCGGTGCCCCCCTCGTCGTCGAGCGTAAGGGAGAGAGCGACTGGCAGGTGGTGGAGCCCAAGCGCGGTGGCACCAAGGAGCGGCGGGTGGCCGATCTCCTCCTCTCGCTCAAGGCGCTGCGCTGGAAGTCCATCGTCTCCCCCAAGGGCGACGACGTGGCGCGCTTCGGTCTCGACAAGCCCGAGCTGGAAGTCACCCTCCTCAAGGCCGACGGTGGCGAGATCGCGGGCCTCCTGGTGGGCAAGTCCGAGGGGCCGCAGACCTACGTGAAGCTCAAGACCTCGCCAACCGTCTATGCGGTAGACTCCAGACTGATCCGGGACCTTCAGAAGGCGCCCGGCGAGATCCCGGGCTAGCGGGGAACCTGACGGTCCCCCGCCGCGTTACGCGGGGAAGGAGAGCGCGATGAGTCAGCCGATCGCGATCGCGCCAGGCCGAGGCGCTCACCCGCCCGCCCCATTCACCACCATGGCCCTCTCGGCCCTCGCCCTGCTCGCGACCCTGTGGGTGGGCAGCCTGGGCCTGGGCGCGGCGCCGGCCTCGGCTCAGACGCTGCGGATGGGCGGCGGATCGCCTTCCCCGGGCGGGAGCGCGGGACCCTCGGGGCATCACCGGCCCCACTTCCGGCCCGCCCCCCCGACGGTGGTCAGCACTCCTCCCAATGTCGTGCATCAACCGCGGTTCTTCTACAGCGCGCCCTTCAACCACAGCGGGTCCTTCAACCACGTGCCGCATGCCCAGAAGCCATTCCTCTGGGCGCCTCCCGCTCTCGCGGTCCCGTATGTCACGTCCCCCTCCTATGGCCACTGGGTCCCCGGCTACTGGGCCTATACCTGGGTTCCACAGGGCCAGGCCACCAGCGTCTGGGTGCCGGGGTACTACGACAAGGACGGCGTCTGGGTGGCGGGCTATCACGCGGCCCAGGTCGTGCAAAGCGGCTACTACCAGCCGTACTGGATCAGCGGCTACTGGGTTCCTTGACGGGACGCGGCAGCGGGTACGGCCGCTTCCTTCACCCCGCAGCTCACCAGGAGGTTCACATGAAGTCCGTGTTCACCACGCTCGGCATCTCGCTCGCGGCAGGAGCGCTCGTCCTCGGGCTGGTCACCGCCGCGCCCGCCCTCGAGGTCGGTCAGAAGGCGCCGGACTTCACCCTGGCGGCGCCCGGAGGCAAGACGGTCAAGCTCTCGGACCTGCTCGGCAAGGGACCGGTGGTGCTCTACACCTTCATCCAGGCCTTCACCAAGACCTGAACGGAGGAGATCAACGGCTTCGAGGCGACTCTCCCCGCCTTCGAGGCCGCCAACGCCCAGGTCGTGGGCGTCAGCGCCGACCACGCCGCCACTCTCGAAGCTTTCGCGAACGCCAACAAGACGAAGCACCTACTGCTCTCCGACTTCCGCCGACAGATGCTGCCCGCGTACGACGCCCTCGTCACCGACGACAAGAGCCCCATCTTCCGGTACGCGAAGCGCGCCTACTTCATCCTCGACAAGGACGGGGTGGTCCGCTACATGAAGATCCAGACCAATGCCCTCGATCTCCTCAAGCCCGAGGAGGTGCTCAAGGCGCTCAAGGATTCGGGCGCATGATGTCGGGCCCCCGGTGGGGCCTGATCATCGGCCTCTTGCTGGGCCTTGCGGCCGCCGCCCCGCCGGCAACCGCCGCCGGGCCCGACTGGGCGTCGTTCAAGGCAGTGCCCTATGAGCCGCCCAAGCCCGCGCCGGAGTTCAGCCTGCCCGATCTCGACGGGCGACCGGTGGCGCTGGCCGATTTGCGTGGCAAGGTCACCCTCGTCTTCTTCTGGGCCACCTGGTGAACGACTTGCCGGGAGGAGTTGCCTCCCGTCAATCGGCTCTACGCTGAGCTCGAGAAGAAGGGCCTCGCGGTGCTGCTGGTGAGCTTCCGCGAGGATGCGGCTTTGGTGAAGCGCGTCGCCCGCGAGCGCGGCTACGTGGCGCCCGTGCTCCTGGACGCGAGCGGGGACGTCACCGGCCGCCTCTACGGGGTCTGGGGGCCGCCCACCGCCTACGTGGTGGATCGGCAGGGCCGGCTGCTGGCCCGGCTGGTCGGCGGGCACGACTGGACGAGCCCGGCCGCGCGCCGCCTCCTCGAAGCGGTGCTGGAACTGCGCTAGCATGGGGCCATGAGCACCGGCGTCTACATCAAGCAGCTCGAGCTCGGGCCCATGCAGAACTTCGTGTACCTGATCGGCGATCCCGAGACGCGGGAGTGCGTGGTGGTCGACCCCGCCTGGGAGATCGACGCCATCCTCGCGGAGGCGGCCGCCGACGACATGCGGATCCGCGACGTGCTCATCACCCATACGCATCAAGATCATGTCGGCGGCCACCTCTTCGGCCACGATATCCCCGGAGTGGCGGAGCTCCTCGAGAAGAACCCCGCCAAGGTGCACGTGCACAAGGCGGAGCGCGAGTTCCTCCGAGGCTTCGGCTCGGATCTCGTGAAGGTCGAAGGCGGCGACACGCTCGCGGTGGGCAATGTTCCACTGACCTTCATCCATACTCCCGGCCACACGCCCGGCTCCCAGTGCTTCCTCGTGGACGGGCGCCTCGTCTCCGGTGACACGCTGTTCATTCGCTCGTGCGGCCGGACCGATCTGCCCGGCAGTGATCCGTCGGAAATGTACCGGTCGCTCACCCAGCGGCTCGGCGCGCTCCCGGATGCCACCGTGGTCCTGCCGGGACACAACTACGGCGGCTCCCACACCACCATCGGCGACGAGAAGCGCGGGAACCCGATGATGCGCTTTCCGTCCATGACCGATTTCCTCCGCGCGATGGGCGGCGGCCGCGACTGACGCGCGCGCTCGCCGTCGTCAATCCCGTCGCGGGCGGCGGGCGTACCGCGCGTCTCTGGCCGGATCTTCGCGACCGCCTGCGCCGTCTCGGCCTGCCGTGCGATCACGTGCAGACGCGCGCTCCCGGCGACGGCCGGGTTCTGGCGGCGGCCGCGGTGGCGGCGGGCGCGGAGCTGATCGTCGCCGTGGGCGGAGACGGGACCCTCAACGAAGTCATCAATGGAGTCACCGGCGAGGACGGCCGCCCGCTCGCCGCCGTCGGCGCGCTTCTCACCGGCCGCGGGCGTGATGCGGCGCGAACGCTGGGGCTGCCCCGCGATCCCGGCCGTGCCGCCGCGCGCCTCGTGCACGGGGGCGAGACTCGGCGCGATCTGGGCCTCGTGCGCCGCGACAACCGCCAGCGCTTCTTCCTGACCGTTGCCGGCGCGGGATTCGACGCGGTGGTGGCCGCGCGCGCGGCGTCCACGCCGGGGCGGGGCTCCGTGCCCTATCTCCGTGCGGTGGCGGCCAGCCTTCGCGCGCATCGACCCTGGACGCTGAGCCTGTCCGTGGACGGGGCCCCCGCGCGCCCGCGGTCGGTCACCGGAGTGGTCATCGCCAACGGGCCCTGTTTCGGCGGCGGCATGCGGGTGGCGCCGGGCGCCGATGCCACCGACGGAATGCTGGACCTGGTGGTGCTGGGGGTGCTGAGCCGCGTGGAGCTGACCTGCTGGCTTCCCACGCTGTACTGGGGCGGCCACCTCCGCCATCCGCGTGTCACGCGGGAACGCGCGCGCTCGGTGGCGGTCACGAGCGACGCGCCGGTACCGCTGCAGCTGGACGGCGAGCCCTGGGGCGCCTCGCCCTTCGAGGTCACCGTCTGCGCGGGCGCGCTGCGGCTGCGCGGCTGATCAGACCGCGAGCACGCCCCCGTCCACGAACAGCGCCTGGCCGGTGATGTAGTCGGGGCAGGTGGCGAAGAAACAGACGGCGGCGGCGACGTCCTCGGGGCGGCCGTGGCGACCCATGGGGATGCGGGCCCGGATCCGTCGCGCCCGCTCCCGCGGGAAGTGTTCGGGCAGGAGCACCACGCCCGGCCCCACCGCGTTGACCTGGATGCGCGGCGCCAGCGCGACCGCCAGTCCGCGCGTGAGCATGAGCACACCGGCCTTGGAGATGCCGTAGGGGATATAGCCCGGCCACGCGCGCACCCCGCCCACGTCCGCGATATTGACGATGCGCCCTCCCCCCGGCATGAGGCGCGCCGCCGCCTGAGCGCAGAAGAAGGCCCCGCGCAGGTTCACGGCGATGAGCCGGTCGAACTGGGCGGGCGTCGTATCGGCGAGCGGGGTGCGGAAGAAGACGGCGGCATTGTTGACGAGGACGTCGAGCCGTCCCAGCCGGCGCGCGGCCGCGGCCACCAGCGCGCGCGCGGCGGCGGGCTTCGCGAGATCGGCGCGGAGGGCCACCGCACGCACGCCGAGCGCCTCGAGGTCGGCCACGGTGGCGCGCGCGGCCGCCGATGATGCGTGATAGCCCACCGCCACATCGGAGCCCTCGCGCGCGAGCGCCAGCGCGATGGCACGTCCCACGCGCGCGGCGCCGCCGGTGACGAGAGCCCCCTTTCCCGCCAGTTTCTTGACTTGCCGCGTTGCGCGTGATTTCATCGGGCCGCTATGAGGGGCCGGTGAAGAACTGGTTGAAAGTCCGGTTCATCACAGGCTTCTTCGTCACCGTCCCCGCCATCGCCACCGCGTGGCTCCTGTACGTGTTCTGGGACGCGATCGACAGCTTCTTTTCTCCCGGATACCAGCAGATCTTCGGGCGTCGGATCCCCGGCCTCGGCTTCCTCACCGCCATCGCGCTCATCCTGGTGATGGGCACCATCGCCACCAACGTGGTGGGGCGGCGCATCCTCGCCCGGATCGAGCGGGGGCTCTCGCACGTGCCGATCTTCCGCAGCATCTACCCGACCGTCAAGGAGCTGCTGGCGTCCTTCTCACCCGAGAAGCGCGGCTCCTTCAAGGAAGTCGTCCTCGCCGAGCACCCGCGCAAGGGCGAATACGTGTTCGGCTTCGTGACCTCCGAGATCCTCGTGGAGCTCCCCGAGGGCAAGCGGCAGATGGTGACGGTGTTCGTGCCCACCAACAATCTCTATCTCGGCGACGTGGTGGTGGTGCCGCGGGAGGACGCCCTCGCCACCGGGCTCAGCGTGGAGGAGGGTATCCGCATCATCCTCTCAGCCGGCACCGCTTCGCCCCCCCGGCTCCCCCGACAGCGCGGCTGAGCCGCCGCCGGCCCATTCCCGTAGCCAGCGTTCCACCTCCAGCCCCAACGGAAAAAGCTTCCCGAAGAAGAAGTGATCGGCGCCTTCGATGATGGCGGTGCGGGCCCCGGGTAGCCGCGCGGTGAAGCGCTCGAGGTCGGGCAGGGGACAGTACTGGTCGCGCGTGCCCGCGACGATGAGCAGCGGCGTGGCCCCCGTGGGGACGGTGGTCCAGTCGACCATGCTGAGCGGCGGTGCCACCAGGCACAGCGGCAGCGCATGCGCGGAGGGCTTCGCGGCGACGCGGGCGGCGACCCAGGCCCCGAAGGAATATCCCAGCAGGCCGAGGGGCGCGTTCGCCGGGAGGGCCGCCCGGGCCCGCCCGAGCGCCGCCCGGACGTCATCCTCTTCGGCGTTGCCGGCGCCATGGGTGCCCCCAGAGGCCCCGACCCCGCGGAAATTGAACCGAAGGGTCATGAGCCCCAGGCCCTGCGTCACTTCGGCGGCGCGCACGATGACGGGATTGTCCATGTCTCCGCCATAGAGGGGGTGGGGATGGCAGAGGACCAGGCCGGCGGTGGCGGCGGGAGGCTCGGCCAGCCGGGCCTCGAGGCGCGGCCCGTCCGGCACCTCGATTTCGATGGGGAGCTCCATCTTTCTCAGACCTTAGGCGTGAGCTCGGGAATATTCAAGGGCCCAGGGCCGTCCCAGACAGCAAGGTATACTGCACACGATGCCATCGCTGGGCTGTCTCTGGAATCGATCCCGCATCGAGCCGTTCGCGGACGTGGCGCTCCCCGCGCGAGCGATGCGGGCCGTGGCCCGGCACCTGACCGGCTGCGCGTCCTGCCGGGCCCGGATGGAGCGCCTCACGGCGCTCCGCTCCCAGGTGCGTGGAGTGGCGTCCGAGCCCCGGCTGCCGGACTGGTCCGGGTTCTGGACGGTCATCCGGTCACGCATCGAGACCGAGCCGGCGCGGCCGCTACGAGAACCCTGGTGGCTGCCGTTCTGGAAGCCGGTCTGGGGACATCCCCGGCTGGCGCTGGCTACCGGCCTCGCGACGGTCACGCTCCTGTCCGTCTCCTTCTGGCCGGCGGATGAGGGCGAGCTTCTGCCCGCGTGGGGACCGGTGATGGTGCAGGACGTCGCCACCGGGGATCCCGACGGCAGCGTGATGGTCTATTCCGATTCCGATCGCGGCGCCGAGCGCGGCGTCACCGTGATCTGGCTCTTCGCCTCGCGCTAGCCCGCCCAGCTAGCCGTCCCGGTCAGCCACCAAGATTGGCGAGGCGCTCCTTCGCGAGGGGAGCTTCCTCCGACTGCGGGAAATTGTCGAGCAGGTACTGCAGTCGTGTCTGCGCGAGCCGGGGCTGCTTGAGCTCGAGGAGCGCCAGGGCTTCCTTGTACAGGGCCGTCGGCACCTTGTCGCCGCGCGGATAGTTCAGGCTCACGCGCCGGAACTCCTGCACCGCCTGCTCCAGCTCGCGCGTGGCCTTGTCCGACTGACCCGCGGCGAGGCTGGCGCGCGCCTGGCTGAACAGAGATTCCCCCACCCAGTACTGGGCCTGGTCCGCGAGCGGGGCGTCGGGATAGCGCCGGACGAACTCGCGGAATCCCGCCACCGCCAGCGGGTAGTTTCCCTTGCTGAAGTCGAGATAGGCCGCCTGATAGGCCTGCTGCGGCGTCGGCCCTCCCGAGCTCCGCGGCGCCCCCGCCGTTCCCGGCGCCGAGCCTCCGGACGATGGAGCCGGAGCCGCGCGCGAGGCGAGCTCACGGCTCAGGGTTTCGATGCGCTGCGACAGCTCGTCCAGTCGGGCGGACACGCGAGTCAGCTCGGTGGACAGCGTGTCGACGCGCGCGGACAGCGCGCCCATCTGACGGCTGGACTCGGCGTTCCCCTCTCGCGCGCGCCGGTCGAGCTGGTTCAGCACCGCCTCCGTGTCGCCGCGGCCGCGGTGCACCGAGAGGGTCAGCGCATTGAGGTCCTGCCGGAGCTGGGCGACGTCCTGATGCAGGGCCTCGCCGGTGGAGTCGGCGCAGCCGCCCGCGAGCGGCGCCACCGCGGCGAGGAGGAGCAAGACACCGAAGGGGAGCCGGGGGCTCCCCTTCGCGTGCCGCGCCTTCAATGCGGGTCGTTCCTTCCCGGCGTGGAGGCCGCTAACGGGCCTTGACCAGGAAATGTGCCCGACGATTCTTCTGCCAGCAGCTCTCGTTCTTCTCGCTGCAGACCGGGCGCTCCTTGCCATACGAGATGATCGTGATGCGGTTGGCCTGGATGCCCTGGGCCACGAGGTAGTTCATCGTGGACTTGGCGCGGCGCTCGCCCAGCGCGAGGTTGTACTCGTTGGTACCGCGCTCGTCGCAGTGTCCCTCGATGAGGACCAAGTTGTTGTCGCTGGACTTCAGCCACGCCGCGTTGCCGTCGAGGATCTTCGCGTCGCCCGCCCGTACGTCGTACCGGTCGAAGTCGAAGAACACGTCCTTGAGATTGGTGTTCTCGGTGAACTCACTCGGCCGCGGCGGCGTACCCGGGGGGAGGTGGTGGCGGCTCCTCCGGGCGCGGGCGCGGCGGGGGCCAGCGCCGACGGGCCCGGCGCTGCGGGCGGTGCCGGTGCCGGGGCCGGTCCGGGCGCGGGAGCCATGGCCGATCCAGTCGGCGCGGGAGCGGACGCGACCGGAGTGGCGGGGCGCTTGGGGCAGCCCACGAGGAACAGTGTCAAGAGGAGCAGGGGCATGACCGCAAGCAAAGAACCCCGTCGTTGAGCCATAGTGTGAAAACCTCCTTTTGGAACGCTAAAGATCCGAGTGAAAATCGAGGTCATCCTATCACGGAAGGCGCGGCGACCATGCAGGACTTGCCGCTTCGGTGGGCCCGCTGGGCACCGGCTGCTGCTCGGAGCCGTCGGGGAGCATGGTGAAAATTCTCGGGCCGCGCTGGCGGGTGGACTGGAACGCCAGGTGCCGGCCGTTCGGGGCCCATGACGAGCTCTCGTTGTCACCGGATCCGGTGGTGAGACGCCGCACGTTCGACCCGTCGGGCGCGACGATCCAGATGTCATGCGCGCCTTGCCGGGAGGTGTAGGCGATGGAGTCCCCTTTAGGAGACCACCTCGGCTGGGTGTTGAAGCCGGCCTGGGTCAGGCGCCGGACATTGGTGCCTTCCACGTCCATCACGTAGACCTGCGCCGGTCCCGCCCGGTCGGATACGAAGGCGAGCTCCCGTCCGGTGGGCGACCAGGTGGGCTCGGTGTCGATGCCGGGATGGATGGTGAGCCGGCGGAACGCGCCGGTGGCCAGGGTCAGGATATAGATCTCGGGATTACCGTCCTTGGACAAGGTCAGCGCCACCTGCTTGCCGTCCGGGCTCCATGCGGGCGACGAGTTGATGCCGAGGAAGCCGGCCAGGAGCTGCACCGGTCGGCGCTCGAAGGCGAAGAGCCGGTAGAGGTAGGGGTAGCCCCGCATGTACGACGTGAAGGCGAGCGAGCGAGCGTCCGGGCTCCAGCGCGGTGAGAGGTTGATGGACTGGTTCGCGGTCAGCGGCACCGCGCCCGCCCCATCGTAGTCCATCACCCCGATCTCCTTGCTGCCGTCGCGCGGCGCCACGTAGGCGATCTTGGTGTCGGCCACGCCGGGCTCCCCGGTGAACTGGAGCACCACCTCGTCGGCCATCTTGTGGGCGAGCCGCCGCGCCTCGGCGGGTACCACCGCGATCTTCTTCGTCGCGATGAGGCGCAGCTCGGGCGAGGTGAGGTCGTACAGCCGCAGCTCCCCCTCGAGGCGGTCGGCACGCGGGGTGAGGAGGCCGTGCAGCGCTGCATGCGCGCCCGCCGCCGCGGCGTCCGTCCAGGCCTTCTTGAGCGCCTCCGGGTTCGCGGCGGGGAGCGCCGGCTGGCCGCCCACCACCGAGAAGAGCGCCGAGAACTTGAGGTCGCCGGCCGTCACTTCGGCGAGCGAGCGCGACAGCCCCGCCGGGTCGGGGCCGCCCACCACGGTGAAGTCCGGCATGAAGAGGTTCAGCTTCTTCGCGCCCCCCCCGAGGACATTGAGGAGCACGTCGGGAGCCTGCGAGCGCGCGGGCCGAACGGGGGGCCAGACGACCAGGCTCACCCCCACCACGAGCAGGAGAGCGGCGACGGCGGCGAGGCGGCGAGACGCGCTCATCCGCGCTCCGGCTTGAAGTCGAAGCTGAACATCACCCGCAGCGAGGGGCGGACCCACTCGGCGGGAAGGGGTGCGAAGGGTCGCGCGTCCATGATCGCGCGCAGGGCGGCCTGATCGTAGAACGCGTTCCCGGAGCTCTTCTCGATCTTCGGCATGCCGATCGAGCCGTCGCGCTGTATCTCGACCATCACCAGCGGCTTCTGGCCCGGCTCGGCGATCTGGGCCTGCTTCTGCCACTCCCGCTCGACCTTGGCCAGCACCTGCCGCAGGTACCACGCGTGCGGGAAGTCCGAGGCCTCCAGGGTGCGAACGCCCGTGCCCGTGGGCGAGCCGGTCACCTGCCCTGGAGGCGGGGCGGGAGGCGGCGGAGCGGGTCGAGCTTCACTGGGCGTTTCCGTCGTCCGGGCGGCGGCGGGCGGCAGCGAGCGGCGCTCACTGGGTGGCGCCAGGGTCGGGAGCTCCCTCTCGCCGGGGCGCGGCAGGGCGGGGGCCCTCGGCGGCAGCGCCGCGCTCGAGGGCGGGCCCTCGGGAAGGCTGGGCGCCTTCGCGGGCTCCGGCGGCCGCGTCTCACGCGGCGGCGTCGGCTCCGGAACGCGCGGCGACGGCGGCACCACCGGTCGCGGCGCCACCGCGGTGGGGGCACCGACGGCGGAAATGCTCGGCACGAGATTCACCACGTATACCTTTCGGGCGTTCCAGCCGCCCCAGATGACCGCGACCAGGAGCCCGCCGGCGAGCAGCACATGCACCACCGCCGAGACGGTGAGCGCCGCCATCGGGAGGCGCCGGCGGCGCAGCGCAGGCCCGAGCCGGCCGCGAGGCACCTGCATCGGCGACGGCATGGGGAACTCCTGGGCGACGCTGGTTGCGATCAGCGGTCCCTCGCCGGCTCCGTGACCATCCCGAGCTTCTCGACCCCGGCACGGCGGATCCGGTCCATGGTCTCGACCACGAAGCCATACGAGAGCCCCTGATCGGCCTTGAGGTAGATGGTCTTGTCGGTACGGGTCTTGATCGCCTCGCGGAGCCGCGGCTCGAGCCCCGCGACGGGGACCGGCTTGTCGTTGAGATAGATGGTCTGTTCCTTGGTGAGGGTGAGCACCAGCCGTTCCTCCACCGCGGTCGGCTTGGCCGAGCTCTTGGGCAGGGCCACGTCGATCCCACGATGCATCAGCGGCGCGGTGAGCATGAAGATGAGGAGCAGGACGAGGATCACGTCCACGAGTGGAATGATGTTGATCTCGGACAGGTTGGCGCCGATCCGCGAGCTCCGCCCGCTTCCCGAGGACTCGAGTCTAAACGCCATCTTTTGCCGAGGCCACCGTCTTGGGCACGGGGCGCGAGAGGAGGTTGAGGAAATCGAGGGTGAAGCCCTCCATCTCCGCCGCCCAGTGCTTCACCCGGTTGACGAAGTAGTTATAGCCCATGACCGCGGGAATGGCGGCGCCCAGGCCGGCCGCGGTGGCGATGAGGGCCTCGGAGATGCCGGGGGCCACGACGGCGAGGCTCGCCGAGCCCTGCTGCCCGATTCCGTGAAAGGCGCTCATGACGCCCCACACGGTGCCGAAGAGGCCGATGAACGGCGCCGCGCTGGCGGTGGTGGCGAGGAAAGGAAGATACCGCTCCATTCGCGCCACTTCGACGGAAGCGGCGCGCCGCATCGCGCGATCCACCGCCTCCAGCCGGCTCGGCGGGAGGCCGTCCTCCGCCTCCGCGAGGGCATGCTCGAGCAGCTCGCCCCCGACCACGCCCCCGGCCGCCTCCTGGCAACCCGCCACGTAGAGCTGGGCGAGCGGGCTCTCGCGGTGCCGGCGCGCGCCGACGTAGATGGCGGCGAGCCGGCGCCCCTCGCGGAACACCTTGAGGAAGCGCATGGACTCCCGGTGTACCTTCCGGAACTCCCACCATTTCTCCACGATGAGCGCCCAGCAGACCACCGAGAAGACGGCGAGCAGGAGGAGGATGAACTTCGCGACGGGGCCGGCGTTGAGGACCAGCTCGACGACGCTTGCGTTCAGACTGCTGTTGCCTGGCACCAGGGGCTCCTTTTCAAGGTGACCTTCGCGCGGGAACCGCGTGATTTCGATGATACAGAACGGGTCCGAAGAGTGTCAAACAATTGACAGCGAGGGAGGCGCCCCCGTATAAGAGTTCCGATATGTTCCGTTCGCCGGGCCCCGTCGCCATCCAGATCGGCCCGCTGAGCATCCGGTGGTACGGCATCCTGATGGCCCTCGCCATGGCGGTCGGGCTCTGGCTCGCCTATCGTGATGCCCGCCGCCGTGGTCTCGATCCCGAGAACCTCCTCAAGGCCTCCGAGCTGGGGCTCCTGGGGGCCCTGGTGGGCGCCCGCCTCTATTACGTGCTCTTCAACCTCGATTACTACATGCAGGACCCGAGCAAGATCATCGCGGTCTGGGAGGGTGGGCTCGCCATCCACGGCGGCATCATCGGGGGCGTTCTGGTGGGCGGCGGCTATGCCTACCTGCGCAAGCTGCCCGTCCGCGACTATCTGGACATCGCCGCCCCCAGCCTCGTGCTCGGGCAGGCCATCGGCCGATGGGGGAACTATTTCAACGAGGAGGCCTTCGGCACCCCCACCTCGCTGCCCTGGAAGCTCTATATCTCCCCGTCGCACCGCCCCCTCCAGTACGCGCAGGATGATTTTTTCCACCCCGCGTTCCTGTATGAGTCGCTCTGGGACCTCGCCGTATTCTTCCTCCTGGTCTACGTCTTCCGTGACCGCCTCAAGCATGCGAAAGGTGCGCTCTTCTTGACCTATCTGGGCCTCTACTCCGTCGGACGTTTCATCACGGAGGGGCTCCGCACCGACCCCCTGATGTTCGGCCCCATCCGGGTGGCCCAGGTGGTGAGCCTGCTCGGGGTAGCGGCGGCTGTGATCGGCGTCCCACTCCTGCTCCGGCGCAGCCGCGCCTGATCGGCGCGCCGCGTGCACTTCGCCTTCCTCGGCACCTCGGGCGCGGTGCCGTCCCTGCGCCGCGACAACACCTCGCTGGTCTTCGTGGGCGATGACGAGTCGGTCCTGGTGGACTGCGGCGGCAGCCCCATCCAGAAGCTGCTGCTGGCCGCGGTGAACCCCCAGAGCGTGACGCGGGTCCTGGTGACCCACCTCCACGTGGACCATTCCTACGGGCTGCCCTCGCTCGTCCGCGGGCTCGGGCTCATGGGCCGGACCGCCGCGCTCACGATCAACTGCCGAGAGGAGCATGCCGAGCCCCTCCGCGACCTGCTGCGCGTCTTCCGCATCCTCGACCGGCCCGATCAGTTCCCGCTCGTCTTCGAGCCCGTGCCGGCGGTCCCCCGCGCCCTTCTCGGCCGCTCCGGCCCCTTCACCCTCACCGCCTCGCCCAATGCGCATGGCCCCATGCCGAATCTGGCCCTGCGCGTCGACCCGGCGGGGGCGCCGTCGGTGGTCTATTCCTCGGATACCGAGCCCTGCGAGGCGGTGGTGGAGCTCGCCCGGGGCGCCCACACCCTCATTCACGAGGCGACGTACGCCGAAGGCGACGCGCGCCGCCACGGGGTACACTCCACCGCGCGGCAGGCGGGGGAGATCGCGGCGCGCGCCGGGGTGCGCCGCCTCATCCTCACCCACATCGACCCCGCCCATCACGAGGCCACTGCTGCCCTCGCCGATGAGGCCCACCAGCGGTTCGACGGCGAGGTAGAGATCGCGGAAGAGTTCATCCCGTATCCCCTGTGACCACCTACGCGTCCGCGGACGGTCGGGGGCGGCTGATCGTGGGCGACGGCCGCCGGCTCGGGGCCATCGCCACCGGGGAGGTCGCGGTGATCATCACCTCGCCGCCGTACTGGGTGCGGGGCCGTGGTCTCGCCTCCGCGGAGCGCTGGGCGCGGACCCTGGCCAAGGAGTTCGGCCGGCAGTGGCACCGCGTGCTCCAGCCCGACGGCGATTGCTGGCTCGTCATCGGCGACCGCCACGACGGGCGGGAATGGGCCGGCCTCGACGGGCTCGTCACGCGCGCGATGCGGCGGGCGGGCTGGACCCTCCAGGCCAAGGGCTGCTGGGCCCAGGTGCGGTCGCGCGAGCGCTGGGACAACCGGATCAACTACGTGCTCCGCTTCCGCAAGGTGGGCGCTCATCCGGTCCGGCCGCGCTCGGTGACGCTGGCCTGGATGCTGCCGCTGCCGTGGTCACACCCGGACAGCCGCTGGGACGCCACGCCGCCGGCGGTGATCCGGCGCCTGCTGGCGGTGAGCCGCAAGCGCGGCGCCGTCCTCGACCCCTTCCTCGGCGCGGGGTCGGTGGCCCTGCTGGCGGCAGGGCAGGGACGGCAGTGGATCGGCGTGGAGCGGGACCCGCGCATGGCCGCCTTGGCGGCGCGCCGGCTCAAGCTGCGCCGGCTCAGGACGCGCGAGCGCGGATCCGCTTGACGAGCTGCTGATAGGAGGACTTGGTCACGACTTCGTTGAACTGGGCGCGGTAGTTGCCGGTGATGCTGATGCCGTCCACCACCACGTCGTAGATGAGCCAGCGGTCGCCCCGGGCGGTCAGCCGGTAGTCGATGGCTACCTCCTCGCCCTGACGCGTGAGCACGCGCGTGCGGACGGTGGCCTGCTCGCCCTCCACCGACTCTCCCGCGTAGACGACCTTCTCGCCGCCGTACCGCTCGAGCTTCGCGAGATACGCGTGCTCGATCAGCCCGCGGAACAGCCCCGCGAACTCTGCGCGCTCCGCCTCGTTGCGGGCATCCCAGTGCGAGCCCAGTGCGCGTTGCGCCATCTCCGCCCAGTCGAACAGGCCCTCGGTGACCTCACGCAACGCCTGGCGTCGCTCGGACGCCTTGGCGGTGGGCCTGAGCGTGGGGTCATCGAGGGTCTGTAGCACTCGCTCGATCTCTGGACGGAGGCGGTCGGTGACCGAATCGGCGGCCACGTGCGCGGCGCCCCAGAGCGCGAGCAGCACCATCGACAAGGAGAGAAGCAGACGAGTGGGCGTCACGACCGATGGAGAAGTGCAAGCGATGTGCCCGGAGGTGGCCCTCGCGGTCGCCGGACGCCCAGCCTCGCAACGCGCTGTTTTATTGGACTCGAGTCACTCCACGATCGGGCCCCGCCGGTCGGCACGGAGGGCGGGGTGTCAAATGTGCCAGACTGGGCCGACCAACCGCGTCACCGTGGCGACGCGAAGTGGGCGTCGCCGAGGCGCTCCTCGACCAGCCGTCGCAGCGAGGCTGCGTCGAAAGCGGTGGCGCGTCGGCTCGGCGGCGCCGCCTCGGTCTTGAGCCCGGTCTCGCTGACGATCACGCAGATGGTGGCGTCCCGGTCGAGGGCGCCCTCGCCCAGGAGCCGCTCGAGCACGGCGAAGCTCGCCGAGCCGGTCGGCCCCGCCCAGATGCCTTCGACGCGGGCCAGCCGCGCCTGGGCGGCCAGGATGGCGTCGTCCTCGGCGTCGCCCGCCACCCCACCGGTTTCCCGGAGAATGCGGAGCACCCACGCGCCCTTCTTCCCGGGATTCCCGGCGGCGAGGCCCTCGGCCACGGTGTAGCCGATCTTGAGCGGGGCCAGCGGCCGGTTCTCGCGCCACGCGCTCGAGATGGCGTTGGCGCGCGTCGCCTGAGCGGCGACCATGCGGGGCCGGCGGGGGATCCAGCCCGCGCGCTCCATCTCCGCGAAGCCCCGCGCGGCGGCGACGAAGGTCTCCCCCACCGCCACCGGCGCCACCACGACGTCGGGCGGTTTCCAGTCCAGCTGCTCCGCGATCTCGTAGGCGATGGTCTTCTTGCCCTCGTGCTTGTAGGGATTGCGCGAGGCCCCGCAGTCGAAGAAGTGCCGCTCCTCTACCAAACGGTCCCAGAGGCCGATGAGGTCGTCGTACACGCCGGCGTAAATCACGAGGTCGGTGGCGGCGGCCGCCATGTGCAGCAGCTTGGGCGCGGAGGCCTTCTCGTAGGCGAAGATCAAGGACCGCAGGCCCGCGCGTGCGGAGTAGGCGGCCACCGAGGAGCCGGCATTGCCGCTCGAGACCACCGAGGTCGCACGGAAGTTGAACTGGAGCGCGGCGCCCACCGCGGTGGCGGACGAGCGGTCCTTCACGGTGCCGGTGGGATTGGAGCCCTCGTACTTCACCAGGAGCCGCCGCACGCGCAGCTCGCGCGCCAGCCGCGGACAGTCGAGGAGCGGGCTGCCGCCCTCGCCCAGGCTGACGCGATGGGCCGGGTCGGCGATGGGAAGGACGGCGGCGTAGCGCCAGAGCCCCCGGCCCGCGAGGACGGCCCGGCCGTCGTGGACGAGCCGCGCGGTGTCGTAGGTCAGCTCCAGCAGCCCCGCGCAGGCCCCGCACTGCAGCGTGTACCCCAGCGGGTGCCCGGCGCCGCAGTCGATGCAGCGCAGGCCGGTGGCGAGGCTAGCGGACGCCAAACCGCCGGTCCAGCTCGTGGACGATCTCCTCGATGCGATGGCGCAGGGTATGCTCGCCCAGCGCGCGCTTGAGCGCGTTCTGGCCGATCTCGCGCGCCTCGTCGGGATGGGCCAGGTAGTAGTCGAGGTGGCGGCGCAGCTCGTGGAGATCGCGGTAGGTGATCACCTCGTGGCCGGGGGCGAAGAGGGCGGGGAGCTCATCCTTGTGATCCGCCACCTGGCAGGCGCCGGCGGCGGCCAGCTCGAAGGCGCGCGTGTTCACGCCCACGATGTCGTTCATCGGGTGATGGTGGTTGAGCGACAGCGTGGCCCCGCAGTAGATCGCCAGCTTGGCCTCGCCCCAGACCGGGCCGCCCGCGACCAGGTTGCGCACCTCGGACGACTCCGCGCGGTCCCATCCGCTCCCCCACAGACGCAGGGGATACGAGGCCAGCTCGCGCACGAAGCGCTCGCGATACGGGTACCGGCTGCCCACGAAGGCCACCGTGCCCCGGAGCTCGCGCACCTGCTCCGGCGTGGGCGTCACCGGGTGGTGGATCTCCGGAACGCAGTAGAGCGGGAGATAGTAGAGATTGCGCAACCCCACGCTCTCCAGCGCCCGCAGCGCGTACCGCTCCTTGGTGAGGAAGAGGTCGTAGGCCTCGATGGACTCGAAGGGAATCATCCACAGTGGGTTGTCGGGGAACAGATTCACGAACAGCGTGTCCACCCGCGCCTTGACCCGGCGGATCACCCCCGGCGTGATGGGCCCGCCCTTGACCACCAGCACCACCGCGGGGCGCCAGTCCAGGCAGGCGCGCTCCAGCCGGCGCAGGATCCAGAGCTGATAGGCGGCCTTGGTGCCGCGGTTCTTGTACAGCGGATTGTCGCGGCGGTACGCGAAGGTCCGGACCTCGTGGCCCAGCGCGCGGAGCTCGTCGCGCAGGTCCATCCCCATGTGCTCGGCCCGCTCGAAGGGCAGGACGATGAGCCAGCGCATCGGCCGGAGCGTACCACAAACACCATTGACAGGTCCGGCGCGGCGGCCGGACAATCCCTCCATCCTGCGCATGCGATCCACCGCGCTCCGCCGCTACCTGCCCTCGCTGCTCCTCTTCGCCTCGCTCCTCGCGGCGTGGCAGCTCGCGGTGTCCGTGTTCCGGATTCGCGAGTATCTCCTCCCGGGGCCGTGGGCGGTGCTGCGGGCCGCCGTCGACTTCCGCATCCCGTGGGCGCATCACATCTGGATCACCAGCGTGGAGATCGTGGGCGCCTTCCTCCTCGCCGGCGCGGTGGGGGTGCTGCTCGGCACCGCCATCGCGTGGTCGCCCACCGTGGCCAGCGCGCTGGTGCCCTTCCTCGTCTTCGTCAACACGCTGCCGAAGGTGGCGGTGGCGCCGCTCTTTCTCCTGTGGCTCGGCTACGGCATCTTCCCCAACATGCTCATCGGCGCCCTCATCGGCTTCTTCCCGGTGGTCATCAATACCGCGGTGGGCCTCACCCAGGTGGAGTCGGACATGCTCGACCTGGGGCGCGTGTTCGGGGCGCCCAAGTGGAAGGTGTTCGCCACGATCCGTATCCCGAACGCCTTTCCGTACATCCTCAGCGCGCTGAAGATCACCGCCACCGCCGCGGTGGTGGGGGCCATCGTGGGCGAGTTCGTCGCCTCCCAGGCCGGCCTGGGCAGCGTGATCGTCGTCACCCAGACCAACCTCAACACACCGGTGGCCTTCGCCGCTCTCGTCTGGATCTCCGTCGTCGGCCTCCTGGTCTACGGCGCCGTCGGCCTCGCCGCGCGCTGGCTCGCCCCCTGGGCGGAGACCGGCAACGCATCCTGAACCGCCACCGCAAGGAGAAGCCCATGCTCCGACTCGTGCTCACCGCGCTCCTGGTCCTCGTGCTGACCGTGCCCGCCTTCGCCCAGGCGCCGCAGAAGGTGGTGTTCGCGCTGAACTGGTTCGCCGTCGGCGACCACGCCGCCTACTGGGTAGCGCTGGAGAAGGGCTACTACCGTGACAAGGGGCTCGACGTCGAGCTCCAGAACTCCAAGGGCTCCGGCGACTCCATCGCCAAGGTGGACACCGGCCGTGCCGACGTGGGCCTGGCCGACGCCAGCGTGGTGATCCCGCTGGTGGCCAAGGGCGCCAAGATCAAGGTGGTGGGCGCGGTCTTCGACCTCACTCCGCTGAATATCTGGACCCGCAAGGACACCGGCATCGTCAAGCCCAAGGACCTCGAGGGCAAGACCCTCGCGGCCCCGCCGGGCGACTCGCAGCGCCAGCTCTTTCCCGCCTTCGCGCGGATCAACGGCATCGACGAGAAGAAGGTGACCTGGGTCAACATCGAGCCCGCGGCCAAGTTCGTGGCGCTGTCCGAGAAGCGCGCGGATGCCGTGCCCGATTACACCACCGGGCAGCCCTTCTGGGAGAAGGCGGTGGGCAAGGAGAATCTCGTCCGCATGCCGTGGTTCCAGTACGGCTTCGACACCTACTCCATGTCCATCATGGCCAGCGAGAAGACAATCAACGAGCGCCCCAAGGTGCTGAAGGACTTCCTCGACGCCTCCTACCGCGGCTGGCGGGACGTGATGGAGAACCCCAAGGCCGCGCTGGAGATCTTCCGGAAGCGGGTGCCCGAGATCGACCTCACCCTCATCGAGCCCAACATGATGCTGGGGCTCGAGCTCATGAAGACCGACCGCTACGCTCAGAACGGGATCGGCTGGATGGACCGCGCCAAGATGTGCCGCACCGTCGAGCTGATCAACACCTACATGGACATGCCTCGCAAGGTGGGCTGCGACGAGGTCTTCACCAACTCCTTCTTGACCAAGATCGAGCCGCCCAAGAGCACGCGCTAGCCGCGGATGCGTCAGGCGGGCGCGTGTCCCGCGCCGTGCTGATCGAGCTCGACGGCGTCGGCATGACCTACGCCTCGGCGAGCGGCCCCGTCGAGGCGCTCCAGGGTATCTCGTTCGGCGTGGGCCGCGGCGAGCTGGTGGCGCTGGTCGGCCCGTCGGGCTGCGGGAAGTCCACCCTCCTCCGGGTCGTCGCGGGCCTCCGGCCCCCCACCGCGGGACGCGCCCGCGTGGAGGGCCGCGAGGTGGTCGCGCCGCTCCCCGCCGTCGGCATGGTCTTCCAGGCGCCGGTGCTGCTCCGCTGGCGCCGGCTCCTGGACAACGTGCTCCTGCCGGTGGATCTCATGGGGCGCCGGCGCGACGACTACCGCGCGCGGGCCCTGGAGCTCCTGCGGACGACCGGCCTCGCCGACTTCGCCGAGAAGTATCCGGCCGAGCTCTCGGGCGGCATGCAGCAGCGGGCCTCCCTCTGCCGCGCCCTCATCCTGGACCCGCCCATCCTCCTCATGGACGAGCCCTTCGGCGCGCTGGACGCCATGACCCGCGACGAGATGAACCTCGAGCTGCTGCGCGTGTGGGGGGAGGCGTCGGGCCCCCGCGAGCAGCGCAAGACCATCCTCTTCGTCACCCACTCCATTCCCGAGGCGGTGTTCCTCGCCGACCGCGTGGTGGTGATGACCCCACGCCCCGGCCGCGTGGCGCGGGTGGTGGAGGTGGCGCTCCCGCGCCCGCGCACCATGGCCCAGCGCGCCGACCCCGCCTTCGGCCGGCTGGCGCTGGAAATCTACGAGACGCTGAACTCGCGAAATCCTACAATCCTCGAATGACGCCGGCCCGCGATCTCGCCTTCACGCCCGCCGTACAGCTGGCCCGCCTCTACCGCGCCGGCACCGTCTCGCCGCTGGAGGTGATGCAGGCGGTGCTGGCCCGCATCGACGCGGTGAATCCCCAGGTGAACGCCTTCGTCACGCTGGCGCGGGACGCGGCGCTGCGGGAGGCGCGCCGGGCCACCGCCGGGCTCCGCCGGGGCAAGCCGCTGCCGCCGCTCTTCGGCGTGCCCGTCGGCATCAAGGACGTCACCCAGACCAAGGGGATCCTCACGACCTACGGGTCCACCTTGTTCAAGGACCACGTGCCCGACGCGGACGCGCTGGTGGTGGAGCGGCTGCGGGCGGCGGGGGCCATCGTGCTCGGCAAGACCAATACGCCGGAGTTCGCGTTCGGCCCGAACACCGTGAACGCGGTGTTCGGGGCCACGCGCAATCCGTGGAACCTCGCCCGCACCGCCGGCGGGTCGAGCGGTGGCTCCGCGGCGGCGCTGGCCACGGGCATGTGTCCGATCGCGGAGGGCACCGATCTCGGCGGCTCGCTCCGGGGGCCGGCGTCCCACTGCGGCGTGGTCGGGTTTCGCACCACCCCCGGGCTCATCCCGCGCCATCCCTCGGTGCTCGCGTGGGACACCTACTCGGTGGAAGGCCCCATGGCGCGCACCGTGGCCGACGCCGCGCTGATGCTGTCGGTCATGGCGGGCCCCGACGAGCGCTCGCCGATCTCGTATGCCGTGGACACGCGCGAGTTCCTGCGTGCGCTCAGGGCCCCGTCCGTGAAGGGCTGGCGCATCGCGTGGACGCCGGACCTCGGCGGGCTGGTCGTGGTGGACCGGGAGGTGCGTGAGGTATTCGAGGCGGCGGTGGGTGTCTTCCGCGGGGCAGGGGCGCGGATGGAGGCGGCTTGCCCCGACATGGGCGAGGCCCCGGAGATCGTGCGGCTCACGCGCGGCTTGCTCATGGTGGCGCGCCATGCCGAGAAGCTGCCCCGGCATCGCGACGTGCTGCAGGCGGGTCTCGTGGAGAACACCGAGCAGGGGCTGGCGCTCACCTCGTCCGACATCGCGCGCGGCGAGCTGCTCCGCTCCGCCCTCTGGAATCGCGTGCGCGAGTTCCTGGCCGGGCGCGATCTCTGGATCACGCCGACCTCCGCGACGCCGCCCTTCCCCATCGAGCAGCCGCATGCGCAGGCCATCGACGGGCAGCCGGTGGGCAGGACGCTTCAGCGCTCGTACCTGACCTACGCGTTTTCCGTGCTGGGGCTGCCGGCGATTTCCATCCCCGCCGGCTTCACGGGAGATGGTCTGCCGGTAGGACTTCAGATCGTCGGCAAGCGGGGCGGCGAAGCCGCGGTGCTGCGCGCGGCGGCGGCCTTCGAGGCGGCCCAGCCCTGGGCCGACCGCATCCCAGTCCGTGGTGCCGCCGCGCGGCTGACGCTTACCGCTTCGGGGGAAAGCGCGCGGCGAAGAGCGGGTCGGACAGCGCGGCGGTGGCCACCAGCGCGGCATTGGCGCCCGCGTCCAGCGCGGCGCGCGCGCGCTCGGCGGTGGTGAGGCCACCCACCGCGAACACCACGCGGTCCCAGGCGCCGGCCTTGCGCCAGGCGAGCAGCTCCTCCACCTGGATGCGGCAGGTGTCATAGACCTCGGCCCCCACCACGCCGGCCAGGTCCCGGCCCGAGCCCGGAAAGGCGGGCGTGCCCTCGGGCCTGATCACTTTCCGCTGGAGCCCGTTGACGAGGACGAAGCCGTCGAGCCAGGGCGCCAGGCGCGTGGCCAGCTCGTGGAGCACGCGTGGGCCGGCCAGCGCGCCCAGCTTCGCGACCAGCGGCGTGCCGCCGGTGGCGCGGCGCACCCGCTCGATGATGAGGCCCGACAGCTCCTTGTCCTCATAGACCATGTGCGCTTGCTCGGCGGCGGTGTTGGGACAGGCCAGGTGCACCTCCACCACGTCCGCGCCCGCCTCCGCCGCCCAGCGCGCGCAGGTGGCGTAGTCCCGTGCGAGCTGCTCGGCGTCGCCGCCGGGCTGGGGCGTGCCGGCCACACTCACGATGAGGAGCTGATCCGGGGCGAGCTTGGCGCGCGCGCGCTTGACGTCGGCGCGCCACACGTCCGGCTCGGCCGAGGGCAGCCCGAACGAGGTGGCCCAGGTGACCGTCTCGGGATCGGTCTTGCGCGGCGCCTTGGCCTCCGCCACCGCGGGATCGCCGAGCCGGCAGAAGAGGAGATTCGGCGCCGGGTAGGCGAGCCGCGCGGTGCTGCGCACGGTCTTGTAGGTGAAGAGGCCGTAGCCGAGACGCGCGTAGGCCTCGATCCACTTGGAGTTGGGCAGGGGCCCCGCGGCGATCCCGATCGGGCTCGACACGCGCCGGCCGAACAGCGGCACCGGTGGGTGGGCGATCCGCTTGCGCGGGCGCGCCGGCAGCTTGGGCGGATGCGCCGCGTTCCACGCGAACGAGCGATTGGTGCGATAGAAGATCAGGCGCGGTCCTCCACGCGCGCCGGGCTCCAGCGCTCCAGCGGCGTCATCGAGTCGAGATCCGGCTCGAAGCCCACCCCGTAACCGGGCACGGCGAGGGAGCCCACGCGGAGCCGCCCGTCCTCGATCCGGAGGCGCGCCTCGCGCGCGTCGCCCTCGTAGAGGTCGGGGTGACGCCGCGTGGCTTCCGCGCGCTCGGCGGACGAGCAGTGGGCGAGGCCGCGCACGTAGTGATGTCCGTTCCGCTCCACGTGGCCGATACCGAGCGCGCGCACGGTGGCGAGGTCCTGCTGCAGCGGCACCACCGGCACGTTGGTGAGGTCTTCCGCGCTCATGAACAGCCGTGTCGAGGGCGCGCGGCCGCGATTCTCCCGCTCCACCAGGGAGCGGTTGAGCAGGGACTTCACGATCCCCTTGCAGTTCTTGGTGGACACGCCCCGGTAGCCGAGCCTCACCGCGGTGGGGAAGGAGTCCAGCTCGGCGTCGCTCTCGTCGATGAGCATGGGCAGGCGCCGGCCCAGCTCCCCCAGCCCCTCGGTGGCGGCCGGATCGAGGGCGATGTGGCGGTCGAGCGGCTGCTCGATGAAGGCGATGGCGGCCACGAGCCGGGCCAGCACGGGCGCCCTCTCCATGGCGTCCACCAGGCGCGAGAAGTCGGCCATGGACTTGTACTGCTCGTTGCCGTCGAGGGTCACGACATAGGCCCCGGGGACGAGGCGGTCGAGGGTGGCCGCGATGACGCCCAGGCGGTCGAGGTCCGCGTCGAGCGAGCCGCCCACCTTCAGCTTGAAGTGGGTGAGCCCATATTGCTGGATGCACTCCTCGAGCGTCTGGGGCAGGCCATCCCGCAGCCAGCCGTCCGCGGGTACGTCGGCGGCGACGATGGGATCGAGGAGTCCGACGGTGTGGCGCACCGCGAGGTGCTCCGGCGGCGCCGCCATCGCCCAGGCCCGGAGATGGTCGAGCGTGAGGCCCGGATGCACCGCCTCCGGCCGCAATCCGAGCGTATTCGCGCGGAGCATGCCTCCCACGTCGAGGCCGGCCAGACGTCCGGCGGCGTCCGCGAGGGCCCGCTCGAAGAAAGAGGACCCGAAGGACGCGGTGAGCCCGTTGAGGCCGAGCGCGCGGCACTGCGCGCGCGACGCGCGGTACGCGCCCTCCCAGATGTCGAACATGGGGCGCGGCGCGCGCGCGGCGTCGAGATAGGCGGTCTCGGCGGCGCGGATGGACGCCAGCTCGTCCTCCACGTTGTCACGGAACGACTTGGTGGGGTCCTTGTCGAACCACTTCGGGGGCAGGTTGTCGGCGGCAAAGCCCCGGCCGCGCCGGCCGTCCGCCGTCTCCACCTCGATGGCGAGGTGCAGGAGCGGAAAGTGGGTGAGGGTGACGATGCCGTAGCGGAACGGCAGCCGCGTGCGCAGGCTCCGCACGTGGAAGGAAGCCGACTTGAGCGCCAGGGGCAGGCCGCTCATGGGCTCCGGAGCGCGAGCCAGGCCGCCGGGCCGAGGACGGCGAGGGCCGAGATCCAGACGGCGAGCTGGCGGGCGATGGACAGCCGCGAGCGGAGCTGGCCGGTGGCGAGGCGGACGAGATGCTCCCGGAGGAGCGCGGACGCCTCGGCGAGGGTCAGCCGCCCTTCCGATCCCGCACGCGTCCGCGCCTCGCGAAGCAGCGCCGCGCCTCCCCGCCGGAGCGCCCAGCCGAGCAGCATCCGCGGCAGGCCGGGTCGCGAGGGGTCCGCCGCCAGCGCGATGAGCCGATCCACCGCGGTCGCGATCTGGTCCACGGTGATGGTCGGCGTGCCCGGGAACATGCGGCCGAGGAGCCCCGTCACGTGCGGCTCGAGGCGCGTCTGGAGCACACGATCGACGCGCTCGACCACGCCCAGCGCGCTGCCCGCCAGCGCATGGACGAACCCGCACGCCGCGCCGAGCAGGCCATACGCCGCGAGCATGAGGACGCGCGCGGCGGCGTCGGGGAATCCGTGGCCGGTGGCGAGCGCGAAGCCGGATTGCTGGAGGATCCAGGCCGCCAGGGCCATCGCCGCGCCCCCGAGGCCCGCGCGCGCGAGCGCCCCCACGAGCGCACCGCGGAGGGAGGAGCCGCCGGCCACCGTCGCGGGGACGGCCTCCCCGTCCACCGTGGCGGGATCGGTGAAGGGCTCGCTCACTTGAAGGCCGGCATGACCTCCTTCGCCAGGAGCTCCAGCTCGCGCATGATGTGCGTGTGGGGCATCCCGGGGAAGAAGAGCCGGCAGATCAGGTGGTCCATGCCGTACTGCTCCACGAAGGGCTTGAGGTCGCGGATGACTTGGTCGGGACTGCCGATCAGGAAGCGATCCTTCTTGACCTTGTCGAGGTCGACGGCGATGGAGGCATCGATGAAGGGGTGCCGCCAGCCGCCCGCGTACTCCTTCCGGTACGACACCATGATGTGCTTCTCGGCCAGCTCGCGCGCCTGCTTCTCGGTGTCGGCGATGATGACGTCGCGCGTGAGCGGCCACTCCGCGAGGGAAGCGGTGATGCCCGCCGCCTGGCGATTGGCCAGGAACTGGGCCTTGCCCTTGAGGAGGCGCGGCAGCTCGCCGGTGGGGCCGGGGATCCAGTTGTCGGCCATGGTGGCGGCGCGGCGCAGAGTGATGTCACCCCAGCCGCCGATCCACACCGGCGGCCCGCCCGGCGTGATCGGTTTCGGCTCGAGGCTGCCCTCGAGCTGATAGTAGGTGCCCTTGTGGGTGATCCGGTCCTTGGTCCAGAGGCCCTTGACGATGGCCATCTGCTCCTCGAAGCGGGCGCCGCGCTTTTCCAGCTCGGCGCCATACAGCGCGAACTCGTCCGGCTTGTAGCCGATGGCGATGCCGAGGACGAAGCGCCCGTTCGACATGATGTCGAGCAGCGCGCAGTCCTCCGCCAGCCGGGTGGGATGGTAGAAGGGCGCCACCAGGATGTCGGTGCCCAGCACCATCTTGCTGGTGCGGGCGGCGAAGCCCGCCAGCACCGGCAGGGGTGACGGCCAGTAGTGGTTCACCACGGAGTGGTGCTCCTCCATCCACACCGAGTCGAATCCGAGCTCCTCGGCGCGAACGACCTCCTCCAGGGCCTCGCGGTAGTAGTGTCCCCCCTCGATGGGGATGAAGCCGATCCTGAGCTTGGCCATGAGGTCCCTTACTTGCAGTCGAAGAATTCGTTCGTGTAGTAGTCCACGTGCGCCTTCACCGGCTCGAGCCCGCCGTACTCCTTGGCGAGGCCCAGCAGGGTGTCCCAATCCTCCTTCATCATGAGGCCGGGGGTCTTGCCCTGAGAAGCTTTCGTATACAGGAGATCGGCCGAGTCCTGCCACTGCTTCTTGGTCAGGTCGGTGAGGCCCTTGTTGGTCTTGGGGAAGAGCTTGTGCAGCGCCGCCGCCGCGCCGTCGGGGTCCTTGATGGCCGCCTGCCAGGCGCGGCCGGTGGCCCGCACCATGCGGCAATTCAGCGACTTCTCGCCGAGATACTTGGTGTGCACGAAGAGCCCCTGGGTCATCGCGCCCACGCCGAAGTCGGTGTAGCGGATGTAGCCCACCTTCTTCTTGGTCTCGGACTCGATGGCCCCGGCCTGGGTGGTGTAGTAGCCACCCATGGCGTCGACCGTGCCCGTCATCACCGCCGTCTGCTTGGCGGCGGGCGCGAGGAGCACCTCCTGGACCTTGGACTTGTCCACCCGGTTGAGCTTGATCAGGGCGGGGAAGTTCTGGTGCAGCGAGTCGCCGGCGGTGAAGGACACCTTCTTGCCCTCGAGGTCCTTGGGGGACTTGATGCCGGTCTCGGCGAAGAAGATGATGGACATGGGGCTGGTCTGGACATAGTTGGCGATCATCTTGACCGGCAAGCCCTTGGAGACGAGATTGGCCATGGTGGTGGCGTCCGCGTAGCCGAAGCGCTCGCTTCCGATGCCGATCTCCTGCACCACCTTGCCCGAGCCGCCACCCTCCACGATGGTGAGCTCGATTCCGTCCTCCGCGTAGATCCCCTTCTCCAGTCCGTAGGCGAAGGCGGCGTGCTCGCCGTAGGCATAGAAGTTCAGCTTGAGCGTGGCCTTGTCGCGGGGGGCCTGGGCCGGCGCGGGCAGGGCGGCCACGGCGAGGGCGGCGAGGGCGGCGAGGACGCCGATGAGCGTGGGGCGTCGAGACATACGTGGTTCTCCTTGGGTTCCTGCGTTAAAGAGTGCCGGCGGCGAGCTCGGAGCGATGAGACGCGTGCCAGGGGATGAGCCGCCGCTCGATGAGATCCACGGCCACGAACATGGCGATGCCGACCGCCGAGAGCACGATGATGGCGGCGAAGCCGAGCCGGGTGTCCATCACCGCATTGGCCTGGAGCAGCGCGTAGCCGAGGCCCCGGTCGGCCTGGATGAACTCGCCCACGATGGCGCCCACCACCGCCAGCGTCACCGCCACCTTGAGCCCGGCGAAGATGTTCGGCAGCGCGGAGGGGAAGCGGATCTTGAGGAAGGTGCGCCCCGCCCCGGCCCCCATGGAGCGCGCGAGGTGGAGCATCTCGGGCTCCACCGACCGGAGCCCCACCACGGTGTCGATGATGATGGGAAAGAACGAGATGAGAAAGGCGACCAGCACCTTGGGGAAGAGGCCGAGCCCGGCCCAGAAGATCAGGAGAGGGGCGATGGCGATCTTGGGGACCGACTGCGAGCCGACCAGGAGCGGGTAGATCGCACGCTCGACCACCGGGGAGTACACGATGGCCATGGCGATGGGGATGCCGACCGCCACCGCCATCGCGAATCCCAGCAGCACTTCCTGGACGGTGATCCACGTGTGCAGGGCGAGGTAACGCCATTCCTTGACCATGGCCGCGGCGATCCCGCGCGGCGTGGGCAGGATGTACTCGGGCACACGGAAGAGAGCCACTGCGAGCTCCCAGACCACCACCATCGCCACCAGCGTGACCAGCGGCGGGCTCCAGTCGCGCCAGGTCATGACGTGGGGGCCTCTTCGATGTCGCGCAGGACGCCCTGGGCCATGAAGCGGTCGCGGATCGCGCGGGCGTACCCCGCGAACGCCGGGTGCTCGCGCACGGCCAGCCGTCGGGGGCGGGGCAGCTCGACCTCCACCACGCTGTCGATGCGGCCCGGCCGCGGCGTCATGACGATCACGCGATCCGACAGGAACACCGCCTCGGTGATGGAGTGCGTGATGAAGAGCACCGTCTTGCCGCCGCGCGCGCAGATGCCCTGGATGTCGAGCGTCATCTGGTCGCGGGTGAGCGCATCCAGCGCGCCGAAGGGCTCGTCCATGAGCAGCAGCGGGGGCTCGTGGATGAGGGCCCGGCAGATGGCCACGCGCTGGCGCATGCCGCCCGACAGCTCGTGAGGGAGCCGGCGCGCGAAGCCCTCCAGCCCCACGCTCCGTAGTAGCTCGAGCGCCCGGTCCCGGTATCTCCGTCGGATCAAGCCCGCGCATCTCGAGCTGGAGGAGGACATTGTCCAGCGCGCTGCGCCAGGCCAGCAGCACCGCGTTCTGGAACACGATGCCGAGATCGGTCTGGGGCCGGTCCACCGCGCGGCCGTCCAGCACGATCACGCCCGAGGTCGGGCGCAGGAGCCCCGCGATGAGCATGGCCAGGGTGCTCTTGCCGCAGCCCGACGGGCCCACGATGGAGAGGAACTCGCCCCGGCGGACGTCGAAGGACACGCCGTCCAGCGCCCGCACCGGCCCGTCGGGGGTGGAAAACACCCGCACCAGGTCCGAGACCTCCACGAACTTGGGCCCGTTGAGCATCAATACGTCGGCAACTCCGTCACGTGGCGCTGGCACATCTCGCAGCTCGTGATTCCCCGGGCGCGGGCGGCGGGATCGAGCACGGAGGTGGCCCAGACCCGGAACCGCCGGTAGTTCGCGAAGACCTCCCCCGGCGGAGTCTCCAGCGTCCCCAGGCGGTAGTGGGGAGCGTGGCTCTCGACCGCGAAGGGACAGGCGTGGAACTCGCCGGTGGACTTGAGCACCGGGAAGCAGAGCACGCAGCCCGAGAGCGCATGGTAATCGCTCTCGCGGTCGCGATCGAAGACCTGGTCCACCCCCGCCCCCACGCGGTACAGCACCTTGTAGCCGGAGAACATCCGCATGGGGTGGGCGCGCGCCCATTCCTCGAGAGTGGCCTTGGACCCGTCGGGCAGGGGCGGGGCGTCGCGCCCGAGGTAGATCGAGTAGTTCAGCACCGCCTCCGTCCGCGGGTCCGACTCGAGCATCCGGATGAGGGTGCGGGCCTTCACCCCGTTGGAGAAGATGGAGAAGAGGCCCCGGAAGCCGCCGGCGCGGAGGTAGCGCATGGCCTCGATGAGACCCTCGGCGTGCAGGGTGGGCTCGCCGCCGTAGAACTTGATGTTCCCGTCGGTCGCCACGTGGGCGAGCACCGCGTCGAGGAGGCGCGCGCTATAGTCCACGTGCCAGCCCTTGGGAGAGCCGAACACCGTGCACCAGGAGCAGTCCCGGTTGCAGAAGTTCCCGTCGTAGAGGAAGAGCTCACGCAGCCCCGGGTCGGCCTCGTGGAACGCCTCCACGCTCTCGTGGAAGGTGATGGGGCGGAGCCGGGGGTCGCGGTGCGAGTCGTTGAGGCCCCAGTCGTAGGTGTTGTAGACGAGCTCGTAGGTCTCCAGCGCCGAGAGCGCGAGCCCGGTGTGCTCGGCCACGAAGCGGAGGACGCCGCGCCGGTACTCCACCGTGGAGTCGGCGTCGCCGGCGAAGTCCTCCGCGTACATCCGGAAGATGCGCGACACGAAGATCTTGCCTTCCGCGGCGTCCACCCGGCAGTTCCACTCGCTGGCGAGGAACTGGCGGGTGGCGACATCCAGGTTCTCCCGCAATCCGGCGGGCTCGTAGGCGTGCGGGCGCATGGGCGGGCAGCCGTTGGAGGCGCAGTTGATGGCGAAGTGGATGCGCGGCTCCCGGAAGCGCCCGCGCAGGATCCGGTGCTCGATGTCGTTGAGGCTCACGGCGCGTCCGCCCGCCAGGTGGCGCGGCCGCTCGAAGAATTGACCGTCCTTGGCCTTCCAGACGGAGCGGATCGGATACTCCTCGATCACCGCGTCCAGCACGAAGGCGTTGTAGGCGTTGATCCAGTAGGCGAGGGCGTCCTCGTCGGTGGGGAAGCGCTCGGGGGCGCTGTCGGGGCTCGCCGCCCCCAGCGCCGCGACGAAGCGGGTGAGAAGATCCCGCCGGGGGGCGAGCACCTCGTAGTCCACCTTGCCGTCGGGGGTGACGATGGCGGCGAGGAGCTCCGTCCAGGGCGAGTAGTCGATGCCCGCGCTCAAATGGTGGGGCGGCTCCGGCTAAAGCTCCCCGGCCTCCTCGAGCGCGCGCTTGAGCCGCGCGCGATCGTCGGCGCTGATGGGCAAGAGCGGCGCGCGCATGTGGGCGTGCTGGATCACGCCCTGCATGACCAGCACCTCCTTGGAGCGCGCGCGATAGTCTCGCACCGGCGCGGCGAAGACCACGTCCACCAGCTTCTGGATGCGATCGCCCTTCTCACGCGCCACCGCCCAGTCGCCGCGCATGGCCGCCGCGTGCACCTCCACGTGGGTCCGGGTGGTGACCGCGCAGGCCCCCAGCAGGGCGCCCTCGGCGCCGAGGAGATAGGACTCCCAGATGAAGTTGTCGTTGCCGGTGAGCACGGTGATGCGCCGCGGGGCGCGCCGCACCACGTCCACGATCTCGCGGAAGCGCTTGGCGTCGAAGAGCGCCTCCTTGATGGCCACCACCTGGGGGATCTCGATGAGCCGGAGCAGGGTCTCGTCGTCGAAGGCCACCCCGCCCAGCGCGGGCTGCAGCGTGAAGATGACCATGGGGAGCCCGACCTCGTCGGCAATGGCCCGGTGATAGCGGTAGGGGACCTCGGGATCGAGGGGCTGGCCGAGATAGGCGGTGATGGGGAAGACCAGGAAGGCGTCGGCGCCGGCCTCGCGGTACTCCTTCGCGTACTTCACCGCCTGCGCGGTGAAGGAGGCGCCGAGCCCGGCCACGATCGGGATCCCCCGGCCCGCCAGCTCTTCCTTGTAGATGCGGAGGACGCTCAGCTTCTCGTCATGCCAGAGATGCGGTCCCTCGCCGGTGTCCACGTTGACCGCCACCGCCTTGATGCCCTGACCGGCGATCCAGCGGATGTACTTGCGCAGCTCGGGCTCGTCGATCCGGGCGTCGGACGTCAGCGGCAGGACGGTGGCGGGTGTGATCCCTTTGAGGTCGAGCATGGTGGCTCCTATTTATCGCTCGCGAGCTTGCCGTTGTATCCCCAGTTGGACTTCTCCACGTCCTGGAAGACGATGTGGACCTGGTCGGCGGTGGTCTTGCCGATGTTCACCATCGCCTCCGTGATGGCCTGGGTGATCTCGCGCTTCTGCTGGTCGGTGCGGCCGGCGTACCACTGGACGGTGATGTTTGGCATGGCGCCTCCCGAGGCTTTGGTAGGGACGCCGCAAAGTATCCCATGCGCCCCCGGAGCGGGTCAACGCCGCTTGACTTGCCGGGGGCCGCTGGCTAGGGTCTGGGCAGCCCGAGCCACCCTCGACGCGAGTCGGTCCCAAAAGGAGGCCCACCATGTCCGTCCCCGTGATGCACGGCTACGTCAACCTCAAGGAGCTCCCCGAGGAGAAGATCGGCGACAAGATCACCCGCCGCATCGTGGTGGGGGACAAGGGCATGATCGTCTTCTGGCAGATGAAGGCGGGGGCGCATGCCGCGCGCCACCAGCATCCGCACGAGCAGATCTTCTGGATGATCTCGGGCCGGATGGAGTTCGACCTCGACGGTGACAAGCGCGTGTGCCGCGCGGGCGATTGCGGGGTCATCCCCGGCAATACGCCCCACGAGGCCTTTTTCCCCGAGGACACCGAGGTCATCGACGTCTTCGCGCCACCGCGCGAGGACATGTTCACCGGCGGGGATTCCTACCTCCGGCAGGGCTGACCGCGGGCCTTGACTTCGCCGGGACGTCGGCTCAAAATCCCCGGCGTCGGGCACCGCCCACACGTGTGCCGTGCGGTTCCTTTCATTGCCGAAAGGGGTTTGTGGCATGAGGATTCGATCCGTCCTCGGCGCGTCCGCCGTCCTGCTTCTCACCTCGGCATCCCTGGCGTTCGCGCAGACCGATTGCAAGACCCTGGTGCCCCCGTCCCCCTGGGGGCCGAATGACCAGACCGGCGCGACCAACCGCATCACCCCCGCCGTCACCAAGGCGGCTGCCGCGGAGATCCAGGAGGGGAAGGTCGTCGTCATGTCCTACCCATTGGTGGACGGAATCCCGCTCTTCGGGAGCCGCTTCACCAAGACCATCCTGACGGCGTCCAGCCTGGCCCCCGGCGGGGCGTTCGGCGAGAACCAGCTCACCTACATGGAAGACACCTGGCTCAGCCAGAGCCATGTGGGAACCCACCTGGACGGGATGGGCCATATCGGGCGGAAGGACTGCTACTTCAATCAGATTGCGATGGGGAAGTTCATCAACCAGAACAACATGACCAAGCTGGGTCTCGAGCATCTGAAGTCATTCGCGACCCGCGGGGTGGTGCTGGACATGGTGAAGGTCTTCCAGGCGGCCGGCAAGCTCAAGACCAATCCGGCCTGCCGCAAGCCCTGCCTCGACGGGGGGACCCTCATCACCCCCGCCGACCTCCAGGCGGGGCTCCGGATGTACAACGTGACCCTGCGCGAGGGCGACATCGTCGTCATCCACACCGGATGGGGCGACCTCTTCGAGCAGTTCCCGAAGCAGAACGCCGTCTTCAACGGTGCCGCGCCCGGCATCGGCAAGGAGGCGGCCAAGTGGCTCGTCTCCCAGAAGGTCGTGGCGGTGGGCGCGGACACGTGGGTCGTCGAGGTGATCCCCGGCGAGGATCCGAAGGAAGCCTTCATCGTTCACAATATCCTGCTCACGGACAACGGCATCCACATCATCGAGAACGTGCGCACCGACCTCATTGCCGCCGAGGCGGCGGCGACGAACCGGGCCACGTTCTTCTTCAGCATGACGGTGCCCAAGGCCGTCGGGATGACCGGTAACTTCGTCGCCATCGAGGGCATCCGCTAACCGCGGGGAGTGCTCGTGACGCAGAACTCGGCGCCGGCGCTCCGCGAGGAGCGCCGGCGGTTCTGTCTGACCCTCCTCGGCGTGCCGGTCGCCGGTGCCGCGTTCCTCTCCGCGCGCGCCGCCACCGGTCAGGATCGGCGCTACACGATCGCCTTCGCCAATCTCACCGAGGAGCCCGGCGTCACCCTCGAGGGAACCGGCTTCACGGGCGTGGAGGTCCGATCGGGCTTCGTTCTCGCGGCCCGGAGGCTGCCGGTGGACCTTGTTTTCTACGACAACCAGCGAGACGCGAAGAAGGCGCAAGCCAATGCCGAGGACGCCGTCGCGCGGAAGGTGAACCTCTACATCCTGTATTCCCAGGATTCCGACGCCAACGCCGCCATTGCGGCGCGGCTCAAAGCTGCGGGTATCCCCATCCTCGCGGTCAACTACCCCGTGCCGGGGGCGCCGCTGTACACGGCGGACAACGTCGCCGCGGGACGTATCGCGGGGGAGGCGCTCGGCCAGTTCGCCGCGCGCTCCTGGCGGGGCCAGCCGACGGTCGCGGTCATCGTGGGACCGATCGACGCCAAGGCCGATCGCGTGCCCGAGCGGGTGCAGGGCGTGGTGGAGGGACTTCGCGCGAAGCTGCCCGGCGTGAAGCCGGCCACGCTCGACACCCAGGGCAATCCCGCGCGAGTGGGGGCGCTCCTGGGCAAGTATCTCGCCGCGCATCCGGGCGCCAAGGTGCTGGTGGCGGCGACGGACGATGCCACCGCGCTCGCCGCCAAGAGCGCGCTCGAGCAGGCGGGTCGCGCCTCGGACGCCGCCATCGCGAGCCATGGCTTGGACCGGAACATCCACGGCGGGATCACCGACAAGAAGGAAATCGACCCGACCAACCGGGGAAGCATCGTGATCGGATCGGTGGCGTTCTATCTCGACCGCTACGGCTATGACGTCCTCCCCCTTGCCCTCCGGATGCTGCGCGGTGAGCCGGTGCCGCCGCGCACCCCCACGCGGCATCTCCTCATAACCGCCGCCAACGTCTTCGTCGAGTATCCGCCCTCCGACATGAACTGACGCGCGCGTTCGTCAGGGACGCGCGTCGGATCCGGTCAGGAATATCCCCTCCACGCCCTCCCCGGTGGCGGTGGGGGCGGTGGCGAAGGTCACACCTCCCGCATTGTTGATGGCGACGAGCGGATAGAGGCCGAAGGACTGGAGGCGGCCGCCCGGTAAATCGTCACCGATCCCGGCGATGCGCTCCACCAGCGCCGGATCCCCCACGAACACGGCCATCGGGCTCGGCCCGCCGTCCACCGAGGCGACGAACGCCAGGCTGCCGCGGGCATTGAGGCCGGGCCAGAGCCCGAAGTGGGAGAACGCGCCGCCGCCGGGCGCGGTATCGCCGACCACGGCGACCTTGAGCACCCGACCCGCCTGGATGGCGAATAGCCCTCCCGCGAAAGGTACGTCCTTGAGCACGGCGTTGAAGGCTACCGTGCCCGCGTCATTGAGGCTGAACCGCTCCGAGAACTTGAAGAAGATGCCGCCGACGGGTGTGTCGTCGCCCGCGCCCACGAGCATCCGGACTTGGCCGCCCTCGACGAGAAAGATGCCGCCCGGCACCGCCTTGCCCTCGACCGCCGCCGCGAAGCCGACCACCCCCTTGTTGTTCAGCACGGGCGCCCCGAAGCCCGCGAAGCTGCCGCCGGCGGGCGCGGGGTCGCCCTGGGCGACGACCTTGCGCAGCCTCCCGCCCGCCTCGCGCACGTAAATGGCTTCCAGGGTCTCGCGGCCACGTCTCACCGTGGCGAGGAAAGCCACGTCGCCGCGATCGTTGAGGGCAGGGGATTCGACGCCGGAGAGCGTGCCCGACGACACGCCCGGAGCCGGCCCGCCGCTGAGCGCCACCGGCTGGAGGCGGCCCCGGGCGGAGAGGAAGATGCCCTCTACCGTCTTGCCGCCGGTGACGGCGGCGGCAAAGGCCACCGCGCCGGATTCGTTGAGCGCGGGGATAGGGTGCCGACCGAAGCCCGAGAGCGCACCCACGCCCGGTACCGTGTCGCCTTCTCGCGCGATCCTGGTGACCCGGTCCCGCGAGCGGAGAAAGAAACCCTCGCCGCCGGGGCCGCGGTGAATGGCGGCGAAGAAGGCGACCTGCCCCCGGCTATTGGTGGGAGCGAGCACGGGAAGGGATTCCACCGTGAAGCCGCCGAATCGCCCGCCGCCGGGAGCCGAATCACCGACGGCGGCCACCGCGCGAACCGCGGTGGAGGGCGCCGAGGCGACCGGGAGCGCGGCCAGCAGGATGCCGGCCACAAAGGCGCTGAGCGCGAGGCCACGACTCATTGCGCGGAGTATAGGGAGGTGCTGGAATAGGGTCAATGCGCAACCCACGCCTCGTCGCTCGCATTCTCCGGCTCCTGGTCGTCGCGATGCTCGCGGCCGTGCCTGCTGCCGAATCGCGCGCCCCCGATGCCCGCCGCGCAGTCGGAGTTCCTCGGCTCGTGCTACTGCCGCTCCGAGGGCCGGCTCTCCTGCACCGCCGACCTCACGCTGGGGGTATGCGGCCAGCGCTGCGACGAGCAGCTCTGCGACGAATGGTTCTGGAAGGAGCGTCTGCCATGCTGGAACTGGGGCTATGGCGGCTGAGCCGGTACGGGGAATGCACGCCGCGAGCCCGGCCGCCTGCGCTAAGATACCGGCCGTGGAGACGTTCACCGCCGAGGAACGTGCCGCCCTCGCGCCGCATTTCACCAATCTCGAGGGGCCCGTCTTCGCCCTCGTCAATCTCCCGGAAGTGGTCAAGGGCGCGCTCTTCGCGCGCTACTCGCGCTCGGCCAAGTCGCTGCGGCGGCTCTACCTCGACGAGTTCCGCGAGGGGCTGCCCGCCGACGCGCGCGGCGCCGGTGGTGGGCACCACGCGCGCCGACGCGCTGTACGAGCGCGTGCTCTCGGACTACGGCGACGACTCCGTCGCCCAGCTCGGTGGCGTGCACCTCGCCTGCGAGGGCGCCTCGAACCTCCTCACCAAGGTGCTGGAGTGGGGCCGGCTCATGGCCTACCTCGAGCAGTCGACCCGCTACGTGCCCTACACGGACCGGCCGGGCGGCGCCTGGAAGTACCACCGTCCCCGCCGAGCTCGACGGCCATCCGCTGCGGGCGCGCTACGTGGAGACCCTCGATCGCGCCTTCGACACGTATGCGCGCTGGATCGAGCCCATGCAGGCCTACTGGGCCGCGCGCGTGCCGCGCGAAGCCGGCCAGGCCGAGGGCCCCTGGCGCCTGACCATCCGGGCCAAGGCGCTGGACAGCCTGCGCGGCCTCCTGCCCGCGGCCACGCGCTCCAACGTGGGCATATTCGGCACCGCGCAGGGCTACGAGGCGCTACTCCTCCGCATGCGCGCGCACCCCCTGCGCGAGGTCCGCGACTACGCGGAGCTCATGTTCACCGAGCTGCAGAAAGTGATCCCGGCCTTTCTCAAGCGCCTCGAGCGGCCGGAGCGCGGCGGGGTGTGGACGCAATACCTCGCCGACACCGCGATGGCCACGCGCGCCGCGGCGGAGTCCCTGCTGGCCGGGATCGAGCCCGAACCCCGGGCCGAGGTGACGCTGACCGACTGGGATCCGGACGGTGAGGTGAAGGTGGTGGCGGCGGCGCTCTACGCCGTCTCCGATCTGCCCGATGACCAGCTGCTCGCCCTCGTCCGGAAGCTCGGCCCCGAGGAGCGCCATCGGGTGCTGGCCGCCTATACCGGCACGCGCGAGAACCGGCGCCACAAGCCCGGCCGCGCCTTCGAGCGCACCGCGTACCGCTTCGACGTGCTGGGCGACTACGGCGCCTTCCGCGATCTCCAGCGTCACCGGCTGCTCACGCTGGAGTGGCAGCCGCTCTCGACGCGGCACGGCTGGATGGCCGGAGACGAGATCGCGGAGGCCGGGGCCCTCGCGGACTGGACCCGCGTGATGGACGAGTCCGCCGCGCTCCACGTCGCCCTCGCCGGCGCGGGCCTCGCCGCGGTGGCGCCCTATGCGGTGGCCATGGCCTACCGCGTTCGCTATTACCTCGAGCTCAATGCGCGCGAGGCCATGCACATGCTGGAGCTCCGCACCGCGCCGCAGGGCCACCCCGCGTACCGGCGCGTCTGCCAGGCCATGCACCGGCTGATCGCGGAGCAGGCCGGACATACCGCCCTGGCCGCCGCCATGCGCCACGTGGATCGCTCCGGCGCGGAAACCGGCCGGCTCGCCGCCGAGCGCGCCGCCGAGGCGCGCCGGTCGAGCGCGCCCTGACCACCCCACGCACCACGAAGGAGACCAACCGATGCCCGACGCCAGACCGAATGCGGTGACACTTCGCGGAAATCCCGTGACCCTGGTGGGACCCGAGATCAAGCCCGGACAGCCCGCGCCCGACTTCACCGCGGTGGACAACTCCCTCGCCTCCGTGAAGTTCTCGGACGCCAAGGGTAAGGTGCTCATCCTCAGCGCGGTGCCGTCCCTCGATACCCCCACCTGCGACACCGAGACACGTCGCTTCAATATGGAAGCCGGCAAGCTTCCCGGCGGGGTGGAGGTGTGGACGATCAGCATGGATTTGCCGTTCGCCCAGAAGCGCTGGTGCGCCGCCGCCGGGGCCAGCGCGGTGAAGACCTTGTCCGACTTCCGCGAGCGGTCCTTCGCACCGGCCTACGGCACCCTCGTGAAGGATGGCCCGCTGGCCGGGCTCAGCGCCCGCGCCGTCTTCGTGGTGGGCAAGGACGGCAAGGTGGCGCATGCGGAGTACGTGAAGGACATCAGCCAGGAGCCGAACTACGAGGCGGCGCTGGCCGCGGCCAAGAAGGCGGCCGGCTAGCCCGGCCGGGGAGGCGCGTCATGTCCGATCTCGACATCCTGCTCGAGCTCAATCGCGACTATATCCGGTCTGTGCAGAACTCGGACGTGGGGCGCTTCGAGGAGCTGCTCGCCGACGAGTTCTACTGCTCGAATCCCGACGGATCCCTGATCGATCGGGCGGCCTTCCTGAAGCAGACCGCGGTGCCGGTCAAGATCTCGGAACTCACCGCGCACGACGTCAAGGTCCGGATCCTGGGCGACGTGGCCATCATTCATGCCCGGACCGCCTACACCCTGGGGGACGGGAAGCCGGGGGCGGGGCGCTACACGGACGTGTGGGCGCGCCAGGGAGGCCGCTGGCGCGCGGTGTCGGCCCACGTGACGCGGCACCAGGGGTGACGCTCGCCGAGCACTTGTAAGTGGTGCACTTTAACTGGTTGACCGACCAATAAACATCGCGTAGACCCTGGGGGTATGACCCCCAGGGTCGGCGTGGCGCCCCTCCGGCGCGAGCAGATCGTGCGCGCCACCATCCGCTGCCTGGCCCGCGACGGCTATGCCGGCCTCACCATGAAGCGCGTGGCCGCCGCCGCCGGCCTCAGCCAGGGCATCCTCCACTACTACTTCGCGGACAAGCGGGCCATCCTCGCCGCCGCCGCCCTCCGGGTCACCGCCGATCTCGACCGCCGCGTGGCGGCGGAAGCGCGCGGGGCCCGCGACGCGCGCGGGCGCCTGCGCGCCCTGGTGCGGGCCTGCCTGACGGTGGCCGCGCGCGACCGGGAGTTCTGGACCGTGTTCATCGAGTTCTGGGGCGAGTCCCTGCACGATCGCGCGCTGGCCACCCTCAACGCGCGGACGTACGCGCGCAGCCGCCGGCTCATCGCCCGCATGATCGCGGGGGGAGTGGCCAGCGGCGCGTTCCGCCGGATCGACCCCGGCTCCGCCGCCGCGGCGGTGCTCGGGCTCCTGGACGGGCTCTCGCTGCAGCACACCTTCGACCGCCGAGGCCTGCCGCGGGCCGAGGCGGAGCGGCTCTGCACCGACGTCTTGTGGGCGTATCTCCGCCGGGGAGGCAAGCGATGACCGACGTGATGGAGCAGGTCCGGATGCGGGAATATCTGCGCGACAAGGGCGACGGGCTGCCGCTGACCCAGGTCCGCGCGCGCGTGGCGGGCGCCTTCGACACCATGGAAGCGCTCCTCGCCCCCGTGTCCGCGGCCGAGGCCGCCCGCCGGCCCCTGCCGGGCGAGTGGAGCATCCACGAGGTGGTGGACCATCTCATCCTCACCCATGCCCCGAGCGTGGGCGAGCTCGTGGATCTCCTTGCCGGGCGCCGGCCCGCCGGCCCGCCCATCCCCGCGGGGCTACAGTCCCGCGATCCGCTCGCGCGCCCCTGGGATGCGTTGCGGAGCGCGCTCCAGGCCCAGCACGCCGCCGCGCTCCACGTGCTCGACGGCGCGCGTGATGCCCCCACCGACGCGCGGGCGCCGGTGGTGGCGGTGGTCAATGTTCGCGGCGCCGACGGCGGCGAGGCGCCCCTTCACTGGGAGGAGGAGATCGCGTGGAAGGCCTATGCGGTCTTCGCCTTCCGCCTCCACACCCTGGATCACATCGGCCAGGTCCGGAAGCTCCTGGCGGCGGGGCGGCGGGCGGATTCCCCGGCAGCCGCGTCCTAGTCGCGGGCTATTCGCCGCCGAGCCGCGTCATCCGCCTAGCCGGCGGTCGACGCGAATTCCGCCTTCGCCTTTCGCAATTCGTCGGGCGCGGCGAGAAGATCCAGCGCCGTCATGGCCAGCGTCTTGGCCGCCGCCACCATGCCGGTATGCGCGATCGGAGATTTGGCCCACTCGGCAAACTCCCGCGAATGGCCGGGAATCCCGTCGGGGCTGATGCGGATGTACGGGTGAATGGTGGGGAGGGCCTGGCTCACGTTGCCGCAGTCGGTGGAGCCGTAGCCGGCCTGACCGTCGTCCGGGTCCTCGGGGAAGTCGATGCGCGCGAGGTTCTGCTTGAACAGCGCGGCCATGGTGAAGTTCGGCTTGAGCGGGTCATGGATAGTGGCGTCCGGCATCACCTTGGCCGTGCAGCCGGTGGCCAGCGCCGCGCCTTCCGCCACCGCCTCGAACTTCCGGAGCAGCTCGTGGCAGTAGTCGCGCGTGGGCGCGCGCAGGTAGAACTCCGCCGCGGTGTGCTCGGGAATGATATTGGCCTGGTCGCCGCCCTTGGTGATCACCCCGTGGATGCGCGCGTCCGGCTTCACCTGCTGGCGCATCTGATCGAGCGACACGAAGAGCTGGATCATCGCGTTGAGCGCGTTGACGCCCCGCCACGGCCAGGACGAGGCATGGGCGGCGCGGCCGAAGAACTCCACCTTCACCTTGATGATGCCGAGGCTCGGCCGCCAGACCTGGGTGCCCGGGCGCCCGTGAATCATCATGGCCGCGTCCACGTCCTTGAAGACGCCCGCCTCCATGAGGCGCACCTTGCCCGCGCCGCCCTCCTCGGCGGGAGTGCCGATGACCTGGATGCGCCCCGCGAAGGGCAGAGTGGTGAGCGCGGCGGCGAGCGCGGCGCCCGCTCCCGCGCCGGAGGTCGCGATGATGTTGTGCCCGCAGGCATGCCCGATGCCGGGCAGCGCGTCGTACTCGGCGAGAATGGCCACCGTCGGCCCGGGGCCTTGCCCCGGAATGGTGGCCCGGAACGCGGTGGGAAGCCCGCCGATCCCCCGCTCCACCTGGGCCCCGTGCTTGCCGAGGAACTCGGTGAGCCACGCGGAGGCCTTCTCCTCCTTGAAGCAGAGCTCCGGATTGCCGTGGATCTGGAGGCTCAGCGCCTCCAGCTCGCCGCTCAGCCGGTCCACCGCCTCCGCAACCTTGCTCTTCGCGGCGTCGAGCGTCGGATTCGCGCCGGTCATGGCTACCGGCTCCGGGCGAACTCGTCCTTCGCCGCTCGCACCCGGGCCGGATCGGCGAGGAGATCGAAGGTGGTGAGGGCCATGGTCTTGGCGGCGGCGAGGAGCCCAGCCCGCGCCAGCGGCGTCACCGCCGCGTCGGCGAATTCGCGCGTGTGGATGGCCGTCCCCAGCGGGGCGATGCCGATCATGGGCTGGATGGTGGGGATCACCTGGCTCACGTTGCCGACGTCGGAGGAGCCGAGCCGGTCGAGCACCGCGGGGCCCTCGGCGAGGCCGACCGCGGTCATGTTCGCGGCGAAGAGGTCGAGCAGGGTCTGGTTCCGCTTCATGGGCTCGTAGACATTGTCGGTCTGCTGCGTCACCTTCACCGCGGCGCCCGTCGCCTTGGCCGCGCCCTCCGCGCAGGCCACCACGCGCTTGTAGAGGTCCCACATGACGTCGATGCGCGGGGCGCGCACGTAGAAGACGGCCGCCGCGTACTCCGGGATGATGTTGGCGGCGGCACCCCCGTTGGTGATGATCCCGTGGATGCGGCAGTCGGGCCGCACCTGCTGGCGCAGCATGGCCACTGCGTTGAACATTGCGATACAGCCATCGAGGGCGTTGATTCCCTCCCAGGGATCGGCGGAGGCGTGGGAGGCCTTGCCGTGGAACTCGAAGGTCCCCCGCACGATGCCGAGGAGATCCTGGTGCAGGATGGTGCGGTCGAAGCCGTGGATCATCATGGCGCAGTCGACGTCCTTGAAGACGCCGCCCTTGATGAGGCGGTTCTTCCCGCCGCCGCCCTCCTCCGCCGGCGTCCCGATGACCTGGACGCGGCCCTTGGGCAGCCGGCTCTTCGACAGCGCCAGCGCCGCGCCCGCGCCCGCGCCGGAGGCGGCGATGACGTTGTGGCCGCACGCATGCCCGATGCCCGGCAGCGCGTCGTACTCGCACAGGATGGCGATGGTGGGGCCGTCGCCCGTCTCGATGGTCGCGCGGAAGGCGGTCTCCACGCCCGCCACCCCCGATTCGACCTTGAAGCCCTTGGCGGCGAGGAACCCGGTCAGCCAGCCTGCCGCCTGCTTTTCCTGGTAGCCCAGCTCCGGATGATCGTGGATACGGCGGGACAGGGCTTCGAGCTCGTCGGCGATGCCGTCGACGGCCTGAGTGACGGCGTCCTTCGCGGTGCTCATGCGAGTCCTCCCCGTGGGTTCGGGAGATTGGTAGTTGTGAACAGAGCGGAGCCTAGCACTCAGGGAGACTGGGCGCAGAAGAGGAAGAAGATGGGCCGATCCGGCGACTCGGACGAGCCGGCGGCGCCGGTACCGCCGGAGTCGCCCGGGTTCAGACACCGCACCGAGGCGCCGCCGCTGCTCCGGGGGGCGGAGCCGCCCATGGGCGCGCAGGCGGCGACGAGGGTGAGCGCGAAGCAGAGGATCGCGGGAGAAACAAAGCGCCGCATGGCGCTTCAGCCTACCACAGCGATTCCGGCGCCGGGAGCGGCGCCGATCAGGCGGAGGCGCGTTCGGTGCGGCGGAGGCTCACCGGCAGCTCGACGACGAGGAGAGCGCCGCCGGAGGAGCCGTTCTCGGCCCAGAGCCGGCCGCCATGCTCCTTGATGACTCCGTGCGCGACGGCGAGCCCGAGCCCGCGCCCCTGATCCGGCCCCTTGGTCGTGAAGAAGGGGTTGAAGATGCGGGGCAGGTGGTTCGGCAGGATGCCGGGCCCGTCGTCGGCGACCTCGATGCGGACGCCGGCGGGCACCGGCATGACCCGGAGGGTGAGCCGGCCGCCGTCGTGGGACGACGCCATCGCGAAGCGGGCATTGTCCACCAGGCTCTGGAGCACCTGGGTGAGCTGTGGGCCGTCGGCCCAGATGGCGGGCACCTGCTCGAGCACGGTCTCCCACTCCACGTGGTCGGCGCGGAGGCGCGACTCGTTGGCGTCCAGCACCTGCCGGATGAGCGCCGGAATCGAGACGGGGGCGCGCTGGGCGGGCGAGGGCTCGGCGAAGGAGCGCAGGTCCTTCACGATCTTGGCCGCGCGCTTGGCGGCGCCATCGATCACGCGGAGCTGGGTCTCCAGCTCCTCCTCCGGTTCGCCCTGCAGCATCACGTGGATCTGGCCCAGGATGATGGTGAGCGGGTTGTTGATCTCGTGGGCCACGCCCGCGGCGAGGCCGTCGATGGCGGACATCCGCTCCGCGCGCACCGCGGCCGCCCGCACCTTCTCGTGCTCCTGGAGCTGATGCCGCGTCTCGGAGTACAGCCGCGCATTGTCAAGGGCCAGCCCGATCTGATCGGACACGCACTCCAGCAGCGAGACCTCCGCGTCGGAGAAGCGATGGCCCGTCTGCCGCCCCAGCGCGAGCGTGCCCAGCAGGCGCTGGCGGGCGCGGATGGGCACGCAGACGAAGGCGCGGATGCCGTCGGCGATCACGGCCTCGCGCGCCGCGTGCAGGAGGTCGCCGGCCCGGGCGACGTCGTCCACGCGGCGCGGCTGGCCGGACTGGGCCACGCTGCCGATCAGCCCCACGCCCATCGGGAGGACGAGGTTGACTTCGCGGAGGCGCGGCGACAGGCCGCGGTCGCCCCGCAGGAGCAGCCGCTCCCCGTCCGGGGAAACCAGGTGCAGGCTCGAGATCTCGTGTCCGGTGACCTGGGTGAGGGCGTCGAGCGAGCGATCGAGGACCTCTTCCAGGTCCAGCGACCGGCTCACGGCCTCGGAGACGATGCGGATCACCCGAAGGTGTCGCAACAGCGCACTCTGGGGGCCGGCGGGCTTGGAACTCATCTCAAGTGCTGTCGTTCCGTGGGTGGCCACGTGGTCTCCGAGCCTACTGAGCAGCAATTGGGGTGCCAGGGCTCCCGGCCCTCAACTCATTGAAACAATGAATGTTTAGAAGTGGAACAGGGGCGCCTACGTCGGCTGAGAAACAAGCTGGAGGGTACAGTGTCAGCCGGGCGACCCCGCCGCGAGCGCCTGGGCCCGGGCCACCCGCCGGCCGATGGCCGGGTGGGAGTAGAGGAGGATCTCCTTGAGTCGATGGGGCTCGCGTTCGGCCAGGTTGAGCCGCGCCAGGCGCTCCATGGCCGCGACGAAGGCGCCGGCGGATCCCAGCGCTCGTACCGCAAAGTCGTCGGCCTGACGCTCCACATGGCGAGACCACCCATTGGTCAGTGGCAGCGCCACCATGCCGGCGCCCAGCCCGATGAGAAGAAGTAGCGGAAGGGCGGCGAGGTCTGCCGGTCCCGCGAGGCCGAGGCTCGCCGCACCGGCCGCGAGCAGCCGATCAGCCAGCCAGAAGGTCGCGAGCGTGACCGCGCCCTGAACGGCGAGCCCGCGCCAGATGTCGGCGTGGGCATGATGGGCCAGCTCGTGGGCCAGCACCGCCTCGATCTCGTCCGCGGGGAACTCGCGCACGAGCGTGTCGAACAGGATGACGCGGCGGGTGCGACCGAGCCCGGTCACCGCGGCATTCGCGGTGCGGCTCTTTCGCGATTGATCGCCCACCCAGACTCCCAGCACGGGCACGCCGGTTCGCCGACCGAGCCGGAGCAGGCGCTCGCGCAGCTCGCCGTCCGCCAGCGGCTCCAGTCGATAGAAGAGCGGGACCAGCCAGACCGGCGCGACCAGGGTGAGAAGAATGGCGGCGACGAGGAATGCCGCCGCGGCGGCCAGCCACCACCACGGGGTCCAGCGTAGCAGCGCGTAGACCACCTCGATGCCGGCCAGGGCCAGAACGCCGCCGATCGCGCCCGCCTTCACCGCGTCCCAGGCCCAGCGCGCGAAGGGCTGGTGGAGGAGGCCGAAGCGGCGCGGCAACCAGAACCCGCCCAGCCAGGCCAGGGGGAGCGTGAGCAGGCGCCAGCCCGCGCCGACCACGAGTGTCATGGCGGCGAGCGCGAGCCAGGGCCGCGCGGTCCACTCCGCGATCCGCGCGGCCAGCCGGGCGCTGCTGCCGGTGACGAGCAGGACGGAAAGATAGCCCACGCCCAGCGCGAAGGCCAGCACGGAGAGGCCGAGCTGGAGGCGATGATAGCCGCGCGCGCGCTCGTCGGTCACGGCTTCAGTGTCCCACCGCGCGGGCCGCTCGCCAAACCCGCGCCGTGATGCTAGGATGAACGCCAATTCATTCCAAGGAGCCGCCATGTTCCGATCGGTGGAGGACGTCCAGCAGAGCTTCAAGAACGCCCGCTACATCGCCAACCGGCGCATCTGCACCGTCGTGTACCTCGCGGCGAAGATGGGCCGGCCGGTGCTGGTCGAGGGGCCCGCGGGCGTCGGGAAGACGGAGCTGGCCAAGACGCTGGCCGACATCGCGGGCCGGCGGCTCATTCGTCTCCAGTGTTACGAGGGGCTCGACGAGGGCAAGGCGCTCTACGAGTGGAAGTACGCCAAGCAGCTCCTGTATACCCAGCTCCTCCGCGATCGCATCGGCGAGCTGATCGCCGACGCGCCCTCGCTGCCCGACGCGGTGGCCAAGATCTCCGGCCAGGACGACGCCTTCTTCTCCCACCGCTTCCTGTCTCCGCGGCCGCTGCTCCAGGCCATCGAGTCGACGGATCCGGTGGTGCTGCTGGTCGACGAGATCGACAAGGCCGAGCCGGAATTCGAGGCGTTCTTGCTCGAGGTCCTCTCGGATTTTCAGGTCTCCGTGCCCGAGCTCGGCACCATCAAGGCCACCAACATCCCGCTGGTCGTCCTCACCTCGAACAACGCGCGCGAGCTGTCGGACGGCCTCAAGCGCCGGTGCCTCCATCTCTTCATCGACTTTCCGCCCCCGGACGAGGAGCTCGCCATCATCCGGCTCAAGGTGCCGGAGCTTCCGGAGCGCCTGGCCCAGGCGGTGGTCGGGGTGGTGAACAAGATCCGCGGACTGGAGCTCCGGAAGGCGCCGTCCGTGTCGGAGAGCCTCGACTGGGCGCGCTCGCTGGTGATCTTGAACGCGGACTCGCTGGACCGGGAGCTGGTGGAGTCCACCCTGACCATGCTCGTCAAGCACGAGAAGGACCTCGAGCGGGTGCGGGGCGCGCTGGACAAGGTGCTCGCCGAGGCGCCGGTCAAGTAGGCGGCGACGATGGAGTGGGCGGGTCTTTCCGAGTTCCGGGAGCTCTGGTTTCCGGCGCCCCGCATCCGGCTCCCCGAGCTCGGGCCGTCCGGGCCGGTGTTCATCGAGGGCGGCCGCTGCGTCTCGGGCGCGCTGGGCGAGTACACCAAGCTCTGGATCTCCGCCGCCGGCCGCTGGCACTTCTACTACGTCCACCCGACGCCGCGCGACTTCTTCCGGGCCACCATGCCGGACGCGGTGCCGCATCTCCTCCACCCGGGCGAGATGACGGTGGAGACGTTCCGCCAGGGCCTCTCCTACAAAGTGGTGCTCGGCCTGCGCTGCGCGGAGGGGCCGGTGCGGGTCCTGCACCTGGTCGGCGACGTCCCCGACGTGACCCGGGCGGTGGAGCTGGACGAGGAGGTCCCCCTCGGCTCGCTCGGCTGGAAGTTCCGCATGAGCCACTTCGTGTGCCGCGGGTCCTTCCACGGGCTCCTGCGACTGGAGGACGGCCGGCTCCACCCCATCAGCCGCGACGGCAACGAGGACGTGTTCAAGTCCTCCTGGGTGACCTTCTCCCGATGAGCCCCCGCCGCGCGGCGCGACAGTTCCCATCGAGACCACGCCCCGATGAGCCCCCACGCGCGAGTGTTCAAGGTGGAAACGACGCCCCGATGAGCCCCCGCGCGCGGGTGCTCCCCATCGAGACCCCGCCCCGATGAGCCCCCGGGGCGAAGAGGCCAAACCGCCAAACCATGATAAATCGCGCATAGGCTACTAGATGGACCAACGCATCCTGGAGTTCATCAGCGATCTGCGCCGGGCGGAGCTGCGCATCTCCACCAGCGAGGCCATGGACGCGCTCTCCGCCTCCACCGAGATCGGCGTCGAGACGCGGGAGACCTTCAAGTCCGCGCTGGCCGCGACCCTGGTGAAGGAGGCCCGCGACCTGCCGACCTTCGACCGCATCTTCGACCTCTACTTCCTCGACCTCGAGGCGCTGGGGGCCGGGCTCAAGAAGGCCCTGGGGCCCGAGGACCCGAAGATGCGCGAGATGCTCGACAAGCTCATGGCCCAGGACGGGCTCGAGCTGGACGAGATGACCGAGCTCATGCTCCAGGGCGAGGGCGCGGAGATGGAGATGGCGATCCGCGGCCAGGGGCAGGGGGCCGGGCTCGAGCGGCTCATGTACTTCCTCCAGATCGGCTACTTCTCCCGGCGCATCTACGACAAGTTCGACTGGGAGGCCATCGAGCGCGATCTCTCCCGCATCATGCAGATGCTGGAAGCGCAGGGGCTCGATCCCGGCCAGCTCGCCCGCATCCGCAACTATCTCGACCTGCGCCTGGAAGCCTTCCGGCGCATGATCCGCCAGCACGTGGAGCGCGAGCTGGAGCGGCGGGCCTACCGTGAAGGCGAGAAGCTCACCCGCGAGGTCCTCACCGACAAGCCCCTCTTCGCGCTGTCGCCGGACGAGGTGGCGCAGATGAAGGCGGTGGTGGCGCGGCTCGCGCGCAAGATCAAGGACGCCCTCGCCCTCCGCCAGCGCCAGGAGGAGAAGGGGCGGCTCGACTCGCGGCGGACCATCCGGAAGAGCCTGCAGTATGGCGGCATCCCCATGGAGGTACGCTACCGGCGCCGGCACCGGGAGAAGCCCAAGCTCGTCACCCTCTGCGACGTGTCCGATTCGGTGCGCAACGCGTCGCGCTTCATGCTCCAGCTGGTGTGGAGCCTCCAGGACTGCTTCTCCCGGATGCGCTCCTACGTGTTCGTGTCGGAGATCGCCGAGGTCACTCAGGCCTTCAAGACCTACCCGGTGGACCGGGCCATCGAGTGGGCGCTCAAGGGCTCGCCGGTGGACTATCACTGCCGCTCCGACTTCGGCTATGCCTTCAACCGCTTCGTCCGCACGGAGCTGGACACGCTGGACCGCAAGACGACCGTGCTGGTCCTCGGGGATGCGCGCAACAACTACAACGATCCCCAGGCCTGGGCCATCCGCCAGATCCGCGAGCGCGTGAAGGGCATCATCTGGCTCAACCCCGAGGGACAGTGGGGCTGGGGCATCGGCGACAGCGTGATGCCGCTCTACTCGCCCTCGTGCGACATCGTCAAGGAGTGCCGCACGGTGGCGCAGCTCGTCCAGGTGGTGGACCAGCTCGTCCACCAGTGGTGGCGCCGAGGGCGGTAGCGGACATGCGATACCTCGTCCTCGTCGGCCTCATCGTCCTCCTCGCCGCTCCCTCCGCGCGGGCGGCCGACTGTATCGTGCTCGAGGACTTCTCGCGCTCCAAGGTCGGCGAGTTCCCGGTCGACTGGAAGCTGCGGAAGGACTCCGGGCGCGGCGTCTACACGGTGCGCGAGGAAGGGGGGCGCCGATTCTTGAGGGCGGTCTCCGAGGGCATCGGCATCCAGGCCGCCCGCGAGCAGCCCTGGGACCACGCCGCCTACCCCATCCTCGCCTGGGCCTGGCGGCTGGGGGAGCATCCCAAGGGATCGGACGAGCGCAACAGCAAGACCAACGACAGCGCGCTGTCCGTGTACGCGGTGTGGCCCCACTCCTCCGTGTCCCTGAAGTCGCTCAAGTACATCTGGAGCGCGGTGGTGCCGGTGGGAACGACGCTGACCTCGAGCGCGGGGCTCACGCAGGCGCGCGTGCTCCGGAGCGGGAATGGCGCGAAGGGTCAGTGGGTGGAGGAGCGTGTCAACGTGGCCGAGGAGTATCGCGCGCGCTTCAAGGAGGCCGAGACCCCGAAGCTCGCGGGCATCGCCGTCCTCACCGACGCCGACGATACCAAGAGTCGCGCTGCCGGTGACTACGCGAATTTTCGCGCCTGTCGGTCGTGAGCGGTCGCGAGGTGGACCCCGCCGATGACCCCTTCGAGGCGCTCGACGCGCGGGGGGTGACCGACGGGCTGCCGGTGGTGCCGCCCACCCGCGAGCGGGTGGCGGCGGCGGTGGCCGCCGCGGGTCGCCCCGCCGATGGCCTGGTCGCCCTCGTCCCGCCCAACTTCGGCCACGCCACCGTGGAGAAGATCGCGGTCAACGCGGTGATGGCGGGCTGCCGGCCCGAATACCTGCCGGTGGTGATCGCCGGGGTGGAAGCGATGTGCGACGACGCCTTCGACCTCCACGGCGTGGCCGCCACCACCAACAGCGCGGCGCCGCTCTTCATCGTGAACGGCCCGGTGCGCAAGCGGCTCGACTTCAACGCGGGAGCGGGGGTGTTCGGACCCGGCCATCGCGCCAACGCCACCATCGGGCGGGCGCTGCGCCTCATCATACGCAACGTGGGCGGGGCCGCCGCCGGCGGCATCACCATGTCCACCCTCGCGCATCCAGGCTACTTCACTTACTGCATCGCGGAGAACGAGGAGGAGAGCCCCTGGTCGCCGCTCTCGATGGAGGCGGGCTTCGCGCCCGGGGAGAGCGTGATCAGCGCCTTCGCCGGCGCGGCCCCGCAGACCGTCTACGACCACCTGAGCCGCACGGGCGAGGACCTCCTCGTCACCCTCGCGCACTCGCTGGCGGTGATCTCCCATCACAAGTCCACTCACCACGGCGATACCCTGATCGTGCTCTCGCCCGAGCACGCGCGCCTGCTCGCCGCCGACGGGTGGGACCGGGGCCGCATGCGCGCCTTCCTGTGGGAGCGCCTGCGCAAGCCGGTGCGCGCGCTCATCCCGGGCATGGACGGCGGCGAGGGGCTGCCCGCCCACGTGCTGGCGAAGTTCGCCGCCCCCGCCACCGAGGAGACGCTGATCGCCAAGTTCCGTGAGCCGGCCAACCTCAAGTTCGTGGTGGCGGGCGGCACCGCCGGCCGCTTCTCGGCGGTGGTGGCGGGCTGGACGTTTCCCAAGATGTCGCGGATGGTCCATCGCAAGATCGAGGCCGACTAGGAGGCGACATGAGCGACGAATTCCTGGATCCCACCGACTCCGTGGCGGTGCCCCGGCACCGCGCCCCGCGTCCCGACTCCCTCGACGGGAAGGTGATCACCCTGCTCGACATCTCCAAGGCCAAGGGCGACCACCTGCTGGACCGCGTGGAGGAGTTGCTGCGCGAGCGGCACCGGCCCAAGGCGATCCATCGCCGCAAGAAGCCCACCTTCGCGCGCCCGGCGCCGGAGGACCTGCGCAAGAAGATCCTCGAGGAGACGGAGGTGCTCATCGAGGGCCTCGCCGACTGAGGGTCCTGCACAACGTGCAGTGTGCACGACGGCGTATTTTTCGAGGACCACGGGATCCCCACCGCCACCGTCATCTCGACGGAGTTCCAGCGGGCGGCACGGGCGCAGGCGTCGGCGCTGGGCGCGGACGACTACGAGACGGTGATGGTGCAGCACCCCATCCAGCCGCTCACCCGGGACGAGGTGCGCGACCTGGCGGACAAGGCGTTCGAGGCCATCGTGGCCCGGCTGACGCGGGGGTAGGACGGCACCAGAGCGTCCGCCCCCGCCGGCGTGGTCAGGTCCGCTACCCGGGGAAGCGCCAGACCCGGCCCACCGGCGGCTCGTCGGTGAGGCTCACCTGGGGCAGGGCCCAGTCCTCCCCGATGTCCTGGAAGACCACACGCACCCGCTTGCCGATGGCGACATTGGCCTCGGGCTCGGGCCGGAACTCCCGCGTGACCACATTGGCGATGATGCGGAGCGCCTCGTCGGCCGTGGGCGCGCCCCGCTGCTCGTCGAGCTCCACCAGGGCCACCGTGTAGGGCGTCCACTCCTTGAAGCCGGGCTGGATGGCGTGATGCACCACCTCGTAGGAGTAGATGTGGCCGCCCCCTGACACGTCCTGCCAGCTCCACTCGAGCGACGGGCACCAGGGACAGCCGTGGCTGGGGGGATAGCGCATGAGCCCGCACTTCGTGCACCTGCGGAGCACAAGCTTCCGCCGCTGCCGGGCCAGCTTGAAGTGCTCGCGCCACTCCGAGTCGTTCTCGGGGATCACCAGGTTCATACCGCGGTATTCCACGTTGGCCATGGGGCGATCTCCGCTCTCAGGTGTGGAGGATCAGGGCCGAGCCGGTCGGGGGCATCGCCCAGCCGAGGTTCATGGTGATGCGCGCGTCCTTGACCTGCCGGCACTTGCCCGGCGCGTAGTCATACGAGTGCTTGCCGTCGGCGGCTCCCGGGCAATAGTCGTCCACGGTGCCCCGCAGCTGGCGCACGTTCTCGATGACCATGCTCATGCCGTGGGTGTAACCCTCGCAGAGATGCCCGCCGGAGGTGTTATTGGGCCGCTTGCCGCCCAGCTCGATGATTCCGCTCGAGACGTAGGCCCCGCCCTCGCCCTTCTTGCAGAAGCCGTACTCCTCGAGCTGGAGCATGGTGGTGAAGGTGAAGGCGTCGTAGGAGCCGGTGACGTCCACGTCCTCGGGCCCGATGCCGGCCTGGCCGAACACGACCTCCTTGGCGTAGTAGCCGGCCACGCGGCTGATCGGCCCGTGCGCCCAGTGGAAGTCGAGGCGCGGCTTGTTGACGCGGCCGGCGACGCCCATGATGTGGGCGGGCTTCCGCTTGAGGTCGCGCGCGCGCTCGGTGGAGGTGACGATGAGGGCGGTGGCGTTGTCCGTCTCCAGGCAGCAGTCGAGGAGGTGCAGCGGCTTCACGATCCAGCGCGAGCCCACCACGTCCGCCACCGTCACCCGGTCCTTCAGGAAGGCCTTCGGGTTCTGGGAGGCGTGCCGGCTGTGGGCCACGCGCACGGCCGCCACCTGCTCCGAGGTGGTGCCGTACTCGTACATGTGCCGCATGAAGGTGGGCGCGAAGTTCTGGCCCGCGCTCCGCATGCCGAAGGGCACCTGCGCCAGGTCCAGGCCGCGCACCGGCTGGGCCGCGCGCGCCCCGGTGCCTCCGATGCGGAAGTCGGAATAGCCGTTCATCGAGCGAAACAGCGCCACCGTGTTGCACATCCCCGCCTCGATGGCGCCGATGGCGAGTCCGACGAGCGCCTCGGTGGACGAGCCGCCGCCGAATACGTCCATGTAGAAGTTCAGCCGCAGGCCGAGGTCGCCGGAGACCCAGGGGGCGGGAGTGGAGTCGCCGCTCTGGTAGGACATCATCCCGTCCACCTGGGCGGAGGCGAGCCCGGCGTCGTCCATGGCCTTCCGGACCGCTTCCACCGCCATCGCGCGCGTGCTCCGGCGGGATTCGCGGCTGTACTCGGTTTCACCGACGCCGACGATGCAGTACTTGTCCTTGAGCCCGGCCATCGCGCCTCCCTGGAGAAGTTCGTTGGCGCCGGCTTCGGTTCGTGGCGGCCGGCGGCCGGCCCAGTCTAGCGGGCGCGCGCGGACCGGTCAATCGGCGCCCGCCCGGGCGGGCGCGCGAACGCGAGCAGGGCCAACGCCGCCAGGTTGATGCCCGCGCTGAGCCACCAGGCGAGCTCGTAGCCGCCGTGGCGATCGTAGATCCAGCCCGCCGCCACCGGGCCGACGGCCGCCGAGGGCGCGGCGATCCCGAACAGGAGCCCGACCAGGCTGCCCGCGTTGGCGCGGCCGAAGAAGTCCGCCACCATGGCGGGGAAGATCGTCGAGATCGTTCCATAGGAGAAGCCGAAGGTCAGCGCGGCCGCGTACAGCGCGGGCAGTCCGGTCGCCTGCGCGAGCCCCACGAAGGACACCGACTGGAGCGCGAGCCCGACGGCGAGCACGGGACGCCGGCCGATGCGGTCCGACACCCACCCCATGGCGATCCGCCCCGCCACCGCGGCGATGCCCAGCGCGCTGACCAGGGTCGCCGCGCGGAGCGAGTCCACGCCGAGATCGCGCGCCAGGGGCACGAGGTGCACGAGGGGCACGAAGACGGACATCCAGGTGAGACCGAAGATGCAGAAGAGCATCCAGAAGGCGCGGGTCCGCATCGCCGCCCGCACCGGCCAGCCGGCGACTTCCGCCTCGGCGGTGAGAGGTCGGGCCGCGCCATCGGGAGAAAGGCCGAGGGATTCCGGATCGCGGCGCATCAGGAAGGCGACCCCATTGAGCACGAGGAAGACCGCCACCCCGAAGGCGAGGTAGGCGCCTCTCCAGCCGAGCCCGCTCACCAGCCAGTGGGCCACCGGGGGCAAGACAAAGGTGCCGAGACTGCCGCCCGCGGTGGCCAGCCCCACCGCGAGCCCGCGGCGGCGCACGAACCACCGCACCACGGTGGCGTTGCAGGGAACGAAGGCGGTGGACATGCCCAATGCGGCCACGCCGCCGTAGAGGACATAGGGCTGCCAGAGCGCATCCACGCGACTCATACCGGCGAGCCCGGCCCCGAGGAGCACGCCGCCCCCGCCGATCACCGCGCGGGGTCCCCAGCGATCGGTGAGGCGTCCCGCCACCAGTCCGAACACGCTGTAGACGAAGGCATAGAGCGAAAAAGCGCCCGAGAGACTGGCGCGCGACCAGTGGAACTCGGCGAGCAGCGCGGCGAAGAAGACGCCGAAGGCGTACTGCGTGCCGTAGGCGAGGAAGAGGACGAGGAAGGCGCCCGCGACGACGACCCAGCCGTAGTAGAGCGGGGCCCTCACGGAGCGGGCGAAGGGGGCGGCGGAGGCGCGGGCGGCGGGGGAGCGGTCGCCGCCGGCGCGGAGGAGCGGGCGGTGTCGAGCATGGGGGGAACGCTGCCGACGGGCGTGGTCGCCTCGATCTTGGTGATGCTGTTGAACCGTCCGACGGCGTCGCGGATGCGGACGCAGGAGTCGGTCATCTGGCGTATCCATCCCGCTTCCTTGGTCTCGGGGGCCACGCGGCCGCCCATGAGCTGCAGATATCCCAGCACCACGGCGAGCGGGTTGTTGATCTCGTGGGCGGCGGCCCGGGCGAGGAGGGTGGCCGCCCGCAGTGCCGAGGTCTCGTGGTCCGCCGTTTCCGCGGCGATGCGCGCGGCGGCATCGCGCCACACGATGATCTCGTAGCGCCGCCCCTGGAACTCGACAATCCGGCGCGTGGTGTCCACCGGGAAGACGGTTCCGCCCTGGTTGCGGAAGGGCGAGCTCCTCGTCGTCAAGAACCCGGTCGCGTACGTCTCGGCAAAGGACCGCTCCTGGGTCCGGCGGGCCTCGGGATCGTCGGGCCAGAACTCATGCCGGTCGCGTCCCACCAGCTCCTCGCGAGGGCAGCCCGACAGCACGCAGTCGGCACGGTTGACGTCCACGATGCGCTGGTTGTCGCAGTCGATGATCCGGATGGCGTCGGTGGCCTCGTCGAGCACGGCGCGGAAGCGGCCCTGGGCGGCGGCCAGCCGGTGTTGCTCCGCCACGTCGTAGAAGAGCCGCGCCACCAGCCCGATTCCCACGCCAAAGGCGACGGCGTACTCCGACCACACCCGGGAGAAGAGGGCCAGGCCCCCGGCGCCGAGCATCGCGAAGGCGAGGCCGGTGACCGCGAAGGTGGCGGCGGCGAGGCCGATGACGTGGCGGGGGCGCATCCGGCCGTCGCGCCGCACCCACACGTGCGCGAGGCCCGCGACGGCGGCGGTGACGAGGAGGCTCGAGCCTCCCGCCCATTTGCCGTCGCCGCCGAGCGCGAGGCGGTACGCGCAAGCGATGCCGGCGGCCACCAGGGCCGCCGGCCCGCCCTCGAAGAGGCCGATGAGCGCCACCGGTACCCCGCGGACGTCGATGAAGATGCCGGGCGCGATCTCGATGCGGGCGATCATGATGGCCACCGTGAGCGCGCCGAAGCCCACGCCGTGAAGGAGGGCGCGACTCAGACGGTGGGTGGGTCGGGTGCCGGCGAACCACTCGAAGGTGTACGAGTAGAAGAGCAGGCCGAGGATGAGGAGACCGATGGCCTCGAGGATGTGGTAGGGGTTCATCCCATCCGCCCGCCGGCGCCCTTGCCGTTGGGTCGAGGAAGGAGCTCGCGGAGGAACTTGCCGGTGTAGGAGCCGTCCACCTGGGCCAGCTGCTCCGGAGTGCCCTCGGCGATGATAGCGCCGCCGGCCCCGCCGCCCTCGGGCCCGAGATCCACCACCCAGTCCGCGGACTTGATGACGTCGAGGTGATGCTCGACTACGATCACGGTGTTGCCCGAGTCGACCAAGCGGCTGAGCACCACGAGCAGCTTCTTGACGTCGTCGAGGTGCAGGCCGGTGGTCGGCTCGTCGAGGATGTACAGATGATCCGAGGTCTGGCGCGTCCCCAGCTCGGCCGCGATCTTCAGCCGCTGCGCCTCGCCGCCGGAGAGGGTGGTGGCGGGCTGGCCGAGGCGAAGATAGCCCAGGCCCACGTCCTGCAGCAGCTTGAGGCGCCGGGCCAGCACGGTATGGGCTCCGAAGAAGTCCACTGACTCGTCCACGGTGAGCTGCAGGACCTGGCTGATGTCCTTGCCCTTGTAGGTGACCTTGAGCACCTCGGACCGGTAGCGGCGGCCCTCGCACTCTGGACACGACACGTAGACGTCCTCGAAGAAGTACATCTCGAGCTTCTGGAACCCGCCGCCCTCGCAGGCCTCGCAACGGCCGCCCGGCACGTTGAAGGAGAAGGCACCCGCGCCGAGGCCCAGCGTCCGCGCCCGTGGCAGCGCCGCGAAGAGCTTCCGGATCTCGTCGAAGATCTTCACATAGGTGACCGGGTTGGACCGGGGCGTGCGGCCGATGGGCTCCTGATCGATGAGGCGCACGCCCTTGAGGTACTCCAGCCCACGCACCTCGTCGTGCTCGCCGGGAGTCTTGAAGTCCGCCTTGAAGTGCCGGGCCACCGCGCGATAGAGCGTCTCGTGCACGAGGGTGGACTTGCCGGATCCGGACACGCCGGACACGCAGGTGAGGGTGTGGAGCGGGATGCGGAGGGTGACGTCCTTGAGGTTGTGGGCCCGAGCGCCGCGCACCACGAGGGCCCGCCGGCCCTCGCGCCGGGTGATGGGCAGCGGGATACCCTCGCGACCGCTGAGGTAGCGGGCGGTGAGGGAGTGCGGGTCGCGCGCGAACTCTGCCTGGTTCCCCGCGAAGGTGACGGTCCCCCCGCGATCGCCCGAGCCGGGGCCCATCTCCACCACGTAGTCGGCCGCCTGGATGAACGAGCGGTCGTGCTCGACCACCACCACGGTGTTGCCGGCGGCGGCCAGCTCGCCGCAGAGCTCGGCCAGACGCGAGGTGTCGCGGGCGTGGAGCCCGATGGAGGGCTCGTCCAGGATGTAGAGCGTTCCCACCAGCTGGGCGCCGAGCTGATTGGCCAGGTTGATGCGCTGGGCCTCGCCCCCGGAGAGCGTCCGCGTCTGGCGCCCGAGCGTGATGTAGCCCAGGCCCACGCGCAGCAGGAAGGACAGCTTGGCGCGGAGAAGGCGGAGGACGTCGCGCGCCACCGCCGCCTCGAGGCTGCCGAGGCGGAGGTCCTCGACGAAGGCGGCCAGGTCCTCGATGGTCCGGTCACAGAGCTCGGCGATGGTGGCGCCGCCCACCTTGACCGACAGCGCCTCCGGCTTGAGCCGCGTGCCCTCGCAGCGCGGACAGCGCGACTGGGTGCGGTAGCGCGAGAGAAACACGCGCACGTGGAGCTTGTAACGGTACGACTCCACCTCCTCGAAGAATCCCTGGATCCCGCCATAGCCGTCGGCGCCCGCGTACACCCACTCGCGGTCGGCGCTGGGGAGCTCGGCATACGGCCGGCTCAGGTCCACCCCGCGCTTCTTGGCCGCCTTGAGGAGCTGCTTCTGGTACCAGCGCCCCGACGGATGGGTCCAGGGCTCCACCGCCCCGTCGGCGAGGCTCCGGGTGGGATCGGGCACCACCAGGCGCTCGTCGTAGCGCAGGATATTGCCGAAGCCCTTGCACTCGGGGCAGGCCCCCACCGGGTGATTGAACGAGAAGAGGAGCGGCTGCGGCCGGGTGAGTGGAGTCTCGCAGCTGGGGCACCGGTACTCGCGGCTGACCGAGATCACCGCCCGGCCGAGCACGTCCACCTCGGCCCGGCCCTCGCCTTCGGCCAGCGCGGCATCGAGGGACTCCGCCACCCGGCGCCGGGACTCCCGGCCGAGCGTCACGCGGTCCAGCACGATCAGGAGAGGCTGCCCCGGCTCGGGCGCGGGCAGGGCGGCGGGCTGGCCGGCGGCGTCGGCCAGCTCGCGGACCTCCCCGGCGACCTTGACCCGCGCGAAGCCGCGGCGGAGTAGCGCGGCATAGGTCGCCTGCGTGTCCACGCCGACGGGGACGGGCAGCGGGAAGCACACGAGGGCGCGCGCGTCGGGGTGCTCGCGCACCAGTGCCTCCGTCACCGTGTCGGCGGCGTCGCTCCGCGCCTCGCTTCCGCAGCGCGGGCAGTGGACGCGCCCAATGCGGCCGAAGAGGAGGCGAAGGTAGTCGTAGAGCTCGGTGGCCGTGCCCACCGTGGAGCGGGCCGTCCGCACGGGGTTCTTCTGCTCCAGCGCGATGGCGGGCCGGATGTTCTCGATCCGGTCCACGTCGGGCCGGTCCACCCGGTCGAGGAACATGCGGGCGTAGGTGGACAGGGACTCGACGTACCGCCACTGGCCTTCCGCGAAGAGCGTGTCGAAGGCGAGCGAGGATTTTCCGGAGCCCGACACGCCGGTGACCACGGTCACCGCATCGTGCGGGATGGCGAGGGACACGTTCTTGAGATTGTTCTGCCGGGCTCCCTCGATCCGGAGCCACCGGGGTTGGGGCATTCGAACAGGTCCTCCTGAGGTCGTCAGTCTACAGGAAGGCGCGCGCGGGGAGCAACACGAAGCGCTTGACAGGGTCCGCGCCTCCGGCTACGGTGGGGCCAAATTGAGAATGATTCCTAAAACGAGCCCGACTTCTAAAGCGAAGATGATCTCTAAACCGAAAATGATTCCGAGAACGATTCCCAGAAAAAAGTCCACCCCCGCCGGGGGGGCGACCACCGGTCGCGCTCCCGATACCAGCGCGGCGGGCTCGCTGCGCACGCGGGGCCTGCGGCTCACCGGGCCCCGCCGCATCGTCCTCGAGGTGGTGCGCGGCACCGAGGCCCATCCCACCGCGGAGTCGGTGCATCGCATGGTGCGGCGGCGCCTGCCGCGGGTGAGCCTGGGCACGGTGTACCGCAACCTGCGCCTGCTGGTGGCGGAGGGGCTGGTGCACGAGCTGCCGGGACCGCACGCCCGCTTCGATGGGAACCTCGAGCGGCACCATCACTTCACGTGTACCGGCTGTGGTCGCATCGTGGACGTGGACGGACCCCTCTGCGATCCGTCCACCCGCGCCGTCTCCGCCCGGGTGGCCGCGCTCACCGGGCTCACCATCACGCATCACCGCATCGAGTTCTTCGGCCGCTGTCCCGCCTGCCGGCCGACTCCGGCCCGGCGCGGGCCGGATCGCTCCCCGCACGGGCGATCCCGTCGTTCATCCTGACCGGCCCTCCGGGCGACCGTGGGGGCGAGAGGAGAATCACCATGGCAGGGAAGAGCCTGAAGGGCAGCAAGAGCCACGAGAACCTCAAGGAGGCCTTCGCGGGAGAGTCGCAGGCGAATCGGCGCTACCTCTACTTCGCCCGCGTCGCCGACATCGAAGGGTTCCCGGACATCGCGGGCCTGTTCAAGGACACCGCCGACGCGGAGACGGGTCATGCGTTCGGGCATCTCGACTTCATCAAGGAAGTCGGGGACCCTGCCACCGGCGAGCCCATCGGCAAGACGGAGAAGAATCTCAAGGCGGCGGTGGCGGGCGAGACCTACGAGTACACCCAGATGTATCCCGGCATGGCCAAGACCGCCCGCGAGGAAGGCTACCCCGAGCTGGCGGAGTGGTTCGAGACGCTGGCCAAGGCGGAGAAGTCCCACGCCGGCCGCTTCGCCAAGGGTCTCACGCAGGTGGCCGGGAAAGATCCAGCCGACGCGATCTGATCGTGCCGGGCCGGGCGCCGTGATCCCCGGGCGCCCGGCCCGCCGCCCCTTTCTTCACCTGAGAGCCAAACGGATGACGCTCGACATCAGGCAGCCGGAATTCTGGAAGCAGGACGCGGTGGACCACGAGCTGCGCCGCGTCTACGACATCTGCGCCGGCTGCCGGCGCTGCTTGCCGCTCTGCCCGTCGTTCAAGGTGATGTTCGACCGCCTGGACGTCGACGCGGTGGACGGGGACGTGGAGAAGCTTTCCGCCGCCGACGTGAAGGAAGTGGTGGATCTCTGCTACCAGTGCAAGCTCTGCTACAACCACTGCCCGTACACTCCGCCGCACCGGTGGCAGGTAGATTTCCCCCGCCTCATGCTGCGCGCGCGCTCGGCGGAGGCGCGGGCGCAGGGCGTCACCCTGCAGGACCGCTTCCTCGGCAATACCGAGCTGGTGGGGCGGCTGGGCAGCCTGACCGCCCCGCTCTCGAACTGGATGAACGAGTTCCCGCCCAACCGGGCGGTGATGCAGTCGGTGGTCGGCATCCACAAGGGTCGCCAGCTCCCTCGCTTCCACCGCGAGACGTTCTCGAAGTGGTTCGACCAGCGCCGCCGCCCGACCGTGCCGGCGCCGCTGGCGGCCCCGGCCAATTTGAAGGTCGCGCTCTTCGCCACGTGCTCGGTGGAATACAACGACCCCGGCACCGGCAAGGCGATGGTGGCAGTGCTGGAGAAGAACGGCGTGGACGTGTCCCTGCCCGCGCAGCGTTGCTGCGGCATGCCGTACCTCGACGGGGGCGCGGTCAAGGAGGCCAAGGCCCTCATCGCGGACAATGCCCAGAGCCTCGCGCAGGCGGTGCGGGAAGGGCGCGAGATCGTGGTGCCGGGTCCCACCTGCTCCTACATGCTCAAGCAGGAGTATCCGTGGCTGGACGGGTCGGAGGACGCGAACCTCGTGGCCGCCCACACCCGCGACCTCTTCGAGTACCTGTCCGGCCTTCACGCGCAGGGGCGCCTGGACACGCGCTTCCCGCGGCCGCCGAGGAAGATCGCGTATCAGCTGCCCTGCCATCTCAAGGCGCAGAACATGGGCACGCGCTCCGCCGACGTGCTGCGGCTCACCGGGGCCGAGGTGGAGACGGTGGAGCGCTGTTCCGCGGTGGACGGGACCTGGGGCATGAAGAAAGAGTACTTCCAGCTCTCCATGAAGCTGGCCGAGCCGCTGTTCAAGGACATCGAGGCGGCGCGACCCGATCGGGTGGCTACCGACTGCCCGCTGGCCGCGTTGCAGATCAACCAAGGCACCGGCCGTACCGCCGAGCACCCCATCCGCATCCTCGCCTCGGCCTACGGCCTCGAGGTGGAGGAGTGAGCGGGGCCATGGACAAGATCCGGCCGGACGAGGTGATCAACTTCTTCGAGTACGAGAAGGTCCGCGACGCGCGGCGGGCGAGCGTGATCGAGCTCAAGCGCCGGCGGCGCGTCTCGGTGGGACGGTACCTCTCGCTCGTCTTCGAGAACCGCGAGACGGTGCTGTTCCAGATCCAGGAGATGTGCCGCGCCGAGCGCATCGCCGACGACGCCAAGGTGCGGGAGGAGATCGACGTCTACAACGCGCTCTTACCGGGGCCCCGCGAGCTGTCCGCGACGCTCTTCATCGAGATCGAGGACATGGCGCGCATCCAGCCCATCCTGGACGAGCTGATGGGCATCGACACCGCGCAATGCGTGTGGCTGCAGGTGGGCCGGGAGTTCGCGGTGCCCGGTGAGTTCGAGGCCGGTCACTCCGACGAGGAGAAGGGCAAGCTCGCCGCGGTGCACTTCGTCCGCTTCCGCTTCTCGCCCGAGGCGGCGCGCGCGTTTCGCGAGGCCGAGGTGCACCTGGTGCTGGATCACCCCGCGGACCGGGCGCGGACGCGCCTCTCCGACGAGACCCGGGCGGCGCTGCTTCCGGACCTCGCCGAGTGAGGCGGGGCGTCCGCCGCGCCGCGGGGCTGGCCGCGGCCATGCTCGTGGTCGCCGCTTGCGGCGACCAGCCGCCGCCGCCCGGAGCGAAGAGCGCCCCACCGGCCCCCTCCGCCTCGGCGCCGGCGCCCGCCGAGAAGGCGCCGGTCGAACCGGTGGCGGCGGTGCCGCCGTCCAGGGGCTCAGCGGATAAGGGCAAGCAAGTCTGGCTGGGCCAGTGCGTGGCCTGCCACAACCCCGATCCCACCAAGGACGGCCCCTTGGGGCCGGCAGTGAAGGGGGCCTCGCCCGCATTGCTCGAGGCACGGGTGGTTCGGGGGGAGTACCCGCCCGCCTACAAGCCCAAGCGTCCTACCAAGGTCATGCCGCCGCGCCCCGACCTGGCGCCGAGCGTGCCCGACCTCGCCGCCTATCTCCAGTGACGGAAACGCCGGGAGGGGCCCGCAGCCCCGCCCGGCGTGCCGGTGACTCGCGCCGCCGCGAGCGCCCGACTAGCGCATGATCTCGAACCAGATGTAGAAGACCGCCGAGAGGATGAAGCCCGCCCAGAGGGTGCCGGATACGGTGGCGAGCGGCTTGGCCGCGCCCTTGCCGGGGGTGGCCTGGAGCGCGTTGATCTCCACCAGGGCCATGATCACGATGGCGCCAATCCAGAATACGAGGCCGGAGCGGGGTATGCCCAGTCCCTGGAGATGGCTCGCCGCGCCCATGAAGAAGAGCATGGGCACCGACAGCATGGTGTTGGTGCGGGAGGCGAGACCGGCGCGGGCGCCCGAGGGAGCGGCGGCGGGATTGGCCGGCTTTCCCGCCGCGGTGTCGAGCGCGTTCTGGATGACGATCTTCTGCTTGGGGTGAATGACGAACCAGACATTGGCCCACATGATGGAGCCGAGGAGCGCGCCGAGCAGAATCGCCCAGGTCCCCGAGCTCGCCGCGAAGCCGACCTTTCCGTACCACCAGTGGAGGAAGTAGAGCCAGCCGGAGATGAAGGTGATCATCGCGGCCCAGCGGAACCACCACATCGCCCGCGGGAGGAGCTTCTGCTGGGCGCCGCTCCGCACCGGCGCCTCGGTCTCCGCGAAGAACGGGGTCTGGACGAAGTTGAAATAGTAGAGGAGACCGATCCAGGTGATGCCGGACAGGAAGTGGATCCAGCGTAGGAGGAATAACCAACCAGCTTCGGAGAAGAGTGCCATGAAGCCCTCCTTGGTGAAGGGGTTAGGCCGATGCCGGTGAGCTACTCGTCCTCAGCGTCGTCCGCCTCGTCCTCGTCGTCGTCGTCATCATCCTCGTCGTCGTCGAGGTCGTCGTCCTCGAGATCGTCGTCGTCATCCTCGAGATCGTCGTCGTCCTCCTCGTCGTCGTCGTCGAGGGCATCGTCGTCCTCGAGATCGTCGTCCTCGTCATCATCATCATCGTCGTCTTCGACGACGTCGGGGTCGTCGATCTGGCGCAGGTAGATCGTCTGCTCGTCGTCGGTCCATGGCCGAGCGCTACATGCCATGAAGGGCTCCTCCGGGCGGCTGCCGCGCTTGACTTGACAGGTGAGAGTCGTTACTGTTGGACTCCGTTCGGCGGGATTATAACAAACGGGTTTTTCGTGTCCACGCCATTTTGGCGGCGTAGCTCAGGTGGCAGAGCAGGGGTCTCATAAGCCCCGTGTCGGAGGTTCGAGTCCTCCCGCCGCCACCATTCGGGTCCGACACCGACGCCGTCGACCGCTCCTGGCCGGGAGCGTGACCCAAGGGCAGAGTAGCCAGCCGCCCATTGCCGAGAAGCAGACCGGAGGAGAGGAATGAGCGATCACATCCTGGTCGAGCGCGCGGACGGTATCGCCACCGTCACCATCAACCGCCCGAAGATGCGCAACGCGGTCAGCCTGGCGATGTGGACCGCGATCGGTCAGGAGACACAGGTGCTCGCCAAAGACGACTCCGTGCGGGCGATCGTCTTTCGGGGCGCGGGGACAGACGCCTTCGCCTCCGGCGCCGACATCTCCGAGTTCAAGGAGAACCGCAAGGACACCGAGACCGCGCTGCACTACAACCAGCAGACCGAGATCGCCTACCGCTCCATCCGCAACTGCCCCAAGCCCACGGTGGCGATGATCTTCGGCTACTGCATGGGGGGCGCGATGGCGCTGGCCATGGCGTGCGACCTCCGCTTCGCCGCCGAGGGCTCGAAGTTCGGCATCCCCGCCGCGCGGCTGTCCATCATCTACGGGCTCGATCCCGTCCACCAGCTGGTGGACCTCGTGGGACCGGCCTACGCCAAGGACATCCTGTACTCCGCGCGCACGGTGGAGGCGGAGGAGGCGCTGCGCATCGGCCTCATCCAGCGTCTGGTGCCCGCCGCCCAGCTCGAGGCGCACACGCTCGACTACCTCGGCAAGGTGGCGAGCAACGCGCCCCTGTCCATCCGCGGCACCAAGACCCAGGTGCGCGCGATCTTCGAGGGCATCACCGACCAGCATCGCGCCGACCTCGCCGAGCTCGGGCTCGAGACCTTCAACAGCCAGGACTACAAGGAAGGCACCACCGCGTTCCTCGAGAAGCGCGCCCCCCGCTTCCAGGGCCGCTAGCGGGGCGCCCCCGCCCCCGGGCCGCCCCGGTGCGCATCGCGGTCCTCACCTCCACGCCGCTCAATCCGCGCGAGGGGAGCGGCACCTACGTCTCGCTCGCCAACTTCCGCGCCGGTCTCGAGGCGTGGGGGCACACGGTGGAGCTGCGCCCCCTGCGCACCCGCACCCGCTTCCACACCTTCGACCGCTGGCTCTACAACGCGGGGGTGGCGGCGGCCCCGCCCCGGGATGCGGACCTCGTCGTCGGGTACGATCTCGACGGCTTTCTCTGGGCGCGCCGACGAGGCCGCCAGCCCTTCGTGGTCCTGCTCAAGGGCATCATCGCGGACGAGCTCCGCAACGAGCGCGGCCTCGTGCGGGCCCTCCTCTCCGTGCAGGCGCGCTGGGAGCAACGCAACACCGCGCGCGCCGACGCGGTCCTGGTGCCGAGCCACTACTCCGCCGCGGTGGCCCAGGACGTGTACGGCGTGCCGGCCTCCCGCATCGGCGTGGTGCCCGAGTCCATCGATCTCGCGGCGTGGCAGGCGCGCCTCGCCGCCGCCCCGCGCCGGCCGCGCGCGGGCCCGACCGTGCTCGCGGTGGGCCGGACCTACGCGCGGAAGCGCTTTCCGGATCTCCTGCAGGCCGCGGCACGATTGCGATCGGCCATCCCCGGGCTGCGCGTCCGCGTGGTCGGGAAGGGCCCGGAGTGGGAGGCGCTCGCGCGGCTCCACGCCGAGCTTGCGCTCGACGGGACGGTGACCCTCCTGGGCGACGTGACCTGGGAGCAGCTGGCGGAGGAGTACGTGAACGCCGACTGCTTCTGTCTCCCCACGGTGCAGGAAGGGTTCGGCATCGTCTTCCTCGAGGCCATGGCGGCGGGCCTGCCGGTGGTGGCCTGCCGCGCCGCCGCCGTCCCCGAGGTGGTGCGGGAGGGAGAAACGGGTGTGCTCGTCCCGCCGCGGGACCCCCCGGCCCTGGCGGGGGCGCTGGCGGGCCTCCTGCGGAGCCCCGAGCGGGCGCGGGCCCTCGGCGCCGCCGCCCGGCATCGGGTGGCGGACTATGCGGTGGAGAGGGTCGCGCAGCGCTTCCTCGATACGGTACGATCATATTGCGTGCTCCCATGACCCCGTCCATGACCCCCGGCCCTGTCTACGTGACGCGGAAGTTCACATTCTCCGCCGCCCACCGCTACTGGCAGCCGCGGTGGAGCGCGGAAGAGAACGCGCGCGCCTTCGGCTCGCTCACGGTCACCCACGGGCACAACTACGTGCTGGACGTGACCCTGGTGGGGTCGGTGGATCCCATCACCGGCATGGTGATGGACCTGGCCGAGCTCAAGCGGCTGGTGGGCGACACCGTGATCCAGCGCTTCGATCATGCCGATCTCAATGCGGACCCGCTCTTCGCCGGGGGTCTCATCCCGACCACCGAGAACCTCGTCCGCGCGCTCTGGGACCTGCTCGTCCCCAAGCTCGGAGGGGATCGTCTCTACCGCCTGCGGCTCTGGGAGGACCCCACCTTCCACGTGGAGTACCTCGGGCCATGAGCGGCTACCGGCTCACGCGCGCTTATCACTTCAGCGCCGGGCACCAGCTGGCCAGCGCGGCCTTGTCTCCGGCCGAGAACGAGCGGGTGTATGGCCAGTGCTACCGCCCGCACGGGCACAACTACGTGGTGGAGGTGACGCTGGCGGGCGCCCTCGATCCCGTCACGGGGATGGCCGCCGATCTCGGCGCCCTCGATGCCGCCGTGCGCCGCGTGCTCCTCGAGCGCGTGGACCACTACGATCTCTCCGGCGCGGTGCCCGAGCTCGAGGGCGTGATCACCACCGGCGAGAACCTGGCCCGCACGTTCTGGGACTGGCTGGCCGAGGCGCTGCCGCCCGGCCACCTGGAGCGCGTGGCGGTGATCGAGACCGCCAACAACTCGTTCGAGTACTGCGGCGAGGCCACAAGGAGCCCCCGGTGAGCGACCTGAACGCGATGGAGCGCCTGATCCGCGACTTCCTGAAGGAGCTCGGCGAGGACCCGAGCCGCGAGGGCCTGGAGAGGACCCCCGCCCGGGTGGCCAAGGCTTACGAGTACCTGACCTCGGGCTATCACCAGAACGTGGAGGAGGTGCTCAACTCCGCGCTCTTCACCGAGGATTACGACGAGATGGTGGTGGTGAAGGACATCGACTACTTCTCGATGTGCGAGCACCACATGCTCCCATTCTTCGGCAAGGCGCACATCGCCTACATGCCGTCGCGGAAGATCGTGGGGCTGTCCAAGATTCCGCGGCTGGTGGAGATGTTCAGCCGGCGCCTTCAGGTGCAGGAGCGCCTCACCACCCAGATCGCGCACACCATCAACGACGTGCTGCAGCCGCGCGGGGTGGCGGTGGTGATCGAGGGCCTGCACCTCTGCATGCTCATGCGGGGTGTGGAGAAGCAGAACTCCAAGGCGGTGACCTCGGCCATGCTCGGCGCCTTCCGCGACCGGCCGGAGACGCGGGCCGAGTTCATGGAGCTGATCAAGTCGCGCGGCGGGCTGATGCTGTGAGTGACCAGCGCCTGGCCGGTCAGGTCGCCCTCGTCACCGGCGCGGGACGGGGCATCGGCCGGGCGGTGGCCGAGACCTTCGCGCGCGAGGGGGCGGCGGTGACGTTGGCCGCCCGCTCGACGCGGCAGCTCGGCAGCGCGGTGGCGGCGGTGGAGGCGGCCGGCGGGCGAGCCCTGGCCGTCCCCACCGACGTCCGCCAGGAGCCCGCGGTGGCCGCGCTGGTGGCTCGGACTCGGGCGGAGCTCGGGCGGGTGGACGTGCTCGTGGCCGCGGCGGGGGTGGCGGTGTTCGCCCCGGTGAGCGAAAGCCGGCCCGCCGACTGGGACGAGATGATGGCGGTGAACCTGCGGGGCGCCTATCTCTGCTGCCGCGCCGTGCTCCCCACCATGGTGGCCCAGGGCCGGGGCACCCTCATCCTGATCAGCTCCATGGTCACCGGGCGGACCCTCCCGGGCAGCGCCGCGTATACCGCCTCCAAGTACGGACTGCTCGGGCTGGGCCGGGTCCTCACCGAGGAGCTGCGTGGCACGGGAGTGCGCGTGGGCGTGCTCTCCGCGGGGGCGGTCGACACGCCGCTCTGGGACGGCAACCCGGGCGCCCCCGACCGAGCGCTCATGATCACCCCGGCCCAGGTCGCCGACGCCGCCCTCTTCATGGCCACCCTGGACGCCAATGCGGCCCTCGAGGAGATGACCCTGATGCCTGCCCGCGGGGTGCTCTGACCCGCGGCCGCGCGAGTCTGATATACTGAGGCCGGAGCCAAGGCTCCGCGGAACCTGAAATCCAAGGAGGATCGCATGGTCACATTGACCGAAACGGCCGCGAAGAAGATCTCCGAGCTCCGGCTCGAAGAGGGCAAGCCCGAGTGGGGGCTGCGCATCCGGATTGTCGGCGGCGGCTGCTCGGGGATGTCCTACGAACTGGGCTGGGACGATGCGGCGGCGGAAGACGACAACGTGGTCGAGTCGCAGGGCGTCAAGGTATTCGTGGACGCCAAGAGCGCGCAGTATGTCGCGGGCAGCGAGATCGACTACGTGGACAACAACATGATGGGGGCGGGCTTCGCGATCAACAACCCCAACGTGAAGTCGTCCTGCGGCTGCGGCTCCTCTCACCAGTTCTAGTCGCGCGGGAGCCGCGCATGAAGGTGCAGGTGCGGTTGTTCGCCCGGTATCGCGAGGCGGCCGGGCGTGACCGCGTCGAGCTGGATCTTCCCGAGGGCGGTACGGTCGAGACGGCGTGGGAGGCGGTGACGAGCCGGTTCCCCTCGCTCTCGGCGTACCGCCCTTTCACGTTGTTCGCGGTGGACAATGACTACGTCGGACCCGAGCGCCCGCTCCGGTCCGGGGAGGAGCTGTGCCTCTTTCCCCCCGTGAGCGGCGGATCCTCCGTCCCCGCGGGCCCGCCCCCTTCGATCCCGACCGACGATCTGGTCGACCTGGTGGCCGGGCCCCTGTCCGAGCCGGCCCTGGTCGCCGCGGTCGAGGACCCCGGCGCCGGCGCCGTCGTGCTCTTCTCGGGCGTGGTGCGCGACCAGACGGGCGGGCGCCGGGTGAAGTTCCTCGAGTACGAGGCCCACGCGCCGATGGCGGTGGCCAAGATGCGGGAGATCGCGGCGGCGGCGCGTCAGCGCCATCCCGGCATCCGGCGGCTGGCCATTGTCCACCGCGTGGGGCGGCTCGAGATCGGCGAGTCGAGCGTGCTCATCGCGGTCTCCACCGCCCATCGGGGCGAGGGCTTCGACGCCTGCCGGTTCGCCATCGACACGCTCAAGGAGACGGTGCCCATCTGGAAGAAGGAATACTTCGAGGACGGCGAGGTCTGGGTGGGGCTGCAGTCGGAATGTGACCACCGCCACTAGCCTGCCCGCTCGCTGTCTGGCCACCATTCGCCGCCACGGGATGCTCCGCGGCGGCGAAGCTGTCTTGGCGGCGGTCTCCGGCGGCGCCGACTCCGTCGCGCTCCTCGACGTCCTCCACACGCTGGCTCCCTCGCTCGGTCTCACGCTCCACGCCGTGCACGTCGACCACGGTCTCCGCCCCGAGTCGGCGGCGGACGCCGCCTTCGTGACGGACCTGTGCTGCGCCCGGGGCATTCCGCTGCGCGTTGAGCGGGTGGAGATCGCCCGGCCCGGGCCGGGCGGCGCCTGGGACGGGCTCGAGGCCGCGGCGCGCCGCGCCCGCTATGCCGCCTTCCGGCGCGTCGCCGCCGCCACCGGCGCCGACTGCGTGGCCACCGGGCACACCGCCGACGACCAGGCAGAGACGGTGGTGATGCGGCTGCTCGACGGGGCCGGCCCGCGCGGTCTCGGCGGCATCGCGCCCGTGCGGGGCCCCTATATCCGGCCGCTGCTCGAGACGCGCCGGCATCTCATCGAGGCGCACCTCTTGGCTCGCGGAATTGGGTGGCGTGATGACGCTTCGAATGCCGATCCGCGCTTCCTGCGCAACCGGATCCGCCACGACGTCCTGCCGTTCCTAGTGGCGGCCTGGGACATCGACGCGGTGGAGCGGCTCACCCGCGGCGCCGCGCGGGCCCGCGCCCTGGAGTCGGCGCTCGAGACGGAGGCGCGGGCGATCGTGGCCGCGCTCGGCCGCGCCGTGTCCGGCGCCATCGTCCTGCCCGCCCACGAGCTCGAGCGCCTGCCCGGCGAGCTGGCCGCCGAGGTCCTGCGCGCGGCGGCGGCGGGCCTCGGGGGCGGCGGCGCGCAGCGCGCGGCCGGCGAGCGCGCGCTGCGCCTCGTGCTCGCCGGGGGCCGGCCGCGGGCCGTCCGGCTCGGGCGGGTGCGCTGCGAGCGCAGCGGCCGGTGGGTGCGCGTGGGCGCCGCGCCCGGCGCGGATCTCCGCGAGCGCGCCTGGCAGGTGCCGGGCGAGCTGCCGCTGCCCGAGCTGGGCACGCGGCTCTCCGCGCGCTGCTTCGTCCGTCCCGGGGGCTGGATGCCCGCCCACGATCCCGCCCGTGCCGAGTTCGATGCCGATCGCGTCCCGGCCCGGCTCACCGTGCGGGCGCGGCGTGTCGGCGATCGCTTCCTGCCGTGGGGGGGACCGGGAGAGCGGCGGCTCAAGACCTTCCTCATCGACGCGGGCATCCCGCGCTGGGAGCGCTCGCGCATCCCGCTGCTCGAGGCCGATGGCGAGATCATCTGGGTCGCGGGGCTCCGCCGGGGTCGGGCGGCACCGGTTACCGACGATACGCGCCGTATCCTCGAGGTGACACTCGCTTCTCCGCTGGCGGTGCCTCCGGCGCCGGGGTAAGATGCCCGCCGGAGGTTAAGTCCCCATGCGCATCGTCCGCGGCTCCCTCGCGCTCGGCATGCTCGCGCTCGCCGCGCTGCTGCTGCTCGCGCCGGCCTCCGCCCGCGCCCAGCGGCCGGCGCCGGTGCCGCCCGAGTCGGCGCGTATCCTGGAGGCGCTGGAAACCGCCTTCGTCGCCGTGGCCGACCGCGTGATGCCGGCGGTGGTCAACGTGAACGTCAAGTCCAAGCGCGCTCCCGCCGTCTCGGAGGCGCCCGAGCGGCCGGAGATGGAAGAGCGCTTCAAGGAGTTCTTCGGTCCGGAGTTCTTCGACCGCTTCTTCCGGCGCCGCTCGCCGCGCGATGAGGGCCGCGCCGGCGGGTCCGGCGTCATCGTCGATCCCCGCGGCTATATCCTCACCAACAATCACGTGGTGGAGAGCGCGGCCGAGATCGAGGTCGGGCTGTCGGACGACCGCAAGTTCAAGGGGACCCTGGTGGGACGGGACCCCAAGACCGACCTGGCCGTGCTGAAGATCGAGGCGCCCCCGGGCACGCTCCCGGTCGCGGAGCTGGGGGACTCCGATCGGCTGCGGGTGGGACAGTGGGCGGTGGCCATCGGCAATCCCTTCGGCCTCGACCGCACGGTGACGGTGGGCATCATCTCCGCCACCGGTCGCACTCGCGTGGGGGTGGCCACGTATGAGGCGTTCATCCAGACCGACGCCTCCATCAATCCGGGCAACTCGGGGGGGCCGCTGCTCAATCTCCAGGGCCGCGTCATCGGCATCAACACCGCCATCGTCGCCACCGGACAGGGTATCGGGTTCTCCATCCCCATCAACATGGCCCGCGAGGTCCTGGACCAGCTCATTGCCCGCGGCCGCGTGGTGCGCGGCTGGCTGGGCATCGTGATCCAGGATCTCACTCCGGATCTCGCCGCGGGCTTCGGCCTCCCGAACGCCGGCGGCGTGCTCGTCTCCGACGTGGTGCATGACGGACCCGCGGAAGGCGCGGGGATGCGCGCCGGCGATGTCATCGTGGAGTTCGCGGGGATGCCCATCAAGGAGGTCACCGACCTCCAGAAGCGCGTGGCCGCCGTCGAGCCGGGCAAGCCGGCCGCCCTCACGGTCATCCGCGACAAGCGGCCCACCCGGCTCTCGGTGCGCATCGGCGAGCAGCCCTCGGAGGAAGTCCCGGTGGTGGCCCAGCCGCGCGAGGAGCGGCTCGGCCTCACCGTGGAGCCACTCACCGCGGAGTCCGCGGAGCGCTTCGGCCTTGCCGCCCGCGCGGGGGTGGTGGTCACGGAGGTCAGGGCGGGCAGCGCGGGAGCCGAGGCCGGCATCCGGCCCGGCGACGCCATCCTCGAGGTGAACCGCCGCCCCATCACCGGGGTGGACAGCTTCCGTGAGTCGATGGGGGCGGTACGGCCGGGCGACGTGGTCCCGGTGTACATCCAGCGGGGCGGCGGCGGCAACGAGTATGTCGTGCTCAAGTCGGCCGAGCCCTCCAAGCCCTGAGCCCTGTGTCCGCCGAGCTCGATCCCACGCACGTCTACCGGCCTCTGCCCGTGGTGCTCGTCATCGACGACGAGCCCGGGGTGCGCGAGTCGCTGCGGGAGATCCTCAAGCTTGACTTCGAGGTGCTCGAGGCGGAAGACGGTGCCGCCGGTCTCGAGCTGGTGCGCTCGCGCCGGGTGGACGTGGCCATGCTCGATGTGCGGCTGCCCGGCGAGCGCGGCCCGGTGGTGCTGCCCAGGATCCTGGCGCTCGACGATTCCATCGCGGTGATCCTGATGACGGCGGTGCCGGACGTCCGCACCGCGGTGGACGCCATCAAGGCGGGCGCGTACGACTACATCGTCAAGCCCTTCGACGTGGACGAGATCCACCTCCTGGTGCGGCAGGCCGCGCAGCAGCGGGTGCTCGAGCGCGAGGTGTGCTATCTCCGGGCCGAGCTGGATCGCGCGCATGGCTTCGACTCCCTGGTGGGCCGCCACCCCGCCATGGTCCGCCTCTACGAGCACGTCGCCCAGGTGGCGCAGACGCATGCCACCGTGCTCGTCACCGGGGAGAGCGGGACCGGCAAGGAGCTGGTGGCGCGCGCGGTGCACCGCCAGAGCCCCCGACGCGACGCCCCCTTCGTCGCCGTCAACGTCGCCGCCATTCCCGACGGGCTCTTCGAGTCGGAGATGTTCGGCCACGAGAAAGGGGCTTTCACGGGGGCCCACTCGCGCAAGCTCGGCCGCTTCGAGCTCGCCCATGGGGGCACCCTGTTCCTCGACGAGGTGGGCAGCCTGCGGATAGATCTCCAGGCCAAGCTGCTGCGCGCCCTGCAGGAGCGCGAGGTGGAGCGGCTGGGCGGCACGCGGACCATTCCGGTGGACGTCCGGGTGATCGCCGCCACCAACGCGGACCTGCGCCACCTGGTGCGCGCGCGGGCCTTCCGCGAGGATCTCTTCTACCGGCTCAACGTGGCCACCCTCGCCATCCCGCCCCTGCGCGAGCGGAAGGACGACATTCCCATCCTGGTCGAGCATTTCATCCGCAAGTACGCGCGAGAGTTCAAGAAGGACGTGCGCGGCATCTCCCGCGGCGCGCTGCCGTCGCTGGCTGCCTATGACTGGCCCGGCAATGTCCGGGAGCTCGAGAACGTGATCGAGCGCAGCGTGGCCCTGGCCACCCGCGCGGTGATCCGCCTCGACGATCTTCCGCTCGACCTGGCCATCCACGACGAGCCCGCGCGCGGGCCGGGCGCGGGGGCGGCGCTGTCGCTCAAGGAAGCGCGCGACCGCTTCGAGCAGGTGTACATCCTGCGGGCGCTGGAGCGGGAGAACTGGAACCAGAGCCGAGCCGCCCGCAGTCTCGGCGTGCACCGGAACACCCTCCTGGCGCGGCTGGCCGGGTGGGGGATACGCCGGGACGATGAGTCGGCCGCCGCGCGCGGGGACGTGTCCGCCCGGTGAGCCGCCGGCGCGGGCTCGTTCTGCTCGCCGCGCTCCTCCCCGTCGCGCTGGGACTCGCCCTGGCGGGAGCGGGGAGCTTCCTCCCCCTCGCGGCCGCGCGGGCGGCCGACGCCCCGCTCACGATGGCGCTCACTCCGTCGCGCGATCCCGCCGCCCTCCAGGAGGCGGGCGACGCCTTCGTCCGGACCATCACGCGCCTCTCAGGCGTGCCGATGCGCGCGCAGGTGGCGTCTGACTACGCGGGCGTGGTGGAGGCCTTGCGGAGCCGCCGCGTGGATCTGGCCTTCGTGCATCCGGTGGGCTACGTCCTCGCCCACCGCGAGGCGGGCTGCCTCATCCTGGTTCGCGACATCTGGCAGGGCAAGACCGCCTATACCGCGCGCTTCTACGTTCGCCGGGACAGCGGCATCCAGCGCGTGGAGGACCTGCGCGGTAAGACGGTGGCCTTCGTGGACCCCGCGTCGAGCTCGGGCTACATCTACCCGATGATGCTCCTCATCAAGCAGGGACTGGTGCGCGACCGCGATCCCAAGACCTTCTTCAAGGAGGCCCTCTTCGCCGGGACGCACGACTCGGCGCTGCGCTCGCTCATCCAGGGCCGGGTGGACGCCGCGGCGTCCTTCGACAAGTCCCCCGAGCTGGAGCTCAAGGATCCCGCTCTCATCGCCCGCCTGACCTTCGTGGGCGAGACCCCGCCGATTCCCGAGGCGGGAATCTGCGCTCGGCCCGGACTTCCCCCCGACGCGGTGGCGCGGGTGAAGAGCGCGCTTCTCGCCATGAAGGGCCCCGAGCACGCGGCGGTGCTCAAGAACATCTACAACATCGACGGCTTCGTCGAGGCTGACGACGCCGACTACGATCCCGTGCGTGATGCGGTCAGCCTCATGGGACTGGCCCGGCCGAAGTAGCGGCGAAGGCGTGGAAGAGGGCGCCGAGCCGTGCCAGCTCGGCGAGGCGCCCGCCCGCTCCGGGCTCCACGTGGCCCACCGAGCTCACCATCGCGAGCCGCGCCGGGCGGCCCGCCCGCGCGGCCCTCTCCGCCAGCCGCCGGCTCTCCGACACCGGTACCGCGGGATCGTCGTGCCCGTGCACGAGGAAGAGCGGCGCGCGCAGGGCCTCCACGTAGCGCGCGGGGGAGAGCGCGTCCAGCAGCCGCTGGGTGGACTCCGGCAGCTCGGCGAGGAGGGCGTCCGCCGCGGCGGGGTCACGATTGCCCGCGAGCCGCCGGCCCGCCTCGTCCATCAGCTCGGGGTTCGCCGTCACGAAGGCCGCGATGGCGCTCTCGTCCGGGCGTCCGCGTCCTTCCCGTTCGCCCGCCCCGGTCAACGTATGGCGCAGCAGCTCGCGGGCGGAGGCGTAGCCCCCGAGGGTGAGCACCGCGGAGACGTCCCCGGCGAGCGCGGGATCCGCGGCGGCGGCCAGGGCGGGGCCCGCGCCCACGCTCACCGCCAGCACGGCGATGGGGCGGACGCCCTCGGCGCGCAGCGCCCGGCCCGCCGCCGTCACCGCGTCCGCGTCCTCCGGGCGCAGCCGCAGCCGCGTGAGGCCCTCCACCGTCGGCACCGCCACCGTCCAGCCCGCCCGGGCCAGCAGCCGCGCCGCCTCGCGGAGGCGCGCGTCGTCTTTGCCCTCGACGCTGAGCCCGTGGACGAGGATGAGGCCGGGCCGCGTGGCCGGATGGCCGCTCGCGTAGAGGTCGGCGGGGATCTCGCGCGCGCCGGCACGCGCGGGGAGGGGCCGTACCCGGGGCTCGGCGGTGACGGCGGAGAGCGCGGGCCAGCGGCCGTCGGACAGGAATTCGGTCAAGAAGAAGCCGGTGCGCAGAGCCAAGCCGGCGGCGGGAATGGCCGGGAGGACGACGACGATGGCGACCGCGAGCCAGGCGATCCTGCCCATGCCCGCCTCCCCTCGCTCGGCTCGGAGGGATCGGTCTAGCGGCGCGGGCGGCCGCCGGCGGCCCGCGCTACTTCCGATTCATGCACTTGATCAGGCGCCAGCCGTTGAAGAGATTGACCTTGGCGGAGATCTCTGGCTCGAGCCCGACCCGGGCCAGGAGCGGCTCCAGCAAGAGATTGGACTTCCAGCCCAGCCGTGTGCAGACGGGCGCCACCAGGTCCTCGATGCGGCCCACCATCCGCCGGTCGCTGCGGAAGTGGTTGAGCACCACGATGCTGCCGCCCGGCTTCACCACCCGCTTCATCTCGCGGAGCACGCCGACCGGATCCGGTACCGCGCTGATGGTGTAGGTCGCCAGCGCGGAATCGAACTCGTTCTCGGGGAAGTCCATGACGGTGGCATCCATCGCCCGCAGCGTCACGTTGGTCTGATGCTGCTCGCGCACGCGCTCCTGCGCCTTGCGCAGCATCTCCTCGGAGAGATCGATGCCGGTGATGCGACTCCACTTCGGGTAGAGCGGGAGGTTGAGCCCGGTGCCGATGCCCACCTCGAGCACGTGGTGGCCGGAACGGATGTCGCACAGCCTGACCGCCGCCTCACGGCCGGGATGGAAAATCCAGTCGAAGACCAGATCGTACGCCGGCGCGTACAGCTTGTAGGCTCGCTTGACCTGCCGCTTTTCCAGCGCTACGTCCACGCTCGCAGCCCTCCCTGGTGCCGTCGGTCCGGTGAGGCGCAGGCCAACGTGCGAAGGTTTAACATACGCGCCAAGGGCTTGCCAAGTGCTTTCTTACCTCCCGGAATCACAGGAGGAATGTGATGAGCAGGGTGGCAAGCCCGAGGAAGGAGAAGAAGCCACAGACATCCGTGAATGTGGTGATGATAACACTGGAGGCAATGGCGGGGTCGATCCGAAACGTCTTGAGCGCTATGGGTATGGTGACGCCCACCACCGCAGCCACCAGCATGTTGAAGACCAGCGCGGTGCCGATGATCAGGGACAGCAGGAGCTGCCCCTTCCACACGTAGGCGATCGCCGCCATGACCACCGCGTTGGCGGCGCCGGTGGTGAGGCCGAGCCAGAGCTCCTTCTTGAGCACGCGCCAGAGATGCGCCGAGGTCATGTCGCCCAGGGCGAGGCCGCGCACGACCACGGTGGCGGTCTGCGTGGTGCCGATGCCCCCCATGGAAGCCACGATGGGCATGAAGATGGCCAGGGTGGCGAGCGACTTGATGGAGCCCTCGAAGAGGCCGATGACGGAGGCGGCGAGGATGGCGGTGGCCAGATTGATGAACCGCCAGAGCAGGCGCTTGGGGAACACCACCGCGGGCGGGTCGAAGACGGTCTCGTCGCCGGCGGCGCCGGCCAGCCGCTGGATGTCCTCGGTGGCCTCCTCGCGGATGACGTCGATGACGTCGTCGACGGTGATGACGCCGAGGAGGCGGTGGTCCCGGTCCACCACGGGGAGCGTCACGATGTCGTACTTCGCGACCAGGCGCGCGACCTCCTCCTGATCGGTGTCCGGCGTCACCGTCACCACGTCCTCCTGGGCGAGGAGCCGGATGGGGGTGGACGGATCCGCGGTGAGGAGACGCCGCAGCGGCAGCACGCCGACGAGGTGGTCGTGATCGTCCACCAGATAGAGGTAGTGGGCCGACTCGGCGGTGGGGGCCTTGCGGACATGGTCGATGGCCTGGGCCACGGCGGCATACTCGTGGACGGCGAGCACGTCGGGCGACATGATGCGCCCGGCGGTCTTCTCCCGGTACTCGAGCAGCTCCTGGACGTCCTCGGATTGCTGCTCCTTCATGAGGTCGAGGACTTTCTCCGCCTGCTCGTCGGGGAGCTCCTCGATGACCTGGGCCGCATCGTCCGGCTGCATGCGGTCGAGGATGCCGGAGATCTCGGCCTCGTCCAGGGCCCGCACCAGCTCGAGTAGCGGCTGATCGTCCAGCTCCGACAGCACCGCGCCCGCCTGCTCGCGGTTCAGGAGGCGGAAGAGCGTGACCTGCTCGACGAGGGGAAGGTCGCGGAGGGCGGCGGCGATGTCGGCCGCGTGCGCCTCCTCCAGGATCTGGGCGAGGCGCTCGTGCCGCCCTCCCTCGAGGAGGTCGCGAATGGTCTCGCCGAGCTTCGCGGTGGTGTGCTCCATCTCACGGGGGTGGCGGCGGCGCCGGAGCCGGTGGCGGGCTCGGCGGGGGCATGCGCTCGAGATGCCGGATCCGGGCGCGGAGCCGGAACTGCTGGATCAGCCCCACGGTGGAGCCGACGAAGAGTCCCACCAGCACCGAGAGCAGGATCACCAGGGCCAGCGGCATCCCCTCCACGCGCCAGCTGATGAATCGGATCACCACCGGGTCGGTGTTCTGGATGGCAAAGATGGCGGTGGCCGCGCCGATCAGCACCAGGAGGAGGTAGACGACCACCATCGCCGGTCACCCCTTGCCGTTGCCGCCCAGCGCCCGCAGGAAACGCTGGACCACGCGGTCCTGGATGGCACGCCCATCCTCGCCGCCGAGGCGTGCGAGCGGGATCACCGCCTTGGCCATGGTGCGGTGGCCGCCGGCGGAGCCCAGATCCCCGAAGGCCGCCCGCGCGACCTCGCCCGCGCTCCTGACATAGCCCACGTTGCGGATGGAGATGTGCACCTCGGCGCCCACCACGCCCGACACCACCGACCACTCCACGCCCTCGGCCTGCAGCCCGAAGTCGGCGAACAGCGGAACGAGGTCCGCCACCGCCACCGATCCGAGGTGGGAGAAGAAGACGCCGTGGAGGACCCGCCGCCGGGCCAGGCCCTGGGCGAGGACGTCCAGGGCGGTGTCGGACAGCTCCGGCCGCTCGATGCGGCGCAGGGCATTGTGGTTGGCGAGGAGGTAGAGGTACGCGAAGGCGTCGAGGTCGGCCTTGGTGCCGCCGCGCTCCAGGCCGAGCGTGTCGGACTTGATCCCGTACAGCAGCGCGGTGGCCAGCCGCTGGCTGATCTTCACGTCGGCGGCCCGGAGGTATTCCACCAGGATGGTGGAGGTGGCGCCGTAGGCGGGACGCACGTCCTTGATGTGCGTCTTGATGGGCCGCTCCACCGGGTGATGGTCGATCACGAGGTCCACGTCGGGGAAGCGCTCCTCGAGGAACGACGGCTGCACGTCCACCATGGCCACGCGGTCGAACTGGTCGATCTCCCGTGCGCTGATCTCCTCGACCTCGATCTCGAGGATCTTGCACATGGCCACGTTCTCGGGCCGCGTGATGGTGCCGAAGGTGCAGAGCGGCGCGGACGTCCGCGTGCGGCCCAGCAAGGTCTTCAGGGCGAGGGCGGAGGCGATGGCGTCGGGATCCGGGTCGTCCTGCATGAGGATGAGTACCCGCTCGGCGGCAGCAAAGTGCTCGCGGATCCGCTCCACTCGCGCCCGGCCGCAGGCCCGGTCGAGCGCGGGGCGAATGAGCGACTCTCCCAGGGCGCCGAGGGGCACAACGGTGGCCCCCGGCACCGCGCGCCCGTCATCCGTCACCGCGAGCACGGGCCCGTCCGGAAAGGCCTCGCGCGCGGCCGCCACCGCGCGGGCCAGGCGGGACTTGGGCGTGGCCGCCACCACCGCGCCGCGATGGTGCTTCGCCGCCTTCCGGTAGGCGTCGGGATCCGTGGGATCGCCGGCCACCACCGAGGCGCCCGCCCGGGTCAGGCGCCCCCGCAGCGCGGGCCTCGACACGAGATACACCGGCGCGTCGCCCGGGAAGGTGGTGCCGGCGGCGAGGTGCTCGAGGAGATCGTCGGGGCAGAGGAGGACGTAGCGCATCAGGGTATTGTCGGCCTCCCGCGGGAGGCCTCCAAGCGAATTCTACCCCCGCTTCTTCGCTCGGTACGCCGCCCGGCCCGCGCGCACGCCGGCGCGGAAACCGCGCGTGAACACGGAAACCTCGCGCTCGACGCGCTCCCGCGAGCTCGACAGCGCCCGGCCTACACGGGTCACGGAGTCGCCGAGCGTCGCCTTGGTGGCGGCAATCCGCTCGGCCACCGCCTCGGCCACGCCCTCCAGGCGGATGCGCGTCGCGCCGCTCGAGCTCCCGGCCTCGGACCGCAGCTCGGCCAGCATCGTCTCGAGCTGGGCCAGCCGCGCCTCGAGCTCCTTGATCTGACTTCCCACCGAGGCGGCGGCAGGGGCCTTGCCTTTCGCGCGTACCGGCATGCGTGATCTCCTTGCGGGTCGGCTGTCCTGCAGGTCAGGTCTAACCCAATCGGAGGGGGGCGGCAAGCCCCCGGCCCGTCGCCCCGCCCTCTCCGCGCACCCGGAGCTCCGTCCGGGCGCGCGAGAGGCGAGAGAAGGGCCGCGATGTGCATGCTAGATTGCCTCCATGGTCTCGGATCCCCAGGTCTTCGGCGACCTCGCATTCGTCTTCCTCGCCGCGGTGGTGGGGGGCTCACTGGCCTGGGCGCTCCGTCAGCCGCTCATTCTGGGCTATGTCTTCGGCGGGCTGCTCATCAGCCCCTTCACGCCGGGCCCCTCCGTCAGCGATCCCCGCTCCTTCGACCTCTTCGCGGAAATCGGCGTGGTGCTGCTCATGTTCTCCATCGGTCTCGAGTTCTCGGTGCGCGACCTCATGCGAGTCAAGTGGATCGCGCTGCTGGGAGGTCCGCTGGCGGTGCTCCTCTTCATCGCCATGGGTACCGGCACCGGCGTGCTGCTGGGCTGGGGCGTGCTGCCCAGCCTGGCGGTGGGGGTCGTGATCTCGGTGTCCAGCACCATGGTGCTGGCGCGGCTCCTGCTCGACCGGGGCGAGCTGCACTCCCATCACGGGCGCATCATGATGGGGCTGTCCCTCGTGGAGGATCTCGCCGCGGTGGCCCTCATGGTGCTGCTGCCCAGCCTGGGCGAGCTCGAGCCCGGGCGCTTCGTCGCCATCGCGCTCGCGCTGGGCAAGGCCGCCATCATCCTCATCCCTTTCCTCTATCTGGTATCGCGGGTGGTTCCCCCGGTCTTGAACCGGATGGCGCGGATGCGGAGTGCCGAGCTCTTCCTCCTGGTCGCGCTCGCGATCGGGCTCGGCACCGCCGCCCTCACCCAGGCGGTGGGGCTGTCGCTCGCGCTGGGCGCCTTCCTCGCCGGGCTCATCATCAGCGAATCGGACTACGCGCACGAGACCCTGGCGCGCCTGCTGCCGCTGCGCGATACCTTCGGGGCGCTCTTCTTCGTCACCGTGGGCGGGCTCATCGATCCGCGCTCCGTGCTCGACAACCTGGCCGTTCTGGCCGTGCTCGTCGTGCTCATCGTGGTGGGCAAGGCGGTGATCCGGGCGGGGGTGGTCTGGCTGTTCGGAGAACCGCTGTCCATCGCGGCCCTCGTGGGCGTGGGCCTGGCCCAGATCGGCGAGTTCTCGTTCGTCCTGGTCCAGGTGGCGCGGGACGCCGGCCATGTGGGCCATGACATCTACAGCGCCATTCTGGCCGCCTCCCTCCTCACCATCCTGATCAATGCGGCGCTGATGCGCGTGGGGCCCGGCTGGATCGGCCGCCTCCGGCTCGGGCGGGGCGGCTTCCGACGGGCGCGGGCGGCCGATGCGGGGCCGCCCGCCAATCACGTCGTGCTCTGCGGCTTCGGCCGGGTGGGGAGCGCCATCGGCGAGGCCTTCGACAGCTTCAAGCAGCCCTACATCGTCATCGAGCCCGACGCGGGAATCATCCGAGGGTTGCGGGAGCGGGGAGTGCCCTGCGTCTTCGGCGACGCCACGCGGCGGCGCGTGCTCGAGCGGGCGGGCACGGCCGGGGCCACCCTGGTGGTGGTTGCGCTACCCGAGATCGATCGCGCCAACATGGTGGTACGGAACGTGCGGACGCTCAACCAGGACGCGCCCGTCCTCGTGCGCTCCCACGACCCCGCCGCCCTCGACGCGCTGCTCCGCGCGGGGGCCACCGAGATCATTCAGCCCGAGGTGGAAGCCGCCGCCACCCTGATCCGTCACGCGCTGCGACGGCTGGCGCTGCCGCAGGACCGCGTGCTCGCCTACCTCGACCGGTTCCACCGCGCCATGGTCCTGGGCGCGGCCGCGGACGTGTCCACCCGCGACCACCTGCCCCAGCTGGCCGACATCTCCCTCGGCCCCGGCGCGCTCGCCGACCAGTCGCTGCGCGAGGCGCGCATCCGCGAGCGGCTGGGAGTCACCGTGGTGGCGATCACGCACGCGGAAGGGGACACGGTGGTGAACCCCTCGGCGGAGACCACTCTCCGCGCGGGCGATCGGGTACGCGTGTTCGGCCTGCCGGAGCAGATCGCCGCGTTTCGCAGCGAGGCGGCGGCCCGAGCCTAGCGCGCGCGGCCGTGCTTCAGGCGCCGAAGGTTGTCCAGAGCGAGAGGGCGAAGCCGGCGAAGGTCAGCAGCGCCGTCAGCCCCGCGGCGAGCGTATGCCAGGGGCGCTCCGGCCGCGTGCCGGTGTGTCCGAGGAGCAGCCCGGCCAGCATGCCGCCCACGAAGCCGCCCGCGTGCGCGGCATTGTTCACGCCGGGCATCAGGAAGCCCATCACGAAGAGCACGAGCGCCCACTGCCAGTACTGGCGGACCACCGCCACCCCGTAGGTTCCGCCGCGGCTCCGCCCGAACTGGACCATCGCGCCCAGGAGCCCGAACACCGCGCCGGAGGCGCCGATGGTGAAGCCGATACCCAGCGCGTTCGAGAGCACGAAGCTCGCCACGCCGCTCGCGGTGAAAAGCAGGAAGGCGCGGGGCCGGCCGTACACCTCCTCCACCGCGGGAGCGAGCTGCCGGATCCACAGCACGTTGAAGAGGCCGTGGAGCAGGCTCCCGTGGAGATAGATGGCGGTGAGCAGCGTCCACCAGCGGCCGGCCTCCCACGGCAGCGCGCCCGTCATGCCCAGCGCGAGCAACGCGCCGTGGCTGGGAGCCAGCAGGGAGAACGGCCCGCGCCCCTGAAACATCGCGCCGGGATCCAGGCCCAGCGAGGCCACGTAGACGACCACGCAGACCACGGTGACCAGGCGGGCGAGGTCGAGCTCCGCCCCCACTCGCCCGAGGAGATGCCCCCAGCCCCAGAGGCCGGGCCGCGGGGCGGCGCAGTAGAAGCAGCGCTCCGCGTCCACCCGGTTCAAACGGCCGCAGCGATAGCAGAGACTCGAGCCCGTGGTCCGGCGAAGCACCCCGCCAGTATCTCACCGGCGGCGAGGCTGGCTGTTGTCCTTCTCCACCGTGGTGACCAGCCGGTCGCGAGCGCGCGTCGTGATGAGGTCCGGCGTCAGGCAGACTCCGGGCCGGCAACCCGCGGGGCTTCGCCGGTGGCGGCGCGCGGCGTCTCCCGCCCCTCGCCCTCCGCTGTCTCCGGCGGGGCCAGGGCGGCGAGGAAGCGATGGACGGCAGACACGTCGGTGACCCACCGCGCGGCCCGGCTGCCGCGATGCCCGGAGCCGACGCGAACGGTGAGGGCCTTGCCGCGGAGAGCCTGGAACGCGCTCTCGTCGGTCTCGTCGTCGCCGAGATAGACCACGGCGGGATCGAGGGACTGCGTGCGCGCCCAGCGATCGCGGATCCACAGCGCGCACTCACCCTTGTTCCAGGGCACGTTCGGCACCAGCTCGAGCACCTTCTTGCCCGGACGGGTGGTGAGGTGCGGAGCATGCGCCTCGCGGGCCTCCTCCACCTGGAAGAAGACCTCGGCGAGATCCGAGGGATACGCGCGGCGATAGTGAACGGCGACGCCGAACTCCTTGGGCTCGACCTCCACCCCCCGGAGCCCGCTCAGTCGCTCGGTGAGGTCGGTGGCGAGGCCCTTGAGGATCTGGCGGCATTCCGCCGCCTGCAGATGGGTGAAGCCCATCGACGGTCCCTCGATGACGAGGCCGTGACAGCCGGCATGGATGATGTCGGGCAGATCCGTCCGGGTCTTGATGTCGGTGAGATCGCGTCCGGAGATCACCGCGAGGCCGACGCCCGGCGCGGTGGCCAGCCGCGCGAGGACCTTGCGGGCGGTCGGGGCCAGGCGCGCCTCGCCCGGCGTGTCCGCGATGGGCGCGAGGGTGCCGTCGAAATCGGCCATGATGAGGAGGGCGCCGCGCTCCCGCGCGGCCTCCCGGACTTCCGTGGCGAGCAGGGCGGGGGACGACGGAGCTCTCATGAGATCACCTCCGGATCGGGCAGGCGCAGCACGGTGCCGAGCACCTCGCCCACCCAGCGATAGATATTCCACCCGAGCACGCGCTCGCGAAGGCGCGTCATGCGCCCTCGCCGCTGCGGCTCCGGCATCGCGATGGCGGCGCCGAGCCGCTCCGCGGTGCCATCCAAATCATAGGGATTGAGCCCCCCTCTTCCTCCTCGGTGAGCCAGACTCGCCGGAGCGCCTAGCGGGGGCGAGGGACTAGGCAAACGCGCGAGATCAGGCATCAGAAGCTCCTAACGCCGCCGCGCGTGGTCCGGTGATCGCGTGCAGCGTGTCCAGCAGCATGGCCATGCGGAACGGCTTCTCCAGATAGCCGGCGGCACCGGCACGGATCACCTCCGCGCGCACCGCTGCGCCCCCGAAGGCGGTGATGACGAGTACGGGGATGCCGGGATACCGGCGCCCCAGGGTGGCGAGCAACTCGGTCCCGTTGCCCCCCGGCATCTCCCGGTCGAGGACGATGGCCCGAGGCCGGATGCGCTCCACCGCGGCGGGTACCCGCTCGGGTCCGGGCTCCTCGTGCACCTGGAAGCCCGCGTCGGTGAGCACATCGCGCAGCACCGCGCGCATGCCGGGATCGTCCTCCACCACCATGATGGTGCGTGCCGAAGGGGCTCCGCGCGGCAGGTCGCGCTCCGCGGTTGCGGTGGCCATCACGCGGTGAGGTGTGGACAGCCGGTGAGGTGGAAGGGATGGGTGGCGCGCACGCTCGTACCCTTACCATCTCGCATGGCGGAAAAGGGGCTGCAATGCTCGCGCCAGCGCTTTGGAGTTCAGTCCCCAACGAAAGATCCACAACGACGGATACTTAGAATCGCCATGTCAGCGGGTAGTGACGACCCCTAGGTAGGACTTACCGGACAAGCTGTCGCTGACGCGACAACTTGTCGCGGCGGCCTCAGCGCGAAGTCAGGACCGGGCCCCGTCGGCCGCGAGCGGAGCTTCGCGCTCGAGGTGCTCGAGGAGCGTCTGCAGGTGGCGGTCGAAAGCGCCGCGTCGACGCGCGGATACCGGCTCGCCCGGGATGAACTTCTCGCCCAGCGGATTGACCCAGCGACCGTCCTTCTTCACGCGGTAGTCGAGGTGCGGGCCGGTGGCGAGCCCGGTGGCGCCCACGCGACCGATCACCTGGCGCTGGCGCACGCGCTCGCCGGCACGGACCAGCGCCGCCGACAGGTGGTTGTACATGGTCTCGTAGCCGCGGGCGTGGCGCACCGTCACGCTGATGCCGTTGCCCCCCTGCCAGCCGGCCATCAGGACGGTGCCGTCCCCCACCGCCCGCACCGGCGTGCCCGTCGGGGCCCCGTAGTCGATGGCGAGGTGCGGGCGCGTGCCGCCGAGTACGGGATGCAGCCGCGCGTGGGAGAAGCCGGAGGTGATGCGGGTGAAGTCCAGCGGCGCCCGCAGGAACATCTTCCGCACCGACCGGCCCGAGGCGTCGTAGTAGGCCGTGCGGCCGTCGCCATCGGCGAACCCGACGCCGGTCAGCCGCCCGCGGCCGCTGGAGCGGTACTGGGCGACGAGAATCTCGCCGTAGCCGAGGAAGTCACCCTCGGCGTACCGCTTCTCCACCAGGAGCCGGAAGTGGTCGCCGGGCAGCGAGTCGGCGGCGAAGTCGAAGTCCCACTCGAAGAGACCGACCACGGCGGCGGTGAGCGCGGGTCCTTCGCCGATTCGCTCCATGCTGGCGAACAGCGAGTCCGTCAGGCGGCCCGCGACGGCCACGATGCGCGTGTCCACCGGCACCCGTACCGCGCGGAGCGCCCAACCGGCCTCCCCGCGGGTGAGCTCGTAGCGCTCGACCGGCGAGCGCCAGTAGATGGCCGCCACGGGGACGTCGTCGGGGCCGCGCGAGACGCTGAGACGCTCGCCGGGGCGGAGGCGGCGCATGTCCACCGTGCCACGCAGGAGGCCGATGACCTCGCCCGCCTCCGTCCGGGCGAACCCGCTCCGGACCAGGGCCGCCTCCAGCGTCTCGCGGGGGCGGAGGAGCGTTTCCTCGGCGGCGGTCACCGCGGGCGTCACGTCTTCCGGTGCACGCATGGCCAGGGGCGGGCCCGGGTCGATGGGCGCGGTCGCCCAGCCGAGGACAATGAGGGCAGCGAAGCCGCCGGCGGTGAGCAGGCGCGGGAGACGTGCCATGCGTTTCGTTAGGATACACCCCCGGACGGATCCACGATCTCGCAGTTTCTCCCTCCGTTTGGAGGAATTTCGTGGAGGGCTTGACGCGGCGGCCGGGATGCATGATTATGCATTCCTATGAATGAACATTCAGACCCTCGACCCCTGCGCCGTCACCAGACCATCCTGGGCTTGATCCGCGCCGTCCCCGTCCGCTCCCAGACCCAGCTCCAGCGCCTCCTGCGCCGGCGTGGCCTCACCGTGGCCCAGCCCACGCTTTCGCGCGACTTGCGCGATCTGGGCCTGGCCAAGACGCCGCGGGGCTACGTGGCGGCGGAGGCCGCGGCGACGCGCTTCGTGCCCGGGCCCCGGCGCGAGGCGCGGCTCGGCCGCACGCTCAGGGGCTTCGTGCTCTCCGTACGGGCGGCGAGCACCCTGGTGGTGCTCAAGACGCCGGCGGCGGCGGCCGCGCCGGTGGCCCGCGCGCTCGACGAGGCGGCACTGCCGGAGTCGGTGGGAGCTCTCGCCGGCGACGACACGGTCTTCATTGCCACCCCCAGTGAACGGGCCGCCCGCGCCCTGGCCCGCCGGCTCACCGCGGCACTGGCACGGCCGGCGCTCCGGAAGGAGGCGTGATGGACTTCGGACCCCTGATGGAGATCACCGAGCGGCCGGAGATCGTCTTCGTCGAGGGCCGCGGGTCCTGGCTCACCGATCATGCCGGCAAGCGCTACCTCGACTTTGTCCAGGGCTGGGCGGTCAACTGCCTGGGGCATTGCCCGCCCGCGGTGGTGGAGGCGCTGGCCGTGCAGTCCCGGACGCTCATCACGCCGAGCCCCGCCTTCTACAACGAGCCGTCGCTGAAGCTGGCGCGCCTGCTCGCCGAGCACTCCGACTTTCGGCGGTGCTTCTTCACCAATTCGGGGGCGGAGGCCAACGAGGGCGCCATCAAGCTGGCCCGCAAGTGGGGCCGGCGCTTCAAGGGCGGTGCCTACGAAATCATCACCTTCGACCACGGCTTTCACGGGCGCACCCTCGCCACCATGTCCGCGAGCGGCAAGCCCGGCTGGGACACCATGTTCGCGCCGCAGGTGCCCGGCTTTCCCAAGGCCACGCTGAACGACCTTGCCTCGGTGGAGGCGTTGATCGGCGAGCGGACCGCGGCGGTGATGCTGGAGCCGGTGCAGGGCGAGAGCGGCGTGGTGCCGGCCACCGTCGAGTTCCTCCGGGCGCTACGGACGCTGACCCGGCGGCACCGCTGTCTGCTCATCGTGGACGAAGTGCAGACCGGCATCGGCCGCACCGGCCGTCTATTCGCGTACCAGCACTTCGCGCGCAGCGCGGACGAGGCGCCGGACATCATGACCCTCGGCAAGGGCCTGGGCGCGGGCGTCCCGCTCGCCGCGCTCTGCGCCACCGAGGCGGCGTCGGTGTTCGAGCACGGCGAGCAGGGCGGCACCTTCAACGGCAGTCCCCTCATGACGGCGGTGGGGGCCGCGGTGCTGGAGCAGATCCTGGCCCCGGGCTTCCTGGAGGGGGTGGCGGAGTCGGGACAGTACCTGGCTGCTCGCCTGACGACGATGGTCGATCGGCTCGGGCTCTCGCACGAGCGGGGATGGGGTCTCCTGCGGGCGCTGGATCTCGGCGTCGAGATCGCCCCGGCGGTGGTGGCCTATGCGCGGGACACGCTGGAGAAGCACTCCGGCTGGGAGAATCAGGGCCTCTTGCTCAACGCCCCGCGGCCTGACGTCATCCGGTTCATGCCCGCGCTCAACGTCACCCGCGAGGAGATCGACCGGATGCTCGACGGGCTGCGGCGGGCCATCGAAGCGGTGCGCTAGAGCTCTTTCTCTTTCCGCTGGAGCGTGCGCACGGAGACGCCGAGGATCTTGGCCGCGGCCTGCTTGTCGCCCTCGACCTCGTCGAGCACCCGCCGGATGTACTGGCGCTCCAGCTCGTCGAGAGTGGGACGCAGCGCGGAGGCGGCCGGCTCCACGCTGAACTCGGTGCGGACGTCGGCGAGCGTCACGATGGGGCCGGCGGCGAGCACGGCCGCGCGCTCGACCACGTTCTCCAGCTCCCGCACGTTGCCCGGCCAGCGATACTCCCGCATCCACGCCAGCGCGTCGGCGGCGTAGCCGGCCAGCTGCTTGCCCAGCCGCCTCTCCGCGTCGCGGAGGAAGTGCTCGGCGAGCAACGGGATGTCCTCCGCGCGCTCGCGCAGCGCGGGCAGCCGGATGGGGATGACGGCGAGTCGGTAGTAGAGGTCCTCGCGGAACTTTCCCTCCGGCACCAGCGCAACGAGATCGCGATTGGTCGCGGTGACCAGCCGCAGGTCGAGCTGTAGTAGCTCGGCTCCCCCCACCGGGCGCACCGCCTTTTCCTGGATCGCGCGCAGGAGCTTCGCCTGCATGGCCAGGGGGAGATCCCCCACCTCGTCGAGGAAGAGGGTGCCGCCGTGTGCGGCCGCGAAGAGACCGACGTGCTTCCGGTCGGCGCCGGTGAACGCCCCCTTCTCGTGGCCGAAGAGCTCGGACTCCAGCAGGGACTCCGGCACCGCGGCGCAGTTCACCGCCACGAAGGGCCCGGCGCGCCGGCTGCTCGACCAGTGCAGCGCGCGTGCCACCAGCTCCTTGCCGGTGCCGCTCTCGCCGAGCAGGAGCACGGAGGCGTCGCTGTCCGCCACCGCCCGGACCTGATCGAGCAGGGTGTGGATGACGCGCGACTGGCCCACCACACGCTCGAGGCCGAGCTGCCGTTCCACCTCCGCGCGGAGCCGCGCGTTCTCGGCGCGCAGCCGCTGGTCGTCCAGCGCGCGGCGGATGGCGAGGGTGACCTCCGCGAGCTTGAAGGGTTTGGTGAGGTAGTCGTAGGCGCCCTGACGCATGGCCTCGATGGCGGTTTCCAGGCTGCCGAACGCGGTCATGAGCAGCACGCGTGGGGCGGGCGTGCGCGCCTGGGCAGCCGCGAGGACCTCCAGCCCGCCCAGGTCGTCCATGATGAGGTCGGTGAGGATCACGTCGTAGTCCGCGCGGTCGATGACGGCGAGGGCCTCGCGCCCGCCCGCCGCTCCGGCCACCGCGAGCCCCTCGCCCTCGAGGTGGCGCCGCAGCATGGTGAGCATCTCCGGGTCGTTGTCCACCACCAGCACCCGGGGCGGACTCATCCCGCCGCCTCGTGTACCGGCATCCAGGCGGTGAAGGTGGCGCCCTGACCGCTCCGGCTCTGCACCGCGAGCGTGCCTCCGTGCTCACGAAGGATGTCCCGGCAGATGGAGAGGCCCAGCCCGGTGCCCTGGCCCTGCGGCTTGGTGGTGAAGAACGGCTCGAAGACCCGGGGCAACACTTCGCTGGGAATGCCCGAGCCGGTGTCGCTCACCGCCACCGCCACGCCGGGCCGGCCGTCGTTGGGACACGCCCACGCCTCCACCGAGATGCGGCCACCCCGCGGCGTGGCCTCGAGCGCATTCATCAGGAGATTGATGAGCACCTGCTGCACCTGATTGGGATCGGCGGCCACATCGGGCAGGGGCTCCCCCGCCTTGGCGGCGATGGTGACGCCGCGCCGGCGCGCCAGGTGGTCGAGGAGCGGAACCAGACGCTGCAGCAGCGGCGGGATGGGCACCGACTGGATCTCCGGCTTCTGCTGGCGCACGGTGTCGAGCAGCGACCGGATGATGTTGGAGATCCGGTCGATCTGGCCCACGATCACCTCGAGGTCCGGCCGACCCGGATGATCGGCGGGGAGACTCTTGAGGAGTATCTCCGCGCGCCCCGAGATGATGTTCAACGGGGTGCCCACTTCGTGCGCGATGCCGGAGGTGAGCTTGCCCGCCACCGCCAGCGTCTCGGCGCGGCGGAGCTGGTGCTCGAGCTCGAGCGCGCGGTCGCTCTCGAGGAGCAGGCGCTGGCCCGCGCCGTCGAGCTGCTCGGCCATGCGGTTGAATGCCTCCGCCACCTCGCCCAGCTCGTCGCGCCGCTGCACCGGCAGGGGCGGCCCCGGCGCTCCCTCGCCGAGGGCGCGGATCGAGCGCGTGAGGCGCGACAGCGGCCGCAGGACCTGGCGCGAGAGCACCAGGGCGGTGAGCCCCGCCAGCCCCAGCGCGAGGAGACCCAGCCGGATGATGACGTCACGGGTGGCGCGCTCGCGCTTCTCCTTCGCCCCCGGCGAGGTGAAGAGGATCTCGATGGCGCCCACCATCTCGCCCTTGTGCCCCCGCAGCGGCATCAGGTAGGAAAAGGTGTCGCCGCTGCCGCCCTCCTCCGCTACCACCTCCGCGCGTCCCTGCGTGATCACGCGCTGGATGCGCTCCGCCGCCACCGGGCCGCCCACCGCGCCCGGCTCCGACCCGAGCGTGGGGGCGAGGGACTTGTCGAAGATGCGGATGCGGTCGATCTGCTCCTGGCGGTTGACGAGCTCGGAGAGCAGGCGCCGGATGTCGGCCAGCTGCCGGTCGCGCACCGCGTTTTCCACCGCGATCTGGATGGCGCGCGCCGCCACCGAGGCATTGCGCTGTTCGGCGGCGAGGAGCTGGGCCTCTTCATCGCGCACGCGCACCACCGCGTAGAGACCGACCAGAAGGGTCAGCGGGACGATGAGGACGAAGAAGAGACGCAGCCGCAGGCCCATCGGATGGACCGATGATACCGGGGGCCGCCGGTGGCGGCAACCCCGAAGGCGCGTGCCGCCTCAGGCGCCGTACTTGGTGAAGCGCAGCGCGTTGGCCATCACCACCGGCATCAGGGCATGGGCGGGGACGAGCCCCAGCGTGCCGCCGGCGCAGTCGCGCTCGGTGAAGCGCGTGACGGGATCGCCGCCGCAGTAGGCGCTCGCCACGAGCGCGGGCACCGGCTGCCAGCCATGCCCGGCCAGGATGGAGGGCGTGGCGTGATCGCCGGAGACCACGAGGACGTCGGGCGAGAGCGCGAGGATTTCCGGCAGCAGCGCGTCCCAGCGCTCCAGCGCCGCCACCTTGGCGTCGAAGTCGCCGTCCTCCCCCGCCTTGTCGGTGTCCTTGTAATGGAGGAAGAAGAAATCGTAGCCACTCCAGTGCTCGTGGAGCGTGGCCACCTCCTCGGCGAAGCTCCCGCCGGTTTTCAGCACCTCCATGCCCACCAGCCGGGCCAGGCCGCGATACATGGGATAGGCGGCGATGGCGGCGGCGCGGAGTCCGAAGAGCTCGGGGAAGCGCGGCATCTCCGGGCGCTGGTCGAAGCCGCGGAGGAGAATCATGTTGGCGGGCGCCGCATCGGCGAGCAGCGGCCGCGCCGCCTCCACGAAGTGGTTGACGAGGTTGGCGGTGCGGGTGGCCTCCGGCGCGGTGGCGGCGACGGGGAGGGGAGGGACGCCGGTGGCCTGGGGATCGGTCTCGGTGAGACGGCCGGAAAGTCCGGCGCCGCGGAGCACCAGCACGAAACGGTGCTCCTTCACCGGCTCGACGAGGAGCTCGACTCCCTCCACGCGGATCCCCCGCAGGCGATCGCAGAGCCGGATGCAGACCTCGGTGGAGATGCGGCCCGCCCGGCGATCGGTGATGCGCCCCTGCGCGTCCACCGTGCAGAAGTTTCCCCGCGCGGCCACGTCGCCGTCCCGCAGCTCGAAGTCGATGCCGAGGGCTTCCAGCACGCCGCGCCCCACCGGGTAGCGGAGCGGGTCGTAGCCGAAGAGCCCGAGATGACCAGGCCCGCTGCCGGGCGTGATCCCGGGCGCCACGTGGCGCAGGAGCCCGCACGCGGAGCGCGCGGCGAGCGCGTGGAGATTGGGGATGCGGGCCGTCTCGAGCTCGCTCTTTCCCGTCTCGGGGCGGGGGAGGCCGCCGAGCCCGTCGAGGGAGCAGAGGACGATCTTGCTCGTGCCCGGGATGACGAGGGCGTGGAGGGCGTCGAGGTCCAGGGTCACGCGGCCCCTTCCTTGTTCTCGGCGAAATCGGGCGGCACCGGCGGGCCCCAGCTGTACAGCGAATCCTCGCCCGGCCAGTCCCGCGGCTCCCACGCGCAGTCCTCCGGGATCACGTCGAGGTCGAAGAAGTACTCGGCGAAGCTCCCCCACGGATCGCGGATGTAGTAGAAGAAGTTCGAGCCGATGACGTGACGGCCGAAGCCCCAGCCGGGCTGCCAACCGCGGTCGACCATCTGCCCCGCGCCCATTCCGATCTCGTCCACGCTCCCCACCTGGAAGGACCCATGATGAAAGCCGGGGGCGTGAGAGGTGAGGAAGGCCAGGTTGTGATGATCGGGGGTGCAGCGGAGGAAGGAGATCACGTCGCCCGAGCGATCGGAGAGACGCATCCCCAGCACCCGCGTGTAGAAGTCCATCTGGCGCGGCATGTCGGGGGTGAACAGCAGCACATGACCGAGCCGCCGCGGCGCGACCCCGGCGGTCCGCTCCGGCGCTCCGCGCACCGCCACCCGCGCCGCGTAGCCAGGCCCGTTGAGGGTGAGCGGCGGATCCACCGGCTCGGCGGGAGCCGCCTCGTCGCGGATATTGACGAGGTGGTCGTCTGGATCGCGGAGCCAGATCCCGCCCTCGGGGACCCCGCGCGGGGGAGTGACCTCCGCCACGCCGGCGCGCCGCATGGCCTCGCGGGTCTCCGCGAAGGCGCCGCCCGGCGCGCCGAAACAGAGGTGATGGAGGCGCTTGCGCGGGCCCTCGTAGAGCAGCACGTTGTCGTGCTGCTGCCGCGGCGCCCGCAGCCGTACCACATTGCCGCCGACCGTCTCGGTGAGCCCGAAGTCGCGGTAGTAGCGCTGGCCCACGGACTGATCCGGCACCTCGAGGGCGTAATGGAGGAGCGCCTTGACCGCCATGGCGGACCTCCTACGCGTCCTTGACGGGATTCTCGAGCGTGCCGAGGCCGGTGATCTCCAGCTTCACGGTGTCGCCGGGTTGCAGCGTGACCTGCGGCTTGCGCGAGAAGCCCACCCCGGCCGGGGTGCCGGTGGCGATGAGGTCCCCCGGCGCCAGCGTCATGATGCTCGTCAGGTACATGATCACGTAGCGCACGTCGAAGATGAAGTTCCGGGTGTTCCCGTTCTGCATCAGCGAGCCGTTGACCCAGGTCTTGAGGTCGAGGACGTGGGGATCCGGGATCTCCGCGCGGTCGGCGATGTATGGGCCCACCGGCGCCAGGGTGTCGCCCACCTTGCCCGCGCCCCATTGCGTGGTGTGGAACTGGAAGTCCCGAGCGCTGGCGTCGTTGACGATGGTGTAGCCGTAGACGTAGTCGAGCGCCTTGTCCTGGGAGACGAAGCGCGCGGTGCGTCCGATCACCACCCCCAGCTCCACCTCCCAGTCCAGGGTCTTCTCGCCCCGGGGCCGCAGGATGGGCTCGCCCGGATCGATGATGGTGTTGGCCCACTTGGGGAACACCGGTGGCTGCTTGGGGGCGGGGTTGTTGGTCTCCGCGGCATGGTCCTTGTAATTGAGCCCGATGCAGATGAACTTGCCGGGGTCGTTGATGGGGGCGTGCAGCCGCACCGCGCCCGCGGGGTGCGTGATGGCGGCGAACTTACCGCCCTTGGAGGCATCGAGCATCGCCACCAGCATGTCCTGACTGGCGGCGCCGCCCTCCAGGAATCCGCGCGTACTCTGCGGGAAGTGCGCGTCTGCGATGGCTTCCGCGCGTACGACCCCGCGGGAGCCGAGATAGGCGGCCCCGCTGGCGGCGAGATCCATCACGCGGTCTCCGTCCACGAAGCAGCCTAGCCGGGGCGCGTGCCCATTCTGTGAGAACCGGACGATCTTCATAGGCGTGCTCCTTTATCGATCAGGCGTGTGTCCTTCAGGCGGCCGTTGCGGGCCATCCGACCGGGATTCTAGCACCGGGGCGGGGTGTCCGCACCTCGAGGGCGGTTGGGGGGGGCGGTTGGGGGGTGGCTGCATCCTGTGTGGTATCCGTGCCACGCCTCTAGGGGCTGTGGGCGTCGCCGGGCCGTCCGGATGTCTTGTGATAGCGTCATTTGCTTTGCTACCATAGTTCCAGGAGGGCAAATTCATGACGATCTTCCCCCGCTCGCTGTGCGCGCTCGTAGCCTTCACCGTGGTCCTCGCCGGGCCGTTCGCGAGCTGGACCGCCGGCGCGCAGGGTCCCATGCAGCAGTCGCAGAGCTCGATTCTGAGCGAGCCGCCGTCAGGCTCCGTGGAGCCCACGGGGGGCGACGCGGTGGCGGCGGGCATGATGAACGTCATCTACGTGCCCGGCAAGGTCATCATCTGCACGGCCGGCGTCGTCGCGAGCGTCGGCGTCCTCCTGGTCACCTTCGGCAGCGCCTATCAGCACGCCAAGTGGGTATTCAACGAAGGGTGCGGCGGCGACTGGATTCTCACCGCCGAGCACCTGTCCGGGAAGATCCAGCCCAAGAGCGACCTCGAGTACTAGCGGCCCGGCGGCACGCCGCCGCCGCATGGGACCCGTGCCGGCGGCCGCTCCGCCGCTGCTCCCGCGGCGGTCCCCGGGATCGTGCGCGAGGACCGGGCGACCGCGGGAACGATAGCGATGGCGCAGGTGCGCGGCTGGGTCGCCCCCCTCCTCTTCGTCGTGCTCCTCGCCGCCTTCGCGGCGGGCATCTGGGGTGCCTACCGGGCGGCGTTCCCGGGGCAGGGCCTCCACCGCGTCAGCGGCGTCCACGAGATTCGCCTCACCGACCTCATGATCTCCGTGCGCCACGAGCGCATCCCCGGGGTCATGGACGAGATGAATTCCATGGTGTTCATGGCGGAGTCCAAGGAGCTGATCGACCGCGCCCAGCTCAAACCCGGCGATCGGGTGCGTCTCACCGTCCGGACCACCGCCGACCGGCTCCTCCTCGTCGACATCCAGAAGATCCAGTAGCGCGGGAGGGCGTCGTGCGCACGGCCGTCCGGCGTGAGCTGTGGTACGACGTGGCGCTAGTACTGCCAGGACAGGATCAGCGAAAGCACGCTGCGGTTGTAGCTGAAGATGGGCAGGTTCGACTTCGCGATGATTCCCTGATATTCCGCAGCGAGCGTGAAGCCCGCCGGCAGCGGCTGCTCGATGCGCACGACGTGAGTCTGCTCCACGTCCGCGCGCTCTTTCTTGGTGGGCGAGTTCGTGGGGAAGATCGCGCTGAAGTGCTGGTAGTCCCGGAAGTGGACGTCGAAGTCGTAGCGGAGGCGGGTGCCCCACCAGGGCAGGGTGTACTGGCCGCCCACGATGGCCCGATGGCCCAGATAGTTGAAAGGCAGTCCCGTCGCGTACTCCGCGTCGAGCTGATAGCCCACCCGTACCAGGTGCCGGTCGCCCGCAAAGCGAAAGACGTGAAGCACCCCCCCCATCCAGTTGTTGGCGTCGCGGACGTCGGAGGCCAGGAGGGTGCCCTTGTTGGAGAAATCCTTGTGCTGGTAGCGGAACTGCAGCGCGGTGAGGTTCACCGGCCCCTCCACCAGGACCCCGACCAGCCCCACGGTATGCCGCTGGAGGAACTCGTCGTCGTCGAGCGTCGTGTAGTCGTAGGCGTAGGACACCGCCGCTTGCCAGGGCATGTCGCCGACCTTACCGGTATAGGAGCCGGCCACGGTGCCCAGGTGGCTCTGGATATTGAAGCTCGGCAGATCGTTGTAGATGAGCTGGAAGAACTGGTACCCGACGCTGGCTTCCCAGGGGCCGGTGCGAAGAAAGGTGTACTCGAACCGCGCGCTGAAGAGCTCGCCCAAGCTCGACTGCTCGTCCCGCCTCTCCCGCGTCGCCTCCGCGATGGGGTCGTGGCTGGGGTTGGGGAGCACCATCACGTTGGTGTCATAGGTCAGGCCGGCGCGGAGCTCGACCTGCAGCCGCTGGTCGCGCCGGCGAGGCGCGAGCACGGTGTCGCGCAGGCGCTCGGCGGGGCCGGCCAGCGCGGAGGTGGATTGTATGCGCAGCGCCTCCTGCACCTCGGCCACCGCGGCATCGCGCTCTCCGAGGGCGGCGAGCGAGAGCCCCGCGTAGAAGCGGGAGAGCTGCTGGATGTCGGGATCGTCGGACGCCCCCGCGCGCAGCGCCTCCAGCGCGCCCCGGTAGTCGCGCTTCCGGTAGCGCATGAAGCCCACGTAGTACCCCACTCCGTCCGCCTGGGGCTGCGCGCGGAAGACGGTGGTGAGCGGCTCCTCCGCGCGGTCGTAGTCCTTCAGCGAGAAATAGGCCACGCCGAGCTGGTAGAGGAGGGCGAGGTCGTTGGGGGCCCGCCGGCGCGCCCGTTCCAGAGGGACCACCGCCTCCGCAGGTTTGCGCTGGGCGAACAGGGTGAGGCCGGTGTAGTAGAGCGCGTCCAGGTTGTCGGGGTCCTGGGCGAGGGCCTGGCGGAGGAAGGCAAGGGCTTCGTCGTAGCGGCGGTCCTCGTACGCGAGAATGGCCTGGGCGACGAAGACGTCGGCTTCACTTTGCTGGGCGCGCGCCGGGGAGGTGAGCGCGAGCAGCAATGCCGTCCCGAGCGCGACGACCAGGGTGAAGCGGCCGGCGGGACGGGGGCCAGCGGCTCGGCGCATTGGCTCCGTTTCTACCAGATGGCGGCCGTGGAGTCCAGGTTCAACGCCGCGGCAGCGTCCGGAGATAGCGGATCAGCTCGCGGATCTGCTCGTCGCTCAAGTGATAGCCGAACGCGGGCATGCCGGGCTTGCCCAAGGCGGCGCCCCCGTTCTTGATCAGGGTGTAGAGGTACTCGTCGCTGAGCGCGTCCATCCTGCGCGCGTCGGTGAGATCGCCGGGCCGCATGAGGAAGACGGTCGCCCGCCAGGACCCGTCGCCGCGGGCGCCGTGACAGGTGGCGCAGTTGGAAAGGTACAGGCGCTGGGCGGGGGTGGCGGTGCGGGGTACCGGGTGTGGGAGGAACACCATCGCCGCCAGACTGCCCAGGAGCATGAACAGCGCCGGGCCGAAGATGATGAGCAGCCAGCGCGATCGCATCGCCGCAGCATAACACCCACGCTCCGCCCCGGCGGCGAGGCCGCCATTGGTTGACAGCGCGGCGCCCCGATAGTAGCGTCGCGTTCGCCCGGGGTCACCGCGCCGCGGGCCCGCCGTTCACCTTTCCCGGATGGAGGCGCCGCGCCGATGAGGCTCATCCTCATGCGTCATGCTCATGCCGGCGAGGCGGATCCCCGCCGGTGGCCCGACGATCGCCAGCGGCCGCTCTCCGACAAGGGCCGGCGCAAGCACGCGGTGGTGGCCGACGCGCTCCGGCGCATGGGCGTGCGCTTCGATCGGCTGCTCTCGAGCCCCCTCGTGCGCGCCCGCCAGACGGCCGACATCATTGCCGCGGTGTACGGCGGCGCCCCCGCCATCGAGGAAACTCCCGCGCTGGGCGACCGTGCCACGCTTGCCGATCTTCTTGCCGCCCTCGCCCGGCTCCCCGCGGACGCCGCCGTGCTGTGCGTCGGGCACGAGCCCTTCCTGTCCGAGGCGGAGGCCGCCCTCATCTCGCGCGGGGGCCCGGTGCGGATCGAGATGCGGAAGAGCGGAGTGGCGGGGCTGGACTTCAAGGGGCGTCCCGTCGCGGGAGCGGGCACGCTGCTCTATCACTTCCGGCCGCGTGAGCTCCTCGCGCTCGCCGAGAGCGGCTGATCGGCGCCGAGTCCGCCCGCCCACTTTAGAAGGTGACGCAGCGGGGCGGCGGGGCCTGCGGCGGGAGGGGGCCGACGAGGCCCGTCGACTCCAGCGCCCTCCCCGCCCGCCCCGCCCGCCAGTTCCACTCGTACCACCGGCACGCCTTGGGCCCCCGCTCCCCGCGGTAGCGCTCGTGCAGGCGGCGGCGGAGATCTTCCCGCTCCTTGGGCGGCAAGGCCTCGAGCGCCCGGACGAGGACGGGCACCGCGTCGAGCGAGAGCGACCACACAAGGTAGGGGACGTCCAGCTGGCCGGTCGCGCGGTGCCGAGCGAGATTCCACTCCGCGATCCACGCTTCGTGGTTGCCGTACACGAGGGCGAAGAAGGCGAGGAGCGCCGCGACCGCTGCGCGCCGGGCGAGGCGCCGCGCGTCGTGGCGACCGCGGAGCGCGTCGCGCGCGAGCAGCAAGAGAAGCGGGGCGAGGGCGATCATGTAGGTCTGCGCGTACAGGCGCGCGGTCGTGAATCCGTACGCCGTCTCGTATAGCCAAACGCGGCGGAAGGCCGACACGAGGAGCAGCTCGAGCTCGAGGACGAGCGCCAGCTCGAGCAGTCGCACCCGCCGGTCGAGAGGGCCGCGGAGCGCATGCCGGTCGAGCGCGAGGACCAGCAGGGTGGAGAGGGTGACCACCACCGTCAGCTCGCCGAATCCCCGGCGGGCGTACTCCGCGAACGTGATGCCACTGCCCGCAAGCGCGGGCGGATTGCCGAAGAGGTAGGAGAGCTGCAGAAGCAGGAAGGTGGCGAAGAGTCCCACCACCGCGGTCAGCACGATGAGCCGCTCGGTGTCGGTGGCGAGGGCGCGCGGCGCTGGCCGGGCGGGAGCCTCGAGCACGGCGGCCGTCTCGCGCAGCGCGAGCCCGAAGCCTCCGAGGCTTCCCACCGCGAGGACGACGAAGAACACCAGGCGCGGGACGAGATCGACCCGCTCGAGGGCTTCGAGCAGGGTGTCGCGGATCGCCGCGAGAACGGGATCGGCTCCCGCGAGGATCCAGCCGAAGACCACCACGATGCCGCCCGCGGCGATGCTGCCCCTGACGGTCGCCCGGTGTCGGACGGCGGTGAGCGCGTCGAGCAGCTCCCCGCACCGCCGAACTGCCTCCGCGACGCCGCGGGCCACCGCCACGAGGGGGACTCGGACCAGGGAGGGGAGTTCTGGGGCAGTGGAGAGGAGGAGAGCCGTGGAGAGGAGGAGCAGGTCGGCGAGGGCCACCCCCGCATGGAAGACGGAGTTGGCGGTCAGCGCGGCCGCCCCGCCCGCAACGGCCACGCCGGCGAGCAGGGCTCCCACCGCCGGCGACGGACGGTGTCCGCCCAGGCGCAGGAACAGGCCGAGCCCCAGGGCCGACAGGAGTGAGACGAGCGACCAGTTCAGGCCGATGGAAGCCTTGAAGAGGAGCCATGTTCCGAGGGTGGCGAAGACGAGCGCGGCGGCCCACAGAGTGCGCACGGAGGTCATCGCGCGAGCTCTCCGACGGCGGCCGGAGCGGCGGCGGGGAGGCTGCCGAAGCGGCGCTCACGGGCCCGGAACGCCCGCACGGCCTCCGCGAGATCGGCGGGGCCGAAGTCAGGCCACATCCGCGGCGTGAAGTAGAGCTCCGCGTACGCGCTCTCCCACAGGAGGAAATCGCTGAGGCGCTGCTCGCCGCCGGTGCGGACGAGGAGATCCACGTCGGGCGGACCTCCACCCGCCTCGGCGAGCCGACGCTCGAACTCCAGCCGTCCCGCCGCGGTGGCGTCGCCGAGCCCCGCCGCCGCGCGCAGGATGGCGACGCGAGCCGAGTAGTCGATGGCGATCCGGAGCTCGAGCCGGCGTCCGCCCGCGGTCAGCGTCTCGACGGCGGCGATGGCGGAGGGCAGCGCGCCGGGCAGCCGGTCCCGGCGCCCGATCACGGAGAGCCGCACGTCCTCCTCGCGCAGGCGGGGGGCCTCGCGCCGGAGATAGGCGAGGAAGAGACCCATCAAGCGGCCGACCTCGGGCCCCGGCCGCTTCCAGTTGTCGGCGGAGAAGGCGTAGAGCGTCAGCGTGTGGATCCCGAGGGCGGGCGCGGCCTGCACGACGCGCCGTACCGCTGCGACCCCACGGCGGTGCCCCTCGACCCGCGCGAGGCCCCGCGCGGCGGCCCATCGACCATTGCCGTCCATGATGATCGCCACGTGGAAGGGCGCCGGCGCGCATGAATCAGAAGTACTTTTCATATCAAAGTACACCTCCAAAAAAATTTGGCGGGCCCGGGAGTCTCAGCGTCCGAGGGTGTCGCGCGTCACGCGGATGAGGGCCTCCATGTGGTTGACGTACCGGCCGAGCTCGCGGCGTCCCGACGGGCTCAACCGATACTCCGTCCGGGGGCGCCGCCCGTCGAAGCTCTTGGTGCACGTCACGTAGCCGGCCTCCTCGAGCTTGCGCGCGTGGACGCTGAGGTTGCCGTCGGTGGCGCCCAGCACCGCCTTGAGCTCGTTGAAGGTGAGGGTCTCGGCGGCGGCGAGCGCGCTCACCATGCCCAGCCGCATCCGGTGGTGAATGAGGTGATCGAGCGAACCGCCGGCACGACCGGGTCGCGCGGCCGCCGCCGCGGCGGGCGCGCGCTTCCGCGGGGAAGCGGGGGTACCCTCGACGGCCCCGCGCCCCCGCCGTGCGGCATTCGACTCAGCCACCGTACCGCCTCGCGACGAGCAGGCCGAAGGTCACGTGCAGTCCTCCGAAGCCCGCGATCATGAGCTCCGCGGTCCACGACGGCGCGAGAAACAGGGCGGTGACGCCGAGGACCATGAATCCAGCCCCGACCAGGGGGACGATCCGGACGGAGAAGGCCCCGCCGGTCACGAGCCCGGTGCCGTAGAGGAGCAGCCAGAGCCCCGGCAGCAAGGCATACAGCCCTGCGCGCCCGAGCACCGCGGTGAGGATGGCCCCGGCGAGGACGGGCGGCGCGAGGGCCAGCCCGAACTTCCTCAGGGGTCCCGACACGAGCGGCTGGCCGGCGGCGCGCGCCTTCCACAGGGTCGACAGCGCGGCGACGGCGAGCGACGCCGCCGCGGCCCCGAGCCATAGCGCGAGCCACCGCTGCGGCCGCGGCTCGCGGGCGGCGAGCAGGCCCACCGTCCCGCCGATGAGGCCGATCGCCACCAGACCCGGCCCCGAGAAGGCGGTGAACGCGGAGGCGTTCTCCATCGTCGCGCGGATGAAGCGGAGGTCCTCGAGGGCGCGGTCGTGGAGGGCGGGCGGCTCGGGCGGGGGGGCAGGCGTCGTGGAGAGGAAGGTCACGGCCCAGGATAGCCCGGCGGGGCTATCGTCTGTCAAGTACTTTGTGATTGAGAGTGACGGACCCGCCCGGCGGGGTGACTCCGCGTGAGCGGCTAGCCCTTCACGGCGCCGGCGGTGAGACCGGTGACGTAGTAGTCGAGGAAGAGCACGTAGACCACCACCACCGGCACGCTGGCCAGCACCGCCCCCGCCATCAGTGATCCCCAGTAGTAGATGTCGCCGCGGATGAGGTCCGCGGTGACCCCCACCACCGCGGTCTTGTTCGCCGACTGGGAGATGAAGGTCAGCGCGTACGTGAACTCGTTCCAGCAGAGGGTGAACGAGAAGAGCAGCGCGCAGATGATCCCCGGCACCGCCATGGGCAGCACGATGCGGAAGAGCGTCTGCATGCGGGTGGCCCCGTCGACCAGGGCGCACTCCTCCACCTCGCGCGGCACCGTGCGGAAGTAACCCATGAGGAGCCAGGTGCAGAAGGGGACGAGGAAGGTCGGGTAGGTGACCATCAGGGCATAGATCGAGTCCGACAATCCCAGCCAGCTGACGACCTGGGAGAGCGGGAGGAACAGAAGGGTGGGCGGAACCAGGTAGGTGATGAAGACCGCCAACCCGAAGGAGCCTGCTCCGCGGAAGCGGAGCCGCGAGAGGCTGTAGCCGGCGAGGATGGACAGGACGATCGACACGCTGGTGGCCACCACGCTGATGAGGAGGCTGTTCTTGATCCAGACGAGGAAGTCCGTCTTCATGAAGAGGTAGGTGTAGTGGTCGGTGATGACGCCGGTCTGGACCCAGAACGGGACCGACTTCAGGTTGTACAGCTCGGCGTTCGACTTGAACGACGTGACGAACATGAAATAGAAGGGGAACAGCGCGAAGAAGACGAACGGCGCCAGGTTGGCGTAGGTGAAGGCGTTGTAGCGGATCGTCGCGCCGCGGTTCCGGGCGGTGGCCACGGTCAATCCTTGCGAACGTAGCGGAGCTGGAAGAAGACCACCGCGCCGAGGAGCGGGAAGATGAAGAGGGCGATGGCAGCGCCCTGGCCGAGGTTGCCGCCGTTCAGACCGACCTGATAGGCAAGGGTGGCGAAGAGGTGGGTGGTGTTCATCGGCCCGCCGCGCGTGAGGACGTAGACGATGTTGAAGTCGGAGAAGGTGAAGATGGTCGAGAAGAGAATCACCACCGCGAGCACGGGCTTGAGCAACGGGAGGGTGACGAGCCAGAACCGGTTCCACGCCCCCGCTCCGTCCACCTCCGCCGCCTCGTAGTACTCCCTGGGCACCGCCACCAGGCCGGCGAGCGTGGTGATGGCGAAGAACGGGAGCCCCCGCCATACGTTCACGGCAATCACCGCGGCCATCGCGTACTCGGCCTGCCCGAGCCAGTTAGGACCGGGCGCGCTCATGAGGCCGAACCGGATGGCCGTCCAGTTCACCACGCTATACAGCGAGTCGAACATCCACCACCAGCCCAACGTGGACAGCGCGGTGGGGATGACGAAGGGCAGCAAGATGGCGCCGCGGATGAGGCGCTTGAAGCGGACAGGTCGGGCGAGGAGGACGGCAAGCCAGACGCCGAGCACCGTCTTCAGGGTCAGGGCGATGGCGGTGAAGACGAAGGAATTCTGGACGGTCTGGCGGAAGACCTCGTTCCCGAGGATCGCGCGGTAATTGTCGAGGCCGACGAAGGCGCCCGGTGAGCCCACCCAGTAGTCGGAGAGGCTGAAGTAGATGGCCATCCCGAACGGGAACGCCACCAGCGCGACAAGCAGCACGAGTGCGGGAAGGATGAGGCCATAGCCAAAAACCTCCTCGCGCTCCCACCACTCGCGCAGTCGCGAGAGGAAGCCGGCCTCCTGCGGGCCGGCTTCCTCTAGAAACCGGGGACCGACGGCCATCTAGCTGGCCTTGAGCTGACCCTTGATGGCGAGGGCGACCTGCTCCTGCCCCCAGTCCATGGCCCGCTTGGTCGGCATACCGTTGATGGCCTTGGCCACCATGTCGGCCATGACGTAGTTGTTGTCGATGCGCTGGACTGCATCGTTGGGCTTGGCCGGCCAGCCGCGCGGATGGGCAAACTCCGCCTCCTTGGGCAGCATGGCGAACTTGGGGTTCTTGGCCCAGATGGGGTGGTCGGACAGGTGCTTGAGCGGCGGATGGTTGAACGCGTTCGACGCCACGATCCAGGCGTCGTAGTTCTCCTTCCGGAACAGAAACTGGATGAACTCCTTCGCCAGCTCCTGGTTCTTCGAGAACTTCCAGGTTGCGATGCCCAGAATGGGCGGCGCCGAGTGAGCACCCGCCGGCCCCGACGGGCTATTGTGGTGGTTGATCTCGTCGGCGATCGGCATCTTCTCCTTCAGGGCCGCGTTGTACGGACTGACCGGATTGTGGATCCAGGACCCCTTGCCGGAGAGGATGAAGCGGTTATTTCCGGCGTCGTCCCAGGACAGGACCTCCGGCTCCATGGCGTCCTTGTAGAGTTCCTTGTACCACTCGATGACCTGGGCGGTCTTGTCGGAGTTGATGGCGGGGGTCTTGCCGTCGGCCTCGAGGACCTTGGCCCCCTGCGACCACGCCACCGACCAGTAGGTCGAATGCGCGTCCGAGCAGTGGCTGATCGGGATACCCACCGGGTTGCCCTGCTTCTTGAGGACCTTGCCCATCTTCAGCAGCTCGTCCCAGGTCTTGGGATGCGTGTCGAATCCGGCCTTCTTGAAGTGGGCTTGGTTATAGGTGGCCGGGAAGGAGACCCAGAACCAGGGCATCGCCTTCCAGCCCGAACTAGCTTTATTCGCCTCGGCGCAGAACGGGTACATGCCGCCGTATTGCTTGGCGAGCTTCTCGACGACATCGTCCACATTCGCGAGCTGGTTCTCGAAGAGGAACGGGTCGGAGAGCGCCGACCGGAACATGTCATGGCCCGACTGCGACTGGGCCTCCGCCGCGATCTTGGCGGGCATCTGGAGGTGAGCCATGGTGTCGACCCGGACGGTGCAGTTCGCCTGCTTGCCGAAAGCCTCCGCCTGCTTGCGGAGCTCGTCATCGGCGGCGGGCACGAAGTGGTTCCAGGAGAGGAACGTCAGCTCCCGCTTCTGCGCGTGGGCGGGGGCGCGACCGAGGGCGAGCCACGAGGCCATCCCGGCCGTTGTGCCGGCGGCGGTGCGAAGGAAACGGCGGCGCTGGGGACTGCGGGGAGCGGTCTTATCCATGAGAAGGGCCTCCGGTATCGGGATGGAGGTCTCGGGCCATCAGAGAACCTTGCCGGCTTGGGTCTCACCCCCTCTGGTGAGGCGCGGGTGCGTGGGTGAAGGTGACCAACGAATAGGGCGGCGGGTCTGGGCGACGGGCTAGTTGATCACCTGCTCGGTCTTGGTGTCGAAGAAGTGCATGCGCTCAGGTACGAAGGCGAGGCGGATCTTCTCGTGCGGGCGTGCCCGCACGGTGGGCTCCACGCGGGCCACCACGGACTGGCCGGCCACGGTGGCGTCGAGCAGGATCTCCGCCCCCAGCGGCTCCACCACGTCCACCACTGCCTCGAAGGTGGTGTCGCCGTCCGTGGACGAGCTGACCCGGAGATCCTCCGGACGCACGCCGAGGGTGACGGGCTGGCCCTTGTAGGCGCCCAGCCGGGCCTGCAGGGCAGCGGGCACCTTGAGCCGGAGGCCGTTGGCCTGGGCGTAGAGACTGCCGGCCGCCTCCGCGATGGTTACCGGGATGAAGTTCATCGCGGGAGAGCCGATGAAGCCAGCCACGAACTTGTTCTGCGGGCGGGTATAGATCTCCATGGGCTCGCCTACCTGCTGCACCCAGCCGTCCTTCATCACCACCACCCGGCTGCCCAAGGTCATGGCCTCCACCTGGTCGTGGGTGACGTAGATGGCGGTGGTTTCGAGTCGCTCGTGGAGGCGCTTGAGCTCCACCCGCATCTGCACGCGCAGCTTGGCATCGAGATTGGACAGCGGCTCGTCGAAGAGGAACACCTGCGGATGCCGCACGATGGCGCGGCCCACCGCCACCCGCTGGCGCTGGCCGCCCGACAGCTGACGGGGTTTCCGCTTGAGCAGCTCCTGGATGCCGAGGATCTCCGCCGCATCCTGCACGCGCTTCTGGATTTCGGACTTGGGGAACTTACGCATCTTGAGGCCGAACGCCATGTTGTCGTACACGCTCATGTGCGGATAGAGCGCGTAGTTCTGGAACACCATGGCGATGTCGCGGTCCTTGGGCGGGAGATCGTTCACCACGCGCTCACCGATGGAGATCTCGCCGGCGGTGATCTCCTCGAGGCCCGCCACCATGCGCAGCGTGGTGGTCTTGCCGCAGCCGGAGGGACCCACGAGGACCATGAATTCCTTGTCGCGGATGGTCAGGTTCACGTCCTTGACGGCGTGGACCTCGTCGTACTTCTTGTTCAGCTCCTTGAGCACCACCTGTGCCATGGGCGACCTCGCTGTCCTTGGGGTTTGGCCGGCGGCGCCTGACGCGGAGCGTGAGGAGCCCGCCGCTCGCGCGGAATACTAGCACAACTCGACGGACCCGCGTCCCGGTCTCCTGGGAGTGCCCCGCCGGGGCCCGGGCCCAGCCCGGCGGCGGTCGGCCCGAAGGCCGAGGCCACCGACAATGCCAAGATTCCCCTTGACAGGCCCCCGTTCGCCGCCCTACCGTGCGTCGATCTACCATGCGAACGATCAAGGGTCATTAGGGCTTGGGGGCTCTCCTCAAGTTTTCCGAGGGTGTGCGGCGGATGCTCGAATCCGTCGCGCTGGCGTCGGGTTGGCTGCTCGTCGTCATGGCGGCGGTGACCTGCTTCGACGTCCTCGCGCGCAAGACCGGCATCCCCGCCCCCCTCACCAAGCTCCAGGAGCTGGAATGGCACTTCCACGCCGCGCTCTTCTCCCTGTGGATGGGCTACGGGTACACGATCAACGCGAATCCCCGGGTCGACTCCTTCACCGAGAAATTGTCCTACCGGCGGAAGGCCTGGATCGAGCTCGCCGGCTGCGTACTCTTCGCGCTGCCGTACTGCGCGCTCGTCGCCTACCACAGCCTCGACTTCGTCACCCAGTCCTATTTGCTCGCCGAGCAGTCCGATAGCACGGTGGGACTCCGCTTCCGCTGGGTCATCAAGGGCATCTATGCCGCCGGGCTCTGGCTGGTGGTGCTCGGGATCCTCAGCGTCCTGGCCCGGGTAATCGTTTTTCTGTTCGGCGGCCGGCCGGAAGAGGAAGTCAATCTGCAGATAGGTCACGTCGAAGCGGAAGTTTAGCCCACACCAAGGGGGCCTCGTGCTCGATCTGCTGGCCGACAACCTCGCCCTGATCATGTTCGTCTCGATGTTCTTCGTCATCTTCTGCGGCTATCCCGTGGCCTTCGTCATGGGTGGCATGGCCCTGATCTTCGCCCTCGCCGGGTGGTTCCTCGGCGTGTTCTCGATCATCGGCATCTATGACGTCGTGCTGCGCATGTGGGGGGGCGTCGCCGCCGACCCGGTGCTCGCGTCGATCCCCATGTTCATCTTCATGGGGTCGATCCTGGAGCGGTCCGGCTCGGCCATGGACATGCTCAAAGCGACCGAGGCCATGCTGAGGCGGGTGCCCGGCGCGCTCGCCGTCGCGGTCATGGTGATGGGCACCATCCTCGCCGCGCCGATCGGGGTCGTCGGTGCGGCGGTGATCACGCTCTCGGTGATCGCGCTGCCGCAGATGCTGGCCTCGGGCTACGACAAGCGATTGGCTATCGGCACCATCGCCTCGGCGGGAACCCTCGGCATTCTCATCCCGCCGGCGATCATGCTGGTGGTGATGGCGGAGATGCTGGTGACCTCCGCGGGAGCGCTCTTTCTCGCCGCCACCATGCCGGGCTTCCTGCTCTCGGGGCTGTACCTGATCTACATCATTATCGTCGCGATAGTGCGGCCCGACAAGGCGCCCAAGCTCCCGCCCGACCACGGACCGCAGAATCGCGGCGAATTCTGGACCGCGGTGTGGCGGGGCCTCTTCCCGATGACGGCGCTGATGGTGATCGTGATCGGCTCGATCTTCGCCGGCTGGGCCACGCCCACGGAAAGCGGCGCCGTCGGGGTATTCGGCTCGATGCTCATCGCGGCCTTGAACCGCCGGCTCACCATGAAGATGATGACCGAGGCCATCTTCTCGTGCTGCCGGGCGAATGGCCTCGTGTTCCTGATCTTCCTGGGCGCGACCGGCTTCTCCTACGTGTTCCGGGTGCTGGGCGGGGACGATCTGATGATCGGGATGCTGGCGAAGATGGGCATCGACACGGGGTGGGAGGTGCTCGCCTTCGTGATGGTCCTGATCTTCCTCCTCGGCTTTCCCTTCGAGTGGATCGAGATCTGCCTGATCGTCCTGCCGGTATTCGGACCGATCATCGCGAAGTACGACTTCTCCGCCCACCTGGGGAGCAACCAGTACCTGATGGCGTGGTTCGGCACCCTGGTCGCGGTCAATCTGCAGACCGCCTTCATGACGCCGCCGTTCGGAGCCACCCTGTTCTACATGAAGGGAACGGCGCCGCCCGGCGTGAGCATGACCGACGTCTACCGGGGGATGTATCCGTTCGTGGCGCTGCAGGTCCTCGGGCTCTTGCTCTGCATCTATTTCCCCAGCATCGTGCTGTGGCTGCCCAAGCTGGCCGGCTTCCTCGACTGACCACCACTTGGGGGGCCTCGAAATGGTCCCCCCCGACGCTCGGAGCGCCCCGGGGTTCCCCGGGGCGCTCCTTGAATACGCGCGCCGTCCCTACTTCTGGTAGGTGCTCTTCAGCTCCTGGGCATCGCCCCAGATCTTGTAGGTCTTCCGCCACGTCAGATAGTGGTCGGCGACCTTCTTGAACAGAGGATCCTTGGCGCTTTCACTCTCCAGCACCTCGAGCCAGCCCTTCTCGAAGGTCCGGAGATCGTCGTCGGACCAGCGGCGGTTGGTAACCTTGTGCTTGTCCTTCATCTCCATCATCACCGGCGGGTTCTTCGCCTCGGTCTCGACGTAGGTGTGAATCACCGCGTCGTTGAGGGCGACCTGGATGATCCGCTTGTGCTGCTCGGAGAGCTTGTCCCACTCCCCCTTGTTCATGAGCAGCTCGCTCACCGAGACCTGCTGGTGCCAGCCGGGATAGTAGTTATTCTTGGCGATCTGGTGGAAGCCGAGCGCGAGGTCCATCGTCGGCATCGAGAACTCGGTGGCGTCGATGACGCCCCGCTCGAGCGCGGGATAGATGTCGGCCGCGGCCATGAGCTGCGTGTTCACGCCCAGCTTCTGCATCACCTGGGCGCCGAGGCCGAAGAAGCGCATCTTGATGCCCTTCAGCTCGGCCACGTTCTTCACTTCTTTCTTGAACCATCCCGACGTCTCGGGGCCGATCGCGAAGCAGTCCAGCGCGATCAGGTTGTGCTTCGCGTAGATCTCGTTCCGAAGCTCGTTGCCGCCCCCGAACCACTTCCAGGCGAGGAACTCCCCGATCTGGGGACCGAACGGCACCGTGGTGAAGAAGGCCAGCGCCGGGTACTTGCCGGTGTGATAGCCCGGCGTCGTCCAGCACGACTCGACGGAGCCCTTGGAGACGGCGTCGAAGCACTCGAGGGCGGGTACCAGCGCTCCCGGCTCGAAGAACTTCAGCTCGAGCGTGCCCCCCGACATGACCTTGATGTTGTCGGCAAATCGCGTGGCGGACGTCCCCAGGTGCGGGAGCTTGCTGCCGAAGGCGCTCGCCATCTTCCACGTCACCTTCTTCTGCGCCTCGGCGGGTGTGGTCAAGCTGGACGCCAGATACGCGGCGCCCGTGAGGGCGACGACCAGGACGATGAGACCCTTGATCAACCGTGATCGCATGGCGATCCCTCCTCAGTGTGGGTTGAGGTGCCTCGACACCCGCCTGCGCATGAGGCGTCTCTCCGCTGAGAGTTCGGAATGTCGAAAGGTGGCGCGAGTCTAGTCAGGGCCTTCCCGTCTGTCAAGGTATTTGGGGTGTTGGTACGGATTTCCGCCGCTGGCCTTCGGGTCAGTGACGAAGCGCCCCGGAGGGGGCGGTAGGGGCAGCGGCGCCGGCGCCGCTGCCCCGTTTGCTGTCCGGTTTCGACGGGACGGCCCCTACTTCTTCCAGTAGTGGGCGACCACCACCTCGATGGGCGGGCGGATCTTCTGCGCATGCGGCACCGCCCGCGAGGCGAAGTCCTTCTGCGACTTGAGGACCTTGGCGAAGAAGGGGTTCTTCTGCGCCTCGACCTCGTAGACCTTGTCGATGGCCGGCAGCTGGGCTTTGAGGACGTCGTCCGGTGTCTTGAGGATCTTCACCCCGTGCTTCTTCTCCAGCTCCTCGACCGCCTTGCTGTCCTGGTCCACGCTATACGCGGTCATGCGGATGATCTCGGCCATGCCCGCCCACTTCACGATGGCCTGGAGGTCCTTCGGCAGCGCGTCCCACTTGGCCTTGTTGATCAGCACCTCCTGGTAGGAGGCGGGCTGGCGGAGGTCCGGCATATAGTAGTTCTTGGCGACGTTGTGGAACCCCATGAGGATGTCATGGCTGGGGACCGCCCACTCCGCGCCCTCGATCGCGCCCCGCTCGAGCGCGGGGATGACCTCGCCGCCGGCGAGCGTCACCACCGAGACGCCCATGTTCTTCATCATCTCCATGCCCAGGCCGGAGGTGCGAAACCGCATCTTGCGCAGCTCGTCGAGGTTGTTGAAGGGCTTCTTGAACCAGCCGAGCGGCTCCCAGTACGGTAGGCTGGTGGTGAAGACGGGCACCACCACGTTCATCTTCAGCTCTTTCTGCAGCAGCTCGTTGTAGAGCTCGAGCCCGCCGCCGGCGTAGAGCCAGCCGAGGTACTCCTCGCGGTCCATGCCGAAGGGCCCGCCGGGGCCGGGCGCGAACAGCCCCGCCGCGGAGTTCTTGCCCGCCCAGTAGCCCGGCCAGGCGTGGCTGGCGTCGATGATGCCGCGGTTGACCGCGTCGAGCACCTCGAAGGCGCCCACCACGGTGCCCGCCGCCGACATCTCCCACTTGAGGCGGCCGCCCGACATCTCCTCCACCATCTTGGCGAGCTCGAGGGCGGAGATGTGCAGGAGGTTGTTGGCGGGCCAGGTGCTCTGCACCTTCCACACGATCTTCTGCTGCGCGACGGCGTCGCCGGGGCCGCGCCAGAGGACGGCGGCGAGGATCAGGACCGGTAGCGCGAAGGCGATCCAGGCGATGACGACGTTCCTGGGTTTCATGGCTCCTCCTCCGTTACGGGGTTACTTTCCGAACAGCCACCGCGGGAACCAGAGCGCGATCTCGGGGAAGATGATGCAGAGCGCGAGGCCGATGAGCTGCAGCACCATGAACTGGCCCATGCCGCGGTAGATGTCCCCGAGGGACCACTGCGGCGCCACCCCCTTGAGATAGTACGCGGACATGGCCACCGGCGGCGAGAGGAAGGCGGTCTGGAGATTCACCGCGATGAGGGTGGCGAACCACAGCATGTCGATCTTGAGCCCGACGATGACCGGCTGCAGCAGCGGGACGAACACGAGGATGATGGCCGGCCACTCGAAGGGCCAGCCGAGCAGGAAGATCACCACCATGATCAAGGCCAGCATCGCCATCGGCGGAATCTGCCAGGCGATCAGCGCATTGGTGGCCATCGTGGCCGTCCCCAGCCGCGAGAACACCGCGCCGAACACGTTGCCGCAGACGGCCAGGAAGATGACGGTGCTGGACTGGAGCAGGGTGTTGTAGACCGCGTCCTTGAGCCGTGGCCACGTGAACTGCCCGTAGATCACGGCCAGGAAGGCGGCGCCGACGACGCCCATGGCCGCCGCCTCGGTGGGCGTCGCCCATCCCCAGATGATGGTCCCCAGCGTGGCGATGATGAGGATGGCGTGCGGCACCATCCCCAGCGTCAGCTCGATGGCGATCTCCATGAAGCTCCCGGATCGCTCCTCGAGCGGCAGCGGGGGCCCCAGGCTGGGGTTGATGATGGCAGCGGACGAGGCAGTAGACGATGAAGATGCCGGCCAGGAGGAACCCGGGACCGAAGCACGAGGCGTAGAGCTCGGCGACCGAGACGCCCATGACCGGCCCCATCACCACCAGCATGACGCTCGGAGGGACGAGGATGCCCGAGCGTGCCGCCGGCGGTGATGGCCCCGGCCGACATCTGGATGTCGTAGCCGGCCTTGGTCATGATGGGCACGGCCATGATGCCCATGAGCACGACCGTCGCCCCCACCGTGCCGGCGGCGATGCCGAAGATGGTGGCGGTGATGAGCACGCCCACGTAGAGCGATCCGGGCACCGGCCCCATCAGGAGCTGGAAGCCCTTGAACAGGCGCTCCATGAGGCCGCCCTGCTCCATCAAATAGCCCATGAAGATGAATAACGGCACCGCGGCCAGCACCTCCTCCTTCATGAGCCCGATGGTCTGGAACACCATGATGTAGAAGGCGCGGTCGCCGAGCCCGACCCAGCCGAAGATCAGCGCGAGGAGCAGCAGCGTGAACGAGATCGGGAAGCCGATGAAGATGGCCCCGAGCATGAGCACCAGCATGAGGGCGCCGAGCAGCTCGGGGCTCATCCGATCTCCATGTGCTCACGATGGACCCACTCGCGGCCGGTTCGAATGGCGTAGAGGCTCTTGAGGAGCTCCGCGATTCCCTGGATGAGCAGGAACAGCGCGGTGAACGGGATGACGAACTTGAACGGCCAGACGATCGGCCGCCAGGGGCTCGCGTCCGAGGTCTCCCCGATCTGGAACGAGTGATAGGCCTCCTGCCAGCCGAAGTAGAACAGGAAGATCATCGCCGGGAAGAAGAAGAAGAAGTACCCGATCGCGTCGATCCGGTTCTGGCGGCGGATGGACCAGCGCGAATAGAGCATGTCGGTGCGCACGTGCCCGATCCGCATCAGGGTGTAGGCGGTCCCCAGCATGAAGTGCGTGCCGTACAGCATGTAGACCACGTCGAAGGCCCAGATGGTGGGAGCGCGGAAGAAGTGGCGGGCCACGACCTCCCAGGTGACGGCGATGGTCATGGGGATGATGAGCCACGCGACCGCGCGGCCGATATAGCTCGCGAAGCGGTCGATCCACTCTACGGTGGTGCGGAAGGCCGGCGATGCATCGCGATGCTCGGGTTCTAGGGGCGCAGCCGTCGCCACACGGATCCTCCGTTCTGTTCGCGGAAGTTGAGCGCCGAGCTCAAGGAAGAGTGGGTCCGTGGGTCGGCGGAGCGGTCCGTCGAACGCCCGGACGGCGGGGCCGTTGACCGGCCTGCCGTCCGGGGTCCAGCCTCACCGGTCGACTACTTCAGCCAGATCTTGTCCTTGTAGTAGTGCTCCCCGATGAAGTTGTAGTTCGGCCAGTACGACATGCGGTAGGGCACCACCACGCTGGAGTACTTCTTCTGCGAGTCGACCACCTTCTTGTAGAAGTCGTCCTTGGCCACGTGCCCGGCCACGATCTCGTCGTACGCCTTCAGGAAGCGCCGGTTCAGCTCGTCGCTCGTCTTGATGATCTTGACGCCGGACGCGATCATGTCCACACAGGCCTTGGCCGTCTTCTCCTGGAATCGGACGAAGTGGTTCCAGTAGGACGCCTGGACGGAGGTCTTGACGACTTCCTTCAGGTCGGCGGGCAGCGCGTCCCACTTCCCCTTGTTGATGATGAACTCCCCGACCGTGACCGGCTCGTGCATCCCCGGGGCGTAGTGGAACTTGGCGATCTTGTCGATGCCCAGGATCTTGTCGTCGGAGCAGTTGACCCACTCCGCGCCGTCGATGGCGCCCCGCTCCAGGGCGGGAACGATCTCGCCGCCGGCCAGGGTCACGGTGGCGATGCCGAGCTTGCTGTAGGTCTCGGCGCCGATGCCGAAGATGCGATACCGCTGCCCCTTGATGTCGTCGAACGTCCGGATCTCCTTCTTGAACCACCCCATCGCCTGGGGGCCTTCCGGATGGACCTGGAAGCTGACCACGTTCATCTTCAGCTTCTGCTGGTACGCCTCCTGGAGCAGCTCGTGGCCGCCGCCTTCCCAGTACCAGCCGTAATAGTCGATGAAGTCCATCCCGAAGAGGGGCCCGTGGGTCAGGGGAATGAACGCGGCCAGCTTCCCGACGATGTACCCGGGGGTGGTGTGCCCCGCGTCGAGGACGCCGCGGCTCACCGCGTCCTGGATCTCGAAGGGCGGAACGACGGACCCCGCGGGCGACACCTCGATCTTGAGCCGTCCGCCGGAGGTCTTCTCGATCGTCGCCACCAGCAGCTTGGCGGCGTCGTCGGGGAATATCCCCAGCGGCCAGGCGGTCTGCATCTTCCACCGGATCGGCGCCTGTGCGGTGGCGGGGGTGGGCGTGCTGTAGGAGCCGGCGACGAAGGCGAGGACGCCGACGAGGATCGCGAGCGCGATCGCAGACTTTACGGACACGAGTCTACGCATAGTGCCCTCCGCTGTGAGGGTTCGCAATGTCGAAAGGTGGCGCGATTCTAGTGACCGCCAGGGGACCTGTCAATGCCCAAATCGGGCGCCGGGGGGGACCGGAGAGGCGCTACGAGACCAGCGTGAAGCGGGCGGCTAGCCCTTGACCGAGCCGGTCAGGCCGGTCACGTAATACTCGACAAAGAAGGAGTAGACGAGGGCCACCGGCACCGAGCCCAGCAGCGCGCCCGCCATGAGCTGGCCCCAGAAATAGATGTCGCCGCGGATCAGCTCGGAGACCACGCCCACCGGCACCGTCTTGCGCTCCGGGGAGGACAGGAAGATGAGCGCGTAGATGAACTCGTTCCAGGACAGCGTGAAGGCGAAGATGCCGGCGGAGAGGATGCCGGGGACGGCGATGGGGAAGATGATGCGGAACATGGCCCCGAACCGGGTGGCGCCGTCGATCCGCGCGCATTCCTCCAGCTCCTTGGGGATGGTCTTGAAGTAGCCCATGAGGAGCCAGGTGCAGAACGGGATGAGGAAGGTCGGATACGTGAGGATGAGCGCCCAGGGGGTGTTCCCGAGCTGGAAGTTCCGGATGATGTCGGCGAGCGGGATGAACAGCAGGGTGGGGGGCACCAGGTAGGTCACGAAGATCGAGGTGCCCAGCAAGCCCGCCATGGGGAAGCGCAGCCGCGCCAGAGCATAACCGGCGAGCAGCCCGCAGAAGAGCGAGATGAGCGTGGAGATCACAGCGATGAAGAACGTGTTCCACAGCCAGATGGGGAAGGTGGTCTTCGCCATCAGGTCGCGGAAGTGCTCGAGCGTCGGCTGGAGCGTCCAGAACGGCGTATTGGTGGCGGCCCGCCAGGACCGGTAGAGCTCGGCGTCCGGCCGGATGGCGGTGATGAACATCCAGTAGAAGGGGAAGAGGGTCCCGATCACGAAGACGGTGAGAGGAATGTAGAAGTACACCCAGCGCTTCCACTTGCGCTCGATGACCATCGAGTTCTGCTATGCCCCTTCGAGGCGGCGGAGGTAGCGCAGCTGGGCCCAGACGACGATGAAGAGGACGGGGAGCATGAACAGCGAGATGGCGGCGCCCTCACCGAGCAGTCCGGTGGCGACGCCTACCTGATAGGCGTAGGTGGCCACCAGGTGCGTGGAGTTCGCGGGCCCCCCGCCGGTGAGCACGTAGATCAGCTGGAAGTCGGAGAAGGTCTGGATGATCGAAAAGACGACCACTACCACCGTGACCGGCTTGAGGAGCGGCCAGGTCACGTGCCAGAAACGGTGCCAGCCATTGGCGCCGTCGAGCGACGCGGCCTCCTGGAGGTCGGGACTGATGGTCTGGAGCCCCGCGAGGAGGGTGATGGCGAAGAAGGGCATGCCGCGCCAGGTATTCACCACGATGGCGCACCACATGCCGTAGGTACCGTCGGACAGGAACGGCACCTTGGTCACGATGAAGCCGCCCTGGTAGAGCAGCCAGTTCAGCACGCTGAAGGTGGGATCGAACATCCAGCGCCAGGCAAAAGTCGAGAGCACGGTGGGGATGATGAAGGGCAGGAGCATGGAGGCCCGGATGATTCGCTTGCCGCGAAAGCTCCGGTTGAGGAGCAAGGCCAGCCACATCCCCAGCGCGAGCTTGAAGATGGTGGCCCAGAAGGTATAGACGAAGGTGTTCTTGAACGCGGTCTGGAAGATCGAGTCGTCCCAGGCCTTGAAGAAGTTCTTGAGACCCACGAAGTGGCCGATATTGCCGACGCTGGTGTCCGACAGCGAGAGCCATACCCCCATGATGAAGGGGTAGGCGATGAACGTCCCGAGAAGGAGCACGGTGGGGGTGAGGAGGAGCGCGGCGAGGAGCCGCTCGTTCTCCAGCATCCGCACGTAGCCGGTGGGGCGAGTATCGGGGCGCGACAGCGCGACGGTGGTGCCGGCCGTGCTCCCCGATCCTCCCGCGATGGTCTTCTTCATGCCGGGTCCGGCCGCCTCAAGCCTCGTAGATCTTCTTCAGCTCGCCTTCGGCCCACTTCACCGCGTCCTCGGCCTTCATGCCCTGGACGGCCTTGGCGTACATGTCGGTGATGACGTACTTGGTGAAGGCCTCGGTGGCCTTGGCGGTGGACGGGCCCGCGTGGCCGAAGAGGCGGGTATTGCGCGCCGCCGTGCGGAACATCTTCAGCGGCTCGTCCAGCTTGCCCCACATGGGGTCGCTCTCCCACTTCTTGGTGGAGCCGACGGAGTACCCTTCCTGCGTGGTGAACCACTTGCCGAAGTTGTCGGGCTTGTGGAGCCAGAGGAGGAAGTCCTTGGCGAGCTTCTGGTTCTTGCCGTACTTCATGACCGCGTGCGACTGGTTGAGGAAGAGGAGGTAGGACCCGGCGGGCCCGGCGGGGAGCGGCGCGTGGTCGATGTCGGTCCACATTGGCTCGCCCTTGTCGTCCTTGATCTTCTCCTTCTGCCGCTTGGCCACGATGTAGATGGAGGCGCCGTTCAGGGTGGCGGAGAGCTCGCCGGCGTGGAAGGCGCGGTTGTTGTTGGTGTCGTCCCAGGCCAGGCCGCCCTCGTCGCAGCACTCCTTCCAGAACGCCTGCATGAACTTGACCGCCTCGAGCGTGCCCTTGGAGTTGAGGACGACCTTTTTCCCCGACGGATCGGTCTCGGCCCCGCCGAAGGCCCAGGTCAGGGTGTAGGTGAACACCGGCGCGTCGCCGAAGGTGTGGCCGAGGGTCTGCCCGTAGGGCTTGCCCTTCTTCTTGAGGCTGGCGAAGAGCTTGCGGGCGTCATCCCAGGTCTTCGGATACTGGGTGGCGCCGGCCTCCTTGAGCCACGACTTGCGGTAGGCCACCGCGTTGCCCACGATCGAGTGCGGCACCGAGAGCCACTTGCCGTTGACCTGGCAGGACGGCCCCCAGACCTCGTAGAAGCCGCCCTCGGCCTTGGCCAGGGCGTTGGCGACGTCGGACACGTCGACCACGGCGTTCTGGTAGAGGTGCGGCCAGTTGTACTGGAAGTTGAAGATGTCGGCGCCGGAGCCGGACTGGACGGCGGCGGTGATGCGGGGCTGGAGGTCGTTGGCGTTGATGGTCTCCAGCGTGACCTCGGCGCCGAGCGCCTTGGAGGCTTCCGGCATCTGGCGCTTGAGCTCGACGTCGGACTCGGGGATGAAGTCCACCCAGCGCACCCAGTGGAGCTTGGTGCCCTGGGCGAAGGCGGGCGCGCGGCGCGCGGCGAGGATGCCTTCGATTCCGCCCGCCGCCGCGGCGGCGACACCCGCGGTCTGCAGGAAACGGCGGCGGCCCAGGGACAGGGTGGAAGCATCGTTGCTTTCGTGGCTCAAGTTGATCCCCCTTGGATGGTCGGTCGGACACAGGCGGAGTATCGGTAAAGTGTGGAGAATTCTTAACAAAGAAGGCTGCGTCTGTCAACGGGTATCCCGCTGCGAGCTGTCACACGGCGGGCACGGGCGCCGGCGCCGGGGGCCGGAGCGCGACGGCCATCACCACCGCCATGGTGCCGATGGCGCCCGAGGCCAGGAACAACCACGCGTAGGAGCCGAGCGCATCGTAGAGGAATCCACCGCCGTACGACCCGAGCCCCATCCCGATGCACGAGATGAAGAACACCGCCCCGAACGCCGTGCCCAGCGCCTGCTCGCCGAAGTACTCCCGGGTCACCAGGGCATAGAGCGGCATGGAGGCGCCGTAGGCGATGCCGAAGACGAAGGTCAGGGCCGAGAGCGGGCCGAGATCGCGGACGAAGAGGAAGGTGAATACCGTGAAGGCCTGGAGTGCCAGCGCCGCGATGAGGGTAGGCTTGGCGCCGACGCGGTCGGCCACGATGCCGGTCCCCACTCGCCCGAAGATCGACGACAGCCCGGAAAGTCCCAGCAGACCGGCCGCCGACATCCGCGCCACGCCCTGGTCGATGGCGTGGGTGACAAGGTGGAAAATCGGCCCGGAGTGGGCCGCGCAGCACGCGAAATGCGTCAGCGCGATCGCCCAGAACGGCCAGCTGCGAAAGATCACCCCCGGCCTTATCCCCACGGTTTGTCCCCTGCTCGCGGGCTGTCCGCCGTGGGGGGAGAGCGGGGGCCATTTCGAGGCCCCCGCTGATAATAAAAGCCCGCGTCGCCCAACCGCCGAACCTTCAAGAGTGCTAGGCGCATCCCGCAACAGCAGCGCCGCCGGTATCACCACGAGCCAGGCGAGATCCCCCAGGATGAGGAACGCCATGCGCCAGTCCAGCTCGTTCACCAGCCAGCGGGTGAGGGGCGAGAGGAGGAGGATGCCGGCGCCGTTGCCCGCGGAGACCACGGAGGCGGCCATCCCGCGCCGGTCGCCGAACCACTTGATGGCGAGGACGGTGAGCGGCACGTAGAAGGCGCTGACCCCGCCCGCCACGAGGATGCCGAAGGTCACGTAGAGCTGCCAGAGCGCGGTGACCTGGCTGGACAGCACGAGGCCCAGCCCGAGGACCCCGCTGCCCACCAGCACCACCGCGCGAGTGCCGACGCGATCGGAGATGAAGCCCGCCAGCACGCCGCCCAGCCCCATCACCACCCAGTTGAGGAGTCCGACACTGCTGATGCTCGAGCGACTCCAGCCCATGGATTCTTCCAGCGGCTTGAGGAAGATGGCGAGCGTGAAGAGCATGCCGATGGACATGGTGATGATGACGAAGGCAGCGGCGAGAATGGTCCAGCCGTAGAAGGGCGTCTCCGACGCGGCCGGATGGGCGGAGACGGCGCGGTCGCTCATGGGACGTCCATTCTTCCCTCACGGACCGGGATGAGCAAGCACAACGAGAGCAGCATCGCGCCGGCAAGGACGAACCACGGCACGGTGAAGCCTCCCAGCCGCTCCGCCAAGGCCCCGAAGAGCGGCGGGCAGGCGGTGACGCCAAACGACGAGATGGCGAGGCCCAGCCCCACCGCGGTGCCCGACGAGCGCGGGCCGGCGAGCTCGGCCAGCAAGGTGTGCTGGACACCGTTCCAGCCGATGCCCACGAAGCCGAAGGCCAGGGCGAGGGCGCTCAGGAGCCACGGGCTCGTCCCGCTGCCCGTGGCCGCGATGAGGAGCGTGCAGACGGTGGAGCCCAGCCCGGCCAGGACGAGCACGATGCGCCGCCGCCCGCCGAAGAGGCGGTCGGACAGAAGACCGAACACCACGCGCCCCACCGCGCCGGAGAGCTGCGCGAGCACGAGGAATCGCGCGGCGGTGATGAGTGCCATCCCGACCACGTCGCGGAGATAGAGCACGAGATAGGCCATCCACACCGTCTGCATGCCCGCGAAGATGAAGGTGGAGGCGGCCACCAGCCAGAGGTCGCGGTTGCGCAAGACGCTGGCGAGGCTGGCCGCGGGCGCCATCGTCTTCGTCCCCTCGGGCTCGGGCGGATCGCGGTAGAGCAGCCAGCTCAATCCGGCCAGCAGCGCGATCACGGTGGCGGACAGCGCTACTGCCTCGCGCCAGCCCAGCCAGAGGGCCAGCGGCGGCATGATGAGTGCGCCGAGCGCGCCCCCGAAGGGGAGCCCGACCTGCTTGAGTCCCACCACGGTGGCGCGATGGCGCCGCGGGAACCAGGCGATGACCGCCTTCGCGGTGGTGGGATTGAGCATGCCGTAGCCCGCGCCCGCCACGACCATCAGCACGCTCAGCATGGTGAAGCTGTTCGCGCCGGCGACGGCGAAAAGACCCAGGGCGATCAGGAGCTGGCCCATCACCATGGTCGCGGTGACGCCCCAGCGGTCGGCCATGCGTCCGGCGGGGAGGGACATCAGCGAGGGGCCGATGTAGTAGGCGGAGAGAAAGGAGCCCGCCTGGGCGGTGGAGAGCCCGAGGCTGTCGCGGATCAGCGGCGCAATGGCGGGGATGCCCAGCGGGCCGACATTGGCCATGGTCTGGGCGGTCATGATCAGGGCGAGGATGCCCCAGCGATTGGTCACGGGCGAGACGCCGGCTCAGGAAGCCGGAGCGCGGCCGCGGTGGGCGAGCAGCGCCTCCACCGCGCGGAGATCATCCTCGGTGTCCACGCCCACCGTGGGCTCGTCGGTCTCGACGACGCGGATCGGGATGCCGTTCTCGAGCAGCCGCAGCTGCTCGAGCTGCTCGGCGCGCTCGAGGGGAGAGGGCGGCAGCGCATGGTAGCGCTCCAGCGCCGCGCGACGGTAGGCGTAGAAGCCGGGGTGCTTCCAGTAGACGACGTCCCCGCGGTTATCGCGGTCGTAGGGAATGGGCAGGCGCGAGAAGTACAGCGCGTCGCCGTGAATATTCGTCACGACCTTGTTGGCCGTGCGCGTGGGAACCTCTTCCGGCTTGGCCAGGATCTTGAGCGTGGTCACCTGCACGGCCGGATCATCGAAGAAGGGCTGGACGAGCCGCTCGATGTGGCCGGTCGTGACCAGCGGCTCATCGCCCTGGATGTTCACGTAGACGTCGGCTTCCCGCCCGCGCGACACCTCCCAGAGCCGATCGGTCCCGGTGGAGTGATCGGGCGAGGTCATCACCGCGGGGATGCCATGGGCGCGGCACGTCGCGATGACCTCGTCGGAGTCGGTGGCAACCAGGAGATCGTCCAGGCGCGGGGAGCGACGGGCGGCCTGGTACACGTGAACCACGAGCGGAAGTCCCGCGATCTCCCGCAGGACCTTGCGGGGCAGGCGGGTGGAGGCAAGCCGGGCCGGGATGACGCCGAGAACCTTCATGTGGGCTGGCACGAGCGCTTGTACTCTCGAGTACTTACGGGGCGGTTGCGCATCGCCCCACATCGTAGCATGCGCCTTCCGGTGCTACACTGGACGTCCCATGACCCCGCTCGCGCATCTGCCCGGAGCGCAGACTTCCATCGCCTCGGCCGTGCTGGGGTTTCCCTTCCGGACCGAGTTCAGCCTGGCGCCCCTCATCCGGTACTGGGAGCACGAGATCGCCGGCGGCGCATCCGTGTTCGCCGCTGCCGCCCGGTCCGTGCTGGAGCAGGTGAGGGAGGCGCCGGGGCTGACGGGCCCGGGGGTCGATCCGGCCGCCGTGAGGGCGCACGAGGACCTGCTCCACGCGCTCATGACCGCGGTCTTCGCGCCCACCTTCCAGAACGAGGAGCACGCGGCCGCCCTCTTGCCGTTCCGGCTGCAGAGCTTCTACTCCACCCCGGGCTTCAAGCGGTTGCTCGCCGGTCCCGACGGCGCGCTCCAGTTCCGCATGGACGCGGACATCGCGCTCGTGCTGCAGGTCCGCATCCTCAACGCGTACTCGCTGATCCTGGAGCGCGTCTATGGCGTCGACCTCGGCATCGAGTTCCCGTGGGTGGCCGTCATCAAGGATCCCGATACCGGCCTCGACCGCCACTTCAAGCTCATCACCAGCCGTCGCTTCCTCGACGTGGACGTGGTCGGTGAGGCCCCCGCCCTGTCCGAAGCAGATCTGCGGCGCGTGCGCGCCCACGCCGCCGACGCCGCCGTGCTGATGGACATCCTGCCCGCCGACCGCTTCGTGATCCGCGGCTTCTCGGTGGTGCGCGCGATCGAGGTGACGGAGCCGGAAGTGCTGTCCTCGATCGAGCGAGACCTCATCGACAAGGAGTCCATCGTCTCCACCGAGCGCTTCCAGGAGCTGCAGGACAAGATGCGGGCCCTCTTCCGCCGGCCCGAGCTGGAGCTGGGCTTGGCCGCCATCGAGGGCGACCGGGTGCTCACCCTCCAGTTCGGCAATCGTTTCGAGCACGCGTGCATCTTCGCGGATTCCATGAAGCAGAAGGTGGCCGACTTCGCGGGCTCCATCCACGAGCGGGCCGCGCGCGAGGAGCGCCCCATCATCATCGAGGACCTCCAGACCTATCCCGACCGCACCCGCGTCGAGGAGGGCCTCCTCGCCGCGGGGTATCGGAGCGTGATGGTGGCGCCGCTCCTCTACCAGGGCGAGCTCATTGGCGGGCTCAAGCTGGTCTCTCCCACCCCGGGTGCGCTGAACGTCACCCACACGCCGCAGCTGCTGCAGATCATGCCGCTCTTCGCCATGGCGGTGAAGCGCAGCATGGACGAGCTGAACAACCGCGTGCAGGCGGTCATCAAGCAGCGGTGCACCGCCATCCACCCGGTGGTGGAGTGGCGGTTCCGCCAGGCCGTGCTCAGCATGCTCGAGCGATCGGCGGGGGGGGCCGACGCGGGCAGCGAGATGGAGCCTATCGTCTTTCGCGACGTCCACCCGCTGTACGCACTCTCGGACATCCGCGGCTCGTCCAACCACCGGTCCTGGGCCATCCAGGGCGACCTGCTGGCCCAGCTCGGCCTGGCCCGGGACGTGTTCGAGGCCGCCCATCGCATGCGTCCCATGCCCATCCTCGACCAGATCCGACACCGGATCGCCTCCCACGCCGACGCGGTGGAGGTCCGGATGGGCGCAGGGGACGAGGCGGGGGTGGTTGCCTTCCTGCGCCGGGAAGTCGAGACCCTCTACGAGCATCTCGAGGGCTACGGCCCGGAGGTGCGCGACCGCATCGAGGCCTATCGCGCGGCGCTGGATCCGCAGCTGGGCGCGGTGGGCAAGCGCCGGCGCGCCTTCGAGGACACGGTGGGGCTCATCAACGATACCATCCTCGCCTACCTCGAAGCCGAGGAAGCCTCCGCCCAGGCGCTGAGCCCGCATTTCTTCGAGATGCAGCGCACCGACGGCGTGGACTACAGCATCTACGCGGGAGCCTCGCTGCTCGAGGAAGGGGCCTTCTCTCCGCTGCACGTGAAGAACCTGCGCCTCTGGCAGCTCATGGTGGCCTGCGGCATCGCGGTGCACGTGGAGCGCGTGAAGCCCCGGATGGCGGAGCCGCTCGAGATCACCAACCTCATCCTCGTCCAGCACGCGCCGCTGGCCATTCGCTTCCGCTTCGACGAGAAGCGCTTCGACGTGGACGGGGCCTACAACGTTCGCTACGAGATCATGAAGAAGCGCATCGACAAGGCGGTGCTGCGGGGATCCACCGAGCGGCTGACCCAGCCGGGCAAGATCGCCATCGTCTACTCGCAGGGGTCGGAGGCGGCGGAGTACCGCGACTACATCGCCTATCTCCACTCCCTCGGCTCACTCCACGGCGAGGTCGAGAATCTCGAGCTGGAGGAGCTGCAGGGGGTGCCGGGGCTCCGTGCGCTCCGCGTGGCGGTGGATTTCAGCCGGGCCCGCATCGAGCCGATCGCGCCTCTCCTCGACGCCGCCCGCGCCGCGTTGCCCTCGCGCTCCTGACCGCCGCCCGCGGGCGGCCTTGACACGCATTTCCCGATGCGTTACTCAATCCGCAGATGTCGACGTCCGTCCCTCTCGAGCGGCCCCGGCCCGCCCGACCCACGCCCCGGCACAAGGAGATCACCATGACCTGGCGACGCACCGCCCTCGTCTTCCTGGCGCTCGCGACCGTGACCCTTGCCGCCACCGGGCCCGCCGTTGCCCAGACGCCGCCGCCCATCCGCATCGGGGAGATCAACTCCTTCAGCGGGATCGGCGCGCCCTTCACCGGCCCGTACAAGGCCGCGGTGGAGATGGCGGTGGAGGAGATCAACTCCCGGGGCGGGGTCAATGGGCGAAAGGTCGAGGTGATCTTCCGTGACGACAAGGGCCAGCCCGCGGAGGCGGTGAAGCACGCCCAGGAGCTGGTGGCCTCGGAGAAGGTCGCCCTCATCTCCGGCACCTTCCTCTCGAACGTCGGCCTCGCGGTGTCGGACTGGGCCAAGCAGAACAAGACCATGTTCGTGGCCGCCGAGCCCCTCACCGAGGCGCTCACGTGGGCCAAGGGGCACGACTACGTGGTGCGCGTGCGCCCGAACACCTACGAGCAGGGCCGCATGCTGGCGGAGAAGGCGGGCAAGATGAAGTACGCCAAGTGGGCGACCATCGGGCCCAACTACGAGTACGGCAAGCGCGCGTGGGAGACGTTCCGCGACCGGCTCAAGGAGCTGAAGCCCGACGTGCAGATCGTGGGCGAGCACTGGCCCACTCTGGGCAAGATCGAGCCGGGGCCGATGGTGACGGCCATCCTGAACCAGAACCCGGACGCGCTCTACGTCTCCCTCTTCGGCTCGGACTGGCTGGCCTTCGTCCGCGAGGCGCAGAAGCGCGGGCTCTTCCAGAAGACCTTCGTGGTGGGGATCCTCCTCGGCGAGCCCGAGTACATCGATCCGCTGGGGCCCGAGGCCCCCGAGGGCACCCTGGTCACCGGCTATCCCTGGTACGACGTGCAGACGCCCGCGCACAAGGAGTTCGTGGCGAAGTTCCAGAAGCGCACCGACAAGCCCCCCATGCTGGGCTCGCTGGTGGGCTACGTCACCTATCTCTCGATCTTCGAGGCCATCCGCAAGGCGGGCGGCACCGACACCGACAAGCTCGTGGCCGCCTTCAAGGGTCTCAAGGTGGAGACCCCCATCGGTCCCATCACCTTCCGCGCCTCCGACGGGCAGTCCACCATGGGCGCGTGGGTGGGCACCACCAAGGTCGATCCCAAGCGCGGCGTGGGCGTGATGGTCAATCACGAGTACATTCCCGGCGAGAAGGTGCTGCCATCCGACGACGACGTGAAGAAGCTCCGCACGGGTAACTGACGGGACTCTTCACCTCACCCTCTGGCCGTGCGGGGAGGGTGAGGTGAGGGGATCATGTCCTTCCTCTTCATCCAGCTCCTCAGCGGCCTCGCCAACGCCATGTTCCTCTTCCTGGTGGCGTCGGGGCTCACACTGATCTTCGGTGTCACCCGCATCGTCAATTTCGCCCACGGGTCGTTCTACATGCTGGCCGCCTATCTCACCTACGCGCTGGCGGCCGCGCTCCCGCCAGGCGGCTCCGGCTTCTATCTCGCGATTCTGGCCGCCGCCCTCGCCACGGGCCTGGTGGGCGGGGTGGTGGAAGTGGTCCTGCTGCGCCGCGTGTACCGGGCGCCCGAGCTCTACCAGCTCCTGCTCACCTTCGCGCTGGTCCTGGTGGTGTCGGACGCGGTCAAGTACTTCTGGGGCGCGGACAACAAGACGGGCCCGAGCGCGCCCGGGCTGGCCGGCTCGGTGGTGGTCGCCGGCCAGCTCTTTCCCACCTACGATCTCGCCATGCTGGTGGTGGGGCCGGCGGTGGCGCTCGGCCTCTGGGCGCTCTTCTACCGCACGCGCTGGGGCATCCTCATCCGTGCCGCCACCCAGGATCGCGAGATGGTGGCCGCCCTCGGCGTGGATCAGTCACGTCTCTTCACCGGCGTGTTCGTGCTCGGCTGCTTCCTGGCCGGCCTCGCGGGCGCCCTGCAGGTGCCGCGTGTGGCCCTCACCACCGTGATGGACACCACCGTGATCGTGGAGGCGTTCGTGGTCGTGGTGGTCGGAGGCATGGGCTCGGTGTGGGGAGCCCTCCTCGCCTCGATCCTCATCGGCGTCCTCGGGGCCTTCGGCATCCTCATCCTGCCGCGTATCTCCATCGTGCTGATCTTCGGGGTGATGGCGGTGGTGCTGATCGTGCGGCCGTGGGGACTTCTCGGCCGGCCCGAGGTGGCGCTCCGCGCGGCGGGGGCCGCGGTGGAGACGGGCGGAACCGGCCGGGGCATCCCGCGTGCCTGGCTGGCCGCCCTCCTGGTCGCTCTCGTCGTGGTGCCGCCCTTCCTCCCCATCTTCCACGTCTGGCTCCTCATCGAGATGCTGGCCTTCACGCTCTTCGCCGCGAGCCTCTATCTCCTCATGGGCGGCGGCATGGTCTCCTTTGGCCACGCCGCTTACTTCGGCCTGGGCGCGTACGGCGCCGCCATTCTCATGAAGCAGGCGGGCCTGCCCATGCCCGCCGCCTTCCTCGCCGCGCCCTTCGTGGCGGCGCTGGTGGGGGTGGTCTTCGGTTACTTCTGCGTCCGGCTCTCGAGCATCTACTTCGCCATGCTCACCCTGGCCTTCGCCCAGATCGTCTACGCGGTCGTCCACCAGTGGGACGAGCTGACCGGCGGCGATAACGGCCTCCTCAGCGTATGGCCGCCGCCGTGGCTGGCCTCGCCCATCCGCTACTACTACGTCGCGCTCGTCGCCGGCGTGGTCGGACTGGCCGCGCTCCGCCGCGTGATGGTCTCGCCCTTCGGGCTCATCCTGCGGGCCGCGCGCGATCATCCCCGGCGCGCCGAAGCGGTGGGGGTGAACCTTCGGGTGCACCGGCTGGTGGCCTTCGTGGTGGCGGCCTTCTTCGCGGGCCTGGGCGGCGCAGTGTTCGTCTTTCTCAAGGGCAGCGTCTTCCCCCCCTATGTGGACGCGCCGATGTCGGTGCAACCACTGGTGATGGTGCTCCTGGGCGGGGTGGGCTCCTTTGCCGGCCCTCCGCTCGGCGCCGTCGCCTACAAGCTGCTCGACACCGTGATCACCCGCTACACCGAGTACTGGCAGGCGCTCCTGGGCGGGATCCTGATCGTGCTCGTGCTGGCGTTCCCGCGTGGGCTGGTGGCGGTGCTCGATCTCAGATCATTAAGCTGGGGGGGAGCGAGCGCCGCTCCGCCATCTTCGCTCGGCTCGCCTCCGGCTGCGCCTCGCCCTGCTTCCCCAGACCCCCCCACCGCTTCGACCTCATGAGCAGACAACCGTCTACTACCGCGTTGAGCGCATGAGCGGGCAGTCCGTATTGGAGACGCGTGGCCTTACCAAGACCTTCGGCGGCGTCCGCGCCGTCGACGGCGTAGACTTGGCCCTGACCCGGGGCGAGCTCCGGGCGCTCATCGGCCCCAATGGCGCGGGAAAGACCACGTGCTTCAACATGCTCACGGGACAGCTCCGGCCGGATCGGGGCGAGGTCCGGCTCAACGGGGAGCGGGTGACCGGGCTGCCGCCGCATCGGATCTGGCGGCGCGGGGTGAGCCGGACGTTTCAGATCACGGCCACGTTCGCGTCGCTCACCGCGCTCGAGAACGTGCAGGTCGCGCGCATCTCGTACCGGCGGCGGACGTACTCGCTGCTCACGCCCGCCGCGCGGCTCGAGGTCGAGGAGTCGCGCCGGCGGCTGGCGCAGGTGGGCCTGGACGAGCAGGCCGCCCGGCCGGCCGCGGTGCTGGCCTATGGCGATCTCAAGAAGCTGGAGCTGGCGGTGGCGCTGGCCAATGATCCTACCGTGCTCCTGCTCGACGAGCCCACCGCGGGCATGGCGCCCGGCGAGCGGGGCGCGCTGATGGCGCTGGTCGCCCGCCTGGCGCGCGAGCGCGAGCTGACGGTGCTGTTCACCGAGCACGACATGGACGTGGTGTTCGCGGTGGCCGACCGCATCATGGTGCTGCACCAGGGCCGGGTGATCGCCGACGGCAAGCCCGCCGACGTGCGAGCGAATCCGGAAGTGCAGCGCGTCTATCTGGGAGACGAGGAATGACGACGGAACGATACGACTGGGACGCGATCGTGGCGGGCCTCAACCAGCACCTGCGGCTACGCTCCATCCCCATCGGGATGAAGCTCTTCGAGACGGTGGAGGAGATGGAGGCCATTCCCAAGATCCGCCGGCCCCGGGCCAAGCACACCACCGACCAGATCGTGGCCCAGGCGCGCCAGCTCGGCTGGACGGTGGGCATCACCATGGCCGACCTGGTGGGGGCGCAATGCGGCGCCGTGATCGGGCTCTCGCCGCAGGACGACGAGTGGCTCTCGGGCCACCGCATGGCCGGCGTCTGGTTCAAGACGCAGGAGGACGCGAGCCGGCACCAGCACGCCATGGACTGCGTGCCGTACGGCCGCTATCGCGCGATGGCGGTGGCCCCGCTGACCTCCGGCCGCCTCGATCCGCCCGACATCTGCCTGATCTACGGCACGCCCGGCCAGATGATCTTCTTCATCAACGGGCTCCAGTGGATCGGCTACAAGAAGCTGTCCTTCACCTCGGTGGGAGAATCGGCGTGCGCCGATTCCTGGGGCAAGGCGCTCAAGACGGGCGAGCCCGCCCTGACCATTCCCTGCTACGCGGAGCGGCGCTACGGCGGGGTGGCGGACGACGAGCTGCTGATGGCCATCCCCCCGCGGTTCTTGCCCAAGGTGATCGAGGGCCTGGCCGCGCTGTCGAAGAACGGGCTGCGCTATCCGATCCCGCCCTACGGCATCCAGGCGGACGCGGGAGCCGGCCTGGCGGTGAGCTATTCGGACAAGGACAAGAAGTAGTGCTCGAGCTGTCCGGCGTTCACGCCGCCTACGGGCTCTCGCGCGTGCTCCACGGAGTCAGTCTCCGGGCGCGCGCCGGCGAGGTGGTCTCCCTCCTGGGCCGGAACGGGGCGGGGAAGTCCACCACGCTCAAGGCCATCGTGGGCCTGGTGGAGGTCACCGGCGGCGGTGTCCATCTCGAGGGACGCGAGATCACCCGTCTCGCCACGCATCAGATCGCCCGCCTGGGGGTGGGCTGGGTGCCCGAGGACCGGCGCATCTTCAGCGACCTCACGGTGGAAGAGAATCTGCGCGTGGGCGAGCGGCCGGGGGGCGCGTGGCATGCCGCGCGCATCTACCAGCTGTTCCCCAAGCTCGGCGAGCTGGTGCGCCGGCGCGCGGGAAATCTTTCCGGGGGCGAGCAGCAGATGCTCACGGTGGCGCGCACCCTCATGAGCAACCCCCGCCTGGTCCTGCTCGACGAGCCTTCCGAGGGCCTGGCCCCGGTGGTAGTGCGGGCACTGGGCGAGCAGATCGCCGCGCTGAAGCGCGAGGGCTTGACCATCCTGCTCTCCGAGCAGAATCTGCGGTTCGCGGCCCGGCTCGCCGACCGCGCCTATATCATCGAGAAGGGCGAGATCAAGTGGGAAGGCCCCATCGCGCGGCTGATGGCCGACGAATCGGTGCGCCGGGCCTATCTCACCCTGTGAGGACACGTGACTGATGCGGACGCTGATCAAGAACATCGGCCAGATCGTCTCGGGGGACATCGAGCGGCCGCTCCTCGACGAGACCGCCGTCCTCATCGCGGACGGGAGGTTCGTCGCGCTGGGCCGCGGCCTCGACGCGGACGCCGACACCGTCATCGACGCCAAGGGCAGCACCCTCATCCCCGGGCTCATCGACTCGCATTGCCATCCCGTCTTCGGCGACTTCACCCCACGGCAGCGGACGATGGACTTCATCGAGTCGGGCCTCCACGGCGGTCTCACGACAATGATCTCGGCGGGGGAGGTTCACCTTCCCGGAAGGCCAAGAGACATCGTGGGGCTCAAGGCCCTGGCCATCGTGGCGTCCAAGGCCTACGCGAACCTCCGGCCCGCCGGCGTCAAGGTGCACGGCGGGGCGCCCATCCTCGAGCTCGGGCTGGTGGAGGAGGACTTCGTGGAGATGGCCCGCGCCGGGGTGAAGCTCGTGGGCGAGATCGGGCTGGGCTCGGTGAAGACGGGTAAGGACGCGGCCCCCATGGTCCGCTGGGCCCGCAAGCACGGGATGACCGTGACCATTCACACCGGCGGGCCGTCCATCGCCGGCTCCAATCCCATCAGCGCCGAGGTGGTCCTCGAGGCCGATCCCCACGTGGTGGGCCACATCAACGGCGGTACTACCTCCATGAGCGAGCGCGAGATCGATTCGCTCGTGACCACGAGCATGGCGCTGGAGATCGTCCACTGCGGCAACGGCAAGACCGCGCTCCACACGCTGGCCCGCGCCACCGACGCTCGCGCCCTGCACCGGATCATCATCGGTAACGATGCCCCGTCCGGAACCGGAGTGGTGCCGCTCGGCATCCTGCGCGTCATCGCGCATCTCGCCTCGCTGGGCGGGGTCGCGCCGGAGGTGGCCATCTGCATGGCGACCGGCAATACCGCGCGTGTCTACGGGCTGCCGGTGGGCCAGATCGCGCCCGGCCGCGAGGCCGACTGCTGCCTCGTGGACGCGCCGGTGGGCTCGGTGGGCGGGACCGCGCTGGAGGCGCTGCGGGCGGGCGATCTCTTCGGTATCTCCATGGTGCTCATCGATGGGCAGATCCGTATCGGACGCAGCCGCAACACGCCGCCGGCGGCACGCGCCGCCGAGGTCATCAAGGGCCAGGGCCCCGCGGGAGGAGCGCATTGATGAAGATCCGCAAGCTCGTGACGGTGACGGAGGAGATCCTGGAAGACGGCGGACGCCGCGCGGCGAAGCCGGTCAAGAAGGTCGCCGCGGTGGCAGTGATCGAGAATCCCTTCGCGGGCCGCTACCAGGAAGACCTGGGGGAGCTGGTGAAGACGGGGGAGGAACTGGGCGACTTGCTTGGCCGCCGTGCGGTGGCGGCACTCGGCGCGCCGGTGCACTCCTATGGCAAGGCGGCGGTGGTGGGCGTGGACGGCGAGTACGAGCATGCCGCCGCCATCCTGCACCCGACGCTGGGCACGCCCTTCCGCGCCGCGGTGGACGGCGGGAAAGCCATCATCCCCTCGGCCAAGAAGCTCGGCGGCCCGGGCACGTCCATCGACGTGCCACTGCACTACAAGGACGCCGCCTTCGTCCGCACCCACTTCGACGCCATGGAAGTCCGTCTGGTAGACGCGCCGAAGGCGGGTGAGATCCTCGTGGCCCTCGTGGTGACGGACGGCGGGCGGCCTCACGCGCGCGTGGGCGGACTCACCGTGGCCGAGGCCAAGAAGGAGGACGGACTCCGATGACCACCCCGGTGAAGTTCGGTCTGAGGATTCCCAGCTTCGCGCTCGGCCCGCGCACCGCAACCCTGGCCGACATGGGGGCGTATCTCCGGCGCGCCGAGGATCTCGGCTTCGACTGCGCGGTGTCCATCGACCATCTGCTGCTCACCCCGCCCGCCTACGCCTGCACCTGGCTCGAGCCGGTGGCGCTGCTCTCCGCGCTGGCCGGCGTCACGCGCACCATGCGGCTCGGCACCATGGTGCTGGTGCTGCCGCTGCGCAACCCCGCCTACTTCGCCAAGGAGTGGGCCACCCTCGATCTCCTCTCCGGGGGGCGGTCGATTCTGGGGGTGGGCGTGGGCTGGCACGAGGAGGAGTTCGCCCTCATGGGCGTGCCGCACCGGGAACGCGGCCGCCGCATGGACGAGATGCTGGAGGCGGTGACCGCGCTCTGGGCGGGCGACCGTGTGACCTACAAGGGCAAGTACTACGCGTTCGAGAACCTGACCATCGATCCCAAGCCGGTGCAGAAGCCGCACCCGCCCATCTGGATCGGGGGCGGCACGCAGCCGTCGGAGAAGATCTACGCCCAGACCGTGGCCAATATCGATCCGGTGCTGCGCCGCATCGCCAAGTACGCCAAGACCTGGGTGCCCCACTCCTCCTCCACCGCCGACATGGTCAAGGGGGACTGGGACAAGATCCAGCGCTTCATGGCCGAGTTCGGCCGGAAGCCGGACGACATGACCAAGGTCTACTCGAACTTCGTCTGGGTGCTGAAGAAGGGGGAGAAGCCGGAGTCGGCCATTCCCCGCTTCAAGACATATTCCGGGATGGATCTGCCCTACTGGAAGGAGTTCTACCTCCTCGGCGAGGCCGAGGAGGTGGCGGACAAGATCCGGAAAAAGGTCGCGACGCTTGGCGGCTGCGAGCACATCGTGCTGAATCCGCTCGACTGGAGCCTGGAGCAGCTCGAGCTGCTGGCCGGAGAGGTGCTGCCGCGGGTGGTCAAGCCCTGAGCGACGCCTCCGCGCTCCGCTACACCGGCGCCTCCGTGAGGCGCACCGAGGATCCCCGTCTCCTCTCGGGACGCGGCGAATATCTCGACGACCTGCATCCTGCCGGCTGCCTCCATGCCGCCTTCGTCCGCAGCCCGCACGCGCACGCGCGTGTGCTCGCGGTGGAGACGGGCGCGGCGCGCGCGGTGCCCGGGGTGCGGGGCGCGCTCAGCGGCGCGGATCTCGTGGGCACGGTGGGCCCGCTGGCCCCACGGCTCGAGGGGGGCGGCTACTTTTCTACCGCGTGGGCCCCGCTCGCCCCCGAGCGCGCCTGCTTCGTGGGGGAAGCGGTGGGGGTGGTCGCCGCGGACAGCCCCTATGCCGCGGCCGACGGCGCGGAAGCGATGGATGTCGTCTATGCGCCGCTGGCGGTGGTGGCCGATGCCGGCGCGGCGCTGGCTCCAGACGCGCCGCGGGTCCACGACGCGCTGCCCGGCAATCTCCTCTTCGAGCGTCGTCACCAGCTCGGCGACGTGGAGGGAGGCTTCGCCCGCGCCGCAGTGCGGATCGCGGAGACCTTCACGCATGCGCGGGTGTCCGCCTCGCCGCTGGAGGCGCGCGGGATCGTGGCCTCCTGGGACGGGGGCCGGCTCACGGCGTGGATGAGCACGCAGATCCCGCACGTGATGCGGGTGGGCCTGGCCGGAGCCTTCGGGCTCGACGGCGGCCAGGTGCGCGTGATCGTTCCCGATACCGGCGGCGGCTTCGGCCAGAAAATGCACCTGCTGCCCGAGGACCTGGCGGTGGCGGCCCTGGCGCGCGCCACCGGCCGCCCCGTGAAGTGGGTGGAGACGCGACGCGAGAATCTCGCCGCCGCCTCTCAGGCGCGCGAGGCGCGGGTCGAGGTGGAGGCCGCCGCCGACGGCCGGGGGGTGCTCCTCGCGCTGCGCGCGCGGGTCTACTCGGACGCGGGCGCCTATCAGATCTTCCCGCTCACCCAGGCGCTCGAGCCGCTGGGCATCGCCAATATCCTGCCGGGGCCGTACCTCACCCCCGCCTATGAGTGGCATGCGGTCGCGGTCGCCACCAACAAGCCGCCGCTGGGCGCCTATCGCGGAGTGGGCATGACCATGGGCGCCTTCGCCATGGAGCGGACGCTCGATCTCCTGGCTGCCCGCCTCGGCCTCGACCCCGCCGAGGTCCGCCGTCGCAACCTGATTCCGCGCGAGCGCTATCCCTTCACCTCCGCCTCGGGCTTCGTCTACGACAGCGGCGACTTTCCCGCTGCCCTCGCCGACGCCCTCGAGCGGGCTCAGTACGAAGAGCGGCGCGCGCAGCAGACGGCCCAGCGAGCCCAGGGACGCCTGGTCGGCATCGGCATCGCCTGCTACACGGAATCGACCGGCATCGGCTCGCGGACCTATCGCGGCCGGGGCATGATGGACGTGCCGGGCGACGAGGCGGCGACCGTGCGCGTGACCCCTCACGGCGACGTGATCTGCGAGGTCTCCTTCCCGACCCAGGGGCAGGGCCACGGAACCACGGTGGCCCAGCTCGTGGCCGACCGGCTCGGCGTTCCCCTCGAGCGCGTGACCGTGCGGCAGCCCGACACCGACGTGGCGCCCGCGGGAAGCGGCACCTTCGCCAGCCGCGGGGCCATCGTGTCGAGCGGCGCGGCCGACGGCGCCGCCCGCCGGGTGCGCGAGCGGGTGCTCGCGCTGGCCGCCACGCGGCTCGAGGTGAGCGCGGCCGATCTCGTGCTGGCCGGCGGGCGGGCGAGCGTGCGCGGCGTGCCGGACCGCGGGCTCGCGCTCGGCGACATCGCGCGGATTGCCGAATCCGCAGGCACCGATGGCGCTGGGGATCGCGCTGGGGATGGGGCGGGGGACGGCGCCGGGGCGCCCGCGGCGCTGGCCGAGACCGAGCGCTTCGATCCGCCGGGACCGACCTTCTCGGGCGCGGTGCATGTGGCCAACGTGGAGGTGGACGCCGAGACCGGGCGCGTCGCCGTACGCGACTACGTCGTGGTCGAGGACTGCGGCCCCGTGATCAACCCCATGATCGTGCGCGGGCAGATCCATGGCGCTCTGGCCCAGGGCATTGGCGAGGCGCTGGGCGAGCGGCTGGTCTACGACGAGGCGGGACAGCTCCTCACCGGGACCCTCATGGACTATGCGCTGCCCGCCGCCGCCGACCTCCCGTCGTTCGACATCGGCCACCGCGAGACGCCCTCGCCCCTGACGCCCGGCGGCTACAAGGGCATGGGAGAGGGCGGCACCATCGGCGCGCCCGCCGCCATCGCCAACGCGGTGGCCGATGCGGTAGCCTCGCTGGGCGTGGTGGTGACCGCGCTGCCCATCCTGCCCGAACAGCTCCGGCCTCGATGACCCTAGCGGCCGGCGACACCGCGGCCTACCGCGCGGTGTCCGTCCTCTACCAAGGGCTCCTCACCGGCTGCGTGCTGACGCTGATCACGCGCCGTGGCGAGACCATGGCGGCGGAGCTGATGTTCCGGCTCTTCCGGCGCCAGCACCTCGAGAAGTTTCTGCCCGGCCTCGCCAAGCTCGGCCTCGACCGGCTGCCGCACGCGGTGGCCTGCGCGCAGTATCACTACCTCTCGAACCGACTCGGCGGCGTCAAGACGGAGTACGTCCACCAATCGGACACGAAGGCGTGGGTGCGCTACCCCCCGCCGCGGTGGATCTGGGCCGGCGCCTCGATCTGCGCCATCCCGAGCCGCGTCAACGCCGCCATGCTGGAGGGCTGGCACGGCCACAACGGCGTCAGCCTCGGCAATCCGAGGCTGGGCTTCGTGTGCACGGGCCAGACGGTGGACGGGCAGCCCGGCCTCGAGGGGTACTACCTCGAGCACGACCATGCCCTCGCGCCGCACGAGCGCGTGCGGTTCGCCCCGGGCGAGCGCATGCCCGACGCGGACCCTGCGAAGGCCCCGCGCCTCGATCCCGCGATCTGGACGCCCGAGCGTCTCGACAAGGTGGTGCGCAGCTATGCGATGGAGTACGTGCGCACCCTGATGCCGGTGCTGCAGGACCTCGTGGGGCCGGAGGAGATGCACCGACTTCTCGGACACGCGGCGCGGCTTATCGGGATGCAGTTCTATGACGAGACGGCGGCGCTGCTGGGAGTGCGCGCGGGCGGCGCGGCGGGCTTTGCCGAGTACCTGGCGCGCCTCGCGCGCGCCCAGGGCGAGACCGTGCACGTGGACGCGTCGGGAGGGGGGGCCGTGGTCCGGCAAACGGGCTGGCGGCTGGCGGAGGGCCTGGCGCCCCTGCACCCGGCGGCCTTCGAGGCGTGGAGCGAGGTCTGGCACGGCGCGCTCTCCGTGCACGACCGGCGACTGCGGCTCGAGATCGCCCGGTCTTCCCGCGCGGGCCATGACATGATCCAATGGCGCATCGAGCGAGGCCCAACCAGCTGATAGTCGAGAGAAAGGAACCCGCGATGTCGGGTGAACCGAAGGAAGTGGACGAGCGCTGGTGGCGCCGGGGAGCCGAGGGTACGCTGCCGGTGGGGGCGCCCTTCCGCCCGGGGCTCGACCCCATTCCCGTGCTCCACGAGGTGTGGGCGGTGGTGAAGGACCGCTGGGGCCGGCCCGCGCACGGCGAGCCCGCCGTCGCGCTGCGGCCCGTGGTGACGCCGGTGCCCGAGATCGGCCCCACCGAGGCACTGGGCTATGTACTCTACGCGGGCCTCACCTACAACACCATCTTCGCCGCCCGCGGCGTCCCCATCTCCGTGTTCGACCTTCACGATCGGGATCTCCACGTGCCGGGCTCGGGCGCGGTGGCGCTGGTCGCCGCGCTGGGGAGCGAGGTGGCGCGCGAGGGACGGCTCCGCGTGGGCGAGCTCCGGGTGCTCTATCCCGGGGTGTCCAACCTCCTCTCGCCGCGGGCCGGCGAGGATCCGATGCACGCCGACTTCAAGATCCAGGGCTACGAGACGCCGGACGGCTCCTTCGCCCAGTTCGTCCGCGGGCAGGCGCCGCAGTGGCTCGTCCACACGGAGCGGCTCACGCTCCCCGAGGGCTCCGCCTTCATGCTGGACCTGGAGACGGTGTACAAGGCGCTGTACGACGTGGCGCGCGTGCAGCCGGGCGAGCGGGTGTTCGTGGAAGGCGCGGCCGGCGGCACCGGCATCCATGCCGTCGCGGTGGCCGCCCTGCGCGGCGCGCGCGTGACCGGGCTTGTCTCCACCGAGGACAAGGGCCGGCTGGTCCTCGCCGGGGGCGGCCACGACTATGTCAATCGCAAGGCGCCGGGTATGGAGGGCGTGTTCACGCCGGTCCCGCGGGCGGCCGCCGAGCGTGCGGAGTGGCGGCGCCGCGGTGAGGCCTTCCGCGCGCGCGTGCTCGATAGGCAGGGCGGCGGTCCGCCCGCTGCGACCTCCGGCGCGACCCCAGGCGGTCCAATGGACGTGGTCGTCTCCTCGGTGGGCCGCGATCTCTTCGCCCGCATGGTCGATCTCCTCGGGCCGGGCGGCCGGCTCGTCTTCTACGGCGCCACCAGCGGCTACACGCTGACCTTCCTCGGCAAGGCGGGCGCAGCCGCGCCGGCCGAGATGCTCCGGCGCGCCGACCTGCGGCCCCGCGAGGGCGTGCTCGTCTACTGGGGACTGGAGGATGGCGGCGACGACGATCCCGTGGCGGAGGCGGTGACGGTGGCGGCCCTGGCCGCCGGCGCGCGCGTGGTGGTCGCCTGTTGCCGCGACCGCCAGGCCGCGCGCGTCAAGGCCGCGCATGCCGTGTCGGGCGTGGTCAGCCTGGAGACGCTGGCGCGCGCCGGCACCTTCCACTGGCCGGACGCGATGCCCGACTACGACGTGGACCTCGACGGCTATCGCGCCTATCAGGACACCACGCTCAAGCCGTTCGGTCTCGCGGTGGGCCGTCTCCTCGCCACCGCCGACAATCCGCGCGGCAATCCCGATCTGGTGGTGGAGCGGGCCGGCCAGGACACCCTGGGGATCAGCACCTTCCTGGCGCGCCCCTTCACGGGGCGGGTGGTCTTCGTCGAGGCCACCGAGGGCCGGCGCTTCTCCTTCTACGCGCCGAACGTGTGGATGCACGAGAAGCGCGTCCTCTTTCCGACCTTCGCGGTGCTCGGCTCTCATCTCTCCAACGCCCACCAGGCGGAGGAGGTGGTGCGGCTGCTCGACGCGGGCGCGCTCCCGCCGCACGCGCCCGTGGTGCACGACTGGACGGCGCTCGCCGAGTGCCATCAGCTCATCCACGAGAACCGCCATGCGGGGACCTTGTCGGTTCGCGTGGGCGCGAGGTCCTCGCTCGACACGGCCCGGAGAGCCCGTGAAATCTACACCGCCTGGGGCTCGCGCTACCTCGACGGGGCCACCGTCCGCCTGCGCCTCGATCCGGTCCGCCCGGGCGCTGAAGACCTCGTCGCGCTGATCACGGTGGACTCGCCCCCCGCCAATGCCATCGGCCTGACCGTGCTCGAGGACCTCGAGCGAGCGGTGGAGGCGATCGAGGGCGAGCCGCGAGTGCGGGCGGCGGTGCTGGCGGGGTCGGGGACCATGTTCGTGGCGGGCGCCGACATCCGCGCGTTGCGCGCGTTTGCCGGCCCCGCCGAGGTGGAGGAGTTCACCGTCCGGGTGCAGCGGATGTTGATCCGCATCGCCCGGCTGCGCGCGCCCGTGGTGGCGGCGGTGGACGGCTATGCGCTGGGGGGCGGGAACGAGCTCCAGATGGCTTGTGCGTGGCGCGTGGGCGCCGCGCGCGCCGAGTGGGGGCAGCCCGAGATCAACCTCCACGTCCTGCCGGGGTTCGGGGGCACCCAGTCGCTGCCGCGGCTGGCGCTGCGCCGGGTGCGCGAGGCCGGTGGCCCCGATCGCGCGGCCCTCCTCGACGCGCTGGTGATGCTGCTGGACGGGCGCCGGCGTGGGGCGGAGGCCGCGCGGGCGCTCGGCCTGGTGGACGAGCTCGCGCCCGCGGACGCCCTGTCCCACGCGCTGGGGATCGCCCGTCGCATCGCGCTCGGCGAGTGGACGGGCACGCGCTGGTCACCGCTCGGGGAGGGACGTGACCTCGCGCGGCTCTCGCCCTATCCCGACCTCGCCGCGGACGGAGAGCTCCGCCGCCTCCTCGCGCATCACGACGCGATCCCGCGGGAGGCCCCCGCCCGCGCCATCCTGGAGGCGGTCCGGGTGGGGCTCACCGAGGGCCTCGAGGCCGGGCTCGCATTCGAGGCGCGTCAGTTCGGCCTCGCGGTGGCGTCCGCGGAGGGCCGGAGCGGCATCGATCGGTTCCTCGCCCGCCAGTCCTGGTCGCTGCCGCTACGGCGGCCCTAGGTGTCGGCGGGCTTGACCGGCTCCACCCGCTCGCGCTCGATGAGGGCGAGGACGGCGTAGGCTCCCGCGATCAGCTCGAGGGTCTCCTCCAGCGTGCTCTTGGGCATCACCGTGGGCAGGATGCGGTTCAGGCGACGCTCGAACACCTCGGTGAGAACCAGCAGGGCGACCGCGAACACCAGGAGCCGCCCCCAGTCCGTCCGCAGTGCGGCGCGCCCCCAGCGCCAGAGCGGCACGCGCCGCCGCAGGACGTAGAAGGCGAGGAGCACCATCGCCGCCAGCATCAGCGCGTAGAGCGCGAGCCAGAGGGCAAAGAGCGCCGGCGGCTGACGGAAGGTGTGGCGGAAGGTCATGCTGGAGCCCAGCACGCGCTGCCACAGCTCGATCTCGCCCGCGATCAGGATGAAGAAGCCCACGGCGAGGATGACCTCCGACGCGGCGGAGAGGCCAACCGCGACGAGACGCCGCCAGCGCACCAGGCAGAGGGCCAGGGCCAGCCCGAGCAGGACGGCCTGGACCGCTTCCACCGGCGAATCCTCCGACACGAGCAGGCTGACGAAGATTGGGTCCCAGACCAGACAGGCCGCCAGGATCGCGACGATGACCGCGGTGACGAGGACGGCCTGCACGAGGAGGGAGGGGCCCCGGCGTGTGGGACGCCGCCGCGCCCGGACGGGAGGAGGATCGGACTCTGGCGAGCTCACGAGACCCTGAAGTTACCTTACCACGCGGCGGTCGCTCAACCGGCTGGCGAGGATGCGGCACCGAGCCCGCAGCGGCGCGAGGCGGGCGGCGGGCCGGGTCAGGGATAGAGGCCGCGGACCCGGTAGCCCTCGGCCACGCGCTGGACCCCTTCCATCAGCGCGGCGGTGCGGAGATCGGTACCTTCCTTCTGGCCGAGGTTCCAGACGCGGTTGAAGGCGCGGGCCATCACCTCCTGCAGTCGCGCGGTGATCTCGCTCTCCTTCCAGAAATAGTACTGGAGGCCCTGCACCCACTCGAAGTAGGAGACGACCACACCCCCCGCATTGCACAGGATGTCGGGGATCACGATGATCCCGCGGTCGCGGAGGATGACGTCGGCCTCCGGGGTGGTGGGCCCGTTCGCGCCCTCGGCGACGACGTGGGCGCGAATACGGTCGGCATTGCCGGCATGGATCTGGGAGCCGACGGCAGCGGGGATGAGGATGTCGCAGGGGCGCTCGAGCAGCTCCGCGTTGTCGAGGCGCTCCGCGTCGGGGAAGCCCACCACACTGCCGGTCTCGGCGATGTGGGCCTCGAGCTGCCGGATGTCGAAGCCATTGGGATTCCAGATCGCGCCCTTGACGTCGCTCACTCCCGTCACCACCGCGCCGTCCCGCCACAGGAGCCGCGCTGCCACCCCGCCCACATTGCCGAAGCCCTGGACCACCACCGTCTTGCCGCGTAGCTCCTGTCCCATGTGGCGGGCGGCCTGATAGAGGCAATAGACGATGCCGCGCCCGGTGGCCTCCCGCCGGCCGGCCGACCCGCCCACGATCAGCGGCTTGCCCGTCACCACGCCCGGAACGCTCTTGCCCTGGGTCATGGAGTACGTGTCCATCATCCACGCCATGGTCTGCTCGTCGGTGCCAAGGTCGGGGGCAGGGATGTCGAGGTCGGGGCCGATCATGAGGATGATCTCGGCGGTATAGCGCCGCGTGAGGCTCTCGCGCTCGGCCAGCGACATCGCTCGCGGATTGCACCGGACCCCGCCCTTGGCCCCGCCGTAAGGGAGCCCCATGAGCGCGCACTTCCAGCTCATGAGCATGGCCAGCGCGGACACCTCGCCGAGGCTGACGTCCTCGTCGTAGCGGAGCCCGCCCTTGGTGGGACCCAGGACGGTGGAGTGATGGACCCGGTACCCGGTGAACACCTGGGTGCGTCCAGTATCCATGCGGACGGGGATCGACACGACCAGGGCGCGCCGGGGGGCGCGGAGCCGGACGTGGATGTCCGGATCGAGGTTCAGCAGCCCGGCGACGCGGTCGAGCTGGGACAGGACGGTCCGATGGAGATCGGACTCGAATTCGTCGATGTGGGTCACGGTGACTCTCCTTCTCGCTCCAGTCGAAGGACGGCGAGCGAGCGACTCTCCAGCGCATACGCTTCGCCGCCGGCAATGGGGGCCGAGGCGGCGGGCGGAGACCAGTCACGGGTATCGAGCACGAGCTGCCAGCGGCCGCCGTCCGGGGGGACGGGCAGGATGAACGGCACCGGCGCGTCTTGCGAGTTGAAGAGCAGCATGAAAGTAGCGCCCGACACCGGGTCGCCCCGCTCGTCCGGCTCCGCGATGGCGTCGCCGGCCAGGCGGAGGCCGAGCGCCCGCGCCGCCGGGTCGTTCCAGTCCTCGTCGGCCATCTCCTTGCCGTCGGGACGCAGCCAGACGAGGTCCTTCCCGGCGGCGCCCGGCCGCTCCTGGCCCTGGAAGAAGCGCCGCCGGTGGAAGACGGGCTCGGCCAGACGGAGCGCGATGAGCCGGCGTGTGAAGTCGAGCCGGGCGGCGTCCGGGGGGGGCCAGGCGAGCCAGGTGAGCGGCCCGTCGTGGCAGTAGGCGTTGTTGTTGCCCTCCTGGGAGCGCCCCGACTCGTCACCGTGCGAGAGCATGGGCACGCCCTGCGACAGGAGCAGGGAGGCGAGGAAGTTGCGCGCCTGCCGCTCGCGCCGGGCCTGGATGGCCGGATCGTCGCTCGGTCCTTCCGCCCCGCTGTTCCAGGAGAAATTGGCGTCGGTGCCGTCCCGGTTGTCCTCGCCGTTCGCGGCGTTGCGCTTGTGCTCGTAAGCCACCAGGTCGGCGAGGGTGAAGCCGTCGTGGACGGTGACGAAGTTCACGCTGGCGTAGGGGAGCCGCCCGTCCTTGTCGTAGAGGTCCCTCGACCCGGTGAGCCGGGAGCCGAGCTCCCCCATTACTCCGGAGTCGCCCCGCCAAAAGCGCCGCAACGTGTCGCGGTACCGGCCGTTCCACTCCGCCCATCCGGGCGGGAAATTCCCCACCTGGTAGCCGCCCTCCCCGGGGTCCCAGGGCTCGGCGATGAGCTTGACCTGGGAGATCACGGGATCCGCCTGGATGGCCGCGAAGAACGCCGAGAACCGGTCGAAGGCGTGCGGCCGGCGGGCCAGCGCGGTGGCGAGGTCGAAGCGGAAGCCGTCCACGTGCATGTCCCGCACCCAGTAGCGCAGACTGTCCAGCACGAGCTGGAGCGTGCGCGGGTGCACCGTGTTGAGTGTGTTGCCGCAGCCGGTGTAGTCCATGTAGCGACCGGGATGCGCGGGATCGAGCCGGTAGTAGGCGTGGTTGTCGATGCCGCGGAAGGCAAGCGTGGGGCCGCGATGGCTCCCCTCGGCGGTGTGATTGTAGACCACGTCCAGGATGACCTCGAGGCCGGCCCCGTGAAGCGCGCGCACCATGGACTTGAACTCAGCGACCTGCCCCCCGCGCACGCCGCCGGAGGCGAAGCGCGCGTCGGGGGCGAAGTAGCCGATGGAGTTGTAACCCCAGTAGTTGGTGAGCCCGCGCGCGGCGAGGGCCCGCTCGGGCACCGCGTGATGCACGGGCAGGAGCTCGACCGCGGTGACGCCGAGCCCGCGCAGGTGGTCGAGCACGGGAGGCGCGGCGAGGCCCGCATAGGTGCCTCGAAGGGCCGCCGGCACGTCCGGGTGTCGCGCCGTCATTCCCTTCACGTGGGCCTCGTAGATCACGGTGCGGTGCCAGGGCGTGCCGGGCCGGCGGTCGCCCTGCCAGTCGAAGGCGGGGTCGATCACCACGCTCTTCGGCACGAACGGGGCGCTGTCCCGCCCGTCCGGCGCGGTGTCGCCGGCGGGGTCGCCGGCCCGGTAGCCCAGGAGGGCGTCGTCCCACGCCACGCTGCCTGCGAGGGCGCGCGCATAGGGGTCGAGGAGCAGCTTGGCCGGATTGAACCGGTGGCCGGCGGCGGGCGCGTAGGGGCCGTGCACGCGATAACCGTAGAAGGCGCCGGGACGGAGACCGGACACGTGGACATGCCAGACCTGGTCGGTGCGCTCCTCGACGGCCAGCCGCGCGATCTCGCGGCTGGGCTCGGCGGGGTCGAAAAGGCAGAGCTCGACCGCGGTGGCATGCTCGCTGAAGAGGGCGAAGTTCGTGCCCTCGCCGTCGGGGGTGGCGCCGAGAGGATACGGGGTGCCGGGGCGGACGCGCAGCGCAGGGGGCGCCATCGCCTCAGGGACCCGCCCAGCGGAGCAGGAGGGCACCCAGGGGCGGAAGGGTCAGGCTCACCGACCAGGGCTGGCCGTGGCAGGGGACGGGCTCGCTGTGCACGCCCGGGCCATTCCCGACATTGCTCCCGCCGTAGTGCTCGCTATCGGTATTGACCGCCTCGACGTAGTAGCCCGCGCGCGGCACGCCGATCCGATACCGCTCGCGGACGACGGGCGTGAAATTGGCGGCGCAGAGGACGACGCCCCGCTCCTCCCGCGCGAAGCGGCAAAACGCCACCACGCTCTGGTCGGAGTCCGAGCAATCCATCCAGCGGAAGCCCGCGGGATCGGCGTCCCCCTCGTGTAGCGCGGGCTCGCCTCGGTAGAGCCGGTTGAGGTCGGCGACCAGCCGCTGGAGGCCGCGATGATAGGGCCCCGCTTCGAGGAGGTGCCAGTCCAGGCTGCGGTCGTGATTCCACTCCGCGGGCTGGCCGAGCTCGCCGCCCATGAAGAGCAGCTTCTTCCCCGGATAGGCCCACATGAACCCGTAGAGCAATCTCAGGTTGGCGAAGCGCTGCCACTCGTCGCCCGGCATCTTGCCGATGAGCGAGCCCTTGCCGTGGACCACCTCGTCGTGGGAGAGCGGCAGGACGAAGTTCTCCGACCACGCGTAGAGCATGCCGAAGGTGAGCTGGTTGTGGTGGAATTTGCGGTGCACCGGCTCGTGGCGGAAGTACTCGAGCATGTCGTGCATCCAGCCCATGTTCCACTTGAGCCCGAAGCCGAGGCCGCCGAGGTAGACGGGGCGCGAGACCTGCGGCCAGGAGGTGGACTCCTCCGCCACCGTGAGCACGTCCGGATGCGCTCCGTACACCACCTCGTTGAGCCGCTTGACGAAGGCGATTGCTTCGAGGTTCTCGCGCCCGCCGTGGACGTTGGGGATCCACTCGCCGGGCTTGCGCGAGTAGTCCAGGTAGAGCATGGACGCCACCGCGTCCACGCGGAGCCCGTCCAGGTGGTAGCGGTCGAGCCAGAACAGCGCATTGCCGAGGAGGAAGTTGGCCACCTCGGTGCGGCCATAGTTGAAGACGCGCGTGCCCCAGTCGGGGTGCTCGCGCATCCGCGGGTCCGCGTGCTCGTAGAGGTGAGTGCCGTCGAAGTACGCGAGCCCGTGCGGGTCCTGGGGGAAATGCGCGGGCACCCAGTCGAGGATGACGCCGATCCCCCGCTGATGCAGGTGGTCCACGAAGGCCATGAAGTCGTCGGGCTCGCCGTAGCGCCGCGTCGGCGCGTAGTAGCCGATGGTCTGATAGCCCCAGGAGCCATAGAAAGGATGCTCCATCACCGGGAGCAGCTCGACGTGGGTGAAGCCCAGCGCGGTCACGTGGTCGGCGAGGCGGGGAGCGAGCTCGCGATAGCTGAGAAAGCGATTGCCCTCTTCCGGCACGCGCTGCCACGATCCCAGATGCACCTCGTAGATGCTGAGCGGCTCGCCCAGCGCATGGCGCCGGCCGCGCTCGGCCATCCATGCCTGATCGCCCCAGGCGCGGCGGTCCAGGGGACAGGTGACGGCGGCGGTGCGCGGCGTGTCGGGCTCGAAGGCAAAAGCGAAGGGATCGGCCTTGAGCGCGAGGGGGGCGCCGGAGGCGGAGAGGATCTCGAACTTGTAGCGGACCTGGTCACCCACGCCGGGGACGAAGAGCTCCCAGATGCCGTTCGCGGGGTGGAGGCGCATGGGGTGACGCCGGCCGTCCCAGCTGTTCCAGTCCCCGACCACGCTCACCCGGCGCGCATTGGGAGCCCACACCGCGAACCGGTAGCCGTCCACGCCGGACACTCGCGCCGGATGGGCGCCCAGCTTGTCGTAGAGGCGGTAATGGGTGCCCTCGCCCAGGAGGTGGAGATCGAGATCGGTCAGGCTGGGCGGGAAGCGATAGGGATCCTCGACGTCGACGGCGTGCCCGGCGGAATCGGTGACGCGGAGCTGGTAGACGAATGAGGCGGGCGCCGTTCCCGCGGGCACGGAAACTCGCCCCTCCCAGAGGCCGTGGGGGTGCAGGCGCCGCAGCGGGACCGGCTCGGCGACCTCGCGCGGGATCACCTGCACGCTCCCGGCGTCGGGAAGGAGGGCGCGGATCACGAGACTCCCGTCCGCATCTGCGTGGGGACCAAGCACTGCGAAGGGGTCACCGTGCTCCCCGGTGACGAGTGTACGGACGGTGGCGGGCGGGAGGCTCACGCTTCTATTGTACCGCCAGGACACGGTCACGCACGGCGCGCCCGACTCGCGCGCGACGCCGGCTAGAAGGAGCGGATCAGCCGCTCCACCCGCTCGTCGTGGCTCTGGAACGGATCCTTGCAGAGGATGGTCTCGCGCTCTGGGTCGTTGAGCTTGAGGTAGACCCAGTCCACGCGATAGTCCTTCCCCTTGAGGTTGGCCTGGCGGATGAACTCGCCGCGGAGCCGCGCGCGCGTGGTCTGGGGCGGCAGGTGCTTGGCGCGCTCGATCTCCTCATCGGTGGTGATGCGGTCGATGAAGTCCCGCTGCAGGAGGCGGAAGTACAGGCCGTGATCCGGACGGATGTCGTGGTACTGCAGGTCCATCAGGGACACCTTGGGGTCGCGCCAGGAGAGCCGGTGCTTGGTCATGTAGGCGTCGATCATCTTGTACTTGATGACCCAGTCCACGTCCCGCTCGAGCTTCATGGGGTCGGTGTGCAGGGCCTCGATGACCGTGGTCCAGCGCGCGAGCACGTCGCGGGTGACCGGATCGGCGTCGATGGCGGCCACGTAGCGGGTGGCGGCCTCCAGGTACTCGGTCTGGAGATCGAGGGCGGTGATGGAGCGCCCGTCCTTGAGCCGTACCGTTTCCCGCAGAGTGGCGTCGTGGCTGATGTCCCGGATGGCCTGGACGGGGGACTGGAGGCTGTAGTCCTTGTCGAAGTGGCCATCCTCGATCATGTCCAGGATGAGGGCGGTGGTGCCCACCTTGAGGTAGGTCGCCACCTCGGACATGTTGGAGTCGCCCACGATGACGTGCAGGCGGCGGTACTTCTCGGCGTCCGCGTGCGGCTCGTCGCGCGTGTTGATGATGGAGCGCGAGGAGGTGGTGGCGCCGGAGATCTCCTGGCAGATGTGCTGGGCGCGCTGCGACAGGCAGTAGTGGAAGCCCCGCGGCGTCTGGAGCACCTTGCCCGCGCCGGCGAAGATCTGGCGGGTCACGAAGAAGGGGATGAGCCCCTCGGCCAGCCGCTGGAACGACACGTCGCGGCTCACCAGGTAGTTCTCGTGGCAGCCATAGGAGTTGCCGGCGGAATCGGTGTTGTTCTTGAAGAGGAGGATGTTGCCGGAGATCCCGTCCTCGCGCAGCCGCTTCTCCGCCTGATGGAGGAGGTCCTCGACGATCCGCTCGCCCGCCTTGTCGTGGGTCACCAGCTCGACGATGTCGTCGCACTCGGGGGTGGCGTACTCCGGGTGGAAGCCGGTGTCGAGGTACAGGCGGGCCCCGTTCTCGAGGAAGACGTTGGCGTTGCGGGCGCCGGGAATGACCTTCTCGAAGAGGTAGCGGGCGACGTTGTCGGGCGAGAGCCGGCGCTGACCGTTGAGGGTGCAGGTCAAGCCGTATTCGTTCTCCATCCCGAAGATCCGGCGCTTCATGTGGGCCTCAGGGTAGCAGGCGAGGGGTCATGACGCAAGAATCGCGCGGTGCTCCGCTCAGGCGCCCGGGGTGAGCAGCTGATGCAGCACCTCGGCCGGAATGCGGCGGAACTTCCGGCGCTCCTTGGTGCGGTCGAGGACCGCGACCTCGAGGTCGCGCTCGGTGAGGCTCTTGTTCTGGGTGACCATGAGGGCCTGCACTCCGAGCTGGATGGCGGCAGAGAGGTCGAGGCCCTCTTTGAAATTCTCCTTCAGATAGCGGCGGATCTCGTCCGACTGGCCACCCATGGCGGCATAGTTCTTCTCGTCCTCGATGGTGCCGTCGTAGAGGATGTGGTAGATCTCGTTCTTGCCGGCGTCGCCGTCCCCCACCTCGCACACCAGCACCTCCACCTCGAAGGGCTTGATGTCCTGGGTGAAGATGTTGCCGAGCCCCTGGGAATAGGCGTTGGCGAGGGACTTGGCGCTCACGTCGCCGCGCGAGTAGGAGTAACCCTTGACGTCGGCGTGCCGCACCCCCGCCACCCGGAGGTTCTCGAACTCGTTGTACTTGCCTACGCCGGCGAAGGCGATGCGGTCGTAGATCTCCGAGATCTTGTGGAGCAGGGTGGAGGGATTTTCTGCCACCAGGAGGATGCCGTCGCGGTACTCGATGGCGACGATGGCCTTCCCGCGGGAGATGCCCTTGCGGGCATACTCCGCCTTGTCCTTCATCATCTGCTCGGGCGAAACGTAATACGGCAGCGGCATCAGGCCGGACCTCCGGCCGCATCTTCACGGTTCGCTCGGCTCGCCTGCGGCTGCGCCTCGCCCTGCCACATCTGCTCGGGGGACACGTAGTAGGGCAGCGGCATCAGTTGCGTCCCCGGTCGGAGAGAATCGCCTCGAGATACCGACGGACGTCGTCGTCCGCCAGGTCGGTGATCCCGGAGCGGCTGATGGTCTTGACGGTGGGGAAGATGCCCCGGTGGAAGTCGGGCCCCCCGGTGCCGAGGTCTTCGTCGGCGGCGTCGAGGAGGGCCTCCAGCGCCGCTTGCACCGCCTCGTCCCGGCTCATGTCCCGGCGGAAGCGCTTCTTCAACGAGTCGCGCGCGTCTTTCCCGCCGGAGCCCTGGGCGAAGTAGTCCGTCTCCTCGTACCGCCCTCCGGTGACGTCGTACTTGAACAGGCGGCCCACCCCCGCGCGCTCGTCGAAGCCGGCGAAGATGGGGACGACCACCAGGCCCTGCATGGCCATGGGCAAATTGGCGCGGATCATCGCGCCCAGCCGGTTGGCCTTGCCGTCGAGGGAGAGGTTCTCGCCCTCCACCTTCTCGTAGTGCTCCAGCTCGGTCTGGAACAGGCGCGCCATCTCCATGGCAGGGCCGGCGGCGCCCGCGATTCCCACCGCGGACAGGTCGTCCGACTTGAACAGCTTCTCGATACGCCGGTGGGCCACCTGGTAGCCCTCGCTCGCCTGGCGATCGCCCGCCATGACCACGCCGTCGCGGTAGCGCAGGGCGAGGACGGTGGTGCCGTGCGGCACCCCAGCCGCCTGGCTGTCGGACGCGGCCGGCCGGCCGGCGGGCTCGGTGGCCGGGAGCAGGTGCGGAGCGGCGTGCCGGAGATACTCGGAAAAGCTCGACGTCGAGTAGTTGGAGAAGGCAGCCTGCCAGCGCTCGGGGGTCATACGTCGCCGGAGGGTTTGCCGAGGTTGCGCAGCAGGTCCGCCGCAGTGGGCGAGTCGGCGAAGAGCTGCCGCACATGAGCCTCCGTGCCGCGAAGCGGCTCGAGCATGAAGATCTTCTTCAGCGGGCCTTCCTTGAGGTCGAAGATCACCGAGTCCCACGAGGCCGACACCACCTCGTCGGAGTATTTTTGCAGGCACATCCCCCGGAAGTACGCCCGCGTGTCCTTGGGCGGGTCGTAGATGGCCTTCGTCACCTCGTCCTCGGTGACCAGCCGGTCCACCGCGTCCGACTCCTCCAGTTTGTAGAAGAGCCCCTTGCCGGGCCGGATGTCGTGGTACTGGAGATCGATCATGGCCACCCGCGAGTCCGACCAGGAGATCGCGTGCTTGGCGCGGTAGCGCTCGATGAGCTGGTACTTGATGACCCAGTCGATCTCCCGGTCGCAGGACATCGGATCACGGCCCAGGCGCGTGAGCATCGACTCCCAGCGGGTGAGGATGTCCGCCGCCCACGGTTCGGCCGCCTTGCGATCGTAGTGCCGGCGGGCCTGCTCGAAGAACTCCCACTGGATCTCCACCGGAGTCAGCTCGCGGCCGTCCTTGAGCTTGACCGTCTCCCGGCAGGAGAGGTCGCGCGAGACATTTCGATAGCTGAGGACCGGATTCTCGAGCGAGAAATCCTTGTCGATGACGTCGTCCTCGATGAGCCCCAGCACCAGGGCGAGGGTGCCGCACTTGAGGTAGGTGGAGATCTCGCTCATGTTGGCATCGCCCACGATAACGTGCAGCCGCCGGTACTTCTCGGGATCCGCGTGCGGCTCATCCCGGGTGTTGATGATGGGCCGGCTGTGCATGGTCTCCAGCCCCACCTCGGTCTCGAGGAAATCCGCCCGCTGTGACATCTGGAATTCGCAGTGCTCGGTGTTGTTCTCCGCTCCCACCTTGCCCGCCCCGGAGTAGATCTGCCGGCTCACGAAGAAGGGAAGCAGGTGCTGGACGATGCGGGCGAAGGGCACCTTGCGGTCCATGAGGTAGTTCTCGTGGGTGCCGTAGGAGTTGCCTTTGGAGTCGGTGTTGTTCTTGTAGATGAGGATCCGCTGCTCGGGCGGCGACACCGCCTCCGCCCGGGTGCGCGCGAGGTCGAGGACGCGCTCCCCGGCCCGGTCCCAGATCACGCAGTCCCGCGGGTTGGTCGTCTCCGGCGAGGAGTACTCCGGGTGAGCGTGGTCCACGTAGAACCGTGCCCCGTTGGAGAGGATCAGGTTGATGAGCCGCGACTCCTCCTTCGAGGGCACGTCCTTGTCTTCGGCGTACTCGAAGCCGCGCGCATCGCGCAGCGGGCTCTCCGCCTCGTAGTCCCAGCGGATACGCGAGGACCGATAGGTTTCGTAGGAGTTGATCAGCAGGAGCGAGGAGAGGATCGGGTTGAAGTCGGGCTGATTCTTGACGGTGATGCCGTACTCGGTCTCGATCCCCATTACCTTCGGAAGCGCCATGAACCCCCCGGTCGCGGACAGTGGCTCGCCCTCCGCGGACACCACCCCGACCACGGCGGGGCGGAGGGTGAGGGGGAGGGGCGGCGGGGGCGCGAGGCCCCCGCCGCGGTTCGATTCCTACAGATACTGGCCGGTGTTGATGATCTTCTCGACGTCGCGCTTCTTTTCCTTCGTCTCGCCCATGAGGGGCTTCACGTACACGATCCGCTCGCCCTTCTTGCCGGCGATCTTGGCCCAGTCGTCGGGATTGGTGGTATTGGGGAGATCCTCGTTCTCCTTGAACTCCTCGCGGACGGCATTGATCAGGTCCTCGTTCTTGATGCCCTTCTCGGCGGTCTGGATATAGCGCTTGAGCGCCAGCTTCTTGGCCCGGCGCACGATGGACTCGATCATGGCCCCCGACGAGAAGTCCTTGAAGTAGAGAACCTCCTTGTCGCCGTTGGCGTAGGTGACTTCCAGGAAGCGGTTGTCATCGCCCAGATTGTACATCTCCTCCACGGTGGCGGCGATCATGCGGTCCACCGCGCCCTGGCTGTCGCCGCCGTTCTGGCGTATCTCGTCCTGGTGGATGGGTAGCTCGGTCGTCATGTACTTGTTGAAGATTTCCACTGCCGCCGGTCCGTCCGGCCGCTCGATCTTGATCTTCACGTCCAGCCGGCCCGGCCGCAGGATGGCGGGGTCGATGAGATCCTGCCGGTTCGACGCGCCGATCACGATCACGTTCCGGAGATGCTCGACGCCGTCGATCTCGGCGAGGAGCTGAGGCACGATGGTGGTCTCGACGTCGGACGAGATGCCGGACCCCCGCGTGCGGAAGAGCGCGTCCATCTCGTCGAAGAAGACCACCACCGGCACGTCCTCGGCGGCCTTCTCGCGGGCCTTGATGAAGATCTCGCGGATCTTGCGCTCCGTCTCGCCCACGTACTTGTTGAGCAGCTCGGGGCCCTTGATGTTGAGGAAGAAGCCCTTGACCTTTTCCCCGCGCTTCTCCGAGATACGGGCCGCGAGGTTATTGGCGACGGCCTTGGCGATCATGGTCTTGCCGCAACCGGGAGGGCCGTAGAGCAGCACGCCCTTGGGCGGGGCGAGGTGGTGCTCCTTGTAGTAGTCCGAGTAGAGGTAGGGAAGCTCGACCGCGTCCTTGATCGTCTCGAGCTGGTTCTGCAGCCCACCGATATTCTCGTAGCTGATGTCCGGGACTTCCTCGAGGGTGAGGTCTTCCACCTCGCTCTTGGGAAGCTTCTCGAGCAGGTAGCCGCTCTTGCTGTCCATCAGGATGTGATCCCCGACCTTGAGCTTTTCCGTACGGAGGGGATCGGCGATGATGCCGACCTTGTCCTCGTCCGCGCGCAGGGTCACCACCGCGCGGGCCTCGTCGAGGACCTCCTTGAGGATGACGACCTCGCCCTGGATCTCGTAGCCGGCCGTCTCGACGACGTTGAGCCCCTCGTTGAGCACGAGCTCCTGGCCGGGCTTGATGTCCTCGACCTTGAGCGACGGGTGCAGGTTCACCTTCACCTTGCGGCCCTGCGAGAGGATGTTGACGGTGGCGTCCTCGTTGACGGACAGGTAGACGCCGTAGGTGGACGGCGGCGCGCAGAGCTTGTCGACCTCCTCGCGAAGCGAGGCGATCTGCTCGCGCGCCTCGTAGAGGGTGTTGACGAGCTTCTCATTCTGATTGAACGACTGGACCAGCTGGCGGTTGGCCTCGCGCAGCTTGTTCTCGAGGACCATCGCCTCTTTTGGCGCGTCCTCGACCTTCTTGCGCAACCGTACCGACTCGGCCTCGAGCGACCGCACGTAGGCCTGGAGATCCTGCACCTGCACCTCGTACTCGGTGAGACGCCGGCGGTAATTCGAGTCGGTCATGGGAAGGAACTTGGAGAGCCCCTTCATGCCTTCGGAGGCAGGCTCGCGGCTCGGGTTCGGTTTCTTCTCGAACTCCTTCATGTCCGCCCGTTCCTTTCTCGGTGACTCAGCGGGCTCCGCGTCAGGCGCGCCCATCGGGGGCGAAAGTCCCCACGCGCGACCTCAGTATAGGGGCCGGTTTCGCAGCAAGTCAAGGGAATTGGCCCTGAACAATCGTTGACATCCACCGAATTCATATGACGTTTCCCTTGCTCGGCCCGACTCCATACACCACCGCTCACCGTGTCAAACATCTCGTCGATCTCCCCGGTTCCTCGACATGACGAAAGCCGTCTTGCGTCGATCGGGATCATGTGCCTATACAACCTTTGCTCCGAGGGCAAGTTCGATGCCACGTCTGGTCGAAACCCGGACGTGAGTGTATCCAGGGAGATGCAGGGTTTCTGGCGACCGCCCCCACCCTGATTGCCCATCTTCGCTTCAAAAAGTGCCGTCGGAAGGACGAAAATTTGCCGGTGCGGCGAGCGTCGCAGGCTCGCGGCTTCGGGCGTATAACTACGACATGCCCCTCGCCGCCACACGCACCGCCTTAGCTTGTGTCCTGGCGGTGCTCCTCGGCCCGGGCCTCGTCGGTGCGCAGGGCGGCATGCTCCGGGTGGCGGTGCCGGCCCTGCCCGCCAGCGTGGATCCCGCACTCGCCGCGGACGCGTCCTCCGGGCTGCTGGCGCGGCAGGTGTTCGACTCTCTGCTGCAGTACCGCGAGGGATCGAGCGACGTCGAGCCCGGGTTGGCCACGCAGTGGCAGGTGTCCCGCGACGGTCTCACGTGGTCGTTCCGTCTGCGGGACGGCGTGCGTTTCCACGACGGGACCCCCCTGGCCGCCGCCGCGGTGGCGGCCAGCCTCGAGCGCGTGCTCTTCCCGGGCGCGGCCGGCGCGCCCGCCGCCAATCCCGTGGTGCCACGCCTCCTGCGGGGCACCCCCGGGGTGGTCAAGGCGGTGCGCGTGCCGGATCCGCGCACGGTGCAGATCGTCCTCGCGCTGCCGTACGCGCCGCTCCTGAGCGTGCTCGCTCATCCCGCGCTCGCCATCGTGCGCCTGTCCCAGGGGGCCGACGGCTCCGCGCGATGGGCCGGCACCGGCCCGTTCCTCGTCGCCGAGAGCCTGCCGGGCCGGGTGGTGCTCGAGGCCAACCCGGCCTACTGGGGCGGGACGGCTCGAACCAGCCGCCTGGTGTTCGTGGAGCAGGGTGACGAGGCGCGCGCGGTCGCCGATCTGGACGCGCGGGCGCTCGACGCGTACCTGCCGCTCGCCGCGCCGTCGCGGCTGGCCGGGGCGCTCGCGGTACCCGGCTGGCGCATCGGCTATCTCGCCATGCAGACCGAGCGGGAACCGTTCGGGCGGCGCCGCATCCGCCAGGGGGTCGCGGCCGCCCTGAACCAGGCGGCACTGGGCCCCGCGCTCGATCCTCTGGCCATCCCGCTCACCAGCGTGCTGCCGCCGGGGATGTGGGGGCATGTGCCGGTGCCGGCGCCCCCCGCCGAGAGCCGGGGGGAGATCGCGCGGCGGCTCCTCACCGAGGGCGGGGCCGTGCGTGCGATCTCGGTGAGCCTGCTGGTGACCTCGCTCGCGCCCCCGCTCGATGGGGCGCGCGTCGCGGAGGCGCTGCGCGGCGCGCTGGCGCCCAACGGCGTGAACCTCACCGTGTCGACGCCGCCGCCGTCCGACGCGCGCCGGCTGGCGCAGAAGGGCGAGCACCAGATGGTGCTGGCGGAGGCGGCGGCCGAGGGCGGCGATCCCCATCTCCTTCTCTACCCGCTCTCCACCAGCGAGGGGGTGGGCAAGGGGACGGGCGCGCTGAACCTTTCCTTCTTCCGGAACCCGCGCCTGGACGATCTCCTCATTCGCGGAAGCCAGCTGTCCGGCCGCCTCGAGCGCCAGCGCGTCTACGCCCGCGCCCAGGCCCTGCTCGTCGACGAGGCGCCGTGGCTTCCGCTCTACGTGCGGCTGCACTGGATGGTGGCGCGGCCCGAAGTGCGCAATCTCCGGCTGCACCCGAGCGGCTTCCACCGTCTCGATCGCGTCCTCGTCGACGCGGGCTCGCGACCGTGAAGCGGACGGGGCGGCTGGACTTGCGAACGGGCCACATGGTAGAAACACGGAGGAGTTGCAGCACACTCCGCGGCTGACCGATGCCCTCAATCGCTGACACCGTAACCGAGATGGTCCAGTGGGTGTTCCCCGAGCACGCGGGCGCCCCCGGGCAGATACATGGCGGTCGGATGATGCAGTGGATCGCCACCGTGGGGACCATCGCCGCGTCGCGGGTGGCCAGGGGGAACGTGGTGCTCGGGGCCATGGACGACATCGACTTCCTCCATCCGGTGAAGGTCGGGGAGGTAGCGGTGCTGCGGGCGCAGGTCGAGTTCGTCGGCCGCTGCTCTCTCGAGGTGGGGGTGCGCGTCTACTCCGAGAACGTGACGACCGGGGCCCGCGCGCTGACGCTGTCCTCGCATCTCGTCTTCGTGAAGATGGACGAGCGCTTCCGGCCCGCGCCCGTGCCCGACGCCATCCTGCCGCGGGGGGCAGATGAGGGGGCACTGTTCGAGGCGGCCCAGGTGCGGCGACGGCACCGGCTGGAGCGGCTCCACCGGCGCGCCGCGCGGGCACGTGACGTCGCCGACGACGGCACCGAGCAGCTGCGGTGGCGGTTCGAGTCGAGCCGGTCCGTGCTGCCGGAGGACACGCTCTTCGGTAACACCATGTTTCCGGGCAAGCTGCTCATGGACGTGGACGAGGCGGGCGGCATCCTCTCGATGCGCTACACCCGCGGTCTCGTCATGACCGCGTGCCTGGACGCGCTGGATTTCTACTCGCCCATCTCGACGCACGAGGTGGTGACGTTCAGGGCGGGGCTGAACCACGTGGGGACGTCCTCGCTGGAGGTGGGGGTGAAGGTGCTCACCGAGGTGCCGATGACGGGGGAGACCCGCCACGCCTGCACCGCGTACCTGACCTACGTGCACCTGGGGGCGGACCTCCGGCCCCAGCCCTGTCCGCCCTTCACCCCGGCCACCCCGGAAGAGCAGCGACGCTGGGAGGAAGCGCTGGGGCGGCGGGAGCGGCGGCTGGCGCGCGTGAAGGCGCTCAAGGCATCCATCAACGAGGGAAGGTGAGGGGCCATGTCGGGACATTCACGGTGGTCGCAGATCAAGCGGAAGAAGGGCAAAACCGACGTCCAGCGGGGGAAGCTCTTCTCGAAGATCCTCCGGGAAATCACGGTGGCGGCGCGCAATGGGGGCGGGGATCCCAAGGGCAACGTCCGGCTCAAGGCGGCCATCGAGTCGGCCAAGGCCGCCAACATGCCCGCCGACAACGTCAAGCGCGCCGTCCAGAAGGGCACCGGCGAGCTCCCGGGGGAGAGCTACGAGGAGATCACCTACGAGGGCTACGGGCCCGGCGGCGTGGCGGTGCTGGTGCAGGTCCTCACCGACAACAAGAACCGCACGGGCCCCGAGCTGCGGCATACCTTCGAGAAGAACAGCGGCCGCATGGGCACCATGGGCTGCGTGGCGTGGATGTTCGACCGGCGCGGGGTGGTCCAGGTGGATGCCGAGCGGATCAAGGAGGACGACCTCCTCGAGAAAGCGCTCGATGCCGGCGCGGTGGACGTGAAGCGAGTGGAAAAAGCTTTCGAGATCACGACGGCGGCTGATGAAATAGAGGCGGTGCGGAGCGCGCTGGAAGGGCAGGGCGTCCCCGTGCTCGAGGCCACCGCGGCCATGATCCCGCAGTCCACCGTGCGCGTGGAGGGCAAGGATGCCGCGGCGCTGCTGCGGCTCATCGAGGCCCTCGAGGAGCAGGACGACGTCCAGGCTGTCTACTCGAACTACGACATTCCCGACGAGGTCCTCGACGCCATCTCCGCGGCCTAGCGCGCTGCGGGTCATGGGCGTGGATCCGGGCCTCGTGGACACGGGCTTCGGAGTGCTCGAAGCCGACGGGCACGGGTTCACGGTGATCGACGCGGGGGTCGTCAGCACCGTCGCCGGGCAGTCCCTCGAGACCCGGCTCAACGCCATCCACGGCGCGGTGCACCGGCTCATGGCGGATCGCGCCCCCGGGCTGGTGGTGGTCGAGGACCTCTACACCGAGTACAAGTTCCCGCGCACCGCCATCCTCATGGGGCATGCCCGCGGGGTCATCTATCTCGCCGCGCGCCAGCTGGGCGTCTCCGTGCTGGCGCTTTCGGCGTCCGAGGTGAAGCGCGCCATCACCGGCAACGGCGCGGCGGGCAAGGCCCAGATGCAGCGGGGCGTGCAGACGCTCCTCGGGCTCAAGGAGCTGCCGCGGCCGTCGCACGTGGCCGACGCCCTCGGCCTCGCGCTGACCGGCATGGCCCGCATCACCGGTCGCACGCCCACCGGGCGCGCCATCACCGCGGCGCCGCTTGCGTGACGAGCGTCGAGTGGATACCGAGTTTGGCGAGGCGCAGCCGAAGGCGAGCCGAGCGGATATGGAAAGTTCCCGAGCGGAGCGAGCGAGCGGCGAACCGACCAGCCGACGAGCGATGACGAGCGGAGCACGTGATCGCATCGCTGCGCGGACGCGTGCGGGCCAGGTACGAGGACCGCGTCATCCTGGAGGCGGCCGGCGTGGGCTACGAGGTGTTCCTGCCCCCGGTGACTCAGCGCGCGCTCGTGGACGTGGCCGGCGCCAACGGCGACGGCGGACCCGAGGTGGCGCTGGCCATCCACTATCACGCCACCCAGAATCAGCCGCGCCCGGTGCTCATCGGCTTCATCTCCGAGCTCGACAAGGAGTTCTTCGAGAAGCTCATCACGGTGAAGGACGTGGGCCCCCTGGTGGCCGCGCGCGCGCTCGCCGCGCCGGTGGGCGACATCGCCGCCGCCATCGCGCGTCAAGACGAGGGGTATCTGCGCCGCCTGCCCGGGATCGGGCCCCAGAAGGCCAAGAACATCGTGGCCCAGCTCTCGAGCAAGGTGGCGAAGTTCGCGCTCCTGGCGGACGCGGGGGCTCCGGTCCCCGCCGGCCGGTCCGCCCCGCCGCTGGACGAGGAAGGCCTGCGCGGGATGGTGTTCGAGGTGCTCGTCAAGCAGCTCGGCCACCGGCCCAGCGAGGCGGCCGCCCTCATCGACAAGGCGCTCGGGCGCCGCCCGGACCTCACGACCCCCGAGGAGCTCTTCGAGGAGATCTACCGGGCGGGCGGCGGAGGGGTTGGTGATGGACGGGCGGGCACCGGGAGCAGCCGGTGACGGACGAGGCGCGCGTGATGAGCCGCGGCGCGCTCCCCGAGGAGGTGCAGCTCGAGCGGCAGCTCCGTCCCCAGCGGCTGGACGAGTACGTCGGTCAGCGCGCGGCGGTGGAGAGCCTGCGCATCTCGGTGGAGGCGGCGCGCGGACGCGGCGAGCCGCTGGACCACGTGCTGCTGTCCGGCCCCCCGGGACTGGGCAAGACCACCCTGGCCACCATCATGGCCAATGAGATGAACGCCGCGCTGGTGACCACCGCCGGGCCTTCGCTGGATCGGGGGGCCGACCTGATGGGCATCCTGACCAACCTGGGCGAGCGCGACGTCCTCTTCATCGACGAGATCCACCGGCTCCCGCGCATGGTGGAGGAGCTCCTCTATCCCGCCATGGAGGACTTCGCGGTCAACTTCGTGATGGACAAGGGGCTCAACGCACGCACCATGCGCATCCCCCTCCGGCCGTTCACGCTCGTGGCCGCCACCACCCGGCCGGGCATGCTCAGCTCGCCGCTGCGCGAGCGCTTCGGCATCTTCCACCACCTGGACTTCTACGAGCTGGAGGACCTGGTGTCGATCGTGACGCGGTCGGCGTCCATCCTCGGCGCGCCGCTCGAGCCCAGCGGCGCGGAGGCCATCGCGCGGCGGGCCCGCGGCACCCCGCGCATCGTGAACCGTCTGCTCCGGCGAGTGCGTGACTATGCCCAGGTCAAGGCCCAGGGCGTGGTGACGGCGGCGATCGCGCGCGATGCGCTGGACCGTGAGGGCGTGGACACGGCGGGGCTCGACCGCCTGGACCGGCGCTTCCTCGCGGCCCTCATTGAGCAGTACGGCGGCGGCCCCGCCGGGCTCGAGGCCATCGCCGCCACCATCAACGACGAGGCGGAGACGCTCGCGGAAGTCGTGGAACCGTTCCTCCTGAAAGTCGGCTTCATCGTGCGCACGCCCAGCGGCCGCCGGGCCACCGGCGCCGCCTACGCGCATCTCGGCTACGCGCGGCCGGCGCGGGAGATCGGACAGGGAGAGCTCCCGCTGTCTTGACGGATCTGGGCAAAATCCTCGTGGGGTTCGGCGTGGTCATGCTACTCCTGGGAGTAATTCTGCTGCTCGCGGGCAGCCTCACAGGAAAGGTGCCATGGCTCGGCCGACTCCCCGGGGACATCTACATCCAGCGTGGGGGCTGGAATATCTACATCCCCCTCGGCACCTCGCTCCTCATCTCGATCGTTCTCACCCTGATCCTGGCCGTCTTCGGTCGCCGCTGATTCTCGCGCTGCTGTGGCTCGCGGCCGTGCTCGTCGGCGCCGGGCCCGCGCTCGCGGCCGGCGACACCATCCGCGTGGCGCTCGCCGACGGGGTGTCCTCGGTCGAGCTGGGGGGCGGCCCTCTCACCCTCCATGACCTCGCCGGTCGGCCGCTCACCGGGGCCACGCCCACCTGGATCCGCGTGGTGGAGCGCGGCGCCGGGCTCGAGGTGCGTGGCCTCGGGCGCGCGGGGCTGCGCGCGGACGCCCTGCGCGTGGCGGCGGCGCGGAAGAGCGCGGTGCGGGTGGGAGGGATCGACTACCCGGGTGTCGTCGAGGTGCGGCGAACCGGCGACGGTCTCACCGTCGTGAACGAGCTCCCGCTGGAGGAGTACGTGACCGGCAGCGTGCAGGCGGAGGCGGGCGAGGCTATGCCGGTGGAGATGCTCAAGGCCCAGGCCATCGTCGCGCGGACCTACGCGGCCTACCACCGCCGGCTCAACGCGGGCAAGCCCTACGAGATCGTCGCCGCCACCGTGCACCAGCAATACGCGGGGCGGGTGAGCGCGGACTCGCCGGTCTGGCGCGCGGTACGCGAGACGCAGGGGCAGGTGCTGCTCTGGGCGGGCGATCTCTTTCCCGCCTTCTACCACACCGATAGTGGTGGCCACACCGAGGACCCGCGGATGGTCTTCGCCGCCACCAACATGCCGGCCTTGCCGCCGGTGCGGGTGGATTTCCCGTCGGACTCTCCCCATCACAACTGGACGCTCGACGTGCCGCTGGCGACGCTGGAGGCGGCGCTGCAGCGCGGGGGTCAGGGGGTCGGCCGGGTGCTCGCGCTGGACGTGCTGGAGCGGAGCGTCTCGCTTCGCGTCACGCGCATCTCGGTGCAGGGCAGTGCGCGGAGCCTCGTCCTGCGCGGCAACGACTTCCGGCGTCTGGTCGGCTACGACGTGCTCAAGAGCACGCTCTTCGCGGTGGCGGTGGACGGTAGCCTGGCCCGCTTCGCCGGGCGCGGCTACGGCCACGGGGTGGGGCTGGATCAGGCGGGCGCCAAGTCCATGGCGCAGCTCGGCTATTCCGCGCGCCAGATCCTCCAGTACTACTACCCCGGCGTCGAGTTCGCCGCGCTCCCGTAGCCCAGGCCCGCATGGGCCTCACCTGGGCCGAGTTCGAGAAGGTCGACATGCGCGTGGGCGTGGTGGTCGACGCCCAGGAATTCCCGGAGGCGCGGCAGCCGGCCTACAAGCTCTGGGTAGACTTCGGGCCGCTGGGCGTCAAGCGCTCCAGCGCCCAGATCACCCATCGTTACTCCGCCCCCGATCTGATCGGCCGCGCGGTCATCGCGGTGGTGAACTTTCCGCCCAAGCAGATCGGGCCGTTCGTCTCCGAGGTGCTCGTGCTCGGGGCCTACGACGAGGCGGGCCAGGTGATACTCCTGCGCCCCGATTTCGAGGTCTCGCCGGGCGCGCGCATCGGGTGATTTGCTACACTCCGAAACCGGATGGACCTCACGCAGTTCGACTACCAACTCCCCCCCTCGGCGATCGCGCAGGAGCCCGCCACCCCGCGTGACGGCTCGCGGCTGCTCGTCCTGGACCGTGCCCGCGCGCGCTGGGCGGACCGCCGCTTCGCGGACCTGCCGGAGCTGCTGCGGCCCGACGACTGCCTCGTCCTCAACGAGAGCCGCGTGATCCCGGCGCGCCTGCTCGGCGCGCTCGCCGAGGACGGCCGCCCGGTGGAGCTCCTGCTGCTCCGCGAGCTCGAGCCCGGCCGCTGGGAGGCGCTGGCGCGGCCGGCGCGACGGTGCCGGGTCGGCGCGCGGATCGCGCTGGGCGGAGGCGTCGCGCACGCCGCGGTGGTCGGGCAGGGGGAGGAGGGCCGCCGCGTGGTGGCGCTCGAGTCTCCCTGGCCCGCCCGCGAGCTGCTGGAGCGGTACGGGCTGCCGCCGCTACCGCCCTATATCGAGCGGCACGGAGCCCCCAAGCCCGATGACCGGGAGCGCTACCAGACCGTCTACGCGCGCGCGGAGGGCTCGGTGGCCGCGCCGACCGCCGGCCTCCACTTCACCCCGGAGCTGCTCGCGCGCGTGCACGCGCGGGGAGCCGAGGTGCACCCGCTCACGCTGCACGTGGGCCCGGCAACGTTCCGGCCGCTCCGGTCGGCGACGGTGGAGGAGCACCGGATGGAGGCGGAGGCGGTGGACATCCCCGCCGCCACCGCGTCGGCGGTCAATCGAGCGCGCGCGACGAACCGGCGCGTGATCGCGGTGGGCACCACCACCACGCGCGCGCTCGAGTGGGCGGCGGACGCGCAGGGCCGCGTGGCGGCCCGCCAGGGGGCGGCCGACCTCTTCATCCGCCCGCCGCATCGCTTCCGCGCGGTGGACGCGCTCCTCACCAACTTCCACCTCCCGCGGTCCACGCTCCTCGTGCTGGTCGCCGCCTTCGCGGGCCTCGAGCTCGTGCTGGCGGCCTATCGCCACGCCATCGCCGCCGGCTACCGTTTCTATTCCTACGGCGACGCGATGCTGATCGAGTAGCGGCGTGGGCGGCTTCGCGTTCGAGCTCCTGGCCACCGACGGCGCCGCGCGGCGGGCCCGTCTCCTCACGCCGCATGGCGCGGTGGACACGCCCGCGTTCATGCCGGTGGCCACGCTGGGGACCGTGAAGAGCCTGGCTCCCGGCGACATCCGCGCCGCGGGAGCGCAGATGGTGCTCGCCAACACCTATCATCTCTTCCTGCGTCCCGGCCACGAGGCGGTGCGCGAGCTGGGCGGGCTCCACCGCTTCATGGGCTGGGACGGTCCCATCCTCACCGACTCCGGCGGCTTTCAGGTGTGGAGTCTCGCCAAGCTCCGGCGTCTCGGCGAGGAGGGGGTCGAGTTCCGCTCGCACGTGGACGGCTCGCTGCGCATGCTCTCGCCCGAGCGCTGCGTGGAGATTCAGCAGGCGCTGGGCGTGGACATCATCCATCCCCTGGACGAGTGCCTCGCGCATCCCGCGACCGCGCCCGAGACGGAGCGCTCGCTGGCGCGCACCCAGCGGTGGCTGGCGCGCACGGTGGCGGCGCACGCGCGGGGGGACGGAAGCCAGGCGCTCTTCGGCATCGTGCAGGGCGGCATGTATCCTGCGCTGCGGCAGCGCGCCGCCGAAGAGGCGGTAGCGCTGGACCTGCCCGGCTACGCCATCGGCGGCCTCGCCGTCGGTGAGCCGAAGCCGGTTCTCTACGACATCGCCGAGCTGACCGCGTCGCTGTTGCCGAAGCACCGCCCGCGCTATCTCATGGGCGTGGGGAAGCCGGCCGACCTGGTGGAAGCGGTGGCGCGCGGCGTGGATCTCTTCGACTGCGTCTTGCCCACGCGCAACGCCCGGAACGGGCAGGCCTTCACCGCGGCGGGTCCTCTCGCGATCAGCAACGCGCGCTTCGCGCGGGATCCGGCCCCGCTCGACGCGGAATGCGCGTGCGAGACGTGCCGCGGCTTCTCGCGCGCCTACGTCCGCCACCTCTTCATGGCGCGGGAGCTCCTCGCCTACCGTCTTCTCACTCTGCACAACGTGACCTTCTATCAGGATCTCGTGGCCGCGATGCGCGCGGCGATCACGGAGGGCCGCTTCCGGGCATTCCGCGCTCGGTTTATCGAGCGATATGGGGTAGAATCGCAACTCGGCTCCGACACCGATACGTCTGACAGGGAGGCTTGAGCTTCATGGTGGATCTCGCCTACGCGATGGCAGCGCCGCCGGGCGGCGGAAGCAACGGCGGCCTCATGTCCATCCTGCCGCTGATGGTTGGCATGTTCGCCATCATGTACTTCATCGTCATCCGACCGCAGCAGAAGCAGAAGAAGGAGCGCGAGTCCCTCCTCGCCGCCATCAAGAAGGGCGACCGCGTGGTGACCACCAGCGGGATTCACGGGACGGTTTCCGGCCTCGACGAGCACACCGTCATTCTCCGGGTGAGCGATCAGGTGAAGCTGACATTCGACCGCGCCGCCATCGGGCGCATCGTGCCCGCGGCGGGTGAGAAGGACGGCAACGCCTGATGCGGCGAAACCTCTGGCTGCGGATCGGCATCGTGGCCGCGGTCATCGTGGGCTCGCTCATCTATCTCTATCCGCCGCCCTTCGTGCGGCCGCTGCTCTATGGCCAGGCGCCCGCGGGCAAGGGAGGGCTCCTGCCCCGAACCATCAATCTCGGGCTCGACCTCCAGGGCGGGATCCACCTCGTGCTGGGCATCGACCTCGACAAGGCGCTGGAGGCGCAGGTGGAGCGCGCGGCCACCAGCATGCGCGCCGCCCTGGAGCGGCGCGGCGTGGGGGTCAAGCGCATCGAGCGGCGCGGCGCCACCGAGCTGGTGGTGGAGCTCGCCTCGGCACAGACGTGGAGCACGGCCCAGACCGCGGTGGCCGAGCTCGCGACCTTCGAGACCAAGGAGGCGGATCAGGCGGCGGCCCGATTCGTCCTCGCCATGTCTCCGCGCGAGGTGGCCCACCTCAAGGACCTGGCCGTCCGGCAGGGGCTCGAGACCATCCGCAATCGCGTGGACCAGTTCGGCGTGGCCGAGCCCTCCATCCAGCAGCAGGGGGACAATCGCATCCTCATCCAGCTCCCGGGCGTGCAGGACCCGGAGCGCGCCAAGGCCCTCATCGGCAAGACCGCGCTCCTCGAGTTCAAGCTGATCGACGAGAAAGTGGACCCGGAGCGAGCGGTGCGCGAAGGGGTGCCCGAGGGTGACGAGCTCCTCTATCAGCGGCGGGTGGACCGCGAGACGAAGCAGGAACGGAAGATCCCCTACGTGGTCCAGAAGAAGACGCTGCTGACCGGGGCCGACCTCTCCACCGCGCGCGTCTCCATCGACCAGAACACCAGCGAGCCCTACGTGTCGGTGGAGTTCAACGCGGCGGGCGCCAAGGCCTTCGGCGAGCTCACCGAGGCCAACGTGGGCCGGCGCCTGGCTATCGTGCTCGACGGCAATGTCCACTCCGCCCCGGTCATCCGCGAGCGGATCCCCTCCGGGCAGGCTCAGATCACCGGGGGCTTCACCAGCGAGGAGGCCACCGACCTCGCCATCGTGCTGCGGGCGGGCGCGCTGCCGGCGCCGGTCCAGGTGCTGGAGGAGCGCACGGTGGGGCCGTCGCTGGGCGCTGACTCCATACAGCGCGGCGTCTGGTCCACCCTGGCGGCGGGCGTGGTGGTCGTCCTCTTCATGCTCGTCTACTATCGGCTGTCCGGCCTCATCGCCGACCTCGCGCTCGGCCTCAACCTGCTCATCCTGCTGGCCGCCATGGCGGCCTTTCAGGCCACCCTCACGCTGCCCGGCATCGCCGGCATCGTGCTGACCATCGGCATGGCGGTGGACACTAACATCCTCATCTTCGAGCGGATCCGGGAGGAGCTACGGGCGGGGAAGACCGTGCGCGCCGCTATCGACGCCGGCTTCGCGCGCGCGTTCAAGACCGTCATCGACACCCACGTCACCGTGCTGGTGTCCGGCCTCATCCTGTTCCAGTTCGGCACCGGGCCGGTGAAGGGCTTCGCGGTGTCGCTCATGATCGGGATCGCGGCGAGCCTCTTCACCGCGGTGTTCTTCACGCGATTGGTGTTCGACCTGATCTACATGGGCTCCCGGAAGCACGCGTCCCTGTCCATATGATCCAGCTCTTCCACAACCCGAACTACAATTTCATCGGCCGGCGCCGCTGGGCCTATCTGCTGTCCATCGCCTTCATCCTCGTGGGGCTGGGGTCCATGGCGATGAAGGGCGGGCTCCGCTACGGGATCGACTTCTCCGGCGGCACCCTCATCCAGGTCCGCTTCGAGAAGCCGGTCGCGGTCGAGAAGATCCGGACCGCGCTGGAGGACATCAAGCTGGGTGAGAGCGTCATCCAGGAGTTCGGGGACCCCCGTGAGTTCATCCTCCGGCTGCCGCTCCAGAATGCCTCGGTGGAGCAGGTCACCGCCCAGGTCCAGGGGGCCCTGGCCAAGGACCCGAGCCTGGGCCGTCCCGAGATCCGTCGCGTGGAGTTCGTGGGGCCGCAGGTCGGCCGTGATCTCCAGCTCCAGGCCATCTATGCGGTGCTGGTCAGCATGGCGGGGATCCTGATCTATATCGCTTTTCGTTTCGACGTGAAGGGGGGCGTGGCCTCGGTGGCGGCCATCATCCACGACGTGCTCGTCTGCCTGGGGGCGATGTCGCTGACCAACCGCGAGATGTCGCTGCCGGTGCTCGCCGCGCTCCTCACCATCATCGGCTACTCCGTCAACGACACCATCGTCGCGTACGACCGGGTCCGGGAGAACCGGGGGAAGGGAGCGCGCCGCGGCGAGCCCTTCGCTCAGCAGATCAACCGGGCGATCAACGAGACCCTCTCCCGGACGGTGCTGACCGCCCTGACCGTCTTCTTCTCCACCGTGGTCCTGTATCTCTTCGGGGGCAAGGTGCTGGAGGACCTGGCCTTCGTCCTGACCGTAGGGGTGGTGACGGGCACCTACTCGACCATCTATATCGCCGGAGCTCTGATCGTGGAATGGACGGAGTGGGTGGAGGGGAAGCTCCGGCGCCCCAAGAAAGTGGTAGCAAAAGCCTGATTTTGGTGGCAAAATTAGTGGTCAACCTAGGGAGGACACGGGTTGATCCAACTCCAGACGCTGATCGAGGAGATCCCCAAGTACCAGCCAACGGCTGACCTGGACCTCGTCCATCGCGCCTACCGCTTTTCGGAGCGCTCGCATCATGGGCAGCAGCGGGCCTCCGGCGAACCGTACCTATCTCACCCCTTGGAGGTCGCCGGCCTCCTCGTCAACTTCAAGATGGACGTGACCACGGTCACGGCCGGCCTCCTCCACGACGTGCTCGAGGATACCCACGCCACCAAGGAGGACCTGGCCCGGGAGTTCGGCGCCGAGATCGCCGAGCTGGTGGACGGGGTCACCAAGATCGGGAAGCTGGCCTTCTCCTCGCGCGAGGAGCGCCAGGCGGAGAACTTCCGCAAGATGGTGGTGGCGATGGCGCGCGACATCCGCGTGCTGATGATCAAGCTCGCCGATCGCCTCCACAACATGCGGACCCTCGACTACCTGCCGTCGGAGAAGGCCAAGAAGATCGCCCAGGAGACCCTCGACATCTACGCGCCGCTCGCCCATCGGCTCGGCATGGCCAAGGTGAAGGCCGAGCTCGAGGACCTGGCGCTCCGGGTGATGAATCCGGAGGATTACCAGGAGCTCATGCGGCGGGTGGCCAAGCGCCGCCTCGAGCGTGAGAACGAGATCAACCAGCTGATCGCCATCCTCCAGAGCAAGCTGGGGGAAGTGGGGATCGAGGTGCGCATCGCCGGCCGCCCCAAGCACTTCTACTCCATCTGGAAGAAGATGCACGAGGGCGGACGGGAGTTCGACGAGATCTACGACCTCACCGCCGTCCGCGTGATCACGAAGTCCGTGCGCGACTGCTATGGCGCCCTCGGCGTCATCCACTCGCTGTGGAAGCCGGTGCCCGGCCGCTTCAAGGACTTCATCGCGATGCCCAAGGTCAACATGTACCAGTCGCTCCACACCACCGTGATCGGCCCCAAGGGGGACCCGGTGGAGATCCAGATCCGCACCCTGGAGATGCACCGCATCGCCGAGGAGGGCATCGCGGCCCACTGGCTCTACAAGGAGCGCCGCAACGATCGGGACAAGTTCGACGACGCCTTCACCTGGCTCCGGCAGCTCATGGAGTCGCAGAAGGAGGTCACGGACCCGAAGGAATTTCTCGACACCGTGCGCCTCGACCTCTTTCCCGACGAGGTCTACGTCTTCACGCCGAAGGGCGACGTCAAGTCGCTGCCGGAAGGGGCCACCCCCATCGACTTCGCCTATGCCGTGCACACCGACGTCGGCCACCACTGCGTGGGCGCGAAGGTCAATGGCAAGCTGGTGCCGCTGCGCTACACGCTCCGGCAGGGGGACATCGTCGAGGTGGTCGCCTCTCCCGCCCAGCACCCGAGCCGCGACTGGCTCAAGATCGTCAAGTCCAACCGCGCGCGCGCCAAGATCAACCAGTGGCTCAAGGTGGAGGAGCGGGCCCGCTCCCTCGAGCTCGGGCGCGAGCTGTTCGAGCGGGAGGCGAAGAAGTACCGCCTCTCGCCCGGCGCGCTCCTGGGCGGGGACGAGATGCGCAAGGTCATCGCCGAGCTCGGCTTCCCCTCCGTGGACGACCTGGTGGCCTCCATCGGCTACGGGAAGACCTCCGTGCAGCAGGTGCTGGGTCGAGTTGCCCCCGGCGCGGTGCACGACCCGGTGGAGACCCGGACGCCGCAGAAGGCGCCCCGCAAGAGCGACGGCGCCGTGCGCATCCGGGGCGTCGACGACCTCCTCGTCCGCTTCGGCAAGTGCTGCGCCCCGGTGCCGGGCGACGGCATCGTGGGCTTCATCACGCGGGGCCGCGGCCTCACCGTGCACGCCCGCGACTGCCTCACCGTGGTCAAGAACGTGCTCGACAAGGAGCGCATCGTGGCGGTGGAGTGGGAAGGCAGCGAGCCCGCCACCCGGCCGGTGCGCATCGCGGTGTACATCGAGCAGGACCGTCCCGGTCTCCTGGCCGAGATCACCGCCGCCATCTCGTCCTGCCACGGCAACATCACCAAGGCCGACATCACCGTCACCGACGACCGCAAGGGCATCAACCACTTCGTGGTCGAGGTGGAAGACCTCAAGCAGCTGCAGGCGATTCTCCAGGCCATCCGCGAGGTCAAAGACGTCTTCAACGTCGAGCGCGTGCGCGGGCTCTAGCCTTTCACGCTCCCCGCATGACGCGCGCGCAGTTCGAGGCCTTGGTGGCGCGGGCTCTGCGGCGTCTGCCGCGCCGCTTCCGCGACCGCATTGCCAACGTGGCGGTGGTGGTGGAGGACTGGGCCGATGCGGCCACCCTCGCCGAGATGGGGATCGAGCCGCCCGACACGCTCTACGGCCTCTACCGCGGCATCGATCTGACCCGGCGCGACTCCGGCTACGGCAATGTCCTGCCTGACACCATCCACATCTATCAGGGGCCCATCGAGGCGGACTGCGCGGACCCCGACGAGATGACGGACCTCGTCCGCGATGTGGTGGTCCACGAGGTGGGCCACTATTTCGGTCTCGACGACGAGACCATGGACGGGATCGAACAAGACTCGTAGCGTCCCCCCGCCTCCTCCGCGCGGGTTTTTGCTTGACTTGGCTTTCGTCTGTTCGTATTGTTTCAGCAGACGCTGAAACCTATGGAACAAGTGAAACGATGGCTAAATCAGTTAACATCAAGCAATTCGCCGGACAGCGGCTCCGGGAGCTGTTTGCTCGAGCTACCGGCTGGCACGAGCATCCGGACTTCCGCGTCGGCTCGCAAACCATTGATCTTCTGGTTCGATTTAAGATGGGAACCACCGAGTCGACCCTGATCGTCGAAAGCAGTTCCGTCGGACAACCACGCCAGATTCGGGAGACCATCACCCGCCTTGGCGAGGTGCGGCGGGAGGTACCGTCGGCGTATCCCGTGGTCGTGGCCGACTATGTAAGTCCCCAGAGTGCGGCGCTTCTCAAGCGAACCGGCCTCGGCTATCTAGATCTCTCGGGAAACTGTTATCTGTCCTTCGATCATGTGCTGATCGAGAAGGACGGAAAGCCCAATCTCCGACCCTCGACGCGGCCGTTACGCTCGCTGTTCGCGCCACGGGCCACACGTGTCACGCGGGTGCTCCTCGTCGATCCCCAGCACGCCTGGCGGCTGGAAGAGCTGGCCAAGGGCGCGGACGTCAGCCTGGGGCATGCCCACAACGTGGTGAAGCGGCTGGAAGACCTGTCCTGGGTGGAACGGGACGAGCATCAGCGATTCCGGCTGAGCCGGCCCGGGGACCTGCTCGAGGGGTGGCGCGAGGCCTACACCCATCGGCGGAATCGGGTCGAGGCGTGCTTCTCGGCCGAGCGGATGACCCGGAAGCTCGTGGCCGAAGTCGCGCGCGCATGCCACGCGGAGGGCCGCCGCTATGCGTTCACCCTGCATTCGGGTGCGGCGCTGGTGGCGCCCAGCGTGCGCTTTCCCGCCATTCACTGCTACCTGGAGGGCGATCCCGGGCCCATTGTCCGGAGCCTCGGGCTGCGGCCCGCGGAGGGTGAGGGGAACGTGAACCTGCTCGAGCCGTACGACGAAGGCGTCTTCTACGCCCCGATCACCAAGGGAGGCCTGCCCGTCGTCTGCCTCCCGCAGCTATACGTGGACCTCTATCACTACGAGCGCCGCGGCCGGGAGCAGGCCGCCCATCTGCGGCGCGAGGCGATGGGGTACTGAGGTAGTCGAGAGGGGGTGAGCCCAACCATGAAAAAGCGCAAGGCCGCGAAGAAGGGCGGAAAGAAGAAGGCGGCGAAGAAGGGGAAGCGCAAGTAAGGACCACCGAGGAACGCACACGAAAGGAGGTGACGCTCTCATGGCGAAGAAGAAGGCGGCCAAGAAGAAGAAGAAGTAAGTTTGCTTCGTGCTGAGCGGTGGGGGGTGGCGGCCTCCCACCGGGACTCTTACCTTACTTCCTATGCTGAGATCGGCGGAGACGGGGGGCGGCTCGCCCCCCGTTTTCGTGTCTAGACGACCTTGGTTACCTTGCCGGCCTTGAGGCACCGGGTGCACACGCGCAGGCGCTGGGCGCGTCCGCTCACGAGCGCGCGCATGTTCACGAGATTCGGCAACCAGCGACGGGAGCTGACATTGTGCGCATGGCTGATCTTGTGGCCGACGGCGGGGCCTTTCCCGCAGACATCGCAGCGCTGAGACATACCGGCTCCTTCGTAGTGGCGACGGACAGGGTCCCGACGAGGTTGTCGGATGGGGCGCCCTTTTTATAGCATGGGGGCCGAGAGCGAGGCAACCGATTGGCCATGAGGCGGCAGCGCCCGGTAGCCCCCCCGTCCGCGCCCGCGGAGGGGCCGACCGGCATCGACACCCCGCTCCAGTTCGTCAAGGGCGTGGGGCCCCAGCGCGCCAAGCTCCTGGAAAAGCTGGGGCTGACCACAGTGGCCGACGCCCTCCTGCACCTCCCCCGCCGTCACGAGGATCGTAGCCGGCTCACGCCCCTGGGCCGGCTGGCGGTGGGCCCCGAGCCGCGAACCTGCGCGGGCACCATCGCGGGCGTGAGCCCGCCCCCGCGCGGCCGGCCGCAGGTCCCGCTCTTCGTCACCCTGAGGGACGCGACGGGGTTCCTCCGGGCGGTCTGGTTCCGCCAGCCCTATCTCGCGCGGGTCTTCGCGCGCGGTCAGCGCCTCATCGTCCACGGCAAGATACAGCCCCCGAACCGCGGCAGCGGCGCGCTGGAGATGCGCGTCGAGGACTACGAGATCGTCGAGGATGCCGAGGACGAGACGATCCATACCGGCCGGCTGGTGCCCGTGTATCCGCTCACCGGCGGACTTCCCCAGCGGCCCCTCCGCACCCTGCTCAAGCGGCTCGTCGATGCCCATGCCGGCGCCCTGCCCGAGTCCCTGCCGGAGCCCATCCGCGCGCGCCGCCGGCTCCTCCCCATCGGCGAGGCGCTGCGCGCCGGACATTTTCCCGCCACCGAGGCCGAGCGCGTGGCGGGCATGCGGCGCCTGGTCTTCGACGATTTCTTCCTCCTGGAGCTGGGGCTCGCCATCCGCCGCCGCCGGGAGGGACGTCGGCCCGGGCTGGCGATCCGGCCCGCCGGCGACCTCGCCCGGCGCCTGCAGGCGGCCCTGCCGTACTCGCTCACCGCCGCCCAGGAGCGAGTGTGGAAGGAGATCCGAGCGGACATGGCGGCGCCCTTCCCGATGAACCGGCTCCTTCAGGGCGACGTGGGCTCGGGCAAGACCGTGGTGGCCTGCCTGGCCATCGTCACCGCGATCGAGGCCGGCTATCAGGCCGCCCTCATGGCGCCCACCGAGATCCTCGCCGAGCAGCACGCGCTGACCCTGGATCGGATCCTGGCGCCGCTCGGCCTCACCGTGACCCTCCTGACCAACGCCACGCGCGGCAAGGCCCGCCGCGAGCGGCTGGAGGCGCTACGGGCGGGGGCGGTGGGCTGCGTGGTCGGCACCCACGCACTCGTCCAGAAGGCAGTGGGCTTCAAGCGCCTGGGGCTGGCGGTGGTGGACGAGCAGCATCGCTTCGGCGTCGTGCAGCGCGCCACGCTGCGGGGCAAGGGGGAGACGCCGGACGTGCTCGTCATGACGGCGACGCCCATCCCCCGCACGCTCGCCCTGACCCTCTACGGCGACCTCGACGTGTCGGTGCTGGACGAGATGCCGCCGGGCCGGCAGCGCATCGTCACCGGTATCCGCGACGAGAAGGGTCGGCCGCGCGTCTACGACTTTCTCCGCGCCGAGATGCAGGCGGGCCGCCAGGTCTACGTTGTCTATCCACTGGTCGAGGAGTCCGAGGTGCTCGACCTGCGCGCCGCCACCGCGATGGCGGAGCGGCTGCGGGCGGAGGTGTTCCCGGAGTTCCAGGTGGGCCTGCTCCACGGGCGCATGAGCTTCGCGGACAAGGACGCGGTAATGGCGGACTTCCGGCGCGGCGCCATTCATCTGCTCGTTTCCACCACCGTCATCGAGGTGGGAATCGACGTGCCCAATGCCAGCGTCATGGTCATCGAGCACGCGGAGCGCTTCGGCCTCTCCCAGCTGCATCAGCTGCGGGGGCGGGTGGGGCGAGGGGAGTGGAAGAGCTACTGCATCCTCATGAGCCAGGGCGCCTCCGAGGACGCCCGCCGACGGCTGGCGGCGATGGAAGAGACCGGCGACGGCTTTCGCATCGCGGAGGCGGATCTCGGCATCCGCGGTCCCGGCGACTTCTTCGGCACGCGGCAGTCCGGCCTGCCCGCCTTTCGCGTGGCCGATCTCCTCCGCGACGGCGTCCTCCTCGAGGAAGCGCGGGGAGACGCCTTCGCCCTGGTGGCGACGGATCCCGAGCTGGCCCGGCCCGAGCATCGGGCCCTGCGGACGGCGCTCCTCGCCCGCTGGCGCGGCAAGCTCGATCTCGCGAGCGTGGGCTGATGCGCGTCATTGCCGGCGTCTTCAAGGGGCAGCGCCTGGCCACGCCCAAGGGGCGGACGACTCGCCCCACCGCCGACCAGGTGCGCATCGCCTGTCTGGACACCCTCATGCCGTACCTCGAGGCCGGCGCCTTCCTCGACCTCTTCGCGGGCGCGGGCGGCGTCGGTATCGAGGCTCTCTCGCGGGGTGCGCCCGCCGCGGTGTTCGTGGAGCAGGACGCCATGGCCCTTCGTGCCCTGCGCGACAATGTCGAGCGCCTGAGTCTCCGGGACCGCGCGCGAGTGATGCGCGACGATGCCGCGCGTGCGGTGGTGCGTCTGGGTGGCGCCGGCGAGCGGTTCGCGGTGGCCTTCGCGGACCCGCCGTACGACTCGCCGCGCGCCGCGCCCGCGCTCGGCGCGCTCGCGGAGGGTGGCGTGCTGCTCCCCGGCGCGCTGGTGGTGGTCCAGCACGGCACCAAGACGCCGCCGCCCGCCTCTCCGGGCGTGCTGACGCTCTGGAAGGCGCGCCGCTTCGGGGAGACCACCTTGACTTTCTTTCGCGCCCCTGACTAAACTCACCCGGGCTTTTTCCACACTTCCAGGCACTTGACGGGGGTTCTCCGTGGGCAAGCGGGCGGTTTATCCGGGCATGTTCGACCCGATGCACAACGGCCATCTCGATCTGATCGAGCGGAGCCTGCGCATCTTCGACGAGCTCATCGTCGCCGTGGTGGCCAACCCGTCCAAGGAGCCGCTGTTCAGCGTCAAGGAGCGGCTCGAGCTCATCGACGAGGCCACCCACGGGCTCACCCACATGCGCATCACCTCCTTCGACGGGCTCCTCATCGACCTCGTCGACCGTGAGGGCGCCGACTGCATCGTCCGCGGCATTCGCGCGGTGTCCGATTTCGAGTACGAGTTCCAGATGGCCCTCATGAACCGGAAGCTCCGCGGGACCGTGGAGACGGTGTTCATGATGCCGCACGAGCGGTACACCTATATCTCGTCCCGCCTCATCAAGGAGGTCGCCTCGCTGGGCGCGCCGGTCACCGGCCTGGTGCCTCCCGTGGTGGAGGCGCGCCTGAGCGAGAAATTCGCCAAGTCCGTCAGAAAGTAGGGCACCCATGCTCGCCGACCGCTTGAAGACCCTGGTTCCCTCCGCCACTCTCGCCATGAACGCCAAGGCCCGCGCCATGCGCGCGCAGGGCATCGACGTGATCTCGTTCAGCGTGGGCGAGCCGGACTTCGACACGCCGAAGCACATCAAGGACGCGGCGGTGCGCGCGCTCGACAAAGGGCAGACCAAGTACACGGAGGTCGGCGGCATCGCGGAGCTGCGCGCCGCCGTCTGCCACAAGCTCAAGCGCGACCACGGGCTCGAGTACGCGCCCGACGAGGTCACCGTCTCCTGCGGGGCCAAGCACACCCTCTACAACATCGTGATGGCGCTGGTGAATCCGGGCGACGAGGTGCTCATCCCCAGCCCCTACTGGGTCTCGTACCCGGAGCAGGTGCGGCTGCTGGGCGGCGTGCCGGTGCCGGTGCCGACGCATGAGTCCACCGGCTTCGACCTCGATCCGGCGGCGGTGGCGCGCGCGGTGACTGCGCGCACCAAGCTCATCATCCTGGACAGTCCCGGCAATCCGACCGGCGCGGTGTTCTCCCCCTCGGCGCTGCAGGCCGTGGCCAAGATCGCGCTCGAGCACGGCCTCTGGGTGGTGTCCGACGAGTGCTACGAGGCCCTCACCTACGAGGGCCGGCACGTCTCCATCGCCTCGCTGTCGCCGGAGATCAAGGCCCGCACGCTGCTCGTCAACACCTGCTCCAAGGCCTACGCGATGACCGGCTGGCGCATCGGCTATGCCGCCGGGCCGAAGGAGATCGTCCGGGCGATGACGGACATCCAGAGCCAGGTCACGTCGAATCCTGCGTCCATCGCGCAGTGGGCCGCGGTGGAGGCGCTCACCGGCCCGCAGGACGAGATCGCCAAGATGGTCGGCGAGTTCGATCGGCGGCGCCGCTTCATCATCGACGCGCTGAACGCCGTACCGGGCGTCCGTTGCACCAACGCCAAGGGCGCCTTCTACGCATTTCCCAACGTCTCCGGCCTCTTCGGCAAGCGCTGGAAGGGCGGCGTGATCCGGGGCTCGGCCGACGTCTGCGCGTTCCTCCTGGAGGACGCGCGCATCGCCTGCGTGGCCGGGGTGGACTTCGGCTCCGACGATCACATCCGTATCTCCTACGCCACCGGGCTCGAGACGATTCGCGAGGGCATGCGCCGCATGGATGCGTCTGTGCGAGGGCTGGTTCATCCATGAAGATCGAGGGGGCGAACGAGATTCCCGCTCCGCAAGACAAGGTGTGGACGGCCTTCCAGGACCCGGCCACGCTTGCCAAGGCCATCCCGGGCTGCGAGGGCCTCGAGGAGATCGGACCGGGCGAGTACAAGGCAGTCATGAAGGTCGGCGTGGCCGCCATCAAGGGCACCTTCGAGGGCAAGGTGAAGCTCATGGACCTCGAGCCGCCCAACCGGTACCGGATGTCGATGGAAGGGAAGGGCGGTCCGGGGTTCGTCAAGGGTGAGGCGACCATGTCGCTGTCGTCGGTCGACCCCGGTACCACGCGGGTGAGCTACGATGCCGACGTGCAGGTGGGCGGCCTGATCGCGAGTGTCGGGCAGCGGATGCTGGGCGGAGTCTCGAAGATGATGCTGGATCAGTTCTTCACCCGGATGTCCGAGCTCCTGGCCGAGAAGAAATGAGGCAGGCCCGCGATTAGCGTTCTTTGGATTGGGCTCGCCCTGGTGGCCTCGCTTCTCTCCGGAGGAGGGGTCGGGGCCGCCGATCCGGGAGCCGGGGAGTGCGCGGGGGCCGGTGGCGATGGCCCCTCGCGATGCCTGTATCGCTCGCTCCTGCCCAGCGCCGGGATCGTCGCCGTGTGCGAGACGGACACGCGCTGCCGCGTCGGCGCCTACCACGGCCCGCCGGAGACGCCCACTTGGTTCGCCCCGCCGCCGGGGCGGGACACGTTCCCCCGGCCGACGGTGCGGTGGCACAGCGCGACCCTCGGGGAGGCGCGCTTTGACGTGGCGCCCGCCGGCACCCTCAGCTACTTCTTCGAGGTGCGCCGCCAGCGCATCTCCGGCGCGCGGGCCGGGGTCCTCGAGGTCGACGTCCGGCGCTCGCTCTTCGCGGCCGCGGAGGAGGGCGTGCTGGTGGTGCGCCAGATCTTCAGCGGTCGTCCGGTGACGCGCATCGAGCGGCCGTGGGCGCCCGGGCTCGACGTCCGCGCCGCGGTGACGGCCCTGCGCTTCGATCCCGATGGACGTCTCAGCTTCAGCTGGCTGGCCGGGCCCGAGCGCCGGACGGTGTCCGAGCGCGTCTCGGTGCCCTCGGTGGCCGCGCCCGGCTAGGCGGGGCTCGCGGCTTCCAGTGGAGTGCGAAGGGCGAGAGTCAGTGGCAGGGTGGTGAAGACGAGGACGCCAATGGTGGCCAGCGTCACGGGCACCCCCCGCCAGTCGCTGAGCAGGCCGTACACGAAGGGGGACAGCGCCGAGGCGCTGACCCCGACCGTGTAGAACAGGGCGTAGCTGCGAGCCCGCTTGCCGCTGGACACGAGATCCGCCACCGTCCCGTACAGGACGGATGACGTGCCATTGAGCGCAATGCCGAGCAGCGGCAGGAGCAGCAGGCAGGCATTGAGCGGCAGGGCGAGCAGGAGCAGGATGCCGATCCCGGTGGCGGTCTCGGTGAGGACCACGGTGCGGATCACCCCCAGCCGCTCTGCCAGCGCGCCACAGGCGAGCTTGCCCGCCGCGCCGCCCGCGAAGACGAGCATGAGCGCCACGCCCACCGCCTGCACCGAGGAGCCCTTGGCGATGAGGAGAAAGGGCAGGAAGGTGAGAAACGCCGTGCGCGTGGAATTGTCGATGACGTGGACGGCGGATAGCGCGGTGAAGCCGCGCGGATCCCGGATGCCCCACCCGGAGGTGCGCGCGGTATCGGCGGTGCCCGTCTCCGTCGCCACCGCGCCGCCGACCCGGAGCCGGGCCAGCGCGAGCAGCAGGAGCACCGCGGCGACCAGCCCGACCACCGCGTAGCCGCGCGTGGCTTCCCGCCAGCCCACCCAGGTGGTGGCCAGCGCCACCGCCGCAGGCACGATCACCTTCCCCAGATCGCCCGAGAAGTTATACGTCCCGAGCGCCATGCGGCGCGCGCCGCCTTCGTAGGCCTTCGAGACGAGTGACGAGGACAGCGGATGCTGGACCGAGGAGCCGAGACCGCCGAGGAGGAGACAGGCGAGGAGGGCGACGAAGCCCCCCGCCATTCCCGCCGCGATGAAGCCCAGCGCGGTGATGGCCGTCCCGGCAGCGAGCAGCCGGGCCTCGCCCCAGCGCTCGGCCAGTATTCCGGCCGGGATCTGGAAGGACGCCATCCCGCCCGTGTAGCAGGTCCGGAGCAGCCCGACCTGCGCGAAGCTGAGCCCGAACTCCACGCTCCAGATGGGCAGGAGGACGTAGATGATGTCGGAGAAGCCGTCGTGGACGAAGTGGGTGGCGGATGCCGTTCCCAGCACGGCGCGGGCGCGACGCCTCATGCCCGGGATTGTGGCACGGGCCTCATGCCCGGGACAATTCGTCTCAGGCGCCGAGACGGGCGAGGAAATCCAGGACCACCCGGTTGAACGCCTCCGGCTGATCGCGGTTGGCGAAATGCCCGGCGGGCGAGAGCAGCTCGAACTCCGCGTGCTTGATCTTCTCCGCCATCACGCGCATCGGCCCGAGCGAAGGATCCTCGTCCCCGCAGACCAGCAAGGTGGGGCCGGCGATCTCCGGCAGGCGCTCGGTGATGTAGTCCATCTGGAGCAAGGCGCGGAGGGCATTGGCATAGCCCACCGGCTTGAGCATCCGGTACATCGCGAAAACTTCCTCGCGGGCCCGGGGGTCGAGCTTGAGCCGGCCGGAGACGTTGGGGTTGGACGCGATGGCGAACTCCGCCATGGCATTCATGCCGCCCTCGAGCACGACCTGGATGCTCCGGGCCCTCATCACCACGTTGTCCACGCTGAGCGGCAGCCCGGCGGCCGAGGACGAGTCCACCACCACGAGAGCCCGCACCCGGTCCGGGTGCTTGAGCGCGAACCGGGTGGCGATCCCGCCGCCCAGGGATAGCCCGCCCACCACCGCGCGGTCGAGGGCCAGGTGGTCCAGGAGATCGTGGAGGTCCAGCACCCAGTGGCCGAAGGTGACGCGGGTGGGGTCCGCGGGCGCGTCCGAACGCGCATGGCCCCGCGGCTCCCACAGGATGAGGCGGCGCCGGGCGGCCAGGGCGGCCACATTGGGCTGCCACATGCCCGCGTTGCCCCCGATGCCGTAGGCGAGGAGCAGGGGCTCGCCGCTGCCGTGCTCTTCGTAGTAGATGCGGACGCCGTCGGTCGTCGTGAAGTACGCCATGACTGTCTCCATCCGGCCGGGGGGCCCGGGGCGCTGGCCTGTGGTAAAAGAGAGCCCTATGGAACGGTCGTTCGCCGCCGAAGTCAAGCAACTCGCGCTCGGCCGCGGTCAGATCCTGCGGGGGGAGGGGATCCTCGCCATCACCAAGGCGCTGCTGCAGTCCGGGGTCTCCTACGTCGGCGGCTATCCGGGCGCCCCCGTCTCCCACCTGCTGGACGTGATGGCGGATGCCAACGAGACCCTGCTCAAGCCCATGGGCGTCTACTTCGACGCCTCCGCCAACGAGGCGGCGGCGGCGGCGCTGCTCGGGGCCTCCATCAACTACCCCATGCGCGGCGCGGTGACCTGGAAGTCGGTGGTGGGCACCAACGTGGCGGCGGACGCGCTCTCGAATCTCGCCTCCGCGGGCGTCATCGGCGGCGCGCTGGTGGTGGTGGGTGAGGACTACGGCGCGGGCGCGAGCGTCATCCAGGAGCGCACGCATGCCTTCGCGCTCAAGTCCTCGCTGCTCCTCTTCGATCCGCGCCCCTCGCTGCAGAACCTGGCCACCATGGTGGGGGAGGCCTTCGCGATGTCGGAGGCCTCGAGCCTGCCCGCGGTGCTGAGCCTGCGGATCCGCACCGCCCACATGCGCGGCACCATGATCTGCGCGGACAATGTCCGGCCCGCCATCAGCATGCGCGAGCCGCTCCAGACGCCCTCGTTCGACTACGGGCGGCTCAGCCATCCGCCGTCCACGTACGCGCAGGAGGTCCAGAAGTTCGAGCGCCGGCTCCCCGCCGCCCGCGAGTACATCCGGAGCCGCGGGCTCAACCAGATCATCCCCGGCGAGCGCGACGACATCGGCATCATTCTGCAGGGCGGGCTCACGCCGACCGTGCTCCGGGCCCTCGCGCTCCTCGGGCAGGCCGACGCCTACGGCCGTAGCCGCCTCCCGCTGCTCGTGCTGAACGTAATCCATCCGCTCGTGCCGGAGGAGGTTCTCGGGTTCGTGGAGGGCAAGGCGCGCGTGCTCGTGATCGAGGAAGGGATGCCGAACTTCATCGAGCAGGAGCTCAAGGCCCTCGCCTACGAGCGCCGCCTGGACGTGCGCATCCACGGCAAGGACATCGTGGCGGCGCACGGCGAGTACGTGCCCGAGGTGATCCTCGGCGGCGTGGCGCGCTTTCTCGGCGGCGAGGCGGAGACGCGGCGTGCCGCGCTGGCCGCGCACGTGGGGCGCGGCCGCGAGATCTTGCGCGCGCCGCTCCCCAAGCGGCCGCCCGCTTTCTGCACGGGCTGCCCGGAACGGCCGGTGTTCACCGCGCTGAAGATCGCGCAGCGGGAGCTGGGCGAGACCCACGTGGCCGCCGACATCGGCTGTCACGCCTTTGCCACCCTGCCGCCCTTCAACATGGGAAACACCATTCTCGGCTACGGAATGGGGTTGGCCTCGGCGGGCGCGGTGGCCCCCGCGTTCGGAAAGCGCGTGGTGTCCATCCTGGGCGACGGCGGCTTCTGGCATTCCGGCCTCACCGCGGGCGTGGCGGGGGCGGTGTTCAATCAGCAGGACTCGGTGCTCGTGATCCTGGAGAACGGCTACACCTCCGCCACCGGGCAACAGGCCAATCCCTCGACGGGGAAGAACCCGCGCGGGCAAACGGTGCGCATGTCCATCACCGACACCATCCGGAGCCTCGGCGTGGGCTGGATGCGGGTGGTGAACCCGTACCGGCTCGACCGAACCCTGCGGACCATTCGCGAGGCGATGACTACCACCGCGGGGGGGCTCAAGGTCGTCATCGCGAAGGCGGAATGCCAGCTGGAACGACAGCGCCGGGTCAAGCCCCAGATCGCCGCACGGCTCAAGGCGGGCGGACGGGTGGACTCGGCCCGCTTCGGCGTCGATCCGGACGTGTGCACGGGGGACAAGTCCTGCATGCGCTTGAATGGGTGCCCCTCGCTGACGCTCGGCGAAAGTGGCGACCCTCTTCGCACAGACCCCGTCGCGCGAGTAGACCAGAGCTGCGTCGGCTGCGGCCTCTGCGGCGAGATCGCGCACGCCGCCGTGCTCTGCCCCTCGTTTTACGAGGCGCGCGTGGTCCGCAATGCGCGCCCCTGGGAGCGCGCCCTCGCCGCGGTGCGGGCACGGGTGATCGGCTGGCTCCAGGCGGCCTGAGGTCCCCTGCGTCATGACGTCCCCGGCGCCGCGCCCGCTCTCGATCCTCATTGCCGCGCTGGGAGGTCAGGGGGGCGGCGTCCTCACGGACTGGATCGTGGCCGCCGCCGAGCACGCGGGGCTCGCCGCACAGGCCACCTCAATTCCCGGGGTGGCTCAGCGCACTGGTGCCACCACCTACTACCTCGAGGTCCATCCGGTGCCGGTGCCGCCGGGCGACGCCACGCCCGTGTTCTCCCTCTATCCCACCCCCGGCGACGTGGACGTCATCATGGCCTCGGAGTATCTCGAGGCCGGACGCACGCTCGAGCTGGACTATGCCTCACCCGATCGCACCACGCTCGTGGCCAGCACTCACCGGCTCTTTGCCATCGGGGAGCGTACGGTGTCGGGCGACGGTATTTTCCCCGCCGAGCGGCTGGGCGAGGCCGTCCGCGCGCTGACCCGGCGGGCCATCACCTTCGATGCCCTCGCGGTGGCGCGCGCCGCGGGCTCCGAGGTCAACGCGGTGCTGCTGGGCGCGCTCGCCGCCAGTGGCGTGCTGCCGCTTCCCGACTCGGCCTACGAGACGGCCATTCGCGAAGGCGGTGTCGCGGTGGAGCGCAATCTCGCCGGCTTCACGGCGGGACGCGCCGCGGCCGCCGGTCCTCTCGAGGCGCCGCGCCCCGCCGCTCGCCCCTGGGCGGAGCTGCGTGCCGAGCGCGCGGCCGCGCTGGGTCGGCGCGGCGACGCCTTCCTCGCCCTTTGCGTATCCGCGGAGGCCGATCTGCCGCCCACGCTGCACCAGACGGTGGGCGAGGGGCTGGCGCGTCTGGTGGACTTCCAGGACGCGAGATACGCTACCCGCTTCCTCGCCGAGGTCCGCGCGGTCCACGCGGTGGACCCGGGTACGCGGCTCACCGAGCGCTTCGCGCGCCGCCTCGCGGTGTGGATGAGCTACGAGGACGTCATTCGCGTTGCCGACCTCAAGACGCGGCGCGCCCGCTTCGCGCGCATCCGCTCGGAGCAGGGGGCGCCGGCGGGCGTCCCGCTCATCGTCACCGATTATCTCAAGCCCGACCTCGACGAGATCTACGGCATCCTGCCCGCGGCGATCGGCCGGCCCGTCGCCCGCTGGGCCGAGCGGCGCTGGCCCCGCGGGCGGCCCTCGCTCGGGCAGCATGTCCGCACCACCAGCGTGCTCGGCTTCCTCCGCGTGTGGCTCCTGGGCCGGTTGCGCGGGCTGCGCCCGATCTCGCTGCGCTTCGAGCGGGAGTGGGCACTCATCGCCCGCTGGCGTCAGGCCGTCCTGGACTGTGCGGCGCTGGACGCCGAGCTCGCGGTGGAAGTGGCGGAGACGGCCGCGCTCGTCCGCGGCTACGGCGAGGTCCGCCGCCGGCTCTCGGTCGCCTTCGTGCGCCTCCTCGACGAGGGGCTGACGCCGGCGGTGGCGCGGGATCGCGCGGTGGGCGCCGGCTTCGCGCGCTCGCGGCGCCTCGTGGCCGAGGGGCGCCGGCGGCTCCTGGAAGACGAGAAGGCCGATCCCGACCCCGCGGCGCTGCTCGCCGCCACCGCCTGAGGTCCCCATGGCCGACAACATCACGCTCACGCGCAAGGGCGTCATCGCCACCGTCACCCTGGCGCGCCCCGACCGTCGGAACTCTCTCAGCGACGAGATGCTCGCCGACCTCGGCGCCGCCTTCGCCGAGCTCCGCGACGACGCCTCCACCCGGGTGGTCATCGTGACGGGGACGCCGCCGGTGTTCTCCGCCGGCGCCGACGCGCCCTTCAAGAAGGGGATGTCGGAGGCGGAGCGGCGGACGATGTTCACGTCGCGCAAGAGCCAGTTCCGCCGGCTCTTCGAGCGCGCCAACACGCTGCTCGAGGGGCTCGAGCAAGTGTCGGTGGCGGCGGTGAACGGCCACGCGGTGGGGGGCGGCTGGGGCCTGACCCTGGCCTGCGACTTCCGGCTCGCGGCCGCGGAGGCGGAGTTCTGGATTCCCGAGGTGGACCTGGGGGTGCCGCTCGGCGTGGGCACCACCACGCGCTTCGTGCGCTTCGTGGGGCCCTCGCGTGCCAAGGAGATCATCATCGGGGGACGGCGCTATGCGGCGGCCGAGGCGCTCAGCCTGGGGCTCGTCAACGAGGTGCATCCGGGCGCGCGGCTGGCCGACGCCACCCTCGCCTATGCCGAGCGCCTGGCCGCCAAGCCCTTCCGTCCCATGGCGGAGATGAAGGCGCGCATCAACGCGCTGGCCCGCGCCGGGGTCCCCGAGGTCAACGCGATGACCGAGGGGTTCCTCGACCGCGCGTGAGTGGGTATCCGACGGGATACGGATTGACATGGAGCTGACGGGGGGAAAGAGTGTCGGCATGGACCGCGATCTTCCCGAGGAGATGCCCGCTCGGTGGCTGGAGCAGATCCGGGTCTTGGTCCAGGACTTGATTGGTAGCTCCGCGGGCGAAACGCATCGCTACTTCGAAGAGACCCGCCGCCACTTCGATGTCGTCGGCGAGAGCCTTCGGGCGGACGTGCGGGCGATCGCCGAAGGTCATGTCGGGCTCGTCGAACGGCTCGATCGATTCCAGCAGGAAGTTCGGCGCGACCTCCGCCGCGTGGAGCGTCGACTTCTGCGACTCGAAGCGCGTCGCTAGACCCGTCGCCCTCGAAGCTCCTCGTAGATATTCCGGCCGCGCGTCTCCTTCACGAAGACACTGATCAGCACCGCCGCGGCGAGAAAGCCCGCGCAGACCGCGAAGGCCGCGCGATACGCGTCCGCCGGGTAGACGCGCGCGCCGTCCACCAGCACGCCAGCCCAGCGCGCGTCGAGCACGGCGCCGATGGGCCCCTGGGTGAGCGCGGCGCCGACGAAGCCGCCCAGGTTCACCACCGCCACCGCGCTGCCCGCCAGGTGCGGGGGATTCACTTCGCGCCCGATGGGCCAGGTGAGGACGAAGGCGCTGCCCACCGCGCCCATGCCGAAGAGCAGCGCGAAGACCCCCGCCAGCGGCAGGGCCCCCGCCGTCCCCGCGAGCGCGCACCACAGCGCGAAGAGCGCGACGGAGAGCACGACATAGGGGAGCTTGCGGCGTCCGAGGGCGGTATCCGACACCCAGCCGGTCAGGGGACCCGAGACGAGCAGCGCGAGCGGCGTGGCGGTCGCGTACACCGCGGCCTGCGTCATGGTGAGCCCGTAGACGTCGCGGAGGAAGGGGACCACCCAGAGCATGAGGTTGCCCATGGCCGCGTAGAGGAAGAAGAAGGACAGGAAGGGCGGCCAGGTATGGGGATTCCGCAGCACCGACACCGTCCCGGCGAGGACTTCGCGCATCCCGGGGGCGCGCTCCGAGGCCCCGCTCGCCCCCTCGGGGAAGTCGCGAACGACGGCGAGGCACAGCGCGGCCCCCAGGAGCGTGACCGCGCCGATGATCCAGAAGGCGCCGCGCCAGCCCACCCAGGCCACCAGCGCCGCCAGCGGCGCATTGGCGATGAGGGAGCCGAGCACGCCGACTGTGGCCGTGATCGCCGAGATGGTCCCGAAGCGCTCGGGCGGGAACCAGGCGGCGCCGAGCTTCATGGCGCCGATGAAGGTGACGGTGGCCCCGGCGCCGATCACGAAGCGGCCCGTGAAGAGCACGCTCGACGTCTCCGCCGCCGCCATCGCCAGGGTGCCGAGCCCCATGACCGCGCCGCCCGCCGCGACCACCCGACGCGCCCCCAGCGCGTCGATGAGGAGCCCGCCCGGCAGCATGAATCCGGAGTAGCTGTAGAAGTAAGTCGCGGAGAGAAGTCCCACCAGGGTGCCGGTGGCGCCGAATGCCTGCATGAGGTCCTTCGCGATCACGCCCGGCGCCACGCGATGGAGAAAGGCGAGGAGGAAGAGAAAGGCCGGGACTCCCCACATCAGCCACCGTCGCCGGTCCGCCGGCGCCGGACGGCTCAGCGGGTCCAGAACCCTTCCCGGTCGCAGTCGCGGACCACGGCGAGCTCATCGGCGGTGGGGGTGGGCGTCTCACGCACGTCGCGCGCCACGCGGAGATCCCAGCCGGTGGCGTCGCGGACCGTCTCCACGCTCTGCCCCGGATGATAGGACGCCAGCACCATTTCCGCGCTGGCGGGATCGAAGCGAAACACCGCCAGGGTGGTGATCACCGCGGTAGGGCCGCCTCCGGCCAGGCCGACCCGTGCGCGCCAGCCCGGCCCGTCGCCGAAGCCGGGGGAGGTGATGAAATCCACCCGCTCGCGGAAGCGGTGCTTCTCCTGCGGCATGATCACGACGAACCGCTTCGACAGGCTCGCGATGTCGCTGCCTCCGCCCGACCCAGGCAGCCGCACCTTCGGCCGTCGCCACTCCCCCACGTAGTTGGTGTTGAGATTCCCGTAGCGATCGATCTCGGCGCCGCCGATGAAGCCCATGTCCACCAGGCCTTGCTGGAGCAGCCCCATGATCTCCCGCGTGCCCGTCGACCACACCGCCCCCGGGAGATTGGGCGTATCGCTCATGGTCATGAGGGTGGCGGGCGCGGGACGGTCGCGAACGATCCCGTTCTCGAAGAGTCCCAGCGCGCCGGGCGCATGGGTGCGCTTGGCGAACGCGAACGCGATGAGCGGAAGCCGCATGCCCACGAACACCACTTCGCCGTCGCGGATCTCGCGGCCGGCGGCGATGACCATCAGCTCGCGCTCCGTGAATCCGGCGGGAATGGGCCGGACGGGCAGGCTCATGCGCCGAAGTCCGCCGGCAGCGCCGGCCGCGCGGTCTTCACGCGTACCGCCTCGAGCCGAGCCGCACCCAGCCGGTCCCGGAAGTCCCGCCAGTCCTCGACGCCGAGCACCCAGCGCTCGAGCCAGGCGCGCGTGCCCTCCACCGTGCGCGACTCCTCGTGATAGCGGTGGAAGAACTCGTGGTCGCGGGCGTAGAAGCCCTGCAGCGGGGACGGGAAGGCCCCGAAGGGCTCATGTACGACCGCGGCGACTTTCATCGGCGGCGCCAGGACGAGGTTGGGATCGCTCAGGATCTCGTCGGCGGACCGGATCTCCTCCGCCACCACGATGACGCGGCGGGCGGCCAGCGCCGCGTCGCGGGTGACGCCGAGCGTGCCCCAAGCATGCGCGTGCCCCTGCGCATCGGCGCGCTGGACGTGCAGGATGGCGACGTCGGGCGTCAGCGCGGGGACCAGGATCACCGGATGGCCCGACCAGGGATCCTGGGCCGGCCGGAAGCGGGGATTCGACTCCAGCAGCCCGGTGCCCAGGAGCGAGCGCGTGGGAATGTACGGCGCGCCGATGGCGCCGGCGAGGAGCGCCACCGCGAGCGTCAGGTTGGAGTGGTCCTCGACGGCGAGGGGAGCGGGCACCCCCTGCTCGCAGGCGCGCCGGTAGTTGTGGCCGAGCCCCGCGCTCACGTTTCCCACCCACGCGGCCACGATGCGCGCGACGCAGTCCGGCCCCGACCAGCTGGTCGAAGAGGATGTCCGAGATGGGACCGATCAGGGTGAGGTTCCGCCGGCCCTGGCGAATCAGCTCGTGGCCGGCGGCGAAGGGAATGGCCGCCTCGAGCGCCGTGCCCATGCAAACCGCGCTGCCATCGGGGACGAAGCGGGCCACCGCCTCCCGCATGGACATGAGCCGTGTCTCGGGCACCGGGCCATCTTACTCCGGCTCGGCGCACGACGGGATTCTCTCGGCGGTGATTTTGTTCTCCCACGTGAAACGAATCATCTGCGCCACGAGCTTCGTGCCCATCCCCGGCCTCATCGATCCCATCCTCGGCCATCGCCGGTGGCCTCATCGTGATGCTCGCCACCGCGCTCCTCGGAGGGGGACTCCTCGGCGCCGTCTTCATCGCCGGTCCGGTGGGGATGGTCTACTTCAATACCACGCTCGGCTGGCCGGATATGGACTGGGCGCTCGCCCGCGCCGTCGGCGGAGGTCTGCTGACGGCGGGTACCATTCTCGTCGTGTGGTGCTGGGGCCTGTTCCTCCGGGAGGGTCAGGGGACGCCAGTCCCCGTTAATCCTCCTCGGCGGTTGGTGCGATCGGGTCCCTACCAGCACTCGAGGAATCCGACCTACTTCGCCTACTTCGTCAGGCTGGTGGGATTTTTCCTGTTCCGCGGCGAGCTATCACTCCTCCTGTACGCGGCATTCTATGCCACCATGATTCACCTCTGGATCGTCCGCTACGAGGAGCCGGGCCTGCGCCGGCGGTTCGGCCCCGCCTACGTCGCCTCCTCGAGTGCGTGCCTCGCTGGTTCGCCCTCCCGGGTCAGGCCGCGCCCGTGAAAGGTCCCCTCCGCGGGCGCGCCGATGTCTTGACGTCGTCCCATGAGTTTAGTACTACTTAATCGTGCTTTCGCGATCGAGAAAGCGTCCATGAAGGTCCTCCTGTCGCTCACCGTCAACGGCGAGACGCGGGATATCCTCGCCCCGGCGCACAAGACCCTCCTGGAAGTGCTCCGCGAGGATCTCGGGCTGACCGGGACGAAACATGGCTGTGAGCTGGGCGAGTGCGGCACCTGCACCGTGCTCCTGGACGGTGAGCCCGTGCTCTCCTGCCTCGCGCTGCCCCTGGAGTGCCAGGGGCGCCGGATCACCACCGTGGAAGGCATGGCGGAGGGCGGCCGGCTCCACCCGCTCCAGCAGGCCTTCGCCGAGCTGGGCGCGGCCCAGTGCGGCTACTGCACGCCGGGCATTCTTCTCACCGCCCAGGCGTTGCTGGCGGACAATCCGGCGCCGACGCGGGATGAGATTCGCCACGCGCTGGCCGGCAATCTGTGCCGGTGCACGGGCTACACCAAGATTCTCGAGGCGGTCGAGCTGGCAGCCCTGCGCGTCAGCGGAGCGCGCGGGGAAGAGGCCAGGAAGGAGGCGCGGACATGAGCAAGCGCTTCTCGGTGATCGGAAAGTCCCTGCCCAAGATCGACGCCTGGGCCAAGGTGACGGGCGATACCAAGTTCGCGGACGACCTGGTTCTCCCGCGGATGGCCTTCGGCAAGCTGCTGCGGAGCCCGCACCCGCACGCGCGGATCAAGGGGATCGACACCACCCGTGCGGCGGCCCTGCCCGGCGTCTACGCCGTCATCACCGGCCACGATCTTCCCCGCGTCAAGTTCGGCATCCTGCCCGTCTCGCAGGACGAGGAAGCCCTGTGCGTGGACAAGGTGCGGATGGTGGGGGATCCGGTGGCGGCGGTCGCCGCGGTGGACGAGGAGACGGCGGAGCGCGCCACCGAGCTGATTGCGGTCGACTATGAGCCCTTGCGCGCGCTCATGTCCATCGAGGACTCCCTGGCGCATCCCGAGGTGCGCATCCACGAGTATGGCGACGCACCGAATGTCCACAAGGCGGTGGCGCTCCAGTTCGGCGATGTCGAGGCAGCCTTCGCCGCCGCGGACCTCGTCCGGGAGGATGTCTTCTTCTTCGAGGGCAACACGCACCTGCCCATGGAGCAGCACGCGGCGGTGGCGCAGTTCGGCCCGGATGGGAAGCTCACCCTCTGGTCCTCCACCCAGACCCCGCACTACGTGCACCGGCTGCTGGGCAAGATCCTCGACATGCCCCAGGCGCATATCCGCGTGGTGGCGGCGCCGGTGGGCGGCGGCTTCGGCGGCAAGCTCGATCCCTTCGCCCACGAGATCGCCGCGTGCAAGCTCTCCCAGCTCACCGGTCGGCCGGTGAAGATCGCGCTCACTCGCGAGGAGGTTTTCTACGTGCATCGCGGGCGGCACCCCGTGCTCATGTGGGTGAAGACGGGCTTCCGGCGGGACGGCGGCATCACCGGGATGCACTTCCGCTCCTGGCTCGACGGGGGGGCGTACGGCTCGTACGGCGTGGCCTCCACCTTCTACACGGGCGCGCTCCAGACCGTCACCTACAAGATTCCCGCCTACAAGTTCGAGGGCGCCCGCATCTTCACCAACAAGCCGCCCTGCGGGCCCAAGCGCGGGCACGGCACGCCCCAGCCCCGCTTCGCCATGGAGTGCCAGATCGACAAGGCGGCCGAGCAGCTGGGCCTCGATCCGGCGGACATGCGGCGGCGCAACCTCGCCGAGCCCTTCACCAAGACGGCCAACCACCTCACCGTGACCACCATCGGGCTGGGCGAGTGCATCGACCGTGTCGTCGAGGCGTCGGGCTGGCGGCAGAAATGGAAGGCGCTCCCGCCCGGCAAGGGCATCGGCATCGCCTGCTCGTCCTATCTCACCGGCGCGGGGACCGCGATCTACTGGAACGACATGCCGCACTCGGGCGTCGTGGTCCGCGCCGACCGGAGCGGCGGCGTCTCCGTCCTCTGTGGCGCCACCGACATCGGGCAGGGCTCGGACTCCATCCTGGCCTATCTGGTGGCGGAAGTGCTCGGCATCGCGCCCAAGGACATCCGCGTGCACGTCGCGGACACGGACCTCACGCCGGTCGATCTCGGTTCTTATTCCTCGCGGGTGACCCTCATGGCGGGCAATGCCGCCATCCAGGCGGCGGAACGGCTGCGCGCGCGCATCTTCGACGCGGTGGCCCGCAAGCTCGAGGTGGAGCCGGAGCGTCTGGCCGCCCGGGACGGCCGCGTCTTCGTGGCGGACGACGAGGAGCGCGGCCTGACCTTCGCGGAGGCGGTGGTGCTGGGCGAGAGCCGGCACGGCGTGCTGGCGTTCCCGGGCTCCTACGCCCCGCCCCGGCGCGCGGGCAAGTACAAGGGGGGCGGCGTCGGCCCCTCGCCGTGCTATTCCTACTCCGCGTGCGTGGTCGAGGTGGACGTGGACGCGGACTCCGGCGAGGTCAAGCCCACCGAGATCTGGATCGCCCACGACATCGGGCGCGCGCTCAATCCGCTACTGGTCGAGGGCCAGGTCGAGGGCTCCATCTACATGGGGCTCGGCGAGGTGCTCATGGAGGAGCAGGTGTTCCGGAAGGGCGTGCACAAGTTCCCCTCCATGCTCGAGTACAAGACCCCCACCACGCTGGAGACACCGGACATCCACACCATCCTCGTGGAGACCGACGATCCGGAGGGGCCCTTCGGGGCCAAGGAAGCGGGGCAGGGGCCGCTGCTGCCCATCATTCCCGCGGTGGCCAACGCGGTGTACGCCGCGGTGGGCGTGCGGGTGGACGAGACGCCGATCACGCCGGACAAGGTGATCCGTGGCCTCGAGCTCAAGCGTCAGGGCAAGAGCCCGCGCGTGGGACCCGACCGGCTCCCGCTCTTGAGCTTCCCTCCACCGCGCGCGGTGGAGTCCGCCTTCGGCCTGCCCGCCGAGGGGATCGCGGAGCGGCCGTTCTCATGATGCGCCTGCCCGCCTTCCGCTATCTAGCCCCCGACTCCGTGGCCGGCGCGGCCCAGCTCATGGCCGAGCACGGACCGGCGGCCATGCTGGTCGCCGGCGGCACCGATCTCTACCCCAACATGAAGCGGCGGCAGTTCGAGCCGAGCGTCCTCGTCGGGCTCCGTGGCCTCCGCGAGCTCATCGGGGTGGGGCCGACGGCGACGGGCGGGCTGCGCATCGGCGCGGGGACCACCCTCACCGCGGTGGCCCGTCATGCCGATGTCGTGGCGGCCTTTCCCGCGCTTGCCACCGCGGCCGGTGTGGTGTCCACGCCGATCCTCCGGAACATGGGCACCCTGGGCGGCAATGTCTGCGTGGACACGCGCTGCAACTACTACAACCAGTCCTATCAGTGGCGGAAGGCGGTCAACTTCTGCATGAAGAAGGACGGCGACATCTGCCTGGTGGCGCCGGGCAGCTCGCGCTGCTGGGCGGTGTCCTCCTCCGACACCGCACCGGTGCTCTGGAGCCTGGGCGCCCACGTGCGGCTGGTGGGCCCCGACGGCGAGCGCGTCATCCCCATCACCGCGCTCTACCAGGACGACGGCATCCAGTATCTTTCCAAGCGCCCGGACGAGGTGCTCACCGACATCCTGGTGCCGCGCGCCGAGGGCCTGCGCTGCGAGTATCTCAAGCTCCGGCGGCGCGGCGCCTTCGACTTCCCGGTGCTGGGGGTGGCGGTGGCGCTGACCATGGACGGTGACATCGTGCGCACCGCCCGGATCGTGCTCGGTGCGGTGGCCTCCCAGCCCCGCGAGGCCACGGAGGCGGCGGGACTGCTCGTCGGCGAGCGCCTCACCCCCGAGGTCATCACGACGACGGCGGATCGAGCGAGCCGGCCGTCGAAGCCGCTGGACAACACTGATTTCACCCATCCGTACCGCAAGAAGATGACGCGCGTGTACGTGGAGCGCGCGCTCCGCCGCCTGGCCGGACTCCGGGCGGAAGCGTGATCTCGCTCGGGGAGCGGATCAAGGCGCTGCGCGCGGAGCGGACGCTCCAGCAGCGCCAGCTGGCGGAAAAGGCCGGGTTGACCCCGAGCATGCTCTCGCAGATCGAGTCGGGGCGTCTCACGCCCTCCCTGCATACCCTCGGCAAGCTGGCGGGCGCGCTGGGGGTCTCCATCGCGTCGCTCTTCGAGACCGGGCCGAACGGCCGCCTCCACGTCACCCGAGGCCGGGACTATCCCGTGGTGTCGTTCGACGGAAGCTCCGAGAAGTGGCACGTCCTCGGTGCGGGTCTCTTCCATGGCAAGATCCGGGCGGTGATGTCCACGCTGGGGCCCCGCGGCAAGGGGGTGCGTACCGAGAAGGTGATCCTCGAGCCGGGCCAGATGAAGCTGCTCTATGTCATCGAAGGCAAGGTCGGACTCCATTACAATGATGAGACCCACCTCCTGAAGGCGGGAGACAGTGCTTACCTGGATGGCGGCAGCCCCCACGTCTGGGAAAACCTGGGGTCCAAGCGGGCCAAGGTGCTCTGGGTGATATTGGGGTGACGGGAGACGAGGCAATGGCCGAGACCGCGCGCGTGACCGTGGACTTCCGTACCGAGCCGTCCCGGTATCGGCACTGGAAGCTGGCCGTGGACGGGCGGGTGGCCACACTGGCCATGGACGTCCGTGAGGACGGTGGACTGGTACCCGGCTACGAGCTCAAGCTCAACTCCTATGACCTCGGCGTGGACATCGAGCTCTACGACACCGTGCAGCGCCTGCGCTTCGAGCACCCCGAGGTGGGCGCGGTCATCCTCACCTCCGCCAAGGAGCGCGTCTTCTGCGCGGGCGCAAACATCCGCATGCTGAGCCAATCCACCCACGCCTGGAAGGTGAACTTCTGCAAGTTCACCAACGAGACGCGCAACGGCATCGAGGAGGCGACCGCGGAGTCACACCAGACCTGGATCTGTGCGGTGAACGGCCCCTGCGCGGGCGGCGGCTACGAGCTGGCGCTGGCCTGCGAGCACATCGTGATGGCCGACGACGCCTCCACCACCGTGTCGCTGCCGGAAGTGCCGCTGCTGGCGGTGCTCCCCGGCACCGGCGGGCTCACCCGCCTCGTGGACAAGCGGCATGTGCGGCGGGACCGGGCGGACTTCTTCTGCACGCTCGAGGAGGGCATCAAGGGCGGGCGGGCGGTGGAGTGGCGGCTGGTGGACGAGGTGGTGCCGCGCTCCCGGCTGGAGGAGACGGTGCGCCGGCGCGCCGCGGAGCGCGCCGCCGGTAGCGACCGTCCGGCGGACGCCCGTGGCATCGCGCTCTCCCCACTGGAGCGGACGATCACGGGCGACCACATCGCCTACCGCCACGTGACCTGCACGCTGGACCGGGCGCGCGGCATCGCCGAGATCACCGTGGCCGCGCCCGAGTCGCCGGCCCCCGCCGGACTCGCCGCCATCCACGAGTTGGGCTCTGCGTTCTGGCCCCTCGCTCTGGCGCGAGAGCTCGACGACTTGATTCTCCACCTCCGGACCAACGAGGAGGAGCTGGGGCTCTGGGTGTGGAAGACGGTGGGCAGCGCCGACGGCGTGGAGGCCCACGACCGGCTGCTTCTCGATCACCAGAGTGACTGGCTGGTGCGGGAGATCCGGCTCTACCTGCGTCGGGTCTTCAAGCGCTTGGACGTGACCTCCCGCTCGCTCTTCGCTCTCATCGAGCCCGGGTCCTGCTTCGCGGGCACCCTCCTCGAGCTGGCGCTCGCCTGCGACCGGTCCTACATGCTGGACGGGACTCGCGAGGGCGACGACCGCCCGGCGGCCGCCGTGCGCCTGACCGCGCTGAACCTCGGCGCCTATCCCATGGTCAATGGCCTCGGCCGGCTCGCGAGCCGCTTTCTCGACGAGCCCGCGCGGGCCGACGACCTCAAGGGGCGGCTCGGCCAGGACCTGGACGCGGCGGCCGCGCTGGAGGCCGGGCTGGTGACCTTCGCGCCCGACGACATCGATTGGGAGGATGAGGTGCGCATCGCGCTGGAGGCGCGGGCGGCGTTCTCTCCCGACGCCCTCACCGGCATGGAGGCGTCGCTCCGGTTCGGCGGCCCCGAGACCCTCGAGAGCAAGATCTTCGCGCGCCTCTCCGCCTGGCAGAACTGGATTTTCCAGCGTCCGAACGCGGTGGGAGCGGGCGGGGCCCTCAAGGTGTACGGGACAGGGGACCGCGCCGAATTCGACCGGAGGAGAGTCTGATGGCCGGCATCGACTACACCGAGCGAATTCCCAACAACGTGAACCTCTCGGAGAACCGCCGGCTCCAGCGCGCGCTCGAGGATTGGCAGCCCAAGTTCCTCGAGTGGTGGAAGGATATGGGGCCGCTCGGCTTCCAGGCCAAGGACGTCTACCTCCGGACCGCGGTGAGCGTGGACGCGCAGGGTTGGGCGAATTTCGGCTACGTCCGCATGCCGGACTATCGCTGGGGCATTTTCCTCGCCGAGCCCGAGCCCGGGCGCGTGGTCAACTTCGGCGATCACAAGGGCAGCCCGGCCTGGCCGGAGGTGCCCGGCGAGTACCGCGGCGTCCTGCGCCGGCTCATCGTGACCCAGGGCGACACGGAACCGGCCTCGGTGGAGCAACAGCAGCACCTCGGGCGCACGTGCCCGTCACTGTATGACCTCCGTAACCTCTTCCAGGTCAACGTGGAGGAGGGCCGACACCTCTGGGCCATGGTGTATCTCCTCGACGCCCACTTCGGCCGGGACGGGCGCGAGGAGTCCGAGGCGCTGCTCCAGCGGCGCTCGGGGGACGCCGACAAGCCCCGTATCCTCGGCGCCTTCAACGAGCAGACGCCGGACTGGCTGTCCTTCTTCATGTTCTGCTTCTTCACCGACCGCGACGGCAAGTACCAGCTGGCCAGTCTCGCCGAGAGCGGATTCGACCCGCTCTCCCGCACGTGCCGCTTCATGCTTACCGAGGAGGCCCACCACATGTTCGTGGGCGAGTCGGGCGTGCAGCGTATCGTCCAGCGCACCTGCGAGCTCATGCGCGAGCACCGTACCGAGGACGTGCGCAAGCACGGCGGCCTCGATCTCGCCACCATCCAGAAGTACATCAACTTCCACTGCTCGGTATCCCTCGATCTCTTCGGCTCCGAGGTGTCCACCAACGCGGCTAACTTCTACACCATGGGCCTGAAGGGGCGCTTCGAGGAGACGAAGAAGGACGACGACCATACGCTCAAGGGCGCCACCTACTCGGTGGCCGATCTCGTCGGGGACCGCATCGGGACCCGCGAGGAAGCGGCGCTGGTCTCGCTCAACGAGCGTCTGCGCGACGACTACGTGGCGGATTGCCAGCGCGGCGTGAACCGGTGGAACCAGGTCATCCGGAGCTATGGGATCGACGTCGAGCTCCGGCTGCCTCACCGCGCCTTCCACCGCGCCATCGGGAGCTTCGCCGACGTCAAGGTCGCTCCGGACGGCCGCGTGCTGAGCGAGGCGGAGTGGGACGCGCGCCACCACGACTGGCTCCCCACCGCCGAGGACCAGGCCTTCGTGGGCAGCCTGATGCAGCCCGTCACCGAGCCGGGACGCTTCGCCAGCTGGATCGCCGCCCCACCCCGCGGGATCAACGGCCAGCCACTCGAGTTCGAGTACGTGCGCCTGAGCTGAGCCGGCCATCATGGCACCGCGCGCGGTCACGTCGAAAGAGCTGGGGCCGACGTTGGGGATGTACTCGCACGGCATGGTGGCGCCCGTGGGTGAGATCGTGGTGGTGGCGGGGCAGGTGGGCACAGACGGAGGGCGCGTGGTGGGGCCGGGCGACGTGGTGGCCCAGACCCGTCAGACCTTCGCGAACATCGAGAAGGTCCTGCGCGCAGCTGGCTGCGGCATGCGCGACGTGGTGCGCTTCCAGACCTTTCTCACCCACGCGACCGACATCGACCACTTCATGCGCGCCCGCCGGGAGGTGTTCCCCGGTTACTTTCCGGACGGCGTGTATCCCCCCAATACTCTCCTGGTGGTGTCGCGGCTCGTCCTGCCCGAGCTGCTGGTCGAGATCGAGGCGATGGCGGTGAAGGCCGCCAAGGCCTCGACCCCCGCCGCCCGGCCCCGGGCGGCCGCCAACGCGCGAAAGGCGTCGCGTTCGCGCCGGGCCCAAAAGCGGCGTTGATGGCCGCGGTGACTCCGCTCGAGATCCCGGAGCGCTTCAACGCCGCCACGTTCTTCGTGGATCGGCACGTGACGGAAGGCCGGGGCGGGCGCGCCGCCTTCCACCACGACGGCGGCACGCTCACCTACGGCGGCCTCCACGAGCTGGTCAACCGGACGGGCAATGCCTTCCGGGAGCTCGGCCTCGGCCGCGAGCAGCGCGTGCTTTGCCTCCTGCTCGACTCGCCGGAGTTCCTGGCCGCCTTCTGGGGCGCCATCAAGATCGGCGCGATTCCGGTACCGGTCAACACCATGTTGCGCGGCCCGGACTATCTCTATTTCCTGAACGACAGCCGGGCTCGCATCCTGGTGGTCTCCGAGGCCCTCTATCCCGTGGTCGCGCCCATCCTGGGCGAGGCGCGGTTCCTCGAGCACGTGGTGGTGACGGGGAAGCCGGCCGGCACGGCGCTGGCCTTCGACGAGCTGGTGGGACGGGCCTCGGCCACGCTCGAGACGGCGGAGACGTCGAAAGACGACGCCGCCTTCTGGCTCTACTCCTCCGGGTCCACCGGCTTCCCGAAGGGCGCGGTTCACCTCCAGCACGACATGGTCGTCTGCTGCGACACCTACGCGCGGCAGGTGCTGGGCATGACGGAGGCGGATCGGACGTTCTCCGCGGCCAAGCTCTTCTTCGCCTACGGCCTCGGCAACAACATGTACTTCCCCATGCGGGTGGGGGGTGAGGCGGTGCTCTACTCGGGCCGACCGCTGCCGGAGGCCATGTTCGAGACCATGCACCGCCACCGGCCGACGATCTTCTTCGGGGTGCCGACGCTCTACGCCGCCATGCTGCAGATTCCCGACGCGGAGAAGCGCTTCGACCTCTCCTCGCTGCGGGTGTGCGTGTCGGCGGGCGAGGCCCTGCCGGAGGAGCTGTACAAGCGCTGGGGTGAGCGCTTCGGGGTGGAGATTCTCGACGGCATCGGGACTACCGAGATCCTGCACATCTTCCTGTCGAACCGACCCGGCCGCGCTCGCCCCGGCTCCACCGGACTGCCGGTGCCGGGCTACGAGACGGCCATCGTGGACGACGAGGGGCGGCCCGTCCCGCGCGGAGAGATCGGTAACCTGCGGGTGAAGGGCGACTCCACCATGGCGTACTACTGGAACCAGCACGAGAAGACCAAGGCCGCGCTGTTCGGGGCGTGGATCCATACCGGCGACAAGTACTATGAAGACGGGGACGGCTACTTCTGGTACTGCGGGCGCGGGGACGACATGCTCAAGGTGGGCGGCATCTGGGTGTCGCCGGTGGAAGTGGAGAACACCCTGGTGGGACATCCCGCGGTGCTGGAAGCGGCGGTGGTGGGCCACGAGGACGAGGAGCGGCTCGTCAAGCCCAAGGCGTTCGTGGTGCTGAAGGGCGGCCAGGCACCCGGCGCCGATCTCGAAGCCGACATCAAGCAGTTCGTGAAGGAACGGATCGCGCCCTACAAGTACCCCCGGTGGATCGAGTTCGTGGGCGAGCTGCCCAAGACCGCCACGGGAAAGATCCAGCGGTTCAAGCTGCGGCAGTGACACGCTTCCTCGATCGGCGCCTCGAGACCCAGGCGCCCGAGGCCCTCCGCGCCCAGCAGTGGGCCCGCCTGCAGGCGCAGGCCCGGGCCATCCATCCCGCAAATGCCTTCATCACGCGCAAGTGGGCCTCGGTGGGGGTCACCCGCGCCGACGACCTCCGGGACTGGGACGATTTCGCGCGGCTACCCTTCACCGGCAAGAGCGAGCTCGTGGAGGACCAGGCTGCGGCCCCGCCTTTCGGCGGCAATCTCACCTACGGGCTCGACCGGTACGTGCGGATCCATCAGACCTCGGGCACCACCGGCGCACCCATCCGGTGGCTCGATACCGCGGAATCCTGGGACTGGTGGCTGCGCTGCTGGGGCTTCGTCTTCAGCGCGGCGGGGCTCGGACCCGGCGACCGGATCTTCTTTCCCTTCTCGTTCGGCCTCTTCGTGGGCTTCTGGGCCGGCTTCGAGGGCGCGCGGGCGCTGGGCGCGCTGGCGATTCCGGGCGGTGGCCAGGACACCGCCCAGCGATTGGCCACCCTGGAGACGCTGGGGGTCACCGCGATCTGCTGCACGCCCTCCTACGCGCTCCATCTCGCCCAGTCCGCGCGCGAGCGGGGGATGGACCTCGAGAAGCTGGGTGTGCGCACCACCGTGCATGCGGGGGAACCGGGCGCGGGCATCCCCTCGGTGCGGGCGCGCATCGAGGCGCTCTGGGGCGCGCGCGCCTATGACCACGCCGGCATGACCGAGATCGGCGCCTACGGCTTCGAGTGCGAGGCCCAGAACGGGCTCCACGTCAACGAGACCGAGTTCGTCGCCGAGGTGATCGATCCCGGCAGCGGGGCGCCCGCGCGCGAGGGTGAGCTGGTGCTCTCGAACCTGGGCCGGCACGGCTCGCCGCTGCTGCGCTACCGCACCGGGGATCGCGTGCGCGTGGCCACGGATGCCTGCCCGTGCGGCCGCACCTTCCTGCGTCTGGAGGGGGGGCTCCTCGGGCGGGTGGACGACATGCTGGTGGTCCGCGGGGTGAACGTGTTCCCTTCCGCGCTCGAGGGCATCGTCCGGCGCTTCCCGGCCGTGGACGAGTTCATGATCGAGGTGTACCGTCGCCACGAGATGGACGAAGTCCGGCTTCTCCTCGAGGTCGTGGCCGGCGGGAGCGTTGTCGCCCAGGTCCAGGAGGCGGTGCGCGTACAGCTCGGCATCCGCGTGGAGACGGTGGCCGTACCGGCGCGGAGTCTGCCGCGCTGGGAGCTCAAGGCCCGCCGCGTAGTCCGCCGAACCGGCGCCTGAACCTACTTCTACGCACGGAACGCCGCCTTCGGATCTCCGGGGACCCGCCGCACCCCGTCGAGTCGCCGGCGATATTGTCCGGCGGTAGAGCTTCTGGTACTCATGGCAAGGACATGCGTGCGAGCACTCCCGCGTCATCCGCCGCCGCCGATCTCGTCGCCCGCATCGCCCGCGGCGACCGCGAGGCCTTCGAGCGCTTCTACGACACCTACGCGAGCCTCGCCTTCGGCCTGATTCGCCGCGTGCTCCGCGACCGGGAGTCGGCCGAGGAGGTGTTGCAGGAGGTGTTCTGGCAGGTGTGGCAGGACGCCGCCGGCTACGATCCCGCCCGCGGCACGCCCGAGGCCTGGCTCATCATGCGCGCCAAGACCCGGGCCATCGACAAGCTGCGTTCCATCCGTAGAAGACATCAAACCTTCGGGGCGCCGGTGGATGAGCGCGTGGCGCGCGGCCCCGAGACGCGGGGCGACGATCCCGCGCAGGCCGCCGAGGATCGCGGTCTCGCGCAGGGAGCGCTGGAACAGCTCCCGGGGCCGCAGCGGGAGGCCATCGAGCTGGCGTTCTACGGCGGCTTCACCCAGGCCGAGATCGCCGCCCGGCTCGGCGAGCCGCTGGGCACGGTGAAGACGCGGATGCGCCTGGGACTCGAGCGGCTGCGGGGGTTCTTCAAGGTGGACGATTTGTGAGTGGGGAGATGAAGCGGGAGGAGATGAGCGAGCTGGCCGCCGCCTATGCCCTCGGCGCGCTCGAGGGCGACGAGCGTGCGCGGTTCGAAGCGCTGGTGCGCGCGCGCGATGCGGACACCCTGCGTGCCTTGCGCCGGTGCGAGGAGAGCCTGGCGCGCCTCGCCGCCGAGCATCCGGAGGCTCCGCCCGCCTCGGTGAAGGCCGCGCTCCTTGCCCGCCTCGCCGCCGAGCGGCGGTCCGCCGAGGCCCCGCGGCCGCGTCGCTCCGGGTGGACCGTGGTGCTCGCGGGCGCGCTCGCGGCCGGCGTCGCCGCCGTCGCGGTGGGGGTGGTGGTCTCGAACCGCTACGAGCGGCGGCTGGAGGCCCTTTCCCAGCAGGCCGCCGAGCTCCATGCGCAGGTGAAGCGGGAGCAGTCCCTCCTCACCATGCTGGGCGATCCCGCGACCCAGGTGGTGGCACTGAGCGGGCAGGCGCCGAGCCCGGAGGCACGCGCGCGGATGCTGTGGCACGAGAAGGCGGGCGGGCTGCTCGTGGCCGCGGGCTTGCCGCCCGCGCCGGCCGGGAAGACCTATCAGCTGTGGGCCATCGCGGGGACGGGCCCGCCGGTTTCCGCCGGGGTGTTCGCCGTCGACGCCCAGCGCACAGCGAGCCTGCGGGTGTCGCCGCTGCCGGGGGTGGGGCGGGTCGACGCCTTCGCCGTGACGCTCGAGCCCGCCGGCGGTCTGCCCGCCCCGTCGGGGCCCATGGTGCTGATCGGGAAGTCGTGACCCCTCAGCGCCCGCGGAGACGGGCGGCGCGCAGCACGGCCACGATGGTCATCGAGTCCTTGATCTCGCCGCGCTCGACCATCGCCAGCGCCTCCGCGAAGGGAAACGCTCGCCGCTCGATGAACTCCGTGGGATCAGGGGGTCGCGACGCCGGCCGCAAGTCTTCCGCGAGGAAGAGGTGGGCCACCTCGTGCAGGATGCTCTTCGAGGTGTGGAAGCTTCCGAGGGGAACGAGGCGCCCCGCCTGGTAGCCCGCCTCCTCGGCCAACTCGCGCTGGGCGGTCGTTTCCAGGGTTTCGCCGGCATGGGCGGCGCCGGTCGGCATCTCCCAGTAGAAGTCGCCCACCACGTAGCGATACTGGCCCACCAGGAGCACGGTGTCGGGATCGATGAAGGGCAGGATGCCCACCGCGCCCGCGCACTCGACCACACCATAAATGGTCGTCCGGCCGTCGGGCAGCGCGGCCACGTCCTCACGCACCCGGATCCAGGGATTGGCGTAGACCGGGCGCGACGAGACCGTCTTCCAGGGGATGCGGGCGAGTGCGGCACCGTCACGCGCCTCGCCGTCGTGAGCGGGGGATGCGTCGGGAGCACTCATGGCGACCATACCCTTGTACCACGCGCTATAATCGGACGTACTCGCATGAAGGTGACCCTCCGGTATCCCAAGCGCCAGGTGGAGATCACGGGCAAACGCCGTGTGAAGGATCTGCTGCGCGAGCTCGACGTCATCCCCGAGACGGTGCTGGTCATCCGCGGCTCGGAGCTCCTCACCGGCGACACCGTGGTGGGCGAGGACGACGAGATCGAGCTGCGGCCCGTGATCTCGGGCGGAGCCGCGCGGTGAAGTGCCGGAAGTGCGGCGACACCGCGGCCCTGGAGCTACGCCGCCACAACGCCGCCTTCTGCTCGCCGCACTTCATCGAGTTCTTCCAGAAGCAGGTGCGCGAGGCCATCCGGCACTACCGCATGCTCGAGCCCGGCGAGTCGGTCCTGGTGGCGGTGTCCGGAGGCAAGGACTCGCTGGCTCTCTGGGACGTGCTCCTGGAGGACGGCTATCGGACCGACGGCATCTACCTCGACCTCGGGATCTTCGAGTACTCCGTGGAGTCCAAGGCCAAGTGCGAGGCCTTCGCGGCGGCGCGGGGCCAGAAGCTGATCGTGGAGCGGGTGACGGACGCGGTGGGGGCGCCCATCCCCGAGGTGCAGAAGGTCACCCGACGGCCAACCTGCTCGGCCTGCGGGCTCAGCAAGCGCTACCTCCTGAATCGCGCCGCCCTCGAGCATGGCTACGCCGTGGTCGCCACCGGGCACAACCTCGACGACGAGGCGGCCACACTGTTCGGCTCGGTCCTCCACTGGCAGATGGACGCGCTCCCGCGCCAGTCCCCTATGCTGGCCTCCACTCATCCCAAGCTGGCGCGGCGGGTGAAGCCGCTCTACCGCCTGTCCGAGCGGGAGACGGCGGCCTATGCCTTCCTGCGCGGGATCGACTACATCGTGGAGGAATGTCCCTTCTCGAAGGGGGCCACCTCGCTCGCCCACAAGGACATCCTCAACCGCCTCGAGGAAGCCTCGCCGGGCGCCAAGCACAACTTCCTGTTTGGATTCCTCGACAAGGCGCGCGCGGTCTTCGAGCCGACCGCGCGGCCAGAGCTCCAGGAGTGCGGGGTGTGCGGGCAGGTGACCACGGGCGAGATCTGCGCCTTCTGCAAGCTCTCCAAGCTCGTGAAGGACCGGAAGGCGTAGGAAAGACGACCGTCCGTCCGACAACCTCCGGCGCCCGGCCGCTAGGCGCGGGCGGCGTGCTCGGCGAGCGTGCTCTGAATGGCCCGGTGCAGCTCGCCGGGGCCGACCGGCTTGAAGAGCACGTGGTGGATTCCCAGGTGCCGGCAACGCTCCTGGTCCTCCTCGTGTAGTCCCCATCCCGTGATGAAGACCACCGGCACGTTGCGGTCGCGGGCGCGGATGCGCTGCGCGACCTCCCAGCCTGTCATGCCCACCATGCCGAGATTGGTGAGGATCACGTCGAAGGCCCCCGGCCGGAAGGCGTCCATGGCGGCGGGGCCGCTGGCCACCGGCACCACCTCGTGGTTCCCCTCGCGCAGCATCTCGGTGAGGATGGCGAGCACCTGGGCGTCGTTGTCCACCAGCAGGATGCGGCCGCGCCGGCTGCCCAGGGTGTCGAGCTCCGCGGGCGCATCCGCCGAGAACGCCATCGCCGCCGGGAGCACGATGGTGAAGGCGGTGCCGCGTCCCACCTGGCTGTCCACCCGCATCTCGCCGTTATGGCGCTTCACGATGGAATAGGAGACCGACAGTCCGAGGCCGGTGCCCAGCTCGCCCTTGGTGGTGAAGAAGGGGTCGAACACGCGCTTGCGCACCGCCTCCGGCATGCCGGTCCCGGTGTCGGCCACGGTGAGGACGACGGAGTCGCCGCGGTCGACGCTGGTCCGGATGCTCAGCACGCCGCCCTCCGGCATCGCGTCGATGGCGTTGAGGATGAGATTGGTGATGACCTCGTTCAGCTCCGAGGGGCGCCCCATCACGACGGGAATCGCGGGCAGGCTCAGCTCCATGCGCAGGGGCAGGCCGCCCTTGGCCGCGCGTTCCTCCCAGCGCGGCTGGGTGATCGCCACCGCGTCGTTCACCACGCTGTTGAGGTCCAGTGACACGAACGGCTCGTCGGGCCGGAGCCGCGCGAACTTCTGGATGCGCCGCACCGTCTCCGCGCCGCCGGTGGCGGCGGCCTCGATGACGTCCAGCCCGCGCCGGACCACGTCCACGTTGGCGGGATTCTTCCCCATGAGCTGGGCGTAGCCGAGGATGGCCTGGAGCAGGTTGTTGAAGTCATGCGCGATGCCGCCCGCCATCTGTCCCAGCGCAGTGAGCTTTTCCGATTGGAGCATCTGCGCCTCGAGCTCCCGCTGGGCGGTGGTGTCGTGCACGATGGCGAGCACGCCCTCGAGCTGCCCCTCGCGGTCGGTGAGGGCGGACAGGGTCACCGCGAGGCTGAGCCCGCTGCCGTCCTCGCGCCGCGAGACGACCTCGAACACCCGGACGGGCGCGGTGGTGGCCAGCGCGTTGCGCGCGCTCTTGTACTGGTCCCGCGGCAGCAGCTCGGTGATGGGGCGGCCGATCGCATCTCGGCTGGGCAGCGTGAAGATACGCTCCGCGGCCGGATTCCAGCCCACGATGTTGTCGTTGCGGTCCAGCGAGATGATGCCGTCACCCGCGGACTGGATGAGCTGCTCGAGCGATCGCTTGGTGTCGGCCACCTGGCCGTAGAGCCGCGAGTTGCGGATGGCTACTGCGAGGTAGTCCGACAGCATCTCCAGCAGCTCGCGTTCGCGCGGATCGATGGCGCGCGTGCCCTGGTTGGCGGCGGCGAGGTAGCCCAGCGTGCTGCCGTCGTCGCGGATGGGACACACCACCGTGGACGGGCCCGCGGGAGTCTCCGCCGGTGCTGAGCCCAGGTGGATGCGCACCTCGTCGTAGCCCAGCGCCGAGCGGAGCTGCTCGGTGATGGTGGCCACGAGCTGGGTGAGGTCGAGCTGGCCGAGCAAGCCGCGCGAGATTTCCCGCAGGATGGACAGCTGGGTCACGCGGAGCGACTGTTCCGCCTGCTCGCGACGGGCCTCTTCCTCGTGGTCGCGGGTCTTGCCGGAGAGGGCGCGCATCTCGTCCACGAGTGCGGTGAGCTGATTGCGCGTGCCCACCTCGGTCTGTCGCCGGGCCAGCGCGCGCCGCACCGTCTCCTCGAGGTCCTGGCGGCTGAAGGGCTTGATCAAGTACTCGAAGGCCCCATGGGTCAATGCGTTCTTGACCGTCTCCAGGGACGCGTAGGCCGTGATCATCACGACCTCGATGCTGGGATCGATGCTCTTGATGCGGCGGAGGAGCTCGATGCCGTCCATCTGCGGCATCTTGATGTCCATGAAGATCAGGTCCGGGTGGAAGCTCTTCAGCGTACGGAGGGCGGCCTCGCCGCTGTCGGCGGTGGCGATGTCGTGCCGGGGCTTGAGGATCATGCGGAGCGATTCCCGCGGCCCCATCTCGTCGTCCACCACGAGGATGCGCGCGCGGTCCGTCATGCCATGCTCCCGGGGACGCCCGGCAGCACCGCGGTGAAGGCCACCTCGGCGCGTCCCTGCTTGGCTTCCAGCCGTCCGCCCTGCGCCTCGATGATGCGCTGGCTCACGCAGGGCCCCACGTCGATGAGGTTCTCCTGGACGACCTGGATGGGATCGAAGATGCGGTGCAGCTCGTCCGCCCGGACATCGGCGGTGCGCGAGGCGACGATGATCCGCACACGGTCCTCCTTGTCGAGACGGGATACGGAGACGGAGAGCTTGGCGTCCTGGCCGGACGTCTTGCGCAGGAGATACCAGACGAGGTAGGCGATCGCCTTCTTGAGCATGGCGCGATCGCCCCGTACCAGGAAGGTCCGGCCCTCGAAGGAATAGGTGGCGGAGACGTGCTTCTGCGTGGATTCGTCGATGAAGGTGAGGAGCCGCGCCTCCGCCCCCGCCGCGGGCACGGGCTGGGCGCCCAGCTCCAGCAGGCACTCCTCGACCGCGAGCCGCACGTCCAGCACTTCCAGCTTGTAGTCACCCTCGTTTACCAGGGCCGCCAGCTTCTCGAACATCTGCACGAGTCGCCGCACGTCGCGTCCCACCACGGAGGCGAAATGGCTGCGGAAACCCGCGTCGTCGTAGCGCTCCTCGAGGAGCTCCATGAAGGTGCGGATAGAGACGAGCGGGTTCTTGATCTCATCCGCGATCCGCGCCACCACGCGGGTGAGCAGCTCGAGCTGCTCCGCCTCGCGGCGCTCGCGGGAGGCCTGGCGCTGGGCGGTGAGGTCCTCGAAGACCAGCACCGCTCCCAGGGTGGTGGCGCTGTCGCCCATCACCGGGTAGGTGGACACCTCGAGGGGCAGGCTGCGCAGGGCGAGCTGCACCTCCTCGCGATGAACGGCGCGGCCGCGCGTGAGCGTCTCGAAGAGCAGATCGCCCAGCGGCGAGGGAAGGACACGCAGGTCCCGATTGAGCGCGTCGCGGGCCGCCATCCCGAGGATCTCCTCCGCCCGACGGTTGATGATCACCACGCGCTCGTCCGGCCCGATGGTGATGACGCCGTTGGACATGTGCGCGAGGATCCGCTCGGTGAACTGCTTCTGGTACTCGAGGAGGTGGTGAACTCGGATGTCCCGGATCGCGGTGGCGAGGTGGCTGGCCAGGTTGTAGATGATCTCGGTCTCGCGCCGGCTGTAGCCGCCGCCGGTCACCCGCTGGCCAAGGGTGAGCACCGCGACCAGCTCGCCGTGGGACATCAGCGGCATCGCGATCGTCGCCTGGAGCACCGCCATCTCGCGCGCGATCTCGCGCGCGGTGGGGTCCGAGGCGCGCGCCTGCGCTTCCTCGATGTGGATGAGGCGACCTTCCCCGGCGAGCCAGAGGGGCAGGCCCGCGTCGGCTGACAGGACCACCGACTCGACCACGTGGGGCGCCAGGCCCCGGAAGGCCGTGATCCGGTATAGTCGGCCGACCTGGTCCGCCACCAGGATAGCGCTGCGCGTGGGCCGCGCCAGCTCGGCCACTGCGTCGAGAAAGAGATCGAGCACGCGCGAGATGTCGAACCCCGCCGACAGGGCCTTGGCAAACTCCTTCACCATCCGCGTCAGCACGTCGGACGGCAGGTCCAGCGCGGGCCCGGAGTCCCCGGGAACAGGGCCAGTGGGCGCCTCGGGCAGCCGTCGCGACGTTGAGCGCAGCGCCGAAACCTCCTGGAGCAGCCGGAGCTTCTCCTCGGCCTGGCGAAGCACGCTCTGGAAGTGGCTGGCCGAGAAGGGGTGGAGGAGGACGAAGTCGGCCTGTTCGACAGCGGGATCGTCTTCGGGCGCCGAGTCGGCAGTAAGCACACAGACCACCACCGCCGTGGGGCAAATCTGCCGGGCCCGCTCAATGAAGACGGGGACTTCGCGGGTGGGTGTCGCCTCCTTGACGATCAGGTCCACGGCGGTGAACCGGAGCGTCCGCAGGGCCTCCTCGTCGGAGCCGACCGCGAACACCGCACGGCCGTCGAGACTATGGCGGAGACGAGCTCGCAAGGCCTCGTCTGCCGAGACCACCAGGGCCGTTCTCATACGTGAATTTTGGAAGAGCGCCTATCAGTCACGGGAAATTCGATTGCGATGGGCAGCCGGGTCGGCCGACGTGGTTTCGGGCATTCAGGGTGGCCCGATGCGCGTCAGCGACGCTTCTGGAGATGGCAAGGCCGAAGCTCGACCCTCTCGGCTTGGTCGTCACGAAGGGATTGAAGAGGTTATCGAGGACGCCGTCGGGGATGCCACGTCCGGTGTCCGAGATCTGCACGAGCAGGGTGCTCCCGCCTGTCTCGCACCGATTGGCAACCCGCACCGTGAGTTCTACTCCGGCGGTCATGGCTCTATGGCATTTAAGCATAAGTTGTGGAAAAGCTGTTCCAATAGTGAATCATTACCCACCATCTCGAGCACGGCCCCGATCCCGATACGGCGTAACGGCACGCAGCATAACTCCGGCTCTGGTAGCAGTAAGCCCAACGTCGACTGGAGGGGGTCAAGGCGATCGACCAGCCCCATCCGTTGGGCCGGAGCCGGGGTCAAGGTGCGGAAGCGTCCCAACGAGGCCAGACGTTCGACCCGACGTTTCTCCGGCTCCAGCTCCCTCAGTCGCTCGCTCGCTGGTGAACATGTGCCGCGGCAGGGGCATGGGCGGGACCACTCTCGCATCACGCGGACTGCCATCAGAATGGAGCGCGCTGGGCGGCAGCGCGGTAGAGGGAAGTAGAGGGTGTGCCAGCCCGGTGGCAGCACGTCGCCCCCGGCGCGAGCTCGGGCCCGGACCGCCCGAAGGTCAGGCGCAGGAGGCTCGCCGGCGCGGCGCGGACGACATCGGCGGAGACAACGCGTCGACCGATATGGGCTTTTTAGGCTAGCGAGGTCGAGCGGAGTTTTCATGGGGACAGTATTCCGCCGGTCGGTCTGAGTAGGCAGGATTCGCGCCAGGCACATGCCGCGGGCGCCCTCCGCCCAAGTGTGTGGGAACCATGAAAATGTAGCCGCATCGCTGGCCGCCGCCAGGAGGCCGCTGCACCGCCGACGGGGCAGCGGCCCCCTGGGAAGCGAATCCGGTGAAGCGAACGCTCCATGCCGCGGGCACTTACACCCGATGCACTGTGGGGCGGGCACTGCGGGGGCAAAGTGCACCCCCATCCGGACCACGACCCTCGCGCTGGGTCAAGGGACCGTAGACGGAAACTCCGTGTTGATCCGAGCCGACCGGGAACACCGCACGGCCATCCAGACTGCGACGGAGACGACTTCGCAGGACCTCGTCGGCCGAGACGACCAAGGCCGTTTTCAGATGTGAAGTTTGGGGGGGCGCCTGTCGGGGACGGGAAATTCGATGGCGAACGTGCAGCCGGGTCGGCCGGTGTGGTTGCGAGCGCTCAGGATTGCCCGATGTGCGTCGGCGACGCTGCTGCAGATGGCCAGCCCGAGGCCTGAACCTCTCGACTTGGTGGTGACGAACGGATTGAAGATATTGTCGAGGAGGTGGTCGGGGATGCCACATCCGGTGTCCGAGATCTCCACAAGCAGGGTGCTCCCGCCCGCTTCGCACAGGTCAGCAACCCGCACCGTAAGCTCTCCCCCGGCGGTCATGGCTTCGATGGCATTGAGGCATAAGTTATGGAAAAGCTGTTCCAATAGAGAATCATTCCCCACGATCTTGGGCACGGATTCAATTCCCACCCGTCGCAACTGCACTCCTCGCGCCTCCCGCTCGGGCAGCAGTAACTCCAACGCAGACCGTAACGGGTCAAGGAGATCGACCAGCCCCATCGGTTGGGCCGGAGCCGAAGCCAGGGTGCGGAAGCGTCCCAGGAGCTCGTCGATGCGTGAGATCTGCCGGTCGGCCATGCGGACCAGCCTAGCCCGGAATTCGGGGTCGTCGAACCGGGTCGGCAGGAGCTGGGTAAAGGCCTTGAGGGACACGAGGGGGTTCCGGATCTCATGCACCATGCCCGAGGCAATGGCCTCCAGCGAGGCCAGGCGCTCGGCCCGACGCTTCTCCTGCTCCAGCTCTTTCAGTCGCGAGAGGTCGCTGAAAACGGCCACCGCCCCCAGGGGGATACCGCGCGGGCCGACGAGGGGCGAGGTGGAGCACATCAAGGGGACCATCTGCCCGGACGCGTCGGGGAGGCTAATCTCGACCTGGGAGCTGGAGCCGCCGCCGGCCGCCGCCTCGAGCAGCCGTGCCAGCGGACCTGGCAAGTGCGCGACCGGCTTCCCTTGCAGTTCCTCGGCAGAGATTCCGGCCAAGGTCTCGGCGGCTCGATTGAAGAGCGTGATCCGGCCCTTGGCCCCGACCGCGGCGACGCCGCTCTCGATCGTGGCCAGGATGCGCTGAATGTGCTCGTTGACCTGGACAACCTGCTGGTGAATCTGGGCATTGCGCACCGCCACCGCGGACTGGTTGGCCAGCGTGGCGAGCAGATCGGCGTCGTCGCTGAAGAAGGGGTCGCCTGAGCGCTTGGGCCCGACGGCGAGAAATCCGATGACGTGATCGTCCGCAATGAGGGGCACGAGCACCTCCGTCCCCAGATGATCGAACTCTCCCAGCGTCGTCACGGCATCGCCACCGTCTGACTGTCGGCCGACCTCGTCACGAAAGAGCAGGCAACGCTCCCGATCGAGCGTCACCAGGAGCGACACCGTGCGCGGCGCATGCTTGGGGAACGTGCCGTGTCCGTGCAGGTGCGCGCGCTCGAAGCGGTCCTCCTCCACGTCGAGGAGGTAGATAGCGAGCCCCTCAGGTCTGAGCGTGGCCCCGACGGTGCGCGCGAAGTGGCCTAGCAGCGCGGGTAGGTCGATGGTGGCGCTCAGCGCGCGGCTCGTCTCCCGGATCGTCCGCTGATAGTCGTAGGGCTCGCGGTACAGATAGCGATCGAATGCGCGCTGGATCTGCCCCTTCAGGGGCGCAAAGAGCACCGCCACCAGCAGCGCGAGAAGAATCTCGCGCACCGGCGCCCGGTTTGAATCGTGGAAGAACGCGTTGGATGCCATGAGGAGGCACAGGAGGACGAGGCCCGCCACCAGCACCGCGGCGAGATATACCGCACCACGCCGCACCTTGACGCGAATGTCCATCAAGCGGTGGCGGATGATGGCGTGGGCGATCAGTATGATCATGACGAGAGAAAAGAAGGGACCGTATTTGCTTAGCGCCGACGTTCCAAAGACTAACGGAACAAGTAGGTTCGTCACGGTTCCCAAAATTATAGGGATCGACAGTGCAATCAAAAGGTACTTGCTCTGAAGTCGCAGTGCTCCGGACGCTTTTCGATGCTTCTTGGTTAGAATCCAGATTGCGCTACCAAAACCCGAGAGGATATAAACTCCATAGGCCGGATGAAGTAGTCCATATTCAATCCTGACGCCGGACTGACCTTCTTGCACTGAAATCACAAGGAGAGAAGAAAAGGCCAGTACGAAGAACAGCAGTGACGGCGGGGCATACAGCCGCAAAGGGAGGCTCGCTCTGAGACCGCCTCCTGCAGGGAAAGTTTCTGCGAGAACGAGAGATGCAAGAGGAGCAAGGCTCGCCACTGCCAAAGTGAAACGTACAGACGCAAGCGAGACGGGACTCGAGTAACTGCCGAACGCGACGCCGGCAGCCCACATGCCGCCTAGGAACGCCATTGCGGATAGGGCTAGGTGGGGGGTGCTCCGAGGATTCCGCCCGTAAACGTAGATTGCGATTGCCAGATTCAGTAATGCAGTGGCGAGAAGCGGTATGGCACTTGAGCTAATTTGCATGGCCTCGCTCAGCCCGATTCAGTCTTCTAACGCCTATCAACGTTAACCAACACGAGACTTGCTACAAGACGTGGACATTTTCATACACTGGACGTCGATATTGACTCAAGCGCAGTACTAGAGCAAAGGCGAAAAGCCGAGGACGTCGGAAGTAGTAGTCGATCTACTGGACAGTGGCAGGCTGTAGGTCGGTTGCGACAGGGAACTCAATCAAGATAGTAGTCCCGTTTCCAAGATCGACGTTTGTCGCGCGAATAGTTCCCTTGTGTGCGTCAGTAATGCCCCGGCAAATTGCCAAACCAAGCCCGGATCCTTTGGGCTTCGTCGTCACGAAGGGTTCGAAGATTTTTCCAATTATGTTTTCGGGGATTCCGGGACCTGAATCAGACACCTCGATGAGCAAACTCTGGCCATCGTGCGTCGCTAGGTCCGCTAGGCGAATAGTCAACTGCCCATCATGCTCCATCGCCTCGACAGCATTGATAAGGATATTGAGAAAGAGTTGTTTCAACTGATCTGAATCTCCTGAGATTCGAGTATTGGATGCCGTGTATGCACGCGTCAGATTGATTCGCTTCTGAAGGAACTGGGCTCGCAGAAGCGCCAGCGTCTCCTCAAGTGGCTCGATAGTATCCACGCTTCGGAATGCGGTATGAGACGGGACGGCCAGCCCCCTGAGCCTTCCAACTAGCTGGTCAATCCGCTCGATCTCCTTCAAAACTATGACGGAGAAGTCTTGTCGGAACTCTTCGTCAGTAAATCGTTCCGGCAGAAGTTCCGCAAAAGTACGGATCGCTACGAGCGGATTCTTGATTTCGTGCGCTATACCTGAGGCCAATGCTCCGAACGCGGCCAGTCGTTCTCCGCGGCGCTTTTCCCGTTCCAGGTCTTTTAGTCTGCTGAGATCACTGAATACGATCACGGCCCCGAGAATTGTTCCGAGCTTATCTCTAAGTGGAGAAGTGGCGCAGACCACCGGAACTGCGCGTCCAGCATCGTCAATGAGAGCAGATTCCAGTTGCGTCCGCGCATGGCCGTCACTCAGTGTTGCTTCAAGAGGACTCCAAAGCGCGTCCGGAAGCTGTCTGCCACCCTGGTTTCGCAGTGATGCGGCTGCAATCCCAGTCATCCGCTCAGCGGCCTTATTGCACAATGTAATTGCGCGATGTGAGTCAATTGCTACGACGCCGTTTTCCATCGTGCCCAGAATGTTCTCGATGTATTCGTTGGCGAGAAGCACCTGGCGATAAAGCTGTGCATTCTGCATCGCGATAGCAGCCTGATTCGAGAGCGTGGAGAGCAGTTCGAGATCGTCAGAAAAATAGGCGTCGCCAGAAAGCTTGGGTCCCATAAGAAGGAGCCCTAGTAGGGTTCTTTCTGACATGAAGGGGATCGCCAGTTCGGCGCCAACCTTGTTGAGATGTTCGATCGCGGTTTCAGCGTCATGCCCGACCACGGCGGTTCCAAGATCATCACGAAGGAGCCCGCGACGATGTCTTTCGAGAAAGAAAGGGAGCGCAGATGCCATAGCGAGCGAAGCTGGAAGAGCCGGGCGCTCGAGATCCAGAGTGGTCTTGAATGCCACCAGAGAGAATGAGCTCTGCGAGGGCTCTCGAACGAACACGGCTACATAGTCCGGCCTGAGAGAGTCGCTTACTGTATCGGAGAGATAGTCCACGAGCGACTTCAAATCGAGAAGAGAGGCAATTGTACGGCTCGCTTCACGGATGATGGTTCGATAGTCGTACGACTCTCGGTAGAGGTAGCGATCGAAGCCATTCTGAATCCATTGCTTGAGTGGCTGAAAGGCGAGGGCCAGCCCTAGTGCTAGTGCGACCTGAATTGCAATCGGAACATCTTGGGTTCTGGTGGCGGTAAGGGCGGCGATGGTGCCGATGAGTGCAATAAAAACGGCTCCGGCACCTGCAACAGCCATCAGGTAGACGGAGCCCCGCCGGACCACGAGACGAATGTCCATCAGACGATGACGAATGATTGCGTGGGCAGAGAATGAGACCAGTAGCAAGGTGAAGTATGGGCCGAGGACGCTGTACTGTGACGTCTTCCATACGAGGGGGATCACAACATTTGTCGTGATTGCCCCAGCACCGCCAAGGAGTATGCCGAGCAGCAAATAGCGCAGCTGGAGTTTTCGAAGGCCGGAGGCCATTCGTAGTTTGCGCCAGAGCAGGTATAGCGCAAAGCCGAGACTCGCTGCGGCATAAAACGAAAAGAGAGGGTGCAGAGGACCGTAAATAAAATTTGTCTTCTGGGCGGTTCGCTGCGCTCCGACGACCACCAGTGGCGTCAGTGAGATCAAGGTAAAAGCAGCACAAAGCAGACCGGGAATAATGAGCGTTCGCCTAGCAGACACTACTTGGGGGACTGGAAAAGCATGGATGACTAGGAGGAGTGTGAAGGGAATGCTGCCCGCGAATGCAAAAGCTAACCGCCCAAAAGCCACTGCCTTATGCAGATCTTCCAGGGACAGTGCAATGGTGATGCTTACGATCCAGCCAACAATACTGAGGACGGAGAGAGCGAAGTGGCGGTTAACTTGTGCGCGTGTATTGTTGAGGAAGACAAGCAGACCAAGACTCGCAAGTGCGGATGAGAGTACGATGACTCCAAGGAGTCGGGTACTCAGAACCACAGCTTCAAGATCCTCATTCGTCAGTTCGTCCGACTACTATGGCAGTACACCCTCCACCGAAACCATGGCCATTCACCAAGATGTTCCTGATTCGTGCTACACGAGATACGTTTGGAACATAGTCAAGATCGCATCGGGGGTCGGGGAACTCTTGATTGATAGTTGGCGGTACGCGCTGATGCTCCAGAGAAAGACATGCAGCGGCCGCCTGAAGAGACCCAGCGGCAGCAAAGGGTTGGCCGATCATGGATTTTATCGACGAGATCGGAATTCTGTACGCGTGATCGGAGAGCGCCTGTTTGAAGGCGTTCGAATCACAAACATCAAAATCTGGGAGCGAACTGCCATGGGCGTTTACATAGTCGATGTCGGTGGCCTTGAGTCCAGAATCCTGGATCGCGCCTGATAGTGCCCTCGCCATTACTCTTCCGGACAGGTCCCCCTTACGCATATCGATCGCTTCGCTCGCACCGCTTGCGCCTTTTATCTCAGCAAAAATTCTCGCGCCACGATCTCTTGCGTGCTCTATTTCTTCGAGAACGAAAGCTGCGGCACCTTCACCAATGACGAGGCCATCTCTCAAGAGGTCATAGGGGCGCGAAGCTTTAGTGGGGTCATCACTCCGCTTGCTCAATGCTCCGAGCGCGGAGAATGTGGCAAAAATTGCGGGAGAGATCGGAGCTTCTGCGCTTCCTGCCAGTACAACGCTCGTACGTCCTGATCTGATCTCTGTGGTCGCTGACTGAATGGCATCAAGTCCCGTGCAGCAATTCGACGCGATGGAGAGAGTCCGGCCAGTGATACCGAGTTCGATCGAGACGTAAGATGCCGGCGCATGAGGCGGGTATTCCAGAGCGGTCCAAGGATCAACCGCTTGCAAGCCCCCCGTGTGAAAGTTAATCACAGCCTCCTCAAAGATTGGGGCCCCACCAGATGTTCCAAAGCAGACGGCCGCCCGGCTTGTCACTGACGGAGTTAACGCAAGCTGGGAATCATCTAGAGCCATCCTGGCGGCTGCAACCGCGAATTGACTGAACCTTCCCATATGGCGAACTTGCTTCGTTCTGATGAACGCCCCCGGATCGAAGTTCTTGACCTTGGCGGCGACCTTGCAAGGATAGGGGTCAGTGTTGAACTCGGTAATCCAGTCCACACCGGACCGGCCCGCGATGAGGCTGTCCCAGTAGGCCTGCTTACCGATGCCATTGGGGGCAACGACGCCGATGCCCGTGATGACTACGCGCCGTCCATGTCTCATGGAGACGGTCTGCCCCCTAAACCACTGAAAGTTAAAGCGAGGTAATCGGAACCATAGCAAGAAACTGGAGGGAAACCAAGTTTCCTCCGCCTCCCGCGTCGGGTACAATCAACGTATCCATGGCCCCGATTCTATCGCGACGCCACTTCCTGGGTTTGCCTCTGGCCTTCCTTCTCTTGCCCCGTGTCGCCGGGGCGGGATTACCGAGCAGGAAAACCTTTTCCTACCAGGCCGACGTCGGGGTGCTCTTCGACCTCCTGACCTATCACGTGTCCGGCACCATGACGGAGGACATCGACTACGGGGCGAGCCGTTATCGCGTGGTGCTCACGGGCGAGGGCACGGGGGTCACGCTGCGAACGGAGGCGAGCGGGATCATTCGCGCCGGGCGCTTCCTGCCCCTCGAAAGTCTGAGCACCGGTACCGTGCGCGGTCGGGAGAGCTGGAGCACGATGAAGTACAACTACGAGCACGGCACGGTGGAGTTCCACTCCGTAGGCTACACCTTGTTTCTCGGCCGGCGTCGCCAAGTGGACGATGTGATCAAACTCCCGGCGGGGCAGGCGGTGGACGACATCGCCTCCGCCATGCTGAATTTTGCGGCGAATCGGCTCGAGCAGGACGGCGAGGGCTACTACCGCACCGCGATCGTGCGCCGGGCGAAGGCGGAGAACGAAGGACTGGACGATGTCTCGGCGAACGGCTATCGCGCCGAGATCGTGCCGCTTCGCTTCCGGGTGACGTCGGATCCTGCCACCGGCCTGCTGAGCGCGCAGATCGACATCACGCGCTTCTCCTCGTGGGCGCGCTCGAGCCAGCCGGCTCGCGTCACCTTCGATCAGGCGCGCCACGTCGAGTCGGTGCGCTCCTCCTTGATGTTCGGCAGCTCCTTCACCGTCCGGCTCGTCTCCACCGCCTGACCGCCCGGCATGGGCTTCGACCTCGTCTCGCTGGGAGAGGTGATGCTGCGGCTCGCCGCGCCGCCCCCGCAGCGACTCGAGCAGGCCGTCTCCCTGGACGTGCAGATCGGCGGTTCCGAGGCCAACGTGGCCGCCGCCTGCGCGCGCCTCGGCTTGCGCACCGCGTTCATCTCCGCGTTTCCGGCCGCGCATGCCTGGGCGGACCGCGCGCTGCGTGAGCTCACGGGGCATGGCGTCGACTGCGCGGGGGTGCTCCGACCCGAGGGGGCGCGCATGGGCCTGTACTTCCTGGAGTACGGCATGGCGCCGCGCCCGGTCCGCATCCTGTACGATCGGCGCGATTCGGCGATGAGCCGGCTCCAGCCGGAGGACGTGGACTGGACGCGGCTGCGGGGCACCCGTCTCCTGCATCTGTCCGGGATCACGCCCGCGCTCGGCGAGAATCTCCGCGAGGTGATCCGGCGTGCGGTGCGCGAGGCGGCCGCGGCCGGCGTGTCCCTGTCGCTCGACATCAACTATCGGGGCCGCCTGTGGACGCCGAAGGAGGCGCGGGACTTTCTCGTGGAGATCCTGCCCGCCGTACGCTACCTCTTCATCGGCGCGGACGATGCGGAGACGGTGTTCGAGCACACGGGCTCTCCCGAGGCTGTGCTGGCAGGTCTGCGGACGCATGCGCCTCAGGCCACCATCGCGCTCACGCTCGGCGAGGCGGGCGCGGCCGTGCTCGAGGGCGGCACGGTGTGGCGGCCGCGCAAGCGCTATACCGTGTCCGTGGTAGACCGTGTGGGGGCCGGAGATGCGTTCGCGGCGGGCTTTCTCTGGGCCCTGCTCACCGGGGGTGGCGCGCAGGCGGCGGTGGATGCGGGCACCGCGCTGGCCGCGCTGAAGTGCACGATCTGGGGCGACATCGCGCTGGTCGGCCGCGCCGAGCTGGAGGAGCTGATGGCCTCGGACAGCACGGAGATCCGTCGCTAGCCGCCGCGCCGTGGCCGCGGCCCTGCGCGCGAATGTTATGATTCGCGGGTAGCGACATGGAGCGGGAACCGCGCGGCATCGATCGGATCCTCGAAGGCCTCAACGAGGCCCAGCGCGCCGCCGTCACCCACGAGGCCGGGCCGCTGCTCATCATCGCCGGCGCCGGCACCGGGAAGACCACGGTCATCACCCGGCGCATCGCCTACCTCATCGCCGCGCGGCGCGCGCGTCCCTCCGAGATCCTGGCCCTGACCTTCACCGACAAGGCGGCCGCCGAGATGGAGGAGCGGGTGGACACGCTCGTCCCCTACGGCTATGCCGACGTGCAGATCTCCACTTTTCACGCCTTCGGCGATCGCCTCATCAAGGAGAACGCGCTCGAGCTGGGGCTCACGCCTGACTTCCGGGTGCTCACCCGCGCGGAGCAAGTGATCTTCCTGCGCGATCACCTCTTCGAGTTTCCGCTCAAGCACTACCGTCCGCTGGGTGATCCGACCCGGCATCTCCAGGCCTTCCTTGGCCTCTTCAGCCGGCTCAAGGACGAGGACGTGGGTCCGGACGCCTATCTCGCGCAGGCGGAAGTTCTCCTCTCGAGCGCCGCCGACGACGAGGGCCGGCTGGAGGCGGAGGAGCATCTCGAGCTGGCGCGCACCTATGCCCAGTACCAGACCTTGATGGCGCGCCTCGGCCAGATCGACTTCGGCGACCAGATCGTGGAGACGCTCCGGCTCTTCCGGACCCGCCCACACGTGCTGCGCCGGTACCAGGAGCGGTTCAAGTACGTTCTGGTGGACGAGTTCCAGGACACCAACTACGCGCAGAACGAGATCGTGGAGCGGCTGGCCGAGCGGCACCGGAATCTCGCCGTGGTCGCCGACGACGATCAGTCGATCTACAAGTGGCGGGGAGCCGCGATCTCGAACGTGCTCCAGTTCAAGGAGCGCTATCCGGACGCCCGGGACATCGTGCTTACCGAGAACTACCGGTGTCCGCAGGAAGTGCTGGACAGCGCGTACCGGCTCATCCAGTTCAATAACCCCGACCGGCTCGAAGTGAAGTACGGAATCAGCAAGAAGCTGATCAGCATGACAGGGGCGGCCCCCAACCCGCGGCCGCCGCGCTACCTGGCTTTCGACACCCTCACCTCCGAGGCGGATCAGGTGGCCGACCTCATCGTCGAGGAGCACGCGCAGGGGCGGCCGCTCAAGGACTTCGCCATCCTGGTCCGGGCCAACAACGACGCCGACGCTTTTCTCCGGGCGCTCAATACGCGCGACCTGCCTTGGACCTTCTCGGGGAATGCCGGGCTCTACGGCCGGCCGGAAATCCGGCTGCTCATCTCGTTCCTCCGGACGGTGGCGCATCCTGACGAATCGGTGAGCCTGCACTACCTCGCGTCCTCCGACATCTATCAGGTGCCGATCGTGGACCTCACCAAGTGCGCCACCTTTGCCGACCGGCGCCATCGCTGGCTCTTCGACGTGCTCCGGGATCCGCCGGCGGAGGTGGCGTTGAGCGAGGAGGGCGCGGCGGCGGTGCGCCGGCTGGTGGCGGACCTTCAGCGCTACATGGAGCTGGCGCGGGAGACACCCACCGGCGAGCTCCTGTATCAGTTCCTCACCGACTCCGGGCTGATGACCCGCTACGCGAAGGCGCCCGCGGAGCTGGAGCAGGAGGTCCAGAACGTCAGCAAGTTCTTCAGCCGGGTGCGGGATGCCGGACGCGTGCTGAAGTACGATACCGTGCGCGAGTTCGTGAATCATCTCGACGCGTTGATCGATGCCGATGACGATCCGCCCTTGGCGGAGCCCGACTCGGACATCCCCGCGGTGCATGTGCTTACCGTGCACAAAGCGAAGGGGCTCGAGTGGCCAGTAGTATTCGTGGTCAACTGTGTGCACAACCGTTTCCCTTCGATCCGGCGCTCGGAGCCCATCGAGATGCCGGCTGCCCTCATCAAGGACACCTTGCCGGGCGGGGATTTCCACCTTCAGGAAGAGCGCCGGCTCTTCTACGTGGCGATGACCCGAGCCAAGGATCGGCTCTATCTCACCGGCGCCGAGGACCTCGGCGGTAAGCGCAAGTGGAAGGTGAGCCAGTTCGTGGTAGAGGCGCTCGAGCTGTCGGTGGACGCGGTGCGGCTTTTCAGGGCCCAGCCCATCGAGGAGCTGAAGCGCAACGCGCCCCCGCCGGAGCATCAGAGCGCGGGGCAGGCGCCGCTGCCTGCCGACGCCGAGCTGATGGTGAGCCACCACCAGGTGGACGACTACCGCACGTGCCCGCTGAAGTACCAGTACGTGCACCTGCTGCGCATCCCGCTGCGGCAGCACCACGCCATCGTCTACGGCAGCGCGCTGCACAAGGCAGTGGAACTCTACCTGCGTCGGCGCGTGGCGGGTAACTACACTTCGCTCGAGGATTTCCTCCGGGCATTCGACGATGCCTGGCGCAACGAAGGCTTCCTCACCCGCGAGCACGAGGAGAAGCGCAAGCAGGCGGGCGTGGAGGCGCTCACGCGCTTCTATCACGAGGAGGAGGCGTCCGGCCAGAAGCCGCTGAGCGTGGAAGGTGAATTCATGTTTGCCCTCGGCCCCACGCGGGTGCGGGGCCGGTTTGATCGCGTGGACGACACCCCCGAGGGCACGGTGATCGTGGACTACAAATCCAGCGACGTCACCGAGCAGAAGGCCGCCGACAAGCGTGCGCGCGAGAGCCTTCAGCTCAAGATGTACGCGCTGGCCCACCAGCAGGCCACCGGCGAGCTCCCCGCACGCGTGGAGCTGCGCTTCCTCGAGTCCGGCCTCGCCGGTCGGCATACGCCCACCGCCGAGGATCTCGCCGACGCGCGCACCGCCATCGAGGAGGCCGCCGCCGGCATTCGCGCGCGGCAGTTCGATCCCACGCCGGGCTACCAGATCTGCCGATACTGCGCGTACAACCAGATCTGCCCCAGCACCGCCACCAAAGAGTGAGAGGGGACCAGCGATGAAGCTCTCCGTCAACGGAATCGAGATCAACTACGCCATCGAAGGGGAGGGGCCGGTGGTGACGTTCAGCCACTCACTGGGCTGCGACCTCTCGATGTGGGACGCTCAGGCGGCCGCGCTCCGGGGCCGCTATCGCGTGCTGCGCTTCGACACGCGCGGCCACGGCCAGTCGGGCGCGCCCGCGGGCGCCTACACGCTGGAGCAGCTGGCGGAAGACGTCCACGGGCTCCTCGGCGGGCTCGGCATCGCGCGGACACACTTCGTGGGCCTCTCCATGGGCGGAATGATCGGCCAGATCTTCGCGCTGAAGTATCCGGAGATGGTCCAGAGCCTCGTCCTCTGTGACACGACGAGCCGCTACCCGGCGGCCGCGGCGCCCGTCTGGCAAGACCGCATCAAGACCGTGGAGGCGAAGGGGATGGAGCCCCTGGTCGAGCCCACGCTCGGCCGGTGGTTCACCGCCCCCTTCCGCGCCCGGCGCCCGGATCTCATGGAGCAGGTGGGCGCGATGATCCGCGCCACGCCCGCCCAGGGTTACATCGGCTGCTGCCACGCCATCCCGAAGATCAACGTCACCGACCGGCTCGGCGCCGTCGCCTGTCCGGCGCTGGTCATCGTGGGCGAGGAGGATCCGGGCACCCCGGTGGAGATGGCGCGCGATATCCACGCCGCCCTGCCATCGGCCGAGCTGGCGATCCTGCGCTCCGCCTCGCACCTGTCGAATCTCGAGCAGCCCGAGGAGTTCAATCGCGTGCTGGTCCGCTTTCTCGACAAGGCGGCGGGGCGAAGCGCCCTCTAGGGCCGCCGCGTCTGATGCGATTCGTCCTCGCCGGGACGCCCCTGACCAGGAAAGTGCGTCTCTGGGGCGGCCTGACGCTGTTCACCTACGTCCTCCTCCATCTCAGCAACCACGCCCTGGGCCTGATCTCCCTCGGGGCGATGGAGCGGGGACTCACCTGGGCCCTGCTCCTCTGGCGCAGCCCGCCGGGCATGGTCCTCCTCTACGGGGCGCTCATCACCCATCTGGGCCTCGGGCTCTGGGCGCTCTACCGGCGCCGCACGCTGCGAATGCCGGCCTGGGAGGCGGCCCAGCTCGTCCTCGGCCTCGCCATCCCACCGCTCCTGCTCTCCCACATCGCAGGGACTGGGGTGACCGACGCGCTGCTCGGCACCACGCCGTCGTACGCGCGGGTGCTGCTTTTCTTGTGGGTCTTCGACCCGACCGCGGGACTGCGTCAGGTGTGCCTCCTGCTCATCGCCTGGATCCACGGCTGCATGGGGCTTCACTTCTGGCTCCGGTTTCGTCGGTGGTATCCGCGCGTGGCCCTGGCGCTCTTCGCGGGCGCGCTCCTCGTGCCGGTGCTGGCCCTGCTGGGCTTCGCCGCCGGCGCGCGAGAGGCGGCGGCGCTGCTGGCCCGGACGCCGGGGTTGGCCCGCGACCTGATGCGGACGGCCCAGCCCGTGACACCCGCGGAGCGCGCGCGGCCGGGCGAGATCCAGCGCGCCATGCTGGCGACCTATGGCGCCGCCCTCGTCGGCGTGCTGATCGCGCGGGTCGCGCGCGAGCGAATCCGCCGGCGCCGGGGCATGATTCGCGTGAGCTATCCGGAGCGCCGCGACGTCCTCGTGCCGCCCGGCTGGAGCGTGCTCGAGGCGAGCCGATTCGGGCGGATCCCGCACGCGTCCGCCTGCGGGGGCCGCGGCCGCTGCTCGACGTGCCGGATCCGCGTGGTGGGCGACCTGGGCGCGCTCCCGGCGCCGAGTGCCGCCGAGGCGCGCGTGCTCGAACGCGTGAGCGCCCCTCCCAACGTGCGGCTGGCCTGCCAGCTTCGCCCGGCCGGGGACATCGCGGTGGTCCCGCTCATGCCGGCCTCGCTGTCGGCCCAGGCGGCCGCCTTGCAAGTCGGCGCCCGTCACGGCCAGGAGCGGGAGATCGCCGTGCTCTTCGCCGACCTCCGCGGCTTCACCCGGCTGGCCGAGCACCGGCTGCCCTATGACGTCGTCTTCTTCCTCAACCGCTACTTCGAGGCGGTGGGCACCGCGGTCACGGACGCGGGGGGGATCGTCAACCAGTTCACCGGCGACGGGGTGATGGCGCTCTTCGGGGTCGAAAAGGGCGCCGCCGTCGGTTGCCGTCAGGCGCTCGGCGCCGCCGCGGCCATGGTGGAGCGCGTGCGCGAGCTGAGCCAGTCCCTGGGCGACGAGCTCGATTCGCCGCTGCGCATCGGGATCGGCATCCACTCGGGGTCCACCGTGGTGGGGGGCATGGGGTACGGCCAGGCGTTCTATCTCACCGCGGTGGGCGACACCGTGCACGTGGCCGCGCGGCTGGAGGCCCTGACCAAGGACTACCAGTGCGAGCTGGTGATCTCGGAGGTGGTGGCGACACGCGCCGGCGTGCCGACGACGGCGCTGCCGCGGCACGAGCTCACGCTGCGCAACCGTCAGGCGCCGCTCACGGTCCTCGTGGTGGAAGATGCCCAGCGCCTCGCTGCGCGTCTCGCCGGCGCCGGTGATACAGTCAGCGCATCGCCATGAGTCAGCACGCGGATTCCAGCGCGCCCACGGTCCCCGCCGCCGCCGAGCCCAGCTACGCCGAGCGGGCCCGCACCCTCGTGCACGTCGCGCGCACCGGCGCGCTCTCCACACTGTCCCGCCGGCACCCAGGCCATCCCTTCGGCTCGGTGATGCCATATGCTCCCGACGAGCGCGGCCGGCCCCTCGTCCTCATCAGCGGCATGGCCATGCACACGCGCAACCTGGAGGCCGATCGCCGGGCGAGTCTGCTCGTGACCCAGCCGGGCCGGGCGGACGATCCGCTGGCCGCCGCGCGCGCCACCCTGGTGGGCGAGGCACGACCGCTCGCCGCGCCGGATCTCCCCGCCGTCCGCGCGCGCTATCTCGAGCGGCATCCCGAGGCGGCCGCCTGGGTGGACTTCGACGACTTCGCCTTCTGGCGTCTCGAAGTGGCCGAGGTCTACTTCGTGGGCGGGTTCGCCGCCATGGATTGGGTGGGCGCCGAGGCCTATGCCGCCGCTCGGCCCGATCCGCTCGCGGAGGGCGCGGCGAGCATCATCGAGCACATGAACCGCGACCACGCGGACGCGCTCCTCGTGTTCGCCCGCGTGCTCGGCGGGATCCCCGCGGACGCGGCGGAGATGGTGGCGGTGGACCGGCTCGGCTTCCGGCTCCGCATCCGCCGCGGGTCCGAGCTCACCGCCCGGCGCATCGCCTTCCCCGCCGAGGTCACCTCGCTGGAGGCGGCGCGGTCCACGCTCATCGCGATGCTCGCGGACTGCCGCGCGCGGGCCGAGCGGTGAGCACGCCCGCCGTGCCGGATGGCCCCCGCGATCCCGCCCGCGCGGAAGTGGCGGGCATGGCGGCGGTGATCGAGCGGGCGGAGGCCGACCTGTCCCTGGTCGAGGAGCCCGCGCGCTTCGCCGCCGCGCTCGAGGCGGCTGCGCCGGACGAGGCGGCGCCGCTGCCGGATCCGCGCCCCGGAGCATCCCGCCGGTCCGCCGCGCGATGACCGACTGGACCATCGCCGCGCTGGCCGCGGCCATCCGCGCGCGGCGGATCTCACCCGTCGAAGTTGCCCAGCAGTGCCTGGCGCGCATCGAGCGTCTCGACGGCCGCCTGCGTGCCTACATCACGGTGGATGCGGCGGGAGCCCTGGCCCGCGCACGCGAGCTCGAGGCGGAGGCCGCCGCCGGTCGCTGGCGCGGCCCGCTGCACGGGGTGCCGCTCGCCCACAAGGACCTCTTTCACATCGGCGGTCTCCCGACGTCATGCGGCACCAAGACCGCGGAGTACTTCTTCGCCGAGCGGGACGCCACCGCGGTGGCCCGCCTGGTCGAGGCGGGCGCGAACACGCTCGGCAAGCTCAACATGGCGGAGCTGGCGCTCGGTCCCTTCGGCGACAACGCGCACCATGGCGACGCGCAGAACCCCTGGCGCGCCGGTCACGTGTCGGGAGGCTCCTCCAGCGGCTCGGCGGTAGCGGTGGCGGCGGGGCTGGCCCTGGGCGCGCTGGGTACGGACACCGGCGGCTCCATCCGGTTACCCGCTGCCTGCTGCGGCATCGTGGGGCTCAAGCCCACCTATGGCCGGGTGAGCCGGGCGGGAGCGATGCCGTTGTCCTGGGCGATGGACCACATCGGGCCCATGGCGCGCACGGTGGCCGACGTCGCCCTGCTGCTGGAAGTCATCGCCGGGCCCGATCCCCAGGACGCCACCTCGAGCCCACGCCCGGTGCCGGGCTATCTGGCCGAGCTCGAGCGGTCGATCGCCGGCCTGCGGATCGCGATGCCGGAGAACTACTACCTCGATGGCGTCGCGTCCGAGGTGGCCGCGACCACGCAGGCCGCGCTCGTGACCTTCGAGCGCCTGGGCGCCCGGGTGACGTCGCTCCGGCTTCCCGATCCCCAGGTCATCCACGACGTGAGCAGCCTCATCGCGCGCGCGGAAAGCGCGGCGGTACACTCCCGCATTCTCCGCGAGCGTCCGCACGAGCTGCAGCCTGCGGTGCGGGCGCGGCTCGCGGTGGGCACGCGCCTCTCGGCGCACGACTATCTCCAGGCCCTTCGCCTGCGGGCGCGGCTGGCGCGCGGGTTCAACGACGAGGTTTTCGCGGAGACCGACCTTCTGGTCTTGCCCGCCATTCCCGAGCCTGCCCCCACGCTGGCCGACGCCACCGCGGGGGAAGGGGAGGCCGTCGCCGCGCGCATGGGGCGATTCTCGCGCCTGACGCGGCCGTGGAACGGCCTCGGCCTGCCGGTGCTGGCGCTGCCTTGTGGCTTCGCGGCGAGTGGCCTGCCGCTCGGCATGCAGATCGTGGGGCGGCCGTTCGACGAGGCCGCCGTGCTGCGCGCCGGGCACGCGTACGAGCGCGCGACGGACTGGCACCGCCGCCGGCCGCCGCTGGACTGACGCGGTCCGGCTCAGCCGCCGAGGGTGTAGACGAGGCGATACACGGCGAGGGAGCGGTCGGGCGCCGCCCCGTGCCGCGTGAGGACCTCGTCCCCGAGCACGGCCCCGCACGCGCCGGCGACGGTCTCCGTGTCGAGACCCTCCACCATCACCACCCAGCGGGCGAGCGTATCGGGCTTGTCCAGGAGCTTCTTCTCCGCCGTCCGCACCACCGTCATCTCGACGTCGGCCTCTGAGAGGTGGGCGCCGGTGATGCCGGGACGGCCCGCGAGGGCGGGGAGGGCGGTGGCGGTGAGCCAGGCCCGGAGCGTCTCGTCACCGCCGGCGGCCGGGCCCAGCTCCAGGGTGGCCAGGGCCCCGCCCACGCCCTGCCCGAGGGACACCGTGTTGCGGCAGGCGGTGCGGCGGTTGTTCCGGAAGAGCTGGATGCACTTCGTGGTCCAGGAAGTGGGCGCGTTGAGGCGGGCGAGGTAGCCCGGGCTCTGGAGCACGTCCACCGACTCTGTCTCGTAGAGGGTGAAGTAGGCCGGCGTCCCGCTGGCCACGTCGTATCGCCGGCCGCGGAGGAATCCCGGCACGCTCAACCGCTCCGGGAAGTGCTCGCTGATGTGCCAGTGGTTGAACTCGGCGTCGCCGCCGGGGGCGATGTCGTTCCAGATCGCGAGAATGGCGTGGCCGAGGAGGGGCATGCGCCCGAACCTACCCGGCCGGGACGGACCCGTCAAGGCGCGCGCCATGGATGCGGTAAACTTCAGGCGTGCCCGCGCCCGCTTCGCTCAAGACACTCAAGGTCGCGTACCTTCCCGTCCTCCTCACCTATTTCGCCTATGGCGCGAGCGGGATCACCAGCCTGGCCGCGCTCTACTTCCAGAAGGAGGCGTTGGGCATCACGCCGGCGGAGGCGGCAGCCATCGCGTTCTGGGTGGGCCTGCCCTGGAGCATGAAGATGGTGGTCGGCGTGTCGTCCGACGTCTATCCCATCCTGGGCAGTCGACGGAAGGCCTATCTCCTCCTGGGAGCGCTCTGCTCGTTCGGGGGCTACCTCTACCTCGCCACCGGCGTCTCGAGCAAGACCGCCTATCTCGCCGCGGTGGTGCTGGTGGCGGTCGGCTTCATGATTCAGGACGTCGTGGCCGACGCGCTCTCGGTGGAAGTGGCCCGGACCGACGAGGAGATGGCCCATCTCCAGACGCTGGGCCGGATGGCCCTGCTGGTGGGCACCATCAGCGTGGGCTACGCCAGCGGGGTGCTCACCGGGCTCCTGGGCCCCCGTCCGGTGTTCGCGCTCGCGGCCCTGCTGCCGGTCACGGTCGCGCTGGCGGCGCTCTTCGTTCGCCCGTCCGAGCGCGCCCCGGCGGCGCGGGAGGAGGGTCCCCTGGGGGGAGGGCGCGCGCGGATGGTGCTGATCGGCGGGCTCGCGTATGCCGCCTTCAGCGTGGGCCTCGAGGCCCTCGCGGTGCCGTTCGCCCAGGAGATCGTCCTCGCGGTGTCCGGCACCCTCATCGTGCTGCTCCTCCAGCGGATCGGCCTGTCGCGCGCGGTCGCGGTATCCGCCTTCGTGATCTTTCTCTATCGGGCGGTGCCGGGTGTGGGGCAGGGCTATAGCTACTGGGTCATCGACCACCTGAAGTTCGATCCGGAGTTCCTCGGCCTGCTCGCCCAGGTGTCGTCGGTGCTGAGCCTGGTGGGCCTCATCCTCTTCCGCAAGCCGATCGCACGCCGGCCGGTGAGCTTCACCATCACCTGGGTCAGCGTGGCGAGCTTCATCCTCTACCTGCCGAGCATCGGCCTCTACTACGGAGTCAACGAGTGGCTGGGACTCAGCCCGCGGACCTTCGCGTTCATCGACACCACCATCTCGGCGCCGCTCGGCCAGCTCGCCATGGTCCCCATGCTGGTGCTCATCGCCCGGACCGCGCCGCCGGGGGCGGAGGCCACCATGTTCGCCATCATGGCCTCGCTGATGAACCTGGCCCTGTCGGCCAGCGAGCTCTTCACCCGCTACCTCAACACCGCGTTTGCGGTGACGCAGGAAAGCTACGAGGGCCTGGGGCGCCTCATGATCATCGTCGGGCTCCTGGGTCTGGTGCCGCTGCTGGCGGTGCCGCTGCTGCGGCGGGAGGAGGTGCGGGGGGCGGCCCCATCCGCGCCGGCCCCGGAGGAGCCGCGCGCCCAAGCCCCCTCGAACGCGCTATAGTGGTCGGGCGGATGGAAGAGCGTATGACGTCTTTGGCGCGGAACCCATGGGCCGCCGTCTTCCGCCTGCTCGAGCGGGACGAGCGCCTGTTCGCCTTCCTGCTGGCTGTCGTCATGGTCGGTGGTCTGGCCACCCTCGGCCTGGCCCCGCTGCGCCCGCGCTATCGCTTCGACCTCTTTTCCCTCGTGCTCTGGTTCGCCGCCTACAAGGCCTGCATCCTGGCGCTGGTCACCGTGAATCCCCGCGCCACGCGCTTCATCTTCAGCGGGGCGCTCGCGGTGGATCTTCTCATCGTGTTCGCGCTGCTGTTCCTGACCGGCGGCGGCGACAGCCTCTACTATCTCCTCTTCTTTCCCCTGCTCGCCATCAACGCCTACTACTTCGGCCGCGCGGTGGGGCTGGTGCTGTCGGTGGTGGCCGGCCTGCTCTTCGCGGCCTCCTCGTGGCTCGTACCCCCCTGGGTGGGCTGGGTGCCGGTCATGATCCTGGTTGCCTTCTTCGGGCTGCCGGCTTTCGCCATCGCGCATGTGGCCGCGCGCGAACGGCGCGGCCGCAACGAGGTCGAGCGGCTCAACGACGAGCTCACCGGCACCCTCACCCGGCTTCAGGCCGCGCAGCAGGAGCTGTTGCTGGCGGACAGAATGGCCACGGTGGGGCGGCTCTCGCTCAAGATGGCCCACGAGGTGCGCAACCCCATCGCCGCCATCGGCCTCAACGCCGAGCTGCTGGGGGACATCGTGGGAGGGCGGGGCGAGGCGGAGATGGTGGAAGCGAAGGGGCTGGTGGTTGCCATTCGCGATCAGGTGGGAGCGCTCGACGCGCTCACCGAGGAGTATCTGGCCTTTGCGCGCTTCCCGCGGGCCCAGTTCGAGGAGGATTCGGTGAACGACATGGTGGGCGCGGTGACGGAGTTCGTGCGCCCGCTGGCCGCCCGGCAGGGTATCACCCTCGACGTCAGCACCGACGCCACGGTGCCGCCCATGACCATCGACCGGACGCTCCTCCGCCAGGCCGTGCTCAACCTCATCAAGAACGGGCTCGAGGCGGTGTCTCAGGGCGGCGCCCTCACCGTGACCACGCGGCGGCTCGACGACACCGTGGAGATCGCGGTGACCGACACCGGCCCCGGCATCAGCGCCGAGGTGGGCGAGCGGCTCTTCGAGCAGTTCTTCACCACCAAGCCGCAGGGCACCGGCCTCGGACTGTCCATCACGCGGCAGATCGCCGAGGAGCACGGCGGCCAGGTGCGGTGGTCGAGTCAACCCGGCGAGGGGACCACGTTCATGATTGCGCTGCCCGTCAAGAGGATCGAGCGTGGCTGAGCCCGCCACCCTTCTCGTCGCCGACGATGACCCCGCGGTGCGGCAGAGCCTGGAGCGCACCCTCGCGCGCGAGGGTTATACCGTGGTGCTCGCCCCCGACGGCCAGGCCGCGCTCGATCGCCTGCGCCAGGGCGGGGTGGACCTGCTCCTCTCCGACCTGCGCATGCCGGGCCTCACCGGGCTCGAGCTCCTGCGCGAGGTCAAGTCGGCGGTGCCCGACGTCGACGTGATCCTGCTCACCGCCTTCGGCACCGTCGAGGAGGCGGTGACGGCGATGAAGGATGGGGCGGTGGACTTCCTCACCAAGCCCTTCCAGCGCGCCCAGCTGATCCGCGTCATCCGCAAGGCGCTCGAGCGCCGAGAGCTGATCGCGCAGAACCTGGCTCTCCAGCGCCGCCTGGACGATCTTCTCGCCCAGGGCAACCTCATCGGGGTGAGCCCGGCCTTCCGGGCCATGATGACGCTGGTGGATCAGGTGGCCAACAGCTCCGCCACCGTGCTCATCCACGGCGAGAGCGGGACCGGCAAGGAGCTGGTGGCGCGCGCCATTCACGATCGCTCCCCGCGGCGCGCGGGTCCCTTCGTGGCCGTCAACTGCGCCGCCCTGCCGGAGACCTTGCTGGAATCCGAGCTGTTCGGCTACGAGAGGGGTGCCTTCACCGGCGCGGCGGGACGGAAAGAGGGCCGCTTCGAGTTGGCCGACGGGGGTACGCTCTTCCTCGACGAGGTGGCCGACCTCTCACCGGTGACCCAGCCCAAGATCCTGCGAGTATTGCAGGAGGGTGAATTCGAGCGGCTGGGCGGCACCCGGACCATCAAGGTCGACGTGCGCATCGTCACCGCCAGCAATCAGGACCTCGCCGTTCTCGTCAAGGAGAAGCGGTTCCGCGAGGACCTCTTCTACCGGCTGAACGTGATCGCGGTCACGGCGCCGCCGCTGCGGGAGAAGCGCGAGGACGTGGCCGTGCTCGCCCAGCACTTCCTGCGCGTCTATTCGGCGAAGAACAACCGCGCGCTGGTGGGCTTCTCGGACGACGCCCTCCGCTGCCTCGAGGCCTATGCCTGGCCGGGCAATGTCCGGGAGCTGGAGAACGTGGTGGAGCGGGCGGTGGTGCTGGCGCGCGCCAACACCGTCGAGGTGGGCGATCTTCCCGAAAAGATCACGGAGAACGCCATTGTGCTCGAGCGTCCCGCGCTGGGCGAGGGGACGGCGGGCGAGAGCGGCGGGGAAGGGACGCTGCGTATCCGCGTGGGGACCCCCCTCGCGGAGGTCGAACAGCGGATGCTCGAAGAGACGCTGCGCATGACCCGCGGCAACAAGACTCTCACCGCCAAGCTGCTCGGCATCGATCCCAAGACCGTGTTCCGCAAGCTCAAGGCGGCGGAAGACGAGGAGGCCGGCCTCCGGCGAGCCCGGCGGCATCGAGCGCCCGGGAGCCTGATGGACTTCCAGGAGCTTCGCTACGAAGTCGAGGATGGCGTCCTCACCGTCACCCTCGACCGCCCCGCCACGCTCAATGCCCTGACTCGCACCATGCTGCGCGAGCTGCTGGAGGCCTTCGAGCGGGCCGATGCCGACGACGCGATCCGGGTGGTGATCGTGACCGGAGCGGGGCGCGCCTTCTGCGCGGGCGCCGATCTCTCCGCGGGCGCCCGGACTTTCGACGTGGCGGCGCGCGCCCCTCGGGGCGCCGCCCGCGAAGACGGCCCGGCGGCCGAGCCGCATCGGGACGGCGGCGGGCTCTTCACGCTGCGCGTCTTCGACATGAAGAAGCCGGTGATCGCCGCCATCAACGGGCCCGCGGTGGGTTTCGGCGCCACCATGACCTTGCCCATGGACATCCGCATCGCGTCCACGGCGGCGCGGATCGGCTTCGTCTTCAGCCGGCGCGGCGTCGTGCCCGAGGCCGGCAGCACCTGGTTCCTGCCCCGAATCGTCGGCATCAATCAGGCCGCGGAGTGGGTGTACTCCGGCCGCGTGTTTCCGGCCACGGAGGCGCTGGCGGGGGGCCTGGTGAGCCGCGTGGTCGAGCCGGACCGGCTGCTCCCCACCGCCCGGGCTCTCGCGCGCGAGATCGCCGACAATACCTCCGCGGTGTCGGTGGCGCTGGCGCGGCGGATGATGTGGACGCTGCTCGGCGCCGACCATCCCATGGCGGGACATCGCCTCGACTCGCGCGGCATGGAGTACATGGGACGATCGGCGGACGCGCGCGAAGGCGTCACCTCCTTCCTCGAGAAGCGCCCGCCCCGGTTCACCATGCGACCGAGCAAGGACATGCCGCCCTTCTATCCCTTTGGAGACGCCCCCCCATTCACGCCCTGAGCGGCACGGCGCTTCTGTGCCTGCTGATGGCTGGCAACACCTTCCTCGTAGGCGCCTTCGGTCCCGTCCTGCCTGAGATCGCGCAGACGCGTGGACTCGCGGACTGGCAGCTCGGAGTGGTGGCAGGCGCGTTCGGGTTCGCGCGGATGGCGGGGGCGGCCCCCGCCGGCCTCCTCGCCGGGCGGCACGTCGCCCTGAGCCTGGTGCTGTCGCCGGTCTTCCTCGCCGCCGGTCTCCTCTGCCTCGTCCTCGCCCCCTCCTTCCCGCTGCTCGTACTCGGCCGCGCGCTCATGGGCATCGGCCATACCCTCCTCATGGTCGGCGGCATCACCGCCCTCCTCCAGCACGACGGCGGCGCGGGGGGCTCGTTCCGCCTCAATCTCTTCGAGTTTTCCGGGATGCTCGGCATCCTGGGCGGGCTGACGCTGATGGGGATTCTCCCCGCCCACTGGCCCTGGAATCTCTCGCTCCCCGTGGCCGCCGCCCCGTTGCTCATCGGTCCCGTGCTCGGGCGGGCGCTCCTTCGCCGCTTTCCTCCCACGCCGCCGGCGGTTTCCCCTCCACGCGGGGCGGAAGTCGCGGCCGGTGCGGCCGCCCCGCGTGATGAGCGCGTGTTCTGGCTCATGCTCGGCGTGGGCATGCTCATGGCGCTGGCCTGGTCGTCGGTGAGCCAGTTCCTGATCCCGCTGCGCGGCACCCGTGAGTTCGGCCTGGGACGGGGCGGCGTGTCCATTCTCATGGCGCTGGCCCAGATCGTGGATCTCATCGTGCTGCTGCCGGTGGGCCGACTCGCGGACCGCGTGGGGCGTGTCCCCGTGCTCGGCGCGGTGATGGCCGTGCTCGCGCTCGGCACCTTGGGCACCGGGCTCGGCGGCTTTCCCCTCTTCGTCGCGGGTTGCGCCTGTTTCGGGATGGGTTTGGCGGGATGGATGCTGCCCCTCGGCATCATCCGCGAGCACATGGGCGTGACCGGGCTGGCCTGGCGCACCGGCCTGTACCGCGTGGGCATGGACTCTGCCGTCTTCCTCGGTCCCGTGCTGAGCGGGCTTCTCGGAGAGCGTCTCGCCGGCTATTTCGTGGCCCTGGTCGGGGCGGGCGCCCTCGTGGTTTCGGGGCGACTTATCTTCCGGCCGCTCGGCCGACGTATCGCCTAGACCGGAGCGCTATGCTGGGGATAGGCCAAGCCATGCGACGGATCGGGGGCGGAGTCCGGGTGGGGGTGACGGCCCTGGTTCTCATCGCGGCCTCGGTCCTTGCCGCGGCGCCGGCGGGGGCCGTGGACGAAGCGCTCTGGACCTTGCTCAAGGGGGGCGGGCAGGTCGTGCTGATCCGCCACGCCGCCACCGATATGAGCCAGCGCGACGCGGTGGGGGCCCCCCTTTCGGACTGCGCGCGCCAGCGGAATCTCAACGATGACGGACGCGAGGACGCGCGCTTGATCGGGGCCGTGTTCCGCGCGCGGAGCGTTCCGGTGGGACGTGTGCTCTCGAGCGGCTACTGCCGTTGCCTGGAAACCGCCCGCCTTGCCTTCGAGCGGGTGGAGGAATGGCTCCCCCTGCAGCAATCGATCACCAACCCCGAGATCCAGGCTCGGCGCACGGCGGAGATCCGCGCGCTCGCCGGCGAGCCGCCCGCGGGCGGGAACCTGGTCCTGGTCACCCACCAGTTCACCATCCGGAACTTGACGGGCATTCCCATCGACGAGGGCGAGATGCTGATCTTGACGCCACGAGGCGGCGGCGTCTTCGACGTGGCCGGACGCGTCCCCCTGGAGGAGCTGCCCGACCCATGAGGCGCGGCGTCGGCCTACTGGCCGGCGCCGGGAACGAGCTCGAACGTGAAGGAGCCGCCGTGGGGCCTGTCCCTCGACAAGCAGTGCTATGCTAGCCGCGGCAAGGCAGAAAGATCACGATGAACACGCGCATCGAGACCGACACCATGGGCCCGATCGAGGTTCCCGCCGACCGGTACTGGGGCGCGCAGACGCAGCGCTCGCTGGAGCACTTCAAGATCGGCGGCGAGCGGTTCCCCCGGGAGTTCATCCGTGCGCTGGGATTGGTCAAGAAGGCCTGCGCGATGGTGAATCGGGAGCTCGGCCTCCTGCCCGCCGACGAGGCGGACGCCATCATCCGGGCGGCCGACGAGGTGATCGAGGGCAAGCTCGAGGACGACTTCCCCCTGGTGGTCTGGCAGACGGGCAGCGGCACCCAGACCAACATGAACGCCAACGAAGTGATCGCCAACCGCGCCATCGAGCTCCTGGGGGGCGTGCGGGGCTCGAAGAAACCGATTCATCCCAACGACGACGTGAACCGGTCGCAGTCCTCCAACGACGTGTTCCCCACCGCCATGCACGTGGCCGAGGTGGAGGAGATCGAGGGCCGCCTGCGTCCCGCCCTGGAAGCGCTGCGCGGCACGCTCGACGCGAAGGCGCGGGCGTTCGCGGACATCGTGAAGATCGGCCGCACGCATCTCCAGGACGCCACCCCGCTGACCCTGGGCCAGGAGATCTCCGGCTGGGTGGCCATGCTCGACCAGGCCCTCGCCGCGGTGCGGGGCACCTTGCCGGCCCTGTGCGAGCTGGCCATCGGCGGCACCGCGGTCGGGACCGGGCTCAACGCGCCCGAGGGTTTCGGCGAGCGGGTGGCGAAGACGCTGGCCAGCCTCACCGGCCGGCCGTTCACCAGCGCGCCCAACAAGTTCCAGGCGCTGGCCTCCCACGAGGCCGACCTCCAGGCCTCCAGCGCCTTGCGCACCCTCGCCGCCGCCCTCATGAAGATCGCGAACGACGTGCGCTGGATGGCCTCGGGCCCGCGCTCCGGCCTCGGCGAGATCTCCATTCCGGAGAACGAGCCGGGCTCCAGCATCATGCCCGGCAAGGTAAATCCCACCCAGTGCGAGGCCCTCACCATGGTGTGCTGCCAGGCGATGGGCAATGACGTCGCGGTGGGCTTCGGGGGGGCGTCGGGGAACTTCGAGCTGAACGTCTACAAGCCGCTCATCGTCTCGAACGTGCTGCGCTCGATCCGACTGCTGGCGGACGCCTCGGAGTCGTTCCGCGAGCACTGCGCGGAGGGCATCCAGCCCCGGGTGGCGCGCATCGCCGATCACGTGGGCAACTCCCTCATGCTGGTCACCGCGCTGGCTCCCCAGATCGGCTACGACCGCGCGGCGCAGATCGCGAAGCGGGCGCACACGGACGGGACCACCCTCCGCGAGGCCGCGCTGACCCTCGGCTACGTCACCGCGGAGGAGTTCGACCGCCTCGTGCGCCCGGAGGAGATGGTGAAGCCGGGGGACGCGGGTTAGCCCAAGCATGGAAGGCGTCGCGCGAAGCATGACCGATCGCCTGCTCGACGCCTTCGCCGGCTCGGCGGCGCGCCGGTACGGAGGCGAGCCCGTCACCGAGCTGGCGCATTCCCTCCAGTGCGCGGAGCTGGCCCGCGACGCGGGCGCGGACGATGAGCTCCAGCTCGCCTGCCTGCTCCACGACGTGGGCCGCTTCGCGGTGGATCCACGCCTCATCTTCGACAAGAAGGATCGCGCCGTCGGCGCCGGCCCGGACGCGAAAGGCCACCACGACGTGGGCGCGGATCTCATCGCGCCTTACGTGCCCGAGCGCGTGGCGTGGCTGGTGCGCATGCACGCCGACGCCAAGCGCTATCTCTGCGCGATCGAGCCCGCCTACTGGGGCACCCTCACGCCGGGCTCTCGGTACACGCTGACGCTGCAGGGGGGTGTCATGACCCCGGAGACGGTGTCGACCCTGACCCGGCATCCCTGGCTGGCGGACGCGGTGCGTCTCCGGCGCTGGGACGATCTCGCCAAGGTGCCCGACCGGCCGACGCGCCGGCTCGAAGCGTGGGCGCCCCTGCTCCAGCGCTACTTCGCCCTCCCGCGCCGCGCGTGAGCCCGCGCCGCTAACGTCGCCCGCCGGCCGCGCCCCCTAGAACGCGACCGGGAGCGCCTTGAGGCCGCGCAGCGTGGACGATTCGCGCCACCCGGGCTCGGGGCTCGCGAGGCGGAGTCGGGGCATCCGGCGGAGGAGCGACTGCAGCGCGATCTGACCTTCGACGCGGGCCAGCGGGGCGCCCAGGCAGAAGTGAATGCCGAAGCCGAAGGCGATGTGCCGGTTGTCGGCCCGCGCGATGTCGAGGCGGTCCGGATCGGCGAAGTGGGCGGGATCGCGATTGGCGGCGCCGATGGCGGCGACGACGAAGGCGCCCTTCGGCAGGACCTTCCCGCCGAGCTCCACCTCCGCGTTGGTGATGCGCGCGGTGCGCTGCACCGGGCTGTCGAAGCGAAGCAGCTCCTCCACCGCGGTCCCTACCAGGCCCGGGTCGGCGAGGAGGCGCTCGAGCTGGTCGCGGTGCTGGAGCAGCGCGAGGAGGCCGTTGCCGATGAGGTTCACTGTGGTCTCATGGCCGGCGATGAAGAGCAGCACGCAGGTGGAGAGGAGCTCGCCCTCGGTCAGGCGGTCGCCCTGCTCCTCGACCGCGATGAGCGAGGAGAGGAGATCCGCGCGCGGATTCCGCCGGCGCTCGGGCAGGAGACCGCGGAAGTAGTCGGCGATGCCCTCCCGGCCGACGCGGCCGCGTGCGACGATGGTCTCGTCGGACGGCACCCCGATGGCGTCCAGGCTCCGGATGATGTCCGACGACCACTCCTTGATCTGCTCGTGGTCGGCGACGGGGACGCCCAGCATGTCGCAGATCACCGTGACCGGCAGGGGATAGGCGAGGTCGCCGATCACGTCCATCTCGCCCCGGGACTGCACCCGGTCCAGGAGTCGGTCCACGATGCCCTGGATGTGGCTCCGCAATCCCTCGATCACGCGCGGCGTGAAGGCGCGGTTGACCAGCGAGCGGAGCCGAGTGTGGTCGGGCGGGTCGCGGAAGAGCATGGAGCGGGGCAGGGGCTTGCCGGAGCCCTCGCCGAACTGCGCCAGCAGCAGCTCGAAGCCGTCGCGGCCGAAGCGCGGATCACGGAGGCAGGTCACGCAGTCGTCGTAGCGGGTGAGCACCCACAGGCCGAGGGAGCTGAGGTGAACCGGGTCGGCCTCGCGCAGGCGCCGGTAGAAGGGATAGGGATCGGCGTGGAACTCGGGGAGGAACGGGTTGAAGCCGACCTCGCCGTCCGTCACGCGCGGCCCCGTCCTAGTCCAGCCGGCGGAATTTCTGCAGCGACCGGATCTCGCGCGGCGGGCTCTGGAGGCTTCCCTTGGCCGTCCACGAGACCTCGGACACGTACACATCGCCCCGCGAGTCGGTCACCACGCTATGCGGGGCGGTGAACTCGCCCGGCTTCTCGCCCTCGAACTGGCCGCCGAAGCGCGCCACCCGCTCACCCTTGGCGTTCAGCACGGTGACGCGCGGGCCGATGTTGGGCGTCTGCGCCGTCACCGGGAGCGCCGAGCCGAGCTCGCCCACGTAGAGGTGATCGTCCTGGCGCCGGTCGGTGTAGAGCCCGCACGGGCGGTGCAGGTTGTTCCACTGGCCCTGGTAGCGCCCCTCCCCGTCGAAGATCTGCACCCGGTGGTTCTCGCGGTCGGCCACGTAAACGAGCCCGTTCCGGTCGGTAGTGAGATTGTGAGGGAGATTGAACTGCCCGGGATCGGTGCCGGGCTCGCCCCACGACAGCAGATGCCGGCCGTCGGGCGCGTACTTGTGGACGCGGGAGTTCCCGTAGCCGTCGGAGAGATACAGATTGCCGGTTCGCGGGCAGACGGCGACGTGGGTGGGCCGGTTGAAGGGCCGGCCGCCCTGGAGGGAGGACGGCGTGTCCGGATCCCCGATGGTGAGGAGGAGCTTACCCTCCGGCGTGAACTTGCGGCTGGTGTGGTGGAGGTCGTCGGTGAGCCACAGCATGCCCTCGGCGTCGAGGGAGATCCCGTGGGCGCGCCGGATCTGTCCCTCGCCCCAGGAGCGGAGGAACTTGCCGTCGCGATCGAAGACGATGACGGGATGCTCGCCCCGCGTGAAGCAGAAGACATTGTCCTTGGCGTCCACCGCCACGCCGGCGACCTCGACGTAACGCCATCCGGCGGGCAGCGTGCCCCAGCCGACTACTGGCTCAAAGCGCATTCACTGGCACTCCTCGATGGCTTTTTCCATGCGGGCGAGGCGCCGCCGCAGCGGCTCGAGCCCCTCCGCGTGGGTGATGACATAGAGACGGTTGTCGTGGATGGCCCGCAGCACGCGCTCCGCCACGTGCTCGGGGGTGAGATAGCGGCCGATCAGCTCGACCTCGCCGCCGGAGTCGGCCTCGGCGGGATTGCGCAGCGCCTCGGGCCGGCTCCGCGCGCTCTGGCGGATGGCGGTCTTCACGCCCATGGGACAAAGGACGGACACGCCGATCTGATGCGCGCGCAGGTCCTTCTGGAGCGTCTCCGAGAGCCCGACCACCGCGTACTTGGTGGTGTTGTAGACGCCGAGGCCCTCGGAGGCGATGAGCCCGGCCATGGAGGCGGTGTTGACGATGTGGCCGTCCGTCTTCTGCGCGATCATGCGCGGGACAAAGGCCTCGACCCCGTGGATCACGCCCCACAGGTTCACGCCGATGGCCCACTCCCAGTCCTGATGCGTGGCCTTGTCGAGCCCACCCCACAGCGCGATGCCGGCATTGTTGCAGAGGACGTCCACCGCCCCGCACTCGCGCCAGGCGCGATCGGCCAGGGCCTCGACGTCCGCCCGGCGGCTCACGTCGGTGCGCACGGTGACGGCGCGGCTGCCCGCGCGTTCCACCGCCGCCGCGGTCTCCGCCATGCCGGTCTCGTCGACGTCGGCCACCACCACCGCGCGCGCGCCGTCGCCCGCGAAGGCGAGGCAGAGCGCGCGGCCGATGCCGCTGCCCCCGCCCGTCACCAGCGCGACGCGATCCCGAAGGGTTCTCACGCCTGGCGAGTGTGGGCCCGCCGCCGAAGAGATGTCAAGTGTGCCGCTCCATGGATTTTGGTATCCTTCAACGTCATGGACTATCGGTTGCCGTCGTCCGTGGTGCCGAACCGCTACGAGCTCCGACTCGTGCCCGATCTCGACGCCGCCACCTTCGCGGGCGAGGAAACGGTGACCGTCACCATCCGCGAGCCGGTGACCGAGATCGTGCTGAATGCCGCCGAGCTCGCGATCCAGGCGGTGTCCATCCGCGACGCTGCCGGCACCGTGGTGCAGGGGTCGGCCGTGCTCGAGGAGGCGCAGGAGCGGGCGCGACTCCTCTTCCCGTCGGCCCTCGCGCCGGGGGAGTGGCGGCTCACGCTGGCCTTCACCGGGACCCTCAACGACCGGCTGCGCGGCTTCTACCGCAGCACCTACAAGGACGCCGCCGGCGTCACCCACACCATCGCCGCCACCCAGTTCGAGGCCACCGACGCGCGGCGAGCCTTCCCGTGCTGGGACGAGCCCGCCGGCAAGGCGGTGTTCTCCGTCACCCTGGTGGTCCCGGCCGGGCTCGCCGCCATCTCCAACACCGCGGTGGTGAGCGAGGAGCCGGCGGAGGGCGGCCGCCGGGTGGTGCGCTTCGCCGACTCGATCAAGATGTCCACCTACCTGGTCGCCTTCATCGTGGGCGAGCTGGAGGCCACCGCGCCGGTGATGGTGGGGTCTACCCCGCTGCGCGTGTGGTGCGTGCCGGGCAAGGCGCCCCTGGCGCGCTTCGCGCTGGACTGCGGGGCCTTTGCCCTGGACTTCTTCGAGAAGTACTACGGCATCCCCTATCCGGGTGACAAGGTCGACTTCCTCGCCATTCCGGACTTCGCGGCGGGGGCCATGGAAAATCTCGGCGCCATCACCTTCCGCGAGACCGCGCTCCTGGTGGACGAGACCGCGGCGTCGCACTCCGAGCTGGAGCGCGTGGCCGACGTGGTGGCCCACGAGCTGGCCCACATGTGGTTCGGCGATCTCGTGACCATGGTGTGGTGGAACGGCATCTGGCTCAACGAGGCCTTCGCCACCTTCATGGAGATGCTCGCGGTGGACGCCTGGAAGCCGGAGTGGGAGCGCTGGGTGAACTTCGGCGTCTCCCGCTCGGCGGCGATGGGGGTGGACGGGCTCCTGTCCACGCGGCCGATCGAGTTCGAGGTGAGGGCCCCGCAAGACTGCGAGGCGATGTTCGACCTCCTTACCTACGAGAAGGGCGCCGGCGTGCTCCGCATGCTCGAGCAGTCCATCGGCCCGGCGGTGTTTCGAGAAGGCGTGCGCCTGTATCTTGACGACCACCGCTACGGCAACGCCGAGACCACCGATCTCTGGAAGGCGCTGGGCAAGGCGTCGGGCCAGCCCATCCCCGAGATCATGGACGCCTGGATATTCCGGCCGGGCTATCCGCTGGTGTCCGTCGAGGCCGACGGAGCGGGGGTCAAGCTCTCCCAGCGCCGCTTCACCTATCTCGGCGCGGAGGGCAGCCCCGACGAGCGCTGGCGCATCCCCATCTTCCTGCGCGCCTCGGTGAAGGGCGGATGGGTGGACAAGCGCCTGCTGCTCGGGGAGGCGGAGACGCGGGTCGAGCTGCCGGCGGCGCCGGACTGGGTGCTCGCGAACACGGGTGGTCATGGCTTCTTCCGGGTCGGGTACGCCCCCGCCATGCTCAAGAAGCTCGCGCGCTCGGTTGCCAAGGTGCCGCCCATCGACCGCTTCAACGTGGCGAGTGACGCCTTCGCGCTGGCCCAGGCCGGCCTCCTGCCGGTGGTGGAGTACCTGGAGCTGACCGGGCGCTTCCGCGAGGAGAGGGACCGCAATGTGTGGATGGTCCTGACCGGCTCCCTCGGCTACGTCAACCGGGTGCTGCCCGAGAGCGCTCGGCCCGGGCTGGAGGCCTTCGTGCGCCACCGGGTGGGCCTCGCCGCCGAGCGTCTGGGCTGGGAGCGCGAGGCGGGCGAGAGCGAGCTCGTCCGGCAGCTCCGCGGCGACCTCCTCCGAGTGCTCGGCACCCTCGGCAACGACGAGGAGACGCAGGCGCAGGCGCGCGCGATGTGGGCCCGGTACGTCGAGGACGAGTCGGTGCTGGATCCCAATGTCCTGCCCGCGGTCATCGCCATCCTGGCCTTCACCGGCGGCGAGCGCGAGTATGCGGACTTCTTCCAGCGGTTCCGCAACGCGCGGAACCCGCAGGAGGAGCAGCGCTACCTCTACGCGCTGGGCGCCTTCCGCGAGCCCGCGCTCATCCGGCAGACGCTCGAGCGAACGCTCAACGGCGAGGTGCGAAGCCAGGACGCACCCTTCCTGATCCGCTCCATGCTGGGCTCCGTGTACGCACGCGGGCTGGCCTGGGAATTCGTCAAGGAGCACTGGGAAGCGATGGCCGGGCAGTACCCGGCGAGCGCCTACCGTCGTCTCTACGAGGGCGTGACGAGCCTGGTGAGCCCCGAGTGGGAGCGCGACGTGCGGGAGTTCTTCGAGCGCAACAAGATCACCCTGGGCGGGAAGACGCTGGAGCAGTACCTGGAGCAGCTCCGCGTGGCGGCGCGGTTCCAGGAGCGCGAGTCCACCGCCCTCGCTGCCTACCTGGCCCGCCCGCCGCGCTGAGGGAACGCTAGAAGTCGGCGAGGCGCTTGAAGAAGCCGACCGTCGCGTCGGTGGCGTCCACCGTCGCGTCGAAGCTGGTGTCCCAGGCCGTCCGGATGCCGAAGCCGGCCACCTGTCCCGCGCGGCTCAGCCCACGTCCGGTGACCTTGGCGCCCTCGACGATGGTCTTGCCGACGCCCTTGGTCATCTCGCCGGCGCCGTTCAAGACCTGGCCTTCCCCGATCTGGCTGGCTCCCGCCTTGACCTGGCCGGTCGCGGCATCGAGCCCGCCCGCCGACTCTGCCCCCACCCAGCCGGGCATGGTCAGCGCGAGCACCACCAGTCCCACGAGCGTCCACCTGATCCGTATGCTCGTCTGCATATGAGATCTCCTTCCGGGCCGGCCGAGTCCGGGCCGCGGCCACGGGGAAAGCGTAGTACGGCCTCGCGCGCGCGCCAAGGAATTGGTGGGCGGCGGCGTATAATGGGCGGCGCTTCCGGCACCCCGGTCGTTCGAACCCCCACATCTTCGAAAGGGCCGATCATGAAATACGGCTGCTACATCTTCGCCACCGACTACTCCATCCGACCCGACGAGCTCGCGCGGGCCCTCGAGGATCGCGGCTTCGAATCCTTCTGGGTGCCGGAGCACACGCATATCCCGGCCAGCCGGCAGAGTCCCTGGCCGGGCGGCGCCCCGCTCCCGCGCGAGTACTGGCATACGCTGGATCCCTTCGTGGCGCTGGGGGCGGCGGCGGCGGTGACAAGCCGGATCAAGCTCGGCACCGGCATCTGCCTCGTCATCGAGCGGGATCCCATCACGCTCGCCAAGGAGGTGGCCAGCCTGGACTGGCTCTCACGCGGCCGCGTGCTGTTCGGCGTGGGAGGGGGCTGGAACGCGGAAGAGATGGCGCAGCACGGGACCGACTTCGCCAGCCGGTGGAAGGTCCTGCGCGAGCGCATCGCCGCGATGAAAGCTATCTGGGAGCGGGACGAGGCCGAGTACCACGGGAAGTACGTCAACTTCGACCGGCTCTGGTCCTATCCCAAGCCGGTGCAGAAGCCCCATCCGCCCATCCTGATGGGGGGCACCGGCCCGCACGCGCGGCAGCGCGCGGCCGAGTTCGACGGCCACTGGATGCCCATCAGCAGTCGCGATCCGATCGACGAGGGCCTGGCCGACCTCCGCGCCCGTGCCGCGAAGCTGGGACGTGATCCGGCCACCGTCACGGTGTCACTCTTCGGGGCGAAGCCCGACGAGGCCAAGCTCGCCATGTGGCGGGATCAGGGCGTCGAGCGCGCGATCTTCACCCTGCCGTCCGCCGACCGCGACACGGTTCTGCCGCTCGTGGATCGGTACGCCAGCTTCGTCACGCACGTCGGGTAGCGCGTGATCGACGCCGATCTGCTCCTCAAGGGCGGCACCGTCCTCGATCCCGGGGCGGGCCTCGAGGGGCGCATGGACGTGGCCTTCGCCAATGGGCGGGTCGCCGCGCTGGGGCCCGATCTCGCGGTGCGCGCGGCGGAGGTCGTGGACGTCGCCGGCCGCTACGTCACGCCGGGGCTCATCGACCTGCACGGCCACTTCTTCCACCGCGGCATGCCGCTCTTCGTGGATCCCGACGCGGCCTGCCTGCCGGTGGGCGTCACCACCGGCGTGGATGCCGGCAGCGCGGGCTGGGCCACCTATGCCGGCTTCCGCGACTGGGTCATCCGCCGCGCCGACACCCGCGTGCTCGCCTTCCTCCACCTCGCCACCACGGGTCTGCAAAGCCTCGCCGCCGGGGTGGGGGAGCTCCAGGACCTCCGGTTCGCCCAGGAGGACCGGGCCCGCGACGCGCTCGCGCGGTTTCCCGAGCTGCTCGGCCTCAAGGTGCGCATCCAGCATCTGGCCACCGGCGAGGCCAATGCGCGGCCGGTGCTGGACATGGCCCGTCGGGTCTGCGACGCCACCGGCCGGCGCCTCATGGTCCACATCTCGGGGACGCCGATTCCGCTCGAGGAGATCCTCGCGCGCTTGGGTCCCGGTGACATCGTCACCCATATCTTCAACGGGTATGACCATGGCATCCTCGACACCGGCGGGCGGGTGCGGCCGTCGGTGCGCGACGCCGCCGCGCGCGGGGTGGTCCTCGACGTCGGACACGCCGGCGTGCACATCGACCTCCGGGTGGCTCGCGCCGCCCTCGAGCAGGGGCTGCCGCCCAGTACGCTGTCCACCGACATGGTGCGGCCGCTGGTGGCGCGACGCATGTACGACCTCCTCGGCGTGATGTCCACCTTTCTGGCGCTGGGCATGTCGCTGCCGGCGGTGATCGAGGCCGTGACGGCGGCGCCCGCGCGCGCGGTCGGGCAGGCGGGGACCCTGGGCACACTGGCCGCCGGCGCGGCGGGCGATGCCGCGGTGCTCACGGTGGAAGACGGCGACTTCACCTTCGGCGATGCCGCCGGCAACGAGGTGCGCGCGTCGCGGCGCCTCGCGCCCGTGCTCACCGTACGCGCGGGCCAGCGGTGGCGGCCTCGCGCGTCATGAGCACGAACGCGGCGAGGGTGACGAGCCCGAGCAGCCCGACGCCCGCGGCCCAGAGATAGATCACGAGGTAGGATCCCGTCCGGTCGAACAGCGCGCCCGACATCCACGGGCCCGCCGCCGCGCCCAGGTTGTTCCCGATGCCGAGGATCCCGAAGATCACCCCGTAGTGGCGGGGCGGGGTGAGGCGGCTCACCAGCACGGAGACGATGGTGGCGCGACTGCCCAGCGGCAGGAAGAGGAAGAGCACGTAGGTGTAGGCGAGGAGCCGGAGGGGCCAGAGCTCGAGCCCGAAGAGGCACAGCATGCCGGTGAGCGAGAGGCCGAAGGAGAGGAAGCCCGCGGTGGGGGCGCCCAGCCGATCCGCAACGACGCCCGAGAGCATGCGCCCGCCGGCGGAGAGAACGCCGCCCACCGCCAGCATCAGCGACGCCTCCTCCGCGCTGAAGCCGCGCGCGGCGAAGTAGAGCGCGTGCTGGGTGGTGGCGAGATAGCCGAAGAGCGGCGGGCTGGTGAAGCAGACGAAGAGCATGAGGAAGGGCGCGGAGGTGACGATGCGCCGGACGGTCGGGTGCCCCTCGGAGGCGGGGGACGTCGCCACGGCGCGCGCGCTCTCGAGACGCGCGGGGAGGAAGCGCCAGGCCAGCGGAAGCAGTCCCGCCACCGTCACGCCGTACGCGGCCAGCGCCGCCCGCCAGCCCGCCTGCTCGATGGTCCAGTGGACGAGGGGCGCCACCGCATAGCCCGCCATGGATCCGGAGAACGCGATGCCCATGGCCAGGCCCCGGCGGCGCACGTAAACGTCGGCGAGGAGCGCCGCCTGGGTGGCGATGCCGGTGAGCCCGATGCCGATGCCGGCGCCCACGCCGAGGGTGAGGATGAACGCGGGCAGGCTCGGCGCCAGCGCCCCCGCGAGCATGCCCAGCGCGGCGGCGCTGAGGCCGGCCGCCACCACCGCACGCGGGTTCCCGCGCGCCACGAGATAGCCGGCGAGCGGGCCGAACACGGCCCCTCCGATCCAGCACAGCGACACGGTGAACGCGGTGGCGCCGCGCGAGCCCCCGAACTCGGCGAGAAGAGCGGGGAAGAAGACGGGGAAGACATTGGTGATCCCCGACACCAGGAACATGCTGGCGAAGGCGATCCAGAGCCGCGGGTTCGCCAGGGTCTCCGGGTCGCGGGTCACGCGCGCCATTATTGACAATCCGCGTGCCGCGCGCCACAGTTCCCTCCCGGGAGGCGCCCGATGCCCGACGACACTCGCGTGCTCGTGACCGTGCTGCTCCACCACGATCAGACCAAGACCCTCGACGAGATCATGGCGCATCTGCGCCAGACCGGCTTCTACCGCGATTTCCCGCCGGAGGGCTCGGAGCTGGTCTCGTGGGTGGTGGCGATGTCCTACGGGTTCGTCATCACCCTGCGCGTCGAGCCGGACAAGCTGCGGAGCCTCAACCGCTACATGGAGGGGAAGGCCTGGGGCGCCTTCCGCTATCAGGTCTTCCCCGCCTACGACTTCGCTCCCATCGCCTCCGCGCTCAAGAAGGACCACGCCTCCTAGCCCGCTTCCCTCGGGGCAGCGGGCGTGAGGAGCGTCGAGGCGAAGGGGCCAGTGGCCGAGCTGCCCGAGCTGACCGTCTACGCCGAGGCGCTGGCACCCCTTCTGGTGGAGCGCGCGATCCGCTCGGTCGAGGTCCACGAGCCGCGCGTGCTGCGGGCGGTGGCGCCCGAGCCCTTCCAGGCCGCCGTGACGGGGCGGCGCGTGACGGCGGTCAGTCGGCGCGGCAAGATCCTCGCGCTCGCGCTGGAGGCCGGCCCCCGGGTCGACGTGCACTTCATGCTGGGCGGCGAGCCGTACTGGCTGCCGGCGGACGCGACCGCGCGGGTGCCGCTGCCCGTGCTCACGCTCGAGCGAGAAGACGGCGCGCGGCTGGTCTTCTCCGACCGCCACTTCGATCTCCTCAAGCCCGGTGAGGCCAAGATGTGGGTGGGGCTCGATCGCAAGGAGCGTGGCGGGCTGGACCCGCTCGCGCCCGCCTTCACGGTGGCGGCGCTGCAGGCCCTCTGCGCCCGCAACAAGCTCTGGCCCATCAAGACCGTGCTCTGCGACCAGCGGCTCATCGGGGGCCTCGGCAATGCCTATGCGGACGAGATCCTCTGGGAGGCGCGCATCAAGCCCCGCCGCACGGCGTCCCTCATGACGGCGGAGGAGATCGCGCGGGTCCACGCCGCCACCGCGACCACGCTGGCGGCGGCCACCGCGGCGCTCCGGCAGCTCGTCGGGGCGGGGCCGCTGCGCGGCGAGCCCAAGCGCGAGTTCTTCCGCGTCCACCACCGGGCGCGCAAGCCCTGCCCGCGCTGCGGCGCCAGGATCCTGACGGAGTCGCTTCGCGGCCGGTCCACCTACTGGTGCCCCGACTGCCAGCCATGAGCTGAACCCTCCGCCGGAGTGGGGAGGGTGCTACGATGGATCATGCCTGCCGGGCCTCCCCGCATCCCCCTCGCGCTGTCGCCCACTCCCATCCTCAAGCTCGATCGGCTCTCGCGTCGGCTCGGCGTCGAGCTCTATGTCAAGCGGGACGACCTGACCGGGCTGCTGGAGTCCGGCAACAAGGTACGCAAGCTCGAGTTCCTCGTGGGCGAGGCCCTCGCCCAGGGCGCGGACACCCTCATCACGTGCGGCACGCTGCAGTCCAACTGCTGCCGTGCCGTGTCCGCGGTGGCGGCCCGGCTGGGCATGAACGCCATTCTCGCCGTCAAGGGGACTCGCCCGGAGGCCTATGACGGCAACTTGCTGCTCGACCGGCTGCTGGGCGCGGAGGTGCGCTATCTCACCGACCCGCAGTGGGAGCGCGTGGACGAGGTGATGGCGGAGCTCGCCGCCGACGTGGTGGCCCGGGGGCACCGGCCCTATGTGATTCCGGAAAGCGGGGCCAACGAGGTGGGGGCGCTGGGCTATCTCGAGTGTGCGGTGGAGCTGGCCGACCAGATCAATCACGGGGCGCCCCGCTTCGATTCGGTGGTGATCTCCGTGTACAGCGGCGGCAGCCAGGGCGGCATGCTCATGGGCAAGCAGCTGGCCGGTCTTCCGGGTGAGATCGTCGGCATTCCCATTGCCTGGCCGGCGGCCAAGGTGCGCGACCATATCGGGCGGACCATGGTCGCGGCGATCCAGCGTTTCGGCTTCGCCATCGAGGTGCCGAAGAGCTTTCATCTGATCGACGGCTATCAGGGCGTGGGGCGGGCGTCGGTAGGCGACGCCGAGTTGGCGACCATCGTGCGCCTGGCTCGCGAAGAGGGCCTGGTCCTCGATCCGGTGTACACCGCGAAGGCCTTCACCGGTCTCATCACCACGCTCGAAAAGGATCCCAAGGCGCTCGGGCAGAGGATCTGTTTCATCCATACGGGAGGCATATTTAGCCTCTTTCCATTCCGGGAGTCCTTGAGCCGACTGATCGACGCCCCCTGACCGCGCGTGCCGGGGGGCCTCGAAGGACTAGAGAGTGTAGGTCTTGCCCTGCTCGAGGATGTGAAGGCGGGCGGGGTCGATCTGGGCCAGCTCTTCTGCGGTTTCCTGATACAGCTGCGGCTTGATGTGGAAGATCCACACGGGAAGATCGGCGGGCATCTTCTTCATCTCCTCGCGTAGCTTCGCCGGGGTGAGATGCCCCGAGGCGCGCGCGAGGGCGTCCAGCCGATTGGGGAAGGCCGTCTCCACCACGAGCGCCTTGAGCCCGCGCATCTCCCGGGCCACCTGCCACAGCCGCGTGGTGGGCCCCGTATCCCCCGAGTAGACGAAGCCAGTCTCGCCGTCGTGGATGATGAAGCCCGTGGTGGGAATGGTGTGATCCACCAGGACCGGCGTCACCCAGAGCTCTCCCACGCGCGCCTCGCCTTCCTCCGGCAGCTCGCGGAGCTTCAGCACCGGCGCGTTGCGGTTGGGGATGGCCAGGAAGTCGGGCCAGAGCGAGTCGTTGAAGACGTGGGTGCGGAGCGTCTCGATGACGGGGGCGATGCTGCACGCGGTGACCGAGCGCTCCGGAGCGACCATGGCCAGGGTGTCGGCGAGGAAGGCGAGGCCCACGGTGTGGTCGAGGTGGGCGTGGCTCAGCACCGCGTGGGTGATGGCGGTTTGCTCGGCGACGGAGAGAGCGCCACCGACGGTGCCCGCGTCCACCAAGACGTGGTCGTCGACGAGGAAGGCCGACGGTCGCTGGCCCTGCCCGTCACTGCCGTAGGCCCCGAGCACCTTGAGCCGCATTCGACCTGCCCGTCCTTCCCCTCACCCGCCGGTGGGATTTCGCAAACTCTAGTGTAACAGGCAAGGCCCGGTCAAGTTCCTACGGAGATTGAGCGTCCGGCCTTGCGCCCTACCGGAGCCCTGTGGGACAATTCGACCGATGATTTTCCAGCAGATTCTCAACGAGGAGGCCGGCTGCCTCTCATATCTGATCGGCTGTGGCCAGGCGGGCGAGGCGGCCGTGGTCGATCCGGCGCGGGATCGCGTGGACGAGTACATGGCGCTGGCCCGGCGCAAGGGCCTCACCGTGACCCACGTCTTCGACACCCATCTCCACGCCGACCACATCTCGGGCAATCAGGCCCTGGCGGACCAGACCGGTGCCCGCATCCTCATGCACCCGGCCGCCGACGCGGCTTTCCCCACCACGCCGATCGAGGACGAGGAGACCATCCTCATCGGCAATGTGGCCTTCCGGGTCCTCCACACCCCGGGCCATACCCCGGAGAGCGTCTCGCTCCTCGTGACCGACCGGAGCCGCGGCGAGGAGCCCTGGTTCATCCTCACCGGCGATACGCTCTTCGTGGGCGACGTGGGCCGTCCCGACTTCGGCGGCGAGCGGGCGGCGGCCACGCTCTATCAGAGCCTGACCCGTCGACTCCTCACGCTGCCCGACAGCGTGGAGGTGTATCCGGCGCACGGCGCGGGCTCGGCCTGCGGGCGCGCCATGTCGAGCAAGACCACCACCACCATCGGCTTCGAGCGGCGCTTCAATCTGGCGCTCCGCGCCGAGGACGAGGCGTCCTTCGTCCGGGCCCTCATGACCGGGCTCCCCGCCAAGCCGCCGAACTTCGACCGCATCATCGCCCGCAATCGGGCGCGCGCGCTGCCCCTGTCCGGAGAGCCGCGGGCGCTCTCGGCGGCGCAGGTGCGCGAGCTGATGGGCAAGGGCGCCACCGTGGTGGACATCCGCACGGCGGCCGAGTTCGGGGAGGGCCATGTCCCCGGCGCCCTCAATGTCTGGATCGACAGCCCGCAGTTCGCAAACCGCGTGGGACTGTTCGCGCCCGCCGACCGTCCGCTCGTGCTGGTCGCCGGCGGCCCGACCGATCTCACCCGCGCCGTGCAGGGACTGGGGCGCATCGGGCTCGACGAGATCGCGGGGCATCTGCAGTGGGGCATGGGTGACTGGAAGAGCCAGGGCCACCCGGTGGACCAGGTGCCACAGATCAGCGTGCACGATCTGGCGACCATGAAGGAAGAGCAGGCGGATCTCCTCATCGTCGACGTTCGCGAGCCCTTCGAGTGGGACGAGGGGCATATCGAGGGCGCCTTCCATCTCCCCATGGGCGAGGCGGTGCGCCGGCTCGCCGAGCTGCCCGCCGGCCGGCCCACCGCGGTGGTGTGCGCGGGCGGGCTCCGCTCCAGCCTGGTCATCAGCGCGCTCGCCCGCGAGGGCATGGCCGCGCGCTGGTACAACGTCGCCGGCGGCATGGGCATGTGGCTGCGCGCCGGCCATCCCACCGTCAAGGCCGGAGGCACCCAGGTCCGAGCATGAGTGATCCGCCCGAGGAGTTCGACTACCCCACCATGTCGCGCGCTCTGATTCTCGGGGACAAGGACACGGTGGCCCGGAAGACCCAGGACGGCTTGGCCCGCTCGATGGACCCCAAGGAGCTCATCTTCCGGGGGCTCATCCCCGGCATGGACGTGGTGGGGGAGAAGTTCCGGCGCAACGAATACTACGTGCCCCAGGTGCTCCTGTCCGCGCGGGCGATGTACGCCGGGCTCGATCTCCTCAAGCCCCTCATCACTGCCGCCGCCCGCGAGCAGCAGGACCTGGGCGTGATCGTGATCGGCACCGCGCAGGGTGACCTCCACGACATCGGCAAGAACCTGGTGGCCATGATGCTGGAGGGGGCGGGCTTCAAGGTGATCAACCTCGGGCGCGACGTGGCGCCCGAGAAGTTCGTCGCCGCCGTCGAGGAGCACGGCGCCCAGATCGTGGGGATCTCCGCGCTGATGACCACGACCATGCCGGCGATGAAGCGGACGATCGACGCGCTGAGCAAGGCCGGCCACCGTGAGCGGGTCAAGGTGATGATCGGGGGCGCTCCGGTGAGCCAGGCGTATGCCGATGAGATCGGCGCCGACGGCTACGCCCGGGACTCCACCCTCGCCGTCGTCCGCGCCAAAGAGCTCCTCGGAGTGCCCGCCGCCACATGACCAGATCCTCCGGCTGGGAAATCGTCCAGCGCGTCAAGGCGGGCGAGCTCCTCGTCTTCGACGGGGGCTACGGGACCGCGCTCTTCGACGCCGGCCTCCTCAACGGGGCCTGCCCGGAGGTGTGGAACGACTCGCACGCCGAGGTGGTGCGCGGCATCCACGGGGGCTACTTCGACGCCGGCTCCGATTTCGTCGAGACGAACACCTTCGGCGGCACCCGCCTCAAGCTCAACGAGTACCGGATCGGCGACCGCACCCGCGAGCTGAACGTCAAGGGGGCGCGGCTGGCGCGCGCGGTGTGTCCGCCGGGCCGCTGGGTGGCGGGCTCCATCGGGCCGACCTCCTGCGTCCCCGCCGACTACGGCGTGGGCGACAACGTCGCCACCGACGCGCAGTACCTCGAGACGTTCACCGAGCAGGCGGAGGCGCTCGCCGAGGGTGGCGTCGACATCTTCGCCGTCGAGACCATGATGTTCCCGCAGGAGGCGACGGCGGCCATCGCCGCCTGCAAGGCGGTGACGGACCTCCCCGTGATGGCCACCATGTTTTTCCAGTACGAGGAGCAGCACGATCGCGACCGCACCATGTGGGGCGAGAGTCCCGCCGAGGTGGCGAAGACCCTCCTCGCCGCGGGCGCCGACATCGTGGGAATGAACTGCGGCCGCGGGCCCGATCGCGCCATCACCATCATCCGCGAGATGCGCGCGGTCACCGATGCTCCCCTGATCGCCTATCCAAATGCCGGGCTGCCCATCACCAAGGGTGACGTCACCACCTACGAGCTCGGGCCGGAGGCCATGGCCAAGGACTATCCGGCGCTGCTCGATGCGGGATGCAATATCGTGGGGGCCTGCTGCGGATCCGGCCCCGAGCACATCCGGCTCATCGCCGAGGTGGCGCGCGCCCGCCGCAAGCGGTGAGCGGTCTGCCGTCTGTCCTGGCCCCCGGGCCCGTCGTGCTCGACGGGCTCCCCCTCCGCGTCGATCCCGACGAGGTGCTGCGCTTCCAGGGCTACAAGAAGGGCGTCGACGTGCCCACCGCCGAGGTGCGCGCCATCTTCGACGAGGCGCTCGCGCTCGGCGAGAGCCTCATGTACCCGCGAGTGGTCTACCGGGCCCGCGCGGTGACGGGGCAGGGGCCCGGCCTCATCGAGGCCGGCGGCGAGGCGCTGCACATTCCCCAGATCGACCGGCTGTGGGGCCCGCTCACCGCGGTGGGAGCGGCAATCTGCACGGTGGGGGACGCCATCGAGGAGCGCGTGCGCGCGCTCTTCGACGTGCGAGAGTTCCCCCTGGCGGTCATGCTCGACAGCGTGGGCTCGGCGGCGGTGGAGAGCCTGGCCGAGTACGTGAACGATCTTCTCTGCCAGGTCGGCCTCGGCGAGCAGCTGCAGGTCACCAACCGCATCAGCCCGGGCTATGCCGGCTGGGATACCGCGGAGCAGCGCGCGCTGTTCCAGCTCTGCGACGGCGAGCCCATCGGCGTCCACCTCAACGAGGCGTGCTTCATGACGCCGGGCAAGACCATCACCCTGCTGGTGGGGATCGGGCCCGAGGCCAGGGTGGACCACTACTTCACCCAGTGCCGGCGCTGCTGGATGCGCGACTGCGCCTACCGGCGGGCGCCCGCCGTCGCCACGGTGCGACGGTGACCCCGTTGTCCTGGAGCACCATCGGGCGCGTCGCGCTCGCCGTCTTCGCCGCCTGGGTGCTGGTCCAGACCTGGCAGATCTGGATGGTCCTGCTCACCGCGGTCATCCTCGCCGCCGCCATCCTGCCCGCCGCCCGCTGGGGTGACCAGCGGCGCATCCCGCGCCTGGTGACCGTGATCGCCGTCTACGCGGGCTTTGCGCTGGTGCTCGCGGTGCTGGGGCGGTTCCTCGTTCCCGCCCTCGCCGAGCAGACGCGGGAGTTCGTCCAGCAGCTGCCCTTGCACCTCGAGAACGCCCGCGGGCTGATCCGGCGCGTGCTCGCGTGGGTGGCCCACTGGGAGCTGCCCCTTCCCCCGCCGACCGCGGGGGCCGACGGCCTCCAGAAGGTGGGCCAGGTGCTCCTTGAAAATACGCTGCGCGCGACGGCGGGTATGCTCGGCGCGGTGGTCGGATTCTTCCTCGTGCTGGTGCTGGCCGCCTACCTGGTGCTGGACGCCGAGCGCATCGGGTTTTCCCTCGCGCGAATGCTCCCACCCCGCCCCCGCGCGCACGCCCTCGCGCTCGCCCCGCGCGTGCTCGCCGTGATGGGCGGCTACGTGCGCGGGCAGCTGGTGGTAAGCCTCTGCGTGGGGACGATGATCGCGGTGGGGCTGGCGCTGCTGGGCGTGCCGTACTGGTTGCTCATCGGCGGCATCGCCTTTGCGCTGAACGTGGTGCCCTTTCTCGGCTCGCCGGCGGCGGCGGTGCTGGGCATCGTGAGCGCGGTCAATATCTCGCCGATGCTGGGGGTCTGGACGGGCCTGCTCTTCTGGGGCGCGAATCTCGTCGAGGGCAAGGTGCTCGTTCCGCAGTTCGTGGGACGCGCCACCGGGCTGCACCCGGTCGCCGTGCTGCTCGCCATTCTCGCCGGCGCCCAGCTCGCCGGCGTGGTGGGCGCGCTGGTCGCCATTCCCGTGCTCGCCGGCGTGTGGGAGGTCGTCCGCGCGCTCTACGTCGAGCCCATGAACCGCGCGGAGGGCGACCCCGCATGATCCGCTCCGTCGCCGACTTCATCCGGTACTTCGAGGGGGTGCGGCGCCGCACCTGGGTGGCGGTGGACCGCGTCACGCCGGCCCTGGTGGGCTGGCGCCCGCGGCCTGACGAGTGGAGCTGCGGCGCCATCGTCCGGCACCTGGCGGGCGCGGAGCGCTTCTTCGTGGCCCGCGTGGTCGACGACCGGTGGACGGAGGACCTCGATCCCGGGCCGGAGCGCGAGCTCGCGGCCACTCGGGCGCTGCTTTCGGACGGCCACGCGCGGGAGATGGCGCGGCTCGCGACGGTGCCGGACACGCGGCTCGAGGAGTCGATCCGTGACCTCGAGGGCCAGACCATGCGGCTCTGGCGCTTCCTCATGGCCATGGTCGAGCACGAGGTGCACCACCGCAGCCAGCTCGACTGCTGGCTGGCCGAGGCCGGCGCCACTCCCCCGCAGCTCTACGGCTACCGCATGGAGGACGTGGTCGCGCGGGCGCGCCGGGGCTCGGCGCGAATCTGCTAGGATGGCTGGAACATGGCGGACAACGTCATTCTGGTGGGCTTCATGGGGGCGGGGAAGTCTTCAGTGGGCCGGCTGCTCGCCCGCCGCCTCGGCCGGTGCTTCGTCGAGACCGACGACATGATCATCGCCCGCGAGGGCTGCTCGATCCCCACCATCTTCGCGACCCACGGCGAGGAATATTTCCGCGCCGCCGAGGCAGAGGCGGTCCGGCTCCTCGCCCTCAAGCGGGGTGACGTCATCGCCACCGGCGGCGGGCTGCCCTGCCGCCCGGGCATGCCGGAGGCGCTCCGCGAGCTGGGCACGGTGGTGTGGCTGGGGGGCGACTTTGCGAGCCTCTACGCGCGCGCCCAGCGCGCGGGCGAGCGGCCCATGCTGGCCGGCCGCACACCCGCCGACGTGGAGGCGCTCTATCGCGCGCGCGAGCCCTTCTATCGCCGCGCCGACCTCACCGTGGACACCAGCGCGCTCGGGGCCGATCAGGTCGCGGCGCGCGTGGCGCTGCTGCTCGCCGAGCGCGCGCGGGGCGCCGGCGCCGCGCGCGCGGCGGGCGCCTAGCGATGGCGGCGCCCTTCCTCACCCGGCTCGGGGAGCGCCCGCTCCTCTGCGACGGCGCCATGGGCACCGTGCTCTACGCGCGCGGGGTGTCGCTGGACGCCTGCTTCGACGTGCTCAACCTCAACGCGCCGAAGGTGGTCCAGGGCATCCACGCCGAGTACATCGCCGCCGGCGCCGACTGCATTCAGACCAACACCTTCGGGGCCAACCGCTTCAAGCTGAGCGTGCACGGGATGGCGGCGAGCGTGCGCGAGATCAATCTCCGCGGGGTGAAGCTCGCGCGCGACGTCCGCGAGAGCATGGGGCGGGACGTCTTCGTCCTCGGCTCCATCGGGCCGCTGGGCAAGTACCTGGCCCCGCTCGGCGCCATCGAGCCGGAGGAGGCGCGCGCGGCCTTCCGCGAGCAGGCGGAGGGACTCCTCGAGGGCGGCGTGGACGGCTTCGTCATCGAGACGCTCTCCGACCTCGTGGAGGTCCGGCTCGCGGTGGAAGCGGTGCGCGCGATCAGCGACCTGCCCGTCGTGACCACCCTGGCCTTCACCGAGGAGAGTGTCACCTATCTGGGGCGGAGCCCGGTGGAGGTGGCGCGCGCGCTCCGCGCCCTGCCCGTGCAGGCCATCGGCGCCAACTGCTCGGTGGGGTCCAGCGTGCTGTATGACGTGCTCGAGGCCATGCTGCCCGAGGCGGGCGGCCTGCCGCTGGTCATCCAGCCCAACGCCGGCCTGCCGAGTCGCGTGGGCGAGCGCCTCATGTATCTGTCCTCGCCGGCCTACATGGCGGACTATGCGGCGCGCATGATCGCGGCCGGGGCCCGCATGGTCGGCGGCTGCTGCGGCACCACGCCCCCGCACGTGCGGGCCATGCGGGAGGCGGTGGATCGGCACGCGCCCCAGCGCGTGGCCGCGCCCCCGGCGCGGGCGGCGCGCGCCACCGTGGAGACCGCCGACGCCGCCGGTCTGGCCACCACGCTGCCCCCCACCCTGCTCGCGCGCAAGCTGGACGCGGGTGAGTTCGTGGTGTCGGTGGAGCTCGATCCGCCGCGCGGCCACAACATCGAGAAGCTGGTGCAGGGAGCCAAGCTCCTCAAGGAGCGGGGGGTCGAGATCGTGGACATCAACGACGGCTCCCTGGGCCGCGTGCGGATGTCCGTGCTTCCCACCGCCATCCTGGTGCGCGAGGCGACCGGGCTCGACATCAACATGCACTTCACCTGCCGGGACCGGAATCTCATGGGCATCCAGGCCGATCTCCTGGGCGCCCACGCCATGGACATCCGGAACATCCTGGCCATGACCGGCGACCCGCCGCGCACCGGCGACTATGTCAACGCCACCGCCGTCTTCGACGTGGACGCCATCGGCCTCATCCGCGTGCTCGCGAGCATGAACGCGGGCCTGGACGCCACCGGCAACTCCGTGGGCGAGCCCACCGCCTTCTGCGTGGGCGCGGCGCTGAACCCCGCCGCCGAGGAGCCTTCTCGAGAAATGGAACGTTTTCTCGCCAAGGTGGAAGCGGGGGCGCGCTGGGTGCAGACCCAGCCCGTCTACGATCTGGAGGTGCTCGAGCGCTTCTTCGCGGGCACGCGCTCGCCGGTGCCGGTGGTGGTGGGACTCCTGCCCCTGCACTCCTCGCGGCACGCGGAGTTCCTGCACAACGAGGTGCCGGGCATCACCGTCCCCGACGAGGTCCGCGCGCGCATGCGGGAGGCGGGCGAGCGCGGTCTCCGTGCCGGCGTCGCCATGGGCCAGGCGCTGATCGCGCAGGTCCGCCGCCGCTATGCGGGTGCCTATCTCATGCCGTCCTTCGGCCGGTTCGAGGTGGTGGCCGAGGTCCTGGAGGCCATTCATTAATACACAATCCGCTTTCGCTTCCCTTACCGCGGCTGAAGGTGCTCGACGTGTGCGTGCGCGCCAGATGGATCCAGTGGAGTGGGTCGAGGCGCTGCTCGAGCGCATCGACAAGATCGAGCCCACCGTGAAGGCCTGGGTGCACCTCGACCGCGAGGGCGCGCGGCGGACGGCGCGCGAGCGGGCGGCCCAGGCCGCCGCGGGCGCCTTCGTCGGTCCGCTGCACGGCGTGCCGGTGGCCCTCAAGGACATCTTCGACGTGGCCGGCATGCCGACGCGCGCGGGCGCGAACGCCTTCGCGCATCGCCAGCCCGGCACCGATGCCGCCTCGGTGGCGCGCCTGCGCGCGGCGGGCGCGGTGATTCTCGGCAAGGTGACCACCACCACCTTTGCCCTGATGGACCCGAGCCCGACCCCCAACCCCTGGAATGCCGAGCACACGCCCGGCGGCTCATCCTCGGGCTCCGCCGCGGCGGTGGGTGCGCGCATGGTGCCGCTGGCCCTCGGCTCGCAGACGGTGGGGTCGGTCCTGCGGCCGGCCGCCTACTGCGGGGTGGTGGGCTTCAAGCCCACCCACGGCCGCATCAGCGCCGCCGGCGTCGTGCCGCTCTCCTGGAGCAATGACCATGTGGGCATCTTCGCGCGGGCGGTGGAGGACGTGGCGCTCACACTCCAGATCCTCGCCGGGCCCGACCGCGCCGACCCATTGTCCGTCCCGCATCCGGTGGACGACTACCTGGCCGGCCTCGGAGCCGGCCCCGGGCCCGCCCCGCGCATCGGCGTGCTGCGCGCCCTCGTCGAGCGCGCCGCGCCCGAGAACGTCGAGCACCTGGGCGAGGTGATGCGCCGCCTGGCCGCCGCCGGCGCTACCCTCATCGATGTGCCCCTGCCGTCGTCCTTCGCGGGCCTCCACGATTCCGGGCAGGTGGTAGTGCGCGCCGAGGCCGCCGCCTATCACGCGCCGAACTTCCCGCGGCTCGCCGAGGAGTATCCGCCCAAGATCCGGGAGGCCCTGACCGTCGGGCAGGGCATCCGGGCGGTGGACTTCCTCGCCGCCCGCGGCCACCTCCGTCGGTTCCGGGACGAGATGGCGCCCACCGCCCTGCGCTACGACGCGCTCCTCACCCCCACCGCTCCCGGGCCCGCGCCGCGCGGGCTCGAGTCCACCGGTGACCCGTACTTCTGCGCGCCGTGGAGCCATGCCGGCATGCCGTCCATCGCGCTGCCGAGCGGGATCGCGCGGGAGGGCCTGCCCCTCTCGCTGCAGCTCGTGGGGGGCGTCTTCGCGGAAGCGCGCCTCCTCGGCGCCGCCGCATGGTGCGAGTCCGTCCTCGACTTCCGGGAGGCGCCCCGTGTTTGACCTCAAGATCGCCGGCGGGGCCGTCATCGACGGCACCGGCGCGCCCCCGCGGCGCGCGGACGTGGGCATCACGGGCGATCGCATCGAGGCAGTGGGCGATCTCGCGCACGAGGGCGCCGGCCGCACCCTCGACGTCGCCGGGCTCACCGTGACGCCCGGCTTCATCGACATCCACTCGCACTCGGACTGGCGGCTGTGGGGAAATCGCCGGGCGGAGTCCAAGATCCGCCAGGGCGTGACCACCGAGGTGGTGGGCAACTGCGGCTTTTCTCCCGCGCCCCTCTCCGACGAGTTCCACGAGGAGATCCGCGGCTTCGCCCTCTACGTGCCGGAGGGCATGGACTTCTCCTGGCGCTCCACCCGCGACTATCTGCGCCGCTACGAGGACGAGGGCGTGGCGCTGAACGTCGTGCAGCTCATCGGTCACGGCACGCTGCGGCTCGCCGCCATGGGCTTCGCGCGCCGGCCGCCCACCGCGCGCGAGCAGGCCACCATGGAGCGGCTGATGGACGAGTCCATGGCGGACGGCGCCGCCGGGCTCGCCACCGGGCTCATCTACGCTCCCGGCTCCTACGCCGCCACCGACGAGATCGTCGGTATCGCGAAGCGCGCGGGGGCCCGGCGCGGGATCTACGCGAGCCATATCCGCGGCGAGGGCGCGACGCTGCTGGAGGCCGTCCGCGAGGCCATCCAGGTCGGGCGCGCGGGTGGCTTGCCGGTGCAGGTGAGCCACATCAAGGCGGCGGGACGCGCCCACTGGGGACGGGTCAAGGACGCGCTGGTCCTCATCGACGCCGCGCGCGCGGAGGGGCTCGACGTGCGCGCGGACGTGTACCCGTATACCGCGTCCAGCACCTCGCTCCGGACGCTTCTGCCCGACTGGGTGCTCGAGGGCGGCATCGAGGCCATGCTGGGCCGACTCACCGACCCCGCCGCGCGCGCGCGCATCCGCGCGGAGATCAACGGCGGTGCGGGCATCCTCAGCCGCGGCATCGGCTGGGAGGACGTGATGATCGCCTATGCGGTCGCGCGGCCGGATGCCCAGGGCCGGCGGGTCTCGGAGATCGCGGCGACCCGTGGGCAGGACCCGCTGGAGGCGGCGATGGACCTCCTCGTGGACGAGGCGGGCAAGGGCAGCGTCATCCTGTTTCAGCTGGACGAGGCGGACTTCCGCACCGCCCTCGTGCACCCGCACGTGATGATCGGCTCCGACGGCTCGTCGCTGGCGGTGGAAGGCCCCATGGCCGCCGGCCAGCCGCACCCGCGGAGCTATGGGACCTTCCCGCGGGTCCTCGGCCGCTATGCGCGGGACGAGCGGGTCATCGCCCTGCCGGAGGCGGTGCGGAAGATGACCGGGCTGCCCGCCGACCGGCTGGGGCTGGGTGATCGTGGGGTGCTGCGGGTGGGGGCGCGCGCCGACGTGGTCGCCTTCGACGCCGCGCGGATCATCGACCGCGCGACCTACGAGGAGCCGCACCGGTACGCGGCGGGAATCAGCCACGTCCTCGTCAACGGCCGCGTGGTCGTCGAGGGCGGCGAGCACACCGGCGCCCTGCCCGGCCGCGTGCTGTCCCCGTCGTAAGGACGGTGAGGACCGGGAGATGAAGATCGGGCGGCTGTTCCCGGATCTCCTGGCCACGCTGGGACGGGCGGCATCGCCGGAGGCCGGATTCGCCCGGACCCTCCGCCGCTTGGTGGAGGATTCCGGCGCGGTGGCGGGCGGCCTCCTCTTCACGCCCGCGGGCGGCAGCCGCATCCAGGTCACGGTGGGGCCGCGGCCGGGCTCGGCGCTGGAGACCTGGATCGGCCAGCGGCTGGCCGAGCCCGCGCGAGGCGTGTCCTTCCGGACGCTGCGCGAGCCTCCACCGGGCTGGCGCCGCCGCGGGCGGCCCTGCCTGCTGCGCGCGAGCCTCGGCGAGCCCGCGGCGCCCACGGGTCGCTTCGTCCTGCTCGGTCCCGGCGGCCGCGGCGGCCTGCACGCCGACCGGATCCCGCTGGGCTTTCCGGAGGAGTTCGGCCTCGCGATGGCCCAGGTGTGGCAGCTCCACCAGCGCACGCGCCGCTTGGAAGTTGTCAACGAGGTCACCTCCCTCGCCAGCTCGGCGCTGGACCTGGCCGGCGTCTACCAGGCGGTCGCGCGGGCGGTGGCGCGCCTCATCCGCTTCTCCGCGCTGGGCGTGGGTCTTCTGGACCGCGAGCGGCAGGAGCTCCGCCTCGTCGACATCGTGGTGAGCCCCGACGACCCCCTCGGCACGGAGGCGCGCGATATGCGCCTGCCCAGCGCGGGCTCCATCGCCCAGTGGGTGGCCGAGCAGCGCGCGCCGATCCGGATCGACGATCTCTCCGACCCGCGCCTGCCGCCGGTGAGCCGCGAGCGCTTCCTGCGCCGCGGCTTCCAGTCGGCGGTGCTCGCGCCGCTCATCACCCAGGGCGAGGTCATCGGCTCCCTCTTCGTGGGCCACTCCACCCCGCGCGCCTTCAGCGCGGAAGACGTGGAGATCCTCTCCGAGGTGGCCCTCCCGCTGGCCTCCGCCATCGAGCACGCCCGGCTCCACGCCGAGACGCTCCGTCGCGCGGAGGCGCTGGGCGCGCTCAACGAGACGAGCCGGCTCATCAGCGCCCGGCTGCACCTTCCCGCCGTGCTCGCCACCATCAGCCGATCGGTGAACGCGCTGATCGGCAGCGCCGGCTGCGGCATCGGCCTGCTCAATGCGGAGGGTAACGTCGTCGAGCACGTGGCCGCGCACGGCTCCCGCACCGCGGAGTGGCGGACGCTGTCCACGAAGGTGGGAGCCGGCATCATCGGGCGGGCGGCGGCCTCCGGCACGCCGTTCCGGGTGGAGGACATGCGTGGAGATCCCCGCACCTCCGACGCCGTGATCGACGAGAGAGAGGGAATTCGCGCCATGCTGTCGGTGCCGCTACGGACGGGCGCCGCCGTGATCGGGGTGATTTCCGCCTACTCGCGCGAGCCGGGCTACTTTTCCTCCCGGGAAGAGACCCTGCTGGAGGCCTTCGCGGAGCAGGCGGGCATCGCCATCCAGAACGCGCGGTTCTTCGAGGAGAGCCAGCGCCGCGCGCGAGAGACCGAGGCCCTCCTGGCGGCAGGCCGCGCGGTGAGCCAGAGCCTCGAGCTCGGCGAGACCATCCGCGTCATCCTTCACCAGGCGCGCGAGGTGCTGGGCGTGCAGTCGGGAAGCATCTTCACGCTCGACGAGGCCACCGGCGAGCTGACCTCGGTGGCGAGTCTGGACGAGGGGCCGGCCCGGGTGGGCCAGATCCGGGTGCGGGTAGGCCAGGGCATCACCGGTCTCGCCGTCGCGGAAGGCCGGCCGCTGCAGAGCGCGGATCTCTGGAACGACCCGCGCGCCTTCCCCCAGCCCGCGGTGGCAGGCGGGCTGCGCTCCATGCTCGCGGTGCCCCTCGTCGCGAGCGGCCGCACCCTGGGCGCGCTCACCGCCCTGCGCACCGACGTGCATCACTTCCAGGTCCACGAGGTGGCCCTCGCCTCCGCCTTCGCGGACCAGGCGGCGCTCGCCCTCGAGCACGCCCGGCTCTTCAGCTCGGTGCGGACCTACTCGGAGCGGCTGGAGGCCATGGTGGTCGAGCGGACCCGCGAGCTGGACGAGCAGAAGCGCTTCGTGGAGGTGGTGCTGGAGACCCTGCCGCTGGGGCTCTACGTGCTCGATCGCGACCTCACGGTGGTGAGCGCCAACCGCGAGGGCGCCACCGTGCTCACCGGCGAGCCGGCCACCGGCGCCGACTTTCTCGACCGCGTGCCCCCCGCCAAGGCCGCCGCGGTGCGCGGCTTTCTCGAGGGGGTGCTCGTGGACGGTGAGGTGCACCAGACCGAGGAGGAGATGGTGGTGGCGGCGGAGACGCGCATGCTCCGGCTCACCGCGGCGCCCTTGCGGGGCCCCCACCATCGCGTCACCCATGCCATCCTGCTGATCGAGGACATCACCCTGCCGAAGCGCCTCGAGCGGCAGATGCTCCTCACCGAGCGCCTCACCACCGCGGGGCGGCTGGTGGCAGGCGTGGCGCACGAGATCAACAACCCCCTCGCCACCATCGCCGGCTGCGCGGAAGCGCTGCGGGAGCGCGCCCGCGATCCGCGTCTCGCCGGGCTGGACGCCTTCCGCGACTTCCCGAGCTATCTCGCGCTCATCGAAGAGGAGGCCTACCGGTGCAAGGAGTTCACCGGCAGCCTGCTCCGCTTCGTCCGCGATCCCGGCAGCCGGCGGGGCGCCACCGACGTGAACGCGCTGGTGGAGCGGACGCTGGAGCTGCTGCGCCACCAGCCGCGCTTCGCCTCCAGCGAGATGGTCACCGAGTTCGATCCCGCCCTGCCGCCGGTGATCGCCAACGAGGGGCAGCTGCGCCAGGTCTTTCTCGGCATCGCCGCCAACGCGCTGGAGGCCATGGAGGGACGAGGCCGCCTCACGGTCTCCACGCGCGTGCGCGGCGGGGAGGCGGAGATCGAGTTCCGCGACGCGGGGCCGGGCATTCCCGAGGCGATCCTGCCCCGACTCTTCGATCCCTTCTTCACCACCAAACCGCCGGGCCAGGGCACCGGGCTCGGCCTGGCCCTCGCCCAGGGCATCGTCACCGAGCACGCCGGCCGCATCGAGGTCCACTCGAGCCCGGGCGCGGGCGCCTCGTTCCGCGTCGTGCTCCCCCTCACCAGTCCCGTCCCAACCGGAGAGCCCAGCCGATGACCTCGCCGATCCGCGTCCTGGTGGCCGACGACGAACGCAACCTCCGCGAGCTGCTGGTCCGCGAGCTCTCGCGCAAAGGGCACGCGGTGGAGGGCGTCGGCGACGGCGAGGTGGCGCTGGAGCGGCTGCGCGACGATCCCCCCGACGTGCTCATCCTCGACATGAGGATGCCGAAGATGGAGGGCATCGAGGTGCTGCGGCGCCTGGCGGAGATGCCGGAGGCGCCGCAGGTCATCGTGACCACCGGCTTCCAGGAGGTGTCCAGCGCGGTGGAGGCGATGAAGCTGGGCGCCTACGACTACCTCACCAAGCCCGCGCGCATCGAGGAGCTGGACATCCTCATCCGCAAGGCGGCGGAGAAGGGCCGGCTCATCCGCCAGAACGTGGTGCTCCGCGACCGGCTCGACCCCGCCGGCCCCGCCGGCGGCATCGTGACCGCCAGCCCCAAGATGGAGGAGCTCATGCGGCTGGTCGACCGCGTGGCGCCCACCGATTCGGCGGTCCTCGTGCTGGGCGAGAGCGGCACCGGCAAGGAGCTGGTGGCGCGAGCCATCCATGAGCGCTCACCCCGAGCGCGACAGGCGTTCGTGCCCATCCACTGCGGCGCGCTGCCGCGCGAGGTCCTGGAGTCGGAGCTGTTCGGTCACGAGAGGGGCGCGTTCACGGGAGCGGTGAATTCCAAGCTCGGGCTCATCGAGCTCGCCGACGGCGGCACGCTCTTCCTCGACGAGATCGGCGAGTTGGAGCCCGAGAGCCAGGTGAAGCTCCTCCGCGTGCTGGAGACGCACTCGTTCTTCCGCGTGGGGGGAACGCGCAGCCGCACGGTGGACATGCGGCTGGTGGCCGCCACCAACCGCGACCTCGCCGAGGCCATCCGGCAGAGCCAGTTTCGCCAGGACCTCTTTTACCGCATCAACACCATCTCGCTCTCGTTGCCCCCGCTGCGGGAGCGCCCGGAGGACGTGCGCGTGCTCGCCGAGCATTTCCTCGAGCAGAATGCCGGCTACGGACGCAAGCGGCTCGCCCCGGAGACGCTGCGCTGCCTCGAGGTCTACCCGTGGCCGGGGAATGTCCGCGAGCTGCAACACGTCATTCAGCGCGGCGTCATCCTCGGCACCGGCGAGGTGCTGTGGCCCGCCGATCTCCCCGCCGAGATCCAGTGTGGGAGTGGGCCGGCGCCGGCGGCCGCAGCGGCGGCGAGCGCGGCGGGGAGCCTCGAGCTGATGGAGCGGCAGCACATCGTGGCCACGCTCAAGCAGGTGGATGGCCACCGCGGGAAGGCGGCCGCGCTCCTGGGCATCGATCCCAAGACGCTCTATCGCAAGCTCCTGAGCTACGGGATCACGGCGGACACCCTCCGGTCCTGAGCCGCGAGCCGCCCTGTTGCGCCCCGGCAGTGTCAGGAGAGGCCGGGTAGCGTGCCCGATCCTGTCACCCCGAGCATCCTGAGGGGCTCGTCAAGTAGCTGAAACTCCGAGTCCGAGTGGAGCTTGCGCATTTCGGCACGAGCCTTGCTCTCTTTTCCCGCGGTTCGAAACCCGAAAGGACGGAACAACATGAATCGCATTCTCTTGATCGATCGAGACCGGACCCTCGGCGCCTCCCTGGCGATGACCTGCCTGGAGCGCGGCGTGGCGATCCGGATGGCGGAGACATTCTGCGAGGGTGTCCGCTACCTGATGGAGGCACCGGTGTCCGCGGTGCTGGTGGATGCGGGCACGCTACGACTGGCCGGCGCGGATCGTGGCCGGCTCTTCGAGACGGTGGCGCCGGGAGTGCCGGTGGTGGTGACGGTGCCGGCGGGAACGCGGGTGGAGGAATACGTGCCGTTCGAGCTCCAGGGCTTCCGCGTGCTCGCGAAGCCCTTCGCGCCCGAGGACGTGCTCGACAAGATCGACTGGGCGGCCGAGCCGAAGGCGGCCCGCCGGGACGCGGCGGCCCAGGTGCGCGAGGTGTGCGGCTAAGACGGATCTCGCGCGTGGCGCGACCCGGGGCCATGGTGTACACTACCCCGGGTTGTTCGACTCGCCATCCCTGGCGACGGTGAGCGTCTTCGCGCTGCGGAGCCTGCGTCAGAATCGAGCGGTCGCCCCAAGGAGATCCAGATGGCTGCAAAACTTTACGTGGGCGGTCTGTCCTACTCAACCACGAGTGAGACGCTGCGCGAGTACTTCGCGCAGTGCGGGACGGTGGAGTCGGCGTCGGTGGTGACCGATAAGTTCTCGGGGCAGTCCCGGGGCTTCGGGTTCGTCGAGATGGCCACCGCCGAGGAGGCTCAGCGCGCGATCGCCGAGCTCAACGGCAAGGAGCTCGACGGGCGCAAGCTCACCGTGAACGTCTCCAACCCGCGGCCGGCGGGTGGTGGCGGGGGCGGCCCGCGCGGTGGGGGCGGTCGCGGCGGCCGGCCCGGTGGGGGTGGTCGCGGTGGTCCCGGCGGCGGCGGCGGGGATCGGGGCGCTTATGGCGTTCCGCCGTCCAAGAAGCCGTTCCGCTGGTAGACCGGTCTCGAGCCTAGCCAGCCCGGGCGCGGTGGGATTCCCACCGCGCCCTTCGTCTTTGGCGCCGCCCGGCGCCGCTCAGCCCAGCACGCGCTCGTAGCGTCCGTAGTCGTGGGCCGCGTCCATGAACCACTTCACGATCTCGGGATTGGACCGCGGGGGGATCTCGCACGAGGTCGACAGGATGAAGCCGGAGTGCCGGGCGGCGGCATCGATGCAGCGCCGCACGTCGGCTTCCATCTCCTCCCGCGTCGTCTTCTCGAACTTGGTGGCATCCACGTTCCCGATGGCCACCGCGCGTCCCTTGACCACCTCCATGAAGCGCGTGAGCTGGTCCACGTGCAGCGCGGGATCGGCCTGCTGATCGAGGTCGAACGACACCGTGGTGAACCCGCACTGGATCAGGTCTTCGTAGATCGGATAGGTGGTGCCGCAGATGTGGGTGGTCACTCCCACCTTCTTGGCCTTGAAGTGGTCCACCAGCTCCTTGTGATAGGGCGCGATGAACTCGCGGTAGTTGTCGGGCGAGATCAAGCTGATGGAGGCGGTGGGCTCGGAGTAGGACAGTCCGATCCCGGTCTTCACGATGGCATCGCCCCACACCTTCGAGAAGTCGGTGGCGATCCGCATGAGGTCGTGAATGAACTGCGGATCCTCGAAGGTGTCGAGCAGCATCATCTCCGGGTTCCGCAGCAGCATGGCGATGGTCCACGGGCCCACCGCCACCGCCCCGGTGGCCGCCGGCGGCTTGGCCTTGACGAGCGCCTCGCACTGCTCGAGGAAACCGGGCAGCCGCCCCGTCCGGTAGGGATCGGGCATCACCAGCCGGGCCAGGGAGGCCTTGTCCTCGAGGATGTGGGTCTCGATGGAGGGCACCACGTAGTCGGAGTACTTCACGCCGCAGCCGAAGGCCTCCGCCTCCTTGGCGAGGTCGTTGTAGGCGAGCACCACGTCGGGCTGATAGCGCTCGTAGTAGTTCATCATCGCGTTGATGGCCTTGACGGGGTTGGTGCAGTACTCCTCGATGCTCAGCCCGTCCAGCGTGCCCGCGAACGACGCCACGATGGGATAGACGGGCACGCGGTCGGAGAACGAGCGCTTGTAGGCGGCCACCACGCGGTCCCGGTTGGTGAGCGCGCTCTTGCCCTTCTCGGCGTCCCAGAGCTTGTTCACCTCCATGTAGCGCGGCGGCAGCTTGGCCTCGTACTCCATGAACTGGGTGATGGGATAGCGGATGCCGCCGTTGTGAGTGCCCCGCAGGCCCTCCACCATCTCCTCCATCCGCGCCCACGGGATGGCGAAGGCCATCTCGTGATCCTGCGTCTGCCCGAAGATGCGGTCCCCGGAGCAAGGGAGGATGACCTGCGCCTCCCCGGTCTTCATGGTGGTGACGATGATGTCGGCGCAGACCGCGCGCCCCTCGAAGGAGGAGGTAAGACGGCCGCCACGCTTCCACAGCGCGGCCTGGGTGAGCCGCATCACCTGGGCGGGATTGGCATAGACGCAGACCAGATGCGGCTCGAAGGTGGCGCGGTCCAGCGGCGCCACCAGCAGGGTCTCGTACTCCCCGGGCGCGAACTTGTCGATGGCGGCCTCGGAGCGCGCGCCCGCTTCCTTCGTCTCCGTGTACATGCCCTCGCACAGCGTGCCCACGTTGTAGATGGGCAGGGGCCGGTCGAAGCCGATGGCGGTGATGCCGAGCGAGCAGATGTGGTCCTCGCGCGTGAGCGCGATCATCCAGCCGTAGCGCCGCGACATGTCGATGACCTGGCACGACATGCTGAGCTTCTTGAAGTCCCGCGCGGGACGGCGCGCGCGGTCCGGAATGGGCTCGCCGGGCTTGAGCATCCGGATCGCCACCGGGAAGGTCTGCGGGCGGATATAGGTCTGGAGCTCCCGATCCGCCGTCTGCACGTCGATCATTGAGGATCCTCCCGAGGCCGAGCGTAGGGGTGGGGTTGCGCTTTGTCAAGGCAACGGAGCCGTTTTGGATAGAATGGGCGCCATGATGCGCGACGCGGGGGGCCGATAACGGATGGCGCGGTATCGTATCGTCCGCTGGAAGGATATCCCGTCCCTGGTGGAGGCCGAGGGTGACGGTCGGACGGTACGCGTGGCCCTCACGCCGCGCTTCCAGGACCTCATCGACGCGCTCGCGATGCGCGAGGGGGCCACCGAGGCCGAGGCGTACCTCGAGGGATGGGGCCAGGATGCCGACGTCGAGCGCGCGGGCAGTCCCGAGGAGGTGGCCGACACGGTGGCGGCGGAGCTGGAGGCGGACTTCGGGGATCTCGTGCTACGCCGCTTCGTCGGACCCCCCGCCGGGGGAATGCCCTCCCCCGATTCGCCGTCCCGCTGAGGGAGTATAATCCCGCCACGCCAATGAGGGCCATGGAGCGCCTGGTCGCCAGCTTCCTGCTCTTCGGGGCCTGCCTGGTCTGGCCGCTCCTGTCCATCGCCAATCGCCCCGTCCTCTTCCTCGGCATCCCGGTGATGGTTCTCTACCTCTTCGGGGTGTGGGCGGCCATCGTGATCCTCCTCGTGCTGGAAGCCCGGCGGCCGCGGGGACCGGAGGACGCGGCCTGATGTGGCTCTCCCAGGGCAGCCTCCTCGGGGTCGTCCTGGCCTACCTGGTCTTCCTCTTCGTGGTCGCTACCCTCGCCGAGACGGGGTCGCGCTGGATGGCCCGCGGCCGGCTGCGCACGCTCACCTACGTGCTCGCCGCCTCGGTGTACTGCACCGCGTGGACCTTCTACGGCAGCGTGGGGCTGGCGGCCAACCGGGGGCTGGAGTTCCTCACCATCTACCTCGGGCCGGCGTGCATCGCGCTCCTGTGGCCGGTGCTGCTGCGCAAGCTGGTGCGGGTGGCCAAGGAGCAGCGCATCACGTCCATCTCGGACTTCATCTCGAGCCGCTACGGCAAGTCGGCGCCCCTGGGGATGCTGGTGGCGCTGCTGGTGGTGGGCGGGATGATTCCCTACATCGCGCTGCAGCTGAAGGCGGTATCGGTGTCCTTCACCATGATCATGCGGGATGCGTCCGTGCTCGACATCTTCGACCCCACCGTGCTCGTGGCCGGCACCCTCGCCCTGTTCGGCATCCTGTTCGGGGCGCGCAACCTCGACTTCACCAAGCACCAGACCGGTCTCATGACCGCGGTGGCGGTGGAGTCCGTGGTCAAGCTGGTGGCCTTTCTCTGCGTGGGGGTGTACGTCACCTGGGGGCTCTTCGACGGCTTCGGTGATCTCTTCGGCCGCGCCACCGCGCACCCCGGCTGGTCGCGGCTCCTCACCCTGGACCAGCCCCCCACCGCCTCCTATTCGCGCTGGGCGGCGATGCTCGTGATCTCGATGATGGCGGTGATGTTCCTGCCCCGCCAGTTCCACGTCCTGGTGGTGCAGAACGCGCAGGAGCGGGACGTGCGGACCCTGTCGTGGTCGTTTCCGCTCTACCTCCTCCTCATCAACCTCTTCGTCCTGCCCATCGCGCTGGCCGGGCTCTCCGTGTTCCCGGAGGCGGGCGCGCAGGCGGACAGCTTCATCCTCCGGCTGCCGTTGCACTTCGACCACCGGCTCATGTCGATCGTGGTGTTCCTCGGCGGATTTTCCGCCGCCACCGCCATGATCGTGGTCGATTCGCTCGCGCTCTCCAAGATGATCACCAACGACGTGATCCTGCCCATGCTCCTGCGCCGCCGCAGCATGGAGGACATCTACTGGATCACCCTCTTCTACACGCGGCTGGCGATGCTGGGAGTGGTGGCGCTGGGTCTGATGTGGGCGCGGCTGGAGCGCGGCCAGTTCCTCCTGGTGGAGATGGGACTACTGTCGTTCGTGGCGGTGAGCCAGTGCGCGCCCGCCATCCTCCTCGGGCTGTACTGGCGGCGTGGCAACCGCCAGGGCGCCTTCGCAGGGATCTCGGCGGGCTTCTTCATGTGGCTCTACACCCTCATCATCCCCGCGCTGGAGAGGGAGGGGGTGCTGACGGCGACCTTCCTCGTCGACGGCCCCTTCGGCCTCGGCCTGTTCCGGCCCACCGCCTTTCTCGGCCTGGAGGGGCTCGATCCGCTGAGCCACGGCGTGTTCTGGTCGCTCTTCCTCAATGCCGGGCTCTTCGTCCTGGTCTCTCTCCTGACCGAGCAGCGCGGGGACGACCGGGCCCAGGCCGCCGCCTTCGTGGGCGCGCGCGGGGAGGACAAGGGCGGCGCGGGCGCGCCCGCCATCCTGTCGCCCACCGAGATCGAGCGGCTGGTTCACCATTTCGTCGGCGAGGAAGAGGCGCGCGCCATCACGCGGGAGCTGTTCGGGGGCAAGTCCCCCACCGATCTCTCGGTGCCGGAGTTGCTCGAGCTGCGCATCCGGTTCGAGCGCCTGCTCGCCGCCCCCCTGGGCGCCGCCGCCGCGCGCATGATCGTGGAGGACCGGTTCACCATCTCCAAGGACGAGGCGCAGCAGCTGGTGGCCTCCTTCCACCAGATGCAGGAGTCGCTCAAGGTCAGCGAGGAGGAGGTGCGGCGCGGCGAGCGCCTGCTCGCCTCTGTGGTCCAGAGCGTGGACGACTGCATCTTCACCGCCGACGTCAACGGGCGGCTCGTTACCATGAATCCCGCCGGCCAGCGACTGCTCGGCCTGGGCGATCGCGGGCTCACCGGTCTCGGCTACGCCGATCTGCTCGGCCCCGACGACCGCCGCCGCGCCGCCCCCGCCATCGCGCGAGCGGTGGTGGGCGGGACGGGGTGGAGCGGGCAGGTGGCCGGGGTGACCGGCGCGGGGCAGACGTTTCCCGCTCACCTCGCCGTCCGCTGCATCTTCGACGCGCGCGGGCAGCTCATGGGCACGGTGGGCGTGCTCCGCGACCTCACCGAGCAGGTGGAGACCCAGCGCCGGCTCATTCAGCGAGAGAAGCTGGCGTCGCTCGGCGAGATGGCGGCGGGTGTGGCCCACGAGATCCGCAACCCGCTGGGCGGGATCAAGATGGCGACCAACCTGCTCTCGTCCGACGATCTCGACGCGCGGCCCTTGTCGCAGGAGATGGCGCGCGCCATCCTGGCGGGCATCGGGGAGATCGAGGGGATCATCAACAGCCTCCTCGACTACACGCGCGACACGCGGCTGGAGCGGGCGGAGTACGAGGTGATGCGCATCCTCGATCCGGTGGTGGAGTCGGCCGCCGCCACCGGGCGCCCGCGCGACATCACGGTCACGTATGGACGAACCGATCGGGACCTGGTGGCGGTCGGCGACGGGCAGAAGCTTCGCCAGGTCTTCGCCAACGTGCTGCAGAATGCGCTGGAGGCCATCGATCCGCGCGCGGGCGGCGGCCGGGTGGTGGTGGACCTGCGCGCCGATCACGACCGCGTGGTGGTGGAGGTGTCCGACACCGGCGTGGGCATCGGCGCCGAGGACCGCGAGAAGATCTTCCTGCCCTTCTTCACCACGAAGCCGTCGGGCACCGGGCTCGGCATGTCCATCGTCAAGAAGATCGTCGACCTGCACGGCGGCGACATCACGGTCGAAAGCACGCCGGGAGGGGGGACTCGCGTCCGCATCGCGCTGCCGGCGGCGGCGGTCCATCCCATCGCCACGGGAGGGGAGTCATGAAGCGGAAGATCCTGCTGGTGGAAGACGACGACGTGTTCCTGCGGCCGCTTCACCGGACCCTGGAGCTGGCCGGCTATGACGTGCTCCCGGTGCCGAGTGCGGAAGACGCGCTCGACGCTCTCAAGGTGGAGGACGTGGACGTGGTCCTCACCGACAAGCGGCTGCCCGGCATGGACGGGGTAGAGCTGGTCCGGCGCGTGAAGGCCGACCATGCCGACCTCGCGGTGGTGGTGATGACCGCCTACGGCACCATCGAGTCGGCGGTGGAGGCGATGCGGCTGGGGGCCGAGGATTACCTGGTCAAGCCGTTCGAGGTCGCCGAGCTGCTCCTCGTCATCCGCCGCGCCATCGAGTTCCAGGAGCTCAAGTCCGCGAGCCGTCGCACCATCCGCCGCAACCAGGAGCGCTTCACCTTCAAGAACATCGTCGCCCGGGGGGCGTCCATGCAGGCGGTGTTCGAGCTCGTGCAATCGGTGGTGGACCTCGACACCACCGTCCTCATCCACGGCGAGACCGGGGTGGGGAAGGAGCTGCTCGCGCGCTCCATACACTTCTCGGGCGCACGGCGCGAGCGGCCCTTCGTGGCGGTGAACTGTGCGGCCATTCCGGCGGAGCTGTTCGAGTCGGAGCTCTTCGGCTTCCGGAAGGGCGCCTTCACCGGCGCCAGCGAGCACCGGCGCGGCCTCTTTCAGATGGCCAACGGTGGCACCCTCCTGCTCGACGAGATCGGCGAGATGCCGCTGCATCTGCAGTCCAAGCTCCTGCGCGCCATCGAGGAGAAGAAGGTCACCTCGGTGGGCTCGGACCGGCCGGTGGAGGTGGACGTCCGCTTCATCGCCACCACCAACAAGGACCTCCAGGCGGAGGCCGAGCGCGGGACGTTCCGTCGCGACCTGTTCTACCGCCTCGCCGTGATGCCCATCCTGGTGCCGCCGCTGCGCGAGCGGCCGGAGGACATCCCGGTGCTGGCCGAGCATTTCCTGGAGTCCGCCAACCGACGCTGCCGGAAGAGCCTGCGCGGCATCGCGCCGGAGAGCCGGCAGGCCCTCCTCGCCTACCCGTGGCCGGGCAATGTCCGCGAGCTGGAGAACGTGATCGAGCGCGCGGTGATCGTGGCCAAGGGCGACGTGCTTGCGGGGGTGGAGCGCTTCCTGGCCCCCAGCGGCGCGCCCGCGGCGGTAGACCTCTCGCTGCCGTTTCGCGACGCCAAGGCGCGAGTGGTGGAGGAGTTCGAGCGCGCCTACGTGGCGGGTCTCCTCGACGCCCACGGGGGAAAGCTCACCACCGCCGCCAAGCACGCCGACATGGATCCCAAGAACTTCTCCGACAAGATGGTGCGCTACGGGTTGCGGCGTATCGCGCCCGCGGAGGGCGGCGACGCACCGCGCTCCGGCTGAGGCGGGGCCGGCCCTTGCAGTTCGAAGAGGGATGGTTTAGAAGATAGCCGGCGCGGCGACGCGACCGAGTCTCCCAATCAGGCGAGGTTTCCCATGGCGAGCAAGCCCGCTGGCGGCGCGACCCCGATCGAGGCCCTTCTCAAGGAGCGGCGGAAGTTCCCGCCCCCCAAGGACTTCGCGAAGAAGGCGAACATCAACCGTCCCTCCATCTACAAGGAGGCGGCGAAGAACCCCCTGAAGTTCTGGGAGGGCTGGGCGAAGCAGCTCCACTGGTTCACGCCGTGGAAGAAGACGCTGGCGTGGAAGGCGCCCAACGCCAAGTGGTTCCTCGGCGGCAAGCTCAATGTCTCGTACAACTGCCTGGACCGGCACATCACCACCGCCCGCCGCACCAAGGCCGCCCTCATCTGGGAGGGGGAGCCCGGCGACACCCGCACCCTGACCTACTGGGACCTCTACCGCGAGGTGAATCGCTTCGCCGCGGCCCTCAAGCAGCATGGGGTCAAGCGGGGCGATCGCGTCACCATCTACATGCCCATGGTGCCCGAGGCCGCCATCGCCATGCTCGCGTGCACGCGCATCGGGGCGCCCCACAGCGTCATCTTCGGCGGCTTTGCTCCCGACGCGGTCCGCGACCGCATTCACGACGCAGAATCCACGGTGTTGATCACCGCCGACGGCGGCTACCGCCGGGGCGGCATCGTGCCCCTGAAGCTCAACGTGGACGCCGCGCTCAAGGAGTGCCCCGACGTCAGGACGGTGGTGGTGCTCAAGCGCACCGGGCAGGACGTTCCGATGGTCTCGGGGCGGGACATCTGGTGGACGGACTTCGTGAAGGACGCCCCCGCCCATTGCCCGCCGGAGAAGATGGACGCGGAGGACATGCTGTATCTCCTCTACACCTCGGGCTCGACGGGCAAGCCCAAGGGCATCCAGCACACCACCGGCGGCTACCTCACCGGCGTGTATGCGACCACCAACTGGGTCTTCGACCTGAAGGACACGGACGTGTACTGGTGCACCGCCGACATCGGCTGGGTGACCGGGCACTCCTACGTCGTCTACGGGCCCCTCGCCAACGGCGCCACCACCGTGATGTACGAGGGCACCCCGGACTTCCCCGACAAGGACCGCTTCTGGCGCGTCATCGAGCGCCACGGCATCACCATCTGCTATACCGCGCCCACCGCCATTCGCACCTTCATGCGCTGGGGCGACCAGTACCCGAACCGCTGTGACCTCTCGACCCTCCGGCTCCTGGGATCGGTAGGTGAGCCCATCAATCCCGAAGCCTGGGTCTGGTACTGGAAGGTCATCGGCGGCGGGCGCTGCCCGGTGGTGGACACGTGGTGGCAAACCGAGACGGGCCACATCATGATCACCCCGCTCCCCGGGATCACCGTGCTCAAGCCCGGCTCCGCCACCAAGGCCTTCCCCGGTATCGAGGCTCAGGTGGTCAATGACAAGGGCGAGCCGGCCAAGGCCGGCTATCTCGTCCTCACCAAGCCGTGGCCGGGGATGCTGCGCGGCATCTACCGCGACCCGCAGCGCTTCCAGGCGCAGTACTGGAGCAAGTACCCGGGCATCTACTTCACCGGCGACGGAGCCAAGCAGGATGAGGACGGCTACTTCTGGCTCCTCGGCCGGGTGGACGACGTCATGAACGTCTCGGGCCACCGCGTCTCCACCATGGAGGTGGAGTCCGCCCTGGTGGATCATCCCAAGGTCGCGGAGGCGGCGGTGATCGGGCGACCGCACGAGATCAAGGGGCAGGCGATTGCCGCCTTCGTCACCGTCAAGGACGGCCATCAGGGCTCCAAGGAGCTCATGGACGAGCTCAAGGGGCATGTGAGCAAGAAGATCGGGGCGCTCGCCCGTCCCGACGACCTCATCTTCGCCGCCGATCTCCCCAAGACCCGCTCCGGCAAGATCATGCGGCGGCTGCTCCGCGACATCGCGGAGGGCAAGGCGCTGGGCGATACCACCACGCTGGCCGACCCCACCGTGGTGGCGCGCCTCAAGGACCAGTACGGCGAGGAAGAGTAGGCGGCCAAGCCAAGCTAAGACGGGCAAAGCTCAGAAGAAGAGGAGCGTCACGAGCACGAAGAGCGGGATCAGGATTGCCCCACTGTAGAGCATGTAGCCGAAGAAGCTCGGCATCTTCACCCCGGTTTCTTCCGCGATCGACTTCACCATGAAGTTGGGGGCGTTCCCGATATAGGTGTTCGCCCCCATCGCCACCGCCCCCACGCTGATGGCGGCGAGAATGGCTGCCGGCACCCCGACCACCTCACCGGCCAGCCCCAGGCCCTGTCCCAGCGCCAGGAAGGCGAGGTAGGTCGGCGCATTGTCGAGGAACGACGAGAGCGCCCCCGCCGCCCAGAAGAACTGCGCCGGCGTCCGGACCCCCAGCTCACCACCCCGCAGCCGCAGGAGCTCCAGCGCGGGAATCATGGTGAGGAAGATCCCCAGAAAGAGCACCGCGACCTCGATGATCGGATACCACGTGAAGCCGTTGGCGCGCCGGATGGCGGCGGGCGTTCGCCAGAGCGACAGCGCGGCCAGGAGGACGATGGCGACCTCCCGGAGCGGCGCGCGCAGGAAGGCCACCGCCAGGATCACTCCCGCCAGCCAGACCGCATTGGTAGACCCGCGCAGCCGGAGCGGCTCGATCTGGGCGCGGTCGAGCCGCAGGGCGGCGAGCGGCTCCCGCGCGTAGGCAATCGAGTCCCACACGAAGTAGGTCAGGAGCAGGGCGCCGGTCAGGAGGAGCCACTGGGGCCAGAGCCGGAGCGTCCAGGTGAAGGGGACCCCCTCGAGATAGCCGAGGAACAGGGGGGGATCGCCCAGCGGGGTGAGCATGCCGCCGACATTGGAGACGAGAAAGATGAAGAACACCACGGTGTGCTTGCGCCGGGTTCGCTCGCGGTTGGTCTGGAGCAGGGGGCGGATCAGCAGCATGGAGGCGCCGGTGGTGCCCACCGCGGAGGCCAGGACGGCCCCCACCGCGAGGAAGGCTGAATTGACGAGCGGGGTGGCGCTGAGGTCGCCGCGGAGCAGGACACCGCCCGAGATCACGAAGAGCCCGGCGAGCAGCACGATGAAGGAGACGTAGTCCTCGCCCATGTGCACGAGGGCGGCGGGCCGGCGCGCCAGATAGAGCACGAGCACCGGGAGGCCCAGGACCGCGGAGACGAGGAGCTTGTTCCGGTTGCGCTCCCACCAGTGCGGCGTCCAGAGCGGCAGGACGGCGATGCTCAGCAGCATGGCCACGAAGGGGAGGATGGTGTAGGCGGGCAGCGCTTTGATCTCAGTCACGAGTTGAGCGTCTCCAGGAAAGGCACGAGCCACGACATTCTATTGGCTTCATTGCGGAGCGGTCGGAAAATGTCGCGGCGTGACTCCTGGGATCGCACCTGACTCATTGCGTCAGGGTAGAGATACCAAGCCGCCATGGTGCGGATACCAAGGATCGTGTGCAGACGGCCGCGTCGAGCTCATGAAATTAACTGGTTGGAATGGTCGAGGGGCCTGGCACACTCCGTGCTAATGCTCGACATCGGATGAGAGCGCGTCGGCTCGCCTTCTGGCTCTTCGTGTTCGTTTCGGTGGACTTCGGCACTCCGTTCGTCGGTGGCGCGTTCACCTTCGACGCGGGTTCATCCGCGGAAGGCGTGCGCGCCCGGGTCGACGCGCGGCGAGGCCCATGGCCGCTTGCCAAGCCTGCCATCATCTGGTCGGGTGGAGCCCGACCGGAAGATGGGGATGGCACCGAGCCGGGCTGGGCGATCTTCTCGCTCGACCGAGGACTGGATGGTCGATCGTCCTCGGACCCACGCGCGGTCTGAAGCCCCGCCGGCTCGCTCCGAAGACCATTAGCCGTCCCTCGCGCGCCGCCGCCCCGCCTCGTCGCCCGGAATACCGGGGACAATCAGCCAATTGCCACCCAACGGAGGGGACCATGGCCGATCTGACCGAACGAGAGAAAGAGGAATACTGGAGTTACAACGTCCGGCTGACGACGATCCTGCTCGTCATCTGGTTCGTCGTCACCTACATCATCTCGGGCATCATGGCGAGCTGGCTCAACCAGTTCACCGTGCTCGGATTCCCCATGGGTTACTACATGGCGGCCCAGGGCTCGCTGGCCATCTTCGTGATCGAGATCGCCGTCTACGCCAAGCTCATGAACGCCAAGGACCAAGAGTATGGCATCCAGGAGGAGGCCTAGACCATGAGCCTGGACAAGCTCTTCGGCATCTATACCGTCGCGTTTCTTGCCGTCACCATCCTCATCGGCATCGGCGAGATCTTCTTCGGGCTTCCCAACCGGTGGATCGGCTGGATCTTCATGGCGCTCTCGCTCGCCATCTACGTGTTCATCGGCATCGTGACCCGGACCTCCAATCCCGACCAGTACTACGTCGCCGGCCGCGGCGTGCCCGCCTTCTATAACGGCATGGCCACGGGCTCGGACTGGATGTCCGCGGCGTCCTTCATCTCGATGGGTGGCGCGCTGTCCGCCCAGGGCTTTGCCGGCCTCGCCTACGTCATGGGCTGGACGGGCGGATACCTGCTTCTCGCGGTCTTCCTCGGCCCCTATCTCCGCCAGTTCGGTGCCTATACCATTCCCGACTTCCTTGGCGCCCGCTACGGCGGCACCGCCGCGCGGATCATCGGCGTCATCGCCGCCGTCGCCTGCTCCTTCACCTACCTGATCGCGCAGGTGACGGGGGTGGGCCTGATCGTCTCCCGATTCATCGGGCTCGACTTCAATGTCGGCGTCTTCGTGGGGCTCCTCGGCGTGCTGTTCTGCTCCGTGCTGGGCGGGATGCGCTCGGTGACCTGGACCCAGGTGGCCCAGTACATCATCCTCATCATCTCTTACCTGGTGCCGGTGGTGTACCTCTCGTGGCAGATCTTCTCCATCCCGATTCCCGAGCTCACCTACGGCCAGCTGCTCCAGCGAAACAACACCAGCGCCATCGAGATCACCAAGGACGCGAAGGAAAAGGAGACGCGGGCGCTCTGGAAGAAGGACGCCGACGAGGCCACCGAGAAGCTCAAGGATCCCGCGCTGCCGGAGTCGGATCGGGCCAGGCTGACGGGGGTACGGGCGGCGGCGCTCGCCCAGGCCCGGCCGCCTGCACCGAGCGAGGATGCCAAGTTCGGCTACTACCTGACTGTGCCCACCGGCATCGGGATGTGGAACTTCCTCGCCCTGACCTTCTGCCTCATGGTCGGAACGGCGGGGTTGCCACACATCCTCACGCGCTACTACACCACGCCTTCGGTGCGCCAGGCGCGCACCTCGGTGGCGTGGTCCCTGTTCTTCATCTTCTTGCTCTACTTCACCGCGCCGGCCTACGCGGCCTTCGCGCGGTTCGCGATCTACGCCAAGCTCGTCGGTAGCAAGGTCGCCGAGCTGCCGCGGTGGGTGACCCTCTGGAAGCCCGCCGGCCTCTTCGACGTCGTGGACAAGAACGGAGACGGCATCGTGCAGTGGGCGGACTTCGTCGTGAAGAGCACGGACTTCGTCGTGCTCGCCACACCGGAGATCGCCGGACTGCCCTTCGTGATCACCGGGCTGGTCATGGCGGGGGGCCTCGCCGCGGCCCTCAGCACCGCGGACGGCCTGCTGCTCACCATCGCCAATGCCATCTCGCACGACCTCTACTACAACGTCATCGACCCCTCGGCGTCCCTCACCAAGCGGCTCACCATCACCAAGGTGCTCCTCATCGTCACCGCGCTGATCTCGGCGTGGGTGGCCACGTTCCGGCTCTCTCTCATCGTCGAGCTGGTGGCCTGGGCGTTCAGCCTCGCCGGAGCCTCGTTCTTCCCGGCGCTGGTCATGGGCATCTGGTGGAAGCGGGCGAACAAGGCGGGCGCCGTCGCCGGCATGATCGTCGGTCTCGGCGTGACCACCTTTTACATGATCGGCAGCCGCTTCTACGGCCTGCAGTGGTACGGGACGCTCACCATCGCGTCGGCCATCTTCGGGCTGCCGGCGGGATTCCTCACCATCTGGATCGTCTCGCTGCTCACCGCGCCTCCGCCGAAGTCCGTCCAGGACCTCGTGGTGTCGGTGCGCTATCCGAAGTCCGGCCAGGCCACCGCGCGGTCCGCGCAGGGCATCGGGCTGGGCCAGCACTGAGCGTCGGGAAGTGAGCGGGGGCGGGGAGGCTTGCCTCTCCGCCCCCGCGTGCCCCATGAGCGACCTCATCTATCGGCTGTCCGTGCTTCTCTGGTTTCTCGCCTACACGGCAAGCGTCTATCTGGTCCTTCACATCCTGGTGGCACGGTTCAGCCGGAAGCCCGAGAGCCGGCTCCTCTGGTTCTTCGGGGTGGTGACCCGCCCCCTGATCTGGCCCATCCGGAAGCTGGTGCCGAATGGAACATCCGAGACCCGGCTCCGCTGGCTGGCACTGGGGCTCTACGCTGTTATCTGGTTCGGGATGCGGCTTTTCCTCGGGAGCTGGGGCGGCCCGAACCTGGGCTAGTCTAGAGACGTGCTGGTCCTGGCTGCGATCAATGCGCTCGGCGTCGGGCTCTTCGTGGGCGCCTATGGAGCGGCGGCATTGCGCTGGCTGTCTCAGGGCGCATTTCTCGCGAGCCTCGTCCTGGCCTTTGGGGTGACGGTCGCCCTCTGGGTGCGGATCGAGCGGCGCGGAAGTCTCACGAAGTCGCCTCTCGAGCGCACGGGACGCGCCGCCTTTGCGCTGGTCCTTACCGTGGTGCTGGCCCCCGTCGCCGTCCTGACCCCCTTCTTCGCCGTGCGGCCGCAGCTGCCTCCCGAAGCGGGCGCCGACCACCTGGTCGGTCGGATCATGGTGCTCCTCATCACGGCCCTCGCGCTCGTGGCGCTGGCCAACCTCTCCGGCGCGACCTACCTGGTGCTCTCCGCGCTCGCCGCGCGGCTTCGCGGGCGGAGCGGTCCGCCTACCGTGTGAGCGGCCCGCCCGGGCTCGACAGTCTGGGCGGCGCGCGGGGCGACCTGCCCCTGTTCGTGCGGAGCGCCCGCGACCTCATCAAGGGGCCGCCCGTGACCTGCGCCCCGGCGACGCCCGTCTCCGAGGCAGCCCGCCTCATGACGGAGCGTGACATCGGCTCCGTCGTGATCGCCGATGCCACCGGAGCCCCCCTCGGCATCGTGACGGACCGCGATCTGCGGAGTCGTGTGGTCGCCCGGAGGCTACCCGGGGACACTCCGGTGGCGGGGATCATGTCCTCGCCGCTGCGGTCCGTCGGCCCGGCGGTCCGGGCTTTCGAGGCCTTGCTTGAGATGACGCGTGGCGGCTTCCATCACCTGGGAGTGGTCGAGGAAGGGCGACTCATCGGCGTCGTGTCGAGTCACGACCTGCTGGGCCTCCAGGCCGCGCACCCGGTGGGTCTCGCGCGCGAAATCGACACCGCCGAGTCGCTGGATGCGCTGATCGCAACGGCGCCGCGGCTCCAGCGTGTGGTGGGCTGGCTCGCGGGCGTGAGCGTGGGCGCCGTGGAAATCGGTCGTATCATCGCCGAGCTCAACGACCGTCTCGTTCGCCGCACGCTCGCGCTCGTCGAGGCGGCGCTGGAACGGGAGGGGGTCGGCCGTCCGCCGGTGGCGTACGCGTGGCTGGCGGTGGGGAGCGAGGGACGGCGCGAGCAGACGCTCCGAACCGACCAGGACAATGGACTCGTCTATGCGGATCCGGCGCCCGACCGCGTGGGGAACACGGAAGCGTATTTCACGCGATTCGCTGAGGCGGCGGAAGCCGCCTTGGCCCGCCTCGGTTTTCCGCCCTGTCCCGGCGGGTTCATGGCGTCGAATCCCCGCTGGCGTCGCCCCCTGTCTTCCTGGCTCGGGGAGTTCGCCGACTGGATCGACACGCCGGAGCCCAAGCGCCTCCTCTTTGCCTCGCTGTACTGCGATCTCCGCCCCTTGGCCGGCGACGAGGCGCTCGCGGGGACTCTGCGGAGCTGGTTGTGCGAACGCGCCCCCTCCGCGCACTTGTTCCTCAGCTTCATGGCGCGGGACGCGCTGGAGCGCCGGCCGCCGCTGGGTCTGCTCGGAGGCTTCGCCGTGTCGCGGTCCGGCCCGCTCCGGGGCCGGCTGGACCTCAAGGCGGGCGCCATCTTCCCCGTCACCCAGGCTCTTCGGGTTTACGCGCTTTCGCTCGGCGTTCCCGAGACCAGCACACTCGACCGCCTGGCCGCCGCGGAGGCTCGCGGAGCCATCAGGGTCGAGGAGGCCCGTGATCTCCGCCAGGCCTTCGAGGTCGTCTCGCGGCTGCGGCTTGGACATCAGCTCGAGCAGCTCGACGCCGGGCTCGACCCGGACAACTGGATCGATCCCGGCCGGCTCGGCAAGTCGGACCGTCTCCTTCTCAAGGAGGCCTTCAAGACGGTGGGCTGGCTGCAGCGGATGCTCGAGGACCGCTTCCAGACCAACCTCGTGAGCTGAATCGTCCCATGGCACGTCGAAGCCTCGAAAGGCGGCTGCTCGCGGGCGTCCTCGCGCTTTTCGCCCTGCCCACCGTGGTCGCGGCCGCCGCGCTGTACCTTCTCTACCGGCGTGGGGTGCTCGCGGACCCTGTTACGCTGGCCCTCACGCTCGCGATCGGTGGATTGACGCTAATGGGCTACCTGGCTCTCGTCGCCCATGGGCTCGGCCGTGCGCTCGTAGGTCATCTCCACGCTATTCGGCGGGGAGCCGAGCTCATCGCCACCGTGAATCCGGACCACCGCATCGCGCTCCAGACCGGGGATGAGCTGGAAGCCCTCGCGGAGGAGGTCAACCGCCTCGGCGACCGGTTGACCGCAGCGCGGCGTGCACTGGACCTCGAGGGGCTCCGGGCGACGCGCGCCTTCGCGGAGGAGCGGGCCCGACTCGCCGCCATACTCGCCGACCTGGACGAGGGCGTGGTGGCGGTGACGGGCGATGGGCGGATCACCCTGGCCAATCGCGTGGCCAGCGAGCTACTCGTCGGGAGCGCGCCCTTGCTGGGCCGCTCGCTCCTCGACCTCGTCGAGCCCGAGCCCGTGGCCGGTCTGCTCGAGCGGGTGAAGCGCGGCGAGCCCGTGTCCGGCCGGGTCGGGCTGGAGCGGCGCGGGAAAGGACTGCTCGAGGCGGGGGTCACGCCGCTCACGAATGCCGATGCGCACGTGATCGGGCTGATCCTTGCCATTCGCGATCCCGCGCGCTCCGCAGAGGGAGCGCCCGCAACCGTGCCGGGCGTGGACGCGCCCCGGCGGCCGGCGGCGGGACTGACCTCGGGGGTCGGAGCCAGCGAGCCCGGACCTCCCCGCCCGCTACTGTATGACTTCTCTTACTTCGATACCGTCGCGCGGGAAGCCGGCGCCGCCGGCCGCGCCCGACGGCTCGCCGACCTCACGTTCGTGGTGCTCGATACCGAGACCACCGGGCTTCGCCTCCAGGAGGGCCATCGAGTGGTTTCGCTGGCGGCCGTGAGAGTGGGCGGGGGAACGGTGCGGGCGCACGAAGCTTTCGACGCGCTGATCCATCCAGGGCGCCCGATCCCGGCTGCCAGCACGCGCTTCCACGGCATCACCGACGCGATGGTGGCCGCCGCCCCGCCGATGGAGGAGGTCCTGCCGGCGTTCCTCCGGTACGCCGGGGAGGCGCCGCTGGTCGGCCACGAGATCGTTTTCGACCTGGAGTTTCTCGAGGCGGAGGCTCTACGACTCGGACTGCCTCGTCTGGCCGGGAACCGCACCGTGCTCGATACTCGGCTGATCTCGATTCTCGTCCATGGCTCGGACGTGTCGCACTCACTCGAGGCGGTGAGTGAACGGCTGGGTGTGACCATACTTGCCCGCCATTCGGCTTTGGGCGACGCTCTGGCCACAGCTGAGGTGCTTGTCCGGCTGCTCGAACTCCTTGGGCGCCGGGGTATCTCCACCTTAGGGGAACTCCTCACGGCCCTGGAGCGACTTCGCCGCCCCTGACCGCTACCGATCGACCGGGGAGTCGTTCCGGCCACAAAGTTTGGCAGCTCAGGGGGATTTCTCCCTGATCCAGGTAGGAAATTCGCCCTCCTGAATCCCTTTTGCCCTGGGGGTAATCTTGAATATCGAAGCCTTACGGGGAGTCCAAGCTTCGAGAATCCGGGCATGCCGCTTGCATTCCCCATGGCCAACGCAGGGACGGGTAAAGACCCGATACCCAGGAGGATAGAGAGATGGACGAGATCAAGAAGCGGCTTGAGACCGAGCTGAGTTCAACCGTCAGCCGGATTCGCCGGATGGGCGGAGCGGTGGTGTTCGAGGAGTTCCCCGGCGTGTTCGGGGACAACACCCCCTTGGCCGATGAGGTGGATCTGATCCAGCTGAACGAGGATCGTGAGATGAGCTTCGCCACCCGGAGCATGCTCGTCGAGCGGGCCAACAAGCTCGCCGAGGCGCTCGAGCGGCTGCGCGGCGGCGACTATGGAACCTGCCAGGAGTGCGAGGAGCCCATCGCGCCGGCGCGGCTCCGGGCCATGCCCGAGGTCACCACGTGCGTGCGCTGCCAGGACCGCCTCGAGCGGTCGAAGCGCCTCCAGCCGGTGGGGGGCCCCGTTCGCGGTGAAGACGGCGACGACGACTAGCTAGCGCGGATCAGCCGGGGCTTCGGGCCTGGAGACGGGCCCGGAGCAGATCCGGCCGGTCCGTGATGATCCCGTCCACCGACCAATCGACGAGCCGGTCCATCAGGGCCGGCTCGTTGACTGTCCAGACATGGCATTGCCGCCCCGAGCGGCGAATCGCCTCGCGCTCCGGCGGCCCCAGGATCTCCGCCGAAGGACAGACCGCGCTCGCAGCCGGGGGCACATCCCGCTCCACGTCCAGCGGGGCCCGGGCCAGCATGGCTCCCAGGCTCAGCTCCCTGGAAAAGGCCCGGAGGCGCGCGAGCGCCGCGGGATCGAACGTTTGCACCAGCGCCTCGTCGATGACGTCGTAGACCTCCAGGAGCCCCACGATGCGCTCTTCGACGTCCGGGTAGAGATCCGGGCCTCCTTTCAGCTCGATCCAGAACTTTGTCCGTCCGCGGAAGCGCTCCAGCACCTCCTGGAGAGTCTGCAGTCGCTGGCCGGCAAAGGCGGCTCCGCGCCAGGCTCCCGCGTCGAGCCGCTTGAGCTCGCGCATCGTATGGCCGCGCACCGGCCCCGATCCATTGGTGGTGCGCTCGAGGGTCGGGTCGTGGATGACCACGGGATGGTCGTCGCGCGAGAGGTGGACGTCGAGCTGGATGGCGTCGGCGCCGTCCGTGAGCGCGCGCTCGAAGGCGGCGATGGTGTTCTCCGGCGCCGCCGCCGAGGCGCCCCGGTGGGCGATCACCAGGGGGACGGGAACCGTCATTGTCCCGTTCCGCGACTCCGTGGCACTATCGGGACGTGCGGACGCCTGTCCTTGACGTGTTTCGCCCGGCGGTGTGGGCCAGCGCGCGGCTGTTCTTCCGGATCCGCTTCGAGGGGACCGAGCATATCCCGCCGGAGGGCCCGCTCCTCATCACGCCCAATCACGTGACGTTCGCCGACCCTCCGCTGGTGAGCATTCCCTTCCGGCGGCCCATCCATTACATGGCCTGGGACCGTCTCTTCGACATCCCGGGGCTCGCCTGGCTCATCCGCCGGCTGCGCGCGTTTCCCGTGGACATCGAAGCCTCCGATCCCCGCGCCACGCGCGCGGCGGTGAGGCTGCTGGACGATGGGCATGTGGTGATGATATTCCCGGAAGCCGCGCGAAGTCCCGACGGGACGCTCCAGCGCTTCAAGCTGGGGGCCTTCCGGCTGGCCTGCGCTCGCCGCGTGCCCATCTTGCCGGTCACCATTGTCGGTGGTCACGAATCCTGGCCTCCCGGCCGCCTCCTGCCGCGTCCCGGACGCCTCACCATCGTGTTTCATCCCGTGATCACCCCGTCCGGCGACGGCGGTGACCTTCGCCACGCCGCGCGCGAGCTGGCCGACCGAGTTCGCGCCGCGGTGGCCTCGCGGCTCTGAGGCCCGGTGGGCAGCCGCATCCGCTTGACCGCGGATGACGGGCTGGCTACTCTCTGACCACGCGTCGGCGATCCCCGCGGTGGAGGCTCCGTGATGCAGTGCCAGCAGTGCCGGGCGGACAATCGCCCGGGCGCCCAGTTCTGCCGACAGTGCGGGACGCGCCTCGCGGACCACTGTCCCGCCTGCGGCGCCACCGTCGTTCCCGGCAATAGCTTCTGCGACATGTGCGGAAAGTCGTTGCCGGTGGCCCCGGCGCGGCCGTCGCGGTTCAGCTCGCCCGACACCTATACGCCGCGGCACCTCGTCGAGAAAATCCTCACCTCGCGGGGCGCGCTGGAGGGTGAGCGCAAGCAGGTCACGGTGCTGTTCGCGGACGTGAGCGGGTCGATGGAGCTCCTTGCCGTCCGCGATCCCGAGGAGGCGCGCCGGCTCATCGATCCGATCCTCGAGCGGATGATGGAGGCGGTCCACCGCTTCGAGGGAACGGTGAACCAGGTCCTGGGGGACGGGATCATGGCCCTCTTCGGCGCGCCCCTCGCCCACGAGGACCACGCCCTGCGCGCCTGCTACGCCGCGCTCGCCATGCAGACGGCGGTTCGCCGCGGCGGCGACGATGGGGTGCGGATCCGGGTCGGGCTGAACTCGGGCGAGGTGGTGGTGCGCGCCATCGATACGAACCTGCACCTCGACTACTCCGCGGTCGGCCAGACGACCCACCTCGCCGCCCGCATGGAGCAGATGGCGCGGCCCGGGACCATCGCCCTCACCGCAGAGACCCTCCGGCTCGTCGAGGGATACGTGGAGGTGGTGCCCCTGGGTCCGGTCCAGGTCAAGGGCCTGCACGACCCCGTGGCCATGTTCGAGCTGGTGGGGACGCGGCCGACGCGCTCGCGCCTGCAAGTGTCCAACGCCCGCGGCCTCACCCGCTTCGTCGGCCGTGACAGCGAGATCGAGCAGCTTCACCACGCGCTCGAGCTGGCCCGGTCCGGCCACGGCCAGGTGGTGGCACTGGTGGGCGAGGCGGGGGTGGGGAAGTCGCGGCTCCTCTGGGAGTTCATCCGCTCCGATCGCTGCCGCGGCTGGCTGATCCTCGAGAGCCGCTCGGTTTCGTACGCGAAGGCCACCGCGTACCTACCGCTCATCGACCTCCTCAAGGCGTACTTCCAGATCGAGGACCAGGACGATCCGCGGAAGATCGGCGAGAAGGTCACCGGCAAGCTCCTGTCGCTGGCGGACACGCTGGCGCCGACCCTGCCGGCCCTGCTGTCCATCCTGGGCGCGCCCGTCGACGACCCCCGGTGGGAGGCGCTCGATCCTCCGCAGCGCCGTCAGCGTACCCTGGACGCGGTCCGCCACCTCCTCCTCCGAGAGAGCCGGATCCAGCCCCTGCTGGTCCTCTTCGAGGATCTGCACTGGATCGACGCCGAGACCCAGGCCCTGCTCGACAGCCTCGTGGAGGGGATTCCCGGGGCGCGCTTGCTGCTGCTCGTGAACTACCGGCCCGCGTATCAGCATGGGTGGCTGAACAAGAGCTACTACACCCAGCTCCGGATCGATCAGCTGCCCGCCGGCAGCGCCGACGCCCTGCTGGAAGCGCTGCTCGGCAACGATCCCACGCTCGGACCCGCCAAGCATCTCCTCATCGAGCTCGCCGCCGGCAACCCGTTCTTCCTCGAGGAGAGCGTGCGCACCCTCGTCGAGACGCACGTGCTCGGGGGCGAGCGCGGCCGCTACCACCTGGCGCAGCCGCTGCACGCCATCCAGGTGCCGCCCACCGTCCAGGCCATGCTCGCGGCCCGGATCGACCGGCTCTCGCTCGAGGACAAGAGCCTCCTCCAGACCGCCGCCGTCATCGGCAAGGACGTTCCGTTCCCGCTGCTCCAGGCCATCGCCGAGCTGTCCGAGGACGCCCTTCGCCAGGGCCTCAGCCGCGTCCAGGCGGCGGAGTTCCTCTACGAGGCCGCGATCTTCCCGGAGATCGAGTACACGTTCAAGCACGCCTTCACCCACGACGTGGCCTATGGAAGCCTGCTCCACGAGCGGCGGCGCGCGCTGCACGCGCGCATCGTGGCCGCCATCGAGCGGCTCTACCCCGACCGGCTGGCGGAGCAGGCGGAGCGAGTGTCCAGCCATGCCCTGCGGGGCGAGGTGTGGGACAAGGCGGTGGTCTACCTCCGCACGGCCGGCGCCAAGGCGATGGCGCGCTCGGCCAACCGGGACGCCATCACCTATTTCGAGCACGCGCTGGGCGCCCTCGAGCGTTTGCCCGAGAGCCGCGAGACGCTGGAGCAGGCGGTCGATCTCCGCTTCGACCTCCGGAACGCGTTCTTCGCCGTCGGTGAGCTGGGACGCATCTTCGATAATCTCCAGCAGGCCCAGGTCCTGGCCGAGCGTCTCCAGGACCAGCGGCGGCTCGGCTGGGTCGCCGCCTACATGTGCCACTACTTCTGGCGGATCGGCGACCAGGCGGGCGCCATCGCGTCCGGGCATCGCGCCCTCGAGATTGCCGACGCCGTCGGGGACTTTTCCCTGCAGATGACCAACGTCAATCTCGGGCTCGCTTACTACGGGGTGGGGGACTATCCGCAGGCGATCGAGTGCCTGCGGAAGACCATCGCCTCGCTGCCCGCGGAGCGCGCCCGGGAACGCTTCGGGTGGGCGGGCATGCCGTTCGTCACGTCCCGAGCCTACCTGGCCGGCTGTCTCACCGAGCGCGGCGAGTTCGCGGAGGCGCTCGCCTATGCGGAAGAGGGGGTGAGGTTCGCCGAGGCGGCCGAGCACCCGTTCAGCCTGGGCCAGGCGCTGATCGGGCTCGGCGTCCTCCATCTGCGAAAGGGAGACCTCGGCCAGGCCATTCCCGTGCTCGAGAAGGGGCTCGAGCTGAGCCGGGCCGGCGACGTCAGAGCCGTGCTGGCCGGACTCGAGTCGAGCCTGGGATTCGCGTACGCGCTGGCCGGCCGGCACGAAGAGGGGATCGCCTTGCTCGAGCAGGGGGTGCAGGAGGGCGCGGCCCGCCGGATCACCGCGAGGCAATCCCTCTGGTCGGCCTGGCTGAGCGAGGCCTTGGTCCTCGCCGGCGATCGGGACCGGGCGCTCAAGCACGCGACGAAGGCGCTGGAGCTATCGCGCGAGCACGGGACACGGGGCAACGAGGCGCATGCCCTCCGCGCGTGCGGAGAGGTCTTGGCGCAGGGCGAGGGGGCCGACGCCAAGCGCGCCGAGGCCTTCTATGGCGAGGCCATCGACCTGGCGGAGCGGTTCGGGATGCGGCCCCTTGTCGCGCAATGTCGCCTGGGCCGCGGGATTCTCTCCAGGCGCCTCGGACGGGATTCCGACGCCCGCACCGAGCTGGCGGCGGCCGCGTCGCTGCTCCGCGCGATGGGCATGACGCTCTGGTTGGCGCGCGCGGAGGCCGAGCTGGCGCGCGTCGAGGCCTGAGGGGCTCAGCCGGCGGACCGCGCCCGGTCGAGCCACTTCCGGGCACGCGCCCGGCGCGCGCGCAGATCCTCCGTCGTCGCGCTCACCGTTCGGATCGCGCTCAGCGCGTGGACGAGGTGCCGGACCCGCGGCTCTCGCCAGCGCCCGCCGAGGAAGCCGAGCCCCAACGCGCTCACTCCCGCGAAGGCGAGGTCGTCGGCGGTGATCCGGGGAAGGCGCCCACCGGGCGACCGCGTGCGCGCGAGACGCCAGAACTCGGGGGCGGTGAGGCGCCAGCTGGCATCCGTGTCCGCGAAGTCCGCGGTCTGCCAGTACGCGGCGGGGACCTCGGCGGGAGCGGAGTGCGAGGAGGGGATGTCGGCCATCGTGGGGAAGTGGCGCTGGAGCGCCAGCTTCTGCATCCGCAGCTCTCCCTTGAGCATCGGATCCATCGTATGGGCGTGGTCGAGCACGTCGTTGTCGAGATAGGGGCAGAACGACTCGACGCGGAGCCCGAAGAGGCCGTAGGTGAGCAGGCCCACGATACGGCGGGTCCGCCCGAGCAGATAAAACCACGAGAGCCGGTACGGGCCCTCGGGGAGCGCGTTCAGCGCCCCGGTCAGCCGCGAGACCAGGGAGCGCGAGACGAGCCCGCCCCACATCCGATCGGCGAGCTCCGCGTCCGGGGCGATGGCGTCCAGCAGCTCGCGCTCGGGACGCCACCGGCCCCAGACCGAAGGCGACACGAAGTAGTAGGGATTGTTGAAGAGCGTGTCACCCGCCATCCCGTCGAAGTTCCTGATCCCGCTCGACGCCGGAATGGAGCGGACCAGCGGGATGGACCAGATGTGGTCACGGCCGGCGACCTGGCCGTCGAGCAGGACGTCGCGCGCGTCCCGGTCGCGCCACAGCATGTTCCGTGCGCCCGCTCCGGGGAGGCTGACCATCCGATTCGTGATGCCGAGACGCCGGCTCAGCTCTCCCACCACCGCGGGCTCGATGGTGGTCCCCTTCCGCCACGGGTAAGGCACGATCGCGGTGATCGTGTCCATGCGGGTCCCGAGCGCGTGCGCTTCCAGGAGGATGCGCCGAGAGTCGTACCCGGAGCTCAGCAGACACAGCGTTCCGCCCGCACATCGCTCCAGGAGCCGTCCGAGCGCGTGCCGGAGCCGCTCCCGGCCCTCATCGAGGAAGGTCTCGGTGGACTGAGGACGCGGCGCGGGCAGGGACTCGACGGACCAGTACCGCGTCACCCGCGAGCCGGTGGGGCCAAACTCCACCCAGGCGCCCGGCGGCACATGCTCCACCTCCCGGACGAGGGTCCGGTCCCCGAGCGGGAAGCCCACCGTGACCAGCTCCTGGACAGCGTCGTAGTCGACGCCCGGAAAGCGGTCGTGCCAGCGCGTGAGCACCGCCAGGTCGCTCGAGAACGCGAGGCCGCGGGGAGTCTGCGTGTAGAGGAGGGGCCGGATGCCGAGCCGATCGACGCCGAGGACGCAGCGATTCCGCTCGGCGTCGACGATGGCGAAGGCGAAGATGCCGTTGGCGTCGCCGAGCCACGTCCAGTCGCCCGCGCGGTAGCGGCTCAGGACGAAGTCGGCCTCGCCCGCGGAGGTCGGCGGCAGGTCGCGGAGGTAGCCCGCGAATAGCACGGTGATTCCCGGCGCGGTGCGTAGCGCCGCGGGACCCATCGGCTTGCCGTCGGGCACCCACCCCGCCATCCGCACGCGTCGGCCCGGGCGCGGCGAGCAATCCTGCGCCCCGTCCCCGAGCAGGGCGACCATGGAGTCCCACGGGGTCCCGCGGGTGTCGTCCACCTCCGCCCACTCGAGCGCGCCGCAGAATCTATTCATGGCCCGCCGCGGGCGGTTTGCCCGGGCGCCGGACGGTGGAGGGGCCGATCCCTGGTGGCGTCAGATGCCGTAGAGCCTGCGGACGATACCCGGCCGCCACCGGGTCGCCCACTCGGACAGCGCCCAGAGAACGTAGTAGGTCGTGGCGATGCCGAGCGCGAGCGGGATGGCCGCGCGTGGGAGTCCCACCTCGCGGTGGTCGCGAACGACGGCGGCGAGCGAGCCGGCGAGCTGGCTCCGGAGCGACCAGTAGGTCGTCCGCCACGCCGGCGAGCGGCCCGCTCGTCGCTGGTACGTGACGATGGTGTCGTGTCCCTGGATGAGGGCGCTGCGCAGGAAGCTGGGAGGCGGGTGCGCGATGCGCGCGCGGGGGTTGCGGTGGATCTCGATCCCGTGCGCCCGGAGATTCCGGGCCCATGCCACGCATTGCTGGATGTAGAGCTCCCGGTCGTCGGGGAAGGGGAAGCGCGCGAAGGTGGTCCGCCGGATCGCCATGGAATTGACCATGGAGGAGCGCGTGACGGCGAGGGGCCCGTCCTTTGCGCGGGCGGGAAAGTACCAGGCCAGCGCGAACGTCTTGCTGTACAGGCTGTCGCGGTCGATGTACGCGTTGGCGATGACGGCGTGCACGGCAGGGTCCTCGAACGGCATCAGCAGCTCGGCGAGCCAGCCGTCCTCGGGCAGCACGTCGCTGTCGGCAAACAGGATGATCTCCCCCGTGCCGCGACGCGCGCCTTCGTTCTTGAGCTGGTAGTACCGGAGCCCTCGCGTGCCCACGCCCCGGAGCTCGACGCCGGCGGGGAGGCGCCCGACGAAGCCGTCGAGGGCCCGGTTCACGGTGGCCGCGTCGATGGCCTCCTCGTCATAGAGGACCAAGATCTCCGCGGGGGGACGGGCGGCGGGCGCGGCCGCGAGACCACCGAGCTGATCCACGAGGCGCTGGAGCATGCGCGTCGCTCGCGCGACCTCGTAGTATCGGACATTGTCCCACTCGACGATGACGGACAGAGAGTGCATCACACCGATCCGGTAAGGGCAATCGTAGCACCTCGCCCTCAGTTGCGGACGATCTCGTGCACCGTGTAGCCGGCGGCGGTCAGGTGCCGCTTCACCGCCTCGATCTGCTCGCGCCCGGAAGTTTCCAGCGTCAGCTCCACCTCGGTCTCGCCCAGCCGGGCCCGGGAGAACGCGCGGTCGTGGAGGATGTGGAGCACGTTCGCGCGCATTTCCGCCACCAGCCCGGTGAGCCGCGCGAGCTGGCCGGGGCGGTCGCGCAGCATCACCGCCAGGCGCACGATGCGGCCGTCCTTGACCAGGCCGCGCTCGATGATGCGCGAGATCAGGTTCACGTCGATGTTGCCGCCGGAGAGCACCAGCACGACCGTCTTGCCCGCTGCCGCCACCTTCTTGTTGACCAGCGCCGCCAGAGGCACCGCCCCCGCGCCCTCCACCACCGTCTTCTCGATCTCGAGCAGGAGAAGGATGGCGTTGGCGATCTCTTCTTCACTGACGCTCACGATCTGGTCGACCCACTGGCGGCAGAGGGCGAGGGTGTGCTCTCCCACGCGCCGCACCGCGATGCCGTCGGCGATAGTGGGCGCCGGCGGCACCGTGACGCGCTCGCCGCTGGCCCAGGCCGCCTTCATCGCCGCCAGCTCGTCGGTCTGGACGCCGATCACCTCCACGCCGGACCGGCGGCTCTTCAGCGCCACCGCGGTCCCGGCAGCGAGACCGCCGCCGCCCACCGGCACCAGCACCGTCTCGAGGTCGGGCACCTGCGCCGCCAGCTCGAGCCCGATGGTGCCCTGGCCCGCGATGACGCGCGGGTCGTCGAAGGGGTGCACGAAGACGAGGCCGCGCTCGGCCTCGATCTCGCGGGCGCGAGCATAGGCCTCGTCGTAGTTCTCTCCGTGGAGCACCACCTCCGCGCCCTGGCGGCGCGCCGCCGTCACCTTGGTGAGCGGCGCCCACTCCGGCATGACGATCGCGGCGCCGATGCCGAGCCGCGCGGCGTGGAAGGCCACCGCGAGACCGTGATTACCCGCGCTCGCGGTCACGACGCCCCGCTTCCGCTCGGCGGGAGAGAGCTGGAGGAGGACGTTGGCGGCGCCGCGCTCCTTGAAGGAGCCGGTCATCTGGAGGTTCTCCAGCTTCACGAAGACTCGCGCGCCGGTGAGGTCGGAGAGGCTCTGTGAGTACGCGCAGGGTGTCTCGTGGATGACGCCGCGGAGGCGCGCGCGGGCCGCCTCCACGTCGGCGAGCGTGACCGCCATCAGGCGCTCCCGGTGGCGGTCAGAAGCCGACCACCAGGCCCAAGGCCGGGCTCGCCCAGCCCACCGGCATGAGCGGAGTGGAGTGGGCCCAGCCGAGCCGGCCCTTCCAGTCCACGCAGATGAGCCCGCCGCCGCCGCGACCCTCCTCCGTCAGCACGTCCATCGCCACCCGGCAGGCGAGCATGGGATCATCGACTGATTTGAGGATGTCCAGCGTGCGCCGGGCGAGCACCACGCGGATGATGGCCTCGCCGTCGCCGGTGCAGGAGACGCCGCCCAGCGTGCTCTCCGCATAGGTGCCGCACCCGATGAGCGGCGAGTCGCCCACGCGGCCCGGCGCCTTGCCCGAGGTGCCCCCGGTGGAGGTGGCGGCGGCGACGACGCCCGCGCGGTCCAGGGCCACCGCGCCCACGGTGCCGGCCTGCACCGCCCGGAGCCGCTCCTTCTGGCGCGCGGTGACGAGCTCGGCGGGGTCGCAGAGCGGCACGCCCAGGGCCTGAGCCTGCGCCAGCGCGCCGTCCCCCACGAAGAACGAGTGCCGGCCGGCCTCGAGGATCTTCCGGGCGAGGGTGATCGGATGGCGGAGCCCGGTGACGCAGGCCACCGCGCCGTTGGTGAGGCCGTCGCCTTCCATGATGGAGGCGTCCATCTCCACCGTCTCCGCGCTCGTGAGCACGGAGCCGCGCCCGGCATTGAAGCGCGGGTGATCCTCCAGCGCGCGCACCGCGGCCTCCACCGCGTCGAGCGACGAGCCGCCGGCCACGAGCCGATCCCAGCCTGCGCGTACCGCCTCCGCGACGCCCTCGCGTAGCTCTTCGCGCCCGTCGTGGGGGTCGGCGCCCGCGCCCCCGTGGACGATCAGGGTGGGTACGCGGCTTGTCACCGTCGCCCTCCGTTGGCTATCATCGCCCCGTGATTGTCCCCGAAGTCAGCGGCGAGGACAACGCCTCGCTCGACGCGATTTCCGCGCGCATCGTCGCGTGCCGTCTCTGCCCACGGCTGGTGCGCCATCGCGAGTCGGTGGCGGTGCGACCACCGCGGCGCTATCAAGGGCAGGCCTACTGGGCCCGGCCCTTGCCCGGCTTCGGCGACCCACGGGCACGCGTGCTGGTGATGGGGCTCGCCCCGGCCGCGCATGGAGGCAATCGCACCGGCCGCATGTTCACCGGGGACCGGAGCGGGGACTGGCTCTTCCGCGCGCTGCACGCGGCGGGCTTCGCGAGCCAGCCGACCTCCGCGCACCGGGAGGACGGGCTGACCCTCCGCGGCGCTTACATCACCGCCGCCGCGCGCTGCGCGCCGCCCGGCAACAAGCCCACCCCCGCCGAGCAGTCGCGGTGCCAGCCCTATCTCCTCGCGGAGCTGCAAAGCCTCTCGTCGTCTCAAGGTCGTGGTGGCGCTGGGCAAGATCGGGTGGGACGCCTATCTCCGCGCGCGCCGCGCCGCCGGCGCGGCGGTGCCTCGGCCGCTTCCGCGCTTCGGCCACGGGGTGGCCGCGCGCATGCCCGACGGCATCACCCTGCTGGGATGCTTTCATCCCAGCCAGCAGAACACGTTCACCGGACGCCTCACGCGCCCCATGCTCGACGCTGTCTTCGCGCGTGCCCGCCGGCTCGCGCGCGCTCCGCGCTGAAGCGGCGCCGCGCCCGCGTGCTACCATGACCGCCGGCAATGGCGCTCCCCTCCTACGCGGTCGTCTGGGCCATCTTCGTCTACGTCTGGATCGCGAACTATCTCATCCGCATGGCGCTGTCCGCGCTGCTCCCGCCCGTCATGCAGGAGTTCCAGCTCAACTATGCGGAAGCGGGTCTGCTGTCGTCCGCGTTCTTCTACGCCTACATGTGCATGCAGCTGCCCGCGGGGGTGCTCGGCGACCGGCTGGGGCGCCGGCGCATGCTCATCTCCGGGGTGCTGCTGGGCGTGGCCGCGTCGGTGCTGACCGGGCTCGCCGGCTCGCTGACGCTGCTCTTCGCGGCGCGGCTCCTCACCGGGCTCTCGCAGGGCTTTCTCTTCTCCAACGACCGGGTGATCATCGCCGCCACCACGCCGCGGGAGAAGATGGCGCTGGGGCAGGGTATCTCCTTCTCGGGGGCGGGGCTGGGCACCACCCTCGGCCTCGTCCTCGCCGGCGCGCTCGGTGCGACGTTGCCCTGGCGCGCGGTGTTCTTCCTCTTCGCGCTGCCCCCGCTCCTGTCCGTGGTGCTCCTCTGGCGGTTCGTCCCGGAGCCTCCGCAGGCCACCGCGCCCGCCGATCCCGCCTGGCCATTTCGCCGCGTGCTGCGCACGCGGGAATTCTGGCTGCTGGGGCTCACCGGAGTGATGCCGGTCTATGTGCAGTTCCTCCTCGCCACCTGGGGACCGGCCTTCTTCGTGGAGGTGGGCGTGCGCGACCTCGCGCGCTCGGCCTCGCTGGCGAGCCTCCAGGGTCTGGCCGCCCCGGTCGGGCTGCTCGTCTCCGGCCTGGTGGCGGACCGGCTCCACGAGCGCGGGCTGCACCGGAAGGTCAATATCGCGGCGGCGATGATCCTCGCCGCGCTGTCGCTGGCGGCAATGGGCCTCACCATCGAGCGGCACGGGCCGGCGTGGCTGGTCACCCTCCTCATCCTCACCACGAGCTTCTGCGTGTGGGGCTGCTGGGGACCGGCCTACGCGATCTTCGGGCCGCTCTTCCCGCCTTCCGTGCTCGGCAAGGCCTTCGGCGCCTACAACACCATCTGCTTCACGGGCGCGGTGGCGGCGCCGGTGGTCACCGGCTGGCTGCGCGACCTCACCGGCTCCTTCGTGGCCGGCATCTACGGTGCCGCCGTGCTCTCTCTCCTCAGCGTGGTCAGCGTGATGGCGCTCCGCCCCGCCTTCCGCCTCGCCGGCGCGCCGCCGCCGGTTGCCGCGCCCACGCGCCCATAGGATAATCCGCGCATGCCGCTCCCGTCGCGCCGCCCGGCCGCCGTCGCGACGGTGGCCCTGCTGGTCGCCGCCGCCCTCCTCGCCGCCGTCCCCGGAGGCGCCGCCACGCCGGTGCTGGAGGCCACGCTCGACAACGGTCTCCGCGTGCTGCTCCTGGAGGATCGGCGCAGCCCCATCGTGTCGGTGCAGGTGTGGTACCGCGTGGGCTCGCGCAACGAGCAACCGGGCGCCACCGGGCTCGCCCACTTCCTCGAGCACATGATGTTCAAGGGCACGCCCACCTACGGCAAGGGGGAGTTCGCGCGCCTCGTCGAGGGCAACGGCGGCCGCGACAATGCGTTCACCACCCAGGATTCGACCACCTACTTCGTGAACATCGCCGCCGACAAGGTGGAGGACATTCTCCGTCTCGAGGCCGACCGCATGCGCAACCTCCTCCTCGACCCGATGGAGATCGACTCCGAGCGCCGGGTGGTGATGGAGGAGCGGCGGATGCGCACGGAGGACAGTCCCGACGGTCTCCTCGCCGAGGAGCTCATGGCCACCGCCTTCTCCGCGCATCCGTACCAGTGGCCGGTCATCGGCTGGATGACGGACATCGCGCGGATCAATCCGGTCGAGCTGCGCGCCTTCTACGATCTCTACTATCGGCCCAACAACGCGGTGCTGGTGGTGGTGGGCGACTTCGCCGCGCCCGCCCTGCTCGAGCGCGTGCGCGCCGTGTTCGGCGCAATCGCACGCGGGCCCGAGCCGCCCGCGGTGACCGCCGTCGAGCCGCCGGCGCGCGCGGAGCGGCGGGTCACCCTGCGCAGCCCATCGGTCCCGTTGCCCGGGCTGGCGTTGACCTGGCTGGTGCCCAACTACCAGTCGGCCGACGCACCCGCGCTCGAGGTGCTCGAGACCGTGCTCTCGGGCGGCCGGGCGGCGCGGCTCCACCGTCGGCTCGTGCAGGAGCAGCGGCTGGCCCTGGACGCGGACGCGGACTATTCCTATGGCTCGCGCGATCCTAACCTCTTCTGGCTGTCCGGCCGCCCCGCCCGCGGCGTGAGCGTCGAGGCCCTGGAGCGCGCGCTGCTGGAGGAGCTCGAGCGGGTGAAGACGGAGCCGGTGACGGAGGAGGAGCTCGAGCGGGCCAAGAACCAGATCGAGGCGTCCTTCGTCTGGGGTCAGGACTCGATCTATTCGCGCGCCTCCGCGCTCGGCCGCTTCGAGCTGATGCGCTCGTGGCGCCTCCTCGACGAGTTCGTGCCCCTCATCCGCGCGGTCACCGCCGCCGACATCCAGCGGGTGGCGCGCGCGTACTTCCCGCCCGACCGCAAGACCACCGGCATCCTGCTGCCCGAGTCCGCCCCGCCCGTCGCCGGCCCGCCTGTTCCCGGCGGGTAGTCGCGCGCATGCCGACCCTCACCGCCGGCGCGGACGTCATCGCCTACGACCAGTATGGAGCGGGACCCGTGGTCGTTCTTCTTCACGGCTCGCCGGGCACGTCCAAGGCCTGGTTGAGGGTGGCCGAGCGGCTCGCCGACCGCTTTTGCGTGATCGCGCCGAACCTGCCGGGCTACGGCGAGACGAGCGCGGCGCCCGCGGGGGCGCCGCCGGACAACGCCTACGCGGCGCGCCTGGTGGAGGCCCTGCTCGCGGAGGTGGGCACGCCGCGCGTGCTCGCCGGGCACTCCTATGGGGGGGTGATCGCACTCCGCGTGGCGCTGGCGGGCGCCGTGACGCCGCGAGCCCTCGCGCTCTTCGAGCCGGTGGCGGTTCCCGTGCTGGAGGCGCTGGGTGAGGCCGAGACCTTTGTCGCGAGCAAGGCGGAGTTCGACCGCTACATCGCAGCCTTCGAGGGTGGCGACGGCGAGGCGGTGGGCATCATGGCGAACTACTGGTTCGGCGCCGGCGCCTTCGAGCGCATGCCGCCGCCGATGAAGGAGTTCCTGGTCGCCCATACCGCGCACAATGTCCGCGACGTCCGCGCGACGTTTCGTGAGCGCTACACCGCGGACGCGCTCCGACGGCTCCCCATGCCGGTGCTGGTGGTGTGCGGGACGCGCAGCCCCGAGGCCATGACCCGGATCTGCCGCGCCATCGCGTCGCACGCGCCGCAGGGCTCCCTCGTCACCCTCGAGCAGGCGACCCACGCGCTCACCGCCACCCACGTGGACGCGGTGGCGGACCTGATCGCCGCGCTGGCCGCGCGCGACGGCCAGTGACGTGGACACGCCCTCCGCCCCGATTCGACGGGCCGACAAGGCGATGCCGGAGGCCGCCGCCGCCGAGGTGCTCGCGCGCGGGTTCTCGGGACGCCTGGCCACCGTGGGCCCGGATGGCTGGCCGTACATCGTGCCGCTCCTCTACGTCTGGAGGGACGGCGAGATCTGGGTCCACAACGCGGGGGTCCGCGGCCACCTGCGCGTCAACGTGGACCACGAGGCGCGCGTCTGCTTCGAGGTGGACGAACCGGGCGAGGTGTTCGCCTACGGGCGCTTCGAGTGCGACACCTCGGTGGAGTATCGGAGCGTGGTGGTGTTCGGCCGCATCCGCGTGGTGGAGGAGCGGGAGGCCAAGCGGCGGTTCTTCGGCGCGCTGATGACCAAGTATGGCGATCCCGCCTGGCGGCGCCCGGCCGGCTTCTATCCGCGCCTGGACCAGATCACGCTGTACGCGATCGCGGTGGAGCGGATGACGGGCAAGCAAACGGTGCTGCCCGCGGCGCCGCAGCGCTGGCCGGCGGCGGATCGTACCGCGAGCCCGGACGCCCGGCCATGAGCGCGCTCGCGATTCGCGACGCGCGCCCGGCGGACGTTCCCGCCATCGAGTCGGTGACCCTGGCGGCGTACCAGCAGTACGCGACCCAGCTACCGCCGCCCTTCTGGGAAGCCTATCGCGCCAATATCACGGGCACGCTCGCGGACGTGACACCCGCCGCGCAGCTCGTGGCCGAGCGCGAGGGCCGGATCGTGGGCGCGGTGCTGCTCTATCCGGCCGGGGCGGCCTTTCCGGCTCGAGACGGCGACGGCGCCTCCACGCGCTGGCCGGAGGTGCGCTTGCTCGCGGTGGACCCCGCCGAGCGTGGGCACGGCGTGGGCGAGGAGCTGATGCAGGCGTGCATTCACCGGGCGCGGGCGGCGGGGGCGGACGCGCTGACCCTGCATACCACGCCCATGATGGCGGTGGCGATGCGCCTGTACGCGCGGCTGGGCTTCGTGCACGTGCCCGAGCTGGACTTCGAGCCGGCGCCGGGATTGACGGTGCGCGGCTTCCGGCTCACTCTCGAGCCATGAGCACGCGCGCCGCGCGAGTGTCCCTCTGGCTGCTGTCCCTCGCCCTGGTCTCCGGCGCCGCGGCCGCTCCGCCGCTGGCGGATCGCGAGGTCCTGCCCAACGGCATCGTGCTCCTCGTGAGCGAGCGGCACGCTTTGCCCATCGTGGCGATGACCGCCTACGTGCGCGCGGGCGCCGTGCTGGACCCGCCCGCGTCCCTGGGCCTCGCGAACCTCACCGCGGAGCTGCTCACCCGCGGCACCGCGCGCCGCTCGGGTCCGGAGATCGATCGGGCCATCGAGTCCGTGGGGGGATCGCTCGGCAGCGGGGGCGGCCGCGACGGGGCCTCGGTGTCCGTGGGCGTGCTCAAGCGAGACCTCGCGCTGGGCCTGGACCTGCTCGCCGAGGTGCTGACCCAGCCGGCCTTCCCGGAGCCCGAGCTCAGGCGGAAAGTGGCGGAGATCGAGGCCGCGCTCCAGAACGCGGAGACGGACCCGGGATCGGTCGCCTGGCGGGCGCTCGCTCCGCTGCTCTACCCGGGACATCCTTACGCGCGCCCCGTGTCCGGCACCCTCACCACGGTGGCGACCCTCGATCGCGCCCAGGTGGCGCGATTCCACCGCGAGCGCTACCGTCCGGACGCGACGGTGATCGCGGTGGTGGGGGACGTGACCACCGCGGAGATACGCGCCGCGCTCGCCGCCCGGCTGGGGGCGTGGATGCCGCCGCCCGCGCCGCCGCCCCTGATCCCGATCGCGCCGCCCGTGGCGCCCGCCGAGACCCGCGTCCTCACCCGTCCCCTGACCCAGACCACGGTGCTGCTGGGCCGTCCCGCCATCCGGCAGGATTCGCCCGACTATCCCGCTCTCGTGGTGGCGAACTACATCCTCGGCGGGGGATCGGCCTCGCGGCTCTATTCCCGCGTGCGCGAGGAGCATGGCCTCGTCTATGGCGTGCACGCGAGCCTGTCCGCCGCGCGTCACGGAGCCTCACAGACCGTCTCTCTCCAGACGCGGAACGAGTCCGCGGACGAGGCGGTGCGCCTGGTGCGGGAGGAGATGCGGCGGCTCGGCCGGGACGACGTGACGCCGCAGGAGCTGGAGCTCGCCAAGGCCTATCTCATCGGGAGCTACCCGCTCCGCGTGGACACCTCCTCCAAGGTCGCGGGACTCTTGATCTCACTGGAAGAGGCGGGGCTCGGCCTCGACTATCCGGAGCGCTACCGCGAGCGAATCGCGCGAGTCACGGCCGCCGACGTGCGGCGCGTGGTGGCGCTCTACCTGGACCCGGACACGTTCTCGACGGTGATGGTGACGGGCAAGCGCCCGTGACGCGCTACCACCAGAACGGGTGAAGGGGCCCCGGGAAGCGAGGGCCCCAGTAGCCCGCCCACGTAGAATCCGGGCGGCCCGTAGACCAAGGGGTAGCCGTAGTACGGATAGCCTCCCAGCGCCAGGTCCTCCGCCCAGAGATACATGCGCTCGGCGCGGATCACCGGGTATCGGTAGGGGAGCTCGCCGAGCTTGCGCTCCTCACCGCCCGTCACCGTTCCCAGCACCGAGACCCGGCGCCCCGTCGAATAGACGGCCGGGTCGAGAAAGTCGGGCGTCACCACGAGAAAGCGACCGTCGGACTGGTCGGTCCGCCTGGGTGAGTCGGCTTCGCCGAGGGGGCGGGAGAGCACCTCGATCTCGGTCTGGCCGACCTTGGGGGTGGTGGCCAGGATGACGCCGCCCAGCACCACGCGCTCGCCCTGGTGGGCATCGGCGTCCCGGCGCAGCTCGGGAATGGTGAGCGCGCGGTTCACGCCGACCAGGCTGGCCTTCGGGAAAACGGAGCCGCAGCCGGTCAGTAGAAGGCCCACGAGCAGGACCGTGAGTCGCGCCGCCATGCTCTTACCGTAGCCCGGCCTCCTACCCCTCGCAACCGATTGCGCTAGAATCGGCGCGGGCGCGACTCTCGATGCGGAGGTGCTCCGATGGACCGGTTACGTACGGCGCTGTGCGGGTTGCTCGAGATCGAGTATCCGATCGTCCAGTCCGGAATGGGCGCGGTGGCCGGCCCCGAGCTCGTGGCCGAGGTGTGCGAGGCGGGCGGTCTCGGCATCCTCGCCGCCCTCAACCAACCCGTCGACGTCGTGCGCGAGGGGATCCGCAAGGTGCGCGCGCTCACCCGGCGTCCCTTCGGGGTGAATCTCTGGCTGCACCGCGACATCCGCCCGCCCGCCGACCCCGCGCGGCTCCCCGAGGCGACGGTGCGGGCGGTGCAGGAGACCCTCAACCGGTTCCGCGCGGAGCTCGGCCTCGCCCCCACGCCGCCTCCGCTCACCCGGCCGCCCGATCTCGTGGACGCCGCCATCGAGGTGATCCTGGAGGAGCGCGTCCCGGTCTGGAGCATCGGCCTCGGCGACCCCGGCGCCGCCCTGGTCCGCCGCTGCCACGAGCGGGACGTCAAGGTCATCGCCATGGTCGCCACCGTGGACGACGCGCGGGAGGTGGCCGCCGCGGGCGTGGACGTGGTGGTGGCGCAGGGCAGCGAGGCGGGCGGCCACCGCTCCACGTGGGTGAAGCGGGAGAATCGCGAGGCGGCCGGCATCGGCACCATGGCCCTGGTGCCGCAGGTCGCGGAGGCGGTGGGGATGCCGGTGATCGCGGCGGGCGGCATCGCCGACGGCCGCGGCCTGGTGGCGGCGCTCGCGCTGGGCGCGTCCGGCGTGCTCCTCGGCACGCGCTTCGTCGCCACGCGCGAGTCCAGCGCCCCGGAGTTCTGGAAGAAGGCGCTCCTGGAACGGGGCAGCGACACCACCACCGTCACCGACGTGTTCACCGGCCTCTACGCGCGGACCCTGGTGAACCGATTCAACGCGGAATACGCGGCGTCGGGGGCGCCGGTGCTGCCCGCGCTCGTCCAGGCGCGCGCGGCGATGGACGTCTACGCCGCTTCCCTGAGCCAGGAAACCGGCGAGTACTACGCCATGCACGCGGGGCAGAGCGTCGGCCTCATCCACGATCTCCCCGGCGCCGGCGAGGTGGTGCGCGAGATCGTGCGCGAGGCGCGGGCGGTGCTGGCGGCGCTGCCGTCGCGCGTGCAGACGGACTAGCCCGGCGGGGTCCGGGGAGGCCCCGCGGCGGCGTGCTACAATGTGCCTCCCTGAGTAGAGCCATGCGTCGCTACGCCATCCTCCTCGCCCTCGGCATCATCCTCTGGCCCACCATCGGCCAGCCCGCTGCCGCCGCGTCCTTCACCCTCGGGGACCGCGAGCGGCAGGACGCCATCGCCGTCGGCCGGCGCAGCGTGGTGAGCGAGGATTTCGGCGGGGAGTGGCGGGCCCGCAACGCCTCCGGCGAGACGCTCAGCGTGATGACGCCCTTCCATCGCCTGGCTCTCGCGGCCCGGAACGCCGCCTTCAAGGGCGAGCCGCTCAAGCCCAAGGAGATCGACACCGCGGTCAAGGAGACCGGGGGCAAGCTCACGGTGTGGGTGACGCTGAAGGGCGGCAGCCCCGACTTCGCCCGCTTCTACGCGCCGATGCTCCTCGACGGCAAGACCGAGATCAAGCCGTCCTTCGTCCAGAACGAGCGCACCGCACTCCGGGCCGAGGACGGCGGCTACGCCGCGCGCTGCCTCTACGTGTTTCCCGCCGCCGGGCTCAACGGCAAGGGCCGCTTCACGCTGGTGGTGCGCAATCCCGACGAGAAGGAAGTCTCGACGTTCACCGTTGACCTCTCGGCCATGCGCTGAGAGCGGGGAGGAGCCTCATGGTCACCAAGGAGCAGTTCAAGCAGGGCATGACGATCGACCAGTACCTCGCGCAGATGGGGACGAACAAGGACAAGTTCGTCGAGTTCCTCGACACCGTCAAGATCGACCCCGCCGACAAGCAGGCGCTCGACAAGTACGGCAAGAAGCTGAATGTGCTCGTGATCACCGAAGACTGGTGCGGGGACGCGCTCTACAACGTGCCGGTGCTGGCCAAGATGGTGGAGGGCAACCCCAACGTCGAGATGCGCATCTTCCTCCGCGACAAGAACAAGGAGCTGATGGACCAGTACCTCAACCAGGGCATGTACCGCTCCATTCCCGTCTTCGCCTTCTTCGACGACAACATGAACGAGGTGGCGCGCTTCATCGAGCGCCCGCCCGTCCAGACCGAGGAGATCGAGAAGAAGATGCTGGAGACCCGTCGCGCCCTCCGCGCCGAGCGCTACCTGGACTGGCGGAGCGGCGTGGTGAAGGAGATCCGCGGGCTCCTCAAGGTTTAGGCCTCTCACCAGGCGCGGCCCCGTCACCCCCTTCCAATCAGGAGACGATCCCCATGAAGGCGATTCGCGTCCATGCACCGGGCGGTCCCGAGGTGATGAAGCTGGAAGAGATCGCCGAGCCCACCGCGGGAGCGGGGCAGGCGGTGGTGAAGATCGAGGCCGCCGGGCTCAACTTCATCGACGTCTATTTCCGGAGCGGCACCTACAAGGCGCCGCTGCCGCTCACCCCCGGGCTCGAGGCCGCGGGGACGGTGACCGCGGTGGGGTCGGGCGTCACCGACCTCAAGCCCGGCGATCGCGTCGCGTATACCGGCATTCCCGGCTCCTACGCGCAGGTGAACGTGGCGCCTGCCGATCGGCTGGTCAAGCTGCCGGACAAGCTGACCTTCCGCGACGGGGCCGCCGCCATGCTCCAGGGCATGACCGCGCACTACCTCACGCGCTCGACCTATCCCCTGAAGAAGGGGGACACCGCGCTCGTCCACGCCGCCGCCGGCGGCATGGGCCTCCTCCTCACCCAGATGGCGAAGATGTTCGGAGCCACCGTCATCGGCACCGTGTCCACCGAGGAGAAGGCCGCCCTCGCCAAGAAGGCGGGCGCGGATCACGTCATCCTCTACTCCACACAGGATTTCGAGGCCGAGGTGAAGCGCATCACCGGCGGCCGCGGGGTGGACGTGATCTACGACGGCGTGGGCGCGACGACCTTCGACAAGGGCCTCAACTCGCTGCGGCCGCGCGGGGTCATGGCGCTGTACGGCGCGGCCAGCGGGCCGGTGGGGCCGCTCGACCTCCAGCGGCTCAACGCGGGCGGCTCGCTTTTCGTGACGCGGCCCAGCCTCAACCACCACATCGCCAGCCGGGAGGAGCTCCTCCAGCGCTCCGGCGACGTGCTGGGCTGGATCCGGGACGGGAAGCTCAATCTACGGGTGGAGACGACCTTCCCGCTCGAGAAGGCCGCCGACGCGCACCGCGCGCTGGAGGGCCGCAAGACGACGGGCAAGGTCCTCCTGATCCCGTAGCGCCGCTCGGATCCGCATGAACGTGGTCTCCCTGCTCGAGCGGTCGGCGCGTCACGTGGCCGACCGCTCGACGGGCGACAAGAAGGACCTGCGCCGCTGAAGTGGCTGATCGTCGCGGTGGCGGGCCTGGTCGCGCTGGTGCTGGCCGCGCTGCTCGCGCTGCCCTGGCTGGTCGACGCCCCCCGTGTCCAGGCCTATATCGCGCAGGCCGCCAGCCAGGTACTGGGCCGGCCGGTGCGCTTCGCCTCGTTCTCGGTCAGCGCGTTTCCCACGCCCTCGGTGCGGCTGAAGGGATTCGAGGTCGCCGAGGACCCGCGCTTCGGTACCCAGCCATTTCTCACCGTCGCGGAGGGCCGCGTCGGCATCAAGCTGCGCCCGCTCTTCACCGGCCGCGTGGAGCTGTCGGACCTCACCCTCGAGAAGCTGCGGCTCGAGGTGATCGAGGACGGCGGACGGCTCAACATCGCGAGTCTCGGCGCGTCGACGTCCGGCGCGCGCCCCGCCCCGCGGGCCCCCGGCGCCGCCGCCCCCGCCGCCGGCGCCGCCGCGGTCCTCGCCCAGGTGCGCATCAAGGACGGCGTGATCCACTACGTGCGCCGGGGACCCTCGGCCACCGACCTGCGCCTCGAGGGGGTGGACGTCACCGTGCGACCGTCGGGCGAGACCCTGACCCTCGCGGGCACCGCGCAGCTGGCGCCGGGCGGGGTGCGTCTCAAGCTGAGCGACGCCACGCTGGCTCTCGGAGCCGGCCGCCCCCTCGGCGAGGCGCCCCTCCGGGGCGTGGTGGACCTCGACGCTCCCGACGTGGGTCCGCTGGCCCGCCCCTTCCTCGCGTCGCCCGGCGTGGCCGGCTCCGTCGCGGGCCGGCTCCGGCTCGGCGGCACGCTGACCCAGCCGTTCGCGCAGGGCGAGCTCACCACCTCTCGGCTCACGCTCAGCGAGCGCCGTCCCCAGTGCCCTCCGCCGGTGGACCGGCGGCTGAGTCTGGAGGGTGTCCGCGTGCCCGTCGCCTTCAAGCTGAGCCAGCTCGACAGCGCGCCGCTCACCGCCCAGGCGGCGGGCGGCCGCGTGTCGGCGCGCCTGTCCACCGCGCTCACCGGCGCGACGCGACCGGTGACGTTCAAGGAGGTCGAGGTCAAGGGAGTGGAGCTGGGCCCCATCCTCGTGGACTATCTGTGCTCGGGCTTCGCGGCGACGGGCCCGCTCGACCTCACCGGAGATTTCACCCTCCAGGCGGGCGAGCCGACACGGACCCTCAACGGCGCCGGCCGGCTGCGCCTCGGCCGGGGCCGCGTGGTCGGGCGTGAGGCGCTCGGCCTCCTGCGCGGTCTCCTGAACGTGGCGGGTGTGATCGGCGCGCTGGCCGACTCCGGGAAGCTGGGCGCTCCCCTGCGTCCGCTGGATTTCGACTCGGTGACCGCGACCTTCCGCATCGTCAACGGGGTGGTTACGAGCAACGATCTCGACTATCAGGGCCGGGGTTTGACCGCGGCCGCCTCGGGCAGCTACGCTCTGGCCGACGGCCGTACCGAGATGGCGGTGACCTTGACCCAGGGCCGCAATCAGATCAAGGCGCGGGTGACGGGCGCGGTGGGCGGGAAGCTGGTGGCGGTACCTACCGGCGCCACGGTGGGCGGGCGCGACGCGGTCAAGCAGCTCCTCGACAGCTCTCGCGCTGAAGCGCGCGCCGCCCAGCTTGCCCGCCTCCACCAGCCCCACGAAGAAGCCGTAGAGCTGACAGTACTCCTCGTAGCGGGCCTCTCCCAGTCGCGCCACCGTGTCGGCGCGCAGGCGACGGTACATGGCGAAGCGCTCGCGCAGGATGCCGATCCACTCCCCGGAAAGATCTTCCGCCTCGATTCCCGCGAAGCCGGCGCGCGCGAGGAGCGCGCCATACCCCGTGATGCTCTGGACGTTCACCGCCGCCATCCAGACGGTGAGCCGCCGCCGCTCGCCGTCGCCCAGCCGGGAGGTCGCGATCCAGTCGCTGAAGGCCAGGCGACCCGCGGGGGCCAGCACGCGCGCGCACTCGCCCAGCACCGCCCCCTTGTCAGGGATGTGGAGCAGGCCCTCCTGACTGATGGCGGCGTCGAAGGCACCGTCGCGAAAGGGCAGGGCCTGCGCGTCGCCGCGGACGGGCCGCACCTGGGTCTCGAGCCCCACCAGCCGGCTCAGCCGCGCGCCGCCCGCGCACCGCCCCGCATTGAGATCCAGGGCGGTGACGCGCGCGCCGAAGCGGGCGGCGAGGAATCGCGCGGGACCGGCGAGCCCCGCGCACACGTCGAGGACGCGCCGGCCGGGTCCGATGCCGGCGCGGCGCGCGAGGGCCTCCACTGCCGCGAGGCCGCCGTAGTGGTCCTGGTCGAGCGCGTAGAGGTCGTCGGGCGCCAGGCGGCCCCCAACCTTGCCCTGGCGACGAAGCGCGTCGAGCACCTGGGGCGCGCTGATGGGATGGCGGTCGTAGAAATCGATGACGCCGGGGTCGAGCTCGGTCACCGCATTACTCTACCCGCCCACGGGCCCGGGGCAGGGTTGAAGTGCTTCCTACCCTATGGTACAAGAAGGCGGTTTCGATCCGCCCCATTCACCGTCCAAAGGAGTGCCGAGGGAGCCATGACAAACGCCGGAGCCGCAGCGGGAGCACCGCCCATGAAGGCCGGGCTCGAGGACGTCGTCGTCTCCACGACGGAGATCTGCTTCATCGACGGACACAAGGGCCGGCTGGTCTACCGCGGCTATGACGTGGACGATCTGGTGGCGCACTCGAACTTCGAGGAGACGGTGTTCCTGCTCTTCCACGGCCGGCTGCCGAATCGCAAGGAGCTGGAGGCGAACCTCAAGACGCTGTCCGCCACCGCGAATCGCCGGCTTCCCCCCAAGCTGCTCGCCATGCTCCGCCAGCTCCCGAAGAAGACCACCCCGATGGAGGTGCTGCGCACCGGCGTCTCCGCCCTGTCCGCCTTCGATCCCGACGCCGCCGACAACTCGCACGACGCGACGTTGAGGAAATCCATGCGATTGGTGGCGCAGATTCCGACCCTGGTGGCGGCGTGGGAGCGCATCCGACGCGGCAAGGCCGCGGTGGCCCCGAACCCGAAGCTCTCGCTGGCCGCCAACTTCCTCTACATGCTGAGCGGAAAGAAGCCCACCGAGCTGGCCACCAAGACCTTCGACGTCGCCCTCATCCTCCACGCCGACCACGAGTTCAACGCCTCCACCTTCGCCGCCCGCGTCACCGCCGCCACGCTGTCCGACGTCCACTCCGCGGTGGTGTCCGGCATCGGCGCGTTGAAGGGGCCGCTGCACGGCGGCGCCAACGAGCAGGTGATGCTCATGGTCGAGAAGATCAAGGATCCCGCCAAGGCGGAGGCCTGGATCCGCAAGGCCATCGCGGACAAGATGCGGATCATGGGCTTCGGCCACCGCGTTTACCGTGTGGAGGACCCGCGGGCCAAGCATCTCCGCCGGCTCGCGCTGGAGCTGGGCCGCCAGGCCGGCAGCACCGCCAAGCTGGAGATCCTGGAGACGGTCGCGCGCGTGGTGTCCGCCGAGAAGCACATCTTCCCCAACGTCGATCTCTTCTCCGGCGCCGCCTACGCCTCCATGGGGATCCCCACCGACCAGTTCACGCCCATCTTCGCCATGAGCCGCGTGGCGGGCTGGGCCGCCCACGTGCTCGAGCAGCACGGGAACAACCGGCTGATCCGGCCGCGGGGCGAGTACACCGGCGCCCTCGACCTGAAGTACGTCCCGCTGGCGAACCGGTAGGGGCGGGACGCCGCCCCCGGCGCGGCCGGGCACGGAGGCACCGCCGTGCTCCTGAGTGTCGTGTTGGTGGTGTACAACCAGCTCTCGCTCACCCGCGCCTGCCTCGAGAGCCTCCGCGCCACCACCGTCCCCTTCGAGCTCTGCGTGGTGGACAACGCCTCCAGCGACGGGACCGAGGCGTATTTCCGCCGCTTCCCCCTGGCCTACCCGCTGCGCTACGAGCGGAGCGCGGAGAACGTGGGCCTCATCCGCGCGCTCAACGCGGGAGCGCGGCTCGCCGGCGGCGAGTTCCTCTGCTTCCTCCACAACGACACCGAGCTCCGCGATGGGGAGTGGCTAGCGCGGCTCCGCGACGCGGTGGTGGACGGCGACGGCGTGGGGCTGGCCGGTCTCTACGGCGCGCGGCGTCTCCGCGGCGACGGACGGTACGTGGGGCGCACCATCGTGTCGAGCCTGGAGGGCGCGCCGCCGCCGCCCGCGCCCGTCACCGAGGTGGCGGCGGTGGACGGCGTGTGCCTCTTCCTCCGCCGTGCCCTGCTCGCGCAGGTCGGCGGCTTCGACGAGGGCTACGGCTTCTTCCACGGCTACGACCGCGAGCTGTCGTTCGCGGTGCGGGAGGCCGGGCAACGTTGCGTGGTGGTGCGCGCGCCTTTCCTTCACCGGGGCGGCGGCACCCGCACCGGGCAGGGAGCCCCGCGCCCGCCCGCCCAGGACCTCGCCGAGCGCCGGGCCGCCCTTACCCGCTTCGCCGCCCGGTGGCGGCACCGGCTGCCATCCGACGTGCGCCCGTTGCGCGAACGTCTCATGGACCGGCTGCGGCGCCCCTGAACACCCCCACCATGGAGCCCACATGATCCCGTTCGCGAAGGGCCACGGACTCGGCAACGACTACATCGTCATCAACGGCGCCGATCTGCCGGCGGCGCTCACGCCCCCCCAGATCGAGAAGATCTGCGACCGGAACTGGGGCGTGGGATCCGACGGCATCCTGCTCCTGGTGCCCGCGTGGGCCGGCGCGGACTTCGGCCTGCGCATCTTCAATCCGGACGGGAGCGAGGCGGAGAAATCGGGGAACGGCCTCCGTATCTTCGCCAAGTACCTCCACGACCACGGCCACGCGCGCCGGCCCACCTTCACGGTGGATACCATGGGCGGGCGCGTGGAATGCCAGTGCCACGTGAAGGACGGGCGGGTGAACGAGGTCACGGTGGAGATGGGCCGCTGCACCTTCGTCGCGCCCGAGATCCCCATGAACGGGCCCGAGCGCGAGGTGGTGAAGGTGCCGCTGCAGGTCGCGGACCGCACCCTGATCGTCACCGCGGTGTCGGTGGGCAACCCGCACTGCGTGGTCTTCACCGACCGGCTGGACGAGGCCCTGGTACGCCGGCTCGGCCCCCTCATCGAGCATCATCCCGCCTTTCCCAACCGCACCAATGTCCAGTTCGCGCGCGTCGTCTCGCGCGACCAGGTGGACATCCTCATCTGGGAGCGAGGGGCGGGCTGGACGCTGGCCTCGGGCTCGTCGTCCAGCGCGGTGGCCTGCGCGGCGGTGAAGAACGGGCACTGCGATCACGGCCGGGTCACGGTGCGCATGCCCGGCGGCACGCTCCAGATCGACGTGCGCCCGGACTGGTCCATCCGCCTCCAGGGTCCGGTGGAGGAGGTGTACACGGGCACGCTGTCCCGTGACCTGATGGACGCGCTCGCCCGCTGAGGCTCCCCGCGTGCCCGCCCCCGTCCCCGTCTGGCTGACCGTCGCCTTCATTGCCTTGGTGCTGGGCGTGGCGACGCTGCTGTTGGTGGCGGTGGCGCTCCGGCGCGGCGGGGGCGCGGCGGCGGTCGCGTCGCTGGCGGTGGATGGCTGGCTGGGCGTGACCGCGGTGCTCGCGGCCGCCGGTCTCTTCGAGGACTTCGCCCGCATTCCCCCGCGCATCGTGCTCGCGTTCGTGCCGCCGCTACTCGCCATCCTCTGGCTGTGCCGCTCGGCGGCGGTCGGGCGCCTGCTCGACGAGGTTCCCCCCGGCTGGCTGGTCTACCCCCAGGCCTTCCGCATCGTGATGGAGCTCATTCTCTGGCAGCTCTTCGTGGTGGGCGCCATTCCCGCCATCATGACCTTCGAGGGGCGCAACGTGGACATCGTGGTGGGGCTCACCGCGCCGCTCATCGCGTGGCAGTGCTTCGGTCGGCGCGCCTGGTCGTTCCGCGCGGCGGTGTGGTGGAACGTGGCGGGGATCCTCATCCTGCTCAACGTGGTGGTGCATGCCCAGCTGTCGGCGCCCACCCCGTTCCGGGTCTTCATGACCCAGCCCCCGGTGACCTTCATCGCCTACCTCCCATGGATCTGGCTGCCCGCTTTTCTGGTGCCGTTCGCATGGGCGCTGCACGCCCTGAGTATCCGCCAGCTGCTTCGACGCGAAGCCGCGCTCCGGGGCGCCGGACTCCGCGGCCCCGTCCGCTAACCTAGAGGCCGGAGCGCTCGGCGAGCGCGAGCGCGGAGTGCGCGAGGGCTTCGACCCGCGGCGCCATCTGCCCGAAGCGGGCGTCGCGGGTCTGACCGCGCTTCCAGCGGATGTAGATCTGCTGGACCACCACCGCCGTCTTGTAGCGCGCGAACACCTCGTAGAAGGCGATGCGCGACACGTCGCGGCCGCTCCGCGCCGCGTAGCGCGCAACGATCTCGTCGCGGGTGGGGAAGCCGAGCTGCTCGCTCACGTAGCCGCCGTGCTCGGCACGGGCATAGGGATCGCCCTCGGAGGTCCAGTAGCCGAGGAGGGTGCCGAGATCGGCGAGCGGGTCCCCCGTCGTGCACATCTCCCAGTCGAGCACCGCCACCACGCGCCGCGGGTCATCCGCGGCCACCATGAGATTGTCGAGCTTGAGATCGCCGTGGACGAGGGTGGGCGCGGGCGGGGCGGGGACGCGCGCGGCGAGCCAGGCGGCGAGGGTCTCGATGGCGGGCACGTCCCGATCACGGGCGCCCTTCCAGCGCTCGGCCCAGCCCCGCACCTGACGGGCCATGAACCCCTCCGGACGGCCCAGCGCTCCGAGGCCGGCGCCGACGAAATCCACCGCGTGCAGCGCCACCATGGTGTCCACCACGGTCTCGCCCAGCGCCCGGCGCGCCTGCTCGTCCGCCGCCCACTGCGGTGGCAGCGCGCGGCGCACCACCACGCCGCGCCGCCGCTCCATCACGTAGAAGGGCGCGCCGATCACGTCCGGGTCCTCGCAGAGGTGCCAGGGGCGCGGCGCGGGCGGGAACACGGGCCACAGCGCCTCGAGCACCCGGTGCTCGCGCCCCATGTCATGGGCCCTGGGCACGAGCGGACCCAGCGGCGGGCGGCGCAGGACGTACTCGTGATCGCTCCAGCGGAGCAGATAGGTCAGGTTCGAGTGGCCGCCGGGGAATTGCTCGATCTCGAGCTCGCCCATCACGTCGGGGAGCCGCGGCCGGAGATACGCATCGAGCGCTCGCGCGTCGAGGACCTCGTCACCGCGGACGGGCTCGGTGTCGCGGTCGTCCATGCTAGCGGGGCGCGGGGTCGGCGGCAGCGGGCGCGAGGGCGTCGGCGAGCCTCAGGGCGAGGGAGCCTCCCGCGAGGCCGGCCCCCAGCGCGAGGACCAGGGCCATCGCGGCGACGGCTCCGCCGGGGACCAGCGGCGCGAACGCGGGCGTATGCCCGAGCGCCCACGCGGTGGTGAGGCAGAGCGTCGCCGCATAGATGAGGGTGGCGGTAATGGGCCGCCGGCGCGCGTCCACCATGCAGAAGAGGAAGATGGGCAGCGCGCTCACGAGGTAGAGGAGGCCGCCCACCTGTCCCGGCCCGTGGCCGTTCTTCCGCGCGATGGCGGTGGCGAGCGCGATGGGCGAGTCGGGCTCGCGCGCGATTTCCTCCTCGATGACCGAGACGGGCTGCAGGGTCTGGAAGCCGATCCGCGCGATTTCCAGGCCGATCATGCCGGTGATGATCACGACGAACAACACCGCCAGGGGCGCCCAGCGCCCCACCAGCCGCGCGATGGGGATGAGCGCGGCGGGCAGCACCAGAGCGGAGAGGATTGCCCAGGCGAAGAAGAAGATGCCGCCCCGGCTATAGGCGGTGAGGGTCGCGGGGTCCACGGTGAGGTGGAGGCCGCGGTAGAGCGAGGCGCTCCCGAGAAGGAGCGCGGCGAGCCGCCAGGGTCCGGCGGGATAGAGCTCGCCGGCCATGAGGAGGATGCCCCAGCTATTGACGATGCCGCCCGCGATGCCGAGGAGGTGCGGGGGGCTCCACAGCGTGACGTCCAGCCCGAAGAGGCGATGCCAGAGATCGTCGATGGGCGCCGCGAGCACGGTGAGCGCCATGCCCCAGGCGGCGAGGTGGACACCGCGCGTGCTGACGAGCCCGGCGATCCGGAGGGCGCCCGCGGGCGGTCCGCCGCGCAGGGTGTCCCCGGCGAGCAGGCCGAAGGAGATGAGCCCGGCCAGGGTGACGCCCAGATAGGTCATGACATGCGGGGCGATCCAGAAGGTATCCCGGCCGATGAGGACGTGCCACTGGATATCCCACTGCACGCCCCAACCGGTCACGAGCTTGGCGGCGAGGAGGGTCCAGAGCGCGGCCCGATGGAGGGCGAGGCGGTCGGCGGCGGCGGCAGGACCCGTGACCGCCATGCGGCCGGTCGCGATCGCCATCGAGCGCTTCCGCATGGCGCAAGTCTACCTCGGGGCTTCGGGGGCCCGAGGGCGATTGTGCGGCCATACCCGGGCGTCGAGCGCGTGGTATGCTTTCCGCGATGGCGGACGACGGCACGCGCCAGACTCTCAAGCTCTTCGGCGTGGCGGTGACGGCCTTCGAGGAGGCGGTCGGAAGCGGCTCCGGCGATGCCGCGCGCAAGGCGGAGGCCGAGCTCCGCACCCACCTCAAGGACCTCATCGCGCTGATCGAGCGCCTCTCGGAGCGCGCGGCCAAGCTCTAGTGGCACCCCGCCGTATCGTCTCGCTCGTGCCCAGCCTCACCGAGATCCTCTTCACGCTGGGCGTCGGCGACGCGGTGGCCGGCTGCACCATCTTCTGCACCCAGCCCCCCGAGGGCGTGGCGCGCACGACGCGCGTCGGCGGCGAGAAGAACCCCAACCTCGAGCTCATCCGTGAGCTCGGCGCCGACCTCGTCCTCGCCAACGTCGAGGAGAACCTGCGCGAGCACGTGGAGACCCTTCGGGGCTGGGGCATCATGGTCCACGTCAGCTACCCGCGGACCGTCACCGAGGGCATCGCGCTCGTGCGCGAGCTGGGGGAGGTGGTGGGCGCGGAGGCGCGCGGTCACGCGCTCGCCGATGCGCTCGAGGCGCGGCACCGCGAGACGCGCGCGCGGCTGGCCGGCCGTCGGGCTCCGCGCGTGTTCTACCCCATCTGGCGCAAGCCGTGGATGACGCTGAGCCGTGACACCTACGCGCATCACATGCTGGCGGATTGCGGGGGTGACAACGTGTTCGCCGACCACGGCTCGCGCTACCCGACGATCACGCTGGAGGACGTGGCGCGGGCGGCGCCGGAGGTGATCCTGCTGCCCGACGAGCCGTATCGGTTCCGCCGCGTGCACGCCCGGGACTTCGAGGCCTATCCCGACGTCCCCGCGGTGCGCGAGGGGCGGATCCACCTCGTGGACGGCAAGCTGCTGACCTGGTACGGCCCGCGCATCGCCGAGGCGCTCGAGACCGTGCCCGAGCTCCTCGGCGCGGGCTGACCCGCTACTCGACCTCCAGGACCATCTCGATCTCGACGGGGATGCCGAAGGGCAGCTCCCCCATCCCCACCGCGGAGCGGGCATGGCGGCCGCTGTCGCCGAACACCTCGACCATCAGGTCGGAGAACCCGTTGATCACCTTGGGCTGCTCGCCGAAGCCGTCGGCGGAGTTCACCATGCCCAGCACCTTCACCACGCGCTTCACCTTGTCGAGGCTTCCGAGCAGCGAGCGGGTGGAGCCGAGGAGGTTGATACCGATCTCGCGCGCGATCTTGTAGCCCTCTTCCGGCGAGATCTCGCGCCCGACCTTGCCCTGGGGCCGGGTCTTGCCCTCCACGTGGAGGGGGCCGTGTCCGGACAGGAAGAGCAGGTTGCCGACGCGCACGCCGGGGACGTAGTTGCCCGCCGGCTTCGGCGGGGGCGGCAGGGTGATACCCAGCTCCTTGATCCGTGCTTCCGCGCCCATGGTGCCTCCTTGTGCGGGGGTGCCGTGCGGGTGCCGGGGACGAGGGGGAGTGCGGCTACGGGCGGAGCGGAGAGCGGCCGCGGGGCCGCCCGGCGAGATCAGCCATGGCTCATCGCGGCGTCATCGACGCTCACGAAGAAGAACGCGGGCCCGTCGGAGTCGGACCGCCACACGACGGCGTCCACGTCGAGCGGCTGACCCTGAGGCGGCCGGAAGCGCAGGCGGGCATTGCTGCCCACCGGCAACTCTTCCTCGAGCCGCACCTTGGCTCCGATGGGGCTGAGGTTGACGGTGTGACGCTCGAACCTGCGCCCCCCCGCCTCCACGATCACCGGCCAGGCCACCTTGGACCTCGGGTGTCTCCGGAGATCCGCCATCGGATCGTTCATGTCGTTCCCCCCAAATCTGCGTATACCCTGGCAGGATTCCTACGGCGAGTCAAGTAAGTCATGTCACAATCACGACGCGCCGACCGGCGCCGCCCATGCCCGAGCCCGCCATCCCGTCCCCCGCCGCCACCCTCGTGCTGCTCCGGGACCGTCCCGCCGGCGGGCTCGAGACCCTCCTCATCCAGCGTCACTCGAAGAGCAAGTTCGCCGCCGGCGACTACGTGTTCGCGGGGGGCAAGGTCGAGCAGGATGACGTCCCCCTCGATGGCGAGCGCCTGTGCGCCGGCCTCACCGCGGCCAGGGCGGCCGGCCGGCTGGGCGGGGGGCTCGGGCCGCGTGAGGCCCTGGGTTACTGGATCGGCGCCATCCGCGAGGCCTTCGAGGAGGTCGGCGTGCTCCTCGCCTATGATCCCACCGGGGCGCCGCTGCGCATCGCCGAGGCCGACCGCGAGCGCTTCGCCGGCTACCGGGCCGACTGCCAGGAGTCGAATACCGCCTTCTTCGACATGCTGCGCGCCGAGCACCTCACCCTCGCCACCGACCAGCTCGCGTACTTCGCCCACTGGATCACGCCGGAGGAGCAACCCCTGCGTTTCGACACGCGGTTCTTTGCCGCCATGGCGCCGGTGGGGCAGCAGCCCGAGGTGGACGGTCACGAGATCGTCAACCTGCGCTGGCTGTCTCCGAAGGAGGCGATGGACGCGCTCCAACGGAACGAGATCACGCTGCGCACGCCGACCCTCAAGAACCTGGAGCTGGTGGCGGCATATCCGAGCGCGCCCGAGGCGGTGGCGGGGTTGGGTCGCCGTGAAGTGCCCACGATTCGGCCCCGCATCATCCGGGTGGATGGCAAGCCCGTGCCCGTCCTGCCGGGCGATCCCCGCTGGTTCTGAAAGCCTAGCGGTCCTGGCTGGGCCGCTGGTTGGGCCGCCGTCGCGCCCAGCCCACAACCACCGCGACCAGGATCAGCCCCACCCCCAGGAGCAGCAGGCTCTCCGGCTGAGGCACCTCGGCCGTCCGTGTGAGGGCGACCGCCGGACCGGGAAGCAGCATGACGAGCAGCAGGGTCGCAAGCCCGGACCACCGGGCCCTGCGAGGGGCGACAGGGGACATGAGCGAGGCTCCTTTTTGGCAACCAGTGCGTGATAGCACGGGGGATGCCACACCCACGAGGCGCGATTGTATCGGCACTTGGATGATGTGCTCCTCGCGATCGTGTGGAAAATGTAAAGGGGGTCGACACTTAGCAACTCTCGACTTCCGGTCTTCTTGAGGCATAATGGCCGCCTGAGCCAAGAGCATGCACCGTACCCGTGATCTTCGCGTCGAGAATTTTCGCCCCCTGGTGCCCCCGGCCATCCTCCTCGAGGAGGTGCCCCTGGGCGAGCGGAGCTCCGCCACGGTGACCCGGGGCCGGGACGAGGTCTCGGCCGTGCTCCGCGGTGCGGACGACCGTCTGGTGGTCGTCGTGGGCCCCTGCTCCATCCACGACCCCGTCGCCGGCCTCGAGTACGGACGCCGGCTGAAGTCCCTGGCCGATGACCTGGCGGGCGACCTCTGCATCGTGATGCGGGTGTACTTCGAGAAGCCCCGGACCACCGTGGGCTGGAAGGGGCTGATCAACGACCCGCGACTCGACGGCAGCTTTGCCATCAACGAAGGGCTGCGCCGGGCGCGCCGGCTGCTGCTCGACCTGGCAGAGCTGGGACTGCCCGCCGGCTGCGAGTTCCTGGATCCCATCTCGCCGCAGTTCACCTCCGACCTGGTGTCCTGGGGCGCCATCGGCGCCCGTACCACGGAGAGCCAGGTGCACCGGGAGCTGGCCTCGGGCCTGTCCATGCCGGTGGGCTTCAAGAACGGCACCGACGGGGGCGTCCAGATCGCCATCGACGCCGTCCGCTCGAGCGCCCATCCTCACAGCTTTCTCGGCGTGACCGAGCAGGGCCTGGGCGCCATCGTGGCCACGCGGGGCAATCCCGACTGCCACGTGATTCTCCGCGGCGGCCAGACCGGCCCCAACCACGACGCCGCGAGCGTGGCCCGGGTGGGGGACGCGCTACGCGCGGCGGGACTGCCGCCGCGCCTCATGATCGACGCCAGCCACGGCAATAGCGGCAAGGACTATCGCCGCCAGCCGATCGTGGCGGGGGACATCGCCGAGCAGGTGGGGGCAGGAGACCGGAGCATCTTCGGCGTGATGCTGGAGAGCTTTCTCGAGGACGGCCGGCAGGACCTCGTGGCCGGCCAGCCGCTTCGATACGGTCAGAGCATCACCGACGCCTGCCTGGGCTGGGACCTCACGCTACCGGTCCTCACCGACCTCGCCAAGGCCGTCCGCTCCCGCCGGGCCGCGCCTCCCGCCGCCTAGCGCGCGCGGTAGGCGAGCATCCAGAAGCGCTCGAGCTCCTCGAAGGCGAACGCCCGTCCATGCGCGGCGAGTCGGCGCGCGAGCCCGTCGCCGTCGAAGAAGTTCTTCACGATCTCGAACTCCCCTCCCGCCGCGAGTCGGCGCCGCTCGTAGCGATTGCCCGCCTCGTCCACGCGGCTGGCGGCCGCCGGCCGGTCCGGCGTGTCGCGCTCGTCGAACATGAATACGACCGCCCCTCGCTCGAGCCGCGAGTGGAAGGCGGCCAGAAAGTCGTCCATCCGCGCGAGATCGACATGGGAGAGCCAGAGCGCGGCCAGGCCGCCGTCGAATCCGCCGATTCCCGGCACGTAGGCGTCGTGGCGCGCCAGGGTCACGGTGGCGGGGGCGTAGGGGCGTCGGCGGGCGAGGGCGAGCGTCTCGGCGCTGAGATCCTCGGCGTGAACGCGCGCCGCCACGCGGGCCACGCGCTCCGTCCAGTAGCCGGTGCCGCAGGCGACCTCGAACACGCGGCGCCCGGGGAAGAGCGCCTCGATCCGCTCGCCGAGCCGGGGAAGGTCCCGGGCCCAGGCCGGGTGGGAATAGACGCGGTCATACTCCGCCGCCCGCTCGGCGTAGTAACGGGTCATCTCGTCCGTCATGAGTCCGCTCGCCTCGCCTCGCTCCGCTCGGACCCCATCATGTATCCGCTCGCCTCGATTTCTTGGATGGTCGCCTCGCCTACGGCTGCGGCTCCCACTGCGGGCTGCGGCTCGCCAAGCCGCTACCGGGTTACGGAGTGAGGACAATCTTACCGAACTGCTTGCCCTCGGCCAGTCGCTGCTGTGCGGCCACGCCGTCCTCGAGCGGCATCACGGAGTCCACGATGGCCTTGAGCCGGCCCCGGAAGAGCTGGCCCAAGACGGCGGCGAACTCGGCATTGGTGGACATGGTGGAGCCGATGATGGAGATCTGCTTCCAGAACACCTGCCGCACGTCGGTCTCGCAGATGGGTCCGGAGGTGCCCCCGCAGGTGACGAGCCGGCCGCCCTTGCCGAGCGCGCGAATGGCTCCCGCCCAGGTGGCGGCGCCCACGTTTTCCAGCACCACGTCCACCCCGCGCCGCCCTGTCTTCTGGGCGATGACCTTCACCCAGTCCTCCTTCGCGTAGTTGATGCACTCGTCGGCGCCGAGCGCGCGGGCCCGCTCGAGCTTCTCGTCGCTGGACGACGTCACCCATACCCGCGCGCCGCAGAGCTTGCCGATCTGCACGCCGGCGGACGAGACGCCACCGCCCACGCCGAGGATGAGCAGGTCCTCCCCCGCGCGCAGCCGGGCCTGGGACACCAGCATGCGCCAGGCGGTCATGTTGACGAGGACGAAGGCGGCGGCGTTCTCGTACGTCACCGCGTCCGGGAGCTTGACCACTTTCCGGCCGTCCACCTTCACGTACTCGGCCAGCCCCCCGTGCGTGTGCTCGCCCAGGATGCCGTAGGACACGCAGAGGCTGTGCTGGCCCTTCTGGCAGTACTCGCAGCGCCCGCACTCCAGGTTGGGGTTGACGACCACGCGGTCGCCCACCGCCACGCCTGACACGCTGCCCCCCACCTCGGCGATGTCACCGGCAATATCGCAGCCGGACCAGAACGGCAGGGGCAGCTTGAGCCCGGGCATTCCCTCGCGGACGAAGAGGTCCAGGTGGTTGAGCGCCACCGCCTTGACCCGCACGAGCACATCGCCGGCGCCGACCTTGGGGTCGGCCACCACCTGATACTTGAGCTTGTCGAGACCGCCGTGCTCCTGGAACGCGAGCGCCTTCATGCCGGGGCCTATCTCCCCTTGAAGTTGGCGCGCTTGCGCTCTTGCCCGGCCCGCATGCCCTCGAGACGGTCCTCGGAGAGGAGCACCGGCGCGGCGAGGTCGGCCTCCCAGGCGAGCCACGACTCGCGCTCGCGCCAGTAGGTGCCGTTGATGGATTGCTTCGCGGCCTGCACGGCGAGCGGCGCATTGGCGGCGATCTCGGCGGCCAGCTCCGCCACCCGGGCGGGGAGGTCGGCGGCGGGGTAGACCCCGTTGACGAGCCCGATGCGCAGCGCCTCGGCGGCGTCGATGCGCCGCGCGGAATAGATCAGCTCCTTGGCCTTGCCGATCCCCACCGTGCGCGGCAGGCGCTGGGTGCCGCCCATGTCGGGCACGATGCCGATCTGCACCTCGGGGATGGAGAAGATCGTCCCCTCGGCGGCGAGGCGCACGTCGCAGCACAGTGCCAGCTCGAGGCCGCCGCCGAGACACGCGCGCTGGATGCTGGCGATCACCGGCACGCGGCAGGACTCCAGCCGCGTGAAGCACTCCTGCAGATGCTTGAGGTGGGTGCGGATCCCCACCAGGGTCTGGGGCAGCGTCTCACCCGCGGGCCGGGACAGCGTGGAGCCCGCCTTGAGGTCGAGACCCGCGCAGAAGGCGCCGCCGGCGCCGGTGAGGACGGCGACGCGCACCTCGGGCGCCGCGTCCACCTGGGCGGCGGCGTCGGCGATGCCCTCCCACATCTCCACGTCCAGCGCATTGAGGCGATCGGGCTTGTTGAGCGTGATGGTGGCGACCGGGCTCTTGATCTCGACCTGCACCTTGTCCGTCATGATGGACTCCCGTTGAAGGCCTTGACCAGCGCGGGGAGGCGCGGATCGTCCTGGCGCGGCGGGTAGGGCTGATAGAGCCCGGTGCGGTCGAGCAGCCCCGCGTACCGCGCCTGCAGGGCGGCGGCCAGCTTGTCATAGGTCGCGGTCACGGCATAGGTGTCCAGCATCTCGTCGGTGATGAGGTCCGCCATGCCCTTCCAGTCGCCCTCGATGGACTTCCGGTGGAGCTTGGTGGTGAGATCGCCCCAGCCGTGGCAGTCGAGCACCGGTTGATAGGTGCGCGTCGAGCCGTAGAACGCGATCTGCTGCTTGACCATCTGGGCCTGCTGGCTCCGCTCCTCCGGCGTGTCACCCACCACCACGAAGGAGGCGGTGGCATAGGTGAAGTCCTTGCGCGCGCGGCCGGACTTCGCCAGTCCCGCATTGACCGCCGGCTGCACGATCTCGCGGAGGTACTTGGGGCTGTTGAAGGGATGCACGTGCATCCCGTCGCAGAACTCGCCGGCCACCCCGCACATGTAGGGATTCACCGCCGCCACGAAGACGGGGATCTTCGGGTGATCGATGGGCCCGGGATTGAAGAAGGGTGTCATGACGTCGAAGGTGTAGAACTGCCCCTTGAAGTCGAGCTTGGTCCCGTTCTGCCAGCAATCCCAGATGGCATGGATCGCGCGCACCGCCTCCGCCATCTTCGGCCCGGGCGACTCGTACTTCACCGAGAAGCGGCGCTCGTTGTGCGCCTTGACCTGGGTGCCGAGCCCCAGCGTGAAGCGCCCGCCCGAGGCCTTCTGGAGATCCCACGCGATCATGGCGGTGACCATGGGGCTGCGCGAGAACACGGTGGCGATATTGGTGCCCAGCTTGATTCGCGACGTGGCGGAGGCCGCCACCGCGAGGGGCAGATAGGGATCGTGCTGGGTCTCCGCCGACCAGAGCGTGTCGTAGCCCATGGCCTCGGCCTTGCGCGCGTAGTCCGGAAGGGTCTGGAGATCGTGGGTCAGCATGCCGATGTCGAGCTTCACGGGGTGGTCTCCTTCATGCCGGGAGCATACGCGAGGGTTCCCAGGCCTTCAAGGAACTGCTCGCGGAGCCGGCCCTTCTGGACCTTGTCGCCATGGGGCCCGGGCGTGCGCGGCACGTCGGCCACCACCCGCACGTGGCGCGGCACCTTGTAGGAGGCGATCCGGCCCCGGCAGTGGGCCACGATCTCCTCCGGGGTGACCGTGGCGCCGGGACGGGGAATCACGTAAGCCACCGCCACTTCGTTGAGCTTGGGATCGGGCACACCGAACACGAAGGCCTGCAGCACGGCCGGGTGCTCCATGAGGAAGGCCTCGATCTCGGCGGGCGCCACCATGAAGTGGCTGATGCGCAGTACCTCGCGAAGCCGTCCTCTGAAGACGAAGCGCCCCTCGGCGTCGTGCGCGGCGAGGTCGCCGGTCCTGAACCAGCCGTCCGCGGTGAAGGCCTTGGCGGTTTCCTCCGGCTTCCGATAGTAGCCGCGGGTGACGAGCCGGCCGCGGAACCAGAGCTCTCCCTCCTCGCCCGCCGCCACGTCGCGCCCGGTGTCGGGATGGACGCAGCGTGCCTCGATCCCGTCCGCGGGCCACACTCCCGGCAGCGCGCGCGCCGCCGCCGGCTCGTCGAGCTGATGGTGCAGGCAGAGGGCGTTGAGCTCGGTCATGCCATAGGGCTGATAGGCCTGTCGGACGCCCAGCCGCTCGACGATCTCCTCGAAGAGCCCGTCGCGGCCACCGCCCGTCATGCCGAAGCCGCCGGTGCGGAGGTGCGAGCGATCCCGGCGTCCGAGGTCCGGATGGTCGAGGACGGCGATGGCCATTGCGTCCACCGCGTTCCAGATCGAGATGCGCTCGCGCTCCATGAGAGCCAGCGCCACGGTGGCGTCGAAGCTCTCCATGAGCACGAGGGTGGCGCCGCGGGAGAAGGTCGACAGCGGGATGCAGAGACCGCCCCACGTGCCCGACAAGGGCAAAGCGTGGAGCACGCGGTCCGCCGGTGTCACGCGCAGGACCTCGCCGCAGTACCAGCCGTGGGGAATCGCGTTGCGGTGACTGATCACCGCGCCCTTGGGGAAGGCGGTGGTGCCGGAGGTGTAGAGAATGGTGAAGGGATCGTCGGGTGCGATCTGCGCGCGCGCTCCCTCCAGCGCGGCCTCCAGCTCGGGTCCGTCGGCGTCCGCGAGGACGTCGGCGAGACGCAGGCAGCCGGGATAGGGATCCTCCGCGTCCACGATGATGCGGCGCAGGAGCGGGAAGCCCCCGGCCTCGAGCTCGCCGGGGACCGCGGCGGTGAGCTCGGGGAGGACCTCGCCCAGGATCTCCAGGAAGTCCACCGGCCCGAGGTGATCCGCGAGGAGGAGGGTGGAGGTGTCGGACTGCTTGAGGATATAGGCCAGCTCGTGGGCCTTGTATCTCGGATTCAGCGCCACCACGACGGCGCCCATCAGCGCGCAGCCGTACTGGGCGAAGAGCCAGGCGGGGCGGTTGGGAAGCCACACCGCGACCTTGTCGTCCTTCCGCACCCCCAGCGCGAGGAGGGCCCGCGCGAAGCGCCGGGCCTCGTGCCAGAGCGCCGCGTAGGACAGGCGCCGATCGGCGGCGACGAGGGCCTCGCGGTCGGAGAAGCGCGCAGCCACCTCGGCCAGCATCCCGCCCGCCGTCGCGTCGAGGAACGGATTGGCGCCCATGCCGTCGGACGCGACACTAGCATGCCGCCGCCACGCCCGCTCGGGAAGCATTTTCCGTATCCGCTCGCCTCGCCTGCGGCTGCGGCTCGCCGTGCGGAGCGTGCTATCCTCCCCCGGGTGCTGACGCATGCGTCACGCGCTGATCGTCCCTGATGTCACGCGTTCGCGCATCCTCCTGATCGCGAGCTCCCGAGGGCTCGCGCTGCCCAGCGTGCAGGTGCCGCGCGAGCACCCCGGCGCCATCGACGCGGTGCTGCGCGCCGCGCGCCGTCGCTACGGTCTCCGGGCGAGCGTGCTGCGGCCCCTCGCGCGTCCCCGCGATCCCGCCACCGGTGCCTTCAATGTCGCGCTCGAGCTGGAGCTCTTCGACGCCCAGCCCCTCCGCGGGCGGGGCGCGCGCTGGATCCCCGTCGCGGAGATCAGAGGGCACTCCCTCTACAGGAAAGACGACCGCGAGGCCTGGACGCGGTGGCGCCGTCCCGCCCGCGGGCGTCCGGAGTGGGCGAAGCCCGGCTGGCGCGATCGGGCGCTGCGATGGGCGGCCCGCCGCATGGGCGCCCCCGCCACCCGCGTCGAGCAGCCCCGCGCGTGGGAATCGTCCTGCGTCTATCGCCTGCGCTCGCGCCGCGGCGTCTTCTATCTCAAGGCGGTGGCGGCGCGGTGCGACTGGGAGCCGCGCCTGACGCGCTGGCTGGCCCACCGCTTCCCCCGGTTGATCGCGCCCGTCGTGGCGGTCGGCGGCGGGGGGCGCTGGCTTCTCACGCGCGAGGCGAAGGGGCCGAGCCTCCGCCACTCGCGCCAACTCCGCCGGTGGGAGCAGGCGGCCTTCGAGTACGGGCGCCTGCAGCGCGCCGTCGTCGGGCACACGCCGGCGCTACGCCGGCTCGGCTGCCCGCACCGCGGGACACAGTGGGCTCTGCGCGAGATGAGGGGACTCTTCCGCGATCGCCGACTGCTCGCCGCGGGCGGGCGGGAGCGCCTTTCCGTTGGCGAGATCGCGCGGCTCCGCACGCTGGCGCCCGTGCTTCGCGCGCGGGGCCGTGCGCTCGCCGGCTGCGCGGTGCCGCTCACGCTGGATCACGCGGATTTCTGGGCGGGCAACATGATCGCGAGCCGCCGGGGACCCGTGTACCTCGACTGGGAGGACGCGGTGGTCTCACATCCGTTCTGGAGCGTCTTCATGCTGCCGTGGAGCCACGGGTTCCACGATCGCTGGGGCGCGCGTGGGGCGGCGGCCCGGCGGGTGAAGGACGCGTACCTGGCGGGCTGGAGTGGCCGGGAGGGTTCCGCACGGTACCGCCGGGCGTTCGACCTCGCCCAGTCGCTGGCCCCGCTCCACTACGCGGCAACGTGGGCGCGGGACACCATCCCCTATCTCGAGACGAGCCTGGAGACGGCCACCCTGCTGCCGTTCTTCCTGCGCCGCGTGCTGGAGACCGCCCCGCGATAACCGGGCGCCGCGGCTCGACTCAGGCGCGCGCGGCGGCCTTGGCCTGCGCGCGCATGTACTTCTCCATCGCCTCCATGAGCAGGCCCAGGGCTTCCTTCTCGGTGCGTCCGCTGGCGGTGACCGTCGGGTAGGCGACGGCGACGGCCTTGAAGACCCCACCCTCCTCCTCGCTCAGCTCGACCTCGAAGTGCATGGCGTCCTCCCCGCCGAAACGCTAGCAGGGGGTGGGAGCCGCCGTCAAGACGAAGCGGATGCCGGGCGGAGCGGGCTAGCGGCCCTCGGCTGCCTCGCCGCGCAAGGTCATGCAGGTGCTGGAGGCGCGGGCCACGAGCCGATCCTTGTCGTCCACCACGTCGCACTCGGTCAAGCCCACGGTGCGTCCGCCCTTGACCAGGCGCCCGGTGGCGATGAGGCGTCCCGTCCAGACCGGCTTCAGGAAGTTGATCTTCAGCTCGAGCGTCGTGAAGGTCTCGCCCTCGTCGAGCGAGGAGGCGTAGGCCATGCCCATGGCGGCATCGGCCAGATCGCAGAGCACGCCCCCGTGCACGGTGCCCATCGGATTGGCGTGGCGCGGCGCCGCGTCCAACTCCACCACCACGCGGCCCGGCTCCACCGAGCTCAGGCGAAAGCCGATCAGCTCGGCGATGGGCGGCGGGGGCAGCTCGCCCCGCTGGGTCTTCTGGATGAGGTCGAGCATCCTGGGCATGACGGGTCTCCTGACGCTCAGCCGTGCCGGCGGCGGAGCAGGGCGAAGATCATGGCGTGGGTGATGAACAGCACCGGCACCGCGAGGACGGGGATGTAGTACGCGGCGCCGAGCTGTACATCGAGCCGGACGCCCTGGGCCACCGCATACAGGAGGTCCGCGGTGCCCACCACATTGAAGAGCCAGCAGAGCGCGAGCGCCCCCGGCCATTCGCCGCGCAGGGCGAGGAGAGCCACGAGCGCGAGCATGGCGGCGAGGAGATCGCCGTAAGCGGCGGGCACCGCAAAGGCGGCGGGGACGCCGGGCGGCACCACCGTGGGCACCAGGAAGACGAGCCCGATGTACCGGGTGGCGTGGACGAAGAGCAGTGGCGGGAGGGCCCGCCGAGTCGGGAGCGCCGCCAGCCGCGGCCAGACGTGCCAGCGCGCGAGCAGCGAGCCCACCACGAGACTCAGCGCGAACTGGAGCCCGAAGATCTGGAATGGTGTCATCGGCCACCTCGACGACCCCGACGCCACGCGCCGGCCTTGAGGGGAATCGCCACCATGACGCCCATCACGACGAGAGCCACCGCGATGGCCACGAACACTGCGTGGGGGCCGCCACCGAACCAGCGCGTGGCCACCCAGCCTCCCGTCGCGGCGACCACCAGGCGCACGAAGCCCGCGAGGAGCGGCCAGGCCAGCCGGCCTGCCCCCTGCGAAGCGAAGTAGAGCGCGAGCCCGACGCCGAAGAATCCGTACGCGGGGCCGACGATACGGAGATAGGCACTACCCGTCTCCAGCACCGCGGGCTCCGTGGTGAAGAGGCCCAGCCAGGCGTGCGGGAACACCGCAAAGGTGAGTCCGATGGCGGTCGTGATCGCGCCGGCCAGGCCGGCCCCGATCCATGCCACGCGCTCGGCCCGGGCGATGCGGCCCGCGCCGACATTGGTGCCGACCATGGCCACCAGCGCCGAGCCCACCCCGAACACCAGCGGGATCTGGATGTACTCGAGTCGCGCGCCCATGCCGTATCCGGCGAGCGCGTGGATACCAAAGGGCCCGATGAGGCCGGTGAGCAGCACCACGGTGAGGTTGGTGAAGACGGTGTTGAGCGCGCCCGGCGCGCCCACGCGCAGGATCTCCCAGAAGAGGGCGACCCGCGGACGGAATCCCGACGGCCGCAGGCGGACCAGGCTCCGGCCGGAGAGGAGATGCGCGGCGAGGACGAGCGTGCCCGCGCCGAAGGCGATGACGCTGGCGGCGGCCGCACCCGCCACGCCGAGGCGGGGCAGGGGGCCCCAGCCCAGCACGAGCGCGGGGGAGAGCAGCAGGTACAGCACGCTGGCCCCCGCCATGGCCCCCGCGGGCAGGAGCATGCGCCCGGTGCCCCGGATCACGCTGGCGAGCGAGTTGAAGAGCCAGAAGACGGCGGCCCCGCCGAAGAGCACCCGCGAGTAAGCGAGGGCCGCATCCAGGGCCGCGCCGTGGCCGCCGAGGGCGCGATAGACCGCGGGCCCTGCGGCCAGCAGCGTGCTGGTGAAGAGCGCGCCCATGGCGAGCGCGACCAGGAGCCCGTGGGCGGCGAGGCGGTCGGCTTCCTCGCGCCGGCCCCCGCCCAGCGCGCGCGCCACCGCCGAGGAGATGCCGCCGCCCATGCCCCCCGCCGACATGGTCTGCATGAGCATGAGCAGCGGATAGACGAGCGAGACGCCGGCGAGGGCCTCCGCCCCCAGCCAGCCCACGAACACGGCGTCCATGGTGCCGACGCCGGCCTGCAGCAGCATCACCGCCACCCCGGGCGCGGCAAGCCGCAGGAGCGTGGACGCGATGGGTCCCTCGAGCAGGGCCCGCGTGCGCGGATCGGGGGCGTCCGGCGCCTCGCTCCGGGGGGGAGGCGCGGCGCCGGCGTCGGTCACGGGGGCGGTGAGGGCGGCGGTCGTCATGTCACTATTAAAATAATAGTGACTTGCGGAATTGTCAACCGGTGCTCCGTCGCCTATACTCGAGACATGCCGAAGCGCTACGGCCAGTCCTGTCCCGTCGCCAAGTCGCTCGAGGTGCTCGGCGACCGATGGACCCTCCTCATCGTCCGCGATCTGCTCCGGGGCACGCGGCGGTTCCAGGATCTCCAGGCGGGCCTGCCCGGCATCGCGCCGAATATCCTCTCCGACCGGCTCAAGCTGATGGAGCGTCACGGCCTGGTCACGCGGGCGTTCTACTCGGAGCACCCGCCGCGGGCCCAGTACACCCTCAGCGAGCGCGGGCAGGGGCTGGGGGTGGTGGTGGGCGCGCTGGCGGACTGGGGCTCGCGCCACGTCTACAAGCGCGCGCGGCTGGTCCACGCGGACTGCGGCAAGGAGGTCCGCCTGGGCTATCACTGCGCCGAGTGCAACACGCGGGTGCGCGGAGTCTCGGTGGAGCTCCGTCGCGTCGGGGGCTCGCGCCGGGCCGTGTCGAGGGCCGTCGCCAAGCCCGCCTCCTGAGCGCCCGCTCCTCGCCCCCTCGGCCGGGGTGGTATCATCCGTCACTGAGCCACCATGTTCGACATCGGCCTTCAAGAGCTGGTCCTCATCTTCGTGATCGCCCTGCTGGTCTTCGGGCCGAAGAACCTGCCGCAGCTGGGTCGCTCGATGGGGCGCGCCATGCGGGAGTTCCGGCGGGCCAGCGACGAGTTCCGGAGCACCATCGAGACCAATCTCCAGATGAACGATCTGGATCCGCCGCCGTCGACCACCACCCCCGCGGTGACCGAGACCGCGACCACCCCGAGCCCGCTCGCCGAGGCCGAGGCGCTGCCCGACACCGTGCTGGATCCCCTGGCTCCCTCGGAGGGCGCGGGGCCCGTCGAGCCGCCGCCCGGTGAGCCCTACCTCGCCCAGCGGGGGGGCCGCCTCTTCCACGGCCGCGACTGCGGCTGGGTGCGCAAGATTCCCGAGGCCGAGCGCGTGTACTTCAAGCAGGTGAGCGAGGCCAAGGACGCCGGGTTCATGACCTGTCCTTCCTGCGAGCCCTGGGAGCGGGCCTGAGATTTTTTTTGACTTGTGGTACTCAACTGTTGTGTACTACTGACCTGTTGAGCGGAAGCCCCTCCCACTCAGGAGACTGCGAATGAAAGAGATGACGTCTCGGCAGCGCGAGGTCCTGACTTTCATCCGCGGCTTCACCGAGCGCAACAGCGCCCCGCCCACCGTGCGCGAGATCGGCGAGCGCTTCGGCTTCACCGCGCGCGCCGCCTTCGACCACCTGCGCGCCCTGGAGCGCAAGGGCATGCTCCAGCGCCGGGTCACCGACAAGCGCGTGTCGCGTACCCTCGTGCTCACCCAGCGCTCGGGCGCGGGCCGTCGGAGTAACGTGCGCGAGGTGCCCGTGCTGGGGCGCATCGCCGCCGGCTCCCCCATCTACGCGGAGCAGAACGTGGAGGGCACCATCCCGCTGAGCGCGGAGTGGGTGGACCGCAAGGGCGCGGACGTGTTCGCCCTGCGGGTGCGCGGGGAGAGCATGATCGACGCCCACATCATGGATGGCGATCTCGTCCTCGTGCGCGCCCAGACCGGCGCGCAGCCCGGCGACATCGTGGCCGCCCTGGTGGACGACGAGGCCACCGTGAAGCGCTTCGCGCGTGACGGCGAGCGCGTCGTGCTCAAGCCCGAGCATCCGACCATGAAGCCCATCGTCGTCGAGCCGGGACGGGCGGACTTCCGGATCCTCGGCAAGGTGATGGGCCTGGTTCGCGGATTCTAGACGTCGAGGAGGCGAAGCATGGTGATCAGCGAGAGGCGAATCGGCAGCCGATACGGCAGGACTCGTCCCGGTCCCCGCGCGCCCTTCCGCGCGGGGTTGCGTGCCTCGGGCGGTTCGGGCGCGTGGCCGACGCGACGGCTCTATGCCGGGCGGCGGAACGCGCTCGTGGCCCAGCGCGCTTTTTTTTCGGCTTCACGTACTCGTCAGATGGCGATGCGTGCGCGGCTGGAGCCCTGGCTCGGCGGCGCGGCGCTGGTGGCATGCGCGGCGACGTGGGCGCTGCTGCTGGCGCTGATGGCGGCGTGAGGGCGGAGGCGCGCGCCGGCCGCGGGCGCCGCGTCAGGTGGGCCGCTTCTCCCAGGGCTTGACGGCCGTGAACAGCTCGAGGAGGTCCCCGTCCACCGCGCCCGCCTTGCGCTCGAAGCCCAGGATGTCCAGCGCCCGGTCCACCGGCACCGCCGCCTTGTAGGGGCGGTCGCTCGCGGTGAGGGCGTCGAAGATGTCCGAGATCGTCATCATCTTCGACTGGACGGGAATCTCGGCGGCGCCGATGCGGTTCGGATAACCGGAGCCATCGAGCTTCTCGTGATGAGAGCGCGCGATCTCCGGCACGCCCCGCAGCTCCTTGGTCCAGGGGATCTGGATGAGGAACTGGTAGGTGTGGACCACGTGCGACTGGATCTGCTTGAACTCCTCGGCGGTGAGGCTCCCGCGGGGGATGGACAGGATCTGCGCCTCCTCGGGAGTGATCACCGTGTGGGGCTCGCCCAGATGGTCGAGGTAGGCGGCCACCGCGAGGTGCTGGATCTTCGAGGCCACGTCCTCCGCCATCACGGAGGGCTCGTTGGCGGAGACGATGGCCTTCAAGTGCTCGTCCAGCTCCCCCAGCGCGACCTCGAGCTCGGCGTCCCACGCGCCCGCACGCCCGACCGCCCGCGCGCGGTCTTCGCGGAGAAGGGCATCGAGCTTCTGCGCGCCGAAGCGCAGGGCGACGCCGCGCTTGATCAGCTCCAGCCGCTGCTTGATCAGCTCCAGGTGGCTCGGGTAGAGCTTCTTGGCCTTGACCAGCACCTCCTCGCGCACGCCCACCTTGCCGAAGTCGTGGAGCAGCGAGGCGTAGCGGATCTCCCGCATCTGCTCGGCGGTGAACCGGAGGGTGCGAAACGGCCCGGCATCGGCGCGGTCGGCGGCGGTGGCCAGGGCCACCGTGAGGTCGGCGACCCGGAACGAGTGGCCGGAGGTGGTGGGATCGCGCGACTCGATCGCGGTGACGGAGGCGTTGACGAACCCCTCGAACAGCGCCTCGATATTCTTCAGCAGGCGGCTGTTCTGCAGCGCCACCGCGGCCTGGGAGGCCAGCGAGGCCGCGAAGCTCATGAAGCGCTCGGGATAGGGAATGGTCTCGCGCTCGATGGCCTCCACGGCGGGAAAGCGGCGCGAGGCCACGCGCTTGCAGTTGATGAGCTGGAGCACGCCGATGGTCTCGCCCGCCGGCGTCCGCATGGGCACCACCAGCATCGACTTCGTGCGGTAGCCCACCTGCTGGTCGAAGGAGCGGTTGATCTTGAAGGGCGCGCCCGCGGAGGGCGCGTAGGCGTCCTCGAGGTGCAGGATCTCCCCGGACTTGGCCACGTGCCCGGCCACGCTCTCGTCGCTGATGGGGATGGTGAACTCGGTGAAGGGCACCGTGACGAAGTCGTTCTGCGTGAGCTTGAACCGCAGGCGCGGCTGGCCTTCCTCCGGCTCGTCCACCAGGTAGATGGATCCCGCGTCGCTGTGCGTGATCTCGCGCGCCTTGGTGAGGATGAGCCCGAGCAGGGTATCGGGGTCGCGCTCGGCGGACAGTCGCACCCCGATGGCGTTGAGCTCGCTCAGCTCCATCCGCGTGCGATCGGCCTCCGCGGTGAGGCGGAGGTGCTCGAAGGCCTGCTCGAGCGTGGCGGCCAGGACGAACGGGGTGGCCGACTTCGGCAGATAGGAGTACCGGGTGGCGGGCCAGCCGCGCGGGGCCTCCACCCCGCTCAGGAGTCCCACCACCGGGACGAGGCGAGGTCGCGCCAGCGCGGCGCGGACGGCATCGGGGGAGTCCGCCTCGAGGTCCACCACGAGCACTTCGGGATCATCGGCGCGGCGCCGCAGGCTCTCGATCTCGGACAGGGGGTGCGCCTCGAACTCCGCGGGCAGCGCTTGGGCCAGCACCGCGACCGGCGAGCCGTCCGGAAACCAGACGAGCTGGCGATGCATGGCGCGAGAGTATGGCCTGCCCCGGGGGGAGTCAAGATTTCGGGGGCGCTTGCCCCGCCGGGGGGCCGCTCGATACAATCCGGCCCTATGACGACGCGCGTGTCTACGGGACTTCCGCGGCTCGACACCATGCTGGGGGGCGGCCTCCTCCCCGGCACGCTCACCGTGATCTACGGGGCCACCGGCATCGGCAAGACCCACCTCGGCCTCACCTATGCCAGCCACGGGCGTGTCGCCGACGGCCGCCCCGGCATCCTCTTCGACATGAACGTGCGCGGCGACTCGCAGCAGCATCACGCGTATGCCGAGCGCCTGTTCGGCTGGCCGCTCAGGCGCTGGACGCATACCGTGATGCCCATGGCGGATCCCTATCCGCCGCCGGGAGAGCTGGACGCCTACTACTGCGACGCGTTTCCCTGGGCGGGCAAGCTGCGTGAGTACCAGCTGCCCTCGCCGGACGGGTTCGAGTTCGACTGGAACTGGAAGGCCGCCTACAATGCCGCGCTCTACACAGTGCGGCCGTTCGTGTATTTCCATCTCGGCGCGGGCTCGCGGCGCATCGTGGTGGACGGCATCGAGCCGATGGACGTGCCGTCGGACTACATCCAGCCCTACATCTTCGACGAGCTGTACCGGAAGACCATACATCGCGAGGCCGAGACGCTGGGGATGGAGCTCTGCCTGCCGGTGTGGAAGCACCGGGAGTACATCGACGGCCACCTCTACGATCACCGGGCGGTGACCACGCTCCTGCTCGTGACCACCGAGGAGACCCAGCTCGAGCACCTGCTGGCCCGCAAGGTCGCGAGCGGCGACATCGGCGCGGTGGCGAACACCATCCTGGTACTGGGGAGCGAGCGGGTGGGCTCGCGGCTCGCGCGCTATCTGGCCGTGGTCAAGCACCGCGGCAGCGCCATGAGCGACGAGTTCGCGGAGTATCGCGTGACCGAGCAAGGGCTCCAGTTCGTCTAGCGGCATGCTGCAGGGCGCTGATCTCGAAGCGCAGCGCCGCCATTGCTTCCGTCAGTCGCCGGGCCGGCGCGTGCGGTCCGCGCGGGCGGCCCTCGCGTTCGTCCAGGAAGTGGGCGTGTGCTCCACCTTCTACCGATTTCCCGATGGGCTGGCTTGTCTGTGGGAGGCGGTGGCGGGCCGGGCGAAGCCGCGCTGGCCGCGCCGCTCGCATCACGACGCGGCCATCGGCCTCACCTGGGAGCTCAAGGACACGCTGCCCGCCCGACGCGACGTCTACTACGGCAAGCTCCTCAAGGGCCGGCCGGTGCTGGTCGCCCTCGACCTGTTCCCGGCCTTCTACGCGCTGGTGCGCGGGCGGCAGCGGGCGCGCGACTATCGCGTCGAGTACGAGGCGGGCCGGCTCTCCCTCACCGCGAAGCGCGTGGTGGACGCCCTCGTGCGGGAGGCCCCGCAGTACACGCGCGGCCTGCGCGCGGAGTGCTTCATGCTCGAGCCGGCCAAGACGCGGGAATTCGAGCGCGCCATCGCGGAGCTGCAGCAGGGGCTCTGGGTCGTCAAGACCGAGGAGCGCTACGAGCCCTCGTTCTCATATCGGTGGGATCTCGTCGAGCGCTGGCTGCCGGAGGCGGTGGCGGAGGGCCGGCGGCTCCCGCGGGCGACCGCGCTGCGGGAGCTCGTGTCCCGGTATCTGCATGGCGCGCGGTACACCACGCCGCTCCGGGTGGCCCGGCTGCTCGGCGTGCCGGCGGCGGAGGCCGAGGCCGCGGTGGCGGCGCTGGCTCGGTCCGGCGTCGCCCGCGTGGACGAGACGGTGGCGGGCTGGCCGGGCCGCTGGGTGGTGAGCGCGCGGTGAGCGGAACGGCGCCGGGCGGTGAGCTCGCGCTTGGCCGGCTTCCCGTGGCGCTGCGCGACGTCATCGGGATCCTCTCCGAGGCCGAGTCCGGCGATGCGCCCGCCTGGCTGGTGGGCGGGGCGGTGCGGGACGTCCTCGGGGGCGAGACGCCGGCGGAGCTGGACCTGGCGGTGCCCGCCGGCGCGCTGGCGCGGGGGCGCCGGCTCGCCGACCGCCTGGGCGCGGCCTATATCGTCCTGGACGAAGCGCGCGGCGTCTGCCGGCTGGCGGGCCCGGTGCAGATCGACCTCGCGGACTTCCGCGCGCCGACCATCGAGGCTGACCTCCGCGCGCGGGACTTCACCGTCAACGCGCTCGCGGTGCCGCTGCGGGCCCTCGCGGCCACCGGGCGCGCCCCGGTGACCGATCCCACCGGTGGCCAGGCCGACCTCGCCGCGCGGCGCGTCCGGCTCTGCGGGCCCGGCGCTCTCGCCGACGATCCCGTGCGCATCCTGCGCGCGGTGCGGCTCGCCCTGCGGCCGGGATGGCGGCTCGACGTCGGCGTCGCGCCCGCCGCCCGCGCCGCCGCGCCCGCCCTGGCCGGCGTGGCGGCGGAACGGGTGCGCGACGAGCTGGGGGGCATGCTGGAGGGACCGCGGGCCGGGCAGGGGCTGCGGCTCCTCGACGACCTCGGCGCCCTCGCGGTGCTGTTGCCGGAGAGCCGCGCGATGCGTGCCACCGCCCAGCCCGAGCCCCATCACTTCGACGTCTGGGAGCATTCGCTCCGGACGGTGGAGGGAGCCGACGCGGTGCTGGCGGCGCCCGCCGCGGACTTCGCTCCGGACCTCATCGCGCACCTGGCCGAGGACCTCGGCGACGGGCTCACCCGGCGGGCCACCCTCAAGCTCGCCGCGCTGCTCCACGACGTGGCCAAGCCCGAGACGCGAACCGAGACGGACGGACGCGTGCGATTCATCGGCCACGACGTCATCGGCGCCGCGCGTGCACTCGCGGTGGCGGAGCGCCTGCGGCTCTCGCGCCGTGCCGCCGCGGTGGTCGAGCGCCTGGTCCGCCATCACCTGCGACCCATGCATCTGGCCCAGGCCGGCGAGATCACGCGCCGCGCGCGCCATCGCTTCTTCCGTGACCTCGACGCCGAGTGGCCGGACCTGCTGCTCCTCGCCCTCGTCGACGCCGCCGCCCTCCGCGGCGATCCCCCGCTCGACCTCTGGAGCGACGGGCGCGGAGAGGTGCTCCGCGCCCTGATGTCGGGCGCCGCCGAGGAGCAGGTGCTGGCCGCGGTGCCTCCGCTTCTCCGCGGAGAAGACGTGATGGCGGCGTTCGGGCTCCCGCCGGGCCCGGCGGTGGGCCGTCTCCTCGCCCGGGCCCGCGAAGCCCAGGCCCTGGGTCTCGTCACCACCCGTGAGGAGGCGCTCGCCGAGCTCACGCGGCCCGAGCCGCCCGCGCTGGACACTCCCCATGCTTGACACTCATAGTCACGGCCCCCTAGAGTAGCGCCACTAACGTCGCGCCACGCACTCGTCGGGCCCAGCCACGCAACGCCGCGCTCCGCGGGGAGGAATCTATGCGCCGGATCTCGATGGCCGTTCTCGTCACCCTCGCTCTCGCATGGCCCGGTGGCGCGTCCGCCGCGCCGCAGGGCAGCGTGGTAGTCGCGCAGGGGGTGGATCCCACCACGCTCGACCCCATGAACCATCAAGAGTCGCCGGCGGCGAACCTCGCGCGGAACATGTTCGACACGCTCCTCGAGCGTGACCAGAACCTCGTGATCCAGCCCGCCCTCGCCGCCGAGCTGCCCAAGCTCGTGTCGCCGACGGTGTGGGAGTTCAAGCTCCGGCCCGGCGTGAAGTTCCACAACGGCGAGCCGCTCGACGGGGAGGCGGTGAAGTTCAGCCTGGAGCGCCTGGTGGATCCCAAGCTCAAGCTCCGCGGCGCCACCCCCTTCGCGCCCATCAGCCACGTGGAGGTAGTGGATGCCCTCACGGTGCGGGTGCACACCAAGGCGCCGTGGCCCATCCTCGACACCCTGGTGTCCGGCAGCGGCTCGTCCATCCTGCCGCCCAAGTATTACCGGGAGAAGGAGCTCGCCTTCGTGGCCCGGAACCCGGTGGGCTCGGGTCCCTTCAAGTTCGTGCGCTGGGTGAAGGACGACCGCATCGAGCTCGAGGCCAACGAGCAATACTGGCGAGGCGCGCCCCGGATCAAGCGGCTCGTCTTCAAGCCCATTCCCGACGACGCGGTGCGGGTGGCCGCCCTGCAGAACGGCGAGGTGGACGTCGCGGTGAACATCCCGCCGCATCTGGCCGGCATCATCGCGAATCATCCGCGCCTCTTCCTCTCCACCGCGCCTAGCGTGCGCACCATCCAGCTCATGTACTACACGCATCAGTTCGACGCCCAACACAAGCTGGTGGGCCCGTATGCCGGGCCGGTGGCCGATCGCCGGGTGCGGCTGGCCATGAACTACGCGGTGGACGCCGACGAGGTGATCCGCACCGTGCTCGACGGCAAGGGCATCCGCGTGGCCACCATGCTCACCGACAAGCACTTCGGCTTCGAACCCGCGCTCAAGCCCATCAAGCCCGACCTCGCCCGGTCGAAGCAGCTCCTCACCGAGGCGGGCTTTCCCGGCGGGCTGGAGATCGTCTTCAACGCGCCCCAGGGCCGCTACGTCCGCGACAAGGAAGTGGCGGAGGCCATCACCGGCCAGCTCAACAAGGCGGGCATCCGCACCACGCTCCGGGTCCACGAGTGGGGCAACTACCTCAACAACATGGCCTACGTGCACAAGGCGGGACCGGTGTGGCTGATCGGCTGGGGCACTCCGACGTATGACGCGGAAACGGTGTACGTGCCGCTCTTCCGCTCTGGCAAGATCCTCTCGAACTACCACAACGCCGACTTCGACGGCATGGTCGACCAGGCCCAGACCATCATGGAGCCCAAGCGCCGGTTCGAGCTCTATCAACGGATCAACAAGCTCTGGATCGACGACGCGGCGGCGATGCCGCTGTATCAGCAGCTCGACCTTTACGGGGCCACGCGGCGCACGTCCTGGAAGGCCCGGGGCGACGAGGTGATCAAGGGCTTCGACATGGCAGTCAAGGACGTGCGATAGGGGGGCGAGAGGGACGCGCAATAGGCCATAGCGCAGTCCAGGGTCTCGCGCTAGAATTGGGTCAGTCGCGGCCGTAATTCAGTGGCAGAATGCCAGCTTCCCAAGCTGGACGTCGCCGGTTCGAATCCGGTCGGCCGCTCCAATTTCGAATCGGGGGCTTACGGGGAAACACCCCGTAGGCCCTTCCGATTTTCTGCCGTGGGTTCTGCCGGAATTCTGCCGTCACCGCTGGGCTCATAGCCCGACCGCAGCGGCTGCCTTGTCGAAGACCGAGCCGTCCTGCCGGGTGTTGTTCCGAATCCAGCCGTAGTAGTGCCGGATGATCATGGCCGTGTTGACGTGGCCGAGCTGCTTGGCCACCCAGCTGATCTCCTCACCGGCCGACAGCGCCAGGGACGCGAAGGTGTGCCGGGTCTGGTACGGCTTGCGGCTCTTGAGGCCGGCCCGCCCGAGCGCCGGATACCACACGCGAGTGGCCAGGTTGTCCCGGTCCAGGGGTCCGCCGACCGAGTTGGGAAGATGTACTCGCCTTTGAGCTGACTGCTGGCCCGCTGGGCCTTGAGAGCGGCCACCACTTGGGGCCGGAGATCGATCGTCCGCGCCGAGCCCTCCGATCTTGGGCTCGTGCACCCCATCCAGCTTCGTCACCGCCCGGCGAATGCTGGCGGTGGGCGGAGCGGCCACGACCTGGGGCCGGAGATCGATCGTCCGCGCCGAGCCCTCCGTCTTGGGCTCGTGCACCCCATCCAGCTTCGTCACCGCCCGGCGAATGCTGGCGGTGGGCGTGGCCCGTGTCAGATCGATCCCCTCGGTAAGGCGTCCGGTCAGAGCGTAGGCAACATTAGTCCCCGCTGGCGACGCGCGCGCCCCCCGCGGGCCCCCCACCCGGGGACATAATCGCCCACACGCTCACGCTGCCGCCTCGGGAACCCCCAGGAGCCCCCCGCCACAGCACAGATCGACATGTTCGCGGGCGAGGCGTTCCGGCTCGGCCTGACCAGCCGGCTCGTCACGACCGAGGAGTATTTCGCGGACTTCCTCGCGTCCTGAGAGCGCGGTTCGCGGCCTACCAGCTGTCCCAGTGCACGACGTTCGCCCAGCGGCTCGTCGATGCGCTGGCTTGAAATCGGTCGCCCACGCGTGTAGCGCGACCGGGATCAGCGCTTCCTTGCGTGAACTGCGTCGTAAGGGATGCCGAGAGTCTCGGCGACCTCGCGTTCGTGACGCATGTGAAGCAGTCGTCCACGCCGTGCCGAGCCCGCGGACGCGCGCGGCGAGCATGAAACTCCAGACGGCCGGCAAGAGCGATCCCCAGGTGCCGGCCTGTATCGCTCGCGCGGCTGCCCATCGATCCGTCCGGCGAAGCACGGGATGAGGAAGACCGGCACGTCGCTCGAGGTTGTCGGCGAGGTACTGGGCCGAGTCCCCCGACCCGCCGCTGCACCGGCCTCGCGGGTCGGGTCATCGTAGTGGAGATTCGGCGCCGGCCGTCGGGCTCGTTGAGGTAGACGCGCCCAGCCCTTCCGATACATGATCGGCGATCGCGCGGCGCTTGGCCCGGATCGGTGACGACGACGAAGTGCCACTGCTGGCGGTTGCCGCCGGTCGGCGCCTGGAGCGCAATCCGCAGGCACTCCTCGATGATCGCCCGCTCCACCGCCGATCGAGTCGAGCCGTTGCGAACGGCCCTCGTGGTGGTCAGAAGCTCATCGAGATCGAGCTTGAGCGATGACATGATCAGGTCCTCCTCTACGAGCGTAGGCATTATCAGATCGGAGCCGATGGCGCGCACCACCACCTCGCCCGAGTTCAGCCCTACGCCGATGCTCGATGGTGACACCCTGCTCCCGCCGGACGACCTCCGCGTAGCGCGTCACCGTCTCCTGCATGCGCAGCGCCGCGTAGCAGGCGCGCACCGCGTGGTCCTCGTGGGCGAGCGGCGCGCCGAAGAGCGCCATGATGCCGTCACCCATGACCTGGTTGACCGTGCCCTCGAAGCGGTGGACGGCGTCCATCATGTGCTCGAGGACGGGATCGAGTAGCTTGCGGGCCTCCTCGGGATCGCGCTCGGCGAGCAGCTCCATCGAGCCCTTGAGGTCGGCGAAGAGGACGGTGACCTGCTTGCGCTCGCCCTCCAGCGCGGCCGCGAGGTGAGGAGCGGCGAGGTGGCGAGGGGTGTACGTCTCGGGTGAGGCGAAGGGCTCGCCGGGACGAGCCACGCTCACGGGCTTCGCGCACTCCGGGCAGAACTTCGCGGCCGGGGGCAGCGGCACGCCGCAGCCGGCGCAGTGCGCCACCAGCGGCGCCGCGCACTCCTGGCAGAACTTCGCGCCCGGCGCGTTGTCGGTCTGGCAGCGCGGGCAGGCCGGCATGGCGGGGAGCCTAATCCGAGCCCTCCACGAGAAGAAACGTCAGCTGTGACCCACCTTGCCGAAGCATGATCAGGGGTGCGTATTCCAGATCGTGGTACCAGGCCCGCGCCCGCTCCATCGAGGGAAACTGAATCATCGTGATCGCGTTGATGTTCGGAGGCACGCCTTCGAGAACCTCTCAGTGCGACGTGATCCGAGCCACGTACTTGCCGCCATACTTGCCGACGAGGCTGTCGACTGCGGCTCGGTATGCCGGCGCCACGATACGTCAGTGATCTTCTAGAGCCCAATCGCATACGCGGCCATCAGCACCTCCGCGGGCTAGTACCAGCTCGTTTGCGCTCACGTGTCGCGAGGTATGCCCACGACCGAGATGCGTTACGACAGCTGCTCCAGCTCGGCGTCGACTGTGTCGAGCCAGAACCGCATGTTCATGTCTCGGTACATTGCCGCCGCCAACGTGAGTCCCTCGCGGGCATGGGTGAGAGCGCCGGTGCTCCGATAGAGCTTCCCGAGGCCGAGATGGCAGTGCGCCAGAAGCGGCCGCATCTCGAGGGCGCTCGCGAGATCGCGTGCCTCACGAAAACGCTCGGTCGCGCCGGCGATATCTGGTGGGTCCGCGGCGATTGCAACCAGTGCCCCCAATCGTAGGGCCCATGCCTCGAAGCCACGTTCGCCGCGCGCGCGCGCGGACTCGATCGCCTCTGTCGTGCGCGAGGCCGCTTCCTCGAGGCGACCAGCCGCCAGGTATGCCTCCGCGAGGCTAGATACTTCCGGGCATCGCAGCCATGTCAGCCCGACATCATCCGTGCGTCGAAGACCCTCCTCGATCACCTCGATCGCCTCTGTCGCGTGACCGCAGAGCGAGAGGATGCGGCCCAGCACACACATGGCGATCCCTTGCGAGCGCCTGTATCCCCACTGACGACAGAGCGCAACGGCCTGATCGGCGAGCGGCCTGGCGCGATCGAGATTGCCCTGGAGGACATACGCAGACGCAATCTGCCATGACGCATTCACGAGGTTCCACGGATGGCCGGCGATCGTCTCGCGGGCTCGCATCGTGATCTCTGCTGCTCGCTGCGCCTCGTCAAAATCTCCAAGCTCGGCGAGGAACATGGCCACGTAGCCGGATCGCCCGACGCGCCGGGTGGGCTCGTCTGATGGGTCGATGGTGGTACGCGCGTCGACTCCCTTCAGGAGGAGATCGACAGCGCGACGATGCTCACCGAGCGCGTACGCCCAGCATCCCGCCCACTGGTAGGCATCGGCCTCCATCCGTCGTTTGCCAACATCATGCGCGATCGCCACCACGTCGTGCGCGATCGCGGCCATGGGCGCAGATCCGCGGCGAGCAGGCCGCCAACATGACAGATGTGCAGCCTCGCCCAGCCGAGCCGCTCGCGATCGTCGAAGCGCCTCGGCGAGCGTCTCCGCCTCGTGGAGGCGGCTGAGGAGCGGCCTGAGCTGGTCGAGCGGCAGGAGTGTCACGTAGAGGTCCAGGCGAAGATCGACGGCCAGCTCGCGGGCTCGTGGGCCGTCAGGCAGACCCGGCAGTGCGTCCAGGGCGAGCTGGACATATGTGGTCGCGTCATGATTCGCCGCGCGCCCGAGCGCTTTCTTCACGGCTTCGCGACTGTAGCGAATGACCTTGTCCCACACCTCGCCCCGAAACGCGTGGTGGGCCAGGCGCTCGACGTGCTCGGCGAGCCGGTCCGGGTAGCAGCCGCTCGATGGCCTCCACGATCCGGGCGTGCAGGACGCGGCGCCGCTCCTGGAGCAGGCTGCCGTAGGCGACCTCGTGGGTCAGCGCGTGCTTGAACGTGTACTCGAGCTCGGGGAACAGGCTCGTCTCGTAGAGGAACTCGGCCGCCTGCAGGTGGGCCGAGCCCGCGGCGGAGATCGTCCTCGGGCAGCTCGGCGATGGCGAGCAGGAGCGGCGAACGGCACGTCCTTGCCGATGACCGACGGCGGTCTGGAGCAGGCGCTTGTCCTCGGGCGGCGAGCCGGTCGATGCGGGCGGCCAGGATCGCCTGCACCGTCGGCGGGCACCTGCGATCGTCGGCGACGGGCTGGGCCAGGCGGTAGCGCCCCGCGCTCGCCGACGAGCGACCTGCGTCTCGACCAGCGTCCGCACGCTCTCCTCCAGGAAGAACGGGTTGCCCTCGGTGCGCTGCGATCAGGAAGTGCTTGAGCGGCTCGAGCGTCGGCGTCGGTGCCCAGCAGCGCCGTGCAGCAGCTCGTCGGCGCTCTCGCGGCGGCAGCGGGTCGAGCCGGAGCTGGGTGTAGTAGGTCTTGCTGCCCCAGCGCGTGCTGGTACTCCGGCCGGTAGTTGACCAGGAGCAGGAGCCGCGCGGTCGGCAGGCTCTCGACCAGGCTGTCGAGCAGCGCCTGGGTCTCGGCGTCGATCCAGTGCAGGTCCTCGAAGATCAGCAGCAGCGGCTGGACCTGGCTCTCGCGCAGCAGCAGGCGCTTGACCGCGTCGAGCGTCCGCTGGCGGCGCTGCGGCGGATCGAGCGCCTGCCACTGCGGCGTCCTCGACGGGCACGTCGAGCAGGGCCAGCAGCGCCGGCAGCGTCGGCTCCAGGGCCGGGTCCAGCGTGAGGAGCTTGCCGGTCACCTTCTCGCGGATCTCGCGGTGGGTCGTCGCGATCGCTCGATCTGGAAGTAGGCTCTTGAGCAGATCGATCACGGGCAGGTAGCTGCGTCGCCTTGCCGTAGGAGACCGAGCCGGCTTCGAGGACCAGCCAGCCCTGCGTGCGGTGCGAGTGGGTGAACTCGTAGACGAGCCGCGACTTGCCGACGCCGGGCTCGCCGACGACGGCGACGACCTGGCCGTGGCCCGTGCGCCGGCGTGCTCCAGCGCCCGGCGGAGCTGCTCGAGCTCGGCGTCGCGGCCGACGAACCGGGTGAGGCCGCGGGCGGCGGCCGCCTGGAGCCGCGTGCGCGCGCGGCCCGCGCCGGTCAGCTCGTAGACCTCGACCGGCTCCGCCAGGCCCTTGACCGGCACCGGGCCCGAGCGGCGTCGACCTGCGACGTAGCCCTCGGCCAGCTGCGAGCGTCGTCGGGCGCGAGCAGGATCGAGCCCGGCGTCGGCCAGCTGCTCCATGCGCGCGGCCAGGTGGGTGGTCTGGCCGACCGCCGTGTAGTCCATGCGCAGGTCGCTGCCGATGGAGCGGACGACGACCTCGCCGGAGTTGAGCCCGACGCGGATCTGGACCGGCACGCCGTGCGCGCGGCGCACCTCGTCGGCGTACCGCTGCACCGACTCCTGCATCCGCAGCGCCGCGTAGCACGCCCGCACGGCGTGGTCCTCGTGGGCGAGCGGCGCGCCGAACAGCGCCATGATGCCGTCGCCCATCACCTGGTTGACGGTGCCCTCGTAGCGGTGGACGGCCTCCATCATCCGCTCGAGCACGGGATCGAGGAGCTTGCGCGCCTCCTCGGGGTCGCGGTCGGCGAGCAGCTCCATCGAGCCCTTGAGGTCGGCGAAGAGCACGGTGACCTGCTTGCGCTCGCCTTCGAGCGCGGCCTTGGAGGTGAGGATCTTCTCGGCGAGGTGCTTGCGGCGTGTACGTCTCCGGGGAGGCGAACCGTTGCCGGCGAGCTCGGCGGCTAGCCGGTCCGCGTGCCGCACTCGAGGCAGAACTTGGCTCCTGGCGGGAGGTGCCGTGCCACACTGGGGGCAGGCGGTGGCGAAGCGGGCGCCGCATTCGCCGACAGAACTTCTGCTTGCGGCGGGTTCTCGTGCTGGCACTGTGAACACAGCATTGTTCGCCTCCAGCCCCGGCCAGCGCCGGGTCTGGCAGGTTATGTCACCGGGGACGGGACCGAAGCACGGTGACGGGACCCAAGCCAGGGGCGCCCGCCGCCGGAGGGCGTTCATGTTGCCTATCCTCTCGAGCCGCCGCGCTCGTCCGGAGACGTGCGCGTACGCCGCGCGCATGCTCGCCACGCTCGTGCCGCCGCCTTCCGACGGGATCTCCACGCCGTGGAGCAGGGTGGCCGCGGGCGGCCGTTCGCGATTGGTGTGGTCGGTGTGCCACTGCTCGGCCGGCTGCTGGCCGTTCCGGTGCCAGACCAGCCCGATCAGGGGAAAGTCGGGCATGTTGTGCTGCGAGTAGTGCTGCTCCATCGGCGGCCCGAAGGCCGACGCCGCGGCGAGGAACCGGTCGGGCGTCAGGGTCTGGCCGTGGAACACGAGGGCGAGGTGATCGGCGAGCGCGAGCGACAGCGCGTGCCGGGTCGGCGCGTCCAGCGGCGCGCCGAGGTCCACGCCCGAGACCTCGGCGCGGATCTCGGAGTGGAGCCGGGTGATCGTGAGAGCCATGGCGTGTCCTCCCCGCGGCCGGAGCCGCGGCTCAGCGAGCGAGGCCGGCCGTCCCGGCCGGCACCGCGTAGAAGTTCATCGTCAGCGAGACGCAGGTGTAGTAGCCCATGAGCACGATCATGTCGGTGATGCTCTCGTGCCCCAGCGCGGAGACGGCGCGATCGTAGACGCCCTGCGGCACGATGCGCCCGGCGGCCAGCGCCGTCGCCACCTCGTAGACCGCCTGCTCGCGCGCGTCGGTAAACGAGGCGGGCCGCCCGCCCACGATCGCCTCCACGGAGGCCGAGGGCAGGCCGACCTCCTTGCCGCGCGTCTCGTGCGCCGCGGTCGGATAGTCGGAGCGCCACGCGCTCGTGATCACCAGCACGGCGATCTCGCGCTCCCGCTCCGAGAGCGAGGACTGGCCCGGCGTGAAGTGCTGGCCCAGCGGCGCGGTCGCGTGGACCAGCTTCGGGTTGTGGACCCAGACCTTGTAAGGCCCGGGGAGACGGCCCCGCGGCCCGTCGACGAGGAAGCGGTAGCCTTCCTGCTGCTCCTTCGTCATCCGATCGAAGGGGAGCTCGGCGTAGCGTCCGAACGTGGGTGCGTCGCTCATCCTCTGGCCTCCTGGGCCGGCGCACCGCCAGCCGCCGGCGAAGCGAATCGTGCACGACGAGGACTGCTTCGGTCGTCGCCGTATTGTCGCGCATCTGCCCCGCGCTTGTCCGGCCGGCGCGTTCGGGACTATCCTTCGACGAGCCGCCGCGACGAAGCATTCCCGCGAGAGGAGGGTCTGGAATCCGCGGCCGGGGCGTAACCCTGCGGGAGGGCTGACGGGGGCCTTTGGGTAGCAGTTTGGTAGCAGGTAGCAGACTGGCAGGTGAAGTCCTAGGATTGCTGGAAAACGAGGCGGGGATGCACTCGTGCTTGGAACCAAACTGGCAGCCGGCTGGATCTCGCCCTTGTGCGGCTATCGAATCTGGGCGATCATCGGCCGCAGGAGGAACAGAACATATGCGCAAGCTTCGGGGTGCTGGTTCTGGCGGCGGCGGTGGTACTGCCCTCGGTAGTGTTCGCGGGCGACAAGGTGACGATTGATCAGGTGCCGGCCCCAGTCCGGGCGACGATTGAGAAGGAAACGAAGGGGGCCAGTATCAAGGAAATCGAGCGCGAGACCCAAAAGGGAAAGAAGGTGTACGAGGTTGAGTACGTCCGCGACAACAAACAGTACGAGGTGCACGTCGCGGAGGATGGCAAGGTCCTGAAGCACAAGAAGGACTAACGAGGGCCCCGCGGTGCCGTCGGCTCCTGGGGCGGCCAGCGTCCGGGTCTGGACGCAAAGGGTGTCATCACCTTAGCGCGCCGGCTCTGGGTCAAGACCTCCTATCCGCTGGACTTTCGTGAGTTCCCCTTCGATCGGCATCGTTGGAGCGTCACGCTCTGGCCAGTCTCTTCCAGAGCGGCCGAGAACGTATTCCAGCCCCTGCGACGGGTCATCGGCGTGAACGAGCGCCTTTCCATTCAGGGCTGACGGGTCGGAGCGCAACGGCCGAAGCCACCACGTCGTCCCGTATCGCTCGGGCGGGCGTCTTCGCTCGCTTCGACTTCACGCTCGATCTGAAGCGCGATTCGGCCTATTACGCCTGGAAGCTCGGAATTCCGCTACTCCTCATCGTCCTCATGGCCTACGGAGTCTACTTCGTCCCCGCGACGATGGTGGTACAGCAAATCGGATTGGGAATGACATCGATGCTGACGCTGATCGCCTATATGCTGGCGCTCTCCGGCAGTCTGCCTCGCATCTCTTACCTGACCCGAGCAGATTGGTTCTTCGTCGGCGCGGCCTTGCTCGTCTTTCTGGGCCTGGTCAAGGCGGTGATGACGAGCGCGCTCGGGAGAGGCCAGGACACGCCAGCGACACTTCGCATGAACTGGGGGGGCCGGATGCTCTATCCCATTGGGATGATCCTGACTCTGGTGCTCGCTCTCGGCGCGTAGCCGATGCGGCGCTCCAGTACATCTTCTGAGCGAGACGGAGGCCCGGCGAGATCGCAAGGTGGTAGGATTCGCCTACGGCGGCGCTGATCTCGCGGGGGCGGGCAGCGCCGGAGGGGTGAAGGTCGCGAAGGACAGCGCGCTCCGGGGCATCACGATCCCCGTGCACCCGGGCGCGAGCCGCGTGCTCACGAAGCGCCCCTGCGAGGGTGATGTCTCGTGCCCATCAAGAGCTATCTGGCGTATCCGGTAAGAGGGCAGCGCGACGCGCTGACGGTGGCCCTGCGCGGCCTCGGCGGCTGCGAGATCATCCCCGCCGTGAACGAAGAGCTCCTCGTCGTCGTCACCGACACGCCGGACGAGACCGCCGAGCAAGCCCTGCAGGAAGCGCTGGCCCGCCTGCCCGCGCTCGAGGGACTCGCGCTCGTGGCGGGGGTGGGTGAAGGCGACATCGTTCCCGTCTTCCGCGAGGAGGCCGGCCATGAATCGACGTGACCTGCTGAAGTCCATGGCCGCCGGGGCCGCGGTGAGCGCGGCCGAGGCCATGTTCCCGGGCGTCCTCTTCGCGCCGGCCGGCGGCGCGGCGTCCACCGCCACGGCCCAGACGCCGGCTCCCGAGGGCGTCGCCTGGCGGAAGACTCCCTGCCGCTTCTGCGGGGTGGGCTGCGGGCTCCTGGTGGGGATCAGCAATGGCCGGGCGGTCGCCGTGAAGGGCGACCCGGCGAGCCCCGTGAACCGCGGCCTCTGCTGCGTGAAGGGCTATCACTCCGTGATGGCGCTCTACGGCAAGGACCGGCTCACGCGGGCGCTGGTGCGGAAGGACGGCAAGCTCGTCCCCGTGCCCATGAAGGAGGCCCTCGACCTCGTGGCGTCGAAGATGGCGGAGACCATCAAGGCGCACGGCAAGGACGCGGTGGCCATCTACGGGTCGGGGCAGTGGACGATTCCCGACGGCTACGTCGCCTCGAAATTCATGAAGGGCGCCATCGGCACCAACAACCTGGAGGCCAACGCGCGCCTCTGCATGTCGAGCGCGGTCACCGGCTTCATGACGAGCTTCGGCATGGACGAGCCGATGGGCTGCTACGACGACATCGACCACGCCGACACGTTCGTGCTCTGGGGGAACAACATGGCCGAGATGCACCCGGTCCTGTTCTCCCGCCTGCTCGAGCGGCGGCTGAAGAACCCGGACGTCAAGATCATCGACCTGGCCACGCGCTGGACGCGCACCAGCATGGCCGCCGACCGGAGTATCCTCTTCAAGCCCCAGACCGACCTCGCCATCGCCAACGCGATCTGCCACGAGATCATCCGCAACGACTGGGTGCACACCGGCTTCGTGCGCGACCACGTGTCCTTCCACGAGGGCAAGACCAACATCGGCTACGGCCTCGAGGACAAGTTCGCCTTCAAGGACGAGCCAAAGACCATCACGCTGGAGCGATACCGCGAGCTCCTGGCTGCCGATTACTCGGTGGAGAAGGTGGAGCCCCTCTCCGGCGTGCCCGCGCGTGAGCTGCGCTACCTGGCCTCGCTCTACGCGGACCCGAAGCGGAAGGTCATGAGCTTCTGGTGCATGGGCTTCAACCAGCACACGCGCGGGACGTGGATCAACAACCTCGTCTACAACATCCACCTCCTGGTGGGGAAGATCGCGACCCCGGGCAATAGCCCCTTCTCCCTCACCGGCCAGCCGAGCGCCTGCGGCACCGTGCGCGAGGTCGGCACCTTGACCAATCGCCTGCCGCACGGCGAGGTGACGGACGAGAAGTCGCGCAAGATGGCCGCGGAGATCTGGGGCGTGCCGGCGGAGCACATCCCGGCCAAGCCCACCTACAACACCATCGAGATGTTCCGGGCGCTGGACCGCGGGGACATCCGCTTCGTGTGGATCCAGGTCACGAACCCCATGCTGACGCTGCCCAAGCTCCGCCGCTACCGCGACGGGCTCAAGAAGGACGACCGCTTCGTGGTGGTCTCCGACGTCTACCCCACGCCCACCACGGACGTGGCCGATGTGGTCCTGCCCGCGGCGATGTGGATCGAGCGCGAGGGCATGTGGGGCAACTCCGAGCGGCGCACGCAGCACTTCGAGAAGATGCTGACCCCACCGGGCGAGGCCATGTCGGACGCCTGGCAGATGATCGAGGTCGCGCGGCGCATGGGCTTCGAGAAGCTCTTCCCCTGGAGCGAGGCCACCCACATCCCGGAGATCTGGAAGGAGTACTCGCGCTTCCAGCACGGGCCGGACCACGAGATGGCGCCCTACGAGGAGCTGAAGAAGCGGCCCGGCGTCATGTGGCCCTTCGTGAACGGGAAGGAGACCAAGTGGCGGTACAACGGCCAGTACGACCCCGCGGCCAAGGGCGCCTTCGACTTCTACGGCAAGCCCGACCACCGCGCCTGGATCTGGTTCCGGCCCTACGAGGCGCCGCCGGAGGTGCCGGACGCGCAGTACCCATTCTGGCTCAACACCGGCCGCGTGCTGGAGCACTGGCACTCGGGCTCCCTGACCCGGCGCGTGCCCGTGCTGCATCAGGCCGTGCCCGCCTCGTATGTGGAATTGCATCCGGCCGACGCGCGGAAGCTCGGCATCGGCAACGGCCAGCCCGTGCGCCTGGTCACGCGCCGGGGTGCGCTGGTGCTGCCCGCCCAGATCGACGGGCGCGCGCGGCCGCCCGAGGGCCAGGTGTTCGTGCCGTTCTTCGACGAAGGCCTGCTGATCAACGAGCTCACGCTGGACGCCTACTGCCCCATCTCCGGTCAGCCCGACTACAAGAAGTGCGCGGTCAAGGTGGAGCGGGCCTGAGGGCGGCGCCGCCGGCATGACCTCCGTGGATCGGTCCCGCTACTTCCTGATCGGCCTCGGCGTGCTCCTGATGGCGGCGCTCGTCGTCGTCGTGGGGCTGAGCCTCACCGCGGGCGAGCGGCCCGCGCGCGTGCTGCCGGTGCAGGCCGCGCCGATGCCCACGCTGCCGACGGAGGCCGGCATGTACGCGCGCGTGGACGCGGCTGCAGAGTACGCGGCCATGCCGAAGGAGCCGAACCGCAAGCGCACGCGCGCCGTCTACTACGCGCGGCGGGCCTATCCGGGGGCGCCGCCCGTCATCCCGCACGCGATCGACGAGGGCGACGCCGGCGGCCGCCTCTGCCTCGCCTGCCACGGCGACGGCGGCTGGGCGCCGCGCTTCGAGGCCTACGCGCCCGTCACGCCGCACCCCGAGCTCATCTCCTGCCGCCAGTGCCACGTGCCGCAGGCGGGGCGGCCCGCCTTTCAGGCGACCGGCTGGGAAACGACGGGGCCGCCGCCGCTACGGGGCGCGGCCATGCCGGGCAGCCCGCCGCCTATCCCGCACGCGCTCCAGATGCGGGAGAACTGCCGCGCGTGTCACGCGGGCCCGGCGGCGGTGGACGAGTTCCGCACGAGCCACCCGGAGCGCGTGACCTGCCGGCAATGCCACGCCCTCGCCGCGCCGCCGGCGGAGGCCTTCGCGCGCCCGGCGGAGGCCGCGCGATGAGGCTCGCCGCGCTCGTCGGCCGCGGCGCTCTTCCTCGCGGCGTGCCAGCAGGAGCCGGCCCCGGTGCCGGTGCTGCGGCATCACGGAGCGCGCGCAGGCGCCGAACCCGAACGCGGGGCTCAGCACCGAGGCCTTCCTCGCGGGCGCGGCGCGGGTGGAGGTGCAGGGCTATCCCGATCGGCCGCGCTTCTCCGTCCTCGCGCGCACGCCCGCCATCGAGAAGTATCCCTGCGCCACCTGCCACACGGTGCCGCTGGAGCGGATGCGCGGGCCCGCGGGCTCGCCCCGGCGCGCGCACTGGGGCGTGACGCTGAAGCACGCGCCGGCGTCGGTGATGTCCTGCGCGACCTGCCACACGCCGGACACTCCCCACACGCTGCGCACCCTCGGGGGCAGCCCGGTCGGCTTCGATCACAGCTATCAGGTGTGCGCCCAGTGCCATAGCCGCCAGGCGAGCGACTGGGCCAGCGGCGCGCACGGCAAGCGCGCGGGCGGCTGGGCGCCGCCCCGGGTGATCTTCGCCTGCGCGCAGTGTCACAACCCGCATCAGCCGCGGTGGGACACGCGGTGGCCCGCCGTGGCCGGGAGACAGGAATGACGATGAACCGTCCGCTTCCCGTGATTCAGCCTCGCGCCGTACATGGCGCCGGCGGTGGTGGCTGCGGCTGCGGCGGTGGCGGCTGCGGGTGCGGCAGCGGTAGCGCCGACGGCGGCCTCGCGCGCGTGCGCCAGCTCGCCGCCGCCATGCCCCCGCCGGAGGGCCTCGACCCGGGCGAGGATCCGCACCTCTCCGGCTTCCGCCAGCTGCTGGAGCGCGAGGTGGACCGCCGCACCGCGCTGGGGGGCATCGCCGGCGGGCTCCTTGCCGGGCTCGGGCTCTTCCAGACCGCGTGCAACCCCATCGCGTCCGCCGAGGCCAAGGAAAGGGCGGTGCTCGACTGGCAGGAGTACTTCCAGGGGAACTTCCGCCTGATGACCGACCAGGAGAAGTCGGACACCGTGCGCCGCCTCGAGCGCAGCCATCAGCTCCGCACCGGGCAGCAAATCGACGTGAGCGCCACCGGGGCGCGGCCGGGCGTGCTCTACGGCTACGCCTTCAACATCTCGAAGTGCCGGGGCTACATGGACTGCATCCGCGGCTGCGTGAAGGAGAACAACCAGGACCGGCGCACCGGCATCCAGTACATCCGCATCCATGAGCACAAGAAAGGGCAGATCGACTTCGGCCACGCCGAGGACAACTTCTTCCACGAGGTCCCCGCGGCCGGGCACTTCTATATCGGCACGCAGTGCTTCCACTGCCAGAACCCGCCGTGCGTGGACGTCTGCCCGGTCAAGGCCACGTGGATGGAGCCGGACGGCATCGTGGTGGTGGACTACAACTGGTGCATCGGCTGCCGCTACTGCATCGCGGCCTGCCCCTACGATGCGCGCCGCTTCAACTGGTCGGATCCCGTCGTCCCCGCCGACGAGGTGAACCCGAATCAGCACTACCTGGGCAACCGCCTCCGGAAGCAGGGCGTGGTCGAGAAGTGCACCTTCTGCATCCAGCGCTCGCGCGAGGGGAAGAACCCGGCGTGCGTGGAAGCCTGCCCGACGGGCGCGCGCGTGTTCGGCAACCTCCTCGACCCCGACAGCGAGATCCGCTGGGTGCTCGCGAACAAGAAGGTGTTCCGCCTGAAGGAGGATCTCGGGACCGAGCCGAAGTTCTGGTACTACATGGACTGACGCGGCATGAGCACGGCCACGGCTCCCCCGCCTCGCGCCACCCTGGTCGGCTTCCTGCTGGATGCCCTCCGCGAAGTCACGCGCGGCCACGCCCTCTACCACGTGTGGATGGCGCTGCTCACGCTGGTGATGCTCTGCGCGGCCTTCGCGTACTCCATTCAGCTCCGTGAAGGCCTCGCCGCCACCGGCATGCACGACCACGTGAGCTGGGGCCTCTACATCTCGTGCTTCACCTTCCTGGTGGGCATGGCCGCCGCCGCCGTCATCCTCGTGATGCCGACCTACGTGCTCCACGACCAGGACTTCAAGAGCGCGGTGCTCTTCGGCGAGGGCCTTGCGGTGGCCGCGCTCGTCACCGCCATCGGCTTCGTGGTGGTGGACGTGGGCGGGCCGGCGCGCCTCTGGCATCTCACCCCCGTCATCGGCATCTTCAACTGGCCCCGCTCGATGCTGGCGTGGGACATCCTCGTGCTCAACGGCTATCTGGCCCTGAACCTCGCCATCCCGTTCTACATCCTCTACAGCCACTACCGCGGCCGCGAGCCCAACCCTCGCTACTACGTGCCCGCGGTGTTCCTCTCCATCCTGTGGGCGGTGAGTGTGCACCTGGTGACGTCGTTCCTCTACGCCGGCCTGCCCGCGCGCCCGTACTGGCACACGGCGCTGCTCGGGCCGCGCTTCCTCGCCACCGCCTTCGCGGCGGGGCCCGCGCTGATGATCATCATCCTGGCCGTGATCCGGCGGAACACGCCCTATCACGTGCCGGACGCCACGCTCCAGAAGCTCGCGCTGATCGCCACGGTGGCGGCCCAGGTGTGCCTGGTGATCCTGGTGTCGGAGCTCTTCACCGAGTTCTACCGGACCACGCACCACAGCGAGAGCGCGGTGTACCTCTACTTCGGCCTCCACGGCCAGCGCGATCTCGTCCCCTGGGCCTGGACGTCCGTGGGCCTCATCGTGGCGGCGACGGCGCTCCTGAGCGTGCACCGCGTGCGCCACACCCCGCCCCTCCTCTATGTGCTCTGCGCGATGCTCTTCATCGGCATCCTGATCGAGAAGAGCGTCGGCACCATCGTCCCCGGCTTCGTCCCCGAGCCGTGGGGCAAGATCCCGCGCTACGTGCCGAGCTGGGTGGAGATCACGGTGAGCGCGGGACTGTGGGCGCTGGGCGCCTTTGTCTTCACCGTACTCGCCAAGGCCGCCATCCCGATCGAGCTGGGCCACATGGCGTCCCGGCCGGCCGGCGGGGACGGGCTCCTCCACCCCTAGCGGCCATTGCGCCACGTGCCATTTGGCGCCATACCGGTCGGCCGCTCCAATGAGAAGGGGCTACGGGTCACCCCGTAGCCCCTTTATCTCTGCTCGGTCGACGGCCTGAGCTACGGCGCCGGTTCGAAGCTCCGGCGCACGCGGTCGAGAGTCGTCTGGATAGACGAGAGCGAGATTCCCGCCACCGGCGTCAACGCGGTGGAGAGGGTGCTTGGGTCGGTCACGGTGGCGAAGCGCCCGCCAGGGGTCTCCCAGATCCCGTTGAAGATGCCCCCGGCCCGAGTTACCAGATCGCCAATCTCATCGAGCAGGTCCATGCGCCCCTCCTAAGGAACGTCGGACTTGCAAGCATCGCACCGATCAACGAGCTGATGTAAGACCTTGAATGTACTGCTGATACTGTCGACGAGCTGAGGCACTACGTAAGCTTTCCTAGGCCATTCCTCCCCATGGCCGAACGAAACGACTCACCCGCCAATGGCGGATCGGACGCGGCATGACGCGAAGCAGCATCCGTATTACCCGCGCGGATGCGCCCAGCGCGGCCTCGTGCCGAGTCGACCACGCCAGGCCGTACTCGTCGCGAAGTCCCGCGGGGAGTAGGCCGACGGTCGGGAGCCGCGCGAGCGCCATGAGGGGGAGCGCGATCCGCGGAACCGGCGTGAGTAGCTCACGGGCGAGACGGCGGGCGAAGTCGCTCACCACGAGGTCCGGCCCGGCGAGCATGGACTGCATGTAACACTCGAGCGCCCCCATGCTCCGGGGCAGGAAGCCCGGCGGGATCCCGAGAAGCGGTTCGATGCCTGCCGACTCGGCGCAGTACTGCTCCTTCTCGTCCGGCGTCAGGGGCGCCACGTAGAGCTCGTAGGTGAGGATGAAACTATCCACGAGCGTGGCGTGGACCCAGCGGAGCAGCTCGGGGTCATGGGCGGAATATGCGGGTGCGGAGTCCGCCGCGAGCGGAAAGGCGATCGGCCCGTGCACCCGATCATGGATGGCGTTGATCCCGCGCGCGACGCCGGCCGCCTCGTCGGGCGTGCCGAAGGTCAGGACCAGCATCGCGTCCAGGGTCCGCCGGAGGCGACTCCAGCGGCCGCGCCGGTGGCGGAGGAAGCCGCTGTGCTCGGCGATGCCCTGGGCGACGAGCGGGTGGGCGAACTGCAGCAGGAGCGCGCGTCCCCACCCGAGGAGGAGGATTCGCTCGGCGTGGATCTTCCGACTGACCGGGTTGGGCGGCGGGGCGTTGGAGCTCGTGGTCACCCTCGCGTGGCTTCGGATACACGCATTGTAGCGCGCTCCTGACCCCACTCGGACGAGTCCGGCCTGGAGGAAGCAGAGGCTCGAGGCGCGACCGCACCCGCGCCCCGACGCGCCGCCGTCTTGCGGGGTTGAATCCATCAGCCACCGGCCGGGCATCCCAATCGTGGAGGTGAGCCATGACCATTCGCCTGGATCACACCATCGTGCCCGCGAAAGACAAAGTCGCCTCGGCGCGCTTCTTCGCCGAGATGCTCGGCCTGACGGTGACGCCCGGCTCCGGCTACTTCGCGCAGGTGCGGGTGAACGAGAGCCTCACGTTCGATTTCGCCGATGAGTCGGATCCGTTCCAGGGCCTCCACTACGCCTTCCACGTCAGCGACCGGGAGTTCGACGCCATCTTCGACCGCGTGAAGGCGAAGGGGATCCCGTACGGCAGCGAGCCCGACCGCCACACCAACCGCCGGATCAATACGCGCCGGGGCGGGCGTGGCTTCTACTTCGAGGATCCCAGCGGCCACTTGCTCGAGGTCATGACGGTGCGCGAGACGGGAAGCTGAGACCGGTCGGGTATCAGCGCTGGCGCGACCTCCTGTTCCTGCACTGGCCCGTACCTCCCGGCGCGATCAGGCGGCTGGTGCCGGCTGGTCTCGACCTCGACCTGTTCGCGGGTCAGGCCTGGATCACGCTGATCCCGTTTCTGATCGCCGAGTCCCGTCCGGTGGGCTGGCCGCCCCTCCTCGCGGCGCGTCTGCTCGAGACGAATCTCAGAACCTATGTCCGGGGTCCGGACGGCGAGCCCGGGATCTACTTCTGGTCGCTGGACGCGTCCTCTCTGGTCGCGGTGCTGGGGGCCAGGCTCTTGTATGGATTGCCGTACTTTCCGGCGACCATGTCCATGCGGAAGGAGGGCGCGCGCGTCGACTACGCCTCCCGCCGCCGCCGGGGGAGACCGGCCCAGCTCCTGGTCACCTGGACTGCCGGCGAGCCGATCGGTCTCGCCGCCTCCGGCACCCGCGATCACTTCCTGATCGAGCGATATAGCCTCTACGTCGCTCGGTGGGGCCGAATCCATCGGGCGCGGGTCCGGCACCGCCCGTACCCGCTCCACCATGCCCGCGTCGACAGCTTGACCGAATCGCTCGTGAGCGCCGCCGGCCTCGCCGCCCCCGAGGAGCCGCCGCTGTGCCACTATTCCCCGGGCGTTGACGTGGACATCTTCTGGCCGGCACGCATTCCCTCGCGGCGTTCCCCCTGACGCTCACCGCATCCACCGGCCCCGGCACTTGCCCATTGGCCCCGGCTGCGGTATGAGGGGCTGGAGCCGCGGAGCTTCCGCGCCGAGAGGAGATCGCCATGCCACGCTTCGTCAAGGTCGCCGCCGCCCAGATGGGCCCCAACAACGAGGGGACGAGCCGCGAAGAGATCGTCGAGCGAATGCTCGCCCTCATGGAGCAGGCCGTCCGGGAGGATGTCGAGCTCATCGCCTATCCGGAAATGGCGCTCACCACCTATTTCCCCAAGCGTGTCCGCGACGACTACGACCAGTTCTTCGAGACCGAGGTGCCACCCAAGGCGCTCCTGCCGCTGCTCGAGCGGGCCAAGGCGGCCCGGATGGCCTGCCACGTGGGCTTTTCCGAGAAGGCGGAGGGACGCTACTTCAATACCGCGCTCCTCACCGATGAGGCGGGGCGGCTGGCGGGGACCTTCAGAAAGATTCATCTTCCGGGGGTCCGCAAGCCCGACGGCCATGCGCAGGTGTACGAGCCCTACTTCTTCGAGACGGGGAATACGGGCTACCAGGTCTTTCCCACCGCCAAGGCGCAGGTTGGAATCGCCATCTGTCAGGACCGGCGCTATCCGGAGTCCTACCGCTGCCTGGGGCTCCAGGGCGCGGAGATCGTCCTCATCGGCTATAACACCCCGCTCTCCGCGCTGGCGCTGGATCTCAACGAGCTCTGCCTGCGCGCGGGCGCGTACCAGAACAGCCTCTTCGTGGTGGGCATCGCGAAGGCGGGAATCGAGGACGGCATGGAGCTGATCGGCGGATCCTGCATCGTGAGCCCGCTCGGCCAGGTGCTGGCCAAGGCGGGCGGCACCGGCGACGAGCTGATCGCCGCGCGTATCGACCTCGACCTGATGACGCCCGCGCGTCAGCGGTGGAACTTCTTCGGCCGGCGGCACCCGGAGCACTACGGTCTCATCACCGAGCCCGTCCGGCCCGCGGACCGGGACGCGTGATGGCCGCCGCCAAGGTCGACACCATAGTCCGCGGCGGCCGTGTCGTCACCGCCACCGAGGTGCTCGATACCTCGGTCGCCATCCGCGGCGGCCGCATCGTCGCGCTGGGCCACGACGAGGCGCTGCCGCCCGCGGACCGCACCATCGACGCCACCGGCAAGATCGTGCTCCCCGGCCTCATCGACTGTCACGTGCACCTGGGCGCGGTGTACGACGACTGGAGCACGGGCCCGCTGGCGGCGGCCCATGCCGGGCTCACCACCCTCATCGCCTTTGCCGAATACAACGACGGGGAGACCCTGCCGCAGGCCACCAAGCGGATCGCGGACGAGGCCAGCCAGGCCTCGGTGCTCGACTTCGGCTTCCACTTCATCGTCAACAACGAGCCCCACATCCTCGAGGGGATGCCCGAGGCCTTCGAGATGGGCGTGACCTCGTTCAAGATCTTCATGACGTACAAGAAACGGCCGAAGCGGATGTGCACGGACGACTTCATCGCCCAGGTCATGGAGAAGCTGACCGCGCTGGGCGGCGTCTGCCAGCTGCACTGCGAGAACGGCGACATCCTCTATCACCTCGAGAACAAGGCCATCGCCGCCGGCCGCGTCAAGCCCACCGACTTCCCGGCCACCTGTCCGCCCTGGACGGAGGAAGAGGCGATCAACCGGGCCATCCGCATCGGCGCGATGACGGGCTGCCCGGTGTACGTGGTGCATCTGTCCACCGCGGGTGGGCTCCGGCGCATCAAGGAGGCGCAGGCCGAGGGCCAGCGCGTGTGGACGGAGACCTGCCCGCAGTACCTCCTCCTCACCGAGAAGGAGATGGAGAGGTGGGGGCCCCTGGCCAAGATCGGGCCGCCGCTGCGGCCCGCCGACGGGGGCGATGGCGAGGCGCTCTGGGCGGGCTCGGCGGGCGGTCACATCGCCACCCTGGCCAGCGATCACTCGCCGCGGCGCAAGGCGCTGAAGGAGCCGGGCTGGAAGAACATCTTCGTCGACGGAGAGGGGAAGCCGGTCCCCTTCGGGAGCCCGTCGGTGGAGACCCTGGTACCGCTGGCCTACAGCGAGGGCGTGGTGCGGCGGGGCCTGCCGCTCACGTGGATGGCGCGCGTGCTCGCGGAGAACCCCGCGCGCATCTTCGGCCTCTACCCGCGCAAGGGGGCCATCCGCGTGGGCGCCGACGCCGATCTCACCATCATCGATCCGGAGCCCGAGTCCACCATCACGGTGAACGATCACAAGGGCATCGCCGGCTGGACGCTCTACGAGGGCTGGAAGGCGCGCGGCCGGCCGTGGATGACGCTGCTGCGCGGCGAGGTGCTGCTGGATCGAGGCCGTCTCGAGCGGCGGCCCGGCTACGGTCAGTTCATCCGCCGGGGCGGGCCGATGGCGCCGCTCGGCGGCGCGGTCCGGTGAGCACGCCCGCGCGCATGCACTATCTGGATACGCTCGCCGACTTCGCGGCCGACGTGTCCCTCGCGCGCCTGGGCGAGCCCGCCACCGCCGCCGCCCGGCTGGTGCTCCTCGACACGCTCGGCGCCATGCTGGCGGGCAGCGCGCAGCCCGAGAACGCGCGGCTGGCCCGCGCCATGGCCGAGCGGGCCTCGCGGCCGGCCGCCACGCTCATCGGGCACGCCGCCAAGGCCGACCCGCTGCTGGCCACGCTCGTCAATGCCACCGCCGGCGTCGCGCTCGAGGTGGACGAGGGCAATCGCTGGGGCGGGGGACATCCCGCCATTCACGTGGTGCCCGGCGCCCTCGCGGTCGCCGAGGAGCGCGGTGCCGACGGGGCGCGTCTCCTCGAGGCGCTCGTCGCGGGCTACGAGGTGTCCTCGCGCATCGGCGGCGCCACCGTGCCGCGCCCCAACGTGCATTCCCACGGAACGTGGGGGACCATCGGGACCGCGGTGGCGGTGGCGCGCCTCGCCGGCCAGGACGCGCGCGCGATGCGCGAGATCATCAACCTCGCCGCGAGCATGAGCCCGGCCAATACCTGGACGCCCGCGCTCGAGGGCGCCACCGTACGCAATGCCTATCCGGGACGCTCGGGCCTGCAGGGGATCGTCGCCGTGGAGCTGCACCGCGCCGGCTTCACCGGACTCGCCGACGCGCCCGCCGACGTCTACGGGACCATCCTGGCCGACCAGTTCGAGCCTGCCCGCGCGCTCGAGGACTGGGGCGGGCCGCTCCGCATCGAGCGGAACTACTTCAAGCTCTACGCCTGCTGCCGGTACAACCACCCCGCGCTGGACGCGCTCGCCGCCATCCGGCGACGCGAGCCGGTTGCTGCCGCCGAGGTGGCCGCTGCCGAGGTGGTGGTCTTCCCGTTCGGGCTCCGGATGGCCGCGCCGGATCCCGCCAACCTGCTGGCCGCCAAGTTCTCCATTCCCTGGGCGGTGGCGGCCGCGCTGGTGCTCGGCCACGGCGACCTCGCCGCCTTCACCGACGAGGCGCGAGCCGACATCCGCATCCGCGATCTGGCCCGCCGGGTGACGGTCACGACGGACGGGGAGATGACGCCGCGCCGCTCCGACTACCCGACCTCACGCCTGCGCCTCTCGCTGCGCGATGGGCGGGTGCTCGAGGGCGAGACAGGCGTGGTGCGTGGCGACGCGGACAATCCGGTGCCCGAGGCGGAGGTGCTCGCCAAGTTCCAGGCGCTGGCCGCGCCGGTGCTAGGCGCGCAGCGGGCCGGTCAGGTCGTCGCCGCGGTGCTGGCCATCGAGGAGGTGAAGAACGTCGCGCACCTGGGTACGCTCCTCTCCCCGCCCGCCTAGGCCCGGCGCCGGGCGGCGCCGTGCGTCACGCGCCCGCCTGGCGAAGGACGGCGCAGCCCTTCTCCGAGGGCACCCAGGTGCAGGTGAGATCCGGCCGCTCACGAAGCCAGCGGGCCACCGCCTCCTTCTCGTCGTGGCGATGCGCGTCATCGATGAAGATCGAGGCGCCGGGCTTCAAGCGAGGGAAGAGCAGGGGCCCCGCCGGATAGCGGGCGAGAGGGCCCGTCGTCTCGGGGGGGCCGTCGATCACCAGCATATCGAACTGAAGCGGCGGGAGCGCGTGAAGCCCATACCAGGACCACGCCCCTCCATCTAGTTGGTGGCGCGTGAGGGGCGCATCGAGGACCTCGCCGTACTTCTCGAGCCCATGGCGCTCTAGCTCGGATCGGGTCCGCTCGGCAAAGTCGGCCAGATGCTCGAGGCTATGGACGCGCCCGTTCCCATTCAGCTCGCAGGTACGGGCGAGGACGACTGTCGACACCCCACTCCCGCATTCGAGGATGTCCTTGGGTCTTGCCTGAATCACGTGGTGGGCAAGAACGCGCAGGAAATCCGGTGAGGCGGCAAATCCCCGAGTGGGAGGCAAGCTCTTCCGGAAGGCGAGATCCGCGTAGAGCCCGTTGAGCACCTCCCCTTGCAAGTACTGGTTCTGGGATTCTCGCTGGAAGCGGGAGAGTTTCCCGTCGATACGGGAGAGTGCCTGCTGGACGCGCCAGATCTTGAAGAGCATGGCGCTGGAAAGGAGAGCGAGTAAGCCGCCGAGTGCGAATTCGGAGAGCGTCATTTCGGAAGAATTCTCACCTGATCAGGATATCACGGAGGCAAATGGCGGCCGTCAGGCCCCCTCCAGGCGCGCGATGGAGCGGGAGAGATTGGCGCGCGCGGGCCCCTCGAAGACGGAAAATTCCGGGGTGAGAAAGAGCCGTGGATGGTCGAGGAAGCCGCGGAGCAGCCGCGCCCGGCCTTCCCGCCACTCGGCCTCCGAGCGGAAGCGATACTCCTCCCGCACCTGGACTTCGTAGCGGTCGAAGTCCGACGGCGCCGCCCCCAGGATGGAGAGATCCGCGTCCACCACGTAGCGCGCGTCGTGCTCCTCGGGCGGGGCGGTATGCCGCGTGGCCAGGATGAGCGCGCGCACGCGCTCGCCGCGCGCGGCCGCCACGCCCGCCTCGGCCAGCCAGCCCGCCGCGAGGTCTGCGCTACGTGCCTCGTTGTCTGCCGCCCGTGGATCGTACACGAGGTCGTGCAGCCACACCGCCAGCTCCGCCTCGTCCGGCCGCCGCAGGTGCCGACGGACTCCGTCGAACAGGGTCAGGGTGCGGGCGATGTGCTCGTCGGTATGATAGGCGCGATGGGGCTCCGCATATCGGGCGAGGACGGCGGCGTGCCGCGGGCGCGGGTCGCTCCGCGCGCCCAGCCGTCTCCACAAGGTGCTCCAGGCCTCGAGCGAGAGGCGCGCGCGTCCCATCCGGCTCGATGATACCGCGGTGCCCTCGCGCATGCTATCTTGGCGCCATGAAATTCACCCTTTCATGCTCCCCGCGTGGTGAAACCCATGAGGTCGCGACGGTGACGCCACGCGTCCGCTAGGCCGATGGCTTCGCGCGCTCTCGGTCCTCGCGGCTCTCGGGCTCGCCGCCTGCGCGAGCCTGAGCGCGTCGGGTGGCCCCGGCACGCTGGCGGTGTGGCCGCTCAACGACCGGGGCGCGGATGCCATCGGCAGCTGGCGCAGCGAGCTCCTGAGCGGCTCGGGCACGGACTGGGCACGCAAGGCCCTTTGCCGCCCGGACGGTAGCTGCACCTTCCTCGGGAACACCCGGGGAAGCTTCGGCCCCGGCACGGCATTCTTCGCGGTGGGAGAGATTCCGGACATGCGTCCGCAGTGGGCGCGCACCTACGGCGGGGGCGGGACGGACGAGCTCGACGGTGCCGTGGCCACCGCCGACGGCGGCTTCCTCATGTTCGGAAACAGCGACAGCCGATTTCCCGCGGGCGCGGGGGGCCCGGCCCCGGCCCCGCGCCCGCTCGTCATCCGCGCCACCGCCGAGGGCGAGCCCCGCTGGGCCCGCACGCTCGAAGGCGGCGGCATCCAGCGCTTTCACGGTGCGGCGCTCGAGAGCGGGGCGCTCGTTCTCGCGGGCTACGCGGCCATGAGCGCCGACACGCCGGGCCCGGCGGTCGCGCGGCTCTCCGAGGGGGGCGCGGTCGAGTGGGCGACGATGCTCGATCTGGGCGCCGGAGGCTACGCGATCGCGGCGGTGGGCACCGGTGACGGCGGGGTCATCGTGGCGGGCTATCTCCGCTCGGGCAGCGTGGCCTTTGCGGGGGCGTCGTTCCTCGTCCGCCTCGACGCGGCGGGCCGACCGCTCTGGGCCCGCCGGTACGAGACGGACGTGCCCGCGCAGCCGCGCGCGCTGCTGAGGGGCGCCGGCGGCGAGCTCGTGCTGGTGGGCACGCTCTTCGATCCTCGCGGGGGCCGGAGCCCCTACGTGCTGCGCGCGGGTGACGACGGCACCCTGCGCACGGCGCGCGAGTATCGCGGGCTCGAGGCCAACGAGGTTCACGGGGCGGCCGAGGCCGGCGAGGGCCGCATCGTGGTGGCGGGTCGTCAGCGTGACCCCTTCGTCAACCGGCAGCGGGGTCTTGCCCTCCTGATCGACCCGGGCGGCCGCGTTCGCGCTTACGGGATCTTGCGGGCGCAGAGTAGCGTGGAGCTGACCTCGGTGGCGACGGCGCGCGAGGGCGAGTACCGGTTGGTCGGCAGTACCGAGAGCTTCGGCGCCGCGGGGCTCGACTTCCTCGCCGCTGCCTGGCTACCCGCGGCGCGAGGCGGCGCCGAGCAGCTGGCGACGGGCATCGCGGAGCGCGATCTGACGGTGCGGACCTCGCCGGTGGAGCCGCGCTCCGTCGCGCTGCCGGTGCAGTCGCGAGACGTCCCCCTCGACGCTCTCGTGGTCATCCCGTTGCGGGTGCCGGGCGGCGCGGGCGGACGCTGATCAGGCGACCACGCGGCTCGCCCGCAGGCCGCGGATCTCCTCCGCGGAGAGGCCCAGGCCGCGGAGCACCTCGTCGGTGTGCTCGCCGGAGGCCGGCGCGGCCAGGCGCACCGAGCCCGGCGTCTCCGAGAGCTTGATGGGCACGCCGAACTCCGTGATGGTGCCGAGGGTGGGGTGCCGCAGCTCCACCACCATGTCGCGCGCCTGCACCTGCGGGTCCTTCACCATCTCCTCGGGCTCGTACACCTTGCCCACGCAGACGTCCGCCTTGACCAGGTAGTCCCACCACTCGTCCCGGGTGCGGGTGCGGATGATGGACTCGATCTCTTCGCGCACCCCCACTTCGCCGGCATTGGCGGCGCGCACGAACTGGTCCGGCTTGCGCGCGAAGGCGGCGAAGTCTGGACGGTTGATGGCCTTGCAGAAGTTCTCCCACAGCCAGGGCTCGGTGCACCCGATGGTGAGGAGCTTCTTGTCCTTCGTCTCGTAGATGGCGTAGTAGGGATAGGATCCGCCGAGAAAGCCCTCGCCCCGCTTGGGTGCCATCCCGTCGCTGAAGAAGAACCGCATGTTGGGAGTGGCGGCGAGGAGGGCCACGGTGGTGTCCAGGTAGGACACGTCCACGTGCTGGCCCTTGCCGGTGCGCTCGCGCGCGAACAGCGCGAACATGACCCCGAGCGCCCCGTGGAGACTGGCGCCCGCGTAGTCCGCCACCAGGTTGAGCGGGATGACGGGCTTGCGTCCGGGCTCTCCGATGAGGGTGAGCACGCCCGCCAGCGAGAGGTAGTTCATGTCGTGCGCGGGATAGTCGCGATAGGGCCCGTTCTGGCCGAAGCCCGAGAGCGAGCAATAGACGATGCGCGGATTCAGCGCGCGAACGGTCTCGTAGTCGGCGCCGAGCCGCTTCATGACGCCGGGGCGAAAGCCCTCCACGATGACGTCGGCGGTGGCGGCCAGCTTCTTGAAGAGGGCCTGGCCCTCGGGCGCCTTGAGGTTCAGCGCCAGCGAGCGCTTGTTGCGGTTGACGTAGGCGAAGGCGGCGCGCCGCAGCGCGTCCGGCGTGGGCGGCTCCTCCTCCGGCGTCTCGATCTTGAGCACGTCGGCGCCCATGTCGGCGAACATCATGCCGGGCAGCTCGGCGGGTGCCACGCGCGCGAGCTCGAGAACGGTGATTCCGTCGAGGACACCCATTGGCTGTCTCCTAGCGGTAGCGGTCGGGGGACTTGATGGCGGTGCTCCAGAACGCAGGATCGTGGCTCGGGAAGATGCGCCCGCCGGTGAGGCGTGCGATGGTCTTGAGGCGCTTGATCGAGTGCATGGCCCGCGTGGGGTCCCACACCACCCCCGGCGGCGTCTCGGTGTCGATGGATTCCTGCCAGTAGCAGGAATCGCCGGCGAGGATGACCGGCCCGGTCTCCGGCAGCTGGACCAGGAGCGACTGGTGGCCGGGCGTGTGGCCGTCGCTCCGGAGCACGGTGACGCCGGGAGCGAGCTCGGCGTCGCCGTCGAGGCGGCGCCAGCGATAGCCCGGCAGATCGAAGTTCTTGCGGTAGTAGAAGCCCGCGAAGAAGGTCGAGGGGTAATGCGCGTAGGCGTACTCGTCCTGCTGCACCACCAGCTCGGAGTCCTGGAACAGGGCGGCGCCGCCCGCGTGATCGTAGTGGAGGTGGGACAGCACCACCATGTCCACGTCGGCGGGCTCGAGATCCAGCGCGTCCAGCCGGTGAACGAGGAGGTCCTCGTCGGTGAAGCGGGCAAGCGGGTCGGTGCGGACCAGCCCCGGCACCGCGCGCGGGGAGAAGCCGGTGTCGAAGAGAATGAGCGCGTCCGAGGTCCGGACCAGGTAGCAGCACACGGGGATCTGGACCCGCTCACCGGAGCGGTCGCCGAAGAAGAGCCCGCTCCGCTCGAAGCCGATGAAGCCGTTCTGGAGGGCGAAGAGCCCCTGGACCGCCATCTAGCGCGCCCGCCGCCCGCGCTTTTTCGCTTGTCGCTCGCGGCGCGGGCGTCGCTCGCGGCGCAGCGTTTCGCCCGGGGCGCGGGCTTCTCCAGGGCCACGTGCTTCTCCCGGGCCGCGTGGCGGCGCGTGCCCACGGGCTCCTTGGGATCGTAGACCCAGATCTTGCCCGACGCGACCAGGCCCATGGTGACGGAGCGCCCGTCGAGGAGCACGGTGATGGTGCCCGCGTAGGGCGCCACCTCCTTGATGGCGAGGCGCGCGCCCGGACGAACTCCGCTCTCCCAGAGGAAGTTGAGCAGCTGGCGGTCGGCTTCCGCCTCCTCCGTGATGCGTTCCACCGTCAGCTCCTGCCCTGCCTGGGCCAGGCTGAGCGGGATGGGGTTATGCGCCTCCGGCGCCGGCATTCCGGGAATGGGATTGCCGTGAGGGCAGGTGCTCGGCATGCCGAGCTGCTCGGCGAGCCGCTCCTCCACCACCGGCGAGAGGGCGTGCTCGAGGCGGTGCGCCTCCTCGTGGGCTCGCGACCAGTCCAGCCCCAGCACGTCGGTGAGCCAGCGCTCGAGCAGACGATGCCGGCGGGCCATGGTCTCGGCGATCCCCTTGCCCTTGGTGGTGAGGCGGATCTCCTTCTTGCCCGCCAGGCGGACATACCCCTCGCGCTGCATGCGCCGGAGCGCCTCGGTGATGGAGGGCGCGGAGACGTGCATGTGCCGGGCGAGGCGCGCGCCGATCACGGGCTTGTCCCCGCCGGTGAGGTCGTAGATGGCGCCGAGATAGTCCTGGATGGCCGGAGTCGTTTCCATGGCGTCGAGGATACCGGGCGGAGACGCCCCCGGCAACCATCGCCGGGCGGGCCGACCTGGAGTAGGATCGGAGCCAGACGTCCGAGCCGCGCCCGGGAGGGTCACCGCCATGGATTTCGCGCTCACCGAATCGCAGGAGATGATCCGCAAGGAAGTCGCCGCGCTGTCCCGGGGCTTCTCGATGGACTACTGGCTCGAGAAGGACGAGAAGGCGGAGTACCCGCACGAGTTCGTCAAGGCCTTCGCGGAAGCCGGCTGGCTGGGGCTCATGATCCCCGAGGCGTACGGCGGGGCCGGGCTCGGCGTCACCGAGGCCTCGATCATGATGCACGAGATCTGCGCCTCGGGGGCGGGCACCTCGGGCGCGTCCCCCATCCACTTCTACGTCTTTCCACCCACCCCCGTGATCAAGTTCGGCACCGAGGCCCAGAAGCGGAAGCACCTGCCCGGCATCTGCACCGGCGAGACGGTGATGGCATTCGGCGTGACCGAGCCGAACGCGGGCACCGACACCTCGCGCATCCAGACCCGGGCGGTGAAGCAGGGTGACCGCTGGATCGTCAACGGCCGGAAGGTGTGGACCACCAATGCCCAGCATGCGACCAAGTTCCTCCTGCTCGCCCGGACGAGCGAGCGCGATCCCGCCAAGCCGCTCAAGGGCATGACGCTTTTCTTCACCGCGTTCGACCGCACGGCCATCAGCGTGCGCCTCATCCACAAGCTGGGCCGCGCCGCGGTGGACTCCAACGAGATCGTCATCGAGAACCTCGAGATCCCCGAAGAGGACGTGATCGGGAACGTGGGCGACGGCTTCTACCACCTCCTGGAGTCCCTCAATCCCGAGCGCATCGTGGTCGGCATCGAGGCGGTGGGCATCGGCCGGGCCGCGCTGGACCGCGCCGTCCAGTACGCCAAGGAGCGGATCGTCTTCGACCGGCCCATCGGGAAGAACCAGGCCATCGCCCACCCGCTGGCGCATGCGGCGGCGCAGCTCGAGGCGGCCGAGCTGCTCTGCCTCAAGGCGGCCTGGCTCTTCGACACCGGCCGGCCGTGCGGGAAGGAGGCCAACTCCGCCAAGATGCTCGCGGCGGAGGCCGGCTTCGCCGCCTGCGACGCCGCGCTGCAGACCTTCGGGGGCTTCGGCTACGCGCGGGAGTTCTACGTGGAGCGGCTGTGGCGCGAGGTCCGCCTCTACAAGATCGCGCCGGTGTCACAGCAGATGGCGCTCAACTATCTCTCCGAGCACGTGCTCGGCCTGCCGCGGTCGTACTAGCCGGCTAGCCGCCCGGCGAGCGCGGGGGAGGCGGGCCGATCTGGACGAGCCCCGCCTCCGTCTCCACCTGAATGGTCGTGTGGTCGATGCCGAACCGCGAGTGCAGGAGCACGTGGAGGTCGTTGAGGAGCTTGTCGGCCGGGGTGCCGGGCTCGACGTTGACGTGCGCGCTCATCGCCTCGCGCCCGGAAGTGAGCGTCCACACGTGGAGATCGTGGACGCGGCGCACGCCGGGCACCGCGGCCATGGCGGCCTCGATCTCCTTGACGTCGAGGTGGGCCGGCACCGCCTCCAGCAGCACGTTAACCGCGTGGGTGAGGAGTGCCGCGGTGCGCGGCAGGATCAGGAGCCCGATGATGACGGCGGCCAGCGGGTCGGCCACCGACCAGCCGGTCAGCGCGATGGTGGCGCCGGCCGCGAGCACCGCGCCGGAGGAGAGCGCATCGCCCAGCACTTCCAGGTACGCGGCGCGGATGTTCAGGCTCTCGCGCGCGCCCGCGTGCAGCAGCCAGAGGGACGCCAGGTTGACGCCCAGCCCGAGGGCGGCGGCGACGATGAGCGGCGCCGCGGGCACGTCCGGGGGCGCCCACAGGCGATGCCAGGCATGCCACAGGATGCCCAGCGCGACGAGGCAGAGGACCACGCCGTTGACGAGCGCGGCGAGGATCTCCACCCGGTAGTAGCCGTACGTTTTTCGGGAAGTCGCCGGGCGCTCCGCGAACCAGATCGCGACCAGGCTCAGGAAGATGCCGCCCGCGTCCACCAGCATGTGCACCGCGTCGGCGAGGAGCGACACGCTGCCGGTCCAGACGGCCAGCGTGAGCTCGACCACGAGAAAGCTCCCCACCAGGCCCAGCGCGGCCCGGAGCCGGCCCTTGTGGCGGGAGCCGTGGGAGTGTAGGGGCACGGGTCAGCGGGTGGCGGGCGGGAGCACGAGCCGGGCCCCGCCCTGGCGCACGCCGAGGCTCTCGAAGAAACCCTTGCGCGCCTCCAGCGCGAAGCGGAAGTCGCCCATGGGCCCGTAGAGTGCGGTGGCGCTGGGTTCCATGCGCAGGATGGAAAAGATGCGGCCATCGCCCTTGATGAAGGCGATGTCGAGCGCGGCGGGCACGTTCTGCATGTGGAACTGGGTGGTGATCTCGCGGCCGAAGTCGAACAGGATGAGGTTCCGCTCGATCTCCTGCGGGGTGGCGCACTGAAAGCCGGCCGCCTGCTGCTCCGAGGTGGCGGCCACCCGGACGCGCAGGGCGATGGTGCGGCCGCCCGACTCCAGGCTGATCATCTGCACCGGCATGGCGGCGAAGAGCTCGCGATAGCGCTTGCAGTGGGCGTCCTGCGCCTCCGCGCCGGAGGCGGCGAGCGCGAGTCCAGCCAGGAGGAGGCCGGCGGCGGGACGCGGCACGCGCGGGATCCCGCGGCGCAGCAGCGAGGCCGAGGCGAAGATCACCAGCGCGGCGAGCACGATGGCGCCGCCGGCGGCCAGCCGCAGGTAGTAGGCGGCGATGAGGCCCGCGACGACGGAGCAGAGCGCCATGGCGATGGCGATGGCCATGGCCTGGCGGAAGCTCCGGCCCAGCGCGAAGCCGGTGAGGGTCGGGATCACGATCATGGCGCTCACCAGGAGCACCCCGACCATGCGCATGGCCACCACCGTGGTGAGCGCGGTCAGGAGCGTGAGCACGAGGTTGAGGGCGTCGACGGGGACCCCGCTGGTCCGTGCGAGGTCCTCATTCATGGTGATGGCGAGGAGCCGCGGGTAGAAGATCCCGATGGTCACGCCCACCACTGCCCCCAGCCCCCCGATCAGCCAGATGTCAGCGGGGCTGACGGTGAGGATGCTGCCGAAGAGCACGGCGAACAGATCGGCGTTGAAGCCGCGCGCGAGGCTGATGAGCACCACCGCGAGGGCGAAGCCTCCGGAGAGGAACACCGCGAGGGAGGCGTCGCCCGAGAGCGCGCCGCGGGTGCGGAGGCGCTCGATGCCCACCGCTCCCGCCACCGTGACCACGAGGGCCCCCAGGAGCGGCGAGATCCCCAGGAAGAGACCCAGCGCCACGCCGGCCAGGGCGACATGCGCCAGGCTGTCGGCGATCAGCGAGAGCCGCCGGGGCACCAGGAACATCCCGATGGCGGGGCAGATGACGGCGGTCATCGCCCCCGCCATGAAGGCGCGATGCATGAAGTCGTAGGCGAGGAACTCCGGCAGGGGAGGGCTCCCTCAGTGCTCGTGGGAGACGACGCGCACCGCCGGCCCGTAGAGCGCGGTGAGGGCGGCATCGCTCAGAAAGTCGCCGGGGCGGCCGTGGAAGATCAGCCGCCGGTTCAGGCAGGCCAGGCGCGTGACCTCCTTGGCCACCACGCCGATGTCGTGGCTGACCAGGATGAGCGTGACCTCTCGCTCGCGATTGAGGTGATGCAGCAGCGCGTAGAAGCTCGTCTGTGCCTCGGGGTCCACGCCGCCGGTGGGCTCGTCGAGGATCAACAGCTCGGGGTCGGACACCAGCGCTCGCGCGATGAGCACGCGCTGCTGCTGGCCCACCGAGAGCGCCCCCACGCGCGCCGTCGCGAACGCGGTCATGCCGAGCTGGGCGAGCACATCCCCCACGCGCCGCCGCTCGGCCTCGCCCACGCGTCGGAGCAGACCCAGGGTGGCGACGAGCCCACTGGCCACGACCTCCCCCACGGTGATGGGAAGCGCGGGGTCGAAGGTGGCCTTCTGCGGGACATAGCCCAGCCGGCCCCATTGCTTGAGGCTGGCCGGCGGCCGGCCGAACAGCCGGACCTGGCCGCTGGTGGGGGCGAGCAGGCCCAGCATGATGCGGAGCAGCGTGGTCTTGCCGGAGCCGTTGGGCCCGATGATGCCCAGGAAGTCGCCCGGCTCCACCGTGAGGTCGATGTCCTCGAGGACCGAGACCTCGCCGTAGCGGAAGCTCACCTTCTCGATCTCGACGAAGGGCCGCATGCGTCAATCCGCCGCCCGCCGCGCGAGCCGCTCGGCGGCGGTCGGGCGCCGCCCCCGCGCGCGCGGCCGCCTCGCGCGAGGCGTCCCACCAGGCGGCGCCGGCCGCGCAGGCGGTGCCGAGCGCCCAGCCGCCCGACGACGTCGGACACCCAGTGCGCGTCCAGCGCGAGCCGCGCGGCACCCACGCCGACTCCGAGCACCACCACGACGACCGCGCCCACGAGCCACGCGCCCCGCGCGTCCGAGCGGCGCGCGGCCGAGGAGATAGAGGGCGATCACCACATAGGCGGCGGCGGCGGTCGCGTGCCCGCTCGGAAAGCCGAACGCCGGTCCTTCCGGCCGCGTCCGGCCCACCAGCACCTTCCAGCCATCCTCGATGATCGGCGCGAGGACGAGCACCGCGCACCAGAGCCACCAGCGCCGACGTGCGTGGGCGGACAGGGCAAAGAGGAGCGCGGTGGCGGGGAGCAGCACCAGCCAGGTCCCCCCGCGATTGACGCCGTGGAACAGCGGCCCCGCCTCGGACCCGAGATGCGCCCGCACGAGCGCGCGCACCGCGACGTCACCGGGGAGGGTGCCGAGAGCGGCCCCGGCGCTCAGGACGAGGAACAGCGCGAGGGCACCCAGACAGAGGGCCCGCCAGCGCGCGGGGTCGGGCGGAGTCATGCGTTGAAAACCGCTTGCAGTGTAGTCACCGGCCGCCGGTACGAAGTGTCAAGGCGCGCGGAGTCAGGACGCGGCGGACGATCGCCTCGGCGAAGGCCTCCGCCGCCTCCGGGGCGAGGGCAAAGAAGAGACCCGGCTCATGCGCCTCGACTTCCATCACCACGAAGCCGCGCGCCGTCTCCACTCCATCCACCCGCACATAGAGCGGCGGGACGGGCAGGGCGTCCAGCGCGCGCCGGCCGGCGGCGATCAGCTCGGCGCCCGGACGCTCGGCGGTGGAGCTGCCGCCGAAGCGCGGCTGGACGCGGAACTCCCCGGCGGCCGGGCGCTTGAGCGCGGCGTGGGTGAACGTCCCGTCGATGAAGACGAGGGACCACTCGCCCCGGCTCCGGATCTCCTCGACGAAGGGCTGCACCATCACCGGGGTCCGGATGCCGCCCGCGGCGATCGTGCGCGCGACGGCGCCCGCTTCCCCGGGCCCCACGAGCACGGTGTCGTGCGCGGACGCGGACAGCACCGGCTTGACCACCGCGGTCTCCCAGCCGCGCGCGGACAGCAGCGCGGGCAGGGCGTCGGGATCGTCTCCGTCGAGGTAGGCGGTCGGCACCACCGAGACGCCCGCCCGCTCGAGCTCACCGAGATACCGCTTGGAGAGATTCCAGCGGATCAGGTCGGGCGGGTTCCAGAAGCGGACGCCCGCCGCCTCCCAGCGGGCGAGCCAGGCGAGGAAGTCCTCGGGCGCGTGGTGATAGTCCCAGTTCGAGCGGAACACCACCGCGTCGAAGCCGTCGAAGCGCGCGGCCGGGTCGTTCCAGGCGCGTGGCGTCACGGTGGCACCGCGCCGCTCCAGCGCGCGCGCCACGAAGCCGTCGCTCTCCGAGACGGCGGGCCAGGTCGCGCAGGTCACGAAGCACACGCGCGGCGCCGGCATCGGCGTCACCGGAGCCGCGTCCAGGCCTCGGCGGCGAGCAGGCAGCCGACGACGGTGATATTCGGTCACCCCCCACCCACCCCTCACCCCCCCCCCCCCCTCCCCCCCCCCCCCCTCCTCTCCTTCTCTCGCTCGGCATTCGCGCCGCCGCCGACCCCGCCGGCGACGGCGAGCAGCAGGAGGGGCAGGGCCCGCGCGCGCCTCACCGGCACTCGAGCGCCGTCCGGAGATTCGCGAGGTTCTCGCGCATGAGGGCGAGATAGTCCTTGCCCGCCGCCGCCTCTTCCTTGGTGAGGCCTTCCATCGGGTTGAGCACGAGCGTCTTCGCACCGACCTCCCGCGCCAGGGTCTCGGCGAGCTTCGGGCTCACCAGGGTCTCGAAGAAAATGTACCGCACGCTCGGCCTTGCGGGCGAAGCGCACGAGGCGGGCCAGGTCGGCGGGGCTCGGCTCGGACTCGGGCGCGATGCCGAGGACGGGGACCTGGTTGAGCCGGTAGCGCCGCGTCAGGTAGGCGAAGGCGGCATGGGACGTCACCACGTCGCGCCGGGCGCACTCCCGCAGCCCGGCCTCGAAGTCGGCATGGAGCGCCGCGAGCTTGGCCTTGTAGGCGGCGGCGCGCTCGGCGTACCCGGCTCGGCCTTCCGGATCCGCCTGCGTGAGGCCGGCAGTGATGGCGTCCACCTGCGCCTGCGCCAGGACCGGGTCGAGCCAGACGTGCGGGTCCGGCGTGGTCCTTGTCGGGCCCCCGCGCGCCTCCCGGCGCCTCGAGAGCGCGATTCCGGCGGTGGTGTTGACCGGCAGCGGCGCCGCTTCCTGCGATCTCCTTGAGCAGGCGATCCGCCGCCTGCTCGAAGCCGGCGCCGTTGTACACGAAGAGCCGCGCCTTCCGGGCCTGCACCACGTCCTGGGGCGAGGGTTCCCAGTCGTGGGGCTCCACGCCGGGCGGCACGAGCGAGACGACCTCCGCGCGCTCGCCCGCCACCTGCCGGGTGAAATCCCAGAGCGTGAAGAAGCTCGCGACCACGAGCGGCCGCGCCGTCGCCGCAGGCGGCACGGGGGCCCGCTCGCACCCCAGCGCGATCGAGCGCGGCCACCGCCATGCCCACCACGCGTGTGGCGGATCACGAGGCGGCGGCGGGGCGTCCGCGGAGGCCGGCCGACGGCGCCCAGGGCGAGCAGGCAGACGCCGAAGGCGCAGACCACGGTGGCGCCGGTGGGAAGGTCCAGGATGGCCGAGGCGAGCATGGCGAGCACGCTCACCGCGGTGCCGAAGGCCCAGCCGACGAGGAGTCGCGTGCGCAGGCTCCCGCCCACGAGGATGCCGGCCAGCGCGGGGACGATCAGGTAGGAGAAGACGAGGAGAACGCCGGCGATCCGGACCGAGCTGGTGACCACCACGCCGAAGGACGCGTAGAAGAGAAAGTCCCACCAGCGGACGCGGACACCCTGGCGGAAGGCTTCCGCCGGATTGGTCGAGATGAGGAAGAACGGCCGCCGGGCACCACCAGTGGAAGACCCCGATCAGCGCGTAGAGTCCGGCGACCTTGAGCAGCTCGGCGAGCCGCACGCTCAGGATGCTGCCCACGAGCATGCCGCGCAGGTGCTCGGCGCCGTGGGGGGAGCGGTCCGCCACCAGCACCGCCGCCGCGGAGGAGACGGCGTAGACCACGCCGATCACCGCCTCCTGGGACACGTGCCGCTCCCGGGTGCGCGTGAGCGCGAGGACGACGGCGCCCAGGATGGTGAAGCCGAGCCCGAACGCGTACGACTCCCAGGTCTCGAGCTCCCACCCGAAGACGAAGGCCGCGGTGGCGCCGAGCGCGGCGATCTGGGCCAGCGCGATGTCCACGAACACGACCTCCCGCGCGATGACGTGGATGCCGAGATAGGCGTGGATGCCGGTGAGGACCAGGCACATCAGGAAGGGCACCCACATCAGCGCGAGGAGGTCGGCGCGCCATCGTCTACCGCAGCGCCTGCGCCAGCGTCTTGACGTTGTAGTCCACCGTCTCGATGTAGCCGTCGAGCCCCTTGACCCCGCCCACCGCCGGGGCCATGAGCACCGCCTTGGCGCCGCCCTCCTGGCCGATCCGCTCGGCGAGCTTCCGGTCGCTCCACGGCACGGTCAGGATCACCTTGATGCGCTCGTCCTTGATGAGCTGGATGAGCCTGGCGAGATGGGCGGGGCGTAGCGGGAATCCCCGGTCGCTCCTCCACGCGTGGCCGCCTGGACGAGGCCGAAGCGCGTGAGGAAGTACGTCCATATGCCGTGGTCGACCACCACCCGGGCACCCTTCACGGGGGCCAGGGTCTCGGTCCACCGGGCCTGCGCCTGCTCGAGCCGCGCGAGGAAGGCCGCCCGATTCCGCTCGAAGGCGGCGCGACTCTGCGGCGCGACCCGGGCGAGCCCGTTGAGGATATTGGCGGTGACGGCCGGGGCCATCCCCGGGTCGACCGTGTAGTGCGGGTTGCCCGCCGGATGGACGTCTCCCATGGAGCGATCCACCCGGGTCCTGGGCACCTCGAGGACGAGGATGCCCTCGCGACGCATCCACGCGTCCCGGCGCCCCCGGGCCCACCTTGGGGTTGTTGGCTCCCTGGATCACCACCTCGGCCCACTGGTCGAGCTCGAGGCCGTTCATCACGATGACGTCGGCCCGCCGCACCTTGACCATGAGGCTCGGGCGTACCTCGAGGTCGTGCGGGTTCTGGTTCCCGCGGGCGAGCGCGTCCACTTCCACGAGGTCCCCGCCCACCGCCTCGGTGAGGGCCTTGAGGTCGGTGATGGTGGCCACCACGCGGATCTTGTCCGCCGCGCCCGCCGGGCCCGCGAGGAGCGCGAGCCCGGCCAGGGCGACGAGGATGAGGTCGAGCAAATGCCGCATCGTTCGATCTCCTTGTGACCGCATTAGACTAGAACGGATGCGCGGGATGCGCGCCGAGAATGAAGGTGGCCTGGAGGAGGAGCTCGTCGACGATGCGGGCGCTCCCGCCGTTGTCGCCGAAGCCGTCGCGCTTGTCGCGCTCGGTGTGCTTGTAGCCCAGGCGGAAGCGGAGGAACTCGGAGGGCATGAAGGCCACGTAGGGCTGGACGGCCCACTCGTGGCCGCGCGTATCGGGGAACTCGGTCCAGTCGTAGCGGAAGCCGAAGAGCCAGCGCTTCCAGGGTTGGACCTCGGCGTACGCGTACCACCCGTTCTTCTCGCGCGTCCGCTTCTCGGGCTCGGTGTCAAGGATTCCGTCGCCGTCGATGTCGGCCGCTTCGGTCGTGACCCGGCGGGTGAGGTGCAGCCACTCGCCGGCGACGGTGAAGAGCGCGTGCTGCCAGCCCTCCGGCCGGTACTTGTACTTGGCGTCCACCCCCACCACGGTGCTTCGCTGCCGGTCGGTATCGGTCCCGCTGGCCACCGAGGCGCCGAGCTGGATCGCTCCAAATTCATCGAAGTCAAAGAAGGTCCGTACGCGACCGGTCCAGAGGGGCTCGCTGATCTTCCCATAGCCGAAGAGGACGTCGTTGTCGCCGTTGAAGACGCCGCCGAGGAGCTGGAGGTAGAAGGGCAGCGGCGCGATCCAGGTGAGCTCTCCGCCCGCTTCAACGAGGCCCTCCTCGCCGAAGAAGCGGGTCAGCACGTTCGGCCGGTCGACCTGCGGCCCGTCGTGGCGGTGGAGCTCGTTGAGCAGTCCGAACCGGTTCCGCATCAGGCCCATCTTGGCCTGGGTATTGAACGGCAGGGCCAGGAGGGTGAGGTGCGCCTCGGCGAGGCGCAGCTCGATCTCGCGCGCGCCGTCCTCGAACTCCTCGGCCGCCTCGATGCGGACTTCCGCGCGGGCGTAGGGATCGACCTGGCCGAAGAAGGACAGCTCGATCTCGCGCGGGAAGAAGCGATTCTCCCGCCCCGCGAAGGTCCCCGCATTGGCCTTGTCCACGTTGCGCTGGGTGACATTGCCGATGAAGTCGCCCGCGATCCCCATGTCGAAGAGAAGCTGACCCGCTCCGCGCCGCTCGTAGAGGCCGAAGGGCTCGCGCGGCCGCGCCAGCTCCATCAAGGAGGGCGGGCCTCCCGGTCGCGCCTGGGCGCTCAGATCGCCCAGATAGGGCGTGGTCGGCGGCGGGGCGACGGTGACGACGGCGGGCCGGTTCTCCACCGCCTTGAGGCGATCCGCGAGCGTGTTGATCGCCTTCTCGTAGCCGTCCTTCATGGTCTCGAACTGCCGGCGCACGTTCTCCAGCTCCCGGCGTAGCGCCTCCACTTCTGCGTTCCGATCCTGGGCCCAGGCGGGGGCCTCGCCGAGGCCCAGCGCCACGAGGGCGAAGATGCCGATCCATGTCCGCATGAGAGACTCCTCCCTGTTCGAAGGGAAACCCGTGGGTGATGACCGAGTGCGGCCGGACGGCGGAATGCCGCCGGACGGAGGTCGGGTTTCGAGCGCGCGGGGGAGGCTAGCGGACGGGCGGAGCGCGGGGGGCGGCGTGACGGGCGGCGGGGACGGCGAGGCGAAGCCCCTCGACCATCGCCGCCGTCGCCACCACGAGCAGCAGATACGCGGCAGCGGGCGCGTCGGGCAGCGGCGCCCCGTTCGTGAGCGCGGCGAGCCCCTGGACGACGTGCTGCTCGTTGTAGAGCCCGAGCGTGTCGCTCTCGTGAACGTGGGGAGCTGGCCGCCCTGCGACGAGCAGCGCGACCAGCGCGACCGCGAGCAGCACCACGAATCCGAGGCTCCGCGGAGTGGACCGAGAGGATGCGCCGCATGGCGGGAGCTCATGGCTCGTCCTTATACACCCGCGATCTCCGCGCGCGCAAATGGCGGGGTCACTCCAGCGCCTGGATCAGCGCCTTGACGTTGTAGTCGAAGAAGTCGAAGTACGTGTCCGTCCCCTTGAGCGCGCCCGCGCCATGGGCGAGCAGGACGACCCGCGCGCCCGCCTCGGCGGCCACGCGCTCGGCGGTTCTCCGGTCGTTCCACGCCGAGACGAGGATGGCCTTGATCTTCTCGTCGCGCATGCGGCGGATGAGCTGGACGAGGTGACCCGGGCGAGGGCGGGATGCCGGGGCGATCCTCCACCGTGTCCACCTGGCGGATCTCGAAGCGCGACAGGAGATACGCCCACTCCTTGTGGTAGACCACCACCGGCGCGCCGCGGAAGCGGCTCAGCGCCCGCTGCCAGCCCGCCAGCGCCGCGCTCGACGCGGGCGAGGAAGGCCTGGCGATTGGCCTCGAAGGTCGCGCGGTGCTGGGGCGCCACCCGCGCGAGGGCCTCGAGGATCGTGCCGGTGGTGAGCGGCGTGAGCCCGGGATCGAGATAGTAGTGGGGATTCCCGGCGGGATGCACGTCGCCCATGGAGCGGTCCACCTTGGTGGTGGGGACTTCCAGCACGGGGATGCCGCGCGAGACATCGACCCGCCCGGCGGCGCCCGGGATGACCTTCGGATTGTTCGCGCCCACCACCACCGCCTCCACCCAGGCATCGACGTCGAGCCCGTTGATCACCAGCAGATCGGCGCGCCGCACCTTGGCCATGTGGCTGGGGCGGACCTCGAGGTCGTCGGGATTCTGGGCGGGGCGGGCGAGGACGTCCACCTCCACCAGGTCGCCGCCCACCGCCTCGACGAGCAGCCGGTGGTCGTTGATGGTGGCGACCACGCGGATCCGGTCGGCGGCCGCGGCGGTGTCCACCAGCAGCGCCGAGCGCCAGCGCGAGCAGGAGAGCCAGGGCGCGCATCCGACATGTGTGCTCCTCGCTAGAACGCATCGGTCGGATGCGCGCCGAGAAGGAAGGTCGCCTGGAAGAGGATCTCGTCCACGACGCGCGCGCTGCCGCGGTCGTCCGGCCCGGTGACCCGATGCGTCCGCTCGGTGTGCTTGTAGGCGAGGCGGAAGCGGAGGAAGTCGGACGGCTTGAAGGTCACGTAGGGCTCCACCGCCCATTCGCTGCCCGGCGCCGTCGGGTACTGCGTCCAGTCGTAGCGGAAGCCGAGCGCCCAGCGCTGCCACGGCTGGAGCTCCGCGTACGCGTACCAGCCCCAGCGCTTGCGGGTGCGTCGTCCCGACCACGTCGGCGATCCCGTCGCCGTCGGAGTCGCCCATGACGTCGACCTTCCGGTTCGCGAAGAGAGCCTCGCCGGCCACGCGTGAGCAGCGGGTGCCGCCAGCCCTCCGGCACCAGCTTGTACTTGAGGTCGACGCCCGTCAGGGTGTTGCGGTGCTTCTCGGGCGTCTCGCCATTGGCGGCGGAGACTGCCGAGCTGGATGGCATTGGCGTCGTCGAGCTCGAAGAAGGTGCGGAGGCGCGCGGTGACGCAGGGGGCGCGCGCAGGCTGCCGCGGCCGAACGCGACCTCGTTGTCGCCCGTCGAAGACGCCCACCAGCGCCTCGAGGTAGAAGGGCAGAGGCGCCACCCAGGTGAGCTCCGCGCCGTTCTCGTTCGAGGCCTTCCGCGCCCGAGGAAGCGCGCGAGGACATTGGGGCGATCGGTCTGGGGCAGATCGTCCTCGTGGATCTGGTTGAGCATGCCGAAGCGGTTGAGCATGCGGCCCAGCTTGAGCTGGGTATTGAAGGGCAAGGTGAGGAGGGTGAGATGCGCCTCCGAGACCTCCACGTGGAAGCCGCGCTCGCCGTCCTCCACCGTCTCGCCGGCCTCGAACCGCACCACGCCGCGCGCATAGGGGTCGATCTGCCCGAACAGCCCCAGCTCGATCGCGCGCGGGAAGAAGCGGTTCTCCTGGCCGGCGAAGGTGCCGCCCTGGGCCTTCTCCACGTTCCGCTGGGTGAGGTTGCCCACGAAATCCGCGCTGAGCCCGATGTCGAAGAGGAGCTGGCCGGGCCCGCGGCGCTCGGCCAGCGAGAAAGGCTGGTGCGGGCGCGCATAGTCGGCGAGCCCGGGGGCGGGCGGCGGCGCGGACGATTGCCGTGGGGGCCTGGGCGACGGGGGCCGCGTCGCGAGCGCGGGGCGGCCGGGCGGGCGCGGCGACCGGCGTCGCGGCGAGGGGCCGGCGGGCAGGGGCGGGAATGTGCGGCGCGGGCGGGCCGGACGCGCCTCCATGGCCTGCAAGCGCTCGGTGACGGACTGGAGCTGCTTCCGCAGGGCCTCGACCTCGCGGCGGAGGGATTCCACGTCCTGGCGCGGAGGCGGGCGACCCGGCGAGCGTGACGACGGCCACGGCAGACGACGATCAAACGGCCCATGGAATCACCTCGATCGGAGCACGGTGCGGATCAGGCTGCGACACTACCTCACCCGCGCCGTCCTCAATTCGGAAGTCGGGGCGCGGCGGCTACTTCACGACGGGGATACTGGCTCTTGTACCAGCCCTCGAAGCCGTCCTCGAGCACGACGTGGTTCTTCCAGCCGAGGCCGGCGAGAAAGGCGTGGACGCTTCCCATCTCCTCGAGCGGGCAGCCGCAGTAGAGGATCACCCGCGGGCCCTTGGGGATCTCGCGATAGCGGCGCTCCAGCTCGGTGATGGGCAGCGAGATCGCCCCCGGCAGATGGCCCGCGCGGTACTCCGCCGGCTTGCGCATGTCCACGAGCACCAGCGGCTCCCGGACGTCGAGCAGCCGCTTCACGGCGTCGGAGCGCAGGGTGGGGAAGGAGGCGCCGGGCGTGTGGCCGGCGAGCACCGGCCCCGCCGCCGCGAGCGCCGCGGCGAGGAGGACGGCGCCGGCGCGTCGCCGCATCAGAGCCGGCCCTCTTTCCGGAGCTCGGTGAGCACGAGATTGGGGGGAACGCCGCGCAGGGTGAAGGTGAGCACGTCCCCCACCTGCACGCCGTCGAGGAGCTTGCCCTCCTGCGCGCGGAAGCCCATGGTCATCGGGGGCATGAAGCCCGCGATCTCCTCGTGGGAGAGCACGATCACGTTGATCTCGGGCACCACGGCCCGCACCACGCCGCGCGCGCGCAGCACACGCTCCACGCCGACGGGCACCGCCTGGCCCCGCAGCTCGGCCAGCTCCCGCTGCGTCGCGTCCAGCGGCCGGCCCCAGGCGAGATATCCCAGGAGCAGGCCCAGCACCAGCGCGAGGTTGACCAGCAGGATGACTCGCCAGAGCCGCATGCTAGTGCACGTGCTCGGCGGGTGGAGGCGCGGGTGTCTCGCGATTGAGCTGCTGGATCTCGGCGAGGAGCGCGGGCAGCGAGGCCCAGCCGGGGCCACCGGCCCCCGGAATCCAGCGAGCCCGCAGGTAGCCGGCCCGGTCGATGAGCAGCTCCATGTGTGACGGCATCGGGGGATCCGGCGTCATGCCCTCCGGCGAGAGCGTACGCCGGAAGAGCCCATAGGCTCGCGCGATCTCCTCGCTTCCCTCCGTCACCACGGGGAAGTAGATCGGCGGGTTTCCCCCGAGCCGGGAGAGCACGCCGTCGCCGCCGTCGAGCGGCACGGCCACGATCTCGATGTTCAGCGCCTGGAGGGTCTCGTAGCTCCGGGCGAGCAGCTCCAGGCGTCGCTTCGAATCAGGAAGCGTAAAGAATACAAGGAGTACGGATCGAGTGCCTCGAAACTCCTTGAGGCTCCTCGCGGGCAGGGGCCCCAGGACGGTGGTGGCGTCCGGAGCGATGACGCGCGGACGGTTCGGCTCGACGGCCGGGCTCAGCATGCGCGCGCTGTCGGCCGCGGACAGCGCGCGGATGAAGTTGATCAGGTCCCAGCGGTCTTCCTCGGAAAGCGCCGCCGCGAAGCCCGGCATGCCCCCGGCCGGGATGCCGCGGGTGATCCACCAGAACATGTCGCCCGCGGTGTGCTGGGCGGTGTGCGCCGCGGTGAGGTCGGCCGGCTTCCGGGGAAGCCCGGCGCCGCCGGGCCCGTCCCCCCAGCCCGCGACGCCGTGACAGGCCGCGCAGTGGCCGCGATAGAGCTCGAGCCCGCGGCTGATCGACGACGCGTGAAAGGGCACCGCCGTCCGTCGGTAGGTGGTCGGGTAGGCGTCCACGGAGAGCGGGGGCAGCGCCGTGGCCAACCCGATGGCGAGGAGCAGCAGGCCCGCCGCCGCGGCCAGCAGGCGCGCCCGCGCGATCACCAGCGCCACCGCGAGCGCGAGCAGCCCGGCGACCGCGATCTGGCTGCCGATGAGGAAGCGGGTTCGCACGCCGGGCAGGCCGGCGGTGGCCTCCCACGAGAGGCGGAACGACAGGGGCCACCAGGGGGTGTCGTGCCGGCCCGGCGGCGTGACCGCGAGCGCGGCGACCACGGCCACGATGGCCAGCGCGAGCAGGCACTCGAAGCTGACGAACCGGGCCAGCCGCGTCATGGCGGGGCGGCCCACCGTGACGGCCTCGCCCGAGAGCGCGGGGAGGAGCCGTCGGCGGTTCACCGCCGCCAGCACCAGGATGGGCCCGAGCAGCGCGAGCTTGGCGAGCAGCAGCCAGCCGTAGCGCGTGCCGATCAGCGAGGGCACATCGCCGACCTGCATCCAGGTATTCCAGAGCCCGGTGGCGATGAGGGTCAGCATGGCGACGAGCGCGAGCTGCGAGAAGCGGCGCACCACCAGGACCGCGTGCGGGCGTCCGTCCGCGCCGGCCGGCGTGGCGGCGGCGCGGAGCAGCGCAACCAGCGGCGCGAGCGCGCCGAGCCAGACGCCGGCGGCGACCAGATGGAGGAGATCGCCGGCCAGGGCCAGGCGGCCGCTGGGCTCCACCGCCGCGGCATGGCCGGCCCAGGCCAGCGCGCCCGCGGCGACGGCGGCGAGCAGCCAGCCCTCCACGCGCAGGGCCGCCCAGTCCGCGGTGGAGTCTTCCCGCTCGCGAAGCAGGAGCAGGGCGGTGAGGAGAAGGATCACGCCCATGCGCAGCAGCCAGACCGCGCCGAACTGCGTGCCGAGGAGCACGCCGATCCAGGCCGCGGGCTCGAGTGCCGCGCCGGCGCGTCCCGCCACATGCGCGGCCTGCAGCGCGAGCAGCAGCACCCCCGAGCCGAGCGCGGCCAGCGCGGCGCGCCGGCTCCAGGCCAGCATGCGCGCCTCCCAGGCCCGCGGCGTGGGGTGCGTGGCGCGGCCGGCCAGGAGGGTGAGCCCGAAGATGCCGACGAGGAGGAAGGCGAAGAGGAGATGCGCCCAGCGCAGCGCGGCGGCGACCGCGGTCACTCTTCCCCCTTTGCGGTCAACGCCCGCACGATGATCACCACGAGAACGCCGCCGGCGAGCACCGCGCCGCCCGCCAAGAGGGCGAGCGTGAGGGGACTCATGGGGGCGTCGCGCAGCGGACCGCCGTGATCGGCCAGGACGGAGGTTGCCGAGAGCGCCGGCAGCAGCACGGCGGCGGGCATGACACGGAGCAGGCACGGCATCGCTCCGCCATTATAATGAAGGCGTTCACACGTCATGGGTTCTTCGACACCGACACCGCCGACACGGGCCCCGCGCGCCGTTCTCTTCGACGCCGGCAACACGCTGATCCGGATCGACTACGCCGCGATCGCGGACGCGCTGGCCGAGCGGGGCCACGTGCGGGATCCCGCCGCCATCGAGGACGCCGAGCTCCGGGCGCGCGTGCGCCTCGATCCCCACCTCGCCCCCGCCGCATCCACCGAGAGCCGCGACACCCACGGCCGTTATCTCCGCTACCTGCTGGAGCATCTCGGCGTGACCGCGGAGGCGGAGGTGGCGGCGCTGGAGCGCTGGCGCCGCGACTACAACGCGCCGATCGGCCTCTGGACCCGCGCCGACCCGCGCGCCGCCGCCGCGCTCGCGCGCGCCCGGGCCGCCGGCCTGGCGGTGGGCGTGATCTCCAATTCCAATGGCACCGTGCGGGGCACCCTCGAGGCTCACGGCCTCGACGCGCACATCGACTTCGTCATCGACTCCTCCGAGGTCGGCGTCGAGAAGCCCGACCCGCGCATCTTCGCGCTCGGCCTGGCCCGGGCGGGCGTGGAGGCGTCGGAGGCAGCCTATGTGGGCGACCTGTACTCGGTGGACGTGCTGGGCGCGCGGACGGCGGGGCTCGCGGCGGTGCTGATCGACCCGCGGGGCTACTGGGGCGTCCGCGACTGCCCCCGCGCGCGCGACGCGGATCACGCCGTCGAGATTCTGCTCGGCGAACGGATCTGATGGCTTGGCTCCCGCGCGGCGCATCCTGTACGCTGGACGCATGCGGGCGAAGGCACTGCCGCTGGTCCTGGGCCTGATGCTGGTCGGATGCGTCCCCGCGTGGGCGCAGGCGCCCGACACCGTGCTCCTGGAGGAGCTCACGTGGACGGAGGTGCGCGACCTGCTCAAGGTCGGCAAGACGACCATCCTGGTCCCTCTGGGCGGCACCGAGCAGAGCGGCCCGCACCTGGCCCTGGGCAAGCACAATGCGCGGGTGCGGGCACTCTCCGAGCAGGTCGCGCGCGGGCTCGGCGACGCTCTGGTGGCGCCGGTGCTCGCCTACGTGCCGGAGGGCGGGCTGAATCCGCCCACCGGTCACATGCGCTTCCCCGGCACCATCACGCTACCGGAGGATGCGTTCGAGAAGGTGATCGAGTCTGCCGCGCGGAGCTTCCGACTCCACGGCTTCCGGGACATCGTGTTCCTGGGCGATTCGGGCTCGACCCAGGCGGGGCAGCGCGCGGTGACGGCCCGGCTCAACCGCGAGTGGAGGGACTCGGCGGTTCGTGTCCATGCCGGCGAGGAGTACTACCGGGCGGCGGCGGGGGAGTTCCCGCGCCTGCTTCGCGAGCGGGGCTTTCGCGAGGACGAGGTGGGGAAGCACGCGGGCCTGGCCGACACGTCGCTGACGCTCGCGGTGGACCCGCGGCTGGTCCGGACCGACCGGCTGCAGCCTCGCGGTGAGTCCGAGCGGTCGGACGGGGTGGACGGCGACCCCCGCAAGGCCACCGTCGCGCTGGGGAAGCTGGGCACGGACGCCATCCTGACCCGGACGGTGGACGCCATCAGGAAGGCCACCGCCCGCCGCTAGACGCGGCGAGGCCGCAGAGGAGATCCCGTGACCGGAACGAGAGGCGTGGGCGCGTCGCACCGTCGGGTCTTGGCCGGCTTCACCGTGGCGTGCGCGGTCCTGGCTGTCGTCGCCGCGGCGGGGCGCGCGGCGGAGCCGCTGCCCGGGATGCCCCCGGTGGTGGATCCCACCAATCTCTACAGCGAGACCCAGGCCGGCCGCATGAGCCCCGCGGTGGCGGGGGCGCTGCCGCGGGTGTACGTCCCGAACCGGACGTCCAATGACGTCTACGTCATCGACCCCGCCACGCTCAAGGTCGTGGACCGCTTCAAGGTCGGGATCAATCCCCAGCACATCGTCCCGTCGTGGGACCTCAAGACTCTCTGGGTCACCAACAACGCCGAGGGCCGCACCGACGGGAGCCTCACCCCCATCGATCCCACCACCGGCAAGCCCGGCAAGGCCATCGCGGTGGACGATCCCTACAACATGTACTTCACGCCGGACGGGAAGTCGGCGGTGATCGTGGCGGAGGCGCTCAAGCGGCTGGACTTCCGCGATCCTCACACCATGGCGATGCAGTGGTCCCTGCCCACTCCGGGCTGCGCCGGCATCAACCACGCCGACTTCTCCATCGACGGCCGCTTCGTCATCTTCACCTGCGAGTATCAGGGGAGCCTGGTCAAGATCGACCTCGTCGGCCGCAAGGTGCTGGGGTATCTCAAGCTCTCCAAGGGGCGCATGCCCCAGGACGTGCGCGCCGCGCCGGACGGCAAGATCTTCTACGTGGCCGAGCTCCAGTCGGGTGGCGTGTTCTTGGTGGACGGGGAGACCTTCACCGAGGTGGGCTTCATCGCCACCGGCGTGGGCTCACACGGGCTCTATCCCAGCCGGGACGCGAAGAAGCTCTACGTCATCAACCGGGGGACGGCGCGGGTGTACGGGCCGCCGAAGGGCAAGGGCAGCGTGGCGGTGATCGACTTTGCCACCCGGAAGATCGAGGCGACCTGGGTCATCCCCGGCGGGGGCAGCCCGGACATGGGCAATGTCAGCGCGGACGGCAAGCAGCTCTGGCTGTCCGGCCGCTACGACGACGTGGTCTACGTGATCGATACCACCTCGGGCGAGGTGCGGCGCATCCCGGCCGGCAAGGAGCCGCATGGCCTCACCGTCTGGCCCCAGCCCGGCCGCTACTCGCTCGGGCATACCGGCAACATGCGCTAGGCGGGCAGCGTCACCTCGGGGTATCGCCGGAGGGCGTCGTACACCGTCTTCTGCATGGCCTCGAGCGCGGGCCGGCTCGTGGCCTCGAAGCGCAGGGTGAGGTAGGGGTTGGTGTTGGACGCGCGCACGAGCCCCCAGCCGTCGGGAAAGATGACGCGCACCCCGTCGATGTCTACCGTCTCGTAGCGCTGCGTGAAGTCCCGCTGGAGCGCCGCCACCACCGCGAACTTCTTGTCGTCGGGACAGGCCGCCTTGAGCTCGGGAGTGGCGAAGAGATGGGGCAGGCTGTCGAAATGCGCCGACACCGGCTTGGACTCGCGGGCCACCAGCTCGAGGAACTTGCACGAGGCGAGGATGCCGTCGTCCACCCCGTACCAGTTCTCGGCGAAGAACATGTGGCCGGAGACCTCGCCCCCGAGGAGGATGCCGTCCTCGCGCATCTTGCGCTTGAGGTGGGAGTGGCCGGTCTTCCACATCACCGGGCGGCCTCCGTGCTTGCGGATGTCGTCGATGAGCACCTGGGAAGACTTGACGTCGAACACGATGGCGGCGCCGGGATGCCGCGTGAGGAGATCCCGGGCGAGCAGCGCGAGGATGAGGTCCGCTTCGTGGCGGCGGCCTTGCTCGTCGATGACTCCCACGCGGTCGGCGTCGCCGTCGTAGGCGATGCCCACGTCGGCGTTCGTCTCCCGCACCTTGGCCACGAGGTCCCGGACATTCTCCTCCATCTCGGGGTCGGGGAGATGGTGGGGGAAGGAGCCGTCCGACTCGCAGTACAGCTCGGTGACCTCGCAGCCGAGCCGGCGCAGCAGCTCCGGGGCGAACACTCCCGCGACGCCGTTGCCCGCGTCCACCACCACGCGCAGCCGGCGGCCGAGGCGGACATGGGCGGTGATGGCGTTGAAGTAGTCCTCGCGCGGGTCCCGCGTGGTGAGCCGGCCCGCGCCCCGCTCGAAGTCGCCCGCCTCGATGGTGGCGAGGAGACCCGAGATCTCCTCCTCGCTGAGCGGCGCCGCCCCCGCGTGCACCATCTTCACGCCGTTGTCGGAGACGGGATTGTGGCTGCCCGTCACGGTGGCGCCGCCGTCCAGACGCCAGTGCGCGGTGGCGAAGTACAGGAGCGGCGTGTGGTTGATCCCGATATCCACCACGTCGAGCCCGGTGGAGAGCACGCCGGCGGCGAAGGCCTCCTTGAGGGCCCCGGAGGAGACGCGGTTATCCCTGCCCAGCGCCACCGCCCGTCCGCCGCGCCGCCGCACGAGGGTGCCGAAGGCGCGGCCGACCGGCTCGAACACCTCGGGGGTGATGTCGATGCCGACCTTGCCCCGCACGTCGTAGGCGCGGAAGATGAACGGGTTCAGCGCGATCACGACCTAGATCACGGCCACCGCCTCGATCTCGATCAGATACTCCGGCTGGGCGAGCGCGGCCACGGCCACGAGGGTGGAGGCCAGCGTCTTCTTGCCGAAGAACTCCTCGCGGATGGGGACGAGATCGGCGCGATGGCGGATGTCCACGAGGTAGGTGTTGATCTTCACCACGTTGGCGAGGGTGCCCCCGCCGGCCTCCACCTGCGCCTTGAGCGCCTGGAACACCGCGCGCGCCTGGGCGGGAAAGTCGCCGCGATGCGCGGGCTTGCCGTCGGGGCCATACGCCACCTGGCCGGCGATGAACAGGATGGTCTGGGCTCCGGTGACCTTCACCGCCTGCGTGTAGGTGGGGGGATTGAAGACGGACGGTGCGCAATAGGGCTCGATCGTCGTCGGCATCGGGGGCTCCTGGGCGAGAGGTGTCGTGCTATGGTGCCCCTACGCTAGAGGGCGCGCCCGCGTCCGTCAACCCCCAACCCTCCGGTGCGGAGCCGTGATGCCCAGAGAATTCGTGCTCGTCCACGGCGCCAGCCACGGCGCCTGGTGCTGGGACGAAGTGGCCGCGCGCCTCGCCGCTCGCGGCCACCGCGTCGTCACGCTCGACCTGCCCGGCCACGGCCGCCGCGCGGCCGAGTCGCGCCGGGCCAGCGTGACGGCCTACGCCGAAGCGGTGGTGGGCGTCATGGCGCGCGAGGGCGTGAGCCGCGGGATCGTGGTGGGGCATTCCATGGGCGGCATCGTGATCCCCAAGGTGGTAGAGCTGGCGCCCGCGCGCGTGGCACGCCTGGTCTTTCTGGCCGCGGTGGTGCTTCCGAGCGGCGCCAGCCTGGCGGAGACGCATCTGTCGCCCGCCGCCCGCGCGGTGGTGCGGGGCCTCGCCGCCGCGCGCGGCGACGGGACCTATCACTACCCCGCCGAGCTGGCGTGGTCCCGCTACCTGGGCGATCTGCCGCGCGGCCATCCCGCGGTGGCGCGCGCCCTCGCCCTGCTGACGCCGCAGCCGGTCCGACCCTTCTTCGAGCCGGTGACGCTCACGACCTTCTATTCGAGCTCGGTGCCGCGCGACTACGTCCGCTGCCTCGCCGACGTGGCGGTGCCACCGGCCAGCGCCGCGGCCTACGCGGCGCGCCTCGGCGTGCGCCCGGTAGATCTGAAAACCGCGCACGACCCGATGGTGTCGGCCCCCGACGCCCTCGCGCGGCTGCTCGAGAAGCTGGCGGGGTGAGCGTCCGGCGGACCGGGACCGGCTCAGGCGCTCCGGGTGTCGATGAGCCGCTGGACGATCTGGCGCACCCGCTCGGTGTGGGTGGGCGCGACGCGGACGAAGCGGACGCCGATCCGCCGCGGCTGGCGCGAGCGGACCTCGCCCACGTCGATGTCGATGGGCGGCTCTCCGGCCGGCTCCAGCTGCAGGAGCACGAGGGCGCCCATCGGCACCGGGGCCTCCGTCTCGATCCCGCAGCCCGTCACGGAGAGGTCGCGCACGGTGCCCTGGCCCTGGCCGCCGTCCTTCCAGTGGATGGTGACGGGAATGCGCGTCGACAGCCGCTCGGCCACGCGCCGGTCGAGGGGCACGCGGACGTAGCGCTCGCCCCATCGGAGCGTGCGGAAGCGACGCTGGCAGATCTGGCACTTGAACGGGTAGATATAGGCCAGGCTGAGCGCGTGCTCCACCATCCCGCTGCGGTGGGTGCGGCCCACCAGCTCGCTCTTGCACTTGGGGCAGGCGAGCGCTTTCATGGAGTGTCCTCAGGCGATGACGTCGTTGCGGGCGAGGGGGCCGAGGGGGGCGCGGGGCGCGGGGGCGGCGGGGTGAAGGCCTCGCGGGCGGCGGCCTCGCGCGCGGCGAGGGAGAACTTCTGCAGCCGCGCGGCGCCGTCGTCTTTGATCTGGACGAACTGGAGGCCCGCGCGGCCGGACTGGACCGAACGGACCACCGCCACCTCCACCCGGATGGGGGGCTCGCCGGGGGCGAACTGGAGATCCAGCTCGAGATACTGGCCGGGCTCGAGCGGGGCGTCGGTCTCGAGGCTCATGCCGGCGACGGAGAGATCGCGGGCCCGACCGGGCTGCTGACCCGCCTCGAGCCAGAGCGTGGTCCAGAAGTCCACCGGGTCCCGCCGATGCCGCCGCCGCTCGACTCGGGGAGCGCGCTGGATGCGCACGTAGCGCTGCCCCCAGGCCAGGGTGCGGAAGCGGTGCAGGCAGGACTGGCAGCGGAAGGGATAGACGTAGGCGACGCTCAGGAGGCGCTCGAGCAGGCCGGCCCGGCTCGCACGCTCGATAACCTCGCTCTGACAGCGTGGGCAGTGGGGCTCGGCCATGTGCGTCGCTTCTCCGCGTGGGCAGTGTGACAAAGGGGTTGTGAGGAAGTCCAGCAAAAACGCGACAAGGAGACGCCATGGACGAAGCGCTCAAGGACCGGACCCGCAAGACGGCGCAGATGCTCTTCCACACCGTCAAGGGCGGGGTGGGGTTCGACACCTGGAAGAAGTTCGACAAGGAGCTGGCCCGGGAGCTGTCGCTCTTCTTCACCGGCAAGCTCTACAGCCGCGAGGTCATCTCTCAGAAGCAGCGCGAGCTCTGCGCGGTGGCCTCCCTCACCGTGCTGAACCGCCGGAACGAGCTGCGCGCCCACTTCCACGCGGCGCTCAACGTGGGCGCCACCCGGCAGGAGGTGGCGGAGGTGGTGTTCCAGCAGGTGACGTATGGCGGAATGCCGGTGGTGGTAGAGGCGCTCGCGACCTTCAAGGACGTGCTCGAGGAGCGGGGCGAATGGGAGTAGGCGCCCCTTCCCCTCATCCCCCAGCGGTCCATCCCATCGTCGCCGCCGCCATCGCCGCCGCGCGCGAGGCGGGCGAGATCGCGCTGCGCTACTACCACGGCGGCTTCGAAGTCACCATCAAGCCGGACCAGACCCCGGTGACCCAGGCGGACCGGGAGGCCGAGACGGCCATCACCACCAGCCTCCGCCGCGCCTTCCCCGAGATCGGCTTCCTCGGGGAGGAGTTCGGGCAGCAGGGTCCCACCGACCGCCGCTGGATCATCGATCCCATCGATGGGACGAAGAACTTCGTCCGCCACATTCCGATGTGGGCGGTGCTGCTCGCGCTCGAAGAGCAGGGGGAGATCACCGCCGGGGTAGTGCTGAACCCCGTGTCGGGCGATCTCTTCTGGGCGCGACGGGGGGACGGCGCCTGGGCCAACGGCCGGCGGCTGCACGTGTCCGACGTGGCGACGCTGCCCGAGGCCTTCCTGCTCCACTCGAGCCTGTCGCTCCTGCGCCCCACGCCGTACTGGCCCGGCTTCGTCCGGCTCGTGGACGGCACCGCGCGGACCCGCGGCTTCGGCGACTACTACGGCTACGGCCTGGTGGCGGAGGGCAAGGGCGAGATCTACGTGGAGGTCGACCTCAAGCCCTGGGACGTGGCGCCGATGAAGATTCTCATCGAGGAGGCGGGCGGCCGTCTCACCGACCTCAGCGGCCGGCCCAATATCTACGACGGCAGCGTGCTGGCGACCAACGGGCGCCTCCACGACGAGGCGCTGCGCGTCCTCCGCCCCACCTGAGGGCCGGCTCAGGAGCACCTGGCCGCGGAGGCGCTGGAACTCGGCGATGGCGCGCTCTTCCCTTGGTCCCAGTCGATACGTGAAGCCCCGGAGATAGGTCGTGATCTCGGCGGGTCCCCAGCCCGTGTCGCGCCGCCGCGCCGCGATCTCCGGGAGGCTCTCCATGCCGCGGATGAGGGCCGCGTCCAGCGCGCGGGCGAAGGCCAGGCGATCCGCCGCCGCCGCGGCGCGCCGCACCCCCCAGCGTGCGAAGACACAGGGCAAGCCCGTCCACTCCACCCACTCGCGCCCGAGATCCACTGCGTGCCGGAAGCGCGGGGGGCCGGTGAGCGCGCGAATGGCGCCGTCCCCGATCAGCAGCACCGCGTCGGCGGCGCCGGCGGGCCCTACCCAGGCCCGCGGCGTCACGCGATACCGCAGCGCCAGCAGGATGCGGAGGATCTCCACCGAGGTCGCCGTCTCGTCGGTGACCGAGATGGTGGCATCCTCCAGGTCGGCGGGAGCGCGGTCGGAGAAGAGGATGACGCTGCGGGCGGGTCCGTCCGTCGCGATGCCGAAGGGCAGCCCCTCCAGCGACGGCTCGAGGCGGAGAAAATCGACCAGGGACAGGGCCGCCGCGTCCGCCTCGCCGCGGGCGAGCGCCTCCCCCAGCTGACGCGGGGGCAGGTCGAGGGTGGGGAAGCCCGTGAGATGGGTGAAGAAGGGCTCGCAGTTGAGATAGGGGATGCGACCGACGCGGAACATCAGGCCACGCGCCAGTCGCGCGTGAGCGCGCGCACCCGCGCGAGGAGGTCGTCCTGGTCGAGCGTGGCCAGGCGCCCGTCGCGGACCACCGGGTGCCCGTGCACCCAGACATCGGTGATCGCCTGCGGCGACATGGCGTAGACCACGTTCTTGAGCAGGTTGACGCGGGGGTGCAGCGACGGATGCCCGAGGTCCACGGCGACCAGGTCCGCGAGCCGGCCCGGCGCCACCTCGCCGGCGGGCAAGCCCAGGAGCGCGGCGCCATCCGCGGTGCCCATGCGGAAGGCCTCCTCGGCGGGGAGGCGCGTGCCGTCGAGGTGCCGCACTTTCTGGAGCAGCGCCGCCATCCGCATCTCCTCGAACACCGAGAGCCGATTGTTGGTGCAGCCGCCGTCGGTGCCGAGCCCGATGCGGACACCGAGGGTCTGCAGCTCGGTGATCCGCGTGATGCCGTCGCCGAGCACCATGTTGGACGAGGGGCAGTAGGCGAGCCCGACCCCGCGCTCGCCCATGAGGCCGAGCTCCTCGTCGTCGAGCCAGACGCAGTGCACGCCGATCATCCGCGGGCCGAGCACGCCGAGCCGGTCGAGGAAGCGAATGGGCGTGGCACCGTGCTCTTGCTGGGTGCGCTGCCCCTCGTACTGGCCCTCGGCCACGTGGATGTGGAAGCGCGTGTCCGCCGCCTCCGCCACCTCCCAGCCCGCCCGGATCATGGCCGGGGAGGCGCCGTGCGGGCTGTGCGGCGCGGGCTGCACGGTGATGAGGGGATCGCCGGCATGGGTCCGGATCAGCTCGGTCACGCGGCGGGCCGCGTCCGCCGGCGTCTCGCGGTAGCGCGCGGGCGCGCCCTCCCAGTCGTACATGCTGCGCGCCAGCACCAGGCGTATCCCGGTGTCCCGCGCCGCCTGGATGACGGCGCCCGCGTTGTCGTTCCCCGAGTCCTGGAGGTAGAAGAAGTCCACGCAGGTGGTGGCCCCGTGCAGCAGCATCTCCGCGAAGGCGAAGGCGGCGCCGAGATAGATGCCCTCGCGGTCGAGGCGGGTCGAGAAAGGGTAGAGCACGCGGTCGCGCCAGCCCATGAAATCCATGTCGTCGCCGAGACCCCGCAGGAGCGACTGGAAGGTATGGCAATGCGCGTTGACGGTGCCGGGCAGGAGCGCGCGACCGGGGAGGCGCACCAGATCGTCGGCGAAGGCGGCATCGCCCCAGGCGGGTGGAAACGGAGCCACGCCGGTGATGCGGCCGCCGGTGATCTCGACGGCGCGTCCGGGCTCGAAGCGCCCGTCCACCAGGACCAGGTCGGGGAGGAGCCTCATGCGGCGGACATCTTACTACCGGCGCGGTGGGCCACGATGGCCCAGAGCGGATCGCCGGTCCCCGGGCTGCGGTCGAGCGCGATGACGGCGTCCCAGCCGCCCGCCTCCCGCAGGTACTGTTCCACCAACCGCGCGTGGCCGGCGTCGTCGAGCGCTTCCCACAACGCGATCACCTTGGTGGGGAAGCGCCGGTTCGAGAACGTGACCACGAGCGGCGCGCCCGGGCGGAGCACGCGGGCGAGGTCGCGGAGCACCGCCACCGGCTGCACGAGGTAGTCGATGGACACGCAGCACGTCGCGCCGTCGAACGTCCCCTCCGCGAAGGGCAGCCGGGGCTCGGCGTTGAGGTCGTGGACGACCCAGCCGTCGAGGCGCGGGTTGGCCGCCAGCTCGTCGGCGTTCATTCCCAGGCCGGTCACGCGACCATACGAGACGTCCATCGGCAGGTGGCTGACCCAGCTGCTCATGAGGTCGAGCACAGCTCCGCCCGCGGGGAGGTGCTCGCGATAGAGCTGGGTCACCGCCGCGATGGCGCCGGCGTCGATGTGGGTGACGAAGCGGGGCGTGGCGTAGAACGCGGGGTCCGGCGTCTCGTCCAGCCGGCGAAACGCGTCCGGAGGGTACCGGGGGTCCGGAGGCGGCAACCGCGTCAGAGGACGTGAATGAAGGGGCGGCCGGTCAGCGTGCCCGGCGTCCAGAGGCCGGACTCGGTGAGAGCCTCGAGCGCCTGCGCGGGATCGGAGGTATTCATGAGGGCCAGGGTGCGGCCGCCCGGGAAGAATCCGCCGAAGGCCATGCGGCCGGCGCCGCGCGCCTCGATGAGGGCGAAGGAGGCCATCTCGACGTCAGGCGCCAGCCCCTCCACGAGGGTGACCGTGCGGCTGCCGTCCGTGAGGATCTCCACCTGCCGCCAGGGCTCGAGGAACTGGCTGAACGCCTCCGGCTTGTAGGCGGTCCAGACCCCGCCTTTCCAGTACGGATCCTCCTCCACCAGCCGCACCACGGTGTCGAGATCCGGCGCGCGATAGAAGAGATCCGCGGTCTTGCCGTCGGGCGCGGGCCCGCCGCCCACCACGAAGCCCTCGGCGCGAAGCCCCGCGATGCGCTCGAGGTGGGCCGGGCGGTGCTGGCCGCGCCGCGTGGCATAGTCCTCCGCGGCGGTGATGCCGACGTGGCAGTAGATCATGGCGGGCATTTTACCCCAACTGGATTGACCTATACTGGCGGGGCTCAACCGCGAGCTGGGGACCACCATCCTCGTGAGCGACGCCGCTCGCGCCCTGCTCGGCGACCGCGTGATCGTGCGCGAGCGCGGGGCGCCGCCGCTCTCAAGGGCAAGGCGACGGAAGTCTACGAGGTGATCGGTCTGGCCGGCGAGGCGGAGGTCAGGGACGCGACCGCACGAAGTTGAATCAGATCCAGCCGCCTGCGAACGGCATCACCGGGTTCCCGAAGAAGTCCGAGTCCTCGCCGGCGAGGTAGACGGCGAGGCGGGCGGACTCCTCGCCGCGCGCCGGGCGCCCCGCGGAGATGTTCCCGAATTCCTCGGTGACGGCGGGGCCCATGTAGTGTCGGACATTGGTGACCAGCGCGACCTTGCCGGTGAGCTTCATGCGGGTCATATGATACCGTGGAAGCGCAGCACCGAGGGGGCGCCTATCTCCAAGCAGGACCTGCTCGAATCCTTCATCGCGCGCTACCAGTTCCCGCTGGATGATTTCCAGCTCCGCGCGATCCGGACCATTCTCGACGGGAAGTCGGTGATCGTCTCCGCGCCCACCGGGGCGGGGAAGACCCTGGTGGCGGAGTTCGCCATCCACCGCGCGCTGGCCCATGGGCGGCGCCTCGCCTACACCACGCCGCTCAAGGCGCTGTCCAACCAGAAGTTCGCCGACTTCGGCCGCCAGTTCGGCGCCGATCAAGTCGGCATCCTCACCGGCGACGTCAAGGTCAACGCGCGCGCGCCCATCCTGGTGATGACCACCGAGATCCTCCGCAACATGTTCTATACCGGCGGGCTGCCGGGGCTGGAGACGGTGGTGCTCGACGAATGCCACTACATGGGCGACGAGGGCCGCGGGACGGTGTGGGAGGAGATCATCGTCAATGCGCCCAAGGACGCGGGCCTGGTGGCCTTGTCCGCCACCGTCGCCAACGTGGCGGAGATCGCCGACTGGATCGGCCTCGTCCACCGGCCCATCGAGGCCATCACGCACCCGCACCGGCCGGTGCCGCTCCAGTACCTCGTGGCCGACCTTTCCGGCGAGCTGCACGGTTACGAGGGCGTGCGCGCGGGCACGGTGCATCTCATCGGCGAGGAGCACGACCGCGGGGCCAATGACCGGGGCCGCTGGTACACGCGGCGAGTGGTGGACCCCACCGTGATGCTCGACGCGCTGGACGCGCGCGGCTGGCTGCCCGCCATCTACTTCATCTTCAGCCGCGCGGGCTGCGAGCGCGCCATGGAGACGGTGCTGGCCGAGGGCAAGCCGCTCCTCAGCCGGGCCCAGCGCCAGCACGTGGACGACGCCATCCGCGAGGCGGTGGCGGAGACGCCCACCATCGCGGAGTCGCCGCTGAACCAGACCATCTTCCAGGCGCTGGGCATGGGGGTGGGCATGCACCACGCGGGCATCCTGCCCAGCGTGAAGCGGCTGGTCGAGCACCTCTTCGAGCGCGGCCTGTGCCGGGTGGTCTTCGCCACCGAGACCATGTCCCTCGGAATCCACATGCCGGCGAAGAGCGTGGTGCTGCAGTCGCTCACCAAGCGGACGGACCGCGGTTTTCGCAGCCTCACCCACAACGAGCTGACCCAGATGGCGGGCCGGGCGGGTCGCCGCGGCATCGACCCCGAGGGCAAGTGCGTGATCGCGCTCGACGTGCGCGACGGCGTCGAGGATATTCGTCGCGTCGTCGACGGCGCGCCGGAGCCGGTGGTGAGCCAGTTCAAGCTGGGGTATGGCTCGGTGGCGCTCCTCCTCGGCAGCGGCAGCGACATGGCGGCTATCCGGCGCACGGTGGAGTCCTCCTTCGGCCAGTACCAGAACCTCAAGCGCATCCGGGGCCTCGAGGCGGAGGTGGCGAGCCTGGAGACGGCGGTGGCGGACGCGCGCACCTTTCGCGCCCCCTGCGGCGACTTCGACCGCATCGGCCGGTACCGTCGCCTCCGCACCGAGGTGGAGGCGACACGCGCCGCCCTCGGCCGCGGCGGCCGCCGCGCCGCGCGTACGGTGGCGGACGCGGAGCCCGGGCGCTTCGTGCTCGCCCGGCGCCGCGGCGGTCAGGCCGTGGGTCTCCTGTGCCGGGTCGACGCGCGCCGCCACAAGGTGATCGCCAGCGTGCTCCTGAGCCATGGAGAGATCGTGCATCTCAAGGCCGGCCACGTGAAGCGCGTGTTCTGGGCCACCCCGCCCTTGCCCATCCCGCGCGACTGGGAGCACCGCACCCAGGCGCTCAAGGCGCAGCTGGCGCGGGTGACGGCGGCGGAGCTCCTCGAGCGGGAGCGGGCGGAGGGCCCCGAGGGTGCGCTCGCCGCCATCGAGTGCCACCGCTGCCCCTGGAACTCCCAGCCGCGCTGCGAGCACACGTGGAAGGGCCTCGAGAAGCTGGAAGCCCGCCTCGCCATGAAGAGCGAGACGCTCGCCGCCCTCCGCAACGCGTACTGGGGGGAGTTTCTCCGGGTGGTCGAGGTCCTCGAGCGGTTCGGCGCGGTACAGGATGGTAAGCTCCTCGCGAAGGGCCAGCTCATCGCCACCCTGCGACACGACAACGAGCTGCTGGTGGCGGAGATGGTGGACCGCGGCATTCTCGCCGATACCACGCTGGCCGAGGCCGCCGCGCTCTGCTCCTGTCTCATCGAGGAGTCGCGCTCCGGCGACAGCGCGATGGCGCGGCTCTTCCTCCGCAAGCGACCGAAGCTCAAGCGGAAGCTGGGCGAACTCGAGGGAGTGGCGCGCACGGTGTACGAGGCGCAGCGCCTCCGCCAGCTCCCGATGGGGGTGTCGGTGTCCACCGGCTTCATGCCCGCGGTGTTCCGGTGGGCGTCGGGGGAAGACGACTGGGCGGCCATCGTGGAGGAATCCTTCGGCGGGCACGAGGGCGATCTGATCCGCGCCATGCGGCGGCTCATCGACGTGCTCCGCCAGCTCGCGGATGCGCCGGAGGTCGACACGAGCCTCCAGGCGATCCTGGCTCGCGCGGTCCGCGTGATCGACCGCGGAATCGTGCTCGAGTCGGCGCTGATATGATGGGGTGTAACCTCTTGAAAAGGAGGATGGAATGAATCGGCCTGTGTCCAGGTGGGTGATCCCGGCGGTCCTGTCGGTAACGCTCGGCGTGGGCGGCTGCGGGTTCTGGATTCCCAAGACCGATATCCCCGAGCGGATGGGCCGCGGGCCCCGCGCGGAGGAGATGTTCTACGCCAAGGTCTCGGCAACCAGCGGTCGCGAGCCCAACTTCGACGAGAAGCGGCAGTGGAAGGACCAGATGGACGAACGCGTCTTCAAGTACCTGCGCGAGCATCCCGAGATAGAGCAGACCACGCGCTACAGCGAGTTCCGGTTCTGGCGTCAGGTGGCCGAGGGCAGCACGCCCAGCGAGGTCCGGGCCCTCCTCGACGAGCCGCTCGAGCAGACCAGCGATCCTGCCCTCATGAAGATGAAGGCCAAGGTCCACTGGGCCCAGATCTCGACCAAGGCGAAGGAAGCGTGGACCTATCCGCTCGGATGGGTTCTCTACTTCGACGACAAGGGCGTGACGGACATGATCCGGCGGGTCGATCCTCATTTCTTCCTCACCGAGTAGCCGAAGGCGGCATGGCTGACGCACCGGACTGGATTCATCCGGGGGACACCGCCACCCTCCTCTGGCATGGCGCGCGCGCCGAGCGTCCGGGCGGCCCCCGGATGTACCAGGTGGCGGGACCCGCACTCGAGGGACTGCCGCCCGCGCCGCGCTTCCTGCTCGCGCCCACGGAGCGGGAGGACTTCGCGGCGCGGCTCTATCGTGGCGGCGTGGGGCTGCCCGCGCTCCGCGACTTTCTCTCCGAGTGCCGGATCGCGCGCGGTGAGCTGATCGACGACGGGGAATTCCTCGCGGTGACGGACGAGGCGCCGGTGCTGCCCCTCATCGAGGCGTGGAAGGCCGCGCCCGGGCGACCGGTGGTGCCGTATCTCGAGGATCTGTCCGCCTTCATGCCGGCCGAGATGCCGCTCTACGTGGATCCCGTCGCCCATGCCGCCGCCCAGCACGAGCCGGAGCTGTTCCGCGTCGCCTGGGTCTGCGACGAATGCGGCGATGCCGCCGACGCGGGGACCTTCCTCTGGACCGCGCATCGGGGGAACGGCATCCGCGTCTGCCTGCTCATCCACAACGACGCGGGCATCTGGCAGGTGGGCCTGCATCCCTTCGAGTTCCCAAAGGAGACGGCCGCATGATCCGTAGCACCCTCCGGATGACCAAGCAGACACCCTTCGCCGCCCGGGGCATGGTGGTGGCCGAGCATCCCATCGGCGCCGAGGTGGGCGCGGGCATCCTCGCCCGCGGTGGGAACGCGGTGGACGCGGCGGTGGCCACCGCGTTCGCGATGCCGGTGGTGGAGCCGTTCATGTCCACGCTCGCCGGCGGGGGCAGCTTCCTCATCCACATGGCCCGGCGCGGCGAGACCGTGGCCATCGACGCCAACGTGGAGGCGCCCGCCCGGGCGCACGAGCACTGCTACGAGCTCGGTGAGGGCGTGTCCGACGACCTCTTCCCGTGGCGCCGCGTGGTGGGGGACGCCAATGTGTTCGGCCCGCGGGCCGTCGCCATCCCCGGCTCGGTGGCCGGTCTCTGCCTGGCGTTGCAGCGCTACGGCACCATGACCCTGGCCGACGTGCTGGCGCCGGCCATCCGGCTCGCGGAAGAGGGCTTCATCCCCGACTGGTACGTCGCGCAGACGATCTCGCTCTACACCCGCGAGCTCCGCGCGTTTCCCGAGACCGCGCGCACCTACTTGCGCGACGGGCTGGACATCTATCGGCCACCCGCCAGCCAGGACGGCGACGTCTTGCGCCAGCCCGACCTCGGGCGGAGCCTTCGGCTCATCGCGAAGGAGGGGCCGGACGCGTTCTACCGGGGCGCCATCGCCCAGGCCATTCACGAGGAGGTGCAGGGCGGGGGCGGCTTTCTCACCCGGGACGACCTGGCCGGCTACGAGGCCCGGGTGCTCTCTCCGCTGACGGGCGGTTATCGCGGCCTCGAGCTGGCGTTCATGCCCGGAGCGACCGGCGGCATCACCGCGCTCGAGATCTTGAACCTCCTCGCGGAGTTCCCGCGGGCGCAAGTGACCTATCGCACGCTCGGCGGGCTCCACGTGCGCGCCGAGGCGGTGCGGCTGGCGTTTCTCGACCGCCTGCGCTATCTCGGCGACGCGCTCCGCGTCACCGCTCCCTGGGACGGGCTCGCCTCGCGCACCTACGCGCACGACCTCGCCCGCCAGATCAAGCCCGACGGCCCCCGCACCACCGCCTCCGCGCCCGACCCGTGGAAATACGGCGGTGATGCCCGCAGCGCGGGGAGAGCAGAGGCCAAAGGAAGTGTCCGCGATAGCAAAAACGGGAAAGTCCGCGGCGGGGAGAGAGCGGGGGCCACGGGGGTGTCCGCGGTGAGGGGAGAGCGGGAGCCAATGGGAGTGTCCGCGGTGGGGGGAGAGCGGGGGCCATTTCTAGGCCCCCGCTGATGGCGAACTCCAACGATTGCACGACCCACATCGGTTGCATCGACCGGCAGCGAAACATGGTGTCGTTCACCAATACCGCCGTCTCGCTGTTCGGCGCGCGGATGGTGGTGCCGGGCACCGGCATCCTGCTCCAGAACGGGATGATCTGGTTCGACCCCGAGCCGGGGCGCGTGAACTCCGTGGCCGCCGGCAAGCGCCCGCTGGTGAACATGGTGCCGGTGCTGGGATTCCGCAAGGGGGAGCCACTCTTCACCCTGGGCGCTCCGGGCGGCCGGAAGATCGTCGCGGTGGTCCCGCAGGTGATCTCCAACATGGCCGATGCGGGCGATGCCCCGCAGGCCGCGGTGGAGGCGCCGCGGCTCTACACGGAAGGCGGCGAGCTGCTGGTGGACGACCGGATAGGCGAGGCCGCCGTGACCGGGCTCCGCAAGCGCAAGCACCCGGTGACCCCCAAGCACTGCTCCGTCGGGAATTTCTTCTTCGCCCGACCCATCGCCATCCGGGTCACGCGAAAGGGCCTCGAGGCCGGGCTGGACGCCACCAGCGACGCCAGCGCGGCGGGCGTCTAGGCGGGCGCCATGGCCGAGATCAACTTGACTGCCGCGTTCTCGTCGGTGCTGGGGCCCGACCAGGAGGCCATCAAGCGGCTCCTCGTGGAAACGGTGGAGCAGCTCGCCCAGGAGGACAAGACCTTCAGCCGCGCCAAGCTCGTCTTCACCGAATCCGACGAGCGCTGCGGGCTCACCGCCGAGCTGGACGGCGTCAAGAAGGAAGGCGTGCCGCTCCCGCTCGAGCTCGACCTGCTGGAGGATGCTCAGACCGGGGCGGGGCCGCGCGCCCAGCTCAAGGAGGCGCTCCGGCTCTACTTCCGTCGCGTGATGGGGCAGCGGTGAGCGCGGCGCGCCGGCTCATCGTCAACGCCGACGACTTCGGCCTCACGCGGGGCGTGAGCCGGGGCATCCTCGAGTGCTACCAGAACGGCATCGTGACCAGCACCACCCTCATGGTGAATCGCGGGGCCGATCCGGCGCAGCTCGAGGCGCTCCGGAGCTCGGGGCTGGGGGTGGGGCTTCACGTCAACCTCACGCTGGGGACGCCGATCTCCGATCCGCGGCGCGTCGCCTCGCTGCTGGACGGGGAGGGGCAGCTCGTGCGGGACGCGCGCGTCCAGGCCGAGCGGGCCAAGCCGGACGAGGCCCGCATCGAGATGGGGAATCAGATCGAGGAGTTCCAGCGGCTCATGGGGCGCTTTCCCACCCACCTCGATAGCCACCACCACGTGGCGAAGGACGGCGCCCTCCTCGACCTGCTCTGCTTCTTCGCGCATGCGCTCAGGATCCCCATGCGCGCCCAGGACGCGCAGGTGCGAGCGCGGGCGAAGAAAGATCGCATCCGCACTCCCGATCACTTCATGGGCGAGTCGGGCCCCGATCCCTACTGGTCCCGCGAGCGCGTGCTCGAGCAGCTCATCGCGCTCCCGCCCGGCGTCAGCGAGTTCATGACCCATCCCGGCTACTTCGACGAGGAGCTCGCCTACAGCCGCTACGGCAAGCAGCGGGAGACCGAGGTCGCGGGCCTCACCGCGCCGGAGGCACGCGCCCTGCTCGCCCGTGAGGGGATCCATCTCGCCCACTTCGGCAATCTCTGATCGGCCAAGGAGCCAAACCATGAAGGCGATCACGCTGCACGGGACCGGCGATGTCCGGGTGGAGTCGGTGGCGGATCCCAAGCTGGTCGATCCCGGGGACGTGGTGGTGCGCATCACCACCAGCGCCATCTGCGGCTCCGATCTCCACCAGTATCACGGGCGAGTGCCGGGACTGCCCAAGGGCGTGGTGCTCGGCCACGAGTTCATGGGCGTGGTGGAGGACGCCGGGTCGGGAGTCACCAAGGTGAAGCGCGGCGACCGCATCGTCGCTCCCTTTTCCATCTCCTGCGGGACCTGCGACTGGTGCCGGATGCGGCTGCCCACCCAGTGCTCGGTGACGGGGCGCGCCGTGTTCGGCGGCCGATTCGGCCACGTCTATCCGGGCGGGCAGGCGGAGCGCATCCGAGTGCCGTTCGCCGACTTCATGTGCGAGAAGGTTCCCGAGGGGATGGCGGATGAGGACGCCTTCTTCCTCGGTGACATCCTCTCCACCGGCTATTTCTGCGCCGAGAATGCGGGCATCCGGCCGGGCGACCACGTCGCGATCTTCGGCGCGGGCCCGGTGGGGCTCTTCGCGCTGCAGTCGGCGCATCTCTTCGGCCCCAGTCGGGTCTACGTGGTGGACCGCGTGGACTATCGCCTGAAGCTGGTGGAGGAGCTGGGCGGCATCCCGGTGAACCTCGACGCGGGCGACCCGGTCCAGCAGCTCCGGGCCCAGACGGCCGGGCGCGGACCCGACGCCGTGCTGGAGTGCGTGGGGCACGAGGTGCCGTTCTCCCAGGCCATCATGGCGGTGCGCCCGGGCGGCACGGTGTCCTCGGTGGGAGTCTACGTGGAGGACGCCATCGGCTTCCCGGTGCGCGAGGCGTTCTTCAAGGACCTCACCCTCCGGATGGGCATCTGCAATGCGCGGAACTACATCACGCCGCTGATGGGGCTGGTCCAGGCGGGCCGGCTGAGCCCGCGTCGCATCATCACGCACACCATCGGCCTCGACGAGGCGCCGCGGGGCTATGCCATCTTCGACAAGAAGGAAGAGGGCGCCATCAAGGTGATGCTCAAGCCCTAGGGGGCGAGCAGGGGCTCGATGATCTTGGCCAGGCGCGCCTCGTCGGCGGAGCCGGTGATGCGCGCGACCATCTCGCCCTTCTTGTCGATCACCACCGTATAGGGGGCGCGCTTGAAGCCGAATCGGGTGGCGATGCGCGCGCCGGGGTCGAGGGCGGCCGCGTAGGTCTGCTTGTAGCGCTTGCGCCAGGCGCGGGCGTCGGCGGCGGTCTCGTTGACGTGGACGCCGATCACCTCGACGTCGCGCGGGCCGTACTTCTCGGTGAGCCGCTGGATCGCCCCCGCCTGCGCGGTGCACACCTTGCACCACGAGCCCTGGAAGCGGAGCACCACCACCTTCTTGCCGATGAGCGCGCGGGAGTCCAGCGTCCGGCCCTCGTCGAGGAGCCGGGCGGAGAAGGCCGGCGCCGCGGGCGTGTCGGGCGCGGCCGCCGCCGGCCCCGCGAGCACCAGGACGAGCGCGAGCGCGGCGCCGGGGCGGAGAAGGCGTGATCGGGCCATGACGTCATCCAGTATAATCCGCGCATGAGCGAACTCGAGCACGCCTTGCGCCGCGCCGTCGAGGGCGATGTCCGCTTCGACCCCTACTCGCGCCTGCTGTACTCCACCGACGCGTCCATGTACCAGGTGGAGCCCATCGGGGTGGTGATCCCGCGTCACGCCGACGACGTGCAAGCGGTGCTGGAGGTGGCCAATCGGCTGAGCGCGCCGCTGCTCGCGCGCGGCGGCGGCACTTCGCTCACCGGCCAGACGGTGAACCACGCGGTGGTGCTCGACTTCTCGCGCTACATGAACAGGGTGCTGGAGGTCAATACGGAGGAGCTCTGGGCCCGGGTGCAGCCGGGGCTGGTCCAGGACGAGCTGAACCACCACGTCCGCGGGCCGGGCCTCCTCTTCGGTCCCGACACCTCGACCTCGAACCGGGCCACCCTCGGCGGCATGCTCGGGAACAACTCCGGCGGCAGTCACTCCATCGCCTACGGCCTCACCGTCGAGCACGTGATCGAGCTCAAGGGCTTTCTCGCCGACGGCAGCCCCGTCACGTTCGGTACGGTGACGCCGGCGGAGTTCGCGGCCAAGACGCGCCTCCCTGGCCTCGAGGGGCAGATCTATGCCGAGGTCGCCCGGATCCGCGTTCAGTACCGCGAGGAGATCGCGCGGCGCTTCCGCGGCCACTGGCGCCGGGTCTGCGGCTACAACCTCAACGAGCTCATCAAGGACGGTGCGCTCAACATGGCGCGGCTGCTGGTGGGCTCGGAGGGGACGCTGTTCACGATCGTCGAGGCCAAGGTGCGGCTGGTGCGACGGCCGAAGCACACCTCGGTGGACGTCATCCACTATCGCGACATCCAGGAGGCGCTGGAATCCTCGCAGGCCATCCTGGAAACCGGGCCCTACGCCGTCGAGCTGACGGACAAGATGATCCTCGACCTCGCCCGGGCGAATATCGAGCACAGCAAGCGCATGGCCTTCGTGCAGGGCGATCCCGCCGCCATCCTCATCGTGGAATACACGGGGGACACGGAGGCCGAGGCGAAGGACAAGGTGGAGAAGCTGGAGGCGCTCCGCGCGCGCGAGCGCTTCGGCTACGCCGGCCACGTGGCCCTGGACTCCGCCGAGCAGCAGTCCATCTGGAAGCTCCGCAAGGCGGGGCTGGGCCTCCTCCTCGGCACCCGCGGCGACGCCAAGCCCATCGCGTTCATCGAGGACACCGCGGTGGACCCCAAGCACATGCCGGCCTTCGTGCCGCGCTTTCGCGACATCATGGCCAAGCACGGCGCCGAGGGGGCCTACTACGGCCACTGCTCGGTGGGATGCCTGCACATTCGCCCGCTGATCAACCTCAAGACCCAGCGCGGGCTCGAGCAGGTCCAGGCGATGGCGGGGGAGATCTTCGACATGGTGCTCGAGTTCGAGGGAGCCATCTCCAGCGAGCACGGCGACGGCCGGGCGCGGAGCCCCTACCTCGAGCGCGTGTTCGGGCCCCTGGTGTTCGGCGCCTTCCGGGAGCTCAAGGCCGCCTTCGACCCCAAGAACCTCCTCAATCCCGGGAATATCGTGGCCAGCCCCGGCATCACCGAGCACATGCGCTATGGCGCCCAGTACAAGACCTGGGAGCCCAAGACTCTGCTCGACTTCCGGGAGCAGGGCGGCTTCGCCGCCGCGGTGGAGATGTGCAATGGCGTGGGCGTGTGCCGGAAGAACCTCGAGGGCACCATGTGCCCGTCCTATATGGCCACGCGGGACGAGGAGCATTCCACCCGGGGTCGCGCGAACGCGCTCCGCGCGGTGCTCTCCGGCCGGGTTCCGGAGGCGGACTTCACCGGCCGCCGGCTCTACGAGGTCATGGACCTCTGCCTCGAGTGCAAGGGCTGCAAGGCGGAGTGCCCGTCCAACGTCGACATGGCCAAGATGAAGTACGAGTTCCTGTACCACTACTACAAGGTCCACCCCACCACGATGCGCAACGACCTCTTCGCGCATATCGGCGATCTGTCCTGGTGGGGCTCGCGCCTGGCGCCCCTCTCCAACTGGGTCGGCGGCTGGCGGATCAACCGCTGGCTGCTCGACGTGGTGGTGGGGGTGGACCGCCGCCGGCCGCTGCCCGCCTTCGCGCGCCGGTCCTTCACGGACTGGTTCGACGCGCGCAAGCCGAACGCCGTCGCCCCGCGCGGCAGCGTGGTTCTCTTCCACGACACCTTCAATACCTACAACACGCCCGAGGTCGCCCAGGCGGCGGTGGAGCTGCTGGAGGCGGCGGGCTATCGGGTGGAGCTGGTAGGGCGGAAGTGTTGCGGGCGGCCCCTCATCTCCAAGGGCATGCTCGACGAAGCGCGTAACCACGCCGAGTGGAACGTGACCCGGCTGACGCCGTGGGTGGAACGCGGGGTTCCGGTGGTGGGGCTCGAGCCCTCGTGCCTCCTCACGCTCCGCGACGAGTACGTGGACCTCCTCCGCACCGACGCCGCCCGCGCGGTGGCGCGCTCGAGCTATCTCCTCGAGGAATTCCTGCTCCGCGAGCGGGCGCGGGGGCTCACGCTGCCGTGGCGGAACGGCGGCGCGCCGCGCCGGGCGCTCCTCCACGGGCACTGCCATCAGAAGGCCATGGTGGGCACGGCGCCCACGGTGGCCGCGCTGGCCTGGGCGGGCTACGAGGTGTCGGAGGTGGACTCCGGTTGCTGCGGCATGGCGGGCGCCTTCGGCTTCGAGAAGGAGCACTACGATCTGTCGGTGAGCCTGGGCAATCGCCGCCTGGCCCCGGCGGTCAAGGCGGCCGCCGCCGACACCGTGGTGGTGGCGCCGGGCATCTCCTGCCGCCAGCAGATCGCGCACCTCACCGAGCGGCAGGCGCGCCACCCCGCCGAGGTCCTCCGCGACGCGCTGCTCGGACCTCAGCGCCGCCAGTAACGCGCGACGCCGAGGTTCAGGGCGAGGAGCCAGGCGGCTCCGCCCGCGATGAGCCAGGCGAGCCCGATGAAGAGGTCGCGCGTGGGCCGCATCGCCTCCAGGTGCGGCCAGATCCACCAGAGCCCCCCGAGGAGGGCGCCGAGCCAGACCAGCATCATGACGAGCCAGAGGTACGCCTTCATCCGAACCGCTTGGCGATCTCCCCGGGGAGCACCGTGACCGCCCAGATCCCGACCCCCCCGAAGCCGGTGACGATGGTGATCCACAGGAGCACGGTGTTGAGCCGGCTCACCTTGAAGCCCTCGGGAAGGCGCCGGTTGTTCAACAATAGAATTTGCCAGGCTCCGATCGAGCGATAGACCAGCGCCGAGATGGCCACCCCGATCCACAAGATGAAGGGCTGGGCCACCGTGATCAGGTAGAAGCCCGCCGCGACCGCGGCGGTGACCACGACGAAGTAGTAGAAGCGGTACGGCCGGCGGGCCCGCCCGGTGACCGCGATGGCATCGCAGGTGGTGCGCCCGATGAAGGTGTCGTAGAGCGGGAACTGGGCGTCGTAAAGCGTGACCATGATGAAGACCAGCATGAGCCAGCCCGCCATCGGTCCCAGCACCCCCTGGGCGATGGTGGCCATCTGGATCGGGACCTCGACGCCGGTGGGGATCTTGCCCGTCTTGAGGAAGTCCTCGTGGAGGTAGGCGAGGCCGCATACGGAGTAGAGATAGGTCATGATGAGGCCGCCGATGATCGCCCACCAGAGGATGAGGCTGTAGCCGCCGATCTTCACCCACTGGTCCATCTTCCGCCGCTCCTCCGGCATCCGAGCTGTCCCAGCGCAGCTCGTGGGCGGTGATCCGCTCCGGCGGGCGAAGCACCCCGGTGACCTGCCCCGCGTAGCGGCCCATGCCGAAGCCCGCGGCGATGACCCAGAAGCTCACCCACATGAGGCTCCCGCCGGGCTGATTGAAGAGGGCGAGGGCGTCGGTCTTGGGCAGGGCGGCGGGATACCCTTCGAGCATGAAGGTGATGCCGAGATAGCCCATCAGGACCTGCCAGTAGTGCTGGGGCTTCGCCGCGATGAGGGTCACCGCCAGCACCAGCACGATGTTCGCGAACATGATGAAGGTGAAGAACTTCGAGAGGAAGTTGTAGGTCCGATCGGAGAAATAGAAGACGACGAGCACGGCGAGGAGGGCCACCACCGCCCAGATGTAGTGCGGCGGGAGGCCCAGGACGGGCGGATTGCCGATGCCGGTGAAGCGGTGCGCGGCGATGACGGCGCCGCCCATCCACGCCGGCCACGCGAAGGTGGCGATGGTCACCACGGTCCAGAACCACGGCCAGAAGCCGAGCGGCTTGAGCTCGTTGGTCGCGGCGAAGAACGAGCGACCGGTGCAGACGCTGTACTTGATGCACTCGTAGACGAGCGCGGTCTCGAGGACCACCGAGATGGCCATGAGCCAGTGCATCCCGAGCGTCCCGCGCGCGGACACGTTCGGGAGGAGATAGGCCTCGCCGCCGCCGATCGAGATGCCGAAGTTGATGGCCTGCGGGCCGAGCGCGGCCAGCATGCCCGCCAGGGTCAGGGGAAATGGGTCGGGGACCTTGTGTATGGTGCGCTCGTCGGACGCGATCGAGCCCGGATTGTCCATCACGCGTGCCATTCGGGCCTCCTCGTTGAGTCCCGCGGGTGCGCTGCGAGGCGTGAGGGTGACGGCCAGGCCGATGGCGGAGGAGGGCGCGGGCACCGGCACGTGACCGCGCCAGCGCGGACGCAAGGACCGAATGCGAAGGCCCGAGCGAGGACCATACGACCTCCCCTGGGAGCGGGTCGGACGTTTGGGGCGAGTCCGGCTGAGAATAGGAAGGGGGAGCCCGGCTTGTCAACCGCTAGTCGCGCGCGGTCCCCCCGAGCGTCTTGTCCACATAGCGCCGGATGGCGTCCTGCGCGGGCGCGGCGCTCCAGATCCGCGCCACCTCGCCGTCGAGGCGCGCCGCGTGGAGGCTCAGAAAATCGCGGATGGGCTGACGCGCCTGCGCCTTGGTAAGAGTGAAGCTCTGCGCGGGCAGGGCAGCGAGCGCCGCCGCCTCCCTCACGGCCGTGTCCATCAGGGCGTCGGGATCCACGAGGGCGTCCACCAGCCCGCGCGCCTCCGCGTCCGCCATGTCCCAGGTCCGCCCCGTGTAGAGCATCTCCGCCAAGGCGGGGCCTGTCGTCACCGACCGCATGATCTCCAGCGCGATGGCGGGGAAGGGGACTCCGACCAGCAGCTCGGTGACCCCGATGCGGCCGGGGCCCCGCGTGCCCAGCCGCCGGTCGGCGGCGCAGGCCAGCACGCACCCGCCGGCGATGGCGTGACCGTTGACGGCGGCGAGCACCGGGCGAGGATGGAAGAAGAGGCGGGCGAAGCAGTCGGAGAGTGCGGGGAGGAGCGCGGCGGGATAGCTGGAGCCGCCGGCGGCCAGGCGCTTCAGATCGACGCCGGCGGAGAACATCGGGCCGGTGCCGGTGAGGACGATCGCCCCCGCGTCCTCTGCGGCGGTGAGCGCCTGCCCGATGGCGCCCAGGAGCTCCGGATCGAGCGCGTTGGCCCGCCCGTGCTGGATCCGGAGCACGGCCACGGACCCGCGGTCCTCCCTGAGGACCATGCGGTTTATCGGACGGGGGCGACGACGACGTCGGTGGGGTTGCCGGCCAGGAAGTGCTCGACGTTGGCCACGGCGCGCAGGAGGCCGTCCCGCACGACCTCCGGGGTCTGCCCGGCATTGTGCGGCGAGCAGATGATGTTCGGCAATGTCAGGATGGGGTCGTCCGGCGCCAGCGGCTCGTGGTGGAAGACGTCGAGCCCGGCGCCCAGGATCTTCCCCTCGCGGAGCGCGGCGATGAGCGCGTCCCGCTCCACCAGCGCCCCCCGGCCGGTGTTCACGAGGATGGCGGTGGGCTTCATCATCGCGAGCTCCTTCCGGCCGATGAAGCCGCGCGTGTCCTCGGCCAGCCGCACGTGCAGGCTCACCACGTCGGCCTGGCGCAGGAGATCCTCCTTGGTCGCCGCGCGCGCCCCCGCCGCGCGGATGCGGCCCTCGTCGCCGCGCGCGCTCCACGCGAGCACGTCCATCCCGATGGCGCGTCCGAGCGCGGCCACCCGGCTCCCGATGGTGCCCATGCCGAACACGCCCAGGGTCTTGCCCAGGAGCTGGGTGAGCATCTCGCGCGGCCACTTGCCCGCGTGCATCTCCCGGTCGATGGCGGGAATCTTCCGCGCCACCGCGAGCATGAGCGTGAGCGCGTGCTCCGCCACCGCGAAGGCGTTGACCCCGGGGGTGTTGCAGACGGTGACGCCCCGCATGCCGGCGGCGTGGAGGTCGATGTTGTCGGTGCCGGTGCCCCACACCGAGACCATCTTGAGCGCGGGGCAAGCGACGAACACGCCGTCGCCGAAGCGAGCGTGCGCCCGGATATTGATGGCGACCCGGGCATCACCGATGCGGCGGATCAGCTCCTGCTCCTGATCGGCCCCGCGCTCGCTGAAGACGCGCAGCGCGCCCAGGGCCTTGGCGCGCTCCTGGGCGGCCGAGCCCTGGAACACCGACGGGAAGTCGTCGGGGACGACGATCACGCGGTCTTCGCCGAGAACACGGCCTGGGCGGCGGCCACGCCCGCCCCGGACTCGCTGCGGTGGCCCAGGTCGCGCAGCGTGAGCTCCAGCGCCGACAGCGTGGGCAGCACGTACATCGGGTTGGCGGTGATCCCCATGTGGCCGACGCGGAGGGTGGTGGTGCGGATCTTGTCGAGCCCGGTGCCGATGAGGATGCCGTAGCGGTCCCGCATGTGCTTCACCACCGCGGCGGGATCGATCCCCGCCGGGGTCTTGAAGCAGGACACGGTATCCGAGGCGATGGCGGCCTCGGGGAACATCTCGAGCCGCATGGCGTCGAGACCCGCCCGGAACGCCGCGCCCGCCACCGCGTGACGGCGGAAGCGATTCGGGAGCCCCTCTTCCCGGATCAGCCGCGCAGCTTCCGCGAGGGCGGCGGTGAGGTGGGTGGGGATGGAAACCGGCTGGCGGCGGCCCTGGCCGTCGGGGATCTGCCCTCCGCGAGAGGTGGGGATCCAGTTCTCCTTCCAGCGCAGCAGATCGTAGACGAGCGAGCTGGCCTTGTGCTTGCGCCGCTCCATGGCGTCCCACGCGGCGGGGCCGACGGAGGCCAGGGCCATCCCCAGCGGCGCGGCCAGGCATTTCTGCGATCCCGTCATGTTGAGGTCGATGCCCCACTCGTCGGTCCGCACGTCGATGCCGGCCAGCGAGGACACGGTGTCGAGGAGGTAGAGCGCGCGGTGGCGCTTGACCACCCGGCCCACCTCGGCGGCAGGGTAGGTGCTGCCGGTCGAGGTCTCGTTGTGCACCATGGTGACGGCCTTCGGCCGCACGCGTTCGATCTCGCGCTCGAGCTGCGCCAGGTCGAGGGGCCGGCCCCACTCCACGGAGAACTCGGTGACCTCCGCGCCCGCGCGCACCATGATCTCGCGCATGAGCACGCCGAACACGCCCGCCACCACCACCAGCACCCGGTCACCCGGCTCGATCACGGAGATCGCGCCCGCCTCCAGCGCGGTACGGCCCGATCCCGGCATCACGATGACCTCGCCCCGGGGCGTCTGGAAGACGTCGCGCAGGGCCAGGGTGGTGGGCTCGAGCACGTTCACGTCGAAGTTCATGTCGTACTGGATGGTCGGCGGCTGATTCATCGCCTGGACCACCGACCAGGGCAGCTCGGTGGGGCCGGGGATCATGAGGATCGCACGGCCCTGCGGCGTGCCCCACTGGATGCCGGACTCCATGAATGGTCCTCCGAGGCTCCCCGCCGGGATCAGGCGCCGGCTTCAGCGAGCCGGCGCTCCTTCTGGCGGATGAGGAAGAGATTGCGCAGGTAGACGAAGAGCCCGCAGCCCTGGCCGACGATGAAGACAGGGTCACGGCGGTAGATGGCGTAGATCAGGAGCACGAGGCCGCCGCCGATGGAGAAGTACCAGAACACCACCGGGATGACGCTCTCCTTTCGCTTCTCGGAGGCGATCCACTGGAAGAAGAAGCGCATGAAGAAGAGCGTCTGCCCGAGAAAGCCTACCGCCACCCAGACATGCTCTCCGGTCATCTGCCTTTCGCTCCCGGGGGCTCCCCGCGGCTGCGTGCTAGAATTCCAGCGGTTCACCTTACCGGAGACGTCCCAGCGGGGCAAGGAGTTTTGCGCGGAATCGACCCGGAGCTCGTCGACGAGGTGTGGCGCGAGATGACGGGCTACGCGCCCGAACGGGTGGCGGTGGAAGCCCAGGCCTTCCTCGCGCAACAGCCGCACGTCGTCGCCTTCTCCCACGCGGTCACTCGGGGCGCCAACGAGACCGTCCAGCGCGCGGGCCTCGGGCTGTGCTTCCTGCTCTTCAAGGTGCTGGAGCGGAGCCTGGGGCGGCCGTTCCCGGAGCTGGCGGAGGCGCGCATCACCGACGCCTACGCGGCCACCCGGGCCTGGCTGGACGGGCAGGAAACGGCCGATCCCGGCACCGTGGTGCGCGCGATGGACGGCGCGGCGCACCCGAGCCTGGTCACCCACATTCTCGCCACGCTCTACGGAGGCGGCGGGGCGGCGGCGGACTACGACGACGGGGTGCGGGCCAACCTCGCCCTCCTGCTCGGCACCCTCACCGATGCCCTCGACCTCGGGCCCGTGGACCGCTGACGCGCCCCTACTGCGGGCGCGCGGGCAGGTCGATGAGCTTGCGCAACTGGATCTTCAGCGCGACCGAGACGCGGTAGAGACTGTCCACCGAGATCGACTTCTCGCCGCGCTCGACCTCGCCGATGAACTTGCCGGACAACGCGGAGCGTTCGCCCAGCGCTTCCTGACTCCAGCCGCGCTCCTTGCGGAGCCCGCGAATTCTCATTCCCAGCGCTTTGCGGACGTGGTTCACGCGACGCTCCATCTCAGACGGCCTCCGTGGGTCCCGACGTCACGGCGAAGACGAGCGCACCCGTCTCGCTCCGGACGCTGTGGACGCAGCCCGGCGGGCGCCGGGCATAGTTGCCTGCGGTGCATACTCCGGTTTCGTCGGCGACGCTGCCCTCGAGCACGTAGATCTGCTCGTCCCCGAGGTGGCGATGCCGGGGAATGACGGCCCCCGGCGCGTACCGCATGAGGATGGCCTTGTGCCGGCCATCCGGGTCTTCCCATACTGTCTTCCAGAACACGCCCGGGCGTCGCTCCACCCACGGCACGTCCGCGGTGCTCACGAAGTGACTCGTCATTGCCTCGCTCATCTCACGCTCTCCCGACCAGGTACGGTTCTCCCGACGCTAGCGCCGGGCAGATTCCAGAGCCTCGCGCACGACCTCGCGGAAGGTTTCGACCGGATGCGCGCCCACCAGCCGGCGGCCGTTGATGAAGAAGGTCGGCGTTCCGGTCACCCCGAGCGCGCGGCCCTCGTCCAGGTCCTTCTCCACTTCCGTCTGGAAGCGCTCGCCGTCCAGGCATCGCGCGAAGGTCTCGCGGCCCATGCCCACCTGGTCCGCGTACTGGAGCAGGCGCTCCTGGCTCAAGTCTGACTGGCCGACGAAGAGCAGGTCGTGGTACTCCCAGAAGCGTCCCGCCTCGCCCGCGCAGCGCGCCGCCCGCGCCGCCGGCCGGGCGCGGTCGTGGAAGTCGAGCGGGAAGTCCTTGAAGACCAGGCGCACCTGACCCGGGAATTCCGCCATGACCTGGCCCAGCACCTGCTGGGCTCGCTTGCAGAAGGGTCACTGGTAGTCCGAGAACTCGACGATGGTGACGACGGCCTCCGCGGGGCCCTTGGTCATCACGGGATCCACCGTGATGGAGCCCGCCGTGGTTCGATCCGTCTGGCCGGAGCACGCGCTCACCCAGAGGGCCAGCGCCAGGGCGGCCAGGCTTGCCGTTCGCGTCACGCTTCTCCTTCGTCTCGTGATCCGGCGTCTCGTTATCTGAGTCAGCGATCGAATGCATCCGGTTCAACCGCAGCACCATAGGGTAGCTTCAGGGGTGAGTTCACAATACGCGAGACCCCGAGGTGAGGCAAGATCGACGGGCGCGCGGAGCAAAAATCGGCCGCCACGCATCGCGGCCGGACGCCCCGCCGGGGCTAGGCGGCGCGGCCCTCCTCGAGGGAGGTAATTATGTACGTGCCGCTCTTCGCGTCGCGCTCGAGAGTGAGGATCTTCTGCTTCTCGGCCTCCTCGAGGAGCTTGGAGAAGGTCGAGTACCCGTAGTACGTCTCGTTGAAGGCCGGGTTCTTCCGGATCATGGTCTGCTTGACCATGGAACCCCAGAGGGTGTCCTTGTTCTCGCGCTGCAGCGCGAGGATCGCCTCGATGAGCTGGGCGAAGGCCTCGGCTTTCTTCTCCGGGAGCCCGCGGAGCGCGGTGGTCTTCCGGGATTCGCGGATGAGGTCCTCGTAGAAGATGAACTCATCGCAGTTGCCCACGAGCAGCTCGGAGGAGGACGACTTCACCCCGAGCCCTATCACATACCTATCATTCTCCCGTAGCTTCGAGACCAAGGGAGAGAAGTCGGAGTCGCCCGAGACCAGCGCGAAGGTGTCCATGTACTGCTTGGCGTAGGCGAGGTCCATGGCGTCCACCACCATCCGGATGTCCGCCGAGTTCTTGCCGCTATACCGGCTCTGGGGGACGTCGATGAGCTCGATGGCGTGCTCGTGGAAGGGGCGCTTGTACTCGGTGTAGCGGTTCCAGTCCGCGTAGGCCCGCTTCACCATGATCTTGCCCTTCTCGACGAGCCGCTCCAGCACCAGCTTGATCTCGAACTGCTTGTACTGCGCTTCCTTGACCCCGCGCACGATGTTCTCGAAGTCGATGAACATCGCGAGCTTCCTGTCGTCGCTCATCCTCCGTCCTTCCTGCGGGGCGGCCCGCCCTCTGGTCCCCATTATAGGGGGGCTCCGCGGGGCGGGCCAAGGATCGGCGGGCGGGATCAGCGCGGCCGGGGAGGCGGAGAGACCGGTGGCAGCGGCCGGGAGAGGGGACGGGGGGACGGCCCGATGAAGTGGGCGCGCGGCCGGATGAGGCGGTTGTCGGCGAACTGCTCGAGCGCGTGGGCGCACCAGCCGGCCACGCGGCCGGTGGCGAAGATCGAGGTGCAGAAGTCGGGCGGGATGCCGAGGGCGTCGTACACCACCGCGGAGAAGAAGTCCACGTTCACGGGGAGCCCGGTGCGGGAGGTCACCGCCGCGTACACGGCCTCCGCGACCTCGAAGAGCTGCGTGCGTCCGGTGGCCTCGGCCATGTCGCGGGCCATGCCGCGCAGGACGCGCGCCCGCGCGTCATCCACCTTGTAGACGCGGTGGCCGAAGCCGGGCATGCGTGCCCGGGGGTCGGCGCGCTCGGCCCGGGAGAGGCGGCCGCGCCCGCCGATGCGTGCCTCGACGTACGCCTCGGCGCGCGTGGGGTCGCCGATCTCGTGGAGCATGGCGAGCACGTCGTCGTTGGCCCCCCCGTGGCGGGGACCCTTGAGGGTCGAAATGGCGGCGACCACGGCGGCATGGAGATCGGCGAGCGTGGCCACCGCCACGCGCGCCGCGAAGGTGGAGGCGTTGAGCTCGTGGTCGGCGTGGAGGGTGAGGATGACGTCCAGGACGCGCGCCACCTCGGCCGTCGGCGCCCGGCCCTCCAGGAGGTGGAGGAAGTGGGCGGCGTGCGCGCCGTCGCGGGGGCCCGCCACCGGCTCGCGACCCGACCGGATGCGGTGCCACGCCGCCACCGCCTCCGGCACCAGCGCCATCAACCGGATCGCTTTGCGGTGGTTGGCGGCGGGGTCGCTGGACCGGACGTCGGGATCGCGGATGGCGGCCAGGGAGATCGCGGTGCGGAGCGCGTCCAGGGGGTGGCAGTCGCGGGGCAGGGTATGGAGCAGCGCCGCCACCTCGGCGGGCAGGCCGCGCGCCTCCGCGAGGAGGGCGGCGAAGGCGCGGCCAGAGGCGGGCTCGGGCAGCTCGCCCTCCCAGAGGAGCTGGGTGACCTCCTCGAACGAGACGCGCCCGGCGAGGTCGCCGATCTCGTAGCCCCGGTAGTACAGGCGCCCCGCCGTGCCGTCCACCGCGCAGATCGCCGACCGTGCCGCCACTACGTCTTCCAGGCCCGCCTTCCAGTCGTCCCGCGTCGCCGTCACCATGGGTGGTCCCTCCTCGTAGGTTGCCGAGCCGGTTTCGGTACAGATTGACTATACATGATTTATATTGATTCAAGTAGACACCCATTGAATCGGCTGCCCGCCGGCGGACTGGCCTGTACGATGGAGGCGCGATGATCGTGCTCGACGGCGATGAGTTCCTGACCGTGGAGGAGGCGGCGGCCCGGCTCGGTATCAAGCCGGCGTCGCTCTACGCCTATGTGAGCCGCGGCGTCATCCGGAGCTACCGGCAGGGGATCAAGCGCCAGCGCCTGTACCGGCGCGCCGAGGTGGAGGCGCTGCTGCGGGTGGCGCCCGCGGGCGGCCCGGCGCCTGTGTCTCCCGCGCCTCCCGACCGTGACCGCGCGCGCAAGCGCCGCGTCCCCGACATCCCGCTGGCCGAGTCCTGGATCCGCGAGTGAGGAAGCCTCCGCCCGAGCTGGCGCACCGCGTGCCCCCGGGCCAGGTGCTCACCGAGAAGTGGCCGGTGCTCACCTATGGGCAGACGCCCCGCTTCGACCCGAAGAAGTGGAGCTTCCGATGCTTCGGCCTCGTGGAGGCGGAAGTCTCCTGGTCCTGGGACGAGTTCCGGGCCCTGCCGCGCGCGGAGATGCGCTGCGACATCCACTGCGTGACGCGATGGTCGCGCCTCGACAACCGCTTCGAGGGGGTGCCCATCGGGGAGATCATGCGGCGGGTGCGCGTGAAGCCTGAGGCGCGCTTCGTCCGCATCCACGCCGATCCCGACTACACCACCAATCTCCCCCTCGCCGAGCTGGTGGACGACGACGTGCTCCTCGCCCTCCGTCACGATGGCCAGGACCTCACCCCGGACCACGGGGGACCCCTGCGGCTGGTGGTGCCCAAGCTCTACTTCTGGAAGAGCGCGAAGTGGCTCCGGGCCTTCGAGTTCCTCGACGTCAACGCGCCCGGCTTCTGGGAGCTGAACGGCTACCACATGCACGCGGACCCGTGGAAAGAGGAGCGCTACTCCGATCAGGAGACGGACGCGATGCAGCGCCTGCGGGCGGAGGCGGCGCGGAAACTACGCGGCCGCTGACGCGCGGGCGGCCCCACCGCCCTGGACGACCCGTGCTTCGCTCCCGGGTCAGCGGGAGCTAGCGGCCGCCGTCGCCCACGAAGCGCCGCACGAGGTCGGCGAATTGCTCGGGTCGGTCGCCCGGCACGGTATGCCCGGCGCCCGGCACCTCGACCACGCGGCCGTCGGGCAGCGCGGCGAGCATGCGCTGCGCGAGCTCGGGCGAGTACACGTCACTCTCGGCGCCGCGGATGAGCAAGGTGGGGCAGGTGATGCGCGGCAGGCAGGCCCAGAGGTCGAGGGTCTCGCGCCGCCCGCCCCGCCGCATCATCTCGCGCAGCTCGCGGTCGTACTTCCAGGTCAGCACCCCGTCGGGCGCGCGCCGGATCGCGTGCTTGATGCGGTGGCGCAGCTCGCCGAGGTCGGCGCGCGGATTGGCCGCGGCCGCCGTCTCCACCGCCCACTCCTCCGACTCGATGGCCTCCGGGGCATTGGCCATCATGGTCCGGATGCGCGCCATGCCGGGGGGATGGATGTCGGGCGCGATGTCCACGATCACGAGCCGCTCGAGCCGCGCGGGATGCGCGGCGGCATAGGCCATGGACACGCGCCCGCCCATGGAGAGCCCGAGCAGAGTGAGGCGGTCGAGGCGCAGCGCGTCCACGAAGGCGGCGAGGTCCTCGGCCATGGCGCCCACGCCGTAGTCCCGATCGGGCGCCGGCTCGGAGTCCCCGTGGCCGCGCTGGTCCAGGGCGAGCACGCGCCAGGTGGGGCCGAGCGAAGCGGCCAGGTGATCCCAGGTGCGGGCATGGCCGGTGATGCCGTGGAGGAGAACGAGCGGACGGCCGGCGGCATCGCCCCACTCGACGTAGTGGAAGCGGATGCCGCGCAGCGTGAGCGTGTGATCGCGGGGCTCAGTATTGGGTGTCATGGCGAGGGCGAGTGTACGGCGGGGCAAGGGCCCGGTCAAATATGGCCCTAGTCGAGATCGCCCGCGGGATAGAGCGTGGTGCGAAGCGTGCGTCCGCCGTCGGCGGAGGTCCAGTGGAGCTCCAGCGCGTTTCCCGGCGCGCGCCGGAGCGCGATGGAGGGGACGCTTCCTTCGCCCAGCGTGGCGCGGAGCTCGTCGCCTTGCCACCGCGCGGGATGCACTCCGCCGCTCACGTTCGGGCTCGCCGCGCGATAGAGCACGCGCAGGGCATCGCCCTCCCCTCGCAGCACGATGGCCACCACCACCGTCTCCCCCACGAGCCCGTACCAGAATCCCCCGGGAGGTGGCGGGAAGGCGGCCGGCGCGTCGCCGTCGCGCGTGGGCGGCGCGCCCGCGGGCCACGGAGTCAGGAGCAGGTCGCGCGCGGCGGCGGCCTCGCGGCCGCCGGAGCAGACGATGCGGCCGGGCGGCGGCGCGTCGGCGGCGGAGAGGAAGTCGGCCAGGCAGTGCCCGTAGCGTAGCGCGAAGCGGCCGCCGAGGCCGCCGCCATGGCCGGTGACGGCGGTGGCCGTCTCGTCAATCAGGAGATAAGGCGCCGGCCGGCCGGCCAGTGCCCGCAGCACCCCCGGGCCGCGGACCCGGTTGTCGAAGAGGGCGTCCCCCTGGGGAAGGACCAAGGCGAGGCGGCGCGCCTTGACCTCCGCGATCAGCCGCTCGGTGATGCTCGGGTCGAGCCGGTCCACCCCACCGCGCGCCGTCACCCCGGGAGCCATCGCCACCACGCCGAAGACGTCGCGCGATCCCGCCGCCGTCTCCAGGGCGATGTACCCGCCGAAGGACTGGCCGGCCAGCACCACGCGGCGATAGCCCCGGGCAAGCTGGGTGCGGATCTCCGCCGCGTTGCGCTCGGCGGCCCGCGCGAGCGAGAGATCGCGGGTCTCGCCGAGATTGTTCCGGTTGAGCTTGAGGATGTCCCAGCCGCGGGAATGGAGGAGCCGCAGCGCCAGCGCGGGCGCCGCCTTGTACTGCTCCGCGGTGCCCGCGATACCGTGGTTCCAGATCACGAGCCCGCGCGCCTTCTCCGGGCCATGCGGCGGCAGATCGCAGAAGCCCCACTCCGTCCAGAAGAAGCGCGAGCCCGGCTCCTGGCCGCAGCGAAGCTCGGGCTCCTGGGCGCGCGCGGCCGGCGCGCTGGACAGACCCAGGAGCCAGAGACCCACCCAGAGACCCCGCCAAAGTCCCGGATGGCGGAGGGCGGTGGCGAGGGGGCGTAAGGTCACGGGGTCAGGCTCCGCGGCGAATCTAGCGCCCGCGGTGAAGCCTTGGCAATAGGGGGCGGCCCCGCGGTAGAGTAGCGGCACCGGGCCGCCACTCAAGAGCCCGCCCATCCCCGAGGAGGAGCCCATGGCCACGCACGCGCTCACCGACGTCGCGATCGTCCTTCACCCGCAGGACGACGTCGCCATCGCCAAGAAGGAGATCAAGGCCGGCACCGTGCTCGCGGACACGGGGGGCGTGGCCATCACCGCGCGGCAGGACATCCGCCCCGGCCACAAGGTGGCCCGGCACGCGCGCGCGGCGGGGGAGACGGTGCGGCGCTATGGCCAGGTGATCGGCTTCGCCACCGAGGCCATCGCGGTGGGCGACCACGTCCACACCCAGAACCTGGGCATCGGCGAGCTTGCCGCCGACCGCTACGAGGTGGGCGTGGACGTGCGGCCGGTGGATTATTATCCGCCCGCGCAGATGCGCTACTTCGACGGCTACCAGCGCGAGGACGGCCGCGTCGGCACGCGGAACTACGTGGCCATCATCTCCGGCGTCAACTGCTCCGCCTCGGTGAGCCAGTTCGTGAAGGACAAGTTCCGTGACGTCCAGAAGGATTATCCGAACATCGACGGGGTGCTCGCCATCACGCACAAGTCCGGCTGCGGCACCAAGCTCTTCGGCGAGGACCATATGGCGCTGCAGCGGGTGCTGGCCGGCTACGCCAAGCATCCCAACGTGGCCGCCTACATCCTGGTCGGGCTCGGCTGCGAGGTCAACCAGGCCGCGGTGATGGTGGACAAGCAGCGCATGGCCGCGCCGGGACATCCGGAGCGCAAGCCCTTCGTGGTGAACATCCAGGAGGCGGGCGGGATCCGGAAGACGGTGGAGATCGCGGCACGCGAGGTGGCCCGGCTCCTGCCGCAGGCCAACGAGGCGCGGCGGAGCCGGCAGCCGGTGTCAGAGATCTGCCTCGCCACCAACTGTGGGGGCTCCGACTCCAACTCCGGCATCACCGCCAATCCCGCTCTGGGCTGGGCGGTGGACGAGCTCGTGCGCTACGGCGGCACCGGCGTGCTGGCCGAAACCCCGGAGATCTACGGCGCCGAGCACCTGCTGATCCGGCGCGCGGTCAACGAGGGTGTGGCCAAGAAGCTCATCGACCGGTACAAGTGGTGGGAGTGGTACTGCCGCGGCATCGAGGCCATGGATAACAATCCCGCCCCCGGCAACAAGGCGGGCGGCATCACCACCGTCTTCGAGAAATCGCTGGGCGGTGTCACCAAGGGCGGCACCACGCCGATGCAGGACGTCTTTCAGTACGGCGAGCCCATCTCCACCCGCGGCTTCGTCTTCATGGACACGCCGGGCCACGATCCCGTCTCCATCACGGGGCTGGTGGCGGGCGGGTGCAACCTCGTCTGCTTCACCACCGGCCGCGGCTCCGTCTTCGGCTGCAAGCCGGTGCCCTCCATCAAGCTCGCCACCAACTCCCTCATGTACCGGCACATGGCGGAGGACATGGACATCAACTGCGGGACCATCCTCGAGGGCGTGCCCCTCCCCGAGGTGGGTCGTCAGATCTTCGAGGAGATCGTGGCGGTGGCGTCCGGGAAGCGGTCGAAGAGTGAGCTAAGCGGAGTCGGCGAGGAAGAGTTCGCCCCCTGGATCATCGGGCCGGTAATGTAGGGCGAGCCGCAGCCGAAGGCGAGGCGAGCAATTCGATAAAGAGGTGTCCGAGCGGAGCGAGGGCGGGCGAGCCGCAGCCGAAGGCGAGGCGAGCAATCAGAGAACAGAGAGCCTCGCCGAGCGGAGCGAGGCCGGTGGCACCAACTCCGGCGAAATGACCGCCGTCTTAGGAGTGACCACGGCCCCCACGAAGAAGGCGGACCAGAAGCGCGACGGCGGCGCGGCCAGCCGGCGCGTGTCGAGGAGGCGCTCGGTCTGGAAGTCCGCGCGACCCCGATAGACGAGGCTGTAGAACGGCACCATGTTGCGGCCGGCCACCTTGCCGTTGAACACGATGTCCAGCGGCAGGTGCAGCGCCGCCGCCCCCAGCACATAGCCCCAGAGCCACTCCAGGTTCCACGACCAGGCGGCGAGGGCGAGGAGCGCCAGTATCTCGTACGAGTGCAGGAGCAGCACCACGGTGCGAGGACGTCCGGCCAGGTAGTAGCGGAGGAAGGCGGCGGGGCGAAGGTCACGCTGCCGCTCGAAGGCAACGTAGTCGAGGACGTGGTCGAGGTCGATCAGGAAGCCGCCGGCGGCGACTCCTACGGTGAGGGCGGCGGAACCGGTAGCGACCTGGACGGCGGCACAAGCCACCGCCGTCGTGACGAGATGGCCTCCGGGGCTCACGCCGCCCTCACCTGGTTTGAGACGGCAAGCTAGAAGCGGCGGGCTCGACGGTTGCGGGCCTCGACGTAGGCCACCTTCGCGATCGGAAGCAGCCAGCCGAACGGAAGCACGATAGCTGCGCCCAGCATCCACGCATTGGGGCGGCGGTACCAGGGGCGAACGATACCGCCCCGATGATCTTCCTGCCACGCTTCCCGGATCAGATCGAGCAGTCGGTTCATTGTCGGGGCTCCTGTGGGCCTGACTTCAGCCACACATCCCTAGAGCAATCAGGATGCCAGTGCCTGATTTTCCGTAAGTAGCTGAAATCACGTCCATCCTTCATGTCTCACCACCACCCGGGGTCGAACGCGGACCACCTCAAAGTAGGACGTACCTCGATAAATTGGAGAGTGGTTTTCCCGCGAAGGGACTGCGTGGTGGAGCGAGACCCGCTAGGACTGCACCACGGTGACCACGAGACCAATCGCGGCGAGCACGTTTCCCACGCGGACGCACTCGGACTCGGGGCCGACCTTCACGACGGCCTTGCCCCGGTTGTGGACTTCCCAGGCCAGCTCCCAGCCGCGCTCCTCGGAGCAGGCGATGGCCTTCATGAGCTGCTGCACCACTTGCTCGAAGGTATGGCACTCGCAGTTGTGCAGGATGGTCATCCACGGGGGCGCGAGGGTCTCTTCCGTGCGCTCGACCTGCTCCGCGTCCGGAGCCTTCGAGGGAGCAGCGTTCGACAGCGGGCTCAGGGGATCACTCCGTCGGCGCGGATGAGGGGGCGCCCAGCACCCGCTGGGCCCGCAGCCGGGCGATGGTGGAGGCGCTATAGCCGAGGACCTCGCCCAGGATGGCGTCGGTATCCTCGCCGAGCTTCGGCGCGCGCCGGGGATTGCGCACCTCGCCCTCGGTGCGGATGGGGCTGCGCACCTCCTTGAGCATCCCGAACTCCGGGTGCGGGACCTCCACGATCATGTCGCGTGCGCGGACCTGCTCATCGGCCAGGGCCTGGCGCACGTCGTTGACGGGCGCGCACGGCACGCGGCCGCGCAGCCGGTCCAGCCAGTCCGCGGTGGTGCGCGTCGCGAAGCGCGCCTTGAGCAGCGGGAGCAGCACGTCACGGTGGGTGTGGCGGTCGGGGAAGGTCCGGAAGCGCGGATCCGCGCCGATCTCCGGCGCTTCCAGGGCCTCGACGAGCTCCTGCCAGAACTTGTCCTTGTTGCAGAAGACGACGATCCAGCCGTCCTTGGTGGGGAAGTTCTGGGCGGGGACCAGCACCTGATGCGCCGAGTCGCGCGTCCGCTCGGGCGCCCACTCGCGGTTGAGCGTCCAGATCGCGAAGTACGACAGCATGCTCACCGCGGTGTCGAGGAGGGCGATGTCCACGTCCCGCCCGATCCCGGTGCGCTGGGCGTCGAAGAGGCCGACCATGAGCCCGACCATGCCCACATAGCCGCCCGCGAAGTCGATGATGGAGACGCCGCACTTGCCGGGAGGGCCGTCCGGCTCGCCGGTCACGGACATGTAGCCCGCGTAGCCCTGGATCAGATAGTCGAAGGCCGGCTCCGCGGCGCGCGGCCCGGTGGTGCCGAACCCGGTGAGGGCGCAGCAGACGATCCGGGGGTTGACGGCCTTGAGGGTCTCGTAGGTCAGCCCGAGCTTGCCGGGGAGATCGCCGCGCGCGTTGTTGAAGACCGCATCCGAGACCCGCACCAGGTCGTGGAGCACGGCCTGGCCGTCGGGATGGCGGAGGTTCAGCGTGAGCGAGCGCTTGCCCCGATTGAACGACTGGAAGTAGGGGGAGTCGGCCTCGCCCTCGAACGGAGGAACGTAGCGAGCGCTGTCGCCGCCCACGCTGGGGTCCTCGATCTTGATGACCTCGGCGCCCAGGTCGGCCAGCACCTGGGTGCCGAAGGGGCCCGCGCCGAACTGCGACACCGCGAGAATCCGCACGCCCTGCAGAGGTGGTCGGGTCATGTCAGTAGGGGAGACGGCCCTCGCCGAGGGTGGGGTGATTCTTCCTCGGCACCAGGACCTTGCGCGTATAGGAGCACACCTGGTCGCCGCGCTGGTTCGTGCCGCGCGTCTCCACGGTCACGATCCCGCGATCTCCCTGCCGGGATTCGTGCAGCTCCAGCACCCGGCTGTGCGCATAGAGCGTGTCGCCGATGAAGGTGGGCTTCTCGTGCTTGAGCGTGTTCACCTCGAGGTTGGCGATGGCGCGGCCGGAGATGTCGGCCACCGTCATTCCGATCACCACGCTGTAGACGAGGGGACCGAGGACCACGCGCTGCTTGTGCTGGGTGTGGGTCTCGGCATAGTGCGCGTCCGAGTGGAGCGGGTGCTGGTTCATGGTGAGGAGCGCGAACCAGGTGCAGTCCGCCTCGGTGATGGTGCGGCCCGGCCAGTGGTGGAACTCCTGGCCGACCGTGAACTCCTCGTAGTAGCGGCCGTAGCTCATACCGGCCGTCCCTCGAGCACCGCGCGAGCCACCGTGAGTCGCAGCCGTCCCGCCGCGCCATCGCCCGCGAGCAGCACGGCGGCGTCCCGATAGAAGCGCTCCGCCGGGAACTCCTTCGTGTAGCCGTAGCCGCCGTGCGTGCGCATGGACTCGAGCGCGGCGTGATAGGCGGTCTCGGCGGCCTCCAGTCGCGCCATCGCCGCCGCGGCGGCCTCGCCCGGGCGCGCGCCGAGGCGAGCGGCCGCGCGATAGACGAGCAGGCGTGCGGCGGCGATGCGGGTGGCCATGTCCGCGAGCTTGAGCTGAATGGCCTGGTGCTGGGCGATGGGCTTGCCGAAGGTGCTGCGCTGCTGCGCGTACCGGAGCGCCGCCTCGAAGGCGGCCTCGCCGATTCCCACTGCCACCGCCGCCTCGCCCAGGCGCAGGCGGGACTCGATCGCGGTGGCCACGTCCGCGTCGTCACCGCCCAGGCGAGCGTCGTACGGGAGGCGCAGGTGGGCGAAGGTCAGGTCGGCGGCGCCGAGCCCTCGCAGCCCGAGGGTATCCACCGCGGGCCCCGCCTCGAGGCCGGCGACGCCGCTCTCGGCCAGGAAGGCGGCCCGATGGCCCTCGTGGTCGGCGAGGATCGCGAAGACCGTCGCGCGCGCGGCCGCGGGGACCAGCGGCGCGCGGCCGGCCAGGCCCCAGCCGCCGCCGGCGCGGCGTGCGGCGGCGGGAGCGCCCAGCGCCACGGCGCCGAGGCGCTCGGCCCGCACCATGGCGGGGAGCAGCCGCGCGCGCTCCGCCCCTCCCGCGTAGTGCGCGATGGCGTCGGCGGTGGCGAGGTGGCCGGCGACCAGGGCTCCCAGCATGGCCCAGCCGCGCGCCAGCTCCTCGACCACCATGGCGGTGGTGGTGAGGTCGAGACCGAGCCCGCCGTAGTCCGCGGGCACCAGCGCGCCGAACACCCCGAGCTCGGCGAGCTGCTCCACGAGCGCGCCCGGGAATCGGCCGGCGGCATCCTCCTCCTGGGCCAGCGGCATCACGTCCTTCTGGACGAACTGCCGCACCGCCATGATCACCTGCCGTCGCTCCTCGGGCTCGTTCTCGCGCGAGGTGGTGGCGCCGAACCGCTCGCCGTGGCGCTCGAGGAGCTGGCGGGCGATGAGGATCCGCTGGATCTCGTTGGCGCCCTCGCCGATGATCATGAGCGGCGTGTCGCGGTAGAAGCGCTCCACCGGCGACTCCGCGAGGACACCGCGCCGGCCCGCGATCCGGAGGGTTTCCACCGCCACCTCCTGCGCGGCCTCGGAGGCATAGAGCTTGGCCATGCCCGCCTCGAGGTCGCAGCGCTCGGCGCGGTCCTTCATTCCCGCCGCCCAGCCGGTGAGGAGGCGGGCGGCTTCCACGCGCGCGGCAATGCCGGCCAGCGCGGCCAGGGCGGGCTCCGCGGTGTCCTGCCGGACGGCGGCGGTCGCCTCCTCGAGAGCGGCCTGCGCCACTCCTACCGCGCGCGCGGCGATGTTGATGCGCCCCGTCTCCAGCCCGTCCATGACATGCTTGAAGCCGCGGCCCTCCGCCCCGCCCACCAGGTTGGCGGCGGGAACGAGGAAGCCGTCGAAGACCAGCTCCGCGGTGTCCACGCCCTTGTAGCCGAGCTTGGCGATGGACTTGACCACCTCGAGACCGGGCGCGCCCTTCTCCACGATGAAGCAGGACATGCCGCGATGCGGAGGCTCGGCGGCAGTGTCGGTGCGAGCGAGGAGAGCAAAAGTGTTACCCTCACGACCATTGGTGACGAACATCTTCGTGCCCGAGATGAGGTAGCCGTCGCCGTGTCGGCGCGCCACCGTGCGGATGGCCTGGACGTCGGAGCCCGCGTGCGGCTCGGTGAGGCAAAGGCCCCCGCGCGCGACCCCGCTGGCCAATTTCGGCAGGAGGCGCTGGCGCTGCTCGTCGGTGCCGTGGTGAAGTACGATGAGGGCGGCCATGGTGTGGCTATTGATCACGCCCGCCAGCGACATCCAGCCCCGGCACAGCTCCTCGATCACTCGCGCGTAGTCCGTCATGCGCAGGCCGAGCCCGCCGTGCTCCGGTGGCACCAGCGCGCCGAACAGTCCCAGCTCTCGCATGCGGCCGACGAGGGCGTGAGGGTACTCGTCCGCGTGCTCGAGCGCGGCGGCCACCGGCGTCACCTCGGTCTCCACGAATCGGCGGATGGTGGAGATGATCGGATGCGCCGCGGGCGGATGCACGGCGGACGGGGGAGGCGGCGTCGCTGGATCGGGTGAGAGCACCTCGCTCACGGAAGTCCTCGCGGTGTGGGCGTCCGTCTCGGGTGGCGCCAGCCTACCAGACGGCTTGTTAAGATAGCAAGGAGAAGCCATGTTCCGACGACGCCGACCGAGAGGGACGGACCCGACGAGCGAGCCTCACCGGACCACGCTCACCGTTGCCTCCTACAATATCCACAAGGGCCAGGGGATCGACGGCCGCGTCGATCTCATGCGGATCGCCGCCGTCATCGAGGAGCTCAATGCCGACCTCGTGGGCGTCCAGGAGATCTTTCGCCCGCAGGCGGAGATGCTCGCGGCGCGGCTGGGGCTGCAGATGCACATGGGGGTCACCCACACCCGACTGGAGGGCCCGTACGGCAATGCCGTGCTCACGCGGCTCCCCGCGCGCGGGTCGGGCGTGTTCGACCTCACTCACTCGATCCGCGAGCCGCGCGGCGGCATTCGCGTGGACCTGATCCTTCCCGAGGGCCTGCTGCATCTCTTCAACGTGCACTTCGGCCTGCGGATCCGCGAGCGGGCCGCGCAGGTGGCGCGGCTAGTCAGCCAGCACATCCTTCACGCCGACCTCACCGGGCCCCGGGTGGTGGTGGGCGACCTCAACGAGTGGTTCCCCGGCGCGGTGGGACGGGCGCTTCGGGGCGCGCTGGCGGGACCGCGGCACCGGCGCACCCATCCCTCGCCGATGCCGTTCTTCGCGCTGGACCGGATCTACTGGGACCGCGTCATACAGGGCGACGGCTTCCGGGTGCACCGGAGCCGGCTGGCCCGCGTCGCCTCGGATCATCTGCCGGTGGTGGCGCGGCTGCAGCTGCCGCGGCGGGCGGAGCCGGAGAGTCCGGCCTCTCCCGACTGAGCGGACTACTGCTGCTGCTGCTGCGCGCGATGTTGGCGTCCGAGACCGCCACCGTCCAGTCTCGCGTGCGCTCGGGAATCTCCTGGAACACGGGCAGGTCGATGGATTCGATCTCCTCGCGCAAGGTCGAGATGTCCTTCTGCATGGAAGGGCGCGTGTAGACCTCGGCGGTGAGCGCCTCCTTCGCGTTCCCGCGAAAGATACCCTTGTTGGGGGGAACGTCCTCGTAGTGGCGGCCGTGGCCCACCGCGACGTACCGCTCGTCGATGGGCCGGTTGTGGGTGGGGTCGAACGGCACCCAGCCGCGCGCGGGCGAGTAGACCTCCACCCAGGCATGGCTCTGCGCCGCCTCGCCCTCCGCCGGTGCCACGTGGAGATAGCCACTCACGTACCGGCAGGGGATTTGCCGCAGGCGCAGGAGCCCCAGCATGAGGTGGGTGAAGTCCTGGCAGACGCCCGCGCCGGCGACCAGGAAGTCGTCGGTGCTGGAGTCGTACCGGGTGACGTTCTTCCGGTACTCGAAGCTCGTGTGGATGTGGCCGCCCAGCGCCTCGATCTGCTCCCCCAGCCCGGCGCCGGGCGGGATCGACACCCCCTGGTTGAACTTGCGCAGAGCCGCGCTGCCTCGCACCGGGCCGCCCAGCTGGAGGAAGTCCCAGAACGGATAGGGGAGGCTCTCCAGGGGAAGGCGATCGATGACGTCGTCGAGCGGGGAGGCCGCGGGATGGGTGCTCACCAGCGCGCGGCCCGCCACCGCGATCCGGTCGTGGTAGGACGTCACCGTGAAGTGGTGGACGATGTTGTCGTTCCAGTCCCGGTACCGCGAGAGCGTGGTGGGCGGCCCCACCGCGAGGACGAAGGACTGGAGCGTCTGATGCGGAGTGGTCTTCGGCTGCATCCGCAGCTCGATGAAGGACTCGCGGATGAACGCGTCGTAGTCGAAGGACAGCCGGTGCTCGACCTCGAGGAACACGAGGCTCAGGTCCCGAAGTACTGCGTGGAGAGCGCCTCGTGAGTCTTGGTGACCTCTTCGAGAACGTGCTCGAGGAAGGGGATGTACTCGCTCCGGCGGATCACCTCGTCGCTCTGATAGGTCAGCTCCGCGAAGAGGCGGCCCATGAGGCGCGCGGGCGCGCTGGGGCTGCCGCCCGCGGAGAGCCGGTCGAGGTACTCCTTCACCGCGGTGGTGCCGTAGCGGAGCGAGCGGGGAGCCTGGCCGTCGAAGAGGAGGAAATGCAGCACCTCCAGGGGCTCCAGTCGCGCCCCGTACGACTGGCGGAAGGCCTCGAAGCACGAGAGCCCGCGCAGGAGGCCCCGCCAGCGCGTATGGAGAAGCGGCAGGTCCACCTTGGGCTCCGGCACGATGAGGGCGGGGAGCTTCACCCGCAGCACGGCCGCCGTCCGGTACAGGCGCTCCATCGACTCCCCGAGCCGAAGAAACAGCCAGCCCGGCTGCCGCGTGAGCGTGTGCTCGACGGATCCCACGGTGGCGAGGATGCCGCGGTGGGTGCTGCCGAGCGCGCTGCGGAAGGAGGGCGTGTCCACCAGGCGCCGCTTGGCCGCTTCCTCGAGCTCGCGGTAGGTCTCGTTGAGATTGACGAAGACCTCCAAGGTGAGCGCCTCCCGCACGCCCCGCGCGTTGTCGCGGGCCCGCTTGAGCGAGAAGTACACCGAGTTCGGATGGGCGGCGGAGAAGGTGAGCGCCTGGAGCGAGATCGCGGCGAGGCTGGCCACCTGCCGGGTCGTCCGCTCGGGCAGCGCGGGGCCGGGGAAGATCTCGCCCAGGTCGTGCCACTCCGACCGGGCGAGGTCCTCGTCGAGCCCGAACACCTCGGTGGACAGCTCCTCGGCGACGAGCAGGAGGCGGACGGTGTTCTCGGCCCGCTCGAGATAGCGGCCCATCCAGTACAGCCCGTCGGCGACGCGGGAGAGGATCATGGGTCGCGGGGCGCGAGCACCCAGGTGTCCTTGCTGCCGCCGCCCTGGGAGGAGTTGACGACGTAGGAGCCGGGGCGCAGCGCCACGCGGGTGAGCCCGCCGGGCAGGACGCGGATGCGGTCGCCATAGAGGATGAAGGGCCGCAGGTCGATGCGGCGCGGCTCGAAGCGCCCCTCCACGTGGGTGGGATGCGAGGAGAGGTCCACCAGCGGCTGGGCGATGTAGTTGCCGGGGTTCTTCTTCACCTGGGCCACGTAGGCCTCGATCTCCTTCTTCGACGCGAAGGGGCCCATGAGCATCCCGTACCCGCCCGCGTCGCCGGTGGTCTTCACCACCAGCTCGTGCGCGTGCTCCGTGATGTGGCGCAGGCCGTCCTTGCTGGCGCCGAGATACGTCGGCACCTGGGGCAGCAGCGGCTCCTCGCCCAGGTAGTACTTGATGAGGGCGGGCATGAAGGCGTAGACGCTCTTGTCGTCGGCCACGCCCGCCCCCGGCGCGTTGGCCAGGGCCACGTTGCCCTCGCGGTAGACGTTGAGGAGGCCGGGCACGCCGAGCAGGCTATCGCGGCGGAAGGTGAGGGGATCGAGGAACTCGTCGTCGACCCGCCGGTAGATGACGTCCACCTGCCGCTTGCCGTGAGTGCGGCGCATGAAGACGCGGTTGCCCTCGACGAGGAGATCCCGGCCCTCCACCAGGTCCACGCCCATCTCGCGGGCGAGGTAGGAGTGCTCGAAGTAGGCGGAGTTGTGGATGCCGGGCGAGAGCAGCACCGTGACCGGGCTCTGGCTGGATCGCGGGGCGGCGTGCAGCAGCGTGTCGAGGAGGAGGCTCGGATAGTCCTTGATCGGGCGCACCGGGTAGGAGGCGAAGAACTCCGGGAACACGCGGTTGAGCAAGGTGCGGTTCTCCAGCACGTAGGACACGCCGCTGGGCACCCGGCAATTGTCCTCGAGCACCAGGTACTGGCCCTTGCCGTCACGGATGATGTCGGTGCCGACCACGTGGGTGAAGATCTTCCGCGGCGGCACCACCCCGCGCAGCTCGCGCTTGTACTCCTTGCGCGAGAGGAGGAGCTCGGCGGGAACGATCTTGTCGGCGAGACACTTCTGGTCCCCGTAGATGTCGAGGAGGAAGAGATTGAGCGTGGTGATGCGCTGGACGAGGCCGTCCTGGACCAGCTTCCACTCCGGGGCGGGGATGATGCGGGGCACGAAGTCGAAGGGGAAGATGCGCTCGAGCCCCTCCTTCTCGCCGTACACGGTGAAGGTGATGCCCTGATTCATGAGGGCCAGGCGCTGGAGGCGCTCGCGCCGCGCCACGTCCTCGAGGGTGAAGGACTCGAGGATGGAGATGAGGGCGGCATAGTGCGCGCGCGGGGTGTGGCCCCGCCCGAACATCTCGTCGAAGCCCGACTTCGCCGCCACCCACTTCATGACTGCTTTCTCTCAGGGCAAGTCATCACGCGCGTTGATCGCCCACCTTGGGGGGAGTGCGGGGGCCATGTCGAGGCCCCCGCAGATAATACTTGCCCGATGGTAGACTCTGCGCGGATGAGCGTCAACGAATCCCTCCGCCAGCTCACGCCGGACGGCGTGCGCTTCTGCCCGCTCTGCGGCGGCGCTCTCGAGCGCCGGCCTGTGGGGCCGGAGGGTCGACCCGAGCCGGTGTGCACGGGTTGCGGATTCGTCTTCTACCTCAATCACAAGGTGGTCGCGGGCACCATCCCGGAGTCCGACGGCCGGATCCTGCTCACGCGACGGGCCATCCACCCGTCCTACGGCAAGTGGACTTTTCCGGGCGGCTTCGTGGACTGGGGCGAGCCGGTGGAGGCGGCGGCGGTGCGCGAGACCTGGGAGGAGACCGGGCTCCGCGTGGAGCTCGGGCGGCTGGTGGGGGTCTACTCCTATCGCGCCTCGCCCATCGTGATCGTCGTGTACCGCGCCGCCGTCACCGGCGGCACGCTGACCACCTGCCACGAGTGCGATCGCGTGGAGTGGGTGGCCCCGGCGGACATCCCGTGGGCGGAGCTGGCCTTTCCGTCCACCGATGCCGCGCTCCGTGAGTTCCTGAGCGGCAGGACCGTCTAGGCGTCGTCCGCCTCGCCGACCTTCCGCCTATTCGTTCTCGCGCGAGACGAGGGTGGCCGTCGCGCGCCCGGTGACGACCTTCTCGCCCTTCTGATTCTCCGCCCACAGCTCGAGGTCCACCTGGCCGGGCCCGCGGCCAGGCTCCTTCGCGGGCCGCTTGGCGATGACCTTGCCGCGGCACGTGATGACGTCGCCCAGGCGCACCAGGCCGGCGAAGCGCACCCCGATCTTCTGCGCGGTGCCCACCCCGAGCCAATCCGTCACGGACTGGGCCACGAAGCCCATGGAGAGCATGCCGTGACCGAAGACGTCGCCCATGCCCGCCGCCCGGGCGAAGGCGGCGTCCTGGTGAATAGGGTTGAAGTCGCCCGAGGCGCCCGCGTAGCGTGTGAGCTGAATCTGCTCGATGGGCCCCTTGACCAGCGGGGGCATCTCGCTGCCGACCTCGACGTCCTCGAAATAGACCTTGGCGTATTTCATGGCGTCCTCAGAGACGGACCACGGTGATGCCGCGGACCCGAGCCACCACCTCGTTGTCGGCGTCGGTGACCGTGGTCTCGCGGACCACGAAGGCCATGGGGCCGGACTTGCCGGACTTCTCGTAGACGTCCGAGATCCGCCCCCGGCACAGCAGGGTGTCGCCGGGCCGGATGGGCTTGTAGTGCTCGAACTCCTGCTCCCCGTGGAGGATGCGGGAGATGTCGGTGCCGAGATCCTTCAGGAGCGCGCCGGTGTCGGCTCGCTCGTCGCGGAAGGTGATGGCGAAGGTGGGCGGGGCGATGATGTCGCCCCACGGTGACGCGCGCCCCACCTCGTCGTCGAGATAGAAGGGGGAGAGGTCGCCGATGGCGCGGGCGAACTCCTTGATCTTGCCCCGCTCCACGTGAACCACGTAGGGCGCGTACTCCTTGCCCTTGATGCTCGTGTTGATCGATATGGGCATGGGGATCTCCTCAGCTTCTGGACTTGCCCTTGGCCATCGCGCGCTCGAGGAAGCGCTCGAGGTTGCCCACGACGAAACGCTCGTGGCGGCCCTCGGCGATCTTCTCCACCTCGTCCCAGGCCTCCACCGCGAACAGCACCCGCTTGCCGTCGGTTTCGAGAATGGTGGCCTTGGCCCGCACCGTCATGCCCATCGGGGTGGCGGCGAGATGCCTCATCTCGATCATGGTGCCCACCGACCCCCCACCGGGTGGGAGGTGGCCCTTGAGGACCACGCTGGAGGCGTTCTCGAGACACGCGATCACGTGGGGGGTGGCGAACACGAGCACCCCCGTATTGCCCAGGGCGTCGGCGGTGAGCTCGCGGGTGACGGCGATCTGGATCTCGGCGGACAGGCCCGGGGCCAGCGGCGAAGTCATGAGCCCCAGTTCTACCGCGACACGCAAGCCGGGGTCAACGGGCGGGAAAGAGCAGCATCTGCAGGCCGCAGAGCACGAGCAGGGTCTCGATCAGGCGCAGGAAGGCCCGCTCGGTCATCCGGTCGAGGAGCCGGCGGCCGATCCACGCGCCCGCGATCATGATGACCCCGATGTAGATCCCCACGGTGACGGTGGGCTCCGTCATCAGGTGATAGCGGTGGAAGACGAGACCGCGGGTGAAGTAGGTGCCGACGGTGCAGAGGGCATCGGTGGAGACGTAGGCCCCGCGGAGGAGACCGTAGCCCAGGAAGAACGGGCTCAGGATGGGCCCCACCGCACCCACCAGCGAGGACAGGAAGCCGAAGACGCCGCCGATGAGCGGGAAGTGGACCAGGCGCACCCGCATGCCGTGGGCCTTGAGCCAGCGGCGGCCGGGAACGGCGATGAGGAGGAAGCCGCCCAGCAGGCGGCTGATCCACGCGCCCTCGATGGAGGAGTAGAGGACGGCACCCACGATGCCGGTGGGGATGGCGCCCAGGAGGTACGCCCCCACCACGCGGTAGTCGATCTCGTGGCGGGAGAACCAGACGCGCGCGCCGTTGCCGATGAACATGCCCACCGTGAGCACCGGCACGGTGGCCTTGGGCCCGAGGGTCCACGCGATGACGGGGATCATCATGGCGCCGGTTCCGAAGCCGGCCACGCCGCCGATGGACGAGGCGACGATGGCGGCCAGGCCCAGCGCGAGCCAGCCGGCCGGCTCCGGCACCTAGCGACGGGTCCGGCGGCGGGAACCCTTGGGCGGCATCAGGCCATTGAGCGCGAGCCGGCCCCCGTCCACGTAGACGGTGGTGCCGGTCATGTAGGAGGACTCGTCCGAGGCGAGGAAGAGCGCCACCGCCGCGATCTCCTTCGCGTCGGCCACGCGCTGCATGGGCGTGCGCGCGTAGACGGCGTCACGCCACGTCTTCTTGCGGAGGAGATGCCGCGTCAGCCCCGTCACCACCGTGCCCGGGCCGATGGCATTGACGCGGATGCCGTACGGCGCCAGCGAGATCGCCATGGCCTTGGTGAGCTGGCGCACCGCGCCCTTCGAGGCGCCGTAGGCGGCGGACTCCGGCCGCACCACTTCCGCGTTCACGGACGACAGCGTGATGATGACCCCGCGGCGGCGCGGGACCATCCGCCTCGCGGCCGCCTGCGCGACGAGGAAGGTGCCCTTGAGGTTGGTATCGAGCACCCGGTCCCACGTGTCCTCGGTGAGCTCGAGGAAGGGCACGATGGGCTCGATGGCGGCATTGGTCACTGCGATGTCGAGGCGCTTCCACTTCCGCTCGATGACGGCGAAGCCCGCGGCCACCGACGCGGAATCGGCCACGTCCATGTGCAGCGCGAGGCCGCGGCCCGCGCCCAGCCGGCGCGCGGTGGCGGCCGCGGTCCGCGGATCGATGTCGGCCACGGCGACGCGCGCGCCCTCGCGGGCAAAGGCACGCGCGATGGCTTCGCCGATGCCGCGGCCGGCGCCGGTGACGAGGGCGACCTGATTTCTCAAGCGCATCGCTGAAAACCTCCTCGAAATGGCTGGACAGCCCGGCTAGTATACTCTGGTGTCCGTCGCCGTCGCCGCGCTTGGCGCGCTGGTGGTCTCGCTCGACGCCTCCGTGAACATCGCCTTTCCCGCCATGTCGGTGGCCTTCGACGTGGGCCCGGTGTCCATTCGCTGGGTGATCGTCTGCTACGTGCTCACGTATGCGCTCACCGCCTTCGGCGCGGGGCTCCTCGCCGATCGCTTCGGCCCGGGCCCCGTGTTCACGGCGGGGCTCTGGATCTCCACCGCCGCCTTCGCGGGCTATCTCGTGGTGTCGTCCTTCGGGCTCCTCCTCGCCGCCCGCGTGCTGCAGGGCGTGGGCGGTGGCCTCATCTACGGGACCGCGCCGGCGCTGATCACCCTCGCGCTCCCGCGTGAGCGTCACGGGTTCGGGCTGGGCCGCCTCGCGCTCGGCATGGGAGTAGGGTTGACGCTGGGGCCCATCGTCGGGGGCGCCCTGGTGGACGTGTCCGGCTGGCGCGCGGTCTTCCTCTATCGCGCCCCGCTCGCCCTCGCGGTGGGTGTTCTCGCGCTGCTCCAGCTGCCCCGCGGCGGGCGCGGGGGCGTGTGGCGTCTCCCGCCGCGCACGGAATGGCTGCGCGGCAGTGTGCTGGGCGCCCTGCTCCTGTCCGCGCTCGCGAACTGGGCCCAGTTCGCCGTCTGGCTCCTGGTGCCCTACTATCTCGTGGGCGTGCTCGGGCTCTCCACCGCGCGCGCGGGCCTCCTCTTCACGCTGACGCCGCTCGGCACCGCCGCCATGTCGCCGCTGGCCGGCCGCATCACCGATCGCGCGGGCCCGCGGCTTCCCATCACGCTCGGGCTGACGGCGGAAGCGGCCGGGCTCATCCTCATCAGCCGCCTCGACGCGACGTCGTCGTGGCCGCTGGTGGGAGCGGCGCTGGCCCTGGTGGGACTGGGCCTCGGCCTCTTCCAGGTGCCCAATCTCACCCAGGTGATGCGCGCCTTCCCGGCGGCGGGGCAGGGCGCGGCGGGCGGCCTGGCCTTCATGAGCCGCACGCTGGGCATCGTGGCGGGGGTCCAGGCTTCCGCCACCGTGTTCGGCGGGCTCGAGCGCGCGCTGGGCTGGAGCGGGGCCTTCACCGCGGCCTTCGCGGTCGCGGGCGGGGTCTGCGCGCTCGCAGCCGTGCTCGCGTTGCTGTCGGTGCGACCGATTCGGGGGACGGGGTTGCGCGGGGGGCTATGATAGTCCCGTCACGCGCAGGCCCACGAATCCCACGCTCGAAGGGAGGCCCTATGACGACATTGATCGCGCTCGCTCTTGCTCTGATCGTGGCCGCGCCCATCGCCGCGCGCGCCGAGTCCACCCCGTATTCGCCCAGCCGAGGTCCCGTACAGACACCGGCCGAGGAGGAGTACGGCAAGGGCGTGCGCGCCAAGAAAGCGAAGGAGTGGTCGGTGGCGGTGGCGTCCTTCAAGAAGGCCACCGAGCTCAAGCCCGACTACCCGGAGGCGTGGAACGAGCTGGGCTACGCGCTCAGGAACGTGGGCAACTATCCCGACTCGGTGAAGGCCTACGACGAGGCGCTGCGGCTCAAGCCGCGCTTCCCGGAGGCGCTCGAGTATCTCGGCGAGGCCTACGTGAAGATGGGGCAGGTGGAGGAGGCGCGGAAGGTCCTGGAGCGCCTCCAGCCCATGGACAAAAGCGCGCCCAGGAGCTGGCCGACGAGATCGCCAAGGCGAAGTAAGCTCGCGCCGGCTAGACGTAGAGCTTCTCGAAGTACTCGCGCACCATCCGGTCGGAGGAGAACCGCTCGACTCCCATCTTGATGGAGGCGCGCATCATCCGCGTCCAGCGGTCGGGAGCGGCCCAGGTGGGCAGCACCTCGGTCTCCAGCGTGTCGTACAGCGCGGCGAGGTCGCGGCGGTCGACGTCGGGCGGCTCGGTGTCGTCCCCGATGGCCCAGCCGGTGACGCCGTGCTCGCACCCCTCCGGCCACCAGCCGTCCAGCACCGACAGGTTGAGCACGCCGTTCATGGCCGCCTTCATGCCCGAGGTCCCCGAGGCCTCCAGCGGCCGCTTCGGATTGTTGAGCCACACGTCGCACCCGCGCGTGAGCAAGCGCGCCAGCCCCATGTCGTAGTTCTCGAGGAAGGCGATGGACTCCGGCCACTGGCGGATGGTCCGGACCAGGTTTGCGATCACCGCCTTGCCTTCCTGGTCCGCGGGATGCGCCTTTCCGGCGAAGAGCACCTGCACGCCCCCTTCCTTGAGGAGGCGGGCCAGGCGCTGGGGCTCGCGGAGGAGGAGATCGGGGCGCTTGTAGGTGGCGGCGCGCCGGGCAAAGCCGATGGTCAGCGCGCCCGGGTCCATGCGCACCCCGGTGCGCCGTGCCACCTCCGCGAAGAGCTCCTCCTTGAGCTCGCGCCGCGTGGCGCGGAGCGCGCCGTCGCTCGACAGTGCCGAGGGCACGCGCGGGTCCTGCCAGGTGCCCACGTGGACCCCGTTGGTGATGGCGATGATGGGCGCGGCGCCCTCCACGCCCGCCCACATCTTCCGCGCGGTCTCGCCGTGCAGCTGGGCCACCGCATTGGCCCGGTGGGCCAGGCGCAGCCCCGCCACCGTCATATTGAACGGATCGCCGCCCAGCGCGCGCAGCTCGGCGGGCAGGAGGCCGCAGTCCGCGCCGAGCCGGTGGAGATCGTCGAGCGAGTGCGCCTCGTTTCCCGCCGGCACCGGGGTATGAGTGGTGAAGACGATGGTGGGCCGCACCGCCTGCCACGCGTCTTCGAACTGATGCCCCGCCTCCATCCGGTCGGCGATGAGCTCGAGCCCGGCGAACACCGCATGCCCCTCGTTGAAGTGGTAGAGGTCCACCGGCTGGTGCATGGCGCGGAGGGCGCGCATGCCGCCGATACCGAGCAGCATCTCCTGGGCGATGCGGCAGTCGGGGCGGGGGTCATAGAGGCGGCGGGTGATCCACAGGTCGCGCGGGTCGGTGGGCTCGAGGAGGAAGAGCGGCGCGATCTGGTAACGCGCCACGCGCCACACGCGGCACTCGACTTCACGGGCGGCCACGCGCACCCGCACCCGCGTGCCGGTATCGGTGAGGAAGTCGGGCTTGTGATCGTGCCACTCGTCCACCGGCTGGCCGTCCTCGCCGATGCGCTGGGCGGTGTAGCCCTGGGCCCAGCGCAGTCCGATGCCGACCACCGGCATCCCGAGGTCGCCCGCCGACTTCATGAAGTCCCCGGCGAGGATACCGAGACCGCCGGCGTACGAGGGGAACTCCTCGTGCAACCCGTACTCCATCGAGAAATACGCGATGAGGGGCATGGACGCTCGAATCCTCCGGGTTCAGTGTAGTGGGACCGTTCCAGTGTACTAGGCCGGACCGCGCCAGCAGCCGGTGATCAGGCGGGCGCCCCGCTGCCACGTGCTGTACGCCCATGCCCATTCGAAGAGCACGAGGAAACGGTTCCGGAAGCCGATCAGGAAGGCGATGTGCACGACGAGCCAGGCCAGCCAGGCGGTGAGCCCCGAGAGCCGAAGGGGGCCGATCACCGCGACCGCGGCGGCGCGGCCCACGGTGGCCATGCTGCCGCGGTCGCGATAGCGGAAGGGGTGCGTGGCCTCGCCGGCCAGCCGGCGCCAGGCATTGGCGGCCGCCGCCCGCCCCTGCTGAATTGCCACCGGAGCCACGCCGGGAAGGGGCCCGTCCGTCCCGTGGCTGAAGGCGCAGAGATCGCCGGCCACGAAGATCTCCGGATGCCCCGCCACCGAGAGATCGGGGGTGACCGGGATGCGTCCGGCGCGGTCCAGCGGCACGCCGAGCGTGTGGGCCAGCGGGGCCGCCGCCACCCCCGCCGCCCAGAGCACGGCGCGCGAACGGATCTGCTCGCCGCCCACCCACACCGCATCCGGCGTGATACGCGTCACCAGGGCGCCGGTGCGTACCTCCACGCCGAGGCGCTCGAGGCTGCGCGCCGCCGCGCGGGCGAGGTCCTCGGGAAAGGTCGCGAGGATTCGCGGTCCCCCCTCGAGGAGGACGACCCGCGTCTGGGTCGGGTCCACCTCCCGGAAGTCGCGGGCGATGGTGTGGCGCGCGAGCTCGGCCAGCGCGCCGGCCAGCTCCACGCCGGTGGGGCCGCCGCCGATGACCACCAGGGTGAGGAGGGCGCGGCGCTCGGCGCCGTCGCGCGCGCGCTCGGCGGCCTCGAAGGCGAGCAGCACGCGCCGGCGGATCTCCAGCGCGTCCTCCAGGGTCTTGAGCCCGGGGGCCAGCGTCTCCCACTCGTCGTGGCCGAAGTAGGAGTGGGTGGCGCCGACCGCGAGGATGAGCGCGTCGTAGGTCAGCTCGCCCTCGTCGAGGATCACGCGGCGTGCCGCCGGCTCCACGCGCTCGGCGGCGGCGAGGAGCACGCGGACGCCGGGTGCTTTTCTCAGGATCGACCGCAGGGGGGTGGCGATGTTGGCGGGAGAGAGCCCCGCGGTGGCGACCTGGTAGAGCAGCGGCTGGAAGAGGTGATGGTTGCGGCGGTCCACCAGGGTCACGCGCACCGGCCGGCGCGCGAGCACGCGAGCGGCGTTGAGGCCGGCGAAGCCGCCCCCCACGATGACCACGTGCGGCGTCGCGGCCCCGGGCATGCTCGCATCTTCGGGTATAATCCCCGGCATGACAACGGCACTCGCCTCCAAGCGTCACGTCGTCGCGGACATCGGGCTGGCCATGGAGCTGTGCTACGACCGGGGCTGGACGGACGGACTCCCCGTGGTCCCGCCCACCGAGCCGGCGGTGCGGGCCATGCTCGAGGCCGCCGGGCTCGAGCCGGACCATCAGATCGCCTACATCACCAATCGCCAGGTCGCGGTGACGGCGGAGAAGGTCGCCATCAACGCGGTGATGGCGGGCTGCCGGCCCGAGTACATGCCCATCGTGGTGGCGGCAGTGGAGGGCATCGCGGAGCCGGCCTGGGGCTATCACGGACCCGCCACCTCCACCGGCGGCGCCGCCGTCCTCATGATCGTCAACGGGCCCATCGCCACTCGCTTCGGCTTCAACTGCGAGGACAATCTCTTCGGGCCGGGCTGGCGCTCCAACGCCACCGTGGGGCGCGCCTTGCGCCTGGTCATGCGAAACGTGATCGGGACGCTGCCCGGCCTGCTCGACCGTGGCACCATCGGCCATCCCGGGAAGTACACCTACGTGATCGCGGAGAACGAGGCGGAGAGCCCCTGGACACCGCTGCACGTCGAGCGGGGCTTCGCCGCCGGCGACAGCACGGTGACGGTGATGTCGGCGGAAGGGCCGCGGCAGTTCTACAACCAGCTCTCCAGCACCCCGGAGGGGATCCTCAAGACGCTCTGCGACGACATGCGTCACCACAACAGCACCGGGGGTCAGCCCCAGTACGTGGTGGTGCTCGCCGGCGAGCACATGCGGACCATCGCGGCGGGGGGCTGGACCAAGGCCGACATCCGGAAGTACGTCTTCGACAATACCCAGGTCAGCCTCGCCCACTTCAAGCGTACGGAGCGCCTGCCCGGGGGAGTGACCCCGCAGGACGAGACCACCTACAAGTCATTGGTGGCGGGACCGGAGGACGTGCTCGTGCTCGCCGCGGGCGGTCGCGCGGGCGCGTTCTCGTGTTACATCCCAGGCTGGGCGGGGGGCCGCCGCTCCTCCCAGTCGGTGACGAAGCTCATCCGAGAGAGGAGGGCCTGATGGCACCCATCGAAATCCTCGACCCCACCGTGGAGCCGCGCCGCCAGCCGTTGACCTTCGTGGCGCGCCCGGACTCGCTGAAGGGCAAGCGCGTGGGCCTGGTGGAGAACACCAAGTTCAACTCCGATCGGCTGCTGCACCGGATCGGCGAGATCCTCATCAACGACTACGGCGCGGCGGAGTGCCGCATGTGGCGGAAGCACAATGCCAGCGTCCCCGCGCACGCGGAGATCCTGGAGGAGGCCAAGCGGACCGTCGACGTCGTCGTCGCCGGCATCGGCGACTGAGGGTCCTGCTCGTCGGGCAGTGTGCTCGACGGAATCCTGATGGAGAAGAACGGCGTTCCCGCCGCGTCGATCGTCACCGACGTCTTCGAGGGCACCGGGCGGGCGATGGCCCAGTCGTGGGGGCTGCCCGCGTACAAGTTCCTCGCCATGCCGCATCCCATCGCCAACCTCTCCGAGGCCCAGCTGGATCAGCGCGCGCGCGAGATCGCGCCGCAGGTGGTGAAGCTCATCCTCGAGGGCCAGGAGTAGCGGCGCCCTCGCGTACGTATGACTGCCGCCCCCGCTGACTACCGGCCGCCGTGGTGGCTGCGGGGGCGGCACCTGCAAAGCCTCTGGGGACCGCTCCGGAGGCGCCCGCGGCGGCCCGCGCTCCGACGCGAGCGCTGGGAGACGCCGGATGGCGACTTCCTCGACCTCGACTGGCTGGCGGCCGGTCGCGATGATGCCCGCGCGCCCTGCGTGGTCGTCCTCCATGGGCTGGAAGGCTCGTCGGACTCGCACTATGCCCTGGGGCTCATGGGGCTCGTGGAGGCCTCGGGCTGGCGCGGCGTCGTGCTGCACTTCCGCTCCTGCAGCGGGGAGCTGAATCGGCTGGGACGCCTCTACCACTCCGGGGAGACCTCCGATCTGGACTGGACGGTGCGGCGGCTCATCGCCGCGGCGCCCGGCGCGCGTCTGGGCCTGGTCGGCGTCTCCCTCGGCGGCAACGTCGCGCTGAAGTGGCTCGGGGAGCAGGGGGACGGCGCGCCGGACGAGATCGCGGCCGCGGTCGCGATCTCGGTGCCCTTCGACCTCGCCGCCTGCGCGGCGGCGCTCGACCGCGGGATGAACCGCCTCCTCTACACCGCCCACTTCCTCCGCACCATGAAGGCCAAGATCCGGGCGAAGTCGGCGCTCTACACGGAGCGGGTGGACGTGCCGGCCGCCCTGCGCGCGGGGACGTTCAGGCTCTACGACCGGCTGGTGACGGCGCCGATCTTCGGCTTCGCCGACGAGGAGGACTACTGGAGCCGGTCGAGCAGCGGACCGTATCTGCCCGAGATCCGCCGGCCCACGCTCCTCATCAACGCCGTGAACGACCCCTTCGTCCCGCCGGAGACCCTGCCGCGGGCCGAGGTGGAGCGCTCAGCCTGGCTCGAGGCGGCCTTTCCCGCCGAGGGCGGCCATGCGGGCTTCCTCGAGGGCGGCGCCGGGCCCTCCTGGGCGGAGCGACGCGCGGTGGAGTTCCTCGCGCGGAATTTCCGGGGGGCCGCGTGATGGATCTGCGCCGGCCGCTCCGGCGCTCGCGGCGGCACCGCATGGTTGCCGGCGTCTGCGGCGGCATCGCGGAATGGCTGGGCTGGGATCCTACCCTGGTGCGGGTGCTCTACGTCGTCGGCTCCATCCTGTCGGTGGCGTTCCCCGGGATTCTCGTCTACATCATCCTCTGGATCATCGTGCCCAGCGCGGCGGACTGAAGCGCGGCGCGAGCCGGCGGGGCGCCGTCGACAGCCCGAGGGCGTGTCTGCTACGATGCCGCCGTGCTGCGCGACGCCTACGGGCTGACCGTCTCCACCGACTCCCGCGTCGCCGTCGACGGCTACGATCGCGGCGTGCGCGCGCTCCTGGGATTCGCCGCGGACACCGTGACCGACTTCGAGGCCGCGCTGGCGGCCGATCCCGAGTTCGTGCTGGCCCGGTGTGGATTGGCCGTCGCGCGCTATCTGAATGAGGAGATGTCCGAGGGGCGCGCGGAGATGGGCCGCGCGGTGGCCGCCGCGGCGACCTCCGACCTCTCGGCGCGCGAGCGCCGCCACGTAGAGGCCCTCGCGCTCTGGGTGGGCGGGCGGGGCAACGACGCCATCCCGCTCATCCGGGAGATCCTCGCCGAACATCCACGCGACATGATGCTGATCCAGCGCCTCTACTACATCCACTTCTGGCAGGGACGCTCCGAGGAGATGCTGGCCCTGACGGAGTCGGTGCGGGGCGCCCTCGACGGCGACTCCTATGTGCTGGGGCTCCACGCCTTCAGCTTGGAGGAGAATCGCCGCTACGCCGAAGCCTTGCCGCTGGCGGAGCGCGCGCTGGGAATGAACCCGAAGGACGCCTGGGCAGTCCATACCGTCGCGCATGTGCTGTACGAGACCGGGGAGAACGACCGCGGGGCGGAGGCGCTGCCGCCGCGCATTCATCCCTGCGACCACCTGGGGTATTTCCGGAACCACCTGCTCTGGCACCTGGCCCTCATGCACCTCGCGGCCGGGCGCTACGACCGCGCGGCGGCGCTCTTCCAGTCGGTGTTCGGCCGTATCCCCATCCAGGTGAGCGCCGACCTCCAGGACTCGGTGTCGCTGGCCTGGCGGCTCGACCTCTTCGAGCATCCGGACCCCGAGCGATGGCGCCAGCTGGGCGAGGCGGCGCGGAGCCGGCTCGAGCTGCCGCTGCTGCTGTTCCACGACCTCCACGTGGGCATGGCGCTGGCCGCGGCGGGAGAGTGGGCCAGCGCCGAGCTCCAGCTCGATCGGCTGCGCGCGCGCGGGAAGAAGTCGCGCAACCCGACCCTCGGGGAAGTGGTCATCCCGCTGCTGGAAGGGCTCCACGCCTTCGTCCGCGGCGAGCACGCCGCCGCGGTGGCGCGCATCGCCCCCGTCGAGTCGCGCATCCTCGAGGTGGGCGGCAGCCACGCCCAGCGCGAGGTCTTTCACGACACCCTGCTGGCCGCGGCTTTGCGCGGTGGCGACGTCGCGCAGAGCCGCGGTCTCCTCGAGCGCCGGCTCGCCAAGCGGCCCCATCCCGGTCGGTACTGGGAGAGCCGGGCATGATGGACTGGAAGGCCCTCGGCGAGGAGACCATCGATCTCCTCCGCCGCTACCTCACCATCGATACCACCAATCCGCCCGGCCGGGAGACGGGCGGCGCGCGCTTCCTCGCCGCTGCGCTCGAGGGCGACGGGATCGCCAGCGAGACCGCGGAGTCGGCGGAGGGGCGGGGGAATCTGGTGGCCCGCGTCAAGGGCGACGGCTCGCTGCCCGGCATCGTGCTCCACCACCACATCGACGTGGTCTACGCCGACCGCCGCTACTGGAGCGTGGATCCCTTCGGCGGGGTCATCCAGGACGGCTATCTCTACGGGCGCGGCGCGCTGGACATGAAGTCCACCGGCATCCTCCAGCTGGGTGCGGTGCTCGCCATCAAGCGGGCGCGGGTTCCGCTCAAGCGCGACCTCATCTATCTCGCCACCGCCGACGAGGAGGCGGGCAGCCGCTTCGGGGCCCAGTGGGTGGCGGACCACCGGGCGCACTGGCTGGACGGCGCGGAATACGCGATATCGGAGCTGGGCTTCGTGGCGACGCGTCACGACGCACGCGCCCCCCTGGGCACCATCGTGATCTCGGAGAAGACGGGGCTGTCCTTGCGCCTCACCGCGCGCGGCGAGCCCGGGCACGGCTCCATGCCGTGGCCGGACACCGCGCCCCACCGGCTCATCCGCGCGCTGGGACGCCTGCTCCAGGCCGAGCGTCCGCTCCGGGTGCTGCCCGAGACGCGCGAGTATTTCCGCGCCCTGGCTTCGGTGCTGCCCGGAGAGGCCGGCCGCGGGCTCGACGACGTCGAGCGGTCCCTCGCCGACCCCGCCTTCCGCGCGCGCTTCCTCGCCAATCCGCATCACGCCGCGCTGGTGCGCACCACCTTCGCGGTCAACATGCTGAAGGGCAGCGAGAAGCGCAACGTGATCCCGCCCGAGGCGGTGGCCGAGGTGGACTGCCGGATGCTGGCCGGTGACGATCCCGACGAGATCCGGGTCTGGGTCGAGCGCCTGGTGGCGGACGCCCAGGTGGCGGTGGAGATCACCGGCGAGGCCAAGCAGCCGAACCTTTCGCCTCCGGACACCGAGCTCTACAAGCACCTGGCCGACACGCTGCGCCGGCGCGCGCCGGGCGTGGTGGTCACGCCGGAGATCCTGGTCGCCTTCACCGACAACTGGGTGTTCCGGCGCATGGGGCTGCACGGCTATGGCTGGAGCCCGTTCGTCTGCGACGAGGGCGAGCTCCGGCGCATTCACGGCAACGACGAGCGGCTCTCGCTCGAGAACATCCGGGAGGGCGTGCGCGCCTATACCGAGATGCTGCTCGCGGCCGCGGCGGCATGAGGGCGAAGCGGTCCGCGCGCCGCCCGTCGCGGCGGCTCGCTCGCGCGAAGCGCGCGGGCGCTCTCACCATCCGCCCCGGGACCGTGCGCGATATCCCGACCATCGTCGCCCTGATCCGCGGGCTCGCCGACTACGAGCGGCTGCGCCATGAATGCAAGGCCACCCCCGCCGAAGTGCGCCGCCACGGGTTCGGCCGCCGCCGCTACTTCGAGACGCTCATCTGCCGGCGTGGGGGGCGGCCGGTGGGTATGGCGCTCTACTTCTTCACCTTCTCGACCTTTCTCGCCAAGCCCACCCTGTATCTGGAGGACCTCTTCGTCCTCCCCGAGGAGCGCGGGGCGGGGGCAGGGAAGGCCTTGCTCGCCGCGCTCGCCCGCATCGCGGTGAAGCGCGGGTGCGGCCGGCTGGAGTGGGCCGTGCTCGACTGGAATCGTCCGGCCATCCGCTTCTACGAGCGGCTCGGCGCCGGGCTGCGCCGGCAGTGGATACTCACACGCCTGACGGGCGCGCCGCTCCGGAGCCTGGCCCGCCGCGGCTAGACGCGGGCCCGGGGCTCAGCCGAGGAACGACCGCAGCATCCAGGCCATCTTCTCGTGCTTCTCCATGAGCCCGGTGAGGAAGTCGCTGGTGCCGGCGTCGCCGTGCTTGTCCAGCGCGGTCTGGAGATCCGCGCGCAGGGTGCGGATCAGGGCCTCGTGGTCGCCGAGGAGATTGACCAGCATCTGCTTCGCCTGGGGAAACTTCCGGGGCTCTTCCTTCAGGCGGGCGTGGTGGGTGAACTCCGCCAGCGTTCCCAGCGCGTGGCCTCCCAGGCTGCGGGCGCGCTCCGCGATGTCGTCGATGAAGTCGTCCAGCTCCTCGTACTGGGCTTCGAAGAACTTGTGGAGGTCGTTGAACTGGGTCCCCACCACGTTCCAGTGGTAGTTGCGCGTCTTGGTGTACAGCACGTACTCGTCGGAGAGCAGATCGTTGAGGACTTCCACCAGGCTCTCTCGCTTGTCGTCGTTGATCCCGATCTTCGGCTTCATGCGTGGGCTCCTCTTCCAGGTCCGACGTTCGGGCAGGTGCGGCGTGAGGGACGGTCCGCCCCGGACGGCGGATCGCCGGCATTGTAGCGCGAATGCCTCCGGCGCCGCCCCGGGGACGCCGACGGCTCGCTAGGCGCGGGGAGCGGGCGGGGGCGGGCCGAGCCCCGGCTCGTCGCGTGCCGGCTCCCCCTGCACGAGCCGGACCTCCTGGTGGCCGTACGGGATCTCGATTCCCGCCTCGGTGAGAGCAGACAGGATGGCCAGCCCGAGCCCGCTCTTGACCAGCCCCGCCTCCTCGAAGCGGGCCGTCCAGGCTTTCAGCTCGAACTCCAGCGCCACCGTCCCGAAGCCGGTGAAGAAGACCAGGGGCGCGGGCTCGCCGACCACGCCGGGGTGCGCGACGGCGGTCTCGCGCAGGATCGCCAGGACACGGTCTGCGTCGGTGCCGTAGGCCACGCCCACGCGGATGTCCATGCGGCGCAGTCGGTCGGAGAGCGTCAGGTTGGTGAGCTTCTCCGCGGTGAGAATCCCGTTGGGGACGATGACCTCGGCGCCGTCCCAGGTGCGCACGATGCTGGAGCGGATGCCGATGCGCCGGACTTCTCCCGAGAGATCCCCGATCTGCACCGCGTCCCCCACCTGGAGGGAGCGCTCGACGAGGAGGATGAGCCCGGAGACGAAGTTGTTCACCACCGACTGGAGGCCGAAGCCGATGCCGACGCCGAACGCGCCCACCAGGATGGTGACGCGGTTGAGATCCACCCCCATGGCCGCCACCGCGAAGATGAAGCCCAGCAGCAGGATGCTGTAATGGAGCAGCGTGGACACCGTGTACGGGAGCCCGCGCGCCAGGCCGACGCGCGGGTAGACGTCCTCTTCGAGGACGAAGCGGACCAGGCGCGAGACGAGAAAGGCCAGCCACACCGTCACCCCGAAGGCCACCACGTCACCGACCGAGAGGCTCAGGTTGCCGCGGGAGATGCGGGCGGCAAGCACGCTGCCCAGCGCGGCCCGCGCCTTGTCCTCGAGGCCGAGCGTTCCGAGCATGGCCAGCACCCAGCCGCCGAGGGCGAGCCAGCGGAGCACCTGGCGCGCGCGCGCCTCGATCAGCGCGCGGTTTCGCGGGACGAGGCGCAGGTAGACGAGCGGCCGGGTGCGGAGGGCGTAGGCGACCAGTCCCAGCGCCACGCGAAAGCCGGCGTAGAACACCATGGCGAGGTAGCCGAAGGACAGCGCGCCGGAGCCCAGGAGCCGCCCCAGCCGCACGTAGCCGATGGCGCCCAGCACGGCGGCCACCGCCATCGCGCCGAGCATGCCGAGCCCGAGCGCCCGGAACAGCGCCGGGCGGCGCGCGGCCGCCAGCACCCACCGCCGCCGCGACAGCCCCCAGGCGAGGTAGCCGATGCCCACGAGCATCTCGCCGATGAACACGAGCTGGTCGAAGAGCGGCACCACCTCCGCGATGTCGTCGAGGCGCTCGAGGGCGTAGAAGGCGCCGAGCCCGACGAAGCTCGCCCGCAGCGGCGGCTCCGCGAGCCCGGTGACGATGCGCAGGACGGGGATGAGCCCGATGAGGCTCCCCACCGTCCGTACCACCCGCGGCAGGTCGCCATACAGCCAGGGCGTGAAGAAGAGCGCCACCAGCAGCGCGGCGGCGAGCGGGTACTCGAAGATGCGCACCGCCTCCGCGAGGGTCGGATCCTCGTCGCTGCGCTTGCGCGCCTGCCGCAGGAGGAGAAAGAAGGCCACCGAGAGCGCGATCCAGATGAGGACGTGCAGCGGGATGACACCCTGATGCTGCTGCAGGAAGCCTCGGAGGGCGTCCCGGTCGGCGGCGAACCACTCGCGAGCGCGGGCCGGTACCTCGCCGAGCGTATCCAGCGAGGCGCGCATCTCCCAGAGGGGTGCGGCGTCGCGGACCCGCAGCGGCCGATCCGTGTCCGCGCGGGCCTTGGCGATGCGGGCCAGCGCGGCCTCCAGCGCGGCGCTCTGCTGCGAGACGCGCTCCTGGAGCTGCAGCACTTCCGCGCGTCGCGCCTTGATCGCCCTCTCGGTGGCGGCGATGGCGGCGAGGCTGGCGTCCACGCGCGCGAGCACCGCGGCGGGCGCGGCGGTGCGCCGAGCCTCCGCGCGGGTGGCCTGCCAGGTGGCCTGGAGCGAGACCAGCTCGCCCAGGTCGCGCTCGAGCTCGGTGGCGAGCCGCGTGAGCTGATCCGGCCACCCGGTGAGCGGGCTGCGCGCGGCCAGGAAGGGGCTGGCGAGATTGTCGAGGAGGGGGCCGCGCGGCCGGTCCGCGAGCGTGCGCGCCATCGTCTGCGCGCGGGCGCGCAGATCCTCGCCGAGGGCGGGAAGCCGCCGCTCGATCTCCGAGACATCGGTCCGCGCGCGCGCCGCCTCTTCCAGCGCGCGCAGACGCGCCGCCACCTCGTCGGCGCGGCGGACGATGTCGGGGACGGGAATCGGCGCGGCGGCGGGTCCGGCGGGCGGCTGCGCGGCGCCAGGGCCGGGGGACGTCGGTGCGGCGGGTCCGGCAGGCGCTTGGGCGCCGGCGGGCGCGGGAGGCGCCTGCGCCCCGGCGGGCCCCGCGAGGCACAGGGCAAGAAAGGCGAGCGCGAGGGCGAGCGGGCGGCAGGAGTCCGCGCTCATGCGTCCGATGATACCGCCCGGATGGGCGGGGGCGCGCGAGGTCAGAAGCAACCGGGCGCCCGCCTAGGCCCGGTGCGCGCGCTCCCGGGCGGTGACCACGGGCGGGATGCGGTCCGCCCACGGCTGCGCGGCCTCGAAGGCGGCCGCGGCCCGGAGCACCGCCGCTTCCGCATGCCAGCGCCCCACGATCTGCAGCCCCACCGGCAGCCCACTCGCGGTGAATCCGCACGGGACGGAGATGACGGGCAGGGCGGTGAGGGTGATGCCGTAGGTGAGGAAGAACCACTGCGTGTAGTTGTCCAGCGGCTTGCCGTTGATCTCGGTCGGGTAGCGCTGCTCCACCGGGAACGGGGGCACCGCCACCGTGGGGAGGAGGAGGAAGTCGTACCGCTCCATGAAGGCCCGCACGCGTTGCCAGAGGACGCTGCGCGAGACCTCGGCGCGACCGATGTCGGCGGCGGTGAGTGCGAGCCCCTGCTCGATGTTCCACAGGAGCCCCTTCTGCAGCTTGTCCTTCCACTGGGGCAGCTTGTCCGCGTGCCGGGCCACCATGGAGAGGCCGCGGGTGCCGAGCACGATGTCGTTGACCTCGGAGAAGTCCGGGCACGCGTGGTCGACGCGGGCCCCCAGCGAGCGGAAGACGCGGCAGGCACCGGCGGCGACGCGGGCCACCTCCGCGTCCACGGGGATGAGGCCGTTCAGGTCCGGCGTCCACGCCATGCGGAGCCCCTTCACCGAGGGGGACCGGAGCGCCTGCGTGAAGACGCGGGTGTCCACCGCATAGGACAGGGGTGCCCGCGCGTCGGGGCCGGCGATGGCGGCCAGCATGAGGGCGGTGTCGCCCACCGTCCGCGCCATGGGCCCCGTCACCGAGAGCGAGTCCCAGGCGAGGTCGGCCGGGACCTGCGGCACCAGGCCCGGCGTGGTCCGGAACCCCACCACGCCGCAGAACGCGGCGGGAGTCCGGAGCGAGCCGCCCAGATCCGAGCCCTGGGCAATGGGGCCCATGCCGGTGGCGAGCGCCACTCCCGCGCCCCCGCTGGAGCCACCACAGGTCAGCGCGGGGTCCCACGGGTTCCGCGTCGCGCCGAAGACGGCGTTGAACGTGTTGCCGCCGGCGCCGAACTCGGGGGTATTCGTCTTGGCGAAGACGATGGCGCCCGCGGCCTTGAGCCGCTCGACCACCAGCGCGTCCTCCTTCGGCACGTGGTGCTCGTAGATCTTCGACCCCCAGGTCGTCCGGATCCCCTTGGTGGGGGTGAGGTCCTTGATCGACACCGGCACCCCGTGCAGCGGTGGCAGCGCCCCGCGCCGGCGCAGCGCCGCGGTGGCGCGGCGGGCCTCCGCCAGGGCCGACTCGCGCGCCACCGTCACGCACGCGTTCAGCGCGGGGTTGACCGAATCCACCCGCGCCAGCACCGCCTCCATGACCTCGAGCGGCGAGACCTTGCGGGCGCGGTAGAGACGGACGAGCTCGGTGGCGGGCGTGTAGCAGAGTTCACGTGCGGTCAATGCGAGCCTCCCGGCGGACTGGGGTCTAGAGAACTTTGCGAGGATCGAGGGCGTCCCGGAGACCGTCCCCGATGTAGTTGATCGAGAGCACGGTGAGGAAGATGGCGGTGCCGGGGAACAGCGCCCAGTGGGGGGCGAAGTCGAGGTTGTCCTTGGCGTCGAAGAGGATGCGCCCCCAGGTCGGGATGTCGGGCGGGAAGCCCAGCCCGAGAAAGGACAGCGACGACTCGGCGATGATGGCCGCCGCCACGTCGATGGTGCCGGCCACGATGACGGGCCCCACCGAGTTCGGCAGGATGTGACGGAGCACCTGCCGCAGGGGCGCCGCGCCAAGGCCGCGCGCCGCTTCCACGAATTCCTTCTCGCGAAGCGACAGGAACTGGGCGCGCACCAGCCGCGCCACCGGCATCCACCGGAGCCCGCCGATCACCGCCACGATCATCACGAAGACGCCGATCTCGGGCCCGAGGTACTTCTTCAGGGTGTCGCGGAAGAGATACACGATGAGGAGCAGGAGGGGCAGGCCGGGCAGCGAGAGGAAGAGGTCGGTGATGCGCATCAGCGCGTGGTCCACCATGCCGCCGGTGAAGCCGGCGATGGCGCCCACCGCGGTGCCGGCGAGGATGGCGATGAGCATCGCGCTGAGCCCCACCGCCAGCGAGATCCGGCCGCCGTAGAGCATGCGGGCCAGGAGATCCTGGCCGAGGTCGTCGGTGCCGAGCGGATGAGCCCAGGAGGGGCCTTTGAGCTTCGCCTTGAAGTCGATCTCGTCGATGGGCACCCGGTACACGAAGGGGCCGGCGAGGACGGCAATCACCATGACCATGAGGACGGCCCCGCCGAACAGCGCGAGCCGGTGACGTCGGAAGCGCCGCCACGCCTCCGCGCGGAGCGAGGAGGACGGGCGCCACGCGAAGACCGGCGCCCCCGCCAGCGCGTCCGCCGCCTCCCTACCGGTACGAGATGCGGGGATCGAGCCAGCCATAGAGGATGTCGGCGACGAGGTTGAAGAGGACCACCAGCGCCGAGAACACGAAGGTGATGGCCATGATCACCGGGGTGTCGTTGGCGAGGATCGAGCTGATGAGGAGCGAGCCGATGCCGGGCACCCGGAAGATCTGCTCGGTGATGAGGGCGCCGGCGAAGATGGTGGGAACCTGCAGGGCCACCAGGGTGACCACCGGAATGAGGGCATTGCGCACCACGTGCCGCACGATGGTCACGCGCTCGGCGAGCCCCTTGGCCCGGGCGGTGCGCACGTAGTCCAGCTGGATCACGTCGAGCACCGCCGAGCGCATGAACCGGGTCATGGAGGCGGCCTGGAACAGGGCCAGCACCGAGACCGGCATGATGGCCTGGCGGATATGCTCCCACCACCACCGCCAGCCGGAAGCGCTGATGTCGGCCCGGTAGATGAAGGGGAGCCAGTCGAGGAAGATGCTGAAGAAGAGGATGAAGAGAAGGCCGGTGAAGAAGGTGGGCAGGGAAAAGCCCAGGAAGGCGCCGGTGGTGGCCACCTGGTCGAACAGCGAGTACGGCCGGGTGGCCGAGATGACCCCGATGGGGATGGCGATGAGGAGGCCCAGGAGCTGCGCGGAGCCGATGACGAGGATGGTGGTGGGCAGCCGCTGCAGGATGAGCTGGTCCACGTTGACGCGGCTCACGAAGGAGAAGCCCCAGTCCCCCTTCATCATGGAGGTGAACCAGCGCAGGTAGCGGACGGCGACGGGGTCGTCGAGGCCGAACTGGGCGCGCAGGTTCATGCGCACCTCCGGCGGCACGTTCGGGTTGGTGGCCAGCTCCTCGAAGGGATCGCCGGGGGCCAGGGCGAGGATGGTGAAGAGCACGAGGCTGATCCCCGCCAGCACCGGGATGGAGATCAGCACGCGCCGGACCAGATACTTGGCCATTCAGTCGTTGTCGGCAGTCGTCGTTGTCAGCGGTGACGCGGGAGCCGCGGGCCGGGGGCTACCCGGCCCGCGGACGGCCGGTCTACCCCTCGCGATACCAGCTCTGAAGGCTCCAGAAGTCGGAGTCCCAGCCGCTCTGCTCGGCGCGCAGCGTGTTGGCGACGGCGGCCACGCGGGGACGGAACACCACCGGGATGACCACGACGTTCTGGATCACCAGCTCGTTCATCTTGATGAACAACGCGGCGCGCTTCACCGGATCGAGCTCCGACTCGGAGGCCTTGTGGAGCTTGTCGAACTCCTCGTTGCGCCAGCGCGTGATGTTGCGCCCCTGCCACTTGTTCTCCTTGGAGGCGACCTCCTCGGTGAGGAACTGGCGCATGAACTGCTCGGGATCGGGTTGGGTCATCGTGGTCGTGTACATCTGGATGTCGGTGTAGAAGTGGCTGTAGGTGTCGGGATTGGCCACGTCCGACGAGAAGTACACCGACGCGGTCACCGACTTGAGCTCGAGCTCGATGCCCGCCTTGGCCGCCGCCTGCTTGACGATGGCCTGGGTCTTCTGGCGCGGGGCATTGATGGAGGTCTGGTAGACGAACTTGAGCTTCTTGCCGTCCTTGGCGCGGATGCCGTCCGAGCCCTTCTTCCAGCCCGCCGCCTCGAGGACCTGGTTGGCCTTGTCGACGTTGAGCTCCCACTTGGTGCTCTTCGATGCGAACCGCGAGGGCTGGTTGAGGAAGTTCGCGGTGGCGATCCCGGTGCGGCCGTAGATCTGCTCCTGCACCGAGGCGCGGTCCACCAGGAGGTTCAGCGCCTGCCGGACGGCGGGGTCGCTCAGCACGGGGTGCGTGGTCTTGATGCTGGCGCGCTCACCGTCCACCTCTTTCCACGGATCGGTGAAGTTGCACTGGATGTGCTCGATGTTGCCGCCGGCCACGATGTCGGCCTTGCCCTTGCCGCCCTGCTCCATCCGCTTGAGGATCTCGTCCTCGACCTGCATGTTCCAGGCGTAGTCGAACTCGCCGGTCTGGATGACGGCCCGCGCCGCCGAGACCGCGTCGCCGCCGCCCTTCATCTCGATGGTGTCGAAGAAGGGCCGATTCGCCATGTGATAGGTCGGGTTCAGATCGCCCCGCACCATGTCGCCGGGCTTGAAGTCAGCAAACTTGTAGGGCCCGGTGCCGACGGGCTTGAGGTTGGCCGGCGCCTCGCGCGACTTGGCTCCCTTGAAGGGCTCGAACAGGTGCTTGGGGATGATCATGCCGCGCACGCCCACGAAGACGTCGGCCCAGAAGGGCGTGGGCTTGGTGAAGCTGACCTTGATGGTGTGGCTGTCGACCTTCTCGACCTTGACATCCTTGTAGGTGCCGATGTTCACCGATGCCGTGGCGGGATCGGCGCAGTACTCCCAGGTGAACACGCAGTCGTCGGCGGTGAAGGGCTTGCCGTCGTGCCAGGTAACGCCCTTCTTGAGCTTCCACGTCACCGACTTGCCGTCCTTCGCGACGCCGCCGTTCTGCACGCTGGGAATCTCGGCGGCCAGGGTCGGCGCGAGGTTGCCGTCGGGATCCCAGGAGGCCAGGGGCTCGTAGAAGATCCGTGAGCCGTCCTGGTCCTTGGTGCCGGTGGCGAAGTGGGGATTCAGCAGGGTGGCGCCCTGCCACCACAGGACCTTCAGCGCTCCGCCCCCGCCGCGCTTGGTGGGCTTGTAGGCCAGCTTCGACTGGGCCTGGGCGACCCCGGCCGATGCCAGCATCTGGGCGGCGAGCGGGGCGGTGAGGCCGACGCCGACCATCATCTGAACGAAAGCGCGCCGGCTCAGGCGACCAGCCTTGACCTGACCGATGAGACTCCGAAGTTCACGTTCATCCATGTTCGTGTGCTCCTCCTGCAATGTGGTCCTCCTGGGTGGGTCGGCGGTGACCGGCCAACTGCGTGCGGACGGTCCCATTCTTATATGCTGCAAGAGGGAAACTGTCAAGGGCGGCGGGGGGTTCCGCCGCCCTTGGAATGGCTTGGCTCCCGGGGCCCGTACGGATGCCTACGCTTCCCGGTGCCAGAAGGGCAGCCGCCACAGGGTGCTGTCCCAGCCGCTGAGGTCCATCCCGCGGAGCTTGAGGCCCGAGCCGGAGACGCCGTTGCGCCAGAGCACCGGGATCACCGCGACGTTGCTGATCACGATATCGTTCATCTTGATGAAGAGCGCGGCCCGCTTCAGCGGGTCCACCTCGCCCTCCGCCGCCCGATAGGCACGGTCGTACTCGTCGTTCCGGAAGCGCGTGATGTTCCGGCCCTGCCAGCTATTGGCCTTCTGCGCCACCTCCCAGGAGCAGAACTGCAGCATGAAGGACTGCGGGTCCGGGGCGCTCATGGTGGTGTTGTACATCTGCAGGTCCGAGTAGAAGTGGGGGTAGGTGTCGGGATTGCCCGGGTCGGAGGCGAAGAACACCGAGGCCACCACCGACTTGAGCTCGATCTCGATGCCCGCCTTCGCCGCCGCCTGCTTCACGATGGCCTGGGTCTTCTGTCGGGGCGCGTTGATCGAGGTCTGGTAGAGGAACTTGAGCCGCTTGCCGTCCTTGACGCGCACGCCGTCGGCCCCCCGCTTCCAGCCGGCGGCATCCAGGAGCTGGTTGGCTTTGTCCGGGTTGAACTCCCAGCGGATGTTCCGGGAGTGGAAGCGCGAGGGGGCGTTGAGGAAGTTCGCGCTGGTCTGGCCGCCCCGTCCGTAGATCTGCTCCTGCACCGCCGCACGGTCCACCAGGAGGTTGAGCGCCCCCCGGACGGCGGGATCCGAGAGCGTGGGATGGCTGGTCTTGATGCTGGAGCGCTCCCCGTCCACCTCGGTCCACGGGTCGGTGGTGTTGCACTGGATGTGCTCGGGATTGCCGGTGGCCCAGATGTTGACCCTGCCCTTGCCGCCCTGCTCCATGCGCTTGAGGATGTCGTCCTCGACCTGGAGGTTCCAGGCGTAGTCGTACTCCCCGGTCTGGAGCACCGCGCGTGCCGCGGAGGCGGCATCGCCGCCGCCCTTCATCTCCACGCTGTCGAAGAAGGGGCGGTTGGGCACGTGGTAGCCGGAGAAGGCATCCCCCCGGACGATGTCGCCCGGGCGGAAGTCGACGATCCGATAGGCTCCGGTGCCGACCGGCTTGAGATTGGCCGGTGCTTCCTGGGCCTTGGCGCCGCGGAACGGCTCGAAGACGTGCTTGGGGATGATCATGCCGCGCACGCCGCAGAAGGCATCCGCCCAGAAGGGCTGGGGCTTCTTGAAGGTGAGCTTCACGGTGTGGCTGTCGAGCTTCTCGAGCTTCGAGATCTCCGAGTAGGAGCCGGTGGTGACGGTCTTGTTCGCGGGATCCATCACGAACTCGTAGTTGAACACGACGTCGTCGGCGGTGAACGGCTTGCCATCGTGCCAGCTCACGCCCTTCTTGAGCTTCCAGGTCACCGACGTGAGGTCCTTCGCCAGTCCGCCGTTGGTCACGGTGGGGAGCTCGGCCGCCAGTATCGGCACCACGGTGCCGTCGGGGTCGTAGCCGGCCAGGGGCTCGTAGAAGATGCGGGAGGCCTCCTGGTCCTTGGTCCCGGTGGCGAAGTGGGGATTGAGCAGCGTGGGCGCCTGCCACCAGAGCATCTTCAGCGCCCCGCCGCCGCCGCGCTTGGTGGGCGTGAAGGCCGAGGACTGAGCCTGCGCGGGCCGCACGCCGGCGGACGCGAGCATCTGGGCGGCCAGCGGCGCGGTGACGCCGAGCGCCGCCATGGTGCGGATGAACGACCGGCGACTCACGCGCCCGGCCTTGACGTCGTCGACGTGTTGCCGAAGGGCCTGCTCGTCCATGGTGACGTCTCCTGTCTCGCGTGGGCGGCTCGAGGGTTGGCTCGTTATACGGGCGTGCCCCATGACTGTCAAGCGTGCGCCGGCACCGGCGCCAGCCACTCGGTCAGCGCGGTGAGCGTGGGGAACTCGCGGTCCGGCCGCGCGGCGCCGCCGGACGCTTCGCCTTTGCGGTTGATCCAGGCGCAGGGGATTCCCAGCGCCCGACAGGGGGTGATGTCGTGAAAATAGCTCTGGGCTGCGTGCAGCCAGGGACGGCTCCCGATGCGGGCCCGCGCCGCGAGGAAGTGGCCGGGGGCCGGCTTGTAGGAGCGCACCTGCTCCGCGGTAACGACCAGGTCGAAGGGCGCGGCGAGGTGGCGCCTCGTCCAGGCCAGGAGGTCGTCGTCCACGTTGGAGAGGATGCCGAGCCGGTAGCCCGCCCCCGCCAGGCGGCGCAGCGCCGCGTTGGTGTCGGGGAAGGGCGTCCAGCCCAGGATGCTCTCGGCGAGGAAGCCCGCGCGCGCGGCCGGTAGCGCCCAGCCCAGACGTACCGCCACGCGCCGGCCGGTCTCGGCGAGGACGTCACGATAACTCCGGAAGGCCTCGGCCTGCACGACGGGCTCCGTCTCCGCGAAGAGTCGCATCGCGGCCGACGTGTCCACCGGGCGCCCGCTCGCCGCCGCCGCGGCGGCGAAGCCGTCGCGCACGCCCCGCTCCCAGTCTATGAGGGTGCCGTAGCAGTCGAAGGTGATCACGTCGTAGGGCTGGTCCACGGGGCTCCTCTCAGGTCGCGCGCTGCCAGAGGGCGAGGTTCCAGAGATTGCCGTCCCAGGGCGAGATGTTGACCCCGCGCAGCCGCGTCGAGACCGCGGTGGCCTCGTTGCGCCAGACGAGGGGAATGACCACGCCCTCCCGCATCACCAGGTCGTTCATCCGGATGAAGAGGGCCGCGCGCTTGACGGGGTCCATCTCTCGCTCGGAGGCGCGCCAGAGCCGGTCGTACTCCTCGTTCCGCCAGCGGCCGGTATTGCCGAGGGTCCACTTGTTCTCCTTGGCCGCGATCTGCCACGAGGTGAAGCGCTCCATGTAGCGCTGGGGATCCGGCCGGCCCATGAGGAGCTGGTACATCTGCAGGTCCGCGTTGAAGTGCCGGACGGTGTCCGGATTCGCCTCGTCCGAGGAGAAGTAGGTGGCGGCCACCACGGACTTGAGCTCCACCGCGATGCCGGCCCGCGCGCAGGCCTGTTTCACGATGGCCTGCGTCTTCTGCCGGGGGGCGTTGATCGACGTCTGGAAGACCAGCGCGAGCCGGCGACCGTCCTTGGCGCGCACCCCGTCGGCGCCACGGCGCCAGCCGGCGCCCTCGAGCAGCTGGGTGGCCCGCTCGGGGTTGAACTCCCACCGCGTGTTCGGCGACCGGAATTGCGACGGCGCGACCAGGAAGTTCGGCGTGGTCTGTCCCTGGCGCCCGTAGATCTCGGACTGGATGGTCTCGCGGTCCACCAGCAGGGCGAGCGCCTGCCGGACGTCGGCGCTGGACAGGAGGGGGTGGCTGGATTTTGCGCTGGCGCGCTCGCCGTCCACCTCGCGCCAGGGGTCGGCGAAATTGAGCTCGATGAACTCCGTGCTGCTGCTGGGGGTGAACACGATGCGGCCCTTGCCGCCTCCCTCCATGCGCTTGAGGACGTCGTCTTCGACCTGCATGTTCCAGGCGAAATCGTACTCCCCGGTCTGGAGCACCGCGCGGGCGGCGGAGGCGGCATCCCCGCCGCCCTTCAGCTCGACCTGGTCGAAGGCAGGGCGCCCCGCCACATGAAAGCCGGGGTTGAGCTCGGCCCGCAGGGCGTCGCCGGGACGGAAGTCGCCGTGCCGGTACGGCCCGGTGCCGACGGGTCGCAGATTGGCGGGCGCCTCGCGCGAGGCCGCGCCGCGATAGGCATCGAAGTGATGCCGCGGGATGATCAGCCCGGCGCCGCCGCAGTAGGGGCCCGCCCAGTACGGGGTGGGCTGCTTGAAGACCACCCGCACCGTCAAGTCGTCGATCTTTTCCACGCGCTCGAGGTCGCGATAGTTGGACAGCGTGGTGGCGGCGGTGGCGGGGTCGCCGGCGTACTCCCAGTTGAACACCACGTCGTCGGCGGTGAAGGGCCGGCCGTCGTGCCACGTCACGCCGCGCTTGAGCCGCCAGCGCACCCAGGTGCCGTCGCGCCCGAGGCCCCCGTTGTCCCGCGTGGGGATCTCGGCGGCGAGCTGGGGCACGAGGTTTCCCTCGGGATCGAAGGCGGCCAGGGGCTCGTAGAAGAGCCGGGCGGCGTGCACGTCCTTGACCCCGGTGGCGAGGTGGGGATTGAGGCTGGTGGGCGCCTGCCAGTACAGGAGGCGAAGCGCGCCCCCACCGCCGCGGCGCGCCGGCGCTTGCGCGGCCGCCGGCGGCGCGGGGGGCAAGAGCTGGGCGGCGAGCGGCGTCGTGAGCCCCAGCGCCACCAGCTCCTGGATGAAGCGGCGGCGGCTCACCCGTCCGCGGACCACCTCACCAACGCGCTCGCGGAGAACCGCCTCGTCCATGGACCGCGCGGGCGCGCCTAGTTCCCGCGCGCACCGAGCATGTGGGTGGCCACCGCGATGGCCTCGATCATGCTCTCGGGATTGGCGATGCCCTTCCAGGCGCGATCGAAGGCGGTGCCGTGGTCCACCGACACGCGCAGGAACGGGAGGCCGACGGTCACGTTCACGCCGGACAGCCCCGTCCACGTGCCCGCCGCCTGATCGAACGTGAAGCCCAGCGTCTTCACGGGAACGTGGCCCTGGTCGTGGTACATGGCGACCACGATGTCGAACTCCCCGCCGCGCGCGCGCGAGAACAGCGTGTCGGCGGGCAGGGGCCCGTACACGTCGAGGCCCTCGCCCCGCGCCGCCTCGATGGCCGGGGTGATCACGCGCCCTTCCTCGTCGCCGAAGAGGCCGTCCTCGCCCGCGTGCGGGTTGAGCCCGCAGACCGCGATCTTCGGGCGCGCCACGCCGAGGAAATTCATGGTCTGCTGCGCGAGCCCGATCACCCGGCCCACACGCTCGCGCGTCACCAGGTCGGGGACGCGGCGCAGCGCCACGTGGGTGGTCACGTGGATCACGCGCAGCTCCTTGCCCATGAGGAGCATGGCGAAGTCGCGGGTGTCGGACAGCTTGGCCAGGATCTCGGTATGTCCCGTGTGCGGGTGCCCGGCGGCGGCCAGCGCCTCCTTGTTGATGGGGGCGGTCACCATGGCGTCGATCTCGTGCCCCTGGCAGAGGCGCACCGCCGTCTCGATGTAGTCGTAGGCGGCTCGGCCCGCCTCCGCGCTCACCGCGCGGCGCGGCAGGCTCGGCACGTCCACGTTCTCGAGGTCGAGGCACTCCAGGGTGCCCGCGGCGAAGCGGCACTCCGCGGGCGACTTGACACGGTGGAGCGCCAGCGGCGAGTGCAGCAGCTCGAGCGTGGCCGCCAACACGTCGCCCGAGCCGATGACGACGGGACGGCACGTGGAGGCCACCGCCGGCAGGGCCAGCGCCTTCGCGGTGATCTCGGGCCCCACGCCGGCGGGATCGCCCATGGTGATGCCCAGCAGGGGGAGGCGCGCGCTCAGGGGGCCCGTCCCTCCAGAAGGGTCAGAAAGAGATCCGGCGCGCCGAAGCCGCCCGCCTTGGCGAGCAGCGGTAAGGGGCTTCCTTCCGGTCGAGGGGAGCCCGCGAAGGTGAGGGCCCCCAGCGCGAGCCCGCTCGCGGGCGCGCCGAGGAGATCGAGGCGCGTGGCGCCCAGCGCCTGGAGCACCTCGTAGGCGGTCTCGCCGCCGGTCACCGCGAGGACGTCGGGCGCGGAATCGGCGAGCACGCGCGCGGTGGCCGCGCCCAGCGCGCGGGAGGCCTCACGCGGCGCGAGCCGCGCCCCGGGGGCGCTGGCGAGGAAGGCGGGGCGGCCGCGGCCGAGCGCGCGTCGCACCGTCGCATGATCCGGCGCGCGGCCGCCCTCATTCGTGCGGCCGTCGAGATACACGCCCTCCGCGCCCGCCGCCTCGAGGGCGGCGAGCTGGGCGCGGCTCGCCGCGTGCAGGCTGCCCACCACCCAGAGCCAGGCGCGGCCCGGCGGAAGGGGAACGGTGGCGCGTGGAAACTGGAGCGCGCCCGCCACCGCCTGCCCGAGCCCGGCCGAGCCCGCGAGCAGCCAGGCCAGGCGCGGCGCGGTGGCGCCGGCGAGCACGGCGAGGTCCGCGTCCGTCTCCGCGTCGGCGGCGACCAGCCCGCCTGCCGCCCGGCCCAGCGCGTCGCGCACGGCCTCGGCGCCGGCGCGCACGGCGGCCAGCGGTAGCCGGTGAATCGCCCGCCTGGTGCCGTGGGCCATGCCCTGCGCAAGAATCTCTCCCACGTCGGAGGTGGCGCCCGGATAGTGGCGATCGCGCCCGATCACCGTCCCGTGAGCAGGCACGCCGTCGACGTGGAGCACGCCGTCGCGGACCACGCGGCCCTGCGCGGGAAAGGCGGGGCACACCAGCGCGCCGTCCCAGCCGCCCGTGTCCAGCAGCGCCTCGAGCTCGGCGGCCACCGGGCCCCGCATGGTGGAGTCGATCTTCTTGAAGAGCGGGCCCGCGTGCAGCCGCGTTCCCAGCCGCGAGGCGGCGGCGCGTACGCGCCGGCCCGCGTCGGGAGCGGGGAGGGCGCGGCTCTCGGTGTCCACCGCCACCACGCCCGCGTCGCTCTGGTCGAGGCCGGGCTCCGCGATCACGCCGACGGGCGCCGGCCCGGCGAAGAGGCAGCCGGTGTCGCAGGCGCCGGTGAGGTCGTCCGCGATGATGGTCAAAGTCATGCCCAGAAGCACCCTATCACAGACCGGCTGGGCGCCGGGGGAGCCGGGGGTGGCGTGTATACTGCCGTCGTGATACGCAGCTTCCTGATCATCGTGCTCGCGCTCGTGGGGGCGCCCGGAGTGGCCGCGCGCGCCGAGGATCCGGCAGCGCAGCTCGAGCTCGTCCGGCCGGGCCGGGCGCAGTCCGCCAAGCCCTTCGAGGTGCCGACTCCCGATGGCGCCAAGGTCTCGCTCGCCGATTTTCGCGGCCGCGTGGTGCTCCTCAACTTCTGGGCGACGTGGTGCGGGCCCTGCAAGGAGGAGATGCCGGCGATGGAGCGCCTCTACCAGAAGTTCCGCGAGCAAGGGCTGGTGGTGCTCGCCGTCTCGAACGACTCCGAGGGCTCGACCCGCAGCGTCGCGCGCTTCGTGAAGGAGAGCGGGTTCACTTTTCCGGTCGGCCTCGATCCGAGGCTTCGCGTGGCGAGCCTCTACGGAGTCCGGGTGTTGCCGGCCAGCCTGATCATCGACCGGAAGGGCAGCATCACCCACATCGCCCTGGGACCCCGGGAGTGGGATCGTCCGGCCGCGAGGCAGCTCTTCGAGTCTCTCTTGAGATGATTGGATTCAAGTGACTGATTCGGTTGGTCTATCAGCGGCGCTTGTGGCCGGAATTCTCTCCTTCCTTTCCCCCTGCGTCCTCCCGCTCTTCCCCTCCTACCTGTCCTTCATCACCGGCATGTCGGTGGAGCGTCTCTCGGGCGAGGTGACGACCGGCACCCGGGGACGCGTGGTCCTGCACTCGCTCGCGTTCATCGCGGGCTTCACCGCGGTGTTCGTGAGCCTCGGAGTTTCGGTGAGCGCCGCGGGCCAGTTCCTCCTCGCGTATCGGGACTGGATCCGCGTGGCGGGCGGCATCCTCATCATCGTCTTCGGGCTCTACATCGCGGGGTTTCTCCGCGTGGGTCTCTTCGGGCGCTCGGCCCAGCTCCAGATCCAGCAGAAGCCGGCCGGCGTGGTCGGGTCCTTTGCGGTCGGGCTCACCTTCGCCATCGGCTGGACCCCGTGCGTCGGGCCCATCCTGGGCTCCATCCTCACGCTCGCGAGCAGCGACCGCACGGTCGGGCAGGGCACCGCGCTGCTGCTCGCCTACTCGGCGGGGCTGGGCATTCCCTTCCTGCTCTTCTCGCTCGCGCTGGGAAGCTTCCTCGCCTTCTTCAAGCGCTATCGCCCGTTCATCCCCGTGGTGGAGCGCGTCGCCGGGCTGCTGCTCGTCGCGGTGGGCGTCCTCGTGGTGACCAACTACTACATCGTGCTGAACTCCTGGGCGCTCAGCCTCACGCCGGAGTGGCTGCTGAAGCGGCTGTAGGGTACAGTCCCCGCCATGCGCGTCCACGTCCGCGTGCCCGCCACCTCGGCGAATCTCGGCCCGGGCTTCGACGTGCTGGGGCTGGCGCTGGCGCTGCACAATGATGTCGACGCCGAGGAGGCCGACGGCGTCTCGGTGGTGATCGAGGGAGAGGGCGCGGGCCGGCTGGAGACGGGCGCGCGGAACGTGGTCGCGCGCGCGGTGCGCATGGCCTTCGAGGCCGCCGGCCGTCCGTTTCGCGGCGTGGCGCTCCGCTGCGTGAATCGCATCCCGCCGAGCCGCGGCCTGGGATCGAGCGCCGCCGCCTGGATGGGCGGGCTCGTGGCCGGCAATGCGCTGGCCGGCGGCGGCCTCTCGCGCGACACGCTGCTCGAGCTGGCCACACGCGCGGAGGGCCATCCGGACAACGTGGCCGCCGCGCTCCTGGGCGGGCTCACCGTGTCCTGTCACTCCGGCGACCGCGTGGTCGCGCTGTCGCTGCCGGTGCCGCCCACCATCCGATGGGTGGTGCTCATCCCGGAGATCGAAGGCTCGACCGAGGAGGCCCGCGCCGTGCTCGCCGCCTCGGTGTCGCGCGCGGACGCCGTGTTCAACCTCCAGCGGATGGGCCTGCTCCTCGGCGCCCTGAGCGCGGGGCGTCTCGATCTCCTCCCGGCGGCGCTCGATGACCGCCTGCACCAGCCGCAGCGCTGGCGCCTCTTTCCCTGGCTGCCCGCCGCGGTGGCGGCGGCGCGCGGCGCCGGCGCGCTCGGCTGCGTGCTCAGCGGCGCGGGGCCCTCCCTCCTCGCCCCGGTGGCGGGCCCCGGCGACGCGGTGAGCGCCGCCATGGAGGCGGCCCTGCGCGAGACCGGCACCGCCGGGCGCGCGGTGACGCTGGCGGTGGACGTCACCGGCGTCACCTGCGAGCCGGTTGCTTGACTCCCTCTCGGGGGCGGCAGTACCATGACCGTAGTGAGATGCACTGGGGGCCATGACGTGAGAAAGAGCGATCGGACGTGATCAAGAGCGATCGGTGGATCAAGCAGCTGGCCCTCGAGCAGGGCATGATCAAGCCCTTCGAGGATCGGCAGGTCCGCAAGGGCATGATCTCGTACGGCGTCTCCTCCTACGGGTATGATTTGAGAATCTCCGACGAGTTCAAGATCTTCACGAACATCAACAACACCATCGTGGATCCCAAGGCCTTCGATCCCCGCTCGTTCGTCGACTTCCAGGGGGACGTCTGCATCATCCCCCCCAACTCGTTCGCGCTGGGGCGCTCCGTCGAGTACTTCAAGATCCCGCGCAACGTCCTCACCATCTGCGTGGGGAAGTCCACCTACGCCCGGTGCGGCATCATCACCAACGTGACTCCCTTCGAGCCCGAGTGGGAAGGGTTCGTGACGCTGGAAATCAGCAATACCACCCCACTGCCCGCGAAGATCTACGCCAACGAGGGCATCGCGCAGGTGCTGTTCTTCGAGTCGGACGAGGCGTGCCTGACGTCGTACGCGGATCGGCAGGGGAAGTACCAGGGCCAGCAGGGGATCGTGCTCCCCACGGTCTAGCCCGCGTGCCGGCCTCGCGCGAGGAGGCCAGGAGGTAAGGTCCCATGGCAGAGCAGAAGAAGAAGGAAACGAGGCCGAGCAAGCCGGCGGAAGGCGATGAGTCCGGCGCGGGAAGCGGCGAGCTCGCCAAGAAGGGCAAGAAGCTGAAGGAGGATCTCGACAATCTCCTGGACGAGATCGACGACATCCTCGAGGAGAACGCGGAGGAGTTCGTGAAGAGCTACGTCCAGCGCGGAGGGGAATAGCGGTGCCGATCTACGAGTACACCTGCCTGACCTGCGACCGCGAGTTCGAGAAGCTCGTCAACGGCAGCACCGCGGTGGCTTGCCCGGCCTGCGGCGCCGAGCGGGTGATGAAGCGGCTGTCGCTCTTCCGCGCGCGTACCGCGGTGTCCGCGGGCTCCGCGCCCTCGGGCGGCGCCGCGCCCCTGGGGGGCGGCGGCTGCTGCGGCGGGGGCTGCGGGTGTCACTAGCGATCGCGCGTCGGTCCGATTAGTCCAGGGGGCCCCCGCGGGCCCCTTTTTCTTTCCGGGAGACCTCCATGCCGAGGACCACTGTCGAGCCGCGGTACCCCATCGAGCACCTGTCCGTGCTGGACAGTGATGGCAATCTCGACGAGGCGCTCGACCCCGCGCTCACCGCCGATGAGCTCCGGCACCTCTACCGCGCCATGGTCCTCGGCCGGCGGCTGGACGAGCGGATGGTCCGGCTGCAGCGCCAGGGACGGATCGGCACCTTCGCGCCGATCAAGGGGCAGGAAGCCGCGCAGATGGGCAGCGTGTTCGCGCTTCGCCCCACCGACTGGATGGTGCCCTCCTTCCGCGAGACCGCGGCCATGATCTGGCGCGGCTGGTCGATCGAGAAGATGCTCCTCCTCTATTCGGGGCACCTGGAAGGCGGCCAGCCCGGCCCCGAGCAGCATGACCTCCCGGTGTGCATCCCGGTGGCCACCCAGCTGCCCCACGCGGTGGGGCTGGCCTACGCGATCCAGTATCGCGGCGACGACGCGGTGGTGATGGCGTACTGCGGCGACGGCGCCACCTCGGAGGGCGACTTCCACGAGGCGCTGAACTTCGCCGGCGTCTGGTCGGTGCCGATCGTCTTCGTGGTCCAGAACAACCAGTGGGCGATCTCGGTGCCGCTCAAGAAGCAGACGCACTCCGCGACCCTCGCCCAGAAGGCGCTCGCCTACGGCTTCCCCGGAATCCAGGTGGACGGCAACGACGTGCTGGCGACGTATGTCGCCAGCCGGGACGCGGTGAATCGCGCGCGGGCGGGTGACGGCCCCACCCTGATCGAGTGCGTCACCTACCGGCTCGGCGTCCACACCACCGCCGACGATCCGACCAAGTACCGCTCGCAGGAGGAGGTGGCGGCCTGGGAGCGCAAGGATCCGCTCACGCGCTTCACCGCCTATCTCGAGAAGCGGAACATCATGGTGGCCGGTGTCGAGGCGGACATCGACGCCGAGATCGCCGCCGCGGTGGCCCGCTTCGAGTCCGCGGAGCCGCCCGATCCCCTGACCATGTTCGACCACGCGTATGGCGCGCCGCCGGCCAATGTCGAAGCCCAGCGCGCGGAGGTGGCGGCGCGGCTGCGCGCGAGCGCGCCCGCGCCCGCCGCGGCCGCCGACGGCGACGAGCCGCCCGCCCCCGTGCCCATGCGCGGGCAGCGGACGACCAGACGATGACCAAGCTCAACATGGTGAAGGCGCTGAACGTCGCGCTCCAGCAGGAGATGGAGCGTGATCCCGACGTCCTCATCCTGGGTGAGGACGTGGGCGTGGACGGCGGCGTGTTTCGCGTCACCGACGACCTGCAGCGGCAGTTCGGCTCGCGGCGCGTGATCGACAGTCCCCTGGCCGAGGCCGCCATCGTGGGCACCGCGGTGGGCATGGCACTGTACGGGCTGCGCCCCGTCTGCGAGATCCAGTTTTCCGGCTTCGCCTTCCAGTGCTTCCACCAGATCGAGAATCACGTCGCGCGCTTCCGCCAGCGCTCTCAGGGGCGCTTCCAGGTCCCGCTGGTGGTGCGCATGCCGTACGGCGGCGGGGTGCGCGCGCTCGAGCATCACTCGGAGAGCGAGGAGCAGTTCTACGCCCACATCCCCGGGCTGAAGATGGTGGTGCCCTCGAGCCCCCGCAATGCCCGGGCCCTGCTGGCGGCGGCCATTCGCGACCCCGACCCCGTCATCTTCTTCGAGGCCAAGGCGCTCTATCACGCGGCCAAGGAGGAGGTGCCGGACGAGCCGGAGACCATGCCCCTGGGCCGGGCCCGCGTGGACCGGGAGGGGGGAGACCTTACCCTCGTGGCCTATGGCGCCATGGTGCGCGTCGCGCGGGAGGCCGCGGACACGCTCGAGCAGGAGGATGGCGTGCAGGCCGAGATCGTCGATCTCCTCACGGTCTCGCCGCTCGACCGCGAGGCCCTGGTGGCCTCGGTGGGGAAGACGGGGCGGGCGGTGATCGTGCACGAGGCGCCGCGGAGCTTCGGCCCCGGCGCGGAGATTGCCGCCTCCATCCAGGAGGGGGCCTTCCTCTCGCTGGAGGCGCCCATCCGGCGCGTCACTGCCTACGACATCCCGTTCCCCGGGTTCGCGCGCGAGAAGGCCAATGTCCCCGACGCCGCGCGGGTGGTGGCCGCCGCCCGCGAGACGCTGGCCTTCTAGGCGGCGCGAGCCATGTCGCGCGACTTCAAGCTGCCCGATCTCGGGGAGGGACTCACCGAGGCCGAGATCGTGAAGGTGCTGGTACGCGAGGGCGATGTGATCGCGGAGGACGCGCCCCTCCTCGAGGTCGAGACCGACAAGGCGCAGGTGGAGATCCCGTCCCCCATGGCGGGGCGCGTGGAGCGGGTGCACGTCCAGCCCGGCCAGACGGTGAAGGTCGGCGCCGTGCTGGTCAGCTTCGCCGACGCGAAAGTGGTCCCGGCGGCGGCCGCGCCCGCGCCGAGCCGCGCCACCGCGGCGCCCGCCGCGCCGGCGCCTGCCACTGCGGCCGTACCCATCGCCGCGGCCCCGGCGACCGCCGGCACGCGCCGCACGGACGGCGGACCGCCCCCGGCGACGCCCGCCACGCGGCGGCTGGCGCGCGAGCTGGCGGTGAATCTCGCCTCCGTGACGGGGAGCGGCCCGGCGGGCCGCATCACCGACGCGGACGTGCGCGCCGCGGCCGGCGGCGGCGCCGGCGCGCCGGCCTCGCCCGTCGCACCGTCCCCTCGTTCAACGGTGTCCAGCGTGCCGACGGAGCCGGCCCGGCCCGCCGGTCCCGCGCGGCCGCTCGCCGCGGTGGGGCTCCAGCCGCCGCCCTTGCCGCGCTTCGAGCAATGGGGTCCGGTGGAGCGCGTGCCGCTCACGCACCTCCGCCGGACCATCGCCGAGCGCATGGCGCTCTCGGCGGCGCTCGTCCCCCACGTGACGCACTTCGACCGCGCCGACATCACGGAGCTCGACGCGGTGGTGCGCGGCGGCTTCGAGCCCGCCCGCGCGCAGGGGATCTATCTCACGCTCACGAGCTTTCTCCTGAAGGCGGTGGCCACCGCGCTCACCAAGCACCCCGTCTTCAACGCGAGCCTCGACCCCGGCGCGGGCGAGCTCGTCCTCAAGCGCCACTACCATCTCGGCGTGGCGGTGGCCACGGACCGCGGCCTCATCGTGCCGGTGCTGCGCGACGTGGACCAGAAGCCGGTGCTGGAGGTGGCCCGCGAGCTGGCCGCGCTCGCGCAGCGCGTGCGCGAGGGCAAGGCGGCCCTGGACGATCTCCGCGGCGGCACCTTCACCGTCACCAATATCGGCCCGCTGGGCGGCACCGGCGCCATCCCCATCATCAACTATCCCGAGGTCGCGATCCTGGCGCTGGCGCGCGCGCGCCTCGAGCCGGTGGTGCGCGACGGGGTCATCGTTCCGCGCCTCCTGCTGCCGCTCACGCTCACCTTCGACCACCGCGTCGCCGACGGCGCCGACGGGGCGCGCTTCGCCGCGGAGATCGTGGCGCTGCTCGAGACGCCCGGCCGGCTGCTGCTCGGTCTCTGAGCGAGTCGCGTCATGGTCATGGGCGATCTCGTGCGCGAGGTGGACGTGGTGGTGGTGGGCGGCGGTCCCGGAGGCTACTCCGCCGCGTTCCGCTGCGCCGACCTCGGGCTCGAGACGCTGATCGTGGACGGCGACGGGCGCCTCGGCGGGGCCTGTCTCCACGAGGGCTGCATTCCCTCCAAGGCGTTGCTCCACGTCGCCCACGTCGTCGCCGAGGTGGAGCGTGCCCGCGAGCTCGGCGTGGAGTTCGGCCCGCCGCGATTTGCGCTCGACCCGTTGCGGAAGTGGAAGACGGAGCGCGTGGTGGGCAAGCTCGCCAAGGGGCTCGCCGGCGTGGCGCGCGCCAAGAAGGTGGAGCTGGTGACCGGACGGGGGATCTTCGAGGGCTCACGGACGCTGCGGGTGGAGGGCGAGGCGCCGCAGACCATCCGCTTCGGCCACGCCATCGTGGCCACGGGCTCCGAGCCGGCCACGCTGCCCGGCGTGACGGCGGGTGAGCGCATCATGGACTCGACCGCCGCGCTCGAGGTGCCCGACGTGCCGGAGCGGCTCCTGGTGGTGGGGGGCGGCTATATCGGGCTCGAGCTGGGGCAGGTCTACGCCGCCCTGGGGAGCCGGGTCACGCTCGTCGAGATGGCGGAGGGCGTGCTGCCCGGTGTCGATCGCGACCTCGTGCAGCCGCTGGCCCGACACATCGCAAAGCAGTTCGCGGAGATCCGGCTGGGGACGCGCATCGAGAGCCTCCGCGAGGTGGGCGCGGAGGTGGAGGCGACGCTGGGCGGGCGCCCGGAGCGGTACGACCGCGCGCTCGTGGCGGTGGGGCGCCGCCCGCGAAGCGCGGAGCTCGGCCTCGAGACGACGCGGGCACGCGTGGACGGACGCGGACTCATCACGGTGGACGGGCACTGTCGCACGGACGACCCGCGCATCTTCGCCGTCGGGGACGTCACCGGCGAGCCGATGCTCGCGCACCGAGCGATGCGCCAGGGCAAGGTGGCCGCGGAGGTGATCGCCGGCCGGCCCGCCGCCTTCGACAATGTCGTCGTGCCCGCGGTGGTCTTCACCGATCCCGAGGTGGCGTGGTGCGGGATGAGCGAGCCCGAGGCGCGCGCCGCCGGCCGCGAGGTGCGGGTGGCACGCTTCGCCTGGGCCGCCTCCGGACGCGCCGCCACGCTCGGGCGCGCCGACGGCCTCACCAAGCTCGTGGCCGAGGTCGCCACCGGGCGCCTCATCGGCGTGGGCATCGTGGGGCCCGGGGCGGGGGAGCTGATCGCCGAGGGGGCGCTCGCGGTCGAGAATGCGCTCCTGGCCGAGGACGTGGCCGCGACCATCCACGCCCATCCGACGCTCGCGGAAGGGTTCATGGAGGCCGCCGAGTCCCTGCTCGGCTGAGTCCGGCGCGGGTGGAAGGCCGCTGGACAGCCTCCGGGCCCGCTTCTATACTCGACCGCCATGGATCTGCGCCAGCTCGAGATCTTCACCAAGGTGGCCGAGCTCGCCTCCTTTTCCCGCGCCGCCGAGGCGCTGCATCTCACCCAGCCCACCGTGTCCGAGCATATCCGCTCCCTCGAGGACGAGCTCGGCGTGCGCCTGCTCGACCGGCTGGGGCGCGGCGCCGGCGTCACGCGGGCCGGCCAGCTGCTGCTCTCGTACGCGGGGCGCATGCTCACCCTCGCGCGCGAGGCGCGGCAGGCGATGGACGCGTTCCAGGGCCGGATGAGCGGCGTCCTGGTCGTCGGCGGGAGCACCATCCCGGGGGAATACATCCTTCCCGCCATCCTGGGCCGGTTCAAGGAGAAGTTCCCGGACATCTCGACGACCCTGCTCATCGGCGACAGCCGGGGCGTGACGGACTGGGTGGCGGAGGGCCGGGTCGAGGTGGCGGTGGTGGGGGCGCGCCTGCCGCGGCGCGGGCTCGAGTTTCGCGAGCTCCTCCCCGACGAGGAGGTGGTGGTGGCGCCCGCGGGGCATCCCTGGACCGGGCGCGTGGAGATCACGCTGGCGGAGCTGGCGCGGGAGCCGCTGCTCATCCGCGAGGCGGGGTCCGGCACGCGGGCCGCGCTGGAGGCCGCGCTCGAGCGCGCCGGGGTCGACCTGGGCGCGCTGCGGGTGGTCGGCGAGATGGGCTCGAGCCAGGCCGTGAAGCAGGCAGTGAAGGCGGGGATGGGCATCACCATCCTCTCGCGCCGCGCGGTGGAGGAGGAGTGCCGGGCCGGCTGGCTCATCTGCCTCCAGGTGAAGGATCTCGCCATCACTCGCGCGTTCCACGTGGTGACCCACAAGGACCGGATACGCTCGCCGGTGGCGGAGGCGTTTCGAATCTTTCTCGAGGCCGATCCCGGCTAGGCCGGACACCAATCCCGCCGCCGTTCGCCTTCGCGGCGATAGACGCGCCCTATCCGCCGCGCGATTCCCATCGAAACAGCCAATTGGACTTGTCCGGGCAGGTTCGTACCATGACGAGCACGAGTCACATCACCAGGAGGCTCCTTCGAATGAGGCGTCGTGCGTTCTTGAGGACGGGACTGGCCGCGTCGGTCGCGCTGGCGGCGGGAACGGGCGGGGCGCGGCGCGCCCTCGCGCAGAGCGCGTCGGAGGGCACGCGCTGGCGGGCCTTCGAGGTCGTCACGCGCGCGGAGATCCTGAACCCGACCGGGACGGTGCGCACGTGGCTACCGCTGCCGCTCACCGCGGACACCGACTACTTCAAGAATCTCGGCCAGACCTGGACCGGCAATGCCAAGGTGGGCCGCGTCGTCCGCGAGGACAAGTATGGCGCGGGCATCTTCCATGCGGAGTGGGAGGCGGGTGCGACGGCGCCGGTGGTCGAGGTGACCACGCGCTTCGCCACGCGCGATCGCGCGGTGGACCTGTCCCGGCCGGCCGATGTCCGCGAGGACCGCCGAGTGCTCGCGCGCTATCTCGAGCCCACGCGGCTCATGCCCACCGACGGAATCGTCCAGAAGACGGCGCGCGAGATCACCAAGGGGCAGAAGTCCGATCTGGACAAGGCGCGCGCGCTGTACGAGTGGATCGTGGACAACACCTTCCGCGATCCCAAGGTGCGCGGCTGCGGGATCGGCGACATCCGCGCCATGCTCGAGTCCGGCAACCTGAGCGGCAAGTGCGCCGACCTCAACGCGCTGTACGTCGGCCTGGCGCGGTCGGTGGGCGTTCCGTCGCGCGACGTGTACGGCGTGCGGGTGGCCGACTCGGCGGAGTTCAAGAGCCTCGGCAAGAGCGGCGAGATCACGAAGGCGCAGCACTGCCGGGCCGAGTCCTATCTGACCGGCTTCGGCTGGGTGCCGGTGGACCCCGCGGACGTGCGGAAAGTGGTCCTGGAGGAGCGCGGCGGATTGCCGCTGACCGACCCGGCCGTGCTCAAGGCCCGCGCCAAGCTGTTCGGCCAGTGGGAGATGAACTGGCTGGCCTACAACTACGCCCATGACATCAAGCTGCCGGGCTCCACGGGCGACGCGCTGGGCTTCTTCATGTATCCCCAGGCGGAGGTGAGCGGGGAGCGGCGAGACAGCCTGGACCCGGATTCGTTCCGCTACAAGCTGACGGCGCGGGAGCTCGGCGCCTGAGGGCGGCGGATCGTGCGCCGGAGGGCTAGGCGCGCGCGGAGCGCTTGAGGAAGGCGACGAGCTTCTGCTGCAGCTCGGGGGGGAGCGTGGTCTCGCGGAGCCGCCGGGCCGCGTCCACCGTCCCCTTATAGGTATTCACGAAGGTCACGCACGGCGAGCACCCTTCCAGATGCCACTCGAGGAGCTCGGCCTGATGCTTCGGAAGGCTCCCGTCCACGTAGTCGCACAGGAGGTCCATGCATTCGCGGCAGTCCAGGTTCATCGGCTGCTCCGGCATCGCTCTCCCCGTTGAGGGTTTGCCGATCGCGATCGGCCCGTTCGCGCCCGTGTACGCGGAAGTCACCTTAACACAGGCCCCACTCCCCGTTCCTGCCTCTTGAGACGTCGTTCCGGGGCGCGGCGCTTCCGGCCGGCCGGGATTTTCTCCCTTTCTGGTGCGCAGTAGGGGCAGCTTTTCGGCGTCCCTACCGCGCATCGGGTTGACGGGTCGGGGAACCACCCATATGATGGGTCAAATTTCAGTCGGCCTCCCCATCACCAGTTCGGGAAAGGGGCTCTTCATGGCGCAGTCCCCGCAGCCGTCCGGAACCCAGGAGCAGCGCGTCGAGGCCTTCGTCCAGGCCTTCCGGGCGCTCCGCGCGGAGATGCAGAAGGTGATCGTCGGCCACGACGACGTGGTGAACCAGGTCCTCGTCGGGCTCTTCGCCGGCGGCCACGTGCTCCTCGAAGGGGTGCCGGGACTGGGCAAGACGCTCCTGATCAAGACCCTATCGGAGTGCCTGGACCTCACGTTCTCGCGGATCCAGTTCACGCCCGACCTGATGCCCGGCGACATCATCGGCACCAACATCATCGCGGAGGACGCGGGCGGGCGGAAGCACTTCCAGTTCCAGCGGGGCCCCATCTTCGGCCACATCCTCCTCGCCGACGAGGTGAACCGCGCCACGCCCAAGACGCAGTCGGCCCTCCTCGAGGGGATGCAGGAAGGCAATGTCACCGTGTCGGGCACGGCACATCCGCTGCCCATGCCCTTTTTCGTCCTCGCCACTCAGAACCCCATCGAGATGGAGGGGACGTATCCGCTCCCCGAGGCGCAGCTCGACCGGTTCATCTTCAAGCTGCGGGTCCGCTATCCCGTGCTCGAGGAGCTGACGGAGATCATCGACCGGACCACCCGGCCCCGCGAGGTCGAGGTCCAGCGCGTCATGACCGGGCCCGAGGTGATGGCGTTCCGCGAGCTCGTGCGGGAAGTTCCGCTGGCCGCCCACGTGCGCGAGCTGGCCTCCTACATCGTGCTGGCCAGCCACCCCCAGTGGGACCGGGCGCCCGAGGCGGCGCGGCGGTTCGTTCGCTACGGCGCCAGCCCTCGCGGCGCGCAGGCCCTGGTGCTCGGCGCCAAGGTGCGCGCACTATCCGAGGGCCGCTACAACGTGAGCGTGGAGGATCTCCGCGCCATGGCCCTGCCGGCCATCCGGCATCGCCTCATCCTGAATTTCGAGGGCGAGGCGGAGGGCGTGGACGCGGACACCCTGATCGATCAGCTGGTCGAGGCGGCGGAGTCGCTGAGCACCACCGGCAAGGACGCGTTCGTCCGATAAGCGCGGGACGCCCGGCGTCTGCCGCGATACGGGGGAGGGACGGGATGCCCGATCCGAGGATCCTCGAGCGACTGGTGGAGCAGGTCATGCGCGAGGTGCGCATGCGGCGCGCCGAATTCTGGGCGCTTCGCGGCCTGTTCGCCGGGGCGGTGGCGGCCGCCGTCCCGCTGGTGTTTCGCGAGTCGCTGGGCGCGCTGGCCTTCGTGATCGCCGGTGCGCTTCTGCTGGCGGGGGCCCTTGCCGGCGGGCTCTGGGGCTTCTTCCGGAAGGTCACGCCCACCGAGGCCGCCCGCCTCGCCGATCGCGGCTTCGGCTTCCAGGACCGCGTCGCCACCGCGATCGAGTGGGCGGAGCATCCGGAGCGCACGCCGCTGGTCGATGGGCTGCTGACCGACACCCTGGCGCGCGTGGAGGCACGCGACGGCCGGCGCGTGGTGCCGCGGATCCTGCCCCGCGAGGCGAAGCTCGTCCCCCTGCCCCTGGCCCTGGGGCTGGTGCTGGCGCTGGCCCCGCCCATCCCGCTGCCCACCGCCGGCCTGCCGGACTTCACCGCGAAGTCGGAGGAGGACGAGGCCAAGCCTGCCGACCGCGGGGGCAAGATCGAGTCGGACGAGCGCAAGGCGGCGACCCGGCGTGAGCCGCTTCCGCGGGCCGACATGCAGGAGCGCACGGTGGCGCCCCGCCAGGGCGGCGCCGGTCCCACCCAGTCCGGCGATCTCGCCGCCGTGTTCAAGGACACCTCGCTGGGCTCCAAGAGCCCCGACTTCAACGCCTTCGTCAAGAAGGGCGACGAGCGGATCCGGATGCTCGAGCAGGTGGACCGGCTTCCCGATCTCCAGCGCGACTTCACCCAGAGCCAGAGCAAGGCGATGTTCCAGCGGGCGAAAGAGCTGCGCGGGGCCATGGGCGGCAACCAGTTCTCGCCCGACAAGATGCGCGAGCTGCTGAACGAGATGGAGAAGCTCGGCCGGAAGGGCGGCGGCCAGAATCCCTGGAGCGGCGAGATCGGCGAGGGGATGGAAGCCCTCGAGCAGGGGCAGAGCGACAAGGCCATGGACGCCATGGAGCGCGCGCTGAACAAGCTCCGCTCCATGGAGGAAAAGGGCTCCGACGGCAAGGGGCTTCGCGGCGGCCGCGAGAGCGAGCGGCGCGGCGGCCAGCGGGGGAATCAGCGCGGGCAGGGCCAGCCGGGGCCGGGGGACGAGGGCGACTTCCCCGAGGGCGAGGGGCTGTTTCCGGGCAAAGGCAAGAGCGGCAACCCCAAGGGCGATCCCACCCAGCGGCTGCGCGCCAATCCCTTCGACGTGGGCGTCGAGGGGCAGTCGCGGCCGGGCCGCAAGGAAGGCATGGACACCAATCTCCTCGGCAAGGGGGCCAATACGCCGTCGCGGCTTCAGTACCTCGGCGTGGTGGGCCAGTACCGCAAGATGATGGAAGAGGCCATCGCCCGCGAGCAGGTGCCGCGGGACTACCAGAGCCAGGTCAAGCAGTACTTCCAGTCACTGGACGAGAAGTAGCCCCGTGCCGATCGCCTCCCGCGGGCAGGAGCTCCTCTCCGCGGACTTCCTCGCGCAGCTGGAGCGATTGGCGCTGCTGTCGCGCCGGGCGTTCCGCGGCCGGGTCAAGGGCGAGCGGCGCAGCCCCCGCAAGGGCATCAGCGTCGAGTTCTCCGACTACCGCCCGTACGGACACGGCGACGACCTTCGCTACGTGGACTGGAACATCTACGCGCGGCTCGACCGGCTCTACGTCAAGCTCTTCGTGGACGAGGAAGATCTCTGTTTGAACCTCCTCCTCGATGCCTCCGCCTCCATGAGCTTCGGCGCGCCGAGCAAGCTTGACTACGGCGCGCGACTGGCGGCGGCGCTGGGCTTCGTCGGCCTGGTGAACCTCGAGCGCGTCGGGGTGGGCGTGGTGCGAGAGCGCATCGCCGAGGGCTGGAGCCCGACCCGGGGCCGCGGCCAGGTGCTGCCGCTCCTGGATTTCCTGTCTCGCGTCCGGCCGGCCGGCGGGACCTCGCTCAACGAGGGCCTCGCCGCGTGGCGTCTGCGCACCCGCGAGGCCGGGCTCGCCGTCCTCATCTCGGATCTCATGGACCCGGGCGGCTATGAGCGCGGGCTCCGCGGGCTGCTGGAGCGCCGTCACGACGTGCACGTGATCCACCTGTTGGCGGCGGAGGAGATGAATCCGGGCTGGGGCGGGGACTTGCGGCTGGAGGACGCCGAGACGGGCGAGACACGCGACCTCACCCTCGACGCGGACGCGCTGCGCGTGTACCGGCAGCGGCTGCGGGAGTTCCTCGAGAGGGCCGAGGCTTTCTGCCGCGCAAACGAAATCGGCTATCACCGGGTGGTGACCGATACTCCGGTGGAGGAGTTCATGCTCCGTCAGCTCAAGGGATTCCTGGTCGGATGAGCTTCCTCTCGCCGCTCTCGCTCCTGCTCGCGACCCTCGCGGTCCCGCTCCTGCTTCTCTATTTCTTGAAGGTGCGGCGCCGGCCGCAGCGGGTGTCGAGCCTCCTCCTCTGGGACCCCGCCCTGCGTGACCGCGAGGCCTCCGCCTTCTTCCAGCGCCTCCAGCGCGACCCGCTGATGCTGCTGCAGATCTTGGCTCTCATCGCGCTCACCCTCGCGCTGGCCCGGCCGGTCGTGACGGTGAGCGGGTACGGGGCCAAGCGGGTGGTGGTGGTGCTCGACACCTCGGCCTCCATGAAGGCCACCGACCTCTCGCCCTCACGGTTCGCGCACGCCCAGCGCGAGGCCCTCGGCCTGGTGAGCCGCCTCGGCGAGGGCGCCGAGGTCATGGTGATCGAGGCGGGGGTGCAGCCCAAGGTGCTCGCGCCCTTCACGCGCGACCGCAACGAGGTGGTGGGGGCGGTGCGCGGGGCGCACGCCCGCGACCTGCCGAACCGGCTGGGGGACGGCATCCGCACCGCGCGGGCCCTGGTGGGACCCGACGCGCGCGCGGAGATCCACGTCTTCACCGACGGCGCGCACCCGGAGGCGGTGAAGGGGCAGGGCGACGATGTCCGCGTGCGCTGGACGGCGGTGGGGCAGCGCGGGCGCAACGTGGCCATCACCAATCTCGCCGTCCGGCGGAACTACTTCGGGGCCTTCGACTCCCAGGCCTTCCTCTCGGTGGTGAACTTCTCCGGCGAGACGCAGTCCCTCTCCTTCACCCTGCACCTGGACAACGATCTCATCGCCGAGAAGTCGCTCACGCTCGAGCCGAACGTCCGCCGCGCGGTGGTGCTGCCCTTCAGCCACCCCGGCGGCGGCGTGGTGCGGGCGCGGCTCAACGTGTCGGACGACCTCGAGGCCGACAACGCCGCCTACGCGGTGATTCCGCCGCCGCGCGACATCGCCGTCCTCCTGGTGAGCCCGGGCAACCTCTTCCTCGAGAAGGTGCTCAAGACCGACCCGCAGGTGAAGCTCGAGGTGCGGACACCGGACGCGTATCAGGGCGGCATGGAGAGCTTCGACGTGGTGGTGGTGGACGGGGTGAATCCGGCCCGCGTCGGGAACGGGCGCTTCGTGCTGGTCAACGCCGCCCCCGGCGATGTGCCCATCGAGGTGCTGGGCCGGCTCGAGTCGCCCGTGATCATGGACTGGGACCGCAACCACCCGATCATGCGGCAGATCGACTTCGCCAAGGTGGCCATCGAGGAGGCGATGCGAGTGCGGCCCCTCGCGCCCGGGAAGACGCTCGTGGAGGCGCAGGGCGGCCCGCTCATCTATCTCCTCGAGGAGCGCGATCGGAAGGCGGTGTTCTTCGGCTTCGACCTGTTCCGCTCGGACTTCCCGCTGCGGGTGGCCTTCCCGCTCATGCTGTCGAAGAGCCTGCGCTGGCTGCACCCGGCGGGACTGGACCAGTCGAGCCTCCAGCTCGCCACCGGGCAGTCCATCCTGCTTCCCGTCGAGCACGGGGTGACGAGCGCCACCGTGAAGACGCCCTCCGGGCGCGTGGTCCAGGCCCAGGTCACCCGCGGGCTCGCCAGCTACACGGAGACGGACGAGGTGGGCGTGTACCGGGTGACCACCTCCCGCGGCGAGACGCGGGTGGCGGTCAACATCGGGACCGGGGACGAGTCGGATCTCACTCCGCGGCCCGTGCCCACTTTCGTGGAGGGCGCGCGGCCGGAGGCGGCCCCCGTTCCCGTGCAGCGTGAGCTCTGGCCGTACTTCGTCCTCTTCGCGCTGGCGGTGTTCGCCCTGGAAGGCTTTCTCTACTGGCGGCGCCAGACCGGGGGGCGGCTGGTGCTGCCGTTCACCGCAGGCGAGCGCTGGGCCCTGGGCTTGCGCTGCGTGCTCCTGGCAGTGCTGGTGGTTGCCCTCGCGCGGCCCACCGTGCCTCGCTGGGTGGACCGGCTGAACGTACTGTTCCTCCTGGACGTCTCGGACAGCGTGAGCCTCGCCGCGCGTGAGAACGCCTTCCGCTTCGCCGCCCAGGCCGCGCAGTCGCTGCAGCCGGGGGACCAGGCCGGCCTCATCGTCTTCGGCGACGAGGCGGTGGTGGATCAGGCGCTCAAGCCCTCGTCGAAGCTCGATCGCCCGCAGGTGCAGGTGGGTGGGCGGGGGACCAATCTCGCCCAGGCGCTGCAGCTGGCGCTGGCCACCGCGCCCCCCGGCCACGCCAACCGCTTCGTGCTCCTGACCGACGGGCGCCAGAACGCGGGCAATGCCCTCGCGGTGGCGCAGGCGGCCAAGGACGCGGGCGCCGACGTCTACTACGTTCCCGCTCCGCTCACCTTCAAGCAGGAAGTGGTGGTGGAGTCCATGGTGCTGCCGGTGGAGGTGAAGTTCGGCGAGCCCTTCCAGGCCAAGGTGGTGGCGTGGAGCCAGGCCGACACCCAGGGGCGCCTGTCCCTCTACCGAAATGGGGAGTTCCTCGGCTCACAGGTCGTGCGCATGACCGCGGGCAAGAACGTCTACACCTATCGACAGGCGCTGGAGCAGAGCGGCATCCACGTCTATCAGGCGGCGATCGAGGTCGAGGGCGACACCATCGACGAGAACAATCGCTCGGTGGGGACGGTGGTGGTGCGCGGCCGGCCGCAGGTACTCCTGGCGGAGAAGGATCGGGCGCAGGGCCAGACGCTTGCCGCCGCCCTGCGCGCCCAGCACGTGGACGTGGAGGTGGTGGAGCCGGACCGAATCCCCAAGGACATGGCGGGGCTGCAGAAATACGACGGGATCATCCTGTCCAACGTCTCGTCGCTGAAGATGACCAAGAAGCAGATGGAGAACATCCGGGACTACGTGCGCGACCAGGGCGGCGGGCTCATCATGCTGGGGGGCGAGGAAAGCTTCGGACTGGGCGGCTACTACCGCACCCCCATCGAGGAAGCCCTGCCGGTGACCATGGAGGTGAAGCAGAAGCTCGAGATCCCGAGCCTCGCGGTGGTGCTGTCCATCGACCGGTCGGGCTCCATGGCCATGACCACCGACTCCAGGGTCACCAAGCTCGACATCGCCAAGGAGGCCGCGCACCTCGTGGTGGACCTCCTCGACGAGCGGAACGAGGTCGGCATCATGAGCTGGGACACCGAGTTCATCTGGGACTCGGCTGTCCGTCCGGCGCGCGACAAGGGGACCGTCCATCAGGCCATCTCGACGATCAAGGCGGGCGGCGGGACGGACGGCTATCCCGCGCTCAAGGAGTCGTACCAGGTACTCTTCGAGCGGTCCGCCCTGCTCAAGCACGTGATCTTCCTCTCCGACGGGCAGATGACCCGCGGCGACTTCTCCGGCCTCGTCCGGCGAATGGCCAAGGACAAGATCACGGTGTCCTCGGTGGCCATCGGCAAGGACGCCGATGCCCAGCTCATGTTCGACATCGCGAAATGGGGGCGCGGGCGCTTCTACTACACGGAGGACGACACCACCATCCCGCGCATCTTCACGCTGGAGACGCAGCTGGCTTCCAAGGCTTCGCTGGTGGAGCAGCCCTTCAAGGCGTCGGTGGGCTCGCCCGCGCACGAGGCCATCCAGGACATCGACTGGAAGAACGCGCCGCCGCTGGGCGGCTACGTGGCCACCTCGCTCAAGGGCACCGCGGACATGGTCCTGCTCACGCATCAGGAAGATCCGCTGCTCGCCACCTGGCGCTACGGCCTCGGCCGCACCGCGGCCTTCACGTCGGACGCCAAGGCGAAGTGGGCAGTGCTCTGGATGCGCTGGGGCGGGTTCAACAAGTTCTGGTCGCAGCTCACGCGCTGGACGCTGCGCACGGGGACGCGCAGCGACACCGTCGCCGCGGTGCAGCGGAACGACGAGACCGGCGAGATCGTGGTGGACGCGGTGGATCCCAAGGGGGAGTTCATCAACTTCCTCGATTCCCAGGTGGGTGTGGTGGCGCCCGACAAGCAGCGGAGCGTGGTGGAGCTCGAGCAGGTGGGACCCGGCCGCTATCGCGGGCGCTTCCCCGCCGCGCGGGAGGGCGTGTACCTCGTCGCCATGTCCCAGCGCCGGGGCGAGCAAATGGTGGGCTCCCAGCTCGCCGGACTGGTGGTACCGTACTCTCAGGAGTTCAAGGAGCTCGGAGTGGACGAGGCGCTGTTGCGGGAGCTGTCGGAGCTGACCGGCGGTGGGGTGCTCGCACAGCCCCGCGACGCCTTCCTGCAGGCCCGGCGGCGGTCGCGGCTGTCCCTGGAGCTCTGGCCCTGGCTCGTGGGCCTGGTGGCGGCGATGCTGATTCCTGAGATCGCGCTCCGGCGCGTCGGACCTGGCCTGCTGAGCCGGGTGGTGACGCCCCTGCGACGGCTCTGGGGTCGAGGGGGGACCGGAAATGCGACTCCGCACGATCCCTAACCGGACGGTACTCAGCGCGCTCCTCGGAGGCCTGCTGCTGCTGGGGGCCTCGTCGGCTTCGGCCAAGCCCCGCAGCGTGCTCGTGCTGCCCTTTGCACCGATCGATCTCGGGCGCGAGGAGCAGTGGCTGGGCGAGGCGGTGGCGGAAAGCCTGGGGCTCGCGCTCATCCAGGTTCCCGCGCTGGTCCAGATCGACCGCGGGCGCCTCAGGACGGTGCCCCAGTCGGACTTCTGGAGCGAGAAATCCGCCCTGTCCGCGGCCCGGGCGCTGAACGCCGACATCGCGCTGTACGGCGAGGTCCGTCGGACCGCCGGGGAGTTGTCCTTCCAGCCCCGCTTCATCGAGCTGAAGGGTGATCAGGCCGCCCAGGGGGCGCTGGAAGCGGTGACGGTGCCGGAGGGGGAGCTTCTCGAGCGGCTCAAGACCATTCCGGTCGCGTATCTGCGTGCCCTCAAGGTACCCGCCACCGACGCGGAGCTGGCGCGCGTGCAGAAATACGCCGCCCCCACCGGGTCCGCCCGCGCGTACGAGGCCTACATCAAGGGCCAGATGTCGACGCAGCGAGGCACCCAGGAAGGCAACGAGGCGGCGGTGGAGTTGCTCGGCCGCGCGGTGGAGCTCGATCCGCAGTTCGTGGTGTCCCAGTACGGGCTGGGCGTCGTCCACCAGACGCTGGGCAATCGCTGGAAGGCGGCGGCGCAGTTCCGTGCCTCCACCCAGCTGGACCCGACCTATCCCGAGCCCTACAAAGCCCTCGGCGATCTCTTCCTGACCGCGCCCCGCCGGCTCTTCGATCAGGCCATCGAGGCGTACAACAAGGCGCTCGAGCTGCGGCCCTACTTCGCCGACGCCTACGCGGGGCTCGGGGACGCCAGTGCCGCCAAGGGCAACGTGAACGGGGCGGTCAGCGCCTATCAGAAGGCGCTCGTGCACAACCCGCTCAATCCGCGCGTGTATGTGAGCCTGGGCAAGATCTACTACGGCGAGAAGCAGCTCTACTTCGAGGCGGTCACTGCCTACAAGAAGGCGGTGGAGCTGGATCCGCGCTACGTGGAGGCGCGGATGGGGCTGGCCGAGGTCTACGAGGACAAGGGACTGTACCAGGACGCGATCGGCGAATACCGCAAGGTGGTCGAGCAGGACGACAAGAATACGGGCGCCCTGTACAACCTGGCCCTGGTCTACGAGAAGGTGGATCCCAAGGAGGCCATCTCCTTGTGGGAACGGTACATCGCGCTCGCCGGCCCGCTGCCGGCGGAAAAGGACTGGGTGGACGTGGCGCGGCTGCACCTGCGCAAGCTGAAGTCCCAGTTCAAGGACTAGCCCGCACTAAAGACCGACGCCCGCCGCGGGCGCTGCTGCCGGCTCGACTTCGGGAATCTCGCCGAGGTCGATCAGGCGGAACGGCGGCTCCCCGGGAAAGGCCGCGCGCAGGAGCGGCAGGCAGACGTTGTACACCGGCGCGCCGGTCCGGATGCGCCCCTCCAGCGAGCCGCGATGCGCATGACCGTGCAGCGCCAGGGTGACCGAGTACCGAACCAGCGGCTCCTCGAGCCGGCTCGAACCCAGGAACGCGAAAATTTCGGGCGGCTCGCCCTCCACGGTGCCGCGGATGGGTGAGTAGTGCAGTACGGCCACGCGTACCGAGGTGTGGAGGCGGGCCAGGGCGGATTCGAGCTTGAGCGCTTCTCCCACCGCCTCGTGCACCAGGCGTTTCATGACCTCCTCGCCCCAGGGCTGTAGCGCACGCTCGCCGAACCCGCCGCCCAGGCCCTTGACGCCCGCGAAGCCCACCCCGCCGACTACGTGGGTGCCGCCGTCGAGCACGTGGACACCGGCGTCCTCGAGGATGCCCCGCACCTGGTCGGCGGCCCCAGACTCGAAGTCGTGGTTGCCGAGCACGGCGATCATCGGCGCCGGGCTGGCGACCTGGAGCTCGCGCGCCAGCACCTGCGCCTCATCGGGCAGCCCGTAATCGGTGAGGTCGCCGCAGAGGACGAGCACGTCGGCGGCGCGGCTCATGGCGCCGAACAATGGCTCCAGGGCTCCCGCCGACCCGACGCCGCAGTGAAGGTCACCCACCGCTGCGATGCGCACGCGGGCCCTCCTCGTCCTCGTCGATGGCGTCCGTCCACTGCTGCACCGCCTCCTCGCTCATGCGCCCGTGCGGGCGCAGCCGCGCGTCCCCATATCCCCATGCGACGATGTCGGGGAGGTACTGGGAGCGGGACAGGAGGGAGCCCTGGCAGATGCGCTCGCTCGCATCGGGCACGCTCCCGGCCGCCTCGAGTCGCCGGGCGAGCACGCGGGCCCAGTGGCGCGCCTCTGGCGCCGGCTCGGAAGGATACACGAACTCGAAGAGCAGCAGATGGCTGAGCAGCACGCGCCAGTGCGCGCCGAAGCGTCGGACCAAGCGCTCCCAGTCGAGCCCGGCGTGGCAGGCACGGATGAGATGAGCGATGTCGGCCCCGTCATAACGCTCGCGCTCGGCGACGAACGCCTTGGACCAGATCATCTCCTCCGCCGGACAGAGGGGAACCGGCAGGCCGAGGACATGACCGGGGGTGGCGTGGGCCATCCACTCGTCGTCCACTTCCGCGACCCCGTTGCCGGAGCTGAAGATCAGGTCGATGAAGTCGCGGCCCGCATAGGCCTTGGCGAGCCAGTGCGGGAACGCGATCTCCGTCTCGAAACCGGCGGAGGTCAGCGCGTCCAGGCAGCCGTCCACGTCACCAGGCAGCACGAAGATGTCGAGGTCCTTGGTCCACCGCGCAATGGTCGTGTAGTGCTCGAGCGCATAGGCGCCGCCCACGAGGAACGGCAAGCCCGACCGCGTGAGCGCCATGAGGGCGCGACGATACCGGCGGCGCGCCGCGGCCCCTTCCTGCTCGACCTGGGCGCGGACAGGCGGCCGGCCGGAGTAGAGGCGTGCGAGAGAATCACTCATGACAGTAATCGTTACAAAAATCATGCCCGTCTTTCGACCGACTCCGTGAGCACTTGCGCGCCGCGCCTGTCGAAGAAGGAGCCACTCGGATCACCGCTACCGAGTCGTAATTACCGGGCTGGCGACCCGTCCGGTTGACTTGCCGCGGCGCATTCTCTATCGTGACCGGGCCATGAGCGAGTCCGCCGCGAGCGAATCTTCCCTGAGCGAGTTGCGCAAGGATCCCACGAGAGGCCAGTGGGTGCTCGTGCGCCCGCCCGGCAGCGCCAGCGCGCATGAGGGCGAGTGTCCCTTTTGCCCAGGAAATGAGCGGCTCACGCCGCCCGAGACCGCGTGCTATCGAAAAGACGGCGCGCCCGCCAACAGTGGGGACTGGTCGGTGCGCGCCATCCCCGAGCGCGATCCGTATTTTCGCATCGAGCTCCCGCTCTTGCGCGAGGGGGTGGGCCTCTATGACAAGATCACGCCCCGGGGAGCCACCGAGCTCATCGTGGAGAGCCCGCGTCACGACGACACGCCTGCCACCATGCCGGAGGCACAGTGGGAGCGGGTTCTCTGGATGTACGGCGAGCGGATCCGTGACCTGAAGCGCGACCTCGCCATCCGCGACATCCTCGTCACCCGGCGGCACCCCCGCACGGCCTCGCGCATCCGGCATCCCTACTCCCGTCTCACCGCCATTCCCATCATTTTCGACGAGGGCCGTCGCAAGCTCGACGAGGCGCGCGACTACTACCGCTACAAGCATCGCTGCATCTACTGCGACATCATCCGGCAGGAGCTGGCCGACCGTGAGCGGGTGATCCACGAGACGGAGCGGTTCGTGGTCGTCGTGCCCTATGCGGCGCGGGCGCCGTTCGAGACGTGGATCCTGCCCCGACAGCACGCGGCCGCCTATGAGGATGCGCTCTCCGGCGACCTGGTGGCCGATCTGGCCCGGGTGCTCGGGGGCAGCTTCCGGACCTTCACCGACGCGCTGGGGGACCCCTCCCTGGAAATGGCACTCTACAACGCCCCCAATCGGGCCTCCAAGGTGATGCCAGGAGAATGGGCCACCCTCGCCGACGATTATCACTGGCATATCGGTATCTTGCCGAGCCCAGAGCGCCTCAAGCGTATCGGGGGGATCTACGTCAATAACCTCGCCCCCGAGGAGGCTGCCGCCCGCCTGAGGGAGGCCTGGGTCTCATTGGAAAAATAGAGGAATCGGTTGACTTCCCGGGCCGGGGGGAGCAAACTCCGACCATAACGGTCGCCGATAGAAACGGTCGGATATAGCCGGGGGTCGGGACACGAAATGCTGCGGTTCACGAAGCGGGCCGACTACGGGTTGATGGCCGTCTACTACATCGCCGCGCATCCGGACGAAGCGGCGGTGAGTGCGAAGCGGATCGCCGAGGAGTTCAATATCCCGGCGGAGCTGCTGGCCAAGATCCTCCAGCGGCTGGCCAAGAAGAAGCTGATCGTGAGCCACAACGGGCCGAAGGGCGGCTACGTCCTCGCCCGCCCGCGGCACGACATCACGGTGGGGCAGGTGCTGCGGGCGCTCGAGGGGCCGGTGCAGATCACGAGCTGCGTGGTGGACGATCACTGCCCGCAGTACTCGCGCTGCAACCTGCGGCTGCCCGTGCAGAAGATCCAGGCGAGCATCACCTCGATGCTGGACGGCATGACACTGGCCGAGCTTGGCGCCGACGCGGTGGTTCCGGTGGCGGCGCTGACCGCGACCCGATAGACGAGAGGGGAGACGGAGACCGATGACGTTGAAGCTGCCGATCTTCATGGATAGCCAGTCCACCACGCCGGTGGACCCGCGGGTGCTGGACGCCATGCTGCCGTACTTCACCGAGAAGTTCGGGCATCCGGCGAGCCGCAACCACCCCTTCGGGTGGGAGGCGGAGGGCGCAGTGGACCGGGCGCGCGGTGAGCTTGCCAAGCTGATCGGCGCCCGCGACCCCAAGGAGCTGGTCTTCACGTCGGGGGGCACCGAGTCCATCAACCTGGCGCTGAAGGGCGTGGCCGAGATGTACCGCGAGAAGGGCAATCACATCGTGACCACCGCCATCGAGCAGCGGGCGGGGCTCGACGTGTGCAAGCGGCTCGAGCGGCAGGGATTCGCGGTGACCTATCTCGCGGTGGGCGCCGACGGCCTGGTGGATCCCGAGGCGATTCGCGCCGCCCTGACGGACAAGACCATCCTGATCTCGGTGATGCTCGCCAATAACGAGATCGGCACCGTTCAGGACATCGCGGCCATCGGCGCGCTCGCCAAGGAAAAGGGCATCGTCTTCCATACCGACGCCACTCAGGCGGTGGGCAAGGTGCCGGTGGACGTGGAGGCGATGGGGATCGATCTGCTGTCCTCGACCTCGCACATGCTCTACGGACCCAAGGGCGTGGGAGCCCTCTACGTCCGGCGGAAGGGCCCGCGGGTGCGGCTGGCGCCGATGATCGACGGCGGCGGCCACGAGCGCGGAATGCGGTCGGGCACGGTGCCGGTGCCGCTGGCGGTGGGCTTCGGCCGCGCGGCCGAGATCTGTCGCGAGGTGATGCCGGACGAGTCGAAGCGGCTGGCCGGGCTGCGGGACCGGCTGCAGGACGCCATCCTGTCCCGGGTGGACGAGGCGTTCCTCAACGGTCATCCCGAGCGGCGGCTGCCCCACAATCTCAACATTTCCTTCGCCTATGTCGAGGGGGAGTCGGTGCTGATGGGGCTCAACAAGGAAGTGGCCCTGGCCTCCGGCTCTGCCTGCACGTCGTCGACCCTCGAACCCTCCTACGTGATCTCGGCGCTCGGGGTGAACGCGGAGCTGGCGCACTCGTCCATCCGCTTCGGCCTGCACCGGTTCAGCACCGAGGAAGAGGTGGACTTCGTGGCGGCGCGCACGGTGGACGTGGTGCAGCGGCTCCGCGAAATGTCGCCGCTCTACGAGCTCGCCAAGGAAGGCGTGGATCTCAAGACCATCAAGTGGAAGGCTGAATAGCGGCGCCGGCGCCGATCAGGAGGCGGATGAGCCATGGCCTATAGCGAAAAGGTGGTCGACCACTACAACAACCCGCGGAACGTGGGGTCCTTCGGCAAGGACACCCCGGGAGTGGGGACAGGGCTGGTGGGGGCGCCGGAGTGCGGCGACGTCATGAAGCTCCAGATCAAGGTCAACGTCGAGACGGGGGTCATCGAGGACGCGAAGTTCAAGACCTTCGGCTGCGGCAGCGCGATCGCCTCGTCGAGCCTGGCCACCGAGTGGCTGAAGGGGCGCACGGTGGACGAGGCGGCCAAGATCAAGAACACCGACATCGTCAATGAGCTGAAGCTGCCCCCGGTGAAGATCCACTGCTCCGTGCTGGCGGAGGATGCCATCAAGGCGGCGCTCACCGACTACAAGGATAAGTGGGCCAAGGCGGAAGCGGGAGCGGACGCCGGCGCGTCCTAAGGACGGGTCGAGTCCCATTCGAGGAGGCACATCCATATGGCGGTGATCCTGACCGAGAAGGCGTCGAAGCAGGTGAAGAAGCTCATGGAGGAGCAGAAGCTGGAGCAGGTCTTCCTCCGCATGGGCGTCAAGGGGGGCGGTTGCTCCGGGCTCTCCTACTCGCTGGAGTTCGACACCGAGAAGGGCAAGCACGACAAGACATTCGAGATCGACGGAGTGCCGGTGGTGGTGGACGCCAAGAGCTACCTCTACCTCAACGGGACGACCCTCGACTACGTGACGGAGGGGCTGCAGGGCGGCTTCACCTTCGTGAACCCCCAGGCGAAATCCAGCTGCGGTTGCGGGACCTCGTTCTCGGCCTAGGTCGGGCCCCCGGGAACGACGACGAACGGGCCCCGGCGGGCCCGTTCGTATTTTATGGCCCCTTCAGGTTGATGAGAGGTGTGAGGTGACGGGGATCGACGACTACTTCGCGGTGTTCGGGCTACCGCGCAAGCTCACCGTGGACGGCGAGGCGCTCCGTGCGCGCTTCTACGAGTTGAGCCGCGCGCATCACCCGGACTTCCATCAGGGCGCGGACGCGGACGCGCAGGCGAAGACGCTTGCCCGCTCCGCCCTGGTCAACCGCGCCTATCGAGCGCTGCGGGACCCGCTCGCGCGCGTGGAGTACCTGATCGCCCTGGAAGAGGGCCGGGACACCCGCGAGGGCGCCACGGAGCGCCCGGTCGCGCCCCGGGAGCTCCTCGCCGAGATGATGGACGTGCAGGAGGCGCTCGAGGAAGCCAAGGCGGGGGGCATGGATGAGGCGGCTCGCGCCCAGCTCCGTGAGGAGCGGGAGCGCCTGCGGGAGCGGAAGCGCACGGAGGAGGAAGCCATCATCGGCCGGGCGGCGGACTGGGACGCCGCGCTGGGCGCGGGGGCCGACCGCCGGCCGCTCCTCGAGTGGTTCAAGGCGCGGCTGGCCGCGCGGGCGTATCTGCGCACCGTCATCGACGACCTGAGCGACGCGCTCGGAGAAGATCTGGAGAGTCATGTCTCACATCGTCGGCATTGACCTCGGGACCACCAATAGCCTGGTGGCCTACGTCGACCGTGGCGCGCCCCGGATCCTCCCGGACGCGGACGGTCGCGCGCTCCTGCCCTCCATCGTGGCGTACACGCCCGAGGGCGTGCTGGTGGGCGACGCCGCGCGGCGCCAGCTCGTCCGGAACCCCGCCCGCACCATTTATTCGGTGAAGCGGCTGATGGGGAGGGGCTACGAGGATGTCCAGGGCGAGCTCGCCCATCTGCCCTTCGAGGTGATTCCCGCCGCCGAGGTGGTCCGCATCCGGGTAGGGGAGCGCGAGGTGACGCCGCCCGAGGTCTCCGCCCAGATCCTCCGTGCGCTGAAGCAACGGGCCGAAGCCGCGCTCGGCGAGAAAGTGGAGCAGGCGGTAATCACCGTGCCCGCCTACTTCAATGACAGCCAGCGCCAGGCCACCAAGGACGCTGGCCGCATCGCGGGGCTCGAGGTGCTGCGCATCGTCAACGAGCCCACCGCGGCGTCGCTGGCCTATGGGTTGCAGAAGCTGGCCCAGGGCACCATCGCGGTGTACGACCTCGGCGGCGGGACCTTCGACATCTCCATCCTTCGGGTCAAGGACGGGGTGTTCGAGGTGCTCGCCACCAACGGTGACACCCACCTCGGCGGCGACGACTTCGACCGGGTGCTGGTGGACTGGCTCCTGGAGGACATCCACGCCACGCACGGCGCGGACCTCTCCGGGGACGCGGAGGCGCGGCAGGAGCTGCGGCTGGCCGCGGAAGCCGCCAAGTGCCGCCTGTCCTTCGAGGCGCGCACCCAGCTCGCCATCCCGTTCGGCGACTTCGTCTACCGCCGCGACATCACGCGCGAGGATCTGGAAGCGCGCTTCGGCCCCCTCGTGGAGCAGACCCTCGGCCCCTGCCGGCTGGCGCTCCGCGACGCCGGGCTTGCGCCCGCCGACGTGGACGAAGTGGTGCTGGTGGGAGGCTCCACCCGGGTGCCGCTGGTGCGCCGGCGGGTGGAGGCGCTGTTCGGCAAGACGCCGCACAGCCAGCTCAATCCCGACGAGGTGGTGGCGCTGGGGGCGGCGGTGCAGGCCCAGATCCTGGCCGGCGGGATCACCGACATGCTGTTGCTGGACGTCACGCCGCTGTCGCTGGGCATCGAGACCTTGGGCGGGATCGTGAGCGTGCTCATCGCGCGCAATACCACCATCCCCACCATGGCCAAGGAGCAGTTCACCACCTCGGTGGACGGGCAGACGGTGGTGGACCTCCATGTGCTGCAGGGGGAGCGCGAGCTGGCGCGGGACAACCGCTCTCTCGCCCGCTTCGAGCTGCGGGGGATCGATCCCATGCCGGCGGGCATGCCCAAGATCGAGGTCACCTTCCTGATCGACGCCAACGGCATCCTCCAGGTCCATGCCAAGGAGCTGCGGACGGGCAAGGAGTCGTCCATCGAGGTGCGCCCCACCTACGGGCTCACGGAGGCGGAGGTGGAGCGGATGGTGGACGAGTCCTTCGAGCACGCGGAGGCCGACGTGGCCGCGCGGCTCCTCATCGAGGCGCAGACCGAGGCCGACAACGTGGCCAACCACGTGCAGCGCGCCCTGGCGCAGGCTGCGCAGCTCGCCGAGCCGGGCGAGCGGGAGCGCATCGAGGCCGCGCTGGGCCGGCTGCGCGAGGCGCGCGCGGGGACGGACCGCGATCTCATCCACGAGCGCACCACTGAAGTGAATCGGGCCACGGAGCGGCTGGCCGAGGCCATGATGGATGCCGCCCTCAAGGGGGCCCTGGCCTCCAAGCGGGCGGACAGTATCCTGGAGTCTTCCTGATGGCGAAGCACAAGGTGACCTTCCTTCCCCTCGACGTCACCGTGGAGGTGGACGACGACAAGTATCCGCTGGCCGACCACGGCAAGCCCGGGTCGCTGCTGGACATCGCGCTCGCGAACGACATCCATCTCGAGCACAACTGCGGCGGCAGCTGCGCCTGCACCACCTGCCACGTCATCGTCCGCGAGGGTGAGGGCAACCTCTCCCCCATGGAGCCCGACGAGGAGGACCGTCTCGACACCGCCGAGGGGCTGACCCTCCACTCGCGCCTCGGCTGCCAGGCGGTGGTGAAAGGCGACGTCGTCGTGGAGATACCGAAATGAAATGGTCGGACGCGGAGGACATCGCCATCGCGCTGATGGACGTGCATCCGGACACGGACCCGCTCACGGTGCGGTTCACCGACCTGCACAAGTGGGTGATCGCGCTGGAGGACTTCGACGACGATCCGAAGGCCTCCAACGAGGGCATCCTCGAGGCTATCCAGATGAAGTGGCACGAAGAGTTTCGCGACCGGTGACGCCGGGCCGAGATGCTACCAGCTGATCACGTGGTCCGACTCGAAGATCAGGTCGAGGAGCCCGGCATGGTCGAGGCCCTCGCCCAGGCGCAGGAGACGTGCGCCCGGCGGCAGGGTCGGGGGGACGCTCCCGTCCAGCATGACCACGGTGACGGTAGCATCCGGGGCGGCTTGTCCGATGACCGCGGGCGCCAGCGCGGGCGTGTCGGCCTTGAGGAGGTGGAGGTAGCGCGCCATCAGAAGACGAGGTACCGGCTCGCCCGGGCGGCGAGCGCGGCTACTCCGTCCGCGTCGATGGGAGCCACCGGGTGGCCGTCCGCATTCCAGTCGGGATCCGACGGCGCGGCGCCGGTCTCCACGTGGAAGACGATACCGAGCTTCTTCAGCGCCGCGCGGAACTTGGCGATGTCGTCCCCGTCCACGAGGTCGTCGGTGTCGGCGTCGAGCAGGTGGGCGGCGGGCCCGCTGAGCACCACCGCCACGTCGTTCTCGCCCGCCACCACGCCGAGCGCGATGCGCATGGCCTCGTTGGCGCGGTGGGACACGCGCGGATCCTCCGAGATCAGCACGAGCACGGGCCGGCCGTCGGGCACGCGATCAGTTCAGCGCGACGAAGCGATCGGTGCCGATGATGACGTCGGTGAGCACCACCAGGCCACAGTTGGTGGCGCGCTCCGAGAGCGGGAGCCCGCGCTTCTGGCAGCCGAAGGCGCACACGAAGAGACGCGCGCCCCGCTCGCCCAGCGTCTGGACGCGAGGGTCGTCGACGGCGGCCACGCCGTCGTCGATGAGGTAGAGGTAGACCTGCGCGCCGCGATCGAGCGCCGCCTCGGACAGACCCACCACGGTCTCGAGGTTGCGGTGTTCGGGGCCGGTGGAGAGCATGAGACCGAGCTTTTTCCCCGCGTATTCCATCGCGGGCTCAGCCTAGCATCGTGAAAGGGGACCGTCAATGAACCGTCGCGTGTATCTGGATCACAACGCCTCCACCTCCGTGCATCCGGAGGTGCTCGAGGCGATGCTGCCGTTCTTCTCCGAGCGGTTCGGGAATCCCTCCAGCATCCACGGCTTCGGCCGCGAGGCGCGCGACGGGGTCGAGGGCGCGCGCGAGCGCGTGGCGCACTTCCTCCGCGTGGGCAAGGACGAGATCGTGTTCACCTCCGGCGGGACCGAATCCGACAACGTGGCCGTGAAGGGAATCGCCGCCGCGCGGGGCCGCGGGCACATCGTGACCTCCGCGGTGGAGCACCACGCCGTCCTCCGCAGCGTGCAGGCCCTGGAGAAGGCGGGCTTCGAGGCCACGTACGTGCCGGTGGACGGCCACGGCATGGTGGATCCGGACGACGTGCGGCGCGCGCTCCGATCCGACACCATCGTGGTGTCGATCATGCACGCCAACTCCGAGGTGGGGACCATCCAGCCGGTGGCCGCCATCGGGCGGCTCACCCGCGAGCGGGAGATTCCCTTCCACGTGGACGCGGTGCAGACCTTCGGCAAGCTTCCGCTGGACCTCGACGCCCTCGGCATCGACCTGCTGTCCTTCTCGTCGCACAAGATCTACGGGCCGAAGGGCATCGCCGGCCTCTATATCCGCAAGGGCACCAAGATGGTGTCGGTGCAGCACGGCGGGGAGCACGAGCGGCGGCGTCGCGCGGGCACCGAGAACGTCCCCGGCATCGTCGGCCTCGGCAGGGCGGTGGAGGTGCGGGCCCGCGACATGGCGGCCGAGGAGACCCGGGTCCGCGGGCTCCGGGATCGCCTCTGGGCGGGCCTCGAGCGGCGGGTGCCGGAGATCCGGCTCAACGGCCATCCCACCGAGCGGCTGCCCGGCACCTGCAACGTGTGCTTCCGGCACATCGAGTCCGAATCCATCGTGCTGGGGCTGGATCTCAAGGGCGTCGCGGTCTCGGCAGGGTCGGCCTGTACCTCGGGGAGCATCGAGCCCTCCCACGTGCTCGTGGCCATGGGGATGCCCCTGGACTGGGCGATGGGTGCGGTGCGGTGCTCGCTGGGCCGGACCACCACCGCCGAGGACGTCGACTACGTGCTGGACTGCGTGGAGCCGCTGGCGGGGAAGCTGCGGAGCCTCTCTCCCCTGAAGGCTTGAGGTGCGCTATAGCCCGACCCTGATCGAGCACTTTCGCAACCCGCGGAATGCGGGCATGATGCGCGATCCCGACGGGGTCGGGGAGAGTGAGTACCCGGAGTGTATGGACCTCGCGCGAGTGTACCTGCGGGTGCGCGAGGGTCGGGTGACGGAGGCGCGGTTCCAGACCTACGGGTGCGGGCCGACCATCGCGGCCTCGAGCGCGGCCACGGAGCTGATCCGGGGGGTGGCGGTGGAGGACTTGCTGGAGCTGGTCGACGCGCGCGTGGAGTCGGCGGTGGGAGGACTCCCCGCGGACCGGGCCCATGCCGCCCACGTGGTGAGCGCAGCCGTCCGGGCGGCGGCGCGGGATGCGATGGCCCGGATGCGAGAGGCCGGCGGCTGGCCGGCCGGGGAGGCATGAGGCGATGTTCGAGCGGATGAAAGCCGACGTGCAGACCGTGCTCGAACGGGATCCCGCCGCGCGCTCGAAGCTCGAGGTGGTGCTGGCGTATCCCGGCGTCCACGCCATCTGGATTCATCGCGTGGCGCACCGCCTCTGGAACGCGGGCTGGCATACGCTCGCGCGCTTCGTGGCCCACCTGGGCCGCTTCCTCACCGGGATCGAGATTCATCCCGCGGCCAAGCTCGGGCCGGGCCTCTTCATCGACCACGGCATGGGCATCGTCATCGGCGAGACGGCGGAGGTCGGCCAGAACGTGTCGCTGCTCCAGGGCGTGACCCTCGGCGGCACCAGTGTGCGGCGGGAGAAGCGTCATCCCACCCTGGGCGACAACGTCACCGTGGGCGCGGGGGCCAAGATTCTGGGCGGCTTCACCATCGGGGCGGGGAGCCGGATCGGCGCGGGCTCGGTGGTGGTGCGGGAGGTCCCGGAGAACTCGGTTGTCGTGGGCGTGCCCGGCCGGGTAACATATCGTGACGGGCAGCGTGTCCACGGCGAGATCGACCTCAACCAGGTGGACCTGCCCGATCCGCTGGCGCGGACGGTGGAGCACTTGCTCGACCGCATTCGGGCGCTCGAGGGCGAGCTGGAGGCCCTGAAGCACCCCGCGCGCGAGAGCGAGGAACAGGCGTGAAAGCGGCCCAGAGCGAGAGACGAATGAAAAAGGAGACGGCGTGGTTCCCACGGACACGATGAGCATCAAGGAGGCGTCGCAGTACCTGGCCATGGACGAGCAGACGGTGACGCGCATGGCTCTCGAGCGCCGCATCCCCGCGCTGCATCACAACGGCCAGTGGCTCCTGTCCAAGAAGTCCATCGACAAGTGGAAGGCCCGCCAGCCCACCGCCCGCGCTTGATGTAGGACCGCCTCCCCCTCCCCGGTCCCGAGATGATCGATCGCTCCGCCGCCTGGAGTGTCCTCACCGAATTCACCCACACCGACAGCCTGCGCAAGCACGCGCTCGCGGTGGAAGCGGCCATGCGGGCCTATGCCGGCCGTTACGGCGCGGATGCGGCGGCCTGGGGCATCGCCGGGATGCTCCACGACTTCGACTACGAGATACACCCCACCGCGCCCCAGCATCCGCTCAAGGGCGCGGAGATCTTGCGCGCGCGGGGGGTACCCGAAGAGATCGTGTACGCCATCCTCGCCCATGCCGACTATTCCGGCTGCCCTCGGGTGTCCCTGCTCGACCGGGCGCTCTACGCCTGCGACGAGCCCGCCGGCTTCGTCACCGCCTGCGCCCTGGTGCGGCCCGGTCGCGCCATCGCCGGCCTCGAGCCCGCCTCCGTGCTCAAGAAGCTCAAGGACAAGGGCTTCGCCCGGACGGTGAACCGCCACGACGTCACGCGGGGGGCCGAGGAGCTGGCGGTGCCGCTCGAGGAGCATCTGCGCTTCGTCATCGGCGCGCTCACCGCGGTGGCTCCTTCGCTCGGCCTCGGGGGCCCCGCGCAGTAGTCCGCCATGCCCGGATCCGCGCCCGCGATCCGGACGGTGATTCACGTGGACATGGACGCGTTCTACGCGTCCGTCGAGCAGCGGGACCGACCCGAGCTGCGGGGCCGCCCGGTGGTGGTGGGCGCCCTGCCGGGCGGGCGCGGCGTCGTCTCCGCCGCCTCCTATGAGGCTCGCCGCTTCGGCATTCACTCCGCCATGCCCATCAGTCGCGCCTACCGGCTCTGTCCCGACGCCGTGTACCTGCCGGTGGCCATGGACAAGTACGCGGGGGTATCGCGAGAGATCATGGCGCTGCTGGCGCAGTGGACGCCGCTGCTGGAGCCGGTGTCCATCGACGAGGCCTTCCTCGACGTCACCGAGAGCCGCGCGCTTCGCGGCGACGGCCCCCGCATCGCGCGGGAGATCAAGGCGAGGATACGCGCCGAAATGTCCCTGACCGCTTCGGTGGGGGTGGCGCCGAACAAGTTCCTCGCCAAGGTGGCGTCCGAGCTCGAGAAGCCCGACGGGCTCGTGGTCGTACCACCCGGGTCCGAGGAAGCCTTCCTGGCGCCGCTTCCCATCGGACGGCTCTGGGGCGTGGGCAAGGTCACCGCGTCCGAGCTGGAGGGCCTCGGCATCCGAACGATCGGTCAGCTCGCGAAAATGCCGCGCGCTGCGCTGGAGGCACGCTTCGGCAGCGGCGGCCTTGCTCTCGCAGAGCTCGCCCGCGGCCGCGACGAGCGCCCGGTCGAGCCGTTCGGCGTGCCCAAGTCCATGGGCGCGGAGGAGACCTTTGACGCCGACCATCGTGACCTCGACCGCCTGCGCGCGACCCTGCGAGGGCAGGCCGAGCGGGTGGCCCGGGAGCTGCGGTCCGAAGGGTATGCCGGGCGCGTAGTGACGCTCAAGATCCGCTTCGCCGACTTCTCGACCTACACGCGCGCCCATACCGGCGAGCCCACCCAGGATGGCCTGCGTATCTTCGAGGAGGCTGCCGCGCTGCTCGGCCGGGTGCGGCTCATCCAGGCGGTGCGCCTCCTTGGTCTCTCGGTGTCCGGGCTGGGTCCCGCGGGGCAGGGGCAGATCCCACTCTTCGGTCCCGACCTCGCGCGGCGCGAGCGCCTGGGACGGGCGCTGGACCAGCTCACCGAGCGCTTCGGCGAGGACGCCGTGCGCCCGGCCAGCCTGCTGGGCCGGCGCCGGCGACGCCGGCCCTCCGCCGAGGGGGACGACGCGGCCTCGAGCGGGCGTCCAGTTTGACGTCAAGGAGCGGGTCTAGCGTAGGTACACGGCAGCGAAGCGAGCCCGGGGCCGGTCTCCCTGGTAGAGGGTGAGGGCATCGCCCGACACCATGAAGCGGTCCACCTGGCCCAGAACTTCCGCGAAGACCCCTTCCTGACGGTTGGCCTCCGCGTCGAGGCAGGCCATCCGCGTGGTGGCCAGCGCGGAGAATCGGATGCGGTCTCCAGCTTGCTCGTAGCGGCCGAGGATACTGTTGCACCCGGTGGAGCCGGCCACACGGGCGCCTTCGACCATCAGTCGCAGATGCGGCTCCCGGCGATCGGGAGAGGCGAGCACGGCGCGACCGTCAAGCTCGGTGAGCTTCCAGTAGGTATTGGTGAGCGAACCGGTGCGCAGCACCACGCCGCAGCCGCGATATTCGCGCCCGCTCAGTCGCACGGTCACCGCATGGCTCATCGCCTCGCCGCTCATGGTGTCTCGACAGGGCGTCTCCCGAATGGTCACCGTGAGGGCGTGCGCCTCCGACTTCGCCGTGCCGAAAGCATGGATGCCGTCGAGCGGGGCGTCAAGGACTCGCGCCGCCCTGGCGAGGTGCATGAAGTCCGCCTGGACGCTTGACACCTGCGCGGCGCCTGGCTAGGGTGTCGCTGCGCCAGCCCGGTGCTCTCGGCTCGCGCGGAGGGTGTTGGGTGTCGTGCGCCTCAGGGCGGCCAGCGGCCGAGTCTGGCACCTGAGGTCACGTTGACGGGGCCCAAGGAAGGGGGCGACCGTCTCCGGAGGTCGTTCATGTTGCCTATCCTGCGACAGGGTCGTCGCGGCGGACGGGCGCAGCAGCCGGCGTCGCCGGTGGGGGGTCCGCTCTGGATACCATTCTGCAACTCGCCCTGAACGGTGTCGCCGTCGGCTGCATCTACGGCCTGGTCGCCCTCGGCTTCGTCCTCATCTACAAGGCCACCGAGCTGGTCAACTTCGCCCAGGGCGATCTCCTCATGCTGGGTGCCTTCGTCTGCTACATGTTCGTGGTCTGGTACGGAGTCGGCTACTGGGCCGCCTTCGCCCTCGCGGTGGGGATCGTCGCGCTGTTCGGCGCCGTCCTCGACGCCACGCTCCTGAGGCGCGTCATCGGCCAGCCCCAGTTCGCGGTGGTCATGCTCACGATCGGCCTCGGCGCCATGTTCCGGAGCTTCGCCTCCATGACCTGGGGCTCCGAGATCTACACGCTGCCGACCCCGTTCAGCGCCAGGACGACACGGCTCGGCGCGGTCAGCGTGAGCCACGAGTACGTGGCCATCATCGTGGGCACGGTGCTCCTGTGCGCGCTGCTCTACGCCTTCTTCACGTATTCGCGCGTGGGGGTCGCCATGCAGGCCGCCTCCCAGAACCAGCTTGCCGCCTACTACATGGGCATCCCGGTGAAGCGAATGTTCTCGCTGATCTGGGCCATCTCGGCGGGGGTGGCCGCCATCGCCGGCGTGCTGCTCGCGCCGGTGTCGCTGATCGACATCAACCTCGGGTTCATCGGGTTGAAGTCCTTCGCGGCCGCGGTCCTGGGCGGCTTCGGCTCCATCCCGGGTGCGCTGGTCGGCGGCGTCACCATCGGCTTGATCGAGCTGTTCTCGGGCGTGTACCTGCCCCAGGGGTTCAAAGACGTGGCGGCCTACATCGTACTGCTCCTGGTGCTGGCCATCCGGCCCCAGGGTCTGTTCGGCACCGTGGGTCGGAAGAAGGTCTGACCGGCGCATGCGCTTTCCGTACAAGACCGCGTACGACGACGACCTGGGCCTCTTCCGCGATCGCGTCCAGCGCCGCTGGTACGGAGGCCTGCTCGCGGCCGTGATCCTGCTGCCGCTGGCGGTGCCGTCCTATCTGGTGGACGTGAGCCTCGTCTTCATCTACGGGCTCTGCGGACTCTCGCTGATGGTGCTGGCCGGCTACACCGGCCTGGTGAGCCTCGGACACGCAGCGTTTCTCGGCATCGGCGCCTACGCCCACGTGTTCTGTCTCCAGGATCTCGGCCTGCCCTGGGTGGTCTCGGTGGCGCTGGCCGCGGCGATCTCGGCGGCGGCGGGCGTGCTGGTGGGTCTGCCCGCGCTCCGCATGACCGGCGTCTACCTGACCATCGCCACGCTCGCCTTCGCGCTGATCATCCAGGAAGTGTTCACGCGCTGGGACCGGGTCACCCACGGCCTCAAGGGCCGGCCGGTGGACAAGCCGGTGATCTTCGGCGTCTCGTTCGCCTCCGACGTCGCGTTCTACTTCCTCTGCGTGGCCGTGCTGATCGCCGGGCTCTGGCTCACCGCCAACGTGCTCCGGGCGCCCACCGGCCGGGCCTGGGTGGCCATCCGCGACAGCGAGATCGCTGCGCAGTCCATGGGCGTGCACCTCGCGCGCTACAAGACGATGGCCTTCGCCTACTCCGCCGGTCTCATGGGCGCGGCGGGCGCGCTGTTCGCGCACAAGATCGGCTACCTGGCCCCGGACATCTTCAGCGTGCTCCTCTCGATCCAATTTCTCTTGATGGTCGTGGTGGGCGGCCTCGGCAGTCTGCACGGCGCGCTCTACGGCGCGGTGTTCGTGGCGATCCTGCCGGTGCTGATCTCGGAGGCGCGCGACCGCGTGCCCCAGTGGGCGGGCCAGGCGGTGGCGCTGCTCGGCCAGGACGCGGGAGCCGTCGTGTACCTGGGGCTCGACCGTTTCGTCAAGCAGCCGGGCCTCGAGCCTGGCATCTTCGGCCTGATCCTGGTGCTCTTCATCCTGTTCGAGCCGCTCGGCATCTATGGCCGGTGGCGCAAGATGCAGGTCTTCTTCTCGACCTTCCCGCTCTACAAGCGCGCCACCTTCCGACGCCAGAAGACCTACATGCGCTCGGAGCGGCTGCGATGACGTTCTTCGCCGTCGACGAGCTCGTGGTGAACTTCGGGGGCATCCGGGCCGTGGACGGCGTGAGCTTCGAGGTCGAGCAGGGCCAGGTCTTCACCATCATCGGGCCCAACGGGGCGGGCAAGACCACGATCTTCAACCTGATCTCCCGCATCTACGACCCGACCCAGGGCCGCCTGATCTTCCGGGACGAGGACATCACCCAGGTGCCGCCCCACGAGATTGCCCGCCGCGGCGTCGCGCGCACCTTCCAGAACATCGAGCTGTTCGAGCACGCCACCGTGCTGCAGAACCTGCTCCTGGGCCGTCACGCCCACGCCCGCCCGCACCTGGCCGCCGAGCTGCTGTTCCTGCCGAGCGTACGGGCGCGGGAGCGCGCCCACCGCGAAGCGGCCGAGAAGGTGATCGACTTCCTCGCCCTGCAGGCCTATCGCGACAGCCTCGTGGTGAACCTGCCCTACGGGGTGCGGAAGGTCGTCGAGATGGGACGCGCGCTCTGCACCGAGCCGGCGCTGCTCCTGCTCGACGAGCCCTCCTCCGGCCTCAGCGTGGAGGAGACCGCGGACATGGCCTTCTGGATCCAGGACATCCGCACGCTGCTCGGCATCACCGTGCTCATGGTCGAGCACGACATGAGCCTGGTGAGCGCGGTGTCCGATCGGGTGCTGGCGTTGAACTACGGGCGCGTGGTGGCCTGCGGGACGTCACGCGAAGTGCAGGAGCATCCCGACGTGATCAAGGCGTACCTCGGAGGCTGACCCGGTGACCGACGCGCTCCTCACCGTGAGCAACGTGGAGACGTACTACGGCCCGATCATGGCCTTGCGGGGCGTGAGCTTCACCGTGCCGGCCCGCTCCATCGTCACGATCCTGGGCGCCAATGGCGCCGGCAAGACCACCATTCTCAAGACGGTTTCCGGCGTCATGGATCCGCAGAAAGGCAGCATCACCCTCGAGGGCCGCCAGATCCAGGGCCTCGATCCGGACCGGGTGGCCCGGCTCGGGCTGAGCCACGTGCCCGAGGGCCGCGAGGTCTTTCCGTTCCTCTCGGTGCGTGAGAACCTGCGAATGGGCGCCTATTGCCGCAAGGACGCCGACGGCGTGGCCCAGGATCTGGAGATGGTCAACGAGTACTTCCCGGTGCTGCAGGCGCGCGCCGAGCAGCGGGCCGGCCAGCTCTCGGGCGGCGAGCAGCAGATGCTGGCCATCGCGCGGGCCCTGATGGCCCGCCCCAAGGTGATGCTCCTCGACGAGCCCTCGCTCGGCCTGGCCCCGAAGCTCGTCAAGGACATCTTCGAGATCATCCGGCGGATCAACCGGGAGCGTGGCGTGACCGTGTTGCTGGTGGAGCAGAACGCCAACATTGCGCTCCACACCGCGGACTACGGCTACGTGCTCGAGCTGGGCCGGATCGTCATGGACGATACCTGCGAGCGCCTGCTCGAGAAGGACGACATCCGCGAATTCTACCTGGGCCTCAAGGAGTCGAGCGTCCGCGGCACGCGGCGCTGGAAGAGGAAGAAGACATGGCGCTGAGAACGGCACCCGGCCCGGTCTCCTCGTCCGATCGCGCGGCCTTCACCGTGCACGGGCAGGACACCCTGCCCCGGCTCTTTCGCCACGTGGTGCGCGAGCGGGGCGATCGCGTGGCCCTGCGCGAGAAGCACCTCGGCATCTGGCGGGGTATCTCCTGGCGCGACTACGGCGAGCGGGCGCGGCGGGTGGGCCTGGGGCTCGTGGCGCTCGGGCTCGAGCCGCGCGACGTGGTCGCGATCCTCGCGGACAACGGACCGGAGTGGCTCTACACCGATCTCGGCGTCATGTCGGTGGCCGGCATCCCCAACGGCATCTACTCCACCGACTCCGCCCGCCAGGTCGAGTACATCGTCAACGACAGCGGTACCCGCTTCTTCTTCGTGGAGAACGAGGAGCAGCTCGACAAGATCCTCGAAGTGCGCGCGCGCTGCCCGGCCCTGGTGAAGATCGTCGTCTACGACATGGAGGGTCTGCACGGCTTCCAGGACGACCAGGTCATGACCTTCGAGGCGCTGCTCGAGCTCGGCGGTCGGTACGACCGCGAGCACCCGGGGGCCTTCGACCGCATGGTCGAGATCCCGAAGCCCGAAGACCTGGCCATCCTGGTCTACACCTCCGGCACCACCGGGCCCCCCAAAGGCGCCATGCTGAGCCACCGCAACATCCTCTTCCAGCTCGCCTACGCCGACTTCATCACCGAGCTGCGTGAGGGCGACCAGCAGCTCTCCTTCCTCCCGCTGTGCCACATCGCCGAGCGGACGTTCACGGTCTTCAACCCGCTCTACACCGGTTCCACCGTGAACTTCGCGGAGAGCATCGACACGGTGCCCGACAACATCCGTGAAGTCGCCCCCGCCCTGTTCTTCGCGGTGCCCCGCATCTGGGAGAAGTTCTACTCCGGGGTGGCCCTCCGCATGCGCGACGCCACCTGGCTCGGCCGGTTCGCCTACGGACAGGCCATCCGGGTCGGCCTCGCCCTGGCGGAGGGAAAGATCCAGGGCCGGCGCCCGTCCCTGCTCCAGCGCCTCGCCTTCCGCATCGCCGACTTTCTGGTGCTCGACAACGTCAAGCGCTCCATCGGGCTCCACCGGGCGCGCGGCGCGGCCACCGGCGCCGCCCCCATCGCCCCGGACCTGATCCGCTGGTACCTCGCGCTCGGTATCAACATGACGGAGGTGTACGGCCAGACCGAGAATACCGGTCTCGCCACCGCCATGCCGCGCGACCGGATCAAGCTCGGCACGGTGGGCACCGCCCGGCCGGATACGCACGTCCGCCTGTCCCCCGACGGCGAAATCCTCCTGAAGGGCCCGCACGTCTTCCTCGGCTACTACGGCAAGCCGGACAAGACGGCGGAGACGGTGGTGGACGGCTGGCTCCACACCGGCGACGTCGGGACCATGGATGAGGAAGGGTTCGTGCGGATCACCGACCGCATGAAGGACATCATCATCACCGCCGGGGGCAAGAACGTCACTCCTTCCGAGATCGAGAACCAGCTCAAGTTCTCGCCCTACATCTCCGACGCGGTGGTGATCGGCGACCGGCGCAAGTTCCTCTCCTGCCTGGTCATGATCGACCACGAGACGGTGGCCCAGTTCGCCCAGGAGCGCGACGTCCCCTTCAGCAACTTCACCTCGCTCTGCCGGGCGCCCGAGGTGCAGGATCTCATCTGGAGCGAGATCGAGCGGGTGAACAAGGAGCTCGCCCGGGTGGAGACCATCAAGAAGTTCCGGCTGATCGAGCAACTCCTCACCGCGGAGGACGAGGAGCTCACCCCCACCATGAAGCTGAAGCGCACGTTCATCAACGTGAAGTACAAGGACCTCATCGACGGCATGTACGAAAGGAGCGAGGCATGAGAAAGCTACTGGCAGTCAGCGTGCTGGCCGCCGCGGTGGCGGTGGCCGGGGTGGCCACCGCCCAGAAGGAGACCCGCGGCGTGACGAAGGCGGAGATCGTGCTCGGCATGCATACCGATCTCTCCGGGCCCGCCGCCACCTACGGGGTCTCGTCGTCGAATGCGGTGAAGATGCGCTTCGACGAGGTCAACGAGGCGGGCGGCGTCAACGGCCGCAAGATCCGGCTGGTCGTCGAGGACACCCAGTACCAGGTGCCGCGCGCGGTGCAGGTCGGCGCCAAGCTCATCAACCGCGACCGGGTCTTCGCCATCGTGGCCGGCCTCGGCACCCCGATGAACAACGCGCTCTTCAAGGACCAGTTCGACGCCGGGGTGCCGAACCTCTTTCCGCTCTCCGCGGCGCGCTCGATGTACGAGCCCTTCCACAAGCTCAAGTTCTACGGCGCGGCCAGCTACGTGGACCAGGTGCGTGCCGGCATCAACTACTTCGTGACCAAGAAGGGCAAGAAGGCCCTCTGCGCCATGTACCAGGACACCGACTTCGGCAAGGAGGTGGTGGACGGTGTGCAGGCGCAGGCGGAGAAGATGAAGCTCAAGATCGTGGAGACGGTCACCCACAAGCCGACCGACCAGGACTTCAGCGCCCAGATCACCAAGCTGAAGGCCGCCAACTGCGATCTGGTGGTGCTCGGCACCATCGTGCGCGACTCGATCGTCCCCTACGCGACGGCGCGGAAGATCGGCTGGACCGACGTCGACTTCCTCGGCTCGGCCGCCAGCTACGATCTCTTCGTGGCCGCGGCCCAGGGCGGCGTGACCGAAGGGCTCTACGCCATGGGCCTCACCGCCATGCCCTATCACGACACGCTGAGCCCGGCCGCTCAGAAGTGGTTCGACCGCTACAAGGACCGCTACAAAGTGGACCCGAACATCGGCGCGATCTACGGGCACGTGGCCGCCGACCTGACCGTGCTGGGCCTGGAGAAGACCGGCCCTGAGCTGACCACCGAGAACTTCGTCAAGGCGCTCGAGTCCATCAAGAGCTACCGCGACATCTTCAACGGCCCCGAGGCCAGCTTCGGCCCCGACAAGCATCAGGGCGCCAACTCCTCGTTCCTGGCCGTGGTGAAAGGCGGGCGCTGGGTGCGCCTGACCGATCCGCTGACCTTCTAATCGGCGGTTCCCGCCGGAGGGGCGGCGGCCGGCGTCGAGGCCGGCCGTCGTCGCCTCCGGCCACCCTTCAATCAAGCACTCGCGATCGAGGGGGACCCTCCTCGATGAGGTGACGCTGCGCCGCCGCGGCTTCGGCCGGCGGGAGGCGGCAACCGTTGATCGGCCCGATCCGTTTCTCGATCAGGAGATCGCCCGGCGGGGTGCATTGCCTTCGACCCGAGCTTCGACTAGACTGAATGAACCGCGGTTCATTTCGCCGGGAAGGGGTACTCATGGATCGCCCGATCGCCTACGACAAGCTGGCCCGCGAGGAGCGCTTCGTCCGCATGCGGGCCCGGGACGTCGCGCAGCTCAAGGTCGAGCAGGGTCTCACGCCCTTTCCCGACCTCGGCAGCCGCGAGTCCATCAAGGAGCGGGTCCACGGCATCATGGTGGGCGAGATGCAGGCCATGGAGGGCGCGGGGCGCAGCGTCTACGACTTTCCCGACGCGCCCTGGGAGTTCACCCTGGACATGGCCCGCCAGGTCTGGGACGAGTCCCGCCACCTGGAGATCTATCTCCGGCTCCTCGAGCACCTGGACGGCTATGTGGGGGAGTTCCCGGAGACCACCATCCTCTGGCGCTGCGCCTGCGCCGAGGACGCGGCGGCGCGGGTGGCGGGCGTGAACCGCGGCCTCGAGGGGCTCGCCTGCGACGTGTTCAATCAGCTCGTCCACATCGCGCGGAAGATGGGCGATCCCATCCTGGAGCGCGCGGTGGACTTCGTCCTCGCCGACGAGATCACCCACGTGCGCATGGGCTCGAAGTGGCTCACCAAGCTCACCGAGGGCGATCCGGAGCGTCGACGCCGCGCCATCGAGTTCCAGGAGACCATCGACGAGCGCTTCAACCTGGGCGGCGTGCGGCAGGACGGGGATCACGACGCGGTGCTGATCTCGATCGCCACGGAGGCGCGCCAGCTCGGCGGCTTCACCGACGAGGAGATCGAGCGCCTCATCAAGACCACGCAGCGCTCGCAGGTCTACTAGCCTCGATGTACCCGCTGGAAGGTGCCCACTCGGTCGAGGAGTCCGCCCGCCGCGTTCGCCACTACCGCTACGCCACCGAGCGCCTGATGCGCGTCCTGGGCGGCTGGCTCGCCCTGACGCCCGAAATCTCCGCCAAGCTCCTCATGGGCCGGCACGTCTGGGACAATGCCCAGCACGCCGACGCGCTCGGTCGCCGGCTCCCCGAGCTGCGCGCCCATGCCCAGGAGTCGGAGCCCGCCGGGGAGGGCTTCGTCGCCTTCATGGACGCCCTGGAGTCGGCGGAGACGCCGGAGCTGACGGTGGAGCGGCTGGTGGGCGTGTACCGCGTGCTCAAGCCCCATCTGCTGGCCGCCTACGAGCGCGACCTCGCCAGCGCCAACGCCGTCTACGAGCCGCCCACCCGTCGCATCCTCGCGCGCTGCGCCGAGGACGAGCGCCGCCACATCACGGCGGGCGAGCGCGTGCTCGCACATCTCGCCACCACGCCTGCGGCCGAGACCCGCGCGGCCGCGTGGGCGGAGCGGCTGGGTGGGCTGCTCGCCGCCGCGGGCGGGGTCACCGGCGAGGGCCTGCCCGCGCCGGTGCCGGCGCCGGTCTCGCCCGAGGGCATGACGGAGGCGGAGGAGTTCATCCGTCTCGAGACCCGGCCCGCCCGCTGGCCCGTGCCCGACGACCTGCGGGCCGCCGCCGCCGCGCTGGGTGACGCCCTGGTCGCGCGCGACGCCCCCGCCGTGCGCCGCTGGCTGGCCGGCGACGCCGTCTGGAGTGAGGCCGAGGACTCCGTGCTCGCGGCCGCCCGCTTCACCCACCACGAGATCGTGGCCGCCACGCGCATCGGCCGGCAGCTGCTCCTGAAGCTCCGCCTGGATGGTCCCGACGGATCGGTGACGCTGGCCGCCCGCTGGGCGGGCGGGCCGGAGGGCTGGCGCGCACAGGCCCTCGACGTGGCCCACGTTCGGGCCGCCCGCTCCGCCTGACCGCGCGTGCTCTCGAGCGTCCTCGTCGCCAATCGCGGGGAGATCGCCCGCCGGGTCATCCGCGGCTGCCGGGCCCTCGGGGTGCAGGCGATCGCGGTCTACTCCGAGGCCGACGCCGGCTGGCCTCACGTCCGGGACGCCGACCAGGCGGTGTCGATCGGCCCGGCGCCCGCCCGGGACAGCTATTTGAACGTCGACCGCATCCTCGCCGCCGCGCGCGAGACGGGCGCGCAGGCCGTCCATCCCGGGTATGGATTCCTCTCGGAGAACTGGCGCTTCGCCAAGGCCTGCGAGGAGGCCGGGCTCGTCTTCATCGGGCCGCCGTGGCGCGTCATCCAGCAGATGGGCGACAAGGTCGAGGCGCGCCGCCGGATGCAGGCCGCGGGGGTGCCGGTGGTGCCCGGCAGCGAGGGCGCGCTTGATTCGCTCGAAGCGGCACGTCACGCTGGCCGATCGCATCGGCTATCCGGTGATGCTCAAGGCGGCGGCGGGCGGGGGCGGCATCGGCATGGTGCGGGTGCCGGACGCCGCCACGCTGCCCGCGGCGTGGGCTTCCGCGGAGCGGCGATCCCAGGCCGCCTTCGGCTCCGGCGCGCTCTTCGTGGAGCGGTATCTCGCCGAGGCCCGCCACGTGGAGGTGCAGGTGTTCGGGGACGCGCGGGGCGAGGTCGTCCACCTGCACGAGCGCGAGTGCTCCATCCAGCGCCGTCACCAGAAGCTCATCGAGGAGAGTCCCGCGCCCGCGCTCGCGCCCGGCGTGAAGGCGGAGCTGGTCGCCGCCGCGGTGGCGGGCGCGCGGGCGGTCGGGTATGTCAACGCGGGGACCATGGAGTTCATCGTCAAGGGCTCCGAGTTCTACTTCCTCGAGATGAACACCCGGCTCCAGGTCGAGCATCCGGTCACCGAGGAGGTGACGGGCCTGGACCTCGTCCAGGCCCAGCTGCGGGTGGCCGCGGGCGAGCCCTTGCCGTGGCGCCAGGACGAGATCGTCCAGCGCGGCGCCGCCATCGAGTGCCGGATCTACGCCGAGGATCCCGCCAAGAACTTCATGCCCTCGCCCGGGACGATCTCCCGCCTCGCCGTGCCCGAGGGGCCCGGCGTGCGGCTGGAGATCGGGGTCGCGGAAGGGGTGCAGGTCTCGGTACACTACGACCCGCTCCTGGCCAAGCTCATCACCCGGGGCGCCACCCGCGAGGAGGCTCTCGCACGGATGCAGGCGGCGCTGGACGGCTTCGTCGTGGAGGGGATCCGCACCGTCATCCCGTTTCACCGGCGCGTGCTCGAGAGCGCGGCGTTCCGCGCCGGCCGGGTGCATACCCAGATGGTCGAACAAGGAGCGTTCAATGCCTGAGGACGTCAAGGCCCACATCACGGGCGTGGTTTTCCAGATCACCAGCAAGGCGGGGGACAAGGTGGCGGCGGGCGACCCCGTCATCGTGCTCGAGTCCATGAAGATGGAGATTCCCGTGGAGGCTCCGCGCGCGGGGGTGGTCCGCGAGATCCGCGTGGCGGAGGGCCAGACGGTCCAGGACGGCGACATCGTCGCCGTTCTCGAGTAGGCGAATAAAGACCGGAAGCGAGGGAGACCGACATGAGCACGGCGCTGATCCGCGAGCACTACGACTATCACCGCTGGGCCAATCACCGGCTCTTCGATATTGCGGCGGGCCTGGGCGCGGAGCCGGTGACGCGCGACCTGGGCAAGCACTGGAGCTTTCCCACCCTCAAGGGAATGTTCTCCCACATGTACGGCGCCGACTCGATCTGGCTCGCGCGCTGGAAGGGCGAGTCGCCCAAGCGCCTGTCCGGTGACGCCGACTTCCCGAGCATGGGGGATCTCCGCGCGCGCTGGGACGCGCTGGAGGCGGAGCAGCGCGCCTTCGTGGAGGCGCTGGGGGAGGCCGACCTCACGCGGCCCATCGAGTACCGGAACACCGAGGGAGTCCAGTTCCGCGTGGCCCTGGGCGCGCTCCTACAGCACGTGGTGAACCACGCCACCCACCACCGCAGCGAGGCCGCCACCATGCTCACCCTCATCAGCGGCTCCCCGCCGGATACCGGGATCAATTCCTACCGCACGTCGGTCGTGAAAGGGTAGGGCGAGCCGCAGCCGAAGGCGAGGCGAGCGAAGGTGGAAAAAATGCGCGCAACTGAATTACCGCCGGAAGGATGTCCGCCATGGGCATGAAGGAGCTGGTGGAGGAGCTTCGCGCGCGCCGCCAGCGGGCGCTGGCCATGGGCGGGCCCGAGGCCATTGCGAAGCAGCACGGCGAGGGCAAGCTCACCGTGCGCGAGCGAGTCGACCGCCTCTTCGACGCGGGCTCCTTCCAGGAGATCGGTCTCCTCGCCACCCACGCCAATATCTCACCCGCGATGCGAGGCAAGGAGACGCCGGCCGACGGCGTGGTCACCGGCTTCGGCCAGATCGGCGGGCGGCCCGCTTCCCTCATCGCCTACGACTTCACGGTGATGGCGGGCTCCATGGGGCGCACCGCGGAAGTGAAGTGCAATCGCGCGCGGGAGATCGCGCTCACCAAGCGCATGCCGATGATCTGGCTCATCGACTCCGCGGGCGCGCGCATCCAGGAGGCGATCGGTTCCAGCTTCGCCCAGTCCGGTTACCTCTTTCGGGAGGAATCCATCATGTCCGGCGTGGTCCCCATGGTGGCCGCCATGATGGGGCCGGGCGCAGCGGGCACGGCCTATATCCCCGCGCTGTCCGACTTCGTCCCCATGGTGAAGGGGACCAGCCACATGGCGCTCGGCGGGCCGCCGCTGGTGAAGGCGGTGGTGGGGGAGGATGTCACGCCCGAGGAGCTGGGAGGATCCAAGGTCCACACCGAGATCTCCGGGGTGGCCGACCTCGAGGTGGCGGACGACGCCGCCTGCCTCGCCGCGGTGAAGGAGTATCTCTCCTTTTTCCCCTCGTCGAATCTGGAGGCGCCGCCGGTGCTCCCCTGCGACGATCCCGCGGACCGGATGGACGAGGCTCTCCTCACGGTGGTGCCGGACAGCGCGCGCCGCGCGTATGACGTGAAGAAGGTCATCGCCGCGGTGGTGGACCACGGGCACTTCTTCGAGATCAAGCCGGGGTGGGCGCGGAACCTCGTCACCGCGCTGGCCCGGCTGGGAGGCCGACCGGTGGGCGTGGTGGCCAACCAGCCCATGGTGCTGGGCGGCGCGCTCGACGTGGACGCGGCCGACAAGGCGGCCCGGTTCATCATGCTGTGCGACGCGTTCCACATCCCGCTGCTGTTCCTCCAGGACGTGCCGGGCTTCCTCGTCGGCTCCAAGGTGGAGCGGCAGGGCATCATTCGCCACGGGGCCAAGATGCTGTATGCCGTGAGCGAGGCCACCGTGCCCAAGCTCACGGTGGTGCTGCGCAAGGCGTACGGCGCCGGGTACTTCGTCATGTGCGGCAAGGCCTACGAGGCCGACCTCATCGTGGCCTGGCCGACCGCGGAGATCTCGGTGATGGGCCCCGAGGGCGGCACCAATATCATCTTCCGGAAGGAGATCGCGGGGGCGGCGAATCCGGACGAGGAGCGGGCGCGGCGGGTGGAGGAGTTCCGCCGGCTCATCAATCCCTATATCGCCGCGGGCGGGGCCTTCATCGACGACGTGATCGATCCGCGGGAGACGCGCCCCGTGCTCATCCGGGCCCTCGCGATGGCGCGGACCAAGAAGGTGGAGCGGCCGTGGAAGAAGCACGGCGTCATGCCCGTGTAGCAGCCCGCCACCGGTAGCCATGCCGACGGTGGCGGAGCTCACGCCCCACCTGGCCGCCGCGATGCCGCGGCTGGCCGCGCTGGTGCCGTGGCTCCTGGTCTGGGGCGTCATCGTCATCGTGCTGGCCCTGACGGCGTCCGGCCTCGTCGCCCGCGGCGCGGCCCGGATCGCGGCGGAGGCGGCCCGCGCCGATGTCTCGGCCGGACGCGGCTCGATCTTCGACGCCGCCGAGCGGCGGCTCCGTCGGGGCCGCCGTCTGCTCCTGGTCGCGCTCGGCTGCGTGTTGGCGCTCTGGGGCGTGCTGTGGCTGACCGGTCGCGCGGATCCCCTGCTGAACGAGCTGATCTTCGGGGTGCTGGTGGCGGGGATCCTGGGCCCGATCGCCATGGCGATGCGGATCCTCGAGAGCGCGATGACGCGGGCGTCGGCCCGCACCCTCTCCCCCGGGGGGGAGAAGGCGGCGGACGGGCGGTCTAGTTCTCGACGAAGGCTTTGAGGGCGCGGCCGCGCAGCGGATGACGCAGCTTGCGCAGGGCCTTGGTCTCGATCTGTCGGATTCGCTCGCGCGTGACTGCGAAGCGCTTGCCCACTTCCTCGAGGGTGTGCTCGCCTTCCTCGCCGATGCCGAAGCGGAGGCGGAGGATCTCCTTCTCCTTGGGCGAGAGCGTGCCCAGCGCGCGCTCGACCTGATGCGTGAGGTCCTGGCTGATCAGGGTGTCGTTGGGGGACTCGGCCGACTTGTCCTCCAGGAAATCGCCCAGGTCGGAGTCCTCTCCGATGGGTGTTTCCAGCGACAGCGGCTTCCGCGACGACTCCAGAATGAGCCGGACCTTCCGCGCCGGCACGCCGGTGCGCCGGGCCAGCTCCTCGGGCGTGGGCTCGCGGCCCATCTCGTTGAGCATGGTCCGGTTCACGCGCGAGATGCGGTTGAGCGTCTCCACCATGTGCACGGGGATGCGGATGGTGCGCGAGTGGTCGGCGATGGCACGGGTGATGGCCTGCCGGATCCACCACGTGGCATAGGTCGAGAACTTGAACCCGCGCCGGTACTGGAAGCGATCCACCGCCTTCATGAGCCCGAGGTTGCCTTCCTGGACGAGGTCGAGGAGGGACAGCTCGCTCCCGAGATAGCGCTTGGCCACCGAGACCACCAGCCGGAGGTTGGCCTCCATCAGCTCCTTCTTGGCCTGGCGAACCACGCGATCGTGCTGCTCGAGCTCGGCGAGGGCGGTCAGCAGCGGCTTCCGCGCCAGGCCCGCCTGCGCTTCGAGCCCGCGCAGCTCCGCGCCGTCGCGCGCGACCCGCATCGAGCCGGCGACGCGGCGTACCTCGGCGACGAACCCGTCCACCAGCGCCGGCTTGAGGGGAAGTCGCTCGACGATGCCGCGGACCGAGGCCCGGTTCTGGGCGATCCAGTCGCGGTAGCTCGCCCGCGTGGAGGCGGCCGCCCGACGCTTGGTCGCGAGCGAGACCCGGATACGCTCGGACTCGCGCTCGAGGCGCCGGATCCGGGCGAAGGCAGCCATCATCGGCTTGACCTGCTCGGGGGCGGGCTCGCCGCCCTCGGGCAGGATGATGACGTCGTCGAGGGGGACCTCGCCGCGCCGCACCCCGTCCACCAGCGTGAGCAGCCGGCCGATCGCCAGGGGGATGTCAGCCAGGGCGCCACGCAGCTTGATCTGGCCCGCCTCGATCCGCTGGCCGAGCTCGACCTCCTGCCGCGCGGTCAGCAGGGGGACCTTGCCGATCTCCTTCAGGTAAATCCGTACCGGGTCCTCGCCCTCGGCCGGCGAGGGACGGAGCGCCTCCTCGCTGAGGCCGGGCTCCTCCGCGGCGTGCACTACCGCCACCGGGCTCTCGACCTCGTCGTCTCCCGCATCGGGCAGGGCGCCGGGAAGCCCCTCGCCGAGCGCGACCGGAGCCAGGAGCGAGGGCTTGCGGCGAGCCACCAATCGGGGGCCGATGGAGGGCCCGCTCGCGCGATCCTTACGCCGCGTCGTAGGTGCTCCCGCCCAAACAGCTACAGTATCAGGGGAGATTTGGCCTTCGCTTTCCCTAAAGGTCATCGCGATCCTTCCGGCCTTGTTGGCCCGCTTCGGCCTTGCTGACCCGTTCCGGGGGCGTGATCTCAGCGCTGCCAGTTGAATGTGCACGTTCACCTAATGTTTAGAGGGCGTGAACCCGCTCTTCGTTTCATCGCCGTGTGACCTAGAACCCCCACGCGTGAGGCGGTGTTCCCAGGCGGCGGCGCTATGGGAAAGACGCGCGAGAAGTGGAGCCTATTCGGTGAGGCGGGCCCTCTTTCGAAGGTCTGCTATGATGCCGCCCGGAGGTGGTCCGTGCGAGCGGAGATCCTGGTGGTCGGCTCGGAGCTCTTGCTGGGGCAGATCGTCGACACGAACTCCGCTTACATCGCGCGCGAGCTCGCCGGCGCCGGCGTCGATCTCTACTACAAGACCACGGTAGGGGATAATCTCGGCCGCCTCGAGGGCGCGATTCGCCAGGCCCTGGGCCGAGCGGAGATCGTCATAACCGCGGGCGGCATCGGTCCGACGCTGGACGACGTCACTCGGGAGGCGGTGGCCGCCGCCACCGACCGGGAGCTGGTGTTCTCGGCGCACCTGATGACCCAGATCGAGGCCTTCTTTGCGGCTCGCGGATTCAAGCTGTCGCCCTCCAATCAGCGTCAGGCCTATATCCCCGCCGGGGCCATCCCCATCGAGAACCCGGTAGGCACCGCGCCCGCCTTCATCGTGGAGGCCGGACCGGGCTGCGTGATCACGCTGCCGGGGGTCCCGCGCGAGATGCAGCATCTTCTCCGAACGCGGGTCATGCCCTACTTGCGGGACCGGTACAAGATCGAGGGCGAGATCCGGTTGCGGGTGCTCAAGACGGTGGGGCTGGGTGAGAGTCGCATCGGCGAGGCGATCGCGGACTTCATGGAGAAGGGAGGCAACCCCACCGTGGGCACCCTCGCCCATCTGGGGCAGGTGGACGTGCGCATTGCCGCCAAGGGCGCCGATGGCGACGAGGCGGCCCGGCTCATCGCGCCCGTCGAGGCAGAGATCCGGCAGCGGCTGGGCGAGGTGGTGTTCGGGGCGGACGCCGACACCCTCGAGAGCCAGATTGCCGAGCGCCTGGCCGGTGCGCGGACGCGGGTGGCGGCGGCCGAGCTGGGCAGCGGGGGCTCGGTGACCGAGCGGCTCGCCACCGGGGTCGGTGCGGGCTTCGCGACCGGCGTGATCCTGGGAGCTGCGACGGACGCGACCCGGCTCGGCACCGATCTCGCCGTCCTCCCGGACGCGGCGAGCCGCGCCGGTCGCCTGGCCGAGGTGGTGCGCGGCTGGAGCGGCGTGGAGTGGGGACTGGCGACCTACTTCGAGGACGTCCCGGACTCGTCCCCGCCCGTCACCCTCATCTGCCTGGCGGTGGCGGGCGCCGGGAAGACCGAGACGCGGGAGCATCGATTCGGGGGTGACCGCGCCTCGCTCCGCATTCGCGCGGCCACCCTGGCCCTGGATCTCCTGCGCCGCGCACTCTGATCAGTTTCCAGGCTGGAGCGTCACATCGAAGCTGACCGCCACCTCGTTGCCCACCCGGAACAGCAGGCGGCGCGGCGGCTCGATGCCGAAGTCGGTGAGTCGCAGGCGCGACTCGCCCCGCACCCAGATACGGTCGCCGACCAGGCGGGCCCGGGCGAGGAAGACGAGCGGCCGCTCCACCCCGCGGACTTCCAGCGCGCCCTTGATGGTCAGGAGCACGTCCGCAGTGGCGGTGAGGGCATGGAACGAGGCGTCGCTGCCCCCGATGGTGTAGCGGATCACCTTGTGGGTGTCCGCGCGGAGCAGCTTCCGCATGTCTCGGTCGCGCCCGGCGTCGCCAGTCCTCAGCGCCGCGACGGGCACGCGCAGGGTCCCCGTGAAACCCGCCCGGATCTCGGCAGGATCGGCCTCGAACTCGCCGGTGACGGTATCGGAGCTGCCGCGGAAGTCCCCCAGCCGGTGCGTGGCCTCGAAGGCGACCACGCTCTTGCCGGGGACCGGCACCCAGCGGCGGGACTGCGCCTCGGCGGAAGGAGTGATGAGGGCGAGGACGAGCCCCGCCAGAACCATTCGCAAAAGCACGCGGTTGGGATACCATGGCCCCCACGTCCGGTCAACGGCAGGGCGGGTCCGGGAGCCATTCCACCCCGGCAGAGGCGGTAGAACGGGTGATCCAACCGCGGCCTCGAGAGGGTCCCAATGACGACGGCGGTTCCCAGCGCCTCCTATAGCCTCACGGTCCGGCTGGAGATCGAGAACAAGCCGGGCATGCTGGGCAAGGTCACCTCCGCCATCGGCAAGGCGGGCGGCGATATCGGCGCGGTCGACCTCGTGGAGATGTCGCGCGGCCGGGTCCTCCGCGACATCACCATCAAGGCCAGCGACAGCCAGCACGGCCAGGCCATCATCGAGCGGCTGCGGGGCCTCGCCGGGGTCCGGGTGTCGAATATCTCGGACCGCACCTTCCTCATGCACCTGGGCGGCAAGATCGAGATGCGGAGCAAGGTCCCCATCCGCACGCGCGACGACCTCTCCATGGCCTATACCCCGGGCGTGGCGCGAGTGTGCATGGCCATCAAGGAAGATCCCTCGCGCGCCTTCACCCTCACCATGAAGCACAACGCGATCGCGGTGGTGACCGACGGGACGGCGGTGCTGGGCCTGGGGGACATCGGTCCGGAAGCGGCGATGCCGGTCATGGAGGGCAAGGCCATGCTCTTCAAGGAGCTGGCGGGGGTGGACGCCTTTCCCATCGCGCTCAACACGAAAGACCCCGAGAAGATCATCGAGACCGTCAAGCTCATCGCTCCCGCCTTCGGCGGCATCAACCTCGAGGACATCTCGGCCCCCCGCTGCTTCGAGGTCGAGAGCCGGCTCCGGAAGGAGCTGGACATCCCTGTCTTCCACGATGACCAGCACGGCACCGCGGTGGTGGTGCTGGCGGCGCTCCTCAACGCGCTGAAGATCGTGAAGAAGGACCGGAAGCGGCTCAAGGTCGTAGTGTCCGGCGTGGGCGCGGCCGGCACGGCGGTGGTGAAGATCCTGCTTGCCCTCGGGGTGCGGAACATCATCGGGGTGGACGAGCACGGCACCATCCACCGCGGCCGCAAGGCGGGCATGGACTTCATGAAGAGCTGGGTGGCGGAGGCGACCAACCCCCAGAACGTCCGGGGCAAGATGTCGGACGCCATCCGGGGCGCCGACGTCTTCATCGGGCTCAGCGTGCCGGGGGTGCTCACGGTGAAGGACGTCAAGAGCATGGCGCGGGACCGCATCGTCTTCGCGATGGCCAACCCGGTGCCGGAGATCCCGCCCGAGGCCGCCGAGCCGCACGTGCGCGTCCTCGCCACCGGTCGCTCGGACTACCCGAACCAGATCAACAACGTGCTGTGCTTCCCGGGTTTCTTCCGCGGCCTCCTCGACTCGCGCGCGCGCACCGTGAACGACGAGATGAAGCTGGCCGCCGCGCACGCCATCGCGTCGTGCGTGGGCAAGTCAGAGCTCGGGCCGGAGTACATCATCCCGAGCGTGTTCAACAAGAAGGTGGCGCCCGCGGTCGCGGGGGAGGTGGTGCGCGCCGCCCAGAAGACCGGTGTCGCGCGCCGCCGTCCCCGCGCCGACAGCCAGTCCTGGTTCTGAGCCGGCCGCGCGTGGCGACGCCCCCCGCCCTCCGCTGGTCCGTGGTCATTCCCGCCTACAATGAGGCGCGCCGCCTCCCGCGCTATCTCCGAGAGGTGACGGGCTACTTCGACGGGCGCGACGAGCCCTACGAGGTGCTGGTGGTGGACGACGGGAGCACCGACGATACCGCGGACCGGGTGCGGGAGGAGTGGGCGGCGCACACCGCGGTGGGCGTCCTGCGCCTCGGGACCAATCGGGGCAAGGGCGCGGCGGTGCGGGCCGGGATGCTCCGCGCCCGCGGGGCTCTCCGCCTGATGGCCGACGCGGACGGGGCCACACCCATCGCGGAGGTGAAGCGCCTGGAGGTGGCCGTTCAGGACGGCGCGGACCTCGCGGTGGCCTCGCGGGTGCTTGCCGACCCGTCCGTGATGGTGCGGGCCCGCGTGCACCGCCGGTGGTTCGGGCGAGTGTTCATCGCCGCCACGCGCGCCCTCGGGGTGCGCCAGGTGATGGACACCCAGTGCGGCTTCAAGCTCTTCCGGGGTGGGGTGGCGGACGACCTCTTCGGCGTCCTCCGTACCGACGGCTTCGGGTTCGACGTGGAGCTGGTGCTGCGCGCGGAGCGGCGGGGCTACCGGATCGCGGAGGTCCCCGTCAACTGGACCGACCAGCCCGGCTCCAAGGTCGGCGTCTTCCGGGACGGACCGCGCATGCTCGTCCAGATCGTCGCGGCGCGACTGCGGCTCGGTGGCGGGGCGGGGAAGGGGACGCGGTGATCGCGCGCCGGGCCCGGGAGATCGAGCCGTTTCTCGCGGTGGAGGTGTTCCAGCGCGCGCAGGCGCTGGAGCGGGCCGGCGTCGATGTCATCCACCTCGAGTTCGGCGAGCCCGACTTCGAGACGCCGTCGGTGATCCGGGAGGCGGCCGAGAAGGCGCTGAAGGACGGCCGCACCCGCTACGCTCACACCCTGGGCATCCTTCCGCTGCGCGAGGCCATCGCCGAGCACTACCGGACGCGGTATGACGTGGACGTGTCGCCGGACCGCATCCTGGTCACCGCGGGAACGTCGCCCGCCATGCTGCTGCTCTTCGGCGCCCTGCTCGAGCGCGGCGACGAGGTCATCCTCTCCGACCCGCATTACGCCTGCTATCCGAAGTTCGTGAAGTACGCGGAGGCGGAGCCCGTTTTCGTCGACGTCCACGAGACCGACGGGTTCCAGCTCCGGCCGGAGGCGGTGGCGGCGGCGCTCACCCCGCGGACCCGGGCCATTCTCATCAACTCGCCCGCCAATCCCACCGGGACGGTGCTGGCGCCGGAGCGCATGGCGGCGCTGGCGCGCCTCGGTCCCTGGATCGTCTCCGATGAGATCTACCACGGGCTCACCTACGAAGGGCCGGAGCACACGATCCTGGAGTTCACCGATCGGGCCTTCGTGCTCAACGGCTTCTCCAAGGCGTACGCGATGACGGGCTGGCGGTGCGGGTACGTGATCGCCCCGCCCGAGTTCATGGCGACTCTCACCGCGCTGCACGGGAACTTCTTCATCTCCAGCAACGAGTTCGTCCAGTGGGCGGCGCTGACCGCCCTCCGCGAGGCGGGCGCGGAGGCGGCCGGCTTCCGCCGGGTCTTCGACGAGCGCCGCCGGGCCATGGTGGCGGGGCTGCGCCGCATCGGCCTCGGCGTGGCCGCCCCGCCCACGGGAGCCTTCTACGTGCTGGCCAACGCCCGCCGCTACACCGGGGACTCGCTCGCCTTCGCGTTCGACATCCTCGAGCGCACCCACGTGGCGGTGACGCCGGGGGTGGACTTCGGGCGGAACGCGGAGGGCTATCTGCGCTTCGCCTACGCGAACTCCCTCGCGCGGATCGAGGAGGCCCTGGTCCGCCTCGGCCGCTTCCTCTCGGAGCGGCCGTGATGAGCGAGCCCGCCTGCGTGCTGTGTGAGCGGGTGGCGGGAGAGGGCGAGCACTTCATCGCCGACCTCGACGCCTGCCGCGCCTATTTCAATCCCGACCAGTTCTTCCCGGGCTGGGTGTTCGTGGTGCTGCGCTGGCACGCGCGGGAGCTCTACGAGCTGTCCCGAGCCGAGCGCGCCCGCGTGGTCGAGGACGTGAGCTGGATGGCGCGGGCCCTGGCCCAGGTGTATCAGCCGGTGAAGATGAACTACGAGCTCCTCGGCAACCAGGTGGCCCATATCCACTGGCACCTGGTGCCGCGCCTGGCCGGAGACCCGGAGCCGCAATGGCCGGTGTGGCGGGTGCAGCACGAGCCGTCGACGCTCCCCGCCGACGAGGTCGCCGCGCGTATCGAGGCGATCCGCCGGGCCCTGGGCGCGCCCCGCTAGCCGCGGGCACCGCCGAGACCCGTGTCCACCGCGCGACGGGACGCCGGCCTGCTCGCCCTCCTCCTGCTCATCCTCGCCGGGGTGCGGCTTCGGCGCGCCACGCTCGTGCTGGAGGACGGGATCGCGCGCGCCGGCGTGGCGCTCGAATGGCTCGCGGTGACCGCGCGGGTGCGCCTTCTGCCCGGCCGCGACGGCGTGCCCTTCGCCCTCGCGGTGGAGGGGGTGCGCGTGGGAGGGTTGCGGCTCCCTTCCCTCGTGGTCGACGGGGTGTGGCACCACCTCGACCCCACGCCCCGGCTGCGCCGCCTGCCGGTCGCGGTCACGCTGGCCACCCCGCGCATACTTCCCGGCCGCTTGGAGATCGGCGGCGAGGCCGGCGCGGCGACGCGCTGAGCCGAAAGGAGCCCCGATGGCGGAATCCCTCGCCGACCGGAAGCGCCGTGCCCGCCTCATCCTCGACGGGCTCGCCCGGATGTATCCCGACGCGCGGATCGAGCTCGAGTCGTCCACCCCGCTCGAGCTCCTGGTGGCGACGATTCTCTCCGCTCAGTGTACGGATCAACGGGTCAACCAGGTCACCGCCGGGCTCTTCCCGAAGTACCGCACCGCGCGCGACTGGGCGGCGATCCCGCCCGCGCGACTCGAGCGCGAGATCCACTCCACCGGGTTCTATCGCGCCAAGGCCAAGTCCATCCTCGGCATGGCTCGGGCGCTGGTGGAGCGCCACGGCGGCGAGGTGCCGCGCGTGCTCGACGAGCTGACCCAGCTCCCCGGAGTGGGACGCAAGACCGCCAACGTGGTGCTGGGCAACGCCTTCGGGATTCCGGCCCTCGCGGTGGACACCCACGTGACGCGGGTCTCCCAGCGCCTGGGTCTCACTCGGGCCACCGACCCGGAGAAGATCCACGACGACCTCGTGGCCCTCTTCCCGCCGGACCGACTCACCGAGGCCAGCCATCTCCTCATCTGGCATGGTCGGCGTACCTGTCAGGCGCGGGCCCCCAAGTGCCCGGAATGCGGGGTCCGCGCGCTCTGTCCGTGGCCCGGCAAGACACCGCCGGCGGGACCGAAGCCCGCGGTCAAAGGAGACGCCGATCGGGGGAGAAAGGTACGAAAGGGTTGACAGATTTGAGGACGGCCCGTAGTATGGCGTGTTGCTGAATTCGGGGAGGAATCATGCCGACCGTCATGCCGAAGGAAGACTCGATCGACCGCAAGTGGTTCCTAGTTGACGCCGAGGGCCGCGTGCTGGGTCGTCTCGCCACTCAGGTGGCGACCATCTTGAGAGGGAAGCACAAGCCGATCTTCGCGCCTCACCTGGACGTGGGGGACCACGTGGTGGTGGTCAACGCCGAGAAGGTGCAGCTCACCGGGCGCAAGATGACCGAGAAGATGTACCGGTGGCACACCGGCTATATCGGCGGTCTGCGCGAAGTGAGCGCCGACAAGATGATCAAGACCCATCCCGAGCGTGTCATCGAGTGGGCCGTGCAGGGCATGCTTCCCAAGGGCCGGCTCGGCCGGGCCATGGCGAAGAAGCTCAAGGTGTACCGGGGAACCGTTCATCCGCATGCCGCCCAGAAGCCCGAGCCGCTGGCCGCGGCCGGCCGCGCGGCCAAGTAAGCCCAAGCAGGCCCAAGTAGGCTAAGGAGCGACCGAGCATATGGCTGAGGCGATGCTGTTTTACGGGACCGGGCGGCGGAAGACTTCCGTGGCGCGCGTGTGGCTCAAGCAGGGCAACGGCAATATCCGGGTGAACAAGCGGGCCTTCGAGGATTACTTCCCGCGCGAGACGCTGCGGATGATCATCTGCCAGCCGCTTCAGCTCACGAACCTGCTGGGGCAATTCGACGCCAACATCAACGTCGGCGGCGGGGGCCCCACCGGTCAGGCCGGCGCCGTCCGGCACGGCATCTCGCGGGCTCTGCTCGAGTTCGACGAGAAGCTCCGGCAGGCGCTCAAGCGGGCCGGCCTCCTCACCCGCGATCCGCGGATGAAGGAGCGGAAGAAGTACGGCCAGCCAGGCGCGCGGTCGAAGTTCCAGTACTCGAAGCGGTAGGGAGATTGCCGATGCTGCGGGTGGCGGTGGCGGGGGCGAGCGGGTACATGGGGGCGGAGCTCCTCCGCCTCCTGACCGTCCATCCCCAGGTCCAGCTCACCGCCGTCACCTCCGAGCGGCTCGCCGGCGAGCGCCTGGACAAGGTGTACCCGCATCTCCGCGGTCTCTCCTCGCTGGTCTTCCAGGAGGTCGATGCCGAGCGGATCGCCGGGGAGGCGGACCTCGTCTTCCTCGCGCTGCCGCACATGGAGTCGCAGCGGGCGGTGCCGGTGCTACGCCGTCTGGGGCGAAAGGTCGTGGACCTCTCCGCGGACTATCGGCTCCGCGACGGCTCGCTCTACGTCACCTGGTACAAGGCCCCGCACGTCGATGCCGCCGGGCTCGCGGAGGCGGTGTACGGGCTGCCCGAGCTGCATCGCAAGGCGATCGCCCAGGCCGGCCTGGTCGCCTCGCCGGGCTGCTATCCGATGGGCGCCATTCTCGCCACCGCGCCCCTGCTCAAGAGCGGGCTCGGCTCGCGCGAGGGCATCGTGATCGACGGCAAGTCGGGCGTGACGGGAGCGGGAGCGCAGGGCCGGAAGATCGAGCCCATGTACCTCTACACCGAGGCCAACGAGAACGTGCAGGCCTATGGTCTCGGCGGCACCCACCGGCACACGGCCGAGATGGAGCAGGAGCTGTCCGCGCTGGCGGGCGGGCCGGTGGTGGTCGCCTTCACCCCGCATCTGCTGCCGATGAACCGCGGGCTCTTCACCACCGCCTCGGTGCCGCTCACGCGGAGCGCCTCCACCGCCGACCTGGTGAGCCTGTACGGGGAATTCTACGCGGGGGAGCCCTTCGTGCGGGTGCTCCCGGAAGGCGAGAAGCCCACCACGCGTCACATCGTGGGCTCCAACTTCTGCGACGTCACCGTGGTCGTGGATGTGCGCACGCGGCGCGCGGTCTGCGTTTCCGCTCTCGACAACCTGGGCAAGGGCGGCTCCGCCAACGGGATCCAGAGCCTCAACATCATGATGGGCTGGGACGAGCGGAGCGGGCTCGAAGCGCCCCCCGTCTACCCGTAGGCGCCGGCATGGCCGACATCCAGTGGCTCGACGGCGGTATCACCGCCGTCCCCGGCATCCTCGCCGCCGGCGTCACCGCCGGCATCAAGCCCAGCGGCAAGAAGGACCTCGCCCTCATCTACTCCTCGTCGCCCGCGCGGGCGGCGGCGGTGTTCACGACGAACCAGGTCAAGGGCGCGCCGGTGCTGGTGTCCCGCGACCACGTCAAGGGCGGTCAGGCCCAGGCCATCGTGGCGTCCTCCGGGTGCTCCAACGTCTGCACGGGCGAGCAGGGGATCCGGGACGCGCGGGAGATGACCAAGATCGTGGGCGAGCACCTGCGTATTCCCGCCCAGCGCGTCCTCATCGCGGCCACCGGCGTGATCGGCCAGCCGATGCCGATGGACAAGGTGCGGGCGAGCCTGCCCAAGCTGGTGAAGGCGCTGTCGCCGCAGGGGAGCCGGAGCGCGGCCGAGGCCATCATGACCACCGACACCATGCCGAAGGAGGCCGCGCTCCGGGTGGAGATCGGAGGCCGGCCGGTGACCATCGGCGGTATCGCCAAGGGCGTGGCCATGCTCGAACCGCACCTGGCGACCATGTTCTGCTTCCTCGCCACCGATGCCGTGATCGCGGCCGACGCGCTCCAGATCTCGCTCCGGCGCGCCATGGATCGGTCCTTCAACCGCGTGACGGTGGACGGCGACGAGTCCACCAGCGACACGGTGGCGGTGCTCGCCAACGGGCTGGCCGAGAACGCGCCGCTGGAGCGCAGCGGCCGGGGGCTGCGGCAGTTCCGCCAGGCGCTCGAGGCCGTGGCCGAGAAGCTGGCCAAGATGCTGGTGCAGGACGGCGAGGGCGCCACCAAGCTGGTGCAGGTGCGCGTGTCGGGAGCCCGCACGCGCCGAGAGGCGCTGATCGCCGCCCGCAGCGTGGCCAACTCGCCCCTGGTCAAGACCGCCATCTGTGGCGCCGACCCCAACTGGGGGCGCATCATGATGGCGCTGGGCAAGTCGACCGCCAAGGTCGCCGCCGACCGGGTGGCCATCCAGATCGGCGAGGAGCGCATCGTGGAGCGCGGGATGCTCCGGCCGGGCGCGCGCATGGACCGCGTGGAGGCTACCATGCGGGGCGGCGAATACAGCATCGGCATCGAGCTCGGGCTTGGCCGCGGCGAGGACTCCGTGTGGACCTCGGACCTCACCGAGGAGTACGTCCGGCTCAACTCGAAGTACACGACGTAAGAAGTTAACGACGCACGACCGCGAGCTTCGGTCTCCGCGGCCCTTCAGGGGGCGCGGCGGGGAAGCGCGGCGGCCCTCGGGGCCCCGCCGCTCGACGGTCGGAGGCGAACCGAAAGGACGGCACTATGGCTGCGTTGACCATGAAGGAGCTGCTGGAGGCCGGGGTGCACTTCGGCCACCAGACCAAGCGCTGGAACCCCAAGATGCAGAAGTACATCTTCGGGGAGCGCAACGGCATCTACATCATCGACCTGCAGAAGACGCTGAAGAAGTTTCGCGAGGCGTACGCCTTCATGCGGGACCTGGCCGCCCAGGGCGGCACCGTGCTCTTCGTGGGCACCAAGAAGCAGGCGCAGGAGGCGGTGCTGGAGGAGGCCGCCCGCTGCGGGATGTTCTACGTCAACCACCGGTGGCTCGGCGGCACCCTCACCAACTTCACGACCATCCGGAAGTCCATCGCCCGCTTGAAGAAGCTCGACGAGATGAAGGAGACGGGCGAGTACGAGCGCCTGCCCAAGAAGGAAGTGCTGGGCCTGGAGCGTGAGCGCGAGAAGCTCGAGAAGGCCCTGGTGGGGATCAAGAACCTGGACCGGCTGCCCTCCGCGCTCTTCATCGTCGACCCGAAGAAGGAAGACATCGCGGTCGAGGAGGCACGGCGGCTCTCCATCCCCATCGTCGCCATCGTGGACACCAACTGCGACCCCACCGTGATCGACTACCCCGTCCCCGGCAACGACGACGCCATCCGCGCGGTGCGGCTCATCACCGCGCGCATGGCGGACGCCATCAACGAGGGCCGGGGCACCCTGGCCAAGGAGGAGGCGGAGGAGATCCCCGCCTCGCCGGACATGCCCGTGGTCACGGAGGCCGAGATGACCGCATCGGCGGAGGCCGGCACCTAGCCGGCCCGCGCGCCGAGGAGACGCGTACTCATGGCATCACCCGCGGAACTGGTGAAGGAGCTCCGGGACCGTACCGGGGCCGGCGTCATGGATTGCAAAGCCGCGCTGGATTCGTCCCAGGGGGACCTGGTGGGCGCGGTGGAGTTCCTGCGCAAGAAGGGGCTGGCCGACGCGGCCAAGAAGGCCCACCGCGAGGCCAAGGATGGCGTGGTGCACGCGTACATCCATCCCGGCGCCAAGCTCGGCGTCCTGCTGGAGGTGAACTGCGAGACGGACTTCGTGGCCCGCACCGAGGACTTCCAGCAGCTCGTGAAGGACCTCGCCATGCAGGTGGCGGCGGCCAACCCCTCCTACGTGTCGCGGGAGGAGGTGCCGGCGGCGGTGCTCGACAAGGAGCGCGAGATCTACCGCGAGCAGATGGCGGACCAGAAGAAGCCGCCGCCGGTGCTGGACAAGATCATCGAGGGCAAGCTGGAGAAGTTCTACGCCGAGCAGTGCCTGCTCGAGCAGCCGTTCGTCCGGGACTCCACCGGAAGGACCCGGATCAAGGACATGGTGGATCAGGCCACCTCCAAGATGGGCGAGCGGGTGGTGGTGAAGCGCTTCTCCCGCTTCAAGGTGGGAGAGGGCGGGTAGTGCCGCCCGCCTATCGCCGAGTGCTGTTGAAGGTCTCCGGCGAGGCCCTCGCCGGGAACCGTGGGTACGGCATCGACCCGGAGACCATCGAGCGCATCGCGGAGGAGATCCGCGAGGTGGTGGCCCTCGGGGTGCAGCTCGCGGTCGTCATCGGCGGCGGCAATATCTTCCGCGGCATCGCGGCGAGCGCGGGCGGGATGGAGCGGGCCACCGGCGACTACATGGGCATGCTCGCCACCGTCATCAACGCGCTGGCGCTCCAGGACTCCATCGAGAAGGCAGGGGTGCCCACCCGGGTGCTGTCCGCCATCGAGATGCGCGCGGTGTCGGAGCCGTACATCCGGCGCCGCGCCATCCGCCACCTGGAGAAGGGGCGGGTGGTGGTCTTCGCCGCGGGTACCGGCAATCCCTTCTTCACCACCGACACCGCCGGCGCCCTGCGGGCGGTGGAGATCGGGGCGGAGGTCATTCTCAAGGCAACCAAGGTGGACGGGATCTATACCGCCGATCCCGCCCTTGACCCCGCGGCCACCAAGCTGCCGCGGATCGGTTACATCGAGGTGCTGAACCGTGGGCTCCAGGTGATGGACACCACCGCCATCTCGCTCTGCATGGAGAACAAGCTGCCCATCGTCGTGTTCGACCTGACTCGTCGTGGCAACATCCGGCGGATCGTCATGGGCGAATCGGTGGGCTCGGTGGTGTCCGCCGACGCCGGGTCCCTCAAGGGGTGAGTGCGATGCATGAGGCCTTGATCAAGGACATGGAAGCGCGGATGCAGGTGGCGGTGGACCTCCTCGCCCGGGAGCTCGGGGGCGTCCGCACCGGCCGGGCGAACACCGCCCTTCTCGATTCGATCCGGGTCGAGGCCTACGGCAACCTGGTGCCGATCAACCAGGTGGCTTCCACCGCCGTCTCGGATCCCCGGACGCTCGTCATCCAGCCGTGGGACGTGTCCACGACGAGCGCGATCGAAAAGGCGATCCAGAAGTCGGATCTTGGCCTCACTCCCTCCAGTGACGGCAAGGTCATTCGGCTCACCATGCCCACGCTCACCGAGGAGCGGCGCAAGCAGCTCGCCAAGACGGTGCACAAGTTCGCCGAGGACGCGCGGGTGTCCATCCGCAATGTCCGCCGCGAGGCCAACGACAAGCTCAAGGGCCTCGCCAAGGACAAGAAGGTCTCGCAGGACGAGGAGCGCCGAGGGCACGACACCATCCAGAAGAGCACCGACCGGTACATCGGGAAGGTGGACGAGCTCTCGAAGAAGAAGGAAGGCGAGGTCCTCGCGATATAGGCGCGCCGCCGCCGCCCGGCGTGGACGAAACGCCTGATTTTCCTGGCAGTCTCTTGCTGCCTCCGGTACACTTGAGGCCCATGGCGTTTCCCCCGGCCTCCGGCGTTTCCGTGGCCGAGCTCTCGCGCCTTCCTGAAGCGGAGCTCCGGAGCCGTGTCTTGGCCCGCCCCCGTCCCCGCCATGTCGCGATCATCATGGACGGCAACGGCCGCTGGGCGACGCGGCGCGGGCTGCCGCGGGTGGCCGGCCATCATCAGGGCGTCAAGGCGGTGCGCGAGACGGTGCGTCAGGTGGGGGAGCTCGGCATCGACTTCCTCACCCTCTACGCGTTCTCGTCCGAGAATTGGCAGCGGCCCGAGACCGAGGTCTCGTTCCTCATGACGCTCCTGGAGCGTACGATCGACGGGGAGCTGCCCGATCTCATGGCGAAGAACGTCCGCTTCCGCGTGATCGGCCGCTCCGCCGGCATTCCTCCCGGCGTGCGGCGGCGCATCGAGCACGTGGTCACGGAGACCGCCGCCAATACCGGCCTCACCCTGGTGCTCGCGCTGAACTACGGTGGCCGCGACGAGATCGTGGATGCGGTGCGCGGCCTGGCGCGGGAGGTGCGCGCGGGCGCGCTCGATCCGGAGAGCATCGACGAGGCCGCGGTGGCGCGGGCGCTCTACACCGACGGCATGCCCGATCCCGATCTCCTCATCCGCACGAGCGGGGAGATGCGGGTTTCCAACTTCCTCCTCTGGCAAATCGCGTATACCGAGCTGTGGGTGACGCCCACGCTCTGGCCGGACTTCGGCGTGCGCGACCTCCACGTGGCCGTCGCCGAGTTCCAGCGCCGCGATCGCCGATTCGGACGCGTGTGATGGGCGGGGCGGAGGACATGTCCCTCCCCCGCGCCACCGCGGCGCCCTCCCGGGGCGCGGCCCTGCTCCGGCGGGGGCTCAGCACGCTCGTGCTGCTCCCGCTCTTCCTTTGGCTGGTGATGGCCGGGCCGCTCTGGCTCTTCGGCACCATCATCGTGCTCCTGGGGGCGCTGGGGCAGTGGGAGTTCACCGGGATGTTCGAGCGCGCGGGCGTGCGGACCATGAGGGGGCTGGGCCTGCTGGGGGGCGTGCTCGTCACCGCCAGCTTCGCGCTGCCGGTGTCGGAGCGGGTGATGCTCACCGCCGTGCTCCTGGGCGCGCTCACCGCCGCCCTGTGGCAGCAGCGCCTCGGGCAGATGGAATGGCAGCCGGCGGTGGTCACGGTGTTCGGAATCCTGTACGTGAACTGGCTGCTGGGCTATGCCTTCTGGCTGCGCGACCTCGAGTCGGGGAAGGAGTGGGTGCTGCTCCTGGTGTGGGTGACGTGGCTGGGGGAGACCGCCGCCTATCTGGTCGGCTCCGCCGCCGGGCGCCATCGGCTCGCGCCCATGGTGAGCCCCAAGAAGACCGTGGAGGGCGCCCTCGCGCAGCTCGTGGTCTCGGTGCTGGCGGCGGTGATCGCGCAGATGTGGTTCTTCCCCGCGCTGGGGCTGGCCGGCGCGGCGCTGGTGGGACTGGCCCTGGGCGTGTCCGGCCAGATCGGCGACCTCGTGGAGTCCGCGCTCAAGCGCAGCGTGGGCACCAAGGACACCGGGAGCCTCATCCCCGGTCACGGCGGAGTGCTCGACCGCATCGACAGCCTGCTCTTCAATACGCCGGTGCTCTTTTATTGCGCCGCGCACATGCGGGGGCTCCAGTGAAGCGGCTGGTCCTCCTCGGCGCGACCGGCTCGGTGGGGCGCCGGGCGCTCGATCTGGTGGATCAGTTCCCCGGCGAGTTCCGCGTGGAGGGGCTCGCCGCACGCGGATCCAATCCCGAGCTGGTGGCCGATCTGTGCCTCAAGCATCGCCCGCGCGCGCTCGCCCTGTCCGAAGGGGACGCGGTGGACGCGGTGGCGCGGCTCCTGCCCCGGCCGCATCCCGAGATGCTCCGGGGCGCCGCCGGTCTGGTGACGCTCGCGGCCGAGGTGGAGGCCGAGGTGCTGCTGTCGGCCATCGTGGGCGGGGCGGGGCTGCTGCCCACCATGGCCGCCATCCGGTCCGGCAAGACGGTGGCGCTGGCCAACAAGGAGACGCTGGTCATGGCGGGGAGCCTCATGACCGCGGCCGCGCGGACCGCGGGAGTTTCCCTCCTGCCGGTAGACTCCGAGCACAGCGCGGTGTTCCAGTGTCTGGTCGGCCACAATCGCGCGGAGGTGCATCGGATCCTCCTCACCGCCTCCGGGGGGCCCTTCCGCCGGATGACGAAGGCAGACCTGGAGCACGTCACGGTGGAGCAGGCGCTCAATCATCCCACCTGGAAGATGGGCGCCAAGATCACGGTGGACTCCGCCACCCTCATGAACAAGGGGCTCGAGGTCATCGAGGCGCGCTGGCTCTTCGACGTGGAGCCCGAGCGCGTGCAGGTGGTGGTGCACCCGCAGTCGATCGTGCACTCCATGGTGGAGTACGTGGATGGCTCGGTGATCGCCCAGCTCGGGGTGGCCGACATGGGCATCCCCATCCTCTATGCCTTCACCTATCCGTCGCGGCTGCCCGCGGCGGCGGAGCGCCTCGACCTCACGCGCGTGGGGGCGCTGACCTTCGAAGCGCCCGACACCGACCGGTTCCCCTGCCTCGCCCTCGCCCGCCGCGCGCTCCAGGCGGGCGGGGTGGCGACGGTGGTGCTCAATGCCGCCAACGAGATGGCGGTGGCCGCCTTCCTCGAAGGGCGGATTCGCTTCGTCGAGATTGCCCAATTGATCGAGCGGGCCCTCGCGCACGTGCCGGCACGGGGGCTCGCCGACATCGAAACATGCGTACATGTGGACGACGAGACGCGCCGGGCGGTGGCGGGGTGGCTGCCCGCCGGGGTCCCCTCGGCGCCGCGTGCCACCGGGAGGAACGCGACGTGACGTCGGTTCTGGCTTTCATCATCGTGATCGGGATCCTCATCGTCATCCACGAGCTCGGACATTTCGTGGTGGCGCGGCTCTTCGGCGTGGGCGTGGAGCGCTTCTCCATCGGCTTCGGCCCTGTCCTCTGGCGCTACCGGGGGAAGGAGACCGAATACTGCCTCTCCGCCATTCCCATGGGCGGCTACGTGAAGATGATGGGCGACGACGAGAATCCGCTCGAGGGCGGCGCGGGACCGACGGTGGATCCGACCAAGGCCTTCCACGGCAAGTCCCTCATCGCCCGCTTCCTCATCGTCTTCGCGGGTCCCGGGATGAACTTCGTCCTCGCCGCCGTCATCTTCGCCCTCGTGTTCATGTTCGTGGGGAGACCGGCGCTGCCGCCCGTCGTCGGCCGCGTCGCCCCGGACGGGGCCGCCGCCAAGGTGGGGCTCGCCACCGGGGACAAGGTCGTGGCGGTCGACGGCCGCCCGGTGAAGTACTGGGAGGATGTGCTCCGCTCCGTGCAGGAGGGGCAGGGGCGGGCCATCGAGCTGACGGTGATCGGAGTGCCCGGCGGCGAGCGCAAGGTCACGGTGACGCCGACGCGGCTGAAGGAGCGGGACATCTTCGGCGACGAGCGCGAGGTCTGGGACGTCGGCATGGGTCCCTACATCGCGCCGGTCATCGGCGACACGGTATCGGGTTTCCCCGCCGCCGAGGCGGGGCTCCGGCCCGGCGACACCGTGGTGGAGATCGAGGGCCGGCCGGTGCTGTCCTGGTCCGATCTGGCCGAGGCCATCAACCGCCGCCCCGGCCAGCCCACACGCCTGGTGGTGCAGCGGGGCACCGAGCGCGTCGCCCTCACGGTCACCCCGCGCGCGGTCAAGGACCGGGGGCCGGACGGGAAGGAAGCCGAGGTCGGGCGCATCGGGATCAGCCCCGCCCCCGGCACCACCTACGTGCGGGAAAATCCCATCCTCGCGCTGCGCGACGGGGTGCAGAAGACGGTGGAGGTCACCGCGCTGACCGCCACCGGCCTGTGGAAGATCGTGGTGGGACAGCTCGACCGCTCCAACATCGGCGGGCCCATCCAGATCGCGCAGGCGGCGGGGGAGCAGGCCCGGCAGGGGCTGCCGAGCCTGGCCTTCTTCACCGCGGTGATCAGCGTGAACCTGGCGCTGCTCAACCTGCTGCCGGTGCCCATGCTCGACGGCGGGCACCTGCTCTTCTTCGTGTGCGAGGCGATCCTGGGCCGTCCGCTGTCGCTGCGAAAGCGTGAGGTGGCTCAGCAGGTGGGCTTCGTGCTGCTGATGATGCTGATGGTGTATGCGGTGTACAACGATCTGGTGCGCATCGACGTCTTACGCTTCTTCCGCTAGCCACCGAGGCGAGGGACCATGGGCCAGTACGCGTGTCACGTGTTCGTCTGCACGTCTGGGGAGACCTGTCCCCAGCAGGGTGACGTGGAAAAGATGGTCAAGACCCTGCGCACCGCCGTCGCCACCGCGGGCAAGCACAAGGAAGTCCGAGTCAACAAGGCGGGGTGCTTCTCCCAGTGCGGGCACGGGCCGATGATGGTGATCTACCCCGACAACGTCTGGTATCACGGCGTCGCCGAGTCGGATCTCGCCGAGATCGTCGAGTCCCACATCCTGGGCGGGCGGCCGGTCGCGCGCCTGATCTACGAACCCGGCGTGCCGGGCCCCAACAAGGTGCCGCTCCCGCCCAAAGAGGCCTGAGGGTGCGCTGGAATCGCAGCCTCATCCCTACCCTGCGTGACGACCCCGCCGACGCCGAGGCGGTGAGCCATCGCCTCATGGTGCGGGCCGGACTCGTCCGCCAGCTCGCCGCCGGCATCTACGTGTATCTCCCGCTTGGCCAGCGCGTGCTCGAGAAGGTGAACGCCATCATCCGCGGGGAGATGAACGCCATCGGCGGGCAGGAGATCACCATGCCGGTGCTCCTCCCCGCCGAGATCTGGCAGCAGTCCGGCCGCTGGGACGCGATCGGGGCGGAGATGTTCCGTCTCAAGGATCGCTACGGCCGCGATCTGTGCCTGGGCATGACGCACGAGGAGGTGATCGCGTGGCTGGCCTCCAAGGAGATCAGGTCCTACCGTGACCTGCCCCAGATCTGGTACCAGATCCAGACCAAGGAGCGCGACGAGGCGCGGCCGCGCTCCGGCGTGCTGCGGACGCGCGAGTTCCTCATGAAGGACGCCTACACCCTCGATCCCGACGCGGCGGCGCTGGACCGCTCCTACCAGGCCCACCACGACGCGTATTGCCGCATCTTCGAGCGCTGCGGCGTGCGCTACATCGTGGTGGACTCGGATCCCGGCATGATGGGCGGCTCGGGGTCCCACGAGTTCATGGCGCCCAGCGCGGCCGGCGAGGACGACGTGGCGCTGTGCCCGGCCTGCGGCTATGCCGCCAACGTCGAGCTCGCCCGCGGGGTGCCCGTCACCCCCGCCGCGCCCTGGAGCGCTCCCGATGAGGTGGCGACCCCTGACGCAAAGACCATCGCCGAGGTGTCCGCGCAGCTCAAGGTGGACCCGGCGCTGACCATCAAGTCGCTGGTGTTCATGGGGCCGGCGGGTCCGGTGCTGGCACTGGTCCGCGGCGACCACGGGCTGCACGAGCGCAAGCTGGCCCGGGCCCTGCGGGCGGAGGCGCGCCCCGCCCAGCCCGAGGAGGTGCGCCAGCATCTCGGCGTGGCACCGGGCTCCATCGGGCCCGTGAAGGTCAACGGCGTCTCGCGCGTGCTCGCCGACGAGTCCCTGCGTGAGGGCCGCTACGTGGTGGGCGCCAACCGCGAGGGCTATCACCTCACCGGCGTCGCGCCCGGGCAGGACTTCGCCTGCGAGTTCGTGGATCTGCAGGTGGCGCTCCCGGGCGAGGGCTGTCCTCGCTGCGGCAAGCCGCTCACAGTGGAGCGGGTCATCGAGATCGGCAACATCTTCAAGCTGGGCACGACGTATTCGGAGGCGCTCAACGCCGTCTACCTCGACGAGAGCGGGCAGCAGCGCCCCATCGTCATGGGCTCGTACGGCATCGGTCCCGCGCGCATCACCGCCGCCGCCATCGAGCAGCGCCACGACGCCGACGGCATCCTCTGGCCCTGGGCCATCGCGCCCTTCCAGGTCCATGTGGTCCCGGTGGCGATCAAGGATGCCACCCAGTCCGCCGCCGCGGAAACGATCTACGCGGAGCTGGGCGCCGCCGGGTTCGACGTGCTCATCGATGATCGCGACGAGCGCGCCGGCGTCAAGTTCAAGGACGCCGACCTGCTCGGCTGCCCGCTCCGGGTCACGGTGGGGCAGGGGCTGGTGAAGGAGGGCATCGTGGAGATCCGCGAGCGCGCCACCCGCCGCGATCACAAGGTGCCCCGCGATCACGTGCTGGCCACCGTGAAGGACATCGCCGCCCGACTCGCCACCGCGTGACCTCGGCCGTGGTGACCGCGCGCCGGTGGTCCGGGACCCGCCTCCGGCCCTGGATCGAGGCCGACCTCGCGGGTCGACCGCCTCCCCCCGGCGTTGTCGCCACCCCCTGAGGGGCGCGGCCCCCCGGGGACGTCCCCCGCCTCTTGCGAGGGTGGGAGGCGTATGCTAAAGTGTCGTGAAAAGTGGGCTCTGCCCACTTTTTTTTCTGAAGACGAGGGGGCGATCTGGCAATGAGCGATCTGGAAGCGCGGCTCAGCCGGATCGATGCGGTGGCATCGCCGGTGCTCGAAGCGCACGGTCTGACCCTGGTGGATTCGGAGTGGCGTCGCGAGGGTCGGCGCTGGGTCCTGCGGTTCTACGTGGACAAGCCCGGTGGTGTCGGGATCGCCGACTGCCAGCGCTTCAGCCGAGAAATGGGCGATGTGCTGGACGTATCCGGGCTCATCTCCGAGCCGTACGACCTCGAAGTTTCGTCCCCGGGACTCGACCGCGAGCTCAAGTCGGATCGGGAGTTCGCCTGGGCGGTGGGCAAGGAAGTGCGATGCTGGGTGAGGGAGCCGCTGGAGGGCCGGCGTGAGCTGGCGGGGGTTCTGGTGGCGGTGACGCCGGAAGCCTTGACGGTCGCGGAAGCGGGTCAGGTGACCCAGGCGGTGCCGCGGCGGCTGCTCGACAAGGCGCGTCTGGTGCCGGTGTTGTTTCCAAGGAAGCAGGGTCGGTCGTGATCAACAAAGAGCTCATCTACGTGATCCAGCAGATCGGCAACGAGAAGGGGATCGGAGTCGAGGTTCTCTTCGATGCGCTGGAGTCTGCCCTGCTCTCGGCGTCGAAGAAGACCATGGGGGTGGCGGACAACGTGCGGATGCACCTCGACCGCCACACCGGCGCCCTCCAGGTCTTCGCCCGCAAGAAGGTCGTGGACGCGGTGGGCGATCCCAAGCTGGAGATCCGGTTGGCGGAGGCCCGCGCGCTCAATGCCGCCGCGGAGCTGGACGACGAGATCGAGGTGGAGCTGGCGCCCCAGGAATTCGGGCGGATCGCCGCGCAGACCGCCAAGCAGGTGATCCTGCAGCGGGTGCGCGACGCCGAGCGCGACGCCATCTATTCCGATTTCATCGACAAGGAAGGCAAGATCGTCCGCGGCGTGGTCCACCGCATCGAGAAGCGCAACGTGATCGTGGAGCTGGGAAAGGCGGAGGGGGTCATCACCGAGCGCGAGCAGATCCCCGGCGAGCGGTACAACCCGGGCGACCGGGTGCGCGCCTACGTCCTGGAGGTCAAGAAGACGGCCAAGGGGCCCCAGATCCTCCTCTCGCGCACCCATCCCGGCTTCCTGGCGCGGCTCTTCGAGGCCGAGATTCCCGAGATCGCGGAGGGCATCGTGCAGGTGCGCGCGGCCGCGCGCGAGGCAGGGGAGCGCGCCAAGGTCGCCGTCGCGTCGACCAAGCGTGATGTCGATCCCATCGGCGCGTGCGTGGGCCTGCGGGGCACCCGGATCCAGGTGATCAGCCGGGAGCTGCGCGGCGAGAAGATCGACATCGTCGAGTGGGCGGCGGAGCCGTCCTCCTTCGTGGCACGCGCGCTGTCGCCGGCCAAGGTGTCCTCGGTGACGGTGACCGAGCGTGTGGACGAGGGCGAGCAGGCCTCGGTGCTCGTCATCGTCCCCGACAACCAGCTCTCGCTGGCCATCGGCAAGCGCGGCCAGAACGCGCGCCTGGCCGCCAAGCTGACCGGGATGCGGGTCGATATCAAGAGTGAGGGCGAGGTGGAGGAGGAGCGCCGCCGGGACGAGGAGGAGCGCGTGCTGGGACGTGAGGCCATCGCCGGCTTCGCCGGCGTCGGCCCGCAGATGGTGGACCGCCTGACGGACGCGGGCCTCTACTCCCCCGCGCGGATCGTGCGCGCCGGGCTCGAGGCGCTGGAAGCGGTACCCGGGCTGGGAGACAAGAAGGCGGAGGCCATTCTCCAGGCGGCGGCGGACTGGGTGGCCGAGCATCCGCCGGTCACGGCGCTCGAGCTCGGCGCCGACGAGGCGATGGTCGAGGCCGCGCCCGCGGACCCGGGCGGCGGCGTCGACGACGTGCCGCGGTCCGAAGCGGGGTGACGAAATCGCCGCCCCGTCGGACCTGCCTGGGCTGTCGGCGGGTTCGGCCTCAGGCGGAGCTGATCCGGCTGACGCGGGGAGGAGACGGGCGCGCGGTCCTGGATCTTGCCAGGAGTGGGGGCAGGAGCGGGGATGCGCGCGGGACGGACACGGGGCGGGGAGCCTATGCGTGTCCGGCCCTCGAGTGCCTGGTGGGCGCGCTCCGGAAGGGGCGGCTCGACCACGCGTTCCGGCGGCCGACGGAGCCGCCGGCGGAGAGCGCAGAAGCGATGCTGGCGGCCTGGAACTCGGGTAAAGGAGAGACGCTTTGGCGGGACGGTTGAAGGTCATTGACCTCGCGAAGGAGCTGGGCGTCACCAGCAAGGACCTGCTGCTGGCGCTGGACAGCATGGGCCACAAGGGCAAGCGCGCCATGACTCCGCTCGACGTGGCCACCGCGAACGAGCTCCGCACCAAGCTCGGTCGCGGCCGGGAGCTGGCCCCCGAGGCCAAGCCCAAGCGCGTGCCCAAGCCCAAGGCCGCGCCCGTGGAGGGCGAGGCGCCCGCCGAGGAGCAGGTCAAGCCTGCGCGCAAGATCGCCGCGAAGGGGGCGCCGGGCAAGGCGTCGAAGTTCGAGCCGGAGCCCGCGCCAGTGGTCGAGCTGGTGAAGCCCGCCGCCACCCTCTTCCGTCCCGCGCCGGCCGCCCCGGTTCCTGCCGAGCCCGCCGCGGTGTCGCCCGCGTCTCCGGTACCCATGCCGCCGGTGATCGAACCGCCCAAGGTCGAGCCGCCGCGCATCGAGCCGTCCCGCGTCGAGCCCATCCGGCCCGCGCCGGCGACACCCGTTCGTCCGCGCCGCCGCCCCGCCGGCTCCGTCCGCGCCGCCAATGGCGCCCCGCCGACCTGCGGGGGTCCCTGGGGTTCCGGGCGTCCCGACTGCACCGGCCGCCCCCGGCGTGACGCGTCCCGGCGCGCCCCCATCCTCGCGCGGGCCCATGACGGCGCCGCCGCGCATCGTGCCGCCCTCGCCGCCGCGCCCGGTGGTGGTCCCGCCCGCGCGTCCGGTTCCGCCGGCCGTCGCCGCGCCCGCCGCCGTCGCGCCGCCCGCGGCCGCGCCGGCCGCCCCCGGGGAGACGCGCCCGCTGCCGCCGCCGCCCGAGCCGCCGGTCGAGGTGAAGCGCGAGCTGATCAAGCTGCCCGAGTCGGTGACGGTGGGCGAGCTGGCCGCGGCGATGCGCCGGAAGTCAGGCGAGGTGATCAAGGCGCTGCTCGAGCTGGGCGTGATGGCGACCTTGAACGAGGTGCTCGATCCCACCGCGGCCAAGCTGGTGGCCGACAAGTTCAGCTTCGACGTGGAGGTCCGCTCGCTCGAGGGCGACGTGCTCGAGGAGGAAGAGACCGATCCGTCACAGCTCAGGTCCCGGCCCCCGGTGGTCACCGTCATGGGCCACGTCGACCACGGCAAGACCTCGCTCCTCGACGCCATCCGGAAGACCCGGGTGGCGGAGAAGGAGGCGGGCGGCATCACGCAGCACATCGGCGCCTACCAGGTCGAGACCAGCCACGGCAAGGTGACCTTCCTCGACACGCCGGGTCACGAGGCGTTCACCGCCATGCGGGCGCGCGGAGCCAAGGCCACCGACATCGTCATCCTGGTGGTGGCGGCCGACGACGGCGTGATGCCGCAGACGGTGGAGGCGGTGAACCATGCCAAGGCCGCCGAGGTCCCCATCATCGTGGCGGTGAACAAGATCGACAAGCCCGGCGCGGAACCGGATCGGGTGAAGCGCGAGCTGTCCAATCACGGACTCGTGCCCGAGGACTGGGGCGGGCAGACGATCTTCGTCCACACCTCGGCCAAGCGGGGCGACGGCATCGCGCAGCTCCTCGAGATGACCGCGCTGCAGTCGGAGATCCTCGAGCTCAAGGCCAATCCGAGCCGCGCTGCGCGCGGGGTCATCGTGGAAGGCCGGCTGGACCGCGGGCGCGGTCCCGTGGCCACTGCCCTCATCCAGTCGGGTACCCTCAAGGAGGGTGACGCGGTGGTGGTGGGCTCGCAGTCGGGCCGCGTGCGCGCGATGTTCAGCGATCGCGGCAAGAAGACGCAGCAGGCGGGCCCCGCGGATCCCGTCGAGATCCTGGGTCTCTCCGGCGTCCCGCAGGCGGGCGACACCCTCTTGGTCGTCGCCGACGAGCGCAAGGCGCGGCAGATCGCCACCGTGCGCGCGGACCGCGAGAAGCTGAAGGGCAAGGGCTCCGCCCGCATCACCCTCGAGGAGCTGCACAAGCAGATCGAGTCGGGCGAGGTCAAGGAGCTGCGCCTCATCCTCAAGGCCGACGTGCAAGGCTCGGTGGAGGCCCTCACCGAGTCGCTCGAGCGCCTGTCCACCGATGAGGTCAAGCTCAAGGTCATCCACGGCTCGGTGGGCGCGGTCAACGAGTCCGACGTCATGCTCGCGTCCGCCTCCAACGCCATCGTGCTCGGCTTCAACGTCAAGGCCGACGCGAAGGCCGCCAGCCAGGCCCAGTCCGACGGGGTGGACGTGCGGAGCTACAGCGTCATCTACGACGTGATCAACGACGTCCGGGCGGCCTTGTCGGGCATGCTCGCTCCCGAGATTCGCGAGACGATTCTCGGCCGCGCCCAGGTGCGCCAGGTCTTCCCCATCTCGAAGCTCGGCCTGATCTTCGGCAGCGCGGTCACCGAGGGCAAGATGGTCCGCGGGGCCCGGGTGCGGGTGAAGCGGGGCGAGACGCTGCTCGGCGAGGGGACCATCAGCTCGCTGAAGCGCTTCAAGGACGACGTCCGCGAGGTGCTGCAGGGTCTCGAGTGCGGCATCGGCGTGGATGGTGTCAAGGGTGTGGCGACCAACGACACCATCGAGGCGTTCACCACCGAAGAGGTGGCGCGGACGCTCTAGGCGATGTCGGGGGCCCGGGTGGCGGTGGGGACGGTCGAGCTGCACCTGCCCGACGTCGGGTCGCTCAAGGGCAAGCGGCACGTGCTGAAAGGGCTCAAGGAGAAGCTCCGCCACCGTTTCGAGATCTCGGTGGCGGAGGTCGACCACCAGGACCTGTGGCAACGGGCCACCCTCGCGCTGGCCTGCGTGTCGGGCGACTCGCGCCACGCCAACGAGGTGATCTCCAAGGCCCTCGACTTCATCGAGGACAATCTCGACGGTTACGTCACCGACATCCACGTGGAAGTACTCTGAGGGCACGCGACCGATGCAGGCGAAACGGCTCGAACGGGTCAACCAGCTGATGAAGGAAGAGATCTCCCGGCTCGTCCAGCGGGAGCTCAAGGACCCCCGTCTGGGCTTCGTCACCATCACCGAGGTGGACGCCACCCCCGATCTGCGTCAGGCCAAGGTCTACGTGTCCGTGCTCGGGCCCGAGGAGAAGTGGGTGTCCTCCTTCAAGGCGCTCGAGAGCGCGCGCGGCTTCATCTGGAGCTGGCTCCGGAAGAACCTCGATCTCCGCGTGACGCCCCAGCTCTTCTTCCGTCCCGACCGCTCCATGGAGCACGCGGCCCGGATGTCGGCGCTCCTGTCCGGGCTCCGCCCGCCGGACGCTCCGCCCGACGACGAGGACTGAGCCCCGTGGGCGAGTTCTCCACCACGCCCCCCGCGGCGCTGCTCGACGTGCTCGGGCGACCGCCCGGCGAAGCCCTCCTCCTGGGTCACGTCCACCCGGACGGCGACGTGCTCGGCACCCTGCTGGGCCTGGGGCTGGCCCTCGAAGACAAGGGATGGCGCGTCCGCTTCGCGGGGCCGCATCCGGTGCCCGACGTGCTGGGATTCCTCCCCGGCGCGGACCGCTGGGAGGTGTGGCCGAAGGCGCCGCAAACGTTCCCGGTCGTGATCCTCACCGACTGCCCCAACCACGGGCGCACCGAGGGGCTGCTCGAGGGCGCGCGCGATGCCGCCGGCCAGGTGCTGAACATCGATCACCATCCGGACAACCGGCGCTACGGGACGGTGGACTGGATCGATCCGACCGCGGCCGCCACCGGCGAGATGATCTGGGAGCTCCTGAGACGGCTGGGCCTGTCGCTCACGCCCGCGGTGGCCCTGAATCTCTATACCGCCATCCACACCGACACCGGCTCCTTCCGCTACTCCAACACCACCGCGCGCACGTTCCGCATCGCCGCCGACCTGACTCAGGCGGGCGCGGAGCCCGCGCTCGTCACCGAGTGGCTCTACCAGCGCCGCGCCCCGCGCGCGCTCAACGAGCTGGGCGAGCTGCTCCGCCGCATCCAGCTGGGCGACAACGGCGCGGTGGCCTGGCTGGCGGTGCCCCGCGGGCTGGTCTCCGAGGAGTTCATGGCCGCCGAGGACGTGGTCACCTATCCGCGCTCCATCGGCGGAGTGAAGGTGGCGGTGCTGCTGCGGGAAGAGGCGCCCGGGATGGTGAAAGTGAGCCTCCGCGGCAAGGGCGAGGTGGCGGTGAACCGCATCGCGGGTCGCTTCGGTGGGGGCGGCCACGAGAACGCGGCGGGTTGCACCGTGCGCGGCACGCTCGACGAGGCCACCGCCACCGTCCTCGCGGCCGTTCGCGAGGCCCTCGCCGCGCCCGCCCGGTGACCGCCGCGCGCCCGGGGGCGCCGCGCTCGGGCGTTCTCGCCGTCGAGAAGGGGCCCGGCGTCACGTCCTTTCAGGTGGTCGCGCACGTTCGCCGTCTCCTCCGCGCGCCCAAGGTCGGCCACGGAGGCACCCTCGATCCCGACGCCACCGGCCTCCTGCCCATCCTGGTGGGCGAGGGGACCAAGCTCACGCCGTATCTCGCCGCGCTCGACAAGGAGTACGTGGCGCGGGTCCGCCTGGGACTGACAACCGATACCCAGGATGCGTCGGGCAAGGTCCTGACCACTCGCCCGGTGCCGCCGCTCGACACCGCGACCGTCACCGCCGCGCTGGCGCGCTTCGTGGGGGAGATCGACCAGATCCCGCCCATGTACTCCGCGCTCCATCACGAGGGCCGCCGGCTCTACGAGCTGGCGCGCGAAGGCGCGGAGGTGGAGCGGCAGCCCCGTCGCGTGGTGGTCCACGCCATCACGCTCGAGGACCTGGCGCTCCCGGAGCTGACGATTCGGGTGCGGTGCGGGAAGGGCACCTACGTGCGCACGCTCGCGGCCGACCTCGGCGAGGTCCTCGGAGCGGGCGCGGTGCTCGCGCACCTCGTGCGCTCGCGCGTGGGGCCGTATCGACTGGAGGAGGCGGTGCCCTGGGCCACGCTTCGCGACGCGCGGGACGGCGCCGGGCTCTGGCCCGCGCTGCAGCCGCTGGGCTCCGCGCTGGCCGAGCTGCCCGCGCTGACCCTCGACGCGCCGCACACGCGCGCCTTCCTCCACGGCCAGGCGGTGCCGGCCCCGCCCACCCTCTCCGGGCTCGCGCGCGTCTATGGTGACGACGGGGCGCTGCTCGGCGTGGGCGCCGCCCAGGCGGGGCACGTGCGACCCGAGCGAATCCTCCATGCGGATCCTCCGCGGACTCCCGTCCTTCCCCGCTGAGCTCGCTCCGTCGGTGACGGCGCTCGGCGCCTTCGACGGGATTCATCTGGCTCACGCCAAGATCCTCCGTACCACCGTGGAGCGCGCCCGCGCGCTCGGGGTCGCGGCGCTCGCCTGCACCTACGAGCCGCACCCGGCGGTGGTGCTGCATCCCGACCGGGCGCCGGTGCCCATCGCCACCACCGAGGACAACCTCGCCCGGATGGCGCGCGCGGGACTCGACGCCACCCTCGTCATCCCGTTCACGCTGGAGTTCTCGCGCATCGAGGCCGAGGCCTTCGTGACGGAGGTACTGGTGCGGACGCTCCACGCCCGCGAGGTGGTAGTGGGCTACAACCACACCTTCGGGCGCGACGCCCGCGGCACCGCGGCGCTGCTGCAGACCCTGGGCGCTCGTCACGGCTTCGCCGCGCATGTGCTGCCGCCGCTCCAGGTGGACGGGCAGACCGTGTCCTCGAGCACCATCCGCGAGGCTCTGCGTGACGGCGACCCCGCCCGCGCGCGACTCTTCCTGGGCCACCCCTACTCGGTCAGCGGGCCGGTGCTGCGCGGGGCGGGGCGGGGCCGGACGCTCGGCTTCCCCACCGCCAACCTGCGGCCCGATCGGCCGCTCATCCTGGCCCCCGGCGTCTATGTGGCGCGGGCGCGCTGGTCCGGCGAGGGCGGGGACGGCACGGCGGGGGCCGTGGTCAATGTCGGCTACCGCCCCACCTTCGCCGAGCACCAGTACTGGGTGGAGGCCTTCCTGCTGGATTTCTCGGGCGACCTCTATGACCGGACCCTGACCCTGCAGTTCTACGATCGGGTCCGGGGCGAGCAGAAGTTTCCGGACGTGGACGCCCTCAAGCGTCAGGTCATGGCCGACATCGAGACCGCCCGCGCCGCCGTCCCGCGTCTTCCGCTCGAGGAGTGATTCCGAGGCTTTACAGCGGCACCGCGCCGTGTTACCGTACAAGCCGCTACAGCCGATTTTCTCGAAATTTCCCTGGAACCCGCCTCGATGGAGACGCAGCAAGATCTCTGGGGGCTGGGCGATTGGGGGGGGATCCCCCGGAAGGAGTGAGTCATGCGTCTGTCCGTCGAGAAGAAGAAGAGCCTCATCGAGCAGTACAAGACGCACGATGGGGACACGGGGTCGCCGGAAGTTCAGATCGCGCTACTGTCGGAGCGGATCACCGGCCTCACCGACCACTTCAAGACCCACCTGAAGGACCATCATTCCCGGCGGGGTCTCCTCATGCTCATCGGCAAGCGCCGTGGGCTGCTCGAGTACCTGCGCAAGAAGGACGCGGAACGCTACCGGACATTGGCCGAAAAGCTCGGGATCCGCAAGTGATCGCGGTCCCAGATCGTGTTCTTCCCCACCAAACCCGGCGGCGCCGGGCCCACCATCTGACCGCGACACGTTCAGCGGGAGGTTCAGTACGCATATGAGTCACACTGTCCAGACATCCATCAGCGGGTCCACACTCTCCATCGAGACCGGCAAGGTCGCCAAGCAGGCCGACGGCGCCGTGGTCGTTCGCTGCGGCGGCACCATGGTCCTCTCCACCATCGTCTTCACCAAGACGCCCATGGAGGGACGCGACTTCCTCCCGCTCACCGTCGAGTATCGCGAGCGCGCCTATGCGGGCGGCAAGATCCCGGGCGGATTCTTCAAGCGGGAAGGGCGTCCCGACGAGAAGGAGACGCTGACCTGCCGGAACATCGACCGGCCCATCCGGCCGCTGTTCCCCAAGGGTTTCCGCAACGAGATCCAGGTCATCAACCTGGTCGTCTCGGCCGACAACGAGAACGATCCCGACGTGCTGGCCATGGTCGGCACCTCGGCCGCGCTGAGCCTCTCCGGCATCCCCTTCGACGGCCCCATCGGCGCGGTGCGCGTGGCCCTCGTGGACGGCAAGCCGGTGGCCAACCCGACCTATGCCCAGGTGGCGGCATCGCCGCTGGAGATCGTGATCGCGGGGACCGAGGACGCCATCCTCATGGTGGAGTCGGGCGGCAAGGAGATCGCCGAGGACAAGATGCTCGAGGCGCTCGCCTTCGGGTTCGAGCAGTGCAAGGTGCTGGCGCGCCTGCAGAAGGATCTCATCGGCAAGGCGGCCAAGCCGCGCATGGCCTACGAGCCCGCGGCTGCCGATCCTGCCCTGACGGATCGGGTGAAGGAGCTGGCATCGGCCAAGGTGGCGCAGGCGCTGTCCGTCCACGAGAAGCTAGCGCGCGCCAAGGCCATGGAGACCGCCTTCGAGGAAGTGCTCGCCGCGGTGGGCGCCGATGAGACGCTCAAGCCCAAGGTCCGGGAGGCCTTCGAGAAGGTCGAGAAGGCGGAGGTCCGCCGGCTCATCGTCGAGAAGGGCATCCGCGTGGACGGGCGCAGCGTGAAGGAGATCCGGCCCATCTCGTCCGAGGTCGAGTACCTCCCCCGCGCCCATGGCTCGGCGCTCTTCACGCGCGGCGAGACCCAGGCCCTGGTGGCGGCGACGCTCGGCACAAAGAACGATGAGCAGAAAATCGAATCTTTCGAAGGAGATATCTATCGCCGATTCATGCTTCACTATAACTTCCCGCCGTTCTCCACCGGCGAGGTGAAGCGCTTCGGGACGGCGGGCCGCCGGGAAGTCGGGCACGGCGCCCTGGCCCACCGGGCGGTGGAGGCGGTGCTCCCCAGCAAGGACGAGTTCCCCTACACGATACGGGTGGTCTCCGACATCACCGAGTCCAACGGCTCGTCCAGCATGGCCAGCGTATGCGGAGCCTCCATGGCGCTCATGGATGCGGGCGTGCCGCTCAAGTCTCCCGTGGCCGGCATCGCCATGGGGCTGGTGAAGGAAGGCGACAAGGTCGGCATCCTCACCGACATCATGGGGACCGAGGACCACTACGGCGACATGGACTTCAAGGTCGCCGGCACCGACAAGGGCATCACCGCGCTACAGATGGACATCAAGATCAAGGGCGTCTCCATCGACATCATGCGCCAGGCCCTCGCCCAGGCGCGCGAAGCCCGGCTCTACGTGCTCGAGAAGATGGCCGAGACCATCAAGGGGCCCCGCACCAACCTCTCGCCCTATGCGCCGCGCTTCGTCACCATCAAGATCCGGCCGGAAAAGATCCGCGAGATCATCGGTCCCGGCGGCAAGGTCATCCGGGGCATCCAGGAGAAGACCGGCGCCAAGATCGACGTGGAGGACGACGGCAAGGTGACCATCTTCTCCTCCAGCAACGACGCCGCCCAGGCCGCCCTGGGGATGATCCAGGACATCTGCCGCGAGGTGGAGCTGGACCGCATCTACGTGGGCAAGGTGAAGAGCATCAAGGAGTTCGGCGCCTTCGTCGAGGTGATCCCCGGCACGGAGGGGCTGCTGCACATCTCGCAGATCGCCGAGGCACGCATCCGCACCGTCAACGACGTGCTCACCGAGGGCGACATCGTGGCGGTGAAGGTGATCGAGATCGACGGCAACGGCAAGATGCGCCTGTCCCGGAAGGCCGCGCTGCGCGACCAGCCCGCGCTGGCGGAGAAGGAGCAGCTCAAGGTCGTTCCCTCCGGGGCCTCTTAGTGCCGGAGGGCTACCGCAAGGCCGTTCTCCCCAACGGCATCCGCCTCGTCACCGAGGCGATGCCGCATGTCCGCTCGGTGGCGGTGGGAGTGTGGGTGGACACGGGCTCCCGCGTGGAGCCCGAAGAGCGCGGGGGGATGTCCCACCTCATCGAGCATCTCGTCTTCAAGGGGACCGCCACCCGCTCCGCGGAGACGATCGCCCGCGCCATCGACTCGGTGGGCGGGCACATGGATGCCTTCACCGCGAAGGAGCACACGTGCTTCTACGTGGGGGTGCTCGACGAGCACCTTCCCCTGGCGGTGGATCTCCTCAGCGACATCCTCATGCGGCCGCTCTTCTCGGCGGAGGATATCGAGAAGGAGAAGGCGGTGGTCCTCCAGGAGATCAAGATGGTGGAGGATACCCCCGACGACCTCATCCACGATCTCTTCGCGGAGCAGGTGTGGGCCGGGCATCCGCTCGGCCGCCCCATCCTCGGCCAATGGGAGCGGGTGAAGGCGTTCGACCGGGCCACCATTCTCCGGCATTTCGAGGAGGAGTACGTGCCGGGACGCATCACGGTGGCGGTGGCCGGTCACGTCGAGCACGAGCAGGTGTACCAGCTCTTCGCCTCGAGCTTCGAGGGCTTCGGGCGCCCCACCACGCCCCGGGAGGGCGCGCCGCCCACCCTCCGCCCGGGAATCCACATGGTGGCCAAGCCGCTGGAGCAGGTGCACATGGTGCTGGGCTTTCCCGGCATTGCCGACATCGCCCCCGAGCGTTACGCGCTGTACCTCCTCAATGACATCATCGGCGGGAGCATGTCGTCCCGCCTGTTCCAGGAAATTCGCGAGCGGCAGGCGCTGGTGTACTCCGTGCACTCCGGCACCCAGGGCTACCGCGACACCGGGGTCCTCTACGTGTACGCGGGCACCGAGCCGGCGAATTTCGGCAAGGTGCTCAAGGCGGTGCTGAAGGAGACGCGCGGGCTCAAGAAGGACGGCGTCAGCCTCGAGGAGCTCCGGCGGGCCAAGGATCACCTCAAGGGCAACCTCATGCTGTCGCTGGAGTCGACCTCCAGCCGTATGAACCGGCTGGCGAAGCAGGAGATGCGCTTCGGGTCCTTCCTCACCCTCGACGAGATGCTCGCCGCCTTCGACGCCGTCCGTCCCGACGACGTGGAGGCGCTGCTCCACCGCGTGCTGGACGAGGAGCAGCTCGCCCTCGTGACGCTGGGCCCGGTCGACAAGCGCAACTTGCCCCGCGATACCCTCCGCGGCTAGCCATGATCGAGCGCTACTCACGTCCGGAGATGGCCCGGATCTGGAGCCAGGAGGCCAAGTACGATAACTGGCTCCGGGTGGAGCTGGCCGTCTGCGAGGTCTACGGGCGCCGGGGCGTCATTCCCGGCGACGCGCTCAATCGGATCAAGGCCCAAGCCAAGGTCGACCCCCATCGAATAGAGGAGATCGAGGCCACCACCCGCCACGACGTCATCGCCTTCCTCACCAACCTCGAGGAGGCCATCGGCGCGGATTCCCGGTACGTCCACATCGGGATGACCTCGTCGGACGTGCTGGACACCGCGCTCGCCCTGCAGCTCCAGCAGGCGTGCGAGATCCTCCTCGCGGGGCTCGAGCGCTTCCGCGCCGCCGTGCGTGCGCTCGCCCTCACCCACCGGCACACCCTCTGCGTGGGCCGGAGTCACGGCATCCACGCCGAGCCCATGACGTTCGGTCTCAAGGCCGCGCTCTGGTACGCGGAGGCGGGCCGCAACCTCGAGCGGTTGCGCCGCGCCCGGGAGACGGTGCGCGTGGGGAAGATCTCCGGCGCGGTGGGGACCTTCGCCCACATCGAGCCGGACGTGGAGGAGGAGGCGTGCCACCTCCTGGGGCTCGAGCCGGCGCCGGTGTCGAGCCAGATCGTCCAGCGTGACCGGCACGCAGAGCTCATGACCACCCTGGCCATCGTCGCTGCTTCGCTGGAGAAGGTGGCGGTGGAGATCCGCTCGCTGCAGCGGACGGAGATCGGCGAGGCGGAGGAGCCGTTCGCGGAAGGGCAGAAGGGCAGTAGCGCCATGCCCCACAAGCGCAACCCGGTGGGGTCGGAGAACGTCACCGGGCTCGCCCGCCTCCTCCGCAGCAATGCCGGGGCCGCGCTGGAGAACGTGGCCCTCTGGCACGAGCGGGACATCAGCCACTCCTCGGTGGAGCGGGTGATCCTCCCCGACTCCACCATCCTGCTGGACTACATGCTCCACCGGATGTCGGACATTCTCGAGGGCCTGCGCGTGTACCCGGAGCGCATGCGGGAGAACATGGAGCGGAGCTTCGGCCTCATGTACTCCCAGCGGGTGCTTCTCCGCCTCACCGAGACCGGCCTGCCCCGCCAGCAGGCCTACGAGCTCGTCCAGCGGAACGCCATGCGCGCGTGGAGCGAGCGGACGTCCTTCCGCGAGCTCCTGGCCTCCGACCCCGAGGTGACGGCGCGCCTGCCCTCTGCCGCGCTCGCCGAGTGCTTCGACCCCACGTGGTACCTGCGGAACGTGGACGCCATCTACCGCCGCCTGCATCTCCTTTGACCGCGGGGCTCCCCATGGAAAAGCGCGACAAGATCTACGAGGGCAAGGCCAAGATCGTCTACACCACCGACACGCCGGGCCTCGTCATCCAGTACTTCAAGGACGACGCCACTGCCTTCAATGCCTTGAAGCGTGGCACCATCCTGGGCAAGGGCGTGGTGAACAACCGCATGTCCGCCCTGCTCTTCGAGCGCCTGGGCAAGGCGCGGATCCCCACCCACTTCGTCTCCCGGCTGTCGGACCGCGAGATGCTCTGCCGGCGGCTCGACATCATCAAGATCGAGACCATCGTCCGCAACGTGGTGGCGGGGAGCCTGGCCAAGCGCACGGGTCTGGCCGAGGGCACCCCGGTGCGGCCGCCCATCGTCGAGCTCTACCTCAAGTCCGACCCCCTCGGCGACCCGATGATCAACGACGACCACGTGCGCATGCTCAAGCTGGCCACCCCCAAGGAGCTCGCCTGGATCCGCCGCACCGCGCTCAAGATCAATGCCGTCCTGCGGCCCTACCTGGCGCGGAAGGCGCTTCTGCTGGTGGACTTCAAGCTCGAGTTCGGGCGGGCGGGCGGCAAGCTCATGCTAGGCGACGAGATCAGCCCCGACACCTGCCGGCTGTGGGATGCCGAGACGCGAGAGAAGCTCGACAAGGATCGCTTCCGCCAGGACCTCGGTGGGGTGGAGGAAGCGTATCAGGAAGTCTACCGTAGGCTCGCGGCGGGAAAGTGAAAGCGCGCGTTCTCGTCCGTCTCAAGTCGGGCATTCTCGACGTGCAGGGGACCTCGGTGAAGCGGGCGCTCGAGGGCCTCGGCTTCGGCGAGGTGCGTGACCTGCGCGTGGGGAAGGTGCTGGAGGTGGAGCTCGACGCGCCGGACCCGGCCGGGGCGCGCGGCCGCATCGAGGAGATGTGCGCGCGGCTCCTCGCCAACCCCGTCACCGAGGACTTCACGGTCGAGATCCTCCCCGAAAACTGAGCCGCCGCGCCGGAAGCGCGCGTCGGCGCTTGCCAGAAGCGCAGGCACGGGTTAGAGTGGACCTGCGGTCAACAAAGGAGGAGCAACCAACTCCCATGAGATTCGGTGTGGTGGTCTTCCCGGGCACGTGGAGTGACTGCGACTTCCACTATGTGATCAGCGAAGTACTCCGCCAGCCCGTCAGCTACATCTGGCATCGGGAGGCGAATCTCACCGGGTACGATTGCGTGGTGCTCCCGGGCGGCTTCTCCTACGGCGACTATCTTCGCGCCGGCGCGGTGGCCGGCCGCTCCCCCGTCGTCGAGGCTCTACCGGAGTTCGTGGCGCGGGGCGGGCTGGTGCTAGGCTCCTGCAACGGCTTCCAGATCCTGTGCGAGTCCCGGCTCCTGCCGGGCGCGCTGACGCGGAATGACTCGCTTCAGTACCGCTGCCAGTACGTGCACGTCCGCGTGGACAACGCCGAGACGGCCTTCACACGGGCCGCGCGCCCCGGTCAGGTCCTGAAGATGCCGATCTCGCACGGCGAGGGAAAGTACTACTGCGACGGCCCCACCCTGCGGTCTTTGCGTGAGAAGTCGCAGATTGTTTTCCGCTACTGCGAGGAGGACGGGCGCCTCACCAAGGACGCCAACCCCAACGGCTCGCTCGACAATATCGCGGGGCTCGTCAACGAAGAGGGAACGGTGCTCGGTCTGATGCCCCATCCGGAGCGCGCCGCCGAGAAGGCGGTGGGCGGCATCGACGGGCTCGCCATCTTCCATTCCCTCCTCGCCAGCCTGGTCGAGGACGGGACGTTTCTCAAGCGGTAGGACGGAGGCGGGGTGAAGTGGGGACGGGGTGACCGGGGCCGAGCGGGTGACCGGCACCGAGCCTAAGGTCACGCAAGAGCTCGCCCTCAGCCACGGCCTCACCGCCGAGGAGTACGACCGCATCATTCGCCGGCTCGGTCGCGAGCCGCGCTTCACCGAGCTGGGCCTTTTCTCCGCGCTCTGGTCCGAGCACTGTGCCTACAAGCACTCGCGCGTCTTCCTGCGTGAGCTCCCCACCCAGGGCCCGCAGGTGCTGCAGGGCCCCGGCGAGAACGCCGGTATCGTGGACCTGGGAGGCGGGCTCGCGCTGACCTTCAAGATCGAGAGCCACAACCACCCCTCGTTTATCGAGCCCTTCCAGGGCGCCGCCACCGGCGTGGGCGGCATCCTGCGCGACATCTTCACCATGGGCGCGCGGCCCATTGCCATCCTGGACTCGCTGCGGTTCGCGCCGCCGGACGATCCCAAGGCGCGACACCTTCTCGAGGGCGTGGTCTCGGGAATCTCGTGGTACGGCAACTGCTTCGGCGTGCCGAACCTGGGCGGCGAGGTCGGCTTCGCCCCCGAGTACGCGGGCAACCCGCTCGTCAACGCCATGGCGGTCGGGCTGGTGGCCACGGACCGGATCTTCCGGGCGCGCGCGGAAGGCGTCGGCAACCCCGTCTTCTACGTCGGAGCCAAGACGGGACGCGACGGCATCCACGGCGCCACCATGGCGTCGGCCACCTTCGACGAGGGCGCGGCCGAGCGGCGTCCCACCGTGCAGGTGGGCGATCCCTTCACGGAGAAGCTTCTCCTCGAGGCCTGCCTCGAGGCCATGGCCACCGGCGCCATCGTGGGCATCCAGGACATGGGGGCGGCGGGCCTGGCCTGCGCCTGTTCGGAGATGCCGGCCCGCGCGGGGACGGGGATGGAGGTGGACCTCGATCGCGTGCCCCAGCGCGAGCGGGGGATGACGCCCTACGAGATCATGCTCTCGGAGTCGCAGGAGCGCATGCTGCTCGTCTGCGCGCGCGGGCGCGAGGCGGAGATCCGCGGGGTCTTCGCCAAGTGGGAACTGGACGCGGTGGAGATCGGCCGCGTCACCGGCGACGGGATCCTGCGCGCGCGCATGCACGGGGAGATCGTGGCGGAGGTGCCGGTGAAGGCGCTGGCCGACGAGGCGCCGGTCTACGAGAAGCCCACCGCGCGCCCGGACTGGCAAGACGCGCTCGAGGCCTTCGATCCGCTGTCCCTGCCCGCGGCGGAGCCGGAGGGGGCGCTGCTGGCCCTCGCGGGCTCGCCCGCCATCGCGTCCAAGCTCTGGGTGTACCGGCAGTACGATACCCAGGTCGGGCTCAACACCGTGGTCATGCCCGGCTCCGACGCGGGGATCCTGCGCATCAAGGGCACCGGCAAGGCGGTGGCGGTCACCACCGACGGCAATGCCCGCCAGGTCTATCTCGATCCCCGCCGGGGCGCCGCGATGGCGGTGGCGGAGGCCGCCCGCAACCTCGCCGTGTCCGGTGCGCGGCCCCTGGGCCTCACCGACTGCCTCAACTTCGGCTCGCCGGAGCGGCCCGAGATCCTCTGGCAGTTCAAGGAAGCGGTGGGAGGTATCGCCGAGGCCTGCCGGGCCCTCGAGATCCCGGTGGTAGGCGGCAATGTCTCCTTCTACAATGAGACTCTCGGGCAGGCGATCCTGCCCACCCCGGTGATCGGGATGGCCGGCCTGATCGAGGACGCGGAAGCGCGCGGCACCCAGTGGTTCCAGGAGGCGGGGGACCGTATTGCCCTGATCGGGCCCGACGCGGTGAGCCTGGGCGGCTCCGAGTATCTCTGGGCGCTGCACCGGCGGGTGGCGGGACGGCTGGCTCCGCTCGACCTCGACGTGGAGCGCGCGGTGCAGGAGGCCTGCCGCGCCGCCATCGAGGGACGCCTCGTGCGGTCCGCGCATGACTGTGCCGAGGGAGGGCTCGCGGTGACGGTGGCGGAGTGCTGCGTGAGCGGACCGGCGCCCATCGGCGCCGTGCTGGACTTGCCCGCGGGCGGGGACCGGGATGACCTGGCGCTGTTCGGAGAAGGGCCCTCGCGCATCGTGGCGTCGGTGCCGGCCTCCGCGGCGCGGGCCTTCGAGGCGCTCCTGCGGGAGTTCGCGGTGCCGTGGCGCTGGATCGGGAGGGTGGGGGGCGACCGGCTCGTCGTGCGCCGGGGCGAGACCCCTCTGGTGGACCTGACGGTGGAGCGACTCGGCCACGAGTGGAGGAGCGGGTTTGCGCGATCTGTTGCCTGACGCACCCGGCTTCGAGCTGGACGACAAGTTCCACGACGAGTGCGGGCTCTTCGGCGTGTGGAACCACGCCGAAGCCGCCAACGTCACCTATCTCGGGCTCTACTCGCTGCAGCACCGCGGCCAGGAGTCGGCGGGCATCGCCGCCACCGACGGCCATGCCTTCCACGTGGAGAAGGCCATGGGCTGGGTGGCCGACGTGTTCAGCCGTGATCGTCTCAAGCGCCTGCCCGGCAACCGCGCCATCGGCCACGTCCGTTACTCCACCGCGGGCTCCTCGAACCTCCGCAACGCCCAGCCCATCAGCGCCCAGACCGCGCATGGCCCGGTGGCCATCGGACACAACGGCAACCTCGTCAATGCCGAGGAGCTGCGCCAGAGCCTGGAGCGGGACGGCGCCGTGTTCCAGTCCACTTCCGACACCGAGGTGATCATCCACCTGCTGGCCCGCGCCGAGGGGGCGAGCCTGGTGGACCAGCTGCCGCGCGCGCTCAAGCGAGTCAAGGGCGCCTTCACGCTCCTCGTGCTCACGCCCGACCGCATGGTCGGCGTCCGGGATCCCGCCGGCTTCCGGCCGCTGTCGCTCGGGCGGCTGGGCGAGGCCTGGGTGCTCGCCTCCGAGACCTGCGCGCTGGACCTCATGGAGGCAGAGTTCGTGCGCGACGTGGAGCCCGGCGAGATGGTCATCATCGACGATCGGGGCGTGACCAGCTTCAAGCCCTTCCGGCCCGCCGAGCGGCTGCAGTGCGTGTTCGAGTACGTGTACTTCGCGCGGCCCGACTCCATGCTGTGGGGGCGCAACGTGCACACCGTCCGCAAGGCGCTCGGCCACCAGCTGGCCCGCGAGTACCCGGTGGAGGCGGATCTCGTCATCGCGGTACCCGACTCCGGGGTGGGTGCGGCGCTGGGCTACGCGGAGGAGTCCGGCCTCCCCTATGACAGCGGCCTCGTCCGCAACCACTACGTGGGCCGCACCTTCATCGAGCCCAGCCAGGGCATCCGGCACTTCGGCGTGAAGGTGAAGCTCAATCCGAACCGCGAGGTGCTCGCCGGCAAGCGGGTGGTGGTCATCGACGACTCCATCGTTCGCGGCACCACCAGCCGGAAGATCGTGCGGATGATCCGGTCCGCGGGCGCGCGCGAGGTGCACATGCGCATCTCCTCGCCGCCCATCCAGTGGCCGTGCTACTACGGAATCGACACCCCGACCCGGAAGGAGCTGATCGGCGCCAGTCACGACGTGGCGGAGATCCAGCGCTATCTCGGCGCGGATACCCTGGGCTACCTCTCGCTCGAGGGCATGCTGAAGGCGGCGGGCAATGACCCGAACCACTTCTGCCATGCGTGCTTCACCGGCCAGTACAAGGTCGGCTTCGAGCAGCCGGACGCCTCGCAGCTCAAGCTGTTCGACTCCTGAGCGACGCCACCGTGGATCCGCTCACCTACCGGGCCGCTGGCGTGGACATCCAGGCCGGGGACGAGGCGGTCCGCCGCATCGCCGGGCTCGCCGCGCGCACCCGGCGTCCCGAGGTGCTGGGCGGCATCGGGTCCTTCGCGGCCTTCTGCGCCATCCCCGCGGGTTACCGCGAGCCGGTGCTGGTGTCGTCCACCGACGGCGTGGGATCGAAGCTCAAGGTGGCCTTCCTCACCGACCGCCACGACACGGTGGGGATCGACCTGGTAGCCATGGGGGTCAACGACCTCCTGGTCCACGGCGCGGAGCCCTTCTATTTCCTCGACTACCTCGCGATGCATCGGGTCGAGCCTGCCCGGGTGGAGGCCATCGTGGCCGGGATCGCGGCGGGCTGCCTCCAGGCGGGCTGCGCGCTGGTGGGGGGCGAGACCGCGGAGATGCCGGACTTCTACGCGCCGGGCGAGTACGACCTGGCGGGCTTCGCGGTGGGCGTGGTGGAGCGGAGCCGCATCGTCACCGGCGAGGAGGTCAAGCCGGGCGATCGCGTGCTCGGGCTGGCTTCCTCGGGGCTGCACAGCAACGGCTACTCGCTCGCCCGCCGGGTGGTCTTCGAGCGGCTCGGCCTCGAGATCGGCGACGCCTTTCCCGGCACCGGGCGCAGCGTGGCTGACGAGCTCCTGAGCCCCACGCGCATCTACGTGAAGTCCATCCTCGCGCTGCTGCGCGCGCTGCCGGTCCGCGCCATGGCGCACGTGACGGGCGGCGGCATCACCGAGAATCTGCCGCGCGTGCTGCCGGAGGGCTGCCGCGCGGTGATCCGGCCCGCGGGGTGGCCCCTGCCGCGGGTGTTCCGGGTGATCCAGGAGGCGGCCCATCTGGACGAGGACGAGATGCGGCGTACCTTCAACATGGGCGTGGGCTATCTGGTGGTGGTGCGCGCCGAGGACGCCGACGGGGCGCGGGCCCTCCTGCGCGGGGCGGGCGAGTCGGTGTTCGAGGTGGGCGAGATCGAGGCCGGCCCGCGAGGAGTCCGCTATGCCTGAGCGCGCGCGGCTGCGGGTGGGGGTGCTGGCGTCGGGGCGCGGGTCGAACTTCCAGGCCATGGTGGCGGCCGCCGCGGAGGGACGCATTCCCGCGGAGATCGTCCTCCTCCTCTCGGATCGGGGAGAGGCGGGGGCGCTGGAGATCGCGCGGGCGCATGGCATCGCGGCGGACGTGGTGGAGCCCCGGGAGCATCCGGGCCGCGAGGCGCATGACAAGGCCCTCATCGAGCGCCTGGAGTCGCGGCAGGTGGGCCTGGTGTGCCTGGCGGGCTACATGCGCATCCTCGGGACCGCCTTCGTCGAGCACTTCCGCGGCCGGCTCCTCAACATCCACCCCTCGCTGCTGCCCGCCTTTCCGGGGCTCCATGCGCAGCGCCAGGCGCTCGAGCACGGGGTGACGGTGGCGGGTGCCACCGTGCACTTCGTGGACGAGGGCACCGACACCGGCCCCATCGTGCTCCAGGCGGCGGTGCCGGTGCTCCCGGACGACACCGAGGCGACGCTCTCCGCGCGCATTCTCGCCGAGGAGCATCGGATCTATCCGGACGCGATCCGGCTCTTCGCGGAGGGACGGCTCCACATCGAGGGACGGCGGGTGCGAATTCTCGGGGAGGGGCGAGCATGAGCCGGGTGGGACGCGCGCTCATCAGCGTGCACGACAAGGCGGGAATCGTGGAGTTCGCGAAGGGGCTGGACGCGCTGGGGGTGGAGATCCTCTCCACCGGCGGCACTGCCGCGCTGCTCCGCGACAGCGGCCTCAAGGTGGTGGACGTGGCCGAGGTGACCGGCTTCCCCGAGATGCTCCACGGCCGGGTCAAGACGCTGCACCCCAAGATCCACGGCGGCATCCTGGCCCGGCGCCCGCTGCCCGAGCACATGGCGGCGCTGGCGGCGCACGGCATTCGCCCGATCGACCTGGTGGTGGTGGCGCTCTACCCCTTCGAGAAGACGGTGGCGGATCCCCGGGCCACCCTCGCGGATGCCATCGAGAACATCGACATCGGCGGCCCCAGCATGATTCGCGGCGCGGCCAAGAACCACGAGAGCGTGGCCGTGGTGACGGATCCTTCGCAGTACGGGCCGGTGCTGGACGAGCTGCGCGCCCACGAGGGGATACTGTCCCCGGAGACCCGCTACCGCCTGGCCCACGAGGCCTTCCGGCGGACGGCCCAGTACGACGCGGCCATCGCGGCCTACCTGCGCGATCCCGGCGCTCGGGGCGCCGCGCCGGCGACGGCGGGGGACGAGCTCCTGCCCCCGCGGCTCCGCCTCGAGGCCGAGCGCGTGCAGGGCCTGCGCTACGGCGAGAACCCCCACCAGACGGCCGCCTTCTACCGTCTGGAGTCTCGCGGCGCGGCCCGTCCCTTCGGCTTGTCCGCCGCCGCCCAGCTCCACGGCCCCGAGCTGTCCTACAACAACCTGCTGGACTGGTCGGCCGCCCTGAGCCTTCTCCTCGAGTTCGACGATCCGGCGGCGGTGGTGATCAAGCACACCAATCCCTGCGGCGTCGCGGTGGGGAGCACGGTGGGCGAGGCCATGCGCCGGGCCAAGGCCACCGATCCCGTGTCCATCTACGGCGGCATCGTGGGAGTCAACCGCCCCCTCACCATGGACGTCGTGAAGGAGCTGTCGGGCATTCTCCTCGAGATCCTCTTCGCGCCCGGCTTCGAGGCCGACGCGCTGGAGGAGCTGCGCCGCACCAAGAAGAAGTGCCGGGTCTTCCAGCTGCCCTGCGCCCGCGCCGACTATCCCGAGCGGATGGCGGAGCTGCGCAGCGTGCTCGGTGGGCTGCTCGTCCAGGACGCGGATCTCACCGACCTCGACCCCGCCCAGCTCAAGGTCGTCTCCCGCCGGGCGCCCACCGACGCGGAGCTTCGCGCGCTCCGCTTCGCCTGGCGGGTGGCCAAGCACACCAAGTCCAACGCCATCGTCCTCGCCACCGCCGAGCAGGTGGTGGGGGTGGGCGCCGGCCAGATGAACCGGGTGGACTCCGCGCGCCTCGCGGTGATGCGCGCGCGGGCGAATGGGCTCGAGACCAAGGGCACCGTGTGCGCATCGGACGCCTTCTTTCCCTTCCCGGACGGGCTGGAGGTGGTGGCGGAGGCGGGCGCCACCGCCGCCCTGCACCCGGGCGGCTCCGTCCGCGACGCCGAAGTGATCGCGGCCGCCGACGCGCACGGCATGGCGCTGGTCACCTGCGGTATCCGGCACTTCAAGCACTGACGTGGCCGAGCCCCAGCGGGAACGCGTCTTCAGCCTGCGGGAGCTGACCCGGCTCCTGCGGCTCACGCCCAAGCGCGCCGCCCAGCTCCGCCGGCTCGGCCTCCTCCGCGTCGAGTCCGTGGGCTACCGGTTCCGCGAGCTGGTGGCGTGCCGCGTGGCGGCGGCGCTGCTGGAGGCGGGGGCGAGCGTACGCCGGGTGCGCGAAGCGCTGGCGGGCGCCCGGCGGCTCGCGCCCAACGCGGAGACGCCGCTGGCCGAGCTGCGGCTCCTGGTGGAAGGCCAGCGCATCGTGGTCGCCCACGAGCAGCTCCGCTTCGATGCCCGTACCGGGCAGGCGCTGCTGGACTTTCCCGAGCTGGAGCTCGAGCGCGAGACACGAGAGTCGCTGGCGTGGGGCCGCGTCCGCCCGCTCATCCCGCCCCGCGACGCCGCCGAGGTGTGGTTCGCGCGCGCGGCGGAGTGGGACGGCGACCCGGAGCGCTGGGAGGCGGCGGTGGACGCCTACGAGCGCGTGCTCGCCATCGACCCCGCCTACGCGGCGGCGTGGAACAACCTCGGGCTGCTCCAGCACCGCATGGGGCACTACGAGCGGGCGGGGGAGTGCTATCGCACCGCGCTCGGCGCCGACGAGACGTGCACGCAGGCCGCCTTCAACCTGGGCTCGCTGCAGGAAGATCTCGGCGACTTCACCGCCGCCGTCAGCTGGTACCGGCGGGCGCTGGAGATGGACCCGGACTATGCCGACGCGCACTTCAACCTCGCCGGCGTGCTGGGCAAGGTGGGACGCGCCGAGGCCGCGGCCGTCCACTGGCGGCGCTATCTCGAGCTGGACCTGGGCAGCCCCTGGTCCCAGATCGCGCGGTCCCACCTCGAGCAGACCGCGGATCCGGCCGCGCTGGACGAGTCGGATCCCGACGAGGACGAGCCCGTCGAGCGCGCGCCCGCCAAGCCCGAGCGGGAGCGATGAAGGTCCTGCTGGTCGGCGGCGGCGGCCGCGAGCACACGCTGGCCTGGAAGCTCGCCCAGAGCCCCAGACTCACGGAGCTCATCGCCGCCCCGGGCAACCCCGGCATCGAGCGCCACGGCCGCTGCATCGCCATCAAGGACGACGGGGTCGAGGCGCTATGCGATCTCGCGCTCCGCGAGCGGGTGGACTTGACGGTGGTGGGACCCGAGCTGCCGCTCTCGCTGGGCCTCGCGGACCGGCTCCGCGCGCGCGGCCTGGCGGTGTTCGGTCCCTCGCAGGCGGCGGCGCGGATCGAGAGCAGCAAGGCCTTCGCCAAGGACCTCATGGCCCGCTACCGCATCCCCACCGCCCGCTATCGTGTGTTCACCGACCTCGCGCCGGCGCGCGCCTGGTGCCGCGAGCTGGGGGTGCCGCTGGTGGTGAAGGCCGATGGGCTCGCCGCGGGCAAGGGCGTGAGCATCTGCCGGACGCTCCCGGAGGCGGACGCGGCGCTGGCGCTCTGTCTGGAGGCGGGGGCCTTCGGGGCGGCGGGGGCGAGCGTGGTGGTGGAGGAGTTCATGGTGGGCGAGGAGGCCTCCTTCTTCGCGATCACGGATGGGACCGCCATCCTGCCGCTGGCCGGCGCCCAGGACCACAAGACGGTGTTCGACGACGACCGCGGTCCCAATACCGGCGGCATGGGCGCCTACTCACCCGCGCCCATCCTGGACGCGGCGATGGCGGAGCGCGTGATGGCCGAGATCGTGCGCCCCACGGTGGCGGCCATGGCCAGGGAAGGCGCGCCCTTCACGGGCTTCCTCTACGTCGGGCTGATGATCGGCTCTGACGGGCCCCGCGTGGTCGAGTTCAACTGCCGCTTCGGCGATCCCGAGTGCCAGGTGGTGATGCCGCGGCTGGCCGATGACCTGCTCCCGCTCCTGGCCGCGGCGGCGCGTGGCGAGGGGTTGCCCGCCGCCCTCGCCTGGAAGCCCGACGCGGCCGTGTGCGTGGTGCTCACCTCGGGGGGCTATCCGGGCCGCTACGACACGGGGCTCCCCATCACCGGCGTCGAGGCGGCGGCCGCGCTCCCCGGCGTCGAGATCTTTCACGCCGGCACCGCGCGCCGCGACGGCGCCCTCGTCACCGCGGGCGGCCGCGTGCTGGGCGTGCACGCGACGGGGCCCGACCTGCGGGCCGCGGTGGACACCGCCTACGCGGCCGCGGACCGCATCCAGTTCACCGGCAAGCATCACCGCCGCGACATCGCGTGGAGGGCGCTGCAGCGGTGACCACCGTTCACCGCGTGGACGCGCGGCACCCGGACGGCCCGGGGCTCGACGCGGCCGCGGCGGTCCTCAAGGCCGGCGGCACCGTGGCCTTTCCTACCGAGAGCTTCTACGGGCTGGGCGCGGACGCCCTCGATCCCGAGGCGGTGGCCCGCGTGTTCCGCATCAAGGGCCGGGCGGAGTCCAATCCCGTGCTCGTCCTCGTGGACTCCGAGGAGCGCGCGCTGAGCCTGGTCGCCGCGGCCGGCACCGAGGTGCGCGCCCTCATGGCGCGGCACTGGCCGGGGCCGCTCACCCTCGTGCTGCCGGCGGGCCCGACGGTGCCGACGGCGATCACCGCGGGCACGGGCACGGTGGGCGTGCGCGTGCCGGGCCATCCGGTGACGCTCGCGCTGCTGCGCGCGGCGAGGCGAGCGCTGACCGGAACCTCCGCGAATCCCAGCGGCGAGCCCCCGTCGTCCGACGCGGACGAGGTGGCGCGGCGGCTCCCCGGGCTGGTGGACGTCATCCTGGACGGGGGGCCCACCGCGGGGGGCGCCGGGTCCACCGTCGCGGACTGCACCGTCTGGCCGCCGCGCATCCTGCGGCAGGGTCCCGTCCGCCTGTGACCGTCGCCATCACCGGCGTCATCCAGGCGGGCGGCAAGAGCACGCGGATGGGCGGGGCGCCCAAGGCGCTGCTCGAGCTGGGCGGCCGCCGCATCATCGAGCGCGTCCTCGACGTCCTCCGCGGCGTCGCCGATCCGGTGCTGCTGGTGACCAATACGCCCGAGCTCTATCACTTCCTGGGCCTGCCCATGATCCCCGACGTCTTTCCCGACGGCGGCTCCCTCGGCGGCATCTACTCGGGGCTGCACGCCGCCCCGGGCGACGTCGCCTTCACGGTGGCCTGCGACATGCCGTTCATCTCGCCGGCGGTGGCCCGCCTGGTGACCGCGCGCGCGCCGGAGGCGGACGTGGTGGTGCCGCGCGTGGGCGAGCAGTGGGAGACCCTCCACGCCTGCTACGCCAAGGCGTGCCTCGGCCCCATGGAGCGGCGGCTGCGCGAGGGCCGGCTGAAGATCACCGGCTTCTTCGACGAGGTGCGCGTGCTCGCGATCCCGGAGGCGGAGATCGCGCGGCTGGCCGATCCCGCCCGGGTGTTCATGAACGTCAACACGCCCGAGGAGCTGGCGCGCGCCCGCGCGCTGGTGGCGGCCGGCTAGATGGACGCGCGCGCGGCGGGGCTGGGGCTGACGTCGATCCAGGAGATCAACGCGCTGCCCCGCGAGATGGCGGAGACGCTCTACCTCCGGCTGGTGCCCGGCGAGCTGCAGCGCCGCCTCGAGATCAGCCCCAGCACGCTGTGCCGGCCCGACGGCGCCCGGCTGGTCCGCGTCACCGCGCCCGAGGACCGGCCCTGGGCGCGTGTGGAAGTGCGCGCGGCGCCGGGCGATCCCGATCCCATGCTCCTGATCGACGTGGAGATGTCGGCGATGTCGGTGCCGGAGCTGGCCTTCGTCCAGATCAACGACCCCGCCGCCCCTCGCTACGGCATCGACCGCGACGCGGGCGGGCGGGACACGCTGTTCGGCACCGCGTCCCGCAACCTGGACGAGGAGGCGCGCGCGATGCGGGACGGGCTGGCGCCGGGCCAGGTGCGCCGGGGCCTGGGGATGCTCGCCCGGGTGCTCCAGTGCATGGAGGCCTTCTGCGGGATCATCGGCAAGGACCTCTATCTCATCGACCCGCTCTTCTACCACTCCGCCATCCTCTACGAGCGGCGCGGCTGTGGCTACATCATGGGCCGGGAGATCATGGAGCTCATCCACGAGCAGTTCTCGCAGACGGGCACCCTCACCCGGGGCCTCGACGGCGCCACGCCGTTCCGCGCCCCCGGGGCCGGGCTCACCGTGCGCGGCCGGAGCTGGGCGCTGCACGACGGCGTGTCGGGCCATGCCTGGGGCGGCGTCAAGATGTACAAGGCGGCCGGCCGCCACGCGGGCGTGAACACGTTCCCCGGAGGGCTATACTAGCGGGGACATGCCGAAGAAGAAGAAGCCGCTCCACGCGCGCGTGCGCAAGCCGATGCCCCGCAAGCCCCCCAAGGTCGAGGTGCCCAAGACCGTATACCGGCGCCGGCCCAAGCACCCCCGAGCCGGCGAGAGCGCGTGATGCACACCGTGGTCGTGCACTACCACGAGATCAGCCTCAAGCGCGGCAACCGGCCGGTCTTCCTGCGCCGGCTCCAGGAGAATCTCTTGCGCGCCGTCGGCGACCTCGGCCCCGCGCGCGTGGAGCAGCTACCGGGCCGCATCGTGCTGCGCCTCGACGGCGATCTCGACGCCGGCGCCATCGCCGACCGGATCGGCCGCGTGTTCGGGGTGGCCAACTTCGCCCTCGCCGAGCGCACCTCCCCCGACATGGACGCGCTGAAGCGGGCGGTGGATCGCGCCACCGAGGGCCGGCGCTTCGAGTCCTTCCGCATCACCGCGCGGCGGGCCTTCAAGACCTCGCCGCTCTCCTCGCTGGAGATGAATCGCGAGCTGGGCGCCCACGTGCTCGCCCGGCATCCCGCGCGGGTGAGCCTCGAGCATCCCGAGCTGAACGTCCACGTCGAGGTGCTGCCGGGCCAGGCTTTCGTCTACGGCGACCGCCGGCCGGGCCCCGGCGGCCTCCCGGTGGGCTCCAGCGGCATGGTGGCGGCGCTGCTCTCCGGCGGCATCGACTCCCCGGTGGCGGCGTGGCGGCTGATGAAGCGGGGCTGTCGCGTGACCTTCGTGCACTTCCACAGCGTGCCGTACCTGCCCGACATCTCGCGGGGCAAGGCGCGCGCCCTGGTGGAGCGGCTCACCGCGTGGCAGTACGTGTCCCGCCTCTACCTGGTGCCCTTCGGCGAGATCCAGCGCGCGGTGGTGCTGGCGGTGCCGGGGCCGCTGCGCGTGGTGGTCTACCGGCGCCTGATGCTCCGCATCGCGGAAGTCATCGGGCGGAGCAGCGGCGCGCTGGCGCTGGTCACCGGCGAGAGCGTGGGGCAGGTGGCCTCGCAGACGCTGCACAACCTCGCCCGCGTGGACGAGGTGGCCGACCTCCCGGTGCTGCGGCCGCTCATCGGCATGGACAAGCTCGAGATCACCGCCCAGGCCGAGGCCATCGGCACTTTCGGGATCTCCATCGAGCCGGATGCCGACTGCTGCACGCTCTTCGTGCCGAAGAACCCCGGCACCCGCGCCAGCCGCGAGGAGATCGACGCGGTGGAGAGCCGCCTGGACGTCGCCGGCCTGGTGGCGATGGGGGTGACGGGCGCCGAGCTCGAGACCTTCGACTCGCCCCCGGGGGCGGGCCCCATGCGACCCCCCTCCGCCGCCGCGCGCGGGGGCGCCGGCCGCCGGTGAGCGTCGACCTGAGCTTTCTGGGCGCCGCCGGCACCGTCACCGGCTCCCGGCATCTCCTGCGCGCGACGGCCAGCGGGTAACGGTCTGACACCTTCGGGAGACGCGGGGACATGCCGCTGGGGTATCGGCTGGTCCGGGCGCTCTCGCGCGCGCTCCTCAGATTGTTCTATCGCCGGGTAGAAGTGGTGGGCGCGGAGCGCATTCCGCCCGACGGTCCGTTGCTCGTCCTCGCCAATCACCAGAACGCGCTGGTGGACGGCATGCTGCTCCTGGCGGTCATGCCTCGCCGGCTCCGGCCGCTCGTCAAGGCCCCGCTCTTCTCCAATCCGCTGATCGGGCCCTTTCTCCGCCTGCTGGGCGCCATCCCCGTCGTCCGGCGCCAGGACACCGGCACCACCACGGTGGAGAACACGCGCATGTTCGAGACGGCGGGCCGCACGCTGGCGGAGGGTGGGGCCATCCTCATCTTTCCCGAGGGCAAGAGCCAGCCCGAGCCGACGCTCCAGCCCCTTCGCTCCGGCGCCGCGCGGCTCCTGCTCGGCGCAGAGGCGGCGCTCGGCCGCCCCCTCGACACCACCGTCCTACCGGTCGGGCTCCTCTTCAACGAGCCCGGCACCTTTCGCAGCGGCTGGGCGCACGTGCTGGTCGGCGAGCCCCTGCGGCTCGGGGAGGCGCCCGCCCGCTACGCGGCGGAGCCGGAGGCGACAGTGCGCGCCCTCACGGAGCGGCTGGAGGACGCGCTCGGCGCCCTCATCGTCGAGGCGGGCGACCGCGACACGCTCCGGCTGCTCCACCTCGCGGAATCGATCTGGCGCGCGGAGGCGGGTGTCCCCGCGGCGGACGCCGAGGCGAGCGCGGAGTGGCGCCGGCGGGCGGTGCGCGCCTATCGCTGGCTCCGGGCGCGCGAGCCCGAGCGGATCGAGGCGCTGCGCCGGGAGGTGGCTCACTACGCGGCGCTGCGCCAGCGGAGCGGGCTCGGCGAGCGCCGGCTCAACGCGCCGCCCTCGCGCGCGGCGGCCCTGCGCTACGCGCTCCGCCAATCGCTGGCCCTCCTGCTCGGCCTCCCGGGAGCGCTCTGGGGGCTCGCGGTCCACTCGGTCCCCTACCGCATCAACGGCTGGCTGGTCCGGCTGGCGCAGCCGGACGGCGACGCGGAGGCTACTTACAAGCTCGTCCTGGGGATGGTGGTGTTCCCGCTCTGCTGGGTCGCCGAGGGCTGGCTGGCGTGGCGCCTGGGCGGGTGGCCGCTGCTTGGCTTCTTTCTGATCGCCCTGGTTCCCTCGGGACTGCTCGCGCTGGGCTGGAAGGAACGCCTCGCGCGCGTCGCCCGCGAGACTCGCGCCCTCGTGCACTTGCTCACCCGGCGCGACCTTCGCCCCTTCCTCGTGGCACGGCGCCGCGGCCTCGCCGAAGAGTTCGAGGCCCTCGTGCGCCTCGTGCCCGAGTCCGTGCTCGACGGCACCGAAGAGGACCGGAAACACCATATCTAGCGGCTCCTTGACACTACACCCCGACGGAGCGTAAGGTGGCCGCCATGGTGGCCGTGGCGCTGGGCGCCGATCACGCCGGCTGGGAGCTCAAGGAAGCGCTCAAGGCCTGGCTCATCGACCAGGGTCATCAGGTGCTCGACTTCGGCACGCACGCCCCCGACTCCGTCGACTATCCCGACTACGCGGCCCAGGTCGCGGAGGCGGTGGCGGTGGGCAAGGTGGACCATGGCGTGCTGGTTTGCGGCACCGGCATCGGCATGGCCATCGCCGCCAACAAGATGCCGGGCGTGCGGGCCGCGGTCTGCGGCGACACCTTCACCGCGCGGGTGAGCCGCGAGCACAACGACGTGAACGTGCTCTGCCTGGGCGCGCGCCTCACCGGCCGGGACCTCGCGCGCGAGATCCTCCAGATCTGGCTCGACTCCACCTTCGCGGGCGACCGGCACGCGCGCCGGGTGGGGAAGATCACCGCGCTGGAGCAGCGCCTCCACGCGGACGGCTGCCGCTAGGGCGCGCCATGCCCGGCCATCTCGAGCAGGTGGACCCCGAGATCGCCAAGGCGATCCGCGGCGAGACCGAGCGGCAGGCCCGCAACCTCGAGCTGATCGCCTCCGAGAACTTCGTCTCCGAAGCGGTGCTGGAAGCGGTGGGCTCCGTCCTCACCAACAAGTACGCCGAGGGCTATCCGGGCAAGCGCTACTACGGCGGCTGCGAGATGGTGGACATCGCCGAGGAGCTGGCCATCGCCCGCGGCAAGGAGCTCTTCGGGGCCGAGCACGTCAACGTGCAGCCGCACTCGGGCTCGCAGGCGAACATGGCGGTGTATCTCACCCTGCTCAAGCCGGGCGACACCGTACTGGGCCCGAATCTCTCCCACGGCGGCCACCTGACGGCGGGGAGCCCGATGAACTTCTCGGGCAAGCTCTACACGATCGTCCCCTACGGGGTCCGGAAGGACACCGAGCGCATCGACATGGACCAGGTGCGCGACCTCGCGCGGCAGCACCGGCCCAAGCTCATCATCGCCGGCGGCTCGGCCTTCCCGCGCGCCATCGAGTTCAAGCCCTTCCGCGAGATCGCCGACGAGGTGGGCGCGGCCTTCATGGCCGACATCGCGCACCCCGCCGGTCTGGTGGCGGCGGGGCTGCACCCCTCGCCGGTGCCCTATGCGGACTTCGTGACCACCACCACGCACAAGACCCTGCGCGGTCCCCGCGGCGGCATGGTGATGTGCCGCGCCGCGCATGCCAAGGACCTCGACCGCGTGGTGCTGCCCGGCATCCAGGGCGGGCCGCTCATGCACGTGATCGCGGCCAAGGCGGTGGCCTTCCGCGAGGCGCAGACGCCGGCCTGGCGCGCCTATCAGGGCCAGATCGTCAAGAACGCCAAGGCCCTGGCCGAGGCCATGCTCGCGCGCGGCTTCCGCCTGGTCTCGGGCGGCACCGACACCCATCTCCTCCTCGTGGACCTCACGCCCCGGGGCGTCACCGGCAAGGACGCGCAGGAGGCGCTCGATCGTGCCTGGATCACCACGAACAAGAACGGCATTCCCTTCGACACCAGGGGGCCCATGGTCACGAGCGGGATCCGCCTCGGCACCCCCGCCGTCACCACGCGTGGCATGAAGGAGGCCGAGATGGCGCAGATCGCGGAAGTCATCGACCGCGTTCTCAGCAAGCTCGGCGATGCCGCCACCGAGGCCGCCGTGCGCGCGGAGGTGCAGGAGCTCACGTCGCGGTTCCCCCTCTACCCGGAGCGGCTCCGCCCATGAAATGTCCCTTCTGCGGCCACACCGAAGACCGCGTGGTGGACTCCCGCGTGGGGCGCGACGGGGAGTTCATCCGCCGCCGCCGCGAGTGCCTCAAGTGCCACCGCCGCTACACGACCTACGAGTACATCGAGGACGTGCTCCCGCACGTGGTCAAGCGTGACAACCGGCGCGAGCCCTTCGACCGGCAGAAGCTCCGCGGGTCCATCCTCAAGGCGTGCGAGAAGCGCTCGGTGGGCGTGCAGGCGGTGGACGACGTGGTGGCCGAGATCGAGACCAAGCTACACGAGCGGGCCGAGAAGGAGATCACCTCCAAGGAGCTGGGCGAGGTGGTGATGGAGCATCTCCAGAAGCTCGACCAGGTCGCCTACGTGCGCTTCGCCTCCGTCTACCGCCAGTTCAAGGACATCTCGCAGTTCATGGACGAGGTGAAGGGGCTCATCAAGGAAGGCGACAAGGCCAAGCCCGCCAAGCCAGCCAAGGTCGCGCCCCGGCGCTGACCGTTCGCCCTCTCACCGACGAGGCTCCTCACCGGCGAGCCCTGCCACCGACGAGCCCCTCACCGACGAGCCCCTCACCGACGAGGTGGTTGCCATGGATCTTTCCCGCCGCGACTTCATCCGTTCCACTTCTGCCGCTGCGGGCGCCGCCGCCGGGGCTTCGCTTGCCGGCACCGCCGCCGAGGCCGCCAAGGGAGAACGCCCGATGCAGCTCGCCCAGGCCATGACCCCCGCGCCCACGCGGCTTCAATCCCGCAGATCCCGCGCTCAAGTACGACCTCGTCATCGCGGGGGGCGAGGTGCTGGACCCCAGCCAGCGCCTCCGCGGCCGCCTGGACGTCGGCATCCGGTTCGGCCAGATCGCCGGGCTCGCGCCCAGCATTGCCCCCGTCCGGAGCGTGCAGCGGATCGATGCGACGGGGAAGCTCGTGACACCCGGCCTGGTGGATCTGCATACCCATCTCGTGCCGCACTTGGGCCTGGGGCTGCCCGCCGACGAGCTGGTGCCCATCACCGCCACCACCACCGCGGTATCCGCCGGCGATTGCGGCTGGCACACCTTCGGCGCCTTCAAGCACCTCGCGGTGGCCCAGTCGCGCACCCGCCTCTTCGGCTTCGTCCACATTGCGAGCATCGGCCTGGCGGGTGGGCTTGCCCCCGGCGAGATGCTCAATATCGACTACGCCAACGTGGAGGGCGCCGCCAAGGCGGTGGCGGAGAACCCCGACCTGGTGCTCGGCGTCAAGGTGCGCATCACCGACTCCGTGGTCGGCCAGAACGGGCTCGAGCCCCTGCGCCGCGCCCTCCGCGCCGCCGAGATGGCGGGGAAGTGGGCGCGCGTCATGTGCCATATCGGCTCGGCGCCGGGCAATCTCTCGGACCTCCTCGATCTCCTGCGCCCGGGCGATGTCCTCACCCACGCCTATAGCGGGGCAGGGAACAACACGGTGCAGAACGGCCAGCTCCTTCCGGCGGCCCGAGCGGCGAAGCAACGTGGCGTGGTCATCGACGTGGGGCATGGCGGCGGGAGCTTCGACTTCACCGTCTGCGAGCCCGCCATGCAGCAGGGGATGGTGCCCGACACGATCTCCAGCGACATCCACTCGGTGAGCATCAACACACCCGGCTATCCCACGCTCCCCTGGGTCATGTCGAAGTTCCTCGCCCTCGGGATGCCGCTCGAGGACGTGGTGGCCAAGGCCACCGTGGTGCCCGCGGGCATCATTGGCAAGGTCCCCGGGCTGGGCACCCTCCAGGTGGGCGCGCCCGCTGACGTGGCGATCTTCGACTACGTGGACGGGCCGGTGGAGTTCGTGGACACGCGCAACAACAAGCGGAGCGGCACCAAGAAGCTCGTGCCGGTGCTCACCGTGCGGGCGGGACGCCCCTTCGGGCGCCCGCCGCTGCCCACGCCCTTCATCTTCTAGCGGAGGTCAGCAAGACGCACAGCAGGGCAGGCGGCCTTCCGGCCACCTGCCCCGCCACGATGTCAGCCGCGAATCAGGCCCGGTTGCCGGCCGGCACGGAGCCGCGCCAGCCGCCGGTCTCGCGGCCGCGCGCCTCGATGAACTCCTTGAAGCGCTGCAGGTCCCCCTTCACGCGGGCCGACACCACGCCCACCGCGTCGCCGACCTTCTCGACCACGCCCTCGGGGTCATACTCGAGCTGGAGCATGATCTTCGTCTTCCCGTCCGAGATGCGGTGGAAGGTCACCACGCCCGCGTTGTGGGCGCCGTCCTCGCTCCGCCAGGCGATGCGCTCGTCCGGCTTCTGCTCGGTGATGCGCGCCCGCCACACCTTCTCCTTGCCGCCGACATTCGCGCGCCAGAGGAGGTGGGTGTCATCGAGCTGCTTGACCTCGATCACCCCTTCCATGAAGCGCGGGAACTCCTCGAACTGGGTCCACTGGTTATAGGCGGCGCGCACGGGCACCTCGACCTCGATGGATTGCTCGATCGTCGCCATGGTCGCTCTCCTTTTCAGCGGTTCTCCGCGTCCGCGGTAGTCCGCTCATCGCTTGGGGGAGCAAGATCGCTGCCACGGCGCGGGGCTACCGCGCGAGTGCGGCACGCGGCCCATCCCGGAACCAATCGGTAGGGAAGAGGGCGGGGAAGGCGAGAAGGCGGGGAGTCCAGGCCGGGTAGTCCCGTCGCGGCGGGATCTATTTGCTGGTGGCCAGTGCCACCCCGCCGATGGCTGCGGTCGCGCCGACGAGGTGATACCAGTACACGCGCTCGCCCAGGAAGAACCAGGAGAGCCCGATCACGAGGAAGGGGATCAGGTTCATGAAGATGGCGGCGCGGCCGGCGCCCACGACGCTCACGCCCTTGTAGTACAGCACGTGGCCGAGGGTGAGGGGACCGGCGGCGTAGAGGATGACGCCCCAGCCGATGCAGCGGTCCCGACTCCCCGAGGCGCAGACGCCGGCCCGAGCGGGATCCGCCTCAGGCGCACCCGCCGTCACCTTGCGCGTAAGTGGCTGCTGGGGTAGACCGACACGCTTGGCCGCTCGCACCTCTCGCCAGCGTCGTTCGAAACGGGGCACCGCACCCGCCTCCCGGAACGAGAGTCAAGGCAACCGGCCTCCGCCCACGAGCGCGCCGAGGGCAGCCCGGAGCCGCCGGTGGCGGTCGAGCTTCCTGAGATACGCGAGCTCGCTCGGGCCGCCCTTGGCGCGGATCACGGCCATGAGCCGCGCCCGTTCGCTGGGAGGCCACCGCTCGAGGTCGGTCACCAGCGCCACCAGCGGCGTCAGCCGCTCGAACCAGCGGCGCTCTTCCGCCGCCCAGCGCGCCGGCAGAGCCGAACCCAGGGCGCGGGCCACCCGCGCCCGGTCGGCGCGCTGGGCGGCCCGGCGGTCGCCGCCGAACTCGCGTCCGATGCGGCGCGAGACCAGGGCGGCCAGCGCGCTGGCGGTCACGCGGTCGGGCGCGGAACCCGGTAGTCGCAGGATCAGGTCGGTCTGGGCCAGCCGGCGGAGCACTGACGGCGGCGAGCGGTATCCCCGGTCGTGCGCGATCTTCGCCTGCTCTTCCTCGGCCAGACGCTGCGCCGCCGGGTCGATCGGCCCGAAGCCGAGCCGGCGATAGAAGTAAAAGGCACCCGTGCGGAGCGCCTCCTCGTTCTCGTAGCCGATCTGGTACCGGTCCACGAGCACCGCGCGCATGCGGAAGACGTGGTAGTAGACGCGCAGGATCTGGCTCGCCACGAACGCCGACTCGCCCTGACGGAAGGACTCGAACACGTTGAGCGCCCATTCGAGCCTTCCCCACATGCCCCAGCCGGCACCATAGCTCACGGGGACGCCGTTCTTCAGGAGCAGGAAGGCGTAGTACGCCTGGACCGGCAGTCGGAACTCCGGCGCCAGGCCGATCAGCGCCACCCGCAGCCCGCGGCCGGGGTCGGCCACGAGCACGTCGTTGGGGTTGGGGTGCGAGAAGGCGTACAGCTCGCGGGCCCGGGTGGCCATCGACGCCCGGGCCATATCGATCAGAGACCGGCTCAGCGCCCGGCCGGCCGGGCGCGGAGGGGGAAGCGGCCGAGTGATCTCGCGGGCGAAGTCGACGCCACCGCGCCGGAGCCCGTCGCCGTACCCCGCCCCGTGCATGGAGCGCGGACCGCCCGGCAGGACGGCTCGCGTGCGGGACGGCGCCGTTCCGCGCAGGCGCCACTCGATCGGCAGCGCCAGGCCCTCGAAAAGCGCGTCGCGGGCGGCGAGCGGCACGGGCGCACGCTCGAACAGCTCGAGGAGGGTCCGCAGGTCGCTCAGCCAGCGGTGGCCCTTGGCCAGCGCGAGCCACTGTCGCGGGTGGAGCCCGCCCTCGCTGAACGCCTCGCTCTCCTGGTGGGTGACGAGGAGGGGAAGCAGCTCCTCCAGCCGCTCGGTGTCCTCGAAGCGCCGCCACGCGACCTCGACGTCGGCCGGGAAGCGCGACGCGAGCCAGCGCGCCATCGGAAGGCCGAACGGGTAGTCGAGCCTGGTGCCCGCGATCCCGGAGTCGTGGAGCCGCGCCCTGGCCGGCCGTCTGAGCCGCGCGACGCGCGCAGGGAACGCCGCCAGCGCGCGCTCCACCCGCTCCTGGACCTCGGGGCCGTCGGGGTACGCCCGCAGGAAGCAGAGCGCCTCGTGGAGCCTCGCGAGAGTCGCCGGTGACCTGATCGGCGAGCTCGCTAGTTGGTCCAGCAGGCCGAGCTTCTCGTTGCCGTCCTCGGCGGCGAACCGCGCGACGATGGCCGTCAGCCGATCGACGAGGGCCCGGGTCCCCGTCACGTCGAGCCGATGTGCGCGGGGAGGGTCCCGCCGTCGGTCATACGAAGGCATTTAAGCACAAGCACAACCGGGAAGGGAGCCGGACGAGTCGGGGCGTATCGGAGGTCTGAGGAAAGCGACGACGAGACGGAGCGCGTACGCGCAAGAGCAGGACATCCGCCGAGATGGTTCGGCCCTGCCGGGATGGGGCCGACAGGGCCGAGCGCCACTACGTAGGCGCCTTACTTCTTCTTCTTCTTCGTAGCCTTCTTCTTCGCCATCGTGTCACCTCCCTCCCGATCCGCGCGCGTCGTGCGGAGTTAGGACAGTTCGGACTCTAAGGGGGTGAAAAAATGCTGTCAAGGAGAAAATACAGGATGAGGGGGTTCTCGGCCCCTCCGGGGCCCATATCTTGGGGGTGGGCCCCGCGGCGCGGCAGCGGGCTACTCGTCGTCCTCCTCGGCGGTGGACGGCTTGCGCTCGTCGCGTCGCTTGACGAACTCGCGATTGAGCGGCATGCCCTTCTTGCAGAGGGGGCAGCTCTCCGGCGGGTACGTCGGGAAGTCGCGGCTCACGAGGCTGAAGATGGTCTTGCCGTCGACGTCGCTGCGCTTGGTCCGACGCCAGAGGGCGCCGATCCCGACGATCTTGCCGCCCAGGCTCTCCACGAGCTCGGTGAGCAGTCGCACCGTCGCGCCCGAGCTCACGAGGTCCTCCACCACCAGGACCTTGGTGTTCGGCTGGATGAGGCGGTGGAACTCCACCGGGAGCGTCACGCGGCGCTTCCCGCCGCTCACCCCCTTGGTGCCGTACAGCACGGTGGGCCGCGAGGGATGCGCGCGCGCCACGCAGTGGGAGAGGATGAGCGCGCCCGGCCCCGTCGACACCACCACGTCGATGGGCCAGGGGGCGAAGTGCTTGGCGATCACCGCGCCCAGCCCCTCCGTGAACGAGGGCTCGGTGGTGACGAGGGTCTTCTCGATGTACTCCGTGGTGTGCTGGCCCGACGGGAGGAGGATGTGGTCGTTGGCGTGGTAGGCGCCGGTGCGCTTGAGGATCTCGAGATGAATCTTCTCGCGCACCTCCGCGTCCATGGTTTCGCTGTCTTTGCGCGAGGGCGGCGGGGTCATTCAGGGCTCCTTCCAGAGGGGTTGGCGGTCAGAATGGAATCCGGGCGCTGCCTTGTCAACCGGAAAGATACGCGGGTAAACTGGCCCGGCGATGAAGATCCTGGCGATCGAGTCGGCCACCCTCTCGGGAGGCGCCGCGCTGCTGGACGGTGACCGCCTCGTGGGAGAGACCACGGTGTCCATCGCGCTCACGCACTCCGAGCGCCTGATGGTGGTGGTGGACCGGCTGCTGACCGACTGTGGCTGGTCGGCAAAGGAGCTGGAGGGGCTCGCGGTTTCCATCGGCCCCGGCTCGTTCACGGGGCTCCGCGTGGGCATCGCCACCGTCAAGGGCCTGGCCCTGGCGCTGGGGCTGCCGGTGGCCCCGGTGCCCACGCTCGACGCGCTGGCCGCGACGCTGCCCTTCGCGGACGCGCCGGTCTGCCCCCTGCTCGACGCGCGCAAGGGTGAGGTCTTCTGCTCGCTCTACCGGTGGCGGGAGTGCGAGATGACACGCGAGTGGGACTATCTGGCGCTCTCGCCCGAGGCGGTGGCGGCGAAGCTGGTGGCGCCCGTCATCGTGCTGGGCGACGGAGTGCCCGCGTGCCGTCCGTATCTGGCGCGGATGGGCGGGGGCGTGCGCGAGGCGCCGCCGGCGCGGCGGCTGCCCTCGCCGGCCACGGTGGCCCAGCTCGGGCACGCCATGCTCGCCGCCGGTCACGGGATCGCGGCGGAGGCGGTGACGCCCCTCTACCTGCGGCCGTCCGAGGCCGAGCTCAAGGCGCGGCGAACCGCGTGATGCGAGCGCTGGCGCTCGCCCCCATGGCGCTGGAGGACCTCGACGAGGTCCTCGACATCGAGCGCCTGTCGTTCAAGACGCCGTGGTCGCGCGCCGCCTTCCGGTACGAGATCATGCAGAATCGGGTGGCCCGCTGCCTGGTCATCCGTCTCGAGGGCCGGTTGCTCGGCTATCTCTGCCTGTGGGAGATCGGTCACGAGATCCACATCACCAACCTGGCCGTGCATCCCGACCGGCGACGCCAGGGGCTGGCCCGGAGCCTGATCCAGAGCGTGCTGGAGGACGGCCGCGGCCGCGGCGTCACGCTCGCGTTCCTGGAAGTGCGCCCCACCAACTCGGAGGCCCTGGGGCTCTACGAGAGCCTGGGCTTCAGCGTGATCGGCCGGCGGAAGGGGTACTACTTCGACACCGGCGAGGACGCGCTCGTCATGGAGACCCGCCTGGCCGAGGCCCGCCTGGACGGAGGCGGCTGATCGCCAGTCTCGGTCGCGTCCCCAGGGGAACTCCGGCGCCTCGTCACCAGTTACTGGGGGAGTTCATGGGCCACGTCCTTGGTCTGCTTGCTTTGGTCGGGATGGCGCTGGCCGGGGTCGCCCCGGCGGCCGCCCAGGCTCCCAGCGCCGCGGAGCTGGCCCGGGGGAAGTATGTCTTCGGGGCCACCGGTGGGTGCGGCTGTCACACCGTGCCCAAGCAGCCCGTCAACGCGGGCGGCCGCAAGTACGACGGGCCCTTCGGGACCGTCTTCTCCAGCAATATCACTCCCGATCCCAAGACGGGCATCGGCTCCTGGACGGATGAGCAGATCATCACCGCCATCCGCCTGGGACGCCGCCCCAACGGCGAGCGGCTCCTGCCCGTGCATCCGTATACCGTGTTCAACGGCATGGCCGAGGGCGACCTCAAGGCCGTGACCGCCTATCTCCGCAGCCTGCCTCCGGTCAACCGGCCGAACCAGCCGAAGCAGATCACGGTGCCGATGTTCGAGTCGGTGTTCCTGCCCGCCTGGCTGGCCGCCTTCGCGCCGAAGGAGACGCCGCCGCCCACCGCGCCCACCGGCGGCGTCGCGCGCGGCGAGTATCTCGTGCGGGCGGTGTCGCACTGCGGGGAGTGTCATACTCCCCGGACCATGACCATGGCCACCGACAACTCGCGCTTCCTGGCCGGCAACCCCAAGGGACCCGAGGACTCCGAGGTCCCGAACATCACGCCCGACAAGACCACCGGGCTCACCTGGACGGTGGATCAGATCGCCGACTATCTCGGCACCGGGAACAAGGCCGACGGCGACGTCGCGTCGGGTCTGATGGCCGAGGTGATCCACGGGACCACCGCCGGATACAAGGACCTCACGAAGGCGGATCGTCTCGCCATCGCCCACTACCTCAAGTCCATCCCGCCGGTCCACAACAAGATCGGGAAGTAGCGGCGGCGTGCAGTGCCCTCTAGCCAAGGAGGCGATATGAAGCGACGGGCAATCACCGTGACCCTGGTCGTGGGAAGTCTGGCCGCGGGTCTCATCGCCGGCTGCGCCAGCGGCGACAAGAAGATGGCGGGCTCCGGCGACGTCATCGCCGACCGACAGGCGCTCATGAAGCGTCAGGGGCAGGCCATGACCGACATCACGGCCAAGCTGCGGGCCGGCAATGTCGAGGCCGTCGCGGCCGATGCGGAAGTGCTCGCGAGCACTGCCAAGCAGATCCCCGCGCTCTTCCCGCCGGGCTCGACCTCGCCGAAGTCGCGGGCGAAGCCGGAGATCTGGCAGAAGCGGGCGGAGTTCGATGGCTACGCCAAGAGTCTGGAGGACCAGGCGAAGAAGGTCAGGGGCATCGCGCGGGGCAAGGACCAGGCGGCCACGCAGGCCGCCGTGACCGAGATGGGCCGCACGTCCTGCGGGGCCTGTCACAACGCGTTCCGCGGACCGGAAATCAAGAGCTAGCGCTCGCCGTCGCGTCACGGTGGGAGGGCGCTTCTTCCCTGGGAGCGCCCTCCCGCCTCCCCACGAAGGATGTGGTATAAGGAACCGGTTGTCCTCGCGGAGGATCCCCGATGAGATCGACGTGGCTCCGGGTAGTCGTGACGCTGGCGGCGCTCCTCACGCTCGCCCCGCCCGCGCCGGCTCAGCCCGCGGCCGGACGGATGCCGAGCGTCGGCGTGCTGTGGGGCGGGCCGATCGCCTTCGCCATGCCCTATCTCAATGCGGGTCGCGAGGCGATGGGCGAGCTGGGCTGGGTCGAGGGCAAAAACATCAAAGTCGAGTATCGATTCGCGCCCCTGACGGCGACGACCCAGCCGGAACGCCGCGCCGCACTCACGGCCAGCGCCGAAGACTTGGCCCGGCTGAAGGTGGATGTCATCGTCGCGGTTGCCGATCCCGCCGTCGAAGCCGCTCGACGGGCGACGAGCACCATTCCGATCGTCATGATGGCCGTGGGTGACGCGGTCGGGCTTGGCTTCATCTCCAGCCTGGCCCGGCCCGGAGGCAACATCACCGGGATCGGCGCCCTGTCAACCGAGCTCTCCGGCAAGCGGCTGGAGATGCTCAAGCAAATCGTGCCGCGCGCCACTCGCGTGGCCGTGCTGTGGAACCCGGCCAATCCGGCGGGCATCCTCGGCTTCCGGGAGACCGACGCGACGGCGCGGCAGCTGAGTGTGACACTCCTGTCGCTCCCTGTGCGGTCGGAGTCCGAGATCCCGCCTGCGTTCACCGCCATGACCCAAGAGCGGGTCGAGGGGCTCACGGTGGTGACCGACCCGCTGACATGGACCACATCGCGGCAGATAGTCGAGCTGGCCGTGAAGCACCGGATACCGGCGATCTACGAGCTGCGCGAGTACGTGGACAGGGGCGGGCTTGCGTCCTACGGTCCGAGCCTCATCGGGCTCAGCCGGCGCGTGGCCTTCTTCGTGGATCGGATCCTCAAGGGCGCCAAGCCGGCTACGCTGCCCGCCGAGCAGCCGACCCACCTCGAGCTGGTGGTCAACCTCAAGGTCGCCGCCAGCCTGGGGTTGACGATCCCGCAAGCCATCACCGCCCGCGCCGACCACGTGGTCCAGTAGCTTCGACGCCGCCTCCCAGAGTCCTTCCGCGACGCCGGCGGTCTTGTAAGCGTCGCGGATGCGGTCGCGGTCCTGACCGATTCATCTTCCACGACGTCGTCGGAGTCATCTGTGGCGAGTGCGGTCGTCGCGGTCAAACTCTTGACAACTCGGAAGACCCAACGGATTCTGTTCGGGCCATGAACCCCCTCTACGGTGACCTGCCCTTTCGCGACACGTTCTGGAATGTCCCGTCGTGGGCGCAGATCGCGCTCTACATCGGCGGCGCGCTGGCGGTGGCCGCCTTCGCGTGGGGACTGAGCCGGCGCGCGCGCATCTGGATGGGCGGCCGCTACGAGATGCGCTGGGATCACCTGCCCACCCGGGTGGGGCTGGTCATCACCTACGGCCTCCTCCAGGTTCGCGTCCTCTCGCAGGCCTACCCCGGCATCATGCACGCCACCGTGTTCTGGGGCTTCCTGGCGCTGTTCATGGGCACGGTGCTGGCGACCATCGACTACGACATCACACTCCCGCTCCTGGGGGTGAAGCTGCTCAAGGGGAACTTCTACCTCTTCTACGAGCTGGTGCTGGACATGTTCGGCCTCTTCTTCGTGGTGGGGCTCGGCATGGCGTGCTACCGCCGCTTCATCAAGCGGCCGGCGCGGGTGGATCCCGCCCCCCAGTTCGCCTACGCGCTTCTCATTCTGTTCGTGATCAACGCCACCGGGTTCGTGATGGAGGCGTGCCGGCTGGCGGTGGTGAAGCCGTGGTGGGCGCCGTGGTCCCCGGTGGGCTACGCGCTGGGGCAGATGTTCCTGGGGGTGGGGCTCGGGGAGGGCGCGTTACGCAGCCTCTACCTGGGAGTCTGGCTCTTCCACGCGGTGGTGGCGCTCGCTTTCATCGCGCTGGTCCCGCACTCGTACTTCATGCACCTGATCACCACCCCTCTGAACATCTTCTTCTCCAAGCTGGGCCCCCGCGGCGCCATCGCCAAGATCGAGAACATCGAGGAGGCGGAGAGCCTCGGCATCTCCAAGTTCGAGGAGTTCTCCTGGAAGCGGCGGCTGGACTTCGACGCCTGCGTGGAGTGCGGCCGCTGCCAGGACGCGTGCCCCGCCTATCTGTCCGGCAGCGCGCTGAACCCCAAGGCGGTCATCGTCAAGCTGAAGCGCTACATGCTGGACGGCGACACCCGGCCCCTGCACGGCGACGTCATCCAGGCCGACGAGCTCTGGGCCTGCACCACCTGCATGGCGTGCGTGGAGGAGTGCCCCGCCCACATCGACATCGTGGACACCATCATCGACCTCCGGCGCTTCCTCACGCTCTCGGAGGGCACGCTCCCGTCCACCGCGCCCATGACCCTTCAGAACATCGAGCGGGCGGGCAATCCCTGGGGCCTCGCGCCCACCGAGCGGCTCGCGTGGACGGAGGGGCTGGACGTCCCCGTGCTGGAGCCGGGCAAGCCGGTGGAGTTCCTCTACTGGGTGGGCTGCTCGGCCTCCTACGACCGCCGCAACCAGGCCATCGCGCGGTCGGTGGTCAAGATCCTCAAGCGGGCGGGGGTGTCCTTCGGGGTCATGGCCGAGGAGCGCTGCCACGGGGAGGTGGCCCGGCGGCTGGGCAACGAGTACCTCTACCAGATGGTGACCGAGGAGAACGTCGGCCACATCAAGCAGTACGCGTTCGAGAAGGTCATCACCCACTGCCCGCACTGCTTCAACACCATCAAGAACGAGTACCCGCAGTTCGACGGGAGCTTCGAGGTGCTCCACCACTCGGTGGTCATCCGCGAGCTGCTTCGCGAGGGCCGCATCACGCCCACCAAGCCGCTGGACAAGACGGTGGCCTTTCACGACTCCTGCTATCTGGGCCGGTACAACGGGATCTTCGATGCGCCCCGCGAGACCGCGATCTACGTGCCGGGCCTCAAGCTCATCGAGATGCCGCGCAACCGCGAGCGCGGGCTCTGCTGCGGGGGCGGGGGCGGGCAGATGTGGATGGAGACGCCGGCCAAGAAGCGCGTCAACGTCATCCGAGTGGAGGAGGCGCTGTCCGTCGCGCCGGACGTGGTCGCGAGCGCCTGCCCCTTCTGCCTCGCAATGGTGGACCTGGGGCGAAAAGTCGTGGGGGCGGAGGAGCGCCTGCAGGTGAAGGACATCGCCGAGCTCGTCGCGGAGAGCCTCGAGTAGCGTCGTGAACGGGCCGTTCCGCGCGATCCAGCAACTGGTGCTCCTGCTGCCCCGGCTTGCGCGAATGCTGACCGGCCTCCTCGCCGACCGCGCGGTACCCCGCGCCGCGAAGATTGCGCTGACGGCGGTGGCGGTGTACCTGGCCAGCCCCATCGATCTCATCCCCGACTTCCTCCCCATCGTCGGCTATCTCGACGACGCCCTCCTGGTGGCGGTGGTGCTGGACGGGCTCCTGAACGTGCTCGACCGGTCGATCGTCCTGAAATACTGGCCGGGCGATCCGGCGTCACTGGACGCCACCGCCGCCGTGGCGAAGCGCCTGGCCCGCTGGGTCCCCTCGCGCGTCAAGAGGAGGATATGGACTCCCACTATCAAGAGCTGATCGCACGCCGCCTCGACGTGCCCCCCCACGAGGGGCCGGACAAGCTCACCACTTTGGCCGAGGCGGTCGGGCGGCACGTGCGCGCCGGCGACACCCTTTATCTCGGCGCCGCGCATGGCCGCGCCAACCCGCTCATTCGCGAGCTGGTCCGTCAGTGGTGGGGCCGGCGACCGAACTTCACCGTCGCCACCGTCGGCCTCGGCTCCCCCTGGACGGCGCTCATCCACGGCGGCCTCGTCCGCCGCGTGATCACCACCTTCATGGGCGAAGGTTATCCGTTCCCCACGCCGCAGCCGCTCATCTCGCGCGCGGTGCTGGACGGACGGCTCGACGTCTCCAACTGGTCCATGCTGACCTTCCCGCTGCGGCTCCTTGCCGGCGCCATGGGCGTGCCGTTCCTGCCCACGCGCTCGCTGCTGGGCTCCTCGATGGAGGAGGACAACGCGCGCGCCGGCGACCTCATCGTCGCCGACGATCCCTTCGGCACCGAGGGCCGCGTGGCCTTCGTCCGCGCCCTGGTGCCCGACATGGCCCTCATCCATGCCTGGGCCGCCGATCGCTCGGGCAATCTCATCGCCGCGCCGCCCCTCAACGAGAATCTCTACGGCGCCATGGCCGCGCGCCGCGGCGCCATCGTCACGGTGGAGAAGATCGTCTCCACCGACTTCATCCGCCGCCACGCGAATCTCGTTCGCCTCCCCGCCCAGTACGTGCAGGCGGTGGTGGAGACGCCGCATGGCAACCACCCGGGCGGCATGTGGGGCATGAACGTGCCCGAGCTCGAGAGCTACGCGGAGGACATCGACTGGATCCTGGAGTGCCGCCAGGCCTTCCGGAAGCCCGAGACCGCGGACGCCTGGATCCGGGAGTGGATGCTCGACCTGCCGGATCACGCCGCGTATCTCGCCAAGGTGGGCTACGCCAAGATCATGGAGACCAAGGGCCGCGCCCACACCGACGCCTGGGTGTCCGAGCTGGAGTCGCTCGCGAGCCGGCTCCCGGTCCCACGCTCGAGCGGGGGCCCGGCGCCCACCGGGGCCGAGCTGGCCGTCACCGCCGCCGCCCGGATGCTCGCGGAGAAAGTGCGCGCGCGCGGTTACCGGACCTTTCTCGCCGGCGTGGGGAACTCGAACCTGGCCGCCTGGCTGGCCGGCTACGAGCTGAAGCGCGCCGGCGTGGACATCGAGATCATGGCGGAGACCGGCATGGTCGGGTATCTCCCGCGGCCGGCCGAGCCCTTCGTCTTCTCCTTCCGCAACTTCCCCTCCTGCAAGATGCTCACCGACATCCTCCACGTGATGGGGATCTTCATGGGCGGCCGCCACAACCAGTGCCTGGGCTCGCTGGCGGCGGGGCAGATCGACAAGCACGGCAATATCAACTCGACCATCATCCCCGGGGTGACCTATGTCACCGGCTCGGGCGGAGCCAACGACATCACCTCGTCCGCGCGCGAGGTGGTGGTTTGCCTCGAGCAGTCGGCGCGACGCTTCGTGGACAAGGTGCCCTACATCACCGCGCCCGGCCGCACCGTGCGCACGGTGGTGTCCCAGCTCGGGGTCTACGAGAAGGACGGGGAGCACGGGGAGCTCCGCCTGACGGGAATCCTGGGGACGGCGCCGGAGGCTGAAGCGGCGCAGGCCGCGCGCGCCGCCTGCGGGTGGGATCTGCAGGTGGCGCCGCGACTCCGCCGCTTCGCGGCGCCCACGGATGAGGAGCTGGGGCTGATCCGCCTCTTCGATCCGCGCCGCTACTTCCTGGGCTGAGCTAGCAGAGCAGCCGCCAGCGCGCCTGCTCGACCTGCATCCGGCGGTCGGTCTCCGTCGGGTCCACGAAGTCGCCGCCCACCACCGGGCTGCGCGCGGGCAGCGGCGCGCTCTCGGCCGGATCGCTGGACGCCGGCCGGGGGCCGGCCCCCGAGATCTGAGATACCACCAGCCCCGCGTACATCCCGCCCATCAGCAAGAGCCCCACCGTCTCGATTCCGATCATGGCAATCTCCTTTGCCCCTCAGGAGAAGCCAGATCCGTGCCAGTGCTGACGCGATGCGTGACATCCGATATTTCAACGATATCGGGTACTCGAGCCGCCACAGTTGACGGAAAAACGCCTGCGATTTACGCAATGTGGCACACGGGGTGACCGCCCGTTGCACAGCGGGCTGGGCAGTCAGTCAGTGAGCGGCGAGGCCGGGCACGGACATGACGAGATGGAGATACCCACCCAGCTCGTTGATCCGCCGCATGTCACGCGCGACGAAGGCGGCGCGCTCGGCCTCGGTGAGGTCCAGCCCGGCGAGCGCGGAAGGAGCGTCCGCCAGGAAGCGCGCCCGGTACTCCGGGTCCTTCTTCAGGCGGTAGAGCAGGCTATTGACCGCGTAGCGGCTCACGCGAGGCTCCACTCCACCGCGGCGAGGTTGATGCGCGGCAGCTCGCCGAAGTAGCGCACGGCGGCGCGGGCAGGGGAGACGGCGCCGAGCAGGACCATCCAGTTGAGGAACTCGTGCTCCCCGGCCTTGTGCAGCTCGTCCGCGGTGAGCGCCTGCAGCGGCTCGTGCTCGCCCGCCTCCATCCAGTGGATGAGCCGCCGGTCGAACACGGTGTCGGTCTCGCCCACGCGCGGCAGCGACAGCTCCGGGAAATGCGAGAGCCCGCCGGTGGCGATGATGCCCACCCGCCAGGGCGCGGCGGCGACGACCTTTGCGATGTGCCGCCCGAACGCGAAGCAGCGCCGCGCGGTGGGCTGGGGCGCGACGAAGGAGTTCACCCAGATGGGCACCAGGGGCGGGATGGGGCGGGTGCCGTGCATGGTATTGACCGGGCTCAGGAAGGCATGGTCCACCGGCGCCTCCCACGACAACGCAAGGTCGAAGTCGGCCGCCATCCCCCGCTCCAGGATCTCGTTGGCGAGGCCCTCGTGGAGCGGATACCGCTCCGGCATGTGGTCGAGCACCTTGTCGAAGGCTTCGGCGTGGTCCTGCACCATGCGCTGCACGTCTCGCCCGATGCGCACGCAGATGGCCGGCACCGCGTTGAACGAGAAGGCGTTGAGATGGTCGTCGGCCACCACGATGAGAGCATCCGGTTGCGCCGCGGTGAGGCGCTCGCCCATGCGCGCGATCTCCGCCATGCACTCCGTGACCTTCTGGCGGCCGGCCGCTCCACAGGCGCGGTCGTAGTAGTCGGGGTCGAGGACATGCGACATCGCGCCGGCAAACACAATCTGGCCCATGGAGCTTCCTCCCGTTGGACGGGATGCTCGCACAAGGCGGCGCCGGCGCGCAAGCGCGCGGTCAGGCGTGAGCGCGCGCGATTGCCGCCTGGCGCGCCAGCGCGGCGCCGCCCCGCACCGTGGTGCGCTTGTCGAGGCCGAGAAAGCGGAGGGAGGTGGTGGCGAGCGCGCCGGCATACGCACGGCGGGCGAGCCGCGCGCGGAGCTCGGCGGCGCGAGGGGCGAGCGCGCGGGCGATGCCGCCGGCCAGCAGCAGCCGCTCCGGATTGAGCCCGTTGACGATGATGGTGAGGCCGGCGGCGAGCGCCTCCAGCGCCTGGTCGACGACGGCCGCCGCCGTCGCGTCGCCGCCCGCGGCCAGGCGGAAGAGCTCCGCCGCATCCACGGGGCGGCCGAGCCGCCGCGAGGCCTCCGCGGAGAGATCGGGCCCGGCGACGTAGGCCTTGAGGCAGCCCCGCGCCCCGCACACGCAGGGCCGGCCGTGGAGCTCCACCGGGACATGGCCCAGCTCGCCGCCGAAGCCGGCGGCCCCGCGGTAGAGCCGCCCGTCGAGCACGATGCCGCCGCCCACCCCCGTCCCGAGCGCGAGCAGCACGAGGGAGCGCGCGCCGCGCCCCGCCCCCCACATCCACTCGCCGAGCGCGAGGGCGTTCACGTCATTGTCCACCGCGGCGGGCACGCCGAGCGCGCGGGTGAGGAGGCGCGCCAGCGGCACGCCGCCGAGCTCGGGCACATTGTGCGCCTCGCCGCCGACGACGCCGGTGGCGCCGTCGACGATGCCGGGCACGCCCGCGCCGACGCCGGCGAGCCGGTACCCGCGCGGCCGCGCCAGCCCCGCGACCTCCGTGGCCAGCGCGAGGAGTCGCGGCACCGCGTCGCCGCCGGCCGGTCCATGGGTGGGGCGGCGGCGGCCGGCCACGACGCGGCCCTGAGCCGTCACCAGTCCCGCCGAGGTGGTGGTGCCGCCCACGTCGATGCCGAGGAAGGCACGCGCCGTCATGCCGGCCGGCGCCCCTCGAGGACGTAGCGCTCGACGGTGCGGGGACGCGCGTCACGGGGAATGGTGCCCTCCACGTCGAGGCCGCGCAGATAGTCGAGCCGCTCGTGGCCGAGGCGGGGAAAGGGCTGCGCCTCGCGCGCGAGCACCGCGGGCTCGAGCCCGGCCGCGCGCAGGCGGTGCCGCGCGCGCTCGATGCCGAGGAAGTCGAAGAGCGTGAACACGAGCCGCCCCCCGGGGGTGAGATACGCGGGGCACTCGAGGATCACCCGCTCGAGCAGCGCCCAGCCGTCGGGCCCGCCGTTGTCGGCGGCGGCCTCGGCGTCGTCGCGCTCGAAGCCGGGCGGGGTCGGCATCTGGGGCGGGCTCGTCGCGATGAGGTCGAAGCGCATCCCCCGCACCGGCGCGAAGCCGTCGCCCTCGCGCGCGTCCACGCGCACGCCGTTGCGGGCGGCATTGTCGCGCGTGCAGGCCACCGCCTCCGGGCGGATGTCGGTGGCGACGACATGCGCACCCGCACGTGCGGCCAGCACGGCGGCCAGTCCCGCGCCCGAGCCGAGCTCGAGCACGCGCTCGCCGGCGCGGGCGCCGAGATGGCGGCAGAAGAGGAGCGAGCCCGCCTTGGGCGCCTGCACCCCGGCGTCGAGCTGGAAGGTGCAGCCGCCGTAGAGGAAGAGGAGCCGTCCGTCGTCGCGCGCCTCAGCGCCCATCGGCCCAGACCCGCGCGTAGATCGCCAGATACCCCTCGGCCTCGACGGCGGGCGTGAAGCGCTCCGCCACCAGCCGGCGTCCCGCCTCGCCGAGGCGGCTCCGGAGCGCGGGATCGGCGGCGAGCCGCTCGGCGCCCTCCGCCAGCTCCGTCTCCCCGTGGAAGAGGAGGCCCGTGACGCCGGGCTCGATGAGGGAGCGGTTGCCCGGGATGTCCGAGGCGAGCACGGCACGACCGAGGGCGAGCGCCTCGAGCACGGCATTGGCCATGCCGCCCTCGGAGCGCGAGCAGTTGAGCACGATGTCCGCCGTGGCGAGCAGCGCCGGCATCGCGGCGTGGGGTACCGCGCCGAGCTGGCGCGCCCAGGGACGACCGGCGAGGCCGGCGACGAGCCGCGCGTGCTCCGCCGGCTCGAGCACGGGGCCGGCGTACCAGAGCCGCGCGGCCGGCCGGCGCCGCGCGAGTCCCTCCAGCGCGGACAGCGGCAGTCCGGGCCGCTTCACGGCGCGGATCCCGGCCGGGAAGAGGAGGCACGGATCGCCGGAGATCGGCGGCGGGGTGGCTGCGCCCGACGGCTCGAAGCTCACGCTCTGCGGCACCACGGCGAGCCGGTCCCCCAGCGCGGGCCCGTCGGCGCCCAGCGCGCCCACCACGCTCGTGTGGAACGCGGTCACGCCCGCGGCGGCGCGCAGCGTCTCGCGGACCACGGGCCCGTGCGCGGGATGCCGGAGATCCTCGCTGACGTCCGTGCCGGTGAGCGTGATCACCAGCGGGGCGCCCGCGGCCGCCGCCAGCGTCCGTCCGAGCGGTCCGGCGTGCCGGGCGTGGAAGGCGTGCACCAGGGCCGGGCGCATTCGAGCCGCCTCCGACTCGAGCGCGGCGGCAGCCGCGGCGTCGGGCGCGTGCCACACGTGCGCCTCCACGCCGCGGGCCCGCAGGCCGCGGGCGATCCGTGCTACGGTGACGGCGTTTCCGCGCGGCGAGTCGAGAGGGGTCGGGCTGAGGAGGACGACGACGGGCGACATGGAGGGTCCAGGCTAGCATGAAGTTCGACGTGGGGATTCTCGGCAGCCAGCCGGTGGCCACCATCGTGAAGCAGGCGCAGCTTGCCGAGTCGCTCGGCTATGACACGGTGTGGATCACCGACACCCACCTCGTGTGCCGCGAGCTCTGGGTCACCCTCACCGCGTGCGCGCTCGGCACCTCGCGCGTCCGGCTCGGGCCCGGCATCACCGTCCCGCACACGCGGCACATCTCCGTGACCGCCAGCGCCATCGCGAGCCTGGACGAGCTGATCCCGGGCCGTACCGTGGTCGGCGTGGGGACCGGCGGAAGCGCGGCCCAGACCATGGGGCTCACCCTCGCCGAGACCGCGCGCACGGCGACGCTCGAGTCCATGGCCACGTCGCTCCGTCGCCTCACGAAGGGCGAGTCGATCCGCCTCGAGCGGGGCACCGATGCGCGGCTGGCGTGGCTCGAGCGTCCGCGCGACATTCCGGTCTACGCGGCCGGCTCGGGCCCCCGCATGCTCGCCGCCGCGGGCCGGGTGGGCGACGGCGTCATCATGTACTCCAGCGTGGATCCCGACATCCTGCGGGCGGGCCTCGGCTTCGTGGCCCAGGGGGCGCGCGAGGCGGGCAAGACGCTGGCCGATCTCGACCTCGCCATCTGGGCGCCGATGTCGATCGGCTCCGACCGCACGGTGGCACGCGACCACGCGCGCGGGCGCGTGGCCTCCGCGCTGCGCCATCCGCTGCCGGTACCGTTCCGCGAGGAGGACCGGCCGGCGGTGGAGCGGCTGCGGCGGGAATACGACGCCTTCCAGCACGCCACCGCCGCCTCGCGGCACCGCGAGCTCGTGCCCGACCACTTGGTGGACCTGATGGCGCTCGCCGGCAATCCGGACGAGGTGCGCGAGGGGGTGCGGCGGGTGATGACGGTGCCGGAGATCGGGCGCATCATCCTGCTGCCGCAGGTGCCCGGCGAGGGCTTCGCGGCGCGCGAGCACATCTTCACGCTCTTCGCCGAGCAAGTCATGGCGAAGATCCTCTGACGCAGAGTCCAGGACAAGGAGACGGAGATGAAGGGACGCGTGGCGGTGCTCCAGAAGTACGGCGGCGACTTCGACCTGCGCGAGTACCCGGTGCCGGACCCGGAGCCGGGCGCGGTGCTGGTGCGGCTCACCCATGCCGGCATCTGCGGCTCGGATCTGCACATCTGGCGCGGCGAGATGAAGGGACTCTACGGCGAGACGCCGAAGGACCTCACCTTCGGCCACGAGATGTGCGGGCGGGTGGAGCGGCTGGGGGCGGGAGTGACCACGGACTCGCTGGGCGCGCCGCTGCGCGAGGGCGATCGCGTGACGTACTGCTACTTCTTTCCCTGCGGGCGCTGTCCCGTCTGCCTCCAGGACGAGATGGGCGCCTGCCCGCGGAAGGGTCGGGCCAATCGCGTGGCGGGCACCCCGCCCTACTTCAACAATGCCTACGGCGACTACTACTACCTCCGTCCCGGCCACTTCATCTTCCGGCTGCCGGAGGAGATCCCGGACGTGATGGCGACGCCGGCCAACTGCGCGCTCGCCCAGGTCATCTACGGGTTCAAGCGCGCCGGGCTCCGCTTCGGCCACACGGTGGTGGTGCAGGGGGCGGGCGGGCTCGGCATCAACGCGGTGGCGGTGGCCCGCGACATGGGGGCGGACCAGGTACTGGTGGTCGACGGCGTCCCGGAGCGGCTGGCGCTCGCGCGGGACTTCGGCGCGGATCACACGCTCTCGCTGCGGGAGCTCGACACGCCGGAGCGGCGCATCCAGGCGGTGATGGACCTCACCGGCGGCTTCGGTGCCGACGTGGTGGCGGACTTCGTCGGCTATCCGCAGGTGGTGCCGGAGGGCCTGCGCATGCTGCGCGGCGGGGGCACCTATCTGGAAGTCGGCAGCATCTCGCCGGGCAATGTCTTCTCGTACGACGCCACCGCGCTCGTGCGCGGCGGAGTGCGGCTGGTCGGCGTGTCCAACTACTCGCCGTGGGCCCTGGGGGAGGCGCTGGCCTTTCTCGAGCGCACGCGGGGCCGCTTCCCCTTCGAGCGCGTGATCTCGCACGTGTTCCCGCTGGAGCGGATCAGCGAGGCCTTCCGGGAGTCCGACTGGCTCCAGCGCGGGGGCGGCGCGGTCCCGATCTCGCGCGCGGCGCTGGCCATGGGTGAATAGGCGGGGGGTGGCTAGGCGGCGGGCGGGCTGTGCTAGCATCCCCCGGGGAGGACGCCATGGGAACGTTTCGTCTCTACACCGGGTCCGACGGGCAGTCGCATTTCGAAACCATCGATCTGGCGAAGACGCCCGACTGGACCACGGGCCTCGCCACCACGCGAATCTCCTTCCGCACCGATCCGGTGGGGCATTTCATCGACTGGCATCCGGCGCCGCGCCGGCAGTTCGTCATCATCCTGTCGGGCCAGCTCGAGATCGGTCTGGGGGACGGGACGAAGCAGGTGTTCGGCGCCGGAGACGCGCGGCTGGTCGAGGACACCACGGGCAAGGGGCATACCACGCGGGTGCACGGCGCCCAGCCCTGCGTGACCGCCACCGTGCCGCTGGCGCAGCAGTGAAGATCCTCTTCGCGCCCCGCCAGTCCGACGTGATCCTCGAGATCGCCCGCTCGATGACCCCGGCCGGGTTCGAGCTGGTGATCGCCGAGCCGGGCACCCCGGAGTTCTATGCCGCCGCGGCGGACGCGGACTTCTACCTCGGGCTGGCGCGGCGAATGGGCGGGGAGTTCTTCCGCGCCGCCCCCAAGCTCCAGCTGGTGCAGCTCCTCAGCGCGGGCTATGACCACGTGGACGTGGAGGCGGCCCGCAAGGCCGCGGTGCCCGTGTCCAACAACGGCGGGGCCAATGCCACCGCGGTGGCCGAGCACACGCTGATGCTGACCCTGGCCGTGCTGAAGCGGCTGGTGCGGCTGCACATCGACGTGGTGGCGGGCCGCTGGCGGGCCACCGACCTCGCCGAGGCGCGGGTGCACGAGCTGTCGGGGCGCACGTTCGGCATCGTGGGGCTCGGCAATATCGGCAAGAAGGTGGCGCGCCGGGTGGCCGCCTTCGATGCGCGCGTCGTCTACTACGACGTGCGGCGCCTCACCGAGCACGAGGAGGACGCGCTGGGCGTACGCTTCGTCCTCCTGGACGAGCTGCTGCGCGGGTCCGATGTCGTGAGCCTCCACGTGCCGCTCGACGATCGCACGCGGCACCTGATCGGCGCGCGCGAGCTCGGGCTGATGAAGCCGGGCGCGGTGCTCATCAATACCTGCCGGGGCCCGGTGGTGGACGAGCCCGCGCTGCAGAAGGCGCTGGAATCGGGGCGACTGGCGGGGGCGGGGCTCGACGTGCTGGTGGAGGAGCCGCCGGCGAAGGACCATCCGCTCTTCGGGCTGCCCACCGTCACCTTCACCCCGCACAGCGCGGGGCCGACCTGGGAGAACTGGGTCTCGCGCTTCCGCAACGGCTTCGACAATATCCAGCGCGTGGCCGGCGGCGGGCGGCCCCTCTGGGTCATTCCCGAGCTACAGTAGCGCGGCCGCCATGCTCACCGTCTACACGCTCTGCGGCGGCTACATCGATCTCGGACGCCACGAGATGATCCCCGACGGGCCGGTGCAACGCTGGACAGTGCCGGTGCCGTGCTTCCTCATCGTCCACCCGAAGGGGCGCTTCCTCTTCGACACGGGGGTCCATCCCGCCTCCATCACCGACCCCGTGGGCCGCCTGGGGCCTGAGCGCGCCAAGCGGCTCGGGATCCGCTCGAGGCCCGGCGACGACGTGGCGAGCGGGCTCGCCCGGGTGGGGCTGACGCCCGCCGACATCACCCTGGTGGCGAACTCGCACCTGCACTTCGACCACTGCGGTGGGAATGCGCTCTTCCCGCACGCCACGGTCCTCGTCCAGAAGGCCGAGCTGGACGCGGCACGGTCGCCCGAGGTTCTGGCCACCGGCCGCTACAAGCCGAGCGAGCTGGACTGGAACGTGCCCGTGTCCTACCGGACGGTGGAGGGGGAGCACGACGTGTTCGGGGACGGGAGCGTGCTCCTGGTTCCCACCTTCGGCCATACCCCGGGGCATCAGTCCCTGGTGCTGCGCCTGGGCAAGGGCGCCACGGTGGCGCTCACCGCCGACGCCTGCTACACGCAGGAGAACATGGATCGCGACATCCTGCCGACCATCGTCTGGGACACCGCCGAGATGTCCCGCTCGCTCGGCTCGCTGCGCCAGCTGCGCGACGCGCAGGGCGCGCGCGTCTTCTTCGGCCACGACCCCGCGCAGTGGGCGGCCACCCCGCAGGCGCCGGCCGTCTTCGTCTGATCGCGACGCGTCGCCGCGAGCGCGCTAGCGCGAGGCGCTCGTCAGCGTGACGCCGCCGTCGACGGGCAGCACCACGCCGGTGATGTAGCGGGCCTCGTCCGAGGCCAGGAAGAGGGCCGCATTCCCGATGTCCCAGCCCGTCCCCTCGATCCCCAGCGGAGAGGCCTGGCGCCGGCGCTCTCGCAGCTCGGCGGACATGCCGTCCCCGAAGACCATGGGAGTGTAGACGGGCCCGGGGGCGATGCAGTTGACCCGGACCCCCTGGGCGGCGTGGTCGATGGCCATGGCGCGGGTGAGCGCGATGACCGCGCCCTTGGAGACGGTGTAGGGGGTGAGGCCCCGCGGCCGCAGGGCCGAGATGGACGAGATGTTGATGATGGAGCCGCCGCCGCTGCGGGCCATGGCGGGAATGGCGTGCTTGCACGTGAGCATCATGCTGGTCACGTTCACCCGCATGAGGTGATCCCAGTCCGCCTCGTCCACCTCCACCACGGTGGCGCGGCCGCCGATGCCCACGTTGTTGTCGAGCACGTCGAGGCGCCCCCAGCGGCGCAGGGTCTCCTCCACCATGGCCCGGCAGTCCTCGGTCCGCGTGACGTCCACCTCCAGCACGGCCGCCTGGCCGCCCTCGGACGCGATCATGGCGCGCGTGGCCTCCGCGGCCGCTCCGCTCCGGTCCGCGCAGAGCACGCGCGCGCCCTCGCGGGCGAAGAGCACGGCAGCGGCCCGGCCATTGCCGATGCCCTCCGCGCGCGAGCCCGCGCCCGTCACGATCGCGACCTTTCCGGCCAGCCGGGACCCCGCCATCGTCGCCTCCCTCTCATTGTGTGCTCGATCGTCCGCTCGTGCGCGTCGCCCCCGCGCGGGCTGGTCGCCCGCGGCGCAGGTATGCTAGCATCTCCGCGCCGCTCACGACGAAGAGGGAGGCGAGCTCGCCATGCGCTACGGCTTTTATCTACCCACCCGCGGTCCGACGGCCGCGCCGGAGGCGCTCGAGACGCTGGTGGCGCGCGGGGAAGCGCTGGGCTTCGCCTCGGTGATGATCGCGGACCATGTCGTCTTCCCGGTGACGATCACGTCAAAGTACCCGTATACGGTGACGGGAGCCTTTCCCGGCGGCGGCGACGCGCTCGAGCAGCTCGCCCTCATGGCCTTCATCGCGGGCAAGACGCGCCGGCTGCGCCTGGTCTCGAGCGTCATGATCCTGCCGCATCGCAACCCGGTGGTGACGGCGAAGACCCTCGCCACCATCGACGTGCTCTCCAATGGGCGCGTCACCGTCGGCGTGGGAGTGGGCTGGATGCGCGAGGAGTTCCGGGCGCTGGGCGCGCCGGATTTCGACCGGCGCGGGGCGGTGAGCGACGAGTACCTGCGCATCTTCAAGACGCTCTGGACGCAGTCGCCCGCCTCGTTCGAGGGCGAGTTCTACCGCTTCGAGTCCATCCGCTGTCTGCCCGCGCCGGTGCAGAAGCCGCACCCGCCCATCTGGGTGGGCGGCCACAGCCCCGCCGCGCTCCGCCGGGTGGCGCGCCACGGTGACGGATGGCATCCGGTGGGCGCCAATCCCGCCGTGCCGCTCCGGCCCGCCGAGCTGCGCGCGTCGCTGGACGAGCTCTTCCGGCTCACCGAGAAGGAGGGACGCGATCCCCGCGCGCTCACCATCTCCTACAAGGCGCCGGTGTACGACGTCACCCAGGCGCTCGACGCGGCGGGAGCGGAGCGGCGCCCGTTCTCGGGCAGCCATGCTCAGATCGCGGACGACGTCGCCACCTACGCGCGCCTCGGCGTGAGCGAGCTGATCTTCGACTTCCGGAGCGACAGTCTTCCCGAAAGCCTCGAGCGCATGGAGCGCTTCGGCGGGCTGATCCGCGACACCGCAGGCGTCTAGGAGGACCGCCGATGCTGAAGCCCGTCATCTCCGCCGACTCGCACGTGACCGAGCCCCCCGGCACCTACGTGGACCGCATCGACCGGCGCTTCCGCGACCGGGCGCCGCACCTGGTCCACGATGCCCAGCGGGGCGATGTCTTCGTGGTGGACGGCATGCCCAAGTCCATCCCCATGGGGCTCATTGCCGCGGCGGGCAAGGACGCCAGCGAGCTGACCATGTGGGGCGTGCGCTTCGAGGATCTGCACCGGGGCGGCTGGGATCCGGAGGCGCGCCTGGCGGACCAGGATCTCGATGGCGTCTCCGCGGAAGTCATCTATCCCACCGTGGGCATGATGATCTGCAACCATCCCGACTTCGACTACAAGCAGGCCTGCTTCGATGCCTACAACCTCTGGATCGCGGAGTTCTGCGGCGCGCACCCCGACCGGCTCATCGGCGTGGGCCAGACCGCGATGCGCTCGGTGGAGGACGGCATCGCCGATCTACGGCGCATCAAGGCGCTCGGGCTGCGCGGCGTCATGCTGCCCGGCAATCCGGCGGTGGCGGACTACGACGATCCCGTGTACGCCCCCTTCTACGAGGCGGCGGTGGACCTGGGTCTGCCGCTGTCCTTCCACATCCTCACCAGCCGGGACGACGCCCTGGGCCGGCTCACGCGCGGTCCCAAGCTCAACGGGTTCCTCGCCATCATCCGCGGGTGCCAGGACATCCTGGGCACCTTCGTTCTGGGTGGCGTGTTCGAGCGGCATCCGCGGCTGCGCGTGGTGTGCGTGGAGGCGGACGCAGGCTGGGTGCCGCACTACATGTACCGGATGGACCACGCGTATGAGCGCCACCGCTACTGGCTCCCCGCGGGCACCTTGACCCGCATGCCGAGCGAGTACTTCCGCGAGAACGTCTACACCACGTTCCAGGACGACTGGGTGGCCTTCCAGGTCAAGGACCTCTGCAATATCCGCCGGCTGCTCTGGGCGAACGACTTCCCCCACAGCGACTCGACCTGGCCGCGGTCGCAGGAGCTGCTCGCCAAGCACGCCAGTCACCTCACCCCCGTGGAGCGCAACTTGCTCGTCCACGACAATGTGGCCGAGCTCTACGGCCTCGCCTGAGGAGAGAGTCCATGCGCGTCGAAGAGAACCTGAAGCGGCTCGGGCTGGCGGTGCCCAACCTGGAGGAGCTCTGGCGCGTGAACGCGTCGGGCGCGCACTACATCTCGCACTTCCCCGTGAAGGGGCTGCTCTATCTCTGCGGGACCACGCCGGTGCGCGACGGCCGTGGGTATCTTCCCGGGGTGGTGGGCAAGGACCTCGAGATCGCCCAGGGCTACGAGGCAGCGCGCTACGCGGCGCTGACCACGCTGGGCGTCATCAAGCACGCCCTGGGAGACCTCGACCGCGTGGAGCAGTTCGTCCACCTGCTGGGCTTCGTGAACTCCGCGCCGGGCTTCAACGACCAGCCGCGCGTGATCAACGGCGCCGCCGATCTGCTCGTGGAGCTCTATGGCGAGCGCGGCAAGCCCACGCGCGCCGCCATCGGCTGCCAGGGGCTGGGCGGGGGCGCCAGCGTGGAAGTGATCGCGACGGTGCTCTTCAGCGGGGACGAGGTGCGACCGCCCCTGGCGCGCGACTACTCCGCCACCTAGCCGGTCGGCGCGCGCCCCGTCCGCTTCAGGGCTCGACCGGGACCTCGACGCGCATATTGCTGAAGTACACGCGCACGGTGAGCTGGGGTGAGAGCGTGCCCGGGGGCAGCGGGCTGCTGCGGTAGGTCCCGGGCGGATCCACCGCGTCGAGCCGCGTCTCGCGCCCCTCCCCGTCTCCCGTCTGGCCCCGCATCCAGACCTCCGCACCCGGCACCGGGCGCCCCCCGCGATCGGCCAGGCGCACGGTGTAGACGGTGCCGGCGCCCGACGGCTGGCGGGACAGCTCCACGCGCGGCAGGCCGCTGAAGGCGGTCAGGGAGGAGCGGCTGTCCCCGAGCTCCGACGACTCGAGCAGCGCCGGCTCGCGGGAGGTCACCTCGCGGGACCGGCCATCGCGCGACGGTGCCTCGGGGGCCGAGGGCGCGCGGGGCGCGGAACGGGCCGTCTCCGCCGCCGGGGTCCGGGGCGCGGGACGCGCGGATACCGGTGGACGCTCGACCGCGCGGGGCGATTCGAGGGCCGGGCGCAGGGGGGCGGGGGGCAATGCAGGTGCCGCGCGCTCCGGCTCTGTCGGCGCCGGGGGCGACGCGCGCGGGGGCTCGACCATCGAGGTCGCCGGAGCGGGCGCCGGGGCGATTGCCGGCTCGGGGGAGCGCGCCCGGGCCCCGTCGGACTCGCGGACGATCGGGGTGGGAACGAACACGCGGCGCAGGGCCGTCCACGACTCCCCGAGGCGACTCACGCCGGCATCGGTCCAGCGACTCAGATCATCCGTGATGCGCGCGAGGCCGCCGACCGTCGGGAGCGTCGTCAGCACCCAGATGATGGCGAACACGATCACCGCGCCGATGGACGCGCCCACGATGGCGCGGCCCACCGCCCGCCGTTGCTGGTGGAATCGGAGCGCCAGGGGCCCGCGGCGCTCCACGTCGGCGAGGATGCCCACGGCGCGCTCGATGAACGCCTCGTCGCTCGCGCGGGGCTCGGCACCGGGGCCGGCGACGATGGCATAGCCGCGCGTCTGCAGGGCCTCGGCAACCCCGGCGTGCCGGCGCCGGTCCGTGTAGGCGGAGGGGGGGGCGGAAGCCGGGGACAGAGCCTGACGGTCGCGCTCCCGGCTCGCCTCTGCCCGCCGCCGGTCGAGCACCACGTCGAGCATATCGGTGCCGGCCGGCCGCTCGCTGAACGCAATGGTGAGGAAGCCGTAGAGCGGCGAGTTGTCCCGGGCGACGATGCAGAGATGGCGCGCCATGGGGGCCTCCTGCAATCTTACCAGGACGCGTCGCCCGATGCTGCGTGGACCATGCCCCATCTGCTATTGTGGGTCCGTGGAGCCGGCTTCCACTCTCGAGCCCGTCAAGCCCCGCGGTAAGCTGTTCCGCAAGTACGTGGTGTTGTTCTTGCTGGTGGTCACGGGCGAGCTCCTCGCCAGCGGGCTCATCGAGCTGTACTTCTCGTACCTCGAGAACAAGGAGGCGCTGGTCGCCATCCAGAAGGAGAAAGCGCAGGCCGCCGCCCTGGGCATCGGGGGCTTTGTCCGCGAGATCGAGCGGCAGCTCGGCTGGGTCACCCAGCCCCAGCTCGCCTCCGGAGCGGCCGCGGTGGAGCAGCGCCGCTTCGACTTCATCCGGCTCCAGCGTCAGGTCCCCGCTATCACCGAGGTGAGCCTGCTCGACGGCTCCGGTCGGGAGCAGCTCCGGATCTCGCGTCTTGCCATGGACGTGGCGGGAAGCCGCGCGGACTTCTCCAGCGAACCGCGCTTCAAGGAAGCCCGCGCCGGACGCGTCTACTACGGGCCGGTGTACTTCCGGAAGGAGTCCGAGCCGTACATGACGCTGGCGGTGGCGGGCAGCGGGCCCGACGGCGGCGTCATCGCGGTGGACGTCAACCTCAAGTTCATCTGGGACGTGGTGTCCCAGATCAAGATCGGTCGCGCCGGGCAGGCCTTCGTGGTGGATGGCCAGGGGGCCCTCATCGCGCACCCCGATATCAGCCTGGTGCTGCAGAAGACGAATCTGTCCGGGCTCGATCACGTCAAGGCCGCGCTGGCGGGCTCCGGCTCGGGGCCCGCCCAGGTCAATACTGCCCACAATTTCCGCGGCGAGCAGGTCCTGACCACGCACTCCACCATTCGCCCGCTCGCCTGGACGGTGTTCGTCGAGCAGCCATTGGGGGAGGCGCTGGAGCCGGTGCGCGCCTCCGCCATGCGCACGGGACTCCTCATCGTGCTCGGCATGGGGCTCTCCGTCGTGGTCAGCCTGTTCCTCGCGCGCCGGATGGTGCGGCCCATTCGCGCGCTCCAGGCAGGCGCCGAGCGCGTGGGGGCGGGCGAGCTAGGCGAGCGCATCGACGTGAAGACGGGCGACGAGCTCCAGGCCCTCGCCGAGCAGTTCAACAGCATGGCGGCGCGGTTGCAGGAGTCCTACGCGAATCTCGAGCAGAAGGTGGAGGCGCGGACGCGGGACCTCACCGAGGCCCTGGAGCGCCAGACCGCCACCGCCCAGATCCTGCGCGTGATCTCCAGCTCCCCCACCGACCTCCAACCCATCTTCGACGCCATCACCGAGAGCGCGGTGCGCCTCTGCGGCGGCGTGCATGGGGCCGCGCTGCGGGTGGAGGACGGTATGGTTCATCATGTCGGTGCCTTCGGACCCAGCGCCGAACTCGTGGCGGAGATTCGCCGCCACTACCCACGGCGACTGGACGAGGAGGGACCGTCCCTGCGCGCCATCCGCGAGCGTCGCGTCATCGAGGTGCACGATTTCGAAACGGAGCCGAACGTCCCGTCATGGACCCGCGAGCTGGCTCAGCGCAACGGCACCCGGAGCGGGCTATGGGTCCCTATGCTCCGGGGCGACGAGATCATCGGGGCCCTCCTCGTGACGCGCCGGGAGCCCGGCTCCTTTCCGGACAAGCAGGTGGACCTGCTGCGGACGTTCGCCGACCAGGCGGTGATCGCCATCGAGAACGTGCGCCTCTTCCAGGAGCTGCGCGAGAAGACGGAGCAGCTCGAGATCGCCGATCGGCACAAGTCCGAGTTCCTCGCCAACATGTCCCACGAGCTGCGCACGCCGCTCAACGCCATCATCGGCTTCTCCGAGGTGCTGCTCGAGCGCATGTTCGGTGACCTCAACGACAAGCAGCAGGAGTACCTGGAGGACGTACTGTCCTCGGGCCGGCACCTCCTGTCCCTCATCAACGACATCCTCGACCTGTCCAAGATCGAGGCGGGCCGGATGGAGCTCGACCTCGGGCAGTTCGACCTGCCGCTGGCGCTGGACAACGCCCTCACCCTCGTCAAGGAGCGCGCCGCGCGCCACGGCATCGGGGTGACGCTCGAGGTGGGGCCCGGGGTGGGGAGCCTGGTCGGCGACGAGCGGAAGATCAAGCAGGTGCTGCTCAATCTCCTCTCCAACGCGGTGAAGTTCACCCCCGAGGGGGGGCGCGTGGTGGTGCGCGCCGAGCGCGCGGAGGGCACGGTGGAGATCTCGGTTTCGGATACCGGCATCGGCATCGCGGCGGAGGACCAGGAGGCCATCTTCGAGGAGTTCCGACAGGTGGGGACCGACTATGCGCGCAAGCGTGAGGGCACCGGGCTCGGGCTCGCGCTGGCGCGGCGCTTCGTGGAGCTGCACGGGGGCCGGATCTGGGTGAAGAGCGCGGAAGGGCAGGGATCGACGTTCACCTTCACGCTTCCGGAGCGCCCATGGCCGGCGAGCTGATCCTCATCGTGGAGGACAACGAGAAGAATCGGAAGCTCGAGCGCGACCTGCTCCAGTACCACGGCTACCGCGTCCTCGAGGCGGTGACGGGCGAGGAGGGCGTACGCCTGGCGCTGGAGACTCCGCCCGCCCTCATCCTCATGGACATCCAGCTCCCCGGTATCAGCGGGATCGAGGCGCTGATCCAGCTGCGGGCCCAGCCCGCCACGCGCGCCATTCCCGTGATGGCGGTCACCGCCTCCGCGATGACCCACGACCGCCAGAAGATCCTCGCCGCGGGCTTCGACGGCTACCAGTCCAAGCCCATCAGCGTGAAGGAGTTCGTCGCCGCCGTACGGCGCATGCTGGACACGCCGGCGGGGAGCCCCAGCCCATGAGTGACGGCGCCCGCATCCTGGTGGTGGACGACACGCCGCTCAACGTCAAGCTCCTCGCCGACCTCCTGCGCGTCAAGGGCTTCACGGTGACCACGGCGGCCTCGGGCCCGGAGGCGCTCGATCGGATCGCCACCGAGCGTCCGGATCTGGTGCTCCTCGACGTGATGATGCCCGAGATGAGCGGCTACGAGGTGTGCGCGCGCCTCCGCGCGAATCCGGAGACGGCGCGGCTTCCCGTGGTGATGGTGACCTCGCTGGACGCGGTGCACGAGCGGGTGAAGGGCATCGAGGTCGGGGCGGACGACTTCCTCAGCAAGCCGGTGAATCAGCCCGAGCTGCTGGCCCGGGTGCGCTCGCTCCTGCGGATCAAGGAGCTCGACGATGCCCTCGCGGGATTGAACCGCGAGCTCGAGCAGCGGGTGACCGAGCAGGTGACGCAGCTCGAGCGCCTGGGCCGGCTCAAGCGCTTCTTCTCGCCGGCCCTGGCCGAAGCCATCCTGGCCGGCGGGGCGGACGATCCCCTCAAGACGCACCGGCGCGAGATCGCGGTGGTGTTCCTGGACCTCCGCGGCTTCACCGCCTTCGCGGAGACCGCCGAGCCCGAGGAGGTCATGGGGGTGCTGCGGGAGTACCACGCCGAGATGGGCCGCCTCATCCTCGAGCATGAAGGGACGCTCGAGCGCTTCACCGGCGACGGCATGATGGTGTTCTTCAACGACCCGGTGCTGGTGCCCGATGCCGCCGCCCGCGCGGTGCGCATGGCGGTGGCCATGCGCACCCGGGTGAGCGAGCTGATGGGGAAGTGGCGCAAGCAGGGCTTCGAGCTCGACCTGGGGGTCGGCATCGCCCAGGGCTATGCCACCATCGGCGCCATCGGCTTCGAGGGACGGCTCGACTACGGCGCCATCGGGACGGTCACCAATCTCGCCGCGCGGCTCTGTGGCGAGGCCAAGCCCGGCCAGATCCTGGCCTCGCGGCGCGTGGCCGCGCAGCTCGAGGGGGAGATCGAGGTGGAGGACGTCGGTGACCTGACCCTCAAGGGCTTCCAGCGCTCGGTGGCCACCTGTAACGTGCTCAAGCTGCGCGGTTAGCGGCCGCGCCGGGAGAAACCGCCGTGCGGATGCCCATGATGCCCGAGGACGGACTCGATCCCGAGCTCCGCGACATGCTGGCCAAGTGGACGGCGGACGGGGGCGATCCCAACTTCATCCGCACCTTTGGGCGGCTGCCGGAGGCGCTGAAGCGCTTCGTCCGCTTCTACTCGCCGCTGGTGCGGCTGGGGCTGGTGGAGCACCGCACCAAGGAGCTGGTCCGGCTGCGGCTGGCCCAGCGCAATACCTGCCACTACTGAATGACCACCCGCTACGCCTCGGGCAGGCGTGAAGGGATCACCGAGGAGCTGGTGACCGCGCTGGGCGACTACGAGCGCGGGCCGTTCACCGAGCGCGAGAAGGTAGCGCTCCGCTACGCGGACCGCATGTACGAGGATCATCACAAGGTGGATGACGCTCTCTGGGCGGACCTCCGGGGCCAGTTCAGCGATGACGAGACGCTGGAGCTGTCCTGGGCCATCGCCGAGTTCATCGCCCTGGGCAAGATCATCTATGTCCTCGACGTGCCCTACGGCCATACGCACCCGGCCGGCGGGTAAGGAAAGCCCCGGTCGGGTTCTCGCTACCGGGCAGGCGCGGTCCCCACTGTAGCGCCCCCGCTCGATAAGGCTCGAAACTCCGCAGCTTTTTTCCCTGGCATGGGCATTGCTCTTTCCCCATCTGCGGGAGGGCTATTCAATGCCGCCACGTCCGCTGGCCTCCGCGACCATCTCGTTCGGGCTGGTGTCCATCCCCATCCGGCTCTACCCCGCCGCGGTCTCGCGGCACGTCTCCTTTCACCTGCTTCACGCCAAGTGCGGCCACCGCATCAAGTACCAGGCGTGGTGCCCGCACTGCGAGGAGGTGGTGGAGCGTGACCAGCTCGTGAAGGGGTTCGAGATCGAGCGCGGCCGCCACGTGAAGATGACCGCGGAGGAGCTCGAGGCGCTGGAGGCGGAGGCCTCCCGGGAGATCGACATCGCGGAGTTCGTCCCCCTGGAATCGGTGGACCCGGTGCACCTGGACGAGGCGTACTACGTGGGTCCCGACAAGGGAGGCGCCAAGCCGTATCACCTGCTCGCCGACGCCCTACGACAGGTGAAGCGGGTGGGCATCGCGCGGTTCGTCCTGCGTGGGAAGGAAAGCCTGGTGCTGATCCGACCGGGCGGCCCCGGCCTCGTGCTGCACACGCTCTACCACCACGACGAGATCCGCACCGCGCGCGAGATCGACGTGGGACCGGCGGTCAAGCCCAAAGAGTCCGAGCGAAAGCTCGCGGTCCGGCTGGTGGAGGAGCTCTCGGAGGATCAGTTCCGGCCCGAAAAGTACAAGGACGAATATCGCGCGCGGGTGCTCGACGTGGTCAGGCGGAAGGCGAAGGGCAAGGTGGTGGCCCTCGCGGCGCCGCGAGCGCCCAAGGGCAAGGTCATCGACCTCATGGAGGCCCTCCAGCAGAGCCTGGCGAAGAAGAAGGCGGCCGCGCCGCCGAGACGGCCTCGCGTCGCGGCCAGGCGGCGCGCCTGAGGCGCGCCTGAGAGGAGGTGTGAGCGAGCCATGGACATGAAGTGCGGCAAGTGCGGCAAGAGCTTCTCCTCGGAGCGGGAGATGCGCGAGCACGAGAAGAATTGCAAGTAACCGACACACCATCATCACGTGCCGGGGACCGGGGGCAGGAGCGCGCCCCGGTCTCCGGCGGCGGGGAGGGACACGCGATGAAGGCCAAGTCCAAAGGGCAGCGCAAAGTCAGCAAGGTCATGCGGGAGTACAAGCAGGGGGGCCTCCGCTCCTCGTCCGGAGCCAAGGTCCGCAAGCGCAAGCAGGCCGTGGCCATCGCGCTGAGCGAGGCGCGCCAGGCGGGCGCGCGCATTCCCAAGAAGCGGAAGCGGAGCGCCGCCTAGCCCTTCTTCGGCTCCCGTTGCGCAGCCGCGCGCGGCTGTCGTACTCTGCCGGGGCATGTCTCGACCCAGCCGACAGCGGAGGCGCCTGCCATGGCGGAGCTGACCCGACGATACATCGTGATGCCGATGGGCACCGAGGGGCCCTTCGATCCCACGGATCCGGAGGCGCCCTTCGTCCTCAAGCCCTGGAAGGATCCCGCGGCGCTCCTCGCCCTCGAGGCCTATCGGGCGGCTTGCTATCCGGAGCTCGCGGTCGAGCTCGCGGGCTGGATACGGACCATTCGCTCGGGGGCGGTGCCCCCGGGCTCGGTGGGAGCCCGGAACGCCGCGCATCTCGCCGCCCGCGCCGGCGCCGCACGGCCGCGGCCCAAGCCTAAGGCCCGGTCGAAGGCGAAGCCAGCCAAGCGACTGAAAAAGAAGCCAAAGAGAAGGTAAGGAGTCACCGCATGCCCATCGCCCTCGACGCCGCCGTGGATCATCTCCTCCAGAGCCGGGACGGCCACCGCGCCGTGACCCCGCTGACCGAGAAGTATCCGGACCTTTCCCTGGGGGAAGCCTACGGGGTGCAGCGCGCCCTGGAGCAGGCGCTGGTGCTCCGCGGCGAGCGGGTCATCGGCTGGAAGGCCGGCTTCACCAACGCGGCGATCCAGGGACAGTACGGCGTGACTGAGCCCGTGCTGGGGTTCATGCTGGGCTCGGGCGTGTACTCCGGCGGCGACTCCATCCCCATCAGCCGGTTCGCGTCGCTGGGGGTCGAGGTGGAGGTGGCCTTTCTCCTCAAGCGCGACCTGGCCGGGCCCGGCGTGACGCCGGTGTCCGCGCTGCTCGCCGTCGAGGGCGCCATGCCGTCCTTCGAGCTGATCGACTTCCGCTGCTCGGGCAAGGCGAGCGGGGCGGACGTGGTGGCGGACGGGGTCTTCGCCAACGCCATCGTGCTCGGCCGGCCGCTCACGCCGGTGGCGGCGCTCGATCTCGCGCTGGAAGGGGTGGTCTTCGAGCAGAACGGCCAGGTGGTGGCGACCAATACGGCGGCGGAGGTGCTTGGCAACCCGCTCACCTCGCTCGCCTGGCTCGCCAACACGCTCGGGCGCATGGGGCGCGGGCTCGCCGCCGGTGACGTGGTGCTCACCGGGTCCATCTCCAAGATCCTCCGCCCCGAGAAGGGCGAGTCGGTGCGCGCTTCCTTCACCCGGCTCGGCTCCGTCTCCTGCCGCTTCGTCTGAGCGGGCCCCGCGCGCCGGTGGCTCCCGAATGCGCCTGACGGGCCCCCAATGCGCTTGAAGGGAAAGGTCGCGGTGGTCACCGGCGGCGGCACCGGCATCGGCCGCGCCATCGCGCTGGCGCTCGCCCGCGAGGGCGCCGCGCTCCTCGTGGCCTCCAACGTCGAGCCGGAGGTGCAGGCGGTGGCGCGCGAGGCCGCGGCCCTCGGAGCCCGCGCGCTGGCGCTCGGCGCCGACGTGACGCGGCTCGCGGACATGGATGCCATGGCGGCGCGCGCGGTGGCGGAGCTGGGCTCGCTCGACGTGCTCGTGACCTGCGCCGGGATCGCCGGGGGCGGGCTCCTCGCCGAGCAGCCGGAGCCGGACTGGACGCGGGTCATCGACGTCAACCTCAACGGCACCTACCGCGCCATCCGATCCGCGCTCCCGCACATGATGCGCCAGAGGGAAGGGCGCATCGTCACCATCTCCTCCATCTACGGGCGCATGGGGGGCTTCGGCTACGTCTCCGCCTACGCGGCGAGCAAGCACGGGGTCATCGGGCTCACGCGGGCGCTGGCCACCGAGCTCGCCTCCCAGGGCTATCCCGGCATCACCGTGAACGCGCTCTGCCCCGGCTACGTGCGCGCGGGCATGGGACTGGCGCCGCGAAAGGTCCGGAGCCGCGAGGGGGTGATGGAGGACGTGGGGGGCGAGGAGGTGTTCGAGCGTCACATCAAGCGCCGGGTGCCGCAGCGTCGCATGATCGAAGCCGAGGAGATTGCCAGCGCCGCCGTCTTTCTCGCGTTGCCGGAGTCCCGCGGCGTCACCGGCCAGGGGATCAACGTGGACGGCGGGTTCGTCATGTCGTAGGATCGGTCGGAGGATCTCATGACCGTTCGCTACGAGCAGGCCGGCCACGTCGTCACCATCACCATCGACCGTCCCGAGGCGATGAACGCCATCGACCCCGAGACGCACACCGCACTCATCGAGGCGTGGACGCGCTTCCGCGACGACGACGAAGCCTGGGTGGCGCTGTTCACGGGGGCGGGGGACAAGTCCTTCTCCGCGGGCGCCGACCTCAAGAAGATGATTCCCGCCGCCTTCGGCAAGGGCGCGCGGCGCCGCGGTCACAACGACTACGGGCTCGGCGGCATCACGCGCGGGCTCCCCCTCTGGAAGCCCATGATCGCCGCCATCAACGGCCACTGCCTGGCCGGTGGGATGGAGCTGGCGCTGGCCTGCGACCTGCGTATCGCGGTGCCCCACGCCACCTTCGGCCTGCCCGAGGTCCGCTGGGCCATCATGCCCGGCGCGGGCGGCACGCAGCGCCTCCCGCGCACCATTCCGCTGGCCAAGGCGATGGAGCTGATCCTCATGGCGAAGACGCTGACCGCCGCGGAGGCGCTCCACTACGGCCTGGTGAACGCGGTGGTGCCCGCCGCGGAGCTGATGGGGACGGCGCGCGAGTGGGCGGAGACCATCTGCGAGCGCGGACCGCTCGCCGTCCGCGCCGCCAAGGAAGCGGTTCTGCGCGGGCTCACCATGCCGCTCGACGACGGGCTCCGGCTCGAGGCCTTTCTGTCCGGCACGCTGCGGGGCACCGAGGACGCCGTGGAAGGCCCCAAGGCCTTCGCGGAGAAGCGGAAGCCTAGCTTCCAGGCGCGGTAGGCGGAGCCGCCTGGATTTGGATCTGGAGACCCTGCGCCGGCGGCTGGACACGGCGCTGTCCCGCCACCCGCGCGTGGCGCTGGACCGGAGCGATCTCGTCTCCGCCGCCGTGCTCCTGCCCATCACCGATCACGGCGGCCCGCACATCCTGTTCACCAAGAAATCGGAGGCGGTGCCGCATCACAAGGGGCAGTTCTCCTTTCCCGGCGGCATCTGCGAGGAGCGCGATGCCTCCCGGGTGGAGACCGCGCTGCGCGAGGCCTGGGAAGAGGCGCGGATCCCGGCGGAGTCCGTCGAGGTGCTGGGGCTCCTCGACGACACCGCCACGCGGGCCACCCCGTTCGTCATCACCCCGGTGGTGGGGATCATCCGCGGCCCGGTGGAGTTCAAGCCCGACGGGCGCGAGATCGAGCGGGTGATCGAGGTGCCCCTGGACCTCCTTCGCGATCCCTCGATCTTTCGCACCGAGATCTGGGAGCGCGGCGGCGAACCCCATCCCGTACACTTCTATCAGGTCTCGGTGGAGGACGTGGTGTGGGGCGCCACCGCGCGCATCCTCAAGCAGTTCCTCGAGCTGGTGGATGGGGCGGAGGGCGCCGCGTGAGCGGGGAGACGGTGCTGGTCGAGACGCGGGACGGCATCGCCACCGTCACCCTCAATCGTCCCGAGGTGCGGAACGCGCTCAACCCGGCTCTGCTCCTCGATTTGGAGCAGGCGTTGATCTCGCTCGAGGCCGATCCCGCCGCGCGCGTGATCGTGCTGTGCGGGGCGGGGGACAAGGCCTTCTGCGCGGGCGCGGACCTGAAGGGCGTGGGCGACCGCGGCACCGCGTTGCAGGCACGCGAGTCCTTCAGCGGTCTGCCGCGCATCCTCGAGGCCATGGCGCGGATGCGGACGCCGCTGATCGCCCAGGTGCACGGATTCGCCCTGGCCGGTGGCTGCGGGCTCGCGGTGGGGTGCGACGTGGTGGTGGCGTCGGACGACGCCGTCTTCGGGCTCCCCGAGATCACGCTCGGCCTGCTCCCGCTCGTCGTGATGGCCCCCGTCCTTCGTGCCGCCGGCCGGAAGCGGGGCATGCTCATGGTGCTCTCGGGCGAGCCGGTGTCCGCGCGGGAGGCCTTCGACATGGGCCTGGTGAGCCGGGTAGTGGCTCGGGGCGACCTCGAGCATGAGGTGCGCACGCTGGCCGCGCGACTGGCCGGGCTCTCGCCCACCGCGCTGGGGCTCGCCAAGGAGGCGGCGGCGACGGCCACCGAGATGGAGTACGGCGCCGCCCTTCGCTATCTGCGTGAGCTGACCACGCTGGTCTTCCTCTCCGACGATGCCAGGGAAGGCGTCACCGCCTTCTTCGAGAAGCGCGCGCCCCGCTGGACCGGCCATTGACCGGCCGGCCCCCGATAGAAAGGACTCGACGGATGAAGTCGAAGGCGCTGCTGATCCCCCTCGTCCTCGCCGCGCTCGCGTGTGTCACGGCGCCCGCGCTCGCCCAGCCCAAGGAGACCCCCCTGGTAGCCTCTACCATCAACGGGCCCTCCGAGATCCTCAAGAAGGGAAGCAATACATGGGTCAAGGCCAAGCTCCGCGATGAGGTGGCCGAGGGCGATGGCGCCCGCGCGCTCCCGGGCGGCCGGTTCGTGCTGCGGACGACGAGCGGGCACGCCATCCGCATGGCCCAGCTCACCCAGCTCTTCGTCGCCGAGCCGGGGGCGGGGGCGCCCGCGTCGGATCGCGCCGTGCGCATCAAGCAGGACGGCGGGTGGATCTGGGTGGCGGTGCTGCCCCTGTCCGTGACACGGACCGCGGTCGAGGTGGAGGCGGGACCGGTCACGGTGGCGGTGCGGAGCGGCGGCACCGGCATCCGGGTCTCCCCCGATGGCTCGGTGCTGGTGCGGGTCTTCCACGGTCTGGCGCTGGCGCGCGCGTCGGGGGAGGGCGCGAAGTGGGAGCGCACGGTCCGGCCGGGCGAGGAGCTGCTGGTTCCGGCGACGGGCACACCGGGCGGCAATCGCCCGCTCACCCGGGAAGAGAGCGAGGCGGGCTGGCTACGCTGGAACCAGCAGCAGGATATGGCGGGCTACGGGATGCCGGAGCCGAAGTGAGGGCGGCCGCCCGTCAGGGCAGGCTGACGACGAAGCTATCGCCGGTGGTCGAGACCACGTACACGCCCCCCGCCGTCGAGGTGTAGCCGTAGGTGGTCCAGCCCTCGGGCGGGTTCGGGGTGGAGGCCATGAAGGGCCCTGCGGTGGCGCCCAGGTTATTGACGGCGGCCGAGTTGAGCGCGGCCAAGTTGGGCGGCAGCGACTGCATGTGCGCGGAGTAGAGGCTGATGGCGGAGACGAGGGCCCGCGCGTCGCCCTGCGCTTTGGCCACCCGCGCGCGGAGCTGCATGTTGGTGTAGAGCGGGATGGCGATGGCGGTGAGGATGCCGATCACCGCGACGACTACCATCAGCTCGATGAGGGTGAATCCACGCCGATTGCCCGCTTTCGTGACGCTCAGGGACCGAAGAGGCATGGCCCGTTCACGCTAGCACCGGGGACCCTCGCCCCGGAAGGATTTGGTGGCGTCGAGCCGGGGATCAGGGCCACCAGAGATAGAGAAAGCGGGTCCCCGGACCCCCCAGGGCGCCGGCGAGCTGGCCGAGCAAGGCGTCCGCGCCCGGGGTGACCGGGGCGGCGGAGTACATGTTGGCGCGGTACTCGCGCGGCCGGTGGTACATCACCACGCGCGCCTCGGTGAGGCCGGCAGCCTGCTTCGCCATCTCGATCGCCTCGTCGAGATAGCCCACGCGATCCACCAGCCCCAGCCCGCGGGCCTGCTCCGCGGTGTAGATGCGCCCGTCGGCAAAGGCCCGCACGCGCGCCTCGGGGATCTTCCGCGACTCCGCCACCAGGCGCACGAAGCGCCCATACATGTCGTCGATGACCCCCTGGAAGACTCCGCGCTCCTCGTCGGTGAGGCCGCGAAACGGCGAACCCGCATCCTTGAGTGGACCCGACTTGATGGCGAGCGGTGCCACCCCGATCTTCTCCAGAAGGCCCTGGGCGTTCAGGGTCACCATGATCACGCCGATGCTGCCGGTGATGGTGGTGGGGTGCACGAGGATCTGATCCGCGGCCAGGGCGGCGTAGTAGCCGCCGGAGGCGCCCACGTCCATGATGGCCGCCACCACCGGCACCTTCCGCTGCTGCTTGAACTCGCGAATCTCCTTGTAGAGCACGTCGGAGGCGGTGATGGTCCCGCCCGGGCTGTTGATGCGCACCACCAGCGCGCGCACCTTGTTGTCCTCCGAGGCGCGGCGCAGCTCCTCGCGCACGCGGGCGAGGAGGGGCACGTGGGGAGGCGGGGTGGTCAGCGAGAGGCTGGGCGTGTCCTCCTGGAGGAGGCCGGAGAGATCGAGGAGCAAGATCTTACTCGAGCTCAAGCGCGAGCCCTCGACCGTCTCCTCCTCGAGCGGTTTGATACGCGGCGTGAAGTCGATCGAGATGAGTGAGGAGCAGCCGCCGAGAAGCAGGGTGGCGGCGAGCGCGAAGACGGCGCGGCGAGGGGGGCGGAGGGGGATGGGCATGGGCTCAGCGCGCGTGGAAGGCGGGAATGACCTCGGCGGCGAGCCGCGCGAGCTGGTCGAGCATCGTGTCCGGCGGGCCCAGGGGCCGCAGGATGAACTTCGAGCCGCCGCCCTTCACGTATTCCTCGATGCGCTCCGCCACGACCTCCGCGGGCCCGAAGGCGGTGCACTGCTGGATGGTCGCCTCGTCCACGCGTCCGCGCGGGATGAAGGGGCCGGCCAGGGCCGCGGCGGCCTGGGGCGAGTCCGCCAGCGCGAAGTTGATGAGGGTGCCGAAGTGATCCACGGGCACCGCGCGCCCCTCGGCGGCCGCGAGCTCCTGCACGCGCTCCACACCCGTCCGAAACTCGTCCGGGGTGATGAAGGACGGCATCCAGCCGTCGCCGAGCCGCGCGGTGCGCTTCTGCGCGGCCTCGCTCTTGCCGCCGATCCAGATGGGAGGCGGGTTCTGCCAGGGCTTGGGCAGCACGCTGATCCGGTCGAGCTTGTAGAACTCGCCCTGGAACGTCACCTCGTCCTGCGTCCAGAGCATGCGGATCACGCGGATGGCCTCGTCGGTGCGCCGACCCCGCTCGCGAAACGCCACCCCCGAGGCCTCGAATTCGCGCGGGAGCTCCACGCCCACGCCCACCGCGGGGAAGAGGCGCCCGCGCGAGAGCCAGTCCACCGTGGCCATCTCCTTCGCCGCCACCACCGGCGTGCGATAGGGCAGCACGATCACGCTCGGCCCGAACTTGAGCCTGGTGGTCCGCGCGGCGATGGCGGCCAGTGTCGTCATCACTTCGGGAACGGGCACCGGCGAGGAAAGACGGTCCGAGAGCCAGATCGAGTCGACCTCGGTGCGCTCGCAGAGGTCGCAGAGACTCCAGAGGAAGTCGGCGCCCTCGCGGCCCGGCGGCCACGGGCCCGGCATGATGCCGATGCGGTACTTGATCGTCATGGGCGCCATCTTACCTCAGTCGGCGGGGGCTCGCTGCGCGGGGAGCGACAGCGGACTTGACACCGGCCGGGCCCGGGACGCAAGTTGGTGCGGGCATGAGGACGCAAGGGTGAAGGGGCGAGACCGACGCGGAGCGGCACGGGCCAGAGCCAGCTGGCCGGTGACGCTCGAGACCTTCGAGCGGGGGGTCCTCGAGGGCCACGTCCTCGACATCAGCACCTCCGGCGTGCGCGTCCGCGTGTCCGGCGATCTCCCGGTGGGCGCCGCCGTCACGCTCCGGATCACGCTGCCGCGCGGGGCCAACCGGCTGGAGGTGGTGGCGCGGGTCGCGCGGCGAGAAGCCGACGGCCTGGCACTGGATTTCATCGGGCTGCCCGAGACCGAGGCCCGCCGGGTCGAGCCGCTGGTGGGCGGCTGGGACGCGCGCCGCCGCGGTCCGCGTGTCACGCGGCCGCTGCCGGTGAGCATTCGCGTGGGGCGGGGCGAAGCGGTCAGCGGCAGGACGCTCGACCTCAGCGCCTTCGGGGCGCGGATCGCCACGGACCTGAAGCTGCAGCCGGGAGACACCGCCAGGCTGGAGTTCCAGCCGGAGGGTGACGGAGATCCGCTGCACCTGTCCGCGGTGGTCTGGACCCTGGCGGACCGCGGGGCCGTGTTCGTCTTCGCCAATCTCCGCAGCAGCGACTTTGCGCGCCTGAGCCAGTACGTGGGCCGTCTGGTCGAGCGCGGGAGCTGAGGCCGGCCACCGGTATGGCGCGCGAGGATCGGCGTGGCGCCCAGCGCGCCCGGGCCGACTGGCCGGTCCAGCTCCAGACGCCGCAGGGCGAGACGGTGAGCGGACACGTCTTCGATGTCAGCACCTCGGGCGTTCGCGTCAGGGTGCCCATCGAGCTCGCCGCCGACACCCCGGTGGTCCTGCGCTTGACCCTGCCCGGCCCGCCCGACCGCATGGAGGTAGTGGCGGTGGCGGGACGCGTGGTGCGGAGCGACCCGGAGGGCATCACGGTGGACCTCGTCAGCGCGGGCGGCAGCCTGCCCGAGCGCGCGATCCGCCGTCAACGTCCCCGCCTCGATCCCTGGGAGACCCGCCGTCGCTCGCCGCGCGCGTACGTGCCGGTGGTGGTGACCCTCGGTCACGCGGGGGGCGCGCAGGTGCCCGCGGAGACGCTGGACCTCAGCGCGTTCGGTGCGCGGATCACCACCGGGCTCGTCCTGCGCGCGGGAGAGCAGGTCGACGTGCGGCTCCCGCCCGACGGCGACCCCGCGCCGCTGTTACTCCGCGCGGTGGTATGGGAGGTGAACGATCGGAGCGCCGCGCTCGTCTTCGTGAACGTGCCAGCGCCGGACTTCGAGCGCCTGACGCGCTTCGTGTCGGCGCTTCTCGATCCCTGACCGCGGATCAGCCCTCCGCCGGCGGGCGAGCCGAGCCGACTTTGCGTTTGACAGGACCGGGTGGCCTGACTAAGATGAATGGCGGTTCAGTCATCCCCCATGCGCGATCCTGAGAAGCCCCAACAGATTATCGAGGCGGCCGTCCGGGTCTTCGCCCGCAAGGGCTACTACAACTCGCGCGTCTCCGACATTGCCAGGGAAGCCGGCATTGCTGCGGGGACCATCTATCTCTACTTCCGCACCAAGGACGACATCCTCGTCACTCTCTTCCGCGACAAGATGGCGCAGTTCGTGGGGAGCCTGCGCAAGGCGATCGCCGACGAGCCGGACGCGGTGGCGAAGCTTTCCCGGCTCATCCGTCTCCATTTCGAGATGCTGGAGGAAGACCCGCAGCTGGCCGAGGTGGTCCAGGTGGAGCAGCGGCAGGGACAGAAGTTCTTCCGGGGGGCCTCGGCGCACGAGATCGCGTCCTACTTCGCCCTCATCACCTCCGTCCTGGAAGAGGGCGTGGCGGAGGGTCGCTTCCGGAAGGGCCTGCCGGTGAAGGTCGCCACCAAGGCCCTCTTCGGCGCCATGGACCAGATGGCCACCTCGTGGGTGCTGGGCAAGCGCGGCTATCGCCTCGCCGACACCGCGGAGGCCCTCGCCGACCTTTTCCTCCGCGGCCTCGCCCCCCGCTGAGCCGCGCGCGTCAAGGAGCCATCCACCGATGCCGTACGAGAACATCGTCGTCACGCGCGAGGAATCCTTCGCGGTCATCACCCTGAACCGGCCCCCCGCCAACGCCATCAGCGAAGACCTGATGCGCGAGCTCAATGCCGCGCTCTCCGAGCTCCAGGCCGACGACGCCGTGCGATCGCTGATCATCACCGGGGCGGGCGACAAGATTTTCTGCGCGGGGGCCGACCTCGGCTCCGCCTTCTCGGGCCCGGACATCGCGGCCTTTCTCCGGTTTGGCAACAGCGTGGTGCGGCGCATCGAGCGCTTCCCCAAGCCGGTGGTGGCCGCCATCAACGGGCACGCGCTGGGCGGCGGGTGTGAGATCGCCATGGGCTGCCACATCCGGATCCTCAAGGAGACGGCGCGCATGGGGCAGACGGAGTCCAACCTCGGCATCATTCCCGGCTACGGCGGCACGCAGCGCACGCCCCGTCTCATCGGGCGCGGGCTGGCCCTCGAGCACCTCATCCTGGGCACCCAGATCTCCGCGGCGGAGTGCCACCGGATCGGGCTCGTCAACCGCGTGGCCAAGGACGGCGAGACGCTCAACGACGCCAAGGGGCTCGCGCGCGAGCTGGGCAAGCGGCCGCCCATCGCCACCCGGCTCATCATCGAGGCGGTGGACGACGGGCTCGAGGAGCCCATCGACAAGGGTATCGAGATCGAGATCCGCGCCTTCGAGAAGGTCATCCGTACGGAGGACGCGGGCGAGGGGCTGCAGGCCTTCTTCCAGAAGCGTGCGCCAGAGTTCAAGGGAAAGTAGGGCGAGCCGCAGCCGGAGGCGAGGCGAGCGAATATGGAAATGGTTGCGAGCGGAGCGAGCTAGCAATGGATCTCGGCCTGAAGGACAAGGTGGCGCTGGTCACGGGGGGAGCCCGGAGCCTGGGCCGCCAGGACTGCCTCACCCTCGCCGCAGAGGGCTGCCGGGTCATCGTCCTCGACCTCAACGGCGAGGGGGCCGCGGAAACGGCCAAGGAGATCGCCGGCGGCGGCGGGGTCGCGCGCGGCTACGAGGTGGACATCACCGACCGTCCGGGCCTCGCCGAGGTCCTCCGCCGCGCGCAGGCCGACGTGGGCCCGGTGGACATCTGCGTCAACAACGCCGGCCTCATCTACACGCTGGGCCAGCTCAAGGACATGGACGACGCGGCCTGGGACCTCAACCTCCAGGTGAATCTCACCGGCACGTACAATGTCACCAAGGCAGTGTTCCCGGGCATGCGTGAGCGGAGCTGGGGCCGCGTGATCTCCATGGCCTCGATCGCGGGCCTCATGGGGGGCTTCGGGCAGACCGCCTACTCGACGAGCAAGATGGGCGTGATCGGCTTCGCCAAGTCGGTCGCGCTCGAAGGCGCGCGCTATCACATCACGAGCAATGTGATCGCCCCCGGCATCATCGGCCCCAACGCCAACCTCTCGCCGCTGTACGAGCGGATGGTCAAGCGCGTCGCGATGCAGACGGAAGGGCAGCCGGAGGACGTGGCCAATGCCATCGCCTTCCTGTGCTCCGAGCGCGCCCGCTACATCACCGGCGCCATTCTCACGGTGACGGGCGGAATGGACCTGTTCACGTTCTAACCGAGGCCAGCGCACCAACCAGGAGGATCAATCATGCCCACAGTGAAGGAAACCTTCGACGCAATGGCGAGCCGGTTTCAGCCCAGCAAGGCGACCGGGGTCAACTCCACCATCCAGTACGACATCACCGGCGACCAGGGCGGCACCTGGCATGCCGTGATCAAGGACGGGACCTGCGCGGTGAACGAGGGGGCGGCGGCGGCGCCGAACCTCACGCTCAGCATGTCGTCCCAGGACTGGCTCGACATGATCGGCGGCAAGCTCTCCGGCCAGATGGCCTTCATGTCGGGCAAGCTCAAGCTGAAGGGGGACATGGGCCTCGCCATGAAGGTCGGGTCCCTCTTTTCTGTCTAGCCTTCCCGTTCCCTCTCCCTCCCGGCGGGGGGGAGAGGTCCGCTGCGGGCCCCTTCTTGACGCGAAGCGTCAGGCCCGCGTAGGATAGGGGAGGAGGTCACACATGAAGGACGAACTGTTCACCATGGTGGTGCCCGAGATGCCCGGGGTGTCCCCCGAGGTGCGGGCGCGCTGGCAGGAGGAGGTCAATCGGAACTTCCTCCGCATGAAGCACTTCTCCGAGATGGTCATGAATCCCAAGGAGCCCGAGCTCGGACCCACGCCGCGCCAGGAGATCTACCGGAAGAACAAGTCGCGCCTGTACCGGTACGAGTCCAAGCGGACGCACCGGACCCCGGTGCTGTTCGTCCCCAACCTCGGCATCAGCCGGCCCTACATCTTCGACCTCATGCGCCGGGGCTCGTTCATGGAGCACATGACGCAGCAGGGGTTCGACATGTACCTGGTGGACTGGGGCGTGTTCGGGCCGGAGGACAACGGCCTCACCTTCGAGGACGTCGTGACCAAGATCCTGCCTCGGATGGCGCGCAAGGCGCTGGAGTCCTCGGGCGCGCGCGAGATCTCCGTGCTGGGGTACTGCATGGGCGCGCCCATCTCGGCGAGCTTCCTGGGCTCCACACCCGAGTTCCCGCTGAAGAACTTCGTGGACATGGCGGGGCCCATCGACTTCGCCCACGCGGGACTCTTCGCCCAGTGGCTCGACGCGCGTTACTTCGACGTGGACAAGTACGTGGACACCATGGGCAGCATTCCCGCCGACATGGTGAAGGCCGGCTTCAAGCTCCTCAAGCCGACCATGGATCTCTCCACCAACATCAATCTCTGGTGGAACTTGTGGAATCCCGAGTACGTCTCGGGATTCAATGCGCTCAACAAGTGGGCCAACGAGTACCTCCCGTTTCCCGGCGAGTTCTTCCGCCAGTGGGTGAAGGACTTCTACCAGCAGAACCGGCTCGTCCGGGGCGAGCTGCGCATGGGAGGCCGTCCGGTGAGCCTGCGGAACATCCACGCCCCCGTGCTCGCGGTGGGCGCCAAGGAAGACAATATCGCGCCGCCCGCCTGCGTGAAGCCGCTCATCACCGCCGTCTCCAGCGCCGACCGCGAGTACGTGGAGCTGCCGGGCGGGCACATCTCCCTCATCGCGGGACGCGGCGCCTCGGTGCACTGCTGGCCCAAGGTCGCGTCCTGGCTGGCGGCCAGGTCGTAGGAGGAACATCCAATGGCGGATGCGAGCAACCAGCTGTTCGACATGTGGAAGAAGCAGGTGGAGGAGGGGAGCCAGGCCTGGCTCAAGATGCTGGGCACCCCGCAGGCGGCGCCGATGGACCCTCAGGCTTTCTGGCGCCCCTTCATGGACCAGGGCGTCGCCGCCTGGTCCAAGGTGATGACGCAGGGGCAGGCCTCGCCGGATCTCATGGTCCAGTGGAAGCAGTTCCTCGACCAGTGGATCGCCGCCTGGTCCAAGGTGCTCGAGCAGGCCATGGGCACCGAGGCCTTCGCCAAGACCCTCGGCAAGCAGATGGAGGGCTTCCTCAACGCGGCGAGCCCGGTGAAGAAGGCGGCCGAGCAGCAGCTGGAGGCGTCGCTGGCGGGCCTGGGGCTCGCGTCGCGCAGCCAGCTCATCGCGGTGGCCCAGCAGCTCATCCAGCTCGAGGAGAAGCTCGAGGGTGTGGAGGACAAGGTGGACGCCGTGCTCCGCCGTCTGGAGGCGGGTGGGCGGGGCCCGGTGGGCTCGGCATGATCGGAGTCACCATCGACCGCATCGAGGTGGGCGACCGCGCGGAGGTGACGCGCGTGGCCACCGACGGAGACATCGCGGGCTTCGTGGACTCCGTGGGGGACTACAACCCCATCCACTCCGATCCGGCCTACGCCGCCGGCACGCTCTTCAAGGAGCGAATCGCGCCGGGGATCTGGACGGCCGGCCTGGTGTCGGCGGTGATCGGCACGCGCCTGCCGGGCCCCGGTACCATCTACCTCTCGCAGGACCTGAAGTTCCTCCGGCCGGTGAAGCTGGGCGACACCGTCACCGCGCGGGTGGAGGTGACCGAGATCATCTTGGAGAAGAATCGAGTTCGGCTCCGGACCGTGTGTGTGAATCAGCGCGGCGAGGAAGTGCTCGGCGGCGAGGCCCTGGTGATGCCGTCGCGCACCCCCGTGCGCTACGAGCGGGTGGCGGATCCCGCCGCGCTGTTGACGCTCTGGGCGCTGAGCCCGTGGGCGTGGGCGGCCCAGGGCGCGGCCATGATGGGGATGCTGAGCCTCAGCGCGCTCGCGCTTGCGGCGCCTCGGCGCCTTCAAGGGGATCCTGCTATCGGTGCCGCGGCGGTGAGGCGACGCCCTTGATTTTCGTATTGCTCGCCTCAGAGCACAGGGTGCTCTTCGGCTCGCCCTACATGAACAGCCCCCCGTTGATGGAGAGCTCCGCCCCCGTCACGTAGTCGCCGTCCTTGGAGCAGAGGTAGACGCAGGCGCGTGCCACCTCCTCCGCCTTCCCGAAGCGCCGCATGGGAATCTGCTCCAGCAGCTTGGCGCGCACCTTCTCCGGAATGGCGGTGACCATGTCGGTCTCGGTGAAGCCCGGCGCCACGCAGTTCACGGTGATGCCCTTGCCCGCCAGCTCCTTGGCCAGGGACTTGGTGAACGCGGCCACGCCCGCCTTGGAGGCGGCGTAGTTGGCCTGCCCGAAGTTGCCGATCTGACCGATGACCGAGGTGATGTTCACCACCCGGCCGAAGCTCTGCTTGAGCATCTGGTCGATGAACACCTTGGTGCAGTTGAAGACCCCGTCGAGATTGATGGCCAGCACCCGGCGCCAGGAGGCGTGGTCCATCTTCACGAAGCTCTTGTCCGACGTGATGCCGGCGTTGTTGACGAGGATGTCGACGTGCCCGAACTCCTTCAGCACGTCCTGCGCCATCCGATAGGTGTCGGGGTAATCGGCCACGTCGGCCTGGGCGAGCATGACTCGGCGACCCAGCTTCTGGACCTGGTCCGCCACGCTGCGGGCGGTGGCCTCGCTGGAGACGTAGTTGATGGCGACGTCGGCGCCCTCCTCGGCGAGCGCGAGCGCGATGGCGCGTCCGATGCCGCGGGAGCCTCCGGTGACGAGCGCGGTGCGTCCTTCGAGCAACATGGCGCGTCCTCCTGACGAGGTCGTGAAGGGTGCGCCAGTATATCAGGGCGAGGGGGTGGCGGCTTGTGGGCCCTGACGCGCGGTGTTAGACTCCCGCCATGGCGTACGTGATCAAACGGTACTCCAACCGTAAGCTTTACGACACGCAGGAGAGCCGTTACGTCACGCTGGAGGAGCTCGAGGAGCTGATCCGCGCCGGCAAGGAGATCTCGGTGGTGGACGTGTCCACCGGCGAGGATCTCACCTCGGTGACGCTGGCCCAGATCATTCTCGAGAACGAGCGCAACCACCGCGCCGCGCTCCCCACCGCCTTCCTCCACCAGCTCATCAAGCACGGCCAGGCCTGGCAGGACTTCGTGCAGGGCACGATGAAGTCGAGTCTCGACGCCATCATGACCAGCCAGCGCGAGGCCGACCGCGTGTTCCGCGAATGGGCGTCGCGCGCGGGCTGGGCGACGGCCCCGAAGGCCGCGCCGCCGGCGGGGGCGTCCGAGCGCAAGGCTGAGGGAGCGGGCGAGGCGGAGGCGCTGCGGGACGAGGTGGCGGCGCTCCGCGAGCAGCTGCGCGCGCTGGAGGAGCGGCTGGAGAAGCGACGCGAGAAGTGATCGCGGGCCGGGACGGCCCGGCCCGCGTCCACCACTCGATGGTGCTAGGCGAGGGGTGCGTAGAGCGACTTCACCCGATCCGAGAGGTGGGCCAAGGTGGCCTGGATCTCCTTGCCGGCCTGATCGGCGCTGACCTGGAGCCGCTCGGCCGACCGCGTCACCGCCTGGGCATTGTCCTCGAAGAGCTTGAAGGCTCGCTGCGCGCCCTCCGTCGAATCCAGCATGCCGCGCTGGCAGAAGGCGAGCGGGTCCGTCGGCGGGTCCTGCAAGTCGGTCTGGCGTCGGAGGGCATAGGCCTGGCCATCCTTCACCGCCTCGACCGCCGAGGACTGGAGCTCCGCGTAAAGGCGGACGCCTTCCTTGGCGGCGCTGGCGGAGAGGTCGACCAGCTCGCGGAGAACCTTCTGGTTCATGTCGGCGTAGAGGGTGAACATCTCCACGGCGGTGCCGGTCATCTGGGCGAAGAGGTCAGTTCCTGGGGTGGCCATCGTCATTGATCGTTTCCTCCGTCTCGGAAGCATTCGTGACGCCGTTGTCACAGTGCGGCGTAACCATGGAGTCATGATAACGCAATGCGCTATATTGCGTCAAGGTGTCGGCCTTTGGGAGCCATTGCTCTCCTCGCCCTGGCGTTCCTGGCCGGCTGTGCCTCCCAGGCCCCTCAGCAGAAGCAGAAGCCGCCCGTCCGCCCGGCAGTACAACCCCGGGCGCCGACGGAGGACGACCGGTTCCGTATCTCGGCGGCCCTGGCCCCGCTCCTGCGCGCCTCCGGGGTATGGCGGGGCCCGGAAGACGGCTGCGCGGTGGGCCTCGGGATCCTGCCGATGAAGCACATCAACCTCGGCGTGGCGCCGCACCCGTCATGCCGCTTCAGCCTCCTCGTGACCGAAGGCGCGCTGGCGCAGCTTCCCCCTGAGGAGCTGCGCGCCGCGCTCGCGCACGAGCTGGGACATGTGGAGCTGGAGCACGCGGTGGCGCGCCGGGCCCGCCGGCAGGAGGAGCGCGGCGCGGGGCCCATGCTCTCGCGCCAGCCCGCCGAGCTGGCCAAGTTCCGCGCCTATGACCGCGACGAGGAGCGCGCAGCGGACCGCTACGCGGTGGAGCTGCTGAACCGGCTGCCGGGCGACGGCACCCGCTGTCGCGCGCTCGCCGCGCTGCTCCGGCGCCTGGCGCGGGAGAGCCGGCGGCCCGAATACTTCAACTGGCTTTCGACGCACCCGAGCCCCATCGCGCGGCTCGAGGCGATCAAGGAGGACTGCTCATGAAAAGATTGCTGACGGGGTTGCTGCTGGCGTTCGCGATGGTGGTGACGGGATCTCCCGCCCTGGCCCAGCCGGTTCCCCTCTCGGTGCTGTTCACCGAGCGCGGCCGGTTCGACCAGCAGCAGGTGATCGTCACCGGCACGGTGGGCATCGCGGGCGTGCCGAGCGGAGCCAGCCAGCGCTTCACCCTCATGTCGGGCGGGATGAGCGTGGACGTGGTGGCGCCGGGAGCCTTCCCGGCGCGGCCGGGGGCGCCGGTGGAGGTGGAAGGGGTCTACCGCGCCAGCTCGAATTCCATCGAGGCGTTCCGCGTGACGCCCCGCTAAGATACTGCCGCCATGAACCTGGCCCGGCTCGGGGAGGACAGCCTCGGCAAGTACGGCGAGTTCGTGTCGCTGTCCTTCGAGGGGCGCGAGATCACCAATGTCGAAGCCGATCGCGCGTCGCGCCGTCTCGCCAACGCCCTCCGGCGCCTGGGCGTGGAGCCGGGCGACCGGGTGGCGGTGATGCTCCCGAACTGCCCCGAGGTCACCCAGAGCTACGGCGGCATTCTCAAGGCGGGCGCGGTGATCGTGCCGGTGATCTTCCTTCTGGGATCCGCCGAGGTGGCGCATATCCTCGCCCACTCCGAGGCCAAGGTGGTGATCACGTCCCCCGACATGGTGTGGAAGGTCGAGGACCAGATCGGAGTGCTCCCCACGCTCCGCCACGTGCTGGTGGTGGACGGCGAGGGTGACCCCGACGGCCGCACCCGGTCCTTCGCCGCGGAGACGGCGGGGGAGCACGAGCGCTTCGAGACCATCGACCGCGAGGACGACGAGGTCGCAGTGATCCTCTACACCTCCGGCACCACGGGGAGGCCGAAGGGGGTGGCGCTGTCCCACGCGAACCTCGCCGCCAACGCCCGCGCCGCCGCCGAGCTCTACGAGCTGGACCGGCGCGAGTGGGCGGTGGCAGTGCTGCCGCTGTCGCATTCGTACGGGCTCACCCTCATGAACGCGGGAAGCATCCTCGGCACCCGCGCGGTGCTGCTGCGCTGGTTCAACCCGGAGGCGGTGCTGGAGACCATCCAGAAATTCCGGGCCAGCGCGATGTCGGGCGTTCCCACCATGTTCCTCTACCTCCTCAACTATCCCGAGGCGGACCGCTTCGACACCTCGTCGATGCGGGTCTGGGGCTCGGGGGCGGCGCCGCTCCCGGTGGAGGTGGTCGAGCCCTTCGAGCGGAAGTTCGGCGGCAAGATGATGGAGGGCTATGGGCTCACCGAGGCCGCGCCGGTGGTATCGGCGCATCGGCTGTCCGGGGTGCGCAAGCTGGGCTCGGTGGGCCAGCCCATCCCGGGGGTGTCGGTCACCATCCAGGACGACGCCGACCGGCCGCTGCCCCCGGGCGAGGTGGGCGAGGTGTGCGTGAAGGGCCCGAACGTGATGCTCGGCTACTACCGCGATCCCGACGAGACGGCGCGCACGGTGCGGGGCGGCTGGCTCCACACCGGCGACATGGGGCGCCTGGACGGGGACGGCTTCCTCTACATCGTCGAGCGGAAGAAGGATCTCATCATCCGCGGCGGCTTCAACATCTACCCCCGCGAGGTGGAGGAGACCCTCTACGCGTTTCCGAAGACGGCGGAGGCCGCGGTGATCGGGATGCCGGATCCCCTCATGGGCGAGGACGTCCTCGCCTTCGTGGTGCTCCGCGACGGCCAGAACGCCACCGCCGACGAGGTCATGGCCTTCTGCCAGACCCGGCTGGCCCGCTACAAGTGCCCCAAGCAGGTGCGCTTCGTGGAGGCCCTTCCCAAGAGCCCGATCGGGAAGGTCCTGCGCAAAGAGCTCCGCACACAGGTGTGAGGAGACAACCATGGCGAATGACACGCTCGCGAGACTGTTCTGGAGCCGGGTGGACGGGAGCGGCGGCCGCGCCGCCCAGCAGCTCAAGCGCGACGGCGCCTGGCGCACGCTTTCCTGGAAGGACGTCGGCGAGGCCGTCCGCGAGATTGCGAGCGGCCTCATCGCGCTGGGGCGGAAGAAGGGCGAGGCGGTGGGCATCCTCTCGGGGAGCCGCGCCGAGTGGGTGCAGGCCGACTTCGCGATTTTCTCCGTGGGCGGCATCACCATTCCCATCTACCCGACCTATCCGCCCGACCTGATCCAGTACATCGTCAACGACGCCGGGGTGAAGACCCTCTTCGTGGAGGATCCCACCCAGCTCGCCAAGGTGCTCGAGGTGCAGGGGAAGATGGAAGGACTCGAGCAGATCGTGGTGCTCCAGGGGTACGAGCCCCGCGAGCCGAATCCCCGCATCCAGACCTGGGACCAGCTGCGCCGGCACGGACGGGACAACCAGGACAAGGTCAAGAGCGAGCTCGCCGCCCGCGTGGCCGACGGCCGGCCCGATGACGTGGCCACCATCGTCTACACCTCGGGCACGACCGGACCGCCCAAGGGCGTGGTGCAGACCCACGGCAATCACATCGCGGCGCTCGATTCTGCGGCCAAGACCACCAGCATCGCGGAGGGGGACGTCCATCTCCTCTTCCTGCCCCTCGCGCATTCCTTTGCGCGGCTCGAGTCCTTCATCGGCGTGCACCGGGGCCTCACCACCGCGTTCGCGGAGCACATCGACAAGCTGCGGGAGAACCTGCCCGAGGTGCGCCCGCACTTCATCTGCAGCGTGCCCCGGGTGTTCGAGAAGGTCTACGCGGGCGTGCTCGCGAAAGCGGAGGCGGGCTCACCGTTGAAGAAGAAGATCTTCCGCTGGGCGGTCGGCGTGGGCAAGGAGGTCTCCCGGCTCAAGCAGGCGGGGAAGCCGGTGCCCCCTCTCCTCGCCTCCAAGTACCGCATCGCCAGCAAGCTCGTCTTCTCGAAGATGCACGCCGCCCTGGGGGGGCGCCTGCGTTTCGCCGTCTCGGGCGGTGCTCCGCTGTCCCGGGAGATCGCGGAGTTCTTCCACGCCGCCGGCATCCTCATCCTCGAGGGCTACGGGCTCACCGAGACCTGTCCCGTGCTGACCAACAACCGCGAGGACAAGTTCAAGTTCGGCTCGGTGGGCCGGCCGCTGCCGGGGGTGGAGATCCGCATCGCGTCCGACGGGGAGATCCTGGGACGGGGCGGCAATATCGCCAAGGGTTACTTCAAGAAGCCGGAGGCCACCGCGGAGGTCTTCCTCGCCGACGGCTGGTTCGCCACCGGCGACATCGGCACGCTGGACGAGGACGGCTTCCTCTTCATCACCGACCGGAAGAAGGATCTCATCGTCACCGCGGGCGGGATGAACATCGCGCCCCAGAACATCGAGAACCTCCTCAAGGGCGATCCCTTCGTCAGCCAGGTCATGGTCTACGGCGACCGCCGTCCGTTCCCGGTGGCGCTCATCACCTTGAACCCGGAGGAGCTGTCCGCCTTCGCGAAGGCGGAGGGCATCCTGACGCCCGATCCCGTCGCGCTCGCGAAGCATCCCAAGGTGGTGGAGCGGGTCTCGCGCATCGTGGAGGAGCGCAATGGCGAGCTCCAGTCGTACGCCAAGATCAAGAAGTTCACCATTCTCGCCGACGACTTCACGGTGGAGAACGGCTTCCTGACCCCGACCTTGAAGGTGAAGCGCAAGGTCATTCGCGACAAGTACCAGGGCGCCCTCGACCAGCTCTACCGCTGAGACTGATGGGGACCCCGTTTCATCTCGACGGCAGGATAGCGATCGTCACGGGGGCCAGCCGCGGGCTGGGGCGGGCGATGGCCCTGGCTCTCGCGGAGGCCGGCGCCGATGTGGCGGTGGCCGCCCGCTCCACCGCCGAGATCGATGAGACCGCGCACCAGGTGGAGAAGCTCGGGCGGCGGGCCCTCGCGGTGCGCACCGACGTGGCCGAGTACGCGCAGGTGGAGGCCCTGGTCGCGCGGACCATCGGCGGGCTGGGCGGTCTCCACATCGTCGTGAACAACTCCGGGATCGCCGGCGTGCGACCGGTGCTCGAGATGCCGCCGGAGGAGTTCGTCCGGACCATCCAGGTCAATCTCGTGGGAGTCTTCAACGGCTGCCGCGCCGCCGCCGCGCAGCTCACCGGACAGATGTCCGGCAAGGTCATCAACATGGCGTCGGTGATGGCGACCGCCGGGCTGGCCGGCTACACGTCCTACGCCGCGTCCAAGGGCGGCGTCATCGCGTTCACCAAGTGCCTCGCCGTGGAGTGGGCGCGTTACGACGTGCAGGTCAACGCCATCGCGCCGGGCTGGTTCGTCACCGACATGAACGCGGAGGCCTTTGCGGACCCGAAGGTCCGCGACCGGCTCCTGCGCGATGTGCCCATGCGGAGGACGGGCGAGCTGTCCGAGATCGGTCCCCTCGCGGTCTACCTGGCCTCGTCCGCCTCGTCCTACATGACGGGGCAGACGATCTTTCTGGACGGCGGCCACACCGCCGGCTAGCGCCGGGCGCCGATAAGGGCCCATCTGCTTCGTTGGCGCCACTCGTCCGCCTGCTGGACTTGCCCCGATTCCGTGGACAGGTTCACTACGCGGTGTGCTGCCACTGCCGTTCGAACGGCCACGCGGGCTGAGATAGCCGAGGCGTCGAGTGCCGCCGCGTGCGCTGTTGTAGAAGAGTTCGATGTAGTCAAACACCGCGCGGTGCGCCTCCGCCCGCGTCCGCCAGGCGCCGTCGTGGTCGAGCTCGACCTTGAGCGTCGGCGAAGAAGCTCTCGGCCACGGCGTTGTCCCAGCAGCTGGCCGCACCCGCGCTCATGCTGCGGTGTCCATCCCGTGCCCGGCCAGGACCGCGCGATACTCCGCACTGGCATACTGCGAGCCCCGATCCGAGTGATGCAGCAGCCCGGGCCGCGGCCGGCGCCGGGCCAGCCCCATTCCCAAGCGCCTCGAGCGCGACGCCTTCGCCGAGGCGGTCGCTCGCGGCCCAACCGACGACCCGGCGGGAAAACAGATCCAGCACCACCGCCAGGTACAGCCAGCCCTCGACCGTCGCCAGGTACGTGATGTCGGTCACCCAGACGCGATCCGGGACTGGGGCCGTGAACTGCCGGGCCAGCCGGTTCGGGGCCACCGGGTGGGTATGCCGCGACTGGGTGGTGACCCGGAAGGCCCGGCGGCGGCGGGCCGCCAACCCGGCGCGCCGCATGAGCCGCGCCACCCGCTTGCGACTGGTGCCCTGCCCGCGGGCCCGCAGCTCGGCGTGCACGCGCGGGCTGCCGTAGCACCGTCGGCTCGCCCGGTGGATCGCGGCGATCTGCACCGCCAGCCGGGCATCCGCCGTGACCCGCGGCGGCACCGGGCGGCTCTGAGCGGCGTAGAAGCCCGCACGGGAGACCCCCAGCACCCGGCAGAGTACCGTGACCGGGAAGGTGGCCTTCTCCGCCTGGATGAACGCGAACCTCACGCGTGGTCCTTGGCGAAGAAGGCCGTCGCTTTTTTTCAGGATGTCGCGCTCCATCCGGAGCGTGCGGTTCTCTCGCCGCAACTGCTCCAGCTCTTTGCGCTCCGCCGTTACTCAGCGCCCCGGTGTGCCGCGCCTCGCGCTCGGCATCGCGGACCCAGAGCCGCAACGCCGACTCGCGCGAGATCGAGCGCCCGCGCCGCCGCGGCCACGGTCTTGCCCTCATCCCGCACGAGCCGCACTGCTTCCGCCTTGAAGGCCTCGCTAAACGTCCGCCGCTTCCGTCGCTCGCTCATGGACCACTCCTATCGCACGTTTGTGCGGGGGGTGTCCACGAAAGCGGGGCAAGCCCACTGCTCAACGTACCAGGGGTACGCCTCGCAGGCGGATCTCGGGCGCCGCCTCGCATCTGGACCCTTCTCGACGCCCGGTTGCCGTTCGTCTAGCTCGCGCCAGCTACAGCCCCTAGTCCGAACCCAGCGAGTCCCAGAAGGCGCGTTCTGGCTCGCGGGGGGCGAGCTCCACCCGGCACTCGCGGTCGAGCACCATGGTGGCCCGGCGGGTCGCGTCGTAGGCGGGCCAGTCTCCGATCCCTCCGTGGGAGGGATCGCCGGTGCGTGCGAAAGCCAGCCAGGCGTCCTGGATTTTTGCGGCGAACGCCTCGGCGGCGGGCCCCTTGCCCGCGAACGGGCGGAGCAACGGATGGCCCAGGGTGCCGAAGACGAAGGGGAGCTCGAGGGCGTGGCAGGCGCCGAGGATGCCGCCCATGAAGGGTGAAGGCCAGGTGAAGAGGTACGCGTAGGTGCGCGACTGATGCGCCCGCTGCCGCTCGGCGAGCCGCATGGCGGGATGGCGCATGGTCCGGTCCGATTCGATCGCGGCCCAGAGCTCGGCCGGCTCGATCGACTCGCCGCGCGCCTGCCGCGCCGCCCGGTACACCGCCACCGCCCGCGCGGCGTGCTCGCCGAGAATCTCCACGCAGCGCCGCTCGAGGCCCGCCGCGTCGAGCGCGCCGGCTTCGGGATCGAGGAAGAGAAAGAGCTTCGACTCGTCGCGGTTCGTCCCCACGAGCACGGGGACCCGTCGCGCCATCCCGCCCCCGATGGCCTCCAGGGGCGGCCGCGGCAGGAGCTGGCCGTCCACCACCGGCTGGAACGGCAGTCCCCGCGTGCGGAGCCCGACGAGCAGGGGGGGCGTCTCGGAAGGCGTCGATCTCGACGCGCGCGCCCGCTGGCGCCGCCGGAGCACGCCGACGAGGCCGCGCGTGAGCGCGCCGGCCGCCCCGCCGAGCGGTCGGCGCGCCAGCGTCAGGCCGAGGAAGGCCGCGCCCACCACTCGCTGTCCCCCCGGGGACAGGTCATTGAGGAGGTGCTCCCGGCCGAGCACGAGCGCGAGGAAGATGCGGCGCTGGGCGGCGAGCAGCCGCTCGGGCGGGACTGCGGATAGCGCCTCCGCCGTCCCGATGTCGAGCGCGACCAGGACCGCCTCGGCGACGGCCGCGGCGGTCTCCCGGGACCACACGTAGTTGGCGGCCCCGGACTGGAGGATGGCGCGGTGGAAGAGACCCTGGGCGCGCGGGGTCCCTAGTAGTGTGGCGCAGCTCATGGACCCCGCCGACTCGCCGAAGATGGTGACGTTGCCGGGATCGCCGCCGAAGGACGCGATCTCGTCGCGTACCCACTGGAGCGCGGCGATCTGGTCGAGCAGCCCCTCATTGCCGGTGGCGGGCAGGTCCGTCCCGAAGCGCGTGGCGAGGTGGAGGAACCCGAGGGTGCCGAGCCGGTAGTTGAGGGTGACGACCACGACGTCGCCGCGCCGGGCGAGGGTGGAGCCGTCGTAGAGGAGCTGCGAGCCGGCGCCCAGTACGAAGGCGCCCCCGTGGATCCACACCAGCACCGGCCGCCGCGCGCCGTCGGGAGCGGGGGTCCACACGTTCAGGTAGAGGCAGTCCTCGCTGGTCTCGCCGATCCCGAGTCGGAAGATCGGCCCCATCTCGGCGGCGTTCTGCGGAGCCGCTGGACCGAAGCGCCGGACCTCACGGACGCCGTCCCACGGCTCCGCCGGCTCGGGCGGGCGGAAGCGGCGCGGGCCCACCGGCGCCCGCGCGAACGGAATGCCGCGGAAGACGACGAGACCGCCTTCCTCGCTGCCCTCCAGCCGTCCGCGGCTCGTCGCGACGATCCTGCTCATGCTCCTGCCACTGTACCGTGCCCGCTCCCCGTCGGCGGTGGTGTCGCGTGGAGGGCTCGTTTATACTGGCTCCCCATGCGTTACCCGCCAATGCGCCACCAGAAGGATTCTCCATGACCCCGCCGCGCGCGACTGCGCGCGCGTATCCGCACACCGTGCGGCTGGGGGACGGAACGCCGGTGAGCCTGCGCCTCATGACCGCGGCGGACGCGGCGCGCATCGCGACCTTCGCGCGGAATCTGCCCGAAGACGACCTCCTCTTTCTCCGGATGGACATCACGGACCCCGGCGCGGTGGCGCTGTGGGTGCGCAATCTCGAGGCCGGGCTTGCCACCACCGTGATCGCCGAGGCGAATGGAGAGACTGCGGGCTACGCCTCCCTGGTCCAGAACCGCGTCGCCTGGCAACGCCATCTCGGCGAGATCCGCACTCAGGTTGGCCTCCCGTACCGATCCCGTGGCCTGGGGCGCGCCCTCGCCGGCGAGATCTTTTCCATCGGGCGCGAGCGGGGTCTGCGGAAGATCGTCGCCCAGATGACCACCGACCAGAAGGGGGCCATCGCCACCTTCGAGCGGCTCGGCTTCAAGCCGGAGGCGTTGCTCCAGGACTTCGTGGTGGATCACGCGGGACGGACGCGCGACCTCGTGGTCATGGCCTACGACGTCACGGGACTGACCGAGTTCGTGGAATAGCCGCAAAGGAGGTACCCCATGGCCGCGCCGCCCGGCACACCCCCCGGCATGAATCCGGAAGAAATGCGCCAGATGTGGGAGACGGGCTCGCGCTCGCTCCTCGAAGGGTTCCGCCAGGCGCAAGAGTTCTGGAACAACACCGCGCGGAGCTTGGGCGAGGTGACGGGCGCGTGGACGGCCCAGCTCCCGCGCGCCGGCGCCGGGATCTCCGCGGAGGGGGCGGCGGCGCTCCGCGAGCTGCACGAGGCTGCCTTTGCCGCCGGGCAGGCCTGGATGCGCCTGCCCCTGGCGCTGGCCACCGGCGCTTCCCCCACCGAACTCTCCGACGCCATTTCCCGCCTCACCCAGGCCCAGGGCAAGGCCTACAAGCTGTGGATGGAGGCCCTCGTCCGCGCGGGAGAGACGCTACGCCCGGGCGGCGGCCCGCGGGCCTGAGTCCGGCGCGATGGCGCTGAGGCAGGTCCGTGGCAGCACCGGCCCGCGGGGCGGGTGAGCGAGATGGCGAAGAAGAATGCCCTCACCCCGATCCCCCATCCGCCGCGGACCTTCGTCCTGGGCAATCTCCTCTCGCTCACCACCATCTCGCCCGTGCAGGACATGATGAAGCTGGCCCAAGAGTACGGTCCGATCTACTGGCTCGACATGCTCGGCAAGCCGGTGGTGATCGTCTCGGGATTCGACCTCGTGGACGAGCTCTGTGACGAGTCGCGCTTCGACAAGAGCGTGCGCGGAGCTCTCCGCCGGCTGCGCGACTTCGCGGGCGACGGGCTCTTCACCGCCTACACCCAGGAGCCCAACTGGTCCCGAGCGCACAACATCCTCCTGCCGAGCTTCGGCCAGCGCGCGATGCAGGGCTATCACCCCATGATGCTCGACATCGCCGAGCAGCTCGTGCTCAAGTGGGACCGCCTCAACGCCGACGACGAGATCGACGTCACCCATGACATGACGTCGCTGACGCTCGACACCATCGGCCTCTGCGGCTTCGGCTACCGCTTCAACTCGTTCTACCGGGAGTCGCCGCACCCCTTCGTGGGCGCCATGATCGGCGCGCTGGGCACGTCGATGGAGACCCGGGGTCTCCCGCTCGAGAGCATCGTGAAGAAGGACCGGGAGCGGAAGCTCCGCGCCGACATCCGCTACATGAACGAGATGGTGGACCGGATCGTGCGGGAGCGGCGGGAGAGCGGCGACGACCTCGCCGACAAGCCCGATCTCCTCAGCCACATGCTCTCCGGCGTCGACCGGAAGACGGGCGAACGGCTCGACGACCTCAATATCCGCTACCAGGTCATCACCTTCCTCATCGCCGGCCACGAGACCACGAGCGGGCTCCTCTCCTTCGCCGTCTACTATCTCCTCAACAATCCCGACGTGCTCGCCCGCGCCTCCGCCGAGGTGGATCGCGTGCTCGGGCCGGATCCGGGGGTGTTACCCACCTACGCCCAGGTGAATCAGCTCGCCTACCTCGAGCAGATCCTGAAGGAATCGCTCCGGCTCTGGCCCACCGCGCCGGTGTTCGCGCTGTCGCCGTACAAGGACGAGATGATTGGCGGATTGTACCGGATGCGGAAGAACTACCAGATCGTGGTGCTGAGTCCCATGCTCCACCGCGACCGGAAGGTGTGGGGCGAGCAGGCCGACGTCTTCAACCCCGACAACTTCAGCCGTGAGGCGGAGCGACAGCGTCCCGCCAACGCGTACAAGCCCTTCGGCAATGGCCAGCGGGCCTGCATCGGCCGGCAGTTCGCCCTGCAGGAGGCGGCGCTCGTCCTCGGGATGATCCTCCAGCGCTTCAAGCTCATCGATCACACGCGCTACCGGCTTACCCTCAAGGAAACCCTCACGGTGAAGCCGGACCAGTTCCGCATCAAGGTCCGGCGCCGCACCGACCGCGATCGCGCGGCGACGGGACGTGCGGTCGCCACCACGAGCACGGGCGCGGCGGTGGCCGCCCGCGTCGCGCCGGCCGCGCGCGCCTCTCGCCCAGGCCACCAGACCCCGCTCCATCGTGCTGTACGGGTCGAACCTCGGCACCGCCGAGGAGGTCGCGCGGCGCATCGCCGAGGCAGGCGAGGGGCAAGGCTTCGCAGTGACCGTCGCGTCCCTCGACGAGTACGCCGGCCGGCTGCCCCGCGAGGGTGCCGTCCTCATCACCACCGCGTCCTACAACGGCACGCCCCCCGACAATGCCGGGCGCTTCTGCGACTGGCTGCGCGACGGCGGGCTCGCCCCCGGCGCCCTCGCCGGCGTCCGCTATGCGGTGTTCGGCTGCGGCAACCGCGACTGGGCGGCGACGTTCCAGGCCATCCCGCGCCTGATCGATGCTCGGCTCGAGGCGCTGGGCGCCCAGCGTTTACACCCACGTGGTGAAGGCGACGCGCGGGACGACTTCGACGCTCAGTTCGAAGCCTGGCAGGAGCCGCTCTGGGGCGCCGTCGCCACCACGCTGGGGGTCGAGCTGACCCCCGCCGAAGCCGCCGAGCCGGCGCACCTCACCGTCGAGATCGTGGCGGGGCCGGATGCGGGCACTCGCGAGGACGGCCATGGCGCCCGCCCCATGCGCGTGGCCGTTAACCGTGAGCTCCACACCAAGGCGCGGCCCCTTCCCGTCGGAGCGCTCGACCCGCCACCTCGAGCTCGAGCTTCCTGCGGGGGTGGCGTATCGCGCAGGCGACCATCTGGGCGTGGCGCCGCGGAATCCCCACGCGCTTGTCGCCCGGGTGACCGCGCGCTTCGGCCTGGATCCGGCCAGTCACGTGCGGCTCCACCGCGAGGGCGGGCGCCCGGGCTTCCTCCCCGTGGACGCGCCGATCGCGCTCGCGCGCCTCCTCGGCGACTACCTGGAGCTCCAGGAGGTCGCTTCGCGCCGCCACCTCCAGACCATGGTCGAGCACACGGAATGCCCGTGGACGCGGCCGCGGCTGGCCGCGCTGGCGGCTGACGAGGCACGCTACAAGGACGAGGTGATGGCGCGCCGCAAGTCGGTGCTCGACCTCCTCGAGGAGTACCCGGCCTGCCAGCTCCCGTTCAACGTGTATCTCGAGATGCTCCCGCCGCTCCGCCCGCGCTACTACTCGATCTCGTCGTCGCCGCTCCACGACGCGCGGCGCTGCAGCATCACGGTGGCGGTAGTGGCGGGCGAGGCGCGGTCCGGCCGCGGGGTCTTCGAGGGCGTGTGCTCGAATCACCTCCTCCGCCAGGGGGAGGGAAGCCTCGTCCAGGCGTTCGTGAAGGACACCCGGTCGGCGTTCCGCCTCCCCGACGATCCGACGACGCCCCTCATCATGATCGGCCCCGGCACCGGCCTGGCCCCGTTCCGCGGCTTCCTCCAGGAGCGCGCCGCTCTGCGTGCGCAGAGCCGGCCCATCGGCCCCGCCCTCCTCTTCTTCGGCTGCCGACATCCCGAGCAGGACTTCATCTACGCAGGGGAGCTGCGCGCCTTCGCCGAGGGAGGGGTGGCGTCGCTCTATCCCTGCTTCTCGCGGGTGGCCGACCGGGCGCGCGTCTATGTGCAGGACGAGGTTGTCGAGCGGAAGGACGACGTCTGGACCCTCCTGGAGGCGGGCGCGATCGTCTACGTCTGCGGGGACGCCACCCGCATGGCTCCCGACGTGCGGCGCGCCTTCGCCGCCATCCACCGCGCGAAGACCGGCGGGACGGCGGCGCAGGCGGAGGCATGGCTCGACGATCTCGTCGCGCGGAACCGGTATCTCGTGGACGTGTGGGCCTCGGGCTAGCGGCCCGCCGGATTCGCGCTGCTCCGCCGCGTATACTCCTCCAGGGAAAAGTCGGTGCGATAGATCAGGGACGACGTTTCGAGGTTCCTGCCGTAGGTCTGCGCTTCGAGCGTTGCCTTGTTTCGGCGCCAGGAATAGATCTTGTTCTCGAACGTTCCGCCGGTGAGATTCTGCACGGTCTCGGTTTCTATGCTTCCCGTGCCATACCGTTTCGTCAGGGCGCCCACGACGTCGGGGAAGTGCTTTGGCTCGAGGGTGAGGGAGATCATCTCGAGCTTGCCCGAATAGAAGTAGAGGAAGAGCCCCTTCACCGGGGCGTCGCCGATGGTCTCGCGCTCACCCGACTTGAGGCGGCAGAGCTGGTCCGCGACCGGGCTCCGCGACTCCGTGCACGAGAAGCGGGACGTGCGCTCGATCGACGCGAGATCGGTTCCCAGCGCGACACCATTGAATTCGAATGGCGACATCTGCGCGGAGCCCGGGGACGCGAAGAGCAGGAGCAGGGTAAGGGCTAGGAGCCGCATCGGCCCTCCTTTAGAGCCGATTGTAGCCTATCCGCCGGCCGCGCCCGGCCGCACGACGGCTAACGTCGGCGCTCAGGGCTGGCGCAGCCGGTCCGCTGCAGCGGCTTGTTCGGCGATCCATCTACTCGACCAGTTCGTCGATCCGGAGGCGCAGGGACTGGGGAAACGTCAGCCCCAAAGTGGTCGCCGTCTTGAGATTGACCACGAAGTAGTACTTCGTTGGCTGCACGGCGGGCAGATTCGCCGGCTTCGCGCCCTTGAGAATGCGATCGATGTACCGGGCGGCCTCACGGAACTCGTCCTCGAAGCTGGACCCGTACGACATCAGCCCCCCCTCGCGGACGATGACGCTGGACTCATACATTGCCGGAATGCGGTGGGTCGCCGCGAACTCGACAAACCGTTTACGATTGATGTTCGTGAGAGCGTCCGCAACCAGGAACATCGCGTCTGGCCTGCGCTGTGTCATCGTGGCGAATGCCGCCGCGAAGTCCTCGGGATCGCGCACGCCCAGCCCTTGCACCTCCACACGGAGGGTGAGCGCCGCTTTCTCGATCTCGCGGTAGCGCAGCGTCATACCACGATCGTTGGCGTTCCAGATGATCGCGATCAGGGCTGCTTTCGGCAGCGCCTCCTTGAGAAGCTCCATCCGCTTGGCACTCAGTTGGATGGACTCATCGCTCAATCCGGTGACGTTCGCGCCTGGGCGCGCAAGGGTTGCGATCCATCCGACCGCCACGGCATCCCCCGAGGCCGGCGCCATGATGATCGGAATCGTCGATGTCGCTCGCCTTGCCGCCTCCGTCGACGCCCCCCCTTGCGCCACGATGACGTCGACCTTGAGCCGGACGAGCTCGGCCGCCAAATCTGGCAGCCGCTCCAGCTTGCCCTCAGCAAAACGGGCCTCGTATGCGATGTTCTGGCCCTCGACGTAGCCGAGCTCTCGCAACGCTTCACGGAGTACGCGCGGCGGGGCACCGTCGGGTGTTCGACCCGGTGCCGCAAGGTGACCGACGCGATAGACCTTCTGGGGCGCCTGCGCCGCCGCCGGGAGGGACGCAGCGAGCATGCCCAGAATCACGGAAAGGACAAGCGCGCATCGCGAGGCGAGGAGCCAGGCACAAGGATGAGGGGTGCGACCAAGCATAGGCTGTCCTCCGACCGTTGAGTTTCGCGAAGTCGCCGAACGCTCCGGTTGAGCGGCGGCGCTACCACGTCTAGAGGTTGTCACCGTAACCTGGACGCCGGCCGCACCAATCGGTTGTTAGACGACGCTCCCACGGATATCAGCATGATCGACCGTCGCGATTACGGGCTCCGTCGCTTCCGGTGGCTCGAGCACCCGCCTTGACGGCCCGTCGTACCAGCACGCCCGATCCGGGGCAGACGGAGTTGCGACGATGAAAGTGTGCCTTCGTTGCAAAAGTAGGTTTTCGCCACCCTATACTCGAGACGAAGAACCCGGTCTCGCAAGAGGTCCGGTCTTTTTTGCTTTTCAGGGTTTCCAATCCACCGAGTGCTCTTCTAGGTAGGCGTCGACGGCGGCGCCCACGGTAGGATGAAAGCTCGCGGTACCGAAGCGCTCGAACAGTTCGAAGCGCTTCAGCTTGTCCTTGACCGGGTCCTTCATTTCCGCGAAGCGCATCTCGATGCCCGATTCGCGCAGGGCATGCTCCAGCTCGGCGAGCATGTCCGCCGAGGTCACGTCGATGCTGGTGACCGGCTCGGCGGTCACGATGATCCGGCGCATCGGCGTCGGCGATTGCGCCACGGCCTCGAGCACGCGCTGGTGAAACAGCTCGGCATTGGCGAAGAAGAGCGGCGCATCCCAGCGGAACAGGACCAGGCCCGGAACGAGCCGCGCCTCGGGATAGCGCTTGATGTCGTGGAAGCCCCGGATGCCGTCGACTCGGCCCAGCACGGCGTAATGTGGCCGCCAGCCGTCCCAGAGAAACTCCATGACGGCGATGACGATCGCCAAGCAGATGCCGGGAATCGCTCCGAATGCTGCGACGCCAACGAAGCAAACGACGGACAGCCAGAACTCCCAGCGCTGGATGCGGAAAATGCGGCGCAGGTCGTCGAATTCGAACAGGCCGATGGCCGCCGCAATCACGACGGCTGCCAGCGCGCTGCTGGGCAGGTCTTCCAGCAGATTGGGTGCGACTAACAGCAGCAGGGCAACGGCCGCGGCGCCGACCACGCCGGTGAGCTGGGTCTTCGCGCCCGCGGCTTCGGCGACCGGCGTGCGCGAGGAGCTGCTGCTGATCGGGAAGCCCTGGAACAGCCCGGCCGCCAGGTTCGCGGCGCCCAGGCCGATCATCTCCTGGTTCGGATCGACCTGGGAGCGGGTCTTGGCCGCATACGTGCGCGACAGGACGCTCGTGTCGGCAAACGCCACCAGGGCGACGGCGCAGCCGCCGATCACCACCTGGACGAGGTCGGCGAGATCTATCCACGGCAGCGCGAACGACGGCAGGCCTTGCGGCAGCGGACCGAGCACCTTCACCCCGGCGCTCTCGTCCAGGCCGAGCGCGCCTACCGCGACCGTGGCGCCCACGACCGCGATCAGTAGGCCGGGGATTCGCTTCCAGGGCTTGAGCAGCAGGATCGCCACCAGCGTGCCGGCGCCGACCGCGAACGCCGTCCAGTTGGCCTGGCCGCCCAGGATCGACCGCGCGATCCGCAGGAGGTCGCGCAGCGGCCCGACGCTGTCGATCGAAAAGCCGAACAGCTTCGGCAGCTGGCTGATCAGCACGGCGAGCGCGATGCCGTTCATGTAGCCGTAGCGGATCGGTTTGGACAGCAGCTCGGTGACGAATCCCAGGCGCATTACGCCGATCAGAATGCACACCAGTCCCGACACCACCGCCATCATGCTCGCCAGGGCCACGGCGCGCATCGGGTCGCCGGCAGAGAGAGGCAGCACGACCGCGAGAATCACCGCGGCGAGCGCGGAATCCGGCCCCAGCACCAGGATCCGGCTCGGGCCGAACAGGGCGTAGGCGAGCAGCGGGACGATGGTGGCGTACAGGCCGTAGATCCCCGGGACGCCCGAGGCCACTGCGTAGGCAATTCCAACCGGCACCAGCATCGTGGTCAGTACCAGGCCGGCCATAAGATCGTGCGGCAGCCAGGCGGCCTCGTACCGGCTGGCCATCTGCAGCCCGGGCAGCCAACGCTTCCAGCCGTTCATGCCTTATCCTTTGAAGAGAGCGCACTCACAGGCAGCGATCTGGGGCGGTGCCTTGCGCCTTCAGCCGCCCCAGCGCAGGAGCGCGAGGACCAGCAGTGCCAAGCAAAAGCGTCTCGCAGATCATGAGCCCGACCCGCTTGATGCCGAGGGTCGCGAGCTCCTTCAATTGCTGTTCATGCTGATCGCGGCGATGGCCGCTACCGGGCCCCAGCGTGATGCGTTGTCACTTAGCACTCGCCGTGTCCGATCGTGGCACACCCTGCACGATTAGCTCCGCGCAGCGTGAGTCGACAGTATGACGAAGCGCGCGTCCGGCCTCGTGGCGCCGACCGAACTTCACGCTCACTGTCCGTGATCGCGCCACTCGCGATTGGGGGCGCAGTGTCTTAACCGTCATCGCCAGCCCTGGAACCTCCCTCGTTCTGACACATGCGCGCCTTCCAGGGCGCGCCCGCGCATGCTCGCACCGATCGGTCACACATCATAGCGGCTAACGATACTGCGGTTCAGCGGCGGGTTAGGCGGCGGCGCTCGGAGCCGTCTGAGGCCCGATAGCTACCTTATCGGCTCATACCGCATCGCCACCGCCCCCGAGCCGAACTCCAGCCGGCTCACGAGCTTCAAGTCGATGATCTTCGAAAGCCCCGCGAACAGCGTCGGCCCATGGCCCGCTAGCCTGGGCTGCACTACGAACTCGTACTCATCGATCAATCCCAGCTCCGCCAGCGCCAGCGGGAGCCTCACGCCTCCCAAGAATAGTCCCTTACCCGACTCCCGCTTGAGCTGCTGAACAGCCTTCCCCAGATCCCCGCGCACGAGCTCCGAGTTCCAATCGACCCGGTCCAGAGTGCTCGATACGACGTACTTCTTGGCCGCGTCGATGGTCCGAGCGAAGGGTTCCATCCAATCAGGCCTTGCTCCCGCCGGCGCGGGCCGCCTCCACCCTGCCTCCATCATTTCGTAGGTCACCCGGCCAAAGAGGAGGGCATCGGCCTGGGTGAGGTTCTCGACCGCGTGACGATGCAAGTCTTCGTCGGGGATGATCGCACGATGATCGCAGCACCCGTCCAATGTGACGTTGATGGAATACCGAAGGGGTCGCATTACGTAAGAGTGCCGCCGATGGGGTAGACGAGCAACGATGCCCTCCGCCTCCGCCTCAGCTTGACACCCCCGTGAGGTTCCCTCCCGGACGACCGAGACTGGCGACGAGACCGAACTTGACGGGGTCGGCCCCCATCACGAAAACGACGGGGATAGTCGGAGTCGCGGCCTTCGCCGCGAGTGCCAGAGCCGTTCCAGCGCTTGTGACGATCACGGTCACCTGACGGCCGACCAAATCAGCCGCGAGCGGCGACAATCGATCGGATCGGTCCTCCGCCCAGCGGAATTCGATCGTGACGTTGCGGCCGTCGACATAGCCAGCCTCGCTGAGCCCCTGACGGAACCCGGCCACGTAACCTGCCCAAGCCGCGGCCGTCGAGGTGCCGAGGAAACCGATCACCGGCATTGCTGGTTGCTGCGCGTGAGTGGCGGCCGGCACGACGAGAAGGAAGATGGCCGTGACGACCGTGATCGCTCTGAGCAGCCGTCTCATAGCTGTTCCTCACGCGTCATCATCGAAGCCCCCATCACCGGTCTGTAACGCCGGCGCTCACCCGCCGGAGCGAGCAACGCGAGCCCCGGTCGGGTGCTGCGCGTTGTTCGGCGATACTCGGCCACCTTCAATCGGCGTTCCAGCGCCCGCGTAGGTGGCGCTCGGCGGCGGCGCACATCTCGGTGAGGACGTCGGCCGCAGGCCGCACGGCGTGGACGAAATCGGCGGATCGCCCGAACAACACGGGGACGACATCCTGGTCTCCGCGCTTCGCGGCCTCGGCGTACATCGGGATGACCTCGTCGAGCTGGGCACGTAACTCGTCTTCGCGGCCGTGCCATGTGCGAATGAAAGCGTTATTGTGGACGCGCGCGGCGATGCCAGTCGGCCAGGCCGGCGACCCGCGCATCCGTGTGAGGACGATATCCATCACTTCGGTGTAGACGGACTCATCTCCCCGATGCTGGACGACGCGTGCCTTGTAGGCCTCGGGGAGTTCGTTCTCCGGCGTTGCTACGAAAGCCGTTCCAACCCAGGCACCTTCGGCGCCGGCGGCGAGGACCGCGGCCAGCGAGCGGCCGTTTGCGATCCCGCCGGCGGCGACCACCGGTAACTCGGGAAACATCTCGATGACGCGGACGAGGAACGGCAACAGGTGCAGGGCGCCAGTGTGGCCGCCGGATTCGTTGCCCTGCGCGACGAGGACGTGAGCGCCTGCCGAGACGGCGGTTCGGGCGCCGTCGATCGTCTGAACCTGACAGATGGTAATGGCCCCCGCATCCCTCGCGCGACCGATCCACGGCCGGGGATCGGCGAAAGAGAAGAGTACGACCGGTACTCGCTCCTCCAGGACGACCTCGAAATTCTCGGGTGCGCGCGACAACCAATGCGTGATGAAACCGACGCCGAACGGACGATCCGTCTGGGCCCGAATCGTGGCGATCTGCTCACGGACGTATTCCGGTCCGGTGGGGGTTGCGAGAGCCACGCCGCCGAAGGTCCCGAGGCCGCCGGCCGCGGAGACCGCCGCCGCCAGACGGCCGCCGCTCATGCGCGCCATCGGTGCCGAAATGACAGGATAGCGAAGGCCCAGCAGGTCCGTGAGACGTGTCTTCAGCATGCAGTTCTCCGTTGAAGCGGCCAGTCGGGTCTCACGGCTCTGTCGACTCGCAAGCGCTACCTGTCAAACGCCGAACGCTCGCCTGAGCGGCCGCCGGCACCACGCTCGGAGGTCAAAACGGCGCTTGACGGCGGTCCGTTCCAGCCGTGTGTTATGCGGTCGTTCATTCGATACCGAACGGATTGTCCAAAACCAGCCGCCAACTGCCATCGGGCTGCTGCCGAACGATGTCGGTCGCTACACTGCGCCATTCCGTCGGTCCGTCCCCCGTGACGGCCTTCTGCGTGAACGGGACGATGACCAACGCCAGACCGGGGCCCGCGGGCAAGACCTTTCGTACCTCCAACTCCATGTGAGGCTTGTTCGCGAGTGTTCGCCGATATGCCTCACGGACTGCGTCGGCTCCGGCCGCGATACGGCCCGACTTGGATACGAAGCAGGCCTCAGGCTCAAAGCACTGCATGAGAGCGTCGAGATCGCCTGCGTTGAAGGCAGCCACGAACAACGGATGAACGTCGCCCGGCTTACGCGCGTCAGGCATATGGCTCCTCTCGGGCTCGCGCCCTCCTCTGTCCGCATAACTAGAATTATCTAGTTCTGTGTAGCGCGGAGGTGGTAGCGCGGGAAGGCTGCGTAGCATGGCCGGTGGCCTCCTTGCGTCGCAAGAATAGCCTAGGTGGCGCATAGTTCGCCATGGGGTGGGGTGGGCGCGGGAGGGGATACGCAGACCTGTGTAGCGCGGCGGAGACTGCGGGGGCGGGGTCGGCATGGCGGGTCACAGGAGTCTCGGCGCCGTCCTCGAGCGGGTGGGTGGCCGAAGGAGTGGCGAAAGGTGTGGCAGCCCCCTTACAGCAGCAGGCGCAGCAGCAGGTGGATCGCGTAGAGGGCGCCGCCGGCGAGCCCGCCGACCACGGTGCCGTTGACGCGGATGTACTGGAGATCGTCCCCCGCGTGCTCCTCGATGAGGCGCACCGCGCCCTCGGGCCCCAGCGCGTGGACGCCCCGCTCGATGAAGCGCGCGATGCGGTCGTGGTAGCGCTCGATCAGGCCGATGATGCGCGTCTTGATCCACCGGTCGAGAGCCTGCGCGGAGGGCCGGGTCCGTGGACAGCTGCCGGCGGAGCCCGTCGAGACGGGCGGTGATCCAGGCCACCGTCTCGGACCGCTCGCTCGCGAGGTCCGAGACGAGCGCGCGCCGGAGGCCCTCGGTCGCGTCCTCGATGAGCCGGGTCACCTCCGCGCTCGCGAGCAGCTCCGTCTTCGCGGTCTCCACGCGCGCGGCCAGGTCGGCATCGCGGCGCAGGCGCTCTGGGAGGGCACCGATCACCTCGACGAGGCGCCGCCGCATCGGGTCGGCGGGGTCGGCGGCCACCTTCCGGATGGCGCCGTGGAGGACGCCGACGAGCCGGTCCCGGTTGATCAGACCGAAGACGTTGGCCAGCCCGATCAGGAGCCGCGGGTAGGTGCCCATCTTCTCGCGATAGCCGGCGAGCACTTCGTCCACCAACTCGCCCACCGCAGCGCGGAAGTCGGGGCGATCCAGCGCGTCGCCGAGGGCGCCGGCGAGCGCCTCGATCGCGCGCTGGTCCCAGCCCTGGCGCTGCGCGATCTCGATGGCCCGCGCCAGGAGGGGAGCCAGGGGACGGCCGAGGAGGAGTCCGCGCAGCCAGGCCACGATGTCCGCGGTGGCTTCGGGCGTGAGCTGATCCGCCGCCCAGCGCGCGGCCGCGCGCAGCACGGCCTCGAGATCCTCGGGCTTCACGCGGTCGGCGGCACGCGCGAGGAGATCGGCGATGTCGAAGCGCGCCACCTCGCGCGCGACGTAGTCCTTGGTGAGCACGCGGTCGCCGACCATGGTGCCGACGCGTTCCGCCATCAGCTCCCAGTTGGCCGGGATCAGCGCGGTGTGGGGAATGGGGAGTCCGAGCGGGCGGCGGAAGATCGCGGTGACGGCGAACCAGTCGGCGAGCCCGCCCACGATGCCCGCCTCGGCGATCGCGAGGATCCAGCCACCCCACCAGGAGGCGCGGAAGGGGAAGGACGTGATGGCCAGGAAGACCGCCGCCAGGAGGACGATGAGAGCAATCCGACGCTGGCGTGGGGCGGGGGAGCTCACGGCGTGACCTCAATTATATGGCGCATTATCAGCACTATAGCGTAAATGACTCTCTGCGTTAAATTCTGCTTGACAGTATAACGCGCTGTGTTAGTTTAGCCATGACGACAGGGACCGACCCGGTCCAAACCCAAGCCGGCGGAGGCCGGAGAAGAGAAGGAGACGCGCAATGCAGACCCCCACCACCGTGAAGGACAAGGTTCTGGACGCCGTGTCGGCCTATGCCCAGGCCAATGAGCGGGTGATCGGCGAGCTCGTGGAGCTCGGGTCTTCGGCGGCCCGCGAGGGCATGAAGACCTACCTCGAGCTGCAGGCGGCGGCCCTCGAGGCCGCCCGCGAGATCACCCTGCCGGGCCTTCCCCAGGGCGACGTGCTCGATGAGCTCCGGCGCGATCCGCTCGCCTGGTACCGCAAGGGCCTCCAGGCAGTGGCTGATGGGACCCAGCGGGCGACCAAGCTCGTCGAGACCAATGCCCAGATCGTCGCGCGCAATGCCGAGCGCTTCCAGGCTTCCGCGGAGAAGACGGCGAAGGAGCTCGAGGGGGCCGGCAACACGTACGTGAACCGGATGCGCGAAATTTACGCCCGCTAGCCGGCCGCCGAGAAGGGCCCAGCTGCGTCGTTCGCGCCCTCGGCCACTCCCTCAACGTACCAGGGGTACGTCTCGGGGGCGGCTCTCGGGCGCCGCTTCGCGTCTGGACTCTTCTCGCCGCCCGGCAGCGTCGCGGAGCTCGGCGAAGGACGCCTTCAGGCATTCGACGTAGAGCCAGACGTCGGGGACGAGGCGCGGATCGGTGGTCACCCCGATGGTGAGCCGCTGGTCGTACGTGAGGATCGCGTTGCAAAGCCCGACCTCGCCGGCGAGGGGCAGGAGCGGGTACCAGCCGATGAGCCGCCGGCCCGAGAGGAAGAGCGGGATCTGGGGTCCGGGCACGTTCGTGGACACGGTGTTGAGCAGCGTGTTCGGGATCGAGAGCTGCCCGGCCACCGCGGCCAGCGCGGGCGGCACCTGCTCCAGCAGATTCGTCATCTCGTAGAGTCCGCCCGCCTGGTCCTGGTTCTTGAGCCGCTCCATTGCCTCGCGCTCGGCGGTGAGCCGCGCCACCGGGTCCAGGATGCCCACGTGCAGCGGGGCGAAGATCATGGACACGAGATTGCCCAGGGCGCCGCGCTGATCGGGCCGGCGCATGCTCACCGGGCACATCGCGCGGAGCTCCACACCGTCGGTGGAGAGACCCAGGGCGCGGAGGTAGCGGCCCAGCCCCCCCGCGATCACCGCCAGCACCACGTCGTTGACGGTGCCGCCCAGGACGGACTTCACGTGCCGGAACTCGCCGAAGGAGAACTCCGCCCAGCCGAAACGCCGCTCCGCCCCGATCGTCCCGTTGAACGGTACCCGCGGCGCCGGGCGGAGCACGTTCGGGGCGGTCGACGTGACGGCGCTGGCGAGCTGTCGGACACGCGCCTCGAGCTCGGTGGGGCGGAGGAGCCGGAAGGTCTCGTCGGTCGCGATCCGCGCGACCTCGGTGAGCCGGTCGCGTACCGAGTCCTGCAGCAGGGTGAGGGGATCGGGGACGGGCTGGGGCTGCCAGGGCGCGGCCGGCGGCTCCGGGGGCGCCGCGTCCTGCTTGAGGTCGTGGAGCACCATGGTGAGGTCCACGCCGGAGACCCCGTCGATCATGGCGTGGTGGATCTTCCAGATCACCGCGGTATTCCCGTCGGCGCGCCCGTGTACCACGATGAGCTTCCAGAGGGGATGGTTCCGATCGAGCATCCCCGCGAAGGCCTGTCCGCCCGCCTCCGAGAGCATCCGGTCGTCGCCCGGCGAAGGCAACGTGATCTCGGCGGCGTGATTGCGGATGTCGAAGTCGGGATCGTCCTCCCAGGTGGGATGCGCGAGCCCGAAGGGCGGGAACACCACCTTCTGGCGATAGCGCGGGAGGAGGTGCAGCCGTGCGTTCAGCACCTCGGTCAGCGCCTCCAGCGACAGCCGCCCCTCGTAGATCATGCAGCCGCCCACGTGCATGGGCTGGGTCGGCTTCTCGGCGTAGAGGAAGGTGGCGTCGACGGAGGTGAGACGGCGATTGAGCTCGCGAGCCCCCACCGGGGCGATCCCTAGCCGCGGGTCCCGGCGGAAGAAGCGGACCGGCCTGCCGCGGCGAGATGCGTCGCGATGAGCCGGTACACGGCGGGATTGACGACAAGCCCGATGTGAGTCCCCGACACCTCGAAGTCCGTCGCGGCATCGCCGGTGATGCAGTACTGCCAGTCCACGATGCCGTCGGAGCGGGTATACACCGCCATCTGCGGGATCGAAGGGGGGAAGGGCGCCGTGAGTCCACCCACCGCCGGGCACGCGCAGTAGCCGGTATAGCAGTCCGGCTTGCCCTCACGCGTCCGGCTCAGGCGGTCGCGAACCCGGTCGGAGGCGAAGAGCACGAGCGGATGCCCGCGGATCCCGCGGAACGGGGCCCCCAGCGTCGTCACGGAGGCGATGAGATCGGGGCGCCGCGTCGCCGCGGAGCGCGCCAGCAGCCCGCCGAGGCTATGCCCGATCAGGTGCACCGGCCGCCCGGTGGCGGCCCGCGCCGATTCGATCGTGACGAACAGGCGATCGGCGATGACGTCGAGGCACTCCGCGTTACGGCCCACGCGCGAGAGCTCAGGACGGTAGCCGATCCGGGCCAGCCACGCATGGATCTCGAAGAGGTACCAGTCGCTGGCGAGGAAGCCCGGGACGAGGACCACCGCGGCACCGTCGCCGCGCGGCACTCCGCAGCCGTAGAAGAGGGGGGACGTCCGGAGCGAGACCCAGTCGAGCCCGGCCAGCGCCTCCCGCCAGATCGGCAGCGGCGCCGGCTTCTGATCCCTCACGAAAGAGGAGGACGCGGGGGTCGTCATGTGCGCGAGTGCGATCGCATCCACGGCCAATGTAACACGAAGTCTTCTGCTAGGATACGCGCCATGCGCGCCGCGCTTCTCCACGGTCCCCGCGACCTGCGGGTGGAATCCGTCCCCGACCTCGTGCCCGGCCCCGGCGACGTGGTGGTGCGCGTTCTCGCGGTGGGACTGTGCGGCACCGACTACAGCATCTGGACGGGCGACCGTCCGGTGCGCTACCCGCTGGTGATGGGCCACGAGTTCATCGGCCGGGTGGAGGCGGTGGGCGAGGGAGTGACCGGCGTCACCGCAGGCACCAAGGTCGCGGTGGAGCCGAACTACTCGTGCGGCCGGTGCGCGCTCTGCCGCGAGGGGAATCGCAATCTTTGCCTCGCGCGCACGGCGGTGGGCATCGACGTGGACGGCGGGCTCGGCGAGCAGGCGCGGCTTCCCGCCCGGGTGTGCTGGCCCGCACCCGCGGACCTGTCCGACGATCAGCTGCTCCTGGCCGAGCCCCTGGCGGTGGTGACGCGGGCGGTGGGCCGTGGCGCCGCCGCCGCCGGCGAGACGGCGGCCGTGCTTGGAGTGGGGACCCTCGGCCTGCTCGCGGTCCAGGTGCTGCGCGCGCGCGGGCTCTCGGTGCTGGCGGTGGGCCGGAGCGAGGGGCGCCTCGAGGTGGCGCGCGCGCTCGGCGCCGCCGCCGCCGTGAGCAGCGTCACCGGCTCGGCGGGGGCGGCGGCGCGCGCGCTGTCCGGCCGCGAAGGGGTCGACCTCGTGATCGAGACCGCGGGCAACGCAGAGGCGGTGAGCCAGGCGCTGGAGCTGGCGCGGCCGGGCGGGCGCGTGGTGCTCACCGGCCTGCCCCACCAGCCCTCCGCGGTGGAGTTCTTCTGGGTGGTGCGCCGCGAGCTGACCATCCTCGGCTCGATGATCTACCAGACGGAGTTTCCGGAGGCAATTCGCCTTCTCGCCTCGGGCGCGGTGCGGACGGAGCGGCTGCTCACCCATCGCTTCCCGCTCGCGGAAGCGCAGGACGCCTTCCACGCGCACCGCTCGCCGGGGTCCATCAAGATCGCCGTCATTCCCTGAGGGAGTTCTCATGCCTTTCGCCACGCTCAACGGCAACCGGGCGCACTACGAAGTCTACGGGCAGGGAGATCCGCTGCTCCTCGTGAGCGGCCTCGGCGGCCCGGCGGTGGGGTGGCTGCTCCAGGTCAAGGATCTCTCGGCGCGCTACCAGGTGATCACGCTGGACAACCGAGGCGTGGGCGAGAGCGAGATGCCCGACCTCCCGTCCTATCCCACCGCGCTCCTCGCCGACGACGCGGCGGTGCTGCTCGACCACCTGGGCGTGACGCGGGCTCACGTGGTGGGCGCCTCCATGGGCGGCACCATCGCCATGGAGCTTGCCATCCGCCACCCCAAGCGCGTGCGCAGCCTCTCCATCTGCTGTAGCTGGGCGCATGGCGACGCCCGCTTCGTCCAGGTGGTCCGCGCGTGGATGGCGCTGTCGCCGCACCTGAGCCTCGAGGATCGCTTCCGCCACCTCCTCTTTCCCTGGCTCTACAGTCCGGCCTTCCTCGCCGACGAGACCGCGATGGCCGACGCGCTCAAGCGCTCGCTCGCCTATCCGTTCCCCACCCGGCCCGAGGCGCTCGCCCGCCAGGGCGAGGGGCTGATCGCGTGGAACGGGACGCGGCTCAAGGAGATCTCCCGCATCAAGGCGCCCACCCAGGTCCTGGTGGGGAAGGAAGACATCCTCACCCCGCCCGCCTTCTCGCGCGCGCTCGCGGGCATGATCCCCGACGCCCGCTTCCGCATCCTGCCCGGGGCGCACGCCTTCGTCCTCGAGGAGGCGCCCCGTTTCAACGGGGCGCTGCTGGAGTTCCTCAAGGGCGTCAGGAAGTGAGCGAGCCGGGACGGCTGGCGGGGAAAACCGCCGTCGTCACCGGTTCCACTCGGGGCATCGGGCTCGCCATCGCGCGGGCCTTCATCCGTGAGGGAGCGCGCGTGGTGGTGAACTCGCGAAACGCGGCGGACTGCGAGGCGGTGGCGCGCGGGCTGGGCCCCTCCGCGCTGGCTCTCGCGGCGGACCTCGCGCGCTCGGACGACGTGCGCCGGCTGGCGCGCGAGGCGGGGGCGGCGCTGGGCGGCGCCCCCGACGTCCTGGTCAACAATGCGGGCCAGCCCCGGGTGGCGCCCTCGGAGGAGCTGCCCGAGGCCGACTACCGCGACACCCTCGACCTGAATCTGAATGGCTACTTCGTGCTCAGCCAGGACGTGGCGCGGGGGATGCTGGCGCGCGGGAGCGGAACCATCATCAACATCAGCAGCATCTTCGGCCTGGTCGCGGTGCCGCAGCGCCTCGCGTACTGCGTGTCCAAGGCCGCGCTCAACATGATGACCAAGGTGATGGCCATCGAGTGGGCGGCCCGGGGCGTCCGGGTCAATGCCATCGCCCCCGGCTACGTGGAGACCGAGTTCATCGGGGGCCTCATCGCGCGCGGTCTCCTCGATCCCACCAAGCTCGCCCGCCGCACGCCCATGGGGCGACTGGGGAGCTCCGACGAGATCGCGGAGGCGGCGCTCTTCCTCGCCACCCCCGGCGCTTCCTTCATCACCGGCGAGATCCTCACCGTGGACGGGGGGTGGTCCTCCTACGGCTTCCTGTGATTTCGGGGAGGACAGCCGGGGCGTGTAAACATTAAGATACAGGGAGACGTCTCACCTTTTGGAGCCGCGCATGCGACGCCTCGTCCTGGGCCTCACCTTCGTGCTGGTGGCGGGAAGCCTGGCCGCCTGTTCCTCCAGCGCGCCCGGTCCCCGAGGGACCGCGTCCCCCGTGACCGCTCCCACCGATCCCTCCGCCCGCTATCGCGTCACCCTGGCGCCTTCCACGCTGAGTCCGGAGCAGCAGGTGGTCCACGTCCTGTATCGCCTCGGGTACGGCCCGCGCCCGGGCGAGGTCGAGCGCGTGCGCGCCGCCGGGCTCGCGGCCTGGATCGAGCGGCAGCTGGAGCCCGGGCGCATTCCCGACGAGGCCGTCGAGCGGGCGCTCGCGGCCTTCCCCGTGCTGCCCCTCACCGCGGCGGAGCTGTACCGGGACTATCCGCCGCCGCGGCCCCAGGATGTTGAGAAGTTCCAGGCGGGGCTGATGGCACCGCAGGAGATCCGCGAGGCCTTTCCGCCCGACCGTCGTCCCGCGGTCATCACCGCGCAGCTCCAGGCGGCCAAGCTCACCCGGGCGGTGCTCTCCGAGCGGCAGCTCGAAGAAGTGATGGTGGATTTCTGGCTCAACCACTTCAACGTCTACTCGCTCAAGGGGCCGGTGCGCTGGATGGTGCCCGACTACGAGCGCCAGGCCCTCCGTCCCCACGCGCTCGGTCAGTTCCGCGACCTCGTGGTCGCCACCGCCCAGCATCCCGCCATGCTCTACTACCTCGACAACTGGCTGAGCACGCGCGAGGGCTTCACGCTGTCGCCGGCGCGGGGCGGCCGCAAGCTGGGGCTCAACGAGAACTACGCGCGTGAGCTGATGGAGCTCCATACGCTCGGCGTTGACGGCGGCTACAGCCAGGGGGATGTGGTGGAGGTCGCCCGCTGCTTCACGGGCTGGACCATCGATCGCCCGCAGCAGGGCGGGGGGTTCCTCTTCCGTCCCCAGACCCACGACCGCGGCGAGAAGCGCGTGCTGGGCACGGTGATTCCCGCGGGCGGCGGGCAGGAGGACGGCCTGGCCGTGATCGACCTCCTCGTCCGGCACCCGTCGACGGCGCGCTTCATCTCGACCAAGCTCGTCCGGCGCTTCGTGAGCGACGAGCCGCCGCCGGCGCTGGTCGAGCGCGCGGCCCGAACCTTCCGGGCCACGGACGGCGACATCCGGGCGGTGCTGGTCACCATCTTCGGCGCGCCCGAGTTTCTCTCCGCGGAGGCGCATCACGCCAAGGTCAAGAAGCCGCTGGAGATGGTGGCCAGCGCCGCCCGCGTGCTGGGGGCCCGGCTCGACGCGCCGCCGGATGCCGTCACGCCGGGCCGCAACGCGGTGTCGGGCGGAGGCGCCGTGCTCGCCCGCCAGGTCGCCGCGCTGGGTGAGCCGCTCTACGAGGCCCTGCCGCCCACCGGCCATCCCGACGTGGCCGAGGCGTGGGTGAGCGCGGGCGCGCTGCTGAGCCGCATGAACTTCGCCTTGGCGCTGGTCCATAACCGGTTGCCGGGCGCGCGCGTCGATCTCGCCCCCTTCCTGGAGGGCGTGGACCGCCGTCGGCCCGGCCGGGTCCTCGACCGGATGTTCGCGGTGGTGCTCCGCGGCCACGTCTCCCCGGAGACCCGGCGCGTGCTCGCCGCCCAGCTCGAGAACCCGGAGATCGTCCGCGCCACCGCCGACGACCGCGGCCCGAAGAACACCGACGTGGAGAAGCTCACCGCCCTCGTCCTCGGCTCGCCCGAGTTCCAGAGGAGATGACCGCATGCACGGGTGCACGCGCCGCGCATTCATGAAGGGAGGCGCCCTCAGCCTGCTGGGGCTGGGCGGCGGGCTCGTCGGCGTCCCGCGCTTCCTCGTGCGCGCCGCCTACGCCCAGGACACCGGCCCGCGCCCCAAGGTGCTGATCGCAATCTTCCAGCGGGGTGCGGTGGACGGGCTCAGCATGGTGGTGCCCCACGGCGACCCCGACTACTATGCGGCTCGCGGCGGCATCGCCATCGCGCCGCCCGCCGCGGGGAACGCCGAGACCACGCTCGACCTCGACGGCTTCTTCGGCCTGCATCCGGCCCTGGCGCCCATCCGGCCGCTGTGGGACGCGCGCCGGCTCGCCGTGGTCCACGCCTGCGGCTCGCCCGACACCACGCGCTCGCACTTCGACGCCCAGGACTACATGGAATCAGGAACGCCCGGAGTGAAGAGCACCGCTGACGGCTGGCTGGCGCGCGGGCTCCAGGCCACGTCCCGGCCGGGCGCGTCGCCGTTCCGCGGAGTGGCCATGGGCTCGCGGCTGCCGCGCGTGCTCCGCGGGGAGGCAGGCGCGGTGGCGATGAGCAGCATCGCCGACTTCGACGTGAAATCCGATGCGGGGCCGGCGATGCCGGGGGCGGTGAACGCGCGCCGCGGCTTCGAGTCCATGTACGAGAGCGGGGTGCGTGATCTCCTCCACGGCACCGGCCGCGAGACCTTCGAGGCGGTGAAGATGCTCAGGGGCGCCAGCCCGCAGGGCCTGGCCCCCGCCAACGGCGCGCAGTATCCACGGGGGCGCTTCGGCGAGAGCCTGCGGCAGATCGCCCAGCTCGTCCGGGCCGACGTGGGGCTGGAGGTGGCGTTCGCAGACACCGGTGGCTGGGACACTCACGCCGTCCAGGGCGCCGAGCGAGGGCAGCTCGCGAACCGGCTCACCGACTTCGCCCAGGGGCTGGCCGCGCTGGACCGCGATCTGGGCGACCGCATGGCCGACGTGGTGGTGCTCACCATGTCGGAGTTCGGGCGCACCGTCCGGGAAAACGGGAATCGGGGCACGGATCACGGCCGCGCGACGGCCATGCTGGTGCTGGGCGGGCCGGTGCGCGGCGGCAAGGTCTACGGGCGCTGGCCGGGCCTCCGCCGCGACCAGCTCTTCGAGGGACGCGATCTCGCGGTGACCACCGACTTCCGCCATCTCTTCGCCGAGGTCGCGCAGGGCCATCTCGCCATTCCGCCGGAGGCGCCGCTCTTTCCAGGTTTCGGGGCTAATTCGACCGGCTATCCGGGAGTGCTCGTGTAGTATCGCGCGCATGTGGTTTCTCCTGGCGCTCGTCGCAGCGCTCTGTCAGGTGCTGCGCAACACGGTGATGAAGCGCCTGGGCGACAGCCTCGACGAGTACATCAACGTCTGGGGCCGGTTCACCTTCCTGCTCCCGTTCGCGGCGGCCATGGTGGCCTGGCGCGGGGTGCCGCCGATCAAGCCGGGCTTCGTGCCGGCCTGCCTCGCCTTCGCGGCGTGCCAGACCATCTCGACCATGGCGCTGTCGAAGGCGCTCAAGCTGGGCCAGATCTCGATGGTGACCGCGCTGTGGAAGGTGAGCCTGCTGGTCCTGGTGGTCCTGGGCTACCTCACGCTGCACGAGGTCCCGAGCGCGCTCGGCATCCTGGGCATCCTCATCAGCATGTCGGGCGTGTACCTCCTCAACGTCAACCGCGCCCACCTCGCGTGGTGGGCGCCGCTCGCGGTGCTCTTCACCGACCGCGGTCTCCGCTACACGCTCCTCGCCGCGCTGTTCTTCGCGCCGTCCGTGGTCACCATCAAGTGGGCCATGCAATGCTCGGATCCCTACATGGGGACGCTCGGCGGCTATCTCGCGGCGAGCCTGCTCGTCACGCCCATCGTGCTGGTGACGTCGCGACGCCACTTCGCGGAGGTGCCCAAGCACTGGAAGGCCTTCGTGAGCTTCGGCCTCTTCGCCGCGCTGACCACGGTGAGCCAGGGCACCGCCTATCTCATGACGCTCTCCTCCTACGTGGAGGCGGTGAAGCAGGTCGAGATCCTCTTCGCCATGGGCATCGGGGTGCTCATCTTCGGGGAGAAGCAGAAGGTCCGGGATATCGCGCCCGGCGCCCTGGTGATGCTGGCGGGCGTGGTGCTGCTCTCCCTGGCCAGCTGAGGGGCGTGCTGCCCCTCGTGAAGGTGGGCGGGCGCTAGAGCTCCGGCCGCTTGCCGTGGGTGGCGCGCACCACGGTCTTGATCCCGCCCCGCACGTTCCAGTCTCCCACCACCTCGATCCAGCGCGGCCGAGCGGCGGCCACGAAGTCGTCGAGGATCCGGTTGGTGACGGCCTCGTGGAAGGCCCCCTCGTTCCGGTACGACCAGACGTAGAGCTTGATGGACTTCAGCTCGACCAGGTGCTGGTCAGGGACATACCGCACCCGGAACGTCGCGAAGTCCGGCTGGCCCGTTACCGGGCAGAGACAGGTGAACTCGGGGATCTCGAGATCGACCTCGTAGTCTCGATCGGGATGCGCGTTGGGCACGACTTCGAGCTGTTTCGACGCTTGGGTCGGCATGGGGGCAGGCTACCGCGGCCTCGCTCCGGCCGTCAAGGCGGGGCGTCCCCACTTCCGGGTGGCGACGCCGATGCCGACCGCGACCAGCAGGCCTGAGAGCAGGAGCGTCGGGGTGAGCTCGTCGCCGGTGACGGCGACGGCGATGACGATGCCCCAGAGGGGCGAGGTGAGCGACCACACCGCGAGCGTGCTGGGCCGGTATACCTGCAGCAGCCACGCGTTGACCACGAAGTTGAAGCCTGCCACCACCACCCCCTGGAAGAAGAGCGAGCCGGCCAGAGCGAAGGTGTAACGCGAGGGAATGTCCGCTTCCCAGACGAGGCTCGCGCCCAGGAAGCAGAGGCTGCCGATGGCCGACTGCCCGAGGAGCAGCTTCACCGGATCGAGCTTCTGCACCGCGCGCGCCATGTACACGATCCGCTCGCCGAGGAGGAGCGCGCTTGCCGCCACGATCAGATCGCCGAGGAGGGTGCCGCCGCCCTGCGCGAAGTCGCGGGCGAAGAGGACGACGATGCCGGCATAGGCGAGCAGCACGCCCATCAGCTTGGGAATGGTGAGGCGGTCACCGGGGATGAAGAAGTGCGCGAGGAGCACGGTGTGTATCGCGTACGAGCTGGTCAGCACCACGCTGTGGGACGCGGTGGTGAGCGCGATGCCGTGGTTCATGAGGCCGATCTGCACCGCGAAGAGGATGCCCAGCGACCAGATCGCGCGCCACTCCGCGGGCCGCACGGTGAGGAGACCGGCCCGGCGCGTCCACAGCGCATAGGCGAGGATGGTGAGCCCGCCGATGAGAAAGCGCATCCAGGCGAGGCGCAGCGGCGGGACGTCAGCGAGCCCGACCTTCACCGCCACCGGATTGCCGCCCCACAGCGCGGCGAGGAGGAGGGCGACGGTGGCGCCCTTGACGTCGAGCGGACGGAGGGAACTCACCGGCGGCCATGGTAGCATGAGACCGCATGAAGATCGGGCTCCTCGGGCTTCCCAAGAGCGGAAAGACGACGCTGTTCAACCTCCTCACCGGGCAGAGCGTGGCCACGTCGTCGTTCGGCGCCACTCGCGGCGAGATGCACGTGGGGGTGGCGCGGGTGCCCGACGCGCGCGTGGACCGGCTCACGTCGCTCTTCACGCCGAAGAAGACCACCACCGCCTCGTTCGAGGTGGTGGACCTCGCCGGCATCACCAAGGGCGAGCGCGCCGCCTTCGACGCCAAGGAGTTCCGGAGCGCGGACGCGCTGCTGCACGTGGTGCGGGCCTTTCCCGGCGCCGACGGCGGGCCCGCCACCCCGCGGGCCGACGTGGTCGATCTGGAGACGGAGCTCATCCTCGCCGACCTCGAGGTGGTGGAGCGGCGGCTGGAGCGGCTGGAGGCATCGCTGAAGAAGAAGCCCAATCCGCTGGAGCAGAAGGAGCAGGCGGTGCTCCAGCGCCTCAAGCCCGAGCTCGAGTCGGAGACGCCGCTGCGCGCGGTGTCCTTCACCGAGGAGGAGGCGCGGCTCATCCGCGGCTTCACCTTCCTCTCGCAGAAGCCCATCCTCCACTGCCTGAACCTGGACGAGAAAGAGATCGCGCGGGGGACCACTCTGGTCGAGAGCTTCGGGCTCGGCGCCCTCGCCGGGCGGCCGGGCACGCGCTTCGGATGGGTCTCGGCGGTGATCGAGACCGAAGTCGCGCAGCTCGCGGGCGAGGAACAGGCGGCCTTCCTCGCCGACCTCGGCCTCGCCGAGCCGGCCATCCGCCGGGTGCTCACCGATTGCTACGCGCTGCTGGGACTGCTCTCGTTCTTCACCGTGGGCGAGGACGAGGTGCGGGCGTGGCCGGTGCCGCGAGGCACCCGCGCCCAGGACGCGGCGGGCGCCATCCACTCGGACATCGCGCGCGGCTTCATCCGCGCCGAGGTGGTGGGCTACGACGAGCTGATCGCCGCCGAGGGCTCCATGGCCACCGTGCGCGAGCGCGGGCAGTTCCGCCTGGAAGGCAAGGAGTACGTCGTCCAGGACGGGGAGATCTGCCACTTCCGCTTCAACGTCGCGAAGTAGCTTCCCGCTACTCCCTCGCGCCCACCGCCCGGAGCAGCTCCTCGACGCCGGCGTGGCCGCCGCGCTGGGCGGCATTGAGCGCGGTGGCGCCGGATCCCGCCTTCAAGTTCACGTCGGCGCCCCAGGCGAGGAGCAGCGTCACCGCCTCCGCGTGGCCCCCGGTGGCGGCGAGCATGAGAGGCGTGAGGCCCGCAGCATCGGCGGCGTTGACCGGCGCTCCGCGCTTGAGCAGCCGCTCCGCGATGCCGCCGTGCCCGCCCCGGGCGGCCTGGTGCAGCGGCGTCTGCCCGTCGGCGGCACGCGCGCTCGGATCGGCCTTCCGCTCGAGAAGGAGATCCACCACGGGGGTATGGCCGCCCAGCGCCGCCCCCATGAGCGCGGTGGTCTCGCCCTCGGCCCGGGCGTTGGGATCGGCGCCCTTGGCGAGGAGCAGCCGGACGATCTCGACGTGTCCGGCCGCGGCGGCGTCGATCAGCGCCGTGCGACCCTTGCCGCTGCCGCCGCGTCGCGCGTTCACGTCGGCGCCCGCGTCCAGCAGGCTCCGCACGGTCTCCGTGTGCCCGCCCTGCGCTGCCGCCATGAGCGGCGTGAGGCCCTCCGCGCCCGCGCGGCCCGGCTTGGCGCCGCGGCCGAGCAGCTCCCGCACGCTCGCGTTATCGCCCTTGGCGGCGGCGGCGATGAGGGGCTGGGCGCCCGGGCCGCAGCCGCCCGCCACGAGCGCCAGCGCGAGCAGGGCCGCGAGCGTGCGACGGGCGGCCGTTCGATCAGAGCTCACGGTAGAGGCCGCCGCAGGGGATGGGGTAGGTGAGGGCGAGCCGGCCGATGGGATAGCTCCGCTGCGGGTCGAAGCAGCCGGCCGCGAACTTCATCGGGTCCGCGGTGCCCCAGAGATCGCCGTCGGCGTGGGAGCTGCACGCGCTGGTGCACAGCTCGAAGTGGAGGTGGGGCACGCCCACGGCATTGCTGCTCGTGCCGACGCGCCCGATGATGCGCCCCCGCGGCACCTCCTCGCCGATTCGCGCCAGCACCGCCTGCAGGTGGCAGTAGGCGGTGTAGCGCTTGAACTCCGGATGCTCGAGGATGACGCCGAGCCCGCAGCCGGGCCCGTAGTCGATGAGCTGGACCACGCGCCCCTCGGCGGCCGCGATCACCGGCGTGCCTGCGGCCGCGCCGAAGTCCACCCCCGCATGACGGGACAGTCGCTGGAGCTTGTTGGCGCCGTCGAAGGAGCGGTAGGCGGAGAGGATGGGTGGGGCGTCGGCGGCCGGCACCGGCGCGGTGCGGGTGAAGAATTGCACCGCCCCCGCGGCGCCGGCCAGCACGACGCCGAGCAAGACCCAGCGGAGCCAGCGACTCGCGCCCATCTCAGAGCTGCGGCCGGAAGAGACCGAGCCGGGGCCGCCCGCCGACCGACGTGATGAGCTTGATCATGGTGGCATCCGGTGTTTCGGGCAGGATCACGCAGCCGGCGCCCAGGATGAGGCCGCGTCCTCCGGCTTGCGCGATGGCGTCCTGCGCCTCCGCCTTCGCTTGCTCGGCCGTCCCGTCCTTGAGCGTGCCCCCCTGGTCGAGCCCACCGCACACGGCGCCCGAAACCGTGGCCTGTCCCGCCGCCAGCGTGGGGCCCGCGCGGCGATCATCCCAGTTCCACACGTCCGCGGGCAGGACGGCGAGCCGATCGAACATGAGCCGCTCGCCGTGGCAGTGGAGAATGGTGAGCTTGGACTTCGGCCGCACCGCCTCGAGAATGCGGCGGTCGTAGGGCTCGCCGAAGCGCCGGTACTCCTCCTCGGTGTGGAAGGTGGCGCTCGCCGCCTGGACGGAGTAGAAGATGCCCTCGCAGCCCTCCCGGAAGCACGCCTCCATGAAGGCGAGGATGGTCTCGGTGATGGCGGTGAGCGCATCGGTGACCGCCTGGGGGTTTTCCTTGAGATCGTAGGCGAGCCGATCACCTGCCAGCTTCCGCGCGAGCGAGAGCGGGCTGAAGACGGTGGGCACCGTGGAGCAATCGGCCCGCTTGTCCACCACGGTACGGATGATGGTCTCCAGGTGGGTGGCCCAGCCCGTCGACTCCATCTTCACCGGGCGCACGCGTTTCCAGTCTTCCGGCGCGTTCACGCCGTGGCGCGCGCAGGGGCGATGGCCATCGGGCCGGACTTCGCTCCCTTCCACGCATCCCCAGTCCTCCACCGCGTAGCCGCCGTGGGGCGTCACCTTGAGGAAGTCGGAGTCGTAGCGCTCGTGGAAGCGCAGGGTGGACTGGGCCAGCGCGGCCGCATTGCGGTCCACGTCGGGGAAGTGCCGCCAGAAGGCATAGGGCGTCCGGTCGGTGGGCTGGCGCCGGATGGCGGCCTGCACGCGCTCGAGCTTGGTCATCGCGGGCTCCTCGGGATCGGATCGGAGGGACCGACGGCAAGCCACCCATCACTGAGCGCCGCGCGGCCGTCGGGCGTGGTGGCACGAAAGCCGACGGTCACGGAGCCGTCGCCGGCATGCGCGGACCGGCCGGTCACGGTGAGGCGAGAGGGCAGGCTCACCATGCCGGTGAACCGGCACACGACCCGGGCCACCGGCGTCTCGGCGCCGCGGGGCTCCCGCGCGAGCGCGGCGGAGACGCTGAGCGCGAGCGTGGCGGTGCCGTGCAGGAGAATGGCGGACAGCCCCGCGCGCCTGGCCATCTCCGGGTCCGTGTGGATGGGATTCCAGATCCGCGCGCACTCCGTGTACACGTGGGCGAGGGTCGCGGCAATGGGGACCTCGGCGGTCCACGTGGCCGCGCGCTCCGACTCGCCTCCGGAGGCAGTGGGCACGGGAGGGAGCGCGCCCTCGGGATCGCAGGCCACGCCGAGGTAGACGCTGCCGTAGTCGGTGACGCTCACCGGTGCGCCGTCGGCATCCACCGTCGTGTAGCGGGTGAGGACATAGGCGCCGGCGCGGCGCGGGGTCACCGCCACCACCGCGGCGGTGGTGCGGAGCCGGTCCCCCGGGCGCACGCGACGGTGGAGGACGAGGTCGTGCGTGGCGTGCACGCCGCGCAGCGCGATCTCCTCGCCCAGCTGCCGGGCGCGGCTCTCCACCGCCAGCGGCCACTCGTAGCACACCGGGAACAACGGGTGCGCCACGATGCCGCCCGGCCGCAGGGTATCGAGATACGCGGAGTCGGTGTCGCCGAGGCCCGCCGCATAGGCCATGGGCCAGCGCGCGTCGATCTCGGTCTCGACTCCGCCCACCGGGACGCCGGCAAGGCCGCGGGGAGCTTCAGGACCTTGTTTTTCACGGGGATCGGAGCGGAAAGTTCATGCAGTCCACGAAGATGTCCTGGAAGTCGGGATGGGCGGCCAGCGAGACATGCTCGATGCGCCGGGCCAGTGCGGCCGCGCGCGCGCGCTCGGGCTCGGACATGAGAGCGAGCTGGGCGCCCAGCGCCGCTGCGTTGCCGACATAGCGAATCTTCCTCTCCGGTAGGGCGGGAATGAGGCCGATGCGGAGCGCGCTGCGCACGGAGAGATAGTTGCCGAAGCCGCCCGCCAGCATCAGCTCCGTCACGTCCTCGTCGCGGAGCCCGGCCACCTTCTGCAGGAGGGCGGCCCCGGAGGCGATGGCGCCCTTGCAGAGCTGAACCTGACGCACGTCGTCCTGGGTGAGCACGATCTCCCGCTCCGCGCCCGCCTCGCCCGGACGCGCGAGGATCACCAGGCGCTCCTCGCCGCGCATCTGCACGCGCGCGGCCAGCGCGGCGGGCAAACGGGAGCGGGCGTCCACGTCGATGAGCCCCGTCCAGTCGAGCACGCCCGCGTCGAGGAGGGTGGCCACCGCGTCCACGACACCCGAGCCGCAGATGCCCTGCGCCGCCGCGTCCCCCAGCGTGTGCACGCGCAGGTCGCCCTCGGCGAGCCAGACGCGGTCGATGGCGCCCAGCGCCGCGCGCATCCCGCAGCGCAGCTGGGCGCCCTCGAGCGCGGGGCCCGCGGGCGCGGAGCAGGCCCAGAGCCGGTCCCGCGAGCCCAGCAGCACCTCCCCGTTGGTGCCGATGTCCACCGCGATCCGCTGCTCCGGGGTCTCGCCGATGCGGGTGGCCAGCGCCACCGCCACCGCGTCGGCGCCCACGAAGCCGGCTACGATGGGGAGGAGACACACCCGCGCCTCCGGATTCACCTTGAGGAAGAGCTCGCGTGCGGCGAGCTCGAGGGGATGCCGGAGCACGGGCGCGTAGGGCGCGAGCCCGACATGAGAGGGATCGATGCCGAGCAGGATGTGGTGCATGCAGGTATTGCCCACCACCACGACCTTGTAGATCCACTTCGCGAGCACGCCGGACTCGGTGCAGAGCTGCTCCACGTGCTGATTGAGCAGCCCCACGATACGGGTGTGGAGCTTGCGGAGATTGCCGGGGTTGAACTGGGCGAAGGCGATGCGCGACATGAGGTCGGCGCCGAACACCGCCTGGGGATTGAGGCTCGACACCGAGGCCAGCTGCTCGCCGGACTCGAGCTCCATCAGGGACGAGACCACGCTGGTGGTGCCGATGTCGATGGCGAGGCCGAACTTGAGGAGCGCGGTGTCGCCCGCGTCCACCGCCAGGATGCGGCGCCCCCAGCTGGTGACGGTGACCTCGCCCGCGTGCTCGCGCAGCGCGTGGGGCAGGGTGCGGACCACTTCCGGGGCAATGTCCTCCTCGCGCCGCCCGACGGCGCGGAGCAGCTCCTCGAGGTCGGAGGTCTGGTGGTGCTCCTCCTTGGGTAGCTCCACGTGGACCAGGTCCTTCCGGATGCCCGCGTCGATGGTCACGCGCTCCAGCGCGGCCGCCGCCGGCTGCGCGCCGAGGATCTGGAAGCTCCGCTCGTCGAGCGGGGGCGCCACCTGCACCGTGATCGGCTCGAGCACGCGGCACTGACACGAGAGGCGATAGCCCTCGCGCACGAGGGCGTCGCCGAGCTGGAGCTCGTCCATCACCGTGGGCGGAGGCACGGTGCCGGCGGTGAACTTCACCCGGCAGGAGGTGCAGCGCCCGCGGCCACCGCAGGTGGCGGTGATGTCCACTCCCGCCGCATGGGCGGCGCGGAGGATGGTAGTGCCCGGCTCGACCTGGAGGGTTCGCGCGTCGGGAAGCACGGTGAGGCCCACGGTGGCCATGCGACCCGAGGATAGCACTGCCGCGATCCTGGACCGGCTCGAATGGGCCCCAGACGCACGTTTTGCTTGACTTCTCACGAGGGGGGGCCGATATTTGCCACACCTGATTTTCCAGCGCGCCAAGGCCGGTCCGCGGCACTCCGGGGGGGTTGGTGGCCCGTTACATCCTGTATCGGCTCGTATGGCTGGTCCCGACGATCCTCGCCATGGCGGTGATCACGTTCCTCGTGATGCACGCCACCCCCGGAAGCCCCCTCGACCCCGTCGCGGAGGGGGCCAACCCGCTCTCCCCGGAGGCGCAGAAAAATCTCGCCGAGGCCTACGGGCTCGACAAGCCGCTCTGGTACCAGTTCGGCATCTTCCTCGGCAAGGCGGTGCGGGGTGACTTCGGGCAGTCCTTCATCTACAAGACTCGCACCGTCATGGAGATCATGCGGGAGACCTTTCCCACCTCGCTCTTCCTGGGGAGCATGGCGCTCGTGCTCGCCGTCGTCGGGGGCGTCACCCTGGGCGTGCTCGCGGCGGTGTACCAGAACAAGTCGTGGGACTACGTCTCGGTGAGCGTGGCCACCCTCGGCGTGGCCGTGCCCAACTTCGTCCTCGCGGTCTTCTTCATCATCCTCTTCTCCTTCGTGATCCCGCTCTTCCCCACCGGCGGCTGGGGGAGCCCGAGCCAGTGGGTGCTCCCCACCATTACCCTCGCGCTCGCGCCCATGGGCATCATCGCCCGCTTCACGCGCTCGAGCATGATCGAGGTGATCCGCTCGGACTACGTCCGCACCGCGCGCGCCAAGGGCCTCGCGGAGCGGCCGGTGATCCTGCGCCACGTGCTCAAGAACGCGCTGATCCCGGTGGTCACGCTGCTGGGCCCGATGTTCGCGGCGGTGGGGACGGGGTCCTTCTTCGTGGAGTCGATCTTTCGCGTCCCCGGGATGGGCCGCTTCTTCGTGCTCTCGATGACGGGGCGGGACTATCCGATGATCATGGCGGTGGTGCTCATCTACGGGGCCTTCCTCGCCATGATGAACCTGGTGGTGGACCTCCTCTATGGCGCTCTCGACCCCCGCATCCGATACTAGGCTGCCCACCCCGGGCGGTGCTGCGCCGGCGGGGGCGCTGCCCGCGGCGGCGGCGATGCGCGGGACGAGCCTCTACCGCGACGCCTGGCGGCGGCTTCTGCGCAACAAGCTCGCGGTGGTGGGGGGCGTCACCGTCGTCCTCCTCTGCCTCATCGCGATCTTCGCCGACTTCCTCGCCCCGTTCTCCTATACCAAGCCGAACTTCGGGCGGCTCAACGACTTCCCCTCGCGCGAGTTCCCCCTCGGCACCGACCAGCTCGGGCGCGATCAGCTCTCGCGGATCATCTACGGCGCGCGGGTGTCCATGCTGGTGGGGCTGGGCTCCCAGATCATCGTGGTGGTAATCGGCGTCCCCATCGGGCTCATCTCCGGCTACGTCGGCGGCCGGGTAGACCTCCTAGTCACCCGCTTCGTGGACGTGATGTACGCCTTCCCGCGCCTCCTCTTCGTCATCCTCATGATGTCCATGCTGGGCGCCGGCCTCATGAACATCTTCATCGCCATCGGGCTGACCGGCTGGGTGGGCATCGCCCGCCAGACTCGCGCCCAGGTCTTGTCCATCAAGGAGAAGGAGTTCGTCGAGGGGGCCAGGGCGCTGGGGGCGGGATTCTGGCGCGTGGTGAGCCGGCACGTCCTGCCCAGCGCGCTCACCCCCATCGTGGTCTCCGTCACCTTCGGCATTCCGGAAGCGATCTTCTACGAGGCGGCCCTGTCCTTCATCGGCGTGGGCATCAACCCGCCGACCCCCTCGTGGGGGCAGATGGTGGGCGAGAACCAGCAATTCCTGCGCTCGTACTGGCATCTCTGCGTCTTCCCGGCCATCGCCATCGCGGTTACCATGCTCTCGTTCACGTTCTTCGGCGACGGGGTCCGGGACGCGCTCGACCCCAAGATGAAGTAACCAAGGAGGATCACCACCATGCATATCCCCGACGAGCAGCTCGACCTCTTCGCCGAGCGCGTCACCGCGATCGGCGTCGGCCGGCGCGACTTCCTCAAGGTCGTTGGCGCCATGGCCGCCTTCGGCGGGCTCGGCTTCGCCACCACCGCCCAGGCGTCGTCACCGTCCAAGCCCGGGCCCGGCGAGAAGCTGGCCAAGGAGCAGGTCTTCCGCTACGGCGGCGGCGGCTGGTACCAGAGCGAACCCTCCAGCCACGACTTCAACAAGGATCTCTACTGCTCCGGCGTGCCCGCGCTGTTCGCCGGGCTCATGGTCTTCAACGCCGACTTCGTGGCGGTGCCGTGGATGGCGTCGAAGGTCGAGAGCAACAAGGACGGATCGGTGTGGACGTTCTCCATCCGCAAGGACACCCGCTGGTCGGACAACTCGCCGGTGACCGCGCGCGACTTCGAGTGGTCGTGGAAGCGGCAGCTCGATCCCGCCAGCGCGGCGCCTTACGCCTCCTTCCTGTACGACATCAAGAACGGTGAGAAGTTGAACAAGAAGCAGCTCACCGACCCCAAGGAAGTGGGCGTGCGGGCCAAGGACGACTGGACCCTCGAGGTCACCCTGGAAGGGCCGCGGGGTTACTTCCCAGTGCTCGCCGCCTACCTCGCCGCGCTGCCCGCCCATCGCGGGGCGGTGGAGAAGCACGGCGACAAGTGGACGGAGGCCGGCAATATCGTCTCCAACGGTCCCTTCACCCTGGAGGCGTGGGAGCACAACAAGCAGATGGTGCTCCGGAAGAACCCGTATTACTACGGGGCCAAGACCGTGCACCTCACCCGGGTGGTCATCCCCATCATCCCGGTCGCCGCGGGCGCGCTCCCTTACGAGAACAACGAGCTGGACATGACCGCGCTCCAGGCCGGCGACCTCAATCGCCTCCGCACCGATCCGCGTGCGGGCAAGGACGTGTTCAAGTATCCGTTCCCGGGCACCTGGTACCTGCTCCCGCAGGCGACCAAGCCCCCCTTCGACAATCTCAAAGTGCGCAAGGCGGTGGCACACGCCATCGACCGGGAGAACATCGTCAAGGTGAGCCAGGGGCTGGCCATTCCGGCGTGGTCCATGATCCCTCCCGGCTTCCCCGGCGCGCTCGACGACCCCAAGGTCAAGGCCATCCAGAAGTACGACAAGAAGCTCGCCATGGATCAGCTCAAGGGCACGCCTTTCGAGGGGGGCAAGAACTGGCCCAAGATCACGCTCAGCATGCGTGACGAGGGGCTGGGCTCCAAGCCGCTGGCGGAGGCGGTGCAGGCGGTGCTGCTGGACAGCCTCAACATGAAGACCGATCTGGAAGTGCTGGAGCCGCGCGTGTTCCGCGAGCGGCTCTGGAAGCAGGACCTCCAGTTCGTGTGGATCCGCTGGTTCATGGACTACCCCGACCCGCACAACGAGTACTTCGACACCTTCTACGGCAAGAAGACCACCGGCAGGCGGCAGGCCTGGGTCAACGATGCCTTCGACAAGGAGCTCGAGGCCGGGCGCGACACCCGCGACCCGAAGAAGCGCCTCGAGCACTACAAGAAGGCCGAGGAGATCATGCAGGACGACGTCGGATACGTGCCGGTGGCGTGGGTGGTGCGCTATGGCGCCAAGAAGCCCTGGGTGGGCGGGGTCGAGAAGAACAAGCAGGGCGAGTTCGTCGTGGACGGCAACATCTACGTGGACATGTTCCAGCACCTGTACATCCTGGAGCGCGGCTAGCCGGACGCGTCGTGAAACGGGACGGGCGCCGCCGCTGCCACTGGGCGGGGCGCCCGCCCCACACCGCCTATCACGACGCGGAGTGGGGCGTGCCCCTCCGTGACGACCGGCGTCTCTTCGAGATGCTCATCCTCGAGGGCGCGCAGGCCGGCCTTTCCTGGGAGACCATCCTCAACAAGCGGCGCGCCTACCGCGCCGCCTTCGATCGCTTCGACGCCCGCCGCATCGCCCGCTACGACGCGCGCAAGGTGCGCCGGCTGCTCGCCGATCCCGGTATCGTGCGGAACCGCCTCAAGGTCGCCGCCGCCGTCACCAACGCGCGCGCGTTCCTGCTCGTCAAGGAGGAGTACGGGTCCTTCGCCGCGTACGTCTGGCAATTCGTGGACGGGCGGCCGCGCCGGAACGCCTGGCGCTCGCCCGGTCAGGTGCCCGCCCGGACCGCGCAGTCGGACGCCATGAGCCGGGATCTCCGCGCCCGGGGATTCAAGTTCGTGGGCTCGACGATCTGCTACGCCTTCATGCAGGCCACCGGGATGGTCAACGACCACCTCGTGAGCTGCTTCCGCTACCGTCAGCTTCGCTAGCCCGCTCCCTAGGCCCGCCGGCCGTGGACCTCGTCGGACTGGCTGGGCAGCAGCGAGACGTGGCTGTGCACCGCGAGCCAGCGGCCGTCGCGGCGCTCCAGCACGAAGGTGGCGCGCCCGGGCCGGCGGAAGGGCCGTCCGTCCGGCGCGATGGCCTCGGAGCTCCAGCCCGCGGCGATCCAGGCCGCGTCGCCGGCGGTCCGGACGGTGGCGTTCCGGTCGAGGCTGAAGTCGCGGATGCGCGGCCAGATCTGCCGCCACTGCTCGCGCTCGATGTTGTCGAGGCCGGAGACGGCGGCGGCAAAGGTGCCGAACGCCACCGCGTCGGGGGCGAAGAGCGCGCGGCCGGTGGCAAAGTCGCGCGCCCGCACCGCCGCCTGGAAGCGGCTGATCCAGTCCGTGATCTCGTCGACGGCGGGCACGGGGACGGGCATGTGGGGCATTATCGCCGCGTCCCGAAGCTTGTCAATGCGGGGGCGAGCCGCTATTCTCTCGCCATGGAACCGCTCACCCTGGAGACATTGGGCGCGCTGGCGCGCGAACGTGGGCTGGACTTGACCGAGAGAGAGCTGGCCGGCCTGCTCCCCCTCGTGGAGGCGGGCCGCGGCATGATCGGCGGGCTGGATGCGCTCCTGGCGCGCGACGACGAGCCGGCCAGCCACTTCCATATCCTGTGAGGACCCTCCCGTGAGCGATCTCGTCTGGCGGTCCATCGGTGACCTCGCGCGCGCGATCGCGGCCAAGGAGGTCTCGCCCGTCGAGGTCGTGCAGGCGCACCTCGACCGTATCGCCGCGCTCGATCCCAAGCTCAGGGCCTTCATCACCGTGACCGCGGAGAGCGCACTCGCCGCCGCCAAGGCCGCCGAGTCCGCGGTGATGAGCGGCGAGCGCCTGGGCCCGCTGCACGGGGTGCCGCTGGCGCTGAAAGACCTCTACTGCACCCGGGGGGTGCGTACCACCGGCGGCTCGCGCATCCTCGCCGACTGGGTGCCGGAGGCGGACGCCAGCGTGGTCACCCGTCTCGCCGGCGCGGGGGCGGTGAGCCTCGGCAAGCTGAACATGCATGAGTTCGCCTTCGGGCCGGAGGGGTTGAACCAGCACTACGGCAACGCCTGGAACCCGTGGGACGCCAACACGCACCGGATCTGCGGCGGCTCCTCCTCGGGCTCGGGCTCGGCGGTGGCGGCCGGCCTCTGCGCGGGCACGCTCGGCTCCGACACCGGCGGCTCCATCCGCATCCCGTGCGCGCTGTGCGGGCTCAGCGGCATCAAGCCCACCTACGGCCGGGTGAGCCGCGCCGGCGTGCTGCCCCTGGCCTGGTCCATGGATCACGTGGGACCCATGTGCCGGAGCGCCGCGGACTGCGCCCTCATGCTGAACGCCATCGCCGGCTACGACCCGCGCGATCCGTCCACCAGCGTGCTGCCGGTGCCCGACTACGCCGCCGCCCTCACCGGGGACGTGAAGGGGCTCCGGATCGGCGTGCTGCGCGCCTTCTTCCTCGAGTCCACCGGGGTGGTGCTGCGCCAGGCGGTGGACGAGGCGCTGAAGGTGCTGGAGGGGCTGGGCGCGACCGCGCAGGAAGTGAACCTCGCCACCGTGAAGTACGCCGCGGGTGCCTCCTCCGCGGTGATCGGGTCCGAGGCCTATGCTTACCACGAAGCCTGGCTCAAGGAGCGTCCGCAAGAGTACGGCGACGACGTGCGGGAGCGGCTGCGCGTGGGGGCCTTCGTCTCGGGCAGCGACTACCTCAAGGGCCAGCGCGCGCGCGCGCGAATCCGTGACGAGGTGAACGCCGCGCTGGGCAGCGCGGACGTCCTGGTCTGCGCCACCACTCCGCTGGTGGCCACCGCCGTCGGCCAGAGCGAGATCGCGGTGGGGCAGGACAAGGTGTCGGTGCGCGCGAGCCTGATCCGGTTCACGCGGGTGTTCAACCTGTCCGGGCATCCCGCGGCCTCCATCCCGTGCGGTTTCACGGCGGGGGGGCTGCCGGTGGGGCTGCAGATCGTGGGTCGGCCGTTCGACGAGGCCACCGTTCTCCGGGTCGCCGACGCCTATCAGCGGGCGACGGACTGGCACCGCCGCCGGCCTCCCATCGACCCGCCCGCCGCTGCCGCGTGACGCCGGGGCCCCCCGAGCCACCGCCCGGACCCCCTCCGTCCCCCACGCCTTCGCCCCCCGCCCCTCCACCCAACGAACCTCCGCCCGTCCAGATCCCGATCGAGGACGCGCTCGACCTCCACGCGTTCGCGCCGCGCGACGTACGCTCGGTGGTGGACGAATACCTGCGGGTGGCGGCGCAGCGCGGGTTCCGCGAAGTGCGGCTCATTCACGGGCGGGGAATCGGCGTGCAGCGCCAGGCGGTGCGCACGCTGCTGCAGGGGCATCCGCTGGTGGCGGCATTCCAGGACGCGCCGGCCGAGCGCGGCGGCTGGGGCGCCACCGTGGTGATCCTCCGCGGATCGCCTGGATAGGGCGACGGCGGCCCGGAGTCCCCGCTCCGGACTTCCGCCGCGGCAGAGATGAACGAGCCGGCCTTTTAGCGGGCGGGCTCGAGCGTTATCACGATCTTCTGGCCGTCCTTCTCCTCGAAGCTCGCGCGAATCTCGGCGCCCGGCTGCAGCAGTCGGTGATCATCCACCACCGCCCCGATCGGGATCATGAGCTGGGTCCCGTTCTCGAGCGTGATGGACCGGGTGGCGGGATCGACGGACTTGATCTTGCCCTCGACCTCTCCCGCCCTCGCGACGCCCGCCAGCAGCACCGTGCCCATCAGCATCCCCGCCAGGGCTCCCCCGATGAGCTTGACCATGTGCCGGTCCTCCTTGTGTGCGAGTGCGCATCACGGCGCGCGGCTCCGGAGGGCGCGCGCCCACTCTCGAGCACACGCAATGCACTTGCCAGCGTCGGGCCGACCGCAAGGGCCGGCGGCCGTCAGCGCAAGGCCGCACGAATACGCGCGTCGCGAGGACTGTCCGTAGGGCGCACCGGTAGGTGAGGCGAAAGGCAGAGGTAAGATCTTCGCGCGGCGCGGCGAACTTACACGCGGATCGGGTAGCGGGGGACTAGTCGCGATCGGCCCGGAGCAACAGCAGCCGGTCGGCAAAGGACGCGATCCGCCCGTCCTGGACGTGGAAGGCGAAGGCCTCGCGGCAGTGCGCGGGCGCGCCCAGCACGAAGCGCTCCAGCTCCGCACGGGCGGCCGGCGTCATCCGCATGCGCGCGGTCCATTCGTCCCAGGGCCGTGACTTCTCCAGGACTTTCTCGTCGATCACCGTCAGCCCCGCCGCCCGGAGAAACGCCACCCACTCGCGGTGAGAGTAGGCGCGCACGTGGGAGGGATCGCGGCGCCGCTCCACCTCGGTGATGAACGCCGCGCACTCACGATCCTCGTGGCCGAGGATGTCCTCCACGAGGAAGGCGCCCCCCGCCGCGAGCACGCGGGCGACTTCTCTGAGAGGCGGAAGTAACGCGGGGAAGTGGTGGGCGGCGATGCGGCATGTCACCACGCCGAAGCTCCCCCCGCGGAACGGGAGCGCCTCCGCATCGGCGGCCAGGAAGCGGAGAGCGGCGAGGCCTCGCGTGGCGGCGTGCGCGCGGGCCGCTTGCAGCATGGGCTCGGTGAGATCGGTGGCGATCACGCTGGGCGAGAAGGCGCCGAAGGCGGCCGCGGTATGGCCACCGCCGGTGGCGACGTCGAGCACCCGGCGGGCGCCGCGCGCGCGGCCCCACGCGATGAGGGCATCGAGGTCGGGCCCGCCCGCGTGGCCCGGGCTCTGGACATAGGCGGCGGCGCTCTCGCCGAACTGCTCGCGTACCCGCGCCTTCTGCGCGTCGGTCACGGGCGGCCCGGCTGGCCGGCGAGGTGCCGCAGGAGGAAGTCCTCCTCCAGGGGCGACAGGTCGAACCGCCGGGCCGCCTCGTCCAGCAGCTTGACGCGGTCGGCGCCCGGGTTGTCCCGGAACTGCTCGTCGATCCACTTGATCGCGGCCTTCAGGGGCGGCTCACCGACGGCCATCCGCGCGTCCTAGAGGTCCCGCACCAGCCGCCGCGCCCGGTCCACCCGACGACGGTACGCGTCGAACGAGTTCAGCACCTCGGGCGCCTGTCCCCGCCGGCGGTTCAGCGTGAACAGCGAGAAGGTGATGTCGTGGGCGAGGGGAAAGTCCCGGTAGAGCTGCCCGGTGACTTTCTGAGGGTTCGCCGAGCGCGTGATCTCGAAGTCCTCCTTTTCCCGCAGGGGCGGGATGCGCTCGCCGTGCTTGGTGCGAATCCACTTCATGGTGCCCCCGAGGAGGTAGGAAAGGAACAGGCAGTCCACCAGCATGGACTCCGTCCAGGGAATGGGCTTCTGGTATCCGGCCACGAAGCGGGCGCCGGTGGCCTGGAGGAAGTTGCTCGCGGTGTCGGGATCCACGAAGTCGCAGGCGCCGAAGATGTAGCCGAGGTTCGGGCTGGGCCGGCAGTGATCCACCAGTGTCTCGAGTCGAATCACCCGGTTGCCGATGCCCACCAGCTTCCGCCGCTGACCGTGAGAGGCGATGTAGCAGACCTGGAAGCTCCGCTTCCGGCGCGCCTCTTCCAGGAGGAGGCCCAGGTCATAGCTGCTGTAGAAGCGGCGATAGACCAGGTTGACCCGGATCCCTTCCCAGGCCAGGGACTGCCGTATGGCCTTGAGATACGGAAACACCGAGGGCTCGTCTTCGAGGAGACGGCCCTTGCGGTTCCACATGGATTCGAGCACCACCAGACCGGGCATGGCTTGCGGTCCCTTTCGGGGGCCGGAGTGGGGTCCGGCCGCGACGAGCCCGGATCATACCACGCCCCCACCCCCCCGGCTATTGGATGGCTTGGGATTCCTCCAATTGGCCCTTTACAGTGGTCAGATTGTGATGAAAATGGCTGATGGTGAGGCGATGAAGATACCTTTGGACCGAAGCCCGGGAGGCGAGGGTCGGCTACCGCTGGCGCGGCAGATCCAGGGCCATATCGAGCGGCTCATCACCCAGGGGCTGCTCGCGCCGGGGATCAAGCTGCCGGCGACCCGCGAGCTAGCGACCGAGCTCGGGGTGAATCGGACCACGGTGGCCACGGCCTACGAGGAGCTGGTGGCGGCAGGCTGGGCGCGGGCCCATGTCGGGCAGGGGACCTTCGTGGCGGACCGCGTGCCGCAGGGGTCTCCGGCCGCGCCGGCCGCCATGCCGAGACTGGACTGGGCCGGCCTCCTCTCCAAGCGGGCGCAGGTGGTCTGGGCCGACATGCGCCGCCAGGCCCACGCTCAGGTCGCGCGGCCTTCGGCGGGGCTCATCTCCTTCGCGGGAGGCATGCCGGACAGCACGCTCTTCCCCACCGACGCCTTTCGCCGGGTGCTCAACGCCGTGATCCGCGCGGAAGGGCGGGAGCTCCTCCAGTACTACGCGCCCGCGGGCTATCCGCCGCTGCGCCAGTACCTGGCCAGCTATCTGCTCCGCTTCGGCGTGGAGGCACGGCCGGAAGAGATCCTCATCGTCAATGGCTCGCAGCAGGGCTTCGACCTCGTGGCGCGCACGCTCCTCGATCCGGGGGACTACGTGGCCATCGAGCGGCCGTCCTATCCGCGGGCGATGCAGGTGTTCCGCTCCTTCGGGGCCGAGCTGCTCGCGGTGCCCATGGATGCCGACGGTCTCGACGTGGGCCAGCTCGAGCGCCTGCTCGAGCGGCAGCAGCCCAAGTTCCTCTACTGTCAGCCCAGCGCGCACAATCCCACCGGACTGACCATGGGGCTTCCCGCGCGGCGCCGACTCCTCGACCTGGCCGCCCGTCACCGGCTGCCCATCGTGGAGGACGGCTTCGACGGCACGCTCTTCTACGGCGAGCGCCCACCCGCGCCGCTGAAGGCGCTCGACTCGGCGGGCCTCGTGGTCTATCTCGGCACCTTCTCCAAGATCCTGTTCCCCGGATTGCGACTGGGCTGGATCGTCGCGCCGCCCGAGCTGGTGGAGCGGCTCGAGATGGCCAAGCAGCTCGCCGACATCCACACCAGCCCGCTCATCCAGGCCGCCGTCTACCACTTCTGCCAGCGGCGTCTCCTCGATCGCCACCAGGCGCGGGCGCTCAAGGAGTACGGACGGCGACGCGACGCGCTGCTCGAGAGCCTGCGGCGGTTCATGCCGGCCGGCACCACCTGGACGGAAACTCGCGGCGGCTTCTCGCTGCTGCTCACGCTGCCCGAGGGCATGGACGCCGCCGCCCTGCTGCCGCGGGCGCAGTCCCGCGGGGTCACCTTCACGCCGGGCAGCGCCTTCTTCGTCGATGGCGGCGGCGCGCGCGCCCTGCGGCTGTCGTTCTCCGCCGTGCCGGTGGCGCAGATCGAGGAAGGCGTGCGCCGGCTCGCGGAGTCTGTTCGCGAGCTCGGCCGCCAGGTCGGCAGCCGTCCCCCGCGCGAGCCCGAGCTCGCGGTGCCGCTGGTCTGAGGGAGAGGAGGAGCCCGTCGTGAAGTTCGACACCATCGCCGCCCGGGGAGGCCGGGACCTTCCCTCCGCCAGCCGGCCGCTGACGCCTCCCATCTACCAGACCAATGTCTACGTGTTCGAGGACATGGAGACGGTGGAGTCGGTGTGGGAGGGAAAGACGGCCGGGTATGTCTACGGCCGCTACGGCACCGGCAACCACACCATGCTCGAAGACCTGGTGGCCAGCTTCGAGGGAGCCGAGGCCGCGGTGGCCTGCGCCTCCGGCATGGGCGCCACCACCGCCTGGCTGCTCGGGCTCCTGTCCGCCGGCGATCACGTGGTGGCCGCGCGCGACCTCTACGGGACGACCGCGGCCTATCTCGCCGGAGACGGCCGGCGGCTCGGGGTGGAGACCTCCTTCGTGGACGCCACCGACACCGGGGCCATCCTGGGCGCCCTGCGCCCGGCCACGCGCGCGGTGTTCGTGGAATCCATCTCCAACCCGCTTCTTCGCCTGGTCGACCTGCCCGCGGTGGCGGCGGCCCTGGCGCCGCGAGGCATCGACCTCGTGGTGGATTCCTCGATGGCCTCGCCGGCGGTGCTGCGGCCCATCGAGCACGGGGCCACTGTCGTGATGCACAGCCTCACCAAGTTCATCTCCGGGCACGGGGACGTCACCGGGGGCCTGGTGCTGGGACGCAAGGAGCCGATGGAGCGGCTGCGCGCGGCCATGATCCGGGCCGGCACCAACCTGGGTCCCTTCGACGCCTGGCTCGCCACCCGCGGGGCGCGCACGCTGGCGGTGCGGCTGGAGCGCCAGTCCGCCACCGCGCTGGCACTGGGGCAGTACCTCGAGCGGCATGCTGCGGTGGCGCGCGTCTACTATCCGGGGCTGGGCTCGCACCCGCAGCATGGGCTCGCCAAGCGGCTCATGCCCGCGGGCGTGATGGGGGCCATGCTCTCCTTCGACCTGGCCGGCGGAGCGCTCGCGGTGGAGCGGTTCATGGCGCGCACCAAGCTGATGGACTTCGCGCCGAGCTTCGGCGACGTGGCCACCACCTGGACCTATCCGGCTCGCACCTCGCACCGGCGCGTGCCCGACGAGGACAAGGCCGCGCTGGGCATCGGCCCCGGGCTGGTGCGGGTGTCGGTGGGTCTCGAGGACCCGGTCGATCTCCTGGCCGACCTCGAGGAGGCCCTCCGGTGACGGTGGCCATGGACGCGGTGGCTCGTCCGCGCGTGACCGCGGTGACGCTCGAGGGGCAGCACGTGCGGCTCGAGCCGCTCGCGCTCGCGCATGCGCCCGCGCTCACCGCGGCGGCCGGGGGGCCCCGCGACACCTACCGCTTCACCCTGGTGCCGCCGGATCTGGCCGCCATGCGGGCCTACATCGCGTCGGCCCTCGACGATCAGGCGGCGGGACGCGCGCTGCCGTTCGCCACCGTCTCGCGCACGAGCGGGCAGGTGGTGGGGTCCACGCGCTTCGGTAATATAGAGTTCTGGCCCTGGCCGGCGGGCAATGTCCTTCAGCGCGGGGCGGAGCGCCCCGATGTGGTGGAGGTCGGGTGGACCTGGCTGGCCGCCGCCGCCCAGCGCACGCCCATCAACACCGAGGCCAAGCTCTTGATGCTCACGCACGCGTTCGAGACGTGGCGCGTGCATGCGGTGAAGCTCAACACCGATGCGCGCAACGCGCGCTCGCGCGCCGCCATCGAGCGGATCGGGGCTCGCTTCGACGGCGTGCTTCGCGCCCACCGTCCCGCCTCGGACGGCGGCATCCGGGACACCGCGGCCTTCTCGCTGCTCGAGGCGGAGTGGCCGGCGGCCAAGACGCACCTTCTCGCCCGACTGGGCGGGAACTGACGGCACCACGGCAGTCAATCCAGAAAAGGAGACCACGGCAATGGCAGACACGGGAACACTGAGACTGAAGGTCGGGCTGGCGGAGATGCTCAAGGGCGGCGTGATCATGGACGTGACCAATGCCGACCAGGCCAAGATCGCCGAGGACGCCGGCGCGGTGGCGGTGATGGCGCTGGAGCGCGTGCCGTCCGACATCCGGCGTGACGGCGGGGTGGCGCGGATGTCCCCGGTGAAGAAGATCAAGGAGATCCAGCAAGCGGTGTCCATCCCCGTGATGGCCAAGTGCCGGATCGGCCACTTCGTCGAGGCGCAGATCCTGGAGTCGCTGGGCGTGGACTACATCGACGAGTCCGAGGTCCTCACCCCCGCCGACGAGCACTTCCACGTGGACAAGTTCGCCTTCAAGGTGCCCTTCGTCTGCGGCTGCCGGGACCTCGGCGAGGCGCTTCGCCGCATCGGCGAGGGCGCCGCGATGATCCGCACCAAGGGCGAGGCGGGCTCGGGCAACATCGTCGAGGCGGTGCGGCACATGCGCGCGGTGGTGTCGGGCATCCGGCGGCTGAAGGCGCTGGGGCCGGAGGAGCTCATGACCGAGGCCAAGAACCTCGGCGCGCCCTACGAGCTGCTGCGCCTCATTGCCGCCGAGGGCAAGCTGCCGGTGCCGAACTTCTCGGCCGGCGGTATCGCCACCCCGGCCGACGCCGCGCTGATGATGCAGCTCGGAGCGGAGGCGGTGTTCGTGGGCTCCGGCATCTTCAAGTCGTCCGATCCCGCCGCGCGCGCGCGGGCCATCGTGCAGGCGACCACCCACTTCAAGGATGCCGACGTGCTGGCGAAGGTGTCGGAGGAGCTGGGGGAGGCGATGCCCGGCATCGAGACCTCCAAGCTCAAGGAGTCGGAGCTCCTGCAGACGCGAGGCTGGTAGTGACGGGAAGTCTCCACACGCTGCCGGCGGGGCTGCCCGTGCCCGTGGACGATGGGGCGACCGCCCATCTCCCGGGCGCGGCGGTTCCGGCGGTGACGCTGCCGGCCACCTCCGGGCGCTCGGTGGATCTCCGTCTCTGGTCGGCGGAGCCCGGGGTGCTGTTCTTCTATCCGCGCACCGGCGAGGCAGGACGCCCCGCCGGCCCGGAGTGGGACGCCATTCCGGGCGCGCGGGGCTGCACCCCGCAGAGCTGCGGCTTCCGCGACCTCGCCGCGGAGTTCGCCGCCCTGGGCGTCCGCATCGCCGCGGTGAGCACGCAGGACACGGCGTACCAGCGCGAGTTCGTGGAGCGCAACCACATCCCCTTCGAGATCCTCAGCGACGCCGCCCTCGAGCTCACCCAGGCACTCACGCTCCCCACCTTCCAGTTCGCCACGCCGACGGGCGGGCCCGCCACCCTCATCAAGCGCATGGCCTGGTACGTCGAGGGCGGCCGCATCGTGACGGTCTGGTACCCCGTGTTCCCGCCCGACCGGAACGCGGAGACCGTGCTGGCGTGGCTCCGGGAGCGCCGGGCGTGACGGTCGGCGTGCTCGCGCTGCAAGGGGATTTCGCGCTGCACGCGCGGGCTCTGGAGCGGATCGGCGTGCCGTGGCGGGAGGTCCGCAAGCCGGGGGAGCTGGACGGGCTCGCCGGTCTCATCATGCCCGGCGGCGAGAGCACGACCTTGCTCAAGCTCATGGACGCCTGGGACTTCTTCCCGGCGCTCGAGAAGTTCCACGCCGGGGGCAAGCCCATCTTCGGCACCTGCGCGGGGCTCATCCTCCTCGCGCGCGACGTCGAGAGTCCGCCGCAGCGCTCGCTCGGCTTGATCGACATCACCGCCGAGCGCAACGCCTACGGCCGGCAGAAGGAGTCCTTCGAGACCGAGGTGACCGCCGATCTCGGGTCGGGCCCGGCGCCGCTCAAGGTCGTCTTCATCCGGGCGCCCCGCATCCGCCGCCTGGGGCCCGCGGTCACGCCGCTGGTGGCCCACCAGGGGGAATGCATCATGGCCCGCCAGGGCACGGTGCTGGTGGCCGCGTTCCATCCGGAGCTCACGGACGACGACACCGTCCACCGGTACTTCAGCGGGATGGTGCGCTCAGCCGGCGCCTGAGGCGTTGGCTGCTAAGTACCCAGTCCGAAAGCTGTTCCGGGTGGCCTGCCGTCCCGATCACTTCCTCGCTTGCAAACTTCTCGGGCGCGTGGGCATAGTATGGTCCGACCAGCCTACCAGGGCTCGCAGCAGGACCGGGTAGGCTCGCAGGCGTCTCGTCCTTTCATCAGGAGGCAAGCATGGCGCATTTCACGTGCGAGGTCGTCTACCGCGGCATCTTCCAGAAGAACCTGGCCGCCCGCATCGTGCGCGGGATCGTGCTGTCCGCCCGCAAGGCCGGGCGCTGGGGCATCGCCTTCGGGCGCTACGGCGACAGCCCTCAGCGGAACGGCATCCCCGCCAAGGACTTCGCCATCGTCGCCGACACTCAGGAAGAGCTCGAGCAGAACATGGCCCGGTACGAGCCCAAGGAAGTGGACATCACCATCTGCGTGGACGACACCCTCGCCAAGGGCGTGGAGTCCTGGGCCTGGTACGGCCTCCAGCCGATCAACCAGCTGACCCTGCCCAACGGCACCCTGCTGATGACCTCCCTCCAGCAGGCGGGCGATCTCCTCAAGGACATCCACAAGAAGGACACTCCGTACAACCTGGCCCTCATCCGCGCCAAGGCCTCCTTCTCGGGTCTCTGGGTGTTCAAGGAGGATCACACCGAGGCTCGCATCCTGGGCGCTCTGGCCAAGATTCAGCCGGGCTTCCTGTCGCTGGACGCGGTGTGCGCGGCGATCGCCGAGGCGGAGTGGGGCTCGGATCTCAAGGTGGCGTCCGCCCGCAAGACCTACGACCGGCTGGAGACACGCGCGGTCAAGGTCGCCGAGGGCAATACGGAGACGCCGTTCTCCTTCGAGAAGCCCAAGTGGTGGGAGATGCGGGAAGGGGTCAGCATCCCGGCCATTCCCGTCGGGAAGCCCATGGAAGACGGCAAGGGCTATGTCCCCGAGCGCAACCCATACTTCAAGAAGTTCACCACCCGCACCATGCGGCCGGTGATCGACTTCGACAAGTGTGTCAAGTGCACGCTGTGCTGGATCCAGTGCCCCGACTCCTGCTTCGACGTGACCTCCGACGGGCTCTACGACGCCAACATGGAGTCCTGCTGCGGCTGCGGGGTGTGCGAGGCGGTGTGCCCGGCCAAGGACTGCATCACCATGGTCAACGAGGCCTCCTTCGAGGACAATGCCAGCCAGTGGGAGATGTGGCGGAAGGACAAGGGCCAGTACACGGCGTGGATGACGGGCAAGATCAACGACAAGTCGCACATCGTGCGCTCGCACGGCTTCCGGTTCCGCGGCCAGTACGAGCAGGAGATCCAGCACGACATGGACCAGGGCGGCACCGAGATCACCGCGGGCATCCCCGGTGAGAACGCCGCCAAGAAAGTCTAGCGCGAGGAGATATCCATGGCCGTCGAGACCAAGCCGGTAGTGACCGATGACAAGGAAATGCTCATCTCCGGGAGCGAGGCCTGCGCGGAGGCCCTGACGCTCGCCGACATCGACGTGGTGACGGCGTATCCCATTCGCCCCTACGACACCGTGATGCAGGCCATCGCCAAGAAGATCTCCAATGGGCTTCTGGTGGCCGAGTACATCGTGGCGGAGGGCGAGCACAGCCAGTTCGAGATCGTCAAGCACGCCTCCACCGTGGGGGCGCGGGTGTTCTGCGGCTCGTCCGGGGTGGGCTGGATGTACGCGATGGAGTGCCTCACCGTCACCCCGCCGCTCCGAGTGCCGATGGTGTGCATGGTGGGAAACCGCGCCCTCGATGACCCGGGCGCGTTCGGGGTGGAGCACAACGACGCCCTCGTCGTCCGCGATCTGGGGTGGTTGCTCATCTGGGTGGACACCGCCCAGGAGATGCTGGACACCACGCTCCTCGCGTACCGGATCGCCGAGGACCGGCGGGTGTTCCTGCCCATCGCGATCTCGGCGGACGGCGCCTTCCTCACCCATTCCCAGACCATCGTCCAGGTGCCCACCAAGGCCAAGGTGGACCGGTTCCTCCCCAAGTACGACCGGGGCGACCTGCAGCTCCATCCCGACAATCCCATCACGGTGGCTCCCCAGGCCAACGAGGACTGGGTGATCGAGATCCGCCGCCAGAACAACGAGGCGATGAATCGCGCCTACACCGTGATCGAGGAGGCCTATGCCGACTTCCGCAAGGAGTTCGGCCGAGGTCCCGAGAATCCGTGGTTCGAGGAATACATGACGGAGGACGCCGACGTCATCCTCATGGGCATGGGCACCATCTCGCTGCCCTTCAAGGTCGGCATCCGCAACATGCGCGCGCAGGGCAAGAAGGTGGGGCTCATCCGGCCCCGCTGGTTCCGGCCCTTCCCGACGGAAAAGATGGTGGCGGCGCTGTCCGGGGCCAAGGCCATCGGGGTCATCGACCGCGACTATTCCTTCGGCTCGCCCTTCGGCTCGGGCGTCGTCGCCAACGAGATCCGCGCCGCCATGTACAATTCCGACAAGCGGCCGCCGCTCCTGTCCTTCATCTGCGGCCTCGGCGGGCGCGAGGTGACGCTGGAAGACGTCTACAAGGCCACCGATCTCTGCTACGAGGCGGCCAAGACCGGGAAGTCCCCCCTCAAGACGCAGTGGCTCGGCGTCCGAGAGTAAGGAGATCGATATGGCTGAGGCCTTCACGAACGCGACCCAGCTCCTCCAGCCCTTCAAGGGCGTCAAGAAGGTCACCATCGAGGAGTACTTCACCTCGGGTCACCGCACCTGCCAGGGGTGCGAGTCGGCGCTGGTGATGAAGCTCATGGTCAAGGCGGCCGGTCCGCGCACCATCGTGCTCGGCGCCACCGGCTGCATGTACGTGGCCAATACCACGTACTACACCACTCCCTGGGTGGTGCCGTGGATGCATACCCAGCTCGGCTCGTCCGGCTCGGCCGCGCTCGGCACCGCCGCCGGTCTGAAGGCCCTCATGAAGAAGGGCCGGATGAAGGCGGAGCCGATCAACGTGATCGCCTTCTGCGGCGATGGCGGCGGCGCCGACATGGGCCTGGGAGCGATCTCGGCCACGCTCACTCATCGGGAGTACAACTCGCTCATCCTGATGTACGACAACGAGTCCTACGCCAATACCGACATCCAGCTGTCGGGCTCGACGCCCTACGGGGCCAACACCACCTTCAGCCCGCCCGGCTCCGTGAAGCGGCTGATCCACACGCGCTGGAAGAAGAACATGGCGGGCATGCTCGCCGCCGGCCATCCTGAGTGCCGGTACGTGGCCACGGTGGACGCGTCGTATGCGGTGGAGATGATGAACAAGGTCCGCAAGGCGCTGTCCATCGGCGGGCCGACCTTCATCCACTCCCTCGACCCGTGCCCGAAGGGATGGGACTACGACCCCATGCTCTCGCACGAGCTGGGCGAGCTCGCGGTCGAGACCGGTGTCTTCCCGCTCTACGAGGTCGAGGACGGGGTGGTGCGGCACTACGGCAAGTCCAAGGCCATCGCGGAGGGCCGGCCGCGCAAGCCGGTGCGCGAGTATCTCCTCAAGCAGGGCCGCTTCGCCCACTTCATCGAGGAGGATCTCGACTACTTCCAGGCGAAGGTCGACGAGATGTGGAACAAGTGGGAGATCCCGGGGGTCATCCCCTTCTGGAAGGAGAAGCGGGAAGTCGCTCCCGCCCCCTGAGCTCCGCCTCGCGCGGGGTCCGGGATCCGGATGGGATGTTCCCTGGTTTCAGTGTCAGGCTGTGCTGGGTCACGTCCCGCCGGATCGGGACTGACCCGGCGATGACGTCGGCCAGCGGCCCGCCAACCAGTCGCGTGGAGGACACAGCATGAGACGTCAACGGCGATGGGTCATGAGCAGGGGTTTCGTGGGAACCATTGGCGCTCTCGTGGTGGGGACGGCGATCCTCGCCGCGAGCCCGGTGACGCCGGCGTGGGCCGCCTGGGAGCCGACCAAGCCCATCGAGTTCGTCATCCCCGCGGGCACGGGCGGCGGGGCCGACCAGATGGCGCGCCTCATCGCGGGCATCGCGGAGAAGCACAAGCTCACCCCCCGGCCCATCATCGTGGTCAACAAGTCGGGCGGGGCGGGCGCGGAGGGGTTCCTCCACGTCAAGGGCAAGAAGGGTGACGCCCACACCATCATCATCACCCTGTCCAATCTCTTCACCACGCCGCTGCACACCGGGGTGCCCTTCAACTGGAAGGAGCTCACGCCCGTCGCGCGCATGGCGCTGGACGAGTTCATCCTGTGGGTGAACGCGGAGACGCCGTACAAGACGGCGAAGGAGTATCTCGCCGCGGTGAAGGAAAAGGGCGGGACGATGAAGATGGGCGGCACCGGCTCCGCCCAGGAAGACCAGATCATCACCATCCTGCTCGAGCAGTCGCAGGGGGTGAAGTTCACCTACGTGCCGTTCAAGGGCGGCGGCGAGGTGTGCGTGAACCTGGTGGGCAAGCACGTCGACTCCACCGTCAACAACCCCGCCGAGTGCGTGAGCCACTGGAAGGCGGGTCGGGTGCGGCCGCTGGCGGTGTTCGACTCCGCGCGGATTTCCGATCCGGACTGGAAGGAGATCCCCACCGCCAAGGAGGCTCTGGGAGCGGACATCGCCTACCTGATGCTGCGCGGGATCTTCGGGGCTCCCGACATGCCCAAGGACGCGGTGGAGTGGTACCAGGGCTTTCTCAAGAAGGTGTACGAGACGCCGGAGTTCAAGGACTACCTGTCCAAGGGCGCACTCAAGCCGTCGTGGCTGACGGGCGCCGACTACGTCAAGTGGCTCGAGGGGGCGGAGCAGACCCACCGCGACCTCATGAGCAAGGGCGGACTGCTGAAGTAAGGGAGACCGGCCCGCGAACCGGGGAGCGGGCCTGCCCCGGACGCCGCGGATGCGGAGGGGCATGCGCACCGCCGACGTGGTGACCGCGCTGGCATTGATGGTCGTGGGCGTGCTCGTCCTCGCGGACGCGCTGCGGCTGGGGGTCGGCTGGGGCACGGATGGGCCCCGCAGCGGATTCTTTCCGTTCTGGCTCGCCCTCCTGCTCCTGGGCTGCTGCCTGGCGATCGCCATCCAGGCCTGGCGCAACCGAACGAGCAAGCCGTTCGTGCGCCGCGACGGCGTGGGCCCGGTGCTCAAGGTGCTGCTGCCGGCCACCGCGGCGGTGATGGCCACTCAGTTCCTGGGCCTCTACGTGGCCACCGCGCTGTACATGGCGCTGTACATGCGCTGGATCGGGCGACATTCCTGGCTCGCGGTCGCCGTCATGAGCGTGGCCTTCCCCGTCGTCACCTTCGTCGTCTTCGAGCGCTGGTTCCTCGTGCCCATGCCCAAGGGCCCGCTGGAAGCCTGGCTGGGCTACTGACCGGTGGGATTCGAGAACCTGCTCCTCGGCTTCCAGGTCGCCCTCACTCCCTACAACCTGTTCATCGCGGTGGTGGGGATCACGCTGGGGACCGTCATCGGCGTCCTGCCGGGACTGGGCGGGGCCAACGGGGTCGCGATCCTGCTGCCGCTGACCTTCTCGATGGAGCCGACCTCGGCCATCATCCTGCTCACGAGCCTCTACTGGGGGGCGCTCTTCGGCGGAGCCATCACCTCGATCCTGTTCAATATCCCGGGGGAGCCGTGGTCGGTGGCGACCACCTTCGACGGGTACCCCATGGCCCGGCGCGGGGAAGGGGGCCAGGCGCTGACCGCGGCCTTCACCTCGTCCTTCGTGGGGGCGCTGTTCTCGGTGGTGCTGATCACCCTCTTCGCCCCCATCCTCGCAGAGATCGCGCTCAAGTTCGGGCCGCCGGAGTTCTTCGCCATCCAGCTCCTCACCTTCTCGTCCTTCATCGGCCTGGGCGGCGGCAACCCGCTCAAGTCGCTGGTGGCCATTCTCATCGGCTTCATCCTCGCCTCCGTCGGGCTCGACATCGTGACGGGGGCGCTCCGCCTCACCTTCGGCTTCACCGAGCTGATGAAGGGCTTCGATTTCATCATCGCGGTCATCGGGTTGTTCGGGATCGGTGAGATCCTGCTCACCATGGAGGAAGGGCTGGCCTTTCGGGGCGCGGCGGTGCGGATCAACCCGAAGGTGGTCTGGCAGACGTGGAAGACGCTGCCCCAGTACTCGCGCACCTTCATCCGGAGCGCGTTCATTGGCTTCTGGATGGGCTTCAAGCCCGGCGGGGCGACGCCCGCGTCCTTCATGAGCTATGCCTTCGCGAAGCGGTTCTCGAAGCACCCCGAGCGCTTCGGGAAGGGGGACATCGAGGGCGTGGTGGCCCCCGAGACGGCTGCGCATGCCGCGGGCGGGGCCGCGCTGCTCCCCATGATCACGCTGGGCATTCCCGGCTCCCCCACCGCCGCCGTCATGCTGGGCGGGCTCATCATCTGGGGGCTCCAGCCCGGCCCGATGCTCTTCAAGGAGCGGCCGGACTTCGTGTGGGGCCTCATCGCGAGCATGTACACCGGCAACATCATCGGCGTGATCATGGTCCTGGCCTTCGTTCCGCTCTTCGCCGCCATCCTGCGGGTCCCGTTCGCCATCCTGACCCCGCTCATCGTCAGCGTCTGCGCCATCGGCGCCTACTCCGTCCACAGCAGCATGATCGACATCTGGTATATGCTCGTGTTCGGCGTCATCGGCTACGTGTTCAAGAAGCTGGACTATCCGCTGGCGCCCCTGGTGCTGGCGCTCGTCCTGGGGGATCTCGCGGAGAACGCGCTGCGGCAGAGCCTGATCATGTCGCAGGGATCGCTCCTGATCTTCCTGGCGAGCCCGATCTCAGGTGTGATCACCGTGGCGGCGCTCTTCTTTTTCGCGCTGCCGTTGGTCGCCGCGTACCGCCGCCGGCTCCGGCGGTCCTCGGTGCCCGCCGCCGCTGAATAGCCGGATCGTGACGGGGGACTCGTGAATTTCGATTTCGTGCTCGGCGTCCTGAAGATCGTGCTCATCGATTTGGCCCTGGCCGGCGACAACGCCCTCGTGATCGCGCTCGCGGTGCGCACCTTGCCCAAGCGCCAGCAGCTCCTGGGCCGGATCTGGGGCACGGTGGGCGCGGTGGGCCTCCGGCTCCTCTTCATCGGCATCATCACCTTTCTCCTGGGCATCCCGCTGCTCCAGGCGGTGGGCGGCCTGCTCCTGATCTGGATCGCGATCAAGCTCGTCCGCCAGTCCGACGGGGGCGGGGACGGGCACGTGCGTCACGGGACCACGCTCCCCGAGGCGGTCTGGATCATCATCGTGGCCGACGTGGTGATGAGCCTCGACAACGTCATCGGGGTGGCGGGCGCCGCCGAAGGCGACATGCGCCTCGTCGTCTTCGGCATCGCGCTCAGCATCCCCATCGTGGTGTGGGGCAGCGGGGTGCTCGCGAACCTGATGAACCGCTATCCGTGGATCATTCTCATCGCGGGCGGCATCCTGGGCGAGGTGGCGGGCAAGATGCTCGTGCACGACCACTTCGTGGTGAGCCGGCTCGGCGACGTGCCGGACGTGGTGGAGTGGGCGCTGCGCCTCGGGCTGGCGGGCGCCATCATCCTGATCGGCTGGCTCACCGTCCGCCGGCGGGCCGCGGCGGCCGGCGGCGAGGCCACCGCCGGCTAGCATGGACATCGAGCCGGTCAAGAGCACCCGGATCTACGAGGAGATCGTCCGCCAGGTCAAGCAGCTGATCGCGGAAGGCAAGCTGAAGTCCGGCGATCAGCTCCCGCCCGAGCGCGATCTCGCCGAGAAGTTCATGGTCAGCCGCACGTCGGTGCGGGAAGCCCTCCGGGCCCTGCAGAGCCGGGGGCTCATCGAGATCCGCGCGGGGGAGGGGACCTTCGTCCGCGACATCTCGGTGGAGACCCTGATCGAGCCGCTGGCCCTGGTCATCCTGCCCCATCGTGAGGCGGTGGGCGAGCTCTTCGAGGCTCGCCGCCTGCTCGAGCCCGCCATCGCCGCCCTGGCCGCCCGGCGCGCCACGCCCGAAGACATCGCGGAGATGGCGCGCATCCTCGAGGAGCAGGCGAAGGAGATCGCGCAGGGCCGCACGGGTCTGGTCCAGGACGCCGCCTTCCACGGTGCCATGGCGTCCAGCGCCCACAACCGCGCGATCAGCCGCATCGACGGCGCCCTCATGGACCTCCTCACCCAGAGCCGGGAGGAGTCGCTGCATACGCCCGGCCGGCCCACCCGCTCCCACGAGGACCATCAGCGCATCCTGGAGGCGATCCGTCGCCGCGACGAGGTCGGCGCTCATCGCGCCGTGCTCGACCATCTCACGGCGGTGGAGCGGCTGGTCATGGGCACGCCGGGAGGCCGTGTTCCCGGCGCGACGGAACCGCCTTCGCGAAAGAGGCGGCCGGGGGCCTGAGTTTCCGCGACCGCAGTCCTGCGTAAGTCCGCGTGGCGGCAAGATTATTCGTTGACATTCCCCGGCCCCTTCCGTAGCATGAGCGCGTACTCCAGGCCCTGGATGGGCCTATCTTTTTCTGTCCCCATGTCTCGGCGGCGGAGGGCTCGCTCGATGGCGCAGGTCAAGGCGCGCGTGCGCTCGCGGGCGAGGCCCGCGAAGCGCGCCACCCAGGGGCTCAAGTACGTCTACGCCTTTGCGAACGGCAAGGCGGAGGGGTCGAGCGCGCTCCGGGATCTCCTCGGCGGCAAGGGCTGCGAGCTTGCCGAGATGACCAACCTCGGCATCCCCGTGCCGCCGGGTTTCACGATCACGACCCAGGCGTGGAAGGCCTACGTGGACGGCGGCAAGCAGCCGCCGGCGGGCCTCTGGCCCCAGGTCCTGGCCGCTCTCGCGCGGCTCGAGGCCGCCGCGGGTCTCAAGCTCGGGGATCCCGAGCGCCCTCTCCTGGTGTCGGTTCGCTCCGGCGCGCGCGCCTCCATGCCGGGCATGATGGACACCGTCCTCAACCTCGGCCTCAATGACCGGACGGTCGAGGGCCTGGCCCGCTGGACCAAGAACGAGCGCTTCGCCTGGGATTGCTACCGTCGCTTCCTCACCATCTTCGGCGACGTGGTGCTGGGCATCGAGCGGCAGGCCTTCGATCGACTCCTCGACGAGGCCAAGGCCCGCGCCGGCGCCCGCACCGACGCCGACGTGCCGCCCGCCATCTTGAGAGAGCTGGTGGCCAGCGCGAAGGCCCTGGTGCAGGACAAGACCGGGCGGCCGTTCCCCCAGGACCCCTCCGAGCAGCTCCGCCTCGCCGTCAACGCCGTGTTCGACTCGTGGTTCGCCAAGAAGGCGGTGGACTACCGCCGCATCCACCGGCTGCCCGACGACTGGGGCACGGCGGTGACGGTCATGGCCATGGTCTTCGGCAATCTCGGCGACACCTCCGGCACCGGCGTGTGCTTCAGCCGGGATCCCTCCTCCGGCGAGCGCCGATTCTTCGGCGAGTTCCTCGTCAACGCGCAGGGCGAGGACGTGGTGGCGGGCATTCGCACCCCCGAGCCGCTGGCCGCGCTCGAGACGCGCATGCCCAAGGCGTACGCCCAGCTCGTCGCCATCAAGGACCGGCTGGAGAAGCACTACCGCGACATGCAGGACATGGAGTTCACGGTGCAGGAAGGCCGGCTCCACCTGCTGCAGACGCGCGCCGGCAAGCGCACCGCCGGCGCGGCGGTGCGGATTGCGGTGGAGATGGTGCGGGAGCGGCTGATCGATCGCGAAGCCGCGGTGCGCCGGGTGGACGCGGGCGCGCTGCAGCAGCTCCTCGTCAAGACGGTGGACCCCCGCGCCAAGTACACCGCGCTGACCCAGGGGCTGGCCGCCACCGCGGCCGCCGCCACCGGCAGGGTGGTCTTCCACCCCGACCGGGCGGTCGAGGCGGCGCTGCGCGAGGACAAGGTCATCCTCGTCCGTGCGGAGACCTCGCCCGAGGACGTCGCCGGCATGCACGCCTCGCAGGGCATCCTCACCGCCCGCGGCGGCCTCACCTCGCACGCGGCGGTGGTGGCCCGCGGCTGGGGCAAGGCCTGCATCGTCGGCGCGGGCGAGGTGGTGGTCGAAGAGGAGCGCGGTCTCTTCCGGGTGGGCCGCGCGGTGGTGCGCGAGGGGCAGACCATCACGCTGAACGGCGCCACCGGCGAGGTGGTGCTGGGCGCGCTCCCCCTCATCGATCCCACCCTGTCGCCCGAGTTCAAGGAGCTGCTGGACTGGGCGCGCAAGTTCGCCACCACCCGGGTGCGGGCCAATGCCGACACGCCCGAGGACGCGCTGAAGTCCCGCGAGTTCGCGGCCGAGGGCATCGGGCTCGTCCGCACCGAGCACATGTTCTTCGCGGAGGACCGCATCCCCATCGTTCGCGAGATGATCATGGCCGGGGACGCCCAGGCTCGCCAGAAGGCGGTGGATCGGCTCCTCCCCTTTCAGCGGGAGGACTTCGTGGGCATCTTCACCGCGATGCAGGGGCTGCCGGTGACGATCCGGCTCCTGGATCCCCCGCTGCACGAGTTCCTGCCCAAGTACAAGGACGTGCTCGAGGAGTACACGCGGCTGGACGCGCGCGGCATCAATCCGGCCCGGCATCAGGAGCTGGGCGAGATCAAGGCGCGGCTGGAGGCCCTGCAGGAATCCAATCCCATGCTCGGGCACCGCGGCTGCCGGCTCGGCATCACCTCTCCCGAGATCTACGACATGCAGGTGCGGGCCATCATCGAGGCCGCCTGTGAGGTGGTCCGTCGCGGGGGGGCGGTGGAGCCGGAGATCATGATCCCGCTCACCGGCACGGTGGCGGAGATGCGGCTGACCGCGGACATGACCCGGCGGGTGGCGGAGGCGGTGCAGGCCGAGGCGGGCGTGCGGGTTCCCTACACGGTGGGCACCATGATCGAGGTCCCTCGCGCCGCCCTGGTGGCGGGGAAGCTCGCCGAGCACGCGGAGTTCTTCTCCTTCGGGACGAACGACCTCACCCAGATGACCTTCGGCTACAGCCGCGACGACATCGGCAAGTTCCTTCCGTTCTACCTGGAGAAGAAGCTGCTCCCCGCCGACCCGTTCGCGGTGCTCGACCAGGAGGGCGTCGGCGAGCTGATCGAGCTGGGCATCGAGCGCGGGCGCGCCGCGCGGCCCGGGCTCAAGGTCGGGATCTGCGGCGAGCATGGGGGCGACCCCTCGTCGGTGGAGTTCTGCCACCGCGCGGGCATGACCTACGTGTCGTGCTCGCCCTACTCGGTGCCGGTGGCGTGGATGGCCGCCGCCCAGGCGCAGCTCGCGGAGCCCCGCCCGGCGGGCACGCCCGCGCGCCCGCCGAGGCGCATGGTGCGACAGGGGAAGCGGGCCGCCCGTCGGGGAGGCGCGCGCCGTGCGTGAGCGGCCGGCCGGGCTCCGCCGGGCACGCCCGATGGTGGCGCCATCGAGGACATCCAGGAATGCCCGGCTACGGCGGGGCGGCGGTAGTGTACGCATGAGCAGCGACGATCGACGAGGAAGGGAGACCAAGCGGTGAAGATGTCAGGAGCGCGGATCGTGCTGGAGTCACTGAAGAAGGAAGGCGTGGACCTCATCTTCGGTCTACCGGGCGGCGCAGTGCTGCCGATTTACGACGTCCTGTACGACTTCGAGGGAATCCGTCATATCCTGGTCCGCCAGGAGGCGGCCGCCGGCCACGCGGCCGAGGGATACTCCCGCACCACCGGCCGGGTCGGCGTCTGCCTGGTGACCTCCGGGCCCGCCGCCACCAATCTGGTGACCGCGCTCCAGGACGCGCTCATGGACTCGATCCCGCTCGTCGCCTTCACCGGCCAGGTGCCCACGCACCTCATCGGGAACGACGCCTTCCAGGAAGCCGACAATGTCGGAATCACCCGCTCCGCCACCAAGCACAACTTCCTGGTGAAGGACGGCGACGACCTCGCCGGCACCATCAAGGAAGCGTTCTTCCTCGCCCGGAGCGGCCGCCCGGGGCCGGTGCACGTGGACCTGCCCAAGGACATCCTGGTCAAGGAGTGGGACTTCTCCTATCCGGACACCGTCCACCTGCGCTCCTACAATCCCACCTACGACGGTCATCCGGGTCAGATCCGGAAGGCGGCGCGCTCGCTCATCCGGGCCAAGCGGCCGGTGCTCTACGTGGGGGGCGGCGCCATCTCCGCCGATGCGTCGCCGGAGCTGCTCGAGCTGGCGGAGCTGGCCCAGCTCCCGGTCACGCAGACCCTCATGGGCCTGGGTGCCTTCCCCATGGCGCACCCGCTGTCGCTGGACATGCTGGGGATGCACGGGACCTACTACGCCAACATGGCCGTCCACCACTCCGACGTCCTCATGTCGGTGGGGGCGCGCTTCGACGACCGCGTCACCGGCCGCGTGGACGCCTTCTCCCCCCATGCCGAGATCATCCACGTGGACATCGATCCCTCGTCGATCTCGAAGAACATCCCGGTGGCCATCCCCATCGTGGGCGATTGCAAGCGCGTGCTCGCCAAGCTGCTGGAGGCGGTGCGCGAGGAGCTGAAGTCCTATCCCGCGGGCGTGATGAAGGAGACGCGGCGTCAGTGGGCGGAGCAGATCGCGGAATGGCGGCGCGATCAGCCCCTCCGCTACGAGTGGAGCGAGGACGTCATCAAGCCGCAGTTCGTGATCGAGGAGCTGTCCACGCTCACCAACGGAGAGGCGTTCGTGGTGACCGGGGTGGGGCAGCATCAGATGTGGGCGGCCCAGTACTACCGCTTCAAGCACCCGCGCATGTGGTGCACCTCCGGCGGGCTCGGCACCATGGGGTATGGGCTCCCCACCGCCATGGGCGTGCAGGCGGGCAACCCCGATCGCTTGGTGGTCAACATCGACGGCGACGGGTCCTTCCAGATGAACAGCCAGGAGCTCGCCACCTGCCACGAGGAGCGCCTGCCCGTGAAGACCATCATCATCAACAACGGCGGGCACGGCATGGTGCGGCAGTGGCAGCGGATCATCTACAAGGAGCGCTTCAGCGCCATCGATCTCGGGCCCAGCCCCGACTTCGTGAAGCTGGCGGAGGCCTACGGGTGCACCGGCATCCGCGCCACCAAGCCCGGCGAGGTGAGGCCCGCGCTCGAGAAGATGATCGCCACCCCGGGCCCGGTGGTGGTGGACGTCTGGGTGGACAAGCACGAGTGCGTGTTCCCGATGGTGCCCGCGGGCGGGGCCAACACCGACATGATCGTCGCGCCTCCCAGCCGGGAGGTCCGGGATCGCGCGGCCAAGTCGCAGACGGGATTCTAGCGTGAACGGCGACGATCCGCGCAAGCACACCATCGCCGTGCTCGTGGAGAACAAGTTCGGCGTGCTCTCGCGCGTGGCCGGACTCTTCTCCGCCCGCGGCTACAACATCGAGAGCCTCTCGGTGGGGGAGACGCTCGACCCCACCGTGTCGCGCATGACCCTGGTGGTGCGCGGCGACGCCTTCATCATCGAGCAGGTGATCAAGCAGCTGCACAAGCTCATCGACGTCATCAAGGTGACCGACCTCAGCGAGGAGGATCACGTGGAGCGGGAGATGCTCCTCCTCAAGGTCAATGCCGAGCCGGGCGCCCGCGCGGAGATCCTCCGCATCGGGGACATCTTCCGGGCCAAGGTGGTGGACGTCACGCCCACCACCTACACGCTGGAAGCCACCGGCGAGGAGGGCAAGATCGAGGCCATCATCGATCTCCTGCGGCCCTTCGGCATCCAGGAGGTGGTGCGCACGGGGAAGGTGGCCATCGCGCGGAGCTCGAAGAACCGCGTGCGGAAGGTGGAAGAGAAGCTGGGCAAGCGGCCCGGGCCGCCGCGCCCGCAGAGCCAGGATCCGAAGGTCGTCGGTTTCGCGGACTAACCACTCCAAGGGAGACCCTCATCATGCCGGCCAAGATCTATTACGACCAGGATGCCGACCTCGGCCTCCTGCGGGGCAAGAAGGTGGCCATCATCGGCTACGGGAGCCAGGGGCACGCCCACGCCCTGAACCTGAAGGACTCCGGTCAGGACGTGGTCATCGGGCTGTACAAGGGCTCGAAGGGCTGGGCCCGGGCCGAGAAGGCCGGGCTCAAGGTCATGAGCGTCAACGAGGCCGCCGCCGCCGGCGACATCATCATGATCCTCCTGCCCGACCAGACCCAGCGCCAGGTGTACGAGGAGTCCATCAAGGGGGCGCTGGGCAAGGGCAAGATGCTCATGTTCGCCCACGGCTTCAACATCCACTTCAACCAGGTGGTGCCCTCGCCCGACGTGGACGTGTCCATGATCGCGCCCAAGGCCCCCGGCCACGTGATGCGCGATCTCTTCACCCAGGGGCCCGGCGTGCCCGCGCTGGTGGCGGTGTACCAGGACGTGTCGGGCAAGGCCAAGGACCTCGCGCTGGCCTACGGCAAGGGCGTGGGGTGCGCGCGCGCCGGCATCATCGAGACCACGTTCAAGGAGGAGACGGAGACCGACCTCTTCGGCGAGCAGACCACGCTCTGCGGCGGCGTCTCTCACCTCATCAAGAACGCCTTCGAGACCCTGGTGGAGGCCGGCTATCAGCCCGAGGTGGCCTACTTCGAGTGCATGCACGAGATGAAGCTGATCGTGGACCTGTTCTACCAGGGCGGCCTGGCCTACATGCGCTACTCGGTGTCCGACACCGCGGAGTACGGCGACTACACGCGGGGGCCCCGCATCGTGGACGACCGGATCAAGGCGGAGATGAAGAAGATCCTCGCCGAGATCCAGTCGGGTCAGTTCGCGCGGGAGTGGATCCTGGAGAACCAGGCCAACCGCGCCGGCTTCCTCGCCATGCGGAAGCGGGATGCCGAGCATCCGATCGAGGAGGTCGGGGCCCGGCTGCGGAAGATGATGTCCTGGATCAAGCCGCCGCGGGAGTAGGGGCCGGCGGGCGGGAGGTCTTCGTGCGCATACCGGTCGCCGCCGAGGGATGGCCGTTCATCTTTCCTCCGGCGGTGGCCGCGTGTATCCTGGCGCTGATGGGATGGCCCATCGCCGCGGGGGTCCTCACGGCGGTGGCGCTCGCGTTCCTGGCCTTTTTCCGGGATCCCGAGCGGGTGGTGCCCACGCTGCCGGGCGCCGTGCTGGCGCCCGCCGATGGCAAGGTGATGGGTGTCGTGGAGGTCGAGGATCGCTGGGTGGGCCGGGCGGTGCGCCTCTCGATCTTCCTCTCTCCCCTCGACGTGCACGTGAATCGGGCCCCGGCGGCCGGTATCGTGCGGGATGTGGAATACGTGTCCGGGCGCTTCCTCGCCGCCTACAAGTCCGAGGCGTCGGAACAGAACGAGCGCTGCACGGTCGCGCTGGAGTCGGACGTGGCGCGGCTGTCGGTGCGCCAGATCTCGGGAGTGCTGGCCCGGCGCATCGTGTGCCGGGTTCGGCCGGGCGACAAGCTCCTGGCCGGGCAGCGGTACGGGATGATCCGCTTCGGCTCGCGGACGGACCTGCTGGTGCCGACGGGAACGGAGCTGCGCGTGAAGGTGGGCGATCGGGTCAGGGGCGGGGAAACCGTCATGGGGATGCTGAGGGAATCATGAGACGACGGCATATTCCGAGCGAAGGGGGGCGCGGGGCGCGGGGGCGCCGCTGGCAGGAGCTGCGCGAGCAGCGTCGCCGCGGCATCTTTCTGCTGCCGAGCCTGCTCACCACCGGCAATCTCTTCTGCGGCTTCCTGGCCCTCATCCTCACCACTCAGCAGCGGTACACCGAGGCGGCGGTGTCGGTGTTCGTGGCCATGGTGCTCGACCTGCTCGACGGCAAGGTGGCGCGCCTCACCAAGACCACCAGCCAGTTCGGGGTGGAGTTCGACTCGCTCGCCGACGTCGTCTCGTTCTGCGTGGCGCCCGCCTTCATGCTCTACATGCTGGCGCTGGGGCCCCTGGGCCGCGCCGCCTGGCTGGGCTCCTTCCTGTTCGTGATCTGCGGGGCGCTCCGGCTCGCCCGCTTCAACGTCTACACCGGCGTGGTCGACCGTCGCTACTTCGTGGGCCTGCCCACTCCCGCCGCGGCGGGGATGGTGGTCGCGGTGGTGCTCCTGCTCGACGGCGAGCCGCTCGAGCGCTGGCAAGCCAGCGCCATCGCGGTGGGCACCTACATCGTGGCGCTGCTCATGGTCTCGACATTCCGCTACTACAGCTTCAAGGAGATCGACTTCGCGCGGCGCCGCCCGGTGGGGCTCCTCCTCCCGGTGGTGCTCGGGGTGCTGATCGTGGCCACCCATCCGCAGTGGTTCCTGTTCGCGCTCTTCGGCGTCTACCTGCTCAGCGGCCCCACGCGTCCCCTCTGGGCGCGACGTCGCGAGGGCGGACTGCCGGCGGACAAGGCCCCCCGGGACGCGCACTGACGCGCACGCCCCCGAACCCGGACCACCGGAGAGACGCCCCATGGCCATGACCCACAAGATCGCGCTGCTGCCCGGCGACGGAATCGGCGCCGAGGTGACCCCGGAAGCCCGGCGCGTGCTCGAGGTGGTGGGCAAAGCCACCGGCTCCACCTTCGAGTTCGAGGGGGGCCTGGTGGGCGGCGCCGCCATCGATGCCACCGGCGGGCCGCTGCCGGAGGCGGCGCTGCGGGTGTGCCGGCAGGCGGACGCCATCCTCTTCGGCGCGGTGGGGGGGCCCAAGTGGGACAACCTGCCCCAGGAGGCGAGACCCGAGCGCGGGCTCCTGCGCATCCGCAAGGAGCTCGACCTCTTCGCGAATCTCCGCCCCGCCAAGTGCTTCCCCATGCTGGTGGATGCCTCACCGCTCAAGCGCTCGGTGGTCGAGGGCACCGATCTCATGGTGATCCGCGAGCTCACCGGCGGGCTGTACTTCGGCGAGCCGCGCGGCCGCGAAGCGCTGCCGGGCGGGGGCGAGCGCGCCGTCAACACCATGTCCTACACGACGCGCGAGATTGAACGTGTCGTCCGTGCCGCCTTCGACGTGGCGATGAAGCGGAAGAAGCGGCTGGCCTCGGTGGACAAGTCCAACGTGCTGGTGGTGTCCCAGCTCTGGCGGGACACGGTGAACCGGCTGGCGGCCGAGTATCCCCAGGTGCAGGTGGAGCACGTGCTGGTGGACAACTGCGCCATGGCCCTGGTGCACAAGCCCACCCACTTCGACACCCTGGTGACGGAGAACACCTTCGGGGACATCCTTTCCGACGAGGCGGCCATCCTGGCCGGCTCCATGGGCATGCTGCCCTCCGCGAGCCTGGGCGACACGGGGGGACTCTACGAGCCGGTGCACGGCACCGCCCCCGACATCGCGGGTAAGGGGGTGGCCAATCCCATTGCCGCCATCCTGTCCGCGGCCATGCTGCTCCGCTACTCGCTCAACCGCGGCGCCGACGCGGATCGCGTGGAAGCGGCGGTGCTCAAGGTGCTCGAGGCGGGCCATCGGACGGCGGACATCTGCGCGGCGGGTGACCGGCCGGTGGGGACGCAGCAGATGGGCGACCTGGTGAGCCGCGAAGTCGAGAAGTCCTACTAGCGTCGCCCACCGGCGACGCTCACGAGCGACGGAGAAACGGTCGAGTCATGGCGTCAGGGGTGCGGGTGGCGGTGGTGGGGGTGACGGGCGCGGTGGGACAAACCACGCTCAAGATCCTCGAGGAGCGGAAGTTCCCCGTGAAGGACCTCCGGGTCTTCGCGTCGGAGCGGTCGGCGGGCAAGACGGTAGCCTTCGGGGGGGAAACGCTTCGCGTGGAGAAGCTCGACCACGAGGCGTTCAAGGGCGTCGAGATCGCGCTCTTCTCCGCCGGCTCCGCCCAGTCCAGGGAGTTCGCGCCGGTGGCGGTCAAGGCGGGGGCGGTGGTGGTGGACAAGTCCAGCGCCTTTCGCATGGACCCCGCGGTTCCGCTGGTGGTCCCGGAGGTCAACGCGCACGCGGTGAAGGGCCATGCCGGCATCGTGGCCTGTCCCAACTGCACCAGCATCGTCACCGTCATGCCGCTCAAGCCGCTCCACGACGCCGGACGGCTCCGGCGCGTGATCGCCACCAGCTACCAGGCGGTGTCGGGAGCGGGCGTGAACGGGGTGGAGGAGCTTCGTACGCAGACCCTCGCGTGGGCACGCGGCGAGGCCATGGTCCCCCGGTACTTCGCCCATCAGATCGCCTTCAACGTGATCCCGCACATCGACAAGTTCGGCGACAACGGCTATACCGGCGAGGAGATGAAGCTGGTCCACGAGGTGCGCAAGATCCTCGAACTCCCCGACCTGCTCGTCTCGCCGACCACCGTGCGCGTCCCCGTCTTCACCGCGCACTCGGTGGCGGTGAACGTGGAGACGGAGGTGCCGGTGGGAGTGGCGCGCGCGTGGGAGGTCTTCGCCGCCTTCCCGGGCCTCGCGCTCTGGGACGAGCCGGCGCAGCAGCGCTACCCGATGCCGGTGCACGTGGAGGGGCAGGACGACTGCTTCGTCGGCCGCGTCCGTCCGGATCTCACCACGCCCAACGGTCTCAACTTCTGGGTGGTGGGCGATCAGCTGCGCAAGGGCGCGGCGCTCAACGGGGTCCAGATCGCGGAGCTCCTGATCCGCTGACCCGCGGGGACCAGGCACGGCGACCTTCCGGCTCACGCTCGCGTACGACGGCACCGACCTCCACGGCTGGCAGTATCAGCCGGACCAGGTCAGCGTGCAGGGTTTGCTGATCAACGCCTGCGCGCGCCTGGTGGGGGCGGTGCCCGAGGGGGCGTCGCCCAAGGTCACGGGCGCCAGCCGCACCGACGCCGGCGTGCACGCCCTCCGCCAGGTGGCAAGCCTCAGCCTCGATACGGGAATGACGCCGGAGGCGCTGCGCCGCGCGCTGAACGCCCTGCTGCCGGCGCAGGTGCGGGTGACGGACGCGCGGCCGGCGCCCGCGGGCTTCGACGCCCGGCGCTCGGCGCTGGGCAAGCGGTACCTCTACGTGATCGACCGGGCGGCCACCGCCGATCCGTTCCTCCGCCGTCACGCCTGGCATCTCCCGCGCCCGCTCGATGCCGCCGCGATGGGGCAGGGTCTCCACCTCCTCCGGGGCAAGCACGACTTCACGGCCTTCTGCGCGGCGGCGGGTCGGGATCGCTCGCCCACGTGCACCGTGCGCTCGGCGCGGGTGCTGACCCGGCGCGACCGGCTCGCCGTGCTCATCTCCGCCGACAGCTTCCTCCACCACATGGTTCGGAACATCGTGGGAAGCCTGGTGGAGGTCGGTCGCGGCGCCCGCGCGCCCGGCTGGATCGCCGAGCTCCTGGAGGGTCGCGACCGTCGGAGAGCCGGCCCCACCGCGCCCCCCCAGGGCCTCTTTCTGGTCCGCGTGCTCTACGGGGTCGACGGCCGATGACGGAGACGCCGCCGCCGGACAAGGGCTTCCGCCGGCGCAAGCGCGAGGACCATGCCCTGACCCTCATCCACGAGCTCGAGGAGCACCTGGACGATATCCCGCGGGTGAAGCGCCTCCTCCTCGAGCTCGGGCGCTACTACGATCCGGTGCTGGGCGGCGGGATCGTCGACCCGCCGCTACAGAAGGCGATCGTCGGCGCGCTGGAAGCCGGCGAGATCGCCCAGGCCCAGGTTCTGATCAAGGCTCGGTACGACGCGTATATGAGGGATCGCGCCCACCTGGGGCGGGAGGATGCCTAACGCAGAGCGTCAGTCTCTATAACGCCGATAACCTTGACGACCAAGGGTGGTCTGACCATACAATCCTCCAGCCCAAATGCTTGCTCCCACCACCCAGGGCCCCTCGCAGTGCCCCGCATGCCCGGCAGCGGAGCCATCCCACACTCAACGAGGAGAGGTGCCATGACTCTTTCACGACGGGACTTCCTCAAGTATGCGGGAAGCACCGGGACCGCCGTCGCCGTCGGCACCGGCACGCTCGACCTCCAGCCGGTGGCCGCCGCCGCGACGTCGCTTCGGATCAAGGAAGCGAAGGTGCATCCCGGGGTCTGTCCCTATTGCGCGGTGGGCTGTATCCAGCTCGTGTACTCGAAGGGCGACAAGATCATCGACATCGAGGGGCATCCGGACACGCCGCATACGCTGGGGCGGCTGTGCCCGAAGGGCGCGGCGACCATTCAGCTCTCCAACAACCCGCTGCGGCCCACCAAGGCGCTGTACCGCGCGCCGGGGTCCGACAAGTGGGAGGAGAAGCCGCTGGCCTGGATGTACGACGAGATCGCCAAGCGCTACTACGAGGTGCGCGAGAAGCACTTCATCGAGCGTGAGAAGGACAAGGACGGCAAGGAGGTGGTGGTCAACCGCCTCGATGCCATCGCCTCCCTGGGCTCGGCCTGCATCGACAACGAGGAGTGCTACCTCCTCTCCAAGCTGAACCGCACCTTCGGCATCGTCTACCACGAGCATCAAGCCCGAGTCTGACACTCCGCCACGGTCCCAGCTTTGGGGACCACGTTCGGGCGGGGGGCGATGACGACCAACCTGATCGACATCCAGCACTCGGACGTCATCATGGCCACCAGCAACTTCGCCGAGAACCATCCCGTCGGCTTCCAGTGGGTGATGAAGGCCAAGGAGCGTGGTGCGAAGTTCATCCACGTCGACCCGCGCTTCACTCGCACCAGCTCGGTGGCCGACATCCACGTGCCGCTGCGCTCCGGCACCAATATCGCGTTCTTCGGCGGGCTCATCAGCTACGCCATCCAGAACAATCTCTACTTCAAGGACTACGTCACCCATTACACCAACGCGTCCTTCCTCATCGACCCTGCCTTCAAGACCGCCACCGACGGGGCCGGGCTCTTCACCGGCCTCGAGCAGACCGGCAAGGGCGGCAACGACCCCCACGTCGCCCAGACGTACAAGCGGGACAGCTGGAAATATCAGCTCGACGGGGAGGGGAACCCCAAGCGCGACCTCACCCTCAAGGATCCCAACTCCGTCTTCCAGCTCATGAAGCGGCACTACAGCCGGTACACGCCGGAGATGGTGGAGCGCATCTGCGGCATCCCCCAGGACAAGTTCGTCCAGGTCGCCAAGCTCTACTGCGAGAACAGCGGCCCGGAGAAGACCGGCAGCATCACCTACGCGCTGAACCTCACCCAGCACACCAACGGCGTGCAGAACATCCGGGCGCTGTGCATGCTGCAGATCCTCCTCGGCAATATCGGGCGGCCGGGCGGCGGCGTGGTGGCCCTGCGCGGGCATGCCAACGTGCAGGGAGCCACTGACCTGGAGCTGCTCTACCACGAGCTCCCGGGCTATCTCGCCATGCCGCTCCGGGATCTGCATCCGGACCTCAAGACCTATCTCGAGAAGGTGACGCCCAAGGGCGGATTCTGGGTGAACCTCCCCAAGTTCATGGTGAGCCTCCTCAAGGCGTTCTACGGGGACGCCGCCACCAAGGACAACGAGTTCGGCTATCAGTGGCTGCCCAAGCGCGCCTCCGCGGACGCCTACAGCCATCAACACATCTTCGTGGACATGTACAAGGGCAAGATCAGGGGCTTCCTCGCCGACGGGCAGAACCCGGCGGTGGGCGGGCCCAACGCCAAGCTGGCCCGCGCCGCCATGGGCAAGCTCGACTGGCTGGTGGTGAAGGACATCTTCATCACCGAGACGGCGGAGTTCTGGAAGGCGCCCGGCGCCAGCGCCAAGGACATCAAGACCGAGGTGTTCTTCCTCCCCGCCGCGCCCGCCGCCGAGAAGGACGGCTCGCTCACCAACACCATGCGGCTCATCCAGTGGCACGAGAAGGCGGTGAACCCGCCCGGCGACGTCACCTCCGACGCCGAGTTCTTCGTGAGCCTGGCCAAGCGGCTGCAGAAGATGTACGCGGGCTCCCAGAAGGAGCGGGACAAGGGCTTCCTCGCCGCGAGCTTCGAGTTCGGCGACCGATCCCAAAGAGCCCAACATGGAGCTGGTCCTGAAGGAGATCAACGGCTTCGCCACCGAGGAGATCACCGACAAGGACGGCAAGGTGGTCTACAAGAAGGGCCAGGCGCTCAACTCCTTCGCCCACATGACCGACGACGGCAAGACCGCCGGCGGCTGCTGGATCTATACCGGCGTCACCGTGGAAGGGCCGGACGGCAAGCTCGTCAACAAGGCCAATGCGCGGAAGCCCGCCGACGAGAAGGATTACCTCGCGCACGGCTGGGGCTTCGCGTGGCCGGCCAACCGGCGCATTCTCTACAATCGCGCGTCCGCCGATCTCCAGGGCAAGCCCTGGAGCGAGCGGAAGAAGCTCATCTGGTGGGATCCCGAGGCCCCCGGCGCGAAGCCGGAAGAGAAGGGCAAGTGGGTGGGCCTCGACGTGCCGGACTTCAACGCCTTCCTGGCCCCGGACGCCAAGAACGGGGACAAGCCGTTCATCATGCGGGCCGATCTGGTGGGCGCCTTCTTCGGCCCGCTCAACGACGGGCCATTCCCCGAGCACTACGAGCCGGTGGAGTCGCCCACCAAGAACCTGCTCTCGAAGCAGCAGAACAACCCGGTGGTGAAGATCTGGGACGTGCCGGACCAGCAGAACAACCTGGCGCCGGTGGGCTCCCCCGACTACCCGTACGTCATCACCACCTACCGGCTCACCGAGCATCATCTGTCCGGCGTGATGTCGCGCTACCTGCCCATGCTGGCGGAGCTGTTCCATTCCCACTTCGCGGAGATCAGCCACGAGCTGGCCGCGGAGCTCGGCATCACCAACGGCGAGAAGGTCACGGTGTCGAGCCCGCGCGGCAAGGTGCACGTCACCGCCATGGTCACGCACCGGCTCAAGCCCTTCCTGATCGACGGCAAGAAGGTGCATCAGATCGGGGTGCCCTGGCACTGGGGCTATAACGGCATCGACGCCCTGCCGGGCAGCAAGGGCGACATCACCAACGACCTGTCGGCGACCGTGGCCGACCCCACCGTCTACATTCAGGAGACCAAAGCCTTCGTCTGCAACGTCAAGAAGGGGGTGGTCTAGCCATGGCGCGCACACTCGCGATGTTCACGGACACGTCGCTCTGCATCGGCTGCCGGGCCTGCCAGGTGGCGTGCAAGCAGTGGAACGAGCTGCCGCTCGAGCAGCCGGAGTGGACGGGCGGCTATCAGAACCAGTCTCACTTCACCGACAAGACCTACCGTCTCGTGCGCTTCATCGAGAAGCCGAAGCCCGACGGCCAGCTCCAGTGGCTCCTCATGTCGGATGTCTGCAAGCACTGCGCCCAGGCGGGCTGCCTCGACGCCTGCCCCACCGGCGCCATCTACCGCACCGAGTTCGGCACCGTCAACATCAACCAGGACCTCTGCAACGGCTGCCGGTACTGCGTGAGCTCCTGCCCGTTCGGCGTGGTGTCCTTCAACCACGACACCGGGCGCGCCAACAAGTGCACCTTCTGCGACGACCGCATCCACAACGGGCTCGGCCCCGCCTGCGCCAAGACCTGCCCCACCGAGTCCATCCAGTTCGGGTTCCGCGACGAGCTGGTGCCCAAGGCCGAGAAGCGCCTGGCGAAGCTCAAGGAGATGGGCTACACGGGCGCCCAGCTCTACGGCGCCGACAGCAACGGCCCGCTCGGCGGGCTCAATGCCTTCTTCCTGCTCCTGGACACGCCGTCCACCTACCACCTCCCGGAGAAGCCGCTCCTGCCCCAGCGGAACGTCCTCGTGGACTCGCTCCTGTCGGTGGGCTCGGCGCTGCTCGTCGGGGTGGGCGCGGTCATGGCCTTCCGCGACCGCGGCGGAAGGGAGGGCGGCGATGGAGATCGTTAAGACGCCGGACTGGCATCTCCTCATCGTCTGGTACTTCTTCATCGGCGGCATCGCCGGCGGCGCGTACTTCACCGCCGCCATCGCCGACAACTTCGGCAGCGATCGCGATCGCGGCGTGTTCCGCATCGGCTATACCCTGGCGCTGCTGCTCATCGGCCTGTGCGGGATCTTGCTCATCCTCGACCTCGGCACTCCCAGTCGCTTCATGAACATGATGGGCGCGTTCAAGTTCTGGGACCCCATGTCCATCGGCGCCTGGATGCTCGGGGTCTTCGGGCTCTTCGCGTTCCTCTCCGCTGCCCTGGCCTGGGTGGGCGGCGAGGCGCGCGCGCCGCTCCGTCGCAAGCTCAGCCTGCTGGGCACCATCTTCGGGTTCTTCCTCGCCAGCTATACCGGCGTGCTGCTGAGCGCCACGCGCGCAGCCCTTCTGGAGCGAGGCGCGGCTGATGGGGGCGCTGTTCCTCGCCTCCGGCGCGTCCACCGGCATGGCCGCGATCTCCCTGCTCCTCTTCCTCTCCGGCGAGTCCGGCGGGGTCGGGTACCGGAAGGTCAAGCACGCCGACCGATTCGCGATGGTCCTCGAGCTGGTGCTCCTCGCCGCCTTCCTGGGGCTGCTGGGCTCGGCGGCCGCCCCCATCACCTCGGGCACGTTCGCGCCGCTGTTCTGGGGCGGACTGGTCGCCGCCGGTCTCGTGCTCCCGCTTGCTGCTGGATCTGGTGGGAGGACGCGTCAAGGTCCTGGGCGGCCTGGCCGCGGTCCTCGTCCTCGTCGGCGGCTTCATCCTCCGCTACGTCATCGTGATGGCCCGAGCCTGAGCCCCCCCGGCTCTCGACACGTCGCGATCGGATGCCCCCCGGCCCTCCGCCGGGGGGTTTCTTGCTTAGGGGACGCCCCCGCCGTAGGCTGGTGGCCATGAGGAGCCCCCGATGAGGACCTTCTTCGAGGTGAAGCGCGGCCGCGTGGAAGAGGTCAAGGGCTCGGTGGTCCGGGAGCAGCCGCTCACGGTGTACGTGAACGGTGACCGGTTTCTCACCCTCCTCTGCTCGCCCATGCAACTCGAGTCCCTGGTCCTGGGTTATCTGTGGATGGAAAAGGTCATCGGGAGCCTGGAGGATGTCACCGCGCTCACGGTCTCGGAAGTGGATGGACGGGCCGACGTCACCTTGAGTGGGCCCGTGAGCCTTCCCACCGAGCGTATCCTCACCTCCGGCTGCGGAGGCGGCATCACCTTCCGGATCGACCCGCGGCTCTTCAGCCGACTCGACTCCAAGCTCCGTGTCAGGCCTGCCGACCTAAGTGCCCGGATGAAAGACTTGTTTTCTGGGTGCGTCCACTACCAGGCTTCGCGCGGTATCCACGGCGCCGCGCTGGCCGATCCTGACCGGATCCTCCTCCTCGCCGAGGATGTGGGCCGGCACAATGCCGTGGACAAGCTCAAGGGCGAGGCGCTGCAGCGCGGGCTCGAGACCACCGACCGCATCCTGCTCTCCACCGGCCGGGTCTCCTCCGAGATGCTTCTCAAGGCCGCGCGGATGGGCGTGCCCCTGGTGGCGTCGCGCACCTCGCCCACCGAGATGGCGGTGGGCCTGGCCGAGCAGCTCGGCATCACCGTGGTGGGATATCTCCGTCCGGAGAGCCTCAACCTCTACGCGGGCGAGGCGCTGGCCCTCGACGCGCCCGGCGCCTGATCCATGATCGATCACGCCGCGCTCGGACGTGAGTGGGAGGAGGCGCTCGGCCGCCGCAAGGGTCTCGCGAGCTCCCTGGGTTTCTGGACCGTGGTGCTGGAGGGGTGGAGCCGCTGGCCCGAGGAGTCGGTGCCTCCCCTCCGGTGGTCGCCGCTCGAGTGCCGCGAGCGCTGGGAGCGCGGGGTGCCGCTGGCCGCGGAGGCGGATCCCGAGCTGCCACGCGATCAGGTCGAGGAGCTGGTGGGGCCGGTGATGGAGCAGCTCGCGGGGCTGGGCGGAGACGCGGCGGAGTCGCTCCAGCGCTTCGCGGCGGCCTGGGATGGGGGCGCAGTGGGGCCGCGCGACCTCATGCCCGTCGCGGGCAAGGACGGCGCGGCCACGCGCGACGAGCGCCTCGGGCTCGGCGCCACCTTCGTGTCATTCCTCGCCCTCGCGGGGCTCCGGCCCGGGCTCGAGCAGCACTTCGCGGCCACGCGCGAGCTGCCGGACGGTATCTGGACCCCGGGCGTCTGCCCCTGGTGCGGCGGCATGCCCGGCTACGGGGACCTCGTCGAGGACGGACGCCGCCGGCTCTCCTGTCATCTCTGCGGCGGCGCCTGGATCGCACCCCGCCTCCGTTGCCCGTTCTGCGAGAGCTGGGAGTCCCGCGACCTGGTGCGACTCCTGGGTGAAGGCGTGGACGAGGGCTACTTCATCGAGGCCTGCCGGTCCTGCCACGGCTATCTCAAGGGCGTGGACCGGCGCCAGCGCTGGAATGCGGGGTCGCCGCTGGTGGAGGACTGGAGCTCGCCGCATCTGGACATTCACGCGGCCCGCGAGGGGTACTGGCGCGGCACGCCCTCGCTCGCCCATCTCACCGCCGCCCCGTGAGGGCGGGGCCGGGGCGCGGTGACCCGTGATCAACGCCGTCCTCTACGACATCGCGCTCACCGCCTACATCGTGGCGATGGTGGCCGCGCTCGGCCACCTCCTGGGACGGCGCGAGGGCCTCTGGCGCCTGGCGCTCCTGTTCACCCAGGCGGGCTGGCTCTTCCACACCCTCGCCATCGGCGTGCGCGGCGCCGAGCTGGGGCGGCTGCCGCTGCTCACGTTGTCGGAGCTGGTCTCGGTGGTGATCTGGGGCGCGGTGCTCTTCGAGCTCTGGGCGGAGCGCGTGTATCGCGTCAAGGTGCTGGGCGCCTTCGTGCTCCCGGTGATCGTGGGGCTGGGACTGGCGCTGCCCACCGGCCTCCGCGCGCTGGCCCTGGAGCCCACGATCCGGAGCGCGTGGATCTGGATTCACGCCGCGCTGGCGCTGCTCGGCTTCGCCGCCCTCGTACTCAACTTCGCGGGCGCGGTGATGTATCTCCTGCAGGAGCGCCAGCTCAAGGCGAAGCGCCCGGGGACGATCTATTACCGGCTGCCCGCGCTGGAGACGCTGGACCGCCTCAGCTACCGCACGCTGACCCTGGGCTTCCCGTTCCTCACCGCCGGGCTCCTGCTGGGCGCGCTCTGGGCGGGCGCGGCCTGGGGGAGCGTGCTCGCCTTCGACCCGGTCGCGCTCTTCTCCGTCCTCATGTGGCTGGTGTACGCGGCCATCCTGGCCGGGCGGGTGGTCGGACGCTGGCATGGGCGGCGTGCCGCCTACCTCGCCATCGCCGGCTTCTGCGCCCTCCTCCTCACGCTGGGCGCGGGCGTGCTGCTCCAGGGGCGCCACGGCTCGTGACCCCGACCCTCTTCGTGGCGGGAATGAGCCACCGGACGGCGCCGGTGGAGGTGCGCGAGCAGCTCGCCCTCGAGGAGGACAAGCTGCGCGAGGTGGTGGCCGTGCTCGCCGCGCAGGGCACCGCGGCGGAGCTCATGATCCTCTCCACCTGCAACCGGGTGGAGGTCTACGGCGTGGCGGAGGCGCCCGGCGAGGCGCGGGCGGCCGCCTTCCGCCAGCTGGGGGCGCATCGCGGTGTCGAGCTGGCGTCCATCGAGCCCCACCTCTTCGCGCATACCGGCGAGGCGGCGGTGCGTCACGCCTTCCGGGTGGCGGCGAGCCTGGACTCGCTGGTGATCGGCGAGCCGCAGATCCTGGGGCAGGTGAAGGATGCCTTCGCGCTCGCGCAGTCGTGCCGCACCGTGGGCCCCGTGCTCAATGCCCTCATGAGCCAGGCCTTCAGCGTGGCCAAGCGCGTGCGCACGGAGACGGAGGTGGGCCGCTTCGCGGTGTCCGTCTCCTCCACCGCGGTGGAGCTGGCGCGGAAGATCTTCGGCCGCCTGGACGGCAAGGCGGTGCTGCTGGTGGGCGCGGGCGAGATGGCGGAGCTGGCCGCGCGTCTCCTCATGGAGGCGGGCGCGATGCCGCTCTACGTCGCCAACCGCACGCTGGCCCGCGCCCGCGAGCTGGCGGCGGCCCTGGCGGGCACCGCGGTGCCATTCGAGCAGACGGCGGCGGTGATGGCGGAGGTGGACATCGTGATCGCCTGCACCGCCGCGCCCGAGCCGGTGGTGCGGGTGACCGAGGTGCGGGCCGCCGTCGCCGCGCGGCGCCCGCGGCCGCTCTTCATCATCGACCTCGGCGTGCCCCGCAACGTCGAGGCCGCGGTCAACACGCTCGATGGGGTCTTCGCCTATGACGTGGACGATCTCGAGCAGGTGGTGGAGGCCAACCGGCGTGAGCGTCAGCGCGAGGCCCGGCGCGCGGAGATCATGGTGGACGGCGAGGTGGGGCGCTTCCTCCGCCGCCTCCACGAGGTCGAAGTGGTCCCGACCATCGTGTCGCTGAAGGAGAAGCTCGAGGCCATCCGCCGGGGCGAGCTCGACAAGGCGCTCGCGCGCCTGCCCGGCGCCAGCGCGGAGACGCGCGCGGTGCTGGAGGGGCTCTCCCAGGCCATCGTCAACAAGGTCCTGCACGCCCCCGTGGTCAAGCTCCGCGACTCCTCGCGCGACGGCCACGGACGGCGGTGGACGGAGGTGGTGTCGGAGATCTTCGGGCTCCGGCGCTCGACGGGCGAGCACGACCGATGAAGGTGCGCGTCGGCACGCGCGGCAGCCGCCTCGCGCTGGCCCAGGCGGAGACGGTGGCGGCGGTGCTCCGGGCGCACGGCGCCGAGGTGGAGATCGTTCCCATCCGGACCTCGGGCGATCAGCTCGCCCAGGTCGCCCTCGCCGACTTCGGGGGCAAGGCGCTCTTCGTGAAGGAGATCGAGGAGGCGCTGTTCGAGCGCCGCGTGGACGTGGGGGTGCACAGCCTCAAGGACATGCCCGCGCTGCTGCCGGCCGGGCTCACCCTGGCCGCGTACCCGCCGCGCGAGGATCCCGCCGACGTGCTCGTCGCGCGCGGGGGCGCGGGGCTCGCCGACCTGCCTCCGGGCGGCGTGGTGGGCACCTCCAGCCTGCGGCGGCGCGTGCTCCTCCTCCGGTGCCGGCCCGATCTGCGCGCCGAGCCGATCCGGGGCAACGTCGACACGCGGCTGCGGAAGCTCGACGCGGGCGACTACGACGCGCTGGTGATGGCGCAGGCCGGGCTGCGGCGGCTCGGGGTGGCGCCCCCGGGCGCCCGTCCACTGCCGATGGACACGTTCCCGCCGGCGGTGGGCCAGGGCATCCTGGGCGTGGAGGCCCGCGCGGGCGAGCGGCCGCTGCTTGAACTTCTGGCGACGCTGGACCACACTGAGACCCGGATGCAGGCCGAGGCGGAGCGGGCCTTCCTGGCGCGCCTCGGCGCCAGCTGCCACACGCCGGTGGCCGGCCTGGCCCGGCTGGACGCGGGGGCCCTCGTGCTGCAAGGGCTGGTGGCCAGCGTGGACGGGGCCACGGTGCTGGAGGGGACGGTGAGCGGAGCGCCCACATCCGGGCGCGCGCTCGGCGAGAAGCTCGCCGACGAGCTGCTCGCGCGCGGCGCCGGCGCCCTGCTCGGCGAGGGCGGCGGCGAGTGAGCGAGGACAACGGGGGGGCAGGGACGGCGGTGATGCGGGGACGCGGCGAGAGCGGAGGCAGCGTGGAGACAGCCCGGCCCCTCTCGGGCAAGGTGGTCATCGTCACCCGCGCCGCGGCCCAGGCCGGTCCCTTCCACGACCTTCTCGAGGCGGCGGGCGCGCGCGTCGTCCTCGTCCCCACCATCGTGATCGAGCCGCCCGATTCCTGGGCCGCGCTCGACGCGGCGCTGGCGCGGGCGCGGGAGTACCGCTGGGTGATCTTCACCAGCGTCAACGGCGTCGCGATGACGCGCCGCCGGCTGGCCGAGGGCGGGCGGGGCGCGGAGGTGTTCGGCGCCGCGCGCGTGGCCGCCATCGGCCCCGCCACCGCGGAGGCGCTCGCCGACTGGGGCCTGGCCGCGGCGGTGGTGCCGGACGAGTACGTGGCCGAGGGGCTGGCGGCGCGGCTGCGCGGACTCCTCGCCACCGGCGATCAGGTCCTGCTGCCACGCGCGGCCGAGACCCGTGACCTTCTCGTGCGCGAGCTGGAAGCCATGGGGGCGCGGGTGGACGAGGTGGCCGCCTATCGCACGCGTCCCGCCCTCCCGGGCGCCGCAGAGCTGCGCTTACTGTTCGAGCGCGGCGGCGCCGACGTGGTCACCTTCACGAGCTCGTCGACGGTCCGTCACTTCGCGGCGCTGTTCGCGCCCGGCGAGCTGCCGCGATTGCTGCGGGGCGTGCGGGTGGCCTGCATCGGGCCCATCACCCGGGCCACCGCCACCGAGCACGGCCTCGAAACCGCCATCATGCCCGGCGAGTACACGATTCCCGCGCTCGCGGGGGCCATCGCGGCCCACTTCGAGCGCGCGCCAAGGAGGAGCTGAGCCATGCCGTATCCGCTCTATCGCCCGCGCCGGCTGCGCGAGTCGCCGCTCCTGCGGAAGATGGTCCGCGAGACCGCGCTGCGGGTCGACGACTTCATGCTGCCGCTGTTCACCGTGCACGGGCGCGGGGTGCGCGAGCCCATCGGCTCCATGCCGGGCCAGTACCGGCTCTCCATCGACGAGCTGCTGAAGGAGTGCAAGGACGCGGCGTCGATGGGGATCCCGGCGGTGCTGCTCTTCGGCCTGCCCCTGGACAAGGACCCACGCGGGAGCGAGGCGTACGCGGAGGACGGCATCATCCAGCAGGCGGTGCGCGCGGTGAAGGACACCATCCCCGACCTCCTCGTGGTCACCGACGTGTGCCTGTGCGAGTACACCAGCCACGGGCACTGCGGGGTGGTGGAGGACGGCCGCATCAAGAACGATCCCACCCTGGATCTCATCGCGCGCACCGCGCTCTCCCACGTCGAGGCGGGTGCCGACATGGTGGCGCCGTCCGACATGATGGACGGGCACGTGGCCGCCGTCCGCGAGGCCCTCGACGAGGGCGGCTATCCGGAGACGCCGATCATGGCGTACTCGGCGAAGTACGCCTCCGCCTTCTACGGCCCCTTCCGCGAGGCCGCCGATTCCACCCCGCAGTTCGGCGACCGGCGCTCGTACCAGATGGACCCCGCCAACGCGCTGGAGGCGATGCGGGAAGTCGCGCTCGACGTGGACGAGGGCGCGGACATCGTGATGGTCAAGCCCGCCCTGCCCTATCTCGACGTGGTGGCGCGGGTGAAGGCCGACTTCGGCCTGCCGGTGGCCGCGTACTCGGTGTCCGGGGAATACGCGATGATCCGCGCGGCGGGCCAGCTCGGCTGGCTCGACGAGGAGCGCGCGATGCTGGAGGCGCTCACCGGTATCCGCCGCGCGGGCGCCGACATCATCATCACCTACTTCGCCAAGGACGCGGCGCGCCTCCTCGAGCAGGGGCGCGCGTGAGGATCTCGGCCAAGGGCGAGTACGCCATCAAGGCGATGCTCGACCTGGCGCTGGCCGATGGCGGCGGCCTGCGGCCCATCCAGGACATCGCGACCCGTCAGGACATCCCCCAGCGCTACCTCGAGCAGGTGCTGCTGGGACTCACGCGGGCCGGGCTCCTCGTCTCCCGGCGCGGCTCCGCCGGCGGCTATCGGCTGGCGCGTGCCGCGGAACAGGTCACGGTGGGCGACGTCCTCCGCGCGGTGGAGGGATCGATGAACGGGCTCGAGCCGACACGGCGCGGGCGGCGGGGCCTGGCCCCGGACCCCGTCTCCGACCTGTCCGAGCTCTGGCGGGAGATCGACGAGGCGGTGTCCGGCGTCATCGATCGCGTCACCTTCGAGGATTTGCGGAAGCGAGCCGAGGAGCGGCGCAGCATCGCCCGGCCCATGTACCACATCTGAGCGACCGCCGCCGCCACCCTTTTTTTGCCGACGAAACAGCGTTCCCGATGGGGATGGGACCCATGACCCAGAAGAAGACGGCAGTGACGTGGCGGCCGCGAGTGGCCGGCTCCGTGCTCGACCTCGTGGGCGGTACCCCGCTGGTCCGGCTCAACCAGCTGCCGCGCCCGGGGGGCGCCACCGTGCTGGCGAAGATGGAGTCGCTCAATCCGGGCGGCAGCGTGAAGGACCGCATCGCGGTGGCCATGATCGACGACGCCGAGCGTCGCGGGGTGCTCAAGCCGGGCGCCACCGTGGTGGAACCCACCAGCGGCAATACCGGCATCGGGCTCGCCATGGTCTGTGCGGTGCGCGGCTACCGGCTCATCTTGACCATGCCCGACGACTACAGCGTGGAGCGGCAGCGGCTGCTCGCGCGGTACGGCGCGGAGATTCATCTGACCCCGGCCATCGAGGGCATGACGGGGGCGGTCTTCGCGGCGCAGGAGATGCTGCGGGAGCACGCCGGCTACTTCATGCCCAGCCAGTTCGAGAACCCCGCCAACCCGGAGGCGCACCGCCGGACCACCGCGCTGGAGATCCTCGAGGCCACCGACGAGCGGGTGGACGCGTTCGTGGCCGGCATCGGAACGGGCGGCACCGTGACCGGGGTGGGGGAGGTGCTCAAGCAGCGGCTTCCGTCGGTGCGGGTGATCGGGGTGGAACCGGCGCGCTCGCCGGTGCTCCAGGGCGGCAAGGCGCGCCCGCACGGCATCCAGGGCATCGGCGCCTCGTTCGTTCCCACGGTGCTGAATCGGGCGGTGCTGGACGAGGTCCTCCTCGTGCGCGACGAGGACGCCACCGCCACCGCGCGGCGGCTGGCCCGCGAGGAGGGGCTGCTGGTGGGGATCTCGGCGGGGGCCAATGTGTGGGCCGCCTGCCAGGTCGCCGCGAGCATGCCGGCCGACCAGATCGTCGTCACGGTGCTGTGCGATACTGGGGAGCGCTATCTCAGCGTGCCTCTCTGAGGAGCCATCGTCATGAGCGTGCAGGTCTATATTCCGACGCCGTTCCGCCGCGCCACCAGCAACCGAGACCGCGTCTCCCTCGAGGCCCCCGACGTCAAGGGGCTGCTCGACGGGCTCGAGGCGCAGTTCGCGGGACTGAAGGGGCTGGTCCGCAACGCGCAGGGCCAGATTCACCATCACGTGAACATCTACGTCAACAGCGAGGCCATCGAGGCGCTCAAGGGCCTCGACACCACCTTGAAGGACGGCGACGAGGTGTCGATTATCCCCGCCCTTGCCGGGGGGCAGGCCGCCCTCGCCGGGAGCGCGTGCCCAGGCGAGTGAAAGACCCGCGTGTCGCGCTGACCCCGGAGGAGTACGTTCGGGTCGAGGCCCAGGCTGCCGTCGAGTATCCCGGCGAGTGCTGCGGGGTGGTGCTCGCGCGCGGCGACCAGCCGGCCGACCGGCTGCTCCTGCCCTGCCGGAATATCCAGAACGCGCTGCACGAGAAGGACCCGGCGCGGCATCCACGCGACGCCCGCACCGCGTACTACATCGATCCCCGCGATCTGCTCACCATCGGCCGGCGTGAAGCGGACGGGTACTGGGTGGCGACCATCTACCACTCCCACATCGACACCGGGGCATACTTCTCCGAGACCGACAAGCGCAACGCGCTCGTGGACGGGGAGCCCGCCTATCCGGACGCGGTGTACGTCGTGGTCTCGGTGCTGGCGGGCCGACCCGCCGCCGCCGGCGCCTTCGCCTGGGATCCCGCGGCCCGCGATTTCCTGCCCATCGAGTTCACCGTCCCCAGCGCCGCGCGCTGAGGGGAAAGGCGCCATGACCCGGTCCGAGTCGCTCTTCCAGTCCGCCCAGCGGCTGATTCCCGGCGGCGTGAATAGCCCGGTGCGGGCGTTTCGCGGCGTGGGTGGAACACCCTTCTTCGTGGCCCGCGCCTCCGGCGCGCGCATCGAGGACGTCGACGGGCGCTCGTACCTCGACTTCCTGGGCTCGTGGGGGCCGCTCATTCTCGGGCACGCGGCGCCCGCGGTGGTGGAAGCGCTCGCGGAGGCGGCCCCGCGCGGCACGAGCTACGGCGCGCCCACCGCCGCCGAGGTCGAGATGGCCGAGCTCATCGCGCGGGCGGTGCCCTCCATGGAGATGGTGCGCCTGGTCTCCTCCGGCACCGAGGCCGCCATGAGCGCCATCCGGCTCGCGCGCGGCGCCACCGGTCGCGACCTCGTGGTCAAGTTCGACGGCTGCTATCACGGCCATGCCGACAGCCTGCTCGTGAAGGCGGGCTCCGGCGGTGTCACCTTCGGCGTGCCGGACAGCCGGGGCGTGCCCGCGCCGCTGGCCGCGCTCACCGTGGCGCTGCCCTTCAACGATCTTCATGCGGTGTCGCGATTCATGGCCGAGCGCGGCCACGAGGTCGCGGTGGTGATGGTGGAGCCGGTGGCGGGGAACATGGGGGTGGTGCCGCCCGCCCCGGGCTATCTGAATGGGCTGCGCGACCTGTGCACGCGCCACGGCGCGCTGCTCCTGTTCGACGAGGTGATCACCGGCTTCCGCGTCGCGTATGGGGGCGCCCAGTCACTCTACGGGGTGCGACCGGACCTCACCTGCCTGGGCAAGATCATCGGCGGCGGGCTGCCGGTGGGTGCCTATGGGGGTCGCCGCGACCTCATGGAGCAGGTGGCGCCGCTGGGCGGCGTCTACCAAGCGGGCACGCTGTCCGGCAACCCGCTCGCCGTCGCCGCGGGGCTGGCCACCCTCCGCGCGCTCGAAGATCCGGCCGCCTACCGCCGCCTCGAGGCGCTGGGAGCCCGACTCGAGGCGGGGCTCGCGGACGCGGCCCAGCGCACCGGCGTGCCGCTCACCGTCAATCGCGTCGGCTCCATGCTCACCGGCTTCTTCACGGCGGGGCCGGTGGTCGACCTCGCCTCCGCCAAGGGCTCGGATACCACGCGCTACGGCCGCTTCTTCCACGGCATGCTGGGGCGCGGCGTCTTCCTCGCCGCCTCCCAGTTCGAGGCGGCCTTCGTTTCCCTCGCGCACACCGAAGAGGACATCGATTTTGCGGCGCAGGCGGCCCGCGAAACCCTGGAAACGCGCGGCTAAACGCACAACTCTGTTGACACTTAGTTTTCCTGCGTGATAGGGTTCACAAGGTTTTTGACCGTCCGGTCGGACCGGTTCGCCGTGCAGCGCCGGATCAACAGGGAGACACGATGAGCGGTCTAGATCGGCGGTCGTTCTTCAAGATCGTGGCCGCTTCCGGCGCGGCGACGGCCGCCGGGGGCTGCACCCGGACGGCGGAGCGTCTGCTCCCGTATGTCTCGCCCCCCGACAATATCGTCCCCGGCATCGCGAGCTATTTCGCGACGGTGTGCCGGGAGTGCCCCGCCGGCTGCGGCGTGCTCGCCAAGAACCGTGAAGGCCGGGTGATCAAGCTCGAGGGCAATCCCGATCATCCCGTCAATGCGGGCGCGTTGTGCATTCGCGGCCACGCGGCGCTGCAGGGGCTCTATCATCCCGACCGCTTCCGGGGCGCCATGGTGGACGGCAAGCCGGCGCCCTGGGAGACGGCGGAGAAGCTGCTCGCCGACAAGCTCGCGGCGCTGGTGCGGGCGCGGACGGGGCAGAAGGTCGCGCTGGTCACCGGGCTCGAGACCGGCAGCCTCGCCCGCCTCCTGGACGAATGGGTGAAGGCGCTGGGCACGCGCCCCCGGGTGGCCTACGAGCCACTGGCGCTGGAGCCGCTGCGTGCCGCCAACCGGATGAGCTTCGGGCGCGACGCCATTCCGACCTATGACATCGCGGAGACCGGCTTCCTCGTCTCGTTCGGCGCGGACTTCCTCGAGACCTGGCTCAGCCCCACCGCCCACGCGGCGGACTTCGCGAAGATGCACGCGCTGTCCGCGGGCCGCGCCGGCACCTATGTGCACGTGGAGCCGCGGCTGTCCATGACGGCGGCCAATGCCGATCAGTGGCTGCGGAACGCGCCGGGGACCGAGGGAGCGCTGGCCCTGGCCATGCTCAAGGCCATCCTCGACGAGGGACTGGCCGCTCCCGGCGTGGATGCCCGCGGGCTCGGCGCCGCCGTGCAGGGCGTGGACGTCGCCGCAGTGGCGAGTCGCTCCGGGGTGTCCGCGGAGACGATCAAGCACGTGGCCCACAACCTCGCCGCTTCCAAGGCGGGGCTGGCCATCGGCGGGGGCGCGGCGGTGTCCGGTACCAATGCCACCGACACCCAGGTGGCGATCAACCTGCTCAACGTGGCGATCGGCGCGGTGGGCAAGCGCGTCCGCTTCGGCGCGGATGCGGCGCTGGGCAAGGCGAGCGCGTACGCCGAGATGCTGGCGCTCACGCAGGCCATGGCCAAGGGCGAGATCGAGGTGCTGATCCTCGGCGACGTCAACCCCGTCTTCACCATGCCCGCCAAGGCCGGCTTCGCAGAGGCGCTGGCCAAGGTACCGCTGGTGGTGAGCCTCGCCAATCGGCCCAGCGAGAGCAACGCCAAGGCCCACATCGTGCTGCCCGCGCTGCACTGGCTCGAGAGCTGGGGCGACTACGCGGCCGAGGAGGGCGTGGTCGGACTCATGCAGCCCGCCATGGGGCCGGTGGAGATCAGCGGCCGGCCGGTGGACGCCAAGTCGGTCGGCGGGACCCTGCTTTCCGTGGGACGCCAGGCGCTCGGGGTGGAGGCCGGCAAGGGCCCGCTGGGCGCCGCGACCTTCGGCGACTACGTGAAGGCCGAGTGGACGGCGGCGGCGAAGAATCTGGGCAAGGGCAAGCCCTTCGCCGAGTTCTGGGAGGAGTCGCTGCGGCGCGGCGGCGTGTGGCGCGAGACGCCGGCGCCGGCGGTGACGCTGCGGCCGGAAGGCGCGCGAGTCCGAGCGGAGCCGGCGGCGCTCGAGGGCAGCGGCACGCACGCCCTGCTCGTGTTCCCCTCGGGCCGCTTCTACGACGGCCGCGGCGCCGATCGCGCCTGGCTGCAGGAAGCGCCCGACCCCATGACCCAGGTGACGTGGGACGGCTGGGTGGAGATTCCCAGTGCCACCGCGGCCAAGCTCGGAGTCGCCCGCGGCGACCTCGTCACGCTGACCTCGCCCCACGGCCGCGTCGACCTGCCCGCGTATCCGGTGGAGGCGCTGCATCCCGAGGCGGTGGCGGTGGCGATGGGGCAGGGCCACGCTTTCCCCGGGGCCTACGCCCAGTCCCGCGGGCTCAACACCGGAGCCAACCCGCTCGTGCTCCTGGGGGCGGCGCCGGAGGCCGCCTCGGGTGGTCTTCCGTATCTCGGCGTGAAGGTGAGTCTCGCCAAGGGCGCGGGGCGACGCCCGCTCGCAGTCCCGCAAGGCACCTTCGATCAGGACCATCGCGAGATCGCGCAGCACGTGGGCCTGGCCGCCGCGCGCGAGCTGGAGCTGCGGGGCAAGCCGCCCGAGCACGCCAGCCACCCGAGCATGTACCCGCCGGTGACGTACCCCGACCACCGCTGGGGCATGACGGTGGACCTCGACCGCTGCACCGGGTGCAGCGCGTGCGTGGTGGCCTGCGTGACGGAGAACAATGTCCCGGTGGTGGGCAAGGAGCAGGTGGCGTACGGGCGCGATCAGCACTGGCTGCGCCTGGAGCGGTGGGAGGAGGGCCCGGCGGCCCGGCCGGAGAACATCTTCCTCCCCATGTTCTGCCAGCACTGCGGCGTGGCGCCCTGCGAGCCGGTGTGCCCGGTCTATGCCGCCTACCACACGCGCGACGGACTCAACGGGCAGGTCTACAACCGCTGCGTGGGCACGCGCTACTGCGGCAACAACTGCCCGTATCACGTGCGCCGCTTCAACTGGTTCTACTACCACTGGCCCTCGCCCCTGGATCTCCAGCTCAACCCCGATGTCACCGTCCGCCAGCTCGGGGTGATGGAGAAGTGCACCATGTGCCTCCAGCGCATCATCGAGGGCAAGGACCACGCCCGCGACGCGGGCCGGCCGGTGAAAGACGGCGAGATCAAGACCGCCTGCCAGCAGACCTGCCCCACCCAGGCCATCACCTTCGGGGACCTCAAGGACGACAAGGCCCAGGTGTCCAAGCTCTCGCGCTCGGCGCGCGGCTACCACGTCCTGGAAGAGCTCGGCACCCGCCCCGCGGTGACCTATCTCAAGAAGGTGGTGCGGGGGCACGGCGGGCCGGCGCCGGAAGGCCACAAGGCATGAGCGCGCCCGGCCCCACCCGAGAGGTGACCTGGGCGGACGTCAACCGGGACGTCATCCGCACCGTGGGCATGCCCGGTAATACCTACTTCTTCTGGATGACCGTCATCGCGCTCACGCTGGCGTGCGGCGTCGCCGCGTGGTCCTACCAGATCTACATCGGCATGGGCGCGGCGGGCAAGCGCACCCCGCAGATGTGGGCGATGTACATCACCACCTTCGTGTTCTGGATCGGTATCGGGCACGCGGGCACGCTGATCTCCGCGGTGCTGTATCTGTTCCGGGCGAAGTGGCGCACGTCCATCTATCGCGGCGCGGAGGCCATGACCATCTTCGCGGTCATGACCGCGGGGCTCTTCCCCCTCATTCACGCGGGGCGGATGTGGTTCGCCTACTGGCTGATGCCGTACCCGAACCAGCGCTATATCTGGCCGAACTTCAAGTCGCCCCTGGTCTGGGACGTGTTCGCGATCTCGACCTACATGACCATCAGCATCGTCTTCTTCGTGGTGGGCCTGATCCCCGACATCGCCGCCCTTCGGGACAGCGCCACCGGGATCAAGAAGAAGATCTACACCGTGATGGCGCTGGGCTGGGAAGGCTCGGACACGCAGTGGAAGCACTACCGCCGGGCCTACGGCCTCCTCGCCGCGCTGGCCACGCCGCTGGTCCTGTCCGTGCACAGCGTGGTGTCCTTCGACTTCGCCATGGCCCTGGTGCCGGGCTGGCACTCCACCCTGTTCGCCCCCTTCTTCGTGGATGGAGCCATCTTCTCGGGCTTTGCGATGGTGCTCATCCTCATGCTGCCCATGCGCTACTACTTCGACTGGTACGCGTACATCACGGACCGGCACCTGGACGCGATGGCCAAGCTGATCCTCGTCACCAGCCTCGTCCTCACCTACTTCTACGTGTGCGAGGTGTTCGTGGCGTGGTACAGCGGCGACCACTTCGAGCGGGCGAGCGTGTTCGCCAAGGCCACGCGGCAGTACGCCTGGGCCTACTGGATGATGTACTTCAGCAACTGTGTGACGCCCCTGATCTTCCTGTGGAAGAAGGCGCGGACCAACGTGATCGTCCTCTACGTGGTGTCGATCTTCGTCCTCATCGGCATGTGGCTGGAGCGCTTCAACATCATCGTGCCCGGCCTCGCCCACGACTTCTATCCCTACACCTGGGGCACCTACTACCCGACCATCACCGACTCCACCATCATCGTGGGCTCGTTCGCGTGGTTCTTACTCCTCTTCATGGGCTTCATCCGCGTGATGCCGTCGCTCAGCATCGTCGAGGTCAAGGAGGTCTTGCCCCATCCCCTCAAGCACGGGCATGCCGGCCAGCACGGGGGAAGCCACTAGGATGGCCGCCGCCACCAGCGTCCTCGGCGTCTTCGCCCACGTGGACACCACGCTCCAGGCCGTCCGCGAGCTGCGGGCCAAGGGCTACGCGGACCTCACCGTGTACACCCCGGTGCCGGTGGAGGAGATCGAGGAGGAGATCGAGCACGTCCGGCCGCTCTCCAAGGTGCGCTTCTTCACCCTCGTCGGGGCCCTCACCGGCACCGCCACCGGCTTCTTCCTCACCATCTGGACCTCGCTGAAGTGGGAGCTCATCACCGGCGGCAAGGCGCCGGTGTCCATCCCGCCCTTCATCATCATCGGGTTCGAGCTCACCATCCTGTTCGGGGGCCTGGCGACCCTCCTCGCCCTCCTCATGCTCGGCCGTCTGCCCAAGCTCCGCCCCTCGTCGAGCTATGACCCGCGCTTCACTCTCGACCGCTTCGGGGTGTCGGTGGCCTGTCCGCCCGAGCGCGCGCAGGCGGTGTCCGCGCTGCTGTCCGCCGCCGGCGCCGAGGAGGTCCGGCGGTGATCAAGAAGTACGGCCTCCGCCTCCTCTTCGTCTTGGCCCTGGGCCTGTGCGGCGCCGTTGCCGCGGTGCAGCTCGGCGTCATCGTGTTGCGCTGGCAGGACAACATGACCGTCACGCAGCGGGTGCAGCCGGGCGAGCGCGCCTTTGCGATGCCGGCGGGCAGCCTGCCGCGCGAGGGGGGCGAGGTCGTCTACGCCAAGGAGGAGCGGGAGACCGCGGCGGCGCGCCGCAACCCGGTGGCGGCCAGCCCCCAGTCGGTGAAGAAAGGCGAAGGGCTCTGGGTGATCTACTGCACGCCCTGCCACGGGGCCACCGGGAAGGGCGACGGGCTGGTGACCACCAAGTTCGTGCCCTCGGTGGACCTGACCAATCCCGATCTGCACAAGTCGCGGAGTGACGGCTTCTGGCAGCATCAGCTCTCGGTGGGCGGCCCCCTGATGCCGCCATACGCGGAGGCGCTCTCGCCCGAGGAGCGCTGGGACCTCGTCAACTACGTCCGCACCCTGGCCAAGAAATGAGCGCGACCACGATGACGGAGACGGCGCCCTCCAAGGGCTCCACGCTGGTGCTGGGCGTCCTCGCGGTACTCGGCGCGGCCGCCTTCGTGCACGGCATCACGCGGGGGGAGGCGAGCCACGCGTGGGCCACCTATCTCGTCAACCTCCTGTTCTGGTCGAGCCTGGCCATCGTGGGGCCCGCGCTGGCGGCCATGATGCAGTTGACCGAGGCGCGCTGGTCCCCCTCGGTGAAGCGGGTGGCGCTGAGCACCGGCGCCTTCCTGCCCATCTCCTTCGTGCTCTTCCTCATCCTCCTCTTCCTCGGGCTGGGCTCGCTGTTTCCGTGGGTGAGCAATCCGGCGCTGGTGGAGAAGAAGCATCAGTGGCTGAACGTCGCCTTCTTCACCCTGCGCAACAGCCTGGGGGTGTTCCTGCTCTACTGGGTGGCCCTGACGTTCTCGCGGGCGGTGTTCGCGGAGGGGACGGGCGGTGACGAGACCGCCGCCACCAACCGCCGCAACAAGCTCGCCGGCATCCTCCTGACCCTCTTCGTGGTGGTGCTGTCCCTCTGGGGCTTCGACCTCGTGATGTCGCTCGACCCCACCTGGTACAGCGGCCTTCTCGGCGGCTACTACGTGGTCAGCTCGCTCTACGTCGGCTTCGGCCTCGTCACCTTCCTCACCATCCGCGCCAATGCCCGGGGGCTCACCCGGGTGTCGCCGTCGGCTATCCAGGACGTGGCCAAGCTCACCTTCGCGATGTGCGTGATGTGGATCTACTTCTTCTTCTCCCAGTACCTGGTGATCTGGTTCGGGAACGTGCCCGTGGAGACGCGCTTCTTCCTGCGCCGGTTCTTCGAGGATCCGTGGCGGACCATGGCCTTCGTGATCTTCATCGTGGGCTGGCTGATCCCTTTCGGCTATCTGCTCAAGCGCCTCACCGGACGCCCGCCCACCGCCCACAAGCCCCTGATGGTGATTCTCTTCATGGGGTGGACGGCGATGTTCCTCGAGCGTTGCCTCCTCGTCTTCCCGTCGGTGTCGAAGGTGAACCGCTTTCCCATCGGGCTCTCCGAGCTCCTCATCACCGCCGGGTTCTTCGCGCTGTTCGTGCTGAGCCGCTATCGCTTCCTGCAGCGGTACGGCGCGCGTCTCGATCAGGGCCGCTGAGCCGAGCCCGGGCCCGCCGCCGGGGTAGAATGGCGGCGTGATCCCGGTCGAAGAGGCCCTCGAGCGCATCCTCTCCCGCATCACCGTCCTGGGTGACGAGCGCGTGGCCCTGCTCGACTCGCTGGACCGCGTGCTCGCCGAGCCGGTGGTGGCCGAGCGCGACATCCCCCCCTGGCCGAACTCCTCCATGGACGGCTATGCGCTGCGCAGCGCCGACACTCAGGGCGCCGACGCCGGCCGGCCCGCGCGCCTCACCCTGGCCGGCCATGTGCCCGCCGGCCGGCTGGCCGAGCGCCCTCTGAATCCGGGCGAGACCTTTCGCATCTTCACCGGCGCGCCGCTGCCGGCGGGGGCGGACGCGGTGATCCCGCAGGAGGACGTGACGGTAGAGGGGACGGTGGTACGCGTGTCACGGCCACTCGCCCCCGGCGACTACGTGCGGCCGCGCGGCGAGGACATGCGACCGGGCGACCGGCTCTTCGAGCCCGGCCGCGCGCTCTCGCCCGCCGACCTCGGCGTGCTCGCAACGGTCGGGCGGAGTCGGGTCGCGGTGATCCGGCGGCCGGTGGTGGGGATTCTCTCCACCGGGGACGAGGTGGCGGATCTCGGCGCCTCCGTGGGCCCGGGCCAGATCCCGAACTCCAACACCTACTCGCTGATGGCCCAGGTCCGCTCGGCGGGCGCCGAGCCGCTCAATCTCGGGGTGGCCCGTGACCGGCAGGACGAGATCGAGGCTCGGCTCGCCTGGGGGCGGGGCGCCGACCTCCTCATCTCCTCCGCGGGCGTCTCGGTGGGCGAGCACGATCACGTCAAGGCCGCGCTGGCCGCGCTGGGTGCCGAGCAGCATCTCTGGCTGGTGGACATGCGGCCGGGCAAGCCCATCACCTTCGCCACGCTGGCCTCGCCGCCCAAGGGGACCTTGCCGGTGTTCGGGCTCCCGGGCAATCCCGTCTCGGCCATGGTGACCTTCGAGCTCTTCGTGCGTCCCGCCATCCGCCGCATGGGCGGCCATGCCCGGCTCGGACGGCCCGTGCGCCCCGCGCGCGCGCTGGCGCCCATCGCCAATCCCGGGCGGCGCCGCGGCTATCTCCGCGTCACGCTCACGGAGGAGAACGGCGGGCTCGGCGCGCAGCTCACCGGGGGGCAGGGCTCCGGCATCCTCCGCTCCATGTCCGCCGCGGACGGACTGGCGATCGTGCCCGGTGACACCACGGTGGCCGCCGGCGAGACGGTGCCCGTCATGCTGCTGCGGGAATCCTGAGGCTCAGCCCTTCCGCAGATACAGGGCCCAGAGCGTCAGCCACCCGCCCGCGCACATGGAGACGAAGGCGGCCAGGCTGCCCATGCTGAGCGTGGCCGAGTTGGTGAGACCCTGGGTGATATTGCAGCCGTCGGCGACCAGCGCCGAGGCGCCCATCAGCAGCCCGCCGCCGAAGATCTTCACCAGGCTCCAGCCGGGCGGAAGCTTCCAGCGGAAATCGCCCGCCGGCCACGCGCCGAGAAAGGCACCGAGCGGCATGCCGACCAGCAGCACCATGCTCCACGTGACCTGGTTGGGATAGCCCACCAGCGGATAGGTGAGGGCATGCCCGGTGTTCACCGCGAACGTGATGCCGACGGGGCGCCCCCCGAGCGTGGACGTCCACCAGCCCGCGGCGATCAAGAGTCCTACCGCCGCGCCCGTGAGGGGCCAGGCCCATTTCCCATGCTCGGGCTCGCGGGGTCCGCGCGCGAGCCAGATCAGCGCGGCGGCGCCGAGGACGGCGATGACCAGCCAGGGCGGTACGCCGAGCGCCGACGGCAGGGTGGGGGGCGCGTCGCCCAGACGCAACTCGAATTCCCGGCTCTGCAGCCAGCCACGCAGCGGCGCCAGCGCGCCGACATTCGCGGTGGTGGCACCCATGGCGAACCCGAGAAGAATCACCCAGGCGCCGATGGCGCCCTCGCCCACGCGGTACCACGTGCTCCCCGAGCACCCGCCCGCCAGGATCATGCCCACGCCGAAGAGGAGCCCGCCCACGATATTGGCGAGCCAGCGAAAGGGCCGGACCGACACCTCCACCAACCCCAGGCCGCTGAGGACATGCACACCCACCACGGCGATCAGCATGGCCAGCACATACGCACGCAGGATGCCCGCGTCTCCCATGAGGGCGAGGTTCGAGATGGCGCGGGTCAAGCAGAAGCCCCCGCGCTGGATCACATAGCCAAAGGCCAGCCCGGTCAGCACGGCGGAGAGCCAGAAGGCTGCGGCGGAATCGTCCATTCGCGCATGCTATCGCTTGGGTCCTGGAGGTGTAAAGTCCTTGGAAATTTGACTTTTCTTTTCTGCGGGTGCTACCGTCCCCATCGTGATCGCATCCCAGCTCCCCTCCTGTGTCCGGCTCGGCGTGTGGCTGGCGGCCGGCGTCGCGCTCGCGCTCGGCCTCGGCGCTTGCGCCAGCGATGAGGCGGGACGCCGCGCGCTCGTCGAGACCGGTGCGCTCAGAATCCAGATGGACGAGGTGAAGCAGCACGAGGAGAACACTGCGCGCGACCTCGCCCGCGTCCAGAGCCAGCTGCGCGCCCTCGAAGCCGTCGCGGCGGAGAACACGCGTGCGGCCGGCGTGGAGCTGGCGCGGGCGCGCGTGCTGCTGGAGGAGGCCCGCACCGAGCTGCGCGAGCGGGCCGCCGCGCCGCCTCCAGCCCCGGTGGCCATGCCCGTGACACCGACCAGGGACACGACAACGGCGGCCGCTCCGCCCGCGCCGGCGCCGGTGACGCCGCCAAGTCCGCCCCCGAGCCCGTCCGTGACTCCGCCTCACACCGTGCCGGTGATTCCGCCCCGAGCCGCGGCGAAGCCTCCCGGGGCGCCGCCCGCGTCGCCCCGCGCGTCCGTCACTCCGCCGGCCGCGTCCACGCCTTCCCTGCGGCCCGCACCCGCGCCCGCGGCCCCGTCCGAGCCGGGGAGCGCCGCGCGCTCCGCACAGTCGGCCGAGCAGCTCTTCAGCGCCGCCATGGTCAATCTCCGCGCGCGGGAGCCCGCTCAGGCGGTCCTCGAGCTGACGGATCTCATCGCGCGCTTCCCCGATCACGCGCTGGCATCGTCCGCGCAGCTCTGGATCGGCGAGGCCTACTATCAGCAGCGCGACTACCGCCAGTCCCTGGTCGAGCTCAAGCGAGTGCTCGACGGCTATCCAAAGAGCCCCCAGGTGGCCGACGCGCTGCTCAAGACCGGGCTCTGCCACCGGGCGCTGGGCGACGGGGCGGCCGCCCGCACGGCCTGGGAGCAGGTGGTGCGCGACCACTCGGGTAGCGCCGCCGCCGGCCAGGCGCGCTCCCTCCTCGGCAGCCGGGACAGCGCCGCTCGCAGCGGGCGCTAGGCAGCGGGCCGGGCCCGCTTTCTTGACCGGCTCTCGGCCTTCGGTATACTTGAGCCCGTTCTCGACGCGTTGCGCGACGAGTACAGACGATATGTATCTAATTGAAGACATGGAAGTTATGCGGCGTGAGCGCTGGCGCGAGGACGCGCGGGGCTGGCGCGTGGCCCGCCCGGCGCCCATCAGGCAGCTCGCCTTCGGCGACGCCGAGTTTCCCGCCCATCTTCGCGAGATTCCTGCTCCGCCGGACCGCCTGTGGGTCCGCGGCCGCCTGGTCGCCGAGGACGCGCTGGCGATCGCCATCGTCGGCTCGCGTCGCGCCACACCGTTCGGCCTCGAGCTGGCGGAGCGGCTGGCGGGGGATCTCGCGGCGCGCGCGATCACCGTGGTGAGCGGGCTGGCCCGCGGCATCGACAGCGCGGCGCACCGCGGCGCGCTCGAGGCCGGCGGCCGCACCATCGCGGTGCTCGGCTGCGGAGTGGACGTCGTGTACCCGCCGGAGAACCGGCGCCTCGCCGCCCGCATCGCCGAGCGGGGGGCGCTCCTGTCGCAGTTCGCGCCCGGCGCCCCCGCGCTGGCTCATCATTTTCCGGTGCGGAACCGGGTCATCGCCGGGCTGGCGCTGGGCGTGGTGGTGGTGGAGGCGGCGGAGCAGAGCGGCACCCTGATCACCGCCGGCCATGCCGGTGATCTCGGCCGCGAGGTCATGGCGGTCCCGGGGCGGGCGGGCGCGCCCTCGAGCCGCGGCACCCATCGCCTCATCCGAGACGGAGCGGCCCTCGTCGAAAGCTGGGAGGACGTGGTGGCGCTCCTGCCCGCGCGCTGGCGCGCCTGCGTGGCGGCGGGACCGCCCGCGCCATCCGCCGGTACGAGCGATCCCCAGGACACGGATCCACTGCTCGCCCTCATCGGCACGGAGCCGGTGACCATGGAAGAGCTGATCGGGCGGAGCGGCCTCACCGCTTCCCGCGCCGCCGCACGCCTGCTCGCCCTCGAGCTCGAGGGACGCGTGCGGCAGCTGCCCGGGAAGCGGTTTGTCCGGGCCGCGCACCGCTGAGCCGCTGAGAGGAGCCCGTTGGCCAAGACACGCTCGCTCGTCGTCGTGGAGTCGCCCACCAAGGTCAAGACGATCCAGAAGTATCTGGACTCCGGCTACATCGTCAAAGCCTCGATGGGCCACATCCGAGATCTGCCCAAGTCCAGTCTCGGCGTGAACGAGAAGAAGGGATTCAAGCCCGAGTACCGGGTGCTGCCCGCGAAGAAAAAGGTCCTCGACGAGCTCAAGAAGGCCGCCGAGAAGGTCACGTCCCTCTACATCGCCACCGACCCGGATCGCGAGGGCGAGGCCATCGGCTGGCACCTTGCCCAGGAGCTGGGGATCGACCGGAAGCACACCCACCGCATCCTCTTCAACGAGATCACCGAGCGGGCGGTGAAGGCCGCCTTCCTGAATCCGGGCAAGATCGACAAGAACAAGGTGGACGCCCAGCAGGCCCGCCGCGTCCTCGACCGGCTGGTGGGCTACAAGCTGTCCCCGCTGCTCTGGGACAAGATCCGCCGCGGGTTGTCCGCCGGGCGCGTGCAGTCGGTGGCGGTGCGGCTCATCACCGAGCGCGAGCGGGAGATCGCCGCCTTCCTGCCGGTGGAGTACTGGTCGCTGCACGCGCGGCTCCTCGGCCAGCACCCGCCCGAGTTCACCGCCACGCTGCGGGAAGTGCGCGGCGAGAAGGCCAGTCTCCCCGACGAAGCCTCCACGATGGCGGTGGTGACCGCGCTGGACGGCGCCGAGTGGCGAGTGAAGTCGGTGACCCGCGGGGAGCGTCGGCGCAACCCCGCCGCGCCCTTCATCACCTCCACGCTCCAGCAGGACGCCAGCCGGAAGCTCCACTTCTCCGCCAAGAAGACCATGATGCTCGCCCAGCAGCTGTACGAGGGCATCGAGCTGGGCGACGAGGGGCAGGTGGGCCTCATCACCTACATGCGGACCGACGCGGTGCGCGTGTCCTCGGAGGCCCAGGCGGAGGCGAGCGAGTGGGTGGCACAGCGGCTGGGGCGCGAGTATCTTCCCGACAGCCCCCCCACCTACAAGTCGAAGAAGAGCGCGCAGGACGCGCACGAGGCCATTCGCCCCTCCGCGGTGGCCCGGGAGCCCAAGGCCCTCGCCGCGCACCTGACCAAGGACCAGCTCGCGCTGTACCGGATCATCTGGGAGCGGTTCCTCGCCAGCCAGATGCTGCCCGCGGTGTACGATACCGTGGCCGCGGACATCACCGCGGGCGACTGCCTCTTCCGCGCCCAGGGCTCGACGCTCAAGTTCGCCGGCTTCACCGCGGTCTACGTGGAGTCGCGCGAGGAATCCGAGCAGCCGGTGGAGGAGGAGCAGGAGGCGGTGGTGCCGCCCCTGGTGGAGGGCGAGACGCTGCGGCTGCGCGCGCTGGACCCCAAGCAGCATTTCACCCAGCCGCCGCCGCGCTACACCGAGGCCTCCCTGGTGAAGACGCTGGAGGATCTCGGGATCGGGCGCCCCTCGACCTACGCGCAGATCCTCGGCACCATCCAGGATCGCGAGTATGTGCGCCGGGACAAGGGCACGCTCTTTCCCACCGAGCTCGGGATCCAGGTCACCGACATGCTGGTCCCGCATTTCCCCGAGGTGATGGACGTCGAGTTCACCGCCCAGCTCGAGGAGTCGCTCGACAAGATCGAGGAAGGCGATGCGGACTGGCAGGAGACGGTGGCCGCCTTCTACAAGGAGTTCGCCAAGGACCTCACCAAGGCCGGCAAGAAGATGGAGAACTTCAAGGAGGGGGTGGACGCCGGTCAGCCCTGTCCCGACTGCGGCAAGCCCCTGGTGGAGAAGTGGGGGCGCTTCGGGAAGTTCCTCGCGTGCTCGACCTATCCGGAGTGCAAGTTCACCAAGGACCTGGGCGGCCGCGAGCGGCCCGCCGACGAGCCCACCGACGAGCTCTGCCCGACCTGCAGCAAGGCGATGGTGATCAAGCACGGCCGCTTCGGGAAGTTCATAGCCTGCTCGGGCTATCCCGAGTGCAAGACCACCAAGCCGGTGCCGCTCGGCATCCCCTGTCCCCAGGATGGCGGCCAGCTGGTGGAGCGGCGCAGCAAGCGGGGCAAGACCTTCTACGCGTGCGCGAACTACCCCCAGTGCACCTTCTCGGTGTGGTCGCGCCCGGTGGCGCAGACCTGCCCCCAGTGCGGCGCGCCGTTCGTCACCGAGCGCGTGGGTCGCGGCGGTAAGATCACGCGTGCGTGCGTGAAGGACGGCTGCGGCTACAAGGAAGACGTCGCGCCCACCGTCGCGTGACGGACCGGCCGCCGATGCCCGACCAGGAACCCGGATCGCCGCGCCCGGACGACTCGCCCGTCCCGGCCTTCCTCCAGTACCTGGCCGGGGAGCGGGGCGCGTCCGCGCACACCCTCCGCGGCTACGCGACGGATCTCGCCGAGTTCCGCCGCTTTCTTCGGATGGCGAGAGTGGCCGGGTGGCACGACGTCGACGCGCGCGCGCTCCGCGCCTACCTCGCATGGCTGCACGGCCGCGGACTCGCCAAGAGCTCCATCGCGCGCAAGCTGGCGGCAGTGCGGAGCTGCTTTCGCTTCCTCACCCGGCGGGGCGTGCTGCCGGCGAATCCGGCGCGCCACCTGCGCACGCCGCGCCTGGGCCGGCGGCTGCCCTCCTTCCTGCCCAAGGACGAGTCGAAGGATCTCCTCGACGCGACCTTCGAGGCCAGCGACACGGGCCGGCGCGACCGGGCGCTCCTCGAGCTACTCTATGCCTCTGGGCTCCGGGTGGCGGAGTGCTGTGGCCTCGATCTCGAGGATGTCGACCGCCGCCACGGAACGGTCCGCGTACTCGGAAAGGGCAATCGCGAGCGTATGGTCCCGGTGGGCGACGCGGCCCTGGCCGCCCTCGACGATTATCTCGGAGGCCGCGGCGCCGCCGCGGGGCCACTGTTCCGCAATCCACGCGGGAAGCGCCTGACCACCCGGAGCGTGCACCGGATCGTGGGCCGGCGCGCGCGCGCGGCCGGCATCGACCGTCGCGTGACGCCGCATACGCTGCGCCACACCTTCGCCACCCACCTGCTCGGGGAGGGGGCCGACCTGCGCCTCATCCAGGAGCTGCTCGGCCACCGCCGCCTCTCCACCACGCAGCGCTACACGCACGTGAGCCCCGAGCACCTGATGAAGGTGTACGACTCGGCGCATCCCCGAGCGATGTGACCGGGGGCGATGTGAGGGAGGCGCTGAGATGAAGAGCCACGTGATGGGGGACGACCTGAGCGAGCGGGCGCCCGTGTTCCGCGCCACCACCGTGATGTCGGTGCGCCATGGCGGCACGGTGGCCATCGCGGGGGACGGTCAGGTCTCCATCGGCCAGACCGTGGTGAAGTCCGCCGCGCGCAAGGTACGCAAGCTCCATCACGGCCGCGTGGTCGCCGGATTCGCGGGCGCGGCGGCCGACGCCTTCACCCTGTTCGCGCGCTTCGAGGCCAAGCTGGACGAGTATCGGGGGAACCTGCCGCGTGCCGCGGTGGAGCTGGCGAAGGAGTGGCGCACGGACCGTGCCCTCCGGCGCCTGGAAGCCCTCCTGGCGGTGGCCGACGCGGAGGTGTCCTTCATCGTCTCCGGCACCGGCGATGTCATCGAGCCGGACGACGGCTTGATTGGAATCGGGTCGGGCGGGCCCTTCGCGCTGGCGGCGGCGCGCGCGCTGGTGGCCCACTCCAGCCTGGACGCGAAGGCCATCGCGGAGCAGGCGCTCCGCATCGCGGCGGGCATCTGCGTGTACACCAACGATCACATCACGGTGGAGGCCTTGCCGTGAGCGCGCTCACCCCGGCCCAGATCGTCACCGAGCTGGACCGCTACATCGTGGGCCAGCATCGCGCCAAGCGGGCGGTGGCCATCGCGCTCCGCAACCGCTGGCGGCGCCAGAATCTCCCGCCCGAGCTGCGCGACGAGGTGGCGCCGAAGAACATCATCATGATCGGCCCCACCGGGGTGGGGAAGACGGAGATCGCGCGCCGGCTCGCCCGCCTCGCCCAGGCCCCGTTCCTCAAGGTGGAAGCCTCCAAGTACACGGAGGTGGGGTACGTGGGACGCGACGTGGAGTCCATGATCCGCGACCTCACCGAGCTGTCCGTGAACATGGTGAAGGCCGAGATGGCGGCCGAGGTGCGCGAGCGGGGCGAGGCCCTCGCCGAGGAGCGGCTCCTCGACCTCCTGCTTCCCCGCCGGCCCGGCGAGGCTTTCACCTCGAGCACGCTGGAGGAGATCGACACGTCGCACGCCTCCCGCGACGCCACCCGCGAGAAGCTGCGCGCCCAGCTCCGCGACGGCAAGCTCGAGGAGCGGGTGATCGAGCTCGACCTGGCCAGCCAGACCCCGCCCATGCTCCAGATGTTCGGCGGCCAGGGCATGGAGGAGGTGGGCATCAACCTCCAGAACATGCTCTCCCAGGTGATGCCGGGCCGCACGCGGAGACGCCGCGTGAAGGTGGGGGAGGCGCGGCGGCTCCTCGCGCAGGAGGAGGCCCAGAAGCTGGTGGACATGGACGAGGCGGTGAGCCAGGCTGTCCAGCGGGTGGAGAACGCCGGGATCATCTTCCTGGACGAGCTCGACAAGGTCGCAGGGCGGGAGGGCGGCCATGGGCCCGATGTCTCGCGGGAAGGGGTGCAGCGCGACCTCCTGCCCATCGTGGAAGGGTCGGCGGTGACCACCAAGTACGGCACGGTACGGACGGACCACATCCTCTTCATCGCGGCCGGCGCCTTCCACGTGGCCAAGCCTTCCGATCTCATCCCCGAGCTCCAGGGCCGATTCCCCATCCGGGTGGAACTGGAGCCCTTGACGCGGGAGGACTTTGTCCGCATCCTGAGCGAGCCCGAGAACGCCCTCATCCGGCAGTACCGGGAGCTCCTGCTGACCGAGGGAGTCCGGCTGCAGTTCAGGCCGGAGGCGGTGGAGGCGGTGGCGGAGATCGCCTCCCAGGTGAATCAGCGGGCCGAGAACATCGGGGCCCGTCGGCTCTACACCATCATGGAGAAGCTCCTGGACGAGGTGTCGTTCGATGCCCCCTCGCTGGGGGGCCGGGAGATCGTGATCGACGCCGAATACGTGCATGCGCGGCTGGCCGAGGTCCTGAAGGACGAGGACCTCTCCCGGTACATCCTCTAGGCTCGCGGGGAGACATGGCCACTCCGGAGATCCAGGCGATGATTCACCGGGCGGAGGTACTGCTGGAGGCCCTGCCGTACCTGCAGGCCTTCCAGGGCAAGACCCTCGTGATCAAGTACGGGGGCTCCGCGATGGAGAAGGCGGACCTCAAGGAGCAGTTCGCCCGCGACGTCCTGCTGCTCCGCCTCATCGGCATCCGGCCCGTCATCGTCCACGGCGGCGGGCCCCAGATCGGCGCCCTCATGAAGAAGCTGGGCAAGGAGCCGCACTTCGTGGGCGGCATGCGCGTCACCGACCCGGAGACCATGGAGCTGGTGGAGATGGTGCTGGTGGGCAAGCTCAACAAGGAGATCGTGGGGCTCATCAATGTCCACGGCGGCCGGGCGGTGGGCCTCTCCGGCAAGGACGCCAACCTGCTCCGCGCGCGGAAGCGGCTGCACCGCATGCCCGACGGGTCCACCGTGGACATCGGGCTGGTGGGCGAGGTGGAAACCGTCAACGCCGACGTCATCCGGCTGTTCGAGGACAACGGGCTCATCCCGGTGATCGCGCCGGTGGGAGTGGGCGCGCGCGGCGAGAGCTATAACGTCAACGCCGACCTGGTGGCGGGCGAGGTGGCGGCGGCCCTGCGCGCGGAGAAGCTGATCCACCTCACCGACGTGCAGGGGATCAACGGCGAGGACGGCCGGCTCCTCTCGCGGCTGACCAAGCGCGATGCCGAGCGTCTGATCAAGACCAACGTGATCGACGGCGGGATGCTGCCCAAGGTGGAGTCCGCGCTACGCGCGCTGGAGGGTGGCGCCGCCAAGGCCCACATCATCGACGGGCGGGTACCGCACGCCGTCCTCCTCGAGGTCTTCACCCACCAAGGTGTCGGGACCGAAATCGTCTTCTAGAGGGAGAGTCCGGTGGACACGAAAGAGCTCCTCGACGCGGGCGGCAAGCACCTGATGGCCTTCACCAAGCGATTCCCCATCGCGCTGGTGCGCGGGGAGGGGATGCGCGTCTGGGACTCGGACGGCAAGGAGTACCTCGACTTCACCGGTGGTATCGCCGTGACCGCGCTGGGGCATTCTCACGCGCGGGTGGTAGGGACCATCCGGGAGCAGGCCACCACGCTCCTGCACGTCTCCAACCTCTTCCACATCCCCCAGCAGACGCATCTGGCCAAGCTCCTCTGCGAGCACTCCTTCGCCGATCGGGTGTTCTTCGGCAACTCGGGGGCGGAGGCCAACGAGGCCGCCATCAAGCTCGCGCGCAAGTGGGCGAAGGAGCACGGAGCCAGCGACCGCGGCGACATCATCACGATGAGAGGTGGTTTTCATGGGAGGACGCTGGCCACCGTGACCGCCACCGCCCAGGAGAAATACCATCACGGCTACGAGCCGCTGCCGGGCGGCTTCAAGTACGTGCCCTACAACGACCTCCGCGCAGTGGAGCGCGCGCTGGACAGCCGGACCGCGGCGGTGATGGTGGAGCCCATCCAGGGCGAGGGCGGCGTGATCATCCCGGACGAGGGCTATCTGCCCGGCCTCCGCAAGCTCTGCGACGAGGCCGGTGTGCTCCTCATCCTGGACGAGATCCAGACCGGCATGGGCCGCACCGGGCGGCTCTGGGCCTACGAGCACGCGGGGGTGGCCCCCGACATCATGACGGTGGCCAAGGCGCTCGCCAACGGCATTCCCATCGGCGCCGCGCTGGCCACCGAGGATGTCGCCACCGCGTTCTCGCCCGGCACCCACGGCAGCACCTTCGGCGGCAACCCCTTCGCCACTGCGGTGGGCCTCACCGTGCTGACCACCCTCCTCGAGGAGCGACTGCCCGAGCGGGCGGCGAAGATGGGCAAGCTCATGGTGGAGCGGCTGGAGGGCGTGCGCGGGCGCCACCCCGGGAAGATCACGGCGGTTCGCGGCAAGGGCTGTCTGGTGGGCGTCGATCTGGTGCCGCCGATGGCCGACGTGGTGACGGGCTGTCGCGAGCGCGGCCTGCTCGTGCTCACCGCCGGCGACAATACCCTCCGCCTCGCTCCCGCCCTCGTGCTTGGCGAGGGGGACGTGAGCCGCGCGGTGGAGGCGATCGAGGGCGCGGTGGCCGCCGCGAAGTGATGAAGCACTTCCTGTCCATGGAGGACCTCGAGCGCGACGAGGTCACGCGCCTGTTCCGGCTCACCGCCGAGCTCAAGTCGCGCATCAAGGCGGGTGACCGCGCCACCCCGCTCACCGGCCGGACCATGGCCCTCATCTTCGAGAAGCCTTCCCTGCGCACGCGCGTCACCTTCGAGGTGGGCATGGTGCAGCTGGGCGGGGCCTCGGTGTACCTGGCCGCCCAGGAGATCGGCTTCGGCAAGCGGGAGTCGGTGCCCGACATCGCGCGCAACCTCTCGCGCTGGGTGGACATCGTCACCGCGCGCGTGTTCAGCCACGCCACCGTGGAGGGGCTGGCCCGCTTCTCCACCATTCCGGTGATCAATGGGCTGTCCGACCGCGAGCATCCCTGCCAGGCCATGGCCGACCTCTTCACGCTGTGGGAGCGGGGTCTCGACCTCCGCCAGACCCGGCTCGCCTGGATCGGCGACGGCAACAATGTCTGCCACTCGGTGCTCCTCCTGGGCGCCCGGCTGGGGATGGACATGATCGTCGCCACGCCGCCCGGCTACGAGCCGGACCCGACGGTGGTGGAGTCGTGCCGTCGCGCGGGCGGGAAGGTGGCGCTGACCGCGGACGCGCGGGAGGCGGCCGAGGGCGCGGACGTCGTCTACACCGACGTGTGGATCAGTATGGGGCAGGAGGCCGAGCGGGAGCGGCGGCACGAAGCCTTCCAGCGGTACCAGGTCAACGAGACCTTGCTGCGCTTCGCGGCGCCCAAGGCGCTGGTCATGCACTGCCTGCCCGCGCACCGGGGCGAGGAGATCACCGACACCGTGCTGGATGGGCCCCAGAGCGTGATCCTGGACCAGGCCGAGAACCGGCTGCACGCCCAGAAGGCGGTCATCCTCCATCTCCTGGGCGGCGACTAGGAGACGACTCCCGTGAGCAAGAAAGCGCGCAAAGTGGTGCTCGCCTACTCGGGGGGGCTCGACACCTCGGTGATCCTCCGGTGGCTCATCGAGACCTACAAGTGCGAGGTGGTGGCGTACTGCGCCGACCTCGGCCAGGGCGAGGAGCTCATCCCGGTGCGGGAGAAGGCCCTCCGCACCGGCGCCTCCACCGTGCACATCAAGGATCTCCGCGAGGAGTTCGTCCGCGACTTCATCTTTCCCATGCTGCGGGCCAGCGCGGTGTACGAAGGTATTTACCTGATGGGCACGTCCATCGCGCGGCCCCTCATCGCCAAGGCCCAGGTGGAGGTCGCCCGCGCGGCGGGGGCGGACGCGGTGAGCCACGGCGCCACCGGCAAGGGCAATGACCAGGTCCGCTTCGAGCTGACCTACGCGGCGCTCGCCCCCGAGCTCACCGTCATCGCGCCCTGGCGGGAGTGGGACCTCAATTCGCGGACGGCGCTGATGGAGTTCGCCCGGCGCCACGACATCCCGGTGCCGGTGACCACCGAGCGCCCGTACTCCACCGACCGCAACCTCTTCCACATCTCCTTCGAGGGCGGCATCCTCGAGGACCCGTGGGCGGAGCCGCCGCCCAAGATGTTCCTTCTCAGCAACTCGCCGGAGGCGGCGCCGGACGTGCCCATCTACGTGGAGATCGACTTCGAGCGGGGCAACCCGGTAGCGGTGGACGGCGACGGGCTGGGACCGGTGGCCCTCCTCGAGCGGGTCAACCGACTGGGCGGCGAGCACGGCATCGGCCGGGTGGACCTGGTGGAGAACCGCTACGTGGGGATGAAGTCGCGGGGCGTGTACGAGACGCCCGGGGGCACTATCCTCCACGCCGCCCACCGGGCGCTGGAGTCGATCACCCTGGACCGCGAGGCACTGCATCTCCGCGACTCCCTCGTCCCGCGTTACGCGGAGATGATCTACTACGGCTTCTGGTTCTCGCCGGAGCGCACCGCGCTCCAGCGGCTGATGGACGATATCCAGGAGGATGTCACGGGAACGGTGCGGCTGAAGCTCTACAAGGGCAACGTGATGGTGGCGGGGCGGAAGTCGCCGCGCTCGCTCTACCGGACCGACTACGTGACCTTCGAGGCCGACCGCGTCTATCGGCAGAAGGACGCGGAGGGCTTCATCAATCTCAACGCGCTCCGCCTCAAGATCCGCGCCCTGCGCGACGCGCGCTAGGGGCGGGGCTGCCGTATGCGCGTCCACGTCGCCCTGGGGCCCGCGGAGTTCGCCGGCGCCGCCCTCGACGGGCGGGCCGCCCTCGTCGTCGACGTCCTGCGCGCCACCACGTCCGTGGTGGCCGCCTGCGCGGCGGGATGCCGGACGGTGATCCCGGTACCCGACGAGGCGGCGGCCCGGCGCGCGGCCAGCCGCTTTCCGCCCGGCGAGTGCCTCCTGGCGGGAGAGCGGGGCGGCGATCCCATCGAGGGCTTCGACCTCGGCAATTCTCCCCGTGAGTTCACCCCCGAGCGGGTGGCGGGCCGCGCCATCGTGCTCACCACCACCAACGGGACCCACGCCATGCTGACCGCGGGGGCGGCCGCCGTTGCCGCGGTGGCCGCGCTCACCAATGCCGCCGCGGCGGCGCGCTGGGCGCTCGCGTCCGGACGGGACCTCACCCTGCTCTGCTCCGGAGAAAAGGGCGGCTTCTGTCTGGAGGACGCGGTGTGCGCGGGCTTCGTGGTGGAGGCCCTCGCGCGGGAGGGCGCCGGCGATCTCCGGCTCACCGATGCCGCGCTCGCCGCGCGGCGCCTCGCCGAGTCCTACGCGGGGGGCCTGGCGCGATTGGTGGAGGACGCGGCCTGGGCGCGCTCCCTGCACAAGGCCGGGCGCGCTGCCGACTTCGAGGTGTGTCTCGCCCTTTCCACCCAGGACCAGGTCCCCGTGTTCAGGGGCGGCGCCATCGTGCCCGGCCCGCCGGTGATGGCGGCGGAGGCGGAGGGCCGCCGATGAACGTCCCCATCGCGCTGACCCTCGTGCGCATCGTCCTGGTGCCGCTGGTCATCGTCTTCCTCATCTCCTCGGACCGCGTTCACGTCTTCATCGCGGCGGTGATCTTTGTGGCCGCCTCCCTCACCGACTGGCTGGACGGGCGCATCGCGCGGAGCACCAACCAGGTCACCCGCCTGGGCACGCTGCTCGACCCCGTGGCGGACAAGCTCCTGGTGGCGGCGGCGCTGGTCTCGCTCGTCCAGGTGGACATGGTGCCGGCGTGGATGGCGCTGGTCATCATCGGCCGCGAGCTCGCCGTCACCGGGCTCCGTGGCGTGGCGCTGTCCATGGGCGTGGTGGTGCCGGCCTCCCGGCTCGGCAAGTGGAAGACCGTGCTGCAGTACGTCGCGCTCACCCTGCTCATCCTGGAGAAGGGGGTGCCCGCCGAGTTCGTACCCTTCCACCTGGTCTCGGGCATCGCGCTCTGGATCGCGATGGGGGTGACGGTGTTCTCCGGGCTCGACTATTTCTACTCGTTCTTCCTGCGTACCGGGGCGGAGGCCCTGGTGAAGGACCGCGAGCGGTGGCCCTGAGCGTCCTCGGGCTGATCGCCGCCTACCTCATCGGCGCGATTCCCGTGGGCGTACTGGTGGCCCGCCTGGCGGGCGGGGTGGACATCCGGCGCCACGGGAGCGGGAATATCGGTGCCACCAACGTGCTGCGCACGCTCGGGCCGGCCGCCGGCGCCATGACGCTCCTGGGCGACATCATCAAGGGCTATGCCGCAGTGTGGGTGGCGGGGACGCTCGGCGGCACGCCCGCCTGGATCGGCGCCGGCGCGGTGGCGGCGGTGGCGGGGAATTGCTGGCCGGTCTTCCTCCATTTCCGCGGCGGCAAGGGCATGGCCACCGCGCTCGGCGCCTTTCTTGCCGCCGCGCCCTGGGCGGTGCTGCCGGCGGCGGTGGTATGGGCGGCAGTGGTCGGCGTCACGCGACTGGTCTCGCTCGCGTCCATCGCGGCCTGCGGTGCCTTCGCGGTCGCGGGCTGGGTCGCGTATCCGGCCCCTCTCGCGCTGGCCGCCACCGTCGTGGCCGCGATCATCATCGTCCGGCACCGCGCCAATATCCAGCGCCTGCGCGCGGGCACCGAGTCGCGGCTCGGCCAGCGCGCTCCGGTGGCGTGAGGCGATGACAGCCGACCGCGCGGCGGCGATCGGCCCCGTCGCCATCGTGGGCGCGGGGAGCTGGGGCACCGCGCTGGCCGTTCACCTCGGCCGTCGCGGCGCGACCGCGCGGCTCTGGGCCCGCGACGCCGAGCTGGCGCGCGAGATCGCCCGGCGCGGTGAGAACCCGCGCTATCTTCCCGGCGTCTCGATCCCGGCTCGCGTGACCGTGACCGGGGACGCCGCCACCGCGCTGCGGAGCTCGCCCATCGTGGTGTTCGCGGTGCCGTCCCAGTACGCCCGGGCCACCCTGACCCCGCTGCTGCCGCAGCTCGAGTCGGACGCCATCATCGTGTCGGCCACCAAGGGGATGGAGCCCGAGCGCGGCTACCGGATGTCGGAGCTCCTCGCCGAGCTCGCGCCGAGTCATCCGGTGGCGGTGCTCTCGGGGCCCTCGTTCGCGCGCGAGGTGGCGCTGGGCCGGCCGACCGCGCTCGTGGCGGCCTCCATGAGGCTCGAGGTCGCGCGTGTGGCCCAGCGCGCGCTGGCCGGCCCCGCGCTGCGCATCTACACGAACGGCGATGTCCTCGGCGTGGAGCTGGCGGGAGCGCTCAAGAACGTCATCGCCATCGCGGCCGGCCTGTCGGATAGCCTCGCCCTGGGCGAGAACGCGCGCGCCGCCCTCGTGACGCGTGGGCTCGCGGAGATGACGCGCCTGGGGGTGGCGCTCGGTGCCTCCGCCCGGACCTTCGCCGGCCTGGCCGGTCTGGGAGATCTCGTCCTCACCGCCACCGGCTCGCTGAGCCGGAACCGCGCGCTCGGCCTCGCGGTGGGGCAGGGGCGCAGCCTGCGGGAGGCCGAGGCGGCCACGCCCATGGTGGCGGAGGGCGTGCGCACCGTCACCGCCGCCCTGCGCCTCGCCCGGGAGGCCGGGGTCCCGATGCCGATCTGCGCCGCGGTGGCGGCGGTGCTCTTCGAGGGGGTGCCGGTGGGGGAGGCGCTCGCCGGGCTCCTCGCGCGGGATCCGCGCCCGGAGGAAGAGGTGGACGTGTCCCGTGCCTGAGCTCCGCAAGGACCCGGTGGTGGGGCGCTGGGTCATCATCTCGACGGAACGTGCGCGGCGGCCCTCCGACTTCGTGCCCGCGCCGGTGGTCAAGTCGAAGGTCCTTTGCCCCTTCTGTGCCGGCGAGGAGTCGCGCACCCCCGCGGAGCTCTTCGCGGTCCGCCCCGTTGACAGTGCGCCCAACACCCCCGGGTGGACGCTACGGGTGGTGCCGAACAAGTTTCCCGCGCTCCGTATCGAAGGCGAGCTCGAGCCCTCCGGAGAGGGGCTCTACGATCGCACCACCGGGGTGGGGGCCCACGAGGTCATCATCGAGACCCCCGATCACGCGGCGAGCCTCGCCACGCTCCCCCCGGAGCGTCTGGCCGACGTCCTCGGAGCCTATCGCGAGCGCATCCTGGACCTCCGGAAGGACCCGCGCATCCAGTACGTCATGGTATTCAAGAACCACGGGGACGCCGCGGGCGCCTCGCTGGAGCACTCGCACTCGCAGCTCATCGCCACCCCCATCGTCCCCATCATGGTGGAGGAGGAGCTGGAAGGCGCGGAGCGCCACTACCGGATCAAGAAGCGGTGCATCTGGTGCGACATCATCCGGCAGGAGCGCCGTGGCGACGGGCGCATCATTCTCGAGTCGGACGGATTCGTGGCCCTGGCCCCCTTCGCCCCGCGCTTTCCCTTCGAAACCTGGATCCTGCCCTCGATGCACCGCTCGAGCTTCGAGGACACCGACCCGGCCGATCTCCTGGCTCTCGCGCGGCTCCTGGGGGAGATCCTGCGGCGCATGGGCAAGGTGCTGGGGGACCCGCCCTATAACTTCATGCTCCATTCCGCGCCACTCCGGACGCCCGGACTCGACCACTTCCACTGGCATCTGGAGATCATCCCCAAGCTTACCCGGGTGGCCGGGTTCGAGTGGGGCACGGGTTTCTTCATCAACCCGACCCCCCCCGAGGACGCCGTGCGCTATCTCCGCGGGGAAGTGCCCGGGGCGCCCGTAAGTTGACACCATTGAAGGCGTTTGTTACAGTCCGAAAGGTCTTTGTGAAGCCTGAGCGCGGGAATAGCTCAGTGGTAGAGCACAACCTTGCCAAGGTTGGGGTCGCGGGTTCGAATCCCGTTTCCCGCTCCATGAGATAGTGTAGGGGGACCGAGATTCAGGGTCCCTTTGAGTTTGCAGGGCGGCGTAGCCAAGTGGCTAAGGCGGAGGTCTGCAAAACCTCTATTCAGCGGTTCGAATCCGCTCGCCGCCTCCAGTCGTGACGCGGTTGGCGGGACAGGCCGGGGTGGCGGAACTGGGAGACGCGGTGCCCTTAAAAGGCACGGGCCCAGCCAGGGCCGTGGGGGTTCGATTCCCTCCCTCGGCACCAGAGGGCGCGGTGAAACCTATGACGGGACCACGGAGGTAGGCGACGGTGCAGACGCTCAAGATGGTGCGGAAGACGTTGACGATGTTGAGTGACAAGAGGACCGAGGTCCTCGACATCACCAAGCAGATCCGCGACATCATGCTCGGTGCCGACATCACGGAAGGCATCATGCTCGTGAACTCGCTGCACACCACCTGCGCGCTCTTCGTCAACGAGTTCCAGGGCGCGCTCGTCGAGGACCTCAAGGCGATGGTCGACCGGCTCGTACCCGAGACCCCGGGCTACCGCCACGACGATCCCCGCTACTCCGACTGCGAGCGGGGCAACGCCACCTCGCATCTCCGCGCGGCGCTGCTGGGGCGGAGCGTGGCGGTGGGGATCACCGGCGGCGAGCTCGCGCTGGGCCGGTTCCAGTCCATCCTCCTCGCGGAGCTGGACGGGCCGCGGCCGCGCACGATCGATATCCAGATCATGGGGGTCTGAGCCGGGCGCCCGCCGACCCCGTCGCAGTCTCCGTCAGATCCGAAGCTGCTTCCGCTCGAACGTCTCTCCCCGTATCTCTGGCGCATCCCGTCCGACGCACGCCCCGGCATGCGCGTCCCCGGTCTCAGCCACTCCAACGATCGCCTGATGGCGGAGATCCGTCGCGATGCCTCCCTGGAGCAGGTGGCCAACGGCGCCACCGGTCGGCATGCCCTCGAGGAGGAAATGCCCGAGGCCTACAAGGACGTGCAAGACGTGGTGGGCGTGGTGGAGGGCTTCGGGATCTCGAAGAAGGTCGCCCGGCTGCGGCCCATCGGTGTCGTGAAGGGCTAGGTGATACTCTAAGTCCATGTCCTGGACCTTGAAGCGAAAAGCGCAGCAGCTCCTTGCCGGCGAGGAGGGAGCAATCCGCAAGGATTGGGGAGGCCGGACCTCGGTGGCCCTCGTGTACCCCAATACGTACGCGGTGGGCATGTCCAACCTGGGCTTCCAGGCCATCTACAGCCACCTCAACGCGATTCCCGACGTCGTCTGCGAGCGCGTCTTCTTTCCGGATCCGGAGGATCTCGACGAGCAACTCCGTACGGAGACCGCGCCCTTCTCGCTGGAGTCGCTCCGGCCCCTCGCCGACTTCGACCTGATCGGATTCTCGGTGACGTACGAGGGTGACTACATCAACCTGGTACGGATGCTGCGGCTGGCGGGCATTCCGCCGCGGGCCGTCGACCGCGGGCCCGGACACCCCGTGATCCTCATGGGCGGCGTGTGCGCCTTCTCGAATCCCGAGCCGGTGGCGCCCTTCATGGACCTCATCGCGGTGGGTGAGGGCGAGGAGCTGGTGGGGGAGCTGATCGCCGCCCACCGCGCCGCCTTCGCGCCCGGGGCCGAGGGTGGGCGCGAGCGCTTCCTCGGGGCCGCGCGCTCCCTCGCCGGCCTCTACGTTCCCGCCGCCTACGAGGTCAGCTACGCCGCGGACGGGACCATCTCGGGCGTTGCCCCTCTCGAGATCGGCCTGCCCACCGTGGTGACCAAGCGGCGCCTGCGCGAGGTGGACCGCTGGGAAACCGTCTCCACCGTCAAGAGCCCGAAGGCGGAGTACGGCCACATGCAGCTGCTCGAGGTCGGCAAGGGGTGCGGGCGTGGCTGCCGCTTCTGTCTCGAGGGTCAGGTGTACCGGCCGGTGCGTCACCGCAGCCTGGAGGCGCTCCGCGCGTCCGTGGTGCAGATCGCGAAGGAGTCCAAGCGGGTGGGGCTGGTGGGCGCCTGCGTGTCGGACTATCCGTGGATCGGCGAGCTGATGAAGATGCTCGAGGAGGAGGGCGTGGAGGTGTCCATCTCCTCCCTGCGCGCGGACAGCCTCACCGAGGATCTCGTGGCCTCGCTCGCGCGGGGCGGCCACCGCACGCTCACCATGGCGCCGGAGGCGGGGACGGAGCGGCTGCGGCGCGCGGTGCGCAAGCCCATCACCGACGCGCAGCTCCTGGCCGCCTGCGATCTCGTGCGGCGCTACGGCATCCCCAATCTCAAGTGCTACTTCATGATCGGACTGCCCACCGAGACGCCGGCGGACATCGAGGCTATCCCCGAGCTGGCCGCGCGGCTCCTGGAGCGGCTGCAGGTGCCGGGTCCCGATGGCCATCCCTTCGGCAAGCTGACGCTGTCGATCTCCTCCTTCGTGCCCAAGCCCTGGACGCCGTTCCAGTGGGCGCCCTTCGACGAGCAGCGGGGGCTGGAAGACAAGCTCGACACGATCAAGCGGGCGGCGCGCCGGCTCTCGACCATCCGCGTGCTGCACGAGAATCCGCGCGAGGCGGGGCTCCAGGCCCTGCTCGCCCGCGGCGACCGCCGCGTGGCGGACTTCGTGGAGCTGGCCGCCGCGCATGGGGGCGACTGGCGCCGCGCGCTCCGCGAGTGGGAGGGCGATCCCGCCTTCTACACGCGCCGGGCGCGGGCGCTCGACGAGGTGCTGCCCTGGGACCACTTCGACGTGGGCGTGAAGAAGGCGGGGCTCACCAAGGAATGGATGCGCGCCGCGGCCGAGCAGTTGGCGGCGCCGGTGGCGGGGTAGTCATGGCGCGGGTGCGCGTGGCGGCGGTGGGCGAGGTGCCGGCGGGCGAAGGCCGCGTGGTGGAGGCGGACGGGCGCGCGCTGGCGCTCTTCAACGTGGAAGGGGCCTTCCACTGTCTGGACAATGTCTGCCCGCACCGGGGCGGTCCGCTGGGCGAGGGCGATCTCGAGGGTCGGCTGGTGTCCTGTCCCTGGCACGCCTGGCGCTGGGACGTGACCACCGGCGCGCATGCCAACAATCCCGCGGTGCGGGTACCCCGCTTTCCGGTGACCGTCGAGCACGACGGCATCTTCGTGGAGCTGCCGTGAGCGGGGCCGGGCCGGTGATCCCCGTGCGCGACACGCTCGGCCGTCCGCTGCGGAATCTCCGGCTGTCGGTCACCGACCGCTGCAACCTCCGCTGCTCCTACTGCATGCCCGAGGAGGAGTACGTGTGGCTCCCCCGCGAGGACATCCTCACCTTCGAGGAGGCGGCGGCCCTGGTGGACGTCTTCACCGATCTCGGGGTGGACAAGGTGCGCCTGACCGGAGGCGAGCCGCTGCTGCGCAACGGGCTGGAGCGCCTGGTGAGGCTCCTCGCCGCCCATCCGCGGCTCCGCGACCTCGCCATCACCACCAACGGCATCCTCCTCGCCGAGCGGGCCTCCGCGCTCCGCGGGGCCGGCCTCCATCGCGTCACGGTGAGCCTCGACACGCTGCGACCGGACCGCTTCAAGGCGCTGACCCGCCGGGAGGCGCTCCCGCAGGTGCTCGAGGGGATCGCGTCGGTGGGCCGCGCGGGCTTCCCCGCGCCCAAGCTCGATACCGTGGTCATGCGCGGCACCAACGAGGACGAGCTGGTGGACCTGATCGAGTACGCGCGCGGGGTGCCCGCCGAGATCCGCTTCATCGAGTACATGGACGTGGGCGGCGCCACCCGCTGGACCCGCGAGCGGGTGGTTTCGCGCGCCGAGATGCTGGAGACGCTGAGCCGGCGTTACGGCGCCATCGAGCCCCTGAACGAGGGGGGCTCCGCGCCCGCCGATCGCTACCGGCTCCCCGACGGCTATGTGTTCGGAATCATCGCCTCCACCACGGCGCCCTTCTGCCAGGACTGCGACCGGAGCCGCCTCACCGCCGACGGGATGTGGTACCTCTGCCTCTACGCCACCCAGGGCACCGATCTGCGGAAGGCGCTCCGCGCGGGCGCGTCACGGGACGCCCTCCGGGACCTGATCCTGCCGGGCTGGACGGCGCGCCGGGACCGCGGCGCCGAGGAGCGGCTCGCCATGGCCGATGGCCGCTCGCCGCTCATCCAGATCGGGGAATTGAAGCGGGACCCCCATCTGGAGATGCACACCAGAGGTGGCTAGCCGGGCGAGCCGCAGCCGAAGGCGAGGCGAGCAATACGAAAATGGGTTGCCGAGCGTAGCGAGGCCGGTAACCTACACGGGGTTACCCCTGCTATTTGCTGGCGCTGAAGACTTCCTTGAGGAGGTCGGTGGTGCGCGCGGCGGGGTTGGTACGAATCTGCTTTTCCTGCTCCCCCAGCACCACGAAGAGCCCGTCGAGGCTCTTGCCGAGCACATAGCGGTCGATGTCCAGTGAATCCGTCTTGAGGAAGGGGATGGACTGCGCGCGCCCCAGCAGCTCCTTGTACTGGCGCGTGACCCCGACCTGATTCATGGCCTGGTCCACCACCGGCCGGAAGGCGGCGGTGAGCCGGTCGCTGGTCTTGCTCTGGAAATACTGGGTGGCGGCATTGTCGCCCCCGCTCCAGATCTTCCGCGCGTCCTCGATGCTCATCTCGCCGATGGCGTCCCCGAAGATCTTCTTCGCCCCCGGGGCCGCGGCCTCCGCGGCGCGGTTCATGGAGAGCACGAACTCGTCCAGCTGGGGACCGTACCCGACCAGCCGCAAACCCTTCTCGGCGGTCTGGAGCTGGGAGGGCATGAGGATCTTGATCGCCTGATTGGCGAAGTAGCCGTCGGTCTTGCCGGTGAGGCTGACGGTGGTCTCGGTCCCGACCCGGAGCGCCTCCTTGAGGCCGGACCCGATCTTGGCGTCGGAGAGCCCTCCCAGGCCCAGGCCCTGCAGGAGCCGATCGAGCTGCGCGGCGGCGGGCGAGGGGCTCAGCAGGAGACCGAGAACGAGCGCGGATGCGAGGGTCAGAGCCTTCATGCGGGCGATTCTACTCCGGGGCGGGGCGGACGGGCTACTGGAGGGGAGCCGGCAGGTCGGAGCCCTTCATCAGGTAGCGGTCCATACCCCGCGCGGCGCTCCGGCCCTCCGCGATCGCCCACACGATCAGCGACTGGCCCCGCTGCATGTCACCCGCGGTGAAGACGCCGGGCACGCTGGTCATCCAGTCCGCGTCCCGCCAGACATTGCCCCGGTCGGTGAGGCGCACGCCCAGGGTCTCCAGCAGCCCCGGGCGCTCCGGGCCCACGAAGCCCATGGCCAGGAGGACGAGCTCGCAGGGCAGCGTGAACTCGGTGCCGGGCTTCTCGCGGAAGCCGGGCCGGCCGCCCTCGGTGCTCATCTCCACCTCGATGGCCTGGAGTCCGGTCACGCGGCCGTCGGCGCCGCCGATGAAGCGCTTCGTCGACACCGCGTACACGCGCTCCCCGCCCTCGGCATGGGCGGAGGAGACCCGGTAGATGTTCGGCCACAGAGGCCAGGGATTGCTCGCAGCCCGCTCGTCCGGCGGGCGGGGCAGGATCTCGAACTGATGCACCGAGGCCGCGCGCTGCCGGTGCACAGTGCCCAGGCAGTCCGCGCCGGTATCGCCGCCGCCGATGATGACCACCCGCTTGCCTTCCGCGCTGACGAAGGCCGCGTCGGGAATCCGGTCGCCCTCGTTGCGGCGGTTCTGCAGCGTGAGATAGTCCATTGCGTAAACCACGCCGCTGAGCTCGCGGCCGGGGATGGGCAGGTCCCGCGGGGCGCAGGCGCCGCCGGCCAGGAGCACCGTGTCGAACTTCGCCCGTAGCGCGCCCGGATCCACGCCCGCGCCCACGTGGGCGCCGGTCACGAAGGTGGTGCCCTCCGTCTCCATCTGGCGCAGACGCCGCTCGAGCACGCGCTTCTCCATCTTGAACTCCGGGATGCCGTAGCGGAGGAGCCCGCCCACGCGGTCCGCGCGCTCGTAGACGGTGACGTCGTGCCCGGCGCGAGTGAGCTGCTGGGCGCCGGCGAGCCCGGCGGGCCCGGAGCCGATCACCGCGACGGTTTTCCCGGTGCGTATCTTGGGGGGCTGAGGTCGGACCCAGCCCGCCTCGAAGGCATGGTCGATGATGGCGAGCTCGATGGCCTTGATGGTGACGGCGTCGTCGTTGATTCCCAGCACGCAGGAGCCTTCGCACGGGGCGGGGCACAGCGTGCCGGTGAACTCCGGGAAGTTGTTGGTGGCATGGAGCCGGTCCACGGCCTCGCGCCACTTGTCCCGGTAGACGAGGTCGTTCCAGTCGGGGATGAGGTTGCCGAGCGGACAGCCCTGATGGCAGAAGGGGATGCCGCAGTCCATGCACCGCGCACCCTGCTTGCGGAGCTTGTCGGTGGGCCAGGGCAGCATCACCTGCCGCCAGTCCCGCAGCCGCTCCTCCACCGGGCGATACGGCTGCTTGTCGCGCTTGAACTCGAGGAAGCCGGAGACCTTGCCCATGCCGGCCCTAGTTGTGGGCGCTCGCCATCACGGCCTCGTCCACCGACATGCCCGTCTCCTGGGCCTTCTTGATGGCGGCCAGCACCCGCTTGTAGTCGCGCGGCATGACCTTGACGAAGCGCTCGCGGGTCCGCTCCCAGTGCACCAGCAATCGCGCGGCCACCGCGCTCTGGGTATAGCGGATGTGGCGGGCGAGGAGGTCCTTGACCTGCTCCACGTCCTCCACGTCCACCAGGGGCTCGAGATCCACCATGCCCAGGTTGCAGCGGCGCTTGAAGTCGCCCCCCTCGTCGAGCACGTAGGCGATCCCGCCCGACATGCCGGCGGCGAAGTTTCGCCCGGTGCCGCCGATCACCACCACCCGTCCGCCCGTCATGTACTCGCACCCGTGGTCGCCCACGCCCTCCACCACGGTGGCGGCGCCGCTGTTCCGGACTGCGAAGCGCTCGCCCGCGACCCCGCGGAAGTAGGCCTCACCGCCGGTGGCGCCGTAGAGCACCACATTGCCCACGAGGATGTTCTCCTCCGGCACGAAGGTCGACTCCCGCGGAGGGAAGGCGACGATCTTGCCGCCGGACAGCCCCTTGCCCAGATAGTCGTTGGCGTCCCCTTCGAGGGTGAGGGTGATGCCGCGGGGCACGAAGGCTCCGAAGCTCTGGCCCGCCGATCCCGTGAAATGGAGACGGATCGTGTCGTCGGGCAGGCCGTCGGCGCCGTGGCGCGAGGTGACCTCGTAGCCGAGGATGGTGCCCACCGTCCGGTTCACGTTCCGGATGGGCAGGCGGATGTCCACCGGCTCGCGACGCTCGAGCGCGGCCCGGCAGAGCGGCACCAGGGTGGTCATGTCGAGGGACTTCTCGAGCCCATGGTCCTGCTCCACGACCTTGCGGATGGCGACCTCGGGCCCCACCGCCGGCCGGTGGAGGAGGGGCGCGAGATCCAGCCCGCGCGCCTTCCAGTGCTCCACCGCGTCCCGGACATCGAGCCGGTCGGACCGACCGATCATCTCGGCCATGGTGCGGAACCCAAGACTGGCCATCAGCTCGCGCACCTCCTCCGCCACGTAGCGGAAGAAGTTCTCGACGAACTCGGGCCGGCCCGCGAACTTGGCGCGGAGCTGCGGATCCTGGGTGGCGATGCCCACCGGGCAGGTGTTGAGGTGGCACACCCGCATCATGATGCAGCCCATCACCACCAGGGGAGCGGTGGAGAAGCCGTACTCCTCCGCGCCCAGCAGCGCCGCGATCACCACGTCCCGGCCGGTCTTCAGCTGGCCGTCCGCCTGCACGATGATGCGATCGCGAAGCTTGTTGAGGACGAGCACCTGCTGGGTCTCCGCGAGCCCGAGCTCCCACGGCACCCCCCCGTGCTTGATGGAGGTGAGGGGAGAGGCGCCGGTGCCGCCGTCGTGGCCGGAGATGAGGACCACGTCGGAATGCGCCTTGGCCACGCCCGCCGCCACCGTGCCCACGCCCACCTCCGCCACCAGCTTCACGCTGATGCGCGCTTTCGGGTTGGCGTTCTTGAGGTCGTGGATGAGCTGCGCCAGGTCCTCGATGGAGTAGATGTCATGGTGCGGCGGCGGGGAGATCAGTCCCACCCCCGGGGTGGAGTAGCGCACCTTGGCGATCCACGGATACACCTTGTGGCCGGGGAGCTGACCGCCCTCGCCGGGCTTGGCCCCCTGGGCCATCTTGATCTGGAGGTCGTCGGCATTCACCAGGTACTCGCTGGTGACGCCGAAGCGTCCGGAGGCCACCTGCTTGATGGCGCTCCGGCGCGAGTCGCCATTGGCGTCGCGCGTGTAGCGGGCAGAATCCTCTCCGCCCTCGCCGGTATTGGACTTGCCGCCCATGCGGTTCATGGCGATGGCGAGCGTCTCGTGGGCCTCGAGACCGATGGATCCGTAGGACATCGCGCCGGTGGCGAAGCGGGTGAGGATCGCCTCCACCGGCTCGACCTCCTCGATGGGGATGGCCCGCTCCGCCGGCTTGAGGGTGAAGAGTCCCCTCAAGGTCGCGAGGTTGCGGGTCTGCTCGTCCACCGCGCGCGAGTAGTCCTTGAAGATCCGGTACTGGCCGCTGCGGGTGGCGTGCTGGAGCTTGAACACGGTGTCCGGGTTGAAGAGGTGATACTCCCCCTCGCGCCGCCACTGATACTCGCCGCCCCACTCGAGCTCGGCGTCCCCCACCGGCCGGTCGGGGAAGGCCCGGGCGTGGCGCGCCGCCGTCTCCTCGGCGATGACGTCGATGCCCACGCCCCCGATCCGCGAGGCGGTCCACGTGAAGTAGCGGTCCACGAAGGCCTTGTCCAGCCCGATCGCCTCGAAGATCTGGGCGCCCCGATAGGACTGGATGGTGGAGATCCCCATCTTGGAGATCACCTTGAGCACGCCCTTGTTGAGCGCCTTGATGTAGTGCTTCTCCGCGGTGGCCTGGTCCAGCCCCGGGAGCAGGCCCTGGCCGATCATGTCGTCCAGGGTCTCGAAGGCCAGGTACGGGTTGATGGCGCCCGCACCGTACCCGAGCAGCAGCGCGGCGTGATGCACTTCCCGCGCGTCGCCGGACTCGATGACCAGGCCCACCTTCACGCGGCTGCCCTCGCGAATGAGGTGATGGTGCATGCCCGCGGTGGCGAGCAGCGAGGGAATGGGCGCCAGCTTCTCGTTCACCCCGCGGTCGGACAGGATCAGGTACGTCGAGCCGTCGCGCACCGCCTGGCTTGCCTGCGCGCACACCGCCTCCAGGGCCCGCGCGAGGCCGGCACCGCCCTCGGCCACGGGGTAGACCATCTGGATGGTGGTCGACCGGTAGCCGGGGAGGTCGGCGTGACGGATGCGCGCGACCTCCTCGTTGTTGAGGATGGGCGTCCGCAGCTTGAGCTGCCGCGCGGCCTCGGGGGTCGGCTCCAGCAGGTTGCCCTCGGGCCCGATGGTGGTCGCGATCTGCGTCACCAGCTCTTCGCGGATGCCGTCCAGGGGCGGATTCGTCACCTGGGCGAAGAGCTGCTTGAAGTAGTCGTACAGGAGCCGCGGCCGGTTGGAGAGCACGGCCAGTGAGGTGTCGGTGCCCATGGAGCCCACCGGCTCCTCACCGGCGGTGGCCATGGGGCCCAGGAGGAGGCGGAGGTCCTCGTGGGTATAGCCGAAGGCCTGCTGGCGCTGGAGCACCGTCTCGTGATTGGGCTCCGGCACATAGGGCGGCACGGGCAGGGTCTCGATGGGCCGGATATGGGTCTTGAGCCACTCGCCGTACGGATGCTGGGAGGCGTAGGCTTTCTTGAGCTCCGCGTCGTCGATGATCCGGCCCTGCGCGGTGTCGACCAGGAAGATGCGGCCCGGATGCAGCCGCTCCTTGAGGAGCACGCGCTCGGCGGGAATGTCGAGCACGCCCACCTCGGAGGCCATGATGACCATGTCGTCCTTGGTGACGTAGTAGCGCGAGGGACGGAGCCCGTTGCGATCGAGCACGGCGCCGATCACGGTGCCGTCGGTGAAGGCGATGGAGGCGGGTCCGTCCCAGGGCTCCATGAGGCAGCCGTGGTACTCGTAGAAGGCCTTGCGCTCCTCGCTCATGCCCTCGTGGCCGGCCCAGGCCTCCGGGATCATCATGAGCACCGCCAGCGGCAACGGCCGCCCGGCCATCACGAGGAACTCGAGCACGTTGTCGAAGACGGCGGAGTCGCTGCCGCCCTCCACCACCACCGGCATGATCTTCTTGAGATCCTCCCCCAGCACGGAGGACCGGCAGATCGCCTCGCGCGCGTGCATCCAGTTGATGTTCCCGCGCAGCGTGTTGATCTCGCCGTTGTGGGCGATCATCCGGTACGGGTGGGCGAGGGGCCACGACGGGAAGGTGTTGGTCGAGAAGCGCTGGTGCACGAGCGCCAGCGCGGAATCCACCAGGGGGTCCGTCACGTCCGGGAACATCCCCTCGATCTGGTCCGCCGAGAGCATGCCCTTGTAGATGAGGGTATTGGCCGAGAGGCTCGGGACGTAGAAGAACTTCCGCTCCGCGAGCCCGCTGCGTCCCACCGCGTGCTCCGTGCGCTTGCGGATGACGAAGAGCTTGCGCTCGAACGCGGCCCGGTCAGGCACTCCCTCCGCCCGGCCCACGAAGATCTGGCGAAACCGGGGCTCCACCGCCCGCGCGCTCGGCCCCACCGCGGAGGAGTCCGTGGGGACATCCCGCCACCCCAGCACGGTTTGCCCCTCTTCCCGGATCATGTCCTCGAGGATGCGCTCGCACGCGGCGGCCTGGGCGGCATCCCGCGGGAGGAAGACCAGCCCCGCGCCGTAGTGGCCGGGGCGGGGAAGCGGGATGCCCAGGCTCCCGCACTCGCGCAGCAGGAACGTATGCGGCATCTGGATGATGATGCCGGCGCCGTCCCCGGTATTGACCTCGCAGCCGCAGGCGCCTCGATGGAGGAGGTTCTTGAGCACCTCCAGGGCCTGGCTCACGATGGCGTGCGAGCGCCGGCCCTTGATGTCGACCACGAAGCCGACGCCGCAGGCATCGTGCTCGTGGACGGGGTCGTACAGGCCCTGGGCGGGCGGCAAGCCCGCGGGGGTGACGTCAGGTCCCGTCATCATTGACTCCGTCTCCTTGGCATCAGCGCGCGTCCCACGATTGAGGGACGAATCTACTCCACTCCGGAGCATTAGCCAAGCCCACAATTCAAAATTCATTGTATTAGCAAAGCTAATGGGCTAGGGTTGGAGCGTGAATCTCGACACCCTGCGCCTCTACTGCGACGTCGTGCGCCTTCGGAGCTTCTCGCGGGCGGCGGCCGCCGGGGGAGTGTCCCAGTCGGCCGCGAGCCAGGCGGTCCAGCAGCTCGAGGCGGAGCTGGACGCGATCCTCCTCGATCGCTCGCGCCGGCCGCTGGAGCCCACCGCCGAGGGCCGCGGATTCTACGACGCCTGCCGAGGCCTGCTGGCCGGGTTCGAGAAGGCGCGGGCCGACCTCGCCGCCTCGCGGCAGCGGGTGGAGGGCACCGTCCGCGTGGCCGCCATCTACTCGGTCGGCCTCCACGACATGAGCCGTCACATGCAGCCGTTCATGGCGGCCTACCCGAACGCCCGCGTGCGGCTCGAGTGCCTGCACCCCCACAAGGTGGTGGACGCGGTGCTCAACGACGAGGCCGATCTCGGCATCCTGTCCTATCCCGTCGCCAGCCGCGCGCTCGCGGTGCTGCCGCTGCGGGAGGAGCCCATGCTGGTGGTGACGCACCCGAGCCATCCGCTGGCGCGGCGGCGCCGCGTGAGTCCGGCCGACCTCGACGGCGCGCGGTTCGTGGCCTTTGACCACGACCTGCCGATCCGGCGCGCCATCGACCGAGCGCTCAAGCAGCACGGAGTGAAGGTGGACGTGGCGATGGAGTTCGACAATGTCGAGACCATCAAGCAGGCCATCGGCATCGCGGCCGGCATCAGCATCCTGCCCGCGCCCACGGTCCAGAAGGAGAGCGAGATCAAGACCCTCGCCGCGGTGGAGCTGGCGCTGCCGGGCCTCGTGCGTCCGGTGGCCATCATCCACCGGCGAGGCCGCCACCTCACCGCCGCCGTCTCGCGCTTCATCGCCCAGCTCCGGGACGACGACGCCCGCCCCGCGGCGGCTGCGCCGGTGCCCGGTGCCGCGGCTGCCGGCGCCCGGCCCGCCGCCGGCCGCGTGGTACGGTAGCCGCATGACGGTGATGGCATGGCGGTGACCCCTGACGGGATTGGCATGACGGTGACGCAGTTCGAGACGCGCGGCGGCGCCCGCGTGTATCAGATGCCGGTGGAGACCTTCCCCGGGCACGTGAACAACATCTACCTGATCCTCGACGGCGACGTGGTGACCCTCTTCGATGTGGGCTCCGGCCTCCCCGACTCCAACGAGGGGCTCGAGCGCCGGATGGCCGAGGTGCGCGAGCGCTTCGGGGAGGTCGTCACGCTCGCCTCCGTCCAGCACGTGGTGATCAGTCACGCCCACATCGACCACTTCGGGTGGGTGGGGCGCTTCACCGGCGAGTCGGACGCGGCGGTGTACGTGCACGAGCTCGACGCCCGCGTGCTGGTGAACTTCGAGGAGCGCATCGTGCTCGCCTCCAAGGACCTGCGCGTCTTCATGGAGCGGGCGGGCGTCAAGCCGGAGCTCCGGACCGAGATCGAGGAAGCGTACCGCTGGTCCAAGAACTTCTTCAAGTCGGTGGAGATCGACCACCTGGTACGGGACCGCGACCGAATCATCAACGGGTATCGCGTGCACCACACCCCCGGGCACTGTCCAGGGCAGATCTGCCTCGAGGTCCATGACCTCCTCTTCACCGCGGACCACGTGCTGTCGCGGATCACGCCGCATCAGTCGCCGGCCGCGATCACGCCCTTCTGCGGGCTCGAGCTCTATCTCCAGTCGCTCGACAAGGTGCGCGGGCTCGAGGGCATCCGCGTCTCGCTCCCCGGCCACGAAGCGCCCATCGAGGACCTCGACGGCCGGATCGCGGGCATCGTGGGCCATCACCAGCGGCGGCTCAGCCAGGTGCTCGACATCTGCCATGAGCCGCTGGCGCTGGTGGAGGTGTCCAAGCGGCTGTTCGGTCCCCGGGTGGGCTACACGCGTCTCCTGGCCCTCGAAGAGGCGGGCGCCCACGTGGAATATCTCTTCCAGCGCGGTGAGCTGCGCATCGCGAACCTGGAGGACGTGACTCGGGAGAACAATCCCGTGATTCGCTACGAGGCCCGTCGAGGCGCCTGAGCCGCGATGCGGAGGCGAGGGAGCTCCGGCCCGACGGTCAGACCGCGGATAACCTTGCCAAACTACTGCCCTTTGGTTAGCATGGACAAGGGCTCTGACACCGTCCGAAGGGTTCCCCGGGGAGGCACACGCCGGGGGTCCGCTCCGTCCTGGAGTCAGGGAAATCCAGAGTGGGGAACAGAAAACGCTCGCGTCCGTCCGATGATAGGGACGGGTGTGTGATGGCTGGCATGAGGAAAGGACCGAGGACATGAGCGACACGATAGCGTCCGTACCGGCCGCGGCAAAGCCTCGACGGACGCTCACGCGCGCGGTGATTCGCTTCGCGGGCGATTCGGGCGACGGCATGCAGGTCACCGGCGAGCAGTTCACCACCGAGGCCGCCTGGGCCGGCAACGATATCTCCACCCTGCCGAACTTCCCCGCCGAGATTCGCGCGCCCGCCGGCACGCTCTTCGGCGTGTCGAGCTTCCAGCTCCAGTTCGGTAGCCAGCGCGTGTACACGCCCGGCGACCAGCTGGACGCGCTCGTGGCCATGAATCCGGCCGCGCTCAAGGTGCACCTGGCCGATCTCAAGCCCGGCGGCATCCTCATCGTCAATACCGCCGCCTTCGAGGAGCGGAACCTGACCAAGGCGGGTTACGCCAAGAATCCGCTGGAGGATCCGAGCCTGGGCGAGAAGTTCCGGGTCCACCAGGTGGACATCACGGGGATGACCAAGACCGCGCTGGATGACCTGCCGCTCAACGCGAAGGAGAAGGATCGCTGCAAGAACTTCTTCGCGCTGGGACTGGTGTCCTGGATCTACACGCGGCCGCTGGATCCCACGCTGGACGCCATCAAGAAGCGCTTCGCCAAGAACCCGACGTTCGTCGAGGCCAATATCCGCGTGCTCAAGGCGGGCCACGCCTTCGGCGAGACGGCGGAGATCTTCGCGGAGAACTACGGCATCGACCCGGCCGAGATGGCCCCGGGCGTCTACCGCAGCATGACCGGCAACCGGGCGCTGGCCTGGGGGCTGCTCGCCGCCGCGGAGCGCACCCAGATCCCCATCGTCTTCGGGGCGTATCCCATCACGCCGGCCTCGAGCATTCTCGAGGAGCTGGCGATGCACAAGCGCTTCAAGGTGCGGACCTTCCAGGCCGAGGACGAAATCGCGGCGGTCACCTCCGCCATCGGGGCCTCCTTCGGGGGCGCCATCGGGGTGACGGCCTCCAGCGGCCCCGGCATCGCGCTCAAGGCCGAGGGCATCGGGCTGGCGGTCATGGCCGAGCTGCCGCTGGTGATCTTCGACATCCAGCGGGGGGGGCCGAGCACGGGGCTACCCACCAAGACCGAGCAGGCGGACCTCATGCAGGCGCTCTACGGTCGGAACAGCGAGTCGCCGATCGTGGTGATCGCGCCCTCCAGCCCCGGCGACTGCTTCTTCATCGCCTACGAGGCGGTCCGGATCGCCATCAAGTACATGGTGCCGGTGATGGTGCTGTCCGACGGCTATCTCGCCAACGGCTCGGAGCCCTGGCTCCTGCCCGACGTGAAGTCGCTGCCGGACATCCCGGTGAGCTTCCGCACCGAGCAGGAAGGCTTCTTCCCGTACCTGCGCGATCCTGCCACGCTGTCGCGGCCCTGGGTCCGTCCGGGCACGCCCGGGCTCGAGCACCGCATCGGCGGCATCGAGAAGCAGGACGTCACCGGCAACATCTCCTACGAGCCGGACAACCACGACCACATGGTCCGGCTCCGCGCGGAAAAGGTCCGCCGCGTGGCGCAGGAGATTCCACCCACCAGCATCAACGGCCCGCACACCGGCGACGTGCTGGTGGTGGGCTGGGGCGGCACCTACGGCGCCATCACCGCCGCAGTGGAGGAGGCGCACCTCGAGGGCAAGGCGGTGGCCTCCGTGCACCTGCGGCATCTCAATCCGCTGCCGCCCGATCTCGGGCAGATCCTGCGCCAGTACCGCAAGGTGCTGGTGCCGGAGATCAACAGCGGCCAGCTCGTGCGCGTGCTGCGGGCGGAGTACCTCGTGGACGCGGTGGGTTTCAACCGCGTGCGCGGCGTGCCGCTGCAGACCAACGAGCTCCTCGAGGCGATCAACCAACTGCTGGAGGCGACGCGGTGAGCACGGTCAAGGGATCTCCGGAAGCGGCGCCGAGCGGGCCGAAGTACACCAAGAAGGACTTCGAGTCCGACCAGGACGTCCGCTGGTGCCCGGGATGCGGCGACTACGCCATCCTGAGCGCCGTGCAGAAGGCGATGCCGGAGCTCGGCATCCCCAAGGAGGACATCGTGTTCATTTCGGGCATCGGCTGCTCCAGCCGCTTCCCGTACTACATGAACACGTACGGGTTCCACACCATCCACGGGCGCGCGCCCGCGCTCGCCACCGGGCTCAAGCTGGCGCGGCCGGACCTCAAGGTCTTCATCGTCACCGGTGACGGCGATGGGCTCAGCATCGGCGGCAACCACCTCCTCCACGTGCTGCGGCGGAACGTGGAGGTGACCATTCTCCTCTTCAACAACCGCATCTATGGGCTCACCAAGGGCCAGTACTCGCCCACCAGCGAGATCGGCAAGGTCACCAAGTCCACCCCCCTCGGCTCCGCCGACCGGCCCCTGAGCCCGTGCCAGTTCGCGCTGGCGGCGGGCGCCACCTTCGTGGCGCGCACGGTGGACCGCAACATCGCTCACATGGAGGAGACGCTCAAGCGGGCTGCCGCCCACAAGGGGGCGGCCTTCGTGGAGATTCTCCAGAACTGCAACGTCTACAACGATCTCGCCTGGAACGTGCTGTACGACCGGGAGTCGAAGATCCAGCATGAGCTGCGGCTCGAGCACGGCAAGCCGCTGCTCTTCGGGCCCGCCGACGATCGGCGCGGTCTCGTGCTCGAAGGGGTGAAGCCCAAGGTGGTCCGGGTGAAGGACGTGCAGGAGAGCGCGCTCTGGGTGCACGATGAGACCGACCGCGGCATCGCGCTCATCCTGGCTCAGCTCTGGGCCCCGGACTATCCCATCCCGCTCGGGGTGATGGCGAACGACCCCCATGCGCCGATCTACGAGGACATCCTGCTCAAGCAGGAGCAGAAGGTCATCGCCGACCGCGGCCCCGGCGACATCGCCGCTCTGCTGCGCGCGGGCGAGACCTGGACGATCAAGTAGCGCGCCGCCGCTCCGCGCGCCGCCCGACGGCGGCGCGGACGCCGTGACCGTGCTGACCGCGACTGCCGGCCTCCTCCCCAGAGGCCGGCGGTCGTTTTTCGACGGGACGACATGACCGCAGAGCCGAGAACGCCCGACGCCTCCTTCCTTCGCGAGCTCGAGGGAATCGTGGGCCGGCGTGGCGTGGTGGCGAGTCCCGAGGGGCGCCTGACCTACGAGTGCGACATGCACACGTTCTACAAGGGGGCACCCGACGTGGTGGTGCTGCCCGAGTCGGCGGCCCAGGTGGCGGCCATCGTCCGGCTCTGCCGGGCGCACGCGGTGGCGGTGGTGCCGCGCGGATCGGGAACCGGCCTCATCGGGGGCGCCATGGCGCCGGTGGGCGGGGTCATGGTGTCCATGACGCGGATGAACCGGCTCCTCGAGGTGGATCTGCCAAACCGCTGCGCGGTGGTCGAGCCGGGCCTCATCAACCTGTGGCTGTCCAACGCCACCCGCGAGCGCGGCTGGTTCTTCGCGCCCGACCCCTCCAGCCAGATGGTCTCCACCATCGGCGGCAACGCTTCCACCAATGCCGGGGGTCCCCACTGCCTGAAGTACGGGATCACCGTGAACCACGTCCTCGGCCTCCAGGTGGTGACGGGGGCGGGGGAGCTGATCTGGCTGGGCGGCAAGGTGCACGAGCGGCCCGGCTACGATCTCACCGGGGTGATGGTGGGCTCGGAAGGCACGCTCGGCCTCCTCACCGCGGTCGCCGTGCGCCTCACCCACTTGCCGGAGGGGGTGAAGACGCTGCTCGCCTCCTTCGCCGCGATGGAGGACGCCTCGGAGGCCGTATCGGCGATCATCGCCGCCGGAATTATTCCCGCCGCGCTCGAGATGATCGACGAGGTGATGGTGCGCGCGATCGAGGAGGGCGTGGGCGCGGGGTATCCCAAGGACGCGGGGGCCGTCCTCCTCATCGAGCTGGACGGGCCCCTGGCCGAGATCGAGGCGCAGTCGGCCCGTATCGAGGAGATCTGCTGGTCGCACGCGGCGCTCGAGGTGCGGGTGGCCGCCGACGAGGCGGAGCGGGCGCTGCTCTGGAAGGGCCGCAAGGAGGCGGCGGGCGCGGTGGGCCGTCTCACGCCTAACTGGCTGCTGCAGGACGCGGTGGTGCCGCGGTCGCGCCTGCCGCAGATCATGCGCGAGATGATTGCCATCGGCCGGCGGCACGGGCTGGTCCTGGCCAATGTCTTCCACGCGGGCGACGGCAATCTGCATCCGATCATCTGCTACGACGAGCAGAAGCCCGGCGAGCTGGAGCGCGCCAAGCAGGTGAACGAGGAGCTGCTGCACGCCTGTCTCGCGCTGGGGGGGACGGTGACCGGCGAGCACGGGGTGGGCCTGGACAAGGCCAAGAACCTGCCCCATCAGTTCGGCGAGGCCGACCTCAACTTCATGGCCCGGCTGCGCCGTGTCTTCGATCCCGACGGCATCATGAATCCCGGAAAGCTCTTGCCGTCCCACCCCGCCTGTGGCGAAGGCTTCCGTCCCGCGCGCCCGGCGTTGCCGCAGGGAGCCTGGATCTGAGCGCGACCGCGATGTCGGCCTCTGCGGCGGTGGCGCATGCCCTCGAGGAGATCGCCGGGCGCGGCCAGGTGCAGGCCGATCCCACCGCGCTGGCCGCGGTCGCGGTGGATGGGATGGTCCCGCGCTGGCTGGTGCGCCCGGGCACCGTCGAGCAGGTTGCCCAGGTCATGGTGCTGGCCTCCGCCGAGGGGCTCGCGGTGACCCCCCGGGGAAGCGGCTCGAACCTCGCGCTCGGCAATCCCCCCCGGCGGCTCGACCTCGTGCTGGACCTGGGTCGGCTCACCGCCGTGCTCGAGTACGTCCCCGACGACATGGTGGCCAGCGTGCAGTGCGGGATCACGCTCGACGCGGTGGCGGCGCGCCTCGGCCAGCACGGCCAGCGCCTGCCCCTCGATCCTGCCCCGGGGGGCGGGCGCTCCGTGGGCGGCGTCCTCGCCACCGCGGCGGCGGGCCCGCTCCGCTTTCGCTACGGCACGGGGCGCGACCTGCTTCTCGGCGTCCGCTTCGTCCAGGCCGACGGCGTGGTGACCTGGGGCGGCGCGCGCGTGGTCAAGTCGGTGACGGGCTACGACGTGCCCAAGCTCATGGTGGGCTCGCTGGGAACGCTCGGCGTGCTCGCCGAGGCCACGCTCCGACTCCATCCGATCCCGCCCGCCTGGGGCGCCCGCCTCTGGACCTTCGACACGGTCGCGGGCGCGGCGGCCTTTGTCGCGGCCGTCATCGACTCCACGCTGCAGCCGGAGCGGCTGGTGCTGCTCGGCGCGGGCGCGCTGCACGCCGTGCGCGACGCGGTGCCGGACGGTCCGGCCGACGTGCCGCCGGACGGCGCCGCGGTGGCGGTGTCGGTGGCGAGCACCGCCGAGGCGGTGCGGGCCCAGACGGCGCTCCTCGAGCGACTGGCCGCGGTGCCCGGCGGTCGCGGCTTCGATCTCGCCGGTGGCTTCTGGAGCCGGCTCGGTGCCGCGCTCGTCAGCCCGGTGACGCTGAAGCTCGCCGGCGAGCCGGCGCGCATCGGTCACTGGGTCCGGCAGCTGGAGCACGTCGCGCGCGATGGCGGCGTCGGGCTCATCGCCGTCGGCGAGGCCGGCAGCGGCGTGCTCCGCGCGGCGCTCCGCGCGCCAGGGAAAGACGGCTTGCCCTCCGGCACCTGGCTGGCGGGAGCGGTGGCCGGGCTGCGCGCGGCGCTGGCACCCGAAGGCGGCAGCCTCGTCGTGGAGCGCGCGCCGCGGGCGGTCAAGGAGACGCTGGACGTCTGGGGGCCCGTGGGCCCGGAGGTCCTCGACGTCATGCGCCGCCTCAAGCACGAGTTCGATCCCGCCGGGATCCTCAATCCCGGCCGCTTCGCGGGGGGCCTGTGAAGAGCGCGTTCGACGCCACCGATCCGCCATCGATGGACGGGCTGCGAGCCTGCGTGCACTGCGGGATCTGCCTTCCGCAGTGCCCCACGTACCGTGTCCTGGGCGAGGAGATGGACTCGCCGCGCGGCCGTCTCTACCTGATGCGCGCCGCCGCCGAGGGGCGCACCGCGCTCACGCCCCAGCTCGCGCATCATCTGGATCTCTGTCTGGGCTGCCGCGCCTGCGAGACCGCGTGCCCCTCCGGCGTGCCCTTCGGCCAGCTGCTCGAGGCCACGCGCGGCCAGCTCGAGCGCGCGGGTGTGCGCGCGCCCGGGGCCAATCGCGGTACGCTTCGGCTCTTGCTCGCGCTGTTCCCGCGCCCCGACCGGCTGCGTATCCTGCTGCGGGCGCTCCGGCTCTACCAGAGAACGGGGCTCCAGGCCGCGGTGCGCGGGCTCGATCTCCTCGCGCCCTTCCAGCGGCTCCGGGCGCTGGAGGCGCTGCTACCGGCGCTTCCCGCCGGTGCCGGGGCCCCGCTCCCCGAGGTGACGCCCGCGCGGGGGGCGCGGCGGGGGCGCGTCGGTCTCCTCACCGGCTGCGTGCAGAGCGTGTTCTTCCCCCACGTCAACGCGCAGACGGCGCGCCTCTTGTCCGCCGCGGGCTGGGATGTGGTGGTGCCGCGCGCGCAGGGGTGCTGTGGCGCCCTGCACCTGCACGCGGGACGGCTGTCCGACTTCCGGGCGCTCGCGCGGCCCCTGGTGGCGGCGTTTCCCGCCGACGTCGACTTCGTGGTGACCAACGCCGCCGGCTGCGGCTCCGCGCTCAAGGAATACGGCCACTGGCTTCCCGGGGGCGAGGCGGACACGTTCGCGGCCAAGGTGCGCGACGTCAGTGAGGTGCTGGCGGAGGCGGAGCTGGATCTGGTTCCGCTGCCGGTGACGGTGACCTATCACGACCCCTGCCACCTCGTGCACGGGCAGGGAGTGAAATTCCCGCCGCGCGCGCTCTTGCGGCGGATTCCCGGGCTGCGCCTGCTCGAGCTCGCGGACAGCGAGCTCTGCTGCGGCAGCGCGGGGATCTACAATGTGCAGCAGCCGGAGATGGCCGGCGAGCTGGCCAGACGAAAAGTCGAGCGGATCCGGGAGAGTGGCGCGCGGACGGTGGTGAGCGGCAACCCCGGCTGCCTCCTGCAGATCGCGCAGGAGAGCCGGCGGCAGGGTTTCGAGCTCGAGGTGCTCCACCCGGTGGAGCTGCTCGGCCGCGCCCTGCGTGACGGGAAAGGGGCGCAGGGATGAAGATCCGGATCCGGGAGCATGTCACGCAGGACCGGGAGCGCATGGCCAAGGTGGCGCTGGCCACGACCTCCCGCGCCCAGCTCGATCTCTACTGCGTGGCGCCCGGGCAGGCCCAGAAGCCCCATGTCCACGGCGATCAGGACAAGATCTACTACGTGCTGGAAGGCGCTGGCCGCTTCACCCTGGGCGCGGAGAGCGAGCGCCTCGAGGCGGGAGAGGCCCTGGTGGCGCCCGCGGGCGTTGAGCACGGGCTCGTGAACGAGGGCGAGGCCCCGCTGCTCGTACTGGTGGTCGTCACGCCGCCCCCGCCCCACGCCAAGGCCGCGGGCCACTGAGCGCACGCGAGAGCCTGATGGCATCCGGCGTGAAGGCGTCCATCATGATCACCTGCCTCGGCGATCTCTTCTTTCCCGAGGTCGGGGAGGCCATGGTGACGGTGCTGCGCCGCCTCGGCGTGACGGTGGACTTTCCGGCGGGGCAGACATGTTGCGGCCTGCCGCTGTTCAACTCCGGCTATCACGACGAGGCGGCACGGGTGGCCGAGCGGACGGTGCGTCTCTTCGGGGAAGCCGAGCACGTGGTGGTGCCCTCGGGATCCTGTGCCTGGATGGTCAAGACCGAGTACCCGGGACTTCTCAAGCACGATCCCACGCTGAAGGCCGCCGCGGACTCGCTGGCCGCGCGCACGCGCGAGCTGTCCCAGTTCATCGTGGAGGTGCTGGGGGTGACGCGGGTGGAGTCGGACTTCGCGGGGAAGGTGACCTACCACGACTCTTGCCATCTCCTGCGGGGTCTGGGCGAGTCGCGGAGCCCGCGCACCTTGCTGCGGAATATTCCGGGCGTGGACCTGGTCGAGCTGTCCGGCTCGGACGAGTGCTGCGGCTTCGGCGGCTCCTTCTCGGTGCGGCTGCCCGAGGTCTCCACCGCCATCCTCGACAAGAAGCTGGGCAACGTGGAAGCCACCGGCGCCGGCTGCCTAGTGGCCTGCGACGCGGGCTGTCTCATGCAGATGGGCGGGGGGTTGTCGCGCCGCGCGTCCCGCGTGCGGCCGCTGCACCTCGCTCAGCTCCTCGCCGGGGGCCGGCCGTGAGCGAGGACCTGCTCCGGGTTCCGTTTCCCCAGCGCGCCGGCGCGGCGCTCAAGGACGCCTTTCTCCAGGAAGCGCTCACCATCGCCACCACCAAGTTCATCGACCTGCGCCGAGAGGCCTTCGAGGGCTTTCCCCAGGGTGACGCCCTCCGCGACCGGGCGCGGGGCATCAAGGAGGCGACGCTGCAGCGTCTCGACCACTACCTCGGCCTGCTGGCCGACAACGTGGAGCGTCTGGGGGGGCACGTGCACTGGGCCGCCACCGCCGAGGAGGCGCGCGAGATCGTGCTGCGGCTGTGCCGCGACCGCGGCGTCAAGATGGCGGTGAAGTCCAAGTCCATGGCCACCGAGGAGATCGACCTCAACGAGGCCCTGGAGCACGCGGGCGTGACGCCGATCGAGACCGACCTGGGCGAGTACATCATCCAGCTCGCCCACGAGAAGCCGTCGCACATCATCGCCCCCGCCATCCACAAGACCAAGCGGCAGGTGGCGGAGCTCTTCTCCCGAGAGCTCAACGGGCGCTTCGCCGCCGATCCGGAGGTGCTCACCGCGGTAGCGCGGAAGGAGCTCCGGCAGAAGTTTCTTCAGGCCGACCTGGGCATCACCGGCGCCAACTTCGCGGTGGCGGAGACGGGCACCCTGGTGCTGGTGACCAACGAGGGCAACGGTCGCATGGTGACCTCGCTGCCGCGGCTGCACGTGGCGGTGATGGGGATGGAGAAGGTCATCCCCAGCATGACCGATCTCATGGTGTTCCTGGCCATCCTGGCCCGCAGCGCGACGGGGCAGAAGCTCTCTTCCTACACCACCCTGGTCCGCGGACCGCGCCGTCCGGGCGAGCTCGAAGGACCGGAGGAGCTGCATCTCATCCTGATGGACAATGGACGCGTCCGCCAGGTGGCGGGCCCCCTGCGGGAGGCGCTGTACTGCCTGCGCTGCGGCGCCTGTCTCAATGTCTGCCCGGTGTACCGGCAGATCGGCGGCCACGCCTACGGGCATACCTATCCCGGGCCCATCGGGATCCTCCTCACCGCCATGCTCAAGGGTGACCGCTCGGTGAAGGAGCTGGCGCATGCGTCCACGCTCTGCGGCGCCTGCAAGGACGTGTGCCCGGTGCGCATCGACATCCCGCGTATGCTGGTGGACCTGCGTGAGCAGCTCGACCGGGGCCGCATCGCGCCCTGGAGCGAGCGGATGGTCTTCCGCGCGGCCCGCCGCGGCATGCAGTCGCCCGCGCTGTTCCGGCTCGGCGCGCGGATGGGCCGGCTGCTCCAGCGGCCCTTTCTCCACGAGGGCCGGCTCCGCCGGCTGCCACTCTTCTTCGGCAAGTGGACGGCCACGCGGGATCTTCCCGCGGTGGCGGCGAAGACGTTCTCGGAGCGCTGGAAGGAAATCGCCAAGCCATGACCACGCGCGCGGAGTTCCTGGGCCGCGTCCGCACCGAGATGGCGAAGACGCGCGGCCTCTTTCCTGCCATGCCCGCGCCGCGGCCCGGGAATCCGCGGGAGGCCGCCGAGCTCGTCCGGCGGCAGCTCGCCGAGCGCTGGCCGCAGGCGCTGGAGCGTTTCCGCGCGGAGTTCGAGCGCGTCGCGGGCGTGTTCCACCGGGTGCCGTCGCTGGCCGAGCTGCCGGCCCTCCTGGCGCGGATCGCCGCCGAGAAGCATGCGCGCGAGGTGGTGGGCTGGGAGGCGGGCGCTTTGGGGTGGGATCTCTCCGCCGCGCTGGCGCGACATGGCCTGACCGTCCTGCCCGCGCCGGCGGGCGACGGCGACGCGGAGCGCCGGCGGCACCGGGAGGAGGCGGCCCGTGCGCCGCTCGGGGTCACCGGGGTGGACTGGGCGCTCGCGGAGACGGGCACCCTGATTCTCGCCTCGGGCCCGGGCCGCCCCCGCTCCACCTCGCTGCTGCCGGACACCCACGTGGCAGTGTTCGGGCCCGGCCATCTGGTCGAATCGCTGGAGCAGGTGGGCATCTTGCTCGAGGCGATGCACGCTGACGGCGGGGCGCGGGTGCCGGGCGGCATGATCAACTTCATCACCGGTCCCTCGCGCACCGCGGACATCGAGCTCACGCTCACGCGCGGCGTGCACGGGCCCAAGGAGGTACACGCGGTGTTCGTGGACACCCTGAGCGGGCCGGCATGACCCCGCGGCTCTTCACCACCGCGGAGGTGGATGCCCTCATCCCAAAGCTGGCAGAGCTGATGGGCGCCGCACTGGAGCGCCACGACCAGGCCCAGGCGCTCGCAGAGGCGATCCGGGCCGCGAAGGAGCGCATCCGCACCTCGGGCGGGGCGTCGGTGGACCAGCGTGACTGGCGCGCCCGCGCCGAGCGCCTCGACGGCCTCACCATCGAGGTGCGCGCGGCGCTGGAGGAGGTCGCCGCCCTCGGGGGCTCGGTGAAAGACCTGGAACAGGGGCTGGTGGACTTTCCGGGGCTGGTCCCGGGCGCAGGCGGGGACGAGCCCGTCAACCTGTGCTGGAAGCTCGGTGAGACCGCCGTCCGCTTTTGGCATGGGTTCGACGAGGGCTATGCCCAGCGCAAGCCGCTGCCATGACCGCCACCGCCTGTGACGCTGTCCTCTTCGATCTCTTCGACACCCTCGTCCTCTTCCAGCGCGAGCGCCTGCCGGAGATCGAGATCAACGGCCGCGTGGTGCGCTCGACGGCCGGGCATCTCCATGAGGCCTTCCGACCGTTCGCGCCCGCGCTCTCGCTGGGTGATTTCGCGGGAGCCTTGTTCTGGAGCTGGCAGGAGGCGGAGAAGATCCGGAGCGGTACGCATCGCGAGGTGTCCGCCCAGGAGCGGTTCGGCATGCTGTTCGGTCGGCTCGGGTTCGAGACGGCGGCCATGGAACGCGAGGCGCTGCCCCTTCTCCTCGCCACTCATATGCGCGAGCTGTCCAAGGCGGTCGTCTTCCCGGCCCATCACCGGAGCGTGCTGGAGGAGCTCAGACGCACCCATCGCCTGGCGGTGGTGTCGAACTTCGACTACACACCCACCGCGCGGATGGTGCTGGAGCGGGAAGGGGTGGCCCATCTCTTCGAGACCATTCTCGTCTCGGACGCGGTAGGCTGGCGTAAGCCCGCTCCCCGGATTTTCGAGCAGGCGCTCCAGGCGATGGGCTTGGCGCCGGGCGCCGCGCTCTTCGTGGGGGACCGGGCCGACATCGACGTGGCGGGGGCCCAGGGGGTGGGCATGCGGGCGGTGTGGATCAACCGGGACGGAGAGGCGTTGCCCGCGGGCGCGCCGGCGCCCGACCATGAAATACGCGATCTTGGGGAGCTGCCCCGGCTGCTCTGCACCTAGGGGCGGCCGCGCGGCATCCAAAGGGCAACGCTGACCAATCGGGGAGACGGACGATGGCGACGACACGGAAGGTGATCATCATCGGCTCGGGGCCGGCCGGCTACACCGCCGCTATCTATGCCGCCCGGGCCAATCTGGCCCCGGTGATGTTCACGGGCATCCAGCCGGGCGGGCAGCTCATGTTCACCACGCTGGTGGAGAACTACCCCGGCTTTGTCGAGGGCCTCGACGGGCCGCCGATGATGGAGAACTTCCGGAAGCAGGCGGAGCGGTTCGGCACCGAGATGCTGGCCGAGGACGTGACCGAGGTGGACTTCTCCAAGCGCCCCTTCCGCGTCACCGCCGACGCCATCACCATGGAGGCGCACACCGTCATCATCGCCACCGGGGCCACCGCCAAGCTCATCGGACTGCCCAACGAGGCCAAGCTCATGGGGCGGGGCGTCTCGACCTGCGCCACCTGCGACGGCTTCTTCTTCAAGGATCAGAACATCATGGTGGTGGGCGGCGGCGACTCCGCCATGGAAGAGGCGCTCTATCTGTCCCGCCTCGGGCGCAAGGTCGAGGTCGTGCACCGCCGGGACAGCCTGCGCGCCTCGAAGATCATGCAGGAGCGGGCGCTGAAGAACCCCAAGATCTCCTTCACCCTGGACAGCGTGGTCGAGGACGTCATGGACCCGGCGGCGGGGAAGGTGACCGGCGTGCGGCTGCGCAATCTCAAGACCGGGGCCCGGTGGGAGACCCAGGTGGACGGTCTCTTCGTCGCCATCGGGCACGAGCCCAACACCGCCGTCTTCAAGGGCCAGGTCGCGCTACACGAGAACAACTACATCAAGGTCGAGCCGGGCACGACGCGGACCTCGGTGGCGGGCGTCTTCGCCGCGGGTGACGTTCAGGACTTCACGTACCGGCAGGCGGTGACCGCCGCGGGCACGGGCTGCATGGCCGCGCTGGAGGCCGAGCGTTACCTCGAGGCGAACCACTCCGAGCACTGAGACCGGCTAGCCGACGCGGACGGGAGCGCCGAGCTCTCGGAGCATCGCGATGGCGGAAAGGTACGACAGCTTCCCCGTCCGCGGGTTCGCGGAGGGGATGTTCTCCACTTCGATGGCGAGCCGGCCGAACTCGCCCTCCACCGTGATCCGGTGCTGGTTGCGCTGCTGGCCCGGAACTGCGAAGAGCTTGATCCGGGTCCGTTCCGGTCCCACCCCGGCGAGCGAGAGGGCGGCCACCACGTTGACGTTGGCGGGGAAGGCCTTCACTGCCTCGGTGGCGGGGCCCTCGAAGATCAGCGTCTCCTCCCGGATCGCGCCCAGATCGATGCCCCGCTCCTCGACATAGGGCGCGCCCGCGAGCCCACGCGGCGGCTTGCGCGTCTCCATGGTGACGCTGGTGATGGCGCCCTCGCGCGCGCCCTTCACGCCGTCCAGCCCCGCGATGGCGCCCGAGGGCACCAGGATGCGGCCGCCATGCTTCTCGGCCAGCCGCGCCCACTCGTCGAGCACGCCGATCAGCGCGCCCACCGAGAGCACCATGAGGTGCTTCCCGGCGGCGAGCACGGCCGGGCCGAACTCGCGCAGCGCTGCCTGCGTGGCCGCCTCCACGATCAGATCGCAGCGGCCGAGGAGCGCGTCGAGCGGATAGGCGGGATAGCCGGCAGCGGTGGCGGGGTTGCGCACGGTGACGCCCGCCAGCGTCACGCCCGGAATGTCGCCGCTCGCCGCCTTCGCGATGGCCTGGCCGATGACGCCCATGCCGACGATGCCTACCTTGAGCATTGGACCCTCCTCGCGGGTTGCTAGAAGTCTACGTCGACTTCGGGGGCCTTGGCGAGGCGGGACTGGGTGCGGTGGTGCTGCCAGACGGCCAGGACCACGGAGGCGACGGACAGCGCGATCAGAGCGCCCGAGATGGGGCGGGTGAAAAAGAGCCACGGGTTCGCGTCGGTCATGATGGCGCGCACCAGGTTCACCTCGATCTGGTCGCCCAGGATCACCCCCAGGATGAGCGGCGCCAGCGGAAAGCCGAACTTCACCAGCGCGTAGCCGAAGAGCCCGAAGATCAAGAGCACCCACACATTGTCCATGATGTTGTTGAGCGCGTAGGCCCCCACCGTGCAGAGCACGAGCACCACCGAGATGAGGGCGGACTTGGGCACGGTCACGATTCGAAGGAACATCCGGGTTCCGAGCGCGATGATCACCACCGCGAGCGGATGGGCGAGGAGGTAGGCGGCGAAGATCCCGTAGGCGATCCGGGGCTCCTGGGAGATGAAGAGCGGGCCCGGCTGGATGCCGTGGATGATCATGGCCCCGAGCATGACCGCGGTGACCGCGTCGCCGGGGATGCCGAAGGCCATGATGGTCACCAGCGAGCCCGCCACGTTGGAGTTGTTGGACGACTCGGAGGCGATGATGCCTTCCGGTATGCCGGTGCCGAAGCGCTCGGGGTGCTTGGAGAACTTCTTGGCCTGGTCGTAGGCCATGATATTCGCCGCGCTGCCGCCGATGGCGGGGAGGACGCCGATGAGCAGGCCGATGAGAGTGGACCAGAGGAGCAGGACCGGCCGCGAGACGATCTCGCCGATGACGGCGAGGTGGGACACGGCCAGGCTCGGGGCGGCCACGGGCGTGGGCACGGCCCCGCCCGCCGGCCCCATCTTCTCGACGTCGGCGATGATCTGGGCGAAGGCGAAGATGCCGATGAGGACGGGGAGGAAGGGAAAGCCTCCGCGCAGGAACTCCGTGCCCAGGGTGAAGCGCGGCACCGCCATGATGGGATCGGCCCCGACGATGGTGATGACCATGCCGATGGCCCCGGCGAGGAGGCCCTTGAGCAGGGAGGCCTCCGTCAGCCCCGCCACCATGCTGAGGGCGAGGATGAAGAGGGAGAAGTACTCCCAGGGGCCGAACTCGAGCGCGAAAGCGGCGAGGGGGCCGGTGGCGGCGATGAGGAAGATCGCGCCGAGTAGCCCGCCCGCGACCGACGCCCACACCCCGAGCCATATCGCGCGGCCCGGCTCGCCTTTCCGGGCCATGGGGAAGCCGTCGAACATGGTCGCGATGGCCGAGGGTGTCCCCGGGATCCCGATCAGGCAGGCGGTGATGAGCCCGCCGCATTCCCCGCCGACGTACACGCCGGTCATGGCGGCGAGCCCCTGGAGGGGGTCGAGCCCGAAGGTGAACGGCAGCACCAGGATGATGGTCATGGTGATGGTGACGCCGGGCAGTGCGCCCCCGATAACGCCGGCGAGGGTGCCGAGAAAGAGCGGGACGAGGTACTTGAGCTGGGCGACGTCCAGGAGGCTCGCCCCGAGCAGCTCGAACACCCCTAGAACCCCGTCCAGCGGCCACGGGGCAGGAGCACGGAGAGATAGCCTTCGAAGACCAGATGGGTGAGCCAGACGCTGATCGCCGCCACCAGCACGATCCGGAGCCAGTGGCGGCGGGGCTCGGGCTCGAGGGCGGCCTGGAGCGCCAGCACGAAGAGTGCCGTGGAAGGGCGGAAGCCGACGAGGGGCATGAGCACCACGTAACCCGCGAAGACCGCGAAGGTGACCGCCACCAGGCGCGCGTTGCGGGGCGCCCCCGCGGGTGCGGCCGGCGCGCCCGCGCCGCCCCGGGCGCGGCGGCGAGCGAGGAGATCGACGGCGACCAGCACCGCGCTCAGGACTGCGGTCACGGTGAGAACGATGCGGGGATAGAAGCCCGGCCCCACGGGCACGAGAGCCGGCTGCGGGAGGCCGCGCGTCAGCGCGAGGAGCCAGAGGCTTCCCGCGAGGCACGCGAGCCCCGCGACGCCGTCGCGCCCGAGCATCCGGGCGCTACCGCTTGAGGAGCCCGAGGTCGCGTGCCAGGTCCTTGTTCAGCGTGTCGAGCTTCTCGAGGTAGGCGGTGTAGCCCTTCCGGTCGAGGAAGCGGACATCCGTCCCCTGCTTCTTCATCGAGTCGGCGAAGGCGGGATCCTTGACCGCCTGCGCGCACGCGCCCTCGAGCTTGACGAGCACGTCCCCCGGCGTGCCCTTCGGCGCCATGATCCCGCGCTCCACCGAGAACACCACGTTGAGGCCGAGCTCCTTGAGGGTGGGCACGGAGGGCAGATCGGGGCTCCGCTTCTCGGTGGCGATGGCGAGGAACTTGAGCTGCCCTGCGTCCACCTTGCCCTTCTGGGTGAGGTTGCTGTCGGTGAGGTCGATGTGCCCGCCCAGGATGGCATTCATCCGCGGCGCCAGCCCCTCGTAGGAGACGTACTTGAACTTGATGCCCGCGGCCTTCTCGACGAGGGCGGGGAAGAAGTGGCTGGTGGAGCCGAGCGTCGCCCCCACCGTGATCTGGCCGGGGCGCGCCTTGGCGTCGCCGAGGAGCTCCTGCCAGGATGACCACTTGGTCTTGGGGCTGGCGGTGAGTACGGACGGCGTGGAGGAGATCAGGCACACGGGCTCGAAGTCCGTGTACGCGACGTCCGACACCCCCGTGTAGTAGGTCGAGTGGATATAGTCATGCACGGCGTAGAGCGTGTAGCCGTCCGGTGGCGAGCCCTTCGCCTCGCGGGCGCCCACCGTCCCCGACGCCCCGCCCACGTTGGCGATGACGACGGTGGCGCCCAGCGCCTTCTGGAAGGGCTGGCCGAAGGGGCGGAAGATGTTGTCGGTGTCGCCGCCGGCCGCCCACGGCACGATGAGCTTCACCGGGCGGTCGGGATAGGCGGCGGGCAGGGTGGAGGCCGCGGTGAGAACAATGGCGGCCAGAGACACGAGGATCGTGACCTTGCGCATGGGTGTCGCCTCCGCTGAACGAACGGTGTGGGCCGTGGAAGCCGCCACATGATAGCAGCGGGCGCGCGCCCGCGGCAAGCGCGTTCAGGCTCCGGCGGGCGCTCGCTCCGCTCGCGAATGCATCATGTATCCGCTCGCCTCGATCACCGGCGGGTCGCCTCGCCTCCGGCTGCGGCTCCCACTGCGGGCGGCGGCTCGCCGGGCTCGCTCCGCTCGCGAATGCATTATGTATCCGCTCGCCTCGCCTGCGGCTGCGGCTCGCCGAGCTCGGCGCGAAACGAGCGCGAGATCCAGTAGAAGGCGGCGGCCGCGACCACCAGCATGGCGATCCCCATGGCCGTCTCGGCGAAGATGAGCTTGCCGATACCGAAGAGCGTGGCGTAGACGGCGATGATGCCGGCGATCCAGTTGGTCCAGGCCAGCGCGCCGCCCGGGATCGGCTCGCGGCCGAAGCCGAGCCGCCGGGAGACCGGTGCCCAGCCCGGCCCGCCGGGCCGGACGCGCCGGTAGAAGGCGTCGAGCACGGCGGGGGGCTCGGGCGCGGTGGCAAACGTCACCACCACCCAGACCACGGTGCTCACCGCCACCGTCACCAGCATCACCGCCGCGATGGCGTTGGGGTCGTTCGCGGCGAAGCGCGGCGCGAGGAAGGTGAAGGCGAGCGTGCTCACCGCGAAGCTGGCGATCATCGCGGAGATCTCGCTCCACGCATTGATGCGCCACCAGTACCAGCGCAGGATGAGGACGAGGCCGGTGCCGGCGCCCAGCGCGAGGAGCAGCTCCCAGGCCTTCTCGATGCTCGACAGCTGGGAGGTCACCGCGATGGAGGCGAGGAAGAGGAGCACCGTCGCCACGCGCGACACGCCAACGTAGTGGCGCTCGGTCCCGTCGGTCTTGAGGAACCGCTTGTAGAAGTCATTGACGAGATAGGAGGCGCCCCAGTTCAGATGGGTGCCCACCGTGCTCATGTAGGCGGCGGCGAAGCCCGCCAGCATGAAGCCGCGCCAGGGCGTGGGCAGGAGATCCACGAAGGCCTGGACGTACCCCGCCTCCTTGTCCTGGAGGGTGGGATAGAGGATCACGGTGGCGAGGCCGGTCACGATCCACGGCCAGGGCCGGAGCGCGTAGTGGGCGATCTGGAAGAACAGGGTGGCGAGCACGCCGTCACGCTCGGAGCGGGCACTGAAGATGCGCTGGGCCACGTAGCCCCCGCCCCCCGGCTCGGCGCCCGGGTACCAGGCGGCCCACCACTGTACGGAGAGATACACCATGAGCGTCATGAGAGGCATCCAGGCGTAGGCGTGGATGCCGGTGGAGTCGACGCGCACGGGGAGCACCGACAGGGCCGCCGCCTCGCTCCCGAAGTGGGCCGCCACCTTGGTCTTCAGGACCGCGATCCCGCCCACCGCGTCGACGGCGTAGACGGCGAGGACGATCACCGCGGTCATCTTGATGACGAACTGGACGAGGTCGGTCCAGAGCACGGCCCACATGCCGGCGGCGACCGAGTAGAGCAGGGTGATGAGGAAGCAGATCCCCACCGCGATGACCTCGCCGCTCACGACGAAGCCGAGGATGGAGACGTCCCGGAGGCCCAGCGCGATGGTGAGGATCTTGATCATCGCGCGGGTGACCCAGCCGAGGATGATGAGGTTGATCGGCAGGGCGAGGTACAGCGCGCGGAAGCCGCGCAGGAAGGCCGCCGGCCGGCCGCTATAGCGCACCTCGGCCAGCTCCACGTCGGTCATGACCTGCGCGCGGCGCCAGAGCCGGGCGAAGAAGAAGACGGTGAGCATCCCGCTCATCACGAAGTTCCACCAGAGCCAGTTGCCCGCCACGCCCTTGGTGGCCACCAGCCCGGTGACCACCAGCGGCGTGTCGGCGGCGAAGGTGGTGGCGACCATGGCGGTGCCGGCGAGCCACCAGGGCGCTTGGCGTCCCGACAGGAAGTACTGGTCGAGGCTGGCGCCGCCCCGGCGGGTGAAGTAGAGCCCGATGGACGTACAGAGGACGAAGTAGCCGACGACGATTGCCCAGTCCACCGGTGAGATGGCCATGCGCGTCTCCAGTCCGCAATACAGCGGCGGCGAAGGCCGAGTCAAGGAATTTCGGCGCGGGCCCATGCTAGAATCGCGATGTCGATGGCTTCGTCGCACCGCCGCCCGCTCCGCACGCCCGACCGCCTCAAGTCCCCGCTGGAGCGCCTGTACCGGGAGTTCGACTGGGCCGTCCGCACGCCCGCCGACGCCATCCGCTATCCCCTCGGTTACGCCGACCCGCGAGACCGGGAAGTGGTCGCGCTTCTCGCCGCGTGCCTCGCCTACGGCCGCGTGAGCCTTTTCGGTCCGTGGGTGGCGTGGGCGCTCGAGCGGATGGGCCCGTCCCCGCACCGGTTCACCCTCGAGTTCGACGCCGCCCGGCAGGGCGATGCCTTCGCCGGCTTCCACTATCGGTTCAACCGTCCGCGCGATCTGGTCGCCTTCTGCGCGGCCGCCGGCGGCATCCTGCGCGCCCACGACTCGCTGGGCGCCTTCTTCACGGCCGGCTATTCCCCGGAGGACGCCACGGTGGGGCCCGCGCTGGAGCGCTTCGTGGGCGAGTTCCGCTCGCCGAGGATCGCGGCGCTGTTCCCTCGCGGCCGCTTTTCGTATGGGTACCAGCACTTGTTCCCGCGTCCCTCCACCGGAGGGGCGTGCAAGCGCCTGTTGCTGTTCCTCCGCTGGATGATTCGCCGGGAGCCGCCCGACTTCGGGCTGTGGACGCGGGTCCCGCCGGCGGCCCTGGTCATCCCCGTGGACACGCACATCGAGCACATGGCGCGCGCGGTGGGGCTCACCCGCCGCCGGACCCGCAACTGGGTCATGGCGGAGGAGATCACGAGTCGGCTCCGGCTGCTGGATCCCGCCGACCCGGTGAAGTACGACTTCGCGCTCTGCCACAAGCGCATGTCGGGTGACTGTCCGGGCCGGCGGGACGCTGTGGTCTGCGCGCCCTGCGGTCTCCGGCCGGTCTGCGTGCACTGGCGCGGCTGGCGCCCCCTGGACCGCCCGGCATGACGCCGCTCGAGGTCGCGCTCGTCGTCGTCCTGGTGGGGGGGCTGGTCGCTCTCGCGTGGGTGCTGGCGGGGGTGCGGCGGGACCTCGACGCTGCCCGCCGGCCGGGACCCGATCCCGTGGCCGAGCTGCTGCAGCGGCAGATCGAGGCCGTGCGCACGGAGGGCCGCGCGGGCCAGGACGGCCTGCGCCAGGAGGTCGGCGATCTGGGTGGCCGCGTTCGCGAGGAGCTGGGGGCGCTGCGCCTCGCGCTCGCCGGCGAGCTCAAAGGGGTCAGCGCCGAGGTGACGCGGCAGCTCTCCGACGGGATGCGATTGTTCCAGTCCGCGCAGACCACCATGGGCGATCGCCTCGACCGCGCCGCGCAGGTGGTGGGCGAGGTGCAGGGGAGCCTGGGCAAGCTGGGCGAGGCGACCCAGCGCGTGGCCGACGTGGGCCGCGAGCTCCAGGGGCTCGAGCAGGTGCTCCGCTCGCCCAAGATCCGCGGCGGCCTCGGCGAGACGCTGCTCGAGCAGGTGCTCGCCCAGATGCTGCCCCGCGAGCACTGGTCGTTGCAGTACGGCTTCCGCTCCGGCGAACGGGTGGACGCGGTGGTCCTGGTGGGCGGCCGCATGGTTCCGGTGGACGCCAAGTTCCCCCTCGAGAACTTCCGGCGCATGCTGGAGGAGCCCGAGGACGACAAGCGCCGTCCGCTGCGCAAGGCGTTCGGCCGGGACGTCAAGCAGCGCGTGGACGAGATCGCCAAGAAGTACATCCTGGCCGACGAGGGGACCTTCGACTTCGCGCTCATGTACGTGCCCGCCGAGAACGTGTACTACGAGATCATCGTGAGTCCCGACGAGGGCGACGAGGAGCCCATCTCGTCCTACGCGCTGGCCCGCCGGGTGATTCCGGTGTCGCCCAACAGCTTCTACGCCTACCTTCAAGTGATCGTGCTCGGGCTGCGGGGCCTGCGCATCGAGGCCAATGCCCGGGACATCCAGGACGACCTGGCGCGCCTCACCGTCGACCTCGGGCGCATGCAGGAGCACATGGGCAAGCTGGGCGCGCACCTGGGAAACGCGCAGAAGCAGTACACCGACGCGGAGCGGGCGCTGGCGCGCTTCGAGGCCAAGCTCGGCGCCATCGGGCGGGCCGCCGAAGGCCGGGACGCCCAGCAATCGCTGCTCCCCCCCGAGCCCGGCGTCGAGCCGCTGTGATACGATAACGATATGAGTGACATCCAGTTCCAGGTCTTCGGAATCAATCTTCTCGTCCGTCTCCTGGCCGAGCCGCCCGCGGATGTCCGTGTGCACTGTCCCAAGGGCTCTCCCATCCGCTACGGCGAGGTGGTGAACCGCGGCGACGGGTTCGACGAGGGCGCCAACGCGTTCCGTGAGATGCCGCCCGTGCGCTCCGTGGTCGCCTTCGAGGAGAACCCCGAGGAGGTCGAGGGCCACTATTTCTACATCGGCGGTGAAGAGCACCGGGTGATCCGGCTCGACGCCGTCATCCTCTCTTTTCCCCTGGAGTAGCCGCTCCCCTGGCTCCCCGCCTCGCCGCCGGCGTCCTGCTCGGCGTGGACATCGGCTACTCCCATTCGCGTCCCACCACCGGCCTCTGCCTGATCGATCCCACCGCCGCCGTGCCCGTCCGCAGTGTCCACGTGCGCGCGTCGGAGACACTTCACGCCGCCCACGTGCTGCTGGGCGGGGCGCGCCTGGTCGGCATCGGTATCGACGGCCCGCTGCGCCCGGATCTCCGGCGCCTGCGCTCGGGCCGCGAGTGCGAGCGTCGCCTCACGTGCGCGCCCTTCCACCTTCGCTGCCGGCCCGGCTCCGTCACCGCCCCGGTGGGGCAGCGTCTGCACGCGGAAGCCACCCGGATCGCGCGCGCACTGGCCCGCGCCCATCCGGAGGCACTCCGCGTGGAGGCGTTTCCGACCGCGTTTCTTCGCACGCTGCTGCCCGAGCACCGTCCCGGCCGCGTGCCGCGCGGAGACAAGAGCCAGGTCTACTGGGCGTGCTGTCTGCGCGAGGGCGCGCTGGACCGGCTCGTCGCGCGCCTCTTCCCGCGCGGCGCCGCGGCGATCGTGGCCGCGCTGGCGGAGCTGCGTCAGCGCGACGAGCGTGCCGCCGCCGTCTGCGCGCTCACCGCGCGGGCGGCGGTGCGGGGCTGGGACACGCGCGTCGGTGCGACGGAGGACGGCTGGATCTCGCTGGCTCCCCGCCGCTTCCTTGCGGACTGGGCGAGGCGGGCCCTATAGTCATCACATGAGCGCGCTCAAGAGCATCCTCGCCAAGATCGACGCCGACGAGCTGGTGGAGCTCACCCGCACCCTCGTCCGCATTCCCAGCGTATACCGCCCCGACGTTCCCGATGCCACCGAGGCCGAGGTGGCGGCTCATGTCGAGGCCTGGCTGCGACGGGAAGGCTTCGCGGTCGAGATCCAGCACGTCGCGCCCGGCCGGCCCAATGTCATCGGCACGCTCGGCGAGAAGCGGAACGGCACGCGAAGCCTGCTCCTCGAGGGCCATACCGACGTGGTCACCGAGGGCGATCCCGCGGCGTGGAGCCGGCCGCCGTTCGGCGCCGAGCTCGTGGACGGGCGCATCTACGGGCGCGGGGCCGCCGACATGAAGGGTGGGCTGGCCGCCGCCATGGTGGCCGCGGCCGCCTTTCGTCGCGCCGGCGTGGAGCCCCCGGGGAAGCTCGTGGTGGGCGCGCTCGTGGACGAGGAAGACCGGATGCTCGGCGCCCGCCACCTCGTCACCACCGCGGTGGGTCGTGAGCTGGACGCGGCCATCATCTGCGAGCCCGAGGAGAACGAGCTCTGCCTGGTCCAGCGCGGCGTGGTCTGGGCCCGCTTCCGCGTGCGCGGCAAGATGGCGCATGGGGCGATCCGCGAGGCGGGGCTCAACCCCATCACCGCGCTCGGGGCCATCCTGGACGAGGTGCCGGCCTTCGAGCGCCGCCTGCGCCGCCGCTGCGAGAAGAGCCCCTATCTCAGGCCGCCCACCGTGACGCCCACCATCGTCCAGGCACCGCCCCGCGGTGTGGGCGTGCCGCAGTCGAACGTGATCCCGGCGCTAGGAGAGATGACGCTCGACGTCCGGGTCACGCCGGGCGTGGGCGAGGACGAGCTGCATGCCGAGCTCGAGGCGCTGTGTCGTGCCGGTGAGGCCGCGGTCGAGGGCGTCAAGGTGGAGTGGGAGCCGGTGAATGCCTTTCGCCTCGCCACCAAGGTGGACAAGGCCGAGCCTCTCGTGCAGGCGATGATGGCGGGCGTCCGTCGAGCCACGGGGCGTGCCCCGCGCTGGGGTGGGGTGCCGGGCTCCACCGACGGGACCATCCTGCGCATGGAGCTGGGGCTGCCCATCGTGACGTGCGGGCCCGGAAACCGGCAGATTCCCCACCAGGTGGACGAGTACGTAGAGGTTCTCGAATTGATTGACGCGGCGAAGATTTACGCCGCATCGGCTCTCAACTACCTCGAAGGATAGTGACCCTCCCCGAGCGGCCGCGTCTTCGCTCGCTCGAGGCGTTTCCCTTCCAGCAGGACGGGCAGCGCATGATCGGCCTCCGCGATCCGTCCGGTTTCACAGACCAGGTGGCGGTGCTGCCCATGCCGCTTCTCGACGTGATCTCACTGTTCGACGGCGATCACGCGATCGACGAGATCCGCGACATCGTGGCCGCCCGGCACGGCGGGGGCCTCACCGCCGGGGACGTGCTCGCGGTGGCGGAGCGACTGGACGAGGCGGGCTTCCTGGATAGCCCCCGCTTCGCCGAGCGCCGCCGGCGTATCGAGTCCGACTTCGCGGCCAGTCCCACCCGGCCCGCGGCCCATGCGGGCGGGGCGTATGCCGGCGAGTCGGAGGCCCTGCGGGAGCAGATCGCGGGGTTTTTCGCCGATGCCGACGGGCCTGGATCGGCGCCCGACGGGTTGCCGGCGACTCGGGGATTTGATCCGACGTCGTTGCGAGAGGAGTCGGCGGCGACTCGGAGATTTGATCCGGGGTCGTTGTGGGAGGGGTTGGCGGCAACTCCTGGATTTGATCCGACGTCGTCGCGGGAAGGGTTGGCGGCAACTCCTGGATTTGATCTACGGTCGCCCCAAGGGGCGACCTCTATAGGGAGGCTTCGGAGCCCGCAACTGCGCGGGCTCCTCGCGCCGCATATTGATTTTCACCGGGGTGGGCCGGTGTACGCGTGGGCATACCGGGAAGTGCTGGAGCGATGCGATGCCGACCTGTTCGTGGTCCTGGGCACCTGCCACGCGGGCATGATGGAGCCGTTCGCGGCCACGGTGAAGGCCTTCGAGACGCCGCTGGGCCCGGTGCCGGCGGACCGCGAGTTCCTCGACGCGCTGGGCCGCCGCTACGGCGGCGATCTCTTCGCCTCGGAAGGCGCGCATCGCGTCGAGCACTCCATCGAGTTCCAGGCGGTGATGCTGCGCTGGGCGCTCGGCGACCGGCCCTTCACCATGGTGCCGCTGCTCGCCTCGTTTCTGCACGAGGCGGTGTGGACGGGGAAGGGCGCCGAGGCCGACGGGCGCGTGCCGCGATTCCTCGGCGCCCTGGCCGAGACGCTCGCTGCCTCTCCGCGCCGCGTCTGCGTGGTGGGCGGGGTGGACCTGGCCCACGTGGGGCCGCGCTTCGGCGACGCCGAGCCGAATACGTCGGCCTTCCTCGCCGAGGTCGAGCGGGAGGATCGCGCCATGCTCGAGACGGTCATCGCCGCGGACGCCCCCGCCTTCTTCGCGTCGGTGGCGGCCGATGGCGACGCGCGGCGCATCTGCGGGCTCTCCCCCATCTACACGTTTCTTCGCGTGCTCCCGGGAGCGCCCGGCCGCCTCCTCCGCTACCGCCAGTGGCCCGACCCCGAGGGGACGGTCAGCTTCTGCGCGGCGGCGTTTTCCTGAGCGCGGAACCACGGCGGCCTCATGGCTACTGATCCGTCCACGTGGAAGCTCCCGCGGCTCCGCATCGACCGCGACGGGCTCTGGTACCACGAGGACGCGGAGGTCACCCACGAGGGCATCCTCGCCAGCCTGCGGGACGGCCTCCTGCGCGATGCCGACGGGCACTACCTCCAGATCGGCCCGGTACGCGTACCGGTGGAGGTGGACGATGCTCCGCTGGTGGTGGTCCGCGTCGAGGCCGATGGGGAAGGCTTGGCCGTCATCCTCAATGATGGCAGCCGCGAGCCGCTCCGACCCGAGACATTGCGGCTGGGGCCGGGCGAGATCCCATACGCGACGGTGAAGGAGGGGCGCTTCCAGGCGCGCTTCTCTCGCGCCGCCGCCTACCAGCTCCTCCAGCGCCTGGAGGACGACCCGGAAAGCGGGAGCGCGGCGCTCGTCCTCGGTCCGCGGCGCTGGATCATCCCCCGCGTGGAGCGCCGCTGAGGGGCTATTGCTGCGGCGCCCGACGCTGGGCGCGGACCTCGGTGAGGAGGGCGATCATCTCGGGATGGATGCGGCCGTTCGACGCGACCAGGGCGGGGGCCGCGCGGTCGAGCGGCCCGCCGTCGAGCGCGGTAACCCGCCCGCCCGCCTCCTCCACGAGCAAAGCCCCCGCCGCCGCGTCCCAGGGCCCCAGGACCAGCTCCCAGTAGCCGTCGAGGCGTCCGGCCGCGACGGCGGCCAGGGTGATGGCCGCCGAGCCCAGCTCGCGCACGCTCCGGTTGCGACGGGTGAAGGCGGCGTATTCGGCGAGGTTATTGTCCGCGGTGTCCCGCACATCGTACGGAAAGCCGGTGGCGAGCAGGCTGGCGCCGAGGCTCGTGGTGGCCGAGACCGCCAGGCGCCGCCCCTCGAGGAAGGCGCCCGTACCCCGCTCGGCCACGAAGCACTCGTCGAGGTTCGGATCGTAGACCACCCCGACCAGGGCGCGGCCCTCCACCTCGAGCGCGATGGAGACCGAGTAGAGAGGGAGCCCGTGGACGAAGTTCGTAGTCCCGTCCAGAGGGTCGATCACCCAGCAATGGGTGGGGGAGCGACGCTGAGCGCCGCCTTCCTCGGCCAGGATCGAGTGGTCGGGGAAGCGGGCGCGAATGGTCTCGACCACGAGCGCCTCCGCCCCGCGATCGATCTCGGTGACGAGGTTGATGGGGCTCGACTTCGTGGAAATGGCGCGGGCACCGCCGCGATGGGCCCGGAGAAAAGCTCCCGCGCGCCTCGCCGCCGCGACGGCAACGTCCCGGAACGCCTCGCTCATGGGCCTCGAGCGTAGCACGGGGCCGGGGCGCGGCCCGGCTCCTCGCGCGCCTTGACAACCATCGGCGTCGCTCGGCACAGTGGGCGCGGGACGATCATGGAAACGAAGACTCAGCCCGGGGTGGTGAACTGCGTGGCCTATGCGGGCGGCTGCCGCGTGGCCAACGTCGCCATCGAGGACATCAGCGAGGTCCTCAAGCTCTCCGACCAGTTCGTGTGGATCGGGCTGTACGAGCCGGGACCCGAGCTCCTGCAGAAGGTGAAGGAGGAGTTCGGCCTGCACGAGCTGGCCATCGAGGATGCGCTCCTCGCCCATCAGCGGCCCAAGCTCGAGCGCTACGGCGACTCGTTCTTCATGGCCCTGCGTACCGCTCAGATGAGTCACGAGAAGAAGGCCGCCGAGTTCGGCGAGACCCACCTCTTCGTCGGCCCGCGCTACATCGTGTCGGTGCGGCACGGGGCCTCCCTCTCCTACGCGCCCGTCCGCGCCCGCTGCGAGACGAACCCGCGGCTGCTCAAGATGGGGCCCGGCTTCGTGCTGTACGCGATCATGGACTTCATCGTGGACCAGTACTTCCCGGTGGTGGACGAGCTGGAGTCCGAGCTCCAGCGGCTGGAGGAGGCCATCTTCGGGGATCAGTTCAGCCGGGACACCACCGAGGCCATCTACAACCTCAAGCGCAGCCTGCTGGAGCTGAAGCGGGCGGTCTCCCCCCTGATCGACATCTGCAACCGGCTGGTGCGGTTCGACATCGACCTCGTGCCGGAGGAGGTCCGTCCCTATGTCCGGGACGTCTACGATCACTCGGTGCGGATCAACGAGACGGTGGACAGCCTCCGCGAGCTCCTCACCTCCGCGCTGGAGGCCAATCTCTCGCTGATCGCGGTGGCCCAGAACGACTCCATGAAGCAACTGGCGGCGTGGGCCGCCATCATCGCGGTGCCCACCATGATCGCGGGGGTGTACGGGATGAACTTCCAGCACATGCCCGAGCTCGAGTGGTGGCTCGGTTACCCCTTCGCGCTCGGCCTGATGGTGGCGGTCTGCGGGGGGCTCTACTGGCGATTCAAGCGCGCGGGGTGGCTCTGATGCGGATCGTGATCATGGGGAGCGGGGGCACGGGGGGCTTCTTCGGCGCCAAGCTCGCGCGGGCGGGGGAGGACGTCACCTTCGTGGCGCGGGGCGAGCACCTCCGCGCCATCCAGGCGGGCGGACTTCGCGTGAAGTCGGTTCTGGAGGGCGAGTTCACCGTCCGCGCGCCCGCGGTGGAGCGCCTCGACGAGGCGCCGCCGGCCGATCTCGTGCTCTTCTGCGTGAAGTCGTTCGACACCGAGGCGGCCGCCGACGTCATCCGGCCGGTGGTGGGCCCGGACACCGGCGTGCTCTCCATCCAGAACGGCGTCGACAACGAGGACAAGCTGGCGGCCATCCTGGGGCCGGGCCACGTGATCGCGGGGATCGCGGAGGTGTTCGCCACCATCGAGGCGCCCGGCGTGATCAGCCACGGGCTCCTGGGCCGGCTGCGCTTCGGCGAGATGAGCGGGAAGGAGTCCGAGCGCGTGCGGGCGTTCCTCGCTGCCTGCGGGGGGGCCGGTATCCCCGCCGAGCTGGCCGCGGATCCTCTCCGGATGCTGTGGGAGAAGTATGTGTTCCTCGTCGCCCAGTCCGGCATGACCGCGCTGACGCGGTGCCCGGTCGGCGTGCTTCGCGCGCTGCCGGAGACGCGCGCCATGTACCGGCGCCTCTTCGAGGAGCTGGTGCGGGTGGGCCGCGGCAGGGGGCGTCGCCATCGACGACACGCTGACCGAGGCGGTCCTCGGCCGGCTGGACACCCTCGGACCCGGGGCCTTCTCCTCGCTGCATTTCGACCTCGCCCACGGGAAGCGCCTGGAGCTGGAGGCGCTGCAAGGCCATGCGGTGCGCCTGGGCGAGCGGCACGGCATTCCCACGCCCGCGCTGGCCGCGCTCTATGCGGCCCTGCGCCCATACCGCGACGGCCGCCCCCGCGAAGCTGTCGGCTGATCGCGTTCCCGCTCCGGCGCGGGGCGGCGTCTATACTGACAGGATGTCCCCGGTCCGGCGACTCCTTGGCTATCTCCGTCCCTATCTCACCCGCTATCTCGTGGGAGTGGCGTGCCTCGTCTTCGCCACCGCGTTCTCGCTGGCCATTCCCTGGACGGTGAAGCGCGCGGTGGACGCGCTCACCGCGGGCACGGACCGACACGCGCTGGGCGTGTTCGCCCTGCTCATCCTGGCCCTGGCCGTCCTGCACGGCCTCGCCCGCCTCGGCTCGCGCTTCGCCATGATCGGCGCCGGACAGTGGGTGGAGCACGACATCCGCCGGGACCTCTATGCGTCCTTCCTCCGCCGCCCGCCCGCCTTCTACCAGACGCATCGCACCGGCGATCTCATGTCGCGCGCCACCAGCGACGTGAGCAACGTGCGCGCGCTGGCGGGCTTCGGCGGCACCATGCTGGTGGCGACCACGCTCGCTTTCGCCGGCACGCTGGCCGCCATGTGGACCATCGATCCCTGGCTCACCCTCTGGGCGCTGTCGCCGTCGCCCCTCCTCGTGCTCGCGACCAAGCGCTTCAGCCACGCGGTGGACGAGCAGTCCGTCGCCGTCCAGGAGCAGCTGGGCGTGCTCTCCGCCAAGGTGCAGGAGAACCTCACCGGCATGCCGGTGGTGCGCGCCTACACCATGGAGACGCGGGAGATCGAGAGCTTCGGCCGGCTCAACGCCGAGTACATGACGCGCAGCCTGCGCCTGGCCCGCACTCAGGCGGGCTTCTGGCCTCTGATGGGCCTGGTGGCGGGGCTGGGCAGCCTGATCATTCTCTGGCTCGGTGGGCGGGCCGTGGTCGAGGGCCGCATCACGCTCGGCTCCTTCGTGGCCTTCAACGGATACCTGGCCTATCTGGCCTGGCCCACCGTGGCGCTGGGCTGGACGCTGGCCATCGTGCGCCGCGGGATGACGTCCATGGAACGGATCGCCGAGGTCCTGGACTCGGTGTCCGGGGCGGCCGATCGGCCGGACCAGAGATCGGCCGCGACGGCCCCGCCCGCTCTCCTTCCTTCCGGTGCGCTCGAGTTCCGGAGCCTCACTTTTTCCTACCCCGGCCGTGAGCCCACGCTGCGCGACGTCTCGTTCACGGTCCCGTCCGGGAGCGTGGTGGCGGTGGTGGGACCGACGGGCAGCGGCAAGTCGACGCTGGGCGCGCTGGTCTGCCGATTGCACGAGCCGCCGCGCGGCACGGTGTTCGTGGGCGGTGTCGACGTGCGCGACCAGCCGGCGGCGATGCTGCGCCGGAGCATCGGCTATGTCCCGCAGGAGGCGTTCCTCTTCTCGCGCTCGCTGCGGGACAATCTCCGCTTGGCGGACGACGACGCGCCCGACGAGCGCGTGCGCGCGGCGGCCGTCACCGCGGGGCTGGCCGAGGAAGTCGAGGCCCTCCCCGGGGGCTGGGACACCGTGGTGGGCGAGCGCGGCCTCACGCTCTCGGGCGGCCAGCGCCAGCGGGCGGCTCTCGCGCGGGCGCTCCTGGGCGACCCCGCCTACCTCGTCCTCGACGACGTGTTCGCCTCCGTGGATCCGGGCAAGGAAGCCGAGATCCTGCGGAGCCTGGGAGGCGCGCTCCGGGGACGCACCACGCTGGCCATCACGCACCGGCTCCGGGTCGCGGAGACCGCCGACCGGGTGGTGGTGCTGGACGCGGGGCGGGTGGTCGAGGAGGGCACCCACGAGGAGCTCGCTCGGGCCGGAGGGCTCTACGCGCGGCTCTGGCGCACGCAGCAGATCGAGGCCGAGCTTGACCAGGCCTGACGACCACGACGAGATCCTCGGGAAGGCCTACGACGCCCGGCTGATGGCGCGGCTGTGGGCGGTGACGCGGCCGCACAAGCGGCTGGTCCTCGTCTCGCTCGTGCTGTTCCCGCTCACCGCCGCCGCCGAGCTCCTGCAGCCCTACCTCATCAAGGTCGCCATCGACCACCACATCCTCGCCGGAGACTGGAGCGGCCTCAGCCGGATCGCCGGGCTCTTTCTGCTCACCCTGGTGGTGCTCTACGCGCTCCGGGCCGCCCTGGCCTACGTGACCCAGCTCACCGGGCAGCGGGTGATGCATGATCTGCGACAGGCGCTCTTCGCGCATCTCCAGCGGCAGGACTCGGCGTTCTTCGACCGGAATCCCGTGGGCCGGCTCATGACCCGCGTGCTGAACGACGTGGAGGCCATCAACGAGCTGTTCACGAGCGGTGTGGTGGCCATCGTGGGAGACGTGGTCACCCTCACCGGGGTCGTCATCATCCTGCTCTCGCTGAACTGGAAGCTCGCCCTGGTGACCTTCGCCCTCGTGCCGGTGCTCGTGGTGGGCGCCGCCTATTTCCGGCTCCGCGCTCGCGAGAGCTATCGCGCGGTGCGCCGGCAGCTGGCCCGGCTGAACGCCTTCCTCCAGGAGTCGCTCCAGGGGATGACGGTGATCCAGCTCTTCGCCCGCGAGCCTCAGGAAGCCGCCGCCTTCGCGGGCCTCAACGGCGGGCTCCGGGCGGCGCAGTTCCGGTCCACGGTCTACGAGGCGTCGCTGTACGCGGCGGTGGAGGCCATCGGCTCGGCGGCGGTGGCGCTGCTCCTCTGGTACGGGGGCGGGGAGGTCCTGGCGGGGGCGCTGACCTTCGGCGGCCTGGTGGCGTTCATCGAGTACACGAGCCGCTTCTTCCTGCCCATCCGGGATCTGGGCGCCAAGTACACGGTGATGCAGGCCGCCATGGTCTCCTCCGAGCGCGTCTTCGGCCTGCTCGACACGCCGCCGGCCATCACCTCCCCCCCGTTGTCATCGGCCGGGCCCGCATCCAGCGCTCGGGGTGTGGCCGCCGTCCCCGCGGTGGAGTTTCGGGACGTGTCGTTCGCCTACCCGGGCGGGGACTGGGTGCTCCGCCACTGCTCGTTCACCATCGGCGAGGGCGAGCGGGTGGCGCTGGTGGGCCCCACTGGCGAGGGCAAGTCCACCATCGCGCGCCTCATGATCCGCGCCTACGAGGTCGCGGAGGGGCAGGTGCTGGTGGGGGGCGTAGACGTGCGCGAGTGGGATCTTCGCGCGCTGCGCCGCCATGTGGGGCTGGTGCCGCAGGAGGCCTTTCTCTTCGCGGGCAGCATTCGCGAGAATCTCGTGCTCGCCGGTGACGGGGCGGTGTCGGCCGAAGCGCTGGCGCGGGCGCTCGAGCGGGCCCAGGCGGCGCGCTTCGTGGCCGCCCTGCCGCAGGACCTCGACGCGGAGGTCCGGGAGCGCGGCGTCAATCTGTCCCACGGGCAGCGACAGCTGCTGGCCATCGCCCGTGCCCTCATCTATAATCCTCGAGTCCTCGCCCTCGATGAGGCGACCTCCAGCGTCGATCCGGAGTCGGAGGCGCTCATTCGCGCGGCGATGATGGCGCTGCTCGAGGGGCGGGCCAGCTTGATCATCGCGCATCGGCTGTCCACCATCCAGAACGCGGATCGGATCCTCGTGCTGCACAAGGGGCGGATGCGCGAGTCGGGAAAGCATGCGGCGCTGCTCGCGGCGGGCGGCATCTACGCGCGGCTGTACGAGCTGCAGTTCGGGCGGGAGACGGCGTGAAACGGTTTCAGGGGGCGGTGTACGGCTTCGTGCGGACCATCCCCCGCGGCCGGGTGGTGACCTACGGGCAGATCGCGGCCCTGCTCGGCGCCCCCCGGGCGGCGCGCGCGGTGGGCCAGGCCATGCGACACTGCCCGGGGGGGCTGCCGTGGCACCGCGTGGTGAACGCGCGGGGCGGCATCAGCGTGCGGGGGAACGTGGGGAGCATGCTCACGCAGCGAATTCTCTTGGAGCAGGAAGGGGTGACCGTTCGGCGCGGACGGCTCGCGCTGGACCGGTACCGATGGACGGGCTCGCGACGGGTGCGCCGGCTCCGGCTGGCCGCGCTCGATCGGCTCTGAGCGGGGGAGGCGCGATGCGACTCGGGCTCAATCTCGGCTATTCCGGCTCCGCCATGGGCATGGACCTCACCTTGGTCCAGGAGGCGGACCGGCTCGGCTTCCACTCGGTGTGGTCGGCCGAGGCCTATGGCTCCGACGCGGTCACCCCTCTCACCTGGGTGGCCGCGCGCACGGAGCGCATCCGCGTGGGGACCGCCATCATGCAGATCGCGGGCCGCACCCCCGTGCTCACCGCCACCACTGCGCTCACCCTGGACCAGCTCTCCGGCGGGCGTTTCCTGCTGGGCCTGGGTGTTTCGGGGCCGCAGGTGGTGGAAGGCTGGCATGGCGTACCCTTCGGGAAGCCGCTGGCGCGTACGCGCGAGTACGTCGAGGTGATCCGATCAGTGTGGCGCCGGGAGCGGCCGGTGGAATTCAAGGGCGAGTACTATCAGATCCCCTATCGCGGGGCGGATGCCACCGGGCTGGGTAAGCCGCTCAAGTCCATTCTTCACGGGCGCCCCGACATCCCGATCTACCTCGCCGCCATCGGCCCGAAGAACGTAGCCCTCGCGGCGGAGATCGCGGACGGCCTCCTGCCCATCTTCTTCTCGGCCCAGCGCATGCCGGTGTTCCGCGAGTACCTCGACGCGGGCTTCCGGGCCGCGGGCGGGGGAAAGTCGCTGGCCACGTTCGACGTGGCACCCACGGTGGCCATCGTGCCGGGCGCCGACGTGGATCGGTGCCGCGCCGAGATCAAACCGCGGCTGGCCCTGTACGTGGGCGGCATGGGGGCGCGCGGGAAGAACTTCTACAACGATCTCGTGTCGCGCTACGGCTACGAGGGCGAGGCCCGGCGCATCCAGGATCTCTACCTCGCGGGCAAGAAGGAGGAGGCCGCCGCCGCGGTGCCCGACGCGCTCGTCGACGAGATCGCGCTGTGCGGCCCCAAGGAGCGCATCCGCGAGCGGCTGGACGCCTGGAAGACCTCGGGTATCACCACGCTGATCTGTGGGGCCAAATCGCCGGAGGCGCTGCGCCTCATGGCGGAGCTGACCCTTTGAGCCTCCGGTGAAGCCCGCCGTCGAGCGCGTGCAGGCCGCCATCGCCGAGCGGGGCCTCGATCGCCGGGTGATCGAGCTGGAGAAGACCGCGCGCACGTCGCGGGAGGCCGCGGAGGCGCTGGGAGTGGAGGTTGCGCAGATCGCGAAGTCCCTGGTGTTCACCGTCGACGGCGCGCCGATCATGGTGGTGGCGTCGGGAGTGAACCGGGTGGACGAGGGCAAGGTGGGCCGGCTGGCCGGTGGTATCGTCCACAGAGCCGACCCGGACGTCGTGCGGCAGGCCACGGGCTTCGCCATCGGGGGCATCCCACCCTTCGGGCACGCCTCGAAGCTGCCGATCTGGATCGACGCGGATCTGGGCCGTCACGACCTGATCTACGCGGCGGCGGGCGTGCCGGAGTGCGTGTTCCCGCTCACGCTGGACGAGCTCGTGCAGGGGACAGGCGGCACCGTGGCCGACGTCAAGCAGGACCCGCCGGGAGGGGGAGGCCGACCATGAAGCTCAAGGACAAGGTGGCGTTGATCACGGGCGCGGGCTCCGGCATCGGGCAGGCGACCGCCCTCCTCTTCGCGCGCGAGGGCGCGCGGGTGGCGGTGGTGGACGTGCGGGAAGAGGCGGCCAAGGCCACCGCGCAGGAGATCGAGCGCGCGGGTGGCCAGGCCCTCGCGCTGCGCGCCGACGTGAGCCGGTCGGCCGACAACCAGGCCGCGGTGGAGCAGACCGTGGCGCGCTGGGGCCGGCTCGACATCTTCTACGCGAACGCGGGGGTGCCCGAGCGCCCCACCCCCGTGGAGGACGTGGACGAGGCCACCTTCGACCGCATCATGGCGGTGAACGTGAAGGGGCCATTCCTGGGCGCCAAGTACGCGGCGCCGGTCATGAAGCGACAGCGGAGCGGCGTGTTCCTGATCACGGGCTCCACCTCGGCGGTGCGGCCGCGGCCGGGCGTGCAGTGCTATTCGGCGTCCAAGGGGGCGGTGCACGTCCTGGCCAAGAGCCTGGCCCTGGAGCTGGCGCCCTTCGGCGTGCGCGTGGTGGCGATCGCCCCCGTGGCCACCGAGACGCCGATGCTCCCGGCGTTCATGGGCAAGGACAAGGTGGACGACGAAGGGATGGCCCGATATCGCAGCACCGTGCCGCTGGGCCGGCTCAACCAGCCGGAGGACCTCGCGCGGGCGGCGCTCTTCCTGGCCTCGGACGACGCGGCGATGATCACGGGCACGACGCTCGAGGTGGATGGCGGCCGATGCATCTGAGCCCGCCCCGTGCATCTGCGCAAGGACTGATGAGATGAACGTCGTCCCACTGGCGGCGGATTCGCTCGGGGTGCGATCCATGGCGACCTACGTCGAATGCGGGGGGACGCGTCTGCTCATCGACCCCGGCGCGGCGCTCGGGGCCGCGCGTTTCGGCCTGCCGCCGGCGGAGGCGGAGTGGGAGGCTCTGCGCCGTGCCAATGACCGCATCGCCGCCTACGCCGAGCGCGCGGGCTGGATCTTCGTGAGCCACTACCACGACGAGCACTATCGCCACGACCCCGCCTTCTACGCGGACCGAGGCGTGCTCGCCAAGGATCCCCAGCGCATGGTCTCGGGGACCCAGGCGGAGCGGGCGCGCCAGTTCTGGCTCGAGACCGAGAGCCGGGCGCGGCTCGACTCCGCCGACGGCCGATGCGTGGAGACACCGGACTGCATCCTGACCGCCTCGCCGCCGCTGCCGCACGGCGCGGAGATGTCCGGTCTGGGCTACGTGGTGGCGCTGACCGTCACCGACCGGCGCTCGGGGCGTCGCTTCGTGCACGCCTCCGATGTCCAGGGTCCGCTGTCGCCCGTCGCCGCCGCCTATCTCGCGCGGGAGCGGCCGAGCCTCCTCTATCTGTCGGGCGCGCCCGCGTATCTGGAGCATCGGCTGGGCCACGCTTTCATCGAGCAGGGGGTGGAGCATCTGCTGCGCATCATCGACCGCACCGGCTGCCGGGTGATCATGGATCATCACGCGGTACGGAAGGCAGACTACCGCGAGCGCTTCCGGCGGCTGTGGGATACGGGCCAGGTGGTGACGGCGGCGGGCTTCCTTGGGCTCGCCGATACGCCGCTCGAGACGCAGCGCCGGGCGCTCTGGAGCGCGCAGCGCAAGCCGGCCGGCGCGCTGCCGCGCCGCCCCCTGGGTCGGCGCCTCTCGGAGCCGGAGCTCGAGCGCCGACCGTATCGCAAGGCGAAGGGAGGGATGGGACGATGAGCGAAGACAAGACCCTCGCGGTGGGAGACCCCGCCCCCGATTTCACGCTCAAGGGCATCGGGCTCAAGGAGACGAGTCTCCGGGACTTGCGGGGCAAGAACGTCGTGCTCCTGTTCTACCCGCTGGACTGGACGCCCGGCTGATCCAAGTGCATGCCCGCCTTCGATCAACGTGTGAGCGATTTCGAGGCGGCGAATACCCAGGTGCTGGGTATCAGTACGGACAGCCCCTTCAGCCACGAGAACTGGGCCAAGTCCGTGGGCATCTCGCACTACCCGCTGCTGTCCGACGCGCACCGGACGGTAGCCAAGGACTACGGCGTGTACTGGCCGGACTGGAACGCCAACGTTCGGGCGACCTTCATCGTGGATTCGCAGGGTATCGTGCGCTTCGTCGAGCGCTACGCGCGCGGTGAGCTGCCCGATCCCGACAAGATCCTGGCGCAGGTCAAGAAGATCGGCTAGGTGGCGGGGCGGGGCGGGGTGGGCCCCGTCGCCCGCTGCCCCGCCCGGGTCGTCAGCCCCACGCCCGTGAGCACGGCGAGCCCGCCCACGATCTCGGCGGGCTCGATGGTCTCTCCCAGCATGAGCCATGCGAGCAGGACGCCCACCACCGGCTGCAGGTTCATGAAGATCGCGGCGCGGCTCGCGCCCACGCGGTGCACCCCCTCGTACCACCACACATGCGCGATCGCGCCCAGGACACCCTGGATGGCCACCACGCTCCAGGCCACCGGTGAACCCCAGTCGGGGGCGGGGAAGAACCGCGCGGTGATGAAGGGCACCGGCAGCAGCATCAGCGAGCCCAGGACATAGGCCGCGGTGGTGGCGACGGCGGGTGAGTGCACGGCGAGCACTCGCTTGCCGTACACGGTGTACACGGCCCAGCCGGCCTGGCTCAGCAGGAGGATGAAGTCGCCGGGCAGGAGCTCGAAGTGCACGATGGCCCGCCAGCTCCCGCGCGTCACCACCAGGAGCACCCCCAGCGCCGACAGGATCACCCCCGCCCACTGGCGCCGGCGTAGCCGCTCGCTCAGATAGAGCCACGCCCCGATCGCCACCATCACCGGCGAGGCCGCCTGGAGCAGGGCCGCGCTGGAGGCGGTCGTGAAGGCGATGCCGAGATACGTCCCGCCGGTGGACACGAAGATCCCGGTGAAGCCGAGGAGGGCGAAGACGCGCAGGTCCCCCCAGGACAGCGCGCGGAAATCATCGAAGCCCCGACGGAAGAGCAGCACGGCGAGGAAGGCGGAGGCGAGACTGGTGCGGAGCGCGACGAGCACGTAGGGCGGGAAGTGGACGAGCGCGATCTTGGCGAAGACGGGGTAGGAGCCCCAGAGGGCGGCGATCAGGCTCAGGATCAGGTAGGGACGGGTTTGACGGCCGGACGGCACCTGCGTATGATAGCCCGTCGCGCATGGCCGACCACGTCCTCGAGACGCGATTCTGGCTGCCCCGACCACGTGCCGAGGTCTTCGCCTTCTTCGCCGATCCCCATCACCTCGAGCGCGTGAGCCCCCCGCGCGCGCGCCTGCGCTGGCTGGTCCCGCCGCCGGCGCTCGGGGCGGGCGCGGTGCTCGACTTCCGCCTCTCCATCTTCGGGGTGCCCACCCGGTGGAGGATGGTGGTGCGCGAGTGGGACGCGCCCTATCGCTTCGTGGACGCGCAGGTCCGCGGTCCCTTCGCGCGCTGGGAGCATCGCCATCGATTCCTGGAGGGGCCCGAGGAGGACCTCCCCACCGCGCGGGCGGGCACGTGGGTGGAGGACCGGGTGACGTACCGGCTGCCGGGGGGCGCGCTGGGGAATGCCCTGCACGGCCTGGGGGGCGAGCGGCGCCTCGTCGCCGCCTTCGCCCACCGCGAGATGCGTCTTCGGGTGCTGCTGGGCTAGACGGCGGGCAGCGTGATCCCCAGCGCGGCCAGCCGCGGCCGCACCCGCTCGGTGAGGAGCCCGATGCGCGCGAGGTTCGTGACCATGGCGGCGTGCATCTCGCGCCGGAAGTGCTTCCGGAACACGGCGTAGTCGTTTCGCGCCGCCACGCCCCGCCGGTAGGTCTGGACCTCGGCGATCTGCGCGGGCGAGAACCCCATATCCCGGTAGACGTCGATGGGGAAGAATCCGGTGAGGACCTTTTCCACCGCGGTGCAGGTGAAGTCCTCCATCTCCTCGCGCTCCCGGGCGCTCGCTTCCTTCACGATGGCGGGTAGAGCCAGCATGCCGAAGCCCATGTGCCGCGACTCGTCCTGGAGGATGCGGCCGCACACCTCGCCCAGCAGCGGGTCGACGGCGCACTCCTGCATCATCCGGAACATGGAGACCGCGAAGGTTTCCGCCACCAGCTGCAGCGCGATGGTCTTGATGTACCAGCGCGAGTCCGTGAGGATGGCGTCGAAGAGGAAGCGCTCGTTCTCGGGCATGGGGTAGTGCAGCCCGCCCAGCCGATGCTGGATGTAGCGCTCGAGTACCTCATTGTGCCGGGCCTCGTCCATGACCTGGGTGGCCTGGAAGAACTTGGCGTCGGCGCCGGCTACGGTGTCCACCAGCTGGCTGCAGGCGAGCATGGCGCCCTGCTCCCCGTACACCAGCACGGAGAGCCGCCACGCGGTGATGCGGCGGTTCAGCTCCACGCGGTCCTTCTCGCTGAGGCGCTCCCAGAGGGGGCTCCCGTGGATGTCCACCAGCTCATCGGCGAGGACGCGGCCGTCGGAGGGCTCGGGGGTGGCCCAGGCGATGTCGCGGCTGGCGTTCCACTGGTCGCGCTTGGCCTTCTCGTACAGGCCGCGCATGTCCTCGGCCTGGACGGTGTAGTCGAACTCGAACACCGTGTCGAGGGTGCTGGGAATCACGCGGCGATCCATGGCGTCGCTCATGGGGGCCTCTCCTGTACCCGGGGGTGGAAACTCGAAAGTCGGGAAACTGGACTTACGAGTTTTTACCACGAGGCTCCGCCGCCGGTCAAGTAGACTGCCTCCATGAAGCCGCGGCGCCAGGCGGTGCGGGACCAGATCCTCCGGACCGCCGCCGACCTCTTCCGAGAGCGCGGCTACCGCGCCTCCACCCTGGACGACATCGCCCGCCGGCTCGCCATGTCCAAGGCCTCCCTCTACGCTTATTTTCGCGCCAAGGAGGAGATGCTGGCCGCCATCTCGCGGGAGACCATCGAGGGCTTCACCCGCGAGCTGGGGCTGGTGCTGCGCTCCGATCTCCCCCCCGAGGAGAAGCTGCGGCGCGTGGTCCGGCAGCACGTGCGCTTCGTGATCGCCAACCGATCATTCCTCACCGTGTTCTTCAGCGAGGAGGCCAACCTGCCGCCGCGGTTCGCGCGCTTGCTGGCCGCCCAGAAGGACCGCTACGACAAGGGGGTGGAGGCGCTCGTCACGGAAGGGGTGCGCCGGGGCGTGTTCCGCGACGTGCCGGCGCGGCTGGTGGTGTTTGGGATGCTGGGCATGCTGAACTGGCTCTACAAGTGGTACAACCCGGCCGGCCGGTGGGGCGCCGAGGAGATCTCGGCGGCCTTCCTCTCCGTGCTGGAGGGCGGGCTGTTGCGGACGCGCCCGCGGGGCCCGGCGCTCACGCGGCGGCTGCGGCGGGTGCGAGACGAGCTCGCTTCCCTCGAGCGGGCCCTGGACGCGTGAGCGCGGCTCAGCGGGAGCGCGTGACCCCCACGCGCGGACAGGCGACGGCCACGGGGCAGGTGGAGCAGCGCGGCGACACGGGCTGGCAGATGTTCTGGCCGAAGGCCACCAGCAGGTCGTTGTAGCCGATCCAGTAGCGCCGCGGCAGGCGCGCCCGGAGCGCCCGCTCGCTCTCCTCGGGCGTCCGGGTTTGGATGAAGCCCCACCGGTTCGAGATCCGATGGACGTGGACGTCCACGCAGATCCCCGGCTTGCCGAAGCCCACCGTCACCACCAGGTTGGCGGTCTTTCGCCCCACGCCCTTCAGCGTGAGGAGATCGTCGATGCGGTCGGGCACGCGCCCCCCGTAGCGCGCGAGGAGATCGGCGCAGATGCCGAGAATGACGCGCGCCTTGGTGCGATAGAAGCCCACCGGATAGATCGCGCGCTCGATCTGACGCCGCGCCAGGCGCCCCATGGCCTCGGGGGTGTCGGCGAGGCGGAAGAGGCGGGCGGCGGCGGGCCCCGTGGTCTCGTCCTTGGTACGGAGCGACAGCACGCAGGCGATCAGCACGTGGAACGGGTCGCGGCGTTCGGCCGCCACCTCCGCGAGGGAAGTGGTTCGCCAGCCCGGCTGCTCTCGGCGCAGCCGCGCGATGAGACGCCCGATGACCGGACGCGCGTTCGTCGCGGGGCGACCCCGTATCATTGAGCCTTGGCCAGGGCGGCGAGGAGGTCGCGCGCGTCGCGGGAGTCCTTCAGCGTCCAGTCGGCGAGGTTGCGGGGCGCGCGCTCCGCCACCACTGCTTCCAGCTCCCGCCGGGCCTCGTCGCGGCGCCCGCGCTTGAGCAGGGTGCGCGCGAGGCCGACCCGGGCGCCCGTCCAGCGAGGGTCCAGCGCGAGCCCCTTGCGGAAGAGCGCTTCCGACTTCTCCAAGTCTCCCCCGAAGAGTCCGGGCACCTCCGCGTACACCGTGCCCGCGAGCGTATAGGCGGGGACCAGCCGGGGATCCAGCTCCAGCGCCGCCTCCATGTGCTCGCGCACGGTGGGGAGGAGGAACAGCGAGCGAAGCACGCCCTTGGTCTGCCCCCATCGGCCCGCATTGACCGCCAGCCAGAGGTGAGCCAGGGCGTTCCGCGGCGCGAGCTCGACGGCGCGCTGGCCGGCCTGCCGGCCGCGCTCATAGGCCGCCAGCTTGTCCTCCACGGTGCGGGCGCGGATGTCGCCCCAGAGAAAGGCGGCCTGCGCGAGGGCAAGAAAGTTGTCGAGGTGAGAGTCCGTCTTGAGCGCTTCGGTGAGCCCCGTGTAGAGCGTGTCGAGCCGCGGCGGGTCCTCGTGATAGCGGGACGCGAAGGCGCGGAGCTCGGCGGCGAGGGGAGACTGCGCCTGCGCGGTCCCGCCCGCGGGCGGCGCGAGCAACGTGGCCACGAGCAGGAGGACGGCGCGCACGGGCCCATGCTACCATCTCCAGCGACCTCTCACGGAGAGCCATCCCGGTCGATGAGAACCTTGACCCTCGTGTCAATCGCGCTGTGGCTGGGCATGCTGGGGTTCTTCGTCTTTGTGGTGGCGCCGGCGGCATTCGCCACCCTGGACCGACCCAGTGCCGCGCGGCTCGTCACGGCGGTGCTGTCGCGCTCCTACTGGGTGGGCCTGGCGCTGGGGCTGCTGGCCGTAACGGGCATCGTCGCCCGCGGGCGCCGGCGCGCGCCCCGCTGGACGGATCGGCTGCCGCTGGTCCTTGTGCTGCTCATGCTGGCCCTCACCGCGTGGTCCCTGTTCGGGCTCATGCCCGAGGCGGCGGCGCTCCGGGACCGGGCACTCGCGGCGCGCGCCGCGGGGACACCGGACGCGCCGGAAGCCGTCCGCTTCGGGCGCGTGCACGGGCTTTCCACCATGGCCGGCCTCGCGATCATGATGTCGGGGGCCGTGCTGCTGGCGCTCGAGGCGCGCGGCAGCCGGGAGGTCCCATGACCGGGTTCGAGCCGCTGGGGCTGGATCACGTCGTTCTCCGCGTGCACGATCAGGCGGCGTCGCAGCGCTTCTACACCGGCGTGCTGGGCTGCACCCTGGACCACGTCAACGAGCCCATCCGGCTGGTGCAGCTCCGCTTCGGGGCCAACCTCATCGATCTCCTGCCCGGCGAGCGCGGCCCCGAGGGAATGGACCACTTCTGCCTGTCCATCCGGTGCGACGATTTGCCCGCGCTCGCCGAGAGCCTCCGAGCCCGAGGGGTGGCGCTGGAAGGAGGCGTGGTGACCCGGCGGGGCGCGTTCGGAACCGGGCCCTCGCTCTATCTCCGGGACCCGGACGGCTACCTGATCGAGCTCAAGCCCCGCTGACGCGCGAGCTATCCCCGCACCAGCGCGAGCAAGGTGCGAACCAGCCGGGACGGCGCCACCGGGCCCCCGGAGCTCGGCGCCTGGAGCAGGCAGCCCTCCGCCGCGCCGAGTATGGTCGCCGCCACCGCGCCGGTGTCGAGCCCGGCCTGGAAGGCGCCCTCCGCCATGCCTTCCTCCAGGATCTCCTCGAGCGACAGCCGGCTCTGCTCTCGCAGCCAGGCCATGGTGAGGCGGAACTGCTTGTCGTCGCGCGCGCGCGACCAGCCGTCCACCAGGAGCTCGGAGAGATGAGGATCGCCTTCGCCATAGGCGCCGAAGAGCACCTCCAGGGCGCCCTCCAGCTTCACGATCGGCGCATCGCCGCTGCGGGCGACCCGCGCGAGCTCGCGCACGATGGGGAGCGCCCGCTCCTCGACCTTGGCGGCGGGGGGCGCGGCGGGCGCGAGCGGCACAGGGGGCACGGGGGGCAGAGGTCGACGGCGCCGGGGAACCCGGGCAGTCCGGGAACGCTTGCTCGCGCGCCGGCGCGTCACACCGCCCCGGTCAGGGGCTCTGCCCGGCGATCTGGTACGCCTCGACGGTGACCCGGAAGCGTTTTTCGCGTCCGCCCGACGGGATCCGGACCTCGAAGGGCGCGGCGCCCCGCCCCGGCACCACGCCGCTGACATAGGCGCGCCCGCGGCTCACCACCGCGCCCTGCTCGTCGAGCCCCTCGGCGAGGAGCACCACCCGCTCGTAGGAAGACGAGGAGCCGTTGCGCACATCGCCGAAGAGGATGACCCGTCCGCCGCCGACGCGCTCGACCGAGAAGGTCACGCTGAGCGCGGCGGCGGACTGGGGCGTATAGGTTTGCGCGAGGACGGGCGGCGCGAGAAGCGGCGCACCGAGAGCGAGGGCGACGAGCAGCGTCGCGGTGGAACGGACGGAGCGTGGGATCATTCGTACCTCAGGGCCTCGATGGGATTGAGCTGCGCGGCTTTCTGGGCGGGATAGAAGCCGAAGAAGACGCCCACCGCGGCGGAGAATCCGAAGGCGAGGAGGATCGCCTCGGGATGGATGAGGGTCCGCCACTCGGCGAAGTACGCGATGGCATAGGAGGCGGCGAGCCCGGTCCCGATGCCCGCGATTCCCCCGGTGAGGGAGAGGGTGACCGCCTCCACGAGGAACTGGGTCCGGATGTCCCGGCCGCGGGCGCCCACCGCCATGCGGAGGCCGATCTCGCGGGTGCGCTCGGTGACCGAGACCAGCATGATGTTCATGATCCCGATGCCGCCCACCATCAACGCCACCGACGCGATGGCGGCCAGCAGCATGGTGAGCACCCGCGACGAGGCCTCCTCGGCCTGGAGCACCTCGGACAGGTTGCGCATCCAGAAGTCGTCCTCCTGATAGCCCTGCAGCTTGTGCCGCTGGCGGAGAAGGTCGCGGATCTCCTGCTCGGCGACCTTCATGCTCTCGCCGTCACGCACCCGGACCGAGATGGCGTTCACCGAGGTGGGTAGCGGCTGGCGCGGGCCGATGACCCGTCGGTTGGCGGTGGTGAGCGGGATGACGATCACATCGTCCTGGTCCTGGCCCCAGCTCGACTGGCCCTTGCGCTCGAGCACGCCGATGACGGTGAGGGGAACGCCCGCGACACGGATCACGGCACCCTCGGGATCGGAGCCGTTGAAGACGTTCTCGACCACCGTCTGGCCGAGCAGCACCACCTTGGCGCCCGCCTCGAACTCCTCCACCGTGAACCAGCGGCCGGAGGCGGCGGGCCACTGGCGCGCCTCCTCGTAGTCGACATTGGTTCCCTGGATATTGGTGGACCAGTTGGTGTTCCCCCAGATCACCTGATCGCGGCCCCGCACCGAGGGCGCCGCCGCCTGCACGGAGGGGATCTCCCGGAGGATCGCCGCGGTGTCCTCGCTGGTGATGGTGGGGCGCGTGCCCGAGCCCAGCCGGACGCCGCCTTGATTGGAAAAGCCGGGGAGGATGAGGATGAGGTTCGAGCCGAGCGCGCGGATCTGCTCGGCCACGCGGGCCTGGGCGCCCGCGCCCACCGACACCATGGCGATGACCGCGCCCACGCCGATGATGATGCCCAGCATGGTGAGCGAGCTGCGGAGGGGATTCACCCGCAGGGCGCGGAGCGCGATGCGAATCGAGGAGAGGACGATCACGCCGCGAGCCCCGGCGCCCCGCGGGAACGACGGCGGCGTCCCGTCATTCGTATCTCAGGGCCTCGATGGGGTTGAGCTGCGAGGCCTTCTGCGCGGGATAGAAGCCGAAGAAGATGCCCACCGTGGCGGAGAAGCCGAAGGCGAGGAGGATGGCCTCGGGATTGATGAGGATCCGCCACTCGGCGAAGTAGGCGATGGCGTAGGATCCCGCCGAGCCCGATGGCGATGCCGATGAGGCCGCCGGTGAGGGAGAGGGTGACCGCCTCCACGAGGAACTGGGTCCGGATGTCCCGGCCGCGGGCGCCCACCGCCATGCGGAGGCCGATCTCACGGGTGCGCTCGGTGACCGAGACCAGCATGATGTTCATGATCCCGATGCCGCCCACCATGAGGGACACCGAGGCGATCGCCGCCAGCAGCATGGTGAGCACCCGCGACGAGGCCTCCTCGGCCTGGAGCATCTCGGACAGGTTGCGGATCCAGAAATCGTCCTCCTGATAGCCCTGCAGCTTGTGCCGCTGGCGGAGAAGGTCGCGGATCTCCTGCTCGGCCACCTTCATGCTCTCGCCGTCACGCACGCGGACGGTGATCGCGTTCACCGAGGTGGCGGACGGCTTGGTCGGGCCCAGCACCCGCTTGTTGGCGGTCCAGATGGGAATGAACACCACGTCGTCCTGGTCCTGGCCCCAGCTCGACTGGCCCTTGCGTTCGAGCACGCCCACCACGGTGAGCGGGACGCCCGCCACGCGCACCACCGCGCCCACGGGGTCGGCGCCGCCGAAGACGTTCTCCGCCACGGTCTGGCCCAGGAGGACAACCTTGGCGGCGCCGTCGGCCTCCTCCTGGTTGAACCACCGGCCCGAGGCTACCAGCCACTGCCGGGCCTCTTCGTAGTCCGGGGTGGTGCCCTGGATGGCGGTGGACCAGTTGGTATTGCCCCAGATCACCTGGTCGCGGCCGCGCACGCTCGGCGCGGTGGCCTGAATGGACCCCACCTCGCGCGCGATGGCGACGGCGTCCTCCTGGGTGATGCTCGGCCGGGTGCCGAAGCCCAGCCGCACCCCGGTGGTGGCCACGCTGCCGGGCAGGATGAGGATGAGATTGGAGCCGAGGGCGCGGATCTGCTCGGCCACGCGGGCCTGGGCGCCCGCGCCGACCGAGACCATGGCGATGACCGCGCCCACCCCGATGATGATGCCGAGCATGGTGAGCGCGCTCCGCAGGGGATTCACGCGCAGGGCGCGCAGGGCGACCCGAGCGCAGACGAGGAGGTTCATGCCGCCGCCTCCGACGCCGGGGAGGCCGCCTCATCGTCGGCGGGCGGCAGGTCTCGCAGCTCGGCCTGGGCGTCGCGGGGCTGCGCATTCCGCTCGTCGCGCTGCAGTCGGCCGTCGCGGAAGTAGATGACGCGGGTGGCGTACTCCGCGATGTCGCGCTCGTGCGTGACCAGGACGACCGTGATGCCCTGGCGATTCAGGGTCTGGAGCAGCGCCATGATCTCGACGCTGGTCCGCGTGTCGAGGTTGCCGGTGGGCTCGTCAGCCAGGATGAGGGCCGGCGTGTTCACCAGGGCGCGGGCGATGGCCACCCGCTGCTGCTGGCCGCCCGAGAGCTGGCTGGGCTGGTGGTCGGCGCGATCGCTGAGTCCCACCGCCTCGAGGGTGTGGTTGGCCCGGGCTCGGCGCTCCGCCGAGGACAGGCTGCCGTACAGGAGGGGGAGCTCCACGTTTTCCAGCGCGCTCGTCCGGGCGAGCAGATTGAAGCCCTGGAAGACGAAGCCGATCTTCTGGTTGCGGACGCGGGCGAGCGCGGAGGCGCCCAACCCGGAGACGTCCTGGCCGTCCAGGAGGTAGCGGCCCGCGGTGGGTCCGTCCAGGCAGCCCAGCAGGTTCATGAAGGTGGACTTCCCGGAGCCCGAGGGGCCCATCACCGCCACGAACTCCCCGGCCCGTATTGTGAGCGTGACCCCGCGGAGCGCGTGGACGGTCTGGGCGCCCATCCGATAGTCCTTGGCCAGATCCTGGACGTCGATGAGCATGGCGCCGCGCTAGAGGCGCATGCGGGGGCCGGTCTGCGGTTGCGGCGGCGGGGAGGCCGGCCCGGAGGGGCGAGCGCCGGCGTTGCCCGCGGCGAGCGTGCCCACCAGCACTTCCTGGCCTTCTTTCAGCTCCCCTCCCACCACTTCCGTGGCATTGCCGTCGCTGATCCCGAGGCGGATGGACACTGCGGTCGGCTTGCCATCGGGGCCGAGCACCCAGACGCGCCCCGCCTGGCCTCCGCCGCGCCCGGACTGCCCCTGGGGCAGCTGGTCGAAGATCGCCTGTTGCTCGGGCGTGAGCAGCGCGCGAATCTTCTGGCGCGATTCCTCCCGGATGCGCGTGGCGGCGGCACGCCGCTGCTCCTGGGGGACGCGGTTCAGCGAAGTGAACTGCGACCGCGACTCCTCCAGGATGGGCTCGAGCTTCTTCTGCTGCTCGTCGGTGAGCTTGAGCTCCTTGGTCAGCCGCGCCTTGGTCTCCTCGAGGGAGGGCGGGGGCGGACGCTGGAAGGGCGTCCCGCCGGGGCCGGTGGGCGCGGCGGCGCCGGTGGGCGCGGGCTCCTCGCCCGGCGGGCGATAGCGGAGCGCCGCGTTGGCCACGCGGAGCACGTCCGGCCGGGTGCTGGTGACCACGCGGACGTTGGCGGTCATACCCGGAAGGAGCTTCAGCTCGGGGTTGGCCACCGCGATCACCACGTTGTAGGTGACCACGTTCTGCACGGTGCGTGATGCCTTCCGGATCTGCACCACCTGACCGTTGAAGGTCTCGTTCGGGAACGAGTCCACCGTGAACGTCACCCGCTGGCCCACCTGGGTGCGGCCGATGTCGGCCTCGTCCACGTTGGTGTCGATCTGCATCTTGGTCAGGTCCTGGGCGATGGTGAAGAGCGTGGGTGCCTGCAGGCTCGCCGCTACCGTCTGGCCCACATCCACGGTCCGCGAGATGACGGTGCCGTCCACGGGCGCCCGGATGGACGTGTACTCGAGGTCCACCTGCGACTGCTGGAGCGCGGCCTGCTTCTGGCGCACCGCCGCCTCCGCGCTCTTGACCTGGGCCTCGGTGACCTTGAGCTGGGCCTCGGAGGCCTTGATCGCGGAGGCCAGCGCCTGCTCCTGCGCCCGGCCCGACTCGAGCTGCGCCGACGCCTGGTCGTGCACGGCCTGGGCGGTGTCGAGGTCGCTGCGGGCGATCAGCTCCTGGCGGAACAGATCGTTCTTGCGCGCGAGGTCCCGGCGCGCCTCGAGGAGGGCGGAGCTGGACTTGGCCGTCTGGGCATGCGCGCTCGCCAGGGCCGCCCGCGCGTTGTCGACATCGGCGCGGGCGCGCTCCACCTGGGCGCGCTGGTTGAGCACGGTGGCCTCTGCCGAATCCAGCTCCGCCCGCACCTGGGCCACCTTGGCCTCGAAGGTGGCGGGGTCGATGCGCGCGATGAGCTGGCCGCGCTTCACCTCGGAGTTGAAGTCCGCGAACAGCTCCCGGACCTGGCCCGAGACCTGGGAGCCCACCTGGACCGTGATCACCGCGTTGAGATTCCCGGTGGTGGCGATGGACGCGGTGACGGGGCCGCGGCTGACGGGGGCGGTGCGGAAGCGCGGTGCGCTCCCGCCGCTCTGGCTGTAGAGATAGGCCCCGGTCAGGCCTGCCGCGAGCACGAGGACCAGCGCCATCCAGACCAGCCGTCGCTTCATACCGGTGAGACGTACCCCCAGGCGCCCATGTTTACAGGATATTCCCCCGCGGAGGCGGGCGCTAGCGGCGCCCGAGAGAGCGCTCGAGCCGGGCGATCGAGATCTTGTAGTCGGAGAGCGCCTGCGCCTCGGTGGCCTGGGCCTGGGTCAGCGCGAGCTGGGCGTCGGTCAGCTCGATGATGGTCCCGACGCCGGCGTCGAAACGTCCCTGGCTGAGCCGGAAGTTCTCCTGGGCCGACTCCACCGCTTTCTGGGCGGCGCCGATGCGCTCCTCTGCCTCCACCACGTTGACGTGCGCCTGCTCGACCTGCTGCCAGACCTGGAGCTCGGTGTCCCGCACCCCCGCCTGCGCGGCCTCCAGGAGAGCCTTGGTCTCCCGGTACCGGGCGATCTTGTTGCCGCCGTCGAAGATGTTCCAGCGGAGCTCGAGCCCGATCTGCCAGTCCTTGGACTCGAGGGTGGAATTGCCGTTGGGGTTGAGGATGGATCCCCGGGAGTCGACGTCCGAGCGCCCCGCCCCCGCCGAGGTGACCCCGAAGAGATTCGGGAAGAAGTCACGGAAGGTCTGCCGCACCGTGGCCTCGGCGGCCTCGGCTTGGAGCCGGGCCTGCTTGTATTCGGGCCGCTGCTTGAGCGCCTCCGACACCAGGGTCTCGCGGTCGAACGTCACCGCCTCGTAGCCGAGGATGTCCTTGACGCGCGTGGGGGCATTGATGGCGATGCCCATGGCCTGGTTGAGGCCGATGCGGGCCAGGCTCACCGCGTTCTGGGCCCGGATCAAGTTGACGCGGGCATTGGCCACGTCCACCTCCGCGCGGGTCACGTCGAACTTGGGGCGCGTGCCTACATCGTAGAAGCCCTTGGCGCTCTTGAGGTTCAGCTCCGCCCGGTCCACCGCCTGGACGCTGACGACGACCAGACGGCCGCTGAGCAGCTGCAGGAAGTACTGCTCCTTCACGGTGAGGACGATCAGGTCCTTCTGCAGCTCCACCTGCTCCCGGGCGGTATCCGAGTTGGCCTTGGCGGCGTCGGTGGCGGCCCAGGTGCGCCCGAAATCGAACAGCATCTGCGAGAGGCTGAGTCGTGCGCTCCCGGGCGCGGGGGTGTCGGTCCTGGTGCTGGTCGAGGAGCCGGAACCTCTGAACACGCGCGCACTCTCGTCGGACCGATTCACCTGGCCGAAGAAGCCCAGCTGCGGGAGCATGGCCGAGAAGGCCTGATCGATACGCTGTTGCGCCGCCGCGTATTCCCCGAACCGCTGGATGATCACCGGGGCATTGTCCAGCGCGATGCGGACCGCCTCGCCCAGGGAGAGCTCGCGGGTGGAGACCTCCACCGGCGTGGGAAAGGCCCGGATAGCGCCGGGCGCGGTGAGCGGCTGCCGCGGCGCCATGGGGTCGGCAGCGGTGGGCTGGGCCGTCGCCGACGCGGGCAACAGCTGCGCCGCGAGGACGAAGGCCGCCAGGATGCGCGAGGCAAGGCTGATCATGCGGATTCTCCTTGAGGCGTGAGCGAGAGCTCCCGGGTCTCCACGCGACGCGGGAAGCGCGTCTCCACCATGACGTAGAGCGTGGGAATGAGGATGAGGGTGAAGACGGTCGAGAGGGCGAGGCCGCCGATCACCGCGGCCACGGCCCGAGCGTTGACGAGGTAGGCCCGCTCATTCTCGAGATTGGCCCGATTGCCGTCCAGGGTGGAGCGAACCATCTGATGGCTGGCCTGGCCCGTGAGGAGCCCGGCGCGCGCCTGCTCGACCTGGGCTTGAAGCTCCTGGTCGTCGATCTCGGCGAGAAGCTGGCCCTCCTTGACGAAGTCGCCGCGGTCCGCGGGCACCCGCCGGATATAACCGGAAACCTTGGAGAAGATCGCGGCCTGCTGGACGGCGCGCGCTTGCTGATCCTTGAGGCGGTAGAAGACCAGGAAGCCCAAGACCACCGCGAGGACGACCAGCGCGAGACCGACGCGGTAGCGTCTCAGGCCTTGCATGGCGGTGCGATTCTCCGTCGCGAACCCGAGAACACGACGGGATTCGGCGCGTGCCTGAGGACCATAACGTCGCATTCTATCGGTTCTTCAGACGCGCGCAAAGTAGTATTATTCCTAGGAAAAATCGTTCCCACCCCCATAGGCCGTGTGTTATTCTACAGACACTGCCGCCCGTAGTGGCCGGGCAGAGGCCCATGGAGGAGACGACAGTGGTAGAGAAGACACTGGGATACGAGTCACGCCCCGCCCGGACCGGTCGCTGGAGCGAGGCGGCGCTCCGGGTGCTGCGGGAGCGGTATCTGACCCGTGAGCAGGGGGAGGTGATCGAGACCCCCGAGGAGATGTGCTGGCGGGTCGCGCGCGCTATCGCCGAGGCGGAGGGACGCTTCGGACGAACCGCCGCGGCCCAGCGCGAGATCGCCACGGCATTCTACGAGATGATGGTCGATGGGTACTTCCTCCCCAACTCGCCCACCCTGATGAACGCGGGCAAGGGGAACCACCTCCAGTACTCGGCCTGCTACGTGCTCCCCGTCGGCGACTCGATGGAGGAGATCTTCGAGTCCATCAAGGCCGCCGCCATCATCCAGCAGTCGGGCGGCGGCACCGGCTTCGCCTTCTCGCGGCTCCGGCCGAAGAACGACATCGTCCGTTCCACGGGCGGGCGCGCCTCCGGGCCGGTGTCATTCCTGCGCGTGTTCAACGCGGCCACGGAGGCGGTGCGCCAAGGCGGAATGCGCCGCGGGGCCAACATGGGCGTGCTCCGCGTGGATCATCCCGACATCCTCGAGTTCATCGAGTGCAAGCTCGAGGGCGGCGTGAGCAACTTCAATATCTCGGTCGGCGCGACGGAAGCCTTCATGGACGCCCTGATCGCGGGCGGCGACTACGACCTGGTGAACCCGCGGGACGGGCAGGTGGCGGGCCGACTCGCCGCGCGCGACGTCTTCCAGCGAATAGTCCGCGCCGCGTGGCGCACGGGAGATCCCGGGCTCGTGTTCCTGGACCGCATCAACGCGAGCCCGGCCAATCCCACCCCGGAGCTCACGAACATCGAGGCGACCAATCCGTGTGGCGAGCAGAGCTTGCCGCCCTGGGACGCGTGCAATCTCGGGTCGATCAACGTCGCGCGCTTCGTCCGCGAGGCCCCCGCCGGCAGCCGCCCCGAAATCGACTGGGACGAGCTCGAGCGGGTGGTGCGGCTGGCGGTGCGGTTCCTTGACGACGTGATCGAGGTCAATCCCTACCCGCTGCCGCAGATCGCCGCCACCGTGAAGGCCAATCGCCGGATCGGCCTGGGCATCATGGGCTGGGCGGACCTGCTCTTCCTGCTGAGCATCCCGTACGACAGCGAGGAAGCGCTCGCGCTGGCCGAGCGTCTCATGGGGTTCATCCAGGAGAAGGGGCATGACCAGTCGGCGCGGCTGGCAGAGGAGCGCGGCCCCTTCCCGAACTTCCCGCGGTCGATTTACCGCGCGGGCCGCCCGCTTCGGAACTCCAACGTCACCACCATCGCGCCCACCGGTACCATCTCGATGATCGCCGGCTGCTCGTCGGGCATCGAGCCCCTGTTCGCGCTGGCCTTCGAGCACCGGGTGCCGGGTCCGGAAGGCGAGCGGGTGCTGCCTTTCGTCAGCGAGACCTTCGAGCGCCTGGCGCGCGCGCGGGGGTTCCACTCCGACGCGCTCATGGCGGAGGTGGTGCGGCACGGTTCGGTGCAGGACGTCCCCGGCATCGACGAGTCGGTGCGCGCGGTCTTCAAGACCGCCCACGACATCGACTATCGCTGGCACGTGCGGCATCAGGCGGCCTTCCAGAAGCAGACGGACAACGGGGTGTCCAAGACCATCAATCTCCCGCACGACGCCACCGAGGACGACGTGGCGCAGGCTTATCTCCTCGCCTGGCAGGAGGGCTGTCTCGGGATCACGGTATTCCGCGACGGGAGCAAGGGCAGCCAGGTGCTGCACGTGGGGGTGGGGCAGAGCGAGGCGGGGGCCGCCGGGCCGCCGGACCGCGTGGTCAAGCCGCGGCCGCACAGCCTTCCCGGCGCGACCTATCGGATGGAGACGCCCATCGGCACCGCGTTCATCACCGTCAACGACACCCCGGGCGGTGATCCCTTCGAGGTCTTCGTCCAGGTGGGCAAGGCGGGCACGGACACCATGGCGGTGGCCGAGGCGCTGGGCCGGCTCGTGTCGCTGATCCTACGGCTGCCCTCGCCGCTGTCCCCGCGCCGCCGCGTCGACGAAGTGGTGAGCCAGCTCTCGCGAATCGGCGGCGGCCAGCCGACCGGCTTCGGCGCCTCGAAGATCCTCTCGCTGCCCGACGCTCTCGCGCGCACCTTGAGCGAGCACGTGGGGGAGCGGGCGACGTCGGGCCCCTCGGTGTCGTCGAGCCCCCGCCGGTTGATCGGCGATCTCTGCCGCGAGTGCGGTCAGGCCACCTTCATCTACGAGGAAGGCTGCAAGAAGTGCGTCTCCTGCGGCTTCAACGAATGTTGATTGGCGAGCCGCAGCCGAAGGCGAGGCGAGCGGAAACGAAAGTGCTTTGCGAGCGGAGCGAGCGAGGGCGAGCCGCAGCCGAAGGCGAGGCGAGCGGAAACGAAGATGCTTTGCGAGCGGAGCGAGCGGGGCGAGCCGCAGGTAAGGCGAGAGGAGCCCGGCAATGTTCTCAGGCGGTGACTACGGGGAAGTCGCACGCTGGCTCGCCAACTTCGTGACCTCGCACGCCAAGCGCGAGAGCCCGCGGGTGGAGGCGATCGTGGAGGCGGAAGGCGAGCGAGAGAACCGGAGCTACGGGGTGCGGCTGCGGCTGGGGAAGCGGGTGCTCCCGCCGCCCGGGGCACCGCCCCTGGAGCTCGACTTCGCGGATGGCTCCGCGCATCGCGGGGACCTGGCGTGGTGCGACGCGCTCGCCCGCCGGGTGCGCGAGCTGGCGCGCGGGCTCATCGCCGAGGAGCGTGAGGAGCGTCGCTCCGCGTGACCCGCCCCGCGCCACGCCCGCCTGACTGGCGCCACAAGCGGGATCCGAGCTCGGCGAGATGAGGCGCGTCGAGCGGCGAGACGAGCGGGCGTCGAGTTCGGCGAGATGAGCGCGCGTCGAGCGGCGAGACGAGCGGATACGGTGGTATGCCCCCGGCGACTGGAACGCGTTCTTCGGTCTCGCCCTCGACAACCTGACCCAGCTGGTCATCCTGTCGAGCCTCCTCATCGGGGTGTTCGGCTTTCCCGCCGACCTCGTGCTCTACGTGATGGTGCCGGGCACCGCGGCGGGAGTCCTCCTCGGCGACCTCACCTACACCTGGCTCGCGCGCGCGCTCATGCGGCGGACGGGCCGCGCCGACGTCACCGCCATGCCGTTCGGGATCGACACACCGTCCCTCTTCGGCATGGTGTTCGGCGTGCTGGGCCCGGCCAAGCTCGTCACCGGCGATGCCGTCCTGGCCTGGAAGATCGGCATGGCGGTCACCATCGCCATGGGGTTGTTCAAGCTGGCGCTCGCCTTTGCGGGAGACTGGGCGCGACGCGTGGTGCCCCGCGCGGCGCTGCTCGGCTCCATCGCCGGGGTGGCGACGCTCCTGATCGCGTTCTTGCCCGCGCTCAAGGTGTTCGGCGATCCACTGGTGGGGCTGATCTCGCTCACGGTCGTGCTGGTGACGCTCGTCGGCCGCGTGCGGCTGCCCGGTGGCCTTCCCGGCGCCTTCGCGGCGGTGCTGGCGGGCACCCTGGTGTTCTGGGGGCGCGCGCTCCTCGGTGGGGCGGGGGCGACGGACGTGCTGGCCGCGCCGTTGGCCGGCCTGCGTTTCGCGCTGCCGTGGCCGACCCTCGCGTGGATGGGCGCGCTCGACAACGTCGGTCCCTATCTAGCCCTGGCCATGCCTTTCGCGCTGGCCACCGTGATCGGCGGCATCGACAACACCGAGTCGGCGGCGGCCGCCGGAGACGAGTACCGCGCTCGCGACATTCTCCTGACCGAAGCCCTCGCCACCATGGCGGCGGGCTTCTGTGGCGGCGTGGTGCAGAACACGCCGTACATCGGGCATCCCGCATACAAGGCGATGGGCGCGCGGGCCGGCTATACCCTCGCCACCGGCCTCGTGATCGGCGGCGGCGCCGCGCTGGGAGTGGTCTCGCTCCTCGTCAGCCTCCTCCCCGAAGCGGCGGTGGCGCCCATCCTGATCTTCATCGGGCTGGAGATCACCGCCCAGGCCTTCGTGGCCTCGCCGCCCCGCCACGCGGCCGCGGTGGCCATCTCCTTCATCCCCGCGGTGGCGGCGCTCGTGCTCATCCAGGGCGGCGTTCTCCTGGCCGGCGTGGGCAAGGCGCCGGGTGACCTTGTGGGCGCCACCCGTCTTGCCTGGGACGGCCTCCTCGTCCTGGGCAATGGCTTCATCGTGACCGCATTGCTCTGGGGCTCGGTGCTCGTCGCCATCGTGGAGCGTCGGCTGGCGGCGGCCGCCGCGATCTTCGGGACCGCGAGCCTCGCCGCGCTGGTCGGCATCATCCACTCGCCGCTGCCGAGCGGCGCGCTCTTCTGGCCGGGGGCTCCGGGGACGGGGGCCGCGCTGCGAGTGGCGGGCGCCTACGGGCTCGCGGGGGCGGTGCTGCTCTTGCTCGCCGACCGGCGCGCCCGCGCGGGCGCGCCGGATCGCGGTTAGCCGCGCAGGACCTCGAGCATCTCGCGGTTGCTGGCGAACTTGAACTCCTCGACGCCGAGCTCCTTCGCGCGCTCCCGCTCGACCGCCTCGATCCGGGCCACGTCCGTGTAGGGCACCGCGGGGACGCCGCGCGCCTTGAGCGTGTCGACCACTGCTGCCATCACGCGCTCCGCCTCCGCGCCCGGCCGCGGCGCGTTCGACGCCAGCCGCGAGAGGACGTACTTGATGCCGGTTTCGGCGTCGAGACGGGCCCGTCCCACGACGCCGTCGCTGGCCCGGCGGGCCCAGCCGACCACGTACACGTCCTCCATCGGGCGCTCGGCCACGGGATCCCAGACCTGATAGGCGCCGGCGGGGTCCTCGCCGGGCACGGTCAGGTAGAGACCGTCCTTGTAGGGGAGTCCCGCGGCAGGATCCACGCGGTCACCCACCGCGAACACCACCGTATCGCACGGGATCACGCTCATCTGGCCGGTGCCGACGGCGTTGACCCGGTCGCCCTTTCGCTCGAGCCGCGTTTCCTCGACCTCCAGGCCCGTCACGCGGCCGCCCTCCGCCACCACCCGCTTCGGCGAGGCGAAGAAGCGGAAGGACAGGCGCGCACGGGTCTGCGTCTCGGACTCGGGGCGCTGGCCCAGCGCGCGCAGCAGCTCGTCGGGATCCTGGCCGGCGGCCTCCAGCCGGGGTCGGATGCGGGCGATCTCCTGGCGATAGAGGTCGCGGTCGAAGGCGTCCTCGATGTCTTCGAACTCGCGGTCGTCGTACGCCTTCTCGAAGGGGCCGCGGCGCGCGACCGCGATCACCGCGTCGCAATCACAGAAATGGACGCAGTAGTTCGCGATGTCCACCATGACGTTCCCCACCCCCACGATGGCCACGCGCCGGCCCATGGGGTAGGACTGCTCGCTGAAGGGTGGCAGGCGGTTGTAGTGATAGACGAGATCCTTGGCATGGTAGACGCCCGGGAGCCGCTCGCCCTCGATGCCCAGGTACTTGGTGCCCTGCGCGCCGATCGCGAAGACGAGCGCGTCGAAGCCGAGGGCGCGGAGCTCGCCGACGGTGAGGGCCCCGCCGTCCGCCACCGTCACGTTCCCGAGATAAGTGACCCGCGGATCGGAGAGGATTTTCTGGAACTGCCGCCGCAGCCCCGTCTTCATCTTGTACTTATTGAGGAAGATCCCGTACTCGGCGAGCCCGCCGGGCTTGACGTCGCGGTTGAGCAGGAGGACGCGACAGCCCTGCGCGGCGAGCGCCCGGGCGGCGAAGAGTCCCGCCGGGCCGGCGCCGATCACGGCGACGACGTGTCCCACCGCGTGCCCTCCCGCTGCCTCCGCCATGCGACCTCCCATCCGATCGGTTTCTGCGCCGGGCGATTCGACACCATAGCACAGGGGGCCGTGCGCGGACCGGCGCCGACCCTTGACCGCCTCGGAAGACGTGGTGTCTAATGGCCGCGGTCGTGAACGTCGTCACGCCACTCACGCGCGCCACGGTCGCGGCGCGACGGTCAGCTTCGGGAGAATGAAATGCACGAGCGTCTCAAGCGTCGGGTCGCCGCGGCCGCCGTCGCGGTCGGGCTCCTCGGCCCCCTGACCGCGGGGGCGCAAGGCGCGTGGGAAGCCCCCGCCGTGGAGAAGGCGCGAAAGAATCCCGTCCCGCCCGGCGCGGATGTCGTCGCTCGGGGAAGGCAGGTCGCGCAGCTCAACTGTGTGGCCTGTCACGGGACCGGCGGCAAGGGTGACGGCGCGGCGGCAGCGGCCCTCAATCCCAAGCCGGCTGATTGGACCTCGCCGGCGGCGCAGTCCGAGTCGGACGGCGAGATCTTCTGGAAGATCTCTACTGGGCGCGGCGCCATGCCGCCGTGGAAGCACCTCCCCGAAACCGACCGCTGGGCCATCGTCCACTACATTCGCTCACTCAAGGCGAATTAGCTGGACCTCGGTGGACGGCGCCTCGGGGCAAGAGTCGAAGAATCTTACGATTTCGCCCCCGGTCTCGTGGAGCTACCCTCTCGCACAAAGTGTCGCGGACCCTGGGCTCCAGGAATCAATGGGTTAGCCGTATACATGCGCGCGTCACCCGTTTGGCATGGCCGCTGCTTAAGAGCTTGGCTTTCAATGACCAAGGCCTTGACGCGTCAGCGCGCCCGGAAGTCCCGATGAGCGCCGTGCCGACCTCGGGAGAACCGCAGTCTCCGGCTGTCCAGCAGTCGATCGCGGAGATCACCCGGACGCTCGACGCGCTTCGCGAGCGACTCCGGGAGCTCGAGTCCGGCGACACGGCCTCGGTGCCCGAGCCGCCCGCCGCCGCCGACGCTGTCCTGCCGGTGGATCCCAAGGCGCTGGCCGGCCTCCAGGAGATCCTGGCCGTGCCCTCGTCCGGCTCCACGCCCAGCGAGGTGTTCAGCCTGACGATGGACCGCGGGGCCCGCCTGCTCGACGCCGACCGCGCCATGCTCTTCGTCGTGGACCCCGAGCGGAGCCTGCTCGTTGCGGCGGCCGCCCGCGGGTTCCGTCGCGACGATCTCGCCGGGCTCGAGAGCCCGCCGGGCGAAGGCCTCATCGGCCGGACATTTCTCGAGGGGCGCCCGCTCATCTACACGCGACCGCCCGACACCGCACCGCGCGATCCCTTCATCGCACGCTTTCCCGTCCGTGACGCGCTCGCGGTGCCGGTCCGTGCCGACGGCCAGGTGGTGGGAGTGCTCTTCGCGGGTCGGCGCGGCCGCGGCGTGCCCTTCACTCCCGAGGACACCATGCTCCTCCTGGTGATCGCGGATCGGGTGGCCACCGCGTTCGCCCATCAGCGGCTCATGGACCGGGCCGCCGATCACCTCGCGCGGCTGCGCGAGCTGCAGGTGTTCTCGGGCCAGGCGGTGGTGGGACGCGATCTCGCCGACACCCTCACGCGGGCCTGTGAGGTGGGCAGCCGGCTCCTCGACGTGCGCGTGGCCACGCTCGGCCTCACCGAGGGGGCGACGCGGCTGGCGCTTGCCGCCGCCGCCGGCCTGCCGCCGGAGAGCGCGGCGGACTGGGCCGCGGACATGGGGACGGGGCTGGCGGAGGAGATGGCGGCGGCCCAGCGGCCGGTCGCCTGCCGGGACGTGCGCGAGCGCGAGGGCGCGGTGGAGGAGTTCCTGGTGACCCTGGGGCTCCGGGGCTGCCTCCTCGTGCCGCTCCGCATCCACGACCGTACGGTGGGCGCGCTGTATCTCGCCGACGGCCGACCCCGTGACTTCTCCGCCGACGAAGTCGAGGCGGCGCAGGCGCTCGCCTGCCTCGCCGCTCTCGCGGTGGAGAACGAGCGGCTCTACGGCGACGTGCAGGCCGCGCTGGACACCGTGAAGGCCGCGCAGGAGCGGCTCGTACAGACGGAGAAGGCGCGCGCGCTCGGCGGCATGGCGGGCGGCATCGCGCACGAGTTCAACAATATCCTCGCCATCATCCTCGGCAAGACCCAGCTCCTCCTGGCGCGGTCGGCGGACGAGACCGTGCGCGAGGGCCTGGGCCACGTCGAGGAGGCGGCCTGGCGTGCCGCCGACATCATCCGGCGCCTGCAGGGGTTTGCCGCCACGCGCCTCGAGGACAGCATCGGGCCCATCGACGTGAATGCGCTGGTGCACGACGCGGTCACGCTCACCCGCGGGCTGTGGAAGGACGAGGCCGAGGCGCGCGGCGTGCGGATCGAGGTCACCACGGATCTCGAGGCTGCGCCCGCGGTGCGGGGCAATGCCGCCGAGCTCCGCGAGGTCGTCACCAACCTCGTCCTCAACGCCATCGACGCGATGCCGCGGGGCGGCCAGCTCGGGCTTTCCACGCGGCCGCGCGGGGGCGGAGTGGAGCTGACGGTGACCGACACCGGCGAGGGGATGTCGGAGGAGGTGCGCCGCCGCATCTTCGAGCCCTTCTTCTCGACCCGCTCGCCGCTGCGCACCGGGCTCGGGCTCTCCGTGGTGCACGGTACCGTCGGCCGGCACCGGGGCCGGGTGGAGGTGACGAGCGAGGAGGGGCGAAGCACCACGGTGCGCGTGTGGCTCCCGGCCGCGGGCGCCGCTCCGCCGGCCGCCGCGCCTGCCCGCGCCGCGGAGACCGCCGTGCGTGAGGCGCCCGCGCGCCCGTCCGGGCCGGCCCGTATCCTCGTCCTCGAGGACGAGCCACAGATCCGCGAGATGCTGGTGGATGCGCTCCGGCGCGCCGGCCATCGGGTGGAGTTCGCCGCCGACGGCCTCGCCGGCCTGGCGCGCTTCCAGGGCGGCGAGTTCGACGTGGTGCTCACCGATCTCTCGCTCCCCGAGCGCTCCGGGCTGGACGTGGCGCGCGCGGTCAAGCGGATGCGTGCCGGGACCCCGGTGGTGCTCATCACGGGCTGGGGGCATCTGCTGGATCCGACCCTCCTCTCCGAGAGCGGCGTCGATCTCACCCTGGTCAAGCCCTTCCGCCTCGAGCGCGTGCTCTCGATCCTCGACGACGCGCTCCGTCTCCGCCGCTGACCTGATCGCCGCACGGCTCGGGCATGCGCCTGGCCACCATCGACCTCGGCACCAACAGCGTGCGACTGCTGGTCGCGGACACCGCCGCCCACGGCTGGCGGGTGGTGGAGGAAGCGCAGCGGGTGACCCGGCTGGGCGAGGGCCAGGCGGCCACCGGCGCGCTGGGGCCCGTGCCGATGGCACGCACCGCGGCCACGGTGACCGACTACGTCCGGCGCGCGGAGGCCCTCGGGGCCACGCGCGTGCGTATCACGGGCACCAGCGCGGTGCGGGAGGCGGCGAACCGGGCGGAGTTCGTCGCGCTCGTCGCGTCGGTCACGGGGATGACGCTCGAGGTGCTCTCGGGTGAGGACGAGGCGCGCCTCATCCTGCTGGGAGCGCGTTCCGGTCTGCCGGGTCTCGGGGGCCGATTCGTCCTCTTCGACATCGGCGGCGGCAGCACCGAGTTCGTGGTGGCCGAGGGCGACCGCCTGGAGCGCGCGCTGAGCCTCCGGCTGGGCGTGGTGGGCCTCGCGGAGCGGCACGTGGACGGAGGGCCGCTGATCCCCGCGCGCTGGGCGGCCATGCGGGCGGAGGTCGCGGCGGCGCTCGAGCCTGCCGTGCCCGGGGCGCTGGGCGTGGTGAACGCCACCCGTCTGGTGGGCACCGCGGGCACGGTGACCACGCTCGCCGCCCTGGATCTGGGTCTCGCCGCCTATGACCCGAGCCGGGTGCAGGGGCATGTGCTCCGGCGCGACGCCATCGAGCGGTTGCTCGCCCGACTGGGCGGACTCACCCTGGCGGCGAGGGCGGCGCTGCCCGGTCTCGAGCCCGGGCGCGCCGACGTGCTGATCCCCGGCATCGCGATTTGCCTCGCCGTCATGGAGCGGCTCGGGTTCGATGCCCTCACCGTGAGCGACCGCAGTCTCCGCGAGGGAATCCTCTGTGAGATACTGGGCGCGCGCGGGGCGGCGCCGGATTCGTCCCGCGATCCCCGACCATGATGCGCGCCGTGCTCCTTGCCCTGTCCTCGCGCCCTTCTCTCGGGCGGGTGCTGGCGGCGATGCCGCTGGCCCGGCGTCTCGTGCGCCGCTTCGTGGCGGGGACGCGCCTGGCCGACGGCCTCGACGTGGTGCGAGGGTTGAACGCGCAGGGGCTGGACACTGCCCTTACCTATCTCGGCGAGAACGTCCGGTCCGTCGCGGCGGCCCGCGCCGCCGCCGACGTCTACGTGGAGGCCCTCGACGTGATCGCGCGAGACGGCCTCCGCTGCACGCCCTCCCTCAAGCTCACGCAGCTGGGGCTCGACCTCGGGGACGAGGTCTGCGTCGCCAACATGCGACGGATCCTCGATCGAGCCCAGGCCGCGCGGACCCTCGTCTGGATCGACATGGAGCAGAGCGCGTACACCGAGCGCACGCTCGCGATCTGGGAGCGGCTCCGGCGCGACTTCCCACGGGTAGGGTGCGTGATCCAGGCCTATCTGCGCCGGAGCGAGTCGGACATCCGGCGCCTCGCCGCGCTGGGCGCGACGGTGCGGCTCTGCAAGGGCGCCTATCGGGAGCCGTCCGCGCTGGCGTTCGCGAGTCGCCACGAGGTGGACGAGCACTATGCCCGCCTCATGGGCCGCCTCCTCGCCCCCGAGAGCCTCTTCCGGGGCACCTATCCCGCCTTCGCCACCCACGATGAGCGGATGCATGCGCTCGCCGCCCGGCACGGCGCGCCTCGCGAAACATTCGAGCTGCAGATGCTCTACGGCATCGGCGACGATCTCTCCGCCCGCCTGCGCGCGGGCGGGATTCGGCTCCGGCGGCTGGTGCCGTTCGGCGAGGACTGGTATGGCTATTTCATGCGGCGTCTCGCCGAGCGTCCCGCCAACCTGGTCTTCCTGCTGCGCAACCTCGCCCGATGACCGCGGCCCCGCGCGAGCTCACCGCGCTCGACTACCACACCGAGGGCGAGCCCATGCGCATCGTGGTGGACGGCGTCGAGCGCGTGCCGGGTGCCACCCTCATGGCCCGGAGCGACTGGCTCGCCGAGCACGGGCGCGACCTCATGGGATTCATCCTCTACGAGCCGCGCGGGCATGCCGCGATGTGCGCGGCCATCCTGACGGAGCCGGTGAGCCCGGGCGCGCATGCCGGCGTGCTCTTCATCGAGCCGCTGGGCCCCGTGCACATGTGCGGTCACGGCGCGATGGCGGTGGCGACCATGCTCGTCGACACCGGCCGGGTTCGGTCGACGCCACCCGAGACCGCGGTCACGCTCGACACGCCCGCGGGTCCGGTGGCCTGTCGTGTCCGTCACGAGGCCGGCCGATCGGCCTCGGCCACGATCAGAAACGTCCCCGCCTTCTCGGTGCGGCTGGACGCCGCCATCGAGGTGCCGGGTCTCGGGCGCGTCCCGTTCGACCTCGCCTACGGCGGCCACTTCTACGCCATGGTCCCGGCGGGGGCGGTGGGTCTCGCGCTCGAGCCCGCGGAGGCGTCGCGCATCATCGCCGCCGGCGAGCGGATCCGGGCGCGCATCGAGGCCGAGGTGCCGCTGGTGCACCCGGAGATGCCGGACGCGCGCGGCCTGCTCTACATCCAGTTCTTCGAGCCGGCCCGGCGCGCCGACGCGCGCCTGCGCAACGCGGTGGTGGTGGCGCCGGCCGGCCTGGACCGGTCACCCTGCGGCACCGGGACCTCGGCGCGTCTCGCGAATCTCCACGCGCGGGGCACGCTCGCGGTGGGCGAGCCGTTCGGCCACGAGTCCATCATCGGGACGCTGTTCACCGGCTGTATCGCGGGAGAGACCCAGGTGGGCGGGATACCCGCGATCGTTCCCGAGGTCACCGGGCGGGCGTGGGCCATGGCGCGGTCCACCCTCGTGCTGGATCCACGCGATCCGTTTCCAGGCGGGTTTCTCCTCTAGGACAGGGACTGCCGACAGCGTGACGCCCTGTACCCGAACGTCGTCCCCTCCTTGACACGCAGCGTTTGCACCAATCGTGTAACCCCGGGAAAACACACTCGTTCTGGAGCTCGGCGACGTGGCACGCCGCGTGCGTTGGAAGGAGGCACGCAGGGCCATCTTCTCGGAGGAACGTTGCCATGGATACTGGGCTCAACAGCCGCTATCGCCTGTGGCTCGAGATCGTCTTGCCGCTCTATACCATCGCGCTGCTGTACGTCTATTTCCGCCCCGAGGTCATCCCGCATTCTTTGGCCGACGGTGGCGAGCAGTCGCTCTTTCCCTGGGCGGTGTGGGGCGTCGTGGGCGCCCTGAGCGGCATCCTGGCGCTATCGGGCCTGTTCGTGGCCTTCTTCCTCCTCTACTCGCCGGTATACCTCGCCGCCCGCAGCCTGCTGCTGGTGGGCAAGGGCGGGTGGGTGGACAAGCGCGAGCTCCGCTTCTACTGCGCATGCTTCATCCTCCTCTGCATCCTGCTGGCGCTGGCGATCATGAACCCGGTGGCGGCGGCGGCCGTCTTCGTGATGATCGCGGGGACGGCGCACCTGTTCTGGCGCGCGTTCATCTAGCTAGCCCGCCCGTCTCGCCTTCCGGTGCGCTCCGGCCCGCCCGGGCGCCCTCCCGCCGGAGTTGACACTCCGCGGGGCGGTGACTATCCTAACGGAGGGCCATGGATGACCTAGCGGTGCTGGTGCTGAACTACACCTATGAGCCGCTGCACTTCACCAACGCCAAGCGGGCCATCACCCTCCTCCTCAGCGGCAAGGCCGAGAGCGTCGAGTCCTCCCCGCGCGTGGTCCGTTCGCCCTCGCGCGCCTATCCGCTGCCGGCGGTGATCCGGCTGGCCGCCTATATTCGCAAACCCTTCCTCGAGCGGGTCGCCTTCAACAAGAAGAACATCCTCCGGCGAGACGGCTACACCTGCCAGTACTGCGCCCGGCGCGGCGAGAAGCTGACGGTGGACCACATCGTGCCGCGGTCGCGCGGCGGCCAGACCACCTGGACCAACGTGGTGGCGGCCTGCCTCCGCTGCAACCTCTTCAAGGGCAACCGCGCCCTGGAGGAGACTCGATTGCGGCTGATCCGCGAGCCCGTGCACCCGCAGTTCCTCTTCTCGGTCCACCTCCTCCGGCACCCACACGCTTCCTCCTTCCTCGACTCCTGGCGCAAGTACCTCGTCGCGGTGCCGTCGAGCTCCTGACGCCGTTGTTCCGACTGGCATCCGACTTCGAGCCCGCGGGGGATCAGCCGCGGGCCATCGAGCGACTCGCCGAGCTGATGAAAGCGGGCGAGCGCCACAGCGTGCTCCTCGGCATCACCGGGAGCGGCAAGACCTTCACGCTCGCCAACCTGATCAGCCGGCTCCAGCGGCCCGCTCTGGTGATCTCGCCCAACAAGACCCTGGCCGCCCAGCTCTACAGCGAGTTCAAGTCGTTCTTCCCGGAGTCCGCCGTCGAATACTTCGTGTCCTATTACGACTACTATCAGCCCGAAGCCTACATTCCGCAGTCGGACACCTACATCGAGAAGGACGCGCTCATCAACGACGAGATCGACCGGATGCGGCACTCCGCCACCACCTCGCTCTTCGAGCGGCGGGACGTGGTGATCGTGGCGTCGGTGTCCTGCATCTACGGCATCGGCGAGCCGGAGACCTACCGGGGCATGCACGTGTCGATGCAGACGGGACAGACGGTGAGCCGGGACGCGCTGGTCCGGGACCTGGTCGCCATCCAGTACGAGCGGAACGACTACGACTTCCGGCGGGGGACGTTCCGGGTGCGCGGCGACGTGGTGGAGGTGTTCCCCGCCGCCGCCGAGACCGAGGCGCTCCGGATCGAGCTCTTCGGTGACAGCGTGGATCGCATCGTGACCCTCGATCCCCTGAAAGGCGCCACCACCGGGGTGGTGCCGGCGGTGCGCATCTATCCCGCCAGCCACTACGTCACGCCGGCCGACCAGATCGAGCGCGCCATCGCCAATATTCACGAGGAGCTGCGGGAGCGGCTGGCCTTCTTCCGCGCGCGCAACCGGTTGCTGGAGGCGCAGCGACTGGAGCAGCGCACCCTCTTCGACGTAGAGATGCTCCGGGAGATCGGCTACTGCCACGGCATCGAGAACTACTCGCGGCATCTGGCCGGCCGCAAGCCGGGCTCCAAGCCGGCCACCCTCATGGACTACCTGCCCAAGGATGCCCTCGTCCTCATCGACGAGTCCCACGTCACCGTCCCGCAGATCCGGGGCATGTATCCCGGCGACCGCTCGCGCAAGGAGGCGCTCGTCGAGTACGGCTTCCGCCTGCCCTCGGCCTTCGACAACCGGCCGCTGACCTTCGACGAGTTCAGCGCCACCGTGGGGCAGGTGCTCTACGTGTCCGCGACCCCCGGCCACTACGAGCTGGACCATGCCGGGGCGGTGCGGGAGCCCGCCGCTCGCGCCTATGCGGGGGGGGCGGTGGCGGAGCAGATCATCCGCCCCACCGGGCTCATGGACCCCAAGATCACAGTGCGGCCGGCTTCCATCCAGGTGGACGACCTGATGGCGGAGGTGCGGGCGCGGGCGGAGCGGGACGAGCGGGTGCTCATCACCACGCTCACCAAGCGGATGGCGGAGGACCTCACCGAGTACTACCAGCAGAACGGGCTCCGCGTCCGCTACCTGCACTCCGACATCGATACCCTCGACCGGGTGGCGGTGATTCGCGACCTCCGCCTGGGGAAATTCGATGCCCTCGTCGGCATCAACCTCCTCCGCGAGGGGCTGGACCTGCCGGAGGTCTCGCTGGTGGGCATCCTCGACGCCGACAAGGAGGGCTATCTCCGCTCCGCCACCTCGCTGATCCAGACATCGGGACGCGCCGCCCGCCACGTGAACGGCGAGGTGCTCATGTACGCGGACCGTGTCACCGGGTCCATGCAGGAAGCCCTCGCGGAGACGGACCGCCGCCGCGCGGCCCAGGCCGCCTACAACACCGCCCACGGGATCACCCCCGAATCGGTGCGAAAGTCCATCCGCGAGCTGCTGGAGACCGTCTCGGAGCGCGACTACTACACCGTGCCGGTGCCGGAGATTGCGGAGGCCCCGCCGGAGAGCCCGGCGGCGCTGGCCGCGCGCATTGCCGCCCTGGAGGCGGCCATGAAGGAGGCGGCCAAGCGGCTGGACTTCGAGCGCGCGGCGGAGCTGCGCGACCAGGTCAAGGCGCTCCGGCGGGTCGAGCTCGGCGTGCGCTGACGTGGGAGCCTTCAAGTGGGTGCTGGTGTTCTTCGCCGTCCTCTCGCTCGGGCTCTTGGCCCTCGCGAAGGTCATCAGCTTCCTGAATCCGCCCCGTCCCGGCCGGCCCGCGCCGCCCATCCTCCGGAGCGTGACGCGCGCCCTTCGCTGGAGCGTGATCGTGCCCGCCCTCCTCGGCCTCGCCATCCTGCCGCTCACCCTCCTCCAAGGGTCCTGACGGGCGGCCGGGGTCCTGACCCGGCGAGCGTACAATAGTGAAGCGGTGAGTCTTCAGGACAAGCTCGACCAGGTGCCGGACCGGCCGGGTGTCTACCTCTACAAGGACGCCAAGGCCCAGATCGTCTACGTGGGGAAGGCGGCCTCCCTGCGCAGCCGCGTGCGCTCCTACTTCCAGGAGTCGCGCGCCCGCGACCCCAAGACCGACGCCCTGGTCGGGCAGATCCGCGACCTCGAGTACATCGTCACCACCAACGAGCTCGAGGCGCTCATCCTCGAATCGAACCTGGTCAAGAAGCACCGGCCCCGCTACAACATCATCCTGCGGGACGACAAGCACTATCCCTTCCTCAAGCTCACCACCAGCGAGGAGTTCCCCCGGCTGGTCGTGGCGCGGCGGGTGCAGCAGGACGGCGACGCCTACTTCGGGCCGTTCTATCCGGCCACCGCGATGCGCGAGACCCTCCGGCTGGTGCGCCAGCTCTTCCCGCTCCGCACCTGCCGCATCAAGATCGACGGGCAGCTCCCGCGGCCGTGCATCCAGTACTTCATCCATCGTTGCAACGCCCCCTGCACCGGGCAGGAGTCGAAGGAAGGCTATGGCCGGACCGTCTCCGAGGTCCAGCGCTTCCTGGAGGGAAAGGACGACGATCTCGTCAAGGAGCTGACGCGGCGGATGGAGGCGGCCGCGGCGGAGACGCGCTTCGAGCAGGCGGCGGTGCTGCGCGACCGCATCCAGGCGCTGAACACGGTGCGCGAGCGCCAGAAGATCATCTCCACCGAGGAGACGGACGAGGACATCATCGGGCTGGTGCGACAGGGGCCCGACGCCTGCGTGCAGCTCTTCTTCGTCCGCAAGGGCCGGCTGCTCGGCCGGGAGTCCTTCTACTTCGACCGCCTGGTGGGGGAGAGCGATGGAGAGGTTCTCTCCGCGTTCGTGCGGCAGTTCTACGCGCGGAGCGTGACCCCCGCGCCGGAGCTCGTGCTCTCCACCGAGATCGCGGATGCTCCGCTGGTGCTGGAGTGGCTGCGGCAGCGCCGCGGAGGACGCGTGGAGCTGCTGGCGCCCCAGCGGGGGCGCCGGCGCGAGCTGGTGGCGATGGCGGAGGAGAACGCCGCGCTGGCGTTGCAGGCGCACTTGCTCTCGCGCACGAACCGCCATCAGGCGGTGCGCGAAGAGCTGCAGCGGGCGCTGGGCCTGGCCGAGCCGCCGGACCGCATCGAGTGCTTCGACATATCGACCATCCAGGGCAGCGACACGGTGGCCTCCATGGTGGTGTGGCAGGGCGGGGACATGAAGAAGGACGACTACAAGCGGTACAAGATCCGGACGGTGATCGGCACCGACGACTTCGCGTCCATGCAGGAGGTGCTCACCCGCCGCTACGCCAAGGCGCTGGAGGGGGAGGGGCCGCTGCCGGATCTCATTCTCCTCGACGGCGGGCGCGGCCAGCTCGGGGTGGGGGTGAAGGTGCTCGAGGATCTGGGTCTGGACTATCTCCCCATCGCCTCCCTCGCCAAGCGCGCGGAGGAGGTCTATACGCCCGACCGCCTGCAGCCGCTGGTGCTGGACCTCGGCTCGCCCGCGCTGCAGACGCTCCAGAAGATCCGGGACGAGGCCCACCGGTTCGCCATCACGTACCACAAGAAGGTGCGGGCGCGTCGGACCATCAGCTCGGAGCTCGACCGCATCCCCGGGGTGGGCCCGACTCTCCGGACCAGCCTGCTCAAGACGCTCGGCTCGGCGCGTGGGGTCCGGGCCGCGTCCGTGGCCGAGCTCGCCGGGGTGCCCAAGGTCACGCCCAAGCTGGCGCAGCGGATCCACGAGCACTTCCACCCGGTGCCACTGGTGCCGGCGCCCGAAAATGGGGAACCGCCGGAGCCGTCGAGCGGTTAAAGTAACGGCAATTCTCCAGGGAGGAGGTGAACCCTCATGCTGAAGACGCTCCTGATCGCGGTCGCCGTGATCACCCTCGCCGCCAGCCCCGCGCTGGCGTTTCAGTGTCCGCTCCTGATCAAGCAGGTCCAGGACGCGACCGCCGGGAAGTCGGACGACGCCTCGAAGAAGGCCAACGACCTCGCCGCGGAGGCCAAGAAGCTCCACGATGCCGGCAAGCACGCGGAGTCCGTGGCCAAGGCCGAGGAAGCGGCCAAGGCCATCAATCTCGCCCTCAAGAAGAAGTAGCCGACCGCCTTCCCCCGGGGACCGGATCGCATGGTCCCCGGGGAGCCGTTTCCTTGCGTCCTCCCTCCGGGCAGCTTAAGATCAGCGCGAACATGGCGAGCGACGACCGTCCCGAACGCTACCCGTTTGCCGACATCGAGGCCCGGTGGCAGCGCGTCTGGGAGGAAAGCAAGCAGTTCCAGGCGATCGAGGATCCCTCCCGCCCGAAGTTTTACTGTCTCGAGATGTTCCCGTATCCCTCCGGCCGCATCCACATGGGTCACGTGCGCGTCTATGCCATCGGCGATCTCCTTGCGCGCTACAAGTGGATGCGCGGGTTCAACGTGCTCCACCCGATGGGGTGGGATGCCTTCGGCATGCCCGCCGAGAACGCCGCCATCGACAACGGGGTCCACCCCGCGGTGTGGACCTACGAGAACATCCGGAACATGCGGAGCCAGCTTCGCCGCATGGGGATCTCCTACGACTGGGACCGCGAGGTGGCCACCTGCGACCCCGCGTACTACAAGTGGGAGCAGCTCATCTTCATCCGGATGTTCGAGCGGGGGCTCGCCTACAAGAAACGCTCCACGGTGAACTGGTGCCCCTCCTGCCAGACCATCCTCGCCAACGAGCAGGTGGAGGCGGGGCGCTGCTGGCGCTGCGACTCCGAGGTGGAGGCCAAGGAGATCGAGGGCTGGTTCTTCAAGATCACCGACTACGCGGATGAGCTGCTCGCCGGGTGCGACCGTCTCCCCGGCTGGCCCGAGCGCGTGCTGACCATGCAGCGCAACTGGATCGGGCGGAGCGAGGGCGCCGAGTTCGACCTGCCGGTGGTGGGGCGCCCCGACGTGAAGATCCGCATCTTCACCACTCGGCCGGACACCTCGTTCGGCATGACCTACGCGGTGCTGGCCCCCGAGCACCCGCTGGTGGACGCGCTCGTCACCGATCCCGCCGAGCGCGCGAAGGTGGACGCCTTCCGCGCGGAGGTGGCGCGGGAGTCGGAGATCGAGCGCCTGGCCGTCGACCGGCCGAAGCGCGGGCTCCGGCTCAGCGCCCGCGCCATCAATCCCTTCACGGAGCGGGAGATCCCGCTCTTCCTCGCCGACTACGTGCTCATGGGCTACGGCACCGGCGCGATCATGGCGGTGCCGGGCGAGGATGGGCGCGACTGGGACTTCGCCACGCAGCACGGCCTGCCCATCGTCCCGACGGTGAAGCGGCCGGAGGGCTGGGCGGATACCGAGGCCTATACCGGCGACGGCGTGAAGATCAACTCGGGGTTCCTGGACGGGCTCGGCATCGCGGAGGCCAAGCGCAAGGCGATCGACTGGCTGGTGGCCCGCGGCCTCGGCCAGTCCAAGGTCAACTACCGGCTCCGCGACTGGGGCATCAGCCGCCAGCGCTACTGGGGGGCGCCCATCCCCATTCTCTACTGCCCCCGATGCGGCATGGTGCCGGAGCGCGAGGACCGCCTGCCGGTGGTGCTGCCCGAGGACGTGCAGATCAGCGGCAAGGGCGGCTCGCCGCTCGCCGAGGTGGCGCACTTCGTCAACGCGCGGTGTCCCCGGTGCGACGGTCCCGCCAAGCGCGAGACCGACACCATGGATACCTTCGTGGAGTCGTCGTGGTACTTCCTCCGCTACTGCTCGCCGCGCTACGAGGGCGGGATGTTCGACCCCGCCGCCGCCGCGTACTGGATGCCGGTGGATCAATACATCGGCGGGATCGAGCACGCCGTCCTCCACCTCCTCTACGCCCGCTTCTACACCAAGGTGCTGCGCGACCTCGGCCTCACCCAGGTGGACGAGCCCTTCTCCGCCCTGCTCTCGCAGGGGATGGTGATCAAGGACGGCGCCAAGATGTCGAAGTCCAAGGGCAACGTGGTGGACCCGGATGACCTCATCCGGCGCTTCGGGGCGGACACCGCGCGGCTCTTCTCCCTCTTCGCGGCGCCCCCCGAGAAGGACCTCGACTGGAACGATCGCGGCGTGGAGGGGGCGTCGCGCTTCCTCAACCGTATCTGGCGCTTCGTCCAGGGGCATCTCGCCGAGCTGCGCGAGGTGCCGCCGGAGGCGAGCCGGGCGGAAGCGGGAAACCTGTCCGACGCGGGCCGTGCCGTCCGGCGCGTCATCCACGAGACGATCGAGCGCGTGACCCACGACATCGAGAAGGACCTCCACTTCAATACCGCCATCAGCGCCATCATGGAGCTGGTCAATGCGCTCCACGACTTCGACCGCGACTCCATGGACACCATGAACCGCGCCGAGCGCGGGCGGCTCCTGCGCGAGGCGGTGGAGACCACCGTGCTCCTGCTGGGGCCGATGAGCCCGCACATCACCGAGGAGCTCTGGGCGGCGCTGGGCCACCGCGAGAGCGTGTTCAAGCACGCGTGGCCCACCGTCGATCCCGCGGCGGTGAAGCGCGCCGAGGTCGAGATCATCGTCCAGGTGGACGGCCGCGTGCGCAGCCGGCTCACCGTGGACGTGGCCGCCGCGGAGCGCGAGATCCAGGACCGCGCCCTTGCCGACGAGAAGGTGCGCCAGTGGACCGACGGCCGCCAGGTCGCCAAGGTGGTGGTGGTCCCGGGACGCCTCGTCAACGTGGTTACCCGCGCGTGAGGAGCGGGCCGCGCGCGTGGGCCGCCCTCGTGACCGTGGCGGCGCTCGGGCTTGCCACCGGGTGCGGCTACAGCACGCAGGGCAATCTCCCCAATCACATCAAGTCGGTGGCGGTGCCCACCTTCAGGAACAAGACGGAGCAGCCCGCGGTGGAGAGCACCATCACCGCCGCGGTGATCAACGCCTTTGTCACCAGCGGCAAGCTCAAGGTGGTCGCCGCCGACCAGGCGGACTCCATCCTCGAGGGCGAGGTCGTCGGGTACGACATCGTGTCGGTGGCGGTGGACAATCGCATCAACGTCCGCCAGTACCGGCTCGTGGTCACCCTGAACCTGTCGTTTCGGGATATGCGACAGGGCGGCATGCTCTTCCGGCAAGAGGGACTGCAGGAGCGGGCCGACTTTGTCGTCCCCTTCGATGCCTCGGGCACGATCAACCGCGAGGAGGGCGCGGTGCGCGCGGCGGCGGTGGATATCGGCCGCCGGGTCGTGAACCTGGTGGTGGATCGGTTCTAGTGGACACCCGCTAGTGGACTACGCGGGGCTGCTCCGCGCAGTGGAGGCGGGCCGCACGCCCCCGGTCGTTCTCGTCCACGGCGCCGAGCCCGTCCTCCTGGACGACGCGGTGGCGGCGGTCACCCGCGCGCTCTTCGCCGATCCCGACATGGCCGCCCTTTCTCGCGAAGTCCTCGAGGCCCGCGAGGCGGGTGCGGAAACCATCGTCCGATCTGCCCTCACGCTGCCGTTTCTCTCCGAGCGCCGGCTCGTGGTGGTGCGCGGCGCCGACGGGCTCGGGGTGCGCCAGGGCGAGGCCCTCGCCGCCTATGCCGCCGCGCCGAATCCCTCTACCGTGCTCCTGCTCCTCGCCGATGCGGAAGTGGCCCCGAGCCACTGGCTGCTGAAGACGCTGCCCCCCGCCGCCGTGGTCGCGCTCCCGCGGCCCACCGGCCGTGCGCTGGTGTCCTGGCTGCGCACCCGCGCGGCGGCGAGCGGCTTCGAGGTGGAGGTGGCGGCGGCGGCGCTGCTCGTCGAGCTGGTGGGGGACGACCTGACCCTGCTGCTGGGGGAAGTGGCCAAGGCGGCCCTCGCCGGTGGGCCGGACAACCGCCGCGTGACCCCGTCGGAGGTCCGCGCGGTGGTGGGCGAGCAGCGGCTTCGCAATATCTTCGAGCTCACCCGCGCGGTGGCCGAGCGCGACCTGGGGGCGGCGCTCGGCGTGCTCGGCGCGCTCCTCGCCGCGGGCGAAGAGGCGCTCGGGGTGCTCGGCATGCTGGCGCGCGAGGCACGCTCGGTGTGGCAGGCACGGGAGTGGCTGGGGCAGGGCCGGCGGGACGATGAGGTCGCTCGGCTGCTTCGCCGCCCGCCGCCCGCCGCGGCCGCAGTGGTCGCACTGGCGCGGGCGCTCTCGGGTCCCGACGCCGCCCGGCGCCTCACGCGCTGCTGGGAGGTGGAGCGACGCCTCAAGCAGGGCGGGGCGCCTCGCCCCGAGCTCGCGCTTCTCATCGCGGATCTGTGCGCCGCGTGATGCGGGGGCGAGCGCTCCTGGCGCTCGTGCTCATCTGCTCGTCCGGCAGTGGGGCCGCCGGTGCCGCCGCCGCCCCCAGGACCGCATCGCTCACCGCGGGGGCGGCGGCGGTGGAGGTGGTGCTGCCCGACGGTACCCCACTGGCCGGCTATGGGGGCTTCCCGCGCCGCGCCTGGTTCCCCGACGTGCTCGGGCGCCACGCGCACGCGTTCTGGTTCCGGCCCGCGCAGGGCGTGCACGATCCCGTGCGGGCGCGGGCACTGGCGCTGGCCGACGCCCGCGTCAGCGTGATGTGGCTGTCCATCGATCTGGTGGGCATGGATCCCGGCCTCACCGCCGAGCTCGGCGAGCGCCTCCGACGGGCCGGGCTCGCGTACTCGACGGTGATCGTGTCGGCCTCGCACACGCATTCCGGCCCGGGGGCCTACGTCGACTCGGCGCTCTTCGCCTTCGTGGCCCTCGACCGGCCGTCGGCGGAGATTCGCGCGCGGCTCCTGGACGCCCTCGAGCGCGCGGCCCGCGAGGCGCATCAGCGGCGGGCGCCCGCGCGCGTCGGGGCCGGCGCGGTGGAGCTTCCCGGCCTCGGCAAGAGCCGCGTCGGCGCATCCCTCGATCCCACCCTCGGCGTCCTCAAGGTGGTGACCGCGGACGGACGCCCCCTGGCGCTGCTCTGGAACTACGCCATCCACGGCACCGCGCTCGGCAAGGGGAACTTCTTGGTCTCGGGCGATCTCATGGGAGACGCCTCCGCGCGGATCGAGAGCCGCCTCCGCGTGCCGGCGCTCTTCGTCAACGGCGCCGTCGGCGACGTGAGTCCCGCCGGACGCGGCTGGCGGGGCGTGGCGAGTCTGGGGGAGCGTCTCGCGCAGGGTGCGCTGGGCGCGTGGGACGCGATCCGTGCGGAGGCGGACCCGGTACTCGCGACGGCCTCGCACCGCGTGAGCCTGCCCGCGCCGGCGGTCTCCGCGCGCGCCTGCCTGGGACGCTGGCTACCGGGGTGGCTGCGGGTGGGCCTGGGCGACGCGCTGCCCCGCCACGCGGAGCTGCTCGCGGTGGGGATCGGCGGCAGCGCCTGGGTCACCATCCCGGGTGAGCTCGAGACGCGTCTCGGGCGGGAGATCAAGACCGCGGGCGCCGCGCGGTTCGACCGGGTCTTCGTGGCGGGCGTGTCCAACGACTATCTCGGCTACCTGCTCACCCCCGAGGCCACCGTCCACCCGAGCTACATCGCCTGCGCGAGCCTCTACGGTGAGCGGGGCGGGGAGCTCATGCGCGACGGCGCCGTGGTGCTGCTCGAGCGCCTCGCCCACGCGCGCGACGCGGCGGGGGCGGGGCGATGAGACGGGACGGAGGAGGGTTACTTGACGAGGGCGAGCCGCCGGGCCAGCGTCGACTTCCGGCGCGCGGCGGTGTTGCGGTGAATCACGCCGCGGCTCACCGCCTTGTCGAGGCTCCGGATCGCCTCCTGGATGGCGGTGCGTCCCTCGGCCCCTTGCGAGGGCTCGACCGCGCGGGCCGTCTTGACCACGGAACGGACCTGGCTCCGCACGGCGCGGTTCCGCAGCCGGCGCTTCTCACTCGTCTTGATCCGTTTCCGGGCGGATCGCGTGTTGGCCACTCTTGCCTCCTGTATTCCTGGGGGAAGTCGCCCGTAACCCCGGGCAAAATCGAACCATACCGTCGGGTCGGAGGAGAGTCAAGGAGTTTGTCCCCGTGAGCGGCGATCCCCAGGAGGGGCGGGCCGGCGTGGTGAGCGCCGTCGGCAGCATCGGGCTCGCGACCCTCGCCAGCCGCGTCCTCGGCTATGTGCGGGACATGGTGGTGGCGCAAGCCTTCGGCGCCGGCCCCGTCACCGACGCCTTCTTCGTGGCGTTCCGCATCCCCAACCTCCTCCGCCGCCTCCTCGCCGAGGGCGCGCTGTCCACCGCGGTGATCCCGGTCTTCACGCAGTACCTCGCCACCGGCGGACGCGCCGCCTTCGCCACCATGGCCCGCGCGGTGGCGGGCGCGAGCGCGCTCACCCTCTGCGTGGTGACGCTGGCGGGCATGCTGGGGGCGCGATGGATCGTGACGCTGATGGCGCCGGGCTGGGCGGCGGACCCGCCACTGCTCGACCTCGCGGTGTGGCTCACGCGGCTGATGTTCCCGTACCTCCTGCTGGTGGGGCTGGCCGCGCTCGCCACCGGCACGCTGAACGCGCATCACCGGTTCTTGACCGCCGCGCTCGGCCCCGCGGTGCTCAACCTCTGCATGATCGGGGCGGTGCTGCTGCTGGCGCGGCATTTCCAGCCGCCCATCGTCTCCCTCGCGGTGGGGGTACTCGTGGGCGGTCTGGGCCAGCTGCTCGTCCAGCTGCCGGAGGTCCGGCGCCTCGGCGTCCCCCTTCGCCCGTCCGGTGACTGGGCGCATCCGGCGGTGCGCACCATCGCGCGGCGGCTCCTGCCCGCCGCCTTCGGTCTCGCCGCGGTCCAGATCACGGTGGTGATCAACACGCTGCTTGCCTCGCTGCTGCCCCGGGGCAGCATCTCGTATCTCTACTACGCCGACCGTCTGATGGAGTTCCCCCTCGGCGTGTTCGGGATCGCGCTCGCGACCGCGGCGCTGCCGACCATGTCGGCGCAGGCGGCGCGGGGCGATCGGGCAGGGCTCACCGACACGCTCGGCTTCGCGCTGCGGCTTTCCGTCTTCATCGCGGTGCCCGCCGCGGTGGGTCTGGTGGCCCTCGGCGGGCCCATCGTGAGCCTGCTCTTCGAGCGCGGGCAGTTCGGCGCGACCGCCGTCGCCGCCACCACCGAGGCCCTCGCCGCCTACGCGGTCGGGCTCCCCGCCTTCTCGGCGACGCGCCTCGCCGCTCAGACCTTCTACGCGCTGGGGGACACGCGCACGCCCGTCCTCGTGGGCTTCGTCTCGGTGGCCGCCAACGTCTGCCTCGCGCTCGGCCTCATGTGGCCGCTCGCGCACGCCGGGCTGGCCCTGGCCTCGTCGCTGGCCGCCTACGTGAATGTCCTTGCGCTGCTGTGGCTGCTGCGGCGGCGGCTCGGACCCATCGGGGGCCGGGCGCTCGGCCGTTCCGCGCTCCGCACGCTCGCCGCCACCCTGCCGCTCTGGCTCGTCTGCCGCGCACTGGGCCCGGTTGGGGACGCTTCCGCCCACGCCGCGGTCTGGACCGGCGCGGCGGTGATCGGCGGCGGCCTCGCGTTCGTGGCGGCGGCCGCGCTGCTCCGCGCGCCCGAGCTTCACGTGCTCGTCGGCATGCTCCGGCGCGGCAAGGGCAAGGGCTTGCCCCCGACGGGGGCGCGGTGATAGAGTTCGCTATGCCCCTGCAGTTCGTAGTTGCTGGTCTGGTTGTTCCGTCGCGCCGCCCACGAGCCCCCGTCCCCCCCGAGCCGCGTTGATGGATGCGGTGGTCGATTTCCTCGAGGCCCTCCAGACGGAAGGGGGGGCCTCTCGCAACACCGTGCTCGCCTATCGGCGCGACCTGGCCGACTTCGGCCGCTTCCTGGCGCGGCCCCGTCGCGAGCTCGCGACGCTCGGCGCGCGGGACGTGAGCGACTATCTCCTGTCCTTGCGGCGCCGCGGACTCGGGGCGCGTAGCGTGGCCCGCCGGCTCTCGGCCTTGCGGGGCCTGTATCGCTTCCTCGTGCGCGAGGGCAGGCTGTCGCGCGACCCCACCGAGCACCTGGAGAGCCCGCGCCCGCCCCGCCGGTTGCCGCGAACGCTCTCGATCGAGGACGCCACCGCGCTGGTGGAGAGCCCGGATACCACGCGGGGGGAGGGGCTGCGCGACCGCGCCCTGCTCGAGCTGCTCTACGCCTCCGGCATGCGTGCCTCGGAGGTCCTGTCGCTGCGCCACGAGGATCTCAATCTCACCGCCGGCTACGTGACGTGCATGGGGAAGGGAAGCCGGCAGCGCCTGGTCCCGGTGGGAGCCCAGGCCCTCCGCTGGGTGCGGCGCTATCTCGATGTGCGGCGGAGCCCAGCCGTGAAACGGCTCGACCCGGGGACGATCTTCCTCAACCGGGCGGGCCGCCCCCTGTCGCGCCAGGGCCTCTGGGTCATCCTCAAGCGCTCCGCGCGCCGCGCGGGGCTGCGCGCCTCCGTGTCGCCGCACACGCTGCGGCACTCCTTCGCCAGCCATCTCCTGGAGCGGGGTGCCGATCTCCGCTCGGTGCAGGCCATGCTCGGCCACGCCGACATCTCGACCACCCAGATCTACACGCATCTTCCCTCGACGGTGGTGCGCGACATGTACCGGAAATTCCACCCCCGTGCCCGGTTGTCCGCGAAGGCGGGCTAGTCCGATGGCCAAGGCGGGCCACGTCTATCCCCAGGTCGAGCCGGGCGCGGCGGCCCTGATGGACCGGCGAATCGTGCGCGGGGCGCCGGGCCTGCGCGTCGGCGCGGCCCAGGCGGCGGCCGCCCACGCGGGGGCGCACGCGCTGGCCCTGGGCCCGGGCGTGGCGGTGCGCCACGCGGAGCTGATGCGTGCCGTCCGGTGGGGGCTGCCCGGTCTGCGCGCCCTCGAGATGGCCTGGCACGAGCTGCCCGAGGTGACGCCGGACACGCCCGAGATCGCGGTGCGCCGGCTCGTGCTCGCGGGGGCGGGCCTGATCCTGGTGCGGCACGGTGGCCGTCTCGTCGGGTTCGTCGACGGGCGTGCAGCGACGTGGGCGCGTCCGGCGCTCTCGGTGGCACATCGACTCGAGCACCCGCCCGATGCCGGCCGCGAGACCCTTGTCTGGCTGCTCCGACTCGCCGGCAAGCTCGGGGAGGCCATGGGGGTGGCGGTGTGGGCGGCGGGCGGCTTCGTGCGCGACCTGCTCCGCGACACGGGCCCCCTCGACGTGGATCTCGTCGTGGAGGGGGACGGCCCGGCCTTCGCGCGGCGGCTCGCCGAGGAGGTCAGGGGGCAGGCCACCGTCCACGCGATGTTCGGCACCGCGTCGGTGGAGGGTGGCCGCACCGTGGACGGCCAGCCGCTGCCGCGAGTCGACGTGGCGTCCGCGCGCCGCGAGCGCTACTCGGGGCCCGGAGCCCTGCCCGCGGTGGAGTCGGCGCCGCTCGGCGAAGATCTCCTCCGGCGCGACTTCACCGTGAACGCCATGGCCATCGCGCTGGGACCTGCCGTCTTCGGCCGGCTGGTGGACGGGGCGGGCGGCCAGCGCGACCTCGATCGCCGCACCCTGGTGCCGCTGCATCCGCTGTCCTTCGTGGAGGATCCGACCCGCGTCTTCCGCGCCGCGCGCTACGCCGCCCGTCTCGGGTTCCACCTGGACGCCTCCGGCCGGCGCGCCCTGCGCCTGGCCCTGGGCGTGCGCGCGTACCCGACCCTGTCGGGACAGCGGCTCCTCGCGGAGCTGGGACTGATCCTGCGCGAGCCCACCGCGTGGGGCGCGCTTGCCCTGCTGCTCCAGTGGCGCGCACTCGGCCTCTGGGACCGCGCGTATCGCACGCGCCCGCGCACGCGGGAACGGCTGCGGGCGGCGCGCCGGCTGCTGGCCTGGGGTCGCGGGGCGGACCTGGGCGTCGAGCCGCTGGAGGTGGCGCTCCTCGCCCTGCTGGTGGACCAACCGCCCTCGGTGGCGCGCCGCTGTCTCCAGCGGCTGGCCCTGGGCGGCGGGCGCGGTGCGCGCCTGGCGGCCGCGCCCGCGGCGGGGCGACGGCTCGCCGCGCGGCTGGCGGCGCCGCGGCTCGCGCCCAGCCGGGTGGCCGCGGCGGCGCGGGAGGGCACCGCGGAGACGGTGGTGGCCGCCTGGCTGCTCGGCACCGGCCGGACGCGGCGGCGCCTGCAGTGGTATCTCCGCGAGGGCCGTCACGTGCAGCCGGCGATGTCGGCGGCGCAGCTCATCGCCACCGGGGTGCCGCGCGGGCCCGCAGTGGGACAATGGCTGCGGAACCTGCGCGATCTCGCCCTGGACGGCCGGGTCGGCAACCTGGCCGACGAGGAGCGGTTCGTGAAGCGCCTGATGGCCCGTCATCCGAAAGGAGAGCCGACGTGACGCCGAAATTCGTGTTCGTGACCGGAGGGGTCATCTCCTCGCTGGGCAAGGGGTTGGCGGCGGCATCCATCGGCTCGCTCCTGGAGGCTCGGGGGTTCCGGGTGACGCTCATGAAGCTGGATCCGTACATCAACGTGGACGCCGGGACCATGAGCCCGTATCAGCACGGCGAGGTCTATGTCACCGACGACGGGGGCGAGACGGACCTCGACCTCGGCCACTACGAGCGCTTCACGTCCGCGCGGATGGCCCGGGACAACAACATGACCACGGGAAAGATCTACGGCACCGTCATCGAGAAGGAGCGGCGCGGCGACTACCTCGGGCGCACCGTGCAGGTGATCCCCCACATCACCGACCAGATCAAGGCGTCGGTGCGCAAGGTGTCGGCGGGCGTGGACGTCGTCATCGTGGAGGTCGGCGGCACCGTGGGCGACATCGAGGGCCTGCCCTTCCTGGAGGCCATCCGCCAGCTCAAGAAGGACGTGGGCAAGGAGAACGTGATCTACGTGCACCTCACCCTGGTGCCGTTCATCCAGGCCGCCTCCGAGCTCAAGACCAAGGCCACCCAGCACTCGGTCAAGGAGCTGCGGGCCATCGGAATCCAGCCCGACGTCCTCCTCTGTCGCACCGACAAGGAGCACCCGCTCACGCCGTCGATCAAGGGAAAGATCGCGCTGTTCTGCGACGTGGAGGAGGAAGCGGTGGTGTCGGCGCGCGATGTGGACACCATCTACGAGGTCCCGCTCGCCTTCCACGAGCAGGGGCTCGACGAGAGCGTGGTGCGGCTCCTCGGCTTGCCCGACCGGCCCGCCGACCTGTCGCGGTGGGAGGAGATCGTCCGGCGCATCAAGTCGCCCCGTCACCACGTGCGCATCGGGGTGGTGGGCAAGTACATCGAGGTGAAGGACTCGTACAAGAGCCTCTACGAGGCGCTCGCCCACGGCGGCATCGCGCACGAGGCGGCGGTGGAGGTGGTGTGGCTGGACGCCGAGCGGCTGGAGCGCGAGGGCGTGCCCGGGCACGTGGCCGGGCTGGACGGCATCCTGATCCCCGGCGGCTTCGGTGACCGCGGCATCGAGGGGAAGATCCAGGCCATCCGCTACGCGCGCGAGGAGAAGGTGCCGTTCTTCGGCATCTGCCTGGGGCTGCAGTGCGCGGTGATCGAGTACGCCCGCAACGTGTGCGGCCTCGCCGGCTCCAACTCCACGGAGTTCGACCCCAAGCCCGCGCACAACGTCATCGATCTCCTGCCCGAGCAGCGCGGAATCACCGACAAGGGCGGCACCATGCGGTTGGGCCTCTATCCCATCGTCCTTTCAGAGGGCAGTGCGGCGTCTCGGCACTACGGCGAGGGGGCCATTCAGGAGCGCCACCGCCACCGCTACGAGGTCAACAACGACTATCTCGCGCGGCTGCAAGGGGGCGGGCTCCGGATCTCGGGCGTCTGGCCGGAGAAGCAGCTGGTGGAGATCATCGAGCTGCCGGAACATCCGTGGTTCGTGGCGGGGCAGTTCCACCCGGAGTTCCGCTCGCGACCGTGGGAGCCCCATCCGCTGTTCGCCGCGTTCATTCGCGCGGCGCTGGACCATCAGGAGCGGGCCTAGGCCCGCGACGCGGTGGGCCGGACCGTTCGGGTCGGCGGGATCACGATCGGCGGGGGCGGGCCGCTCGTCCTCATCGGGGGGCCCTGCGCGATCGAGAGCGAGGAGCACGCCGTCATGGTGGCGGAGCGCCTCAAGGCCACCACCGCCGCGGCCGGGATTCCCTTCATCTACAAGTCGTCCTACGACAAGGCCAATCGCTCATCGATCGACTCGTACCGGGGACCGGGTCTGAAGGAAGGGCTCCGCATTCTTCGCCGGGTCAAGGAGATCACCGGGCTGCCGGTCCTCTCCGACGTGCACGACGTCGCGGAGGTGGGGCCCGCCGCCGAGGTGCTCGATGTGCTCCAGATCCCGGCCTTCCTCTGCCGTCAGACCGAGCTGCTGCTGGCGTGCGGCCGGACGGGCCGGCCGGTCAACGTGAAGAAGGGCCAGTTCCTCGCCCCCCGCGACATGGGCAACGTGGCGGCCAAGATCGCGTCCACCGGCAATGAGGACATCCTCCTCACCGAGCGCGGCACGAGCTTCGGGTACGCGAACCTGGTGGTGGATTTCCGCGGGCTGGCCATCATGGGTGAGCTGGGCTATCCGGTGATCTTCGACGCCACCCACTCCGTCCAGCTCCCGGGCGGGCTGGGGCACCGGTCAGGCGGGGAGCGCCGCTATGTGCCGCTGCTGGCGCGCGCGGCGGTGGCGGCGGGCGTGGATGCCCTCTTCATGGAGATGCACGAGGACCCGGACCGCACGCTCGCCGACGGCCGGCCGCTCTCGGACGGGCCCAACATGCTCCGGCTCGACGAGCTGCCGCGTCTCCTCGCCGAGCTGCGCGCCATCCGCGGGGGGCTCGCGCCGGCCGCTGGGAGGGGCGGCGCCTGATGGACCCCGCGCGTCTCCTGGCGATCGCCGAGCGCGTGCTGCGTCTGGAGGCGGAGGCGGTGCTCGCGCTCACCGGACGGCTCGACGAGCGTTTCGTCGCCGCGGTGGAGCTGATCGCACGCTGCCGTGGCCGCGTCATCGTCACCGGCATGGGGAAGTCCGGCCTGGTGGGCCGCAAGGTGGCGGCCACCATGGCGAGCACGGGCACGCCGGCATACTTCCTCCACCCGGCCGAAGGCGTGCATGGTGACGTGGGCATGGTGGCGCGGGACGACGTCGTCCTGGCCCTGTCGAACTCGGGCGAGACCGACGAGCTGCTCGCGGTGCTGCCCGCGCTGAAGCGGCTCGGGGTGCCGATGGTGCTCCTCACCGGCAGCGCCGCTTCCTCGCTGGCGCGGCAGGCCGATGTCGTGCTCGACGTGGCGGTGAGCGAGGAGGCCTGTCCCATGAACCTGGCGCCCACCTCGAGCACCACTGCGGCCCTGGCCATGGGCGACGCGCTGGCCATGGCGCTGCTCGAGCTCCGTGGGCTGCGCCCGGAGGAATACGCCGCCCTGCATCCGGCGGGGACGCTGCGGTGGAAGGCGTTCGTCAAGGTGCAGGACCTCATGCGCACCGGCGAGGCCGTGCCCATCGTCGGCGAGTCGGCCACCATGAAGGAAGCGCTGGAGGAGATGACCGCCAAGCGGCGCGGCATGACCACGGTGGTGGACGCGGCGGGGCGGCTGGTGGGGGTCGTGACCGACGGCGATCTCCGGCGGCTTCAGCTCGCGGGCGGCTCGCTGCTGGACCGCCGGGTCGCCGACTGCATGTCGCGGAACCCCAAGCGCATCGACGCCGAGGATCTCGCCGCGAAGGCGCTCGCGGTGATGGAGGCGCACCAGATCACGAGCCTGGTCATTACCGACGCTAGCGGCCGTCCCCACGCCTTCATCCACCTCCACGACATCCTCGGCTCGAAGATCGCGTAGCCCCGCATGACGACGTCTCTTGCCGCGCGCGCGGCCAAAGTGCGGCTCCTCGTGCTCGACGTCGACGGCGTGCTCACCGACGGCATGCTCGTCTACGGACCCGCCGGCGAGGAGGTGAAGCGCTTCCACGTGCGCGACGGCTACGCCCTCGTCGCGGCCCGCCGCGCGGGGCTCGCGGTCGCGGTGATCTCGGGCCGCGCCTCGGCGGCGGTCACGCGCCGGCTCGCGGAGCTCGAGATCGAGGAGGTCCATCAGGGGGTGGGGGACAAGGCCGCGCGCCTGGCGGAGCTGATCGCACGCCTGGGTCGCGCGCGCGGTGAGATTGCGGCCATGGGCGACGACTTGCCCGATCTGCCGCTGATGAGCGCGGTGGGCCTTGCCCTGGCCCCCGCGGATGCCGTGCCCGAGGTACGCCGGGCGGCGGACTGGGTTTCCCGCCAGCCCGGCGGCCGTGGCGCCGTTCGTGAAGCGGTGGAGCTGATTTTGCGCGCCCGGAAGGCCTGGCCACCTCGTATCCCCGCGTCCGCATGAACCCCGTGGGTCAGACGGGAAGTTTATTGCCGCGCTCCTGAGAGCTGTGCTAGCGTGGTATTGAAATTGCATACCCAACGGCTTTCGCGTGTACTCTTCGTGGGTGTCGCCCTCTTCGTGGTGGTCGTTGTGGGCGTGCTGGTTCTCCGCGGCCGGGGCGTGCAGTCGGTGCCGTCCGAGGGCCCGCAGACCCGGGCCGACTATCGGATCAAGGAAGTGGAGCTGCAGGAGGAGATGAAGGACGGCGTGACCTGGCAGCTCCAAGCGGATCAGGCGGAGGCGTACGAGAAGGCGGGCCGCACCCTTCTCCGAAAAGTTCGCATCCGGATCCAGGAGCCCGATCGGAGCTGGACCGTCACCGGCGACGAGGGGGAGATGGCGCAGGAGAGCAAGAACGTCGAGCTGCGGGGCAATGTGATCCTGACCTCGAGCGATGGGCTGCGGCTGGAGACCACGCGGCTGCGCTGGGACGCCGACGCGAAGCGCGCGTGGACGGACGAGCCCGTTACCCTGCACCAGAAGGGTGCGGTGGTCCAGGGCCAGGGGCTCGACGCCCGGGTGGGTGAGCGGAACACCGAGATCAAGGGACGGATCCGGGCGACGTTCGGGACGACCAATCCCGACGTGACCAAGCCCGACGCGAGCAAGCCCGGCGCGAGCAAGACTGACGAGCTGCCGTCGGCGGAGGCGGGCCCGGTGCCCCGCGCCGGGGTCAAGGGCTAGTCGATGAGACGCGGACTGACGGCGGTCGTGCTGGGAGTGTGGCTCGGGGTGAGCGCGATCGGGGACGTGCAGGCCCAGACCTCGTCGCCGCGCCCGCGGCCGGCTCCGGCGGGCACGGCAGGGGCCGCACCGACGGCACCCAAGAGCCCGGCGGCGTCGGGTCGAGGCCAGCCGGTCGAGGTGGACGCCGATCAGCTGGTCTCGAACCAGAAGCAGGGGCTGGTCGTCTTCACCGGGAACGTGGTGGCCCGACACAACAACTCGACCCAGTACGCGGACCGCATGGAGGTGTACCTCGACGACAAGGGGGACAAGGTGACGCGCACCGTGTCCACCGGCGGCGTGCGGATCATCACCCGCGACTGCCGCACCGGAACCGCGAACCGGGCGGAGTACTACGACGCCGAGCAGCGGGTGGTCCTCACCGGCGATGCGCGCGTCTGGCAGGATGAGAACGTGGTCACCGGGGAGCGCATCACCATCTTTCTGGCCGAGGACCGGAGCATGGCCGAGGCCGGCGCGGGCGGCCGCGTGAAGAGCGTCTTCTATCCCAAGCGCGAGGGCGAGGCCTCGCCCAATGGCAAGCCCGCCGCCGGCGCCCCGTGCAAGCCGTGACGTCATGGAAGGTCTGATCGCGCAGGGGCTGGTCAAGCGCTTTCGCAACCGCGTGGTGGTCGACCGCGTGAGCGTCGATATCCAGCGCGGTGAGGTGGTAGGCCTGCTGGGACCGAACGGGGCCGGGAAGACCACGTCCTTCTACATGATGGTGGGCCTGCTGCGACCCGAGGGCGGGCGCATCTTCCTGGAAGGCCAGGAGATCACCGATCTGCCCATGTACCAGCGCTGCCGGATGGGGATGGGCTATCTCCCGCAGGAGTCCTCGGTGTTCCGCAAGCTCACCGTGGAGGAGAACCTGCTCGCCATCCTCGAGACCATGGACCTCACCGAGCAGGAGCGGATGGCGCGGCTCCGCGTCCTCCTCGCCGAGCTCGATCTCACCCCGCTCGCGCGCCACAAGGCCTTCACCCTGTCCGGCGGCGAGCGGCGGCGCCTCGAGATCACGCGGGCGCTGGTGACCGGGCCCCGTTACCTCCTGCTCGACGAGCCCTTCACGGGCATCGATCCCATCGCCATCGGGGACATCCAGGAGATCGTGGCCCGCCTGCGCGAGCGCGGCATCGGCGTCCTCATCACCGACCACAACGTGCGGGAGACCCTCGCCATCACCGACCGCGCGTACATCCTGTACCACGGCCAGATCCTCGCCGCCGGCACCGCCCACGAGCTGGCGAACAATCCGCGGGCCCGCGAAATCTACCTGGGCGAGAAGTTCTCGCTCTGACGCCTATCCGGAGCGCCTGACCGATGCGACTGGTTCAACGAATGTCACAGCGGGTGGTGATGACCCCGCTGCTCCAGCAGGCCATCCATCTGCTCCAGCTCTCCACCCTCGAGCTCAAGGAAGTCGTGGAGCAGGAGCTCCGCGAAAATCCCCTCCTCGAGGAGGTACAGGCGGAGAACGAGCCCACCGCGGAGGTCGCGGGGACCGAGACCGCCGATCTTCAGCCCCCGCCCAGCGAGTCGCCGCTGGCCAAGGAGCAGAGCACGGTCGATGGGGAGAAGTCGGACGACCTGCCCTTCGACCTCACTCAGGCGATGTTCGACCAGCCGGAGGAGCGGACCCCGGTCTCCACGGAGGAGCGGGACGACCTGCCGTTCGAGAACCTGGGCCGCACGGAGACCTCGCTGACCGACCATCTGATGGAGCAGCTCCGGATGATCACCGACGAGCCCGTGCTGCTGGCGCTGGGGGAGTCGATCATCGGTAACCTCGACGAGGACGGATACCTGCGCGCAGAGACGGCCGAGCTCGCGGAGCAGATGGGCCGGACGGTGGACGAGGTGGACAAGGCGCTCCAGCTCATCCAGAGCTTCGACCCGCCCGGGGTGGCGGCGCGGAGTATCCAGGAGTGCCTGCTCCTCCAGCTCCGGGCCGACTCCGAGCCGGACCCGGTGTCCGTCGAGATCGTCGAGAAGCACATGGACGACCTCGAGCGGCGGCGCTACCCGGAGATCGCGCGCGCGCTGAAGCTGTCGCTGGACCGCATCATGGAATCGGTGGAGGAGATCCAGGGCCTGGAGCCCAAGCCCGGCCGGCGCTTCGTGGTGGCCGACTCGCGCTACATCGCGCCCGACGTGACGCTCCAGAAGATCGGCGACGACTACGTGGTGGTGCTCAACGACGAGGGCCTGCCCCGGCTCCGGGTCAACTCGCTCTACCGCTCGCTCCTCCGCGGCTCGGCGGGGGAGGACAAGCAGTTCGTGGAGCAGAAGCTGCGATCCGCCCTCTGGCTCATCAAGAGCGTGGAGCAGCGGCAGCGCACCATCCGGAAGGTGGCCACCAGCCTGGTGAAGTTCCAGCGGGAGTTCTTCGACCGGGGCCTCGCTCATCTCCGCCCCCTCGCCCTCCGTGACGTGGGGGAGGACATCGGGATGCACGAGTCCACCATCAGCCGGGTGACCACCAACAAGTACATCCAGACGCCGCAGGGCCTCTACGAGCTCAAGTGGTTCTTCCACAGCGGCATCGCCTCCAACAACGGCGACGTGGTGTCCTCGGTGTCGGTGAAGAAGACCATCCAGGACCTGGTCGCGGGCGAGGACTCCGCCAAGCCCTACTCGGACCAGGACATCGCCAAGACCCTGCACACGCAGGGGCTCACCATCGCGCGCCGGACGGTGGCCAAGTACCGCGAAGAGCTCGGTATCCAGCCCTCGCACCAGCGCAGGATGGCCCCCAAGAAGCGCTGAGCGCGGCGGCGGCCATGCGGGTAATCATCAGCGCGCGCGGCCTCACCGTCTCTCCGACGTATCGGGCGCACCTGCAGGAGCGAATCGAGAAGCTGGCGCGCCTGTCGCCGAAGCCCAACGAGGCCCGGGTGGTGCTGACCAAGGAGCGGAACCGTCGGACCGCGGGGGTGACGCTGGTGGCCAAGCTCCACACCTTCCGCAGCGAGGAAACGGCCCTCGACCTGGCCGCCGCGGTGGATGCCGCGCTGGCGGCGCTCACCCGCCAGGTCCGCGAGCTCAAGGATCGCATCCAGACCCACAAGCCGATTCGTAAGGGCCTGGCTTGGCGAGGCGCAGCCGAAGGCGAGCCGAGCGGATATGGAAATGCTTCCCGAGCGAAGCGAGGAGGGCGAGGCGCAGCCGCACGCGAGCCGAGCGAGCCCCTCGAGGTCACCCAGGTGCCGGCCAAGCCGATGTCGGTGGAGGAGGCGCTGGAGCAGTTCCGCCTGAGCCGCGACCCGTTCTTCGCGTTCACCAATGCCGGCTCGGGTACGGTGAACGTGCTCTATCGGGGCCGAGCCGGCGGCTTCGGCCTCATCGAGCCGGTGGCATGACGGCGACGCCCCCGGCGACCCTTCCGGAGCGCCTGCGCTTCGTCATCATCACCGGGCTGTCCGGGGCGGGGAAGAGCTACGCCATCAAGTGCTTCGAGGACCTGGGTTACTTCTGCGTGGACAACCTCCCCACCACCCTGATCCCGACCTTCGCCGAGCTGTGCGCGCAGTCCAGCCGCGGGATGACCAACATTGCACTGGGGGTGGACGTGCGCGAGGGCGAATACCTCGAGCACCTCCTGGAGATCCTCGGGACGATTCGCGGAACCGGACATGTTCCCGAGGTTCTCTTCCTCGAGGCGTCCGACGAGATCCTGGTGCGGCGCTACCACGAGACCCGCCGGCGCCATCCCCTCGCCGGCGAGGGGAACGTGCTGGACGGCATCCGCGCCGAGCGCAAGGCCCTCGCCCACCTCCGCGAGGCGGCGGACCAGATCCTCGACACCTCGAGCCTGACCGTGCATCAGCTCAAGGACCGCCTCATCCAGATGTACGGCACTCCGCGCCCGCGCGGGACGCTCACGGTGTCCCTGGTGTCCTTCGGATTCAAGCACGGCCTCCCGTACGACGCCGACCTGGTGTTCGACTTGCGCTTCCTGCCCAACCCGCACTTCGTGGAGGCCCTGCGCGCGCATGACGGTCGCGACCGCGAGGTCACCGACTGGCTGTTTGCTCACCCGGAGAGCAGGGAGCTGCTGAGCCGCCTGGAGGACCTCGTCCAGTTCCTCCTGCCCCTCTATCAGCGCGAGGGCAAGGCCTACCTCGCCATCGCGCTCGGCTGTACCGGCGGCAAGCATCGCTCGGTGGCCTTTGTGGAGTCGCTGCGCACCTTCCTCGAGGGACAGGGCTTCGCGCCGATCGTCCGTCACCGGGACCTGGGCCGGGAGTGACGAGCGCGCCGGACGCGGCCGGCGCCGAGCTGCACTTCCTCTTCGGCGTCCACAATCATCAGCCGGCCGGTAACTTCGATGGGGTGATCGCGGAGGCGACGGCCGCCGCCTACCACCCCTTCTTCGAGGTGCTCCGAAGCGAGCCGGACGTCGCCCTCACCGTGCATTGCTCCGGCAGCCTGCTGGGCTGGCTGCGCGAGCATGCGGGCAAGACCTTCGATCTCCTCGGCGAGCTGGCTGCCTCGGGCCGGGTCGAGCTCCTCACCGGCGGGTTCTACGAGCCCATCCTCCCCATGCTGCGGGAGCCCGACAAGGTGGGCCAGATCCAGCGGCTGACCGAGTTCCTCCGCGTCAGCTTCGGCGTCACCCCCCGCGGCATGTGGCTGGCGGAACGGGTGTGGGAGCCGCAGCTCCCGCGCGCGCTGGCCGCGGCGGGGGTCGAGTACGTCGTGGTGGACGACCACCACTTCGCCCTCGCCGGCCTGGATCCCGAGTCGGTGGGCGGCTACTTCCTCACCGAGGACGAGGGCCAGCCCTTGGCGGTATTCCCCATCAGCGAGCGCCTTCGCTACCTGGTGCCCTTCGCCGATCCCCGCGCCAGCCTCGAGTACCTGGAGTCGCGGCGCGGGGCGGGCAGCGTCACCCTGGTGGACGATGGCGAGAAGTTCGGCGTCTGGCCAGGCACCCACCGGCTCGTGTACACGGAGGGCTGGCTGCGTCGGTTCCTCGACACGCTCCGGAGCGCGCCCTGGCTGGCGGTGTCCACCTTCTCGCGGGTGCTGGACAGCCAGCCGCCGCGGGGGCGCGTATACCTTCCCACCGCGTCCTACTCGGAGATGGGCGAATGGTCGCTGCCCGCGCCGGCGGCGGCAGAAATCGAGGAGGCGCGGGCCCGGCTCCGGGATCTTCCCGACGGCGCGCGCCTGGGCCGACTGCTGCGCGGCGGCTTCTGGCGGGGCTTCCTCGTGAAGTATCCGGAAATGGGCGACGCGTACTGGCGCATGCTTCGCCTCTCCCGCCGCCTGGAGGTCGCGCTTGCCGCGCGCCCGGCCGATCCGCTCCTTCTCGAGGCGCGGGAGCGTCTCTGGCGCGGGCAGGCCAACGACGCCTACTGGCACGGCGTGTTCGGCGGCTGCTATCTCCCGCACCTCCGCCGCGGCGTTCGTTCCGCGCTCATCGAGGCCGAGGATCGACTGGTGGCAGCGGGGGCGGTTCCCGCGCTCGGCTGGGAAGCGGGACGGGACAACGCCGCCGGGCGCACCGAGCTGCGTCTCCGAAGCCGCGATCTGGGGGTGACGCTCGCCCCGCATGCGGGCGGCAGTCTCAGCGAGCTGGCCTTCCGCCCGCGCGCGCTCGACGCGGCCGACGTGCTCACGCGGCGCCGCGAGGCCTATCACGCCCGCATCAAGGAGGCGGATGCCGCCGCGGCGGACGGGGGTGGGACGCGCAGCATTCACGACCGGATCGACGCGAAGGAGGCCGGGCTCGCCCGGCTCCTCGAGTACGACACCGTGCGGCGCGCGTCCTTACGGGAAGGGGTGCTTGCGTCCGATGCCCCCGTGAACGCGCTCGATCCCTGGGAAGGCGCGCCGCTGGTCTTCGCCGGCACGGAGATGGCGTATCGGGTGCGCGAGCGACCGGACGCCATCGAGGTCACCCTCACCGCCGACGGCGGGCCGGTGGTACCGCTGGCGATCGAGAAGTCGGTGACCCTGCACGCGGAGGGGGCGCGCCTCACCGTGGCGTACCGGCTCGCGTGGCGCGGGACCGGGCGGCTCGACGGGCGCTGGGCGGTGCAGTGGAATCTTGCCCTCACCGCGGGCGCGGCGCCGGGCCGGTACTATCGGCTTCCGGACCGGCCGTCGCTGGGCAGCCAGGGCGCCCGCGCGGCCCTGGACGGGTTGAGCCTCGTCGACGAGTGGCTCGGGGTCGAGCTCGCGCTGGGGACGCCGGTGCCGGCGGAGGTGGCGTGGGCGCCGGTGGAGACGGTGTCCCTGTCCGAGGCGGGGCTCGAGCGTATTTACCAAGGCTCCTCGATCGTCTTCGCCTGGCCGCTCCATCTGGCCCCCGGCGAGACCTGGGCGCGCACCCTCACGCTCTCGCTGGGGGTTTTCGCTTGAGACGTCTCCGAGCCTGTGCTAACGTGCCGTGAGCACGACTAAAAACGACGAAACGACGCCCCCGAGTACGGTCGAGTACCTACGCCCGAGTACGATGCCGAATACGGTGCCGAATACGATGGAGGAGCACGATGGCGCGTGAGGAGTACCTGTTCACGTCGGAGTCGGTGACCGAGGGTCATCCGGACAAGATCGCCGACCAGGTGTCGGACGCGGTCCTGGACGCGATTCTGAGCCAGGATCCGACGGGCCGCGTGGCCTGCGAGACCCTGCTCACCACCGGCCTCGTGGTGGTAGCGGGTGAGATCACCACGTCGTGTTACGTGGACATCCCCAAGGTCGCGCGCGAGACCATCCGCGAGGTCGGCTACACTCGCGCGAAGTTCGGCTTCGACTCCGAGACTTGCGCGGTGATCACCGCCATCGACGAGCAGTCGGGTGACATCGCCATGGGCGTCGACGCGCTCGGCGCCGGCGACCAGGGCCTGATGTTCGGGTATGCGTGCACGGAGACCCCCGAGCTGATGCCGATGCCCATCATGCTCGCGCACCGTCTGGTGGAGCGCCTCTCCCAGGTGCGGCGGCGCGGTGAGCTCGACTACCTGCGGCCTGACGGCAAGAGCCAGGTCTCGGTACGTTACGTGGACGGCAAGCCGGTGACGGTGGAAACCGTGGTCATCTCCACCCAGCACAGCCCCGACGTCACGCTGGAGCGGATCCGCCAGGACATCATCGAGAAGGTGGTGCTGCCCACCATCCCCGGCGAGCTTCTCGACCGCAAGCAAGCGACCTTCCACATCAATCCCACCGGGCGGTTCGTGACGGGCGGCCCGATGGGAGACACGGGCCTCACCGGACGCAAGATCATCGTCGACACCTACGGCGGCTCCTGCCCGCACGGCGGCGGCGCGTTCTCCGGCAAGGACCCGACGAAGGTCGATCGCTCCGCCTGCTACATGGCGCGGCACGTGGCGAAGAACATCGTGGCGGCGGGCCTGGCGGAGCGCGCGCAGGTGCAGGTGGCCTACGCCATCGGGGTGGCGGAGCCGGTGTCGGTGATGGTGGAGACGTTCGGAACGGGGAAAGTGCCCTCGAGCAAGCTCGAGCAGATGGTGCGGCGGCACTTCGACTTCACACCGGCCGGCATCATCAAGTACCTCAATCTGCGCCGGCCCATCTACAAGAAGACGGCCGCTTTCGGCCACTTCGGCCGCAACGAGCCCGAGTTCACCTGGGAGCGCACGGACCGCGTCAAGGACCTCCGGGACGACGCCGGCGTCTGACGCGACGCCGATCGCCCGTCGGGAGCTCGCGGTCGACGTCCGGCTCGAGGAACGCCTGGTTCCACATCGGCACCGCCGAGCAGGAAGCCCACCCCTCGTCCTGGACACACGGCACCTGAAGGTGCACCGCCACCGGACGCCGACCATCCGCGCCCGAGTGTGGTCGGGCGCCTAGACTCCGGAGACCTCTGTGGCGATCGGCCGGCGACGTCGTCCCGCGTTCTGGATCCTGCTGGCCTTCCTCTTCCTGGGCGTCGTCGGCCAGGCCGTCCCGCTCTACACCGACTGGCTCTGGTTCCAGGAAGTCGGCTTCGTCGACGTCTTCACCACCGTCTTGACCCTCCGGGGCTGGCTCGTGATCGGGCTGGGCCTCACGGTGTGGGCCTTCCTGTTCGCCAATCTCTGGGTGGCCGCGCGCGTGGCGCCCCCCGACGTGCTCTGGGAGCTGGAGGACCAGCTCGGCCTGCCTGGCCGCGCCAGCATCGAGCCCCTCGTCCGGCGTCTCCTCGTGCCGGTAACCGCGTTGATCGCCTTCGTGTCCGCCACCCGCGGGAGCGGGGCGTGGGACACCGTCATCGAGTTCCGCAACGCGACGGCCTTCGGCCGGGTGGACCCGCTCTTCGGCCGCGACCTCGGCTTCTACTTCTTCGAGCTCCCGTTCTGGCGCCTGCTCTACGGCTGGGGCATCGCGCTCGCGGCGGGGGCGCTGGTGCTCACCGCCGCCGTGTACGTGGTGCAGCGCAGCCTGGTGCTCACCGCGCGCGGTCCGCGCCTCGCCGCCGCCGCCCGCACGCACCTCCTCGGCCTGGGCGCGCTCATCCTCGTGCTCCGGGCGGCGGGCTTCTGGCTCGACCGCTTCGATCTGCTCTACTCGACGCGGGGCGCGGTCTTCGGCGCTTCCTACACCGACGTCAACGCTGCGTTGCCGGTACTCAACGTGCTCGCGGTGCTCGCCCTCCTCTGTGCGGCGGCCTGCCTCGTGCAGATGAGCCGGCCGGGCTGGCTCTTTCCGGTGGCCGGGCTCGTGGTGCTGATCGTGGTGTGGGTGGGCGGGCTCGGCCTCTATCCCTCGCTGCTGCAGAAGTTCAGCGTGAAGCCCAACGAGCTGCGGGCGGAGCGTCCGTACATCCAGCACAATATCCGGATGACGCGGCAGGCCTACGGGCTGGACCGGGTCCAGGAGAAGGATTTCCCCGCCGAGGAGAATCTCAACGCGGCCGCGCTCGAGCGGAACGTCCTCACCATCAAGAACATCCGGCTCTGGGATCACCGGCCGCTCCTGATCACCTACGGCCAGCTCCAGGAGATCCGCACCTACTACAAGTTCCTCGACGTGGACAATGACCGCTACACGGTGAACGGCGAGTACCGCCAGGTCATGCTCTCGCCCCGCGAGCTGTCCTACCGGCACCTGCCCGGCCAGGAGCAGAACTGGATCAACGAGCACCTGACCTACACCCACGGCTACGGCCTGGTGGTGGGGCCGGTGAACCGCATCAGCCCGGAGGGACTGCCCGAGTTCTTCGTCAAGGACATCCCGCCCGCGGCGACGGGGTTCCCGAAGATCACCCGGCCCGAGATCTACTACGGCGAGTCCGGCAACGACTACGCGTTCGTCCGCACCCAGTCGCAGGAGCTGGACTATCCCTCCGGGGACCAGAACGTCTACACCAAGTACGAGGGCCGGGGCGGGATCCCGGTGGACTCCTTCCTCCGCAAGCTGGCGTTCGCGGCGCGGTTTGGCGAGCTCAAGGTCCTCCTCACCCGGGACCTCACCTCCGAGAGCCGCATCATGATCTACCGCAGCATCCGCGACCGCGTCCGGCAGGCGGCGCCCTTCGTGCGCTTCGACCGGGATCCGTACCTGGTGGTGACCGACGACGGGCGCCTCATCTGGATGGTGGACGGCTACACCACCAGCGACCGCTATCCCTTTGCGCAGCCGGTGCGCGGGATCGGCAACTACATCCGGAACTCCGTCAAGGTGACGGTGGATGCCTTTCACGGGACGGTGACGTACTACGTGGCCGATCCCGATGACCCCATCGTCCGGACGTACGCCAAGGCCTTTCCCGGGCTCCTGCGTCCCCTCGCGGACATGCCGAAGGACTTGCAGTCCCACATCCGCTACCCGGAGGACCTCTTCACCCTCCAGATGCAGATGTACGCGACCTACCACATGGAGGACCCGCAGGTCTTCTACAACAAGGAGGACCTCTGGACCATCCCGCGCCGGCCGCAGGACGGCCGTACCGCGACAGAGATGGAGCCCTACTACACCATCATGCGGCTACCCGGCGAGGCCCGCGAGGAGTTCGTCCTCCTGGGGGGCTTCAACCCGAGCCGGCGCGACAACATGATCGCGATCATGGTCGGGCGGGCGGATCTCCCGAACTACGGCCGCATCATCGTCTACAATTTCCCCAAGCAGAAGCTCGTCTACGGGCCGCGGCAAATCGACGCCCGGATCGATCAGGATCCCATCATTTCCCAGCAGCTCGCCCTCTGGAACCAGCAGGGCTCGCGCGTGCTTCGCGGCTCGATGCTCGCCATCCCCATCGACCAGTCGCTGATCTACGTCCAGCCGCTGTATCTGTCGGCCACCGAGCAGGGGGCGTTGCCCGAGCTCCGGCGCGTGATCGTGGCCTACGGCAATCAGATCGCGATGGAGCCCACGCTGGAGCAGGCGCTCGGGCGCATCTTCGGCGCACGGGTGCGCGGAGACGAGTCGCCGCGCGCGGCGCTGGCCACCCCGCGGGTGCCGGGGGCGCCGGCGCCGCCCGCCGCCGACCCCGCGCTGCAGTTGTTCAGCCAGCGCGCGTGGGAGGCATGGCAGAAGAGCCAGGAGGCGCTGCGGCGCGGTGACTGGGCCGCCTACGGCCAGGAGCAGAAGCGCCTCGAGGAGGCGCTGCGGCAGTTGCGCGAGGGCCGCTAGGTCCGGGTGCGGAGGAACAGCGCGGTGCCCAGGCCCGCGAACACGATGTTGGCGGTCCAGGCGGCGAGGAAGGGGGGCAGGAGATCGGCCTTGGCGAAGGCCAGCGCCATGTAGTGCACCACCCAGTAGCCCAGCGAGATCATGATGGCCACCCCGATGCCCACCGCGCGCCCCCCGCTCCGGGGCGAGGCCAGCGCGAAGGGGATGGCCACCAGCGCCATGATGAGATGGACGAAGGGGAACGACAGCTTCGAGTTGAGCTCCACCACGTACTTCCCCACGCGGTGCCCGGTCTCCTCGAGCCGCTGCACATAGGCGCGCAGCTCGCGGAAGCTCATGATCTCCGGCGGCCTCTGCACGTTGGTGAAGTCGTCGATGTGCTCGGGCATCCGCATCACGAGCTTGGTGAAGGGCCGGGACTCCAGCCGGTTGCCCGTCACCACCGTCCGCACGAAGCCCTGCGAGAGCTCCCACCCCTCGGGCGTCCACTTCGCGGTCTGCGCGTCCAGCCGGCTCACGAGCTGGAAGTCCGCGTCGACCTCCAGGATGAGGAGGCCGCTGATCGAGCGCTCCACCGGGTCCAGCAGCTCCATGCGCCAGAAGCGCGTGTCGGTGGACCGGTACCAGAGCTGGTTGCGTTTCTGGAGGTGCCGCGGCAAATTGCCTCGGATCTTGACCCGATCCACCTCTTCCGCGCGGGCATTGATACCCGGAAGCATCGTTTCCTGGAAGATAGCGGCGCCCAGGCTCAGGACCACCGCGAAGAGGAGGACGGGCGCGCTCACCCGGTAGAGGCTCACTCCCGCCGCCTTGAGCGCGTCGAGCTCGTGGGCGCGGGTGAGGGAGAGGAAGAGGAACACGGTGGCGATGAGCACCACGATGGGCAGGCCATCGTGGAGCGCGCCCGGCAGGCGGTAGACGAAGTGCTGGAGGATGTAGACGAGGGGAGGCTTGATGCGCAGGAAGCGATCGAGGGTCTGGAGGAGATCGACCACGAGGAACAGCACCGTCCCCACCGCGAGCCCGATGCCGATGAACTTGGCATATTCCCGGAGGAGATACCGGTCGATGAGAAAGGTGGAGGCGCGCCACCGGCGGTCCGGGTCGGCCGCGGCGCCCATCTCCCGTCGGAGGAAGGGGAGCGTGGGCAGGCGCCCGCGGAGAGCGTCGCGGAGCCGCCAGAGCTCGTGGGTCCAGCCGGTAGGCAGGCCCGCGGTGGTCACGCGCAGCAAGACGAGCCCGGCGGCGAGGAAGAGGGCGTTGGGGAGCCAGATGCCCAGCCACGCGGGAATGCGCCCGCGCAGCGACATGCCCTCGAGGCTGGTGAAGACGATGTAGTAGGACACCACGATGCCGAGGCTCGCTGCGAGGGCGACGCCGCGGCCGCCGCCGCGCGGGTGGCCGCGGAGCGCGAGCGGAAAGCCGACGAGAACGAAGACGAGGGCGGCCAGCGGCAGCGCGAAGCGCTTGTGGAACTCCACGTAGTACGCGCCCACCAGCTGTCCCTGGGCGGCGAGCGCGGCGGCGTGCGTACGGAGGTCGGCGAGGGAGAGGTCGCGCTCCGGCTTCTCCGAGCGGGTGGCGCCGGTGAACGGCGACTCCAGGGGGAGATTCATGTCGTAGAGGCTGAAGTCGGTAAAGCGTGCCCGCCGCCCGTCGGAGGTGTCGGTCTCGGTGACCTGGCCGTCGAGGAAGCGCAGGGTGATGCGGCTGTTCTCCTCGTCGGTGAGGAGGCGCCCTTCGCGCGCGACGATCACGCGCGAGAGTGCCGGGCTCCGCTCGTCGGAGACGATGAGCCCCTTGAGAGCGACCTGCGAGGGGCTCACGTCCTGCACGTAGATGGTGAACTGCCCGAAGGAGGCGCTGAAGACGCGCTCCTTGATCCCGGTGGCGGCACGCGATTGAAGAATGTGGAAGAGCTGCCGCTGGAAGGCGGTATTGGTAGGCGGCACCACGTAGAGCGTGAGGACGGCGCACACGAGCGTGACCACCACGCCGGCCAGGACAAAGGGGCGGAGTAGCCGGAGCGGGCTCACCCCCGAGGCCTTCAGCGCGGTCACTTCCATGTCCGTGTTCAGGCGGCCGCCCACGAGGAGCACCGCGACCAGGAGCGCCATGGGGAAGGTGAGGCTCAGGAAGGATGGGAGCATGTAGCCCAGGAGGCTCACCACCAGGAGGAAGGGGACGCCCTTGGTGATGACCAGCTCGGTGAGTTGATAGATCCGGTCGATGACGAGGAAGAAGGTGAAGACACCGACCCCCATCGCGAACGGAACCACGAGCTCCCGAAGAACGTACCGGTCGATGATGCGACCCATCACCCCTCATTGTACGATAGCGTCGTGACGCACCCGGCAAGTCTGGCGACCGTGCTCCTGACTGCGCTCGCGCTCTGCGCCGTCCCTGTCGCCGCCTCCGCCGCCACTCAGATCGACCGGCTCGAGACCTTCCGCGCGCTCGCGGGAGCGCTCGGCCCCGCGCCGAGCGAGGCGCAGGTGGCCACCCTATACACCCTGGTGGATGAGGAGATCCTCGACAACCTCCAGAGCGGCGGGCTGTTCGCCTCGCCGGAGTTCGTGGGAGAGCGGCTGGAGGCCTTCAACGCCGCCTGGGGCGGCGCCCGCTTCCGCGCCATCCGCCTGGGCCGTGACGACGGTCCGCGCGCGCTGACGGTGGGACTCTACGGGCTGTCCGGCATGGAGGGTCCGGGCTCGGTACGGATCTTCACCGGGATGGGGCCGGACGCGTCCCTCGCGCGTACCATCACCCACGAGGGCGCCCCCGAGGTCTATGCGTGGCCCGACACTCGCGCGCGCGCCCCCCAGCTGGCGCTGAGCTGGTTCGGCGCTCCGGACGGCGTGGGCCGGCGGCCGCTGCGTCTGGAGATCTGGCGCCTGAGCGCGGCGGGATTCGCGCGCGCGTGGAGCACCGCCGAGGCCTTTCCCGACGGGCTGCGGGCGGTGGCGTATCGCGTGGGCGCGGGAGAGATACTCCTCCGCTACGAGCTGCGCTATCCCGGCTGGAAGCCCGGCTGCGACGGGCAGACCGAGCAAGAGGAGCTGCTCCGTCACGTCGCCGCCACTGACGGGATCGCCACCGTCCGCCGCCGGACGCACAACGCCTGGCACCGCGACCTCGCGCGTGCGGTGGCCCGCTTCTTCGTCGCGGTGGAGTCCGGAGACCGGCGCGCGCTCGCCGAGCTGGTGCCCGATCCCGCGCTGCGCGCGAGGCTACCGCAGGCGCTGGTGCCGGAGCCGGCCTGCGACGCGGCGAACGCGGAATCGCCGGGCACTGTGGTGGTGGCGGCCACCGAGGAGCGCGGCGCCGGCGCGCCGGCGCCGCGCAGCCCTTGGTCGCTCTGGTGGAGCCGCGATCCGCGCGGGTGGCGTCTGGCCGGCGCGGCCCCCGTGCTACAATGACGCGCCCATCATGACGGAAATCGCCGACCGCTACGATCCCACGCGCGTGGAGCCCCAGTGGTACGCCGAGTGGGAGCGGCGGGGCTATTTCCGAGCCGACCCGAACGCGCCCGGCAAGCCGTACTGCATCGTCTGCCCACCCCCGAACGTGACCGGCGTCCTGCACATGGGTCACGCGTATACCTTCACCATCCAGGATGTCCTCATCCGCTACAAGCGGATGGACGGCCACAACACGCTCTGGCAGTTCGGGACGGACCACGCGGGCATCGGCACCCAGTACGTGGTGGAGCGGCAGCTCGCGGAGGAGGGGAAGACCAAGGAGGACCTCGGCCGCGAAGCCTTCCTCAGCCGGGTCTGGAAGTGGAAGGAGGAGTCGGGCGGGACCATCGTCAAGCAGCTCAAGCGGCTCGGCGCCTCCTGCGACTGGGAGCGCGAGCGCTTCACCATGGATCCGGGCCTCTCGGTGGCGGTGCGCGAGGTCTTCGTGCGCCTCTGGGAGGAGGAGCTCATTTACCGGGGCGACTACATCGTCAACTGGTGCCCGCGCTGCCAGACCGTGCTCTCCGACCTCGAGGTGGAGCGCGAGGAGCGCGACGGCGAGTTCGTCTACATCAAGTACGGGCCTCTCACTCTCGGGACCGTCCGCCCCGAGACCAAGCTCGGCGACACCGCGCTCGCCGTCCACCCCAAGGACAAGCGGTACCGGAAATATGTGGGCAAGACGCTCGAGGTGCCCTCGGTGGAGGGGACCATCTCCATCCAGGTCGTCGCCGACACCGCGGTGGACCCGAAGTTCGGCACCGGAGTGATCAAGGTCACCCCCGGCCACGACCCCACCGACTTCGAGATCGGGAAGCGCCACCACCTGCCCGTGCGCACCGTCATCGGCTTCGACGGCAAGATGACGGCGGCGGCCGGCAAGTACGCGGGGCTCGACCGGTTCGAGTGCCGGAAGCGGATCGTGGAAGACATGCAGGCGCTCGGGCTCATCGACCGGATCGAGCCCTATCGCCACGCGGTGGGCGTCTGCTACCGGTGCAAGACGGTGGTGGAGCCGCTCATCTCCAAGCAGTGGTACGTCCGCGCCAAGCCGCTCGCCGAGCCGGCCATCAAGGCGGTGCGCTCGGGGAAGATCAAGATCATCCCCCGCGGCTGGGCCAAGACCTACTACCACTGGATGGAGAACATCCGCGACTGGCCCATCTCGCGCCAGCTCTGGTGGGGCCACCGCATTCCCGCCTGGCACTGCGACCGGGATGGTGGCGTGTACGTCTCACGCGTGGATCTCACCGCCTGTCCGAAGTGCGGCGGCGCTCTTCGGCAGGACGGGGACGTGCTCGACACGTGGTTCTCGTCCGGGCTCTGGCCGTTCTCGACCCTGGGCTGGCCCGATTCCACGCCCGAGCTCAAAAAGTACTATCCGACCTCCTGCCTGGTCACCGGCTTCGACATCATCTTCTTCTGGGTGGCCCGGATGGCCATGCTCGGCATCAAGTTCATGGGGGACGTTCCCTTCCACCACGTCTTCATCCATGCCCTCGTGCGTGACGCGGAGGGGCGGAAGATGTCGAAGTCGAAGGGCAACGTGGTGGACCCGCTCACCATCATGGATCAGTTCGGCACCGACGCGTTTCGCTTCACCCTGGCCGCCCTCGCCGGCCAGGGGCGGGACGTCCGCCTTTCCGAGGAGCGCATCGAGGGCAACCGGAACTTCGCCAACAAGCTGTGGAACGCGTCGCGCCTGGTCCTCTCCAACCTGGATGGGTACGATCCGCGGCTTGCCCGAAAGGGGACGCCCACCGTGGCCGACCGGTGGATCCGGAGCCGCGCCGCCGCCGCGGTGCGGGAGGTTCGCCGCGCCCTGGACTCCTACCGGTTCAACGACGCGGCGTCGGCCGTCTATCAGTTCCTCTGGCACGAGCTCTGCGACTGGTATCTGGAGATTGCGAAGCAAAGCCTCTACCAGAAGGACGACGCGGTGGCGCGAGCGGTCACCCAGCAGACCCTGGTGGAGACGCTCGACATCACGCTCCGGCTCCTGCACCCGTTCATGCCGTTCATCTCCGAGGACATCTGGCAGCGGCTGCCCCGTGAGGGTGGGGGGGACTCCATCATGATCGCGCCCTTCCCCAGGGCCTCGCGCAAGGGCCACGACGCCGGGGCGGAGGCGTGGATGGGCGGCGTGATCGGCATCGTCAGCGCGATCCGGACCATCCGCAGCGAGAGCCGCATTTCGCCGGCGGTGGAGCTGGCCGCGGTCGTGCGGCCCGGCTCGGTCCGGGACGCGGCGATCCTCGCCGAGGCCGCACCCCTGATGGGCGCCCTCGCGCGGGCCACCATCACGGTGGACCCGGCCGCAGTGCGCCCGCCCCAGTCCGCGCTCGCGATGGCGCACGGGGCCGAGGTATACGTGCGCCTCGAGGGCGTGGTGGACCTGGCCGCCGAGCGGCAGCGCCTCGCCAAGGAGGTCGAGCGAGCGGCCAAGGAGATCGCCTTCCTCGAGGGCAAGCTCGGCCGGCCCGACTTCGTGGAGCGGGCGCCCGCCGAGATCGTGGCGCGCGAGCGCGAGCGCCTGGCCGAGCAGCAGGCGGCGCGGGAAAAGCTCACCGCCAGCCTCGTCGCGCTCACGTGAGCGCGCGCGGTGTGGAAAGGGTGAACGGCCGGACGTCGGACGAGCGCCTCATCGGCCACACCATCCACGCGCTCGACGACGTGGATTCCACCCAGGCGGAGATCGCGCGGCTCGCCGCCGCCGGCGCGCCCGAGGGCACGGTCGTGACCGCGCGGCACCAGCGCGCGGGTCGCGGCCGGCGAGGGCGGGTGTGGTGGGACGGCGCGGGAGACAGCCTCCTGGTCTCGATCCTGCTGCGGCCTTCGCTTCCGGTGGCGGAGGCGCCCCCGCTGACGTTTCTGGGCGCCCTCGCGGTGGCGGTGGCCGTGGAGGCGGAGGGCGTGGCGCCGGGCATCCGCTGGCCCAACGACGTCCTGGTGGACGGGCGCAAGCTCGCCGGCGTGCTCGCGGAAGCGGCCACCACTGCCGAGGGCCGGCTCGACCGCGTCGTGCTGGGCATCGGCATCAACGTAGACCAGGCGAGCTTTCCCCCCGAGCTGGCGGACCGCGCGGTGTCGCTACGCATGCTCACCGGGCGCCACCACGACGCGGGGCGAGTGAGGGACCGGCTGCTCGGCGCGCTCGACGCCGGTTATCGCGAGCTCCGCGCGCGGGGCGGGGTGGGCCTGCGCGCGGCGTGGCGGCGCCGGAGCGTGACGTTGGGAGCACGCGTGCGAACGCCGGACGGGCGAGAGGGCGTGGCGGAGGATGTGGACGAGTCCGGCGCCCTCATCGTGCGCGCGGAGGACGGCAGCCGGTTGCGCGTCACCGCCGGGGAGATCACCGGTGCTCCTGCTGCTTGAGGTCGGCAATACCAATACCTCGGTCGGCGTCCACGACGGCGCGCGGCTGGCCGCCTCGTGGCGCCTCACCAGCCGGCGCGAGCAAACCGCCGACGAGTACGGGCTCTTCATCCACACGCTGCTGCGCTCGCGCGGCATCGAGCCCAAGGCCATCAGTGAAGTGGCCATCTCCAACGTGGTTCCCCCCGTGCAGCGAACGCTCGAGTGGATGTGCGACACCTACTTCGGCGTGACGCCGTTCTCGGTGTTGCCGGGTGTGAACGTCCCCATCACCTTCGACGTCGACAATCCCCGCGAGGTGGGGGCGGACCGCCTCTGCAATGCGGTCGCCGCCGTCGCGCTCTACGGGCCGCCCCTCATCGTGGTGGACTTCGGCACCGCCACCAACTTCGATTGCGTGAACGCGCGCGGGGCCTTCGCGGGCGGCGCCATCGCGCCGGGGCTGGTCACCGCGGCGGATGCCCTCGTCGCGCGGGCGGCGCGCCTGTCCCGCGTGGAGCTGGTGGCGCCCGCCACCGCGGTGGGGCGCAACACTGCCACCAATATCCAGTCTGGCGTGGTGCTCGGCTACGCGGGTCTCGTCGACGGGCTCATCGATCGCATGCGCCGCGAGCTCGGGGACGACGTGAAGGTCATCGGCACCGGCGGGCTCGCCGCACAGATGCGCGAGGTGGCCCGCTCCATCCAGGTGGTGAACCCGGACCTGCGCCTGGAGGGGCTGCGCATGATCTGGGAGCACTCGCAAAAGGGCGGTGGAGCGGATCCCGGCCGGATATCGGATTGACAGGCGGTGGGGCCCCCCGTATACTCCACCCCTAAATACGGTATGCCTCGGGCGGAAGCTCTCTAAATATCGGGTGTCCGGGTGGTCCGCACGGCCGGCCGGCCCAGGGGGGACGACAGCATGGGGATGTGGGTCGGACGGGGCCGGAAGGCCCGGGCGGCGTACGGGTTCGATGACATCGCGCTGGTCCCCGGATCCCTCACCATCAACCCCTCCGAAGTGGACATCTCGTGGGATCTCGTCGGGCATCGCTTCCAGATCCCGGTCATCGCCGCCGCCATGGACGGCGTGGTCAGTCCCCGGCTCGCCATCGAGATGGGCCGGCTCGGCGGCCTCGCGGTTCTCAACCTCGAGGGGATCTTCTCCCGCTACGAGAATCCGGATGAGGTGATCGACCGCATCACCTCCGCCAGCCTGGACGAGGCCACCAAGATCATCCAGGGCATCTATGGCGAGCCGATCAAGGAAGAGCTGATCCACAAACGGATCTCGGAGATCAAGAAGGGCGGCGGGCCGGTGGTGGTCTCGGCCATCCCCTCGCGCGCGGAGCGCTTCGCCAAGATCGCGGAAGAAGCGGGCGCGGACTTCTTCGTCGTCCAGTCCACCGTCACCACCGCCCGCCACATCGCCACCGAGTACACGCCGGTGGACCTCCGGAAGCTCAAGAAGCACCTCGCCATCCCGCTCATCATCGGCAACGTCGTCACCTACGAGGCCTGTCTGGAGCTGATGGACTGCGGTGCCGACGCGCTCCTCATCGGCGTGGGGCCGGGCGCGGCCTGCACCAGCCGCGAGGTGCTGGGCCTTGGGGTCCCGCAGGTCACCGCCACCGCGGACTCGGCGGCGGCCCGCGACTTCTACTACAAGCGCACCGGTCGCTACGTGCCCATCATCACGGACGGCGGCATGACCACCGGCGGCGACATCTGCAAGGCACTGGCCTCCGGCGCCGACGCGGTGATGATCGGCTCGGCTTTCGCGCGCGCCACCGAGGCACCGGGCCGGGGCTATCACTGGGGCATGGCCACGCCGCACTCGAACCTGCCGCGCGGGACGCGCATCCGGGTCGGGGTGGCGGGCCCGCTGGAGCAGATTCTCTTCGGACCGGCCTTCACCGAGGACGGCACGCTGAACCTCGTGGGCGCCATCCGGACGTGCATGGGCTCGGTGGGCGCCATGAACATCAAGGAGCTGCAGCAGACGGAGCTGATCATCGCGCCGTCCATCAAAACCGAGGGCAAGGTCTTCCAGCGGGCCCAGAAGCTGGGCACTCCGCGCTAGGTCGGGAGACGGCGCTGGACAAGATCGCGATCCTGGATTTCGGCGCGCAGTACACGCAGCTCATCGCGCGCCGGATCCGGGAAATGTCGGTCTACTCCGAGATCCTCCCGTGCACCCACCCCGTCGATGAGGTCCTCGCCGCGGGGTACCGCGGTATCGTGCTCTCCGGCGGACCCTCCAGCGTGTACGACGAGGGCGCCCCGTTGCCCGACAAGAAGCTCCTCGAGTCGGGGATCCCCATCCTGGGCATCTGCTACGGCATGCAGGCCATGGGCTATCTCCTCGGCGGGCACGTGGTGCCGGCCGAGCGGCGCGAGTACGGACCCGCGGAGCTCCGGCTCGAGACCACCGGCGGGCTCTTCGAGGGTGTGAAGCCCGAGCGCGACAACCGGATCACGGTGTGGATGAGCCACGGGGACACCGTCCTGCGGCCGCCGAAAGGCTTCACCAGTCTCGCCTCGACGGCCAATTGCCCGGTGGCGGCCATGGCCGACCCGGACCGGCGCCTCTACGCCGTCCAGTTTCATCCTGAGGTCGCCCATACCCAGCAGGGCAGTACGGTGCTGGCGAACTTCCTCGCCGTCTGCGGGGTCACCCGCGATTGGTCCATGGCCTCCTTCGTGGACACGGCGGTGGCCCAGATCCGGGCTGCGGTGGGATCAGACCGGGTGCTGTGCGGGCTGTCGGGCGGGGTGGACTCGTCAGTGGTCGCCGCCCTCGTCCACAAGGCCATCGGCGACCAGCTCACCTGCCTCTTCGTGGACAACGGTCTCTTGCGGGGGGGCGAGGCGGAGGGGGTGGTCAAGACCTTCCGGGACACGTTCAAGATCAATCTGATCCACGTTGATGCAACCAAGCGATTCCTCGAACGTTTGGCCGGGGTCACAGATCCCGGAGATCAAGCGCAAGGCCATCGGGGCCGAGTTCATCGCGGTCTTCGACGAGGAGTCGCGCAAGCTCGGCGATGTCCCATGGCTCGCGCAGGGCACCGTGTATCCGGACGTGATCGAGTCGGTGTCCTTCAAGGGACCCTCCGCGACCATCAAGACCCATCACAATGTCGGTGGGCTGCCGAAGGACATGCGCTTCAAGCTGCTCGAGCCGCTGCGTGAGCTCTTCAAGGACGAGGTCCGCGAGGTGGGCACGCTCATCGGCCTGCCCGATGAGATCGTCTGGCGCCAGCCCTTCCCGGGGCCCGGCCTGGCCATCCGCGTGCTGGGCGAGGTGACCGAGGACCGGCTCGGCATCCTGCGGCGCGCGGACGCCGTCGTTCAGGACGAGGTCCGCGCGGCGGGGCTGGAGCGCGCGCTGTGGCAGGCCTTCGCGGTGCTGCTGCCCGTCCGCACCGTGGGCGTGATGGGCGACTTCCGGACCTATGCCCAGGTGATCGCGCTGCGCGCCGTCACCAGCCAGGACGCGATGACGGCGGACTGGGCGCGCCTGCCGTACGATCTCCTCGGCCGAATCAGCAGCCGCATCATCAACGAGGTCCAGGGCGTCAACCGCGTCGTCTTCGACATCTCCTCCAAGCCTCCGAGCACGATCGAGTGGGAATGATTGGCGAGCCGCAGCCGCAGGCGAGGCGAGCGGACCCGTCGATTGGCGAGCCGCAGCCGCAGGCGAGGCGAGCGGACAAGTAATGGGTGCCGAGCGGAGCGAGGCGGGTAAGTCCGCTCAACGGGGGGACTTCGTCCACCTCCACGTCCACTCCGAGTACAGCCTGCTCGACGGCGCCGCTCAGCTCGACGGGCTGGTGCAGAAGGCCAAGGATCTCGCGTTTCCCGCCATCGCGCTCACCGACCACGGCAATCTCTTCGGCGCGGTGGACTTCTACAGCGCCGCCAAGAAGGCGGGCATCAAGCCCATCGTGGGCTGCGAGCTGTACGTGGCGCCGGGCAGCCGGTTCGAGCGCTCCAGCCAGGACGGCGGCTACGAGGGCGCCAGCCATGCCACGGTGCTGGTGCGCAATGAGACCGGGTACCGCAACCTGATCAAGCTCGTGTCCAAGGCCTACCTCGAGGGCTTCTACTACAAGCCCCGCGTGGACCGCGAGCTCCTCGCCCAGCACGCCGACGGCCTGCTCGTGCTCTCGGGCTGCCTGAATTCGGAGGTGAGCAAGCTTCTCTCCGCGGGGGAAGACGCCAAGGCCAAGCAGGTGGCGGGCTGGTACCAGGACGTGTTCGGACGCGACCACTACTTCATGGAGCTCCAGTCTCACGGGATCGAGGAACAGAGCCGGGTGACGGCGGGCACGCTGCGCCTGGCCGAGGCCCTGGGCGCCCCCATCTGCGGCACCAACGACTCCCACTACCTCGAGGCCGGGCATGCCCGTGCGCACGAGGCGCTCCTCTGCATCCAGACCGGCACCACGATGAGCGACCCCAATCGCTGGAAATTTTCCACCGACGAGTTCTACCTCAAGTCGGCGGACGAGATGCGGGAGGTGTTCCGTGAGCTGCCGGACGCCTGCCGGAATACGCTGGCGGTGGCGGAGCGCTGCAACCTGGACATGTCCTTCGGCAAGTTCCACCTGCCGAATTACCAGGTGCCCCCCGGCTTCACGCTGGACTCCTACCTCGAGCACCTGGCGCTGGAGGGCCTTCGTGTCCGCTTCGGCACGTCTCCCGCCGACGCGGTGCAGGCGCGGCTCCACTACGAGCTGGGCGTCATCTCCACCATGGGGTTCTCCGGCTACTTCCTCGTGGTGTGGGACTTCATCGCCTTCGCCCGCCGCCAGGGCATCGCGGTGGGGCCCGGGCGCGGCTCCTCGGCGGGCTCGCTGGTCGCCTACTGCCTCGGCATCACCAACGTGGATCCCATTCGCTACGGGCTCCTCTTCGAGCGATTCTTGAACCCCGAGCGGATCTCCATGCCGGACATGGACATCGACTTCGCCGATGACCGCCGCGACGAGGTCATCCGCTACGTGGTCGACCGTTACGGCGAGGACCGGGTGGCCCACATCATCACCTTCGGCACCATGGGGGCCAAGGCGGTGATCCGCGACGTGGGCCGGGTACTCGGTTTTTCTTACGGCGAGGCCGACCGCATCGCCAAGCTGGTGCCGAGCTTCCCGCTCAATATCAGCCTGGACGAGTCGCTGGAGAAGGCCCCCGAGCTCGCGCAGTCGGTCAAGCGCGACCCCAAGGTGGCCGAGCTCTGGAGTGTGGCCAAGGCGCTGGAAGGCTGCACCCGGCACGCCTCCGTGCACGCCTCCGCGGTGGTCATCTCGGATGAGCCGCTCATGGAGCGGGTGCCGCTCTACAAGGACCCCAAGCGCCCCGAGCTGATCACCGGCTTCGCGATGGGGCCCATCGAGAAGCTCGGCCTGCTCAAGATGGACTTCCTCGGGCTGCGGACCCTCACCGTCATCGTGGATGCGGTCGCCCTGGTGCAGGCCTCGCGGGGCGTCACGCTGGACGCGGACCGGCTGCCGCTCGACGACGCGAGGACCTATCAGCTCCTGAGCGACGCGCGCACCCTGGGCGTCTTCCAGCTGGAGTCGCAGGGCATGCGGGACGCACTCCAGCGGCTGCGCCCCGAGCGCATCGAGGACATCATCGCCATGGTGGCGCTGTATCGCCCCGGCCCGATGGACCTCATCCCGGAGTTCGTCAATCGTCGGCATGGGCGCTCGGAGATCGCCTACGAGCATCCCGCCATGGAGCGGCACCTGCAGGAGACGTACGGGATCATGGTGTACCAGGAGCAGGTGATGCGGCTCGCCGCCGACCTCGCCGGCTTCACGCTCGGCCAGGCCGACACCCTGCGCAAGGCCATGGGGAAGAAAGACCGCGAGCTCATGGCGCAGCAGCGTGAGCAGTTCATCAAGGGCTGCAAGGCGAACAACGTGGAGGGCCGGAAGGCCGAGCGCATCTGGGATCTCATCGAGAAGTTCGCGGGCTACGGCTTCAACAAATGTCTCACCGCGGACACCTGGATCGAGTTGGCGGACGGCGCCCGGAAGCCGATCACCGAGGTGCGCGCCGGCGATCGGGTGCTCACGAAAGACGGCCCGTTCCGTGCGCTCGGCGTGCGGCCGAGCGGCGTGCGCCCGGTGGGCCGGCTCACCCTCGCCAACGGGATGTCCGTGCGTTGCACCCCCGATCACCCGATTTTCACCCAGCGTGGCTGGGTGAACGCCGAGGAGCTTGCCGCGGGTGATCACGTGGCGGTGGCCCGCTCCCTTCCCGCGGGCCCCGAGGCGGTTCCGGCCCACAAGGCCGCCCTGCTGGGCTATGCCCTGTCAGAGGGGAGCCTCGGATACGACAGTCACTTCTATCTGTATTCGAACAGCTCCGAAGAGCTCGAGGGTATGGCCCGATCGGTGTCGGCGTTTCCGAACACCATCGCCCGCCTTGAACGGCGGAAGGATGGGCGAGCAGGGTCGGTCCGGCCCGCCCGCCTCGACCGCGACGTCCCGAGCGAGGCGGTCAGCTTCTTGTTCGGGGAGTGCGGTCTACAACACAAGGGGGCCCTCGAGAAGCGCGTCCCTCTTCTGGTCGACCGCTGGGATGGAGAAGCACTGGCGATTCTGGTGGCCGCGCTCTTCCAGGGCGACGGCTGCATTCACGCCCCGACTCTCTCGATCTACTACGCGACCTCTTCCATCGGGCTGGCCGAGGATGTTCGGCGGCTGCTGCTCAAGCTCGGAATATCGTCGACCGTCCACCGGAAGTCCTTCCGCTACCGGGGGGAGCATCGCGCGGGCTACACGATCAATCTGATCGGAGGGCGTTCCGCGTTCGTCCGTTTCGCCGAGCTGGTGGGCCCGCATCTGCTACCCGCCAAACGCGGTCAACTCGAAACACTCCTGGGCCGGTATGCCGGCCTCGCGCCGCTGCTGGCGCGCGGCACGGTGGATGTCGTCCCGCTCGCGGTGTGTCGGGTCGCGCTACGCGAAGCGATAGCGAAATCATTTCCGAGCCTCAAGGCCGGCTGTCGGGCGCTCGGTATCGCCTACCGGCTCATGTTTGAGGATGAAAGGAAAGGGGGCATTCGCCGGGACACGCTGAGCCACCTCGCCCGGCGGCTTGATTCGCCCACGCTCGACGCGCTCGCCAATGCGCCGACGGGCTGGTCCCGGCCGCGGGGCTACGTGCGCGAAGGCGAGGAGCCGACCTACGACTTCGAGGTGCCGGTAGGCCGGAGCTTCCTCGCCAACGGGATCGCCGTCCACAACTCCCACGCCGCGTGCTACGGCGTGGTCGCGTACCAGACCGCGTACCTCAAGGCAAATTATCCGGTGGAGTTCATGGCCGCGCTGCTCACGTCGGAAATGGACCGGACGGACAAGATCGTCCAGTACATGGAGGAGAGCCGGGCGATGGGGCTCGCGATCGCCCCGCCCGACGTCAACCGCTCGGGCTCGCGCTTCACGGTGGAGGGCGAGGTGCTGCGCTTCGGGCTGGCCGCCATCAAGAACGTGGGCGAGTCGGCCATCGACTCCATTGTGCGCCTCCGGCAGGAGACCGGTGCCTTCGGCTCGCTCACGGACTTCTGCGCGCGAGTGGACCTGCGCCTCCTCAACCGCCGCGTGCTGGAGAGCCTCATCAAGGCGGGCGCCTTCGATGGCTTCGGCGGCACCCGCGCGGGGCTCCTGGCCTCGCTCGACCAGGCCATGGAGGCCGGCCAGCGCCGCCAGCGTGACCGGGAGGAGGGCCAGACGTCGCTCTTCGACGCCCTGGGCGGGTCGAGCTCCCCGGGGGCCGGAGAGGCGTCCGCGGTGTCGTCGCCGACGGCCGTCCCCGAATGGCCCGCGGAGCAGCTCCTCACCTACGAGAAGGAAGTGCTCGGCTTCTACATCTCCGGTCACCCCCTCGAGCGCTATCGCGACCACGCGCGCGCGCTCGGCACCGCCGCCGCCGCCGACGTGGCCTCCCGGCCGGTGGGGGCGCGCGTGGCGCTGCTCGGCCAGCTGAGCCAGGTGCGCGAGCGCGCCACCAAGAGCGGCAATCGCATGGCGTTCGCCGCGCTCGACGCGGTGGACGGATCGGTATCGCTGACCATTTTCCCCGAAGCCCTCAAGGCCTGCGCGCCCGCGCTGCACGCGCCCGGACCGGTCATCGTGAAGGGCCGCATCGACGAGACGGACAAGGGCCGCGTGGTCCTCGTCGAGGACATCAAGCCACTGGAGGACGCGCTGAGGACCGAGGGCGGATACCGGCCGAACGGCACGGGAGGCACTGGAGGCGAGGGCGGGAACGGCCGGCACGCGCACACCTGTCGGATCCGCGTGAAGGGTGACGGCGGGACTGCGGGCGCCGGTGAGGCGCTGCTCGACGCGGTGCGGGCGATCTGCGAGGCGCATCGCGGCCCCACGCCGCTGTTCCTCCACGTGCTGCTCGCCGAGCAGGAAGTGGTGCTGAAGGCGCCGACGCTGGGCGTGGAGCCGGTGCCGGAGCTGGTGGCGAAAGTGGAGCAGCTGCTCGGGCCGGGCAGTATCATCGTGGAGTATGCCAGACGAGCTTGAGTTCGAGAAGCCGATCCTTGAACTGGAAACGCGCATCGCGGAGCTGCGCGCGTCCGAGAACGAGGCGGCCACCCGAGACGAGGCCACCAAGCTGGAGGAGCGGCTGCGCCGCCTCCAGCAACGTGTCTACGGGAGCCTGAGCGCGTGGCAACGGGCGCAGATCGCCCGCCACCCGAAGCGGCCCCACACGCTGGACTTTTACAAGCTGCTCCTCGACGACTTCGTCGAGCTTCACGGTGACCGCGTCTTCGGCGACGACCTCGCCATCGTGGGCGGCCTCGCCTTCTTCGAGGGGGAGCCGCTAGTGGTGCTCGGGCATCAGAAGGGCCGCGACACCCGTGAGAACATCGCGCGCAACTTCGGCATGCCGAACCCGGAGGGCTATCGCAAGGCGCTCCGGCTCATGCAGCTGGCCGACAAGTTCAGCAAGCCCATCGTCACTTTCATCGATACGCCGGGCGCCTATCCCGGCCTGGGTGCGGAGGAGCGGGGACAGGCGGAGGCGATTGCGCGGAACCTCCGCGAGATGGCGGCCCTCCGCACGCCCGTCATCGCGGTGGTGACGGGGGAGGGTGGCAGCGGGGGCGCGCTCGCCATCGGGGTGGCCAATCGCGTCCTCATGTTCGAGCACGCCATCTACTCGGTGATCTCGCCGGAGGGCTGCGCGGCCATCCTCTGGGGCGACGGCGCCAAGGCGCCCGAGGCGGCCCAGCTCATGCGCATCACCGCTCCGGATCTGCAGAAGGCCGGGGTCATCGATGCCGTGATCCCGGAGCCGATGGGCGGTGCGCACCGGAGCTGGGAGGATGCCGCCGCCAATCTCCGGACCGCGTTGCACGAGCATCTGGGCCAGCTGCGCTCGCTGTCCGGCGACGCCCTCGTGCAGGACCGTTACGAGAAGTTTCGCCGCATCGGGGTGTTCGAGGAGACTGTGTGAGCGCGCTCGCCGCGCGCTGGTTTGACTCCCCCGAGGCAGGGTGTTAACGTAACTGCCAGGAATTTATGCCCAAACTCCACCTCGTCACCTACGGCTGTCAGATGAACGAGTACGACTCCGAACGCGTGGCGGGACTCCTCGTGAACGAGCGCTACGAGCTCACCGACTCGCCCGACGAGGCGGACCTCATCCTCGTCAACACCTGCGCCATCCGGGAGAAGGCGGAGGAGAAGGTGTACTCGCAGCTCGGCACGCTCAAGCGGCTCAAGGCCGAGCGGCCCGGGCTCCTCATCGGCGTGATGGGGTGCATGGCGCAGCTGCAGCAGGGACGGATCCAGCAGCGCGCGCCTCATGTGGACCTCGTCTTCGGCTCTCCCGCCATCGCCCGCGTCGTCGAGCTGGTGGCGCGCGCGCGGACGGAGCGCCGGCCCGTGCTCGAGACGCGCGAGGGCCCGCTGGTCAAGATCACCGCCCGCCCGGATGGGGCGATGCGGCTCAAGGCCTTCGTCACCGTGATGGAGGGCTGTGAGAAGCACTGCACGTTCTGCGTCGTTCCCACCACGCGGGGGCGCGAGCGCAGCCATCCGCCCGAAGCCATCGAGACGGAGATTCGCGGCCTGGTGGCCCAGGGCTGTCGCGAGGTCACCCTTCTCGGCCAGACTGTCAACGCCTATGGGCGCGACCTCGATCCTCCCAGCGATCTGGCGGCGCTGCTGGAGCGCGTGGACCGTATCGATGGGATCGAGCGCATCCGCTTCACCACCTCGAATCCGTACAATCTCACCCCGCGGCTGATCCGGGCCATCCGGGACGTGCCGAAGGTGGTGGAGTACCTCCACCTGCCGCTGCAATCCGGCTCCGACCGCATCCTCGCGCGGATGAACCGCGGCTACACCCGCGCCCGCTACCTCGAGCTGATCGCGGAACTCCGGGAAACGGTGGGGGACCTCGCGCTGTCCACCGACCTCATCGTCGGCTTCCCCGGCGAGACGGAGGAGGACTTCGAGCAGACGCTTGCCGCGGTGGAGGCGGTCGGCTACGACAACGTCTTCGCCTTTCGCTACTCGCGCCGCCCCGGCACGCCGGCGGCGGAGATGGCGGATCAGGTGCCCGAGCCGGTGAAGGCGGACCGCAACAGCCGCGTGCTGGCGGTGGCGACCCGAGTGGGCGCCGAGCGAAGCCGCCGCCTCGAGGGCCGCCGGCTGGAGGTGCTGGTGGACGGAGCCTCCCGGAAGGACGCGCGGCAGGCTAGCGGCCGCACGCGCTGCAACCGCGTGGTGAACTTCGACTCCGGCGGCGAGAATCTCCTTGGCGAAGTCGTCAGCGTTCGCATCACCGAGGCTTTGCCCCACAGCCTTCGCGGCGAGCTCGCGGCCCGCGGGGCGCATCGTCCCGCGTCGGCCGGGCCGCCCGCACAGGAGGGACGCGCGCCATGTACCTCGAGATGAAGGTCAAAGGACTGGCCGTCGACCCGCTGTCCAATCTGCCCATCCTCATTCTGCGCGACGAGGAAGACAAGCGCTCGCTGCCGATCTGGGTGGGGCTGGCCGAGGCCAATGCCATCGCCATCGAGCTCGAGAAGATCCCCACCGCGCGGCCGATGACCCACGACCTCATCAAGAGCATCCTGGAGTCGCTGCGGACCCGCGTGGTCAAGGTCGTCGTCAACGACCTCCGGGACAATACCTTCTTCGCGGTGCTGCACCTCCAGCTGGGCGGCAACGAGATCACGGTGGACTCTCGCCCCAGCGACGCCATCGCGCTCGCGCTGCGCGTGGGCGCCCCCATCTTCGTGGCGGAAGAGGTGGTGCAAAAGGCCCAGACGGTGGAAGTGGTCAAGGAAGGGGAGGGGGCGCGGGGCGGGCGGCCGGAAGATCCGGACAAGGTGAAGGAGTGGTTGGAATCGATCAAGCCTGGGGACTTCATGGAGCGCGGCAAGGACCCCGGCGCCCCGGATGAATAGTGAATGCGCGTCGCCCTCTTCACGAACAATTACCTGCCGTTCCGGGGTGGGGTCACCACCGCCGTAGAGACGCTCCGCAGCGGGCTTGAGGCCTCGGGTCACCAGGCCTGGGTCTTCGCCCCCGCCTCCGACACCGCCGGCGATTCGCCCGGTGTGTTCCGCTACCCGTCGATCCCCGCGCCGACCTATCCGGGATTCGCGGTGCCGTTCCCGTGCTCGCCGCGCCTCGCCCGCGTCGCCCGAGGGCTCCGGCCCGACATCGTCCACGCCCAGCACCCGTTTCTCCTCGGGGTGACGGCGCGCCGGCTCGCCCGGCGGCTGGCGGTGCCGCTCGTGTTCACCTATCACACGCGCTACGAGAAGTACGCGCACTACGTGCCCGCGCCGGAGCGGCTGGTTGCCGCCCTCGCGGTACGGCTGGCGTGCCGCTTTGCCGACCGCGCGGAGCTCGTGATTGCCCCGTCGGCGTGTATCGCGGAAACGCTGCGGACGCGCGGTGTGCGGGCGCGCGTCGCCGTCGTCCCCACCGGCGTGCCGCTGGACCGCTTCCGCCCCGGCGCCGCCGGCGCGGCGCGCCGGGCGCTCGGGCTCACGCCCGAGGCGCTCGTCTGCCTCTACGTGGGCCGCCTGGACCGGGAGAAGAGCGTGGAGCGCGTGATCGAGGCCTTCGGCCTGATCGCGGGCGCGCTGCCCCAGGCCCGTCTCCTCCTGGTGGGGCAGGGCAGCCATGCCGAGGCGCTGGGCCGCCGGGCCGCCGCCAGCCCGGCGCGGGACCGCATCCGGCTGATGGGCGGCGTCGCCCGCGAGGCCCTGCCGGCCTACTATCGCGCGGCGGACCTCTTCCTTTTCGCCTCGGAGACGGAGACGCAGGGACTGGTGCTGGCGGAAGCCCACGCATGCGGGCTGGCCGCGGTGGCGGTCCGGGCGTCGGGTGTCGAGGAGGTGGTGGTCGACGGTGCGACGGGCCTGCTCACCAAGCCCGACGCGCGCGATCTGGCCGATGCCGCCATCGGGCTTCTCCTCGATCCCGCGCGTCGCGCGGCCATGGGCGCGGCGGGCCGCCGGGTCGCCGAGCGGGCCTTCTCCGCGACGGGACAGGTGGCCGCCATGGTCGAGCTCTACGCGGGCCTCCGGAGATGAGCGAAAGGGGGCGCGAGCTGCGGCTCGTCTTCCAGGACGACTGGGACCCGGGCGCGGGCGATTCCGGACGGGGCGGGCTGCTGGCGCCCGATCCCAAGGTGCGCACCCTGCTCAAGGTGCTGGTGTCCTATCCGGAGGTCCAGTACATCCTTCCCGATCGGATCTGCCTCGACGGGGCCTCGGATCCCCGTCTTCTCGAAACCGTCACGCGATTCCTCGAGCGCCAGGCCTGGCTGCTCAAGTCGGTGGTGGTCCGCTGAGGCGCGTGACGTGATCTGGAATCCGGACGCGGAGACGATGGCGCCGGAGTCGCGGCGCGCGTTGCAGCTCGCGCGGCTCCGCGACACGGTGGATCGGGCGGCGACGCACGTGCCCTTCTTCCGCGCGGCGCTGGCCACCGCCGGGGTGGGCGCAGGTTCCGTGCGCGCCCTCGAGGATCTCGCGCGCCTCCCGTTCACTCGCAAGGACCACCTCCGCGAGCAGTACCCGTGGGGCCTCTTCGCGGTGCCCCGGCACGAGCTGGCGCGCATCCACGCCTCCTCCGGCACCAAGGGCAAGCCGACCGTGGTGGGCTACACCCGTCGCGATCTCGACATCTGGCGTGAAGTCATGGCCCGCTCGCTGGCCGCCGGGGGGGCGGAGCCGGGCCACCTCATCCAGATCGCCTACGGCTATGGGCTCTTCACCGGTGGCCTCGGCTTCCATGACGGCGCCGAGCACATGGGGCTCACGGTGGTGCCCGTGTCGTCGGGGAACACGCTGCGCCAGATCCTGCTGCTCCAGGATTTCCGACCCCACGGTCTCGCCTGCACGCCGTCCTTCGCGCTGCACATCGGCGAGGCCCTGCGCGAGGCCGGCCAGGACCCGCGCGGCCTCGGCCTCCGCTATGGCCTCTTCGGGGCCGAGCCCTGGACGGAGGGGATGCGCGCCCAGCTGGAGGCGCTGTGGGGCGTGGTGGCGTCGGACTTCTACGGGCTCTCGGAGCTGATCGGACCGGGGGTGGCCAGCGAATGCCCGGCTCACGACGGCCTCCACATCAACGACGATCACTTTCTGCCCGAGATCGTCGATCCCGCCACCGGGGCGCCGCTGGGGCATGGCAAGGAGGGCGAGCTCGTCCTCACCGCGCTCACTCGGGAGGCCCTGCCGATGCTGCGCTATCGGACAGGCGACCTCACCAGCCTCAATCCCGAGGCCTGCGCCTGCGGGCGCACCACGGTGCGCATGGCGCGTGTGAAGGGGCGTACCGACGACATGCTCGTCATCAAGGGCGTCAACGTGTATCCCTCGCAGGTGGAGGCGGCGCTATTGACGATCGTGGAGCTGGCCCCCCACTATCAACTGGTGGTGGACCGGACCCAGGGCTTTCCCCGTCTCACCGTCCACGTGGAGCCCGCGGAGGGCCTCGTGGGGGGCTGGGGGGGCTTCGACGCCAGGGGAGCCGAGGTCGCCGCCCTCGCCGCCCGGGTGGGAGAACGGCTGCGCGGCCACCTCGGCCTCAACCCGGAGATTGCCATCGTCCCGCCCAAGACCATCCCCCGCAGCGAGGGGAAGGCGGTGCGGGTGGTGGAAAGGAGCTAGTCATGGACTCCAGCAGGGAACCCAGCGAGGAGCGGCTTCTGGCGCGGATCCAGGCCGGCGAGCGCATCGAGTCGTCGGTGGAGATGACGGAGGCGTATCGGCAGAGCCTCGTCAACCTCATGACCATGCAGGCCGACTCGGAGCTGGCGGGGGCCTTCGGCTACGTGCCGTGGATCATGAAGGCGCCCACCATCGAGGAGAAGCACGTGGTGGCGCAGATCGTGAAGGACGAGGTGCGCCACGCGCACGTCATGTACGGGCTCCTCGAGGACCTCGGGGTGGACGTGCCCGCGCACATCGCGCGGCACGACTTCACTCTCCGCCTCGACGACGCCAAGGCCGACATCGGCACCGAGCGGGTGGCCGGCGACAAGCGCGTCAACATCTTCTACTACCCCATCGACCGCTGGTCCGACTTCGTGTTCTTCAACTTCTGCATGGATCGTGGGGCCGGTCACCAGCTCGAGGACGTGCGTCAGTGCTCCTACGGGCCGTGGGCGCGCGCCATCGAGGGCATCTTCAAGGAAGAGAAGATGCACATCCGCCACGGCGAGCTCTGGGTGCAGCGGCTCACCGCCAGCGACGCCACGCGGGCCGAGGCCCAGGACGCGCTGGAGAAGTGGTACGTGCGCACCATGAACATCTTCGGCCGGCCCAACACGCCGAAGAACCGCCTCTACCAGAAGTTCCGGCTGAAGACCCGCGACAACGACGAGGTACGCCGCGCCTTCTCCGCCGAGGTCAAGACCCTCGCCGCCGCCGCCGGGCTCCGGGTGCCGGAGTGGCAGCCGGCCTGGGACAAGCTGCCGGAAGAAGCCCAGATCCCCGGATAGCAGGGGCCGGGTCGCCGTCGCCATGCTTCGTTCCCGGTCGCGGTCGGGGCTCGTCCTCCAAGCCCGGACGCTGCTGGCCGGCGCCTCCCCCGGGCTACGCCTGGCTCGGCTCTTCTGCCTGCTCTTCGCCTTCCTCCTGAGCCTCGAATCAGTCCCGGTGGCCGCGCAGACGGGGCGGTCGGTGAAAGTCGTTATCGAGATCCGCCAGCAGGTGACCCAGAGCCGGCAGGGCGCGCAGGGGAGCGGCGGAGTGGTGATCCAGCCGGGACGGGCGCCGCGGGGCGCGGGCGGGCTCGCGGTAGAGGACACCACCACCGCGACCACGCGGAGCAGCGGGGTGTTCGTGCTGGTCCAGGACGGCGGGCAGGGGACCATGATGGTCAGTCAGGACATCCCCTATCCTCAGGTCGTCTCCTACTACGACTATGCGACCGGCCGGGGCTACGTGGCCCAGGGCGTGGCGTGGCAGAGCGTCGGCACCGGCCTCGCGGTGCGTCCGACGGTGCTGCCGAACGGCCAGATCCGCGTGCGGCTCACGCCCTGGCTCAGCTACAGCACCCCTGGGGGCGGTGGCACCGTGGAGCTCGTGGACGCCGCCACCGAGCTGGTGGTGCCCAATGGCCGCCGCGTGCAGATCGGCGGCGCGACCAGCAGCCTGCACGCGGTGACCCGTCAGATCCTCGGTGTCCGGCAGGAGCAGTCCTCCGCGGAGACCGGCATCACGCTGACGGCGACCCTGCAATGACGACGTGAGCGGGTCCGACCGGCCCTCGGTGCCGGCGGCCCTCCGGGCCGAGCTCCAGCAGGAGCCCTGGGCCCGGGCCCTCGGGGTCGAGTACCTGGCCCTGGCGCCCGGCTACTGCCGGGTCGCGCTCGACCTCGCCCCCCACATGCTCAACCATCAAGGCGCGCCCCACGGCGGCGTGGTCTTCTCGCTCGCCGACATCGCGCTCGGCGCCGCGAGCAACACCGACGGGGGCCGTGCGGTCGCGCTCACAGCTACGATCAGCTTTCTGGCCGCGGCGGCTCCGGGGTCGCGGCTCATCGCCGAGTGCCGCGAGCGGCGGCGGGGCCGGCGCGCAGCCTTCTATGACGTGACCGTCACCACCGATGCCGGACGCGTGACGGCGCGGCTGACCGCGGTGGCACACCGCATTGCCACGCCGGACGCGTGAGGTTGATCCCGCGCCTATCGGCCGGCGGCCCGCGCCGGCCCGGGGAGGAGCGTTGGGTCGTGGAGCCGGCTTCTAGCGGCGCCGCCAGCTCGCCACCGCACGCCATTCCTGCTAGTTGACATAATATCCCTTATCGGACTCTACTCGCTTCGCGTTCCGGGCAACCTTCATCCGGAACGTGGTAGTCCTAGGCTTTGTCCCCCGCCTTCAGGATTGTCAGCAGGTCGCCGCCACCGCGCAACTCGGCGAGCTTCGCGAAGACGGCGGAATCTCGTTCACGGCCCGCCCCGGCGACTATCAACGGATGCTGGCGTGTCTCAGCGAGCGGCACGGATACAAGTGACAAGCTGGCGAGGGGTGGCGAACGCTCGGGGCGCGAGCGGGCGTGGGCCGCGTTACTTCGACGCGCTCTGGAGCGAGGCGATGCGGGTCCGGACGTCGTCGGCGCGGCGGCTCTCCGGCATGTCCTTCAGGAGCCGCCGGTAGGTCTCGACCGCGGCGTCCCGCCGACCGCCGAATTCCTGCGTGCGTGCGAGATCGAGGAGCAGGCCCTCGTAGAGGAAGTCCTTGGGTCCGAGCCCGGCCAAGGCGGCCTCGAAGGCGCTCTGGGCCTTCGCGTAGTCCTTCTCGGCTTCCCACGTGTACCCGATCCCGGCCGCCGCCAGCCCGCGCACCGTGCCGGTGGCGCCCTTGGCGAGGGCGATCTGAAAGGCGCCCCGCGCGGCGGCATACTCCCGCCCGTCGTAGCGGACGTTGCCGAGCCGGTAGGCGGCTTCCGGGAGTCCCGCGTAGCGGGGATGCTGGGCGATCACGGCTTCGAGGGCCTGGGCCGCTCCTGCACGCATCTCCGGGGTGGCCCCGGGCGCCAGGGCTTTCTGCGCGACCTCGACGGCGGCGGCCAGGGCGGCGGCGCCCTGCGCCTGCTGGGAGCCATACCAGGTCCAGCCGCCGAATCCGATGAGGCCAAGGACGACGAGCGCCGCGATGGCGAACAGGCCCCACCGCGCGACGTGGGAGCCGCTGAGGAACGCGCGTAGCGAGTCCAACACGCCCACGCTCAGCTAGCGCTGGCGGAGGCCGGACGGGGCTGGCCGCCGCGCGCGACCCAGATCTCCCCCTTCACGGAGGCGCCGTCGGCCGCCGAGAAGCTGCCGGTCTTGAGCGTGCCGGTGAGCACGCCAGAGGGGAGGATCTCGACGCGCGTCGTGGCCGAGAGATTCCCCCGCACGACACCGCCAATCTGAATGGCGGCGGCATTGATGTTGGCGTCCACCTCGGCGCCCTCGGCGACCAGGACCTTGCCGGTGACGTTGATCTCCCCCTCGAACTTGCCGAGGATCTGGAAATCGCCCTCGCCGCTCACTTCACCGCGCAAGACCAGGCGCGAGGCGACAATGGCTGCGCCGGGGAGATTGCGCGACGCCGCACGGGTGGAGCGCTCGGTACTCCCCTCGCCCGCGGCGCCCATCAGGCCGAAGTAGCCCAGGGCCGATCGCATCAGGCTCACCAGCACGTCCCCATGCACATCACGCACGTATGCTAGGGGGTGGCGTCGCGTGAGTCAAGAAATCCGCGCGTTCCGCGAGGGCGACGGGCCGAGGAGGGCCGCGCAGGGGCCTACCAGTCGCCGATCCGGATCCCGTAGGAGGAGATGAGAATGATCTCGTGGCCGGCCATCGTGACCTGCTGGGTGAGTTGCCACTCGTCGAGGAGGCGGCTGATGCGCTCCGCACCGGTACTGCCGTAGTAGTCCAGGAACTCCTTGGCGAAGAGCAGCCGGTGGGCGGGCCGGCCCTCCTCGTTGAGGAGGACGAAGCCCTGCCCGTCGCGGCGGACGTCCCAGGAGGGGACCGGCGTGTGGAAGCGGAAGCGATCGCGGAGGTAGCCGGTCACCTCGCGCACCGCCATGGGATTGGCGGGGGCGCTGGGCTGGTAGAACTGCCCCTCCGCTGGTTCCAGCGTGACGATCGAATAGCCAATCGAGCGCAGCTCACGATCGGTGGCGCGGCGCGCGCGGCGATCGCGCCCGCGGCGCTCGTGCGCGGCCCTCGCGCCCGCATTCGCGCGGCGGCGCTCACCGTAGCGTCGGTCGATCAGGATGTGCACGTCGCCGCCCGCGAACTCGTGGCTCAGGTGGCTCAGGATGTCGACATGATTGCGCGCCACCAGGAAGAGCAGTTCCGCCATACGATGCCCGTCACTCACCTATCAATCTTTCGTACCTCGGCGCACCTCCACCGTGGCCGACCCCTATAGTGCATGAATGATGCCCTTCTGGGCCGGCAAGTAAAAACGCGCACATGAGGCTCGGGTCACCCGCGTGGCCCCCGACCCGTAAAGAATGCCGACGGGCTCGCTCCCCGGGCGGGAGCGGCGCCGGGCGCGTCGCGACGAGTGCGGGTTCCCTACCCCACGGCGCGGCGCTCCTTGCCCTTCACGCCGCGGAGGACTACGGTGGCCTCACCCCCGACTCGCCGGGGGCAAGGAGGTGACCATGCCGACCTACATGGTGCAGGCGTCCTACACGAGCACGGCGTGGAGCCGGCTCGTGCAGCGGCCCGAGAATCGGATGGAGGCGCTACGGCCCGTAATCGAGAAGCTCGGCGGGAAGGTTCACGCCTGGTACTACTGCTGGGGGGACTACGACGTCGTGGTGTTCTTCGACGTTCCCGACAACGTCAACGCCGCGGCAGCTTCGATGGCGGTGGCGGCCGGGGGCGCGGTGAAGGATATCAAGACCACGCACCTCCTGTCCCCCGATGAGGGGTTCGACGCGATGCTGCTCGCCCAGGGCGCGGGCTACCGGCCGCCGGGAGGCTGAGGCCGCTCAGCGCTGAGCGCGGCGCGTCCCGTCCTCGCGCGCCTCTTCGGCGTTGGCGTAGCAGCGTTCGGGCTGGGTCTTCGCGTATGCCTCGCCTCCCGGCAGGTGGTAGAGCCGCTCTCCGGTATTGCTGGGGTTCACGGCCCCCTTGACGGGATGGGAGATGGGGCAGGTCCACGCGTCGTGAGGCGCCGCCCCGGGCCGGTCCACCGTGCCGAAGGTGCGTCCGGCCGGAGCCGTCTTGGGATCGCCGGCGGAGGCGGACTGCTTCGGAGGCGCGCCGGCGCGGCGGCTGCCGGGCTCGCGCCCGACGTAGGGCGAGTCGCGCCAGCGCCCCACCTTGAGGAGCCGCGCCTGGCGCTGCAGTTGCTGGAGCATCTCCTCGTGCATCACGTTCGGCGGCTTGATGGCGACCTCGGCGTACCCATTGGCAACGAGCTCGGCATTGACCATCAGGTCCCCGACGTAGACGTAGGCGAGCAGGCGGCCCTGCGCGTCCTTTTCCTGCGCGTCCATCTCGAGCCGCACCGTCTGCCCCAGTACGAGGGCACGGTTGAACTCGGCCGCCTCGGTGGGGCCCGCGTCCACACTATCCCCGGGCATGCGCGCGTCGCGCGTGTTGGTTCCGATGTAGCGCACGGTAAAAACACGCTTGTCCACGCGCACCGCGATGGTGTCGCCGTCCATGACGCGCACCACGCGCCCCGTGAGCGGCTGACGCCCCTGCGCCTCGAGCCCGACGGTGGCGCCCGCGACGGCCGCGATGCCGAGTAGGGCAAAGCCGATCGCGCGCGCCACCCAGCGCACCCCGCGCCGGCCTTCGGCAGAGATCGAGACCCCCCCTGAATCATGCTCCATATCCTAGCAAGGTGCAGGCCAAGGGGAATCCCTAAACAGATTGCGCACTTGCGAATAGTCCTCGAGGAGAATCGACTGTCAAGGAGATGACACCGACATAAAGTGCACACGGAACGGGGACATACAGCCCGTGCCGGACCTGAGGCGAGGTGGGAGGGGGATGCTCGGGTGGGGCCCCGGGAGAGCCAGTCGAGCACCTGATCTGCTCGGAGTAGGAGGGACTTCGGGATGGTCACGCCGAGGGCCTTGGCGCTCTTGAGGTGGATGACCCGCTCGAACTTCGCGGGTTGCTCCATGGGGAGATCGCCGGGCTTGGCTCCAAGGTGGAAGCCAGCGGCCTGGCGTATGCTCCTCGCCATGAGCCCATCCGACGATCTGCGGCACGCGATCCGGGAGAAGATCCTTGCCGGGGTTCTCCCGAAGGTGCACTGCCGCATGACTTGGTATGGGCCCGGAACCGGCGGCATCTGCGTGGCATGCGAGAGGCCCATCGCGGCCAGCGACGTCGAAGTCGAATGCGACCTGCCCGGCGGCGGCACCATCCGGCTCCATCGCAAATGCTACGACGTCTGGTCGAAGGAGTGGCCCACATGCGATGTGTAACCGGTGCCGCTGCTGGGCGCGCCCGACGGAATGCAAGCCACGTATGTGCTGCAGTGCACCTTGTCGGGCGGGAGACCGACCATGCCCTTGACCATCGTCCTGTCGACGACGATCCGGAGTACCGCCTGAGGACGTGCTAGCCTCCCGGCTATGACCCGTGTGCCAGAAGGTGCCGATCCACGCCGGCCAGGCGGTGTGCAGGGGCCGGTGTCGGGCCGTTCGGAGCCGGCAGCGGAAGTCGGAGGCCCGGCGGGAGCTCGACGCGGCGATCCGGGGGCTGCTCAAAGCGGCACTGAAAAGGGACCCGTGATGGAGCGACGCACGCTCCTCGCGCTGGTCTCAGGAGGTTTCCTTACCGCGCCGCTCGCCGCCGGGGCCCAGCAAACAAGTCAGATGCGGCGGATCGGGGTGCTGATGGGGCTTGCCGAGAGGGACCCGCCAGCACAGGCCCGCGTCGGGGCGTTCCGCAAGGGGCTCCAGACGCTCGGGTGGACGGAGGGCCGCAACGTCCGCATCGATATTCGCTGGGCGACGTCGTCCGACGCGCCAGCGATGCAACGATTCGCGAAGGAGCTTGTCGCGCTACAGCCCGACCTCATTCTTTCACATAACACCCCTACCACGGCGACTTTGCTGCAACACACGCGCACCATCCCCATCGTCTTCGCGGTCGTTTCGGATCCGATCGGCAGCGGCTTCGTTGCGAGCTTTCCGCGGCCTGGTGGCAACGTCACCGGGTTTACCAACATTGAGCCGACAATGGCCAGCAAGTGGCTGGAGCTGCTCAAGGAGGTTGCGCCGCGTGTCGCCCGGGTCGCCTTCATCTTCAACCCGGCAACGGCGCCCTTTGCGGAATATTATCTGGGCCCCTTCAAAGCCGCCGCTGCCTCCGTCGCCATGGAAGCGATTCCCACCCCTGTTCGCAACACCTCAGAGCTCGAATCCGCCATTGCAGCACAGGCACGCACGCCGAATGGTGGACTCGTCGTGATGACGGATTCATTCCTGGTCACCCATCGCGAAAGGATTACATCGCTGGCTGCTCGCTACCGTCTTCCTGCCGTCTATCCGTTTCGTGATTTCATTGAACTGGGCGGGCTGCTGTCCTACGGAAATGACCTGCTCGATAGTTTCCAGCGCGCGGCGACTTATGCGGATCGCATCCTCAAGGGTGCGACGCCGAACGAGCTTCCCGTCCAGGCGCCGGTAAAGTTCGAGCTGATCATCAACCTCAAGACCGCGAAGGTCCTCGGCCTGACGATCCCGCGGTCGTTGCTCTTGCAGGCGGATCAGGTGATCGAGTGACCGATCGCCGCGCGTTCCTTGCCGGTGCTGCCGCGCTGCTTACCACACCGCTCGCCGCCGAGGCGCAACCGGCAGGGCAGATGTACCGGATCGGACTCATCCCGGGTGGACCCCTCGCCCTCGGCGTGTGGAGTCGAACGGGTCAGCAGACTCCGCTTAGTCGCAGAGCAGAGAGCTGAACGTCCGTGGGTCGGTGTTCCGGTACGGGCGGGGATCGAAAAGCGTCGGCTCCCGCGGGTACATGGGGGAGCCTCCACGGTTCAGGCATAGGGTCGAGTGGTGCGGCCACATGCGCGAGTGGGTTGTCATTCCCGTGGATGGCGAGACGGCGCAGCTGGTGCCGATCCTCGGGGAGGCGGGTTGATGGCCGACTGGATCAACCTCGTGCTGTTCCTCGTGGTGCTCTCGCTCGTCGCCGGAGCGGTGGAGGTTTCGGTGCTGGCGACGCTGGCGACACCCCGCGTTGCCCGCGGGCCGTAGAACATGATCCACAGGACAGCTCCGACGAGAACCAAGGCCACGAGCCCGGCGATGACATTTAAGCGCCCGGGCCGCACCTCCTGGTTGCGTTCGATTCCAGCACTACGGCATCCAGAGCAGGCGGTCAGGGCGATCCTGTAAGGAGCACGCTCTGCTTCGCCGCTCTACCGCTCGCCCCGTTCCTCGCCTGTGGAGCGGCTGTCGCCTGGAGTACGACGGGGCTGGCCGTCGTGTTGGGAGTCGTATGCCTCGGGCTCTAGTGGCGGCTCGTCGCCGCGATGGTGGAGCGTCCCGTCGAGATTGAGGCGAACACGATACACGCGTAGTGCGCCTGCCGCCTCGCGGTTTGGTCGGCGGCGAGCCTGCCGGCCGGGCTCCAGAACACGTGAGCCACCCCGCAAATGTGATGCCTTCGAGGCCAGGAGAAGTCTGGCATCCCCGCGACGTTTTTGGCGATTTTGGAGTGGTGCTTCGATTGCACTCCTAGTCGAGGGAGGAGAGCCAGACCAAATGCTAACGGCGTACCTCCAAGTCCTCGAAACGCACGGCTGGGTGCAGGTGCCCACGACGCGCGGCACCTGCTTCTTCGCGCACGGGGAGCATCTCCTCGACCGCATCCAGGTCTTCGGGGGGCGCTGGTCGCACTATCAATTCGACGGGACGTCCTGGCAGACGCACGCGGAGGCGCGCGGCGACGACGAGGCCAGCCTCGCCGCCTATCTCAGGAAGCACTTTCGCTCAAGTCGCCGATGATCCCCTGGTCGGAGTTCGGCTGCGGAGGCTGGTACGAACGCCTGAACCTGAAGACGATCCCGCCGAGTCTGCCGTGCGGCGGTGACGATCCGGAGCACTACCGGGACTTCCATCCTGAGATCGCGGTCGTTCACCGCGAGCTGCACGCGACGTGGACGCAGCAGATCGAGGTGTGCGAACGGTTGTGGTCGGCTGAGCCGAGGTGACGTTACTTCGCCCGCTTCGCCTTCGACCAGCGAGCCCGGGCTGCTTTCCGGACAAGCTCACTGCGCTGCTCAGGTGTCAAAGACGCCTTCCTATTCGGTGGGAAGTGGTGCCCCCGGCCTGAATCGAACAGGCGACCCACAGTTTAGGAAACTGTTGCTCTATCCAACTGAGCTACGGGGGCGTCCCCACCAGCGGCTGATACTTCAACCACTTGCGCAGACGTGCGAGACGCAGCGTCCGGCGTCGAGGTCATTTTAGCACTTTGTGCCCATCTATGTGCCCACCCGCGAGCCCGTCGAGGCGATCCACGGCTCCGCGGAGATAGGCCGGGCTGAGGTGCGCATAGCGCTGCGTCATCTTGAGATCGGAATGCCCGAGGAGCTCCTGCACGTCCTTGAGACTCGCCCCCCGCATGACCAGATGGTCGCCGCCGTGTGCCGAAGATCGTGGAACGGGAAGCCCTTGATGCCGGCCCGCTCAAGGGCCTTGGCGAAGGCCGAGCGAATCTGCCCCACGCCGCGCCGTCGCGCCGCGTGAACACGAGGCCCTCACGGCGGGCCTAGTCGGGCTCCAACGCCACCAGCGCGCCGTATACCGCGCGGTTGATGGGGATGGCCGCGCGGCTTGCCGCTCTTCGTCCTGTAGAGCGTCAGGCGCGAGGTCGAGAGATCCACGCGCGCCCACTCGAGCCCGAGGATCTCGGCCTTGCGCATCCCCGTGTGCAGCGCGAGCGTGGTGATCGCGGGAAGGTAGGGATTGCGCGACTCGCGGCACGCCGTGAGGAGCTGCCCGATCTCGGCTTCGTCCAAAAACCGCCGGTGCCCCTCCGGCTTCTTCGGCATGTCGATCTCGGGCACCTGTGAGAGATAGCCCCACCGACGGCTGAGGCGCAGCATGTGCCGCAGCACCGTGAGCTCGTTAGCGACGGTGAACACACTCACTGCCCCGTGCGCCGCCGCTCGACTGCGCGATGAGCTGCTCGGTGAGCCGACGCGCTGGCAGCTCGGCGCCGAAGGCGGGCAGCAGGCGCGTTTTCAGGATGCAGCGATCCTCTCGGAGCGAGCGCTTGTGTTTCTCGGCCTTTACTGGAGATAGGTCTCCACCAGCGCGCCCAGCGTGGCATCCGCGGGCTTGCTCACCTTGCCGTGCTCAGCATCCTTGAGCCGGTTGCCGAGCGCCTCGAGCGCCTCGGCCTGCGTCGTCCACTCGGTTGATACCGTGTGTTCACGCCGGCCGTCGATCCGAACGTCATAGCCGTAGCTCACGTGGCGGATCCTCTTGCCGGTGGGGCCCGCGGCTGGTCCACACGCGCGTGACGATTTTGGCCATCATCCCCTCCCCTGCTGCTCTCGGTCGATGGGTTGACGAGCTATAGACGGCGTGCTGTTATCGGCGGCACTGTGGCGACCACCAAGCCCCTGCCCGTTCAGATCGAGCTGAGCGAGGCGCAATACCTCGTGCTCTTGAAACACGCAAGGAACAGCTCGCGCGTAGCGGCCCGTCTGCTCCGGGTCGTCGAGCCCGAAACGAGCGCACGCAAAGGCAAGCGGGGCCCCTATCTCTTCACCGGCTTTCTGACGGACGGGCTCGCCTTGCGCAGCATCGCGCTCGTCCATGCCCCGGACGCCGTGCCCGCGATCGACCGGGCGTTGAAGCGGGCTCGCGAGGCGTAGCCCATACGCGCAGAGTGTTCCGCATTTCTCTATTTGCAGAGCTCGAAAACTGTCCGTCATTGGCTCTGGCGCTCGGCGAAAAGAAGCGCGACTATGGTTATCAACATGTCTAGCCACATGTCTGACGAGCTGCTTCTCCGCGAGAAGGTGCGCGTGGCGATTTCGCACAGACGCTTGCCCGGGCGGGCGGCCGATCGCACCTACGGCGGGCCGGGCCGCGGGGAACTCTGCGCGGTTTGCGAGGTCACGATTCCAAGCAAGCAGGTGGCACTGGAGATCCACTTCGACGATCTCCGTAGAGTCGTCGGCGGAAAGCAAACGCACCACCTGCACTTCCGGTGCTTCGCGGCGTGGGAGCTGGAGCGGACCAAACCCGTCTAGCGTCATTTGATCGGCTCCTCCCCCGACCACTCGTGCAGCCGCGTGGGATCTTGCCAGGCTGTCATCGCGCTTGCGCCTCCAGGAAGGCCGCCAACATCACGCGGACGATATGCGGGAGCAGCTCGCCGCGCTGCGCCTCGGTCAACGGCGACACGCTGTGGACGATGGGCGCGGCAGCGCGGAAAATGAGGCGCTCGATCTCGGCCACGTACACGCAAGGAACAGTTCCCGCGTAGCGGCCCGTCTGCTCCGGGTCGTCGAGCCCGAGACGAGCGCACGCAAATGCAAGGTGGGCCCCTACCCCTTCACCGGCTTCGTGACAGACGCCCTCGGCTTGCGCGCTCTCGCGCTCGTCCACGCCCCGGAGGCGCTGCCCGCGATCGAGCGGGCGCTCAAGCGGGCTCGCGAGAAGAAGTAGGGTCGTCGTGCTCCCTCCCCTACTCCTCGGTCGGTGCGCCTGCGGGCGTAGATGGCGGCGATCATCGCCCCTCCTCCGGCAAGTTGAGCATCTTGATGAGCACACGGAGGACCGGCTGGAGAAATGCTCCGTCGGGCTCTTGGGCAGCCGCCCAGTACATGTCCAGATCCGCAGCAACCGCTTGTCGTTCCTGGACTCGCCCCGACGTGATGTCAGCTGTGGCCAGCTGGATGGCGATCTCGGCGCGCGCTTCGGTGACCGCGCTATTCCACTCTTCGATGGTGAGCACACCCTTGCGCACGAGCGCTAGATGGAGCGCGTGCTCTTTGAGTTTCAGGGTCTCATAGCGGTCATGGAGCGCGTCGATCTCGAACCGCACCACGTCCGAGAAGGCCCGGAGTAACTTCCGCTCCCGTTCGTCAAACATTTGCTTCTCCTGTTTCTCCCGGCCCCTCGAGCTGCCGCGCGAGATCCTGCCGGGTCTTTGAAGCCGTAGAGTGTCGGGCGGTGGCCGTCATCGCGCGTGCGCCTCGAGGAAGGCCGCCAGCATGACGCGGACGATATTCGGGAGCAGCTCGCCGCGCTGCGCCTCGGTCAACGGCGACACGCTGTGGACGATGGGCGCGGCGGCGCGGAAGATGAGGCGCTCGATCTCGGCCACGTCCATCGGGCCGGCCTGCGCCTCGAGCCGGGCGGTCTCGAGCAGCTCGCGCACGCTAGCGGTGATGACGCGGTGAAGCTCGCGGGCGTCGAGGTCAGGGCTCATCGCGGCCCCGCGGACTCTGCGCAAATTCTGCTCAACCCAACAACTCCGTCACTGGCACGCCTAAAGCATCCGCGAGCCGCAGGGCAACCTTCGCTCCCAGTTCTTTCTTGGTCCCGGCCTCAAGCTGCGAGATATAGCCCTGCGTCACCTTCACCCTCTTAGCGAGCTCCGCCTGGGTCATATTGTGACGCTCCCGTAGCTTCCGAATCGTCGCGCTCATCTTCTTCCGTGGGCTCATTACTATAGTAATATCCTATTTCGTGTCAAGAGGCACGGCTGGTATTCCAGGCCATTTCAAACCACGCCGGGTGCACGACAAGTCACGCAAGGCCTACGTTCGCTACCGACATTCGGTCTGGCCCGTCAGCAGCAGCCGCCCTTTTCTCCTCAGGGTTCACGGAGGGCTACGGAACGCTGCGAGCGCGCCGAATTAGTGGGTGGCGTCGCAGCACCCAGACCAGAATGGGAAGACCAACAAGGCTCGGCAGGAGCCAGTGCGCCAGCGGTGGCAGCGAACGCCACAGCGGCAGATGCGGCCCGTTGTCCACGTAGAACGCGGTGAGAAGCACGATGTACGACACGGCCATGGCCGTGACGTGCACCGGAAGCCAGCTCGGCCAGCGGGACCGTCTTGCTATCCGGCCGATTACGCCGGCGACAAATGACAGGACGCCTAGGATAAAGAGGTGCGTGTTCGCTGGCCAGCGGAGGATGGACAGGGCGGCCATGGTCAGGAAGACCACCACCAGACTCCAGTAGTAGAGCGTCCCTGCAGACGGATGCCGGCCGGGACCTTTTGGACTCAGCATGGCCACGATTCCCGCGACGGTACAGATAAGGCCCGCGACCACATGTACCGCCACGATGCTTAGGAATAACGGAGAGGACGACGGGATTGGGATGCCGAGGACGACCACACCCTGATCGGTCACGGTTCGGATGCGTCCGGTTCTGCCACAGTCACTCGATCACCTGATCCGCCCGCGCAAGCACAAACGGCGGGATCGTGAGGCCGAGTGCCTTCGCGGTCTTGAGATTGATCACCAGCTCGAACTTGGTCGGCTGTTCGCTGCCGCAGCCGGGCGGCAGGCCGGGGACGAGGAGTCCGATCCGCCAGACCTTCCCCGCCGGCTGCGCCACGGCGGCGAGCGGCGCGGCCAGGAGCCCGGCAGCACCAGCAAGGAACGCGCGGCGGTCCATCACTCGATCACCTGATCTGCCCGGGCCAGAAGCGACGGCGGGATCCTCAGGCCGAGCGCCTTGGCCGTCTTGAGGTTGATCAGCAGATCGAACTTGGTCGGCTGCGCGACGGGAAGGCTTGCCGGCCTGGCCCCCTTGAGAATCTTGTCCACCAGAGACGCGCTGAGCTCCCGGTGCATTGTGGCCACATTGGCCCCATAGGCCATCAGACCTCCGGCCTCCGCGAATTCCCTGAGACCGTACACGGCGGGGAGCCGGTGTCGCGCCGCAAGCGCGACGATCTGCGATGTGTGAGATTGGAACATGCCGTCGGGGAAGACGACGAGGGCCTGGACGCGCTTCTCCATCAGCCCCGACACGGCGCGCTCGAGCTCCTTGGATTCCTGCGCGCCTGCCAGGTGCAGCTCCACCTTGAGTTGCCGGGCGGCGGCTTCGATGTTCTGCATCGAGGGTTGATGGACCTGGTTCGCCGGGTTCCAGAGGACACCGAAGCGCGTCGCGCTGGGAACGGCGGCCTTGAGCAGCTCCAGGTACTTGGCGCGAAGCTCGCGGCCCGAGTGTGTCCACCCGGTGATGTTCCCGCCGGGGCGCGCGAGGCTGACGACGATGCCGCTCCCGACCGGATCGGCCACGAATCCGATGACGATGGGGACCGTCGCGGTGGCATGCTTGGCCGCCAGGGCCGCCGGGGTGGTCGAGGTGACGATCACATCCACCTTGGAGCGCACGAGCTCGGCCGCGAGCCGGGGAAGCTGATCCGTCTTGCCCTCGGCGAACCGGCTCTCGATGACGATGGTTCGCCCTTCGACCCAGCCGAGGTCGCCCAGCCCTTGCCTGAGCCCGTCCACGTAGAGCCGGTTGTTGACTAGGGATCCCTGGTCCAAATACCCGATCCGCCACAGCTTCGCGGCCAGCTGCGCGCCACCCGCGACCGGCGCGGCGAGGAGACCCGCCGGGACTAGCGCCAGGAAGGTGCGTCGCTCCATCACGGGCCCTCCCTCTGCGCCGAGCCATAGACACCTTTCGTGGGTTTAAATACGTGGGCCACGCGTGTTGTACTCCTCGGACGAGGCAGCGCCGGAGGGACGGCCATGACGACCGCGGGTAAGACCGTCGACGTGGAACTCACGCAGGAAGAGCTCGTCAAGCTCCTCGCCTGGGTGGATCCGGGGTCGAGTCTGTTGTCCCGTCTCGAGGCCGTCATTCGGCTCGAGCGACCTCAACCGCTTCGCGGGACCTTCCTCTCATTCGTCGGCACGGAAAATGAGGCGCGCGAGCTGCTGGACCTGGCGAGGGTTCGGGCTCCCGGGGCCGTACCGCGGATCAACGAAGGGCTCCGCCTGGCGCACGCCCGAGCCGGAGCGTAGACCACGACCCTGCCCTTCCAGGCCGAGCTGCTCGAGGCGGACTACCTCACGCCACACGTTTGAGACCTGCAACTACCTGCTTGAGCAACTCCATCTGTTTCGAGAACAAATCGACAAAAGGTCACGCGCGTGATGTTGCACCCGGTAAGCGGCGTCGTCGCGATCACGGACCCCCCTGGCCCATCGCCGCGGCGGCCTCGAGAATCTCTGTCACCAGGGTGACGATGTTCTTCTCCTCGCGGATCGCCCGGGCGGCGAGGGCTTCGGCGTCCTGGCGCGCCAGCACGACGCGAAAAGTCATGCGCACCTTATCGCCGGGGATCGACTCTTCGCGCGCGATCGCGTCACGGGCGCGCTCCTCGGTCAGCGGCTTGCGCAGGGCCTTCTTTGGTGGGGCCGGATTCCGTTTCGATGGCATCGGTCCTCCTCCCTTCGCACCTCGGGGCGACTGGCAATGCGATAAGGCTACCTGGGACCATCGCCAGGAGGACGCGTCGCTCCATCACGGGGACCGACCGTTGGTGCGCGCCCTCACGGCGCCTTCCAGGTATTGGCCCCCGCGGCGTCGAGGAAGTAGATAAAAGGCTGGCCGTCGGCGGCGGCACCGAGGAGCACGCGCGTCTTGCCCGCGCGGTCGCGCACCACCAGGCTGGGGGTGCCGTCGCGGTACAGCGTGAGCTCGGTCGCGGTGTGGCCGGCGGGACTGCCGAGGAACAGGCTGGCGGTGCCGTCGGGCAGGACGCCGAGCCCGGCCTGGCGCATGCCGGCCGTATTGTAGAGGACGAGGCTGGCGGTGCCGTCCGTGGCGGCGCCCAGTGAGCCGCGGAGATTGCCGCGCCCGTCACGCAGGTTGAACTGCTCGGCCTCGAGCGCCTTCGCGGCCCCGGGGACGATGGGCGCCTGGCCGAGCAGGCCCCCGCTCACGAGCAGCAGGAGGCCCAGGGTCGCCCCGCGCCGCCAGCGTCGGTTGTCCCGCTCCAGCTGTTCCACCCGCCGCGCGAGGCCCTCCATCGTGGGCTCGGACATGGCACCTCCCTGCCCCTCAGCTGGGGGGAATCTTCACCGTGCGCACCAGCGACCAGCCGAGCTGGCGGAGCTGCTTTTCCACGTCCGGCCGCTTGCGGCGGTCGTCGCGCCGGCGCTCCACGGCGATGGTTACCTCGCGATGGCGGCGCGGCTTCCGGCGGCGGTCGGTGATGAGCTCGACGTTCTTGAGCTTGGCGATCTCCTGCTCCAGGTGCTGATAGACACGCAGCTGGTCGGTGGCGACGATGAAGAGCACGTGCGGCGCGGGCCCGCCCTTCTTGACGATGCGGGCGGTCCCGGATCGGCGCAGCTTCGAGGGTGGTGGCGCGGGCTTCGACGGCGGTGGCGCAGGCGGCAGCTTCTTCTTGACCATGGTCTCCTCTCAGAGAAGGTCCGACGGATCGACGCCACGCGCTGCGAGCAGCGCGCCCAGGCGCTTGAGCGCGGCCGCCTCGATCTGGCGGACGCGCTCGCGGGTGACTCCCAACTGCTTGCCGATAGCTTCCAGAGTTTGCGGCTCGACCCCGCCGAGCCCGAAGCGCTGAGTGACGACACGGCGCTCTTGATCGGGCAGATCGGCGAGGACGCCGGCCAAGTCGGCGCGTGCACGCAGGGCCGCGGCAAGCCCGCCTCCTGGTCGCTCCTCCGGATCGCGGATGACGTCCTGCAGGCTCCCCGTGCCGTCGCGGCCCACGGGGGCATCGAGGGACAGGGTCCGCTGCTGGCGCAGGGGCTCGAGGTCCTCGATCTGCTCGGGCGTCCGGCCGAGCCGCGCGGCGACCTCCACCAGCGTGGGCTCGCGCCCCAGCTCCTGCGTGAGCGCGGTGCGCGCCTTCACGTACTGCGAGAGCAGGAGCTCCACGTGGACCGGGAGCCGGACGATGCGCGCCTGGTTGGCGAGGGCGCGCGTGATGGCCTGGCGGATCCACCAGGTGGCGTAGGTCGAGAAGCGCGTGCCGCGGTCAGGATCGAACTTGCGCACCGCATGGAGGAGGCCCACATTGCCTTCCTCGATCAGGTCGAGTAGCGAGAGCCCGCGGTGCACGTAGCGGCGGGCGAGGCTGATGACGAGCCGGAGGTTGGCCTCGACCAGCTGTCGCTCGGCATCGGCGTCGCCCGCACGGACCTTCCTGGCGAGCGCCTGCTCACCGGCGGCATCGAGGAGCTTGATGCGGCGAATCTCGTCCAGGTACAGGCCGAGGATGGCGCGGTGCTTTTCCACCGCCTCGCGCGACTCACGGCCGCCGGTGAGCGTGGCGCCGCCGGCGGCGAGCAGGCCCTCGAGGGATGCCTCCACGTCCTGGAGCCCTTCCTCCGGCTCCTCGGCCTCACTCGTCTTCATCGTCCTCGTCCGGCTCCGGCATCTCGCCGGCGCCCGCCATGACCAGGTCGCGGCGCGGCAGGAGAAAGAGCGGGTTATAGACCATGCCCCCCTGGCGGATCTCGAAGTGGAGGTGATGGGCGGTGGCGCGACCGCTCCGTCCAACGGAGGCGATGACGGTACCCGCATCAATGGCGTCACCGACCTTGACCAGATTCTCAAGATTATGGGCGTAAATGGTCACGAAATCGTTTGAATGCTCGAGCATCACCACGTGACCGTAGGCCCGCGCCCAGCCGCTGAACTGTACGGTGCCGGGAGCGGCGGCATAGACCGGCGTCCCCGCCTCCGCGCGAATGTCGATCCCCGCGTGCCAGCCGCTGCGCCGCCGGCCCACGCTCGACACCACCGGCCCGATCACGGGCCAGATGAAGTCAATCGCGCCGCGGCCGAACTCGGGGACGTCGAGGTATAGCCGCGTGGGGACACGACGTGGGCCCACCAGGGCCAGCAGGGAGCCATCGGGCTGGGTCACTGCCTCCGCGGTCGCGCTGCCGCCCGGGCGGCTCCGATCACAGCCGCGCACGATCAGCCGCTGGCCGACGCGAAGGGTCTCGGGCCGGGCCAGGCGATTGGTGTCGATCAGGCGTTGGCGCGGCACGCGGTAGAGCAGCGCGATGCGGCTCACCGACTCTCCGGGGCGCACCACGTGCACGCAGGGCTCGCCCGGTGACGCAGCGGGCGCCCCGGCGCGGCGGGCGGGCGTGGTGGCCTTGGCGCTCGGCTGCTTCTCCGGAGGCTTCGCCGGCACCTCCGCGGCGCCGGCGTCCGGTGGTGAGGCGAGGACGAGCCCCGGCACGAGGAGACCCACCCCGATCGCCCGCCGGGCACGCCGGCGTCCGAGGCTCATGGATCGAACTCCGCGTAGCGGATCCCGAACGAGCGGAACCGCCCGGTGACCGGCCGCCACATGACCGCCACGGTCTGGACGCGCGAAAGCGGCGGACCCTTCTCGAGGTCGCGCGCCAGTTCCTCGATCAGGCCCCGCTTGCCCTCGACGCGCACGCGTACGCGCCCGTCCTTGAGGTTCATGACGAAGCCGGCCAGGCCGAGCTGGCTCGCCTTGCGCTCGACGAAGTTGCGGTAGCCGACGCCCTGGACGATGCCGTCGACGAAGATCTCGGCCGCGGTGCGGGGCTCGCTGCTCATCGCGCGATCAGTCGGAATGTTGGCGATGCGCATGGTGTCGGCGGCCGCACCGCGGTGCGGAGACCCGGGAGGTCTCGTGAAGGGGAGAAATGGTCGGGGCGACTGGATTTGAACCAGCGACCTCCTGCTCCCGAAGCAGGCGCGCTACCAAGCTGCGCTACGCCCCGTCCTCGCATGGCTCGCCCGACGTCGGCATCATCCCTGCCACGCGTATTTCCCGATGAGCGGCACGAACACGCATCCGGAGTCCTCGGTGACGCGCATCTCGCCCCGCACCTTCTCGATGAGCTGCAGCCGCTGCGTGTCCGGTCCCCCCACGGGCATCACCATCAGTCCACCTTCGGCGAGCTGCTCGAACAAGGGCGGCGGCACCGCAGGACCGCCCGCCGCCACCAGGATCCGGTCGAACGGCGCCTGGTCGGGCCATCCGAACGTCCCGTTGGCCGTGCGCCCCCACACGTTCGAGTATCCCAGCTCTTCCAGCGTCTGGCGGGCGCGTGCGGCCAGGCGCGGAAGCCGCTCCACCGTACACACCCGCGCCGCGCACTGCCCGAGCACCGCCGCCTGATAGCCCGAGCCGGTGCCCACCTCCAGCACCTTCTCGAGACCGCTCAGCCGCAACAACTCCGTCATCCGCGCGACGATGTAGGGCTGCGAGATCGTCTGCCCTTCACCGATGGGCAACGGATAGTCGCCATAGGCTCGGTCGCGGAGCGCTTCCTCCACGAAGCGGTGCCGCGGCACCTTCCGCATCGCCACCAGCACGCGCGCGTCCGTGACGCCGCGCCCGGCCACCTCCTCCACCATCCGATCGCGCGCGGCCGCGGTGCGGTCGTGGGCGGCCGGCTCCGATCCCCGCGCGATCACCGGCTCCGCCTGCGGAACTGCGCGTTGAGGCTCGACTCCCAGCTCCCCATCGCGCGCAGGGCGCCATGATGCGTGAGGTCCAGGTGTAGCGGCGTCACCGAGGCCCAACCCGCTTGCACCGCCGCGATGTCCGTGCCCTCGTCCTCCGCCCACACCGGCGGGCCCGCGCCGATCCAGTAGTACGGTCGCCCGCGCGGATCTACCTCGCGGATCGCCTTCGCGCTGTACACGCGCTGGCCCAGCCGCGTCATCCGGATACCCTGCGGCCGCGCCGGCGGCACGTTCACGTTGAGGAGCGTCTGCGCCGGCAGGCCCTCCACCAGGAGCCGCGTGGCCACCGCCCGCGCCACTTCCCCCGCCGCGTCGAAGCCCACTCCTGGGTCGGGCTCGGCCTGGGACACCGCCATGGAGCGCACGCCCAGGAGGGTGCCCTCCATCGCCGCCGACACCGTCCCTGAATAGGTGACGTCGTCGCCCAGGTTCGCGCCGTGGTTGATGCCCGACACCACCAGCACCGGCGTCTCCGGCAAGAGTCCGAGCACACCCAGGTTCACGCAGTCCGACGGTGTCCCGTTCACCGCGAAGCGCCGCTCAGCGAGCGTCTCAACGCGCAGCGGCCGGTGCAAGGTGAGCGCGTGCCCCACCGCGCTTTGCTCGCGGTCGGGCGCGATCACGTACACCTCGCCGAGAGGCTCGAGAGCCGCCGCCAGCGCGGCCAGGCCCGGTGCGTGCACCCCGTCGTCGTTGGTGACGAGGATCACGCCCGCCATCGCGCCTCCTCAATCACAAAAGGGCAGATCCGAGAATCTGCCCTCGGGTTCCTTTGTAAATGGTCGGGGCGACTGGATTTGAACCAGCGACCCCTTGACCCCCAGTCAAGTGCGCTACCGGGCTGCGCCACGCCCCGACCCACGGTGCATTGTACGGATAGGCGGCAGAAAACTCAAGGCGGACGCTCACTTTCGCTGGGGACTCAGGCGGTCGCGCAGCGCACGGAGACGCTCCCGGGTGCGCCGGAGGGTTTCCTCGAGGGTCATGCCCTTGAGGCCGAGGTCCATCTGGTGCGTGCCGCGTGCCTCGGCCAGCAACCGCTTGCGCGCGCCCTCCAGGGTGAGGCGCTCGGTGTAGAGCAGGTACTTGATGCGGAGCACGAGGTCGAGGTCCGGCTTGCGGTACAGCCGCTGTCCCGCCGGGTTCTTCTTCGGCCGCAGGAGCTTGAACTCCGACTCCCAGTACCGGAGCACGTAGGCCGGAACCTCCGTGATCGACTCCACCTCGCCAATCCGGTAGTAAAGCTTGTCTGGGATCGTCTGGGTCACGCGTCCCCCGGGGGCTAGTGGTTGAGCCGTAGCTTGAGCCCCTTGCTCGGCTTGAACGTGAGCACCTTGCGCGCGGTGATCTCGATGCTGTCGCCCGTCTGCGGGTTGCGCCCACGACGAGACGCCTTCCGGCGGATCCGGAAGTGCCCGAAGCCGACGATCTTGACGTCCTCGCCCCGCTCGAAGCAGTTGAAGATGATGTCGAACAGCGTCTCGACCACTGACGCCGACTGGCGCTTGGACAGGCCGTGCGCCGCCACCGCGTTGATCAGGTCGTTCTTGGTCAGCGCTGTCACCTCCCCTCGACCGTCACGGATTCTTTGAGCCATTGCACGTAGGCGGGCGCCCCCGCGTCCACCGGGAGCGCCAGCACTTCAGGAACCGTGTAGGAGTGCAGCTCGTGTACCCGGCGCTCGAGCGCCGGATACCGCTCGCCGTCGGTCTTGATCACGAGCAGGCACTCCGCCGCCTCCTCGCGTCGGCCTTCCCAGCGATAGATCGACGTGAGGCCGGGAAGCACGTTCACGCAGGCGGCGAGGCGTTCGTCCACGAGCGCGCGGCCCAGCATGAGCGCGTCTTCCCGGGAGGGCGCGGTGACGAGCACCACGTGGGGGCCGGTCACTTCGCGGCGCCCTGGATGACGAAGCCGCTCACGCCTTTGGCGGCGAGCTGCTTCTTGCCCGCCTGCGCCTCGGCGGGCGTGGCGTAGCCGCCCACGCGGACCAGGTGGACGGTGGCCCCGCCGCTCGTGGACGCGGCGGCCGCGCGACGGATGCGCACCTCCAGCCCTTCCGAGGCGAGCCGCCGCGACAGCGTCACCGCGTCCTTGAGATCCAGGGCCGGCCGCACCACCACGCCGCCCGTCACCGCCTGCGCGGTCCCGCTCCCCTTCAGCGCTGCCGTCACCGCGTCCACGCTCGAGCCGGTCACGAGCACCTCGTGACGGCCCACCGCGGGTGCGGCGCCGTCGCGCGTGACCTGGGCTACCTCCACCGAGTAGCGATCGGTGCGGAGGTCCTGGGCGAGCCGCTCGGCATTGGCCGCGTTCTGGAACAGCCCCACCTGCACCCAGTAGCTGCCCCCGCCGTTCAGCGGCTTGGCCGGCGCGACGGGTGCAGGGGCCGCCGCCCGCGCGATGACCGGCGGCGCCTTCGCGGGCGGCTTGGACGTGGGCGAGTCCTTCGCGACGGGCGCAGGCGCCGCGGCGGTGGCGGCTTTCTCGGAGGGCTCGCTCCGGGGGACCGACGCGCCCGCCTTGACGGGTTCCTTCGCCGCGGGCAGCTCCTTCGCGGCGGGAGCGTCTTTTGCCAGGCCCGCGTCCTTGGCGACCGGCGGTTCCTTCGCGGCCGGTGCCGGCGCCACGGCGACGGCGGGCGCCGGTGCCGCGGGTGCGGGTGCCGCGGGTGTCGCCGGCGCGCTCTCGATCGGCGTGGCCGATGCGGGCACCGAGCGCGTCACCTGCGCATCCGTCATCGCCGCTCGCTCGGGTGGGCTGCTCTCGAGCCACTGCAGGATGTAGGGGACTGTGATGACGATGACGATCGCGAGCACGGCGAGCACGAGTAGCGCCCGCAGCCAGCCCGCGGCCAGGAGACGCCGGGATGCCGACTGAGTCTCCCGGTCATCCGCGAGATAGTCGTCGTCTTCGGGGGTCATGGCGCCTGCGTCCTCAACGAGAATTTGTCAACTGCTGCGCCATCTTAGCATAGCGGGTTTCCCCACCAAGCGATTAAACCGCTACGGTACGGCTCCCCCATCAGCGGCGGCTGCCCCCCAGGGAGCGCCGGGGCCCGGGCCTGGCGTTGCTCTTGCCGCTCTTCCGGAACAGCAGCCGGATGGGCGAGCCCGTGAAGGGATGAGCGTGCCGCAGGGAATTGACGAGGTAGCGCTCGTAGGAAAAGTGGATGTCGTCGGGCAGGTTCACCCGTAGCGCGAAGGTCGGCGGCGAGACCGCGACCTGCAGCGCGCCCTGGATACGTAGCGGCAGACCGCGCGCGGACATGGGCCGGCGCTCGAGCGCGTTGCGGAACAGCGTGAGCAGATCGCCGGGCGCGACGCGCCGCTGAGCCTCCGCCGCCACGCGCTTCACGGTGTCGAAGAGCTCGGGGAGACCGGCGGAGCGGAGCGCGGAGATGAAGCAGATGGGCGCGTAGTCGAGGAAGGGCAGCCGGTCGTGGAGCTGACCGGTCACGTCGGCGCGGCTCACCAGGCCCGGCGGCACCAGGTCCCACTTGTTCACCGCGATCACCAGCGCGCGGCCGGCGTCGTGCGCGTAGCCCGCGATGTGCGCGTCCTGCGCGGTGACGCCCTCCGAGGCGTCCAGCACGAGCACCGCCACCTGACAGCGCTCCAGGCTCTTGAGCGCCATCACCACCGAGAGCTTCTCGAGGGCCTCCGACACCTTGCCCTTGCGGCGGATGCCGGCGGTGTCGATGAGAACATACGGGTGGCCGCGGAAAGTCAGCGGCGTGTCCACGCTGTCGCGTGTGGTGCCGGGAGCGGAGTGGACGAGCACTCGGGGCTGGCCGAGCACCGCGTTGACGAGGGACGACTTGCCGACATTGGGCCGTCCCACGATGGCCACCCGCACGCCGTCGACGCCGGGCTCCGCCACCGGCACCGGCGCGGCGTCCCGGACCGCCTCGAGCATCTCGGCCACCCCGCGCCCATGCTCCGCGGACACCGGCATCACGGTCTTGAAGCCGAGCCGATAGACGTCGCCCAGCACCGCCTCCTGGGCGGCGCCGTCCACCTTGTTGGCCGCCACCACCACCGGGCGCCCGCTCCGGCGCAGGATGTTCGCGATCTCGCTGTCCACCGGCGTCAGCCCCTCGCGCCCATCCACCGTGAAGACGATGAGATCGGCCTCCTCGATGGCATGCATGATCTGATCGCGCATGGCGGCGAGCAGATCGTCCGTGGTCTTCGGCTCGAAGCCGCCGGTGTCGACCACGGTGGCTTGCCAGCGCTCGAAGGTGACGGTGCCGTAGAGCCGATCGCGCGTGACGCCGGGGACGTCGCGGACGAGCGACTGGCGGCGCCCCACGAGGCGGTTGAAGAGCGTGGACTTGCCCACGTTGGGGCGGCCCACGATGGCGATGACGGGGCGGATCATGCGGGGGCGCCGCCGAGCAGGCCCGCGAGGAGGGCGCGCGCGGTGGGCTCCACGGGCGTGACCGGCACCCCGAGCGCGGTGGTGAGATCGGCCGGGGTCAGGTCATCGAGGAAGACGCCGGCGCCGTCGCGGAGCGCCACCGCGGGCACGAGCACCTCCGCCCCGAGCGCCGTGCCGGCCAGCGCGGTCTGGATGTCCGCGCCGGTGAGGAGACCCGCCACGCCGATGGTGCCGCCGAACCACCGATTGACGACGGGGACCACGCGGGCGCGCAGCCCGTCGACCTCGAGGGATTCGAGGAGATGCCGCAGGCGCGGGGCGTACATCTCGCCGGTGACCACCGTGACCGCGCGGGGCCGCGGCACGCGGGCGGGCGCGCGGGGGCGCACGTGAGCCCAGCCGTCCTCGAAACGGCGCACGAGCCCGATCCCGTCCTCCACCACCGGGAAGCGCTCATACGCGGAGGCCGCCGGCAGCGGCAGCCCCGCCTGGAGGTACAGCTCGTCCCCACCCCAGACGAAGCGGCTGCCCAGCCGCGCGCGCAGCTCGGCTTGCCAGCCGGCGAGCGTGCGCACGAGGTCGCGGGCCTCGTCCGCGGTGAGGGTACGGAGGCGCGGGAGGCGCTCACGATGCGCGGTGAGTCCCACCGGCACCACCGCCGTCGTCGCGACCGCCGGGTGGAGCGCGGCGAGCTCGCGAATGGACCGCTCGAGCTGGACACCGTCGTTCCAGCCCGGGCAGAGCACGATCTGCGCGTGCATCCGGATCCCGGCGCGCGCCAGCCGTGCCATGAGCGGCATGAGGTCGCGTTTCACCCGCGGCTCGCCAAGCAGCCGGTGGCGGAGCTCGGGATCGGTGGCGTGCACCGAGATATAGAGCGGTGATAGCCGCTGCGTCTCGATCCGGATGAGCTCGGCTTCCTCGAGATCGGTGAGGGTGATGTAGTTGCCGTGGAGGAAGGAGAGCCGGAAGTCGTCGTCCTTGACGTAGAGGCTCTTGCGCATGCCGCGCGGCAGCTGGTGGATGAAGCAGAACACGCACTTGTTGGCGCAGGTGGAGATCTCGCCCGGGGTGGGGCCGAGCAGCTCGAGGCCGAGATCGGCGCCCCGCCGTACCAGGGTGAGGCCGGTGGTCTCGCCGCCGCGCTCCACCGCGCAGGTCAGTCGCGCGTCGCCCGCATTGAAGTGGAAGTCGATGACGTCGCGCACGCGCTCGCCGTTGATGGCGGTGATGCGATCGCCCGGGCGCAGGCCCGCCCGTCCCGCCGCGCCGTCCCGCGCCACCGCGCCCACCACCACGCCGTTGTCCTCCCCCGTTCGCCGCGGCGCCATGTCAGCTCCGGCCGGCCACGCTGGCGGGCGGGTTGAGCTGCTTGAGCCCCTGCACGATGTACTGGAGCCCGGAAACGACGGTGAACGCCGCCGCGAGCCAGGCGAAGAGCCGGGGGATCAGCTGGCCGGGCATGTAGTAGTAGAAGAGCATGGCCGACACCACGGTGCCCATCTGGAGCACGGTGGACATCTTCCCGATCCAGGTGGGCGCGGGGTGCACGGTGCCGCCCGCCACGTGGATGACGAGCACCCCCACGGACAGAATGAGATCACGGCTCACCACCACCGCGGTGATCCAGAAGGGGATGACCTTGAGGTAGGTGAGGGTGACGAAGGCAGACGTGAGGAGCAGCTTGTCGGCCACGGGATCGAGGAAGGCGCCCAGCCGGGACTGGCTGCCGTGGGTCCGCGCGATGTAGCCGTCGAGGAGGTCGGTGAAGCTCGCCAGGCAGAACACCACGAAGGCCTCCCCCACCCGGCGGTACACGAGCAGGGTGACGAAGACCGGGATCAGGAGTATGCGCAGCGTGGTGAGCCAGTTGGCGAGTCCCATGGCGGGGCGGCGGCTCAGGCCTCGAGCCGATAGGGTGCCAGCTGGGTGGCGAGGCGTCGGGGCACCTCGACCTCGACCCGGATGCCCTCGGGCAGATCCGCGCGCTCGATCACGCGCCCGCGGTCGTAGCAGAGGGCGAGCGCGGGCCCGTCGCGGTACGGGATGAGCAGGCGCATCCGCTCCACGCGCGGGCGGAACATCTGGTCGATGCGCTCGAGCAGTGTCTCCACCCCCTGCCCCGTGCGCGCCGAGAGGGCCACCCCGTTGAAGCGCGCCACGAGATGTCCCAGCGCGGCGTCCGCCTCCAGGCGGTCCACCTTGTTCAATGCCACGATGGTGGGCCGATCGGCCAGGCCCAGCTCGTCGAGGAGGCCCTCCACCGCCGCCATCTGCTCGTCCACCCCGGGATGGCTCGCGTCGACCACGTGGACGAGGAGGTCCGCCTCCGCCAGCTCTTCCAGCGTGGCCTTGAAGGCGGCCACCAGCTGATGCGGCAGCTTGCGGATGAACCCCACGGTGTCGGTCAGGATGAAGGGCGCGTGGCTCGGCCCCGATACCAGCCGCGCCGCGGGGTCGAGGGTGACGAAGAGCTGGTCCGCGGCCACCCGGCCCGCGCCGGTGAGCTGGTTGAGCAGCGTGGTCTTCCCCGCGTTGGTGTACCCGACGAGCGCGGCCACGGGATAGCCGGTGGCCGAGCGCCGGTCGCGCACAAGCCGGCGGTGCACGCGCACGCGCTTGAGCTCCCCGCGGATCTTCTCGATGCGGTGGCGGATCATCCGGCGGTCGGATTCGAGCTGGGTCTCGCCCGGTCCGCGCGTTCCGATGCCGCCGCCCAGCCGCTCGAGATGCTTCCACTGGCGCACCAGGCGCGGCAGCAGGTAGGAGAGCTGGGCCAGCTCCACCTGGAGCTTGCCCTCCATGGTGCGCGCCCGCTGGGCGAAGATGTCGAGGATGAGCGCGGTGCGGTCGATGACCTTGAACCCGAGGGTCCCGCCGAGATTGCGCTCCTGGATGGGCGAGAGCGCGTCGTCGGAGATCATGAGGTTGGCGCCCTGCTGCTTCGACCAGTCGCGCATCTCCTCGACCTTGCCCTTCCCGAAATAGAGCGCGGGGGAGGGCGCGCGCCGGTCCTGGGTCATGCGCCCGATCACCTCGGCCCCGGCGGACTCCGCCAGGCGGCCCAGCTCGTCCAGGGACTCATCGACCTCGAAGCGCGGCTGCTTGGGCAGCCGCAGCGCGGTCAATACGGCCTTTTCCCGCGTGCTCACTCCGTCACTCCCTCCTCCGTTGCCAGCGTCTGCACCGCCCGAGCCGCCCCGTCGAGCCCACCCACCGCGTCCACGTCCAGCCAGCGCACCTCGGGATCGCGCGCGAACCAGGTCATCTGGCGCTTGGCGTAGCGGGTGGTGTCCCGGATCATCAGCCGAGTCGCCTCGGCCTCCGTCATGTCGCCCCGGAGTACCGCGCAGAACTGCCGGTAGCCAATGCCCCCCATGGCGGGAAGCGCTTCATCATACCCTGCTTCGAGGAGCCCCTTCACCTCGCTCATCATCCCACGGGCCACCATGGCGCGCACCCGATCCGCGATCCGCCGGCCCAGCGCCTCGCGCGACTGGCGGAGGCCTACCATGAGCAGTCGAAACGGGGGCACCGCCGAGCCCCAGTCGGCCGGCTCGGAACCCGGTCCGCCCAGGGTGAGGACCTCCAGCGCCCGGACGAGCCGGACCCGATCTCGCGGATGCAGGCGTGCTGCCGCTGCCGGATCGCGCTCGGCCAGGCGCTGATGGAGGGCCTCGGATCCCTGGGCGGCGGCGAACGCTTCGAGCTCGCCCCTGACCGCGGGATCCGCGGGCGGCGCCGGGTGCAGACCCTTGAGGAGGGCGCGGACGTAGAGTCCGGTGCCGCCCACCACCACCGGCAGCCGTCCCCGAGCCCGGATGCCGGCGATGGCCTCGAGCGCGTCCCGGCGGAAGCGGGCGGCGTGGTAGCGCTCGGCGGGATCCACCACGTCGATCACGTGATGGGGCAGCGCCGCGCGCTCGCCCGCGGTGGGCTTGCCGGTGCCGATGTCCATGCCGCGATAGACCTGGCGGGAATCCGCGTTCACGGCCTCGAGACGCAGACGGGCGGCCAGACGCACGGCCACGTCGGTCTTTCCCACCGCGGTGGGCCCGACGAGGACGAGGAGCGGAGGGTGCGGCGCACCTTCCTCATTCTTCAATATTGCTCGCCTCGCCTTCGGCTGCGGCTCGCACGCCTCGCTCCGCTCGGCGAACTGCACTCTTCAATTTCGCTCGCCTCGCCTTCGGCTGCGGCTCGCACTACCATGTTCGGCGAAGCTCTTTCCGGATTTCGCGGAGCGACAAACGCGAGACGATGGGCCGCCCGTGGGGGCAGAAATACGGCGTGCGCGTGGCGGAGAGGTCGCTCAAGAGCCGGCGCATCTCCTCGCGCTCGAGCGGCGCCGGTGCCTTGATGGCGGCGCGGCAGGCGATGAAGGCCAGCGCGCGGTCGAGCTGCGGGGCCGCGCCCTCCTTGCCGGGGCTGGCCAGCTCCTCGAGCATGCGCGTGATGAGGCGCCGGGGCTCCCGCCGGGCGAGGAGCGCGGGCACCGCGCGGACGAGACAGGTGGCGCCGCTCCAGCCCTCCAGCGCGAAGCCCAGCCGCTCGAGCGTGGGGGCCCACTCGGCGAGTAGCTCCCGCTGGCCGGGCGGCAGCTCGAGCGTCTCCGGGAAGAGCAGGTCCTGGGAGGCCAGCGGCGCCGCCGCCAGATCGGCCTCCAGCCGCTCGAAGAGCACGCGCTCGTGGGCCACGTGCTGGTCCACGAAGAACACCTCCTCGTCGGTGGCCGCCACGACGAAGGTGTCCTGGAGCTGGCCCACCACGGTGCCGAAGAGCTCGCGGCCGAAGGGTGCGGCCGCCTCGTGGAAGAGGCCGGGCTGACTGGCGGCGGGCGCACCGTCTGCGGTGACCACCGTGCTCCCCGCCCCCACGGGGGCCGCGGGATCCGGGACGCCCACCGGCCCGACGCCTCCCTGGCGCTGGACCACCTCGGCGGCGCGAAGCGCCGCGTGCGCCGCGACGTAGAGCGCCTCCTGGACGGATCGGGGCGAGCGGAAGCGCACCCAGGCCTTGGTGGGGTGGACATTGACGTCCAGCTCCTGCGGCGGCAGGTCGATCCAGATCACGGACACGGGGTACTGGTCACGGGCGAGCAGCGGTCGATAGGCGTCGAGCAGAGTTTGGGTGAGAAGGGTGTCGCGCACGGGCCGCCCGTTCACCACCCACGTCATCTCCTCGCGGCTGGCGCGCGCGGCCTGCGGCGGCGCGACGAGACCCACCAGGGCCAGGCCGCCGGCGGCGTGGCGAAGCTCGAGCATCTTGCCCGCGACCTCCCAGCCGTAGATGGCGCCCACGCGGTCGCGCAGGCTCTTGGCCCGGGGCGCAGTCAGCGCGGGGCGCCCGTCGTGCGTCACCGCCAGGTGGAGATCGGGATGGGCCAGGGCGATGCCCTGGAGCAGGCGCAGAGCCAGCGCCAGCTCGGTGCGCGCCGCCTTGAGGAACTTGAGCCGCGCGGGCGTATTGAAGAAGAGGTCGCCCACTTCCACCGTGGTGCCGGTGGGCGCGGCGACCGCCAGGGGCACCTCGGCCGCCCCGCCCTCGCCGCGCAGCAGCGCCCCCTCGACGGCGCCCTTGGCGCAGGAGAGCAGCGAGAAGCGGCTCACCGCGCAGATCGCGGGCAAGGCCTCGCCGCGGAAGCCGAGCGTCTGGATGGCGTCGAGGTCCGCCTCGGTGGCGATCTTGGAGGTCGCGTGTCGCGTGAGCGCCCAGCCGAGCTCCTCCGCGGTCATTCCCACGCCGTCGTCGCGCACGCGGATGAGCTGGCGGCCGGCATCACGGAGATCCACCGTGATATGAGTGGCTTCCGCGTCGAGCGCGTTCTCCACCAGCTCCTTGACCACGGAGGCCGGGCGCTCGACCACCTCGCCGGCGGCGATCTTGTTCACCAGGTGCTCGGACAGTAGCTTGATCCGGCTCACGCGGGGCGCTCCCGGAGCGTGCGCTGCCACTCCGCCAGGAGGTTGAGCGCCGCGAGCGGCGTCAGGGTCCCGATGTCGAGCGCGGCGATATCCTTGAGGATGGGATCGCCGCCGGGTGGAAACAGGCCGAGCTGCACGGGCTCGAACCCCCCGGTCGCGGAGGCAGTCAGCGCGCCGGCCGCGGTCAGCGCCGCCCGCTCGCTCTCCAGCTCGCCCAGGATGGCCTTGGCCCGGGCCACCACGGCCGCGGGCAGCCCGGCCAGCCGCGCCACCTGGATGCCATAGGAGCGATCGGTGCCGCCGGGCCGCACGGTGTGGAGAAAGATGATCTCCTCGTTCCACTCCCGGACCGCCACGTGGAAGTTCCGGACCCGCGGCAGCCGGTCCGCCAGCGCGGTGAGCTCGTGGTAGTGGGTGGCGAAGAGCACCTTCGCCCCGTGCGCGCCCTCGTGCAGCGCCTCCGTCACCGCCCAGGCGATGGCGAGCCCATCGAGGGTGGAGGTCCCTCGCCCCACTTCATCCAGGAGCACCAGGCTTCGGGCGGTGGCGTTGTGGAGGATGCTGGCGGTCTCGACCATCTCCACGAGAAAGGTGCTCTGCCCGCGGGTGACATTGTCCTGGGCGCCCACGCGCGTGAGAATTCGGTCCACCAGCCCGATGCGCGCGGAGGCGGCGGGGACGAAGCTCCCGAGCTGGGCCAGGATCACGAGGAGCGCGGTCTGCCGCATGAAGACGCTCTTCCCGCTCATGTTCGGCCCGGTGAGGATGACGATCTGGGTGCCGTCGGGATCGAGGCTCACGTCATTGGGCGTGAAGGCGCCCGTGCCCGCCGCCTCGATGACGGGATGCCGGCCTCCGGTGATCTCGAGCCGGCGGCTCTCGTCCACCACGGGGCGCACCCAGGCGCGGAGATGCGCCACTTCACCCAGCGCGGTGAGCGCGTCCAGCGCGGCCACCGCGCGTGCGGTGCGCAGGAGCGTCTCCGCCTGCGCGGCCACGCGGGCGCGGATCTCGACGAAGAGCTCGAACTCGAGCGCCGCCATGCGCTCCTCCGCGCCCAGCGCGCGGCTCTCGTACTCCTTGAGCTCGGTGGTGACGTAGCGCTCCGCGCCCACGAGGGTTTGCCGCCGCACGTAGTCGGGGGGGACCTTGGCCGCGTGCGTGTTGCTCACCTCGATGGAGTAGCCGAAGACGCGATTGAAGCGCACGCGCAGCGAAGGGATGCCGGTTCGCGCCCGCTCGCGGCCTTCCAGCGAGGCGATCCACGCCTTCGCATCCCGGGCGGCGCGGCGCAGCTCGGCGAGGTCGGCGCTCCAGGCCGCCCGGATGAGCCCACCCTCCCGGAGCTCCCGCGGCGGCTCGTCCTCGAGCGCTTCCTCGAGGAGCCGCGCCAGGTCGGGCAGCGCGGCCACCTCCAAGGCGAGCTCGGTGCAGAGGGGCGACGCCAGCGGGCCGAGCGTCTCGCGCAGCGCGGGGAGCCCGCGTAGTGACGCGCGCAGCCCGACCAGGTCGCGGGCGTGCGCGACGCCCAGCGCGGCGCGACTGGCCAGGCGCTCGATGTCGCCGATCCCCTCGAGGCTCGCGCGTAGGGCCGCGCGCGCCTCCGGCGCGTCGACGAGCGCTCCCACCGCCTCCTGGCGCCGCGTGATGGCGGTCACGTCGCGCAGGGGCCGCAGCAGCCACTGGCGCAGGGCGCGCGCGCCCATGGGCGTGCGCGTGGCGTCGAGGAGCCCGATCAGGGAGCCCTGTACCGCGCGCTCCTGGGCGGTCTCGAAGAGCTCGAGGGTGGTCACCGCGGTCTGGTCCAGCCCCAGCGCGTCATCCGCACGGAAGCGCAGGAGACGCGTGAGATGGCCGAGCCGATCGCCCTGCGTCTCGCGCAGATACGCCAGCGCCGCGCCCGCGGCCTGCAACCCGACCCCCAGCCCGCCCACGCCGAATCCATCCAGGCTCTCGCCGCTGAAGTGGGCCCGCAGGCGCTCTCGGGCCGGCTCGCGCCGGAACCAGGCGGGGTCGCCCAGCGTGAGCGGGACGCCCCGCGCGGCCAGCGCGCGGCGCAGCGCCTCGTCACCCTCGCCGCTGACGAGAATCTCCGCGGGCCGGCGCAGCAGCGCGGCCTCCAGGAGCCCGTCCCCCGGCCCCGTGTCCTCCCCGGCCCAGAACTCGCCGGTCGACACCTCCGCGAGGGCGATGCCGAGCGTGCCGCCCCCGTGCCCGCGGTCACGATGGACGGCCAGGAGAAAATTGCTGGCGGCGCCGTCCAGCATCTGCGTGTCGGTGAGCGTGCCGGGCGTGATGACGCGCACCACCTCACGCCGCACGAGCTTCTTGCCGGGGCCCGCCGCCTCCATCTGCTCGCACACCGCCACCTTCTGGCCCTGGCGAATGAGCCGGGCGATATAGGTGTCGGCCGCGTGATGCGGGATGCCGGCCATGGGCGTCGCCTGCCGCGCGGTGAGCGTGATCTGCAGGAGCCGGGCCCCCAGGTGGGCATCCTCGGCGAACATCTCGTAGAAGTCGCCCAGCCGGAACAGCAGGAGATAGTCCGGGTAGCGGCGCTTCAGCTCGCGGTACTGCTGCATCATGGGCGTGAGCTCGGTGGGGCGAGCGTCCGTCACGCGCGGAGCAGGGCCGTCAGGCGGTCGTAGGTGGTCTCGAGGGACTCGGACAGGACCTTGGTGTCGGCGATGACGGGCATGAAATTCGTGTCGCCGTTCCAGCGCGGGACCACGTGAGTGTGCACGTGCCCGAGCACCCCCGCTCCCGCGATCCGCCCCTGGTTCAACCCGATATTGAAGCCGTCCGGCTTGTAGCCGACGTTGAGCGCGCGAACGCTCTCCTGGACGAGGGTCATGGTCTCGGTCAGCTCGTCGGCGGTGGCGTCCTCCACCGTGGCCACATGCCGGATGGGCATGGCCATGAGGTGGCCGGTGGCGTAGGGGAATGCGTTGAGGATGAGGAAGGCGCGCTGACCGCGGCGGAGAATCAGGGCCCGCCGATCGTCACCGGCGGCGAGAGCGGAGCAGAAGACACAGGGGGCGTCGGGCGCCCCGGCGGAAGTCACGTAACCCATCCGCCATGGTGCCCACAGACGGTCCACGCGACAGGGCTAGGTGTTGACGAGCTCGCGGAGCCGCTTGCCGACCTTGAAGAAAGGCACGCGCTTCTCGGGCACGCTCACCGCGTCACCGGTTTTTGGATTGCGTCCCTTGCGGGAATTCCGGTGTCGGATCCTGAAGCTGCCGAACCCGCGCAGCTCCACCTTGTCCCCCTTGGCGAGGGCATCGGTGATGTTGTCGAAGACGGTATTGACGATGGTCTCCGTCTCCTTCTTGGTGAGGCTGGATACCCTCGAGACTTCGTCGATGAGATCCGCTTTGGTCATGACCTGACACCCCCCCGTCTCGGCGACCGTCTCGCCAGCCCGACAGGCACACGCCGATCAGGATGGCTAGGATTCTGGCGTCACGCTAGCATGCTGGTCGAAAGATTGTCAAGAAGGTTGAGGGGTTAGGGGTCACCCCTCCGGGACCCTTCCGGCTAGTACATCAGGTAGAGCGGTGTCCGGAGGGACGGGAGCGCCGGCAGGAGCCCCGCGGGAGCGCCTAGACCGAGCTGTCCGCGCAGCAGATCCGAGAACGAGAACTTTCGCCGCGGGAAGATGACCTTGGGCTTGCCCGGGATGCCGGCGAGCTTGGCGGCGGCTTCCACCGCGTCCTCGAAGCCGCCCAGCTCGTCCACCATCTTGAGCGCATGCGCCTGCTGGCCGGAGTAGATGCGCCCGTCGGCGAAGGTGCGCACGGTGCCCTCGTCGAGTCCGCGGCCCTTGACCACCGCGGCCACGAACTGCCCGTAGACGTCGTCGAGCAGCGCCTGCAGGATGCGACGCTCCTCGGGGGTCATGGCGCGGGAGAAGTTCCCCACGTCCTTGTAGGCCCCCGCCTTGATCACGACGTAGTCGACGCCCGCCTTCTTGAGCAGGCCCTCGACGTTGGCCATCTGCATGATGACGCCGATGGAGCCGGTGAGCGTACCGGGATTGGCAAAGATGCGGTCGGCGGCGGTGCCGATGTAGTACCCGCCCGATGCCGCCACCGCGCCGAAGGAGGCGACCACCGGCTTGCCCGCCTTCCGCACCCGCTCCATGCCCGACACGATCTCCTGGGTGGGTCCCACCACCCCGCCCGGGCTATTGACCCGGACGACCACCGCCTTGATGGCGGGGTTGTCGGCATGCTCCCGCAGCTCGCGCACCGCCTGATCGCCGTCGAGGATGATGCCCTCGATCTCCACCACCGCGATCCGTGCCCCGCCGGGCAGCGACCCATCCTCGAGCACCGCCATGAGCACCCAGACGGTGACGAGAAAAGCCAGGAGCAGCCCCACCGCCAGGCCCGTGCCCAGCAGCAGGCTGCGCGCGCGTGACGCCACTCGCTACCTCCTCCTACTCCTCGTCTTCGAAATCGTCGTCCTGACGCCGCTTCCGTCCCTTGGCACCCCGGCCGCGCCCGGCATCCGTCTGCGCGGGCTCGTCCAGCATCACCGCCGCCGCGAGCTCCTTGAGCGAGAGTCCGATCCGCCGCTCGTTGGGATCCACCCGGATCACCAGCAGGGTGAGCTCGTCGCCGACGTTGACCAGGTCGGCCGGCGTGGCGATAGGCCGGTTGGACATCTGCGAGATGTGCAGCAGGCCGTCCACGCCCGGCTCCAGCTCCACGAAGGCGCCGAAGTCGGTGAGGCGGACCACTTTGCCGGTGACGCGCGAGCCCATCGGATAACGCTGGGTGACGGACTCCCACGGATCGGGCTGTATCTGCTTGAGCCCCAGCGAGATCCGCTTGTTGTCGCGGTCCACGTTGAGGATCTGGGTCTCCACCGGCTGGCCCTTCTTGAGCAGCTCCGAGGGATGCCCGATATTGCGGGTCCAGGACATGTCGGAGATGTGGAGCAGACCATCCACGCCGGGCTCCAGCTCCACGAAGGCGCCGAAGTCGGTGAGGTTGCGCACCTTGCCCTGCACGCGCATCCCCGCCTTGTAGCGGTCGTCGATGGTCTCCCACGGATCGGCCTCGACCTGCTTCATGCCCAGCGAGATCCGCTTGGTGGCCTTGTTGACCTCCAGCACCTGCACCTCGACCATGTCGCCCACGTTGACGATCTTCGACGGGTGCCGCACCCGCCGCGTCCACGACATCTCGGACACGTGGACGAGGCCCTCCACCCCGGGCTCCAGCTCCACGAAGGCGCCGTAGTTGGTGAGGCTCACCACCCGCCCCTGCACGCGGGCGCCCGAGGGATACCGCTGATCCACCACCGCCCACGGGTCCGAGGACTTCTGCTTGTAGCCGAGGGAGACACGGCCGGTTTCCCGGTCGAAGTGGAGCACCACCACCTCGACCTGGTCGCCGACCTGGAAGATCTCGGAGGGATGTCCGATGCGGCCCCAGGACATGTCGGTGACGTGCAGCAGCCCGTCGATGCCGCCCAGGTCGATGAAGGCGCCGTAGTCGGTGATGTTCTTCACCGTCCCGGTGAGGACCATGCCCTCGCCCAGCACGGCCAGCGTCTGCTTCTTCTTCTCCTCGCGCTCGGTCTCGAGCACTGCCCGCCGCGAGAGCACCACGTTGCCGCGGCGGCGATTGAGCTTGATCACCTTGGCGCGGATGGTCTGGCCCATCATGGACCCGAGGTTCTTGACCGGGCGGAGGTCGACCTGGGAGCCGGGGAGGAAGGCGCGCACGCCCACGTCCACCGCCAGGCCGCCCTTGACCACCTCCACCACGCGGCCCTCCACGGGACTGCCCGCGTCGAAGGCCTTGGAGATCTGGTCCCAGACCTTGATCTTGTCGGCCTTGTCCTTGGAGAGGACGATGAGGCCTTCCGAGTCCTCCTTCGCCTCCAGGAAGACCTCGATCTCGTCGCCCACCTTGGGGGCGCCGGTATGCCGGAACTCGTCGATGGGGATGGCCCCCTCGCTCTTGTAGCCGATGTCGACGATCACGTCGCCGGTGCGGACCTCGACGACAGTTCCGCGGACGACCTCGCCTTCCTCGATGTCTCCCACGCTGCGTGAGAGCCAGTACTCCATCGTCTCCTCGGGGGGCGACTCGTCCTCCTGCTGCCCGCCCGCGAAGCCCTTCGCCTGCCGCTCGTCACTCGCCATAAGTCCTTACTGCCTCCTTTATCCCTATCTATATATAGTGCTACGTGGATCCTGTGTCAGTCGACTCAGGCGGCCTGCGCCTTGAGCTGCGCGATGGCCCGCATCATCTCGTCCGCCGCCGCGCGATACGTCTCCTTCCGCTCCGACCCGATCCCGGGCTTGAAGTGTAACGGCGCCCCGAAGCGGACGCTCACCTTGCCCGGCCGCGGGAGCGCGGCGCCGCGCGGCATGACCCGGCCGCTCCCGGTGATGTACACGGGCACCACCGCCGCCCCGCTCAGCACCGCGAGCATGCCCGCGCCGGGCTTGGCCTCGCGCAGGACGCCCTCGGTCCCCCGGGTGCCCTCCGGAAATACCAGCAGCGCGCGGCCTTCTTCGAGCACCCGCAGCGCGTCCTTGAGGGCACGCGCGTCGCTGCCCTCCCGCCGGACGGGGCGGGCATTGACGGCGCGGATGAATCGGCCCAGCAGCGGGATGTCGAAGAGCTCCGCCTTGGCGAGGAACGTCAGCTGGCGCGGCGTGACGACGCCGATCAGCGGGGGATCGAGCACGCTGATGTGGTTCGACACCAGGAGAAGCGGCCCCTTCCGGGGCATCTGCTCCGCGCCGCGCACCTCCAGCCGCCACATGATCAGCGTGATCAGCCTCACGATCGGCTTCAAGATCTCGTAGAGCATCGGGCCCGCTCCACGGCTTCGACGAGCCGCTCCACCACCACGTCCTCACCGAGTCCCGTCGTGTCCACCACCACCGCATCAGCCGGGCAAACCAGCGGCGCGATCGCCCGCCCCCGGTCCTGCCGGTCGCGCCGCGCCACTTCCGCGCGCACCGCGGAGAGGTCCAGCCGGACGCCGCGCTCCGCCAGCTCCTCCTGGCGGCGCCGCGCCCGGGCGTCCAGGTCGGCGTCGAGGTAGAACTTCACCTCGGCGTCAGGGCAGACCACGCTGCCGGTGTCGCGCCCCTCCAGCACCACCCCGCCCCGGGCGGCCAGCGCCCGCTGCACGGGGGTGAGCTTGTCGCGCACGGGGCGCAGCATGGTGAGCAGCGAGGTGAGCTCGCCGACCTCGGGGGTGCGGATCTCGCCCGTCACGTCCTTGCCGTTCACCAGCACCCGGTCCTCGAGCAATTCCACCGTGGTTTGCTCGAGCAGGGCGCGCAGGGCGGGGCCGTCCTCGGCGGGAATGCCCGCCTCGCGCACCGCCCACGCGAGCGCGCGGTACATCGCGCCAGTGTCGAGGAGCCGGTAGCCCAGGCGCCGCGCGAGCTCGCGCGCCGCGGTGGACTTTCCCGCTCCCGCCGGTCCGTCGATGGTGATCACGGGCTCGCGTCGGCCTCCTGCACTCATGATTCGGCCCGTGCCGCCTGGGCGCCCGCCAGATCGTTCACCGCGGAGAGGAATCCAGGGAAGGAGGTGGCGATGCACTCCGTATCCTCCACCACCGTCTCCCCGTCCGCAAGCAGGCCCGCCACCACCAGGGCCATGGCGATCCGGTGATCGCCCCCGCTCTGCACCACCGCCCCGCGCAGTCGCGTGCCGCCCTCGATGCGCAAGCCATCCGGGCGCTCGGTGACGCGCGCGCCCAGGCGGCCCAGCTCGGTGGCGACGGCGCGGATGCGGTCCGACTCCTTCACGCGGAGCTCGGCGGCGTCGCGGATCTCGGTGGGCCCGTCGGCGAGGCAGGCGGCCACCGCGAGGATGGGCACCTCGTCGATGAGGCGCGGGACGAGGGCGCCGCCGATCTCGGTGCCCCGCAGCGCCCCGCCGCGGACTACCAGGTCGGCGAAGGGCTCGGCGACGGCGTGGCTGCCCGCCGCGGAGTCGCCCGTCACGGATTCGATCGACGCGCCCATGGCGCGCAGCACCTCGAGCACGCCGGTGCGCGTGGGATTGGTGCCCACCTGCGACACCGTGACCTCGGCCTCCGGCGCCGCCGCCGCCGCCACCAGGAAGAAGGCGGCGGAGGAGATGTCTCCGGGCACCGCGACCGGCTGGCCGGAGAGCGGGGCGCCGGGCGTCAGGGTGATCCCCTCGGGGCCGACCGTCAGGCGCGCGCCGAATCCGCCCAGCATGCGCTCGGTGTGGTCGCGCGAGGGCGTGGGCTCGCGCACCGTCACCGGCCCGTCGGCCCAGAGCCCGGCGAGGAGCAACGCGGTCTTGACCTGGGCGGAGGCCACCGGCGAGGCGTAGGTGAGCGCCTTGAGGGGCCGCGCGCCGCGCACCGCGAGCGGCAGCCGACTGCCCTCGCGCCGCCCCACCACGGTGGCGCCCATGCGGCGGAGCGGCTCGGCCACGCGGTCCATGGGCCGGCTCCGCAGGGAGTCGTCCCCGGTGAGCACGGTCCAGAAGGGCTGGCCGGCCAGCACGCCCACGAGCAGGCGGGCGCTGGTGCCGGAGTTACCGCAGTCGATCACGTTGTCCGGCTCGGTGAGGCCGTTGACCCCGGTGCCGTCCACCAGATAGTGGCCGGGCCCCTTCCGCGTCACTTCGGCACCCAGCGCACGCACGGCCTTGAGAGTGGCCAGGCAGTCCTCGCCCTCGAGGAAGCCGGTGATCTCGGTGCGGCCGCTGGCCAGCGCGCCGAAGAGCGCGGCGCGGTGGGAGATGGACTTGTCCCCCGGCACCGCCACCCGGCCCGTCAATCGGCCCGCCCGCCGCACCCGTATCCTCATCCCAGCGACTCCCGGGCCTGCTTGATCCGCTCGAGCTCCGCCTCCACTGCGGCGGCGTCCCCGGCGGCGAGCATGCCCTCGAGGTGGTCCAGCGACTTGCGAAAGGCGGCCACCGCCTCGGCGAGCGCCGCGCGATTGTCCAGGAAGATCTCGCGCCAGATCTCGGGGCTGGCGGCGGCGATGCGGGTGGTGTCGCGGAAGCCCCGCGCGGCCACGTCGAGGAAGGCGGGATCCATGCGGAGCACGGCGTCCATCAGGGCGTCCGCCACCAGATGCGGAAGATGGCTCACCGCCGCCACCGCGCGGTCATGCGTGGTGGGATCGAGCACGGTGACGCGTCCGCCCACCGCTTCCCAGAAGCCGCGCACGCGCGTCACCGCGTCGGGCGGTGTGCGCTCGGTGGGCGTGAGGATGACGGTGGCCCCCTCGAAGAGGTCGGCGCGCGCCTCCGCGAAGCCCGCGCGCTCGGACCCGGCCATGGGGTGGCCGCCCACGAAGGCGAGCGGCCGCCCGGCGGCGAGGCCCTCGGCAGTCGCCACGATGCGCCCCTTGGTGCTGCCCACGTCGGTGACCAGGGCGCGCGCGGGGAGGGCGGCCCACACCGCGGCGAGCTGGCGCTCGAGCGAGGCCACCGGGGTGGCGAGGAGGCAGAAGTCCGCCTCCTTCACGCCGGAGGCAAGATCCGTCGTCGCCTGGTCCACCACGCCCGCGCGAAGCGCCGGCTCCAGGCTCGAGGCGCGCCGCCCCACCGCCACGATCTCCCGCGCCAGCCCGCGCTCGCGGGCGGCTTTCGCCACCGAGCCGCCCAGGAGACCGAGACCGACGACGCAGAGCCGGGGGATCACGCGCGCTTGGCCTCCTGCAGGACCTTTCGAAGCGCTTTCATCAGGCGGCGGTTCTCCTCGGGGGTGCCGATGGTCACGCGCAGCGTGCTCTCCATCCCGAACGAGAGCATGGGGCGGACGATGACTCCCTCGCGGAGGAGCCGCTGGTAGACATCCAGCGCGTTCCGGCCCACGTCGACCAGGATGAAGTTGGCGCGCGAGGGCGGGAACTTGAGCCCCAGGGACGCGAACTCGTCGGAGAGGAACGCGCGTCCGGCCTCGATCATGCGCCGGCACTCGATGATGTGGGCATCGTCCTCGAGGGCGGCGAGGGCAGCCACCTGCGCCAGCGAGTTCACGTTGAAGGGGGCCCGGATGCGATTGAGGAGCGAGACGCAATCGGGATCGCCCACCGCATAGCCCACGCGCAGCCCCGCCAGGCTGGCCGCCTTGGAGAAGGTGCGCAGGACCACCACCTTGCGCTCCTCCCGCAGATAGGCGAGCGAGTCGGGAAAGTCGGGACCCTGGGCGAATTCGTAGTACGCCTCGTCGAACACCACGATGGCGCGATCGGGCACGCGCGCCATGAAGTCCTCCACCTCGGCGGCGGTGACGATGGTGGCGGTGGGATTGTTCGGGTTGGCGATGAAGACCATCTTGGTCATGGGCGTGATGGCGCGCGCCATCGCCTTGAGGTCGAGCCGGTAGTCCTTGAGGGTCACCACCACCCGGATCCCCCCCACCGCCTGCACGATCATGGGGTAGACGACGAAGGAGGGATGGGGGATCACCGCCTCGTCGCCGGGCCGCATGAAGGCCCGCGCGACGAGCTCGATCAGCTCGTTGGAGCCCGCGCCCAGGACGATGTGGTCGGGGGTGACGCCGTGGCGACGGGCCAGGGCCTGGCGGAGGTAGAAGCCGGTGCCGTCCGGATAGCGGTTGAGCTGGCTCAGCGCGGCGGCCACCGCCTGCTGGACCTTCTCGGACGGGGGCAAGGGATTCTCGTTGGACGCGAGCTTGATCGCGTCGTGGATCCCCAGCTCGCGCTCGAGCTCCTCGATGGGCTTGCCCGGCTCGTACGGGGCAATCCCGAGGATGTGTTCGTTGGCGAGCGATTCCCAGGGTACGGACATGCGGGGGCTCCTTAGGCGGCCGGGTAGGATCCGAGGATCTTGAGGAACTGGCACCGCTCCCGCACCGCGGCGAGCGCGCCATCCACGCCCTCGGTGTCCCGATGGCCCTCGAAATCGACGAAGTTGACGTATTCCCAGGGCCGCCGCTTGGTCGGCCGTGATTCGATCTTGGTCAGGTTGAGCCCGCGCTCCGCGAACGGCTGGAGGATGCTGAAGAGCACGCCGGGCTCGTTCTTCATGGAGAAGAGGATGGAGGTCTTGTCGCGTCCGGTGACCGGCATGGGACGGCGGCCCAGCACCAGGAACCGCGTGGAGTTGAAGGGATTGTCCTCGATGCGCCGGCGGAGCGCGGGGACCTCGTAGATCCGGCCCGCCATCTCGGAGGCGATGGCGGCCACGGTAGGATCGTCCTTGGCGCGCTCCGCGGCGGCGGCGGTGGAGGACGTCTCCTCGGTGGCCACGTCGGGCAGGTGCGCGGCCAGCCACTGCCGGCACTGGGCCAGGCCCTGCGGGTGGGAGCAGACCTTCTTGACCTCGCCGAGCTCGCCGGCCCGCGACAGCAGGTGATGCGTGATCTCCAGCGTCATCTCGCCCGTGATGAGGGCGTCGGAGTCGATCAGGCGGTCCAGCGTGATGTTGACCGGCCCTTCGGTGGAATTCTCCACCGGTACCACCCCATACTCCGCGCGGCCGCGCTCGACCTCGTCGAACACCTCCGCGATGTTTCGCATGGGCCGGAAGGCGGCCGAGGAGCCGAAGCGCGCGCGCGCCGCCTGGTGCGTATACGTGGCGGGCGGGCCCAGGTATACCACGGGGAGCGGATTCTCGAGCGCGAGCGAGGCGGAGAGGATCTCCCGCCAGATCGCGCGGAGCGCGTCGGCGGGCAACGGACCACCATTCAGCGTGACGAGGCGGTCGAGGACCTGGGCCTCGCGCTCCGGAACGAAGTAGGGAAGATCCTGCTGCCTCTTGAGCTCGCCGATGTGGAGGGCGGCGTCTGCGCGCTGATTGAGGAGGTCTAGGATCTCGTGGTCGAGGTTGTTGATCCTGGAACGCCAATCGTCCAGGTTCATAAAGGCTCCTGAAGCCGATCTATCTATCGAGCCTACGCAGTATAGGCGATGGGTTCCCCCCACGCAAGCGGTTGAGCGCGGCAAGCTCATCGTCGGTCAGGGGGCGGCTGGCCCCCACCCGGAGGGTGCCCAGCTGGAGGGGACCGAACTGCACACGAATGAGGCGGCGCACGGGATGGCCGAGCGCCTGAGCGTAGCGGCGCACCTCGCGTTTCCGTCCCTCCGCGAAGGTGAGGCGCACCCAGGTGGTGGTCCCGTCCGCGCGCAGCAGGCGCACATCCTTGGGCACCGCCGGGCCGTCTTCGAGCACGGCGCCGCGGCGCCAGCGGACGAGATCGGCCGCGCGCACCCGCCCTTCCACCTGCGCGTCATAGACGCGGGGAATCTCGTAGCGCGGGTGCAGGAGGTAGTTGGCGAGCGGACCGTCATCGGTGAGGAGCAGGAGCCCCTCCGTGTCGGCGTCGAGCCGGCCCACGGGAAAGACGCGCGCGCGCCCGGAAGGGAGCAGGTCCAGCACCACCGCGCGGCCGCCCGGATCGGCGCGGCTGGTCACGTAGCCCCGCGGCTTGTGAAGGAGGAGATAGGTGCGGGCGGCGGCCGGCTCGAGGCGCCGACCGTCCACCACGATCACGTCGCGCTCGGGGTCCGCCTGCGCCCCCGGCTCGAGGCGCACCGTGCCGTTGACGGTGACGCGCCCCTCCCCGAGGAGGGTCTCAGCCCCGCGACGCGAGCTCAGCCCCGCCTGGGCCAGGATCTTGCTGAGACGGATCGACGGCACCGGCCAGCTCCGTGGCGAGCTCGCCCTGCCCCGAAGGATCGGGCGGGGGCGTCTCGGGAATGATCAGCTCGCCGTCGGGCTTGGGGAGGTCGGCGACGTCGCGGAGCCCGAAGGCGACCAGGAACTCGCGGGTGGTCTCGTAGAGGAAGGGCCGGCCGGGCGAGTCCTTGCGGCCGGCGATGCGGATGAGCCGGCGCTCGAGGAGATTGTCCAGCACCGCGTCCGAGTTCACCCCGCGCACCGCGTCCACCTCCGGCCGCGACACGGGCTGGCGGTAGGCGATGATGGCGAGCGTCTCCAGCGACGGACGCGAGAGGCGCTGGCGCGTGCGCGCGCGCGCGAGCTTCACCAGCCACGGTGCCACCTCCGGGCGGGTCACCAGCCGGAAGCCGCCGCCGACCTCGAGGATCTGCAGCGCGCGGCCCTCGTCGCGCAGGCGCGCGGTGAGCGCCTCCACCAGGGTGCGCGCCGCGTCTGCCGACGGCAGCTCGAGCACCTCGCGGATGGTAGCCGTCTCCACCGGCGACTCGGAGGCGAAGAGCAGGGCTTCGAGAACGTCGATGGGCTCGGTCATGCGGGCTCTCCCTGGGGCGCCGGGTCCGTCTCGTCGGTCACGTCCACCGGGACGCCGCCGCCACGCTCGATCACGATGTCGCCGAAGAGCTCGGACTGCCGAGCGCGTGCCTGGCCCAGCCGCACCATCTCGAGCAGCGCGAGAAGCGTCACCACCCACTCGGCGCGGACGCGCTCGCCGCCCGCCACCGACGAGAAGAGGAGCGACCACGTCGAGCGCAGGAGCGACAGGATCTCGCTCATGCGGTCCAGCACCGAGATGGGGTTGGGCTCTACCTCGCGGGGCCGCTCGCGCTTCTGCTCCTCGATGAGCCGGTTGATGGCGCGCGTGAGGAGGTGCACGGAAAGGTCCTGGAGCGGGATTTCCTCCGGCGGCGGCAGCTCGGCGGTGGTGCGCCCGAAGAGGAGCGCCTGCTCGGCCTCGCGCGCGGCCAGCCACCCTCCCAGCGTCTTGACGCGCGCGTATTCGGCCAGTCGCGCGGCGAGCTCCTGGCGCAGAAGCTCGCCCTCGGGATCCATCTCGTCCTCGCCCGGCTCGCCGGTAGGCGGCAAGAGGAGCTTGGACTTGAGGTAGATCAAGGTCGCCGCCATCACCATGAAGGACCCGGCGGTCTCGAGGTCCTGGAAGCGGACGGATTCGAGATGGGCGAGGTACTGGTCGGTGACGGTGCGGATGGGCAGCCGCGCCAGGTCCACCTCGCTGGTACGGCAGAGGTGGAGCAGCAGGTCCAGCGGGCCCTCGAAGGACTCGACGCGCACGGTGAGGCCGGGGGCCGCGACCTCCGTCATGGCTCCAGCCTGATCGCGTCCCGCACCTCGTCCATGGTCAGCCGCGCGATGGCCTGCGCGCGCCGCGAGCCCTCGTGCAGGATCTCGAGCATCTCCTTCGGCCGCTCCGCCCAGCGCTGGCGCCGTTCGCGAATGGCGGCCAGCGGGGGCAGCATGTGCTCGAGCAGGACGGCCTTGCAGTCGAGGCAGCCGATGGCGGCGGTGCGGCAGCCCTGCGCGCAGCTTTCGCGTGGCCCTTCAGGCGTGAAGATGCGGTGGAGGTCGAACACCGGGCAGATGTCGGGATTGCCGGGATCGGTGCGGCGCTTCCGCGCCGGATCCGTGACCATGGGCTTGATCTTCCGGGCGATCTCCTCGGAGCTATCCGACAGCTCGATGGCATTCCCGTAGGACTTGGACATCTTCCGGCCGTCGGTGCCCGGCACCTTGGGGATCTGGGTGAGCTTGGCCTGGGGCTCCGGGAACACCGGCTTCCACGTGCTGTTGAAGCGCCGCGCGACCTCGCGCGTCAGCTCGATATGGGGCACCTGGTCCGCTCCCACCGGCACCCAGTGCGCCTTGTACATGAGGATGTCCGCGGACTGCAGCAGCGGATAGCCGAGCAGCCCGTAGGAGGGCGCGGCGATGCCGAGCTGTTCCACCATCTCCTTGTAGGTGGGCACGCGCTCCAGCCAGCCCACCGGGACCACCATGGAGAAGAGGAGGTGGAGCTCGGCGTGCTCGGGCACCCGCGACTGGATGAACAGCGTGGACTGCTCGGGGTCGAGCCCGGCGCCCAGCCAGTCCGCCATCATCTCGAGGGTACTGGCGCCCGCCTCCGCGCTGTGCTCGGCGTCGGTGGTGAGGACATGCCAGTTGGCCACGAAGTAGAAGCACTCGTACTCGGCCTGCAGGCGCACCCAGTTCTCGAGGGCCCCGAGGAAATTGCCGAGGTGGAGCTTCCCCGTGGGGCGCATCCCGGACAGGACCCGCTGCCTGCTCGCTGCCATGCCGCTCCTCAGTGGGGGTTGTCCTGCGGAGGGAGGCGGGCCTCCCAGGCCTTGGCCATCCGCAAGAAGACGTAGTCGGCGTACAGGACGGCCAGCACGAACCCGCGCCAGCCGTCGAGGAAGCCCAGGCGAATAATGTACATCGAGAGGAACCGTCCCAGCGGCCTGAAGATGAGATCGGCGAGCCCGACATGCTTCCCCCGCTCCAGCCAGGCCCCCGCGGCGAGGGTCGAGTAGCGGTTGGAGCGCTGGACGAAGTCCTCCAGGCTCCGGTAGGAGTGGTGGAGCAGCGCCTCGGCGAGCGTCTCCACCCGTCCTTGCACGCGCACCGACTCGTGCACGACATCATCCACGAAGCGGCCGGCGCGCCGGCGGAAGAGCCGGAGCTGATAGTCCGGATAGAGGCCGCCGTGCCGGACCCAGGCGCCCCAGAACATGTTACGCCGAGGGATCGAGTAGCCGTCGGCCCCCGGCGTGCCGGCTCCGTCCTCGGCGAGGACCCGCGCGATGCGCTGCCGGAGCTCGGGAGTGACCCGCTCGTCCGCGTCGAGCGAGAGCACCCAGTCGCCGGTGGCCTGCTCCAGCCCGAAGTTCTTCTGAGCCGCGAAGCCCGGCCAGGGGCGCACCCATACGCGGTCGGTGAACTCACGCGCCAGCGCCACCGTCTTGTCGGTGGACTCCCCGTCCACCACGATGATCTCGTCGGCCCAGGCCACGCTCTCGAGGCAGGCACGCAGGCGCTCTTCCTCGTTCCAGGCCACGATGGTGACGCTCAGCCGGCTCACCGCGTGCCGCCTCCCTCCAGGAGCGTGACGGCGGCGGCGAGAACCACTTCCGGCGTGAGCCCGCCCATGGTCCCGTCGGGGCTCTGCAGCCCGCGGCACCGCGGGCCATAGGGGCCATTGCGCGCGGCGCTGGTGGGGCCGAAGAGACCCAGCGCGGGCGTGCCGAGCGCGGCGGCCAGATGCAGCGGCCCGGTGTCCCCGGCGACCATCAGGTGCGTGCGACGGAGGAGCGCGGTCAGCTCGTCGAGATCGGTGGGGGGCGCCAGCAGCGGGCGCGCGGCCGCGCTGCCCGCGCCGCGCATGCCGAGCGCGATCTGCCGCGCCAGATGCGATTCGGCCGGTCCCCAGAGCAGCAGCACGCGGGCGGCCGCCTCCGCGCCGAGCCGCTCGCCCACGGCGGCGAAGCGCTCCGGCGCCCACTGTTTTCCGGGCTGTCCCGCGCCGGGATTGAGGGCCACCAGGCGGTCGCCCGGCTTCCAGCCCGCCTCGACCAGGAACTCGTCCATGCGGCGCTGGGCGTCCGGGCGCGGCGGGATCAGGAACTCGGGCGCGCCGGCGGCGACGCCGAGCGCGCCCAGGAGCGCGAGGTTCTGATCCACCACGTGGGTGGCGCCGGGGGGCGGGATCACGTGCCGGTTGGTGAAGAGCGCGCTGAGCCGCTCTTTGCATCGCGCGGCGCCAAAGCCGACGCGAACCGGCGCGCCGGTGAGTCGCGTGATGAGGCCGCTCTTGAGGAGGCCCTGCGCGTCCACCGCGACGTCGAAGCGGCGAATCCGCAGCTGCCCGCGCAGCGCACGCAGGCCGGACCAGAAGCTCCCCGCCCCCGCCGCACCATGCCGGCGGCGCCAGCCGCGGGTGTCCACGGGGATGACGTGGTCGAGATCGGGGTGCTCGCGCAGCACGGCCGCCTCGCGCGCCTCCACCAGCCAGCTGAGCTCGGCATCGGGATAGGCGCGCCGCAGCGCGCGTGCCACCGGCAGCGTGTGGATCACGTCGCCCAGCGCGGAGAGCTTGACGAGAGCGATCCTCACCGGCCGGCTCCGAAGCGCTCGACAATGGCCCGAATGAGATCTCGCGTAGAGTGATCCTTGGGATCGCCCGCGATGGCGACGCGGCCCCCCGCCGCCAGCACCGCCGCGCGCTCGGGCACGGTGGCCTCCGTATAGTCCGTGCCCTTGGCCTGCACGTCGGGTCGCAGGGCGCCGACCACTCGGTCGACGGTGTCCTCCTCGAAGACGACCACTGCGTCCACCGGTCTGAGCGCGCCGACCAGCTCCGCGCGCTCCGCCGCGCTCATGATCGGCCGGCCCTGGCCCTTGAGCCGGCGCACGGAGGCATCGGAGTTCAGCGCCACCACGAGGACGTCGCCGAGCGCGCGGGCCGCCCCCAGGTAGCGCACATGCCCCACGTGCAGGAGGTCGAAGACGCCGTTGGCGAGGACGATCCGCCGGCCCGCCTGCCGCTGGGCGTCCGCCCAGCGGGCAGCCTCCTCAATTCCGAGGACCGGGGCCATCGGACCTGGGCTCGGTGGCGAGGGCCTGGGCGAAGTCCGCGGGCGTGACCGCGGCGGTGCCCCGCTTCATGACCACCAGGCCCCCCGCGATATTGGCCAGCCAGGCGGCCTCGGCCGGCAGCGCGCCCGCGGCCAGCGCGGTGGTGAAGGCGCTGATGACGGTATCGCCCGCCCCGGTGACGTCGGCGATCTGATCGCTGCCGAAGATCGGCATGAAGGTGACCGGCCCGTCGCGCTCGAACAGCGCCATGCCCCGGCTGCCGCGCGTGACGAGGAGCAGGCGGGCCTCGAGCCGCTCCAGCACCTGTCGCCCCGCTTTCTCGATGGTCCGCTCGTCGCCGAGCTCGGCCCCGGTGAGCGCCTCCACCTCCGGCTCGTTGGGGGTCGCCGCGGTGGCGCCGCGGAAGCGGAGGAGATCGTACCGGCTGTCCACCGACACCGGGGCGCCGCGCGGCCGCGCCAGCTCGCGCACCACCTCGAACACGCGGGGGGACAGCACGCCGTAGCCATAGTCGGACAGCACGAAGCCGTCGGCCTCCCGCGCGAGTCCGGCCAGGCGTTCGAGCAGGCGCTCCTCCACGTCGGGGGTGAGGATCGGGTCGGGCTCGCGGTCGAGCCGCACCACTTGCTGCCGGGTCGATTCGTAGCCGCCGGCCATGATGCGGGTCTTCATCGGCGTGCGCCGCCCCGCCGCCCGCACCAGCCCCTCGGTGGAGATGCCGGCGCGGTCGAAGAGTCCCGCGATCTCCGCGCCCGCCGCATCGTCGCCCACCACGCCGACGGGCACCGCGTGCGCTCCCAGCGCGCGGACATTGTGGGCGGCATTGGCGCCGCCCCCCAGCCGCACCTCGCGGTCCGTGAAGCGCAGGATGAGGACCGGGGCCTCGCGCGAGATGCGGGCGGGCTTGCCGTAGAGGTACTCATCGGCGATGAGGTCGCCAACGACGATGATGCGCCGACCCCGCAGCCGCGCCACCACGTCCAGGATCGCGCGCGGTGAGAACATCAGGCGTGCCGGCGCGCCAGCGCCCAATCGACCGCGTCGAGCAGGTCCTCGGCGACATGATCGGGCTTGCTCGTCCACTGCGCCCGCTGATGCTCCCACTCCCCGCGTCCGTATCCGGTGAGGACCAGCACGCCCGCCGCGCCCACGGACTGGCCCACCGCCACGTCGGAGATCTTGTCACCCACCATCACCGAGCCCGCGAGGTCGAGGCGCAGCTCGCGCGCGGCGCGCTGGAGGAGACCGGGGCGCGGCTTGCGGCAGTCACAGACCAGGCGATAGGGCGGCTCGCCCTCGTCCGGGTGATGGGGACACACGTAGAGCCCGTCCAGCCGGGCGCCGGCCTCGGCGAGCTGCCGGACCATCTCGGCGTTTGCCGCATGCAGCAGCGCTTCCGTGAAGTAGCCCCGGGCGATACCGGCCTGATTGGTGACCATGACCGCCGGCACGCCGGCCCCATTCAGCCGCCGGACGGCCTCCGCGGTGCGGGGCAGGAGGCGGATACGGCTGACGTGATTGACATACCCCACCTCCTCGGTGAGGCAGCCGTCGCGGTCGATGAAGACGGCGGCGCGGTGCGGCATCGAGGGAAAGTGTAATGCTCCCCCGGCGAAGGTTCAATGAAAAGCGGGGTTTCGGCGATACAGGGCCTCGAACCGCTCGGCCTGGGCGGCATAGGGGTACGGTTCCGCCGAGGCGCGGGCCTGGGCGGCGAGGGTTTTTGCGTCCGCCGAGCGCAGCCGCTCGAGGCCCTCGGCGATACGCGGGCCGCTCACCTCCTCGGCCACCCAGCCGTTGACGCCGTTCCGGATGAGCTCGGCGCCGCCCGCGTGCACGCTCGACAGCATGGGAACACCCGAGGCGAGGGCCTCGAGGTGTACGTTGCCGAAGGGCTCGTAACGCGCCGGGAGCGCGACAAGGTCGGCGGCGGCGTAGAGCCGGTCCACGTCGGGGCGCGGCCCGGTCCAGACGACGCGGTCGCGCAGGCCGAGCCTCTCCGCCTGGGCCGCATACGGGGCGTGGTTCCCCTTGCCCGCCACGATCAGGCGCGCGCGACGGTCGCCGATGGACGCGAGCGCCTCCACGAGCGGTCCCAGGCCCTTGCGCTCGAAGCCGGAGCCGACGAAGAGCACGCACCAGTCGGCTGCGTCCACGCCGAGCTCGGCGCGCATCGCGGCCCGATGGAGGGCCCGATTGTCCGGCGTGAAGCGCACGAGATCCACGCCGTTGTAGATCAGGGTCACGCGGTCAGGCGGCGTCCCGTACAGCCGCTCGATCTCGGCTTTCCCCCCGGCGGAGATGGCCACGATGGCCTGAGCCGATCGAAGCTGAAACAAGCGTCTTTCTAGATAGATAAGGAGCCGATGGTAAGAACTCTGTCGATGGGCACGCCCCATGGCTTCGAGATAGCCCCGGTGGGTTCCTTCACCGGCGCGGTAGATATCGGCGGCGAGCGTGCGCTCATGGCTCTGCACGACGTCATAGCCGCGCCCGCGCGTGGCCGCGCGGGCAGCGAGGCCGAAGATGAGCACTCGCGCGAGGCGCGGCACGGGGAGCATCGGCAGCAGGCGTACGGTGACGCCGGGAAGGGGCCGCTGGGCGCGCGTGGTCAGGAGGTCCACGGCGTGGCCGCGCCTCGCCAACTCGCCCACCAGCCCCGCGGTGGCGGTCTCGACCCCCCCATGAAAAACGAACGGGCGGCAGATGAGGGCGAGATTCACCGGGGAGTCGGGCGCTCGACCAGCCCCGTCACCAGGGGAAACAGGTCGCGTCGGGCGGCCGTGAAGCTATAGCGCGCGACGCAGCGCGCCCGAGCCCGTGCCCCCAGCTCCACCGCCAGCGCGCGGTCGTCGGCGAGGCGCGCGATGGCGGCGCCGAGCGCGGCGGGGTCGCTCGGCGGCACCACCAGCCCGCAGCCCTCGAGGATCTCGGGGATCATGGAGACGCGGGTGGAGACGATGGGCCGTGCCATCGCCATGGCGTCGAAGAGCTTGGCCGGCACCTGACCGCGGGTGTCCGGGCTGTCCCGCTGGGGTATCGCGATCACGTCCGCCGCCTCCACATAGCGCGGTACCTCGGCGAACGGGATCGGCGGGACGAGCCGCAGGCCCGGATAGCGCGCGAGGAGCCGCCGTCCGCCGAGGCTCGCGGGATCCGTCCCCACGAGCGCCAGCGCGAGGTCCCGGCGGCGGAGGCCTTCCATCGCCGCGATGAGATCGTCCACGCCCTTGTACTCGCGCGCGGTGCCGAGGAACATGACGAGGCACGCGCCTCGCGGCGCCAGGCGCGCTCGGAGGGCCGCTGGATCGTCGAGCCCGGGGCGCCACGCGTCGGTGTCTCGCACGTGCGGGATGAGGACGCCGCCGAAGCGGTCCTGGAGAAATCGTGAGGCCACGGTGATGCCGTCGGCGGCGCGCGCCGCACGCTCCATCAGCCACGTCCACGGCAGCCCCTTGGGGCTGCCCAGGTTCAGCGCGCGGCCGACGGTGCCCCAGGTGCCCCCCCGGAGGAAGAAGCCCACTTCCCAGTCGTCGATGTCGAGCAGCAGCGGCCGCCGGCCGAGCAGTCGCTTGAGATGACCGATGCCCGCGGAGCCGAGGCGCGGCTTGGACGCGTACAGGAGATCGCCGTCGGCGGCGCGGAGCAGCGCGGGAATCGTCCCCACGAAGCGTGGCAGCCGGCCGCCCGGCCGCGCGACGTAGCGCACCCCGTCGGCGGCCACCGGCGCCCAGACGCCCGGGCCGTCACGGGGGCCGACCACCTCGACCTCCGCGATGGGCGCCAGCAGCTGCGCGAGAAGGTGCGCCCGCCCCACCGCATTGTCGGAGAGGTCGAAGCAGAGGACGGAGACCTTCACGCGCGGCGACCCGGACGGGCCGAGGCGAGTGTCGCGTAGCGAGCAGCGAGCGTCTGGGCGACCCGCGCGCCCGACAGACGTCGCTCGACCAGCGCGCGGGCCGCCCCTCCCAGCCGCGCGCGGAGAGCGGCGTCGCCCAGGAGCCGCCCGATGGCCTCGGCGAGTGGTCCCGGCTCCCCCGCCGGCACCAGCAGGGCGTTCTCGCCATCGGTCAGCACCTCGGGCACCACCCCCACGCGGCTCGCGACCACCGCGCGGCCGGCCGCCAGATACTCCAGGAGCACACGCGACATCCCGTCCGACTCGAGCGGCACGTAGAGTGCCACGTCGAAGGCGGCCACCGCCTCCACCGGATCCGTCTCGTCGTCCACGATGGCCACGCGCTCGCTGAGCCCCGCTCGCGCTCGCGCGGTACGGATAGTCAGGTCGAACGCACCGCTCCCCACCAGCGCCATGTGAAACGACCGGCCCGTACGCGCCAGCCGCTCCACCGCCTCCAGCGCGAAGAGCTGGCCCTTCATGACCCGGAACCCGCCCAGTAGCCCGATCAGCGGTCCGTCACCAGCCAGTCCAATGGCTCGGCGAAAGGGCCGCGCGTCGCGGCCGGGACGAAAGGTCTCCGCGTCCACGCCGCCCGGGAGCGCGAGCACGCGCTCGGGCGGGGCGAGCTCCGCGGCCAGGTACTGCCGGCGGATCGCCTCGGTCACCGTGACGGTGAGGCCGGTGGCCTTTCGGTACAGCCATCGGTTCAGCGCGTGCGGCCGTACGGCCTGGACGATGTGACGCGTGCGCACCAGGGGCCGCGGCTTCTTCGCGAGGCGATTGGCGATGGCGGCCAGCCAGTGCTCCTTGCCCCGGTGCACGTGGATCACGTCGACGTCGGACAGCCACCGGCGCAGCCGCCGCAGGTCGGCGGCGTCGGATGGGGGCTTCAGGCCGCCCTGGAAGCTCAGGGTCTCGATATGCCGGACCCCCGCCGCGCGCGCCCGGTCGATCACCTGATCCTCGGTACCGAGGCGGCAGGCGAGGATGACCTGATGCCCAGCGCGCTCGAGCTCCACGCTCACCCGGGCCGCCCAGTAGGCATCCGAGGACCAGCCCCGGCACGACATGAGATGGAGGATCCTCACGACGCGCGGCCCCGACGCCTCAGGATCTCGAGATAGATGGTCTCCACCTCTTCCGCGTGATGCTCCGGGCTGAACGCTTCCACCGCGCGCCGGCGTCCGGCTTCGCCCATGCGCCGCGCCCGCTCCGGATCGCCGGCCAGGGTCGCCAGCGCGGCCTCCACCGATTCGGGCCGCTCGTCGTCCACCAGGAGACCGGTCACCCCCTGTTCTACCACCTCCGGCAGCGCGCCGACCCTTCGGGCCACCACCGGGCGCCCGGCGGCCATGGCCTCCAAGGCCGCCCGGCACGACTCGTCCGAGCCCGCGCCCATGAGCACGAAGGCGTCGAGCGCGTTGAGCACGGCGGGGAGATCCGCGTCCCGATAGCCGGTGAAGAGAATTTCCCGCTCGAGCGCGAGCTCGCGCACCAGCGCCTCGAGGCGAGGCCGGGCCTCGCCCTTACCGACCAGCAGGAGCCGGGCGCGCGGATAGCGCGGCAGCAGCCGGCGGAAGCCCCGGATGAGCACCTCGTGGCCGCGATTGTGGGCGAGCCGCGCGACGGTCCCGATGACGGGGCCCGCTGGCGCGCCGCCGTCGAGGCCGAGCTCGCCGCGGACCCCGGCCGGGTCAGCGTTCTCGGTGAAGCGGAGCAGATCGATGACTCCGCTGACGCGGAAGATGCGCTCGGGACGGATGCCGGCCAGCCGGCACCGGTCCTCGATCTGGCGGCTCACCACGAGCACGGCGTCGGTGTGCCGGTAGAGCGCGCGCCGCAGGAGCCCCCGCTTCACCGCGCGGTGGTTGTGGAATGTGCGCGCCAGCGCGGCCCCGCCGCGGGACAGGGCGCCCAGCCAGTGATCGTGCGAGTGGTGGGTGTGGATCACGTCGACGGCGTCGTGCCGCACGAGAGCGCGCAGCCGCGCCAGATCGCGGGCCCAGGACCACGGCGCGCTCTTCACGTCGAGCGACAGCCCCGCCACCGGCTCGATGCCGGCCTCCCGCGCCTTGGCCTCGAAGCGATCCCCGGGCACCAGCGCCAGCCGGACCTGGTGGCCGCGCGCTTCGAGCCCTCGCACCAGCCGGATCACGGGGTCCGCGCTCCCCGTCCACCAGCGATTGGCGACGAGGTGGAGCACGCGGAGGCGCCGGTGCGCCGGTGCCGCCACTCAGCGCCCCCGCGCGGCGAGCAGCTCGTCGTAGAGCGCGAGCAGCCGGGTCATGGCCACTGAATGCGAGAAGCGCTCCTCGGCGCGCTTGCGGCCGGCACGGGCGCGCGCCGCGGCGGCGGCGGGATCCGCGAGCGTCTGCTCGATCGCCGCCGCGAGGGCGGCGGGGTCCTCGGGCGAGACGAGGAGACCGGTGACGCCGTCCTCCACCACCTCGGGGATGCCGCCGATGCGGCTCGCCACCAGGGGGATGCCGGCCGCGGCGGCCTGGAGCAGCGACTGGGGCACGCCCTCCGTGCGCGTGGAGGCCAGCACGAAGCAGTCCATGGCCGCGAGCAACGCGGGCACGTCGGTGCGAAAACCCGTGAAGACCACCGCCTCGCTCAGGCCACGCTCGCGCGCCAAGCGCTCCGCCCACTCGCGCCGGCCGCCGTCGCCGACGAGCAGGAGTCGGGCGTCGGGCCGCCGGGCGTGCACGCGCGAGAAGGCATCCAGGAGATGGTCATGCCCCTTGGAGCCGCGGAACATGGCCACCGACCCGATGATGGGACCCCGGCTGCTCCGGATGGGACCCCGGATGGGATCAACGTCGGGGCCGGGCGTCGGGCCGCCGGGCGGGGGCCCTCCCGCGAGCCCGAGCGAGCGGAGCACCACCTCGCCCCCTTCCCCGTCCGCGAAGTCGTCGAGCTTGACGCCGGCGGGAATGGCCACCACGCGCGCGGGCGGTACGCCGGCGGCGATCACGAGCTGGCGGATGGCCTCCCCGCTCGTGATCACGCGGTCGGCCAGCCACCGATACACCGGATTGAGGCCGCGGCGGATGGGAATGGACACGTGCCGGGTGCGCAGCACGGGCCGGCCGGTCAACCGCGCCGCCATGCCCCCCAGCCAGCCGTCGATGGAGCTGTGCGTGTGCACGACGTCGATCTGCTCCCGACGGATCAGCTGGACGAGGCCGAGGAGGGCGCCGGGGTCCCAGGCCCCGCGCATCCGCTGCGCCACCACCGCGAGCCCGAGCTCCCGCGCGCGGGGCAGCAGCCGGCCGTGGGGCTGGGCCGCGATGAGCACGCGCCACCCCCGCTCGGCGATCCAGCCCGCCTCGGTGAGCGTCCTGATCTCCTGCCCTCCCAGTCCGGGAGAGGACTCGGTATGCAGGACCGTCTTCACGCGACGGCGGCCCGCACGCGGACCACGACGGCCTCGGCGGTGATGGCGCGCATGCAGGGATGCTCGATGGGACACTCCGCGAGAAAGCACGGCGCGCACGGGGCCCCCGGAGCCACCACGAGAGCACGGGAAGATCGCGGCGCGCTCAGCCTCGGGTCGGTGGAGCCGAAGAGCGTGACGGTGGCGGTGCCGAGCGCGGCGGCCAGGTGCGCGACGCCGGTGTCCGCGCTCACGAGGCACTGAAGCCGCGTCAGGAGATGCGGCAGCAGCGCCGGCCGGTCGCGGCCCACCAGCGACGCGGGCGCCCGCCCGGCGAGCCGGAGGACGGCGGCGGCGGCGGCAACATCCCCGGGACCGCCGAGCAGCACCGGGGCGAGCCGATCGTGAATGAGACGTTCCGCCAGCTCTGCCCAGGCCGCCACTGCCCAACGCTTGGCGGGGCCTCCGGCGGCGCCGAGATGCAGTCCGACTCGCGGGACCCCCGCGGATACGGCACCGGCGAGCAGCGCCTCTGCCTCGGCCTCGAGCGCGGGCTCGCAGGGCGGGCACAGCCGGGGTTCCACCGCGGGTGCGGACATGCCGAGCGCCTCCACGAGCAGCCGGTACTCGTCCACCTGATGGCGGCGCGGCTCGGGCAGCGGGACCCGGTCGGTGAGCAGCGCGCCGCGCGCGTCCGTGTCGAAGCCCACGCGGCGGCGCGCACGCCAGCGGCGGGCCGCGCGCGCGGCCTCGAAGGAATTCGGCAGGATGAGCGCGACATCGGGCCGCGCCCCGGCCAGCGCCCGGGCGAAACGGCCCCGCCCGCCGTCGCCGGGATAGTCCAGGAGCGCGTCGGCCATGCCCTGCCCGCGCAGCACGGAGGCCCAGCGGCCCACCACGGTGATGGTGGCGTCCGGCGCGCCCGCGCGAAGGGCGGCCAGGGCCGGTTGCGCCATCACGGTGTCGCCCAGCCAGTTGGGCGCGCGCACGACGACGGCGGGCGCCGCGCCCGCGCTCATTGCCCCCCGGTTCGCGCGGGTGCGGCGACCTGGCGGAGCGCGTTCACCCACGCGGCCTGGCCGGTCGCGAGCACCATGCGCACCGAGAGGATCCAGAGCGGGAGGCGCGGCAGCGCGAGATCGCGGAGGCGCATCGCGTCCTTCTCGGTCGTGATGAGGCCCTCGGCGCCCGCGAGCGCCGCCCGCCGCGCCACCTCCGCGAGATCGCCGTCGGTATACCAGTGATGGTCGCCGAACTCGATGAAGCCCGCCAGCGGGATGCCCAGGGCCTGCGCGGTTTCCATGAAGGAGCGCGGGGCGGCGAGCCCGCCGAAGGCGAGCAGCCGCCGCCGCGCCAGGTCCGCGAGGGGCAGGCGTGCGCCGTCCTCGGCGCGGCGTGCCTCGACGGGCTCGTACCGCGCGGAGGCCACGGGCGCGGGCGAATCGTGCAGCCGCAGCGCGCGCGTCACTGCCTCCACGTCCTCGTCCCCGCGCGGATTGGTGACGACCACCAGCTGGGCCCGTTGGAGTGCGGAGAGGGGCTCGCGCAAGCGACCGCTTGGAAAGAGACGGCCATTGCCCCACGGCGAGCGGGCGCTCACCACCAGGATCTCGAGGGACTTGGCGATGGTGCGATTCTGGAAGCCATCGTCGAGCACGATGACGGAGGCACCGAGGGTTTCCACCGCGTGGCGCCCGGCCTCGAAACGGTTCTCGCCCACCACCACGGGGATCCCGGGCAGCCGCTCGGCCAGGAGCAGGGGCTCGTCCCCTGCCCCCCGTGCCCCGAGCCGCACGCTCTGACGGTCGGCCACCACGTAGACGCCGCGCGTCGAGCGGCCATAACCGCGGCTCACCACGGCGGGGGCGGCACCGAGGGCGACCAGCGTGAGCGCCGCCAGCTCGACCAGCGGGGTCTTGCCGCTGCCGCCCACGGTCAAGTTGCCGAGCGAGACTACCGGACAGGGCAGACGCCGAGTGGAGAGCAGGCGCCAGTCGTAGGACAGCCCGCGGACCAGCAAGGCCGCGCGATAACCAAAGGAGAGCGTGCTGAGGCCTGCCGCCAGCACGGGGTGGGTTCCCTCTTCCCACGCGCTCCGTAGCCAGCCCTCGGGGTCCCGGCGTAGACGCACCACGGACTCGCTGCTCGCGCGTCCCCTTCCCGTCTCGTTCCTCGCGATTTCACCGCTCGCCATGTCGCTCGCCGCTCTCCTCCGCCGCCAGATATCGCTCCACCAGCTCGAGCGTGGCCCGCACCCCGCCCTGCCGCCGGATCACCGCCTGGAAGCCCGCCTCGCCCATGGCCCGGGCGAGGTCCGGCTTCTCCAGTAGCACCCGAAGCTCCGTCTCGAGCCCCGCCGCGTCGGCCACCCGCCGCGCGGCGCCTGCCTCCAGCATCAGCTCGGCGCTGTCGCGGAAGTTGCTCGTATAGGGGCCGAAGAGCACGGGCTTCGCCCGCAGCGCCGGCTCCAGCATATTATGCCCCCCCGTGGGCACCAGGCTGCCCCCCACGAAGACCACCTCGGCCAGCCGATACAGGCGCGCCAGCTCGCCCACCGTATCGAGGATGATCACGGGCTGACCCCTTCGCGCGGTGGGCAGCTGGCTCCGGCGCACCGCGGCCAGGCCCCGGCCGGCCAGGAGGCGCTCCACCTCGGTCACGCGCTCGGGGTGACGGGGAGCCAGCACGAGCACGAGGTCGGGATGGTCCGGCCGGAGGCGACCGAAGACCTCGGCCACGATCTCTTCCTCCCCCCGATGGGTGCTCCCCGCCACCCACACCCGCTCGACGGGAGCGAGGCGGAGCAGCTTCTCCCACAGCTCGCGGTTTCCCGCGCTTTCCGGCTCGGCGTCCGTCTTGAGGCTGCCCGTCACCACCACGCGTTCCGGCGAGGCGCCCAGGGCAATGATGCGGCGCGCGTCCTCCTGCGACTGCATGCCGAACACGGTGACGGAGGCGAGCATGCGGCGGGTGAGGAAGGGCACCCAGCGGTAACGCCGGAACGACCGGTCGGAGATGCGCCCGTTGGCAATCATGCTCGGAATGCCACGGCCCGCCAGGGCGCCCAGGAAGTTCGGCCAGAGCTCGGTCTCCATGCCGATGAAGAAGCGCGGCTTGATGGCGCCGAGCGCGCGCTGCACGGGGCCCGGCAGGTCGAGCGGGAAATAACGGTGGGTGGCCACCGGCGAGAGCCGGTCCACCACGATGCGCGCGCCGGTGGGGGTGACCGTGGTCAACACCACCGCGAGCTCGGGCCAGCGGCGGCGGATTGCTTCGACCAGCGGGATCGCGGTGATCGCTTCGCCCACCGAGACTGCGTGCACCCAGCAGCGAGGCTCGGGGGGCAGGCCCCTTGCGATATGCCCCAGGCGCTGGCGGAGGTTGAGCGGGTGCCCGCGGCGCAGGAGCCGCTTCAGCACGGCGAAGGGTGCGTAGACGACGAGCGCCAGGACCAGGACCAGTGAGTAGAGCGCGCGCATCACGCGGCTGCCTCCGCGTCCGCGTGTCCACTCACCGCGTGCAGCGCCGCCTCGATCTCCTTGCGAGCCGCCTCACGCACGTCGCGATCGGCGTCGCGCGCCACCGCGATGGGTGCGGCGAAGCGCATCACGCAGCGGGCGAAGGGGCGCGGGATGCGGAAGCCGTCCCAGGAGCGCAGCCGCCACTCGGCGGAGGCGCCCAGCGCCACCGGCACGATCGCCGCCCCGGTCAGCGCGGCCAGCGTGACCAGCCCCGGCTTGACGATCTCCCGGGGCCCACGGGGGCCATCCGGCACCACCATCACGCTGACGCCCTCGGCCAGCGACCGCGTGAGGGCGCGAAGCGCGCTCGCGCCCCCCCGGCTTGAAGACCCGCGCACGACCTCCAGGCCCATGCGGGCGCAGAGGCGCGCCACCAGCTCGCCGTCCCGCGATCGGCTGGTGAGCACGCGGAGCCGCCGGCCGCGATAGAGGTAGGGCAGCAGGAGCACGCGCGAGTGCCAGGTGGCGAACACGAACGGCGTGCCCGCCCGCCAGCGCGCGCCCGCGTCCCCCTCCGCGAAGCGCACCGCGCAGGTGCTGGCGAGGAGGCGGAGCGCGGCCGCCCCGAGCGGGAGCCCGAGCCGCAGCGCCAGTGGGGGCGACGCCGTCATGCCGCGCGCGCGGAGGCGAGGACGGCGCGCGCGGCCCGTCGCCCCACCCCGGGCTCGCCGAGCCGGCCGCGCAGCTCGGCGAAGGTCGCGCGCTGGGCGGCGGCGGCGCCAGGCTCGACGAGCAGCCGCCGGACCTCCTGCGCCAGGCGTGTGCCCGTGACCTCGCTCTGCAGGAGCTCCGGGACCACGTCGCGGCCAGCCACGATATTGGGCAGGCTGATCCTCGGGATGCGGATGAGCAGGCGGGAGATCAGCTCGGTGAAGCGGGACACGCGATAGCACACCACCATCGGCGTGCCGAGCAGGGCGGCTTCGAGCGTGGCCGTGCCCGAGGCGATGAGGATGGCGTCGGCGGCGGCCATGAGCTCGTACGTGCGATGCTCGAGAATCTCCACCGGCGGACCGCCGGCTCGCTCGGCGGTGGCCAGGTGCGATTCCACCAGCCGTCGATCCACCGAAGGCGCGAGCCCCAGCGCGAAGCGCGGGGTAGGTGCGCCGAGCGTGACCAGCCGGCGGGCGGCGTCCAGCATCGCCGGCAGGAGGCGTATGATCTCCTCGCGCCGGCTGCCCGGGAAGAGACCCACCACCGACAGATCGGGCTCGATGCCGAGCCCCAGGCGGGCCCGCGCGCGGTCGAGGCCCGGCGGGAGCACGTCGAGAAGCGGATGGCCCACGAACTCGACGGCGACGCCCGCGGCCTCGTACATGGGCGGCTCGAAGGGAAACACCGCGAGCACACGGGTCGCCAGCCGGGCGATGAGCCGCACCCGCCGCCGGCGCCAGGCCCACACCTGGGGGGGGATGAAGAACACCACCGGCACGCCCGCCCGGCGCGCCTGGCGGGCCAGGCGCATGTTGAACTCCGGGAAGTCGATGACCACCAGGACCCGGGGCCGGTCCTCGCGGAGCCGGTGGACCAGGGCGCGATAGGCGCGGTAGAGCGCGGGCACGCGGCCCACCGCCTCACTCGTGCCCACCACCGCGTGGGCGGTGGGATCGGCCACCACCTCCATGCCGGCCGCCGCCATGCGGGCGCCGCCCATGCCGATCAGCCGCAGCGCGGGATCCAGCTCGCGGAGCGCCCGGCAGAGCGTGCCCCCATGCAGATCGCCGGAGGTTTCCCCCGCCGAGAGCATGATGGTGCCCGTCGAAGGCGGCCTCATGCCCCGTCCTCGAGCGTCACCACCGCGATGCCGGCCTCCTCCGCCCGACGCATGACCGCCTCGCCGTCCACCAGGAGGGTTCGACCCCGCGCCACCGCCAGCGCGGTGGCGCCTCCCGCGGCCATGGCGTCGAGCGTGGCCAGCCCCACCGCGGGCACATCGAAGCGGAAGTCGTGATCGTCCGCCACCGCCTTGATCACCACCGCGCCCGGGCCCGATAAACGGACGCCTCTCCGTATGGTCTCGTCGGTACCCTCGGACGCCTCCACCGCCACGGTGACGCCGCGGGCGCGCACCAGCGTCTGGCCGACCCCGCGGTTGGCGAGCTCGCGCGCCAGGCGCCAGCCGGCTCGGATCTCCTCCCACTCAGCATCCGTGGGCGCGCGAGAGGTCAGCTGCTCCGCGCTGAGCAGCCACGGCCCGAGGAAGCGCCGCTGGTCGAGCACCTCGACCCCCATGGCTTCCAGCGTGACCACGGCCATGCGCGCGAGCGCGTCGTCGGAGAGGCCCTCCCGGCCGAGCCGCTGGCCCGCGACATCACCGCGCCCGGCGGCGGAGAACACGCTCTGCTTCCAGAACTTGCCCACGAAGGCGACCGCGGTCACGCGCTCGGCGGCGAGCGCGGTGAGCACGGTCTGGATCTCGGTGATGGACGAGGGCAGGACGCGCTCGGCGGCGTCGGCGAGGCCGGGCGCCTCTTCGAAGGCAAACGCCACGACCTTCCATCCTTGCCGCCGTGCTTCAGCGGCGGCGCGGCCGGGTATGATCCCGGCCCCGGCCATCAGGCCGAGGCAACGCTCCACGGAAGATCCTCCGGCCAGGCGATTTCCCCCCGGCCCTCGCGGATCATCCGCTCGACCTCCAGCGCGACGGCCAGGGAGCGGAGGTCTTCCCCCTCCGGCAGCTCCACGCGTCCGGTGGACTGGGCCGCCCGGGCGGCGGCCATGAGGTGGCGAAGCTCGAGCTTGAGGGGGTTGTCCTTGTGGACGAACAGGTGCTCCACGAACGAAGCCTGCCGATAGCGGATGGCTTCGCGGTTCACGGTGTAGTCCTGCGCCGCCCGCCGATGGATCTGGATGTCCTGGTTCTGGTAGTCCAGCACGATGTAAGCCTCGGGCTGGGTGATGGCGAGAGTGCGGATCTTCTCCTCGGTGGCGCGACTGGCGGTGATGGTGGCCATGGTTCCGCCATCGAAGACGATCTGCACGTTGGCGACGTCGGCCAGCCCCGAGCGCACGGAGGCCCCCATGGCGGTGACCTTGCGCGGCTCGCCGTCCACCAGCCCCAGGACGATGTCGAGATCGTGGATCATGAGGTCGATGACCACGGAATCCTTGGCGACCCGCGGCGAGAAGGGGCCCAGGCGCCGGGACTCGATGAGGATGGGGCGCTCGACGATCTTTCGCAGCTCCTGCACCGCCCCGTTGAAGCGCTCCACGTGGCCGACATGGAGCACGCGGTTGCGGGCGCGCGCCACGCGGAAGAGCTCTTTCGCCTCCTCCAGGGTGGGCGTCATGGGCTTTTCCACGAGCACGTGGACGCCGGCCTCGAGGAGATCCCGGGAGACGTCGAAGTGCTGCTCGGTGGGCACCGCCACCGTGGCCACGTCCACCAGCCCCGCCAGCTCGTGGTGATCGCGGAAGGCCTTGGTACCGTAGGTGGCAGCGAGCGCCTCCGCCCGTGCGAAATCCTGATCGACGATCCCGATGAGGTCGACGTCCCACAGCTCCATGAGGGCGATGATGTGGTACTGGCCCATGTGGCCGGCGCCCACCACCCCCGCGCGAATCCGAGGCTCCGCCAGGGGGCTCACTGGACCCGCTCCGAGAGCTCGGCGCCGTCGCGCTCCACCCCCGCCCCCGCGCCCACGATGCCGCGCTTGGAGCCCTCGATGAACGTGACGATGCGGCGCGCCACCGCGCCGTCCCCCAGCTCCTCACGCAGGCGCGCTACGCCGGCGGCGGTGGCGAGCCCCGACCGGTAGAGGATGCGGAAGGCCTCCTGCGCCTGACGGCGCCCGGCCACGTCGATGCCGCCCCGCCTCATGCCGACGACGTTGACCGCGCGCGCGACCGCGGGCACGCCGTCCACCATCACGTAGGGCGGCACGTCCTGCGTGACCTTGGTGCAGCCGCCGATATAGGCGAAGGTGCCCACGCGAGTGAAGGGATGGACGCCGCTGAGACCGCCCACGGTGGCATGGTCCTCCACCGTGACGTGCCCGGTGAGCGCCGCGCCGTTGATCATGATCACGTGATCCCCCACCACGCAGTCGTGGGCCACGTGGCAGGTGGCCATGAGGAGGCAATTTGCCCCCACCACCGTGTCGTGGCCCTCGTGGGTGGCGCGGTGGATGGTCGCGTACTCGCGGATCACGGTGCCCTCTCCGATGCGGACGCCGGTCGCGGTGTCTTCGCGATACTTGAGGTCCTGGGGCTCCGCGCCGATGATGGCGCCGTGGCCCACGCGGCAGCGGGCGCCGAGCCGGACGCGCCCCTCGAGCACGGCGTGGGCGCCGATCATCACGCCGTCGCCCACCTCCACCTCGGGCCCGATGAGGGTACCGGGGCCCACGCGCACGTCCGCGCCCAGCCGTGCCCGGGGATCCACGAAGGCCGCGGGATGAATGTCGGTCATGGCGTCGTTCGCTTCTCCAGTTCGCCGAGTCGCACCTCGAGCTCCCGAACTCGCCGCAGCAGGTCCGGCAGCCGTCCCTGCGCCGCCCAGATCCGCTTGGTCTCGCCGCTGGGCCGTGCGGGGATTCCGCTCCACACCGTGCCGGCGGGGATCTCGCCTGTCAGGCCGGACTTGGCGGTGATGATGGCTCCCGCCCCGATGATCGTGTGGTCCGCTACTCCTACTTGACCGGCGAGCACGGCGCGGCTCCCGATGCGGCATGATCCGGCCACCCCCACCTGCGACACCAGGAGGACATCCTCGCCGATCTCGCAGTTATGCGCCACCTGCACCAGATTGTCGAGCTTGCTCCCGCGCCCGATCACGGTTACGCCGAGGGTGGCGCGGTCCACGGTGGTGTTCGCGCCGATCTCCACATCGTCCTCGATGCGCACCCCGCCCACCTGGGGGATCTTGCGGTGGGCGCGCCCATCGAAAGCATAGCCGAAGCCGTCGGCGCCCAGCACCGCGCCCGAGTGGACGACGACGCGGTTGCCGATCTGCACCCCGTCGCGCACGACCACCCGGGGGTAGAGGTGAACGTCTTCGCCGAGCCGGGCACCCTCCCCCACGAAGCAGAGCGCGCCCACCCGGCTGCCCCGGCCGATGTGCGCGCGCTGCTCCACGACCGCGAAGGGCCCCACCGCCGCGCCTGGATCCACCTCGGCGCCCTCCGCCACCCAGGCCAGGCGATGAATGCCGGGGTCCAATGGAGGCTCGGGGTGGAAAAGGCGGAGCAGGGCGATGAGGGCGGTCTGAGGGGCCGGGACCCTCAGCACCGGGCAGGCGAGCCCGGTCACGTCCTCGCCGGTCAGGATGGCCCCGGCGCGGCTCGCCGCCGCCGCGCGTCCGTGCCGCGCCCCCAGAGCGAAGGAGACGTCCTCGGGTCCCGCGGTTTCCAGCGGCGCCACGCCCCGCACCCGGACTCCCGGATCGCCCTCGAGCCGGGCGCCCAGCGTCGCCGCCAGCTCCCCGAGCGTGTAGGGCCCGGCGGCCGCCACCTACTTCTTGGCCTTCTTGGTTTCGTCGTCGAAGGCCCGGATGATCTCCTCGGTCAAGTCCGCCTCGGGCGCTCCGTAGATCACGCCCGCGCCCCGCGCGTCGACGATCAGGGTGAAGCCCTTTTCCTTGCCCACCTTCTGGACGACGCCGCTCAGCTCACGGAGGAACTTGCCCATCAGATCACGGTCCTTCTTCGTGTAGTCCTTCTCGAAGTCGTCCACGAGCCGCCGCAGGTCACGCACCCGGCGCTCGAGGGTCTCTTGCTTCTCCTTGCGGACCTCCGCCGACAGGAGCTGCCCCTTCTTCTCGAGGTCTTCCTTGAGCTTTGTCAGCTCCACCTGCTCACCATCCAGCTTCTTCTGCATGGCGGCCTTCTCGCGCTCGAGGGCGTCGCGGGCGGCTACCCCGGCGGCGGAGCGGGCGACCACCCGCTGCGAGTCGATGAAGGCAATGCGGGTGGCGCCGGTGGCGGGAGCCGGAGCCGGGGCCGGGGCCTGCGCGGGGGCCGGCGCCTGCGCCCCCGCGGGGAGCGGCGACCACCAGGCGCCCAGGGACCAGGCAGCGACCAGGGCGAGGACGGGGAGCAATCCCTTGAGGACCACACGCATCTTTGTACCTCCTTCGTTTCTATGCCGATGTCTTAGAACGGGGCGCCCACCGAGAACTGGAACTCCCCCATGCTTTCGTTCTTGCGACGGTCGAGCTTGAAGCCGTAGTCGATCCGCAGCGGCCCGAACGGCGAGGCCCACCGCAGGCTGAGCCCGGCATTGTGCCGGAGCTCGCTGAGGTCGAACGTGGTGCCGAACGACGTGTCCGGTCCGTATACCTGCCCCACATCATAGAAGACCGCTGCCCGGACCCCGAAGAACAGCGGCACCGTGTATTCCACGTTCCCCAGGAGCTGGATGGTGCCCCCCACCCGGGTTCCCGACTCGTCGACCGGCGAGACCTGACGCGCCTTGAACCCGCGGAGGGAATTGGCGCCGCCCAAATAAAACCGCTCGAACAGGGGCACCGGATCGTTGGACCAGCCTACCATGTAGGCGCCCTGCGCGCGCCCGCTGATCACGTGATCCAGCCAGATGTTGTAGAAGGTGGCGATGTTGGCGAGCCCGCGCACGAACTTGCTGTCCCCGCCCAACCCCGCGAAGTCCGCCCCGACGGAAACGATGGAGCCCCGCGTGGGCTCGAAGGCGCTGTCCCGGGTGTCCCGGGTGACGGCGCCGCCCACGAGGGAGGTGATGCGCGTCCCTTCCTCGCTCTTGAGGCTGGAGCTGGCGTTGTCGTCGACGTCGCTGATGTCGTCCTGGGTGAGCCGGTAGATGAGATTCCAGCGGGAGTAGTCGCCGAGCGGATGCCCGAAGCGCACGTCGCCGCCCAGGGAATTGACAGTGTAGTCGTCGAAGATCCGGCGGTTGTTGAACAGATCGAAGCCGGCGGATAGCGGCCGGTCGAAGAGCCAGGGCTCGGTGAAGCCAATGGTGCCCTGCTGGGTCTCCGCGCCCGCGCGGACGCGAAGGAACAGCTCCCAGCCGCGCCCGAGGAAGTTCCGCTGCGAGAGATCGAGGGTGGCGATGAAGCTGTCCGCGGAGCTGTAGCCGCCGCCGATCGAGAAGAGCCCGGTGGGCCGCTCGGTGACCTCGATGTTGACGATGATCTTGTCCTTGGCGGAGCCGGGCGAGGTGGTGGCCTTCACCTGCTCGAAGTAGCCGAGGTTGTTGAGCCGCTGTCTCGCGCGCTCGAGCTTGGCGCTGGTGTAGAAGTCCCCCTCGTGCATTGGGATCTCGCGGCGGAGGATCTTCTCCTGGCTTCGCGTGTTGCCGGTGATGTTGATCCGCTCCACGAAGACCTCGGGGCCCTCGTTGATCTCGTAGGTCAGGTTGATTCGTCGGTTCGGGGTGTCCTGGGAGGACTGGGGATTCACGTCGGCGGAGGCACGGCCGATGGTGCCGTACAGGGCCTGGATGGCGGCGATGCTGTCGCGCACCTTACCGCGCGAGAAGACGTCTCCGGTCTTGAAAGGGATGCGGCGGCGGATCTCCTCCACCGGCACCACTTTGTTCCCCGTGATGTCGATGCCACCCACGATGAACTGCGGCCCCTCCACCACCCCGATCCGGATGGTGACGCGGGCGCGCTCCTTGTCCACGATGGCGTCGGCCGATTCCACGCGGGCCTGGATGTAGCCGTGGTCGTTGTAGAGCGATGCGATGCGGTCGCGGTCGTCGTCGAGCTTCTGACGCTCCACCGTGCCGCGCAGGATGTAGTACTGGCGCTCCTGGGTGGCCATCACCGCCTTGATCTGCTTGGGGGTGACGCCCTTGGCGCCTTCGATGACGATCTCCTCGATGGTGATCTTGCGGCCTTCCGCGATGCGGAAGGTGACGGCCACGTCGCCATCCGGCAGCTTGGTGGCGTCGGGCGTGACCTGCACCTCGAAGTACCCTTCCTCTTCGTAGAAGTCCTTGAGCTTCTCCGCCGCCCGGGTGACCTCCACCGGGTTGTAGACCGCTCCCAGCTTGACGTCGATCTTCTCGGCGAGGGTGACGGTATCGAGTTTCTTGTTGCCGGCGAACTGCACGTCACGGACGAACGGCCGCTCCACCACGATGAAGGTGACCTTCACGCCGCCCTCGAAGTCCTCCACCTTGAGCTGGACGTCGTCGAAATAGCCCAGGGCGAAGATGGCACGGATGTCCTCGGCGAGTCGATTGGGCGAGAAAGGGGTGCCCACCTTGGTGCTCACGCGTCCCACGATCACCGCCTCCTGGATCCGGCGGTTCCCCTGGACCACGAGGTCCTTGACGGTGATCTGACGGCTGAGCTCGGGAGGTGTCTGCGCCCCTGCCGGAGGGGCCGGCAGGAGGAGGAAGGCAAAAAAAATGGAGAGAAGGATTCTCCCCAGGGCGGTCATGAGAGCGAGCGGCCCGTCGTATCTCGGCCCAGCGTTCGGTCGATCAGTGCTCGGCCAGCGCGAGAGGCGGCTCCGCGACCTGCGCTTCCCGGAAGACGAAATTATCCCCCTCCACGTCGAGCTCGAGGCGCGCCCCGTCCGTGATTTGACCGCGGACGATGGCCTCGGCGAGCGGGTCCTCCACATGTTTCTGGATGGTACGCCGGAGCTGCCGGGCTCCGTAGGTGGCGTCGTACCCCTTCTCCACGAGGAGATCGAGGGCCGCCGTGGTGGGTTCCACCGTGATGCCCTTGTCCGCGAGCTGACCGTTCACCCGCTTCATCATGAGACGGACGATGTTGGAGATGTCCTCACGCGAGAGGCCGTGGAACACGATGGTGTCGTCGATGCGATTGACGAACTCCGGCCGGAAGGCGCGCTTGAGCTCCTCCATGACCCGGCCCTTCATCTTCTCGTGGGAGGCGTCGTCGCCCTCGGGTATGAAGCCGGGCGATACGCGCTTGCCGATGAAGCTCGTCCCGAGGTTCGACGTCATGATCAAGATGGTGTTCTTGAAGTCCACCACATGCCCCACGGAGTCCGACAGGCGTCCGTCGTCGAGCACCTGGAGGAGCATGTTGAACACGTCCGGATGGGCCTTCTCGATCTCGTCGAACAGCACCACCGAGTAGGGCCGGCGGCGGACTTTCTCGGTGAGGAAGCCCCCCTCTTCGTAGCCCACGTAGCCGGGAGGGGCGCCGAGGAGCCGGGAGACGGAGAACTTCTCCATGTACTCGGACATGTCGACCCGGATCAGCGCATTTTCGTCGCCGAAGAGGTACTCGGCGAGCGCCCGCGCGAGCTCGGTCTTCCCCACCCCGGTGGGCCCGAGGAAGATGAAGGACCCCACCGGACGCTTGCTGTCCTTGAGCCCGGCCCGGGAGCGCCGGATCGCCCGCGACACCGCGGCCACCGCGTCACGCTGGCCCACGATGCGGCCGTGCAGGGCGTCCTCCATGCGGGCGAGCTTGGCCGATTCCTTCTCTTCGAGCTTCGACAGCGGGATGCCCGTCCAGCGGGACACGATGTACTCGATGTCCTCCTCGCTGACGGTCTGGGGGCCCTTGCCCTTCCGCTTGTCCCACTCGCGCTTGAGCTCCTCGTCGCGCCCCCGCAGCAGCTTTTCCTTCTCCCGGAGCGACGCCGCCTTCTCGAACTCCTGCGCCTCCAGGTACATGTCCTTCTCGCGGACGACCCGCTCGACCTCCTTGCCGAGCTCCTTGATCTCCGGCGGCGGCATGAGGGCCATGAGGCGGGTGCGCGAGGAGGCCTCGTCGATGACGTCGATGGCCTTGTCGGGGAGCTGACGGTCCGTGATGTAGCGGTCGGCGAGCTTCACCGCGGCGTCGATGGCCTGATCGGTGATCTTCACGCGGTGATGCGCCTCGTACTTGTGGCGCAGGCCCTTGATGATCTCCACCGACTCCGGCACGGAAGGGGCGCGCACGATCACCGGCTGGAAGCGCCGCTCCAGCGCGCCGTCCTTCTCGATGTACTTTCGATACTCGTCCAGGGTGGTGGCGCCGATGGTCTGGATCTCGCCGCGCGAGAGCGCGGGCTTCAGCATGTTGGAGGCATCGATGGCGCCTTCGGCGGCGCCCGCCCCGATGAGGGTGTGCAGCTCGTCGAGGAAGAGGACGACGTTCTCCGACTGCCGGATCTCCTTCATCACCGCCTTGAGCCGTTCCTCGAATTGGCCGCGGTACTTGGTCCCCGCGACGAGGGCGCCCAGGTCGAGCTGGAGCAGCCGCTTCTGCGCGAGGACGTCCGGCACCTCGTGCCCGACGATGCGCTGGGCGAGCCCCTCAACGATGGCGGTCTTCCCCACCCCGGGCTCGCCGATGAGGACCGGGTTGTTCTTGGTCCGGCGGGCCAGGATCTGGATCACGCGCTCGATCTCGGTCTCGCGCCCGATGACGGGGTCGAGCTTGGACTCGCGGGCGAGCTGGGTGAGGTCACGCGCGAACTCGTCGAGCACCGGGGTCTGCGAGCGCTTCTTCGGGCGGGGATAATACTGGTCACCGAGGAGGGAGAGCGTCTCCTGGCGGACCTCGTCGAGCCTGGCCCCGAGCGACTCGAGGATCTTGGCCGCGATGGACTGGCCCTCTTTCATGAGGCCGAGGAGGAGATGCTCGGTGCCGATGTAGTTGTGGCCCAGCTGACGGGCCTCCTCAATGCTGAGCTCGAGCACCCGCTTGGCCTGGGGGGTGAACGGTACCTCCCCGAAGGTCAGGGTCTTGGGGAAGCCGGCCAGGGCCCGCTCCACTTCCGCCTTGACGGTCTCGAGCCGGAGCCCGAGCCGCTGGAGGACGGCGGTGGCGATCCCCTCACCGTCGCGAATGAGGCCGAGGAGGATGTGCTCAGTGCCTACGAAGTCGTGGCGGAAGCGGCCCGCCTCTTCCCGTGCCAGAATGATGACCCGCCGCGCCCGCTCGGTGAACCGTTCGAACACTTGATTACCTCACTCCCCCGGGGCTCCCCAGGGTCAGGTGATGGTCACTCGATGCTGCCTAAACCTGCTCAAAGTATAACGCCCGCCCAATGCGGCGCCTAGCCTTTTCTTCCCTTCGGGGTCTATCTGCCCGGAACACCGGCGATCCGAAGGGCGGTCTCGGCGGGGCCATCGGCCGAGGGGGCTACGGGCCGCGGATCCAAGGCGCCGAATCGCCTCACGGCCAGGCTTGCGCCCGGCCTTCTACCAGCCGGTACCCTCGATCCGCGCGCCGCGCCAGCTCGTGATTGTGGGTGGCGATCACGACCGACAGCCCCCGCTCCGCCTGCAGGCGCAGGAACAGGTCCCAGATCACCTCGCTGGTCTTGGGATCGAGGTTTCCGGTGGGCTCGTCAGCGAGGAGGAGCCGCGGTGCCCCCACCAGCGCGCGCGCGATGGCCACGCGCTGCTGCTCCCCGCCCGAGAGCTCGCCGGGCCGGTGATTCATCCGGTCGGTCAGGCCCACCTCACCCAGCGCTTCCGCCGCCCGGGCGCGCGCCGTGGGCGAGGGGAGCCGCTGCAGCAGCGCGGGGATCATCGCGTTCTCGAGCGCGGTCATCTCGCCCAGGAGATTGCCGAACTGGAAGACGAAGCCGACCTCCGTCCGGCGGTAGCGGGCCAGCCCCGTCTCCGAGCGCACGAAGAGGTCCTCGCCGTCGAAGCGCACGCGGCCCGCGCTGGGCCGATCCAGCGCGCCCAGCAGGTGGAGGAGGGTGGACTTGCCGACCCCGGACGCGCCGATGACGGCCACCGTCTCCGCGCGGTTCACGGTGAGGCTCGCCCCCCGGAGCACGCGGACCAGCTCCGGACCCATGCGGTACTCCTTCTCGAGATCCTCCGCGACGACGAGCGGCTCGTCATTCATATCGGAGGACATCCACGGGGGCGAGCGCGGCGGCGCGGCGCGCCGGTGAGATCGTGGCGAGGAAGGAGATCACCAGGGTGGCGCCGATCACGAGAGCGAAGTCGCCGCCGGAGAGCTTCATGGGGAGGTGGTCGATCTGGTACACGTCGCCCGCGAGCCGGATGATCTTGTAGGTGTTTTGCACCCAGATGATGGCCAGCCCGAAGGCGCTTCCGGCGATGGTCCCCACCAGCCCGATCAGCATACCGGCGGCGAGGAAGATGGCGCCGATGGAGCCCGAGGTGGCGCCCATCGCCTTGAGGATGCCGATCTCCTTTCGCTTCTCGGCCACCAGCAGGATGAGGTGGCCGATGATGGCGAAGCCCGCCACCAGGACGATGATGGTGACGATCACGAACAGCGCGAGCTTCTCCAGCTGGAGCGCGGCGAAGAGGTTCCGGTTCATGTCCATCCAGTCGCGGATCCAGTAGGGCGCTCCCGCCGCGGCGGCCAGACGGAGGGCCACCGTCTTGGCCTCGAACGGGTCATCGAGCTTGACCTCCACGCCGGTGACGCGGTCCCCCAGCCCCGCGAATTCCTGGGCGGCGGCCAGCGTGGTGTAGGCGAGCGAGGCGTCGTGCTCGAACATGCCCACCTCGACGTAGCCCGCCACCAGGAAGCGGCGCATCTTGGGCACGAGGCCCACCGCGGTCATGGCCCCCTGCGGCGAGATGACGGTCACGGTGTCGCCGGGAATCACCCCCAGCGTGCGGGCGAGCTCCCGGCCCAGCAGGAGCGCGGGCTCCCCGCCCGTGAGGAGCGGGTCGAGGCTGCCGCCCTTGAGCTGGGAGGCGATCGTCTCGCGCACCGCGGGCGCGTCGAGATCGACCCCCCGCAGCAGCCCGCCGGTGGCCCCTCCGCCCTGCACCGTGAAGAGCGCCTGCTGCAGCACGAAGGGCGTGGCCGCGAGCACGCCGGAGACCGGCCGGAGGCGGGCCGCCACCGCGGCGGCGTCGGCCATGCCGCGGCCGCCGCCCTCCACCACCAGGACGTGGGGCTGGGCGGCGATGATCTTGTCCTTGATGCCGTCCTGGAAGCCGGTCATGGTCGCCAGCACCACGATGAGCGCGCTCACGCCGAGGAAGACGCCGCCGATCCCGATCCAGACGAAGAGCGAGAGGTTGCTGCGTCGGCCCCGGGAGCGGACGTACTTGAGGCCGAGCACGAGCTCGAAGGGCAGCCCCCGCCCCCGCATCATTCGTCCTCTCCTTCGCCTTCTCCTTCCGCCTCCGCCACGCGCTCGCCCGGCCCGCGCTCCCGCCGCAGGTGGGGAAAGAGGATCACGTCGCGGATGGAGGGCGAGTCGGTGAAGAGCATGACCAGCCGGTCGATGCCGATGCCCTCGCCCGCGGTGGGCGGCATGCCGTACTCCAGCGCTCGGATGTAGTCCTCGTCCAGCCACTGCGCCTCGTCGTTGCCGCGGGCCCGCTGGGCCTCCTGCTCCTCGAAGCGGCGCCGCTGGTCGATGGGGTCATTGAGCTCGGAGTAGGCGTTGGCGATCTCGCGCCGGCAGATGTACAGCTCGAAGCGATCGACCAAGCGAGGATCGTCGCGCTTCCGTTTGGACAGGGGCGAGAGCTCGATCGGGAAGTCGATCACGAAGGTGGGCGGCAGCAGCTGCGGCTGCACGAGGGCGTCGAACACCAGCCCCCACGCCTCCACCGCGCTCGCCTCCGCCGGCACCGCGACCCCTCGCGCGGCGGCCGCCCGCGCCACCTCCGCGGCGGGCGTGGCCGGCGTCACCGCCACCCCGAGGGCCTCGCCCAGCGCCTGGAAGAAAGGCAGGCGGCGCCAGGGCGCGGCCAGGTTGATCGTCTCACCCTGATAGGTCAGCTCGAGGCGTCCCCGCAGCGTCTGGCCGAGGTGGACGAACATCTCCTCGGTGAGCTGCATGAGGTCGTTGTAGTCGGCGTAGGCCTGATAGAACTCCAGCATGGTGAACTCGGGGTTGTGCTGCGTGGATACCCCCTCGTTGCGGAAGCTGCGGTTGATCTCGTACACGCGCTCCAGCCCGCCCACCACCAGGCGCTTGAGGTAGAGCTCCGGCGCGATTCGCAGATACAGCGGCATGTCCAGGGCGTTGTGGTGGGTCTTGAAGGGCCGCGCGGTGGCGCCGCCCGGAATAGGCTGCATCATCGGTGTCTCGACCTCGAGGAAGCCGCGGGCGTCCAGGAAGGCGCGCAAGGCCTGGATGAGCCGGCTCTTGACGACGAAGGTCTCGCGCACGTGCGGGTTCACCACCAGATCGACGTAGCGGCGACGGTACCGGGTCTCCACGTCCTTGAGTCCATGCCACTTCGCGGGCAGCGGGCGCAGGGACTTGGCGAGAAACTCGATTTCCTTCACTTGCACCGTCAGCTCCCCGGTGCGGGTGCGCATGAGCTCGCCCGTCACGCCCACGAAGTCCCCCACGTCGAGGTCGCGGAAGAGACCGAAGCGGTCGCCGAGCCCGTCGGCGCGCGCGTAGAGCTGGATGGTGCCGGTGCGGTCGCGGAGGTGGGCGAAGCAGGTCTTGCCGTGGTCGCGGAAGGAGATCACGCGGCCGGCCAGGCTCACCTGTCCGAAGCTCTTGAGCTCGTCCTCGCCGGCGTCCTTGAGCCGGGCCACCAGCTCGCCCGCCCAGTGGGACACGGGGAAGCGGCCGCCGAACGGGTCGAGGCCGCGCGCGCGCAGCGCGTCCATCTTGGCGTGCCGGCGCCGGATCAGCTCGTTGGTGTCGGGCGCGGGGCCCGGGGGCGGAACGTCGGGCTTGGCCATGTCTCAGTCGGCCTTCACGGAGGTTCCGCCCGCGCGAACCCCCGTGAGGTAGGCGCGGATGAAGGGATCGATGTCGCCATCCATCACCGCTTCCACGTTGCCGACCTCCACCCCGGTGCGGTGGTCCTTGATGATCTGGTAGGGGTGGAAGGTATAGGTACGGATCTGGCTGCCGAAGGCGATGTCCTTCTTTTCCCCGGTGAGCTCCGCCAGCTCCTCGCGCTGCTTCTTCTCGTACACCTGATAGAGCCGCGCGCGCAGGATGCGCAGGGCGGTGTCGCGATTCCGCAGCTGAGAGCGCTCGTTCTGGCAGGCCACCACGATGCCGGTGGGAAGGTGAGTGAGGCGGACGGCGGAGTCGGCGGTGTTGACCCCCTGCCCGCCGGGGCCCGAGGAGCGGTAGACGTCCACGCGGAGCTCGTCGTCGCGGATCACCACTTCCACGTCCTCCACCTCGGGGATCACCGCCACCGAGGCGAATGAGGTGTGGCGCCGCTTGGAGGCATCGAAGGGGGAGATCCGGATGAGCCGGTGCACGCCGATCTCGCTCTTGAGGTACCCGTAGGCGTACTCGCCGGTCATCGTGATGGTGGCCGACTTGATCCCGGCCTCCTCGCCCGGCAGCAGATCCACCACTTCGGCCTTGATGCCCACGCGCTCCGCCCAGCGGAGATACATGCGCATCAGCATCTGGGCCCAGTCCTGCGACTCGGTCCCGCCCGCGCCGGGGTGGATGGACAGAATGGCGCTCTTGGCGTCCTGGGGCCCGGAGAGGATGACCTTGATCTCGAACGCTTCCAGCTCGGTGCGGAGCCGGGCGAGGCTGGCGGCGATCTCGGGGCCGTGGCTCTCGTCGGCCGCTTCGGTGGCCATCTCCCAGAGGAGGCGCGCCTCCTCGGCCTGGGTGGCGAGCTCCCGGAAACGGCTCACCGTCCGGTTCTGCTCCGCCCGCTCCTGGACCAGGGTCTGCGCACGCCGGGTGTCTTCCCAGAAGGTCGCCCGGGACATCTCGGCGTCGATGGCCGCGAGCCGGGCCTCCCGCGCGGGCAGGTCAAAGATGACCTCGGAGGTCCTCGAGGCGACGCTCCACGTCTGCCACGTCCCGCTTCAGCTCGCTCAGCACCGCGACCTCCGGAAGAAGGTGAAGCCGGCCGCTCCCGCGACCAGCGCCAGCGACAGGTACACGAACCAGTTGCCCCACCGCGCGTAGAGCGTCTCGCGCTCGCGGAGCGGCACGCGATCCGCCAGAATGCCCCGCGCGCCGAGCGGGAGCCACTTTCGGATGCGCCCGCTCGGATCGACGAAGGCCGAGATCCCCGTATTCGCCGCTCGCCCAATGGCCACGCGGGTCTCCACCGCCCGCAGCGGAAGCATGCCCAGATGCTGCCAGGGCCCGCTCGTCTCACCGAACCATGCGTCGTTGGTGATGTTGGCCATGAAGGTCGCGCCCACCGCGACCCCCTCCCGGAACAGCTCGGGAAAGATGATCTCGTAGCAGATCACCGTGCCGAAGCGTGCCCCCTCGACGGCCATGAGGGTGGGCTGCTCACCGGCCCCGAAATCAGAGATGAATTCCGCCCAGCTGCGCACGAATCCGATGAGCCAGCCTAGGGGAACATATTCTCCGAACGGCACCAGGTGGATCTTATCATACTTGGCTGTAATCCCTTGTCCGGTCAGGAGAAACGCGCTGTTCAGGTACTGCGGACGGGGGGTCTCCCGCCGGTCGAGCGAGCCCACCAGGAGCGGGATCCGGAGCTCGGCGGACAGCCGCCGGAGCCGGTCGAGCAATGTCGGGTCGCCCCGCAGGAAGATGGTGGCCGCCGTCTCCGGCCAGATGATCACGGCCGGGCGGGAGGTGGGGTCGGTCACCTCCACCGGCCGCGCCGCCTCGCGCGTGAGCGCCTCGTAGACGTCGAGGATCTCGGCGTGCCGTGCCGGGTCCCACTTGAGTGTCTGCGCGATATTGGGCTGGATCACGGCCACCCGCAGCGGGGGCGCGGGGGCCGCGCCGCCCAGCGCGCTCCAGCCGAACGCGAGCGTGCCCAGCACCAGCGCGCCGACGCCGACCACTCCCGGCAGCGCGCGCGTCCAGCCCAGCGTGAGGAGACCGGCCAGCACGCAGTTCACGGCGACGATGAGAAAGGACACCCCGTAGACCCCGGTCAGCTCGGCGATCTGGATCAGCGGGAGCACCCCGTGCGCCGCATACCCCATGAGTCCCCACGGGAAGCCACCCAGAAGCCAGCCGCGCAACCATTCGCCGGCCACCCAGAGCGGTGGCACCAGCGCCAGCGCCCAGCCCCGTCCCAGTGCTCCGCGAGCCCAGGCGATCCAGAACGCCGCCGCGCCGAAGTACAGGCCGCAGTACGCCGCCAGCGCCACGATGGGCAGCCAGGTCAAGGGCCAGGGGATCGCGCTGTAATGCCGGAAGGTGTGATCGAGCCAGCGGAGGAGCAGGACGAAGAACACGGTCCCCTGGAGCCATCCGTCGCGCAAGGCGAGGCGGGGCGGCAGCGTGAGGGCGCCGAGCAGAGTGGGGAGCAGCGCGACCCACGCCAGCGGCCACCAATCCGTCGAGGGGAAGGCCAGCGCGCCGAGAATGCCGCCGGCCAGGAGCAGCGGCACCCGGATGCGCGCCGGCTCGAGGGCGGCGAGCCGGTCAGAGTCCACTGGCCAGTCGTTCGGCGAGCACGCGGGGCAGGCCCGCGGCGAGGATGCGGCGGGCGGCGGCATGGTGATCGTAGGCGACCCGGCGAATGCTCACGCGCCGCGCCTCCGGGTCCCAGATGGCGTAAGCCGCGCGCGGGTCGCGGTCGCGGGGCTGCCCCACGCTGCCCACGTTGATCACGTAGCGCCGCCCATCCACCAGCGGCACCTCCACCGGCCAGGCCGTGAAGCGGGCCTCGTGGTCCGGGCCGCTCGATCCCAGCGACCACACGCCGGGCCGGTGCGAGTGCCCCACGAAGCACACGCGGGTCGCGAAGGCCGCGAAGACCCCGAAGCCATCTTCCGCGGAGACCAGATAGTCCCACTCCTCCGGCCGCCGCGGGCTCGCGTGGACGAGCGTCGCGTCGTCCACCGTCGCGGTGAGCGGGCGGCTGCCCAGCCACTCCAGCGTGTCGGGCGGCAGCTGCTCGCGGGTCCAGAGCGCCGCCGCGCGCGCCGCGGGATTGAACCAGTCCAGGCTCAGGAGACCGGCGGCGCCGTGCTCGTGATTGCCGCCCACCATCGCGACGGCCCGTTCCGCCACCGCGTCCACGCAGGCGGCGGGCTCGGCGCCGTAGCCCACCAGGTCACCGAGGCTCAGCAGCGCATGGGCGCCCTCGAGGGCCGCGTCCTCGAGGACCGCGCGCAAGGCGTGATGGTTGGCGTGTACGTCGGACAGGACGGCGTATCGGATGGGGCGGCCGTGGGAGTGGCTACGCGGGGGGCCGCAGCTCTTTGTGGACGCGATCGAGAAGCCCGTTGATGAACCGGCTCGACTCCCGCGTGCTGAACTTCTTGGCGACCTCGAGGGCCTCGTTGATGGCGACCTTGGGCGGGATCTCCATCATCCAGAGCAGCTCGAACACCCCTTCCCGGAGGATGTTGCGATCCACCACCGCCATGCGGTCGAGGTCCCAGTTCTCGGCGAACTGGCCGATGACCTCGTCGATCTTCTGCTGGTGGAACTTAGTGCCCCGCACCAGCGACTCCACGAAGCCCCGCACCTCGCCGTCCACCGGATGCCGGGTCCAGAACTCGTCGAGATAGGGCTCGGCGCTGGAGGCGTCCTGGAGGTCGAGCTGGTAGAGGAGCTGGAGCGCCAGCTCGCGCGACTTCCGTCGCTTGCCCATCAGCGCCGCCGGGCGGAGCCGCGCCGGGCCTGGAGCCAGCCCGCCATCTCGAGCACGGCGAGCGCCGCCTCCGCGCCGCGATTCCCCACCGAGCCGCCCGCGCGCTCCCAGGCCTGCTCCTCGGTATTGGCGGTGATCACGCCGAACCCGATGGGCACGCCGGTCGCCAGCGCAGCCTGACGGATCCCCGCCGCCGTCTCACGGGAGACGTACTCGAAGTGCGGCGTCTCCCCACGGATGACCACCCCCACGCACGCGATGCCGGCATAGCGGCGGCTCCGGGCCAGGGTGAGCGCGGCGAGGGGGAGCTCGAAGGAGCCGGGCACCCAGTGGACGTCCACGCGCGCGGCGGAGATGCCCGCCCCCTCGAGCGCCGCCACCGCGCCGTCGGCGAGCTTCTTCGAGATCGCCTCGTTGAAGCGCGCGGCCACCACCCCGAAGCGTGCCGTGGTCGATCCGCCCGGTATTCCCGCGGGCGGCGGTGGCGCGGGGGCGCGGCCCGCCATGTCAGTCCGGGAAGGCGGAGAAGAGGTGGCCCATCTTCTCGCGCTTGGTGGCGAGGTACCGGCGATTGGCCTCGGTGGGCGGGACCTCCAGCGGCACCCGCTCCACCACCCGCAGGCCGTAGCCCTCGATGCCGACGATCTTCTTCGGGTTGTTGGTGAGGTAGCGGAGGTTCCTGATGCCGAGGTCGACCAGGATCTGGGCGCCGATCCCGTAGTGGCGCAAGTCCGCCCCGAACCCGAGGGCGTGATTGGCTTCCACCGTGTCCTTGCCCTGGTCCTGCAGCTCGTAGGCGCGGAGCTTGTTGACGAGCCCGATCCCCCGCCCTTCCTGGCGCATGTAGACGAGGACGCCGCGGCCCTCGCGGGCGATGATGGCCAGCGCGCGGTGGAGCTGGGAGCCGCAGTCGCAGCGCTCGGAGGCGAACACGTCGCCGGTGAGGCACTCGGAGTGCACGCGCATGAGCACGGGGGCGTCGGTGGTGATGTCCCCCATGATGAGCGCCACCGGGACTCGGTCGTCCACCGTGGTCTCGTAGGCGATGCAGGTGAACTCACCGAACTCGGTGGGCAGCTGCGTCACCGCCGCCCGGCGCACGAGCTTCTCCTTCTGCATCCGGTACTCGATGAGGTCCTTGATGGTGATGACCTTGAGCCCGTGCGTGCGGGCGAGCTTGAATAGCTCCGGCAACCGGGCCATGCCCCCCTCGTCGTCCAGCACCTCGCAGATCACGCCCATCGGGGCCGAGCCGGCCAGCCGCGCGAGGTCCACCGCCGCCTCGGTATGGCCGGCGCGGCGGAGCACGCCGCCGGGCAGCGCCCGGAGCGGGAAGATGTGGCCGGGCCGGTTGAGGTCCTCCGGACGCGAGGCGGGGTCGACGAGGGTGCGGATGGTGATGGCGCGATCGTAGGCGGAGATGCCGGTGGTGACGCCGCGGCGGGCGTCCACGGTGGTGGTGAAGGCGGTGCCGTGCGGCTCGGTGTTGTCGCGCACCATCAGACCGATCTCGAGGTCGTCGAGGCGCTCCCCGAGCATGGGCACGCAGATGAGGCCGCGGCCGTACCGGGCCATGAAGTTCACCGCTTCCGGAGTGACCCGGTCGGCAGCCATTAGGAGGTCGCCTTCGTTCTCGCGATCCTCGTCGTCCACCACCACGAGCATCCGGCCCGCCCGGATCTCCTCGATGGCTTCCTCGATGGTGGAGAACTCACCGACGGCGCCGCGCGCGAGGTCGCTCGTCACGATTGGGCTCCTCCGATCACTCCCGCCATTCCCGGCCCGAGAGCGCGAATCACGTACTTTCCGATCATGTCCGTTTCCAAGTTTACGCGGCGCCCGGGCCGGACCGTCCCCAGCGTCGTCATCGCCAGCGTGTGCGGGATCACCATGATCTCGAACGCGCGATCGTCCAGCGCTGCCACCGTGAGGCTCACCCCGTCCACCGCCACCGAGCCTTTCGGGATCAGGTAGGGGGCCAGCCGTCGGTCCTGCCATTCTATCCTGATCCGGGCGGTGTCCGCCGCCCGCTCCGCCGAGGCCACCACCCCGATCCCGTCCACGTGTCCCTGCACCAGATGGCCGCCCACGAAGTCGCCCAGCCGCAGCGGTCGCTCGAGATTCACGTGGTCGCCGGGAGCGAGATCCCCCAGGGCGCTCACGACGAACGTCTCCGGACCCACGTCGAAGGCCAGGCGCCCGTCCTCGCGTCCCACCACGGTGAGGCAGACGCCGTTGACCGCCACGCTCGAGCCGAGCACTGTCCCCTCGAGCGCGACGCGCGCCTCGAGGACGAGCCGGCTTCCCGCACGGCTCGCCACGCGACCCATCTCCTCCACGAGACCGGTGAACATGCTCAGGAGGCTCCGTCGGCGTCGGCCACCTCGGCGGCCACGTCAGCTTCGACCAGCCAGTCGTCGCCGAGCGAGCGCACGGTGGGGCGCGCGAGGCGCACCGCCTGGCTCAGGCTCCGTCCCGGCCCGCCGACAGGCGTGGGCGCGCCGGCGCCGCCGAGGAGCTTGGGGGCCAGGAAGATGGCGACGCGGTCGACGAGGCCCGCCTCGAGGAAGGCCGCGTTCAGCACCGCCCCTCCCTCGACCAGCATGGCAATCACGTCGAGCGCGAAGAGGCGGGCGGCGAGGTCGGTGAGGTCCACGCGCCCCTGAGCGCTCTTGCAGGCGAGCACGGTGGCGCCGGCGGCCTCCAGCGCCGCCACTCGCTCGAGCGGCGCCGCGTCGGTGACGGCGACGACGGCGCGCGCGGCCCGTCCCGCGCCGATCACGCGCGCGCGGACCGGCAGCCGCGCCTGGCTGTCCACCACCACGCGCCAGGGCTCGCGCGGCCACGGCGCCTCCAGCCTCACGTCCAGCCCGGGATCGTCCGCGAGCGCGGTGCCGATCCCCACCACGACGGCGTCACTCTCGCTCCGGAGACGGTGCGCCTCCGCGCGCGCCTCCGCGCCCGTGATCCACCGCGAAGTGCCGTCCTGTGCCGCGATCTTGCCGTCGAGCGTCATCGCCGACTTGAGCGTGATGTGGGGCCGTCCCCGCCGCATGGCGGTGAAGAAGGCACGATTGAGCGCCCGAACCTCGGCGTCCAGCAGGCCGACCGCGACCTCCAGGCCGAATGCGCGCAGCACGTCGGCGCCGCCACCCGTCACGTGCGGATTGGGATCCAGCGCACCCGCGACGATCCGGGCCACCCCGGCGTTCCGGATGGCCCGGGTGCAGGGCGGCGTCCGGCCGTGGTGATTGCATGGCTCGAGGGTGACGTAGAGCGTGGCCCCGTGCGCGCGCTCTCCGGCGGCGGCGAGTGCCACGATCTCGGCATGCGGCCCGCCCGCCTCGGCGTGAAACCCCTCGCCGACCACCTCGCCGTCCCGGACCAGCACCGCGCCCACCATGGGATTGGGCGAGGTCAGTCCCCGACCCCGCTCCGCGAGCGCGAGCGCGCGCCGCATGCCCGCATGGTCCGCTGGATTGACCGCGCTCACGAGTCGGGGAGCAACGCCGCGGCGAACGCCTTCGCGTCGAAGGGCTGGAGGTCCTCGATCTTCTCGCCCACGCCGACCAGCTTGATGGGCACGCCCAGCTCCCGCCAGATGCGGACCACGATGCCGCCCTTGGCGGTGCCGTCGAGCTTGGTGAGGACCAGACCGGTCAGGCCCACCGCCTCGTGAAAGAGTTTGGCCTGGGCCAGTCCGTTCTGTCCGGTGGGCGCCTCCAGCACCATCAAACACTCCTGCGGCGCTCCCGGGAGCTGGCGCTCGATCACGCGCTTGAGCTTGATCAGCTCGTCCATCAGGTTGGACTTGGTGTGCAGCCGTCCCGCGGTGTCCACGAGGAGCACGTCCGCGCCGCGTGCGGCGGCGCCCTTGACTGCGTCGAAGACCACCGCGGCAGGGTCGGCGCCGGCGGACTGCCGTATCACCGGCGACTGGGCCCGCCGGCCCCACTCCTCGAGCTGCTCGATGGCGGCGGCGCGGAAGGTGTCGGCAGCGGCGAGGACCACGTCCTTGCCCTGCGCCCGCAAGGCAGCGGCGAGCTTGCCGGTGGTGGTGGTCTTGCCGGCCCCGTTCACACCGAGCATGAGGACGACCGCGGGACGACCGGAGAGGTTCAGCGGGGCTGCCGCCGGCGCCAGGGTCTCCTCGAACAGCCGCCGGAGCAGGGCCCGCACGTCCTGAGCGGTACTCACCCGGCCCCGCTTCGCCTCGCCGCGGATACGGTCCACGAACTCGGCCGCGGTGGCGGCGCCGACGTCGGCGGTGACGAGGATCTCCTCGAGCTCTTCCAGCAGCGGCTCGTCCACCGTCCGGCCGACGGACAGGAGCGTGTCGAGGCCATCGTCGAAGAGCTGGCGGGACCGCCGGAGGCCATCCTTGAAGCGGTCGGCGAAAGCGCCGAAGAGGCTCACGGGAGTGCGAGCTCGCGGATCACCGCGCCCGGCGCACCCAGGGGCGGCAGCGTGCGCCCGTTGAGCTCAAGGGTGACACCGGCCGCATTCCCCACGGTAACGGTGAAGCGCTTCTCGGCGCTCCATTCCCGCGTGGCGCCGGCGGGCAGCAGTTCCTCGACGGAGCGGTCTCCGTCCATCTGGACGCGTACCCAGGTGGGCTCGATCGCCCTGACGACGAGGCGCTGCGCCCCGCGGGCGGGTGCGGAGGCCGGCGCGAGGGCCGTCGGTACCGGCACCGCGGGCGCCGTGACTGCCGGTGTTACCGCGCTCGGCGCCATGGCCGCCACGGCCTCGGGCTTGGCCGAGGGGGTGGTGGGTGCCACGGAGGGCGCGGACGGGGCAACCGCCGGCTCGGAGGCGGCGGGCGCGGCGGCGGAACTGCCCGGTGTTGCGGGCTGCGGGCGTGGGGCGTGCGGCGCATCGCCGCGAAGCCCGGAGTTGAGCAGGAAGAGCGCGGCGGCCAAGACCACGAGGAGGATCACGCTGACGAATACCGGCCCGCGCCCGAGGCCGGCGCCGAGGGGTTCCGCGCGCAAGGGGGCGGCACCGGGGATGCGCTCGCCCGTGAGCACCTGATAGCGGCCGAGCGCTTCCGCGGGATTGGCCTGGAGGAACTCACAGTAGGCGCGGATGAAGCCCTTGACGAATACCGGCGCGGGCAGTGCGCTCAGTTCCTCGGCTTCGAGGGCTTCGAGGTGGGTCCGGCCCACGCGCGTGACGCGCGAGACCTCGTCCAGGGACATGCCCTTGGCGGTGCGCAGGTCGCGGAGGTAGCTTCCCAGAGAACTCATGGTCGCGGAGACCTACCGCTACTGTATGCCCTGGGACGCGGAACAGTCAACGAGGGAGCGAAGTTACGCGTCGGCGAGCTGGACGGAGACCAGCCGCGAGAGCCCCGGCTCCTCCATGGTCACCCCGTAGAGGACATCGGCGGCTTCCATGGTCTTTCGGTTGTGCGTGATCACCACGAACTGGGTCTGGGATACGAGCTCGCGGAGCACCCGGAGGAAACGGTGGATATTGGCGTCGTCGAGCGGCGCGTCCACCTCGTCCAGCACGCAGAACGGGCTGGGCCGGTAGTAGAAGATCGCGAAGAGTAGGGCCAGGCCGGTCAGGGCCTTCTCGCCGCCCGACATCAGGCTCACCGCCTGGAGCCGCTTGCCGCGCGGCTGCGCCATGAGCTCGACGCCCAGCTCCAGGGGGTCGTCCTCGCCCTCTTCCGGCTCGACCATGCGGAGCTCGGCCCGCCCGCCCTCGAACAGGCGCGAGAAGATGTCCCCGAAGTGCCGGTTGACCTCGGCGAAGGCCTCCTGGAAGCGCTCCTGCGCGGTGCGGGTCATTCCCCGGAGGGCCTTCTCGAGATCCTTGATGGAGCCGGTGAGGTCGTCGTATTGAGTGCGGAGGAAGCCGAGCCGCTCCTCCAGCTCGCGGTACTCCTCGTCGGCGACGAGATTGACGGCGCCCATCGCCTCGAGCTTTTGCACGAGCTCGTCGTGTCGGGTGCGCAGCTCCGTCCCCTCGCGCGCGGGGTCGTGGAGGGCCCGTAGTGACTCCGCGCCGTCGATCCCGTGGCTGCGCCGCGCTTCGCCGAGCAGCTCCTCGCGCCGCACCCGGCCCTCGGTGTCCTGCAGCTCGAGATCGTGCACGCGGGCGATGAGCCGGTGCCGCTCGGCTCCCGCCGCGCGCAGCTCAGTGTCGATGATCTGGCGCTCGGCGACCTGGGACTGGTGGACCTCGGAGGTCGCGCGGACCTCGCCCTCCAGCCGGTCGCGATCCACCACCGCGTCGCGCGCCCGGGCGTCGGCCCGTCCCGCCTCGCCGGAGAGCTCGGTGCGCCGCTCGGCCAGCTGCGCGCGGCGGAGCGTCGACTGCTCGACCCGCAGGGTGGCCTCGAGCTCCAGCTCCTGGAGCCGCTCGATGTCACGCCCGAATCCCTCCACCCGCTCGGCCACCGCCGCCACCTGCACCCGGCAATCGCCGATCTCGTCGGCTAGCCCCAGCTGGATCTGCTCAGCGGCCTCGACGTCGGCGCGCATGGTGCCGAGCTCGCGGTCGAGAGCCGCCTCGCGCTCGCGCACGCTCGCCAGGACGATGCCCACTTCCTCCAGCCGCCGTGCCGTCTCCTCATGCTCGGCCTGGATCTGCGCCTGCTCCACGCGCAGCGTGTCGAGGTGGCGGGCCAGCCGCTCCGCCTCGCGCCCGGCGGCCTCGAGGTCCTTGTCGCCGGTGAGGCGCACCGCTTCCTGGCTCTGCACCGAGGTGGTGAGGCCGCTCTCGCGCGCGCGCAGGGCGCCGAGCTGGGCCTCCAGCGCCTCCAGACCCGTCCGTCCGCGCTCGACTTCGGCCGCGGTGGTCGCCGCCTCGTCACGCAGCTGGCGGATGGCGCGCTTGCGGCGAAGTATCGAGTGGTCCTGTGCCTCACGGTCCCCGTCGCGCCGACCGCCGGTGAGCCGACCGTTCGGATAGAGCACCTCGCCCGAGGGCGTGACATAGGTGGCGACCACGCCGTTGCGGCGCCACAGCCGCTCGGCCTGGTCGAGATGGTCCACCACGCCGACATGGCCGAGCAGATAGCCGAGGAGCCCCGGCCGGGGCCCGGCGATTAGCCGAGACGCCCAGCGCACGTCGGCGGAGTCTTCGGGCGTGGAGCCGTTGCTGGGGAGCGTCTCCAGGGGAAGGAACGTCGCCGGGCCCGCCCCTTCCCGCTCGAGAAAGCCGAGGGCGGCGCGCGCATGCTCGAAGCGCTCGACCACCACCCACTGCAAGCGCTCGCCGAGCACGCTTTCCACCGCCGCCTCGAGGCCGGACGGCACTTCGAGCAGATCGGCCACGGTGCCCACCACGCCCGGGATGCCACTGCCGGCCGCGAACACCGCGCGCACCCCCGCCCCATAGCCCTCCCGGTCGCGCTCGAGCTGCTCCAGGCTCTGGAGCTGGCTCTCCTTCGCGGCCAGCGCCAGGCGCAGCTCGGCGAGCGACCGCTGCGTGCCCTCGCGCGCCGCCTCGCAGGCCTCGCGTTCTCCCTGTACCTGGCGGCGCTCCGACTCCAGGAGCGACAGCTGCTGTCCCGCCGCGCGCCGGTGCTCCTCGAGCCGCTGCCGCCGGGTGGCGATGGCATCGGCCTCCGCCTGGGCCCGCGCGGATTCGCTACCGAGTCGCGCCAGGGCATGCTCGCGATTGAGCCCCCGCTCGCGCAGCTCGGCGTCCTCGCGCGTGAGCTCGGCCCGCCGCCCGCCCGCTCCCGCCTGCTCCAGCCGCAGGGTGTCCAGCCGCCGGCGCCGCTCCTCGAGCTCGCGGCGGCCGGCCTCCGCCTGCGTCTCGAGGACACCGAGACGCCCGAGCCAGTCGGCGTGACGCTCGCGGCTCTCGGCGAGCGCACGGATCTTGTCGGCGCGCTCGGTCTCGAGGGTGCCTCGGCGCTCGGTGACCGCGGCCACCTCGGCGCCGAGCCGTGCCGTCTCCTCGTCGAGCTCGCGGATCTGGATGTTGAGCTGCTCGCGGCGCTCGATGAGCCGCTCGGCTTCGCCCTGCATCTTCTGGACGTACTGTCGCAGGTCGTTGAGGCGAAACTCGGTCTCCTGGATGACCGCGCTCTGCGTGGCCTGGCGGGCCGCCAGCGCGGCGATCTGGATCTCACGGTGTTCGGAGTCGCGGCGGAGGGTCTCCATCTCGCGGGTCAGCAGCTCGTGACGTGCGGCCAGGGTGGCGAAGTCCGCCGCCAGCATGGCGAGGCCGAGAGCCTGCTTCTCCTGATGGAGGGCCTTGTACTGCTGGGCCTTTCTCGCCTGCCGCTCGAGGGAGCCCAGCTGCCGGCGCACCTCGTCCATCACGTCGCGCACCCGCTGGAGATTTTGCCGGGTGGCGTCGAGCTTGCCCTGGGTCTCCCCGCGCTGCTGCTTGTAACGCGCGATGCCCGCCGCCTCCTCGATGAAGACCCGCCGCTCCCAGGGCTTGGCGGTGAGGACGTGGTTGAGGCGCTCCTGGTCCATCAGGGCATAGGCCTTGGGATTGACGCCCGTGCCCGCGAAGAGATCCTGGATGTCCCTGAGCCGGCACCCCGACTTGTTGAGGAGATACTCGCTATCGCCCGTCCGGTAGAGCCGGCGCGCCACCGCCACCTCGCTCCACGGCACCCCGAGAGTCCCATCGTTGCCGAACTGCAGCATGACCTCGGCCATGCCGATGGACTTGCGAGAGGCGGCGCCGTGGAAGATGACGTCTTCCATCTTCTGGCCGCGCAGGGTTTTGGGGCTCTGTTCTCCCAGCGCCCACCGGATCGCGTCGGCCACGTTGGACTTGCCGCAGCCGTTGGGACCGACGATGCAGGTGATGCCGGGAAGGACGCGCACTTCCGTCCGGTCGGCGAACGACTTGAAACCGTGGAGGACGATTTGTTCGAGCCGCATGGCTACGCCCACAGGGGCTACTCACTGTTACCACACGCCCCGGCAGCCGACCAAGAAAAAAACCCCACGCGTGGGGGGGTCGGGTGGCGAGGGCTACCAGATGTCGGCGGGGAGTCTCAGCCGCCGTTGAGCGCGTGGCACTTCTTGTATTTCTTGCCGGAGCCGCACGGGCACGGGTCATTGCGTCCGACCTTGGCGCCCGAGGGCAGGCGCGGCTCCGCGCCGGCGGCGGGGCGCGCGGGAGCGATGTCGGCCGGCCCCCCGTGGCGCTCCTGCCAGCGCGGCGCCGGAGCGGCGGCGACTCGGAGGGGCGCCGCCTCCTCCCGGACCATGCGCACCTTGAAGAGCTGCTCCAGCACGATCTCCTTGAGGTGGTCCACCATCTCCTGGAACATATCGAAGGCTTCCTTCTTGTATTCGGTCAGCGGATCGCGCTGGCCGTAGCCCCGGAGGCCGATGCCCTCCTTGAGATGGTCCATGCTCAGAAGATGGTCCTTCCACAGCTGGTCGATGCCCCGGAACTCTCCGTCCTCCCACCGCAGCCCCAGCATGATCCAGCGCTCGAGGCGGTGGAACATCTCGGGTCCGAGCTGACTCTCGCGCTCCCGGTAGGCCTTCTCGGCAAGCTCGGTGACCTCGGTCACGAGCGCCTCCTGCGAGCCCATTTCGGCGACGTCGAGATCGGCGGGGAGCCGGAAATCGAATTGCCGGTAGAGGCCCTCGTTCAGTGCGGCCACGTCCCAGTCCTCGGGATGCGCGTCCTCGGGCGCGTAGCGGCCGACCAGGGCCGCCACCACCTCGCCGATCCACTCCAGCACCGTCTCTTCCTGGCTCTCGCCCTCGAGAATCTCGCGACGCATCCCGTAGACGATCTCGCGTTGCTTGTTCATCACGTCGTCGTATTCGAGGAGGTGCTTCCGGATCTCGAAGTTGCGGGTCTCCACGCGCTTCTGCGCGGTGCCGATGGCGCGCGTCACCATCGTGTGCTCGATGGGCTCTCCCTCTTCCATGCCCAGCCGGTCCATGATGCGCTGGATGCGCTCGGAGCCGAAGATACGGAGGAGATCGTCCTCGAGCGAGAGGTAGAAGCGCGAGGAGCCGGGGTCGCCCTGCCGGCCGGAGCGGCCGCGCAGCTGATTGTCGATGCGTCGGGACTCGTGGCGCTCGGTCCCGAGGATGTGAAGGCCGCCCAGGGCGACCACCCGCTCGTGCTCCGGCTCGGTGACCTTCCGGGCGTCTTTCCGGGCCGCCTCCCGTGCCTCCGGGGGCGCGATAGCGGGATCGAGGCCCTTTTTCCGGATGAGCTCATTGGTCAGGAAGTCCGGGTTGCCCCCAAGCAGGATGTCGGTGCCCCGCCCCGCCATGTTGGTGGCGATGGTCACCGCCTTCTCTCGGCCGGCCTGGGCCACGATCTCCGCCTCGCGCTCGTGGTACTTGGCGTTGAGCACTTGATGCGGGATGCCCCGCTTCTTCAGAAGCTTGGACAGGTGCTCGGAGATCTCGATGGACACCGTGCCCACCAGCACCGGCTGGCCCTTGGCATGCAACTCCGCGATCTCGTTCGACGCCGCCTCGAACTTCTCGCGCGCGGTCTTGTAAACGACGTCGGGGTGGTTCACGCGGATGAGGGTCCGGTTGGTCGGGACCACTGTGACGTCGAGCTCGTAGATCTTCGCGAACTCATCCGCCTCCGTGGCCGCCGTCCCCGTCATGCCCGAGAGCTTGTCGTACATGCGGAAGTAGTTCTGGAGGGTGATGGTCGCAAGGGTTTGATTCTCTGACTCGATCTTCACGCCTTCTTTGGCTTCGACGGCTTGGTGGAGCCCGTCCGACCAGCGGCGCCCCGGCATCAGGCGCCCGGTGAACTCGTCCACGATCACCACCTGCCCGTCCTTTACCACGTAGTCCACGTCCTTCTTGAACAGGGCGTGGGCCTTGAGCCCCTGATGGACGTGGTGGAGCACCTCCATCTGGGTCGGGTCGTAGAGGTTCTCCACCGAGAGGAGCTTCTCGCAGCGCGAGATCCCCTGCTCGGTCAGGGACACCGCCCGGGCCTTCTCGTCGACGATATAGTCGCCCTCGGCCTGGGCCTCGATCTCGGAGAGCTTCCCCTCGACAATGGTCGCGGCGCGGGTGAGCTTGGGGATGATGCGGTCGATCTTGTAGTACTTGTCGGTGGAGCCCTCGGCGGGGCCCGAGATGATGAGCGGGGTCCGCGCCTCGTCGATGAGGATGGAGTCCACCTCATCCACGATGGCGTAGTGATGCTCCCGCTGCACCATCTCCTCGAGCGAGAAGCGCATGTTGTCGCGCAGGTAGTCGAAGCCGAACTCGTTGTTGGTGCCGTAGGTGATATCGGCCTGGTAGGCCTCCCTCCGCGAGCACGGTCGCAGGGCGGCGAGCCGGATGTCCGGCTGGAGGTAGTCCGGATCGTACCGATACGACATCTCGTGCTGGATGACCCCCACCGTGAGCCCCAGCAAGTGATAGATGGGCCCCATCCACTGGGCATCGCGGCGCGCTAGATAGTCGTTCACCGTGACGATGTGAGTGCCGAGTCCCGGCAGCGCGTTGAGATAGGCCGGCAGCGTGGCCACGAGGGTCTTGCCCTCACCGGTGGCCATCTCGGCGATCTTGCCCGAGTGCAGCACCATCCCCCCCATGAGCTGGGTGTCGAAGTGGCGCATGCCTACCGTGCGTCGCGCGGCCTCGCGACACACCGCGAAAGCTTCCACGAGGAGATCGTCCACCGGCTCGCCGTCGGTCACGCGCTTGCGGAACTCGTCGGTACGCGCGCGAAGGGCGGCGTCGGACAGGTCCTTCAGCGAGGGCTCGAGGGCGTTGATCTCGGCGACCACCGGGCGCATGCGCTTGGCATCGCGCTCGTGCTTGGTGCCGAAGACGGTGCGGAATATGGTACTCAGCATCACGGTTATCTTACACCATCAGTTCCGGGGGCTCTCACGCTGGGCGGTCCTGAATAGCTCCCGGGCGGCACGCCGGGTGGCCTCGGTGACGCGCTCGCCCCCGAGCATGCGCGCCAACTCCTCGATGCGCGCGGCGGCGGCGAGCGGTGACACCGTGGTCCGCGTCGTCCCCCGCCCCGACTTCTTCTCGACCATCAGATGGTGGGCCGCATACACCGCGATGGGAGCGAGGTGGGTGACGCAGAGCACCTGCCGCCCGCGAGCGGTCTGGGCGAGCTTCTGGCCCACGACCTCCGCCACGCGGCCGCCGATGCCTGAGTCCACCTCGTCGAAGACCATGGTGGGCACCTCGCCCGAGGCCGAGAGCACCGTGCGCACCGCCAGCATGGTGCGTGAGAGCTCGCCCCCCGAGACCACCTTGGCCAGCGGTCGCGGATCTTCCCCGGGATTGGCGGAGAAGAGGAACTCGGCGGTGTCGGTGCCCCGACGTCCCACCCGCCAGCGTCCGGGGCCCGCGGCGAGCTCGCCCTCGCCGGCGGGCTCCCGCCGCAGCCCGACCCGGAAGCGCGCATGCTCCATCCCGAGCCCCCGCAGCTCGGTCTGGATCAGGCGCTCGAGCCGGCGCGCGGCGGCCGCCCGGACGTCCGCGAGCGCCAAGGCCGCCGTTCCCGCTGCTTCCGCCGTCCGCGCCGCCCGCGCCTCCAGCTCCGCCACCACCTCATCGTGCCGTTCGATCTGATCGAGGGTGGACGCGAGTCCGGCGCGATAGGCGGCGATGGCCTCGGCGGAGTCGCCGTACTTCCGCTTCAGCTTCCCGACGGCATCGAGGCGGTCGTCGATCTCGCCGAGCCGCTCGGGATCGAAGGGGGCGCGGTCGCGCAGGGCCCGCGCGCGTCCGATGGCGTCCTCGAGATAGGCCTCCGCCTCGCCGAGGGCCTCCGCCGGGGCGCCCAGCTCGGTGTCGTAGGCCGCCAGCTCGCGGAGCAAGGTCCCCGCCCGGCGGAGCCGCGCTGCTGCCGACTGGGCGTCGTCGTAGAGGAGGGCGGTGACCTCGGCGAGCCCCGCCGCGATGCGCTCCGCGTGCTGAAGGCGCCGGCGCTCGGCGCGGAGCTCTTCCTCCTCCCCGTCACGGAGGGCGAGGGCGTCGATCTCGGAGAGCTGGAAGCGGTAGAGGTCCTGCTGGCGCGCGCCCTCGCGCGCGGCGTCGCGCAGCCGGGAAAGCTCGGTGCCCGCCGCCTCCCACTCCCTCACCAGCCCGTCCACGCGGGCGCGGGCCTCCTCGGCGTCCGCGAAGCGGTCGAGAAGGTCGAGCTGCCGGGCCGGCTCCATCAGGCGCTGGTGCTCGTGCTGGCCGTGCAGCTCCACGAGCGACTCGCCCAGCCGCTCCAGCAGCGCGACCGTGGCCGCCGAGTCATTCACGAAGACGCGGTGACGCCCCATGCGGGAGATCTCGCGCTTGATCACGAGGGTACCGTCGGGCGCGGCGTGGCCCGCGGCCTCCAGCACCTCCGTGGCGGGGTGGCCGGGCGGCAGCTCGAACACGGCCTCGATGATCGCGCTCTCGGCGCCGGAGCGGATGAGATCGGGCTGGGCGCGGGCGCCCATGACCAGGAGGATGGCGTCCACGACGATGGATTTCCCGGCCCCCGTCTCGCCGGTGACGGCGTTGAGCCCGGCGCCGAAGGGCACCGTCATTTCCTCGATCACCGCGAGATTCCGGAGCCGGAGCTCGGTCAGCATCTCAGTCGCGCTCGGGCGCGCGATCCCATGGTACGTCGGGGTCGGCCCCGGGGACCAGCCGTATCCACGTGGGGACGGTCGGGGACGGCGCTAACGCTCGCCCCACTTGAGCTTGGTCCGCAGAACCGAAAAGAAGTGCTTCTGAGGAAAGCGGAGGAGACGGATGCGCGCGGCCGCGCGGTGGATCTCCACGGTGTCGCCCCGCCGCAGCGCGAAGCCCACCTGGCCGTCGAGGGTCAGCATCACGTCCTGGTCCGAGAGCAGGGTGACGTCGATGCGCTCCCGGGCGGGGAGAACGATGGGCCGGTTGGTGAGTGTGTGCGAGCAGATCGGAGTGAGCACCACCGCGTCCATGGTGGGGAACACGATGGGCCCGCCCGCCGACAGGCAATAGGCGGTGGAACCGGTAGGGGTGGAGACGATGAGCCCGTCCGCCCGGTACGCGGTAGCGAACTGGCCCGCGACCGAGACCTCGAGGTTGATGATCCGGCTCATCGCCGACTTGGTGATGACCACGTCGTTCAGCGCCACGTACTCGCTCAGCCGCTCCCCCTGGCGGGAGATCCGTGCTCCTAGCATCATCCGCTCCTCGACGAGGAGCTCGTCCCGCAGCAAGGCCTCCAGCGCCGGAAAGAGCTCGTCGGCGGTGAGCGCGGTGAGGAAGCCCAGTCCCCCGAGATTCACGCCGAGAATGGGCACGTTGAGATCGCCCACCAGTCGCGCCATGGAGAGCAACGTCCCGTCTCCCCCGAGGACGAGCAGGAGGTCCACCTGCCCCGGCAGCTCGGGCTTGGTCGCCACGGCGGCGAGGGTGGCGGGGCAGAGCCCCGCCGTCTCCTTTTCCAGCACAGGGGTGAGCCCGTGCGAACCGCACCAGTCGAGGATCAGCGGCAGGACGGTGCGCGCCTCCTCGCGGTCCGTCTTGGCCACGATGCCGATGCGCTTCAAGGTCGGGACTCCGCGGGGGAGACGACGTCGGCGATGCGCCCGGCGAGGCCGGCGAGCCCTGGCGCTTCCGTGAGGTGGAGGAAGAACTCGCGATTGCCCTTGGGGCCCACCAGCGGCGAGGCGGTGACTCCGCGGGCGGGCCAGCCCGCATTCGCACACCACCCGCTCACGCGCTCGAGCACCTGCCGATGCTGCACGGGATCCCGCACCACGCCCCCCTTTCCAACCTGTCCCTTGCCGACCTCGAACTGCGGCTTGACCAGCACCACCGCCTCTCCCGTCTCGGCCAGGACTCCGAGCACGGCGGGCAGGACCTTCTCGAGCGAGATGAAGGACACGTCCACCGTGGCCAGGCTCGGCGGTTCCTCGAACGCGGCCGGCGAGAGCGCGCGCGCATTGACCCGATCCATCACGCGAACGCGCGGATCGGCACGCAATCTCGCGTCCAGCTGGCCCGCGCCCACGTCCACCGCGTAGACGCGCGTGGCGCCGCCCTCGAGCAGGCACTGCGTGAAGCCGCCGGTCGAGGCCCCTGCGTCGATGCAGACGCGCCCGCGGGGGGACACGCCGAAGGCGGTCAGCGCATGGACGAGCTTGTCGCCCCCGCGGCTCACGTATCGCGGAGCGACCGCGGTCTCGATCCGGCTTCCCGCGGCGACGAGGGTTCCCGCCTTGTCCACCCGGCGGCCGTCCACGCTGACCGCGCCCGCGAGGATGAGGCGCGCCGCCTTCTCCCGGCTGGGCGCGAGCCCGCGCTCGACCAGCGCCGCGTCGAGCCGCGCCTTCTGCCGGCGGGGAGTCTGCGTGGTGGTCATGCCAGGTCCCGGCGCCAGCCCGTGATCTTGTCGCGGAACTCCTCCGCGAGCGCACGGGCCCGTTCCTTGTCCGCCGCCTCTGCCACCACGTGGAAGCAGGCGCGGTCGGCGTCCGGCGTCGCCGCCACCCACTCCTCGGCGCGCCGGACGCGTACGCCCTCGATAAGCTCCACGTCCTCGCCCTTGGTGGCTTCCATGAGGCGCCGCATCACGGTCCCCTTGCGCTCGTTTGGGCACGGCACCTCGAGGCGCACGATGTGGCTTTCCGGAACCGCGCGGGTGAGCTGGTGGAGCCGCACGTCCAGGCGCGCCATCATCTCGAGGATGTGGACCACGGCGGCCATCCCGTCGAAAGCGGGCTGGAAGCGCGGGAAGATGACGCCGCCGAGCTCCTCGCCCACCAGCACCACGTCATCCGCCAGCGCGGCCTCGGTGAGCGCCCGCGGCGTGCCCCGGGAACGCGTGATCTGGAAGCCGTGCTCCTCGGCGAGCCGGTCGAGGGTTCGCGACGCGGTAACGGGCACCACGATGCGGCCGGCGGGCTGGGTGCGCATCACGAGGAGCGCGATGAGCGCGAGGGCGAGATCGCCGGGGAGGATGTCTCCCTTCTCGTCCACCAAGAAGACCTTTTCCGCCCCCGTGTCGAGGAGCACGCCCAGATCCGCGCCGAGGGTGCGCACGATGTTGGAGAGCTGGGTCAGGGAACGCTGGAACTCGTCGGTCGTCTTGGTGATGCGACTTTCGTCCAGGTAGGCGTTCAGCGAGATGACCTCCACCCCCAGCGCCCCCAGCACCCCGGGAAAGATCGCCGATGCGGAGCCGAAGCCGTAGTCGAGCACCATGCGCAGGCCCGCGCGCTTGATGACCTCGGCGTCGACCGACTTGAGCAGGCCGTCGCGGTACCGGTCGGTCCCCGCGTGGGGGAAGGTCAGCACCCCCGTCTCCTCCATGGGGGCCCGGTAGAAGTCCTCCATGAAGAAGAGGCGTTCCACCGACTTCTCGCGGTCCGGCGCGCACTCCAGCCCGCGAGCATCGAAGAACTTGATGTCGATCAGCTGGGGGTCATAGGGGGACTTGCGCACATGGACCCCGCCGGCCAGCCCCAGCGCGGAGATCTGGTAGCGCACCACCGACACTGGCGCCACCCCGAGGTCCTGCACGTCGACGCCCACCGAGAGGAGCCCCGCCATCAAAGCCCGGTTGATCATGCGCGACGCCTTGTGGTGGTCGCGGCTCGTGATCATGGTGCGGCGCTTGCCCACGGTGGCCCCGAAGGCGGCGCCGAGCTTGGCCGCGAACTCTGGCGAGATCTCGATGTTGGCGAGGCCCGAAACGCCGTAGCGGCCGAAGATCGAGCGGCTCCAGCGCTCCGCCCACACCAGGCTCATGGCGAGGGTGGCGCCGTCCTCGACCTCCTTGTACGGCCACACCTTCGCATTGGCCTTGACCGTGGCCGACTCGCCGATCTTCGCGTAGTCGCCGATCACCACGCCTTCGGCGATGAAGGCATCGGCGCCGATCTGGGCCCGCGTGCCCACGATGGCTTCCTTCACCCGCGCACCCGCGCCCACGTCGACATGGTCCCAGAGCACGCTGCTCTCGATGTCGGCGCCGGCGGCAATCGCGGACCCCCGGCCGATCACACAGTTCGAGAGCTGGGCTCCCGCCGCCACCTGGACGCCGGGGCCGATGATCACCGAGCCCGAGAGCTTTGCGAGGAAGTCCACCCGGGCGCCCTCGCCCACCCAGGCACTGTAGCCGGGCGCCTCGGTGAGGGTGCCGGGAATGTCCACCCCCACCCGCCGCTGGAGGAGGTCGAGATGCGCGATGCGGTACTCGGTGAGGTCCCCCACGTCGCGCCAGTAGCCTTCGGCGATATGGCCGTAGAGGGGACGGCCCGACGCCAGCAGCGTGGGAAACAGCTCCTTGCTGAAATCGTAGGGCCGGCCGGCGGGGATGGCCCCCAGCACGGCGGGGTCGAGAATGTAGATGCCGGTATTGATCGTGTCGCTGAACACTTCCCCCCAGGAAGGCTTCTCGAGGAAGCGAACGATCCGTCCGCCCTCATCCGTGATCACGATGCCGTAGGCGAGCGGCGAGTCCACGCGGGTGAGCACCATGGTAGCTTCCGCGGCCCGCTCGCGATGCGATTGCACCGCGGCGGCGAGGTCGAAGTCGGTCAGCACGTCGCCGGAGATCACGAGCACCGGCTCGCCCAGGTCGCCGGCGGCGAACTTGACCGCGCCCGCGGTGCCCAGGTCGGCGGTGGGCGTCGCATAGGTCATGCGCACACCCCAGCGGCTGCCGTCTCCGAAGTAGCCGGAGATGGTCTCGGGCAGGAAGTAGAGGAGCACCAGCAGGTCGGTGAACCCGTGCCGCTTCAGGAGCCGGACGGTGTGCTCCATGATCGGCACGTTGCCGACTGGCACCAGCGGCTTGGGGATGTGAGTGGTCAGCGGGCGCAGGCGGGTCCCGAAGCCGCCGGCCATGATGACTGCCTTCATCTCCGTCTCCTCGCGCTGGAGGGTCGCGGTCGGGGCCGCGCCGGTACCTGGGGAGCGCGTTCAGTATAGCGGAAGTGACGGTGCCGACCCAGAGACTAGTAGGGTTCGCGCGGGTCGCGCCGCGAGCGGAACACGAAAAGAAGGCCCATGCCGGCCACGAAGCCGCCGATATGGGCGAACCACGCCACCCCGCCCCCGGCGGACTCGCCGCGGACGGCGGTGACGGTGACGGTCAAGAAGCCGTTCACGGCCTGCACGACGATCCAGAAGCCGAGCACGACGACGGCCGGAATATGGACCATGCGGAAGAAGAACCCGAAGATAAGCAGGGTGAGCACCCGGGCGTGCGGGAAGAGCAACAGGTAAGCGCCGAGCACGCCCGAGACCGCCCCACTCGCCCCCAGCATCGGGATCGCGGAGGCCGGACTCACCATCGTCTGTACGAGCGCGGCGGCCACGCCGCTGAGCAGATAGAAGATCAGGAAGCGGCCGTGGCCCAGCGTATCCTCGACATTGTCGCCGAAGATCCACAGGTACAGCATGTTCCCGCCGACGTGGAAGAGGCCGCCGTGGAGGAACATGGACGTGAACATGGTGACCCAGGGCGACGGCAGGCCCGGCGGTGCATCGACGCAGTGACCGGTGAGCCGGCAGGGGGTGAGGCCGAACTCCAGGATGAGCTCGCGAACAGCGCCGCCGGGCGTCGAGCCCTCGATACCGAGTGAGATCTGGTAGAGGAACACGACGACGTTGATCGCGATGAGGCCGACGGTGATGAAGGGCGTGGTGCGGCCGGGAACGTCGTCCTTGAGCGGAAACATGCCGGTTGATCGGCCGGTGGCGCAGTGCCCTAACGGGCGGGCGGCTGCAAGCTCACAAATGCGGGGGCGGCCAGGTAGGCTTGCGCCACGCGCAGCAGGTCTTCCACGGTGACCGACTCCACCGCCCGGATGTAGCGACGGGCGAAATCGTGGCCCACTCCCGCCGATTCGAAATATGCCTGATACCAGGCCAGCCGCGCGTTGGTCCGGCGGTCGAGGACAAACTGTCCCAGAAGGTACGCCTTCGCCCGCGCGAGCTCGTCGGGACTTACCGCCTCGCGGGCGATCCGCTCGAGCTCGCGCCGCATGCCGTCCTCGGCCCGCTCGGCATTGTCGGGGGCGGTGCCCAGGTAGGCGATGAGGACCGAGGGATGGACGCGGGATGGGTTGATCGCGCCGGTGGAGTAGGCCAGGCCCTGCTTGTCCCGAAGCTCGGTGAAGAGACGCCCCGCCATGCCGCCGCCGAGCGCGACGCTCAGCACTTTCACCGCCGCATAGTCTCGGTGCGCGATGGCGGGCCCGACCGTCCCCGCAAGCACCTGGGCCTGGGCGGCGGGATGGGCCACCCGCACGCGCCCGGGGGTCGTGACGGGGGTGACCGACGGCTCGCTCACGTTTCCCTCGCCCGGGGGCATCTCCGCGAAGAGGCGTCGCACCTCCGCCGCCACTTCGGGCGCGGAGACGTCTCCGCTCACGGACACGACGGTCCGTCCCGCCCGGTAGAAGGTGCGATAGTGCTCGAGCAGCGCGGCCCGGTCCAGGCGCGCCACCACGGCCGTCCGGCCCAGCACCGGCCGCGAGTACGGGTGCGGGCCATACACGCGCTCCATGAGCGTGTCGTAGGCACGCTGGAAGGGTTGATCCCCGCGGCTTCGCAGCGCGCTCTGCACCACCCGGCGCTCGGCGTCGATCTCCGGGTCCGGCAGCGACGGGCGCAGGGTTACATCGGCGATCAGCTCGAGCACCCGCGGCCAGTGCCGCGAGAGCCCGCTGCCACGGATCTCGGAAGCGTCCGTGTCGCCCGACGCGCTGACGCCCCCTCCGACGTCCTCGGCCGCCTCCGCGATGGCCAGCGCCGAGCGGCTCCGCGTGCCCTTCACCAGCACCTGCTGCATGAGATTGGTGATGCCGGCATTGTCCTCGCGCTCCCACCGCGAGCCCACGCGGACGAGCACGGACACCGCCACCACCGGCGCGCTCGGATTCTCGCGCACGAGCACGGTGAGCCCACCGGGAAGTCGCTCGCGCAAGACCACGGGCTCGGCCGCGCGCGCCGGGCCGGCGAAGGCGAGACCGGCGAGGAGCGCGCCGGCCACGAGGTGCCTGATCATCGCGCGCGGTCCCGGGGGTTCAGGATGAGCCGCGAATTCGCAGCGCTCAGATATCGGCGGGCCGCCCCCCGGATCTGCTCGGGCGTCACCCCGCGGATCCCTTCCAGGTAGCGGAGCTCCCCCTCGAGCGTCCAGAGCGTCTCGGCGAAGCCATAGGCATAGGCGCGCCCCTCGGCGGTCTCGGTCGCGAAGGCGTGCTGGCTCTCCGCCGCGGTGACCGCGCGGTCGCGCTCGGTCTGGCTCACCCCTTCGTCCTGGATCCGCTTCACCTCGGCCAGCACCGTGGCCTCCACCTTCTCGACGTCGTCGGGCTCGCAGAGCGCGGTAATGCTGAGCACGCCCGTCGCCTGCAGGGCCGAGTAGCTGGCCCTGATCGAGGTGACGAGGCGCAGCCGCTCGCGCAGGGTCTGGTTGAGGCGGGACGACGCGGAGCCGCCGAGTATATGCGCCAGTAGATCCGTGGCGAACATGTCGCGCTCACCGAGGGGCGGCGCGAGCCAGGCCAGTCCGATCGAGCTCTGCCGCTCCGGGCGCGGGCGCACCTCGCGGTGGCTCTCGTCAAGCGGGCGGGGCGCGGGCGGGACCGGACGGCGGTAACCCCGCGCGGGAGGAGCCGCGAATGTGCGGGCCACCGCGGCGCGAACCTCGTCCGGCCGGACGGCGCCCACCACCACCAGCGTCAGGTTGTCCGGGACGTAGTGCCGCGCATAGAAGCCTCGGAGCGTCTCCCGGCTGGACGCTCGCAGGATGTCCCGGTCGCCCAGTACGGGATAGCCGTAAGTGTCTCCTCGAAAGGTCAGCTCGTACAGCCGGCGTCCCAGGTAGCTGCGCGGGTTGTCCTCGCCGAGTCGGATCTCCTCGAATACCACCTCCCGTTCGCGGGCAAGCTCGCGCTCGTCGAACACCGAGTTGAAGATCATGTCGGACAGGATCTCGATGCCCTTCACCGTCTGGGAGGCCGGCAGGAGGATGTAGTAGAAGGTGTAGTCCCACGACGTCCCCGCATTGGTCCGGCCCCCCACCGTCTCGATCTCGCGGTCCACGAATCCGGGGGCGCGATGCTCGGTGCCCTTGAAGAGCATGTGTTCCGCGAAGTGTGAGAATCCACGCTCGGCGGGCGCCTCGTCCCGGCCGCCGACGCCCACCCAGACGTGAAGGGCGACCACGTCGCTGGCGGGATGCTCCTGGATGATGAGGCGGAGTCCATTGGCCAGGACCTCGCGGGAGGGGCCACTGGACGCGGACTTGGCCGGCAGCTGGGAGGTAGCCGCGCAGGCGCCCAGGAAGAGGATGCTCATCATCGCCACCACGGAGTAGGGTTTTACCATCTGGGCACCGGTCATGGTGGTGAAGCCTAGCAGCCCACGTGTATCATCACAAGTATCCGGATTCACGAGTCAGGAGGAGCGCAGCGTCGCCCCAGCTCCGCGGCAGATTGGCAATGGGGGCCTGCGGGATGGTCGGGCAGAACGCCCCTCGGCTTAGGGGGCGTAGGACTCAGGCCGGCGGTAAACCGTTGATCCGTAATGGTTTCTCCCGCGAGTCCCCTATGGCACCGCATCTGCATTGTCTCCTTTGCGAGGTTGGGGCCGGACAAGCGGCGGATCGCCTCTGACCAATGATTCGAAGCGGCGGCGGTGTAAGCAGGTTGGTGGCAGTTAACCAAGTTTGAAAGGACGGAACTCATGAAGAAGGTTTTGGCGACGGTGACCAGTGTGGTGTTCATGGCGTCGCTGTCGGCGTCGGTCAGCTCGGCGCAGACCAGCTGCCCGCCCGAAGTGGCCCAGGCGAAGTCGATGATCGAGCAGCGTCAGGCGCGCACGCAAGATGTCAATGCGCCTCGGTCGCTGGCCGGCGCCCGGACGCAGGATGTCAACGCGCCGCGGACGCAAGATGTCAACGCCCCGCGGGCTCAGGGGCCCCAGGAAGTGCAGGCGCCCCGTTCGCTGGCGGGTGCGCGGACGCAGGACGTGAACGCGCCCCGGACCCAGGATGTGAACGCGCCGCGTAGCCAGGGCGTGCAGGCTCCTCGTACCCAGGATGTGAATGCGCCCCGGACGCAGGATGTCAACGCGCCCCGGACCCAGGACGTGAACGCGCCCCGGACCCAGGATGTGAACGCGCCCCGGACCCAGGATGTGAACGCGCCCCGGACCCAGGATGTGAACGCGCCCCGGACGCCAGGATGTGAACGCGCCCCGGACCCAGGACGTGAACGCGCCCCGGACCCAGGATGTGAACGCGCCCCGGACGCCAGGACGTGAACGCGCCCCGGACCCAGGATGTGAACGCGCCCCGGACCCAGGATGTGAACGCGCCCCGGACCCAGGATGTGAACGCGCCCCGCAGCCAGGGCGTGCAGGCTCCTCGGACCCAGGATGTGAACGCGCCCCGGACCCAGGATGTGAACGCGCCCCGGACCCAGGATGTGAACGCGCCCCGGACCCAGGATGTGAACGCGCCCCGCAGCCAGGGCGTGCAGGCTCCTCGGACCCAGGATGTGAACGCGCCCCGGACCCAGGATGTGAACGCGCCCCGGACCCAGGATGTGAACGCGCCCCGGACCCAGGATGTGAACGCGCCCCGGACCCAGGATGTGAACGCGCCCCGGACCCAGGATGTGAACGCGCCCCGCAGCCAGGGCGTGCAGGCTCCTCGGACCCAGGACGTGAACGCGCCCCGGACCCAGGACGTGAACGCCCCGCGTAGCCAGGGCGTGCAGGCTCCTCGCACCCAGGATGTGAACGCGCCGCGGACGCAGGATGTCAACGCGCCGCGGACGCAGGATGTCAACGCGCCGCGGACGCAGGATGTCAACGCGCCCCGGACGCAGGACGTGAACGCGCCGCGGACGCAGGATGTCAATGCGCCCCGGACGCAGGATGTCAACGCGCCCCGGACGCAGGACGTGAACGCGCCGCGGACGCAGGATGTCAACGCGCCCCGGACGCAGGATGTCAACGCGCCGCGCGGGCAGGACGGCAACGCTCCTCGCGCCGACTTCTCCCGTGCCACCTCGCTGGTTCGTGAGGCCGAGGCGGCGTGCAAGGCCGGTAATTCTAGCCTGGCGTCCCAGAAGGCCCGGGCCGCCATGGACCTGATCAAGTAAGTCGCTGAATTAACCTGATCCACCGGGCTCCAGGGGGGCAACCCCCTGGAGCCTTTTGTTTTGCTAGACGAGACGTGCGCGCAATCGTGAAGACGTGAAGTCCACCGCCATGACGAGGACGATCAGCACAAGCAGCACCGTGGAGGCGGCCGGATAGTTGAGCATGCGTAGATAGGTCTGGATGTAGAAGCCGATGCCCCCCGCCCCCACGAAACCCAGGATTGCCGCCGCCCGGATGTTCGTCTCGAAGCGGTAGAGCGTGAACGACAGGAACTGCGGCACGAGCTGAGGCAGCACTCCCCAGCGAAGGACTTGGAGGCGCGTGGCCCCGGACGCTTCCACCGCCTCCACCGGTCCCCGGTCTATGGCCTCGATCGCTTCCGAATAGAGCTTGGCCAGCACGGTGGCCGTATAGGCCACCACCGCGAGGACACCGGGAAAGGGCCCCAGTCCCACCGCTGCCACGAAGAAGAGCGCGTAGACGAGGGTGTCAATCGCGCGAAACACGTTCAGCACGGAGCGGGCACTATAGAAGAGCCAGGAGGGAGCGACATTGCGCGCCGCCGCAAAGCCCATCGGCAACGCGAGGAGGGCTGCGATCCCGGTGCCCACCACCGCGATCTGGAAGGTCTGCATCGCGCCGGTGAGCGCGTGACGGAGGACGGAAAAGTCCGGTGGGACCATGCGTCGGAGGAAGTCCAGCATGTACGGGGAACCCTCGATCAGCCGGCCGGCCGAGAGCTCGGTCGCGGCCGCCGACCAGAGGAAAAGTCCGATGATGGCGGCCCAACCCACCCAGCGGGAGGCTCGCATCAGGTCGAGGCGGCGGCGAAGATGCGTTGCGCCTCCGCCTCGGTGAGGTCCTCGGGTGAGCCGTCATAGGCCACACGGCCACCGCGCAGGCCGATCACGCGGCGACTATACCGGCGCGCGAGATCGAGGACATGGAGTGAGGTCACCACCGTGATGCCGTCCTCGTCCGAGATGCGCTGGAGCAGCGCGAGGATTGATTCTGACAGCGCGGGATCGAGGCTGGCCATGGGCTCGTCAGCCAGGATGACCCGGGGCTCCTGGACGAGCACGCGGGCGATGGCCACTCGCTGCTGTTGCCCTCCGGACAGCGTGTCCACGCGCCGGTCGTCGAGCCCGCCGAGCCCCACCCGGTCCAGGGCGGCGCGCGCGCGCACCGTATCAGTGACGGGAAATAGGCCCAGCAGCGAGCGGAGCCGGGGCGCCCGCGCGAGCCCTCCGATCAGCACGTTCTCGAGCACGGAGAGGCGGCGCTGCAGGTTGAACTGCTGGAAGACGAAGCCGATCCCGGCGCGGATCAGCCGGAGGCGCTCTCCAGTGGCGCCCGTGACGTTCGCGCCTCCCACCCGGATCTCGCCGTCCGTGGGCGGGACGAAACCGTTCAGGCAGCGCAAGAGCGTGGACTTCCCGGCTCCACTCGGTCCGATGAGGGCCACCCGCTCGCCTTCGGTGATGTCCAGGTCGACGCCGTCGAGAGCGACCGGGCCGCCCGGATACTGCTTGCGCAGGCCGCGGACGCGGATCACTTCCGCCGGCCGGCGGTCAAGTGGAAGTGGACGTGGTAGACGACCTGGCCGCCCTCGGGTCCCACGTTACAGGAGACGCGGTAGCCGCGGTCACCATAGCCCGCGCGCGCTCCGAGGATTCGCGCGGTCTGGATGCAGCGTCCCATCACGGCGGTATCATCGGGGTCCAGGCTCGCGAGCGATTCGATGTGCCGCTTGGGGATGATCAGGAGGTGAAGCGGAGCCTTGGGGTAGATGTCCTTGAAAGCGAGGACCTCATCGTCCTCGTACTCGATATCGGCGGGTGTCTGGCGGACCACGATGCGGCAGAATACGCAGTCGGCGCTCACGAATCCCCCCGGGTCGGTGTATACTCTCTCCTTGCTGTCGCCCGCGGCGGCGGCGATTTCAAGCCAAGGAGATACTGATGGGTACCTGTCCGAAGTGCAAGCTGCGAATCCGCCGGAATGGCAATCACGTCAAGCTCGGTTCGGTGTGGCTGCACAAGATGTGTCCGGCCAAGCCGGCCCGCGCCGCCAAGCGCGCCTGATCCGCGCTCGCGGCCTCACTCTCCCAGCAGCCGGCGCCGTCGAGGTGGCGGCCGGTAGGTGAGGCCGAAGCGATCCATGCCCACCCGGGTGACTGTTTCCACCGCCTCCTCCGGCGAATCCGTCACCGTGATCCGCTCCAGGTCCTCCGGCTCAATGGTGCGCTCTGCCACGAGTCGGTCGCGCAGGAGGGCGATCAGCGGCTCCCAGTAGTCGCTCCCCATCAGAATCAGGGGAAATTGCTGGATCTTCCCGGTCTGGATCAGGGTAGCAGTCTCGAAGATCTCGTCCAGGGTGCCGAAGCCGCCCGGCAGCGCGATGAACGCGTATGAGTACTTGATCAGCATGAGCTTCCGGACGAAGAAGTGCCGGAAGGTGATCCAGCGGTCCAGATAGGGATTCGGCCACTGTTCCCGTGGCAGCTCGATATTGCATCCGACGGACCGGCCGCCCACGTCCTTGGCTCCGCGATTGGCCGCCTCCATGATGCCCGGCCCCCCGCCCGTCATCACCGTGAACCCCGCCCGAGCCAGCCCCGCCCCCAGTTCGCGCGCGAGCGCGTAGTACTTGTGGTCCTCACCGAAGCGGGCCGAGCCGAACACAGTGACGCATGGCCCGACGGAGTGCAGCGCACGAAAGCCGCGCACGAGCTCGCGCAAGATATCGAGCGCGCTCCATTTCTCGAAGCGCCGGGGCTGCGGCCCCTCGAGGAATTTGTTGACAGTGGGCGGGCCGGGGGTCTTTCCCCAGCGCGGATCGGGCTTCATGTCCGGACCGAGCGCCCCGTTACTTTCCCCGGACCGTCATGACCGGGCAGTGGGCCATCGCGATCACGCGCCCGGCCACGCTGCCGAGGATGAGGCGCGCCAGGCCTGCCCGGCCATGGGTCCCCATGACGATCAGGTCCGCGCGTAGCCCCCGGGCCGCCCGCACGATGCGCTCGTGCGGTGTCCCCTCCAGGATGCGCGCGGTTGCGCGCACGCCCGCTTTGCGCGCCTGCTTCACGACCTTGTCGAGTCCCCGTTTGGCGTACGCGCGCGTGGAGGCTTCGATGGCCTCGTAGGTCTGGGGCGGGATGTAGCCCTCCCCCACCATGGGCACGGTGGGCTCGATGACGTGCGCGATGATGAGCTGCGCCCGGCTGGTCCGGGCCAGTTCGAGCGCCCGCTTGAAGGCCGCGCGTGAGGCGGAGGAGAAGTCCGTGGGATGCAGGATGCGCCGGATGCGAGCCATCATGTTCTCCTGTCTGGGGCCGTCAGGGCCCGCCCTTGACGAACTCGATCGGGATGGGCACGTTGCGTGAGCCGGTGGCGGTTCTTGCCCGCCACCGGGCCTTCCCCGCGGACGTCGAAGGCACCCCGGGCCAGGAAAGATTCGGCGAGCTCGAAGAGCCGGGCGCGATCCGGGAACGGGATCCCGCGCAACTGCACGTCCAGGCGTCCGACCGTGTCACGCTCGACCTTCACCTTCACCGGCGCGTCGCCCAGGCTCGCGTTCAGGGTGATCTCGGTGCGCGCGGGCAAGACGGCGCACTCTCGCGCCAGCGCCAGCAGTTCGGGCATCTCGGTCGCGGACAAGGTTCCCGCATAGAGCTCGGTGTCGCTGCGCGGGGCGACGAGGAGCGCGCCGTTCGGCCCGATCAGCCGCGCCCGGATCGAGGCGAGGCCAGCGCTCGGGGCGGACGACTGCGTGTCGGCGGGCTGGACCGAAATGCTCAACCCCGCGACGACCAGCGTGACGCTCATGAGAAGTACGCGAGGATGGCCATGCGGGTCTCCTCTCCAAGCACGAAGGCCGGGAGCGTAGCGCGCCCCCGGCCTTCGCTGCGTCGTGGAATGGTGGAGGGTAAGGGAGTCGAACCCTCGACCTCGGCGTTGCGAACGCCGCGCTCTCCCAACTGAGCTAACCCCCCGTCACAACCACCATAGTCTACTCGGGGTGACGTCGCGCGACAAGGGATGCGCGTCCCCTCCGCGCCCGGTCAGCTCTTGGCGGCGCCCTGGCCGTCCGCGGTGCCCAGCACGGTCCGGAGCGAGCCCAGGAGATCCACCGGCACCGGGAAGAAGGTGGTGGTGTTCCGCTCGGAGGCGATCTCCCGCATGGTCTGGAGATAGCGGAGCTGGATGGCGATGGGGAAGCGCGAGAGGACGTCGGCCGCCTCGGAGAGCTTGGCGGCGGCCTGGAACTCGCCGTCCGCGTTGATGACCTTGGCTCGGCGCTCGCGCTCGGCCTCGGCCTGCTTGGACATGGCGCGCTGCATATCCTGGGGTAGGTCCACGTTCTTGACCTCCACCGCCGCCACTTTGATCCCCCAGGGATTGGTGTGCTCGTCGATGATGCGCGTCAGCTCCTGGTTGATCTTGTCCCGCGAGGAGAGGAGATCATCCAGTTCCTGCTGACCGAGCACGCTGCGTAGCGTGGTCTGGGCGATCTGCGAGGTGGCATAGAGGTAGTCCTCCACGCTGATCACCGCCTTGGCCGAGTCCAGCACGCGGAAGAAGATCACCGCGTTCACCTTCACCGAGACGTTGTCGCGCGTGATCACGTCCTGGGGGGGCACGTCCATGGTGATGGTGCGGAGGCTCACCTTGACCATCTTGTCCACGAAGGGCAAGAGGAGCACCAGTCCCGGCCCCGAGCCGTCGCCGCCGGGATTCAACACTGCGTTCGCCCGCCGGCCGAACCGGAAGATCACTCCCCGCTCGTACTCGCGCAGGATGCGGACCGAGGAGCCGATCACGAAGACGCCGACAATCAGGACCAGGATCAAGCCGATGCTCATCTCGAAGCCGCCCATATCCTTCTCCTCTCGGCGCTCAGCGCCGGTCGGCTGCCTTGACCACGGTGAGGGTGAGGCCATTCACCCCGACCACCTCGACCTTCTCGCCGACCGCCACCGGCCCGTTTTGGGCGATCGCCTGCCAGAGCTCGCCGTGCACCAGCACCTGGCCTTCCGGGGCCAGCGGGCTCCTGACCACGCCGATCTCCCCGACCATCCCACTCTCGCCGGTGGTGGGCTTCCGGTACAGCGCCCGCATTCCGAAGGTGAGGCCGACCACCACCAGACCCGCCGTGGAGGCCACCGCGGGCACGATCACAAACCAGGAGACGCGGAGCCCGCCGGCCTCGGGCGCGTCGAAGAGCATCATCGAGCCCAGGAGCATGGCCACCACGCCACCGATCGTGAGGACGCCATGGCTCACCACCTTGATCTCCGCGATGAGCAGGGCCACGCCGAAGAGGATGAGGAGCACTCCCGCCCAGTTGATGGGCAGGCTCTGGAAGGCGAAGAAGGCCAGGATGAGGCTGATGCCGCCAAGGACGCCGGGCAGAATGACGCCGGGATTGGAGAGCTCGAAGAAGATGCCCAGCATCCCGACCATCATGAGGATGTAGGCGATATTGGGGTCGGAGATCAGCGCGAGGAACCGGTCGCGGAACTTGACCTCGATCTTCTTGAGGGACGCGTCCTTGGTCTGGAGCGTCACCGTCCCCTTCGCCGTCTTCACGGTCCGGCCGTCGACCTTGGCCAGGAGGTCCGTCAGATTGTCGGCCACCAGGTCCACGATCTTGAGCTTCACCGCCTCGCGCTCGGTCACCGACACCGACGACCGCACCGCCTTCTCTGCCCACTCCGCGTTGCGCCCCCGCTCCACCGCGATGGTGCGCGCGAAGGCGGCGGCGTCGTTCTCGATCTTCTTCATCATCTCCTTGTCCGGCCCGCCGCCTCCCACCGCCACCGGGTGCGCCGCGCCGATATTGGTGGCGGGCGCCATCGCGGCCACGTGCGCGGCCATGGTGATGAACACCCCCGCGGACGCGGCCCGCCCACCCGTGGGCGCCACGTAGACGATCACCGGCACCTCGGAGTTGAGGATCGACTGCACGATGGAGCGCATGGAGCGCTCGAGTCCCCCCGGGGTGTCGAGCTGGATGACGAGAGCCTGGGCGCGCTCGGCCTGAGCGCGCTCCACCGCGGCGGAGACCAGGCGCACCGTCACCGGGGTGATGGCGCCCTCGATGTCGATCACCGCCACCGGGGCGGGCGCGGCGCCCGAAGCGACCCCGACGGCGAAGAACGCAAAGAGGAGGAGGAGCGTGGCGAGCGGAGCCCGACGCGTGGCTGACTCCACGCCCGCATGATAGCACGCGGGGACACGGTGGCCGAGCCGGTGACTAGCGGCGGAGCGCGAGGAGCGAGAGGAGCTCGAAGAGGATATTGGCGGCGAGGAGCCCGGTGATGGCGCCGGGCCCGTCGTAAGGCGGCGCCACTTCCACCACGTCGGCGCCGCGCAGATCGATGGGCCGGAGCGCACGGACGAGGGCGAGCGCCTCATAGGCGGTGAGGCCGCCCACCTCCGGCGTTCCGGTGGCGGGCGCATAGGCGGGATCCACCGCGTCGATGTCGAACGAGCAGTAGACCGGCCCGCCGGCCAGCCGGGCGAGCCGCTCCGCCACCCAGGCCACGCCGCGCTCCTTCACTTCCTCGATCCGGATCACCTCGAATCCCTGCGCGGCCTGGAAGTCGAAATCGTCGGGCCCGTAGAGCGGCCCGCGGATGCCGACCTGGATGGAGCGCGTCCCGTCGATGAGACCTTCCTCCGCCGCGCGCCGGAAGGTGCTGCCGTGGTAGTAGGGCAGGCCGAAGTAGCGGTCCCAGGTGTCGGGATGCGCGTCGAAGTGGATGAGCCCCAGGCGCCCATGGCGCCGGGCGAGCACGCGCAGGACGGCCAGCGTGATCGTGTGGTCGCCGCCGGCGATCAGCGGCGTGGCGCCCCCGTCCACCGCCGGAGCCAGGGTGCGCTCGATGGCGGCGAAGGTGCCCTCGATGGAGATCGGCACGACGTCCACGTCGCCGCAGTCGGCCACGCGTAGCCGGTCGAAGGGGTGCACCCGGAGCGTGGGGTTCCAGGGGCGGAGGAGCGAGGAGTGCTCTCGGATGTGCCGAGGGCCGAACCGGGCTCCCGGGCGGTACGAGCAGCCGCCATCGAAGGGGATCCCGTAGAGCGCCACGTCGAGCCCCGCCGGTGAGGTCACGTGCGGCAGCCGCATGAAGGTGGCGATCTGGCCGAAGCGCGGCGAGGTGAAGGCGTCGGTGGGGCGCGGATGATCGTCGGGCATCACGCCGGGTGCACGATCTCTCCGCCCACCACCGTCATCGCCACTTCCACGTGGCGGAGACGGGTGGTAGGCACGCGGGTGAGGTCCTCGCCGAGCAGCACCAGGTCGGCGAGCTTGCCGGGCTCGAGGCTGCCCTTCTCGCGCTCCTCGAAGGCCGCGTACGCGCCGTTGAGCGTGTGCATGCGGATGGCGGTGGCGAGGTCGACCCGCTCCCCCGGGCCGCAGACGTCACCGTCCATGGTGGCCCGGGTCAGCGCCTGCTCGATGCCGAAAAGGGGCGCGTAGTGCGTCACCGGCGCGTCCGAGCTGCCCGCCACCGGAACTCCCGCGGCGATGAGGCTCCGAGCCGGAAACATGGTGTCGGCGCGCTCCCGCCCGTAGTTGCGGATATAGCCGTCGCCGAACTCCCAGAAGAACGCCGGCTGCATCGCGGGCACGATGCCCTGCGCGCGGACGCGCGCCTGCAGATCGGGGGGACAGATGCCGCAGTGCTCGATCCGATGGCGCAGCCCCTCGCGGGGTGCCTCGCGCTGCGCGCGGGCCAGCGCGTCCAGAGTCTGGAGGATGGCGCGATCGCCGACCGCGTGTACCGTGCACTGGAAGCCCGCGCGGTGCGCCTGGCCCAGCAGATCGTCGAGATCGGCCTGGCTCCAGTAGAGGATGCCGGAGTCCTGGCAGTTGGAGTGGTACGGCTCGCGGGTGGCCGCGGTGGGCCCGCTCGAGGAACCGTCCGTCATCACCTTGAAGGCGCCCACTCTCAGCCGCGCGTCGCCGAGCCCGGTGCGAATGCCGCTGGCGAGCAGCCCCAGCAGCGGGTGCTGGCGACTATTCACGGTGGCGAAGGCGTAGAGCCGCACGTGGAGACGGCCGGTCTCGGCGAGCGCCTGACAGGGCGCGAAGGCCGGCCCCACCAGCCCCCCCGCGTCGTGCACGCTGGTGGCGCCCGCGGCGAGATAGGCCTGATCCGCGCGGAGGAGTCCCTCGCGGAATTCCGCCTCCGTGGGGAGCGAGGCGACCTGGAGGGGGGTCTGTGCGGTCTCGTAGGCGACGCCCAGGAGCCGGCCGTCGGCTCGATCGTGGCGGCCGCCCGGCGGATCGGGCGTGGCGTCGTCGAGCCCCGCCCGCGCGAGGGCGCGGCTCGACACGGACGCGATGTGACCACAGGTGCGCGTGAAGATCACGGGGTGCTCGGGCGCCACCATGTCCCAATCCAGCCGGTTGGGATGCCGCCGCTCCGCCAGCCGCGATTGATCGTAGCCACGCCCGCGGATCCAGGTCCCGGCGGGCTGGGTGGCCGCCCGCTCGCGGACCGCCTTCTGGAGGGCCTCGATGGATTGCATGCCGGGGGCCTTGCAATCGATGGCGGTCATCGACACGCCCAGACTCGGGAAGTGACAGTGCGCGTCGATGAAGCCCGGCAGCAGGGAACGGCCGCGCAGCTCCACCATCTGCGTGCCCGGGCCGCGGTGGGCGAGCGCGTCGGCGTCGGCACCCACGGCGAGGATCCGGCCGCCCCCCACCGCGAGCGCGGAGACGACGTCGTCGGCGGGATTGACGGTGTGGACGCGGCCTCCGATGAAGATCAGGCTGGCGGCCGCGGCGGGGCCCGCCATCAGAGCTGGGCGTCGAGGCGGGCCACCGCCTCGGCGAGGCGATCCACGTCGGAGGCCGTGTTGTAGACGGAGAAGCTCGCGCGCAGCGCGCCCCCGATGCCGAGGCGCTTGGCCAGGGGCTGAGCGCAATGATGTCCAGCGCGCACCGCCACGCCCGCCTGATCGAGCAGCGCGGCGCCGTCGTGAGGATGGATGCCGGCCACGTTGAAGGCCACCACCGCGCCCTTCATCTCGGGATTGCGGGGTCCGTAGAGCGTGACGCCGGGGATGGCGGCGAGCGCGTCCAGGCAGCGGGCGGTGAGCTCGCGCTCGTGCGCGCCCACGCGCTCCATGCCGAGCTTGTCGAGATAGTCCACCGCGGCGTGCAGTCCCACCGCCTGCGCGATGGGCGGCGTGCCGGGCTCGAAGCGCCACGGCAGGTCGTTCCACTGGGCGTGGTCGATCCAGACCTCCTTGATCATCTCGCTGCCACCCATGGCGGGCTCGGTGGCCTCGAGCACTTCGCGGCGGCCGTAGAGGACGCCGATGCCGGTCGGCCCGAGCATCTTGTGGCCGGAGAATACATAGAAGTCGCAACCCAGCGCGGCCAGGTCGAGCCGGAGGTGTGGCGCCGCCTGGGCGCCGTCCAGTAGCACCTGCGCGCCCGCCGCGTGGGCCTGGCGCACGATGTCGACCACCGGGTTGATGGTGCCCAGGACGTTCGAGATATGCGTCAACGCCACCATCCGGGTCCGGGGGCCGAGGAGGCGCGCATAGGCGGCCATGTCCAGGTAGGCGCCGTCCTGGAGGGGGACGGCCAGTAGCCGAGCGCCCCGGTCCCGGCACACCATCTGCCAGGGGATGAGATTGGAGTGATGCTCCATCTCGCTGACGATGACCTCGTCCCCGGGCTGGAGGGTCCGGCCGAGGGCGTGCGCGACGATGTTCACGCCCTCGGTGGTACCGCGGGTGAAGATGATCTCCTCGCGGCCGCGCGCGCCCACGAAGCCCCGCACCGCATCGCGCGCGGCCTCGTAGGCCTCGGTGGCCTCCTCGCCGAGGGTGTGGATGGACCGGTGCACGTTGGCATTGCTCTGTTCGTAGAAATGGCGGATGGCGTCCAGCACCTGCCGCGGCTTCTGGCTCGATGCGCCCGAGTCCAGATAGACGAGGGGCCGGCCATTGACCAGCCGGGACAGGATCGGGAAGTCCCCGCGGCATTGCTCGCCGAGCGTCATCGCGCCACCTCCCTGCCCTCGAGCGCGCCCTGGAGCACGGTGATGGGCAGCGTCACGCACTTCATCCGCGCGGGCCGAATATCCGCCTGCAGCCGCTCGAGGATGTCGGCCGCGCCGAGGCGGGCGACCTCCGCCACCGGTCGGCCCAGGCCCAGCTCGATCAGGACGTCGGCGGCCGCGGCGCAGATGGCGCAGCTATCGCCGTGGTGCAGGGCCTCGGCGAGGCGCCCGCCTTCCAGCCGGCACTCGATGCGGATGCGGTCCCCGCACAAGGGATTCACGTCCTCGAAGGCGGCGTCGGGATTGGGCAGCCGGCCGCGGAAGCGCGGGCGGCGGAAGCGCTCGCGGATGACGTCGCTGTACTGCACCGCGCTCATCCGTCCAGCTCTCCGCGGGCCGCGTTCTTCCGGTACGGCGGAAAGCGCCAGGCGCTCTCCGCAGACATGAGCCCGCCCTGGCCCAGCGCGGCGAGGGCGACATTGTCGAGGCGCTCGCCGGCGAGGAGGCGCGGGAGCACCAGGTCGAACGTGGTGGCCTGGGAGAACATCCCGCAGGTGGGCATGCCCAGCACGGGCCGCTCGCCGATCCAGGCCAGGAAGAGGAGGCTCCCCGGATGCGCAGGCACGCCGTGGCGCTCCATCCGCCCGCCCGCGCGCTCGATGCCGAGGAACACGGGGTCGAGCGGATCGAGCGCGCTGGCCCCGGCCACGATCACGAGATCGGCCCCCTCGCGAATCACGCCCTCGATGTCGCCCGCCACCGCCCCCGCGTCGCCGCCCGAGTAGCGCAGAGGCAAGAGGCGAGACCCGAACCAGTCGACCTTTTCCTGGAGCGCCGCCTCGAAGCGTGCGCGCTGCTTGGGCTCGAGGCTCTCGCGGGATACCGCGCCGATGGTGCGGGGCGAAAAGCCAGGCACGGTCACCAGGCCGCCCGCGCCCCAGGCGCTGCCCTCGACGTGCTTCACGGTTCGCTCGGCGATGGCCAGCGGGGTGACCTTGGCCTTGGCCACCACCTCGCCCGCGTCCACCGGCTGAAGATCCCAGAGCGTGAAGACCGAGACGCCGGGCTGGGCGTTGGTCTCGGCCAGGGCCGCGTCGCGCACGCGCACCAGGCCGCGCCGCGCCGCCGCGAGCGTCCACTGCCCGCCGGTATAGCCGCGCACCTCCACGCCGTCCCCGGCGGCCGCCTGGGCGATGCGCGCCCCCGCGGGCTCCTCGTGGACGTCGCCGGGCTCGAGCTCGAGGACGTGGATTTCCTCCCACGGCGCGGCCAGGGCCAGCGCCGCCGACGCGGCGTCGAGCGTCTGCCCCTTGCGCACCACGATCTTGCCGCCCGGGTCGCGGACGTCGTGGCAGGCGATGCGGCCGGCCAGCGCGCTCGCGCCCAGCCCGTCGTGACGGAGCGCGAGGGCCTTCACTTGATCCCCCGGCGGACCTTCTCGCTGATGGGGAGCCCGGTGGCCTTCCGCTGCACGGCCAGCACCTCGGCCAGCACCGCCAGGGCGATCTCCGGCGCGGACTGCGCGCCCAGATCGAGGCCGATCGGAACGCGGACACGCCCGAGCTGCTCCTCGGGCACGCCGTCCTCCCTGAGCAGGTTGAGGATGGCGGCGCCGCGGCGGCTGGAGCCGAGCAGGCCGATATAGCCCACGGGGGTGGTCAGCGCGTGCTTGAGCACCGGCACGTCGTACTTGTAGTCGTGGGCGACGAGCACGAGCGCGGTGCTGGCGATCAGCGGGATGTCACGGACCAGCTCCGAGGGAATGCCGATGCGGAGATCGTCCACGTCGGGGAAGCGCTCGCGCGTCGCGAAGCGCGGGCGGCCGTCGATCACGATGGTGCGGAAGGCGAGCGCGCGCGCGAGCGTCACCAGCGGCATGGCCACGTGGCTGGCCCCGACCATGGCCAGGATGGCCGGGGGGACCTGCACCTCGATGAACGCGCGGACCCCCTCCACCAGGAGGGTCTTCGAGATTCCGGCTCGGCTCGCCTGGGTCGCCTCTTCCACGAAGCGCGCGTCGAGGGTGGGGTCGCCGAGGGTGCCCTCGACCACGCCCGTGTCCAGGACGAGGAGCTTGGCGCCGTTGCCGGCCTCATCGAGCCGCGTGACGATGGCGGCCCGCCCGCCGGCTTCCGCGTGGGCGCGCGCGCGCTCGTACAGGGCGAGGGTGGCGTCGCCGGGTCGATCCAGCGTGACGGGCTCCATGAACACCTCGATGGTGCCCCCGCAGGTGAGCCCGATCTCCCAGGCCTCCTCGTCGCCCAGATCCAGCTCGAGCAGCCGCGGCCGGTTCGCGCCCAGCACCTTCGTGGACTCCTCGATCACCTGGGCGTCCACGCAGCCGCCGATGGTGACGGAGCCCAGGACGCGGCCCCCGTCGCCCACCAGCATCTGGGCGCCTTCCTTCCGGGGCGTGGTGCCGCGTGTGTTCACCAGGGTCGCCAGGGCGACCTTCCCCTCGGACCGGCGGAGCTGGTCGAGGTTGTCGAAGAGCTCGGACTTGCTCACAGGCGGTTCTCCGCTATCCCAGTCTCAGGTGACCGGCGAGGTCCCGGAGGCTGGCGAGATTGTGCGCGGCGGCAAAGTGGTCCACCAGCGGCAGTGCAGCGGCCATGCCGCGGGTGAGCGGTTCGTACGACGGGTTGCCGAGCAGGGGATTGAGCCAGATCACCCGGCCCGCCTTTCGCTTGAGCGTCAGCATCTCCGCCGACAGCTCGTCGGGCTCTCCGGTATCCCAGCCGTCGGAGAGCACGATCACGATGGTGCGGCGGTCGACCAGATGCCCCCAGGTCCGGTTGAAGTCCCGGAGCGACTCGCCGATCCGCGTGCCCCCGGACCAGTCCCGGACGGCGGCGAGCTGGCGGAGGGCCTGCTTGTAGGACGCACCCTTGAGATGCTCGGTTATGCGTGTCAGTCGCGTGGCGAAGGTGAAGGTCTCCACCCGTCCGAACGCGTTCTGTAGGGCGTACAGGAACAGGAGCAGGAAGCGGCTATAGAGATCCATGGAGCCGGATACGTCGGCGAGCAGGACCAGGCGGATCTTCCGCCGGCGCCGCTCCCGCCGGCGCAGCTCGATGATCTCGCCCTTCATCATGTTGGCGCGGATGCTGCGGCGCAGATCCACCACCCCGCCCCGCTTCACCGGGCGCCGGCGCCGGCTCATCCGACGCGCCAGCCGCTTGGCGATGAGCACGGTGACGCGCGCGACCTCGTCCAGCTGATCCGCGGGGAAAGAGGAGAAATCCTGGTCCATGAGGACTTCCTGGGCGCTGACCCCGGGCACCTCCAGCGGCTCGCCGTCGTCGTTGCCCTCTTCCTCCCAGCCCTCCAGCGCGATCTCGACCTGCTTCTTGCCGGGGCCGTCCACCGAGCCCGGGATGCTGTCGTCCTCGGGCCGCGGTGGCTCGATGGCCTGGATGAGCCCGTCCAGCCCCTGGCCCTCCGCCGCGCGGAACTTCCAGAAGGCCTCGAAGCAGCGATCGAAGGTGGGCATCTCCTCCCGCCGGGTGACGAAGACCGCGCGCAGGGCGAGGTAGACCTCGTTACGATCCAGGAGATCCACCGCCTCGAGGGCGCGCACCGCGTCGAGGACTTCGGACGTGGTGCACGCCACCCCGGCGGCGCGCAGGATGCGCCCGAAGGCGAGGGTCTGGGTCATGAGATCCCGCGCCATGGCCGGCGCCGCCACGGGCGTCTACCCCTCGGCGGCCACGAAGCGGTTCATCCCGGAGCCGGCCAGCTCCTTGCGGACGCGCTTGATGTCGTCGGGATCCTTGAGGACGCAGCCGAGCGTCTCGAGCACGAGCTCCTCGTCGAGATGGTCGGCGTGGAGCGACGACAGCGCCTGCGCCCAGTCGAGCGTCTCCGCCACACCGGGCAACTTGGCCAGCCGTACCGTGCGCAGGCTCTCCATGAACTTCGAGATCTCCCGGGCCAGCTTCTGGTTCACCCCGGGAACCTTCCGGGTCACGATGCGCACTTCCTTCTCGAAGCCCGGGTAGTCCACCCACAGGTAGAGGCAGCGCCGGCGGAGCGCGTCGGACAGCTCGCGGATCCGGTTCGAGGTGAGGATGACGTAGGGCGGCTCCACCGCCTTGATGGTGCCGATCTCGGGAATGGTGACCTGGTAGTCTGAAAGTACTTCTAGAAGGAACGCTTCGAACTCCTCGTCAGCACGGTCGATTTCGTCGATCAAGAGCACGGGCGGCTTGGGGGCGGGCGTGATGGCCTGGAGGAGCGGCCGGCGGATGAGGAACTCCTCCGAGAAGATCTCGTGCTCCTTCTCCCCGGTGGGCCGATCCGAGCGCTCCTGCAGCTTGATGTGGAGGATCTGCTTCGGGTAATTCCACTCGTACAGCGCCTGCGCCGCATCCAGCCCCTCGTAACACTGGAGGCGAATGAGCCGCGTGTCGAGCATCCGCGCCATCACCTTGGCGACTTCGGTCTTGCCGACCCCGGCATGGCCTTCGATGAGGAGCGGCTTCCGGAGCGTCATCGCCAGATGCACCGAGGTGGCGATGGCGGGATCGGTCACGTAGTCGGCACTTTCCATCAAGTCGCGGATTTTCTTGATCTCTTCTCTCATGGATCCTTAGTGTACACCGGCTAGAGCCGGCCTCGGAGGGTCTCGTAGTCCTCCGGCGTGTCGATGTCCGGAGGCATCGGTAGGTCGAAGGTCACCAGCGCGACGCGCGCGGGGTCGGCGTCGATGACGCCGCGGGCGCCCGCGTCGCCGGTGAGACGCAGCAGCTCGGGAAAGACCGAGACATCGAAGAGCACCGGGTTGCCGCGGCCCTCCCGGTAGCGCGGGGCGACGATGGCCCTGGCCGTCGCCCGGTACGCGGTGAGCAGGCCCACCGGCACCGCGCGGGGCACCGCCGGCTGATCGCCCAGCGCGATGAGGGCGGCCCGCACGGCGGGGCCGAGCGCCGCGATGCCCGCCACCACCGAGCCCGCCTGTCCCGTCTCGGGCGCCGGGTTCACGGCGACACGATGGCGAATCCCCGTGAGCGCGGCGGCCAGCTCCGAGTGGTCGGGCGGCATCACCACCACGAGATCGTCCACTCCCGCGGCCGCGACACCTTCCACGGCGAGCCGGATCACGGGCTGACCGCCGAGATCGAGGAGCAGCTTGCGCCGCCCCATACGCCGGGAGAGCCCCGCCGCCAGCACCACCCCGGCGATCACGCGCCCTCCCCCCGCCGACCCCGCGGCCAAAGAAAAGGCCCCGCGGGCGGGAGGCTCCGCGGGGCCGGTACGCGCAAGAGGCAGCTACTTCTTCGCCGCGGCGGCCGCCTCGATCGCGCGCTTGGCGAAGACCTTGAGGAGATGCTTCTTGTAGTCCACCGAGCCCTGGAGGTCGGCCTGGACGTCCACGCCGTCGGGCGCCTTGTCCGCCGCCGCCGCGATGCTCGCCGCGTCGAGCGCCTTCCCGGTCAGCGCGGCCTCCACGCCCTTCGCGCGCACCGCGTGGGTCCCCGCCCCCGTGATCCCGATGGAAGCCTTGGTGCACTTGCCGCCGTCGATGGTGAGCACCGCGGCGACCCCCACCACGGCGAAGCGGGAGGCGGGATGCGGGAACTTCATGTAGGCCGCCGACTGATTGGCGGCCAGCGCGGGTACGCGCACTTCGGTGAGGATCTCGTCCGCGCCCACCGCGGTGGTCATGAGCCCCTTGAAGAAGTCGTCGACCTTGATGGTCCGCTTGCCCTTCGGCCCCTCGGCCACCAACTCGGCGCCCACCGCGATCGCGGTCGCGGGATAATCGGCGGCGGGATCCGCGTGGGCCAGGCTGCCGCCGATGGTCCCCATGTTGCGCACCATGGGATCGCCGATCATCGCGGCCGTCTGCGCGAGGACGCCGCACTTGGACTTCACCACCGCCGACGACTCGACGGCATAGTGCGTGGTCATGGCGCCGATGACGAGGGTGCCGCCGTCTTCCTTGACCCCCGAGAGCCCGGGCACCTTGCGGAGATCGACGATATGAGCGGGCCTCGCCAGGCGGAACTTCATCGCCGGCAGCAGGCTGTGCCCGCCGGCCAAGAGCTTGGCGTCGTCCTTGTGCTTGCCCAGCAGATCGAGCGCTTCCTTGATCGAGCCGGGGGTGTGGTAATCGAACTGGGCTGGATACATGCGCGCGTCCCCCTTACTTCTTCGCTCGGGCGGCCTGGATGGTCTTCCAGACTCGCTCGGCCGTGAGCGGCATCGTTTCGATGTGGTCCACGCCGAGGCCGCCGAGGGCGTCCACGACGGCATTGACGACTGCAGGTGTGGCCGCGATGGTGCCCGTCTCTCCCGCGCCCTTGATACCGAGGATGTTCACCGGCGTCGGCGTCTCGGTGCGGTCGGTCTCGTAGAACGGCAGCATTTCCGCCCTGGGCAGCGCATAGTCCATCATGGTGCCGGAGACGAGCTGGCCGGAGTCCACGTCGTAGACGGCGCCTTCCCAGAGGGCCTGCCCCACGCCCTGGGCGATGCCGCCATGCACCATGCCGTCCACGATCATGGGGCTGATGACATTGCCGACATCGTCCACCGCCACGTAGCGGAGGATCTTGACGTGCCCCGTGTCCGGGTCCACCTCGACCACGCAGGCGTGCGCCCCGAACGGGAAGCAGAAGTTGGCCGGATCGTAGAAGGACGTCTCCTCGAGCCCGGGCTCGAGGCCCTCGGGGTAGTTGTGCGGCACGTAGGCGGTCAGCGCGACCTGGCCGAAGGGCACCGCCTTCTGGGGCGAGCCCTTCACCTGGAATTGCCCATTGGCGTACTCGATGTCCTGCGGCGAGGCTTCCAGGAGATGGGCAGCGATCTTCTTGCCCTTTTCCTTGATCTTGTTGATGGACATCACGATGGCGGTGCCGCCCACGGAGGCCGAGCGGCTTCCGTAGGAGCCCATGCCGAAGGGTACGATCCCGGTGTCGCCATGGATGATGTCCACGTCGTCCATCGGGATGCCCAGGTGGTGCGCCACCAGCTGCGCGAAGGTCGTCTCGTGCCCCTGGCCGTGCGAGTGCGAGCCCGTGAACACCGACACCTTGCCGGTCGGATGCACGCGCACCTTGCCGGACTCCCAGAGCCCGGCCTGCGCGCCCAGTGAGCCCACCACCTTGGACGGCGCGATGCTGCACGCCTCGATATAGGTGGAGAAGCCGACCCCGATGAGCCGGCCCTTGGCTCGTCCCTCCGCCTGCTCGGCGCGGAACTTCTTGTAGTCGAGCATCTGGAGTAGCCGGTCGAGGGCGCCGCCGTAATTGCCGCTGTCGTAGCTGAGCGCCACCTTGGTCTGGTAGCCGTTGTCGAACTTCGGGATGAAGTTCTTCCGCCGGATCTCCACCGGATCCATCTTGAGCGCGGCCGCGCAGGCGTCGACCATCCGCTCGAGGAGGTAGCAGGCCTCCGGCCGGCCGGCGCCCCGATAGGCGTCCACCGGCGTGGTGTTCGTGAAGACTCCGGTGACCTCGCAATGGATGGCCCCGAAGGTGTAGACGCCGTTGAGGAGCGTCCCGTAGAGATAGGTCGGCACCGCGGGCGCGAAGGTGGAGAGATACGCGCCCAGGTTCGCGGTGGTCTTCACCCGCAGCCCCAGCATCTTGCCGTCGCGCGAAAGCGCCACCTCGGCGTCCGTCACGTGGTCACGCCCGTGCGCATCGGTCAGGAAGGCCTCGCGCCGGTCCGAGGTCCAGCGGATGGGCCGCTTGATCTGGCGGGTGGCCCAGGAGCACACCGTCTCCTCGTTGTAGAGGAAGATCTTCGAGCCGAAGCCGCCCCCGACGTCGGGGGCGATCACGCGTACCTTGTGCTCGGGGATGCCCAGCACGAAGGCGGTCATGAGGAGCCGGTGCACGTGGGGGTTTTGCGAGGTCACCCAGAGGGTGAGATCGCCGGTGGAATCCTCGTACCGCGCCACGCAGGCGCGCGCCTCCATGGCATTGGCCACCAGCCGCTGGTTCACGATGCGCTTCTTGACCACCACGTCCGCCTTCTTGAAGGCGGCGTCGGTCTCGGCGCTGTCGCCGATCTGCCATTTGAAGGCGACGTTTCCGGGCGCCACCTCGTGGACCTGGGCGGCGCCGGACTGCGCCGCGCGCTCGGTGTTCGTCACCGAGGTCAGGACGTCCCAGTCCACGTCGACGAGGTCGGCGGCGTCGCGCGCCGCGGACTGCGTCTCCGCGATGACGATGGCCACCGGATCCCCCACGTACCTGGCGGCGTCGCCGGCCAGAGGCATGTGGGGGGGAACCTTGAGCTCGGGGAGCAGCCAGCCGCACGGCAGGGAGTTGACGCCCGTCATGTCCTTGCCGGTGAAGATCGCCACCACCCCCGGGAAGGTCTTCGCCTTGGCGATGTCGATCTTGCGAATCTTCGCGCTGGCATGCGGGCTCCGCACGAAGGCGGCATAGGTCATGCCCGGAAGCTTGAGGTCGTCGGTGTAGTTGCCCTTCCCGGTCATGAAGCGCGGGTCCTCGCGGCGCTTGATACTCGCACCCAGCAGCTTTGCCGTCGCCATGGTCGGCCTCCCCTCTACCGCTTCGCCATGTTCTCGGCGGCGTACTGGATGGCCTTCACGATGTTGTGGTAGCCGGTGCAGCGGCAGAGATTGCCTTCCAGCTGGTGGCGGATGTCTTCCTCGGTGGGCTTCGGATAGCGCTGGAGGAGCTGGGCCGCCGACATGATCATGCCCGGCGTGCAGAAGCCGCACTGCAGGCCGTGTTTCTCCCAGAACCCTTCCTGGATCGGGTGGAGCTTGCCGTCCTTCGCCATCCCCTCGATGGTCGTGATCTGGGCGCCGTCCACCTGCACCGCGAGGAGGGTGCACGACTTCACCGCCAGGCCGTTGAGGTGAATGGTGCAGGCGCCGCACTGGCTGGTGTCGCACCCGACATGGGTCCCGGTGAGGCCGGCCAGCTCGCGGATGAAGTGGACGAGGAGCAGCCGGGGCTCCACCTCGTGGGAGTGACTCACGCCGTTGATCGTGACCGTGACCTTGTTGTTCACCGTGCTACCTCCTGGAGGACTCGATACATGAACGGCACCTCGCCGACGAGGGTCCGAGGCTGGGAAAACGACTCCGAGACTAGTCCCGGCTCCTGGCGATGTCAAGGCCGAAGCCGCCTGCGGCCGCGTCAGCCGAGCAGCCGCCGTCCCTCGGCCCGCGCTCGCTCCAGCGCCTCGCGGACCGACAGCCCTTTGTCGCGCGCAAGGCGCCGGACCTCGTCGAACTCCGGGGTGACGGTGATCACCCGCCCGTCGAGACGGGCGACCTTGAAGGACACCGTGCCGAGGCTGGTGGGGAGCGTCACCATCTCGCGCGGCAGGCGGGCCCGCTGATAAGCGGTCCAGCGCACGCCGAGGGTGGTGGACTCCTCGAAGAGGATCTGCGCCAGCGCGGGGGCCAGCGCGGGCGGGCACAGCGCCACCAGCACGACCCCGGGCCGGCTCTTCTTCATGATGACCGGGGTGAGATAGACGTCCAGCGCCCCCGCGGCGAAGAGGCGCTCCATGAGGGGGTCGTAGAGCTGCGGCGACATGTCGTCCACCGTGGTCTCGACCTGGACCACGGTCTCCGTCTCGCCCGGCGACGCGGCCGGGACCGCCGCCGCGGACGACTCGCCCACGAAGAGCCGGATCACGTTCGGCGTCTCGAGCTCCATGGTCCCCGCCCCGTAGCCCACCGCTGCCACCGTCATGGGCGGCATGCGGCCCGTCCCTGCCGCCAGCGTGGTGAGGATGGCGGCGCCGGTGGGGGTGACGAGCTCGCGCTTGACGCCGGTGTCCACCACCGGAAACCCCTTGAGCAGCTCGGCCGTGCCCGGCGCCGGCACCGGAATCTGCCCGTGCGGCCCGTTCACCATGCCGCCGCCGATGGGGAGCGCGGAGCAGTGGACGGCGTCGATGCCGAGCCGATGGAGGCCTACGCAGGCGCCGACGATGTCCACGATGGCGTCCACCGCCCCCACGTCGTGGAACTGCACGGTGTCGGGCGAGGCCCCGTGCACCCGGCCCTCGGCCTCGGCCAGGCGCGCGAAGATCCGGATCGCGCTCGCCTTCACCGGATCCGGCAGCGTGCTCCGGGCGATGAGCTCGCGGATGACGGGGAGCGTGCGATGCGGGTGAGGATGCCCGTGACGTCCTCCACCATGCGTTGGTCCAGTCACGTGCACCTCGACCTTGGTGGCGCGGAACGCGCCCTTCATCACCTCGCGCCGCTCGAGGGCAAAGCCCGGAAGCGCGAGACGGTCGAGATCGGCGCGCAGGTCCTCCCAGCGGAGCCCCGCGTCCACCAGCGCGCCGAGAATCATGTCACCGGCGGCGCCGCTGGGGCAGTCGAAGTAGGCGAGACGCACGGGCTCAGCGCACCTTGGCGACGAGGTGATTGATCTGGCTGGCCTGGACGGCGGCGCCGTAGCCGTTGTCGATGTTGACCACGGAGATCCCGGGGGCGCAGGAATTGAGCATGGCCAGGAGCGCGGCGATGCCGCCGAAGGAGGCGCCGTACCCGATGCTGGTGGGCACCGCGATCACCGGCCGGTCCACCAGCCCCGCCACCACGGTGGGGAGCGCGCCTTCCATCCCTGCCACTACCACCAGGGCATTGGCCTCGTGGAGCCGGTCGAGGTGCGGGACGAGCCGGTGAAGCCCCGCCACCCCGCAGTCATGGAGCCGCTCTACGCGATTGCCCAGCGCCTCGGCTACCACCGCCGCCTCCTCCGCTACCGGCCGGTCGGCGGTGCCGGCGCTCACCACCAGGACGAGCCCCAGCCCCTCCTGCGGCACCGGTTTGATCACGGCGACCCGCGCGTCCTCGTGGAGCCGGTGCGGCAGGCCGCAGTCCGCGATCGCCTTCAGCACATCGGGCTCGGCGCGGGTGGCGAGGATATTGTCGTGATACTGAGCCAGCGAGGTCAGGATCGCGACCACCTGGGCGGCGGTCTTACCCTGGCAAAAGACGGCTTCCGGCGCACCGTGGCGCAGCGCGCGGTGGAGGTCCACCCGCGCGAAGCCCAGATCCTCCACCGGCAGGTCCCGCAGCCGGGCGAGCGCGCGCTCGGGGGTGAGCGCGCCCCCCGCGACCTCCTCGAGCAGCGCTCTTACTTTTTCGCGATCCACCGGAGCGCCTCGTTGGCGCTGCCGCTGCGAAAGCCCTGGAGATCCAGGGTCACGAAGTGATAGCCCAGCTCGCGGAAGCGCCGGACGATGGCGGCGTGCCGGTCCCCTTCCCACACTCGAGGCATCTCGTCATGGGGCAACTCGATCCGGGCGAGGCGGTCGTGGTGGCGGACGCGGAACTGACGGAAGCCCTGCTCGCGGAGAAAGGCCTCGGCGGCATCCACCTGGCGAAGCTTCTCGGGCGTGATGCGGTCACCGTACTGGAAGCGTGAGGACAGACACGCGAAGGCGGGCTTGTCCCAGTTGGGCAGGCCGAGCGCGCGGCCGATCTCCCGTATCTCGTGCTTCCACAGCTCGGCCTCGATGAGCGGCGCGCGGACCCCTCTGGCCTTGGCGGCCTCCATGCCCGGCCGGTGGTCGCCCAGGTCGTCCATGATGGCGCCGTAGACGATGGGCATGCCGCCGTGCTCGCGGGCCACCGCGTCGAGCCGGGTGAAGAGCTCGTCCTTGCAGAAGAAACAGCGGTTGGGAGCATTGGCCGCGTACTCGGGCCGCTGGAGCTCCTGGGTCTGAACCACCACGTGCGGGAGCCCGATGTGCGCGGCGAGCCGGCGGGCCTCCCCCAGCTCGGAGGCGGGATAGGTCTCGGAGTCAGCGGTGGCCAGGAGCGCGCGATCACCGAGCGCATCCCCGGCCGCGCGCGCGAGCACGGTGGAGTCCACCCCGCCCGAGAAGGCGACCACCACGCGCTCCATGCCGCGCAACAGGCCGACCAGCCGCTCGTACTTCTCCGCCAGCACCCTGTCCACGTGAGTGTCTCCCGCTCAGGTCTCGAAGCGTACCATCTCCTGGAAGCTCCGATAGCGCGACTCGATCTCTGCCGGCGTCAGGCGTTTGAGCCGATCCAGCGAGAAGTCCTCGACGGTGAAGGATGCCATCACCGCGCCGTTCACCATGGCGGGACGGAAGGCGTCGGCGTCCGCCACGCCCAGCTGGGCCAGATAGCCCATGAAGCCGCCCGCGAAGGTGTCCCCCGCCCCGGTGGGGTCGAAGACCGCCTCCAGCGGATAGGCCGGCGCGAAGAAGAAGCGGCCGGCGCTGACCATGAGGGCGCCGTACTCGCCGCGCTTCACCACCACCGCCTTGGGGCCCATGCCGAGGATGGCCCGCGCGGCCTTGATCAGGTTGGGCTCGCCGGCGAGCATGCGCGCCTCCGCGTCGTTGATGAGGAGCACGTCCACCCGCGCGAGCACGCGCCCCAGCGCCTCGCGCTTGCCCTCGATCCAGAAGTTCATGGTGTCGAGCGCGGTGAGCCGGGGGTGCTCCATCTGCTCGAGCACCTCCAGCTGCACCTCGGGATCGTTATTGGCGAGGAAGAGATACGGAATCTTCCGCTGCGCCGCCGTGAGTCGGGGCCGGAACTCGCCGAGCACGTTGAGCTGGACGTCCAGCGTCCGGGCATCGTTGAGGTCGAAGCCGTACTCGCCGGTCCACCGGAAGGTCTTCTTTCCCGCGAGCACCTCGAGCCCGGCGATGTCCACGCCGCGCTTTTCCAGGAGCTGCAGGTGCTCCCGGGGGAAGTCGTCGCCGACGGCGGCCACGATCCGCGCCTGGGTGAAGAAGCTCGCCGCGTAGGAAAAGTAAGTGGCGGAGCCGCCCAGCGCCTCGGCTGCCTTCCCGAAGGGGGTGGTCACGTTGTCGATGGCCACCGAGCCGACCACGAGGAGGTCGGAAGGGCTGGACTCGGGCATGGGCTAGGCCTTTCCGCGCCGCGCGGGCGTGGGGCGTGGGCCGAGGTGACGGTCCACCAGCAGCGCGAGCCGCCGGCGGGTGCGCGCCGGGATGCTCTGCCGATCGGTGATGATGGCGGAGCGGAGCGCCTCTCCGCAGCCGGTGCGGCAGCCGCCGCCCTTCACGCGAGGAATCGCGCGACGGAGCACGTCCTTGGCGGTGGCCACGTTCTTCACGAGGTTCGCGATCACCGCCTCCACCGTCACCGCGTCGTGCTGCGGATGCCAGACGTCGTAGTCGGTCGCCAGGGCCACCGTCGCGTAGCAGAGCTCGGCTTCGCGAGCGAGCTTGGCCTCCGGCATGTTGGTCATGCCGATCACCGACATTCCCCAGCGCCGATACACCTCGGATTCTCCCTTGGTCGAGAACTGGGGGCCCTCGATGCAGATGTAGGTGCCGCCCCGATGCACGGTGGCGCCGGCCTCGCGCCCGGCCGCCTCGAGCACGTCGGCCAGATCCTCGCAGACCGGGTGCGCCATGCCCACATGGCCGACGATGCCGTCGCTGAAGAAGGTCGAGATCCGGTGCCGCGTGTGGTCGAAGAACTGATCGGGGATGACGAGGTCCAGGGGGCGGATGTCTTCCCGCATGCTGCCCACCGCCGACACCGAGATCACCGCCTGGGCCCCGAGATGCTTGAGCCCCCAGATATTGGCGCGGTAGTTCAGCTCGGTCGGGGTGAGCCGGTGCCCGCGCCCGTGCCGGGGGAGGAAAATGACCTGCCGGTCGCCGAAGCGGCCCACGCAGAAGGCGTCGGACGGGTCGCCGAACGGCGTGCGGACCCGGGTCCAGCGCACGTCCGTGAGCTCGTCGATCTCGTAGAGCCCGCTGCCGCCGATGACGCCAAGGGAGGGCTCGCTGGCGGCGGCCTTCCGGGTCGTCGGTGTCCGCGCGGTCATGCCGGCACCGCGGTCAGCGCTCCCAGCGTCCGCTCGCGGCTGCACTCCGTGATGCGCACGGGAACGAAGCGGCGGGCGAGCCCTTCCCCGCCGGGGAACAGCACCTCGATATAGTTACCGGTGAGGCCGGCGCGAAGCCCGGTGGCTCGATCGCGCGCCTCGAGGACCAGCACCTCCCGGGTCCGGCCGAGGAGGCGGCAGCGGAACTCGAGCCCCTTGTCCGCCGCGAGCCGGCGCAACGCGGCGCTGCGCGCCTTCACGGTCGGCGAATCGACGCGGGCGGGCAGTCGCGCCGCCTCCGTGCCTCGCCGGTCCGAATACGCGAAGACATGGAGGTACGCGAAGGGCAGCGCGCGGACCAGGTCCAGCGTGGCCGCGAAGTCGGCCTCGCCCTCGCCGGGATGGCCCACGATCACGTCACTGCCGAGCCCGAGATCCGGGATGGCTCCCGCCAGGCGCTCGAGCAGGTTGCGGTACATCCGCGCGGTATACGGCCGCCGCATCAGACGCAGGACGCGATCGCTGCCGCTTTGCAGCGGCACGTGCAGATGCGGGGCCACCACCGGAAGCTCCGTCACCGCCTCGAACAGCTCCGTCGTGAAGTAGGCGGGCAGCACCGAGGACAGGCGCAGCCAGCGAAGCCCCGGCACCTCCGCCAGGCGGCGCAGCAGGCCGGCCAGGCTGGAGCGCGGCACGAGGTCGCGCCCGTAGTGCCCCAGGTCCACGCCGGTGAGCGTGATCTCCCCATGCCCGGCCTCGACCAGCCGGCACGCCTGCTCGACGACCACGTCCGGCTCCTGGCTGCGGCTCGGTCCCCGCGCGGCGGGCACGATGCAGAAGGCGCAGCGGTGCTGGCAGCCGTCCTGGACCTTGACGAAGGCGCGCGTGCGACCGGCCACGCGCGAGAGCGGCGCGAAGGGCACCGAGCGGGCCTCGCGGATGGACGCCACGCGGATGGGCGGCGGACCGGCGGCGGCGCCAGCGGCTCCGCGCCGCTCGAGCAGGTCGGCGAGGATCTCCGGCAGCCGGTACTTTTCCTGGTTGCCGACGATGAGGTCCACCCCGCCGACGCGCGCCACCGCCTCGGGGTCGGTCTGGGCAAAGCACCCGGTGACCACCACCACCGCCTCGGGATTGTCCCGTCTCACCCGCCGGATCAGCTGGCGGTCAGACAGGTCGGCGCGCCCGGTCACCGTGCACGTGTTCACCACATAGATCTGGGCGGGAGACTCGGCGGCGACGGTCTGGAAGCCGCGCGACTCCAGCAGGGCCGCCATCTCCTGCGACTCGACCTGATTCAGCCGGCAGCCCAGCGTGGGCAAGGCCACCGTGACCGGCAGGCTCACCCCGCAACCCGCTCGTTGAGCTGGCCGCAGGCGGCTCCGATGTCCTCGCCCTTGCTCCAGCGCACGGTGGCGGTGATCCCGTTCTCGAGCAGGATGGCCTGGAAGCTCAGGATGTGCGCCAGCGGGGGCCGGGCGAAATCCGAGCCCTCCCAGTCATTGAACGGAATGAGGTTCACCTTGGCCCGGATGCCCTTGAGGAGCTTGAGCAGGCGCTTGGCGTCCTGGGGCGAGTCGTTGACCCCGTCGAGCAGCACGTACTCGAAGGTCATGCGCTGCCGCATCGGCAGGGGGAAGCGCTTGCAGGCGGCCAGCAGCGCCTCGATGGGGAAGCCGCGGTTCACGGGCATCAGCCGGTCGCGCGTCTCGTTGGTGGTGGCGTGGAGCGAGATGGCCAGATTGACCCGCAGGTCCTCCTTGGCGAGCTTCTCGATCCCCGCCGCCAGCCCCACCGTGGACACCGTGATCCGCCGCGGGGACAGCCCGACGCCGCGCGGATCGGTGAGGATGCGAAGGGACTTCACGGTGGCGGCGTAGTTGGCGAGCGGCTCGCCCATGCCCATGTACACCACGTGGGTGATGCGGGCCCCCGCGGCGAGCCGGGCCCGCGCGGCCAGCACCTGGCCCACGATCTCCCCGACCGTCAGGTCGCGGCCCAGCCCCATGGTCCCGGTGAAGCAGAAGGTGCAGCCGAAGCCGCAGCCGACCTGGGTGGAGAGGCAGAGGGTCAGCCGGTCCTCGTCGGGCATGAGCACGGACTGGATGCGTCCCCCATCGGCCAGACGGAAGACCAGCTTCTCGCTGCCGTCCTGGGAGGGGGTGGCGCGCTCGAGCTGCGGGAGCACCGCCTCGCCCCGCTCCGCGAGGGCATCACGGAACTCACGCGGCAGGTCTGACATGGCGCGCGGGTCCAGCACGCCCTTGCCATAGATCCAGGACGCGATCTGCCGTCCTCGATAGCCGGGCGCGCCCAGTGACTCGGCCAGTGCTTCGAGCTCGGCGGGGAGGAGATCAAGGAAATTTCCTCGCGACATACGCGCGTTAGGATAGCACAGCGCATTGGGCAGTCCGGCCGCGGCGGAGTGCCCGTTTGTCCACTGATCCTGTGAGTCGTTGGTGGATAACCCGGTGGGTCATTCCTCCCCCATGATGGAATCTCGCGCACTAAGAGCACTTCGCCTTCAGGGAAGGCAGTCGGGCGAGGGCCCGTCGAGCACGACGATCAGATAGAGGTCGAGAAGGTTCGTGTTGGTCGGGCCGGTGACGAGGAGATCGCCGAGCGCCTCGAGTGCCGCATGAGAGCTGTTGTCGGCCAGGTGAGCCGAAAGGTCCACTCCGGCGGCGCGCGCCCGTCTCACGCTCCTGCCGTCGCCGACGCCTCCCGCCGCGGTGGTGGGCCCATCGCTGCCATCGGTTCCCGCCGCGAGCACGACCACGCCGGGCACGCCCTCCAGCTCGATGGCCGCGGCGAGGGCGAGCTCCTGACAGCGGCCGCCACTGCCCTGGCCGCGCACGGTCACCGTGGTCTCTCCGCCCGCGATCACACAGCACGGGGGCGCCACGGGGCCGCGCCCCTCCCGGATGTCGCGCGCCATGGCCGCGAAGCGCCGGCCCACTTCCCGCGCCTCGCCCTCGAGTGACCGCGTGAGGACATGCGGAACGAGTCCCAGCTCCCGGGCGGCGGCCGCCGCCGCGTCCACCACCAGGGCGTTGTTGCCGATGACGAGGTTGCCGACGCGCTCGAAGAGCGGGTCGCCCGGCTTGGGCGTCTCGGGAATCGCCCCTAGCATCCCCTGCTGGAGGCGGGCCACGATGGACGGGGCAACCTGATCCCGGATGTCGAAGCGGGCCAGGATCCCCATGGCCTCCGCGAAGGTCGAGGCGTCGGGAGCGGTGGGGCCGGAGGCGATCACGTCGAGGGCATCGCCGATGACGTCGGAGAGGAGCAAGGCCTGGACCCGGGCGGGAGCCGCCGCACGGGCGAGCTGGCCGCCCTTGAGCGTGGAGCAGTGCTTCCGCACCGCGTTGAGCTGATTGATATTGGCCCCGGCGCGCAGGAGCAGCCGGGTAAGGGACTGCTTCTCTTCCAGGGTGATCGGCGGCGCCGGCGCGGGGGTGAGCGCCGAGCCTCCGCCGGAGACGAGGACGAGCACCAGGTCGTCCGCGGACGCGGTCGAGGCCAGATCGCGAATGGCGCGCGCCGCCTCGGCGCCGCGCCGGTCCGGGACGGGATGTCCGGCCTCGAGCAGCCGCACCCGGCGCGTCGGCGCGAGATGTCCATCCTTGACCGCCACCACGCCATCGGCCACGCGGTCGCCCAGCGCCTCCTCGGCCGCCGCGGCCATGGCGCCCGACGCCTTGCCCGCCCCGACCACGAGCACCCGGCCGCGCGGGGATTGGTCGAGTCCTTCGAGCGCCCGGTGGACGAGGGGCCCGACGTCACCGGCCCGGAGCGCGGCGTCGAAGACCGCGCGGGCCGCATCGCGCGGGGTCACCGCGCGAGCTTTTGGAGCCGGCGGCCCGCCTCGATGAGCATGTCGTCCGTCTTGGGGAAGCAGAAGCGGATCTTGGTCCGGCCCAGCTCGCCGTGGGCATAGAAGGACGAGCCGGGGACGGTGGCGACGCCGATCGCCTTGATGAGGTGCATGGCGAAGGCGGTGTCGTCCCCGCAGTCGTAACGCTTCATGAAGTGGGCGGCGTCGGTCAGGATGTAATACGCCCCCCGCGGCTTCCAGGCGATGAACCCGGCCGCCTCCACCTGCTCGAAGAGGAGATCGCGGCGTGCCTGATAGCTCTCCCGGAGATAGGTGTAGTACGTGTCCGGGAACTCCAGCGCGGTGACGGCGGCCTCCTGGAGGGGGTGCGGCGCGCCCACGGTGATGAAATCGTGCGCGCGGCGGATGCCCAGCGACAGCTCCGGGCTCGCGATGGCATATCCGACGCGCCAGCCCGTCACCGAGTAGGACTTCGAGATCCCCGAGATGGTGATCGTCCGGTCGGCCATGCCGGGCAGGGTCGCGATGGGGGTGTGCCCGGCGCCGTCGTAGACGATGTGCTCGTAGATCTCGTCGGTGATGGCCAGGAGATCGTGCTTGAGGCAGAGGTCCGCGATCTGCCCGAGCTCCGCCCGGGAGAAGACTTTCCCTGAGGGATTGTTGGGGCTGTTGAAGACGATGGCGCGGGTGCGGGGCGTGACGGCGCGGGCGAGCCGGTCGGGATCGAAGCCGAAGTCGGGCGGCTCCAGCGGCACCCAGATGGGGACGGCGCCGGCGATGATGCACCCCGGCCCGTAGTTCTCGTAGAAGGGCTCGAAGATGATCACCTCGTCGCCGGGGTTGAGCACGGCGAGCAGGGTGGCGAGCATGGTCTCGGTGGACCCGCAGCAGACGGTGACATGGCGCTCCGGGTCCACCGTCATCCCGTAGAACCGCTGGTACTTCGCGGCGATGGCGCGTCGGAGTCGTGGCGCCCCCCAGGTGATCGCGTACTGATGGAAGTCGCCGTCCAGGGCCCGGTGCGCCGCCTCCACCAGCTCGCGGGGCGGCGGGAAGTTGGGCATCCCCTGGGCGAGGTTGATGCCGTCGTACTGGTTGTTCACGCGCGTCATCTCACGGATGACGGATTCCGTGAACCCCTGCACCCGCTGGGAGATCCCGATCATGACGCGTTCCGGATCACGGGAGCACCACGTCCCGCTCGATGGGGTCCACCGTCACGCCCTGCTCCTCGAGCCAGGCCAGGCCCCGCTGCAGGCGGTCCTCGGCGCCCTCCAGCTCGAGGACGACCCAGCCGTGGTCGGCTCCCACGTCCGCGCGGCGAACATTGGGCACGAGGTCGAAGTCCTTGACCAGATGATAGAGGAGGGGCTTCTGGACGAGCTCGGCCGGAACGGTGAGCCGCAGCCGCATCCGCGCCAGGGCCCACATGGCCTGTCCTACCGGCCCCCCGCGATCGCGGGCACGATGGAGACGGAGTCACCGGGCTTCAGCGTGGTCTTGGCGCCCTCGAGGAAGCGAATGTCCTCCTCGTTGACGTAGATATTGATGAAGCGCCGCAGCTCGCCCCCCTCGTCGACGAGCCGATCGCGCAGCCCGGGGAACTGGCGCTCGAGATCCTCGATGACGGCGGACACGGTGTCGCCGGCGGCCTGGACCTCGGCGGCCCCCTTGGTCACGCTGCGGAGCGGCGTCGGAATGCGGACGGGCACACCCATTAGAGTCCCCCCTTCGACTTGAGGTCGGCCAGCGCCCGGTCGAACACCGAGAGCGAGGGCCGGATGGTGACGGCGACGGACAGCCGGTCGTGGAGCACGTCCGGCGTCTTGAGCCCGTTGCCGGTGATGCAGAGGACGAGCGCCTCGTCGCGCGGGATCCGCCCGGCCTCGAGGAGCTTCCGCGCCGCCGCCACCGTCACGCCGCCCGCGGTCTCGGCGAAGATGCCCTCGGTGCGGGCCAGGAGCTGCATGCCCTCGACGATCTCCTCGTCGGTGGCGTGCTCGCCGTGTCCGCCCGAGTCCTTGACCGCCCGGTAGGCATAGTAGCCGTCGGCGGGATTGCCGATGGCCAGCGACTTGGCGATGGTATTGGGCCGCACCGGCACGAGCACGTCCGTATCCTGCTTGATCATGGTGACGATGGGGCCGCAGCCCGCGGCCTGGGCCGCGTGCATGCGGGTGAGGCCGTCTGGAATGAGGCCGAGGCTCCGCCACTCCTCGAAGGCCTTGGCAATCTTGGTGAGGAGCGAGCCGCCGGCGCAGGGCACCACCACGTGAGCGGGCGCCCGCCAGCCGAGCTGCTCGGCGATCTCGTAGCCGACGGTCTTCGAGCCCTCACCGTAGTACGGCCGCAGGTTGATGTTGGCGAAGGCCCAGCGGTACTTGTCCGCGATCTCGGAGCACAGCCGGTTCACCTCGTCGTAGGTTCCCTGCACCGCCACCAGAGTGGGGTTGTAGATGAGCGTCGCGGTGACCTTGCCCTGCTCGAGGTCGGCGGGAATGAAGATGTAGGCTTTGAGACGCGCCTCGGCGGCATGCGCCGCCACCGAGTTGGCCAGGTTCCCGGTGGACGCGCAGGCCACCGTGTCGAAGCCGAATTCGGTGGCCTTGGCCACCGCCATCGAGACCACCCGGTCCTTGAAGGAGCAGGTGGGATGGCACACGCCATCGTTCTTGATGTACAGCTCCCTGACGCCCCATTCCTCACCGAGATTGCGGGCGCGCACCAGGGGCGTGAAGCCCACCGATGATCCCACCGGGGGCAACGCGCCGGCGTCCAGCTCGACGGGCAGGAAATCCGCGTAGCGCCAGATGCTCCGGGGACCGGCCTCGATGCGGGCGCGGCTCGTGCGCGCGCGAATCACGGCGTAGTCGTAGTCGACCTCGAGGGGGCCGAAGCAGTACTCGCAGACGTGGGCGGGTGAGGATGGATAGGAGCGCCCGCACTCCCGGCACTTGAGTCCCTTCAACGTGTCCAATGGCCTCTCCATCGGTAGGGGATTTGAGCCCCGAAAGTAGCTGCACGATCGCGGCATGGCCGCTGCCGCGATCACCGATCCCTGCGCTACGATTTCGAATACTTAACACTCCCAAGAAACGAATGTCAATGCGACAGCCGCTGGTATCATCGCGCTCAACCGTGGTCTTCCGTCTGCTCGTGCCGGCGATCGTGCTCGCCACCTACGCCGTCGCATGGGGATGGACGGCGCTGGGTCGAGGCGTCCCCGGTGGCGACGACCATCCCGGGCAGCTCTACCGTCTCATTCACGCCATCACCCTCGGTCCAGCCCCCTGGCACTGGAACGCCGGCTGGTGGGCGGGCTATCCGGAGCTACAGTACTATCCTCCGGGCTTCTTCTATCTGGGGGCGCTCGTCCATCACGCGGCGCTCGCCGCCCTGAGCCCAGGCGCGATCTACCTCGGCCTCGTCTGGCTCGTGTTCCTGCTGCCGGGCGCGAGCACCTACATGCTGCTCTGCCGGGTGCTCGGCCATGGCTGGCTCGCGCTGCCCGGCGCCTTCCTCGCGCTGACCATCTCGGCGGAGTCGCGCAGCGGAATCGAGGAAGGCTTGCGCTGGGGCCTGGTGGCGGCGCGGCTGGGCTGGGGCCTCCTGCCGCTGCTCGCGCTCTCGTTGCTGCCGTGGCTGGAGGCCACGGGCCGGCCCCAAGCCCGGCCGACGCTGCTGGTGGCCGCCGTGATCCTGGCGCACCCCGCCCACCTGCCGGCCGCACTCGCGCTGGTGCTCCTGGCGGGCGTCTGCGCTCCGGGCGGGTGGCGCGCCTGGTGGCGCGCCGCCGTGCTCGTCGCCGGCGTGGGGCTCGGGATCGCCGGGTTCTGGCTCCTGCCGCTCACGGCGCATCTCGCGGTGGGGCCGCCCATGGCCCTGCCGCTGGCCTGGGGCGATGCGTCGCCCTCCGCGCTCATTGGGGGCGTCGCACGGCGCCCGCTGCTACTGGTCCTACTTGCCGTCAATCTCGCCGGCGGAGTGGGCCTGGCGCTCGGCTCCCGTCCGCCGCGACGGCTCCTCTGGCTGCAGGTTCTGGTTCCCGCGCTCCTCCTCGTGACGGTGGTGGATGCCGTCCTGGGTGAGCATGCGGGCGTGCTCTGGCTTCCCGCCGACCGGCTCGTGGACGCGTGCCTGCTCGCCCTGATCCTGGGGGGCTCCGCCGCGGTCGCGTGGCTCGTGCGGGCGGGTATCGCGCGCTATCAGTGGAATCCGCCGTGGGCCGCAGCGGGGATCGCGGTGGTACTGGGGCTCGCGCCGGGCGTCTTCCTCGCCGGCGCGCCGCCCGGCTCGCACGAGCCCTCGCTCTCGCTGTGGCCGCGGCCGCGAGACTGGCCGACGTCGCAGGAGATCATACGCGGCAACCGGATGGAGGCCCTGTGGGACGCGCTCGGGCGGGCGCCCGCGGGTCGGGTCCTCTTCCTGCGCTCGAGCGTGCCGCTCGAGTTCGGCCGTGACTGGTGGCGGGCGCATTCCCACCTCACGAGCCTCACCCCGGTGGTGGCGGGGCGCGACATGGTCGGCGGCACCTTCACCCATCCGTCGCCGGTGGCGGGTGTCTTCTACCGTGGCCTGGCCGATGGGCCCGCCGCCCTGACCGCGCCCATTCGCACGCTGGCGGAGCGCCTCGACGGCGTGAGCGTGTTCGGGCGGGAGCTCCCGCGCCAGCGGCCGGATGAGTTCTCGCGTCTGGCCGTGCGGCTGCGCGTGTCCACGGTGGTGGCGCTGGACGAGGACATGCCGAACCTTGGCTTCCTGACCTCGGATCCGCAGTGGGGTGTCCCCGCACGGGTGGGGCCGTTCCTGGTGTTCACCAGCGCTGTGCCTCGTCCCCTGCCCGAGAAGGTCGGCCCCGACCGCTACGTCGCCTTCATCTCGAGCCCGGAAGGCGGCTGGGTCTCCACGGGGATGGCCTGGTCGCCGCTGTGGCGGGCTCGGACACCCACCGGGAGCGTGGCGACGCGGCAGGGCGAGCTGGGCCTGCTCGAGGTGGAGCTGCCGAGGGGAGCGGGCGGGGAGCTGGCGCTGCATCACCGGCCGGGGCTGGCGGAATGGGCCGGCGCATTCGCGAGCCTGGCCGCCCTGGTCGTCCTGCTGCTCGGACGACGGGTCGAGTCAGCGTGACGAGCGGATGGTGTGGAGAAAGCGCACGGTGCCGTTGACGTCGATGATACGCACCGTGAGGTCGTCGGCGTCCGCCTCGACCATGCCGAAGTTCTCGATGCCGCCCAGCGCGAAGAGCGTCTGCGGGTTCAGACCCTGGTCCACCGGCCGGGAGAGCCCGTGAAAGGCGGCGAGCGGCCCCGCCGCGAACTCGTGGAAAGTCCAGGTCTCGGAGGGCTGATGCCGCAGGATCTCGGCGTGATGGGCGTCGGCGGTGAGGAAGACCAGGTTCCGGACCCCCGCGCGCCGGAAGGCCTCGAGCACGGCGTCCCGCTCGAAGGCGAAGCCGGCTCCCGGCTCCGGGAAGCCGAAGAAGTTGGCATTGGTCCATGAGTCCCGCACCGGGCGACCGGTGGGAATGGAGAGCGGCACGCTCGTCACCACCACCTTCCAGGTGGCGGTCGAGCCGGTCACCGCCGCGAGCAGCCACCGCTTCTGCTCGGCCCCGAGCATGGTCTTGTTCGGCCCGTCCAGGTCGGTGTTGCGGCTCCGGTACTGCCGCGTATCCAGGATGAAGACCTCCAGCACGCTGCCCCAGCGGATGCGGCGATACAGGCGCCCCGCCTCCTCCGCCGGCGGGACGATGGGGAAGTAGTCGAGGAACGCCTGCCGCCCCACCGGCATGAGCGGCTCGCTGGGGCCGGCGAAGTCGTTGCGCACGTCGTGGTCGTCCCAGATCGCGTAGACGGCGGTCTGGCGAAAGAAGGCCTGGACGCCAGGGTCGGCCCGATTGTAGCGGTGCTTGGCCCAGAACTCCGGCAGGGTGCTGGCGCGGAAATCAGCGCCCGGCTTGCGGTCCGCGCCGGCGCAGATCTGATCGGCGTAGATGGTGTCCCCCACGAAGAGGAAGAAGTCCGGGCGGTGCTGGGCCAGCGCGCGGAAGATCGGGTAGCCGGCGGTCGCATGCCGGCAATGGCTCCGGCTCCCGAGGTCTCCGCTCCAGCTCAGCCGTACCGGCGCCGCGCTTCCCGGCGCGGGCGCGCTCACGAACTCGCCCTCCACCACCGCCGTCCCCTGGGAGACCGTGTAGCGATACCGCGTGCCGGCTCGAAGAGACTCCAGCCGGAGCTTCACGGTTTGATCGCGCGCCGGCTCCGCCTCGGCCTCGACGAGCTGCGGCTCCGCGCTCTCCTCGCCGGCGCTCGGCGCGTATCGCGCCGCCACTCGACCCGTCGCGGGCGCGCGAGCCCAGAGCACGGCGGAGGCGTCGGTGACCTCGCCCAGGGTCACGAGGAGCGGGGGATCGGCCGCGCGCGCCGCCCCCGCCGCCGCCAGGGCGAGCAGCGCTCCGGCCACCATCGCCGATACGCGCGCAGTGCTCGAGACACGAGCGCGGCCGCGACCCACGCGCACGGTCACTGCGGCCCTAGACCATCGGGTCGTAGTTGAAGTACTGCCCGGAGGTGTCGAGTGGCGCCAGGTGGTGACGCAGCGTGCCCGGGAACATCTCGGCCAGGCGCTCGGGCGTCCAGCCCAGGTCGTTGTGAACGCGCATCATGGGACGCATGTGGGAGAAGATCATGATCTCCTTGCCCCGCACGCCGATCACCTGGCCGGTGACTTCCTTGGCCGCCTCGGAGGCGAGGAACACCGCCACCGGCGCGATGTGCTCCGGCCCCATCTTCTTGATCTTCTCCACGCGCGCCTTCTGGGACTCGGTCTCGGTGGGGATGGTCCCGATCATGCGGGTCCACGCAAAGGGCGAGATGCAGTTCGCGGTGACGTTGTAGCGGGCCATGTCCAGCGCGACCACCTTGGTGAAGCCCACGATGCCGAGCTTGGCCGCCGCGTAGTTGGCCTGGCCGATATTGCCCACCAGCCCGGAGGTGGAGGTCATGTTGATGACGCGCCCCCACTTCTTCTCGCGCATGTGGGGCACGGCGGCGCGCGTCACCGCGAAGCAGCCCTTGAGGTGAGTGTTGATGACGCCGTCCCACTCCTCCTCGGTCATGTTGAAGATCATGCGGTCCCGGAGGATGCCGGCGTTGTTCACCACCACGTCTACCGTCCCGAAGCTGTCCAGCGCGGCCTGGACGATGCGCTTCCCCCCGTCGAACGACGCCACCGAGTCGTAGGAGGCGGCGGCACGCCCGCCCAGATTCTTGATCTCGCCCACTACCTCGTCGGCGGGGGCCGACGCCCCGCCCACCCCGTCGGCGGCCCCGCCATAGTCGTTCACCACCACCGCCGCGCCGTGTCGCGCCATGAGGAGCGCGATCTCCCGGCCGATTCCACGCGCCGCGCCCGTCACCACCACGACCTTATCCTGTAGGATCATGGACCGCGTCTCCTTGAGTGATGTGGATCGTCCCCGATGCCGCGAGCGCATCGATCTCGTCCGCGGTGAGGCCCGCCTCGGAGAGAATCTCCCGTGTGTGCTCGCCCAGCGCGGGGGCTGGGGTCCGGATGGTGCCCGGCGTGGCGCCCAGCTTCACCGGCGTGGCAATGGTCTTGAAGCGTCCCGCCCGCGGATGATCCTGCTCCACGATCATTCCCGAGGCCATCACTTGCGGGTGGCGCACGAGGTGCGCGTAGTCGTTGACGGGTGCGCAGAGCACGTCCGCGCGCTCGAGGACGTCCATCCATTCCGACACCGTCCGCTCGCGGAACACGTCCGCCAGGATCTCGTCGAGCGCGGCGCGGTGCTTGAGGCGGTCGGTGCGCGCGGCGAAGCGCGGATCGTCGGCGAGGACCGGCCGCCCGATGGCCTCGCAGAAGGGCCGCCAGAGCCGGTCCACCCACACCGCGACGAAGAGCCAGGCATCCTTGGCCGCGAAGGCGCGATACGGCGTGATCTCCGGGTGCCCGCTCCCCCACCGCCCCGGTGACTGCCCGGTCTCGTGGAAGACGCTCAGCCGCGCGGTATGGGCAAGCAACATGCCGTCGATGAGGGAGGCGTCCACGCGCTGTCCGAGTCCGGTTCGCCCCCGCGCGATGAGCGCGGTGAGAATGCCCTGGATGGCCAGGAGCGCGCCGAGGGTGTCCGCCACCGGCGCTCCCCCGAGGACCGGGCCGCCGTCGCGCTCGCCGGTGATGGCCATGAATCCCCCCAGGGCCTGGGCCAGGGAGTCGAGGCCGGGCTTCTCGCGCCAGGGCCCCCGAGGCCCGAACGCCGAGATCGAGCAGTAGATGAGGCGCGGGTTGAGGGGGGCCAGCGAGTCCCAGTCGATGCCCAGCCGCTCCGCCACCCCGCCTCGATAGGCCTCGATCACCACGTCCGCGCCGGCGGCGAGCCGGCGGAACACGGCACGTCCTCCCTCGCTTCGCAGGTCCACGCCGAGCCCACGCTTGTTCCGGTTCACGGTGAGGTGGAGCACGCCTTCCCCGCCCCGATAGAGCCGGTAGATGTCTCGCCCCGCGTCGGGCGCGTCGCGGGACTCCACCTTGATCACGTCGGCCCCCATGTCCGCCAGGTACATCCCGCAGACGGGTCCGGCGATCAGATGGGCGAGTTCGAGAACGCGAACGCCCTCGAGCGGCAGGACGGCGCTGTCGGCCATGGCCGGATCAACCTACCAGAGGAACAGGCCCCGGCGCCAGCGCGCTTCCAGCGACGCCACGTACTCGGCCCCCAGCACCATGACGATCCCGGAGTAGTAGACGAACATGGTCAGCGCCACCAGGAAGCCCAGGGGGCCGTAGATCTGGTCGTACACCCCCAGGGAGAGGATGTACCAGCGGAAAAGCTGCTTGGCCGTCTCCCAGAGAATGCTGGCGAGGACCGCTCCCGCCAGCGCGGCGCCGAAGCGGGGGCGCCGCGTGGGGAAGAAGCGGTAGATCACGAAGTAGAGTCCGGTGTTGAAGCCGACAGCGAGCGCCACGAACATCCAGCGCACCCACTGTCGCGGCATGTGGGCGGGAGCGAGCACGAAGGTGCGCAGCCAGAAGAACAGGTCGGTGATGAACATGCTCGCGACGAAGAGGATGCCGATCACCATCAGCATCACCACGTCCCAGATCATCCCGTGGACGAAGCCGCGTCCCTTCCGCTCCGCGAACACGACGTTCATCACCATGCGGAGGCAGGCGAAGAGCTGGATGGAGAAGAAGAGAAGGATCACCGACCCCAGCACCCCCGACATCTGCCGGGCGGCGATCATGCGGGAAAGGAGCTCGGACAGCTCCTTCTTGTACACGGGGACGATCTGCGAGAGCTGGCTCAGGATGGCGCCGGTGGCCGCCTCGCTGCTGAGGAGATAGCCCGCCACCGACACGAAGAGGAACAGCATCGGGACCAGGCAGACGAGGAAGAAGAAGGACAGGCCGGCGGCGAGGAACATCCCGTTGTCCCGACGGAAGCCGTGCAGCGCGTGCCAGAGCGCGACGACCAACGCCTAGACGTTGCTCCGGATGAGGCCCCCGTCCACCTGCACCGCGGTGCCGGTCACGTAGGAGGCCCGGGCGGAGGCCAGGAACACCACCATGTTGGCGAACTCCTCCGGGGTGCCCACGCGGCCCATGGGGATGTCCATCCCGGACAGCGCGATCTGGGCCTCGAGGGTGCGGCTGCCGGACTGGGCCCGCTCCTTCTGATGGTCGAGGAACCGGTCGGTCATGATGCGGCCGGGCAGGACCAGGTTCACCGTGATGCCGTCCTTGGCCAGTTCCACCGCCAGGGTCTTGAAGAGGCCCGCCAGCCCGGGACGGATGCCATTGGAGAGGACCAGCCCGTCCACCGGCTGCTTCACGGAGGTGGACTGGATGGCCAGAATGCGGCCCCACTTCTTGGACTTCATCCCGGGCAGGACGTCGCGGATGAGCCGGACGGCGGAGAGGTGGACCTGCTCGAAGGCCTGCATCCACTGGGCATCGGTCATCTTCTCGAAAGGTCCCGGCGGCGGTCCGCCCACGTTGGCGACCAGGACGTCCACCCCGCCCCAGGCCTCGCTCGCGCGCGCCACCGCCCGCGCACAGTCCTCGGCGCGGGAGAGGTCGGCGGGCACCGCGAGCACCTCGGCGCCGGTCTTCTGCTTCACCTCCGCCGCCGCGTCCTTCAGCGCGGCCTCGCCCCGCGCGCACATGAGGACGCGCGCCCCCTCGCCCGCGAGCCCGAGCGCGCAGGCCTTGCCCATGCCCTTGCTTGCCGCCGCCACGAAGGCCACCTTCCCCTTGAGCCCGAGATCCATGTGCTCCCCTCAGCGCGCGGCGCGCGCCCGCTTGAGCTCGCCGAGCACCGGAATCGCCGCGATCCGGTCCTCGTCGAGACAGTCCCAGTAGATCCCCCGGGGCCGCACCCTCCCGCTCGCGCAGCGGAGCGGCCCCTCGGGAGTGACGATCCAGGTCAGCGTGATGTCATGTGGCAGCGACGGCAGCTCGTATGGCACGATCTGCAGTGGGTGCACGGTGGTCAGGATGCAGGTCTCCTCCCCCACCAGCCCGCGCTCGCGGAGCATGCCGTACTCGAGGTCGGAGTAGCCGCCGCCCTTGCCCAGCCGCGCCCCGCGCCCGTTGACCGCCACCGACCCGCAGATGACGAGATCGATGGGTAGCATCTCGTCCAGCGTGACCCCGTGCCCGTACACGGCGGCGCCCTTGATGGTGGCGGCCTTCGGTCCCGCCCCGCCCAGGCGGGCGGGATCGAGGGCCACGAAGGGCTGCGCGCTGCGGAGCCGCGGCACCGCCATGTAGAGGAGCTTGCCCTCGCGCAGAGCCATTCGCCGCAGGGCGAGCTGGGGGGCGTCGGGGTTCACCTTCACCACCCGGGCGCGCTTCCACTCGGGCAGGGCCGATACGTGCAGCGCGGCGGCCTCCGCCCCCGGGAAGTTGGGAATGCGGCCCTTGGCGCCGGGAAAGCGCGCCGCGCCGTGGATCTCCAGCGCGCGCCAGACGCGCTCGCGGACGTCCTGCTTGGAAAGGGGCTCGTTCATCACAGTGCTGGCGTGGCGCGACCCGGCTAGCGCTTGAGGTGCTGGCCGAAGAAGAGCTCGACCTCACGATATGCGCCCGCGGCCGCTTCCGGCTGATAACCGACGGTGGCGCCACGGCCGCCCGGCTTGTTGTCGTTGCCGACGTAGTCGAGCACCTCCAGCTTCTGACCCTCGACGTCGAAGTAATGATAGGCGCCGGGATAGAGCACGATGCGCGCGTCCGCTCCGCGAGATTTCATCGACTCCACCATCTGCTGGCAGGACTCGGGCAGCGTCCAGTCGTCGGCGGCGCCGATGAGGACGAGGAGGGGCTTGATCGCGAGCTGGGGGATGAGGGACTTGCAGCCGCCCGGATAGACGCCCACCCCGGCGGCGAAGCCGGGCTCCGGAATCTTCACGCCCCGCCGGGCCGCGCGCTCGAGGCTGGGCCCGTTGACGACGGACATGGCGAAGGCTCCGCCCTGGGAAAATCCCACCGCGCCCACCCGGTCACCGCGCACCCACGGCTGCGCCTGGAGCCAGCGCAGTGCGCCGAAGGCGTCGTCGAGCCGCGCGGTGATGGGGATGTCGTCGGGGGACTCCGGGGAGCAGTCCCCTTTCACCCGGCGCGGGCCGAAGCTGTCGATCACCAGGCCCACATACCCGCGATCCGCCAGCCAGCGAGCCCAACGCTCGAGCTGTGGTGACACGCCCCCGCAACCGTGGAGCAGGACCACCGCCGGAAAAGGTCCCGGACCCGACGGGCGCGTGACGGTGGCGGAGATGTTCTCCGGCTTGTCCGGCGTGACATTGGGATATGTGATGCGGGTGGGACCCGCGCAGCCGATGGTGAGCACCGCGACGAGCACCGTGAGGGCGAGCGCGCTTCGCATACCGGGCGATCATACGGCAAGCGTTCCGCGCCCGCCAGTCCCACGCGAGTGCGGTAGAATTCCACCGAGGAGGATCGCCATGGCCGTGCACATCATCGAGTACTCCGACTATCTCTGACCCTGGTGTTATCCGGCGGCGGTGCGCCTCCGGCGGCTCAAGGACGAGATGGGCGACGATCTGGTGATCGAGTGGCGAGCATTTCCCCTGCGCCCGGAGCCCGATCCCGACGCGCGATTCAAGGGCACCCGGCGTGAGGAGGGCTGGCGACGGTGCCAGGCCATGTCCGAGGGCGACGGCCTTCGCTTCACGCCCTGGCCGCGCCACGAGTTTCCCGCCTGGTCGATGCCGGCGCTGGAGGCCGCCAAGTGCGCGGCCCGGCAGGGTCCGGAGGTCTTCGAGCGGCTGCACCTCGAGCTCTACGCGGCCTTCTTCTCGGAGAGCGTGAACATCGCGGACCCCGCCGAGCTCTACCCCGTCGTCGAGGCCTCCGGGGCCGACATGGGGCAGTTCATCGCCGACTTCGAAGCCGGGGTGGGCCGCGCGCCCGTCATCGAGGACTATCGCGAAGCCGTACAGCGCCACCAGATCCGGGCCATCCCCACCGTGATCGTGGACGGTGGGCCGCGTCTCACCGGCCTTACCGAGCTCGCCGCCTACCGCAAGGCCATCGAGGCCGGCCGGCCCGCGCCGCCATGAGCGGCGGCGACGAGCGCGATGCCGCGCAGGCCCACTTCGAAGCGGGCTACACGCATCAGATGGCCGGCCGTCTCGATGAGGCGGTGGAGAGCTACCGGCGGTCCATCGCCGCCCAGCCCACCGCCGAGGCGCATACCTTCCTGGGCTGGGCGCTGTCCTTCCAGGGGCGCCACGAGGACGCCATCGCCGAATGCAAGACCGCCATCAGCGTGGATCCTTCCTTCGGCAATCCCTACAACGACATCGGCGCCTACCTCATCGAGCTGGGACGCCACGAGGAGGCGATCGACTGGCTCGAGCGCGCCAAGACCGCCCCCCGCTACGAGCCTCGGCACTTCCCCTACTTCAACCTCGCCCGCGTCTATGTGAAGCAGAACCGGCTCCGGGAGGCCATCGCCGAGCTGCGCCGAGCCCTGGGCATCGAGCCGCGCTACGCCATCGCGCGGCGGGAGATCGAGCGCCTGCAGCGCCATCTGGGCATGCTGAATTGACGTCGATCCCCCTCCCGTTCTACGGCAATCCCCTGCTCTTCGGTCGGGACGAGACGCCCGGCCTCCTCGCCTTCGTCCCCGGCGAGAGCACGGTGCGGGCCTATGCTCGCCGCGCGGGCCAGGTGGTAGCCACGGAGGAGCCCTTCCGCCCCTTCCTCCTGCTCGACGACCCGGACCTCCTGGCCGGCTTCAAGGGCGACGTGGAGGTGACGCCGCTCGAGGGCGACGGCGCCTACCGCTGGCTCGCGGTCTTCCCGGCCTGGAGCGCGGGCGCGCTCGCGCGCGACCATCTGCGCAAGCTCACCGGCCGGACCGCGGGGGATCCGCAGGGGCCCTATCTCTTTCTCTCCGACCCGGTGCACCAGTACCTCCTGCGCACCGGCCGGACGTCGTTCCGCGGTATGGCGCTGACCGATCTCCGCCGCATGGCGCTGGACATCGAGGTGCTCACCGCGCCCGGCTTCGAGTTTCCCAACGCGGTCCGCGAGGTCGACCGCATCATCGCCATCGCGCTGGCCGACTCCACCGGCTGGAGCACGGTGCTGTCGGGGGCGGAGATGGACGAGGCGGCGCTGCTGCGCGAGTGCACGCGGCTGATCGCGGAGCGCGACCCCGACGTGCTCGAGGGCCACAACATCTTCCGTTTCGATCTGGAATATCTCGAGGCCCGCGCCCGGCGCCACCGAGTGCCGCTTACCTGGGGGCGGGACGGGTCTACCCTGCGGGGCTACCCGTCCCGCATGCAGGTGGCGGAGCGGAGCATCGCGTACCGGCGGTACGGCGTGGCCGGCCGCCACATCGTGGACACATGGATGCTGGGCCAGCTCTACGATGTGGCCGCGCGCGACCTGGACTCCTTCGGGCTCAAGGACATGGCCCGTCACTTCGGGGTGGCGGCACCGGATCGCACCTATCTCCCGCCGGAGGACATCCCGCGCGCGTTCCGCGAGGACCCGGCCCGGCTCATGGCCTATGCCCGCGACGACGTGCTGGAGACGCTGGCGCTGTCCGGCATCCTCTCGCCTCCCTATTTCGTTCAGGCCCAGGCCCTGCCCTTCGACTACGAATCGGTGGTGCTCCGGGGCAACGCGACCAAGATCGATGCCCTCCTCCTGCGCGAGTATCTGCACCGCGGCCACGCGGTGCCGCGCGCCATGGCGGGGCGTGGGGTGGCGGGTGGCCATACGGCGGTGTACCGCCAGGGCGTGGCGAAGGACGTCCTCCACGTGGACGTCACGTCGCTCTACCCCTCGCTCATGCTGACTCAGGGCCTCGCTCCCGCTTCGGACCGGCTGGGCATCTTCAGCACCATGCTGCAGGACCTCCGCGAGTTCCGGATCGCGGCCAAGCGGCTCGCCCGCGAGGCGGAGGCGCCCGCGGACCGGCTGCTCCTGAACGCGCTCCAGCAGACCTTCAAGATCTTCATCAACTCCTTCTACGGTTACCTCGGCACCGGCTTCTCCCACTGGAACGATTTCGACGCCGCCAACCGCATCACCGCCGAGGGCCGCCGGCTGGTGCTGAGCCTGGTCGAGCGGCTCGATACCCTCGGGGCCACCGTGATCGAGGTGGACACCGACGGGCTCTACTTCGTGCCGGCGGTACCGGTGGCCGGGCCCGGCGACGAGGACGCGCTGCTCGCCGCTCTGGGCGAGCCGCTGCCGGAGGGCATTCAGCTCGAGCTGGCTGGACGTTACCCCGCCATGTTCAGCTACAAGATGAAGAACTACGTGCTCCTCGATGGCCACGGCAAGCTGCTCGTCAAGGGGTCCGGGCTCCGCTCACGCGGCATCGAGCTCTTCCAGCGCCGCTGGATGGAGGAGATGTTCCGCCTGCTGCTCACCGGCCGCCGCGAGGAGATTCCGGCCCTGGTGCGCCGCTGGGAGGAGGACTTCACCGCCCGCCGGGTGGCGGTGCGTCTCTTCATGAAGACCGAGACGCTGCAGGAGTCGCCGGCCGCTTACCGCGAAAAGCTCGCCACCGGCAGGCGTAATGCGGGCGCCGCCTACGAGCTGGCGCTCCGCGCGGAGCGGCCCTATCAGGCCGGAGACCAGGTTTCGTACTACGTGACGGGCGAGACCGACCGCGTCAAGGTCAACGAGACGGCGAAGCTGGCGGCGGCCTGGGACCCGTCCGCCCCCGACGAGAACACCGCCTACTATCTGACCAAGCTCCGCGAGCTCGCCGCGAAGTTCCTGCCCTTCGCGGAGAGTGACGGCCTCATCGTGGTGAGCGAGGATCCCGACGGGGCGCCTGACTTGCCCGTCCAGGCCTCGCTGGACCTGGGCGACTAGCTACCAGACCAGCTCGAGCTGGCTCGGGCGAGCGGGCGCCTCGCGGCGGACACGGTCCTCGCGGGTGAGGCCGGCGAGGCCGCTCTCCCGGGCGAGCCGCTCGACCAGGCGCTCGACGGCTTCGCGGTAGTCTCCCTCCGCGCGCGTGCCCCGCGCGTACAGGGCCTCGTAGCGGGCGGAGAGCCAGGGGAACTCGCGCTTGACGAAGCCCAGATAGAAGCTGCGCGCGCTGCCGCGGAGGAAGAGTACGTTCCACACCGCCTCGCGCGCACCGGCCTCGCGCGCCGCGTGGAGAAGGTCGCGCAGCCCGTGCTCGGCATCCGTGATGAAGGGCAGGATGGGCATGAGGAACAGACGGGTGGCGATCCCCGCCGAGGCCAGCGTACGGATGGCGCCGATCCGCAGATCCGGCCGCGCCGCCCGGGGCTCGAGAAGGCGCAGGAGCTCGGCATCGAGGCTGATGAGGGAGACGTTCACGGTCAGCTCGGAGCCGGCCGCGATCTCCTGGAGCAGCTCGAGGTCACGGGTGACGGAGACGCCCTTGGTGGTGAGCCCGACCCGGAGTCCGCGTACTTGCGCCACCGCGCGAAGGACATCGCGCGTCACGCGAAAGCGTCCCTCGGCCGGCTGATAGGGATCGGTGGCGGTCCCGATGGCGACTTCCTGGCCGCTGGCCCGGGCGCGGCGAAGAGACTCGAGCAGCCGCACCGGGTCGGCGCGCTTGACGTACACCCGTGACTCGAACTCCTCGGGATCCGCGTGGCCGAGATACTCGTGGGTGGGCCGCGCGTAGCAGTACGTGCAGCCGATCTCGCACCCGCGGAAGGGATTCACCGTCCACCCAAACGGCATGCCGCTCCCGTCCGGTCCGGGCTTGAGGCGATTCACGAGCTCCACGCTCTGGAGCTCCTGGAATACCGTCTCTCGCCGGGCATCCACGATTGGCCCGATGCGCTTGACGAAGCCCGGCGCCGGCACGCCTGGCCGATTCATACAGTCTCCATGTGTTGAGTATACCACCACGAAGAAAAGGCCCCGGGTATGTCCTGCCCCCGGGGCCCCGTGCGTGCCTTGGTCCGCCTAGCGGCGCCAGCCGCCCCCGCCCGCGCCGCCCCCGCCCGGCCGGGGCCCCCGGTCGGGTCGCGGCCCGCCCGCCCCCCGCTGGGGCTGCGGGCGCGCTTCGTCCACTACCAGGTTCCGGTCGCGGAATAGCCGACCATTGAGCATCTCGATGGCCTTGGAGGACTCCTCCTTGGAGGCCATTTCCACGAATCCGAACCCGCGGGGCCGACCGGTGAACTGGTCGGTCACGATTCGGACCGATTCGACCACCCCGGCTTGCTGGAACAGCTCGCGCAGGTCCTCTTCGGTCGCCTGGAAGGAGAGATTTCCGACAAAGAGCTTGGCGGGCATTACGAACCTCCTGCCGCATCCAGGGGGACCGAGTAGTCGCTTCCCGGCTCACCGGCGGCGTATGGTGCACCGCTTTGAGTTGCCATGCCGCCAGTGAGACTCGCGGACCGAGCCGCCCAACGGTTGCCATACCCTACTGATCGACCTATAGGCTGTCAAATGAAATCTCTCACCGGAATGTTCTCTATTTCACGAAGTTACGGCGCGTTTGACGGGTCGCAAAAGTCATAGATAGACGCCACGAGTGATACCGCCATCCACCGTGATCGTAATTCCGGTCAAGAAAGTTGCCCTCGCCGACGCGAGGAAGCAGATGAGATCCCCGACCTCTTCCGGGAGCGCGATTCGTCCGAGAGGCAATTCTGCGGCCCGTGCTTTCTCAAATGTGAACACGTCCTGACCCGCGGCTTGAGCCTGCTGTTTCAGGAGGGTCTCCCACCGCTCCGTTTTTACCGGGCCCGGCGAAACGCCGGTGACGAGGATGCCGTCCCGGGCGGCGAGATCGGCGAGCGCCTTGGTGAAGTTGATGAGCGCGGCATTGGCGGTGCCACCCATCATGTAGGTGGTGGCGGGATTGCGCGCGGCCGCGCCGACGACGTTGATGATGCGCCCGCTCCCCTGTCGTTGCATGTGGGGCAGCGTCTCGCGCGCCATGCGGATATAGCCGAGGAGCTTGAGGCTCCAGCCCCGCAGCCATTCCTCGTCCGGCGTGGTGAGGAAGTCGCCTCCCTTGATGGCGCCGGCGTTGTTGACGAGGATGTCGAGCCGGCCCAGCCGGCGCAGCGCCTCGGCGGTGAGCGCACGCACACCGTCGAGCGTGGAGAGGTCCACCGGCACGATCTCCACGCGCCGGCCCGTCTCCGCCTCGATCTCGCGCGCCGCGCCCGCGAGGGCCGACTCCACGCGCGCGGCGATGAGCACGCGCGCGCCCTCGGCGGCCAGGCTCCGGGCCGCCGCGCGCCCGATTCCCTTGCTGCCGCCCGTCACTACCGCCGTCTTGTCCTTGAGGCCCAGTTCCATGGCTGGCTCCCTTGAAGGTTGATGTGAATCCTCAGTCAATGGGGGGGGTGGCGTACCGGGTGATGAGCTCCTCCCAGTTCGCCGCGGGCAAGGATTCCGCCCACACCGCGCCTTCGGGGTCGCGCCCGTAGTATTCCCGCATGTACACCACCGCCTCCTCGCGGGTGCGGAAGAGCCGCCACAGGTGCGCCGCGCTGCCGCCCGGCCGCCGGAGGAAGAATACCGGGTCCTCGGGTGACTGCGGCTGATACTGCGCGCGCGCCCCCGCGGCGTCGAGCGTGATCCACACCGCCGAGATCCCGTGGGCGGAGAGGACGCGCGAGCGGAGCGACTCCTCGGTGGGCAGCGAGTCGACGTCGCAAAGCCGTTGGCCGTAATAGAGGGGCACGTGCGCGCCGTCCACCGAGAGGCGCACGGGCAGCGGGTCGCCGGGGGCATCCAGCAGGGACTTCGACGTCTCCCCGACCCAGGCGTCGCCCCGCACGTGGAGATCGGGCCACGCTTCCACGAAGCTTCCCGCGGGCACCAGCTTGCGGCGCCGCACGATCTCGGCGGGTTCGCCGACCAGGAAGATGCGCGGCATCAGGCGCCTGCCGCCGCGCGCGGAAAGCGCGGCGCCATGGTCCAGTCGAAGCGCGCCGCCGCCGCCGCGTCGGCGGGATCCAGCGCGGCGGCGGCGGCCCCGCAGCGCTGCGCGGCGGCCGCGAAGGATTCCAGCTCGAGGCCGGCGAGGCCTCCCTGGAGCCGCCGCCCTCCCTCGTGGAGCAGGAGCACGGCGCCGCGGAGATTGCCGTTGGCGAGGTGCTGGAAGCCCACCGCCACCTGGATCAGCCCCTGGAGTCGCTCGCGCTCGGCCCCCTGAGCGCGAAACCAGTGCGGCTCGAGCAGCTCGTGCACCTCGAAGAAGAGGCCGGCGTCGAAGAGCGCGGCCGCCACCGCCAGCACCGATCCCAGCGGCGCGTCGGCGGGATCCAGAGGCCGCGCGCGGAGCACGCCCCAGCCGGCCCGCGCGCGCGCGCAGAACTCCCGCGCGTGAGCGGCATACCCGCTCCGCACGGCGAGGCCGCGGGGGCCCCGCTCGAAGAGATCGGCGGGGAAGCGCGGCGGCAGCGCCGACGCCTCGACCGCGTTCGGATCGTCGCACACCGCCGCCACCGCAGCGAGCCCCTCACGCGCGGCGCCGTCGTGCACGGACTCGAGGATGAGATCGGCGAGCCGGTTGCGGAGCGGCAACGGCAGCGCCATCGAGGGTCCGCTCAGACTCGCTCGACGCGGGTGCCCGCCATCAGATCGGCGAGGCCGCGCTTGTCGTGCCGCAGGGCCGCCACCACGAAGCCGAGCCCGCAGGTCAGCACCGACAGCGCCCAGCCCAGGGCGCGCAGGACGGCGCGCCGCCAGGACAGCGGGCCGCCGTCCAGCGCGACCACACGGGCGCCGACCATCATCTTGCCCATGGTCTGTCCCCACAGCGAGTGGAAGAGCACCGTGTACAGCGCGGGGAAGGCGCCGGAGAAGGCGATCCACGCGGCGCGGAAGACACGCGAGCGAACGGTGACGTCGCCCCAGAGAAGCCGGCTCGCCTCTTCCGCCACGGACAGGAACACCATGATGAAGAGGTAGTCGAGGCCCACCGCCAGCGCGCGCCGCCAGAAACCCGCCGGCGGCGGTGCCAAGGTCTTCACCGGGTCGCCGACGGCGAGGAACGGCTCGGGAGGCGCGTCGGCCATCGCGCGATGGATCATAGCACCGGCGCCCGGCGAACCGGCGCGCAGGTATAATGCCGGCATGATTCCCCTCCCGTCATGATGCCGCTCTCGGCATGATTCCAGTCAAGGACGCCCAGGCGCGCGTGCTCGCCCAGGTGGACAGGGTGGCGCCGCCCGAGCTCCTCCCCCTGACCGCCGCGCTGGGCCGCGTCCTCGCCGAGGACGTGCGCGCGACCATCGACGTGCCGCCCACCGACAATTCCGCCGTGGACGGTTACGCGGTGACTCATGCCGATGTGCCGGTCGGTGTGTTCCTGGACCTCGAGGTAGTGGGAGAGCTCGCCGCGGGCGCGGTCTTCCCGGGCACCATCGGGCCCGGACAGACGCTGCGCATCATGACGGGCGCGCCCATGCCGGCCGGCGCCGACACGGTGTATCCGCAGGAGGTGGTCGAGCGGCGCGGCCGCCGCGTGCGGGTGCCCTCCATCGAGCCCGGCGCCAATACCCGCAGCCGCGGCGAGGACGTGCGCGCGGGCAGCGTCATCCTGCCCGCGGGATCGGTGCTGCGACCGCAGGAGCTGGGCGTGGCCGCCTCCCTGGGCCTTCCGCAGCTGCTCGTGCGTCAGCGCCCGCGCGTGGCGGTACTGTCCACCGGCGACGAGGTGGCGGAGCCGGGCGATCCGCGCAAGCCGGGTCAGATCTTCGACTCCAACCGGTTCTCGCTCCAGGGCCTGGTCGAGGCGGCGGGCGGGCGCGTCACCGACTACGGCATCGTTCCCGACCTTCACGACGTGCTCCAGGCGCGCCTCACCGAGGCGGCGCGGTCGGCGGACATCGTGCTCACCTCGGGCGGTGTCTCGGTGGGAGACTACGATCTGGTGAAGGCGGTGCTGCAGGAGGCGGGCGGCATCGACTTCTGGCAGGTGGCGATGCAGCCGGGCCGACCGCTGGCGTTCGGGCGCATCGGCGCCGCCCACTTCTTCGGGCTGCCCGGCAATCCCGTGGCCTCCATGCTCACCTTCAGCCTCTTCGTGCGTCCCGCCCTCTGGAAGCTGGGAGGGCGCCGCGAGCTCTTCCCTCCGCAGTTCCACGCGGTGGCCACCGAGCGCATGCGCAAGAGAGCAGGCCGGCGCGAGTTCAAGCGCGGCATCCTCACTTACACCGGCGAGCGGTGGGAGGTGTGCACCACCGGGCCTCAGGGCTCGGGGATCCTTTCCTCCATGGCGCAGGCCAACTGCTTCATCGTGATCGAGGAGGAACGGGGCGACATCGAGCCGGGCGAGCGGGTGTGGGTGGAGCTGTTCCAATGACCCCGCGGGCCCTCCTCCCGCGCGCGGCGCTGGCGGGCATGGTCGGCCTGGCGCTGCTCGGTCTGGGCGCCGCGCCCGCCGGGGATCCGGCCGTGCCCGAGCGCTACATGTCGGTGGCCGAGGCGAAGTCCCTCGTCGATCTCAAGAAGGCCGTGCGCTTCGTCGACGTCCGCGTGCGCGAGGAGTTCGAGGAGCGGCGCATCCGAGGCGCGCGGAACCTTCCACTCCGGGAGCTACCGCGACGGATCGACGAGGTCTCGCGTCAGGACTTCGTCCTCCTCTACTGAGCGTGCCCCCACGAGCTGGCCCGGGGGGCCTACCGCGTCCTTTACGCCGCCGGCTACCGCAACATGCTCATCCTCGATGAAGGGCTGCCCGGGTGGATCGCCCAGGGCTATCCCACCGAGCCTTGAAGGCACGCCCGTCCGGTGCTTCGCTTGCGCCGCTCGGGGAGGGCCCGTATGATCCGAGCAGCACAGGAGGCGTGAACTGATGGCGAATCCCGACGTCGGGCGGCTGCGCGAGATCGCGCGCGCGAGCCGCGTCCAGATCATTCGTATGCTCACCCACGCAGGCTCCGGGCATCCCGGCGGCTCGCTGTCCGTGATCGACATCCTCACCGTGCTCTATTTCAATCGCATGCGCTACGACCCCAAGCGACCCACGTGGGAGGACCGCGACCGGCTGGTGCTCTCCAAGGGCCACTGCGTGCCCGCGCAGTACGCGTGCATGGCGAAGGCCGGATTCTTCCCCGAGAGCCTGCTCCTGACTCTCCGAAAACTCGGGAGTCCTCTCCAGGGCCACCCGGACCGCGTGGCCCTGCCCGGCATCGAGGCGGCCACCGGCTCGCTGGGTCAGGGATTGTCCATGGCGGTGGGCATGGCGCTGGGGCTCAAGCTCGGCGCCAAGCCCTCGCGCGTGTACTGCATCCTGGGCGACGGCGAAATCCAGGAAGGCCAGGTGTGGGAGGCGGCGATGTCCGCGCCCAAGATCGGGGCGCCCGACCACCACGTCGACAATCTCTGCGTGATCCTCGACTACAATGGCATCCAGCTCGACGACCACGTGAAGAAGATCCTCGACCTCGAGCCGGTGACCGACAAGTGGAAGTCCTTCGGCTGGCCGGTGATCGAGATCGACGGGCATGACGTGGCCCAGATCGACAAGGCGCTCGACCAGGCGGAGGCGGTCACCGGCAAGCCCACTTTCATCGTGGCCCACACCGTGAAGGGCAAGGGGGTCTCCTTCATGGAAGACAATCCCGAGTGGCACGGCAAGGCCCCCACTCCCGCCGAAGCGGTGCGCGCCATTCGAGAGATCTTGGGACTTCCCGCCGAGGGCGGGACCCCGCCGGCCTGGGCCGCGCCCATCTTGCAGGAGCTCGCCGCCATGGAGAAGAAGTGATGCCCGCCAAGGCCTCCCGCGCCGCCTTCGGCGAAGCCCTCGTCGATCTCGGAGCACGCGACGAGCGCATCGTCACCCTCGACGCCGATCTCTCGAAGTCCACCATGACCGCGAAGTTCGCCAAGACCTATCCCGGCCGTGCCTTCAATCTCGGGATCGCGGAGTCCAACTTGATCGGCGTGGCGGCCGGGCTCGCCCTGGCCGGTCGCATCCCCTTCGCCTGCTCCTTCGCCTGCTTCCTGGTGGGCCGATTCGAGACCATCCGCGTGTCGGTCGCGTATTCCCAGGCGCCGGTGAAGCTCGTGGGCACCCACGTGGGTGTGGCCATCGGCGAGGACGGCTACAGCCAGATGGGGCTGGAGGACATCGCCTGCATCCGCTCGCTCACCAATATCCCCATCGTCCAGCCCGCCGACGAGCTGGAGACCAAGCAGGCGGTGGCGTGGGCGGTGGAGCATCCAGGCCCGGTGTATCTCCGACTCACGCGCCAGAACCTCGAGCCCGTGCACGGAGACGGCTATCGTTTCCAGTTCGGTCGCGCCGAGGTGCTCCGCCCCGGGACGGACGTGAGCGTGCTCGCCACCGGCGGCCCGCTGTGGAACGCGCTGGAGGCGGTGAAGCGGCTCGAGGCGGACGGGATACGGGCGGAGGTGCTGAACGTCGCCACCATCAAGCCGCTCGACGAGGAGACCATCCTGCGCTCGGCGGGCAAGACCGGCCACGTGGTCACCGTCGAGGACCACAGCATCGTCGGCGGGCTGGGCGGCGCCGTGGCCGAGCTCCTGGGTGAGGCCATGCCCACGCCGCTGAAGCGGCTGGGCGTGGTGGGCTTCGGCGAGTCGGGCGACGCCAAGGGCCTCTACGCCAAGCACGGCCTCGACGTGGACGGGATCGCGCGGAGCATCAGGAAGTTTCTCGGCCGCTGACCTCGCCCCTCTATCTGGGGGACCAGACCGCGTGCCCGAGGAACAGGCCGTCCACCAAGCCGATGTGCACGGCCAGGTACAGCCCGAAACTCAGCGAGAGCAGCCCGCTCCCCAGGGCGAGCGTCCGTTGCCAGCCTAGCAGGGGGCGCACGCCGGCCGTGAACGGCAGGGCGAGCAGGGCCGTGATCACGGTCATCCCCACGATGGTTCCCACTCCGAACACGATGAGATAGCCCACCGCCAGGTACGGGTCCGCGATGGTGGCCAGCGCGAGCAGGGCCACTGCCGCACTCCCGGCCAGGCCGTGCACGATGCCCACGAGCACCGAGCGCGCGACCTGTCCGAGCCCCACCGCACGCAGCGCGGCGAGGAGCCGCTCCGAGGGATGCACGTGCGGATGGTGGTGCACCACGTTCCCATGCGGGTGGGGATGGCTGTGAAAGGCGGATCCGCCGTCATGCGGGTGCGGGGCCGCGAGATGCTCGGCGGCGACATCCCCCGCCCCGCGAAGAGCGCCGGCGATGCGCACCGCCCCGAGGGCTACCAGCATCACCGCCACCGCCAGCTCCAAGGACAGGCCCAGCACGGGCGGCACCGTCACCCCGAAGAGGATGATCAGCGCGCCGACTACCGCGATGGTCACCGTATGACCGGCGCCCCAGAGGGCGCCGATGACGGCCCCCGCCCCGAACCGCCGGGTACGACTCACGATGGTCGCCACCGCCACCACGTGATCCGCGTCGGTGGCGTGCTGGACCCCGAACAGGAGCCCGAGAAAGGCGACGGAGAGAGCGGAGTCCGTCACCCCCGGAAGCCGTCCGCCTCGAGCGCGGCGTCCACGCCCGCGCGGTGCTTCTTCTTCCAGTCGGACCGCGCGGTCGTGGCCAGCGCCTGGAACCCCTTCACGATCTCGGGAGTGGGCCGGGAGATCTCGGTGCGGATGACGGTCGCGTTGTCGGTCACGGTGTCACTCCGAGAGCTTGAGGAGAAGGCCCGTGCGGCGCGACCGCGTGAGGGCGGCGGCGAGCGCCCAGTGCCCGAGCGCCAGGTAGAGGGCGGACAGGGCGAAGCCCATGAGGGCGGGATGGGCGAACGCGGGCTCGAAGCCGTAGCCGGCGCGGAACGCGTCGAGGAAATAGGTGAGCGGGATGAAGGCCGACACCGTCTGGGCCCAGCCGGGGAGCACGGACACCGGATAGTAGACGCCCGCCAGCATGACCAGGAAGTTCACCGCCGCCCACGCCGAGGACTCGGCCCGGGTGCCGAACAGGATGACCAGCGCGCACACGAAGAGCCCGATGATGAGCGCGGACAGGAAGCAGCCCAGGAGGAAGGTGGCCAGGCTCGCCGGCCCCGCCCCGACGAAGTCGAAGCCGAAGGCGCTGCTGCCGATGGCGGCCATGAGGGCGAACACCACCAGGCCCCGTCCCACCCCCACCAGCCACGCGCCCAGCGCGAGATGGCGGATGGAGACCGGCGCCAGGAACTGGTGCTTCATGGACTTGGACCAGATGTCGAACAGCACCGCGTAGGCGACGTCGAGCTGGCACACCTGCACCGTCGAGAGCGCCACCGTGCCGGCGAGGATGAAGGCGGTCATCTGGGGCGTCAGCTCGAGGAAGCGAGTGAGGAGGCCATGGGAGAGCATGGCCACCCCGGGCCAGAACGTCAGCTCGAAGACGAAGAAGACGTTCCGGCGCGCCATGATGAGGTTGCGGTGGGCGAAGGCCCACGTGCGCACCCACTCGTGGACGAGCCCTTCGGGCGGGCGCGCCGAGGCCCGCACCGCCGCCGTGACTTCAGCGCGCGAGCTCAACGAACACCTCCTCCAGATCGGCCTCGCGCACGCGGCAATCCCGTACCTCCACGCCCTGCCCGTACAGCCAGCGCAGCAGCTCGGGCAACCGCTTCTCCACCGCGTCCACCGTCACCTCGAGGCGGTCGCCGCGCCGCCGCATGCCCAGCACGCCGGACAGCTCGGCGAGCCCGACCGGCTCGGCGGGATCGAGGCGCAGGCTCACCACCTCGCCGATGTGGATCTGGCGCTTCAGCGCGTCGGCGGCGCCGCGGGCCAGGATGCGTCCGCCTTTGATGAAGGCGATCTCGTCGCAGAGCTCCTCCGCCTCGCGCATGTAGTGGGTGGTGAGGATGATGGTGGTGCCCAGCTCGCGGCGCAGGCGCGCGATCTGGGCCCGGATGCGGACGGACACGTCGGGGTCGAGGCCGAGGGTAGGCTCGTCCAGAAAGAGCACCTCGGGACGATTGAGCAATGCCTTGGCGAAGGCGAGGCGCTGCTTGAGCCCGGTGGAGAGCTCGTTGTACTCGGTGGTCCGATGCGCGCCGAGCTCGCACAGCTCGATGAGCTCGTCCACGCGCTCGCGCAGGGCGCGGCCGTGCAGGCCGTAGAGCCGGCCGTAGAAGGCGAGCACCTCCGCCGGGCGCAGGCTCCACACGAAGGACGCGTTGCCGCTCGCCATGTTGAGCCGTCGGCGTACCTCGCGCGCCTCCCGCACCACGTCGTAGCCCAGCACCCGCGCGCTGCCGCCGTCGGGAATCAGCAGGGTGGCGAGGATGGAGAGGAGGGTGGTCTTTCCCGCCCCGTTGGGACCGAGCAGGCCGAAGATCGCGCCGCGCGGCACCTGGAGGCTCGCGCCGCGGAGGGCCTCGGTGCGGCGCGGGCGCAGCCATCCCGACCGGAAGGTCTTGGTGAGGTCCCGCGCGTCAACGGCAAGACCTGACGACGCGAGCGAGTCGGCTGCCGCCATACCCGGTCATCGTATCACGCCGAATTGAACGCGCTCGGGGCTTCTGATAGAACGGGAGCGTGCACGCCGCCGACACCACGTGGAGCCTGGACGACGATGCGCTCGCGCCGGGCCAGACCGCCCGTTTCCGGCTCCGTCGCCCGGACGCTCCGTTCGACGCGCCGCTGGACGGCTTCGTCGTGAACGTCGGCGGCGTCCTTCACGCCTACGTCAATCGCTGTCCCCACGCGGGCACGCCGCTGGATCTTACCCGCGACGGATTCTTCGGCGAGGATGGCCGGCACCTCGTCTGCTCGCGGCACGGCGCCGTCTTCACGCCCGAGACCGGTCTCTGTGTCGAGGGCCCCTGCCCCGGCGCGAGCCTGGAGCGGCTCTTCGTCTCGCGCGTCGGGCGACGGGTGATCGTCTCATGCCCGACATGAGTCCCGACGACGAGCCGGCGGAGGTCGAAGAGGCCAACGCGCGCTTCTACCGCGCTTTCGAGGCGCTGGACCTCGGCGAGATGGAGCGCGTGTGGGCGCACGGCGAGCACGTGCGGTGCGTCCATCCGGGCTGGGCGCTGCTCGAGGGCTGGGAGGCGGTGCGCCAGTCGTGGGAGGCGATCTTCAAGGGCAGCGGGGAGATGCGCTTCAGCCTGGGCGACGTCCAGGCGCGGGTGACCGGCGATACCGGCTGGGTCACCTGCGCGGAGAACATCCTGTCGCAGGTCCGGGGGAACATCGCGGTGACCGCGCTGGTCGCCACCAATGTCTTCGAGCGCCAGGGCGGCGAGTGGCGCATGGTGCTGCACCACGCCTCCCACGTCCTCGCCGGCCCGCCGCCCGCCGACCGCGAGGATGCGCGCGGCGGTTAGCCGCGCAGCGTCTTCATCACGTCCTCGTTGGCGGAGACGTCCCGAGGACTTCCCTCGAACATGATCTCGCCCCGGTCGATCGCGTAGAGGCGGTCGGCCACCCGGGACGCGGACGCCAGGTTGGACTCGGCGATGAGCAGCGAGATTCCCATGGCCTTGATCCGCTTGACCGCCTCGATGAAGCGGCTCACCACCACCGGCGCCAGCCCCTCGAACGGCTCGTCGAGGAGCAGGATGGAGGGGGACAGGGTCAGCGCGCGGGAGATGGCCACCATCTTCTTCTGCCCCCCGGAGAGGAACAGCCCGCGCCGCTGGAGGAACCCCTGCACCTCGGGGAAGAGCGCGAAGACGCGCGCGTCGATTCCGTCCGCTCCGGTGGCGCCGACGGGGCGCCCGCCCGCCCGGGCCAGCGACTGGCTGATACGGAAGTTCTCCGCCACCGTGAGATCCGGAAAGATGCCCGCGTCCTCCGGCGAGTACCCGATCCCCAGCAGGGCCCGGCGATGGGCGGGCAGACGCGTGACGTCCTGGTCGCCCAGCCGGATGCGGCCGCTGCGCATGGGCAGGAGCCCCATGATGCTGTCGATGGTGGTGGTCTTGCCGGCGCCGTTCCGCCCTACCAGGCACACCGACTCGGCGTCACCGACGCGCAGGTGGACGTCCCGGAGCACGTGGGCGGGGCCGCGGAAGGTGTTCACGCCCTCGAGCTCGAGCATCAGCCGGGCTCCTGGGTGCCGAGCAGGTTGGCGGTCACCTCCGCGTTGGCCCGGATCTCGTCCGGGCTCCCGTCGGCGAGAATCTTCCCCCCGTGCATGGCCACGATGCGCTCGCAGTAGCGGAAGACCACGTCCATGTCGTGCTCGATGATGACCGCGGTGATATGGCCCGAGCGCACGATGGCGGAGATGATGTCCATGATGGGCGCCTTCTCCCGCGTGCTCACCCCGCTGGTGGGCTCGTCGAGGAAGAGGAGGGCCGGCTTCAGCGCGTACGCCACCGCAATATCCAGGAGCTTGCGCTCGCCCTGGGAGAGGCCGCCCGCGGGCACCCCGGTCTTGCTGTCGAGGCCGAACTGCTTCAGCACCTCGTAGGCCTCGTCCCGCACGCCGGTATCCGCGTCGGCGAGGGAGAAGAGGCGGCGGGTCTTGCCTTCGCGCGAGAAGACGGCGAGGGCGACATTGTCCAGGCTGGAGAGCTGGTCGAAGAGGTTCACCAGCTGGAAGCTCCGCGCGATGCCGGCCGCGATCTTCTGGTGCACGGAGGCGCGCGTGATGTCGGCGCCCTGGAACTGGATGGTTCCCGAGTCCGGCGGGATGAGGCCGCTGATGAGATTCACCAGCGTGGTCTTCCCCGCGCCGTTGGAGCCGATGAGGGCGAGCACCTCGCCCTTGGTGACGCGGAAGTCCACGTGGTCCACCGCGTGCGTCTCCCCGAAGGACTTGGCGAGCTGGCGGGTCTCGAGCAGGCTCACGTCGTCGACCTCCGCCACCGCGGCAGCCACCGCAGCAGGCTGCCCACCAGGCCCGCGGGCAGGACGAGCACCAGGGCCACCAGCACCACGCCCAGCACCAGCTGCCAGTACACGGTATGGCCCACCGCGTAGGTCTCGAGGTAGTTGTAGGCGATGGCGCCGACGATGGGGCCGGCGAAGGTCTGGAAGCCTCCCAGCACGGTGAAGAAGACGATCTTGCCCGAGAACGTCCAGTGCAGGATGTCCGGGGTGGTCAGGCCATTGAGCGGCACCCAGAGGGCGCCGGCGAGCCCGGTATAGATCCCGGACACCACGAAGGCGACCAGGCGATACCGCCGCACCTGCACGCCCACGAACTCGGCCCGCGTCTCGTTGTCCCGGATGGCCTGGAGCGCCTTGCCGAAGGGCGAGTGCACGATGAGCCACATCACCACCACCGCCACCACGAAGAGGGCGAGGACGTAGAAGTAGTACCGGTGGGAGAGGAAGTCGAGCTTGTCGCTGCGGGGTCCCTGCGCCGCGAAGCCGCCCAGCAAGGTCGGCGTGGGCACGCGCAGCCCGTCGGATCCGCCGGTGACCCAGAAGAACTTGAAGGCAAGGCTCCACAGCACCTGGGAGAGCGCCATGGTGAGGATGCCGAAGAAGATGCGGGTGTAGCGGACGCAGAGGAAGCCGAACACCAGGGACACGAAGGCGGAGGCGAGCACTCCGCCCACGACGAAGAGCTCCATGGAGGACCACTTGAAGTACTTCACCATCAGGGCCACCGCATAGGCCCCGACCCCGAAGTAGGCGCAGTGGCCGAACGACAGGAGACCGGTATAGCCCAGCAGGAGGTTGAAGCCCAGCGCGGCGATCGCGAAGACGAGCCCGTACGAGAGCAGCACGGTCTGGTAGGGCGGTGCCAGGAAGGGCAGGGCGATGAGGAGCGCGACCGCGGGAAGGCCGACGGCGAGCAGGCGGCGGGGCCGGGCGCCGAGGGGACTCATGCGCGCCCGAAGAGTCCCGCGGGGCGGACGAGCAGCACCACCGCGGCCATGAGATAGAGCACGGCGAGCTCGATCTCCGGGAAGAAGGTGATGCCCGCCTCGCGCACCACGCCCACGAGGAGGGCGCCCACCAGCGCGCCCTCGAGGCTGCCCAGCCCGCCGATCACCACCACCACGAAGGCGAGGATGAGCGCGTCCACCCCCATGCCGAGCACCGCGCCCTGCTGAGGTACCACGATGGCCCCGGCGAGCCCGGCCATGAAGCAGCCGAGCGTGAAGGCCTGCACGTAGACCCGGTTGACGTCGACGCCCAGCGCGGAGGCCATGCGCATGTTCTGGGAGGTGGCGCGAAGCACCACGCCGAACTGCGTGCGGTAGACGAAGGCCCAGAGCCCGGCGGCGGCAATCCCGCCCACCGCGATGACGGCGAGATTGTAGGTGGGATAGATGGATTCGCCCACCGTCAGGCTGCCCATGGCCTCGTAGAGCGCGCTCACCGAGAGCGGATACGGCCCCCAGATGAGGCGCATGAGGTCCTCGAGGATGAGGAGGAGGCCGAAGGTGATGAGCAGCTGGTACTCTTCCGCGCGACGGTACAGCGGCCGCAGCAGGGTGGGCTCGAGCACGGCGCCCAGTCCCGCCGCCGCCACCGCGCCCGCGGCGAGAGCCAGGTAGCCGAGACCGGTGGACAGATGGGCGATGACGAGGCCCGCCGCCCACGCGGCCACGTAGGCGCCGAAGGCGTAGAGGTTGCCGTGGGCGAGATTGACGATGCGCATGACGCCGTAGATGAGAGAGAGCCCGCCCGCGATGAGGAACATCACCGACGCGTAGAGCAACGCGTTCAGCGCGTGGATCACCAGGGTATCCATTGGGCCGATACTCTGCCTGGGCTCAGGGGCCGGGGTCAACTCGATACTTCGTCACCATCACCTCGGGATTCACCCAGTTGTCGCCGAGCGCCAGCGCGAGCAGCACCGTGTACGCCCCCGGCTTGAGCCGGCCGGGCCGAATGACCAGCCGGCTGTTCACGACCTCCGAGGTGGAACCGGCCGCCACCACCTCGCCCCCGGCCCCGATGACGACGTAGCGGCAGACGGGAATCTCCGGCCGGTCGCCGCTCGCCGGCAGCGGGGCCAGGGGCTCGCGTATCCGGCGCCAGTCGCGGAGGAACTTCTCCACTCGCTCGACGTCCGCCTGAATTTCCAGGCGATCCGCCAGCGCAAGGACGCGGGTGGCGTAGGCGCGGCGTGGGATGGCGAACCGGTCGAAGCTCCCCACGCCCAGCGGATAGCTGAAGTCGCGGAAGACCGAGAGGACCACCGCTGTCTCCGTCCACTTGTCGAGCTGATAGGGCCCGTTGGTGACGAGGAAGTGGCCCCGCTTCTGCGCGAAGGCGCGCAGAGAAGCCCAGCGAGTCTGCGCCTCGTCGGCATTCACGAGGCGCTTCAGCGCGGGGGGGACATGCCCCTGCCCGCCGAGCTCGGCGGCGATGGCGTCCAGCTGGGCGCGGACCCGCGGGTCGCGAGCGAGATCCAGCCAGCGGATGCCGCGCCGCCTGGCCTCTGCGGCAGAGAAGGCGCCCACGCCCCGCCGGGCCGCCTCCTCCATGAGGGCCAGGAGGGGCCAGGGCGCGGCGCTCCACGGCGGCGCGTAGGCGGCCAGGGACTCGCCGTCGCCGGCCGCCGTGGCCAGGTACACCTCCACCACCGGCACGATATAGGTGAACGTCACGTCGCTGTACTTGCGCACCTCGGTCTCCACGCGCAGCACGCGGAAGCCGATCAGCTCTCCACGCGCGAATTCGGTGGCGGCCTCCACGCCGGCATCGTGGTCCCCGCCGGCGCCGGGCCGGCTCCCGCCCCAGCGCGCCGCCACGCTGTAGGCGTACGCGATGTCCGCCGGGGTCATGCGCGAGTTATCGTGGAAGGCGGAGGTCCAGACGCGATAGGTCACGCGCGTGCGTGCGGTCCGACCCTTCCCGGTCTCACGGAGCAGTCCCGTGCCCGGTTCGGGCGCCAGCGCGTCCTCGGGCACCGGGATCGCCGCGGCCGTCTCCACCGCCCCCGGCGGCATGGTGACCCGGTTGCCGATCCAGCCCTCTCCCGCGGGGGCCGGCAGCAGCGCGGGGTCGCCCAGCGCGGCCCAGAGCAGGCGCCCAGCCGGATCAGTGAAGCCGCCCAGCGGATTCCACGCCGCCTGCGCGCGGCCGGCCAGGCCTACCCGCAACCACCCATTCCACGGAAAATCCTTGAGCTTGGCCGTTCGCACGAAGATGTGCGAGGCGAGCCCGGCCTGGGAGTCGTGCGCCACGTTCTCGATGCCCGCCGAGAACTCCGCGCTGTAGGCCTCGCGCCGTACCGCGTAGCCGGCGGGCATGCGCGCGCACTCGGCGAGGAGCCGCGCCACCAGCCGCCGGCCGGCCTCCACTGCCTCCCCGCGGTCCGCGGGCGCGCCCGCGGCGAGGCGCTGGAACAGGAGATCGGCTTCCTTGCGCGCGGCGGCGTCCGTCAGGGCCGGCGCCAGCAGTCGATGCGCGTGCGCCCAGCCCGACTTGAGCCACGGGGGCGCCAGCCACCCGTTCCAGGCCGGCGTCTCCGCGGGCTCGATCTCCTCCACGAGTGCGTCCCACGATCCGCCGTCCGGGACCGCACGCGCGCCGACGAGCCGTCGCGCCAGGGCTCCCTTGGCCCGCAAGCGGAGGGGAGCGCCCGGGACCTCCCTGACGCCGGTCACCTCCGCGCGATGCGCCTGGATGAGGTCGAAGTGCTCGAGAAAGTCGCGGTGGAAGGGTGTGATCGGATACGGGTGCGCCACGAAACCCGGGGCAGCGCCCAGCGCGCGAGCGGCGCGGTGCAGTGTCTCGCAGCGGCTCTCGCGGGTGCGGCCCTCCGGCGCGGCCGGGTTCACGGTGATGACGACGGAGGTGCCCAGCGACTCGACGGCGCCGACGTTGGCGGGCAGTCGGCCGCCCCCGAACGGATCCGCGCCGAGATAGGCGTGGAGCGTGCCCGACCGGAGCTGGGCGGCGGCGAGGCCCGGCTCCAGCGCCTCGATGCGGATCTCCTGCGGGTAGAACGAGGGATAGAAGGGCAGCTCGTGGCCCGCCTCGGCGGGCACGCTGAGGAGGAGAGCGAGGGCGCCGAGCAGCGGGGGAAGCCGGCGGCTCACGGAACGCATGGGTGGGAGCGGCGGGACCGGGGAGGCGGCGGGCACCGGCACCCGCCGCCTCCCGAACTCCAGTGTGGCCCTAGACCTTGACCTGGGGCCAGGTCTTGTCGATCCAGGTATAGGTCGAGGTGGGCTCGCCCTTGGGCCAGCCTGGAGGCGCCGTGATATTGCGGATGGGAATGGTGATGATCCGGTTGGGATCGAGGATCTGGAACGGATAGTCCGGATGGTTGATGCTGAACCCGGTCATCGCGTCCTTGTAACCCTGGTGGTTGTCCGGCCGGATATAGAGGTAGCCCGCCGGGCCGGGATGCATCAGCCCTTCCAGCTGGCCGATGATCGCGTCGTCGTCGGGCCAGCCGCCGGCCAGCTTGTTGGCGCGCTCCACCGCGGTCTTGAGCATGTACAGCGTGGTGTAGGCGCCCTCGGACTGGAAGTTCGGATACTCCTTCCAGCGCTCGTAGTACTTCTTCACGAAGGTGTCGTTGTACGGCCAGCGGCCGTTGGGCGGGTAGTTGAAGTAGTAGTTGGAGTGGACACCCGCGATGGCGCCTTCCGGATGATCCTTGCCGATGGCGTGCGGGGCCACCCCGAAGGCGATGGTGCTGGCGAACTTCATCTTCTTGAAGAGGTCGTAGCGGAGGGCCTGCTTGTACATCGCGACGTAGTCGCCGCCCCACACCGAGGACACCAGGAGGTCCGGCTTGGCGGCGATGGTCTTGGTGATGTGGGAGGTGAAGTCGGTGGTCCCGAGCTTGGGCCAGCCCTCCGACACCACCTGGGCCCCGGGCACCATCTTCTTCATCACGATGTTGAAGTGGTCGAAGGCGTTGCGGCCGTAGGAGTAGTCGGGGTGGATGTGCGCGATGCGCTTGACCTTGGGCCACGTCATCGCGGTGGCGATGGCGCAGGTCACACCGTCCGCCGACTGCATGTTGGTGATGCGGAAGATGTAGTGCGGGTTCGGCACCGCCTTGTCGAAGAGGAAGTCGGTGCAGCCGTCCACGAAGATCGTGAGCAGCTTGAGCTCCTCGGCGACGGGCCCCAGCGCGGGCGTATTGCCGCTGGAGATGACCCCGGTGAAGAGGTCCACCTTCTCGGAGAGCTTCATCCGACGCATCTCCTTCACGTTGGCGTCGGTGCCGGCGTTCTCGTCGGCCTTGAGCGTCTCGATCTTCCGCTTGCCGAGGAGACCGCCCTGCGCGTTGATCTCCTCGGCGGCGAGAAGATGCCCCTTGTAAGAGGGCTCCCCCAGCACCGCGCCGGCGCCGGTGAAGAAGGTCATGTGGCCGACCTTGTACGGCGTGTCCGGGACGGTGCCCTTGACCGTCTGGGCATGGGCGGCCCGAACGCCGAGGAGCGGCACCGGGATCGCGCCCACCGCGGCGGCGGTCGCGCTGACCCCGGCTGCGGCGGTGCCGACGGTGATGCCCAGCTGGGCCAGGAAATCGCGCCGATTGACTTCAGGAGCCATGAGTTCCTCCTTCGTTGAGGGCCGGAATCACCTGACGGGATCAAGGGCCGTATACGCGAGCGCCGCCTATGGTGTCAAGTTGTATGCGGTTGGGGGGTACCGCGACGCGTCAGTCCCAATTCCCTGGGCGTTGCTCCCACAGCCCCTTTATAATCAGGCTCGTAGCGGAGAGGAGCCCCGGGATCGGGATCGCCGATGGTGGAACGGGTATCGCGACCCTTCAGCACGGCGCTTCGCGGAGTGCTCACCGCGGTGGGCGCGCGCCGGCGTCTCTTCGTCGCCGTGGCCCTGGGCGTCTTCCTCCTCGACATCCTGGTGCCGCCCCTGGTCCTGTCGCTGGCCCGCAAGCCGGTGGACTTCTTCACCTTCAATCCCTGGCTCAAGCGGCTCCCCGACTACTTCGCGGCGCCGCAGCCGCCGCTCGTCGACAAGCTCTGGAGACTCTGGGACATCGCCCTCTTCTGGTTCTCCGCCGACGGGACGTTCGGAGTGGAGTGGGGCTTCGCGGTGACGACGGGCGATCTCGTCCGCTTCGGGGTGCTGGCCCTCATCGTGGCCACTTATTTCGCCCTCTGGAGCTACCGCCGGGAGAGCGCGGAGCGCTCCCCTGTCCTCCGTCGCGCCGGGGCGAGCGGCGGCGTGCTCGGGGCGCTGTCGGGCGTGCTCGGGCTCTCCACCAGCGCGTGCACGGTGATGGGCTGCGGCGCTCCCGTTCTCCCCGTGGTGGGCCTCGCCTTCGTGGGGCTCTCGAGCGGCACGCTGAAGTGGATGGCGGATCTCTCTTCCGTGGGGACCTCGGTGGTGCTGGGCGCGCTCGTCCTCGGCGTGTCCTATCTCGGCTGGCGCGTGGGCGCCGCGGCGAGGCCGGCCACCGGGTGACCACGCTCGCCACCGACCGCCTCGTGCTACGGCCCTTCGGCGTGGGAGACGCCGAGGCGCATGCCCGGCTCTACGGCGACCCCGAGGTCACGCGCTGGCTCGGCGATGGCCCCTGGTATGGGGAGGCCGCCCGCGCCCGGTCCTCGCGCTCGCTCCAGCGGTTCGCCGAGCACTGGACGGCGCACGGCTGGGGCATCTGGGCGATCACCGACCGGCGCACCGGCGAAGTCATGGGCCAGTGCGGGCTCAACCCGCTCCAGCTCGGGCCCGAGGGCACGCCGCTCGATGTCGAGGTCCTGTACGCCCTCGAGCAGCGGTACTGGGGCCGCGGCTTCGCCTCGGAAGCGGCGGCTCGGGCGCTGGGCCACGGCTTCGAGGCGCTGGGCCTGGACCGCGTGGTGGCGGTGGCGCGGCCGGACAATCACGGCTCGCGGGCGGTGATGGAGAAGATCGGGCTGGTCCACGAAGGGCCGGTGGTGGTCGCGGGCATCCTCGCGGTGTGCTATGCGCAGAGCCGCGCGGGCCATCTCGCCCGCGTCGCCGCGGCGAGGGCCCGGGCATGAACTTCACCCTCGGCCACAAGATCGCCATCGGCTTCTCCATCGCGCTGGCCCTGCTCGTCCTCATCGCGGGCGCCTCCTTCAAGAGTCTCGGCGACCTCAGCCAGAACGCGCAGCGCGTGGAGGAGACCCACGAGACCCTCCAGACGCTGGAGAGCATCCTGGCGCGCATCATCGACGTGGAGACCGGCGAGCGCGGCTTCCTCATCTCCGGGGCCGACCACTACCTCGAGCCCTATCGGGTCGCGCGCGACACCTTGCGTCAGGAGATCGCACGGGCGCGCCGGCTCACCGACGACAACCCGGCCCAGCGACAGCGGCTGGACCTCCTCGAGCCCCTCATCGCGCGCAAGCTGGCCCTGGTGGCCCAGAGCATCACCGAGCGGGAGCGCGACAATCAGGGCGGTCTGGACGTGCAGGCGCTCCTCGAGCAGGGACAGTCGACCATGGACGAGATCCGCACCCTGATCCTGCGCATGAAGGCGGAAGAGCATCGTCTCCTCGTCGACCGGGCGGACAGCGCAGTGACGAGTCGGCGCAACGCGCTCCTCATCGTGGGATTGGGCTGCTTCTCCGCCATTGCCCTCATCGGGTTCGCCGGGCTCCTCATCCGCATGGACCTGAGTCGCCGCCGTGCCGCCGAGTCCGAGCTCAAGGCCGCCGAGGAGCGCTACCGCCTTCTCTTCGACCGGAGCCAGTCCGGCATCTTCCGCACCAATCGCGAAGGCGTGCTGCTGGAGTGCAATCCCGCCTTCTCACGCATGCTGGGCTATCGCAATGTCGAGGACGCGCGCGGCCGCAACGCGGCTGATCTGCACACCGACCGGGAGGCGATGACACGGATCCTCCAGCGGCTCTTGACCGGCGAGGCCATCACCGACGTGGAGGTGCCGCTCAAGCGGCGGAACGGCGAGGCGGTCTGGGCCCTCATGAGCGCGGTCTACATGGCGGACACCGCCGACCCGCACTTCGAGGGCACCATCATCGACATCACCGACCGCAAGCAAGCGTCCGACCGCCTAGTCCAGCTGCTCCAGACCGAGCAGCAGCTCAAGGAGATGGGCGACCTGCTGGACGCCTGCCTCACCCTGCCCGAGGTGTACAGCGTGGTACGCCGCTCGCTGGAGGCGCTCTTCCCCCGCGGCGCGGGCGCGCTGCACGTGATCAATTCCTCCCGCAACCTCGTGGAGTCGGTGGTGAGCTGGGGCGAGGGCGGGTCCGGAGGGGAAACGATCTTCGCTCCCGCCGACTGCTGGGCGCTCCGCCGCGGCCGCATCCACGTGGTGGAGGAGAGCGAGGACGCGCTCGTCTGTGCCCACCTCGCGCCGCCCCTGCCCGGCGCTTACCTCTGCATCCCTCTGGTGGCGCAGGGCGAGGCGGTGGGCGTGCTCCATCTCTCGCGCGCCCCCGGCGGCCCCGCCTTCAGCTCGGAGGCGCAGCGCGTGGCCGGCTCCGCGGCGGACAAGCTGGGTCTCTCGCTCGCCAACCTGGCCCTGCGCGAGCGGCTGCGCACCCAGTCGGTGCGCGACCACCTCACCAGCCTGTTCAACCGGCGCTACATGGAGGAGACGCTGGAGCGCGAGCTGCGCCGGGCCCACCGTAACAACCTGCCGCTGTCCATCATCACCATCGACGTGGACAACTTCAAGCGCTTCAACGACGACCAGGGACACGACGCCGGGGACGCGCTCCTGGCCGAGCTGGGGCGGCTCCTGCGCAGTCAGGTTCGCGTGGAGGACGTGCCCTGCCGGGTGGGCGGCGAGGAGTTCGCCATCGTGCTGCCGGGCGCCGCGGCCAAGGACGCGGTGCGCCGCGCCGAGGATCTGCGCGAGGCGGCCCATCGCCTGCGTATCGTCCATCGGGGCGCTCCCCTGGGTCCCGTCACCATCTCGCTGGGCGTCGCCGCCTTCCCCGAGCATGCCGCGGCGGGCGAGGCCCTCCTGCACGCCGCCGATGTCGCGCTGTACCGGGCCAAGCGTGAGGGCCGCGATCGTGTGGTGGTCTCGGAGAGCTTGCCGCCGGCGCCGCCGGAGTCAGCGCCGCCGCAAGAGTAGGTGAGGGCCGTCCTCGGCGGCCACGGCATAGCGATAGACCCTCCCCCGTTCCCGTCACGATCTCCATCCCGTCCCCCGCCCGCGCCATGGTCACCCCGGGCAGATCGGGCCAGGGGTACGACGCCAGGTTCAGCAGCAGGTGGTCGCTGACCTCGATCCCCACCGGAAAGACGAAGACGCGCGCGCGCAGCGCGAGGTGCGGGACGTAGGGATCCTGCGCCGACACCGCCGCCTCCGCGGGTACGCGCGCGAGCACGCGGTAGGCGGCCCGGTCATCAGCATCCGGCCACCACTGATACAACGCGAACTGATTCACCGTGCGAGAAGACAGGACGAGGCTCGCCAGCAACGCGAGCGCGAGCGCCGCCCGCGCGGGCGCGCCGGGGGCGCGCCACGCGCAGACGGGCATAGCCGGTGATGGCGGCGAGGACGAGGAACGGCAGCACGAAGGCCTGGTACGGAGTGCGGTGGTTCACGAAGGAGAAGACCAGCGTATAGGCGATCGTCCCCATCGCCACCATCCGGCGGGGCGCGAAGGCGGGAACGGGCAGCGGGCGGAGCAGCAGACGGAGCCCTCCCACCAGGACCAGCGCGATGAAGAGATCTTCCGGGCGGACCCACGGGTGGACGAAGGCGGCGAGGATGCCCGCGAGGAGAAGGCCGGCGGCGACGTCGAGGGCGCGCGCGGCCGCGAGGCGCGCCCTCAACGGGGGTCTGGGTCCTCGGCGCCCGGGCCGAGGCGCGTGTACCGGCGGCGGATGCTCTCCAGACGCCGGGAACGCTTGAGGCCGGAGCGATGCAGCAGGTAGCGGGTGACTACCCAGAGAATCTTGGTGCCGTACACGCAGGAGTCCAGGAAGGAGGCGGAGGAGGCCTCCGGGAAGTAGCGCACGGGAACGGCGATCTCGGCGAGGCGGAAGTCCGCGGCCACCGTCTGCGACACGATCTCCTGGTCGAAGACGAAGCCGTCGGAGTTCATCCGGAAATTCACCGCCTCCAGCAGCTCCCGGCTGAAGGCCCGGTAGCCGGTGTGATACTCCGACATCGCCAGGCCAAAGGCGCGATTCTCCACCCAGGTGAGGAAGCGGTTGGCCACGTACTTCCACCAGGGCATTCCCTGCTGCACCGCCGAGCCGCCCTTGAGCCGCGAACCGAGCACCAGGTCGGCGTCCCCCCGCGTGATGGGCTCGATGATCTTCGGCACCAGGGTCGGATCGTACTGATAGTCGGGATGGACCATCACCACGATGTCGGCGCCGGCGCGCAGGGCCTCCGTGTAGCACGTCTTCTGGTTGGCCCCGTACCCGTAGTTCCGATCGTGGACGAAGATCTCGAGTCCCAGCTCGCGGGCGACGTCGAGGGTCGAGTCGGTGGAGCCGTCGTCCACCAGGATCACCAGGCTCACCGTCTCCTTGGGCAGCTCCTCGTAGGTGAGCCGGAGCGTCCGGCCTGCGTTGTAGGCCGGCATCACCACGACGATCTTGGGCACCTTGGACGCCGGCGGGGATCCCGCCGTGGACGCGGTCATCTAGCGCTCCGGCACCCGCGCATCCGCGCACACCGCCACGAACTGATAGGCGAGCCCGCCGGGCCAGACCCGCGCCGTCCCCGCCGAGAACCGGTGCAGCGCGCTCAGCCAGGGCCCATGGAAGCGCTCGGGTACCACCAGCGGCAGCGGGGCCGGGGTCACCACCAGCTCGCGCACGGCCAGCCCGGCCCGGCGGAGGAAGTCGAGGAAGGTGCGCCGCGTGAAGAACGTGAGGTGCGTGCGGTCGAGAATCCCGCGGTCCCGGTACTCGAAGCGCCCGAAGAGCAGCGAGAGCCGCACGGAGAGATGTGCCACGTTGGGCACGGAGACGATGACCACCGCGCCGGGGGCCAGGTATCGGTTGAGCTCGCGCATGATCCGGAGGGGGTCCGAGAGATGCTCGATGACGTCGCCGTAGACGAGGGCGTCATAGAGCCCTGCCAGCGCCGGCGTCTCGCGCTCGAGGTCCACCGCAATGGCCCGCTCGCAGCGGGCGGCCGCGCGCTCGGCCTGGACGGGATCGCGCTCGAGGGCGGTGACCTTCCAGGCCCGCGCGGTCAGCTCGGCGGCGAGGAAGCCGTCGGCGGCGCCGACGTCGAGGGCCCGGCGCCCCCGCCCGGCGCCGAGCCGGGAGAGGATGAGCGAGTGACTCGAGTAAGGATCGTCCTTGAGACGGTAGGGCGCGCCGCTCACCCCTGTATGGTACTCCCGCTCAGGGCCGATTCGAGTAGAGCCGGCGCCCGCCCGCGGCCAGGAGCAGATGGACGCGGTCGGGGGGCAGACCGCGCGTCACGCTCCGCTCGGGGCTGAATGCCGAGAGAAGAAAGATACGGCGGTCGCCCCGCCACGCGGCCGCGAGCCGGTCGGCATCCCAGAACGTGTCCCCGGCCTCGGGGAAGCTGGAGCCGAAGGCGAGGTTGGAGACGAGCCCATTGACCACCTTCACCCGTGCACTGCTCGGTGCGCGTCCGGGCGGGTCGAGGGTCAAGAGCCACGAGCCGCTATTCTCCAGCGCGCCCTCGTGGGCGAGGAGATCCCCGGGCGCGGCGCGCAGCGCCACCGCGTCGCTCAGCATCCGCACCGACCGGCTACGGGCGAACAGCGCGAAGCCCTCGGCGGAGAACGGAAGGAACGCGAGCATGGCGGCCAGGAGCGCCCCCAGGCCGACGGCCGGACGGCGCAGCGCCAGCGCGAGGGCGGCGGCCAGCGCCCCCAGGCCGAAAACGGCCGAGAGGGACCGGAGCAGCGGGGCTAGCTGCTCCGCCGACATGAAGGGAAGATCCGGGCCCCGTGCCGCCACATTCCGCGCGGCGACGTCGGCGCTGGGCAAGGCTCCCGGGGCCATCGCAATGTGGCCCTGCCAGGCCAGGAACGCGGCGGTGGCGGCCGCCGCGAACAGGATGAGAGGGGGCACCAGGAGGATGGTTGGAGACGGGGTGCCCGGCACTCCCTCCAGCACCTCGTCCCAGAGCTTGGCGACCAGGAGGGCGAGCGCGGGAAACGCGGGAAGCCCGTAGTGGGGCAGCTTGAAGGGCGAGAGCGTGAAGAGGGCCAGCGAGCCCGCCGCCCAGAGCGCGAGTAGCAGCCAGGCGCGAGACTCCGCCGTCGGCCAGGGCCCGCGCAGCCGGCGCCAGAGCGCCCAGGGCACCGCCAGGCACCACGGCATGAACCCGATCGCCGTCACGACGAGGAACTCCAGCGCGGACAGCGGCACGTCCTCGTCGGGGAAGACCCGATGGTGGACCAGGTTGAGGATGTGGTTGTCCACCACCGTGTACCAGAGGAACCCGTGGTTGCGCGCCTCCACCAGGACGTACCAGGGCGCCGCGATGGCGAGGAAGAGGAGCACGCCGGCCCAGGGGATCCACCGGCGCGCCACATTTTGCTCGCCGGTGACGGCGAAGAAGATCGCCACCGTGACCAGGGGCCCCACCGCGCCCAGGACATCCTTGGCCAGCACCGTGGCCCCGAGGGCGGCGAAGAAGACCAGGATGCCCCAGCGTCCGTCGCGGCCCGCCTCGCGCCGCAGGTAGGCCTCGAGAAAGCCCGCGAACGCGAGCAGGATGCAGAAGACGAGGAGGAGGTCGGGCTTGACCAGGCGCGCGAAGAGGAAGAGCTCGAGATTGGCCGCCACCATCAGGCCGGCGATCAGGCCCACCCGCGCGCCGCCGAGTCGCATGCCGAGCCACGCGGTCAGCGCGGCCACGCCCAGGGCCGGCAGCGCCGAGCCTAGCCGCGCCGCCGCCTCCCGCGGCCCCAGCGTCCGGAAGGCCCCCGCTATCAGCCAGTAGAGCAGCGGGGGCTTGTCGAAGTACCGCACGCCGTTGATATGGGGCGTGATCCAGTCACCGTGGCGGAGCATCTCCCACGCGATCACGGCGTGGAAGCCCTCCGGGGGATCGACGAAGGGCGCGCCGCCAAGGCCGGGAAGAAAGAGCGCGGCGGCGACCAGGGCCACGCCCAGTACCACCTTGGCGGTGAGGCTCACCGCGAGCTAGCGCTGCACTCTCACCAGGGCCCCCGGCGGCAGCGCCGCGAGCAGCTCCTCCACGGCGCGCTCCACGAGGGTCCGGTCCTTGGACTCGAAGGTGACCTTCACCTTGTACTCGGGATTGGAAAACTCCGGGTACGAGCCGAGGAGAAGGTCGGGATGGCAGGCGACGAGGGCGTTGAGATGATCGGCGAGCGTCCCCTCCCCGATGTTCACGAAGACGCTGATCAGATGGAACGGCGTCTCCCGGAACCGCTCGCGGAGCGCGTCGAACTTCTGGCGGAAGATCTCGGGGACGCCGGGGAGGATGTAGACATTGCGCACGGTGACGGCGGGGAACATCAGCGACCCGTCGGCGACCAGCTCGGCCCCCTCCGGTACCTCGGCCAGCCGGAGCCGCGCCTCGTTGAGCGGTCCCTTGTAGTAATGCTCGAGCAGGGCGACCAGGCTCGGGTGGCGGATCACCCGGGTCCCCACCGCCCGCGCCACGCCTTCCATGGTCACGTCGTCGTGGGTAGGCCCCACGCCGCCCGAGGTGAACACCACGTCGTGGGCCGCGCTCTGCTCCCGCACCTCCGTCGCGATGAGGTCCACCTCGTCGGGAATCACCGAGATGCGACGCACCTCCACGCCCAGCGCGCGCAGCTCGCGGCAGAGGTAGGCGGCATTGGCGTCGGCGATCTTGCCGGACAGGATTTCGTTGCCGATGAGGACGATGCCGGCGGTCTTCGCCATGGCGCTCAATGGTAGCACGGCGGCGCTTGGTGTTAGAATGGCCGCCGAGATGACCTCTCCCACCGTCGAGCCCGTGCGGCTGTCCGGCTGGGCCCTGGTCCTCGGCGCGTCGTCCGGCTTCGGCGAGGCCACCAGCCTGGCGCTGGCCCGCGCCGGTCTCAATGTCTTCGGGGTGCACCTCGACCGCCGCGCCACTCTGCCCAATGTCGAGCGCATCGTGGGGGAGATCCGCGCCCTCGGGCGCGAGGCCCACTTCTTCAACGTGAATGCCGCCGACGACGAGAAGCGGGTGGAGGTCGCCACCGAGATGGAGCGCGTCCTTCGCGAGCGCGGCGAGCTGGGCACGCTGCGCGTGCTCCTGCACTCCCTGGCCTTCGGCACCCTCAAGCTCTTCCTCGCCGACCCCATGAAGGAAGCGGTGTCCAAGGCTCAGATGGACATGACCCTCGACGTCATGGCGCATAGCCTCATCTACTGGACGCAGGAGGTGGTGGGCCGCGGGCTCATGGGCGAGGGCGGCCGCGTCTTCGCGATGACATCCTCCGGCAGCACGCGCGTGCTCCCCTTCTACGGGCCGGTGTCCGCGGCCAAGGCGGCGCTGGAGTCCAATATCCGACAGCTCGCCGCCGAGCTGGCCCCGCGCCGGATCACGGCGAACTCCATCCGTGCCGGCGTGACGGCCACTCCGGCGGCCAAGAAGATCCCCAACTACGACGAGTTTTCCCGGAAGGCGATCGAGCGGAACCCGAGCCGGCGCATGACGACCACGGACGACGTGGCCCGCGCCATCGTCGTGCTCTCGCACCCCGACACCCACTGGATCACCGGCAACGTGATCGGAGTGGACGGGGGCGAGGAGATCGCCGGATAACCGCGCCGGTGCCCGACTGGGCCGCCGTGATCGCCCTGGGCATCATCGAAGGGGTCACGGAATTTCTCCCGGTCTCCTCGACCGGCCATCTGCTCCTGGTGGAGAACACGGGGCTGCTGCCACGCCAGTCCGACCTCTTCAACGTGCTGATCCAATCGGGCACCGCGGTGGCGGTGGCGCTGGCGTTCTCCACCCGCCTGCGCGAGCTGGCCGCGCGGCGCCGCGAGCCGGCGACGCGGAGCTTCGTGCTCAAACTGGCGCTGGCCTTCGTCATCACCGCGGTGGGCGGCTTCGGGGTCAGAATGCTCGGCGTCACGCTCCCCAAGGACGCCGCGCCGGTGGCGTGGGCCACCCTCGTCGGCGGTCTCGTCATCCTGGTGGTGGAACGCTGGCTGCGCGGCAAGCCTCGGCGCGGGGACGTCACCTGGGCGGTCGCGGCCGCGGTGGGGCTCGCACAGATCATGGCCGCGGTCTTTCCCGGCACCTCGCGCTCCGGGGCGACCATACTCGTCGCGCTCGCCCTGGGGCTCGCGCGGCCCGCGGCGACCGAATTCTCCTTCCTCCTGGGCGTCCCCACCCTGCTCGCGGCGGGGGGCTACGAGGCGCTGCACGCGATGCGGCATCCCGACCCCGTCCACACCAGCTGGGCCCTGGTGCTGCTGGGCACGGCGGTGTCCGGTCTCGCGGCCCTCGTCACCGTCCGCTGGCTGCTCCGCTTCGTGCAGACCCATACCTTCGTCGGCTTCGGCTGGTACCGGATCGCCCTTGGTCTCGTCATCCTCGTTGCCCCGCGTGGGAGCGCTTGAGCCCGTGAATCCCGACGTCATCGTCATCGGCTGTGGCAATGCCGCGCTCTGCGCCGCGCTGGCCGCGCGCGAAGGGGGGGCCTCCGTCCTCGTCCTCGAGAAGGCGCCGGAGCACGAGCGCGGCGGCAACTCCTTCTTCACCGCCGGCGGCTTCCGCTTCGCTCACGAGGGGCTCGCCGACCTGCGGCGCGACATCCTCACCGATCTCTCCGACGAGGAGGCGGTGGCCATCGAGGTGCCGCCCTATCCCGAGTCCCAGTTCCGGGACGATCTGCTCCGCGTCACCGAAGGGCTCACCGACACCGACCTCTCCGAGCATCTCATCCGGCGCTCCCGTGCCACGGTGGCGTGGATGCGCGAGCGCGGCCTCCGCTGGATCCTCATGCACGGCCGGCAATCCTACCAGGTGGGCGGGAAGCACCGCTTCTGGGGCGGGCTCAACGTGGAGGCGGTGGGCGGCGGGCCGGGCCTGGTCCAGATGCTCCTCGACCGCGCGGAGGCCGCCGGTATCGAGGTGCGCTACTCGCACGCCGCGCACCGCCTGCTCCAGGACGACACGGGACGCGTGACGGGGGTACAGGTGCGCACGCCGGCCGGCCTTCGCGAGCTGTCCGCCCGTGCCGTCGTCATCGCGGCGGGCGGCTTCGAGGCGAATCCGGAGTGGCGGACGCGCTACCTCGGCCCGGACTGGGACCTCGCCAAGGTGCGCGGCACCCGGCACAATACCGGCGAGGGCATCCGCATGGCGCTGGACATCGGGGCCCAGGCCTACGGCCACTGGTCGTCCTGCCACGCGGTGGCCTGGGACGCGGGCGCGCCGCCCTTCGGGGACCGCCGCGTGGGCGACATGTTCCAGAAGCACTCCTACCCGCTCGGGCTCATCGTCAACGTCCACGGCGCCCGCTTCGTGGACGAGGGCGCGGACCTCCGGAACTATACCTATGCCAAGTACGGCCGTGAGATCATCCGCCAGCCGCAGCGACTGGCCTTCCAGATCTTCGACCAGAAAACCGCCGAGATCCTTCGAGAGGAATACCGGATCCGCCAGGTCACCAAGGCCGAGGCCTCGACCATCGAGGACCTCGCGCGCCAGCTCGACATCGACGTGGAGGGGCTGGCCCGCACCGTGAGGGAGTTCAACGCCGCCTGCCAGCCCGGCGAGTTCAACCCCGCCGTGCTGGACGGCAAGGCCACGCGCGGCATCACTCCGCCCAAGTCCAACTGGGCGGTGCCCATCGACACCCCGCCCTATCTGGGCTTCGCGGTGACCTGCGGCATCACCTTCACCTTCGGCGGGCTCCGCGTGAACACCCGGGCGGAAGTGCTCGACACCGCGGACCTGCCGATCTCCGGCCTTTACGCGGCGGGCGAGCTGGTGGGCGGCCTTTTCTATCACAACTACGCGGGAGGGTCCGGGCTCATGTCGGGCTCGGTGTTCGGCAAGACGGCGGGCGAGGAAGCATCCGCGCAGATCCGCCGGTCTGCGGAGTCGCTCGCCGCACGCTAGCGGTTGGTGGCCTCGTCGAGCCAGGACAGGATGGCCTTGAAGGGGCCCTCCCAGCCGTCCTCGAGCATCAGCATGTGTGCGTGGCCCGCCGCCTCCAGATAGGTGGCACCGTACTTCGCGGCGATCTTCCGCTGTATCCCGGCGGAGGTGATGGCATCGTGCTCGGCCCCCACCACCAGCAGCGGGCACCGTACCCGACTCGCGTCGACACGCACCGAGCCCAGCGCCAGCTCGCGCGCGGCGCGGCCGGATTCCGGGACCAACTTTGGATAGAGTTGCCGCTGGGTCTCGCGTGACAGGCGATTGGCGATGAGGGCGGCGGCATCGTCCGGGCTGGGCTGGAAGGGACGGCTCCCGAGTACCGCTCCGGCGTACCGCCACATGCGGGACAGCACCCGCCAGCGCAGCACGAGGATCCCGCGGGGGGGCGCGCTGGTGAGAAAGACCGCGGCCGGGACGGCGCCTTCCTCCGCGATCTTCTGGGCGACCAAACCTCCCATCGAGTGGCCGAGCACGGCCGCCGGACCCAGCGCGCGAAGGCAGTCGCGCACGTCCTCGACATAGTCGAGCACCGAGACCCGGCCGAGATCGGCGACGGGGCGGCTGCCCCAGTGCCCGCGGAGATTGACGGCCCAGGTGTCCCAGCCGGTGGCGGCCGCGGCCTTCAAGTAATTCTCGAGGTACCAGCTCCCGCCGTGCATGCCATGCACCAGAAGCAGCGGAAGCGGCCGGGCGGGCCCTCGTGCCGGAGCATGATCGAGGAGGAGGTCCCCGATCCGCTCCTGGACGAGGTCGGGCACGTTACTTGGGCTGGAACCAGGCGCCGATCAGCACCCACTGGTAACGCCCGGCGCCGAGCTCCTGAAGGGCCCAGCGGGGCATGTGGACATAGCCGCGCGTGGTCTCGGCGATCCAGGAGCCGGGGACGGTCACGGACTGCGGCTCACGCGGCCGTCCCGCCTTCGCCTGAAGCGCTCCCTGGATCGGAGCTCCGGGCTGACCCTGTGGCTCGCTTTCCGGCCTGATCTCCTCCTCCGTGACCAGCACGATCTCGACGTTGTAGACGATCTGGGGATGCTGCTCCCAGTAGCGGATCACCTGCCCGTATCGCTCCCCCCGATCTGGCCGTCACCCCACGGCAGCATCGGATGGGGATTGCTCTGCGGATTCGCGACGCCGGGCTGAAAGCTCGTCGAGCCTGGATTCCCGAGCGTCGCAAAAGGATTGGGCGTTCCGAGCCCAGGCCCCAGCGCGGCGGGAGGAGGCGGGGCCGTTGGCAGCTGGGTGGCGACGGTGGCGGGCGGAGTCGGGGTCGTGCTGGGGCCCGCGGCCAGTCCAAGCGCTGCCGGAATGGTGACCAGAGCGAGAAGGAGCATCCCGACGATCAGGATCCGTTGCATGACCATTGCCTCCTGGGCGAAACCTCCCCGCCACCGCGGGGTAGCCCAGGATAGCGCACCGCGGGGGTCCGGGGCTAGGGGCCCCGGGAAACCCTCATCCGCCGCGTGTACCCGATTGGCCGATTGACCGATCAGCGGATTGGGCGTTCGCTCGGATGGTCTCCAGCACGAGCTCGGCGGTGGCCACCAGGTCCTTCACGTCCACCCACTCGTTCACGGTATGGATGTCGCGCATCCCGCACGCGAGATTGGCGACTTCCAGCCCGCGGGCCATGAAGACATTGGCATCCGAGCCGCCCCCCGTGCTGCGGGTGGGACACTTGCGACCCAGCGCCTGGGCCGCCGCCGTGACGAGGCGAACAATGGTGGCGCCGTCGGCGATGTCCAGGCGCTCGTACTGGCGCTCGACTTTGGCCTCCAGCCGCGCCCGGTGCTCCCGGCCTTCGAGGGTGACGGCATGGCGCGCCACCGCGTCCTCGAAGCGGTTCCGCATGTGCTCGGTCTGCGCCTTGAGCTTGGCCTCGGAGAGGCTCCGCGTCTCCCCGCGGACCACCACCTGGCTCGGCACGATATTGGTCGCGAGGCCGCCCTGGATGACGCCCAGGTTGGCGGTGGTCTCGTCGTCCACGCGTCCCAGCCGCATGCCGGCGATCGCCTCGCTCGCCACCTGGACGGCGCTGATCCCGCGCTCCGGGCAGATGCCCGCATGCGCCTCGAGCCCGTGGACGGTGAAGGAGAGCCGGTTGGCGGCGGGCGCCCGGGTGACCAGCTCATTGACGCCGTCCACGTCGAGGACCAGGCCGCGTCGCGCGCGCAGCCGGGTCGTATCGAAGTGCTTCGCGCCGAGCAGCCCGGTCTCCTCGCAGATCGTGATCACGACCTCGAGGTCCCCGTGCGGCAGCCGGCGCTCGCGGAGCACCCGGATGGCCTCGAGGATGGCCACCAGCCCGGCCTTGTCGTCGCCGCCCAGCACGCTCGTGTGGTCGGTATGGATGATGTCGCCCTCGATCACGGTACGGACCTGGCTGGCCGGTCCCACGGTGTCCATGTGGCCCGAGAGCAGCAGGGGGGCCGCGTCCGCGTCCGTCCCCGTGAAGCGCGCGAGGATGTTGCCGGTATTCCCGCCCACCTTCTCGCCGGCGTCGTCCACCTCCACGCTGGCGCCCATGCCTTTGAGAATGGACTCGAGCCGCCGTGCGATCGGGCCCTCCTGTCGGGACAGGCTCGGGATGGCGGTCAGCTCGAGGAACTCTTCCGTCAGGCGCTTCTGGTTGATCATCGCGGCTCGGTCTCCTTCAGATGCTCGGTCATCCAGCCCCGGCTTCGCTCCACGGCGTCCATTCGATGCCGCGGGTCGGTGAGCCGGTGATCGGCTCCCGCAATCCAGTGCAGCGCCCGCGGCTCGCGCGCTCGAGCATGCAGCGCCGGCCCGTGCGCGGGCGGCACCACCTCGTCCGCCTCGCCCTGGATCACCAGGAGGTGGCTCACGCCCGTCGGCGCGTCCGCAAGCTGACCGGCCTGGACTTCCGCGACCAGGGCCGGCCCCAGCCCGGTGTCTTCGGACATCTCTCGCGCGTCCAGGTCACGGAGGGCCGACGGCGCATTCCAGGTTACCACCACATACGCTCCCCGGGCCCGGCGCCGATGGGCCGCGTGCAGCGCGACGAACCCGCCCAGGCTCGAGCCGAGCAGACCGACGCGGCCGGACAGCGAGGGATGAGCGGCCAGGTGCTCGAGCACCGCCTCGAGATCGGCGATGCGACTGGCGATGGTGGCGTCACGGTACGAGCCGCCGGATTCCCCCGCCCCGCGGAAGTCGAAGCGTGCGAGCGCGAAGCCGGCCTCCGGCATCATCCGGCCGAGGAGCAAGTACTTGTCGCTGTCCTTCGACGCGCCCAGGCCGTGGCACGCGACCACGCACGGGGCGGGACGTGAGGGCGGAAGGTGCAGGACCCCGGCGATGGCGAGGCCGCCCACGCGGACGGAGAAACGCTCGCTAGGCCCAGACGAGGTCGAAGAGCCGGCAGACATTCACGGACAGCCGGTACATCGTCTCGTCGACGGGGAGGCCCTTGATCTTGGCTACCTCCTCCGCCACGCGCGCGGCCATCCAGGGGCCGGACGGCTCGAGCTCGAACTCGCCTCCGTACCGCCACGGGCCGTCGCTCTCGACGAGCAGCGAGTCGAGCGACACCGCCTCCACCAGCTCGCGGTCCCGCTCGCGGTACACCACCTCGGGCGTGACGGAGACGAAGTGGCCCGCGTCCACGATGGCGCGCGTCACGTCCATCGGCGCCTTGTGCCAGTGGAAGACCGCGCGTTCGACCCCGGCCCGGCCCAGCGCATCCAGCGCGTCGGCGGCGGCGCCGTGAGGCGCGTGCAGCACCACCGGCAGGTCGAAGCGGGCGGCGAGCCGGAGCAGCCGCTCGAGGCGCGCACGCCCCCGAGCGATCAGCCCGGCCGCGTCGGTGGCGGCGCCGAGGTTGTACCAGGGGAGCCCGATCTCGCCCACCGCGACGATGCGCGCGTGGTGCTCGGCGACCTGGCCTTCCACCTGCTCGAGATCCGCGTCGGTAAGCGCCTCCCATTCCGGGTGGAAGCCGAGCGCGGCCCACACCGACTTGCGGTGGCCGTCGGCCACCGCCAGGGTGCGCGCATTGGTGGCGGGATCGCAGCCCACCGCCACCACACCCCACACGTCCGAGTCCAGCGCGCGCACGAGCGTGCCCCGAGTGTCCGCGAAGACGGCGTCGTGCAGGTGGCAGTGGCTGTCGACGATCACGCGCCCGCCACGACCATGCGACCGATGAGGAGCGTGGGCGCCGCGGTGCGGTCCCGGAAGACGAGGTCGTTACCGACCCCCTCCACCGCCTGGAACATCTCGAGGAGATTGCCCGCCACCGTGATCTCCTCCACCGGATAGGCGAGCTCGCCGTTCTCGATCCAGTAGCCGACGGCGCCGCGCGAATAGTCGCCGGTGACCCCGTTGACGCCGAAGCCGATGAGCTCGCTGACGTAGAGCCCGTTCTTCACGCCGCGGATCAGCGCCTCCGGGGACGACTCGCCGGCGGCGAGGGACAGATTGGTGGTCGACACGCTCACCCCGCTGCCGTCCCGAGCGGCGTGATGCGTGGAGGGGAGGCCGAGCTTGCGGCCGCTGTAGGTGTCGAGGAGGTACGAGGCGAGCACGCCCTTGTCCACCAGCACCGTCCGCTGAATGGGCAGCCCCTCGCCGTCGAAGGGGCGCGAGCCCAGCGCGCCCGGCACGGTGCCGTCGTCCACGATGGTGATCGAGGGCGCGGCGATGGACTGGCCCAGCCGGTTCAGGAGGAAGCTCGCCCCGCGGTAGAGCGCGGGCCCCGCCGCCGCCCCCGCGATGTGCCGGACCAGCGTGGCCGCCATCTGCGGGTCGAAGATCACGGGCACCTCCGCGGTCTTGACGCGCCGGGCCCCCAGCCGGCGCAGCGCGCGCCGGGCCGCGGTACGCCCGACCTCTTCCGGCGAGTCCAGACCCGCGCGCCGTCGGGTGACGTGGTACCACCCGTCCCGCTGCATCTCGCCGTTCTCGGTCGCGAGGGGAGAGGCGGAAAGGCTGAACGACGAGGTGCGGTACTCGCCGGCAAAGCCATGCGACGTCGCGTACGCGTAGCGCGCGTGACCGTCCGAGAAGTCACCGCCCTCCGAGTTCGTGATGCGCGGGTCGAAGGCCAGCGCGGCCTGCTCGCAGCGCCGTGCCAGGTCGATCTTGGCCTCCGGCGTCAGGTCATGACCGGCGGGATCGTCCAGGTGGAGATCGGGCACGGCGCGGGCCAGGGCGGCAGCCTCCGGCAGCCCGGAAAGCGCGTCGGGCGCGGTGATGCGCGCGAGCGTCACCGCCTCGTCCACCAGGCGGTCCAGGGACTCACGGGTGAGATCGGAGGTGGAGGCGGCGGCGGCGGACCGTCCCACGAACACCCGCAGGGCGAGGTGCTGGTCGCGCGCGTGCTTCACCGTGTCCACCTGCCCCATGCGGACTTGCGCCGAGAACGACTGGTCCTCGCCCACGTAGGCGTCGGCCTCGGTGGCGCCTTTCTTTCGCGCGCCCTCGAGCACGTCGGCGAGGAGCCCCAGCAGCGGCCCCGTCATACCTGAGTCCCCCCGACGGTGATGCCGTCGATGCGAATGGTGGGCAGCCCCACGCCCACCGGCACCGACTGGCCCTCCTTGCCGCAGGTCCCCACCCCCTCGTCCATCTTGAGGTCGTGCCCCACCCGGCTCACGCGGGTCAGGGCGTCGGGTCCATTGCCGATGAGGGTGGCGCCCTTGACCGGCGCCGTCACGCGGCCGCCCTCGATGAGATAGGCCTCGCTGGCCGAGAAGACGAACTTGCCGCTCGTGATGTCCACCTGCCCGCCGCCGAAGTTGACGGCGTAGAGGCCGTGGTCCACGGAGCGGATGATCTCCTCGGGGTCGTCCTGACCCGCCAGCATGAAGGTATTGGTCATGCGGGGCATGGGCGGGTGCGCGTAGGATTCGCGCCGGCCGTTGCCGGTGGGGCCCTGCCCCATCAACCGCGCGTTGAGCCGGTCCTGCATGTAGGCCCGGAGCACGCCGTTCTCGATGAGGACGTTCGAGCGGGTGGGCACGCCCTCGTCGTCCACGTTGAGCGAGCCGCGACGGTTGGCGATGGTACCGTCGTCCACCACGGTGACGAGCTCCGAGGCTACCTTCTGGCCGAGCCGCCCGGAAAAGGCCGACGTCCCCTTGCGATTGAAATCGCCCTCGAGCCCGTGGCCGACCGCCTCGTGGAGGAGAATGCCCGGCCAGCCCGGTCCCAGCACGACCGTCATGGTGCCGGCGGGAGCGTCCACCGCGCCCAGCTTCAGCACCGCCTGTCGCACCGCCTCCGCGGTGAAGTGCTTCCAGCGCTCATGCTCGAGGAACCAGTCGAAGGCCACCCGGCCCCCGCCGCCGTAGCCCCCGATCTCCCGCTTGCCGTTGTCCTCCACGATCACGGTGACGCTCAACCGCGTGAGCGGCCGGACGTCGCCCATGGTCCAGCCCGACGGCCCCGCGATGAGGACGACGACGTCCTCGCTGCCGAGGCTCGCGATGACCTGCTTGACCCGGGGATCCGCGGCCCGGGCCGCGGCATCCACCTGCTTGAGGAGCTCGACCTTGCGGTGGACGTCGGCAGCGATGGGCGGCTCGGAGAGCGTGTAGAGGTCGTGGGGTCGCGCGCCCCCCGTCACCGGCACCACCGCGGACTCGCCGGCACCGTCGGCGATGGCACGGGCCTGTCGCGCGGCCTCCTCCAGATTGGGCAGGGCCAGGTCATCGGTATGGGCATAGCCCGTCCGCTCGCCGGACTGGGCCCGCAGCCCCGCCCCCTGGCTCACGTGACGCGAGGCCTTCTTGACCGCGCCTTCCTCCAGGACCAGCTCCTCGCTGATCCGGTACTCGAGATAGAGGTCCGCGTGATCCAACCGACGGGCCAGGGTCGACCCGAGCAGGCGCTCCATGACGGACGCGCTCAGGCCGAACTTGTCTGCAAAAAACCGTTCCGGATGCGCCAGCATTTCAGTCTCCGTGGGGCTGCGAGGAGGACCACATCCTAGCACTCGCCCCGGTGGGCTCTTTCACTTTTTGTGACGCCGAGTTGAGGCGCAGAGATTCACGTGCCGACGCGGCGTGAGTTCACGAATTCCAAGCACTTCCACCTGCTTCGGCCGGAGATTACTCGAAGGGCTTTCAGGCGTCGCCGGACTTCGCCTGGAAGGTCTGGACGATCTCGTGGATCTGTCGGAGACCGCCGAGCACCGCGGGCCCTGGACTCAGGATATCAGCCCCGTCGAGAGGGTGGATCTCGCCGGCCTTCACCGCGCTGACGGCTTCCCAGCCGGGGCGCGCGCGGATGGCGGCGATGTCCACGGGCTTGCCGCACCACGAGGCGAGGATGATCTGCGGATCGCGGCGGGCAACCTCGGCGAGATCCACCACCCGCCCGCGCGCCGACGCCTCGCGCCGCAGCTCCGGGAAGACGTCGCGGCCGCCCGCGAGCTCGATGATCTCGGATACCCAGCGAATGCCCGCGATCGGGGGATCCGGCCACTCCTCGAAGTAGACGCGGGGGCGATCCGGCCACACGCTCGAGTACTCGCGCACCTGCCGGATCTCGTCTCGCATGTCGAGCACCAGGCCGCGCGCGCGGTCGGCCAGCCCCAGCGCGCCGCCGACCATGAGGATGGTCTGGAAGATGTCGTCCACCGAGCGCTGATTGGTACAGAGCACGGTGAGGCCGGCGCGCAACAGCTCGGCGGTGACGTCGGCCTGAAGATCCGAGAAGGCCAGCACCAGCTCGGGCTCGAGCTGGACGATGCGGTCGATCCGAAACGACGTGAAGCCGCCCACCCGCGGCTTGTCACGCGCCTCGGGTGGGCGCTCCGCGGTGCCGGGCACGCCCACCACCCGGTCGCCCGCGCCCAGCGCATAGCAGATCTCCACGTGCTCGGTCGAGAGACAGACGATGCGCCCCGGGAACTCCGCGGCAGACTTGCCGTACATGCCCTGGACCATACCAGATGCGGACGCCGGGGCCGACCGGATGCTGAGCGCCCGCGATGCTATACTGCGCGCGCATGATCGGCACTTCGACGGAAGAGGTTGCGATCCCGGAGCCTCGGCGTCCCGCGCGCTACTTTTCCCCCGGGTTCACGGTGTTCTGCACCGTGGTCGTCTTGGTCCTCATGTCCCTCTACGCCGCCCCCTGGCGGGGCTCACCGCTCGACCAGCTCGAGCGGCCGGCGGAGTCGCTGGAGCGGCTGGTCACGCGGGACCTCGACGTCCGCGACGCGCTCCGCTCGGCGCCGACGTGGGAGCAACGGCTCTACACGGTGCTGTCGGGCGCCGACGATCCGGTGGAGGAGGCGCTCCGCTGGTACGACGAGCTGCTCGAGGTGGTGGACTCCGAGAGGGCCGCCCTTTACCACGCCATCCTTCAGGCCGAGGCGGGCGACCCGGCACCCGATGACGAGCAGGCCGACGAGGCGGTGGTGGCGGCCTACTCGCCACAGTCGGTGGCCCCCGAGGAAGCTCGCGCCCTCATCACCCGTGTACGCGCGACCCTGCCCCAGAACTGGTTCACCGACACCCTGGTGGCGCGGATCGCGCGCAAGGTGGGAGATCTTCCGACCGCGGAGGGTGCGGAGGCCGCCATCGTGACCCGGGGCCGCGGCTTGCTCGGCCGCTGGCTGGGACTGACCGCGACCGAGCTGACCCTGATCGGGGCCACGATCGCGCTGCTCGTGGTGGCGCGGGCGCGCGGCGGCATTCCACGGCTGGGCGCGGCTCCCCTGCCGCCCCCCTGGGGATTTGCCGACGGCTACGCCCTGGTGGTGCGCGGCGTGCTCGGGCTGCTGGGCCTCACCCTCGCGATCCTGCTCGTCGTCCCGGACGCGCATGATTTACTCCGCGCCGCTTCCTTCGCGGCCGGGCTCCCCGTCATTCTGTGGACCCTCGCCTATCTTCACGCGCGGGGGGAGTCGTTCCGGGCTGCCTTCGGCCTCGATCTACCGCGGCGCCGCCTGGCCTGGCTGCTGGGCACGGCCCTCGTCCTCGCCGGCGTGGGCGGCGCCGCGGAGGCCGGGATAGGCGCGCTCGCGAACGTGCTCGGCGTCGACACGCACTGGGCGGACGGGCTGCCGGAGGATCTTCTCTGGGACCCGCCCTGGCAGATCGTGCTGGGGGTGCTGGATACCGTGGTCTGGACGCCCTTCGTGGAGGAGCTCACCTTCCGCGGCCTTCTCTACGGCACCCTCCGCACGCAGACCGGGCCGCCGCTGGCCGCCATGGCGAGCGCCTCCATCTTCGCCATCGCCCACGGATACGGACCGACCGGGTTTCTCTCGGTGCTCATCTCGGGGCTGCTATGGGCAATCGCGTACGAACGGACGCGAAGCCTGCTGCCGGGAATCCTGGCGCACGCGGCCAACAATCTGTCGGTGACCGTCACCTACCTCCTCCTGCTCCGCTTCTGAGAGAAGGCTGGCCGGCCGCTCAGGCCTTGGCGCCGTCGAAGAGCTCGGTCCTCGCGATCTTCCGCTGGAAGGCGAGATAGCCTTCTTTCGTCAGGCGCGGCTTCTCCGCGCGGAGGACTTCCCGCGCGCCTTCCGCGTTGCCGTACAGCATGTCCACCGCCATCAGCGCCAGCTGCTTGGCCGGCTCGACATAGGCGAGCCGGGGGTCGGCGATCGCATAGTCGGCGCCGTGCCCGCTGCCCTGGGCCCCGCCCATGTAGGGATGTAGCGTCGGCATGACGTGCGAGATGTCGCCCATGTCGGTGGAGCCGCTCCGGTGCCCGGTCCTCGTCACCTGGTCCTCGCCGAGCAGCGCCCGGGCATTCGCGGCGAAGCGGTCCGCCATTCCCGCGTGATTGAAGAGCGGCAGGTAGCCCGGCAGGGTCTCGATCTCGACCTGGGCGCCCAGGGCCAGCGCCCCCGCGCGCAGGGCGCGGTCCACGCGGACATTGGCGTCGAGAATTGCCTCCACCGTCTTGCCGCGCACATAGGTCTCGAGGCGGACCTCGCCCGGGATCACGTTCACCTGGCTGCCGCCATGGGTGATGATGGGGTGGACGCGAATGGAGTCCTCGTCGCGAAAGGTCTCGCGGATGGCGTTGATCGCGGCCAGGCCGATATGGGCGGCGTAGAGCGCATTGATGCCGAGGTGGGGCGCGCCGCCGGCGTGCGAGGCGCGGCCGATGTACCGGACGGTCTTCACGATGCAGCCGTTGTTGGAGGCGGAGACGCCCGCCTTCTTCATCTCCGGCTGAGGGGTCGTGTGGATCATCATGGCGAGGTCCACGTCGTCGAAGTGCCCGAGGCGGAGCAGCTCGGGCTTGCCGCCGAGGAACTCGAGCCGGCCCTCGCGCGCCTGCTGCACGCGCCACTCCACGTCCCCGTATTCCTCGGCGGGCACCGCGAAGAAGACGACCCGCCCGGCCAGGTGCTCGAAGGCCTTGGCTCCGGCGAGCCCCATCGCCGCCCCGAGGAGTCCCGCCACCTGGGCGTTGTGGCCGCAGGCATGAGCGGCGCCGGTCTGCGGGTCGGCCACCGGATGCCCGGCCACGACGAGGGCGTCCAGCTCGCCGAGCAGCGCGAAGGTCGGCCCGTCCTTCCCGCCCCGGGCCTCGGCGCGGACGCCGGTGATCGCCAGTCCCCCCTTGGCCGCGAGCCCCAGCCCGCTCAGTGTCTCCTCGACCAGCCTCGCCGTCTTGAACTCCTTGAAGCCGAGCTCCGGATGCCGGCGTATGGTCTCGCCGATCCCGATGATCTTGTCGGCATTGCGGTCGATGGCCTCACAGATGCTCTGCTTCAACGCGGCGGCGGTGGTCATGGCGCATCCTTTCGTGGTGGCGACAGTCGCAAGGGCGCGGCGCCGGGTACGCGCGCTGCCATCACGCGCGGCCCAGGGCGTCGAGGAAAGCCCGCGTAGCCTCCGCGGGCCGCGGAGCGGCCAGGATGGCAGAGATCACCGCTACCCCGACGGCGCCGGCCGCGAGCACGTCCCGGACGCGTGCCGCGCTGATCCCGCCGATGGCGAGCACCGGGGTCGCGACGGCGGCAGTCACCCGGCGCAGAGCCTCGAGGCCTTGAGGCGGACCAAAGGGCCGCTTGGAGGGTGTGTCCCAGATCGGACCGAAGACGATGAAGTCCGCGCCCTCGGTGGCTGCGGTCCGCGCCTCCTCGACGGAGTGAACGGAGGCGCCCACCACGAACCGGGGACCGCCGACCGCGCGCATGACGGAAACCGGCAATGACTGGTGGGTCCGCTGCACGCCGTCCGCCGCCACCGCCAGGGCCACATCCGCGCGGTCGTTGATGAGCAGGCGCGCCTGACGGCGTCGGGTGGACTCGCGGAGCGAGGTAGCCAGCTCCAGCAGCGGGCGAACGGCCAGGTCCTTCTCCCGGAGCTGCACGGCCCGGAGCCCTCCCTCGAGGCACTCCTCCACCACCTCGGGCAGCGGCCTCGTGGACTGCTGACGGTCCGTCACGAGGAGCAGCGCGAAACCGGGGCTCTCGCTCAGCTCGTGCTCCAGTCGGGCACCCCCTCGATGGGCGAGGAGGCGGTGGCGTAGAGCTTCTTGCCGATGCGCCCGGCCTTGAAGGCCAGCCGTCCCGCCTCCACCGCGAGTCGCATGGCGGTGGCCATGGCCACGGGATCCTTGGCGCCGGCGATGGCGGTATTCATGAGGACTCCGTCGCACCCGAGCTCCATGGCGATGGCGGCATCCGACGCCGTGCCCACGCCCGCGTCCACGATCACCGGCACCGTCACCGCCTCGAGGACGAGCTTGAGGTTGTACGGGTTGCGGATACCGAGCCCGGAGCCGATGGGTGCTCCCAGCGGCATGACCGCGGCGGCGCCCGCGTCCTCGAGCTTCTTGCAGGTCACGGGGTCGTCGTTGGTATAGGGCAGGACGCTGAATCCCTCGCGGGCGAGCGTCCTGGTGGCCTCGAGCAGCCCGAGGGTGTCGGGAAAGAGGGTGCGCGAGTCGCCGATGACCTCCAGCTTGACCAGGGTGCCGAGGCCGGCCTCGCGGGCGAGATAGCAGGTGCGTACCGCCTCGTCCGCGGTGTAGCACCCCGCGGTGTTGGGCAAGAGGGTGTAGCGCTTGGTGTCGATATAGTCGAGGAGCGACTCCCCCTGCCCCGGCAGGCTCACGCGGCGGACCGCCACGGTGACGATCTCCGCGCCGGACGCCTCGATCGCCTCGCGCATGTTCTCGAACGAGGGATACTTGCCCGTGCCCACGATGAGCCGGGACTTGAACTCCTTGCCCCCGAGCCACAGTGATGTGTCGTACATGACGTCATCCTCCTCCCATCGGGCGCACGATCTCGACCTTGTCCCCGTCCTTGAGCACGGTGTCGGCGTAGCGGGCGCGCGGCCAGACCTCCCGGTTGAGCGCCACCGCGGTGAACTCGCGGCGGACCTTGAGGTGGCCGAGCAGACCCTCGACGGTGAGCCCGTCCGGCAGCTCCATCGCCTGGCCATTCACGTTGACGGTCATCGCGTCCCCGAAAACAAAAAACCGCACCTCACCGGGTGCGGTCGGAGTGCGACGGTCGCGCCGCGTTCCCTTCGCTGGGATTATCCAGATCAGGTTCGAGGGGTCCCGGGCCGCACCCGGTTCTCAGGAAACCTCCCCCCGCGTCGCTGCCGAATTATACCCCAGCGTCAAGCTGGCGGGCGAGTGCATCGGGGTCCGACGTGGGTGTCTGGCACACATACTTCCGGCAGAGGTAGGCGGTGGCTCGACCGGCCTCGGCGCGCTTGCCGGCGAGGAGCGGCAGCGCCGCCGCCTCCGTGGCTCCCTCCGCCATCCCCGCCACCACGCGATTCGGGAGATACCGCCCGAAGATCTTGGCCAGCAGGGGCGCCGCGGCGGCCGTGCCGCCCGGGCCGGCGGGCCAGACCAGCGCGATCTCCGGCACCGGCCCCAGATGGAAGTCCAGCGCGGCGAGGTACCGCCCGAACCCCGTGGGGTGGCGCCGCATGAGGTCCGCCATGGGCCGAAGCGCGCGGAGCGCTTGCCGCTCGTAGCGCTCGTCGCCGAGGTGCGCGGCGAGCCGGAGCAGCCACTCGATGGCTACCGAGGTGCCGCTCGGCAGCGCATTGTCGAAGAGGCTTCGGGGCCGGACGACCAGGGCCTCCTGGTCGGAGCCGGTGTCGAAGAAGGCCTCCCGCGCCTCGTCCCAGAACAGCCGCAGCGCCTCCTCGGCGAGCGCGCGCGAGCGGTCCAGCCAGCGCCGGTCGAAGGTCGCCTCGTAGGCGTCGAGCAGCCCCGCGCCGACCATGGCGTGGTCCTCGAGATAGCCGAGGATGTGCGGCCGGCCGTCCTTCCAGGAGCGATGGAGGCGGCCGTTCACCACCATCTGGGAGGTGAGAAAGTCGGCGCTGCGCGTGGCGGCGCCGAGATAGTCCGGCCGTCCCAGCGCGCGGCCCGCCTCCGCGAAGGCGGTGAGCATGAGCCCGTTCCAGGCGGCCAGCACCTTGTTGTCGAGACCCGGGTGCACGCGCCCCTCGCGAGCCGCGAGGAGGATCCCGCGGGCGCGGGCGATGTGCTCGGCCAGGCGTTCCATGGAGATGCCGAGCCGCTCGGCCACCTGGGCGGGCTCGCGCGGCACGTGCAGGATGCTGTGGCCTTCGAAGTTCGGCCCGTCCGCCACGCCCCAGAAGGCGAGCGCCGCCTCCGCCGTCTCCCCATCCGGGATCAGCGCGCGAATCTCCTCGGGGGTCCAGACGAAGAACTTGCCTTCCACGCCTTCGGAGTCCGCGTCCTGGGCGGAAAAGAATCCGCCCGAGGGATGTGTCATCTCGCGCAGCACGTAGTCGAGCGTCTCCTCGGTGACCCGCCGGTACTCCGCATCGCCGGTGGCCAGCCAGGCGTGGAGGTAGAGGCGCGCGAGCTGGGCATTGTCATAGAGCATCTTCTCGAAGTGCGGCACCAGCCACTGGGCGTCCACCGAGTAGCGGTGAAAGCCGCCCCCGAGCTGATCGTACATGCCGCCCCGGGCCATGCGCGTGAGGGTGAGGCGCACCATGTCCAGCGCGCGGGGGTTCTTGCTGCGCGCCCAGAAGCGCAGCACCGAGTCCCAGATCATGGGCTGGGGAAACTTGGGGGCGCCGGAGGTGCCGCCCTCCCGCTCGTCGAAGTGCTGGGAAACGCCCTGGAAGGCGTTGAACAGGATGTCGTCGGTCAGGACGGTGGCGGAAGCCCGGAGCCCCTCGCTCTGGCGCATCTGCTCGAGGAGCTGCCGTCCCGACTCCGCCACGTCTCCGCGGCGCGAGCGATAGGCCTCGGCCACCCCCTGCAGCACCCGCGGAAAAGCAGGCATGCCGTGGCGCTCTTCCGGGGGGAAGTAGGTGCCGCCGTAGAAGGGCACGCCCTCCGGGGTGAGGAACACCGTCATGGGCCAGCCGCCGTGACCCGTGAGCGCCTGCACCGCCTGCATGTAGATCTGGTCCACGTCGGGCCGCTCCTCGCGATCCACCTTCACGTTGACGAAGAGCTCGTTCATGAGGCCGGCGATGGCGGGGTTCTCGAAGGACTCGCGCTCCATCACGTGACACCAGTGACAGGCGGAGTAGCCGACGGACACCAGCAGCGGACGGTCTTCGCGGCGCGCGCGCTCGAAGGCTTCCCCGCCCCACGGGTACCAGTCCACCGGGTTGTGGGCGTGCTGGAGGAGATACGGACTGGTCTCGCGGGCGAGCCGATTCTCGGTCACGGGCGTTTTCCCGGCTGGCTAAGCGAACGGGAGCGCGGCGACCCGCGCGGGGATGAGCGGAGCGTCGGCGCCGACGGCCACCGGAGTGCCCGGCTCGAGGTGCTCGCGGCGGACATAGGCCAGCGCGATGGGGAAGCCGAGCGCGAGGGAGCGCACGGATGAGGTGACGCGGCCGATCTCCTTGCCTTCCGCCATCACGGGGGCGCCCGGCCGGGCCACCGTCTCCCCCTCGAGGCACAGCCCGGCGAGCGCGCGGTTGACATGGCCGCGGTACTTCACCCGTGCCACCAGCTCCTGACCGATATAGCAACCCTTGGTATAGCTGATGAGGTCCTCGCGGCGGAGCTCCGGCAGCAGCACCGTGTCGTCCACGTCTATTCCGAAAACGGGCTCGCCGCCTTCCACGCGGAGGACCTCGGCCGTCTCGTCGTCGACGGGCCGCGCGCCCGCCTCGAGCAGGACCCGCGTGAGCGCCGGCGACTCGTCCGGAGCCACCCAGAGGAAGAAGCCGGGCCACGCTCCGAACTCGGAGCGTTGAACTACCCGCGCCCGGACTCCGCCGAGGGTGGCCTCGGCGTGGGCATGCGGCTCCGCGGCCAGGGGTCCGCCGGCGAGACCCTCCAGTAGCGCCTGCGCCCGTGGCCCCTGCAGGGACAGCACGGCGTACGCCTCGTCCATCGGCTCGAAGGAGACCTTCTCCGAGATGAGGTACTTGTCGAGCAGCTGCAAGGTCTTCTCGGTGAGCCGGGGCGGCAGCTCGAGCAGCAGGCGGTCGGCAAGCGCGTAGACGCGGAGCAGCGCCATCACCTTGCCGTGGGCGTCGAGGAAGGCGGCGGCGCAGCCCTGACCGGGGGCCAGCCCCTTCACGTCATTGCTCAGCATGCCCTGGAGGAAGCTCGCCCGGTCCCGTCCCTCGACCTCGGCCTTGCCGAGATCGGAGCGGTCGCGCAGCCCGGCGCCCTCGCGGACGGCACGATACTGCTCGGCGAGCGGCGGGAGGGGCATGGCGTCATTGTTGTCGGCCGCAGTGAGGAAGTCAACTTGCGGCCCTGCGCGGAGTCCGTCAGAATGCCGCCGTGCCCGCGCCGATACGCGTCGCCCCTGCTCTGCGCCGCCGCTTCCAGCGCCGGCTGCTGGTGTGGTACGCGCGGCACCGGCGTCCCTTGCCCTGGCGCGAGACCCGCGATCCCTATCACATCCTCGTCTCGGAGATCATGCTGCAGCAGACGCAGGTGGAGCGGGTCATTCCCAAGTACCACGAGTTCCTCGGCCGCTATCCCACCCTCGTCCATCTCGCCCAGGCCGACACCGCGGAGGTGACACGTACCTGGTACCCCCTGGGCTACAACATCAGGCCGGTGAACCTCCAGGGCATCGCCCGGGAGACGCTCGCGCGGTACGCGGGGCGGCTCCCCGACGACGCCGCCGCCCTACGGAGCATGCGCGGCATCGGTCGCTATACCGCGGGGGCGGTGCTTTCCTTTGCTTTCGATCGCGACGCCTGCATCGTGGACACCAATGTGCGCCGGGTGCTGGGTCGCATCCTGCTCGGGCCGCGGCGCCTGGCCCGCCTGCGCGGCCAGAAGACCATGTGGGATCTCTCCGCGGCGGTGCTGCCCGCCGGACGCGCCTATGACTGGAATCAGGCGCTGATGGACTTCGGCGCCACGTGGTGCACCGCGCGATCGCCTCGCTGCCGGCCGTGTCCCATGCGCGGGTTCTGCCGGAGCTACCCCACGACCGCCGCGCGCCGGCGCCGCCGCCCCTGATGGACCCGGTCGACCCGATCCGCGCCATCGCGGTGGTGGCCGCGGTGATCGAGCGCGATGGCAAGATCCTCATCACGCGGCGTCCGGCGGGCTCGCATCTGGCCGGCTTCTGGGAGTTCCCGGGCGGCAAGGCGCTGCCCGGAGAGACCGACCGCGAGGCGCTGGCCCGCGAGATCCGCGAGGAGCTGGGGGTGTCCGCCACCGTGGGGGAGCCGGTGGAGGTCGTCGAGTGGCACTATCCGGACATGCACGTCCGGATCGAGTTCTTCCGCTGCGCCATCGAGGGCGAGCCGCGCCCCCTCGAGGGTCAGGAGATGGCGTGGGCGGCGCCGGCCGAGCTCGGTCGCTACGAGTTTCCCCCCGCGGACGCCGTCCTGCTCGAGCGCCTCAGGCGGCCGTGACGGGGGCGCGCTCGCCGCGGCGGCTCCAGGCGCCCCAGCCGAGCACGGCCGCATAGAGGACCAGCCCCGCGACCTGGAAGGCGAGCGCCCGCATCACCAGCATGGAGGCGGAGACGAGGCAGATGCCCCGCAATCCCCAGCCGAGCGGGCCCCAGCCATGCCCCACTACCATCGAGGCCAGGGCGGTGGCGGAGACCGCGGCGAAGGCCGACATGAGGAGGATCTGACCCCAGTCACCCCTGAGCAGGAGCTCGGGGTGGAAGACGAAGGCGAAGGGCACCAGGAAGCCCGCGATGCCGAGACGGAAAGCCTCGATGCCCGTGGCGAACATGTCCGCCCCCGCGATATTGGCGGCGGCGAAGGCGGTGACGGCATCGGGCGGGGTGAGGTCGGAGAGCACCGCGTAGTAGAAGACGAAGAGGTGGGCGGCGAGGAGACTCACGCCGAGATTTCCCAGGGCCGCCGCGCCCACCGTCACCGCGATCACATAGGCGGCGGTGGTGGGGATGCCGGTGCCGAGCACCGAGACCACCAGGAAGACCAGGACCATGGCGACGAGCAGGATGCCCCCGGCCCAGTTGACCACGGTGCCGCCGAAGGCCAGCGCCGCGCCGGTGCGCGTGAGCACTCCGACAATCATGCCCGAGCCCGCCAGCGCCACCGCGATGGTGGCGGCGCTGAAGGCCGCCTCGACGAGCGCGTGCCAGCACTTGCGCGGGGTCATCCAGGTCGAGCGGTCGAAGAAGGACAGGACGAAGGTGACCACGATGGTGTAGAAGGCGGCGCCCGTGGGCGAGTACCCCTCGGCGAGGAGATAGACGATCATCACGAACGGGATCGCGAAGTAGCCCCGCCGGAGCACCGGGCGCCACGAGGGTCGTTCGCTCAGCGGGACCGCCTGCACTCCGTAGCGGAGGGCGAGGAAATGGACCATGGCGAAGAGGCCGGTGTAGTAGAGGATGGCGGGGATGGCGGCGGCCTTGATGATCTCGAAGTAGGAGATGCCGGTGATCTCCGCCATGATGAAGACGCCCGCGCCCATCACCGGCGGCATGATCTGGCCCCCGGTGCCCGCGATGGCCTCGATGGCGGCGGCGTTCTTGGCCGAGTAGCCGCCCTTCTTCATGAGCGGGATGGTGAAGGAGCCGGTGGCGTAGACATTGGCCACCGTCGAGCCCGAGATGGTCCCGAACAGCGCGGAGCCGATCACCGCGATCTTGGCGGGGCCGCCGCGCGCCCAGCCGGCCAGGCCCACCGCCACGTCGATCACCCACTCCCCGACGCCGGCCCGCATCATCACCGAGGCGAAGAGGACGTAGATGAAGAGGATGTTCGCGGAGATACCGGTGAGAAAGCCGTACATCCCCTCGTCGCCGGCGAGATAAACGAACTCGACCATGCGGGGGAAGGTGTAGCCCTTGAAGTTGAAGAGACCCGGGATCCACTGGCTGGTGGCGAGGTAGACGAGGGACAGCGAGATCGTCAGCGCCATCCAGGGGGACAGCGAGCGGCGGCACCCCTCGATGATGAGCACGGCCATCATCGAGCCCAGCACGACCTCGACGGGGAGCACCGGCGAGGCGCCCTCCCAGCGGTGATCCAGCCGGGAGTGATCCCAGATGAGGTAGGCGCTGCCGAGCCAGGCCATGGTCGCCCAGATCCAGTCCGGCCCGCTGGGCCGGTGGCGAGGCGACTTCTGGTTGAACGGGAAGGCCAGGAAGACGAGCGGGACGAGGAAGAGGAGATGCATCGAGCGCTGGATGCGCGGCTCGAAGACTCCGTAGCCCGCGGTGTAGAGGTGAATGGCGGAGGCCAGAGCGGCGTACGCCCCGGTGGCCCAGTAAATAGTGCCGGTTAACGTCCTGATTTCGTCGTCTCCCGAGCGGCGAGGATAGCATCCGACCCTGCACTCGTGCCCGGGATTGTACTCGTGATCTTACGTGGCGCCGGGTAGCGCGCATGATTCCCTCTACGACGTCGATCTCAATGATCCGGAAAAAGTAGGGGGAGACCGCGCTCCCGCGAGGCGCATACTAGCCGATCGCTGAATCAGCCGGTCCGCCCGCACGAGCAGCGATTGCGGGATCGCGAGTCCGAGCGAGGGACTCCGTGTCGGCTCGCTACTTCACCCAGCCCTTTTCCTTGTAGTAGCGCTCGGCGCCGGGGTGGAGCGCCACCCCCAGGAAAAGATGGCCCTTGGAGGGCTCGTAGTCGGCGAGGCTGCCGTGGATCTTCCGCACCCGGTCCACGTTCTCGTTCAGGGTCTTGGCCAGGGTGTAGGCGGTGTCGTTGGACATCTTGGTGGATACCGTGATGGTCGTGCCCATGGTGGCCGACACCACCGGCTCGTTGCCGTTGGCTGCCTTGGGATAGGTGCCGGCGGGAATCACGCCCTCCCCCAGCCCGAACTTGCCGAGGTACTCGAGCAAGGGCTTGGGAAAGGCCAGGAGCTTCAAATCGCGGCCCACCGAGGCCTCGGTGATGGAGGCGCCGGGCAGCGCGAGGAAGGTGAAGGTCCCATCCACGTTCCGGTCCTTGAAGGCGCCCGACTGCTCGGAATAGGAGCCGCGGAAGAACTTCGCCCCCGCCGCTTCCCAGGCCTTGTAGCAGTCCTCGATCTTGGCGCCCGAGCAGAGGCCGTAGTGCACCATCACCTTCTCGAACACCCACACGTCGGACGAGCCCGGCTTGGAGATGGCAAGGCGGATGGGCTTCTTGCCCTTGATGATCTCCTCCATGCTCATCTTGGCGTAGGGTGAGTCGTTGGCGACGTAGAAGTGAAAGGTGTTGAGGCTCATATTGCCGGCGATGGCGCGGAGGTCGGGCATCGCTTTGCCGGTATACGGGTCCTCACCGCGAAAGGCCGCCCCGAGCAGCGGCGGCAGCCCCATCCCGATCTCGGCCTCACCGGACTGCACCAGCACGGGGTTCTGGGTCCCGCCGCCCGGCACCACCTTGATATTGAGTCCGGCCTTCTCGCGCATCAGCTCCGCCATGCCCCCGGAGATGGTGTACCAGCCGCCGCCCACCGCGCCCGCGGTCCACGTGAGGGACTGCTGCGCGAGGGCGGGCAGGGCGGACGCGGCCAGGAGCGCGATCGCGCCAAGCACGGTAGACGTCTTCTTGACCATCGGGATGAGCCTCCTGTCAAAGGTGTGGGTCAAAGGTCATGCGGGCCGGGGCGGCAGCCCGTCGCGCACGGCGTCATGCACCATCGTCACCAACGTCGTGATGTCGAAGACGGGGAGCCCCGTGGCGTGCTGGATATCCGCGCGGTACGGCGGCATATTGGTGCACTCGAGCACGAGCGCGCCGATCTCCGGGTGCTCCGCCACGAGCCGCCGCGCCACGGTGAGATGCTCCTGGCGCGCGGCCTCGACGTCCAGCTCGAGCAGATTGTCGAGCATCACCCGGGTGAACTCTTTTTCCGTCTCGAGCCCCGCCACCACGGTGGGAATGTCGGAACCGATCCCCGCCCCCGCGTAGTGCTCCGGCCGGAGCGAGGAGGCGTCCACGGTCATGATGCCCACCGCGCGCCCGGGGGGCAGCATGCGGTGGACCAGCGGCACGAGCATGAGGCTCGACGTGAAGACGGGCACCGACACCGCCGCCGCCATCTCGCCCTGGAACTTGGCGAGGAAGCCGCAGTTGGTAGTGATGGCCCGGACCCCCTCGCGCTCGAGAAGGCGCGCGCCCTCGATGAAGGAGGGCAGCAGCGTCCGGTGGCCGCCCCGCACCACCTTGTCGGGAGACGCCCCGTCCACCCGGTGATAGCGCACGGGGAAGTCGAAGGTCCCGGCATTGCCCATGTCCCCGGGGATGCGCGGGAAGCGAGTATCCAGCATGAGGATGCCGACCGAGAAGCCGAAGACATTGGGACCTCCGCGGACGCGCACCGGAGGCCTCAGTTCAGCTCGGAGAGCTTCTGGCGGATGTGGCGGAGATGCCCGCGCATCTCGGCGTTGTCAGGAGCGTCGGGGAACTCCGTGACGTAGCGCTCCCAGTCGGCGAGGCCGCGGCGATAGTCCCCCGCCTTGGCCAGCGCGATGCCGCGGTCGCGTCGCTCGACCCCGGACGCGGGATCGAGGATGAGCATCCGGTCGCTCACCGCCACCGCCCGGGGCCAGTCTTCCCGACGCCAGTAGATGGCCTTGAGGTTCGCGAGCATGCGGGTGAGGAACTGGCGGTCGCCTACCGGCACGAAGGACGCCTCGGTGAGGCGGACACGCTTGCCGAGTGCGCGCGACACCACCTCCCGGCAGCTCTCCGGCGTCAGGATGGCCCCGCCGTGGAAGGGATCGAGCAGGATCGGCGACTCGTCGAGCCGTACGCCGGTGATGAAGTGACCGGGCAGCCCGATGCCTTCCATGGGAAGGTCGAGCCGCTTTCCCACCTCGATGAGGACGAGGGACAGCGAGATGGGAATTCCCACCCGACGGTCCAGCACGTCGGAAAGAAAGCTGTTCCGCGGGTCGAAATAGTCGTCGCGATTTCCCTTGAAGCCCTGCTCGGCAAAGAGATACTCCCGCAACCGGTGCAGGCGCTCGAGGGGAGTCCCGCCGCCCGGATGGCTCGCCACGTCCGCCGCCAGCCCGTCGAGCCGGCGCAGATATCGCTCGGCGTCCAGCTCGGGATACTCCATGCGAGAGAGCGCCAGCGCGGCGCGCGAGAGATTGATGTCGGTGTCGGGGCGCTCGACCTCGGCGGCCCAGGCGGTGAGCGACGGTTCCGCGCTCATCAGCAACCCGGGGCGTGGTGGATGCCCGCGGTGCGGAGCGCCGCCGTCTGGAGCTCCTCCGCGAGCGAGAGCGTCCGGGCCGCCGCGCGGCGGGCGGCCTCCTGCGCTTCCGGGCTGGTGGCGAAGCGGAGCAGGAGCCGCCGGCCCAGCTCGTGGTGGAAGCGCTCGTCCGGCTCGATGGTCTGCCGATAGAGGGCGGCGGTGGCGTCGTCCCCTGCCCGCTCGCAGAACTCGATGAACTGGCGGTTCTTCACCACCGCGATGGCCTCGCGGGTGAACTGGCCCGCGGCCACGCGCTCCACCGTGGTCTCGAGCGAGTCGAGGTACTGGAAGAGCGGACCATAGCCCTTGGCGAGGGGATCGAAGCCGCTGGCATCGAAGCCCAGCTCGCGCAGGCGGTCCGCGATCAAGCGGTAATGCTTGGCTTCGTCCCCGGCCTGCCGGGCGAAGGCCAGCTTCACGTCGACGTCGTCGGTCCGCACCAGCCAGCGCGCGGCGATCTCGGTGGCCTCCACCTCGTTCTTGAGCGCCACCTTCAGGAGGTTCAGCACGGTGAGGCTGCCCTCGACCTCGGGCTTGAGCGTGGCCTCGGGCTCGAGCCGCCGGAGCAGCGCCTGGTTCTCCCGGTCGAGGGCCTGCACGAACTCTTGAGCAGTCATGCGGGCACGCCCTCCCGGAGGATCTGGGGGAGCTCCTGGGTCAACGTTTCCTTGGTGACCACGCGATCGCAGCGATCGTGGAGCGGCTGGGTCTGGCGCGCGAGGACATGGGTGGTGTAACCCAGCACCGGGACGCCCGGAGCCCGGGCCGCCACCGTGGCCAGGAGCGCCGCGTGATCCCACCCCGGGGTGGTGAGGTCGATGATCACCAGGCCGGGGGGCTCGCCCTCGAGCGCGGCGGTGAGCTCCTCAGGACTGCGCGCGAAGCCGAGCGGGGTGCCGACCAGCTTCGCCGTCTCCCGGATGCGGGCCACGAAGAAGAGGTCCTTCACCACCGCCACCACGCGCCTCACTCCCTAGTCGTCCTGCTCCTCGAGCCCCATCCAGTACTTGTTCCACTCCGCCAGGTGGGTGAGGGTCGAGAGGTCCTTCATCCGGTCGAGGTAGACCAATCCGCGCAGGTGATCGGTCTCGTGCTGGATCACGCGCGCGAAGAACTCCTTGGCGACCATGTCGATCCGGTTCGCTTCGCGGTCATACGCCTCGAGACGCACTGCCGTGTAGCGGGGAACGACGCCGCGCATGTCGGGCACCGAGAGACACCCTTCCCACCCCTCTTCCATCTCGGCGGTGAGCGGGGTCACCACGGGATTGATGAGAACGGTGAGCGGGACGGACTCCGCGTCGGGATATCGGGGATTGTCCTTCACCTCGATGACGCACACCTGCATGGGCACGTGCACCTGGGTGGCGGCGAGGCCGGCTCCGTTGTACTCGCGCATGGTCTCGATGAGATCGTCCACGAGCCGCTGGGTCTCGGGCGAGCGGATGGCATCGACATCGATGGGTTCGGCCACCTGACGCAGCACGGGATGACCGAGACGGGCGACCTTGAGAATGGCCATGACTCTCCTCCTGACCGTCGAAATTGTAGCACGGCCGTCCGAGGTCAGGGCCACTTGGCGCCATAGCCGTGGGGAGCATACCCCTCGAGGTAGCGAAGCAACGCGTCCACGTCCGGGGCCGGATACCAGAGATCGAGATACTCGGGCTTGATGAAGCCCGTGTCGATGCCCCGCTGGATCTGGCCCCACAGTGGCTGATAGAAGCCGTCGAGGTCCAGGACGGCGATGGGCTTCCGGTGATAGCCGAGCTGCTTGAGCGCCATGACCTCGAGGATTTCCTCGAGGGTACCCAGGCCGCCGGGCAGGGCCACGAACGCGTCGCCCCGCGTGTCCATGATGGCTTTCCGGTCGCGCAGGCCCTCGGTGACCATGAGCTCGGTCACCGTGTCCTCCCCCACCCCGAGATCCAGCAGCGCCTTGGGAATGACGCCGACCACCTCACCGCCGGCGCCGAGCACCGCGCGGGCCAGCGCGCCCATGAGGCCCAGCCCACCCCCGCCGTAGATGAGCCGCCATCGCCGCCGCGCGAGCTTTTCGCCCAGCTCGCGGGCGGCCTCGAAGTAGGCGGCCGCCACGCGGTCGCTGGAGCCGCAGAAGACGGTGACGGCGCCGATCACTTCGGATCGACGGGCGGCAGGCCGGCGCGCGCGTGGCCGGCATTGTCCAGGGCGATCCGGGCATTGCGGCGCATGCCCTGGGCCTTGGGCCGGGTCAGCGGCGTGCCGGCGAAGCGCGCCCGGAACGCCTCGTCGTCCATGCCGGCCACCGCGGCCGCCCCCGGATACGGCGCGGTGGGCTGGAAGGCGGCTTCCCGGGTCACCGGCGCCCGGCGATTCCACGGGCAGACGTCCTGACAGATGTCGCAGCCGAACTGCCACTCGCCCATCTTCGCCGCGAGCGCGGGCTCGATGTCGCCGCGATGCTCGATGGTCAGATAGGAGATACAGCGGCGCGCGTCGAGCACATAGGGGGCGGGGAAGGCGTCGGTGGGGCAGGCGTCGAGGCAGGCCCGGCAGGTCCCGCAACGGTCCGGCAGGGGCTCCCCGTAGACAAGCTCGGCGGTGGTCAGGAGCACGCCGATGAAGAACCAGGACCCCAGCCCCGGGTTGAGCAACATGGTGTTCTTGCCCACCCAGCCGAGCCCGGCGCGCGCGGCCAGGTCACGCTCGAGGAGCGGGCCGGTGTCCACGTAGCACTTACCGCGCGCGCCGGCCGCCTCGCCGATGAAGCGGGCCAGCGCCTCGAGCCGAGGCGTCATCACGTCGTGGTAGTCCTGGCCCCACGCGTAACGGGCCACCGCCTTCCACGACGCGTCCGGCGACTCGCCTTGATGGTAGTTCAACGCCACCGTGACCACCGAGCGCGCGTCCGCGAGCACACGCCGCGGATCCACGCGCTCGGGCAGGCGCCGCTCCAGGTAGCCCATGGTGCCGGCATGGCCCGCGTCGATCCAGCGGCGAAAGCTGTCCGCATGCTCGGGCGGATCGGCGGGCCCCACCGCCACCAGGTCGAAGCCGAGCGTGAGCGCCTGCGCCTTGATCGCCTCGGTGAGCGCCGCCGCGATCATGGCCGGCGCGCCTTCACGATGAGGTGGCTGCGAGTCAGCGTACGTCCGCCGGACTCCAGGAACTCGATATAGCGGAACCACCGGCCGTCGGCGCGCCAGCGCTCCTGCAGTCCCACCGCCGCCGCCAGCGCCTCCTCCACCGATTCGAAGCGTTGCACCGACCGCTCCACCTCGAGGGCTTCCACCGAGAAGCCGGCGCGCTCGAGCGCCGCGCGCATGCGGTCCTCGTCATAGGCGAAGCGTGAGACCTTGCCGGTCTCGCGCCACTGGTCCACGTGGAAGGCGACCATGGCGAGGCATCCCCCGGAGGGAAGCGCGCGGCCCGACCGCTCGATGATGGCGTCCGACGCAATGAGGTGGGCAGTGACGAGGCCGGGGTCCCAGGAGTGATAGTCCTCCTTTTCCACGTCGGCCACGTGGAACTCGACATTGGCGAGCCCGGCCCGCTCCGCCCGCCCCCGGGCCTCCGCGATCAGGTCGTTTTCCCGGTCGAGCCCGACCACCCAGTGAGCGGCCGGCGCGAGCGCCAGCGCGACGCGGCCCGCCCCGCAGCCCACGTCGAGGACGCGCCGCGCGGCAAGATCTTCCTGGGACAGGAGCGAGAGGAAGCGCGGGCTGACGCCCTCCACCGCGGTCGCCACCATCAGTCCGACGCGGCGCCCTCGTCGGCCTTGAAATACTTTGCCTCCGGATGGTGGAAGACGAGCGCCGACACGGACGCCTCCGGATCCATCATGCAGCCCTCGGTGAGAGCGAGCCCGATGCGCTCCGGCCCGAGGAGGGAGAAGATGGTGCGCTGGTCCGTCAGCTCGGGGCAGGCGGGATACCCCGGGGACACCCGCAGACCCCGATAGCGCGCCTTGAGTCGGTCGGCCATGGTGAGGTCGGGCGGATCGGGGAAGCCCCACTGGGTGCGGAGCCGCGCGTGGAGCATCTCCGCGAACGCCTCCGCGCACTCGATGGCCAGGGCCTGCAGCGCGTGGGAGCGGAGGTACTGCCCGTCGTTCTTCCACTGCTCCGCCTGCGTGCGAATCCCCGCGCCGCAGGTGACGGCGAAGATGGCGACATGGTCGCGCTCTCCGCTGTCGACGTCACGTACGTAGTCGGTGAGGCAAAGACGCTCGCCCGCCCGCTGGCGGGGAAAGTCGAAGTGGGCAACCTCGCGGCCGCCCTCGTAGAGAAGGAGCCGGTTGCCCGCGGCATTGGCCTCGTAGAAGCGATAGAGCCCGTCGGCGCGGATGAGACCGCGCGCGGCGGCCTCATCCTGGAGCGCTTGCACCATGGCGCGCAGCTCCACCGTCTTGAGGTCGCCCTCCTCCAGCAGGCGCGCCACCGAGCCCTTGAGGCCCAGATGCTTGCCCAGGAGCATCTGGAGGTTGAGGTACGGATAGACGTGAGTGAGCGGCACGTCGCGCAATACGTGGAGGTCGAGGTCCGGCGGCCGCGGCACCGGAACGGTGCGAGACACCGCCGATCGGTCGGGCCGCGGCTCGACGGCTCCGGCCGCGGAGGCGGGCGCCTCGTCCCCCGCCCGGAGCGCCGCCTGCTGCTCGACGATGCCGGCGAGGAGCGCCTCCCGCGTCGTCGCGCCGAAGAGGCGGTTGGCCAGGTCCAGCCCGTCCATCGCGTCCTTGGCATAGATGGTGGCGCCGGGATACTCGGGCGCGATGCGGGTGGCGGTGAACTTCCGGGTGAGCGCCGCGCCTCCCACGAAGAGCGGGATGTCGATGCCCGCCGCGCGCAGGTCCTGGGCGGTGAGCACCATCTGCTGAGCGGACTTCACGAGGAGCCCGGACAGCCCGAAGGCATCGGGCTTGTGCGCGTGATACGCGGCGATCAGATCCTCGGGCGGCACCTTGATGCCCAGGTTGATGATCCGGTAGCCGTTGTTCTTCCAGATGATCTCGACCAGATTCTTGCCGATATCGTGCACGTCGCCCTTGACGGTGGCGAGCACGATGCTGCCGCGGGTGGCGCTCTCCGTCCGCTCCATGAACTGCTCGAGGTGGCCCACCGCCGTCTTCATGGCTTCCGCGGACTGGAGCACCTCGGCCACGATGAGCTGGTTGTCGTTGAAGAGGCGTCCGACCTCTTCCATGCCCTTCATCAAGGGGCCGTTGATGATGTCCAGCGGAGCCGCCTCGCCGCGCTTCGTCTCGAGATCTTCCACCAGCCCGTCGCGGGAGCCCTCCACGATATAGCGGGCCAGGCGCTCGTCCAGTGGCAGCGCGGTCCCGGCCACTCGGGGCTCCTTCTTCTTGCCGCGGAAGTAGGCGGCGAAGGCGGCCACCGGGTCGGCCCCCCGCATCCAGATGAGGTCCTCGGCCAGCCGGCGCTCCTCCTCGGGAATGGAGGCGTAGCGCTCCAGGCGCTCGGTGTTCACGATGGCGTAGTCGAGGCCCGCCTTGGTGCAGTGGTAGAGGAAGACCGCGTTGAGGACCTCGCGGCCGGCAGGGGGGAGCCCGAAGGAGACGTTCGAGATGCCCAGGATGGTCCGGCACTCCGGAAAGCGCGCCTTGATGGCGCGCAGCCCCTCGATGGTCTCCACCGCGGAGCCCACGTAGTTGGCGTCGCCGGTGCCCACCGGGAAGACCAGCGGGTCGAAGATGAGGTCGCGGGCGGGCAGCCCGTATTTCCCGGTGAGCAGTGAGAACGACCGCTCGGCTACTTGGAGCTTGCGCTCGCGGGTGACGGCCATCCCCTGCTGCTTGTCCTCGTCGATGCAGCCCACCACCACGGCGGCCCCGTAGGTCCGGAGCAGCGGCACCACCTTCTCGAAGCGCTCCTCGCCATCCTCGAGGTTGATCGAGTTCACGATGGCCTTGCCCTGGCACATCCGGAGGGCCGCCTCGAGCACGGCGGCGTCCGTCGAGTCGATCATGAGCGGCGCCTTGACCTTGCGCGTGAGCCGGTCGAGGAAGCGCAACATGTCGGTGTTCTCGTCGCGATCGGGGTTGGCGAGGCACACATCCAGCACCTGGCCGCCGCCCCGTACCTGGGCGCGGCCTACCTCCGCCGCCTCCTCGAACTTGTCCTCCACGATCAGGTCCTTGAACTTGCGTGACCCGATCACGTTGGTGCGCTCGCCCACCAGGAGCGGGCGGTTGTCATCCCCCGGATAGACGACCTCGATACCGCTCACCGCGGCGGCCAGGCGCTCCGCGGGCCGGCGCGGCGGCTTCCCCTGCACCAGCCGGGCCAGCGCGCGCGTGTGCGCGGGGGTGGTCCCGCAGCAGCCTCCGACCAGATTCACCCAGCCCTCGTCCACGAAGCGCCGCATCTTCAGGGCGAGGCTCTCCGGCGTCTCCTCGTACTGGCCGAGCTCGTCGGGCAGGCCGGCGTTGGGGTAGACGCTGACGAGACAGGTGGCGAGGCTCGAGAGCGTGCGCAGGTGGTCGGTCATGAACTCGGGACCGGTGGCGCAGTTGAGCCCGATGGAGAAGAGATCGAGGTGCTCGACCGAGGCGTACAGCGCGTCCACGCCCTGCCCCGCCAGCATGGTCCCCATGGGCTCGATGGTGCCGCTGACCATGAAGGGCAGGTCGAGGCCCGCCTCGCCCATGGCCTGGCGGATCCCGATGGCCGCCGCCTTGACGTTGAGCGTGTCCTGGCAGGTTTCCAGCAGCAGCGCGTCCGCACCGCCCGCGATCAGCCCTTTGGCCTGGGCGTGGTAGCCGTCGCGCACCTCGTCGAAGGTGACACCGCCGGTGACCGTGATGGTGCGCGTGCCGGGGCCCATTGCGCCCACCACGAACCGGGGACGCTCCGGGGTCGAGCGCCCGTCGGCGGCGGCTCGGGCAATGCGGGCGGCGGCGGCGGCGATCTCCTCGGTCTTGTCCGCGAGGCCATATTCGGCTAGCACATAGGGTGCACACCCGAAGGAATTGGTCGAGATCATGTCCGCGCCGGCGTCGAGGTAAGCCTCGTGGATGGCCTGGATCACATCCGGGCGCGTGAGATTCAGGTTCTCGTTGCATCCTTCCATCTGCGGACCGCCGAAGTCCTCGGCGGTGAGGTTGCGCCCCTGGATCATGGTGCCCATGGCGCCATCGAGAACCAGGATGCGCTCGCGAAAGGCCGCCATGAAGCGAGCGCTGCGCTTGGGAATCTGCGACATGTCAGTATCTTAGCATCCGGCTGCGGTATACTCCGTCCCCGCGATGACTTCCCCCTTCGGCCGTCCCGATCTCCGCACGGAAGACCAGCGATTCATCACCGGACGCGGGCGCTACGTGGACGACTTGCGCGTGCCCGGCAGCCTGCACGCCGCGTTCGTCCGGAGCCCGTATGCCCATGCCCGGGTGGAGCGGATCGACGCCGCCGCGGCGCGCGGCATGCCGGGCGTGGTCGCGGTGCTCACCGCCGCCGACCTGCCCGAGTGCCAGCGACCCATCCCGGCGGCCACCCCGTCGCCCGCCTCCTTCCGGAGCGCGCCCCAGTCCGTATTCGCGGATCCGATGGTCCGCCACACCGGCGAGATCGTGGCGGTGGTGCTCGCCGAGACGCCATATCTCGCCGCCGATGCGGCGGAGGCGGTGGGGGTCGACTACGTGCCTCTGCCGACGGCGGCCGGACTCGCCGCCGCGACTGCAGCGGGTGCGCCGCGGGTCTTCGAAGGATGGCCGGACAATGTCGCCGGGCCGTCGTCCGCCCAGGTGGGCGAGCCGGCCGTCGCGCTGAGAACGGCCGAGGTCGTGGTCGAGGCGGACCTGGACCTGGCTCGAGTCGCGGGCGCGCCGCTCGAGCCGCGCGGGATCGTCGTGGTGCCGGAGGGCCCGGACGGCCGTTTCACGATCTGGATTCCGAGCCAGTCGCCCTATGGGCTTCGCGGCGCGATCGCGGGAGCGCTCGATCTCCCGGAGGAGCGCGTCCGGATCATCTGCACCGACTCGGGCGGCGGGTTCGGCATCAAGGGCCATACCTACGCCGAGGACATCATCCTGGCCGCGGCGGCGCGCCGGCTCGGGCGCACTCTGAGATGGACGGAGTCGCGGCGGGAGCATTTCCTCAGCGGCTCGCCGGATCGAGGCCAGCGTCACCACGCCCGACTTGGAGTGGACGGCCACGGGCGCATCGTGGCCATCGAGACGGCCTTCGCCCGCGACCACGGCGCCTATCTTCCGCTCGGCGAGGTGATCACGCGGAACACCATCAACCATCTGCCCGGACCCTACCGCGTGCCGCATCTCGTCGCCTCGGGCCAGAACGTGGTCTCCCACACCCTCTTCGGCGGCGCCTATCGTGGGTCGGGACGTCCGGAGGCGGCTTTCGTGATGGAGCGGCTCATCGACCGAGCGGCGCGGCGTCTGGGCCTCGATCCGGCGGAGATCCGCCGGCGAAACTTCGTCCGTCCCGACGAGATGCCGTATCGCACCGGGCTCATCTATCGAGACGGCACGCCCATCTCCTATGACCCGGCAGACTATCCGGGCTCCTTCGAGCGGCTCCTGGAGGCGTTCGACTATGCGGGCTGGCGGAAGCGGCAGGCGGACCGGCGCGGGAGCGCCACGCCGCTCGGAGTCGGCCTCGGCTGCTATGTCCAGGGCACCGGCGTCGGCCCCTTCGAGGGCGCAGACGTGCGAGTGGACGGGGCCGGCAACGTGCAGGTCATCATCGGCGTCTCCTCGCAGGGGCAGGCGCACGAGACCACCATGGCGCAGATCGCAGCCGCCGAGCTGGGCGTGGAGCTCCCCCGGGTGACCGTGGTCGCGGGTGACACCGCCCTGCTTCCCTTCGGCAATGGCACCGGCGGCAGCCGGGTGGCCGCCAACGCGGGCCCCGCCGTGGCCAAGTCCTCACGCGAAGTCGCCGACAAGGCGCGGCGGGTCGCCGCCGAGATGCTCGAATGTGCGCCCGCCGACGTGGTGCTCGCGGGCGGGCGCCTGCACGTGGCCGGCATGCCCCAGCGGGGCCTGGCCCTCGGCGAAGTGGCGCGGGCGGCAGTGCGCAACAAGACCCTGGTGCGCGAGGGTCAGCCGGGGCTCCAGGCCTGCGGATACTTCTCGCCCGAGTCCGTCACCTTCGCGTTCGGCGCGCATGCCTGCGCGCTGGAGGTGGACCGGGAGACGGGCGCGGTGCGCATTCTTCGCTATCTCGCCCTCCATGACTGCGGGCGGGCCATCAATCCCCTGGTGGTGGAGGGCCAGCTCCAGGGCGGGATGGCTCAGGGCATCGGCACCGCGCTCTGCGAGGAGCTGGTGCACGATGGCGAGGGACAGCTCCTCACCGGGAGCTTCATGGACTACGCCATTCCCACCGCGGCCGACCTGCCCCCGCTGGAGACGATCGCCGTGTCGTTCCCCTCCACGCGGAACGAGCTTGGCATCAAGGGGGTGGGAGAGAGCGGCATCATCGCGCCACCGGCCGCGATCGCCAATGCGGTGGAGGATGCCCTCGCCGACCGCGGCGCGGAGATCACCCGGGTGCCCGTCACGCCCGCCCGGCTCTGGGAGGCGCTCCGCAAGGGGGCCGGCGGCGACCCCGGCCGCTCGCCCGACTAGGTCCCCTGCACCGCCCCGGACACGAGGCCGTGGGTGAGGTAGCGACGGAAGATGCAGTAGAAGATCACCGGCGGGAGCGAGTAGATCACCGACAGCGCCATCGGGAGGTCCCACGGCGCGTCGTCGGCACCGTATACCGCGGTGCCGTTCTCGATGTAAATTACACCCATGATGACACCCGACCGCATCACCGTGTCCGTGATCCAGCACCGGCTCGAGGGTATTGTCCAGGAGATGGGCGAGGCAATGCTCCGCACCGCCTACTCTCAGATCCTCAACTCGAGCCGGGATTTTTCCACCGCGGTCTTCGACGGCCAGGGCCGGCTTGCCGCCCAGGCCGAGCACGTGCCCATCCATGTAGGGGCGCTCCCGTGGGCGGTGCAGTCGGTGTCGGAGTACTTCGCCGGGCGCATTCATCCCGGCGACCTCTTCCTCTTGAACGATCCCTATCACGGCAACAACCATCTACCGGACCTCACCGTGCTGCTGCCCGTGTTCGCGGAGGACCGGGTCGTCTTCTGGTCCATCAACCGCGCCCACCAGCACGATATCGGAGGCGCCACCCACGGCGGCTACAACCCCGGCGCCACCGAGATCTGGCAGGAGGGCGTGCGTATCCCTCCCCTCAAGCTCTACGACGCGGGGGTCCTGCGCGACGACGTGCTCGAGACGGTCGCGCTCAACGTGCGGCACCCGCGCGACTTCAAGGGCGACCTCAACGCCATGATCGGCTCGACCCGGATGGGCGAGCGCCGCATCCTGCGTCTGATCGAGGAATACGGACTGTCCACCGCGCTCGCCGCCGTGGACGAGGTGCTGGATGGCGCCGAGCGCCAGGCGCGCGCGTGCATCCGGCAGTGGAAGGACGGGGTGTTCCGCGGGGAGGCGGTGCTCGACGACGACGGGCATGGGATCGAGGACATCGCCATCCGCGCCACCGTGACCAAGAAGGGGGACTCGCTGGTGGTGGATCTCACCGAGAGCCGCGACCAGGTCATCGGCTTCGTGAACTCGTCCTACCCAAACACCATCTCGGCCGTCCACATGGCGCTCGCCTACCTGATCGACCCGCGGACACCCAAGAACGAGGGTACTTTCCGTCCGGTGACGGTGAAGGCGCGCCAGGGCAGCGTGGTGTGGCCGCATCCGCCCGCGCCGGTGACGCTCGCCACCAACCATTGCGCCCAGGAAATCGCCGAGGCGGTGATCAAAGCGCTGGCCAAGAGCTGCCCGGAGCGCGTGCTGGCCGGCTGGTCGCGGCGCTTCCGCATCGCCATCTCGGGAGTGAACCCGCGGACGAAGCGCCCCTTCATCTGGCACCTCTTCCACGCGCGGGGCGGCGGCGGCGCCTGCGTGGCCGGCGACGGCTGGGAAACCGCGGGCGAGGGTCAGGCGGCGGGCGGCATCAAGTTCGGGAGCGTGGAAGTGGCGGAAACGCGCTTCCCCCTCTTCTTCGAGCGCCACGAGTTCCGTCCCGACTCCCCCGGCGACGGGCGCCATCGCGGAGGGGTAGGGTCTCTGCTTACCCTGAAGGTGGAGACCACCGAGGAGGGCCGCGCCAATACCGCGGGTGACGGGGTCCGGCATCCTTCGTACGGCATTCTCGGCGGGAAGGACGGCCTCCCCCACCGTTATCGGATGGTCGCGCGCGGCCGCACCCGCTTCCTCAAGACCAAGGAGGTGGGCGTGCCCGTGCTCCCCGGCACCGTATTCCTGGTGGAGTCCGCCGGCGGCGGCGGCTACGGAGATCCACGCCGGCGCGACCCCGCCGCGCGCCAGCGAGACGCAGACAACGGCCTCATCACCGGCAAGAACGGGCGCACTTCCACCGGGCGCAACCCGAAAGATGCGAAGCCACCAAATAAAGGTCGCCGCTTGCGGCGACCGTATATCAAGTCAGCCCCGTCGTCCGCCCATCGCGGGAGGCCTTAGCATGTACAGGGTCGGAATCGACGTCGGCGGCACGTTCACAGACCTGGTCGCGGTGGATGAGCGGGGACGCACCACGCTGGCGAAGTCGGCCTCCACCCCCTCCGATCCCTCGATCGGCGCGCTCGACGGCCTCGGGCTGCTCGCCGCCGAGCTCGGCCTGGACGCGGGTACCCTTCTCGCTCGTACCGAGCTGATCGTGCACGGCACCACTGTCGCCACCAATGCCCTCCTCGAGCGCAAGGGTGCCACCGTGGGGATGCTCACCACCGCCGGCCATCGGGATATCGTCGAGATGCGCGAGGGGCTCAAGGACGACCGCTACAACCTGCGCATGCCGCCTCCCATCCCGCTGGTGCCGCGTGCACGGCGGCTCGACGTGCGCGAGCGCATCCGCTTCGACGGCAAGGTCGAGACGCCGCTGGACAAGAGCTCGGTCGAGTCCGCGGTGCGGAGGCTGGCCGCGGCCAAGGTCGAGTCCGTCGCCGTCTGCTATCTCCATTCCTACCGGGACGGGCGCCACGAGCGGGCCACGCGACGGCTCCTCGCGCGCCTGCTGCCGGCGGCCTACGTGTCCCTCTCCTCCGAGGTGCTCCCGCAGATCAAGGAGTACGAGCGCTTCGGCACCACCGTGGTGAATGCCTACGTGGGACCCGTGCTCGCGGGCTATCTCGGCCGGCTCGAGAAGCGGCTGACCGACGCGGGCTATGCCGGCCGCGTGCTCATCATGCAGTCGCATGGCGGGGTCGCGACCATCGAGGACTCGATTCGTCTGGCCGCCGGGGCCGTGCTGTCCGGCCCGGCGGGCGGCATCGCGGGAAGCGGGCACTGCGCGCGCGTGATCGGCGCGGGCAATCTCATCACCTTCGACATGGGCGGGACCAGCACGGACATCGCGCTGCTGGAGGGCGGCGAGCCGCATCTCAGCGGTGACAAGGCGGTGGGCGGCAGCAAGGTGGCGCTGCCGAGCATCGACATCCACACGCTGGGCGCGGGCGGCGGCTCCATCGCGACGGTGGACGTGGGGGGCATCCTTCACGTGGGCCCCGAGAGCGCGGGCGCGGTGCCCGGGCCCGCCTGCTATGGGCGCGGGGGCCGTGACGCCACCGTCACCGACGCCAACGTGGTGCTGGGCCTCCTCGATCCCGCCAACTTCCTGGGCGGGAGAACCCGGCTGGACGCGGCGGCGGCCGAGGCCGCGGTGGGTCGAATCGCGCGTGCGCTGGGTGTCGACCCGGTGGCGGCGGCGGAGGGCATCTGTCGCGTCGTCAACACCAACATGGCGGAGGGAATCCGCCTGGTCTCGGTCCGCCGGGGCGCGGATCCGCGGCGCTTCGCCCTCCTGTCTTTCGGCGGAGCGGCCGGGCTACACATCACCGACGTGGCGCGCATGCTCGAGGTCACCCGGGTGATCGTCCCGCGGGTGGCGTCAGTGCTCTCGGCCTGGGGCATGCTCGCGACCGATCTCCGTTACGAGATGGTGCGCACGCATGTGGGTGAGGCCCGCGAGATCGGGTCTGATCGCCTTCGGCAGCGTTTTTCGGAGCTGGAGGCGGAAGGGCGGCGACGGCTCGGGAGCTTCGCGGGCGAGATCGCGGTACGCCGCTCCGCGGACATGCGTTACGGCGAGCAGACCTTCGAGATCTCGGTGCCGCTGGACGGCGTGGACATGGACGCGGCCGACCTCATGGATCAGGTGGTGGCCCGCTTCCACGCGCGCCACGAGGCGCTCTACACCTACAGCGCGCCCGGCCAGGAAGTGGTGCTCGTCAACGCGCGGCTGGCCGTGGTCGGACGGCTGCCCGCACTCCCCGCCGAGGAGACGCGGGCCGCCGCGCCTCCCGCGATCGCCCCCCGCCTCCGCCGCGCCTATCTCGGACGCTGGATGGAGGTGCCGGTCCATGAGATGGACGGGCTGCCACCCGGCCAGGAGATCAAGGGTCCGGCCATCTTCGAGTCGGCCACCACCACCGTGGTGATCCGCGCCGACGAGCGGGCGCTCGTCACCGCCCAGGGCTGGCTCGACATCGCGATCGGATAGCCTGCGGAGAGCGGGGCGCTTCAGGACTTCCGTATCCACACCGCGGTGTCGTGGAAGACGGCGCCGCCGTGCGGGAAGCCGGGCTCGCTGCTGGTGAGCGCGTTGATGCCCAGGCGATTCTCGAAGTGCTTGTTCGGCCAGACCCCCTCCACCACCACCACCCCCTGCTGCTGGCCCTCACGCGGCATCGCGTGCACGATCACCTCGCCCTGCTCGTTGCCGAGGGTCAGCCGATCCCCCTCGACGAGGCCCAGGGCTTCACAATCGGCCGGATTGATGCATGCGGTGGGCCGCACCTCACGCCGCAGCGAGCCCGGCGTCTCGGTGAAGGTCGAGTTGAGGAAGGTCCGCGCGGGGGCAGCCACCAGCCGGAAGGGCTTGGCCGCGGTGGCGCGGTCGATCACGTCGAAGTGATCGGGGAGTACCGGCATCTCCGCCCAGCGGCCGCCGAAGCGCTTCCAGTCGGCCTTGAAGTGAAAGCGGCGGTCGGCGGTCTCGAACCCGTCGAGGAAATGGGCCTTGCGGAACGGGGGCGCGCAGTCCTGGCCGCCCCGGCTCCAGTTGGTCTCGGCGTCCCACATGCCCGAGCGCTTGAGCGTCCAGTCCATGATCTCCCACGGGGTCATCTCGAAGCCGGGATGGGTGGCGCCCAGCCGGCGGGCCAGGCCTCGGATCACCTCGTGATTCTCGCGGCACTCCCCGGGCGGCTCGATCACCTTCTTCGCCACCTGGAAATACGTGTGGCCGCTCGCGGTGTAGAAGTCGTCGTGCTCGACGAAGGTGGTGGCGGGCAGCACGATGTCGGCGAAGGCCGCTGTCTCGGTGAGGAACTGCTCGTGCACGCAGAGGAAGAGGTCCTCCCGCGCCAGTCCCCGGTGCACCAGGTTGAGGTCCGGGCAGACCATGGCGGGGTTGGTGTTCTGCACCAGCATGGCCGTCACCGGGGGCCCGCCGTGCAGCGCGGCGGGATCGCCGGTCAGGATCGCGCCCAGGCGGGACTGGTCGAGGGCCCGGATGGATTTGTCCGCCACGTCCAGCCCCTCGATGAGGGAGCGATCGAGGGGGTAGATCGCGGTGTGCCCGTAGAGCGCCCCCCCGCCCTCATAGCGCCAGGCACCGGTCACGGCGGGCAGGCAGCTCACCGCGTGCATGTTGACGGCGCCGTTGCGGGAGCGGCTGAACCCGTGATGACAGCGGATGAAGCTGCGCCTGGTGCGGCCGTAGAGGCGCGCGAAGTCCGTGATCGCCTCGACGGAGAGCCCGGTGATGGCAGCCGCCCACTCGGGCGTCCGCGTCGCCACGTGCTGGGCCAGCTCGTCCGGCGCGTCGGTGTACGCGCGCAGGTAGTCCCAGTCGGCGAAGCCTTCCGCGAAGAGGACGTGCATCACGGCGCAGGCCAGCGCGCCGTCGGTGCCGGGGCGGACGGCAAGATGGAGGTCGGCATGGTCGGCGGTGCCGGTGCGGTAGGGATCCACCACCACGAGCGTCGCCCCCCGCCGCTTGGCGGCCAGGGCGTGATTCATCACGTTCACCTGGGTATTCACCGGATTCCCGCCCCAGATCACCACCAGGTCCGAGTGCTCGTCGATCTCGCGCAGGTCCGCGCCCCGCTTCATGCCCGTCCCCGCGATCCAGCCGCTGTCGGACAGCGTCACGCAGATGGTCGAGAACCAGCGGGAGTACCGCATGACGTGCCGGAGCCGGTTGATGCCGTCCCGCTGCACCAGGCCCATGGTGCCCGCGTAGTAGTACGGCCAGACCGTTTCCGGGCCGTGCCGCGCGGCCGCGTCCTGGAAGGCGCGCGCGACGGTGTCGAGCGCCTCGTCCCAGGAGATGCGGGCGAACCGTCCCGAGCCCTTGGGGCCCACGCGCTTCATGGGATGCATCAGGCGGTCGGGGTGATGGGTACGCTCCGCGTAGCGGGCCACCTTCTCGCAGATCACCCCCCGCGTGTACGTGTTGCGCTGGGAGCCGCGCACCCGGCCGATGGTCCGCTCGTCCACCCGCTCCACCTCGAGCGCGCACGTGCTGGTGCAGTCGTGCGGGCAGACGGAGGGAACAAGCTCCAGCGGGCGGATCGCCATCAGCCGGTGACGGCGCCTTCGGAGGCGTTGGCGACGGTGATGGCGTACTTGTGGAAGACGCCGCTCGCGTAGCGGGGCCGGGCGGGCTTCCACTTTGCCAGGCGCTTCTTCATTTCCGCGGCCGAAATCTCCACGTCGAGGCGGCGCTTCTTGACGTCGATGACGATGGTGTCGCCGTTGTGGATGGCGGCGATGGGCCCGCGATCCGCCGCCTCCGGAACGATGTGGGCGATCATGAAGCCGTGGGTGGCTCCGGAGAAGCGGCCGTCCGTCATGAGCGCCACCGTGTCGCCGAGCCCCGCTCCCTGCAGCGCGCCCGACACGTGGAGCATCTCCCGCATGCCGGGCCCGCCCTTCGGCCCCTCGTTGCGGATGACGATCACGTCATTGGGCTTGATCTTTCCCGTCTTGACTGCCTTGAACGCCGCCTCCTCCACCTCGAAGACGCGCGCGGGCCCGCGGTGGAGATACTTGGTCTGGCCGGAGAGCTTTATCACGCAGCCGCCCGGGGCGATGTTGCCGCGGAGGATGGCGATGCCTCCGGTGGGCTTGATGGCCTCGGTCAGCCGCCGGATCACCTTCTGGCCCACCGGCTCGGCGGCGTTTTTCACCTCGTCCCCGATGCTGCGCCCGGTGACCGTCTTCTCGCCCGCGTGCAGCAGGCCGGCCTCGAGAAGCCGCTTGCCCACCACCGGCATGCCGCCCGCCTCGTACATCTCGGGCGCGGTGTAATTGCCCCAGGGCTTGAGGTCGGCCAGCACGGGCGTCCGCTTCGAGATCCGGTCGAAGTCGTCGATGGACAGCTTGAGCCCGAAGTCCTTGGCGGTGGCGATGAGGTGGAGCACCGCGTTGGTGGAGCCGCCGGTGGCCATGACGCCGGTGATCGCGTTCTCGAAGCTCTTGCGCGTGACCAGGGAGCGGGGCGTTATCCCCTTGCGCAGGAGATCCATGACCAGCTTGCCCGACTCGAAGGCCACCTCGTCTTTCCTGGGATCCGTGGCGGGGACGCCGTTCCAGCCCATGGGCGACATGCCGAGCATCTCGTAGGCGGTGGCCATGGTGTTGGCGGTGAACTGGCCGCCACAGGCGCCCGCGCCCGGGCAGGCATGGTCCTCGACGTCCTTGAACTGCTCCAGCGAGATCTTGCCCGCATTGTAGGCGCCCACCGCCTCGAAGACGTCCTGGATGGTCAGGTTGCGCCCGGCGAAGGGGCCGGTGGATCCCGCACAGCGGCCGAACATGATGGAGCCGCAGTAGAGCATCAGGGAGGGGATGTTCACGCGTCCGAGCACCATGGTCATGGCGGGGATGGTCTTGTCGCAGCCGGAGATGGTGACGAGGCCATCGAACATGTGGCTCCGCGCCACCAGCTCGACGGAGTCGGCCACGATCTCCCGGCTGATGAGCGAGCCCTTCATGCCCTCGGTGCCCATGGTGATGCCGTCGGTGATGGAGACGGTATTGACCTCGATGGGGGTGCCGCCGGCGGCCCGAACCCCTTGCATGACCTTCTCCGCGAGCTTCCGGTGATTCCAGTTGCAGGGCATGGTGCCGATCCACGAATGAGCCACGCCGATCTGGGGCCGCGCGAGATCCTCGTCGGTGAAGCCCACCGCCTTCATCATGGCGCGGGCGGCGGAGCGATCGGTGCCCTCGAGAAGGGTGCGGCTCTTGTGTCTCGGATCGGCGGCCATCGTGCGACTCCTTTGTCAGTCGGGAGGGGTCACTTGAGCTGGGAGAATCTTACAGCAGGTCGCGAAGCGGCACCAAGCCGAGCCCGGCGCCGCGCAGGCCCGCGATGATGCCCGGCAGCGCCCCACAGAGGCGCTCCCCCGCCCCGGGCACGCCGTCCGCGTCGTGCAGATCCAGGATAGCGCCGGGTCCGGCGCGCCGCCGGGCGCGGGAGATCTGGACGCTCGCCTCCGCGGCGCGTCCGCCCTCCGGCTGCACCGTCCAGAACACGCAGGGAGTCCCGAGCCGGCGCAGCGTGGGGAACAGCGCCAGGTTGGTCAGGCCCCAGGGCGGGCGGAAGAAGCGCGGGGCCGTTCCCGTGGCCTGGGCGATCGCGTCGTGGCCCTGGATCACCTGTCGCCCGGTCTCACCGGGGCCGGACAGCCAGAGGCTCCGATGGCTCCACGTGTGGTTGCCCAGATCATGGCCCTCGGCGGCGATGCGGCGGGCCACGGCCGGTACGGCGGCCGCCCGCCGCCCGATGAGGAAGAAGGCGCCCCGCACGCCATGCGCGGCGAGGATGTCCAGCACGCGGGGGGTCGTGTCGGGGTCGGGCCCGTCGTCGAAGGTGAGCGCGACCGACGCGCCGGCGCGAGGTCCGCGCCACACGCTGCCGAGGGTGAGGAGATGCGACCCCCACGCATAGGCCGCCCAGGCCAGCGGCGGCCCGGCGAGCCAGGATGCTGAGATCAGGAGGCGCGCTCCTGGGCGAGAGCGGCCGTCGAGAGCACCAGATCGACGATGGTGCGGGCCGCCTGCGGGCGGCGATAGAGCCGGACCCGGTCGCGGATGTCTCGGAGCAAGAGGGGATCCCGTAGCGCGGCCACGATGACCCGATGGAGCTGCGCTTCCGAGCCGGCCACCAGGGCCACGCCCGCCATGGCCGCGAAACGCTCATTGCGCGCCTCTTGGCCCGGCAGGGAGCCGAAGGAGATGACGGGCAGGTCGGCGGCGAGGGCTTCGCCCAGCGTGAGGCCGCCGGCCTTGGTGACGAGGAAGTCGGCCGCGCCCATGAGCTGACGGACATTGTCCACGAAGCCGAACACCTTCACGCGTGACTCGTGTCCCGCCACCAGACTGCGCAGTCGTGCCTCCAGGCGCTCCTCGCGTCCGGTCACCACGAGGGCCTGGAGCGGCTCCTCCATCTGGAGGATCTTGCGGGTGGCGTCTTCCAGCCGCCCGAAGCCGCCCGCCGAGCCATCCATGAAGAGGAGCACGGGTAGCCGCGGCGACAGTCCCAGGGCCAGCCGAGCGGCCGCCCGGTCGGTGGGCTGGGTGAACTCGGACGCCACCGGGATACCGGTGACGGTGACTCGTGCGCGGGGCACGCCGCGCGCGGTCAGATCGTGTGCGATCTCCTCGGCGGGCACACAGTAGCGGTCCACGCTGGGATAGATCCACTGGGTGTGGGCGACGAAGTCCGTGAACACGGTGGTGTGAGGCGGGATCTGCATGCCGCGAACCCGGAGCTCGGAGAGCGCCGCCACCGGGGTCGGGTGGACGGAGACTACGTGGTCGGGCCGCTCCGCTCGCATGAGGCGACCGAGCTTGCGCGTGCCCAGCCGGTTGAGCCCCATCAGCAGCGGCGAGGACACGCTGAGCTGGTCGCCCAGCCAGTAGGCGGCGCCCCACAGATAGGGGGCGCGGCGCAGCATGGTGTAGTACATCTTCCGGCTCGCGTCGTCGAAGGCCGGATGCACCAGATCGCGGAAGTGGTCCACCACCCTGGTGGTGGCGCCCGCGCGCTCGAACTCCGTGGACATCGTCTCCGCCACGCGGTTGTGGCCCGAGCCATAGGAGGCGGTGAGGATGAGGACGTGGCGCGGCCGGCCGCTCATGCCGGCTTCCGCTTGGCCACCAGGAGCGTGAGCCGGCCCGACTGGACGACCTCGTCGCGATGGTTCACGATCTCACGCTCCTCGAAGACGACACCGCCTTCCTTCATGGATCGCTTGGCCGCGGTGTGCGAGCGGCTGCGGATGGTGTCGCCGACCCGGATGGGGAGGTGAAACTTCCACTCGAAGCCCATGAAGGCGAGGACGACCAGCGGCGGCCGCGGCACGCGCCAGCCCAAGCCCGACGATAGGCAGAGCGCGAGGAGATCGGGGACCATGTCGGGGTCGGTCGCCGGCGCGCCGCCGGTGAGACCCTCGAACAGGGCGACATGGGCCGCGGTAACGGTGAGGGCCGGAGTCTCCAGCGGCTCCCCCAACTCGACATCCTCGAAGTAGGAGATGCGCTCCGTGCGCGGCGACGGGCTGGCGGCGGCGCTAGCCAAGGCGGCGCTCGACCAAGTGCTCGGACTCGCCTTCCTGGACCACCTCGCCACGTTGATTCAGTACGCGCCGTACGATGGTCACGATGCCCCAGCCCGGCCGGTCCGCCGGGTGCTTGTCCGAGACTCGCGCGACCACGTGCACCGTGTCCCCGATCTTGATGGGACCGCGGAACTTCCAGGCAAGCTCCGTCATGGGCCGCTCGACCAGCTCCGGCGCGATCCGCGAGACCAGGCCCTGCTGGATCGACAGCACGAGAAGGCCGTGGGCGATGCGCTCACCGAACTGGGAGGACTTCATGTGCTCGGCGTCCGTGTGCAGGACGTTGTAGTCCCCGGACAAGCCCGCGAAGAGCACGACGTCCATCTCGGTGACGGTGCGGCCGGGCGAGACAAACTCCTCGCCGACCTTGATGTCCTCGAAAGACAACGGAACCTGAGCGCTCACGCCGGCCTAGAATAGCACGCCCTCCCGGGACGAGAAAAAGACGGGCCGGGCTGCGGGAGACCCGCGCCCTGAGCGCGGAGCCGGCGGGGAGGGCCGGCCCGCGTCCATGAGGAGCCGGGCCCCCTGGTACGCGCTGGTGGCCTGCTGGCGGAGACCCGCGCGCTCGTACAGCGCGCCCAGGAGCGCGTACAGCGCCGGGTCGTCGGGGGTGGCGACGAGCGGACGAGCGCCTCGACCACCTGCTTCCGCGCGTCGTACAGGAGCCCAGTGCTGGCGAGAAGTCCCGTCCTGAGGATGACGCGCGTGGTCGGGCTGTGGGTCGGCTCGAAGGATTGCTCGAGGACCTCCACGTCGGCCCGGACTTCCTCCGCGCGCGCCGGTGCCAGTACCTCGAACCACGGCCACGGCAAGAAACAAGGGGAACCGCCCCGGAGGATTCAGCATCGCGAACCGAGCCTAGCACGAGAACTCCAGAGAATCGGGGCGCTTCCGCGGGGACGTGTACTGCAACTTCTTCCTCGACCGCTTCATCGCCGGGTTCACCGTCGGCGCCATCAAGTAGTAGAATCAGCGGAGGAGGAAGCACATGCCAGCAGTGACGAGCACGCGCGCCCGGTTCCGCGACCCGCGCCTGGAGGTCCTGTGGGACAAGGTGCGCGACGGGGAACGGCTCAGCCGTGAGGATGGCCTTCTCCTCTTCGACACCGACGACCTCCACGGGCTCGGGCGCATGGCCGACCACGTGAAGCGGGCCCGGCACGGGGACCAGGTCTTCTTCGTCCTGAACCGCTACGTCAATCCGACCAATGTCTGCGTGCTCTCCTGCAGCTTCTGCGACTTCGCGCGCAAGCCGGGGGAGGCGGGCGCCTTCGAGAACTCCATCGAGGATGTGCTCGACATGATCAAGCCCGGCACCCGCGAGGCGCACATCGTGGGCGGCCACCATCCGGACTGGCCTTTCGAGTACTTCGAGCGGATGATCGCCGCCATCCACGCCGCCCGGCCGGAGACCCAGATCAAGGCCTTCACCGCCGCGGAGGTGGACTACTGGTGGCGGCGCTGGAAGATCGACCCGCGCGAGTCCCTCACCCGGCTCAAGGCGGCGGGACTGCACTCCATGCCGGGCGGGGGCGCGGAGATCTTCTCGAAGCGCCTGGCCAAGCTCCTCCACTACACCGGCAAGGCCGACGCCGACCGCTGGCTCGAGATACACGGCATCGCGCATGGGCTGGGCATCCACACCAATGCCACCATGCTCTACGGGCACGTGGAGACGCTCGAGGAGCGTGTGGACCATCTCCTGCGTCTGCGCGAGCAGCAGGACCGGTCGGGCGGCTTCCTCACCTTCATCCCGCTCTCCTACCAGGTGGGCACCACCAAGCTGGTGCCGCGGCAGACGCCGCCCACCGACGATCTCCGGACCATCGCCGCCTCGCGGCTGCTCCTCGACAACTTCCCGCACGTGGAAGCCTACTGGGTGATGATCGGCGAGGAGACCGCGTCCCTGGCTCTGCACTTCGGGGCCTCGGACGTCAACGGCACGCTCGAGGACGAGAAGATCGCGCACATGGCCCTGGCGGAGAGTCCCGCGGGACTCGCCCGCGAGCAGATCCTCCGGATGATCCGAGACGCGGGCAAGATCGCGGTGGAGCGCGACGCCCTCTACAACGTGGTGAAGGTTTGGAGCTGAGCCGGCTCGACGAGATCCGCGCCAAGGTGGAGACGGGCAAGCGTCTCGACCGCGCCGACGGGCGCTGGCTGCTCACGGAAGCCCCGCTCCTGGAGGTGGGCGCCCTCGCCCAGGAGGCGCGCTTCCGCGCGATCCCGGCGCGGCAGGTCACCTTCGTCATCGACAGCAATCCCAACTACACCAATGTCTGTATCACCGACTGCCAGTTCTGCGCCTTCTACCGGAAGCCGGGTCATCCGGAAGCATGGACGCTGACCGTCGAGCAGGTGCTGGAGAAGATCGAGTTCGCCGCGTCCAAGGGCGCCACCACGGTGCTGCTCCAGGGTGGGCACAACCCCGAGCTGCCGTTGGACTACTACCTCACCATCGTCCGCGAGTCCCGGCGGCGCTTCCCCGCGGTGACTCCGCACTTCTTCACCGCCTCCGAGATCCAGACCATGGCGGAGGTCAGCAAGCTCACGGTTTCCGATGTGCTGGCGCGGCTCCGGGAGGCGGGGCAGGACACCCTGCCCGGCGGCGGCGCGGAGGTGCTCTCGGAGCGCGTGCGCAAGCGCATCGAGCCCAAGAAGGGCGGGCCCCGCGCCTGGCTGGACGTGCACCGGGAGGCGCATCGCCAGGGCTTCCGGTCCACCGCCACCATGATGTACGGCCATGTCGAGGAGCCGGACGACATCGTGGACCACTGGGACGCGATCCGCGAGCTGCAGGACGAGCACGGCGGCTTCACCGCCTTCGTGCCGTGGTCCTTCAAGCCCGGCAATACGCTGCTCGAGAAGTGGATCAAGACCTACAAGGGCCCCAGCACCTATCTCCGCATGCTGGCTGCCTCGCGCCTGTATCTCGACAACTTCGCCCACATCCAGGCTTCATGGTTCTCGGAGGGGAAGCGGGCCGGTCAGGTGGCCCTACACTGGGGCGCCGACGACTTCGGGGGAACGCTCTTCGAGGAGAACGTGCACGCCGCCGCGGACTTCGTGAACAAGACGACCGTGGACGAGATCATCACCCTGATCCGCGACGCCGGCTTCACTCCCGCGCAGAGGACAACTGAGTACCAGATTCTCCGCGAGTACTAGGGACCCGCATCGGGGAACTGCCGATTTACCATCAGCGGGGGCCTCGAAATGGCCCCCGCTCTCCCCCCACGGCGGACGAACCATCAGATCCCACCGCGGACGAACCGTCGACTAACCGTCAGATCGGGTCGACGGGCGGCAGCGCGGGAATGAGGTTCTTGTCCAGCGCGAGCTGGTAGAGGCGGCGGAGGGCGGCCTCGCCGTCGGGCCCCAGGCGCTTCGTGTAGTCGTTGACGTACATGAGCACGAAGCGGCGGCAGGTCTCCTTGTCGATCCCCCGGCCGTAACGCATCGCGTACTCGAGCGCCTCGTCCACGTGGGCGTACGCGTAGTCGATGGAGTCGCGCAAGGCCTGGGAGAGCCGGCGATGCAGGTCCTCGCCGAGATCCCGCCGCATCACGTTGATCCCCAGCGGCAGCGGCAGGCCCGACTCTTTTTCCCACACCTCGCCAAGATCGAGCACCTTGTGTAGCCCCATCTGCTGATGCGTGATCTGCCCCTCATGGATGAGCAGACCCAGATCGGCCTGTCCCTCGAGGACCACCTGCGGGATCTTGTCGAAGGCCACCTCGATGACGGGAGGATCGCCGACGAAGATGCGGAGGAGTAGGGCGGCGGTGGTATGGCTGCCCGGGATCGCCACCACCTTGTCCACGATGGTCCGGGGATCCATGGGCTCCTTCGCGACGAGGATGGGGCCATAGCCCTTTCCCATCGAGGCGCCCGGGTCCATCATCCGATACCGGTCGTGGATCATGACGTAGGTAGCCGCCGACACCGCGGTCACCTCGAGCTCGCCGGTGCGTGAACGTCGGTTGAGAGACTCGATGTCCTCCAGCACGTGCTCGACCTCGATGCCCGGAGCCCGCACCTTGCCGGCGGTGAGCGCGTAGAACATGAACGCGTCGTCGGGATCGGGGCTGTGGCCGATGCGAATGAGGGTCATGACGGCGCGTAGGGTATCACAGAGGGCCCGCGCTCAGCCCGAGAGCCCGAGGAGATCGTAGCCCCGCCCCTCGGCCGTCGGTGGCTCGGCCGCGAAGCCGAGGCGGAACTCGCCCGCCTTGATGGCACGCAGGATGGCATCGGGGTTCCGGGCCGCGTCCACCTCGATCCAGGCCCGGCCGCACTCCGAGTCCCGGTGCGAGTCGTCCGTCGCCACCTTGGGCACCGCGATGGCGCCGACGTCGTGCTGCGGCTGATACACGCCGGTATTGGTCACCTCCATGGCCTCGATGGGCCAGCCCGCCGCCCGGATCAGCCGGATACGGTCGACGATCTCGTCCACGTCCAGCCCGTAGCGCGCCGGGTGGTTGAGCACGAAGAGCGTCTCCCGGTCGCCGGTGATTCGTCCCACGTGCTGACCGAGCGGTCGGTAGTCGAGCTCGATGCCCGAGAAGACGATGAGCTGATCGTCGCCGGCGGGGAGCCGGAACCAGTAGTCCTCGCTCACCCGATCGTCGTGGTCGGTGATGGCGAGGAAGTCGTATCCGAGATCACGGTAGCGTGCGACGACCTCCTCGACGGAGTGCCGCCCGTCGGAGAAGGTGGTATGGGCGTGGAGATTACCCCGGAGGCTGGGCACCGTCGGGCGGGATTACTCCCAGACGATGCTGAAGCCGAACGAGAACCAGCCGTTGTTTTCGTGCGCCATCTGGCCGTCGCCGCGCCCGGGCGGGGAGGTCCAGCCGGACAGGCCATAGCGCTTGATCGGCCCTTTGGCGGGAGCCTTGCTCAATCCCTGGATGAAGGCCGGCTCGTGGCGGACCCTGATGTCCTCGCCCGGGTAAAACTCCGATTCCCGCACGCGAGTCGACTCCCTCACGGCCGGCGGCGGGGCGATGATGGCGAGGCCTTCCTCCGCCGGGTTCTGCGGCGAGGTCTGGGCGGGCGCGGTCGGAGTCGCGGGCGTCTGGGCCGGCTCGGCGGGTTTTTCCTGGGCAAGGATCACACCGCCCCACCCAAGCACGACCACCAGCGCCACAGCGGTCACGAAGGGCTTCATGGTCAGATGATCTCAGATCCACCTTCCAGGGGCAAGCGAAAGGCTGGCGCGCAGGCTCCGCTTCATCCGCGACGGCAGAGCGTCATGAGCGCGCCCACGTCGTCGAGATTCTCCAGGTCCAGCGCGGCCTTCTCGATCTCGCGGAGCTGGAATCCAGGCAGGGTCCGTCCCGCGTTGTCGCGGAACTTCTCCACCACCTCGGACTCGGTGAGCGGCTGTCCGGGCCCGCCCCGGTTCTCGGGCTCGTGGGCCTCCACCATCCGGCCGTCGACGAGGCGCACCCGCACCCGGCCCGGAAAGCTCCTCGGGAAGGGCGAGTCCGGGTCCACGGTATAGCGCACACGCGCGGCGAGGGCGAGCAGAGCGGGGTCGCCCCTCCGCTCGGCGTCGAAGGTGCTGACCCCCACCCGTCCCTCGAGCAGCGCCGCCGCCACCGTGAAGGGCAGGCTGAACTTCGCGTCGTAGTCCGTTCGCGGGGCGCGCTTGACCGCGGCGGGCTCGCAGACGATGGGGATCTCGCCCGCGGGGACCACGCACTCGACCTCCGCGATGGCGTCGGGGGTCAGCGCATGCTCGGCGCGGAGACGGAGGGCCGCGTCCAGATAGGCGTGGTTGTAGTGGCAGCAGGGGTACGGCTTGACGGCCACCTCGAGTGTTTCCCAGCGCGTGCCGAGCGTCGCCAGCGCCGCCGTCAGATCGGGCGCTTCACCGAGAGCGGCACGAAAGAATCCGAAGCGGCCCTCGATCCCGCTGGCGGGCCCGGTGAACCCGCCCTTGGCGAACGCGGCCGCCAGCACCCCGGAGTGCGCCGCCCAGCCGGGGTGCAGTCGCTTCACCGACGAGCCGTCCTCGAGGAATTCGAGGAGACCCGAGGCACAGCTCGCCGCGATGCCGAGGGCCGAGGTGAGCGCGACCCGCCCGAGCCCGAGACAACGCCCCGCGGCGACGGCGGCGGCGAAGGTACCGCACGCCGGGGTGGCGTGCCAGCCGCGGGCGTGGAAGCGGCCGGGCGCCGCCATGCCCAGCCGCGCGATGACCTCGTATCCCGCCACCGCGGCGGCGATTGCCGACCCGCCGTCGAGCCCTTCTTCCTCCGCGAGTGCCAGCACCGCCGGCAGCACCACAGCCGAGGCATGGGTGATCGAGGGCGCGTGCGTGTCGTCGAAGTCGTGTCCGTGCGCGAGCGCGCCATTGGCCAGCGCCGCCATGGGCGCCGCCACGCGCCGGGCCGTGCCCACCACGCTCGCGCCGCCCGCGCCGCCCCAGCGGAGCACCGGATCGAGTACCGCCGCGGCCCAGTCGGCGTCCACCGAGGCGAGGGCGCATCCCAGCGTATCGAGGGTATGGAGGGCGACCCGGCGCCGGACGACCTCGGGAATGGCGCCGGAGGACAGCCCGTGGGCGAAGGCCGCGAGATTTTCCGCGGCGTGTTCATGTACCGGTTGGGGGAAATTGGGCATTGCTTTTCCCATCCTGGGTCGCTTACGGTAGGAGAGTGTTCCCTTTGGAGCCGAACTCGGACGCGAGCTCAGTTGCCCTTGAGACGGGCGAGCGCGTCGCTCAGGTGGGTGAGCGCGGCCGGTTTCTTGACGACGTCAACTGCGCCCAGGGACAGGGCCTCACGCGCTTGCTCCTCGTCGGCATGGCCGGAAAGAATGACGACGGGAAGCGCGGGATGTCGGAGACGGATGCGGGCGAGCGTCGCGATGCCGCCCAGCCCGGGCATCACGAGATCGAGGAATACACCGTCGACCGGGGTCGTTTCGAGGAGGTCGAGGGCCTCGGCGCCGTCGAGCGCCACCAGCGCCGCATCGCCGGAGGCCCGGATTGCTTCAGCGATGACTTCCGCCACCGAGGGATCGTCGTCGACAACAAGGATTCGCATGAATGGCTCCGTTCCGAGTATCCGGGCCGCCCACGGGCCCGTCAAGTAGCGATCTGACGCACGAATGGCCACATCCTCCATCCTGATCGTCGATGCCAACCCGGAGAGCCGGGATGGGCTCGCCCGCATCATCAAGGAGGCGGGTTTTCCCATCCTCACCGCGGGGAGCAGCTCGGAAGGGCTCGCCATGCTCTCCTCCCTTCGGCCCCAGCTCGTGCTGCTGGACATGAGCCTGCCCGGCATGGACGCCTGCGATCTCATCCGCCAGATGCGGCTCGAAGTGACGGATGTGGTCCTCCTCGCCTTGTCCGAGCATCAAGACACCGCGCATGTCGTCCGCACCATGCGGGCCGGCGCGTCGGATTTCGTCGTCAAGCCGGCGTCGGCCACCGTGATTCAGACCGCCGTCCGGAACGCCTTCGCGCGGAGCGAGGCCACCGCCCCCGGTGAGCTGGGGAGCCCGGGTTCCCCGGATTCCGAGCGCTTCTGGCCCGATCTGGACCTGCTGTTCCGGAACAGCGAGCGCATGCGCGCGGTCGAGGACATCGTGCGGCGCGCGGCGGACACCAATGCCACCATCCTGCTCCAGGGCGAGAGCGGCACCGGCAAGGAAATGGTCGCCAAGGCCATCCACTACATCTCCCAGCGTCGCGAGAAGCCGTTCCTCAAGGTGAACTGCGCGTCGCTGCCCGGCGACCTGCTGGAGTCCGAGCTCTTCGGGCACGAAAAAGGCGCCTTCACCGGGGCACACCGGCGCAAGCCCGGAAAATTCGAGCTCGCGCATCGGGGCACCTTCCTTCTCGACGAGATCGGCGAGATGCCGCTGGGCCTGCAGGCCAAGCTGCTCCACGTCCTCCAGGACGGACGCTTCTTCCGGGTAGGAGGCAGCGAGACGATCGATACGGACGTGCGGCTGGTGGCCGCCACCAACCGTGACCTCGCCTCGATCATGGCCACTGGGCACTTCCGCGAGGACCTGTACTACCGCCTCAATGTGGTGACCATCTCGGTGCCCCCGCTGCGCGAGCGCCGGGAGGAGATTCCTGGGCTCGTGGAGCACTTTCTCCGGAAGTTCTGCCGCCAGTACGACCGAGAGGCGCCCCGCATCTCGTCCGAGACGTTGCGCTTGCTTCAGGAGTATGCTTGGCCCGGCAATGTCCGGGAGCTTGAGAACATGATCAAGCGCCTCGTGGTCTTGCAGAACGAGACCCTCCTTCAGGAGGAGATCGCCATGCGCCGCAACCGGCCCTGGTCAGGCCGGGAGACCAATCCCGTCACAGCCCCCCCTCCCCCCCACCTCCGCCCGCGCAAATTCAGGGCGGACCAACAAATCGGGAGGCTGGTCTCGGTCTTAAGGAGATTGCCAAGCGTGCGGCGATGGAAGCCGAGAAGAGGGTATTGAAGGAAGTCCTCGACCGGGTGCGCTGGAACCGCGCCGAGGCGGCCAGGCTCTTGAAAATCAGTTACAAAGCACTACTTTACAAGATTACAGCGGCCGGCCTGGATGGGAAGGCCGACCGGAGAAATAGTAAGAGCTAGCTTCTCACTTCTCCTCCACGTCGACTCCGACGTCCTTGGGTAGGTCTTTCAGAAGTAGGGTGCACGAAGGGATTCGAGGGAGGATCCAGGGACTCGCGGATCCTGGGAAAGCTCCACAAATACCGGCGACACCACGAATTCTGCTTCCCGAAGGAGCGCTACTTTTGCGGGGTGGCAATTTTGGCATACCGCTTGCTCCCCTATGAAGCCGCCGATAGCAGGTGGCAGAAATTTTTCATGGCGCGGAAGACAACGTAATCTTTCAGCTGGCAAGCTCGAGGAGCAAAGGAGCGTCGATCGTGGCCGATTTCTTGGAGCCAGCTTCCGGGGTCTTCGTCGAGGACGCCTTCCGGCACCTCCTGTCACGGGAGGCGCTGCGGGCGACCCGGTACCAGGACTTCTTTTCCGTCTGCCTGGTGAAGCCCGACCCGGGAGAGGAAAGCGGCGGCGAGGACGTCCAGCAGGCGATCTCCAGAAAGATCATTCATTTCCTCCGCTCGACCGACGTGGTGGGTCGGGTCCAGGACGGTATCGCGATACTGCTGCTGCACACGGAAGGGACCGACGCGGTCAAAGTGGCCGAGCGGCTCCGCGCCCACATCGAGCAAGTGGCCTTCCTCGGAGACTCCGGCAGTCCGCGTCAGATCACGCTGAGCGTCGGAGGCGTCTCGTTTCCCCGCGACGGATACAATGACACGATCCTGCTCTCTCGGGCCCAGGCGCACGTGAACGAAGCGGCGCGCCAGGGTGGAAACCGCGTGGTCCACGCGGCGGCCGAAAGCAGAGGATGAGGACCCGATGAAAACTCTCGTACTCGACGAATCACTTGATATCTCACCCAGCATCCACCGATTCCTCGCCGCGCGCGGAGTCGACGGTGTCTTCGTCTGCTCGGCGCAAGAGCTCGAGATGGCCGAGGCCAGCCAGGGCCCGATGAGCCTCCGCGTGGTCAATCTCTCGTCCGCGATCACTGCCTGGGAAGTGGCGCGGCACCTGAAGGTGTCGCCGGCGGGGGGCCCCACGCTCGTGTTTTTCGACGCCACCGCCCAGGGCATCGAGCACCTCGCGGCCCTGCCCGGAGTGGAATGCCTCGAGCGTCCCCGCAGCACCGGGGAGCTGGAGTCCCTGCTGGAGCGTGTGATCGGCCGGGCCGCCCCCGGCGGGCCCGTTATCGGGAGCACCCCGGGGAGCGCGGTGGTGTCGGACATCATCGGGCAGTCGTCCCAGATCCGTGACGTCTTCGCGAAGATCGAGAAGGTGGCGGCCGGCAGCGCCAACGTCTGCATCGTGGGAGAGAGCGGGACCGGCAAGGAGCTCATCGCCCGCGCCATCCACTACAATAGCGACCGCCGGGACCGGCCCCTGATCACCCTGGATTGCACGGCCATTCCGGAGGGGCTGATGGAGAGCCACCTCTTCGGGCATGTCCGCGGCTCCTTCACCGGCGCGGTGGAGAACCGCGATGGCGTCTTCTCCCTCGCCCATACCGGCACCCTCTTCATCGACGAGATCAGCGAGCTGTCGCTCGCCCTCCAGGCCAAGCTCCTCCGCGTGGTCCAGACGCGCGAGTTCGTCAAGGTGGGAGGCAGCAAGCCACTCCGCACCGACATCCGGCTCATCACGGCGAGCAACAAGGACCTCCGGCGCGCGGTCGCGGACGGCAATTTCCGGGAGGACCTCTACTACCGGATAGCCGTGGTCATGCTGCAAACTCCTCCCCTCCGCGATCGTAAGGGCGACGTCCCCGTGCTGGTCGACCACTTCCTCAAGAAGTTCGGGACGTCCCACCGCAAGCGCATCCGCTCGGTGACCCCCCAGGCGATGGAGCTGCTCACCAGCTACCAATGGCCGGGAAACATCCGCCAGCTCGAGAACTGCATCGAGCAGGCAGTGGTCCTCTGCGAGAGCGACGTGGTGGACGTGGGGGCCCTCTGGCTGGGCGACACCACCACCCCGCGCCAGGTGGATTCGTCTCTTCGCATCCGCTCGGGCTTGACGCTCCGGGACGTGGAGCAGCAATATATTCTCCGCACGCTGCAGGAGACCGGCGGGAATCGGACCCGGGCGGCCCGGGTTCTCGGCATCAGCCTACGGTGCCTCCAGTACAAGTTGAAGGCTTACGCGGAGGCCGAGATCGAAGCGCCCGCCCAACCCAATCGGGCCAGCGAGCCCGAGCACCTCCTAGGAGTCTGAGCCATGACGAGCGGTACCCACAGAACAGTACTCGGGTTGTTGATACTCGCCCTCCTGATCGTCCCCGTCGCCCCGGCGGTCGCCGTCGACGGGGACTACGTGATCGGCCCCGAAGATGTCGTCGAGGTTCAGGTCTGGGACAACAAGGACCTCAACCAGACAGTCTTCGTCCGTCCCGACGGCAAGACCTCGCTCCCGCTCATCGGTGAGATCCAGGCCGGGGGCCGTACCGTCCAGCAGTTCCAGGACGAGCTCGTCAAGCACTACAGCAAGACCGTCAAGGTGCCCTCGGTGACCGTGATCATCCGGGAAATCAAAAGCCGACCGGTGTACTTCGTGGGCGGTTTCGCGAAGCCCGGGCCGTTCCAGCTCACCCGCAACGACATGACCCTGCTCGAAGCCACCGCGATCAACGGCGGAATGGCTCCCAACGCGGACGCGGAGAAGGGCTTCCTGCTCCGCGGCGGCAAGAAGATCCCCATCGACTTCCAGAAGCTTCAGAAAGGTGACGTCAGCCAGAACCTCAAGCTGGAGCCCTTCGATTCGATCGTCATCCCCGCGGCCGAGCTCGTCTATGTCCAGGGCGAGGTCCGCGCTCCGGGGGCCCTCAAGTACACGACCGACCTGACCCTGTCCAAGGCCATGGCCCTGGTGGGGGGGACCACCCCCATGGCGGCCCCGGGGCGAGTCGAATTGCTCCGATCGGAAGGTCAAAAAAAGGTGCGTATGAAGCTCGACCTTGATAAGATCCTCCGGGCCCCAGAAGATAATCCCGACATAAAATTGAGGCCCGACGACATCGTCTTTGTCCCACAGAGACTCTTCTAGCTTCGGATCGAAGGCGCGGGGGGAGTCGCGGATGACGCGACTCCCCCTGAGCGTGGTCTGTCTCTTCGTTGCCGTCCTCCTCGCCCTTCCCGTCTTCAGCGCCGCACCGGCCGCCGGACAGACTCCGTCGAGCCCACCCGCGTCCGGGCAATCAGGAACCCCCGCCACTCCCGGACAGCCGGGGGGACAGCCGAGCGGACCGGCGAGCACGCCGACAACCCCGGCGCTGGGACCGGATGGCCGGCCGTACGTTCCGCCGAGCCCACCGCCCCCATCCCAGACGCGGATCCCGGGCGCATTCGACATGTCGCTCATTCCCCTGGATGCGCCCCGGCTCTCCTTCAGCTCCACGGTGTCGCTGAGCGAGGAGTACAGCGACAACTTCCACCTCACCGAGCGCGGGCGGGTCGAGAACTTCCGCACCTCGCTGAGCGCTAGCGGCACCGCGACCCTGAACTACCCCAACACCCAAGGATCGCTGACCACCCGTCTCAGCGGAGCTCACGACAGCGCGGCCCCCGACGACGATAGCTACTCGTTCTTTCCCTCGTTCACGGGCACGCTCCAGCACACGTTCAACCCTCGCATGAGGCTGGTGGTGTCCGACACCTTCGTGCGGGAGGACGATCCGTGGCTGAGCGATTCGACCGGTTTACGTGGAGAGCGCGACACCTTCAGCAAGAACACGTTCAGCATCTCGTTCTCCTGGCTCATCGACATCGTCCAGACCCAGGTGTACTACCGCAACTCGTTGTTCTTCGGCGACGAGCAGACCATGAGTCACATCTTCGGCGCCACTGCCAGCATGCCGGTGGGCGCCCTCTACGCGGTGAGCGGGGGCTACGAATTCACCACCCGCGACACCACCGGCGACGACACCGGCGACTTCAGCGGGCAGACGTTCGCGCACCGCGTGTTCGGTTCGGTGTCGCGCTCGCTCGGCACCTTCACCTCCGTCGGCGTGTCGTCGTCCTTCACGTGGATCGACTCCGAAACGGACTCGCGCATCGGGAACATTTCCCTCTTCGCCGCCCACGGGGTCCCCGGCGGCTTCTCCGTGTCGGGCAGCGTGGGCTACAGCGTCTTCGACTCAGACGGGGCGGAGGATCTGAACCACAGGTTTTCCGCGAACATTGTCGCGAGCTATCGCTTCGCCCGCGCCACCATCTCGGCGGGCTACTCCCAGGACTTCCGGCAGACGGCCGACGAGGGCGAGGACTTCGGGCTCGTCTTCTCCCGGACCGCCTTCGTGGCCTTCAGCTATGCCATTACCCCCTTCGTCACGGCCACCGCGCGGGGTCAGTACTCGGAAAGCGAGGCGGTCGAGGGCGGCGATTCCGGCATCGCCCCCCAGAAGACCTATCGCGCGGGGGCGAGCATCAGCTGGCGGATCCTCACTTGGCTGTCCCTCACCGGCGCCTATACCTACACAAAGCGTGACGTGGACAGCAACGCCAGCGTGAATACCACCGGCAGGGCGGGGGAAAACCCCGAGAGGAACAATCAGAGCTCGACCGAGAATCGGGCGACTGTCACGCTGACCGCCCATTTTTAGCCTTTTAGTTCCGAGCTAACCTACGAAATACATGCCCTGAATTACCTGCCCCGTGCAACTTGTGCGCTTTCCGTCACATCCGATAACCCTTTGATATAATTGAAGTTCGGGCTTGGTTTTGACCACCCTATGCACTTTTAGCAGGAAGTGGAAGTCTACTTCCCTATCGAGGTAATCTCATCGACTGATTCCGGGTATGGTGAGATCTGTAATTTCAACGCTTTAGCTCCAACCGTAATCTCGGGCCCTTGGCACTACGCTTGCTCCTTACTGCATCCCGGTGAGAGCATGCTAAGGGTCTTCCGGCACTACATTCCAATGATCCCCCTGATACTCTTCGCGGGCGATCTGGCGGTGCTCCTCCTGGCTTTCCAGACTCCAAAGCTGATGGGCATCTGGATCGCCGAGGGTGATGTCCTTCCCCGGCTCGTCCTGGTGGTCGGCGTGGTGTCCTTCGTCCTGAATCTCGGGGGTCTCTACGATGTGCGTCTCCCCCTGGGCCGCCGGGAGTTGCTCGCCCGGCTTCTCACCTGTCAGGCGGTGGCGGGCCTGCTGGTGGCGGCAGTGGGATTCGCGGTTCCCAGCCTCCGACTCGGCCGCGCCGCCTTTCTCCAGATCGGGGCGGGCGCCACCCTGGGCCTCATCGCCTGGCGGGCCGCCTGGCTGGGGCGGTGGTCACACCGGCGCATGAGGATCCGGGCGCTGGTCCTGGGCACCGGCGCCATCGGCAAGGTGATCGCGGGCCTCGAGGAGACCGGAGCGCGTCCCTTCACGATCCTTGGCTTCCTGGATGACAACCCCAACGCCCCGGAGACGGTGCCCCCCGGTCACGTACTGCTCGGCAAGACCCAGGATCTGGCCGCCCTCGTCGAGGACACCAAGCCCGACCTCATCGTCGTCGCCCAGATGAACCGTCGGGGCAACTTCCCGGCGAAGGCCCTCATCGATTGCCGCATGCGCGGCATCCAGGTCGAGGACTGGCCCACCTTCTACGAGAAAGAGACGGGCAAGATCCTGGTCACCGACCTCCGCCCGAGCTGGCTCATCTTCTCGGACGGCTTCGTCAAGACCTATCGCACGGAGATCATCAAGCGCCTGCTCGACCTGAGCCTGTCGCTGGTCGGCCTCCTCTTCGCGCTCCCCGTCATGGCGATGGTCGCCCTCACCATCAAGCTGGAGTCGCGGGGCCCGGTGCTTTTCCGTCAGGCACGTCTTGGGCAGAACGGACGCATCTTCATCCTGAACAAGTTCCGCTCTATGCGGGAGGATGCGGAGAAGGACACCGGTCCCGTATGGGCCCAGGACCACGATCCGCGCGTCACCCGCGTGGGCAGCTTCCTCCGGAAGACCCGGCTGGACGAGCTGCCGCAGCTTTTCAATGTTCTCCTCGGCGACATGAGCTTCATCGGCCCCCGGCCGGAACGCCCCGAGTTCGTCTATACCCTGCAGAAGCAGATTCCCTTCTACATGGAGCGCCTGTCGGTCAAGCCGGGGATCACCGGCTGGGCGCAGGTGCGGTATCGCTACGGCGCCACCGTCGAAGACGCCATCGAGAAGCTCCAGTACGATCTCTACTACATCAAGAACCTCTCGCTCTTTCTGGATCTCGTGATCCTCATTGCCACCATCCAGGTGGTTCTGTTCGCCCGTGGACGCTGAGCTGCGACCTGATCGGGTCGCCGCACGAGGAGCCTGACGCCGATGGACATCTTGAAAGTCTTGAAACAGGTCGCCCTTTCTGTCTTGGCCCGGCGCAAGAAGTGGGTGCTGATCGCGTTCTGCGCCGCGCTCGGCCTGTTCGTGCCCGTCGCGTACCGCATGTCGCACGAGCCGCCGCGCTTCCGCACGAGCGCGACGATCCTCATGGAGACCCGGCCGGAGGGCATCGCGCTCTTCCGGGAGTTCGCGCCCTTCCGCCCTCTCGACGTCCAGCTCGCCATCCTGAAGAGCCGGGGCCTCTCGGAAGCGGTGATCGAGTCCCTGCCGCGGAACTCGGTGGAGGATCTCGTCCAGAACCCCTACACCGTCGACTACATGAGCATGATCCAGAACTGGACGCGCCGGCTGCGCGGCGAGGAGATCGTGGTGGAGAGCCCGCAGCGCCGGGCCCTCGGCGAGCTCCGGTCGTCCCGCCTCCAGTTCAAGCCGGTGGGTAACTCGGGCATCGTCGAGGTCTCCGCGGAGGCTTCCCAGCCCCGGGTGGCCATGGACATCGCGAACACCTTCGTGGAGGTGCTCGTCTCGCGCACGCGATCCTTCAACGTGGAGGACAGCAAGACCAGCCGCGAGTTCCTCGAGCAGCAGCAGACTCAGATCGGGAAGCAGCTCAACACGGCCGAGGAGTCGATGCGGCAGTTCACCAATGCCCGCGGCGGCGTGCGGGTCCCCGCCCGTCACAGTGAGGCGGTCAACCGGCTCACCCAGATGGAGAACACCTACGCCGAGGTGGTTGCCAACAAGAACATGGCGCAGCAACGCCTGAATGCCCTCAAGGCGAAGATCGAGTCGATGCCGCCGGCCTCGGTGGCGATGGCCCGGCCGACGACGGCGCCCCCGCCCACCGCGCCGCGTATCCAGCGGCTCCGGGCCAAGCTGCAGACCCTCGAGACCCAGCTCATCGAGTACCAGGTCCAGTACACGGACGAGCACCCGCGGGTCATGTCCGCCAAGCGCCAGATCGGCGACGTGCAGAAGGAGCTCGGGGACGCGGTCAAGGAGACGACGCCCGTCCCCACCGCCGGCAGCAACGTACCGGTGTCCGATCGCTCGGCCTTTGCGGAGACCATGGCCGCGCTGGAGACCTCCACCCTGTCGCTGAACGCTCAGGAGGAAGCTCTCCGCGAGCAGATCAACAACCAGAGGAAGAACCTCACCGGGCTGTCGCGTGACGAGCTCGAATACACCAAGCTTGCCACCGAGGTGGAGTCGAATCGCCGCCTGCACGCCATGCTGTCCGAGAAGCTTTCCTCCGCGCGCATTCGCGAGCAGGGCGAGATGAAGGTCGTGAAGGTCATCGATGCCCCCAGCGTCCCCCTGCCCGCCACCAACCAGAAGCGGGTGCGCTTCTTCGGAGTGGCGCTGGCCCTGGCGCTCGTCATCGGCCTCGGGGTTCCGGCCACCATCGAGTACTTCAACCGCCCCATCGAGACCGACGACGACGTCCGCAGCCTCACCGGGCTGCCCGTGCTCACGAGCATTCCGCGGGTCCGTTCGCGCCGGTCGATGTTCATGATCGGCGGGGGCCAGCCCGACGACGTGAGCCAGGAGGAGTACTTCCTCTTCGTGGAGGCGTTCCGGCGGCTTCGCGTCGAGATCCAGCTGCTGGGCCGAGACATCCCCATGCGGCGCATCATGATTGCCAGCGCGCTGCCCGGCGAGGGCAAGTCCACCGTGGTGGTGAACCTCGGGCTCGTCTTCGGCGAGGTCGGCAAGCACGTCATCATCGCGGATGCGGACTTCCACCGTCCGACCCTGCACCGGACCCTCAAGACCCCGAACGCCAAGGGCTTCTCCGACCTGCTCGCCGGCACCGGCGAGCTCCGGGAGGCGATGAGCCCGGTGGCGGAGGGCGTCTGGTTGACGCCGCGCGGGGCGTCCTCGACCGCGCTCACCCGCACCGGACTGGGATCCTCACGGCTCCCCGAGGTCCTGGACAGCATGTCGGTGGAGGCCGAGTACGTGCTTCTCGACTCCTCGCCGATCCTGCTCATTCCCGACAACCTGTACATGGCCGCCGCCACCGACGGCGTGATCCTCGTGTGTCAGTCCGGCATCACTCGCCCGCGGGACTTCCTGCGCGCGAAGAGCATCATCGAGAAGTCGGGCACGCCCATCCTGGGCGTCGTCCTCAACCAGGTCCCCGTCCGGAAGGTCAACCAGTACTACAGCTACTATCGCGCCTATGCCAAGGCCGATACCAAGGCTTGAGAGGAGATCGCTCGTGAATCACTGGGGCAACGTGCTGAAGGAGAAGCTGGAGACCCGGACCGCCCGCGTGTGCATAGTCGGGATGGGCTATGTGGGGCTGTCGCTCGCCGTCGAGCTCGCCAAGGCCGGCCTCACCGTCCGCGGCATCGATCTGGATCTCGAACGGGTGAGCCTGCTCAATCGCGGCGAGTCCTATCTGGTGGACGTGGCCGCCGATACCCTCGCCCCCCTCGTTGCCGCGGGCACGCTGTCCGCCACCACCAGCTTCGAGGACGCCGGCTCCGCCGACGCCATCGTGATCTGCGTCCCCACTCCCCTCCGCAAGAGCAAGGAACCGGACATCTCGTTCATCCTCTCCGCGGTCGAGAATCTGCTTCCCCGTCTCCGCCAGGGACAGCTGATGGTGCTGGAGAGCACGACGTTCCCCGGCACCACCGAGGAGGTCGTCCAGCCGCGGATCGAGTCCCTCGGCCGCGTGATCGGCGACGACTACTTCCTCGCCTTCTCCCCCGAGCGCGTGGACCCCGGCAACAAGCGATTCACCACCGCCAACATCCCCAAGGTGGTCGGCGGCGTGACGCCCGAGTGCACCGAGCTGGCGGCGAGCTTGTATCGCCACGTGACCTCGAGCGTCTTCCGCGCTTCCAGCCCCCGGGTGGCGGAGACGGCCAAGCTCCTGGAGAACACCTTCCGCAGCGTGAACATCGCGCTGGCCAACGAGCTCGCCTTCGCGTGCCGCAAGATCGGGGTGGATCCGTGGGAGGTCATCGACGCCGCCGCTACCAAGCCCTTCGGCTTCATGCCCTTCTATCCCGGACCGGGCATCGGCGGCCACTGCATCCCGGTGGACCCGCTCTACCTCTCGTGGAAGATCCGCCTCACCGGCTACGAGGCGCAGTTCATCGCCCTCGCCGATCAGATCAACCGCAACATGCCGGAGCACGTGATCACCCTGGTGAGCGACGCCCTCAACGATCGCGGCAAGGCCATGCGGGGCTCTTCGGTGCTGGTCATGGGAATCACCTACAAGGCGGACGTCAACGACATCCGCGAATCACCCGCGCTGGAGATCATCGAGATGCTGTCCCACAAGGGCGCCCGGGTGTCGTACGCCGATCCCTTCACCCCGCAGCTCGCGATCGAGGGCGGCAAGCTCACCGCGGTCAGCCCGACGCCCGAAACGCTCGCCGCCGCCGACTGCGTGCTCATCCTTACCAATCACTCGAGCTTCGACTACGCGACCATCGCCGATCGGGCGTCCCTGGTGGTGGACACTCGTAACGCGCTCAAGGCGTACCGCGGCTCGAGGACATCAATCGTCACGCTCTGAGAGGTTGCCATGGGTATCGCGTTAGTCACCGGCGGCGCGGGGTTCATCGGCTCCCACCTCGTCGACGCCCTGCTCGAGCAGGGCATCGACGTGCGGGTGCTGGATAACCTCTCCACGGGCTCACTCCGTAATCTCCAGGCGAGCCCCGAGCGCGGGCCGATCGCGGGACGGCCCAGCCGCCGGATCGAGCTCGTCATCGGGGACGTCCGCGACGAGCGGCTGGTACGCAAGGCCATGCGGCGGGTCGACTGCGTCTATCACCTGGCCGGCCTCCCGCCGGGAACGATGGCGAACGGAGCCACCGAGGTCCACACCGTGAATGTGCAGGCCACCCTCAACGTGCTCGAGGGCGCGGCCACCGAAGGGGTGCGGCGGGTCGTATTCGCGTCCTGCGCGTCCGTCTACGGAGCGGCCAACGGCGCTCCGTTTGCCGAGGACCACCCTCCGGCCCCGGTCTCGATGTTCGCCGCCTCCAAGCTCGCGGGGGAGATCTATTGCCGCGCCTACCACGTGGCCCGGCACCTGGAGACGGTGCTGCTCCGCTACTTCACCGTCTACGGACCCCGACAGAACGCCGTGCTTCACGGGGCCTTCGTCCCCGCCCTCATCGAGACGTTGCGTCGCGGGCGCCGTCCGGCCTTCGCGGGGGATGGTCGCGGCGGCCAGGACTTCATCTACGTCGACGACGCGGTGAGCGCCACCGTGGCCGCCGGGGCCACCCCCGGGGCAAGGGGCCGCGCGATCAACGTGGGCTCGGGCCTGCTGACGTCTCCGCTGGAGATCCTCGGCATCCTCAACCGGCTCCTGCGCACCGATGCCGTCCCGCGTCTGGCCCGGCCGCGGGAGGAGCCGCTCTCCTTCGCGCGGGCCGATGGGGGCTTGGCGGGGGAACTGCTCGGGTGGGCCCCGCGCGTATCGATCGTGACCGGGCTCGCGCACGCCGTCCAGTTCTTCTCGGAGGCGGACCAGCAGGATGAGCCGCTGCTCGCCGAGGTCGGGTCTCGTGAAGAACGCTCTGACGTTTGACGTCGAGGAGTATTTCCACGCGGAAGCATTTGCCCGGGTGCTCCGCCCCGAGGAGTGGCCCACGCTGGAGAGCCGGGTGGTGGCCTCCACGGAGCGGATCCTCGACGTCCTGGACCGCGAGCGTGTCCGGGCGACGTTCTTCGTGCTGGGCTGGGTCGCCGAGCGCGCTCCCGCTCTCGTCCGAGAGATCGCCTCGCTCGGACACGAGATCGGGTGCCACGGATACGGGCATCGCATGATCCAGCACCTCACCCGCCCGGAGTTCGAGCGGGACGTCACGCGCGCGAAGAGCACCCTCGAGAACGCCACCGGACAGGCGGTACTCGGCTATCGGGCGCCCACCTTCTCGATCATGCGGGAAACCCTCTGGAGCCTCGAGGTGCTGTGCGAGGCGGGCTTCCGGTACGACTCGAGCATCTTCCCCATTGTCCACGACCGATACGGTATCCCCGATGCCCCACGCTTCCCGCACCGGCTCAAGGCGCCCAATGGCTGCGAGCTCGCCGAGTTCCCCATGTCCACCGTGACGCTGCTCGGGCGGCGAGTGCCGGTGGCGGGCGGCGGCTACTTTCGACTCATGCCCTATTCCCTCACCCGGCGCGCGCTCCGGCGAATCAACCGGCACGAGGGACAGCCGGCCATGGTCTATCTCCACCCGTGGGAGCTGGACCCCGCACAGCCCCGACTGCCGGTGGGCCCCTTGACCCGCTTCCGGCATCTCGTCAACGTGGGCAAGACGGAGGGGCGGCTGGCCCGGCTCCTCGGAGACTTCGCCTTTGCTCCGGCCGCGGAGGTGCTCGCGGGGATCGGGCTCCTGGCCATCGGGAACCCCAAATGAAGCTGGCGGCCGTGGTCGGCGCCCGGCCGAACTTCGTCAAGATCGCTCCCATCCTCGCAGAGTTGCGCCAGTACCCCGAAGCCGACGTCACCCTCATCCACACCGGTCAGCACTACGATCTCCAGATGTCGGAGAGCTTCTTCGCGAACCTCGAGATCCCCGCTCCCGACGTCAACCTGGAGGCCCGCGCCGACACCGCCATCGGGCAGACCGCCGAGATTATGCGGCGGCTGGAGCCTGTGCTCGTCGAGCGGCGGCCGGACTGGGTGGTGGTGGTGGGAGACGTCAACTCGACGCTTGCCGCCGCGATCACCGCGGTGAAGCTCGGGATCCGGCTGGCGCACGTGGAAGCGGGGCTCCGCAGTGGCGATCGCACCATGCCCGAGGAGATCAACCGCATCCTCACCGACTCGATCTCCGACATCCTCTTCACCACCGAGCCGGTCGCCGCCGACAATCTCGCGCGCGAGGGCGTGAATCCCGCGCGGGTGCACTTCGTGGGCAACGTGATGATCGACACGCTGTTCCGTTACCGCGAGCGTGCGCGCGAATCTACCATCCTCCATGACCTGGGGCTGGAGCCGGGCGGGTACGCGGCCCTGACCCTCCACCGTCCGAGCAACGTGGACACCCCCGAAGCGCTCGGGCGGATGATGGACGCGATCGCGCGGATCCAGGCCGAGATCCCGGTGGTGTTCCCGGTGCATCCGCGTACGCGGGCGCGCATCGCCAGTCTGGACGGCCGGATCGGCGCCCTCCGCGGCCTGCGGCTGATCGAACCCCAGCCCTATCTCGACTTCGTCCAGCTCATGGCGAGCGCGCGCTGCGTCCTCACCGACTCCGGGGGCATCCAGGAGGAGACCACCGCCTTGCGGGTACCCTGCCTCACCCTCCGCGAGAACACGGAGCGGCCCATCACCGCCACCCGGGGCACCAACCGCATCGTGGGGGTGGACCCCGCGGCCATCTTCGAGGCGTGGCGGGAAGTCGCCACCGGCCGCTGGCCGGCCGGCGAGCTCCCCGAGCTCTGGGATGGCAAGGCGTCCGAGCGTATCGTCCGCGTGCTCCTTCACGGGGCGTCGCGCTGAGCCGCGGAAACCCCCTCATGGAGATCCGCGAGCTCGGAAGCCAGGGCGCCGACTGGGACTCGTTTGTCCGCGCCAGCCGCACCGGGAGCCCCTTCCATCTGATGGCCTGGAAGCGCGCGGTGGAGGCCGCCTTCGGGCACCGGCCCCACTACCTGATGGCGGTCCGTGGTGGGGGCGTCGAGGGCGTGCTCCCACTCTTCGAGGTCCGCGGGCTTCTGGGCGGACGCGCGCTCGTCTCCGTGCCCTATGCGGTGTACGGCGGTATCTGCGCGGAGACGCCGGCCGCCCGGGACGGCTTGCTCGCCGAGGCCACCGCCCTCGCGCAGCGCCTCGGCGCCCACTACGTGGAGCTTCGACACCGGCCCGGTCAGGAGGTGGATCTGCCCACGAAGTCGCTCTATGTGCGGTTCAGCCGTCCCATCTCGGCATCGGAGGAGGAAAACCTCGAGGCCATCCCTCGGAAGCAGCGCCGAATGACACGGCAGGGGGTGAAGTTCGGACTCCGCACCGAGGTGGGCATGCAGCATCTGGACGCCTTCTACGAGATCTACGCGGCGAGCGTGCACAACCTCGGCTCGCCGGTCTTTCCACGCCGTCTCTTCCATGCCCTCGCCACGGAGTTCGGCAAGGAGTGTGAGCTGCTGACGGTATGGCGCAACGAGCGAATGATCTCGGGGGTGCTGACCCTGCTCTACGAGGACCAGGCGCTGCCCTACTACGGGGGTGCCCTCCGGGAAGGGCTCCAGTACGCGGTCAACGATTTCATGTACTGGGCGCTCATGTGCCACGTCGCCGCCGCTGGTTACCGCGTCTTCGACTTCGGCCGGAGCCGTGAGGGCACCGGCGCGTACAACTTCAAGCGGCACTGGGGCTTCGAGCCGCAACCGCTGCCGTATCAGTACGCTCTTCGCGAGGGCGCGAAGATGCCGAATCTGAGCCCGTCCAACCCGAGAATGCGACTCGCCGTCGAGGCCTGGAAGCGCCTGCCGCTCGGGGTGACGAAGCTCGCCGGACCGTTACTGACGCGGTACTTGCCCTGAGATCAGTGGCACAGAACGTGCACTTATTGCTGTGCGGACGCCGCTAGACACCGTATCCCTCCGCGTTGGAGGGGCCGAGATAGGAACGTCAGCAAAAAATGAAGATCCTGATGCTTGGCCGGTCGTTGCCACTTGCGGGTCGGGGCGGTAAGACAACTCGCGAGCAGCGATTCGCGCGCCATCTGGCCCGAAGCCATCGCTTGACCCTGGCCTTCGTGACCGACGATCCCAACCCCGTCGGGGTGGTGTCCGCGCTTCGCGAGGAGTTCGGCGATCTCGAGTTCGCGGTGGTGCCGCGCGGATGGAAAACGCTCGCCAGCGCGGTGAGCCTGGCGGCCGGCGACTCCTGCACCCTCGCCTACGCGCGCTCCAGCGCGCTCGCCACGCGGCTGCGCGATCGGATCCGATCCGAATCGTACGATCTCATCTACGTCTCCTCGTCGACGATGATCCAGTACGCGCTGGACGCCGACCCCGGGGTGCCGGTGGTGATCGACCTGAGCGACGTGGGCTCCCGCTGGTGGTCTCGGCAGGCGCGGGAACGTTCGTTTCCGGGGGCGAATTTCTATCGGACGGAGGCGGCGCGGCTCCGCCTCGCCGAGGCAGCCATCGCTCGGCGGGCCGCGCTCCGCATCGTGTCCAGCCCGCAGGCCGCCCGCGCGGTGGATCTGGGCGCCGGTCCGGTGCCGGTGATCATTCCCGACGGGGTGGACGTGGACTTCTTCACCCCCGCCGAGCACCTGCCCACCGCGCCCGCGGTGCTGTTCCTGAGCCCGCTCGAGTCGGATCGGCAGGTGGTCGCCGCCGCCGAGTTCTTCCGGACCGTCGTCCCCGCCGTACGCCGGCGGCTCCCCGCCGCGCGCTTCCTCGCGGTCGGCGGCGCGCTCGCGCCCTCCGCCGAAGGGCTCGCGCGCATCGAGGGTGTGGAGGTCGCGAGGGCCATCGCCGACATGCGTCCCTTTCTCCACCGGGCCGCCATCGGCGTGGCGCCCCTCGCCGCGGACGGTGAGCTGCAGATGAACATCCTCGAGGCGATGTGCTCGGGGCTTCCCGTGGTCAGCACGACCCCCGCCATCGAGGGCCTCGGGGTCCAGCCGGGCCGCGACCTCCTCGTGGAGGACGCCCCCGCCGGTTGTGCGGCGCGGGTGGCGGAGCTGCTCGCCAGCGCGTCCCTGCGCGCCGAGCTGGGCGGTCGAGGGGCGGCGTTCGTACGGGCCAACCATTCCTGGGACGTGGTCGTCGAACAGCTGGCGCAGACGCTCGACTCCGCGGTTCTCGGCCCCGTGGTTCGCGACGCCGGAGCCGGCGCCGCGCGGGTGGCGCGCGCGAACTTTGCCTGATCCGATGCGCATCCTGATGCTGGCCCACCGCATACCGTATCCCCCGCATACGGGAGACAAGGTGCGCGCGTACCAGATCGCCCGGCACCTGGCCCGATCTCACGAGCTGACGCTCGGCTTCATCATCGACGATGCGGCGGATCGCTCGGGCCTCGACCCGCTGGGCCGGGACATTCCCGACCTCGAGTGGGGCGGGCTCTGGAAACCGGCCGCGCTCGCCCGCGGCCTGGCCGGGCTCGGGATGGGCCGCTCGCTCAGCATCGCCTACTTCCGCTCGGGCCGGCTCGCCCGCCGGGTGTCCCGGCGCCTGCGTGAGAAGCCCTATGATGCGGTGTACATCTCCTCCTCGCCCATGGTCGAGTACGTACGGGGGACCACGCTGCCAGTGGTGATGGACTTCGTCGACGTGGACTCGGACAAGTGGACGCAATACGCCACCAAGCAGCGCCCGCCCATCTCGTGGGCCTACCGCCTGGAGGGCCGGCGCCTGCGCCGCTTCGAGGCCGAGGCGGTGCGCTGGGGCCGTCGCTGCATCCTCGCCACCGCCGCCGAGGAGGCGCTGCTCAAGAGCTTCGCGCCCTGGGCTCGCACCGCGGTGATCCCCAACGGCGTCGATCTGGCCGGCTACGGCCCGCCCGCCGATGCGCCCACGGTCATCTTCACCGGCGCGATGGACTACTTCCCCAACGTGGATGCGGTCCAACACTTCTGCGCGGAGATCTTCCCCGCGGTGGCCCGCGCCGTCCCCGGCGCCCGCTTCCTCATCGTGGGGTTGAATCCCGCGCCCGCGGTGCGCAAGCTCGGCGAGATTCCCGGGGTGACCGTCACCGGCGCCGTGCCGGACGTGCGGCCGTACTACCGGCAGGCGTCGGTGTGCGTGGCGCCGCTTCGCATCGCCCGGGGCATTCAGAACAAGGTGCTTCAGTCGATGGCGCTCGGCGTGCCGGTGGTGGCCACTGGCGCGGCGGCGCGCGGCCTCGAGTGCCGTCCGGGCGAGCACTTCCTGGTGGAGGACGATCCGGCTTGTTTCGCGGAGCGCGTCATCGGCCTGCTCCGCGATCGCGAGGCGCGAACCGTGCTGGCGTCCCGCGCCCGCGCCTTCGTCGAGGGACATCATTCCTGGTCCGCCGTCCTCGACCGCATCGAGGCCACGCTGGTGGAGGCCGCGGGAGCGCCCCCCGTCCGTCCCGCCTCCGCCCGTGCCGGCGCCTCTCCCGCGACACCGAAGGCCGAGGTCACCGGGCCATGAGTCTGCGGGTGCGCCGCGTCGAGACGGACGCCGACTTCCGGGCCCTGGCCGCCACCTGGAACGACCTCGCCGCCCGCAGCGGGCAGACCTCTCCGTTCCTCAGCCATGACTGGTTCGCCTGCTGCTGGCCCGCGGTGGGACCTTCCCGGCGACCGGAGGTGCTCGTCGTCGAGGACGCCGGCCATCCGGTGGCGCTGGTCCCGCTGATGCGCTGGCGGGAGAGCCGGCGCGGTCTCCCCACCCGGCGGCTGGCCCTGCTCGAATGCCCCGACACGCCCTTCATCGATGTGCTGGTGGCGGGGGACGCCCGCCCGGTCATGGCCGCTCTTCTCGACCATCTTGCCGAGCGCGGCGATTGGGATGTGGCGAGCCTGCAGAAGCTACCCGCGGCCGCCCCCACGCTCAAAGCGCTGGAAGCAAGCCTGGCCGGACGCTTTCCGTGGCGCCGCGCGGAGGCGTCGCTGTCGCCGTACCTGGCCATCGAGGGCGGCTGGGAGACCTTCTGGAAGGGAACCAGCCAGCGCTTCAAGAAGACGTCCCGGAATATCCAGAACCGTCTCGAGCGGGCCGGGCGGGTGCGCATCGAAGAGCACACGCAGGTGGACCCCGAGGGGCCGCTGTTCGCCGAGCTGGTGGAGCTGTCCCGGCGGAGCTGGAAGGGCGATCGCGGGGTCGCCATCGCGACGATGCCCAACATGCACGGGTTCTTCGCCGACCTCACCCGCCGTGCGTCGGCCCGGGGTTGGCTGGCCCTCTGGACGCTGCATCTCGACGATCGGCTCGTGGCCATGGAGTACCAGCTTCGCGACGAGGGCCGCGTCAACGCCCTGCGAGCCGACTTCGACCTCGCCCACCGCGACGTCTCACCGGGGAGCGCGCTGAACTTCGCGATCGCGCGCGCGCTATTCGAGCGAGGGGGTCTCCACGAGTACGACATGGGGCCCGGGCTGAATGACTACAAGCTTCGTTGGGCGACGGGCAATCACGAGGCGGTGCACCTCATGATCTACCGGACCGGCGTCTATGGGCGCCTGCTCCACTCCCTCGATACGGTGGTGTTTCCCGCCGTCCGCCGGCTGCGAGAGCGCCTCGGATGAGCCTTCTCGGAGGACTCGTCCACCGCGATCGGGCGCGCCCCGTGGGCCGCCCGCTGCTCGAGGCCATGGCCGCACGCGTGCCCGGCTCCGGGGAGCCGCTCACCATCGCCACCGGGCCGGTGGGCTTCTTCACCGCCGCGGGTGCCAAGCCGCCCAAGCGCACCGAGGCCACCGTTGCCGCCGCCGATCTGGACCTGGTGAATCTCGCCGAGCTGCGCGCCCTCACCGGGTTGACCGTCGTCTACGAGGTGCTGGCGCGGCTGTTCGAGCTCGAGGGCTGGCAGGGCCTTCGCCGCCTACGCGGAGCTTTCGCGGTGGCGCTCTGGGATCCCCGGCAGGGCGCCGTCTGGCTCGCGGTGGACCATTTCGGGATGCGGCGGCTCTACTATGCGACGACGCCCGACGGCGTGGCCTTCGCAAGCAGGCCCAGCGCACTCCTGGCGGTGCCCGGCGTTCGGGCCACGGTGGCCCCGGGGATGGTGTACGACTATCTCAATTTCGGATTCGTCCCCGCGCCCGGCTCCGCCTTCGAGGGCATACAACGGCTCCCCCCGGGCCACCTCCTCACCATCCGGAACGGCGAGGCGTCGTCCTCGCCGTACTGGGACGTGGAGTATCCCGAGCGTCGCCTCGGCCGGCGCGAGGGCGAGACGGCGACCCGGCAGATGGTGGAGGAATCAGTGGCCGCGGCCCTGACCGGCGCGCCGGTCAAGGAGACGGGCGCGTTTCTCTCCGGCGGCACCGACAGCAGCACGGTGCTCGGCTATATGGCCCGGCTCAGCGGCGAGCGGGTCAACGCCTTCTCCATCGGATTCCGCGAGGCGCGCTACGACGAGCTGCACTACGCCGACCTCGCCGCGCAGAAGTTCGGCGCCGCCCACTACAAGCACATCATCACCCCGGAAGAGGCGCTGGGGCTGCTCCCCCGCCTCGTCGAGGCGTACGACGAGCCGTTCGGAAACAACTCGGCCATCGGGACCTACTTCTGCGCCAAGCTCGCCCGCGACTCCGGAGTTTCCCGGCTTTTGGCCGGGGACGGCGGCGACGAGATCTTCGGCGGCAACGAGCGCTACGCGAGCGACCGGATCTTCGCGCGATATCAGCGCGTCCCCGCCTTCGTCCGCCGTGGCCTCATCGAGCCCGCCCTCCGGCTCTTCCCCGACGGTGCCGGCACGCCGGTCGGAAAGGCGCAGCGCTATGTCCGCCGCGCCAATATCCCGAACCCGCGGCGACTCTACTCGTACCGGTTCTACTTCGCCGGCGAGGGACAGCGCTATCTCGCCCCGGACTTCCTCCGCGCCTGCGATCTCCAGGCGCCCTGGCGCGTGGTGGAGGAGCACTTCGGCCGCGTCCGAGCCACCAGCGAGCTGAACCGGATCATGTACATGGACATGAAGCTCACCCTGGCCGACAACGATCTGCTCAAGGTGACGCGGACGGCGGAGCTCGCGGGAGTCGGCGTCCGCTTTCCCTTCCTCGACCGGCTCCTGGTGGAGTTCACCGGGACGCTGCCCGCCGATTTCAAGGTCCGGGGGATGGAGAAGCGATACCTCTTCAAGCGTGCCTTCGGCGAGCTGCTCCCCGCCGAGATCCTGGCCAAGCGCAAGCACGGCTTCGGCGTGCCGACGAGCGACTGGCTCCGCGACCACCCGGGCTTCCGGGACCTCGCGCGTGAAACTCTGCTGTCGCCGTGGGCGCGAGGGCTCGGTTTCTTCCGACCGGAGGGGCTGGAACGCCTGTTCGAGTTGCATGGCGCCGATTCGACCCCGTATTACGGGGATCAGCTCTGGAACGTGCTGATGCTGTACCTCTGGTATCGCCGGCACGTGGAGGGCCGCGCGGCATGAAGGGGCCGTCCCGGGGCGCGGTGGTACGCGCGGCCGCGGCCGGCCTGTACGGCGCCGGCCTCACCACGCCCTTGACCTGGGCCGCCGGCCGGGTGCACCGCGACCCGGCGTTCCAGATCCTGACCTTGCACCGGGTCAACGACGACGGCGATCCGTTCTTCTCCGCGCTGCCCACGCCTGTATTCGAGGAACAGATGACGCACGTGGCCCGCGCCTACCGCGTCCTGCCTCTGACGGACCTCGTCGAGCAGCTGCGTCGGGGCGGACTGCCTCGGAACGCGCTCGCCATCACCTTCGACGACGGCTATCGCGACAACCTCACCCATGCCGCGCCCATCCTGGCCCGGCTCGGGCTGCCCGCCACCATCTTCCTCGCCACTGGGTTCATCGGCACCGCGGAAGTGCCGTGGTTCGACCGCCTCGCGCAGGGCTTCAAGAAGTCCACGCTCGACGCGGTGCATACCCCCTGGGGCGAGGATTTGGATCTCGGGAGCGTAGCGGTACGGCTCCACGCCATGGCTCGCACGCTCGACCGATTCAAACGACTGCCGGACGAGGGGCGGCGCCGGGACCTCGACGCGCTCCTGACCGCGCTGGGGGTCACCGACCAGCGGTGCTTCAAGAACCTGATGCTGTCCTGGGATGACGTGCACGCGCTGTCTGGGCTCGGCTGGCAGGTGGGTGCCCATACCGTAAACCATCCCATCCTGTCGCGGGTAAGCCCGCAGCGGGCCTGGACCGAGATCCTCGGGTCGCGCACCATGATCGAGTCCGCCTGCGGGGCCTCTCCGCGCGCCTTCGCGTATCCCAACGGCGGTGCCGAGGACTACACGGAGACCATCAAGCAGCTGGTACGGGAAGCCGGCTTCACCTGTGCCGTCACCACCCGTTTCGGCCTCAATACCCCGACCACCAATCCCTGGGAGCTCCGCCGGGGCGGACCGTGGGAGCACCACCTCCCCACGTTCGCCCTCAAGCTGGCGTGGTACCGCCTGGCGCGGCCCTGAGAGGAACGGAGACCCCCATGTGTGGAATTGTCGGCTATCTCGGAGAGCGGAATGCCTCCGAGGTCATTCTCGACGGGCTAAAGCGGCTCGAGTACCGCGGCTACGACTCGGCGGGGCTCGCGGTGCTCGACGGCGGGGAACTGATCATCCGGCGGAGCCTGGGCAAGATCGGCAACCTCGAAGCGCGCCTGGAGCGCGAGCCCGCGATGGGCAAGGCCGGGCTCGGCCATACCCGCTGGGCCACGCATGGGCGCCCCTCCGAGGCCAATTCGCACCCGCATGCCGACTGCACCGACTCGCTGGTGGTCGTCCACAACGGGATCATCGAGAACTATGCGACCATCAAGGAGCGGCTCCTGGCCGACGGGCACCGGTTCCGCTCCGAGACCGATACCGAGGTGATCGCGCATCTTCTGGAGGACCACCTCCGCGCGGGACTCGATCTTCGCGACGCCTGCCGCGCCGCCCTCGGCGAGCTGCGGGGGGCGTACGCGGTGGCGGTGATCTCCACCGCGTGCCCGGACGAGCTGGTCGCGGCCAAGCTGGGGGGCGGGAGCGTGGTGGTCGGGCTCGGCCGGGGTGAGACCTTCCTGGCCTCCGATATCCCCGCCCTCCTCCCGTATACGCGGGACGTGGTGATTCTGGAGGACGGCGAGGTCGCGCGCATCACCCGCCAGGGCGCCGAGCTGATGACCCTCGACGGGCGGCGCATCGAGCGGGCCTCTTCCCGGATCGAGTGGGACGCGACGGCGGCGCAGAAGGGTGGATATCGTCACTTCATGCTGAAGGAGATCCACGAGCAGCCGCGCGCGGTGGCGGACACCCTGCGGGGCCGGCTCCTCGTCGACGGCGCCGCGGTGTCGTTGCCGGAGGCGCACCTGGACGCGGGCCTGGCCAACCGGCTGGACCGGGTGGTGCTCGTCGCCTGCGGAACGTCGTACCATGCGGCCCTGGTGGGCCGCTTCATGATCGAGCGGCTGGCCGGCCTGCCCGCGGAGGTGGATATCGCCTCGGAGTTCCGGTATCGCGACCTCGTCCTGGATCACCGGACCCTGGTCATCGCCATCTCCCAGTCCGGGGAGACGGCGGACACCCTCGGCGCGGTCAAGGCCGCGCGCGCCCGGCAGGCGCCCGTGCTCGCCATCACCAACGTGGTGGGTTCGGCCATCGCTCGCGAGGCGGGAGGCGTAGTCTATACGCATGCCGGACCCGAGATCGGCGTGGCCTCTACCAAGACCTTCACCACCACCATCACCGCCTGTTACCTCGTCGCGCTCGCGCTGGGCGAGCGGCGCGGCTATCTCAGTGACGCCGATGCCCGCAAACGGGCGGAGGAGATCATGGAAGCGCCGCGCTTCATCGAGGAAGCGCTCGCGGTGGATGGTGCGGTGGCGGCGCTGGCCCGCGACCTCGCGCACTATCCCAACTTCCTGTACCTGGGGCGCGGCCTCCACTTCCCGATCGCCCTGGAGGGCGCGCTGAAGCTCAAGGAGATCTCGTACATCCACGCGGAAGGCTACGCCGCCGGGGAGATGAAGCACGGCCCCATCGCCCTCATCGATGAGTCCATGCCGGTGGTGGCGCTGGTGCCCCGCGACGGCTCCTACGAGCGGATGATGGGCAATCTCCAGGAGGTGCGCGCCCGCGATGGTCGCGTGATCGCGATCTGCCACCCCGGCGACCAGGAGGCGCGCCGCGTCGCCTCCGACATCCTCACCATCCCCGCCGCCCCCGATCTCGTCGCCCCTCTGGTGAGCGCGGTGCCGCTTCAGCTGCTCGCCTATCACATCGCCGCGCTGCGGGGTCTCGACGTCGATCAGCCGCGCAACCTCGCCAAGAGCGTGACGGTCGAGTAGCGGCCACGATGCGCTCGACCAGAGGAGCGGTGGCGCGGTGACCTTGCGCAACCGGATGATCAAGTCCGCCGCGTGGTACGCCACCACCCGGGTGTGGATGGGCGTGCTGCAGTGGGGCGTGGGCATCCTCCTCGCACGGCTGCTCATGCCGAAGGACTACGGGCTCTTCGCCATGGCCCTGTCGGTGGTCGCGGTGCTCGAGCTCCTGCAGAGCTTCGGGCTCGGCGTGGCCATCGTGCAGCGCCAGGATCTGAAGCGCCGGCACCATAACGCCATCTTCTGGACCATGCTCGCGCTGAGCGTGGGCATCGCGCTGGTCGCCACCGTGGCCGCCACCGTGGCCGCGCATGTGTACAGCGAGCCCCGGCTGATCTGGATGGTGCGGCTGCTGGCCCTCTCGTTCATCTTCGATTCGTTCGGCATGGTGCCGTACAACCTGCTCACCAAGGAGATCGAGTTCCGGGGCCGCTCGCTCGCCGAGGCGGGCGCGGTGGTGGTGTCCTCGCTGGTGGCGCTCGTGATGGGCTATCTCGGCTTCGCCTTCTGGGCGCTGGTGGTGGCCCACCTCGTCCGGTCCTTTGTCCGGAGCATCGGGATGGCGCTGGCCTGCCGCTGGTGGCCGGGATTCGAGGTGAGCTTCGAGAAGATGCGCGAGATCGTGGCCTTCGGCCTGCGGATCACCGGCTCCCATGTGATCCACGTCCTGTCGGGGACGGTGCAGACGGGCATCCTCGCGCGCTCCCTCGGGGCGGGCGACCTCGGCATCTACTCGATGGCCGGCTCCCTGGGAAAGCGGAATCCGCTCCACAAGGTGTCGACGTCCGTGCTCAACCAGCTGTCCCTTCCGGTGTTCTCCAAGCTCCAGCACGACGACGCCTACCTCCGGCGCCACTTCCTCAAGCTCAGCAAGTACCTGGCCGCCATCGCGATCCCGCTCCAGCTGGGTATGGCGCTGGTAGCGCAGGACATGGTCCTCCTGCTCTTGACGGTGAAGTGGCTGGCCATCGTGCCCTTCGTCCAGATCTTCGCGGTGGGGGGAATCCTGGACATCATGCCGCTGCCCTCCACGCCGCTGCTCACCGCCCGCGGGAAGTCCAAGATGCTCGTGCGACTCGCGATGTTCCACGCATCGGTGATGACCCTGGCGTACTTCGTGGGTTCGCACTGGGGGCTCCTCGGGGTGGCGATCGCCTGGTTCGGGAGCTTCATCGTGGTCCGCGCCGTCCTCCTGTGGCTCAGCCTGCGGGAGATCAAGGTCCCGGTGGGAGAATACCTCGGGACCATCGCGTCGCCGGTGGTAGCGGCGCTCGGGATGACGGCCGTGGTGCTGCTGGTGCAGCCCTTCGTCCCCGGTCTGCCCGGGAGTGTCGAGCGGCTGGCTCTCTCCGTCGGTGCGGGCGCGGTGGCCTACGGCACCCTGCTCCTCCTCTTCGACCGGAGCTTCGGCCGGGAGCTGCGTGGAATCCTGCTGGAGATGCTGCCGTGGCGCAGCACGCGCAAGGCGGACGCGTGACCCTTCTGTCGCGCCTGGACCATTGGCTGGTCGGTGCAACTCTCACCGCCGATGACATGGGGCGCCGCCATTCCTGGCGCCTGGCGCGAGGACTGCGGGGCGCTCTCACCACGGCCCACGAGGCGCTCTGGCGCCTGGCCGAGCAAATGGGCCAGGCCACGGGTGATCCCTCGCTGATCCGTGCCGCCTGGCTCGCGCCGATCAAGGATGCGCCGCGCTTCCCCCGGCGCATCCCCGCCGTGGTCTCGCCGGCCGCGACTGCGCTGCTCGCGGGGCGCTACCCGATCGACGCCGAGCATTCGGTGCCGCTGACGGAGCTCTCCTGGCGGGAGCCACCGATCCCCCGCGGGGCGTCTCCGCTGGTCGGCCTCGGCGTACACTCGCTCGAGAGCATTCGCACCCTGCTGGACGCCTTCCGGCTCACCGCGCGGCCGGAGTACCTCGAGGCGGCCCAGCTCGTTGCGCGGCGCTGGATCAGGGAGTGCCTGCACGCCGAGCGATCCGCGGTGATCTGGTCGGATCACATCACCGCGCTCAGGGCGCTCACTTTCTGCCAGCTCTGGGTGGCCTCGAAAGGGGATGCCGGCACTTCCCCTCCTCTGGCCAGCGAGCTCTTCGTGGCTTTGGAGCGTCACGCGGTCAGGCTGGCGCACCCGCGCTTTCACCGGCCCGAGCACAACCACGGCGTCACCCAGGCCTATGCCCTCCTGGCGCTGGGAGTCTGTCTCATCCCGCACCCCGAGGCGCACGAGTGGATGCGGCTGGGTCGGGAGCGGGTCGAAGCGCAGATGCGCGACAACGTCTCGTCCGAGGGCGCCCACCTCGAGCACTCTCCGGCGTACCAGCTCTACGTCCTCCTCCAGTTCATCAGCGCGGCGCGCTTCGCGCGGGCGCATTGCATGCCGCTGTCCGCCGACTTCGAGGAGCGGCTGCGCGCCATGATCCTCTGTTCGGCCCACATGCTGAGACCCGATGGCGCCCTCCCCGCGCTCGGCGATGGCAACACCGGCTCACCCATCCACGTCGTTCCCGACGATCTCGTCGAGTGGGCCGGCGAGGCGGTGGACGCCTTCATCTACGCCGTCTCGCGAGGCTCCGCCGGACGCGCTCCGTCCGCCTTGGATGCCATCCTGCACGACGGCGGCTCCGTCTTCCTGCGGAGCAGCTGGGCTTCCGAGGGGGAACCGCACGCGGGTGCCTTCGTGGCGCTCCGGCTGGCCACCTTTCCGACATCGCACATCCACCGCGACGTGCTGTCCTTCGAGCTCTTCGCTCACGGAGCGGATCTGGTGGTGGACACGGGGGGGCCCGGCCTGTATCCGTTCCGCGCGTGGCTGAAGTCGACCCCCGCGCACAACACGGTGGCGGTGGATGGACGCGATCAGGCGATCGGGCCGGCCGGGGTCAGGAAGACTCAGCAAGCGGCCGGCGGGGTGCTCATCGACGCCGAGCACACCCTCTATCCCGGTGTGCGCCACCGGCGGGTGCTCGTGTTCCGCCGCCGATCCGGAGCGGTATTCCTGCTCGACCACCTTCAGTCGAACAACCCTCACGACTATGCGCTGTACTTGCATCTGGCGCCCGCGCTGACGGCCGTTCCCGGCGGGCTCGATGTCCAGTGCCAGAGCGCGTCAGGAGGGCCCGGACTCCGCGTGGCGGCGCTGCTCGACGCGGGGCTGGAGCTTGACGTGTTGCGCGGCGGCGAACGCCCCGGCCAGGCCTGGATACAAGCCGGTCCCACGGTGATCCGGCCCAGCACGGTGTTGCAGTATCGCCGCCGGAAGGGGACGGTCGCCTTCGTGACCCTCCTCGTCCCAGAGCCGGCGGGCCGGTCGCGGGAGCCACGGTGGACCCTCACCGGCCGCCCGTTCATCGACGAGACCGCCCTGTCCATTCAGGTCGGTGACGACGCCTGGGAGGTGCGGCTTTCCGCGGCCGGAGTCGTGTCCATGTCCGATAATCGGGGGGAGGCTCGATGAGCACCCTGCCCGTGATCTCGGTGGTCGTGGCGACCTACAACCGCAGCGAAACGCTGCGCCGTATGCTCGAGAGTCTTCGGGCCGCCATTCCCCCCACCTGCCCGTGGGAGCTGTGCGTGGTCAATAACCACTCACGGGATGATACCGGGTCGGTGCTCCAGGAGTTCGTCCGTTCGGGAAGCCTGCCCCTCCGGCCCCTGTTCGAGGCGCGGCAGGGCCAGGCCTTCGCTTGCAATGCGGGGATACAGGCCACGCGGGGGTCCCTCGTGGCGTTCACCGACGACGACCTCCTGATCGACCCGCACTGGCTCGTCAACCTGGAGCGAGCCGCGAACCGGCAACCCGACCTCATTGGCTTCGCGGGACGGGTCATCGCCACCTGGCAGTCGCCGCGGCCCCGCTGGTTCACCCAGGAAGAGCCGCTCCGGGCCTGCCGGCTCGGGGTGCTGGCCTATGACCTCGGGGAAGAGCCCTTCGTGCTCCGGCCCGGGATCGGTCCCGCTCCGGTAGGCGCGAACATGGCCTACCGCCGGATGGCCTTCGAACGCTATGGCCTGCTCCGCGAGGACATGGGGCCCCCGCCGCGGCTCTTCCCGGGGGCGGATACGGAGTTTTCGTACCGGGTCCGGAAGCATGGCGAGCGCATCGGCTACGTGCCGGACGCGAGCGTGCGTCACCCCGTGGATCCCCGGCGCCTGCGGCGCCGCTATGCCCTGCGCTGGGCCTATCAGATTGGCCGGGGTCGGGTCCGCTGGCATCACCGGGCCGAGGGAGTGCGCGAAGTGAGGGGGGTGCCCCTCTATCTGGTCCGGTTGCTCGCCAGTGACCTGGCGTCGCTGGCGGTCGGAATGCTGACGGCTACAGCTCCCGACCGGTTCAGTCGACTCACCGAGATCGCGATGCGCCTGGGCTCGATACGCGAGCACCACGGCACCCCCCGGAGCTTCGACCCGACTCCCTTCATTCCAAGGCTCGAGACCAGCACTCCCGTGACCCCCGGCGTCACGGTCGGACGGTGAGCGCTTCCATGGACCTCTCGATCCTGGTCCCCACGTACAACCGGCCAGACTTCCTCATCCGCCTGCTGCGGAGCCTCGAAGGTGCCAAACCCGGCGATCTCGAGTGGGAGCTCCTCGTCGTCGACAACAACTCCGCGGCGGACCGCTTCGCCGCGATTCAGGCCGCGCTCGCGGAGTCCCCCCTCCCCGCGCGGCTGCTGTCGGAGCCCACGCCCGGAAAGTCACGCGCCCTCAATACCGCCATCCGGGCCGCGCGGGGTCGGCTGGTGGCGTTTCTCGACCACGACGTGAGCGTCCATCCCGGCTACTTGGTCGGCGTTCAGGAGGTGGTCCGGGGCGCGGGCCCGTGTCGCGTATTCGGCGGCCGGGTGCTCGCGCCCTGGCCGTCGGAGCCGCCGGACTGGATCCGGGAGCGCGGGCCGCTCTCGACCTCGTTCGGCCCGATCGTGATCCACGACTACGGGGACGTGTCGCGGGAGTACGACGAGACGATGCGCCGGCCGGTGGGCTGTAACTTTCTCTGCGAGCGCTCGCTGTTCGAGCGGCACGGATACTTCGACGTGCGGCTGGGACCCGGCGCGGCGCCCGGGCTCGAGACCATGGGCGGGGAAGAGAGCGAGCTGCTCAAGCGTTTCCAGACCGGAGGGGAACGCATCCGCTACGCGCCCCACATCGTGGTCGACCATCCCGTCGATCCGGCGCGGACCACACGCGCCGCCTTTCGCCGGCGCTACTTCGTTTCCGGCCGGTCGGGGCCCTACCTCGCGCGGCGGCCGTATCCGAGCCTCTTCGGCGTTCCACGCTATCTCTTCCGGCGGCTGGCCGGTGCGGTGAGCGGCACGGTCTGGGCCCGACTGCGCGGAGACCGGATCCGCGCGCTGGATCACGAGCTCGACGCCTGGCGCTTCGTCGGCGCCATGTACGAGTTCCGGCGTGTCCATCGTGCCGCGCGACGGACGGAGGCTCGATGACCTCGATTCCCCAGGCGCCCGGTCAGCCTCTCTCCGCTGGTGCCGGCGAGCCGGCGGCGAAGGGGCCGGTGTCTTTCGAGGTGAGCCGGGGCCAGGCGCCGGCCGGCTGGGACGACACGGTCTCGGCTCTCGGCGGCTCCATCTTCCACTCCACCCTCTGGGCCGCCTACCAGGGGCGCGACGAGGCACTCGAGCCTGTGTTCTTCCTGGGGCGGGACGCGAGCGGGATACCCTGTGGCGCCGCCCTCGCCCTGCTGGCGGCCTCGCCCCGCGCCCTCGCCTCGCAGCTGTTCCGCGATCTCCGGCTCACCGCGCATCCCGTGGTGCGCGGGGCGGATCCCGGGCTCGCGGCGGCCTTTCTCCGGCGCTGCGAGGAGTTCGCCCGCGCGCTGAGCTGCACGCGCCTGGGGCTGGACTCCTTCATGAGCGGAGCCAGTCCGCTCCGGCCCGTCGAGCACGGCTTCGTCGAGACCGAGCGTATCGAGTTCACCCTCGATCTCGAGCGGGACACCGACAGCCTGTGGCAGGGCATCCGGAAAGATCAGCGCGAGAAGATCCGGCGCCTCAAACGCGAGGGTGTCGTCCTCACGGAGGGCACCACCCTCGCGGATCTCACCGCCCTCGGGACGGCGCGGGAGGCCACCCAGGCCCGACGCGACGAGCGGGGACAGGGCTACGATCTCTCCTCCGACTCCACGCTCTACGAGTCGCTCTACCACCACCTGGTCCACCGCGGGGCGGCCCGAGTCTTCCTCGCACGGCGCGATGAATCCGTGCTGGCCGCCATCCTCTTCTCCACCTTCAATCACCGGGCCTACTCCGTGTTCAGCGGAAGCACCGAGGCCGGGTACAAGATGGGGACCCAGAGCGGGCTCTTCTGGACCGCGGTGGAGACGTTCAAGGCGGAGGGCTTCCGTCAGCTGAACCGCGGCGGCGTTCCCGGCTCCGCCGCGCGCGAGGACGATCCGCTCCACGGCATCTATTCCTTCAAGCTGCGGCTCGGTACCACGCCCGAGCGCTGCGTGTCGGGTGACAAGGTGCTGGCGCCCTTCCGTCAGGGGCTTCGGAGCCTGCGGGATCGGCTGCGCACCCTCGGGAAGGCCCGGTAGTGGCCACCGCGACGGGGGTCGCGGCCCGCGCCGGGCGGGCGCCCGCCCTCCGCAAGGCGCTCGGCTCCCTTCGCGCCTACCACTACCGCGTCCCGTATTGCGTGCCCCAGTGGAGCGGGGCGACGGTGTGGGCACTGTTCCGCTCTCTCCTCACGGGCCGGGTGGCGGAGGGATCCGCTCCGGCGCGGCTGGCTCGTCAGCTCGAGGCACAGCTGGGGCACCCGGTCGTCCCCTGCGCGAATGGCCGCACCGCCATCGAGCTGGCCCTGCGCGGTCTGGGCGTTGGGGCGGGCAGCGAGGTGGTCCTCCCGTCCTTCTGCTGCACGAGCATCGTGCCACCCGTCCGTGCGGTCGGGGCCGTCCCGGTGCTCGCCGATGTCGGACCCGAGCTGAACGTGACCCCGGATACGATCGAGTCCGCGCTCACCTCGCGGACTCGCGCGGTCATCGTCCCGCACCTCTTCGGCAATCCGGCCGACATCGAGGGCATCCGGGCCCGATGCCACCCGCGCGGGATTGTCGTCATCGACGATGCCGCGCAGGCCATGGGTGCCACGCTGGACGGCCGCCCCCTGGGCACATTCGGCGATGCCGGCATCGTGAGCTTCGGCAATGGCAAGGTCTGCTTCGGAACGGGTGGGGGGGCGCTGCTCTCCAGCCGGCCGGAGGTCGTCGCATCCGCCGTGGGCTGGGCGCTACCCCGGCCCGGCATCGGCGCGATCGGGGCACACGCCCTGTCCGTGCTCCTCTGGCGGCGCTGGCGGCGGTCACTGCTGCCGCTCCGGATGGCGCTGCGAAAGATTCAAGGTAATCCTCCTGCGGCACCGCCTTACTGCGCCCAAAGTATGGCAAATCTCGACGCGGAAGTGGCGCTTACCCTTCTCGAACATCTGGGGCGTGATCTGCCCGCGCGCCGGGTCCGCGTCAGCGCGTATGTGGCGGCGCTGAGCGAGGAGCCGCGACTCTCGCTGGTGGCGCACCGACCGGGCTCCGCCTGTCTGACTCAAGTGGTGGTGATCGACGGTGACGCGCCGGGGAGCGGCTCCGCGCCCCGGGTCATCGCCGCCCTCCGGAGCGCGGGCTACGAGGTCGAGCGGAGCTATATCCCACTCCACCTGAGAGCCGAGCCGGAGCTCGCGAAGCCGGGCGCCCTCCCGCTGACGGAGCGCCTCTGGGGCTCGCTGGTGGAGCTGCCCTGCGAGCCGTCCGTCCCCCTCACCGACGTCGCGCGCATCTGCGAGATCGTGCGTGAGACGCTCAGGCGGTTGTGAGCATGCGCGAGGGACGCTCGCTGCTGGCGAAGGTGGCGGCCGCGTGGCGGACCGAGGGCCTCAATGGCCTCGCCGCCGGCGTGACCCGGCGCGCCTACGACCGGACCGAGTTCGTGGTGTTCCAGCGCGATCTCCGGAATCCCCTGGCCCCGGCGGTGTCGCGAGTGCCCTTCGAGCTGCGCCGGGTCGACGATGCCCAGTTCGAGCGCTTCGGTACCATGCCCGCCCCGTACCCGCGTCACCGCGAGTATCGCGTCGTCTACGGACAGCGCCACTGCTACGCCGCCAACCTCGGCGATCGCATCGGCGCCCTCATGTGGCCGCTCGTGCAGGCGGATAACCGGCGAGTGGTCTCCCGCTGGCGCCATCTGCTCGAGGACGAGTGCCGGCTCGGCAGCATCTGGGCCGATCCCGGGGTCCGCGGCACGGGGCTCATCGACGCTTGCCTCGAGCGCTTCGCCGACCTCTTTGCCGCGCGTGGGTTCCGTTACATGTACGAGTTCACCTGGGTGGGGAATACCGCGGCGCAGCGGCTCTACCTCCGACGGGGATTCAAGGATGTGGGGCGGGTCCGGCGCTATAGCCTGGGCTTTCAGCGCGAGGGCAATGGCCTCTACCTGCGGCCTCCGATCGCCCGCGAGCCCCTCTCGCCGGGCCACCCCGGCGGCGATCTGGAGATGCCCGGGGTCCTGTACGCTCAAGGGGCGTCCATCCAGTGAGCCTGATAGGTCTCGTCATCCGGGATGCCCTGTCGATCCGGCATCCTCTCCGGTCGCCCGACGAGCACCTCGACGCGGCGATCGAATGGCTGTGCCGGGCGCAGGACGCGACGGGCAGCGGAGGCGTCGCCCGCAGCTACGCCCTCCGCTACATGCGGGGGCATCAGCGCCGCGGGTGGCTCGCGGCCTATCCGGAGACGACCGGATACATCATTCCGACCTTCCTGGCCTATGCGGCAATCGTCGGACGGAACGACCTCCGCGAGCGCGCCCTTAGGATGGCCCGGTGGGAGGTCGACGTGCAGATGGAATCGGGGGCCGTCCAGGGCGGAGTCATCGGCCATGCCCCCACGCCCGCGATATTCAACACCGGCCAGGTCCTCTTCGGCTGGGCCGCCGCCTATCGTGAGACGGGCGATTCGCGCTTTCAGAAGGCGGCCGGCCGCGCCGCGGACTTCCTGGTGGAAGCGATGGATGCGGACGGCGCGTGGCGCCGACACGGCTCGCGCTTCGCCCGGCAGGGCGTCAACGTCTACGACGCGCGGACGGCCTGGGGGCTGCTGGACGCCTCACTCATCACCGGCGACGCGCGCCACCGCGAGGCCGCGCTCCGCAATCTCCAGTTCGTCCTCACCCGGCAGCGGGCCAACGGCTGGTTCGAGGAGTGCTGCCTCGACGACAATCGGCGGCCCCTCCTCCATACCCTCGCCTACACCATGGAAGGTCTGCTCGAAGCCGGGGGAATTGCCGGCGAGCCGGCCTTCGTGGATGGCGCGCGGCGCGCCGCCGACGCGTTGCTGGCGTGCCAGCGGGCCGACGGCGGCCTGGCCGGTCGCTTCGATCACGCGTGGACGCCCGCGGCCCGGTGGAGCTGCCTGACCGGAGACGCCCAGACTTCCATCGTGTGGCTCCGTCTCGCCGAGATCACCGGCGATCCGCGCTATGTCGAGGCCGCGCGGCGGATGAATCGTTACCTCATGAGCACGCAGGATCTCCGCGCGTCGGATCCCGGTATCCGCGGGGGGATCAAGGGCTCGGACCCCGTGTACGCGGAATACGGGGCCTACGAGTACCTGAACTGGGCGGCCAAGTTCTTCGCCGATGCGCTCCTGCTCGAGCGCCGCGCGGGTGACGGAGCCCGGCGCGCATGAGCTCCGTCCTCATGGTTGCTTTTCACTATCCTCCGGAAGGGAGCAGCAGCGGCGTGCTGCGCACGCTCAAGTTCAGCAAGTATCTCCCCCGTCTCGGCTGGACGCCCCATATCCTCACCCTGCGCGACCACGTGTACCGGGTGAAGGACGAAGGGCTGCGGGCCGATATACCGCCCGAAGCCGTGATTCACCGCACCGGCGGATTCGACAGCACGCGCGCGCTCGCCATCCGCGGCCGGCACCTCGCCATGCTCAGTGTGCCCGATCCCTTCGTCAGCTGGCTGCCGTTCGGGGTGGCGGGGGGCCTCGCCGCCATACGTCGTGCGGGGATTCGGGCCATCTTCTCGACGAGCCCCATTCCCACCGCCCATCTCATCGCGGCGGCGCTCAAGCGGCGAACCGGGCTGCCGTGGATCGCCGACTTCCGGGATCCCTGGATCGAGGAGGGCCAGCACCCCGCCCCGGGCTCGATCCGCCACGCGGTCGAGTCGCGGCTCGAGCGCGCGGTGGTCCGGCGCGCGGATCGCATCGTGGCGACCACGCCCTACCTGCGCGCGGATTTCCTCGCCCGCTATCCCTCGCTCGATCCGGACAAGGTCCGCGTCATCTACAACGGCTATGACGAGGCCGACTTCGCCAGCCTGCCGGTCCCGCCGCGCGAGCCCCGCTTCGAGATTCTCCATGCGGGGCTGGTCACCCGCGAATATCGGGATCCCACGCCCCCTCCTCGAGGCGGTGGCGCGGCTCATCGGGACGGGGCGTCATGTCGCGCGCGGAGGTCCGCGTGGTCTTCCTCGGCGCGCGGGGATTCTTCGCCTCGCCGGCGGGGCGTGAGCTCGTCGGACGCCTGGGCCTGGAGGACGTGCTGGAGGTGAGCCCGCGCATTCCCAACCGCGACACGCTCGGACGCCTCCGGCGGGCCAGCTGCCTTCTCATCCTCCAGGCCTCCGACGACACGCGGTCGCTGATTCCCGCCAAGGCCTTCGAGTGTCTCCGGGTGGAGCGGCCCATCCTGGCCTTGACGGGGGATGGCGCTACCGCCGACTTGTTGAAAAAAATGGATCGATGTGCCGTGATAGAGCCATCTGACTCGGAGGGGCTACAGAACGCGTTGGCGTCCCTCTATCGAACGTGGAAAGAGAGTCCGGAGCCAATACTTTCAAGCAGACAAATCAAGCACTTCGACAGGTATGCACTGACTGCCGAGCTGGCACAGACTCTGCATGAATTGCTACCTGGGTCTCACTGTGCCTGAACCGGCCTATGTCCCTGAGCTGTTCCGGAGCGGCGTCGAGGCGGCGCTCGAGGAAGTGCGGCGCCTTGCCCCACGCTATCTCTCCCCCTCCACCCCCTGCTCGGTCGAGCTTCAGATGACTGGCCAACGCAAGCATTCCTATGTGGGCACCATCGAGCTCCGCGGGCCCGCCGGAGCGAGGCGGTTCTATCTCAAGACGCTGCGCACCCATCCCAACCGTTTGACCGTCAAGCGAACCGAGCTGGAGCAGGAGTATGCACTCCTGGAAGAGCTCGAGCTGCGGTTCGCGCCTTATCCGGGCCTCCAGGTGGTCAAGCCCGTGCGATGCTGGCCGGAGTTCGCCTCGATGCTCATGGAGGAGTTTCCCGGCGAGACCGTCGAGCGGCTCCTTGCCCGGGCGATGAGCCTCCCCTCGGCGAGGGCGCTGGCCCAGGCATCTACGGTGTGCCGGCGCGTGGGCCAGTGGCTCGGGCTCTTCCAGGCCTTTACGAAGCCCGCGTCGCCCGACTCCTTCGATCCCGCCGAGATCGTCGCCTATTGCGCGCGGCGGCTGCGCCTGCTCGAGGAGGCCCGCAAGGCCGGCTTCGCGATCATCATGCCCCCGGCGATCCTGGGCCAGGTCGAACGCCTCGCCGGCGATATCGGCTCGGAGGATCTCGGTGCCGTCGGCCGCCACAACGATTTCCGCCCGGACAACATGCTCACTGACGGGGACCGGGTGGCGGTGCTCGACTTCACGGGCTTCACCTACGGCCCGCCGCTCTACGATTTCATGAAGTTCACGATGAAGCTGGAGGATTTTGCCCGCGGAATCACCCTGCGTCCTCGCGCGGTGGGCCGGTGGCAGACGGCGTTCCGGGAGGGCTACGGCTCGCCGGTGGATCTCCGGTCGCCGCTCGCGCGCCTCCTGCGCGTGGCGAACAGCCTCGACAAGATGAGTGAGCTCGCGGGACGTCACCGTACCACCACGTGGTCGGCGGTGCGCCGGCGGCACGTGCGGCACTGCCGAACGCGGCTGGAGGAGATCGGCCGCGTGCTCGCGGGGGGAGAAGTCCGATGAGACCGTTTCGATGGATGGTGGTGGCATGCGCGCTCGCGATGATGCTCGGCGTCGTGGTGACCCTGGCAGTGCCCGCGCGCGCGCAGCAGCGGGGCGCCGCCGCCCCCGAGGCCGAGGCGCCGCCGCCGATAACTCGCGGCCGCACGTCGGCCGAGTTCATCAGCTGGCAGCTCGGCAGCGCCGTCGGGAACCTCCAACACGCCCTGACGATGCAGACGAACGGCACCACCCCGGATCCCGAAGAGACATCGAAAAAGATCTACGAGGGATACGTGAAGGTCCGCTCCGCCCACGCGCTCCTGATGCGACGCATGGATAAGCTCCAAGCCAAGACCAAGGTTCCCGACCCGCTCCTGGGAAACGCCTACAAGACCATCCAGAAGGCCCGCTTCAGCGTGCTCTACGCCCGGCAGGCGGCAGCCAAGTCCCAGACCGACCGGAGCGTCGGCTACCTGACTCACGCGATCTCGGAGCTCGAGCGCGCGCGGGCCTCGATCAACTAGCGTATCCATGCGCGACCTCGTCCTCACCGCGTTCGTCGCCGTACTCCTCCCCTTCTGCCTTGCCCGGCCGTGGATCGGCATCCTGGCCTGGACGTGGGTCGGCCTGATGGTCCCCCAGATGCAAACGTGGGGCTTCGCCCGGGGCGTCCCGTTCGCCATGCTCATCGCGGGGGCGACCCTCGTCGGCATCCTCTTCACCAAGGATCGGAAGCCGATTCCCTGGACGCGGGAAACCGTGCTCCTGGCCCTGCTGTGGGGCATGTTCCTCCTGTCCACGATCTTCGCGATCATGCCCGAGCGTGCGTGGGACCAGCTGATGAAAGTGTCGAAGATCCTGCTCTTCGTGTTCCTGACCCTCATGTTCTTCCAGGACCGGACGCGCCTCCGTTACCTCTACCTCGTCACCGCGCTGTCCCTGGCCTTCTACGGGGTCAAGGGCGGTATCTTCGCGCTGGGCACCGGTGGCGTGCACCGGGTGTACGGTGCCGCCCACCGGCTTCTTCGCCAGCAACAACTCCATCGGCCTGGCGCTGAACACCATCATCCCCATGCTGTTCTTCCTGGCCAAGGACGAGCAGCGGCGGTGGCTTCGGAACGGGCTCCGCGTGGCCTTCTGGCTCTGCGCCGTCGCGGTGGTGTTCACCTATTCGCGGGGCGCTTTCCTGGGACTCCTCATCGTCATGGCCATGCTGTTCCTCAAGGCCCGCCACGCCTTCCTCGCGGTTGTCGCCGCCGCCCTCCTCTACGTCGTGGTCACTCCGTACCTGCCGGAGCGGTGGACCAACCGGATGGCGACCATCGAGACCATTGACGACAAGTCGACGCACAATCGCCTCGCCGCAATGGAGGTTGCGTGGAAGGTGGCGGTGGACCGGCCTCTGCTCGGGGCCGGGTTCTGGGGCCTGGCCAACAAGCTCACGTACGCGCAATACGGCTATGTCCTGAGCATCAGCGCGCACAACATGTATCTCGACGTGCTCGCGGACCACGGCTTCGTCGCCTTCGGCATCTTCCTCACCATGCTGTTCTCGTGCCTCTGGAGCCTGTTCTGGCTCAGACGGAGGAATCGGGGCTCACCGGACCGGGCGTGGGTGGTGCGCTACAGCTTGATGCTGGAAGCCTCCCTGGTCGCGTACATGGCCAATGCGGTCTTCCAGAGCGCGGCGTACACGGACCTGCTCTATCTGCTGGTCGCCTTGGTGATCCTGCTCAAGACGGTGGCGGCGGTTCCGGTGCCGGTGACGGCGCCCGCCCGCGCGGTGCCGGCAACGGCAGTGCCAGTCAGGGGAGCGGCCTCACGAGTCCCCGCGCCCGTGGTCCGGCGGCCGGCACTGGGCGGTCCTCCGCCCGCGGGTCCTACCCGGACGCGCCTCTAGGCGGCCTCGTCATGGCGAGCTTCGCTCACGCCCTGCTGAAGTACTCCGGTGTCACCGGCGCGGCCCTGCGCTGGCAGGCGCGACGGCTGCCCATCCTCATGTATCACGGGCTCTGCCCCGACGAGTGGGCGGGCGAGCCGTGGATGCCGTCCTATTTCACCAGCCTGGGCCGCTTCACCGAGCAGATGCGCTTCCTCCGCGAGCGGCTCTGCCCGATGGAGCTGGTCGAGGCCGTCCGCGCCCTCGCCGCGAATCGCCTGCCCCGGCACGCGGCGGTGGTCACCTTCGACGACGGCTATGCGAACAACGTGACCCTGGCCGGTCCGGTGCTCCGGGATCTTGGGATACCGGCCACCATCTTCGTGGCCACCGGTCACCTCTCGTCCGGTCGGCTGTACAACCACGATCGCCTTCGTCTCATCCGGCACTGGCAGCGGCAAGCGGGTGAGCCCCCGCTGACCCTGGACCTTCGCGCCAGCACGGTGCAGACTGCCAATCGCGCCCTCGACCCCCTCTGGGAGGCGCTGGGGGCCCGTCTCACGCCACGCCAGACGGAGAGCCTGCGGCCTATGACGTGGGCCGAGCTGGCGGGGGCGCCGCCGATGCTCCAGTTCGGCGGGCACACCGTCAATCACGCCATCCTGAGCCGGGAAACGGATGCCGACGCCGAGCGGGAGATGGCGGAGTCGGTGGAGGAGCTGCGCGCGCGTCTGCGGCTACCCGCCGGCGCTTTCGCCTACCCCAACGGCCAGCCCGCCGACTACACGGAGCGGGAGGCGCGGGTGCTGCGCCGGCTCGACGTGCCCTGCGCGGTGACGACGAGTCCCGGCCGGAACGACCGGGCCACCTCCGTCTTGCACCTCCGGCGATTCCCGATCACGCTCGGACACGACCGCGCCGCATTCGAGTCGGAGCTGGCGGGCGTTCGCTCCCGCCTGGCCAGGCTGGCGGGCTGAGATGGCCCCGGCTTCTCCGGCCATCGTGCTCGGCCTCGGCGCCAACGGCTACGGGATCGTGCGAAGCCTGGCTCGCGCCGGCGTCCCTGCGCTCGGGGTCTTCACCCGGCCGGAGGAGTTCGGGCGTCTGTCCCGCTACTGCGAGAGCGTGCGGGTGCCGGCGGAGGCCCTCGTCGACGGCGACCTGTTCGTCGAGACGCTCCTCCGGCTGGCGCAGCGCTTCGCGGCGCCTCCGACCGTCTTCGCCACCGACGACCGCCATGCGGTGCTCCTCGCCCACCACCGGGCGGCCCTGCAGGGCCGGGTCCACTTTCATGCCGCTCCCCTCGACTGCATCGAGACCGTGGTGGACAAGGCCCGCATGAGCCACCGCTGCCAGGAGGCGGGCATCCTCGTCCCGCTCACCCATGTCACCGGGCCGGGTGAGGACGTCGCGCGCAGCGCCGCTGGATTCCCTTTCCCGTGCGTGGTCAAGCCCGCCCGGAGCTTCGACGCCGCGGTGCCGACCGGCTTCAAGACCTATACCGCCGCGTCGCCGGAGGCGCTGCTGGCGCTGTACGCCCGGCATCCCGGCCTTCTCGGGGCGAGCATCTGGCAAGAGATCGTCGAGGGGCCCGACGATGCGATCTTCCAGTTCACCACCCTGGTCCGGACGGACGGCGACGTCCGCGACTTTGCCTGCGTCCGGAAGATCCATCAGTACCCGCCCGGCTTCGGCATTACCAGCCTCGGCCGCACCGAGGCGAATCCCGCCATCGTGGCGCCGAGCCACCGGCTGCTCGCCGCCCTGGGATACCGGGGGCTGGCGTCCCTCGAGTTCAAGTATCAGGCGAAGAATGGGCGATATTACTTCATCGAGCTGAACCCGCGTCTGCCCTGGTACAACGGCCTCTTTGCCGACGCCGGCGTCAATCTGGCGCACCTGGCCTACCTCGATCTGCTCGGCATCGATCCGCCTCCGCCCGCAGGCCAGCGCGACGGGGTACACTGGGTGAGCGTCAAGGAGGACCTCGGCTGGTTCCTCCGGACCCGGCGCGCCGGCCGAGCCGGGCTCTGGCACTGGCTCCGCTCGCTGTCGCGCGCGCGGTCGTTCGCCTGGTGGACGCTGGCCGATCCGGTGCCCGCGCTTCGCGCCGGCCTTCACCTGCTGGGCCAGGCCTTCCACCGATCCACGCCGCCACCCCCTGCGGGGTCGCGCACCGTCTCCGCGGCGCTCACGCCGACGGCGAGAGGAGCCTGACATGTGTGGCATCGCGGGAATGCTCGCCGAGCCCGGACGTCTCGCCGACTCGCGGCTGCTCCGAGCCATGACCGGGATCCTTGCCCACCGCGGACCGGACGGAGATGGGCATCACGAGGACGGCCGCGTCGGCCTCGGGCATCGGCGGCTCTCCATCATCGACCTCGCTACCGGCGAGCAGCCCATGTCCAACGACGATGCGAGCGTGTGGATCACGTTCAACGGGGAGATCTACAACTACCGTGAGCTCCGCCGTGAGCTCGAGTCCCGGGGCTACCGGTTTCGCACCGCCTCGGACACCGAGGTGATCATCAAGGCGTACGAGGCCTTCGGTCCCGACTGCGTCGGCCACTTGCGGGGCATGTTCGCCTTCGCGCTCTGGGACGCGCGCCGCCGGCGTCTCTTCCTCGCGCGGGACCGGGCGGGCATCAAGCCGCTGGTCTACGCCTGGAATGGCCGGCGCCTGCTCTTCGCCTCCGAGCTGAAGGCTCTGCTCCAGGACCCCGATCTCGCCCGCGAGCTGGACTCCGAGGCCCTGCGCGACTATTTGACCTTCCTCTACATCCCGAGCCCGAAGACGATTTTCCGGGGCATTCGCAAGCTCCCCCCCGCCTCGTATCTCCTCCTCGACGCGGACGGCGGCGAGCCCGTGATTCGACGGTACTGGCAGCTCGAGTTCCGCCCGGAAGCCGGCCGCGGCGAGGCGGAGTGGATCGAAGGTCTCCGCGCCCAGCTCGCGGACGCCGTGCAGAGCCATCTGGTGAGTGACGTGCCCATCGGCGCCTTCCTCAGCGGCGGCGTGGACTCCGGCAGCGTGGTCGCCCTCATGGCCCGGGCCGCCCAGGGCCCGGTGCGCACCTTCTCCATCGGCTTCGAGGACGAGGCCTTCGACGAGGTCGGCTACGCGCGACAGGTGGCGCAGCGCTATCACACCGACCACTACGAGTTCGTGGTGAAACCGGATGCGCTGGAGGCGCTTCCGCGGCTGGCCTGGCAGTTCGACGAGCCCTTCGCGGACTCCTCCGCCCTGCCGACCTACTACGTGTCCAAGATCACCCGGGAGCACGTGACGGTGGGGCTGTCGGGCGACGGAGGCGATGAGAACTTCGCGGGCTATACGCGTTATGCGCGGGCCCTGGCGCTGCACCGCGGGTTGGACCGCGGGCCCGGGCGCCTGGTGCGGCCGTTCCTGGCCCTCGGCGGGCGGCTGCTCCCCTCCGGCGCGCGGGGCCAGGGTTACCTCGCCCTCCTCGGCGCCGATCCCGTGGACCGCTACTACCAGATCATGACGGGGGGCCGCATCGGCGCCTTGCGCGGCCTGCTCGGGGCCGACGTACGGGATTCGGTGATGCCGGGGCTCGGCCCCGACCGCTTCCGAGCCCATGCCGGCGCCGCCGCGGCCCACGACTACGTCGCCGCCATGCAGCGTATCGACATCGAGACCTATCTGCCGGAGGACATCCTCACCAAGGTGGATCGCACCAGCATGCTCGTCTCCCTCGAGGCCCGGGTGCCGCTGCTGGACCACGTGCTGATGGAGTACGTGGCCACCATGCCGACCGCGCTCAAGCTCTCGGATGCGGGCGGCAAGGCCATCTTCAAGCACGCGATGGCCGACGCGCTGCCGCACGACGTGCTCCATCGGCCGAAGATGGGCTTTGGCGTTCCGCTTGCCCGATGGTTCCGCGCCGAGCTGGGAGATCACGCGCGCGAGGTGCTGCTCGACAGCCGCACGCGGCGGCGGGGTCTGCTCGACACGGACGCGGTGGCCCGCCTGCTCGAGGAGCACCGGTCCGGCCATCGGGACCGGGCCACCCTGCTCTGGGCGGTGCTCTGCCTGGAGGAGTGGGCGCGCGTGTGGCTCGACCGGTGAGGCGCTCGTGATCCACATCGTCCATGTCCTCCACTCCCTCGGGGTCGGCGGGACCGAGAACGGCGTGGTCAACCTCATCAACGCGCTGGGCGGCGAGTTCCGTCACACCATCGTCTCCATGACGACTCGCGGCGTCCTGGCCGACCGGCTCGGGGGCGCGGTGGACGTTCACCCTCTGGGCAAGCGGCCGGGACTCGATCTCGGCGCCACCGTCCGGCTCACTCGCGTGCTGCGACGCCTGCGGCCCGACATCGTGCATTCCCGGAACTGGGGTGCCCTCGACGCCGTGCCGGCGGCCCGGCTGGCCCGGGTGCCGGTGCTGATCCACGGCGAGCACGGCTGGGAGGCCAGTGACCCGCGCGGGACCAGCCGGCGCCGCAATCGCCTCCGCCGTCTCTTCTCGCCGCTGGTGTGGCGGTTCACCACGGTCTCGCGGGACCTGGAGCGCTGGCTCACGACGACGGTGGGGATCCCTCCCGCCAAGATCGTGACCATCGTCAACGGCGTGGACGCGGGGCGGTTCGCGGACTCATCCCGGAGCGAGGCCCGCAAGATGCTCGGCATCCCGGACGACCGCGTCGTGATCGGAACCGTGGGCCGGTTGAATCCCGTGAAGGATCAGGGGACGCTCCTCGAGGCGTTCGCCCGGCTCGAGGGCGGCCCGCGTGACCTCGCGCTGGTGCTCATCGGCGACGGGCCCTCGGCGAATCACCTGCGGGAGCGTGCGGCCCGGCCCGATCTGGCGGGTCGGGTGCACTTCGCGGGCCGGCGCGGCGACGTGGCGCTGCTCCTGCGGGGGCTCGACGTGTTCACCCTGCCCTCGCTCAACGAGGGCATCTCGAACACCATTCTCGAGGCGATGGCCAGTGGGCTGCCCGTCGTCGCGACCCGCGTCGGCGGTAATGGCGAGCTGGTGGAGGAGGCGGTGACCGGCAGCCTCGTCCCGGTGGGCGACTCGGCCGCGCTGGCGCATGCCCTCGCCGCGTATGTCGGCGACCCTCACCTGCGGGCCCTGCACGGCAAGGCGGGCCGCCAGCGGGCGGTCGAGGTGTTCGGGCTCGACCGGATGGTCGAGGGCTATCGTCGGCTCTACGTCGAGGCGGCGGCCGGGAGGCCGCGCCGATGCTGATTCGCGCGTTCCTGGCCTTGGCCCTCGGCGGCCTCCTGTCGTCTCCGGCCGCGGCCGCCATCAGCATACCCATGTCCGTCCAGGAGCCGGCGGGTACCGGCCGCACCGCCGAGCCGGTGACCAGCGGCGTCCCCCTGCCCGCCGGCACGACCAGCACGCGCTGGGCGCTCTTCGACGGCAACAAGGAGATTCCCCTGCAGGTCACGCCGCTTCGCGGCCGTGTTCCCTGGATCCTCCTCGACTTCCAGGTGGATGTGGGCTCGGGTCAAACGAAGACCCTCACGCTCAAGGAGCAGGAGCCCCAGGTCTCGCTGCCCCCGCTGGCGCCCACCGCGCCTGCCACCAAGCGGTTCGTGACGCTGGCCGGCTCCGCCGCGCCGATCGAGGGCGTGCCCGACAAGGAGACCTGGGAGTATCGGGGGCCGCTGCGCGCGGTACTCCGGGTGGACGGGCACTATGGAGAGGTCAAGAGCTTCGGATTCAGCACCCGATACACGTTCTACGCGAACAAGAAGTACGTGCGCGTCGAGCACATCCTCCGCAATTCCCTCCAGGCCGAGCGGCGCCACCTCAAGCTCACCTCGGCCACGGTGGTGCTCGGCACCGGGGAGACCCGGGCGCAGGCACAGTACCTGGGCTCGGTCAGTGTGGCGGGAGGCGCCGGGGTGACCTTCGAGCTCATCCCCGAGCAGCAGGCGGGCATGCGCGACCGCAAGAAGAAGCAGGCCGTGAGCGTGGCGGAGAACGGCGGCTACGTCCTTCCCGACCTCACCCACTACAGCGCCACCCTGCTCTACGACCCTGCCAAGGAGAGCCGCGCGCCCCAGAGCCCGCTCTTCGCCGTCGCCGAGTCCGCCTGGTATGCGCAGCACGGGGAGCTGAGCACGCGCCACTTCGGGTCCCTCGAGGACGAGCGGGAGACCTACCGCCGCCTGGGCTGGAAGTGGAGCGCCAAGCAGGAGCCCAACTACCCGCATCAGCCCGACTACGCGGTCAACATGACCCGCGTGTCCATCCACCATGACTCCGAGGCCGACGACCTGTGGTCGAACGCGATCATGTACCTGCGCTCGGGGATTCGCGGCTTCCTCGACCGCGCGCGTGGCTGGGCCAACTACTACAAGTGGGAGATGGTCTTCCGCACCGACGGCTTCACCTATGCTTGGGACGGCAATGGCGAGCGCCCGCCGGTGGCCCGGCCGGACGCCCCCATCGACCTCACGCCCTACGACCGCGCCTATCTGAAAGAGGCGGCCGACGGCAAGACCGACACCCACACGTGGGCGGGGGATCACCTCTGGGGCTGGGGTCTCCTCGATTACTACGACCTGACCGGGGACCTCGACGCCCTGGAGGCCGCCATCGACCTCGGGGAAAACGTCGAGCAGCTCTGGATGTGGCGGAAGGAGTATCACCCCCTTTACGGGACCCGCGCGGTGGCGCGCAACCTGCATTTCGCGGTACGTCTCTACGACGCCACCGACGACCCGCGCTGGAAGAAGCTGGCGGACCACATCATGGAGATGATGCTGGCCACCAGCTACTGGCAGGAGAAGTGGGGCACTTACGCCTATCCGCGCCAGGCCGGCGGCTGGTACGTGAGCCCACACCACAACGGCGAGCTGCACACCGCCTTCGCCCGCTACGACGAGCGTATCGGCAACCCCGAGGTGAAGCGGCGTCTCATCCGCATGTCGGAGTTCGTGCGCGACCACGCGCTGCATCCGAAATGGCAACAGTCGGCCAAGTCGCTGTCGCTCGATCTGCCGCAGCCGGGCTCCATCCAGTACCAGGACTGGAAGCGACGACGTCGAGCCGGTCATGAATCCCTACCACACCTTCGCCTGGGTGGACACGCTCGTGCGCGGCTACCGGCTCACCGGCGACCCGGCCTTCCTCAACCGCGCCCGCTACTTCTGGGACCGCGGGAGCAAGGCCCAGTACCGAAAGCCGGCGAACTTCCGGGCCGCCGGCGACGGCGTGGTCGGTCACTTCGCCAACGCGCACTTCAACTGCTGCGGTAACCACCCGGTCTTCTTCCGCATGAACGGCGAGCTGCAGTTCGTCCACCTGCTCTTCTGGGACGCCGCGCGCGTGACCCTGCCGCCGCTCGACAAGCCCGCGGCGCTCCGGACTCCCGCCGGGCCCCGCCCCACCCCGACCGCCGTCATCCCGGTCGCGTTCGAGGAAGGACGGCCTCCGCTTCGCGTGATCGCCCAGGGAGCGCCTGCCGAGCCGGCGCACCTGCGCGGCCTGGGGAGCAATCAGTGGCGCCAGCTCACGTCACCGCCGCGCACGGTGTATCAGTCCGTGCTCTCGAATCAGAAGGAGAGCTCGGACTGTGGCCGTACCATCACGGACGGCAACCCGATCTTTCGGAGCTTCTCCGGTCTCGCGGTCGGGGAGGGAATAGTCCTGTCGTTCGGTGGGGGTCACGCGGGGCATCCGGGCAATGACGTGGACGTGTATTCGTTCGAGGGCAACCGATGGACCATTCCCTATGCCCCCGAGTGCCCCGAGCCCGGCACTCCCACCCACCGCCAGGTTCGCGGCGGCGGCGTCGCCACCCGGGGAGTGAGCCCGCAGGGGCGGCCGTGGGTTCATCACACCTACCAGAACACCACGTATGACCCTCCTCGCAAGCGGTTCATCTTCATGGGGGGGAGGGCACGTGGGCCTTCGACGTCGCCCGGAGCGAGTGGAAGCTGCTGGTCCGGCGGGACCGCGATACCGGACCCACCTGGGGCAGTACGGGCTCGATGGTCTACGATCCCGCCCACGAGCGGATGGTGGCCATCGCCAGCAACACCGAGAACAATGCCCGCCGAGGCGTCTACCACTTCGACCTGAAGACCGATCGCTGGAGCTACGCGGCGGCATTCCCCAGCGTGGACGGATACACGTTCGCCACCAAGTACGTCTCCACCGCCGCGGTACCGCGGCGGCGCGAGGCCATCGTGCTGCTCTCCCCGGTGGTGCCGGGCGGGGGCGGTCCCAAGCTCTGGCGGCTGAACCTCGACACGAGCGACTGGAAGGAGATCGCCTCCTTCGGCAAGACGGACGATCCCGCCGCCCCCGCGGGGAGCATTCCCACCGCGGGGGCGAACTGGGATTACGATTCGCGGAACAACCGTCTCGTCTTCCTCTCCTCCCCCCGCGAGGCCACCGGCGAACGGCCGGCGCGGCCGGCGCATACCTGGACCTGGGATCCCGACGGCGACGTCTGGGAACAGCTCCCGCCCGCCGACGTCCGCCCGAGCATCCCCGGGCGCGCGCGCCATTCCTTCGTCTACGAGCCGCGCCACAATGCCTTCCTCTACGTGGAGGTCAAGAACATCTACTGCGGGGTCTCGGGGGTCTCCTGCGGCGGCCCCACCACCATCTGGCTCTACCGGCTCGCCGGCGATACGCCCAGCGCGGCGCCTCCGCCTCGCGCCAGGCTGGCCACCGAGGTCGCGCGGCGGGACGTCCCCGCGGCGCAGGCTCGCTGAGGAGAGGGCACCATGTGCGGCATCGCTGGTCTCGCCTACGCCGACCCCGCGCAGCCGGTGGACCGGACGCTGCTCGGGCGCATGACCGACGTCATGCGGCATCGCGGCCCCGACGCGGGAGGCCTCCACGTAGCGCGCGGGGTGGGTCTCGGCCACCGCCGGCTGAGCATCATCGATGTCGTTGGAGGCGATCAACCGATCTTCAACGAGGACCGCTCGAAGGCCGTGATCCTCAACGGCGAGATCTACAACTTCCAGGCTCTCCGCGCCGAGCTGGAGGCCCACGGCCACCGATTCGAGACGCGCTCCGATACCGAGGCCATCGTCCATGCCTACGAGGAGTGGGGCCTGGACTGCGTGGCACGCCTGCGGGGCATGTTCGCCTTCGCCCTCTGGGACGCGAGTGCCCATCGACTGGTGCTCGCGCGCGACCGCGTGGGCAAGAAGCCGCTGTACTACGCGGCCGACGCCGAGGGTATCCGCTTCGCGTCCGAGCTCAAGGCCCTGCTCCAGGACCCCGCGCTCAAGCGGGTGGTGGACCTGGAAGCCCTCGACGACTATTTCTCGTTTGGCTCGGTGGCGGCACCGCGCTCGATCTTCCAGGGCATCGCGCAGCTCCTCCCCGCCCACTATCTCGTCTGGGACCGGCGGGGTGTGCGGGTCACCGAGTACTGGGATGTGCCGCACGAGCCGGCCCGCCCCTGCGGCGAAGCGGAGGCGCTGGCCCGTTTCGACGAAGTCTTCACCGAGGCGGTGCGAGGCCGCCTGATCAGCGACGTGCCGCTGGGTGCCTTTCTCAGCGGGGGCGTGGACTCCAGCGCGGTGGTCGAGGCGATGTCCCGGCTGTCCGACCGCCCGGTGCTCACCACCAGCGTCGCCTTCGAGGAGCGGGAATTCAGCGAGGCCCATCACGCGCGCGCGGTGGCTCGCGCGGTGGGCAGCGATCATCACGAGCTCATGGTGCGCCCGCAGGCTGCCGACGTGCTGCCGAAGCTGGTATGGCACCTCGACGAGCCCTTCGCGGATGCCTCCGCGCTGCCCACCTACTACGTCTCCAAGGCGGCACGCGAGCGGGTGACGGTGGCGCTGTCCGGCGACGGCGGCGACGAGGTCTTCGCGGGATATCAGCGCCGCTACGGGATGAACCGCTGGGAAGCGCGCCTGCGCCGCTGGCTGCCCGACTGGGTGCGCGCCGGCGTCCTGGGCCCCATCGGCGCGCACTATCCCAAGGCGGACTGGCTACCCCGCCCGCTCCGGGCCCGGTATCTCCTGCAGAACCTGGGCACCACCTTCGAGCGCGCGTACTTCTCCGACCTGTCGCGCTTCCGCTCCGACGAGAAGGCGGCGCTGCTCACGCCGGAGCTGTGCCGCAGCCTGGGCGGCCACGACTCGTTCGAGGGCTTCCGCCGGCACTTCGACCGGGTGGCGCATCTCGATCCCCTGACCCAGCTTCTCTATGTGGATCTCAAGACCTGGCTGGCGAACGACATCCTCGTCAAGGTCGATCGGATGAGCATGGCCTCGAGCCTCGAGGTGCGCGCCCCTCTGCTCGACCATCACGTGATCGAGTTTGCGGCGACGATCCCGCCGGACCTCAAGTACCACGGCCGCACCTCCAAGTACCTCCTCAAGCGGCATCTCGAGGGCCGCGTGCCCGCGGCCACGGTCCATCGCCGGAAGCAGGGCTTCGAGATCCCGCAGGCAGCGTGGCTGCGAGGCGAGCTGCGGGACATGGCGCATGAGCTGCTCCTCTCCCGTCGCGCGGCCGAGCGCGGCTATGTCCGGCCGGAGCGCGTGCGCGGGATGTGGGAGGACCACCAGGGCGGCCTTCGCGACCGGTCCTCCCAGCTCTGGGCCCTCATGGTGCTCGAGCTCTGGCACCGCACCTTCGTGGACCCGCCGGCGGCCGAGGGTGCCCTCGCGCCATGAGCCGGTTCGAGGCCGAGTGGCGCGCACGGTTCGAGCGCTTCGCGCGTACCCATACGGACGAGGCGGCCATTTCCGGCTGGTCTCAGCTCGGCCTCCGCCGCCGCGTTGCCGTCTTCAGCCGCATCCTGTCCACCCTCGGGCTACCCGCGAGCCCGCGGGCGCTGGACCTCGGCTGCGGCGGCGGGACCTATGTTCGCCTCCTGGCGGGCCTCGGCCACCGAACAGTGGGGCTGGACTATTCCGTGCCGAGCCTGGAGCGGGCCCGCGCCGCCGACCCGGGACCCAAGGGCGGCTATCTGGCCGGTGAGGCGTACGGCCTGCCCTTTCGCAACGGGACCTTCGATCTTGTCGTCTCCATCGGCGTGCTTCAGGCGCTCGTCGAGCCCGAGCGGGTGCTCGACGAGATCGCACGCGTGCTGCGACCGGGCGGGGCGCTGGTAATCGAGGCCCTGAACCGGGGTGCCCTCATCGCGAGAGGCCGGAAGCTCGCCGAGACGATGCGGCGGCTTCCGCCGCGCGTGCTGGCCTGGAATCCCGCCGAGGTCGCCGGGTGGCTCGACCGTCACGGCCTGGACCTCTTGGAGCGCGACGGCATCTACTTGCCTCCGCGAGGCATGCCGGCCCTCGACCGGCTGCTCGGAGGCGACCGCGGCGGAGCGGCCTTCGACCGCCATCCCTGGCTGGCCGGGCTGGCCGCGCACGGATTCCTCTTCGCCGCCCGCCGCCGCGCGTCCGGCGGGAGCCGCTGACCGCCATGCACGGGCTCATCGCCGCTTTCGGCCGCGCCGCGCGCGATCTGACGCGAGAAACGCTCGTCGCGTCGCTCGATGGGCTGGCCGCGGACCAGGTGCATCTGCTCGCGGGTGACGATGCCATGCGCGTCGCCGTCCTCACGCCGCCCATACCGGGCGCGGCGCCGGCCGTGCTGTGGGGACCGGGGGGGACCCGCGGGCTCGCGGTGGGAGGCTACCTGCTGCTGGATGATCGGGCGCCGGCGGCGGGCCATCCGGAGCGGCTCCTTCACCTCATCGCCCAGCAGGGCCTGGACGCGGCGCTGAGCGCGGTCATCGCCGGCAGCTTCAACCTGGCGGTCCTCGACGTGGCGCGGGGCGAGCTCGTCGTCGCCAACGATCGCCTCGGCTCCATCCCGCTCTACTATCTGCCGGGGCCGGACGGGGGGGTGGTCACCACCATTCCCGGGCTGCTGGGCCTCGGCCGCCCCTCCGCCCCCGCGCCGGACTGGACGGCCTGCGCGGAGATTCTCTACACCGGCTACACCGTCGGCGATCGCTACGTCGTGGCGGGCGCCCGCCGGCTCCGCGGCGCGTCGGTCCTGCGCTGGGACGCGCGCGCGGGACGCCTGGAGACCCGCGTCACCCGTCTCGATCCCACCGTCATCACGCCCGCGCCGGGTCCCGCCGATCTGGACGACCTGGGCGATCGTCTCGAGGCCGCCTGCCGCCGCCTGGCCTGCGTGGGCGGGCGCACCGCGCACTTTCTCAGCGGCGGGATGGACTCTCGTTTGATCCTCGCCGCGTGGCCCGGTGACGTACCGCTCCACTGCTACAGCTATGGACCCGAGCGGTTCCCGGATGTCGCGGTCGCCCGCGCCATCGCCACCGCGCGCGGCGCCACGTTCACTCACGTTCCGCTCTCGGGGGACGCGGTGGCGGAGAGCGTGGAAGACGCGGCGCGCTGGGGCGGCGTCCCGGTGTTTCCGAACCGTTACCTGGCCGCGCGGCGGGTCAGCGAGGACGGCTTCGACGCGGTCCTCGACGGCTGTCTCGGCGATACATACTTCGGCGGGAGCTACTACAAGTTCCAGGCAATGTTCTCGCGGCGGGCCCGATATGCCGAGAAGCTCGATCTCTTCGTGGATCACTCGGTCGCCCGGGTCGGCCTGGACGCGCTCGTGGAGGCGATGTGGACCGAGGTGTTCGACCCGGCCGCCGACGAGTGGGCGATGCGCCACCTCGCCCCGTCGGTGGCGGCCCGCCTGGCGGCGGCAAAGGACGATATCCGCCAGGACGTCTGGAGCGAGATCCGACGGCTCGCGCCCTGGCACGAATCGGTGTCGGTGCTGCTCCGGGAGTTCCGGGTGGCCAACCGGAACTGGAACTACATCGCCCAGCAGGCCGTCGCCTGCCGACGCTTCCTTCGGGTGGATCTCCCGTTGATCGCCGACTGGCCCCTGCTCGAAGCGCTGTACCGCCTGCGGCCGGCCGAGACGGCCTTTCGCAAGCTCCAGATCCGGCTCCTCCGCCGCCGCTACCCGGAGTTCGCCGCGCTTCCTTATGCGGCCTCCCTGCTGCCGCTGAAGCGCCCGGCCTTGCTGCATCACTGGGCGCCGCGGCTCCGGAAGCGGGGTCTCTCCCTCCCCTTCATGGCGCCCGTCCTCGCGGGCCCCACCGCGGACTTCGACGAATGGGACGAGTGGCTCCGAGGGAGCGCGGCGCTGCGTGCGCGGGCGGTCGAGCTCCTCGGCGCGCTTGGCTTTGCGGAGCGCGAGCCACTCCAATCGAGGATGGACGACGTCGCGCAGGGCCGTGCGCGCGGGGTGGGCGAGCTCGTGCACCTGGCCGGTCTCGCCCCCCTGCTCGAGACGCGGACCATGGCGCGCTGACTCATGCACGGCCTCGTCGCAGCCCTCGGAAGCGCCGCCCGCCACCTCACGCGGGACACGATCGTCCATCATCTCGGCGCTTCGGCCGCCGACGGCATCCATCACTTCGTCGACGATCCGGGGGTGAGCGTCGCCTTCCTCGTTCCCCCAGGAGGGGTCCTCGCGAAGGTTGGTCTGGCCGCCGCCGATCACTTACAATCTAAGCTGGAGGACATCGAGCACGGGCGTGAGCGAAGCGCTGGCGAGCTCGCCCATCTGACCGCGTTTGCCCATCTGCTCACCGCTCGGCCCGTGCTGCGCGCGGCCGGCCCGTCACGGAGTGTGACAACGCTATGATCGTGCTGCACGTGCTCGACCATTCTCTTCCGGCGATGAGCGGTTACAGCACGCGCAGCCGGAACATCCTCGTCTTCCAGCGCGAGGCGGGACTGCACCCCGTCGTGGTCACCTCGCCCAAGCATCCCGTGCCGGGGCCCGAGCGGGAGATGCTCGAGGGGATCGCACACTACCGGACCCGGCCGGGCCGGGGGGCGAATGTCCCCTACCTTCGCGAGCTGAGCTTGATGGCGGCGCTGGTGCGCCGGATCCGGGAGGTGGCGCGGGCCGAAGGCGCCCAAGTGCTCCACGCCCATTCTCCCCTGCTCAACGGGCTTCCCGCGCTGTGGGCCGGACGCCGCCTGGGGCTGCCCGTCGTCTACGAGGCCCGCGCGTTCTGGGAGGACGCGGCGGTCGACCATGGCACCACGCGCGAAGGGTCCTTTCGATACCGCTTGAGCCGCAGGATCGAGACCTGGCTGTTCCGGCACGCCGACCGGGTCGTCGTGATCGCGGACGCCATGCGCGACGAGATCGTCCGCCGGGGCGTGCCTCCCGAGCGGATCACGGTCGTTCCCAACGGCGTGGACGCGGCCGAGTTCACCCCGGTGCCGCGCAACGAGGCGCTGGCACGGAAGCTCGGTCTCAACGGTGCGCCCGTGCTGGGCTTCATCGGGTCGTTCTATCACTACGAGGGTCTTCGCCTCCTCGTGGAAGCCGTGCCCGCCCTGCGCCAGCGGTTGCCCGGAGCTCGGGTGCTGCTGGTCGGTGGCGGTGAGGAAGACGCGGAGCTCCGGGCCCTCGCCGCGGCCACGGGTGACGCGGTGGTCTTTGCGGGCCGGGTGCCCTACTCCGAGGTCAAGGACTACTACTCCCTCATCGACATCTTCGTCTGTCCCCGGCGCCGGATGCGGCTCACCGATCTCGTCACGCCGCTCAAGCCGCTCGAGGCCATGGCCATGGGGTGTCCCGTCCTCGCGAGCGATGTCGGCGGTCAGGCCGAGCTCATCCAACACGACGTCACCGGGCTGCTCTTTCCCGCGGACTCACGCGAATCGCTGGTGGCAGGCGCCGCCCGGCTCGGCGCCGATCCCGTCACGCGGGCGCGCCTTAGTCTGGAAGCGCGCCGATTCGTGATCGCGGAGCGGGGTTGGAAGCAGGTGGTCGGCCGCTACCTCCCGCTCTACGGGATCCGGGGCTGAGCATGCGCGTCCTGGTCCTGAGCTCCACCTTTCCGAACCCCAAGCAGCCGACCCTCGGCGTGTTCATCCGCGAGCGAATGAGCCGGGTGGCCCGGCAAGCCGAGGTCCGCGTGGTCGCGCCTATCCCGTGGTTCCCGTTCAATGGCCGCATCCGCGGGGACCGCTGGGTCGGGATCCCGCGCGTCGAATGGCAGGACGGGCTCGAGGTCCACCATCCGCCCTTCTTCTGCGTGCCCCGCTACCACAAGTGGCTCGACGGCGCCACCTACGCGGTCTCGCTGCTCCCGTATCTTCGCCGGCTCCGGCGCGAGTTTCCCTTCGACGCCATCGACGCCCACTTCGCCTATCCCGACGGGATGGCCGGTATCCTGCTCGGGCGTGCGCTCGGGTTGCCCGTGATGATCACCCTGCGCGGCAGCATCGTCCGGCTGGTGAACTACCCGCTGCATCGTCCTCAGATCCGCTATGCCCTCACCCGCGCCGCGCGCGTACTGGCGGTGAGTCGGTCGCTGCGTGACGTGGCGGTGAGCCTCGGCGTGCCGGCCGAACGCATCCGCGTGGTCCCGAACGGGGTAGACGTGGAGCGGTTCCATCCGCGTGACCGCGAGGCCGCCCGCCGCGCGGTCGGTCTTCCCGTGGACCGCACCATCGTGCTTTCCGTGGGGGGGCTCAACGAGGGCAAGGGCCATCACCGGGTGGTGGCGGCGCTGCCTGAGCTCGTCCGGCGTCATCCCGACCTTCTCTACGTCGTCGTGGGCGTCGACCGTCCGAGCGACAGCTCCCGCCCCCTCATCGAGCGGGAGATCGCGCGGGCGGGCCTCGAGGGGCGCGTCCTGCTCGCGGGGGAGCGCCCGCACGGGGAGATCCCGCTCTGGCTCGCCGCCGCGAACGTGTTCTGCCTCGCGACACGCTCCGAGGGCTGGGCCAACGTGCTGCTCGAGTCGCTGGCCTGCGGCGTGCCGGTCGTCAGCACGCGCGTGGGCGGCAATTCCGAGATCGTCACCCATCCGGGCCTCGGCACCCTGGTGCCCGCGAACGATGACGCGGCGCTCGGCTCCGCATTGCGGGAAGCGCTCCAGCGCGACTGGGATCGCAGGGCCCTCGTGGCGCACGCGCGCGCGCATTCCTGGGATTTGGCGGTGACGGCGGTGCTGGAGGAGCTGCGCGCCATGACGGGCCCGGGCGGGACGGCGGGCCTCCCCCTGGCCGGGCTGACCCGCGAGCCGGAGCGGCCCTGCTGATGTTCCCTGTGCTCGTCAACCGCGTGGTCTTCCCGCTGCACGAGTGGGCGAAGGGGAAGCCCACCTACCGGCGGCTCGCCGAGCTCGAGCGCAGCCAGTGGCTGACGCCGGAGGCGCTCCAGGCACTCCAGTTCGAGCGAGTCAAGCGACACCTCGACTTTGCCTATGCTGAGGTGCCGTACTACCGGGAGCTTCTTGACTCCCACGGGCTCTCGCCCGCCCGCATTACCTCGCCGGCGGACTTCGCCCGGATCCCACCGCTGACCAAGGACATCCTCCGGACGCGGTTCGACGATCTCCAGCCGCGCCGCCGGCTCCGCGGCGTCCAGCGGCTGAGCACCGGCGGCTCGACGGGACAGCCGGTCACCGTGCTGGTGGACCGGGAGCGGGCAGCCTTCACCGACGCCACGCGGCTCCGAGCGCATCGCTGGTTCGGCGCCGAAATGGGCATGCACGAGATCGTCCTCTGGGGTTCGCCCATCGAGCTCGGGCGGCAGGATCGGACCCGGGCGGCCCGCGACTGGCTGCTGAACTCCCAGCTTCTCTCCGCCTTCGACCTCGGCGAGGCGGCGCTGGCGCGTTACGCGGCGGTGATCCGCCGGGTCCGCCCGCGAAAGCTCTACGGGTACGCGAGCGCGCTCGCCCTTCTCGCCGGGTACCTCTCACGGACCGGAGGATTGCCCGCCGCCCACGCTCCCCTCGCGGTGTTCACCACCGCCGAGCCCCTGTTCGACTTCCAGCGGACGGCGATCGAGCGCGCCTTCGGCTGCCCGGCGTCCACCGAGTACGGATGCCGTGACGGGGGGCTGGTCGCCAACGAATGCCCCGACCACGGCCTGCACATCGCGGCCGAGGGCATGCTGGTGGAGGTATTGCCCACCGCGGGCGCGGCCGAGGGCAGCGGCGAGCTCCTCCTCACCAATCTCGACTCCCACGCCATGCCGATCATCCGCTACCGGAGCGGGGACATCGGGGCGCTGGAGCCCGGGACATGCCGCTGTGGACGCGGGCTGCCACGCCTGGCCCGCGTCGAAGGCCGCCGCACGGATTTCCTGGTGACGCCGTCCGGGAAGGTCATGCACGCCCTGGCCGTCATCTACGTGCTACGCGAGCTCCCGGGGCTGCAGAGCTTCCAGGTCGTCCAGGAAAAGCTGGACCGGGTGCTGGTCCGAGTCGTTGCCGACGGCGACCTGTCCGCCGCGCTCCGCGAGCGCATCGTCACCCAGGTGACCGCGCTCTTCGAGGGGGCGGCCACGGTCGAGGTGGAGGTCGCGGACGACCTCAGCACGGCTTCCGGCAAGCATCGCTATGTGATCTCGCACGTGGCGGACGAGCGCCTCGGCGAGCTGCTGGGGGCGTCGTGAGATGGAGTTCGTGATGTCCTACCGGACCGTGATCTTCGCCTTCGCCGCGCTGAGCAGCCTGCTGCTCGGCGGCCTGGCGATCCGGCCCCGGCGATCCTCGGGCGCGCACTGGATCTTCGCGGCGGGCATGCTCGCCCTCGCGGTGGAGAACGGCGCCGCCTATGTGCTGGTCTCCGCCACCTCGTCCCCCGAGGACCGGTTGCTCTGGCTCCGGGCGTGGAGCGCGGTCTCCGTCCTCACCTTGGTGCCGTGGGGCTACTTCGTGGCCAGCCTCTGCGCGCCCGCCGGCCGCCCCTGGCCGCGGCCGCTGCGTCTCGTCGTGGCCGCCGGCACTGTCGCGCTCCTGGGCGCGGCGACTGCGGTGGCGACGCTGCCCGCCTTCCAGATCGCCGACGTACCGGGACCGTTCTTCGCCGCCGGGCTCGACCGGGTGGCCCTCTGGAGCGTGACGGTCCAGATCGTCGCCACCGTGATCATGCTCGGCGGCCTGGAGGCTTGTCTCCGGACCTCGACCACCGAGACCCGGTGGCGGATCAAGTACCTCGTGCTGGGGCTGGGCGCCACCTTTCTGATGCGCTTCTTCCTGCTCAGCCAGATCCTGCTCTTCCACGTGGTGCTGGCGGTCTTCCTGACCATCATCGCCGCCGCCGTCTCCGTCGCGAACCTGGTGATGGCGGCCTCGCTGCTTCGCGAGCGCCTCCTCCTCGCCGACCTCACGGTGTCGCGCCGGGTCGTGTATCGCTCCGTGGTGGTCGGCGTGCTGGGCGCCTATCTCTTCGTGGTGGGGGCGCTGGGCTGGATCCTCAGCTATGTCGGCATCCCCGAGGAGCTTTTCTGGAGCTCGCTGGTGGTCTTCGTGTCCGCCATCGGACTCGCCTCGGTGCTCCTCTCGGAAAACGTGCGCTGGCGCCTCAAGCGCTTCATCGCCTTCCATTTCTACCGGAGCAAGTACGACTACCGGGAGCAGTGGACCAACTTCACGCGGCGCCTCGCCTCGCTCCTCTCCGAGGGGGATCTCGCCCGCGCCGTCCTGGGCGCGGTCACCGAGGCCGCCGGCGCTGCCCGGGCTGTCCTCTACCTCCGCGACGAGCACGACGGGCGCTTCCATCTGGCCGGCGCGGTGGAGGCGGACCGGGCCCCCGCCCAGCTCGCGGCGGATGACCCGCTGGTCCGCCGCCTGGAGACCCGCGCGGATCCGGTGGTGGTGCAGGACCGCGGTCTCCTCCAAACGGAGTACGAGGGCCTCAGCCTGGCCACGCAGTTCTTCGAGGAGTCCGCCGCGGTGGCCCTTCGCTGGCGTGACACCGTGAGCGGGGTGATGCTGATCGGGCCGGAGCGGACCGGCACGCCCTACCGAGCCGAGGACCTGGAGTTCTTCTCGACGGTGGCGGAGCAGGCGGCCGGCGCCGTGGTAACCGCGCAGCTCTCGGAGCGCTTGGCCCAGGCGCGCGAGTTCGAGGCGTTCCACCGCCTCACGTCGTTCGTGATCCACGACCTCAAGAACTCCATCTCCGCGCTGTCGCTGCTGAGCGCGAACGCGCTCGAGCACTTCGAGAACCCGGAGTTCCAGCGCGACGCCCTCCGTACGCTGTCCCGGACGGTGGAGCGGATGCAGAGCCTCCTCGCGCGGCTCTCGGCGGCCCCGGAGGCGACCGAGCTCCGTCTCCAGCCGGTGGACCTGGCCGCCCTCGCCCTCGAGGCGACGCGTCCGGTGGGGGGCGGCGGTCGCATCCATCTCGTCAAGGAGTTCGCGCCCCTCGCCCCGGTGCCCGGGGATCCGGATGCCCTGCTCAAGGTGCTGCAGAATCTCGTGACCAACGCGGTGGAGGCCGTGAAGGGCGAGGGCACCGTCACCGTCCGCACCCACGAAGCGGACGGCTGGGCGGTATTCACGGTGACCGACACCGGCAGCGGCATGCCGCCGGAGTTCATCAAGCGCGGCCTCTTCGTGCCCTTCCGCTCGACCAAGCGGGGCGGGTGGGGCATCGGACTCTATCATGCCAAGGGTATCGTAGAAGGGCATGGAGGACGGATCGACGTGAGCAGCACGGTGGGACGTGGCACCAGCATCGCGGTCCGGCTGCCCCTGGAGTCACGCCGGCGCGAGGGACCCGCGCAATGACCGCCGGAGCCGAGCGATGAGCATCGGGGTGAAGGTGCCCGAGCTCGCGGTGGCCGACATCGGGACGGCGCCCGGCGGAGGCGTCCGGCGCTGGATCCCTCTCCTCGCCCTGGCGGCGGGGGCGCTGGCGCTCTATGCCCCGCTCGTGCCCGGCCTGGTCCATGAGTGGGCCGAGTTCCCCAACCTCTCCCACGGCTTCGCCATTCCCTTCATCGCCGCGTACCTGGTGTGGTCGCGTCGGGATCAGCTTCGCGCGGCTCCCATCGAGCCCTCCGCCTGGGGGCTCGCCGCCCTCCTGCCGGGGCTGGCGGCGCTGGTGGTGGGCGTGCTCGGCGACGAGTCCTTCCTGGCCCGCATGGCCCTGCCCGTGATCCTGCTCGGCTTGACCCTCTTCCTGTCGGGGTGGCAGGTGCTGGCCCAGGTCTGGGTGGCCATCGCGTACCTGGCCCTGATGGTTCCGCTCCCGTGGGGCACGCTGAAGCAGATCACCTACCGGTCGCGCCTCCTCGACGCGGACGTCTCGGCCTGGGTGTTGAGCCATCTCGGCGTCCCCATCTACCACGACGGGGTCATGCTGCACTTGCCGAATGTCACCCTCGAGGTCGCGGATGCCTGCAGCAGTATCCCGGCCATCGCGGCGCTCCTGTCCCTGGGCGTGGCCTACTCCTTCGTGACCCGGCGGCCGCGTCCGGTCCAGATCGCCCTCGTCCTGGCGACCCTGCCGCTGGCGATCGTCGCCAACATCATCCGGATCACCAGCGTGGCCTGGCTGGCGTACTACGTGGGGCCCTGGACGCTGCAGACGAGCTATCACATGTTCAACGGGACGGTGAACTTCATGTTCACCTTCCTCCTGCTGCTGGGGCTCGACGCCATCCTGGGGCGGGTGGCGGCATGGTGGCGCTCGTGACGCGCCAGGGGCGCTTCGTCCTGGTCACGGTGGCGCTCTTCGTCCTCACCGGCGCGGCCCTGGCCTTGCCCCGCGCCGCCCAGGACATGCCCCTGCCGCTGCCCCTGGACTCCATTCCCAGCGTGCTGGCGGAATGGCGGCCGGCGGCGCCGCCCCCGGACGAGATCTTGCCCCGCGATCCCCGGGCGGCGGACAGCCTGGGCCGGGGATACACCGATGGCACGCGGACCAGCTGGGTCGCCGTCGGGTACTACCCGAACCAGACCGACACCCGCCGACCCGCGACCGGCGATCTCGTCTATCCGCGCCGGGGCTGGACCGACCTGAGCTCGGAGACGGTGTCCATACCCCGGACGGGCACCTCCGCCCTCGCCGCGAACCTCGTGCTGGTCCGGCGCGGAGACCAGCGGGTCGTGATCCTGTACTGGTACCAGCTTCCCGGCGGTACAATCGGCAGTGACCATCTCTACCGCGCGCGACTCATTTGGAACCGCATCGTGCACCGCCGAGCCGACGGCGCCTTGGTCCGCGTCGCCGCGCCAGTGCCGCCGGACGGGAGCCCAGCGCAGGTGATCGCCCAACAGGCCGAGTTCCTCGAGGCGTTCCTGCCCGAGCTCTCGCGGCGCCTCCCGCATTAGGGCATGTCCCGCACAGGAGCGGACTCATGAGCAAGCCGAAGCTGATGGTGGTGGACGACGACGAGGGCATCCGGACCCAGCTGAAGTATGCCCTTCAGGACGAGTACACCGTCACCCTGGCCGAGGACCGCCCGCAGGCCCTCGCCCTCCTGCCGGAGTTCCAGCCCGCGGTGGTGAGCCTCGACCTGGGCCTGCCCCCGGATCCCGACGGGGCCGAGGAGGGGCTCAAGACCCTCGACGAGATCCTCCGCATCGCTCCCCTCACCAAGGTGATCGTCGTCACCGGGAACAGCGATCGCGCCAACGCGGTGCGGGCCGTCCAGCTGGGCGCCTTCGACTATCACCTCAAGCCCATCAATCTGGCCGAGTACAAGGTGGTCGTCCGCCGGGCCGCCTTCCTGGGGGATCTCTCCCGGGAAAGCGAGGCCGCCGCGCGCACGGACGAGCAAGGCGCCCGCTTCGAGGAGATCATCGGCAAGACCTCCCGCATGCGCGAGATCTTCTCCGTGATCCAGCGGGTCGCCAAGACCGACGCCACCGTGCTCGTCGAGGGCGAGAGCGGCACCGGCAAGGAGCTCATCGCCCGGGCCGTCCACCGCCGGAGTCCCCGGCGGGACGGACCGTTCGTGGCCATCAACTGCGGGGCCATCCCCGAGACCCTCCTCGAGGCCGAGCTCTTCGGCCACGAGCGGGGCGCCTTCACCGGCGCGCATGTCCAGCGCAAGGGGAAGTTCGAGCTGGCGGAGCGCGGCACGCTGTTCCTCGACGAGATCGGCGAGCTGCCCCTGACGCTCCAGGTGAAGATCCTGCGCTTCCTCCAGGAGCGGACGGTGGAGCGCATCGGGGGGCGGACGCCCATCGCGGTCGATGTGCGCATCATCGCGGCCACCAATCGCGATCTCAAGGTCCATCTCGAGCGCGGGCTCTTCCGCGAGGACCTCTACTACCGCCTCTCGGTGCTGCGGGTGGAGGTGCCGCCCCTGCGCGAGCGGGCCGAGGACGTCGTCATTCTCGCCAATGCCTTTCTCGCCCGGGCCGGCAAGGAGCAGCGGCGCTCGGTCCGCTTCGGCCCGCAGGCGCTGCAGGCCCTCATGGCGCATCCCTGGCCGGGCAACGTGCGCGAGCTGGAGAATCGCGTGAGCCGGGCGGTGATCATGGCCAAGGCGCGGATCATCGAGCCCGCGGATCTCGACCTCGCCAGCGCGGACGGTGTCGCCGATCAGAGCTCGCTCCGTGAGACCCGTCAGCGGGTGGAGCGGCAGACCCTGGTGGAGGTCCTCACCCGCCACCGCGGCAATGTCAGCCAGGCGGCGCGCGAGCTGAAGATCAGCCGTCCCACCCTGCACGGGCTCCTCGACAAGCACGAGATCAACGCGAAGGACTTCCGGTAGGGCGTGCCGCCCCGCCCACGGGCCTGCTACGGCCGTATCGGAAGCGGGAGGGGGCCGTTGGGGCCCTCGATGGCGCCGGCGGTAGGGACACCCCGCCGCGGCGCGCCGAACAGGTCCACCGTGGGCATCCACGCCTCGACCGCGGCGATCCCCCCATGCGGCAGCGGGCTACCGGGAGCCGGCGAGAAGTCGTAACCCTGCGGATTCTCGAAGCAGAGCGTCATCGCACAGTTGACATTGCCCGCCGCCCGTACCGTTCCGCTCGGTAACGGGAGGGGCTCGGCCCCCACGGGGGCGTGGGCGGCATTGTTGACGACCACCGCCTCCCGCAACCCGTGGTCGGGCACGGCGATGCCGCCCCCCGGATTGCCGTAGGCCGTGTTGTGGACGACGATGACCCCGCGCAGCAGCCCGCGCCGCCCGTAGTCCTCGAGCCCGATGCCCGCCTCGTGATTGCCGATCACCACGTTGTTGCGAACGATCACCGGGCCGCCGCCGACCACGATACCGGAGGAGCGGAGCGAGCCCATCACCACATTGCGCTCCACCACCGAGATGCGGTCCGGCATCCGGGAGCCGTAGACCATGATGCCGGGCCCCTTGGTGTCCACGATCACGTTGTTGCGGATCATGCCGACCGAGTTGAGCTTGACCTGCACCCCGTACCCGATCTCGCGATCGGGCGCCCGCACGCCCTGGATATGATTGCCCTCGACCACCAGATCGGTGACCTCGCAGCTATGTCCCTCGTGGCAACCGAAGTACATGCCGGTGGCCTCGGAGCCCTCGATCCTGTTTCCGCGCACGGTGAGGCCTCGCAGGGACACGTGCGTGGCCGCCACCGCGATCCCGCGGAGTCCCTCGAACCGGCAGCCCTCGATGGTGATGCCGGCGCGGGAGTGGAGGCGAAAGCCATCGACGTTCCGCTGGGTGGGGCCCAGGTCGAGGTCCCGGAAGGTGAGGTGGTCGGCGCGCAGGGTGAAGACATTGGACGTCCGATCCGCGTACAGGATCCGGGGACGCGCCTCGGGCGACTTGGCCCGGATCACCGACGGGTTCCCCGGGAGTCCTCCTTGATAGACCGTGCAGGGCCCCCGGTACTCGCCGCCGTGGAGGAGTAGCTCTCCGCCGGGCGGGAGGGAGTTGATCTCGGCGCAGAGATCAGCGTCCGGACCGATCTCGCGCCGCTCGGGACCCTGCGCTTGTCCGACGGCCGTGAGCATCGTCAGCCAGAATACGGCGGCCCCGACCGGACCGAGGGATTTCATTGCGAGGCCACACGACTTGCCGGGGACGCGGTCCTCAGGAGCTCGGCCAGCTTGGCCACGGCCTCCGGGTAGACCCGCGCCATCGCCGCCGCCTCGTCCCCCGTGAAGGGCGTCAGGACCTCCGACATCCCGGATAGGGGTGGGCCGGCGCGCTTGACGCCAACCTTGACTCGCCGGAACTGGTCCGTCTGGAATGTCTCCAGCACGGAGCGGACGCCCCGGTGCCCGCCGTCGCTGCCCCGCATCCGCATCCGCACGCTGCCCAGCGGCAGGTCAAGGTCGTCGTAGACGAGAATACATTGCTCGGGTCCCACGCCCAGGCGCCGAGCCAGCGCAGATAGCGCGGGCCCGGTCTCGTTCATCCAGGCGGCGGGCTTCACGAGACAGATCGGCTCGCCCTTCCACTCCGCCCGTGCGACCTCCGCCTCGGCCTCCCGGGTCCATTCCGCGCCCAGGCTCTCGGCCAGATGCTCCACCACCGCGTGCCCCACATTGTGGGGGGTATGGCGATATCGAGCGGCGGGATTGCCAAGACCGACGAGGATCTGCCCCGCCGGCTCGCCCCGCGACTCCCCGGACGGCACGGACTCCGTCTCGTCCGACGGCGTCTGAGGACCGGCGGCGACTTGCTGGGGAGAAGACGGGACCTGTAACAGCTCGCACGCATCGCATTGTGTGAGTTTCCGGCAGCCTTCCTGCCAGCATGCCACCGTGCCCACTCGAGCGAGGGCGATCCGGGCCAGGTGATCCACGGAATTCGAGCCCTTCAGCAGGACCAGGTCGCCCGGGCGCAGGATGAGCCGCAGGTGGTCGGAGACCGCCTTCGAGCTGCTGAACGCGCGGATCCGCTCATCGTCGGGCCCCGCCTTCGCTCGCAGGGCCTTGAAGGCGGTCGGCCCCACACAGCACACGATATCCGCCACCTCGGCCGCTTGCCGTACCGCCGCCACGTAGTGGCGATCGTTGCCGGGAAGGTCGGAGATCGAGCCGAGGACGATCACTTTCCGCGTCGCCCGGGCGTGCTTCATGAACTCGAGAGGTACCGCCATGGTGGTGGCCGACGCCTTCCAGTCGTCGCGAACGAAGTCCACCCCGTCAGGGTGCCTCTCGACGCTCATCCGGCCGCGCGCGGGCGCTACCTGACCCAGCGCGCGGGCGGCGACTTCCAGCGGAATCCCCATGGCCACCCCGACGGCGGCCGCGGCCAGGGCGCTGTACACCCAGTGCCGCCCGGCAAAGAGCGTTCCCACGCGGAACGACTGCCCGCCATGCACCAAGGTGAACGCCAGCCGGTCCGGCCAATCGCCGCTCACGTCCTCGGCGCGGACCTCGGCATCGGTGCCACGGCCGTAGGTGATGACCCGCCCGCCGAACCGCGACCGCATCGCCAGCACTCGCGGATCGTCGGCATTCAAGACCGCGATCCCGTCCGGGGGAAGGCAGGCGATCATCTTCGCCTTTTCGGCCGCCAGCGCCTCGATCGAGGTGAATGCGCTCGCATGGTCGGTGCCGATATTGGTGACCAGCCCGATCCGCGGCTGTAGCACGGCCAGGGTCGCATCGAGGGTGCCCGGCCCGGTGAGGCCCATCCCGACCTCCACCACACAGAACTCGGTGCCCGGAGCCACTCGCCGAACCGTGCGCGCCACCACGTGAGTGGTATTCAGCGTCCCGCCGGTCCGCTGGCCCTTCAGGCGCGTCGAGAGCACGGCCGCGATCAGCTCCTTGGTCGTCGTCTTCGCGGAGCTCCCGGTCACGCCGATGAACGTCACCCCGTGGAGCCGCCCACGACGCTGTATCGCTCGCCACAGATAGGCACGCTCGTAGATCGGCTGAAGCCAGCGCGCCCGCCCGCGCCGCCAGACGCTGCCGACGCTGGGCCATTCCGTCATCACCGGGAAGGAGGGATCCAGCCGATGGATCGCCCGGCTGACTCGGTGAGCAAGCGCATCGAGCGAAGACATGACGCTCCTCTAACCAGGTTCTCGAATGAGCGGAAGCCTGCGTACCCGAGGAGTGAAGCGCGAAAGCGAGGAGCTCATAGTTCCATCATAAGGCACCGTCACGACTCGACCAACCGCAATGACGGGTAATCCGAGCGCGTGCCGCAAAAGCGAAGGGCGGGCGGCCCGAAGGCCGCCCGCCCAGGAGAGCACTACCGGATTCGGCGTTACTTCCGAATGGCCCGCCGACGCCGCACGACTCCGAGCGCCGCGGTGCCGAGGAAGCCGGCGCCGAGGAGGAGCAGGCTGCCCGGGCAGCGGGACCGGCGATCTCGGTGAGCCGCATGATGACCCAGAGGTCGTTGATGTCGCCCTCACCCGTCCACACCGTGTTACCGATGATGACGATGTTCGGGTCGTTGGTGAAGAGGTCGAACTGGAGGAGATAGGTGATGCCGCCGGACTCGAACGTCACCTCGCCGAACGTATCGGTCGTGAAGCTGAAGCAGTCGTTGCAAGGCAGGGCCGACATTCGGACCGGGGCAGACGCCCCCGTTGAACGTCTCTGTCGAATTCGATCTGCACGTCGCTGTCAAGCTGGCTGAAGCCCGACGAGATAAACAGATTGGTCCGGATGATCGCTTCGACGAGGTTGATGGAGTCGTCGTCGATCGCCGAGTTGTCGTGGAAGATATTGGAAATGAACACCCAGTTGCCGTTCGACGTGATGTCGCCGCTGGTGGGCGTCGGGTCGAAGGCAGCCGTAACCCCAGTCAGGGGTCCGTCCCAGGTGGCCGGAAGCGGCGCCGGCGTAGCGAGCTGAATCGGGTCGCCGGCGCCTCTCACCGTGTCGACTCGAAGCGCGCTGCGCTCAGGAGCGTTCGGGCCATCGAACGGGCTCGTCGCTACGACGTTGGTGCCCGTCGCTGCGCAGTTGGTGCCGCCCGCGCCGCAACCCCAGCCGATGTCACGGTAGGTGTTCGCGGGTGCCGTCGAGCCAGCCGGAAGCCCGGTGGGGTTCGTGACCAGACCCGACAGCTCGAGGCCGCCCAGCGTGCCATTGCCCTGCGTGGGGTTGGGCAGGGTGTTCTCCGCTAGGGCCGGATCGAAGAAGAACCCGCCCGAGAGGGAGTAATCGAAGGTTGCGGCCGAGGCGGCAACCGGGAAGAGGCCCGCCGTGGCGACAATCGCCACGACAGCCAGCGCACCCTTCAGGAACCTGCTTCTCATATCTGATCTCCTCTTTCTATGACCGAGTTGGCCGCCAGTTTACACTCCGGCTTGCTGACCAACCCTGTTGCATCCCCTGTGCCACAGATATTACTCCGTTATTTCAACAACATATACATAGGCCACCCCGTCCCACCCCCAGACTTGAAAAGAACTCCGACACAGCATCTAGGGGTGCGATGCAAGGTAGGCATGCTTTCGTTCGTAGGTGGTCGGATAGGGGAAGTCCTGGAAGGCGTAGAGCCGGACCGCGCAGTCGAGTCCCGGCAGATAGGCCCCAAGGATCGCCGCCAGCCGGTCGCGGAGCTCTCCGGACGCCGCCTGCCCCTCCCGGATCTGGACCTCCAGGCTGAGGCTGCCGGCGTGGCCGGGAGACAGGCGAAAGAAGCCGGTGGTTGCCCGGGCAAGCTCCGGATCGGCGAACAGCGCCTCCTTGGCCAGTTCCGCGGTCACGGTTTGGCCCCCGATAGCCAGCCCGCCCCGACGCCCGAACACCGCCACGCAGGGGAGGCGGAGGCCCGGAGGGGCCAGATCGGGCGCGTGGCGCTCGAGAACCTCGGCCAGCCGCCGGAAGGGCACGATGCGGATGAGGTCACCGGTCCGGTAACGGAACTGGGGCATGGCGAGGTCGGCGCTGGCCAGGGACACCGCCAGCTCCCCGACCGGCGAGCCCTCCACCGAGATGTCCTCGACGAAGCTCCGCATGGGGTAGTAGACGAAGAAGTGGGGCGTGTAAGGGATGTCGACACCGAGCAGCGCCGCGCGGAAGCCGCGATCCCGGTAGGCGCGGCGAATGATCCGGATCGTCTCGGGAACCTCGTGGAAGAGGTTGAGCCCGAGCTCCCCCGCGCCCATGCTCGACGCCACGAAGGTCTCCGTCGGATTGTCCGGATCGGCGATCCCGAGGAGCCCCGAGATATAGGTGCGCCAGCTCTCCACGAACCCCTCGCCGCCCGCGACCAGGGTCGTCCGATGCGCCTTCCAGTCCACGCCCTGCTCGGCGCCGTCCTCGAGCAGCTTCTTGGCGAACAGCGGCTGGCTGACCACGACGATCTGCTCGAAGTACGGGGCGCAGGCCCGGACCATGGCGATCGCCACGTCGGCATTGACCCCGGTATTGGCCACCGCCATGCTCGTGGGCACCTGGAGCCCCATGGGATAGGTATTGATCAGGAGCGCGCGGCGCTTGGAGATACCCAGCGTGTACTCGAGGGCCAGATCCGCGCCCTTGGCGGCGAGCCGGAAGCCCTCGGCGGTATCGCCGCTGAAGGCGAAGGCGCCCGACAGACCCGAGCTCGGGACGAAGGACTTGATCTCGTCCAGGCTCCCGCCCCGGAAGAGCTCGTGGAGCGGATACGCGCGGAAGACCGTGGCCTTGTCGGTGAGGGGCACCCGCGCCCGGAACGTCTCGATGTCGGTGATCGCGGCCGGGTCGATCCCCTGGCGCGCGAGGAGGTCACGGTAGGCCGGCACCTCGGCGGCGGCGCTCTGGAACGCCGCGATCACGGCCCCCTCGCCCATCTGCTCGAGCATCTCCGGCTCCGCGGACCGGAGGAAGTCGAGGATCTCCCGGGTCTCGGACAGGCTCATGAGGGGAGGTTCACTCGGGGGTCAGCTCTGAGCGGGGGCAAAGAACTGGAACACGTCCGGACGGCTCTGCATCAAGAACTGCTCGAGTTGCCGGATGCTGGCATAGTACGGGATGACCTCGCCGTAGTAGCTCATCGGCTCTCCGACCTGCACCAACCCCAGCCCGAACTTGGAGAGCATCCGCTGGAGCCCGGCCTCCATGGCGGCGACCCAGTACTCGAATCCCATGTTCACGCTCTCGAGATACATCTCCTTGAACAGGCCGAACAGGATCAGAGGGTACTGGCTGCGTCGGTAGGTCGCCTCGGCCTGAGCCTGCGCTTCCTTTTCCGGGTCGCCCAGCTCCTGACCGTAGAGGCCGTCGTTGGCCCGGCGCCGATAACTCCGGGCCAGGATGAGGCGGGAGATCTCCGCCGTCTTGTCCCGGGGCAGCGCCCGGAACGCCGGCGACAAGGCGCCCGCATGCTGCTCCAGGGGAAACCGCAGGGGCGAATCCCGCACCAGTCGGAGTGTCGCCACCATCTCGTCCCGCTCATTGGTGGCCGCGAAGTGCACGGAGTAGGGATCGTACTCGTCGGTCTCGCGCTCGTTCGGATACTTGGCGGGGTCGAGGTACTTGCACTCGAGGCAATACACGTCGTAGCGCAGCGCCTGGACCGAGTCCCAGAGGCCGCTGCGGGGCTCCAGCCGCTTGAAATCGAAGTACCGCTTGGGCAGGACGACCTGCGGCTCGGCGGGCGGGTCCGCCCCCCCGGCGATGGGGACGGCAGAGTGCTCACGCGGGCAGTCTAGAGGGCGCTCCGATCCGGGGATCATCCTCTTTCCTCCTTCGGAATGTTGAAAGGCTGACGTCAGCGTAGGCAAGGCTCGATTCGCTCGCTGCACCTCACCTCCCCTTGGTGGTCACGACAATCCGCTCCCCTTCACGCGAGCCCTTCGAGCACCTCGACGTTCTCGTCATCCCGCGCCGCGAGCTTGATGAGCCGCGTCTGCTCGCCCTGCGGCCCCGACACGCGCACGGTGGCCTCCCGGGCGCCCGCGCGGCACCAGCCGCTTGGGCATGACCAGCACCTTGTCCCTGTGAGCCACCAGGATGCGCACGTCCACCGTCATCCCGAGCTTCAGCTCGTCGCCGCCTTCCGTGATCTCGATCTTGGTCTCCAGCACCTTCATGTCCTGGATCTTGACCGGATCCTCCGGGCTTCGACCTTCCGCTTCCCGACCGATTGCCCCATCTCGTAGACTGCGACCCGGAAAGACTCGTCCCGGGATAGGCATCCGCCGTGACCTCGGCGCGCTGCCCCAGCGGCGAGCTTGCCCACGTCGGTCTCGTCCACCTCCGCCTTGACGATGATCTTCTGCAGGTCGCCGAGGATCATGAGCGGCATGCTGATGTCCACCGCCTCGCCGGGCTCCACGAGCTTGCGGGTCACCTTCCCATCCAGCGTGCTCTCGACGACGGTGGACCCCAGCGCCGCGCGGGCCACCCCCAGCTCGGCCTGCGCCTGCCGGACCTGGCTCTCCGCGCGGCGCAGCTCGGCCTCCGACCTCCTGGACCTGCGCCCACGCCGACGCCACCGTCTCCGCCTTGGACCCGGCGAGGAGAAGGTTGAGCGCCTCCTCCGCCACCCGGACCCGGGCGTGCCAGACCTCGACATTGGTCTCCTCGGCGTCGTACTGGGCGCGCGCGATATAACCGCCGTCCAGGAGCCGCTTCATGCGGTTCCGCTCCACTTCCGAGAAGTGCTGCTTCTGCTTGCGCCTCCGCCACCTCGGCGCGGGCCCTCGCGATCTCCTGCGGCCGCGGGCCGCTCTTCGCCTCCATCCAGCGGGCGCGGGCGCTGGCCAGCGCGCGGGTGGCCCGCCGAACCTCGGCCTGGGCGGTGTCGATGCGCGCCTGGGCCATCCGCACGCCGGCCGCGGGCTCGGCGTCGTCGAAGCGGATCACCACCTGGCCGCGCTTGACCTGGTCCCCCTCCTTGACGAGCACCTCGCGGATCCGGCCCGGGATCTTGTTGGCGAGGGTCACCTCGGTGAAGGGCTCGACCCGCCCGATGGCGGCCACCGTCTGCCGGATGTTCCCCACGCGGACCGCCACCGACTTGTCGGACTGGCCCCGGCGCCAGCCGGTGAAGCCGTAGGCGGTGGCGCCCAGCGCCACGATCACCAGCACCAGCACGAGAATGACCTGCTTGGGCATGCGCATCAGGCCACCAGCTTCCCGTCCTCGATGCGGACGCTGCGGTCGATGTAGGGCATCACCCGGTGATCGTGCGTCACGATGATCACGGTGCGGCCATCCGAGCGCGTCACGGCATGGAGCAGCTTCATCACCTGTTCTCCGTTCTTCGCGTCCAGGTTGGCGGTGGGCTCGTCCGCCAGGATGAGGGGCGGATCGCCGGCGAGCGCCCGCGCGATCGAGACGCGCTGGCGCTCGCCGCCGGACATGTCACGGGGCAGGAAGTCGGCGCGCTGGCCGAGCCCCACGAGATCGAGAAGCGCGGAGCGACTCATCACGCCGGCTCTTCCGCTCCAGACCCTTGAGCTGGAGCACCACCTCGACGTTCTCCGCCGCGGAGAGCGCGGCGAAGAGATTGAAGCTCTGAAAGATGAACCCCACGTAACGCCGGCGCACCCAGGGCAGCTGGCCCTCGTCGAGGTCGGACACGCGTCTCGCCGTGAATGGTGATGGTCCCCGACGTCGGGCGGAGCATGCAGCCCAGCATGGACAGCAGCGTGGTCTTGCCGCTGCCCGAGGGGCCGAGGATGGCGACCACCTCGCCGGCGCGCGCGGTGAGCGTCACGTCCTGCACCGCGGGAACCTCGAACGCGCCCTCCTGGTAGATCTTGGTGACGTGCTCCGCCTCGAGGGTGGTGCTCACGAACGGAAGACCACCAGTGGGTCCACCCTGAGCGCCTTGCGGACGGACACCACCGACGCGGTGGCGCACATCGCCACCGTGAGGACGAACACCGCCAGCCATGAGCCCGGGGGGAATGACCATGACGAGCCCGGTGGCGCCCGAGGTGCGCACCGCCAGCAGGGTGAGGCCGAGACCGATCCCGTATCCGATGAGCGCGTTGATGAGGGCCTGCTTGAGGATGATCAGGTAGACGTCGCGGTTGGTGGCTCCGATCGCCTTGAGCGTCCCGAACTCACGCAGGTGCTCGATGGTGGCGCTGTAGATGGTCTGGCTCACGATGACCACGCCCACGATGATGGCCATGAGCACGGTGAGCCCGAAGCCGACCCCGATGCCGGTCTCCCAGGTCCAGTACAGCCGCGTCTTCCACGAGTACTGGTCGCGGGTATAGACGTCCACGTCGCGGATCTCGCGCAGCCGCGCCGCCACCTCGCGCGGCGTCGTAGCCGGGCGCGACCCGCGACCACGATGAACACCGTCCGCGTCGCGGCGAAGGGGTCGAGGTCCTGGGCGGCGCGGTAGGACGTGAAGATGTAGGGGGCGGTGGTGAACCCTCGCACGCCCTGGCTGATGCCCACCACCCGCACCCTCTGCTCGTTGATCTCGACGTTAGTCGCCGATCTTGAGCACCCCGAGCTTCGCGAAGGCCGACTCGTCCACGATGATGGATCTTGCCGGCCTTCACCGACTGGAGATCGCCGGCGAGCAGTCGCCACGGGCCGCCCACGCCCGTCTCGGGGTTGAACCCGACCAGCTCGATGTTTTCCTGGCCCCCGTCTTTTCGCCGCATGTTGGCCCAGCCGAGCATGAGGTTGTCGGCCCAGGCCACCCCGGGGGTCTGCCGCACCTTGTTGAGCTTGCGCTCGCTGAAGGGCACGGGGAAGTCGAAGTTGGCGGAGTTCTTCGAGGTGATCCAGATGTCGGCCTGCGTGTTGTCGATGATGATCGAGGCGTTCTCCATGAAACCCAGGTAGATGCCGAACTGGGAGAAGATCAGCACCACGGAGAAGGTTACCCCGATCACGGTAATAACGAACCGTGTGCGGTCGTGGAAGAGGTTCTTGCGGGCGATGTCGACCATCTGGCACCCCGAGATTCGTCAGGGTGGTGACAGTATACTAAACCCCTGAAAAGTACACAAATAACGGGGAAGAATGCCTGTAACGGGAGCCCTAGCCGCCCAGCTCCTTGATCACGTCGGCGATCTTCTCGGCCTGAGCCAGCTTGGGATCGAGCTGCGCGGCCCGCCGGAGGGAGGAGACAGCGTCGTTCTTCTTGCCCAGCTTGGCGTACGTCATGCCGAGGTGGTACTGGATCTGGGCGCTCTTGGGGGCGCGCTCGGCGGCCCGGCTCAGGGCCTTCTCCGCCTCGCTGTAGGCGCCCTTTCGGAACTGCACCCAGCCGAGCGTGTCGGCCACCTCGGCCGCGCCGGGCGCCAGCTGCTCCGCCTTGGTGGCCAGCGTGAGCGCCTCGTCTGGTCGGTTCTTCGTCTCGAGCAGGACCCAGGCGAGGTTGTTCAGGGCCACGACGTCGTTACCGTTCAGGCTCAGGACCTTCCGATACGACTCGATGGCGCGATCCATCTGTCCCTGCGCCTCCAGCGCCTGCGCCAGTCCCCGGTGCGCGCTCACGAGATCGGGCCGGCGGGCCACCGCTGCCGTGAACGCGTCCCCCGCCGGCTTGAACTCCCGGCGCGCGAGCAACACCGTCCCCTTGAGGACCAGGGGCTCGGCGCTCTTCGGGAGCATCTTCTCGAGCTCCTCGGCCATCCGCTGCGCGTCGGGGAGACGTCCACTCTGCGCGTAGAGGCTACCCACCTCGAGCTTCAGATCGGCCATGGTTGGGGTTCACGCGCAGTGCGGTCTCGAGGTGCCGAAGACCCTCCTCGCGCCGCCCCCGACTCACCAGATGGCGGCCCAGCCAGACATTGGCCTCGAGGCTTTCCGGGCTCCCCCGCAAGGCGCCGCGCAGATACGTCTCGGCCTCGTCGGCCTTGCCCTGTTGCAGTCGGATCCGGGCCATCTGGAGGTTGGCCCCGAGGTGATTCGGCGCTGACTCGAGCACGGCCTTGAAGTGGGGCTCCGCTCCCGCAACGTCGCCATTCACCAGGAGGGCGTTCGCGAGCGCCTCGCGCAGATTGGCGCTCTTCGGGTCTTTCTCGACGGCGGCACGTAGCGCCGCGATGCGCTTCTGGGCCCCGGCCGGGTCAGGCTTCTGGCCGGACAGGGCGGCCAGCTCCTCCTTGGCCACGCCCAGATTCGGGTTCAGCTTGAGGGCTTCGCGATAGGCCGCCTGCGCCTCGGGAATGCGCCCCTGCACGGCGTAGCCGCGCGCGAGGAAGTAATGGGCGGCGGGCTCCTTGGGGTTGAGGCGGACGACCGTGGCGAGGTCCTTCATCGCGGACTCCCCATCCCGCTTGGCCATGTACGCCTGCGCGCGAATGAGGAGGACACCCGGCATCTCGGGATTCTGGGCCAGGATCTGGGTGGCCCGCGCGATGGCGTCGTCGAAGCGGCCGGCCCGGACGTACACCTCCGCGAGACTGCGCCGCCAGGGACGTTTGCTCCGGGCGCCACCTTGAGCGATCCTTCCAGCGTCGAGGCCGCGAGATCGTAGCGGCCCAGGCGGTCGGCGATGCCGGCGAGGAGGAGCACCGCGCTCGGGATGGTCGGGCTGCGCCTTCACCACCGCCTGGAGGTTTCGGATCGCCTCCTCGTCCTTCTGCTGGGCGAGCGCGACGCGGGCCAGCCCGAGCTGCGGCCCGGCGGCCTTGGGCGCGAGCTTGGCCGCCTCCTGGTAGGCCGCGCGTGCTTTCTCGAACTGCCGGTCCCGAACGTAGAGCGACGCGAGCAGAGATCGGAACCCGATGTTCGACGGCTCGGCCTTCACGATGGACTCTGCGAACTTGATCGCCTCCCCGGTTCGCTTCTGGCGGACCAGGGTATCGACCTTGACGACCGCCGCGCTCACCGACTTGGGATCGGCCTTGATCGCCTCGTCGAACTCCTGGAGGGCCCCCTCGACGTCGTTGTCGCATCGCACGCAGCCGGCCCAGCGCCACGTGGGCGGGCGCGTAGCTGGCGTCCATCTCAGCCGCCTTCGTGAAGTGTGCTTGGGCCGCCTTCCGGTCGCCCTGCTGGGCCCGGATCTGTCCCATGAGGAGATAGGCCTGGGCGGCCTGCGGCGCGAGGGCCTGCGCGGCGCTCGCTGCCTTGTACGCGTCGTCCGGACGCCCCACCGCGAGGAGCACCCGGCTGCGCTCGAAGTGGAAAACAGGGGTCTTGTCGAGCGGCTTGGCCACCGCCTCGAGGAGGGCCAGCGCCTCCCGGGCCCGACCCACCCGCGCGTACGCCTGGGCGAGGTGGAACTGCACCGAGGCGTCTCCGGGCATCTGCTTGCGCAGCTCCTCGAACTGTATCACCGCGAGCTGGGGCCGGTTGCCGAGCAAGTACGCGCGCCCGAGGAGCATCCGCGCCGGCCGGTAGTTGGGGGCGCGCTCGACGATGGCCACGAGCAAGGCGCTCGCGTTTGTGGGCTGGTTCGCCCGCAGGTAGTAGCCGGCGAGCGCGAGGACGACGCGCGGCGTGCGCGCGCGCGGCTCGATCGACTCGAGGATCTTGATAGCCGCCGCCAGCTGTCCCTGGCCCGCCGCGGAGGCGGCGAGCCCGAGCTGGACGTCGCTGTTGTTCGGCTGAGTGGTCTTGGCCTGGTTGTAGATCTTCTCTGCCTCGGCGAACTCGCCGCGGCGCAGATGGAAGGAGCCGAGACCGACCAGGCTCTTCACGTCCTTGGGATTCTCCTTCACCGCGGCGCGGTAGGCCTCTTCCGCCGCTACCAGCTTGCCGAGCCGCTCCAGGGCCTGCGCGCGGAGGGGCGCGGTCTCGCCCGGCACGCTCCCTCCGGCCTTGGCGATACCGTCCAGCACCGCGAGCGCTTCCTCGACCTTGCCCTGGCCGAGGCGAGTCGCCGCGCGGATGTGGAGCGCGGCTCCGTTCTGGGGCTCGCGCGAGAGGACGAAATCGGCCTGCTTGTCCGCCTCCGGGAAGTTCCCCGACTCCACGGACGCCCGTCCCAGGTCGATCGCGATCGGGAGCTGGTCCGGCGCTGCCTTCTGGGCCCGGCTCAGCTCGCGGACGGCGTCCCCGTACCAGGCCTTCGCCATGTAGGCGCGTCCCAGCGCGTGAAGGGCGGGGACATAGTCCTTGTCGACCTGGAGCGCGTTCCGCAGCTCGATGATCGCTTCGTTCGCCTTGCCGCTCTTGAGGAAGGCCTCCGCGCGCGCGACGGCCTTCTGCTTCTTCACCTCGGGGCTCTGCGTACAGCCCGAGAAGGCAGCGACGCCCGCTACCAGGGCGAGCAGAACGAGGAGACGAAAGCGCGGGCGGCTGGGGCCGATCACGAGTAAAACTCTAGCATGAGTCGTCACTCTCCCGCGCGGCGGCGGCGGCGGGCGCCGGCCATCTCCACCACGCAATTGTTGCGCCGTGGCGCCGTTCCAGAGATGATTTGCGGGCCGGGCCCCCGGCGACGTACCCGGGCCCATTCGGCCAGATCATGACCTCGGAGACCGGTACCAAGATCAACCTCATCATGGGAGGAGGTGGCGTACGGCTGTCCGCCTATGTGGGGGCGCTGAGCGCCTTCCGCGACATGGGGGTGACCTTCGGCGCGGTGGCCGGGGCCTCCGCGGGCAGCATCGTGGGCGCGCTCGTCGCCGCGGGTTGGCCGGTGGACCGCATCTACGCCAAGCTGCTGGAGACGGACTTCGGCACCTTCAAGGACATCTCGCTGCGGGGCCTGCTTCTCGAGGGCGGGATCTATTCCGGCAACGCTTTCGAGAAATGGGTGGACGAGCAGGTACAGGGCGCGCGCTTTCGCGACCTCCCTCATGATCTGTTCGTCATCTCGGTGGATCTCATCGGCCATCGGCCGGTGTTCTTTTCCCGCGCCAACACGCCCGACCTGGCGGTGAGCCGCGCGGTGCGCTGCTCCATGGCCATTCCGTGGGTGTGGCGGCCGCTGCGCTCGGAGGGCCGCCTGCTCGCCGACGGCCAGCTCATGCCCTGGATCCCGGCCGGTCTCGAGATGCTGCAGGCGTCTCCAGGCGCCGAGGGGGCGAGCCGGACCATGATGCTGCGGCTGTCGTCCCGCAAGGCCAAGGAGATCCCCGACAAGCGCGTCCTCTGGCCGTGGGACTTCGCCAAGATCCTGCTCGATACCATGCTGACCGCCCTCGAGAATCAGCGCGTGCCGGGCCCGCTCTGGCAGGACACCATCCTCATCCAGGCGGACCGCGTCCACACCCTGCAGCTGAGCATCTCCCGGGAGGACAAGGAGTACCTCTTCCAGTGCGGCTATGATCAGGCCAAGCGCTACTTCCACAAGGAGCGGCCCACGCCGGATACGCCGCCCGCGACGCGGGGCTGATCCCAGACACCACGAAGCGCGCGGAGCCGGGCCTGCTCCGCGCGCTGGACGTGGTGGACGATACCCGAGCGTTGCCAAGTGACCGCCCGCGACACCGGGCGACACTGCGGATAGGCACTATTTGGGCACCGCTCACGCCACCGGCGAAGCTCGCTGAATCTTCTTCCGAGTCGACCCGCGCCCGCTCCGGATACCGCATCCAGAATCCGCCGCCCGGCTATTTCAAGGAGAAGATCTACTTGGCCGTGAGTGTAGCGAATCGGGGCCGACGCCCCGTGACGATCCAGAAGGTTTGGCTTACGCAGAAGGGCTCATAGTCGCCGAGGATCTGACAGGACGCCCTTGGGAAAGGCCGCGTGAAAGTGAGCGGGACCTGACACGCCTCTCCGCGCAGTGAGCATCCGGCATGTATCCGGCAACTCATGCCACCGGGTCCGGCGACCTCCTTCCCCGATCGACTAGCACTCAAACTGACCGCAGATCCCAGGCTGCGACGAGAACGAGCAGAACGCCGCCACGACTACCGCAGCAGGTGTGGTAAGAACTCGTGCGTCTCGGCCAACACGGTGAGTGCCAACGTCGTCGCGAGGGTGGGCAAGTCGTGCCAAATCGAACGCCAGCGCATCTGGTGCGGTCGCACCACCGTCATGCTGGCTGCGAGGACCACAGGGGCGAGGCTCCGGGGGAACCGAGGGACCCGAGCGCAATAGGCAAGATAAGCTGGGCCGAAGCGGTCTGCGAGGTCGGTTTCTTCGAGCGGGATCGTGATCCGGTACATCAAGATGAGCGCGGCCGGTAGCAGCACCAGCCCGGGACCGCTCTCGGCCAGGACGACGACGCCGATGCTGACCAGCAGGGCACTGAGCGGCAACGGCTGTCGCATGTAGGCATAGGGGCCGGTCGTCACGAGGCGCATCGGCAAGCCTGGACCGAAGGTCGCCCGCTCGTCGGCGTGGCCTGCCACCCAGACGCGCAGGAGGAGCCCCGCGGCGATCGAGCCGCCGCCAAACACATCGAACGCAAGGTCCAAGAGCGAATCCTCGGCAGCGAGCGGGGGCCTCAGGAAGATAACCACCACGACCAGGATCATCTGACCTATGTTCTGCGCACGGTAGATGACGTGGCGCCACGCGTACGGCATTGAGCCGAGGACCCTCCATGCGTCGGGATGTCGTTCATGCCACCACACCGCCGCGGCGACGACGCTGATGCCGAGCGCCGCGCCGCCAACCACGTCCAGGGGCCAGTGCGCTCGGAGCGTCATGCGGGAGAGGGCCACCAACCCCATGCAGACCGCAGCGACGCCGTAGAGCGCCCGCTTGGCCCACCGACTGCGCACCGCGCCCGCGATAAAGTAGGCCGCCATGAGATAGAAGGCGGCTGCCGCGGATGTATGCGCGCTAGGGAAACCAGGTCGAAGCGACTCTGGCCGCGGGCGGCCGATGACCTCCTTCCCGATGCCTTCGAGCCCTGAGGCGACCAACATCACCACGACCCAGACCCACCAGTGACGGAGAAATTGGCTAGGCAATAAGATGATCAGGAAGACAGATGCCGGGAACAGGATGGTTTCACTGCCGAGCCGCGTGATCCATAGCCAGAGATCCGTCTTCGGTATGGCGGCGACGACCGCCTCGTAGATCTCCCGCTCCACCGTGAGCACGCCCGCGAGCCGGACAATCACCGCGAGGGCGAGGAATACGAGTCCGGCTGCGACACACGCCCACCCCCATCGTGTCGCGGGGTGGCCCATCAGCGCAGCCGATGTGTCATGGAGACGCCTGGCGGCGATGACCCTGAGAAGCGTGATGTGCTCTGAGAACGATCAGGCCCGCGCCCGCGACGCCTTGCAGGAGTGACCGGGACAAGAACCCGGTCAAGATCGCCGTCACTCCACCGACCGAGACCATCGGCACGAGTAAGATTAGATCTCCGTCAGGCCCGCCGCCTCGATCGTTCGTCCGTCCTGTACCTGATCGCACGCCGGCCATATGTCGCGCGATTGTACCCCAGTGCGCTATCGCGGGAAACCTGCCCTAGGAGCTCGTCGAAAAGCAATACGCCTTCGAGGGCGAGCACCGGACGAAGACACTGAGCGACGGGCAGCCCGTCGGACTTCGCTATCGTGCCGCCGATGACACCGCCCGCGTTACGCACCGCGCACCAGCCTACCGAGCATGAGCAACAACGCACGCCTCGGCCTCGGCCTGCCGGGCGGCGTTCACGACGACCGCGGCACAGACGGCGAACGGCGCCCGGTAACTGTCGTCCAGAAATGCCTGGAGTCCCACCGGAACCACCCCTTGCGCGGGGCCCGTTAGGCACTATTTGGGCACCGGGCCGAAAAGATAAAAACGCGGGGTCTCGCAACCCCGCGTTTTGAAATGGTGGACGATACTGGACTTGAACCAGTGACCCCCGGCATGTGAGGCCGGTGCTCTGCCAACTGAGCTAATCGTCCGCCGCACCGAATTCCACTTCACTTGCGATGGGGGTCACCTGCCCCACTGTGGCCGCGATTGTGGCTGAAACCGTGCCCGGCCAGCTTCCGGGCGCGCGCTCCCGCAGGTCCGCCGGGCTCACGATGTGGTAGCGGTCGAACACGGCCCGCGTCTTGTGGCCGGTGATCTTCATGGCCACCGCGCTCCGGCATGCTCCGGTTGACCATGTTCCGCACCGCCGTCCGCCGGAAGTCATGCCGGAGCATCCCGGTGTAGCCGGCGGCCTTACACGCGCTCGTCCACGCCTTGCGGAAGTCCTGGCGCTGCGCTCCCCCGGTGCGGCTTGGCGAAGTGCGGGAAGAGGCACGGCACCACCTGCGCCAAGTCTCGGCTCGAGGGCCACCACGCGCTCCACATGGGCCGCCAGGAGCGCGGTGAGCTCCGGCGTGAGGTACACCACCCGCCCCTCGTCGTTCTTGGTGCTGCCCGGGTCGAGCCGGATGGTCCCGGCCGCGAGGTCGAGCTGCCGCGTCTCGAGCGCCAGCACTTCGCTCTGCATCCGCCAGCCGAACGTGTAGGCGACGGTCACGGCCACCTGGAGGTCGGCCGGCAGATGCTTCCGCACCGCCGCGAATGCTCGGCCTCGAAGAAGCCGGCGCGCGGGGCCGCTTCCTTCAGCTTGTGGACGATGGGCAGGCGGGCCACCTTGCCGCGCTCATAGGCCCAGGCGCAGCATCCGGAGCAGGACCGCCACCTCGCGGTTAACCGTCCCGTTGGCCGCCCGCTCGCCCTGGCGCTGGACGATGTACCGGGTGATCGCCGCCCGCGGTGATGAGGTTCGCGCGGGCCCCGCGGAAGGCCCGGTCCAGGTGCTCGAGCCGCCAGCCGGCCTCCTCGAGGTCGCGGGCCCCGGTCGCCTGGTAGTGCTCCACGAGATCCGTTCGCAGCTCGTCATAGGTGACGCGGGCCGAGCGGACGCACGACGGGCTCCTTGAGCGTCACGCGCGCCTCGTGCTCCTTGAGCAGCCGCTTGGCCACGTCCTTGTCCGCGACTCCGAGGTCATCCGCACCCGCTGCCCATCCTGATAAAACTGAATCCACCACACCGGCCCGCGCTGATAAGGTGTCCCATTAGTTCCCCTCCCCGGTTGTCGGATCATATTGACGAACCAAAAGCGGCGTGGTGTCATCGGCGGCACTGTGGCGACCGCCAAGACCCTGCCCGTCCAGATCGAGCTGAGCGAGGCGCAATACCTCGTGCTCTTGAAACACGCAAAGATAGTTCGCGCGTAGCGGCCCGTCTGCTCCGGGTCGTCGAGCCCGAGACGAGCGCACGCAAAGGCAAGGTGGGCCCCTATCTCTTCACCGGCTTCGTGACAGACGCCCTCGGCTTGCGCGCCCTCGCGCTCGTCCATGCCCCGGACGCCCTGCCCGCGATTGAGCGGGGGTTGAAGCGAGCCCGCGAGAAGTAGTGGCGTCACGCGCGTTTCCTTCTGCAACGCTGTATTTGCAGACGGCCTCGATCCTTCTCGTATCCCCTCGGCAGGCTATGTATATGGTGTCGGGAGTTTTGACAAGGGCGGCCCAGGGTGATTCCATCCACTCCGAAAGCTCTCACCACCGCAGGCGTTTCTGTTCAGGCATTCAGCTTGCTTGAAAGTAATCGGAGTGTACTGAGCAGCGGGGTATCCCCCGCGGAATGGAGTTGCCCATGCGTGTGGTCTATCGGCTGTTTGTGCTGCTGGTAGTCGCGCTTCTCGTGCTCGTGCCCGTTGGCGTAAGTTACGCAGCGGGAAGCGGCGGCGGCTCGGGGTCCGGAAGCGGTGGCGCAGGAGGGGGCGCCGGCGGCGGCTCTGGGTCCGGCGGCGGTAGCGGGAGTGGAGGCGGTGGAGCCGGCGGCGGGGGCGGCTCGGGGTCTGGCGGGCCCGGCGGCGGCATCTACGTCCGGCGGCGGTAGCGGGGGCGGTGGGGGAGTTGGTGGGAGTGGCGGAGGAGGCTCGCTCTAGTCGCGACGTCCCTTCGAGTCCGTTCACATCCACAAGCGTCGGGAGGTGTTCAGCCCCGGCGCTTGTGGCGGCTTCTTCGACCGACGTAGCGCGTGGTCGGGACGCCGCCGGCGGCGGTTGTCATCGCGCTTGCGCCTCGAGGAACGCCGTCAACATTAAGCGGACGATATGCGGGAGCAGCTCGCCGCGCTGCGCCTCGGTCAACGACGGCGACGCTTGGACGATGGGCGCGGCGCGCGGAAGATGAGGCGCTCGATCTGGTCCTCGTCCACCGGGCCGGCCTGCGCCTCGAGCCGGGCAGTCTCCAGCAGCTCGCGCACGCTGGCGGTGATGACGCGGTGAAGCTCGCGGGCGTCGGGGATCACGTCACCCTGCCATCTCCGGCGGGCGCGTGCTACCGTAGCCGTGGCCATCGATGCTCTCCTTCCCAGGGTGAGGTTGATCGGCTACCAGCCCTCGGTCGCGCGCCAACGCGGCCGGGGGCGCTCTGGTCTTAGGTCGCTCCGTCAAAGGTCATCACGGTCCCCCGCTGCCGAGTATGCAAGCGTTGCTGTCCACGAAATACACGCCCCCGCTAGCTGAGCATCTATCCCTCGCCGCCTGCTGGCTCGGACCATATTGCGTGCACGTTCCCGCCTCCGTGTACGTGCCGCCGGAGGCCTTGCAGGTCGCGGCGACGTCGACGGCGCAACCTGCCGCACTGCTCGTGGTGAGAAGGGCGGCGAGGCTGAGACAGATGGCGCGATTCATCCCAGCAGCTCCGTCACCGGCACGCCGAGGGCCTTGGCGAGACGCTGAAGGACAGCGAGGGAGGGATTCTTCTTTTTGCGAGCCTCAAGCATGGCGACGTAGGCTCCAGTGACCTTCGCCCTGCCCGCGAGCTCACGCTGACTTAAGCCTTTCTCTTCCCGTAGCGTCTTCAACATGCGTCCCAGCCTCTTCGGGGACAATGCTAACTCCCGGTTAGCAGCGTTGTCAAGATCACTTCCGCGGCCCCGACCAGAACCACTAGACCGGCCCGACGATGAAGAGGATGATGAGCCACACCTACGGATCGCGGCGTAGAAAGCCGCGGCCCTCGAACAAGGTCTTGCAGTCCGCAAACGAGTTGCCCGCCGCGACGGACGGGATCACCCCGAACGCGGACTGGCGATAGCAGACGTATTGATGACCCGTCTTCGGGTCGATGTATCGGCCGTCTTGGACGTTGAGCAGCCCGAGAGCCCGCCCGCCGCGACCATCACCGTCACCAGCAGCCGGCGTGTCATCTACTTCGGCCCCCGTTTCTCTGGCTTCCGGATCGCGACGAGGATGAGCCCCAGGGCAGCGATGGGCCCGCCGAACACCAGCGCCACAATGAACTCCTTGACCGGATCGACGCCGGGCAGCGTCCCCGCTGTCAGCACGCCGAAGACGACGATGATCGCCGCGCCCACCGTGACCAAGATCATGCCGAAGATCCTCATGCCATTACTCCTCCGGCGAGCGCCCGCGCGGCGGCCCGCTGGACGGCGAGCCACGGCGTCTTCTCCCAGGCCGAGCCGGTGATGGGCGTGAGCGAGTGTTCCCGCCCGGTCACGAAGAACGTGCACCGCCAGCCATCCGGGTATTGGGTCAGCTCCAAATCGTAGGCTTGGCGGTTCATGCCCGTCACGAGGTCGCCGATCCCCCGCCAGGCGTCGAGCCAGCGGTGGAGTCCCCGAAACACGGCGCCATGTCGGCAGGGATGCGTGGGAGCGCGGCGAAGCCAAGCGCTGCGAACATCAGCGCGGCCCGTCGAGCGTCGTCAGCGCGTCGCTCTGCGCCCGGATGTTCCCCGGTCACTCGATCACCTGATCCGCCCGTAGTAGAAGCGACGGCGGGATCGTGAGGCCGAGGGTCTTCGCGGTCTTGAGGTTGATCACCAGTTCGAACGTCGTCGGCTGCTCGATGGGCAGGTCCCCGGGCTTGGCCCCCTTGAGAATCCTGTCCACGTACGTCGCGGCGCGCCGAAAAAATCAGCAAGGTTCGGTCCATAGGACATAAGGCTCCGGCATCGACAAGCTTCCTGAACAGCGTAGTTGCCCACCGGCTGACTGTACTGTTTGCACTGAAGGGCGACCTTGTGGCCGCCTTTCTCGGCGATGACATCGACACCTTGGTCGCCCGAGGCCCTGAGTGAGGCGAGCACTCCAGCCTGCGCGGAGGGCGAAGAGAGATCCGCGCAATGCTCCTCACGAAGATCTGAGGGTCATTCCCACTGGACGTTTTTCAGCGTCGGCTTCAATCGCTAGTTCCGTTTCGCTCAGCCAGTTCGTAGGGCGCTTTAACATTACCCGACAGAGGCGGTCAATGAGATCGAGATTATCAACGTCGGCTTCCCTGGCTGCGATTCCCAAAAAGTACTCAACCTCTTTGTCCCCCATCCAGCATCGCGTTTATAGCCGTAATCGTCCGTAAGAATGAGCTGCCGATGCTTTCGCGCAGGGTAGCTAGGTGGCGTGTGAGCGATTCGCCGAGTAAGACTTGCCGTGCTCTTTGGTTTTCTTGCCATGCTCTTTGATTCTCTTCCAGCGCGATTCGCCGAGCTCTTCGCTCCTCTTCAAATGCGACTCGGGCTGCTCTTTCCTCCTCTCGGGCTGCTCTTTCCTCCCCTTTCTTTCCCAGAAGGGCATTACGATTATGAATAGTGCGCACAACGCGAAAAGGATGGTGAGGAGCCACCCGAGGATGCTCATAATTCAACACCTCCAGCCAATGACCCCGAACCAGCCGCGCCAGGGAGCAACTGGCGCCGCTGAGACCGTCGCGAGGAAGGTTCGTGCCCCATCAGGCGTCCTCCCTCAGCTTCTTGAGTGCCGCCTCGAGCAGCGCCCGGATCTCTTCGCTTCTCATCCCGCCGGGCTCTGCCTTCCGCTGCCGGCTGAGGGCCCGACACCGGCCGGAGCAGTCCCGCTTCCTGGCCGGCTGGATCGGCACCTTCCGGCACACGGGGCATAGCCGGGGGAGCACGTACCCTCAAGCGGGCGCACGTACGCCGTCCGGGGTCGCTACGGGCCGAGTTTCCTCCGAAGTCATGGTTGAAACCCCTATTGGGGCCTTCGGACGGCTGGGAGGGCAGCAAACGGGCCGGCGGGCGCTTCACAAGAGGCGCACCTCGGGCAGGTGCCCCGTCGATGTATCGGTGGATCGAGCCGGCCGGTGCTGGCCGGCCACCGCGGCGGGATGCCGAGGCTCTGAACCCGAGCATCTCCGGCCAGGCCCCGCGGACTACGTGCACGAGCAGGAGCCCATGCGGGCCGATGCCGAGGAGGTTCCACGCCTGGGCGATGGGCCCGAGCAGCGGCACCACGTCGCAGCCGGCCGCCTCGAGGATCGCGGCACTCGTGCTCGACGTCGGCTTGGTGCTGCTCCGCGGGGCTGGGCACGGGTCAATCGCCTCCGTAGATGTGCTGATAGCGCGCAGCGAGGGCCGCCGCCGTGTCCGCGTATTCGCGGCGAGCCCGTGTTGAGTCGTGCCGAGGCCGGTAGCGATCCGCGTGCGCCTGCCTCGAGCTCCTGGCGCAGCGGCCGCCCGAGCTCCGCGGCCCATTCGATGAGCGCCCGATTGTTCGCGTTGCCCGTCTTGTCCAGCCAGTCGTTCATCAGCTCCCGCTCGGCGCGGTCAGGGAAATACGCGTCCATCGCGAACCGCGCGGCGACCACCGTCTCGCGGGGCACGTCGTCGGGCGGATCCTCGGGGCCCCGCGCGCCGGCAAAGTGCTTGAGCGTGTCCACGTGGAGGCCCGACCCACCAGGTGCGCCACCATGGGGTTGAGTCCGGGACTCCACGTGTGGCCTTCCATCGGCGCGGGCCACCGGCGACCGCGTACCCGGGTCACGGCGGCGCGGCCGGCTCCGCGCGCGCCGCGGCCTGGCGGCCCGCTCGCTCTCTTCGAAGGCATCCCGGTACGCTTGGTCGCGCTCGCGATCAATTCTTGGCGGCGTTGCTCGGTTTGGTGGCCCTGGCCCCTTTCGAGCTCGGCATTGATCGCCGCAATCACGGCGCGCGGGCTGCTCAGCGGGCCCTGCGCTACGCCTGGCGGCGTCGCGGGGAGCCGGGGGCGATGCGTTCCACGACCGCGGGCTCGGGGTAGAGCTGCGGGCCGATGGCCTCTAACCGCGCGTGGTCCCCGGCGAGCCGGGCCGCGTCAAACTCCGCCTTGAGATCCTCGGTCGTGGATTCGTCGGCCATCACGTGCTCCTCCGGCTGCGGGCCGTGTGCCTAGTCCTCATGGCGCACCGTCGTCTCGGCGCGGTATGCGCCGCGCGCCTTGGGTCGCCTCCAGCGTCGCCGCGGGCAGCGGCCCGCTCCCCCGCGCCACCGCCACGGGCCGCCCCGGCGCCGCGTCGTCGGCCACGAGGGCGTCAATGAAGCGCGCCTGCTCGGTCAACGCCTTGGGGGTCCGCGGCCAGCGCGCGCGCCCCGCCCAAGCAGCGGCCGGAGGGCGTAGCCCAATGCCGCCTCGGCGCAGATACCGGTGCTGCCCGCGCCGTCGGGCGAGGCTCGTGATTTTCTGAATCCAGGCTGGTCCAGCGCGCGGGGTTCGTGTCGAGCGTGTTGAGTGCGCCCAGCGCCGTCTTGCCGGAGCGCGTCCACCTCGGCGGCGATGGATCCGCGGCGTCGTCGCCTTCGGCTTCGGGTACTTGCTCGAGCACCGGCCATGATCGCGGCCCGCACCGTCGCCTCGATGTCCGCGATGCCGCGCCGCTCGCCCGCGAGCACCGCGCGGATGCCGGCCGCGCCGGTGAGCGCCGCAGTCCCTGGCGACGCGCGCGTCCAGCACCTCGAGATAGACCGCACGGGCTCTGGCGCTCGCGCTCGGCCGCCTGGCATAGCGCGTTCTCTAGCGCGCTCAGGCTCGCTGCCGCGGTCGTCGTCTTGGTGGTGGCCATCACGCTCCACCCGGGCATGTTTCGGACCAGGCCGTCCACCATCTGCTTCAGGCCACTCAGATCGTCGGCTATGATCGTTACTCCTCTCGTTGGTGGTGATGTCATAAAGACGCCGAGCTCACGGCTCGCCTCCGCCGCCACCGCTGATGCGCCTGCGCCGTGGTCGTCACCATCTCCGCGCGGGACCTCGTCGCCTTCGGTCCGTCTCCCTCCCGCTGGCGTTTCGCGGCCGCCGCCTGCGCCGCGTCCTCGGCCGTGGCTGCCGCTCGCCGCGCCGGAGGAGGATTGTCTCCTTCGCCGGCGTGATCGGCCCCTCGCCCAGCGCGTCGTAGATGAGGGTGCCGAAGAGCGTAATCACGCCGGGATCCCCGCCCCATTCCTCCCCGAGCCCCCCGCACGCGCTGCACAAGGAGGGGCTGCTCGCTCTCTAACAGCACGTGGTACGCGTACTGCGCATTGCCGACGAGCCGGGCCATGCCGTCGCGCCCATGCCGCCGCGTCAGCTCCGCTCGCGCCTCCCCATCGCTCCACCCCACCCCGCCGCGCCGCTCGGCCTGTTCCCAGGGTCTCGGCCAGGGCGGCGGTGATTTCCATGATGAGGACGGCTGCGCGCCCATCGTGCGTGCCTCCGTCGCCGCGATCACCAGTCGCCGCCTCGTCAAACGCATAGCCGTCCGGCACCGCGGCGCGGCGCTGAACGAGCGCGTCCGCATCGAGGGGCCCAATCTGCCCGCCCGCAAACACCTCGCCGAGCACGCGGTTGTCGTCGAGCGGCAACCCATTCCCGCGCATGATAGCGCGTCGCGTCGCCGAGGAACGCCTGCTCCGCGGCGTCCGGTCGTCGCCGAGTGCGGTTCTTCTCCACGCGACCGTCATCCGGTCGTATTCGGTCAGCGCCGCCTCCGGCGTGAGCGACGCGATCGCCACCGTCTCCTGATCATGCGGTCGCTGGTGATCGTCGGCCCTGCATCCGTGGGCTGTGTCTGCGCCGGCGGCTCCGGTGCGCCGTCGAAGGGGGCGGGCTCGGTCACGCCTGTCCCATTCGGGCCCATCGGTCGGCTCGCCGGTTTGTTCGTTGAAGTAGGGCATGATGTCTCCTCGTTAGGTTCCGGTGCGCACTCGATCCCGATCAACGACCCGTGGGGCGTCTCCTCCGCGCTCACCTTGACGGGCGACGGGTCTCCTCACGCCGCTCGCCCATCTTGCGTAGCGGCTGCGCGGCCATCGATGCTCGGAATCGTCGCCATGTTGGTCCCTCCCTCGAACTCGTCGGCCTCCACTGGGTCGAGATGCCGCCGCCGCGTCGGCCGCGACGAGCCCGGGCGCGTCATCTGGTGCAGGGGGGATGCGGCCATCTTGGCTTGGTAGCTCCGGCGCGGTTCGGCCCACTCGTCCCGATCCCGATACCCCACCGCGAACGTGCGCAGCGCGTCGGCATAGTGAGACGCCCACGTGTGCGCCGGGCTCGGCCGGAAGACCTTGCCCCGCGGGTCCCAGGTCTTCGTGTACGCGCCCAGCGCCTCGAGCAGCTTCGCCGCCCGCCGCCGGTCGAACACCAGCCGCGGGAAGAGCGCCCGCACCGCGCCGATGCCCTCGAGCAGATTCGGCGCCCGCGGCACCACCTTGAGCCGCACCCCGAGCTCGCGGGCCACGTCTACGTAGGTCTTGCCGCTCCCCTTCTCCCGATTCGCCGCATCGTGCGGCACCAGGTGCGTGCCGAAGGTGTAGCCGTGCGCCTGCATCCCGGCGATGATCTCCGGCAGCGCCGCGCCTTCCCAGGCATCGCAGCCGATCACGTGCACCCGCTCGCCTGGATCGTGGCGGGGCTGCAGGTAGACCACCACCGTCAGGTCGCTGATGCCCAGGTCCCAGCCGGTCCACACCTTGAGCGTCGGCCGCGGGGCCAGGTCGGTGATGCGCCCCTCGCGCTCGGCCGCCGTCAGCACGTCGGCGAAGTACGCCCCGATGAGCGCCGCGGTGAAGGCGACGTAGTATTCCTGCGCGATCCACTCCTCGCTCTGCCCTTCGCGGCGCTCCTGCTCCACCGCGGCCAGCGGGATGATCGGCGTGCCGTCGTGGCGCTGCGTGTCCTCGATGGTCTTGGTCGAGAGATACCAGCCGCCTGCGCCCTCGGCGTTCTTCCACACCTCGTGGAAGTGGTTGAGGCCCTTCGGCGTGGACGTGATGAGCAGCCACCCGCCCGCGCGCTCGAGGGGGATGCGCACGATGTCCAGCGGCTCGCGGCCCGGCATCGTCGCAAACTCGTCGAGCACCACGCCGGCATAGGCGGGGCCGCGGAGCCGGTCGGGATCATCCGCGCTGCGGAAGACGATGCGCGAGGTCTGCCCCGCGCTTCGCGGTGAGCATCTCCATGCTCAGCTCGTTCTCGTTCGTGTCGAGCACGATCTCCCGCGGGAACACCAGATCCCGATAGGACTCCCCGCTGTCGGGATCGCGGGCGTCCCAGTAGTTCTCACGGGACAGCTCCTTCGTCGGGCTCGCCACCAGGTAGGTGCCCGGCCGCTCGAAGGCCGCCATGCCGACCCAGCCGAGCGCGCCCGGCTCCCTTGCCGCCTTGCCGATGCCACCGCCAGATCGCCCGCCGGGCGCCCTCGTGGAAGGCCTGAATGGCCTCGCGCTGGTGGTCGTAGAAGCGGAGGGCGTGCGGGAGATGGACCTGCTCTACCGTCGTGGTCATCGGGGCCCCTGCTTCTCTGTCCTGGCCGGTCCGCGGGTGCCCTTCCAGGCGGTCACCGCGGCGTCGAGCTGCAGGCGGTCCAGCAGCACCTTGCGGATCGCCCCGCCCCGGCGCTTCGCGTCACGGGCGCCGGCATCGTCACCCGCTGGAATGTCCCGGCCGCGATCAGGTCGCGCACGGTCCAGGTCGGAGAGAAGCAGGCCCATGACTAGGCGGCCGAGGCAGCGCCCGGATCGAGGAGCCGCGGCGGGCGCAGCCGTCGGCGTCACAGCCAGTGCTCGCCGCTCCGCAAGTCCGCGTGGCGGCGGGATTCGGTCGCGGACGCAGGGCGCACTGGCCCCATGTTTGTCCCCGTCTGAGCCCGAACGGTCGGGAGCGCTTCTGCGCGGGCCGGCCCGGCTTGCCGAGTCGCGCCTGCGCAGCGGCCAGCGGGAGCGGGGCGCTCACGAGGCGGCCGGGGGCTCGATGCCGCCGTGACGACATGGAGCAGGCGCGGGGCTGGCGCGGTCTTCGCCGGCTTGCTGGTGGCCGCTCGAGCCAGGGCGGCGATGGCATGGCCCTTAGCGGGCGTCAGCCTGTCCTTCGCCACGTGCATGGCCGTCTCACGGAGCGCCTGCTGACGCTTCTCCTCGTTGCTGAAGTCGAGGGTGCTGGCCCAGGCCTCGAGCTCGGGGTCTCTGCGGCGGGCGTGGCTCGCTCGGGCGGCCAGCCGGGTGATCTCCCGGCGGCGACTCTGCGCCGCTCGGGGTCGTGGTTGTCGCAGTAGGGCGAGCCCGGAACGACCGGAAAGCACTGCTGACCCCGCTCCTGGCCGACGATGCACCCGGACGGTGCTGGCCGGTGCTGCACCGAGGGCTGCACCGGCGAAAGGGGCGCGCTGGATTCACCCATCACTCAGAGCCCTCAATCCGATGTTTCGGGCACCGGGCTTGGCGATCTGTGGGGAAGAGATGCTCATACCCGGGCTTGGGGCAGCCGTCGTGGTAAATCGATCCCGGGCGGCGGCAGCCACGCCGGAACCCTGGAGTCGTCGTCGCCGCGGTGGGGTGGGGTGGCTACCCCTGACGGAGGGGGGACTATAGGGGGGTAGTGGAGTGGCGTGGCGTGGGTGGACGTCACTGCTGCCGTCACTGACGGATCACCTGACGCTTCCGCTGACGCGCTACGTGATGCGTCACCAAAGCGTCCCGTCTGCCGGCTGCGATAGCGGGCCTGGCGTTCCCGGTGCAGCGCGCGGTCGCGCCGGATCTCGGTGGCCGAGGGGTTCCAGTCGAGGTAGTCGTGCACTTGGAAGCCGTCCTTGCCGCGCTCCTCCCAGAGCCCGTGCTTCTGCAACTCGTGAGCGAGCTTGAACGCCAGCGTGGGGGGACAGGCCACGAGCCGGGGCACCTGCGTACGCGGCACGAAGCCGTCGGTCAGATGGTGATTGCAGTAGCTCAACGCCAGCGCCCACAGCCCGACCGCCGCGGGGTCGAGCCCGAGGAACTTCGGATGCGTGTACGCGCCGTCATCCACGCGAGCCCAGCCCATCAATGACTCCGCGGGGTGAAGGTCAAGGTCGAGCCCCAGAAGGTCAGCGGCACGAGCCCCGTCGCCGTCTCCCGCCCCTTCTCGAGGAGCAGTTCCATCTCGATCCCTGCGGCCGGGTCGGGCGGAGTGGACGCCACGCGGTGGAGGAACATGGCCACATCGGCGTCGTGCTCGAGGGCGCCGGACTCGCGGAGATCGTGCAGCCCTGGCCGCGGGGAGCTGGTGCTCTTCATTGGGCGGTTGAGGCTCGACAGCGCGAGCACCACGCACTTCAGATCGACGGCCAGCCCTTTCAAGCACTGGCTCACGTACTCCACGGCTAGTCGCTTGTCGGGCATCCGTCGGTCGGCCCCCACGAGCTGGAGATAGTCCACGCAGAGCACCCCGAGCCCGTGCTCGGTCGCGTCCCGCCGCGCCAGACTCTGGATCTGCTCGATGGTGAGGGCCTGGTCGGTCATGTGGATGGGCAGCGGGTCCAGGACGGCGTGCGCCGTGTCGATGCGCGCCCAGTCGGCGCGGTCCAGGGTGCCCGCGCGAAGCTTCCCGGCATGGACCCCGCCCTGCTGCGCATAGAGGCGCCGACCGAGCGCCCGCTCGCTCATCTCCCGCGACACCACCGTGACCGGGTGGCCGGCCTGGGCGGCATGCACCGCGAAGAGGAGATCAAAGGCACTTTTCCCCCGGCCGGGCCGCGCGCCGAGGATGCACAGTTCGCCGGGGTGAAAGCCGCCGTGCAGGAGGAAGTTGAGCGCGTCGAACGGGGTGGAGACGACGTGCTTCGGCCCGGCCTTCAGGTCAGCGCGCACCTCGTGGAGAATGTCCTTGAGCGCGCGCGACACCACCGTGACGGCTCCGCGGGGCGTCTGGCCCCGCAGCAGCGCATACACGTCCCGAATGGTCCGGCCGACGCAGTGCATGTGCTGGCACTTGAAGCCCCACGCGCTGCTGGGTGGTCGGGGATCGAAGAGCACGGCCTCCGTCAGCCCTGACGCGCCCGAGTGGTCGGAGTCCCACGGGCATGTCACCGCGTGCTTGCCTCCGGTCAGGGCCTTCCGGTACCAGCCGCGCCGCTTGAACTCTTCGGCCACGTCCAGCTCGTCCGCGGCGAGGGCCGGCGAGGGCGCGAGCACGGCCGGGGCCTGGGCCGCCAGCCTGGTCAGCTGCTCGCGCGTGACCACGCCACACGGATGCGGGACCTTCTCCAATCGCGCCCGCCGGTGGGGGCGCTCCGGCGTCGCGTCGCCCTTGACGGCCACCGTCCCCGGCAACTTCACGAGGCGCGCGGCGTTGAAGACGGAGGTATCCACCGTCACCGTGCGGTTGCTGAAGCGCGCAGCCAACGCCTTGAGTCCCCGCTCGAGCAGTCGGGTCGTGGCCTCGTCGTTGGGCTCGTCAATCGCGTAGAGCGCGTGGCCCCCGTTGCCGGACATCACGAGGACGGGATCGGGCCACCCCTGCTCGCAGAGCCACGCCACGACATCATCCCGGCATGCCAGCGCGGCCGCCACCTCTTCGTCGGTCGCCGCGATGCCCTTCGGGCGCACCGAGTCGATGTCCACGAGGAACCACACCCGCCGCACGATGTCGGCGTCGGTGGTGGTGGCCTTGGCGTGCACGGTCAGCCGATTCCGGCTCCGCGCCAGCAGCCGCCCGTCGGGCTCGTTCATCACTACGTAGACTGACGCCTGGCCGTCCCAGGGCTGGAGCGCGGCCACCAGCGGCTCGAGGGCGCCGAAGTAGCCGCTGACAGTGCCCTTCGCGGTGTTGAGGAGCCGCACCTCGATGACGCTGCCGTGCCGCGCGAGCAGCCCGGCGGCTTCCCCGACCGCGAGCGGATCGAAGTCGCTCACGCCCGATCGGCCTCGAGCGCCGGCTCCGGCTCGGAGGTGGGCGGCCGCCACGGCGTCTCCGTTTCCTGGCACCACTCTCGAAGGCGGGCGATCTGCTCCGCGATAGCTTGGCGTCCGTCCGCGGTGTCCCGGACCCGACCGCCGCCGGTAGAGGTCACTACGCTGCGTCTTCTGGCGCCGGTCTCTGACGCCGGTCAAGGAACTCGATCAGGTCACGCTCCGCGACACGCAAGGTCTGATGCAGGCGGACCGCGGGGAGTAGTCCGTCCTCAACCAGGCGCTTGACCGTGCGCCGGTGGCAGCCGAGAGCACGGGCGACGTCGATAAACGTCAACAACCGGAGGCCGCTGGAGGTTCGAGTCTCATCGCGCTCCCAGAATGAACTACGGTCGGAGCGCTGTCAGGAATCACGCGCGCCGCGCAGCACTCTGGCGGTTCGCGTGTGGACTCGCGGGGTTACGACTCTGCGGGAGATTTTGGTGGGGATTCCATTGACATATGGTGTTGGTCGAGCGCGAACCCTGCGTGGCGAAGGATGACACTCACGGTTTCCTCATCCCGATAGCCGAACACCTTGGCAATAAACGTGAGGGCCCCGGGAATCGGCTGTTCCTGGCGTACGATCTCCACGAAACCGTCCCGAACCTTGCCTCCACCACCGCAGCGCTTCCAGGCGCGCTGAAGAGCCGGTGTGTCGGCGCCCTGCTCGAGAAGGTTTCTCACGTGCTGGAAACACAGGAACAGATACTCGGGGTCCGCGACTCCCGTTTGGGTCTTGAGCGTCTGCGGGCGGATCGTGCGCGCCTCAATAGCCGTGAGTCGCTCGTTGCACCAGCGCTGGTGCTCGGGCTCGGCGCCCCGATGAAACGCGAGGCTGTAGGTCTCTGCCGCACACAAATGGCCGAGCTGACGCGATGCCTTCATGGTCGCCATGCGCTTTAGCGCCACGAGGTAGAGGCGCTTCCAGGTTGAGCCAGGGAGGTCCGCCTCCATTTCGAGCTGCGCGATGAGATCCCCGGAGGAGGCAGTGAGATCCGACAGCCGCGGCAGGCGCCGGGAATCTGGCATATGCTCATCCCTCGATAGAGCGCCTCGAGGTGGAATCGCGGGCAGGGCGGCGAGGTCCGCCCGTTCACCGCCGTTCATGACGCGGCGGCTAGCCCGCGAGGGTAATCCTATTCGCGAATCACTGTCCCCTGCTGTCCCCATCGTCGGCGGAAACTGCCCTCCCACCGCCCCCCGAGCACCGGAGGCGATAGAGAAAACCCCTCGGGAACCTTGCGATTCCGCGAGGGGCGTTGTGTGCCCGGTGGGCATGTGAGGCCGGTGCTCTGCCAACTGAGCTAATCGTCCGTGCCTGAAAACCTACACACTTACCGACCGGCCGTCAACCCCGAGGGGGGTCACTGTGCCCGGAATTGTGCCCGCCATCCGGCGCGCCACGTCCTGCAGGTCCCCTGGGCTCACGATGTGGTAGCGGTCAAACACGGCCCGCGTCTTGTGCCCGGTGACCTTCATCGCCACGCGCTCCGGGACCCCGGCGTTCACCATGTTCCGCACCGCAGTGCGCCGGAAGTCGTGCCGCAGCATCCCCGCGACCCCGGCGGCCTTGCAGGCGGTCGCCCAGGCCTTCCGGAAGTTCCGCATGGGCTCGCCGATCACGCGCCCCCGGTGCCCCGGCTTCCGCTCGCGCGCGCCCTGAAGGTGCGGGAAGAGTGCCGCGATGATACGGCCGGTCTTCCGCTCGAGCGCCCGCACGCGCTCGACCTGGGCGGCCAGCATCGCGCGGAGCTCCGGGGTCACGTAGCAGAAGCGCCCCTCGTCGTTCTTGGTGGTGCCGGGCTCGAGCCGAAGCGTCCCCGCCTCAAGGTCGATCTGTCGGCGCTCCAGCGCGAGCACCTCCGACCGGACCCGCCAACCGAGCTGGTAGCAGATCGTGGCGGCGAGCTGGAGATCCGGGCGCAGGTGCCGACGCACCGCCTCGAACTGCTCACGCTCGAAGAAGCCTTGGCGCGGCCCGGCTTCCTTGAGCTTGTGCATGGTCGGCAGGCGGAGGAGCTTCGAGGATTCATACGCGAGGCGCAACATCCGAATCAAGACGGCCAGCTCGCGATTGATCGTCCCGTTAGCGGCCCCCTGCCCTTGCCGGCGCAGCGCGTAAGCGGTCACGTCGGCTTGGCCGAGACTCGCGAGCCGTCGCCCTCGGAAGGCGCTGTCGAGGTGCGCGAGCCGCCCCTTCGGGCACGTGAATGACGGTGCCGGTCGCGATGCACCGTCCAGGGCCGGACGTCGTGTTCGGAAGCCAGGGCGACTTGTCGCGCAGACGTTGCCCCGAGCCTGGCGGGCCGCCCCGCTCGGCCGCGAGGTGGATGAATTCTCCGTCCCAGCGGAGCACGGTCACCGACCACGCCTGCACGAGCCGTGCGGCGTTCTCGGCGATTGCTTCGAAGACGGGCTGCACATCCGCCAGCGAGCGGCTGATGACCCCCAGGATGTCGCTGGTGGCGGTCTGATGGTCCAGCGCCGTGGTGAGTTCGCGCTTGCTTGCTTGTAGCTCCTTGAACAGCCGCACGTTCTCCATGGCGATCACGGCCTGGTCCGCGAAGGTCTTGATGAGCTCTACCTCGCGGGCGTCACTGCAGGCTCGCGCGACACCCGATACCCGACGAGGCCTAGGCGCCGCAGCATGGCTCCCATCCTCAAGCAACCGCGCACGGCCCATTGTGGCTGCCCCGCTGGAATCCGTTCCGCATGCTGGTCTGCTCTCGCCGAGCATGGCCGGCTCCGTCCAGAGGCTGTCCGGATCTGGACGACACGGCGTCCGCCATCGCTCCAGATGGACTTGCCGCGGCCGGGAGGGCCCCCCGCCGGCGAGACCGTAGCCCCGACGCGCCGTCCGCGCCCCCCACGCCCCGAACACCGCATGGCGCTTTCCGCGATCGTCTCGAACACCGGCTGAGCGTCGGTCTGCGCCTGGCTTATCACACGCAAGATTCGACGGTCGCGGTCTGACGCTGCAAGGCCTCGTCGAGCGCCTGATTCCTCCTTGAGCTCCTTGAACAGCCGCACGTTCTCGATGGCGATCAACGCCTGGTCGGCGAAGGTCTGGAGAGCGCGGTCTGGCGGTCGGTGAACGGCTGGGTCTCGCGGCGGTAGACTGCGATCGAGCCAACGAGACGCCCATCGTGGACCATCGGCACCGCGAGAGCGTCCGCATCCCTTCGTGATCGCGGTCCGGATAGACGGGTTCCCCCTCGGCGATTAGTTCTCGGTGTCCCGGACGTCCAGAACCTGGCCAACTCCGCCAGGGGCCCGCCTCGCGGAAGCACACGGCCTCCAAACCGAGGCAGCCCTTGCTGGAGCCATTGCAGCTGGTCCGGTCGCGGACCTATAACCCGCGCCGAGTCGAAACGCTCTTTGCCCTCGTAGAGCCGAGATGGCGTCCTCGGCTGCGCTTCGCAGAGCGCGGCCGCCGCTCGAGAATCGTTCGAACACGGGCTGGACGTCCGTCGGCGAACTCGAGATGACGCGCAGAATCTCGCTCGTCGCCGTCTGCTGCTCTAGCGCCTCTGCCTCACGCTTCAGCGCCTCCGCCAGGCGCTTCTGGAGGTCGCCCACCCTCGAGCCTTCCCCCTTCCCTGACTTGCGGGCGACCGGACGCTTGCTTTCACCTTTCGCTTTTGCAGGCTTTGCACCCCGACGCATCGGGTTCTCCTTACCTTTCCACAGGAGCCACTCGCCGATTCATGGCACGCCCTCCTGCAGCTTCTTCAGTGCCGCCTCGAGCAGCGCCCGGATCTCCGCGTCTCGCTCCCGCTGAGCCTCGGCCTGCCGCTGCCGGCTCCGACCGGCCCGGCACCGGCCGGAGCACACCTCCTGGCCGGCGTGGATCGGCACCTTCTTGCAGACGGGGCATAGCCGGGAGGCTAGCACGCCCCCTCAGCGGGCGCACGTACGCCGTCCGGGCGCGCTACAGGCGGAGTTTCCCCGGCAGACAGGGTAAGACCCCTACTCTTGGCCTTCGGCGGGCTGGGAGGGCAGGAAATGGCCAGCGGCGGGATGGTCGAGCTCGTCGGGCACAATCACGGCTAGGCCCCCTTCGTGTAGAACCGCCGCGCGATCCGCTGGCGGATGCTGTTGCGCTCGGCCGAGGAGCGCCGCAGCATCGGCGCCCCCGCCTGGGCGATGGTCGCCACAAACTCCCGCCGCTCGAGCTCGGCGAGGCTGGCTCCGCCGCGGAGCGCCGTGAGGTAATGTCCCTTCAGCGTGTCCGCGTCCGTCGTTGCAGGCGTCATCTCATCGGCCATCACATGGTCCTCCGGCTGCGCGCGTTGTGTGGCCTAATCATGGTGCGTCACCGTCACGGCCCTTTAGGAGCCTCGCGCCTTGGGCGCTCCGTCTCAGGCAACGACCCGCGGCCCGGCGGCACCTCGACGGGCTGGCCCTGCGCCAGCTCGGCCTCGACGAGGACCCCGAGGGCCCGCGCTTGCGCATCGAGCGCCGCGGGAACCGCGAACAACCCACGCGCGCGACCCAGCAGCGGCCAGATGCAAAGCCAGTGGGCCTCAGCGTGGTTCGGGCCCGCATCGTCGGGGAGGCTGGTGATGCGCTGCCGCCAGTCGGCCAGCAGGGCGGGATTGCTGTCGAGGACATTCAACGCGCCCAAGGCCGTGTTGCGGAGCGCGCGCTCGGCGTCGGCAACTCGGCGCCGCGCCCCCGGTGGTGGATCGGGATGCTGCTTGAGCGCCGCCTCGCTCGCGGCCCTGACCTTGTCATCACAACCCGCGAGCTCCGCAACCTCGGCATCGATCGCCGCGAGAATGCCCCCCGGGTAACCGAGGGCGCGGGCATGGTTATCCAGCGGCGCGAGGTAGGCACGGCCACCCGCAGCCCGCCGGTTGTCGACCGCCTGGGCGGCATCACGGGCATAGAGTTGCGCGATCAGGCTCGGTGTCGTCCTCGTCGTCTGGGCCATCATTCGCTCCCTTCGTTTTCGCTCCCGTTCACGATCTTCCATCACGGCCCCGCGCAGGATGTGCGGCACCATCGCCTCAAACGCTTCCGGGCTCAGGCCCATGACCGCGGGCGCGCCGAATCGCCGCACCCACGCGATGCAGGCCCGGATCTCCTGCCGCGCGGTCGGCCGGGGCACGAGGGCACTAGCGCGCGGCCGCGGTCATGTCCCGAACCAGCTCCGCGTGCTTTTGCAGGACCACGGCCGACCTGAGCGAGGCGCAATACCTCGTGCTCTTGAAACACGCAAGGAACACCTCGCGCGTAGCGGCCCGTCTGCTCAGGGTCGTCGAGCCCGAGACGAGCGCACGCAAGGGCAAGGTACGCCCTACACGTTCACCGGCTTCGTGACGGACGCCCTCGCCCTGCGGGCCCTCGCGCTCGTCCACCTGCCGGACGCCGTGCCCGCGATCGAGAAAGCCTTGAAGCGGGCCCGCGAAAAGTAGCGGCGTCACGTCGCATCCCCTCCGCAATTCTGTTTTTGCAGACGCTGGCACATTTTCCTCAAGGACTCTGGCGCTCGGCGCGACGACACGCGATTATGGTTATCCGGAGGACGCACGATGGATCCGCCTCGGACTGACCATCATTCGCGGGCCCGCGAGTTAGTCAGCGCCGTGGATCCCTGCCCGATATGTAGCGCGTCGAGCCTCCTGAAGACCTGGCCGCATCCGAGAACATGCGACAGAGCGCGATCACCACATACCACCATGTTTCTAGAGGAACGCGCGTCGCGACGGACGCGAAGGAGAGTCAACCCCATGACGATTGTCGCGGGAGTCGCTGCGTTTAATACCGTCGCGAGCCTGGTCGCGGGCGGGCCGAACTGGTGGACGCAGGCATGGGCGGTCGCGCTCGTGCTCGCGCTGCTGCTGATGTTCGTCAGGATCGTGCGCGCTGCGTAACGCTTGCAGCATTGTCATGTCTTCGCTGGCTTTCTGACGGACATCTGCGCCTGCCCGCTGCGCCTGCCCGCTCCGCTGACCGACCGACCTGGAGACGTAGCGGTGTCACGGCCACTGCCATCCCCGCCACTGCTCCCGCCCAAGCGGGCCCCTAGGACTGGTAGCCGCGATCATCGCGGCTTCTCTCTGTTGCGCCCCTTGTCCCGGCGCTATCCACCCTTGCTTTCGACCTCGCAAGGTGTTCACTTTGGAACACTTTTCGGATTTGGAGGCCAGCGTTGACCAATAAACTCGACGCGCAGGAGAAGCCGATCTGCCCGGCCTGTGATCGCCGCATTTCGAATCCCGACACGAGCCCATTTGTCGGCGAGCAGCGAGTGCACACAGAATGCTGGTCCTCGCCATTTCCGCACACCGACGGCTGGGACACCGCGGAACTAAGGTGAGCGCCGGGGCCATGGAGCCGGCCGTCGAGCACGAGCGCAAGGGCAAGCGGGGCCTGGAGCTCTATCACGTCTCACCGGCTTTCTGACAGACGGCCTCGCCCTGCGTGCGGTCGCGCTCGTCCACGCCCCAGAGGCCCTGCCGGCCATCGAGCGCGCGCTGAAGCGCGGCCGCGAGAAGTAGCCGCTTCGCTGCCGCACGGCAGCTTACGCTCACTCCGATAAAGTGTTCGCTTCGGAACAGTCCGCAATTCTGTGTTTGCAGAACCCCGGCTCTTTCCACATCGTTCTGGCGTTCGGCGAGCAGCGCGCGTAGGGTCGGTAGGGGGATTGACCATGCTCCGAGACGTAGGACTGACCATCATCCGCTGGCTCGTGGTCGCCACCATCGCGATCATCGCCTACTTACTCGAGGGATGAACGTCATCCCCCGGACCCTCGAGCAGCCGCGCGAGATCGATTTTGGCGGCGCCTTGTGAGCCAATAGAGCCATACCCGCCTGGCGGCGCCTGTCATCGCGCTTGTTCCTCGAGGATGGCCGCCAGCATCAGGCGGACGCTATTCGGGAGCAGCTCGGTTAGGCAAAGATTACTCAAGCGCCGAACACCTCCCCTCAGGCTTCACCATGACCTTGGTGATGCCCAAGGTCTGTCCCTCGGCGACGAGCGGCGCCGAGGAGAACTACCTTAGACCAACTGGCCGGCGGGGATCGAGGCCCTGAGGCACACCGGGCACGGCCGGGAGGCTAGCACGGGGCCCAGCAGACGCACGTACGCCGTTCGGGCTCGCTGCAGGTCGATCCATCACCCGATCACCTGATCCGATGCCCAGCTCGAACTTCGTGGGCTGCTGCGAGAGGAGCAGGTCCGGCTGGTTTTGCGCCGTTGAGAATCTTGTCAGGCAAAACCTCGGCGAGGCACGACGGGGTCCGGTATTCTCGACACACTTCGACCATGGTGCGCGTGGCCGGTCTCCTCTATCAGGCCCTTTACCGCGGCGTGCTCGCCCGGCTCTCGGAGCCGGCCGCGATCGCACTGGGTCAGTGGGCGCTGCGCACGCTGCCGATCGACGCGCTGGCGGTGTTCCGGAACGACGATCCGCGCCTGGCCACCACGCTGGGCGGAGTCCGGCTGCCCAACCCCATCATCCTGTCCTCGATGTACTACGACACCACCATTCTCCGGCGGGCCATGGGCCTCGGCTTCGGCGCGGTGACCACCAAGAGCATCACGGTGCGGCCGCGGCCCGGTCATCCCGAGCCGAATCTCGTCCGCGTCGCCACGCCGGAAGGCCCGGGCTTCGTCAACTGCAACGGCTTTCACAATCCTGGGCTCGACGTGTATCGCCGCGCGCTGGCCTCCCTGCCCCACCGCCGGCCCCTCATCGTCGCGGCCGCGGGCGAATCCATCGAGGACTACGTGGAGGTGGTGAGCGGCCTCGCGCCCTTCGGAGATCTGGTGGAGATCAACATCTCCTCCCCGAACACGCGTCTGGTCTACGAGTGGTCCCAGAAACCCTCCGAGCTGCGCCGACTGTTCGGCGCCGTCCGGGCGGCCACCGCGAAGCCCGTCATCGTGAAGATCTCGCCCGACTTTCACGAGGAGAATCTCCGCGCCATCGTTCCCGCGGCGCTCGAGGCGGGGATCAGCATCGTGAACTACGGCAATACGCGCCGCATCGAGGAGCCGCGGCTCTCGCAGGGCGCGGGAGGGCTCTCCGGACCCGCTCTCCTCGCCGCGACGCTCGCGAACGTGCGCGCGCTGCGCAACCGCTTCGGCTCAGCGCTCGAGATCGTGGCCACCGGCGGCATCCATAGCCCCGAATCCGCGCGCCGGGCCCTCGAGGCGGGCGCGAACGCCTGCGCGTACTTCAGCGCCTTCATCACCGAGGGCCCGCTCCTGACCCGGCGCATCCTGGATGCCCTCGCCGCCCGTGCCAAATAGTCCCCAGGTTATCCACTTATCCACCAGCATCCACAGGCGGGAAAATCGGACGCTCTGATGCGCTTCGGCGGGCACGACCCGAGAATGTGACGCTCCGGCCGTCCACCGCTTCGAGGCCGGTCACCGGAGCCAACAACGACGCACGTTCCACGGAGCCGGATCGCACGAAGGCGCATTCTGAGCGGTGAAACGAAGCCTTGACACGACTCGTAGGCATCCCTCACCTTGTCCCCCTGCGCGCGAATAATCCGTCGCCGCGCGGGCCCACGTGCGGTGCACTCGTTGGGAGGGGAAGAGAAGGTATGGAGGCGAGCCGGAAGCCACTCGCGAAAGTCGAAGGAAGGAAGCGCATGCGGCTCAACGGGCTCACCGTCGCGTGGCGCGGAACCCCGAGCCTGGACGACTGGGTCGCTTACATCGTGAACGGCACCAAGTCCAAGAAGCTGATTCTCGCGGACCACGCTTCGGAGCGGAAGGTGAAGGGCCTGCTCACACGCATCCAGGCCATGAGCAAGAAGGAAGTGGAGCGGCTCGCCAAGGGTTAGCGTCTCGGTATTCCGCCCTCATAGGGCTCCCCGCTCGGCCAGGCTCACGAAACGCCCGCGCCCGATCACGATGTGGTCGTGGATGTGCAGCTCGAGCAGCTTGGCGCAGTCGACCAGCTGCCGGGTGAGGCGCAAGTCCTCACGGCTCGGCGTGGGGTCGCCGCTGGGGTGATTGTGCAGCAGGATGATGGAGGCGGCCGATTCGAGAATGGCCGGCTTGAAGACCTCTCGCGGATGCACCAGGCTGGCGGACAGCGTGCCCTCCGACACGGTCACGTCCCGCAGGAGACCGTTCTGGGCATCCAGCAGGGCGACGCGAAACACCTCCTTGTCGAGATCCTCCATGAGCGGCCCGTAGCGCCCGAACACCTCGGCCGGGCTCGACAGCACCGTGCGCGGATGGCCGTTCCGGGAGCGCAAGCGGCGGCTCAGCTCGAAGGCAGCGGCCAGGCGCACCGCTTTCGCGCGGCCGACCCCGCGCCGGCCGGCCAGCTCCGCGACGCTCCGGCCGGCCAGCGCCGACAGCGAGCCGAAGGAGACCAGCAGATCCCGCGCGAGCTCCACCGCGTTGCGGCCACGCATGCCCGTCCCGAGCAGGATGGCGAGCAGCTCGCCGTCGGCGAGCGCGCCCGCGCCCTGGTGGTAAAGGCGTTCGCGGGGCCGCTCTTCCAGCGGCCACTCCTCGATGCGTGATCCGATGGCCATGCGAGGACTGTGCGGGGCTCGGCCGGCGCCGTCAATGTGTCGCGATGGATACGCGGGCGGCGCGCCGGGCGGCCCGGAACCGTCGGATCGCCCAGCCACCCAGGGCCGCGCCCGCGCCGATGGCCAGCACGTCGGTCAACGCCGGCACGTGGGAAATCTGCACCAGCTGGAGTGCCTCGAGCGAGATCCCCAGGGCGAGTCCCCAGCACCCGGGGGCCCGGGAGCCCGCGGCCCAGAGGGCGGCGCCAAAGGCGGCGCTCCACGCGAGCTTGGTGCCGAGATCGAAGAGTGCGCTCTGGGGGTTCGCGTAGAAGTAGGACGCCAGGGGGATCCACTCGATGCGCGCGGCCTTGGCCATCGCGCGGTCCAGCGAGAACACGAAGTCGAAGGGCGTGAGCTGACGATAGACCAACAGAGCGCCGGCGAGCGCGGCGAGCCGCGCCGGCGCCTGCGCACGCGCGGTCGGTGTGGTCGCCAGGGCTCCCATGATGCCGAGCCCGACCAGGGCGCCCACCGCCGCCAGGATGACATTGTCCACGTGGGGCGCCCGGCCCACGATGAAGAGCTTCCCCACCTCCAGGAGCGCCGCCGACGCCATCGCGGCGACCAGGACGCGGCCGGCCCCACCCGGGAAGGCGAGCGCGCCAGCCAGCACCAGCGCGGCATATGGGATCACACGGGCCACGATCAGATCTCCCCAGAAGCGGTGCCCCAGGCTCTGCAGCGGGACCCACTGGCCGCGCTTGAGATTGCCCCAGGCCGTCGAGACGTCCAGGGTCAGCGCGTAGGGATAGAGCGCGTCGGCGGCGAGCACGACCAGGAGCCCCGCCACCACCAGGAGGGCGGGGCGCGCCATGGCGAGGATGGCGACCCGGCTCTCGAGCTCACGCGCGGCCCCTCCGCTTCGCCCATGCGCCGCCAGCGCGCCCGCGAGGGCGCCGGCCGTTTGCGCGATGACATCGAGGGCGGAGGCGGTGCGCGTCGGCGCCAGGATCTGGCCGATCTCCACTGCCCCGGCGAAGGCCAGCTCGATTGCCAGCACGGCGCCGAGTCGCACGGCCAGCTGCTGGCCGATGAGCCGGCCACGCACAAGGAGATAGCCCACCGGAACGCCGAGCAACAGATTGCTCACCAGATCCATGGTCGAGAACAGGCGCCGACCGTGGCCGTCGAAGAGCACGAGGGTCGCCCAGAATCGCGCCAGGTCCCGCTGCACCTCCGCCGCGTCGACCCGGAAGGAGAACGGGAAGAAGGACCCGTACACGACGAATGCGACGAACGCGAGCAGAAGGAGTCGGGCCCGTCGCGCTCCGGCAACGGCGCCCGCCGGCTCCCCCGACGGACCGTCCGGGGTCACGCCTCGGCTCCGGGCTCCTCCACCTCGATGTGGCGGGGCTCCTCGCCCAGCCCTCGGATCCGGACCATGAGGGCGTCGGCGGGCAAGAGCGGGAGGATCTTGTCCGCCCACTCGATGACCGTGACCCCGTCGCCGTGCATCATCTCCTCGAGACCGAGCTCCAGCACCTCGGTGAGGGCTTCGGTCCGATAGGCATCGAGATGAAACACCGGCAGCCGCCCGCGGTAGTGGTTCACGAGCACGAAGGTGGGGCTGGTAACGTCCGAGGTCACTCCGAGTCCCCGCGCCAGGCCCTGGAGAAAGCACGTCTTCCCCGCGCCCAGCTCGCCGATACACGCCACCACCGTCCCGGACGCGAGGCCCGCCCCGAGCCGCTCCCCCAGCGCCCGCGTCTCCTCCGGGCTTCGCGTCACGAATGCCCGACGGCTCATCTCGAGGCCGGCGACAGGGCGCGCGGGATGGCCTCCACGATGTCGCTCGCGAGCAGCCCCTCTTCCCCGCGCTCGGCCCGCCCGAGATCGCCCGCGAGGCCGTGGAAGTAGACGGCCGCCTGCAGCGCCGCCGCCGGCGTGAGCCCTCGCGCCAGGAACGCCCCCGCCATCCCGGTGAGGACATCGCCCGACCCGCCCTTGGCCATGCCGGGATTGCCGGTGGGATTGATCCACACCTGCCCGTCCGGTGCCGCCACCACGCTGCGCGCGCCCTTGAGCACCAGCCAGACCCGGTGCTCGACGGCGAAGGCCCTCGTGGCTTCGAGCCGATCCGCCTGGATCTCGGCGACGGTCACGCCCAGCATGCGCGCCATCTCCCCCGGATGCGGCGTGAGCACCCGCGGCCCCGGCGCGCCGGCCAGGATGTCGAGGTGCCCGGCGAGCGCGCTCAAGGCATCGGCGTCCACCACCATGGGACGCGGGAGATCGGCCACGAGCGCACGCGCCAGCGCCTGTGCCTCGGGAAGGAGCGAGAGACCCGGCCCCAGCGCGACCGCGTCCATGGTGGCGGTGAGCTCGCGGATGGGCCCGAGCGCCGCCTTCGCGAGCGCTCCCGCGGCGGTCTCGGGAAGCGCGTGGGTCATGTGCTCCACGCCGAGCGTGGCGATGATGGGCTGCTGGGAGGCGGGCGTGGCCACGGTCACCAGTCCGGCACCGCTCCGGAGGGCGGCGCGGGCCGCGAGCGCTGCCGCACCGGTCTTGCCGCGCGAGCCGGCGACGACGAGCAGGTGCCCATACTGGCCCTTGTGGGCGTCCGCGGGACGCGGCGTCAGCGCGCTGCGCGCATCTCCGTCCTCCAGGAGAAACGTGGTCACATCTCGCTCGGTCTCCCCGTCGGGCAGACCGAGGGGGATCACCACCACCTGCCCTGCCCAGCCGGCGGCGGGCTCGAGTAGCAGCGCGCGCTTGTGACCGCCGAAGGTCGCGGTCAGGGTGGCCCGCACGGTCGGTCCGGTCGGAGCGCCGCGATCGGCGGAGAGGCCGGAGGGCAGATCCAGCGCGACCACCGGGGGCTGGGGCGGCCGATCTTCACCCATCGCCGTCACGTGATTGAGCCGCTCGATGGCCGAGGCCCCGAGTCCCCGCGCCGTTCCGTCCACGCCGGTCCCGAGCAGCGCGTCCACCACCACATGCGCGCCGCCCACTGCGCGCTCCAGGGCGTCGAGCCCCGCCTCCGCGGTGATCTCCCCCACGCGCCCGGCATAACGCCGCAGCGCCTCCGCCGCGTCGCCCCGCACGTCCCGGCGCTGGCCCAGCAGGAACACCTCCACGCGCGCGCCTCCCGCTCGCAGCCGACGCGCGACCACGAAGCCGTCGCCGCCATTGTTGCCCTTGCCGCAGAGGATGACGACCCGGCGCCCGCGCAGGGGGCCGAATCGCCGTGCGATCAGCCGGGCGGCGCCGGTGCCCGCCGCCTCCATGAGCTGCGTGCCCGGGATGCCCAGCTCCCCAATGGCGCGGGCATCGAGCGCGCGCATCTCGGCGGCGGTGAACACAGGCAGCACGGGCTCAGCGGCCGGCGGGCACGACGAGACGGGTGACGCGGAGGCGCCGGAGGGCGACGGGGACCGGTCCGGGCTCACGGGAAGCCATGGTCTAGGCGCGCTCCCCGCGGCAGTTGGGCGCCTCTCCGACCAGCATGACCTGGGCGAAGGCGTAATCGCCATCATGGGTGAGCGAGACGAGAATCCGGGAGGCGCCCTTGGCGCGCGCAATCGCGGCGGAGCGGCCCGTCAGCACCATGGTCGGGGCCTGTCCTCGCTCGCGCTGTACCTCGAGCTCTCGCCAGGTCACTCCCATGCGCAGACCCGTGCCCAGGGCCTTCAGCGCGGCTTCCTTGGCGGCGAAGCGGGCGGCCAGATGCGGGATGGGATCGTGCCGCCGCTGGCAGTAGGCGATTTCCTCCTCGGTGAAGACGCGGCGGAGGAAGCGGTCCTGCCAGCGCTCGACTACCCGCCGTATGCGAGGGATCCGGGCGAGATCCACCCCGATCCCGCGAATGGTCTCGTGCGCCAACCCGGGGTCGGGGGGACTCACTGACCGATGGCCTGTCGGATGATCCCGGCCAGCTCGTGGGCGATCTTCTCGATCTCCGCCTGCTCCTGTCCCTCCACCATGACACGCGCGAGCAGCTCCGTGCCCGAGTAGCGGAGGAGAATCCGCCCCGCCCCGTTCAGCCGGCCCTCGAGCGACTCGAGCCGCGGGGTCAACCCCTCGATGCTCTCGAGCGGGGGCTTCCGCCGTACCGGCACGTTGACCAGCACCTGCGGGAACTTGGTGAGACAGGCGGCCAGCGCCGACAGCGGCCGCCCGGTCTCGCGCATGACCGCCAGGAGCTGGAGGGCGGATACGATGCCGTCACCGGTGGAGGTGTGGTCGAGAAAGAGGAGGTGGCCCGACTGCTCCCCGCCGAGATTGGCCCCGATGCGGACCATCTCCTCGAGCACGTAGCGGTCGCCCACCTGGGTCTTGACCGTCCGGATACCCGCCTCGCGCAGTGAGTGCTCGAGCCCGAGATTGGCCATCACCGTGGTCACGAGCACGCCGCCGCGGAGCCGATCAGCGGCGGCCAGGTGGCGCGCGCAGACCGCCAGCACATAGTCCCCGTCGCGGACCTCGCCCTGCTCGTCCACGCAGATCAGCCGGTCGCCGTCGCCGTCGAAGGCGAGACCAAGATCGGCGCCGATGGCGCGCACGCGCTCCTGAACGCCCGCCGGGTGAAGCGCGCCGCAGTCGAGGTTGATGTTCTGCCCGTCCGGCTCCGCGCCGAGCACCGTCACCCGCGCGCCCAGCGCCTCGAAGACGCGGGGCGCTACCCGGTACGTGGCGCCGTTGGCACAGTCCAGCACGATGTGCACGCCGCGGAGGTCGAACGGAAAGGTGCCCACTGCGTGCGCCGCGTACTCCGCCTCCGCGGCGTGCCCGTGCGGGACCCACCGGCCGACATCGGCCCCGGTGGGCTTGGGGGCCAGGTCGGCCTGCGCCAGCCTGTTCTCGATTTCGTCCTCCCAGGCGTCGGGGAACTTGGCCCCGGTGGAGGAGAAGATCTTGATGCCGTTGTCCTCGAAGGGATTGTGGGAGGCCGAGATCACCACGCCGCCGTGCGCGTCGAGATGCCGGGTGAGGTGCGCGATGCCCGGGGTCGGGAGCACACCCACCGCGAAGACGTCCGCGCCGGCGGACAGCGCGCCGGAGACCAGCGCGCCCTCGAGCATGGGGCCGGATTGGCGCGTGTCGCGTCCCACCACCAGGCGCAGCTTGTCCACGCGGTGATGCTCCACCAGGGTGGCCACCAGCTGCCGACCCAGGCGGAAGGCCAGCTCGGTGGTGAGGGGCGGGGCATTGGCCAGGGCCCGGATCCCGTCGGTGCCGAAGAGGCGGGTCACGGGCGCTTGTCCCCTCCCGGCCGGACCGCCGCGGCGCGGCCCGGCTCGAGCGTGACGAGCAGGCGGGAGGGGCTCACGCGAAGCACGGTGACCCCGCTCGGCGCGGCAATCTGGTCCGGGACGAGATGGACCACCACTTCGCCGGGGCGTACGCCGGCCAGGCTGACCCTCGCGCGCACCTCGTCCCGGGCCAGGCGCGCCAGCACCGCGCGGAGACCGTGGAGCTGCACGTCAACCGATTCGGGTGCCTCCCCCGTCACCACCAGGCCGGGCGGAATCTCATCGAACTCGACCGGGGCCGCCAGGACTATCTCAGCCTTCTCGGAGGTCATCACGAAGAGCCAGAGCGCGACAGACAGCACGACCGCCCCGAGCTTGAGCTCCCAGTGCCGGAAGAGCCGCCTCACTTCCGCAGCCACTCCCGGGCCGGTATCCACCACCCGGTCCGGCGCGGCGCGGGCGGGCCGCCCAGCGCGAAGAGCTCACCCAGCCGCCCGCGCAGTGCCTCCCGGTCCAGTGGGCTCTCCATGTGGCCGCCCACGGCGAGCGAGATGCGGCCGCTTTCCTCGGACACCACCAGCACCACCGCATCGGTCTCCTCGGTGATCCCCAGCGCGGCGCGGTGCCGCGTCCCCATCGCCCGGCCCAGCTGAGTATTCCGCGAGAGCGGGAGGAAGCAGCCCGCCGCCGCCACGCGGTTGTCCCGGATGAACACCGCGCCGTCATGCAAGGGGGAGTAGGGCAGGAACAGGCTCACGAGGAGGTCCGCGGAGACGATGGCGTCGAGCGGCACCCCGAGCTCGGCGTAGTGCCGCAACCCGGTGGTGCGCTCCAGCACGATGAGGCCGCCCATCCGCTTGCCGGCGAGCGACTCCGCCGCCTTGACCACGTCGTCGATCACGTGGCCCTGCTGCTCCCCCCGAACGCCGAGCATGGCCTGGAAGAGCGGGCTCTGCCCGAGCTGGGCGAGGCCCCGGCGGAACTCCGGCTGGAACAGCACGACGAGGGCCAGCACCCACACCGACCAGAAATTCTCGAGGAGCCAGCTCGAGCTGAAGAGCTCGAGCCGGCGGGCGAGGAAGGAGGCCACCATGAGCCCGCCCAGACCGGCCAGCATCTGCACCGCGCGCGTGCCGCGAAACATGACCAGGACGCGGTAGAGCACGACGGCGACGAGGGCGATGTCGACCGCGTCCCGCAGCCGGAAGGACTGGAACACCGCCCACACGGGGTTCAGCGGGGAGCTCCCGCGCGGTGGATGGCCTCCGCCACCCGGACCGCCTGCACCGTCTCTGCGACGTCGTGAGCTCGAATGAGCTGCGCCCCGCCGAGGACGGCGGCGGTGGCGGCGGCAAGTGAGCCGGGTAGCCGGTCGGCCGGGTCGTCGGCCCCCCTGGCCAGGGCGCCGATGAAGGATTTCCGCGAGGCCCCGACGCAGACGGGACGACCCAGCGCCCGCAGCTCGGGCAGCGCGGCCAGCACCCGGCAATCCCATTCGTGCCAGGGCATGCCCCGGCGGCGAAAGAAACCGAGCCCCGGATCCACGACGATGTGGTCGGAGGCTATCCCCGCCTCCGCGGCCCAGCGGAGGCTCTCCGCGAGGTACTCGAGCACCGTCTCCGCCGGCGCCACGCCCTCATGCCCCCCACGCTCCGAGGCCATCACGATGAGCCCGGCCCCGGACTCGGCCACCGCGCGGGCGAGGGCCGGGTCGCCGGCAAGACCGCGCACGTCGTTGATGATGCGCGCGCCGGCCTGGAGCGCGGCGCGCGCGGGCAGGCCCCGACTGGTGTCGGCGGAGACCGGGATACCCAGCTTGCCCACCAGCAGCTGCACCGCCTCACCGAGACGGTCCGCCTCCTCGGTGGCCTCGATGCGCCCCTCCAGATAGGGGGCGGTCGACATGGCACCCACGTCGAGGAAGGACGCCCCCGCCGCCACCATGGACTCCGCCCGCTGGAGGAGGGCGTCGCGGGAGGGTGCCACCGAGCCGGCGTAGAACGACTCCGGGCTGAGGTTGAGCGCGCCGATCACTGCCACGTCCAAGCCATCGCCGACCACCAGTCCCGCCAAGGTTGCTCGGTTCATGGCGATCGTGAGCGCTCAGGCCGGGGCCGGCGCCTCCTGGAAGGGCCTCGCGATGAGGATGCGGTTGATCTCCTCGCCGTCCAGCGTCTCGCGCTCGAGGAGAGAGCGCGCGAGGAGATGGAGCTTCTCGAGGTTGGTCTCGAGCAGCGCCTTCGCCCGCGACGCGCACTCCGTCACGATCCGCTTGATCTCCGAGTCAATGATTACCGCGGTGTCCTCGCTGTAGTCCTTCGGGCGCGACACCTCGCGGCCGAGGAAGATATGCTCCTCGCCCTTGCCGAAGGTGAGCGGGCCCATCTTTTCCGACATGCCCCACTCGCAAACCATCTTCCGCGCCATCTCGGTGGCCTTCTCGAGATCGTTGCCGGCGCCGGTGGTCTGCTGCTGGAAGACGAGCTCCTCGGCGGCGCGGCCGCCCAGAAGAATGGTGATCTGGTTGATGAGGTATTCCCGGGAGTAGCTGTACCGGTCGTCGGTGGGCAGCTGCATGGTGAGGCCCAGCGCCCGCCCGCGAGGAATGATGGTGACCTTGTGGAGGGGATCCGCACCCGGCAGGAGGTACGCCACCAGGGCGTGCCCGCCCTCATGATAGGCGGTGGTGCGCTTCTCGGCCTCGGGGATGATCATGGAGCGCCGCTCCACGCCCATCAGCACCTTGTCCTTGGCGTTCTCGAAGTCGATCATCTCCACCGTCTTCTTGTCCTGGCGGGCGGCGAGGAGGGCCGCCTCGTTGACGAGGTTCGCCAGGTCCGCTCCGGAGAAGCCGGAGGTTCCGCGCGCGAGCACGAAGAGATCCACCTTGGGGGCGAGGGGGATGCGACGGGAGTGGACCTTGAGGATCTCCTCGCGGCCCTTCACGTCGGGCCGCGCCACCACCACCTGGCGGTCGAAGCGGCCGGGCCGGAGGAGCGCGGGATCGAGGACGTCGGGCCGGTTGGTGGCCGCGATGAGGATCACGCCCTCATTGGTCTCGAAGCCGTCCATCTCCACGAGGAGCTGGTTGAGCGTCTGCTCGCGCTCGTCGTGACCGCCGCCCAGGCCGGCCCCGCGATGGCGGCCCACCGCGTCGATCTCGTCCATGAAGATGATGCAGGGCGCGTGCTTCTTGCCCTGCTCGAAGAGGTCGCGCACACGGGAAGCCCCCACGCCCACGAACATCTCGACGAAGTCGGACCCGGAGATGGAGAAGAAGGGGACATTGGCCTCACCGGCGATGGCCTTGGCGAGGAGGGTCTTGCCGGTGCCGGGAGGCCCCACCAGGAGCACGCCCTTGGGGATCTTGCCCCCGAGCTTCTGGAAGCGGGGCGGGTCCTTGAGGAACTCGATGATCTCCCGCAGCTCCTCCTTGGCCTCGTCCACACCCGCCACGTCCTGAAAGGTCACCTTGTTCTGCTTCTCCGAGATGAGCCGCGCCCGCGCCTTGCCAAAGGAAAGCGCCTTGGCTCCCCCGCCCTGCATCTGGCGCATGAAGAAGATCCAGACGCCGATGAAGAGAAGCATGGGTACCCACTGCAGGAAGATCGCGAAGTAGGAGGGGTTGCCGTCGATCGGCTTCACGATGATGCGGACGCCGCGGTCCTTGAGGACCTTCACGAGGTCGGGGTAGTCCGCGGTCATGGTGCGGAACGACTCGCCGTTGGCGAGCTTCCCGCTCACCATGTTGCCGCGCAGAGTGACCTCTCGCACCTCTCCCGTCTCGACCTTCTTCAGGAAGTCCGAGAAGACGATCTCGTCTCGCGGGGATTCCTTGGCCTGGAAGAGGTTGAACAGGAGGATGACGATCAGGCCGATCACCATCCACAGGGCGAGGTTCTTGTAGAAGGGATTCATGGCGCAAAAAGTATACCACAGGCCCACATGCGTGGTTCGGCGCGCCCCCCGACGTCACCCACGACCGCCCCGGCGGCCAGCAAGGTCAGCCCCGGTCCAGCACATGGATGTCGGGTAACCCTCGATAGATCTCCCCAATGTCGAACCCGTAGCCGACCACGAAGTGGTCGGGAATGACGAAGCCGACGTAGTCGAGCTTCACGTCCACTTCGCGGCGCTCGATCTTGTCGAGCAGCACGCACACCGCCACGCTGCGCGGGCGCCGGGTGGCGAAGTTCTGCCGGAGAAAGTCGAGGGTGCGGCCCGAGTCCACGATGTCCTCGACGATCAGCACGTCGCGGCCCTCGATGGAGACGGACAGGTCGGCGGTGAGGCGCACGATGCCCGAGGAGCGAGCTTCGCCGCCGTAGGAGCCCACGCCCATGTAGTCGATGGCGATGGGAACGGGAATGGCGCGGATGAGGTCGGAGAGGAAGATGGCGGCACCCTTGAGCACGCCGACCAGGAGGGGGTTACGGCCCGCGTACTCGCGCCCGATCGCCCGCCCCAGCTCGCCGATCCGCGCGGCGATCTCGTCACGCGAGATCAGGACGCGCCCCGGCCGGTCGGGCATCACCGCCTCAGTTGGCAGTGACGAAGGTCGTGACCGGCACCCGGGCGCGGACGCGCTCGGCCAGCTGCAGCGCCTCGTCGCGCGAGCGCGCTCCGCCCACGCGCACCCGGTACCGCGGCTGCCCGTCCCGCGCGGCCACCGCGCTCTGGGAGACCGGGAAGCCCGCCTCCGCGAGCTGCTTCTGGATCCCGTCGGCCTGCTGGCGGCTGCGGAAAGCGCCGACCTGCACGCTCCAGCTCGTGGACGCGCCGGTGCCGACGGGTGCGGCGGCGGCCTCGGTGGCCGCGGGCGAGGAGACCGGCGGCGCGGCAGGAGCCGACGCGGAGGTGGGGAGGGCCGACCCGCCCGTGCGCGACCTGTCCTCCGCCGCCCGCGCCCGGGCCGATGAGCCGGTCGGGCCCATGGGCGCGGTGAGAGTCTGGTAGAAGGTCAGCTTTTCCTGCGGCTCACGCGGTCGGTCCGGCTCAGCCTCCGTGAGACCGCTGCGCCGCGCGGCCACCGTCGGCTTCTTGGCCGCCTCCACTGCCACCGTCGGCGCCGGAGCTCCGCGCCCGCCCCACTGCCGTCCGACGAGAATGCCCAAGCGTGAAGGTGAGCGCGAGAATCGCGAGGGCGGCCATGACCAGGCCCACCCGCTGGAAGAAGCCACCGCCGCCACGCGCGTTCCTCATGGTTCAGGGGTCCCCTCTCTCGACATGCTCTCCGGAGCCGATACGCCAAGCAGCTCGAGGCCGTTCCGTATCACCTGGCCCACCGCGGCGGCGAGCCCGAGCCGGGCCAGGGTCATCCGGCGATCCTCGGTGATGATCCGATGCGCCTTGTAGTATGGGTGAAACTCAGCGGCCAGCTCCGTCAGATAGAACGCGAGGCGGTGCGGCTCGCGGGCCCGCGCGGCGCCCATCAGGACCTCGGTGAACTGGATCACGCGCTTGATCAGCGCCTGCTCCTCCGGAAGCGCGAGCGGGGTCAGGTCCACCTGGTCCCACGGCGGCACCGCCACCCCCTGCTGCGCCGCCGTCTTGAAGAGGCTGGCCACCCGGGCGTGGGCGTACTGGACGTAGTAGACCGGGTTGTCGGCGCTCTGGCGCGTGGCCACCGCGAGGTCGAAGTCCAGCGGGCTGTCGTGGCGGCGCGTGAGGAAAGTGAAACGCGCGGCGTCACGGCCGACTTCCTCCAGCAGCTCCTCCATGAGGACGAACTCACCCCGCCGCTTCGACATCCGCACCGGCTGGCCCTCGCGCAGCAGCGTGACCAGCTGCACGATCAGGATGTCGAAGGCCTCGTCGGGATGGCCGAGCGCCCGCATCGCCGCCCGGATTCGCCCGACATAGCCGTGATGGTCCGGACCGAGGAAGTCGACGACGTGCGCGTCCCGGGCGGCGAACTTCACGAAGTGGTGGAAGCCGATGTCCACCGCGAAGTAGGTGAGCTCGCCGTCGGACTTCCGCAGCACGCGGTCCTTGTCGTCACCCAGCGCGGTGGAGCGGAACCAGAGCGCGCCGTCCTGCTCGTAGATGTGCCCGCCCGCGGTGAGGAGCGCGATCGCGCGCTCGGGCAAGCCCGTCGCGCGCACGTCGCGGGCCTCGTGCACCCACCGCTCCACGTCGGTGCCGAAACGGGAGAGCACGGCGCGATGGCCGGCGACCATGGCCGTCACCACCTCGCGCCCCAGCTGTTCGCGCCGCGCCGCCTCGGGCAGGGCCAGCGCCGCCCGGACGCCGGCGGGATCGCGCGCGAGCCACTCGTCGGCGAACTCGACCAGGTACTCTCCCGGATAGGCGCCCTCCGGCAGCTCCGCCGGCTCGCCCAGCGCCTGACGCAGCCGCGTCTCCACCGAGGCGGCCAGCGCCTGGAACTGATTCCCCGCATCGTTGACGTAGTACTCGGACTCGACGCGGGCGCCCTGCGAGCGGAGGATGCGTGCGAGCGCATCCCCCACCGCGGCCGCCCGCGCGTTGACGATTACCAGCGGGCCGGTGGGATTGGCGGACACGAATTCCAGACGGTAGTGGCGGTCGGCGGCGGCGCGGCTCCCGCCGTAGCGCGCGCCGGCCGCGAGCACCCCGCGGAGCTGCGCCGAGATCGAGTCGCGCGCGAGGATGACGTTGATGAAACCCGGCCCCGCGCCCTCCGCGTTCGCCACCTCGGGCAAGGCCTCCAGCTCCGCCACCACCATGGCGACCACCGCGCCCGCGTCCAGCCCGTGCTGCTTGGCATAGGCCATCGCCGAGGGCGTGGCGTAGTCGGCGCCGTGCTCGCCCCGCGGCAGCTGCCAGACCACGCCGCGCGGCTCGGGCATTCCGTGGCGCGCGAGGGCGCGACGGAAGGCGTCGGTCAAGGTGTCGGTGACGTTCAGGGATCTCTCCGGGTGACGCGACATGGGTGAAGACGAAAAACGCCGCGCGTGGCGGCGATGAGAAATGATACCCCCGGGCCCGAGCGGGGGCGAAGCAATTTTGCTTGAATCAGCGTCTGAGGAGACGCCGCAGCACGTCCATTCCGACGCCGGCTTCGACGGCATCCGCCAGGCGGTCGTAGGCGGTGTCGCGCATCGCCCGAGCCCCGCCTCCCGTCCCTCCGACGTCGTCTCCGCCGGACCACCGGAGCACGTGCCGCCGCGAGGCCGGGGAGTCGAAGAGCCCGTGCACGGACAGCCCCCAGACGCGCCCCGCGTCCCCGGCGCAGCCGGCCACCCCGCCCGCCGCCTCCACGAGGGGCCGGGCGCCCGGCCCGAGCATCGTCTCGCCCGCGCGAATCTCGTAGCCGTCGAAGTCCGGACCATGCGGGAGCCAGCGGGCGCGCACGCGGCGTGTGACCTTGGTGGGCCGCAATCGCGTGCGCACGCGCAGGAGCCCGAGGCCGGACTCCGATCCTCCGCGCTCGATGCCGTCCGGGTCCTCGACCAGCGCGCCGAGCATCTGGTATCCGCCGCAGATGCCCAGCACGGCGCCGCCGCCGTCGGCATGGGCCCGGATGGCGGCGGCGAACCCGCGCGCCTTGAGGAACCGGAGATCGGCGATGGTGTCCTTGCTGCCCGGGAGGACAAGGAGATCGCGTGACTGGACCCGCGACGGGTCGTCGAGATAGGAGAGCTCCACCTCGGGCTCCGACTCGAGCGCGGCCAGATCGGTGAAGTTGGCGATGCGCGGCAGGCGGATCACGGCGATGCGCGCGCGGGCGCCGGGCCGCCGGCGCGGCACGAAAGTCTCGAGCGCCACCGAGTCCTCCTCCGGCAGGGCCAGGTCGGGGAGGTACGGCACCACGCCCAGCACCGGCCGGCGGGTGCGGCGGCGAAGGTCTCTCACTGCTGGAGTGAGCAGTGAGGCGTCGCCACGGAACTTGTTGAGAATGAACCCAGAAACCAGCCGCCGATCGCGCTCGGGCAACAGCAGCATGGTGCCGGCAAGGCTCGCGAACACCCCACCGCGATCGATGTCCCCGACGAGGAGCACGGAGGCGCCCGCCAGTCGGGCCACGCGCATGTTCGCCAGGTCGTGGCGCGCGAGATTGGGCTCGGCCGGGCTCCCCGCGCCCTCGAGCACCATCACGTCGGCCTCGGCGGCGAGCCGCGCATAGCTCTCGGCGATGGCCGGCCAGAGCGCCGGGGCCAGCCTCGGGTACTCGCGCGCCGGCACCGTGGTGAGGACGCGTCCCAGGCGAACCACCTGACTGCGATCCTCGCCCTCCGGCTTGAGCAGCACCGGGTTCATCTCCACCCTGGATTCGACACCGGCGGCTTCGGCCTGCATGGCCTGGGCCCAGCCCATCTCCTCGCCGGCCGCGGTCACGTGGGCGTTGTTCGACATGTTCTGGGACTTGAACGGCAGGGCACGGAGCCCATGGCGGAAGAGGAGCCGGCAGAGGCCCGCGGCGAGCACGCTCTTGCCTGCGTGCGAGCCGGTGCCCTGCAGCATGATCGCCGGCGTCCGCCCCATCAGATGAGTCGCTCGAGGCCGGCGAGCCCGAGCGTCGCCGCCAGCATGGCCAGGGCGGCTCCGACCGCGGCCACGCGCAAGGCGCGTCCGATCGCCGGCGGGTCCGGCAGGGCACCGTCGCCGAGCGAGTAAAGACCGGGCTTCACGAGCCGCACGCCGAGCCCGCCGGCCATGGCCGCCATCGTGCGCCCCGCATTGGGGCTCGCCGTATTTCCTCCGTCGCGCCGGAGGAGCCGCCACGCCTTGGTTCCAGAGCCTCCGGCCAGCGCCGCGCCCGCCACCAGGCCCGCGGCGGCCAGCCGCGCGGGCACCCAGCTGAGCGCATCGTCCAGCCGCGCCGCCGCCTTGCCCAGATGCTCGAGCTCTCCCTCCCGGTAGCCGAGCATCGCATCCGCCGTGTTCACCACCCGGTATGCCCAGGCCCCGGGCACGCCCCCCAGCAGGAAGAAGAGCACCGGCGCCACCAGGCTGTCGGTGAGATTCTCCGCGAGGGACTCGATGGCGCCCGAGGCCACATGTCCCGCATCGAGCGATTCCACCGGTCGGCTCACCAGATCTCGGCCCAGCGCCGCCCGCGCGGCTTCGAGCCGGCCGGCCTCGAGCGAATGCCGCACGCCCGAGACGGCGGCGAAGAGCCCGCGAACGGACAAGGCGCCCTTGAGGAGCGCGGCGTCGACCAGGAGCGCCGCCAGAGGCCAGGGCGCCGCGACGCGCTCGAGCGTCAGGGTGACCACCGCGGCGCCAACAGCTACAGAGGTGACGAGCGCCGCCCCGCCGACGAGCAGCCGGCGCGGGGGCCGGCCCGCGAGCCGGCGGCGGCCCGCGTCGAGCGCGCGGCCCACCCAGGCCACCGGATGCCAGCGGCTCGGCGGATCACCCAGCGCCAGATCCAGCGCGAGGGCGATCAGGAGGGTCAGCATGGCGGCCCAGTCGGCTCAGCGCAGCTGGAAGTCGAGTGGAAGCCGGATACGCAGGGGCCGGCGTGGCAGGCCCTCCGGGAGCGGCATGGGCGGCAGCGATCGCACCGCCGCGATCCCGGCCTCGTCGAGCACTCCATGCGAAGAGGACGTGTGAATCTCCACGGCGGTCACGCGCCCGCCGGGCTCGAGGAGCACGTCGAGCTCGACGCGGCCGGCGAGCCGCTGCCGGCGCGCCGCCAGCGGATAGACGAGGGCGTCCTCCACGCTGCGGCGGAATCGCGCGAGGAAGGGGCCGTACTCGGCGGGCACTCCGCCGCGACCGTCGCCGGGCAGCGCCAGCACAAGCCGCGCCGCCGCCCGGCGCCGCCATGCCGGGACCGGCTCCATCTCCTCCGACCTCGGGCACGGCGCCCGCCGGGCGGCTCCCCCCGGACGGGGACGCCGGGCCGCGCGCGAGCGTGCTCGGTCCGCTGGGCCGGGGCTCATGAGCAGACTCGGCGGGCGGCGCCGCCGGATCCACCGTCGGCCGCTCCACCGCCGCTGGGGCGATACCGCGGGCTTCTCGGACTCGGGCGCGGGTGCCTCGGTCGGCATGCTGGCCGCGGAAGACGGGACGACCGGGGGCGTGGTGGCGGGTGAAGCACTCGTGTCGGGCGGTCGCTCGGTCACAGGTCGCGCCGGCGACGAGGCGGGAGCGGGCGCACCCGCTCCCGATGACGGCGGGGACGTCCGGCGAGCCCGCGCGCCGGCTCCAGGCGCCGGCTCGGGCCGTGACGAGGTCGCCCGGCTCTCCCCCGCGCGGGTCTCGACGTCGGCTGCGCCGTCGTGGGTGAGGTCCACGAACAGCGGCTCCACCGGCGCGCGGAGCGCCAGCGTCGACGCTCCCACGATCGCCATGGCGTGCAGGAACAGCGAGGCGAGCACGAGCCCGCCGCCCCGGAGGCGCGTCGCGCTCACGGGTTGCGCTCCCGCCAGCCCCGGAGTCCGTCGTCGAGCGCGCGGCGCGTGGCCCGCGCGACGGTCCAGCCCAGTGCGCTCACGGGGCCGCCGAAGCGCGCCCTCGGTCCCCGCCCCGTCGCCGCCACCACGACGGCATCCGTGGAGGTGCCGGTGACGGCCATGCCGTCGGCGTCCATGATGCCGGCCTCGATCAAGGCCAGCACCTTCACCTCGGTGACGGTGAGGGCGAGATTCACGAGCGCCGCCGGCTCCGGATCGCCCTCCACGAGGACAATCGTGTTGATGGTCGACGGGGTCCAGCGCGCGATGGGGGCCCGGCCCGCCGCCATGCGGTTGCTGAGCCCAACGGTGACGATGACGAGCGCATGAAATCCCTCGGCCGCTTCCTCCCCGATGGTCGCGTCCTGGGTGCGCGCTCCGGTCAGAAGCCCCACATAGGGTGCGGCGAGGCCCCGGCGCCGGGCGTACGCCTCGAGGATTCCGTCTGGGTCCTCGCCGCAGTCCCCCCGCTCCACGTGCACGTTCACGATGGCCCGGGCTTCGGCCAGGCCTCCACGCAGAACGGCCGAGGACAGCGTGCGCAGCGGCCGGTCGGCCGCCACCACCACCGCCTCGGGACCGCTCTCGACGTGGAGGCCCGCAATCATCGGCTCGAGCGCCTCAGAACGCCGCCCGCGCCCCGAAGAGGAAGGCGGTGCCGAGCGCGGGGAAGCCGCGCACCTCGGCATAGTCCTCGTTGAGGAGGTTGTTCACCCGGAGGGTGAGGTCCAGCGACTGCAGCCAGCCGTACTTGTCGAGGGCCCGGAACGTTCCGCCGATGTCCACGCGCGTGTGCCCGCTGTTGTACCCGGCCTGCTCCGACTCGAACTGGCGCGTGACCACGTGGACCTGGGTGAAGAGCGAGAGCCGGCGGATGGGCTCCCAGGTCAGGCCGATGTTCCAGCGATGCTGGGGCTCCCGGGCCAGCCAGCGGCCGGTCCCGAGATCTTCGCTGTCGGTGTACGTGTAGTTGACCGAACCCACGAGATTACGCAGGATGTCGATCTCGCCGGTGGCCTCGATGCCCTCGGTGCGCGCGCGGGCCACGTTGACCGCCGCCACGAAGGGGAAGACGGTGATCGGCACGAAGCGGATGAGGTCCTCGAACTTGTTGTAGAAGTACGTGAGCCCGATCCGGATGCGCTCACCCCAGAAGGTCTGGTCGAGCCCGGCGTCCCACGAGAAGCTCTTCTCCGGCTTGAGGTCCGGGCTGGAGAAGGTGGGGAAGAAGAGATCGTTGAGGGTGGGGGCCCGGAAGCCGGTGCCGGCGCCGCCGCGAAGGCGCGTGCCCGTCTCCTTGATCATGAACGCCACCGACCCGCGCTCGGTGACCTGGGTGCCGAAGACGCTGTGGTCGTCCACCCGAACGCCTCCCGTGATGAAGAGCCGCTCGAAGAACCGCAGCTGTTGCTCGAAGAAGACGGACTGGGTGTGGGTGCGGCTCTTGAACGTGCCCTTGTTCTCCCCCTCCTCGTGGATGTACTCGAGGCCCACCGTGCTCGTGCTCCACTTGCCGATGTGGAAGGCGTTGATCCACTCCGCCTCGCGCCGCTGGACGTTGATCTGCGCGAAGGAGGGGAAGTCGAAGTCGAAACCCGGGTCCACCGGATCCTGGAACCCCTGGCTGTTCTCGAAGTAGGAGATCCGGCCCCGGCTCTCCCACCACTCCACCGGCCGGGTGCGCCCCTCGAGGGTGAGGGTGAGCGTCTCCGACTGCTGCTGCTGGTTCACGTCGATGACGGGTTTCACGGGCAGCGGGCCGCAGCAGACAAACTTGACCGGCAGGTCGGTGTCGGTCTTGTTCCAGCGGCCGATGAAGGCCAGCGTGCTGTTGAAGGGCAGGGTGAGGCCGATGCGCCCGCTCAGCGCCTTCTGGTCGGAGTTGTCGTGGGGCTCGAACTGGCCGTCGCTCTCGGCATAGGAGCCCGCGATGGAATAGTCGAGGATCTTCCACTGCCCGGACGCACTCAGCCGGTTGATCCAGGTGCCGTAGTTCCCCACCTGCTCCTCGACTGTGGCGCTGAACGGCGTCCCCCGCCCTTTCTTGGTGATGATGTTCACCACCCCCCCGATCGCGTCGGCGCCGTACAGCGTGGACTGGGGCCCGCGGACAACCTCGATGCGCTCGATGAGATCCGGGGAGATGTCGGCGAGCTCGGCCTGTCCCAGGGTGGGGCTCTTCACTCGCACGCCGTCGATCAGCACCTGTACCTGGTTGGCAGAGGCGCCGCGGATGCTGATGCTGGTGGTCTTGCCGAGGCTACCCGAGCGATGGATCTCGACGCCGGGGACGTTGCGGAGCGCGTCCCCGACGGACTGGTAGTGATAGGTCTTGAAGTCGTCCTCGGTGATCACCGTGATGGCGACGCCGGTCTGGCTCACGGGCGTGTCCACTTTGTTCGCGGTGATGACGACCGGGTCGCTGGTTCGCTGCACCGGAGCGACTCCGGCCGGCGCGGTGTCCTCGCCGGCGGGCTTAGGCGCGGTGTCCTGTGCCCACCCTGCTATCACCGGCGCGGCGACCAGTGCCGTCGCGATGCCGAGCCCCACCGCCCACTGTCTCCAATCGAAATGGAATCGCATGACCGCTCCTCTTGCCTCGAAAGGGAGGTGCTCATGCCCCGGGGCAGGTCTCCTGACTCGTGGATCGTCGCTCGAGGGTCCGGCCTTCCCGGGATCGCTCCCAGTGGCTTCCGCGCGGGCATGCCGTCGCGGGCGTGGACCCTGGCTCCCCACTCACAGTGGCGGGACCGTGTCGGATTCGGCTCGCCGGGCGAGCCTCCACCGACTTCCCTTGGACCGGGGCGCTGCCTCAACGCGTGGATCGCGGGCCGGGCCTCACCTCCCCCTCGTCGTCGCCGGATCCGGCCAGACGACGTGGACGCTCGGGCGTCCGGTGACGGGATGCCGCTCGACGGTGACCGGACACTGATACGCGGCCTCGAGCGCCGCCGGTTCCAGGACCACGTCCGGAGGGCCCTGCCGCACCGCCCGGCCCTCGGACAAGAGGAGCAGGCGGTGGCACAGATGCCCGGCGAGATCGAGGTCGTGCGAGACCACGACCACGGAAAGTCCCCGCTCCGCGTTGAGCCGGCGGAGCAGCCCGACGCACTCGACCTGGTAGCGCAGGTCGAGATGGGCGGTCGGCTCGTCGAGCACGAGCAGCCGCGGCTCCTGCGCCAGCGCCCGCGCCAGCATGACGCGCTGTCGCTCGCCGCCGGAGAGCCGGTCGCAGCGCTCGGCGGCCAGGGCGCGCACCCCGACCAGCGCCATGGCTTCGGCGGCAATGCGCCGGTCGACGGCGCTCTCGAAGAACCGGCCGGGGGCGTGCGGAAACCGCCCCATGAGAACCAGCTGCTCCACCGTGTAGGGAAAGTCGCGCGGCACGTCCTGCGGCACCACCCCCACCCGCGTGGCCACCGCCGCCCGCGTCAGCCGGGCCAGCGGCTGGCCCTCGAGCAGGATCTCGCCGCGCGTGGGCCGCAGCAGCCCGGAGAGCAGCCGGATCAGGGTGGTCTTGCCCGAGGCATTGGGGCCGATCACCCCCACGATCTCGCCGGGCCCCACCGCCAGGGATACCTCGGACAGCGAGAAGGGATCCCGCGCGCGCGCGGCCACCCGGGCCCCGGGATACTCGAAGCCCACCGCCCGGAGCTCGGCCACGGTGCTCATGGCTCGGCCAGCGTGGTGCGGGTTCGCAGCAGGTAGACGAAGAACGGCGCGCCGCAGAACGAGGTCAGGACGCCGACGGACAGCTCCGCGGGCGCCACCACATTCCGAGCCAGAGTGTCGGCGACCAGCAGGAAGAGGCCGCCCCCCATCGCGGCGGCGGGAAGCAGCAACCGGTTGTCCGGGCCCAGCAGCATCCGCGCCGCATGCGGCACGATCAGCCCCACGAAGCCGATGGGCCCCGCGAAGGCCACCACCGCGGAGACGAGCAGGGCCGCCCCCGCGAAGATCCGGCGCTTCACCGCCAGCGCATCCACTCCCAGCTCTCGCGCGGCGTCCTCCCCCAGGGCGAGGAGGTTGAGCCGGCGCGCATCGGCGAGGATCAGCGCGAATCCGGCCACCGCGACCAGGGCGAAGACGGCCAGGGCCCCCGGCGCCACCGGCACGACATTGCCCAGCAGCCACTGGATGATCCCGCCCAGCCGGTTGGTGTCCACCAGCGAGATCAGCACCGTGATCGCGGACGAGAAGAAGATGCCCACGATGACCCCCGCCAGCAGGAGGGAGTGGACGGGCAACCCGCCCGCGCGCGCCGCGATGAGGTAGACGGCGCCGCCGGCCACGAAGGCGCCCGCGAAGGCGAAGACGGTGAGGCCGAGCGAGTCCAGCATGCTGGAGCCGAGCCCGAAGAGCTGGCCCGTCACCACCCCGAAGGCCGCCCCGCTCGAGACCCCGAGCACCGAGGGCTCGGCGAGCGGATTTCGCGTCAACGCCTGGAGACTCGCGCCCGCCACCGCGAGAGCGCCGCCGGCGAGCACCGCCACCGCGATGCGCGGCAAGCGCAGATCCAGCACCACCACGCGCGCGACCGGCTCGGGCAGCTCGCGCCCGAGCAGCACGGCCACCACCGAGCCGGGCGAGACCCCGGCGCTCCCCACGAAGAGCGCGCCCAGCGCGGCGGCCACGAGCACGCAGCCCATTCCGGCGACCACCACGGCGAGGCGAGCGCCGGGGCTCACCGGCGCCCTCGCTCGGCGAAGGCCTCGGGATGCACGAGCCGGGCGAGAATCTCGAGCGCGTCCACCACGCGAGGCCCGAACCGGTGGAAGAGATCGCCGTCCACGTTGTGGATGCGTCCCGTCCGGATGGCGGGGAGCCCGGCGAAGCGCTCCCATTTGTCGCGTGACACGGGGCCGATTCCCGCGCCGTGCCGTGCCAGCACGATCACCTGGGGCGCCCCGGCCACCGCCGCCTCCACGCTCCAGCGCGGGTACCCCTCGGCGGCGTCCGCGGTCACCGACGCGCCCCCGGCGAGCTCGATCAGCTCGGAGACCGCGGCGCCGCGCCCGGGCACGATCAGGGGCTCGGGCCAGACCACGTAGAGGACCCGCGGCCGCGGCCGCGTGGCCACGCGCTCCACCACCGCCCGCACTCGGCGCTGCAGGCCGGCCACCGCCTCGGCGGCGCGCGCGCTCTGTCCGGTCAGCGCGCCGAGCTGCTCCATGGTGCGGAACACGTCGGCGATCCCCCGGGGACTGACCAGATACACCGGGAGCCGGAGGCGCTCGAGCTGTACGCGCGTCTCGTCGCTGTTGCCGGAATCCGTGGCTACCACGAGATCCGGCTGGAGCGCCACCACCGTCTCGAGGCTGGGCGCGAGCATGCTGCCCACCCGGTGTTTCCGGCGCGCCGCCGCCGGAAAGTCGCAGAAGTCCGTGACGCCGATCAGCCGCTCCTCGGCCCCGATCACGAACAGCATCTCGGTCACGCCGGGAACCAGGGAGACGATGCGCCGCGGCGCCGCGGCGAGGGTCACCGTGCGTCCGGTCTGGTCGGTCACCGTGAGCGCCGCGACCGTCGCCGCCGGCGCCAGCGCGAGCATCGCGAGCGCGACCATCCCGGCCAGGCGACTCATGAGCGGTCGGAGACGCCGGCGGACTTGAAGGTCGCCATCTCGGAGAGAAGGGCCGCCGCCGCGCGGGCGAGCCCGATGCCCAGCGCCGCCCCCGTCCCCTCGCCCAGCCGCATGCCGAGGTCCAGATACGGCGTGAGTCCCAGCGCCGCCAGCACATGGCGGTGCCCGGGCTCCACCGATCGATGGGCGGCGATGAGATAGTGCCGGGCCTCGGGCTTCAGCGCGACCGCCGCCAGGGCCGCCGCCCCCGCGATGAAGCCGTCGAGGACGACCGGGATCCGCCGGGCCGCCCCGGCCAGGATGACCCCCACCAGGCCCGCGATCTCGAGCCCCCCGACCTTGATGAGCACGTCCAGGCCGTCGTCGGCATCGGGCCGATTGACGTCCAGGCCGCGCGCCACCACGTCGGCCTTCCGCCGCCAGGTCGCGTCGTCCACCCCGGTGCCGCGGCCGGTCACCACCTCGGCGGCCAGCCCGGTGATGGCGGCCGTCACCGCGCTGGCCGCCGTTGTGTTGCCGATTCCCATCTCGCCGGTGCCGATGAGATCCAGCCCGCGCGGCCGCTCATCGTCGACCAGGGCCGCCCCGGCCTCGAGGGCCGCGAGCGCCTGGCCGCGGGTGAGCGCGGGTCCGCGGGCGAGATTGGCGGTACCGGAGGCGACGCGCCGCTGCTGCAGCCCGGGCCGATCCATCACGGGCCCGGCGATACCGAAGTCGGCCACCACCACCCGGGCCCCCACGTGCCGGGCGAGCACATTGACGGCGGCGCCGCCGTTGAGAAAGTTCTCGACCATCTGGGCCGTAACCACTTGCGGATATGCGCTGACGCCCTCGGCGACCACGCCGTGGTCGCCCGCCAGAGTGAAGATGACCGCGTGGCGCACCGGGGGCGGGCACTGCCCCGTCATGAGGCAGAGATCGCGGGCGAGCTCCTCGAGCCGCCCCAGGCTTCCCGGAGGCTTGGTGAGCTGATCCAGGCGGCGCTGGGCGAGGACGCCCATCTCCCCGTCGGGCGGCACGATCGCGTCAAGGCGCGTGAGGATGCTCGGCACGCGTGACTCCAAGGGGCTCGGGGGTGAGGGCGGCCTCGGCCTTGATGACGGTGGGAATGCCGGCCACCATGAGCGTCACACGGTCGGCACGCGCCGCGACGATCTGGTTCACCTGGCCGAGGAGGTCCCGGAAACGCCCGCCGTCCGCGGTGGAGGGCACCACACCGGCGCCGACCTCGTTGGAGACGAGCAGGACCCCGGCGGGTCCCTCGCTCAGCCAGTCGGCAAGGTCGCGGGCGCCCCCGAGCATGGCCCCGTCGGTATGGCCGGCCAGCAGACGATTGGCGATCCAGAGGGTCAGGCAATCGACGAGCACGAGCGTCGCGCGCCCCGCCGCCTTTCGGCATGCGTCGACGAGGTCGAGCGGCTCCTCGATGGTCTGCCAGCCGGCGGGCCGCTCCGCGCGGTGTCGCGCGATGCGGGCCGTCATGTCTTCGTCCCGTGCCTCCGCGGTGGCCACGAAGGCGACGGGGCCGCTGAACGCACGGGACAGGTCGAGGGCGTACCGGCTCTTGCCGCTACGCGCCCCACCGAGGATCAGGTGGGAGAGAAAGCGAGGCGTGGCCCGGACCCTCCCTCGAAGACCGGTACAGGTACGACGGGAGTCCGGGTCGGTCTCCTGGCTCTCGGATCGTCCTACTCCCCACGCCTTCCCGGCCGCGGCGGTCGCGGCCAGTGGCTCTACCGTGGGTTTCGTCCCCGATTACAGTGACGGGGTCGCGGCGGATTCGCACCGCCTTCCCGGTGGGCCCGCGTCCGCGCGGGCGCCCCGAACTCCGTGTTCGCCCCCGACCGTAGCAAAGTCGGTGGGACAGCGCAAGCGCGCCGCCTACCGGCCGCGCACGCCGAGCTCGGCCTTCACCCGATCGGCGAGCGTGGCATCCAGGGAGGCCAAGGCTTCCAGCTCGGCCCCCGCCCGATCCGGCGCGCCCGCCCGCGCGTAGGCGCGCGCCAGCCACATCCGCGCGTGCGGATTGCGCGGCTTCATCTGCACCGCGCGCTCGAGCGGACCCACCGCGTCGGCCGGGCGGCTCTGGTCGAGCCGGGAGCGGCCGAGGTTGAGGAAGAGGTCCGCGTCGTCACCCAGGAGGTCGAGCCCCTCCCGGAACAGCGTCTCGGCGTCGGCGGGTCGTCCGGCGGAGGCGAGCGCGTACCCCTGATTCTTCAGCGCGAGGCGGAAGCTCTCCACCACCTCGGGATTGCCGGGCTTCAGCGCATTGGCGCGACGGAGCAGCGGAATGGCCTCGACATAGCGCCCCTGCACGACGCGGAGCCGGCCGAGATTGGCCACCGCGTCGCGGAGCCGCCCCCCCGACAGCTCCAGCGCGCGCGTGTAGGGCCCCTCGGCCTCTTCGTAGCGCTGCTGCAGCGCCAGCGCGGTGCCGAGATTGTTCCAGGGCCCGGCGCGCTCCGGCCGCAACGCGATGGCCTGGCGGAACAGGGCCTCGCCCTCGCGATGCCGGCTCGCCGCCAGCAGGGCGTGGCCGAGGTTGTTGTAGCAGAGCATGCAGGTGGGATCCGCGTCGATGGCACTGCGCCACAGGCTCTCGGAGTCGTGCCAGGCTCGGCTCTGCTGCCAGGTCCCGACGCCCAGCCCTGCCACCACGAGGACGGTGGCGGCCACCAGCGCCGCGGTGATGGGCCGCCCCACGCGCCCGGCCGCGCGCATGCGGAGGGTCCCGGTGAGGCCACCGCCCACGAGCAGCGCCAGGCCGAGGCCGGAGAGATAGCTATAGCGATCATGCGCGAGCTGATAGCCCGAGTGCGCGAAGCCGCTCACCGGCAGGAGCACGATGAGAGAGTGGGTCCACGCGGCAAGTCCTGCCGGCCACCGGCGGCGCAGGAGCACCAGCGCCAGCGTGACCGCCGGCACCACCAGGAGCGGACCAAGAAAGCGCAGGGCGAGGGGCTCCACTCGGGCCGGCAGCTCGTAGAGCGGGGACAGCCCGGCGGGCCAGGCGAATTTCCACGGGTAGAACCAGAAGCTATAGGCGGTCATCGCCACCCGCGCGGGGACACTGTACTCGTCGAAGCCCGTCCAGGTTGCCCCGCGACTCACCGACAGGAGCGCGCCCACGCCCGCCGCGGCGCCGAGGAGCGCGAAGGGGAGCTTCTCCCACGCCAGCCGCCGCCAGCCCAGGCCGAGCCGCCTCAGCGGATAGACGTCGAGGAGCACCAGCGTCGCGGGCAGGGTCATGGACATGGACTTGGAGGTGAGCGAGGCGACGAAGGCCGCGATCGCCAGCACCCGCCAGCGCCCCGCGAGGACTCGCTCGCCCGCCGGTCCGCCCTCGACACCCCGCAGGTAGGCCCACACCGCCAGCAGATAGAAGAGCGTGCACAGGACGTCGCGGCGCTCGGTGATCCAGGCCACCGACTCCACGCGGAGCGGGTGCACGCCGAAGACGAGCGCGGTGAGCGCGGCCCCCAGCGCGACGGGCCAGCCCGCCGGGGCGCCGAAGGCCACGCCCAGAAGCCGGCGGGCCACGAGGAAGAAGACGCCGGCCGCCATCGCGTGCACGAGGACATTGACGAGGTGATAGCCGGTGGGGTTCATGCCGCCCACGGCATAGTTCGCACCCAGGGTGAGCCAGGTCAGGGGGATCCAGTGTCCGAGCAGCGGAGTCGTGAACATCCACCGGAGATTGTCCGCGCCCAGGCCGCGAAAGCCCGGATTGGTGATGAAGTTCACGTCGTCGTCCCAGTTGACGAAGCCCGCCCCGAGCGTGGGCACGAAGGCGACGAAGGTGCTGGCGACGACGAGGAGGAACAGGAGCAGCGACACCCGTGGCGGGAGCGCGCGATCGGGGACCGTCACCGGCGGGTGATCCGCTCCAGGAGCCGGCGCTCGCGCTTGGTCGGCCGTCCCGCGCCCCGCGGTCGATACACGGCGGGGAGCAGCCGCTCGCTTCGGGGAGCGGGCGGTGGGGTCAGGTCGGTGTACAGCAGCGCGGCGTCGGCTCCTTTACCCCGCCGCACGGTCAGGGCCACGATCCGCACGATGCGGCGGTCGTCCCGCCGGGTGATGTGCAGGAGATCGCCGGGGCGCACCAGCCGGGCGGGCTTGGCCGCCTGCTCGTTCACGTCCACCTTGCCGCCACCGCAAGCCGCCGCGGCCAGGGTGCGGCTCTTGTAGAAGCGCGCCGCCCAGAGCCATTTGTCGAGGCGCTCGCCGTCCATCGCAGAATTACACTAGCACAGGGGCCGCGCATGACCGATCCAGGCGCGGTGGAGATTTTCCGGGGGACGGCGCGGAAAACGGGGAACATCTCGCCAGCCCCTCGGTTATCCTATTTGAGACCATGACGCGCCAGACCCTCGCCCTGATCGCCGTGCTCGGACTCGCCGCCGCTTCCCTGGCCGCCGCGCAGGGAAACACCGTCGTCGAGGACTGGTCCAAGCAGGCCGTAGGCAAGACCGGCATCCCCGATGGCTGGCAGGTACAGAACTGGGGCAGCCCGAAGTACGACTTCGTCATCGAGGCCGACGGTCCGGCGAAAGTGCTCCACATGAAGAGCCAGAACGAAGGCTCCACCATCAACAAGGAGCTCAAGCTCGATCTCAAGCCGACCTGCGTGCTGCAGTGGCGCTGGAAGGCAGTGGTTCTGCCCAAGGGCGCCGACTCGCGCAAGAAGGAGACCGACGATCAGGCCGTCCAGATCTACCTCACCTTCCCGCGCTTTCCGCAAGCAGTGCGCTCACGCATCATCGGATATGTCTGGGACACGACCGCGCCCGTCGGCACCATCGCGCGCAGCGAGAAGACGGGGACGGTGACGTACGTGGTGATGCGGTCGGGCCCGGACGGGCTGGGGAAGTGGTTCACCGAGAGCCGGAATGTCTGCGACGACTACCAGAAGATCTACGGCGAGGCGCTGACCGAGCCGCTGGGCGCCGTGTCCGTCGCCATCGATTCCAACGACACCAAGTCCTCCGCCGAGTCATACGTCGGCGAGATCCTCTTCAAGAAGCCCTGACCGGCTCCCCTTGGCCAAGGGCGGTGCCGGCCCCTCGGTCTCCCTGGAAAGCTACGGCGCCACCATTCTCCGGATCACGCTCGGCGTGATCTTTCTCATGCACGCGTACCACGCCCTCGTGGTCATGGGGCCGCGGGGGACCACCGCCTTCCAGCACAGCCTGGGGCTGCCCGTCCCCGAGATCGGCGCCTGGTATCTCATCGTCGCCCACGGCCTGGGCGGCGCGCTGCTCATCCTCGGCTTGTTCACGCGATGGGCCGCGCTCGCCAACCTGCCGATCATGGCGGGGGCGTTCTTCCTGGTGCATCTCAAGCACGGATTCTTCGTCGGCCGGGGTGAGGGGTACGAGTACGTGATGCTGGTCCTCGCCGCCACCCTCGCCCAGGTCTTCCTCGGTCCGGGCGCCCTCGCGCTGCGCCGCTAGCCTCGTCTCACCCCGGGCTCTCGCGCCAGGTAAGGATCTTGTGCACGGAGAGCATCTGTTGAACCATGTCGAGGTTCTGCTTGCTCGCTCGCACGCGGAAGTCGATGTTGTCGTCGAGGAAGAAGTCGAAGGATCCGCCGGAGTCGTCCGGCAGGGACTCCATGCCCGTGAGCGCCCCGTAGATCGTGGTGTGGCTACCCGAGCGGAAGGCGGCCGACACGTACCGGCCGGTCACGATCACCAGCCCATCCCAGCGCAGGGTTCCGGACTGCTGCAGCGCCCCGTCCTCGACGATCAGGATGCCGGCGCCCTGGATCATGTTGCTCAGGGTCAACGCCGCGAACGACGAGCCGGTGGCCGGCTCCCCGCGGACATAGACCAGCTTGGGGTCCGAGGTGGTGCCCAGGTTCACGGTCTGGCTCGGCCCGCACCCGCTGGTGATCGTGGGCGTGGTGCTGGCGCTGCTGGTCCCCCCCGTCATCACCGTCGGGCAAGCCGGAGTGCTCCGAAGAGTCTGGGTCGCCGGATTCGAGGCGACCTCGGACAGGAACCGCGACATGCTCGCCGGCGTCAGCGCCCCATCCGGGCCGATGGCGCTCGCGCCGGTGGCTTCGGTGCCCGTGGTCTGATCCTTGCCCTTGACGATGCCGAGCCGGGCGGCCTGGTTGGCGGCCTTGGTGACGGGGCTGCAGTCGCCGTCGGTGCAGATGCCGGCATCGTCGAAGGGCTGCTCCACGCGGGCCTCGTAAGAGATTCCCAGGTCGGCCGGCGTGCCCGGCTGCACCTGGATGCCCAGCTTGTTCGGGTTCGCGGCCTGCCGGGTACCGCTCCGGTCGTAGTCGCGCCCATCGATGTCGTAGCGGCTCGCGTTGCCGGCATTCACGTTGCCGCCGAGGAAGGTATCGGCGCGGACTCCGGCAAGGTTCACCGCGCCCGGGAAGGACGGGATGCTGATGCGCTTGACCGCCACCTGGACGGTGCGGGTGGCGCCACGGAACCGTCCGGTGGAGGTCACGATGACGATGCCGTTGTCGTCGGTGAATTGCCCTCCGGAGTCCACCGCGATGCCGGTGAACCTGTCGTCGTTGGCCAGGTTGTCGTTCCGCACCGTCACCGCGTACGTCCCCTCCGCGAGGGTCCTGGTGGGGAGCGGGCTGGGGGCGCCCAGCGTCGTCAGCATGGCCGCAGTGTTCTGGCCCGGCACGCCGGTCGGCTGCTGGTCGTCGGCGGTGTTCTGCCGGCCGTCGGGACCCGTCAGCAGGCTCGCGGCGAAGTACGGGGACGCGCCCTCCACCGGCGAGGCCGCTAGCTGCCTGAACGCCCACTCCACACCCGACTCCGCCAGGTAGCGGGCCCGGGCGGTGTCGGTGAGGTTCTGGGAGATCTGCGGCTCTACGCCGGCCAGCGTGAGGGAGGCCAAGACCATCATGGTGAGGGCCACCAGGACGATCATCGCCAGCGGGAGCGCCACGCCGCGCTCATCGAGAAGCAGATGGCGCCCAGGGCTCATGTGCGATCCGTGAGGAGGGCCGAGAGGCGAACCTGGCGCTCGGCGGCCAGGACGCCGAACCCCACCACCGGCCGGTAGGACACGGTGACTTCCACCAGCTTGGTGCGACCGAGCCCGTCCGGCGCGTCGACGATCGTGACCGTACGCCGGTAGCTCGGCATCGGGTTGCCGTTGCTCGAGACGCTCCCGTACCCTTCGCTGGGATAGTTGGCGGTGGTCACCTCCAGGAAGCGGTTCAGCGCGCCCGCCTTGAGCTGCTCGATCCGTTGCTCGGCGAGGAACGCCGCCGTCGTCTGCTGCCGGCCGGCCTCGAGCCCACCGACGGCATGGAGGAATCCCGCCGCGACGCCCACCAGCCCGAGCCCGATCACCGCCGCCGCGATCAGGATCTCGACCAGGGTGAAACCGGCGGCTCTCGAACGGTGGCGCGTACCGGAGAGGCGCCTCGACCTCAGTCCGTCGCCGGGTATGTCGTCTGCTCCTCTCATGAGTGTCCCCGCGGGTCCCTGGCGTCAGAAGTCCTGGCGATGGTGATGCCGGAGCCTCGGTGTTTCAAGTGTCCAAAAAACTGGTCACCCCCCGGTGGCCCTCGCTCAGGCGAGGGGCTCGCGATGGTTCAGCAGGGTGAGCGACCAGCGTCCCGCCATCCGCTCCAGCACGGAGAGCGCGGCATAGTCCTGGCCCAGCGCGAGCAGTCGCGCCAGCGGAATGCCCAGGGCCCGGCACAGAATCGCGCGGTTGCTGCCGCCGTGGGCGACGATGGCGACCGGTTGGTCCTCGTGGGCGGCCACGATGTCCTCGAAGGCGGACCAGGACCGGCTCGCCACCTGCTCGAGACATTCCCCGCCGGGAAACTGGAAGCGCCCCACATCCGCCATCCACGCCGTGAAGGCGTCCGGCGCCCGGGCGCGGATCTCCTCCGCGGTGAGTCCTTCCCAGCGCCCCATGGCGAACTCGCGGAGCCCGGCGAGAGGCAAGGCGGCGAGGCGGTGCGGCGCGGCGAGGATCTCGGCGCTCCGTCGCGTCCGCACGAGGTCGCTCGAGTACACCGCCGCCAGGCGCACCGAGGCCAGGCGCCGGCCCAGGGCCGCGATCTGCGCCTCGCCGTGCGGCGAGAGCGGGACGTCGAGATGTCCGATGAAGCGACGGGTCTCGGCGCCGACCACCGCGCCATGCCGCACCAGATAGACGGTCGTGGACACTCAGGCTCCGGTGAGTCGGACGTCGGCCGACGCCGCGAGCAGCACCCCGAGCTCCGCCAGCTCCACGCCGGCGCCGAGCCCGTCTCCGGTAAGTCCCCCCACCCGGCGGACGAGGAAGGCGGACCAGATCATCGCCGCGGCGACTCCCGTCGCCACCATCGCGACGCCCCGTGGGCCGAGCAAGAAACCGGCGAGGATCACCACCACCGCTCCGTACAGGAGACCGGCCGCGCGCGGCAGAGACGCCATGAAGGCATCGCCCGCGCCCGAGGAGGGCGTCGCCGCGGGGAACAGCGCGCCCGTCAGCAGCGGGGCCAGCCGACCCACCACGGGAGCCAGGACCAGCGCGGCCGCGCGCGCCGGCGCGGGCAGCTCGGCCAGGGCCACGAGCGAGAGGAGAAGAGCGAGGATCACTCCCACCGCACCGAAGACCCCGATGCGACTGTCGCGCATGATGGCGAGCCGGTGTGCGGCGTCACGGCCGGCAAGGCCGTCGAGGCCGTCGGCCAGGCCGTCCAGATGCAGACCGCCGGTGAGGACCTTCCAGAGGGTCACCACGAGCGCGGCGGCGAGGAGCGAAGGGAACACCAGCAGCAGCGCGCGATCGGCGCCGGCCAGGACCAGTCCCAGCGCCAGGCCCACCGGGGGAAACCACCAGGCGGCGCGGCCCAGCGCGGCCGGCCCCGCGCTCGCGCGTCCCGGCACCGGGACGATGGTGAGGAATCGCAGCGCCAGGACGAGGCTCGCGACGGCCGAGGCACCGCTCATGCCGCGCGCCGCCTCAGACCGGGAGGACGGGATTGCGCCGGGGCGGGAAGGCGTGCTGCTTCGACTCGGCGAAGGTCAGCCGCTTGATCAGCTCGTCGCGCAGCTCGCTACCCGACACGATGCCGTCCACGAGCATCTCCGAGGCCAGCTTGTAGATGTCCACGTCCTCCGCGTACTCGTCCCGCTTCTGCTTGACGTAGGCGGCGCGCTCCGCCTCCGGCAGCTCCATGATCTTGTTGTAGTAGACGGCATTGACGGCGGGCTCCGGCCCCATGATGGCCACCTGCCCCTGGGGAAGCGCGAGGGCGGCGTCGGGCTCGAAGGCGGGACCGCACATGGCATAGAGGCCGGCGCCATAACACTTCCGCACCACCACACAGATCTTCGGCACGGTGGCCTGCGAGGTCGCGAACACCATCTTGGCGCCGTGGCGGATGATGCCCGCCCGCTCGACCTTGCTGCCCACCATGAACCCGGGGACGTCGGCGAGGTAGACGAGCGGGATATTGAAGGCATTGCAGAGATTGATGAAGCGCGCGGCCTTGTCGGAGGAGTCCACCATCAGGACCCCGCCCTTGACCTTGGGCTGATTGGCCACGACGCCCACCGCGCGGCCCCCGAGGCGCGCGAGCCCCACCACGATCTCCGCCGCGAAGAGCCGCTTCACCTCGAAGAAGCTGTCCGCGTCCACGATCCGGTCGATCAGCTCGTACATGTCGAACCACTTGCGCTGGTCGAAGGGCACGATCTCCTCGATGGCCCGGCCCGGCTTGGGTGGCGCCGCCTCTGTCGGTGCGGGCCGGTCGCGGTACGAGCCGGGCATGAAGGCGAGATAGCGGCGGGCCAGCGCGATGGCGTCCTCGTCCGTGGCCGCGAGCACGTCGCCGCAGCCCGAGACGGTGCAGTGCATGCGCGCGCCCCCCAGCTCCTCCAGCGTCGTCTTCTCGCCGATCGCCATCTCGACCATCCTGGGCGAGCCGACGTACAGACTCGCCTTGCCGTCCACCATGATGACGAGGTCGGTGAGGGCGGGCAGATACGCGGAGCCGGCCGGCGACGGCCCGAAGAGGATGCAGACCTGCGGCACCACCCCGGACAGCCGCACCTCGTTGTAGAAGATGCGGCCGGCGTGATAGCGCCCGGGGAAGATCTTGATCTGCTCCGAGATGCGCCCGCCGGCGGCGTCCACGAGGTAGAGGAGCGGAAGCTGGAGGCGCTCCGCGCGTTCCTGGATGCGGACGATCTTCTGCACCGTCTTCTCGCCCCAGGACCCCGCCTTCACCGTGTAGTCGTTGGCCATGACGCAGACGGGACGCCCGCCCACCATGCCCACCCCGGTGACCACGCCGTCGGCGGGCGTGTCCGCTTCTTGATTGCGGGCGAAGAGGAAATCCTCCTGGAACTCCGAGCCCGGGTCGAGGAGGAGCTTGAGGCGGTCGCGAACGAAGAGCTTGCCTTCTTCGCGGAGCTTGTCGCGGTACTTCAGGTGTCCCTGCTCGATGCGGGCCCGCTCGCGGAAGTAGCGCTCCTCGCTCATGCTCACCGGTCCGTGGGGTTGGGGTTGGCCCAGAGGATGATGATGAGCACTCCGTCGCCGTGAGAGGGGCCACCCAGCACCGCGGGGGCGCCGGGAGCGGCGACGATGACGGTGCGAAGCTCGGGCTGATCGTCGCGGAGGAGCCGCACCCGCATCCGGACCGAATTGCCCTGGAGCTGGTCCGGCGTCACCTCGAGCTGGCGCGGACCGGGGAGCGTGAACCGCTGCAGCGTGCCCAGCGGCCCTTCGGCCCGCTGCCGGTCGAGGGTCGTGTAGTCGGTGTACCGGAACAGGGTACGCAACCGGGGCAGGATGGCCCGCAGGCGTTCGTCGGTCTCCACCTCGGGAGCCGTGCCCGGGACGGGAGACCCGGAAACGCCCGGCCGCTGTCCCGGGGCCGCGGGCACCGCGGTGGGCGGCGGGGACGAGGAGGCCTGGAGCACGCGGACGCCGAAGCGGACGACCGGCTGCGCCCACGCGGCGCCCACGTCGAGGACTCCGCCCAGGACGAGCAGCGCGACGAGCATCGGGCCGAGGAGCGCCCGCAGCTTTCTGCGGGCGTTATGCAGTCTGGACATCACCGTCCCGATGGGGCAATTGAGGACCTGGGAGATCTCACGGTATGACAACCCTTCGATATCACTGAGCATGATAATCGTTCGCGCCTTGAGCGGCAAGGAGTCGAGGGCCTGCTGGATGCGCGCGCGCCGCTCGGCGCCGAGCGCGGCGTCGTCCGGCTTGCCGCCGAGATCCGTCGCGGTGCGCGCCCACTCCTCCTCCGGCACCTGCTCGGGTCCGAAGGCGCGCGCCCTCGCACTGCGCGAGCGGTGACGATCCGTTGCGACGTTCACGGTGATCCGGAACAGCCAGGTGTAAAAGGCCGACTGGCCACGGAAGCGCGACAGCGACTGGAAGGCGCGGACGAATGCCTCCTGGGCGCAGTCCCACGCCTCCTCCCGGTCGCGCAGCACCTGAAAGGCGAGCCGCCACACCCGCTGCCGGTACTTCTCCACGAGGGGCTCGAAGGCGGAGACGTCGCCCGCCTGGCAGCGGCGGATCAGCTCCGCCTCCTCGGGGACGGGAGGCACGTCTCCCGTGGTCACGACCGGGGGCCCGACGCGCGGCCCCCGCGCCCACTACTCGAGGGATAGGACGCCGGGGTGAGGCCCGACATTCACCGCGCCGGCCGTGAGGCCGGGCGGCGGGCCCGCGCACGGGGCGAGGCCCCCCGGCGGGCGAGCAGGTGGAGAGCGGCGTCCACCCCGAGCACATAGCTCTGCGGACCGAAGCCGGAGATCTGGCCGGCCGCCGGCGCCGCCGTCACCGAGTGACGCCGGAACTCCTCGCGGCCATGGATGTTCGAGAGGTGAACCTCCACCACCGGTAGCGCCACCGCCGCGATCACGTCGCGAAGCGCCACCGAGTAGTGGGTCAAGGCGCCGGGGTTGAGCACCACCGCGCCGAAGCCCTCGCCCGCCGCTCCCTGGATCCAGTCGATCAGCTGCCCTTCGTGGTTGGACTGCCGGCAGCTCACCCGCGCGCCCCGCGCGGTGGCGTGGCGCTCGAGGAGGCGGTTCACCTCGGCCAGCGAGGTCCGCCCGTACACCGCGGGCTCCCGCCGCCCGAGAAGATTGAGGTTGGGCCCGTGAAGAACCAGCACACCCACCGGCGAGGGAGAGGCCATGGCAGGCGAGGATACACCGCCCCGCGCGGGCACGGCAACCCTCGGGCGAGGCCAACGAGTCGCGTGTCGCGGACGACCGTCCGCAATCGCTCAGGTCTGGGCGCTTCCGGCGGCCGAGACGCCGAAGCGCCGTCGCATCCGGGCGCCCTCTCGCTCCAGCCACTGCTCCACGGAGTCGTGACCGAAGCGGAGCGCCTGACGGCTCGCCTCGAACCCCATGGACGGGCCGAAGAGAGGCGTGTCCAGCGCCGGAGGCTGCACGAGATGGATCTCGATGCCGGGACGCCGCAGCGCGAGCTCGCGCAGGCCCAGCTCCAGCAGCGACTGGCTATTGATCCGGCCCACCTGCTCCAGGATCCCGTAGAGCCCCTGCCCGCGCAGCGCGGGCGCCCGCCCGTCGGTGCGGAGGGGGACCAGCGGATTCACCACCACCACCACGTCCGCCCCCGCCTGGACGGCAAGGTCGGCGTGGCCGGTATGCCCGACGTCCCCGTCGATGAAATCGCGCTCCCCGATGCGAAACGGCTCGAAGAAACCGGGAATCGCCGACGACGCGGCGATCGCCTCGGACACCGGCACCTCGGCGAACGCCCCGGTGCCGAACACCACCCGCTCGGCGCGATCCAGGTCCATGGCGGGGATCAGCAGGGGCCGCACGCAGGCGCGGAAGTCGTTGGGGATGCCGCGGGCGAGAAAGGCGCGCCGAAGGAATTCCTCCAGTTGCCGCACCGAGAAGAAGCCGGCCGGCATGTCGGGCCGGCTGCGGGCGAGGATGTCCGGCCAGTCCAGGCGAAAATTGGTGGCGAGGTTCTTGCCCACCGCCCACACCAGACGGAGAAAGCTGCGACCCGCGTCGGCGACCGCCCCGCGGTGGTACACCGAGCCGCTGTGGAAGTTGAGCGGGTCGTCACGGCTCTCCTCGAGGATGTGGTAGAGGTCGAGGGGCCGGACGCCGTTGGCCATCAGCGCCGCCACCACCGAGCCCGCGCTCGACCCCACGTAGACGTCGAAGTCGTTGGCGTGAAAGCCCGGCAGGGCCTCGTCCAGGGCGGCCAGCGCGCCCACCTCGTACATGCCGCCGATGACGCCGCCTCCGGCAAGCACGAGCGCCCGCTTGGTCGGACGCGGTCGCCCGAGCGCACGCGCGAGAAGCTCGCGCAGGACGCGCACGCCCGTCACCCGGGGAGCGGCGAGGCGTGGCGGAGCGGCGGCTCGCGCATCACGTGTCGGTGGTCGCTCATCGGCCACCCGCGACGGGCCGCGGCTCGGGCCGCGGCATGAGCCGCGCGCCCATGCGGTCCACCAGACCGCCCACCAGCGGCATGAACGCGCCGTAGAGGAACAGTGACAGCGAGATCACCAGCGAGAAGCTGCCGCGATCGAGCCCGAGGTCGGACACGATGGGCTTGAGGAAGGGGCCGACGGTGAAGCGTACGCCGGTGGTGAGGAACACGATGATCACGAACGCCAGGGCCACCCACCATCCGTAGAACACGCGTGGTGGACGCGCCACGTCGACGGGGCTCATTCCGAATCGATGATACTCCGCGTGCTATCATTTCGCCATGGCTTTGCCCGACGCGCGCGCGGGACTCGGTCCCATCATCGGCGTCGCGCGCGGCGTGATCGGCATGGTGCACCTCGCGCCGCTCCCGGGGAGCCCCCGGTGGGCGGGCTCCATCGACGACGTGACGCGCGGGGCCGTCTCCGATGCCCGCGCGCTGGCCGAGGGCGGCGCCGACGCGCTGCTGGTGGAGAATTTCCACGACGTCCCCTTCACCGCGGGCCGCGTCGACGCCGCCACCGTGGCGGCGATGGCCGCGGTGGCCCGCCGGATCGCGGACGCGGCGCCGCTCCCGCTCGGCATCAACGTGCTGCGCAGCGATGGCCGCTCGGCGCTCGCGGTGGCGGTGGCGGTGGGCGCGCGCTTCATCCGCGTGAACGTCCACGTGGGGGCCACGCTCACCGATCAGGGCATCATCCAGGGAGACGCCCACGCGCTCCTCCGCGAGCGCCGCCTCCTCGGCGCCCAGGTCCGCATCCTCGCCGACGTGCGCACCAAGCACGCGGCCCCGCTGGCCGCCGTCACGCTGGAGCAGGAGGCGCGCGACTGCCTCGAGCGCGGGCTCGCCGACGGGCTCATCGTCTCCGGCGCTGCCACCGGCGAAGCCACCGCGCCCGGCGACCTCAAGCGGGTGCGCGACGCGGCGCCGGATGTCGCGCTCCTGGTGGGCTCGGGCGCCACCCCGGGAACGGCGGCCGAGCTCCTGGCAGTGGCGGACGGGCTCATCGTCGGGACCGCCGTGAAGCGCGACGGCGTGGTCGGCAACCCGGTGGACGTCGAGCGCGTGCGACGGCTGGTGGCGGCCGTCCGGAGCGCGTTCTGACGGGGGCTCGGTCGAGGCCCGCCGCGCGGCCCGCCTGTGCAGCGGCTCGGCGCGCGCGACGCTGGCTCGTGCCCGCCCTCACCGCCGTCGCCGTGCTCGCGGGTTGCTCCACGACGGGCGACGCCGCGAGCCGGCGACCGCCCCTGGCGGTGGGCGATCTCCTGCTGGTAGGCTTTCGGGGCACCGAGGTCGAGGGCAACGAGGAGCTGCGCGCCCTCATCTGCGATGTGCGGGTCGGCGGCCTCATCCTGTTCGAGCGCGACGCCGTCACGCGCGAGCCCCGCAACATCGCCGGCGCGGAGCAGCTCGCGCGCCTCACCGCGGACGCCCAGGCGCTGGCCCGTCGCTGCGCGGGCCGGCCGCTCCTCGTGGCCACCGACGCGGAGGGCGGACGCGTCATGCGCCTCTCTACCCGCGCGGGCTATGCGGCCACGCCCTCCGCCCAGGAGCTGGGCGACTCCGGGGACGTGGCCCAGACCGAGCTGGACGCGCGGCGCCTGGGGGCGCGGCTGCGCGAGGCCGGCATCAACTGGAACCTCGCGCCGGTGGTGGACGTGGCGGTGAACCCCGCCAATCCCGCGGTGGTCGCGCTGGGCCGCACGTACTCGCGGGATCCGGCCGAGGTCACCGCGCACGCGCGCGCCTTCGTCCGAGGCATGCACGCCGCGGGGGTGCTCACCGCCCTCAAGCATTTCCCCGGGCACGGCAGCAGCCGCCTGGACTCCCATCACGGCTTCACCGACGTCACCGACACCACCGACCTCGACGTGGAGCTCGCCCCCTATCGCGCCCTCATCGCGGAGGGGCTCGCCGACAGCGTCATGCTCGGACACGTGTTCAACCGCCGCCTCGATGCCTGGCATCCCGCCTCGCTCTCCTGGTATACCGTCCGACGGCTCCTGCGGGCCCAGCTCGGCTTCAAGGGCGTGGTGGTCTCGGACGATCTCCTCATGGGCGCCATCACCCAGCACTACGGGGTGGAGGACGCGGCCCTCCTGGCCCTCGTCGCCGGGGTGGACATCCTCCTGATCGCGGACAACAACGCGCGGCGGGAGCCGCGGGCGGCGGTGCGAGTGGTGGCGGCGGTGCGGCGGGCCCTCGCGGAAGGACGGCTCCGCCGCAGCACGGTGGAGGCGGCCCTCGTGCGGATCGCGGCGCTGCGAGCCCGGATCGCGCGCTAGCTCCGCTCCCGGAGATAGCGGTCCACGGCGGCGCGATCCGGGAGCGAGGCCTGTGCGCCCGGACGCGTGCACGTCAGCGCCGCCGCCGCATTCGCCAGCGGCAGGGCCTGCTCCAGGGACCCCCACGCGGCGAGGCCCGAGGCCAGCGCGCCGGTGAAGGCGTCGCCCGCGGCGGTGGTGTCCACCGCGGTCACGCGAAAGCCGGGATAGTGGATGGGGCCCTTCCCCCCGCAGACCAGCGCGCCGTCGGCCCCCAGGGTGACGATCACGACCGCCGCGCCCCGCTCGACGAGCCGGTCCCCCGCCTGCTGCGCCGTTTCGAGCCCGGTCACCTCGACGCCCGCGAGCCGGCCCGCCTCGCCTTCATTGGGCGTGAGATAGCGGACGAGGTGAAGGAGCTCGTCGTCGAGATCCTGGGCGGGCGCGGGGTTGAGGATGGTCGCGGCACCTCGGCGCCGCGCCTCCGCCAGCGCCCAGCGCACCACCGGGAGCGGGAGCTCGAGCTGGCAGACCACCACCTCGGCCCACGCCAGCGCTTCGGCATGGGGTGCCAGCGCCGCCACGGACAGCGCGTGGTTGGCGCCGGGCGCCACCGCGATCTGGTTCGCCCCCGCCGCGTCCACGAAGATGAGCGCGGCGCCGGTGGGCGCCGGGACCGTGACGAGCCCCTCCACGCCGATGCCGAGCGCGGCGAGCCGGGCGCGAATCTCCTCGCCAGCGGAATCCGCGCCCACCGCCCCGAGGAACCGTACCTCGGCGCCGAGGCGGCGCGCCGCCACCGCCTGGTTGGCGCCCTTGCCGCCCAGATCCCGGAGAAGCTCCCCGCCCGTCACCGTCTCGCCCGGGCGCGGCAGCCGCGGCAGGGTGACCGCGTAGTCCACGTTCGCGGAGCCGACTACGCACACGCGCGGCACAACCCCTCCAGGGTCAGGGCCACGGCGCGGGGCGCGTCCACCGCGAGGGCGACATGGCAATTGGGGAGCCGGCGGTCCTCGGGCGCGCCGGGTCGCCGGTCCGCCAGCGACAGCCCGCGAGTGAGATCCGACTCTGTCTCGACCTGCACGTGCAAGGGCTCGAGCCCCACCAGGGAGGGATCGGCCGCCACCGCCACCGCGAGCGGATCGTGAAGCGTGATGCCCCCGTCGCCCCGCATGCCGCCGAACGCGAAGCCGTGAGCGGAGAAATCCTCGAGGAACTGGCCGCGCGGACCGCGCGGAGGGGGCAGGCGCGTGTCGAGAGCGGCCCGCCCCAGCGTCACCCGACGGGTGACATCGAGGGGGATCAGCTCCACCGGGAGGCCACCCGCGAGCACGGCCTGGGCGGCATCGGGATCCACGTGGAAGTTGAACTCCGCGGCCGGGGTCACATTGCCGGCCACCGTCACCGCGCCGCCCATGACCACGAGGCGGCCGATGCGGCGCAGCCGGGCGGGGTCGCGTCCCAGCGCCAGGGCGACATTGGTGAGGGGACCGAGCGCGATGACCACCAGATCCTCGCCGAAGCGCCCGGCGGTCTCGAGAATCAGATCGGCCCCATCCCGCGTCTCAAGGTCGAGGCGTGGGTTCGGGTAGCGCGGGCGGCCGTCCGGTTCGCGGAATCGGCCGAGGTTACCGAGCCCGTCGTCTCCATGGACGTGGGTGGCGGTGACGAGCGGTCGTCGCAGCGGGGCGGCAGCGCCCCGCGCGACACGCGGACGATGGATGGGCCGGGCGGCCTCGAGGAGGCGGAACACGTTCACGGTGGCGAGATCCACGGACACGTTGCCCGCCACCGTCGAGATCGCCTCGACACGCAGGCCGGCCAGGCCCCAGGCGAGGAGAATCGCCAGCGCATCGTCAATGCCGGGATCGGTGTCGATCAGCACGGGCCGGGACGATTGACTCATTGGCAGGCGCCCCGTATCATGGTGAAGACATTACTCGAGAGGAGGATCGGATGAAGATCCAGATCACGTACTGCGGCGAGTGAAACTACCTCCCCCAGGCCTCCAGTCTGCAGGCCTCCATCAAGGAAAAGTACGGGATCACCGCCGACCTCAAGGAGAGCATGGGCGGCGTCTTCTTCGTGGACATCGACAATCAGCGCGTCTACAACAATCAGGAGACGTATCGCTTTCCCGAGGATGCCGAGATCTTCGCGGCCATCGATAAGCTCAAGACGTAACTCCGGCCGCTTCGAGCTGATCGCGCCACGCCGGGTGGGCCACGCGGGCCAGCTCCCGCGCCCGCCCGGCGTCACTCTTCCCCCGTAACGTCGCCACGCCGTACTCCGTCACCACGTAATCGGCCAGGAAGCGCGGCGAGGTCACCCGGGCCCCGGCGCCGAGGGTGGGGACGATGCGCGAGACGGCCCCGTCGCGGCCGGTGGCGGGCAGCGCGATGATGGCGCGCCCGCCCGTCGCGCGCGCCGCGCCGAGCACGAAGTCGAACTGGCCCCCGATCCCCGCCACCTGCCGCCCGCCCACGCTCTCGGCATTGACCTGCCCGAGCAGGTCCACCTCCAGCGCGGAGTTCACCGAGACGAAGTCCCCGAGCGCGCCGACGACCTCCGGATCGTGCACCACGTCGGAGGGCTCCATGTTGACGGCGGGGTTCTCGTGGGCCCAGGCGAAGAGCCGGGCGGTGCCCATGATCTCGCCCACGTCCATCCGGCCCCGGTGCAGTCGCTTGCGGGAGTTGTTGATGGCGCCGGATTCGAGCAGCGGCAGCATGTGGTCGACCAGGAGCGAATGCACGCCGAGGTCGCGCTTCCCCGCGAGCGCTTCCATCACCGCCTGCGGGATGGACCCGATGCCCACCTGGACGGTGGCGCCATCGGGAACGAGCTCGGCCACCTGGGCGGCGATCCGCCGCTCCACCTCCCCCACCGCGGTGGGCGGGTACTCCGCCAGCGGCTCCTCGACCTCCACGAAGCAGTCCACCTGGGACCGGTGGAGGAACGCGTTGCCGAGGGTGCGCGGCATGCGCGGATTCACCTGCGCGATGACCAGCGGCGCGCGCCGCGCGGCCACCAGCGGGTAGCTCACCGAGACTCCGAGCGAGAGCCACCCGCCACGGTCGGGCGGCGCCGCGTGGACCACCACCGCGTCGGGAGCCCAGGCGCCGCCCGCGGCGAACAGGCGTACCGTGTCGAAATAGCGCGCGGCCACGAACTCCACGTCGCCGCGCGCGGCGGCCTCGCGCAGCCGGGGCGACATGTGCCAGGTCGCGAAGCGCAGCTTGCCCGCGTAGGCCGGCGCCGCGAAGGGATAGTCGTCCACGCGGAGCCCTCCCATGAGGGTGAGCGGGGCGAGACGATCGGCCTGGGCGAGGATCTCGCCCACGAGCGCGCGGGGATCCGCGCAGCCGGGCGGCAGCAATACGCGCATGCCCGGGCGGAGACGTCCCACCGCGTCGGCCAGAGAGACCTTCTGGAAGGGACGGCCCATGCGCGCGGGTAGTATAATCGCGCGGCCGGACACCCATCAACGCAGACCGCCGGGAGGCGCCGATGTACAAGATCCTCGAAGCCGTCAATCCGCCCGCGCTCATGAAGCCCCACGGGTACTCGCATGCCTATGAGGTCCAGGGGGGTAAGACCCTCTACATCGCCGGCCAGGTCGCGCTCGACCGGGAGGGCACCCTGGTGGGCCCCGGCGACCTGGCCGCCCAGTTCCGCCAGGTCTGCGAGAACCTCCGCGCCGCGGTGGGCGCCCGGGGTGGCCAGCTCACCGACATCGTCAAGCTCACCGTGTACGTGCTGTCCACCGCCGACTACAAGGCCCGGGCGCGCGAGATCGGCGGCGTGTACCGCGAGTACTTCGGGCGGCACTACCCAGCGATGACCTTCCTCGAGGTCAAGGGCCTCTACGACGCCGACCGGGGCTGCGCCATCGAGATCGAAGCGGTCGCGGTGCTGGACTAGGCATGCCCATCCAGTCGCAGTGGGTCACCACCGCGTTCGGGTTCGAGGGCTACCGGATCACCGCCAACCGGGGCGTGGTCCGCGGCATCATCGTGCGCTCGCGCAGCGTCATCGGCAGCTTGGGCGCCTCCATCCAGACCCTCTTCGGCGGGAACATCACGCTCTACACCGAGCTCTGCGAGCGCGCGCGCGAGGAGGCCTTCGACCTCATGGTCCAGCATGGCGCGCAGGTGGGGGCCAACGCCATCATCGGCATGCGCTACGACGCCAACGAGATCGCCCAGGGCGTCACCGAGGTGCTGGCCTACGGCACCGCGGTGGTGATCGAGCCCCAGACGCGCTGAGCGCCCGGATGGCCGACCCGGCCGCGCGCGAGTCCCGCGAGTCCATGGGAGTGCCGTACGCGGTGGCGCGCGCGATCGGACGCTTCTGGATCTGGTTCCTGTTCAAGGCGGTGGACGTGCGGTACCGCGAGCGCGTGCCCGCCACCGGCCCCGTGCTTCTCTGCATCAACCACCCGAACAACCTCATCGACTCCCTGCTGGTCGCCGCCGTCCTCCGCCGCGAGGTCCATTTTCTCGCCACCGCCGCGCTGTTCCGGAATCCCCTGGTGGCCCGCTTCCTGCTCGCCTGCGGCGCCATCCCGGTCTACCGCAAGCAGGACGAGCCGGTGGCCCGCGACGGCGTGGGCGTGGTGGGCGCGGAGCGCAACGTGGACGCCTTCTCCGCCTGCTTTCGCACCCTGACCGCGGGCGGGCTCATCGGCATCTATCCGGAGGGGACCACCCACGCCGAGCCGCGCGTCCAGCGCATCAAGACCGGCGCGGCGCGGATCGCGCTCGAATACGAAGCGCGGCGCGCGCAGGGGGACGGGCCGGGCGGCGAGCCGCTGGCGCTGGTACCCCTCGGACTGACGTTCGAGGCCCGCAAGTCCTTCCGGGCCCGGGTGCTGGTGTCCTTCGGCGAGCCCATCGCACTCGGCGCCTATGGCGACCGCTATCAGCACGACGCGCCCGCGGCGGTGGACGCGCTCACCACCACCATCCAGTACGAGATGGAGGCACAGGTGGTCAACGTGCGCCGGCTGGACACCGCCTCGCTCATCCGCGCGGTGGAAGACCTCTACCGGGGTGAGCTCGTGCGCGAGCTCCACGAGGAGCGCGGGCTCGCCCTCCGCCAGATCGACACCATCCGGCTCTCGCGCGCCATCGCCGAGGCCGCCCAGTACTTCGCGGAGCGCGAGCCCGAGCGGGTGGAGGCCCTCTGGCAGCGCATCCAGGGCTATCGCGCCCTCCTGCACGACTACCGCGTGCGGGACGAGGCGGTGCGCGCGCGTCTGGCGCGTCCCCGGCTCCGCACCCGGCTCGGCCGCGGCTCCCGGGCGTCCCTGGCCTTCCCGTTCTTCCTCTATGGCGTGGTCGTGAACGGGCTTCCGTATTTCCTGCCGCGCTGGATCAGCCGGCGCTTCTCGAGGAAGGAGACGGACTACGCCACCACGCGGTTCCTTTCCAGCATGGTGGCCATCCCGCTGTTCTGGAGCCTCGAGACCTGGCTGGTGTGGTGGCTGACCGGACCCGCCTGGGCGGCCCTCTTCGCGGTGTCCCTTCCGCTCTCGGGGCTCCTCGCCTACCGCTATCTCGGCGGCCTCGGGCGGCTGCGCAGCCAGATCCGCCTCGGGACGATGGCCCTGGTGCGGCGCCAGTCCGCGTCCCGGCTCCTGGACGCGCGTCAGGACATCATCGTCGAGCTGGAGCGGGCCAAGAACGACTACCTCGCCGCCACCCAGGGGAGCACCTTTTGAGCGTTCGACTCCTGGAAGAGATGTCCACCTCGGCGCTCGACGCGCTGGACCGCGACCGGACCGTGGTGGTGCTGACCGTGAGCCCGATCGAGGAGCATGGGCCGCATCTGCCCCTCGGGGTGGACGCCTACGCCGCACGCCACTTCGCCGAAGGGCTGGCCCAGCGCCTGGTCGCCGCCCGTCCGGGCTGGACCGCGGTGCTCGCCCCCACCCTGCACCTGGGCTCCTTCACCTTCGACGCGCCGGGCACCATCCGGATCCGGCAGCGCGTGGTGCGCGACGCGGTCCTGGACTACGGGGCCTCCCTCGCGCGCGCCGGCTTCCGCTGGATCTTCATCGCCAACGGGCATGGGGGACCCGGTCACCTCGTCGCCCTCGAGGAGGCGGCGGCGGCGGTCTCCCGCCGGCACGGCGTCACCATGGCCTCGCTCACGGGCTACCTCGCCTGGGAGTTCTTGCGGGGTCGCCTCCTGCCGCGCATCGTGGCCGCCCTGGAACGTCCGCTCACGGAGGACGAGCGACGCGCCTTCGCCGACGACATGCACGGCGGGCTCTGGGAAACCTCCTTCATGCTGTGGCTGCGACCCGATCTGGTGGACGAGGGCTTCCGGACCCTGCCGCCCGCGCGCTACTCCCTGCCGCGGCGCCTCGTCCCGAATTTCCCGCTGCGCAACGGCGGCCAGGGTTACGTGGGACATCCCGCCCTGGCCGACCCTGCCTTCGCGCGTGCCACCGTCGAGGTCCTGCTCACCGAGGGCCTCGGGCTGGTGGAGGCGCTCCTCGACGGCCGGCTGCGACCGGCGCAGCGCCGCTCGCCCTTCTGGATGGTGCCCCCGCTGCGCACCAACTTCTGGCGGGCGGCGGCGGGCGCCGCGGCGACGGGGGCACTGGCACTCTGGTGGCACTCCCGGCGGTCCCGCCGCTGACCCGCCGGCGGCAACCCGCATCGACAAGAGGAGAAGCGACATGAAAGCGTACGTGCTGATCGAGACCGCGGCCGGCAAGACCAAGTCGGTGAAGAAGGCGCTCGCCAAGGTGAAGGGCGCCCGCGCCACCGTGATCGCGATGGACGCCGTCACCGGGCCCTACGACTTCATCGCGGTGGTGGACGGCTCCTCGCTCGACGCCATCGGCAACCTGGTCACCGAGTCCATCGGGGTCATCGACGGGGTGACCCGTACCACCACCTGCGTGGCGGTGTCCATCGGCTGAGGCGCGGCGGGCGTCCTCGCGTCGCTGTGCTAGAATCCCCGCGTCATGCGGACCCTCGTCATGGGCGGGACGGAATTCATCAGCCGGCATCTCGTGGAGTCGCTGCGCCGCCGCCACCACGAGGTCACCGTGTTCAACCGCGGCCGGCGCGGAGGCTCCCTTCCCGCCGGCGTGCGCACCATCGTGGGTGATCGCAAGGATCACGCCGCCCTCCCAGGCCTGCTCGGCGGCGAGGCCTACGACGCGGTGGTGGACGTCACCTACGCGCCGACGCTGGGCGAGGACGTGGAAGCGCTGCTCCGCGCGCTTCGTGGCCGGCCCCACGCGCTGTTCGTCTCTACCTGCCGCGTGTACGACCACGGCCTGCCCATCCCCTACTCCGAGACGACGCCGCGGAGCTTGTACTGGGGGGACTACGCGCGCCACAAGATCGGCGGCGAGGACGCGCTCCTGGAGCGCCATCGACGTGAGGGCTGGCCGGTGACCATCGTGCGGCCCACCCACGTCATGGGCCCGCTCAACACGCGCAACAACGAGACCTTCTTCATGGACCGCATCGCGCGGGGCCGCCCCGTCCTCGTCCCCGGCGACGGCGGCTGGCTGCGACAGTTCGGCCACGTCGCGGACCTCGGGGACGCGATGGCCGCCATGCTGGGCGATCCGCGCACGCACGGCCAGGCTTACAACGTCATGGGTGACGACGTGGTGACCCAGGTGGGGTTCGTGGAGCTCATCGCCGAGGTGATGGGACGCCCGGTCACCCTGCGGCACTTCGATCCCGCCCTCCTCAAGGCCTTCGACAAGCCGGGTCCGTTCTTCGGGCAGAACCTCGTGTACGACTGCCACGCGGTGCACACCACCGGCAAGCTGCGCACCGAGCTGGGCATCCGCCCGGCCTATACGCTGGCGGGCGGCCTGCGCCAGACGTGGGAGTGGTACCGAGGGCTGGGCACCCTCGACCGGCCGCTCGATACCACGTTCGAGGACGCGCTCCTCGCCAAGCTCGGCGCGTGAGGGCCCGCCGGCGCATCCTCGTCCATCACCCCGAGGAGGCCGCGGACTATGCGCGCCTCGTCCGGCTCCCCCGCCGCGGCCTCGAGCTCGCCGTCTCGTCGAACGAGGCGGAGGCGGCCCGCCTGATCGAGGAGACGGAGATTCTGTACGCGTGGAACTTCCCGCGCTCGCTGCTGGGCCGCGCGCCGCGGCTCCGCTGGATCCAGAACATGGGCGCGGGGGTGGAACGCTTCCTCGTGCCCGAGCTGGCCTCCGATGTCATCCTGACCCGTGTCGCCGGCATCTTCGGGCCGTGGATGGCCGAGTACACGCTGGGATGGGCGCTGTGGACCACGCAGAAGATGGAGCGCTTCCGGGCGCAGCAGCGGACGCGGGAGTGGCGGGAGGTCAATCCCACGCGACTTCGCGGCGCCACCCTTTGCGTGGTGGGCCTGGGCGATATCGGCCGGGCCATCGCCCGCGCCGCGCGCGCCCTCGGCATGGAGGTGGTGGGGGTCAGCCGGAGCGGCCGACGGGTGCGCGAGGCCCACCGGGTGCTGCGGACGGCTGCGCTCCCCCGCGCCCTCGCCGCCGCCGACTTCGTGGTGCTCACCGTGCCCCTGACCGACGCCACCTGCGGGCTGATCGACGCCGCCGCCCTCGCGGCCATGAAGCCCGGCGCGTGGCTCATCAACATCGCCCGGGGCGCGGTGGTGGACGAGGCGGCCCTGGTGTCCGCGCTGCGCGAGCGGCGCATCGGCGGCGCGGTGCTCGACGTCTTCGCCGAGGAGCCGCTCCCCGCCGCCCATCCCCTCTGGGCGCTCGACAACGCGGTGATCACGCCGCACATCTCGGGCCCCAGCACACCCAAGGAGATCACGCCGATCTTCCAGGACAATCTCCGGCGCTATCTGACGAACCGACCGCTCCGCCACGTGGCGGACCGCCGACGGGGCTACTAGCTCAGCGCTTCGAGATCAGCCAGTGGCCGACGGCGAGGTGCTGGAGGCCCGAGCGCTCGAAGGTGTCCACCGCGTCGGCGGCGGTGCACACGATGGGCTCCCCGTGAAGGTTGAACGAGGTGTTCAGCACCGCGCCCACTCCGGTACGGCTCTGGAAGGCGCGGATGAGCGCGTGGTACTCCGGATTCCACTCCTCCTCGAGGATCTGCGGCCGCGCGGTGGCGTCGTGGGGGTGGAGCGCGGCCGCCAGGGCGTCCCGCGCCGCCGGCTTGGTGTCCATGGCCAGCATCATGTAGGGCGAGGCGAGCCCCTTGGGATTGACCAGGTAGTCGTCGGCGCGCTCGGCCAGCACGGTGGGAGCGAACGGCATCCAGAAGTCCCGGTTCTTGATCATCCGGTTGATCAGCCCCACCACCCGATGGTCGGTGGGGTTGGCGAGGATGGACCGGTTCCCGAGCGCGCGGGCTCCGAACTCCATGCGTCCCGCGCAGCGCGCCACCACCCCGTCGGAGACGAGCAGCTCGGCCACGCGCTCCTCGATGCGGTCGTGGAAGGCGACCTTGTAGCGGGAGCGGAGGTCGCGCTCGCGGATCACCGCCTCCGTCTCCGCGTCGGTCACCGAGGTCCCGAGATAGGCGGGCCCGAAGGGCTCCGGCCGCGCGGGCCCGCCGCGGCGCGCGCACTCGTCCACGTACCCCAGGTAGGCCGCGCCCACCGCGTTCGACTCGTCGCCGCAGGACGGGAAGGCGAAGAGCTCCTCCACCCAGTCCTCGCGCGCGAGCCGCATATTGGCCTTGACGTTCATGAACACGCCGCCGCCCAGCGCCACCCGCCCACCGCCGTAGCGCTCGTGCATGAGCGCGCACCACCGCACCAGCGTCTCCTCCAGCAGCTGCTGGGCGCCCGCCGCCACCGCGTCGAAGCGGAGCCCCAGGGTGGCCCGGAGCAAGAGCGCGTAGCGCTCGCCCGCCTGGGTCCAGCGAAAGCGCGCGGGCCGGCTCTCTTCGAGCGCGAATACCGCGCGGAGGGCCTGGGTGGCCCGCTCCGCCCAGGGGGCCGACGCATAGGGAGCCATGCCCATCACCTTGTACTCGTGCTCGCCGAACTTCATGCCCAGCGCGAGCGTGGCGAAGGAGTAGAAGGCGCCGAGGGAGCCCGGCGCGCTGGAGCTGGCCTCGTGCCGCTCGAGGGCGAGCCCGCGTCCGGTGGAGGCGGTGGCACAGAGACCGTCCCCGGAGTTGTCGTTGGTGAGGACGAGCGCCTCACGCCCGCCGAAGCCGGATCCGAAGTAGGCGGCGGCGGCATGGCAGCGGTGATGGTCCAGGCAGACGATGCGGGAGGTCGGGAGGCCCAGGTGACCCGCGACCTCGGCCAGGCGCACGTCCTGAGGAACGCCGAACTTGCCCCGGGAGGCGTCCATGAGACCGAACCTGGCGCCCCACTTGCGAACCCGTTTCCCGAGCGCACGGCGGGGAGACGGCCACGCGACGCCGTAGTACTCGCGGATGTAGTCGGGATCGTGCAGGACCCGGTTCAGCCACTCCTTCGCGGCGGCCCGGGCGCCCGCCAGCGCCACCAGGTCGATCTCGGCGGGGGCGACCCCGGTCTCCTGCAGCAACGCGTCCACCGCGAGGCGCGGATAGCCCGCGTCGTTCTTGAGCCGCGAGAACCGCTCCTCCGACGCGCACCCGATGATGCGCCCGTCGCGCAGCAACGCTGCCGTGGCGCAGTGGGTCTCGCTGATGCCGAGCACGATCATGCCGTCGCCATTATACCCGGCGGCGACGGGCGATCAGGCGCAGACGATGCTGTACCGCACGACCTCGCCGAGGCCGAGCCCGCGCGCCAGCGGCAGCGTGATCTCCAGCCCCAGCTTCAGCGCGCCCTTGCCCAGGCGGCTGTCCACCACCGTGCGCCCGGCGGCGGCGGCGCGGCCCGACCCGTCGGCGAACAGGTGATGCAGGCTCCAGATGAGATAGCGCGGCTTGCTGCTGTGCCGGGCCGCCACCACCCGTCCCTGGCACTAGCGGTTCAGGATGCCGCCCTCGAGCGTCACGCTCAGGCGCTCGCCGTCGCGACGGAGCACCAGGGCCAGCGGGCCTTCGGCGGGAACGGAGAGGAGCGCCGCGCGCAGGGCCTCATAGGTCACCACCGCGCGGCCGTTGACCTCCACCAGCACGTCACCGACCTTGACCCCGGCGCGCGCGGCCCGGCTCCCAGGGAGCACGCCCGACACGGCGGGGACCACCGACGGACGCGCCCCGCCGAGTTCGGCCTGGGGCTCGGGCTCCCGCACGAAGAGCCCGAACTCCGCCGCCACGCGGTCGGCGACCACCGGCTCCGGCATCGCCCCCAGGCGAACCGAGACACGCCGCCGCCCCTCGCCCAGGCGCAGCACGGTGAGGGACACGGTGTCTCCCACCGGCGCGCTCGCGATCACGCGGAGCAGCGAGCGGGTGTCCACCACCGGGAGGTCGCGAAACGCGACCAGGAGGTCCCCGCTCCGCAGCCCCGAGGACTCCGCCGGCGTCTCGCGGAGCACCTCCACGATCATGGCGCCGAAGCCCTCGCGGATGCCGTGACGAGTGGAGATCTCCGCCATCTCCTGCTCCGAGAGGTCGCGCACCCGCACGCCCAGCCAGCCCCACCGCCCCGTGGCGGCGCCGGCCGGGGCCAGGACGACGCACACAACCACGGCCAGGAACATGGCCAGCAGGAGGACGCCGGCGGGCCGCCGCATCCTCAGGTTCCCTTCAGCTGCTGGAGGAGATCCTCGAGCTCGGCCAGCAGGCGGCGCAGGCGCCGCTCCACGTCGAGCTCCTCCAGGAGCGCCTGACGCACCGCCGGTGACGGGATCACCGCCGAGGCCACCTGATCGCACAGGATCCCCGGCGCGGCGGCGGCGGCCAGCGTCTCCTCCATCTCGGGCGTCGCCCGCCGCACCGCCTCCAGGATCCGGCGGCAGGCGCGCTTGACCTCGTCGAGCAGGGAGGGCACGGCGTCGCGCTCGGCGCCCGCATCCGGGAGCTCCACTGACTGCGCCAGGCGGTACAGCGTGTCGGAGGGCAGCTCGCGCTCGATTCGCACGCGCATCTCGCCCTTGAGCAGGATGTTGAAGCGGCCGGTGGCCATCCGCTCGCACTTGACGATGCGCCCCAGCCCCGCCACCTCGTGCACGGCGGGACGGCCCGCGTAGTCGCCTTCGTAGCCCGGCTTGAGCCCCACGATGGCCAGACGCCGATCGCGCGCCAGCGAGTCGGTGACCATGGCGCGATAGCGCGGCTCGAAGATGTGAAGCGGCAGCAGGGTATTCGGGAACAAGGCGAGGTCGGGGAGCGGAAAGATCGGGACGTAGTGCCGGGTGGCCACCGCGACGACTAGCCCAGTTTCGGGAGCTGGAGACCCGCGAGCGCCCGGACGCGCTCCGTCACCGCGCCCGCGATGGCGCGGAAGGCGGCGGCCTGTGACGAGTCCGGCTGTCCGACCACGATGGGGATGCCGGCGTCCCCGCCGCGGCGCGTTTCCATCTCCAGCGGGATCTGCCCCAGCAGCGGCACCCCGAACTCCTCCGCGATGCGGGCCCCCCCGCCCTCCCCGAAGATCGGGTAGCGGGCGCCGGTGTCCGGAGCCACGAAGTAGCTCATGTTCTCCACCACGCCCAGGATGGGCACATTGAGCTTGCGGAACATGGCCAGACCCTTGCGCACGTCGAGGAGCGCCACGTCCTGGGGCGTGGTCACCATCACCACCCCCGACAGCGGGATGATCTGCGAGAGCGAGAGCTGGGCGTCGCCGGTACCCGGCGGCATGTCGAAGACCAGGTAGTCCAGCGGGCCCCAGGCCACGTCCCGGAGGAATTGCTGGACGGCGGAGTGGATCATGGGCCCGCGCCACACCAGCGCCTCCCGCTCGTCCACCAGGAGGCCGATGGACATGATCTTCACGCCGTGCACCTCGACCGGGATGATGCGGTTGTCGAACATCCCGGGGCGGCCCTTGGCGCCCATCATCAGCGGCACGTCGGGCCCGTACACGTCCACGTCCACCAGGCCGGTGGCAGCACCGCCGCGACTGAGCGCAAGCGCCAGGTTCACCGCCACCGTCGATTTACCCACCCCGCCCTTGCCGGACGAGACCGCCACCGTGTGCTTGACCTCGGGGATGAACTCGGGCGAGCGCGCGGCGGGTCCCGGCGGCGCCGCCGGACGCGCCGGCTGCGCGGCATGCCCATGCGCGTGCGCGTGGGGCGCCGCCCCCGAGCCCATCTTCACGCTGACCCGGCCGACTCCGGGAATCTGGCCCACCGCCTTGGACGCGCCGCTGTGCAGTGCCACCTTGGTCTGGGGAGTCTGGCCCGTGAAGGCCAGCGTGAAGGAGACCTCGCTGTCCGTGATCCGAAGGTCCTGCACGAGACCCAGCGAGACGACGTCCTTGCCGCCGTCGGGATCCGTCACCGAGCGGAGGGCTCCCAGCACCGCGGCCTCGGTCACCGCAGGCCCGCCGGCGGGGGTCATGGAGTCGACACCACGCCCGCGGGCGGGCTCGGGAAGATGGTCAGGGGATCGTGGACTCGCACTTCGAGGTCGAGTATAGGGGGAAGCATGGGGAGCGTCAAGGCGACGGGGCTTCCGGATGCGGTCCAAGCCCCCGGCGAAGTTGAAAAATCGGCCGGGACCTGCTAGAAAAGCAACGTGATCGGCCCCGACGAATTCCGGCGCCTGCTCAGTCACTTCGCCAGTGGCGTGACCGTGGTGACGACCCGAGATTCGCAGGGCCGCCCGGCCGGTCTCACCGCCAGCGCCTTCACTTCCGTGTCCCTCCACCCGCCCATGATCCTGGTCTGCGTGGCGCAGAACGCGCAGAGCTACGAGACCCTGCGGGGCGCGGACCGGTTCGCGGTGAACATCCTCGGCGGGGGCCAGGAGTCCCTGTCCAACCGCTTCGCCACCAAGAGCTCGAGCGCGGCCGAGAAGTTCGCGGGGGTGGGACACAAGTCGGGCGTCCTCGGGCTGCCCATCCTCGACGATGCGCTGGCCCACCTCGAGTGCACCACCGTCCACGCCTATCCGGGCGGTGACCACACCATCTTCGTCGGCCAGATCGAGGCCGGGGCGAGCCGCGACGGCGATGGGGTCGAGCCGCTGCTCTACTACCGGGGGCGATATCGTCAGCTCAGCTCCCCAGGAGGATCGCTCTGATGTCCATCCCGCTCTCCCGCCCCCCCATCGACGACGAGATCAAGGGGGCGATCCTCAAGGCCGTTGACTCCCGCCAGTACATTCTCGGTCCCGAGTGCCGCGCCTTCGAGGACGAGTTCGCCGTCTACAACGGCGCCAAGCATGCCGTGCTGACCTCTAGCGCCACCGCCGCGCTGTGGATGCTGGTCAAGGCCTTCGGCGCGGGACCCGGCGACGAGATCCTGGTGCCCTCCCACACGGCGTTCCCCACCGTGGAGGCCATCTGCTTCGCGGGGGCCACCCCGGTGTTCGTGGACGTGGACGATTCCTTCACGGTGGACGTGCGGGACGCCGCCACCAAGATCACCCCGCGCACCGTCGGCTTCGTGCCCGTTCACCTGTATGGGCATCCCGCGGACCTGCCCGCCATCCAGGCCCTCTGCGCCGAGCGCGGGCTGTGGCTCCTCGAGGATTGCGCCCAGGCCCATGGCGCCGAGTGGCAGGGCCGAAAGGTGGGCGGCTTCGGCCGCGCCGCCGCCTTCTCCTTCTATCCCTCCAAGAATCTCACCGTGATGGGGGACGGCGGCCTGCTGGTGACCAATGACGATGCGGTGGCGGCGCGGTGCCGGCAGCTTCGTGACCACGGCCGGCTCAACAAGGACGTGCACGCGGAGGTCGGCTTCAACCTGCGCTTCAACGACATCCAGGCCGCGGTGGGCCGCGTGCTCCTCCGCCGGCTCGACGCCATGAACGAGCAGCGCCACCGCGTGGCGGCGCGGTATGCCCGCGGCCTCGCGGGGCTGCCGGTGCGCCTGCCCTCGGAGCGCGCGGGGGCCCGTCACGTCTACCACCTCTATGTGATCCGGACCGACCGCCGAGACGCGCTCGCGAAGTACCTGAAGGAGCGCGGCATCGCCACCGGCATCCACTACCCGGTCCCGTGTCACCGGCAGCCGGCGGTGGAATCGCTCGCGCCGCCCGCCCTGCCCGTGACCGAGCGGCTGGTGCGCGAGATCCTCACCCTGCCCATCTCCGCCGGCCACACCGAGGCGGAGGCGGACGAGGTGGCGGCGGCAATCAGCGAGTTCTTCGGGAGGTAACGCCACGCCGCTCCGGATACTCCAGCTCTACCCCAAGGCGGACTACTTCACCGGAGCGGCCATCCAGCTGCGCGAGCTGGCCTGGGGGCTCCATGCGCGCGGCCATCACGTGGTGGTGGCCACGCGGTCGAGCCCCGTGTGGGCGGAGAAGTGCGCGGCGGCCGGGATCCCCCACGCCGCCCTGTCGATGCGGCACGCGGTGGACCATCGCGGTATCCTGGGCCTCGCCCGACTCATTCGCGCCCACGAGATCGAGATCGTGCACTGCCACAAGGGCAAGGCGCGCACCCTTGCCCTCCTCGCCGGGCTCCTCGTCCGCATCCCCGTGCTCGTCCTCAATCGCGGGGTGAGCTTCTCCCTGGACCGCTGGAATCGCCACGGCTACATCACGCCGCGGGTCACCGCGGTGGTGGCGGTGTGCGAGTCCATCAAGCGGGGGCTGGTGGCCCACGGGGTCCCCGCGGACAAGATCGAGGTCATCTACTCCGGCACCGATCTCACCCGCTTCCATGCCGGGGTGGATGGGACGGCCATCCGGCGCGAGCTCGGGCTCTCGCCCGATCAGCCGCTGGTGACCCAGATCGGCATCCGCTCGTGGCGCGGCAACGACGACGTACTCGACGCCATGGTCCGCGTGCACCGCGCCCTCCCCGGGGCGCGCCTCCTCTTCGTGGGCGCGCCGCCCGCGCGCGTCGTCAGCATCGGCGAGAAGGCGCGCGACCGGGGGCTGGCGGGGGTGGTGACGGTGCTCGGGCATCGCGAGGACGTGCCGGAGATCCTCGCCGCCAGCGATCTCGTGGTGGACGCCTCCTATGCCGGTCTCGGCCTCACCGGCTCCATCCGGGAGGCGCTGGCGGTGGAGACCCCGGTGGTGGCCACCGATCTCGAGGGCATGCCCGAGCTCATCGTCGACGGTGAGACCGGCTTCCTGGTTCCCCCGCGCAACCCCGACGCGCTGGCCCAGGCCGTTCTCCGCATGCTCGACAATCCCGCCCGCGCGAAGGCCATGGCCCGGGCGGGACGGAAGCGGGTCGAGGCGCACTTCTCCCTCGCCACCAAGCTCGACCGGACCGAGGCCCTCTACACGCGGCTGCTCACCGCGCGCGCGCGCGCCTAGCCATGCGCTCGCGACATCGCCTGCTCCTCCGGCTCCTCCCCTATCTCAAGCCGTACTGGCCCAGCCTGGCCGCCGGCACCGCGCTCGCCCTCCTGGTGTCGGCCGCGGAAGGGTCCATCGCCTGGCTGGTGAAGCCGGCCATGGACGAGATTTTCATCAAGCGCGACCTCCTGATGCTCAAGGTCATCCCTCTGGTGCTCCTCGGCGCCTACCTCCTGAAGGGCTTCGGGCGCTTCGGCCAGTCGTATCTCATGGCGTCGGTGGGCGAGCGCGTGGTGGCCCGCATCCGCCGCGAGCTCTACGGACACATCCAGGGCATGCCGCTGGCCTTCTTCAAGTCGCTCCACTCCGCCGAGCTGATGGCCCGCGTCATCACCGACGTGAACCGCCTCGCGCGGCTGTCCTCCACCGTCCTGGTGATGGCGGTCCGCCAGGTGGGCACCATCATCGCGCTCCTGGTGGTGATGTTCGCGCGCGAATGGGTGCTCGCCCTCATCGCGGTGGCGGTGTTCCCCGCGGTGGCCGTCACCGTCCGCATGCTGGGACGCAAGCTCTACAAGATCAACAAACGCTCCCAGGAGACGGTGGCCGAGCTGAATGTGGTGCTCCAGGAGTCCTTCACCGGCACCAAGATCGTGAAGGCCTTCTCCCGCGAGCCGCTCGAGCAGGAGCGCTTCGACGGAGTGAACGATCAGCTGCTCCGCCTCGCGCTGAAGGACCACCGGACGGACCAGCTCTCGGAGCCCCTCATGGAGGTGCTGGGCGCGCTCGGCATCATGGGCGCCCTCTGGTACGGCGGCTATCAGGTCATCGCGGGCGCCTTGACCCCGGGCGAGTTCTTCTCCTTCACCACCGCGGTGATCCTGCTCTACGGGCCGGTGCGCCAGCTCTCGCGCATGGCCAATACCGTCCAGCAGTCCCGCGGCTCGGTGGAGCGCGTGTTCGAGATCCTCGACACCCCGCACGCCATCGCGAACGCACCGCGCGCCCACGTCCTCCAGGGCTTCCAGCATGCCATCGCGCTGGAGGACGTCTCGTTCCGCTACCCCGACGGCGAATCGGACACGCTGTCCGGCATCACGCTCACGGTCTCCAAGGGCGAGATGGTCGCCTTCGTGGGGATGTCCGGCGCGGGCAAGACCACCCTCCTCGACCTCCTGCCTCGCTTCCATGACGTCACCGGGGGACGCCTCACCGTGGACGGGCACGATGTGCGCGAGGTGACGGTGGCCTCGCTCCGCGCGCTCATGGGCATCGTGACCCAGGAGACCTTCCTCTTCCACGACTCCCTCGCCTACAACATCGCCTACGGCAAGGCGGGGGCCACCCGCGAGGAGATCGAGCGGGCGGCCCGGCTCGCCCAGGCCCAGGATTTCATCGCCGCCCTCCCCGCCGGCTATGCCACCCCGGTGGGCGAGCGGGGGGTCAAGCTCTCCGGCGGGCAGCGCCAGCGCATCGCCATCGCCCGCGCCTTCCTGAAGGACCCGCCCATCCTCCTCCTGGACGAGGCCACCTCCGACCTCGACGCGGAGAGTGAGTTCCTCGTGCAGCAGGCGCTCAGCGAGCTCACCAAGGGCCGCACGGTTCTGGTCATCGCGCACCGGCTGTCCACCGTGCGCAACGCGGACCGCGTGGTGGTGGTGCACGAGGGTCGGATCGCCGAGGTGGGGCGCCACGAAGACCTCATGGCGCGGGAGGACGGGATCTACCGCCGTCTGGCGGCCCTGCAAATGCTCGACTCCGCCCCCCGGTGAGGGCCCCGGCCCGAGGCGAGCTCGAGCCGAGGACTCCCGGAGGCGGGCACCGCGTGGGGCCGCTCTAGGGAACCAGGGGCCGGTGGGCGGCGGACTGCTGCTCCCGCTCGAAGGGGCTCTTGGCCCGCTGCGAGGGAGTGCGGAACTTCTGCGCCACTTCGTTCACGAGCTGGAGCATCTCGTTCATGAACTTGTTCAGCGCGTCTGCCACGTCCTCGCGCTCGGTGCGATAGCTCTCGCTCTCGCCGCGGAGCGTCGCCACTTCCTGGCGCAGGCGCTCGAACTCCTTCTCGCTGGTTTCCAGCGAGGTACGGAGCCGCTCGTTCTCCTCGACCAGGGCGGGAATGAGCCCGACGAGGTACTGTCCGTCCTCGATCCACTTCGTGACCTTCACTCGCGTGTCCGACCAGGCCATCCCTTCCGTGCTGTTCGCCATCACATCCGCTCCTTCCGTTGGTGAGGGTGCATTCCCTGCGCGTGACGCGCCGCCGATCAGGCGTTCGCGACGGCCTTGACCTGCTTGACGTCGGTGACTCCCTCGATCGCCTTCATGATGCCGTCCTGGAGGAGGGTGGTCATCCCCCCCTGCTTGGCGTGCCCGAGGATCTCGGTCGCGCGCGCGCGCGTCTGGATCAGCCGCTTGATGTCGGGTGACGTCACCAGCAGCTCGTGTATGGCCGCGCGCCCGCGGTAGCCGCTCTTTCCGCACTTGTCGCAGCCGCGTCCGCGGAAGAGCCGGAAGCCACCCTCGTACTTGATGCCGAGCGTCTCCCATTCCTCCGGACCATAGGCCTGCACGATCTCCTCGTACTGCTCCGGCGTGGGCGCGTAGCTCTCGCGGCAGTCGGGGCACAAGCGCTTGACCAGGCGCTGGGCCAGGATCCCCAGCATGGCGTCCGAGAAGTTGAAGGGGTCGCAGCCCATGTCCACCAGCCGGACCACGGTCTCGGGGGCGCTGTTGGTGTGCAGCGTGCTCATCACCATATGGCCGGTGAGCGAGGCCTCGATGCCCACCGAGGCCGTCTCCTCGTCGCGCATCTCGCCCACCATGATCACGTCGGGATCGGCCCGGAGGAAGGCGCGCATGGCGCTGGCGAAGTCGAACCCGATCTTCGGATTCACCTGGACCTGACGGAGGCCGTGCTGGGTGATCTCGACGGGATCCTCGGCGGTCCAGATCTTCCGCTCCGGCGTGTTGATGAAGCCCAGCACGGAGTGCAGCGTGGTGGTCTTCCCGGAGCCGGTCGGCCCCACGCAGAGGATCAGCCCGTACGGCCGCTGCGAGATGCGCTTCATCTCCGCGAGATTGCGATCGTTCATCCCGAGCTTGTCGATGGGGATGGGTTCGTTGGAGGCGAGGATCCGCATCACCACGTCCTCGTCCCCGCCCGCGGTCGGGATGGTCGCCACCCGGAGCTCGATCTCCCGATCGCCGAGGGCGACCTTGATCTTGCCGTCCTGGGGCTTCCGCCGCTCCGCGATGTCGAGCCGGGCCATGATCTTGATCCGCGCGACGAGCGGGCGCCGGAAAGCCCCGGGCAGCTTCATGTACTCCGAGCAGCCGCCGTCCACGCGGAACCGGATGATGGTGTCCTTCTGGGGACCGTAGGGCTCGACGTGGATGTCGGAGGCGCGCGCCTGATAGGCGGCGAGGATGACCTGACCCGACAGCCGCACGATGGCGCTGTCGTTCTCATCGACCTCGGCGACTTCGTGGGAGTCGGTGCCGGTGGCGTCCTCCTCCGCCTTGAGGGTGCCGAGGATGTCCTTGATCGACTCCGAGCTCCCCGCCCTCGGCGCCTGCTCGCCACTGGCGACGCTGAGGAAGCGCAGGATGTCGCTCCGGAAACCAACCGCGAGCTTGACCTTCTGGTTCTTCAGCGCCCGCTCGATGCTGTCCACCTTGGCGAGGTCGTGCGGATCGTCCACCACCACCAGGACGGCGCCTCCCTCACGCTTGAGGGGGACCCAGTAGTTCTTCTTCAGGTACTCGAGCTTGAGGTCCCGGATGAGGTCCGGCGGAACCACGATCCGGTCGTCGAACTCGACGAACGGCACGCGGTAGAACACCGAGGAGGACTGGCCGATCTGCGCCTTGCTGATCTGATACTCCTGCATCAGGATCAGGTCGACCTGGCTCTGGGCGCGCTTGGCCTCGGCGATGGCGGCGTCCAGGTCCTGCTGGCTGATCAGCCGCTGCTCGACGAGGTACTCGAACTTGGAGATATAGCGGCGGGTGGGGTGGTCGGCGGCACGCCGCCGGGGCGCATTCTCGAAGGTCTTGGCCAGGCGCGCGATCGTATCCTGCAGACTGTCAAGCCCGACGGTGATCTTCTCTGCGGGCGCCGCCTCGTGCTCCGCCGCCACCTCGGGAATCTGTTCCGTGCTCACGTGTCCTGCCCTCTGGTCAACGAACGCTCACGTCTCGGCACGGTCGCGCGGTGCGAGAGGCATCGAGCCCTGCGCCACAAAGATTGTTAGCAAGCCGTGTACCACAGTGCGCAGACTCTGCAAGGTTTGCTAACCCGGTGAATTACATGGCGTTACTTGCCGCGTCGAATCGTCGAAGTGGACGCGCTACGAAAACCGTAGCGCCCAGATTTGTTGCGGGCTGACACTTTTCGGAGACACTACACCAGAAAGCTGACACTGTCGACAATCCGAGCGTACAGCGAGGCTATTCGCGGAAGCGATTGACGATCGGAAGCCGCCAGTCCTTGCCGAACGCGCGCGGAGTGATCTTGATTCCGATGGGACCCTGCCGTCGCTTGTACTCGTTGCGGTCCACCATGGCGATGACCCGTCGGACAGTGGCCTCGTCGAAGCCCCGCGCGACGATGTCGGGGATCCCCTGGTCACCCTCCACGTACGCTTCGAGGATGGCGTCGAGCACCGGATAGGGCGGCAGCGAGTCCTGATCGGTCTGGTCGGGCCTGAGCTCCGCCGAGGGCGCCCGCTCGAAGATGGATCGCGGGATGAGCTCGCGGCCCGCCCGCGCATTGGCGTGGGCGGAGAGCTCATAGACCAGGGTCTTGGGTACGTCCTTGATCACCGCGAAGCCGCCGGCCATGTCGCCGTAGAGCGTCGAGTAGCCCACGCCGATCTCGCTCTTGTTGCCGGTGGTGAGGACCAGCCAGCCGAACTTGTTGGAGAGCGCCATCAGATAGTTGCCGCGGATGCGCGCCTGGAGGTTCTCCTCGGCCACGTCCGCCTTGAGGCCCTTGAACGGCTTGGCGAGCGCCCGCGCATAGGCCTTGAACACGCTGGTGATGGGCAGTCGGAGGAACTCGATGCCCAGGTTCTTCGCCATCCGGGCCGCGTCGCGGCGGGTGCCCGCCGAGGAATACGGCGAGGGCATGGTGACCCCGGTCACGTTGGCGGCGCCGAGCGCGTCCACCGCGATGCAGGCCACCAGCGCCGAGTCGATTCCGCCCGAGAGTCCCATCACCACATGACGGAACCCGCTCTTCCGCACGTAGTCGCCGAGGCCCACCACCAGCGCTCGGTAGATCTCCTCGGGGCGGTCCACCTGGGGCTCTTCGCGCGCGGGCAGCGCCGGCCGCGCACGGTCGGGGAGCGCGGGGAGCACGATCCGGCGGGCCGCGTTCTCGCCCCGCTGCTTCTCCTTTCGCCGGCGCGAGTCGTGGAGGCGGGCGCGGAAGACATTGTCGAGGTCGAGGTCCGCGACCACGAGGTCCTCCTCGAAGGCCTGCCCGCGCGCCACCCGCTCACCCTTCTCGTTGAAGATGAAGGACTGGCCGTCGAACACCAGCTCGTCCTGCCCGCCCACCGTATTGACGAAGGCGAGGCAGACGAGGTCGTCGGCCGCGCGCGTGGCCAGCATCTTCTCCCGGAACTGGGCCTTGCCCGCGTGAAACGGGGAGGCGTTGATGCTGATGATGAGGTCGGCTCCCGCCAGCGCCTGGACGGTGGTCGGCCCCGTCGGGTACCAGATGTCCTCGCAGATATTGGCGGCGAGCACCACGTCGCCCACCGCGAAGATGGGGTACTCGGTGCCGGCCTGGAAGTAGCGGTTCTCGTCGAAGACTCCGTAGTTCGGCAGGTACTGCTTGTGATAGGTGCCGGCGTGGGTGCCGCCATGCAGCACGGCGGCGGCATTGAAGATGTCGTCGCGCTTGTCCACGAATCCCACCACCGCGGTGAGATCGCGGCTGGCCCGCGCCACGTCGCCGAGCGCACGGAGATTGGCCTCGATGAAGGCGGACTTGAAGACGAGATCCTCGGGGGGATACCCGGTGAGCACCAGCTCGGGGAAGGCCACCACGTCGGCGCCGAGGGCGCGGGCCCGGTCCATCCAATCGATGACCATCCGGGCATTGGCTTCGACGGCCCCGACCGTGGGATTGACCTGGGCGAGGGCGACCCGCACCCGTCTCATGGGCCTATCTTACCGCTTCCCCTGCCCTTTGACGGTGAGACTCAGACCGGCCAGGATGAGCCCGCCCCCGACCACGGTATAGGGCGTCAAGGGCTCACCCAGCAATCCCACCCCCAGCAGTGAGCCCACCAGCGGCTGGAGATTGAGGAAAATGGCGGCGCGGGAGGCCGACACCCGCTCCAGCGCATAGTTCCAGGCCAGATAGCCCAGGGCGGTGATGACCACGGCCAGGTACAGGGTGCCGGCGACCGCCCAGGGCGTGAGCCGGGGCACCGCCCCCCACGCCCGCTCGATCAGAGCCAGGGGCACCATGGCGAGCGCGCCCCAGACGATCGACCACGCGGTGACCGAGAGAGAGGAATGGCGCGCGAGGATCTCCCGACCGATCAGCGAGTAGGAGGCATAGGCCACCCCGGCCAGGATGAGGAGGAGGTCACCGCGCCAGTGCGGCACCAGCGTCTGGGAGATACCGGGAATGCCGTTGGCGATCACGACCGCCGCTCCCAGGAGCGCGAGCGCGGCACCGGCCGCTTCCCTCCGCGAGAGCCGCTCGCCGAGGACGAGCGGTGCCAGCAGCAGCAGTGTGATGGGCTCCACCGTGATGAGCAGCGCCGCATTCGTGGCGGTCGAGCGCGCGAGGCCCCAGTGCGAGAAGGCGAAGGCCCCCGCGAACCCCAGCGCGCCCATCCAGAAGAGCCGCCACCGGTCGGCGCGGGACAACGCCGGCGCCTCGGGTCTCCGGAGAGCGAAGGCGAGCGGGACCAGGATGAGCGCCCCGATGACGAGCCGGATGAGGGCCAGGGTCGAGGGCGGGACATTCTCGAGCGCGACGCGGGTCGCGACGTACGAGGTCGCGTAGACGATGTTGGCGAGAACCAGCACGACCTCGGCGCGCACGCCCGCGATGATACGGTATAATCCCGCGCATGACGCCGTCGCCCCCGCCGCCTCCGTCGCGAGCTCCGCTGAAAGCCCCGCTGCAACGGAAGGTCCCGTGGCTCCCGTCGAGCGTGCAGCCCGGTCAACCCACCGAGGTATGTCCCCGCTGCGGAGCCAAGAAGCTCATACCCTGGACGCTCCGTCGCGACCCCCAGCGGGTGACCTTGCTCCGCACCTGGGTTTGCGCCGCCTGCCAGTGGACCGAGGAGCGCGAGGAGCCCGAGTAGGGCCGCCCGCGGGTCGCCCGCTACGGCGGCCCGCTACTGCCCGCTACTACTGGTTGACGGCGTCGATCAGCTGGCGCAGTCGCCCGTAGCTCCGGCGGTTGAAGGGTAGGATGAGGCGCGGCAGCTCGGGATGCTCTCCGCCCTCGGCGTCGAGGGGACCCGGGGCCTGCTCGGCCGGTCCGCTCAGGATGTCGGCGAAGCGTGACCCGAGATCCGCGAGCGCGCCTGGCTCCAGCGGCCGGCGCAACCGGAAGATCAGCGTGTCGCCGACATACCGCTGGGAGTGGAAGACGCGATAGAAGCGCTCGATCTCGGCCGCGGCCGCCTCCACGTCGTCGATGCGCCGATACAGGGCGAAGTCCTCGGGCGAGATCATCCCCTCTCCGGCGACGTGCTCGCGGACGAAGCCCTCGAGGGCCTCCCAGTACTTGCCGCCCGGCGCGTCCACCAGCACCACCGGCACCAGCGCCGCCTTGCCGGTCTGGATGAGCGTCAGGGTCTCAAAGGCCTCGTCGGCCGTGCCGAACCCGCCGGGAAAGTACGCCATGGCATGAGCTTCCCGGACGAGGAATAGCTTGCGGGTGAAGAAATACTTGAAGGTGATGAGCTTGGGGTCGTCCAGGATCCAGGGATTGGCCTCCTGCTCGAAGGGCAGCCGGATATTGAGCCCGAAGGACTTTTCCCGCCCCGCTCCCTCCTGGGCCGCGCCCATCACTCCGCTCCCGGCGCCGGTCATGACCATCCAGCCTCCCGCGGTCATGCGCTTGCCGAAGGCGTGAGCCTGCTGGGACACGGGATGGTCGGCGGGGGTGCGCGCGGAGCCGAACACCGTGACCTTGGGAGTACCCCGCCACGGCGCGAACACCTTGTAGCCGTAGCGGAGCTCCTTCAGCGCGGCGCTGGTGATCTTGAGGTCCACCACCCCCGCCCCGTCCTCGTACAGCTTGAGCACGGTGGTGAGCATGTCCGAGTAGAGACGCCACTGGCCCGCCGGTACGCGGAGCTGCTCGAGGAGCGCGTCGACGGCCCGATTTGCCTCCTCGGACTGCAGATGATAGCGACGATCGGCGCTCACGCCCAAAGTATACATGGCCGGTGTTCGCCCTACGCCAGGGTGTGACGCACCATCTTGCCCTCGACCATGTAGATCACCATCTCCGCGATATTGGTGGCGTGGTCGGCCACCCGCTCCATGAACCGGGAGATCAGGATGAGGCGCAGCGCGCGTGGGATCGTGCGCGGGTCGGACATCATGAAGGTCAGGAGCTCGCGGAAGATCTGCTCCTTGAGCGCGTCCACCGCCTCGTCCCCCGCGCACACCGCCCGCGCCAGCGCGGTGTCGCGCGCCACGAAGGCATCCAGGCTCTCCTTGACCATCCGCTGCGCCATCTCCGCCATCCGGGGCAGGTCGACGTAGGGCTTGAGCTGGGGCTCCTGGTGTAGCTCGATGGCGCGCTGGGCGATGTTCACCGCCTGGTCGCCGATGCGCTCGAGGTCGGTGACGATCTTCATGGCGGTGGTGATGAAGCGGAGATCGCTCGCCGCCGGCTGGTGCAACGCGAGCAGCTCCACGCACTTCTCGTCCACCTCGACGTCGTACTGGTTCACCTGCCGGTCCCGCTCGATCACGTCGTGCGCGAGCGCGTCGTCCCGCTCGAGGAGCGCCCGCATCACCCGGCGGATCTGGTCCTCGACCAGCCCGCCCATGGCGAGCAGGGTCTGCTTGAGCGTGTCCAGCTCATCGTGGAAGTGCCGCTGCATGGGACCCCCCTAACCGAAGCGCCCGGTGATGTAGTCCTCGGTGCGCTTGTCCCGCGGATTGGTGAAGAGCTCCCGCGTCACGCCGTACTCCGCCAGCTCGCCCAGGAGCATGAAGCCGGTATAGTCCGACACCCGGGCCGCCTGCTGCATGTTGTGAGTGACGATGACGATGGTGTAGCTATTCTTGAGCTCGAGCATCAGCTCCTCGATCCGGGCGGTGGCAATCGGATCCAGCGCCGAGCAGGGCTCGTCCATCAGGAGCACGTCCGGCTCCACCGCGATGGCCCGGGCGATACAGAGGCGCTGCTGCTGGCCGCCGGACAGCCCCAGCGCGCTCTCGTGCATCCGGTCGCTGACCTCGTCCCAGAGGGCGGCCGCGCGCAGGCTCCGCTCCACGATACCCTCGAGATCGCTGCGGCTCTTCACCCCCAGGATCCGGGGGCCGTAGGCGACGTTCTCGAAAATGGTCTTGGGGAACGGGTTGGACTTCTGGAACACCATGCCCACGCGCTTGCGCAGCTCGGTGACGTCCATGCCGCGGTCGTAGATGTCGGTGCCGCCGATCCGGACCGTCCCCAGGATGCGGACGCCGTCCACGAGATCGTTCATCCGGTTGATGCACCGGAGCAGGGTGGACTTCCCGCAGCCCGACGGCCCGATATAGGCGGTCACGCGGTGCTTGGGGACGGACATGGACACGTCCTTGAGCGCCAGCTTCTCGCCGTAATAAAGGGAGAGGTGGTCGATCTCCACCATGGGGCTTTCCAGTATAGAGGCCGCCTCCGCCCGGGGATTGAGGTTTGTCGCGATCCCGACGTTTCCAGCCATGAGAGCCTCCTGGGGCATGGGAGCCGTGCTAGACCGCCGAGGTGGCGTACTTCCGGCGCAGCCGGTTGCGCGTGCTGATGGCGAAGAGATTGAGGAGCACCACGATGGCGAGGAGCAGAAGGGTCGTCGCGAAGACCATGGGCCGCGCCGCGTCCACGTTGGGCGACTGGAAGCCCACGTCGTAGATGTGAAAGCCGAGGTGCATGAACTTCCGGTCGAGATGCAGGAAGGGCCAGAATCCGTCGATGGGCAAGGACGGCGCCAGCTTCACCACCCCCGTGATCATGAGAGGCGCCACTTCACCGGCCGCCCGTGCCATGGCGAGGATGAGCCCGGTGAGGATGGACGGCATCACCGCGGGCAGAACCACGCGGAGCGTCGTCTCGAGCTTGGTGGCGGACAGCGCCAGGGAGGCCTCGCGGATGCCCCGCGGAATGGCGGCCAACCCTTCCTCGGTGGCCACGATCACCACCGGCACCGTGAGGAGCGCCAGTGTCAGCGATGCCCAGAGGATGCCCCCGGTGCCGTAGGTCGGGGTGGGGAGCGCATCCGCGTAGAAGAGCCGGTCGATGGTGCCGCCCACGAAGTAGATGAAGAAGCCGACCCCGAACACCCCGAACACGATGGAGGGCACCCCGGCCAGGTTATTCACCGCGATCCGGACCGCGCTCACGAACGGCCCCTGCTTCGCGTACTCGCGCAGGTAGAAGGCGGCGAGCACCCCGAGCGGGGTCACCAGGATGCTCATGATCACCACCATCATCACGGTGCCGAAGATGGCCGGGAACACCCCTCCCTCCGTGTTCGACTCGCGCGGCTCGGCGGACACGAACTCCCACACCCGGGTCGTGTAGTGCCACGTCTTGGCGGGCAGCCCCATGGCGTTGGGGAAGTACACGTCGAGTACCTGGGCGAGGGGCAGCACCTTTTCCCTGCCGCCGTCCGCCGTCACCAGGAGGCTCGCCCCCTGCTGCTTGCGTAGCGCGTTGAGCCGCGCCTCCTGGGTCGTGTAGCGCGAGTGCAGCGCGGCCAGCTCGCGCTCGATCGCCTCCACCTCGGGACCGGCAATGATGCCCTTGCGCTCGAGCCCCTTGGCCCGGAGACGTAACTTCTCCTGGGCGAAATTGATCGAGCCGATCTCTCCGGTCTCGATGTCGCGAATCTCGGCCCGGAGGCGCGCCGCCTCGGGCATCCGCTTCCGGGCCTCGGCCAGCGCCGCCTGCGGGCCCTTTGCCAGCACCGCGTCGCCCTCGCGCACCTCCGCGAGTCCGCCGATCAGCAGCCCCCAGTCCGTCCGCTCGACCACGGCGACGTCGGGCGGGTAGTCCCGGCGCGTGACCTGCCCCTCGTCCACCCACTGGAAGTCCGCCCCGTAGAGATCGCGATTGGCGACCTTGATCTTGATGCGGTATTCGCCGACCTTCCCGGGGATGGGCTCGCGCTCCACCACCTGGCCGGTCATCACCTTCCCGTCGGCGAGAGTCAGGCGCGCCACGCTCTGGGGCCAGAAGAACCCGAGCCCGTTGTAGAGAATGAGCCCGATGAGCCCGGCCACGAGCAAGAGCGCGAGAGCCAGCGCGCCCCCCGTGAGCCAGATGAACGGCTCACCGCTCCGCCACGTCTTCCCGAGCCGCGAGCTCACAGGTACCGGTACCTCTGCCGGAGCTTGAGGCGGACCAGCTCGGCGATGGTGTTCACGGCGAAGGTCAGGCAGAAGAGGAGAAAGGCCGCGAGGAAGAGGACCCGGAAGAGCGTCCCGCCTTCCGGCGCCTCCGGCAGCTCCACCGCGATATTGGCGGACAGCGCCCGGAAGCCGTTGAAGATGCTCCAGTCCATGACCGGCGTATTGCCGGTGGCCATGAGCACGATCATGGTCTCGCCCACGGCGCGTCCGAAGCCGATCATGATCGCCGAGAAGATCCCCGGGCTCGCGGTGGGGAGGACGATGCGCAGCGCGGTCTGCCAGCGGTTCGCCCCCAGCGCGAGAGACCCCGCGCGGAGGTGGTGGGGCACGTTGGCCAGCGAGTCCTCGGCGATGGTGAAGATGATGGGGATCACCGCGAAGCCCATCGCCACCCCCACCACCAGGGAGTTGCGCTGGTCGTACGTGAGCCCCAGGGCAGACAGCAGCCACCCGCGATAGCTACCGCCGAGCAGGGTCGCCTCCACCAGCCCGCCCAGCGCGAAGGCGATCCAGGCGCCCGCGATCACCACCGGCAGGAGCAGGAAGACCTCGGTTCCGGTCTTGAACCATCCCCGGATGGCCAGCGGGACGGTGCGCCACGCCGCGAACGCGACGAGAATGCACACGGTCAGGACGAACGGCAGCAGGAAGAGCCCCGGCACCACGCGCTCGATCATGGGGGCGAGCCACAGCCCGGCCAGGAATCCGAGAACAACGCTCGGGAGGGCGGCCATGATCTCCACCACCGGCTTCACGTACCCCTTGACCGTCGGGTGCATGAACTCGCTCACGTAGGTCGCGGCAAGCAAGGAGAGCGGGACCGCGAAGAGGAGCGCGTAGAACGTGCCCTTGAGCGTGCCGTAGATGAGCGGGGTCAGGCTGAACTTCGCCTCGAAGTCGTCGGTGCCCCCCGTCGACTGCCAGACGTACTCCGGCTTCGAGTAGCCCTCGTACCAGACCTTCCCGAACACCGTCTTGAGGGTGATCTCCGGGTGGGGGTTGTCCACGTCCCACTGCGACCAGACACCCTTGCCATCCACGCTCACGATGCCATCGGTCTTGGGGGTGAACACGACGGCTCGCAAATCCCCGCCCGGAGCCTTCGGGGAAAGCAGGGTCTGCCCCGAGGTCGCATAGTTGAGGTGAAGCTGGCCGGTGGCGTCCGCGGTGACGAAGCCCTTGTCCCGCTTCGAGGCGCTGATTGCCACCACGGGCCCTGCGTGTGGCTTGAAATCGTAGACGCGCGTCAGACGACGGTCTCCCCCTTGCGGAGGCGGGACGACCTGCCAGGTGGACACCCGGCCCGCGGCATCGCCGGCCACCAGGGTTCGGTCGCCGAGAAGGAAACCGAGCGCAGTGATGGGCGTCCCCGGCGTCGTACCCACCGTGATCGCCTCCATCACCGTCGGGCTTCCCTTCTCGCGGAGGTCATAGTGGAGGACCCGGCCCTGAGAGGTCCCGATGAACAGGTCCTCCCCGCGCCCGTCGAGCCGGAGCGCGGTGATCTCGCCGTCCGTGGACACGGGCAGAGGCAGCCGCGTCTCCACCTTGGTGGTCCCGCCAATCAGCGCCTTCTTCTCGATCACCGACAGCACGACCAGCTCGGTCGGGCCGACCTGCGCCACCGTCACCGGCCCCGTCGGGGTCACCGCGAAGCTGATCTGGCGCAGCGGGCCGCTTGCGGTCGGGGTCGAGGATCAGGGGCTCGCCGATGACCGGACGTGGTGTCACGGTCCGGCGACCGTCCTTGAACGTCACGTCGAAGTTCACCTCGAGGGGCACCGCCCGGCCGTCCGCGGTACCGATGAGATGTTGCCCCTTTACGATCGCGGCCACGGTGGTGACGGGAACGCCGCCGAGGACGGTGATCGGCACGAGGGCCGCCGAGTCCTTGGTCTTGAGCGAGACCAGCTCGAGTGTGCCCCCCGAGGTCACCGCATAGGCCAGCTCCCGGTACTCGTCCACTCCCGTCGCCTCGCCCGGGGCCGGCGCGGACGCCGCCCCCCTGGTGACCACCAGTGATGCGGTCGGCGCCTTGAAGAGGGGGTAGACCTCGGCCGCGATGACGAAGAGGATGGCCAGGATGGCGGCGATGATGATGATGCCGCCGAGGATGACGAGCCGAGAGGTCCACCGGTCCAGCGCGATGCGGCGGCTCGTCCGAGCGCGGGAAACGACAAGGGGGCGGGCCGGAGAAGCCGGCCCGCCCGCCCCGAGAACGTCCGAGTTCAGTGCCACCTACTGGACCTTGTTCAGCTCTTCCTTGGCGATGGAGGCGGGGATGGGGAAGTACCCGTCCTTGATCACGACCTCCTGCCCTTCCTTCGAGACCATCAGCTTCACGAATTCCCGGGTCAGCGGGTCCAGCGGCTTGCCTGGCGCCTTGTTGACGTAGACGTAGAGGAAGCGCGAGAGCGGATAGGTCCCCGCGTAGGCGTTGTCGGGGTCGGCCTCGTAACACTTGGCGCCCTCTTTCTCGGCCAGCGGCACCGCGCGGACGCCCGCGGTGGCATAGCCGATGCCGCTATACCCCATGGCGAAGCGGTCCACCGTCGCGCCCTGCACCACCGAGGCCGAGCCCGGCTGCTCCTTCACCTCGTCCTTGTAGTCCCCGTTCTTGAGCGCGTGCTCCTTGAAGAAGCCGTAGGTCCCGGACGCCGAGTTGCGGCCGTAGAGGCTGATGGGCTTGTTGGCCCACTCGCCGGTGAGGCCGAGCTGGCCCCAGGTCTTGATGTCTTCCTTGTGACCATAGCGACGGGACTTGGAGAACACCGCGTCCACCTGGGCCATGGTCATGCACTTGAGGGGGTTGTCCTTGTTCACGAAGACGGCGAGGGCGTCCACCGAGGTGCGGATGGGCGTCGGCTTGTAGCCGTACTTCTTCTCGAAGCCGTCCACCTCGGTACCCTTCATCTCGCGCGACATCGGTCCGAGCTGCGCCGTGCCCGAGATCAACGCGGGGGGCGCCGTGGACGAGCCCTTGCCTTCGATCTGGATCTTGGCGTTTGGATAGAACTTGCCGAAGCTCTCGGCCCAGAGGGTCATCAGGTTGTTGAGCGAGTCCGAGCCGATGCTCGAGACATTGCCGCTGACCCCGCTCACCGCCTTGTAGCCGGGGAGCGCCGGATCCAGCTTGGGCGGCCCGCTGGCCACCGCGTAGCCGGCCACCAGGCCGACCGCCGTCAGCGCAATCATCAGCGCAGTTGGCAGGATGCTTCGCTTTCTCATTTTCTTCTCCTTGTCGGTTAGTCGCAGGGTGCCGCGCGTGTGTTTCAGGCACATAACCGCAATGTTACGTTTGTGTTAACGCTGGTCCCGGTAGCGGTAGCCGACTCCCCGGACCGTCTCCACCCCGGGCTCGGACACCTTGGCGGCCAGGAACTTGCCGCGCAGACGGGCCACATGGACGTCCACGGTGCGGGGCTCCACGAATCCATCGCGCCCCCAGACCTGATCCAGCAGCTCTTCCCGCCCGAACACCCGGCCGGGAGCGCCCGCGAGGGTCGCGAGGAGCTCGAACTCCTTGGGAGTGAGCTCGACCGCGCGGCCCTTCATCCGCACCTCGAAACGATCGCGATCAATCTCGAGATCGCCCGCTTTGAGCTGGCGCTTCCGGTCCGCGCCATCGGCGGCGCGCCCTCGTCGCGTGACGGCCCGGACGCGCGCGACGAGCTCACGGGGTGAAAAGGGCTTGGTGACGTAGTCGTCGGCGCCCAGCTCGAAGCCGAGCACCTTGTCGCCCTCGTCCACGCGGCCGGTCACCATGATCACGGGGATGCGTCGGGTCTCGGGATCCTGCTTGATCCGGCGGCAGATCTCCCAGCCATTGAGCTGGGGCACCATGATGTCGAGCAGGATCACGTCGGGCTTACCGTCCCGGGCGTGGCGGATGGCATCCGCGCCGTTGCCCAGGACGGTGACCTCGTACCCTTCCTTGTGGAGGTTGAAGCGGATCAGCTCGGCGACATCCGGCTCGTCCTCGACCACGAGGACCCGGCCGAGCCGCTCCCGGCCCGGAGGGCTGGCGGGCTCTCCGGCGGGGCGGCGTCGCTGCGCGGGGGGCGTCATCTCTCCGGCGGCTCTCACGTACCGGAGAGTGACTGCCCCGGGTTACGGCTTGATGACGGCCGGGTAAATCCTGAGTAAAGCGGACTCGGCGCCGGGCTCAGCGCATCGGTTTGCGGGCCCGGACGAACGCGCTCATGAACTTGCCGTCGACCTGCGGCGCGATGGCTTCGACATCGAACCCGGCGCCGGCGAGAAGCTCGCGCGCGTCCTCGACACGATAGACTCTCGTCGGCTCGACCTCGATAGCTTCGAAGCCAACCTTGGCGAGCTTGCCCCGGTACTCACTGTCCTCGAGGGCGCCCGCCACGCAACCGATCCACAGTTCGACGCTGCGGCGGATGCCGGCGGGGACCTCCCCGCGCACGACCACGTCCGATACCGCGAAGCGCCCGCCCGGCCGGAGGACACGGAAGGCCTCCGCGAGCACACGATCCTTGTCCGCCGACAGGTTGATCACGCAGTTCGAGATGATCACGTCGACCGAATCATCAGGCAGCGGGATCTGCTCGATTTCACCCTTGAGGAACTCGACATTAGCCAGGCCCGACTTCTTCTGGTTTTCGCGGGCCAGCGCGAGCATCTCGTCGGTCATGTCGAGCCCATAGGCTTTGCCGGTGGGGCCGACGCGCTGGGCCGACAGCAGCACGTCGATGCCGCCCCCGGAGCCGAGATCCAGCACCGTCTCCCCGGCCTGGAGCTGGGCGAGCGCGGTCGGGTTGCCGCAGCCGAGCGACGCCGCCACCGCCGCCTCGGGAAGCCCGCAGGTCTGAGTCTCCGCGTAGAGATTCGACGTGATCGGGTCAGCGCCCCCGCGCGACGACGCCGTGCCGCAGCAGGACGCGCTCCCCTCCGACACCACGCGGAGCGCGGCCTGACCGTACTTCTCCTTCACGATTTCCTTGATGTCATCGCCGGCCATGATGGGTCTCCTCTTATCGGGAGCAGCAGCCGCCCGCCGACTTCGCCATCGGCAGGCCGAGGCTCACGGGCTGGGTCGTCGTCGGGAGCTCGTCTTCGAGGTCGTAGTTGAGGTGATAGACTTCCCACTCCGCGCCATCGGGATCCACCACCCAGAACTTGTCCTGGTTGGCGTGGCAGCAGTCCACGGCCATCTCCTCACGCACCGGGAGCCCCGCCGCCTTGATCCGATCGAGCTGGCTCATCACCTCGGCGGTGGTTTCCAGCTGAACGCCCAGATGATTCACCGGCCCCGTGCCGGGTCCCCCGCCCTGAGAGAGCGCCAGGTTGACCGGTCCCCATTCGGGCAGGAACTTGGCGTAGCCGGGCTTCTCTTTCACCGGCTCGGCGCCGAAGAAGGCGCGATAGAAGGCGCGGCTCTTGTCGAGGTCGGAGACGTGCATGTGGATGTGGACCTTAGCGCTCATGGATTTCTCCTCAGCAGCAGGCGGTGAGCAGCCGGACCAGGGCGGTCGCGGTGTCCCGCCGGACAGAGTAATAGATGTACCGCTCTTCCTTGCGGCTCTGGACGAGCCCGGCCCGCCGGAGCGCGGCCAGGTGATGGGATAGCGTGGGCGCCGAGATCTCCACCGCCTCCTGGATCTCACCCACCGGGACTTCCTGGCCGGCGCGGACCAGGAAGAAGAACACCTGCAGGCGCGTGAGATGGGCCAGGGCCTTGAAGGCCTCGACGTGCCCCTCGCTGGCGTCCAGCTGGTTGAGGGAGAGCGGAGCTCGCTGTTTCATAGTTTGATATGTATCAAACTATGGAAGGTAAGTCAAGTGGCCAGCCGCCGCCCCGGTCGCTGACGGACGGGCCTACCCCTCCGCGGGCAGCTCCAGCCGGTGCAGCACCGCGCCGGTGAGGTCTCGATGGGTCACCGTCATCGCGCGCGTGCGGCCATCGATGCGGACATGGCCGAAGTAGAGCCCCCCCTCGGTGGGCGGCGTGTTCGTGCGCCCTCCTGGATTCCGGGTGAAGACGACCTGGGGGCCGAAGGTATTGTCGAGTGCGTTGGGCCCGAAGCCGCCGGCGTGGAGCGGCCCCGAGACGAACTCGTAGAAGGGCGCGAAGTCCTGGAACTGCGCGCGCGCCGGATCGTAGAGGTGAGTGGCGCAGTAGTGGACGTCGGCAGTGATCCAGATCACGTTCCGGATCCCGTTCAGCTTGATGAAGCGCAGGAGGTCCGCGATCTCGAGCTCGCGGCCGAGAGGCGGCCCGTCTCCCTGGGCCACCGCTTCCGACCCCCAGCCGCGCGCGGCATCATGGCGCACGACGAGCCCCAGGGGCATGTCGGCGGCGATCACCTTCCACGTCGCCCGCGAGGCAAGGAGCTCACGCTTGAGCCACGCCGCTTGCGCGTGGCCCAGGATGCGGGCGTCGTCGTCGAGGGTCGCTTGCCGGTTCTCGCCGTTGGCGCCGCGGTACGAGCGCATGTCGAGCATGAAGACATCCAGCAGGGGTCCGCGCCGCACCGCCCGGTAGACGCGCTCCGAGTCGATCGGGTGGCCCACCAGCGGGGTGAACTCGAACATGGCCCGCTTGGCACGCGCGGCCAGGAGCGCGCAGCTCTTGACGGTGTAGCGGGCGTCCTCGAGAATCCGCTCCGTGAACCAGTTGTCCGTCACGTCGTGGTCATCCCACTGGACGTACTGGGCGACCTCCCCGTTGAAGCGCCGGACGTGCGCGTCGAGGAGGTTATACTTGTAGTTGCCCCGGAACTCCTCGAGGGTCTCGGCCACCTTGGCCTTCGCCTCGGTCACCTGGTTCTTCCACACCATGCCCGACGGGGGCGCACTTCGGCGGCGATGGGACCATCCGCGTAGATCATGTCCCCGCTGTGCACGAAGAAGTCGGGCTCGGTGCGGCGCATGACCTCGTAGAGCTTCATCCCTCCCCACTCGGCGTTGATCCCCCACCCCTGCCCGGCGGTGTCGCCCGACCACACGAAGCTCACGTCGCGGTAGTCGGCCGGCGCCGTCTTGAAGCGCCCCGTTACCGGCGCGCTGAGGGCCCGGAGATTCCCCAGGTCCTGAAAGGTCACGCGATAGAAGATCGGCTGGCCGGCGGGCAGGTCGACCAGCGCCACCTTGGCGGCATAACCGGTCTCCGGTAGCGCCGCCGATCCTGTCACACGGCGAACGTCGGTGAACGCGTCGGTGGTCGCGTACTCCACGAGCATCCGCGCGGGCCGGTCGGTGGCGCTCCACACGACGCCCTGGTGCGGGCCCACCTCGCCGCTCTGGACTCCGTAGGGCACGCCGGGGCGCGAGCCCGCCGCGGGCTGGGCGAACGGCCCGCGGGCGAGCGGAGAGGGCAACGCGAGCGAGCCCGCCGCGGCGGCGGACGCGCCGAGGAAACGCCGACGGGTGAGCGAAGGGCCGGGCCTGGTTGCCATGGTGTGATCCTCCCATCAACGTGCGATCACGCGGCGATGATTCCGCCGGCGGTTCTCCGCATGACGAGGGTGGCCCACCTCGCCTGCGGCTCCTGACTCTCCGTGGGCCTGGCCTTTGCCGAGCGGTTGATGCCGGCGTGCGTGTATCGCCAGCGCCCGCTTCGACCGTGACGCAGGACCTCAGGCCGGCGGCGGCGCGGCGGGCAGCGTGACGCGCACCCGGGTACCCTCGCCGGGACGGCTCTCGATGACGAGGGTGCCGCCGTGCGCGGCGACCAGATGCTTGACGATGGCGAGCCCGAGCCCGGTCCCGCCGAGCTCCCGCGAGCGCGCCCGGTCCACTCTGTAGAAACGCTCCGTGATGCGGGGCAGGTCCGCGGGCGGGATGCCGACGCCGGTATCGACCACCGCCACCTCCACCAGGCCCTCTCCCGCCGCCGCCTCCACCGCCACCTGCCCGCCACGCGGCGTGTACTTGACGGCATTGTCCACGAGGTTGATGAGGATCTGGGCGAGGCGGTCGCGATCCGCCTGGACGGCGGGCAGCTCTGCGGGCAGCCGCGCCTCCAGCCTCACCCCGCCCGCGTCGGCCTTGGCGCGGATGATGTCCAGCGTGCCGTCCACCACTTCCCCGAGCGCGACCGGCCCCCGCTGCAGCGAGACCCGGCCCAGCTCGATATTGGACAGATCGGTGAGGTCGTTGAGCAGGCGGCCCAGCCGCTCGGTATGCCGGAACACCACCTCGAGAAAGCGCCGGGCATGCGCGGGATCGTCCATCGCCCCCCCGAGGAGGGTCTCCAGGTATCCCTGGATCGCGGTGAGGGGCGTCCGGAGCTCGTGCGAGACATTGGCCACGAACTCGGTCCGGACCTGCTCGAGCTGGCGGAGCGCGGTGATGTCGTGGAGCACCATGGCCACGCCGGTCTCGCCGGGGCCCAGACGAAGGGGGACGGCGTGGACCTGCAAGATCCGCTCGACCGGAGTGGACAGCCGGAGCTCGCGTCGGACCGCCGCCCCGTCTCCCGCCACCTCGATCCCCGCCGCGCGCCCCTCGCGAAACACGTCGTGGAGATCGGCGTTGCGGATCACTTCCAGGAACGGTTTTCGCTCCAGGCGGCCCGATCCCAGGTTGAACATGGCGCGCGCCCGCTCGTTCATGAGCAGGATGTGATCGTGGCCGTCCACCGCGATCACGCCCTCCACCATGCCGTCGAGGATGGCGGTGACCTTGGCCTGCTCTTGCGCGAGGTCCTGGATCTTCTCGCGGAGCCGGGCGGCGAGCACGTTGAGGGAGCGGCCGAGGGTGCCGATCTCGTCCGGGGAGTGCACGGGGGCGCGCACGGCGAAGTTGCCCTCGCTGAGCTGGCGGGCGATGGACTGCATCTCGACCACCGGGCGCGTCACCCTTCCCGACACGAAGAGGCCGATGCCGAGCGCCACCGCGAGGGCCAGCAGCCCGCCCACCAGCATCACCCGATGCACGTTTTCGTGGGAGGCGGTCACCTCGGTGAGCGGCAAGGCCAGCCGCATTACGCCGACGATCCGGTCCCCATCGCGCGCGGGGGAGGCGACATAGAGCAGCGGCGTCTCGAGCGTGCTGCTGATGCGCAGGTCACGGCCGACCCGGCCGGCGAGCGCTGCGCGCACTTCCGGGCGGTCGCCGTGGCTCTCCATGCCGGCGAGACCACCCGGCCGTGCGTCCGAGTCCGCCACCACACGGCCGTCGGGCCGGATCAAGGTCACGCGGGCGCCGGTGGCGCGCGCCGCCCGCTGGGCGAAGGCCTGCCGGACCGCTTCCGGGGCCGGGCCGCGCAGGAGATCGCGCGCCTCGTCGTGGAGCACGCGCTCGAGCGCCACCAGGCGGGCCTCCAGCGACTCCACCGCGTAGGCCTCCAGCGCGTGATTGAGGTACAGCGCCGCCGCGAGCCCGGCGATGGCGGTGAAGCCCACCAGGGTCAGCGTGAGCTTCAGCGCGATACGGCGGCGGAGAAAGAGCAGGAGCCTCCGCACGCTCAGGCGTCCGGGGCCAGCCGGTAGCCCACGTTCTTCACGGTGAGGATGCGCTCCCCCTCGGGCCCGAGCTTGGCACGCAGCCGGCGCACGTGGACGTCCACCGTCCGCGACTCGATCTCGCCGGCCCGCGCATAGCCCCAGACGCGGTCGAGGAGGAACTCGCGCGAGAGCACGCGCCCGCGCGCCTCGAGGAGCGCGCGGAGGAGATCGAACTCCTTGGGCGTGAGCGTCAGCGGCCGCTCCGACACGGTGGCCTGATGGGTGGCGCCGTCCAGCGTGATGCCGCCCACCGCCAGCGGCGCGCCCGAGAGCGGCGTGCGCGCCCGCCGGAGCACCGCCCGCACGCGCGCCAGCATCTCCTTGGGCGAGAACGGCTTGACCACGTAGTCGTCGGCGCCCAGCTCGAGACCGACCACCCGGTCCACCTCGTCTCCCTTGGCGGTGAGCATGATCACGGGCAGGGTGGCCGTGGCCGGGTCCGCGCGGAGCCGCCGGCACACCTCGAGCCCGTCCAGCTCCGGGAGCATGAGATCGAGGATGACCAGGTCGGGGGGCGCGGCGCGCAGCTGGCGCAAGGCCTCCGGCCCGGTGGTCGCGCGGGTGACCTGGTAGCCATCACGCTCGAGATGGAAGGCGAGGAGATCGCGGATGTCCGCCTCGTCCTCGACGACCAGCACCCGGCTCGCCATGCCGGGGCCATCTTACCAGCGGCGCGTCTCGCCGATCCGCAGGATCCAGGCGCGATCGGGCCCGAGGGCCCGGCGCGCCGCCTCTGCCCGCATCCGCTCGGGCGGCTCCCCCAGCGGCTCCTCGGCGAGGTCGAAGGTGCCCCAGTGAATGCCGAGCAGCACGCGCGCGCGGACGTCCTCCGCCAGCTGCACCGCTTCCTCGGGCGTCACGTGCACCGCGCGCATGATCTCCGGGGGGAGATAGGCGCCGATGGCGACCGCTGCGAGATCGAATGGACCCATGCGCGCGCCCACCTCCTTGAAGCCCGGGAAGTACCCGGTGTCGCCGGTGAAGTAGAAGCGCCGCGTGGAACCGAGCACCGCCCACGTAGCCCAGAGCCGGCGATTCGAATCCCATGGCGTGCGCTGCGAGAAGTGCTGCGCGGGCACGCAGACGAAGGTGACACCTCGATGCTCTACCCGCTGCCACCAGTCGCGCTCCTCGACGCGGGTGATGCCGTTGTCGGCGAACCAGGCCTTGAGGCCCAGCGGCACCACGAAGAGCGGATCGTGCGCCGCGGCCAGCCGCTTCACGGTGGCGAGGTCCAGATGGTCGTAGTGATCGTGCGAGATCACGACCACGTCCACCCGCGGCAGCTCCTCGAAGGGCAGTCCCGGCGGCACCAGCCGACGCGGACCCGCCCAGGACAGCGGGCTGGCCCGCTCGCTCCAGCTGGGGTCGGTGAGGAGGGTCAACCCGTCCATGCGCAGTAACACCGTGGCGTGGCCGATCCAGGTCACAGTGGGATCCGGCCCGGCGCGAAGCGCGCGCCCCGCCGCCAGGCCCTCGACCGTCTCCCGCGGGGTTTCGAAGTTGCGTGGGGAGAGCAGGCTATCCCAGAACCGACTCACGATGAACTTGAAGCGGGCCCAGCCGCCGGCGCGCGGATAGGTCGGATCGACATTCCGGAATCCGCCCGCGACGTGATGGGCGGGCGCGCCCGGCAAGGGCTCATTGCCCACGCCAGCGCAGCCCAGCGCGAGCAGACTCAGCCCGACGACGAGCGCGTGAAGGGGGGGAGCGAGGCGGGTGCGCACGATCCCGGAGTGTACCGCCGACTCACCGCAACAGCCAGATGGATGCCGCGCTAGCCGCGCCCCGATCCATTCGGGCTGGGCGCCGCGGGGAGGAGCCCGAGCACGCGCAGCCGCTTCCGGAGGGTATTGCGATTGATTCCCAGCAGCCGCGCCGCCTTCAGCTGATTGCCCCCCGACAGCTGCAGCACATGCCGCAGCAGTGGAAGCTCGACCCGCGCCATGACCGCGCGATAGAGGCGTCCCCGGTCCGTGGCTCCCTCTTCCCGCACGAGCGCGGGCAGCGCGCTCACCACGAGCCGTTCGAATTCACCGGCCAGCTCGATTCCGTTCATGCTATCCGCTCCCTTTCCGATCCGGTCCTGTGTTGGAAGTCCGGAGCAAACAATGTGCCGAGGGGGAGGCTCAGTAAATCAGCCGCTTGGCGGGATGGTGGTAAGACGGGTACCGCCGTCTGCTCAAGAGATCAGCAGGGAGCCCGTATCTTGTGCAGGAAGGGTCAGGACGGCGGCGTCAGCCACGACACGTGCGCGCTCACGACCTTCCAGCCCTCCGCGGTCCGCACCCAGGTCTGGCTCTGCCGTCCCTCGCGCCCGGAGTCCTCCCGCTTGAACTCGGTGTTCACGGTGGCGAAGTCCCGGCCGAAGGTGGTGACCACGGTGCGCATGAGCCGGCGCCGAAGGTCCACGTTGTTGCGCGCACGCCGCGCCTTCATGATGGCCTCGAAGCCGTAGCCATTGTCGGACAGCGAAAAGCGGATCACGCGCGGGTCGTTCCAGAAGAAGCTGTCCAGCGCGGGGACATCGTTGGTGGTGAGCGCGGCCTCGTAGCGGTTGAACGCGGCGCCGACCTCGGCCACGACCTCGGGAATGTTCAGGTCCACTGCTTCCTCCTCACGGGGCTGCGTCGCTGCACGGGGCTGCGTCGCTGGTGGATGGCTCAGGCGATGGGAGCCGCGACCACGCCGGCCGACTCGAGATAGTGGGCGGTGCGCAGCAGGAAGGACTCGCGAAAGGGCGCCGCGACGAGCTGGACGCCCAGCGGCAATCCGGACTGCCGCGCCAGCGGCACCGTGATCACGGGCAGCCCGATGAAGGACAGCGGCTGGGTATAGAGTCCGAGCGTCGGTCGCATCGGAACCTCCGCCCCCGCCACCGTGATCCGCTCCTGGCCGATACGGGGCGCCGGGTACGGCGTGGTGGGCGCGAGAATGACGTCGATCCCCTCGAAGAGCTCGGCGACTCGGGCGCGATACCACGCGCGGAAGCGCTGCGCCGCCACGTAGGCGGTGGCGGGAAGGAGGGCGCCGGCGAGGAACCGGTCCCGGGTCAACGGGTCGAACTCCTCGGGCCGCGACCGGAGATCCGGCAGATGGAGCTGCGCCCCCTCCGCCGCGGTGATGATCATGGCGGCGGCGCGCGCGCGATGCGCCTCCGGCAGGGTCACGGTGTCCCGCGCGCCCAGCGCCTCCGCCACCGCTCCCACCGCGGCGAGCGCCGCCGGCTCGCCCCCGCGCGCGAAGTGGCCGTCGGCCACCGCGAAGCGGAGCCCCGCGATCCCGCGCGTGAGCTCGAGGCGGCAGGGCTCGGCGGGGCGGCGGCTCGCCACCGGATCACCGGCGTCCGGGCCCTGCAGCGCGTCGAGGGCGGCGGCAAGGTCGCGGGTCGATCGCGCGAGCGGCCCCACGTGGTCGAAGCTCCCTGCGAAGAGCGCGGTCCCTGCCCGCGAGACGCGGCCATAGGTGGGCTTGAGCCCGAACACCCCGCACAGGGAGGCGGGCACGCGGATCGACCCATTGGTGTCAGAGCCGAGCGTGAGCGGCACCAGCCCCGCGCCCACCGCCGCGCCCGAGCCGCCCGAGGAGCCGCCCGCCACCCGCTCCCGGTCATGGGGATTGCGCGTGGGACCGTAGTGGCTGTTCTCGGTGGTGAAGCCGAACGCGTACTCGTCCATGTTCAGCGTGCCCACCAGCACGGCCCCCGCCCGTCGCAGGGCGGCGACGGCGGCGGCATCCCGCGCCGCGGGTGGGCGCGACGCATGAATGCGCGAGCCGGCCAGCGTCGTGAGCCCCGCCACGTCGAAGAGGTTCTTGACCGCGAAGGGCACCCCCGCGAGCAGGCCGGGATCCTCGCCGCGCGCCACCCGCGCGTCGACCGCCTCCGCGTCACGGCGGGCCGTGTCCGCGAGCACCGCGGTGAAGCAGTTGAGCGCGGGGTCCAGCGAAGCGATTCGCGCCAGCGCGGCCTCCACGGCGTCGCGGGCGCCGAGCCGACCGGCGCGGACCGCCTCGGCGGTGCCGACGGCGTCGAGCGCCGCGAGCGTCGCCGGACTCGGCGGCGGCGTCACGGCTCGAACACCGGCGCGGCCTCGACCTCGTCCGGCAGCGGAAACTCGAGCACCAGCGTGGTGGCGGCGAGCATCACGGCGAGGTGCTGCACCACCGCCGCCTTCCGCGCGGGGTCGAGGGGCAGACCGATGGCCGCGGCCGCGTGCTCCGCGTAGCGCATCATCCCTTCTCCGTCGGACGGCGGGGACGAGATCATTCGCCTGCTCCTTCTTCATGAGGCGTCATGCTGGCTCCGCGCAGGCTATCACAGGAGCCTGAGACCCCCGCGGCCCCTAGAGCTTCCGCAAGGGCAGCGGGGGAAGCCCATACAGCCGCCGCCGGCTCGCGGCCCAGAGGGCATCGGTCGCCTCCAGCAGAGCCGGCGCGGAGCGCGCCAGGACCCGCGCGAGCACGCCGCCGCGACCCAGAGCGCTGACGCCGACGCGCACTCCGGCGGTGAGCTCCGCTGCGCGCGCCGTCAGCTCAGCTGCGAGGGCCTCCCACTGCGGTTCCCCTCCAGTCGGATCCGTTTGCGCGGCGGCACCCACGGCGGCAAAGGTCGCGATGTAGGCGTGACCCTCCGCGCCGCCCAGCCCCTCCCAGGAGCGGCGGCCGCCGAGACAGGCCCGCTCCCGGAGGATGGGACCGTCGGCATCCGACACGCCAAGCGCGAGATCCAGCTCGGCGAAGGCCCACCGCTCGCCGCGGGCGGGCCGCCCCACCGACCAGGCATCGAGCACGAGGGCCGTGGCTCCCGGTGCCAGCACCAGCTCGGTGGACTGGCGCGCCCGCGCGCCGGGAGACGGGATCAAATGGTCGGGCACGTATTCGAGCCGGGCGCCCGAATCCAGGGTCGCGCGGAAGGTCAGCACCGAGGGCGGGCCCGCGCTGCGGTAGACCCGGGTGGCCGAGGGCGTGGTCAGGCAGGCATGGCTCCGCGCGCCCAGCCGTACCTCGGTGTGAAGCCGGTCGCCGCCGACCACGCCGCCGGTGGGATTCAGCAGCATCAGGGCGGCCACCCCTGGCTCGAGCTCCATGGGCTCCAGCACCTGGAGCGGGAGCGCGGAGCGACGCTCGGTGAGCACGGTCCGGCCGCCGCGCCGCTCGAAGCCCAGGGAGATCAGGCCGTCGCGTCCGACGCGGCGGGCTGCCTCAGGGCTCGAAGAGGAGCTCCCGGCGGATCCAATCGGCGATGGCCTGGGCCCCCTCGCCGTCACGGAGATTGCTGAAGACAAACGGCCGGCCTCCTCTCATCCGCTTGGCGTCGCGCTCCATGACCGCCAGGTCCGCGCCCACGTAGGGGGCGAGGTCGATCTTGTTGATCACGAGAAGATCCGAGCGCGTGATGCCCGGCCCGCCCTTGCGGGGAATCTTGTCGCCCTCCGCCACGTCGATCACGTAGATCGTCGCGTCCACCAGCTCGGGACTGAAGGTCGCCGCCAGGTTGTCGCCGCCGCTCTCCACGAAAAGCAGCTCGAGGCCGGGAAAGCGCCCCCGGAGCTGATGCACCGCCTCGAGATTCACGGACGCATCTTCCCGGATGGCGGTATGCGGACAGCCGCCCGTCTCCACGCCGATCACACGCTCGGCGGGCAAGACGCCGCGCCGGACGAGGAACTGCGCGTCTTCCTGGGTGTAGATGTCGTTGGTGATGACGGCCAGATCGTAGCGCTCCTTGAGGAGCCGCGAGAGCCGCTCCACCAGCGCGGTCTTCCCCGAGCCCACCGGCCCGCCAATGCCGATCTTGAGCGGGCGCGGGAGCGTCGTCTTGGCCGCCAGCGCCGCGCTCATGAGCGGAAGAGCCTCGCGTCGAGTCCCGCGTGGCGGATGCTCGCCAGCTCGAGCCCGGGTGCCCAGCTCCACATGTCCGCGGCGTCGCGCGCAGTGGCCTCCGCCGCCACCCGCGCGATCAAGGGATGTAGGAGCCAGAGCACCCGCTGTCCCTCGAGCTGTCCCAGCCGCATGAGCCGCTGCGCGGCGCCCACGAGGAGGGACGTGGACGAGTAGAGATACGCCGCGGCCACCGAGCCATCCGCCACGCCCAGCGCGCCCGCCGCCATGCCGAAGGCCACCCCGTGGTGTCCGGCGGCGCGCCCGGCGTCCACGTCGGCCAGGTAGCCGATGAGCGCGGGATGTCCGGTGAGAGCGCCCGCCACCCGCAGCGTCTGGCGCCCCATCTGCCGGCTCGCCTCGCGCAGCTCGCGGGCCGGTTTCATCGCCTCGAGCGTGGCGTCGAGCCCCGCGCAGCCGCCGATGTCGCCGGCGAGGAAGCGGCGCCGCGCCGCCACCGCGGCGGTGGCATCGCCGGGACCCGTCGCACCCTCGAGATGCATGGCGAGAAAGTCGCCGAGCGACTCGGCGTCGGTGACCCGGCCGTCCTGACAGTAGGTTTCCAGGCCGAACGAGTGCGCGTAGCCGCCGGTGGGAAGCGCGGTATCCGTCAAGTGCAGCAGCGGGAGGAGCGCGGGATCGAGCATCACGCGCGGTCAGTGCGGATGCGGCGCGGCGCCGAGGGGATCATAGATCGCTTCCCGCCGCTTCCACGCGACGCCGAGCCGGATGAGGAGCTGCTCCATGGCGGTATCGTCCGGAACCAGGATGCCCTCGCCCTCGAGGGCGAGCGAGAAGTGTCGGTTGCCCACCTCGAAGGCGATGCGGATGGCCTCCGCGCGGTCCCGCGGGAATACCGCGAGCACCGGCTCCGGACGGCCCTCCACCACCAGGTACCAGCCCGCCCCGCGCGCGAGCACATCCCCCGGCCGCAGCAAGCTGCCCGTCGGCAGCGCCAGCGCCACCTCGCGCCCGGCCGTGCTGCGCACCCGCTTGCGCGTCCAGCGCCGCTCTTCCCACGTGAGCGACAGGGTGTCGCGCTCGAGGCCGGCCAGCGCCGCCGGCTCCACCGGCAGGGGCGATTCGGTGATCACCAGCATGGAGCCCTAGAAGAGGAAGTACCGCTGCGCCATCGGCAGCACCGAGGCGGGCTCACAGGTGAGGAGCTGACCGTCGGCCCGCACCTCGTAGGTCTCCGCGTCGACTTCCATGCGGGGCACGTAGCTGTTGTGGACCATGGCCGCCTTGGTGAGGCCGCGGCAGCCGCGTACCGCGCTCACCCGCTTGCCGAGCCCGAGGCGCGCCGGCACCTCCGCCTCCAGCGCCGCGCGCGATACGAAGGTCAGCGAGGTGGAGCCGATGGCGCGGCCATAGGCGGCGAACATCGGGCGATAGCGCACCGGCTGCGGCGTCGGGATCGAGGCATTGGGATCGCCCATCGCCGCGGTCACGATGAGGCCGCCCTTGACCACCATCTCGGGTTTGACGCCGAAGAAGGCCGGCTTCCAGATCACGAGGTCGGCGAGCTTGCCCGCCTCGATCGAGCCCACCTCGTGGCTGATGCCGTGCGAGATGGCCGGATTGATGGTGTATTTCGCCACGTAGCGCTTGGCGCGCTGGTTGTCGGCGCGACCGTCACCGGGCAGCGCGCCGCGCTGGCGCTTCATCTTGTCCGCCGTCTGCCAGGTTCGCATGATCACTTCCGCGATCCGCCCCATGGCCTGCGAGTCGGACGAGAGCATGCTGATGGCGCCGAGATCGTGGAGAACGTCCTCGGCGGCGATGGTCTCGGCGCGGATGCGCGACTCCGCGAAGGCCAGGTCCTCGGGGATCTTGGGGTTCAGGTGATGGCACACCATGAGCATGTCGAGGTGCTCGTCCATGGTGTTCACCGTGAACGGCATGGTGGGGTTGGTGGAGGACGGGAGACAGTTCACCTCGCCGCACACGCGGAGGATGTCGGGGGCATGCCCGCCGCCCGCCCCCTCGGTGTGATAGGTGTGGATGGTCCGTCCCTTGAACGCCTGGATGGACGTCTCCACGAAGCCGGCCTCGTTCAGCGTGTCGGTGTGGATGGCCACCTGCGTATCCGTCTCTTCGGCCACGGAGAGGCAGTTGTCGATGGCGGCCGGCGTGGTGCCCCAGTCCTCGTGCAGCTTGAGCCCGATGGCGCCCGCCGCCACCTGTTCGCGCAGCGGATCGGGACGCGAGGCATTGCCCTTGGCGAGAAAGCCCAGATTGATGGGCAGGCCCTCGGCGGCCTCGAGCATGCGGTGGATATTCCAGGCCCCGGACGCGCACGTGGTGGCATTGGTACCGGTGGCGGGGCCGGTGCCACCGCCGATGAGGGTGGTGAGGCCGGCCGCCAGCGCTTCGTCCACGAGCTGCGGACAGATGAAGTGGATATGGCTGTCGATGCCGCCCGCGGTGACGATGCGCCCCTCGCCGGCGATCACCTCGGTGGAGGCGCCGATCACCATGCCCGCGGTCACTCCCGCCATGATGTCGGGGTTTCCCGCCTTGCCCACCCCCACGATACGGCCGCCGCGCACGCCGATATCGGCCTTCACGATGCCCCAGTGGTCGAGAATCAGCGCATTGGTGATCACGAGATCCAGGACGCCATCGGCGGCCACCGCCCGGGCCGACTGCCCCATACCGTCGCGGATCACCTTGCCGCCGCCGAACTTCACCTCGTCGCCGTATACGGTGAAGTCGCGCTCCACCTCGATGAGGAGCTCGGTATCGGCCAGGCGCACCCGGTCCCCCACGGTGGGACCGAACAGGTCCGCGTACTGCCGGCGCGGGATGCGGAGGGTCATCCGGCCGCTCCCGGCCCCGCTCCCTTGAAGCCTTCCCGCGCCGCCCGCTCGAGGGCGGCGGCCCGGGTGCCGTCACCGGCGGGCCCGTTGGTGAGTCCGTTGAGGCCGTGCACTTCCCGCGCGCCGGCCAGCTCGACGAGGGTCACCGCCTTCTCGTCGCCCGGCTCGAATCGCACCGCGGTGCCGGCGGGGATATTGAGCCGCATCCCGAAGGCCCGCGCGCGGTCGAACCGCAGCTCGCGATTGGCCTCGAAGAAGTGGAAGTGCGAGCCCACCTGGATGGGCCGATCCCCCGTATTCGCCACCGTCACCTGAACCGTCTTCCGCCCCACATTGGCGTCGATGTCGCCCTCTCCGAGAAGATACTCACCAGGAATCATCGCAATGTCCGCCATAGCGTTGTCCGCCGTCTGGGGGAGAGCGGGGGCCATTTCTGGGCCCCCGCTGATGGTAAATGCACGAGCCCGTGCCCACTCATCGGATGGGGTGGTGCACGGTGACCAGCTTGGTTCCGTCGGGGAAGGTCCCCTCGACCTGGACCTCGTCGAGCATCTCGGGCACGCCCTCCATCACGTCACCGCGGGCGAGGATGGTGGTCCCGAACGACATCAGGTCGGAGACGGAGCGGCCGTCGCGTATCCCTTCCAGGATCTCGGCGGTGATCAGCGCCATCGCTTCGGGATGGTTCAGCTTGAGCCCGCGCCCGCGACGCCGGCGCGCCACCTCGGCGGCGACGAAGATGAGGAGCTTGTCCTGCTCGCGGGGAGTCAGATGCACGGGATCGGCCGGCGGAGCGTCATCGATCCTCTCGGATGCTCGGGCTAGACGGTCAGATGCTGGCGGACCACGTCGGTGCGCAGGTCGGCGGTACCGCCCTGGGCCACGATGGCGCCCTTGCGCATGATGGCATAGGAGCCGGCGAGGCGCCACGCGAACTCCAGGTACTGCTCGACGAGGAGCACCGCGATGCCGCGCTGCTTGATGCGCTCGATGGCGTCCTCGATCTGGAGGATCACATTCGGCTGTATTCCCTCGGTGGGCTCGTCCATGAGGAGGAGCTTGGGCCGGGCCAGGAGCACGCGGCCGATGGCGAGCTGCTGCTGCTCGCCGCCCGAAAGCACGCCGCCCTTGCGCCCCAGCAGCTGCTTGAGCTTGGGGAAAAGCGCGAAGATCTCATCCAGGTCGTCGCCGGCGGCCTGTCCCCGGCTCCGCCCCATCGCCCCCACCCGCAGGTTCTCGGCCACGGTGAGGTTGGGGAAGATCTCGCGGCCCTGAGGCACATACCCGATCCCACACGCGGACCGCTCCTCGGACCTCCGGCCGGCCAAGTCGATCCCGTCGAAGACGATGCGCCCGGACCGGGGACGCAGGAGACCCATGATGGTCTTGAGCAAGGTGGTCTTTCCCACCCCGTTTCGGCCCATGAGGCAGACCACGCCGCCCGCCGGCACGGTGAGGGAGACGTCCCAGAGCACCTGGCTCTCGCCGTAGGCGACGTCGAGCCCCTGGATGTCAAGCATGCGAGGCGTCCCGGCTCCGCCCCAGGTAGACCTCCAGCACTCGCTCGTCCTGCTGGACCTGGTCCACCGGGCCCTCGCAGAGCACGCTGCCCTCGTGCAGCACGGTCACCGTGCGCGCGATGCGGCGGACGAACTCCATGTCGTGCTCGATGACGAGCACCGCGCGCTCCCGGGACACCGACTCCAGCAAGAGACCGGTTTTCTCCGTCTCTTCATCGGTCATGCCCGCCACCGGCTCGTCCACAAGGAGCAGCTCCGCATCCTGGACCATGACCATGCCGATCTCGAGCCACTGCTTCTGCCCGTGCGACAGGCCGCCCGCGCGGGTCTCGGCCTCCGCGGCGAGGCCGATGCTTTCGAGGGCGGTGTCCACTCGCGCGCGCTGGTCGCCGTCGAGCCGCGCTCGGAGGGTGGCCAGCACGCCGCGGCTCTTGCGTCCCAGCGCGAGCTCCAGGTTCTCTCGCACCGTGAGGTTGGCGAAGATGGACGGCGTCTGGAACTTGCGTCCCACCCCGAGCCCAGCGATCTCGTTCTCGCGCCGCCCCGTGAGCTCGGTCCTCTTTCCGAATATCACCCGGCCCGCCGAGGGTTGGACCTTGCCCGTGATCACGTCCAGGAGCGTGGTCTTCCCCGCTCCGTTGGGCCCGATCACCACGCGGAGCTCCTTGTAGTCCATGAAGAAGTTCAGCGCGTTGAGCGCCTTGAAGCCGTCGTACTCGACGGTGACGTCCTCCAGGTAGATGATCGACCCTTGCGCCGCGGCGTTGACGGTCATGACTGAGGCTTCCTCGCCGGTGGCGGAGACTGGGCCAGCAGGGGCGCCCGCTCCCTCCTCGCCCCTTCCGGCTCGCCGCCGACCCTCCGGAACCGCGCCGCGAGCTTCTGAATCGTCCCCACCACGCCGTCGGGGAAGAAAAGCACCACCGTCACGAACATCCCGCCCAGGACGAGCAGCCAGAGATCCGGGTAGTGCGTGGTGAGCAGGCTCTGCAGCCAGTTCACGCCCACCGCGCCCACCACGGGGCCCAGCAGCGTTCCCCGGCCCCCCACCGCCACCCAGATGATCATCTCGATCGAGGGCAGGACGCCGATACGCGCCGGAGTGATGATGCCCACCTGGCCCACGTAGAGCGCGCCCGCCACGCCGGCCAGGACCGCCGAGACGGTGAAGACGAAGACCTTGAAGGCGGCGGGCGAGTACCCGCAGAAGAGCACGCGCGTCTCGCTGTCCCGGATGGCCACCAGCACCTTGCCTGCCGGCGAGCGGACGATCCAGCGACAGAGCAGGAACGCCGCGCAGAGGCAGAGCGCGCTCGCCACGTAGAGGCCGCGCTGGGTGCCGGGGTCATTGAGGGAGAAGCCGAATATCGTCTTGAACCCCGAGAGCCCGTTGGTGCCCCCGAGATTCATGGCGTTGCGGTTGAAGGTCAGCCACGCGCAGAGGGCCAGGGCCTGAGTGATGATGGAGAAGTAGACGCCCCGGATGCGGCTCCGGAAGGTCAGAAAGCCGAATAGGAGCGCCACCAGGCCGGGCACCGCCACCACCGCCAGGAGGGTGAAGGGCACGCTGTAGAACGGCTTCCAGAACAGCGGCAGCTCGATGACGCGGTTCCAGACCATGAAGTCCGGGAGCACGTTCCGGTACACGCTCTGGGTGCCGATCTCCAGCATGAGGTGCATGCCCATGGCGTAGGCGCCCAGGCCGAAGAAGACGCCGTGGCCCAGTGACAGCACGCCGGCATAGCCCCAGATGAGGTCGATCCCGAGGGCGAGAATGGCGTAGGTGACGAACTTGCCGAACAGGTTCAGGGTGAAGTCGGAGACGTGGAGCGGTGAGCCCTTGGGAAGCATGTTGAGCACGGGCAGCGCCACCACCACCAGGAGCGCCGCCGACAGGTACAGCCAGCGCTCACGAGTCCGCATAGCGCCCCTTCGCCGCGAAGAGCCCGGACGGGCGCCGCTGGATGAAGAGGATGACGGCGACGAGGATGGCCACCTTGCCGAACACCGCCCCCAGCCCCGGCTCGATGATCTTGTTGAGCCCGCCGATGCCCGCGGCGGCGAAGATGGTGCCGGCGAGCTTCCCGACTCCGCCCGTCACCACCACCATGAAGGAATCCACGATGTAGTTCTGGCCAAGCTCGGGGCCCACGTTGCCGATCTGGGTGAGCGCGCAGCCGGCGATGCCGGCCAGCCCTGCCCCCATCGCGAAGGTAAGCGCGTCCACGCGCCGCGAGCGGACGCCGAGGCAGGCTGCCATCCCGCGATTCTGGGTGACGGCGCGGATGCGCAGGCCCGCGCTGGTCCAGAAGAGGAGCACGTACATGGCCGCCACCGCCACCGCCGCGAGGCCGATGATGAAGAGGCGGTTGTAGGGCAGCTGCACGCCGATCATCACCGGGATCCCGCCCGATAGCCACCGGGGTGAGATGACGTCCACGTTGGCGGCGCCGAACCAGAGCCGGAGCCCCTGCTGGATCATGAGGCTCACGCCCCAGGTGAGGAGCAGGGTCTCCAGCGGCCGGCCGTAGAGGAAGCGGATGACCCCGCGCTCCAGCGCGAGGCCGGCGGCGGCCGACACCAGGAAGGACAGCGGGAGCGCCACCAGGAAGTAGTAGTCGAAGGCTCCCGGGGCATGCAGCTGGAACAGGCCCTGGGTCACGAAGGTGGCATAGGCGCCCAGGGCCATGAGCTCACCGTGCGCCATGTTGATGACGCCCATGAGCCCGAACACGATGGCCAGGCCCAGCGCCATCAGCAGCAGAATGGAGCCCAGGGACAGGCCCTGGAAGCCTGTCTGGATGGTCGAGGTCAGCAGCGCCCAGCGCTCCACCCGCTTCATGGACGCCGCCGCCGCCTGCCGGAGCGCGGCGGGCGCCGCCCCGTCCGCGGCGACGTCCCGCAGCCGGTCCAGGGCATCGGCGCTGCCGAGATCCCCCAGCGCCGTCGCCGCCGCCGTGCGCTCCGCGTCGGACCCCGCCTTGAGCCGGATCAGCGCGACAGCCTGCTCGAGCTCGTAGCGCACCCAGCGGTCCTTCTCCTTGGCCAGCGCCTCGCTGAGCGCCGGCAGTGCCGAGGGATCGCCCGAGTTGCCCATCTTGGTGGCGGCCGACTTGCGCACGGTCCAGTCCGCGTCCGCGAGCTGGGTATTACCGGAGAAGGCGTCGATGAGCGGACGGATCGCCAGCCGCAGGCTGCGTCCGGTGGCGACTTCCTCCAGCGTCGAGAGCTCCATCAACAACGGCTTGCCGCCGGGCGCGAGGATCGGCTCCTTCCCGTAGGCGGTGAACAGCGGCACGAGGGTCTTGTCGCCCTCGCTCACCTTGTCTCCGACGATGACGGTCTCTTTTTTCCCGCCCGGCAGAGATCGGACCATGACGCTGCCTTCGCGCAGCGCCTCGAGGAGGGGGAGGATCTTGCGGTCGCGGGTCTTGCCGAGCGCCACCGCCGCCGCCTCCTGGACCGCGCCGTCGCCCGAGGCGACCTCGGCGATGGCCTTCGCGATCTCGGGAGGCGGCGCGACCGATGCCGGGCCCTGCGCCGCTGCCGGGGCGGCGAGCCCCGACAGCAGCATGAGCACCAGCAGGATGTGCTTCACCACAGGCGTGGATCCGTGGCTCAGGCCTTCTTGGTGTACGTGCCCTTCTCCTTCACCCAGTCGCACCCCTTGTCGGGGCTCGTGTACATGCTCCACGGCTCGGCCTTCACCAGGCCCCTGGAGCGGGAGACCACCTTGAACTGGCCGTCCTTGAGGATCTCGCCGATGAGCACCGGCTTGTAGGTGTGGTGGTTGGCCTCGTCCATCTTGATCTTGCCGCCGGGCGCGAGGAACTCCTGGCCGTACACCGCCTTGCGGACGGCGTCCACCTCGAAGGACTTGGCCTTCTCCACCGCCTGCTTCCAGATATAGACGCCGAAATAGGCCGCTTCCATCGGATCGTCGGTGACGCGCTTGTCGCCGCCGGGCAGATTGGCCTTCTTGGCGTAGGCCTTGAAGCTGTTGACGAAGGTCTTGTTCTGGGGCGTGGAAACGGACTGGTAGTAGTTCCAGGCGGCGAGGTGGCCGACCAGCGCCGAGGTGTCCATGCCCCGCAGCTCGTCCTCGGCCACGCTGAAGGCCATGATGGGCGCGTTCTCGGAGCGCAGGCCCTGGTTCGAGAACTCCTTGTAGAAGGGCACGTTGGAGTCGCCGTTGATGGTGGAGAGCACGGCGGCGTTCCCGCCGGAGGCGAAGCGCTTGATCTTGCCGACAATCGTCTGATAGTCCTGGTGATTGAACGGCGTGTACTCCTCCGCGATGGAGTCCGCGGGAATGCCCTTGGCGAGCAGGAACGCGCGCAGGATCTTGTTGGCGGTGCGCGGGAAGACGTAATCGGTGCCGAGCAGGTAGAACTTCTTGTAACCCCCGCCCTCCTTCGACATCAGGTACTCCGCCGCCGGGATCAGCTGCTGGTTCGGCGTGGCGCCCGTGTAGAAGACGTTCTTCGAGCACTCCTCGCCCTCGTACTGCACAGGATAGAAGAGCAGGCCGTTGTTGTTCTCGAACACCGGCAGCACCGACTTGCGGCTCACCGAGGTCCAGCAGCCGAAGGTCACCGCCACCTTGTCCTGCAGGAGGAGCTGCTTCGCCTTCTCCGCGAAGAGGTCCCAGTTCGAGGCGGGGTCCACCACCACCGGCTCGATCTTCTTGCCCATGACCCCGCCCTTGGCGTTGATCTCGTCGAACGCCATCATGCAGACGTCGCGGAGCGACACCTCGCTGATGGCCATGGTGCCGGAGAGCGAGTGCAGCACGCCCACCTTCACCGTTCCACCCTGGGCCCGGAGAACCGACGGAAAGCCGATGCCCGCCGCCGTGCCCGCCCCGACCACCGCCGCCGTCCTGAGGAAGTCCCGCCTCGTCACACCCTGCATTCTGCTTCTCCTTTCACGTCGTGAGTTGTGGAGCCACCCGGCGGCGGTGCCGAGCCCGCGGAAACCGCACTGTCCCCGTCGAGCGCTTCAATCGACAGCAAGGGGTATGCCTTACCCGTAGGTAAGCCTTTTCAAGCAATTGCGCGGGAGAGGCGGGGGCCCGACTGCCTCAGGAACAGGCAGCCGGGCGCGCTTGCTGAAGAAGCGAGCAGCGACCTACTTGCTCCGGCTCTGGGCCATCTCCTCCGTGAGGAGGAGAGCCTGCGCCACCTCGGACATCGGCTTCCGCGTGTCCATCGCGGTCTTCTGGATGCGGCGGAATGCGTCCGGCTCGGAGAGACCGAGGCGTTTCATGAGAATGCCCTTGGCCCGCTCCACCAGCTTGCGGGTCTCGAGCGTACGCTTGAGCGTCTCGTTCTCCAGGCGCACGGCCGAGAGCTCGCGGAAGCGAGACACCGCCACGTCGAGCGCGGGTCCGAGCTCCTCCGGACGCAGCGGCTTCGCCAGGAAGCCGAGCACGCCGGCCTGGATCGCGCGGCTCGACACCGCGAAGTCGGTATGGCTGGTGAGGAGCACCACCGGGCAGGCGCCCGAGGCCATCACCTGGCGCGCCGCCTCCACCCCGTCGCCATCCGGCAAGCCGACCGCCATGATGACGGCGTCGGGCTGGTGCTTGTCCACCAGATGCGAGACGTCCTCGACCTTGCTTCCGTTACCGAGCACGAGTCCGCCCTGGAGGGTGACTGCCTCGGCTACCGCAGCACGGGATGGAGCGTGATCGTCGACGATGACTACCTTCCATCTTGGTCTCATGCCGTGGGGAGGGAGCAAGGGCGATGCCAAGGGGGGCGAACGGGAAATCGGGGCATTAGCAGGCGGTCAGTGAGCCGGCTGCTCAGGCGCCAGGCATCTCAGCAGAGGGCGCCGAGCGTCTGAGCAGCCCCACGAACTCGAAGGTCGAACTAGAAAAAGGAGTAGTAGAGGCTGATCGAGATCGTGTCCATGCTCTTGGACTGCGCCACCACGCCCCCGGAGGCGTCGGGCCGAGTGGTTTTGGCCTTGTAGACCTTCTCGTCCGCCGCGTCGTGCCGATACTCCACGCGCCCGACCAGGCCCTTCCAGATCTTGTACTGGGCGGTGAGCGTCGTGGACGAGAGGTTCAAGGCGTTGCCGAAGCCCGTGCGCGCGCCGTTGGCGTCGCGGAAGTATTCCTGCCGCAGCGCGAGCCGGAAGGCCTCGGTGATGTCGTAGGCGAAGTACGCGGCTACTCCCCACCAGGTGGCGTCGGTGTCCTGCCGGGTGGCCAGCGACTCGAGGAAGGCCTCCTTCCGCTCGGAGCCGTAGTCGACGTTCAGCGCCAGCGTGATGTTCTTGAAGCCGGTGTAGGCCACCACCCAGTCGAGCACGTACCGCAGGCGATGGTCCCGGTCGTTCTGCTCGGGGCCCACGATCCAGTTCATGCTCGCGCTCAGATCCTTGATCGGCGTGAAGGCGAGCTGGCCGGTGTAGGACGGCGCGCTGTTGTTGTCACCGGAGTTGTCCCACCCGACCACCACCCCCACCGTCGCGTTGAACCAGTCCGTGAAGGCATAGGACAGCAGCCCGCCGGTATGGGTGAGCGGGATGGCGAAGCTGAACAGGTAGCCCCGGGAGAAGTTGAGGTTGTTCGGCGACTCGATGACCTCGTAGCCGAGGAGCGTGACGAACTTCCCCCCCTTGACGATCAAGCCGTTGCCCACCGGCAGCATCGCCGAGAGATAGGCTTCCTGGAGGTCGAACGGCGCCGTGTTTCGGAACGGGAAGGTGTCATCCTTCTCCCGGAATATGCCCAGGGAGTGGTTCTTCTGCGAGTCGACCCCGGCGGTGACGACGAGCCCGTAGCCCCACCAGTACTTCTCCGAGGGGTCCTTCTTGATGCTGAACTCCGCCATGTTGAAGGTATAGCCCTCGTAGTTGTCGTAGAAGCGGAGCTCGTTGGTCCCACCCCGCCCCGCCCCCGTCAGATTGAATGTGTAGCTGTTCTCGATGTACGCGAAGAGCTTGTGCTCTTCCCAGTAGGTCTTGGGCTTCTCCTCCTCCTTGTTGTCGGCGGCGGCCGGGGAAGGACCCGGCACCGGCGCCGGTGTCTGCGCCAGCACGGGCGCCGCCCATCCCCCCGCCAGCATCAGGGTCGCCGCCATCCACCGTGTGGCTCGTCTGATCATCGGCGTTCTCCTTCGCGTGATCCGGGTTCTCGGTCGTGAGCCCTCGGACTCCTCTGCTCCCACGAGCAGGCGGACGACGCGAAACCACCGTCGTCGGTCACGGCAGGCAGTGCGATTCTGGTGCCAAGGGATGGCGTCCCGGCCCCTGCTGGAATCGGGGCCGGCGTGCGCGTCGCCTGGCCCCGGCCCGTCGATTCCCTCGCCGGATTTCTCCGCCACCAATTCGTAATGGCGCGCACTTAGGCAGCCGCAATCGTCCGGGAATGGCGATCCGGCACGCCGTCCAGCATCCGCAGGCGGCGCGCGAGACGCGCGGGCCGGCACGACGGATTGCTCACGGGCGCGGCACCTTCGGCAGGTCTGCCTAACGAAGCGGCATGCGGCGCCGCCCGCCCGCCCCCGATCGAATGGGAGCGGGCAGGCGGCGAAAGGCGCGGACGAAGCTAGATGTCGTAGTAGAGGGCGAACTCGTACGGATGCGGACGCAGCCGGATGGGATCCACCTCGTTCTTGCGCTTGTAGTCGATCCAGGTCTCGATCAGGTCGGGCGTGAAGACGTCGCCCTTGAGCAGGAAGTCGTGATCCTTCTCCAGGTTGTCGAGCACGATGTCCAGCGCGCCGGGCAGCTGCTTGATCTTCTTCTGCTCGGCGGGCGGCAGCTCGTAGAGGTCCTTGTCCACCGGCTTGCCCGGATCGATCTTGTTGGCGATCCCGTCCAGGCCGGCCATCACGCAGGCCGCGAAGGAGAGATAGGGGTTGCAGGTCGGGTCGGGGGTGCGGAACTCGATGCGCTTGGCGCCCTCGGCCTTGGAGTACATGGGGATGCGAATGGCGGCGGAGCGGTTCCGCTGGCTATACACGAGGTTGATCGGCGCCTCGTAGCCCGGCACCAGCCGCTTGTAGCTATTGGTGGACGGCGCGATGAAGGCGAGCAGCGCGGGCGCGTGCTTGAGAATGCCGCCGATATAGTAGAGGCAGGTCTTGGAGATGTCCGCGTACCCGCCCCGCTCGTAGAAGAGGTTCTTGCCGTTCTTCCACAGCGACTGGTGGGTGTGCATACCGGAGCCGTTGTCCTGGAAGAGCGGCTTGGGCATGAAGGTGGCGGTCTTGCCCCACTTCTTGGCGGTGTTCTTGGCGCAGTACTTGTACCAGCACACCCGGTCCGCCATCTTGGTCAGGGTGTCGTACCGCATGTCGATCTCGGTCTGGCCGCCGGTGGCCACCTCATGGTGGTGCACCTCGACCCGGATCCCCACCGACTCCAGCGCCAGCACCATGTCGGACCGGATGTCCTGGAACTGGTCCATCGGCGGCACCGGGAAGTACCCCTGCTTGTAGCGCGGCTTGTAGCCGAGGTTCGGCCGGTCGGGCGTGCCTTCCTTGCCGGTGTTCCAGGCGCCCGCCTCGGAATCGATGAAGTAGTAGCCGTGGTTGTAGCCCTGGTCGAAGCGGATGGAGTCGAAGAAGAAGAACTCGAGCTCGGGGCCGATGTAGATGGTGTCGGCCAGCCCGCCCTTCTTCACGTAGGCCTCGGCCTTTTGGGCGACGTAGCGCGGGTCACGTGTGTACGCCTTCCCCGTCACCGGATCCTTGACGTTGCAGATCAGCACCATGGTGGGCACGGCGGTGTAGGGATCCATCTGGGCGGTGGTGGAATCCGGGATCAGCAGCATGTCCGACTCGTCGATGGTCTGGAAGCCCCGGATGGAGGAGCCGTCGAATCCCAGGCCGTCCTCGAAGATTCCCTCGTTGAGCTCGGACATGGGGATCGAGAAGTGCTGCCAGAGTCCCGGCAGATCGATGAACCGGAGGTCCACGATCCTGACTCCCTTCTCCTTCGCGAACTTCACCACTTCCTTCGGCGTCATGCGTCCATCCTCCTTATGACATTTGCGCTGATGAGAATTGGCGTCGATCCAAAACCGGGAGCCGGCGGGGCGTCCCTGCCCCGCCGGCCTAGAACACTAGTGCCCCCCTGGAGCCTCGTCAAGTCCCCGCTAGTGGCTGCGAGCCTTCGCCTCGCTCGCCCGCATGGCTTCCGCGAAGGCACCGCCGCTGCCGCCCGTCTGCGAATACTCCGTCCCTCCGCCGAGGGCGTAGGCGGTCTCCGAATGCTGCGAGAGATCGAGACCGGCCTGCTCGTCCTCGTCGCTCACGCGCAGGCCCATCAGCCCGTCGAGGACCTTGAGAATGATGGTGGTCATCACGAAGCCCAGCACGATGGTGACCAGCACCGCGATGAGCTGATACAGCAGCTGCTTGGGATTGCCGTAGAGAAGCCCGTCGGCGCCGGCCTCGTTCACGCTCTTGGTGGCGAAGATTCCCGTGGCCAGCGCGCCCCAGGTGCCGCCCACCCCGTGCACGCCCACCACATCGAGCGAGTCGTCGTAGCCGACCTTCGTCTTGAGGTTGCAGGCGCTGTAGCAGATGATCCCCGCCACCGCGCCGATCACGATCGAGGCCAGCGGGGTGACGAATCCGGCCGCCGGGGTGATCGCCACCAGCCCCGCCACCGCGCCCGAGGCCGCCCCGAGCACGGTGGGCTTGCCACGTGAGCTCCATTCCGTGAACATCCAGCCCAGCGCCGCCGCCGCCGCGGCGGTGTTCGTGGTGGTGAAGGCGTGTCCGGCCAGCCCGTTGGCGCCGAGCGCGCTGCCGGCGTTGAACCCGAACCACCCGAACCAGAGGAGGCCCGCGCCCATCACCGTCAAGGGCAGGTTGTGCGGCGGCATCGGGTGATGCCCGAATCCCTTTCGCTTGCCGATGACGAGCGCGGCGGCGAGAGCGGAGATGCCCGAGGAGATGTGGACCACGGTCCCGCCCGCGAAGTCCAGCGCCCCCAGGTTGCGCAGCCAGCCCCCCACGCCCCACACCCAGTGGGCGAGCGGGTCGTAGACGAGCGTGGCCCACGCCAGGATGAACACGATGAAGGTCGAGAACTTCTTCCGCTCGGCGAAGGCGCCGGTGATGAGCGCCGGCGTGATGACGGCGAACATCATCTGGAAGAGCATGAACACCTGATGCGGAATGGTGGCCGCGTAGTCGGCGTTGGGCGTCTGCCCCACCCCGCGCAGGCCCATCCAGTCGAGCCCCCCGATGATGCCGCCCCGGTCGGGGCCGAAGGCGAGGGTGTAGCCCCACAGCACCCACTGGATGGAGATGAGGGCCAGGATGATGAAGCTGTGCATCAGCGTGCCCAGGGCATTCTTCTGCCGCACCATGCCGCCGTAGAAGAGCGCGAGGCCCGGCGCCGTCATGAGCAGCACCAGCGCCGTGGAGGTGAGCACCCACGCGGTGTCACCGGTGTCGATCTTGGGTGGGGCGGGCGCCGCCGCGGAAGCCGCTGCCGCGGGGGCGTCGGCCTTGGGCGCCTCCGCCGCGGGCGCGGCCGCCGGAGGCGTGGCCGGAGCCTGAGCCCACGCCGACGTGCCCACCAGCGCGAGCACGGTGAGCAACAGCACGATCACGAGACACCGTTCACCTTTGACCACCACGTATCCTCCTTGCCGCGTCTGCGCTTTAGAGTGCGCTCTCGTCGCGTTCGCCGGTACGGATCCGGACCGCCGTGTCGACTGGTGTGATGAAGATCTTTCCGTCGCCGATGTTCCCGGTCTTGGCCGCGCCCGCGAGCACGCCCGCTACTTTGTCCACGAGGTTGTCGGGTACCACGACTTCCACCTTGATCTTCGGCAGGAAGTCGACCGTGTACTCGCCACCTCGATAGAGCTCGGTGTGGCCCTTCTGACGGCCGAAGCCCCTCACCTCGGAGACCGTCATTCCGATCACCCCGATGCCGGTGAGGGCCTCCTTCACGTCGTCGAGCTTGAACGGCTTGATGATGGCTTCGATCTTTTTCATGTCACCCTCCCGGCGGCCGGAAATGCACCTTGCGTGCCGCAAGGGGGAAGCCATGGGGAAGGCAGAAAATCAGGAACTTACAGGGCGATGCGAGAAGCGGAGGGGGCGATCCCTGCACACAGATTGGGCACCCGTCCGGGAAATGCCTCGGCGCTAGGCACCCGCGCTGGGAGTCAGCTGGGGCGAGCGACGCTCCGTTGGACGGTGGGAGGAGCCGAGACGGTAGCCGCGAGTGTCTCTTCAACGGCGGTGCGTAGCAGGCGGAGATCCGCGGTTTTCGGGGCGGCCTTCACACCGGGAATGGCGAGCCCACCGTCCTCGGTCACGAGGCCCGAGCAGACGACCACGGGGGTCGCCAGCCCCTTACGTTCCAGCGCGCGCAGGAAGTCCAGTCCGTTGAGGCGCGGGAGGCGGAGGTCGAGGACGATGATGTCGGGTCTCGCGCGGTCGAGCTGGGCGAGCGCCTCGATCCCGTCGCTGGCCTCCACCAGACGGAAGCCGGCCTCGAACTCGGCGCTCAGGAGCCCACGCCAGGCGGGATCGTCGTCAACGATCAACATGGTCGGCATGCGTATTCGGTCCAGCCCCTTGGGTAGCAATAAGGCTGCCTAACCCAGGAACCCACAATTCCACGTAGTTAGCTCGCAAGGGCGCGGGGCGCCGGCGTTGCGGGATTGACGACGGAGTGTCGAGGTGGGACGGCTACGGTCGGCGCTGCGGAATGCCGTGCCGGCGCATCTTGGAGTAGAGCGTGGGCCGGCGGAGCCCGAGCACCGCGGCCGCCGCCTGCTTGTTCCAACCGGTCGACTCGAGTGCCCGGACGATGGACACGCGCTCGATCTCCTCCAGAGACCCCGAGGAGGGCTGCGACGCGGTGACGCTGCCCACCTCGGCCCGCAGCGGCTCCGGGAGATCGGACAGCGTGATCTCCTTGCCGCGGGCCACCAGCACCGCGCGCTCGATGGCGTGCTCGAGCTCGCGCACGTTTCCCGGCCACTGATAGGCGAGCAGCCGCCGGTACGCCTCCGGATCGATTCCGTCCACGGGTCGCACGTGCTTCTCGCGAAAGCGCTCGAGAAAGGACTTGGCCAGGACGGCGATGTCGGAGCCGCGCTCGCGCAGCGGCGGCATCGACACCGTCACCGTGTTGATGCGGAAATAGAGGTCCTGGCGCAGCCGGCCCTCGCGCACCGCCGTCTCGGGATCGCGGTTGGTCGAGCAGATGAGGCGGAAGTCCACCGGCACCGTCCGCGAGCCGCCCAGCCGCCGCACCTGCCGATCCTCCAGCACCCGCAGCAGCTTGGCCTGGAGGTCCATCGGCATCTCGGTGATCTCGTCGAGCAGTACCGAGCCCTTGTGCGCTTCCTCCAGGAGCCCGGACTTGTCGGTGGTGGCGCCGGTGAAGGCGCCCTTCACATGCCCGAAGAGCTCGGACTCGATGAGGTCCTTGGGAAGCGCCGCGCAGTTGATCTTCACGTTCGGCCCGTTGGCGCGCGTGCTCTTGGCGTGCAGCGCATTGGCGGCCAGCTCCTTGCCGGTGCCGCTCTCGCCCACGATGAGCACGTTCGCATCCGAGCCGGCCACCGACTCCAGGAGATCGAACATCCGGCGCATCGCCGGCGAGCCGCCCAGCAGCTCGCCGAGACCCGATTGCTCGGCCAGACGCCGCTTGAGATCGGAGGTCTCTGCCAGGAGGCGCCGCCGCTCCAGCGCCTTGCTCACCAGGGTGAGCATCTCGGCGGAGTCGAAAGGCTTGGCGACGAAGTAGAAGGCGCCCTGCTTGGTGGCCTCCACCGCCTTGGCGATGGAGGAGTGCCCCGTCATGATGATCACTTCGAGCGAGGGATCCTTGCTCTTGAGCTGCTGCAGGAGCTGGAGGCCGTCGCCATCGGGCAGGACCAGATCCACCAGGGCGAGGGAGAAGTCCCGCTCGGTCATCTGACCGAGGGCCGACACACTGTCCGCGGCCACTCCGACGTCATACCCCTCACCTTCGAGGACGATTCGAAGCCAGTCGGCGATCGCGGGCTCGTCGTCTACCAGGAGGACGCGCGACTTCATGGCTTTTCCCACCTCGCATTTAGCCTAGCATGAAGCCAACCCTTGTGTCATCTGGGTGACACTTCAAATCTTGGTAATTCATTGTAGTTCAAGTATTTGAAGCGCACTGGGAAACCATTTACCCATCCCGAACGGTTGGAGGCCGATGATGGGTGCTCGGACCTCGCGTGCTTGACACGCTCAGGGCCGGCGCGCAATATGGCGCCCATGCAATTCGGCTTTGCCCTGCAAGGTCGCGGTCCGCTCTCGAAGCCCGAGATTCTCTTCAAGCTCGCGCAGAAGGGCGATGCCCTTCGCTATGAGTCGGTCTTCGTCACCGATCACGTCGTGATCCCGGTCGAGATCGAGTCGGCGTACCCGTACTCGGCCAATGGCCGCGTGGCGGGGGACTGGAAAGAGGGCTATCTCGAGCCGCTGCCGCTCATGGCCCACCTGGCCGCGCTGACCAAGCGCATCCGCATCGGCACCAGCGTTCTCATCATCCCGTATCGCAATCCGGTGGTCACCGCGAAGATGCTCGCCACCATGGACGTGCTCTCCGGCGGCCGCATCATCCTGGGCGCGGGCGTGGGCTGGATGGAGGAGGAGTTCCAGGCGCTGAACGCGCCCTCCTACAAGGAGCGCGGGCGGGTCACCGACGAGTTCATCCGCCTCATGCGGGAGATGTGGAAGCGTGAGCCGGTGGACTTCAAGGGCCAGTACTACACGCTCGGCAAGGTCAGCGCGCTGCCCAAGCCCCTCCAGAAGGGCGGTATCCCGGTGTGGACGGGCGGACACACCGAGCCCGCGCTACGGCGCGCGGGGCAGGTGGCCGACGGCTGGCATCCCATCGGGCTGCGCCCGCCGGGACTGCTCGAGCCCAAGGAGTACGCGGAGAAGGTGGCGGTGGTGCGGGACTGGGCGCGCAAGGCGGGTCGCGACCCCCGGGCCATCACCATGAGCTACCGCGTTCCCCTCGAGATCCGCCCGCGCGGCGCCAAGCCCGCGGGCGGCGACCGGACGCTGTTCCGGGGCACGGTGGCGGAGGTGGTGGAGGACATTCGCACCTATCAGCGCCTCGGGGTCACGCATTTCGTCTGGGACCTCACCGCCACGGACCTCAAGGGCGCGCTGGCGCTCCTCGAGCGTTTCGCCCGCGACGTGCGTCCCAAAGTCCAGCGACTCCCGCGATAGCGGGCCCATGCCGGCCTTGCCCGAGCCCGTCGCGGGCTTCATCTCCGCCGGTCGCGTGGGCCGCCTCGGCACCGCGGATGCCACCGGCGATCCCCTGGTGGTGCCCTTCTGCTACGCCTGGGACGGGGAGGCGCTCTTCTCCGCCATCGACGCCAAGCCCAAGCGGGCCGCCGCCGGCGAGCTGCGCCGCGTCCGGAACATCCGGGCCAACCCGAAGGTGAGTGTCGTCATCGACGAGTACGACGAGGACTGGAGTCGCCTGCGCTGGGTCATCATCCAGGGCCGGGCGGAGATCCTCACCGGCGGGCCGGATTACCGGCGCGGCACCGAGCTCCTCCTCGACAAGTACCCGCAGTACCGCCGGATGGGACTGCCGCCGGAGCCGGGCACCATGATCAAGGTGACGCCGGGCCGCATCAGCCACTGGAGCTTCGCGTGATGAGCGCGCTGGCGCTGGATCGCGCGCTGGCGCGCGCCGCCTCCGGCCGCGCGCTCGACGCCGCGCAGGCCGAGGCGCTCCTGGCCACCCCGGACGAGCGGCTCCCCGAGCTGCTCGCTCCCGCCGGCGCGCTTCGCGATCGCGGCCATGGCCGGCGCCTCACCTTCTCGGCCAAGGTCTTCGTGCCCCTGACCACGCTCTGCCGGGATTACTGCGGCTACTGCACCTTCCGGAAGGACCCCGGTCAGCCGGGCGCGCATACCATGCTGCCGGACGAGGTGATCGCGCTCGTGCAGGCGGGCGAGCGCCTGGGCGCCAAGGAGGCGCTGTTCTCCCTCGGCGACAAGCCGGAGGCGCTCTTCCCCGAGCATCGCGATTTCCTGCGGCGCCTCGGTTACCGGACCACCCTCGCGTACTTGCGCGCCGTCTCCGAGCGGGTGCTGCACGAGTCCGCGCTCCTGCCGCACGCCAATCCGGGCCTGATGTCCGAGCGCGATCTCTCCACGCTGCGCGAGGTCAATGTCAGCATGGGCATCATGCTGGAGACCACCTCCGAGCGGCTGCTCGGTCCGGGCCTCGCTCACGATCGCGCGCCCGACAAGGTCCCGGCGCGCCGGCTCAAGACCATCGCCCTGGCGGGCAAGCTCCAGATCCCCTTCACCACGGGGATCCTGATCGGGATCGGAGAGACGCATGCCGAGCGTGTGGACGCGCTCCTCGCCATCCGCGCGCTGCACGAGCAGCACGGCCACATCCAGGAAGTCATCATCCAGAACTTCCGGGCCAAGCCCACCATCCCGATGCGCGGGGTGCCGGACCCGACCCTGCCGGAGCTCCTGCGAACCCTCGCGGTGGCGCGGCTCCTGCTCGGCGCCGAGATGAACATCCAGGCTCCGCCCAATCTCGCCGACGCGGGCTACGGCGGCCTCCCCGCCGGCGGCCTCAACGACTGGGGCGGCATCTCGCCGCTGACGCCCGACCACATCAACCCCGAGCGGCCATGGCCTCTGCTGCGGGAGCTGCGCCGGGTCACCGAGGCCGCGGGACACGAGCTGCGTGAGCGGCTCGCCATCTACCCCGAGTACACCGCCCGCCCCGAATTCCTGGATGGCGCGCTCCGCGCGCGCGTGGCCAACTATGTCGGTCCGGACGGCCTCGTCCGTCAGGACCTCGAGCGCTGGCGAAGCTGGTAGTCTCTGAGGACGGAGGACAGACCTGTGGACAGCAAGGACCTGAACTGGGCGGGACCCGAGGTGCGGACCATCCTGGGCCGCGCGCTGGACGGCGAGGAGCTCACGGTGGCCGACGGGATCCGGCTGACCGAGGTCGAAGGGCGCGACTTCCACGCCCTCTGCCTCGTCGCCGACGAGATGCGGCACCGGCAGGCCGGCGACGTCGTCACCTACGTGGTCAACCGCAACATCAACTTCACCAACGTCTGCATCAAGCACTGCACCTTCTGCGCCTTCAGCCGTGACCATCGCGAGGAGGAGGGCTACTTTCTCCCCCTCGATGAAGTGGTGCGACGCGCCATCGAGGCCTGGGAGATGGGCGCCACGGAGGTCTGCATCCAGGCCGGACTGCCCCCCAAGCTCGACGGCAGCTATTACGTCGATCTCTGCCGCGCCATCAAGGCGGCGGTGCCGGAGATGCATCTCCACGCCTTCTCTCCCGAGGAAATACTGTACGGCTCGACGCGCGCGGGCATGGCGATCCCCGACTACCTGCGGGAGCTCAAGGCGGCGGGGCTCGGCACCCTGCCCGGCACCTCCGCGGAGATCCTCGATCAGGAGATCCGCGACGTCATCGCCAAGGGCCGCATCACCGTGGAGCAGTGGCAGGAGGTGATCACCTCCGCCCATGCGCTGGGCATCCGCACCACCTCCACCATCATGTACGGCCACATCGAGCGCCCCGAGCACTGGATCCGCCACATGGATCTCCTGCGCGGGATCCAGCACCGCACCGGCGGCTTCACGGAGTTCGTGCCGCTCTCCCTCATCCACTCGGAGGCGCCGATGTACCAGCGCGGGCTGGTCCCCGGCGTGCGGCCGGGCGCCACCGGGCTCGAGGTCATCAAGATGCACGCGCTCGCGCGACTCATCCTCGGGCCGAGCTTCCGCAACATCCAGTGCTCGTGGGTGAAGGAGGGGCCGAAGCTCTCGCAGCAGCTCCTCACCTGCGGGGCCAACGACCTCGGCGGGACGCTCATCAACGAGTCCATCTCCACCTCGGCGGGCGCGGGCTTTGGCCAGCTGGTGCCGCCCGCCGAGCTCCGCCGGCTCGTCCGCGACGCGGGACGCATCCCCGCCCGCCGCAATACCGAGTACGAGCTCATCAAGGTGTACAAGACGGAAGACGACGACGAGGCCTCGCCGCTCGACAACGTCGCCGACGCGGAAGCGCGCTTCGGTTCATACCGGAGGCTCACTGCGTCCACGCAGTTTCGTTTCGTGCACCCCTTGAAGACGTCCGCCGGTTGAGTGACACTAGTCGCCGCTTGATCCGGCCTTTCACCCCAACCCCTGAAACGGAGGCTTCCCTCATGGCAAAAACGATGACCAAGTCCGCCATCATCGGCCACCTCGCGCAGAAGTCCAATCTCAGCAAGAAGCAGGTGGTCGAGCTGATGGATCAGCTCCTCTCGCTCGCGACCAAGGAGGCGAAGAACGTCTTCGTCGTCCCCGGCTTCGGGCGCCTGGTCCTCGCCAACCGCAAGGCGCGCATGGGCCGCAACCCCCAGACCGGCGAGCCCATCAAGATCCCCGCGAAGCGCGTGGTGAAGTTCCGGCTCTCGAAGAGCCTCAAGGACACGGTGCTTGGCAAGAAGTAGCGATCCTGAGGGGCTCGTGTATCGAGCCCTTCCCGCTCCCGGGGAGGACGCCCGGGACCTCTTCGGATTCGTGGGCGCGTGGCTCCCGCCCGCGCTGGCGGTCTCGGCCGGCTGGGGCGCGTGGGAGGGCGATCGGCTCGCCGGAGCCCTCCTGCTCGAGCGGGCGGAAACCGCGGCCATGCTCTACGGCCCCGTGGTGGTGGCTTCCGATACGCCCGATCCGGACGCCGCCGTCGAGATCGCGGCCCGGCTCCTCGACGATGCCCTGAGTCTTGCCGAGGCTCAGGGCATCATCACCCTCTACACGCGACCGCAGAGCCTGGATCGCGTCTGGGTACGCAACGGCTTCATTCCCATTCCCGAGGCCGACCTGCCGGAAGCCCTTCGCGGGCGACCCGGCATCGGCCTCTTCGGCTGGCGCGGCGGCACCGCCATCTGGAGCATGGCCGGGCGAGCGGAGGCCGCGCGTCGCGCCGCCGCTCCGCCCACCGCCGGCCGGCGCCGCCGCTAGGTCGCGATGAAGATCGTCGCTCTCGCCGGGGGCACCGGCGCGGCCAAGCTCTTGCGCGGCCTGGCGCCGCTGGTCGATCCCGCGGAGCTCACCATCATCGGCAATACCGGCGACGACACCGAGATCTGGGGCCTGCACGTTTCCCCAGATCTGGACACTGTCTGCTACACCCTCGCCGGCCTCATCGACGAGCGGAAGGGCTGGGGGCTCCGCGACGAGACCTTCCACGCGCTGGAGCAGATGCCCCGCTTCGGCGAGCCCGCGTGGTTCGGGCTGGGCGATCGCGACCTCGCCACCCACCTGCACCGCACCCGACTCCTCCGCGAGGGGCGCACGCTCACCGAGATCACCGCGGACATCGTCGCCGCGCTGGGGGTGCCCGCCCGCGTGCTGCCCATGTCGGACCAGCCCGTGCGCACCCGCATCCTCGGGCCCGAGGGGTGGATCTCCTTCCAGGAGTACTTCGTGCGCGAGAAGGCCCAGACGGACGTCCGCGCCGTCGAGTACGCGGGCGCGGCCGCGGCGGCGCCGGCGCCGGGCGTGGTGGCCGCCATCGCGGAAGCGGGAGCGGTGATCGTCTGCCCGTCCAACCCCATCACCTCGGTGGGGCCGATCCTGGCCGTGCCCGGGATCGCCGCCGCGCTGGCGGCCACGCGCGCCACCGTCCTCGCGGTGAGCCCCATAATCGGCGGCGACGCGGTCTCGGGGCCGGCGGGGCGCCTCATGGCCATGGCGGGGCTGCCGGTGTCCGCCGCGGGGGTGGCCCGCGCCTACGCCGGCTGGCTCGACGTCCTGGTGGCCGACGAGCGCGATCGCGCGCTGGTCCCCGAGATCGAGGCCCTGGGCCCCCGGGCGGCGACCGCCGACACGCTCATGACCGGCCGCGCGGCGGAGACCGCGCTGGCGCGGCATCTCTTGACGCTGATCCCATGACCAGGTCGGCTCCCACCGTGCTGGCCGCGCTCCCGGTCAAGGACCTCCTCAATGCCAAGCAGCGGTTGATGCCCGCCCTGGCTCCCGACGAGCGCCATGATCTCGCCGCGGCCATGCTGGAGGACGTGCTCGACGCCCTCGACGCCGTGGACGACGTAGCGGTGCACCTCGTGACCAAGGACCTCGAGGTGCTGGCGCTGGCGAGCCGCCGCGGGACCCCCTGCCTCACCGAGAGCGCGAACCGCGGGCACACGGAAGCGGTGGCGCTCGGCCAGCGCGTGGCGGCGGAGCGCGGCTTCGCCCGATTCCTCACCATCCCCGGGGACGTGCCCTGCGCCTCGGCGGCGGAGGTCCGCGCGCTCCTCGCCGCGCTGGGCGGCAGCCCCGGCGCGGCCTTCGTGCCCTCGCTGTCCGGCTTCGGGACCAACGCCGCGCTGCTGGCGCCGCCCGACGCCATGCCGCTCAAGTTCGGCGAGCCCTCGTTCGCGAATCACCTCGACGCGGCGCGCGCCCACGGTCTCATCCCGACCGTGCTCGAGCTCCCCGGGATCGGTCTCGACGTGGACGCGCCCGAGGACCTTCGCCTGCTCCTCGCGCGCGGCCCCCACACCCGCGCCGGCCGCCTGCTGCTCGCGCGCGGCATCGCGGCGCGCCTCTCCGCCGCCGGCTAGACGATGCCGCCGCGCTTCGAGGTGATCGGCGTCGCGGGCCTCCCCGAGATCGCGCGGGGCGCCGATCTCGGACCCCTCATCGTGGACGCCGCCCGCGCCCAGGGCACGCCGCTGGCCGCCGGCGATCTCCTCGTGGTGAGTCAGAAGATCGTCTCCAAGACGGAGGGCCGGCTCGTCCGTCTCGACCAGGTGGCGGTGTCCCCCCGTGCCCAGGCGCTCGCGCTGGAGATCGACCGCGATCCCCGGCTGGTGGAGGTGATACTCGGCGAGAGCCGGCGCATCGTGCGCCACGCCAAGGGCGTCCTCATCGTCGAGACGCACCATGGCTGGATCTGCGCCAATGCGGGCGTCGATCAGTCGAACGTGGACGCCGACACCGCCTGCCTGCTGCCCCTGGATTCCGACGCCTCCGCGCGCGCCCTCCGGAGCCGGATCGCCGCGCTCACCGGCCACACGCTCGCGGTCGTGATCGCGGACACCTTCGGCCGGCCCTGGCGCGAGGGGCTCGTGAATGTCGCGGTGGGCCTGGCCGGCTTCGAGCCCATCGTCAGCTATCTCGGCGAGACGGACCCGGCGGGTCATGTGCTCCAGGCCACCATTCTCGCGCTCGCCGACGAGCTGGCCTCCGCCGCGGAGCCGGTGATGGGCAAGCTCGACCGCATCCCGGTCGCCATCATCCGCGGGGTCCGATGGACTGCGGCCGAGTCGGACAGCCGCCCGCTGCTCCGCGACCCTTCGCGCGATCTCTTCCGTTAACGCAATTCTGACCCGATCCACCCTAAAGAGAGACCAGGTCATGAAAATCGGCATTGTCGGCGGGACTGGGAAGGAAGGCGCGGGGCTGGGAGCGCGCTGGGCCCAGGCGGGGCACGAGATCGTCATCGGCTCCCGGGACGCCGCGCGGGCCCAGGCCAAGGCCGCCGAGCTGGCTGCGGCGGTGCCCGGCGCCCGCATCACCGGCGCGGGCAATCGCGACGCGGCCGCCGCCGCCGACATCGTGGTGCTCGCGGTGCCCGCCGACGGCCTCGCGGCGACTGTCCCGGACGTCAAGGACGCCTGCCGGGGCAAGGTGGTGGTGAGCACCGTGGTCCCGCTCACCTTCGGGGGGCCCCGCCTCTTCACGCCGCCGCCCCCCGGCTCCGCGGCGGAGGTGGTGCAGGAGCTGCTCGGGCCCGAGGCCCGGGTGGTGGCCGCGTTCCACCACATCGCCGCCCATGAGCTCTCGGCCACCGACCACGCCATCGAGTGCGACCTGCTGCTCTGCGGCGGAGACGCGGAGGCGAAGAAGCAGGTGACCGAGCTGGGGACGTCGATGGGGCTCCGCGCCATCGACGTGGGGCCGCTGACCAATGCGGGGTCGCTGGAGGGCATCACCGCCGTGCTCGCCACCATCAACCGCCGCTACAAGCTCAAGAACTCCGGCATCAAGATCACCGGGCTGCCCGCCTAGGAGGCCATGCGGATGAGCGTGCCGGCGAACGCACTCCTTATCGTGGACAGAGAACGCGGCCCCATGCGTACTGGAGGCATGGGTCAAGTGGCTCGAGGCGTCGTGCTGATGGTGCTCGTGGCGCTCGCGGCGGCCTGCGCGGTCACGCCGGAGGAGCGGGCCGCCGCCCAGCAAGCCTGGGCAGAGCGTGATCGGGACCGCCGCGCGGAGTGCGCCCGCCAGGGGCTGGGGTTCCTGGACGGTGCCTGTCTCTCGCGCGGCGGCCCGTGACCGGGGCGCGACCTCAGCCCAGAAGCGCGGCGGCGGCCTCCACGTCGGCGAAGTCGTCGAAGAGGAGATCGGGGCGCAGGGCGGCCAGCTCCTCACGCGGATGAAAGCCGGTGGCCACGGCCACCGCCACGGCGCCGAAGGCGCGCGCGCACTCCACGTCGAGCGGGGTGTCGCCGATCACCAGCACGTCGGGCGGAGCGAAGCGGTGGCCGACGAGGGCCTCCGCGCGCCGCGCCGCCAGCGAGGGTAGCCGCCGCCGATCGGCGTCATCGGAGCCGTAGGCGCCGGTGCGGAAGAAGGGCCCAAGCCCGGTGGAGGCGAGCTTGATGTGCGCACCTGCCTCGATATTGCCGGTGAGCAGGCCCTGCATGACGCCGGGCGTCCCGTCCAGTCGCCGGACCAGCTCCGGCACGCCGGGCAGGAGCTTCACCCCGGCGCCGTCGCCGATCTCCTCCGTCAGCCCGCGCGCGTAGCACTCGAAGCACTCGTCGAAGCCGGCGCGGATGGCGTCGTCAGCCAGGCCCGCCACGCCCATGAGATCGAGGACGATGCGCGGATCGGTCTTGCCCCGGAAGTCGTAGTCGTCGATGCGTCCGGCGGTCCCGTACACGCGCTCGAGCGCACGGCCCAGCGCCCGCCGCCCTGCGCCGCGCGCAGACAGGAGGGTGCCGTCGATGTCCCAGAGGACGAGACGACGCCAGGCGGTCACGGGGCGCGGCGCGGGGTGGGGGCGCTGCGGGCGCTCGGAGCGCGAGGCGGAGTGGGCGCGCCGCGCGCGCCGGGGGCACGGGGCGCGGCCGGCGCGGGGGCGACCGCGCGGAGACGCGCCACGATGGTCGGCAGGCGGTCGAGGAGCAGCTCCACTTCCGTGGCGGTGCTCCAGCGGCCGAGGGTGAAGCAGAGGGAGCCTTCCGCCTCGGCGGCCGTGCAGCCGATCGCCCGCAGCACATGCGAGGGCGTCTGGGTCAGGGTGGCGCAGGCGGAGCCGGACGAGGCGGCGATGCCCGCGAGGTCGAGGTCCAGCAGCACGCTGTCCGCCTTCACGCCGGCCACGATCATGCTCGCGTGATGCGGGAGGCGACGGTCGAGCGGCCCGGTGACCCGGCACTCGGGCACCGCCTCCAGCACGCCCTGTAGCAGCCGGTCGCGCAGTGAGGCGAGCCGAGCGGGCTCCCCATGCGCCGACTCGGTGCGGATGAGCTCCGCCGCCACCCCGAGCCCGACCAGCGCGGGAAGATTCTCCGTTCCCGAGCGGAGCCCCACTTCCTGGCCCCCGCCCAGGATCTGCGGCGCCAGCTTGACGCCGGGCCGCACCCACAGTGCTCCCGTGCCGGGCGGCCCGTAGATGTCGTTGCCGGACAGCGTGAGCAGATCGATGCCGAGCGGCTCCGCGGACAGCACGGTGCGTCCGATGGCGCCCACGCCGTCCACGTGCAGCGGCACCCGCGCCGCCCGGGTCACCCGCGCCAGCTCCGCGAGCGGCTGCAGCGTGCCGATCTCCTCATTGGCGGCCGCGATGGAAACGAGCGCGGTGTCGGGGCGCAGCGCGCGGCGAAGCGCGTCGGGATCCACGCGTCCCTGCCCGTCCACGGGCAGCAGCGTGACCGTCGTGCCCCCCTTTTCGAGCTCGCGGCACGCGTTGAGCACCGAGATGTGCTCGACGCAGGACGCGATCACGTGGGCACCGCGCTCCCCGGCGCGGAGCGTGGTGCCCTTGACGGCGAGGTTGTTGGCCTCGGTGGCGCCGGAGGTGAAGACGATCCCTCCGGGCGCGCCGCCCACGAGCCGCGCCACCTTGAGGCGGGCGGCTTCCAGCGACTCGCGCGCCTCCGCGCCGAGGGAGTGGCGGGCGGAGGGATTGCCGATCCCCGCTTCGAGGAACGGCCGCATCACGGCAAGGACGCGCGGGTCCACCGGCGCGAAGCCGGCGTAGTCGAGATAGACGCGACCCGGGGATTCTCCGCCTGCCTCCACGCCCCTACCGCGTCTTCCGGACCAGGAACCGGTAGACGGCTCCTTCCCGGGAGACACCGATCAACTCGTGACCGGAGCGCTCGGCCCAGGTCTTCATGTCCGCGTCGGAGGCGGGATCATCGGAGTGCATCTCGAGGACCTGGCCCACCGTCATCTCGCGGATGGCCTCGCGCGTCTTCACGATCGGCATGGGACAGAAAAGACCGATGCAGTCAATCTGCCTGTCAACATTGACGACTTTCGACGTTTCCATCGTGTGGCCCTACCCTACCCCACGCCTCGCCGCCCCGTCAAGCCGGCTCCCCGCTCGGTTGACACCCCGCGAGACGGAGGAGAATAATCGCGGCAGGCCAGAAATAGCTCGCCGGCTCGGCCGGGAACCCCGTTATTCTTGGTGCCGAGCTCCATGCTTACCGTCCCGAGTCCCCGCAGTTGGACTGGTGCCGTTGGTCTCGTCGCGGCGGCGGCCGTCGCGATGACGGGTCTTGTCCTGGTCTTGGAGTTCGCGCTGCGACCGCTCCTGGCGCCCGGCCCTGGCCGAGCGGCCCTGGTCGCCGCCCAGATCCTCGTCGTCCTCGTCGTCCTGCTGTCGCTCGCCGGCGGGCTGGCCCTCGCGCGGATGCCCGCCCTGGCGGGGCCGGGGTCGCGCCGGGACGGCGCCGAGCTCGCCGACGCGGCCTCACCGACGGCGGCGAGCGCGGACAGCCCGGAGGGCAAGGAGACGGGCGTGATGATGGGCTCGTTCTCCCGCATCCTCGGAAAGATCGAGGAGCAGGGCAACGAGATCAACGACTTCGCCCAGCGGCTCGAGGCCGCGTACAAGGAGCTCGAGTTCAACAATGCGCGCCTCAAGGAGTTCTCCTTCAAGGACGAAGTCACCGGGCTCTACAATCGTCGCTTCTTCTCCATCCGGCTCGAGGAGGAGGTCTCGCGCTACCGCCGATTCAACCATCCCGTGTCGGTGATGCTGATCGACCTCGACGGCTTCAAGGCCGTCAACGACGAGCTGGGGCACGGCGCCGGCGATGCGACCCTGCGCGACATGGCGGACATCCTCCTCAAGTACTCGCGCGGCATCAACGTGATCTGCCGCTACGGCGGGGACGAGTTCGCGGTGCTCCTGGTGGAGACCTCCAAGGCGGGGGCGCGCCTGTACGCCGACCGCATCCGGCAGGTGCTCGCCACCTATCCCTTCGCGAACGGTCGCCGCGTCACCGCCAGCTTCGGGATCGCCGCGCTGCCCGAGGACGTGGCGCCCGCCGCCGACGATCTCATCCGCGCCGCCGACGAGGCGCTGTACGCGGCCAAGCGCGCGGGGAAGAACCGCGTGTCGGTGTTCGAGGACGTGGGCGCCGCCGCGGCTACCACGCGCAAGCCGGGGCGCTCGACGTGAGCTCGGACCGCCCCGCCCGCCGGGTGCTCATCGTGGACGACGACCGCCAGATCCGGCGCGTGCTGTCCGAGTTCTTCACCGGCAGCGGGTACGACTGCCGCCAGGCCGCCAACGGCGCGGAGGGGCTGGAGCGCTTCGGCGCCGAGCGGCCGCTGCTCACCGTCACCGACGTGGACATGCCGGCCATGAACGGGGTCGAGTTCCTCCGCCAGGCCCGCGCCATCGATCCCGACGCGGCCTTCCTCGTCCTCACCGGCGTGGGGGACATCCAGACCGCGGTGGAGAGCCTGAAGTACGGCGCCTACGACTTCATCCTCAAGCCGGTGAACATGGATCAGCTCCTCGTCGCGGCCGAGCGCGCGCTGGAGCACCGGGAGCTGCTCATCGAGCGCCGCGAGTACCACACCCTCCTGGAGCGGCGGGTGGCGGAGGCCACGCGCGACCTCGAGACCACGCTGGGCGCGCTGGAGGAAACCTACCGCAGCACGCTGGAGGCGCTCGGGTCCGCCATCGACACCCGCGACCTCGGCACGCAGGCACACTCGCGCCGCGTACGCGGTTACTCGCTCCTCCTCGCGCGGACCCATGGCATGACCGACGAGAAGGCGCTCCGGGACCTCGAGCACGGCGTGCTCCTCCACGACATCGGCAAGATCGGCATTCCCGACGCCATTCTCCTCAAGCCGGGGCCGCTCACGCCCGCGGAGTGGAAGATCATGCGGACGCATCCCGAGATCGGCCGGCAGCTGGTGGAGCAGATCCCCTTCCTGCGCCCGGCGGTGCCCATCGTCTACCACCATCACGAGCGCTGGGACGGCACCGGCTATCCGCAGGGTCTCAAGGGCGAGGCCATCCCGCTCGGCGCGCGCATCTTCGCGGTGGCGGATGCCTTCGACGCCATGACCTTCGACCGGCCCTACTCGCGCGCCATCGCCTTCGAGGACGCGCGCGGCGAGATCCGGCGCTCGGGGGGCACCCACTTCGACCCCGCCGTGGTGGGGAGCTTCCTCAGCGTGCCGCTCGGGATGCTCGAGGAGATCCGGAAGAAGTCCCTCGAGTAATCGGCGGGCCAGCGGGGCTACGGTCCCTTGAGATCGTACTTCTCGACCGCGTAGGCCTTCTGCTTGAATTTCTGGACCTTCCCCGAACCGGTGAGCGGGAACTGGTCCACGATCTCCACGTAGCGCGGCAGCTTGAAGTTGGCGATCCGGTCGCGCGCGAAGGCCACCACGTCGTCCGGGGAAAGAACGTGCCCGGGCCTGGGGATCACGAAGGCCATCACCACCTCGCCCATCACCGGATCCGGCACCCCCACGATGGACACGTCGAGGATGCCGGGATGGCGGAGGAAGAAGTTCTCGATCTCGGCCGGGTAGGTGTTGAATCCGCCCACGATGATCATGTCGGTGACGCGGCCGGTGATGCGGAGATAGCCGTCGGCGTCCTTGATCCCCATGTCACCCGTGTGCAGCCATCCGTCGCGGACCTTGTCCGCGGTGGCGTCGGGCTTCTTGTAGTAGCCCAGCATGAGGGTCGGCCCCTTGATGCAGACCTCGCCCTCCTGCCCTGGCGGCAGCGGGCGGCCGGTCACGGGATCCACGATGCGGTCCTCGATCTCCGGCGTGCGCAGCCCCACCGTGGCCACCCGCTTCTCGATGGGATCGCCCCCGCGCGTCCAGTGCGTGCCCCCGGTGGCCTCGGTGAGCCCATACACCACGAGGGCGTCCATGCCCAGGCCCGCCTCGCGGTCGAGGATCCGGCGCATGATCTCCACCGGCACCGGCGCCGCCCCGATGGAGCCCGTGCGGAGCGACGAGAGGTCGAACGTTCCGAAGGCGGGATGGCCCAGCAGGGTGATGAACATGGTGGGCACGCCCGAGAAGATGGTGACGCGCTCGGCCTCGATGAGCCGCATGGCCTCGCCCGCGTCGAACACCTCCATCACCACCTGGGTGGAGCCCGCGAGGCAGTTGGCGGCCACGCCGCCCATGGAGCCGAAGATGTGGAAGTACGGCACCGGCACGAGGTAGCGGTCGGCGTGTGTCCAGCGGTGCAGGTCCACGTACACGCGGCACTTGTAGTACATGTTCCCGTGCGAGAGGAGGCAACCCTTGGGCTCGCCGGTGGTGCCCGACGTGTAGAGCATCTCGACGGGATCGTCGGGCCGCACGACGATGCCGCCGAGCGCGGGCGAGCCCGGCCGTCCGCCCGCGCGCTCCACCGCCTCGAAGGCCCGGGCGCCGGCAGGCACCGCGTCCCCCAGCACCACCAGGTGCCGGAGCGCGGGGAACCGCGCGCTGCGGAGCGGGCCCGCTTCCCGCGCCTCGGGCAGCAGCTCGTCGAGGATGGCGAGGTAGTCCACCTTGGCGGCGGCGAAGCGGTCGACCATGATGAGGGCCTTGGCGTCCGACTGCCGAAGCACGTACTCGACTTCATACGCCTTGTAGCGGCTGTTGCACGTCACCGTGACCGCGCCGATCTTGGCGATGCCCAGATTGGCCACGTTCCACTCGGTGCGGTTCGGCATCCACAGGACGACGTGATCGCCGGGCCGGACGCCCAGGTCCAGCAGCCCCCGCGCGAAGTCGTCCGCCCGGCGCTTGAGCTCGCGATAGGTCACCCGCTCGTCGCGGAAGACGACCGCCTCCCGGTCGGGGTACCGCGCGGCCGCCCCGTCCAGCAGGTCGCCGAGCGCGAGCGCGGGGCCTGGATCGCTCACCGCGCGTCGGCCTGGGCGATGAGCCCCATCACGTGCTGGCGCTTGTCGAGCGCGCCCGCCAGCTCCTCCTGCGATACCCCCTCGGCGAGGGCGCGGTCGACGGCGCGGCACAGCGCCTGCCCCGCCGCCTCCGCGGCGGTCTGGTCGCCGGCGCGCAGCCGCTCCGCGATCGCGTCCGACGCCCGCGTCGCCATGGCATCCAGCGCCTGGGCCAGGGAGTGGCGCGTCTCCATCTCGCGATCGGGGCCCTCGGCGAGCCGGAGCGCATGATAGAGGAGCTCCAGCGCCGGCCCCTCGTCCCCGCCGTCCAGACGCTGGACGCCGAGCTTCGTATAGCTCCACCAGAGCCGCCGCCTCATCTCGGGAAGTCGGGGTGAGGCGGTCGCCGCTTCGGGCAGATCGCGGACCACCGCCTCCGCGCTCTGCAGGGTCCGCATCGCAGCGTCGAGATCGACGGCGGACTCCAGCGCCAGGCCCGTGAGCCGGGTCACTTCACCGGTCACCGCCTTCCAGTACGGCTCCTCCAGGTCCTGGAGGCGGCCGTCGAGCTCGTCCCAGCCGGCCACCTCCTGTATCCACCGATGCGCGGCGTCCCGATCACCTCGCTCGAGCAGCGCGTCGACCTTCCTCACACACGCATTGGCCAGAGCCTCGCGCGCGCGCTCGACGGCGAGATGCGCCTGGAGCGCCTTGCCCCAGGGGGAAGCTCGTCCCCGCCGCTCGCCTCGGGCCCGCCCGCGTCCCCCGCGTCCGCTGCGTGGCCGGGCGGCGCCACCGCCACCCCGCGCAACAGTCCCACCGAGAGCCGGAGCTCGGCGAGCGTGGCGCCGGACGCGCCGGTCGCCGCCTCGCCGGAGGCCAGGAGCTGGCTGCCCAGGGAATTCGCGAGGGCCACCACGGCAGGATCGGGGCCGCTCGCATCGTTCCTTGGCAGCGCGCGGACGCCCTGCTCGAAGGCCGCGCGCAGGCCCGCTTCCTCGTCCCCCGCGTCCCGGTGCGCGAGCCCGACCAGGCACCAGAGCAGCGCCCGATCATAGGACGCCGGCGTGCGAGCACCACGCCCGCGCGCTCGCCGCGTGAGCAGAGGCTCGGCCAGCGCGCGGACCTCGCCGGGATGCCCCGACTTCAGCAGCCGCGCACACTCGGCGACCAGGGCGGGAGAGAGGCCGGCGGGAGCCGGCGCCGGCACGGGTTCGGGCTCGTCCAGCCTGGAATCCGCGGGCAGCGCATCCGGCGGCGCCGTCACTGGCGTCGCGGCCTCTTCCGGAATCGGCGCGCCGGGCGCCGCCACCACGGTCTCCTCCTCCACCGGGGCGGCCATGGAGACGGGCAGCGGCGCCACCGAGTCGGGCGTGGCAAGCGATGGCTCGGGACCGGAGTCCGGCGATTCCAGCGGCGGCGCCTCGGGTGCGGTTGACTCGGGGGATGGCGCCGCGTCGAGCAGCGAGATCTGCTCCGGCCTCGGCCGGTCTTCGGTGGCAGTGGGGGTAGCGGTTGGGGCAACACTTGGGGCGGCGGCAGGCGCCGCGGTGGGGGCCGCCGTCCGGGCGAGGGACCGCCCGGCGCCAAACCGGGCCGCACGCGGCGCCTCGGGGACGGGGGGCGGAGGCGGCGTCGCGAACGGGCTCACGCCCGTGCGGGCGCCGCGTGCGCGGTGCTCGAGCACGCGCTCTTCCGCGCTGAAGCTGCGCCAGCCGGCCAGGTGGGGCAAGCGGCGCACCGGCCGCTGTCGCGGACGGCCCTCCAGCGCCTGCGCCAGGCCCACGAAGAGCAGGACGCCGGTCGCCAGCGCCAGCAGCAGAATCAGGATCTCGTCGAGGCTCACGTCGAGCGCTCCTTCGTGAATGCGCCGCGGTCACGTTAGCACGGCCCCCCGCACCGGACACAGGATTAGCGCGTTGGCCCGCCGCCCGCCCTCGCGGTATCATCGAAGGCGAGCACTCCCCATCCCTGTTCCCCCTGGAGGTCCGGATGCGCCGCATCGCCGTGATCGGAGTCGGCGTGACCAGGTTCGGCAAGCACGATCGCTCGAGCGCGGAGCTCTTCGCGGAAGCCGCCCGCGACGCCATCATCGACGCGGACATCGAGCCCCGCGCCATCCAGGCGCTCTACTACGGCAACGTCACCGGGGGGGAGAGCGAGCGCCAGCTGCACATGGGGCCGCTGGCCGCCACCCTGCTGGGCCTGCCCACCGTCCCTTCCACCCGCTTCGAGAACGCGTGCGCGACCAGCCACGCGGCATTCCGGCACGCGGTGATGGAGATCGGTGCGGGCGTCTCCGACGTGGTGCTGGTGGGCGGCGCGGAGCGCATCCTGCACGTGCCCACCGACCACGCCACCGAGTACTTCGCCTTCTGCTCGGACGCGGCCTACGAGCAGCCTACCGGTCTCACCTTCCCCGGCGTCTTCGCCCTCATCGCGCGCGCCCACATGGAGAAGTACGGGACCACCGAGGAGCAGATGGCGCACGTGGCGGTGAAGAATCACCGGCACGGTCTCCACAATCCGAAGGCGCAGTTCCGGAAGGAGATCAGCCTCGACGCGGTGCTCAAGAGCGCCTACGTCGCCGATCCGCTCAAGCTCCTCGACTGCTGTCCCTTCACCGACGGCGGGGCGGCGGTGATCCTGGCCTCCGAGGAAGTGGCCCGGCGCCACCGCCGGCCCATCTGGGTGCTCGGTACCCATGCCGCCACCGACACCATGTTCATGCACGAGAAGCGGGATCTCTCCCGCGTGCCCGCCACCGAGCGCGCGGCCGCAGGCGCCTACCGGCAGGCGGGCCGGGGTCCCGGCGACGTGGACGTGGTCGAGCTCCACGACTGCTTCACCATCGCCGAGATCGTGGCCACCGAGGGCCTGGGCTTCTTCGAGCCGGGCACGGGCGGCATGGCCGCCGAGAAGGGCTGGACCAGCGTGGGCGGCAAGATCCCGGTCAATCCGTCGGGCGGGCTCAAGTCCAAGGGCCATCCCATCGGCGCCACCGGCGCCGCCCAGATCGCCGAGATCGTCACCCAGCTGCGCGGCGAGGCGGGGCCGCGACAGGTCGAGGGTGCCCGGACCGGGCTCACTCACACCCTTGGCGGCAACACCGCCACCGTGCTCGTGAGCTTGTTCGGCCGTGACTGATGCCGTGGTGACCCTGCAGCACTTCTTCGCGGAGGTCCGTGCAGGGCGGCTGACCGGCATCCGTTGCCGGGAATGCGGCGAGCTCACCATCCCGCCCAAGGAGCTCTGCGCGGCGTGCGGCAAGCGCGCGTGGGACGCCGTCCCCCTCAAGGGCGATGGCACCGTCGCCTCCTACACCGTGATCCGCGTCGCCCCCCGCGGGCATACCGGGCAGACGCCCTACGCGGTGGTGGTGGTGCAGCTCACCGAGGGTGTCTCGCTGCTCGGCCGGGTGGTGGATCTGCCCCTGGAGTCGCTCCGGGTGGGGCTCAGCGTGCGCTTCCGTCCCCTCGTCGTGGGAGAACAGACCATGGTCGGCTTCGGTCCCGCCTGAGCGCCGCGATGCCATTGCTCGAGGGGAAGGTGGCGGTGGTGACGGGCGCGGGTAGCGGCATCGGCCGCTCCGTCGCGCTGGGGCTGGCCCGGGCGGGCGCGCGGGTGGTCGTGAACGATTACGGCGTGAGCGTCGACGGCCGCGAGCCCTCGAGCGCCCCCGCCGAGGCGGTGGTGGGCGAGATCGTGGCCGCGGGCGGACAAGCGGTGGCCAGCGCCGACAGCGTGGCCACCATGGCGGGCGGCCGCGCCATCGTGGAGCGGGCGCTGTCCACCTACGGCGACCTCCACATCGCCGTGTGCTGTGCGGGCATCCTCAAGGAGCGGATGATCTTCAACATGAGCGAGGAGGAGTGGGACTCGGTGGTGGCCGTCCACCTCAAGGGGCACTTCACCGTGATGCAACCCGCCACGCGTCACATGCGGGAGAAGCGCCAGGGCCGCATCATCACCTTCACCTCCGCGGCGGGCCTCGAGGGCAGCCCCGGCCAGCCCAACTACTCGGCGGCCAAGGAGGGCATCGTGGGGCTCACGCGCTCCACCGCGCTCGCCATGGCGAAGTACGGCGTGACGGTGAACTCGATCTCGCCCACCGCGGACACCCGCATGACCCAGCGGCTGCCCGACGAGCGCCGGGGGGCCGCCACCGCCACGCCGCCCGAGGCCATCGCGCCGGTGGTGGTGTTCCTCGCCAGCGACCGCGCCGCGCACGTCACCGGGCAGGTGATCGGGGTGCGCGGTAACGAGGTCACGCTCTTCTCGCATCCGGCGGCGCTGCGCACCGCGACGCGAGCGGAGGGGTGGACGGCGGAGGCGCTCGGCGAGGTCTACGACCGCGCGCTGGGGCAGGATCGCCTGCGGCGGCTGGACGCGATGAAGATCCCCTGGCCCCCTACCAGTTGAGGATGCCGAAGCGGACGTAGCCGACCAGCTGCCAGCCGATCCCCGCCAGGAAGGTCACGAACCCGAGCGTGCAGAGTCCCCGCCAGAGACCCGAGCGCGGGCTCTGCTGGGACGAGTCCTGGGCGAAGGACCACCAGGCGGCGGCCAGGAGCAGGAGGCCCGCGCCCAGCAGGGTCACGATCCACCCCGCCATCACGGCCTCGGTGAAGAGCTTGTCCAGGAAGATGGTCGGGCTATAGCGCTCGAACACGTTGTCTCTCCTCTCGCCTCGTCAAGCCGGCCGCGAGGTCGCGAGCACGGCATTGCCGGCGGTGGTGGTGATCAGGGACGCGGCAGAATCCCGCAGGACGCCGGGAGGGTCGCCGCCCTCGGCCACTGCGGCGATGGCCCGCGCGACCATGCGGCGGGTCATGATGACCCCGCGGTCCGACGTGGCCAGATGCTCGAGCGCATGAATCGCGATGGGCCGCTGGCTCACGATGGCTTCGTGGTCGCCGGGCATCCGATGGTGCTCCTCCTCGGTGAGCTCGGCCCAGAGCTTGCCCCCGTGCCGCGCGCGCGGGGGGAACACGGGATGGCCGTCACGCAGGGGCACGCGGAGCAGCGAGTACATCCGCGTATGGGTGTCGTCGATGGGCAGGATCCACCCGATATGCCCCGCCCGCTCGAAGCCCTCCCCCGGGCTGCCGGCCGCCACGCTGGGCACGATACGGACGTTGGGCAGGAGGAGCTCGGTCACGCGGCGGAAGAGACGGCCGTCCGGGAGCTCGCGGTCCTGGGTGGAGCGCATCCCGTGAGGGGTCTCCTCCCAGCTCACCTGCGGCCGGAGATTCAGCGCGTCCGAGAACTGCCCGCCGCTGAACACCGAGTGGAGCACCGCCACGTGGAACGGGTCCATCACGTTCTCGTAGATCTGCAGCCAGTTGCAGTCGAGGATCTCCCCGCCGCCCAGGCCATAGCTGGTGCCGTCGGCGACGACCACGCCCTCGCCTTCTTCCACCAGATCGTACCGGGGCAGGAGCGGCATCCGGTCGAGCGGTCCCAGGTAGGCGAAGACCAGGCCGCCGTACTCGCGGCACGGGTACCAGGGTTGACGCACGCGGTCCTTGTAGGTGCTGTCCGCCGGCTCGCAGGGCTGCTCCAGGCAGCGGCCTTCGAAATCGAACAGCCAGCCGTGATAGCAGCAGCGGATCCCGTCCGCCTCCACGCGGCCGTACTCGAGCGAGGTGCCACGGTGGCAGCAATGGGCATCGACAAGGCCGGGGCGGCCGCGGCCGTCCCGGAAGAGCACGAGGTCCTCGCCCAGGACCCGCACGGGACGCGGGGGATCACCCGGCGCCGGGGCCAGCCCCACCGGCTGCCAGTAGCGGCGAAGGAGCTCCCCGGCCGGCGTGCCGGGACCCACATGGGTGAGCTCAGCGTTTTCAATAGGACGAGGACGCCCGTAGCCGGATTGCATCGCGAAGAATGATAGCCGAGGGCGGCCGCGCGGCCAAGGTCCCCCTTGACTTCCGTGGGCTTTGCCGCCAAAGTGTCGGCAATTTCGCGGCCATCCGCCTCGTTTTGCGTCATAGATGACGCCCAGGAGGGCCCCCGATCATGCCCCGGATCATGAAGGAAGAGTCGAAGAGGACCCACAGTGACGAAGGCGTCACCCGACGAGAGCCTGCTCAGGCTCGGCGGCGCGGCCTTGGCCGGGCGCCGCGGTCGCCCCACATCTCATCGCCGGACCCGCCCACGCCCAGACGCCCAAAGCGTGGCGGCACCATCAATGTCCGGGCCTGGGACCCGCCCCACTGGGATCCGCACCTGACCATCTCGTACAAGACCCATATCGCGTACTCCTTCACGCATAGCCGGCTCCTCAAGTACCGCGCCGGCCCCGGCGTGGCCCCAGGCACCTTCCCGATCGAGGGCGATCTGGCCGAGTCGTGGAGCCAGCCCAACGAGACGACATACGTCTTCAAGCTCCGCAAGGGCGTGCGGTGGCATAACAAGCCCCCGGTGAACGGGCGCGAGCTCACCGCCGAGGACGTCGTCTACTCCATCGATCGCTTCCGCACGGTCAAGGGCAATGCCAACGCCTACATGCTGTCCTCGGTGGACAAGGTGGAGGCGCCCGACAAGTACACCGTCAAGATCACCCTGAAGGAGCCCTACGTCTGGCTCCTGGACATGCTCGCCAACTCGCACGCGGTGCCCATCGTCGCCAGCGAGTGCGTGGACAAGTTCGGCGACCTCAAGCGCCACGAGGCGACCATCGGCACCGGGCCCTGGATGCTCGACTCGTACCGGCCCAATGTCGGGTTCACCTTCGTGCGCAATCCGAGCTACTTCCTGGCCGGGCTCCCCCATATCGACCGGGTCGAGGTCTTCGTCGACGAGGACAATGCCTCCCGCATGGCCGCCTTCATCGTCGGGCAAGTACGACCTCGGCTGGGAGTTCATGGGCATCATCAACCGCGTGGACTGGGTGCAGATCAAGGACGTGCTCAAGCAGAAGCGGCCGCGGCTCCAGACGCTCGAGTTCACCACGCCGGTGATGAGCCACATCTCGATGCGCACCGACAAGGCGCCCTTCAGCGACGTCCGCGTGCGCCGGGCGATGTCCATGGCCATCGACCGCAAGGCCATCATCGACTCCCTCTACGAGGGGGTGGGCGCGCTCAACCCGGCGGTGCCGGCGGCGCTCCGCGAGTGGTCCATCCCCATGGACCAGCTCGGCGAGGGGCTCGCCAACTACAAGTACGATCCCGGCCGCCGCGAAGAAGCTGCTCGCCGAGGCGGGCTGCCCGAACGGCTTCCCCGCCACGGTGGAGTTCACCACCTACGGCTCCAACATCGTCGTGGACTCGTGCCAGCTCGTCCTCAAGTACCTCAAGGACGTGGGCATCGACGCCAAGCTCGTCACCAAGGAGTACGGCGCCTACATCTCCACCACCTTCTACGGCAAGTTCGACTCCCTGGCCTTCGGGCCCCAGACCGGCTTCCAGGAGCCCGACAACCATCCTCTTCGGCCAGTACTACCCGGGCGAGCTGAAGAACCAGAGCCACATCAACGATCCGGTCGTGGCCGACATGCTGATCCGGCAGCGCCGCACCCAGGACCCCGCGAAGCGCCGCGAGATGATCTTCGACATCCAGCGCCATCTGGCGAAGCAGCAGTACTACGTGCAGATGCCCTCCCCCACCCACGTCGCCGTCTGGGACGGCGCCGTCAAGAACTACGGGCCCAATCACGGCTACGACTACGGCGGCCGGCTCATGGCCGCCTGGCTCGATCGGTAACGCACCCCCATCGAGGAGGCCGCATGCATCGGATCGAGACGACGACAACGACGCCCGTGACCCGCCGGCAATGGCTCGGTCTGACCGGAGGCGCGCTCGCCACCGCTGCCGCCGCCACCTCGCTTCCCTCCGCCGCCTGGGGGCAGGCGCCCAAGCGCGGCGGCACGCTGTCCCTCCGGCTCTGGGATCCGCCGCACTGGGACCCGCAGCTGCAGATCTCGTACAAGACCCATACCGCGCTCACCTTCACGCATAGCCGGCTCGTCAAGCACAAGGCCGGCCCCACGTCCAGCCCGGCACCTTCCCGATCGAGGGCGATCTCGCCGAGTCCTGGAGCCAGCCCAACGAGAACACCTACGTGTTCAAGCTGCGCCGCGGCGTGCGGTGGCACAACAAGCCCCCGGTCAACGGGCGCGAGCTCACCGCGGACGACGTCGTCTACTCGATGGAGCGCTTCCGCACCGTCAAGGGCAATGCCAACGCCTACATGCTGGCCTCGGTGGACAAGGTCGAGGCGCTCGACAAGTACACCGTGCGCTTCACCTTGAAGGAGCCCTTCGCCTGGTTCCTCGACGTGCTCGCCAACCCGATGGCGGCCTGCATCGTGGCCAAGGAGGCGGTGGAGAAGTTCGGCGACCTCAAGAAGTCGGAGGCGGTGATCGGCACCGGTCCCTGGATGCTCGACTCGCTACCGGCCCAACGTGGGCTTCACCTTCGTCCGGCACCCCAGCTACTTCGTCTCCGGGCAGCCCTATATCGACAAGGTCGAAGCGGTCGTCGACGAGGACAATGCCTCGCGCATGGCCGCGTTCCTCGCCGGCAAGTACGACCTCGGCTGGGAGAATCCCGGCACCATCAACCGGGTGGACTGGGTGCAGATCAAGGACGTGCTCAAGCAGCGCCGGCCGGGGCTCCGCACCATGGAGTCGCCCGTCCAACGTGATGAGCCACATCTACATGCGCACCGACAAGGCGCCCGTTCAACGACGTCCGGGTGCGGCGCGCGATGTCGCTGGCCATCAACCGGCAGCAGCATCATCGACGTCCACCTTCGAGGGCGTCGGCAGCCTCAACCCGCCCGTCCCCGCCGCGCTGAAGGACTGGGCCATCCCCTTCGACCAGCTCGGGGAAGGCGCGCCAGTGGTACAAGCACGATCCCGCCGCCGCCAAGCAAGCTGCTGGCCGAGGCCGGGCCAGCCCAACGGGTTCTCGGCCACGCTGGATTTCACCACCTACGGCTCCACCGTTCTCGTCGACCAGATGCAGCTCATCCTCAAGGACCTCAAGACGGTGGGCATCGACGCCAAGCTGAACCAGAAGGAATACGGCGCCTACATCTCCACCACCTTCTACGGCAAGTACGACGCGATGGCCTTCGGGCCGCAGACGCCGTTCCTGGATCCGGACAATTTCCTCTACGGCCAGTACTACCCGGGCGAGACCAAGAATCACGGGCTCATCAACGATCCGGTGGTCGCCGACATGCTGGTGCGCCAGCGCCGCACCCTGGACCCCGCCAAGCGGCGCGAGGTCATCTTCGAGATCCAGCGCTACCTCGCCAAGCAGCAGTACTACGTGCAGATGCCGTCGGGCGTCTACGTCTTCGTCTGGGACGGCGCGGTCAAGAACTACTCTCCCAATCTGGGCTACGACCAGGGCGGCCGCCTCACCGCCGCCTGGCTGGACCGCTAACCATGCGCGGCCAACTTATTGAGGTCGTCGCATGCGACGACCGTAGATCAAATCCCCCCTCGCGGAGCGAGGGACAGGAGGAACACCGATGGACGAGCGCCTGACGATGAGCGACCTGAGCCGCCGTGATCTGCTCAAGCTCGGCAGCGCCGCCGCGATGGTCGGCGCCGGCGCGCAGGTGCTCGACCTCGGCGCGGCCCGCACCCGCGGCCGCCCAGACGCCGAAGCGCGGCGGCACCTTCCGCCTTCGCTCCCACGTTCAGCCTCCCCACTTCGATCCGCACGCGATCCTGGCCTTCTCGACCATGATCCCGCTGTCCTTCGCCTACAGCCGGCTCGTGAAGGTCAAGGCCGGCTCCTCGGTGGTCCCGGGAAGCCAGCAGGTCGAGCCCGACCTTGCGGAGTCCTGGACCCAGCCCAACGACACCACCTACATCTTCAAGCTCAAGAAGGGTGTGCGCTGGCACAACAAGCCCCCGGTCAACGGCCGCGAGCTCACCGCGGACGACGTCAAGTTCACCTACGAGCGGTACCTCGCCACCACCAACCCGAACCGGGGCACGCTGGAGGCGCTGGACAAGATCGAGGTGGTGGACAAGCACACCGTCAAGTTCACCATGAAGGAGCCCTTCGCCTGGTTCGTGGATGCGCTCGCTTCCACCTCGACCTGGATCGTGGCCAAGGAGTGCGTCGAGAAGTTCGGCGATCTCAAGAAGCCGGAGTCGGTGATCGGGACGGGGCCGTGGATGCTGGAGCGCTATGAGCCCGGCACCCGCATGTCCTTCGTCCGCCACCCCAATTACTTCGTACCGGGCCTCCCTTATGTCGACAACGTGGAGATCACGATCGACACCGATCCCGCTTCCGGCTTCGCAGCCTTCCTCGCCGGCAAGTACGACTTCGGACCGGAGTACGGCATGGTCGTGCGCCGGAGCGACCTGGACGTCGCCAAGCAGCGCAAGCCCAAGCTCCAGACCAAGGACTACATCGTGGTCTTCGGCGGCATCACCTGGCCCAAGCTCGACCAGGACCCGTTCAAGGACATCCGCGTCCGGCGCGCCATGGGCATGGCGGCCAACTGGCGCGAGGTGCTGGAGACCAATGCCTGGTCGCTCGGCCACGGCGTCCCGAACACCGCGGTGCCGGCCGCCCTGAAGGACTGGGCGTTGCCGATCGACCAGCTCTCCGCGGAGGGCCGGCGGCTCTACGAGCAGGACACCGCCGGAGCCAAGCGGCTCCTCGCCGAGGCGGGCCATCCCAACGGCATCAAGTTCCCCCTGGAGACCACCCCCGGCTACGGCCCCGACTACGTGGACGCGGTGCAGATCGGGCTCAAGAACTGGAAGGCGGCCGGCATCGACGCCGAGCTCAAGATGAAGGAGTACGGCGCCTTCATCTCGAGCACCATCTTCGGCAAGTTCGATAAGGTGGGCTCCGGCCTCTTCGGCGCCTGGACCGATCCCGACAGCTATCTCTATCGCTACTACATTCCCGGCCAGCCGCTGAACGCCGCCGGGATCAACGATCCCAAGCTCGCGGAGATGGTCAAGCTCCAGCGCCGCACCTTCGACGTGGCCAAGCGGCGGGACATCATCTACGACATCCAGCGCTACGTGGCCCAGCAGGCCTATCTCCTGTTCGGCCCCTCGGTGAGCGCGATGGCGGCCTGGGAGCCCTATGTGAAGAACTTCGGGCCCAATATCGGCCACGACTACGGTGGGCGCATGATGGCCGCCTGGCTCGACAAATAAGTGCGAAGCCACCTCATAGAGGTCGTCGCTTGCGACGACCGTAGATCAAATCACCCCCGAGCGGAGCGAGGGCGCGCCGACCCGTGAAGAAGTACGTCCTGCGCCGGCTGCTCGTCGCGATCCCGTCGCTGCTCATCGCATCGGTGATCGTGTTCTCGCTGCCACGGATGCTGCCGGGGGACGTGGTTCAGCTCATGCTCGAGGAAAAGGCCTACGGCAAGGACCTCGAGGAGCTGCGGGCCAAGATGGGGCTCAACCGCCCCTTCTACGTCCAGTACTGGGAGTGGCTGGGGCGGGTGGCCACGGGTGACCTCGGCGAGTCCCTGTGGACGCGGCGGCCCGTGATCGAGGAACTCATGCGCCGGCTCCCCGTGAGCCTCGAGCTGGGCCTCCTCGCCCTCTTCTTCGCCATCGTCATCGCCCTGCCCATCGGCGTGCTCGCCGCCGTCCGGCAGGACTCCGTCTCGCGACTTCCTCGCCCGGAGCCTGGCCATCCTGGGCCTCTCGGTGCCCGGCTTCTGGATCGCCACCCTCGTGATCCTCCTCCCCGCCATCTGGTGGGGCTGGAGCCCGCCCATCCAGTTCACCGAGTTCTCGAAGGACAAGTGGGCCCACATCTCGCAGTTCCTCCTCCCCGCCTTCATCCTCGGCATCGCCTCCGCCGCCGCGATCATGCGCCTCACCCGCGCCATGCTTCTCGAGGTGCTGCGCCAGGACTATGTGCGCACCGCCTGGGCCAAGGGGCTCCGCGAGAGCGTGGTGGTGGCCAAGCACAGCCTCAAGAACGCGATCATCCCCGTCGTGACCGTGCTCGGGATCCAGATCGCCCAGATCCTCGGCGGCACCGTGATCTTCGAGCAGATCTTCGGCCTGCCGGGTATGGGCCGCTTCCTCTTCGACGCCATCAACCAGCGCGACTACCCGGTGATCCAGGGCGTGAACCTGGTCATCGTCTCGGTGGTGGTCGGCATGAACCTCCTCGTGGACGCGACGTACGCGTTCCTCGACCCGCGCATCCGGTACTGACCCCGCGATGGCCAATCACGTCGGCGCCCTCGATGCCCCCAGCACCCTGCGGGCCCCCGCCCGGCCCCTGCGGGCGCTGGGGGCCCTCTGGCGCTTCTGCCGCGCGAAGCCCCTCGGCGCGATCGGTGGCCTCCTCGTGATCCTCATGCTCGGCATGGCCGTCTTCGCCAACTGGATCGCGCCGTACAGCTACGACGAGACCATCCGGGGAGCGCGGATGAAGGCGCCGGGGGCGCAATTCTGGATGGGCACGGACAATCTCGGCCGCGACATCTTCAGCCGGGTGGTCTATGGGGCGCGCGTCTCCGTCACCGTGGGCTTCGGCGCCGTGCTCCTGGGAAACTTCCTCGCCACCGTGATCGGCATCACCAGCGGCTACTTCGGCGGCAAGTACGACATCTGCGTACAGCGGGTGGTCGACGCCTGGCAGTCCTTCCCCTTCCTCGTGGTGATCCTGTCGATCATGGCCGTGCTGGGCCCGGGCATGCTCAACGTCATCCTCGCCCTGGGCGTGCTCGGCGCCGCCGCCGCCTCGCGCGTCATTCGCGGCGCCACCATCTCGATCATCCAGCACCAGTACATCGAGGCGGCGCGCGCGGTAGGAGCCGGCCACCTCCGCATCATGTGCCGCTACGTCTTCCCCAACGTCACCGCCACCATCATCATCCTCGCCACCATCGGGCTCGGCGGGGCCATCCTCGCGGAGTCAGCGCTGTCTTTCCTCGGCTTCGGGGTTCCCCCGCCCTATCCGTCGTGGGGCGCCATGCTCTCCGGCTCCGGCCGCTCGTACATGTACACCGCGCCCTGGATGGCGATCTGGCCGGGAGCGGCGATCTCGCTGGCGGTGTTCGGCTTCAACATGCTGGGCGACGCGCTACGCGACCTCCTCGACCCCCGCCTCCGCGGCGCCGGCGGCGGGCGGCTACGCTGAATCACCGGAGCGCGACTCCAAGAGTTGCGATAGCCTCCCTATGAGAGGTCGTCGCTTGCGATGACCGTAGATCAAATCCAGAAATCGGACGTACCCGCAGAAATCGGAGCGAACCGCATGAAGTTCACGTGGTTTAACTTGATGCCCTGGCCGCACCTGCCCGACGACTTCCGCGAGAAGAACCGGTCGGTGTGGGTGGACATTCCCAGCCGCCTCTATGACCCGCGCCAGGGCCATCACGTCTACCACGAGTACATGGACCAGCTCGAGTACGCGGAGTCGCTGGGCTTCGACGGCATCGGCGTGAACGAGCACCATCAGAACGGGTACGGCCTCATGCCCTCGCCCAACCTCATTGCCGCCGGGCTGGCCCGCCGCACCTCCAAGGCCGCGCTGTGCGTGATCGGCAACTCCATCGCGCTCTACAATCCGCCCATCCGCGTGGCCGAGGAGTTCGCCATGCTCGACGTGCTCTCGGGCGGACGCCTGGTGGCGGGCTTCCCGGTGGGCACCTCCATGGACACCAACTTCTGCTACGGCCAGATCCCGGCGCTCACCCGCGACAAGTACCGCGAGGCGCATGAGCTGATCATGCGGGCCTGGGCCGAGGACGAGCCCTTCGCCTTCGACGGCAAGTACAATCAGCTCCGCTACGTGAACTGCTGGCCCAAGCCCATCCAGAAGCCCCACCCGCCCATCTACGTGCCGGGCGGCGGCTCCATCGAGACCTGGGACTTCTGCCTCGACCACGACTACAACTACTCCTACCTCTCCTTCTTCGGCTATCTCCGCGCCAAGCAGCTCATGGAGGGGTACTGGAACCGCGTGGCCGAGCGGGGGAAGGACGCCTCGCCCTATCGCGCCGCCTTCGCCCAGATCATCTGCGTGGCGGAGACCGACGCCCAGGCGGAGGAGCTCTACGCCGAGCACTGCCTCTACTTCTTCAACCGCTGCCTCCACATCTTCCCGCCCTTCGCGGACCCGCCCGGCTACCGCACCATCAACACCATCAAGTACGGCGCGCTCTCCCAGCTCCGCCAGGACGCGCAGAAGATCCTGCAGCACCTCACCTGGAAGCAGATCGTGGACGAGCGCTTCGTCATCGCGGGCAGCCCCGAGACCGTCCGCCAGCAGCTCGAGGAGTGCATCAAGGGGCTGCGCGTGGGCCATGTCTTCTGCCTCTTCCACAAGGGCAACATGCCGGACTGGAAGACGCGCTATTCCACCAAGCTCTTCGCGGAGAAGGTCATGCCCAAGCTCCGCGACGTCTGGCCGGAGTGGGCGCACGACGATCGCTGGTGGATCAAGCCCATGGAAGACCGGCTGCGGCCCGCCGGGCTGCCGCCGGTGGGCGGCGGCGAGGCGGTGGGGCCGAAGCGCGTCCCGGACAGTCGCGGCAGCGGGTCACGGCGGCCATGAAGGCGAGAACGGTCGAGACCCGCCGCGGCATCCGGTGCCGCGTGTTCGAGGCCGGGAGCGGGGCGCCGCTCGTCTTCTTCCATGGCGCCGGCGGGCTCCTCCGCGACAATCCCTTCCTCGACGACCTCGCGCAGCGGCACCATGTCCTCGCCCCCGAGTGGCCGGGCTACGGCGAGTCCACCGGCGAGGACCTGCTGGAGGACATGCTCGACTTCGCGCTGCATGGCTGGGACGTGGTGGAGGCCCTCGGGCTCCGCCGCCCGCATCTGATCGGCCACTCCATGGGCGGCATGATCGCCGCCGAGATGGCCTGCCTCGCTCCCCACGATCTCGGCCGCCTCGTCCTCGTGAGCGCGGCCGGCCTCTGGCTGGACGCCCAGCCGATCCCGGATATCTTCGCCGCGCTGCCCTTCGAGATCCCGGGCCTGCTCTTCGCCGATCCCGTCCAGGGCGCGACGCTCCTCACCGGCGGGCTCGACCTCAACGACATGGACGCGCTGAAGGACTTCTACATCGGCAATGCGCGCCGGCTGGCCATGGCGGGGAAAATCCTCTTCCCCATCCCCAACCGGCGGCTCTCCAAGCGCCTGTACCGTCTCACCGCGCCCACGCTCGTGCTCTGGGGCGCGGAGGATCGCCTCATCCCGCCCGCCTACGCCGCGCGCTGGGCCGAGCTGCTCCCGCACGCCACCATCGAGATCTTCCCGGAGGCCGGACACATGCTGCCCTACGAGCGCCCCGAAGCCGTTGCCACCGCGGTCAACCGCTTCCTCGTCTGAGCCCGCGCCATGGCCTATCTCGATCGTCCGGACTGCCGGCTCTACTACGAGACCGAAGGCCGGGGCCCCGCGCTGATCTTCGCGCACGGACTGGGCGGCAATCACCTCTCCTGGTGGCAGCAGGTGCCCCATTTCCGTGACCGCTACACCTGCGTCACCTTCGCCCACCGGGGCTTCTCGCCCTCGGAAGCGGGACCGGGGGCGGTCGGCCCGCTCGGCTTCGTGGACGACCTCGCCGCGCTGATCGAGCATCTCCGCCTGCCCGAGGTGCGCCTGGTGGCGCAATCCATGGGCGGCTGGACCTGCCTCGGCTACGCGCTCCGCGAGCCGCGAAAGGTGCGGGGGCTCGTGCTCGCCTGCACGGTCGGCACCGTCTCCCATCCGGACATCGACCGTGTCCTCGCCGCGCCCGAGTTCACCCGGGCGCAGGCCGATCTCGTGGCGCGGGGCATCTCACCGGCCGCCGGTGCCACCATGGAAGCGGAGCAGCCCGCGCTCCAGTACCTCTACCAGGCCATCGGCCGCCTGCGCCTCGGCCTGGACATGGAAGCCACGCGCAAGAAGCTCTGGTCCATGCGCAATACTCCCCCGTCGGCCCTCGCCGCGCTGACCATGCCGGTCCTCTGCATCACCGGGGAGGAGGACGTGGTGATCCCCACGCCCGCCATCGAGACCCTCGTCACGCTCCTGCCCAAGGGCCGGCTGGCGCGCGTGCCCAGGTCGGGCCACTCCGTCTACTTCGAGCGCGCGGATACCTTCAACCGCCTCGTGGGGGAGTACCTGAAGGAAGTCGACGCCTGATGGATTTTATCGCGGCGTACGCGGCCAAGCAGCCGCAGGCCATCGCGCTGATCGAAGGCGAGCATCGGCTCACCTGGGCGGAAGAGCTCGACCGGCGCAATCGCCTCGCCTTCTCGCTGCGCGCGCTCGGCATCGGGCGCGGCGACAACGTGATCGTCTACGAGCACAACTCGCTCGACTGCATGATCGCCCCCGCCGCCGTGCGCGCCATCGGCGCGGTGGCGGCGCCGATGAACCACCGGCTCACCCCCGAGGAAGTCACCTATATCCTCGACAATGCCGACGCCGCCGCCGTCTTCGTGGGCGATGCGTTCCTCCCCGTCGCGGAAGCGGTACGGCCGAACGCCGCCAAGGTCCGCCACTGGATCTGCATGGGCAAGGAGCGCCGGCCCTGGGCCGAGCATCTCGACGATCTCGTCGCGCGCGGGCGGCCCGAGCCCCCGCCTGCGGACGCCGCGCAGGGGCTGGGCGGCTCCATGATCTACACCGGCGGCACCACCGGGCGGCCCAAGGGCGCGATCCGCGGCGCGGTGGATCCCCAGGTGACCATGCGCTTTCTCGAGGCGCTCGACCTCGCCGAGCCCCACGTCCATCTCGCCGCGGGCCCGCTCTATCACTCCGCCCCCGGCTCCTTCGCCATGACGACCCAGATGTTCGGCGGCCGCGTGGTGGTGATGCGGAAGTTCGACGCGGAGGAAGCGCTCCGCCTCATCCAGGCCCATCGCTGCACCAGCACCTTCATGGCGCCGACCCTGGTCAAGCGCATCGTGGACCTGCCCGAGTCCACCCGCGCGCGCTACGACGTCTCCTCCATGCGCGTGCTCGTGGTGGCGGCGGCCCCCTGCCCCATGCGGGTCAAGGAGCAGGCGATGGCGTATTTCGGGCCCTCCCTCTACGAGTTCTACGGCTCCACCGAGCTCAGCGTGAACACCATCCTCCGGCCCGAGGACGTGCTGCGAAAGCCCGGCTCCTGCGGCCGAGCCGCGCCGGGCATCGAGCTGGCCATCCTGGACGACGACGGCACCCCCCTGCCGATGGGAGAGCCCGGCGAGCTCTACATCCGCCGCTACCCGGGCGTCTTCGACGGGTACTACCGGAATCCCCAGGCCACCCAGGAGACGCAGCGCGGGGAGTGGCTTTCGGTGGGGGACGTGGCCTACGTGGACCCGGAGGGCTTCTACTACATCTGCGATCGGAAGCGGGACATGATCATCTCCGGCGGAGTGAACATCTACCCCGCCGAGATCGAGGACGCCCTGCATCGCCATCCCGACATCGAGGACGTGGCGGTGTTCGGGGTGCCCGACGAGGAGTGGGGAGAGCGCGTGCACGCGGCGGTGCAGCCCCGCCCGGGCGCCCAGCTCACCGCGGACGAGGTGGTGCGCTTCGCCCGCGAGCACATCGCCGACTACAAGGCGCCCCGCGAGGTTTCCTTCCACCAGGAGTTCCCGCGAGACGCCGCGGGCAAGCTCATCAAGCGCGTGCTCCGCGAGCCCTACTGGGCCGATCGCGCCACCCGGGTGTGATGGCCTCCCTCACGGGCCGGGTGGCGCTGGTCACCGGCGGCGCCTCCGGGATCGGCCGCGCGGCGGCGCTGGCCTTTGCGCGCGACGGTGCGCGGGTGGCCGTCTCGGACGTGGCCGCCGAGGGCGGCGATGAGACGGTGCGCCTCATCAAGGCCGCGGGCGGCGAGGCCTGCTTCGTGCGCGCCGACGTCTCCCGCGAGGCGGACGTGACCGCCATGGTGGACGAGACGGTGCGCCGCTTCGGCCGGCTCGACTGCGCCTTCAACAACGCCGGCATTCCCGGCGAGCAGGCCCGCACCGCCGACTATGGCGCCGAGACCTGGGCGCGCGTCCTGGCCGTGAACCTCACCGGCGTCTGGCTCTGCATGAAGGCGGAGATCCCGCGCATGCTCGCCCAGGGCGGCGGCGCCATCGTGAACACCGCCTCCGTGGCCGGGCTCCAGGGCTTCCCCCGCCACGCGGCCTACACGGTGAGCAAGCACGGGGTGGTGGGCCTCACCCGCACCGCCGCGCTGGAGTACGCGCGCGAGGGCATCCGCATCAACGCGGTGTGCCCCGGCTATATTCGCACCGGCATGACGGCGCCCTTTCTGGCGAGTCAGCCAGGGCTCGAGGAGCGTGTGAGCCACATCGAGCCAATTGGGCGAATTGGAACGCCGGATGAGATCGCCGAAGCGGTGGTGTGGCTCTGCTCAGACGCCGCCTCCTTCGTCACCGGCCAGGCCATGCCGGTGGACGGCGGCCTGACCGCCCGCTGACCTTCGGGCGTGACCATCACCATCGCGCCGGAGTCGCCCCGCCAGGCCGAGATCGTGCGCCTGGTGGAGGAGCTGGACGAATATCTCGGGGCGCTCTACCCCGCCGCGAGCAACCACCTGCTCGACATCGAGACCCTGGCGCAGCCCGACATCCGCTTCTTCGTGGCCCGGCGTGAGGGCGAGGCCCTGGGCTGTGTCGCCCTTCGCGTCGACCCCGCGGGCTACGGCGAGGTGAAGCGCCTCTACGTGCCCCCGCGGGCGCGCGGCCTCGCCCTGGGCCGGCGCCTCCTCGCCGCCCTCGAGGAGCAGGCGCGGCGGGAGCGGCTCACGCGTCTCTGCCTCGAGACCGGGATCCACCAGCCGGAGGCCCTGGGCCTCTTCCGCGCGGCGGGCTTCGTGGAGATCGCGCCCTTCGCCGGCTACACGCCGGACCCGCTGAGCGTCTTCATGGAGAAGACGCTCAGGGCTTGACGATCTTGTACGGGTTGACGCCCTTCCAGTAGTAGTCGGCGGCGAACTCGTAGGGCGGATGGCAGCACCGGCGGTACGGCACCACGCGCTGGGCCCAGGCCTTCTGCGACTCCAGCACCTTGGCGAAGAACGGATTCTCCTTGGCCTTGCGCTCCGCAACCTTGTCCCAGGCCTTGAGGATCTCGTCGAAGACCTCGCGCGGCGTCTCGACGACGGTGACGCCGTGCTTGCTCACGAGCGTGACCAGATCCTGGCTGTTGCGGTCGAGCATCTTGAGCGTGTAGTGCAGCGCCTCGGCCATGGCCGCGTGCTTCACGATCGACTTCACGTCCGCCGGCAGGGCCTCCCACTTCGCCTTGTTGATCTGCAGCTCCATGATGCCGGTCGGCTGATGGATGCCCGGCATGTGATAGAACTTCCGCACCTGGTGGAGGCCGATCGCCATGTCGGCGCTGGGATCGCTGAACTCGGCGGCGTCCACCACGCCCCGCTCGAGCGCCGGCACGATCTCGCCGGGTGGGATGCTCACCACCGCCATCCCCATCTCCTTGAAGACTTCCGCCGAGATGCCGGTGGCGCGGAACTTGAGCCCCTTGAGGTCGGCGGGGGACTTGATGGCCTTGCGGAACCAGCCTTGCGGCTCCGGGGTCTCCCCGAAGGTCGGGAAGACCACGACGTTCATCTTCATCTCCTTCTGGAGGAGCTCGTTGTAGAGCTCGAGCCCGCCGCCGAGGTAGATCCACCCGAGGTAGTCCTCGGCGTTCATGCCGTACGGTCCCCCCGGCGCGCTGCCGAACAGCGTCGCCGCCGGGTGCTTCCCGGTCCAGAAGCCGGGCCACGAGTGGCCCGCGTCGATGATGCCCCGGTTCACCGCGTCCAGGACCTCGAAGGCCGGCACGACGGTGCCGGCGGGCTGCAGATCGACCTGGAGGCGGCCGCCCGTCATCTCGGCGATCTTTTCCACGAGGCCCTTGGGATTGACCTGGTGAAAGTCCGCCGCGGGCCAGCTGCTCTGCATCTTCCACTGCGTCTTGGCCGCCGGCGCCTGCGCGACCGCCGGCACCGCGAGCGCGGCGACGAGCAGGAGTGACGTCACGATCGTGATCAGGGACCGTACGCTGGGCATGACCGCTCCTCCGCGTGGGTGTGAACGACGGCGTCGGACCTGGGCCACAGGGCCGCGCGCCATACTCTACTCCAACTCGGCGGCGTGGTCGCGAGGGAGCATCTCGCACTTTTCCGCTTGACAGCTTCGGCCGGGCGCATCGCTCATGCGCAGACCGCCCTCGGTAAATCGTGGCCCAGCCGCCCGCCTTGGCCCACCGGCGCGCGGTCGGACAGCGCGCGATCGAAAATCATTCGACGCCGCCCGATCGCTCGCTCCGCACGCGTTCCGGAGTCGCGAAAACCAGGGTGTAGAGTCGGCCCAGCCGAGAGGGAGGACTCGCCATGGGATCTCAGACGTCCGCCGTGCTGGCCACGCCCCCACCCACCGCCGAGCTGGAGCGGCTCGGCGACGAGATCGCGGAGCTGTCCGCGCACCTCGACGCCGCCACCGCGCGGCTGCTGGCCCTGATCCGCGAGTTCGACGCGCGGGGCGGGTGGAACACGGGCTTCCCCTCCTGCGCCGAGTGGCTCGGCTGGCGGGTGGGGCTCGACAAGGGCGCGGCGCGCGAGCGGGTCCGCGTCGCGCGCGCCCTCGGGACGCTGCCGCGGCTCGCCGAGGCCCTGGCCCGCGGGGAGCTGTCCTATTCCAAGGTCCGTGCGCTCACTCGCGTCGCCACGCCGGAGACCGAAGCTCGGTCTGCTCGCCGTCGGGCGGGCGGGCACGGCCGCGCATGTCGAGCGCATCGTGCAGCGGCTGGCGGCAAGTGGATCGTCGGGCCGAGGCGCGGAAGGCCGCCCGGCAGCACGAAGGCCGCGGGACTCCAGGTCTACGAGGACGAGGACGGCATGGTGGTGGTGCGGGGCCGGCTCACCCCGGAGGCGGGGGCGCTCCTGCGGCGTGCACTGGAGGCGGGGCGCGAGGTGCTCTATCAGAACGCAGCGGGAACCGCACGCCGGCAACATCGGAGCCAGCGGAGGCGGCAGAGCCGGTGGAGAAGCCTCCGACGGTAGCCCAGCAGCAGGCGGATGCGCTGGCGCTGGTGGCGGAGTCCGCGCTGCACCACGCCCTCGATCCGGGCGCCCCGGGCGAGCGGTATCAGGTGGTGGTCCATGTCGACGCCGCGGTGCTGGCCGACCCGGATCAGCCGGGACAGTCGCTGCTGGAGGACGGCGCCCACGTTTCCGCGGAAACGTCGCGACGACTCACGTGTGACGCGAGCCGCACAGTGATGCGCCATGGGAAGAGAGGGCATGTCGTGGCGATCGGCGCGCGGACCCGGACCATTCCGCCCGGCTCTCACGCCGCGCGCTCCAGCATCGGGACCGGGGCTGTCGCTTTCCCGGGTGCGGCGTTCGGGTCGCCGAGGCGCATCATCTCCACCACTGGGCGCAGGGCGGCCCGACGAAGCTCTCGAATCTCGCGCTGCTATGTCGCCGGCATCACCGCGCGGTGCACGAGGAGGGCTATCCAGGTCGCGCGCGGGCCCGACGGGACGCTCCAGTTCCGGCGACCCGACGGCCGCCCGCTCCCTGAGGTGCCGCCGCCCGCGGTGGGACTCGGAGATTCCGAGGAGACGCTCCGGGCGCGTCACGACGCCGAGGGTCTTCGCATCGACGCGCGCACGGCCCACCCCGACTGGCTCGGAGAGCGCCTGGACCTGGGCTGGGCGATCGACGTCCTGCACCCCAAAGCGAATCGCGCAGCGGCCAGGGACAGCATGTAACCTGCGACGACGTCATGGCCCGTTAGCTTCGGTGCCTCCCCGTCCGAAGCGGGGCGCGCGCTTCTCCACGAAGGCGCGGAGGCCCTCGGCGGCGTCGGCGCCTCGCATGTGGCGGGCCACCTCCTCGCCCTCGAGATCGAGCCCCTGCGGGAGCGGGAGGTCGAGGCCGCGGTCCACGAGCATCTTCACGGCCCGCGCCGCCGCCGCGCTCTTTGCGGCGAGCTCGCGCGCGAGTTCTCTCACCGCTGTCTCCACCTGCCCCGCCGGCACCACGCGGTTGACGAGGCCCCAGGCCAGCGCCTCCTGAGCGCTCAGCCAGCCGCCGAGCAGCATCAGCTCCTTGGCGTGGCGCGCGCCGATCAGCCGCGGCAGGCGCTGGCTGCCGCCGCCCCCCGCGACCAGTCCGAAGTTGGCGTGCTGGTCGCCCAGCCGTGCGGCCTCGTCGGCCACGACGAGGTCGCAGACGAGGGTGAGCTCGAGCCCGCCCGCCAGCGCCATGCCGTGCACGCCCGCGATCACCGGCACCGGCAGCCGCTCCACGCGGTCGTAGACCTGGCGCCAGCGCGCCATGAACTCGCGCCAGCGCACGGGATCCGGCGCGAGCTGCTGGACGACGCGGAGGTCGGCGCCCGCGCAGAAGGCGCGGCCGGCCGCGGTCAGGGTCACGACGGCTACGGTGGGATCCGCCTCGACGGCCGCGCAAGCCCGATCCAGATCCTCGAGCAGCTCGGGGCTCACGGCATTGAGCTGCGCCGGGCGGTTGAGGACGAAGCGGGCGACGGCACCGTCGCGCTCGAGGAGCACGCAGGTCATGAGGCTCCTCCCTGCCGCCCTTCCTCCAGCCGGCTCAACGGCGAGACGATGGTCAGGCCCCCGTCGAGCACCAGGGTCTGGCCGGTGAGGAATCCCGCGGCGTCCGAGGCCAGGTAGGCGACCAGGCCGGCCACGTCCTCGACCGTACCGAGGCGACGCACCGGGGTGGCGGCGCGCAGCCCCGCGGTCGCTTCCGCATAGTCGCGACCGAGCCCTTGCTCCACGTAGTACCGCGAGGAATCCGTCTCGATGAAGCCGGGGTTCACGCCGTTCACCGTGATGCCGCGCGCGCCCAGCTCGAGCGCGAGGGTCCGCACCAGGCTCTCCACGCCCGCCTTGGCCGCTCCGAGCATGCCGTGGCCGGTCATGCCCTGGAAGCTGTCGATCCCCGAGATGGCGATGATGCGCCCCGGCCCCGCCATCAGGCGCGCGGCCCCCTGCACCGCGGCCACGAAGCTCTCGATGGAGATGGCCAGCGTCCGCCGGACATTGTGCGGCTTCTGCTCGAGCATGGGGCGAAAGGCGGTGGCGGCCGCACTGGCGACGAGGATGTCCACGCGTCCGAAGGCCTCGCCGATGCGCTCGAACGCCGGCCCCACGTCGGACGGCTCGGCCAGCTCGAGCGGCACCGCGATCGCCCGGCGGCCCAGCGTCTCGATCTCCGCGACGGCCGCCCGAGCCTCCTCCGCGTGCTGCCGGTAGGTCAGCGCGCAATCGGCGCCGTCCGCGGCGAGCCGGCGCGCGATGGCGCGGCCGATGCCGCGCGACCCGCCCGTTACCACCGCCACGCGCCCCGCGAGTGAGGTCACGACGCCCGAGCCTAGCGGGCGGGCGCGAGCCGGTCAAGCGCTCCCTCTTTCGCTCCGCGGTACACTGCGCACCAGGAGGCCAGCCCCATGGCGTACATCCGCGAGATTCCCCTCGACGAGCTCTCCGACAAGGCGCGCGAACTCTACGAGAAGAACCAGGCACAGCTCGGCCATGTGCCGAACTACCTCAAGGCCTTCGCCCACCGGCCCGAGGTGTTCTCCGCCTGGGGGCAGCTCCTCGGAGCGATCCGCGGCAACATGACCCCGCGGCGCTACGAGCTGGTCACCCTCGCTGCCGCCGGCGCCCTCCGCTCGACCTACTGCATGCTCGCCCACAGCGCAGCCCTCCTGCGCAGCCAGATTTTCACCGAGGACGAGGTCAGCGCCATCGCCCGGGACTATCGCACGGCCGGGCTCACGCGGGCCGAAGTCGCGATGATGGCGTTCGCGGAGAAGGTGACGCGCGAGGCGCACACCGTGACGGCGGCCGATCTCGACGAGCTCCGTCGTCAGGGCTTCGCCGACGCCGAGATCCTCGACATCGTGCTCACGGCGGCCGCCCGCTGTTTTTTCAGCAAGACCCTCGACGGCGTCGGGGCCGAGGCCGACCCCGCCTTCGCGAGCCTGGACGTCGGGCTCCGCACGCTCCTCGCGAAGGGCCGGCCCTACGATCCCGGCGGCTAGCCCGAGACCGGCGCTACGCGCGCCACTCGCGCGGCCCGTCGTCGGTGAAGCCGCATTGCTCGCAGGGGCTGAAGTAGTGGGCGGCGGGCGGCATGGCCACGGCGAGCCGGAGGGAGCGTTCGGCGCCGGCGGTACGGATATGGTGCACGGTGCCCCGTGGCACCCAGACGATGTCGTCCTTCGCGGCCTCGAGCTTGGTCCCTCCGGTCAGCTCCCACTCGAGCCGGCCGCCCAGCACCACCCACCACTCGTCGAAGTCCCGATGCCAGTGCGGCCGGTTGCCGGTGCCGGGCGGGCTCGAGATCAGCGTCACCAGCTGCCGCTCGTCGGCGATGATCCGCTTGGCCCAGGCGCCCGGCCCCAGCTGAGCGGCCAGGTCGCCGACACGCGTGAGGAGGACGTTGGGCCAGGTGGCATTGGCGGCGGTGGGCGGACACGGCGCCTCGGCCAGGTGCGAGATGGTAAGGCTCGGTAGGGTCACGCCGTCGGGCATACGGGCTCTCCTCGGGATAGAGTCGACTGCGGCGCTAGTAGGGCAGGCTCTCGCGTCCCAGCAGCTCGCGGGCCACCACGATCTTCATCACCTCGGCGGTGCCGTCGCCGATCTCGAGCCCCATCACGTCGCGCATGCGCCGCTCGAAGGGCAGCTCGTCCGTGTAGCCGTAGTGGCCGTGCAGGAGCAGGCACTGGTGAATGGTGTCCACCGCCATCCGCGGCACCCACCACTTCACCATGGCGGATTCCTTCGTGCAGGGCGCGTTCCGGTCGGCCAGCCACAGCGCGCGCAGGCAGAGGCCGCGGGCCGCCTCGATCCAGGTCGCCGCCTCCGCGATCGGGAACGTCACGCCCTCGAAGCGCGCGAGCGGGCGGCCGAAGGCCTGGCGCTCCTTCACGTAGGCCATGGTCTCCTCGAGCGAGATCTGCGCGGCGCCCAGGCAGGCCAGCGAGATCGAGCGCCCGGTTGAAGTCGAAGCCGCGCATCACCTCGTAGAAGCCCGTGCCCTCGGCCCCGAGGCGATGCGAGGCGGGCACGCGTACGCGATCGAAGGCCAGGACGGCGCGGGCGATGGCATGCGAGCCCATGTCGCGCAGGGGGCTCCGCGCCACCCCGGGACCGTCGAGTGGAACCAGGAAGGCGGTGACGCCACGGGCGCCGCCCTCGCCCGTGCGCGCGAAGACGATCACCGCCTGAGCGGCCATGCCGAGGCTGATCCCCGACTTCTCGCCGGTGAGCAGATAGTCGTCGCCGTCGCGCTCGGCCCGCATGGTCAGTCGCGCCGCGTCCGAGCCCACCCCGGGCTCGGTCAGGGCCAGGGCGATGATGACCTCGCCCCGGGTCATCGGCGGCAGCCAGCGCTCGCGGAGCGCGGCGTCCCCGCGCTTGCCGATGATCTCGCCCGCCAGCGTCGAGAGCTGGATGCCGTAGGTGCAGGAGAAATCGCCGCGGGCGATCTCCTCCATGGCGAGGCCGACCGTGACCAGGTCGGCCTCCTGGCCGCCCAGCGCGGCGGGAACGCGCAATCCCAGCAGGCCCAGCGCGCCCATCTGGCGCCAGGCCTCGGCGGGGAAGACGCGGTCGCGATCCCACTGGGCGCTATGCGGCGACAGCTCGCGCTGGGCGAAGGCGCGGATGGTCCGGACCAGCACCTCCTGCTCGGGGTCGAGGGCAAAATCCAGCGCCATGAGCTGGGCCGGCCTTCAGCGCGGCAGGCGCGCGAGCACGGCGCTGGCCTCGTCCACGAGGGTCGCGATGAGCTCGCCCGCGGGGCGGACGTCGTGGATGAGGCCCGCGGACTGGCCGCAGGCCGCGCTGCCGTTCTCGATGTCACCATCCTCGCGCGCGCGGATCGCGGCGGGCTTGCCCACCCGCTCGAACTGGACGGGAAAGGGCTGGATCTCCGCCTCGCGCTTCTCCCACTCCCGGGTGAATGCGTTCCGGATCTGGCGGTTCGGCTTGCCGGATACCGCGCGCGTCACCACCGTGCCCTCCTCGTCGATGGCGACGACCTTCTTGCGATAGTTCTCGTGACAGTGCGCCTCGGGGCTGGCGATGAAGCGCGTGCCCATCCAGACGCCCACCGCGCCCAGTGCCAGCGCGGCGGCAAGGCCGCGGCCGTCGGCGATGCCGCCCGCTGCCACCACCGGCACCGGCGCCACCGCGTCCACGACCGCCGGGAGCAGCACGAGCCCGGCCACCCGCCCGGTATGCCCGCCCGCCTCGTGCCCCTGCGCGATGACGACATCCACCCCCGAGGCGACGAGAACGCGGGCCTGCTTCACGTTGCCGCAGAGGGCCATCACCTTGATGCCCAGACGATGCGCGTCCTCGGTCACCGACCCCGGGCTTCCCAGCCCGGCCACGAGCACCGGCACGCGCTCCTCCAACGTCACGTCCACCCAGCCGCGCACGTCGTCGGTGAACCGGTCAGTCTCCGTGCCTGACGTCTTCACGGTCGCGAAGAGGATGTCCACGCCGAAGGGCCGGTCGGTCTGCTCGCGCACGCGGCGGATCTCCGCGCGCAGCTCGGCGGGCGAGCCATGCGCCGCCGCCAGCACGCCCAGCCCGCCCGCCTGCGACACCGCCGCCGCGAGGCCCGAGCGGGCCACGAAGGCCATTCCCGCCTGGCAAACCGGATACCGGATCCCGAGGAGATCACAGAGCGGGGTGTGCAGCGTGGAGCGGGTCGCGGTGGCCATGAGTCGAGACGAATCCTGTCACGCCCTCGGGAAGGCGTCAACCGACCTTGACGCTCGGAGGCGACTCCGGCTAAGGTCGGCGCACTCGTCCCACGAAGCCGGCCGACCCGGCCCAGCCAACTGGAGGCAACCCGCAACATGAAGTGTCTGCGGTGCCAGCAGGACAACCCGGTCCACGCGAGGTTCTGCCTCGGCTGCGGCGCGCCGCTGACGCTTGAGTGCGGCGCCTGTGGCTCGGAGCTACCGGGCAGCGCCCGCTTTTGCCTCCAATGCGGCCAGCCGGTCACCCCCGGTGCCGGAGTTGCAGGACGTTCGCCCACTCCCGAAACCTATACTCCCAGGCACCTTGCGGAGAAGATCCTCACCTCCAAGGCCGCCCTCGAGGGCGAGCGCAAGCAGGTCACGGTCCTCTTCGCCGACGTCAAGGGCTCGATGGAGCTGCTCGGCGACCGGGACCCGGAGGAGGCGCGCAAGCTTCTCGATCCCGTCCTCACGCTGATGATGGAAGCGGTCCATCAGTACGAAGGCACCGTCAACCAGGTTATGGGCGACGGCATCATGGCCCTCTTCGGCGCGCCGCTCGCCCACGAGGATCACGCGCTCCGCGCGTGCTATGCCGCGCTCCGCATGCAGGAGTCGCTGAAGCGCTATGCGGACGACACGCGCCGCGTGCACGGGGTGGAGGTGCAGATTCGGGTCGGCCTCAACTCGGGGGAGGTCGTCGTCCGCACGGTCGGCAGCGATCTCCGCATGGACTACACGGCGGTGGGCCAGACGACCCACCTCGCGGCCCGGATGGAACAGCTGGCGCCACCCGGGACCGTCCGGCTGACCGCCGAGACCGTGCGGCTCGCCGAGGGCTACGTCGAGGTGAGGTCGCTCGGCCCCATTCCAGTGAAGGGCCTCCCCGACCCGATCGAGCTCTTCGAGCTGACGGGGACAGGGACGGCGCGGACGCGGCTGCAGGCCGCGGCGCTCCGGGGCCTCACGCGCTTCGTGGGCCGCGCCGGCGAGATTGAGCACCTGCGACAAGTCCTCGGTCAGGCCGACGCCGGCCACGGCCAGGTAGTCGCCATTGTCGGCGAGGCCGGGGTCGGGAAGTCGCGGCTCACCTACGAGTTCACCCACTCGCATCGGGTGCAGGACTGGCTGATCCTGGAGGCCCTGTCAGTCTCCTACGGCAAGTCCACCAGCTATCTGCCCGTGGTCGACCTGCTGAAGGGCTACTTCAAGATCGGCGACCGGGACGACCACCGGGAGATGCGCGCCAAGGTGCTGGGGCGAGTGCTGGGCCTGGACCGCTCGCTCGAGCCCCTGCTGCCCCCGCTGCTCGCGCTCCTCGACGTGCCGGTGGAGGACGCGGCCTGGCACGACCTGGATCCGCCCCAGCGCCGCCAGCGCACGCTGGATGCGGTCAAGTGGCTGCTGCTGCGGGAGAGCAAGGCTCAGCCGCTGCTCGTGGTCTTCGAGGACCTGCACTGGGTCGATAGCGAGACCCAGGCCCTGCTCGACAGCCTGGTGGAGAGCCTCGGGTCCGCCCGCCTCCTGCTCCTCGTTAACTACCGCCCCGGGTATGAGCACCGCTGGGGGAGCAAGACGGCCTACTCCCAGCTCCGGCTCGACACCCTGCCCACCGGAAGCGCGGCGGAGCTGCTGGCGGCGTTGCTCGGGCCGGACCCGGGGCTGGTCCCCTTGACGCAGATGCTGGTGAAGCGGGGCAACCCCTTCTTCCTGGAGGAGACGGTGCGGACGCTGGTGGAGACGGGGGCGCTGGCGGGGGAGCGGGGGGCGTACCGGCTGACGCGGCCGGTGGAGGCATTGCAGGTGCCGGCCACGGTGCAGACGATCCTGGCGGCGCGGATCGACCGGTTGCCGGCGGAGGAGAAGCGGCTCCTGCAGGCGGCCTCGGTGATCGGCAAGGACGTGCCCTGTGCGCTGCTGGCGGCCATCGCGGAGCAGCCGGAGGAGACCCTGCGGCGGGGGCTCGGACACCTGCAGGAGGCGGAGTTCCTCTACGAGACGCAGGTCTTCCCGGATCTGGAATTCACCTTCAAGCACGCGCTGACCCACGACGTGGCCTACGCGGGCCTGCTGGGGGAGCGCCGGCGCGATCTTCACGCCGCGGTGGCAGCCGCCATCGAGCGCCTGCACGCCGATCGCCTCGTCGAGCACGTCGAGCGGCTGGCCCACCACGCGCGGCAGGGCGAGGTGTGGGACAAGGCGGTGCGCTACCTGCGCCAGGCCGGCACCAAGGTCTTCCTGCGCTCGGCCCATCGCGAGGCGGCCACTTGCTTCGAGCAGGCGCTCGACGCCCTCCGGCGATTGCCGGAGCATCCCGACGCGATCGCCGAGTCCCTCGACCTCCGCTTCGACCTCCGCAACGCGCTCCAGCCGCTCGGCGAGGGGGGACGGGTGCGCGCCCTCCTCGACGAGGCCGAAGCCCTCGCCGAGGCCGTCGGCGACCAGCGCCGCCTCGCCCGCGCGCTGACCTTCAAGGTGATCCCGCTCGGGATGGCCGGCGACTTTGCGGCGGCGATCCAGACCGGACTTCGCGCCCTGGCCATCGGCGAGTCGCAGGCGGACGTCGCTATCCAGGTTGTCGCCAACAACTATCTTGGCCTAGCGTACAGGGTGGGAGGCCAGTACCGCGAGGCCGTCCGGCACTGCGAGGCCGCGCTCGCGCTGATCCCGGAGGGCCTGGCGCAGAAGCGATTCGGTGAGGGCGCCATCTCGGGCGCGGACGTGCGGGACACGCTTGCCAAGGCGCTCGGGGCGCTCGGACGGTTCGCCGAGGCGTTCCGGCGTCTCCGCGAGGCGATGCACATCGCGGAGGAGGCCGGGCACGTCTACACACTTGTCTACCCCCTCTTCGGCCTCGGCACCCTCACACTCGATCAGGGCGACTTCGCGGGCGCCGTGGCCCCGCTGGAGCGCGGCCTCGATCTCTGCCGGACGAGCGAGGTTCCCTGGCTGCTTCACTACTTCGCCGGGGCGCTGGGAGCGGCGTACCACTGGACCGGGCGCCGCGCCGAGGGGATCGCACTGATGGAGGACGCCGCCCGTGGCATCGCCGAGCAGGGCGTGATGTGGTCATGGTGGGCCGGCCGCGTCGGGGCGCTCGGCGGGGCGTACCTCCTCGACAGGCGGCTGGCGGACGCCACCCGGATCGCCCAGGGCGGGCTCGCGGCGGCTCGAGAGCGCGGCGAACGGGGGGTGGAGGCCCACGTCCTGCGATTGCTCGGCGACATCGCGGCCAATCCTGACCGCGTCGAGTTCGATGCCGCGGAGGCACACTACCGCCAGGCCCTGGCCCTGGCCGACGAGCTCGGCATGCGCCCGCTCGTCGCCCATTGCCACCTCGGCCTCGGCAAGCTGTCCCGGCGCACCGGCAAGCGGCAGGAGGCGCGGGAGCACGTCACGACGGCAGGGACGATGTTCGGCGAGATGGACATGCGGTACTGGCTCACGCAGGCGAAGGCGGAGCTGAAGGAGCTCGCGTGAGCCGCTGTCCTCAGTGCCGGCACGAGAACCCGGGCGACGCCAAGTTCTGCCTGGAGTGTGGCCGCCGGCTGGCCCGCCCGTGCGGGGCCTGCGGCACCGAGCTCCCCGCCGGAGCGAAGTTCTGCAAGGAGTGCGGTCAGGCCGCTGCGGCGGCCACTCCGCCCGCCACGGCACACACCGGAGCCCCTCCCGAGTCCTATACTCCGAAGCACCTCGCGGAGAAGATCCTCACCTCTAAGGCGGCCCTCGAGGGCGAGCGCAAGCAGGTCACGGTCCTCTTCGCCGACGTCAAGGGCTCGATGGAGCTGCTCGGCGACCGCGACCCCGAGGAGGCGCGCAAGCTCCTCGATCCCGTCCTCACGCTGATGATGGATGCGGTCCACCACTACGAGGGCACCGTGAACCAGGTGATGGGCGACGGCATCATGGCGCTCTTCGGCGCGCCGCTGGCCCATGAAGACCACGCGGTGCGCGCGTGCTATGCCGCGCTCCGGATGCAGGAGGCCGTGCGGCACTACTCGGACGAGCTGCGCCGAGCGCAGGGCGTGGAGATGCAGATCCGCGTCGGCCTCAACTCCGGTGACGTCGTGGTGCGCTCGATCGGCAGCGACCTCCGCATGGACTACTCCGCGGTGGGCCAGACCACGAACCTGGCGGCCCGCATGGAGCAGCTCGCGGCGCCGGGCAGCATCCGGCTCACCGCCGGGACGCTGCGCCTGGCCGAGGGCTTCGTCCAGGTCACCCCGCTCGGCCCGGTGCCGATCAAGGGGCTCGCCGACCCGGTCGAGGTGTTCGAGCTGGCGGGGGCCGGCGCCGCCCGCACCCGGCTCGAGGCCGCGGCGCGGCGGGGGCTCACGCGCTTCGTCGGCCGGACCGCCGAGCTGGAGCAGCTCCGCGACGCCCTCGACCGGGCGAGCCAGGGACATGGCCAGGTGGTCGCCGTGGTCGGCGACCCGGGCGTGGGCAAGTCGCGTCTCTACTGGGAGCTCGTCCACTCCCATCGCGTGCACGGCTGGCTCGTCTTGCAGTCCGCCTCGGTCTCCTACGGCAAGGCCACCGCCTACCTGCCCGTGATCGAGCTGCTGCGCAGCTACCTCGCGATCGAGAGCCGCGATGATCCGCGGAAGATCCGGGAAAAGGTCACGGGGAAAGTGCTGACGCTCGCCCCCTCGCTCTCGCCCGCCCTCCCCGCCTTCCTGGCCCTCTTCGACGTGCCCGTGGACGAGGCGTCCTGGCACGCTCTCGACCCGAGCCAGCGGCGCCAGCGGACGCTCGACGCGGTGAAGCATCTACTGCTGCGCGAGAGCGAGGTCCAGCCGCTGGTGGTGGTCTTCGAGGACCTGCACTGGATCGACGGCGAGACCCAGACCTTGCTCGACAGCCTCGTCGACAGCCTGCCCGCGACGCGCCTCTTGCTCCTCGTCAACTACCGGCCCGAGTATCGCCACGGCTGGGGCGGGAAGACCTACTACCGCCAGCTCCGGATCGATCCGCTGGCCCCCGAGAGCGCCGATGAGCTGCTCGATGCGCTCCTCGGCCGCGACACGGCGCTCGGCCCGCTCAAGCGGCTCCTCATCGAGCGAACGGAAGCGAACCCTCTCTTCCTGGAGGAGAGCGTGCGGGCCCTGGTGGAGACCGGCGTGCTGGGCGGCGAGCGCGGCGCGTATCGGCTCACCCGGCCCGTCGAGGAGCTGAGGATCCCGGCCACCGTCCAGGCCATCCTGGCCGCGCGCATCGATCGCCTGGCGCCCGAGGCCAAGCGCCTGCTCCAGGCGGCCGCCGTCATCGGCAAGGACGTGCCGATGCCGCTGCTCCTGGCCATCGCCGAGGCGCCGGAGGACGAGGTGCGCGCCGCGCTCACCCGCCTCCAGGCCGCCGAGTTCCTCTACGAGACCCGGCTCTTTCCCGACCTCGAGTACACGTTCAAGCACGCGCTCACCCACGAAGTCGCCTACGGGGGGCTGCTCCACGACCGGCAGCGCGCCCTGCACGTCCGGATCACCGAGGCCATCGAGCGGCTCGCGCCCGAGCGCGTGGCCGAGCAGGCGGTACGGCTGGGCCATCACGCCCTGCGCGGGGAGCTCTGGGACAGGGCGGTCGCGTATCTCCGCCAGGCCGGGCATCGGGCCATGGAGCGGGCGGCCAACCGCGAGGCCGTCGCTCACCTGGAACAGGCGCTCGCGGCCCTTCGCCACCTTCCGGAGACGAGGGAGACGGCCGAGCTGACCATCGACATCCGCATCGACCTCCGGAACGCGCTGCTCCCCCTCGGCGAGCGCACACGCATGGTGGACCATCTCAACGCGGCGGAGGGGCTCGCCAGAACGCTCGGCGATCAGCACCGGCTCGGGCGAATCGCCACCTTCATGGTGGTCCAGTGCCTGGGTAGCGGCGACTACGACGAGGCGGTCAGATTCGGGCAGGAGGCCCTGAGCATCGGGGAAGCCCTCGGGGAAACCTCGATCCAGGTGGTGGCGACGACCTTTCTCGGCATGGCGCACGTCACCCGGGGCGAGCTCGGGGACGCGATCGCGCTCCTCGAGCGGAACCTCGAGCTCAAGAGTGACGTGCAGGACCAGCGCTTCGGGGCGCCCGTCATCCAGCCGGCGCTCTCGAGAGCACTCCTCGCCGACGCGCTCTCCCAGCTCGGCCGGTTCGACGAGGCCGGCGGGCACGGCGACGCTGCCATTCGCATCGCCGAGGCGGCGGATCATCCCCTGTCCCTGTACTGGGGCTTGTTCGAGCTGGGGCTCGTCCACCTCCGTCGCGGGGATCTCCCCCGCGCCACGCAGGTTCTCGAGCGGAGTCTCGACCTGTGCCGGACCTGGCAGCTCTTCGCGGGAAGCGCGGCCGCCGCCGCGGCTCTCGGCGCCGCCCACGCCCTCGCCGGCCGGACGGAGGAGGCGCTCCCGCTGGTCGCGGGTGCGGTCGAGGAGTCCCGCGCCAGCCAGAGCTATCGGTGGGCGGCGCAGATTCTTCTCTACGCGGGAACGACCTATCATGCCGCCGGACTGATCGACGAGGCCGCCCGCCACGCTCGTGAGGCGGTGGAGGTCAGCCGGCGCCTGGGAGCCCGGGCAAACGAGGCTCAAGCCCTCTGCCTCGCCGGTGACGTCGCGTCGACGGGCAGCGCCGAGGACGCCGAAGGCTACTATCGCGAGGCGCTGGCGCTCGCCGACGGGCTCGGCATGCGCCCGCTCGTCGCTCACTGCCACCTGGGCCTCGGCACGCTCTACCGGCGCGCGGGCAGGCGCGAGCAGGCGCACGCGTACCTCGACACCGCGACGACGATGTACGCCGAGATGGGCATGCGGTTCTGGCTGGAGCAGGCCGAGGCGGACGTGAGGAGGCGCCCGTGAGCCGGCTCCGCGCGGGCGCGATGGTGGGCGCCGGCCTCGTGCTCGCGATGGCCGCCACCGTCGGCCCATCCCCCGCGCCGACCGCCGCGCCCGGGGCGAGCCTCTTGCTCCGCTTGCCCGAAGTGGTCTGGATGATCGTGCTGGGGCTTTCCGCGCTGTCCCTGCTCCTGCTGCTCTCCGTGCAACGGCCCCGGCGCCCCACCGAGGACGAGGCCGACGCCGGCAAGACCGGGCGCCCGCCCCGCCCCTCCGCGGTGCTCGCATCCCTGCCGATCCTCCTGCTCATGATCTTGCTCATCTATCTGGCCTGGACGCGCTGGGCCCCCGGCGCGGCCCACCCCCTGGAAGCACCCCTCGCCGCCATCGCCGGGCTCCTGGAGCTCCTGGCGCAGGCGCGCAAGGCGCCGACGTCGGTCCCGGCCTTCGACTACGCGGTGGCCGGGCTCGCGCTGCTGCTGGCGTTCGGCACCTTTGCCTTGATGGTCCTGGTGGTCTTCGCCGAGCGCATCGTGCGCTGGTGGGACGGCCCCGCGCGTGGCGCGACCGGCTCACGGCTCGACGTCGCCGTCGCGGAGAGCCTGGACGACCTCCGCACCGAGCCGGACGCACGCGCGGCCATCATCCGCGCGTATCGGCGCTTCGAGCTCGCGCTTTCCGCCGCCCGCATGCCACGCCCGGCGTGGCAGACGCCGGCGGAGTTCATGCGGTCCGTGCTCGCCGAGGCGTCGATGCCTTCGGCGCCTGTGCAGCGCCTCACCTCGCTCTTCGAGCTGGCGAGATTCAGCGAGCGGCCCCTGGGCGCCGACGCGCGCGCTGCCGCCTGCGACTGCCTCGACGAGGTGAAGACCGCGCTCGAGACGGACCCGACGCATGCGCGCTGAGCCCCGCCCCCTGGCGACGTCCCTTCGTTACGCGGCGCTGGTGGGCGTCGTGCTCCTCGTCGCGGTGCCCGTCTATGTGTACCTGGAGCCGCATTGGCGCGCGCTCGTCCCTCGCCTCGCCGCGGCGCTGGTGCTCGGCACGGCGCTGCTGGAGCTGCGGGGATTCCTTGCCGGCCGGCTCGCGCGCCACGGACCATCCGCGCTCGATGCCGCGCGGATTCCTCCTCTCGTCGAGCCCGGCGCCCCGCACCGCCTGCTCGAGCTCACTGCCAGCGTGCGCGCCGGCCTCCGTAGCCGGCGTCACTTCGAACGGGTCCTGTGGCCGCGGCTGACCGCGCTGGCCGCGCGCCCCCTCGTTCCCCCGCCGCTGCGCCGAGCGCGGGGCCCCAGCCTGGGCAGTGTCCGCGAGATCATCGCCACCATCGAGGACGAGCGGTGAAGGTCGGCGCCATCTCCGAGCGGGCTCTCGAGGTGGTGTCGACCCTCGGGCGCATCGTCATGGGCAAGGACGAGGTGATCGAGCGCATCTTCGCCGGCATCCTCGCCAACGGGCACGTGCTCATCGAGGATTACCCCGGTCTCGCGAAGACCCTCATCGCGCGCCTCCTGGCCCAGGCGCTCGACCTGGGGTTCCGGCGCATCCAGTTCACCCCCGATCTCCTCCCCAGCGACATCACCGGCAGCTTCCTCTACGACCAGTCCCGCGGCCGGTTCGAGTTCCGGGCCGGGCCGGTGTTCACCAACCTCCTCCTCGCCGATGAGATCAACCGGGCCACGCCGAAGACGCAGGCGGCGCTGCTGGAGTCGATGCAGGAGGCGCAGGTGACGGTCGAAGGCCAGACCTTTCCCCTGCCGCCGCCCTTTCTCGTGCTGGCCACCCAGAACCCGATCGAGCTGGAAGGCACCTACCCGCTGCCGGAGGCCCAGCTCGACCGCTTCCTGATGCGGGTCAGCGTCGGCTATCCCGATGCCGACACCGAGCGCGCGATCCTCCGGCGCCGGCGAGAGCGGCGCACGGACGCGGCGACGGTCCCCACCATCGTCTCGCGGTCGGAGCTGCTCGCCATGCAAGGGGCGCTGGAGGACGTCTTCGTCAGCGACGCCCTCGAGGGCTACATCGTGGCCCTCGCGCAGGCGACGCGCGCCGACGCCCGGGTGGCCCTCGGCGCGTCGCCGCGGGGGACCCTCGCCCTGCTGAAGCTCGCCCGCGCAGAGGCGGCGCTGCGCGGCCGGGAGTTCGTGCTGCCCGACGACGTGAAAGCCATGGCGGTGCCCGCGCTCGCGCATCGTCTCGTGCTGCGGCCGGAGCTGTGGGTTTCGCGGATCACGCCCACCCAGGTAGTGGAGAGCCTGCTCCATCAGGTGCCCGCGCCGGTGACCGAGCCGTCATGAGCTCCCATCCGACCGCCCTGAACCTCTCCTTCGTCACGCTCGTCGGCTGGGCTCTCTTCCTCGGCGTTCTCACCGGCCGGGCCGAGCTCATGCTCGTGGCGGTGCCCCTGGTCGTCGTGCTCGCCGCCGGGCGGCGCGCGAAGGCGCCCACCGAGACGTGGCAGATCAGCCGCCAGGTGTCCGCGGAACGTCTGGTCGAGGGCGAGCGCGTGACCGTCACCGTGACCCTCCGGGCCCGGGAGCCCCTGGCGCTGGTGGAGCTGCTGCAGCCCCTGCCGCCCCATGTCTGGGCCGCGCGCGGAAGCCACCATGCGTTCTTCAGCCTCGGCCCCGATGAGGAGGTGTGCTGGACGTTCGAGCTCGCGTGCGCCGGCCGCCAGCAGCTGCGGCTCGCCGATCTCCATCTCCGGCTCTGGGAGCCGCTCGGTCTCGCCGCCGCCGAGACCCGCCATCAGGAGCCGCGCGCCGAGGTGGCGGTCTACCCGCACGTCACGCCGTTCCGGCGCCCGCCCCGCCCCCGGCGGACCCAGGCCTTCGTCGGCAATCATGTCTCGCCGGCGCAGGGCGAAGGCCTCGAGCCCGGGGATATTCGCCCGTTCGCGCCGGGCGACCAGATCCGCCACGTGAACTGGCGCGCCACGCTCCGCCTCGGCGTCCTGCACGTGACACAGCACCACCAGGAGCGGAACGCCGCCGTCGTCCTCCTCCTCGACACGCTGGCCGACCTCGGGCCGGCGGGGAACTCGACCCTCGATCGCGCCGTTCGCGGAGCGGCGTCCCTCGCCGCCGCCTACCTCACCCGGAGGGACCGCGTCGGGCTGATCGAGTACGGCGGCATCCTGCGACAGGTGCGCCCCCGCGCCGGCCGCGCGCAGTGGGACCGCCTGCTGGACACGCTGGCGCGGGCGTCGGTCGTGTTCACGTACGTGGCGCGGGACCTCGAGATGATCCCGCCGCGCGTCCTGCCGCCCCAGGCCCTGGTCATCGCCCTGAGCCCGCTGCTCGATGGGCGCTTCGTGAAGGCCGCGACCGATCTCGCCGCGCGCGGCTTCGACCTGGTCCTGGTCGCCGTGTCCCCCGTCGCGGCGGGGCGCGCCCTCTTGCGGGGCGGCGGCCCCGTGGCCGACGTGGCCGCGCGACTCTGGGCGCTGGAGCGCCGAGCCTACCTCGATGAGCTCCGGCGCGACGGATTGACCGTCGTCGACTGGGACGGCGTCGTGCCCCTCGAGGCGGCGCTGGCCGGCTGGCACCGCCCGCGGCTCCGCGGGGTCCGCGCGTGACGCTGCGTCTCACGGCGGTGGCGCTCATGGCGGTGCTCGCGGGGCTTCCGCTGACGATTCTTCCGTCACCCTTTCTCGGCGCGCTCGCCGCGCTGACCCTCCTCGTGGGCGGGGTCGGAGCGATCGCGGCTTCCGTGCCGCTGGCCACCGCCGGCGGGGCGCTCGCACTCATCGAGTACGCCCTCGCGCTCGTGGTCGCTCGGCCGGACCACGATCCCATCACGGCGACCGCCCTCGGCGGCGGACTGGTTCTCCTGCTGGCGAGCACTCATGTCGCGAGCCTCACACGGGGCGCCGCCGTCGGCTACCCGGTCTTTCGCTCCCAGGCGCGTCACTGGCTGGCCATCGTCGCGCTCGGCATGGTCGGCGCCGCCCTCGTCACGGTGGGAGGGCAAGCGCTCGCCCTCGCGCTTCGCGGCGCCGCCCTACCCGTGGTCGTGGCGGCCTCGGCGGTGGGAGCCCTGCTGACGGTGGCCGGCGTGATCGCGCTGGTGACGGCCCCCCGGCGCGACCCCTAGATCCCGGCCATGGAGGCGGGGATTGCCGATCACGTGTGGAGCCTCGAAGAAGTCGCCGCGCTGGCGGAGTCGGCGGCTGATAGGAGTGTCCCAAACGCATGGCGCACTACACTATGCTTGCGCTCTTCGCTGGCGTCTCGATGGCCGCCTATTCGATCTTCCTCCGGCTCGCATCCCCAGGGATTCATCCGGCACTAGGCGCAACCATCATCACGGGAGTGGCTTTCCTCGCGAATTTGGCTTTGACACTGACGATGAAGGCGACCGGCTCTCCGGTGACCTTTACAACCCAGAGCGTCTATTTGGTCATCATCGTTGGGCTGGCCGCCGCCTGTGCCGACCTCTTCACCTTGTCAGCCTATGCCAGCGGGCTAAAGGTGACCTCATCATTCATGATCAGCGGCACATCGACCGCGCTCGTGTTGTTGGTCGGGTTCATGGTTCTACGGGAGCCGTTTACTTGGACGAAGCTTCTAGCGGTCGGTCTCATCGCTACCGGCGTTTTCCTGCTCCAGCGGGAATCCTAGCTTGGCTTGGCCCAAACTGAGACACTACCTAGTCGCCCGGCACCTTGACTTGGCGGGGGCCCCCGGCTAGTCTCGTCGAACCCGATCCACCATGCGAATCACCGCCGTCCGTGCCTCCTGGCTCCGCGCTCCGATCCCTCCGTCGGCCGTCCATGTGAGCGACTTCGGGCGCAATGATTCCTTCAACATGTGCCTCGTCGAGATCGACACCGATGACGGCATCACGGGACTGGGCGAGGCCAAGGCCGCCGTCGGCAACCTCGGCAACTATTCGGCCATCGTGACCCTCATCCGGGAAGAGTTCGCCCCGCTGCTGGTCGGCCGCGACCCGCTGGACATCACCGGCGCCTGGGAGCTCCTCTACAACGGCAGCCGCGCCCACTACGCCGTGCGCGAGGGCCGGACCTTCCCCACCATCGGGCGCCGCGGGATCACGCTCTCGGCCATCGCCGGCGTGGACATCGCCCTGTGGGACATACTCGGCCGCTCGCTCGGGGTGCCGGTGTGGCGGCTGCTGGGTGGCCGCTATCGCGACCGCGTGCCCGCCTATGCCTCCGGCGGCTGGGCGAAGGTGGGGAGCATCGGCAAGCAGATGCTGCAGTACGTCGAGCGCGGCCACCGCGCGGTGAAGCTGCGGGTGGGTCTCCAGGACGCGAGCGTGGACGATTCCGCCGCGCGCGTGGCGGAGGTGCGCGAGACGCTCGGGCCCGACGTCGGCATCATGGTGGACGCCCACGGCACCTGGAGCGTGCGCGAGGCTCAGCGCTTCGCCCGCAAGGTCGAAGCACACGATCTGCGCTGGCTCGAAGAGCCGGTGTCGCCGGACAATCTCTCCGGACAGGCCGAGGTCCGCCGCGCCACCGACATCCCCATCGCGGCGGGCGAGAGCGAGCAGACGCGCTTCGCGTTCCGCGAGATGCTGGAGGCCCGCGCGGTGGACGTGCTCCAGCCCGATCCCGCCATCGCCGGCGGCCTCACCGAGGTGCAGCGCATCGCCGCGCTGGCGGCCAGCCACAGCGTCACGGTGGCGCCGCATCTCTGGGGCTCGGCCATCCTCTTCGCCACCGGGCTCCATCTCTGCGTCTCCACGCCCTGCGCCACCATCATCGAGTTCTCCCGCGGCCACAATCCCCTGCTCAACGAGCTGGTCGAGGAGGAGATCGCCTTCGAGGACGGCCATGTCCTTGCCCCCACCGGACCCGGGCTCGGTCTCACCTTGCGGCGAGACTGGGTCGAGAGCGTCCGGGTGGCGGTCTGAGCGCGCCGGTGGCCGCGCCGCGCATCCTGGTGACCGGGATGAGCGGTCTGATCGGGAGCGCGCTCCGCAAGCGGCTCGAGGGCCAGTACCCGCTCCGCGCGCTCAACCGGCGCGACATTCCCGGCGTGCCGTGCCATCGCGGGGACATCGCCGATCTCGGCGCCATCGAGCCGGCCTTCAGGGACATCGACGTGGTGGTGCACCTGGCCGCGGCGGCCGGGGGCGGCGAGCCCTGGGAGTCCGTGCTGCGCCACAACCTGATCGGCACCTACAATGTCTTCGAGGCCGCCCGCCGCGCCGGCGTCAAGCGCGTGATCTTCGCCTCCAGCGGAGCCACCGTCACCGGCTATGAGCGCGAGGAGCCCTACGCGTCGCTGGTGGCCGGGCGTTACGCGGGGCTCACGAGCTGGCCCATGCTCACCCACGAGACGCCCCTCCGCCCCGCCGCGCTCTACGGGGTGAGCAAGGCGTACGGGGAGGCGCTCGCGCGCCAGTACGCCGACGAGCACGGCCTGTCCATCCTCAGCCTCCGCATCGGCCGCGTCAACGCCGAGGATCGCCCCCGCAGCACGCGCGACTTCTCCGTCTGGCTGAGTCAGCGTGACGTCGTCCAGATCCTCGAGCGGGCCATCGCGGCCCCCGCCGACCTCCGCTCCGGCGCCTTCTTCGCCACCTCGGACAATCGCTGGGGCTACCGGGACCTCACGCACGCGCGGACGGTGCTGGGCTTCGTCCCCGAGGACCACGCCGAGGCCCATCGCTGATGCCCATCACCCGGTCCTACCTGGCCGATCATGCGATCGCGCTCCGCGACAAGCCGGCGGTGGTGGACGATCGGCCCGGCGCGCCCGTCACGGTGTGGAGCTTCGCCGAGCTGAACCGCCAGGCCAATCGACTGGCGAATCTCTTCCTCGGACTCGGGGTGGCGCCGGGCGAGAAGGTGGTCTGGTGCGGCCAGAACTCCCTCGACGCGATCCGGGCCATTCACGCGCTCCCCAAGATCGGCGCAGTCGCGGTGCCGCTGAACTATCGCCTCACCGCGGAGGAGACCGCCTACGTCGTGGACAACTCCGACGCGGTGGCGGTGTACGTGGACGCGGAGCAGGCGGGCCTCTTCGCCCGCATCCGCCCACCATCCCGCGCGTCCGCCACGTGATCGTCTTCGGGGGCCGGCCGGGGCCGGGCATGCTGGACGCGGAGACCCTGCTCGCTCGCGCCCACGACACCGAGCCCGAGGTGGACATCCCCACCGGCACGCCGTCCACGATGCTCTACACGTCCGGGACCACGGGGCGGCCCAAGGGCGCCCTGCGCCTCCCCACCGACCCCGCCCACACGCGCCCGCTGCTCGAGCTGGTGGGCCATCGCCCCGACGATATCTACCTCACCACCGGGCCCCTCTACCATTCGGGCCCGCTGGGCTATCTCGCCATCAACCACCGGATGGGCGGCACCGCCATCCTCCAGCGCCGGTTCGATCCGGAGGACTGGCTGCGGCTCGTGGCCAAGTACCGGGTGAGCACGACCTTCTCGGCTCCCGCGCCCATCCGGCTCGTGTGCGCGCTGCCGGACGAGGTCAAGCGGCGCTACGACGTGCGGAGCATGCAGCGCATGATCGCCAATGCCGCCCCCTGGTCCATGACGCTGAAGGAAGCCTACATGCGCGACTTCGGCGAGGACTCCCTCTGGGAGGTCTATGGCTCCACCGAGCTGGGCGTGGACACCGTGCTCGCGCCGCCGGACCACCGCCGGAAGCCGGGCTCCTGCGGGCGCGCGGTGCCGGGCGTGGAGATCCGGCTCTACGACGAGTCGGGCGCCGAGGTGACCGAGCCCGGCGTGCCCGGTGAGGTGTTCGTGCGCAGCGTGAACGTGTTCGAGGCGTACTACAAGGCGAAGGACAAGACCGCCGCCACCCGCCGCGAGGGCTTCGCCACCGTGGGGGACATCGCCTACCGCGACGCCGACGGCTTCTACTACATCTGCGACCGCAAGTCCGACATGATCATCTCGGGCGGCATGAACATCTACCCGGCCGAGATCGAGGCCGCGCTGGAGCGGCATCCCGACGTCGCCGACGTCGCCGTCTTCGGCATTCCCAGCGAGGAGTGGGGCGAGAGCGTCCACGCGGTGATGGTGCCCCGCCATGGGAGCGCCCCTCCCCCGGACGAAATCGTCGCCTTTGCGCGGGAGCGGCTCGCCGGCTACAAGATCCCGCGGTCGGTGTCCTTCGTGGCGGAGATCCCCCGCAACGGCTCCGGCAAGATCCTCAAGCGCGTGCTGCGCGAGCCCTTCTGGCAGGGCCGGCGCGCGCGCGTCTCGTGACCCACAGCACGTGAAAGGAGTTCCCATGAAGCGCATGACCATCGCGTTGTTGCTCTCGCTCGTCACCCTGGCCGCGGGCGCTGCTCTCTCGCTGGGCGCCGCCTCCGCCCAGGAGGCGCCCCGCACGGGCGGCGTCATCAAGGCCGCCATGATCGGCGAGCCGCCTTCCCTCGACCTGCACTGGACCACCGCGGTGATCGTGCAGCAGATCACCTGGCACATGTACGAGACGCTCTACACCTACGACAAGAGCCTTACCCCCGTTCCCATGCTGGCGGAAAGCCATACCGTGGCCGACGGCGGCCGCCGGTACACGATCACGCTCCGGAAGAACGTGAAGTTCCACAACGGCAAGGAGATGACCTCCGCCGACGTGGTGCCCTCGCTCCAGCGCTGGGGGAAGATGTCCACCACGGGCAAGCTCCTCTGGAAGACGGTGGAGGCGGTCGAGGCCAAGGACCCCTACTACCGTGGTCATCCACCTCAAGGAGCCGTCGGGGTCCCTGCTCTACGGGCTCGGCAGCCCGAACAACGGCGCCGCCATCTATCCCAAGGAGGTCATGGCCGCCGCGGGCGAGGGACAGATCAAGGAGTTCATCGGCACCGGGCCCTACCGGTTCGTCGAGCACAAGCCCGACCGGCACATCAAGGTGGCGCGCTTCAAGGAGTACTCCGCGCGCACGGACGCTCCCGACGGAGGTTACGGGGGCAAGCGGACCGCCTATGCGGACGAGATCCTGTTCATCCCCGTCCCCGACGAGGCGGTGCGGCTGGCCGGCGTGGAGACCGGCGAGTACCACTTTGCCCAGCAGATCAAGGCGGACCAGTACGACCGCGTCAAGGGCACTCCCCGCGCTCGAGCCGCGGCGTGGTCAAGCCCTACGGCTGGATCACCGCGGTGCCGAACCACAAGCAGGGCGTGATGGCGAACAAGAAGGTGCGCCAGGCCTTCCTCGCGGCGCTGGACATGGATCCCATCATGGCGGCGGGTATCGGCAACAAGGCCTTCTACCGGATCGACGGCGCGCTCTTCTATCCCGAGCAGACCGCCTTCCACTCCCAGGGCGGCGTCACCGGCTACAACCAGAAGAATCCCGCCAAGGCGCGCGCCTTGCTCAAGGAGGCCGGCTACAAGGGCGAGCCCGTGCGATGGATCACCACCAAGGAATACGACTGGATGTACAACACCTCGCTGGTGGCCAAGCAGCAGATGGAGGCGGCCGGCTTCACGGTGGATCTCCAGGTGCTCGACTGGGCCACCCTCGTGCAGCGGCGCAACAAGCCGGAGCTGTTCGACATCTTCTCGACCGGGTTCACGCTGAACGCCGACCCCGCCCTGGCCACCTCCGTGCAGTGCAACTGGCCGGGCTGCTGGTGCCACGAGGAGAAGGAGCGGATCCTGGGCGAGATGCTCCGCGAGACCGACCCCAAGAAGCGCAAGGCCCAGATCGAGCGGCTCCAGGCCGTCTTCTACGAGGACGTGGGGCGGGTGAAGTTCGGCGACTATTTCCACCTTCTCGGTCACGCGCAAGGATCTGCGCGGGTTCCAGAATTTGCCCTACCTCTACTTCTGGAACGTCTGGCTCGCGAAATAACTCCCCGTGGGCGTCTATGTCGTCCGCCGCCTGCTGGCTGTCATCCCGGTCATGCTCGTGGTGGCGACGGTGTCGTTCATCCTCATTCGCCTGGCGCCCGGCGATCCCGCCAGCGTGATCGCCGGGCCCTACGCCACCGGCGACGACATCGCCCGGCTCCAGCGGTCGCTCGGGCTCGATCAGCCGCTGCCCGTGCAGCTCGTCAAGTGGTGGGGCCGCCTCGCCCGCGGCGACCTCGGCGACTCGATCTTCCTCCGCCGGCCGGTGCTGGAGGCCATCTTCGAGCGGCTGGAGCCCACGCTCCTCCTCACCGCGTGGTCCATGCTGGTGGCGGTAGCGGTGGGCCTGCCCGCGGGCGTCATCTCCGCCCGCTATCACAACACCACCGTGGACCAGTCGCTCATGGCGTTCGCCCTGATCGGGCTCTCGATCCCCAACTTCCTGCTCGGCCTGCTCATGATCCTCTGCTTCGGGGTCTGGCTGGGCTGGCTGCCGGTGGCCGGCTATGTCCCGCTGGAGGGCGGGCTCTGGCTGAACCTGCGCTCCCTCATCATGCCCGCGCTGGCGCTGGGCCTCGTCCAGTCGGCCCTCATCGCGCGGATCACGCGGTCCAGCATGCTCGACGTGCTGCGCGAGCAGTACATCCTCGCCGGGCGCTCCAAGGGCCTGTCCGAGCGCGTCGTGATCTACAAGCACGCGCTCAAGAACGCCATCATCCCCACCCTGACCGTGATCGGCATCACCTTCGCGCTCCTGGTGGGCGGCGCGGTGGTCATCGAGACGGTGTTCAATATCCCGGGGCTCGGCCGCCTCATCATCTCCGCCGTCCTCCGCCGGGACTATCCCGTGGTCCAGGGCGTGGTGCTGCTCATCGCGCTCACGTATACCGCCATCAACCTGCTCGTGGACCTGGCCTACCTGGCCATCGACCCGCGCATCCGGTTCCGCTAGCATGCGCGAGCTCCGCGTATTCCTCCGCCGGCGCAGCGCGGTGATCGGCGCCGTCCTGGTGGCGCTGAACGTGCTGGTGGCGCTGGGCGCACCCCTCATCGCGCGGGTGGATCCGCAGATGCTCGACGTCAAGTCGCGCCTGGCGCGCCCCACCGGCGAGCACTGGTTCGGCACCGACCACGTGGGCCGCGACGCGTGGAGCCGCGTGATCTACGGGGCGCGGCTGTCCATGGTGGTGGGCGGCTCGGTGATGGTGCTGTCCTTCCTGGGTGGCCTCACCGTCGGCCTGCTGGGGGGCTACTACCGGGCCATGGACAACGTGCTCATGCGCTTCATGGACGGGCTCATGGCCTTTCCCGGGATCATCCTCGCCATCGCGCTCATGGCTTCCCTGGGTCCCAGCGTGGTCAACGTGATCGTGGCGCTGGGGGTGGTCTACGTGCCGCGGGTGGCGCGCATCGTGCGCGGCTCCGTCCTCGTGATCCGCGAGACGTCCTACGTGGAGGCGGCGCGGGCCCTGGGCATCGGGGATGCCCGCATCGTGGCGCTGCACATCCTGCCCAACTGCATCTCGCCCGTCATCGTGCAGGGCACCTTCATCTTCGCCGCCGCCGTGCTGGGCGAGGCCGCGCTGTCCTTCCTCGGCGTGGGCGTCCCGCCCCAGATCCCGTCCTGGGGCAATGTGCTCTCGGAAGGGCGATCGTATCTCCAGCAGGCGCCGTGGCTGACCCTCTTCCCCGGCGCCGCCATCATGGCGAGCATTCTCGGCCTCAATCTCTTCGGGGACGGCCTCCGGGATCTGCTCGACCCCCGGCTGCGCGGGGTGCAGGGCGCCAGCCGCGAGACCTAGGCCGGGCGCGCGGCGTCAGGCGGCGGGGCCCGGCGGGCCCGCCACTCCTGCACCACGCCGTCCGCGTCCAGCGGAGCCAGACGCGTGGGCGGCCCCGCGACCACCCGCGCGTTGACCCGAGCGATCTCCGCGTTCAGCGCCTGCACCCGCGCGCGCACGTCGTCCTCGCGGCGCGCGGCCCAGATCCTGGCCAGCTCCGCCTCGACCTTCCGGAGCAGCTCCAGCGACGGCGGCAACATGGAGACCTTCTCCCGCGCCAGGAGCTTCTTCACCCACCAGTCGGGATCGTAGGGCGCCTCCACGCCGGGGATGGGCTTGCCCTTTCCCTCGAGGTGATCGAACTCCCCCGCGTCCTTGGCCTCGTGGATGAGCTGCTCGATCCAGACGTCCCAGGTCTTGCCCGGCGGCTTTTCCCGCGTCATGGAGCTGATGCTACCTCCATCGCGCGAATCCGGGTATTCTCGGCGCCATGACCCCACCCACGCTCGACTGGACTGCCTTCGACCGCCGGCTCGCGGAGCGCCGCCGCGACCTCGTGGCCGGCTTCATCGACTTTCTCCGCCTCGAGAGCGTGAGCCAGGAGCCCGAGCGCGTGCGCGCCTGCGGCGAGTGGCTGGCTCGCCACATGGCCGGCCGCGGCCTCGACGCCCGCGTGCTGGAGACGGGCGGCGCCCCCGCCGTCTTCGGCGAGCGGCGCGTGCCGGGGGCCCGGCGTACCGTCCTCATCTACTGCCACTACGACACCAAGCCCATCCCGCCCGACGGGTGGCTCCAGCCCTCGCCGCTGGAGCCCGTGCTGCGCGCGGGCCCGGCCGAGGACGGCGCCGCCATCGTGCCCTTCGCCTCCGTCCCGCCCGAGGCCCTGCCCGCGCACCGGCTCTACGCGCGCGGCGCGTCCGACGACAAGGGGCCGATCTGGGCGCACCTGGAAGCCCTCGCGCTCATGGACGCGGTGGGCATCGCCCCGCGCGTGAACGTGAAGTTCATCTTCGACGGGGAGGAGGAGATCGGCAGCCCCTTCTTCGGACCGTTCACCGACAAGCACCGCGAGCTGCTCGCCGCCGATGTCGTCCTCGTCACCGACGGGCCCAAGCATGCCAGCGGCCGCCCCACCGTCTCCGGCGGCGCTCGCGGCAATCTCAAGATCGAGCTGGTGCTGGAGTCGGCGCGGCGGGACGTGCACTCGGGCAACTTCGTGGTCCCCAACGCGGCCTGGCGGCTCAACGGCCTGCTCTCGTCCATGGCCACCCCCGACGGCACCCCGCTCATCGAGGGCCTCGAGGAGGACGTGCTGCTGCCCACCGCGGCCGAGCGGCGGCTGATGGCCGACATCCCCATGGACATCCCCGCGCTCGAGCGGGACCTCGGCGTGGGCATGCCCGCCGATCTCCTCGAGCGGCTCATGTTCCACCCCACGCTGACCATTCGAGGATTGCAGTCCGGCTTTCTCGGGAAGGAAGCGAACACCATCATCCCGCACCGGGCCACCGTGCTCTTCGACGTGCGCCTGGTGAAGAACCAGACGGTGGACAGCGTGTACCGCCGCATCATCGAGCACATCCGCGGCCAGGGCTTCACCGTGCTCGAATCTCCCGAGGAGCCCCTCCCCGACGCCCTCCGCGGCCGCGCCGTCCGGGTCATCTCCAAGGGAGGCTACGATCCCGCGAAGACGCCGCTGGACCTTCCGCTGAGCCGGGAGGTGATCAGCGCCGTGGAGCGGGCGCATGGCGGCGAGCGCGCGGTGCTGCTGCCCACCCTCGGCGGTAGCGTGCCGCTCTTCGCCTTCACCGACATCCTCCGGCTGCCGACCCTGGTCGTTCCCTACGCGAACGCGAACAACCGTCAGCACGCACCCAACGAGCACCTGCGGCTGGACCATCTCTTCCAGGGAATGCGGACCACCGCGGGACTGCTGACCGATCTGGCATAGCCGCGCCCCTAGCGACGCGTCTCGGCGTGCTCGGCGTGCTCGGCGAGCCAGGCGAGGGCATCCGCGCGGAGCCTCGCGCGATCGGCCGCGGGGAGCCCCTCGGGATCGAATCGATAACGGTAGTGGAGAGCGAGCAGGCGCTCGAGCGCCGCGCTCGATCCCGCCACCGGCGCCTGCTCGCCGATGCGCTCGAGCCAGCGGCCGGCCGCTTCCGCGGGCGCGCGCGTGAGCCCCAGCGCCCCGAGCCGCCGCTCGACGGCGTAGAACTCCGAGTCCGCTCCCCCGAAGACCCGCGCCGCGTCCCCGCCCCGGCGTGGCGCACCGGCCCGCCGTTCGCGGCGACGGAAGAAGAGCCGCCAGACGAGGATGAGGCTCAGCGGGATGAGGAGCCAGGCGAGCCAGGTCGTCGCCCCACCGCGGCGGTCGCCGTAGCGCCATTGCTCGAAGGCGTGCATCCCCCAGGCCCAGAGATCCTTGACCGGCTGCCACATCGAGGCGCCGAAGGCTTCCGTCTCGGCCCAGCCGGACGGCGTGGAGTCCACGTCGCGCCAGGCGCCATCCACCCAGGCCAGGGCCCAGGAGTGCGCGTGGCGCATCCGCACCACCCAGGTCCGCTCCAGCGGACTCCACTCCTGCACCGAATAGCCGGTGGCGTAGCGGGCCGGAATGTCGGCCGCACGCAGCAGCAGCACGGTGGCGGTGGCGAAGTACTCGCAGTGGCCCGCCCGCGAGCGGTTGAGGAAGTCGTCGAGGGCGGACATCTCGCCGTCGGGCGGGGCCCGATAGAGCGAGTAGCGGAAATTGTCGCGGAAGTACGCCCGCACGCGCGTCAGCGCCTCCTCCGCGGGCAGGCTTCCCAGCCCGAGATCGCGGGCGACGCGGCTGACGAGCGCCCCGTCGGGAATGGGCAGGGTGAGATCGGCCTCGGTCGGCGTCTCGTCGAGCACCGAGCGGGAGGTGACCCGCGCGGCGTAGGTCACCAGGCCCAGCCCCTCGTCCACCTTCACCGCGCCGAGCCGGTTCCGCTCCACGTGCACGACCGCGAGGCGATCGATCTCGAAGACGCCTCCGGGAAGCGGGAGCACGCCGCGGCCACGGCGGAGCGGCGCGGACACGGTCACCTGGGTCTCGGGCGGGCTCCCCGCCCCCAGCTTCCAGGTGGTGCCGTCGGCCTCGGGCTGCACCGCCGAGAAGCCCGCGTCCACGGCGAGCCAGGCGGGCATGGAGAAGGCGTTGTAGCTCGCCTCGCGGAGCAAGAGCGGCGTCTTCACGCCCGGGCCCGGCTGCACCCGCAGCACGATCCGGTCGGACAGCTTGAGCCGCCCGATGGACCCCAGCGCGGTGCTGCTCCGGAAGGGATCGGTGTCCCGCCGCAGCCAGTCCGCCAGCCACTCCAGCGCCGCCGACTCGATGACCCGCTGCGCGCGGTGCAATCCCACGTGCCCGCCCCACCCCACCAGCGCCACCCCCAGCAGGAGCGCGCCCCAGACGAGCGGCGAGCGCTCGCGCGCCCGCACGCTCCAGAGCGCGGCGGCGGCCAGCGCGCAGGCGCCCACGTAGAAGCCCGCCCCGCGCGCGTTCGCGGCGCTCGCGGCGAGGATGCAGATCACGAAGTACGGGTAGGACAGGTCCACCGTGTGGGCCGGCGGGGTGCCCTCCGCGTCGGCCTTCTTGCGCTGGCTCCAGAGAAAGATGCGGGGGTCCACCCTGCCGGCCGTGCTGTAGAGCTGCGCCAGCAGGAGCGGTAGCGCCACCAGGGGGAACCACTGGAAGATCAGGGTGAGCACCCGCGGAGCATCGGTGGTGGCCCCGAGATACACGACCAGTCCCACGAGGATGAGGCTGCAGAGGTCGGAGACGCGGTTGAAGTCGGCGCGCGCCAGGTCCCAGCGCCAGGGGACGACGCGCGCCCCCTCCACGATCGCGACCATCACGACGGCCGCCGGCCAGAGACCCGTCTGCCATCCCCAGAAGGTCAGCGCCAGCGCCAGCAGCAGCGGGGGCGGAGCCTGGACGGGCGTCATAGGCGGGCGAGGCCCTCGGCGATGTGCCCCGCCACCAGCCGGTGGGGCGCGAGCGCCGCGTCGGCGGCGGTCTCGGTCCCCGCGTCCTGCTCCCCCGCGCGGGTCACCAGCAGGGCCAGGGTGGGCACCCCGAGCGCGCGCAGGGCGTGTACCAGGGCGCGGCGCTCGTCGTCCCAGTCCAGGAGCACGCAGATGGCGCCGGAGAGCTCCCCCTGCCGCTGCAGCACCGAGTCGCGGAGCACGCGGAACGGTCGGCCCGCGCAGGGCTCGACGCCCGCCAGCACCTCCAGCATGCGGTCGGCGTGGGCGAGCCCGCGGCCCGCGGTGAAGCAGTAGGCCTCCGGACCCACGAACATGAGATCGAGCAGCGAGTCCTGGCGGGGGATGGCCACCGCGAACGACGCCGCCACCGACACCGCCTCCTCGAAGATCTCGGCCGCGCCGGCGCCCGCGCCCGCGAAGGTATCGAGCACGAGCGCGTGGCGGACGAAGAACTCGTCCTGGAACTCCTTCACGATGGGACGCGCCACGCGCGCCCAGCTCCGCCAGTGGATCCGGCGCAGCGGGTCGCCCGGCCGGTAGTCCCGCAGCGAGGCGAACTCCTCCGAGTCGCCCACCGACGCGGCCAGGGCCACGCCGCCGTGCTGGTAGCGCCGATTGCCGGGCAGGTCGAGATCGGGCACGGGGTAGCGGCGCGGCAGCACGAGCACGGACTGCGGCGCGGCGACTCGCACGAAGCCGCGGAAGAGTCCGAAGGGATCGGCCCGCGCGATGGTCATGCCCACCAGGCTGAGCCGGCCGCGGCGCGCGGGCACCGTCTCCACCCGCGTCTCCGCCTCCACGCCCGGCAGCAGCGGCGGCAGGGGCCGCTCCCCCGCCGGCGCGCCCTGACGCTGCCCGATGAGCCACATCCAGCGCGGATAGCCCACCGTGCGGTCGAACCAGTTGCGGCGCTCCTCGCCCGGCTCGCGCGCGGCCAGAAACGCCGCCAGCGAGGGGCGCGGATCGGCGGTGTCCTCCAGGAGCGTGAGGCCCCGCAGCGGGCGCGGCCCGTCGTTTCGAATGAAGACGCGGTACGCCAGCGCCTCCCCCGCCGTCCCGAAGCGCGGCATCACCCGCCGCACGCTGAAGCGGCCCCGGAAGGTCAGGCTCGCCAGGAGCGCGGCCACGAGCAGCGTCACCAGGAAGGTGAAGGCCTGGTAGGCGAGCGTCCGGTTGGTGTCGAGCCCCACCACCGACGCGGCGAGAATGCCCGCCAGCACCAGGAAGCCCGCGGCGGTGAAGCGTCGGGTCATCCAGTGCTGCACCACCCAGGTGGCCCGAAACGCCTGGAAGAGGAGCCGCCGCATCGCGACCCCGCCGCGGCTAGGCGGGCACCGGCAGGGTCTTGACGATCTCCTCCACGATGCCCTGCGGGGTGACGCCGGTGAAGCGCGCCTGCGAGTCCACCACCATCCGGTGCGCGATCACCGAGACCGCGATCTCCTGGATGTGCTCGGGCGTGACGAAGTCCAGTCCGTCGAGCAGCGCGAGCGCCTGCGCCGCCTTCATGAGCGCCAGGGACGCGCGCGGGCTCGCCCCCAGCGAGACGCCGGCCACGGTGCGCGTCGCCTGCACGAGGTCCACCACGTACCGCTTCAGCTCCACGCTGATGCGGATCTCCCCCGCGCGGCGCCGCAGGCCCACCACGTCGTCGATGCCGAGACAGGGCCCGATCTCGTCGATGGGATGGCCGCGCTCCTGGTCCGAGAGAATGGCCACCTCGTCGTCCGGCGCCACGTAGCCGAGCCCGAACTGCAGCGCGAAGCGGTCCATCTGCGCTTCCGGCAGCGGATAGGTGCCGCGGAACTCCACCGGATTCTGGGTGGCGATGACGAAGAACAGCGACTCGAGGCGATAGGTGGTGCCGTCCACGCTGATCTGGCCTTCCGCCATGGCCTCGAGCAACGCGGACTGGGTGCGGGGGGAGGCGCGGTTGATCTCGTCGGCGAGGAGAATGTCGGTGAAGATGGGCCCGCGGTGGAAGTGAAAGGCCTGGTCCCGCTGATCGAAGATCGATACGCCCAGGATGTCCGACGGCAAGAGGTCGGGGGTGAACTGCACCCGCTTGAACTGGGCGCCGATGGAGCGGGCCAGCGCCTTGGCCAGGGTGGTCTTGCCGGTGCCGGGAAAGTCGTCGAGGAGCACGTGGCCGCCGCTCGCGAAGGCGGCCAGGAGCTTCCGGATGGCGGCCGGCTGTCCTTTCATGACCCGGCCGATATTGGCGGCCAGCCGCTGGGAAAGCTCCCGGGGCGGCAGCGGCGTGGGGGGCATGGGTTCAGGATGCGGCCCCTCGCCCCTTCCGGTCAAGAAAACCGTGTTGCGGGGGCGGCGGGGCGGATGCTAGTCATACCGCGTGGCAACGGTGCGGGAATACGATCTGATCGTCATCGGCTCGGGGCCGGCCGGCGAGAAGGGCGCGGCCCAGGCCGCGTACTTCGGCCGGCGGGTGGCGCTCGTCGAGCGGGCGCCGCATCTGGGCGGGGCCGGCATCAATACGGGCACGGTGCCGTCCAAGACCCTGCGCGAGACCGCGCTCTACTACTCGGGGATCCGCCAGCGCGGTCTGTACGGCGTGGATTACACCCTCGAGGACAACCTCACCGTGGGGCACTTCATGCACCGCGAGCGCGATGTGGTCGCCTCGTTGCGCGCGGTGGTGGACCGCAACGTGATCGCGCACGGCATCGACCTCGTCCGCGGCACCGCCTCCTTCGAGGATGCGCACACCGTGCGGGTGGCGGGGGACACCGGGGACGACACCCGCCTCACCGCTCCCGTGATCCTGGTCGCCACCGGCTCGGTGCCCAACCGCGGACGAGACCTTCCCATCGACGACCCGCGCTTCTACGACAGCGACTCCATCCTCGCCATGAGCCGCCTGCCCCGCCGACTGGCGGTGATCGGCGCGGGGGGCATCGGGTGCGAGTACGCCTGCATCTTCGCCGCGCTGGGGATCGAGGTCCATCTCATCGACGGGCGGGCGCGGCTGCTCGATTTCCTCGACGCCGAGACCGCGGACCGCCTGCGCATGCAGATGCAGCTCCTCGGCGTGCGGCTGGCGCTGTTCGACGGGGTGACGTCGGCGGCCGCGGACGAGGACGCGGTGCGGCTCACCCTCAGGCGGGGGGATCTCCTCGAGGTGGACGCGGTACTGGTCGCCGCGGGCCGCCTCGGCGCCACCGCGGGGCTCGGGCTCGAGCGCGTCGGCGTGACGGTGGACGATCGCGGGCATATCCCGGTCAACGAGCACTACCAGACGGTGGTTCCCCACATCTATGCGGCGGGGGACGTGATCGGCTTCCCCGCGCTGGCCGCGACCTCCATGGAGCAGGCGCGCGTGGGCGTGTGCCACGCCTTCGACCTCAGGTACAAGACGGCGGTGGCGCGCATCTATCCGCTGGCGATCTACACCATCCCCGAGGTGTCGATGGTGGGCGAGACCGAGGAGACGTGCCGGGAGCGCAATCTTCCCTACTGCGTGGGGCGGGCGCAGTTCGGCGGCAATGCGCGCGGTCAGATCATGGGGGAGCTCACCGGCCAGGTGAAGCTCCTCGTCGATCCCGACACCCGCGCCCTCATCGGCGTGCACATCGTGGGAGAGGGCGCCGCCGAGCTGGTGCACGTGGGCCTCATGGTGATGCAGGCGGGCGGCACCATCGACGCCTTCGTGGACGCGGTGTTCAACTACCCGAGCCTGGGCGACGCGTACAAGTACGCCGCCTACGACGCCCTCGGCGCGATCACTCGTCGGATGTCTACTCCCCGCTCTGGGCGATGAGCTTGGCCACCAGCCCGGTCCAGCCCGTCTGGTGGCTGGCGCCCAGGCCCGCTCCCGTCTCGCCGTGGAAATACTCGTGGAAGGGCACCAGGTCCCGCCAGTGCGGGTCCCGCTGGAGCTTGTCCACGGGCCCGAACACCGGCCGCCGCCCGTCCGCATCGCGGAGGAAGATGCGGGACAGCCGCCGCGACAGCTCCACCGAGATCTCCCAGAGATCCATCTTGACGCCCGACCCGCTGGGGCACTCCAGCCGCAACCCATCGCCCAGGAACCAGTGGAACTTCTGCAGTGACTCGATGAGCAGGTAGTTCACCGGGAACCACACCGGGCCCCGCCAGTTCGAGTTGCCGCCGAAGAGCCCGGACGAGGACTCGGCGGGCTCGTAGTCCACCCGATGCGCCATCCCGTCCGCGTGGAAGACGTAGGGATGCTCGCGGTGGTAGCGGGACAGCGCGCGGATGCCATGCGGCGAGAGGAACTCCGCTTCATCCAACATGAAGCGGAGGACTCTCGGCAGCTGGGGCTGGGTGACGATGGAGAGCAGGCGGCGGATCTTGCCGTCCAGGCGCTGGACCTCCACCACGTGATCGGCCAGGTCGGGACGGTTGTCCACGAACCACTGCATGCGGCGCTTGAAGCCCCCCAGCTTGTCCACCTGCTCGGGCTCGAGCGTCTCCACCGCGAAGAGCGGGATGAGGCCGACCATGGAGCGGACCTTCAGGGGAATGGGCGGGTGCCCGGGCAGGCGGAGCACGTCGTAGTAGAAGCCGTCCTCCTCGTCCCAGAGGCTGATCTCCTCGCGGCCGAGCTTGTGCATGGCGTGCGCGATGTAGACGAAGTGCTCGAAGAACTTGCTCGCCACGTCCTCGTAGGCCGGGTCCTCCTGGGCCAGCTCCAGCGCGATGGCCAGCATGTTGAGCGAGTACATGGCCATCCAGCTGGTGCCGTCGGACTGCTCGATATGCCCGCCGGTGGGCAGCGGCGCCGAGCGGTCGAATACTCCGATATTGTCCAGGCCGAGGAATCCGCCCTGGAAGACATTGTTGCCCTCGGCGTCCTTCCGGTTCACCCACCAGGTGAAGTTGAGCAGGAGCTTGTGGAACACCTTCTCCAGGAACTGGCGGTCGCCCGTGCCCTTGACCTTCCGGTCGATCTTGTAGACGCGCCAGGCCGCCCACGCGTGCACGGGCGGATTGACGTCGCCCAGGGCCCACTCATAGGCGGGAACCTGGCCATTGGGGTGCATGTACCACTCGCGCAGGAAGAGGAGCAGCTGGGACTTGGCGAAGTCGGCGTCGAGCAGGGCGAGCGGGATCATGTGGAAGGCCAGGTCCCAGGCTGCGTACCAGGGGTACTCCCACTTGTCGGGCATCGAGATCACGTCTTCGTTGTAGAGGTGCTCCCACCCGCGGTTTCGGCCCTCGGCGCGGCCGGGGGGCGGCGGCGGCTGGGTGGGATCGCCGGACAGCCAGCGGCGAATATCGTAGTGATAGAACTGCTTGCTCCACAGCAGCCCCGCCGCCGCCTGCCGCATCACCCGCCGGCTGTCCTCGGAGCGCTCGCCGGGCAGCAGACCGGCATAGAAATCGTCGGCCTCGGCGAGACGGTCGGCGAAGACCTGCGTGAAGCCGGCGCCAAACGGGCCGGCGGCGGAACCGACGGCGGCGAGCCGGACCCGCACGCTGACGCTCGCACCCCCGGGGACGTCGAAGATGTACTGCGCGCCCACCTTGGTGCCGGTCTCTGCCGGGTTGACGGCCTCCGGGCGCCCGCCCACCACCGCGTCGTTGATCCCGTCCTTCACGTGCAGGGTGACGCGGGGGCCATCGAAGAGACGCGCGTGATTGGTCTCGTTCTCGGTGAAGAGCAGGCGCGGGGCGCCGTCGCAGCAGAGCCGCCGGGTCCCGAGGGTCGGGTGCGTGGCCTCGACCGCGACGTGCCCGCCGTCCGATGCCGCCCGCGCCAGCCGCGGGCGCTTGGCCCCGACGTCCCAGGCCCAGGTGTTGCGGAACCAGAGGGTCGGGATGAGGTGGAGCGGCGCCGCCACCGGGCCCCGATTGGTCGCGGTGATGCGAACCAGGATGTCGTCCACGCCGGCCTTGGCATACTCCACGGTGACGTCGAAGTAGCGGTCGTCGTCGAAGACGCCCGTGTCCAGCAGCTCGAACTCGGGCGCTCCCCGCCCCCGCCGGCGGTTCTCCTCCACCAGGCGCGCGTAGGGGAACTCCGCCTGCGGGTACTTGTAGAGGCCCTTCATGTACGAGTGGGTGGGGGTGGAGTCGAGGTAGTAGTAGTACTCCTTCACGTCCTCGCCGTGGTTGCCCTCGTTGCCGGTGAGCCCGAAGAGCCGCTCCTTGAGAATGGGGTCACGGCCGTTCCAGAGCGCCAGCGCCAGGCACAGGCGCTGATGGTTGTCCGAGATGCCGAGGATGCCGTCCTCGCCCCAGCGGTAGGCGCGCGAGCGGGCATGGTCGTGCGGCAGGTACTCCCATGCCGTCCCGTGCGCGCTGTAGTCCTCGCGCACGGTGCCCCATTGCCGCTCGGAGAGATACGGGCCCCAGCGCTTCCAGTGCGCGGTGCGCGCCTCCGCCTCGGCCAGGCGCTGCTGCTCCGCGCGTTCGACGATCATGCGCCTCCGTCCTCAGCGCCCGCGCGGCCGCGCGGGCCGCGGGCGCGGCGGCTCGGGCTCGGTGGCGGCCCAGGCGCGCAGCGTCTCCGCGACGCTCCAGGCCTGGAACGGGCAGCCGCCCGGCTCGAACGGGGCGTCGCCGTCGAAGACCTCCGCGATGCTGCCGAGGCCCGCATCCGGTACGTGATGCGCCAGCGGCAGGAGAAAGGCGCGCGCGGCGGCTCGGTCACCGTGCACGCGCAAGTGAGCCATGACAAATGCGCCGAGCAGCCAGCCCCACGCGGTGCCCTGGTGATAGACGCCGTCCCGCTCGGCCGGCCCGCCCGCATAGAGCCCCCGGTACGCCGGATCCCGCGGCGAGAGGCTGCGGAGCCCGAAGTCGGTGAGAAGCTCGGCGGCGCAGACGTCCACCACCTGCCGCTGCCGCGGTACCGGCAGCGGGCTGGCCGGTAGCGACACGGCCAGGATCTGGTTGGGCCGGAGCGCGGCGTCATCGCCGCTCGGCCCGTCGATGACGTCCTTGCAGCAGCCGGCGCCGGCGTTCCAGAAACGGTTGAACGATCGCGCCACCTCACCGGCGGCCTCCTCCCACGGCGCCGCGGGCCGACGCAGCCGCCGTGAGAAGAACCCCATGGCGCGCAGGGCATTGAACCAGAGCGCGTTGATCTCCACCGGCTTGCCCGTGCGCGGCGTGATCACGCGCTCCCCCACGCGCGCGTCCATCCACGTGAGCTGGACCCCGGGCTCCCCCGCCCGGAGCAAGCCGTCGTCGGGATCTACCACGATGCCGTGGCGCGTGCCCTTGCGATGCCACTCCACGATCTCCTCGAGCACGGGGTAGAGCTCACGGAGAAGCGCGTCGTCCCCGGTCGCGGCCACATAGGCGCGAATGGCCTCGAAGTACCAGAGGGTGGCGTCCACGGTGTTGTACTCCGGCGCCTCGCCCGCGTCCGGGAAGCGGTTCGGGAGCATGCCGCGGTCCACGAGCCGCGCGAACGTGCGCAGGATGGACGCGGCCGCCCCCGGGCGCCCCGTGGTGAGCAGGAGACCGGGCAGCGCGATCATGGTGTCGCGCCCCCAGTCGCCGAACCACGGGTAGCCTGCGATGACCGACTTCCCATCGGGCACGTCCAGGGCCGGCCGGCTGACGAGGAACTGGTCGGCGCCGAGCACGAGCTGGGTGATCCATGCGGGCTCCGGCGTCGCCGCCGGGCGGACCGCGCGCCAGGCCTCGAGCACCGCCGCCTCGTGCGCCCGCCGCCGGCGCCAGGCGGCCTCCGCGTCCAGGTCGGGCGCCTCCTCGGCGGAGCACACCAGCACCGCCGTCGCACCCGGGGGAAGCGTCAGGTGGAACGTCACCGCGTGGAGCGTGTCCTCCTGGCTGTCGAGCCCGCGCGCGCGCTCGCGGGCCAGGTCGCCGCGATAGTGCCAGGTCCCCGCCGGCTCGGCGGCCGCGCCCGGCGCCAGCACCACGAAGGGCCGCGCCCCCGCGAAGGCCTCCACGCGCACGCCCGCGGGAATGGGATCGATTCGCATCGACCAGTCCTCCGCGCGTGGTCGAGTGATAGTCCCGGTAGTTCACGTGCACCGCGACGGTCAGCGCCACGGGAGCCGCGGCCCGCGCCGTCCGATAGGCCACGTAGGTGGTATTGGCGCCCGGCTCCATCCAGATGCGCTTCTCGAGGAGCGCGTCGGCCAGGGCATAGCTCCACACCGGGGTGGTGCCGTCGAGGTGGAAGCGCTCGATCTCGTGATGCCCCTGCGGGCCGAGGGTCCCGTCCGCCCAGCGATTGACGTGCAGCTCCCGGCGCACGCCGCGGTACTCGGTCGTCTCCTCCACCCGCGAGACGAGCACCGTCCGGCCCAAGGGCGGCTGCAAGGCCGCCACCAGCAGCCCGTGGTACCGACGGGTGAGAAGCCCCGCCACCGTGCCGGAGGCGAAGCCGCCGATGCCGTTCACGCAGAGCCACTCGCGCGCCTCGGCGGCGGCGAGCCGGCCACAGACCTCGCGGCCGAAGTCGACCGCGCGCATCACCATGGAAGAGACTAGCCTCCCCGCACGAACTCGGGATAGAGGGTCATGCCGCCGTCCACGAAGAGAGTCTAAGCGGCTGATCCGTCATCTCGAGCTCTCCTCTCTGGCTTGAATGCGGGCTTGCCAGTGCACCGGCGCGCCGGTATGGCCGATCATGGGTCATTGCCTCGAGCGTGTCCATCCTCGCCTTCCTGCTCGCCCGCCGCCCCACCTTGACGCGACCCCGGGGCGGGCGCATCATCGTCCACGCATGACACCCGCTCGCCGGATAAACGTCGCCTCGGGTCGCCCGCTGGAGTCGCTCGCGCACTACTCGCGCGCGCTGCGGGTCGGCGACACCGTGCTGCAGTCGGGCACCACCGCCATCGACCGGCAAGGCAACGTCCGCGGCGAAGGCGATGTCGCCCGCCAGGTCGACGCCATCATGCGCATCGCCGAGTGGAGCATGGGCAAGGCGGGCGGGCGGCTCGACGACGTGGTCCGCAGCCGGATCTACGTCACCGACGTCGCGGTGAGTGACGCGGCGGCGCGCGCGGTGGCACGGCATTTCAGTGACGCGCGGCCGGCGGCCACGCTGGTGCAGGTCAGCGGCCTGGCCCGCCCGACCCAGCTCGTCGAGATCGAGCTCGACGCCATCGACGGCGCGCGAACGTCCGCCCAGCGGATCTCCTCGGGTGGTCCGCTGGAGGCGGTGTACGCGTACTCGCGAGCCGTCCGGATCGGTGAACGCGTCTTCATCTCGGGCTCGACCGCGCTCACCGCCCGCGGCGTCGAAGGCGTCGGCGACATGTACCGCCAGACGCGCACGACCCTGGACACCATCTTTCGGGCGCTCGCGGACGCCGGCGGGGTGCCCGGGGACCTTGTCTACACCAAGACGTTCCTCACCGATCTCAGCAAGGCGGCGGACTATACGCGCGCGTTCGTCGAGGTGCTCGGCGACGTGCGTCCCGTCTCCACGCTGCTGGGTGTCCCGGCACTGGTCCGCCCGGAGCTGCTCGTCGAGATCGAGGCCGAGGCCGTGCTCGGGGCCGCGCGCTCGCGCCGCGACATCTACACGCAGCACATGCGGGAGAAGCCGCGAGGGTACGCGCGCGCCGTCGTCGTGGGCGATCAAGTCTACGTCAGTGGCTGCACGTCGGTGTCGGCCACCGGTGAGGTGCAGGCGCCGGGCGACTGGGCCCGCCAGTACGACCTGGCGGTCGACACCAGTCGCTGGGCGCTCGAGCAGGCGGGCGCGTCAATGGACGACGTGGTGCGCCGGCGGACGTTCACGGTCGAGGGCGCGAAGCAGAATCGAGCGTACGGCGACGGCCCCACGCCGTTCGCGAAGAGCCATCCGGCGTCGCTCGGCTGCCGCATCAGCGGCCTCGCCCGACCCGAGCTGGCGGTGGAGGTCGAGGTAACGGCCGTCAAGGGCGCCGGCGCCGAGATTCAGTGGATCGAGCCCGATGCCGTCGATCCGCTGGACGGGGGCTAGACTGCTTCGCGGTTTGTGACCATGGGCGAGAGTACCTCCGTCGCGATGGCGGACACCCAGACCTGACGTGGAGGAACGCCATGCGGTGGATACGCGGGATGGGGGTGACGCTCTCGGTCGCGGTCATGCTGCTCGGCACCGGAGTAGAAAGCGAGCCGGCGAGCCTGAAAGTCGGCGAACCCGCACCGGAAATCACCGGCGAGCGCTGGATCAACAGCGAGCCACTCTCGATGACCAAGCTCCGGGGACGGGTCGTCTTCGTCGAGTTCTGGACCTTCGGCTGATACAACTGCAAGAACGTGATCCCGCAGTTGCGGGACTGGCACGCGCGGCACAACGCGAAAGGGCTGACCATCGTCGGGGTTCACGCGCCGGAGTTTCTCTGGGAGAAGCCGTACGACAAGGTAGTGGCCGCGACGAAGGAGCTGGGCGTGGCGTATCCGGTCGTACAGGACAACGACTTCGTGATCTGGAAGCGCTACGGGAATCGGTACTGGCCGGCGGCCGTGATCGTGGACAAGAAGGGCATCGTCCGGTACACGCACATCGGCGAGGGGGCTTACGCGGAGATGGAGCGGCTCATCCGCCAATTGCTGGCCGAGCCCTGAAGCGACGGTGCCCCGCCTGAGCGCGTCGACACGAAGCGTCGCCTGGCTCTTACCGCTGCTTCTCGCGAACGGCGGGAGGTGTCAGGAGCGGTCTTGCTGGCGCGACGCATCGTAGTTCGCGTCGTACCACCACTTCAGATAGTCCGCATAGCTGATCGGCGGATCCTTCGGCGGCGTGTCCGGTCCCTGGCAGGTGGGCAGGCACTCGATGATCGTGTCGATGTGCGGTCCCAAGAAGAACGGGATCGCGTAGCGGTGCCTTCCGATCGGCGGCAAGGCGCGATGCGGCGTCGACTTGAAGCGGCCGTTCGTCCAGCGGGACATCATGTCGCCCGAGTTCACCGCGAACGAATCGGGGACGTACGGCACGTCTACCCAGGCGCCGGCCGGCGTGCGCACCTGAAGGCCCGGGATCTCCGTCTGGGCGAGGAACGTGAGGAAATTGGCGTCGGTGTGCGGCGCGATCCCGAATTGATTCGCGTCCGCCTCGACGGGCGGATAGTGTGACAGCCGGAACGAGAACTGGCTCTCGGCAAACGCCGTGTCGAAACGCTCGGGCGGCAGGCCGAGCGCCACGGCGCAGACGGGCAGGAGGCGGCGCCCCAGCTCGTCCACCGCCGCGGTGTACGTCAGAACATTCTCGCGAAATCCGGGCAGATCGTCCGGCCAAAGATTCGGCCCGACGAAGCGCCGGCCCGACTCCAGCAGCGGATCGCCCGGCGCCCGCTCCCGCTTCACGAAGAAGGCCTCGTTCAGGTCGGGCTTGGTATTGGCGTTCACCTCGGACGTCCAGACGGCATACCGGCCCAGCGCCATGTAGCCGTTGTTGTGCTCGTTCATGCGAATCGCCATCTTCGCGTCCACCGGCTGGTCGTGGAAACGCTTCGCTTCGGCGAACGTCTGGGCGATCAGGTCACGCGGAACGCGGTGGTTGACGATGATGAAGAACCCGATGCCTTCGAGGGCGTTCCGGAGGGCCGAGGCCGTCGCCTCGAGGGAGCCGTGCGCGCCGGCGAGGTACGCGCCGAGGTCGATGACGGGGATGGCCGTCTCGCTGGCGCTCTGAACAGGCGCGCGCAAGGCCGTCGAGCTCATCGACACGGAGCATAGCACACGGCCGGTTTGACTGGCTTCGCGCGCGAAGGGAAGCGGCGCCCGCGATATACGGAATCGCCGCTGACCGCCGAACTCGCTAGGGGCCCCCTCGGCCGCTCACCCCTTCCAGCTCCTCCCTGATGAGACGGCGGAGGCCCTTCCGCATCGCCGCCAGGAGGCGCCGCCCCCCGAACCAGACCGCCGCGATACCGCCCAGCAGGGCCGCGCCCGTGACGCCCCACTGCACTTCCTCGCGGTGCAGATATCCTTGTTCCTTGTGCTTGATGTCGCAGTCCTCGCGCACCCGCTCGACGTCGGGAAAGCCGGGGTGGATGCGGTTGGCGGCGCTCATGTTCCGGTAGGCGCGGTAGTGGAGGTCGCGGACGTAGAGGTCCACGCCCGTGTTCCACAGGCGCGTGAACATGCTGTCGCCGCGGGGCGTGAAACCGGCCCGACCCGCGGCGGCGTGAACGGTCTCCACGGGAATGAGGAAGTTGAAGCCCTGGACCACCTGGTCCCCCTGGAGCGAGGTGAAGGTGGCGGCGCCGATGACGTAGCCGCGGTCGTCGAAGACCGGCCCGCCGCTATTGCCCTGGATGATGGCGGCGTCGGTCTGGATGACGCGCTGGCCGCCCACATCCTGCTTGAACCCCGAGACCCGCCCGGTGGTGATCGAGGGCTCGAACCGGGTGGCCCGGCTCAGCAGCTCGTGCGCGGCCACCACGCCCGGGAACCCGATGACGAACAGCGCCTGGCCCAGGTGGAGATCGGTGCTCCGGGGCGCGAGCCGCACCACGGGCAGCTCGCGCTCCTCGATCTTCAGGATGGCGACGTCGCGGCCGTGCTCCTTGCCCCCGGCCGTCACCACGTAGGCGGGCGGGCTGTAGTACTTGATCTCGGCCGGATATCCCTTGCCATTGGACAGATTGACCTGGAGGGAGCGCTCGAGCACGAGCCCCGCCCGGTTCATCGGCTCGGCGGCCAGGGCACGGATCCGCTCGGTGCGCGCCGCGGCCGGCAGCGCGTCCACCTCCGCCGCGCAGGCCGTGGCCACGGACTTCTCGAGGAGCTCGGCGGCAAACGCGCTCTCCTGACCGTCCTGGAACGGCTGGACCACATGGCCATTCGTCACGATCCAGCCATCCGGATGGATGATGGCCCCGCTGCCCAGCTCCCCGATGGGCGCCGGGCGTACGGTGACGCTCGGGCCCTCGCTGCAGCGGATGGTGGCGGTGGCGCCGATGCGGACGCCCACCATCACGACGGCGGGTTTCGCCCGGAACACCGCCGACTGGAGCTCCGCCTCCGTCGCGGCGGCGGCGGCGCCCGCCCCGCCCATCGCCACGAGCCACGCCAGCGGGGCGATCAACCGTGAGCGCACGGTCCTCGACATGAACACCTCTCCTCGCCTGTCCAGGTTAGACTCACCCGGGACAACCGCGTCCGATACTCCGGAGCTACCAGGGAGGGTCTCATGGCCGACGATTTCGAGTACATCTCAAAGGCGCGACTCGAGTACCGCGACGGCTACCGCAACGCGTATCTGGGTGAGGTGCCCGAGCCCGTGGTGTACGGCGTCCAGGGGGCGCTCCGGCAGTACTACGGCGCGAAGGAGGGACCGGCGATCGCCTCCACGCTCGACCACATCGTCGCCGCGGTGGCCGGCTGAATGTACGGCACCCTGCGCGGCGCCCTGGCAGGGCGCAAAGTCGAGTTCGATCGCGAGTCCTACAAGGCCACGGTGGAGGGACGGATCGTCGGCATCGGCCGGACCATTCGCATCAAGTCCATTCACGTCCACTACGACCTTGCGGTGCCGGCGGGAGCCCGCGAGGCAGCCGAGCGCGCGCTGCAGCTGCATCCCGAGGGATGTCCCGCCCACCAGAGCGTCAAGGGTGCCATCGAGGTCACCTGGGACGCCACCCTCGTCGTGGACGGCACGCGGATCCCCCTGCGCAGCGAGGATGAGCACGGCGCCGCCGCCTAGGGACTAGGAGGGTCGCGCGGGTCGGCCGAGCAGGAGGCGGGCGGCGGCGGCGATGGACGGCGCATCGATGCCGTAGTGGCGGTAGAGATCCGCCCGGGTACCGGACTGGCCGAAGTGATCCACGCCCAGCGGCATCTGCGGGACGCCGAGCGCGCCGCCCAGGAACGCGAGACCATGGGAATGGCCGTCGAGCACGGACACGATGGGAACGTCCTCCTCGTCGGCGGACACCAGCGTCTCGAGCACTCCCCGCCCCGCCCGTAGTCCGCGATGGAGGAGGTCGGGGCTGGTCGCCACGAAGACACTGGCGTGGAGGCCCTCCTCGCCGAGCATGCGCGCCGCCGCGACGGCCTCGGGCGCCATGACGCCGGTGGCGAAGATGGACACCGCATTGTCCTCCCGGTCCCAGCCGGCCTCCCCGCGCGCGTCGAGCAGGCGATAGCCCCCCGCCAGCACCGCCGCGCGGAGCGCCGGGCTCGGCGCCGGCGCCAGGGCCTGATCCAGGGGACGTGTGGACAGGCGCAGGTACAGGCTCTCGCCCTCGCCGCGGGCCATCCGCGCGAGCCCATCGAGCAGGATCCACTCCACCTCCTTGGCGAAGGCGGGCTCCCAGTAGACGATGCCGGGCAGCGCGATGCCGATGCCCGGGGTGATCACCGACTGATGCGCGCCACCCTCGGGAGCCAGGCTCACGCCGGACGGCGTGGCGGCCACCACGAAGCGGGCACCCGAGTACAGCGCGTGATAGAGGGCGTCCAGCCCGCGCGTGACGAAGGGATCGTAGAGGGTGCCGATGGGCAAGAGCGCCTCGCCCGAGAGCTCGCCGGTGAGGCCGAGGGCGCCCAGCAGGAGGAAGAGGTTGTGCTCGGCGATGCCCAGCTCGATGTGCTGGCCCGCGGGGCTCTCGCGCCACTGCATGGCCTGCGGGATGTCCGCGAAGGGATTCGGCCGCGCCGTCCGCGCGTAGATGCCCTTCCGGTTGATCCACCCGGCGAGGTGGGTGGTGATCGCCACGTCCGCGGAGACGGTCACGATGCGATCCCCCGCCGGCGTCCGGCCCAGGGCGGCGAGCGTCCGGCCGAACGCCTCCTGGGTGGAGAGCGGGCCCGCATAGGCCTCGCCGAGGTCCGCCGGGATCTCGACCGGGCTGGCTGGGGGCGCGGCAGGCCGGAAGAAAGGCGGCCGGGCGCGGATCAGCGCTGCCTCCGGGCTTCCCGCGGGAAACGCCGCCCATTCCTCGCCCGCCCGCACGCCCAGCGCGGTCCGGAGCGTCTCGATCTGGGAGAGGCTCAGCAGCGCGCCGTGATTCATGGGGTCGCCGGCCATCGGCAGGCCCCACCCCTTGAGCGTGTCGGCGAGGATCACCGAGGGCCGCGTGAGATCGGCATCCGCCTCGGCGTACGCGGCGATCACTGCGGCGAGGTCGTGGCCGCCGAGGTCGCCCAGCAGCGCCTGCACGTCCTCGTCCGCGCGGCCCGCGAAGAGCCCCTCGAGCGCCGGATCGGGCGCGCCGTCGGCCGCGGTGACGAGGGCCTTGCGGGCGGCGGCGGCGGGCAGGCGGAGCAGCGCGTGATACTCCGCGTTGGACATTGCCTCGAGCCGCCGCGCCAGCGCCTCGCCCCCCGGGCCGGCGAAGTGCGCGCGCAGCCGGGAGCCCCAGCGCAGCTCCAGCACGCGCCAGCCCGCCGCCGCGAACATGTCACGCAGCTGGCGGCGCCGCGAGTCCGGCACCACGCGGTCCAGGCTCTGGCGATTCATGTCCACGATCCAGCGGACATTGCCCAGCGCCGCCACCGGCTCCTCGAGCAGCGCCTCCCACACATTGCCCTCATCGAGCTCGGCGTCCCCCACCATGACGAGCACGCGCTCGGGGCGTCCGGGCCCGCCGTGGTCCGCCTGATAGCGCGTGGCGAAGGCGCCGAAGGTCGCCTGCACCGCCCCGAGCCCCATGGAGCCCGTCGAGAGATCCACCACCTCCGGATTCTTGCGCCGGCTCGGATAGGCCTGGAGACGGCCGAAGGTCCGCAGCTCGCGCAGGTCGTCCGCGGTGAGGCGCCCGAAGAGGTACTGGATGGCGTAGAAGGCGGGTGCGGCGTGCGCCTTCAGCGCGACGACGTCGCCCTCGCGGAGGTGGTGGAAGTAGAGCGCGGTGAGTAGCCCCACGGAGGAGGCGGAGGAGGCCTGATGCCCGCCCACCTTGGTGCCCTCGGGGTTGGGGCGAATATTGTTGGCGTGATGCACCATCCAGGTCGCGAGCCACAGCACCCGGCGCTGGATGCTCTCCAGCGTCGCGAGCGTCTCGGCGTCGAGCCCCGGAGATTTCCGGCTCAATTCACCTTGATCGTCACCACGGCGGACATTCCGGCGCGGAGCGGCTGCGGGTTCCCGAACTCCTTGACGTTGAGCCGGATCTTGACGGGCACGCGCTGGACCACCTTGACCCAGTTGCCGGTGGCATTCTCGGGCGGGAGAAGCGAGAAGCGCGAGCCCGTGCCCGGGCTGATGGACTCGACCACACCGTTCAGTGCCTTGCCCGGGAAGGTGTCCACCTCCACCCAGGCGGTCTGCCCCGGCCGCACCCGCGAGAGCTGGGTCTCCTTGAAGTTGGCCACCACCCACACCGCGTGGAGCGGCACGATGGCCATGAGCGGCTGGCCCATCTGCACCACCTGCCCCAGCTCCACCGACTTCTTCGCCACCACGCCGTCGACGGGCGCCCGTAGCTCGGTATAGGACAGCTGGAGCTCGGCGAGGGCGAGGTCGGCGCGCGTCTCGCGCAATCGCGCCTCCGCGCGCACGACCTCCGCCTCCTTCACGGGGACGGTGTGGCGCTGGCTGTCCGCGCGAGCCAGCGCCGCCTGCGCTTCCAGCGCGCGCTCCCGGGCCTGCGCCACCGCGTGCCGGCGCGAGGCCAGCTCCGCCTGCGCCTGGTCCACTTCCTTCTCGGCCTGGCTGAGCCGGCGGCGCGTCGCCTCGAGCCCGGACGCCGCGCTGGACGCCGCGGCCTCGGCCTGGTCCACGTCGCGCTCGGCCACGTAGCCGCCCCGCGCGAGCTGACGCACGCGCTCCTGCTCGCGAGAGGTCTGGCGCTGGCTGCTCATGCCGCCCTGCACTTCGGCCTGCATGGCCAGCACCGCGGCCCGGCGCGACTCCACGCGGGCCAGCCCCTCGGCCACCGCGGATTCCGCGGCGCGCTCGGCGCCCCGGGCCGCCTCCAGCGAGGCGCGCGCCTCATCGCTCTGAGCCCGGCTGAGCTCGCGCGCGAGCGGCACCTCCGAGCCCGCCGACCGGAGCGCGGCTTCCGCCACCCCGGCCGCCGCGTGGGCCTGGTCGCGCTTGGCCTGGTAGTCTCGCGGGTCGAGCCGGAGGATCAGATCGCCGGTCTTGACGAGCTGGTTGTCGTCCACGAGGAGCTCCGCCACGTGGCCGCCCACCTTGGCGCTCACCTGGGCGATGGTTCCCTCGATGTAGGCGTCGTCCGTCCAGATATGTGAACGGGAAAAGATCCAGGCGTAGACGCCGTAGCCGACGGCTCCCAGCACCGCCAGCGCGGCCAGCCCGACTACGAGCTTTCGCTTCATCGCGTTTAGGAGATGACGCCGAGCACCCCGAAGAACCGCCGTCCCGGAAGCTCGCCGACGCAGTCGATATTACGCCGGAACGCAGCGCCGCGGCACTCGAATCGCTGGTCGCAAAAGGTGACGCGCTGGATCACGCGAGCATGTGGACCTCGTGCCGGGAGCGCGGGACCTCGATTTCCGCCGCGCGAAGACGCTCCACGACGGCGCGGTACAGATCGCCCGAGGCGGCCACCTCGGCGTCCGCCGTCACCCACGGCTTCACCGCGACGGTGACCCGCCCGTCGGTCACTCCCGCCACGCCGATGACCGGCGCGGGCTCCCGCAGGACACGCGGGTCGGCCTCCACCGCGCCGCGAGCCGCGCCCAGCGCCCGCTCCAGGTCGGTGGCGAAGGCCACGTCCACCCGAAGGTCGAGCTGACGAATCTTCCCGTGGTTCTGCAGGATCTCGCCCACGATCTTCCGGTTGGGGATGACCACGCGCGATTGGTCGGGGTGCAGGAGCGTGGTCGAGAACAGGTCGATGATACTCACCTGCCCGTGCACGCCCACCACCTGGATGTACTCGCCCACCTTGAAGGGCTTGGTGAAGATGATGGTCAGTCCGGCCACCACGTTGGACAGCACGCCCTGGAGCGCGATCCCGATGCCGAGACCGGCCACCCCGATGCCCGCTACCAGCGGGGCGATCTGGAAGCCGAACTTGTCCAGCGCGACGACCAGCGTGAACACCATCACCACCACGCGCACCACCCGCACCATGAGCTTGCGGGCGGGCGGCTCCAGCGCGCGCTTCTGGAGCCAGCTGTCGAAGAGATTGCCCACCCAGCGGGCGAGGAGCAATCCCACCGCCAGGATCACGATCGCTCCCATCACCTGGAAGCCGTACCGGATGGCGAGGTCCAGCGTCAGGTCCTTGGCGGAGAGATTCATGGGGATCTCCTAGGATCCGCGGCGCGGAGAGCCGGGAGGCTTCCCCGCGCCGCCGGACGGAAGGGGCGAGACAGTCTAGGCGTGCTTGCGGAGCTCGAGTCGCCCGATCTGGCGGCGATGCACCTCGTCGGGACCATCGGCGAAGCGCAGCGTGCGCGAGTGGGCCCACCAGAAGGCGAGCGGGAATTCCTGGCTCACGCCGCCGCCGCCGTGGAGCTGCATGGCGCGGTCCAGCACCCCCAGGGTCATGTTCGGCACCGCCACCTTGATCCCGGCGATAGCCTGCTTGGCCGCCTTGTTGCCGACGGTGTCCATCATGTAGGCGGCGTGGAGCACCAGGAGCCGCGCCTGGTCGATCTCGATCCGCGACTGGGCGATGCGCTCGGTGGTGATGTCGTTCTCCGCCAGCCGCTTGCCGAAGGCCACGCGATTCAGCGCGCGCTTGCACATGAACTCCAGCGCGCGCTCGGCCACCCCGATCTGGCGCATGCAGTGGTGTATGCGGCCGGGACCCAGGCGGCCCTGGGCGATCTCGAAGCCCCGCCCCTCGCCGAGCAGCATGTTGGAGGCGGGCACGCGGACGTTCTCGAACAGGACTTCACCATGCCCGTGCGGCGCGTCGTCGTAGCCGAACACCGACAGCATGCGGACGATCTTGATGCCGGGGGTATCGCGGGGCACCACCACCATCGACTGCTGCTTGTAGCGGTCGGGATTCTGGGGATCGGTCTTGCCCATGAAGATGAGCACCGCGCAGCGCTTGTCGCCGATGCCCGACGTCCACCACTTGTGGCCGTTGATGACGTAGGAGTCGCCGTCGCGCACGATCGACGACTCGATGTTGGTGGCGTCGGAGGAGGCGACCTTGGGCTCGGTCATGGCGAAGGCGGAGCGGATCTTGCCTTCGAGGAGCGGCTCCAGATACTGCTTCTTGAGCTCGGGCGAGGCGTAGCGCTCGAACACCTCCATGTTGCCGGTGTCGGGCGCGGAGCAGTTGAACACCTCGGCGGCGATGGGCGAGCGGCCCATGATCTCGCAGAGCGGCGCGTACTCGAGATTGCTGAGACCGGCGCCCCGCTCGCTCTCGGGCAGGAAGAGGTTCCAGAGCCCGCGCTCGCGCGCCTTGGCCTTGAGCTCCTCCATGATCGGGGGGACCGTCCAGCGATCGGCCTGGGAGTCGAGCTGCTGCCGGAAGGGCCCCTCGTTGGGATAGACGAACTTGTTCATGAAGTCCGTCAGCTGCTCCATGTACATCTTGGTCTTCTTCGAGTACTCGAATTCCATTCGCGGCCTCCGTGGCAGTTGGAAACACGGCGCGCGGGCGTCGGGGCCCGGCGACAGGGCCCCATACTCCCCCGTTCCCGAGGGGAACACAAGGGGCCCCCGGCGGGCCCTCCCCTCCCTCCCGGCCTGTCATCCGGTTGACATTCCGGACGTCAGCCTGTCATCCGGGTCCCTATCTGGATACGAAAGGTTTGATTCGATGGGGGTGTAGGGTTGGTGCTGGCCTTGCACCGCGTACCGGCCGGGAGGAGAGCACGATGATGACCCACTGCCTGCGTCCGATCTTGCTGGGGGGCGTGATGCTGTTCGCGACCGCCTGCACCACCGCCGAGGACCGCCAGACATGGCAGGACCACCCGACGCAATACGCATCGGACCGCCACATGGCCTTCTCGGCGCGCAATGCCGGCGCGCGGAAGCCACGGATCACGGAAGCGGACCTGGCCAATGCCCAGAAAGAGCAGTGGTGGGGCAAGGGTCTTCCCGAGTCGCTTGCCGACGGGTCGCTTGCCGACGGGCCGCCGGCCGAGATCAACGGGCGATGGGAAGGCGGCTGGTCCGGGCGCGGAATGTTCTCGCAGACGGCGCGGTCGGCGGTGGCGCGGGCCGAGTTTGCGCTCAAGGACGATCGCGGCGAAGGCGTGCTGGTGGTCAGCGACGCGGGCGCGGTCGAGGGCGTGCCGTGGGCTCTACGCCGGGCCGGCTCGGTCGGCGTCCTGGTCTGGGTGAAGGTCGACGGCAATGACGTCTACATCCAGGAAGCGACGGACAGGAAGCCGTTCTCCGCGCAGTTCACGGTGCAGGGCGACAGGATGACCGGCCACTTCCTCAACACGACGCTGCCCGTCCAGATCGAGCTCGCCCGCCGCCCCTGAACAGCGGCCCGAGGGGCCCTGAAATCCCGGCGGGCCCCCGGGGAGTCGTGTAAACTGGCGGCGCCTGGGCGAAGGTCGGTTCACCACAAACCGCACTCCCTCCAGACCGCGCCCCGGTGCGTCAGACCGGCACCGTCGCGCGCCCGGTCACACGCACGGCTACAGGGGGCTCGATCATGGCGGACAAGCTCTTCGTCGGCGGTCTCTCCTTCTCCACCTCGAGCGAGCGGCTGCGCGAGATCTTCGCGGAAGCCGGCCGTGTCGAGTCGGCCACGGTCGTCACGGACCGCCAGACCGGGCAATCGCGCGGTTTCGGGTTCGTCGAGATGGCCACCCCCGAGGACGCCGATGCGGCGATCTCCCGCTTCAACGGGGCGAAGGTGGACGGCCGCCAGCTGAAGGTCGAGCGGTCGCAATCGACCGGAGCCAAGCGGGGCGGCGGCGGGGGCGGCGGTGACCGCGACCGCGGCGGCGACCGCGGCTTCCGCCGCTAGTTCGCCTTCCTCGCCAGTCGTCAGAGCAGCCTCTCTCCCTGATGCAGGCGTCTGTCCACGTCCGTCCCGGACTCCCTGCCACGGCGCCGCCGATTACTTGACTGCGTCTCGCGGATTCGGTATGTGGAGGATGGTGAGAGTCTTGTCCCTCGACCCGACGCTCTGCAATAGATGATCCGCCAGCTGAGTGTGGGGCTTCGAGCCGGAATCGTCACCGAGCCCCCGGCTCATGATCCCGCCCTCGAGGGGATCGGGGCCCGACTGGGCGCCGAGGTGCATCGCCGCTTCGGGCGCTCGCTGCATATCCGCCAGGTGGACGCCGGCTCCTGCAATGGCTGCGAGCTCGAGATCGGCGGGCTCACCGGCCCCCACTACGACCTGGAGCGGTTCGGCCTGCACTTCGTGGCCTCACCCCGCCACGCCGACTGCCTCCTCGTCACCGGCCCCGTCACCCTGAACATGGCCGAGGCGCTCCGCCTCACGTGGGAGGCGACCCCGGATCCCAAGCTCGTGATCGCCGCCGGCGACTGCGGGCGCGACGGCGGCATCTTTCAGGGCTCGTATGCCATCGTGGGAGGCGTCGCCGCCGTCGTGCCCGTGGACGGCGTGATCCCCGGCTGCCCGCCCTCGCCGACGGCGCTCCTCGCGGGTCTTCTCGACGCCATCGGCCGCCGTCGCTGATGTCCTCCCTCGCCCTCGTCGGCGGGGCCGTGGCCGGGCTCGGCGCGGCGGGGCTGGGACTCGCCGGCCTGCTCGGCTCTCAGTGGTCCGTTCAGATTGCGTGGCTCGTGCCGCTGAGCGGCCTCGAGCTGCGCATGGATCCCCTCGCCGGCTTCTTCCTCCTCCTCATCGGCGGCACCTCCGTACCCACGTCGATTTATTCGTTGGACCGGGCCCGGGGAGAGGTAAAGGGTCGTGTCTCCTACCTCGTCTTCTTGCTCGCGATGGGCGTGGTTCCCCTCGCCGGTAATGCGCCGACCTTTCTCCTCGCGTGGGAGCTGATGGCGCTCGCCTCCTACGCACTCGTGCTCCACGACCACGACGAGCCGGGCGTGGTGCGGGCGGCGTGGGTGTACGCGGTGATGACGCACGCCGGGCTCGCCAGTCTGCTCGCCGGCATGCTGCTGCTGAGCGCCTCGACGGGAAGCCTGCGCTTCGCGGACTGGCCGGCCGCCGCCCCGGGCCTGGACGGGGCCACGCGCAGCTTGGCCTGGCTCCTCCTCACCATCGGCTTCGCGAGCAAGGCGGGCGTGGTGCCCCTGCACGTGTGGCTCCCCATCGCGCATCCCGCCGCCCCGAGCCATGTCTCCGCGCTCATGTCCGGGGTGATGATCAAGCTGGGGATCTACGGGCTCCTGCGCGCGGGGCTCGAGTGGCTCGGTCCCGGCCCCGCCTGGTGGGGCGTGGTGCTGCTCCTCGCCGGGACGGTGTCCGCGGTGAAGGGCGTCCTCTATGCCCTGGTCGAGCGTGACCTCAAGCGGCTCCTCGCCTTCTCCAGCATCGAGAACGTGGGCATCGTGCTCGTCGGTGTCGGGGCGGGCATGGTCTTCCACGCCTCCGGCCTCGAGTTCCTGGCGGTGTTCGCGCTGGCCGCCGCCCTCTACCACGCGGCCAATCACGCCGCCTTCAAGGCGCTGCTCTTCCTCGGCGCCGGCGCGGTGGTCCACGCCACCGGCACGCGCGACATGGAGGCGCTGGGCGGGCTCATCAAGCGCATGCCCTGGACCGCCGCCGCCTTTCTCGTGGGCTCCGTGGCCATCGCCGCCCTGCCCCCGCTCAATGGCTTCGTGAGCGAATGGCTCACCTTTCAGGCGCTCCTGCAGACCGTCCAGATCCCCCGGCTCGAGCTGAGCCTGGTCTTCGCGCTGGCCATCGCCGGGCTCGCGCTCACCAGCGGCCTCGCGGTGGCCTGCTTCGTCCGGGCCTTCGGCATCACGTTTCTCGCGCTCCCGCGTAGCGAATCGGCGGCCCGCGCCCACGAGGTGGGCGGCGCGATGCGCCTGGCCCTGGTGCTCCTCGCCATCGCCTGTGCCGCGCTGGGCCTGGCTCCCACGGTGGTACTCCCGGTGCTGGGCCGGGCGGCGGCGAGCCTGGTGGGGCTGCCGACGCCGGTGCTGGTGGAGTGGCCCCTCACCCTCACGGTGGCGGGCGATTTCGCCAGCCTCTCGATGCCGGTGATCGCGCTGGCCCTGGGCCTCGGTCTGGTCCTGCCCACCCTCGCGCTCTGGGCGTTGGGGGCGCCGCGGGGCCGTCGCCGGACCGCGACCTGGGGCTGCGGGCGGCTTCTCCAGACCGCGCGCATGGAGTACAACGCGGCCTCCTTCGCCGGCCCGTACAAGCGGATCTTCGATTTCGTGTATCGGCCCCGGAAGCGGCTCGAGGTCGAGTACCACCCCGAATCGCGCTTCTTCGTGCGCCGGATGGCGTACGAGAATCTCCCGCGCGGGCTCGCCGAGGAATGGCTCTACGGCCCCGTGAGCCGGGCGCTGCAGCACGCCACCGCCCGGGTGCGCACCATCCAGTCCGGCAACTCGAACCTCTACCTCATCTACGTGCTCGCCGCGCTGCTGGTCCTCCTGGTGTTCGCGTGACCGCCGCCATCCTCGCCGCGCTGGCGCAGACGCTGGTGGTCGCGGCGGGAGCTCCGCTCCTGGTGGGGCTCATCCGCACCCTCAAGGCCCGTCTCGTGGGGCGGCGGGGCCCCAGCCCGTGGCAGCCCTACGCCGATCTGGCGAAGCTCCTGCAGAAGGAGGCCGTGGTCTCGGAGACCACCTCGTGGGTGTTCGCCGTCACCCCCTATGTCCTGGCCGCGACCATGCTGGTGGCGGCGGCGGTGGTGCCGGTCATCGTGACGCGCCCCGCGCTCGCCTTCGCCGGCAACGTGATCCTCCTCATGTATCTCTTCATGCTCGGCACCTTCTTCCTCGCCCTCGCCGGCCTCGATTCCGGGAGCGCCTTCGGGGGCATGGGGTCGAGCCGGGGCGTCGCGGTGGCCGCCCTCGCCGAGCCCACCATCATGCTCGCGGTATTCGCGCTCGCCATCCGTACCGGCACCACCAACCTCGGGGGCGTGGCCGAGCGGATCGGGGGCGATCCCGTGCTCGCCGCCCATCCCGGACACATCCTGGCCTTCTTCGCCTTCTTCATCGTGATGGTCGCGGAGAACGGCCGGCTCCCGGTGGACAATCCCGCCACCCACCTCGAGCTGACCATGATCCACGAGGCCATGGTGCTCGAGTATTCCGGCCACTACCTGGCCCTGGTGCAGTGGGCGGGGGCCATGAAGCTCTTCCTCTTCCTCACCCTCCTCGTGAACCTGTTCTTCCCGTGGTGGATCCCCACCGAAGCGGCGGCGTTGCCCATGCTCTTGGGCGCGCTGGCGCTGGCGGGCAAGCTCGTGCTGCTCGCCGCCGCCCTCGCCGTGCTCGAGACGGCGGTGGCCAAGCTCCGGCTCTTCCGGGTGCCCGAGCTGCTCGCCGGGTCGTTCGCGCTGGCCGTCCTGTCGGTGGCCTCGGTGGTGCTCCTCAAGTGACGGCGACCACCAACCTGCTGACGTTCTTCGCGCTCGTGGTGACCCTGCTGCTCGTCTGGCGGCAGAGCTGGCCGGGACGGCTCCGCCTCTTCGTCGCGCAGTCGGTGCTGCTCGCGCTCCTCGCCGCCGCCATCGGCTGGTTCGCGGGCAAGCCCGCCCTCCTTGTCGTGGCGATCGTCTTGCTCGGGCTCAAGGCGTGGATCATTCCGCGAATCCTGTGGCGCATGGCCACGGGCACTCCGGTGCGCCCGCTCGGACCCGGCCACTCGAGCGGCGTCGCGCTGCTGGTGGCGGGCGCACTGGTGGTGGCCGCCTACACGATCATCCTGCCCGTCACCGCCGCCGCCACCCTGCCCACGGCGGGCGCCATTCCGCTCGCGTTCGCCATGGCCTTGATCGGCCTCTTCGTCTGCGTGACCGGCCGAGACGTGCTGAGTCAGGTCCTCGGCTTTCTCGTCTTCGAGAACGGAATCTTCGGCCTCGCGCTGCTGGCCACCTACGGCCTGCCCAGCCTGGTGGAGGCCGGCGTCTTTCTCGACGTGCTCGTGATCGTCCTCCTCATGGAGGGCATGGTGATGCAGATCCGGCGGGAGCACGATTCGATCGACGTGGATCGGCTGCGGGAGCTGCGCGGATGAGCCTGATCGTTCTCCTCCTCGCTCCGCTCGCCGGCGCGGCGCTGCTCGGGCGGGCCGTGGGACCGGCCGCCCGCGCCGTGCACGCCGCCACGGTGGCCGCCACCCTCGGCGCCGCCGCCGCGGTGGTGGCCGGCGTGGCTCGCGACGGCGCGGTGACGGCGCTCGACGGGCTCCTCCGTGCCGACGCGCTCTCGGCCTGGATGGTGGGGCTCATCGGGATCGTGGCCACCCTGGCCGGGGCCGAGGTCCTGGGCGGCTTGCCCGACGGGGAGGCCGGGGACGCGCGGCGCTTCTACCCGCTCTTCCACCTCTTCGTGTTCACCATGCTGCTGGCGGTGACCACCGACGACCTCGGCCTCATGTGGGTGGCGGTCGAGGGCACCACGCTGGCGTCCGTGTTCCTCGTCAACTTCCACCGGACTCGCGCGTCCCTGGAGGCCGCCTACAAGTACCTCCTGATCTGCTCGGTGGGCATCGCGCTGGCGTTCGTGGGCACCGTCTTCGTCTACTTCGCCGACGCCCAGCGGCTCGGCGCGGACGCGCACGCGCTACGGTGGACCACGCTGCTCCGCTGGGCGCCGCAGCTGCCGGCCCCGGTGGTCGAGCTGGCCTTCGTGTTCCTCCTCGTCGGCTACGGGACGAAGGCGGGGCTCGCTCCGATGCACACCTGGCTCCCCGACGCCCACAGCGAGGCGCCCGCGCCCATCAGCGCCCTCATGTCCGGAGTGCTCCTGAGCGTGGGCATCTACGCGGTCCTGCGTTTCAAGACGGTGGTGGACCTGGCCGCCGGCCCCGGCTTCACGCGGCGCCTGCTCGTCCTGTTCGGGCTGGCCTCGATGACGGTCGCCGCCGCGTTTCTCTGGTCACCGACCAACTTCAAGCGGATGCTCGCGTACTCGAGCGTCGAGCACCTGGGGCTCGTGTGCCTGGGCCTGGGATTCGGCGGGATCTGGGGCGTGGCGGGCGCGGCCCTGCACCTCGGCAACCATGCGCTCGCCAAGTCGGTCCTCTTCCTCCTCTCCGGCCGCATTCGCGACGCCTACGGCACCGTCGAGATCCCGTCCGTGCGCGGACTGCTCGTCACCATGCCCGTCACCGGCCGCGGCTTCGTGGTCGCGCTGCTCGCCCTGCTCGGGCTGCCGCCCTTCGGTCTCTTCATCAGCGAGCTCATGATCTTCGGGGCGGGCTTCCGGGAGGGGTGGGGCCTCGCCGCCACGCTGGGGCTCGTCCTCCTGCTCATCGCCTTCGGCGGCCTGCTGCGCGCGCTGCACCACATGGCCTACGGGGACTCCGCGCGGGAGCCCGCGCGCGAGACGCTCACGTGGAAGGGCGCCGCGCCCATGGCCGTCGCGCTGTCGCTCCTCGTCCTCACCGGCACCGCGTGGCCGCCCGGCCTCACCGCCGCGCTCGAGCGCCTGGCGGCGGTGATGGGCGAATGAGCGTGCCCAGCCCCGTGCTCCTGCGCGAGGCGGTCCTCGCCGCCGGCGCGGAGGCCGCCGAGGTCCGGTCCGGCGGGCTCGTCCACTGCCGCCTGCCGCGCGGGGCGATTCCCGCCTGCGCGGAACGCCTGGCGCGACTCGGGCTCGACCTCGAGCTGCTCGCCGGCACCGACACCCGGCCGGAGACGGGAGACTTCACCCTGACCTACGTGTTCGCCCCCCTGGCGCCGCGCGCCCTCGTGGTGGCCCTCGTCTCCGTGCCCGCCGATGCCCCGCAGTTTCCCTCGCTCGCCACGCGCTCATACCCGGCGAGCCGGTTCGAGCGCGAGGTCCATGATCTCCTCGGTCTCGTCCCCTCCGACCACCCGGAACTGCGGCGCCTGACCCTTCACCAGTTCTGGCCCGAGGGCTACCACCCGCTCCGCCGGGACGCCGCACCCCGGCGCGATTTCGTGGATGCCGGCCAGCCGTTTCCGTTCCGGCGGGTCGAGGGCGACGGCATCTTCGAGATCACGGTGGGGCCGGTGCATGCCGGCATCATCGAGCCAGGCCACTTCCGCTTCAGCGTCGAAGGGGAAGAGATCGTCAACCTCGAGACGCGCCTGGGCTTCACCCACAAGGGGACGGAGAAGCTGTTCGAGCAGCTCCCCTTCGCGCGCACGCCGGAGCTGGCGGAGCGTGTCTCCGGCGACGAGAGCGTGGCGCACGCGCTCGCCTATGCCCAGACGCTCGAGCGGCTGGCCGGCGGCGACGTGCCGCCGCGGGCGGCCTGGCTGCGGGTGGCGCTGCTCGAGCTCGAGCGGCTGTACAACCACGTGGGCGACGTCGGGATGATCGTCAACGACACCGGCTTCTCCTGGGGACACGCCCACTGCTTCCGCCTCCGGGAAGAGCTCTTGCGGCTCAACGAGCGGCTCACCGGTCACCGCCTCATGCGAGGGGCGGTGGTGCCGGGCGGCATCGCCGGCCCCCTGGCGGAGACCACGCTCGCGGAGGCGGCGGGCACCGTGGAGCGGATCACGGCGGAGTTCCTCGAAATTGCGCGCCTCTGCCTGCGCAATACCCTCGTGCTCGAGCGCCTTCAGGGCACGGGGCGCCTCTCCCATGAGCTCGCGCGGGAGCTGGGGGTGGTGGGGCTGGCGGCGCGCGCCAGCGGCGTCGATGCCGACCTTCGCCGCGACGCCCCCTTCGCGGCGTACGGTGAGCTCGCGGTGACCCCGGCGGTGTATGCCCAGGGCGACGTGTGGGCACGGACCATGGTACGTCTCGACGAGGCACGCGAGGCGGCGCGTCTCTTCAGCATGGTGGCCGGACGCCTGCCCGACGGTCCCGCGCGGGCCGCGCTCCCGCCGCTGCCCCCGGGCGGTGACGCGGTCTCCTGCGTGGAAGCGTGGCGCGGCCCCGTCTGGTACTGGGTGTGGGCCGCGGGCCCGCAGGCACTGCGCCGAGTCAAGATCGTCGACCCGTCGTTCCGCAACTGGCCCGCGCTCGAGCTCGCCGTGCTCGACAACATCGTCCCGGACTTTCCGCTCTGCAACAAGTCGTTCAACCTGTCCTACTCGGGCCACGACCTCTAGCGGGCGACCACCATCCCCAGCCGGGCGGCGCGGGTGGCCGCGGCGGCGTCGAGCCGCTCCGCCTCCGCGTGGTCTCCCGCCGCGCGAGCCAGCCGGCCCAGCGCGGCCCAGGCATGCGCCTCCAGCGCCCGCATGCCGCGCGGCTCCGCCACCGCGAGCACGGCGCGGAAGTGCGCAGCGGCACGCTCCGTCTCGCCGGAGCGCGCGGCGACCTCGCCGAGCATGCGTAGCACCCAGCCCTCGTACCCGTGCTCCTGGTGCGCGCGCGCCAGCGCCAGGGCCCGCTCGGCGGTGGCGCGCGCCTCCGTGATCCTCCCCGCGCGCAGGTGGGCCTCCGCCAGCCAGGCATGGCGCAGGGAGTGGCGGCTCAGGATCGAGAGCGCGGCCGCGCGCTGGATCCCGTCCTCGAGCAGCGCGGCGCCCTCGTCCACGCGGCCCTGACGGACGTAGACGATGCCGAGCTGGCAGGAGAGCATGGGCAGCCATGCGGTGAGATCGAGCTCGCGCGCGCGGGCCAGGCCTCGCTCCAGCACCGGCGCGGCGGCGGCGAGCGTGCCCCGCGCGAGCTGGGCGAAGCCCAGCGCCACGTGGGCGGCCGCCACGCTCCAGGGATGATCGACCGCCTCCGCCCGCTGCATCGCCTCCAGCGCGCGCGCCTCCGCGCCGTCGAAGTCCCCCACCGCCACCAGGGAGTTGACCAGCCAGACCCGCGCCGCCACCGAGAGCAGCCCGGCCATGCCGAAGCGCTCGCTCGCGAGATCGCCCTCCAGCGCGTCCACCGCGCGCCCGAGATGGACCTGGGCCTGCGCGTAGTCGCCGAGCGCGTGGTAAGCCTGCCCGACCCCGGTGGTCGCGGCCACCTTCAGGGGCAGATCGCCCAGCTCCTCCGCGATCTCGAGCGAGCGCCGCGCGGACGCCAGCGCCGCGTCCTGGTCGCCGAGCGTGTAGTAGGACTGGGCGAGATAGGCGCCCACCCAGCCGAGCCGCCGCCGGTCGGCGAGGGCCTCCGCGAGCGTCTCCGCCCGCCGCAGGTGCTCGAGATTCCGCGCGAAGAGACCCAGCGGAGCCAGCGAGGCGCGCGCGTCGAACCGGAGGTCCACGCCCAGCTCGAGGTGCTCCCGCGTGCGCGGCAGCGCGTCCAGCGCCTCGATGGCCTGCTCGAAGAAGCCGACGGCGTCGCGATGCGCGGAGCGTGCCGCCGCCTTGGTCCCCGCCTGCCGGAGATAGGCCACCGCACGGGTGGCGAGCCCGCCGCGGAGCGCATGATGAGCGAGCCGCTCCACCTGCTCCACCAGCCGGTCCGGATAGAGGCGCTCGATGGCGTCCACGATGCGCGCATGCAGCGCCCGCCGCGTGTCCTGGAGCAGGGTCCCGTAGGCCACGTCCTGGGTGAGGGTATGCTTGAACGCGTGCTCCAGCTCGGGAAAGAGATGCGTCTCGTGGAGGAACTCGGCGCTCTGGAGCTGAGCCAGTCCCGCGCGCAGCGCGTCGGGATCGAGATCGGCGATGGCCTCGAGCACGGGAAAGGGCACGTCGCGGCCCACCACCGCGGCGCACTGCAGGAGGCGCTTGCCCTCGCGCGACAGGCGGTCGATGCGGGCGGCCAGCACCGCCTGCACCGTGCGCGGCACCTGGATGGCGGCGAGCGGTCGACCGAGACCGTAGGCGCCGCGCGCGCCCGTCAGCACCTCGGTCTCGGCGAGGGCCCGCACGCTCTCCTCGAGGAACAGCGGGTTGCCGTCGGTGCGCCGCACCAGGAGGCCGTGGAGCGGCCGCAGCGCGGGATCCGCGCCCAGCAGCGCGTCGAGGAGCCGCCCCGCCGTCTCGCTCCCGAGCGGCTCGACCCGGAGCTGCGTATAGCCCGCCTGGTTGCCCCAGCGGTGCTGGTACTCGGGACGATACGTCACCACCACGAGCAGGCGGGCGTGGGGCAACCGTTCCACGAGCCCGTCCAGCAGGGCCTGGGTCTCCTCGTCGATGCGGTGGAGGTCCTCGAGGACGAGGAGCAACGGCGCGCGCCGGGCCTCGAGGAGCAGCAGGTGCGTGAGGGCATCGAGCGTCCGGCGCCGGCGCTGCGGCGGCTCCAGCGCCGTCCACGCCGGATCCGTCACCGGCACCTCGAAGAGCGAGAGCACCGCGGGCCGCGCCGCCTCCTGGCCGCGCTCGAGACCGGCGAGCCGCGCGGCGACCTTGGCGTGCACCGTCTCCGCGTCGGCATCCCGCTCGAGGTCCAGATACGCGCGCAGCCACCCCAGCACCGGCGCCCAGGCGGTGGACTTGCGATAGACCACCGGCCGGCCTTCGAGGACGGTGAAGCCGCGCGTCCACGGTGCCTGCACCAGCTCCCGCACGAGGCGGGACTTGCCGACCCCCGCCTCCCCCACCAGCGCCACCATCTGGCCCCGCCCCGATCCCGCGCGCTCGAGCGCCTGGCGCAGGAGGCCCAGCTCCGCGTCGCGGCCCACGAAGGGCGTGAGGCCGCGCGCGGCGGCCGCCTGCAGGCGCGAGCGCGCGGGGCCCGCCCCCACCGCCTCGTACACCTGCACCGCCTCGGCCATCCCGCGCACGGGGATGGGCCCCCGCGGCGTGACCGTGAGATACCCCTCGGTGAGGCGGTGCGTCTCCTCGCTCAGCAGGATGCTGCCCGGCCGCGCCAGCTTCTCCATGCGCGCGGCGAGATGGGTGGTCTGGCCCACGGCGGTGTAGTCCATGTGGAGGTCGTTGCCGATGGAACGCACGACGACTTCGCCCGAGTTGAGCCCGATACGGATCTGCACCTCGGCGCCGTGCGTCCGGCGGAGGCTCTCGGACACGCGCGCCACGCTCTCCTGCATGCGAAGGGCCGCGTAGGCCGCGCGCACCGCATGGGTCTCGTGGGCCAGCGGCGCGCCGAAGATGGCCATGATCCCATCGCCGAGCACCTGGTTCACCGTCCCCTCGTACCGGTGTACCGCCTCCATCATCAGCTCGAGCACGGGATCGAGGAGTGCCCGCGCCTCCTCGGGATCGCGATCGGCGAGGAGCTCGAGCGAGCCCTTCACGTCGGCGAAGAGAACGGTGACCTGCTTGCGCTCGCCCTCCATGGCGCCGCGCGCGGTGAGGATGCGCTCGGCGATGTGGCGCGGGGTATAGGCCTCGGGCGCGGTGAAGCGCGGCGCGGGCGCGGCGTCCCCCCGCATGCGCCCGCAGCCGCCGCAGAACCGGCTCCCCGGCTCGACGGGGAAGCCGCACGCCGGACAGGCGGCGCCCAGCGCGGCGCCTACTTCTCCCTGGCGAGGAATGCCGCGAGACGGCTGGTCGCCCGGCATGCCTCCATGGTCTCCGTGCATAGCGGCCGCTCCTTCCCGTACGAGATGAGGCGGAGCGGCGAGCAGAGCGATCGAGTCACGCGGAAATCCTATCCGAGTGGCCCGGGAGGGTCAACCCGGAGTAGAGTAGCGGGACTCACTCTGCCCCCTGGAGGCTAGGCATGCTGAAGGAATTCCGCGAGTTCGCCGTGAAGGGCAACATGGTCGACATGGCGGTCGGGATCATCATCGGCGCCGCGTTCGGCGGGGTGGTGCAGTCCCTGGTCGAGAACATCTTCATGCCCCTGGTCTCGGCCCTCCTGGGCGCCCCGGACTTCAGCAGCATCTTCTGGGTGCTCCGAAATCCCAAGGGCGAAGTCTACACCTCCGTCAAGGCCGCGCGTGAGGCCGGCGCGGTGGTCTTTGCCATCGGGCTCTTCATCAACAGCGTCATCACCTTCCTCGGGGTGGCGGTGGCCACGTTCTTCCTCGTGAAGGCGATCAACCGGCTCCGCCGCCAGGCACCCCCCGCCCCCGCCGTCCCGCCCCCGCCGTCAGCCGAAGAAAAGCTCCTCATGGAGATCCGCGACCTCCTGAAGCGAACCGCTCCGCGCTGAGCGCGGATCCTCCATGCTGAAGGCGCGCGACTGGCGTCAGTGGCGAGTCCGAGACCACGTACTCGTGATCGGGCCCGCCCTCCTCGTCGCCGGCGCCGCCTTCGTGGTGGCGGTGAGCTTCGTCAAGCCGGCGCCGCCGCGGCAGCTCGTGATGGCGACCGGCCGGCCGGACGGCGCCTATCACCAGTATGGCCTCCACTATCAGGCCGAGCTGGCGCACGAGGGAATCAAGGTCGAGCTGCGGGCCACGTCGGGGTCGGTGGAGAACGTACGCCTCCTCGCCGATCCCGCCAGCGGAATCGACGTGGCCTTCGTGCAGGGTGGGGTGCGCGGCGCGGTGCCCGCCGCCGACCTCCTTGCCCTGGGAAGCCTGTACTTCGAGCCCCTCTGGATCTTCTCGCGGACCAGCGCACGGACCGACGACATGCTCGGCCTCCGGGGCAAGCGGCTGGCGGTCGGACCCGAGGGGAGCGGCACCCGCGCCCTCGTCGATCTGCTGTTGACGGCGAATGGAATCCGGCCCGAGTCCCTGACCCTGCTGCCGCTCACCGGGCTCGACGCCGTGCGCGCCCTCCGGAGGGGTGAGGTGGACGCGGCGGTGCTGGTAGCCTCGCCCGAGTCGCCGGCCCTCCGCGAAGCGGCGAGCGCCCCCGAGGTCAGCCTCATGAGCTTCCCGCGCGCGGAGGCCTACTCGCGGCTCTACCCCTTCCTCTCCCGGCTCGTCCTTCCCGAAGGCGCGCTGAGCCTCGAGCGAGATGTCCCCCCGCGAGACGTCGTCCTTCTCGGCGCCGCCGCCAGCCTGGTGGTCCGTTCGGATTTCCACCCCGCCCTGAGCGACCTGCTCCTCGTCACCGCCACGCGGCTGCACTCGCGGGCGGGCGTGTTCGAGCGTCCGCGCCAATTCCCTTCCCCGGACTTCACCGACTTCCCCGTGAGCGACGAGGCGCAGCGCTTCTACCGGAACGGCCCCCCCTTCCTCGTGCGCTATCTCCCGTTCTGGGCGGCGAGCCTGGTCGACCGGATGAAGATCATGCTGCTTCCACTGCTGGCGCTGCTCTTTCCTCTCTTCAGGATCGCCCCCCCGGCGTACCGCTGGCGGATCCGCCGCAAGATCTTCCGCTGGTATCGCGAGGTGCAGGCGGCGGACCTGGCTCTCGCCGAGCCCCAGTCGGCGGAGGCCCTCGACCGCATCCTGGCCCAGCTCGACGCGGCCGAGCACGAGGCGAGACGAATGGAGATTCCGCTGGGGTACTCCGACGTCCACTACCACCTCCGCCTGCACATCGACATGGTCCGCGCCAAGGTCCTGGCGGCCAAGGACAAGCTCGCCCCCGCCGAGCCGGCGGGGGCCCTCAACGTTGACGCCGAGACCCGCGCCCTCTTATCTTAGAAGGCATGACCCCAACGACTACGCCCCGGTTCGAGGAGTTCCTGTCCACCCGTGCCCGCATCGGCACCGGCACCTCCGTCCAGCCCGCGCGCCCCGTCACCAACGCCCTCTACGAGTTTGGCGGCGGCTTTCCCGATCCCGTGTCCTTCCCCTACGACGGCCTCGTCGAAGCGACGGCCAGGATGATGAAGGCCGAGGGCGCCCAGGCTCTCACCTACGGCGACCCGCAGGGATACAAGGGGCTGCGGGAGCTGGTGTGCCACAAGTACGGGCTCTTCGAGGGGCTCAAGATCGCGCCCGAGAACCTCATCATCTCGAACGGCTCGGGGCATGCGCTGTCGCTGGCCTTCTCGGCCTTCGTGGATGTGGGCGACGCCATCCTCAGCGAGGCCCCCACCTTCTCCGGCACGCTGAACACCATCCGGCGGCACGGGGCCCGCGTGCTCGACGTGCCGGTGGACGCAGAGGGGCTGGTGACCCGCGTGGCCCGGCAGCAGCTGGAGGCGCTGCGCCGCGAAGGAACGCGGTGCAAGCTCATCTACACCATCGACAACTTCCAGAACCCCTCCGGCCCCACCATGTCCGTGCGCCGACGCCAGGAGCTGGTCGAGCTGGCCCACGAATTCGATACGTTCATCCTCGAGGACGACGCCTATGGCGAGCTGCGCTTCGAGGGTGATCACCTGCCCTCGCTCTACGCGCTCGACACCGGCGGCCGCGTGATCCGGGCCGGCACCGTGTCCAAGATCCTCGGCGCCGGCTTCCGTCTCGGCTGGCTCTGTGCCCCCAAGGAGATGATCCCGACCTTCCAGGGCTTCCTCTTCGGGGGCGGCGTCAATCCCTTCGCCTCGCGGGTGGCCACCTACTTCCTGCGCGATCACCTCCAGCCGCACGTGTCGCAGCTCATCGACGTGTACCGGAAGAAGCGCGACGCCATGTTGCGCGGGCTGCACGAGGTGCTGGACGGCAGCGGCGCGGAGATCAGCAAGCCGGAGGGTGGCTTCTTCCTCTGGATACGCCTGCCCGAGCGCACCGACCTGCGGAAGCTGTCCGACCTGGCCACGGCCGCGCGCGTGCAGTACACCAGCGGGTCCGCCTTCTTCGCCAACGGGGGCGGCGAGGAGTTCATCCGCCTCGCCTTCAGCTTCGAGACCCCGGAGAAGTGCTACGACGGCGCGCGGCTCATGGCCAAGGCCGTTCTCGACGCGCGCGTCTAGCTCCCTCCATGGGCCGGCTGAGCGGCAAATGCGCGATCATCACCGGCGCGGCGAGCGGCATCGGCCGGGCCAGCCTCCTCCTCTTCGCGCGTGAGGGCGCGCGCGTGCTCGCGGTGGACCGCGAGGCGGCCGCGCTGGATGCTGCCGTCACCGAGGCGGCCGCCGCCGGCGGCACCGCCCTGGCCCAGGCCGCCGACGCCGGTGACGAAGCCGCGGTGGCGGGGCTGGTCGGACGCTGCGTGGCGGAGTGGGGCGGCGTGGACGCGGTGTTCGCCAATGCCGGGGTGAGCGGCGGGCGCATCCCGCTCCTCGAGCAGACGGTGGAGCAGTGGCACGAGATCCTGCGCGTCAACCTCATCGGGCCCTGGCTCATGATCAAGCACGCGGCGCCCGCCATGATCGCCCAGGGCGGCGGCTCCATCGTGTGCACCGCGTCGGTGGCGGCGCTGCGCGCCAACGCGGGCGGCAGCCCGTACTCGGCGAGCAAGGCGGGGGTGGTGAGTCTCGTTCAGACCGCCGCCAACGCGCTCAGTGGCACCGGCGTCCGGGTCAACGCCATCTGCCCCGGGCTCATCGAGACGGGCATGACCCGCCTCATCTTCGATCGGGCCCGCGCGCGCGGCACCGAGGCACGGATCGGCCAGCTCAATCCCCTGCAGCGACACGGCCGTCCCGACGAGATCGCGGCCGCCGCGCTGTTCCTGGCCGGCGACGAGTCCTCCTACGTCAACGGCCAGGCCTTCGCGGTGGACGGCGGGCTGTCCAGCACGCACCCGTTCGCCGGCCACCGGCGGTGATCGCGCCGGCTCCCGGCCCCGCCCTCTCGGCGCCTCCGCCTCACCGAAGGGGGCGGACCGGCCGGCAGTAGCGAAAGAGCTCGGACTCCACGGTGCCCGCGTAGAGATACCCGTCCAGGACGCCGATGCTCGTGGTCCCGGCGGGCGCGGTGGCCACCGGGATCCACCACGCGAGATCCTGAGTGCCGAGCACTTCTCGCCCATCGAGCACGTAGAGGATCCCCTCGGCGACGACGAGATCGTGGATGCGGGTCTGGGGCGGCCGCGCGAGCCGGACGGCGCGCCCATCGAAGGCCATGATGCCGCGGGCGCCGAAGTAGACGGTCTCGCCCGCGACGGCCAGGGGCTTGGCCCCCGTGTTCGGGATGGGCCGGAGATTGGGCCCGTCCGTCCAGCCGTTGCCGTCGAAGGCGTTCGAGCGAGGGAACATCCCGCCCCGCCGGTCCTGCGCCTGGACGTAGAGGCGGCCGCCGTGCACGAACACGAAATGAAAGCGGGCAAAGTCACCGTCGGCGCCCCGGGGCTCGAGCGCGAGCGCCGTTTCCCATGTGCGCCCGCCGTCCCGGCTGCGCACCGCGATCGCCTGAGTCTTGCGCGAGCCGACGAGCCAGAGGTCAGTCCCGTCGAAGGTGGCGACATCGAAGACGTGTGTCATCCACACGTCCTTGTTGTTGGACCAGCGGCCGTCCGGCTCGCCGACGGCGACGGCGGCGGAAGGCCCATCGCCGCGGGGATCGATGGCGGGCGCGTAGAGACGGTCACCGATGGGGCGAAAGAGCTCGATCGCCTCCGTGGGAAAGCGGAGCTTGGTGCCGTAGGAGCTCCACCGCGGGTTGTATGCGGACACCTCGATGGGCCCGGTATTCTCGTCGTAGTCGCCATAGCCCATGTAGAGCTCGCCTTGCCAGCCCTCGAGGGTATGGAGGTATCGGCCCACCGGCGTGGGCTGCGCGGCGGCGAAGGGATTCTTGCCGAGGGAGACGAACTCCGCGGGCGCGCCGAGGCGGCAGGGAAGCCCGCTGCACGCGGTCAGTGCCATCGCCGCGCCCAGCGCCACCAGCCCCGGCAGCCCGCGGCGCCACGGACGGGGCCGGCGCCTCCTCACCCGCGTTTCCTCCTTCCTCCGATCTTGTGCGCGAGATGACGGACAAGGAGCGAGGGGGGCATGCGCAGCCAGTGGTAACGAGCCGTCAGCACCGCCCGCGCCAGCCTGACGCGACCCGGCGGATCCAGTGGAGGTGCGGGCTGGATGGTGGCTGCGAAGAGACGGTCCATGGCCGCGCGAACGGGGGCGGGGGGCGCCGCGTGTCGGACGGCGCGGGCACTGGCCTCGGGAATCGGCGTGCCGATCAGCTGCGCGGCGAAGCGCAGCGCGTAGTAGAGCGGCCGCTCGAGGTCGAGGGCGGCCGCGCGCGCGGCCAGCTCGTCACCGAAGCGCGGTGCGGCGGCGAACTGCCGTATCAGCGCGTCCAGGTCCCCGAGGTCGCGCAGGCTCTTGTCGTGCTCGCCCGACTGGAGGAGGTGGCAGGCGCTGTGCAGCACCATGTCCGCGGGCCCGAGCACCCGGAGTCCGTCCGCCGCGACGGGGACCGTCGCCTCCAGCAGCCGCCGCGGATCCGGTCGCAGCCGCCCGGTCGGCGGCAGGATATTGTGATGCACGTCCAGCATCACGTGCCGCTTCGGGTGCACCAGCGGCGGAAGCTCGTGTGACCATTCCCGGTAGTAGCGCTCGTCGTACGCGCTGATCTCTTCCATTTTCCAGCCTTCGCGGAGCAGGGCAGCCTCGACCTCGTGGAGGCTCGCGCGCGGCACCAGGATGTCGACATCCGAGAACTGGCGGCCGCGTGAGGCTGGCAGCCCGGCGTGGAGATACGCGGCGCCCTTGAGCAGCACGAGGGGCACGCCGGTCCCGACCAGCGCTCGGCGGAGGCGGATGACTTCCCACCGGATGAGCCGGTGCTGCTGCTCCACGTCTTCCAGCGCCGCCTCCAGGCGCACGCGCACCCGGGACGGCACCGCGGGCAGCACGCCGGCCGCCGCGGCGAGGGCGCAGAGACGGCCGAGCGCGCCCATGTGCCGGCCCTGGCGGAGGAGGACGTCCCACTCGGCGGGCGCCAGGCCGCCCATCGACGCGGGCTCGCGGAGCGCGCGGAGAAGCAACGCGCGGTCCATCAGGAGGCCGACCCTAGGGCAGCGGCAGCGCGCCGAGCAGGCTCTGGGCGTCCTCGAGGCTCGAGTAGGTGAACTCGTAGGCGTCGCACCCGTCGATCATACGCGAAAGCGTGGTGAAGCCTCGAAGGCCGAGGGACTCGTAGTTGAACGAGCAGTCAGCGAGCTTGAAGAAGGCGCGGGCGCGCGGCAGGCGAGTCGAGCTGCGGCGCCGCCTCGCGCGCGAAGGTGGGGAACACGATCCACGCCGGCATCGCCGGCTCCCCCACCCGCTCGACACTCCCGGCGGGCGGGCGCAGGTGCGCCATCGTGCCCTTCTTGGTATTGGGCACGAGCGTGCTCAGGCGCGAGTCGGGAGCCCATCGTCGGATCACCTCGATGGAGTCGTTCTTGAGGCTGATGGGCCGCGGCCATGGATCTACCTGCCCGTCGGCCGGACGAATCAGGGCGAACTCGTCCGAGAAGAGCCGCCAGCCTCGCAGGGCCAGGCCCGCGCACAACGTGCTCTTGCCAGCTCCGCTGACGCCGGGCAACACGAGGACCCGCCGGTCGCGCTCGAGCACCGCGGCGTGGATCATCACGTACTGATTGGCCTGGGTGGCGGCGCACCAGTTGATGCTCCACTCCAGCACCGGCACCGCCATGTCAATGGGCAGGGGCTCGAAGGGACGCGCCTCATCGAGATAGACCTTGACCTGTTGACGCCACCACCGGCGTAACCCGAGCGGTCCCGCCGGGCGGCGGACCGACACGTGGAAGTCGGCCAGGCCACCGCCCTCGTCCACGGAGAAATCGCCGTAGAGGAGATGGATCTCCTCGGCGAGCGCGGGGATCTCCGTCTCGATGCGCACCACGAACGGCCCGGTGTCCATGTCGAGGCCGCCGCGCGCGAGCCGCGCGGTGAGCTCGGGGAGGGTCAGCGCACCCAGCTTCACGGATGCGCGGCTTCCACCAGGCCGACGGCGACGAACCGCTCCACCAGCTCGCGCACGCGCCGGGTGAGATCGGCGTCGCGCGCAAGATCGAGCCGCGCCCCGAGCCGACGGGCGAGGCCGGGCACCTCCCCCGGCGACTCTTCGAGGACCTTCAGGAACTCGGCGGCCAGCGGGTCGAGCAGGTGCGTATCACCCGAGCCTTCGTCGAAGATCACGAACTCGTCGTCCCAGGCCTTCCAGTGCAGACGACAGCCCTCGGCCAGCTGCCAGCTCGTTTCGGAGGAATCGGGTGGAGCCGAGAGAATCCGGGGTGAGGAGGGTGGGACGGGGCGACCTTCGCTTACTTCTTCTTACGGCCTAGTGGACACTGGACAGACGGGAGGATTGCTGGCAGCTGGTCGTAGCCTGATCGCAGGCGGGGCCCGCGAAGGCGGGCCGACTCTTGATCGACATGATGATGGGGGTCGCAGCCAGCGCGGCCTTGAGGGCCCGCCGGCGGCTGGGCGAGGACGCCTTGTCGCCCGTCTTGTCGGCGGCGACGCGTCGAATCTCGTTTGACTCTGGCTTGTGCTCGCTCATGTCCTTCGGCTCCTACCACCCTAATCTGCAGGGGGTTTTGATGTCAATCTTCTGCCGACAGGTAATTCGCATGAGAGTCATCGGTCGGTCGGCTCGGACGGGTTATATGCACGTTCCGTGCTGATTATAACTTGTCAATTAATTCAGCTAGTTATCTGACGGTAAGTCCTGCGCATCCCTCAAAAAGGCAATGTTTCCGACAGTTCTTGATGTAAGGCCCCCTTGACAGTCTCACATCTATCCTCCTATCCTGCGCCACCGCACCCGCGGGAGGTAAGTCCCGTCGCAACGAGGAGGATGTCATGATTCACCGAGTGACAGCACAGTATTGCTGCGTCATCGTCTTGAGCCGCATCACCCTGGCCTGCCTCACCCTGATCCTGGTCGCGACCGGCTCCGCGGGCGCCGCGAACGAGCTCGGCATCACCACCGGAGGCGAGCGGGGTACCTACTACCAGTTCGGTCTGAATCTCCAGCGACTCGGCAAGCAGACGGGAGTCGACCTCTCCGTCGTCACCTCCAAGGGCTCCATCGAAAACGTGTTCGCGGTATATCAGAAGCCCAATACCCAGCTGGGCATCGTCCAGTCGGACGTGCTCGCCTTCGTGGCCCGCGTCCAGTCGGATCCGGTGCTCAAGCGCATCGCCAAGAAGACCAAGATGGTGTTTCCCCTCTACAACGAGGAGATCCACCTGCTCGGGCGGAAGGAGATCACCGACTTCGACGACCTCACCGACCGGCGTGTGGCCATCGGCCGGGAAGGGAGCGGGACCTACCTGACCGCGCGGCTCCTGTTCAAGGTGTCCGACGTGGTGCCGAAGGAGATGGTCCTCATCGACACCGATGAGGCGCTGGCCGAGCTGAAGGCCGGACGCATCGACGCCATGTTCTACGTGGCCGGCTATCCCGTGAAGCTGCTCAGCGAGGGAGTGACCGAGGCGGACGGGCTCGCCCTGCTCCCGATCACGAACAAGAGCATCACCGAGTTCTACACCCGCGCCGAGATTCCGGCCCGCACCTACCCGTGGCAGCCGCAGGTGCTGAGCACGGTGGCGGTGAAGGCGGTGATGATCTCGTTCGACTTCCGGCGGAAGGACTGCGATGTCATCGGGCAATTCGCGCAGTCCATCTCGACCAACCTCGCGTGGCTGGTGAGGAACGGCCACCCGAAGTGGAAGTCGGTGGACCTGGACGCCCCCCTCAAGGGCTGGGAACAGTACGACTGCGTCGCGAAGTACCTGCGCAAGCCGGGCGGCCAGCCCGCCGCCACGCCGAAGCCCTCGGGCGCCAATCCGGTGATGGACGCGATCAAGGACCTCCTCAACGAGTGACGGACCGCCGGTGACGCTTCCCTCCGTACCTACGACCGAGCCCACGCCCACGGGCTACGGCCCGTACCGGACAATCGAGACGCTCGTGCCCGGGGTCCAGGATGCCCTGTACCTCGCCGAGCGCGCCGACACCCGCGCGCGGGTGACTCTGCGCGTCCTCGCTCACGATGCCGCCCGCGACGAGGAGCTTGTCCGGTCCATGCGCGAGCACGCGGGCCGGCTCGTCGCGCTCTCCGCCCGCTGTCCCTCGATCGCCGCGGTGTACGAGTGCGGCGTCACGCCCGGCGGCGCGCTCTACCTCGCGCTCGAGCCGCCCGAAGGGGTGACGCTCGCGGAAGCCTTGCGGCGCGACGGGCCCTTCCGGCCGGAGCGCGCGGTACGCCTCGCCATCGGCATCGCCGAGCCCCTCGAAGTCGCCCACATGCTGGGCGTGATTCACGGCTGTCTCAGCCCGCAGAACGTCGCGCTGGTGGGAGGGGAGGAGACCGTCAAGCTCACCCAGTTCGGCCTCGACTGGGTGCGGACAGCACGCTGGCTGAGCCGCCGGGGGGCACGCACGGTGGGGGGACTCACCACGCCCTATCAGGCGCCGGAGCAATCCCTCACCGGCGAGGCCACGAATCAGAGCGATGTATTCGCGGTGGGCGCGCTGCTCTACGAGATGCTGACGGGCCGGCCGCCGGGCACGCATCTGGCGAGGCGGCGACGCGGCGGTACCCTGGCGGTTCGCAAGCTCCGGCCCGAAGTCACGCGGACCCTCGAACGGATCGTCATGCGGGCGCTGGCACCGGAGCCGTCCCGGCGCCACCGCGACGTCACCGATCTCTTCAACGATCTCTGGAGCGAGATCAGCCCATTCAACAGGACCGGCCGGCAGGGGCGGGGCGCGGATCATCGGGGGCGTGCTGGAGTCGGGAAGCGAGTCTGGCTGGCCGCCGGCGTGCTCGTGGTCGTGGGCGGCGTGGCGATCGTACTGGGCGGATCGTGGCTCGGCGCACCCGACCCGGTTCCGCTCCTCGCGCCGCCGGCTCCGACACCCACCCAGGTCGCCTCGCCGCCGCCGCCCGTGGCCGAGGCGCCGTTACCGTCTGCGCCCGCGCTGCCTCCCCCGGCCGCGCTGCCCCCCGCTCCCGCGCCGTCTCCCCCGGCCGCATTGCCTACCGCGTCCGTGCCGCCTTCCGCGCCCGCGCTGCCTCCCCCGGCCGCGCTGCCTCCCGCGCCCGCGCCGCCCCCCGTGGTGACGCTCCCCCCGGCGGCAACCCCGGCCTCGAGGCCGCCCTCGCGCCCGGTCGCGCGTGACGTGGTGCCCAGCCCGGTGTCCCCGCCCCCGAGGGCGACAGTGCCTCGCTCAGCGGCCGAGAGTCTGCCGAGACCAGCGGCGGTGGAGGCGCCGTCGTCCTCGGTGGAGACGCGGGCGGTACCGCCGCCGCGTACACCGGCGTCACCGCCACCGGCGCGCGAGGCCGACGACGGCGGCGCCATCATCGACTGGCTGTTGCAGGAAGGCTCGACGCCGCGGCGCTGAGGGGCGGTGGCTCCGTCAGCGCGGCGCCGCCGCGCCATCCTGGACGAAGCGCTCGAAGGGGCCGGAGACACGCATCACCTCGTTCACGGGCCAGGCGCCGCGGCTCACCGTGACCACGAGGAGATCCCCGGCGATGCCCGCCCGGAGGGTTTCCGGCGTCACCGGAACGAAGGCCAGGGTGCGTGGCGCGTCGCCCTCGCCGAAGCGCGCGAACCCCATCTTCGTCCCGTCTGGTCCCAGCACGAAGATCTCGGCCCCTTGACGATCCGCCACGAAGAGTCGGCCGGCCGGGCCCACCGACATCCCCGCCACCACCGGCCCGGTAAGTATCAGGGTGGCCTTGCCCTCTGGGTTCACCTGCCAGATCTCGCCCGGCCCGCGCTGCCACGGCGCCTCCGCCGTCCCATCCGCCGCCACCCAGAGCTGCTCGGGGCCCAGCGCGAGCAGGCGGGGCCGGCCCACGCTGACCATCCGGGGATCGAGCACGTCGCCCTGCGGACTCAGCCGGAGCACGACCCCCTGCGCGCGGTCGGCGACATAGATGTTGCCGGCGGTGTCGGCGACCGCGCCCTCCGGCTGCTTGAGCAGGGGCGGAGTCCCGCGCGGCGGTGTGCCGCCTGCGAGCAGCTCCGCCCGGCCCGCCAGCATGCGGTACAGCACCCCGACCACACGGTCGCGGTCGAAGGTGGTGACGAGCAGCTCGCGCCCGCCCCGCACCGACGCCACCTGGGGATTCGACAGCGGCGGGCCGATGAGATAGCGCGATTCCGACTGCGGCGAGAGCCGTGCCCCGCCCGGCGGGATCCGGTAGACGCGCCAGAGATCCTCGGCCTCGCCGCCGGAATAGCGGCGGCCGCTCCGCGCGAGATAGAGCACCCCATCGGCGTCCACCGCCATCGTGGGCGTGGAGGGAATCCCCGGCAGACCGCGCCAGGCATCCGACGTGTAACCGTCGCCGGTCACGTACACCTCACTGGTGAAGCCCGGCGGCAGGGTGGGCGGAGCGGCCAGGGCGGCGGGAGCGAGCCCGAGCGTGACGAGAAGAAGGACGAGAGTGGCGCGCATGGCGACGATCAAAGCACGCGGCCTCGACGCACGCAAGCGGCGCGCCCGCGCGGGTCGCTGGCTCTCGCCCCCGGATGGCCGGCGCCGGACGATGATAGGATGGCGCGCATGGGAATCGAGCAAGAGCTCTCCGACACTCTGACCCGGGCCATCAAGGACAAGGACGCCCCCACCGCCAACGTGGTCCGCATGCTCAAGACCAAGCTCCAGGAGCGGCGGACGGCCAAGGGCTTCTCCGGCACCGTGGACGACGCCCTCCTCGTCGACGTCATCGGCGCCTATCGCAAGCAGCTGCAGAAGGCGCTCGCGGAGTTCGAGAAGGTAGGCGAGCGGGGCGCGGAGCAGGCCGCTCAGCTCCGCTTCGAGATCGAGTTCTGCGAGCGGTGGCTGCCGCGCGGGATGGACGAAACCACGCTGCGCGCCCTGGTGCGCGAGCGCCTCGCCGCGCTCGGCATCGCGGACGCCAAGCAGGTGGGGCGCCTGGTCGGCGACGTCATGAAGACTCACAAGGGACAGGTGGAGGCCGGCGACGTCAAGCGCGTCGCGGAGGAGCAGCTCAAGGGAGGCGCCGCATGAAGGGCGTGACGCTGCCGACGGAAACCGTCTTCGTGATGGAGATGTCGCCCATCAAGTTCGGGCTGGGCGCCATGGAGGAGATCGGCTTCGACGCCGCCCGGCTGGGACTGGCCAAGGCCCTGATCTTCACCGATCGCAATCTCGCCGCTGCGGGCCTGCCCGACCGCGTGCGCGGGCTCCTCGAGGAGCAGGGGATCAAGGCGGAGGTCTATGACGGTGTCGAGGTCGAGCCGACCGACCGGTCCATGGAGGAGGCCGCGGAGTACGCGCGTACCAAGGAGTTCGACGGCCTCATCGCGGTAGGCGGCGGGAGCACCATCGACACGTGCAAGGCCGCCAACCTCCTCACCTGCCATCCCGCGCCGCTACTCGACTACCTCAACAAGCCGGTGGGCAAGGGTGTCCCGGTGCCGGGGCCGCTCAAGCCCCTGATCGCGGTGCCCACCACCGCCGGCACCGGCAGCGAGACCACCGCGGTGGCGGTGACCCATGTGCTGGACCAGAACATCAAGGCGGGGGTGTCGCATCGGCTGCTGCGCCCCACCCTCGGCGTGGTGGATCCGCTCAACACCCTCACCGTCCCACCGGAAGTGACGGCGGCGGCGGGCGCCGACATCCTCACCCACGCCATCGAGTCGTACACGACGCGCCCGTACAATGCCCGCGCCAAGCATCATCCGCCGGACCGGCCCGCCTATATCGGCGCCAATCCCGCCAGCGACGTCTGGTGCGAGAAGGCCATGGAGCACGTCGCGCGCTACCTGCGGCGGGCCGTGCTCAACGGGCTCGATCTCGAGGCACGGGTGAACCTCGCACTGGCCGCCAACTATGCCGGCATCGGCTTCGGCAACGCCGGCGTGCACATTCCCCACGCGCTCGCGTATCCCATCGCCGGGCTCGTGCGGGATTACGTGCCCAGCGGCTACCGCACCCGCCATGCCATGGTGCCGCACGGCATGGCGGTGATCCTCACTGCGCCCGCGGCCTTCCGCTTCACCTATGCCACCGCCCCCGACCGCCACCTCCGCGCGGCCGCCCTGATGGGCGCTCCCGTCGAAGGGCTCGGCGAGCGCGAGCGCCGCGAGGCCCTGCCCGGCGCGCTCATCGCCCTCATGCGCGACACCGGCATCCCCAATGGGCTCACCGCGGTGGGCTATGGCGAGCACGATATTCCCGCGCTCGTCGAGGGTACGCTCAGGCAGCCGCGCCTTCTCGCCGGCGCGCCGCGTCCGGTCGGCGCCGCCGACCTCGAGTGGATCCTGCGCGACTCGATGCAGTACTGGTAGTCGGCCCTCAACGACCGAAGATCTGGACCTGGAACCAGCGAAGGGGTCGGGCGGGAGCCGGCCGAGCAGCCGGCTCGGGAGACGCCACCGCCCGGGCCCGCGCCGCCTCCTCACGAAGCTCGGCGAGCCGCATCTCCACGACTTTCTCCAGCGCGTAGTAGCTGAGCATGGCGGCCTCCTCTCAGCGCGCGGCCGCGGCCAGCGGCGCGGCGCTCTTGCTGCGTTGGCCCAGGGCGCGCGGACCGTGCCCGGCGGCGCCGATCCCCTCCGTCGGGAGCAGGACGATCTCGAAGGGGCGCCGCATCTCGCCCGTCGCACGGTCCATCACATCTTCCGTCACACGCACGAGCGCCGCGGCCAGATCGGACCGGCCCGGCGTGACCCGCATCTGGATCCGCCAGCCGCCGCCCGGGCGCCGCGTCACTACCGGTGCCGCCACCGCGCCGAGCGCCCCGTGCACCGCGTCGGTGACCGCGATCTGGAGGTGCCGCCCGACCTCGCGGCGCGCCTGCCAGCGCTCGCTGAGCCACAGGAGTCCGAAGATTCCGACCAGGGGTATCGCCACCACGATGAGTGTCCCGATGATGTGCATCGCGCGCTCCTTTCTCGTGCCTTCACAGATGAGACACCGGCGCGCAGGCAACGTGAAAGGCGAAAGCCGTGAAGGGCGTGAAAACGGGAAACGTACGAGCGGTCAGGCGGGGAGCGGATGCAGATCGGGCCGGCAGTCCGTGCAGGGCTGGAGCCCCACCGCTTCCGCGCGGTCGCGCGAGCCGAATACCGTGAAGTCACCCAGTGGCTTCTCGAGAATGCCACCACAGGTCGGCAGGCAATACTCACCCCCATCGAGGTACTTGTAGTAGACGGCGCGCCGCTCGATGTGAAAGTCGCCATGACCGGGCATGGTGTGAACGCCTTCCACCGCCAGCAGATCTCGCTTGAGCCCGATGCGCGTCCCCGCATAGCCGGTGAGGTCGCCGCTGCTGCCGATCACGCGGTGGCACGGGACCACGATGGGGAGTGGATTGTGGCGGAGCGCCTGGGCCACCGCGCGGGTCGCGCGCGGCGCGCCGATCTCGCGCGCGATGCCCGCATAGGAGGTCACCGCCCCATAGGGAAGACGCGCGGTGGCCTCGAGGACGCGCCGCTGGAAGTCGCTCCGGGTCCGCCGGAGATCGAGCGGCCAGTCCAGCCGCGTGCGCCGCCCGTCGAGATAGTCGGCCAGCTCGCGATAGAGCCCTTCCGTCCGGCGGGGGTCCTCCACCGCTTCTCCGCCCGCCCGCCGCGCCAACCCGCCGCCCGTCCGCTCGGCCGGGCGTACGTACTCCACCATGGACACCCCGTGCTCCGAGACGCCGATGGCGATGGGCCCGAGCGGAGAGTCGAACACGCCGTAGCGCATGATGCGGCTGCGCAGGTCCGCGAGCCGGCTCTCGAGCTGCGCGCGGGCCAGCGTGGGGTCGGCCTCGAGCGCGCGCGTGTCTCGGTACGCGGTCACGAGCCCGTCGACCGTCTGATACTGCGCGAGCTCGCTCCGGCAGGACGCGCACTCCGCCACGTGGCTCTCCACGCGGCGGGCGGCGGCGGGCGGCGCCTCGGCGGTCGCCACCGCGATCAGGTCCGGCTCGATCTCACGACAGGATCGGGGCTCTCTGGTCATCGCTTGGACTCCGTGCGGGCCCCGGCCGGGGCATCGAGCCCGCGTCGGATCTTGCGCAGCGCCTGGAAGACATGCGCCCGCGCGGTATCGGGAGAGCAGTCGAGGCTCCGGCCGATGGCCTCGTACTCGAGCTCGTGGACCTTGCGGAGCGTGAAGGCCAGTCGCTGGCGGAGCGGCAGCGCGGCGACGATGCGCCCGATCTCCTCACTCGCCTGCTCCATGACCATCGCGCCCTCCCCTTCGGCTTCTTCGTGGTGCGCCGCGGTCTCGCCGGCGGCCTCGTAAGCCCGGCGACGCCGCGACTCCGAGCGCCAGTAGTTTCGACACAGATTCGTCGCGATGGTGAAGAGCCAGGCGCGGACATTCGACCCTGCCGGCAAGGCCGAGTGCGCACGGAAGGCCCGGATGAAGGTCTCCTGAGACAGATCATCGGCATCCCCCGGGCGTCGAGTCACGCGCACGAGGTACCGGTGTATCTCGGCGTGGTGGGCGGCCACCACGATCTCGAATGCCTCGTCAGCCATCACTCTACTCATGAGACACCGCGACCGTGCAGATGTGAAACGCCGGGATCGAGACCACATGAAGTATCCATTTTGATCATGTTTCTAGTAACTTAAAAGGCTACGTCTCATCTCTTCCTAGAGCTGGCCCGAGTCCCCCCAGCTCGTGAGGAGGGCCCGGTAGGCGGGGTCGGCGTAGCGGTCCAGGTGGAAGGCGCCCGCATAGTCGGGCAGCGGGCGCCCGACGATATGGTCGGCCAGGAGATCGGCGGCACCATTGGAGGACATGAGGCCGTAGCCGGAGAGTCCCCCGAGGAGATAGGCCCCCTCCACCGGGAGCGGGCAGGCAAGGAAGCGGTTCTCCTCCGTCTTGGTGTAGTAGCCGCCGTCCACGAAAGACCGGGGCAGGCGCTGCGCATAGCCGCCCAGCGCCGGGATCATCCGCGAGAGCCCGCGGATCACAATTTCCGCGGAGGCCGGATCGAACGCGATGGGGAACTCCGGCTCCACCGGCTCGACGTCATAGGTCCAGATGCCGAGCACCACCGGGCTCTCGCCCGCGCCCTCGGGCCGGCCGTGCACGCCGGCGGGTAATTCCTCGAGGAGATGGCGGATGGCGTCGGACTCCCGCAGCTCCTCGCGCTCGTCCGCGGTCCAGGGCAGCCGCACCGGATCGGTCCAGATCATCATGGGCGCCTCGCGGGGCACCGCGCGCAGCGTGTCGTTGAAGGCGACCTTGCAATGGCGCTCGCAGAACACGGGCAGCTCCACTCCGAGAAGACGGCCGACCGCCTTGGCGAAGGGGCCCGCCGCGTTCACGAAGCGTGGCGTGGCGATGTGCCGGGTCCCGCCCGGTCCCGCCAGGGTGACGCCGCGCACGCGTCCTCCGGCGACGTCCACCGTCTCCACTCGCCCCTCGACCAGGCGCGCGCCCTTCTCGCGCGCGCGCTCGAGCAGATACATGCCGAGCTGCTGCCCGCTGAACCAGCCGCAGCGGCGCGCGTGGAGCAGCGCCACCGTATCCTCCGCCAGGTAGGGGAAATGCCGCCGGATCAGGCTCCGGTCGGTGATGACGTCGGCCCCCACCGGCTGCTCCTCGAAGCCGTCCGCGGGCGCCGGACGATAGTCGCTCGACGGAGTAGCGTGCAGGCGGGTGGCTCCCGCCCCGCGCCCGGTCGCCTCCTCGGCGGCGCGCACGAAGTCCGGCACCCGGGCGGGATCGGCGGTGGCGAAGAGGTAGCCGCGCCGGTTCATGCGAAAGACATTGCCGCTCTCGCGCGCCAGCTCCTCGAGGAGATCGATGCTGCGGTTCATCACCGCCACCATGTCGTTGCCGGGACCCGGCCACCAGTTCCGGTACGACTCGGTGGATTTGTCGCTGGTGAGGGAGAGCGGCGGCCGCTCGTCCACGAGCACCACCCCGGCCATGCCCCGTCGCACCGCGAGGTGATACGCCAGCGCCACCCCCGCGATCCCGGCCCCGCAGATGACGACCTCCGCCGCGCGCTCGCTCATGACGGCCCGATCCTACCGCAATCTCGGGGTCCCGCCGACGGTGTATGATCGGCACCAGGATCGGGGCCAACGCAATCGAGGAGAGGGGATCATGGCGCGAACGAATTCCACGGTAGGCCTGCTGCACCCGGGTGAGATGGGCTCGGCGGTGGGCGCCACCCTCGTGGCGGGCGGCGGGCGCGTGCTCTGGTCGTCCGAGGGGCGCAGCCCCGCGACCCGGACCCGCGCGATGGAGCTCGGCCTCGAGGACGGCGGCTCCCTCGCCCGCGTGACGGCCGCCGCCGGCGTGGTGGTCTCGGTGACCCCGCCACACGCGGCGCTGGCGCAGGCCCGCGCGGTGGCCGCGCTCGGCTTCCGTGGGATCTACGTGGACGCGAACGCGGTGGCCCCCGCCACGTCCCGCGCCATCGGTGAGGTGGTCGAGGCGGCGGGCGCGCGCTTCGTGGACGGCGGGATCATCGGCCCCGCCAACCGGAAGCCCGGCGCGGCACGCATCTACCTCTCCGGTCCCGCCGCCGCCGAGGTCGCGCCGCTCTTCGCCTCCGGCCCCATCGACGCGCACGTGCTGACCGGGCCCCCGGGCGCGGCCTCCGCGCTCAAGGTGGCCTTCGCCGGATGGAACAAGGCCAGCCAGGGGCTGCTCGCCGCCATCCGCGCCTATGCCATCGCCGAGGGCGTGGACGCGGCGCTCCTGGCGGAGTGGAAGATCTCCATGCCCGACGTGCCCGCGCGCTCCGAGCGGGCCGTTCACGACAATGCGCGGAAGGCCTGGCGCTTCGTGGGCGAGATGGAGGAGATCGCGCAGGCCTTCGCCGCGGTGGGGCTCCCGTCGGGCTTCCACGACGCTGCCGCCGACATCTACCGCCGCCTCGAGAGCTACAAGGACACCGCCGCTGCGCCTCCCGTCGAGGAAGCCGCCCGGCGGCTCCTCGAGCGCCGCCCGCCCGCGCCCGGCTAGCGCCCCCGCGCGACCCGCTACGTCACGGAGACAATCGCCTGCTGCGGCGGCCCCTCCGTCAGCGAGTGCAGCCTGCTCCGCGCGAAGCCTGCCCGCCGGAGCATAGCGTCCAGCTCGGCGAAGGTGTAGGCGTCCCCCGCCGGAGTCGAGCAGAGCATCACGAAGCTGAAGCTCGCTGCTGGCGCGGGCGAGACACGGTCCGCATTGGGCACGAACTCCAGCGTGATCGCGTGCCCGCCCGGCGTCAGCGCCCGGTAGACCTTCGCCAGGAGCCCCTCGCAGGTGGCGGGATCGAAGTGGTGGAGGAAATTGGTGAGGAGCGCCACGTCGTATCCCCCGCCCCACTCCACGTCGAAGGCGCTGCCCGCGATGACGCGGTAGCGCTCCGCAACACCCGCCGCGACGGCATTGTCGCGCGCCACCTCCAGCACACCCGCCCAGTCCACCGCGGTCACCTCGGCGAGCGGATAGCGCCGGGCGAAGGCGATCCCGAAGAGGCCGTGCCCCGCCGCGATGTCGAGGACGCGCAGCGGTCGCCCGGGATCCGCGGGCACGAGGTCCACCAGCGCCTCGGCGGGCCCGCGCATCATGGGCATCATGGCGCGGGCGAATCGCACCCATACCGGATGGTCCGGGGCCACCGTGCCGCCGGTGGCGGCCACCGTGCCCCCTCGCCGCACCGCGCCCGCGACGTCGCGGAAGGCCTCCTCGAGGGTGGGAGAGAGCGTGAACTCGACGGTGCCGCCCAGGTACGCGGGAGAGCGCCGGTCGAGGAAGGCGGCGGAGTCGGGTGTCAGCGCATAGCGATCGCCGTCCTTCACGAGGAACCCGACCACGGTGAGGTAGTCGCAGAGGATCCGCACGCCGCGGGTCGAGGCGCCGCAGCGCGCGGCCGCCGCCGCCGCGGTGACATTCCCCTCCCCCACCGCGGTGAACAGGTCGAGCTCGAGGGCGCCCTTGAGCGCGGCGGTGCGCTGGTAGCCCCAGACGGTCTCGAAGAACAGCTCGGGGGACGGATCGGACATGGCTTTACTCCTGTGCTAGGTTGAATGGGAGCATCATTATGCGCTGGCGAGACATGCGGGGCAGCGGCAATGTCGAGGATCGCGAGGGCGCGGGACCGCCTCGCGGCTTTGGCGGCGCCGGCTTCAAGCTCGGCGGCTTCGGGCTGATCGCGGTGGTCGCCATCAGCCTCCTCCTCGGCCTCAATCCCCTGGACGTCATCGTCTCGATGCAGGGCGGCGGGGTGCCCACCGCGCCCGCACCGGAGGTCGCCCCGCCGTCCTCGTCCACGCCCTCCGGCGCGCGCGACGAGACCAAGGAATTCGTGGCGCGCGTGCTCGGCGACACCGAGGACACCTGGAGCAAGTTGTTCCGTGACCTGCAGAGCCAGTACCGGGCCCCGCGCCTGGTGCTCTTCCGCGGCGCAGTGGAATCGGCCTGCGGGATGGCCAGCTCCGCGGTGGGCCCCTTTTACTGCCCGGCGGACGAGCGCGTCTATCTCGACCGCGCCTTCTTCGAGGATCTCTCCAAGCGCTTCGGCGCTCCCGGCGAGTTCGCCCGCGCCTACGTGATCGCCCACGAGATCGGCCACCACGTGCAGAACCTCATGGGCATCACGGACAAGGTGGCCCAGGAGCGGCAGCGGGCGGGAGGCGCGCGGGGCAATCAGCTGTCGGTACGGCTGGAGCTCCAGGCGGACTGTCTGGCCGGGGTGTGGGGCTCCTACGCGAAGCAGCGCGGGCTGCTCGAGGCCGGTGACGTGGAGTCCGGGCTGGGCGCCGCCGCCGCCATCGGCGATGACCGCCTCCAGCGTCAGACGCGGGGCCAGGTGGCGCCCGAGTCCTTCACCCACGGCTCCTCGGAGCAGCGCGTGCGCTGGTTCCGCACCGGCCTCGAGAGCGGCGATCCGCGCCGCTGCGACACGTTCTCCGCCGCCGCGCCCGGCGCCTGACCGTCAGCGCGCGCCCAGCGACTCCAGCAGCTCCTTGAACTCGGGCGCGGCCCCCAGCAGCTCCGGGCCCACCGCCAGCAGCGCGTCCACCTGCTCCACGGTCAGCTTGAAGCTCGTGGGCAAATGCCAGAACCAGTCCCGGCGGGCAGGGTCGGCGATGGCCTCGAAGTTGACCTCCACCACATAGGGATCGATCTCGCTGGCCAGCCGCGGCAGGGCGGGCGCTCCCGGACAGTCCGCCAGGCGGCGCTGGCAGGCCGCCAGATTGCGCTGGGCGCGCTCGCGAGTCTCGCGCAGCTCCTTCATCACCTCCACCGTCTCGGTGCTGTAGTTGCCCATGGCCACGGTGGCGGTCTTGACCGCCACCACGTCCACTCCGGGCGGGCTCCCTTTGCTGCTGATGGTGTCCACGCTCTGCGTTCCCGCGTTCACCACGATGATCACCAGCTTCTCGATCTCGCCCTCGTTCATGAGGCGCCGGATGAAACCGCTGCTGCGCCGGTAGGCCGACTCGATGGGCCGGAGACCGATATTGTCGGCGAGGCCGCCGTCCATCAGGTGGAGGTAGGGACGGGTGGCGTCGTCGACGTACAGGGCCCGGTTCCGCGCCCAGTAGTAGCGGCGCCGGTTGGCCTCGTAGTCGTTGAGCCCCTCGCGGATGTCGCGCGGCAGCGCGAAGCCCGCCGGGTGCGGGTGGTTCTTCAGCGAGACCGGGCTCAAGAGGAAGGGAAAGGCGGAGGAGGCCGCCACCGCCCGCCCCACCGGGAAGGTGGAGAGGTCGGACACCAGCACGTCGAACTGGTCCTGGGTGAACTCGAACCGCTCGCCGTTGGCGAGATTGGTGGCATTGAGGATGACGAAGGGCCGGCGTCCGGGCTCCGCGAGGGCGTCGAAGCGCTTGCCCTCGAAGATCGCCTCGGTGTAGTACTCGGCGGCGAGGTCGATGCGGTCGAAGTTGGGCGAGAGGAGCCGGAACCAGTTCAGCGGGTTGGCGACGCGGGCGGCCAGCGCGCGCTCCACGTTCACGTCGAGGAACCGGGGGCGGAACTCCTGGAAGATCCGCGCTCCGAAGAGCCCGTAGTAGGCGGCGGTGAAGGAGCCCCCCGAGATGGAGGAGATGCAGTCCACCTCGTCGAGCAGGCTCTTCTCCTCGCCCTTCCACGTGATACGCGTCTGGCGGAGCTTGTCCAGCACGCCGTAGGACAGCGCGGCGGCGCGGGTGCCCCCGCCGGAAAAGGCGAGGCAGACGAACAGCGAGTTGGTGTTCTTCCCCGTGGCCGCCGCCCGCTCGAAGCGGTAGTCGGGCGCGGGACGGCCCGCCACCAGGGGATCGTTGACCACCCAGTGCGCGCAGCCGGCCAGGGTCAGGAGCAGACCGGCGAGCAGCGGCCGCGCGCGCCTACTCGTCGAGGTCAAAGCTGATCTCCCGGGGCTCGAGCTCGGAGGTCTCCTTGAGCACGAGGCGCCGCTCGTAGGGGGTGAAGTTGTCGGGTGGCCCCAGGGTGACGACGTGGCTGCCGGGCTCGAGCTCGATCAGCTCGTCGGTGCGGCCGTTGAACTCGTCGTCCACCTTCACCCGGCGCGACCGCGGAAAGTGCACGATGAGATATTCCACGGGGTCCCCTCCTCCTTGCCAGAGAGTCTATGCTTCTTTATCATCGCGACCAAGGAGGACGGTCATGGCCATCTCCACGGAAGCACTCTCCATCGTCCCGCTCCATGCGTGTCTGGCCGCCCGGGTGGACGGCGTGGATCTGACCCGGCCGCTGTCCGACGGGACCTTCCGTCGCATCGCCGAGGCCTTCGACGAATTCTCGGTGCTGGTCTTCCACGACCAGCAGCTCACCGACGCCCAGCAGAAGATCTTCAGCGAGCGCTGGGGTCCCCTCGAGAACACCATCGTGTCGCCGGGCCAGGAGGCCCGCTACGATCCGAAGCTGGTGGACCTCTCCAACACCGACCCCGATCACGGCGGCCTCATGGACTGGAGCGACCGCCGGATGCTCTACCATTCCGGCAACCAGCTCTGGCACACCGACAGCTCCTTCAAGCCGGTGCCCGCGCATTCCTCCGCGCTGTCGGGCCGCGAGGTGCCCCCGGTGGGCGGCGAGACGGAGTTCGCGAGCATGCGCCACGCCTGGGCGGACCTCCCCGACGACGTCAAGGCACGGCTCGAAGGCAAGGTGGCGGTGCACAGCATCATCTACTCCCGCAACCTCATCGCCAAGGATCTCTTCGATCCCGCGCAGGCCGCCGCGCTGCCCGCGGTGCGCCACGCGCTCGTGCGCGCCAATCCCGCCAATGGCCGGAAGACGTTCTACATCGGCTCGCACGCCTGGTTCATCGAGGGGCTGCCCTACGGCGAGAGCCGGCGCCTCCTCGACGAGCTGCTCGCCCTGACCACCGCGCCGGAGCGCGTCTACCGGCACGTGTGGAAGCAGTGGGACCTCGTGATGTGGGACAACCGCTGCGTGCTGCACCGCGGCCGGCCCTGGGACTCCGCTCGGTACCCGCGCATCATGCGGCGCACCACGGTGGCGGGCGAGGGCCCCACCGCGAACCCGCCCCTCGCGGACCCGGCCACGCTGCCCGCCCTCGAGCGCGCCTAGCCGGCTGCCGCAAAACCCGCCGGCGGCTTTTATGGGCCGCCGGCTAGCCGTCGGGCGCGCGGCGAGTGCCATCGTCTCTCGCCTCCTCCTCGGTGGCGTAGCAGCGGTCCGGGCTCGTCTCCTCGTAGTAGCGCGATCCCGGCCGGTGATAGACCCGCCCCGATTCGTCGGTGAGATAGCCCTTGATCGGATGGCTGGCCGGGCAAGCCCAGGGCGTCTCCGGCGCGATTCCCGGCCGTGGAGGCGGCCGGTCGGGCGTCTGCGCCGACGCAGCGCTCGCCGGCGCGGCGACGAGCGAGCCCACCAGCAGCATCCGCGCGGCGAGGCGACGGCCGCCCATCAATCCCCCTGCCCTTCGGCGCCGCCGCGGGGTACTATCCACCCCAGGGTTGGCATGCCAGGAACGGCCGCCGATGCGCGCCGCTGGAGAGAGGAGATTCGGAGTGTCACTGACCGCCACCGTATACCACGTCGACCTCAGCCGCGGCACCATCGAGACCAAGATCCTCCCCGAGGACGTGTACCGGAAATATCCCGGTGGCAGCGCGCTCGCCGCCTATCTCGTGCTGCAGTCCATGCCCGCCGGGGCCGACCCGCTCGGGCCAGACAATGTCCTGGTGATGGCGGTGAGCCCGCTCACCGGGCTGGCCATCTCCGGGCAGAGTCGCATGACCGCCTGCGCCCGCTCGCCCCTCACCGGCGCCATCGGCGACAGCCAGTGCGGCGGCTTCTTTCCCGCCGAGATGCGGGCGGCAGGCGCCGACGCCATCGTGTTCACGGGCGAGTCGAAGCAGCCGGTGTATCTCTATCTGAACGACGGGCATGCGGAGCTGCGACCGGCCGGACATCTCTGGGGCAAGGTCACCGCCGAGGTGGACCAGCTCCTCAAGGATGAGGTCGGCGACCCGAAGGCCGAGGTGGCCCAGATCGGCCCGGCGGGCGAGAACCGCGTGCGCTTCGCCGCCATCATGAACATGGTCAATCGCGCCAACGGCCGGACGGGTCTCGGCGCGGTGATGGGCGCCAAGCGGCTCAAGGCGGTGGTGGTGCGCGGCACCAAGCCTCCGAAGCCGGTGCACCAGGAGGAATTCCGCGGGCTGGTGAAGCGGCTGAAGGAGCTGCAGGAGGCGAATCCCGGCATCGTGTGGTTCGGCCAGTACGGCACCGCCGGCGTGCTCGCCATCCAGGACAAGATGGGCGGCCAGCCCACGCGGAACTACACCGAGGGCACCTTCGCCCAGTCCAAGGACATCGACGGCGCCGTGCTCGCCAAGACCATTCTCAAGGAGCGCGACACCTGCTACGCCTGCGTGGTGAAGTGCAAGCGGACGGTGGAGGTCCGGGACCCGGACCTCACGGTGGATCCGATCTACGGCGGCCCCGAGTACGAAACCCTCACCTTCTTCGGCTCCATGTGCGGCGTGGGTGATCTCAAGCTCCTCTCCAAGGCCTCCGCCGACGCCAACATGTACGGGATGGACACCATCTCGGCCGGCGCCACCATCGCGTGGGCCATCGAAGCCAAGGAGAAAGGCCTGCTGGACGACCAGGGGCTCGGCCTCGCCTACGGCGACGGCCAGTCCGTGCTCCGGGCCATCGAGGCCATCGCGCTCCGCCGCGGGGTGGGCGATCTCCTCGCCGAGGGCAGCCTCCGTGCGGCGCAGAGCCTGGGCCCCGCGGCGGTGGATCTCACCGTCACCGTCAAGGGCCAGGAGCTGCCGGCCCACATGCCCCAGCACAAGCGCTCTCTCGGCCTGATCTATGCGGTGAACCCCTTCGGCGCCGACCATCAGTCCTCCGAGCACGACTCCGCGCTGCGGGCCAAGCCCGGCAGCCTCCAGCACCGGCGCTTGGGCGAGATCGGAGTGGCCGAGAACCTCGACCTTCGCGACCTCTCCGACGCCAAGGTCCGCTTCGCCTATCGCTCGCAGGCCTTCTACTCTGCGCTCGACACCCTCGGGCTCTGCCAGTTCGTGTGGGGGCCCTCGTGGCAGCTCTACGGCCCGTCCGAGACGGTGGAGCTGGTCAAGTCGGGCACCGGCTGGGACGCCACCATCGAGGAGCTGATCCAGGTGGGCGAGCGGCGCATACACCTGCTCCGCGCGCTGAACGCGCGCGAGGGCATCGGCAAGGACTCGGACGTGCTGCCGAAGAAGCTCTTCAAGCCGCTCGCCGGTACCGGGCCCACCGCGGGCGTGGCGCTGACGGGCGAGGAGTTCGAGCGCGCGCGAACAAGCTACTACCAGATGGCCGGCTGCGATCCCGCCACCGGTTATCCGACGCGCGCCAAGCTGGCCGATCTCGGTCTGGACTGGGTCGCCGACAAGATCCCCGCGGGACGGTGAGGAGCCATCCATGAAATACACGCGCATCTCCGCCGACTGCCACCTCGACCTGCCCTGGATGCCGACGGATCTCTTCACCGCCAATGCCTCGGCGGCGCTCAAGGACCGCATGCCCTTCGTGAAGGACGGGCCCGACGGGCCGTACTGGACGGCGCGGAACGGCGGCTCCTTCGGCCTCGTCAACGGCGTGGGTCCCGCCGGCCACAAGTACGTGCCCGGCCAGCACCACCGCGTGGACATCATGGCCAAGACCGGGCTCTACGACGACGGGAAGAAGGGCATCCGGCGGGTGTCCGAGCCGCATCTGCGCATCAAGGACATGGATCGTGACGGCGTGGACGCGGAGGTGATGTACGGCATCCTCGGCGCCGCCACCCGGCTGAACGACCATGAGGCGGCCACCGAGATGTTCCACATCTACAACGACTGGCTGGTGGACTTCTGCGGCCACTACCCCGAGCGTGAGATCGGGCTGGCCTGCCTGCCCTACGGCGACATCGACGCCGCGGTGAAGGAGATCTACCGCGTGGCCAAGCTCGGGCTGCGCGGGCTGGAGCTGTCCTGCTCCTGGGACATGGAGCCGATGTGGCACCCGGTGTGGGAGCCGATCTGGAAGGCGGTCAACGACGTCAGCCTGCCCCTGCACTTCCACACCTTCCCCGCCATGCCGCCGGGGGTGATGGAGAAGCAGACGGGACTGACCCGACGCGCCGCCTTCTTCACCATCGTGTCCGGCTTCCAGATGAACCTCGTCAACATCCTCGCCGCCATCGTCGGTGCCGCCGTGCTCGAGCGCTACCCGAATGTCCGCATCGCCTTCGGCGAGAGCGGCATCGGCTGGATTCCCTACGCGCTCGACCGCATGGACTTCGAGTGGGAGGACCGCTTCCACGACCTCGGCCTCAAGATGAAGCCCAGCGACTACTGGCGCCGTCAGTGCAAGGCCACCTTCCAGTTCGACCGCATCGGCACCAAGCTCATCGACGACATGGGCGTGGAGACACTCATGTGGGGCTCGGACTACCCGCATGGCGACGGCGTCTGGCCGGAATCCACGCGGTACATCGACGAGCAGTTCGGGCACCTGCCGCCCGAGGTGACCCGGAAGATCGTCTGCGAGAACGCGGGGAAGTTCTACGGCCTGATCAAGTAGCGCGGAGAGCGGGCGCGGCCCTCACCGCGCCCGCATCCCCCACCGCTCCGCGCGTCACGCGCGCAGCTTCAGCCCGAGCCGGAACATGAGCCACATCGCGGCCCACCAGACCAGCACGTAGGCGAGCGCCCACGCGAGGGACGCATCCAGGGGGGCGGCCCAGGGCGCGAAGAGGCGCTCGAACAGCCAGGCGTGGAGCCGGGTGGCCTCGGGGCCCACGCGGATCAGGATCAGGAGCTTGGCGGCCAGGGTGGACAGGAAGAAGAGCGCGAGAGCGTTCACGCCGAACCAGGCGAAGGGCTCGGCCCAGCGGCGGACGCCCCGCGCCTCGATGAGCCAGTAGCAAGCGGCAAGCGCGAGCGCGGCCAGCCCCCCGGTGAAGAGGGCGTACGAGCTGGTCCACAGCGCCTTGTTGATCGGGAACCAGAGTCCCCAGAGCGCGCCCAGCGCGGTCGCCGCCACGCCCGCGCCGGCCAGGCCCGCCGCGACCGCCCTCGGCGTGGGCCCCCTCGCCAGCCAGTGGCCGGCCAGCACCCCGAGGAGCGTGGTGGCGACCGCGGGCAGCGTGCTGAGCAGCCCCTCGGGATCATAGACCTTGGCCTGCGACCAGAGATGCGACGGGCCCAGCACCGCGCGGTCGATGTAGGCGGCGAGACTCCCCGCCTTGCCGAGATCGCCCGCGCCGTAGCCGGGCACCGGCACCAGCGTCATCAAGCCCCAGTAGCCGAGCAGCAGCACCGCGGCGGCCGCCGCCTGACCCCGCCAGCCGGTGGCCAGGTAGATCAGCGCGGCGGCGAGATAGCAGAGGGCGATGCGCTGGAGCACGCCCGGGATGCGTAGGGTCGCCCAGTCGAACCACGGAAACCCGTTGAGCACGATGCCCAGCGCGAAGATCACCGCCGAGCGGCGCAGCACGCGCACAAGCACGGACCGGCTCACCCCGCCTCCCGCGCGTGGGCCCAAGGACAGGGGAATCGCGGCGCCCACGATGAACAGGAAGAAGGGGAAGACGAGATCGGTGGGCGTCCAGCCATGCCAGTCGGCGTGGCGCAACGGCGGATAGACGGCGCGCCAGGTGCCCGGGTTGTTCACCAGCACCATGGCCGCCACCGTGATCCCGCGCAGGGCGTCGAGCGAGAGGAGCCGCGCCACCTCTCTACGGTACAACACGCGGTCCGGAGGACGGGTGGTTCTAGCCGGTGCCGAGCACGATCTTGCCGAATTGCCCGGCCTCTTCCATCCGGCGGTGCGCCGCCGCCGCCTCCGCGAGGGGAAACACCCGGTCCACCACCGGACGCAAGCCGCCATCGCCGAACAGCGCGAGCATGGCCGCGAACTCGCGCGGGCTTCCCATGGTGGTCCCGAGCACGGTGATCTGCCGCCAGAAGACGTTGCGGAGCGCGAAGTCCTTGAGCGGGCCGGTGGTGCCGCCGTAGGTGGCGATGCGCCCACCCGGCTTGAGGATCTCCACCGCGCGGGCGAAGGTCGCGCCGCCCACGCTGTCGATCGCCACGTCGGGTCCCGCCCCGCCCGTCTGCGCCAGGATCTCGCGCCCCCAGTCCTGGGTGCGATAGTTGGCGCCGCCGGCGGCGCCCAGCTCCTGCGCGCGGGCGAGCTTGGCGTCGCTGCCCGAGGTGACCAGCACCCGCGCGCCCAGCCGCGCCGCGATCTGGACGGCGAAGGTCGAGACACCGCCGCCCACGCCGGTGACCAGCACCGTCTCTCCCGCCCGCACGCGGGCGCGCGCCACCACCGCGCGATAGGCGGTGAGCGCGGCGAGCGGAATGGCGGCGGCCTCCTCGAACGAGAGGGCGGAGGGCTTCGGGTGCACGTTCCGCGCGGGCACGCGGATCCGCTCGGCATAGGTCCCGTCGTCGGGCAGCCCCAGGATGCGGAACTTCGGACCCTGCGCGAGGTCGTCCTCGCCCCAGTCGAGGCTCGGGTCGATGACCACGGCGCGCCCCACCAGGCCCGCCCCGGCGTCGCCGCCCGCCGCGATCACCTCCCCCGCGCCGTCCGAGCCCAGTATGACCCGGCGCTCGAAGCCCGCGGCATAGGCGCCGGTGCCGCTGCGAATCCACACGTCGCGGTGGTTCAGCGCCGCCGCCCTCAGCCGGACGACGACCTCGTCCGCGGCGGGGGTGGGATCCTCCACCTCCTCGAGGGTGAGGTGCTCGGGGGCGCCGGGCTTGCGCAGGACGATCGCTCGCATGCGCGCTTCTCCTTTGTCCTTTGCTTCCTGTTTTCGGAAGTAGTAGCCTAGCGGCGAGCTGTGCACCCGTCAAGGCTGTCCCACGTCAAGGAGGACATCATGAGCGCTCCCGGATCGATGAACCGCCGCACCTTCGTCAAGACGGCGGGGGCCGCCGCCGCGGCGGCGGGCGGAATCGAAGGCATCCTCGCCGCGCGCCGCGCGCCCGCCTTCGCCCAGGGCACCAAGCTCCACTGGGTGCGCTGGGTGGACTTCATCCCCGAGTCCGACGTCGAGCTCAAGCGCCAGATGCCGGAAGCCTCCAAGGCGCTCGGCGCCGAGGTCACGCTGGAGACCATCAACGCCAACGACCTCCAGCCCCGCATCACCGCCGCCGTCCAGTCCGGCTCCGGCGCCGACATCTTCAACTTCCAGTACAACTGGGCGCACCTTTACCAGAACGCCGTGGTCGACGTGTCCGACGTCGCCAACGCCCTCGCCAAGGCCGAGGGCGGCTTCTACGAGGTCTGGGGGCCGTCCTGCCAGGTCAACGGCAAGTGGCTCTCGGTGCCGCACTCGATCGTGGGCAACGCGGTGGCCTACCGCAAGTCGTGGCTCAAAGAGGCCGGCGCCAGTCAGTATCCCAAGACGTGGGACGACACCCGCAAGCTCTTCGCTGTCCTCAAGAAGAAGGGCAAGCCCTACGGCCAGACCCTCGGTCACACCTTCGGCGACGCCCCCACCTTCACCTATCCCATGCTGTGGGCCTTCGGCGGGGCCGAGACCGACAAGACCGGCAAGAAGGTCGTCCTCGAGAGCAAGGGCGCGCTGGAGTCGGTGAAGTTCATGCAGGCGTTCTGGAAGGAGTGCTGCGACGAGGGCGGCCTGGCCTGGGACGACACCAACAACAACCGCGCCTTCCACGCCGGCGAGCTCTCCGCCACCCTGAACGGCGCCTCCATCTACATCGTGGCCAAGCGGCAGAAGGAGAAGATCAAGGACGACAAGGGTGAGCCGCTGTGGACGGACATCGACCACGCGCCGCTCCCCGCCGGGCCCGCCGGATCCTATCTCCTCTTCCTCAACCAGTCGCACGCGGTCATGAAGTACGGCAAGAACCAGAAGCTCGCCAAGGACCTCCTTACCTGGCTCCACAAGCCCGAGAACTACGGCAAGTGGTTCGGCACCCAGGAAGGCTACTCGGTCGGCTCCACCAAGAAGTGGGAGAACGAGCCCATGTGGGGCAAGCTGGACGAGCCGCTCAAGATGTTCCGGACGGCGGCGCGGAACACGCGCCTCTTCGGCCATGCGGGGCCCTCCACCGCCAAGGCCACCGAGGCCTTCACCAAGTACATCGTCACCGACATGTACGCCAAGGCCGTCCAGGGCATGAAGGCCGAGGACGCCGTGAAGTGGGCCGAAGGCGAGCTGAAGAAGATCTACGAAGCCTAGGCGCAACGCCTCGGCGCGACGTCGCACCCACGGCGGCCGGTCAGGATATCGACCGGCCGCCGTCGACCATCAGGGTGGTGCCGGTCACGAACGACGACTCGTCCCCGGCGAGGAACAGGATCGGATAGGCGACCTCCCGCGGCTCCGCCCAGCGGCCGAGGAGATTGGCGTCGGCGCGCTGCGTGCGCAGCACGGCCTCCGACACGCCCTGGCTGGCGGCGCGGCGGACGTGGTAGGGCGTGATGGTACCCCCCGGACACACGGCGTTCACCCGCAGTCCATGCGGGGCCTCTTCGACGGCCAGGGCCCGCGTGTATCCGAGCACCGCTGCCTTGGTGGTGTCGTACTGGCCCATGCCGGCGCGTCCCATCACCCCGTACACCGACGAGACGTTGACGATGGTCCCGCGCCTCGAGGCCCGGAGCGCGGGCAGGCCGGCCCGGCAGCAGTAGGCGGTGGCCAGCACGTTGACGCCGATGATGCGCTCCCAGTCGGCGGGCGCCGCGTCGGCCAGGGCGGCGTAGACGCGTACGCCCGCCACATTGACGAGCGTGTGGAGTGCGCCGAGCCGGGTGACCGCCGCCTCCACCGCGCGTCCGGCCTCCGCCTCGCGGGCGAGGTCGGCGGCCAGGGCCATCACGGTGGCGCCCGGGACATCGCGGGCAATGGCGGCCGCTGCCGCCTCCACCGCCTTCCCATCGGCATCGACCAGAGCGACCGCGGCACCTTCCTCGGCGAACAGGCGAGCGGTGGCTTCCCCGATACCGCCGCCGCCGCCCGTGACGAGGGCGACGCGGCCGGCCATGCGTCCGGGCACGGGCGGCTCAGGCGAAGGTGAGGGGACGATCCGGCTTCACGACGATGCGGTCCCGCGTGCCCTCCACCCAGCTCGCGCCGGGAGGCAGCACCGCCGAGGCCGAGCGAACCAGATAGGACGCGGGATTCAGCCCCGGCGGCGGGGTCCCGCGCTCGCGAAGCGCGCGCGCCGCCGCCATGAGGAGCCGGCGCACCTGGATGATCGCGGTGTCGCTGGTGCCGAGCCGCTCCTGCGCGCGATCGACGATGGGCCCCTGACTTTCCTGTATGGCCTGGTCCTGGACCCCGAAGCCGGGGATGCCGCAGTACATCCGCGTCCGGTGCACCTCCCAGTCCATGTGGTAGTCGTTGTCGCGGGTGGCGGCGGTGCGGATGTCCCCGTAGGGCTCGGGCGTGGGCGGCGCGAACTCGCACACATGCGCGCCCTTGCCGGCGGCGTGCACCGCGATCTCCTCCTCGGTGAGCGGCCGCTCGGTATGCCAGGTCACCATCCAGTTGACGACGTGGGTGTCGTCCATCGGCACCCAGATATGCGACTGCACGATGTGGTCGTCGACATCCGCGGGCGGCATGGTGTGGAAGGGCAGCAGGTACTGCGAGATGCGCCAGTACGCCTGCCCGTCGGGCTGGCGGCGCTGGGCGCCGATGAGGACACCGTAGTCGGTGTCCACCACCTCGAAGCGCGGCGCCTTGTCTCCCGTCTCCACCGCCGCCCCCACCCCGAAGCTCGCGCGGTCCATGTCCTGCGTGACCGCGCTGTCGGTGTGCCGGATGGGCGCGTGGAGGAACGAGATATGGCTGGAATCGATACCGCCTTCCAGGGCCTGGAACCAGTTACAGTCCTGGACACGCTTGGAGATGAAGAGGTGGCGCTCCGGCAGGAGCGTCCACTCGAGCTCGGGCAAGGGCGGCGGCGGGCTCGCCGGGCCCATGTAGGCCCAGATCACTCCGCCGGCCTCCGCGCACGGGTAGGCCGCGGTGCGCACCTTGGCCGCGAAGCCCGACTCCGCCGGCTCGCTCGGCATGTCCACGCACTGCCCGTCCAGCCCGAACTTCCAGCCGTGATACGGGCAGCGCATGCCGCCGTCCTCGTTCCGCCCGAAGTAGAGCGAGGCCCCGCGGTGCGGGCAGACCTCGGCGACCAGGCCGGGCCGGCCTTCGGGGGTGCGATGCGCGATCAGCCGCTCGCCGAGCAGCGCGACCCGCTTGACCCGGCCGCCCGGGGGCAGCTCCGCCGACTGCACCACGGGAATCCAGTAGTGGCGAAGGAGGGCGCCCATCGCGGTGCCGGGACCTGTCCGCGTCAGCAGCTCATTGTCTTCCGCGCTCAGCATCGCTCGCCACCTCCGGCGCCTAGACTAGCACGCACGGAGCCTCCCTTGACCCCCTGCCCGGCGGCGGGCTAAGGTCGGGCCGGTCGCCACCTGTCCCGTGCGCGGCCCACACAAGGAGCCACTCATGGAGCAGGAGCCCGCGGAGCGGAACCCGGTGCGCTATCCCGATCCCGCCGTCCAGATCCTCGATCCCTCGTTCGCCAAGTTCCGGATCTTCCAGTCGGCGCTGGAGCGCCTCGCCACCGGCTTTCGCTGGGCGGAGGGGCCCGTCTGGTTCGGCGACGGCCGCTACCTCCTCTGGAGCGACATCCCGAACGACCGCATCCTCCGCTGGGAGGAGGAGACGGGGCGCGTGAGCGTGTTCCGCAAGCCGTCGAACTTCGCCAACGGCAATACGCGGGACCGCCAGGGCCGGCTCGTCACCTGCGAGCACGACAGCCGGCGCGTCACCCGCACCGAGTACGACGGAACCATCACCGTGCTGCTCGACCGCTTCGACGGCCGCCGCCTCAACTCTCCCAACGACGTGGTGGTGAAGTCCGACGACTCCATCTGGTTCACCGACCCGCCCTTCGGCATTCTCGGCAACTACGAAGGCCACGTGGCCGAGCCAGAATTGCCGACGAGCGTCTATCGTCTCGACGGCCGTACCGGCCGCGCCGCCGTGGTCACCGACGCCATCCCCCGGCCCAACGGGCTCTGCTTCTCTCCCGACGAGTCGCGCCTCTACGTGGTGGTGAGCGGCGCCATGCCCCGCGAGATCCGCGTCTTCGACGTGGTGGACGGCGGCACCCGGCTGGCCAACGAGCGCGTCTTCATCAATACGGGCGCCGGCATTCCGGACGGCATGCGCTGCGATACCGAGGGCAATCTCTGGTGCGGCTGGGGCGGGGGCGAGGGCCACGACGGCGTGGCGGTGTTCAACCCGGAGGGTCAGCTCATCGGGCGCATCCTCACGCCGGAGCGGTGCGCCAACCTCTGCTTCGGCGGAGCCAAGCGCAACCGGCTCTTCCTCGCGGGCAGCCAGTCGATCTACTCGATCTACGTCAACGCCCAGGGCGTGCTGGGGGGCTAGTCCCCAACTGCAACTACTCCAAGGTCACCTCGCCCGCCTCCGCCGCAGCCTCCCAGGCCAGGCGCGGGATCTGGGTCGCGAGCTTGCCCCCGCTCACGTCGATGAGCGTCCCCGTGATGTAGGCGGCGTGGTCCGAGGCCAGGAAGCAGACGAGATTGGCCACGTCCCGCGCTCTCCCCCAATGGCGTATGGTCAGCGTGTCGAGGAGCCGGCGCTGCCGCTCGGCCGGCGCTTCGTCGAAGTGGTTCATCTCGGTGGGGATCATGCCCGGGGCATAGCAGTTCACGGTGACGTTCCAGGGGCCGAGCTCCCCTGCCAGCACGCGGGTGAAGTAGTGCACGCCCGCCTTGGACGCGGCATAGGCGGCGCCGCCCACGATGGGCGTGATGGCGGCGTAGGACGCGGCATTGATGATCCGGCCCCCGCGCTGCCGCTTCATCACCGGCGCCACCGCCCGGCACATGAGGAAGGTCCCCTTCAGGTTCACGTCCTGGTTGAGGTCCCACACCTCCTCGGACAAGGTCTCGATGGGACCGCCCGGCGCGACGCCGGCATTGTTGACGAGGATGTCGATCCGGCCGTGGGCCGCCACCACCGCGCCCACCACCTCCGCGATGCGCGCCGCGTCGCGGACGTCACAGCGCTGATGCTCGCCGCGCCACCCGCGGGCCTTCCACTCCGCAGTGAGCGCGTCCAGGTACTCCGGCCGTACGTCGGTGACCACGGTGATGGCGCCCTCGGCGGCCAGCGTGGTGGCGATCTCACGGCCGATGCCGCGGCCGGCCCCGGTGACGAGGGCGACCTTTCCCTTGAGGTCGATGAGCATTCGGGATCCTCCTTGATCCGTCGGGGGTGCGCGTCAGCGCATCATCCCATGCCTGCGTTGGGGACTCGCCGCGTTGACGCTGGGCGGCGGCATGGCGTAGGGTCGAGCCCTATGCCCACCCTGGTCATGCTGCCGCCCCAGTCGGACAAGACCCGCGACTGGGGGGCCCGGATCGCCGCCGCGCTGCCCGCTCTGAAGGTGGTGATCGCCGAGGACGAGGCCGTCGCGGCGCAGGCGCTGCCGGGAGCGGAGGCCGCGTTCGGCACGCTCACGCCCGCGCTCCTGGCCCATGCCACGCGGCTCCGCTGGCTGCAGGCGCCCCAGGCGGCGCCGCCCGCCGGCTACTATCACGAGGGGCTCGTGACGCATCCCGTGGTGGTGACGAACTTCCGCGAGATCTACAACGATCACATCGCGGCCCACATCATGGCCTTCGTGCTGGCCTTCGCGCGCGGGCTGCATCGCTACCTGCCCCAGCAGCTTCGCCGCGAGTGGCGCCCGGCGCCGCTGGACGAGGCCGTCGTCCACCTCCCCGGGTCCACCGCGCTCATCGTGGGAGTCGGCGGAATCGGGGCCGAGACCGCGCGGGTGGCCGCCGCCTTCGGGATGCGGGTGATCGGCGTGGACGCGAGGCGCCGCGACGCGCCGCCGGGCGTGCTCAAGCTCGACGGGCCGGAGGCGCTGGACTCGCTGCTCGGCGAGGCGGACTTCGTCATCCTCACCGTGCCCCATACGCCCGCCACCCAGGGCTTCATGGGCCGCGCCCGCTTCCAGCGCATGAAGCGCAGCGCCTTCTTCATCAATATCGGGCGCGGCCTGACCACGCGCCTGGACGACCTGGTGGCGGCGCTCCGGGCGGGCGAGATCGCGGGCGCGGCGCTCGACGTCTTCGAGGAGGAGCCGCTGCCCGCCGCCCATCCCCTCTGGACCATGCCCGGCGTGCTCATCACCCCGCACACCGCGGGCTACGGTCCCCACCTCGACGAGCGGCGCTTCGCCATCGTCATGGACAACTGCCGCCGCTTCCTCGCCGGCGAGCCGCTGCGCAATGTCGTCGACAAGGCCAGCTGGTTCTAACGCCGGCCGGCCTCACGGAGAGCGCCCTTGCCCGTCCCTGTCGGTCTCAATGTCTGGTCGCGCCTCGTCGCCGCCACCTTCCCGTACCTGGACCAGACCGCGCACCCGTTCGACTCCCTCTGGTTCCCGGATCACGTCCAGTATGCGGCGCACCCGGTCGCGGAGGGCTGGACGCTCTTCGCCTACGCGCTGGCCCGCTATCCGGACAAGCTCTGCAGCCACGAGGTGCTGTGCAACAGCTTCCGCAATCCCGCGCACCTCGCCAAGATGGCGGCGACCGCCCAGGCGCTGTCGGGCGGGCGCGTCGTCCTGGGCATCGGGGCGGGCTGGAACGAGGAGGAATACCGCGCCTACGGCTGGCCGTTTCCTCCCACCCGCGTGCGCATCGCCCAGCTCGGCGAGGCCATCGAGCTCATCCGCCGGATGTGGCGCGACGCCCCCGCCAGCTACCAGGGTGAGCACTATCAGATCACCGGCGCCTACTGCGAGCCGCGCCCCGACCCGGTGCCCCCCATCCTGGTGGGCGGTCACGGCGAGAAGTACCTGCTGCGGGCGGTGGCCCAGCACGCGGACTGGTGGAACTACAGCTTCCGGGACGCGCCGACCTATGCCCACAAGCAGGAGGTGCTGAAGGCGCACTGCCGCGAGGTCGGGCGCGACTACGACACCATCACCCAGGTGGTGCGGGTGGGCATCCTCATCGCCGAGACCGAGCGCGAGGTGGAGCGGCTCAAGAGCGCGCCCCATGTCCGGCCCATGCGGGACATTCGCCTGGCCGGCACGCCGGCGCAGGTGACGGATGCCCTGCAGGGCATCCTCGCCCAGGGCGCGCAGCGGCTCACCGTGAACTTCGCCGACGCGCCCCGCCCCGAGGGCACCTGGCTCTTCGCGGCCAGCGTGCTCCCGAACCTCTAGGCGGCTCCAGCCTACTCCACGATCAGGGGGGCCGGCTCCGCCGCCGGATCCCCGCGCTTCTTCGAGGGCGCATCGATCCGCACCCGCTCGAGGAGCGGCAGGAGCAGGAGCGACCCGCAGAACAGCACGAACAGGATCCAGAAATCGTCGGCAAAGGCGAGCAGCTCGGACTGGCGGGTGACCTCGCGGTACAGCATGCCCACCGCCTGCTTCTGGGCGGTGAAGGCGTCGGCGCCGGCGGCGGTGAAGTGCCGGGCCCAGACGCGCAAGCGCTCCGCGGTCTCGGGATCGTAGATATTGACGTGGCCCACGAGGGTGGACTGGTGCTCCTGGCTCCGCCGGGCCAGAAGCGTGGTCATCACCGCCACTCCGATGGCCCCCCCGAGGTTGCGGACGACATTGAGCGCGGCGGTGGCATTGCCCATCTTCTCCCGCGCGATGGTGGCGAGCGCCACCGTGTTCAGCGGCACGAAGATGAAGCCCACGCCCGCGCCCTGGATGAAGCGCGGCCAGGCGAGCGACCAGTAGTCCATCCCCAGCGTGACCTCGGACATGACGTAGACGGCATAGGCGTTGAGAATGCAGCCCAGTGCCAGCAGCCAGCGCTGGTCGATTCTCGTGATGAGCCGCCCCGCGATGACCAGGGAAAGGAGGTTGCCGACCCCGCCCGGCGCCAGCACCAGGCCGGACGTCCAGGCGTCGTAGCCGAGCACGCGCTGGGTGAACAGCGCCAGCAGCACCATGCTGGAGAAGAAGCCCATCATGACCACCAGCATGATGAGGCTGGACGCGGCGAAGTTGCGGTCGGCGTATACGGTGAGGTCGAGGATGGGCTCGTCCACGGTGAGCGACCGCAGGAGGAACCCGATCAGGGTGGAGGAGGCAAGGAGGGCGAGCCCGATGATGGCATAGGACTCGAACCATTCGTTGCGCTCACCCTGATCCAGGAAGAGCTGCAACGAGAGAAAGCCCACCGCCATGAGGACGAGGCCCAGCACGTCCACCCGCCCGGGCCGCTTGAGATACGGAGGATCGAAGAGCACCGCGCTGGCCGCGAACAGACCCAGCACGCCGATCGGCACGTTGATGTAGAAGATCCAGCGCCAGGACCAGTTGTCCGAGATCCAGCCGCCCAGGGTGGGGCCGAAGATGGGCGCCATCATGATGCCCACCCCCCACGCCGCCATCGCCATGCCGCGCTGCCGCAGCGGGAAGATCTCCCACATGATGGCCTGCGACAGCGGCATCAGCGGCCCCCCGCCGATGCCCTGGAGCAGACGCGCCACCAGGAGCCAGGTGATGTTCGGCGCCAGCCCGCAGAGCACGGAGGCGGCGGTGAACATGACGGTGCAGCCGAGGAAGAGGCGCTTGCGGCCGAGCGCACCCGCCAGCCAGCCGGTGGCGGGCAGCACCACCGCGTTGGCGGCGAGATAGGACGTGAGCACCCACGACACCTCGTCCACGCCCGCGGAGAGCGAGCCCTGGATATGCGGGAGCGCGACATTGGTCACGGTGACGTCGAGCACCTGCATCACCGTGACGACCATCACCGAGGCCGTGATGGCCCATTTCCGGGCCGACCCGATCGGGGCCTCGTCGGGCGGCGCGGCGGTGTCCGACGGCGCGGCGCTCACACCCGCTCGAGAATGTGCAGTCCGCGGCCCCGGTCGATCAGGTAGATGAGCCCGCGATCGTCCACGCACACGTCGTTGCTGGAGACGCGGTCGTGGCCCTCGGGGACGGGGGGAAGGAAATGCGCGACCTCTAGCGGCGCGTGGGGCTTCGCGATGTCGACAATCCGCAGCCCGTGGGCGAACCAGGCCACCGGGATCTCGGTGCCGGTCACTCGCTCGGAGGGCTGGTGACAGCCGGTGAACTCCGGCTGCGGACCTCCGTCGATGCCGTCGACCTGGAAGCTCGCGAACGGTACCGGCCGGCGCTCGTCGGTGATGTCCACCAGCCACAGGAAGGAGGGCGGGCCCGGCTCCAGCTTGGCCACGTCCTCGTCGGCGACGATCAGGATCCGACGGCCGGCGATCGGAAACGGCACCGGCAGCGCGGTGTGGGTGGGCGTGAGGAACGGGGGGCTCCAGTCCAGCCCGGACACGAAGCGCGGCTTGGCCAGATCGGCGACGTCGAGGATGACGAAGCCGCCGTGCCAGTAGCTCACGTAGAGCCGATCGCCGAGGCGAATGGGATGGTGACAGCGATGCTGGCGTCCCTTCCAGCCCGGCGTCTCGCCGCCGCCCGTCCACTGACCGGGCATCCACCAGCGTCCCACCTCGACCGGCCGCGCGGGATCGGCGAGGTCCAGGATCATGACGATGTTGCCCACGTACCCGTCCATCTCGGGCGAGATATAGGCGTAGCGGCCGTCGAAGGTGAAGCGATGGACGCCCAGGCCGCCGCAGCGCCAGAACGCGAGCTCGCGTGGCCGCGCCGGCGTGGACACGTCGTAGATGAGGAGCCCGCCCGCCCCGCCGGGTCCCGTCGCGCCCGCGCCGTGGCCCTCGCGGTTCACGAGCATGAGACCGTTGGCGGCGCGCACCTTGTGGGAGTGCGTGCCCGGCGGAACATCTAGTGTTGCCACGCGCTTTGGAGAGGCAGGATCGCGAATATCGACCAAGGTCGTGCCGTGGGGGGCCTTCATGTGCGCGATACAGGCGAGGTGGCCGTCCACCACCACCTGCCCGCCGCCGGGACAGTCGAAGTAGGCGACCTGCCGGAGTCCCTTGGCGCTCGCGCCGTTCCCCTTCACGCGCGTCATTATATATGCAGGCGTGCACCTTGACACCCACCGGCGGCGATGTTGAAGTGGGCCCCGTCGTCACACCGGGAGGGCCGCATGGCCGAGATCGTCGCCGCCGCGCTGACTGCACACGCCCCGCTCATCACCGGGAAGCCGGAGGTTTCGCGGCCGGAGCAGCGCGACCGGCTCTACGCCGGCTTCCATGAGCTGCGCCGACGGCTGGCCGCCGCGCGCCCCGATCTGCTCGTCATGTTCGTCAACGATCACCTGCAGAACTTCGCTTACGACAATCTCCCCGCCTTCTGCGTGGGCCTGGCCGGCAGCTACGAGGCGCCGAGCCCGGGCGGCGCGGGCCTCATGCGCCTCACGCCGCGCACGCTGCGCGGCCATCCCGAGTGGGCCATGGCGCTCCTCGAGGCGGGGCTCGCCGCCGGCATCGACTTCGCCTATTCCCACGACATCGAGAGCTGGGACGAGATGTCGGTGCCGCTGTCCTTCCTGCTGCCGGAAGCCACCGTCCCCGTGGTGACCGTCTACACCAACTGCGCGGCGCCGCCGCTCCCCCTGCCCCGCCGCTGCCTCGAGGTAGGGGCGTTCGTGGGTGACTTCGTGCGCGGCCGCGCCGCCCCCGGCCGCGTGGCTCTGATCGCCACCGGCGGACTATCCCACTGGGTGGGCACGCCGGAAACCGGCCGCATCAACCCCGACTGGGACCACTGGGCGCTCGACCACATCGCCCGCGGCGACGTGGCGCCTCTGGCCCGCCTCACCTGGGAGGAGATCGAGCGAGACGGCGGCAACGGCGGGCAGGAGATCCGGAACTGGATCGCGCTGCTGGGCGCGGTGCCCGGGTGGAAGGGCGAGGTGCTCGCCTACGAGCCGGTGGCGGAGTGGATCACCGGCTGCGCGACGGTGTGGGTGCACCCGTGATCGCCATCTCCTATGCGCTCAACAAGCTGCTCACCACGATCGCGCGCCAGCACCAGATGAAGGAGCGCCTGACCGAGGAGGACATGGCCGGCCACGCGCTCAGCGACGCCGAGCGGACCGCCCTCAGCGCCGGCGACATCGGCAAGCTCTACGAGCTCGGCGCCAACCCGTATCTCATCAGGCGCGTGTTCCGGCGCCGCTTCACCATCTGACCCCATGACCATGCCCCGCCCCCTTTCCCTCGCGCTGGGCCTCTCCTTCGTCCTCGCTCTCCTCGCCGGGATCTGCCCGTCCGCCGAGAGCCAGACCCCGAAGAAAGGCGGCGTGCTCCAGGCCGTGCTCATCGAGGACCCGCCGGGGCTCATCGCCCACGAGTCGGCCACCGTCTCCAATGTCTGGCCCATGTCGCCGTGCTACTCGAACCTCGTCCTCTTCCACCCGCTCAAGCCGCTGGAGAGCGCCGACACCGTCATTCCCGAGCTCGCCGAGCGCTGGTCCTGGCAGGACAACTACCGCAATCTCGTCTTCTTCCTGCGGAAGAACGTGAAGTGGCACGACGGCAAGCCGCTCACCTCGCGCGACGTGAAGTACACCTTCGACGTGGCGCGCGAGGCGCCCGAGGCGCCGGTGAAGTTCCGCCTCAGCCCCCGGAAGGACTGGTGGGCCAATGTGGAGGCCATCGAGGCGCCGGAGCCGCATACGGTGGTGTTCCGGCTCAAGCGCCCGCAGCCGTCGCTCCTGCTCATGCTCGCCTCGGGTTACTCCCCGGTCTACCCGGCGCATGTAGCGCTCGGTGAGCTGCGCCAGAAGTGCCTGGGTAGCGGGCCCTTCCGGTTCAAGGAGTGGCTGCGCGGGCAGTCCGTGGAGCTGGAGCGAAATCCGGACTACTTCATCCCCGACCGGCCCTATCTCGACGGCATCCGCTACACCGTCATCACCGAGCGCGGCACCCGTCTCGCCGCCCTCCAGGCCGGGCGTCTCGACGCCTTCGTGCCGCTGGAGATGACCAAGGCGATGGCCGAGGCGGCGAAGAAGAGCGCGCCGTCCCTGGTCATCACCGAGGTGGGCCAGAACGGCAGCGACAACGTGGTGATCAACCACAAGCGCCCGCCCTTCGACAATCCCGCGGTGCGCCGCGCGGTGAGCCTCGCCATGGACCGGCACGGCTATGTCCAGAGCGTGCGCCACGGGGGCGCGGTAGTGGGGGCAGGCCTGATGCCGAAGCCCCTGGGGATCTGGGGGCTCTCCGATCCGGACTTGAAGACGCTGCCCGGCTACCGGAACAGCGCCGCCGACAAGGCGGAGGCCCGCCGTCTCCTCGCCGCCGCCGGCTTCGGGCCCGGCGGCAAGCCGCTCCGCGTGGAGCTGGCCACCCGCACCCTCTCCATCTATCTCGACGTGGCGTCCTTCGTGGCCGACCAGCTCCACCAGATCGGCATCGAGGCCACCGTGAAGCAGATGGACTCGGCGGCGTGGTTCCCGACCCTGGCCCGGCGGGACTACCAGATCGGGGCCAATCTCACCGCCGGCGGCTTCGACGATCCCGACGCGTATTTCGTGGAGAACTACAAGTGCGGATCTTCCCGGAACTACACGGACTATTGCAGCGAGGAGACGGACCGGCTCATCGACCAGCAGTCCCAGGAGCTGGACCGCGCCAAGCGTCTCCGCCTCGTGCTCGAAATCCAGAAGAAGCTCGAGGCCGACGTGGCCCGGCCCATGCTCGGCTGGCGCAAGGAATACTTCGCGCACTACCCGCACGTGAAGAACCTCGTGCCCCACAACGCCCTCTACAACTACGGGCGCATGCAGGACGTGTGGCTGGATCGGTGACGGCGGGGGGCATCGTCACCGTCCGCGTGACGTTCTTCGCCGGCTTCCGGCGCTTTCTCCCGCCGGGGGCGGTGGGGCCGCAGCGCTATGCGCTGCCCCCGCGGGCGCGGGTGACCGACCTCCTCGACGTCATCGGCATCGATGCCGCCGCCGACGCCACCGTGGCGGTGAACGGCGAGATCGCCACCCCGGACACGCCGCTCCCCGACTCCGCCGAGGTGATGATTCTCTCTCCCATGGAGGGCGGCGGCACCCACGGAGAGGCCCCATGAAAGTTGCGACCTGGCGCGGGGCCGACCGCTTCACCGTGGACGATGCGCCCGAGCCCGTGGCGGCCCCCGGGCAGGTGGTGGTGGACGTGCACGCCGCCGGGATCTGCGGCACCGACATCCATGCCACCCAGGGGCTGTTCCCGTGGACGCCGCCGCTCATCATGGGCCATGAGTACAGCGGCATCGTCCGCGACGTCGGCCGGGGCGTGAGCCGCCGGCTCATCGGCAAGGCGGTCGCCTGCGAGCCCTCCTACGGCTGCGGCCAATGCCCGGCCTGCGCCAACCGCCGCATCTCCCAGTGCCCGCGCGCCACGCGCGTGGGCGGCTTCGCCGAGCGGGTGGCGCTGCCGCTCTCCTGCACGCATCCCCTGCCCCGCGGGCTCGACCCCGTCACCGCCGCGCTCGCGGAGCCCGCCGCCTGCTGCCTGTCGGGGCTCGAGATGTACCGGATGCCGCGCGACGCCACGGTGCTGGTGATCGGCGGCGGCATCATGGGCCTCATCACCATGGCCATGGCCAAGACGCGCGGGGCGAAGCGCCTGATCCTGTCGGACCCGATCCCGGAGCGGCGCGCCATCGCGCGCAAGCTGGGCGCGCAGGTAGTCATCGATCCCACCCGCGAGAGCCTGGACGAGCGGATGCGCGAGCTCACCAAGGGGCGCGGCGTCGACGTGGTCTGCGAGGCGGTGGGCAAGCCGGAGCTGGTCGTCGAGGCGTTGCGGCTGGTCAGGCCCACCGGCGTCGTCCAGCTCGTCGGAGTCAATCCCAAGGGCAGCCGCCTGCCGCTGGATCTCTTCGACGTGCACTTTCGCGAGATCAGCATCCACGGCGCCTATGGCCGGGGCACCGCCTTCCGCCGCGCGCTGGCGCTCCTGCCGAAGCTGGGCCTCAAGCGCCTCGTGACCGGCCGCTTCCCCCTGGAGCGGATCGAGCGAGGCCTTCGCCCACGCCACCGCGGGCCGCGGCGCCAAGACCGTCATCATGCCGGGCGCGGCCTAGCCGCTCTCCGCGTCCTCACACCCCGAGAGGAGAATCGCCATGGAGCTGGCCGGACAGGTCGCCATCGTCACCGGCGGGGGACGCGGCATCGGGCGGGCCACCGCGCTCGAGCTGGCCCGCCTCGGCGCGGACATCGTGGTCGCCGAGCTCGACAAGGCCGGGGCCGAGCGCACCGCCGGCGAGGTGAAGGCCACCGGCCGCCGCGCCGTCGCCCTCGCCACCGACGTGACCCGCCGCGGGGATCTGGAGTCCATGGTGGCCCGGACCCTCGCCGATCTGGGGTCGATCGACATCCTCGTCAACAATGCCGGGATCTACCGCGCGGCGGCCACGCTGGAAGTCACCGAGGAGCACTGGGACGCCGTCCTCGGCATCAATGCCCGGGCGCTCTTCTTCGCCTGCCAGGCGGTACTGCCCGTCATGATCGAGCGCAAACGCGGGTGCATCGTCAACCTCGCCTCCCTGGCGGGCAAGGTCGGCAGCAAGACGAACCTGCCCTACAACGCGAGCAAGGCCGCCGTGGTCAGCATCACCAAGAGCCTGGCCCTTGCCCACGCCGCCGACGGGATCCGGGTGAACTGCGTCTGCCCCGGCTTCGTCGAGACCGACATGTGGACCATGGTGGCGCGCGAGCAGGGCAAGCTCCTCGGCCTCTCGCCCGAGGAGTTCACCCGCCAGCGCGAGGCCCAGATCCCGCTGGGCCGCATGGAGCGCGCGGAGGACGTGGCCAGCGTGATCGGCTTCCTCGCCTCCGCGCGCGCGGGCTACATGACCGGTCAGGCGCTGAACGTGACCGGCGGCGTCATCATGCACTGACGGACGCGCACCCGCGGATGCGCTCGGCGGGCGCGCTACCGCGCGAGCCGCACCATCCGCAGCTCGCCCTGCACCAGATCCGGCACCACCACCAGGAACCCATTCCCCTCCGGAATCACGCAGAAGTCCGCCGGACCCTTGAAGCCTTTTGCCAGCGTCTCGGTGCCCGTCGCGCTCCAGCGAAGGAGCGACCCCGAGCCCCAGTCCGTGACCAGCAGGGTCCCGTCGTCCATCTGATAGAGGCCGTCCAGCCGGCCGAGGCCCGTGGCCAAGGTCTTGACCTCGTCGCCGGCGCCGAGCGAGTAGATGCCGCGCGGTTGCTCGGCCGACATGATCCCGACGATCAGGAGGGAGCCGTCCCGGGCCGGGTAGACGCCGTTGGGATTGATCCCCTTGCCCTGAAAGACGCGGGTGACCTTGGGAGGCGTGCTCGTCTCGAGGAAGTCGGCCGGCTCCACCCGGAAGAGCTGGTCCGCACGGTTATCGCTGACGTAGAGCGCTCCCTTGCTGACGGCGGGGTCATTGGCGAACTGGGCGCCGGGCAGCGCGAGCTTCTTGCTGCGGCGGTTCGTCAGGTCGAAGATCCACACCACGTCGATATCCGTGACCCAGAGCCGGTTGCCCTGGATCCAGATTCCCTTGGGCTTGTTGAGGACCTCTCCGCCGGGGCCGGGAAGGAACTGCTTGTCCAGGATCTGTCCCGTCAGCGACACCCGGCTGATCCGCCCCTTGCCGTCCTTCTCGGCCGGCTTCAGCTCGGAGCCGAACTCGCTGACATAGAGGACCTTGGCCCGGGGGTCGTAGGCCACCGACTCAGGGAACGCGAAGCCCGTGGCGGTCTGCTCCGAGACCACCCGGAGCGGCTTCACGTCCTGCATGGCCGGCGTCGGAGCGCTGCCCGCGCATCCAGACGCGAGAGACGCCGCCAGCGCGAGTGTCATCACGATTGCTCTTCTCATGGCTCCCACCTTTCTCTTGGGGCGATCTGCATCTCTTGGGGCGATCTGCACACCGCCAGCACTCTACCATCCTTCAGGCGCATGCTTCGTCCAACGCGGGCGCCCCCATGACACGCCGACGCATTCCTTGTATGCTTTCGCGAATGGCGGACATGACCGGCGGCCGCGCCGTCGTCGAGCTCCTCAAGGCGGAGGGTGTCCGCCACATCTTCGGGATCGTCGGCGCCACCTTTCTCGACGTGCTCGACGCCCTCTACGACGACCGGAGCGTGGAGTACATCAACGTGCGCCACGAGCAGGCGGCCGCTTTCATGGCCGACGGCCTCGCCCGCGTGACCGATCTCCCCGGCGTCTGCCTCGTCACCAGCGGCCCCGGCGCCACCAACCTCCTCACCGGGGTGGCCGCCGCGCACGTGGCCCACTCCCCGGTGGTGGTGCTGGTGGGCGGCGTGTCCCTCGACCATCAGGGCAAGGACGCCTTCCAGGAATACGATCTCGTCGGCATGTTTCGACCCGTCACCAAGCTCGCCTTGCAGGTGACGCGGGCCGCACGCATTCCCGAGCTGCTCCGCACCGCGCTGCGCGCGGCCATGACCGGGCGCCGCGGTCCCGTCCTGGTCGAGATCCCGCGCGACGTGCTCAACGACCAGACGCTGGATCTTTCGCTGATAGCGCCCGCGGCGTATCGCGTCACCGCGCCTCTGCCGCCGCATCCGGACGCGGTGGAGGCGGCGGCGGGTTTCCTGCGCCGGGCGGAGCGGCCGCTGCTCCTCGTGGGCGGCGGCGTCACGCGCGCGGAAGCCGGCGACCTGGTGGTCCAGCTCGCCGAGCGCCACGGCATTCCGATGATCACCGCCTATGGGCGGAACGACGCGGTGCCGAACGCGCATCCGCTCTACCTGGGGCCACTCGGCCGCGCGGGCGCGCCGGAGGCCGCCTCCGCCTGCCGTCACGCCGACGTCCTCCTCGCCATCGGCACGCGGCTCGGTCAGTTCACGAGCCACTTCGACGACCGCGCCATTCGTCCCGAGACCGCCCTCATCCACGTCGACCTCGACGCGCGGGAGATCGGCCGCCACTATCCGGTCGCGGTCGGCATGCAGGCGGACGCCCGCCTCACCTGCGTCGCGCTGGCGGACCGCCTCGCCCGCGACGGCGGCTCGGCCGACCGCGCGCGCTGGCGGGAAGACGTGGACGCCCTGCGGCGCCAGCGCCAGGCTCGGCTCGAGGCGGAAGGCCGCCTCGACACGCAACCGCTCAAGCCCCAGCGCGTCTACGCGGAGCTGCGGAGGGCGCTGCCGCCCGACACCATCGTCACGCTCGACGCGGGCGCGGCCCCCGCCTACGGCTATGACCGCCTGGCCTTCGCGCGGCCCCGCACCTTCCTCACCCCCCTGGATCTCGGCGGCCTCGGCTTCGCCTTCCCGGTGGCGCTGGGCGCCAAGCTCGGGCGGCCCGAGGCGCCGGTCCTCGCCATCCACGGCGACGGGGGCTTTCTCATGAACGTCCAGGAGCTGGAGACGGCGGTGCGCCACCACATCAACGCGGTGACGCTCGTCATGAACAACAACTGCTGGGGCTCGGAGAAGGCCTATCAGCGGGCGTTCTACGGCGGGCGCTACATCGGCTGCGATATCGGCAACCCGCGCTATGACCAGCTCGCGCGACTGTTCGGGGCGGAGGGCTACTACGTCGAGAAGCCGGATCAGATCGGCGACGCGGTCCGCGCGGCCTTCGCCGCGGGCAAGCCCGCGGTCATCGAGATCCCCATCGATCCCGACGAGCTCCCCACCCCCGCGACGGCCGCGCGCCGCTCAGGCGCGTGAGGGCAGGACGTACCCGTAGCGGAGGTTCGAGCGTCCGCCGCCCGCCGCCTCGTAGTCGGCCTTGAGCGCGGCGAGCCGGTCGCCGGGCTGGCCCAGCTCGGCCTCGCGCCGGAACCCGTAGAGGCGCGCGACGTTCTCGCCCAGGATCGCCCGCTTGACCGGCCCGTCGGCGGCGCCCAGCGGCGCGAAGCCGTGGGCCTTTCGCATGTCCTCCGGGATCTCCAGGCGCCGCAGCCCCTCGATCTGCCACTGGGGCGCCCCCGTCCACACGGCGTCCGTGCCCCAGATGACGTGATCCGCGCCCATGCCGCGGACCAGCGTGCCCATGAGGGCGGCGGCCAGGCGTGGCTGCGCCACCGTGGTCTGGGCGAAGAGCTGGCCCAGATCGGCGTAGACATTGCCGACCCCATGCTTCGCGGGGATCTCGGCGAGATCGGTGACCCAGTCCACGCGGCCCTCGCGGTCGAACTGGGCGAGGGCGTCCGCCGGGTTGCCGCCTCCCGGGAACCGATAGGCGCCGTGGTAGATGATGAAGTTGAGCCCGGGCCAGTCCTTCGCCGCCTTGCCCACGTCCCGCACATCGCAGAAGGGCCGGAGGCTCGGGAAGCGCTGGTCCAGCGACGGCGGGAAGAGCCCCTTGTGGACGCAGACGTTGACGAGGCCCGCCTTCAGCATCTTCTCGTAGGCCGGGTAGACGAGCTTCTCGTCGTCCATCCGCCACGGGTGCTGGCTCTTGTCCTTGTGGGTGTTGTCGCCGATGGTGTAGCCCTTGAAAGAGTCGGGCTTGAGCTGGGTGATCGCGCGGTCCACTTCCTCCAGCCAGCCGGGATAGCCGGGCGTGAAGATCGCATGCGCCATGAGTCGCCGCGCGCCGAGCCGCGCGTTCACCTTGGCGCGCGCTTCCACCGCCATGTCATTGGTGAGGAACCAGTCCTGCGGCACCTCGGAGGGCGCGCCCGAGACGAGCGCGACCTTGGTGTCCGAGTCGAGGAATATCTCCTTGAAGTAATTGTCGAACTTCAGATCCTCAAGTGTCTGCGGCTTAGTGGCGAGGCCGGGATTCCACCCGGCCCGTCCGACCGCCTCGCGCTGGCGCACGAAGCCCTCGAGGCGCGTGTCGTCGCGGAGGAAATGCGTGTGGGTGTCCATCACGAACTGTCCGGCGAGCCCCCTGGCGCGCTCCGCCGCCAGGTCCTTGTCGGCGGCCTCGGCCAGGCTCGCGTCGAAGAAGGGCCCGAACACCTCGTTCATGGCCACGTAGGCCGCCGCCATCCCGCCGGCGGTGCGGAAGAAGGCGCGGCGGGAGAGTCCCCGCCTGCGACCGAGCTCGTCGCCCAGCGCCTCGACGCGCGTCTGGACGCGCCGCTGCTCGGCGCTCTGGGGCGAGGGAAAATACTCGTCGCTCGACACGATCTGGGTGGGAACCGGCCCCGCAAAGGCCGCCGTCTCGGCCGGTTCGAGAGCCCGCAGCTCGTCGTCGCTCAGGAGCCTCATGGCGTCCTCCCCTCGCGGCGCGGGCCGCGGCAAACCCGACGCGCGGGAGTCTAGCACGCGACGCGCGGGAGGCCAATCGCACCCTTGATTCCTCCTCCCCGCCCCGCTACTCTTGGCCCAGCGCATGAACCTCCTCCGGCCGGCCGATCGCTATCTGACCGTCAATGGCCTGCGCCTGCACTGCCTGGACTGGGGCGGGGAAGGGCGCACGCCGCTCCTCCTCCTGCACGGCTTCACCGGACACGCCCATGCCTGGGACACGCTGAGCCTCGCGCTGCAGCCGCACTTCCACGTCTATGCGCTGGACCAGCGTGGTCACGGCGAGAGCGATCCCGCCGAGACCTACGGCCCCATCACCGCCTTCGACGATCTCACCGGCGTGACCGCGCAGCTCGGCCTCGCGTCGCTCGTCCTGGTGGGGCTCTCCATGGGCGGGCGCAACGCGATCTACTTCACCGCGAAGCGGCCGGAGGCGGTGCAGAAGCTGGTCATCGTGGACATCGGCCCCGAGATCAGCAAGCGCGCCAGCCAGCCGTCATCCGGCCCGCCGGAGCCCGAGAGCTGGGACAGCGTGGAGCAGGCGGCCCAGCATCTCTACCGCGGCAATCCCTATCCCGGCATCCACTACTACCGCTGGGTCGCCACCACCAGCCTCAAGACGCGCCCCGACGGCCGGCTCATCTGGACCTGGCATCCGAGCGTCAAGGAGCGGCGCTTCACCGGCGAGATCGACTGGTGGGGGCTGCTGAAGACGGTCACCCCGCCGACCCTGGTGCTGCGCGGCGCGGAGAGCACCGTGCTCGACCGCGACGTGGCAGAGCGCATGGCGACGACGCTGCCGCGGGGACGCTTCGTGGAGATCCCGCGGGCCGTCCACACGCTGCACGAGGACAATCCCGACGCGGTGCTGGCGGCGCTCCGGGACTTTCTCGGCTTCTGACCTCCTCGCTGATGAGCAACGATCGAGCGCCGGGCCCGGCCTCCCACTCGTACTTCTCCCAGCGCCTGCGCCTGCACTATGTCGATTGGGGAAATCCCGGAGCGCCGCCGCTGCTGCTTGTCCACGGCGGCCGCGACCACTGCCGGAACTGGGACTGGACCGCCGCCGCCTTCCGCGACCGGTGGCATGTCATCGCGCCGGACCTGCGCGGCCACGGTGACAGCCAGTGGTCGCCGGACGGCAGCTATACCATGGCGGGCTACCTCTACGATCTTGCCCAGCTCATCCACCAGCAACGGCTGGCGCCCGTGACCATCGTCGCGCACTCGCTGGGCGGCAACATCGCCCTGCGCTACGCCGGCATCTATCCGGAGACGGTGTCGCGGCTGGTGGCCATCGAGGGGCTCGGTCCCTCGCCCGAGGTCCGCGCCGAGCGCGAGAAGACCATCGACCAGCGGATGATCGAGTGGATTCACGAGCAGCGGATGCTGGCCGGGCGGCTACCCCGCCGCTACGCCTCCATCGAGGACGCCTTCAAGCGCATGCAGGAGGAAAACCCCCACCTCACCGCCGAGCAGGCGCGCCACCTCACCGTGCACGGCGTCAACCAGAACGAGGACGGGACGTATAGCTGGAAGTTCGACAACTACGTGCGGGCGTGGTTCCCCTACGACATGCGCGGGCGGGACATCGCGCATCTCTGGTCGCGCGTGACCTGCCCCACCCTGCTCCTGTACGGCAAGGAGAGCCGCTCCGGGGATCCCGGCGCGGACGGACGCGCGCGGCACTTCCCGAACGCGCGCGTGATCGGCGTGGACGGCGCCGGCCACTGGCTCCACCACGACAAGCTGGAGGTCTTCCTGAAGACGGTGCGCGAGTTCCTGGCCTGAACCCGAAGCCCACAAAGGAGAAGAAGATGAGAGCACGCACCTGGTTCGCGCTGACCACGGCGATCGTCGCGCTCCTCGTCCTCGCGTCGCTGGCCCAGACCCCGGCGCCCGCCCAGCCGCGGACGTTCGTCTGGAAGGTCCAGAGCTCGTTTCCCGTCACCGACTATCCGCATCGCTCCCTGGTCGAGCTGGCCAAGTCGATCGAGCAGATGTCGGGCGGCCGCCTCAAGATCGAGACGCTTCCGGTGGGCGCCGTGGTCGGATTCTTCGAGGTGCTGGATGCCGTGAACCGCGGCGCGCTGGACGGCGGCCTCACGTGGCCGGGCCTCTGGGCGGGCAAGAACTCCGCCGCCGGGCTCTTCGGCTCCCCGCTCGGCGGGACATTCGGAATGGGGCAGAACGAGTTCACCGCCTGGCTGTACGCGGGGGGCGGGCAGGAGCTCTACAACGAGCTGCTCCAGAAGGAGCTGAAGATGGACGTCGTGGCCCACTTCACGACGATCCAGCCGTTCTGGGAGGCCTTCGGGTGGGTCAAGAAGCCCATGAACAACCTCGAGGACCTGCGCAAGCTGAAGTTCCGGTCCTCGGGGATCGGACTCGAGATGTTCCGGCGGATGGGCGTCTCGACGGTGGGAATGGCCGGCGGCGACATCGTCCCCTCGCTCGAGCGCGGGGTCATCGACGGCGCCGAGTGGGCGATCCCGAGCCGCGACATGGTCATCGGCTTCCAGCAAGCGGCCAAGTTCTACTACATGCCGAGCTTCCGGCAGCCGCCCACCTTCCACGAGCTGATCGTCAACCGGAAGAAGTGGGCGGAGCTGCCTCCGGATCTCCAGGCCATCGTCAAGTACGCCGCCATGGCCGAGATCACCCGGCTGAGCGCCTACACGGTGGACCATGACAGCCAGGCCGCGGACGAGCTGGTCACCAAGCATGGCGTCCAGATCCTGCGCACGCCCGACGAGATCCTCCGCGCCGAGCTGGACGCCATCGACAAGACCTTCGACGCCGAGGCGCAGAAGAACCCGTTCTTCGCCAAGGTGCTGGCCGCGCAGAAGGAGTACGCCCGGAAGACGGTGGCCCACGCGCAGAGGATGACGCCTCCGATGGACATCGCGGTCCGCCACTACTGGCAGAAGCGGTAGCGTCGGGCCCGCCGACAGCAAGACGACGGGCGGTGCCCGCTCACGCGGAGCACCGCCCGTTGAAGCCCGTCAGCGTGGCGGCTTTACCGCGACGGCGCCTCGATGAGGGTATGCACCCCGCTTGCCACCCCGGCGACCGCGGACTTTCAATAGCTTGCAGGGCATGAATCCCGTCATGGCTTACGGGGTGTAAATGTCCGCCTACACTACAGTCGAATCTCGGGCCCGAATTGCCATCGACTTCTCCAAGTGCGATGACCCGAACCCCGGTCCGGCGGCAACCGGCTGCACCGGCGGCCTTCGAGCCGCCATTGGTGCGTCTGCGCCTGGGTGGATCACCACCGGAGAGCGGCTCCCCTTCGGGCCGCGATTCCTGTATGCTAACGACGACTTCGTTGGCCCCGGATCATCGACCCTCACCTCGAGCAAGGAGAATCAGACATGGCCCAGCTCACCGTTCCGCTCGACGCCGCCCGCTTCGCCAAGGGTCTCAGCTGGAAGGACTACATGGCCCAGATGGGCGACACCCAGGCCCGCACCGAGGACAACTACGGCAAGACCAAGCTCACCGACGAGGAGCGCAAGTTCTTCAGCGGGAACGCGCTCGGCAAGGTCAAGTATGCCGTCATGCTGGCCGAGAACTGGTGCGGCGACGTGCACCGGAACTCGCCGTTGCTGGCCCATATCTGCGAGGCCATGCCCAACTGCGAGCTGCGCGTCTTCTTCCGCGACCAGAATCTCGACATCACCGATCTCTACCTCAACAACGGCTACCGCTCCATCCCGGTCATCGTCTTCTTCGACGCCAACTGGAACGAGATCGGCCACTGGATCGAGCGCTCCGGCGCGGCCACCCAGAAGATGATCGGCCTGCGCGCGAAGACCGTGGACGTGGCCCCCGCCGACCAGCAGGACGCGGCCCTGGCCGAGTTCCGGAAGCAGTACCAGGCGCTGCACGACGGGCCCAATAGCCTGTGGCGCGAGGCGGCCAAGGAAGTGCAGCAGGTGCTGGCCACCCGGCTGGGTCTGCTTCCCGCCGAGGTCAAGAAGTAACGCGGGGCGGGGCACCCGTGCGCGCGACGGCGAAGGGACTGCGACAGCTCGGAGGCGCCATTCTACGTGCCGGCGGCAGCGCCGCCGGCGAGGCGGACCTCGTCGCGGGTCACCTGGTCGAGGCCAATCTCAAGGGCCACGACAGCCATGGGATCGGGATGATCCCGACCTATGTCCGTCATCTGCGCGCGGGTCTCGTCGTCCCCAACACGCCGGCCAAGGTGGTCAAGGACGACGGCCCCTTCCTGATGTTCGACGGTAACCGCGGCTACGGGCGCGCGGTGGCGGGCGAGATGATGTCCGCCGCCATCGCCCGTTGTCGCCAGACCGGCGTCACGGTGGCCACCCTCGCCAACGCGCATCATATCGGGCGCGTGGGCGTCTACGGCGAGATGGCCACCGCCGCCGGGCTCGTCTCCCTGCACTTCGTGAACGTGGCCGATCACCGGGCGCTGGTGGCGCCCTTCCGGGGGGGCGACGCGCGCTTCTCCACCAATCCCGTCTGCATCGGCCTGCCCCCGACCGAGCGTCAGCCCGCCGTGCTCCTCGACATGGCCACCAGCGCGGTGGCCATGGGCAAGGTCCGGGTGGCGAAGAACGAGGGCAAGCCCGCCCCCGACGGCACCCTCATCGACGCCCAGGGCCGGCCCACGCGCGACCCCAACGTGATGTACAGCGAGCCGCAGGGCGCCATGCTCCCCTTCGGCGGGCACAAGGGCTACGGGCTCGCGGTGGTGGCGGAGCTCCTCGCCGGCGCGCTGTCGGGCGGCCCCACCATCCAGCCCGGCAATGCGCGGCTGGGCGGCATCATCAACAACATGTTCGCGGTGCTGGTCGACCCTGCCCGCCTGGCCGGCGTGGACTGGCTGCGCCGGGAGATCGACGGCTTCGTGGACTACGTGAAGGCTTCGCCGGCGGCCGATCCCGCCCTGCCCGTGCTGGTGCCGGGCGATCCGGAGCGGATCGCGCATGCCGAGCGCACGCGCGACGGCATCTACGTGGACCCCACCACCTGGGAGGAGCTGCTCGCGGCGGGTGAGACGCTGGGGCTCCCGCGCGCGGAGTCCGCCGCCCACGTCGCCTGACGTGTCGCCCACGCCCTCCGCCGCCGACGAGCTACCCCTCGCCGGCTACACCATCCTCGACCTCACCCGGGTGCTCGCCGGTCCCTATTGCACCCGCCTCCTCTGCGACCTGGGCGCCCGCGTCATCAAGATCGAACGGCCCGGCGACGGCGACGAGACCCGTCGCAACTATCTCCAGCTCGAGCCGGGGCGCGCCGACCAGAGCAGCTACTTCCACCGCGTCAACGCGGGCAAGGAAAGCGTGGCGGTGGACATGTCGCGCCCCGAGGGGCGCGCGGTCATCCACGATCTCGCGCGACACGCGGACGTATTCGTGGAGAACTTCATGCCCGGGGTGGTGGGCCGGCTTGGCTGCGACGAGAAGACCCTGCGGGCGCTCAAGCCCGACCTCGTCTACTGCTCCATCTCCGGCTTCGGCCAGACCGGGCCCTGGCGCGCGCGGCCCGCGTTCGCCCACATCATCAACGCGCAGTCCGGCCTCATGCACCTCGAGCAGGGCGACGAGGCGGCCCCGCGCGCCTCGAACCTCCAGGCCGCGGACGTCCTCGCCGGCACCCATGCCGCCGGCGCCATCATGGGCGCCCTTCTCCGGCGCGGACGGACCGGACGCGGCGCGTACCTGGACGTGTCCATGCTCGAGGCGCTCGTCGCCGCCGACAGCGTCACCTACGCCGCGGTCCTGAACGGCGGGCAGGAACACGGCAACCCGCGCCCGGGCATGGTGGTGGCCGCCATCGGGGACCGGAGCCTCGCCATGCAGTTCGTGGGCTCCGCCGAGCTCTGGCCGCGCATGCTCGGCCTCATGGGGCGGCCCGAGCTGGATGGCGATCCGCGATTCGACACCACGGAGAAGCGGCGCGTGAACTGGCGGCCGCTGCGCGAGATCGTCACCGCGTGGCTCGAGACGTTCCCCAGCGTGGACGCCGCGCTCGCCGCGCTGGCCGAGGCCCGCATTCCATGCGCGCCGGTGCTGCGCCCGGCCGAGGTGATCGCCTCCCCCCACCTGGCGGAGCGGGGATTCTTTCCCGCAGTGCCGCATCCCGCGCGGGGCGACGTGCGCGTCACCGCGAGCCCGTATCACCTCGACGGCCAGCCGCTGGGCCCACGCCACCCCGCGCCCTATCGCGTGGGCGAGCACACGCGGCCCGTCCTCGAGGGCCTGCTCGGCTATGCCCCTGCCCGCGTGGACGAGCTCGCGCGGGCCGGCTTCGTCGAGACGCCCTAGCCGCGCGCAACGCCTTATCGCGCGGGCGGCGCGTGCTTCCCGCTGAGCTGGGGCGTGGTGCCCTCGAGCCCCTTCTCCTGCCGGTTCAGCCGCGTCTCGCGCGACCACGTGCGCTTGAGGTCGTCGCGGATTCCGAAGTGCAGCCGCCCTAGCCCCTCCGTCTCCAGCTCGACCCGGTCCCCGTTCTGGAAGCCGGAGAGCCCCCGGTGGTTGGTCCCGGTGGCCAGGACATCGCCCACTTCGAGGGGATGGATGGAGGTCACCCACTCGATGCAGCGCGGGATATTGTGGGCCATGTCGCTGGTGTTGAAGTTCTGCATGAGGGTCCCGTTCACCCAGAGCTTCACCGCGAGCTTATGCGGGTCGGGCACCTCGTCGGCGGTGACCAGGTAGGGCCCCATGGGCGCAAAGGTGTCGCGCGACTTCATCTGGTAGAAGGTATTGCCCGCGGGCGGCAATCCCCGCGCGGAGCCGTCGATGAAGTTCGTGTAGCCGAAGATATAGCTCATGGCGTCGGCGGCCCGGACATTCGACGCGCGCTTGCCGATGATCACCGCCACCTCCGCCTCGCCCTCGAAGATGGTGGCGGGAACGTCGGGCAGCACCATGGTGTCACCTTGCCCGATGACGCAGAGGGGCGACTTCTGGAAGGCGTTGATGGGCGCCGGCTCCGTCCGCGTGCCGTCCTCCATGTAGTTCACCGCCATGCACACGATGGTGACGGGCCGCGGCAGCGGCGGCCGGATCCGGACCTGCGTGAGCGGGACGCCCTTCCCGCGCCGGACCGCCTCGGTGAGCGCCGCGCGACGCTCGGCGAACCGCGCGATGAGCGCATTGATGAGATCGTGGGGCCCGGTATGCGGCAGGTCCTGCACCGCCGCGGTGACGTCGTGCACGGTGTCACCCTCGAGCACGCCCAGCCGGAACTCGTCGAAAAAGAGAAGCTTCACGGCGTCCTCCCTCTGGTGAAGGTGCGGGTCAGGGCCCGACTATACAACGGACGGCTTGACAGCGGAGACCGCATCGGGAACCATGCAGCCACATGAGCGCGAATCCCCTCGTCTTCGAGTTCGGCATGGGCGTGGACGTGCATGGCGGCGACGGCACCAAGGCCGCCTGCCGCGCCGTCTCGGACGCCATCCGCCATTCCAGCCTGCCCCTCCTCCAGGACATCCGCGCTCGCGGCGGCCGCATGCTGGTGGACGTCACCGTGGGCGTGCCGGAGCCGGGGTCGGTGGACGTCGAGCGGGTCCGCAAAGAGCTCCCGCACGGCGAGGTGACGGTGCACGCGGTGCCGGGCGGCCTGCGCGCGCCCACCGGCGACGCGCTCCTCGCCTGCGTGGTCATCACCGTGCGGGCCGAGTATCCGGCCGGAGCGCCGGAGGCTTCCCGATGAGCGACGGCGGTATCGGGCTCAAGCGGCTCCAGCACCTCGTGCTCTGGATCTCGGACGTGGAGCGCAGCGTGCGCTTCTACGTGGAGGTCCTGGGCTTCGAGGTGAAGACGCGGTACCCGCGCGCGGCCTTCCTGCGTATCCCCGGCAGCCCCGACGACCATCACCTGGGCCTCTTCGAGCAAGCGGGCGTGGCGCCGCCGCACGAGGGCGTGGCGCGCATGTACCACTCCGCCTGGGAGGTGGCGGAGCTGACGGATCTGGTGCGCGCCCAGCGCCGCCTGGTGGAGGTGGGGGCCCTGGTGGGTCAGTCCGATCACGGGGTCAGCCTCTCGCTCTACGCCAAGGATCCGGACGGGCTCGAGTTCGAGATCTTCTGGACGGTGCCCGAAGGCCGGCCCGTCCCCACCCGCGCGCTCGATCTCATGGGCGAGCTCACGCGCCGCGGGATCGCGGTGCCCACTGCGTGAAGGAGGTCCCATGGCCGTGACCGCGCTCTACTCGCTCGACCAGTTCCTCGCCGACACGCGCGCCACCATCAAGACCAAGGGGATCCCGTCGGGGCTGGCCGAGATCCGCGACCATCTCGAGAAGCTCCTCGCCAACCCGGAGCTCCTCACCAAGCATCTGGGCGACCCCGTCCCGCACGCCGAGCGCACCACCATCGGCCACGATCCGGAGACGGACGTGCACGTGCTGGTCCACGGCCGCGCCAAGGGCGCGACGTCCTCGGTGCACGACCACGGGCCCTGCTGGGTGATCTACGGCAACTACAAGAATCCCACCCGGATGCGCCGGTGGCGCCGCCTCGACGACGGGAGCCGGCCCGGCCACGCAGAGCTCGAGCTCCAGCGGGAGTTCCTCAACGAGCCGGGCAAGGCCGCCGTGTTCGCGAAGGGCGACATCCACTCGATCGAGTTCGGCGACGACACCTTCTTCATCCGGGTCACCGGGGGCGATGTCGAGACCAAGGAGACCAATCGCTTCGACGTGGCGAAGAAGACGGTCGAGGTCGCGAACCGGGCGATGGGCCAGCGCTGAGCGGCGGCTAGACCTTGCCCCAGTAGGGCCGCGCGGCGGGGAAGACCGTCGCGCAGCGGGTGGGCTCGGTGGGACCATCGAGCGTATCGGCCGCCGCCCGCCACGTCGCGTAGTGCGGGGTGAGGCGATGGGCCTCCAGCGCCGCCTGGTCCTTGTACACCTCGAAGAAGTAGTAGACGTTGGCGTCCTTCTCGTCCTGCAGCACGTTGAAGCGAAGACAGCCGGGCTCGTCCCGCTCCGAGCCCAGGGCGTCCGCCTCGATGGCCTCGAGAAAGCGCTTCCGCTGATCCGGCTTGATCCGCACCTTCACCCACATCGCGAGCATCGAGATCTCCTTGTGTCCTGGGGACTATTTCTTGAGGCGGACGTCCTCGAGGGGAGCCGACCAGGGATAGGGATTGATCAGCATGAGCGCCGGTTCCGCCACCCGCGGCCCCACCGCGCTCGGCCAGATATAGTCGTAGATGGGCGCAAAGCGCACGCGCTCGCTGAGCTGCTGCTGGATCTGCCGGAGCATGGCCTCGCGCTTCTTCCGATCGGTCTCGCGCCCCTGCTGGGCGTAGAGCGCCTCGATGTCCGGCCAGGCGCCGTAGGCGTAGTTGCCCTCGGCGGGCACGGTCTCGGACAGGCGCGAGGCCGCATTGCCGTACACGGCGTTGACGCACACGCAGAGCCCCTTGAGCTTCTTCGAGGACAGGGCCGAGTAGAAGGCCGCGCGCTCCATGGTGCGCACTCGCGTCTTGATGCCGATGGCGGCGAGGTAGTTGGTCACCGTCTCCCCCGTCGAGAAGTAGGGCGGCCAGGGATACAGATCGCCCGCGTCGAACCCCTTTGGATAGCCCGCCTCGGCGAGGAGCTGCTTGGCCCGCGCGGGATTGTAGGGGTCCGGCTCGATGGGGATGGCGAACTCGAAGCCCTTCGGCACCACATTGCCGGTGGGAATGGAGGCCCCCACCGTCTCCGCGTCGCTGAGGCCTCGGCGGTCGATGGCCAGGCTCGCCGCCTGCCGCACGCGCTTGTCGTGCCAGGGCGACTTGGGATCCCACATGTCCAGGAAGTCGAGATAGGTGGTCCCGATGCCGCCGGAAAACGCCAGCTTGAGGGTGGGATCCCGCTTGATGTCCTCGGCCATCGGGACGTCGATGAGATACGCGAGGTCCACCTCGCCCCGCTTGAGCATGGCCAGCCGCGTGGTGGCGTCGGGCACGCTCTTGTAGACGAGACGCTTCACCGACGGCATCTTGCGCCAGTAGCCCTCGTAGGCCTCCATGACCAGCTCGATGCCTGGGTTGATGCTCACGAACTTGTAGGGCCCGAGCCCGATGGGGTGCTTGCGGAAGCCCTCCACGCCCACCTGCTCGATGTATTTCTTGGGCACGACCCAGCCGGCCCCGGACACGAAGGTGCCGTAAAAGGTCATGAAGTCGGGCCACGGCTCGTGCAGCACGAAGCGCACGCGGTGCGGGATCGGCGATCACCACGTCCTTGACCTTCTCGTGGAGGAGCTTGGCCTTGGCGCGGTGGAAGCTGAACTTCACGTCCTCGGCGGTGAATGGGTCGCCGTTGTGGAACTTCACGCCCTGGCGCAGCTTGAACTCGTAGACCTTCTGGTCCGGGCTCACCGTCCAGGACTCGGCCAGGCTCGGCGTCAGGTGATTGCCGGGCATCGGCTTCACCAGCGCGTCGTGCAGGGCATAGAGGATCCAGAACGGCGTGATGACCCCCACCACGTCGCCGGGATCGAACCAGGCCGGCGGGACGGTGACGTAGAGCGCCCAGCGCATCTCGCCCTCGGGCTTGGCCTGCGCCCGCGCGGGCTCGGGCGCGGGCGCGAGCGTCAGCGCCGCCGCCAGGAGCGCGACGCCCAGCGCGAACCGCCGGCCTCCGCGTGTCATCGCTGGTCGATCCCGCCGCGGAGCGCGCCGGCCTCGATGCGACCCCAGAGCACCTCGAAGCCGGGCGGTAGCGCCCGGCTGTTCGGCACGGAGAGCCACAGGCGGTAGAGCAGACGGTCCTGCTTCCGCGCCGCGTCGTCCTCGTAGGCGGTGCGCGCGTGGTAGGTGACGTGGCTGTTGAGGAGCTGGATGTCCCCCGGCTCGAGCGTCATCTCGTAGCAGAGCTCCTCCGCCACCTCGGCGAGGAGATCGAGCGCCTCGTCCTGGGCCGCGGTGAGCGGCGGCACGCCGGGCAGGCGCTGGGCGGCCTCGACGAAGGTGCGCGAGTACTGGCTCGTGAACCGTCCGTCGCGAATTCCCCAGACGGGGAGCGCGAAGGTGCGACGTTCTCCGCCGGCCTCCTCGCCCTCGCGGCTCCGGTGATAGTCCTGGAGGAGCAGCGCGTGCAAGTCGGGGCGGCGCGCGAGGATGGCGTCGTGAATGGCCACCGAGCTGACCACCTTGCTCTGTCCGCCCGCCCGCGCCTGGCGCACGCAGAGCAGGGCCACCACGTCGGTGCGATCGGTATGGAAGCGCAGGGGCCCGCTCGAGCGCGCCTTGTAGCGCGAGGTGGGCGGAGCGCTCGCGTCCCGGTCGGGCATGGCGGGCTGGCTCACCGCGCCGTACACCCGGACCTCGTCGCGCACCTCTCCGATCAGCTCGCCTCGCGAGTTCTGATAGCGCGCCGAGCCCAGATGGGCGCCGATGCCGAAGTAGAGCTGCCGCAGCTCGTCCTCGGTGTAGCCTTCCACCGGCAGGCCCCGGAGGAGGACGACGCCTCGGCCGTCCTCCAGCTCGCGCTGGACCTCGGCCAGCGTCCGCGCGAAGTCGGGAATGGGGAAATCCTCACGACGGATGTCGCGCCAGGCGAGACCGCGCCGCTTCACCCCCTGCAGCGCGGCGTCCAGCTCCCCTGCCGCCGCGGCGGAGATGGGCCAGATCCAGTCGGTGGTTCGGGCGAGGTCGGCTCCCCGCCAGGCGGCGGGACCCTCGAGCGGCTGCGCGGTCATGGTGGCCATGTGCGGCGACCTCCACTGCGGGTTCCCCTGAGAGACAGGCGCGGTATCCCGCGCACCCGCGCAGGATGGCACCGTTGGCCGGCCCTCGTCAATCTACCCGGCGCCCCGGACGTAGCCGACCAGACGCGTCAACAGGATTCCGGCCGCGTACAGCAGGGCCAGGACCAGGAAGGTGCCGATGATGAAGCGCGGCCGGAGAAACCAGCCGATCCCGTAGATCATGCCGTTCTGAAACTGGTACAACGCCCACGCGGAGAGCCGGGTCGTCAGCTTCATTCCGGGAGACGGCCGGTCTCCCCACCCCGGACCTCGGCGCGCGCGGCCGCGATCTCGCCCTGGACGGCCTCGGGCCCCGGAAAGGCGCGGTTCGCCTTGCGGTACCAGTAGCGGGCGTTGTCGAGGTCGCCCTCCAGCGTGTGCACGATGCCGTGGAGCCACGCCGCGAGCGGAGAGTCCTCGGCCTGCACGATGCCGTGGGCGTCCTGCCAGGCCCCGGCGGCCAGGAAGTCGAGGGCGCGCGCCAGCGAATGTTTCACGCCCCGATGATACCGCCGCTATACACTCGCCGCGAGGGGGACACGGCATGCGGCTCCGCAGGCTGGTGGGGAATCAGCGCGGCCTCGGCCTCATCGAGATCGCGGTGGTGCTGGTGGTGGTGGCGGTGGCGGGCGCCTTGGTCTACAAGTACGTGGGCTCGACCGCCAAGACGGTGGAGAAATTCCAGGAGGAGCGCCCGCTCGCGCATGCCCGGCTGGCCGCCGACCAGGCGACCCTGGCCGCTCTGGTCGGCGCCCTCCGGACCTACCAGGCCACGAACGAGGGGAAATGGCCGCCCGACAAGAGCGCGGTGGTCGCGCTCCTGGCCGGTCCGCCGCGGTTCCAGTGCGCGGGCGGAGACTTCGACTACGACGCGGCGTCCGGCGCGGTGCGGCTGACGGTCACCGACCCCGCCCGCTGCTGAGGTCGCGGGCCAGCTCGTTCACGCTGTCCGCCACCACGCCGACCAGCTCGTCCACCTCGTGGCTGGTGATGCACAGGGGCGGCGCGAGCCGGAGCACGTTTCCCCGCGCGTAGACGATCGCGCCCCGGTCCCACGCCTTCCGGTCCAGCTCGGCCACGGTCTTGGGATCCAAGGACTTCCCGGATCCGTCCGGCTCGACCAGGTCCACGCAGACCAGCAGGCCGCGGCCCCGCACCTCACCCACGATGGGCGAGCGGCCGAGCGCCCCCTGCAGCCCCGCGAGCAGGCGCTGCCCCATGGCCTCCGCGTTCTCCACCAGCTTGTCCTGCTCCATGATGCGAATGGTGGCCAGCGCCGCCGCGCAGGCGACGGGATGGGCGGCATAGGTGTTCGGGTGCACGTTCTCCTGGGTGGAGCCGGCGGGGAAGGCGTCGGCCAGATGCGGGCGGGCGATGCTGGCGGACAGCGGGATATAGCCCGAGGTGATGCCCTTGGCCACCGACATGAGATCGGGCACCACGCCGTCGTGCTCGCACGCGAACCAGCGCCCGGTGCGTCCGAAGCCGGTGATGACCTCGTCCGCGATCATGAGCACGTCCAGCTCGTCGCAGATCGCGCGCACCGCGCGCAGCCAGCCGATGGGCGGCATGATGAAGCCACCCGACGAGAGCACGGGCTCGAGGATCACCGCCGACACCGTGTCCGGCCCCTCGCGGAGGATGGCCTCCCGCAGCTCGGCCGCGCGGCGCGCGATCAGCTCCGCGTCGGTGCCGGTGCCGCGGTCGCGGAAGGGATGCGGCGGCTTCACCTTGGCGAAGCCCGGGACCTGCAGCGGGGCATAGGGCGCCGCGAGCTGGGGCAGCCCGCAGACCGCGAAGGTGCCCATGGTGGCGCCGTGATAGCCGCCCTCGAACGAGATGACCTTGTGCTTGGCGGTCTTGCCCTTGGCGAGCCAGTACTGCCGGGCGATCTGCATGGACCGCTCGTTGGCTTCGGAGCCGCTCACCGCGAAGAAGGAGTAGCGGAGGTCGCCCGGCGTGAGGCTGGCCAGTCGGGCGGCAAGCTCCGCCGCGGGCCGATTGGAGAACTGGCGCGTGGTGGGGTAGTAGGCGAGCCGCACCGTCTGCTCCGCGATGGCCTCCGCGATCTCGCGGCGGCCGTGGCCCACGTTCACCACCGCGAGCCCGGCGAAGCCGTCCAGGAGCTTCTTGCCCTTCTCCGTCCACACCCACACGCCCTCGGCATGGTCGATGACGAGATCCTCGTCGGCCAGCCAGGGGTGGTCCTGCGTCTTGTGCGTCCACAGATGCTCGATCGTCCGGGCGTCGGCCATGTCCGCTCTCCTGAGAACCGGGGGCACCGCGTCACTCCCTCAATGCGTCACGGCATTGTACACGGGCTTGGGCTAACATAGCCGCCGATGCTGAAGAGACGGGGCACGGTGACGCGCGCGCGGCGCGAGCCGACCGAGCGGGATCTCGGCTAGCGCCCCCTGCGCCCGCACGCCCGCCGCTGGCTCGTGGTGGCCGCGCTCTTCGCGGTCACCTACGGGATCTCGACCCCGCTCGCCGCCTACGGCGTCTTCCTGCCCGTGCTCGCCGAGACCTTCGGCTGGAGCCGGGGCGCCATCTCCGCCGCACTGTCGCTGAATCTGATCCTGGGCGGCGTGGCCGGGTTCGTGGTCGGCGCGCTGGCGGACCGCCACGGGCCGCGGCTCCTGCTCGTCGTCACCGTGATCCTGGCCACGGCGGGGTTCATGCTCGTCGCCACGGTGCACAGCCTCTGGCAGCTCTATCTCTTCGTGGGCGTGCTGGCCGGAGTGGGGATGTCGGGCTTCTATCTGCTGGGCGCCTCCACCGTGGCCCACTGGTTCGTCGCGCACCGTGGTCTCGCCCTCGCCGTCGTCTTCGTCGGGTTCAACCTGGGGTACATCACCGGGGGGCCGCTCGCGGCCTGGCTGATCGAGGCGGTGGGCTGGCGCCATGCCTACGCGTGGCTGGCCGGAGGCGCCGGGCTCGTCACGCTCGCGGCCGCGCTGTCCGTGCGGCTCCCGCGCGGGACCGAAGGAGCCGCGCTCCGCGACGGCTCCGCCGGGTCCCGCGGCTCGGCGCTGGGCGTCGGGCCCGGCGCCACCTTGCGCGAGGCGCTGGCGGATCCGCGGCACTGGTACCTCAATGGATCCTGGCTGCTCCAGGGCGCGCTGGCCCTCATGGTGTCCGTCCACATCGTGCCCTTCGCGCGGGACCAGGGCATCGGCCTGGCGGGGGCATCACTCGCGCTCACCACCTATGGACTCGGCGCCGCGCTGGGCCGGCTCACCGGCGGGGCCTTCTCCGATCGCCTCGGGCCTCGGACCACGATCTACGTCGCCTACGGCCTCACCGCCGTCGCCCTGCTCGCCCTGCGCTGGATTCCCTCGCGCGAGATTCTCCTGGCCTCGGTGGCGCTCTTCGGCGCCGGCTTCGCCGCCACGGACACCATGGTGGTGAAGGTGGTGCCCGATCTGTTCGGCATGCGCGCGATCGGCGCCATCATGGGCATCCTCACCCTGGGCTGGCGCTGCGGCGCCGCGCTGGGTCCGGCGGCGGCGGGCTTTCTCCACGACTTCACCGGCTCCTACGCGATCGCCTTCGGGGCTGCACCCTTCGCCGTCGTCGCGAGCGCGGTGCTCTTCGCGCTGGGCACGTCGTCGTCGCGGGCGGCGGGCGGTCTTCCGCGGCGCGTCTAGTAGCCGCGGGCGCGGTCCACCAGGTTGAGGAGGACGTCGCCGGCCAGATAGCGGCGCAGGTTCTCCGCGAAGAGCGTCACGCATTTCTCGTCGTAGCTCGGCAGGAACCCGGACACGTGCGGCGAGAGGATGACGTTGTCGAGGCCGTAGAGCGGGTGGCCCGCGGCAGGCGGCTCCTTGGCAAAGACGTCCACCGCCGCCCCCGCCAGGCGCCCGGCTCCGAGCGCGGCGGCCAGCGCCGTCTCGTCCACCGTGTCGCCGCGCCCGACGTTGATGAAGTAGGCGGTGGGCTTCATGGCGGCGAGCTCGCGCGCGCCGAGCATGCCGCGGGTCTCGCGCGTGAGCGGCGCGCACATGACCACGACGTCGGACCGCGCGAGCAGCCCGGGGAGCCCCGCGGGCGGCAGCCACTCGTCCGGCACGCGACCCTCCGGATCACCGGTCCCCGGCAGACAGTAGCCCGTCGTCCGCCCGCCGCGTGGGGTCGCGCTTGCACGCGAGCACGGTCATGCCGAACGCGGTCTTGGCGATGCGCCCCAGCTCGCGCCCGATGCTCCCGTAGCCGATGATGCCCAGCGTGGCGCCCCGCACCTCGGTGGGCACGAACAGCGGCCAGCGCTGCTCGTCGGGCGGCCAGCCGCCCCGCCCCTGCCACTCGACCATGCGGGGCACTCGGTGCGCGAGTGCCAGCAGCATGGTGACCGCGTACTCCGCGATGGCGGCCGCGTGCACGCCGCTCGAGGTGGTCAGCGCGACCTGGCGCGCGGCGAAGATGGGGTGATCGTGCAGCGCGTTCACCCCCGCCATGTGCAGCTGCGCCCAGGTGAGCCGCGGAGCGCGCGCGAGATCCCGCGGCGGATTGCCCGCGTAGAGCACGTCGGCGCGCGAGTAGTCGGCGGTGGCGGGGTCGCCCCGCGTCACCGCGAGGTCCGGCGACACTGCCCGCAGCCGGTCGAGCAGGCCCTCGTCGAAGGGCATGGTCACCAGCACGTTCGGCACCGCCGCGCGCCTCGCGGGTGGGTCCGCCCGCCTCTACTCGGGCAGCGCGAAGAGCCGGTACATGATGAGGAGCGGAGCCGACGGCCGCCCCACCGCGCCGAACCACTTGCTATAGATTGGCGCGATATCGCCGGAGCGATACAGCCGCGCGAGGGCCCGGTTAGCCACCAGACGGAAGGCGGAGTCGTTCCGCCTCAGCATGAGCGCATAGGGCTCGTAGGAGAACTGCCCATCGGTGATGCCGAAGCTGTCCGCCGCGTTCTCCCGGATGAGCAAGCCGACGAGGATGACCCGGTCGGAGACATAGGCGTCGATCTCGCCCGCCTTAAGCGCGGCGAATCCCTTGTCGTGATCGGTGACGGGAACGATGGTGGCGGTGACGCCGCTCCGCTGCAGCTCCTCCTTGATCGCAGGCTCGGTGGTGGTGCCCGGGATCACCCCGATCTTCTTACCGGCAAGATCCGTGATGCCCTGGATGCCGGAGCCTCGCCCCACCATAAACCCGCCCCCGTCGATGAAGGTGAGGTTGGTGAAGTCCACCCGCTCCTGGCGGGCCAACGTGATGGTGGTGGAACCGCATTCAATATCCACTGCGCCGCTGATGACCAGGTCGGCGCGATTCGACACCGTCACCGGCACGTACTGGACCTTGAGGCTCGCTAGCTTCAGCTCCGCCTGCACCGCTCGCACCACGCGGTCACACAGGTCGATCGAGTAGCCGACGGGCTTGCCCTCGGGTCCCATGAACGAGAACGGGGCGGAGCTCTCGCGGTAGCCGACGCGGATGACGCCGGTGCTCTGGATCTTCTTGAGCGTGCCATCCAGCGCCTGGGCGGCGACGGATCCGGCAAACGCTCCGACGAAACTGATGGCGAGCAGAATGATGCTGAGTCGCTTCATGGAGGCCTCCGCGTGGGGGTGGGTTTCCGCATGTCGTCCGTTGCCGGGCCGACGGCGCCTATCCCGGCGCCGCGCCCTGGGTCCCGGTGTACAGCGCGTAGAGCGACTGGCTCGCCGCCATGAAGAGGCGATTGCGCTTGGGGCCGCCGAAGCAGACATTGCCGCAGATCTCGGGGAGGCGGATGCGCCCGATGAGCTGCCCCTGCGGCGACCACACCGTCACCCCGCTATAGCCCACGCTGCGCCCGGCATTGCTCGAGCACCAGAGGTTCCCCTCCACGTCGGCGCGCACGCCGTCCGGCCCGCACTTGACGCCGTCTACCATGAAGTTGCTGAAGAGCTTGCCGTTGGTGGCCTTCCCATCGCTGCCCACGTCGAACACGTACATCTCGCCCTTGCCGCCCGGCCCGGTATCGCCCGGCCCCTTCCCGGTGCTGACCACGTAGAGCTTCTTGTAGTCGGGCGAGAAGCAGAGCCCGTTCGGATCCGGCACCTGATCCTCGCCCACCACCCGATCCACGCGGCCGCTCGGGTCGAGGCGGTACGTGGAGGTAGGGAGCTCACGACTCGTGCGGCCGATCTCGGGCGGCTGCCCCAGCCGCGGGTTGAGGCGGCTCGCCCGGTTGCTCGGTCCGCCCGGGGCGTCCGGCGCGCCCTCGTAGAGCTGGCCGCCATAGGGCGGATCGGTGAACCAGTAGCTGCCGTCCGGATGGGGCACCACGTCGTTCGGCGAGTTGAGACGCTTGCCGCCGAACGCCTCCGCGAGCACGGTCACCGAGCCGTCGAGCTCGTAGCGGACCACGCGCCGGGTGAGATGCTCGCAGGAGAGCTGGCGGCCCTGGAAGTCGAACGTGTTGCCGTTGCTGTTGTTCGACGGGCTGCGGAACACGGTCACCTTCCCGTTGTCCTCGAGCCAGCGGAGCTGCCGGTTATTGGGGATGTCGCTCCACACGAGGTAGCGGCCCTGGCCCGACCACGCCGGCCCCTCCGACCACAGCGCGCCCGTCCACAGTCGCTGGATCGGCGCGTTCGGCTGGCGGAGCCCGTCGAACGCGGGCTGTATGGTGAGGACGTCCGGATCGGTGAAGTACACATTGGGCGGCGCATTGGGCCCGAAATCGCGCGGCGGCGTGGTCACCGTGCTCGGCGGCGCCATCGGACCGGCCGGCGGGGTCTGTCCGCGCGCGAGCCCGGGCGCCAGCATCGCCGCGCCCGCCGCCCCCATCACCGTGATGAGCCCCCGCCGCGAGATCTTCCCCTTCTCGTCCCGTTCACGCGCATCCAGCGTCATGTCGATCCCTCCTGCTCGAGGTGAGCCGCGTCCCTGCCCCGCCGCGCCACCGTAGCAGACGTGCTATCCTCCCGGCAAGACGACATGACCACCGTGCCGGCGACAGGACCCGGCGCCCGCGCCCTGGATCCGCGCCTCGCCTTGGTGCCCCTCGTCGCGTGCGCGCTCGCGCTCCCGTTCCTGCTGTGGGACTTCCGGACCTACCAGCTCGCCTTCGCCGCCACGCACGCGATTGCCATCCTCGGGCTCAACCTCATCACGGGCCAGGCGGGGCTGATCTCGCTCGGGCACGGCGCGTTCTACGGGCTGGGCGCCTACACCATGGCGGTGCTGATGCGCCACGGGGGGGTGTCCCCCTACGCGGGAATCCTCGCCGCCGCGCTGGTGTGCCTGGCCGCCGGGTACCTCTTCGGGCGCGTGGTGGCGCGGCTCGCCCGCTTCTACCTCGCCCTGGCCACGTTCGCCCTTGCCCTCGCGATGCCACAGATGCTCAAGTCCAGCCATCTGAGCCCCTGGACGGGTGGCGTGCAGGGCCTCTACCTGGATCGGCCGAGCGCACCGGTGGATCTGCCCGTGAATCAGGATCAATGGTGGTACTTCGTCACCCTCGGGATCCTCGCCCTGCTGCTCTGGATGGCGCGCAATCTGATCGCAAGCGCCACCGGCCGCGCGATCCGCGCCCTGCGCGACGATCCCGTCGCCGCCCAGGTCGTGGGGATCGACCTCGCCCACTACACCGCCGCCATCTTCGCGGCGGGGGCCGCCTACGCCGGCATCGCCGGTGCCCTCGCCGCGCTGCTCCTCGACTTCATCGCGCCCGAGAGCTTCACCTACTGGCTCTCGATTCTCTTGCTGGTGGGCTCGGTGTTCGGCGGCATGACCTCGGTCTGGGGCGCCGTGGTCGGGGGCCTCTTCCTGCAGTTCTGGCCCGACATCGCCGGCACGATTTCCCGCGACCTGGTGCACCCGGTGTTCGGGGCGCTCCTCGTGCTCTCGATGCGGTTCATGCCCGCGGGCGTCGCGGGAATGGTGGCGACCTGGCGGCCGGGCCCGCGACGGTAGGCGACGCCGCCCGCGCCGAGTAGTGCGGGAGTCGTCCGGTCACGCTACGATGGGCGCGTGACCATCTCCGCGGACCGGCTGGCCACTCGATCCCGCTGGCGCGCGCGCCTGCATGAGGTGATCTTCGAGGCCGACACCCCCGCCGGCCGGGCGTTCGACGTCTGCCTGCTAGTCGCCATCCTGGTGAGTGTCATCGCCGTGATGCTGGAGAGCGTGGCCAGCATCAGGCGCGAGTACGGTGGGGTGCTCCGGGCGGTGGAGTGGACGGTCACCGTCGTCTTCACCATCGAATATGCGCTGCGGCTCGTGGCGGTCGACCGTCCGTGGCGCTACGCCCGCAGCTTCTTCGGCGTCGTGGACTTCCTGGCCGTCGTGCCGACCTACCTGGCGCTGGCCTTGCCCCAGGCCCAATCGCTGATGGTCATCCGCACCGTCCGGCTGCTGCGAGTGTTCCGGATCCTCAAGCTCGCCCACTTCCTTGGCGAGGCTCAGCAGCTCGTTCTGGCTCTGCGCGCGAGCCGCCGGAAGATCACCGTGTTTCTCGGGGGCGTCGTGACCATCGTCGTGGTCATGGGCGCGCTCATGTACCTGGTCGAGGGGGAGGAGCACGGCTTCACCAGCATCCCGACGAGCATGTACTGGGCGGTGGTGACGATGACGACCGTGGGCTACGGCGACATCGCGCCGAGGACTACGGTCGGCCAGTTGCTGGCGTCGGTCCTGATGATCCTCGGCTACGCCATCATCGCGGTCCCCACCGGTATCGTGTCGGTGGAGATGGCCAGGACCGGTCGCGCCGTCTCCCGCCAGGCATGCCCGGCCTGCGGCGCCGAAGGACACGACGTCGACGCGACCCACTGCAAGTACTGCGGCGCGCACCTCTGACGCCGGATGACGTGCTATCCTCCCGGCAAGACGTCATGACGACTGCTCAACCCCGACGCGAATGGCCCGGCTCGACTCTCGCGCGCGTTCCCTACTGGGTCTATCAGGACGACGCCAACTATCGCGAGGAGCTCCGCCGCATCTTCGAGGGTCCAGTGTGGAATTACGTGGCCCTCGAGTCCGATCTCCCGCGGGCGGGCGACTACCGCACCACCTTCGTGGGCGAGATGCCGGTCGTCGTGGTGCGGGGGGAGACGGGCGAGATCCACGCCTTCGAGAACCGCTGCGCCCATCGCGGCGCGCTCATCGCGCTCGACGACACGGGCAATGCCGGCAAGCGCTTCCAGTGCGTGTATCACGCGTGGAGCTACGATCTCGAGGGCAAGCTGGTGAGCGTCGCGTTCGAGAAGGGGGCACACGGGCGGGGCGGCATGCCGGATTCCTTCTGTAAGGCCGACCACGGGCCGCGCGCGCTCCGCACCGCCACCCTGGGCGGCCTAGTGTTCGCCAGCCTGTCGGCGGAGGCACCGCCGCTGGAGGAATACCTGGGCGACGCGGTGCGGGCGCGGCTCACGCGCGTGCTCGGCAAGCCCATCCAGGTGCTCGGCCGCTTCGTCCAGGTCCTGCCCAACAACTGGAAGCTCTACGTGGAGAACGTGAAGGACACCTACCACGCGAGCCTCCTGCACACCTTCTTCAGCACCTTCCACATCACGCGGCTCACCCAGGGGGGCGGCGTGCTGGTGAGCCCCGACGGCGCGCACCATGCCAGCTCGACCATCGACCGGGGCGACGAGCGGGAGAGCAGCGCCTACCGCGATCAGGACATTCGCTCCGAGAAGGCGCGTTACCGGCTCAACGATCCGAGCCTGCTCGACACCGTGAAGGAGTTCGGCGACGACATCCAGCTCCAGATCCTCACCGTGTTCCCCGGCCTCGTGGTCCAGCAGGTCTACAACGCCCTCGCGGTGCGCCAGGTGCTCCCCAAGGGCCCCGATGCCATGGAGCTGCACTGGATCTACTTCGGCTTCACCGATGACACGCCCGAGATGCGCCGGCGCCGGCTCCGGCAGGGCAACCTGGTGGGGCCGGCGGGCTATGTCTCCATGGAAGACGGCTGCGTGGGGGGCTTCGTCCAGCGCGGCGTGGCCACCGCCGGCGACACGCTCTCGGTGATCAACATGGGCGGCGAGGGCGCCGAGTCGCAGGACACGCGGGCCACCGAAGCCGCCGTGCGCGGCTTCTGGAAGGCGTATCGCCGCTACATGGGCTACTGAGGCGATGCTCGAGCGCGTCGCCCAGCTCAATGCCGACTACGTGCGCGCCATCGATGACGACCGGCTCGAGGACTGGCCGGGATTCTTCACCGAGCCCTGCCTCTACGTCATCACCACCGCCGAGAACCATCGCCGCGGGCTCCCCGCCGGCATCATCTTCGCGGACTCCAAGGGCATGCTCGAGGACCGCGTGGCCGCCTTGCGCGAGGCCAACGTCTTCGAGCGGCAGGCCTATCGGCATCTGGTGGGACTCCCCGCCCCGCTCGGCGAGTCCGAGGGCGAGCTGCGCTTCGAGACCCCGTTCCTGGTCGTGCGCATCGTACGCGACGGCCAGATGGACCTCTTCGCCACCGGCCGCTACCTCGACGTGATCGTGGACGAGGGCGACACCCTCCGCTTCCGCGCGCGCGTCGTGGTCTGCGACAGCTCCCGCATCGACACCCTGCTCGCCATCCCGCTCTAGGAAAGGACCGCCATGCGTCTCCGGATTCTCTGGATCGTCGCCCCCGCCCTCACCCTCGCCGTCGTGCAGCCGGCGGCGGCGCAGGACCCCGAGCGGCTCGCCATGGCGGGGCTGCGGATCAGCACCGACGCCGGCGTGGCGCGGAGCTGTACGCGCATCGGCTATGTGACCGACGAAAACTTCAAGGACCTGCGGCGGAAGGCGGTGCGGCTGGGCGGCGACACCGTGGTGCTCTCGTTCCGCTCCGACGACCTGACGGTGATCCAGGCGGAGGTGTTCCGCTGCCCATCTGCGCGGGTGCCGCCGCCCCCGCCACCCCCACCGCCTCCGCCACCGCCGGTGACGCCGGGCCGCTAGCGCCGAGTCAGGGCCAGGCTGCGACCAGGGCCCGTGCCGCCTGACTGCCCGCGTGCGCTGACTGCCCGCGCCCCCTGACTGAAGGCGGCAGCGGCCGGACAGGATTCGGCAATCCGGCGGGCGGCGGAGCCCTCGGCACGAGTGTTACGCCCCGACAACCCGTGCTCTCACAGGGGTTTGGCGGCCTCGGCGGATGGCACGGCCCTCGCACCACGCGAGGCCATGAGCCGGAAGCTGCTGTGGCTGGGGCTGGTGGGGGCGGTGGCGGTGGTCGCCGCGCTCCTGTGGTCCCAGCGCTATGGCGCCTGCGTCCACCCGGTGGCCTATCGCGTCGGCACCGTCGACGAGCGCTTCGGCCTCCGCCCGGAGGAGGTGCGCGAGGCCCTACGGCGCGCGGAGGGAATGTGGGAGCGCGCGCTGGGCCGCACGCTCTTCGCCCATACGCCCACCGCGACGCTCACCGTGGAGTTCGTCTTCGACGAGCGCCAGCAGCGGACCCAGACCGGGGGCCGCCTGCGGACCAGCATGAGCGAGACGCGTACATCCCATGCCTCCGCCGGTCAGACCTACGCGCAGTGGCGCCGGACTTACGAGGGGCGGGCCCGGGACCTGGAGGCGGCGCAGGTGGCGTACACCGAGCGCGCGCAGGCCTACAACGCCCGCGTGCAGGAGTGGAACGCGCGCGGCGGTGCCCCCCGCGACGCGCAGGCGGAGCTGGAAGCGGAGCGCGCTCGGCTGGACGCCGCGCGGCGGCAGATCGACTCGGATCGGGCGACGCTGGGCGAGCTCGCCGCCACCGTGAATGCTCTCGCCGAGAAGGGCAATGCCATCGCCCAGGCGCACAACCGGAGCGTGGCCACCTTCAACGGGCTCTACGGGGAGCCGCGCCAGTTCCACAAGGGCGAGTACGACGGGCGCACCATCACGATCTTCGAGTTCCACGACGAGCGTGACCTCACCCTCGTGCTCGCCCATGAGCTGGGGCATGCGCTCGGCCTGGGTCACGTCGAGGACACCGCCGCCATCATGAACGCGATCGGCGGCGGGCAGACGATGGAGCCCCTGGCGCTCGCCTCCACCGACATGGCGGCCCTCCGCAAGCTCTGCCGCCGCTGACGCGCGTGCGGGCGCGCCGCCCTCAGTCGGGATAGCGCCGCGCGAGGCCCGCCGCGTAGTCCTCCAGCAAGCGGTGCATCTCCCGCATCGCCGCCTCCGCGTCCCGCCGCGCGGCATCGGTGGCCACGTGCTTGAGAATGGTCTTCTTGGTCTCCCCCGACTCTTCCTTCTCGATGGCCTCGTGGGCCGCGTAGTTCAGCCCGCCCCATTCCGGTCGGACGCCGTAGTGCGTCAGCAAGGCCTTCCCCACCGTCTGGGCGATCTCGACCACCTCTTCCTCGAGCAGCGCGGTGGCGCAGAGCGAGGCATGCCACGGGGTCTCTCCGCCGAGGCGGCGGAAGAAGGCGAGGATGGCCGCCATCTCGGGCACCGGCTTGATGGCGGCGTACGCCTCGCGCGGATAGCCGAGGTCGTCGCCGATGCGCCGGTACATCTCGTCGTGATCCGGCGTGCCGCCCACCCGGCCCTCGAAATAGCCGAGATCCTCCACCAGCAGGTGGCGCGCGCAATCCTTCCGGACCTCGAGATCGTCGCAGCGCGCGTGGATGGCGCTGAAGATGCGCGGAAACGCCTCGATGAGCAGGTAGTGCTGGCCGATATGGCCCCACACCTGCTCCCGGGTCAGCGTGCCGGCGGCGAAGCGCTTGAAGTAGCCCGACTGCCGGAAGGGGCTCTGCGCCAGCAGCTCCGCCGTCAATCCGTCGTACCAGGTCTCGGTGGTCATGGCTGGGCCTCCTCGCTCCCGGCAGATTCTAGCGCAGGAGGCTTGACTCGCGCCCTCCTCGTTCCTAGTCTGGCGGGGGTACGAGGGGTGAACAGAGAGCGGCACCACCGCGGAGGGCGATCATGGTCCAGGACAGCGCGCTGAAGTTCCAGGTGGTCGAGGGCTGGGAGCAGCTCCCCGCCGGCTATGAGCACCGCGACGTCGCGGGCGTGGCGGTGGACGGCGAGGATCGGGTCTTCCTCATCTGCCGCGGCGACCACCCGATCATCGCGTATGACCGCAAGGGAAGCTTCCTGCGCTCGTGGGGCGAGGGCGAGTTCACCTATCGGACCCACGGGATCACGGTGGCGCCGGACGGGACGCTCTTCTGCACCGACGACGGCAACCACACCGTCCGGCAGTTCACGCCCGAGGGCAAGCTGCTCATGACGCTGGGCACGCTCGACACGCCCTCGGACACCGGCTACGACGGCAAGGACTCCATCAATATCCCGCGCCCGGCCGGGCCCTTCAACCGGCCCACCAACGTGGCGGTGGGGCTCAAGGGGCGCCTCTACATCTCGGACGGCTACGGGAATTGCCGCGTCCACGTGTTCTCCCCCACCGGCGAGTTGCTGCGCTCCTGGGGCGTCTCCGGCAAGGGGCCCGGCCAGTTCCATCTCCCCCACGGCATCGCGACCTCCGCCGACGGGCGAGTCTTCGTCTGCGATCGCGAGAACGACCGCATCCAGATCTTCGACCCGGACGGCGAGTATCTCGCCGAGTGGACGGACACCCAGCGGCCCACCCACATCGTGTTCGATCGGCAGGGCCGCGCCTACGTGTCCGAGCTCTGGTGGCACAAGGGGCAAACCTCTCAGCGCCACGGGGCCATCACGGTGCCCCGCCACGGCCGCACCAGCGTCTTCGACCAGAACGGCAAGGTGCTGGCGCGCTGGGGCACCCCCGACGCGGTGGCGCCGGGCAGCTTCGTCGCGCCCCACGGCCTGGCGGTGGACTCGAAGGGCGACGTCTACGTGGGCGAGGTGTCCTGGACCTTCGCGGTGAGCCGCGGGCTGGCACCCGCGGGCTGCCACACCTTCCAGAAGTTCGCGGTGAGCGCGACCTAGCCCCGCTAGCGCTCCCAGTCGGGATAGGTGGGGGGCGAGAGCGTGTCGGCGCCCCGACCCGCCCAGTCGGACTTGGCCATGCGCGGCCACATGCGATCCCCGCCCGCCTGGAGCGCGGCGAGGATGGCGCGCTCGTCGGCGGCCAGCACCCGGCCTCCGTCCACCACCAAGCGCCCATTCACATAGACGCGGTCGATATCCTCGTCGGTGGCGTTGTAGACGATGTTCTTGATCGGGTCGCGGAGCGGCGTCATGCGCCAGGACCGCGCCCTCCACAGCACCAGGTCCGCCTTGGCGCCGGGCGCGATGCGCCCGAGATCGTCCCGGCCCAGCGCCCGGGCCCCGCCGAGGGTGGCCGCGTCGAAGACGTGGGCGGCGGTGGTGGACTCCGTGTTCCGCTCCATCATCTTGGACACCACCGCGGCCCAGCGCATGGCCTCGATCACGCTCTGGGGATTGGTGTCGGTGCCGAGCGACATGTTGATGCCGGCCGCGCGGTAGCGGCCGAATGACTCCATGGCGACGCCGCGCCGCGCGAACACCCACACCGCGTGCGCCACCGAGCAGCCGGAGTCGGCCATGATGTCCACGTCGCCCGCCGGGTAGTTGGTCCACGAGGAGCCGCCCACGATGATGGCGTGGCCCAGGATGGTGCTGGGGCCCAGCACCCCCAGCTCTTGCATCCAGGCGATGGGGGTCTTGCCGTGGCGGCTCAGCATCTCGTTGAACTCGACCACGGACTGGGAGGTGTGCACCTGATAGGGGCGCCTCGTCTCGTCCGCCCAGCGCTTCGCGTCCTTCAGCAGCTCGGCGGTGCAGGTATCGATCTGGGCCGGCGCGAAGAAGCAGCGCACGAGGTCACCGTGGGCCCCGTCGTGCTTGGCGTGAAAGTCCACCGCGCGGCGCAGCCCCTGGCGCCCCGCCTCCTCGTTCCACTCCCACTCGACACGCTTCCCGTCGCGCGTGAGCCAGCGGCCGGAGCGGAAGCCCAGGCCCGAGGTAGACGCGCAGGCCGTAGTGGGCGGCGCGCTCGACCACGTACTCCCCGATGGGCCCGATCTCCATGACCGTGGTCACCCCGCCGCGCAGCAGCTCGGCCATGGAGAAGTCGATGCACGCCCGGCTGGCCTCCTCGTCCTGGGCCTCGGCGCGGACGGGCAGCATCTCGAAGAGGCCGGAGTAGAAGAACTGCGGGTTGCCGCGGTCCTCGATGAACGAGCGGTCGAGCGGAGAGCCCGCCATGTGCGCATGGGTGGAGATGAGGCCCGGGGTCACGATGCGATCGGCGGCGTCCACCGTCTCGTCCACCCGGCCCTCGAAGCGTGGTCCCACGGACAGCACGCGATCCCCCTCCACCACCACCACCCCATCGCGGAGCAGGCGATGCGCCCGGCCGTCGTGGGCCAGCACATAAGGCGCCTTGATCGCAACGCGACGCACGTCCGCCATGGCGGCTACTTGCCTCGCCGACCAGCGCGGCGCAACCGTTTGGTCGTCGTCTTCGTCGTGGTCTTCGTCCTCGCCCGCCTCCTGGTCACCGTCAGCCCGCTCGGGTCCTCGACCGCCTCCGCGGTGACGAAGGTGCCGCCCTGAAAGGTCTCCGCGCGCTCGTCCGTCACCGGCGGCTCCTTGGCCAGCACCTCGGCGGCGTAGTCCTCCGCGCGATCCTGGGGCCGGTAGCCGAGGCGCTGTGCGTTGGCGTTGTCGTACCAGGCGCGGCGATTGTCCGACACGCCGTACACGATCTCGAAGTGCAGGTCCGGGTGCTCGACGCCGATGGACACGAGCTGCCCCAGGTCGCGCGGCGAGATCCAGATGGCCAGCCGGCGCTTGTCGATGGGGCGCTCGTTCAGGTTGCCGATGCGGATGCAGAGGACGCGCAGCCCGTACTTGTCGGCATAGAGGCTGCCGAGCGCTTCGCCGAAGACCTTGGACACGCCGTAGCGGCCGTCCGGCTTCGGATACACGCGGTGGTCGATGGTCTCGTCGCGCCGATAGAACCCCACCGCGTGATTGCTGGTGGGGAAGATGAAGCGCGGCACCCCGTTCCGCCGCGCGGCCTCGTAGGCGTTGTGGCAGCCCGTGATATTGGCCTTGAGGATGCGCGGCCACGGGCCCTCCACCGAGTAGCCCCCCAGGTGCACGATGGCGTCGACACCCCGGCTGATGCGGAGGAAGTCGGGGAGCTTCGTGATGTCGGCGCGCATGAATGTTTCGCCGGGAGCGAGATTCTTCACCGGCCGCAGGTCGGACAGGCGCAGCGCGTACTTCCCCGCCAGGGCACGGCGGAGCCCGGACCCCACGCCGCCCGCGGCGCCGGTGATGAGGACGGTCTTCATGGCATGCCGTGCATGTCGATCGCGGGGTAATAACGCTTCTCCCCGAGCGCGTCCACTCGCTCCCAGAATTCCGGCAGCGACGCGAGCCCCGTCTCGTTGACGCCCGCCTGCTGGCGCCAGATGCACCAGGACTCCGGGTGCAGGCGGCTCGCCTCCGCCAGCCAGCGCCGGCCCTCGTCCGATCGCCCGGCGCGGATCAGATACTGCCCGAGTCGGAAGGCGACGTGGGCGCGCGCCGCGTTGTCGTCGGGCGCCTTCACGTGGGCGAAGGCGCGCCGGGCATCGAGCGCGTGCTCGCTGCGCGGGCCGTTCCGCACCCAGTCGCGGATGGCGTCGACATAGGTCGCCTTGGCCTGGGCGGTGAGGCGGGCCGCCTCCTCCGGCATCTCCTTGGTCTGCCGATTCATCTGGCGGAAGCCCTCGTAGGAGCCGGCCGGCTCGGGGGGCCGGACGATGCGTCCATCCTCGTCGATCCACACCGCTTCGGGAACGTTCACCATGTTGTAGAGGTCGGCCAGGCGGTGGTCACGGTCTATCAGGGTCAGGTAGGTAGGTCGAGCCGCCTCGATCCACGGCAGCGGATCGGCGGGCCGGCTGTCCATGGCGACGGCCACCACCGTGAAGTTCTGGTCCCGCAGCTCCTCGTAGAGCGCCTGCCACACGGGCAGGTCGCGCCGGCACCCTCACCAGGACGCCCAGGAGACCAGCAGCACCTTCTTGCCGCGCAGCTCGGACAGCGAGTGCATGGTTCCGCTCGGGTCGGGCAGGCTGAAGTCCGGCGCCTGCAGCGAGCGCAGCGCCTCCGCGCGCTCGCCCGCCCCCTCGCCCAGCACCCAGACGTCGCCGGCCGCGCTATGCGCGGCGGGCTTGCCGAGGTGACGCCAGAAGGCGCCCACCTCCACGCGACCGTCGCGGACCAGCTCGGCCTCGCGGCCCGCCGGCCACGGCACGCAGGCCGCGCCATGGCACAGCCCCTCCGGCTGCACCTCCCAGCCCGTGGCCGCCTCCATCTCGGAGGCGGCGAGCCAGAGATGGTCCCCCTCGCCGCGCGCCTCCGCCACCGTCCGCTCGCCCCGCTCCGTCAACAGCGTCACCATGGCGCCCCTCCTGAACTCGATGTCGACTCCGCCCGCCGATGGTACCCTGGCGCGGGTTCTCATGCGCAAGAGCGACGACCGCATCCTGACCACCCACGTGGGCAGCATCCCGCGCAACCCCGTCCTCCGTGACCTGCTCGTCCGTCAGGATCGCGGCGAGCCGGTGGACACGGGCGCGCTGGCCCGCGAGGCGGAAGCGGCGGTGCGCACGGTGGTGGCCCGCCAGACGGAGATCGGCATCGACGTCGGGAACGACGGCGAGCAGCCGCGGGCCGGCTTCTCCACCTACGTGGCGCGGCGCATGCGCGGCTTCGGCGGCGTCAGCGCGCGCCTGCCGGCGCGTGACGTCGCCGAGTTTCCCGACTACGCCGAGATGCTGGCCCGGCGGCGCCAGTCGGCGGCGCGGATCGGCGATGCGCCGCAGGCGATCGCCGCCGTGCGTTACGAGGACCTCGGCGAGGCCGAGCGGGAGTGTGCCCTCTTCCAGCGCGTGACCGACGCCGCGCCCGGCCGCTTCGTCGAGCGGTTCATGACCGCCGCCTCCCCCGGCACCATCGCCACCGTGCTCCTCAACGCGCACTACGACTCGCACGAGCGCTACGTGCTCGCGCTGGCGGACGAGATGCGCAAGGAGTACGCGCTCATCCACGCGCGCGGGCTCCTGCTCCAGCTCGACTGCCCCGACCTCGCCATGGAGCGGGTGCGCTTCTTCCAGGGCGAGTCCCTGGACGGCTTCCTCCGCGCGATCGAGCTCCACGTGGAAGCCATCAACCGCGCCACCGAGGGCATCCCGCCCGACCGCATTCGCCTGCACGTGTGCTGGGGCAACTACGACGGGCCCCACGTCCACGACGTGCCGTTGGAGGACATCCTCCCGGTGCTGCTCCGCGCCCGGGTGGGCGCGCTGTCCCTCCCGCTGGCCAATCCCCGCCACCAGCACGAGTACAAGGTGCTGGCGCGGCGCGGGCTGCCGGGATCCCTGCTGTTTCTTCCCGGGGTCATCGACACCACCACCAACTACGTCGAGCATCCGGAGGTGGTGGCGGACCGCATCGCCCAGGCGGTCGAGGCGGTGGGGGATCGTACCCGGGTCATCGCGTCCACCGACTGCGGCTTCGGCACCTTCGCCGGCTCCGAGATGTGCGCGGAGAGCGTGGTGTGGGCCAAGCTTCGCGCGCTCGTCGAGGGCGCCGCCCTGGCCAGCGCGCGCCTCAGGTAGCCACGCGCGTCCGAGACTTGACCGCGGCCCCCCGCCGGGCCTACGCTCGGGATAATTCCTCATGGGAGGGAAGCACATGGCGCTGAGCTTTCGCCAGTTGACGCCGCATTTCGCCGCGGAGGTAGGTCCGGTCGATCTGCGGCAAGTTCACGACGCCGCCACTCTCGCCGAGATCCGGGCGGGGATGGACCAGTACGCGGTGCTCGTCTTCCACGACCAGCCCTTCACCGACCCCGAGCACCTCGACTTCGCCCAGCGGCTGGACGGGGTGCTCCACACCAAGCTCGGCATCAGCGCGCTGCAGAAGAACCGGCTGGGCAACGAGGCCCTCGGGGATATCTCGAACCTGGACGAGAACGGCGAGATCATGCGCTCGGACCACCGGCGCCGCATGTACGGGCTCGGCAACCGGCTCTGGCACACCGACGCGTCGTTTCAGGATCCGCCGGGACGGTACTCCATGCTGTCCGCCAAGGTGGTGCCCCCGGTGGACGCGGACACCGAGTACGCCGACATGCGCGCCGCCTACGACGCCCTTCCCGCCGAGATGAAGGAGCGCCTGGAAGGTCTCCGGGTCCACCACTCCATCGCCCACTCGCGCCAGACGCTCGGCTTCGAGTTCTCCGAGAACGAGGCGGAAGCGCTCAAGGGCGCCGTCCATCCCCTGATCCGGACGATCCCGCGGTCGGGGCGCCGGTCGCTCTACGTGGCCTCGCATGCCTCGCGCATCATCGACTGGCCGGTACCCGAGGGGCGGCTGCTGCTCCGCGATCTCATCGAGCACGCCACCCAGCCCCAGTTCGTCTACCGCCACCACTGGCGGGTGGGCGATCTGGTGATCTGGGACAACCGCGCCACCATGCACCGCGCCCGGGCCTTCGACGACGCGAAGTATCGCCGCGAGCTCCGGCGCGTCACCACCCTGGACGTGGACGCGCCCGTCCCCGCCGCCGTCTAGATCAAAGCCCGCCGAGAGGAGAGACCCTCGTGATCTTCGAGCTCCGCCAGTACCACCTGCACCCCGGCCAGCGGGACAACTGGGTGAAGTGCATGGAGGAGGAGATCATCCCCTTCCAGGTCAAGATGGGCATGGTCATCCTGGGCAGCTTCGTGGGTGAGGACGACGAGAGCGTCTATGTCTGGATCCGCCGCTTCGAGAGCGAGGCGGAGCGGAAGCGTCTCTACGACGCCGTGTACCAGAGCGACTACTGGAAGACCGAGATCTCGCCGCGCGTGCCCACGATGATCGACCGCGAGAAGATCAAGGTGACGCGCCTGGTGGCGACGCCCCGCTCGGTGATCCAGTAGGAGTAGTAATCAGTAGACGACCACGCTCCGCTTGACCTCGCCCTGCACCATGAGGTCGAAGGCCTCGTTGAGCTCGCGCAGCGGCACGCGCCGGGTGATCAGCTCGTCGAGCTTGTACTTCCCGCTCATGTAGAGGTCGATCAGCATCGGCACGTCGGTGCGCTGGTGGCCGGCGCCGAAGGACGACCCGGTGAGCACCCGCTGCTGGAGGAGGAGCGACGGGTCCACCGAGATGCGCGTGCCCGCCGGGCTCACCCCCACCACCACGCAGGTGCCGCCCCGGTGCGTCGCGAGGAGCGCCTGCTCGATGGTCTTCTGGGTCCCCACCACCTCGAACGAGTAGTCCACCCCGCCCATGCCGCTGATGGCGTGGACGCGGGCCACCGGGTCCTCCTTCGACGCGTCCACGAGATGCGTGGCGCCGAACTCCTCCGCCCACGCGAGCTTCCGCGGCATCACGTCCACCGCGATGATCTTGCCCGCCCCCACCAGGCGCGCGGCCTGGATGGTGTTGAGCCCCACGCCGCCGCAGCCCCAGACCGCCACGCTCGCCCCCGGCGGCACCTTGGCGCGATTGAAGACCGGCCCCGCCCCCGCGAGCACGCCGCAGCTCACCAGGCAGACCACGTCCAGCGGCGCATCTTTTCGGATGGGGATGACGCTTTCTTCCGGCAGCACCGCGTGGGTGGCATAGCCCGACACCTGGAGGAAGTGATGGAGCGACTGCCCGCCGCGGCGGAAGCGCGCGGTGCCGTCCAGCATGAACCAGCGCGGCTTGTCGCGGAGCGCGCACATCGTCGGCTGGCCGCCGATGCAGTAGCCGCAGCGCCCGCAGGACGGGATATAGCTGGAGCAGACGTGGTCGCCGGCCTTCACCGTCTGGACGCCGGCGCCGATCTGCTCCACCACGCCGGCGGCCTCGTGCCCCAGCACCACCGGCAGCGGATGCGGATAATCTCCCGTCATCACGTGGAGATCGCTGTGGCAGACCCCGTTGGCCGTCCACTTCACTCGCACCTCGCCCGGGCCCGGCTCCATGAGCTCGACGTCCTCGACCACCAGGGGCTTCCGGACCTCGTAGAGCACCGCCGCCTCTGCGCGCATGGCCGTCTCCCTTCGTGAAGAGTGGGTCGCTCCGCCGTCGGGGCGGATGGTCTCACACTTCCCGCGCGTCCGCCCGGAGGGCCCGGAGCAGCAGCGGGATGCCGGGCAGCAGGGTTAGCCCGGCCGCCGCGAGCGCGAGGCCTGTGGAATGCGCGCCGGCGATCCAGCCGAAGAGGGGACCGCCGGCGATCTGCCCCGCCGCGTCCGCCTGGCCTGCAAAGGACAGGACCGTGGCGCGAACCGCCGACGGCGTCCGGCGTGCCAGCCAGGCGTCGATCAGCGGAGCGACGAGCTGGCGCAGGAGCAGCGTGAGCCAGTAGGCGGCCACGCCGGCCGCGAAGCTGCGCGCGGCGCCGAAGGCTACCATGCCGAGCGTGATGAGTCCGGTGAAGGCGAGCAGCAGCCGCAGCAGAGTGCGCGGCGCGCCGAGCGTCACGCGGCGGCGCATCCCCTCGGCCGCCGCGATGCTCAGGAGCACCCCGCCGGCGTTGACCACCCCGAACCAGGCCACCGGAGTCATCCCGGACACCACAGGCAGGCCGATGCCGAGCAGGTGCACCTCCCACAGCCGGTCGAAGCTCTCGCTCCCCATGCCCAGGAGCACCACCAGCGCCACGCACGCCAGGAGCGAGCCGCTCCCTCGCACCACCGCCTGGCCCGCGCGAAGCGTCGACCCGAGATGCGGCCAGGCGCCGCGCGGCCCGCGCGCGAGGGGCGCGAAGCCGTGCTCGGGCATCACCGCGGCCAGGAAGGCGGCGAAGGCCAGGAGCGCGCCGCCGGCGAAGATCATGGTCAGGGCGAGCCCGGCGTAGGAGAGCCCGACCCCGACCCCGATGCCCAGCAGCTCGCCGGCGCCGGCCCACTGCGCGCCGCGCAAGTAGACGCGCTCAAGGTCTTCCCCGCCAAACTCGTCGGCGATCCACGCGCCGAGCGCGCCGCTGGTGAAGGTCGCGCCCAGGCCCCAGATGAGCTGCGCCACCAGCGTGGCCCAGAAGGCTCCCACCGCCCCGTCGAACGCGAAGCCGGCGCCCATGAGGGCAACGCCCAGGATCACCGAGAGCCGGCGGCTGTAGACGTCGGCGACAATCCCGGTGGGCACTTCCCCGAGGAGAATCACCACCTCCAGCGCCGTCCCCACGATGACGAGCCGGAACGGGTCCAGCCCTACCACGCTGATGTAGAAGTAGACGGCGGCGGTCCAGTACACCGCCCGGAGGGCCCGCACGATGAGGCAGTAGGCGCAGTAGAGCGGGTAGGCGGGCAGCGGCCTCCACATCGGCGCCGCAGTCTACCACCGCGCGCGGCGCCGCGGTATCATCCCGCGGCATGCGAGGGAACCCCATGAAGATCGAGCGCATCGACGTGTACTGGGCCAAGCTGCCCCTGGCCTTCGTCTGGAAGACGTCCTATGGCGACCAGCTCCACAGCGACACCATCCTCGTGCGCATGGAAGGCGGCGGGCAGCATGCCTGGGGCGAGAGCTGCCCCGTGCTCATCCCCAACTACTCGTCGGAGCACACCCTCGCCGCCTTTCACACCGTGCGGGAGTACATGGCCCCGCGCCTCATCGGCCAGGATCTCGAGACCTCGCGCGACCTCCTCGATCGCATCGCCTTCATCAAGGGCAACGAGTTCGCGCGCGCCGCGCTGGACATCGCCTGGTGGGTGCTGGACGCCAAGCGCCGGGGCCTGCCGCTGCACGCGGCGCTCGGCGGAACGGGCGATCGCGTGAAGGTGGGCGCGGACTTCGGGGTCCAGGACTCCTTCGACATCCTGCTCGCCAAGATCCAGGGCGCGATCGACGCGGGCTTCCCGCGGATCAAGCTCAAGTTCCGCCCCGGGCTGGGACCTCAAGATGGTGGAGGCGGTGCGCGCCACCTTTCCGCGCTTCACCTTCCACGTGGACTGCAATGCCGCCTATACGCTCGCCGACCTCGAGCTCTTCCGCGCCCTGGACCGCCATGGGCTGGCCATGATCGAGCAGCCGCTCGAGGACGACGGCATGAGCCTGGTGAATCACGCCGATCTCCAGCGCCAGCTCGAGACGCCGGTCTGTCTCGACGAGAGCGCGCAGAGCCTCGCCCATGTGCGGGCGGCCATCCGTCTGGGGAGCTGCAAGGTGGTCAATATCAAGATGGGGCGCGTGGGCGGCCTCACCGCCTCGCGCGAGATCCAGGCCCTCTGCGCCGAGCACGGCATCCCCTGCTGGGTGGGCGGCATGCTCGAGAGCGCGGTGGGCGGCGCCATCTGCGCCGAGCTCGCCACCCTGCCCAACTTCACCTATCCGGGTGACATCTTCCCCTCGTCGTACTTCTACAATGACGATCTCGGCAAGCCCGAGATCGTGCTCAGCGGCCCGGGCGAGGTCGCCGTCTCCCAGGTGCCGGGGATCGCGCAGGAGCCCGATCCCAGTCTCCTCGAGCAGTGGACGGTGGAGCACGCGGCCTTTCGCGCCTGACCCGGTCGTGTATGATCCGGGGCCTATGATCCCCACAACCGGTTCCGCCCCCGTCGCCCCGCGTCCGCTTCTCTGCGGCTGCTCCCTCGTCCATCACGCCGCGCGCGCGGCCCATGCGAGCCGCCGACGGGGCGGGCCCGCCGCCGCCGGACGCGCCGCCGCCACCTCGCGCGCCGCCGCTCCCGCCGGAGGGGTTCAGGGCTACTCGCCGCCGCCGCCGCCGGTCAGCCCCATTCGCGGGCTCATCGACTTCCACACCCACGCCGCTCCCGACATCTTCGGCCGCGCGGTGGACGACGACGAGCTGGCGCAGCTGGCCGCCACGCGGCAGATGGAAGCCCTCGTGTTCAAGAACCACGTCACCGCCACCGCCGACCGCGCCTGGCTGGCGCGCAAGCACGTGCCTGGCATCAAGGTCTTTGGCGGCATCGTGCTGAATGGCGCGGTGGGCGGCCTCAACCCCAAGGCGGTCGAGTGGATGTGGCGCATGCAGGGCGGCCACGGCCGCGTGGTGTGGTTCCCCACCTTCGACGCCGACAACCACGTCCGCCGCGGCGGGACCGCGCCCTCGGGCATCCGGGTGGTGGACGAGCGCGGCGCGGTGCTCCCCGCCGTGCGCGAGGTGCTCGCGGTGTGCGCCCAGCAACGGCTGGTCGTGCATACCGGGCACGCGTCCGCCGACGAGGCGCTCGTCCTCATCGCCGCCGCCCGCGAGGCCGGCTGCGACCGCATCGTGGTCACCCATGCCCAGTTCGACGTGGTGGGCATGACGACCGCCCACATGAAGAAGGCGGCGGCGCTCGGCGGCCGGATGGAGCTCTGCGCGCTGGGCATGCTCACCGGTCCCGACTCGCCGCTCGAGTTCATGCGGCACTCCGCCCGCGTCGAGCTGGCGGAGACGGCGGCCTGTATCCGCGCGGTGGGCGCGCGGCACTTCGTGCTCGGGACCGATCTCGGGCAGACGGGCAATCCCACGCCGGTGGACGGGCTGCAGATGTTCGTGGCCGCGCTGATGGCCCACGGGATCTCGGCGGCCGAGATCCAGACCATGGGCCGCGAGGTGCCCGGCAGCCTCCTGATGGCCTGACGGGCTAGCGGGGACGGCCGAGCATCTCCTCCAGCATGGAGGCGTCCACCGGCTTCGTCACGTGGAGGTCGAACCCGGCGGCGAGTGCGCGCGCTCGGTCCTCCGCCTGGCCATAGCCCGTGACCGCGACCAGGCGGATGGCGCGGGTCTGCGGGTTGTCGCGTGCCATGCGGGCCAGCGTGTAGCCGTCGATGCCGGGCAGGCCGAGGTCGATGAGGGCGACCTCGGGCCGGAATTGATCGAGCTTGGCGAGCCCGCTGGGCCCGTCCTCCGAGGTCTCGACCACGTGGCCGGCCAGCTCCAGCAGCATCTGCAGGCTCTGCCGCGCGTCGACGCTGTCCTCGACCACGAGCACACGGCGCCGCGGCGGCGGCACCGGCGCGGCCGCGCGGCTCACGGCGTCCCGTGCCGCCTCCGGCTGCTCCCGCAGGGGCAGCCGGACCGTGAACTCGCTGCCCTGTCCCGGTCCCGCGCTCCACACCGAGACCGTGCCCCCGTGCAGATCGACGAGCCGCTTCACCAGGGCAAGCCCGATGCCGAGGCCCCCCCGCGACCGGTCCAGGCCCTGCGGCTCCTGGACGAAGAGGTCGAACACGCGGGGGAGGAGATCGGCGGCGATGCCGTTGCCGGTGTCGCGGACCCGGAGCACCGCCTGACGGTCTTCTTCCACGGTCTCCACCAGGACGGAGCCCGACCCCGGCGTGTACTTCAAGGCATTGTCGAGGAGGTTGTTGACGATCTGCTCCAGCCGCGTGACGTCGGCGTCGACGTGGAGATCCACCCCCTCGAGCGTCACCGTGTGCCGCTGGGTGCGTCCCGCCTGGACGAGCGCGTCCAGGCACCGTCCGACCAGCGCGCGGAGCTCCACCGGCCGCATGTTGAGCTCGATCTTGCCCGTGGTCACCCGCCCCACGTCGAGGAGATCGTCTACCAGGCGGGCGAGGTGGCCGGTCTGGCGCGAGACGATGGCGAGCAGGTGGCGCGTCGTCTCGTCGCCCGTCATCTTGTCGAGCACCGCCACCGCGTTGGTCAGGGTACCGAGCGGATTCCGCAGCTCGTGGCCCAGCATGGCGAGGAACTCGTCCTTGGCGCGGTTGGCCTGGCGGAGGGACTGGGCGAGCGCCTCCGCCTCGTCGCGCCGGACGCGGTTCTCCGCCTCGAGCTGCTTGCGCTCGGTGATGTCGTGGGACACGCTGAGCACCGCGGGCGCCCCGTCGTAGGTGATGACCTCGGAGTTGACCAGGAGCTGCCGCAGGTCACCCGCCCGGGTCCGGAACGCCACCTCGAGATCGCGCACCTGCCCGCGCTCGAGGAGGAGGCGGAGCATCCGTTCCTTCTGCTCCGGCACCACCCAGACGCCCAGCTCTTGCTTGGAGCGCCCCAGCAGCTCCTCCCGTGAATATCCACTGTGGCGGACGGCCGCCTCGTTGACCTCGAGGTGGCGGTGATCGCTCAGCGCGATGATGGTCATCGGCAAGGGGTTGGCGTGAAAGGCGGTCGTGAAGCGCCGCTCACTCTCGCGCAGCGCCTCCTCGGCGCGCGTGCGATCCGTGATGTCGGTGAGAGCGGTGAGGATGCAGGCCTCCCCGTCGAAAGTAACGACGTCGGCGGCGAGGATGGTCACGCGCTGCTCCCCGTTTTTCATGCGGAAGCGCGCCTCGATGCCCCGGATTTGCTGACCCGCCCGCAGGGCGCGCAAGCCCTCCGCGCGATCCTCGGGGTCGAGCCAGAGGCCGAGCTCGGCCATGGGCCGGCCGATGACCTCCTCGCGAGTGAACCCGCTAGTGTGGAGGAAGGAGTCGTTGACGTCCCGCACCCGGCCGTCCTCCAGCCCGGTGAGGCAAAGGATGGTGGGGCTCAGGCCGAACACCGCGCGCAGCTTCGCGCCGAAGCCGGGATCTTGCTCTGACCGCATCCCGCCAAGTATGAAGCGGCTCCCGGCCCCTGGCAAGGTTTCGCCGGCTCGCGGATTGGTTATACTAGGCGCCGCGATGCGGCGCCCTGACCTCGGGGAGTGGCGTGGGCCTCATTGCGCTCGGCGCCCTCTCCCTGGTGGAGGCCTCGCGCCTGCGCGAGATGGGGATCCGGAAATAGCGTCCGCGCGACCGTCGGCCCCCTCGCTGGGAGCCGCGTGTTTCGCCGTCCTTCTCCTGGTCCTCGCGACGGCAGTCTCCGCGCAGGCCCCGCGCGACGCGGAAGTCGTTCCCCCCCGGGACGCCATCCACACGGCCTTCCCCTGGGCGGTGACGGTTTACGGGGGGCCCTTCGCCAAGAACGACTTCCTGGAGTTCTTCACCGAGCCGGTCGAGTTCGACCACGCGGCCATGGTGTCGCTGGCGATGTCCCGGGAGTTCGCGGTGCTGTGGAAGCATCTCCGCTGGGAAGCGGAGATCGGCGTGACGAAATGGTTCGGCGACCAGACGCACTGGGAGTTCACGAGTGCCGTGGTCGCCCGCTGGGTGACCTTCCCCTGGAATGACCACGTCGCCACCACGATCGCGGTGGGGGACGGGCCCTCGTTCGCCACCGAGCCCCCGCGGCTCGAGAAGAAGAATTTCGACGAGGCCAAGCGCCTGCAGAACTACGTGTTCTTCGAGCTGACCTTCGGGCTGCCGCGCTTCCCGCAGTGGGACTTCGTCATCCGTCTCCACCATCGGTCCGGAATCTTCGGACTCCTGGGCGGCTCGGGCTCGTCGGTTCCCGCCGCCGGCCTCAAGTACCGGTTCTAGTCCTCGTCACGCTGCCGTCATCCGGCGCGCCTTCGCCCACATGGTACGATTCAGCATGGCGTGGAGGTCCCTCCCGCTGCTCGCCGCCTTGCTCGCGCTCGGTCTCCTCGATGGGACCGCGCGCGCCGCCGAACGGGCGACCGAGGCCGCGGGCCCCCGGGTTCGCGTCGAGCTGATCAGCGAGGCGGCGGGCATCGAGCCCGGCGGGGCCGTGTGGGTGGGTATCCGTCAACGCATCGCGCCCGGCTGGCATACGTACTGGATCAATCCCGGCGACTCCGGCGAGCCCATGACCGTCGCCTGGACGCTGCCGCGCGGGGTCGCGGCCGGTCCCCTCGTCTGGCCGCATCCCGAGCGGATCCCCGTGGGCCCGGCCATGAGCTTCGGCTATACCGACGCGGTGGTGGTGCTCGCCCGGCTCACCGCGCCCGCGGACCTTTCCCCCGGCGCTCGGCTCGACCTGCGCGCGCGCGCGAGCTGGCTCGTCTGCGCGAAGATCTGCATTCCCGAGGAGGCGGACGTCGCGCTCACGCTTCCCGTCGTCGCCGCGCGCCCGGCGCCGGACCCGCGCTCGGCGCCGGCCATCGCGGCGGCGCGCCGGGCTGTTCCCGCGCCGAGCCCGTGGCCCGCCCGCTACGCGGCGACGCCGGAGTCGGTCACGCTCACCGTGGCCGCGCCCCGGCTGCGTGCCGAGCGCGTGGGAGAGGTCTGGTTCTTCCCGGCCCGGTGGGGCGTCATCGACCATGCCGCCCCGCAGGACACGACGGTGGATCCGGACGGGATCATCGTGCGACTCAAGCGCGGTGATCTCGTCGAGGCCGCCGAGGGCCCCATCGACGGCGTGCTGGTGATCCGCGAACGGCTCGACGGCGGCATGGTGAGCCAGGCCTTCGTGATCCAGGCCACACCGTCGGAGGCGGCGGCGGGACTAGCGGGACCTGCCGCCCCGATCATTCCCGCCGTCTCGCTCCTCGAGGCGATCGGCCTGGCGCTGCTCGGCGGCCTGATCCTCAACCTGATGCCGTGCGTGCTGCCGGTGCTGTCGGTCAAGGCGCTGGCTCTCGTCGCCCATGCCGATGCCGGGCCGGGCGGGGCCTGGCGTCACGGGCTCGCCTATACCGCGGGCGTGCTGCTCGCGTTCGGCGCGCTCGCGGGTGCCCTGCTCACGCTGCGCGCGGGCGGCGACCAGATCGGCTGGGGCTTCCAGCTCCAGTCCCCCGCCATCGTCACGCTGCTCGCGTACCTCTTCTTCGCGCTGGCGCTCGCGCTGTCCGGCGTCTGGCTGGTGGGCGGACGGATCACGGGATTCGGCCAGGGGCTCACGGCGCGATCGGGCCATGCCGGCACCTTTTTCACGGGCGCGCTCGCCGCGGTGGCGGCCACGCCCTGCACCGCGCCCTTCATGGGCGTGGCGGTGGGGTACGCCGTCACCCAGCCGGCGGGGGCCGCGCTGCTCGTCTTCGAAGCCCTCGGGCTCGGCCTGGCGCTGCCGTATCTCGCACTATCCCTGGCGCCGGCCTGGCGCCGCTGGCTGCCGAGGCCCGGCGCGTGGATGGAGTGGCTCAAGCAGGCGCTGGCCTTTCCGCTCTACGCGACGGCAGCCTGGCTGGTCTGGGTGCTGAGCCGGCAGGCCGGCCCGGAGGCGGTGGCGGCCGCGCTGGGCGGACTCCTGCTCATCGCCTTCGCGGCATGGCTGCACGGCCGCACGCGCGACGCGCGGCCGCGCTGGCGGCGCGCCGGCTCGGTGGCCGCGGTGACCGGCGTGGTGGCGGCGCTGGCGCTGAGCCCCCTCGCGTCCTCCGCACCGAGGTCGGCCCCGCCCGCCGCGGCGGCCACCGCGGGCGGCCCCGCCGCAGAGGGCTGGAGCCCGCGCCGCGTCGCGGAGCTGCGCGCGCAGGGCAAGCCCGTATTCGTGAACTTCACCGCCGCCTGGTGCATCACCTGTCTCGTCAACGAGCGCATCGCGCTCCATTCGCCCGTGGTGGCGGAGGCCTTCGCGCGCAAGGGCGTCGTCTACCTCCGGGCCGACTGGACCAGCCGGAGCGCCGAGATCGCCGCCGCCCTCGGCACCTTCGGACGGAATGGCGTCCCCCTCTACGTGGTCTATCCCGCGGGGGCCCGTGTAGCCGGCGCCGCCGGCGCCGCCGCCCCCCCTACCGTTCTCCCGCAAATCCTCAGCGAGAGGACCATACTCGAGGCCATCGAGGCCTTGTGACCCGGCCCCCCGAATCGAAAGGAGACCCCATGACTCCCGAACGTCTGTCCCGACGCGCTTTCATCACCCGCACCGGCTGCGCCGCGGTGCTCATCGGCGCCGTCGACGGCCTCGCGCGCCCGCTGCCGGCGCAGGCCGCCGTGGCCAAGGTCGGCGAGGCCGCGCCCGCCTTCACCTCCACCTCCACCAGCGGCGCGGCGGTGAGCCTGGCCGACTACCGCGGCAAGCTGGTGATCCTCGAGTGGACCAATCACGATTGCCCGTACGTGCGGAAGCACTACGACACCGGCAACATGCAGACACTGCAGCGCGAGACCACCGGCGCCGGCGTCATCTGGCTCACCGTCATTTCCTCGGCGCCGGGCGAGCAGGGCCACGTGAAGCCCGCCCATGCCGACGAGCTGACCACGAACCGCAAGGCGGCGCCCACCGCGGTCCTGCTGGACACCAAGGGCGAGGTCGGGAAGATGTACGGGGCCACCAATACGCCCCACATGTACGTCGTGGACAAGGCGGGTCTCCTCGTCTACGCGGGCGCCATCGACGACAAGCCCACCAGCCGCCGCAGCGACGTGCCGGGCGCCAACAACTACGTGCGGGCGGCGCTCCAGGCGGTGGCCGCCGGCCAGCCGGTCAAGACGCCGGTGACGCGGGCCTACGGGTGCACGGTGAAGTACTCGTAGAGGCCATGGCGGGGCCCCTCACGCGCCGCCGGCTGCTGCACGGGCTGGCGGGGGGATTCGCGGCCGGCGCGGCGATGGCGGCCCGTCCGCGGCCCCTCCTCGCCCAGCCCGCCGACGCCGCGCGAAGCGCCATGGCCGCCGCGGCGGCGGCCTTCCTCGCCACGCTCTCTCCCGACGGGCAACGGCGCGCGCTGATCGGCTTCGCGGACAAGGAGCGGCTCAACTGGCACTATGTGCCCCGCAGCCGCGAGGGCCTGCCCTTCAAGGACATGCCGGCGCCGGCGCGGGCCGCCGCGCATGAGCTGATGAAGGCCAGCCTCAGCGCGGTGGGCTATGCCAAGGCGGTCAACGTCATCCGGCTCGAGGAGGTGCTGCGCCGCCTCGAGACCTTCGGGGCGCTCCTCCGCGATCCCGAGAATTATTCGATCACGGTGTTCGGCCACCCCGCCGCCGCCGCGCCCTGGGGCTGGCGCCTGGAAGGACATCATCTCTCCCTCAACTTCACCCTCGTACCCGGCAAGCCCATCGCCATGACGCCGGCCTTCCTCGGCGCCAATCCCGCCGAGGTGCCCGCCGGCCCCCACCAGGGCCTGCGCGCGCTGGCCGCGGAGCAGGACCTCGCCCGCACGCTGGCGCGCAGCGTGGAGCCGCGCCTCCGCCCGCGCCTCATCATCGACACGCGGGCGCTGGGGGACATCGTGAGCGGGCCCGGGCGCGCCCTCAGCCTGGCCACCACCGCGGGGCTGCCGCTGGCGGACCTGACCGGCGACCAGCGGAGCCTGGCCCTCCGCCTGGTCGAGGAGTACGCGCAGAACATGCGCGCCGAGCTGGCCGCGGAGGAGCTCCGCCGCGTGCGCGAGGCCGGGATCGAGTTGCTGCACTTCGCCTGGGCGGGCTCGCTCGAGCCGGGCAAGGCCCACTACTACCGGCTCCACGGCCCCACGCTCCTCATCGAGTACGACAATACCCAGAACGACGCCAACCACATCCACTCCGTATGGCATGATCCCCGCAATGACTTCGGCCTGGATCTTCTCCGGGCGCACTACCTCCACCAGCACCCCGCCTGACGGAGACGCGACATGATCACCAAGTTCTCGACGGTCTACGCCGGCCACGTGGATCTGGGCGACATGGGTCAGCAGGCCACCCCCGCCAACGCGCGCCGCTACTCCAACGACCACCTGGCCTCGGTGTTCACCAAGGCGGAGGCCATCGCGCGCTGCATGGACGACCATGGCTACCACGCCCTCTGGCTGGCCGAGCACCACTTCCAGCACGAGGGCTACGAGTGCATTCCCAACATCATGATGGCGGCGGTGCATCTGTCGCACCTCACCACCCGGCTCCGCATCGGCTGCGGCTTCAACATCACCCCCATGTGGCATCCCCTCCGCCTCGCAGAGGATTTCGCCACCGCCGACATCCTCACCGGCGGGCGGTGCATCTTCGGCGTGGGCCGCGGCTACCACACCCGCGAGGTGGAGACCTTCGGCAGCCCCATGCGGGACGCCGAGGCCAACCGCGCGCTCTTCGAGGAGCAGGTGGACGTCATCATGAAGGCCTTCCGGTCGGAGTCGTTCTCTCACCAGGGGCAGCACTACACCCTGCCCCCGCCGGTGCCCTACCGCGGGTACGAGCTCAAGGAGATCACCCTGGTGCCGCGACCGATTCACCAGCCGGTGGAGTGCTGGCAGCCCATCGTGAGTGCGGGCGCCCGCGGGCTGGACTTCATGGTCAAGCACCGCATCCGGGGCATGATCGGCGGCGGCGCCGCCACCATGGCCTCGCGGTCCATCTACGCCTATCAGGAAGCCGCGCAGCGCGGAGGCCTCGACTACCGTCTCGGCGAGGGGCTGAGCCTCGGCATCTTCTACCATCTGGCCGAGTCGCGGGAGCGCGCGGTCCGCGAGATCACGCCCTGGTACGAGGAGCACGTGAAGATGTTCGGACCGCTGGGCTTCGTGCCGGGCATGACGCCGGAGCAGAACCTGGCGGCGGCGCGGCGGGGCGGCTGGGACGCGGGCGGTGTGCCGAAGCTCGAGGACTACACCAAGGTCGGCGCCTGGTTCGCGGGTCCGCCGGAAGAGCTCGTGGCCTACCTCAAGTCGCTGGAGCAGGAGTTCCCCGGCCTCGAGTACGTCCACGTCAGCAACAGCATGGGCACGCCCCAGGCGGCCATGGTCGAGCAGCTGGCCTGGTTCGCCAAGGAGGTCATGCCCGCCTTCGTCTCGCGCGCCTAGATGCTCACCACCACGGTGGTGGGGAGCTATCCCCAGCCGCCCTGGCTGGTGGACCACGACCGGCTCCGGACCAACGCGGTGCCGCGCGTGCGCATGCGTGAGCTGTGGCGCGTCGCCGAGCCGCTGCTCGAGGAGGCCCAGGACGACGCCGTCCGCCTCGCCGTGGCCGACATGGAGGCCGCCGACGTGGACATCGTCACCGACGGCGAGCAGCGGCGCGAGAGCTACTTCAACCAGTTCGCCACCGCGCTGGAGGGCGTGGATCCCCTCACCCCCGGCACCGCCATCAACCGCGTGGGCAAGCCGCAGGCGGTGCCCCGGATCGTGGGCCCGGTGGCCCGCGCGCGCCCCGTGCTCCTGCACGACGTCCGGTTCCTCCGCGCTATCACCCGGCGCCGGATCAAGGTGACCATCCCCGGCCCCTTCACCATGACCCAGCTCGCCCAGGACGAGCACTACCGCGATCCGGAGCGCCTGGCCATGGCCTATGCCGACGCCGTCAATGCCGAGCTCGCCGAGCTCGAGCCCCTGGTGGACGTGCTCCAGCTCGACGAGCCATACATGCAGGCCCAGCCGGACCGGGCGCGCGCCTACGCGGTGCCGGCCATCGACCGGGCGCTGCGGGGGCTGCGCAAGACCACCGTGGTGCACCTCTGCTTCGGCTACGCCTTTTCGGTCAAGGACAAGCCCAGCGGCTACTCGTTCCTGCCCGAGCTCGACCGCTGCGCGGCGGATCAGATCTCGATCGAGGCCGCGCAACCGGGGCTGGACCCGTCCGTGCTCGCGGCCCTCCCGTCCAAGACCATGGTCCTGGGGGTGCTGGATCTGGGCTCACCGGAGGCGGAGTCCGCCGACACGGTGGCGCGACGGATCGACGCCGCGCTCGCCCATCTCCCCGCCTCGCGGCTGGTGCTGGCGCCCGACTGCGGCATGAAGCACTTGCCGCGAGCGCTGGCGCGGGCGAAGCTGGCCGCCATGGTGGCGGGCGCGCGGTTGGCGGCGGGCGCGCGCTGAGAGCCGCCCTCCTTCGCCACCGGGCGCGCGGCGCTCGAGTCCGTCCCACTCAGCCCCGGTGAGGTGTCTGAGGGCCGAGGGCCCGAATCGCATCGAGCACCGCGTCCGGTGCGACGGGCTTCACGATATGGGCGTCGAAGCCCGCCTCGAGGGACAGCCGACGATCCTCCGGCTGGCCGTAGCCCGTGAGCGCGATGAGGCGAATGACCGCGCCCGTCTCCGCGCGCACCCGGCGCGCGATCTCGTAGCCGTCGAGACCGGGCAGGCCCACGTCCACGAACGCGATATCGGGGCGCAGGTGGAGCGCCGCCGCGAGACCGGCCGGGCCGTCGGCGGCCTCGTGCACCTCGTGGCCGTCCAGCATCAGCAGGTAGCGGAGCATCTCGCGCGAGTCCTCGTTGTCCTCCACCACGAGGATGCGGCGGGGGGCGCCGTTGCGCTCGGCCGGCCGGGGAAGCACCCCCCCCGGCCGTAGGGGCGCGGGAATGGCCGGGAGCCGGACGCTGAACTCGCTGCCGCGGCCCGGCCCATCGCTCCGCGCCTCGACGCCGCCGCCGTGCAGCTCGGCGATGCGGCGCACGAGCGCGAGTCCCAGCCCGAGCCCCCCACCCCCGCGATCGGCCGCGCGCTCGCCCTGCACGAAGAGGTCGAAGACCCGCGGCAGCATGTCGGCCACGATGCCGACCCCCGAGTCGCGCACGGCGAGCACGGCCTCGCCGGACCGGGCGCGGAGCGAGATCACCACGTGGCCGCCCGCCGGCGTGAAGCGCAGGGCATTGCCCACGAGGTTGGTGACGATCTGCTCGAAGCGCGTCCCATCCACATTGCCCCAGACCACCTCGAGGTCCAGCTGCAGGTCATGCTCCCTCGTCCGCCCGCTCGCCGTCAGCGTGGCCACGCACTGCCGCACCGCCTGTGCCAGCTCGAGGGGGCGCCGTACCAGCGCGATCTTGCCCGAGGTGACGCGGGCCACGTCGAGGAGATCGTCCACCAGGTGGGCGAGATGGGCGTTCTGCCGAGTGATGATGTCGCGGGCGCGAAGGCGGGCGTCCTCGGAGGCGGCGGGTGCGCTCAGCACGTGGACGGCATTGCTGATCGCGGAGAGCGGGTTGCGCAGCTCGTGGCCGAGCATGGCCAGGAGCTCGTCCTTCCCGCGGCTGGCCGCCTCCGCGTCCGCGCGCGCCGCATGCTCGCGGGCGAGGAGCGTGGCCTGCTGCACCGCCACCGCGGCATGATCCGCGAGGGTCACCAGCGCCGTCTCGTCGTCGGCGGTGAAGGGCCGTCGCGACCGCCGGTTGGCGTAGATGACGCCCACCACCACGGTGCCCTCGGTCACCACCGGCACCGCCATGGCGGAGATGATGCCATCGGCCCGCGCGATGGGCAGGTAGCGATCCGTCGCGAAGCGAGCGTCGGCGGTCAAGTCCTCGGTGCGCACCGGCCGACCGGTTTCCCATGCCACACCGCCCATCCCCTGGCCGCGCTCGATGACGAAGCCGGGCGGCATCGTGGTGGAGACATCGGTGGAGAAGCGCAGCACGAGCCGTCCCGCGTCGTCCACCAGCGCGATGCGGGCCGTGTCCGCGCCCACCAGCCCACGCACCGACTCCACCGCGGTGCGCAGCACGGTGTCGAGGCCGCCGGAGGCGTTCAGCGCATGGGCCACCTGGGCAATGGCGCGCGCCCGATGCTCGCGCACCGACGACTCCAGCTCCCGGGCCCGCGCCAGCGCGGCGGCGGCGGAGAGCTGCTCGGCGATGGCGTTGACCTCGCTGACCCCGGTCCGGAGGGGCTCGGCGGCGTCGCCCCGCTCCACCGCCCGCGCGATGCGGACCAGGGCCCCCACCGCGCCCGCGATGCGACGCCCGACGATGAAGGCCAGCGCGCCCGCCAGCGCCAGGGCCACCGCGGCGCCGGCCAGGATCTGCCAGATGCCGCGCACCAGGGGCCCCTCCACCCTCGCCACCGGCTCGGTGAGCACGACGCGCCAGTCCGAGAGTGGCGCGGTGACGAAGGCGACGTAAACCTCCGTCCCCTCGCGCAGCCGGCTGCGAACCCAGCCATCCCGACCCGGCGTGGGGTTTGCCACGCGCTGGCCCACCAGCTCCGCCTCGTGCTGGGTGCGAGCCAGGATCACGTGCTGCCGGTCCTGGATCACCGCCACCGAGCCCGGGGCGAACGCTTGCGCCCGCAGGAGCTCGCCGAAGTCGGACGCGGGCAGCTCGGCGGTGAGCACGTAGGGCACCGCGTCGCCGCGCACGACGGGCACGGATACGGCCACGAGATAGTTACCGTCCACGCCGTCGAAGAGGTCGGACACCACGGGCCGGCGCGTGCTCCGAGCCTCGCCGACAAGCGCCTGACGCCGGCTCGGCCGGAGCGCTGCGGTCAGCGGGCGGGACGACTCCATGACCGCTCGGCCCTCGGCATCGGAGAGCACGAGGTCGACCCATCCCTGAGACCGTATGACCCGGTGGGAAAAGGCGTGGAAGGGGATCAGGGAGAGCGAGTCGAGATGCTCCGACTCCGCGAGCGCCTGGAGCGTGGTGATGGCGGACTCGAGCTGCTTGTCCACCGTGCGGGCCACCGCGTGCGCCGTGTCCCGCATGCCCCGCTCGGTCGCCTCGAGCTGGAGCTGCGTGTTGTGCCGGGCCACGAGCGCGGAGAAGCCGAGAACGGGCACCAGGGCGGCGAGGCCGACCGCGACGAGATGGGTGCTCAGGCGCATGGTGCGGCGATCACTGCCATCGCGCGAAGATTCCTTTCAGCTCCTTGCCGGTCACCGTCTCCCGGGCCCACGTGAACCCGCCGGTGTCCTTCATCTCGCGCGCACCGCGGAGAAAGGCGGCCAGGGCCAGGCGCGAGAGCGAGCCGCCCACGCTGATGCGCTTCACGCCGGCCGCCGCCAGCTCGGCCGCGGTGAGGGCAGGATCGATGTGGCTCATGACCACGTTCACCGGCCGCCTCACCGCCGAGACCACGGCGCGAATGGTCGTGAGGTCCCGGAGCCCGGGCGCGTAGAGGACGTCCGCGCCGGCCGCCTCGAAGGCCTGGAGCCGCTTGATCGTATCGTCCAGGTCGAGCCGGCCGTGGATGAGGTTCTCGGCCCGCGCCGTCAGCAGAAAGGGAACGGGGAGCGCGCGCGCCACCTCCACCGCGGCCTGCACCCGCTCCACCGCCAGGGTGAAGTCGTAGATGGGCCGCGCGGGATCGCCGGTGGCGTCCTCGATGGATCCTCCGACCATGCCCGCCTCCGAGGCGAGCCGGATGATCTCGGCGGCCGCGCGCGGCTCGTCGGCGTAGCCGTTCTCCAGGTCGGCGTTCACCGGCAGGTCGGTGGCGTCCGCGATGGTGCGGCAGTTCGCGATCACCTCGGCGCGGCTCACCGCGCCGGTGCCATCCGGCCGGCCCAGGCTATTGGCCACGCCCAGGCTGGTGGTCGCGAGGGCTTCGAAGCCCAGCGACGCCAGGAGCCGCGCGGTGCCCGTATCCCAGGGATTGGGCATGATGAACACGCCGGGCCGCGCATGCAGCGCGCGGAACGTCGCCGCTTTCTCTGCCTGCGTGGGCATCCGTGTCGTCCCCCTGGTCCCGGCCCGCCGTCTCCGGCCCGCCGTCTCCGGCCCGCCGTCTCCGGGATGTTACACTACCCGCCGACGGCGGGCCGTCGCGCCCGCCTCGGGAGGCCCCCATGACCCGAATCGTGCTCGCCGCGATGGCCGGTTGGCTCCTCGCCGCCGCCCCGCCGGTCCTTGCCCAGACCACCACCCTTACCATGTCCTCGTGGGTCTCGCCCCAGCATCACCTGACCAGCGTGGTGTTGCAGGGCTGGGCCAACGAGGTCGAGAAGGTCACCAACGGCCGGGTGAAGCTCACCATGCTGCCCAAGCACCCCTCGGCGCCTCCGGGCACCTTCGACGCCGTCCGCGACGGCCTGGTGGACCTCTCCTATGTGACCGCGAGCTACACGCCCTCGCGCCACATTCTGCCGTTGATGGCCGAGCTCCCCGGCGCGGGTGACACCGCGCTCGTCAACTCGGTGGCCTTCTCGCGCATCCACTGGAAGCACTTCGACAAGGTGGGCGAGTACAAGGGCGTCAAGCTTCTGGGCGTGTTCACGCATGGACCCGGGCAGATGTTCACCAAGCGGCCGGTCACCGGCATCAACGACGTGCAGGGACTGAAGATCCGCACCGGCGGCGGCGTGGCGGAAGCGGTGGCCAAGGCGCTCGGCGCCTCGGCCTTCGTGAAGCCCGCGCCGGAGTCCTACGAGCTCCTCAAGGGCGGGGTGGCCGACGGCGTGTTCTTCCCCATGGAGTCCATCGTCTCCTTCAAGCTGGAGTCCGTGCTGGAGCAGGCCACGCTCTTCCCGGGCGGCATGTACAGCTCCGCCTTCGGCTTCTTCATGAACGAGGACAAGTGGAACAAGCTCCCCAAGCAGGACCAGGACGCCATCAGCCGGATCTCCGGCGAGCACATCGCGCGCCTCGCCGGCCGGTCCTGGGACGAGGCGGACAAGAAGGGGCTGGAGGCGCTGCAGAAGTCCGGCGTCAAGATCGTCAGCGCCGACCCCGCCTTCGTCGCCGAGGTGAAGAAGCGGTCCGCCCCCATCGAGGAGGACTGGATCACCAAGGCGAATGCCAAGGGCGTGGACGCGGCCCGGATCCTCGCCGAGTTTCGCGCGGAGCTGAAGAAGGTCGCCGCCGGCCAGTGACGGTCGCCGGGCGCGGGTGGTGACCGACTCCGCGCCCGTCTGGGAGCGGCGCGTCGAGGGCCTTCTCGGCGTCGCCGCCTCCATCATCCTCCTGGCCATGATGCTCCTCACCTTCGTGGACGTGGTGGCGCGCTATGTCCTGAACCGCCCGGTGCGAGGGGCCTTCGAGGTCACCGAGCTGCTCCTGCTGGTGCTCATCTTCGCGGGGCTGCCGCTGGTGTCCTTCACCAACGAGCACGCGCTGATGGACTTCATCGACCGCCTGCTCGGGCCCCGCCGGCAGGGCTGGCTCGAGCGTGCGGTGAACCTCGGCTCCGCGGTCATGATGGGGGCGCTGGCCTGGTTGACCTGGCTCAAGGCGGACAAGATCTGGGGCTATCGCGATTCGACCGACGTGCTGCGGATTGTCTACGGCCCCTTCGTGTACTTCATGGCGGCGATGATCGGGCTGGCCGCCGTCATCCACCTCTGGCGCGCGATGGCGCCTCATAGATGATCGAGGGGCTGCTGGGGCTGCTCCTGATGATGGTGCTGGCCTTCGTGCGGATCCCCATCTCGTTCGCCATGGGGCTGGTCGGCATCATCGGGTACGCCTACATGCGCGACTGGAACTGGACGGTGGCCGGTGCCATGGTCCAGACCAAGATCTACGAGACGGGACGGAACTACACGCTGTCGGTGGTGCCGCTGTTCATCCTCATGGGCAACCTGGTCACCCGCGCCGGCATGTCCCAGGAGCTCTTCCGCGCCGCGTATGCCTTCATCGGGCACCTGCGCGGCGGCCTGGCCATGGCCACCGTCTGGGCCTCGGCGGGCTTCGGCGGCATCTGCGGCTCCTCCATCGCCACCGCGGCCACCATGGCCAAGGTGGCGTACCCGTCCATGAAGCGCTTCGGCTACTCGGATCAGCTCGCGGCCGGGACGGTGGCGGCCGCGGGCACGCTCGGCATCATGATCCCGCCCTCGACCATCATGATCATCTACGGCGTCTTCACCGAGACCAATATCGGCAAGCTCTTCGCGGCGGGCGTGCTGCCCGGCATCCTGGGCGCGGTGCTGCTCTGCCTGGCCATCGTCTACACGACCTGGCGCCACCCCAGCTGGGGCCCGCCCGGCCCCCGGTCGTCCTGGGGCGAGCGCTGGCTCGCGCTCAAGGACGTCTGGGGCGTGGCCGCGCTCTTCCTCTTCGTGATGGGCGGCATCTACGGCGGGCTCTTCACCGCCACCGAGGGCGCGGGCATGGGGGCAATGGGCGCGCTGGCCTTCGCGGGCTGGCGCCGCGCGCTCACCTGGAAGACGCTCTACGCCGCGCTCCTCGAGAGCGCCCGCACCACCTCCATGCTCTTCCTCATCCTCATCGGAGCGCTCATGTTCGCGGAGTTCGTGAACATCACCAGCATGCCCGCCGACCTCAAGAACCTGGTCACCCGCCTGGGGCTCAGTCCCCTGATGGTGGTGGCGGCCATCTGCGCCATTTACGTGGTGCTCGGCACCGCCATGGAGGAGCTGTCCATGGTGCTCCTCACCATGCCGGTGTTCTTCCCCCTCGTCGTGCACCTGGGGCTGGACCCCGTCTGGTTCGGCATCATCATCGTGTGCGTGGTGGAGATCGGCCTCATCAGCCCCCCGGTGGGCATGAACATGTTCGTGCTCAAGACCTTGCTGCCCCAGGTCTCCACCGCCACCGTGTTCCGGGGCGTGATGCCCTTCGTGTGGGCCGACGTCATCCGCCTCGCCATCCTGGTCGCCTTCCCCATCATCTCGTTGTGGCTGCCCCGCATGATGAAGTAGACTCGGCCGTAGCCGTCCAGGCGGCTCACGGTCCGCGTGAAGGGTTGAACCCACCTGTCATGTGAGGCGCCGTTCACCACCTTCCGCCCGTAACCGCGGACACCGGGCATAGGGAAGGATGGTGCGTCATGTCGCTGCCCGAACGTCCCAGCCTCGAGTACCTCAAGAAGCTCGCCAAGGACCGGCTGCCGGCCCTCCGCCGGGCCGATCCGACCGCCAGACTCGCCGACGCGCAGCTCGCGGTGGCCCGCGAGCACGGCTTCCCGAGCTGGCGCGCATTGCGGACCCGGCTCACTGTGCTCGAAGCCACACACGGACACGAACCCTCCCGGCCCGCCGAGACGATTCCGACACTCTTCGACGCCATCAAGCGCGGCGACGAGCCCGCGGTTCAAGCCATGCTCACGGCTGATCCGCCACTCGCGCAGGCGAGGGACGCGGACGGCAGCACCCCGCTCCTTCAGGCGGCGGAGTGGAACCAGCCCGGCATCGTGGCGCTCCTGCTTGCACGGGGCGCCGACCCGCAGCGGCCCTATGCGCACTCCGCGCACACGCCGCTGTCCTGGGCGCTGACCACGGGCGCCCTGGACGCCGCGCACGCCCTCCTCCGCGGCGGCGTGGAGCCCGACCTCTTCTGCGCGGCGGGCCTGGGGGAGGTGGCCCGCGTCAGCGCCTTCTTCGATGCCGACGGCCGGCTCCGCCCCGGTGCCTCACGCACCGGCAGCTCGCGCTATGCCGCGGACGGCACGCGCCTTCCCTGCCCCCCCGGCACCGACCGAGAAGTCATCTCTGACGCGCTTTACCTCGCCTCCCGTAATGGTCAGGACGAGGTCGTCGCGCACCTGCTCACCCGCTCGCCCGATCTCGGCTTCCGCGCCTTCCTGGGCGGCACCGCGTTGCACTGGGCCTACTGGAGTGGCTCACGCGCGGCAGTGGACCTCCTCCTCCGTGCGGGCGCTGATCCCACGGCCCGGGACGGCTTTCTCCGGTGCACGCCTCGGGCTTTCGGCATCTGCCTCCCGGCGAGCTGGGGTTGGACGGCGAAGGTGCGCCAGCGTCTGGCCGCGGACCGCGCGCTGGCCGGTATCCTCGACGGCCGGGGCGCGCCGCTGCACGAGGCGGCGCGGGAGGGTCACGCCGAGATCGTGGACCTCTTGCTGGAGTCCGGCGCGGATCCGCGGCAGCGAGACGGGGACGGCAAGACGCCGCGGGATCTGGCACTGGAGCGGCCCGACCGGCCGGGCTGCGTCGAGGCCGCCCGGCGCCTCGAGCGCGCGATCGGCTGATCTGCTCTCGCCCCCGCGGCGAGCGAAGGTCAGAGCCGGCGCAGGCGCGGATAGGCGAGCGCGGTCGCGGCCACCAGCGCGACCAGCGCGAGCCCGCTCGCGCCCAGCGCCGCGCTGACGCCGAACAGCGAGGCCAGGCCGCCGATCTGCATCTGGCCCAGCGGCGCGAGGCCGATGGCCACCACCCACGCGCCGCCGGCGCGCCCGCGGAGATGCGCGGGGACGCTCCGCTGGAGGAGGCTCTGCGCGAGGAGATCGGCGATGGCCCCCGCGGCATTGGTGACGAGCAGCACCATGACCACGCCGCCGAAGCCGACGAGAAACGGGGAGAGTCCCAGCGCGATCACGCTGGCCCCGAAGCTGACGAGGATAGCCAGGAAGAGGGTGCCGCCGCCTCGCGGCGCGCCGCCCATCGACGCGACCAGGCCGACGAACCCACCCACCGAGCGCGCGCCGTTCAGCACCCCCAGCCCCTCGGGCCCGGTGTGGAGCACGTCGCGGGCCAGGCTGGGCAGGAGCGCCTGATGCGAGAAGCCCAGCACCTCCGCGCCCGCGGTGAGGATCATGATCACGAGCAGGGTCCGGTCCTTCCGCACCCCGTCGAGGAACTCGCCGACGGCCCGCCAGAGGGACTCGCGCTCGGGCGGCGCGGTGCGCGCGGGCGGCGAGGCGCCGAGCAGCGGCAGGGTCCCCACCAGGTAGGCGACTCCCACGCCGATATAGGCCGGCCCGGGTCCCAGGCCCGCGATGATGGCGCCCGCGCCGAGCGAGCCCGCGAACCACCCGCAGCGCATGGCCAGGCCCTGGATGGCGAGGCCCCGCACCAGCCCTTCGGCGCCCGCCACGTCGTGCGTGTAGCTCTGGCGCGCCGCGTGCTCCACGCCGCGGAGCACGCCCGAGGCCAGGGTGAAGAGAAAGAGGTGCGTGAAGGTGATCCGGCCGGCGAGCGTGAGGCTGCCCAGGGTCGCGGTGGCGAGGGCCTGGCCCACGCCGGTGGCCACCAGGAGCTGGTGGCGCGGCACGCGATCGGCGAGGACGCCGGCGGGCGCGCCCACGAAGAAGAGCGGCAGGGCGCGCGCGCTCATGGCGAGCCCCACGAAGAAGGGTGAGTCCGTCAGCTCGAGCGCGAGCCAGCCCAGGACCACCACCTCGCCCATCATCCCCACCGAGCTCAGCAGCATGCCGGCCGAGAGCCGGCGGAACTCGCCGAGACGCAGAAGGGAGAGACCGAGAATGCGCGTCAGCCCTTGGCGGAGAGCGCGGCGAGCGCGGGGCGGCGAAGCAGGGTAAGCGCGAGCGGCCCGAGCACGAGCACGGCACCCACGGCATTGAGGGCGGCGAAGCCCCAGATGCCCAGCACCATCCCCCCCACTGCCGAGCCCACCGCGCCCATGAGCCCCATGATCAGGTCGGCGAAGCCCTGGACGGAGGCGCGCTCGGCGGGCGCGAGCGCATCGGTGAGGAGCGCGCTGGCCGAGACGAAGGCCAGGTTCCAGCCCACGCCGTTGAGGAAGAGCGCGCCGATCACGAGGACGGGATCCGTGCCCGGCGCGAGGCCGGCGAGCATCACCGCCCCGATGAGGATGAGCGCGCCCACCCCGATCATGAGCAGGCGGCCGAAGCGATCGCAGAGCCACCCCGACAGCGGCGAGGCCACGTACATCCCGCCCAGATGCAGGGAGACGCCGATGCCGATGATGCGCACCGAGTGCCCCTGATCGTAGAGGTACACCGGCGAGGTCGAGGTGGTCGCGATCATCACGAACTGGCTGACCGAGAGCGCGGCGAGCGCGATCTGCACCCGCACGTCACCCAGGATGGCGCCGAACCCGCGCGTGAGGCCGGCGGCACGCCCCCGCGAGGCGTCCGCCTCCAGCCGTCGGGCGATGGCGAGCGGATCGGGACGCAGGAAGACCTGGACGAGGAGCGCCGCGAGCGCGTACGAGCCGACGCTCACCAAGAAGGCGCTGGCGGTGGCCTCGACCCCGAGCCAGTGGCCCAGGCGCAGCGCCGGCGCCATCAGGTTCGGCCCCACGATGGAGCCGAGCGTGGAGCCCCAGACGATGAGGCCCATGGCCCGGCCGCGCTGAGCGCCGGGACTCACGTCCGCCGCCGCGTAGCGGGCGAGGAGATTCGAGGTGCTGGCGATCCCGAAGAGCGTCATGCCGGCCAGCATGAGCGGGAAGCTCCGCGCGGCCACGCCGACCAGCCCGAGGAGCGCGCCGACCACCGCGAGACCATAGCCGAGCGCGAGGCCGGGGCGCCGCCCCGCGCGATCCATCAGCCGCGCGAGCGGCCAGCTCGCGAGCGCGGTGCCGAGCGCGCCCAGCGCCACCGGCAGGCCCGTCCACGTATTCGTCCCCGTGATGCTGGCGGCCATGATGCCGCCCACCGCCAGCCCGATGGAATGCCCGGTGCTCCCGCACACCTGGGCCACGAACAGCACGGCCATCAACTTGGCGCGGGAGTCGATACGCACTGACGACGCTGTCAGGGGGGACATGGGCAGGACGTGGCTCGTCGAGAATCGTATCACGGCGCCCCGACTCTGCTAGAGTCTCCGCGAGGAAAAGGAGGCCGATATGCGCACCGCCCGCCCCCTCTCGCGTCGCTCGTTCCTCGGTGGTGGCCTGACGCTCGCCGGCGCGACGCTCCTGGCGCCTCGCCGGGGGCGCGCGGCCGTGGCCGATCTGGACTTCGGCACGGCGCTCGGCGCCGCGCGGGCCATTCGCTCGGGACAGGTCTCGTCCCTCGAGCTCACGAATCGAATGCTCGAGCGTATCGCGCGGCACAATCCCTCCCTCAACGCGATCGTGGAGCTCGCATCCGACACCGCGCGGACCCGGGCCCGCGCGGCGGACGAGGCAGGGGCCCGCGGGGAGTGGTGGGGGCCCTTCCACGGCGTGCCGTGCACAGTGAAGGACACCTTCGAGGTCACCGGGCTCCGGACCACCGCGGGCTCGCCGACCTTGAAGGATCACCTCTCGCCGCGGGACGCCGTGCTCGTGGCCCGGCTCAAGCGCGCGGGGGTCGTCATCCTGGGCAAGACGAATGTCCCGATCTGGGCCAGCGACTTTCAGAGCTACAACGCGGTGTACGGGCAGAGCAATAATCCCTGGGACCAGGCCCGGACCCCGGGCGGCTCCACCGGCGGCGGCGCCGCGGCGCTGGCCGCGGGCCTCACCTATCTGGAGCCGGGCAGCGACATCGGCGGCTCCATTCGCACCCCCGCCCACTTCTGCGGGGTGTATGGCCACAAGCCCACGCTGGACGTGGTGCCCATGCGCGGCCACATTCCACCGCCCCCCGGAATTCTCACGGGTCCGCCCACGACCTTGTCCGTCGCCGGGCCTCTCGCCCGCTCCGCCGCGGATCTTCGCGCCGCGCTCGAAGTCATGGGCGGCCCCATGGAGGACGAGGGACGCGCCTGGCGCTGGACGCTACCGCCCGCGCGCGCCGCACGTCTGGCTGACTACCGGATCGGCTATGTGCTCGACGACCCGCTCTGTCCCGTCTCGCCCGAGGTGGGCGACACGCTCCGGGTGGCCGTCGAGGCCCTGCGGAAGGCCGGCGCGACGCTGGAGGAAGGCTGGCCCCAGGGCATGAAGCCCGACGAGCATTACGACGCTTATCTCACCATTCTCTTCGCGCGGATGGCCGGCCCACAGCGCGAGGATCAGCTTGAAGACCTGAGGAAGATCGCCGCGACTCAGGATGGCTCCTACCAGGCCAAGCGCGCCCGCGCCATCACCGCCCCCTACGGCTTCCACATGCAGGCCGACGGCCGTGGTCGCGGCGCTCGCGGCCGCTGGCAGGCGTACTTCCGGACGCACGACGCGTTCCTCCTGCCCACGGCCTTCGTCCCGGCCTTCCCGCACGATCACTCGCCGAACGTGCTCGATCGCGTCCTGCAGACGCCGGGAGGCCCACGCCCCTATCTCGATCTGCTCTTCTGGATCTCGTTCGCGACGCTGACGGGGCTGCCGGCGACCACCGCCCCGGTGGGGCTCACCCGCGGCGGGCTCCCCGTCGGAATCCAGATCATGGGACCCTACATGGAAGACGCGACCCCGATCGACCTGGCCGGCCGGCTCGCCGACATCCTGGGCGGCTTCCGGCCGCCGCCCGGCTTCTGAGAGCGGCGCCCGATCAGTTCGACGCCAATCAGTCGGTGATGGACCGGTAGATGTCCACCTCGGCGGGCCCCTCGGTGAGGCCTTCCTTCTCGCGCCGCTCGCGATAGGCGGCCAGGTGCGGCGCCTTCCGGTGCAGATCGAAGGCGGCGTCGTCCTTGTACTGCTCGTAGAAGATGAAGAGCTCGGGATCCTTGGTGGACCGGTGCGGCCGATAGACCAGGCAACCCGGCTCCGCCTTGCGCACCGCCGCCACCTGCTCCTTGAGCAGCGCGGCGAGCGCGTCGCCCTTGCCCTTCGCCGCCCGGATCTTCGCCACCACGGTGAGCACGTCAGCCATCGGGGTCTCCTTGCCGCCCGCGTCGTCGCGGGCCGGCCGCATGGGGTGCGCGATCAGTCATAGCACGGACTACTCGCTGCGTGCGCGGAGTCCGAGCAGCTCGCCGGTGACGGCGGAGGCCTTGAGCCCAGAGCCCGTGAGCACGAGCACGGTGCTCTCGTCGGGGCGGATGAGCCCGGCGGCAAGCAGGCGGGTGAGCCCGGCGGCAGCGGTGGCCGAGGTGGGCTCCACGTAGAGCCCGCGGCGGGCGAGATCGCGCAACGCCGCCACGATCTCCGCCTCGCTCACCGCCAGCACGGCGCCGCCCGACACCCGCACCGCGCGCAGCACCTCGACCACGCGGGTGGGTTTGGCCGTCGCGATCCCTTCCGCCACCGTGGCGGTGATCTCGGTCGGCACCAGGCGCTCGGCTCCCGCCGCGAAGGCGGCATGGTAGGGCGCGCAGTTCGCCGCCTGCACGCCGAAGAGCCGCGGGCCCTTGCCGATTTCGCTCCGGCGAGCGAGCTCGTCGAAGCCGCGCTGGGCGCCCAGCACATTGCTGCCATAGCCGAGCGGCACCACGAGATTGTCGGGCGCGCGGAAGCCGAGCTGCTCCCAGAGCTCATAGGCCAGGGTCTTCATGCCCTCCACGAAGAACGGCTGCCAGTTGTGGCTGGCGTAGAAGATCTCCGCGCTCTGGCGCAGCGCCGCCTCCGCCACGTCCTGGCGCGAGCCTTTCACCGTCACCACGTCCGCGCCGCAGGCCGCGATCTGCGCGATCTTGGGATACGACGCGGTCTCCGGCACGAGGATGCGACAGGCGAGCCCGGCGGCAGCGGCATAGGCGGACAGCGAGGCGCCCGCATTGCCGGAGGAGTCCTCGAGCACGCGCGCGATGCCGCGGCTCTTGAGATAGGAGACCATGACGGTCATGCCGCGGTCCTTGAAGGACCCGGTGGGCATCATGAACTCGAGCTTCCACTGGACCGGCGCCCCGCCCCACTCGCCGGGCACCAGCGGCGTCCAGCCCTCCCCGAGCGACACCGCGTCCTCGGTCCCGACCAGCAGCGCCTTCGCGTAGCGCCACACCGAGTGGCGCGCGGTGTCGATGTCCCGGCGGCCGAGGCCGGGCGCGGGGGCGAGATTGAGATAGTGGCCGTCCTCGCCGCACCAGCGCGCCTCCGTGAGCGGATACGTCCGGCCGGTGGAGGGGTCGACGTAGGTCATGCCACCGCTTCGAGCGCGGTGAGCGCGAGCACCCGGGCACAGACGGAGAGATCCTCGAGATACGTGTGCACGTCGTGATAGTCCGTATATCCGCCGCCCGGGCCATAGAGACAGCACGGGATCCCGGCCGCCCACAGGTGGGTGGTGTCGTTGCCCGCATAGCTCTGGGGCAATCGCACACCGAAATGCTCCGGCGCCCGACCCGCCACTCGCTGGAGGTTCCGATGCACCATCTGCACCACCGGCTCCGTCTTCGGAACGTCCACCGCGGCCTTCGCCATCCGCCCGAGCCCGCGCTCCGGGCGGGGCGGGAACTCGATCTCGAACCGGAACTGCGGGTCGCCGGCGGCCAGCGCCTCCAGCGTCCGCCGGATGTCGGCGACCACGGTGTCGGCGCTCTGGCTCGCGTTGAAGCGCACGTTCACGTAGGCGGTGCAGAAATCGCTCACGGTATAAGCGCCGCGCAGGTTGTGATCCCGCCCACGCCCGCCGATGATCGAGCCGATGTTCATGCGGGGGAGCCCGGGCAGATCGGGATCGTGCGTGGACGTGAAGCGCATCGCGTAGAGCGCGTCGATGGCCCGCATCATGTTCACGATGGCGTCGACGCCCTGCTCCTTCTTGCTGATGTGGGTGGCGCGGCCGAGGGTGTGCACGACCACGTCCATGGTGCCCGTGTGCTTGGTGAGGATGGTATAGGCGCCATAGGGCTCGGCCACCACCGCCATGTCGGTGCGCGCGCCGTGCTCGATGGCATGGAGCGTGCCGGTCCCTCCGTTCAGCTCCGCCGCCACGCAGGCCAGGACCACGTCGCCTCGGATCGAGACACCCGAGCGCTGGATCGCCAGCGCGGCCATGATGCAGGCGGCGACGCCGGCTTTCATGTTGTAGACGCCGTGACCGAAGAGCTTGCCATCCGCGATCCAGGGGTCGAAGGGATCGCGCGTCCATCCGGAGGCCAGCGGGTCGATGTCGATGTGGCCGTTGAGCATGATCGACTTGCCGCCGCCGCTCCCGCGAAGCCGGGCGATGGTCTGCTTCCGGCCCGGCTCGATCTCTTGCAGCTCCACCTCGAGGCCCTGGCCGGCCAGGTAGCTCGCCAGCCACTCCGCGCAGGCGGTCTCCTCGGTCGTGAAGGATGGGATGCGGATCAGATCACACGCGAGGCGAACGGTCTCCCCGTCATCGATCCGCGCGAGCACGCGGTCCCTCGTCTCGGGGGACGGCTCCGCCGCTTTGCCGGTTGTCGCCACGCCAACCCTCCTCGTCAAACCAGCGTCGAATGCCGTATAACGTGAGTAGCACGGGCGTGTCGATACTTCACGGGGATTCGCACCAAGGGAGCACGGTCATGACCTCGACGGGAAGCCCGGCCGCAATCGACGGCCACCGATTCTGGAGCACCGTGATGCGCTCGGGCGAGATCGGGCCGGGCAAGGCCGGCGGACTCTGCCGGCTGGCGCTGAGCGACGCCGACAAGGAGATGCGGGACCTCTTCATCACCTGGTGCACCGAGGTGGGCTGTACCGTGCAGGTGGACCGGGTGGGCAATATCTTCGCGCGCCGCCCCGGCGCGGAGGACCACCTGCCCCCAGTGCTCATGGGCAGTCACCTCGACACCCAGGTCGCGGGGGGAAAGTACGACGGCATCATCGGCGTCCTGGCCGGTCTGGAAGTGCTGCGCACGCTCGATGACCGCCGCCTGCGCACTCGGCGCCCGCTGGAGCTGGTGTGCTGGACCAACGAGGAGGGCGCCCGATTCACCCCGCCCATGGTGGCCTCGGGGGCCTTCGCGGGCGTGTTCGACGTGGACTGGGTGCTCGGGCTGCGCGACGACGACGGCAAGGTGTTCGGGAGCGAGCTGGAGCGCCTCGGCTACAACGGCAAGGCCGCGGTGGGCGGGCGCAGCATCGACGCCTACTTCGAGCTCCACATCGAGCAGGGGCCCATCCTCGAGCGCGAGACGGTGCCGGTCGGCATCGTGGTCGGCGGGTACGCCACGCGGGGCATGCACGTGGACATCCTGGGCGAGACCGCGCATGCCGGCCCTACCCCGATGGACCGTCGGCGCAATGCGCTGGTGGGCGCGGCCATGCTGGCGGTGGCCGTCAACGACGTCGGCTGGAAGTATCACGCCACCGAGGGCAAGGCCACCGTGGCCCGCCTGGTGGCCTGGCCCAACAAGGCCGGCATCCTCTCCGAGTACGCCCAGCTCACCTGCGACGTGCGCCACGCCGAGAAGGCGGTGGCCGAGCAGATGCTGGCGGAGGTGAAGGCCGCCATCCCCGACTGCGCGCGGCGCGCGAACGTGGACATGCGTATCGCCAGCGAGTGGCAGTTCGGCAACGAGACGTTCGACCCGGGCTGTGTCCGGCTCATCCGGGAGGCCGCCGATCGCCTGGGCGTCCGGCACCGCGACATCCTGAGCCAGGCCGGGCACGACGCCTACTACATCTCGCGCGTGGCGCCCACCGCCATGATCTTCACGCCCTGCCGCGACGGCATCTCCCACAACGAGGCCGAGCACGCAGAAGAGGACTACACCGTCCCCGGCGTCAACGTCCTGCTACAAGCAGTGCTGGCGCGAGCCAACCGCGAGTAGTTAGCGGTGGGGGGGCCTGGGGGTGGAGCGGCGCTCGCTCCCCCCCAGAAGTTAATTAAAGCTCGTGGCCCAGCGGAACGTGCGCCGGCCGCTGTCCACCCGCAGGCTCACCACCCCGGCGGCGAGCAGGAGCGCGCAGGCCACCACGTAGGCCGCCGCGTAGCTGCCGGTGGACTCGTAGAGCGCGCCCGCCAGCGAGGAGCCGAGCGCGGCGCCGGTCTGGTGCACGAGGAAGATCACGCCGAGGATGCGTCCCACCGAGAAGCGGCCGTAGATGTCCGCCGTCAGCATGGAGGTCATGGACATGGACCCGGCCAGGGTGAGGCCGCCCGCGATGGCCACGCCGAGGATGGCGAGCGGGTTGTCGCGGATGAGGAAGAGGCCCGCGAAGATGAAGGCGCGCCCGGTATAGATCCCGCTCAGCACGGGACGGGCGCCGAAGCGATCGGAGAGCCCGCCCAGCAAGAGCGTGAAGGCGATGCTCGAGGCGCCCAGCACGCCGATGATCCAGGAGGCGAAGATGGGCGAGTAGCCGTGATCGGTGAGCATGGGCACGCCGTGCGAGGACACCAGGCTCATCGAGAAGCCGCAGGTGAAGAAGGACCCCGCGAGCTGCCAGAAGGCCACCGTGCGCAGCGCGGTGCCGGTGGACGTCCGCTGCGCGGGCGCGGCGACGCTGGATCCCGCGAGGGCGGGAGCCCCGTCCGGCGCCAGCCCCATCGCCTCGGGCGAGTCGCGCACCACGAAGAGACAGAGCGGCAGCATGACGACCAGGACGAACACCCCGATCAGGCCATAGGTCATCCGCCAGCCCACCGTGAGGATGAGCCAGGCCACCACCGGCACCAGCAGGCTCATGCCGGTCATGGACGCGCTGCCGAGAATGGAGACCGCGGTGCCGCGCCGACGGCTGAACCAGCGCGTGATCACGGCGTTCGCGACCACCGGGCCGGTGGCGGCGAGGCCGAGCGAGGCGAGCACGCCATAGACCAGGGCGAGCTGCCAGAGGTTCTGGCACTGTCCGGTGAGCGCCAGCGCGGCGGCCAGCAGCACGCAGCCGACCGACGTGACGATCCGGGCGCCGAATCGATCGGCGAGGCCGCCCACCCAGGGCATGAAGGCCCCGTAGAGGAAGAGGCCCAGCGCGATCACCAGCGAGAAGCTGCCGCGATCGACATGGAGGTCCTCGACCATGGGCTTGAGGAAGGGGCCCACCGCGTGGCGGACGCCCGCGGAGACGAAGACCATCACGGCAAAGGCGAGCGTGACCCACCAGCCGTAGAAGTAGCGGGACGAGAACATGGGCTGCTCCGGACTATAGCAGAGGGGGCGTCAGCCGATGATCGGCCATTTGGGTCGGGCGGCCAGCCCCGCGCGCGCGAGATAGGGTGCGGCGAGGGCCTCCACCCGCCGCAGCAGCTCCCCCTCGTCCACCGTCGTCACCCGTCCTTCGTCCAGCACGAGCCGTCCGTCTATCATCACGGAGCGCACGCTGGCCGCGCCGGCGCTGTAGACCAGGTTCGACACCGGGTCCAGCAGGGGCCGCCACTCCGGCCGGTCGAGGTCGAAGAGCACGAGATCGGCGCGCTTGCCGGGCTCGAGCGAGCCGATCTCCGCCTCGAGGCCGAGCCCGCGCGCGCCGTGGAGCGTCGCCATCTCCAGCGCCGTCTCCGGCGGCAGCACCCCCGGATCGAGCCGCGCGTCCTTGGCCGCCAGCGCGGCGAGATACATGAGGCGCAGCATGTCGAAGTGGTTCGAGCCATTGGCGCTATCGCCCCCGAGGGACACCGGCACGCCCGCCTCCAGCATCTCGGGGAATCGCCCGTGGGCGCCGAGGCCCTTCACGTGCTTGAGCGCCGCCGACGGACAGTGCGTGACCGCCACGCCCCGGCGGGCCAGGAGCGCGATGTCCGCATCGTCCACGTAGAGCATGTGCGCGAGCTTGGCGCGGGGACCCAGCACGCCCCAGGCGTCCAGCGTGGCCAGCGGCAGCGTGTCGGCCGTCTTCCGCGAGGGATGCGAGGCGAAGTGCATCATGCCCCAGCCGGTGCGGTGCCGCTCCGCCAGCGCATGCGCGCCCCGGATGAGGGCCTCCGATCCCGTGCCGAACCCGATCAGCAGCGGCCGGGCGCTCACACGCCCGCTCCCCTGCCCGTTCACCTGCGTCATCGCGTCCTCGGTCAGCCGGAGCGCCTCCGCGGTGGACTGGGTCAGCCGGCCGGGGCCGCGCGCCAGATCCCAGCTCCACCGGCCCAGCACCGCGCGCAGGCCCACCGCGTCCACCGCCCGCGCCACCGCCGGCACATCGAAGAGCGTGCCCGCCTCGCAGAAGGTGGTGGTGCCGCTCCGGAGCATCTCGAGGCAGGCGAGCTGGGCGGCCACCGCCTCTTCCTCCCCGGTGAGGGCGGCATAGAGCGGGACGTACCAGTCCGGCACGTAGCGGTCCACCGGCACCTCGTCCCGCATGACACCGCGCGAGAGATGCTCGGACAGATGGACATGAGTATCCACGAAGCCGGGCAGGACGAGGCGGCCGCGGCCGTCGATCACGCGCTCCGGCGCCCGCGGCGGCCTGACCGCATCCGACCCGTCCACTTGGAGAATGCGCGCGCCGTCCACCAGCACCGCGCCATCGCGAAGCACGCGGCGCGCGGGGTCCATGGTCACCACCACCGCATGCTCGATGAGGATCATCCGACGGCCTCCGGCCGGGTATGATACACGTCTGGCCCAGGAGGTGCTCAGATGGCGACACGCAAGCGGATCGGCTCCGACAATGGCACGGCCCAGAAGGCGGACGCGCTGATCGCGCGCATGAAGAAGGCGCGCGGCTATATCTACCCGGAATGGGAGTTCGCGGCCCGGCAGGACCCGGAGTTCGTCGAGACCTATAACCGGATCTACGAGCTGGGCCTCGGCGAGGGCAAGCACGTCTCCGCCAAGGTGCGCGAGTTCGTGGCCATCGCGCTGCTGGCCTTTCGCGGAGGCGAGAAGGCCGGGCTGGTCGCGCACATGGAGCGCGCCATCCGCTTCGGCGCCACTCGCGAGGAGCTGTTCGAGGTGCTGGAGACCTGCATGATCCCGGGCGGCGCGCCTACCTTCCATCGAGGGCTCTCCGCGCTCCTCGAGGTCAAGGGCGGCCGGGGGAAGTGACCACGGTGGCGGTGGAGGCGCGCGGCGTCGTCACCCCGGAGCGCTTCGCCCGCGGGATGACCATCGCGCAGTACCTCGACTTCATCGGCACGCTCCGAGAATCTCGCGCGCGAGGCGGGCTGGTGGCTCGGCCCGCAGCGCCACGACTTCAGCGGCCCCCTGCGCGCGTGGTACGAACGCGCGCGGCTCAGCGAGGCCCAGACCGCCGCGATCCGGTGGCTGGCCGCCCAGCCCCACGGCCCGGCGCGGATCCTGGTGATCTCGGAGGAGTGGTCGTCGGATTGCCGGCGCGACGTGCCCATGCTGGCGCGGCTGGCCGAGGCCGGGGGGCTCGAGCTCCGGATCTTCACGCGCGACGGGGAAACGGTCGGTCGCGAGCCGCGGGCGAATCCCGCGGACTCGCCCAATGCCGACCTCATGAACGCGTTCCTCTTCGAGCGAGACGGGCAGACCTTCCAGTCCGTCCCCGTCGCCGCCTTCTTCACCCGAGACTTCGAATACCTGTACCACTACACGGAATTCCCACGCCTCTATCACAAGGAGCGACTCGCGAGGGCCATGCAGGTCCCACAGCCGGGCGAGACCAAAGAAAAAGCCTGGCCGCGCTTCATCCGCGACTGGGGAGCCCTCCAGCAATCGCCCTTCTGGTGGCTCTGGGCGTCGGCGGGGATCGATGAGATCCTGTCCGCGCTGCACGAGCACCAGCTCATCAAGGAGACCGTTCATGGAGATGCGTAAGCTGGGTCGCACCGGGCTCAAGGTGGCCGCCCTCTGTCTCGGCGGCAATACCTTCGGGTGGACCACGGACCAGAAGGCGTCGGAGATCGTGCTGGACGCCTACATGGAGGCGGGCGGCAACTTCATCGACACCGCCGACGTCTACTCGCGCTGGGCGCCCGGCAACAAGGGCGGCGAGTCGGAGACCGCGCTGGGCATCTGGATGGCGGCGCGCAAGAACCGGCACGCGGTGGTCATGGCCAGCAAGGTCATGGGCCCCATGGGCCCGGGCCCCAACGATAGCGGGCTCTCGCGGCAGCACATCATGGAAGGCGTCGAGGCCTCCCTCCGCCGGCTCCAGACCGACTATCTCGATCTCTACCAGGCGCACTGGGACGACCGCGACACGCCGCTCGAGGAAACGCTCCGCGCCTTCGACGACCTCGTGCGCCAGGGCAAGGTGCGCTATCTGGGCGCCTCCAACTACGTGGCGTGGCGCCTCACCCGCGCGCTCTGGGAAAGCGACAAGCGCGACTTCGCGCGCTACGAGTCGCTGCAGCCCAAGTACAACCTCGTCTTCCGCGACGAGTACGAGCGCGAGCTGGAGCCGCTCTGCCTCGAGCAGGGCGTGGGCGTCATCCCCTACTCCTCGCTGGGCAGCGGCTTCCTCTCCGGCAAGTATCGCCGCGGGGCGGAGCTCCCGACCACCGCGCGGGCGGCCGGCGTGCAGAAGGCCTACATGACCGACCGCGGCTTCGCCATCATGGAAGCGGTGGAGAAGGTGGCGGTGAAGCTCAACGCCACGCCCGCCCAGGTGGCGCTGTCCTGGCTGGCGCATCGTCCCGGCATCACCGCGCCCATCGCCAGCGCCACGTCGGTGAGCCAGCTCAAGGAGCTGGTGGGTGGCGTCGACGCTGAAGCTGGACGAGGAAGCCCGCGCGTCGCTCGACCGCGCCAGCGCCTGGAAGGAAGGCTAGCCGCCGTGGCCGAGATGCAGTTCAATCCCATGGATCCGGAATTCGTGGCGGATCCCTATCCGACCTACCATCGCCTGCGCGCCGAGGATCCCGTGCACCATAGCCCTCTGGGCTTCTGGGTGCTCAGCCGGTACGAGGACGTGGTGTGGTCGCTGCGGGATCCGCGGCTGATCAAGGAGCCGATCGCCGCCTTCGTGGCCGCGCGCCTCGGCCAGACTCCGCCTGGCCTCGGGCTGTCCATGCTGGACCGCGATCCACCCGATCACACGCGCCTCCGCGGCCTCGTCAGCAAGGCCTTCACGCCCCGGATGGTGGAGCAGCTACGCCCGCGCATCCAGCAGATCGTGGACGGGCTGCTCGACAAGGTGGCGGGCGCCCACCAGATGGACCTGATCGAGGAATTCGCCTATCCCCTGCCCGTGGTCGTGATCTGCGAGATGCTGGGCGTCCCGCTGGCGGACCACGAGCGCTTCAAGGGCTGGGGGCTCGACGTGGCGCGCGGGCTGGACTCCATCATGCTGCCGCCGGAGTCGGAAGTGGCGGTGCGGAGCATCGAGTCGCGGCGCGCGCTGTCCGCCTATTTCCGCGAGCTCATCGCCGAGCGCCGCGCGCATCCGCGCGACGACATGCTCACCGGCCTGATCGCCGCCGAGGAGGCGGGTGACAAGCTCTCCACCGACGAGCTGATGGCCACCTGCATCCTGCTGCTGCTCGCGGGCCACGAGACCACGGTGAACCTGATCGGCAACGGCACCCTGGCCCTGCTCCGGCATCCGGGCCAGCTCCGGCGGCTGCGGGAAGATCCCGGGCTCATCGGGAGCGCGGTGGAGGAGCTGCTGCGCTACGACGGGCCGGTGCAGCGCACCGCGCGCATTCCCAGCGAGGACATCACCATCGGAAGCAAGACCATCGGCAAGGGCGAGATGGTGATGCCCTTCATCGGCGCCGCCGACCGGGACCCCGTCCAGTTCCCCGACCCCGACCGTCTCGACATCGGCCGGGCCGACAACCGCCACATCGCCTTCGGCTGGGGCATTCACTTCTGCCTGGGCGCGCCGCTCGCGCGCGTCGAGGGCCAGATCGCCATCAATACCCTCATCCGGAAGCTGCCCCGGCTAGCCCTGGCCACCGACCGGCCCGAGTTTCGCCAGAGCCTGACCCTGCGTGGGCTCGCGGCGCTGCCGGTCACGTTCTGAGCGGAACGCCGTCCATGGCGACCGAGTTCGGCGTCCTGCTGCCCACCCGTGAGGCGGTGATGTCCGGACGCATGGAGACGGGGCCGCTGCTGGCCATGGCCGAGCGCGCGGAAGGCGGCGGCTTCGACTCCGTGTGGATCGGCGACTCCCTCACCGCGCGCCCGCGTCACGAGCCGCTCACGCTCCTGGCCGCGGTGGCCGGCCGCACGCGGCGGGTGCGCCTCGGCACCGCCGTGCTCCTGCCCGCGCTGCGCCCCCCGGTGGTGCTCGCGCATATCATCGGGACCCTGGACCGCGTGGCGGAGGGGCGCCTGATTCTCGGCGTCGGTATCGCCGCCGACGCGCCGCCGATCCGAAAAGAGTTCGCGGCGGCGGGCGTGCCCTTCGAGCGCCGCGTGGGGCGCTTTCTCGAGACGCTCGAGATCTGCCGCGCCCTCTGGAGCCGTGACGGCATCAGCTTCCGCGGCAAGCACTTCACGCTCGAGGACGTGACCATGGAGCCGAAGCCGCACCGCCCCGGCGGGCCGCCCATCTGGATCGGCGGCAGCGGACCCACCGCGCTGCGCGAGGCCGCCCGCTTCGACGCCTGGTTCCCCACCGGCCCCCACGTGGAATTCTTCGCGGAGCAGTTTCCCCTCATCCAGGCCGCCGCCCGCGCCGCCGGCCGTCCGGCGGATGCCGTCACCGGCGCGGCCTATGTCACGCTCGCGCTCGACCCCGACGTCGCCGCCGCCGAGCGCCGGCTTCACGGTTTCCTCGAGACCTACTACGCGGCGCCCGCGCGCGCGATCATGGCGCGCCAGGCCACCTATGCGGGTCCCCTCGAGGGCTGCGTGGAGTGGCTGCAGCGCTGGATCGCGGCCGGCTGCCGCCACCTCATGATCCGCTTCGCCGGCGGCGACCAGCTCGCCCAGGTGGACGAGACCGCGACCCGCCTGCTGCCGCGCCTCAGGACCCGCTGACGGACGTGCCGCTTGCGCAGGCTGATACCATCGGACTATGCGCGAGCTGCCGCCACACGCGCCGGGTGGAGTCGGAGCGCGGATCGGTCTTCTACCTCTGCGGGCGCGCGGCTACCGATCCACGGTTCCCCCGGTATCCGCGCCTGCCCGTCCGCGAGTGCGCCGGATATGAGCCCGTCGAGCCCCCCGCGCCGTCATAGCCGGGCCCGATCGCTTACCGTGCCGGCACTCCTCACGCTGATCGCCGTCGCCGCACTCGCCGTTGGTCCCATCGCCGTTGCCCCCGTTGTTGCCCCCGCCGTTGCCCAAGAGGCGCCGCGCTCCCCGACGCCGAAGCCCCTGAAGCTGAACGCGCGCGTCACCGACGTCGCGCGGGGCCTCGAGCATCCGTGGGGCCTCGAGTTCCTCCCCGATGGGCGCATGATCGTCACCGAGCGGCCGGGGCGGCTGCGCCTGATCGGCCGCGACGGCAAGCTCTCGGACCCGCTGGCCGGGGTGCCCGAGGTGTACGCGCGCGGTCAGGGCGGGTTGCTCGACGTGGAGCTCAGCCCCGGCTTCGCCCAGGACCGGCTCGTCTATCTGGCCTTCTCCGAGCCCGGCGATGGCGGCGCCGGTACCGCGGTGGCGCGCGGCCGGCTCGGGGAGCGCGGGCTCGAGGGCACCCAGGTGATCTGGCGCCAGGTGCCCAAGGTGACGGGCCCGAATCACTGGGGCTCGCGGCTCGTCTTCCGGCCCGACGGCACGCTGTTCGTCACCCTGGGCGACCGGTACCACTATCCCGAGCGTGCGCAGGATCTCTCCACCACCCTGGGCAAGATCGTGCGCATCAACGCCGACGGCTCCGTCCCGCGCGACAATCCCTTCGTCGGTCGCGAGGGCGCCCGGCCCGACATCTGGTCCTATGGCCACCGCAATATTCAGGCCGCCGCGCTGGACGCGCGCGGACAGCTGTGGACGGTGGAGCACGGCGCGCGGGGCGGCGACGAGCTCAACAACCCGCAGCCGGGCAAGAACTACGGCTGGCCCGTCATCACCTATGGCCTCGACTACTCGGGCGCCCGTATCGGGGTGGGAACGGCCCAGCCCGGCATGGAGCAGCCGATGTACTACTGGGATCCGGTGATCGCGCCCTCGGGCGCGACCTTTTACACGGGCGACGCGTTCCCCGACTGGAAGGGCGACCTGCTGGTAGGCTCGCTGCGACCCGGCGCCCTGGTGCGGGTCCGGCTCGAGGCGGGCCGCGTGGTCCTGGAGGAGCGCTACCTCGCCGAGCTGGGCGAGCGCATCCGGGACGTGCGCCAGGCTCCGGACGGCACCATCTATCTGCTCACCGACAGCTCCCGCGGCCGGGTGCTCCGGGTGGAGCCGCCTACCCGCTGAGCTCCTGCAGCTTCTTCTGGATCACCGCCTTGGGTACGCGGCCCACCAGGGTGTCCACGAGCTTGCCGTCCTTGAAGAAGAGCAGGGAGGGCAGCGCCTTCACGCCGAACTTGTCGGCGATGGTCGGCTCCTCCTCGACATTGAGCTTGCCGATGACCGCCTGCCCTGCCATCTCCTGGGCGAGCGCGTCCAGCACGGGCGCGAGCGCCTTGCACGGCACGCACCACTCCGCCCAGAAGTCGAGCAGGAGCGGTCCCTTGCTGGCGGTGACCTGCTCGTCGAAGGTGCTCGTCTTCACCTGGATCATCCCGGCTCCGGCCATGTGAGTCCTCTCCCCTAGCTGAGTTTCGGCATCACTTGCTCGGCGAAGCGGCGCATGGAGCGCTCCACCTCGTCCCGCGGCAGCATGGCGCCCTGATCGAACCAGCCGATGATCTCCGACAACCCGAACTCCTCGCGGACCGCCTGCAGGCGCTCGACCACCTCCGCGGCGTCGCCGAACACCGCCTGGTCGCGGCAGAACTTCTCGAACGGGAGATTGGCCAGCGTCTCGCGGATGATCTTGAGCCGCGGCAGGTGCTCGCCGTAGGAGTCGGGGAGGCTCGAGAAGATGGTCTCGAGATTCTCGTAGTACCGGCGCACGCCGGGCCGCATCGCCTCCCGCGCGGCGGCGCTGGTGGCGCCCACGTGTATCGGCAGCATCAGCGCCATCTGGTCCGGCCCCCACGCATGCCCGCCCGCCGCGAGCCGGGCGCGATAGGTCGCCATGCACTCGCGGAGAAGGGGCAAGGGCGTGGTGGTGGTGCCCGAGTAGATGGGGAGCCCCCGGTCGCCGATATGAGCGAAGCTCTCCTGGCTGTGCACCGCCACCCGGATGGGCGGGTGCGGCCGCTGCAGCGGCCGGGGCGTCACGGAGAGGTTGTCCACGTCGTAGAACGCGCCGTGGTAGCTGAATCGCTCCTGGGTCCACGCGAGCCGGATGATCTCCAGGCACTCGTCGAAGCGCGCACGGTTCTCCGCCACCGGCACGCGAAAGCCGTGGAACTGGCTGGGGATGGAGCCGCGCCCCACTCCGAACTCCAGCCGGCCGCCGGAGAGGAGGTCGGCGGTGGCGGCCTGCTCCGCGCAGGCGAGCGGATGGTGCAGCGGGAGCAGGGTCACGGCGGTCCCGATGCGGAGACGGCGCGTGCGCTGAGCGATGGCCGGCACCACCATCAGCGGGTTGGACAGCAGCGAGAAGGCGCCGCCGAAGTGGATCTCCGCCAGCCAGGCGGTGTCGAAGCCCAGCGACTCGGCCAGCTCGGCGAGCTGGAAGAGCTCCTCGAAGCGCTCGGCATGGGTCCGGCCGGCCATCTCCGGCGCCTGGAAGAAGAGACCGAATCGCATCCCTGCGAGCATACAACACTCACCCGCGCGGGAGCGGCCAGCCCAGCCACTCCGTGACGCCGCGTCCCATCACCCACTCGAGGTCCTCGCCCTTGAGCCAGGGCAGGTGCTGGGTGAACAGCGTGATGCACTCGTAGTACGTGCACGGCATGCGCGTGAGGTCCGTGCCCCAGAACACGCGGCGCGGGCCGAAGGCATCCACCAGCGAGCGGATCGCGCCGTGCAGATCGCGGAAGGGGTAGGGCTCGGCGGAGAGCGAGGGCATTCCCGAGGCCTTCACCGCGACGTTCGGATGCTTGGCCAGGGCCAGCACCGCGGGCAGCTCCTCGAACACCTTGGGCGCCTTGCCGCGCACCGCGATCCCCACGTGGTCGATCACGAGCTTGAGCCCGGGGTGGCGCCCCGCGATCCGGTCGAGGTGATCGAGCGCGCCCGGCACCAGGACCATCAGCGGGACGCCGGCCTTCTCGGCGGCGGGCCACAGCCAGTCGGCGGTACCGTCGGTGAGGAAGTGGCGGTAGTGCTCGTTGTGGAAGGTGAAGCGCATGCCGAGCATACCGGCCTGCTTGCGCCAGTCCGCCACCAGCGCGCGGCTGGCCGGATCCTGGAGCGCGAGCCGGCCCATCACCGCGAAGCGGTCGGGGTAGGAGCGCGCCGCCTCCAGCGCCATGTCGTTCCGGTCGCCTTCCCAGGAGGGCGGCACCAGCACCATGCGGCTCACGCCCGCCAGATCCATCTGGAAGAGGAGCGTCTCCTTGAGGATCTGGTACGGCTTCTGCGCCTCCGGGGCGCGGCCCGGGGGCCACGGCCGGCTCGCGCTCTCGGCGGCCCAGAGGTGCACCTGCGAGTCGACGATGTGCATGGAGGGGTCTCCTGGCGATGACTACCGGTTGAGATAGGACAGCGGCAGCCCGGGGCGCGGCCACTCGAACGAGACGAGCGTGCCGCCCATCGAGAGCGTCGCGTACGCGGTACGCAGGTCCGGGCCGCCGAAGCAGACGTTGGTGACCATCATGTCGGGGAGCATGTACTGGTCCACGCGGCTCCCGTCCGGCCAGATATCGCTCACCGCCCCCGTGATCAGGGTCGCCACGCAGATATGCCCCTCGCCATCCACCGCCAGCGAGTCGAACATCTGATAGCCACCCAGCCCGGCGACCACCCGGCCCTTCTCGCCGCGATAGGGGCCGTTCGCCGACTCGATCTCGCCTGGTCCCGAGAGCTTGAAGGCCCAGCACCGTGCGGTGGGCGTCTCCACCACGTAGAGGGTGCGCTCGTCCGGCGAGAGCCCGATCCCGTTCGGGCGCTCGAGGGGGAAGATCGCCTCGCGGATCATGGACCCGTCCGCCTTGGCATAGTAGACTGCGCCGCGGTCGCCGTCGCGCTCGCGCGTCTTGCCCAGGTCCGTGAACCAGAACCCGCCCGCGCGGTCGAAGACGAGATCGTTGGGGCCGCGGAGCCGCTGCCCGTCACAGCGATCGTAGAGGGTCTCGAACTTCCCGGTCTCCGGATCCACGATCTGGATGCTGCCGCCCACGTAGTCGTCGCCCTGCAGCACCGGAAACAGCCGGCCGGGACGCTCGACGAACTTGAGCCCGCCGTTATTGGTCACGTAGATCTTGCCGCCCGGCCCCATGGCCGCCCCGTTGGGGCCGCCGCCGAGCGTGGCGACCACGTGGACCTTCCCGTCCGGGGTGACACGCGAGAGCGTGCGGCGCTCGATCTCGACCAGAAGGACGGAGCCGTCGGGCATCGCCACCGGGCCTTCGGGAAAGCGAAGCCCGGACGCGAGCACTTTGTGAGGCGGGGTGACGGTCGGCATCGGGGGCTCCTCTCGGCTCAGCGGCCTCGGAAGACGGGCTTGCGCTTCTCGCGCCACGCGGCATGGCCCTCGGCCTTGTCCTCGGTGAGCTCGAGCGTGGCGAAGCGGTAGAGATCGACCAGCGCCGCGTCGGCCAGGTTGGGGACGTCCAGCCCGCGCAGCAGCGACTCCTTGGCGAGCCGCGCGGCCAGCGGCGGCAGGCCGGCGACGTGGGTGGCCACCTCGAGCGCCTTGTCCATGAGGCGGTCATGCGGCACCACCCACTGGGCGAGACCGATGCGCTGGGCCTCCTCGGCGCCGAGGGGGAAGCCGAGCGTGAGGCGCATCGCGTGACCGCGTCCCACCCAGCGGGCCAGGCGCACCGCCCCGCCATAGGCGGGCAGGATCCCGAGCGCCACCTGCGGGAGCCGCCACTCCGCCCGCTCGGAGGCCACCAGCAGGTCGCAGCAGAAGGTCACGATGCAGCCGATCCCGACGGCGAAGCCGTTCACCGCGCCGATGATGGGCTTCGGGAACCGGTCCAGGACCTCGAACGCCCGCTCGCGCCGCTTGGCGACGCTCTTGATGAAGTCCCCCGCCGACGCCATGGTGTGCGTCTGCGGGTCTTTCAGGTTCGCGCCGGCCGAGAAGGCGCCGCCGGCCTCGTCGCCGGTGAGGACGGCGCAGCGGATCTCGTCGTCCTCCTCCATGGCGGCGAAGGAGCGGAGGAGGCCCTCGTTGAAGTCCGGGCCCCAGGCATTGCGCGCCCGGGGGCGGCTCAAGGTGACGAGGCCGAGGGAACCGCGCTTGTCGTAGACGACGGGCATGGCAGGGTCCTCTTATACACCGAGATAGGCACGCTGGACACGCGGGTCGGCGAGGAGGGCGTCGTGGGCCCCTTCCAGCACGACCCGCCCGGTCTCGAGGACATACCCGCGATCGCAGAGCTCCAGCGCCTCGACCACGCGCTGCTCGACGAGCAGGATGGTCAGGCGGCGGCTCTTCCGGATGCGATCGATGGTCTCGAAGATCAGCTCCACGATCCGCGGGCCGAGGCCCTGGGACGGCTCGTCGAGGAGGAGCAGATCCGGCTGCGCCATGAGGCCGCGGCCGAGCGCCAGCATCTGCTGCTCGCCGCCGGAGAGCGAGCCCGCCAGCTGCTGGCGCCGCGCGCGGAGCACGGGGAACAGGGTGAGCACGGCCTCCAGCTCGGGGCCCCGCTGCGCGCGCGCGGCGCGCCGGTACGACCCCAGCTCGAGGTTCTCCAGGACGGTGAGCGAGGGAAAGATGCGCCGTCCCTCGGGCACATGCGCGATGCCCAGCGCGGCGCGCTGATGCGCCGCGAGCGACGTCATGTCCCGCCCGCGGAACTCGAGGCGGCCCGCCCCGCCCCGGACCGAGCCCGAGATGGCCCGCAGGAGCGTGGTCTTGCCCGCGCCATTCGGGCCGACGATGGTGACGAACTCGCCCTCGGCCACCTCGAGCGACACGTTCTCGAGGGCGTGCAGGCCGCCGTAGGCGACGCTAAGACCGGTGATCTTCAGCATCGCCCGCTCCCTGAGCCGCCATGTGCCGCGCGAGCCAGCGCTTGCCCAGATACGCCTCGATCACGAGGGGATTCCGCGTGACCTCGCCGGGGAGGCCTTCCGCGAGGGGACGGCCCTGATCCAGGACCACCAGCCGGTCCGCCAGCTTGACCAGCGCCTGGATGGTGTGCTCGATGATGGCCACGGTGACGCCCGCCGCCCGCGCCTGCCGGATCATGGACGACATGAGCTCCACGCCGTCGGTGGACAGCCCGGCCAGCGGCTCATCAAGAAGCACCAAGCGTGGTCCGGTGGCGAGGCACCGCGCCAGCTCCATCAGGCGCAGCTCGAGCGTGGTGAGGCCGGTGGGCACGAGTCCGGCGCGATCCCGGAGACCCACGCGCTCGAGTGCTTCCTGGGCGCGCGCCCGCGCCCGATCCGGCGCGCGGTCGCGGACGAACGCGCCCACCATCACGTTCTCCTCGACGGTCAGCCGTGGAAAGATTCGCATCACCTGGAAGGTGCGCCCGATCCCCCGGCGGCAGATCTCGTGGGGCTGAAGGCCCGTGGTGGGCGCGCCGAGGCAGCGAACCTCGCCCCGGTCGGGCAGGAGAAATCCGTTGAGGACGTTGAACAGCGTGGTCTTGCCCGCGCCGTTCGGGCCGATGATCCCGAGGATCTCGCCCTCGCGCACGTCGAAGCTCACGTCGGACAGCGCCTGCAGGCCGAGAAAGGCCTTGGAGACGCCGCGCACTTCCAGGAGCGGCGCGCCCGATGCCCGCGGCGCCGGCGGCGCCGCGAGGGGCGCGGCGGCGAGCACCGGCGCGGCGCGCGCCATCCGCACCGTCTCCCCGCCCCGCCCGCTCCACACCGAGCGCACGCGCCAGTAGAGCCCCTCCGGCGCGAACATCATCACCGCCATGAGCGCGGCGCCGTACACCACGCCCTGGATGCCGGGGAGACGGTCGCCCAGCGTGGTGTCCAGGGTCTCGCTCACCGGGATCATGATGGCGGCGCCGATGAGCGGCCCCCACAAGGTCCCCGCCCCGCCCACCAGGCACACCGTGAGGGTCTGGACGATCACGAGCACCCCGAACACCGCGTCCGGCGTCACCACGAAGAGGATGGCGTGCGCGTAGACGGCACCGGCGACGGCGGCCGGGGCCGCGCTGAGCATGTACGCGTACATCTTGCAGCGAAAGCTGTTCACGCCCATGGCCTCCGCCGCCTGCTCGTTCTCCTTGATGGCGCGGAGCGAGTAGCCCAGCCGGGAGGTCTCGACGAGGCGGGACAGGACCAGGGTGGCGGCCAGGATGCCCAGGGCGAGGAGGTCGAAGGCGCGCGGATCCTCGAACTGCATGAAGAGCGCCGGCTGCTCGCGCCTCATCGGGATCGCGACTTCCTGGTAGCCCAGGTAGTCCATGACGATCCGGAAGATCAGGGGATAGGCGAGCGTGGCCAGTCCGAAGTAGATGCCCGCGAGCCGGAACGTCGGCGTGCCGATGAGCATCGCGGCGAGCACGGCGGCTCCCACCCCGCCGAGCATGCCGATCCACGGGATGAGCTTGAAGTTGGCGGCGAGCAGCACGGTGACATAAGCTCCGATCCCGAAGAAGGCCTGGTGCCCGAACGAGATCTGCCCCGCGTAGCCGCTGATGATGTTCCAGGCCAATCCCATCGTCGCCCACAGGAAGACCAGGGTCAGGACGCGGTGGTGATAGCGCTCGGAGATCACGAGGGAGAGAGCCAGGCCCACCCCCACCACCACCGCGATGGCCACCCAGCCGCGTGCGCGGGGCATCACCGCTAGACGGTCCGGGCGCGGCGGCCGAAGAGACCCTGCGGCCGCACGTAGAGGACCCCCAGGAACGCGACGAAGACCCCGACGTTCTGGAGCTGGAGCGGCAGCACGAGCAGGGTGAGGGACTGCACCAGCCCGATCGCGAGCCCCCCCACGAAAGCGCCGGGTATGCTCCCCAGGCCACCGAGAACCACGGCGACGAACATCAGCACGATGAAGTTGACGGCGACATTGGGCTCGATCGGGTAGTAGGTGGCGAGCAGCCCGCCCGCGGCCGCCACCAGGGCGATCCCCACCCCGAAGGCGACGCCGTGCATCGCGCGCACGTTGATCCCCTGATAGCTCGCCGCCTCCGGATCGTCCGCCGCCGCGCGCAGCGCCTTGCCGAGATCGGTCCGGGTGAGGAAGGCGTACATCGCGCCCGAGAGCAGGATCGCCATGAGGAAGGCATACGTCCGCGCCTGGTTGAGCAGCACCGGCCCGAGCGCGAACGCCTGGGTGGCGTAGGCCGTCCGGATCGCCCGCGGCGTGGGCGAGAGGATCATGGTGGTGGCATTGGTGATGATGAGCGACATGCCGAGGGTCAGGATGAGCTGGGCATCCATCTCGCGATTCGGGTCGCCGCCCCCGGTGACGCGCGCGAGAAAGACGCGATGGAGGACGAGCCCCGCCACGAAGAAGGGCGGGATGGTCACCAGCGCGCCGAGCAGCGGATCGATGCCCAGCGCCACCGCGTAGAAATAGGTCAGGTACATCCCCAGCATCATGAAGTCGCCCTGCGCGAAGTTCACCACGCGCATGACGCCGAAGATGAGAGCGAGCCCGACGCTCATGAGGGCATAGACGCCCCCCACGAGCAGGCCCGTCACGACGTACTGCGTGAGCTCGCTGGCCACGACGGCGCGCCGGGGCGGCGCGCTACTTGGTCCAGACGATGGGCCGCGTGGCCAGGTTCGCCGGCACCACCGTGTACGGCTCGCCCTTCTGCCACTGCACGATGAGCGGTACTGCGCCGATCCGGCGGCCCCGCTCGTCGAACCGGATGCGCCCCGGCGCCAGCGCGCCGGCGGCAGGCCCGGTGGTCAGGTCGATCTTGGCCAGGGCGTCACGAATGGCCTTGGGGTCGGCCGACTTCGCCTGCTCGGCCGCCTCCTTGATGAGCCAGACATGCGCGTAGGTGCAGAGCGGATCCTGGGTCATGAAGGGCTCGCCCGTCCGCTTCACGAACTTCTTCACCAGCTCTTCCTGGCCCTTGAGCGGATGGGAGGCGACGACGGACTGGATGCTCTCGAGGAGCTCCTTGCCCACCGTGGTCACGTACTCCGGGGTGACCAGCCACGCGCCCACCCCCTGGATATGGGTCTTGAGCCCGAACTCCTTCACCTTCTGGAGCACCTGGATGGAGTCCGGGAAATTGGTGGCGCCGTAGAAGACGAGGTCGGGCTGGGTGGTGCGGAGCTTCTGCACGATGGAGGTGGCGTCCGCCAGCGGCGGCGTCCACACCTCGTCCACCACCAGCTCGATGCCCTTTTCCTTGAGCAGCTTCTCCCGGAGCGGCTTGAAGAAGAATACGGTGGCGGCGGTATTGTCGCCCACCAGCGCCGCCTTCTTGATCGGCTGGTTGTTCTTCTTCGCGAGGTCCACCACCAGGTCCAGGGCCTGCTCCGCCTGCTGGGAGGACACCGGGGAAGTCTGGAAGGTGTACTTGAAGCCGCGCTCCGTGATGCTGTCCGCGTACGAGAGCGATAGCCACGGCACCTGCAGCCGCTCCGCCACCTCGGTGACACCCAGCGTGAACGAGCTGAGCCAGGAGCCGATGCCCGCGCTGATCTTCTCGCGCGTGAGGACGCGCTGGGCGGCGCTCACCGCCTTCTCCACGCTGTCCCCCGCGTCGGCCTCGCGCAGGACGATCTTGGCGCCGCCCAGGGCCTTGATGCCGCCCTGGCTATTGATCTCCTCGATCGCCATCTCCGCGCCCATCTTCTTGAGCTGTCCCTGGCGCGCCCAGCGGCCGGAGAGCGGGGCGACCAGCGCGATCTTGACGTCGTCGACGGCGGGCGCGGGCGAAGGCCCGACCAGGGGCACGGCCAGGGCCAGGGCGAGGGCGAGCGTGAGAATGCGGCCGGGGACGGTCATCGAGGGGGCCCTCCGTCATTGGAGTGAAGCGCCAGGCTCACCGGATCGAGCGGCGCCAACTATATCACGCGCAGGTTATACTCCGCCGCAGCGAGGACCCCGACCAATGAGCGAGCCCGTCCGCGTCCACCTCCGTGTCCCCGGCACCGCGCCCATGCCCGACCTCGTGCGCTTCATCCAGTCCATCGAGGCGGCGGGCTTCGACGGCGCCGGCATCCTCGACAGCCAGCTCCTCAGCCGCGACACCTTCGTGGTGCTGGGCCAGGCCGCCGCGCACACGTCGCGGATGGCGCTCTTTCCCGCCGTCACCAATCCCTTCACCCGTCACGCGTCCGTGCTGGCGAGCGCGATCCAGACCGTGGAGGAGCTGGCGCCGGGACGCGTGAAGTTCGTGATCGGCACCGGCTACACCTCGGCCAGCACCATCGGCCGCGCGCCGGGCACCCTGGCCGAGATGCGCGCCTGCATCCAGTCGGTGCGCGAGCTCCTGGCCGGCAAGTCCGTCGACTTCGGAGGCACGCCGGGACGTCTCGGCTACGCCTCGGGTCGCCGCATCCCCGTCCTGATGGCGGCGTCCGGCCCCAAGGCCATCGAGGTGGCGGGGGAGGTCGCCGACGGCGTGCTCCTGCTGGTGGGATCGAATCGCGGCATCGTGGAGACCGCGCTCGGCCATCTGGAGCGCGGAGCCCGGCGGGCGGGACGAAAGGTCGACGACCTCGAGGTCATCTGGGCGGTGCGGACGGCGACCATGAAGACCACCGAGGAGGCGCGGCGCATGGCGCGCCCCACCGCGGTGCACTGGGGCATCCTGCGCTGGGGCGGCTACTGGCTCGGGCCCGCCGGCCTCACGCTGCCTCCGCTCGAGATCCCCGCCGCGGTACACCAGGTCTATCCCGATCTCTCCCACGCGCATGACTGGGAGGCCGCCATCAAGGCCACGTCATTCGTCCCCGACGAGGTGGTGGCGCAGCTCTGCGACGCCATCGGGCTCATCGGCACGCCGGAGGACTGCGCCGCGCGCGTGGTCGAGCTCGCCAGGCTGGGAGTGCGGAACCTCTACCTGATGCCGCTCCTGACCTTCGCCCCACCGGAGGCGGAGGTGGCCGCGTTCCGCGACACGGTGTTCCCGCGCCTCGCCGCCGCCGGTCTCCGCGCCCCCCGCTGAGCTACGCGCGGAAGCGCGCGGGATCGAAGGCGCGGAGGTCCACCACCTTCGCCGCGCCGCCGGCGATCAGCTCCGCCAGCGCGAGCCCGGTGGCGGGCGCATTGAGCATGCCCCAGGGGCCATGCCCGGTCGCCACGTAGGCGCCCGCGACGCCGGGCACGGGGCCGATGAGGGGGAGCCCGTCGTCGGTGACGGGACGATAGCAGGCCTGCCGCCGGGTGACGGTCGCCCCGGCGAGGATTGCGGCGACCTGGCCGGCGGCGCGGGCGAGCACGGCGCAGGCGGCCTCGCTGACCTCCACGCCCTCCGCCGACTCCGGCAGCGGCTGCCGATCGGCCATCCCGCACACATAGACCTCGCCGTCCGGCCGCGGGATGATCTCGGGCTCCAGCGCGCGGCCGTCGGCGGTGCGGTAGTCCATGAAGAGCGCGTGCGCGGGCACGTCCGCCCCGGCGAGCGTCACGCTATAGCCCTTGAGCCCGCGCACCGCGGGAAGGCGCAGCCCCCGCGCGGCGCGGCTGGTCCACGGGCCCAGGGCGAGGACCACGGCGTCGGCGACGAGCGTCTCGCCGCTCACCTGGACGCCGCGGGCCACGCCGTTGCGCACCGCCACTCCCTCCACCACGCCCAGGCGCAGGGTGGCGCCCTTCGCCCGCGCGGCGTCCAGCAGCGCGGTGGTGAAGCGGGCGGGATGCACCTGCGCGGTGGTCTCGGTGGAGCCGAGCGTGCTCGCGACGATGGCGCGGCCGTCCATCCATGACGGCTTGGGCCATGACGGCGCGGGAATCCGGTGGCCGCCGCGCACGGCCGCCCCCTCGCGCGCGGCCACCATGAAGGTATCCATGCGCCGGTAGCCATAGTCGGCACCGAGCTCGCGGGCGAGGTCGGCATGGAGCGCGAAGCTCGCGCGGGCCAGCGGACCCAGCGGCGAGCTGTCGCACCAGTCCAGGGCGAGGAAGCCGCCGGACTTGCCCGAGGCGGCGCAGGCCACCCCCGTGCGCTCCACCACGGTGACCGCCACCCCGCGCTCGGCGAGGAAATAGGCGACCGCGGCGCCCACGACGCCGGCGCCGCACACCACGACATGGCCGGGCGGTGTCACCCGCCCATGCTACCGCAGCGGGGATGCCCTGCGCGCGACGCGCTCAGCGCGTGACGGCGTCTCGCGGGGTCCGGAACGTGTGCCCGATTGACCGGCGAGCACGGGCGGTCCCGCCTGGCGTATGCTTGGCCGCGAGCCCAAGGAGGCCCATCATGGACCACGGCGTCGTGATGTTCCCCACCGAGTACTCGATGGCCCCGGACGACCTGGCCCGGGCCCTCGAGGAGCGCGGCTTCGAGTCGGTGTGGTTCCCCGAGCACACCCATATTCCCGCCAGCCGGCGCAGCCCCTGGCCGGGAGGCGGCGAGCTGCCCCGCGAGTACTGGTCGGCCTATGACCCCTTCGTCGCGCTGATGGCGGCGGCCGGGGCCACCAAGCGGCTTCGCCTCGGCACCGGCATCTGTCTCGTCATCGAGCGCGATCCCATCGTCACCGCCAAGGAAGTGGCCACCCTCGACCGCCTGTCGGGCGGTCGGGTCCTCTTCGGCATCGGGGGTGGCTGGAATGCGGAAGAGATGGAGAACCACGGCACCGTGTGGAAGAGCCGCTGGCGGCTCCTCCGCGAGCGCGTCCTCGCCATGAAGGCCATCTGGACCCAGAAGGAAGCGAGCTTCCAGGGCGAGTTCGTGCGCTTCGACAAGATCTGGGCGGACCCGAAGCCGCTGCAGAAGCCCCACCCGCCCGTCATCATCGGCGGCGACGGAGCGAAGACGTTCGACCGGGTGGTGGAGTTCGGCGACGGCTGGATGCCGATCCTCCGGCCCCACACCAACCCGGTGCCGCGCATCGCGGAGCTGCACGAGCGCTTGAAGCAGGCCGGCCGCGATCCCCGCTCCGCGCCGGTCTCCATCTTCTTCGCTCCCCCCAAGCGCGAGGTCCTGGACGGCCTCGCGGCCGCCGGGGTGGTGCGCGCGATCTTCGGGCTGCCGTCGGAGGGGCGCGAGTCGATCCTGCCGCGGCTCGATGCCTACGCGAAGGTCATGAAATCCTGACCGGGGGACTCATGGAATTCGGTCTCTTCTTCCTCATGCAGCGCGACGAGCAGTGGAGCGAGGCGGCAGTGTACGACTCCGCGCTCGAGCAGATGCTGGCCGCCGAAGCCCTCGGCTATTCCTCGGCCTGGATCGCCGAGCATCACTTCAACGACTACGGCCTCTGTCCCGTCCCCCCGGTCCTGGCTGCCTTCGTCGCCGCCCGCACCACCACGCTGCGCCTCGGCATGGGGGTGAGCCTGCTCCCCCTGCACCATCCCGTGGACCTGGCCGAGCAGCTCGCGGTGCTGGACGTGGTGAGCGGGGGCCGTCTCGAGGTGGGGATCGGGCGCGGCGGCACGCTGCAGGACTACCAGACGTTCCAGTCCGACCGCGCCGACAGCCGCGGCCGGGTCGAGGAAGGCATCGCCCTGATGCGGCAGTGCTGGAGCGGCGCGCCCTTCGACTTCCAGGGCCGGTTCCACTCGGCCGAGGGCCTCCACGTGCGCCCGCGCCCCACGCAGCGCCCGCATCCCCCGCTCTACATCGCCGCCAACAGCGAGGACAGCGTGCGCTCGGCCGCGCTCCTCGGCCTGCCCACCCAGTCGTCCTTCTTCGTGCCGGTGGACGAGCTCGTCCGGCGGCATGCCGTGTATCGGGAGGCCTCCACCGCCGCGGGCCGCACGGCTGCGGAGATCGAGGCTCTCGAGCGCCGATCCTGGGGCATGCGGGTGGTGCACGTGGCGCCCGACCGCGGCGAGGCCCTCGAGGCCGTGGAGCCCGCCTTCATGGGCTATCAGCGGAAGATGGCGGCGCTACGCTCGGACGCCACCGGCGGCTCCGTCCCCGGCTCCTTCGACCGCTCGCTGCTGCGCCTGCGCTCCTTCCAGAGCTATCTGGACGATGGCTGGGCCCTGGTCGGCACGCCGGGCGAGGTGCGGGAGGGGCTGCAGTCCTATCTCCAGGCCACCGGCTATCAGCGAGTGCTGCTGCTGATGGCGCTGCCCGGGCTCGACACCCGGCATGCGCTCCGCTCCATGCGGCTCTTCGCGTCCGACGTGGCCCCGGCGCTCACGCGCGATCTCCAGCGCGCGTAGTCAATCGCGGACATGCGGAAGGCGAAGCGTGCGAAGCCCGCGAGGGCGAAAGTCAAACCCGCTCTCGCGGCCGCCCGGAGGGCGCTGAAGAACGAAACCGCCAAGCGTCGTGAGATGGCGAAGCGCCTGGCCGAGAGCCTGGAGCAACAGACGGCGACGAGCCGAATCCTTAGCGTCATCAGCAGTTCACCCACCGACGTCGAGCCGGTCTTCAAGACGATCCTGGCCAGCACGAACCGTCTCTGTGAGGCGAGCTTCTCCATCCTCTTCCTCTGGGACGGCGAGGCGCTGACCGCGGCGGCCACCGAGAATGTGTCACCGCGCTTCGCCGAATTTCTTCGGACGGCGCGCGCCCGGCCGCAGGCAGGTCAGAGCCCGGTCGCACTGGCGGCGCTGGAGCGCAGCGTGGTCCACGTGGCGGACGTCCTCGCCGATTCCAGGTTCTCTCCGGCGAAGGTGCCGTCCTACTCGCTCGATGGGGCGCGCAGCATCTTGTCGGTGCCGATGCTCCGTGAAGGCCAACTTGTCGGTGTCATCAACGCCTGGCGCCTGGAGCCCTCGGCCTTCACCGACAAACAGATCGAGCTGCTGAAGACCTTCGCCGACCAGGCGGTCATCGCCATCGAGAATGTGCGGCTCTTCAAGGAGCTCGAGACCCGTAACCGTGACCTGACCGAGTCGCTGGAGCAGCAGACGGCGACGGCCGAGATCTTGCGTGTCATCTCGAGCTCCCCTACCGACGTTCAACCGGTGTTCGACACCATAGTGCGGAGCGCCCTGCGGCTCTGTAATGGAGCCACTTCGGCAGTGTTCCGGGTCGAGGGCGGGATGCTGCACCATCCGGCTAACTATGGCGGCTCCCCTGAAGCGCTCGCTACCGCCCGCGCTCGGTATCCTCGGCCGGTGGGCAGAGACTCTGTCCCGGGACTCGCGGTCCTGACGCGCTCGGAGTATGAGGTTCCGGACACAGAGGATTCCTCCGCGATCAAGATGTCACGGGATACCGGGCGAATACTCGGGATCCGAAGCTTGCTCGCCGTACCCATGCTGCACGATGGACAGGCGGTGGGGGCCATCGTGGTGACGCGCCGGGAACCGGGTCGCTTCGCCGCCCCCGAGAGGTCGCTGCTGAAGACCTTCGCCGACCAGGCGGTCATCGCCATCGAGAATGTGCGGTTGTTCACCGAGCTGCAGCAAAACAATCACGCATTGACCCACGCCCACGCGCAAATCACCGAGGCGCTCGAGCAGCAGACGGCGACGAGTGAGATCCTGCGCGTGATCAGCCGGTCTCAGACCGACGTGCAGCCGGTGCTCGACACCATCGTCAGGAACGCGGTGCGGTTGTGCGACGGCCTCTTCAGCGCGCTCCTTCAATTCGATGGCGAGCTGATCCATTCGGTCGCTCACCACAACTACACCCCCGAAGCCCTCGAGGAGCTGCACCGCCTCTTCCCGGCGCGCCCAACCCGGGACCTCTGGGTCGGGCGGGCGATTCTCGATCGCGCGGTTATCCACATACCCGATGTCGAGGCCGAGCCGGAGTACCAGCATCAAACCCTGTCCCGCGCGATCGGCTATCGAAGCGGTCTCTTTGTCCCCATGCTGCGGGAAGGCGCTCCCATCGGCGTCATTTTTGTGGCGCGGGCCGAGCCCGGACCGTTCTCCGGCAGCGAGCTGGATCTGGTGAAGACCTTCGCCGACCAGGCGGTCATCGCCGTGGAGAACGTGCGGCTCTTCAAGGAGCTGGAGGCGCGGACGGGCGAGCTGACGCGGTCGGTCGAGAAGCTGACGGCGCTGGGCGAGGTCAGCCGGGCGGTGAGCTCGACGCTCGACGTCGAGACGGTGCTCGACACCATCGTCTCGCGGGCCAGCCAGCTGGCCGGCGGGGCCGGCTGCGCGATCTTCGAGTACGATGCCGGCGCCGAACGGTTCGAGCTACGGGCCACCCACAACTACGACGCGGACTTCGTCGAGGCGCTCCAGGCGACGCCGCTCCGGAAGGGCGAAGGGCTCATGGGACGCGCCGCCGAGATGCGCGAGCCCGTCCAGGTCCCCGACATCACCGAGGCCGGGGCCTACCAGAGCGGCGTCCGGGACACGCTCCTCCGATTCGGGTACCGGGCGCTCCTCGCGGTGCCCCTGCTCCGCGAGAACCAGATCATCGGCAGCCTGTCCTTCACCCGGAAGGCGCCCGGCGAGTTCCCCCCCGAGGTCATCGAGGTCCTGAAGACCTTCACCACCCAGTCGGCGCTGGCGATCCAGAACGCCCGCCTCTTCCGTGAGATCGCCGACAAGAGCGCCCAGCTCGAGGCCGCCAGCCGTCACAAGTCGGAGTTTCTCGCCAACATGTCGCACGAGCTGCGCACGCCGCTGAACGCCATCATCGGCTTCTCGGAGGTGCTGACCGAGCGCATGTTCGGCGAGCTGAACGAGAAGCAGGACGAGTACCTGAAGGACATCCACGGCTCCGGGCAGCACTTGCTCTCGCTGATCAACGACATCCTCGATCTCTCGAAGATCGAGGCGGGGCGCATGGAGCTGGAGCGGTCCGAGTTCGACCTGCCGAGCGCGATCGAGAGCGCCCTGATCCTGGTGCGAGAGCGGGCGAGCCGGCGCGAGATCGGGCTGGGCAGCGCCATCGACGAGCGTCTCGGCGCCATCGACGGCGACGAGCGGAAGGTGAAGCAGGTGCTCCTGAACCTGCTGTCGAACGCCTTGAAGTTCACGCCGGAGGGGGGACGCATCGACGTCAGGGTCCGTCTGGTCGACCATGTGGCAGAGGTGTCCGTCGCGGACACCGGCATCGGCATCGCGCCGGCGGATCAGGACGCCGTGTTCGAGGAGTTCCGGCAGGTGGGGACGGCGGACAAGAAGGCGGAGGGCACCGGGCTCGGGCTGGCCCTCTCACGGAAATTCATCGAGCTCCACGGCGGAAAGATCTGGGTGGAGAGCCAGCTCGGCGCCGGCTCGACGTTCACGTTCACGCTGCCGCTGCGGCAGTGAGCGCCCGCGCGCGTAGTCAGTCGGGGAGGTGGCCCTCGACGAGGGCGCGGAACTCCGCGGGCAGTACCACCCCGCCCAGCAGCTCGCCCGAGTCGGGGAAATAGGGCCGGCCCAGGGTGGTCCCGTCGGTCAGCCAGAAGGTGAGCCAGTAGCGCGGCTCGCCCACCGCGTGCGGAGACGGCCGTCGCACCGCCGCGCGCACGATCAGGTCCACGAGCGCCTCGACGTCCCGGGGCCCGGCGATGGTGGCGTGCACCCCTACCCCAGACGCCGCCGCCTCGCCGCGCTGCACGTCGATGGCCCGCACCTTGCCGCCGATGTCGAAGAGGTCACGGCCCGTCCGAGCGCGCGGGTTCCGCCAGGCCTGGTAGAGGAAGATCCGGTCCTTCCACACCGCGGCGAGCCGGAAATCCGTCGCGTAGCCGCGGACGGCATGGATGCGCGTCCCCGCCGGCATGTATGCCGCACCCGCGTCGATCCCGTAGGGACAGCTCCGGGAGTCCTCTCCGAAGGAGCACGTGACCACGCCGAACTCGGGCCCGAGGTCGCCCCGCTCCAGCAACCGGCCGGGCTCCTCCGCCCACCGAACATAGTCGACGCCGTCGAAGGAGATGTAGTCGAAGAGACTCTGGGCGTCCGCGCGGACGGCCAGCACGCCGAGCACCACGAGGGCGAGCGCGGCGAGACCGCGGCGGATCAGGGGGACATCGCTCCTCCCGCGATCTGCGGGAGGAGATAGACCTCGCTGTCGGGCGCGATGGGCTCCAGCAGCGAGTCCTGGTAGATCTGGCCGTCGATGGCCACCGCCACCCCGTCATCGAGGTGGCGGCGGAGTTCCGGATGCAGAGCGCCGAGCTGATCGAAGAGCTGCTTCACCGACGAAACCGCAAGCTGAAACTCGGCGATGCCCCCCGTGAGCTGGGCGAGGTTGCCAATCAGCACCACCTTCGCCATGTCCGATCTCAGACCTTGGCGAGGCCCTTGTCCTTGAGTGCCTTGAGCACCTTGGGCGGCGACATCGGCAGCTCGGTGAAGCGGATGCCGGTGGCGGCCTCCATGGCGTTGGCGATGGCCCCCAGCGGCGGGACGATGGGCGTCTCGCCGACGCCGCGGACGCCATACGGATGCTTGGGGTTGGCTACCTCGACCAGGATGGCGTCGATCATCGGCACGTCGGAGGCCACCGGCATGCGGTAGTCGAGGAAGCCGGCGTTCTGCAGCTTGCCGTCCTCGCCGTAGATGTACTCCTCGTTCAGCGCCCAGCCGATCCCCTGCACCGCGCCGCCCTGGTACTGTCCCTCGACATAGGCGGGGTGCAGCGCCCGCCCCGCGTCCTGGGCGACGGTATAGCGCAGGATGGTGGTCCGGCCGGTTTCCGGATCCACCTCGAGGTCCACCAGGTGGGTCCCGAAGCTCGGCCCGGCGCCCTGGGCATTGATGCGCCCCACGCCGCCGATGGGCCCGCCGGTCTTGCCGGCCACCTTGGCGAAGTCCACCACCGACATCGGCTTGACCTTCTCGGCCAGCGCGCCCAGCGGTCGCACGTGGCCCTCCGAGAACTCGACCTGGTCCGGCTTGGCCTCCCACAGCTTGCAGGCGCGCGCGCAGAGGTCCGCCTTGATCTGCTTGGCCGCCTCCACGATGGCCATGGAGCCCGAGAAGGCCGAGCGGCTGCCGCCGGTGAGGAAGTTGAAGCCCAGCGAGCCGGTGTCGCCGATGATGGGGCGCACCTTGTCGTAGGGCACGCCCAGCTCGTCCGCGGCCACCGCGGCCAGGGAGGCGCGCAGCCCGCCGATATCGGGCGTGCCCGCCATCAGCGAGACCGTGCCGTCCTCGTTCACCGTCAGCGAGACGCAGGTCTCGCCGCCGATATTGAACCAGAAGCCGGAGGCCACGCCGCGGCCCTGCCACTTCCGCAGCGGGGCGTTCCAGTGCTCGGTCTTCTTGATCGCGTTCAGTGTCTCCTCGAGCCCGATGGGGCCGAACTTGGGGCCGTAGGCCGCCTTGGTGCCTTCGCGCGCGGCGTTCTGCATGCGGAGGTCGATGGGGTCGATGTCGAGCTTCTTGGCGATCTCGTCCACCACGCTCTCGACCGCGTACTCCGAGATCGGCGCGCCGGGCGCCCGATACGCCGCCACCTTCGGCCGATTCGACACCACGTCGTAGCCGATCACGTACACGTGCTCGATGTCGTAAGGCGCGTAGGCGCACATGGTGCCGGGCTGCACCGGCGAGCCCTGGAAGGCGCCCGCCTGGTACTTGAGCTCCGCGAAGCCCGCCACGAACTTGCCGCCCTTGGTGGCGCCCATCTTCACCCGCACCGTCGCGCCGGAGGTCGGGCCGGAGGCCTTGAACACTTCCTCGCGCGACATGACCATCTTCACCGGGCGATTGGCCTTCCGGGACAGCGCGATGGCCAGCGGCTCGAGATAAACCACCGTCTTGCCGCCGAAGCCGCCGCCGATCTCGGTCGCGGTGACGCGGACCTTGCCGATGTCCAGCCCGAGCAGCCGGGCGCAGTGGGCGCGCACGATGAAGTGGCCCTGGGTGGTGGTCCAAACCTCGGCGGAGCCATCCTCGGAGACGGTGGCGAGGGCAGCATGCGGCTCGATATAGCCCTGGTGTACCGGCGCGGTCTTGAACTCGCGCTCGACGATGATGTCGGCCAGCTTGAAGCCGGCTTCGACGTCGCCCTGCTTGACCTCCACGCGCTTGGCGATGTTGGAGGGCTTCTCGGGCTTGGGCTCGACCCCCGCCGTGAAGAGATCGTCGTGGAGCAGCGGGGCGTCGGGGCGCATGGCCTCGACCACGTCGATGACGTGGGGCAGCACCTCGTACTTCACGTCGATGAGCTTGACCGCGCGCCGGGCGATGGCGGTGCTGGTGGCGGCCACCGCGGCCACCGCGTGCCCCTCGTACAGCACCTTCTCGCGGGCCATGACGTTCCGCACCACGTCCTTGTAGTTCATCATCATCTCGCCGGCGGGGATGAACTCCGACGGCTGGTCGGGGAAATCGTCCCGGGTCACCACGGCCTTCACGCCGGGCAGCGCCTCCGCTTTCGAGGTGTCGATCGAGACGATGCGCGCATGCGGGTGCGGGCTCCGCAGCACCCGGCCGATGAGCTGGCCGGCCAGGTTGAAGTCGGCGCCGAAGCGGGCGCGACCGGTGACCTTGTCCAGTCCGTCCGGGCGGACGGTGCGGGTACCGACAACGTGCTGCCCATTCCCCTGGGAATGCCCATTCGTCTCGGCCATGATCTATCCCTTTCTCATTGCCGCGGCCGTGTCCATCACCGCGCTCACGATCTTGTCGTACCCGGTGCATCGGCAGAGGTTGCCGGCCAGCCAGTAGCGCACCTCGTGCTCGGTCGGGCTGGTCGTTCGCTCGAGAAGCGCCTTGCTGGCGACCAGGAAGCCCGGGGTGCAGATGCCGCACTGGAGCGCGGCGCTCTCCAGGAACCGCTTCTGAAGCGGATGCAGCGTCTCGCCCTTGGCCATGCCCTCGATGGTCTCGACCGATCGCCCGCCCACCTCGCAGCCCAGCACGAGGCAGGAGCAGACCAGCCGGCCGTCGAGCATCACGCTGCACGCGCCGCAGTCCCCGGAGGAGCACCCTTCCTTGCTGCCGGTGAGATTCAGCGTGTCGCGGAGCACGTCGAGAAGCGTGTCCTCCGTCTCGCAGAGGAACTCGACCGGATCTCCGTTCACCGTCGCCCCGATATGGTGCTTGGCCATCAGCTCGCCCTCGCTCGGTCCAGCGCGATCAGGGCAGCGCGCCGGGTCAGCACGGCTGCCACGTCGATGCGGAACTCGGTAGTGCCTCGCTTGTCGTCAATGGGCCGGCAGGCTGCCCGCGCGGCCGCCTCGAGCCGGTCCTGCGCCGGCTTGTCCAGCCGGCTCCCGATGATGGCCTGGGCCGCCTCGGGCACCAGCAGCACCCGCGCCGCCACCGCCCCCAGGCTCACCCGCGCCGCGGTGATGGTCCCGCCGGCATCGAGGGTCAGGCTCACTCCGGCGCCCACCACGGCAATATCCATCTCGGTCCGGGGAATGAAACGGAGGTAGGCGTCGCTGGAGCGCGGCGGGCGGGGCGGCAGGAGAAAGGACACCACGATCTCACCCTTGGTGAGCGCGAGCTTGCGGGGCCCCAGCATGACGTCCTCGACCGGCAGATCGCGCTTGCCCTTGGGACCGGCCAGAGTGGCCATTGCCCCCGCCGCGATGAGCGCGGGCACGCTGTCGGCCGCAGGAGAGCCATTGCAGAGATTGCCCCCAAGCGTGGCCCGACCCTGCACCTGGGTGGAGCCGATGAGGTTCGCCGCCTCCACCACGCCCGGCCAGGCCTGCTTGAGCCGCGCATGCTCCTTGAGCTCGGCGCCCGTCACCGCGGCGCCGATGCGCCAGCCGCCCTTTTCCTCCGTGATCGCGCGCGTCTCGGCGATCTTCTTGATGTCGACGATGAGCTCGGGATCCACCACGTCCGCGCGCATCTGGACCAGGAGATCGGTGCCCCCCGCCAGTACCCGTGCCTCGCCCGTCGCGCTCGCGAGAAGCGCGACCGCTCCTTCCACCGACTCTGGTGCCTCGTATCGCATCAGTCCTGGTCTCCCCCTGTGTCGCGGCTGCCGACCGCTTCACTATACTTCAGAGAACATCATTCACGCACCCACCCCTCGCATCAGCCCCGCGCACCGGTCCAGCACCGGCAGCACCTCATCCGCGCCCGCGGGCGTCAGGTTGAACACCACCCGCGCCACCCCGGCATCGCGATACCGCTTCACGAGGTCGGGGTCCTCGGCCACGCCGAAGATCGTGATCGGGAGGGTGGCTGGGTCGCGGCCCGCTTCGGTGGCGAGCTTGCGGAAATCCGGCAGGAGCCCGAGCACGTCGCCATAGGCGGGCCGGCGCGCATGGGGGACCCAGCCGTCCCCGAAGGCGATGGCCCGCCGCGCGCCGTGGGGATAGGCGCCGCCCACGATCACCGGCGGGTGGGGCTTCTGCACGGGCTTGGGCCAGGTCATCATCGGGGGAAAGTTGACGAACTCGCCCTGATACTCCGGCTTGGACTTCGTCCAGATCGCCTTCATCGCCTCGACCCGCTCCCGCATGACCTGGAAGCGCGTCTTGAACTCCGTCCCGTGGTCCGCCATCTCCTCCGCGTTCCAGCCCGCGCCGATGCCGAAGAGGACGCGCCCGCCCGAGACCTGGTCGAGGCTGGCCACCGCCTTCGCGGTCTGGATGGGATCGCGCTGGACGACGAGGCACACGCCGGTGGCCACCTGCAGGCGCGTGGTCGCCGCGGCGGCCGCCGCCAGCGTGACAAAGGGATCCATGACGTCGTAATACTTCTTCGGCAGGTCCCCGCCCTGCGGGAACGGCGTCCGGCGCGAGAGCGGGATATGCGAGTGCTCGGGCGCCCACAGCGAGCCGAATCCCCGCTCCTCGAGCGCGCGCCCCAGCTCGACCGGGCCCATCGAGTAATCCGTGAAGAAGATCGCCGCGCCGAAGTCCATGGGTCCTCCCCCTCCTAGAGAATGCGCCAGCTCTTGTCGACATAGCGGTGGCCGGCCACCGTGCTCACCTGGACGGCGGCGCGATAGGCCGCCGCTTCAACCATATGAACGCGCGTCTCCACCGCCATCTGCTCCGGGTCCGGGCCGCCCTCGATGGCCTCCGCCAGCACCCGTCCGTCGAGGCCGCCGGCCTCTCCAAGGCCGAGCAGGCAGAGAATGGTCGGCGCCAGATCCACGTTGCCGCTGGGCGTCCGCACCGCGACTCGCTTCTTGAAGTCCACGCCCCAGGCGAGGCCGGCATTGCGGATGTTCCAGGGGCTCATGCTGCCGTGGTCGCTGAAGTAGGGCGCGGCGCCCCCGCTCACATTCGCCAGGTCGGAGCCGGGCACGCCGAAGGCATTCGGCCGCGAGCTCCACGGGAACGTGAGCAGCAGGTCCGGGACGCGCGCCCGGGATGCGCCAGATGGATCAGCTCGAGAGCGAAGGTCCCCTCGACCGCTCCATGCGGATCGCCGGGGGCCCGGCCCTCGGTGAACACCACGCCGCCCCACTCGCGCGACTGCACGAAGCGCGCGATCGCGGCGATGCGCTCGCGCGCCTGCCCCTCGACGTGCAGTCCCACTGACTGCCCGCTGCTGGCGAGCACCACGTCGGCGGAGTCGGCCGCGGCCTTGAGCCCCGCCTCGATCAGCTCGCGGCCCACGTCCACGCCGGCAGTATTGGTGGTGAACCCGTGATCCGAGACGACGAAGACGTCGGCCGCTGCGGTCAGGCCGAGCGCGTCCATGGCGGCCAGCACGCGCGCGATCTCGGTGTCGTCGTGCCGGAGCGCGGCGCGGGCGGCCGGCGAGCCCACGCCGCGCGTGTGCTGGCTGTGATCCGGCTCCGTCAGCCAGTTGATCACCACGTCGGGAGCGAGCTCGGGCAGCACGTACTCGCGGAGCACCCGCTGGGTCCATGCCACCGGCTCGTCATACCGATCCGCGCCGGCCTTGGGGGGCGCCGGTCCGAACTTGGCGAGCACGGCCGCGCTCACGTCGGCTGGATATGCGACCGTCCGGCCCGGGTCGAGATACCCGTTGACGAGGGCGCCGACGCCCGCCGGCGCCCGTGGATTGAGGAGGAACGCGCTGCCGGTCGAGCCCGAGCTGACGCCGACGAGCCGCAGGCCATGCGCCTGGAGCCGCTCGGCCAGGGTCGGCGCCAGCAACAGCTGCCCCGCGGTCGTCTCGTCCACCCGGATCAGGTTCCGCACGTTTCCGGTATCCAGCGCCCGGCGCGGATCCACCGCGGGAACATAGATCTGGTTGCCGACGATACCGTTGGTACCCGGCTGGGTGCCGGTCGAGATGACGGCGGCATTGACGCGGGTCACGGTGGGAAAGGCCGCGTGGCTGTTCGCGAAGTCGACGCCCTCGGCCCGCAGTCGGTGGAGCGTCGGCGTGTCCTCGGCGGTGATGGCGTCGGGTCGGAGGCCGTCCACCACGAAGACGATGATGAACCGCTTGCGCCCAGCCATGGCTCGCTGACTATACTCCCCAGAGAGTTCGAAAGGAGCCGCGCATGCCACACGGCAAGATCTACGGGAACATCACGGAGACGGTGGGCGGGACCCCCCTCATCTATCTCAACCGGCTCGCCGCCGGCCTTCCCGCCCGCGTCGCGATCAAGCACGAGGGCCACAACCCGTTCAACTCGGTCAAGGACCGGATCGGGTACGCCATGATCAAGGACGCGATCGACCGGGGCCGCCTCAAGCCCGGCATGATCATCGTCGAGCCAACTAGCGGAAATACCGGGATCGGACTCGCCTACGCGGCGGCGGCGCTGGGCTACCGCTGCATCTTCACCATGCCGGATACGATGACGGTGGAGCGGCAGCACATGCTCCGCGCCCTGGGCTGCAAGGTGGTGCTCACCGAAGGCCCCAAGGGCATGAAGGCCTGCATCGCGCGGGCGGAGGAGATCGCCGAGAAGCTCGGGGACCGCGCCTGGATCCCCCGGCAATTCGAGAATCCCGCCAACCCCGCCATTCACTACCAGACCACGGGGCCGGAGATCTGGGCCGACACCGGCGGCCAGGTGGACGTCTTCGTGGCCGGCGTGGGCACCGGCGGCACCATCACCGGCGCCGGCCGCTTCCTGCGCGAGAAGAAGCCCGGCATCCGCATCGTCTGCGTCGAGCCCGCGGAGAGCCCGGTGATCTCGGGCGGGGCCCCCTCGCCGCACAAGCAGCAGGGCATCGGCGCGGGCTTCATCCCGGAGAACCTCGACCGGAAGGTCTATGACGAGATCGTGACGGTGACCACGGACGACGCCATCGCCACCGCCCGGCGCCTGGCACGCGAGGAGGCCATCTTCGCCGGCATCTCCTCCGGCTCCATCACCTGGGTGGCCTTGCAGGTCGCCGCCCGGCCGGAGAACCGCGGGAAGCTGGTCGTGTCCATCGTCTGCGACTTCGGCGAGCGGTACCTCTCCAACCCCGTGTTCGCCGAGCTGCCGGACGCGGACTACTCGGACCTGGCCGCGGCTATCGGCGCCTAGGCGCGCGGAGCGAGCCCAGTTCGGAGGTCAGCAGGGCGAGGAAGGCCCGGCCCGCCGCGGACATCTCTCGTGTGCGCCGGTAGATCACCCCGATGGGCCGCCGAAAGGGGCCCTCGGCGGGCGGGCGGGCCACCAGGCTGCGCGCGCGCACCTCGGCGACGAGGGTGGGCGCGGGCAGGAGCGAGAGGCCCAGGCCGGCCTCGACCGAGCGCTTGATCGTCTCGATATTGTCGAGCTCCATGGTGTAGCTGACGCGCACGCCGTGACGGCGCAGCAGGCTGTCGACCAGGCGGCGCGTGGGAATGTCACGGTCGAAGCCGATGAAGGGCTGGCCGTCGAGGGCGGCGAGCGGACAGCGCGCCCGCCGCGCGATGGGATGGCTGGGCGGCGCCGCGATGACCAGCTCGTCGTGGCCCAGCGGCGCGATCTCGAGCCCGGGCCGGCGCGTCGGCACCGCCACGATGCCGAAGTCCACCTCGCCGTCCAGACAGGCCGCGTACACCTCGTTGGTGCGCCGGTACGAGAGGCGCACGTTGACCTCGGGATGTTCGGCGAGGCACCGCTTGATGGTGGGCGGCAGGGTGTGTAGCCCCACGCTGTACACCGTCGCCACCCGCACCGTCCCCGCCACCACGTCCGGCCGCGCCCGCAGGCGCTGCTCGAGCGTGCCCAGCCGATCGAGCAGCGGCTTGACCTCCTCGTAGAGCAGCCGCCCGGCCTCGGTGGCCCGCGCGCCGATGCGCGGCGCGCGCTCGATGAGCCGCCGCCCGTAGCGCCGCTCGAGCGCGCGGAGCTGCTGGCTCACCGCGGACTGCGACACGAGGTTCAAGCGGGCGGCGCGCGAGAGGCTGCCCGTCTCCACCAGGTCGCAGAAGGTCTTGAGGGTCTCCACGTGCATGGTCATTCATAAGTTTACCTTAATCATGACCGATCGCGAATGCATGTGGCTGATGAATGGCCGGGCAGGCACCATGACGCCATGGACACGCTCCTCGGGCTCTGGCGCTCGACGGTCGGCCGGAAGGCCCTGGTGGCGGCCTCCGGGCTGCTCCTCTGGCTCTGGGTGGTCCTCCACGTGGCAGGGAACCTCACGGTGTTCTCGGGGCCGGAGGCCGCGGACGGCTACGCGGCCGCCCTGCGGCGCATACCCCTGGCCCTGTGGGCGGTGCGGCTCGGCCTCGCCGCCGCGGCGGTCGTCCACGTGGCCGGCGTGGTGTCGCTCACGCGCGCCGACCGGGCGGCGCGACCGCGGCGCCAGGCGCGGTCTGCGCGCGGGGCGGCACATCGGGCCGAGGGCTGGGCCGCCCGGAGCATGCGGGTAGGCGGCGCGCTGCTGCTCGCCTTCATCGTCTACCACCTGCTCCACCTCACGTGGGGCGTCGGCCACCCCGGCTTCCTCCCGGGTCACGTCTACGCCAATGTGGTGCTCGGCCTGCGCTCGCCCGCGGTCGCCCTGATCTACGCGGGCGCCGCGCTGCTGCTGGGCCTTCACCTCTTCCACGGCCTCTGGGCGGCCGGGCGGAGCCTGGGTGTCTGGCCCGACGGCGCGGGCCGGCGGCGCCGCCCGGCGGTGGCGGCGGTGTCGGCGGCGGTCGCGCTGGGCTTCGCCGCCGTGCCGCTGGCCGTGCTCGCGGGATGGCTGCGATGACGGCGCTCGATCCGCGCGTGCCGTCCGGCCCGCTCGAGACCCAGTGGACGCGGCATCGCGACGGGCTGGCGCTGGTGGGGCCGACGCGCCGGCGCTTCCACTCCGTGCTGGTGATCGGCGCGGGGCTGGCCGGCGCCTCCGCGGCGGCGACGCTGTCCGAGCTGGGCTATCGCGTGCGCTGCCTCGTCTTCCACGACTCGCCCCGCCGCGCGCACAGCGTGGCCGCGCAGGGCGGGATCAATGCCGCGAAGAATTACCAGAACGACGGCGACAGCGTGGCACGCCTGTTCCTCGACACCCTCGAGGGCGGCGACTTCCGCTCGCGCGAATCCAATGTCTACCGGCTCGCCGAGCTCTCCGCGCGCATCATCGACCATGCGGTGGCCCAGGGCGTGCCGTTCGCCCGCGAGTACGGCGGCCATCTCGCCAACCGCTCCTTCGGCGGCACGCTGGTCTCGCGGACCTTCTACGCGCGAGGGCAAACCGGCCAGCAGCTCCTGCTCGGCGCGTACGGCGCGCTCGCCAAGGAGGAGGCGGCGGGCGGCGTGAGCTTGCTGCCGCGGCGCGAGATGCTCGACCTCATCGTGGTGGACGGGCGGGCGCGGGGCGTGGTCGCGCGCGACCTGCTGACGGGCGCGCTGGAGACGCACCTGGCCGATGCGGTGGTGCTGGCCACCGGCGGCTACGCCAACGCGTACTACCTCTCGACCAATGCGAAGGCGTCCAACGCCACCGCCATCTGGCGCGCGCATCGTCGCGGAGCCGCCTTCGCCAACCCGGGCTTCGTCCAGTTCCACCCGACCTGCCTGCCCGCGGCCGGCGAGCAGCAGGCCAAGACCACGCTCATGTCCGAGTCGTTGCGGAACGACGGGCGGCTCTGGGTGCCGACGCGGATGGGCGACGCGCGCCCGCCCCAGGACATTCCCGAAGCGGAGCGCGACTACTTCCTCGAGCGCCGCTACCCGCGCTTCGGCAATCTCGTGCCCCGGGACCTCGGGTCTCGCGCGTGCAAGACAATGTTGGATATCGGGCGCGGTGTGGGGCCGGGCGGGAGAGCCGTCTACCTCGATCTGACGGACGCCGTACGGCGGCTCGGCGTCGACGTGCTGCGCGAGCGCTACGGCAACCTCTTCGAGCTGTACGCGCACATCACCGGCGACGACCCGCTCCGCGGGGCGATGCGCATCGCGCCCGCCGCGCACTACACCATGGGCGGGCTCTGGGTGGACTACGACCTCATGAGCAATCTCCCCGGGCTCTTCGTCATCGGCGAGGCGAACTACTCCGACCACGGCGCCAACCGGCTGGGGGCGAGCGCGCTCATGCAGGGCCTGGCCGACGGCTACTTCATCCTGCCCTACGCGCTGGCCGGCTACCTGGCGGGCACGCGCCTCCAGGCGGTGGATGGGGACGGGCCCGCGGCGCGCGGGGCGGTGGCCCAGGTGCGGGCGCGGCTGGACCGGCTGCTCGCCATCGGCGGCCGTCGCACCGCGGGTGATTTCCACCGCGCGCTGGGCCGCCTGCTCTGGGACCAATGCGGGCTCGTGCGGAGCCGCGGGGGGCTGGCGAAGGCGATCGACGAGGTGGCGGGGCTGCGCGAGGCGTTCTGGGACGACCTCGCGCTCCCCGGCGAGGCGACCGAGCTCAACCAGGAGCTGGAGCGGGCGGGCCGCGTGGCCGACTTCCTCGAGCTGGGCGAGCTGATGTGCCGCGATGCGCTCGCGCGCGAGGAGTCCTGCGGCTGCCACTTCCGGGAGGAGCACCAGACGCACGACGGCGAACCGCTCCGCGACGACACGCGCTTCGCCCATGTCGCGGCATGGATGCCCGGCGAGGAGGGCCGAGCGCCCGAGCGCCTGGTCGAGCCGCTCCACTTCGCCTCGCTCGCCTTGCACGAGCGGTCGTACACGTGAGGCCGTCATGAAGGTCGCGCTCCGGATCTGGCGGCAGCGCAATCCGCGCGAGGCGGGGGGCTTCGTCCGCTACCCGATCGAGGACGTGCGCCCCGAGATGACCCTCCTCGAGGTCCTCGACCGCCTCAACGAGGAGCTGGCCGCGACCGGGGAGCCGCCGGTCGCCTTCGACAGCGATTGCCGCGAGGGGATATGCGGAGCCTGCGGCATCGTGGTGGATGGCCGCCCGCACGGACCCCTCCCAGGCACCACCACCTGCCTCCTGCCCATGCGGGCCTTCCGCGACGGCGCCACCATCACGCTGGAGCCTTTCTGCACGGGCGCCTTCCCCCTCGTGCGCGACCTGGTCGTGGACCGGCGCGCGCTGGACGGGGTGATACAGGCGGGCGGCTACATCTCCGTGCGCGCCGGCAGCGCGCCCGAGGCCAATACGATCCCGGTGCGGCGCGAGGACGCCGAGCGCGCCCTGGACGCGGCCGAGTGCATCGGCTGCGGCGCCTGCGTCGCCGCCTGCCCCAATGGCTCCGCCTCGCTCTTCGTGGGCGCCAAGCTCACCCACCTCGGGCTCTTGCCTCAGGGGCAGCCCGAGCGCGCGCGGCGCGGGCGCGCCATGGTGGCCGCGGCCGACCGCGAGGGCTTCGGCGGGTGCTCGCTCCACGGCGAGTGCGAGGCCGTCTGCCCCAAGGGCATCGGCCTCGGCGTCATCACCCGGATGAACCGGGACTACCTGACCGCGGGATTCGGCCGCGCCGGGTGAGAATCAGCCCAGGTTCAAGGCACAACCGTATTGACATGGTATTGAAACTACTGTTTCATCTGGGTACATATGAACAAGCTTGGTCCGTACGTGATGCGAGGGGCTGCCCCTTCACCGTATGCCGGCGCCGGCGGGCGCTGACGTGCCACTCGAGCTCCTAGGCTTCGTCGACCTTCCTTCGCACGTGGGTGGCGGCGGGTTCGACCACGCCGCGGTTCATCCCGCGACCGGGCGGTGCTACGTCGCGCACACCGCGAACGACGCCATCGACGTGATCGATCTCGTCGCACGGACGTACGTCGGCTCGATCTCCGGGCTGGCGGCGGTGGCCGGCGCGCTCGTTGCGGAGGCGCCCGACCTCGTCTTCACCTCGAACCGGGGCGAGGACACGATCGGGATCTTCACGCCAACCGGCGGGGAGGTGGAGAAGGTCAGCGTTGGCCGGCGCCCGAATGGGCTCGCGTACGATCCGGGCCGGCGGCGCCTCCTGTCGGCGCATGTCGGCGACCCTGCCATCGCGGGTTCGTACACGGTCTCGATCGTCGATGTCGCCGAACGCCGGCGCCTTGCCGATGTGCCGGTGGCGGGACGGACGCGGTGGGCGGTGTTCGACCCGGGCGCGGACGCCTTCCACGTCAACATCGCCGACCCGCCGCAGATCGTGGTCGTCGAGTCCGCCCACCCGGTCCGCATCCGCCGCGTAGTGAGCGTACCGCACGCGGGGCCGCACGGCCTCGACCTCGACGTCGCCCGGCGGCGGCTGTTCTGCGCCTGCGATGCCGGCGTCCTCGTCGAGCTCGACGCCGACACGGGCGGCGTCGTGGCCACGGCGGCGCTCGCGGGCGTGCCGGACGTGGTGTTCTTCAACTCGGCGCGGGGGCGCGTCTACGTGGCGATCGGGGACCCCGGCGTGATCGAGGTCTTCGACACGGCGCCGCTGCGGCGGCACGAGACAGTGTCGACCGAGGCCGGCGCGCACACGCTGGCATTCGACCCCGGGCGGCAGCTCGTGGGCGCGTTCCTGCCCGCCACGCATCGCGCGGCGTTGTACGTCGACCGGCCGTGAGCGTGAGCACCGCATCGGCGTCTGCCGCTCCCCACTGCCGGTGAGCCGCTGGCCGTGGCTTGTGGTCGCGGCCACAACCTTGGTGGCGCTGGCGGTGGTGCTCGCTCAACCACTGGGGATGAGCCGGGAAGCGGCGGGGACCGCCGGACTGGGGCTGCTCGTCATCGGCTTGTGGGCCACGGGCGTGGTGCCGGAATACTTGCCGGCGCTGCTGTTCTTCCTGGTCGCCGTGCTCGCCCGCCTGGCGCCTCCGGCCACCGTTTTCAGCGGCTTCGCCTCGACGGCGTTCTGGCTGGTCTTCGCCGGCGTCGTCATCGGCATGGCGGTCAACCGCACCGGGCTTGGCCAAAGGCTGGCGCAGCGGCTGACCGGTTGGTTCGGCAGCCGCTACGGCGCGGTGATCGTCGGTCTGGTGGCGGTGGGGACGCTGCTCGCCTTCGTCATGCCGGCGGCGTTGGGGCGCGTCATGCTGCTGATGCCCATCGCCATGGCGATCGCCGACCGCTTCGGCTTCGCCCCCGGCCGCAATGGCCGCACCGGCATCGCGCTCGCCGCCGGGATGGGGTGCTTCGTTCCTGCGTTCGGCATTCTGACCGCGAATGTGGCGAACCTGGTGCTGGCGGGGGCGGCGGAACAGCAATATGGCCTGCGCCTGACCTATGGCACTTACCTGTTGCTGCATTTTCCGGTGCTGGGGCTCGGCAAGGCGGCGGCCATCGCGGCACTGATCCTGTGGTTCTTTCCCGACCGCTCCACGACACCACCGCCGGCGCCGACGCGCCCCGCAATGAAGCGCGACGAACGGCGGCTCGCCATCGTGCTGGCGCTGGCCTTGGCGTTTTGGGCGACGGATTTCGCGCACCAGGTGTCGCCGGCCTGGGTCGGGCTGGCCGCCGCCGTGCTCTGCCTCTTTCCGCCGCTGGGCATCATGCCCCAAAAAGCGTTCGCGGACATGAACTGGGGACCTGTTCTCTATATCGCCGGCATTCTCGGCTTCGCGGCCCTGGTGGCCGCCCCGGGGCTGGGCGACGCGCTGGCGGCGGGGATGATGGCGGTCCTGCCGCTCGACGCCGCCGCGCCCGCCCGAGGCTTCGCCACGCTCGCCATGGCCGGCATGGCGCTCAGCGCCGTCGTCACCATCCCGGCGGTGCCGGCGGTGCTGGCGCCCTTGGCCGATGACTTTGCGCGCGCGGCGGGGCTGCCGGTGGAGACGGTGCTGATGGTGCAGGTGTTGAGCTTCTCGACGCTGCTCTTCCCCTATCAGGGGCCGCCCCTGGTAGTGGCGATGGCGCTCGGCGAGGTTCGCTTCGCCGACGCGACGAAGATGACGCTGGCGCTAGCGGCGGTGACGGTGCTGGTGCTGATGCCTCTCGACTATCTGTGGTGGCGGCTGCTCGGTTGGGTGCCGTGAACGCTAGCGGCCGCGGCGGGTGAGATCAGCCGGCGTGGCCCGCGACCGAGAGCCGCCGGTCGAGATCGAAGGCGGCGCTGATGAGCGCGAGGTGCGTGAACGCCTGGGGGAAGTTGCCGAGATGCTGCCCCTGCGGCCCCAGCTCCTCGCCGTACAACCCCAGGTGATTGGCGTAGCCCAGCATCTTCTCGAAGACGAGGCGGGCCTGGTGCAGATCCCCCATGCGGGAGAGGCACTCGACGTACCAGAACGAGCACATCGAGAAGGTGCCTTCCTCTCCGGTGAGCCCGTCGGAGAATCCGCCGGTGAGGCGGTAGCGATAGACCAGCGAGTCACTCACCAGCTCGGCCTCGATCGCGCGCAGTGTCGAGATCCACCGCGGATCGGTGGGAGACACGAAGCGGACCAGCGGCATCAGCAGGGTCGCGGCATCCAGCGTGGTGGCGCCCGCATGCTGGATGAACGCGCGCCGGGTCGGGTCCCAGAAGCGGGTGAAGATGTCCCCGTAGATCGTGTCCCGCGTCTCGTACCAGCGAGCCAGGGGGGCGGGGAACGAGCGCTTGGTGGCGAGCCGGATGGCACGGTCGACGGCCACCCAGCACATGACCCGCGAGAACAGGAACTCCTGACGTCCGCCGCGCACCTCCCAGATCCCCTCGTCCGGCTGACGCCAGTTCGCGCAGACCCAGTCCATCAGCCGCAGGATGGCGGCCCAGGCGTCGTACCCGATGGGAGAGCCGTACTTGTCGTAGAGGTAGACGGAGTCCATCAGCTCGCCGTAGATGTCGAGCTGCAGGTTGTCGAAGGCGGCGTTGCCGATGCGCACCGGACTGGACGCCATGTAACCCTCGAGGTGGGGCAAGACCTCCTCGGGCAGCGAGTGACGGCCGTCGAGCCCGTACATGACCTGGAGCGAGCCGTCTGGCGCGAGCTCCTCGCAGCGGGCCATCACCCAGCGCATGAAGGCGGCCGCCTCGTCCGTGTAGCCGAGGCGCATCAGCCCGTAGAGAGTGAATGACGAGTCGCGGAGCCAGGTGTAGCGATAGTCCCAGTTGCGCCCGCCCCCGATCGTCTCGGGGAGGCCGAAGGTCGGGGCGGCGATGATCGAGCCGTGCTGCCGCGAGGTGAGCAGCTTCAGGGTCAATGCCGAGCGGTTCACCGTCTCCCGCCAGCGGCCCGCGTAGGTGCTGCGCGCGACCCAGCGGCGCCAGAAGTTCACCGTCCGCTTGAAGGCGTCACTCGGGTAGTCGGGCTGCTCCGAGGGCGACGGCTCCTGGGGGAGCACCACCTCGAGGACGAACCAGGCCGAGGTGTCGGCGCCCAGCGTGAACTCGGCCAGCGCCGCGCCGTTCTCGAGACGCATCGGGACCGACGACCGCAGCCGCAGCACCAGCTCGCGGTCACCGGACCGCCCGACGAAGAGCACCTCGGTCTCGCTCCGGCGCTCGGCGGTGTGGGTGGCGCGCGCATAGTCGAAGCGCGGCTCGCAGCGCATCTGGAAGCGCACCTCGCCCCGCACCGTCTTCGCCCGCCGCACGAGGTTGTGCGCCTGTCCCGCGTCCTCCACCGGCATGAAGTCGGACAGCTCGGCGACGCCGTCAGCGTCGAGGAACCGCGTCAGCAGGACGTTGGTGTCCGGCAGATAGAGCTGCTTGCGCGCGGCGCCCTCCAGGATCGGCGCAATCTGGAAGCGGCCGCCGCGCTCCGCGTCGACGAGGGCGGCGAAGACCGACGGAGAGTCGAAGTGGGGCAGGCAGAGGAAGTCGATGGAGCCGTCCATGCCCACCAGGGCGACGGTATAGAGGTCGCCGATGACGCCGTAGTCGCCGATCGGCGCGTAGCGATTCGCCATCGTCCCGAGCCTAGCACGGCGCGGCTAGAGGCAGCGCGGCCTCACGGCGTGAGACGCCTTCAGTGGTGCGTGGCCTCGTGGCGTGAGGGCCTGGAACAGGTAGCGGCGCCCGTACTTGACCAGGAGGTACGCGGCCAGCGCGGCCACGAGGACGAGGCTGAGCAGCCGGCCGAGCGTGGTGACTCGGGCGGCGATCAGGACGATGGCGTCGCTGAAGGAGTAGCCCAGCGCCAGCCACGTGCCCGCCCAGAGCAGCACGCCCGCGAGGTCATAGAGCGCGAAGCGCACGCGCGAGACCGCGAAGACGCCGGCCAGCGGCGGCATGAGCGTGGTCAGTCCGGGGAGGAACTTCGCGGCGAGCATGCCCCGGGCGCCGTGGCGGGCGAAGATGCTCTCGGCGCGGCGCACGCACGCGTCCGGCTCGGCGGACACCAGGCGGAATCTCGCCAGCAGCCACGCCCCGCGACGGCGGCCGAGCTCATACCAGGCGAAGTCGATGGCCAGGGCCGCCACGCACATCGCCCCGAGCACGTACGGGATGCTGATGCGGCCGTCCGCGGCCAGGGCGCCGACCGCGAGCAGAGCCGGCACGGCGGGGATCGGAATGCCGATCTGCTCGGCGACGGCTAAGGCCGGCAGGATGATCAGGCCGTAGTTCTCGAAAAACTGCAAGCTATCAGTGGCGCTCATTCTCTCCTCCCAATGACGACACCGTCGCGCACTCTCTACGATGCAGGATCCCTACCAAACGGATTTTCGCCCCTATAAGGTCGAGGAATCGCTCGCTTGATCGCTCGCTTGATTGTTTGACCCCTGAGACTCCGGTAGAATCCCGAACGACGGCGGCCGGAGGGACCGGCACCTCGGGAGGTTTTACATGGCGGCGCACGCGCTCTACCTGGTCCGGATGGACGTGGCCCACGACCACGAGGCCACTTTCAACGACGTGTACGACCGCGAGCACCTCCCCAACCTCCGGGCCGTTCCCGGGGTGCGCCGGGCCAGCCGTCACCGGCAGCCGTCGCCCACCTATCCGCGCTACCACGCCGCGTACGAGCTGGACAGCGCCGCCGTGATCGAGAGCGCGGCGTTCAAGGCGGCCGGTGAGGCGGGACGCTGGCCGACGGCGGTGCGGCCGCACACCATGAACCGCCACCTCACGGTCTACGAGTGGGCGGGCGGCGCGGCGGCGCTCACCGGCAAGACCCCCTATGTGTTCTGGGTCATGATGGACGTGGAGCCGCACCGCGAGGCGCTCTTCAACGATCTCTACGACAACGAGCACCTGCCCCTGCTGATGAAGCTGCCCGGCTCGGTGAACGCGGTGCGCTACCGCACCAAGGCGCCGGGCGAGGCGCGCTATCTCTGCGTCTACGAGGTGGAGCGCACCGACCTGCCCATGTCCAAGCTCTGGAACGACACCTCGGACATCGGCCGCTGGAAGCCGGAGGTGCGGCCGTACACCTACAACAAGCACTACATCGTCAGCGAGCGGATGACAGCCATGACCGAGCGCGCGCTCAGCGGCATGCGGGTTCTCGACCTCACCCAGTTCGAGGCCGGCACCACGTGCACGCAGTTCCTGGGGTGGCTGGGCGCCGACATCCTCAAGATCGAGCCGCCGGGCGGCGAGCAGTCGCGACGCAACCGGCCCGAGGTGCCCGGGCTCGACGCGATGTTCTTCCTGGTCTTCAACGCCAACAAGCGCAGCGTCACCATCGACCTCAAGCAAGCCGCTGGAAAGAAGCTTTTTCTCCAGCTGGTGGAGAAGGCGGACGTGGTGGTCGAGAACTTCGCGCCCGGGCTCATGGAGCGGCTGGGGCTGGACTACGAGCGGCTCCGGGCCACGAACCCCCGCATCATCGTGGCGCGCATCAAGGGCTTCGGGCTCTCGGGCCCCTATCACGAGTACAAGAGCTTCGACATGATCGCCCAGGCCATGGGCGGCGTGATGAGCGTCACCGGCTTCGCCGACCGTGAGCCCGTGCGCTGCGGCGCCGCCATCGGCGACACCGGCACCGGCGTCCACGCCGCGGGCGCCATCATGGCCGCCTATATCCAGCGCCAGCGTACCGGCCAGGGCCAGCTCGTGGAGGTGGCGATGCAGGAGGTGGTGGCCAACTTCCTGCGCGGCCGCTACGTCGACCACTATCGAGACGGGAAGCCCAGCATGCGGAAGGACAACGAGATCACCGGCGGCGTGCCCGGCGGCGCCTACCTCTGCGCGCCCGGCGGGCCGAACGACTACGCCTATATCTACGTGCAGCCCATGAACACCGACATGTGGCGCGACTTCGTCACCGCCATCGGCCGCGAGGATCTCCTCGCGGATGCGCGCTACGGGGACGCGAAGTCACGCTGGGAGCACCGCGACGCCTTGAACGCCCTGGTCCGTGAATGGACGGGCGCCCGCACCAAGCACGAGGTGATGGAGACGTTGGGCAAGGCCGGCGTGCCCTGCGGCGCCACGCTGGACACCGCCGAGATCCTGGACGATCCGCACCTCAATGCGCGCGGCCAGGTCCACACCATCGAGCACAAGACCCGCGGCCGATTCCGGCTGCCGGGCTGCCCGGTGCGCCTGTCCGCCTCCGAGTCACCGACCACGCCCCCGCCGCTGGCGGGCGAGCACACCGCGGAGGTGCTGGCCGAGGTGCTCGGGCTGTCTCCCGCCGACGTGGACGCGCTGCGGGCCCAGCGCGCGCTGGGCTAGCGCCATGAAGCTCGGGTTCTACATCGGCTACTCGGGGGCGGAGCTGCGGCTGCCCGTGGAGAAGGTTCTGCTGGCGGAGCGGCTCGGCTTCGACTCGGTGTGGACGGCCGAGGCCTACGGCTCGGACGCGATCACGCCGCTCGCCTATCTCGCCGCGCTGACCAAGCGCATCCGCCTGGGCACCGGCATCATGCAGCTCGCCGCGCGCCCGCCCGCGGCGGCAGCCATGGCGGCGGGCACGCTGGACGCCCTCGCGGGCGGCGGGCGCGTCATCGCCGGGCTCGGCGTCTCCGGGCCGCAGATCGTGGAGGGCTGGTACGGCCAGCCCTGGGGCAAGCCCACCACCCGCATCCGCGACTACGTGGCCATCATGCGGAAGATCTTCGAGCGCAAGGAGCCGGTGGCGCATGCCGGGCGCGAGATCGCGCTCCCCTACACCGGGCCCGGCGCGCTCGGCGTGGGCAAGCCGCTCACCTCCATCCTCCACATGAACCCGCGGCTGCCGATCTGGCTCGGCACCGGCACCGAGGCGAACGTGAAGCTGACCGCCGAGATCGCCGACGGCTGGCTGCCGCTGGGCTTCGTGCCGCGCCTCATGCCGATGCTGCGGCCCTGGCTCGAGGAGGGCTTTCGCCGCGCGGGCGGCGGCAAGGGGCCCGCCGGCTTCGAGATCCAGCCGAGCATCCAGGTCGTCATCACCGACGACGTGCGCGCTGCGCTGGCGCGCATGAAGCCGCGCGTCGCGCTCTACGCCGGCGGCATGGGCCACCGCGACAAGAACTTCCACAAGGAGATGATGATCCGCCGCGGCTTCGGCGAAGCCGCCCAGCGTATCCAGGAGCTCTACCTGGCGAAGAAGAAAGTCGAGGCCGAGGCCGCCGTGCCCGACGAGTTCTGCGACGAGATGGCGCTGGTGGGCCCGGTTGAGCGCATCCGCGAGCGCTACCGCGCCTGGGCCGACAGCGGCATCACCGGGCTCACGGTCGTGACCGAGCAGCCCGAGGCCATGGAGCTGATGGCCAGCCTGCGCTGAGCGCGGCCGCCCGCGCCGTCGCGCCTAGACGGCGGATCCGCGGGCCGGCCTGACCTCGGGATCCTCGAGGTGAGCGATGCAGTTCAGCAGGCTCACACGCCAGGGCGCCCCGGCCTCCACGATGGTCACCGAGGTATTCTCCCAGCGCTCCGGCACCACCTCCCCGTCGGCGAGGCTCAGATGCCGGGCCGCGAGGGAGCGGCACACGAGGCCATGGGTCACCACCGCGAGGGTCCCGCTCGTGGCCGCCGCCAGCGCCCGCACGGCCTCCCAGGCACGATCCACCCGCGCGTGGAAGACGTCCCACGTCTCGCCGTTGGACGGCGCGAAATCCAGCGCGAAGAGGTCCAGGCCGAGCTCGTCATAGGCGGTGCCGCGAACATCGCCGAAGTTCCGCTCCTGCAGCAGCGGGTCGAAGGTGAGCGGGGCGCCGGTGGCGCGCTGCAGCCGCTCGGCGGTACCGACGGCGCGCGCGAGGTCGCTGGAGACGATGCGCGCGATGCCCTCGCGCGCCAGCCGTCGCGCCAGCGCCTCCGCCTGCGCTTCGCCGCGAGCCGAGAGGGGGATCTCCGGACGCTGGACGATACGCGCCGCATTGCCAGAGGTTTCCCCGTGGCGAATCACGAAGATACGGGGCACAGTGGAAGTCAGGTCTGAAGGTCGCCGACGGCACCGGCGAGGGCATCCAGCTCGGCGCGCCAGGAGGCCGGCGGGGCCACCGGCCGCAGGACGAACTTGGAGAAGCCCACGGCGATGAAGCGCTCGATGAGCTGGCGCAGGGCCGGCAAGCCCACCGGCGTGAGCTCGAGGGCCCGGGGGCGCCGCGCCGCCATCACCCGCGCGGTGGCCGGGTCGATGGGCTTGCTGGCGTAGCCGATGCTCATGCCGAAGTGCTCGCCGCTGATCGAGCGGCCGGCCTTGGCCGCCGCCTCCTCGATCACGACGCGCCCCGCGGCCGCCTCCTCGGGCGTGCAGAGCGACGGCAGCCAGCCGTCCGACAAGCGCCCGCAGCGCTCGAGCGCCGAGGGCACGTTGCCGCCCAGCCAGACTTCCAGCGGCTGCTGCACCGGCAGCGGCGACAGCTTGACGTTCTGGAAGGTCCCGGCGACGCCCTCGTGGCTCACCGTCTCCCCCGCCCAGAGGCGACGCAGCAGCGGCAGCGCCTCGTCGATGACGGCGCCGCGCTGCTTGGGCTCCACGCCGATGGCCTCGCGCTCCGGCGGATAGGTGAGCCCGGGCACGAGCGTCACCAGGAGCCGGCCCCGGCAGAGCACGTCGAGGCTGGCGAGCTGCTTGGCCAGCCGCAGCACATTGCGCCCCGGCAGCAGCATGGTGGTCCCGAGCTTCACCCGCGGATTGCTCGCCGCCGCCCAGGCCAGCCCCACCGCGGGATCGATCACGGGCCCCGTCAGCACCTCCGAGAGCCAGAGCGAGTCGAACCCCAGCTCGTCGATCGACGCCACCAGCTCGCCCAGCGCCTCCGGCGTGGACGATGCGCCGGACGCTCCCACCCCGATGCGGATCTTCATGGGGCGATTCTAGCCCTTTTCCGCCACGAGGGAACGAACCACGCGGAGCACCTCGCCGGGAGCGGGCCGCACCTGGAAGTTGTGGCTGGCCGAGAACCAGCGCACGACCCCCTGCTTGTCCAGCACCACCGTGGCCGGGCGCGGCACGTCCTTTCCCTCCGGCCCCCCGCCCGCGTGGACGAGCCCGTAGCGCCGCGCCACCGCGAGATCGCCGTCGGCGACGAACCGATAGCCGAGGCGCAGGCCCTCGGCGAGCTCCTGGCTGCGCTGGTTGGGATCGGGCGAGATGGCGATGATCTCGACGCCCGCCTGCTCGGCCTCCGAAAGCTGGGCTCCAAGACCTTGGAGCTCGGACACGCAGAACGGTCACCAGTAGCCGCGGTAGAAGACGAGCACCACCGGCTTCTTGCCGCGATAGTCCGCCAGCGCGACGGGACGGCCCGCCGCATCGGGCAAGGTGAAGTCCGGTGCCGGCTCGCCCACCTTGAACGCCACCGGAGCATCGGGCACCCGCGTCACCACGAAGTTGAACCAGGCGCCGGCGATCAGCAGGAGGCTCGTGACGCCCAGCGCCACCCAGGCGGGCCAGCGCCGTGTCCGCGCGCGAACCACGGCGAGCACCGCCAGGCCCGTCGCCACCGCGAACGCGATCACATAGCCCTCCGGGTGGTTCCGCACCACCGCCACCCCGAGGAGGAGCACGTAGGTCGCGACGGCGCCGATCGCGACGAGCACGCTGAGCACGGCCAGGCGAGTCGAGGTACTCATGCCGTCATTCTGCCACGGACATTTTCGGGGGGCCAATCGAGCACGGGTCTGGTATCAAGTGGGGCATGGCCATCGCGCTCGCCAAGGCTCCGCCCGCCGCGCCGAAGGTGGCGCCGCCGTCCGCCGCCGAGATGGGCGCCCGCCAGCGCGACATCTCCGTCTCCGAGTTCTTCACCAAGAACCGCCACCTCCTCGGCTTCGACAATCCGCGCAAGGCCCTCCTCACCTGCGTCAAGGAGGCCGTCGACAATGCGCTGGACGCCGCCGAGGAAGCCGGCATCCTGCCCGAGGTGGTCGTCACGCTGGAAGTGGCGTCGAGCAATGGCGCGCCGCCGCCGCCGGCCAGCCAGGCCACCCGGTTCCGCGTCACCGTCAGCGACAATGGCCCCGGCATCGTCCGCCAGCAGATCCCGCCCATCTTCGCCAAGCTCCTCTACGGCTCGAAGTTCCATCGCCTCCGCATGAGCCGGGGCCAGCAGGGCATCGGCATCTCCGCGGCCGGCATGTATGCCCAGATCACCACCGGCAAGCCGGTGCAGATCACCTCGCGCACCGGCGCGCGGGCGGCCGCGCACTACTTCGAGGTGCAGATCGACACCAAGAAGAACGAGCCCCGGATCTTCGAGAGCAAGAAGATCGACTGGGCGCACGAGCGCGGCACCCAGGTGACCCTCGAGATCGAGGGGCGCTACCAGAAGGGCCGCGCCTCGGTGGACGAGTTCCTCGAGCAGGTCGCCATCGCCAACCCGCACGTGCAGCTCGTCTACCACGCCCCGGACGGCGAGACCCGCGAGTACCCGCGGACGATCGAGGAGCTGCCGCCCCAGCCGAGCGAGATCAAGCCGCATCCCTATGGGATCGAGTTCGGCGTGCTCCTGCGCATGCTCCACGACACGCGCAGCCACTGGCTCTCCGGCTTTCTCTCGGGCGACTTCAGCCGGGTGTCTCCCGCGCTGGCCCAGGAGATCAGCAAGACGGCCAAGCTCAACCCGAACGCGCGCCCCCGCAACATCCACGGCGCCGACGCGGAGGCGCTCTACAAGGCCATCCAGGCCACCAAGATCATGGCGCCGCCGTCCAACTGCATCTCGCCCATCGGCGAGAAGGCGATCCTCCACGGCCTCTACAAGCAGATCAAAGGGGAGTTCTACACGGCGGTGACCCGGCCGCCGTCGGTGTACCGCGGCAACCCGTTCGTCATCGAGGCGGGCCTGGCCTTCGGCAAGGGCCCGGGCCAGGCCGCCGCCCTGGACGCGCCCGCGGTGCCGCTGGCCGAGGGCGAGCAGGCGGAAGAGGACAGTGAGCTGGCCCGCGTCATCCGCTACGCCAACCGCGTGCCCCTCCTCTACCAGCAGTCGGCCTGCGCCACCTTCAAGGCCGCGCTCGAGACCGCGTGGCGCAACTACGGCATCGCCCAGTCGCGGGGCGCGCTCCCCGCCGGCCCCATGGTGATCTTCGTCCACATGGCCTCGGTCTGGGTGCCGTTCACCAGCGAGTCCAAGGAAGCCATCGCCGACTACGACGAGATCCGGAAGGAGATCAAGCTCGCGCTGCAGGAGTGCGGGCGGCGGCTCGGCGTCTTCCTCCGGCGGCGCGAGCGGGCCAAGGGCGAGTTCCGCCGGCGCAACATCTTCGAGCTCTACATCGAGGAGGTCGTGGAGGCCTGCGCCCGGCTCAAGGGCGGCAAGCTGCCCAAGGAGAAGCTCAAGGCCCAGCTCCAGAAGATCGCCATGAAGCGCACCGGCGGGGCCAAGACCGACCAGATCCTCGGCCACGACAGCGGGCCCGAGGGCCTGCCGCACTCGATCATCGTGACGCCGGAGGGCGCGGAGGGCGAGGCGCCGGTGCTCCCGGAGGCGGCGGGGGTGGTGGAGCCGGCGGCGATCGAAGCGCCCGAGCCGGATACCGCCAAGCCCGCGCGCGGGAAGAAGGCGAAGGCCGTGAAGGCGAAAGGCGCAAAGGCGAAGGGTACGAAGACCGCGACGGCCACCAAGCGTGCGCCCAAGCCCGCGAAGGCCGCGAAGCGCAAGGCCAAGCCCGCCAAGCGCAAGTGATGCTGCGCGCCGCGATTGCGCTCCTCCTCGCCCTCTCATTCCTCGCCGCGCCGGCCACTGCCGATGCGCAGCAGCGGGGGAAGACGTGGCGCGTCGGCTTCCTGTCCGGTAACGCGCGGCCACCGGACGGCGCCGCGCCTTCAGTTTTGCGGCAGGCCTTGAAGGATCTCGGCTACGTCGAGGGGCAGAACGTCGTGTACGTCGCCCGGTGGGCCGACGCGCGACAAGAGCGGCTCCCTCCGCTCGCGACCGAGCTGGTGGGGGAGAAGGTCGACGTCATCGTGACGGCCGGCGGGCCCGCGACCGCCGCCTCCAGGCAAGCGACCTCCACCATTCCTATCGTGATGGCCCTCGTGGGGGATGCCGACGGCCTCGGCCTGATCAACAGCCTCGCCCATCCCGGCGGCAACGTGACGGGCGTGACTGATCAGTCCGCCGAGCTCAGCGCCAAGCGCCTGGAGATCCTGAAGGAGGCCGTGCCGAAGGCCGAGCGCATCGCCGTCCTCTGGAACGCCGACGACCTGGGCATGACCATGCGCTATCAGAACGTGGAGAAGGCCGCCCAGGTCCTCCGCGTCACTGTGCAGGCCCTCGGCGTCCGCGAGCCGAATGACTTCGACGTGGCCTTCGCCGCCATGACGCAGCGTCGTCCCGACGCCATGTTCCTGGTGACGGACGCGCTCACCTTGCTCAATCGCAAGCGCGTCATCGAGTTCGCCGTCATGCACCGGATCCCCGCCATGTACGAGGTGAGCGTCCCCGTTCAGGACGGCGCCCTCATGTCTTACGGCGCGAGCCCGGACGAAAACTACCGCCGGGCCGCGAGCTACGTGGACCGACTTTTCAAGGGCGCCACCCCGAGCAGCCTCCCCGTCGAGCGGCCCAGCCGCTATTACCTCGCCATCAATCTCCGGACGGCCAAGGCGCTCGGCCTCACGCTGCCCCAGACGCTCCTCTTGCGTGCGGACCAGATCGTCGAGTAAAGGACAGAACTCATGGCCAAAGCGGCGGCGGCGAAGAAGACGGGCGCGGTGGAGAAGAAGCTCATCAGCGTGGCCGACACGGTCATCACCGCGGCGGAGAAGAGCAAGGACCCGACGCTGGCCATCCCCGTGCGGAGCCTGGCCAACATCAACTTCAACGCCAAGCGCGGCATCATCGAGCTGGGCAAGCGCAAGCAGGCGCGCAACTTCTTCAACGTGGGCATGGCGAAGAAGTTCATGCAGACCGTGCTGGTGGCGGACGCGCTCTCGGAGCTCCAGCGGGCGAACCTCACCACCTCGCTCCGCGAGATCTACTACCGCACCAAGCACACCATGAAGGGCTCGCACGAGAACACCTTCGACAACCAGAACGAGTCCGATCCGCTGATCGAGGACCTGGAGGTCACGCTCGCCGCCCTCCGCGAGGAGCTCCACGTGCGCGCGGAGAACGCCGGCAGCATCGTGGGGCCGGTGGTGTTCGGCGACGACGGCGACCGGGTGGACTGCGCGCGCCTGGGCAAGGGCGGCTACTCCGTGCCGTCCATCGTGGAGCCCGAGTACATCGAGATCCGCCGCTGCACGGCCGACTTCGTCCTCCTCGTCGAGAAGGGCACCCAGTGGAACCGCCTCTCCGAGGACAAGTTCTGGCGCCGCTACAACTGCGTGCTCCTCACCGGCAACGGCCAGCCCCCGCGCGGCGTCCGCCGCCTGGCCCGGCGCCTCCACGAGGAGTACAGGCTGCCCGTCTACGTCCTCGTGGACAACGACCCCTGGGGCTACTACATCTACTCGGTGGTGAAGCAGGGCTCCATCAACCTCGCCTTCGAGAGCGAGCGTATGGCCATCCCCAAAGCCAAGTTCATCGGCCTCTCCAGCGCCGACGCGGACGCCTACGGCCTGCCCCGCAACGTCGGCATCAAGCTCAACGACAAGGACATCAGCCGAGCCAAGGAGCTCCTGAAGTATCGCTGGTTCGAAAAGAAACCCTGGCAGGAAGAGATCAAGCGCATGCTCGGCAGCGGGCTCAAGTACGAGCTCGACGCGCTGGCGAACAAGGACTTCCGCTACCTCACGAAGACGTACCTACCGAAGAAACTGAAGGACGAGGACTGGCTGGACTAGGGTCCGCCTTGTGTCCCTCGACCCACGCTTCGTAGCGGTCGAGAACGCGCTCGCCGCAACGATCGCTTCCGCCACTGAAGTCGGCGCCGCCCTCACCGTCTACGTCGATAAGCAATGTGTCGTCGACCTCTGGGCCGGCCACGCCGACGCCGCCCGCACGCGCCCCTGGGCCCGCGACACCCTCGTCAACCTCTTCTCCGTGGGGAAGGCGATCAGCGCGGTCTGCCTCCTCCGCCTGGTCGAGGCCGGCCGGCTCGATCTGGATGCGCCCGTGACGCGCTACTGGCCCGAGTTTGCCCAGGCGGGGAAGGCGCAGGTCCCCGTGCGCTACCTCCTCACCCACCAGGTGGGGCTCCCCGCCGTCGCCCGCACGCTGCCCCCCGAGGCCTGGAGCGACTGGGCGCTGATGACGGAGGCCCTCGCCGCCCAGGCGCCCTGGTGGGTGCCGGGCACGGGCCACGGCTATCACGTGAACACGCAGGGCTTCCTGATCGGCGAGGTGATCCGCCGCGTCACCGGCCAGTCGATCGGCGCCTACTTCCGCGAACACCTGGCCGGGCCCGCGGGGATCGACTTTCACTGGGGGCTCGGGCCCGAGCATGATGCGCGCTGCGCCGACTTCATCCCGCCCCCGCCCAGCCCCGAACAGGACGAGCGCGTCCGGGCGCTCGACGCGGGCCCGGGCGACCTCAGCGGCCTGCCGCTCATGCGCTTCAACGCCTACTGGAACCCGCCGGGCCTATCCGGGATGCGCATCGTGAACACGCGCGCGTGGCGGGCCGCGGAGGTACCGTCGACCAACGGGCACGGCAATGCGCGGGCGATCGCGCGGCTCTATTCGGCGCTGGCGACGGACGGCCGGCTCGACGGCGTGCACGTGCTGGCGCCGGAGACGGTGACCCGCGCCATCGCCGAGCAGGTGAATGGGCCGGACGTCGTGCTGGAGCGCCCTACGCGCTACGGGCTCGGCTTTCAGCTCACCATGCCCGAGCGGCGGCTCGGCCCCGGGCCGCGTGCCTTCGGGCACTTCGGCGCGGGTGGCTCGCTCGGCCTCGCCGATCCCGACGCGCGCGTGGCCATCGGCTACGCCATGAACCAGGGCCGCATGGGCTGGCAGCACAAGCACGTGCGCCACCTGATCGACCTGCTGTACGCCGCGCTGTAGCCCCGCGCGCCCGAGCTACTAGCCTGAGCGTGACCGCAGGTCGGAGACGCGGGAAACGCCCTCCCGTCCCGCGGTCACGCTCAAGGCCGTCCAACTATCGCTTACGGCGCTTGGTGGCCGGGAGTCGTCGGCACGGTGCCGACGTGACCGAAGCCCGGTGTCACCCCACTGGGAGGATTCGCGTGTCCCGGCGTCGGGCTGGAAAGGCGCCCGGTGGCGGTATCGGAACGATGCTGGCTGCCGGGTGCGGTGAGCGCGGTGCCGCGCCCAGCGCCCACTGTGTGGCCAGGGCCTCCTGACTGACCGGCACCCACTGACTGACCGTTCCCGCCACCCTGGCCGGCAGCGACGCCGTTGCCATTGCCGCCCGCGTTACCGTTACCGCCCCCGTTGCCTCCCGCGTTTCCGCCGGCGGCACCGCCACCGCCTCCCGCCCCACCCCCGCCACCAGCGCCCCCACCCCCGCCCTTGGCGAGCGCCGGCCCTGCCGCCAGGACCGTGACTGCGAGCGCGAGCACGAATGACCGATATGCTGTCATGCCAGACCTCCTGGGTTACTGGAATCGCCCAGGCGTCGAAGGTGTCAGCGCACTGACGAAACCTGGCGACGCGGGCTGCACTCCTGGGGCAGCATCAGATATGCCAGCGCTGGTCCCCTCGTAAGTACGCGTCCCGTCAAGATCCATCTTGGGTATCCATTTTCCTAGTGTGTAGGACCTACCCTGGCTCGGCATACCTTCCGGCCCCCGGTGTCTGCCGCCGAATTCATACGAGGCCCGCACACCTTTAGCGCTAGCGCACTGGGGGCTCGGACCTGAGCACGACGCGCGCTGCGCCGACTACATCCCGCCGCCGCCCAGCCCCGAGCAGGACGCGCGCGGGCGGGCGCTCGACGCGGGCGGCTCGCTCGGCTTCGCCGATCCCGACGCGCGCGTCGCCATCGGCTACGCCATGAAACAGGGCCGCATGGGCTGGCAGCACAAGCACGTGCGGCATCTGATCGACCTGGTGTACGCCGCGCTGTAGCGGCTGCGTATCCGTCCCGATACGTTGACGCGCTCGTCCCGCGCCCCTACGATGGGCGCATGGCGGAGTACGTGATCCAGACGCGGCGGTTCACGCGGAAGGAGTACGACCACCTCATCGAGCTGGGGGTCTTTCAGCCCGGAGAGCCCATCGAGCTGATCGGCGGCCAGCTCATGATCGCCGAGCCTCAAGGTGCGTACCACTACGGGGCAATCCGGAGGACCGCGCGAGCCATCGAGGCGGCATTCGGGCCGGGCTGGGACGTGCGCACGCAGGGACCGATCGGGCTCGACGACGAATCGGAGCCGGAGCCGGACGTGGCGGTGGTGCCCGGCACCCTCGACGACTACCTCCGCGAGCACCCGGCGCGTCCAGTGTTGACGGTTGAGGTGTCCGAATCGAGCCTCGCCATGGACCGGCGCCACAAGGGCAGCCTCTACGCGCGCGCCGGTCTCTACGACTACTGGGTGGTGAATCTGGTCGACCGCGTGCTCGAGGTCTATCGCGAGCCCGTCCGCGACCCCGAGGCGCCGTTCGGCTGGGGCTACGCGCGCCGCGAGGTGCTCGATCCCTCCATGCTCGCCACCCCCCTCGCGGCGCCGAACGCGGGGATCCGCGTCGCCGATCTCTTGCCGTAAGCTCGGTTTCGCCGCGCACGATGCGCGGCGGGGAGGGGCCATGAAGGTGCTGACGGACTACCTCATGACGCTGGGCTGTCCAAGACCCCGAACGCCAAGCTCATCGTCCTGGGCGACAAGTCGAGCCTTCCCATCATCCTGAGCGACAAGTAGCCGCGGCATCCCCTGACGTGCGATCGCGCATGCCGGCCCTCGCGGTTGTCGCCCTGACCGCGACCGCGCTCATCAGCCTGCCGTCATGCGCGCCGACCGAGGGGCGCGATGGCGCCGCCATGCTTGTCGTCAGAGGCGGCACGCTGATCGACGGGACCGGAGGCGCGCCGCTCGCGGACGCGACGATCGTTGTTCGCGACGGCCGCGTGGCCGAGGTGACGGCGGCTGGTGTCGCCCCCCTTCGCGCGGGCACCGAAGGCATCGACGCCCGCGGCAAGTGGATCGTGCCCGGCCTGATCGACATGCACGTGCACTATCACCCGGGCTGGATGGACGCGCTGTTCCTCCGCCACGGGGTCACCACGGTACGCGACGTGGGCGGCGGGCTGGATTCCATCCTCGCGCTCCGCGAGGACAGCCGGGCCGCGGGCTTCGTGGGCCCTCGGATCTTCGCGTGCGGGCCGCTGATCGACGGCCCGTGGCCCCGGCACGGCACGGGACTCAGCGTGTCCGTGCAGACGGTGGCCGAGGCGCGCGACCATGGCGCGGCGGCTGCTCGATCGCGGCGTGGACTGCCTGAAGATCTACGAGCAGCTCACGCCGGCACTGGTCGAGGCGGTCGTGCGCGAGGCCGAGGGCACGCGCGTGCCGGTGACGGCCCACCTCCGCGACACCACCGCGCTGCAGGCCCTGGACCTCGGCGTGCGCGGCCTCGAGCACGCCTTCGGCTTCGAGGCATGCGACGAGACCGTCGCCGCGCAGGTCGTGCGCCGCGTGGTCGAGCGCGGCGCGTACGTGGTGCCGACCCTGGCGATCACCGAGCAGATGTCGCGCCTCGGGTCGCCCGAGCAAGAGACGATGGCGCTGCTGACCGAGATCCCGGACGCGCGGCGGCTGTACTGGCGTAGGACGGCGGCCGCCGCCTCCCCCGACCGGAAGGCGAGCGCCGCGCGGCGGCTCGAATGTCTCAAACCCTTCGTGGCACGACTGCAGCGCGCGGGAGGGCAGGTGGTGGCGGGCAGCGACACGTCGAACCCGTACGTGGTCCCCGGCGCCTCGCTCCACCGCGAGCTGGAGCTGCTGGTGGAGGCCGGGCTGTCGCCGCGCGAGGCGCTCGCCGCCGCGACGCGGACCGCGGCGGCGTTTCTCGGCCAGTCTCAGACGCTCGGCACGCTGGAGGTCGGTAAGAGGGCCGATCTCGTCGTGCTCGGCGCGGACCCCATCGCGTCGATTGCGGCCATCCGCCAGGTCGAGGTCGTCATCCGCGATGGCCGCGTGGTGTGGAGGCGATAACCGGCTGGCTGAGCGAGTGGGGCCCTTGACGATACCCCCCTCCAGGGGGCAGGATCACGCCGCAGGGCCCTAACGGCCATCCACGTCACATATAAGGGGAAATGCATGGCAAAGCCCACACAAAAGCCCACACAGTCCAAGGCCACCCGCCGTAGCTTCCTGAAGCTCGCCGCCGCCGGGGCCGCCGGGGCTGCCGCGGGGCCCTTCATCTCCCGCAATGCCCAGGCCCAGCCGAAAACCATCACGTTCGCGCGTGAAAGCTCCTACGTGAAGAACTTCGACGTGCACTTCCAGAACGTGATGATGCCGGCCTATGAAAAGGCCACCGGCATCAAGATCGAGTACCAGATCCAGGCCGCGGGCGGCAGCGCGGTGCCCCAGCTGGTCTCCATGGTCGAGAACAAGTCGGGCGCCGACCTGGCCTGGGTGCAGCAGGAGTGGCTCTATCGCGATGCCCTGGTGGACGTGTCCGACATTGCCGAGGAGGTCGGCAAGCAGCAGGGCGGCTGGTACGACGAGATCAAGCGCCTCTCCGTCGACAAGGGCAAGTGGAAGTCCGTGCCCAAGGGGAACATCGGCCAGCTGATGAACTACCGCAAGGACTGGTTCGACGAGGCCGGGGTCAAGAGCTTCCCGGACACCTGGGACGAGTTCCTGGAGGCCGGCATCAAGCTCAAGGCCAAGGGCCATCCGTTCGGCATGTCCATGGGACACGGCTTCGCCGACAACTACTCCTGGCTCTACCCGCTCCTGTGGTCCTACGGCGTGACGGTCATGGACAAGGACGGCAAGAAGGTGGCCCTGGACTCCAGCGAGACCGCGAAGGCGGTGGAATACGTGAAGGAGCTCTACAAGAAAGCCTGCATCGAGGACTGCATCGGGTGGCTGGATCCGGCCAACAACAAGGCTTTCCTGACCAGCCAGATCTCGTGCACCAACAACGCCTACAGCATCATGGTCTCGGCCAAGCGCGACCTGCCCGAGATGGGCAAGGTGATCGAGCACGGGCTGAATCCCAAGGGCCCCACCGGCCAGCGCTACCATGCGCTCGTGCCCGTGACGCACGGCATCTTCGCCCACAGCAAGGACGTGAAGGCGGCCAAGGATTTCCTCCGCTGGATAATGGATCCGAAGCAGTACCGCCCCTGGATCGCCTCGGGCGACATGTATTTCGCGCCGTATCTCCACGCCTTCGACAAGGTGCCCGAGTGGGACATCGAGCCGCGGGTGAAGCCGTTCCAGAAGGTGCTCGAGACGGGCAAGCTCACGTCGTGGCCGGCGCCCGCCAACCGCCAGCACGGCGAAGTGGTCAACCGCTGGATCGTGATCGACATGTTCACCAAGGCCATCACGGGCACGCCGACCAAGAACGCCATCGCCGAAGCCGTGTCGCAGATCAAGGCAATCTACGGGTAGGCGTTGAGCAAGCTTCTCGAGGCCTCGCGGGCGGGCGCGCTGGCAGCGCCCGCCCGCCGGCCGTTCCAGCTCCGCGCGTTCCTGGAGCGGGAGTCCGTCTTTTCCTGGCTCATGGTCACGCCGCCGGTACTGTTCCTCCTACTGTTTCTGGGTTATCCGTTCTTGTACGGCGTCTATCTCAGCTTCTTTCACCGAGAAGTCGCCCGCCCCGCCTCCTTCGTGGGCCTGGGCAACTTCGTCACCCTCTCGAATGACCCGATCTTCTGGCAGGCGGTCCGGAACACCATCCTGTTCACGGCGGTGGCGACCGTGTTGAAGGCCTCCGGCGGGCTCGCCATGGCGCTCGTGATGAACCAGAGCTTCCGGATGAAGGCCGTCACCCGGGCCATGCTCCTGCTCCCGTTCATCGTGCCCACGGTGCTCAGCACGGTGGCGTGGCAATGGATCCTCGACCCCGGCATGGGCCTGTTCAACCGCCTGTTGGTGGTCAGCGGGCTCGCGACGACGGGGCCCTCCTGGCTCGGCACGCCGACCATGGCCATGATCTCGATCATCATGGTCAACACGTGGCGCGGCCTGCCGTTCTTCGGCATCTCGATCCTCGCGGGCCTGCAGACCATTCCCGTCGACCTGCACGAGTCGGCGACCATCGACGGCGCGGGCACCTGGGGCCGCTTCCGTTACGTCACCCTGCCCTCGCTCCTGCCCGTGATCTTCATCGTGACCACGTTCTCGATCGTCATCACCTTCTTCGACTTCCAGCTCGTCTACGTGCTCACCGGCGGCGGCCCCGCCAATTCCACGCACCTCATGGCCACCTACGCCTACAGCCTGAGCATGGGCGCGGGCCAGATGGGGCTCGGCTCCGCGGTGGCGCTCAGCATGGTGCCGGTGCTGGGCCTCCTGCTGGTGCTTCTCACCTTCTACGTGCGCAAGGACTGATCAATGGTCGGCGAGCTGACCTGGCGCAAGCGCCTCTTCGGTCTCTGGCTGCCGTTGCTGGCGTTCGTCGTGATCGCCCTGTTTCCCTTCACGTGGATGGCGGCCACGTCGCTCAAGACCAATGCCGAGCTGTACAACCCGAAGGCCAATCCGCTGGCCATCCAGAACCCGTCGCTGGTCCACTACATCGACCTGCTGAAGGAGACCAACTTTCTGACCTGGGTGGCCAACACCATGCTGGTGGCGGGGGTCGCGACGTTCATCTCGCTCCTGCTCGGGAGCATGCTGGCCTACCCGCTGGCGCGCATGCGCTTCCGGGGCGCTCCCCTGCTGGCCATCGCGGTGGCGGTGACGTACCTGATTCCCCAGACGCTGCTGTTCGTTCCGATGGCCGATCTCATCGGCCGGATGAAGCTGGGCAATACGCTCAGCGCGGTGATGCTGACCTATCCGACGTTGCTCGTGCCCTTCATCGCCTGGCTGCTGATGGGATACTTCAAGACGGTGCCGAAGGAGCTGGAAGAGCAGGCCATGATCGACGGCGCCAGCCGCTGGCGCGCCATGACGAGGATCATTCTTCCCCTCTGCCTGCCCGGCTTCCTGTCCGCCGGCATCTTCGCCTTCACGCTGTCCCAGAACGAGTTCCTCTACGCCTTGCTCTTTCTCAGCAAGTCGAGCGTGCGCACCGTGCCGATCGGCGTGGTGGGCGAGCTGATCCGCGGCGACGCCTTCTACTGGGGCCAGCTCATGGCGGGGGCGTTGCTGGGCTCCATCCCCGTCGCCCTCATCTACTCGTTCTTCGTGAAGTACTACGTCGCCGGCCTCACCGCGGGCGCCGTCAAGGGCTGAGGAGGTAGCGCCTCAGGCGGTCCCCTTGAGCCGCGCGATGTTGAAGGCGGACACCGGGCGGACCATTCCTTTGAAGGTGAGGGGGCCGATCTCCTCGAGATCGGCCAGGTCCTCGATGGCCGTGGCCACGCGCTGGTGGACCAGGATCTGGCCGCCCTTGGCCTCCCCGCAGAGCCGCGCGGCCAGGTTCGTGACCGTGCCGATGGCCCCGTAGTCCCAGCGTCCCTCGAAGCCGATGGCGCCGATGGTGGCGTAGCCCTGCGCGATCCCCACCCCGAGGCCTAGCTCGTAGCCGCGCTTCTGCCAGACCATGACCAGGTGCTGGACGCGCTCGCGCATCGCCACCGCCATCCGGACCGCGCGCTCGGCCGGATCCGGCACCACCACCGGATCGTTGAAGAAGATCATCATGCCGTCGCCGGTGAAGCGCTCGAGGGTGCCCTCGTGGTCCAGGACCAGCTTGCCCATCTCCGCGTGGTACTCGTGGAGCACGCGCATCAGCTCCTCGGGCTCGGCGGTCTCCGCGAAGGCGGTGAAGCCGCGGAGGTCGAGGAACACGACCGTCACCTCTCGCCGGTGGGTCTTGAGCGGATCGTCCGTGCCGCCCGCCACGATGAGCTCGGCGAGCTGCGGCGAGAAGAAGCGCTTGAGGCGCCCGAGCTGCTCGAGCTGTCCGGCCTGCTCCTCGACGCGCCGCTCGAGGGTCTTGTTCCACTCGGCGCGCTCGGCCGCCAGCGCCTCCACGGTGTCGTGGAGGTTCTTGATCCGGAGCATGGACTTCACCCGGGCGACCAGCGCGGGCTGGTCCACCGGCTTGGTCAGGTACTCGTCGCCCCCGGCCTCGAGGCCGGCGACGACATCCTTGGGGTCCGCCTTGGCCGTGACCATGATGATCGGGATGAAGGGCAGCGACGGGTCCGCCCGGAGGCGCCGGCAGACCTCGAATCCGTCCAGCTTCGGCATCATGACGTCCAGCAGGATCAGGTCCGGCTGGGTCTCCCGCACCGCCGCGAGCGCCGCCTCGCCGTCGGTCGCGGTGACGATGTCGTACCCGTTGGCGGCCAGGCGCGTCTCGAGGATGTGCACGTTGGCCGGCGTGTCGTCCACGATCAGGATCCGCGGCGGAGTTCGCACCCTGGGTCCTCCCCGTCGCTAGGCCAGAAACTCCCGGACCTTGGCCAGGAGCTCGCGCGGGACGAAGGGCTTGGTGACATAGGCATCGCAGCCGGCGGCGAACGCCTTCACATCGTCGCCGCTCAGCGCATAGGAGGTGACCACGATGATCGGGATATGCCGGAGCGCGGGATTGGCCTTGATCCGCCGGGTCACCTCGTAGCCGTCGAGGCCCGGGAGCTGGATGTCCATGAGGATCAGGTCCGGGCGCTCTTTCTCCGCCGCGGCCACCCCTTCCTCGCCGGTGACGGCCTCGGTCATCTCGATGCCGGCGCTCTCCAGGAGATAGCGCAGGATGCGCCGGTTCTCCTCATGATCCTCGACGACCAGGACGCGCTTGCTCACGCTCACTCCGCCTGCCGCTCCACCTGCAACGGCACGGTGAAATAGAAGGTTGACCCCTCGCCGAGCGCCGATTCCACCCAGAGACGGCCGCCGTGCAGCTCGACGATCCGCCGGGAGATCGAGAGCCCGAGTCCAGTGCCGCCCTTCTTCCGGGTGCTCGAGCTGTCGGCCTGCTGGAACTCCTCGAAGATTCGCTGCTGGTCGGCCTCGGAGATCCCGGGGCCCGTGTCCGACACCGAGACGAGGAAGGCCCCGGCGGCGAGCCGCGCCTCGATCGAGATCTCGCCGGTATCGGTGAACTTGATCGCGTTGCCGGCCAGGTTCAGCAGCACCTGGGTCAGCCGGCGCTCGTCGCCGCGGCCGGACGGCAGATCGGCGGGGACGATCGCTTTGAAGGCGAGCTTCTTTCCGGCCGCGAGCGACTCCACCGCCGAGACCACCGCGTGGACCACCTCCCCCATGGCGTAGTCGCCGAGCGACAGCGTGAGCTGCCCCGCCTCCATCTTGGACAGATCGAGCACGTCGTTGATGAGGCTGAGGAGGTGCTGCCCGTTGGTCTTGACCCGCTCGAGCGTCTCCCGGATCCGCGCGGGCACGTCGCCGAAGATATCATCCAGGATGAGATCGGTATAGCCCAGCACCGCGTTCATGGGCGTGCGCAGCTCGTGGCTCATGTTGGCGAGGAACTGCGACTTGTGCTTGCTCGCGAGCTCCAGCTGCTGACTCTTCTCCTGGATCTCCTGGAACAGGCGCGCGTTCTCGACCGCGACCGCGGCCTGTGCGGCAAAGCTATGCAGCAGATCGACGGTGTGGGCCGGGATCGGCGCCCGGCTCACGCGATTGTCCGCGCTGAGAACCCCCACCGTGCGGCCGCGGGCGATCATGGGGCTGACCAGAAATGCTTTGAGCCTCAGGGCGGCAATCGCCGAGTAGGGGAGGCGCAGTCGATACTTCTCCGGCACCGGGTGCGCCTCGCTGAACAGCAACGGCTCTCCGTCGCGGTAGACCGCCGCCAGCGCTCCCGCCTCGCGGAGGGGTATCGTCACCCCGACCAGATCCCGCCAGTCACTATCGCTGAGCCCGGCTCCCGCGCTGACCATGAACCCGTCGGCGGCCGGGGTGGGCGTCCAGATGTAGAGGTGGTCGAGGCCGACCACCTGCCGCGCGGCGTCGAGGACGCGCGTGAGCTGCTCGGAGAGGGACAGCGGCTCCTGGAGAGCCGTCGAGAGCCGGGCGAGCTGCTCCTGGTTTCGCGAGAGCTCTTCGAGCGCCCGGCTCTTCTCGTCGATCTCGCGGAAGAGCCGCGCGTTCTGGATGGCGATGACCGATTGCGTCGCGAACGTCTGCAGCAGGTCCACGATCGGTTTCGGGAACGTCCCCGCCGCCTTCCGCCGGACCACCAGCCCGCCGATCACGCGGTCCTCGCGTAGGAGCGGGACGGCGAGGAGCGCACGGTACCCCGCTTCGATCAGAAAGCGCAGAGCATAGTGCGGCTCCCTCTCGAGGTCACCGATCTGGAACGCGGCGCGCGTCCTCGCCATCTGTCCGACGGCGCCCTCGCCGACCCGAATATGAGACTGGCGGAGAGCCTCGATCAACTCCTCGGCCATCCCGTAGTTCGCCCGGGGTACGAACGACTGGGTCGACTCGTCGAACTCGTAGATGGTGCCGGCGTCGGTCTTCGAGAGCTCGACCGCGTGCGAGACGATGCTGGTGAGGACGGACTGGATGTCCAGGCTCCCGCTGACCGCCTGCCCCACCTCGCCGAGCGCCCGCAGCTCTTCCACGGAGCGGGTCAGCTCCTGCGTCCGTTCCTGCAGCTCCTTGAACAGGCGCACGTTCTCGATGGCGATGACGGCCTGGTCCGCGAAGGTCTGGAGCAAGGCGATCTGCTTGTCGGAGAACGGGCTCACTTCGGTGCGGCGGAGCTGGATCACGCCGATGGCCACGCTTTCCCGCATCAGCGGGACGCTCAGGGTGGTCCGATGCCCCCGTAGCCTCGCGAAGACGCTGCCTTCTGGGAACTCCTCTACCTCGGCCTGGAGGTCGGCCACATGGATGGCCCGCCGCTCGAGGAGCGAGCGGCCTCCAACCGTTCCACGCACCACCGGAATCAAAACCCCAGCGGGTTGGGGAATCGGGCCGTGGTGGGCAGTCGCCCGCAGGCTGTCGCCTTCGGGGAGAAAAATGACCGCGTCGTAGGCCCCGCAGAATCGCGTAGCGCTTTTCACCAACGCGCTCAGCACGGGCTCGATGTCCGTCGGCGAGCTGCTGATCACCCGCAGGATCTCGCTGGTCGCCGTCTGCTGCTCCAGGGCCTCCGTCAGGTCCCGGTTCCGTGTTTCCAGCTCCTTGAAGAGGTGAACGGTCGCGACGGCGATCACCGCCTGATCGGCGAAGGTCTGCAGCAGGGCGATCTGCTTCTCGGTAAACGGCTGGGGCTCGAGCCGTCCGACGGAGATCGTCCCAATCGGGTTGCCGTCGCGCAGCATTGGTACCGCGAGGGTGCTCCGGTTCTGGATGCCGAGAGCCACCGGCACGGCGTAGTCGGGATCTTCGAGGACGTCGGGCACATGCACCACGGCCCGGTCGAGGATGGCTCGGCTGCTGGTGGTCGCCCGGCTCGGTCGCAACGGAAAGAGTTGCAGCATCGCCTGCACCCCCTCCGGGCGGACGTGGTCATGAGCGACCAGATGCAGAAGCTGGCCGTCGTACCTTCCGATCACACTGTAGGTCGCGTCGCACAACCGCACCGCGTTGTGGGCGATGGCGTCAAATACAGGTTGAAGCTCGGTCGGCGAGCTGCTGATCACCCGCAGGATCTCCGCCGTCGCCGTCTGCTGCTCGAGCGCCTCGGTGAGGTCGCGGTTGGCATCCGCCAGCTCACGCGTCCGCGCCTCCACCTTCTGCTCCAGGCCTTCGTAGGATTCCTTGAGGCTGGCCGTCATGCGGTTGAACGACACCGCGAGGGCCTCGATCTCGTCGCCCGTGTGCAGCTCGATCGGCTGGTCGAGCGTCCCGGCGCCTATCCGAGCGGCACCCTCCTGGAGCACCTGGATCGGCGCGACCATGCGCCGGGCCAGGAAGAGGCTCGCCAGGATTGAGAGCCCGAGGCCGAGCACGAAGATGACCGCGCTCCGGATGATCGGGGCCCGGAGGGGGGCGTAAGCGGCCGCGGCCGGCCGTTCGACGAAGACGAGCCACCCGAGGGGAGCGATGGTCGCGTGCGCCGCGAGGACCCGCCCGCCGGCGAGACCGTCAGCCACCACGGCCACCGGGGCGTCGGCCATGGGGCTCGAGCGATCAGCCCGCGCCGACTTCACCTGGACGAGAGCGGAGACATCGCGCTTCTCGCGCAGCAGCCGACTGTCTGGGTGGGCCACGAGCTGGTTTCGGGAATCGACCACGTAGGCGTACCCGTCCGACCCGACGTCTATCTGGGAGACGGCCTTCAGGACGACGCCGAGGCTGATCTCCGCCGTGGTCACCTCGAGGGCGTACTTGCCGAGCGGCACAGCCAGCGTCACGTACGGCTCGGACTCGTTCATGAAATAGACGGGACTCCAGTACGTCTTGCCCGCCTTCGCTTCGAGGAACTTGGGCGCCTTGGAGAAGTCCTCCTGGCTGCCGACGACGTCCGGGTCGAGGCGAGACACGCGAAGCTGCTCTTTGCCTGAGAGGTCCAGATGGCTCAGTGCGCTGACCGCGGGCACATTGCGAAGGACCCGAAGGAAGTCGAGCTCGCGCTGCTCTGCCAGCGCCGCCCCCAGACCTTGACGAAATCCGAGTCGACCCTGTCCCACCTGGCTCGCGTCGGGATCGTCGGACGCGGTCCGGGTCGTCTCGCGCACCTGCTGCTCGACCTCCCGGAGAAATTGCTCGATGCCGACGGCCGCCGCCGCCGCCTTCGCGCGCTCGACACGAACGATCGCGAGCTGGGTTTCCCGGTAGGAGAAGTAAAGCTCGACCAGGCTCGACGCCATCAGCACGCCACCGACGAGAACGAGCAGGACGACGACGTATTTCCGGAAGAGCCGCCCACCCGAGGTCGGACCCTTCATCGCCGGAAGGTGTCGGCCCGGAGCAGGATCTTTCGCGGCACGGCGAGGCCGAGGACGTCCGCGGTCTTGAGGTTCACCGCGAGGTCGATCTTCTCGGCGCCTTCGACAGGCAGGTCCTGAGGCCGGGCCCCTCGCCGGATCTTGGCGACCAGCGCGGCGGCCTGCATTCCCTGGGCGAAGTAGTCCGGGCCGTACGACATGAGGCCGCCATAGCCGACCCAGAGCGCCGTCCCGAAGACGGCGGGGATTCGCAACGCGACCGACTGCTCGATGATCGCGATGGCGAGATCGGGGCTTGATCCTTCCGGTATGAGCACCGCGTCGTCGCGCCGGACTTCGCGGAGCACCTGCCTCAGCTCGCCCGCGTCGAGCACGCCTTTCGGCACCACCTCCAGCTTCATGCGCTGCGCCGCGTCGAGCGCCTTGCGAATCATGGGCGTCGTGCCCAAATCGCCGCTGTAATAGATGAGCCAGACCCGACGGACGACCGGAGCGAGCGTCTTGAGGACTTCCAGGCGCTTCGCGACGAGCTCGGTCTGGAGACTCGAGACACCCGTCACGTTGCCTCCGGGCCGGGCGAGCGTGCCGACGAGACCGGCGCCCACCGGATCCCCCACCAGGGTGAACACGATCGGCACGCTCTTTGTCGCGTCCTTCGCGGCCTGCGTGGCGGCTTCCTGACTCGTGAAGATCAGGTCGACGCCGGCCTTGACGAGGGCCCCGGCGGTCGCGGGCATCGTGTCCAGCTTCCCTTCCGTGAAGCGGATGTCGAAGGTCACGTCGCGCCCGTCTTCGACGCCGAGCTCTTTGAGTCCGGCCTTGAGCCCTTCAACGGTCGGATGGCTCGCCGCCCACGCCGCATTCAGGACACCGATCCGGAACGGGCGAGGAGCCTCCTGCGCCTCTGCCGCGTGGGCAGGCAGCCACAGAAGAATCGCCACGGCGACCCAGACGCCGCGAAGCGCTCCGTCATTCATCCGTCGCATCGTTACCCCGACACGAGCTGATGGTACGCGCCTTCGGCGACCTGATCCCAGGGGCCCACCAGCGCCTGGAACTTCGTGAACGACGCGTGCACCTTCCGGGCCATGGGACTTTTCTCGGATTCTTCCCTCACGACCTGGTCCGCCAACTTCTTGAGATCGCGCAGCATCGGGGCCGGGAACTGGAGAATCTCGACCTTGCCCTTGAACTCTGTCCTGAGTCGCTCGAGCGCGATCGCGTTCTTCGCGTGGAAGTCCGAGCGACCATAGACCTGGGTGGCGGCGGCGGCATGGTCGAGCGTCCGCCGCAAATCGACCGGGAGCGCCTCGTATGCCTTCCTGTTGAAGACGAACTCGGTCGCGGTACCGGGCTGGTGCCAGCCGGGGTAGTAGTAGTACCGCGCGGTCTTGTGGAGACCGAGCTGCATGTCGTCGTGGGGTGCGAGGAACTCGGAGGTGTCGATCACCCCCCGCTCGAGGGCGGCGTAGATCTCGCCCGCCGGCAACGTGACGACCGTCGCGCCCGCTCTGGCGACAACCTTGCCGCCGAGGCCCGGGATGCGCATCTTGAGCCCCTTGTAGTCAGCGATCGTGGTGACTTTCTTCCTGAACCATCCCCCCATCTCGGGGCCGTTCATGTGGCCTTGGCGCGGCACGAGATTGAAGGCCGCATAGGTCTCCTCCCAGAGCTTGAGCCCGTCGCCCTGGTAGTACCAGGCCTGCATGCCCTCGCTATTCATGCCGAACGGGACGGTCGCGAACCACTGGACCGCCGGCTCCCTAGCGTCCCAGAAGATCGGCCCTGAATGGAACGCCTCGATCTTGCCTTGGGAGACGGCGTCGAAGCAGTCGAGCGGCCCCATGATCTGCCCCTCCGGGAAGACCTCGATCCGGAACCGCCCGCCGCTCGTCTCCTCGACGACCTTCGCGAACCGCTGGGCCCCGCCCAGCAGCACGTCGAGCCGGGGGGGCCAGGAAGTGGTCATTCGCCACTGGACCTTCGGCTGCGCGATGACGTTGGGAGCGTCGACGATGGCGCCAGCGGCGACGGCCGCCATCACCCCGCTCGCCTTCGCGATAAACCTGCGTCGTCCGGTCATCACTCCCCTCAACCCGCGACGAACTGGTGGTAGGCGCCTTCGGCGACGTGGTCCCAGGGGCCCACCAGCGCCTGGTACTTCGTGAAGGAGGCGTGCACCTTCCGGGCCATGGGAGTCTTCTCGGATGCTTCTCTCACGACCTCGGCCGCCAGCTTCTTGAGATCGCGCAGCACCGGCACCGGGAGCTGGACCACCTCGACTTTGGCCTTGAGCTCCGTCTTGAGCCGTCCCAGCGCGATCGCGTTCTTCGCGTGAAACTCGCTGAGACTATAGACTTGGACTGCGGCGGCGGCATGATCGAGGGTCCGCTGCAGGTCGACCGGGAGTGCCTCGTATGCCTTCTTGTTGAAGCCAAAGTCGAGCGTGGCGCCAGGCTCGTGCCAGCCGGGATAGTAGTAGTACCGCGCGGTGTTGTGGAGCCCGAGCTTCAGGTCGTCGTGCGGCCCAACCCATTCGCTGGCGTCGATCACCCCCCGCTCGAGGGCGGCGTAGATCTCGCTGCCCGGAAGGAGAACCGCCGTTGCGCCCGCCCTGGCGATGACCTTGTTGCCGAGGGGCGCGCCCATGCGCATCTTGAGCCCCTTGTAGTCGCCGATCGTGTTCATCTTCTTCCGGAACCATCCGGCCATTTGCGGGGCCACCCCCGGGCCGGGGCGCGGCACGAGGTTGAAGGTGGCATACGTCTCCTCCATGAGTTTGAGCCCGTCGCCCTGATAGTGCCAGGCGGCCATGCCCTCGGGGTTCATGCCGAATGGGACTGTACAGAACCACTCGATCGCAGGCTCTCTGTCAGCCCAGTACTGGCCCGAACCGATGAACGCTTGGATCTTGCCCTCGGAGGCGGCGTTGAAGCAATCGAACGGCTGCATGATCTGGCCGCCCGGGAAGACCTCGATCCGGAAGCGCCCGCCGCTCATCTCCTCCACGACCTTCGCCAGTCGCTGGGCCGCACCGTGGTGTATGTCAAACACCGCGGTGAAGGCCGTGGACATTCGCCACTGGACCTTCGGCTGGGCGATGACATTGGGGGCATCGACGATCGCCGAGGCGGCCGCCGCCATCACCACCCCGCCTGCCCTCGCGATGAACGTGCGTCGCTCGCTCATCAGGCTACCTCCTCACACCGCGACGAGCTGATGGTAGGCGCCTTCGGCGACGTGGTCCCAGGGGCCCAGCATGGCCTGGAACTTCGTGTAGGACGCGTGCACCTTCCTGGCCATGGGGGTCTTCTCGGATTCTTCTCTGACGGCCTCCGTCGCCAGCCTTTTGAGCTCACGCAGCACCGGCACCGGAAACTGGACAACCTCGACCTTGTCCTTGAACTCCACCTTGAGTCGCCCCAGCGCGATCGCGTTCTTCACGTGGTAATCCGTGAGGCCGTAGATCTGAACGACCTCGGCGGCGTGGTCGAGCGTCCGGCGTAGATCGACGGGAAGTGCGTCGTATGCCTTCTTGTTGAAACCGAATCCGGTTACGGTGCCGGGCTCGTGCCAGCCAGGGTAATAGTAGTAGCGGGCGGTCCTGTGGAGGCCCAGCTTCATGTCGTCATGCGGGCCGATCCATTCGCAGGCGTCGATCACGCCCCGCTCGAGGGCGGCGTAGATCTCGCTGCTCGGGATGAGGACCACCGTGGCGCCCGCCTTGGCGACGACCTTGCCGCCCAGGCCGGGAATGCGCATCTTGAGCCCCTTGTAGTCGCCGATCGTGTTGATCTTTCTCCGGAACCATCCGGCCATCTGCGGGGCAACCCCCGGCCCGGGGCGCGGCATCAGGTTGAAAGCGGCGTATGCTTCTTCCCAGAGCCGGAGCCCATCCCCCTGGTAGTACCAGGCGGTCATGCCCGCGGGGTCCATGCCAAACGGTACGGTCGAGAACCACTGGACCGCGGGCTCCCTCTCGGGCCAGTAGTACGGCGCCCCATGAAATGCCTCGATGGTGCCTCGCGAGGCGGCCTCGAAGCAGTCGAGCGGCGGCATGATCTGGCCGCCCGGGAAGACCTCGATCCGGAAACGCCCGCCGCTCATCTCCTCGACGACGTTCGCCAGCCGCTGGGCCGAGCCCTGAAGCATGTCGAGGGCCGGGGTCCAGGTCGTGGACATGCGCCACTGGACCTTCGGCTGCGCGATGACGTGGGGAGCATCGGCGATGGCGGCAGCTGCAGTGGCCGCCATGATGCCGCCCGCCTTCACGATGAACCTGCGCCGCTCGGTGGTCATGCGGGCCCCTTCGCTTGGGCTACGAGGTGCGATGCGGTTAGGCTTGGACCGAACAGCGGGCTGGGAGGGAGCTGAGCGGAGGAAATCGGCGCAGACTCGCGCCGGCTTCGTTGCTTCAATTGCAGTGACCGGTCCGATAACGCCGCGTCGCTATCTCGGCACCTCTGACTTATCGGTCTGTTCCGCGAGTATAGGTGGCATGCCCACCAACGTCAACCAGCACCCCCGCCTCGCCGTGTAGATTCGGGGGGTATGCTCGGCGCCTTCCGGCATCGCGACTTCCGCCTCTTCTGGGGCGGGCAACTCGTCTCCCTCATCGGCACCTGGATGCAGAGCGTCGGACAGTCGTGGCTGGTGCTGGAGCTGACGGGGTCGCCGCTCCAGCTCGGGATCGTGAACGCGCTGCAGTTCACGCCCATCCTGCTCCTCTCGCCGGTCGGGGGCGCGCTCAGCGACCGCCTCGGCAAGCGGCAAATCCTCCTCGTGACCCAGGCCGCCATGATGGTGCAGGCGCTCGTGCTCGCGCTGCTCGTCCGGAGCGGCCACGTCCAGTACTGGCATGTGGCGCTGCTCGCCGCGATCTACGGGCTGGGGCGCGCCGTGGACATTCCCGCCCGCCAGGCCTTCATCACCGATCTCGTGGGCCGGCCGGACCTACCCAATGCGGTAGCGCTCAACTCCGTGGTCTTCAACGGCGCCCGCATCGTCGGGCCGGGCGTCGCCGGCCTCCTGATCGCGCGCTACGACGTGGCCATGGCCTTCTTCCTCAACGCGGCGAGCTTCGTCGCCGTACTGGCCGCGCTCCTGGCCATGCGCACCGAAGGCCGTCCCGATCCCGCCGGCCAGCTCGGCATCCGCCAGGGGCTCATCGGCGCCGTTAACTATGCGGCGAGCACCCCGCCCGTGGGCTTCGTCCTCACCCTGCTCGTCGTCGTGAGCCTGCTCGGCCTCAACTTCAACGTGGTGGTGCCCCTCATCGCGCGCGACGTGCTGCATCAGGGCGCGCAAGGCTTCGGGCTCCTGATGTCGGCGCTGGGCGCGGGCGCCGTCGTCGGGGCGGGCGCCCTCGCCCTGCTACGCAGCGACCGCCCGCCGCTGGCCTTCCTGGCCGGCTCGGCCGTCGTCCTCTGCGCGGGCGTCGCGACACTGGGCCTGGTCACCCACTTCGGCGTCGCGATGGCCGTACTCGCCGTGCTCGGTGGCCTCCAGATCTACTTCTCGACCAGCTGCAACATCACGCTGCAGCTCATCACGCCGCAGGCCCTGCGCGGCCGCGTCATGGGCCTCTACGCGATGGCCTTCGCGGGCGTGACACCGTTCGGGTCGCTGCTGGTGGGGACGCTCGCGGAGCACCTCGGCGTGCGGGCGGCGTGCGCCATTGGCGGCACCCTGGGCGTCCTCGCCGTGGGCGCGCTCGTGCTCGTCGAGCGACGGCGGCGGCGGTGATCGGTGCCGGACGAGCTGGTAGCGGCATTGACGGCGACGGTGTGTCTCGCATAGCATGCCGTTCAGCCGAAGGGTCGTATGGGGCCAGGCTTCGCACAACGCCTGATCCCGAAGGAGGTTAGCCATGAGCCGCGGATTGCGATCTGGTTTGACACTGCTGCTGGTCGCCGGCTTGGTGGTCCTGACCGGCGCTCGAGGCGCGGGCGCAGACGCCCAAGAAGGGAGGGGTGCTGAAGGTCGCCGTGCTCGGGGACCCGCCCACGCTCGACGCCCACTGGACAACGGCGAACTTCGTCGAGGTCATCACCCAGCACATCTACGAGAGCCTCTACACGCTGGACCAGAACTACCAGCCGATTCCCGTCCTGGCCGAGGCGCTCCCCGCAGTGAGCGCCGACGGGCTCACCTACACGATCAAGCTGCGCCAGGGCATCCGGTTCCACAACGGAAAGGAGATGACCAGCGAGGACGTGGTCGCCTCGCTGAAGCGGTGGGGCGGCTACGCCGTGCAGGCCAAGGCCATGTGGGCCTCGGTGGAGGGCGTGCGGGCCGTCGACAGGTCCACGGTGGAGATCAAGCTCAAGGAGAAGTCGGGCATCGTCCTGATCTCCCTGGCCAACGCCAACAACTTCGCCGCCGTGTATCCGAAGGAGATCGTCGAGAAATATCCGACGCCGGCCAAGGCCACCGAGTACATCGGCACCGGGCCCTTCAAGTTCGTCGAGTGGAAGCCGGACGTCCACATCCGGATGGTGCGCTACGACGACTACAAGCCGCGGACCGAGGCGGCAAACGGCTACGGCGGGCGGAAGGTCGCCTACGTCGACGAGATCCGGTGGATCCCGATGCCGGAAGTGGCCACGCGGGTCGCCAGCCTCGAGTCGGGAGAGGTGGACTTCGCCGATGACCTCCAGGCCGTGGCCTACGATCGTCTCAAGGACAACCCGAAGGTCCGGCCCCTCATCGTGCGGCCGTACGCCTGGGGCATGGGGGTCTTCAACAAGAAGGAAGGCCTCATGACCAACGTGAAGCTCCGCCAGGCGGTGCAGGCGGCCATCGACATCGAGCCGATCATGCGCGCCGCGGTGGGGAACCCGCTCTTCTACCGGCTCGACTCGGGGCTGGCCTTCACGGAGCAGACGGCCTGGCACTCGAAGACCGGCGGCGACGGCTACAACCAGAGGAACAAGGACAAGGCCAAGAAGCTCCTGCAAGAGGCCGGGTACAAGGGAGAGCCCGTCCGCTTCATGACGACCAAGGAGTACGAGTGGATGTACAACATCGCGCTGGTGACCAAGCAGCAGCTCGAAGATGTCGGCATGACCATCGATCTCCAGGTGGTGGACTGGGCGACCCTCGTCCAGCGGCGGAACAACGAGAAGATGTACGACATCTTCACCACGGGCATGTCGCTGGTGCCGGACCCGACCCAGCACCCCTACCTCCGCTGCGACTGGCCGGGCTGGACCTGCGACGAGGCCATCACCAGCCGCATGGACGCGATCCGGAAGGAGCCAGACCCGGCGAAGCGCAAGGCTCTCTGGGAGGAGGTCCACCGGACGTTCTACGAGCGGGTCCCCGTGATCCGCTATGGCGACCTGTTCGGGCTCCGCGCGATGCAGGCCTCCGTCAAGGGCTACAACGAGAAGATGGCCTTCCCACGCTTCTACAACGTGTGGCTAGACAAGTAGCCTTCAGAACACGGTCAGGTCGACTTCCGCGCCCGCGAGCACGGCACCAGCCGTGGTGAACGTATCGGGCTTGACCAGAAAATGTTGGGTCAAGGCGTGAATGTCACGGAAGCGGCGCTGGAGCGGGTTGTCGGAGTAGAGCGAGGTCCCACCCCCCGCGCCGTAGGCAGCGTCGACGACTGACGCCGCGGTCGCGGCAACCAACGTGGCCGCCGAACGCATCCGGGCCCGCTGGGCGGGTGTGAAAGGCGCGCCGGCCACCGCGGTCGCCCACGCCGATGCGGCGTCGGCGTACAACAGGGCGCGGGCTCCTCGCAGCTTCGCGTCTACCGCCCCGAGCTGGTGCTGGAATAGTGGATTCGCGGTCAGCGGGCTGCGAGAGAGCAATGGCACCTTGGCGGCGGAGAGAGCGAGGATGTCGTCCAGAGCCCCCTGCGCGATGCCGATTGCGATGCTGGCGATCTGGAAGGCCAACACCGGCGGCGGCGGGATCCGCAGCAGCGGTTCGTCCAGGCACGGTCCGTCCGAGAGAGTCAGACACGTGTGTTCGGCCTTGACGAACACGTTGTCGGCAACGAAGTGGTGGCTTCCGGTGCCGCACAAGCCCGACACGGACCAGGTGTCCTCGATCTGGATCTGGGCGGGCGAGAACACCACGGTGCGCAGCTGAGAGGCGCCGCCACTACTCTCGATGCAGTTGCCGTACAGCCAGTGGCAGTGCTGACAGCCGCTGGCGAACGCCCACCGACCGCTCACCCGGTACCCCCCGGGCACGGACTCGGCTGTCCCGGTCGGATTGAAGGCGCCGGCCATGATCACGTCGGGGCCGTCGGCGTACAGCGCGTCGAACGAGGCCCGGGGAAGCCCCCCAAGATCGATCCACCCGCTGGCCCCGATCATCACCGTCCAGCCAACCGACGCGTCGGCCCGGCCCAGCTCCTCGCACACCCTCATCGCGCCCACCAGATCGACGCCCCCGCCACCGTGGCTGCGGGGCAGCAGCATGCGGAAGCATCCCGCCGCGGTCAGGTCCTCGATCAGATCGAGGGGCACCCGCCTCGCCGCTTCGATCTGTGCGGCCCGCGCCGCGATCTTCGGTGCCAGGTCACGTGCGGCATCGAGAACTGCCGTCGCCCGCATCGGCGTCGAATCAACAGAAGTAGCCATCGTACGTCTCCTTTCGGGGTAATTCGTGGTTCCCTCCAGGAGGCAATGTAAGCGGACATCGGGGGCACTTTCATCGCCCGCTCGTACCAAACTTCGGCGCACGGGGAGTATGGTCCGTTCGTACCACGCGGCGGGTCAGATCAGGTCGTGCTGGAACGCGAATGCGGTGGCGGCGGCGCGCGACGACACCCCGATCTTGTCGAAGATGTTCTGGAGATGTCGGCGCACCGTGTGGTCGCTGATGACCAACGCCGTCGCGATCTTCCGGTTGGTGTGGCCGGCCGCCACGAGTCGGAGCACTTCGACTTCGCGCACGGTCAGCCCGCCCGCTGCTCTGGCGGCTCCCTTGCGGGACAGCGCCTCCACCCGGATAACATCCGGCGTGGCGCCGAGCTGCCGGAAGACCGAGCGCGCCGCGTCGAACTCCAGCTCCGCAGCGTCGGTGTCCCCGAGCTCCCGGCAGGCGAGCCCGATGAGGACTCGGACCCGCGCGGCTTCGTAGGGCGCCTCGATCTCTTGCCAGACCGCCCATGCGTGGCGTAGCTCGGTGAGCGCCCCTCGGCTATCGCCCTCGGCGAGGAGAGCGGCCCCGGTGGCCTGCGCGGCCACCGCACGCAGCAGCGGTGCGTCGAGCTCAGCGGCGATCTCCATCAGCTCGTCGGCGGCAGCGCGTGCCGCCCGCACATCGTTTGCCGCCAGCATGATCTCGACGTACGCGGCCAGCACCCTGGACCGCGTTGCGCGATCGTGTGCCTCATCCAGCACGCGGCGGATCGCCGTCGCTGCCGCATCCACCTTTCCCTGAGCCAGCCGTAGCTGCGCCCGGCCGGGCTGTGGCTCACGTCCCGAGTGGCTGGCCTGGCGGTAGGCCTCCTCGGCTCGCACGAACTCGCCGCGCAGCCGGTGGAGCTCGGCCTGCAGGTACAGGGCCCCGCCGACCCAAGGTCGTCCAACGGTCTGGGAGAGGCGGACGCACGCCAGCTGGGCCTCGTTCATGGCCTCCCGCCAGGCACCCTGCAGCTGCATGAGCTCGGCGCGGTGCACCAGGCACTGGCCGCGATACGGGACGAGGTCCGGCTGCGACGCGCACCACTGGCTGAGCGCTGTCGTCCACTCCCTTACCCGTCGTAGGTCGAAGATCTCCTGGCATTCCTCGATCACGGCGCAGTAGACGATCCCGACACCGATCGGAGACACCTCGCCGGCCGTGACCGCGACCATGACCTCGTCGAGCAGCGCCACGCCCTCCGCGGTCTGTCCCGATCGGAGCAGAGCCTCACCGACGCCGAGGCGACCGAACGTCACCAGCTGCGAATCACCGAAGCGTTCGCCGATCTTGGCCGCCTGGTCGAAGTTAGCGTAGATGGTGGCGACGTCGCCCTCGAACATGCACCGGAGCGCGCGGAGCAGGAGCAGATACCCTCGCTCCACGCAGTCGTGCTGGCCGTCGTCCAGCAGCCGCTGGCCCCGGGCAAGCCAGCCGCCGCTGCGCGCCGGCTCGCCCTGGAGCAGCAAGGTGAAGCCCAGCCAGAACGCGCACCGAGCTGCCTCCGGAACAGCGCCTCGACTCAGAAACGCGTGATGCGCACGCGTCCGGACGTCGGCGCTTTCGGCATCCCGGCCGACCAGGTGAGCGGCGATCGCGAGCCGATCGAGGTCCTCGGGCTCAAGTGCCCCCTCGGTGATCCGCGGCCGACAGCTGGGCGTAGGCATCTCCCCAGGCCTTCCGGCCAAAGGACACCCGGCCCCGATCGAGCGCGTCGGCCATGGTCATAGGCTCTTCCGTACATCCGGCATCTTACCGCCGTCCGGAGCGCTCCGAAGCTCGCCGAGCGCTCACTTCAAAGACGGGCGCCGAAGACTCATTTCGACAGGGGATTGGCCCTCGGGTGCAGCACGTCGATGGCCCAGCCCAGATCGAGGCGCTCTCCGGCCCAAGCGGGATGGGCCGTGTGCGGACCGAGCCGAAGTCCCTGCGCCGCGTGAACGGCCCGCAAGGGGATGACGGGATCCTCCTCGCGTCGAAGCGCTGTCGGTACCTCAGGAAGCAGGCGGCCGTCCGGCCGCCGGAACTGGAGCGACCCATCTGGCCCGCGCGCCGCCTGATAACCCTCCTCGTGCACCGCCCGGTGATGCCGGCGGCAGAGCAGCGCCAGGTTCGACAGCATCGTGGGCCCGCCCTGCGCCCAGTGGTGGAGATGGTGGCCCTCGGCAACCCGAACCCCGCAGCCCGGGAAGCGGCAGCCCCGGTCCCGATGCTGGAGCGCCCGCCGCAGGGCGGGTGGAATGGTCCGTGTTCGCGCCCCGATCTCCACGACGCGCCCTCTCTTGTCGTGCCGCATCACGATCCGACTCGCGTCACATGCCAAGCGGCGGGACGTTCCCGCGGGAACGTGGGCGCCGTCCTCGAGGACGGACTGGCCCGGCTGCTCCGGATCGGCCAGCACCGCCGCATCGACATGAACGACCACCTGGTAGCGTTCACCCGGCGCCCCGGGATCGAGGGCATGGTGCAGTGCCGACTCCGCCATCAGCGCCAGCGCGTCCGCCTGCTGCTGGGCCATGGTCGGCCGCTGCCGTTCCGAGTCTGCCGCACCGGTGCCCGGTTCCGTTCGCGCCTTCTGATAGAGCGCCTCCCGTCCGGCTTCCAGCGCGCGCCGCAGGAGCGCCCCGGCCTCGGGCGTGAGCCGGCCCCGCACCACCACCATCCCGTCCTCGTCCTCATAGACCTGGAGCCCCCGCCCTTCGTGCTGCCGGACGGCCTTCCGCGCCTCGGCCCGGCGATCCACTTGCCGCCAGCCCTGCACGATGCGCTCGACATGCTCGGCCGTGCCGGCCCGCCCGACGGCGAGCAGCCGCGCTTCCGTCTCCGGGGTCGCCACGCGGGTCAGCGCCCGGACCTTGGAATAGGACAGTTCCCCGCGGCTCAGGGCCTCAGTTAACCGGGGCAGCGTCCCGAGGGCGCGCGCGACACGCACCCACTCCCGCGCCGCGCCCTTATCCAGGCCCACGCGCCAGCCGAGCCACTCGGCGCAGGAGCGGAAGCCCGTGTTCCACCCACCGCGGGCGTCGAACTCGCGGATGAGCGCGAGGAGCCGCGCGGTGGCGGCGTCGAGGTGCGCGGACAGCTCCGCGATCTCGTCGCCGAGGCGATCCAGCTCGGCGGTGGGTTGGGGTGTGGCCAGCACGGTCGGCGCGGGAAACGACATGGCGTGTCCTCCTTCTGCTGGAAGAAACTTACACCCAGGATTCGGAGCGAGCGGGAAGCCATCCGGGTAAGCGATCTCTGCGCGAGTAGTGATTTTCGCGGAAGCCGCGACCGATCGCACGATGGTGGGCCGGCGCATGGTGCAGGGACGGCAACAAACAAGATCCGGCCGCGCGCGAAAGATTCGCCTCCGCTAGGCTGTCAAGCGCAAAAGCGCCGGGCAGAGTAGAATCCCCGCGTGATGCGACGGGTGACGAGCCTCGCCGTTCTCTTAACGTGGGCAGTGGCGGGTGACAGCCATCAATCCAGACCAATCGTGTATCCTTCCGGGCACGTTGACGCTCGCCGAGCCCGTCGATAGTATCGGTTGACGGACCTGACATGAAGCAAGTGGAACGTCCCGGTCTGCGTCGGTGGTCCCGCCACGAGTATGGGCGGTTGATCGATCACGGTTTCCTCGACGAGGACGACCCGATCGAGCTGCTCGACGGGTTGTTGCTCGTCAAGGAACCGCAGCACAGCCCCCACCGGACGGCAGTGCTCCTGGTGGCGAAGGCGCTGGAGCGCGCCTTCGGAGAAGGCTGGTTCGTCCAGACTCAAAGCCCGATCATCCTCGATGACCAGTCGGAGCCGGAACCGGATGTGTGCGTCGTTCGAGGCTCGCCGCGCGACTACGCCGCCGCGCATCCGACCCACCCGGCGCTCGTCGTCGAGGTCGCACAGTCAGGCTTGAACCTCGCCCGGGGACGGAAAGCCGCGGCCTATGCACGAGCGGGTATCGAGGACTACTGGATCCTCAACCTCATCGCCCTGGCGTCCTGGAGATCCATCGCGAGCCGGAGAGGCCGGGCCCGGCGCGGCGCCGCTGGACCTACTCGGCGATTGACACATTGGCTGCGGACGCCATGATCACACCGCTCGCCGCGCCGACCGCCGCCATCCGCGTCGGCGATCTCTTGCCCTAGCGCTAAAAGCCCTTCACGTACGGCAGCTTCCCCGCCGTCGCCTCGATCGCCGCGCCCGCCTCCAGCAGCACCGCGGTGGAATCCCACGTCCCCGCCACGAGCTGGTGGCGCGGGCCGTCGGGCACGGTGGCCTTGATGACGCGGTCGCTGAAGTGCACTTCCTGCTTCTCGACGTCCACCGCCACGGGGATCTGCGGGGCGCGCTCGATGGCCTTCTGCAGCCACTCGAGGTCGGCCTGGGAGGCGACCAGGCAGGGGATGCCCAGCATCACGCAGTTGCCGAAGAAGATCTCGCCGAAGGAACCGCCCACGATGGCGCGGATGCCCCAGCGCATGAGGGCCTGGGGTGCGTGCTCTCTGGAGGACCCGCAGCCGAAGTTCTGGCCCACCACCAGCACGGAGGCGCCCTGGTAGGCGGGCGAGTTGAAGGGGTGCTCGGGGTTCTGCTTGCGGGCGTCCTCGAAGGCGTGCTCGCCCATGCCCTCGAAGGTGACGGCCTTGAGGAAGCGCGCGGGGATGATGCGGTCGGTGTCGATGTCGTTGCCGGTCACCGGGATGCCGCGCCCCGCGATCTGGCGGCGATGGTAGTTGGTCATTTGAGTATCTCCCGCACGTCGGTGACGGCGCCGGTGAGGGCGGCGGCCGCGACCATGGCCGGGCTCATGAGGAGGGTGCGCCCGGTGGGGCTCCCCTGCCGCCCGATGAAGTTGCGGTTGCTGGAGGAGGCGCTCATCTCGCGCCCCTGGAGCTTGTCGTCGTTCATGCCGAGGCACATGGAGCACCCGGCCTTGCGCCACTGAAAGCCCGCGGCCTGGAAGATCTCGTGCAGGCCCTCGGCCTCGGCGGCCTTGGCCACCTGCTGGGAGCCGGGCACGATGAGTGCGCGCACGCCCTTGGCCACCTTGCCCTTCTTGGCCACCTCGGCGGCGATGCGGAGATCGGACAGGCGCCCGTTGGTGCAGGAGCCCACGAAGGCCACATCGATCTTGGCGCCCTTGATGGGCTGGCCCGCCTCGAAGCCCATGTGGGCCAGCGCCTCGCGAAACGTCGAGCGCTCGGCCTCGGGCTGGGCGTCGGGCGCGGGGATGCGCTCGCCCACGCCCACCGACATGCCCGGATTGATGCCCCAGGTCACCACGGGCTGGAGCGCCGCCGCATCCAGGCGCGCGACGTCGTCGAACTTCGCGCCGGGCTCGGTGGCCACGGACTTCCACCAGTCGGCCGCGCGGTCGAACGCCGCGCCCGCGGGCGCATGCGGCCGGCCGCGGAGATAGTCGACCGTGGTGGCGTCAGGATTGACGTAGCCGAAGCGCGCGCCGCCCTCGATGGACATGTTGCAGACGGTGAGGCGCTCCTCCATGGTCATGCGCTCGATGGTGTCGCCGGCGTACTCGTAGGCGTAGCCCACGCCGCCCTTGACGCCGAGCTTGCCGATGATGGCGAGGATCACGTCCTTGGCGTAGACGCCCTTGGCGAGCTGGCCCTCCACCCGCACCTGCCGCAGCTTGGGCTTGGCCATGGACAGACACTGGGTGGCCAACACATCGCGAACCTGAGTCGTCCCGATGCCGAAGGCGATGGCGCCGACGGCGCCGTGGGTGGACGTGTGGCTGTCGCCGCAGGCGATGGTCATGCCCGGCTGGGTGAGGCCCAGCTCCGGCCCGATCACGTGCACGATCCCCTGCTGGCCCGTGGCCATGTCGAGCAGGGTCAGGTTGAAGTCCTTCATGTTCTTGTACATGTGCGCGGCCATTTCCTCCGCCATGGGATCGGCGTAGGGACGGGCCTGATCGGTCGTGGGGATGATGTGATCGAGCGTGCCGAAGGTGCGCTCGGGCATGCGCACCTTGAGCTTCAGCTCCTTCAGCATCTGGAAGGCCTGCGGCGTCGTGACCTCGTGGATGAGGTGCAGGCCGATCAGGAGCTGGGTCTGGCCGGACGGCAGCGTCCGCACCGTGTGCGCTTCCCACACCTTGTCGAGCAGCGTGCGTGCCATGGGGACTTCCTCCTCGGGGCGCTTATCCTGCGCCATCGGACACTGTGTAGTCCAGTGAAACGTTCTGGGCGAAATGGTAAGCTGCGCTTCATGATCGACACCGCCCTCCTGCCCACGCTGGAGACCATGCTCGCGGTGGCGCGCACGGGCTCGGTGGGCGCGGCGGCGCGCCAGCGGCACATCACCTCCTCCGCGGTGAGCCAGCAGATCCGGCGGCTGGAGGCGCACTTCGGCATCAAGCTCTTCGAGCGCGCCGGGCGCGGCGTGCGCCTCACCGCCACCGGCGAGGCGGCGCTGCCCGTCGTGCGCGAGCTGTGGAGCGCGGCCGAGGCCGCCTTCGGCCAGCTCGCCGAGCTGGCCGGCCGCCCCGCCACCACGCTGCGGGTGGCGGCGAGCGATTACCTCGGCAAGGGGCTGCTGGCCCCGGTGCTGCGCGACCTGCTCGACCAGGAGCCGTCGGTGCGCTTCGAGATCGTCACCACCCACTCGCGCGCGGGCGTGCGGCTGGTGGCCAGCGGCGACGTCGATCTGGCCGTGGTCACGGGCCAGGAGACGCCGCGGGGCCTCGAGAGCCGGCACCTCTTCGACCAGCCGTTCGTCTGGGTGGGCCCGCGACGCGGGCGGCGCGAGGGGGCGCCGCTGACGGAGCGGCTGCGGCGCGAGCCCGTCCTGCGCCTGGCGGCCGAGAGCCGGGGCCGGGCGCTCCTCGACGAGTATCTCGCCGAGCACCGCATCCGCCCGGTGTCGACGATCGACGTGCCGAGCGTGTCGCTCCTGCTCTCCTATGTCTCGGGCGGACTCGGCATCGGGCTGGTTCCTGCCCTCGCGCTCGCCGAGGCGTCACCGGACCGGACCGTCCGCGCGCCCGCCGGAGTGCCGGCGCTGCCGGTGGCGCTGGTCTGGCGCGCGGCCGCGCGCCGGCAGCCCGCCCTGACCCGCCTCGCCGCGCTCCTCGCCGCGGCCGGGGCGCGCGCCGCCGCGCGGCTCGCCCGCGGGCGGCGCGTGCGGGGCCGTTGACGTCGGGGCCATCCTCAGACATTCTGAAGCTCCATCATCCAATCCACGGAGGGGCACGACATGGCATTGCGGATCAACAGCGAGGCACCGAATTTCACCGCCGAGACCACCCAGGGCCCGATCAAGTTCCACGACTGGATCGGCGAAGGCTGGGCCATCCTCTTTTCCCACCCGAAGGACTTCACACCCGTCTGCACGACCGAGCTCGGCTACATGGCGGGGCTCAAGCCGGAGTTCGACAAGCGCAACTGCAAGATCATCGGGCTGAGCGTCGACCCGGTCACCGATCACCAGCGCTGGTCCAAGGACATCGAGGAGACGCAGGGCCACGCGGTGACGTACCCGATGATCGGCGATCCCGAGCTGAAGGTGGCCAAGGCCTACGACATGCTGCCGGAGGAGTCGGGCACCACCTCCCAGGGCCGGACCGCCGCCGACAACGCGACGGTACGCTCGGTGTTCGTCATCGGGCCGGACAAGAAGGTGAAGGCGATGCTCACGTATCCCATGTCGACCGGCCGTAACTTCGACGAGGTGGTGCGGATCCTGGACTCGTGCCAGCTCACGGCGAAGCACAAGGTGGCCACGCCGGTGAACTGGAAGCAGGGGCAGGACGTCATCATCGTGCCGGCCGTCTCCGACGAGGACGCGAAGAAGACGTATCCCGCGGGCTGGAAGTCGCCCAAGCCCTATCTCCGCATCGTCCCCCAGCCGAAGTAGCCGCCGCATGCGCCGCGCCGGTGGCTGCCCGCCCGGGCCACCGGCGCGCGTGACGATGACAATGCGGCTTCCCGATCGCGCCGTCGAGCTGGCGGAAGCGCTCCTGCGCGAGGCGCGGGCGCAGCAGACCGCGGACGAGCGCGCCCAGTCTCGCAAGCTCGCCCGGATGATGGAGGATCCGCACGGCAAGGAGCTCACCATCGCCCTGGCGGATCAGGCCTTCCGGAGCCGCCGGCCCGAGCGCATCGCGGACCAGCTGGCCTATCTCCTCCAGCGTTACGGCGTGCCGCAGTACATGGACTGGTGGGAGCGGGTCGCCCTCCTCCTGGGCGGGGCCATGGCGCACTATCTCCCGAGCCTGGTCGTCCCGCCCATCGTGGCCCGGCTGCGCCACGAGACGCAGAACGTGATCCTGCCCGGTGAGGAGGAGGACCTGCGGCGCTATATCGAGGAGCGCCGCCGCGCGGGCCTGCGGCTCAACCTCAACCAGCTCGGCGAGGCGATTCTCGGCGAGGCGGAGGCGGCGCGCCGGCTCGAGGCCTACCTCGCGCTGCTGGCCCGCGACGACGTCGAGTACATCTCGGTGAAGGTCTCCTCCGTGTTCAGCCAGATCGATCTCGTCGCCTTCCGCGCCACGGTGGCGCGCGTGGCCGAGCGGCTGCGCACGCTCTACCGCGCGGCGGCGGCGTATCGCTACCAGCACCCCGACGGCAGGATCACGCCCAAGTTCATCAACCTCGACATGGAGGAGTACCGCGACCTCGATCTCACGGTGACGGCCTTCCGCGAGGTGCTGGACGAGGCGGAGTTCCTCCCGCTCAGCGCGGGCATCGTGCTCCAGGCCTATCTTCCCGACTCACACCGTGTGCAGCGTAGCCTCACCGAGTGGGCGCTCGCGCGGCGGGGCCGCGGCGGCGCACCGATCAAGCTGCGCATCGTGAAGGGCGCGAACCTGGCCATGGAGCGCATCGAGGCCGCGGTGCACGGCTGGCCCCAGGCGCCCTACGAGAGCAAGGCCGAGGTGGACGCGAACTACAAGCGCATGCTCGAGTACGGCAGCCGGCCCGAGCACGCCGAGGCCGTCCACCTGGGCGTGGCCAGCCACAACCTCTTCGACATCGCCTACGGCCTCGTGCTGCGCGAGGACCGCCACGTCGAGTCCGCGGTCGAGTTCGAGATGCTGGAAGGCATGGCCAATCACCAGGCGCGGGCGGTGCAGGCGCGCGCCGGAGGCCTGCTCCTCTACGCCCCCGTCGTCCGCGAGGAGGACTTCCACAGCGCGATCGCCTACCTGGTCCGCCGGCTGGACGAGAACACCGCGCCCGAGAACTTCCTGCGTCACATCTTCGACCTCGAGCCGGGCTCGTCCGACTGGACCGCCGAGCGCGATCGCTTCCTCGCCGCGTTCGCGCGCGTGTCGGGCCTGTCCGACGCGCCCCGCCGCACCCAGGATCGCGGCGCAGAAGCGGTGACCCCTCCCGGCCCCCGTCGCCTCGGGGCGCGGTTCGAGAACGATCCCGACACCGACTGGACGCTGGCAGCCAACCGCGCGTGGATCGACGAGGTCCTGGCCCGCTGGCGCGAGCGGCCGCCGGAGGACATCCCGCTCCAGGTCGGGGGCGAGCTCCGTGCGGGCGCGCGGGCCGCGGACGGGCACGATCCCTCGCGTCCCGGCCGCGTCGCCTATCGCTACGCGCTGGGCGGCCCCGCCGACGTGGACCGGGCGCTGACGGTGGCACGCACGGCGCAGCCGGCATGGGCGGCGCTCCACATCGCCGAGCGCGAGGCCCGGCTCGAGGCCTGCGCGGCCGAGCTCGGGCGGAGGCGCGACGATCTCATCGGTGCCATGATCCTGGACGGCGCCAAGACGGTGCCGGAGGCGGACGCGGAAGTCTGCGAGGCGGTGGACTTCGCGCGCTACTATGCCCGGGCGCTGCGCGAAGCTGCTCCCGAGCTGGGCGATTGCCGCATGGAGCCGCTCGGCGTGGTGGTGGTGACCCCGCCCTGGAACTTCCCGCTGTCCATCCCTGCCGGCGGCGTGCTCGCCGCGCTCGCCGCCGGCAACGCCGTCGTGCTCAAGCCGGCGCCCGAGGCGGTGCTGGTCGGCTGGCATCTGGCCTGCTGCCTCTGGGGAGCCGGCGTCCCGCGCGACGTGCTCCAGTTCCTGCCCTGCCCCGACGACGAGATCGGCCGCGGGCTGGTGACGGACCCCCGCGTGGGCGGCGTCATCCTCACCGGCTCGGTGGAGACGGCGCGCCTCTTCCTGGGCTGGCGGCCCGATCTTCCCCTCTTCGCGGAGACGAGTGGCAAGAACGCCATCATCATCACGTCGCTCGCGGATCGAGACCAGGCGGTCCGCGACCTCGTTCGCTCCGCCTTCGGCCACAACGGTCAGAAATGCTCGGCGGCGAGCCTCGCCATCTGCGAGGCCGAGGTGTACGACGACGCCGCCTTCCGGCGCCAGCTCCGCGACGCCGCCGCCAGCCTGGAAGTCGGGAGCGCGTGGGAGCTGACGAGCCGGATCACCCCGCTCACCCAGCCGCCCGGCGCGGCCCTCCGGCGCGCGCTCACCGTGCTCGACGAGGGCGAGGAATGGCTGCTCGAGCCCCGCCCGGACGCGGCCAACCCGCAGCTCTGGTCGCCCGGGATCAAGCTCGGTGTGCGAAAAGGTTGGTTCTTCCACCAGACCGAGTGCTTCGGCCCCGTGCTGGGACTCATGCGGGCGGAGAACCTCGACGAGGCGATCGACCTCGCGAACGGCACCCCGTTCGGCCTCACCAGCGGGATCCAGACGCTGGACGATCGCGAGATCGCGCGCTGGGTGGACCGTGTCGAGGCCGGCACCCTCTACGTCAACCGTCCGATCACGGGGGCCATCGTCGGTCGCCAGCCATTCGGGGGCTGGAAGGCCTCGTCGGTGGGGCCCGGGGCCAAGGCGGGCGGCCCCAATTATGTCCTGCAGCTCGCGCGCTGGCGCCACGTGTCGCGCGCGGCCGGCGACGACGAGCCCCTCTCGGAGACTCTGGCCGCGCTCCTCGATCGCTGTCTGGCCGCGCTGCCTCACGCCGACGCGCGCACCCTGGTCCGCGCGAGCGTGGCGCGCTACGCGCGCGCGTGGCGCCGGCACTTCAGCCGCGAGCACGATCCGAGCGCGATCCGGGGCGAGCGGAACGCGTTCCGCTATCGCCCCTGCCGCCGCGTCATCGCGCGGGGATCCACGACCGCCGCACTGTGCCAGGTGGTCCTGGCCGCCTGCGTGGCGCAGACGTCCGTCACGGTGAGCCTCGCGCCGGACTCCGCGGCCTGGAGCTGGCTGGCGCAGTTCGGCGGCGTGGAGCTCGTGGTGGAGGCGGAGGCGGGATTCGTGGAGCGCCTGGCGCATCCGGGAGACGCGGAGCGCGTGCGGGTGTGGGAGCCGATCTCGACCGCGGCGCGCGCCGCCGCCAACGGCTCCGGCGTCGCCGTGATCGACGCGCCCGTCCTGGCCAATGGGCGCCTCGAGCTCCGCTGGTACTTCCGCGAGCAGACGGTCTCGCGCGTGCTGCACCGCTATGGCAGCCTGCTGGACCAGGGGGAATTCCATGCGTGAGGAGCAGTCCCTGATCACCTTGACGCACATCATCTACGGCCTGCACGCCTTCAGCCTGATCACGGGGATCATCGGCGCCGCCACCGTGGTGGGCGCGTTCCTCACCGGCTGGCCCTCGATCATCGCCGTCATCCTGAACTACGCGAAGCGCAGCGAGGCGCGCGGAACGTGGCTCGAATCGCACTTCCGCTGGCAGATCCGCACCTTCTGGTTCGGGCTGCTGTGGGTGACGCTCTGCATGCTCTTCGTGGTGGCCACGCTCGGCATCGGCCTGCTCATCGCCTGGTTGCCTCTGGGCCTGGTCGGGCTGTGGTTCATCTATCGGGTGGCGCGCGGCTGGCTCCGGCTGATCGACCGCCAGCCGATGTACGTGTGATGTACGTGCAATGATGCGAATTGAAGTAGGATCGCAGCCCAAGGGGGAGACCACGTGAATATCCGACCGAATCGCGTGAAAGACAAGCTTGCCGCCGGCCAGGTCGCCACCATCCTGTCCGGCACCAACGACCCGGACCTCATCGACCAGCTCGGCACCCTCGACGTGGATGGCATCTGGCTGGAGGGCGAGCACGGCGCGGTGGACTACGCCGACCTCGGCAATCTCACGCGGGCCTGCGACCTCTGGGGCAAGACCTCGGTGGTGCGCGTGATGGACAACGACTACGCGACCATCTATCGCACGCTGGACCGCGGGGCCCAGGGCATCGTGGTGCCGCACGTCAATACGCGCGCCGAGGCCGAGGCGCTCGTGGAGGGCGCCAAGTTCGCGCCCCTCGGCAAGCGCGGCATGTTCACCAGCCGCCAGGGCTTCGGCGTGAGCGATTACCTCAAGACCGCCAACGACCAGAGCGTGCTCATGGTGCTCATCGAGGACATCGTCGGTGTCAAGAATCTCGACGAGGTGCTCAAGGTGGACCACATCGACGTCTTCTTCGTGGCGCCCAACGACCTGGCGACCTCCATGGGACATATCGGCAACATGGGGCACCCGGACGTGCAGAAGACCATCGACGCGGCGATCGGGAAGATCGTCCAGTCGGGCCGCGTGGCCGGCACCCTCGTGAGCCTCGACAATATCGAGCGCTACACCCGGCTGGGCGTGCGAGCGGTCATGACCAGCTTCTTCCCCTGGATCCAGGCGAGCGCGAAGACCCTGCTCGAGCGCGGGGCGGCGGGGGCGAAGGGCTGAGCTGCACGGGCCGGGCCCGATTCGCCATCGTCCTCACGGGGCTACTGGCACTCGCCCTCCTCGGCGCGCCGCTCGCCTCCGAGGCGCAGCCCGCGCGGGTCTATCGCATTGGAGTTGTTCTGCAAGGCGGCCCGTATTCCGTGGCCGTGGATGGGTTACGGGAGGGGCTTCGCGAGCTGGGATTCGAGGAGGGAAAGCAGTACGTCCTTCACGTCCACGATGTCCAGGGGGATCTCAAGGCGGTGGAGCCGGCCGCCAGAGAGCTCGAACGGGACAACGTCGACCTGATCTATTCGGTGACCACCACTGTCACGCTCGCCACCCGGGGGGCGACGAAGCGCGTTCCCATCGTGTTCTACGCCGGGGCCGATCCGGTGGCCATGGGTCTGGTCGAGAGCTTCCGGAAGCCCGGCGGGAGACTCACGGGTGTCCACGGCCAGCAGGCTGACACCACCGCGAAGCGCCTCGAGTTCCTGAAGGCGATGATGCCGAGGCTCCGTCGGGCGGTGGTGTTCTATAGCCCCGACAACCCTGCGGCGCGGTCGTCCTTGGCGCCTTTGCGGGACGGGGCTCGCCAGCTCAAGGTCGAGCTCGTCGAGCGGCGAGTCGCTTCGGTGGAGGAGCTGCGGGCGAGTCTGCGCTCGCTTCGCCCGGGGGAGGCGGATGCCCTCGTATATGTGGCCGACGCGATGGTGACGAGCCAGACAGACGCGATCATCGACGCGGCGAGAATCAAGAGGCTGCCCACCATATTCCAGGAGCCCGCAAGCGTCGCCAAGGGAGCGCTTGCCAGCTACGGCATCAGTCTCCACGCCGCGGGCCGACTCTCCGCCAAGCAGGTCCAGCGCGTTCTCCAGGGCGCCTCTCCCGGAGACCTGCCGGTCGAGCAGCTCGCCCGCCCCTACTTCGCCGTCAACCTCAAGACCGCCAAGGAGCTAGGCCTCACCGTCCCTGCCTCGGTGCTGGTCCAGGCCGACGAGGTCATCCGGTGACCGCAGCACGTCGTCTGGTTGACGCCCTAGTTGTGAAGCCCGGCGAGGTCGTCGCCCTGGTCGGTGGGGGCGGCAAGAGCACGGCCATGTTTCGTCTGGCGCGCGAGGTGACGGAGACAGGTGGGTGCGTCATCACGACCACCACCACCCATATCTTCGGCGCGCAGGCCGCACGTGCGCCCGCGCGAGTCCTCGCGGCCGAGGCCACGCGGGACCGCGTCGCGGCGGCGCTGGCCGCTCACCGGCACGTGCTCGTGGTGGGACCAACTGACCCGGCCACCAATCGTGCCGGCGGCGTCTCGCTCGAGCTCTTCAGCGCGCTGTGCAGCTGGTTCTCCGACGCGTGCATCCTCAACGAGGCGGATGGCTCGCGCACGCGGCCTTTCAAGGCGCCGGCCGCGCACGAGCCGGTGATCCCGCCGGAGACGACACTGGTGATTCCCGTCGTGGGCGCCGACGTCTTCGGCAAGCCGCTCGACGACGACCACGTGCACCGCCCCGAGTTGGTCGCCGCGCTTGGCGGCGCGCCGCTGGGGGCATCGATCACCCCCGAGATCGTCGCCCGCGTCATGGCCCATCCCGAGGGCGGCCGCAAGGGCGTGCCGCCCGGCGCCCGGGTCGTGGTCCTCATCAACAAGGTGGAGAGCCTCCCGGATCGAACGCCGGCGCGCGAGACCGCCGAGCGCCTGCTCCGGGAGCCGGCCATCCACTCGGTGCTGCTCGCCTCGCTGCGCGATGATAAACCCGTCCTGGAGGTCTTCACGCGATGAACACGGTAGATACTGCGCTCGGCCCGGTGGCCACGGCGGAGCTGGGCCCGACCCTGATGCACGAGCACATCGTCACGCGCTCTCCCGGCGTCCAGGAGAACTGGCCGCATCTCTGGGACCGGGGCGGCATCCTCGACATCGCCGAGCGGAAGATGGCCGATCTGCACAAGCGTGGCATCCGCACCATCGTGGACCTGACCACGGTGGACCTGGGGCGGGACATCGACCTGATCGCCGCGGTGGCCAAGCGCTCGCCGGTCCGCGTGATCGTGGCCACCGGCGTCTGGTGGATGCCCCAGCGCTACTTCACCGCCCATGGCGTGGACGAGGTCGCCGCGCTCTTCATCCGCGACATCACCCAGGGCATCGGCGCCAGCGGCGTCAAGGCCGCCATCATCAAGTGCGCCACCGACACCGCCGGCGTGACGCCGGTGATCGAGAACGTGCTGCGCGCCTCCGCGCGGGCCCAGAAAGCGACCGGCGTACCGATCTCCACCCACACCTGGGCCGCGGGCCGCTCCGGGGAGGCGCAGCAGGCGATCTTCGCTCAGGAGGGCGTCGACCTGAGCCGCGTCATCATCGGCCACAGCGGCGACAGCGAGGACCTGGGCTATCTGCGCGGGCTCATGGAGCGGGGCAGCACCATCGGCATGGACCGCTTTGGACTCGAGCAATACCTGCCCACCGCGAAGCGGGTCGAGGTGCTGGCGAAGCTTTGCGCCGAGGGCTATGCGGGCAAGATGGTCCTCTCCCACGACGCCAACTGCTGGTCGGACATGCTCTCCGAGGACGCCAAGCGCCGGACCCGGCCCCTCTGGCACTACAACCACATCTCCGACGACATCCTCCCCGCCCTCCGCAAGGCGGGCGTTCCCGATGATCAGATCGAGCAGATGCTCGTGCGCAACCCGCGGGCCATCTTCGAGGCGCGGAAGCCGGGGAGGGCCTGATGATCCCGATCACGCTCACCTGCGCCGACTATGCCCGCGTCATGCCGCTGGCGACCGGGGAGGTGAAGCCGGAGGGCATCGCGCTCTCCCTGGTCCTGGGGAGCCGCGGCTCGTGGCCGGCGCGCGCGGAGATGCTCAGCCGCGCCGTGCAGGACCCCAAGGTGCAGGGCGGCGAGTGGTCCATGGCGCAGTATCTCTATCGAGTCGACAAGGGTGACCGCCGCTATGTCGGCCTGCCGGTCTTCCCGCTGCGAAACTTCACGGCGCGCGACCTCTACGTCCGCCGGAGCGGTCCGATCCGGCGGCCCGAGGATCTCGCGGGGAAGCGCATCGGCATGTACAGCTACAGCGCGAGCGGCTCCATTTGGTATCGCCACTTCCTGCGCTATGTGGGGCTGGACCCGGCCGCCATCCGGTGGTGGATCGGGGACATCGACACGCCGTGGTCTGCGCAGCCCATGGACCTGTCCCTGCCGCCCGGCGTGAGCTCGCCCCCGCCCGGTCGATCACTGTCGGACATGCTGATCGCGGGCGAGCTCGAGGCCATCTACAGTCCCCCGCGCCCGCAGGCCTATCATTCGGAGACCGGCGCCATCGCGCGCCTGTTCCCGGACTTCCGCCCGGTCGAGCAAGAGTACTTCCGCAAGACCGGCGCCTTTCCTCCCCAGCACCTGATCGTCCTCCGGCGGGAGGCCTGGGAGGCGAATCCCTGGATCGCCAAGACCCTCACCGCCGCGTTCAGCGCGGCCAATGATTGCTTCACCGCGGCCCAGAAGGGCTTCCCCTACGCCACGCCGTGGCTGGAGGCCGAGCTGGAGGAGACGGCGGCCGTGATGGGCGAGGACTTCCACCCCTACGGCTTCGAGCGTAACCGGGCGCAGATCGAGATGTTCGCCGGCGAAGCCTTCAAGCTGGGGCTGACGACCCGCCTGGTCACGCCGGAGGAATACTTCGCGGACTTCCTCAAGGGGGCCTGAGCGATGGCGATCATCCTGGGCACGGACGCGTTTCGCTATGAGGTCGTGAACGACTGGGCGAAGCTCCCGCCGGGGCGGGAGTTCAACGCCGACGTCGCGGCGGTGGGGGTGGACGCGCAGGACCGCGTCTACGCGTTCAACCGCGGCGCGCATCCGATGGTGGTCTTCGACCGCGACGGCAATTTCCTGCACTCCTGGGGCGAGGGAGTGTTTCACCGCGCCCACGGCGTCCACATGGCGCCGGACGACACCCTCTGGCTCACCGACGACGGTGACCACACCGTCCGGCACTGCACGCTGGACGGCAAGGTGCTGCTGACCATCGGCATCCCCGGAGACGCCGCGGCCTTACATGAGCGGCGAGCCGTTTCACCGCTGCACTCACACCGCGCTGTCGCCGCGTGGCGAGCTCTACGTCTCCGACGGGTACGGCAATGCGCGCGTCCACAAGTACGCACCCGACGGGAGGCTATTGCTCTCGTGGGGCGAGCCGGGCACCGATCCGGGCCGGTTCAATATCCCGCACAATATCTGCTGCGACGAGGAGGGCTGGGTCTACGTTGCCGACCGAGAGAACCACCGCGTCCAGGTCTTCGACGGCAATGGCCGCTACGAGACCCAGTGGAACAACATGCACCGCCCCTCGGGCCTCTGCTTGCAGCGCGGCGAGCGGCCGCGCTTCTACGTGGGCGAGATCGGCGGCGGGCTGGGCGTCAACTACGACATGCCCAATATCGGACCTCGCGTCAGCATCTACAATGCGCGGGGACACCTGCTGGCGCGGGTGGGCCACCGCCCGGCCGGGCTCGAGCCGGACCAGTTCGTCTCGCCGCACGGGCTCGCCGTGGACTCGCACGGCGACATCTACATCGGCGAGGTGTCCTACACCAACTGGCGCAATCGCTACAAGGACCAGCCACACCCGCCCGGGCTGCGCAGCCTGCGAAAGCTCGTCAAGGTGTAGGCGTCGATGCCCACGCCGTGAAAGCGGGCCTTCGAGGCCCGAAGGGCGGCTACTTCTCCGGAAGCGTGACCCATTTCCGGCGCGATCAGCTGGGCTTCTACGAGGCCTGCGCGCGCGAGTACGGAGACGTCGTCGACACCCGGATGGGCCCCTACCGCATCCTGCTGATCTACCATCCGGACGCAATCGAGGAGATCTTCGTGACCCGGAACCGGGACTTCGTCAAGAGTCCCGGCGTGCGCCTGCTCCGTCCCCTGCTCGGCGACGGGCTCTTCCTCTCCGAGGGCGACACGTGGCTCCGCCAGCGCCGTCTGCTCCAGCCCGTGTTCCACCGCCAGCGCGTGGCCGGTTACGGCGACGTGATGGCCGCGTTCGCCGGGCGCCATGTCGTCGGCTGGAAGGACGGTGGCGTCCTCGAGGTGCACGGGGAGATGATGGCGCTGACCCAGGCGATAGTCGGCAAGACCCTCTTCGACGCCGACGTCTCCGGCGATGCCCACGAGGTCGGTCAAGCGGCACGGGTCCTGGCGGAGGACTTCGGCGCCCGGCTGTCCAGCTTCCAGCTGATTCCCTACTGGGTGCCGACCCCGAGAAACCTCCGATCGCGACGGGCGATCCAGCGCCTCGACCGGCTCATCCACCGCTTGATCGCCGAGCGCCGCGCGAGCGGCGAGGACCGGGGCGATCTTCTCTCCATGCTCCTGCACGCCCAGGACGCCGACGACGGCTCCCGGATGACCGGGCAGCAGGTCCGCGACGAGGCCATGACGATGTTTCTAGCCGGCCACGAGACGACCGCAGTGGCGCTGTCGTGGACGTGGTACCTGCTCGCCCAGCACCCCGAGGCCGACGCGAGGCTCGCCGCCGAGCTGCGCGAGGTCCTAGGCGGGCGTCCTCCGAGCGTCGCGGATCTGCCCCGGCTGACGTATGCCGCCACGGTGGTGACGGAGGCGATGCGGCTCTACCCGCCGGCCTACGGGATCGGGCGCCAGGCGGCCCGGGCGACCGAGATCGCGGGCCACGCCATCGCGCCCAAGGACATCCTCATCGCGCCCACGTGGACGGTGCAACGCGACCGCCGCTGGTTCGAGGAGCCCGCGACCTTCCGCCCGGAGCGCTGGGCCGGCGACCTCGCCCAGCGGCTGCCGCGGTTCGCCTACTTCCCGTTCGGCGGCGGGCCGCGCCAGTGCATCGGCAATAGCTTCGCCCAGATGGAAGCCGTTCTGATCCTCGCCACCATCGCCCAGCGCTTCCGGCTGTCGCTGGTCCCCAGCCAGCGCATCACGCCCACCCCCTACATCACGCTGCGCCCGGAGCCGGGCATCCGCATGCTCCTCGCGCGACGGTAACGGTGTAGGCTGAGGCCGTGGAAACCCAACGACAGGAGGTGTCGTGATGCCCGAGCCCGTGACGATGCAGATCTTCTCCGACTATGTCTGACCGTGGTGCTATCTCAGTACCGGGCGTATTGAGAGGCTGAAGAAAGAGCACGGGGTGAAGGTCGAGTGGGTGCACTTTCCCCTGCACCCGGAAACGCCGGCGGAAGGGTTGGCCCTGGCCGATCTCTTCGCCGGGCGCGGGCTGGATATCAAGGCCATGCATGCCCAGATGAAGGCGCGCATGGACGCTGAAGGGCTGCCGTATGGCGAGCGCACCCACACCTACAATAGCCGGCTCTCCCAGGAGCTGGGTAAGTGGGCGGACACCCAGCCCGGCGGCGAGGCCTTCCACGACGCGATGTTCCGGGCCTACTTCGTCGAGGCGCGGGACATCTCCCAGCCCGCCGTGCTCCTCGAGATCGCGCAGTCGGTGGGCCTGCCGATCGACGCCGCCCGCGAAGTGCTCGAGAAGCGGACCTACAAGGCCGCCGTCGACGCGGACTGGAAGCTCTCCCGCGAGTACGGAATCACGGGCGTGCCGACCTTCGTGGTCGGCCGCCGCGGCGTCGTGGGCGCGCAACCCTACGAGGCGCTCGAGCAGCTCGTGACCAAGGTCAAGGCCGAGGGCGACGCCGAGTAGCTAGCGTTCTTGCCGGGGCAGCCCGAGCGCGACCAGGATGCCCAGGGCATTGCCGCCGGCGGCGATCATTACCGCCGGGCCATAACCCTGGGTCAGGTCGAACAGCCGCGCGGCGATGATCGGCAGGACGATTGCGGCGGCGGACCACGCGATGTAGATGCGGCTCGCCACGCGGCCGTAGAGCGCGCGCCGCCAGTAGGCGGCGACGGCCGCGGCGGTGACCCCCGAGACCAGGCCGTACCCGAGCCCCACCAGACCCAGCGCCAGCACCGACATCCCGGCGCCGGGCCAGAGGATCAGCGCGACACCTCCGGCGAGGGCGACGGCATGAGCACCCGCCGCCACGCGGGGAATCGCGAGCCAGTCCGCCATCCAGCCCCCGCCCAGCCGCGCGGCGGCGACGGTGGCGGTGATGAGCGTCGTGCCGTACACGGCGAGGGCCGCCGAGCCCCCATAGGCCGTGATGATGCCGGCCGCCTGGCTCAGCACCATCAGCCCCGCGGATGCCGCGAGGAAGAAGATGAGCCAGAGCCGCCAGAACACCGGCCGGCGCCGCTCGTCCTCACTCATGCGGACGCCGGCGGACGCCGTCGCAAGGGTGACGCCGGATCGCGCGGTCAGCCACGCGCTGATGAGTCCCAGGAGCGCGAGAACGCCCGCGAACCAGCCGAGCGCAGCGCGCACGCCGATGGTCGGGATCGCCCACCCGAAAACGGGCGCGGCGATCATGGCCCCGGCGGGCAGCAGACTGACGAGGTAGCCATTGACCAGGCCGCGGCGCGAGGTCGCCGCGAGGTTCACAATCTGCTGGAAGAGAATGTAGGCGGCGCCCACGCTGGCGCCGAAGCATAAGCCGTAGCCCAGAGCGAGCTGGCGGAGGCCCCCCGCCGTGGCGACCAGCGCGATGCCGAGCGCGCTCAGCCCCGCACACGCCAGCGCCAGCACCGGCGCCGACACGCGCCCGAACCCGAGCGGCACCAGGTTCATCCCGGCGGCGAATGCCGCCGCCGCCAGCGCGAAGACGAAGGCAAGATCTGCCCGGCTCAGGCCGAGCAGCGATTCCAGGGGCTTGAGAAAGACGCTGAACGCGTAGATCGAGCCGAGGGGGGCATTCAGCGCGGTGGCGGCCGCTACCGCCCGCCACGCGCTGGGCCCTCTCACTCCGGAATGCACGCGGTGACCGTGATCTCCACTAGGAGCTCCGGAAAGTTCAGCGCCGCGACGGTCACCGTGGTCCGCGCGGGCTTTCCGGTGGGAAAATACTTCGCGTACTCCTCGTTGTAGGCGGCCACGTCCTCGCGGCGGGTCAGATGCGTCATCGCGGTCAGCACGTTGTCGAGCGACGTGCCGGCCGCGGCCAGGATCACCTTGATACGCTCGAGCGTGAAGCGCGTCTGCTCCCGGATATCCTTGCCCACCTCGCCGGTGACCGGGTGGCGCCCCGTCTGCCCGGACACGAAGACGAGATTGCCGAACTTGGTGGCCAGAGACAGGTTGGGATTCGGCCGCCCGATCTCGACGCTGACGATCTCCTTCCGGGGCATCAGCCGAGCCCTACCGTCTCGCGGAAGCGGCGCAGCGTCTTCACGTGATCGTCCGGCGTCGCCAGCCCCATGCCGGCCGTGTGGACGCACAGGTGCGTGATCCCGCGCATGGCGCGCCACGCCTCCAGCTCCTTGCCCCAGTCCGCCGCCGGGATCTGGGGCAGCGCCATGCGACCCTCGATCCCGAAGGCCCTCGGGTCGCGCCCGGCTCCGCGGATCATCTCGTGGAGCCGGTCCACTGTCGCCTGGGCCGGCGCGCCGGGGCGGAAGTGGGGCATCCAGCCATCGGCAATGCGGGCCATGCGCTGCTGCACCGGCTCGCTCTCCCCGCCCATCCAGATGGGGATGGGCCGCTGCACCGGGAGCGGGTTGAGGCCGGCGTCCGAGATCTGGTGGTGCGCCCCCTTGAACGTGACCAGCTCCCGCGTCCAGAGCGCGCGCATCACCTCGACCTGCTCCTCCACGCGCCGGCCGCGGGTGGTGAAGTCCTCGCCGAGCGCCTCGAACTCCACCGGGTTCCAGCCGACCCCCACGCCGAGCCGCAGCCGCCCGCCGGAGAGCACGTCCACCGCCGCCGCCTGCTTGGCGACCAGCGCGGTCTGGCGCTGCGGCAGGATGATGATGCCGGTCACCAGCTCCACCCGGCGCGTGGCCGCGGCGAGGAACCCGAAGAGCACGAAGGGCTCGTGAAAGCCGTGACGGTAGGTGTAGGGCCCCTTCCAGCCCCCGGGGCGCTCGGGATTGGCGCCCAGCACGTGGTCGAAGACCAGGATATGGGTGAAGCCCATACCCTCGACCGCCTCGGCGTAGGCCTTGATGGCGGCGGGGTCGTTGCCGATCTCGGTCTGCGGGAGCACGACGCCGATCTTCATGGATGTCTCCTCGTGGGGATGGTCAGGCGCTGCCCGGCACGATCCCGGGCGGCAAGGATTCGATGTGCGCGCAGATCTCGCGGGGGCGTGTCAGCCAGACCCGATCGGCGTGCGCGAGGATGTGCTGGAGGGCTCGCCGCAGCCGGCGGATCCGGTAGGGCCGGCCGATGACGAAGGGATGCAGCGAGATGGGGCACACCAGCGGCTGGCGCGCGGACTGCGCCAGCATCTCGTCGAACTGGTCCACGATCATGTCGGCGAACTCATCGGCGGTGTAGCGATACCAGACGATGCCCCGCGTGTCGTTCACCTCGATCGGATAGGGTATGGCGAGGATCCGGCCCTTGCGGGTGCGGAGCCAGATGGGCTGGTCGTCCATGGTCCAGTCCATCACGTACCGGTAGCCCGCCTCTTGGAGGAGATCCATGGTGACGGCGCTGTTCGACAGCCACGGGCTCATCCAGCCGATCGGCGGCCCCCCTTCGTGCCGCGCGATGGTGGCGGTGACGTCCTCGATCAGCGCGCGCTCCCGATCCTCGGTGAGCTGGCCCTGCTCGTCGGAGTTGGTCACGCCGTGGCCGAGGATCTCGTCGCCCCGGGCGCGCAGCCGCGACGGCACATCCGGCGCCATCTCGTAGATCGCGGTGTTCATCTGGGCCTCGGCCGGCATCCCGAGCTCGTCGAGCAGCTCGAACAGGCGCCAGATGCCCACGCGATTGCCGTAGTCGCGCCAGCTATAGATGCTGTGGCTCTGCGCCTGGTCCGGCGGGGCGATGGCGGCACCCTTGCCGACGCCGAAACCGAAGGCTTCGATGTTGAGCGCCAGGTAGACGGCCAGGCGGCGCCCGCCCGGCCAGGTATAGTCCGGGCGTGTCGTGATGTTCGAGTAGTCGTAACGCCCGTGCGTCGGCAGCATCTGGATCGGCCCTCCCGGGGCCCTATCCTACATCCTCCCCTTGCCTAGCGGTCGCCGCCCGCCGTAGCATCACGACAGCCGATGGAGCACGCCTTCCCGATCATCCGACATCCCGAGCCCGGGACGCACTCTCCCGTCCTCGTCAGCGTGCCGCATTACGGCACCCACCCCCTGCCGCACATCACCCGCGGGCGACTACGGCGAGCCGTGGTTCGAGACCTTCGCCTACGGCTTCGCCGACACCTTCGCGCGGGACCTTTACGGAGACCTGCACGAGCACGGCGCCACCGTGCTGGCCACCCCGTTTTCCCGCATGTTCGTGGACGTCAACCGCCGCCGGGACGACTTCGAGCATACCGACGGCGAGGTGCGCTCGCGGCGGGGGGTGGTCCGCACCCACACCATGCGGGACGTGCCCATCTTCACGCGCCCTCTCGGCCTTTTCGAGCTCGAGGAGCGCCTCCAGGCCCTCTACGACCCTTACTACTCGACCCTCGACGGCCTCCTCGGCCGGCTCTGCGACACCTACGGCTACGCCTTGCTCCTCGACGGCCACACCGGCAGCCCCCGCCGGATGAAGGACCACGAGGTGATCATCGGCACACGCCACGAGGCCACCTGCGCGCCGGAGCTCGCCGCCGCGGTGGGCGCGATCTTCACCCGCCACGGCTTCGAGGTGGACGATAACGTCGCCGGCTATACCGGCGGCAATATCGTGGCGACGTTCGGCCAGCCGCGGACCCGGCAGGTCCACGCGCTCCAGCTCGAGATCAACGCCGCGCTCCTCATGACCACCAGCCGCGACGAGTTCATCGCTCACGTCTCGCGCGGGGGCATTCCCGAGAAGGCGGACGCGAACATCGCGCGCGTGCGGCAGTGCCTCGGCGAGGTCCTGGACACCCTTCCCGCCCTGCTGGCATCGCTCCATGGCGCGCATTGACCTGGTCGATGTGTGCAAGACGCTCCGGGATGCGGCCACGCTCACCGCCCTGGGCGGGAGCGGACGGGCGTCGACCTTTTCGATCCGGGACCTGACCCTCCGGATCCCCGACGGCAAGACCCTGGTCGTGCTCGGCCCGAGCGGCTGCGGCAAGACCACCCTCCTCAAGATCATCGCCGGGCTGATCCCTCCCGACTCCGGTCACGTGCGGTACGACGACGTGGACGCCAAGGAGGTTCCCCCTGGCAATCGGCGCATCGGCATGGTCTTTCAGAATTACGCCCTCTATCCCCACGTGACCTCCCGCACCAATATCTTGTCGTATTTCCTGTTTCGCAAGAGGACGCCGGAGCTGGACGCGCTGAAGCGGGCGAAGTTCCAGCGGACCAGCGAGCTCATGGGCGTCGAGCTCGCGCATCTCCTCGACCGAAAGCCACCCACGCTGTCCGGCGGCGAGAAGCAGCGGGTAGCCCTGGGACGCTGCATCACCAGGGACGCGAGGCTCTTCCTGGTAGATGAGCCGTTCGCGAATCTCGATCAGGCGCTCCGGGAAAAGTATCGCGTCAACCTGAAGATCCTCCTGCGACAGTTCGAGATCACCACGGTGTATGTCACTCACGATCACCACGAAGCGCTGGTTCTCGCGGACCTCATCGCGGTGATGAACCGCGGGAGGATCGAGCAGGTCGGCACCCCCCAGGAGATCTACGACCAGCCGACGAATCTCTTCGTGGCCGGGTTCCTGAGCCTGCAGGTCGGAACGCCACCGATCAACCTCATCGCGGGCCGGTGGATGCCGGGACGGGATCAGCCCGGGAATGAGTGGGTGGGCGTGCGCCCCGAGGACGTGGACATCTCCAGGGAGCGAGCCGAGAGAAGGATGCCCGGGATCGTCACCGACATCCTGCCGCTCGGCCTGGGGCACTCGACGCTCGTCACCATCCGGGTCGGAGAGGACAAGGTCCACGCGCTTCTCACGCGCGCCGCGCCCCCGGCGGTTGGTGACAACGTGTGGCTCCGGTTCAGGCGCTATCACCTGTTCGAGCGGGATTCCGGCCGGCGGCTCGCGAGCCACGAGTCGCACGCGTGAGGCCGGCGGCGATCTCGCGCCCCCGCGCCGCGCCGCGCTCCGCGAACTCGCGACAGAGCCCCGTGTACCGGGCGGGGTCGAGCAGCGCCTCGACCTGCGCGGGGGTGAGCCGGGCGCTCACCTGAGGCTCCTCCGCCAGCATCTCGCGGAACGGGCGCCCCCGGGTGACCGAGGCCTGTGCCGCGTCGTAGACCGCGTCGTGGGCCCGCTGCCGTCCGATCTGCTTGCCGAGATCGAGCATGAGTGCCTCCGCCATGATGAGGCCGCCCGATAGATCGAGGTTCTGGCGCATCCGCTCCGGAAACACCTGCAGCCCCGCGAAGAGCGCGATCATCCGCTGCAGCACGTCGCCGGTGAGCTCGCAGGCCTGCACCAGCGCCCGGCTCATCATGATGCTGGTGGTGCGGTCGGCCTCGTGCTCGGTCTGCATGGCCTCGAGCGCAAGCGGCACCAGGGCGCGGATCTGGGCGGCGGCGGCGATGATGTCCTGGGACAGCTTCGGGTTGCGCTTCTGGGGCATGGTGCTGCTACCCACCGTGCCCGCCGGCACCGGCTCCTCGACCTCGCCGAACTCCTGCTTCATCAGGGTGTAGATCTCGCGCCCGATCTTGCTGCACGTCGCCGCCAGCATGCCGAGGAGCAGGACGTACTCGGCCTGATGATCGCCGATGGTGCGCGCGGGCATCGGCATGGGTCGCAGCTCCAGCCGGGCCGCCATCTTCTCCTGCGTGACGAGACCGCCCTCGCCGAGCGAGGCGAGGGTCCCGGCGCCGCCGCCCAGCATGGCCACGAACACGCGCCTCTCGCAGCCTTGCAGGCGCTCCACGTGGCGGTCCAGCTCGTCGATCCACACCGCCACCTTGAACCCGAACGTGGCTGGCACCGCGTGCTGGCCGTGGGTGCGGCCGGGGAGCAGGACGTCCTTCGTCCGCTCGGCAAGGTCGGCCAGCGTGGCGAGAATGGCGGCGAGCTGGCGGAGGAAGATGTCGTGGGCCCGGCGCACCTGGAGGAGCTGGCCCGTCTGGGTGATGTTCTGGGTGGTGGCGCCCCAGTGCACGTAACCGCCGGCGTCTCCCTCGCAGGCTCGGTCCAGCGCCCACACCAGCGGAACCAGCGGATGACCCGTTCGCGCCAGCCCCTCCCGGACCGCCGCCAGATCCAGGAAGGAGAGGTGCGCCTTGTCGACAATCTCCCGCGCGGCGGCCTCGGGAATGACGCCCAGCTCGCCCTGCGCCTGGGCGAGCGCGGCCTCGACGTCCAGCCACGATTGAAACCGCGCAGATTCGGTGAACAGCGCCCGGACGCCGGGGTCCTCGATGCGGAGCGAAGTGGGCTCTTCGAGCATGGGCGAGGTCTCCTGGACTATCATACAAACACCATGGGAAAGCTGGACGGGAAGGTCGCGCTGATCAGCGGGGGCGCGCGAGGTCAGGGCGCGGCGGAGGCCGAGACCTTCGCGCGCGAAGGCGCCAAGGTGGTCTTTGGCGATATCCGGGACGCCGAGGGACAGGAGGTGGAGACGGCCATTCGCAAGGCCGGAGGGGACGCCACTTATGTGCACCTCGACGTCACCCAGGAGGCGGACTGGCAGAAGGCCGTCCAGGCGGCCATCGTCCTCTACGGACGGCTGAATATCCTCATCAACAACGCCGCCATCGTCATCCCGCGCGTGCCCATCGAGGAGCGCACCGCCGCCGAGTGGGATCAGGTGATGGCGGTGAACGCCAAGGGCGTGTTCCTCGGCACCAAGCACGCCATCCCCGCCATGCGCCGGGCCGGCGGCGGCTCCATCGTGAACATCTCGTCGATCGCGGGCATGGGGCAGTCGCTGCACCAGGAGCCCGCGTACGCCGCCAGCAAGGGCGCCGTCCGCATCTTCACCAAGGTGACGGCGGCCCAGCACGCCAAGGACAAGATCCGCTGCAACTCGGTGCATCCGGGACCGGTGGACACGGAGATGTTCCACAGCGCCTTCCGCGACCGCGAGGCCATGGAGCGCCGGCTCCAGCGCATCCCGATGGGCCGCATGGGCACAGTGGCCGAGATCGTCAGCGCGGTCCTCTATCTCGCCTCCGACGATGCCTCCTACATCTCCGGCGCCGAGCTGCTCATCGACGGGGGCGCGCTCGCCCAGTAGGGTCAGGCCGGGTCCAGCCCCACGATCTCGTTGAAGCGCCCGAAGCCGATGAAGAGCGTGGTGTGGGCCACCAGCTCGATGATCTCGGCTTCCGTGAACTGCTGGCGCATCTCCGCCCAGAGCGCGTCGTCCACTTTCTGGTGGTCCACCGCGAGCTTCTCGGCGAAGCGGACGGCCGCCCGCTCGCGCGGGGTCAGGAGGTCGGAGGTCTCGTCGTTGATCGCGGCGATCTTCGCTTCGGTCGCCCCCGCATGCCGGGCCCCGGCATAGCGCAGGGTGAGTCAGTAGCGGCAGGCGTTCAGTCCGGCGATCTTGATCCGCACCAGCTCGCGGAGCACGGGATCCAGCGTGCCCTCGCGCACCAGGGCGCCGCGAAAGGCGGTGAGCGCCTTGAACACGGCGGGATTCCGCGCGTAGGTCCGGGTGCTCGCGGAGGTACCGGTCTGGCGCTCGGCGTCCTCGCAGAAGTGGCGGATCTCGTCATCGACCTCGTGGATCCCCAGCGGCTCCATCCTGGCCATGGCTGTCTCCTCCTCCGGGTATCGTACACTACGCCCCGCGACCGATGGCGAACGCAACGATGCGGCGGCGTGACTTCATCCGGGCGAGCGCGGCGGCGGCCACGCTGGCGGCGACGCCCGCATGGGCCCAGGGCCCCCAGCCCAGACGGGGCGGGACGCTGCGCCAGGTCGGCTTCGAGCCGCCCACGTTCGACATCCACGCCTCGGTGTCGTTCCCGACCCAGCTCATCTCGTCCTTCGTGCATCGCACCCTGTTCAAGTACGTGAACGGGAGCAAGTACGGGCCCTCCGACTTCACCCTCGCCCCCGACATCGCCCAGAGGGCGGAGGTGTCCAAGGACGGGCGGACCTACACCATCACCCTGCGGCGCGGGATCCGCTGGGAGAAGCGCGCGCCCGTGAGCGGGCGCGAGCTGGTGGCCGCCGACGTGAAATACACCTGGGAGCGGGCGCTGAAGAAGTCCGCCTACGCCAACCTGCTGGGCAAGATCGAGGGCGTGGAGACGCCGGACAGCCACACCGTGCGCGTGCACCTCGCCGACGCCTACGCGCCCTTCCTGCACAACCTCGCCGAGCCCTGGAACGCCATCCTCCCCCGCGAGGTCGAGGAGAAGATGGGCGATTTCAAGACGGCGGAGTCGCTCATCGGCTGCGGGCCCTTCGTGCTCGACAGGTACGAGCCCGGCGTGAAGGCCACCTTCGTGCGCAACCCCGACTACTACGAGAAGGGCCTGCCCTACCTCGACCGGGTGGAGTGGCTGTTCCTCAAGGACCGGGCCACCCAGCTCTCGCTCTTTCGCGCGGGCCAAATCGAGATCCCCTACTACGACGGGCGCATCCCGCGCTCGGAGGTGGCGGCCTTCCAGAAGTCGAACCGCGCCAATCCCATCCGGTTCTGGGACTGGCTCGCGGTCCGCACCCTCGCCTTCCGCACCGACAAGGCGCCGTTCAACGACGTGCGGGTCCGCCGGGCCTTCTCCCTCGCGGTGGACCGCAAGAAATGGGTGGCCCAGTTCCTCGAGGGTCACGGTTACGAGGACCACGGCCCCATCCCCGCGCCGATGCGCGAGTGGAAGCTCTCCGGCAAGCAGGTGGGGCCCGGGGCGCGGTGGCTCGAGTACAACCCTGCCCTGGCCAAGAAGCTCCTGGCCGAGGCCGGCTTCCCCAACGGCCTGAAGGTGAAGTGCACGCACTGGCCGGGCTATGGCCCCGAGTACGTGGAGGAGCTAGAGCTCCTCGCCTTCTACCTCAAGGCCATCGGCGTGGAGCTTCAGATCGTGAACGAGGAGTACGGCAACTACCTCCGGGGCTCGTTCCTCGGCAAGTTCGACGAGGCGAGCTGGGGACCGTCCTCGCTTTTCACCGAGGTGGACGCCTACCTCTACAACTTCTTCCGCACCGGCGAGCCCGACAACCGCAGTCACGTCAGCGACACCCAGCTCGACGTGATGCTGGACGCCCAGCGCCGCTACACCGTCCGCTCGCCGCGCAAGAAGGTGATCGACGACATCCAGCGCTACACCGCCGACCAGGTGTACTACGTCTACACGCCGTATCCCAAGCAGGTGTCGTCGTGGAGCGCGCGAGTGAAAAACTTCGGCATGAAGAACTCCTTCGACAAGGGCGCCCAGCTCGAGGTGGTCTGGCTGGAGGAGGCCAAGTAGCGGCTCAGCGGATCTCCTCGCCCCAGGCTTCCATGGCCGGCCGGAGCGGGGTGAACTCGCGCACCCGGCCGGCCGCCCCCGCGACGATGGCGTCGATCCGCGCCCGCTCCTCGGCGGACAGATCGATCTCCGCGCCGGCGTCGTTGGCGTCCACTTCCGCGGGCGTGCGCGCGCCGACCAGCGCGGTGCTGATCGCCGGATGGCCGAGCACCCAGGCCAGCGCGAGCTGGCTCAGGGAGACCCCGCGGGGCTCCGCGATCTCGCGGCGCAGCCGCTCCACCACGCCGACATTCGTCTTGAGGTTGGCCTCGCGGAACAGCGGCTGGCCGAAGGCGACCCCGCCCGCGCGCCAGTCCCGACCGGCCTCGAAGGTGGTGGCGGCGGTGAAGGCTCCGGTGAGGAGCCCGTGGCCCAGCGAGCCGTAGCCCATCACGCCGATGCCGTTCGCCAGGCAGAAGGGAAAGGTCTCCCGTTCCTGGCGCCGGTCCAGCATGTGGTAGCCCACCTGGGAGACGTCCACGCGCCGGGTACCCAGGCACTCCGACAGCATCGCGCTGGTGAAGTTCGAGACGCCGACGAAGCGGGCGCGCCCGGAGACCACCACTTCTTCCAGGGCGCGCATGCTCTCCTGGAACGGGGTGGCCGAATCCGGCCAGTGGATGAGGAGCACGTCCACCCAGTCGGTGCGGAGGCGCTTCAAGCTCGCGTCGATCTCCTGGAGGATGTTCGATCGGCTCGCGTCGCGCAGCGGCCCGAGCTGCCCGGGCGGCGGGACTTTCACCCCGCACTTGGTGACGAGGATGACGTCCTTGCGGTGCCCCTCGAGCGCGCTCGCGACGACCTCCTCCGAGTGCCCGGCGCCATAGGCCGGCGCCGTATCCACGCAGTTCACGCCCCGGTCCAGGGCGCGATGGATGGCCTTGACCGCCTCGCCGTCCTCGATCGCCCCGTAGCGGTCGCCCGCCATCGGCCAGCAGCCGAAGCCCACCACCGACACCTGCAATCCAGTCCGGCCGAACGGGCGATAGCGCATGGTGACCTCCGATTTTTGCTAGAGTGTGCCGCGAGAGGAGTATACCCATGCCCCGAGTCGCCCCCATCACCGGAAAGTCGGATGTTTCTCCCGAGCACGCCCCCGTGGTGGACGGCGTGGTGGAGATGTTCGGCAATGTCCGCGGGCCCTTCAGCATCTTGCTTCACAGCCCCAAGCTCGCGGAGCGGGTGCTGAGCTTCGTCAAGTTCTACCGCGACGAGAGCGTGGTGGAGGGCCGGCTCCGCTCGCTCGCCATCCTCACCGCCGTGCGCGAGCGCGAGGCGGCCTATGTGTGGGCGGCCCAGGTGGGCGCCGCGCGGCGCGCCGGGGTGCGGGAAGAGGCCATCGACCTCATCCGCGCCAAGGGCGACCCGGCGAGCCTGCCGGCGGAAGAACGGGAGATCGTGGCCTATACGCGCCAGCTCATGCGGACCAACCGCGTGGACCAGGCGGCCTTCGACGCGCTCCAGAAGCGCTACGGGACCACGTGGCTGGTCGAGCTGACTGCCGCCGCGAACTACTTCGCGCTCCTCTCGGGCATGGTCAACGCGTTCGAGGTGCCCGCGCCCCCCGACGGCGACAAGCTTCCCGCGTAGCGGAGCCAGCCCACCACGGTGAGATAGGCGACGGCGACCGCATAGCCGAGGACGACGGTGAGCGTGAGCCCGATCCGCTCGAGCCAGAGCCAGGCCACCAGGTCGAAGAGGCAGATCCCGAAGGCGCCCGCGGGAAACGTCTTGATGAAGGGCTTCACCACGTCCCGGCCGTAGTGGACGTGCAGGATCACCATCACCGGCAGGCTGTTGACGGGGAAGCCGACCACGAGCCCGGACCACTTGGGACCCAGGAGCTGGGCGAGCGCGGTCACCGCCAGCACGGTCAGCACCGAGGTGCTGGCTCGAATGGCGAGGAGCAGCGGACCGGTGGCCACCCGCCGCAGGGGGACGGTGTCCGGCAGGCGCCGCACGATCCACCCCGTCCCGAAGCACACCGCGACGGCGAGGGGCACCACCGCCCAGCGCGGCATCGCGATCACGCTGAGCAGATACGCGGGGATCACGAAACAGACGGTACCGAACGCCACGCCGGCGGTGATGGAGGCCCAGCGCGGGGCGGGCACGAGCCGGCTCGCCACCAGATAGCCGACGAAGACCGGCACCGTCGCGCACATGCCGGGGATATTCCAGAACGCCGTCTCCGCGGCGAAGGCGTACCCCTGCTCGATGGCGAAGAAGACCAGCGAGAGCACCGCGAGCTGCGGCACCATCGCGATGAGGGTGCCCAGCCGCGGCCCCAGGCGCTCGATGGCCGCCGTGATCGCCAGCACGAAGCCCGCCGAGCAGACGATCTTCGCCGCGAGCAATACCACCTACGCGCGGCCTAGAGGCGCCAGTCCTGGTACCAGGTCGAGTCCGCGCCGATACCTTCCCGGGCCACCGCGACCTCGACCAGGTAGGGGCGGTTGTCGCGCGTGATCCGCTCCATCCCCCGGCGGAGCGCGGGCTCCAGCTCCTTCACCGTGGTCACGCACTCCCCCTCCACCCCCTGCGCGCGGGCCAGCGCCACGTAGTCCGTGGCGGGCGCGCCGAGGAAGAGCCCGGGGTACTTCCCCTCCTGGATCATCTTGCTGTCCGGCACCTCGCGCGCCCAGTTGTGGCGCACGATCTGATAGCTCTCGTTGTTGGAGACGACGGTGAGCACCGCGGTGTTGTACCGCGCCATGGTCCAGAAGCCCACCGCGCTATAGGTCAGCGCGCCGTCGCCCAGATTGAGCACCACCGGCCGGTCGCGGCCCACCGCGAGCTTGGCGCCGATGGCCGCCCCCACGCCCCAGCCGAGCGAGCCGCCGCCGCTCCGCGTCCAGGCGAGGCCGCCGTGGCCGAAGGGCACCAGCCCCGTGCGCGCGGTCGAGCTCTCCTGCACCATCACCGTCTCGCGCGGGAGGATCTCCGCGAGGTGGGCGCCCAGCACCGCCGGATGCACCGGCGAGTCGTGCTGGTGCTCGCGCGCGAGCGTCTCCTCGCGCTCGATGAGGAGCTTGGCGTAGGCCCGCACCGTGGCGCGCGGCCGGGCCCAGCCCGCCGCCTTGTCCCCGCCGGCCAGCCGGGTCACCGCGTCGCCGAGATGCCGGAGCGTGTCGCGCAGCTCGCACTGCGCCGCGAGGTCCAGCGGATAGTGCCGGCCCATCAACAGGGGATTCGGCCCGATCTGCATCACCGCCGGCTCGCTGACGGCGCCGTGCACGCCCTGGCAACCCACCAGAAACAGGAGATCGGGCTTGAGCCTCGTGACCTTCTCGAAGTCCTTGGAGACGGGATACATGCCGCAGTAGAGCGGATGCCGCGTGGGGAAGTTGGCGAAGATCTGCCGGCTGGCGAAGACCGGCGCCTCGAGCGCCTCCGCGAGCCGGACCGCCTCCGCCTGCGCCCCCTCGCGCGTGACGTCGTCGCCGAACATGAGCACCGGGCACTGCGCCTCGGCGAGGCGGCGCGCGATTGCCTCGACGGTCTGCGGGCGCGCGGCCGCGGGTCGCTCGATCTGATACCCGGCCCCCTCCCCGATCTGGGCCTCCAGCCCCTCACGGAGGAGGAGCTCCGCGCTGATGGACAGGTAGACGGGCCCGGTGGGCGGCGTGGTCGCCTCGCGCAGCGCGCGGATGGTCGCCACCGTGATCGCGGCCGGGTTCGCGTGCACTTGATAGGACGCGCGCGCTTCCTTGGTGATCGGCCGCATGGACTCCGCCTGGCTCAGCCCCGGAAAGGGCGCGAGCCCGCGATAGTCCTGGAGCTCGGAGGCCCAGTCGCCGGCGATGACCAGGAGCGAGGAGCCGGCCACCTGGGCATTGAAGAGCTGCCCGGCGAGCTGGTACGAGCCGCCCATCACGTGCGCGATGACCACGCCTACCTTGCCGCTGAGCCGGTGATAGCCGTCGGCCATGGCCGCCACCAGCCCCTCGTGCTTGCCCATCACCAGCCGCTGGTCACCGTCCTCGGCGATGGCGGCGAAGATCCCCGTCTCGGCGGAGCCCGGGTTGGTGAAGAGATACTCCACCCCCGCGTCCTTCAGGGTCTGGAGGAGGAGCATTCCGCCGGTGCCGGTGATCGTCTTGCGCATGGGAGTCCTCGCGGTCATGCGGGTGCCGTCATGTTGGCGAACTGGCGCTTCAATGCGTTGACCTGGCCCAGGTAGCGTCGCACGTCGTGGTCGCCGCACCGCTGGCCCGGCGTCAGCCGGAGGCCTCGCCGGGCGAAGGCGTCGCCCGCGCCCGCGCCACACAGATGGATGAGGGCGGCCAGGTCCTGCTTCTGCTTGAGCGTCGCCGCGCTGAGCCGGTGGCGGGCGAGCACGCGCGCCACCTGACGGTCCAGCAGCGCGGCGGTGAGCTCGACGGCGTGGCTCGGCACCACGCGGGTGTAGAAGCGGTTGAACCAGCACGAGTGGAGATCGTGCCACGGGCCGTCCTCCACCACCACGTGGCCGTGTATGCAGAAGCGCCGCGCCTCGTTGAAGGTCGCGTCCGTGAGCTGGAACATGCCGACCGCGCTGGAGGCCGGCTGGTAGAGCGCGAACGGATTCCAGCTCAGCTGCCAGCGCCAGTAAGTCCGTGCCAGCGGGTCGCCGGCGCTCTCGACCTGCGCCAGTGCGCCCAGCAGCTCGGCGCTGATGACGGAGGTCGAATGCTCGCGGAAGAGCGGACCGTACCGCCGCCACGTCTCGGCGGGCGCCTTGGCCAGCACGCGGTCCACGGGAAAGAACAGCTCCGACGGCTTGCGGATCACCTGGTACACCCAGTTCACCGCCACCCAGATCGCCAGCACGAGTATCGCGCCCACCACGATCCGGAGCACCAGCGGCGCCGCCAGCAGCAAGAGGAGCACGCGACGGCGCGATCGGCGCCGGGCGCGGACGGCGCGAGCGGGACGCGTACGCGCACGCGTCCGTCGCGCGGAGATCGGAGTAGCGATGGAGTGGGTCATGACCGAGAGGCTCTATGAGTGTCCATACTATAAAACACAGTCTGCCCACGCGGTAACCCTGACCTGGGAGAGATGAAGTACCCCTCTCTGCAAGTGCCTGATCTTTCGATTGAACGCCGTGGCATCTCCGTTGCTACCTCTACAATTGCAACTATCTTGAAGTCGAGCCGAGCCTCGACTGGCCGAGCCTCGACATGGAGGAGCGAACCTATGAAGCGCATGAGCTGGATAATGGGATCGATGCTAGCCCTTCTACTGGTCGGCGGCCTCGCCCTCGACGTGAGCGCGCAGCAGCCGCCTGCACCCGCGCCTCCGGCGCAGACGGAGTCGAAGCCCGCGGCGCCGTCTGACAGCGGCTCGACGCCTCCCGCGCAGCAGCAGCAGCCCTCGGGTCAGGTACAGACGCCGCAGGTGCCGTCGTCCAACGTGCAGATCGAGAGCCGGACGGAGCGCACCGAGCGCGTAGTGGAGCGGCCCGGCGGGAGCTTCCTGGGAATGGATCCGACGGTCGCGCTCGCCATCGGCGCCGTCCTCTTCATCGTGATCGTGGTCGGCCTGGTGGCGATGAGCCGCCGGACGGAGGAGGTTCACCACACGCATCACGTGTAGCTCGCTAGCTTCTCCTTTGCGTCCCGGCGGCGGGCGCGATAGAGTCTCCGCGGCAGATCAGCCCAGACTCATCACGCTCGCTGACCGGGAGGCCCGCCATGACTTGGTCGTCGACGATGCGGTGGAGATTGGCCCTCACCCTGGCCGCTGCCTGTGCCGGGCTCGTCCCGTGGCCGGCCGTCGCGCAGCAACCGCCCACCCAGCAGCCGCCGCCCAAGGAAGAAGAGCCCTTCTGGGCCGTCGGGCGTCCCAAGGGTGGTCCCGGCAATCAAATGGCGCCGGTGCCTCCCTTCCCCATTCCGACGCCTGCCGACAAGCTCCCCATCAGCAAGATCAAGCTTCCGCCGGGCTTCAAGGCGGAAATATGGGTGTCGGAGATCCTCGACGCCCGGGGGATGCGTCAGGGCGACAAGGGGACGGTCTTCGTCAGCTCCAACTTCGTGGCCGGGAAGATCTACGCCGTCGTGGACAAGGGCGGAAAGCGCGAGGTCAAGACGCTGGCCGAGAAGCTGATGCTGCCCAACGGCATCGAGTTCCACAAGGGCTCGCTCTACGTGGCCACGCCCAAGGAGATCACGCGCTACGACAATATCGAGGACACGCTGGACAAGCCGCGCGACCCGGTGATGGTCTACAACCAGCTCCCCGGCGACATCCCGCACGGCTGGAAGTTCATCAAGGTCGGGCCCGACGGCAAGCTCTACCTCCCGGTGGGGGCGCCCTGCAATATCTGCGAGCCGTCGGATCAGTACGCGCAGATCCGGCGCATCAATCTCGACGGCACTGGCATGGAGGTCGTGGCGCGCGGCGTGCGCAATACGGTGGGGTTCGACTTCCATCCCAAGACGAAGGAGCTCTGGTTCACCGACAACCAGCGGGACTGGCTGTCGGAGGATCTACCCAATGACGAGCTGAACCGCCTCAGCAAGCCCGGCCTGCAGCACTTCGGCTTTCCCTACTGCCATCAGGGCGACTTCGCCGACCCCGAGTTCGGCTGGGGCAAGTCCTGCGCGGAATACGTGAAGCCCGCCGTGCTCCTGGGCGCGCACGCGGCGCCGCTCGGAATGCGCTTCTACACCGGCAAGATGTTCCCGGAGAAGTATCACAACGCCATCTTCGTCGCGCGCCACGGGCCGTGGAACCGCACCAAGAAGTACGCGGCGGACGTGGTGGCGGTATTCCTCAACGACAACGGGACGGTCAGGAGCGTGGAGCCCTTCCTGACCGGCCTCGTGGAGGACAATGCCTATCTCGGCCGGCCGGTGGACGTGCTCGTCCTCAAGGACGGCTCCCTGCTCGTCTCCGACGACCACGCCGGCGCCATCTACCGCATCAGCTATCGCAAGTGATCCGCCAGGCGGGGCGAGGGCGGTGATCCCGCCCTCGTCCCGCGCGGTGGCGCTGACGGCGGCGCTGCTGGGGCTGGCCGTGATGGCGATGGCGGCCCCGGGGATGGCCCAGCCGCTCGAGGAGCGCGTCAAGCTGTGCCACGCCTGTCATGGCCCCGCCGGGCAGTCGGTCTTGCCGGACACGCCCTCCCTCGGAGGGCAGCCCTCGTTCTTCGTGGTGGCCCAGCTCTTCCTCTTTCGCGACGGCCGGCGCAACAACGCCCCCATGGTCGAAGCCGCCAAGGGGCTCACCAACGACGACCTTCGCGCCTTCGCGGGCTACATCTCCCGCTTACCCTCCCCCGCTCCTCCGCCGGATCCCCCTGATGCCGCCCGCTTCGCGCGGGGGCAGGCGGTCACTCGCCAGCACCCGTGCGGCGTCTGCCACAACCCGGACTTCTCCGGCCGCGAGCAGATGCCGCGGCTCGCCAACCAGCGCGAGGACTATCTCCTCAAGGCGATGCGGGAGTACAAGAGCGGGTCGCGGATCGGCTATGCCGGGGCCATGGCTACCGAGCTGCAGCGACTGAGCGACGACGACCTGCAGGACGTGGCGCACTTCTTCGCCCACCTTCCTCGCCCGCCGAGGTGAGCGCCTTGTTTTTCGCCGATAAGGTCCACTTTATCGAATACTTGGAGAATCTCCTTTACGTCCAGGCCACGCCCGCGATAAAGTCTCCGGCAAATCAAAGTGGCCAAGCAATCCCTGCACATTGGCACCGGTGTCCCTGCTTCATCCGGGTGACGCCGGGAGACGAGCTGCGAAGCCAGCCTACGCTGCCATCGGGTCGCAATACGGAAGTAAGGGTGTCCGACATTCTCCGATCTTCGCCTCCTTAGCGGCGGGCGAGATCTACGCGGCAGTCGCCGCCATCGAGTGAGTGCTCGGCGGCTGCTCGCGCTCAGTCTGGTGCTCCTCCTGGCCCCTCCCACGTGGGCGCAGACGGGGTTCGAGATCGGGGCGCGCGTCACGGTGATCAATACGAAGAAGTTGAAGGTGCGGAGCGCGCCGAACTCCGCTTCGACTGTAGGTACGCAGCCCGGCGGCGCGACGGGAACGATCGTCGGGGGTACCGGCGCGCTGGTCGGGGGGTTCCATTGGTGGCAGATCAACTACGACACGGGCGTGGACGGGTACTCGCCACAGGAATTCCTGCAGGTCACTTCATCCCCGCCGCGGACCGTCAGTATCGACCGTTTCACGGCCACGCCCACGACGATCACGCTGGGGGAATCGGCCACCTTGACCTGGGAAACGTCCAACGCGGCCGCGGTCACGCTGAACGGCGTCCCGGTCCCTGCAGACGGCACGCTCACCGTCGCGCCGACGACCACCACCGACTATGACTTGCTCGCCGACAGCGTGAGCGGTCGCGTCACCGTCACCGTTACCCAGCCCCCGCCGCCCCCGCCGCCGACCGTCACCATCGACAGTTTCACGGCCATACCCACGACGATCACGGCGGGGGAATCGGCCACCTTGACCTGGCAGACGTCCAACGCGGCCGCGGTCACGCTGAATGGCGTCCCCGTCCCCGCGGACGGGACACTCACCGTCTCGCCGACGGCCACCACCGACTATGAATTGCTCGCCGACGGCGTCAGCGGTCGCATCACCCTCACCGTTACCCAGCCGCCGCCCCCGCCGCCGACCGTCACCATCGACAGTTTCACGGCCACGCCCACGACGATCACGGCGGGGGAGTCGGCCACCTTGACCTGGGAGACGTCCAACGCGGCCGCGGTCACGCTGAATGGCGTCCCCGTCCCTGCGGACGGGGCGCTCATCGTCGCGCCGACGACCACCACCGACTATGACTTGCTCGCCGACAGCGTAAGCGGTCGCATCACTCTCACCGTTACCCAGCCGCCCCCGCCGCCGACCGTCACCATCGACAGCTTCACGGCCATACCCACGACGATCACGGCCGGGCAATCGGCCACCTTGAGCTGGGAGACGTCCAATGCGACCGCGGTCACGCTGAATGGCGTCACCGTCCCTGCGGACGGGGCGCTCATCGTCGCGCCGACGATCACCACCGACTATGACTTGCTCGCCGATGGCGTGAGCCGCCGCCTCACCCTCACCGTTACCGCGCCGCCCCCGCCGCCGACCGTCACCATCGACAGTTTCACGGTCGTGCCCACGACGATCTCGGTGGGGCAATCGGCCACCTTGACCTGGGAAACGTCCAACGCGACGACAGTCACGCTGAATGGCGCCATGGTGCCTGCGGACGGCACGCTCACCGTCGCGCCGGCGACCACGACCAGCTATGACTTGCTCGCCGACGGCGTCAGCCGTCGGCTCACCCTCACCGTGACTCAGCCGCCTCCCCCGCCGCCGCCGCCGACAGTCACCATCGACCGTTTCACGGCCGTACCCCCGACGATCACGGTGGGGCAATCGGCCACCTTGACCTGGGAAACGTCCAACGCGACGACGGTCACGCTGAATGGGGCCACCGTCCCCGCGGACGGCACGCTCACGGTCGCGCCGGCGACCACGACCAACTATGACTTGCTCGCCGACGGCGTCAGCCTTCGGCTCATCCTCACCGTGACACAGCCGCCTCCCCCCCGCCGGCTGCCAGCATCGACAGTTTCACGGCCGTGCCCACGACAATCGCGGTGGGGCAATCAGCCACCTTGAGCTGGCAAACGTCCAACGCGACGACGGTCACGCTGAATGGCGCCACGGTCTCCGTGGACGGCGCACTCACGGTCTCGCCGACGACCACGACCAACTATGACTTGCTCGCCGACGGCGTCAGCCGTCGGCTCACCCTCACCGTTACCCCGGCGCCTCCCCCGCCCCCCGGGGAGCAAGCGCCGGGGACCTGGCAGAAGCTCGTCTTCCCCACGCAGAACATCTATCAGCCGCTCCTCGGCGGAGACCAAAACCTCACCGAGGGCCAGCCGGGCGCCGCCTACACGAACTGCCCGCGCCCGATCCAAACAAACGGGGCGGGGATCTTCCGGTCCTACTCCGGGGTCCTGATCGCCAATGGCGACCTCCTGGTGATGGGCGGCGGCCACGCCGGGCACCCGGGCAATGATCTCCAGACCATCGACTATGTGAACGCCGCGCGGACCTACCCCTTCGTCGCCGAATGCCCGCCCGCCTACAACCCGGACGGGACGCCCAACTCGATCTGGCGCGGTATCAGAGGCGGCGCGGTGATGACGGGGGGGCTATCACCCACCGGCAAGCCGTGGGTTCAGCACATGTACATGAACCACGCCTGGGACTCCATCCGGGGCCGCTATCTCGTGATCAACGGCAATGGACTCCAGGCGTACACCTTCCCGACGGCTGGAAAGCCCGAAGGGGAGTGGACCATCCTCGCGGGGACCAATAAGGACGTGTCCGAAGTGGTCTGGGGCTCGGCCGGCGGGATCATCTTCGACGACGTGCGCGATAGCGTATGGCTCTTCGTCAGCACTTCGGGCAACGGAGCCGCGCGCGGGATCTACGAGTACCGCTTCGACGCCAGCGGCGCCGTCATCGTGAAGCGGTTCGTCCGGGCCTGGCCGTCGACACTGAACTGGAACTGGGCCTATAACCTCATCACCGCGATGTACGCGAAGGAGCGGCGTGAGGCCATTCTCGTGGTCACGCCGAGCTCGACCACCACGAGCAATCCCCGGAACCGCATCTGGCGCTTCAACTTGGACTCGGAAGCGCCGCCCGTCTGGGACCAATCCTGGGTGCCCGGGACGCCGCAATACGACCAGGTGTTTGCCACGGACGATACGCGCGCCCGCCTCGTCACGCGGCTGCCGGGTCAGACGTGGCTCATGCTCGCCACCGGCGCCTGGATTCAGAACGATGATGACGGGGGCACCTGGGCCTGGCTGGCCATGCCGGGGGCTCCGAACCTCGCCTGGTGGACCTTCGCGTGTGACCCCGATTCCGTCTACTGCGTGGGGTTGAGCTCGCGCTCCAGTTACGGCGTCCCGGGGACCTCCTCGGGGGGCATCAGCGACCTCTGGCGATATCGGCGGCCGTGAGGGCCACGCCCTAGGTCGTCCCCGCCTTGAGGTCGTCCAGGTGGCGGCGCACGCCCGCCATCATGGACGCCAGCTCCGAGGTCACCATGACGAGGTCGTAGCCGCGCTTCACCGCCCCCGCCGCGAAGGTACCGCTGGCGCAGTGCATGCAAACCTTGATGCCGTGCTTGTGGGCCGCGTCGCGAATCTTGTCGCAGGTCGCCATGTGCACCGGGTCGGGGTTGTCGGGGCGCGGATTCATGCCGAGCGCGAAGGCCAGGTCGGACGGGCCGATGTAGACAGCGTCGAGGCCGGGGGTGGCGCAGATCGCGTCCAGGTTGGCGAGGCCTTCCTTGGTCTCGATCATCCCCATGACCACGATCTCGTCATTGGCCTTGGCCAGGTAGTCGGGACCCCCGTAGTGCACGGCGCGCACCGGTCCGGAGGAGCGCATGCCCACCGGCGGATAGCGGCACGCGGCCACCGCCTTCGCCGCGTCCTCGGCGGTATTGATCAGCGGCACGAGGATGCCGTAGGCGCCGAAGTCCAGCGCCTTCATGATGGTGGCCGGGTCGTTCCACGGCACGCGCACCACCGGCACGGTGTCGGTCTGCGAGATCGCCTGGAGCATGGGCCACACATCGTTCATGTCGGTGAGCCCGTGCTGCATGTCCACCACCAGGGCGTCGAAGCCCTGGCGGGCCATGATCTCCGCGGTGAAGCCGTGGGAGATCGAGAGCCAGCCCATGCTGATCCACCGTCCCTCGCGCCAGATCTGCTTCATCTTGTTCGGTCGCACGATCTCACCTCATGATATGGAGTGGCCGGATCTCCGGCGAGCGCGCGCAGCGTAACATAAAAGGAGAGCTCATGAACGTCCCGACCCGGCTACTCTTCCTCGTCGCTCTCGCCCTCTTGCCCCTGGGCCCAGCCGCGTACGGGGCCGATCTCGACCGCTCCGCGGTGGACTTCAAGACGCCGGCCGAGATCAAGTGGGTGCGCAACGCGGCGGGCACCAATGAGCAGGCGGTGCTGTTCGGCGACCCCAGCAAGCCCGGGCCTTATGTGGTGCGCCTCAAGTGGCTGCCCGGCAATATGAGCCGGCCGCACTTCCACCCCAACGACCGCTTCTTCGTGGTGATTTCGGGGACCTGGTGGATGGGCACCGGCGAGACCTTCGACCCCGCGAGCACCGTGCCCGCGCCGGCGGGGAGCTACGTCATCCACTACGGGGGCAAGGTGCACTACGACGGCGCCAAGGACGAGGAGACGGTGATCCAGGTCTGGGGCATGGGCCCCGCCACGTCCACGCCGGCGGGGACGCGCTGACTCAGCGGGCGCGGCGCACCGCCCCTGGCGCGTAGACCTCCGGGTTCACCACGTTGACGGGCCGCTGACCGCGGAGCGCGCGCGCCACCTCTTCCCCGCACCGCCGCGGCACCTGGGCCACCGCCGGCGACGAGAAGTAGGCGGCGTGCGGCGTGGCGAGGACATTGTCCATCCGCAGGAGCGGGTTGTCGGCGGCCACCGGCTCCCGCTCCCACACGTCCAGCGCGGCGCCGGCCAGCCGCTTCTCGGCGAGCGCCTTCGCCAGGGCCGCCTCGTCCACCACCGGGCCGCGCGAAGTATTGATGAGAATGGCCGTCGGCTTCATGCGGCGGAAGAAAGCCTCGCCGATGAGGTGATGGGTCTCGGCGTTGAGGAGCGTGTGCACCGAGACATAGTCGGCGCGCTCGGCCAGCGCCTCGAGCGTCACCCGCTCCACGCCCAGCGCGGCGAAGCGCGCGTCGTCCACGTAGGGATCGTGCGCGATCACTTTCGTCTCGAAGGCGGCCACGCGCCGGGCGAAGGCGCTGCCGATATTGCCCAGGCCCACGATGCCGACCGTCTCGCCGTGCAGGGAGCCGGTGCGCTCGCCGGGCACCCCCGCGGACCAGACGCCGGCATGCACCTGCCGGTCCAGCGTGACGATCTTCCGGTTCCAGGCCAGCATCAGGGCGAGCGCGTGATTGGCGACCTCGCGGACCCAGATGTCGGGGATGTTGACGACGATCACCCCCAGCTCGGTGGCCGCGGGCACGTCGATGACGTCATAGCCCACCCCCGTGCGCGCCACCACCTTGAGCCCCTCCAGCGCCCCCATCACGCCGCGGGTGACCGGTGAGGACGAGATCACCAGCGCGTCGGCATCCCGGGTACGGGAAATCATCTCGTCCTCGGTGCCGATGAAAGGCAGCGCGGTCATGTGGGCGGGCACCTCGGCCAGCGCGGCCTGGCAGTCCGAGTAGTCGCGGGCGCCGCGTCCCTGGACGACATACACCTGGTAGGGCTGATCGGGCATGGGGGTCGGAGTCCTCTCGTCAGACGATGCCGCGGTGGGCGAGGTCGGCGATCTGGTCCTTGGTATAGCCGAGCGCGGTGAGGATGTCCTCGTTGTCCTGCCCCAGCTCGGGCGCCGGACCCATGATGGGCAGGCGCTTGGCTCCATGCGAGACGGGGTGACCGAGGATGGTGAGATCGCCCAGCGCCGGCGAGTGGACGGGCTGGGCCATCTCGAGATGGCGTACCTGCGGATCGGCGAACGCCTCGTCGATCCGGTAGATCGGCCCGCACGGGACGCCCGCCTTGTTGAGGAGGGCCACCCAGTCGGCGCTTGCCTTCTGCCGGGTCACCGGCATGAGCACCTCCATGAGAGTGTCCCGATGGTCCGAGCGGGCGCGCGACGTGGCGAAGCGCGGATCGGAGAGGAGATCCGGGCGCTCGATGGCCTTGCAGAACCGCTCGTAGATCTCGTCGCCGGCGGCGGCGATATTGATGTGGCCGTCGCGCGTCTCGAAGACGCCGGTGGGAATGCCGGTGGGATGGTTATTGCCCGCCTGGGGCGGCACCTCGCCGCTCATCAGCCAGCGGGAGGCCTGGAAGTCCAGCATGGAGAGCATGGCCTCCAGCAGCGAGGTGTGCACCCATTTCCCCTCGCCGGTGGTCTCCCGCTCGATCAGCGCCACCAGGATGCCCTGGGCGAGCAGGATGCCCGAGCAGAGATCGGCGATGGGAATGCCCACGCGCACGGGCCCCTGCCCCGGGATCCCGGTGATGGACATGAGCCCGCCCATCCCCTGCGCGATCTGGTCCACGCCCGGCCGGTCGCGATACGGCCCGCTCTGCCCGAAGCCCGAGATGCTCCCATAGATCAGCCGGGGGTTGAGCGGACGCAAGCTCTCGTAGTCGATGCCGAGGCGCCGCTTCACGTCGGGCCGGTAGTTTTCCACCACGACGTCGGCGGCCTTCACCAGCTTCTTGAAGACCGCCACGCCCTCCGGCTCGCGGAGGTTGAGTGTCAGCGCCTGCTTGCCGCGGTGGAGATTCTGGAAGTCGAAGCCGTGGCGGTTACCGCCCATGCCGTCGCCCGAGCGGCCGCCCGGCATCTCGATCTTGATGGCGCGCGCTCCCCAGTCCACGAGCTGGCGCACGCAGGTGGGGCCCGCGCGCGCGCGCGTGAGGTCGAGCACCGTGTAGCGGGCGAGCGGCAGGGAGCGATTCTCGACCATGGCTGGAGGTCTCCGCTCAGGCGATCCGGGTGGGAAGCTGCTGGCCCTTCACGGGATTGGCGACCGCATCCTCCAGGGTCTTGGCCTGGCGCCACTCGGCCGCGGGGCGCGCCGTCCCCTCGGTCCCGATCTGGTCGATATTCCAGTAGATCTCGAGGTTGTTGCCGTCAGGGTCCCGGAATTCCAGGGCAATCTGGCACCCAGCACGCCGGCGGCCCTCGAAGACGATGGGCACGTCGTGCTTCCGCAGCCAGGCCCGCGCGCGGAACACCTCGTCCACCGAGCCTACCTCGAAGGCGAAGTGATTGAGGCTGCTGCGCTCGCTCATCGCGGCCCCGCCGACGAGGGCCACGCCGTGGTGGTCGGTGTTGCAGCGGAGAAAGATCATGCCGCCCGGCACCATGGTGTCCGGGTAGCGATCGCTGACCTGGAGGCCCAGCACCTCGGTGTAAAAGCGCAGCGACGTCTCCAGATCGGTCACATTCAGCACGACATGCCCGATCTTCCGCAGCTGGAACTCCATCGCGGGCTCCCCTAGCCGCCGCGCACGTAGCGGCGGGTGACCAGGCGCAGGTGATCGCGGAAATGCGGGGTGAGGCGGGTGGTCCAGTCACTCTGCCGCGCCTCTTTCCACTCCGGGGATTCCACCACATCCGGGGTGGTGAGGTGATAGAGGGCCACGTACTTGCGGTTGCCGACCACGCCCCGGAACCGGCGGGCGGCCAGGACGCCGGGGACGGCGGCCAGCGCCGGGATATGCTCCTTGTCGTACCACTCGTTGAACTCGGCCTCGAGCTCGGGCGCGATGTTCATGGCGTTGAGCAGGAGCCCGCCCGCCGGCCGGGGCGGCAGCTGATCGCCGGGCAGGATCTGATCCCCCTCGAAGCGCATCAGGAGCTCGATGCGCGCGGTGACGCGCTTGGACCAGGGGGAGAGATTGTCATGGGCCACCGCGAGATAGGCCGGACTCTTCATGACCGCGACTTGCTCCAGATCGTAGGTGGCCAGCGAGATCTTGCCTTCGCCCACCCCGATCCAGCGCTCGCAGACCAGGAACCCCGGCACCCGCTGCCGCTCGGGCAGATGCTCGGTGTCGTACCAGTCGTGGAACTCGTCCTCCGCGGCGTTCGCGAAGTTCATCGCGGCAATCAGCGTCCCCTTGGCCATGGCCGGTCCTCCCTCTAGAGGCTTCTACTCCAACCGAGCCGGCGCCGCAACCAGTTGCTAGAATGCCCCGCGAGGACACCGACGTCCCTTGATCCTGGCCCCGTTCCGCGTCCGCAGCTACCGCTTCCAGTGGCCGGCGGACCTTCTCACCTCGCTGGCCTTCGAGATGGAGACGGTCATCCTCTCGTGGTACGTGCTGGTGCAGACCGGCTCCGTGCTGCTCCTCACGATCTTCGGCTCGCTGTACTTCCTGGGCACCCTCGCCGCGCCCATGTTCGGCGCGCTGAGCGATCGGCTCGGAGCCCGGGTCATGCTCACCACGATGCGCACGAGCTATGCCGGCCTCGCCGCGCTGCTGATGCTGCTCGCGCTGACCGGGCACCTGGCCCCCGCCTGGGTATTCGCGGTCGCCCCCCTGGTCGGCATCCTCCGCCCCAATGATCAGGTGCTGCGAAACATCCTCGTGGGCGAGACGATCCCCGCGCCGCACTTGATGGGGGCGCTGGGCCTGTCCCGCGCCACCATGGACTCGGCGCGCGTGGTGGGCGCGCTCGTGGGCGCCGGACTCTTCACCGCCCTCGGCATCGGACCCGCCTATGTCCTGGTCACCGGGCTCTACCTTGCCAGCGGCGCGCTGACCCTGGGCGTGGCGCGCCGCCGTTTCGTGCCGGACCCGGGGGCGATGCCGCGCGCCGCCGCCCAGGGCACCGCGTCCGCCGCCTCCGGGGTCTCGCGGATCGGCGACGTCAAGGAGGGCCTCCTGCACGTCTGGCGAACGCCCGCGCTGCACGGGCCCATGTGGCTCGCCTTCCTCCTCAATTCCACCGCCTATCCCATCTCCGGCGGGCTCCTGCCCTATGTCGCCAAGCAGGTCTACCGCGTCGACGCCACCGGCCTCGGCTATCTGGTCGCCAGCTTCTCGCTCGGCGCCCTCCTCGGCTCCATCACCATGGTGGCGACGGGAGGGCCTCGCCGGCCCGAGCGCTCCATGCTCGTCTACGCGACCTTCTGGTATGCGGTCTTGCTCGGCTTCGCCTTCGTGGAGACGCTCGGCGCCGGCCTGGTCGCGCTCTTCCTCGCCGGCCTCGTCCAGAGCGTGACGATGATCTCCATGGCCGCCTGGCTCCTGGCCGTCGCGGGCGACCGCTTCCGGGGGCGGGTCATGGGCGTGCGCATGCTCGCCGTGTACGGTCTGCCGCTGGGCCTGATGACCTCCGGCGCGCTCATCGGGCGCATCGGCTATGCGCCGACGGTCGCCGCGCTGGCCTCGGTCGGCCTGCTCTTCACCCTGCTCGCCGGGATCACCTGGCGCGCGAGCTTGTGGCACCGGATGACAGCGAGGTGAGCGGCGCGAGCCCCATCTCCCGCGTGCACTCGCCGAACCATTCGATGACTTCCTTGTGGAGCGGAATACCGTGGGCCCGCCGCTCGCGGAGCTCTTCCGCCTCCAGAAGCCCGGGATAAAGCACGCGCTCCTCCCCGGGGGCGGGCTCGGCCGTTCGCAGCGTCCTCAGCGTCTCGTCCATGGTGGCCTTGAAGTCCTCGAGGCTGGTGAAGGCCTCGATGCTGTACGCGGCGAAGTGGTTCTTGGAGCCGCTGCCGGCCACGAGCATGGTGGGCACGGTGCCGGACAGCATGGTGGCGAGCACTTCGGCCATGAGGGCGAAGCCATAGCCCTTGTGCGAGCCCTGCTCGCGCGTGCCGCCCAGCGGTGCCTGGTAGAACTCGTCGCGGTCGAAGACGGGCTTCTCCTCCATGATGGGCGTGCCTTCCTTGTCCGTGACCCAGCCCGGCAGAAGCGGCGAGCCCACCCGGATGGCCAGGCGGATCTTGTTGCCCGCGATCGCGGAGGTGGCGGCGTCGAAGAGCAGCGGCGCCTCGTGGCGCGCGGGGGCGGCCACCGCGATGGGATTGGTGCCGAGCAGCGGCTTCGACGCGAAGGTGGGCACCATGTTGAGCCCGGCGGCGGTGAAGCAGACGCCGACCATGTCCGCCTGGGCCGCCTGCATGGCGTAGTGGCCGATCGCCCCGAAGTGCCCGCTGTTGTAGACGGTCACGACGCCGACGCCCACCTGCCGGGCCTTTTCCATGGCGAGGCGCATCGCCCGGGGCCCGAGGATGATCCCGAGCCGCCGCTCCGCGTCGATCACCGCGGTACCGGGCGACTCGCGGACGATCCGCCAGCCCGGGCGCGGATCGAGCTTACCCGCCCGGTAGTCGCGGACGTACGCGCGGAGCATGTTCGACACGCCGTGCGTCTCGACCCCGCGAAGGTCCGTCATGGTGAGGACGTCCGCTCCTTCGGCGGCGTCTTCCGGCGTGAGGCCCAGCTTCTCGAAGATCTCGGTCACCGTCCGGCGCAGCGCCGCCTCCGCGACGAAGACCTGGTCCTTCGCGGGTACCTTGAAGCGCTCGAGCATCACGGCTCCTTCCTGAACGCCGGCATGACCTCGTGGGCGAAGCGGGTGAGCTGCTCGACCATCACGTCCCGCGGCGTCCCGATCGCCCAGGCCACCATCACGTGGTCCAGCCCCGGGTACCGCCGCTCTACGTCCTTGAGATAGGCGACGATGTCCGCCGGCGGCCCACAGAGCCAGGACCGATTGCGCACGCCGTCCTCCAGGGTCGCGGTGGTGGGCGACTGGGGCTGCCGCGCCACCACCGCCCGCGCGTGCTCCTCGCTGTAGCGCAGCATCCCGAGCGGGGCCATGACCTTGGCGTGCTCCTCGAAGTACGGGCGCGCGCGCTGGATGGCCCGCTCCGTCGTGTCGTCGAGGAAAGTCCGGAAGCCGAGGATGAGGTCCTCGCCGAGCTGGAGTTGCCGGCCGTGGCGCCCCGCCACCTCGCGATAGTCGCGGACCCAGCGCTGGACCAGCTCCTCGGCGGTGCCGGAGATGACGCCCTTGATGCCGTTCCGCGCCATGAACTCGAGACCCCGCGCGCTGCCGCTCACGATGGGCTGCCACACCTCGACCGGCTGGCGCAGGGGGCGCGGCACCAGCGTGATTTCCTTCAGCTGATAGCCGCGGTAGGGCACGTCCGGCGGAATCGTGTAGTGCTTGCCCCGGTGCGAGAACGACTCCTCGCGGAGCGCCTTCAGGATAACCTCCACCTGCTCCTCGAAGAGCTCCCGGTTGGCCTCGGCGTCGAGCATCGGATTGCCGAAGCTCTCGACCTCGCGGCTGTGGTAACCCCGGCCCACGCCGAACACGATCCGGCCCTTGGTGAGGATGTCCGCGGTGGCATAGTCCTCGGCGAGGCGGAGCGGATGCCAGGCGGGAACCACATTGAACGCGCAGCCGATCTTCACCCGCTCGGTGCGATGGGCCAGGTCCACCGCCAGCATCGGGATGTTCGGGATGCACTCCCACCCCTCGTGCTGGAAGTGATGCTCGGCCAGCCAGAGGGTCTCGTACCCCAGGGTGTCGGCGGCCTGGGCCAGCGCCGCCGCGGTGTCGAACGATTCGGCCAGCCGCGCGTTGGGGTAGCGGCGGTCATCGGCGGGCACGCCGTCGAGCCCGCACCGCTCCAGCTCGATATGGCCCACGTAGAGGGTCGAGAAGCGCGTGATCATGCCCGTGCCGCCCGGGGGTGTCACTCGATGACCTGATCGGCTCGCGACAACAGCGATTGAGGGATGGTGAGACCAAGGGCCCGCGCAGCCTTGAGATTGATGCCGAGCTCGAACTTCGTCGGCTGTTCGATGGGCAGATCTCCAGGGTTCGCGCCCTTGAGGATCTTGTCGACAAGGCTTGCCGCCTGGCGATCCAACTCCGCCCGAGTCGGCCCGTAGCCCATCAGCCCGCCCTCCGCCGCGAAGGCGCTCGCCCCGTACATCGTGGGGATTCGTCGCCGGGCCGCCAGGGCAAAGATCAGCTTTCGTTCCGGATCGAACTTCGGCGATGCGACCACCAAGAGCGCCTGAACGCCCTTCTGGACCATTGTGTCGAACGCCCTCTCGTACCCGTCGGGCTCACCGACGTCAACGATATGCAGCTGCACCGCGAGCGCGGTGGCGCTCTTCCGCGATCGCGACCAGATAGGTTCGCCCTGCGTGCCCTCATGTCAGCACCCCCTTCTCGCTGCGGGAACGGCCTGGAGCAGAAGCTCGAGCCGTTTCTCGTCGAGGATCCTGACAGCATGTGGACCCCGGTGATGTTTCCGCCCGGGCGCGGAAGCTGGCGACCACGCCGGACTCGCCGAGGTCAGGGCCTCCCCACCACGCGTTCACGCTCGGGCTCTCTTCGTCGCCGCCTTGGCCGCTCGAGCGGCCGCAGGACCTCCCGCGACGATGAGTCGACTTTCGCCGACTCCAGCTCGGCGGCGAGCGCCGGGAGGCGGTCGACTTGCCCTCCGCATTCGCGTCTCGAACCGAACGTCTTCCCCTCACGTGGCCGCGCTTGCCTGGCGTCCGGAAACGTCGGAAGACGAGGAGCGACAGCGCGCAGTCGAACGATGCCGGCGGATAGGGCAAGGCCTGCGCGTCGCCCACCTCGAACGAGACCCGAGGGTCCTTCACCTGGCTGCGGGCGTACTCCACGAAGGGCGCCACCGGATCGATCCCGACGATCTCGGACCGACGCGTCATGCTCGCCAGGGTCCGGGCGAGGGAACCCGTCCCGCACCCCATGTCGAGCACCGCGCGCCGTCGGCCGATCCGCGTGTACGACGCGAGGAGCGGCACGGGCGCCCGCTCCACCGCCGAGTGGCTCGCCTGGCGAGGGCGTTCGAGAAGAGCGCCGCCATCGTCCTTGTAGCACGCGCCCTCCGGCGCTGCCGCGGCTGATCAGCCCTCGCCCGCGATGGCCCACGCCTTGTCGGTGCGAGCAACGCGGCGCCACACCGGCGATCGGTGGCCCGCCTCGATCGCGGATGGGGCCGCGGGGACGACTGCGCATGTCGAGCGCCTCCTCCACGTCTGGCGGCAGGTCGATGCGCCCAGCGCCGTGGCGCGCGCGGCGAGAAGGCCGCGGCGCTCCAGGTCTGCGGGCGATGCCGGCATGCTCGTAGTTCGGGGACCGCTCGATGCCGAAGTGGCGCGCTCCTCGGCCGCGCTGGACGGCCAGGGTCTTGACGTGCTGCAGCCACGAGTGCGGCAGGCCGCCGCCGCAGATGCGGCAGTGCCGGCGGTGAGCCCGCCGACGATGATGAGCGGCGCCGAGCGCTGCTCCTTCATGACGGAGACGGCGCTGCATCACGCGCTCGACCGGGTGCCCCACGTACGATATCAGGTGGTGGAATCCTTGTCGACGCCAGGTTCTGCCGACCGGGGCAGCCGCGACGGCGCTGGGGACGGCGCGCACGTTCCGCGGAACGTGGCGGAGTCTGACCAGTGAAGCGAACCGCACAGTGATGCGCCATGGGAAGAGACGGGCATGTCGTGGCGATCGGCGCGCGGACCCGGACCATTCCGCCCGCCCTGCGCCGGGCCCTACACCATCGGGACCGGGGCTGTCGGTTCCCGGGTTGCGGTGTTCGCATCGCCGAGGGGCACCATCTCCACCACTGGGCGCAGGGCGGCCCGACGACGCTCTCGAATCTCGCGCTGCTCTGTCGCCTGCATCACCATGCGGTGCACGTGGGACGGCTGGTCACGTCGGCCGAGGGCCGACGGGACGCTCGCGTTCCGGCGGCCGGGGCCGCTCGCCGGCCGCGGGCCTTCTCTTCCAGCATGTCCTTGGGGCGCGACACGATCGCCACGTCCGCGCCTGTCGCGAGCCAGCTCCCGTGCGCGCATGGCCCTCGCCGATGCCCAGGCTGCCGCGCGGCTGACGATCGCCTTCCTGCAGCCCGAGGTCCATGGCCCGCCTCGTCCTCTACGCCTTCGCGTACTCGAACCAGAAGCCGTTACCCTCGCGGACCACGCGGCCGAAGGAGGGCGAGGGGAAGTGCGAGGCGCAGACCAGCACGTCGCGCTCGCAGTAGCGCTCGAGGAAGGCGCGCCGCGTGGCCGCCGCCTGCGGCGGATCGTAGTCCGGGCGCGGCACCCACTCGGTCTCCAGGCACTGCACCGGGGAGTGGATGAGGTCGCCGGTGATCACCGCCTCCGCGCCCCGGGAGCTGATGTGCACGCTCATGTGATCGGGCGTATGCCCCGCGGTGGACTCGAAGCGGACCTCGTCGCCGATGGCGAAGTCGTTCTTCACCAGCTGGGCGCGCCCCTGCTCGACGATGGGGAGGACGCTGTCCTCGATCTGGTTCTGGGGCGTCTCCTGGTTTAGCTTGGTCCAGTAGGCCAGCTCCTTCTCGGACATGATGTACTTCGCGTTGGGAAAGGTCGGCACCCACCGGCCGTTATCCCAGCGCGTGTTCCAGCCCACGTGGTCCGTGTGCATGTGGGTGCACATCACGTAGTCCACCTGCTCCGGTCGCACGCCGGTCTCGGCAAACCGCTTGAGGAACTCGCCGCCGGAGGTCATGTTCCAGTTGGGCCGGACCCGCTTCTTGTGATCGCCCACGCAGGTGTCCACCACGATGGTGTGGTGGGCGGTGCGCACCAGGAAGGACTGCATGGGGAAGACCAGGCCGTTGGAGGCCAGGTCCATGGCCCAGCCGGCCAAACGCTGGCGGTAGGGCGCCCACTGCTCCGGGGTGATGCTGGGGAAGAACTGCCCGGCGTCGAAGTCCGGACGCTCGGACTCGATGACGCGCGTGATCACGATGTCGCCGACCTTCCGCTCTAGCATGGGAATCTCCTCCTGCTCGGGCCCGGAACGGCTCAGCCGATCCCGAACACCCGCGCGGCATTGCTATAGAGCCACTTCTCCTTGACAGTGTCCTTGAGCGGAAGCTCCAGGTACTCCTGGATCAGCGTCTCGTACGGCTGGCCCACGAGGCCCGACGAGAGCCCGACCAGGACCTTGTCCTGGATGAGGGTATTGCCGAACTGCATCAGCATCTCCCAGCCGGAGCCGCGCTGGCCGAGATACTTCCCCCGATGCGCGGAGGTGTCGAGGTGCAGCTTCGGGTGGCGCCGGACGAGGGCGACCATCTCGTTGACCCAGGGCCAGCCGCCGAGCCCGCCGATGAGGGTGAGCTCGGGGAAGTCGATGGCCACCTGGTCGAGGTGGCGCGGGTGGCCGAGATCGTAGGGCCGGTCGTTCGCGTAGTTCATGGACGAGTAGATGCGCACCGGAATGTTCAGCTCGGCGGCCTTGGTGTAGAGCGGATAGAAGCGCCGGTCGCTGGCGGGGATCCCGTCCACCAGCGCCGAGACCCCCAGCGCCTGGAAGCCCTCCTCCTTTACCCGCCGCTCCAGCTCGCGGACCCCGCGCATGCCCAGGAAGCCGCTGATCCGGGCCAGACCGATGAAGCGGCCGGGAAAATCGCGCAGCAGCGCGGCCACCTCGTCGTTGGAGACGCCGAAGGGCACCGAGCGGACGATGCCGAGCTTCTCGAGCTTGGCCACGTATTCGGCGAGCTCCGCCGCCGGCCGAGCATCGCCGCCGGCCGCGCGCGAGCGAAAGATGCGGCCGTAGTTGGCCATGCCGTAACCGGCCGGCGCGTCCTCGGCCGCCGGGGTGGAAGGGGCGACGCCCGGTGCCGGCGCTTCGCCCTCACCCGGATCGCGCTTCGGCAGGGTGCATTCCATGTCGATGACTCTCATGGGTGGGGATTCTAACAGTGTTATTGTGTCGCCCGGGGAGGATACCGATGCCGGTGGATAATGCCCTGACCAATCAGACCGTGGAGCTGCTCCAGCAGCTCATCCGGAACCAGTGCGTGAACGACGGCACCGTGGCCTCGGGTCAGGAGGTGCGCACCACCGACGTCCTGCGGACCTATCTCCAGGGCAGCGGGCTCGACGTCGAGGTCTACGAGCCCGACGGCGCGCCGGGCCGCGCCAGCCTCGTGGCCCGCATCGAGGGGACCGACCCGAATGCGCCCACTCTCTGCCTGATGGGCCATACCGACGTGGTGCCCGTGAATCTCAAGACCTGGACCCGTGATCCCTTCGGGGGCGAGCTCGTGAACGGCGAGGTCTGGGGGCGCGGCGCGCTGGACATGCTCAACCTCACCGCCTCGCAGGCGGTGGCGCTCAAGGCGCTGGCACGGCGCGGCTGGCGGCCCAAGGGCACCCTGGTCTACCTCGCCTGCGCCGACGAGGAGGCGGGCGGCACCCTCGGCGCCGGGCATGTCTGCGAGCGCCACTGGGACGCGCTCGACGCGGACTATCTCCTCACGGAGAACGGCGGCACCGTCAGCGCCCACGGCGACGCGCTGAGCGTCACCGTCCACGTGGGCGAGAAGGGCGTGGCCTGGCGCCGGCTCAAGGTGAAGGGCACGCCCGGGCACGGCTCCATGCCCTATGGCGCGGACAACGCGCTGGTGAAGGCCGCGCACGTGGTCAGCCGCCTGGCGGAGTACCGGCCGTCCCCGTACGTGGACGAGATCTGGGCGGGCTTCGTCAACTCGCTCACGCTCCCGCCCGCGGTGAAGGCGGCGCTGCTGGATCCGGCCCAGGTGGACGACGCCATCGCCGGCCTGCCTCCCGCCCTGGCCCGGTATCTCTGGTCGGCCACGCACACCACGTTTTCGCCGAACATGTGCAGCGCGGGCGCGAAGACCAATATCATCCCCGACGCGGTGGACATCGAGGTGGACATCCGCACCATCCCGGGGGACGACGCGGACGAGGTGCGTCGCCATCTCGACAAGGCCCTCGGCGACCTCTCCGAGCAAGTAGAGGTGGAGACGCTCTTCTCCAAGCCGTCCTCGATGTCGCCCACCGGCACGCCGCTCTGGGACGTGCTCCGCCGGGTGGTGGACGCCCACTATCCGGGGGCCAGCCTCCTGCCGCGGATGATCGTGGGGTTCACCGACGCGCCGTATTTCCGCGACCGGGGCGCCGTCGCGTATGGCTTCGGGCTCTTCTCGCGGGCCCTCACCGCCGAGGCGATGGCCGGGCGCTTCCACGGGAACGACGAGCGCGTCGACGTGGAATCGCTCGCCCTCACCACCCAGGTCTGGCTGGATACCTGCGAGCTGCTGCTGGGCTGACCCCCTCGTCTCCCCCATGCCTCGTCAGCTCTCGCTGGCTCACCTGACCGTGCTGGACACGACACCGCCCGAGCTGGTGTCGGTGGCGGCGGCGGCGGGTTTCCACGCGGTCGGAATCCGGCTCACCGCTCCGCCGAGCGTGGGCGTCCCTCCCTATGACATCCTGAGCGAGGGGCCCCTGCTGCGGGACACGCTCGCGCGCCTCAAGGACACCGGGATCACCGTGCTCGACACGGAATTTCTGCGCTTCGAGCCCGACCGGCCGGTGGGTATCCCGGAGGGCTTTCTCGAAGTCTCGGCGCGCCTGGGCGCGCGGCATGTCCTCGTCATGAGCGCCGAGCCGGACGAGGCCCGCACCCTCGAGCGCTTCGGTGATCTCTGCGACCGGGCGGCCCGGTACGGGCTTCGGGTCGGGCTGGAGTTCGCCGTCTACACCGGAGTCCCCACGCTCGCCCACGCCGTCCAGATGGTGGGCCGCGCGAACCGCGCGAACGCCTCGGTCGTGGTGGACGCGCTCCACTTCAGCCGATCCGGAGGGCTGCCGGCGCATATCGCCGGTGTGGACCCGTCGCTGTTTCCCTATGCGCAGATCTGCGACGCGTCCGCGGACATGCCCGGCCCCACCGACTCGCCCGCGCTCATCCGCGAGGCGCGAACGGGGCGGCTACTTCCGGGCGAGGGCGTTCTGCCCCTGCGCGATCTCGTGGCCGCGCTGCCCCCGGACTTGCCGCTCGCGGTGGAGGCGCCGTCCCGGGCCACCGCCGATCTTCCCGCCGCCGAGCGCGCCCGTCGCGCCTACCGAGCGCTCGCGGCCCTGCTCGAAACCCAGAACCAGTGACACCAGCGGAGGACATATGCTGAAGGCAGGCGACAAGGCCCCCGACTTCACCGGCCGCGACCACAACGGCAACCCCGTGAAGCTGTCGGACTTCAAGGGCAAGGCGATCGTGCTGTGGTTCTTCCCCAAGGCCGACACCCCCGGCTGAACGGCGGAGGGTTGCGGGTTCCGCGACCTCAAGGCCGACTACGACAAGAAGGGCGCCGTGATCCTCGGGGTGTCGTTCGACACCCCTGCCGAGAACAAGGCGTTCGCCGAGAAGTACCACTTCAACTTCCCGCTCATCTGCGACACCGACCGCAACATCGGCACCGCCTACGGCGCCAACACGGACCCGCAGAAGGGCGCCCAGCGCGTGGGCGTGGTGATCGACCGGGACGGCAAGATCAAGGAGTGGCACGCCCGCGTCGACGCCCGGGCATGGCCGGCCGAGGTTGTGAAGACGCTCTAGCCGCTAGCTCTTGATCCCCAGCAGCCGGGCGGCGGTGCCGCCCAGGATGGCCGCCTTGTCGGCGTCGCTCAGCCCCGGCGTCTGGAGGATCAGGTCCACCGCGGTCTTCGTCCAGGGATAGGGATAGTCGGTGCCGACCACCAGGCGGTCTACGCCCACCTCCGCGGCGAGGTGACGCACGCCTTCCGTGTTGAAGACCATGGTGTCGAAGTAGAGCTGCTTGAGGTATTCCGACGGCCGCTTCTTGATGGGTCCGTGCGTCCCGCCCGGGCAGAGATCGGGCCGGGTCGGACACCCGAAGTCGGACCGGCCCGAGTACGACGGCAGGAAGCCCCCCGCATGGGCGGCGCAGATCTTGAGGCCCGGGAACCGGTCGAGCGTGCCCTCGAAGATCAGATGCGAGAGCGCGATGGTGGTCTCGAGCGGATTGCCGATCACGTTGCCGAGATAGCCGTTGCCCTTGAAGCGCTGATCGAGCTGGGCGGGGGCGCCGTCGCCCTGCGGATGGATGAATACCACCACGCCGAGCTGCTCGGCCTTAGCCCAGAACGGGTGGAACTTCGGGTCGCTGATCTCCATCCCGTTGACATTCCCCCCGATGGCGGCCCCGCGAAGCCCGTACTTCTTGACCCCTTCCTCGAGCTGCTCGGCGGCGAGCTCCGGATGCTGCAGCGCCACCGTGGCGAAGGCGACGAAGCGGTCCGGGTTGGCGGCGCACGCCGCCGCCAGCTTCTCGTTCTGGATGCTGATGATCTGCTTGGCCAGGTCGCGATCCGCCTTGTACCAGTTCGGGTTGATGCTGAGCGCCTCGATGTCGATCCCCTGCTCGTCCATGGTCCGCAGCCGCAGCGAGACCTCGGTCGCCATGTCGAGGTCGGTCCGGAGGCCAGGGCCGGCGAGCTTCTGGTTCATGAGCGCGAGCGCCTCGGGCACCGCGCAATGCGCGTGCACATCCACCGTCTTGACGCGCGTGCCGTTGACGACGACCTCGCGGCGCCTGGCCTGCGCCCGCGCGGGCGCGGCGCGCAGCAGGTCGCACCCGACGAAGGCGAGCCCGGCGAGGGCGCCGGTGGTGGTCTGAAGGAAATCCCGACGAGTGCTCATGGGACGCCTCCTGTTCGACCCGGCTAGTTCTTCGGCCGGATCGCGTCCGCCGTACCCTGGATGAACGCCTTGATCTTCTCGAGCTGGTCCGGCGTGAGCTTGCCGGTGAAGTCGGGCATGCCCACCGCCATGGTCGGGCCCCGGTACACGAATTTCTCGAGGTTGCCGATCACCTCGCTTGACGCGTAGCCCAGGTTCTTCACGTTGCCGCCGCGGTCCACCCCGGGGACGCCATGGCAGAACACACAGTTGCTGACGTAGAGGAGGGTGCCTTCCTGCACATGGGCGGGATCGTACTTGACGCCCTGGACCAGCGCGCCCTGCTGGTACTCGACGAAGTCAGGCGCCTTGACGTTCCGGCCGAGAGCGAAGGTGTAGACCGTGCCCGGTCCCTGCCGGTTGGTGGCGCGATGCATGACGCCGTAGACTCCACCCCAGCCCACCGCCACCGATACGTACTGCGTTCCGTCCACGAGATACGTGACCGGCCCCGCCACCACGCCGGTCCCCGTCGGGGCTTCCCACCGCTTCTCGCCGGTGGTGGCGTTGTAGGCCATGAAACGCCCGTCGGCGGTGCCCTGGAACACGAGGTTGCCGGCGGTGGTGAGCGTGCCGCCGTTCCACGGGGACACGTGTTCCTGGCGCCACGCTTCCTTCTGTTGCACCGGATCCCAGGCGACGAGGCGGCCGAAGGGCTTGCTCTTGGGCGGCTCCGCATTGGCGTACATGGCCAGGTTCCAGCCGAGCCCGCCGTGGGGCTCACCGGGCGTGTTGCCGCCCAGCTTCCAGTTCTTGTTGTCCATCAGGTTGACCGGCACGCCTTGCACCGGCATATAGACGAGGCCGGTCTGCGGGTTGAACGACATCGGGTGCCAGTTACGCGCGCCGTAGGGGCTCGGGATGATCTCGCGCGGCCGGTCCACTACCCGGGCTTCGGGCGTCTCGATCGGGCGCCCGCCCTTGTCATAGCCGGTGGCCCAGTTCACGTCGACGAAGTTCTTCGCCGAGATGAGCTTGCCGCTGGTGCGGTCGATGACGAAGAAGAAGCCGTTCTTCGGCGCGTGCAGGATCACCTTGCGGGCGGCGCCGTCGATCTTGAGGTCGGCCAGGATCATCGGCTGCGTCGAGGTGAAGTCCCAGTTGTCCCCCGGCGTCTCCTGGTAGTGCCAGACGTATTTTCCGGTGTCGGGGTTGAGGGCGACGATGGAAGCCAGGTAGAGATTGTCCCCGCCCGCCGGGCTCCGCTTGCTCCGCGCCCACGGCGAACCGTTGCCGGTGCCCACGTACATGAGGTTGAGGTCGGGATCGAAGGTCATCGTGTCCCACGCGGTTCCCCCGCCGCCGGCCTCCCAGTACTTGCCGCTCGGATCCCACGTCTTGGCGGCGCGGGCCATCGAGGCATCCTCGAAGGGCTTGGAGGGATCGCCCGGCACCGTGAACCAGCGCCAGCGCTGGGCGCCGGTCTCGGTGTCGTAGGCAGTGATGTACCCGCGGACCCCGTACTCGGCGCCACCGTTGCCGATGATCACCTTGCCCCTGTAGACGCGCGGGGCGCCGGTGATAGTGTAGGAGCGCGAGCGGTCGATGATGGTGTCCTTCGTCCACACTACGTTGCCGGTGGCGGCGTCCAGGGCCACCAGGCGACCGTCGTAGGTGGCGACGAAGACCTTGCCCTTGTAGAGGGCGACGCCGCGGTTGACCACGTCGCAGCACCCCTTGTAGCCCGTTTCCCGTGGGACATCGGGATCGTAGACCCACAGGCGTTTGCCGTTACGCACGTCGACGGCGTGCACGACGCTCCACGAGGCGCTGACGTACATGACACCGTCCACCACCAGCGGCGTCGCCTCAACCCCGCGCGTGGACTCGAGGTCGTACGCCCAGGCAAGGCCGAGGACTTTGACGTTGTCCGCGTTGATCTGGCTGAGCCGGCTGAAGCGCGTCTCGGCGTAGTCCAGGCCATGGGTAGGCCAGTCCCGCGTCATTCGCGCATTGGCGGCGATGGCGGCGCCGTCGACCTTGCCGGTCGCGGCCCGGATGTGCTCGGCGGAGCCTTTGGCCGCCCCGCCGCCCTGCGCGAAGGCGCCACCGGACAGGCCCGCGAGGATGAGCGCCACGAGAGCCATCATCGAATGTCCGCGCATCATGTCCCCTCCTCCTGGAACGGCACCGGTCCGGGGTCGGGAAGGTCGCGCGTCGATCCTGCCAGACTGCGCGGAGGAGGTCAAACGGATGCGGGGCTTCGGGTCGAGCCCTAACGCGACCTCTCGATGGCGCGATCGGCCGGCGGAGCGGGGATCGGTTCGGGGCGTTTCCGCCACTCCGCGAGCTTCTCCACCGCGACGTAGAAGGCCGGGACGAGCAGCACGCCGAGCACCGTCACCGCGAGCATCCCGCCCACCACCGTGGTGCCCATCGAGTTCCGGCTGGCGGCGCCCGCTCCCGACGCGAAGACCAGCGGAAGCGAGCCCAGAATGAACGCGAAGGACGTCATCAGGATGGGTCGGAAGCGCAGCCGGGCGGCTTCCCGCGCCGCTTCCTGGATCTCGGTCCCGTGCTCCCGGCGCTCCTTGGCGAACTCCACGATGAGGATGGCGTTCTTGCTCGCCAGCCCGATGAGGAGCGCGAGGCCGATCTGGGCATACACGTCGTTGGCCAGGCCGCTCATCCAGAGGGCCCCCAGCGCGCCGAGCACACCGAGTGGCACCGCCAGGAGCACCGCCAGAGGGACGAGCCAGCTCTCGTACTGGGCGGCCAGGACGAGGAAGACGAAGAGCGCGGACAGGCCGAAGACGAACCCCGCGCGGCTGCCCGCCTCGATCTCCTGGAAGGCGAGGCCCGTCCACTCATATGACATGCCGGGTGGCATGACGGTGCGCGCCACGTCCTGCATGGCCGCGATGGCCTGACCGGAGCTGGCGCCGGGCGCCGTGTCACCCGCGATCTCCGCCGTCCGATAGAGATTGTAGTGGGAGATCGTGTCGGGCCCGGTGATGGGCTTCACGGAGACGAGCGTGCTCAGCGGCACCATCTGGGCGGGCTGGCCGCTGGCGGAGGGCTGGCTCCGGACATAGAGTCGCGCCACGTCGCTGGGGGAGGTGCGGAAGCTCGGCTCGGCCTGGAGCTGGACACGATACACACGACCGAAGGCGTTGAAGTCGTTGACGTAGAGCGAGCCCAGGAAGATCTGCAGGCTCGAGAAGACGTCGGACAGCGGCACCCCGAGCGCCTTGGCCTTGGCGCGGTCCACCTGCGCGTCGAGCTGCGGCACGCCCGGCCGGAACCCCGTGAAGGTCGCCGCCAGCTCCGGACGCTGGCGGGCTGCGTCCATGATCTTCCGGGCGGTGGCGTCGAGCTCCTGGAGCGAGCCGCCGCCCACGCTTTGCAGCTCGAACTGGAACCCGCCGCCGGAGCTGATACCCCGGATGGGGGGCGGCGGAAAGACCACGATGGAGGCCTCCTGGATGCTGCCGAGGCGCGCGCGCAGGCGGGCCAGGATGGCTCCGGCCTGGAGCTCGGGCGCCTTCCGATGGGACCACTCCGTGAGCCGGGGGAAGAGGGAGGCCACGTTCGGGCCATTGACGCCCGTGATGAAGCTGCGCCCGCCGATGGCCACCACCGTCTCGACACCGGGCGTCTCGAGCAGGATCTGCTCGATCTGGCGAACGACGGCGTCGGTGCGCTCCACGGAGGCGGCGTCGGGGAGCTGGGCGTTGACGAGCAGATAGCCCTGGTCCTCGGTGGGCGCGAAGCCCGTGGGCACCACGCGCAGCAACGCGTAGGCGGCGCCGCCCAGGAGCAGCAGCACCACCACCGCGAGCCCGGCCCGCCGGACGATGCGCCGGACGGTCCGATCGTAGCCGTTGGTGAGCCGGAGAAACCCCGCGTCCCAGACCCGGCCGAGCCAGCGCTTCCGGGCCGCGCCGGCGGGACGGAGGAGGAGCGCGCACAGCGCCGGGGTCAGCGTGAGCGCATTCAGCGCGGACAGCGCCACCGACACCGCGATGGTCAGCGCGAACTGCCGGTAGAGCTGGCCGGTGATGCCGGGCAGGAAGGCGATCGGGATGAACACCGCCATCAACACGAGCGCGGTGGCGATGACCGGGCCCACCACTTCCGCGGTCGCTCGACGGGCCGCCTCGCGCGGATCCAAGCCCTCCTCGTCGAGGTGCCGCTGGGTGTTCTCCACCACCACGATGGCGTCGTCCACCACGATCCCGATGGCCAGGACGAGGCCGAAGAGCGTCAGCGTATTGATCGAGAACCCGAACACGCTGATGACGGCGAAGGTCCCCACCAGCGACACCGGGATGGTCAGGGTCGGGATGAGGGTGGCCCGCCAGTCCTGCAGGAAGACGTAGACGGTGAGGACGACGAGGCCGATCGCGATGAGGAGGGTCAGCACGACCTCCTCGATCGAGACCCGGACGAACTCCGTCGTGTTGTACGGGCGCTCATGGGTGACCCCACCCGGAAAGCTCGGGGCGAGCCGCGCCACCGCCGCCTGGACCCCTTTCGACACCTCGAGGGCGTTGGCGCCGGGCAGCTGGAAGATGCCGATGAGCGCGGCCGGCTTCCCGCCCACTCGGCCGAAGGACCCATAGCTCTGGGCGCCCAGCTCGACCCGGGCGACGTCACGGACGCGGAGCAGCGAGCCGTCGGACCGCGTGCGGAGGATGATGTCCTCGAATTCGGCCGGCGTCGACAGGCGCCCACGCGTGGTGACCGTGTACTGGAACTGCTGCCCGGGGAGTGACGGCGGCTGGCCGATCTGACCGGCGGCGGCCTGGAGGTTCTGCTCCCGGACCGCGTCGGCCACGTCCCCGGCGGTGAGCCCCAGGCCGGCGAGCCGGTCGGGGTTCAGCCAGAGCCGCATGCCATAGTCCCGCCCGTTGAAGACGGTCACCTGCCCCACCCCGGGCACCCGCGCCAGCACGTCCACGACCTGGAGCGTGGCGTAGTTCGCCAGGTAGAGCTCGTCGCGGCTCCCGTCGGGGGAGACCAAGGCGACGATCTCGACGAGATCCGGACTTTGCTTGGTGATGGTGATCCCCTGCCGGGTCACATCCGCGGGCAGCTTCGCCTGGGCGATGGAGACGCGGTTCTGCACGTTCACGGCGGCGATGTCGAGGTCGGCACCGACCTTGAACGTCACCGTGAGCGTCATCGTGCCATCGCTGCCGCTGCGGGAGGACATGTAGATCATGTCCTCGACGCCGTTGACCTGCTGCTCGATGGGCGTGGCCACCGTCTGCTCCACGACCTCGGCGCTCGCCCCCGGATAGGTGGCGGTCACCACCACCTGCGGCGGCGTGATCTCGGGAAACTGCGCGATGGGCAGGAACGGAATCGCCACCGCGCCGGCCACCACGATGACGATGGCGAGCACCGAGGCAAAGATCGGGCGGTCGATGAAGAAGTTGACGAACATCGGCGGCTAGCCCCCGGTGGCGGCCGGAAGGGGCTCCAGGGTCGGCTCCACGCGGATCCCGGTCCGGATCTGCTGGAGGCCCTTGACCACGACGTGCTCGCCGGGCTTCACGCCTTCCTCGACGACCCACAGCGGTCCCAGGCGCGGTCCCATCCGCACCGCACGTGTCTGCACTGTCTGATCCGGCGCGACCACGAACAGCGACGCCGAACCCTGGCTCTCCTGGATCGCGGCCTGAGGCACGACGAGTGCGTCGGGGCGCTCGGAGAGGAGGACCTGGATCCGTACGTACTGGCCCGGCTGGAGCTTGCGCTCCGGGTTCGGGAAGGCGGCGCGCAGAGCGAGGGTGCCCGTCCGCGGGTCCACCGCGCGGTCGACGAAGTCGAGCCGCCCGTCGTGCGCGTACCGGGTATCGTCCGGGAGCGTCAGGGTGATGCCGGAGACGCTCGGCTGCGCCGGCATCTCCGCCCGGCGACGCCCCCACACGGACAGCGCCTCGCGCTCGCTCACGCTGAAGCTGACGTACATCGGATCGAGCGTGGACACCGTGGCCAGGAGCGTGGCGTCGCCCTTACCGACCAGCGCCCCCACCCGGACCTCGGCCCGCCCCATGCGCCCGTCCAGCGGCGATCTGATGGAGGTGTAGTCGAGCTGGAGCCGGGCGCTGTCGGCCGCGGCCTCGTTGGCGCGGACCGAGGCCCGCGCGTTCTCGATGGCGGCCCGGGAGGCGGCGAGCGCGGCCCGCGCGTTCTCGAGGGCGGCGCGGTCGGCCTGCGCGGTAGCCTCCAGCGCGGTCATGTTGGTGCGGATCTGGTCGTACTGCTCGCGGGCGATCAGCTCTTTCTCGAGGAGGGCGCGATAGCGCCCTTCCTGCGTGCGGGCATTCTCGGCCTGCGCGACGTCGCGCTCGACATTGGCCTGCGCCTGGCGCACATCGGCCTCGCGCTGAGTCAGGGCTGCTTCCGCCTGATGAAGCGCGGCGCTGTCGCGGGCGACATTGGCCTCCGCCTGGCGGAGCGCGGCCTGCAAGGGGCGCGCATCGATGACGAAGAGGAGATCGCCCGCCTTGACGTTGGCCCCGTCGGGCGCTACCTGCCGCTCGATGAAGCCCTCGACCCGCGCCCGCACCTCGACCGTCTTCACCGCTTCCGTCTGACCCACGTACTGGCCGTACACGGGGACCGAGCGTTGCGCGACCGCCACCACCGTGACCGCGGGCGGCTTGGGGGCGGCGTTGACCTGAGGCGACCGATCGCAGGCCACCAGGCCCGAGAACATCCCGATCAGCGCCACACTACCCAGAAGACGGAACATATGAGCCACGCCCTTTTGATGGCTCGGCCGCTTCACTAGCTTCCAGCTCGACCGAGCCAGCACGACCCGGCGGCAAGTGCACGGAAACATGGCCGCAAAAGGTCCCATGGCGTCGGGCGACCGACGAGTCATGGGCGCGGACCGAGTAAAAGCTCCGGGATGTCCTCCACGGGGAATTTCTGGTCCATCCACAGCGCGATGCCACCCAGAAGGGGCCGGACCCGCATGAAGCCGAGTCGCTTGAGCCGTAGCGCCACCCGGGCGCTCGTGGCTTCATTGGGTCAGGTGCAGTACAAGACGATTTCTCGGTCCTTCGGCAGCTCGGCGTGGCGCCGTTCGACCTCGTCGGCGTCGATCCGTATCGCGCCGGGGATCAGAAAGGGCACCGCCCTCACGTCCAGCGCCGATCGGGTGTCGATGATGGCCAGGCCGCCGTCGCCGGCGTCGATCCGGCGCCTGAGCTCGTCGGGGGTGATGCGCGCCATCCGCAGCTCTCGGAAGATGCGCTGCCGCTTGGCATACTTCAACACGACGTAGGCAGCCAAGGCGGCCCCCGCGAGCAGCAGCGCATAGCCGCCGAGCCGGGCGACCCAACCCGCCACCACGTCCAGGGCCTCGCTGAAAGCATAGCCGATCCCCATCCAGGTTCCGGCCCATAGCAGCGCGCCGGTGACGTCGAGCAGGACGAACTGCCACCGCGCCACGCCGGCCGACCCGGCCAGCGGCGAGGCCACCGCGCTCAGCCCGGGCAGGAACTTCGCGACCAGCAGGAGCTTCCGGCCGAACCGGATGAACATGCTCTCGGTCCGCCGGACGCACCAGTCCGGCTCGAGCGAGATCGCGCAGATGCGAGCGAGCACTCGCGGACCACGGCGCCGCCCGAGCTCGTACCAGACGAGGTCCGGCGGCAAGGACGCTGCCAGCACCACGCCGAGCGCGAGCGGCAGGCTCATCTCTCCGGCGCCGGCGAGCGCGCCCATCCCGAGCAGGACCGGCACCGCGGGGACCGGAAGCCCGACCTGCTCGGCCAGCACGCAGGCGTAGAGAATCACGTAGCCGTACTGGAGCAGGAACGCGAGGGTATCGCTCATCAATTGCCGCTCAGCGTGAATCCCTCGTAACCCCGGGCGGCGACCTCGTCGCATTTCTGCCGATAGGTCCCCACCCCGCCGACATACGGCATGAAGATGCGCGGCTTGCCGGGCACGTTGGCGCCCATGTACCAGGAGGCGGCGCGCGGGTAGAGCGTCATGTGGCCGACCTCGTTGACGTGGGCCACCCACTCCGTCTCCGCCTCACGCGTGGCCTCGATGGCGGCGTGCCCGTGCTCGCGCAGGTAGGTGAGGCACCCGGCGATCCAGTCCACGTGCTGCTCGATGGACACGATCATATTGCTCAGCACGGACGGGCTGCCCGGGCCGGTGATGGCAAAGAAGTTCGGGAAGCCGGCGACGGTGAGGCCGAGGTAGGTGCGCGGGCCCTCGGTCCACTTCTCCTTCAAGGTCTGCCCTCCCCGGCCCCGGATGTCGATATTGAGGAGCGCGCCCGTCATGGCGTCGAAGCCGGTGGCGAACACGATGCGGTCGAGCGCGTATGTCGCCTCCTGCGTCTGCAGGCCCTCGGGGATGATCGCCACGATGGGCGCCTTGCGAACATCCACCAGCGTGACGTTGTCGCGGTTGAAGGTCTCGTAGTAGCTCGTGTCCACGCAGAGCCGCTTGGTGCCGAGCGGGTACTCGCGCGGCGTCAGGAGCTCCGCCAGCGCGGGATCGCGCACGAGGCCGCGGATCTTCTCGCGGAAGAACTCGGCGGCGGTGTCGTTGGCCTCCTGGCTGGTCAGGAGATCCACGAAGGTCGCGTTGAAGCCCAGGCCGCCGCGGCTCCAGCGGGCCTCGTACTCGCGCCGCCGCTCCTCGTCCGGAACGGCGAGCGCCGAGATCTCGTTCCGCTCGACCACGAACCCCACGCGCGACTCGCGCGCCTGGCGCCGGTGCTCCGCGTAGTTCGCCTTCCAGCGAGCCTGGTAGTCCGGCGCCATGGGCGCGTTGCGGGCGGGCACGCTGAAGTTGGGCGTCCGCTGGAACACGAAGAGGTGGGCGGCCTGCTTGGCGATGATGGGGATCGACTGGATCGCGGACGAGCCCGTTCCGATGACGCCCACCCGCTGGCCGGTGAAGTCCACGCCCTCGTGCGGCCAGCTCCCGGTGTGATACCACTTGCCGGCGAAGGTCTCGAGGCCCTCGAAGTCCGGCACCTGCGCGTCGGACAGACATCCGGTGGCCATGATGCAGTAGCGCGCCGACACGCGGTCGCCCCGGTCCGTCTCCACCGCCCACCGGCTCGTCGCCTCGTCGAAGACGGCCGCGGTCACGCGCGTCTCCAGCTGAACGTCCCGCCGCAGGTCGAACCGGTCCGCCACGTGGTTGATGTAGGTCAGGATCTCCGGCTGGGAGGCATACCGCTCGGTCCACCGCCATTCCTGCTGGAGGTCGTCGGAGAAGGAATACGAGTAGTCCATGCTCTCGACGTCGCAGCGCGCGCCCGGATACCGGTTCCAGTACCAGGTGCCGCCCACGCCTTTGCCGGCCTCGAAGACCCGCGCCGAGAACCCGAGCCCGCGCAGCCGGTGCAAGGCGTAGAGTCCCGCGAACCCGGCGCCGACGATCACCGCGTCCAGCTCGCGGGCCCGCGGCGCCTCAGCCATCGCTCGCGCGCCCGCGGCGCGTCCTCGGCGGCGGCGCCACCTGCCGGTACGCCTGCTCCACCAGCATCGCCACCTGCGACCAGCGGGGCCGGCCGTCGATCCGCACGCCCACCCAGCCCCGCTGGCCCACATAGGGCGGGCGGAAGAACCGCGACGGATCCTGGGCGATCAGCGCCTCTTGCTCGCCGAGCGGCGCGGGCAGCCACACCGCGAGGTGCTCGGCGCCGTGGTGGTGGTTGTCGAGCTGGGCGAAGAGCCGCTCGCGCACGCGCCACGTGGGCTCGCCCCACGCCACCTTCTCGGTGGTGTCGGGCAGCGCCAGGCAGATCGCGCGCAGCCGAGCTATCGGGTCACCCGCGCGCGGGTGGCCGGACCTCGCTGGCTTCTTCAGTGTGCGCGCCCGCATGTCGCTCACGAACTTGCCCGCGCGACGGCCGGGTGTCAAGCGCGGGCGGTGTTTCCCCCCGGTCCCGACGGGTATAGAATCTGGACCGATGCGCCTGGCCGGGAAGATCGGGATCGTGACCGCCGCCGCCTCGGGCATGGGCCGGGCCGGCGCCCTGCGCTTCGCGCGCGAGGGCGCGCAGGTCGCGGTGGTGGACGTGGACGCGCCGGGCGTGCAGCGCGTCGTCGGCGAGATCACCGCCGCCGGCGGCACCGCGCTCGGCATCCCCGCGGACCTGACCCGGGACGAGGACTCGCGGCGCATCGTGTGGGACACGGTGACCCGCTTCAAGGGGCTCGACTTCGTCTGGAACCACGTCGGCCATCCGGGACCGGCCGCCGTCGAGGGCATCGACATGAGCGCCTTCGACCTCGCCATCGATCTCAATCTCCGCACGGTGCTCATGACCACCGAGGCGGCCATCCCGGAGCTGCGCGCCCGCGGGGGCGGCAGCCTGCTCTTCACCGCCTCCACCTCCGGGCTCCAGGGCTCCGCCTATAGCCCCGTCTACTCGATGTGCAAGTTCGGCGTGGTGGGCTTCGTCAAGAGCCTGGCGGTGCGGCTCGCCCCCGAGAAGATCCGCGTGAACGCGGTGTGTCCCGGGCCCATCGACACGCCGATGCTGCGCGTGTTCGTGGCCCGGCCCGACCAGAAGTCCACCGCCGGCATGGACCCGGAGGAGCTGGTGCGCAAGCGCGCCGGCGGCTCGGTACCGCTGGGCCGCACCGGCCGGCCCGACGAGATCGCGAATGCCGCCCTCTTCCTTCTCTCCGACGAAGCCTCCTTCATCACCGGCGCGGCCCTGCCCGTCGACGGCGGCGTGACCGCCGCCTGAAGCCTCGAGACCACCCAAGGGAGATCCGATGAAGATCAGCATGTTCCATCTGATGCCCCACCGCGAGCTGCCGGCAGACTTCGAGAAGCGCTACGAGTCGGTGTGGGTGACCCCGCCGTGGTGGGAGCTCGCCGACCCGCGCCGGGTCGGCCAGTACTACAACTGGACGCTCGACGAGCTGCTCTTCGCGGCCCGGTCGGGATTCGACGGCGTCTGCACCAACGAGCACCATCAGAACGCCTACGGCTTCATGCCGAGCCCGAACATCATGGGCGCCGTGCTCGCCAAGGCGACGAACGGGAGCCGGGTCGCCATCGTCCAGATGGGCGCCACCCTGCCCACGTCCAACCCGCCCATCCGCGTGGCCGAGGAGTACGCCATGCTCGACTGCATCAGCGGCGGGCGCCTGGTGGCCGGCCTCCCGCTCGGCAGCCCGATGGACGTCAACTTCTGCTATGGCATCACGCCCATGGAGCACCGCGAGCGCTACCGCGAGGCCTTCGCGCTGACGCTCAAGGCGTGGCAGGCGCGCGAGATCTTCGCCTGGAACGGCCGCTACTACCAGCTCGCCAACGTGAACCTCTGGCCGCGCCCCATCCAGCAGCCGCACCCGCCGGTCTGGGTGCCGGGCTCGGGCAGCATCAGCACCTTCGACTTTGCCGTGGACAACGACGTCTGCTACTGCTTCCTCAGCTACTCGGGGGCGAAGGCGGCCAAGTCCATGATGGACGGCTACTGGGAGGTGGTCACCGAGAAGGGAAAGGAGACCAATCCTTATCGGGCCGGCTTCCTGCAGCTCGTCGTGGTCGGGGAGACGGACGCCCAGGCGGAGGAGAAGTACGCCAAGCACGTCGAGTACTTCTATCACAAGTGCCTGCACTGGCCCGTGCAGTACCTCTCCCCTCCCGGCAATCAGGACTATCGCAGCCTGGTGGCCACGGTGGCGAAGCCGCTGCGGCGCGCCGAGGACCCCAAGACGCTCCGCTACCGCGATTTCGTCGAGAAGGGCTATGTCATCGCGGGCAGCCCGGCCACGGTGCGCGACCGGCTCAAGGAAGAAGTGATCAAGGACCTGAACGTGGGCAATCTCATGGTGCTGCTCCAGATCGGCTCCATGCCGCACGAGCTCACGCTAGAAAACATCGACCTGTTTGCCCGAAAAGTCCTGCCCGACCTCCGCGGCACCTGGAACCGGGAGGGCTGGGTGAATCACTGGTGGCCCGAGGGGCTCCGCGATGCGCCGGCCCCGCAGCCCGCCGCCGGCGCGGTGGCGACCCGGGCATGAGGACCGAGCAAACGATTTCCGTCTGGCAGAACCGCGTGCGCATGCGCGTGCTCTCGGACGGCCAGGGCCCCGCCCTGGTCTACTGTCACGGCCCCTGGGGACTGAACTGGGATCCCTTCCTGACCGAGCTGGCGAAGAGCTTCACGGTGTACGCGCCCGAGCATCCGGGCACCTCACCGGGCGCCCATGACGACATCTATCACCTCGATGGCCTCTGGGATCTCGTCCTCTGCTACGACGAGCTCCTCACCGCGCTGAAGCTGGAGGAGGTGGCGATGGTGGGCCACTCCTTTGGCGGCATGGTCGCCTGCGAGCTGGCGGCGGCGGTCCCCCGGCGCGTCCGCCGGCTGGCCCTCATCGATCCCATCGGCTTCTGGCGGGACGCCGAGCCCGTCGTCAACTGGACCATGCTGAGCCCCACCGATATGCCGGCCTATATCCTCCGCGACCCCACCGGCGAGGCCGCGCAGCGGATGTTCGGCCCCACCGAGCCGCCGGATGCGGCGGCCGCCGCGCGGGTGCGGCTCATGTGGGCCATGGGCGCCACCAGCAAGTTCATCTGGCCCATCCCGGACAAGGGACTCAAGAAGCGTATCCACCGCGTGACCGCGCCCACGCTGGTGGTCTGGGGCAAGGAGGACCGGCTGGTGCCGCTGGTCTATGCCGACGAGTTCACGCGGCGCATTTCCGGCTCGCGGCTGCAAACCGTGGACGGCGCCGGCCATGCCCCGCAGGTCGAGCAGCCCGACCGCGTGGCGCGCCTGGTGCGGGAGTTCGTCGGCGCATGAAGGAGCGGACGCTCCGGGGCAGGGCCGCCATCGCCGGCGTCGGCGAGACCACCTACTACAAGCACGGCCAGGCCCCGGACTCCGAGTTCAAGCTCGCGCTCGAGGCCATCCTCAAGGCCTGCGCCGACGCCGGCCTCGATCCGCGGCAGGTGGACGGGTTCGCGTCGTACAGCAATGACCGCAACGACCCCTCGCGCATCGCCGCCGCGCTCGGTCTGCCCGCCCTGCGCTTCTCCAACATGCAGTGGGGCGGCGGCGGGGGCGGCGGCTCCGCGGCGGTGGCCAATGCGGCGGCCGCGGTGGCGGGCGGCATCGCCGACTGCGTCGTCGTCTTCCGCGCGCTCGCCCAGGGACAGTTCCAGCGCTTCGGCGCGGCGCCGCCCGTTGCCACCGTCTCGGGCGAACCGGCGCTCACCTTCCCGTATGGCCTCATCTCGCCCGCCCAGCGCTTCGCCATGCGGGTGATGCGCTTCATGCACGACCACGACATCCGCCATGATGCCCAGCGCGCCATCGCGCTCGCCTCCTACCATCACGCCCAGGCCAATCCCCGCGCGGTCATGCACGGGCGCCCGCTCACCGCGGACGCGTACGATGCCGCGCGCTGGATCGTGGAGCCCTTCCGGCTCTACGACTGCTGCATGGAGAACGACGGCGCCGCCGCCGTGGTCGTCGTCTCCGCCGAGCGCGCGCGCGACCTCCGGCCGAAGCCGGCCTATCTCCTCGGGGCCGCCCAGGGCTCGGAGTACCGCAATGCCGCGCGCGGCCACAACGCGCCGCTCTACGCGACGTCGAGCTTCACCACGGTGGCGCCGCAGCTCTACGAGATGGCCGGGGTCTCCGCCGGCGACGTGGATGTGGTGCAGAGCTACGAGAACTTCACCGGCGGCGTCCTCATGAGCCTGGTGGAGCACGGCTTCTTCACCCCGGACGAGGCCAATGACTTCCTGGTGGTGGACAATCTCCTCGCGCCCACGGGGCGACTGCCGCTCAACACCAGCGGCGGCAATCTCGCCGAGTGCTACATGCATGGCCTCGAGCTGGTCATCGAGGCGGTGCGCCAGCTCCGCGGGGACTCGACCAGTCCGGTACCGGACGCGGAGGTCTCCATGGTGATCTCGGGCCCCATGGTCACCCCGGTCTCGAGCCTGATCCTGGGTGGCGAGGCCACGCTCTGATGGCGAGCGGCGAGCGACTGATGGCGGTGGCCGCCTCCTATCTGCCCGCGGGCCTGCCCGCGCCGGTGCCGGAGCCGGACGGGCTCGACCGCCCCTACTGGGAGGGAACGCGGCGGGGCGAGCTCCTCGTCCAGCGCTGCGAGCGGTGCCAGACCTGGCAGTGGGGACCGGAGTGGATCTGTCACGCGTGCCTCTCATCCGCCGTCGGCTGGGCCCCGGTCGCCTCGCACGGGACGATCTATTCCTGGGAGCGCGTCTGGCATCCCGTCCATCCCGCCCTCAAGGCGCACGGCCCTTACCTGGTCGTGCTGGTGGAGCTGCCCCACGCGGGCAGCATCCGCATGCTCGGCAATCTCCTCGGCGATCCCCGCCAGGCGGTGACCATCGGCGCGCCGGTCGAGGCCGTCTTCGAGCCGCACGACGACGCCAAGGTTCCGTTCACCCTCGTGCATTGGACGGTTTCCTCACAAAGGAGTGACCGATGAGCCAGCTCGAGATCAATGCCCCGAACCGGTGGCGCCTGGAAACCCCGGGCCATGCCGGGTGGAGCCGGACCGCACGACCGGACGATCCCAACAAGTACTTCATCGTCTCCGCCGACTGCCATGCCAACGAGCCCTCGAACCTGTGGGCGGAGCGCATCGACGCGAAGTACCGCGACCGCCTGCCGCGCGTGACCACCGACGCCAACGGCGTCAAGTGGCGCGTGTCGGAGGGACACCGGCCGGACCGGCTGCGCGTGGACGAGATGGAGGGCGAGGACCGGCTCCGTCAGCAGGCGGGCGCCGATCCATGGGACCGGCTCCGCGATCACGAGCGCGACGGGATCGACGCCGAGGTGATCTTCCCGAACAAGGGCCTCTCGATGTGGGCCACGCCGGACGCGGTCTTCGCCCAGGCGCAGTGCCGCGTCTTCAACGAGTGGGCGTGGGAGGTCTTCGGGCCGCACAACGACCGGCTGTCGCCCGTCGCCGCCATCGCCACCGCGGACCTCGAGGGCTCCATCGCCGAGGTGCAGCGCGTGGCCAAGGTGGGCTTCCGCGCACTGACCCTGCCCTGCAAGCCCGTCTGGGGCGCGCACGACATCGACCATCCGAACTACAACCTGCCGCACTTCGATCCCCTGTGGGCCGCCATCCAGGACACGGGACTACCCATCACGTTCCACATCTCGACGGGCCGCGACCCGCGCGCGTCGCGAGGCAACGGCGGCGCCGTCATCAACTACGTGTCGCACTCGCTCTCGCCGACGGTGGAGCCGGTGGCCAACCTCTGCGCCTCCGGGGTCTTCGAGCGCTTCCCCGGGCTTCGCTTCGCCACCATCGAGGCCGGGATCGGCTGGCTCCCGTGGGTGCTGGAGGCGATGGACGAGGCGTATCGCAAGCATCACTTCTGGGTCCGACCGAAGCTCAAGCACCTGCCCAGCGAATACTTCCGCCGGCACGGCTTTGCCTCGTTCCAGGAGGACCCGGCCGGGCTCGAGCTCGCGGAGCGCTTCAACCTGACCGACACATTCATGTGGGGAAACGACTACCCGCATCACGAGGGCACGTGGCCGCATTCCGCCGAGGCCATCGAGCGGACCATGAGCGGCCTCTCGGACGGCGCGAGGGCGAAGGTGCTGGGGCTCAACGCGGCGCGCCTCTTCAAGTTCGACGTGCCGGAGCGCTACCGGCGCGCCTGAGCGCACCGAGGGACGGCAGCTAGCGCGGGTGCTGGCGGCGGATGTCCGCCAGGTGATGCCGCTCGTGGCCGGCCATGGCGTAGGCGACGGCGCGCACGCTGCGGAGCGTCCACTCCGCCGGGGCGCGGCGCGCCCAGGCGGCCGCGTCCAGCCCGCGCAGGAACGCGACGAACGCCGCCCGCACCGCCGCGTATTCGGTCACGACGTCGCCGAGCGGGCGCGCCTCGTAGTTGGCCATCGCCGCCCAGTCGCCGAACTCGACCGGGGTCCACATGACGGGATCCGCGCGCGCGATGCGGAGCGCGCGGTAGCCGAAGGCGCGCTCGACGTCCACCAGGTGCCCGACGATCTCGACGGCGTTCCACTCCTTCGGGGCCTCGCGCCGGAGCGCCTGCTCCGCCGTGAAGCCGGCGAGGTACGCCGCGCTCTCGCCGATCTGACGCTCGAGGGTTTCCAGCACGTGCCCGTCGGGGACGAGGTCGATGTACTGGAAGTAGTACGGCAGGCACTCGTCAGCGTCGGGACGCCCGGGGCCGGTGTCGTGCATGCGGCGGGCGCGCCGGGCTAGCGGGAGGCCGGGGGCGCCGCGTTCACGCCCTCGGACTTGTTGCGCGTGATCGCCTCCCCCACGAAGCCCGAGGCCTTCACGTCCTCCACGAAGCCGGCGAGGTACACCGCGGCGGCGGTGTTCTTCTTGGCGGTGCCGATGGCCTGCTGCACCGCCGTGAAGACCCCGTCGAGGATGCGCGCGCCGGGCAGCTTCTTCACGTCGGAGATGAGCCGCGGCCGGAGGCCCGACAGCGCCTCGAGCTTGTCCTTCACGAAGAGGTCGAAGGAGGCGTCGATGCCCTGCGTCTTCATGAGCGTGGCGTGCTTGATGTTGCGGGAGAGCCAGAGCTCGTAGGCGCTCTTGTCGGCCACCGCGATCCGGACGCCCTCGCGGTCCACCTCGGCGACCGTTTGAATGGTTGATCCTGCGGGTACGAGGTAGGTCGCGGGGATCTCGAGGTACGCGGCGGTGAAGGCGATCTCCGCGGCGCGCTGCGGCTCGGCGCCGAGGAAGGCCACGTCCCACACCCCCTCGCGCACCGCGTCGCCCAGCTTGCCCGCGGTGTCGAACTTGCTGAACTCCACCGGCACGCCGAGGCGCTTGGCCAGCTCGCGCGCCACGTCGGGCGCCACGCCCTTCGGATCCGTCGCGGACGAGCCCGGGGTGACGAGGAGGAAGTTGCCATGGTTCAGACCGACCCGGAGCTTCCCGGTCGGCGTCAGCTCGGACTTCGCGGCGGGCGTGAGGGATGTCGTCATGTCGGGGACGTTAGCACGACGAAACCACGGGAGAAAGCCGCCTTGAGAAACGCGCGGCCCGGGTTCATAGTCCTTCCATGCTCCCACCCCGTCCGACCACCTTCGAGATCGATCTCGCCGCCGCCGCCTCGAACGTCCGCGTGGTGCGCCAGATGGTCGGGCCCCAGCGAAAGATCTACGCGGTGATCAAGGCCGACGGCTACGGCCACGGGGCCGCCGAGATGGCCGAGACCTTCCTGGCCGGCGGCGCCGACGCGCTGGGCGTGGCGGACCTCGCCGAGGGGATTCGCCTCCGCCGGCGCGGCATCACCGCGCCCGTCCTCGTGTATCCCAACTCCTTGCCCGAGGCCGCGCCCGAGGCCCTCGCCCACGGGCTCACGCCGACGGTGGTGGATCTGGAAGGGGCCCGGGCCTACGCGGAGGCGGCACGGGACCCCTGCGACGTGTTCGTGAAGATCGACGTCGGGCTCGAGCGCCTCGGCGTGGCGCCCGAGGAAGCGGTGAAGCTGGTCACCGCCATGCTGGAGCTGCCGCGCCTGCGCCTGGCCGGGCTCTGCGCCCATCCCCATGCCCCCGTGGGCGGCGATCCCGCGTACGCCGACTGGCAGCTGGGCCGTTTCACCGCGGTGGTGGACGAGCTCGAGGCGCGCGGGGTGCGCGTGCCCATCCGCCTGCTCGCCGCCTCCCCCTTCGTGCTGCGCTTCCCGCAGACCTACCTCAATGCCGTGGATCCCGGGCGCATGCTCTATGGCCTGACCTTCCGGGACGAGGTCGCACCCACGCCGCTCCGCTCGACGTTCCGCGCGCTGTCCACGCGCGTCATCGCCCTCAAGGACATCACGCCGCGTGAGCGCTTCGCCGAGGTGGCGCCGTTTCCCGTGACTGCCCCCATGCGGCTCGGCGTCATCCCCATGGGACTGGCCGACGGCCTCCTGTGGCTGCACGCCGACCGCGTGCTCGTGCGCGGACGCCCGGCCCCCATCGTGGCCACGCCGTCACTGGAGCACACGCGGATCGACCTCACCGCCATCCCGGACGCGCAGGTCGGCGACGAGGTCGTGATCATCGGCCGCCAGGGCGAGGCCGAGATCACGCTCGCCGAGGTCGCCCGCCGGCACAATATCGGCGTCCACCAGGTCGCCACCACCATCGGGCCCCGCGTGGCCCGCATCTACCGGAGAAGCGGATGAGCGATAGCGGGCCAGGAGGGGTCGCCTTCGTGGGATGCAGCACGGTGGGCGCGGTGCAGGCCCAGGCGGTGCGACGGGCGGTCACCGTCGGCGGCCGGCGCGTGAAGACCATCGACGTGCACGCGCATTGCGGCGTGCCCGCCGCGATGGCGCTCATGGGCCTCAAGCTCCCGACGGAAGCGCTGCTCATGTCCAGCCCGGCGGCCAGGATGCGCGCCATGGACGAGCAGGGCATCGACGTGGAGGCGCTGAGCATCAATCCCTACTGGTACGGAGCCGAGCACGATCTGGCCCGCGAGCTGATCCGCCTCCAGAACGAGGCGCTCGCCGAGGCTTGCGCGGCCCACCCGGAGCGCTTCGTGGCCTTCGCGTCGGTGGCGCTGCAGCATCCCGATCTGGCCGCCCAGCAGCTCGAGGACGGCATGCGGCGATACGGTCTGCGCGGCGCCGCCATCGGCGGCAGCGTGGAGGGGGCAGATCTGTCCGACCCGCGCTTCCATCCCTTCTGGGCCAAGGCGGAGTCGCTCGGCGCGCTCGTCTTCATCCATCCGCAGGGCACGGCGGAGCTGGAGCGCACGAGCCGGCTCAAGGGCAATGGCCTGCTCACCAATACCATCGGCAACCCCCTCGAGACCACCATCGCGCTCTCGCATCTGATCTTCGACGGCACCCTCGACCGCTTCCCCGGGCTCAAGATCTGCGCCGCCCACGGCGGGGGGTATCTGCCCTCCTATGGGGCGCGGTCGGACGCCATCCTCACCACCTTCCCCGACCGCTGCCCGGGAAAGCTCGAGAAGAAGCCCACCGAGTATTTGCGCCAGCTCTACTACGACTCCATTGTCTTCACGCCGGAGGCGCTCCGGCACCTGGCGGCGGAGGTGGGCCCGGACCGCATCGTGATGGGGACGGACTATCCCTACCCGTGGACCAGCACCTCGGTGGACCATATCCTCGGCACGCCGGGCCTGTCCGACCCCGAGCGGGTGGCGATGCTGGGCGAGACCGCGGCCACGCTCCTCGGGATCAAGCGCTAGCTCCTACGGTCTCTCAATACAGGTGGCAGGCCACCTCGCCGCCGCCGCGAGCTTTCAGCGCCGGCTCCACCTCCGAGCAGATCGGCATCGCCGACGGGCATCGCGGGTGGAAGCGACACCCGGATGGGAGGCTGAGGGCGCTCGGGACCTCCCCGGCAATGGGCCGCTCGTGCGGCGGGTCGTCGGGATGGGATGGCAGCGCGGCGGCGAAGAGGGCTTGGGTGTACGGGTGCATCGGACGGGCGCAGAGCGCGTCACTGTCCGCCGTCTCGACGATCTTGCCCAGGTACATCACCGCGATCCGGTGGCTGATGTGCGCGACGGTGGCCAGGTCGTGGCCGATGAAGAGATAGCTCACGCCGAGGGTCCGCTGCAGGTGCTCGAGCTGGTTGATGATCTGGGCTCTGACCGACACATCGAGCGCGGAGACGGGCTCGTCCAGCACGATGAGACGGGTGTCGGTCGCGAGCGCCCGGGCGATGGCGATCCGTTGACGCTGCCCGCCGCTGAACTCGTGCGGGAACAGCGGGGCCACGTCGGGCGGGAGACCGACCAGCTCCAGCACCACTGCGACGCGCTCGGCAATCGCCCCACGTGAGAGACCGGTGTGGATCTCCAGCGGCTCGGCGATGATGTCCTCGACACGCATGCGCGGGCTGAGCGAGCTGAACGGATCCTGGAACACCACCTGCACGGCCCGGCGATACGCCATGAGGTCTTTGCCCCCGAGGCCGGCGATGTCTCGGCCCTCGAAGGCGATCGTCCCGGCGGTGGGTGTCTCCTGTAGCAGGATCAGCTTCGAGGTGGTGGTCTTCCCGCATCCGGATTCGCCGATGAGGCCCAGCGTCTCGGCGGGATGAATGGTGAAGTCCACGCCGTCCACGGCTCGGACCCACGTTCGCTTGCGTCCCAGCAGGCCTTGCCGCGCGGGGAAGTGCTTCGTCAGCCCCCGGACTTCAAGAACGGGTTCGGTCACGATCCGCTTGCGCTTCCCGGTCGCGGTCCAGGAGCCAGCACCGGGCGACGCTGCCGTCACCGAGGTAGAAGTCCCCCGGCTCCTCCGTCGTGCAGCGGGAAACCGTCACGGGGCAGCGCGGGTGGAAGGCGCATCCCGTGGGCAGGGTAGCCAGGTTGGGTGGCTGGCCCGAGATCGAATACAGGGGCTCCTTGCTGCCCAGCTTCGGCATCGAGCCGAGCAGGGCCCGCGTGTACGGATGCTTGGGAGCATCGAATAGCGCTCGCACTGGCGCCTGCTCGACGAGCTTGCCGGCATACATCACGGCGACCTTGTCACACATCCTCGCGACGATGCCCAAGTTGTGCGTCACGAAGATCAGGGCCACCCCCGTCTCGCGTTGGATGTCCTTGAGGAGGTCGAGGTACTGCGCCTGGATGGTGACGTCGAGGTTCGTCGTGGGCTCGTCGGCGATGACGAGGCTCGGCCCTCCGGCCAGCGCGATCGCGCCGACGATGCGCTGGCGCATGCCACCGCTCATCTGGTGCGGATACTCGCGCATCCGCCACTCGGGCGAGGGGATGCGGACGGCCCGGAGGAGGTGCTGCACGCGTTCCCGCAGCGGTCGGCCCCGGAGCCGCTGGTGGAAGAACGCGGGCTCCGCCACCTGCCGGAAGATGGTGAAGAGCGGGTTCAGGGACGCCATGGGGTCCTGGAGGATGACGGCGATCCGCCGGCCGCGGATCCGGCGCAACTCGCGCTGGCTCATGGCGGTCAGGTCTTCCCCTTCGAAGAGGACACGGCCTCCGACGATGCGGGCGGCCCGCGGCAAGAGCCCGACGATCGAAAGGCACGTCGTCGTCTTGCCGCTTCCCGACTCGCCGACCAGCCCCAGCGTCTCGCCCTCGTGGAGCGAAAAGCTCACCCGGTCCACCGCCTTGACCACGCGTGTCCCGCCGAAGGTGGAGAAGTGGGTCTGGAGGTCGGAGACTTCGAGAACGGGCGTCATGAACGCGCGCGCATCCCTAGAGATTCTTGAGCTGGGGATCGAGGCGGACTCGCAGCCAGTCACCGAAGAGCTGGGTCGCGAGGACGATCAGCAAGATGCACAGCCCAGGGAACACCGTGAGCCACCACTGGCCCGCCATCAAGGTCGCACGCGCCTCCGAGAGCATGAGGCCCCAGGCGGGCTGAGGCGGCGGCACGCCCACCCCCAGAAAGCTCAGCGACGCTTCGGCGATGATGACCACGCCCACGGTGAGGCTGGCCAGCACCGTCGCCGTGTTCATGACGTTCGGCAGGATGTGCCGCTTGATCACGCGCAGCTTGCTGGCGCCGGCGATCTCGGCCAGCTTCACGAATTCCCGCTCCCGGAGCGTCAGCACCTCGCCCCGGATGACGCGCGCGTACCGCGTCCAGTACACGGAGCCCAGGATGACAATGATGTTCCACATGCTGGGCCCGACCAGGGCGGCCAGGAAGATCGCGAAGACGATTGCCGGTAAGGCGAGCCAGGCATCGGTCACGCGCATGATGATCTGGTCGACCCAGCCGCCCACGTACCCGGAGAGGATCCCCATCGCGGTCCCGATGCCGCCCGCCACGAGCGTCCCCATCAACCCCACCACCAGCGACACGCGCGCCCCGTGGATCAGGCGGCTCAGGATGTCCCGGCCCTGGAAGTCGGTCCCGAGCGGCGTCGCCCACTGGCCGCCCTCCATCCAGACCGGCGGGTCGAATACCTTCGCGCCCTTCACCGGAAGCGTCGGGTCATACGGAGCGATGAGGCCGGCGAAGACCGCCGCGAACGTGAAGCCGCCGAGGATGACGACCGCGACCAGGGGCGCCTCCCGCAGCGCTTTGATGACGGCGAAGAACGTCCTCGCGGCCCTTTCCTCGCCCACCGGCGTCCGCACTGCGATGGCCATCGTCACCTACCTCGCGAGTCGGATTCTCGGGTCGATGAAGGCGTAGAGGATGTCCACCACCAGGTTGATCCCCACGATCATGAAGCCGGCCATGATCACGACGCCCTGCACGAGCGGGAAGTCGCGCTGGAAGATGCCCTCGTAGAGGAGCCGGCCGATCCCCGGCCACGCGAAGATCACCTCGATGATGACGGCGGCATTGACCATCACCACCATGTTCACGCCGGCCAGGGTGAAGACCGGGATGAGCGCATTCTTGAACGCGTGCATGGCGATGACCACGACGTCCGGGAGCCCCTTGAGCCGGGCGAGCTTGATGTACTCGCTGCCCAGGACCTCCAGCATGCTCGAGCGAGTCAGCCTGAGCATCGACGCGGCGAAGTACCACCCGAGGGCAAGGGCGGGCATGACGACGTGCCGCCAGTCGCCGGCCCCGGACGTCGGCAGCCATCGCAGCCAGACGGAGAACACGAGGATCAGCACCAGCCCCAGCCAGAAGCCGGGGATCGAGAGGCCGAGCAGGGCGACGCCCTTCGCGACGTTGTCCCACCAGGTGTTCACCTTCACCGCCGAGATGATGCCGGCGGGAACGCCGATGAGGAGCGAAATGAGGGTGGCGGCGAGACCCAGGATCAACGAGTTGGGCAGCCGCTGAAAGTAGAGCTCGGTGACCGGGAGCCGGTAGTTGAAGGACTTGCCGAGCTCCCCCATGAAGGCGTTCTGCATGAAGGTGACGTACTGCTCGGGCCACGAGCGGTCGAGTCCCCACAGGTGACGGATCCGGTCGAGGTCTTCGGGGCGCGCGCTGGCTTCCGCCATCAGGGCCACGGGGTCGCCGGTGAGCCGCACGATGAGGAAGATCGTCGCGCTCAGGATGAAGATCGTGACGACGCTGTAGAGCAGGCGCCGGATGATGAACTGCGCCATGGCGACGGCCTTACTGGTCCTTCACCTTCAGGTCCTCCCAGGGATAGGCATAGCCGGTGGTGATGGTCGGGAAGACGTCCTGCCACTTCTGCGCGGCGACACGGGGGCCGATCGCGTTGACGAACGCATGGCGGAACACCGGCACGAGATAGTAGTTCTCGAGAATGCCGCGCTGGATCTCGTCGGCGAGCTTCTTTCGCTCAGCGGGATTGATCGAGCGCTCGTACAGCTCGAACTTGGCGTCGAGGTCCTTGACGCAGATGCGATCACGAGAGCTGAAGCCGCCACACTTGAAGTAGCCCTCGTACCAGAACGACCAGCTTCCCGCGATCCTCACGCCGTGGAGGATGATCTGGGTTCCGGGAAACTCCTTGAGCCCGCCCTGGAGCCGCTGGAAGAAGATGCCCCGCTCCATGGTCTGCAACCTACCGCGGATACCGACCTCGCGGAGCTGCGCGATGATGCGCTCGCCCCGCGAATAGAAAGCAGGCAGCGGCGTGACCCAGTCCACGTCGAACCCGTTCGGATAGCCCGCTTCGCGCAGGAGATGCTTGGCCTTCTCCACGTTGCGCTGGAACTCGGGCCACTCGATCGCGTACTGGACGTCGTCGTTGATCCAGTTGCCGGTGACCTTGCCCATCCCGGCGGTCTCCGCCTGGTTCATGGCCCGCCGGTCGATGGCGAGGCTCACCGCTTCGCGTACGCGCTTGTCGCGGAACGGATTCTTCGGGTCCTGGAACCCGGGAAACTCCAGGAAGAACGAGCCGGACAGCACCGGCGCCAGCGTGACCCCGGGAAGCTTCCCGACCTTGGCGATCAGCTCCCCGGGGACGTTGTAGATGATGTCCGCCTCGCCGCGCTCCAGCATGGCCACGCGGGTGGCCGCCTCGGGCACCGAAACCATGACGAGCTGCTTCACGTTGACGGGGCGGTAGTACCCGTCGAAGGCCTCCATCTCGACCTTCACACCGGGCTCGTGGCGGACGAGCTTGTAGGGACCAGCGCCGACGGGCTTCTGCTTGAAGCCGTCGGGCCCCACCTGCTTGTAGTACTTCTCCGGCACCACCCAGCCGGGGGCGGCGACATTGGCGGTCCCGAAGAGGATGGCGAAGTCGAGGAAGGGCTCCTTGAAGACGAAACGGATCGTGCGGTCGTCCACGATCTCGACGCGCTCGGTCTTCTTCTTGAAGACGTCGGCCTTGGCGCCCCGGTAGCTCTCGTAACTCCACTTGACGTCCTGCGGGGTCACCGGGTCGCCGTTGTGGAACTTGATCCCCTTGCGCAGCGTGAACGTGGCGCTCTTCGCGTCCGCGGCGACGGTGAACCGCTCGGCCAGGGCGGGATGGTCAAAGAGCGCCGTCCCCTGGTTCTTGATGAGGCCGTCGTGCAGCGCGGTGAAGAAGTTGTCCGGCGTGGCGGTGCCGTCGTGCTCCTGAGGATCGAGCCACCGGGAGGCGAAGCCGGCATGCCAGGCGAGAACGATCTTGCCCTTGGCCTGTGCCCCGGCTGATGAGAAAAGCGACAGGGCCACCGCGGCAGCGGCAATCAGGATCAGGGCGACGATCAACAGGTAATGCGGGCCGCGAGCCAGGAATCGAGGATGCCTCATGTCGGGGCCTCCATTCGAGCGATCCGTTGCACTACGGCGAAGGGTAGTGCAGGCTAGCCCGAGAGCGGGGAGCGGTCAAGTCCCGGCTAGTCCGTCGCCAGCGCCCAGGAGATGTCGGCATAGTGCGGCTCACGGAGGACCACATGAACCAGACGCTCTTCGCCAACACGATGATCCTCGACGGCACCGGCGCGGCCCCATACGCCGGCGACGTGCTCGTCGAGGGCTCGCGAATCGCCGCCGTGCAGCGCGGCGGCGGCCTCCCGCGCGGCGACGCGCGCGTGCTCGACGGCGCCGGCGCCACCCTCATGCCCGGGCTCATCGAGCCGCATGGCCACGTGAGCTATCCCGACGCGGCGCGGAACTCGGACTTCACTCGCCTGCCGCCGGAAGAGCATATCCTCATCACCCTCCGCAATGCCCGGACCATGCTCGACTGCGGCTACACGAGCGTGCTCTCGGCCGCCGCGGCCAAGCCCCGGCTCGACGTGGTGGCGCGGAACGAGATCGAGGCCGGCCGCGCCCCCGGCCCGCGCTATCTCGCCAATGGCCCGGAGCTCACCGTGACGAGCGGGCTTGGAGACGACAACGCGCTCCACCTGCCCCACCTGGAGACGCCCACGTTTGCCTGGGTGGTCGACGGGCCCGACGAGGTCCGGAAGGCCTGCCGCCTGCTCGTGCGCGAGGGGGTCGATCTCCTCAAGCTCAATCTCTCCGGCGACACCGGCCCCCGCAATAGCCGCTTTGAAAGGGCCGTCATGTCGGACGCCGAGGTGGCGGCGGCCATGGAGGTCGCCCGCTCCGCCGACGTCCGTATGTGCGCGCACGCCCGTAGCGCGGAGTCGGTCAAGATGTGCGTGCGCCACGGCATCGAGATCATCTACCACGCCACCTTCGCCGACGAGGAGGCGCTTGACCTCCTCGAGGCCAACCGCGACCGGTGCTTCGTGGGCCCCGCCCTCGGCCTGACCTACCAGGCCTGCCACGCCGCGAGCGAGTGGGGACTCACCCCCGAGATGGCGCGCGAGGGCGGGCTCGTACGCGAACTCGAGGTGGCCGTGGACACGATCGGCCAGATGCGCAAGCGCGGGATCCGGGTGCTGCCCGGCGGTGACTACGGTTTCGCGTGGAACCCCCACGGGACCTACGCGCGGGACCTCCTGCTCTTCGTCGACCTTCTCGGTTTCACGCCGATGGAGACGCTCGTCGCCGCTACCCGGATGGGCGGTGAGATCATGGGACGCGGGCACGAGCTGGGCCAGATCCGCCCGGGCTACCTCGCCGACCTCCTGCTCGTGGACGGCGACCCCCTCGCCGACATCAAGCGTCTGCAGCAACCGGACATGCTGCTGGCCATCATGAAGGACGGGCACCTGCACAAGGCGCCGTAGCCTGCGCGGCGCTCAGACCCGACCCCGACGGCGACCGAGCAGCGCGACCAGGCCGGCCCCGACTAGAACGAGGACGGCGCCCGGTGGCGCCGGCACAACGGCGGCGCTGAATACCAGTCCGAGGAGACGGTGGGCCTGCGTCGTCGGGTGCGTGAAATCGAAGAAGATGTAACCCGGGCAGCCGGCCCGGAAGGCGTCGAGGTTGTCGAGGCAGGAGTCCGTGGTGTTTGTGAAACCGAACGCCTCGGGATTGGCCAGAACGTCGTCGAACAACGCGAAGGTGTCGTACACCGTGATGTCCACCGGGAGGCCCGCCTCCTCCAGCCCCGTCTCGAGGTCAGCCATTGCGTCGGCGAGGGCCATGTTGAAGCCCTGGACGAGCGTGCGTAGTGGGTTCTGGAGTGGCGTGCCCACGAATTCCGGTGTCTGGCCCAGGTCCACCATGTTGGGCACGAGGAAGTGCTGACCTCCCCCGAGGGCGAGGGCCTCGACCGCTCCCGCAAGATTGCCCACCGCCGCTCCCGCCGCCGCGGCGAGGTCGTCGCCGGTCAGAAACGCGAGGACGATGTCGTTTGGCCCACCCCAGACCATGAAGAGGGCATTGGCTCGATCGATGGGCGGCCCGCTGGAAAGGAACTCGCCGACCTGGGTGGTGATCCCGGTGTGCTGAAGCGCCGCGATCGATTTGACACCGGGCGGGAGGTCAGTCTCCCAGGCCACGTTCCTGGTGTCGGTGGTGGCGCCGCCAACGGCATAGTTCGTCCCCCCGGGCGTGCTGGCTGGGAGCAGCGGCAAGCCCAGCGCCGAAGCCAAGTACTCGGGTGCGACCGGGCCATTACTGAACCGCTGCGCATAGGGCGGCGAAGGCCGATAGAGCCCGTCGCTCAGAACGAAGGCTCGGCCGGAATCGGACAAGCTATCGCCGAAAACGACCAGCCCAGAGAATGAGTGTGCCGCCGAAAGTCCCGGGACCAGGCACAGGCCGATCAGCAACGCACTCGCGATGAGCTTGGGCATCGGAGTCTCCTTCACCCCCTCTGACGAGGGTCCCATCGTCAAGTCGTCTCCGTATTTCTGCAAATCCTCAGCTATGCGCACATTTCGTGCCTCGAGCACTAATCGACCCTATTTCAATAGCTTGCCAATACTGACTCGGCTCACAGGATCGATGTTCCGGCAAAAAGGTCGACAGGGACGGATGGGAAGTCTGGTGGGGCACCTAACTTCAGGGGTGAAGCATGTGGTGATAGGGACAGGAATTCACGTGCTTCGACAGTACCGTAGACTGTGTAAAGTTTTACCTACACCCCATGGAGCGAGTCGGGGTTCACCCCGAGATGGCGCGGCAACAGGGCCTCGTGCGCTGCTCGGCGGCGGCGATATAGCTTCTTCGCCTGTTGCCGCCCTCTCACGGTTGGAATAGATTGATCAGCAATTGACCGCAGATCCCGCTCGACACCCGCCCTGATCGCGGTCATCTCTCGGGGGGGAAGAACCCACGGAGGCAGCCATGTCCGAGCACATCCACCGCCCCGCCTTTGTCGACGGCGACTCCGGCAAAGAAGAGGCCATCACCGAAGGCCGGCGCGAAGCCGCTCTTCTCAAGACGGGGGCGTTGCAACACGCCATCTTCAACAGTGCGAACTTCTCCTGCATCGCCACCGACGAGAAAGGCGTCATTCAGCTGTTCAACGTCGGCGCGGAGCGGATGCTGGGCTATGCGGCCGCCGACGTCCTGAACAAGATCACCCCGGCCGACATCTCCGATCCGCAGGAAGTGATCGTGCGCGCCAGGGCGCTGAGCCTCGAGCTCGGCACCGCGATCACGCCGGGCTTCGAGGCTCTGGTGTTCAAAGCCTCGCGCGAGATCGAGGACATCTACGAGCTGACCTACTTCCGCAAGGACGGGACCCGCTTCCCGGCGGTGGTGTCGGTCACCGCGCTGCGCGACGCGCAGGACGCCATCATCGGCTATCTGCTCATCGGAACCGACAATACCGCGCGCAAGCAGGTCGAAGCCGACCAGAAGCAGCTCGATCAGCGTCTGCGCGACCAGCAGTTCTACACGCGCTCCCTCATCGAGTCGAACATCGACGCGCTGATGACCACCAATCCGTCCGGCATCATCACCGACGTCAACAAGCAGATGGAGGCACTCACCGGCTGCACGCGCGACGAGCTGATCGGCTCGCCGTTCAAGGACCACTTCACCGATCCCGAGCTGGCCGAGAGAGGCATCAAGCTGGTGCTGAGCGAGAAGAAGGTCACCAACTACGAGCTCACCGCGCGCGCCCGCGACGGCAAGGAAACCGTGGTGTCCTACAACGCCACCACCTTCTACGATCGGGACCGGAGGCTGCAGGGCGTGTTCGCGGCCGCGCGCGACGTCACCGAGCGCAAACGCCTGGATCAGGTGCTACAGGAAAAAAATGTCGAGCTGGAGGGCGCCCGGTCCGCGGCGGACAAAGCCAATCTGGCGAAATCTGACTTCCTCGCGCGCATGAGCCACGAGATCCGGACGCCGATGAACGCCATCATCGGCATGGCGGACCTGCTGTGGGAGACCCCGTTGGCCTCGGAGCAGCGCGAGTACGTCCGCATCTTCCGGAAGGCGGGGAACCAGCTCCTGGACCTGATCAACGACATCCTGGACCTTTCCAAGGTGGAGTCGGGTCATCTGGTGCTCGAGAACATCGACTTCGATCTCGGCGACGTCCTCGACAAGACGCTCGAGATGATGGCGATTCGCGCCCACGAGAAGGGGCTGGAGCTGGCCCTCCACATCGCTCCGGAGATCCCCACCGCGCTGGTCGGCGATCCGGCCCGGCTGCGGCAGGTGCTCATCAATCTCATTGGCAACGCCATCAAGTTCACCGAGCAAGGCGAGGTGATCGTTCGGGTCGAGCGGGATCCCGAGGACGCCGCCGCGGGTGCCCTGCGGTTCGCGGTCTGCGACACCGGGATCGGGATTCCCGAGGAGACGCGCGAGCTGATCTTTGCCCCCTACGCCCAGGTGGACACCTCCACGACGCGCAAGTTCGGCGGAAGCGGCCTCGGACTGGCCATCTCGCGGGAGGTCGTCGAGCTGATGGAGGGGCGGATCTGGGCGGACAGCAGCATCGGCGCCGGAAGCACGTTCTACTTCACGGCTCGGTTCGCGGTCGGCAGCAAGGCTCCGCTCCGGCTCCTCTCCGGGCTGCTGGATCTCCAGGACGTGAAGACCCTGGTCATCGACGACAACACGACGAACCGGCTGATCCTCCGGGAGATGCTCTCGCGCTGGGGCGCGGTGGTGACGGAGGCGGAGGGGGGCGAGGAGGGACTCTCGGAGCTGCTGCGGGCCCATCAGGCTGGTGTCCCCTACGCCCTCGTGTTGCTGGACTGCCGCATGCCCGTCGTCGACGGGTTCCAGGTGGCCGAGCGGATTCATCAGCGACCGACCATGGCCGGGACGACCATCCTGATGCTTACCTCGGACAACCGCGCGGGGGATTTCGCCCGAAGCCGCGACCTCGGGGTGGCGGCGTACCTGGTGAAACCGGTGAAGCGCGACGAGCTCCTGGAGGCGATCCACCAGGCCCGCGCCGGCGCGGTCGCGCTGGTCGAGCCCGCCCGGCCGGGGGGCGTGCGGGAAGCCGCGCGAGGACTGCGGATCCTGCTGGCCGAGGATTCCCTGGACAATGTGCTGCTGATCCAGTCGTACCTGAAATCCAGCGGCGGCAGCCTGGACGTGGCCGGCGACGGCAAGGTCGCGCTGCAGATGTGCATCGCCGGCACCTACGACATCGTGCTCATGGATGTCCAGATGCCGGTCATGGACGGGTACTCCGCCACCCGCAGGATTCGTCAATGGGAAGCCGAGCACCGCGCGAGGCCGGTCCCGATCCTGGCCCTGACCGCTCACGCCCTACCGGAGGAGGTCCAGAAGAGCCTCGACGCCGGCTGCACCGCCCACCTCACCAAGCCCATCCGCAAAGCGACGCTCCTGCGCGCCATCGAGGAGCACACCAGGGGACGCGTCCGCATCCGGGTGGACGCGGATCTCGCGGAGCTGATTCCCGGCTATCTGGAGCACCGGCGGCGGGACGTCGAGGCGATCGCGACCGCGCTCGCGCACGCGGACTACGAACACGTTCGCATCCTGGGCCACAACATGAAGGGATCAGGCGCCGGCTACGGCTTGAACCAGATCACGGAGATCGGCGCCTTCCTGGAGCAGGCGGCCGGACGCCGTGAGCCGGAGGACATTCGCACGCGGGCCGCGGAGCTCGCCCGATACCTCGACGCTCTCCACGTGGACTACGAATAGCCGGCACGGGAGGGAGCATGCGAGTGCGCTTCTGGGGGACCCGAGGGTCGATCGCGACGCCCGGTCCGGGCACCGTCCGTTTCGGCGGCAACACCTCGTGCGTGGAAGTGACGACCGACGGGGGGGCCTGCTTCATATTCGACTGCGGGACGGGCGCGCGTCCGCTCGGCGCGGAGCTCATGGCGCACATGCCGAAGCCCATCTCGGCCGTGATCCTCCTCAGCCATACGCACTGGGATCACATCCAGGGTTTCCCCTTCTTCGCCCCCCTTTTCGTTCGCGAGAACCAGATCACGGTGTGCGGTCCGGAAGGGAGCGGACATTCTCTGGCCGAAGTCCTCTCCGGTCAGATGGAGTTCACATACTTCCCCGTCGAGATCAGCCAGCTTCCGGCCACCATCACCTTCCGAGAGCTCGGAGAAGGCACGCACGAGATCGGCGGCGCGCGGATCGTGGCGCAGTACCTCCATCATCCGGCGATGGCGCTGGGCTACCGCATCGAGGCCGACGGCGCGGCGGTCGTATACCTGTGCGACCACGAGCCCTTCTCCGAAACGCTCTGGCACGATCATCCCTCCTCCAGCCACGCCGAATCTATCGTGCACGAGGGCGACCGGCGTCACGCGCGCTTCATGGCCGGCGCCGGCCTGGTGATTCACGATGCGCAGTACACCCCGGAGGAGTACCCGTCCAGGAAGAACTGGGGTCACAGCACCTACGAGTATGCCGTGGGGCTGGCCGCCGCGGCGGGGGTGCGCCACCTCGCTCTCACCCACCACGATCCGACCCACGACGACGCGTTCGTCGAGGCGATCGAGAAGCGAGCCCGCGGATACGCCGAGCAGCGCGGCTACGCGCTCGAGATCTGCTGCGCTTACGAGGGTCTCGAGCTGGCCGTCGAGCCGCACACCGTCCGGCAACTGTCCAGCACGCCTCCGGCTCCCCACGCGGGTCGGGACGCCCAGCGCGGTAGCCACATCCTGGTCGTGGACGACGACCCGGACGTCCGTGCCCTCGTACAGAAGGTCCTGAGCCAGGCCGGCCACATCGTCAGCGAAGCGTCCTCCGGCCAGGAGGCACTTGCGTTGATCGAAGGGCACGCTCCCGATCTTCTCGTGCTGGACCTGCAAATGCCCAAGCCAGGTGGGCTGGAGGTCCTCACCCTGCTTCGTTCGCGGCCGGCGACGGCGGCGCTGCCCGTCCTCGTGCTGACGGCACTGGATGACGAGGTCAATACTCGTGCCGGCTTCGATCTCGGCGCTACCGACTACCTGACCAAGCCTTTCTCGATCCCGCAGCTCGCGGCGCGCGTGCGTGCCTGTCTCTCGCGGCGAGGATAGGCCGCCTCACGCCGTCACACTCGGCGCTGGAGGAAGTCGGTCGTCAGCGCCCAGGCAACGTCCGCGTAGTGCGGCTGGAAGCCGGCATTGTCCGGGTGGCGGAAGCCGTGGTTGGCGTCGGAGAAGGTATGCCACTCCACCGGCTGGCCACTGGCCATGAAGGCCTGCCACAACGGCCCCTGGATGGCCGGAGTCGCGATGAAGTCCAGCCCGCCGCAGAACACCAGCGCGGCACTCTTCAGCGTGGGGGCCAGCTTGAGGGCATGACGCGGCCGGTGTGACGTCTCCGGCTCGTCGCGCACCGACGGATAGTAGAGCACGATGGCACGGATCTGGGGATGATCGGCGGCGAAGGGGATGAGGAGCCGCCCGCCCATGCAATGCCCGATGCACGCGGTGCGCGCGGGGTCGGAATTCATCCGCCCGGTCAGGTAGTGCCAGGCCTCCTCCATCTTGCCCAGGAACTCCCCGTCCCCGTGCTTGGCCTGGAGCTCCGCGCCGGCGCCGATATGATTCGTCCCCGCCACCCCGAACATGTTGAAGAGGCTCGGCACGAGCACGTTGAAGCCGAGCTGGGCCAAGCGATACGCGTCGATCTTGTAGTCGGCGGTGACGCCGTGGGCATGGTGCACCATCAGCACCCCCGGCCGCGCTCCGGGGCTTTCGGGATGGGCCATGTAGCCCGGGAGGCCGTCCTGCTCGAGGGTCAGCATGCGCGCAACGATAGGCATGAGTGGTCTCCTTTCGCCGAAGCACTATACCCCGGCCCGGGAGGCTCGACACGGCGGCGATCAGGTACAATGCCCAAGCCGGTTCGCCTGGATGCTTGTCGCCGTAGCTGAATCTCGCGGTCACTACTTGCGCAAGGGAGCTCTCACGATGGATCAGACTCGCCGACACTGGGATGATCTCGAGGCCGCGTCCGCCTACGACGCCGAGTTCCGCGGGATTATCGGAGAGTATCTCCAGCGTACGGAGGTCGACGCCGCGCTCGCTGAGATCCCATTTCGTGCCGGGGCGAGAATTCTCGACGCCGGGTGTGGCTCGGGACGACATATCCAGTCCATGCCCCCCGGCACCTCCTGCGTCGGCATCGACACGTCGGTCAACATGCTCAAGATCGCCAAGTCGAAGCTGGGAGATGGCGCGACCATGTTGGTGGCCGCCGATGCTACGCAGCTCCCCTTCCGAGACAAGAGCTTCGACGGCATCATTTCTATTCGCGTCTTACAGCACATCATGCCGCAACCCGCGGCCATTCGAGAGTTCGCCCGCGTGAGCAAGCCGGGCGCAGTGGTCTGTGTCCTCAACTACAATAGCTGGACGCTCCACTGTCTCATCAAGATTCTGCGACACGGGCGCCTCGCGGCGCTCGCGACTCGAGCTTTTCGAAAGCTTCTCGGGCCCGACTCGCGCTCCCGCCTGACGCGGATCCACCGCGATTACCGCAACGACTTCAACTCTCTTCCGGAGCTTTCGCGGATTTTCCAGGAGGCTGGCCTCAGAGTCATCACTCGAAAGGGATCCAATGTCTCGGGAACCTGGGTCCTGACGAACTTCTGGCTAGCCGGGCCGATCGAGCGAGCCTTGCCTCGGGCTCTGCGATCGTATCTGAAATGGTGCGATCGAATCGAGCAGAGATTCGCGACCCAGGCCCCGTTCAACCTATTCATGGACAAGGTGATCGTGGTCGGGGTCCGACCCTGACCTGGATCTCAAGCTGAGCGCATGACCACCATTCGCCGCATCAGGGCATCGGCGAAAAACTTTGCCGCCCAGTTCGGGAACGCGAGGGGGAAGTAGGTTCCCCAGCACGGCAAGGAGCCGGGGATCGCTCCCCGGATGCCGGGATTGCCGGAGGTGAGGCATTGGGTCGCGGCTACCTGGTCCAGGATCTTGAGGGCCGCGTTGAGGTATTGCGCGTCGCCGTCGAGGTCGTACAGCCGTAGCCACACGATGGCCAGCTGGGCGTTGCCGGTCATGCAGGAGACTCGATCGGGCGAGCTCCAGCTCCGGTCGAAGGTGGCGGGCAGCGGCAGGAGTTCCTTGTCGGTTACGCCGCTCCCGCGCTCGTAGGCGAGCAGGAGATGCTCGGCGGCGGTCCGGACGAGGGCCGTGGCCTGCCGCCCGAGTTCGGCCCCGACCAAGGGGGCCGCTCCCAGCAGTCCCTCCAGTGTGTACCCGATGGTGTGGGTCAGGGGACGCTCGCCAGTGCGGAACGCCATGTGCTCAATCCAGCCGTTCGGGGCCGCATGCCCCAAGATCCACTCGATGTTCCGCCGGCCCGCCTCGTGCATCTTCTCGTCACCGGCGAGCTGCGCGAGCTCGAGGAGTGGCCACGCGACGCGCGCGTGGTACGTATGGGCGATGTCCCGGTAGCTGTGGGCGCTCCACGCGCCGTCCGCTGCCTGGGCTTCGGTGAGCCACCGACCTGCCCGCACTCCCGCCGCCAAGAAGCGCGAATCGCCCGTTTCGCGGAACAGGGTGCACCAGCCGTCGATCACCTGTCCCGTGTTGAAGATATCGGGATAGTCATTGATCCCGATGCCACCACGCACGGCCCCGGAGGCGAGCTGGATGTCGATTTCCCAGTCCCCCATGCGGACGGCGCGGTCGCGGATGGCGCCGTCGCCGGCCAGGCGCGCGTAGCGCAGAAAGGTCGAGATGATGTAGCCGGTGGTCTCCGGGTAAGGCGGTAGCCAGCCGCCGTCAGGGATGTGGTACGCCGCCGAGACGCCGCCGCCGGCCGCGTCCTGCGCGCGGCACAGCCAGGCGATCGCTCCCTCCAGATGCTCGCGATCCGATCGGCGAGGCTGCCGGACGCCAAGAAGGTCTTTCACCACCAGCGCGGTGTGAGAGGGTCGCGACAGCATGCGGCCCACCGCTCGCAGCTGTGCGGACGCGGTCATGCGCTTCGGCCGCCGCGGGCGGCGCCTTTCGTGTCGAGCACGCCAAGGTCACGCCGCTTGTGGAGGAGGGACAGCATCAACGACCTCCGGCATCGGTTCCCGTTGCTTGAGTGGATGCTAAGCTGGCCGGGTGCCGCCGTCAAGGTCAAGTTTGGGAAGCCCTTGATCTGTCAGCTTTTTGGGAGGGTTGGCCGGCGAACATCCGGCCGGCGAACCCACCCATCGGCCTAGCCCGCGGGCTCGCCGGCATTGACGGGCAGCACCTGGCCCGAGATGTTCCGCGCCGCCGGGCTGCAGAGAAAAGCGGCGGCGGCGGAGATGTCCTCGGCGGTCGCCATGCGCCGGAGCGGCGAGCGCTCCAGCATGGCCTGCCGCATCGCCTCCGGCGTCATGCCCCGCTGCTTCGCCTGTCCCTCGATCACGCGGTCGATGCGGTCGCCTTCGATGGCCCCCGGCGCCACGCAGTTCACCGTGATGTTGTGCGGGGCCAGCTCCAGCGCCATGCCGAAGGTCATGCCCACCTGCCCCGCCTTGGCCGAGCAATAGCCGATGCGGAACGGCAGTCCACGCCGTCCCGCGCCCGAGGAGATGTTCACGATGGCGCCGCCCCCGGCCTTGATCATCTCGGGCACCGTGAAGCGGATGCACATGTAAGAGGAGGTGAGGCAGGAGTTGATGGTGTAGAACCAGTCCTCCTCGGTGTACTCCTGCACGGGCTTGGTGACGCCGCCGTCGCCGGCATTGTTCACCAGGGTGTCGACCTTGCCGAAGGCCTTCACGCCCTCCGCCACCATGCGCTTCACGTCCGCTTCCCGGGCGGCGTCGCCGGTGACGGCGATGGCGCGCCCGCCGTCCTTCTTCACCAGCGCCGCCGTCTCCTCCACCAGCGCGCCCGAGCGCGCGGCACAGATCACCGCGGCCCCTTCGCGCGCGAAGAGACGGCTCATGACGCGCCCGATACCCTTGCTGGCTCCCGTGATGATCGCCACCTTGCCGGAAAGAAGGTCCATGACATCCTTTCGTGACCTGCGGGGGAATCGGACGGCTCGGGGCGGTGCAACGTCGCGGCGGTGCGCCGCCGCTTTCGCGACGGCGCACCGCTTCCTGCGTGCTAGCTCTGCTTGCCCATGGCGGCGGCAGCCCGCTTGGCCATCTCCTCCGGCGGCACGTCCTCGACGTGGGTGGAGACGGACCACTGATGGCCGAACGGGTCCTCGATGGTCCCCATCCGGTCGCCGTAGAACTGGTTCTCCACCGGCCGGATCACCTTGGCGCCCCCGGCGATCGCGGTCTTCACGGTGGCGTCCACATCGGGGACGTAGACCAGGAGGCTCACCGCCGAGCCGCCGTAGGCATGGGGGGCGCGGTGGCCCATCTCGGGGTGCTCGTCGGCGAGCATGATCATCGAGTCGCCGAGGGTCAGCTCGGCATGCCCGACCTTCCCCCCGGGGCCGGGCATCCGCATCTTCTCGGTGGCGCCGAAGACCTTCTTGTAGAAGTCGATCGCCTTGGCGGCGCCGTTGATGACGAGGTACGGCGTCACACTGTGGTAACCATCCGGAATCGGCTTGACCTTGGCCATGATTGCCCTCCATCGGTAAATGAAATTTGAGGGTGGTTCGACCCCTGCGCGCTCGGCGAAGCGTACCCGCGCCCGGGGGTCGGCGCAACCTCGACCGGCTCAGCTCACCCGGCGGTCGCGGCCCGCCCAGTAGGGCTCGCGCAGCTTGAACTTCTGGAGCTTGCCGGTGGCGGTCCGCAGGAGCGTGTCCCGGAACTCGATCGAGGTCGGGCACTTGAAATGCGCCATGCGGCTCGCGGCAGAACGCGATGAGCTCGGGCTCGGTCACGGCATGGCCGGGGCGGAGCACCACCAGTCCCTTGATGGTCTCGCCCCACTTCTCGTCGGGAATGCCGATCACCGCGGCCTCCAGCACGGCCGCGTGCTGGAAGAGGCAGTCCTCCACCTCGATGGAGGAGACGTTCTCCCCGCCGGTGATGATGACGTCCTTCTTCCGGTCGGCGATGACGATGTAGGCACCGTCCTCGTGCCCGCCGTCGCCGGTGCGGAACCAGCCGTCCACGATGGCCTTGGCCGTCTCCTCGGGCTGCTTCCAGTAGCCCTCGTACACGTGATTCGAGCGCGCGAGGATCTCACCCTCCGGGTCCACCGCCATGCGCACGCCCACCGCGGGCACGCCCGCCCGCGACAGCCGGCGCGCGCGCTCGCCCGGCTCGAGCCCGTCCCACTCCGCCGGCGACCGGTTGATGGTGAGGAGCGGCGAGGTCTCGGTCAGCCCGTAGATCTGGATGAACTCCCACCCCAGCTCGGTCTCCACCCGCTCGATGGTCTTGGACGGGGGCGGCGCGCCCGCCACCACCATCCGCACGCGTCCCGCCCCGGGGATCGCCTCTCCGCGCTGCCGCCGCGCCTGCGCCGCGGCCAGGATGGCGGCGACCACCGCGGGCGCGCCGTTGAGCAGCGTCACTCCCTCGGCCTCCACTCGCCGGAGGATGTCCTCGCCGTCGATCTTCCGGATGATGACCTGGCGCGCGCCCATGGCGGTGACTGCATAGGGCATCCCCCAACCATTGCAGTGGAAGGTGGGCAGCGTGTGGAGGTACACGTCGCGATCGGAGACGCCCACGTGCCAGCCGAAGGTGACGGCGTTGAGCCAGCACCCGCGGTGCGTGAGCTGGACGCCCTTGGGCCGCGCGGTGGTGCCGGAGGTGTAGTTCACGGAGACGGTCGCGTTCTCGTCGCTGACGGAGTAGCGGGGGCGCGCCTCCGCACGGCCGAAGAGCGCGGCGTCCGTGGCCGCACCGAGGATGAAGCGATGCTTCACGGGGATGGGCTCCACCAGCGCTTCCATCTCGGGATCTACCAGGGCCACCGTGGAGCCCGAGTGCTCGATGATGTAGCGGATCTCGTCGGCATTGAGGCGGAAGTTGACCGGCACCAGCACGCGGCCGAACGCGCTCACCCCGAAGAGGCTCACCAGGAAGCGGCCCGCATTGGGCGATACGATGGCCACCCGCTCGCCCTCCCCCACCCCCAGATCGTCGAGCGCGGCGGCCAGGCTCCGGCTCATCGCGGCGAAGCGGCCATAGGTCACGCGCCCGAGGCCGCCGCCCGGGGGCTCGGGCTCGTCGATGATGCCCACGCGGTCGGCGTAGACGCGGTCCGCGCGCTCGAGGAAGTCCGCCAACGTGAGGGGGACGAACATGACCGACCTCCAGGCAAGGGGTGAACAGTGCCGGTAACATATCACCGAAGACCGCTCCCGGGGTGGAGCCCCGCGGCCCCTACCGGCGCCGGTATTGTTTGACCGGGCGTTCGCCGCACCACAGGAAGGGCGGGCCGAGAACCCTCGTACCGATTGGGGACCTGCATGACGACTGGAGCGAGCGAGCGGCCGATCACTCTCGCGAGAGCGCGACTTGCGCGTCACCGTCACGTGCGCGCGTTCTTCAACACCTTCTTCGTCTCCCCCGATCGATTCTTGCGTGAGCTCCGCGCTCGGGACCCCTCCCCTTGACCCCGCGGGCGGGGCGAGTCAGGATGCCCGATAGCCAAGGAGGCGCCGCCATGCAGACCAACGGCCAGACCGACGCCCGGAAGCTCCATGCCCGCCTGTCCCATCCGGTCATCGACGCGGACGGCCACTGGATCGAGTACGGCCCCGTCATGAAGGAGGAGTTCCGCCGTATCGGCGGCGAGGCGGCGGCCGAGGCGCTGGCGGTGGCGACCCAGCGCGTGCCCACCTCGCTCAAGATGACGCTCGCCGAGCGCACCCGGAAGCGGGTCGGCCAGGAGGCCTTCTGGTCGTCGCCCAGCGAGAACGTGCTGGACCGGGCAACCGCCATGCTCCCGCGCCTCATGTACGAGCGGCTGGACGACCTCGGCATCGACTTCAGCGTGGTCTATCCCACCGCCGGCCTTTCCTTCCACCGCATGCAGGACACGCGGCTGCGGCGCGCCATCTGCCGCGCCTATAATGTCTTCGCCGCGGATCAGTTCCGCGGCCTGGGGGATCGCGTGATCCCTGCCGCCATCATCCCCATGTACACGCCCGAGGAGGCCATCGAGGAGCTGGAGTTCGCCGTCACCGAGCTCGGCTACAAGGTGGTCATGGTGGGCGGCCTCATGCGCCGCCGCGTGCCCGCGCTCGAGGAAGAGCAGCCGGAGGCGTCCAAGCTCCTCGAGTGGTACGACGTCATCGGGCTGGACAGTCCCTACGACTACGATCCGGTGTGGCGGAAGTGCCTGGAGCTGCGGGTGGCGCCGAGCTTTCACAACGGCGCCCGCTCCATCCTGCTCCGCAACTCGCCGTCCAACTTCTGCTACAACCACATCGGCCACTTCGCCTCCGCCGGCGAGGCGGTGGCCAAGGCCCTCTTCCTCGGCGGCGTGACCCGCCGGTTCCCCGCGCTCAACTTCGCGTTCCTCGAGGGGGGCGTGGGCTGGGCGTCCATGCTCTACGCGGACCTCATCGGCCACTGGGAGAAGCGCAACCGCCAGGCCATCGAGCGCACCAATCCCGGGAAGCTCGACGTCGGGAAGCTCCACGAGCTGGCCCGGAAGTACGGCAGTCCCGCGGTGGCAGAGGCGGTGGGCCGGCGGGAGGGACTGGAAGGCGACTCGAACTCCACGCTCACCGGCGGCCTCGAGGACCTCGACGACTACTTCCGGTGCCAGATCACGAAGAAGGAAGACATCCGCGATCTGTTCGTCCCGCGCTTCTACTTCGGCTGCGAGGCGGATGATCCCACCAATGCCTGGGCGTTCAATCGCCAGGCCAGCCCCCTGCGGGCCCGGCTCAATGCGCTCTTCAGCTCGGACATCGGCCACTTCGACGTCCCCGACATGACGGACGTGGTGCCCGAGGCGTACGAGCTGGTCGAGCACGGGCTCCTCACCGACGGTGATTTCCAGGACTTCATGTTCTCCAATGCGGTGCGCTTCTGGGGCGAGGTGAACCCCGATTTCTTCAAGGGCACCGTCGTCGAGAAGCAGGCCCAGGAGGTATTGCGCCATGGCGCTTGATCCGCAGGCCCAGGCCGTCATCGCGCTCGCGATCAAGGCGGGGCGGCCGCCCTACCACACGCTCTCTCCCAAGGACGCACGAGCGCTCTTCCTCGAGACGCGCCCCTTCTCGACGCCCGCCCCGCCCGCCATCGGGACGGTGCGGAACCTTGCCGCCGAGGGCCCGGTCGGTGAGATCCCGCTCCGCCTCTATCGGCCGGCGGGAGTGCCCGACACGAAGCCGCTGCCGGTGTACGTCTACTTCCACGGCGGCGGCTGGGTGATCGGGGATCTGGAATCCCACGACGTGCTCTGCCGGCAGCTCACCGCGGAGTCCGGCGCCTGTGTCATCGCGGTGGACTACCGCCTGGCCCCCGAGCACAAGTTCCCCGCCGCCGCCGACGATGCCTGGGCGGCCACGCGCTGGATCGTGGCTCATGCCGCCGGGCTAGGCGTGGACGCCGGCCGCCTGGCGGTGGGGGGCGACAGCGCCGGGGCCAACCTCGCGGCGGTGGTGGCGCTGATGGCCCGCGATGCCGGCGCGCCCGCCATCGCGCTCCAGGTGCTCATCTATCCCGTCACCGACGTGGGCAGCGAGTCCCCGTCCTACGCCGACTTCGCCGACGGCTACATGCTCACCCGCGACAGCATGCGCTGGTTCATCGCGCACTACCTCGGCCGGAAGGAGGACGCCAATGACTGGCGCGCGTCCCCGCTCCGCGCGCCGTCGCTGGCGGGGTTGCCCCCGGCGCTCGTCATCACCGCGGGCTTCGATCCGCTGCGCGACGAGGGCGCGGCTTATGCCACCCGGCTGCGCGAGGCCGGTGTCGCCGTGGACTATGTCTCCTTCGGCGGGATGATCCACGGCTTCGTGGGCATGGGGCGCGTGCTGGACACTGCGCTCCGCGCGGTCTCGCTCATCGGCGGCTCGCTCGGGCTGGCCCTCCGGGAGGCGTGAAGGGCGGCATGGCTGACGATCTGTTCCTGTCCGTCGCCGAGCTGCGAGCCCTCATCGACTCGTCGGACGACGCAATCATCAGCAAGACGCTCGACGGCGTCATCACGTTCTGGAACCGGGGGGCCGAGCGCATCTTCGGCTGGACCGCCGCGGAGGCGGTGGGCCGGCACATCACTCTCATCATCCCCGAGGAGCGCCACGCCGAGGCGGCCGAAGTGCTGGCCCGCATCCGCCGGGGCGAGCGGGTCGACCACTTCGAGACCATCCGCGTCGCGCGAAACGGACACCGGCTGAACATCTCCCTCACCGTCTCACCGATCAAGGATGACGCGGGCCGGATCGTGGGCGCCTCCAAGATCGCCCGGGACATCACCCCGCAGCGCCAAGGCGAGATCACCCAGGCGCGCCTCGCCGCCCTCGTGGACTCCTCGGACGATGCGATCATCAGCAAGACGCTCGACGGCGTCATCACCTCCTGGAACGCCGGGGCCGAGCGCATCTTCGGCTGGACCGCCGCGGAGGCGGTGGGCCGGCACATCACCCTCATCATCCCGGACGACCGCCGCGCCGAGGAGGACGAGGTGCTGGCCCGCATCCGGCGGGGTGAACGGGTCGACCACTTCGAGACCATCCGCGTCTCGCGAAACGGGCACCGGCTGAACATCTCCCTCACCATCTCACCGATCAGGGATGGCACGGGCCAGATCCTGGGCGCCTCCAAGATCGCCCGGGACGTCACCGAGCGGCGCCTCATGGAAGAAGAGCGCGAGCGGCTGCTCGCCCGCGAGCAGCAGGCACGCACCCAGGCGGAGGCGTTGAACCGGACCAAGGACGAGTTCCTCGCCACCGTGTCTCACGAGCTCCGCACGCCGCTCAATGCCATCTTTGGCTGGGCACGCATGCTCCAGAGCGCCGATCTCGACGACGAGACCCGCGCCCGCGCGGTGGCCACCATCGTCCGCAGCGCCTCCGCCCAGGCCCGGTTGATCGAGGATCTCCTCGACCTCTCGCGTATCGTCACCGGCCGCATGCGGCTGGAGTTCGAGGACCTGGACCTCAAGGCCGTCATCGAGGCAGCGCTGGATACGGTACGGCCCGCCGCGACCGCCAAGGAGCTCGCGCTGGTGACCGCGCTCGATACGGTCGCTGGAACCCATGCGCGGCGCCGCCGATCGGCTGCAGCAAGTGGTGTGGAACCTCCTGATGAACGCGGTCAAGTTCACGCCTCGCGGCGGCCGGGTGGAGGTCTCGGTGGAAAGCCGGAGACGGCAACGCCGAGATCGTGGTGGCGGACACCGGCGAAGGCATCAGCCCGGAGGTCCTGCCCTATGTGTTCGAGCGCTTCCGTCAGGAAGACAGCTCCAGCTCGCGGGCGCATGGGGGACTGGGCCTCGGGCTGGCCCTCGTCCGCCACCTCGTGGAGCTTCACGGCGGCCGCGTGAGCGCGGAGAGCCCGGGCAAGGGCCAGGGAGCCACGTTCAGGGTGACGCTGCCGTGGGCGCCCCCGCAGAGGACGGAGCTTCCGACGCGGGCCCTCGTCGAGTACCGCGGCGGCGGGTCGGCCCTGCTGCGCGGCTTGCGCGTGCTCGTCGTGGACGACAACGCCGACGCCCTCGACCTGACCGCGATGACCTTGCGCCGGGAGGGCGCCGAGGTGCGCGTGGCCTCGTCGGCGTTTCGCGCGCACGAGATCGTGACCGATTGGCAGCCGCAAATCCTCGTCAGCGATCTCGCCATGCCCGGCGAGGACGGCTTCATGCTGCTCCGGGGGATGCGGCACGCCATCGGCAAGAACGGCCGGAGGCTCGCCGCCATTGCGATCACCGCCTACGGAACGACGGAGAACGAGATGCGGTCATTCGAAGCCGGCTTCGACCTCTACCTGACGAAGCCGATCGATCCCCTCGAGTTCGCGGCCGCCGTCGCCGGACTGGCTCTCCGCGTGACGTGAGCCGCAGCCGGTCAGGTTGGGGTATGATCCTGCCGGACCCGTTGTTTGGGCGAACCACAAGGAGGTGGTGACCCCGTCTCCGTTCCGCCCCGACCGCCCTCCGCATGCCGTGGAACGATGGTTCTTGCCACGCACCCCGAAGGAGGCTCGTGATGCCCCATTACCTGAGCCCGGAAGAGCTGCAGCGCACCGCACCCGCCGAGACCGCGGCGTTCGCGTCTCCGGTGCCTACCCAGATCGTCTCCAACGGAGAGTTCAACCCCCTGCCCCAGACCCGCGAGCAGGCCCGGGTGGAGGCGCGCATCAAGGACCTCGCCGACCGGCACGCGCCCGGCCACGGCATGGATCGCCGGCGCTTCCTCGCCAGCACCGCCGGGATGGCGGCGGCGTTCCTGGCCATGAACGAGGTCTTCGGTCCCATCTTCGACGTGAGCCGCGCCGAGGCGCAGACGCCGGGCGTGGCCGACCAGCGCGCGGGCGGACTCGCCGGGCAGTTCATCTTCGATGATCAGGTCCACTTCGTCCGGGACGACTTCAACCAGACCGGGCTCCTCGACCTGGCCAAGTACGCCCGCCAGAACTGGAATCCCGCGCTGGCCGGCGAGAACAACCTCGCCCGCTACAAGTTCGAGAATTTCGTCAAGGAGATCTACGTCGACAGCGATACCAAGGTCGCGCTGCTCTCGGGGGCGCCCTTCGACGACCCCACCTGGGATCTGCTGACCAACGACCAGATCGCGGCCGCGCGCGCCGCCATCAACCGCATCTCCGGCTCCCGGCGGCTGCTCGGCCACGCGGTGATCACGCCGAACAAGGGCCCGTGGATGGCCGAGGTGGATCGGTGCATCGCCCAGGTCCGGCCGGACAGCTGGAAGGGCTATACCGTGGGCGACCCGCTCTCGCCCTCCAAGCTGCAGTCCTTCTGGCGGCTCGACGACGAGAAGCTCATGTATCCCTTCTACGAGAAGGCCGTCAAGTCCGGGATCAACACCATCTGCATTCACAAGGGCCTGCTGCCGGCGGACTACCAGAAGTCCTGGGCCCAGGCGTGGCAGTACAACAGCGTGTGGGACGTGGGGAAGGCGGCGAAGGACTGGCCGCAGATGAACTTCGTCATCTATCACTCCGCGCTCCGCCTGTTCCTGGAGCCGCCGGATGCCATGCTCGCGGAGTTCCGGAAGTCGGGCCGGATCGATTGGGCCACCGATCTGGCGGAGATCCCGGCCAAGTTCGGCGTCAACAACGTTTACGGAGAGATCGGCACGTCCTTCGCGACCTGCGCGGTGTCGAGCCCGCCGCTCGCCGCCGCCCTCGTGGGCACCCTCGTCCGCGGTCTCGGGGCCGACCACGTGGCCTGGGGGAGCGACTCGGTGTGGTACGGCTCGCCCCAGTGGCAGATCGAGGCCTTCCGCCGGCTGGAGATCCCCGCCGAGATGCAGAAGAACAACCAGTTCGCGCCCCTCGGCGCCGCCGACGGGCTGGTCAAGTCGGCCATCCTGGGCGGAAACTCGGCCCGCCTCTATCGCGTCGACGTGAAGTCGGCTCTGAACGAGATCCCTCGGGACAAGATCGCCGCGATCAAGGCGGAGTACGTCGCCATGGGCGGTCAGCGTAGCAACACGCGCTACGGCTACGTCGCGCCCGCGCGCGGCTAGACCCCTTATCGCGGTCGCCCACCGCACCGAGGGCGGAGGATCACTCCTCCGCCCTCGGTGTGTGGAGGCGCCGCTCGGAGCGGAACGATGGCGACCTACGTGCTGATTCACGGGGCGTATCAGGGCGGCTGGATCTGGAAGCCGGTCGCCCAGCGCCTGCAGAAGGCCGGGCATTCCGTGTACGCCCCCACCCTCGAGGGCTGCGGCGAGCGGCACGAGCGGGTCCGCGCCGGCATCACCGTCAGCACCCATGCGCGGGAGATCGAGCGGCTGCTCTTCTACGAGGATCTCCGGGATGTGGTGCTCGCGGGCACCAGCTCGGGGGGGATGGTCATCTGCCAGGCGGCGCCACTGGCCGCCGAGCGCATCGCGCGGCTCGCCTTCGTGGACGCGCTCGCGCTCCTGCCCGGTGAGCGCGTCGCCGACATCGTGAATCGGCCCGCCGCCAACGAGATCACTACGCTGACCACTGCCCCCACGCGCCCGGACGCCGAGGGCCGCATGTTCGCCGATCTCGAGCCCGCCACCCGCGCGTGGGCGCTCGACCGCTACACGCCCCACCCCATCGCCGCGCTGGAAGCGCCCATGGAGCCGACGGAGTTCTGGGAGCGCACCTGGACCGCCTCGGTGATCCGGTGCCAGCGCGCCCGCAACCCACCCGAAGCGCACCAGCGCCGCACCGCCGAGCGCCTGAAGGCGTCCTACGCGGAGCTGGACACCGGACATTACCCGATGCTGAGCGAGCCCGAGGCGCTGACGCGCCTGCTCCTCGGCGCGGCGGCCTGACCGCCCGCCGCGCCCTGCCTCGTCGGCTCAGCGGGCGAGCCAGCTATTCCAGAAGTACATGCGGGGCGCGGTGCGGAACTCCCCGCGCAGGTCCCGTCGCGCGACATCAAGAGTGAAGTAGTCGCCGAGCTTCACCTGGCCGACGTCCTCGTAGAAGACGGTCTGGATGCGATCGACGATGGCCTTGCGCTTCTTCACGTCCGTCTCCACCTGGAGCTCGCCCAGCAGCCGCTCCTTCTCCTCGTTGCACCACCAGCCCTGGAAGGTGCAGCGCAACGACACGTGATTGGCCGGGTCGGCGGAGAAGACGAAGCCGGTGGAGAACACTTCCCAGGCGTCGGGCTGCTTCTCGGTCCGGTGGTTCACGGAGGCCCAGTCCGTTACCTGCAGGTCGATGACGAAGCCCACCGCCTCGAGCTGCTGCTTGGCGACGAGGGCATTGTTGTACATGAACTCGTATTCCTTGGTGGTCACCCAGCGGATGGGCTGGCCGCCGTAGCCGGCCTCCTTGAGGAGCTGGCGCGCCTTGTCCTTGTTCTTCTGGTTGTAGAGCGCGGCCGAGACGGTGGAATGCCAGGGCTGCTCGGGGAAGAAGAGGCTCGGATCGAGGCGGTAGAACTCGCGGGAGCCGAAGCCCGCCACCATGATGGGCTCCATGTCCAGCGCGGCCTGGAGAGCCTGGCGAAGCTTCTTCTGGGTCATCAGCCCCTGCTTGTGGTTCAACACCGCCACCGCCCAGCCGCGCGGCTTGACGATGCGCGGCTCGAGCGCCTGGACGCCCTTGATGCGGCCGAAGGCATCCTGCTGGATGAACATGGCGTGGTGGTACTCGCCGGTCTCCACTCCCGCCAGCCGCACCGCATTGTCCGGCACCGTGAGGAAGAGGATCTCGTCGAAATACGCGGTGCGCTTGCCGCCGAAGCCGTTGGAGGGCTCCGATCGGGCGCTATAGTCCTTGAACCGTGCCAGCTTGATGTGGCGGTCCGGCCGATGCTCGACGAACCGGAAGGGGCCCGTGCCGATGAACTCCTTGAGCTGGCCCTCTCCTGCCGCCTCGATGCTCTCCTTCGGATAGATGGCGGCATGCGGCTCGGAGAGCCCGTAGATGAGGGACGCCGAGGGCTGCTTCATGCTGACCACCACGGTGTACGGGTCCTTGGCTTCCACCGCCTCCACGTACTTCCACAGCGTGCGCCCCACCGACGCCACGCGCCCCCAGCGGCGGAGCGACGGCACCACGTCCGCCGAGGTCATCTCCTTGCCGTTGTGGAACTTCACGCCCTTGCGGAGCGTGATCGTGTGGCGCAGGCCCTTGTCGCTCACGGTGTGCGACTCCGCGAGCATGGGGGTGGGATTGAAGCCCTTGTCGTAGGTGAAGAGGCCCTCGTTGACGTGCCACATGATCTCGTAGACGAGGGTCGCGGTGCTCGACGGGATGTCCAGCGTGGGCGGCTCTCCGATGGCGGCCACCTTGAGCACGCCGCCCATCCGCGGGGTTTCCTGGGCCGCCGCCGGCGCCCCGAGCGCGAACGCGCAAGCAACGATCAGGGTGGCGAGGCGGAGCGCCTTCATGCGCATGACGATTCCTCCGGTGAGGGTTCGCTGCCGGTCACGGTCTAGACGAGCAGCGCCAGGGGCTCCTCGATCAGCTCGGCCAGCGCGCCGAGGAACTGGGCGCCCCGGGCCCCGTCCAGCGCGCGGTGATCACACGAGAGCGTCAGCACCATGGTGGGCTGGACGGCCGGCTGGCCGTTCAGCGGCACCACGCGGTCGGCGATGCGGCCGACGGCGAGGATGGCGGCCTGGGGCGGATTGACGATGGCGCTGAAGGCGTCCACGCCGTACATCCCGAGATTGCTGACCGTGAAGCCGCCGCCCTGGATGTCGGCGGGGCGGAGCTTGCCGGCCTGGGCGCGGGTCACGAGGTCCTCGCGGCGGGCGGCGATCTCCGGAAGGCCGAGGGTGTCGGCGCGGTGGAGGACGGGGACGACGAGGCCCTCGTCGAGGGCCACGGCCAGGCCGATATTGACCTCGGGGTGGCGGACGATCGTCCCGTCCTTCCAGGCGACGTTCGCGGCCGGGTGCCGGGCGAGGGCCGCGGCGACGAGGCGCACCAGGAGATCGGTGTAGGTGATGCGGGCGCCCGTCTGCTTGCCGGCCTGCTCTCGCCAGGCGACGAGGCGGCTCACGTTGACCTCGCGCACCAGGTAGAAGTGCGGCGCGCTGGTCCAGCTCTGCGTCATGCGCTCGGCCATGATGCGCCAGACATTGCTGACGCCTTCGCCCCTCGCCCCCGCGCGCGCCGCTTCGGGGGGAGCGGACGTCCGCGCGGCGGGAATATCCGCGGCGAGGACGGCGCCCTCGGGCCCGGAGCCGCGCAGCGCCCCCACGTCGAGGCCGCGCTCGGCGGCCAGCCGGCGGGCCTTGGGGGAGGCGGCGGTGAGGCGCGCGGCCGCTTCCCTCGTGGCCGCGCCATTGCCGGCGGCCGGCGGGCTGCGGCGGTCGACATGCGCGAGAACGTCGGCCTTCTCGATCTTGCCGCCGGCCGTCTTCACCTGGGCGAGGTCGACGCCGTGCTGCTCGGCCAGCTTGCGCGCCAGCGGCGAGGCCTTCACCACGCCCGGCGGCGGCGCGTCCCCTTCTCCCGGAGCCGCGATGAGCGCGATGGTCTGGCCCACGGGCACCACGTCCCCTTCCCGTGCGGTCACGCTGCCCAGGATGCCGCTGGCGGGGGCCTCGATCTCCACCGTGACCTTGTCGGTCTCGATCTCCACGATGGGCTCGCCCTTTCGCACCGCGTCGCCGGGCGCCTTGAGCCAGCGAATGACCTTGCCGGTCTCCTGCGCCAGCTCCAGGGCCGGCATGATGACCGTGGTCGGCATCAGGTCTTCCCGCAGAGCGCCTTGGCCGCCGCGAACACCGTCTGCTCCGACGGCACCGTGAGATCTTCCAGCACCGGCGAGAAGGGCACCGGCACGTCCATGGCCCCCAGGCGCTTCACCGGCGCGTCGAGATAGTAGAAGGCGCCGTCCGCGATCACGGCGGCGAGCTCCGCGGTCACCCCGTAGCGCTCGTACCCCTCGTCCACCACCAGGGCGCGGGAGGTCTTCTTGGCCGAGTCGATCAGGGCCTGCTTGTCGAGGGGATATGTCGTCCGCGGATCGATGACCTCGGCGCTGATGCCGATATCGTCCAGCATCTTCGCCGCGCCCAGCGCCACGCCCACCATGCTGCTGGTGGCGACGATGGTGATGTCCTTGCCGGCCCGCTTCACCTCCGCCACGCCGAAGGGGATGGTGTAGTCCTCGGCCGGCACCGGACCCTTGAGCCGGTACATCATCTTGTCCTCGAAGATCACCACCGGGCTGTCGTCGCGGATGGCCGTCTTCATGAGCCCCTTGGCCTCGTAAGGGCCGGAGGGCAGCGCCACCTTGAGCCCGGGGACATGGCTCACCCAGGCGTGCAGCGACTGCGAGTGCTGGGCGGCGGAGCGACGGGTGGCGCCGAGCGTGGTGCGGAAGACGATGGGCACCTTGATCTTGCCGCCGGACATGTAGTGCGCCTTGGCGGCCTGATTCACCATCTGGTCCATGGTCAGCGTGATGAAGTCGCCGAACATCACGTCCACGATGGGGCGCATGCCGGTCATGGCGGCGCCGACGCCGATGCCGGCATAGCCGGGCTCGGAGATGGGCGTGTCGATGATCCGCCCGGTCCCGAACTCCTGGACCAGGCCGACCAGGGTCTTGAAGGGATGCCCGGCCTCCGCCACGTCCTCCCCGATGAGGAAGACGGTGGGGTCCCGCCGCATCTCCTCCGCGATGGCTTCCTTCACCGCCTCGCCGTAGGTCAGCTCGCGCTCGGTCGTCAGCGTCGCCATTGACTCGCTCCTCTCATGCCCCTCGCGTTCTCGCGCCCCGGCGCATATCCTATCCCAAGACCGCGGCCTACACATGACGGCTCCAGCGCCGGATGCCCCGCCGATCTCGCCTGCTCAGAAGTGGGCCATCACCTTCACCATCATGGTGGTGGCGTTCATGCAGATCCTGGACACCAGCGTCACCAACGTCATCCTGCCGCACCTGCAGGGGTCGCTCTCGGCGGGGCTGGACGAGGTCTCCTGGGTGATCACGTCCTACCTGGCCGCCAATGCCGTGGTCATCCCCGCCACCGGCTGGCTGGCCGGCCTCTTCGGCCGCAAGAAGTTCTTCCTCATCTGCACCACGCTCTTCGTGGCGAGCTCCTTCCTCTCCGGCGCCGCTCCCGATCTGACCACGCTCATCATCGCCCGCATCTTCCAGGGGCTGGGCGGCGGGCCCATCATCCCGCTCTCGCAGGCCATCCTCTGGGAGATCTTCCCCTTTCATCAGCGCGGCCTCGCCATGGCGGTGTGGGGCGTCGGCTTCATCCTCGGGCCCATCCTGGGCCCGACCGTGGGCGGCTATCTGGCGGACGAGTGGTCCTGGCGCTGGATCTTCTACATCAACCTGCCGGTGGGGATCCTCGGCTTCCTCCTGGGCAGCGCGTTCCTCTTCGACCCGCCCTATCTCAAGAAAGCCGCGCGCATCGACTGGTGGGGACTGGCGCTGATGGTGGCGGGCTTCGGCTGCCTCCAGCTCGTCCTGGACCGCGGGGAGCGGGAGGACTGGTTCCAGTCGTCGGCCATCGTGGCCATGACCGCCATCGCCGTGTGCGCGCTGGTCGCCTTCCTGATCCGCGAGCTGACCACCAGCGATCCCATCCTGGACCTCACCGCCTTCACCGACCGGAACTTCGCCACCGGCGTCACCATGATCGCCGTCGTCGGCTTCGGCATGTTCTCGGGGATGCTGCTGGTGGCCGTCTTCACGCAGAAGCTCCTCGGCTACGACGCCTGGACGTCGGGGCTGGTGCTGGCGCCGGGCGGGCTCGGCAATATCTTCTCCCTGTTCGCCTCGGGGATGGTGACCCGGGTGGATCAGCGCCTGATGCTGGCCTTCGGCTGCCTGCTCAACGCGGCGGCGCTCTACATGATGACGTCCCTCACGCTGGGCATGGACTACTGGGCGCTCGCCCTGCCGCGCTTCATCCAGGGCTTCGCCATCGGCTTCATCTTCGTGCCGCTCTCGACCCTCACCCTGGCCACCGTCCGGCGCGACAAGCTGGTCAACGCCACCGCCATCTACGGGATGCTCCGGAACGTGGGCGGCAGCGTGGGGATCGCGGTGGCCACCACGCTCCTCGCCCAGCGGAGTCAGTTCCACCAGTCCACGCTGGTGAGCCACATCACCGCGTGGGATCCGGAGACCCGGCAGCGCCTGGCGCGCTGGGTCGGGCACTTCGCGGCCCAGGGGAGCGACGCCTTCACCGCCGAGCGACAGGCCATGGCCATGCTCTATCGCGAGACGGTGAATCAGGCCCAGCTCCTCGCCTATGCCGACGACTTCTGGCTCCTGGCGGTGATGTTCGCGGTGGTGCCGATCTTCCTGCCCCTGATGCGCCGGATCCGGCTCGAGCCGCCGGACCCCGCCCCGACTCCCGAGCGCGCCCCCGCTCATGCGTTACCGCCCGAGTAATTGCGGGCGGGCCCGCGTTGACAAACGGGATGTTTGCCCCGATAAGTGAGCTCGATGGATCTCGAGCTCAAGGGAAAGGTCGCCGTCATCGGCGGGGCGAGCAAGGGACTGGGGCGAGCCTGCGCCGAGGTGCTCGCAGCCGAAGGCGCGACGCTGGCCCTCTGCAGCCGGTCGCAGCCGGACCTGGACAAGACGGCCCGCGAGATCCATGACGCCACCGGAGCCGAGGTCCTGAGCTTCCCGGGGGATCTCGACCGGCCGGACACCATCCGGGATCTCATCGCCGCCACGGTGGCCCGGTTCGGGCGACTCGACATCCTCGTCAACAACTCGGGAGGGCCGCCCCTGGCCCGCGCCCACAATGCCACCGAGGAGCAGTGGGCCACGGCCCTCCAGCGGTCCCTGCTCTTCTTTGCCCGCATGTGCCGGGAGGCGGTGCCGCATCTCCGGCGCGCCGGGGGCGGCCGCATCATCAATATCCTGGCCAGCACGGTCTATCAGCCCATCCCCAACCTCGCGCTCTCCGGCGCCACGCGCATGGGCGTGGTCGCCTTCGCCAAGAGCCTCGCGGACGAGGTGGGGCGTGACGGCATCCTCGTCAACAACGTGTGCCCGGGCTCGCTGCTCAGCGAGCGCATGCTCTCCAACGTGACCGCGCGCGCGAAGGAGACCGGGATCTCCGTCGAGGACGCGCTGGCACAGCGGGCGGCCGAGACCGCGGTGGGACGCGTCGGCCGGCCCGAGGAGATGGCGTATCTGGTCGCCTTCCTCGCCTCGAGCCGGTCCAGTTACATCACCGGTACCACCATGCTCGTGGACGGCGGCCTCGTCCGCTCGGTTCTCTAGGCCCGCCGCTTGACACGGCCGCGCCGGCTCGATACTGTGCCGCCGGATCGCCCCATGTTCACGCTTTCACCCGGATCACCTTTCCTTGACGGGAGGAACTCGATGAAGCGTTTCGCCTACTTGCTTGTCGGCGCGCTGGCCCTCACCGCGCTGGTCGGGGCCTGCGCCTCCACGCAGCAGCAGGGACTGGACCTCGTCACGCGGGCCGTGCAGGCCTCCGGCGGTCCGGTGACCCTGGGCGGGGTCAAGACCATCTCCGAGAAGGGCACCGTGAAGCAGTGGGATCCGGAGCAGTCCGCCGCGGCCGGCGGCGAGATGCGCTATGCCGGCGAGTCCACCGTGACCTCGGTCACGGACGTGGCCAGCCGCACCACCCGGAACGACTGGGTACGCAACTTCCAGTACCCGGCGCCGCGCACCTTCACGTTCAGCGAGATCGTCACTCCCTCGGCCGGCTATGTCGCCGGCATCGACAGCAATGGGCGCACCAAGCAGAGCCAGGAGTCGAACCCGCCCGCGCATACGATGTCCGGGGTGCGGATGGCCACCGTGCAGCGGGAGCTGCTGCGCGCCTCGCCGCTCCTCGTGCTCGAGATGTTCAAGAATCCCGCGAGCCTCGCGGCGGTGAGCGACATCAGCGTCGGCGGTGTCGCCTACCCCGCCGTCAACTACCGTACCGGCGATCAGACCCTCACCGTGATGTTCGACCGGGCCACGGGACTCCCGGCCCGAATCCGGACGCTCGACTACGACAATATCTGGGGCGACGTGAACTACGACCTCGTGCTGTCCGACTGGCAGACGGTGGACGGCGTGCGCATCGCCATGACCCGCAAGTACGAGCTGAACGGGCGCACCGTGATGGAGACCAAGATCACGCGAGTCGAAGATCAATGCGCCCCTGGCCGCCGACAGTCTGGTCATCCCCGCCGCGTATCTGGCGGGCGCGCGCGGGGCCACCACCGGCGACGTGCCCTATCAGTGGGTCATCCGGCGCCAGTTCATTGGCGTGTATCTGGACTCCGAGCAGCCGAGTTATGACACCAAGGCCTCGCCCGGTCTCCGGCTCGTGGAGCTGGGGCCCGGCGTCCAGCATCAGGTGGGCGGCACGCACCATAGCCTCGTCGTGGAGATGAAGGACCACGTCGTCGTCTACGACGCGCCGGTGAGCGACTGGCAGGCGAACTGGGTGCTGAGCGCCGTCCGCGCGAAGTACCTCCGCAAGCCGGTGAAGTACCTCGTGCTCACCCACCACCACATGGATCACGCGGGCGGCATCCGCGCCTACGCCAACGAGGGCGCCACCATCGTCACCGCCAAGGGCACCGCGGAGCACTGGAAGCGCGTCCTGGCCGCGCCCTACACGCGCAACCCGGACCTTTCGCCGAAGGACCTGACCCGCACCCCCATCATCGAGGTGGCGGACAAGTGGGTCCACACCGACGGACAGCGGGAAGTCCACGCCTACGTGATCGCGCCCAACCCGCATGCGGAGGGGCTCATGATCGGGTATGTCCCGGACCTCAAGCTGGGCTTCGTCACCGACATCTGGAACCCGGGCGGGGCCCTGCCGGACCGTCTCAACCCCCCGCTCGCCGCGCTGGTGGCCGGCGTGAAGAAAGCCGGCATCACGCCGGCCAAGTTCGCGGGTGGCCATGGCGGGACGGCGGACTACGCGCCGCTGGCCGCGCTGGAAGGAAAGTAGCGGCGGGAGGAAAGGAGCCGCGAGTGCGTCAGGAAGTCCGGACCGGCCTGGCCCCGGAGCCGGCGCCCTTCTCCCACGCCGTCATCGCGAATGGTATTCTCTTCACCGCGCATCTGCCCATCCGACCCGACGGATCGGCGGAGACCGGCAGCGCCACCGAGCAGGCGGAGCTGGCGCTGTCCAACCTGAAGCACGCCGTCGAGGCCGCCGGCGCCACCCTGGACGATGTGGCCCAGGTGATCCTCTACATCACCCGCATCGAGGACAAGCCGGCCATCGACGAGGTGTACGCCCGGTACTTCCGCCGGCCGTATCCGTCGAGAGCGTGCATCGTGGTGGCAGGTCTGGTGGTTCCGGGCACCCGGATCGAGGTGCTCGCATACGCCGCGATGCCGCAGTAGCGCTCATTGTGGAAGCGCGCTCCGCCGTGACGGTGGCCGGGAACCGCCGTGTCGTGCGGATCGCGAGACGGGCACGGTCTCACTCACCCCAACGCGGGAGGCTCTCCATGCAACGAAGAAGATTCTTCGTGAAGGCCGGCGGCGTGCTCGTGGCCGCCGGGGCGGCGTCCGTCGTCAACGCTCCGAACGTGATCGCCCAGCCCCGGATTCAGTGGCGGATGCCCACCATGTGGCCGCCGGCCCTCGACGTCCTGCAGGGCAATGCCCAGAAGTTCGCCAAGGTCGTGGAGGAGCTGACGGGCGGGCGGTTCAAGATCCAAGTGTTCGCCGGCGGGGAGCTGATGCCCGCCACCGGCGTCTTCGATGCCTGCATCCAGGGCACGGTGGAGGCGTTCAACGGCGCGGCCTACTACTGGGCCGGCAAGGAGAACGGCCTTCAGTGGTTCACGTCCGTGCCGTTCGGGCTCAACACGCAGGGGTACACGGCGTGGTACCAGCAAGGCGACGGCCTCAAGCTCTGGGAAGAGGCCTACACGCCCTTCGGCGTGGTGCCGCGGCCCGGCCAGTCGACCAATCCCCAGATGGGCGGGTGGTTCCGGAAGAAGATCAACACCGTCGACGACATGAAGGGCCTGAAGATCCGCATTCCCGGCCTCGCGGGCAAGGTGTACGCGAAGGCGGGCGCGGCGGTCGTGCTCCTGCCGCCGGGCGAGATCTACACGGCGCTCGAGCGCGGCACCATCGACGCCACCGAGTTCATCGGGCCGTACGACGATCTCAAGCTCGGTCTTCAGAACGCGGCCCGTTACTACTACTACCCGGGCTGGCAGGAGGCCACCTCGATCGCGGAGTTCAGCTTCAACAAGAAGGCGTACGACGGCCTGTCCGCCGAGTACCGCCACGTGCTCGACTATGCCGCCGCGGTGATCCTTGCCGCCTCCGATGCGGAGTACTTCGTCAAGAACGCGACCGCGCTCCATCGTCTCAACACGGAGTTCAAGACGAAAGTGGAGCTGATCAAGTTCCCCGATGCCGTCCTCGACGGGGCGCGGAAGATCGCCGCCCAGGTCATGCAGGAGGAAGCCGACAAGAGCCCCATGGCCAAGAAGGTGGCCGCCGCGTACTCGAAGTTCGTGACCACCACCGCGGACTGGGCCAAGGTCGAGGGCGCGTATTACAGCACGCTGAGCAGCTAGCCGCGCCACGCGGCCGTGGGACGGACACCGCCGTCCGTCTCGCGCCGCGCGGGCGGAACCTGTCCGGGCCGGCGATGGAGCCGGCGCGGATCTCCTCGAGCCGGCGACCCCACGGGGTGGGCCGTTCCGTGTTGACGGAGGACATGTGTGATGCGTGAGCTGGCCCGGAGGATCGACCGCTTCCAGGAACGGTTCGGGCGCGGCGTGTCGTGGCTGTCGCTGGGGATGGTCCTCGTCGTCTTCGGCGACGTGGTCTCTCGCTACCTGTTCCGGTACACCTCGGGGGGGATGCAGGAGCTCGAGTGGTACCTCTTCGGCACGCTCTACCTCCTCGCCGCCGGCTACACGCTGCTCCACGACGAGCATGTCCGCGTCGACATCGTGTACTCGAAGCTCTCGCCGCAGCGGCGGGCGTGGCTCGATTTCGTCCTGTTCTGGGCGTTCTTCTTCCCCTCCTGCGTGCTCGTCATCTACACCGCCTGGCCCTTCGTGCGGAATGCGTGGGCGGTGTGGGAGGGCTCGCCCGATCCGGGCGGGCTCCCGCTCCGCTGGCTGCTCAAGTCGATGATCATCGTGGGCTTCGTCCTCCTGCTGGTCCAGGGCATCTCCGAGACCATCAAGTCGTTCTACCGGGCGATGGGCTGGGAGACGCCGGCAGAGACACGGGCGGAGGTCCACTGAGCCGATGAGCGCTTGCGCGAAGAGGCCCCGCCGCCCAACCGACGAGGGGCGCGGACTCCGATGACCGGGCTGCCGCTCGACCAGATCCTCGCGGCGTTCATGTTCGCGGGGATGATCGCGTTCCTCTTCCTCGGCTTCCCGGTCGCGTTCAGCCTGACCTTCACCGGGTTCCTCTTCGGTGGGCTCGGCATCGTCTTCGGCTTTCTCCGGCCCGACTTCCTCGACATCCTGCCCATCCGGATCTGGGGCACGATGTCGAACTTCACGCTCCTCGCCGTTCCGCTCTTCGTGTTCATGGGCGTCGCCCTCGAGAAATCCGGCATCGCCGAGGAGTTGCTCGAGACCATGGCGCTACTCTTCGGACATCTCCGGGGCGGCATCGCCATCTCGGTGGTGGTGGTGGGGGCCATCCTGGCGGCGTCGACGGGCATCGTGGGGGCGAGCGTCATCACCATGGGCATGATCTCGCTCCCCACCATGCTCCGCCGGGGCTACGACAAGCGGCTCATCTGCGGAACGATCTGCGCCTCGGGCACGCTCGGCCAGATCATTCCTCCCAGCATCATCCTCATCCTGATGGGCGACATCATGGGCGTGTCCGTGGGCGATCTGTACATCGGCGCCGTCGTCCCCGGACTCATCCTGGTAGGCCTCTACATCCTCTACCTCGCCGGCATCTCGTGGTGGAAGCCCGAGCTCGCTCCGCCCATCCCCCCCGGCGAGATCGCCGCCTTCCGCGCGGACGTGGTGAAGCGCGTGGGGCTCGCCCTCTTGCCTGCGTTCGTGCTGGTCGTGGCCGTGCTGGGATCGATCTTCGCCGGCGTCGCCTCACCGACGGAAGCGGCGTCCGTCGGCGCCGCGGGCGCGCTCATCCTGACCATGGTCAAGGGCCGCTTCTCGATGGAGATGCTCCGCGGCGTCATGCAGGTCACGACACGCATCACGAGCCTCGGCTTCATCATTCTGGTGGGGGCGAACTGCTTCGGCCTCGTGTTCCGCGGCCTGAACGGCGACCATCTCGTCCAGGATTTCCTGAAGGCGCTGCCCTTCGGCCCCTACGGCGTCCTCGCTCTCGTCATGTTCGTCATCTTCCTCCTCGGCTTCTTCATCGACTACTACGAGATCTGCTTCATCCACGTGCCCATCTTGGTGCCCGTGCTCGTGCAGCACTTCGGCTTCGATCCGCTGTGGCTCGCCATCGCCATCAGCGTGAACCTCCAGACGTCCTTCCTCACACCGCCCTTCGGCTTCGCCCTCTTCTTCCTCCGCGGGGTGGCGCCCCCCGAGGTGCGGACGGTGGACATCTACCGTGGCGTGATCCCTTTCGTCGCGCTCCAGGTGGTCGGCCTCGCCCTCACCATCGCGTTCCCGATCCTGGTCTTCGGGCCGCTCCGCTTCTTCCGGGGCTGAGCCAGCCGACCCGAGGAGGACCCCGACATGCTGCGGGACCACGGACGTTTTCGATACTCGGCGATCGTGGATCGACCGGACTGGAGCTGGCCGGAAGGCCGGCGCCTGGCCGTGTACATCGCGCTGAACCTGGAGCACTTCGCCTACGGGGAGGGCCTGGGCCTCTCCTACTCCCCCGGCATCCCCCACCCGAACACCTACAACTGGGCCTGGCGCGAGTACGCGAACCGCGTGGGCGTCTGGCGCCTCATCGAGCTGTTCGACCGGCTGGAGCTGCCCGTCTCGCTGCTCCTGAACTCCGAGGTCTATCAACACTGCCCGGAGGTGGTGACCGCGTTCCGCAAGCGCGGTGACGAGGTGCTCGGGCACGGGCGCACCAACTCCGAGCACCAGAACGACTTCGACGAGGCGGGCGAGGCGGCGCTCATCCGCGACGTCACGGAGGCGATCATGCGCTTCGAGGGGCAGCCCCCGCGCGGCTGGCTGAGCCCGGGCGTGAATCCGAGCGCGGTGACGCCCGATCTCCTGCAGGAGGCCGGGTACACCTACGTGCTCGACTGGCCGATGGACGATCAGCCGGTGTGGATGACGACGCGGCAGGGCCGCATCCTGAGCGTCCCGTATCCGCACGAGGTGAACGACATCCCGATGATCGCCATCCACCACGGCACCGCCCCCGCCTTCGCGGAGATGATCGTGGACAATTTCGACGAGATGCTGGACCAGTCCCGAGCCCAGCCCCTGGTCTTCGGCATCGCGCTGCACGCCTTCCTCGTCGGGCAGCCCTTCCGTCTGCGCCAGCTGCGGCGGGCCTTCGAGCACGTGGTGCGGCGCCGCCCGGAGATCTGGCTCGCGACCACCGGGGCGATTGCGCGGTATTTCGCCGAGCGCGCCCCCACGACACCCTGACCCGGGAGGAAGGTGGACCCATGGCGCATGACCTTGTGATTCGCGGGGGACTGGTCGCGAACGCCACCGACGCGTTCGTCGCCGACCTCGGCATCCGACACGGCCGCATCGCGAGCATCGGCGAGCGGCTCGAGCCTGGGGCGAGCGAGATCGACGCCCGCGGGCTCCAGGTGCTCCCCGGCGGCGTGGACGTCCACACCCATCTCGATCTCGACCTCGGCGGCACACGCACCGCGGACGACTTCGAGTCCGGCACCGCCGCCGCCGCGTGCGGCGGCGTCACCACCATCTGCGACTACGCGTGGCAAGCGAAGGGCCAGCGCCTCGCCGACACGATCGCCGCGTGGTCGGCCAAGGCCCGGGACCGCGCGCACGTGGACTACGGGTTCCACATCATCCTGTCCGACGCGACCGACGAGCGGATCGCCGAGATCCCCGCCATCGTCGGCGCGGGCTACCCGAGCTTCAAGGTCTTCACCATCCGCGAGTTCGGCATCGGCGACGAGGCGCTCCTCCGGGTGCTCCGGGCCGCGCGCCAGGCAGGCGCGATTGTCAACGTCCACTGCGAGAACAGCGAGATGCTCGACCTCGCCGAGAAGGACATGATCGCGGCCGGCCGCCTCGATCCGCGGTTCTACGCCGAAAGCCGGCCCGCCCTCGCCGAGGCGGAGGCCACGCGCCGGGTCATCGACTACGCGGAGCTCGTCGACGCCGAGGTCTACATCGTCCACATGTCCTGCGAGGCGGCGGTGGACGCCGTGCGCGCCGCCCGCAAGCGCGGCCTGCGCGTCTCGGGCGAGACGCGCCCTATCTACCTCGGGCTCACGAGCGAGCGCTACGATCCGGGCGGGCTCGAGGCGGCGAAGGTGGTGGGGGCCCCGCCGCTCCGGGCTCTGCCCGATCAGGCCGCGCTCTGGGACGCGCTCCGGGATGGGGCGCTCCAGACCATCGGCAGCGACAACACGTCCTGGACGGTGGATCAGAAGGGGGAGGGCGTGCGGGATTTCCGGCGGGTCCCGTACGGCGTGCCGGGGCTCGAGACGGAGATGCGCGTGATCTACTCGGAAGGGGTGTCGCGGGGGCGCATCTCGCTCCAGACCTTCGTGGCCGCCTTCGCCACGAACCCGGCGAAGATCTTCGGCCTCTACCCGAGGAAGGGCACCATCGCGGTTGGGAGCGACGCCGACCTCGTCCTCTTCGATCCGCGCAAGGTGGAGATCATCGACGAGCGGACGCTTCACTCGCGCGCCGGCTACGACCCCTTCCATGCCTTCACGGTCACCGGCGTGCCCGTGCTTACCCTCTCCCGGGGTGAGATCATCGCCCGGGACGGTACGCTCCTGAGTCGGCCGGGGCGCGGCCAGCATCTCCTGCGCGAGCGAAGGCGCTGACGAGGAGTGGGGATGGGGCCCCGTCCCCGGGTTCTCAACCCCTCCCGGCCAGCGCCGCCTTCACGCGGTCGGGCCGGAAGGGGACGGTGCGCAGGCGGACGCCGGTGGCGTCGAACACGGCATTGCTGAGCGCCGCGGGCACCGGCGCGGATGCGGCCTCCCCCGTGCCGAGCGGTGGCTCGCCGAGGCGCTGGATCAGCTCGATCTCGAGCACCGGTACCTCCGGGAAGGTCAGGATCGGGTAGCTCGCCCAATCCACCGACGTCACCCGCTGCCGGTCGAAGACCACGTCCTCGTGCAGCGCGCGGCTGAGCGTCTGGAGGATATTGCCCTCCACCTGGCTGCGCACGTTGTCGGGATTGATGACCAGGCCACAGTCCTGGGCGCAGACCACCCGCTTCACGCGGATGCGCCCGGTCGCGCGCTCCACCTCGACCTCCATCCCCATCGCGACCAGGGTCTCGTCGTGCTTGTAGTGGACGTAGGCGAGGCCCCGCCCGGCGAGCACCGCCGCCGCCGGATCTCCCCCCCGCGGCGAGGGCCGCGCCTGCCAGCCCATGCGTCCCGCCAGTGCGCGCAGCACCTCGATCCCTCGCGGATTGGTGAGATGACGCAGGCGGAACTCGAGCGGATCGACGCGGGCCAGGGCCGCGATCTCGTCGGTGAAGGACTCCACCGCGAAGCTGTTGGCGATCTTGCCCGGCGCGCGGAGGGCGGAGGTGCGAAGGGGCGCGTCCGCGAGCCAGTGCACCGTCGCGTGCATGTTGGCGAAGCCGTACGGCGGATCGACGTTCTGGTGGATGAGGCCGGTGGACCGGCCCTGCGGCTGGGCGATCTTCGCCGCGTCGGGAGCGAGCAAGGGCACCCCCGGCAGGTTCGCCGTCGCCACCGGCAGCCAGGCGCGCGTCTCCCACGCCGCCACGGCGCCCCGCTCGTCCACGGCCGCGCGGAGCTCGAGGAGCTGCGGCGGGCCCTTGGGATCCCACCCGTGCTCATCTTGCCGGGTCCACTGCACGCGCACCGGGCGGCCCAGCGCCCGGGAGAGCAGCATCGCCTCGCAGGCCGCGTCCTCGGCGCCCGCCTGCCCGTAGGTGCCGGCGCCGTCCACGAAGATGACCCGGACGCGCTCGCGCGGCAGCCCGAGAATCCGCGCGTACACCGCCTGGTACTGGTGCGGGCCCTGGGTGGAGCTCCAGATGGTGGCTCCGTCGGCGCGCACGTCGGCCACGCCGCAGGCCGGCCCCATGGTGCCGTGCGTCTGCAGTGGCCAGCGGTAGGTGGCCGCGAGCGTGCGCACCCCCGCGCCGGGCGCGGCCAGCGCGGACAGATCTCCCTTCTTCGCCACCACCTGCTCGCGCACGGGCGGGCTCGCCCGCATGGTGTCGAAGAGCGTGGCGTGATCGGGTAGCGGCGTTCCCCCCGTCCACTCGGTCTTGAGCCGGCGCGCTCCGCGCACCGCGTCCCACTCCCGCTCGGCCACCACCGCCACCAAGCTCTCGATTCGAGCCACGCGCGCGCCGGGGATGCCCGCGATCGAGGCCTCGTCCACCGAGCGCAGGGTGGCGCCGACGGCGGGCGGATGGATCACGCGGGCGTGGAGCATCCGCGGCACCTTCACGTCGTTGACGTAGAGATGGCGGCCGGTGACCTTCGCGGGGATGTCGGGCCGCGGCAGGGACTTCCCGATGAAGCGGAAGCCGCGCGGATCCTTGAGGGGGGCCTTGGGATCCAGCGCGAGGCCAAGGGCCTGGTCGCCGATCAGGTCGCCGAAGCCCACAGATGCCCCGCCGCCCTTCACGCGGACGGCACCGTCCCACACTTCGAGGTCGCCCGCGGGCCGGCCCAGTCGCGGCGCCGCGAGGCCCAGCAGCGCCACGCGGGCAGTGGCCGCCGCCTGCCGGAGCTGCATGCCGCCGCGGGCGATGCCGTAGCTGCCGGCGGTGCGCGCCTGGTCGGGCGTGAGCGCAGTGTCGCCCTCGATGAGGGCGATGCGCTCCGGTGCGACGTCGAGCTCCTCGGCCACCATCTGGCGCAGCGCGATGCGGCCGCCGGTGCCGATGTCCACCTTGCCGGTGAAGAGCGTCAGGGTGCCGTCGCGGTGGATGGCGAGGAACGAGTCCACCTGATCCGGGGCCAGCGGCTTGCCGAGGAAGCGATCGGCGTTGGGCACGGTCTGGGCGGCCGCGGGCAACGGCCGGCCGCCGAGGGTGACCCCGACCACGAGCACGCCGCCGGCCTTGAGCCCGCTCACGAGGACCTCGCGGCGGGAGATCTCGGGAGCGGCCATCTCAGCGGCCTCCCGGCGCGCCGGAGGCCGCGCGCATGACGGCACGCAGCACCCGGGCATGGCTGCCGCAGCGGCAGAGATTGCCGGCCAGAGCTTGCCGCACGTCGGCCTCGCTGGGCTTCGGGTTGCGGTTGAGCAAGGCGCGCGCGGTCATGACGATGCCGGCGGTGCAGTAGCCGCACTGCGCCGCCTGCTCGGCGATGAAGGCCGCCTGCACGGGGTCCGGCCGCTCGGGCGAGCCGAGCCCCTCGACGGTGGTCACCTCGCGGCCCTGGACGCTCGCCGCGGGCGTGATGCAGGACGGCACCGCGGCGCCGTCCACGTGCACCGTGCACGCGCCGCACTGGGCGAGACCGCAGCCGAAGTGGGCGCCGGTGAGGTCGAGATCATTTCGAAGGACGTAGAGCAGCGGCGTGTCGGGATCGTCGAGCTGGACGGTGCGGGCGCTGCCGTTCACGCGGAGCTGGAGGGTGGCCATGACCCCGAGACTGCGATGGGCGCGTCACGGAGTCAAGGTCCCCGGGCGCCTCCGCCGGTCGTTCTCGTTCCGGGGGGCACGAGACGTGATCTCGACCTGTCGCCGACGCTGTGGTAGGGATGTGTGGCGATGAAGGGGGCGCTCGCCGGGATCCGTGTCGTCGACCTCACCAATAACCAGGCGGGGCCTTCGTGCGGCCAGATCCTGGCCTGGCTCGGCGCCGACGTGGTCAAAGTCGAGGAGCCGGGCAAGGGCGACGTCGCGCGCTATAGCCAGCGCGACCGGCCGGACGCCGACGCCCTCTTCTTCCTCGCCTTCAACGCCAACAAGCGGAGCCTGACGCTCAACCTCAAGCACCCGCGGGGCGGCGAGGTCTTCGGCACCCTGCTGAAGACGGCCGACGTGCTGCTGGAGAACTTCGGTCCCGGCGTCATCGAGCGCCTCGGCTGGGGGTATCCGGCCGTCCACGCCCTCAACCCGCGCCTGGTCTACGCGAGCATCAAGGGCTTCGGCTCCTACGGGCCGTACCGCGACTACAAGAGCTACGAGCCGATCGCCCAGGCCATGGGCGGGGCCATGAGCGTGACGGGCTCGGCGGACGGCCCGCCCACCTATGTCTGGCCGTCCATCGGCGATTCCGGCACCGGCATGCACTGCGTGATCGGGATCCTCGCCGCGCTCATGCAGCGGCACGCCACCGGCCAGGGCCAGCAGGTGGAGGTGTCCATGCAGGACGCGGTGGTCAACCTGATGCGCGTCAGCCTGCGCGACCATCAGCGCTACGGGCGGACCATGGCGCGGACCGGGAATCAGCTCGGGGCGGGCGTGCCCGGCACGACGTATCGCTGCCATCCCGGCGGGCCCAACGACTATGTCTTCATCTTCGTGCAGCAGCAGATGTGGCACCCGCTGCTGCGCGCCATCGGGCGCGAGGATCTGGTGGGGGACGCGCGCTACGAGACGCCGGAGGCCCGCTGGCAGCATCGGGCGGACGTGGACGCCCTGGTGGAAGCGTGGACGGTCACCCGGGCCAAGCACGACGTCATGCGGATCCTGGCCGGCGCCGGCGTGCCGTGCGGCGCCTGTCTGGACACCGGCGAGGTGCTGGCCGACCCCCACCTCCTCGCCCGTGACATGATCGTCGAGGTGGAGCACCCGGTGCGGGGGCGCTATCTCACCGTCGGCAATCCGATCAAGCTCTCCGACTCGCCGACCACGATCGGGCCGTCACCGCTGCTCGGCCAGCACCGGGAAGAGATCCTGGCGGAGCTGGGCTATACCGACGCGCAGATCCACGCCCTCGCCGCGGAGGGCGCGATCTAGGCGCGATCGGCGCTCAGGCGTAGACGTCCTCGTCCACCTGGCGCGGGTCGGGGAACGGCGCGGCCAGGGCATACTCCACGCCGCTCTCGATCTCCTTCTTCACGTCGAGCTGGATGCGGTCGAAGACCTCCTGCTCGGCCAGGCGCTGTCCCATGAGCCGCCCGGACAGCGTCAGGAGCGGATCGCGCCCGGTCATCCACTCCTTCTCTTCCTCGCGCGTGCGGTACTCGCGGTTGACGTCGCCCACGTGGTGCCCGTAGTAGCGGTAGGTCTTGCACTCGAGAAAGGCCGGCCCCTCGCCGCGCCGCCCGCGCTCGACCAGCCGCTTCATGGTGGCGTGCACCGCCTGGACGTCCTGGCCGTCCACCGACTCCGCCGGGATGCCGAAGGCACGGGCGCGCGCCAGGATCTCCCCCGCGATCGTCTCGCTGCCGGGGGTGTACTCGCCGTAGAGATTGTTCTCGCACACGTAGATGACCGGCAGCTTCCAGAGCGCGGCCATGTTCATGGTCTCGTAGAGGAGCCCCTGCCCCAGCGCGCCGTCGCCGAAGAAGCACACCGCCACCTGGTCGGTCCCCCGCATCTTGGCCGACAGCGCGGCGCCGGTGGCGATGCCGGCCGAGCCGCCCACGATGGCATTGGCGCCCAGATTCCCCGACTCGGGGTCGGCGATGTGCATGGAGCCGCCCTTGCCGCGGCAGTAGCCCGACTCCTTGCCGAGGAGCTCCGCGAACATCCGGTTCACCGTCGCGCCCTTGGCCAGACAGTGCCCATGGCCGCGATGCGTGCTGGTGATGAGGTCGTCGCGGCGCAGCGCCTCGCAGACGCCCACCGCCACCCCCTCCTCGCCCACGTAGAGGTGGGCCAGGCCGGGCATCTTGGCGCCCTTGTAGAGCTCGTTCACCTGCTCCTCGAAGGCGCGGATCTTCGCCATCTGCCGGTACATGTGGAGGTGCTGCTCGAGATCGAGCCGGGGATCGGTCGCCTGGGTGGTCATGGCCAGGATGCTGCCCTCCCGGGAGCGCGGAGTCAAGCCGGCCCGAACCCGGGCCAACGGTGACGTTGGGGTACGCTCTGAGAATTCTCGCTGTTCCCCTCCTCCCGCGGCCGGAACCACTCCTCGTGAAGGGTCTGGCGAGGCCGGTGCAGCCCCTGAACGTCGTGAGGCTCCGGGACCTCGCCTGATGCGTTTCGTTTCTGCTCGCCGCCGCGCTTCGGCGACGAGCAGTGGCCTCGGCTGACCGCCGCGCTACCGGCAGGCCAGCGTGTTCCTGAGCGCGTCGGCGGCGATGACCATACGGTTCGCCTGGGGCACCGGGATCAGATTCCCCGTGTTCGCCTGGACCTTGTTCTTGAAGGCGTTGAGCTCGTTACCCGCGGGTATGAGACGGCCCTCATTGATGGCGACGCGGGCGTTTCGCAGCTAAGCTTCAGGCTCGCCTCGGAACCCGACGGCAGGCGACATCGCGAAAAGAGCCACGATGTCGTCGATCAGCGTCAGATCGAGCCTGGGGGTGAACGCGAGAGAGTAGACCTCGACCGGCGCCGCCGCTGGATGAAGCGCCGAGGGGGGCTCCGGTCTCGGCATCGTACCGAAAGATGGCCTCGAGGCTAAACCTGAAGCTAACCACCAAGCTGACGTACAGGAGGCCGTCCGGCCCGAAGGCAATCGCGCTGATGTGGCTGAACCGGAGTCGTCTGTCCAGATCCTGGCCGAACACATCGAGGAACGCCCCCGTGGTCCCGTCGAACTTGTAGATTCTCGGCAGCTCGTCTGAGACGAGGGCGACACGTAGAGGTTGCCGTCCGGTCCGAAGGCAAGGTGGTCGGCGAAATTCAGCCCGCCTGCCCCCGCCGGGACGAATGTACCGAGGAACTCTCCGGTCCTTCCGTCGTAGCGGAGAACATCCCCGTGCCGCTACACCGCGCTTTGGTGCCCACGTACAGATCGCCATCCGGGCCGAAGACCATGTCCGCATTCCTGCGAGGCCGCCGCTGCCCGGCGGCACGAAGACATCCACGAAGTCTCCCGTCTTGCCCTGGTAGCGGAGCACCTCGGCTCCGCCGTTCTTAAACTCGCCCGCCACGTAGAGGCTGCAATCCGGGCCGAAGACCACCTTGCCGGGAAGGTGAAGGCCACCGCTCCCCTCCGGGACGAAGACACCGAGGAAATGTCCCGGTGAAGCCATTGAAGCGAAGGACGTCGGCGTTGACCGGTATATACAAGGCGCCATCCGGACCGAAAGTCATGCGGGGAAACTCGTCGGGGTCTCCCAACGGGATGAAGACGTCGACGAACGCACCTGTGATCTCGTCGAAGCGGAGCACCTCGGTGGTACTCCTCGCCAGCAGATGCGCCGCGCTTGGCGAGTTCGAGAACAGGACGGCCATCGTCGAGATGGCCACACCGATGAGCGCAGGAAGTTTCCGGAGCTTCATCTCGCTCTCCTCTCACGCCCGGGAGGTCCTGTCGGCCCCCGCTGGGCTCTGTGCCCGGTCAAACAGTCATGCGGACGGCACACCTGCGGCACCTCGCCCGCCCTCACGCGTGCGGCCTGTTTCGGGTGTGCATGCTGGCGACACTAGCCCTGCGCGATGACCGATCGTGTTCCGGTTCGACTGGATCGACGGCGGCGGTCCCTCGAGACCTCACGGGCCACACGTCACGGGCAGGTGCCGTCCGGCGAGTCAAAACAGCGTAGTTGCGGCGACGCCGGAATGGCGGTGGCAGCCCGCTAAAAGAGCAGGCCCGGCTATCCGGGAGGTGCGGCGTCCAGCAGCGCGCGGGTCGCGGCCGACGGCGACGTGCCGAGATGAGTGGCGAGGGCAGCCCGGCAACGCCGGTAGGTGTCCGCGACCTCGATGGGCCGGCCCAGGCCGCGGTAGGCGGACATGAGCCGGCGATAGACATCCTCGGCGGAGGGATCCACGCCGATGGCCTCGTCGTACCAATCCACCGCCTCCTGCCACTGCGCTGCCTGCGCGCACTGTTGCCCGATGCGAACGAGCTGTCGGAGCAGGCGCCGACGCAGCCTGTCGACCAGCGCCGACATCTGCGGAATCTCTCCCCCGCGCCCATCGAGCGATGCGCCCCGGCAGAGATCGAGCGCCCGTCGCGTGACGGCCTGGGATCGGCGGCGGACTCGGCGCGTTCCAGCAGGCGCTCGACGGCCCAGACGTCTACCCAGCACCGTCGGGCGTCCAGGCTCAGCTGGCCTTCCTGCCTGCGGATGGCCGGCTCGTGGCCGAGGAGTCTTCGCAGCCGGTGCAGCGCGCTCGCCAGCGCTACCCGAGCGGCATCGCCGTCGGCATCGGGCCAGAGCGCGTCCATCACGAGGTCCTCGCGGACCGCGCGACCACCGAAGGCGATCAGTGCCTTGAGCAGGGCCAGTGGCTTGCGCTGGACCTTGTGGGCGAACCGAACCGGCTCACCATCGCGGAGGACTTCGAGCTGTCCGAGCGCGAAGATCTTGATGGGCCAGGGCCACGTCTCGACCTCCAGCGGCGGAGTCTCCGGGACGAGGCCACGCCGCTGGACGAGGCCACGCACGTACTCCACCTCGATGCCCGCGCCGAGCGCGCGCGCGCACAGGCGGGCCATGACGGCCGGCAGCCAGATGTGCGAGTTGACGTAGCCCCGCTCGCGTCCCAGCGCCATCGCGGTGGCGAGCGCCCGCAGCCTTCGCCGCCCGGGTGCCGTCCAGACCGAGTGCGCCTCGGTCTGACGTGCCATGAACTCGACTAGGCGCTGCCCGTGACGCGCGCGATCTCGAGCCCGCGCGCCAGGTGCTCCCGCGCCTCTCCGTGCTGTCCATTCGGTGCAGCTCGTGGGCCGTTCCAAGCCTGGCCGACCGCCTCGTCCAGGAGCTGCCCATCGAGCACGGCACCTGAGCATCTCGGGCTGGACGCGCCCGCCCGCGGGATGTCCTGCCGGACGAGGGCTCCCAGACGAGGAACCAGTGAAGCAGGAACCGGAACATCGGTCCCAGGAGGTGAACGTCCCGTTCCAGCTGGCGAAGCCACCTGGCCGCGGTCTCGAGATCCCCGTCGCTCAGGGCCCCCAGAAGGCCAGCACTGAGTACCACGTGTCGTGCGCTGTAGAAGATTCCCGTCGCCTGCGCTCGTTCGATCACCTGGCTCACGGTGTCCCGGTACGACGGCACCGCCTTCAACGCCTCGTACCACGCCACCGTCATGCTGGCGTTCACCGCCATGACCGGGGAGACGTCGCGGGTGCGCAGGAGAGCCCGCATCTCGTCGACCACGCCCGTCGCGTTCGACAGGTCGCCCTGCTGCATCTGGTACTGCAGCCACCCGGCGGCGGCCATCGTCCGGAGGGCCGGGTCCGGATGGTGCCTCGCCATCTCGATCGCCCGCTGGGCCCAGTCGCGCGCTCGGGGATGGTGCGGCTGCCGGAACGCGAGCGCGATGAGCATGGCGGTCGCCACGCGAGTCTCGACGCCCTTCGACGGGAAAGGCGGCGCTCATGCATGATCTCGTCGAGCAGCGCGATCCAGCGGTCCATGGGGACGAGCTCGCCCTCGCTCATGAGGGCGAAGATCACGCCCGCCCAGGCCAGGAACATCCCGACCGTGTCACCGTGGATGCGGAACGCCGTGAACGCCCGCTCCAGGCTGCGCCGTGAGTCGGCGTGGCGCCGACCCAGCCAGCCGATACCGCGCCAGAACAGGAGCCATGGCTGCTCGCCGAGGATCGCGTCCGGGATGCAGTCCAGCCACTCCTGCAGTGTCTGGGCACGACCCTGGGCCAGCAGGCTCTGGGCGTGGCGGTGAATCAGCTGCGCGAGCCCTTCCCAGTCCTCGGCGTCACGCAGGAGGCCGGCCGCCGCCTCGATCAGCCCGGCGGCGTCGAGAAGGCCCGCCGCCGCCCGCCGGATCTTCGCTCGCGGCCTCGGGTCCGTAGACCCGCATCGCCTGCGACAGGAGAAAGTCGCGGAACAGCGGATGGTACTCGTACGTGGCCTCGCCGTCGTCGGCCTGTCGGTTCGTGAAGTAGTTGCGCGCGTGGAGTGCGGCGCAAGATCTCACCAGCCCTCGGCTGCCCGGTGAGCTGCTCCGCCATCGACGCCGTCACCCGCGGCAGGAACGCGGTCCGGAGCAGCACGTCCTGCGTCTCGGGATCGGAGATGCTGAAGATCTCGCCCGCGAAGTAGTCGAACAGCACCTCCGAGGACGGCCGCGGCCCTCGGGCCCGGGGTCGCTGCGAGCCTGCTCGAGGCGCAGCACGAGACCGGCCACCCAGCCGTCCGCGCGAGGCGTGCGAGCGAGCGGATCGTCTCGGCGGCCCACGGGCGGGGGGCGAGCTTCCGTACCAACGCGGTGGCTTCCGTGCGCGGTGAAGCGAAGCTCGGGCCAGTCCACGATCTCGAGCATGCGCCGGGCGCGGTGGCGGGCGAGATCCGGGGAGGCTCGCTGCGGCTGATCACGATCACGCGCCCGCCCGCCGGGATCTCGTCGAGCGCGTACCCCATCACCTCGTGCAGCGGAGCGTCGCCGGGGGCCTCCTGGTAGTTGTCGAAGACCACCGTGAATGGCGTCTTCAGTCGAGCGTAGAGCTCGCGGAAGTATCGGCGCGCGAAGATGGTGAGCCCATGGCGATACTCGGGCATCAGCAGCGGCAGCGGTCGCCGGCGCCGCGGGGCAGCATGGCCGAGGTAGTAGAAGAAAGACGCGACGTCACCGTCGCCGGCGTCCACCTGATACCAGCAGCCCGCTCAGCCTCGGGCGGCGAGGTAGCTGGCGACCCGCGTTGTCTTCCCGGCGCCGGGCGGTCCCCACACCCACGTCACCGGCCGCCGTCCTGCGCGGTCCAGCCGGCGGAACAGGCGCGGCCGGGCTACCGTGGCTGCCAGGAAGGGACGGGTCGTCTTGGCAGGCGGCATGAAGCCCCCCCTCCGAGCGTGCGGGCGGCGGCGGTCGCCCCGTTCTTGGTCTCCGTCAACCCGATCATACTGTGCGTTCTTGGTCTCCGTCTACCCGACATATGGCGCCGGACTCGGACGCCCGGCCGTCCCAGGAGCCGAAGCACCGCGGCGGGCGGGCCTTCCTCAGTAGCCGCAGCACAGCGCACATTAACGGTCTCTTCACACGTCGAGCGAGCCGGCCGGGTAAGGGGCATGCTATGCCGGAACATGCCGCCGTCAACCGGCCGGCGGGGCGGCCGGATAGCGCCGATGGCGCCTCGCTGCGCAGGCACGACAGCGTCCGCCGCGCCCCCGAGCCGATCTGATCAGGGCGTGGCGGCGCCGGACTTGAGAGGGGCGCCGCGGGCCCTCCTGGGGAATGCCGCACAGGCGCGCCAGACGGTCTTTAAGCCCGTGCGGAGCGGCTCGTGTTCTGCCCGTCACGACGCCGGCAGGTGACCGCTTGTACGAATTGCGCGGCGAAGGCCGGCTCGACCCGATTCTCAACGGGCTCGTGACTCGTTTGCTGAAAAACCAATTGACTAAGCAGTGGTGGCCCCAACGGGATTCGAGCCCGTGTATCCATCCCACGGCATTGACGCCGAGGGCGCGGGAGGCATACCGTTGGATCGATGAAGCAGGCTCCCCTGACCCTGAGGCGCTGGACTCGAGCCGAGTACGACCGGATCGTGGAGCTGGGTATGCTCGACCGGGAGCCGGTGGAGCTGATCGGGGGACACTTGGTCGTCGCGGAGCCGCATGGCAGCTACCACGCGAGCACCCTCGGCGCCGCCGGTGATGCGCTGCGCGCGGCATTGCCGCCGGGATGGCTGGTGCGGGTCCAGCTCCCGGTGGCCCTCGATGACGAGTCCGAGCCTGAGCCCGACCTGGCGGTGGTGCCGGGCGAATGGGCCGAGTACCGTGCGGCGCATCCGTCGCGCCCCGCTCTCGTCGTCGAGGTCTCGGAATCGAGCCTGACCTTCGACCGAAGCGAAAAGGGCAGCCTCTACGCGCGCGCAGGCATTGGCGACTACTGGATCGTGAACCTCGTCGATGGCGTCCTCGAGGTATACCGCGAGCCCGAGCCGGACCCGACGGCACTCTATGGCTGGCGGTACCGCGTCGCCCGGCGGCTGCAGCGGGCCGACGTCGTCTCGCCCCTGGCGCTGCCCTCGGTGCGCGTCGGGGTGGCCGCGCTTCTGCCCTAGCGGTCTCCTCCGCTCACGCGCGCTTCCAGCCGAGCCAGTCGCAGACGGCGCGCCCCATGATCAGCTCCTTGTCGCGGGCGGTCAGCCAGGGCAGCTCCTCCGTGAAGAGCGTCACGCACTGCCGCCACGAGCAGGGCATGCGCGTGATATCCGTGCCCCAGAACATGCGCTCGGGGCCGAAGGCGTCGTAGATCTGCCGCAGGTGGGCGTGGATATTGCGGTACGGGTAGGGCTCGCTGGAGTAGCTGGGCGCGCCGGTGGCCTTGATGGCGACGTTCGGATACTTCGCCAGGGCGAGCATCTCGGGCAGGGTCGCCCAGGCGGCGGCGTCCTTGGTTCCGGACGTGCGGCCGAGATGATCCACGATGAGCTTGAGGCCCGGGTACTGCTCCGCCACCTGCCCCACCTTGGGCATGAAGTGCGACGCGTGGAGCGCGACCGGCAGGCCCGCACGCTCGGCGGCGGGCCACAGCCAGTCGATGGTGCCGTCGGTGGGCCAGCTCCGCTGATGCGGCTGGAGGAACACGAAGCGCAGGCCGAGCATACCGGGCCGCCGCTTCCAGCCTTCGACCAGCGCGCGGCTTTCCGGCCGCTCGATGGGGAAATTACCCAGGATGGCGAAGCGGTCGGGGTGCTGGCGGGCGGCCTCCACCGCCAGCTCGTTCGAGTCGGGATCCCAGGAGGCGGGCGGATGGATGATCGCCGCATCCACCCCCGCCTCGGCCATCTCCCGGAGCACGTCGTCCTTGGAGTAGACCGGCACCTGGCGGTGGTTCGGATTGGTCGGCTTGCCGCGGCTCCAGATGTGCACCTGCGCGTCGACGATGACTATGGTGCATCCCCTCCTTTGAGCCGGGCCGCTTACGCGGGCCCTACCAGTCCGATATAGGCGCCGCAGGCCTCGGCCGGGCCGACCAGCATGGCCTGCTCGCCGGTATTGCGGACCCCGCGCGCCGGTGGCGGCAGGCCGTGGTCGGCCATCCAGCGCGCGGCCGCCTCCATGCTGCGCGTGCGGTAGAGCACCTGGAACGGACCCGGCCCGCGGCGCGCGAGCGCCTCCGCAGCGGGGCCCGGCTCGGCGGGCTGGGCCACGGTGAGACCGGTGGGGCCGAGGTCGAACACCGCCATGTCGGCCTTGATGACGGCCCCGCGCTGAATCGTCGGCATCGGCAGCCCCAGCACGCGCCCGAGCTGCTCCGCGGCCGTCACCACGTCGGGCACCGCGACGTACACGCGCTCGGCGTGCTGCACGCCGTTCGGGTGCTTGCCTACCCGCGGCACCTGCCGCCGCCGCTCGTCCAGGGAGGTGAGGTGCTGGATGAAGAAGATGGGCAGCGGATGGCGCGGGCCCAGCGCCGCCGAGTACCAGCGCAGCTCCTGGGCGGCGAGGGTCGTCCGCCCGCCCACGACGGGATCGCTCACCTGGACGCCGCGCCCGCGCATGGCCGCCACGTCGGCGACCAGGTCGTCACTCTGGATCGCGATGTAGCGGAAGCCGGCTCCCCCGCGCAGGAACTCGGCGAGCCGGGCCTCGGAGCTGTCGGGCACGGGCGCGGGCCCGCCCGGGCGAGGACTCAGCAGCTCCAGGTAGTCCTCCCCGTGAAACGCGATGGCATTGTGTGTCCCGCGGCCGGCATGCTCGCCGCCGGGATAGATGTCGAAGCCGATGCGGCGATAGGCCTCGATGCCGGCGGACAGCTCCGGCACGCAGATCATGACGTGGTCGATACGGGTGAGCATGCTGGCCGCCTCAGATCAGGAAGGAGAGGTTCGGGAGCGGCTCGGCCGCATTGATCAGGACCACGGTCTTTCCGCTCATCCGGAGCGCACCGTCCACGCGGCGCAGCCGATGCGTGGCGCGGCCCACCCACCAGTGGACTTCGTGCTTCGCCTGGATGGCCAGCTCTGCGATGAGGAAGTTGGACTCGGCCACGAGCTCGCCGCCCTCGGCCTGGCGCGCCTCGATGTTGGAGATGAGCCGCCGCATCCGGGACGCGGGCTCCTGGCTATAGCGCTGGCCGGTTTGAAGGAGCTTGACGCGAGTGTCCAGCCGCGCGCGGTTATCGTAGATATGCGAGAGATGCCGGTCGGGATCGACACCGGGCGCGGTGGTGGCGGGCACCCAGTACACGCCGTCGTCGGTCCAGAGCGCCAGCCAGTCCGCGTAGCGGGCCTCGTCGGCGAGCCGGGCTTCGCGGTAGAGGAAGTCCTCCACCGCGCGGTAGTCGGAGTCGGAGAGCATGAGGGCGGGCCGGCTCTCAGGGCTCCGACATCACGGTCCGGAAGTGGTGCCAGAAGCCGCGATTGGTCGTCTCGTCGGTGACGTGCGAGACGGTGCGGCCCTCGGCGTCCACCACCTCACGGTTGAGCCCGCGGCTCAGCAGGAGCCACTCCGGCGTGCGCGCGTGCAATCCCAGCTGGTTCCGGCTCGCGATGATCAGATCCTCCGGCATCAGGAAGGATGCCGGGCCCATGCCCGCCTCCGCCATGCGCAGGAGGCGGTGGTTGAGCTGGGGCGCGCCCTTGAGGAACATCGGCGTGTGCCAGTGCACGCACTCCTCGACGGAGAGCGGCTCTACGATGGCAACATTGGTCTCGCCCAGGAATAAATTGGGGAAGATGAGGGCGTGCGCCGGCCCCTCCATGAACCGCCGGCGGGCCACGGCGGGTCCGTCCCGGCGCTCCAGCGCCTCGACGAAGTCGGCCACCGCCGCGCCCGAGGCCCCGCCGATCCACTCGAAGGGCGTCTCGTAGCCGGGTGACCAGTCGATCTCGATGTGGCCGCCGCCCCAGTCCCGCACCACCGCCTTGATGGACTTCTCGTCGCCCACCACCCGCTGATACTGGGTGCGGACGGTCTTGAAGAGCGCGGCGTGCACGAAGCCAAGGTGGTAGCCGTCGCTGTCGTTCTCGGGCAGCATCTTCCAGTTCGCGGCGCAGCGGTGCTTGACCCAGCCCGCGGTGAGCTCGATCTCGCCCGCGGGCGCCAGATCGCAGGAGCGGTCGATCAGCCGGGTGGCGGGGCCCAGGTGCTCGGCCAGCGTGGGGCCGTCCGGGTGGAGGCTCGCGAAGACGAAGCCGCGATAGGCGGACACGCGCGGCGGACGGGTCAGCCCGTGCGCGCCCTTGTCCAGCGCCGCGTAGCCGCCGGGATAGGGCACCCCGAGCAGCGCGCCGTCGAGGTCATAGGTCCAGCCGTGGTACGGGCAGGCGAAGGTCCGCGCGCTCCCCCGCTCGGCCGCGCACAGCAGGGTGCCGCGGTGCATGCAGCGGTTGACGAGCACCTCGACGGCGCCGTCCTTCCCGCGCACCATGATGACCGGCTCCCGGCCGAGGCGGCGTGTGACATAGTCGCCCGGCCCCGGGACCTCGCTGGCGTGGCCCACGAAGACCCAGCCGCGATGGAAGATCCGTTCCATCTCGTCCTCGAAGACGCGCGGGTCGGTGTACAGGGACGCGTGGATGCGGTCGTCCTGCACGAGGGTCTTGTAGTCCACCGCGCGCTACTCGTAGAAGGCGGGCGCGTAGCGCAGGGTGGCGCTCTGCGCCCGGTCATGGTTGATCCAGAGGGTCGCCTTCCGCTCCGCCAGCACCGAGGCAAGGCGCTCCAGCGAGGCGAGCGTCTGGTCGCGATTCACGTTCATCGACGGCACGCGGCGCTGCTCCCAGTTGTCCCGGAAGTGGACGGCGTCCCCGGACAGCACCAGCGCGCCGGTCTTCGGCAGTACCACCAGCAGCGACTGATGGCCCGGCGTATGGCCGGGGGTGGAGAGGATGGTGACGCTCCCGTCGCCGAACACGTCCCGATCGCCCGCGAGCTTCTCGATCGTCTGCGTGGCCACGAACGCCGGCTTGGTGGGGAGCCCCATGGCCCAGTCGTACTCCGCGCCCTGGATGAGGATGGTGGAGGACGGGAAGAGCCCCAGATTACCGATGTGGTCGCCATGGGTGTGCGAGACGGCGACGTAACTGACCTCCGCGGGCTTGACGCCGAGCTCGGCGAGCTGGGCGGCCAGCGTCTTCGCGCGACGATAGGTGAGGGCACCGCCCCCCACCACCATGCCGTCCGGCATCGCGGCGACGGCGTCCGGCACGCCCGTATCCCACAGCAAGAGCCCCTTGGCGTGGCGGATGAGGTAGCAGTTGTCGGAGAACTCGATGGGCTTGCCCTCGTTGACGCCCGGCGACCAGCGCGCCTGGTCCCGGCCGACGTTCTGGCCGCAATCGAGCACGTAGAGGCGCTCGATGCCGCCCTGGGCCGCCGAGGGGGTCGGGATCGCGACGGGAGCCGCGCACAGCAGCGCGGCCAGGAGGACCCACCGGTGACGTGTCATCTCTGCCTCCTTTGGAGTGCCCTTTGGAGTGCCCGTAGATGATATATCATCGGGCCGACGGTCACCCTCAGCGCGGAGGACACCCCATGGGGCTCACGACGAGTCGCCTCCACCCGTTGTTCGGCGTCGAGATCCACGACCTGGACGTGAAGCGGGTGGACGCGGCCACCTTCGAGGCCGTGGTCGAAGCCTTCAACGACCACTCGGTGCTGCTCTTCCGCCGGCAATCGCTGACCGACGACGAGCAGATCGCCTTCAGCCGGCGCTTCGGGCCGCTCGAGGTGACCATCCGCAGCATCAACAGCCAGGCGAGGACCTTGCCCGAGATCGCCAACCTCGCCAACGTGGACGCCGAGGACCAGATCATCCCCGCCGGGGACAAGCGCAACCTCTTCAATGCCGGCAACCAGATGTGGCATACGGACAGCTCGTTCAAGCGAGTCCCCGCGCTGGCCTCCCTGCTCTCGGGCCGCGAGGTGCCGCCGGAGGGCGGCGAGACCCAGTACGCCAGCATGCGCGTCGCCTACGAGCGGCTCCCGATGGACCTCCAGCGCCATCTGGAGGGCAAGGTGGCCATCCACAGCTTCGAGTACTCACGCGGCCTGGTCGGCGACGAGCTGCTGACGCCGGAGCACGCGGCCCAGGTGCCGCCCGTCCCGCAGGCGCTGGTGCGCGCCAATCCGGCAAACCGCCGCAAGGCGTACTACGTGGCCTCGCATGCCTGCGAGATCGTCGGCATGCCGACGGGCGAGGCGCGCGCGCTGATCCGCGACCTGCTCGAGCGGGCGACGCGGCCGGAGCTGGTCTACACGCATCGCTGGCAATCCGGTGACCTCGTCATGTGGGATAACCGCTGCACGCTTCACCGCGGCCGGCCCTGGGACGAGGACAAGTATCGCCGCGTGATGCACCGGACCACGGTGGCCGGCGAAGGCCCCACCGCGCCCGACGTGCCCGGCGCCACGGTGAGCCGGGCGGGCGAGCTCGACATCGCCTGGGGCCGGACCCAGCTCACGCCGGCCCGAGCGGCGAGCTCACAATAGTCTGAGCGTCACGCGAGCGCGCGGAGCCGGCGCGAGCCGAGCAGGACGAGCGCGTTCGCCGCCACCATCGCGCCGCCCACCAGGACGGCGAAGCGCGCGTCCACCGCGGCCGCGAGCATCCCCGCCAGCAGGCCGCCCAGCGGCAGCAGGTTCCAGCATAGCGAGTAGATGCCCATCACGCGGCCGCGCAGGTGGTCGGGCACCCGCTGCTGGAGAAACGTGCTCACCTGCATCAGGTAGAAGGTGTTACAGAAACCCACCGCCATCAGCACCGGCACCGCCAGCCCCATGCCCGGCGCTTGCGAGAAGACCATCAGCCCGAGCCCCAGCCCCATGGCGCCCGCCAGCAGCGCCTTGCCGGGCCGCCGGATCAGGTAGGCGAGGGTGGCCATGGTGAGGGAGCCCACCAGCGCGCCGATGCCGTGGGCCGCGTTGAGCACACCGTAGCCCGTGGATCCGGTCCCGAAGTACAAGTCGGCATAGATGGGCAGGAGCGTGACATAGGAGAGACCGAACACGGCATTGAACAGGGCGAGACAGATGAGGCCCGCGAAGACGAAGTTCCCGGCCACGAAGCGCAGCCCCTCCACGAGCTGCTGGAACGGGTCCTGCCCGTCCGGCGAGGGGCGGGCCGAGTCCAGCCGCAGCCGGCTATAGAGCGCCAGCGCGAGGCAGGAGGCCACCGCCGCAAGCCCCAGCCCCACCTCGCCGCCGAAGGCCGCGATGAGGAGGCCGGTGATCGAGGGGCCGATCACCCGCCCCGCCTGCCAGGGAATCCCGCCCAGCGCGATCGCGTTCGGGAGCCGCTCGCGAGGGACGAGCTGGGGCACCAGCGACATGCGGCTCGGCTCGTCGAAGGCGCGGAAGATGTTGATGAGCACGGCCAGGACGAGCAGCAGGTTCTCCTGGAGGAGGCCCAGGAGCGCCAGGACGAAGGCGAGGCTGAGCGTGATCGCGGTGAGGATCTGGGTGCCGATGAGGAGCCGGAGGCGGTTCACGCGGTCCGCGAGCACGCCGCCCATGAGCTGGAAGACCACCAGGGGGACGCCCTGCGCCAGCCCCAGATATCCGAGATGCTTCGCGCTGTGGGTCAGCTCCCACATCACCCACGCGAAGGTGACGTACTCCGCGCGGTGCCCGAGCACGTAGAAGACGAGCCCGAACCAGTAGAGGCGGTAGTTGCGCGTCTTCAGCGCCGCGAATGTCGAGGGCGCGGCGGAGGCCGAAGACGTGGAGACGGCGCCGCCCCTAGATGACGCCGTCGCGCCGCAGGGCGTCGAGCTCGGCGCCCGCGTGGCCGAGCAGGGCGCCGTACACCTCCGCGTTGTGCTCGCCCAGCAGCGGCGCCCGCGTGACCTCGGTGGGCGACGCCGACATGCGCACGGGATTGCCCGGCATCGGGTAGGCGCCGCGCCGCGGGTGCTCGAGGTCCACGATGAAGCCGCGCTGACGGAGATGCGGATCCGACAGCACCTCCTTCGAGTCGAGCACGGACCCGCACGGCACCCCCGCCCCGGCCAGGATCTCCAGCACTTCGCCCTTGGTGCGCTTCTCCGTCCAGGCCTCGATCATGGCGTCGAGCTCATCGACGAATTGCACGCGATCCCGCCGGTCCGCATAGCGCGGGTCGTCGCCCAGCTCCGGGCGCCCCACGATGGTGGTGAGCGATTTCCACATCTCCACGGTGGCCACGTGGATGAACACGTAGTCGTTGGGACCGAAGGGCCGGCAGCGGTAGAGGTTCGAGGGCGCCGCCGCCGCCGAGCGATTGCCCTGCCGAGGGGCGGGCTTGCCGGTGGCATACGTCTCGCGCAGGTGTATCCGCAGGAGGTTCACCACCGAGTCCTGCTGGGCCACCTCGATCTGCTGGCCCTCGCCGGTGGCCCCGCGCTGGATGATGGCGGCCAGGATGCCGATGGCGGTGTGCAGCCCCGCCCCGGTATCGGCCAGGCCGCCGATGGCCTTCGTGGGCGGGCCATCGGGCGAGCCCGTCATGCTCATCGCGCCGGCCATGGCCTGGGCGATCCACTCGAAGCTCTTGTAGTTCTCGTACGGCCCGCCCGCGCCGAAGCCCTTGACGGAGGCCGCGATGATGCGCGGGTTCAGCCGCTTGAGGGCGTCATAGCCCAGCCCGAGGCGGTCCATGGCGCCGGGGCCGAGATTTTCCACCACCACGTCGGCCTGCTTCACCAGGGCCTGGAACAGCTCGCGGCCGCGCGGGGATTTGAGGTTGAGCGTCACGCCCTTCTTCCCGGAATTGAGCAGCAGGAAGAACCACGCGTCCTCACCACGTTTATCCGAAAGCGCTGTACGGCCCGGGCTCCCCCGCCGGCGGCTCGATCTTGATCACGTCCGCACCCAGCCAGGCCAGCATCTGCGTGCAGCTCGGCCCGGCCTCGTACTGGGTGAGGTCGAGCACCCGGATTCCCTCGAGGGCCTTGGGCATCGCGGCGCCCCCTAGGTGGTGTAGGCGGAGAAGCGCACCGTCTGCGCCCGCGCCTTGGAGTCGGTGATGACGTTGACCACCGCGGGCTTGCCCGAGGCGAAGGCCCGCTCCAGCGCGGGGCGGATATCGTGCGGCTTCTCCACGAACTCGCCGTGCGCGCCCAGCTCCTGCGCCACCCGGTCGTAGCGCGTGTGCCCGAGCGTGCGCCCGGGCTTGGGCAGCGGCCGCGTCCACGGCGCGTCCGCGGTCCAGCCGCCGTTGTTGCTGATCACCACCACCACCGGGATCTTGTGGCGGACCGCGGTGTCGATCTCCATGGCATTGATGCCGTAGGAGCCGTCGCCGTGCAGCACGAGCACCTGCGCGTCGGGCTTCGCCACCTTCGCCCCCACCCCGAAGGGCAGGCCCACGCCCATCGTTCCGAATGCGCCGGAGTTCAGCCGGTGGCCCGCCACATAGGTGGGGATGGCCTGGCGGCCGAAGTTGAGGATCTCCTGGCCGTCCACCACCAGGATGCCGTCGCGCCGCATGAAGTCGCGGATCTCCTTGCAGAGCCGGAGCGGGTGGATGGGCGTCTGCTCCTGGCTCATCGCCTTGTCCTGCTCGGCGCCCTTCTCCGCGTCCAGGGTGCGCAGCTTGCCCGTCCAGCCGGCATAGCGCTTGGGCGCGATCTTGCCCTCCGCCTCGGCGCGGAGCTGCTCGAGCACGGCGCGCGCGTCGCCCGCGATGGGCACGTCCACGGCGCGGTTGTGGCCGAGCTGGGTCGGGTTGATGTCCACGTGGATCACCTTGAGATCGGCGGCGAAGCGCGGCGGGCGCCCGAACTGGATGACCCAGTTGAAGCGCGTGCCGACGGCCAGGACCACGTCGGCCTCGGTGAAGGCCTTGCTCCGCGCATTGAGAAAGGCCAGCTCGTGATCCTCGGGGATGAGCCCGCGCGAGATCGGCGTGGTGTAGAAGGGGATGCCGGTGGCCTCCACGAGGGCCTGCAGCGCGGCGGCGCCGTCCGACCACCAGACCCCGCTGCCCGCGATGATCACCGGCCGCTCGGCCTTGGCCAGGAGCGCGATGGCCTCGCGTACCGCGGCGGGATCGCCCAGCGTGCGCGGCGCCGGCCGCCACGGCCCCGGGTAGTGGATCTGCTCCTCCTCCACCTTCTCGCCCAGGATGTCGCCCGGCATGTCGATGTACACCGGCCCGGGCCGCCCGGAGGTGGCCTGCCGGAAGGCGGTGTCGACCACGTCGGGGATGCGCTTCGCGTCGTAGATGCGCTCGGTCCACTTGGTGATCGGCTTCATCAGGGCGACCTGATCGATCTCCTGGAAGGCCTCCATCCCGAGGAATACGCGCGGGCTCGAGCCGCCGATGGCGACCAGCGGCGCGCAGTCGGTGAAGGCATTGGCCACGCCGGTGGCCAGGTTGATCGCGCCGGGCCCCGAGCAGCCCATCGCCACGCCGGGCCGGCGGGTCACCCGCGTCCACGCGTGCGCGGCCAGCGCCGCCGCCTGCTCGTGGCGGGTGTCGATGGCCCGGATGCCGAGCTTGATGCACGCCGCTTCGGTCTCGAGCATCGGCCCACCCATGAGGTAGAACATCGTATCGACGCCTTGCGACCGGAGGGACTGCGCGAGCACCTCGGAGCCTGTGATCGTCGCCATGACCAGTCCTTTCTGGAGCAGCGGGGAGCAGCTCGGCCGGGGCCGATGATACGGGGCCCGGGGCCGAGGGTCAAATGAGGACGGCGCGGGTCAATGCGGGCTCCGGCGCACTTCGCGTACACTCGGGCGGGGAGGATGGCCATGGACCAGCGGACTCACGAACGGATCGCGGCGCATCTGTGCGGCAAGCCCGTCGAGCTCGCCGAGGGGCGGGCGCGCGTCGCCCTCGAGATCACCGGCGACATGGCCGCCGACGCGCGCGGCCTGGCGCATGGCGGCTTCACCTTCGGCCTCGCCGACTATGCCGCCATGCTCGCCGTCAACGAACCCACCGTGGTGCTGGCGGGCGCCACGCTGAAGTTCCTGGGCCCGGTGGTGGTGGGCGACCGCGTGGAGGCGGAAGCCTCTGTCGAGCGCAGCGAGGGCAAGAAGCGCTGGGTGAAGGTGGTGGTGCGGCGGGCGGGCCAGCCCATGCTGGAGGGCGAGTTTCTCGCCGTGGTGCCGGACCGCCACATCCTCGACGGGCGCTAGCGCGCTTCCCGATCACTTCATCGGCATGAATTGAGTCGGGAAGCCAGTCCACTTCATCGTCAGCTCCACGATCTTGTCGTCGCGGAGGACGGTGAACCGCAGGTCGTCGCCCACTCGAAGCGACTCGAGACCCTTGAAGACTTTGGCCCGGTCGGCGCCGCTGGCCATGGGGATCCCCTGGACCGCGAGCAAGATATCGCCCCCGACGACGATCTTCTGGCCTTCCACGATGGCGGTGCGGTCTCCTCCCCTGAGCCCGATCTGGCTGGCCACCGTATCCTTGACCACCTGCTTCACGAGGAACCCGCCCGCCTGCGGCACCTTGAGGGCTTGCGCCATCGCCCCCGTCACCAGAATGGCATCGAACCCGTAAAACCCGCGGTTCCGGTCGACCAGCAGGCTTCTCACGGTATTCGCGGTGACGACGAAGCCGAGCCCTTCGCTCCCGCCGGACTTCGAGATGTTGTGGCTGACGATCCCGATCAGCTCGCCCGCCCGGTTGAACATCGGCCCGCCGGAGTTGCCGGTGTTGATCGTGGCGGTGGTCTGGAAGAACTCGGCCAGCGGAAAGTCCTTGGTGACCGTGTCGGGCGCCCATCGCGCGCTGATGATCCCGTCGCTCAGCGAATAGCTGAGCCCGTAGGGCGCGCCCACGATGAAGACCGGATCGCCGATGGAGACGGAGTCGGAGTCGGCGAGCTTGGACACGGTGGCGCCACGGGGCACCACCGAGACCTGGATGATCGAGATGTCGGCCCATTGCTCGGAGGCGATAACGCGCGCGGGCACGGGCTCCTCGCCGAGGAACTCCACCGTGATGTCCTCCATCGTCTGGACCACATGTGCCGCGGTCGCCACCTTCCCATCCGGCGAGATCAGGACGCCCGAGCCGATCTCCGAGAACGTGACCGGGCCGAAGTCGCCTACCTCCTCCCCCCGCGCCCGGATCACGACGACCGACGTGCTGACGCGGAGGTAAGCCTCGCCGAGCGTCTCGCCCTGTCCTAGAGACGGCGCCGCGAACAGGAGCGCGAGCGCCAGTATCACCGCGCGCCGGGTATCCCTGCTCATCTCGGTACCTCCGACATGAGGTCCTTCACGGTCAGTCCGGCCAGCTATGAAGGAGGTAGAGGGCCTTCACCAGCGGGCTGGCCGTCGCGAAGGGCCCCCGGGGAGCTTCAGCGACTCTCGGATCGCGTCGGCCACCTGTCCGCAGAGGTCGACCGAGAATCCCGCCGGCCGCCCGTCGCTGCCGAGGAAGGAAAATGGACGGGACGTCGCCCGGTTCCCCATCTGGATGATCCCGGTCTCCTTGATCTTGTCGAGCGTCGGCCGGATCTCCTGGCCGGCAGCCGGGCTAGCGGCCGCGGCGAGCAGGACGGCGCAGCTCGCGAGCGCGGATTTCATCGACACGGTTCTAAACACTAGACCGACACCGTGCCTCGGTCAATGTCCTCGACGAATGGGGGTCAGTGCCCTAAGATTCGCAATGAGATGCCAGCACGAACAGGACACGCGTACATCCACGGCCTGCGGGAGCAGGAGCGGCAGGTGTGGCTGGGTGGAGAGCGTGTGAAGGACGTGACGACGCATCCCGGCTTGGCGAACGGGGCGCGGGCCGTCGCTGCGCTCTACGACATGCAGCACGACCCGACGCTGGGCGGCGAGATGACGTACGTGTCGCCGTCGAGCGGCGATCGGGTCGGGCTTTCGTTCATCATTCCGCGCACCCGGGAGGACCTGGAGCGCCGACGTGGCATGATGCTGCGCTGGGCGCGGCGCACGTGCGGGATGATGGGCCGCTCGCCGGACTTCATGAACGTCACCTACGCGGCCTGGGCGGGCGCGGCTTCGTATTTCGCGCAGAATCGGCCCGAGTTTGGCGACAACGTTCGGCGATACCACGAGTACATCCGCGAGCACGATCTCACCCTCACGCACGCTCTGATCAATCTGCAGCGGAGCCGCAGCGCGTCAGGCCTGAACCTCCAGGACGGTACCGCCCTCGCCGTCGTCCGCGAGACCGACGCGGGCATCGTTGTCCGGGGTTCGCGCATCCTGGCGACGCTCGGCCCACTGGCCGACGAGATCGCGGTGTACTCCCCGCGCATGAGCGACATGGGGCGCGACCATAGCCCATTTGCGCTGAACTTCGCCATCCCGTGCGGCACGCCCGGATTGAGGTTCCTGTGCCGCGAGAGCTTCGACCTCGGCCGGTCGCACTTCGATCACCCGCTCGGATCGCGCTTCGAGGAAATGGACTGCGTCGTGTTCTTCGACGACGTGCTGGTCCCATGGGAGCGTGTGTTCCTGCTCGGCGACGTGGGTCTCATCAACGGGACCGGCGCGCGGACCCACTCGATGGCCCACACCGCGCACCAGGGCGCCGCGAAGAACATCGCGAAGTGCGAGTTCGTGCTCGGTGTCGCCTTGCTCGTGACGGAAACGCTCGGCAACGCACAGCTGCCTCATTCGGAGGAGAGACTTGCCGAGCTGATCCAGTACACGGAGCTGATGAAGGCGTGCACACGGGCGGCCGAAGCCGACGCGCAGCTCGACGAGTGGGGCGTGATGTGTCCGGCGGAAGTGCCGATCGAGATGACACGCAACCTGTTCATGACCGCCTACCCGCGCATGGTGGAGATTCTGCAGCTCCTCGGATCGAGCAGCTTCATGATCACCCCGACCGAGCGCGATTTCGGCGGCCCGCTGGGGCCGCACATCGAGCAGTATCTGGCCACCGACACGGCGGCCGCCCGCGACCGCGTGAAGCTCTTCCGGCTGGCGTGGGACATCGCCGGCACGTCGTTCGGCAGCCGGCAGGTGCTCTACGAGCGCTTCTTCGCCGGGGACCCGCTGGCCCGCGCGCGGTTCGTGAACGGGATCTACCCGAAGGACGAGGTGATGGAGCGCGTGCGGGCGTTCCTTCGCGACGACGCGGACGCCGACCACTGATCCTCGCGGTCGGAGCTAGGCGCCGGCGAAGGCGCGGTCCAGGGCCTGGGCGAGGTCGGCGATCAGATCGTCAGCTGTCCTCGATCCCGACCGCGTAGCGGATCAGGTTGTCCTTGATCCCGATCTCGAGACGCTCCTCGGTGGTGAGCTCGTAGAAGCTCATGATCGCGGGCTGCTCGATGAGGCTCTCCACCCCGCCCAGCGACACCGCCAGGTACGGGATGGCGCACGCGTCGACCACCCGCGCGGTCGCGTCCAGATCCCCGCGCACCTCGAAGGAGACCACGCCGCCGAACCCGCGCATCTGCCGCTTCGCGACGTCGTGCTCGCGATGGGTGGGCAGTCCCGGGTAGTGCACGGTCTCGATGCGGGGGTGGGCGGCGAGGAACTCCGCCACCGCCTGCGCGTTGGCGTTCTGCCGCTCCATCCGGAGCGCGAACGTCTTGAGTCCCCGCACCAGGAGATAGGCCGCGAAGGGATCGACGATGGCGCCGGTGATGCCCTGCAGTCCCCGGATCGCGTCCACCAGCTCCTTCGAGCCCAGCACCGCGCCGGCCAGGAGATCGTTGTGACCGCCCAGATACTTGGTGGCGGAGTGCATGACGAGATCCACACCCCACTCCAGCGGCCGGGCATTGTAGGGGGTGGCGAAGGTGGCGTCGATGACCGTCTTCACCCGATGCTTGCGCCCGATGGCCGCGAACCGCTCGAGGTCGAGCACGCGGTTATAGGGATTGGTCGGCGACTCGCTCAGCAGCACGCGCGTGGTGGGCCGGATCGCGTCCTCCAGTGCCTCGTAGTCGCCGGCGGGCACGGTCGAGACCTCGATGCCGTAGCGTGACAGCGTCTGGTTGAGGAACTGGCGGGTGCGCCGGTAGCTGTCGTCGGTGACCACGGCATGGGTGCCGCGCGAGAGCATGGCGAAGAGCGCGGTGGTCATGGCGGCCATGCCGCTGGCGAAGAGCAGGCAGTCGCCGGCGCCCTCCAGCGCGGTCAGCTTGGCCTCGGCGACGCGCTGGGTGGGATTGCCGTAACGCCCGTACTCGACCCGCTCGATCTTGCCGTCGAAGTGGTCCTTCAGCTCCTGGGTGTTGGCGAAGGTGAAGGTCGCGGTCTGGACGATCGGGGTCGCCAGCGAGTTGGCGGGCTTGGGACGCGTCTCGCCCCCGTGCACCGAGAGCGTGCTGGGGCCCAGCGGCTTCTTCGGCGGCTCGATGTGGTCGGTCATCAGGACACGAGCTGGCGCGATTTCTCGACGTGCCGCGCGATGGCCCGGGCCACCCGCTTGGCGTCCGGGGGCAGCTCGACGGGCTTGTTGCGGTGGATGGGCTTGATGCCGGCCAGCTCGCCCATGTGATAGGCCGCCTTCTGGTCCGCGAACTTGAGCCCGTTGGCGGTGGAGATGACCACCACCCGCTCGTTGGCGCGGATCACCTTGCGGTCCACCAGCTTGCGCAGGGCCGCCAGCGCCACGCCGGTATGCGGGCAATTGAACATGCCCGTGCGGTCCGCGCGCGCGGCCTCGTCGGCCAGCTCCTGCTCGGAGGCCTGCTCCACCACCCCGTTGAACTTCTGGAGGGTGCGGATGGCGCGCTTGACCGACACCGGGTTGCCGATCTGGATCGCCATCGCCAGGGTAGGACGGGCGGTGATCGGCTCGAACGTCTTGAAATCTTCCAGATAGGAGCGGTAGAGCGGGTTGGCCTGCTCGGCCTGGGCCAGGCAGATGCGCGGCAGCCGGTTCACCAGCCCCAGCTCCTGCATCATCAGGAACCCCTGCCCGAGCGCGTGGACATTCCCCAGATTGCCGCCGGGGATGATGATCCAGTCGGGCACTTCCCAGTCGAACTGCTGGACGATCTCGATGGCCGCGGTCTTCTGCCCCTCGATACGGAGGCTGTTCATCGAGTTGGCCAGATAGATGCGCTTCTCCTTGGTGATCTCCTGCACCACCGCCATGCAGCCGTCGAAGTCGGTGTCCAGCGACAGCACCAGGGAGCCGTTGGCGAGCGGCTGCACGAGCTGGGCGATGGAGACCTTGTCCTTGGGCAGGAGCACCACCGACGGAATGCCGGCCGCCGCGCAGTAGGCGCCCAGCGCGGCGGAGGTGTCGCCGGTGGACGCGCAGGCCACCGCGTCGATGGGCACCCCGCCCGCAATCATCTGCTTGACCACGGAGACCAGCACCGTCATGCCGAGGTCCTTGAACGACCCCGTATGCGAGTTCCCGCACTGCTTCACCCAGAGGTCGTCGATGCGCAACGCCTTGCCGTAGCGGTCGGCCCAGAGAAGGTTGGAGCTGCCCTCGTACATCGACACGATATTCTCGTTGTCGAGGAAGGGGACCACCCACTCCTTCTTGCCCCAGACGCCGGAGCCGTACGGGTAGACGTTGCGCCGGTAGCGGTCGTCGAAGAGCTGGATCCAGGCCGCGGCGGACCGCGACTTGAGCGCCTCCATGTCGTGCTGGACCTCGAGGAGGTCCCCGCACGTGGGGCAGCGGTAGATGACCTCGCGGAGGTCGTACTCTCCGGGGCAGCCGTTGATGCAGGAAAACCAAGCGTTGTAGGCCATGTCGGGCTCAGTATAGCCTCCCGCCGCGCGCGGGCCAACCGGACCGCGGTCGAGCCGCCCCCTGCTGAATTGGCCTGCGATCGCCCAGCGATCTACCCGCGGAAGTGTAAACTTTTACCAGAAAGTGGACGTTTTATTACCATCAGGCTACAGCGCTGAACATGAGCTATTACGCTATCTTATGCAGATTATCCTCTGACGCATTGTCGGAAAACTTTACGATTCTTAAAGACCCAACCTCTTCGCCCCGATGGATTCGCTATCTTTCCAGGCGCATGCTCGCCCCGGCACTTCCCATGCACTAAGCGAACAGGCAGGGGGAGCATTCATGACAGTGACAATGCGGTCAATCGTGGTGGCGCTGGCAGGAACGCTCCTGGCGGCGCCGATCGACGCTGGCGCGGTCAGTATGTTCAGCGGCGCGGGTGCGAACGCGCTCGCGATCCAGGCCACTGTGGACGCATATCGAGCGGCCCTCGGGGATCCTAACAACGCCAATGACGCCGGCCCGTTGGGGGCTGGCCGCCGCGAGATCAACTGGGATGGCGGGGGCGCGACCGACGGCACCGCTCCGGCAACGCCCTTCATCGTCTTTCAGAACACGCGGGGCGGCACCTTCACCACGCCGGGCACCGGGCTGACCCAGGCTCCGGTCACGGGCGGCTTGCTGAGCCTCGACCTGATCAACGCGACGTACGCCAATCTCTTCGCGCCCTTCAGCGCGAACCGACTGTTCGCCCCCGTGGGCAGCAACGTCACAGACGGGTCCTTCTCGATCCCGGGCTCGGGCGGTGCCGTGGCGGCAGGGGTGCGGGGCTTCGGGGCGGTCTTCTCGGACGTGGACGTGTCGGGCGCGACGACCATCGAATATTTCGACACCAACGGTAATTCCCTGGGCGTTTTCGACGTGCCGGCCTTCCAGGGCGACCAGACGTTCTCGTTCTTCGGGATCACCACTGATCCCGGTGATCCGCTCATCGGCTCCATTCGGATCGTCACCGGCACCGCGGCGCTGGGGCCCAACGAGACCCCGACCATCGACCTGGTGGTGATGGACGACTTCTTCTACGGCGAGCCGCAACTGGTCATCGCCCAGATCCCGCAGCCGTGGTCCTTTCAGTTGCTGGGCTTGGGTTTCTTCGCACTGGCCGCGCTCTCCCGAGTGTTGCGCGCCGGAGTCTCGCGGCTAGTCAGCTTTGCATCTGACCTAGGGGGCGCGCCTCGGTGGCGTCCCCGGCCACCGTGGTCCGCTGCATGAGGCGCCGGTGCCGGCCGGCGTCGAAGGGCGTCGCGCGGTGGAGCACGCAGCGATTGTCCCAGATCACGAGATCCCCTTCCCGCCACCGGTGACGGTAGCGGAACTCGGGCTGCGTCACGTGCTCCAGGATGGCCGCGAGGAGCGCGCGGCCCTCCTCCAGCGGCATCCCCTCGATGTGGGAGGCATGCGCGCCCAGGAAGAGGGCCTTCCGCCCGTTGACGGGATTGACGCGCACCATCGGATGGCGGACGGGCGGGTACTCCGCGCGCTCCGTGTCGGTGAAAAAGCCGGGCTGCACCTGATCGCGCGACCAGGCGAAGCTGTGCACCGCGACCGCCCCCTCGACCTTCCGCCGCAGGTCCTCCGGCAGGCTCGGGTAGGCGCAGCGCGTGCTCGCGAACTCCGTGTCACCGCCCTCGGGCGGCACGATCCGCCCGGAGAGGAGCGAGCACAGTGAGGGCACCGTCTTGAAGGAGGAGTCGGTGTGCCACAGCATGTTGGCGCGCTGATAGACCATCCGGCGGTCCTCCGCCGGGATCGGGTCGCCGGTCTTCACGTCCAGGTTCGACTGGCGCGCGAAATGAGTGCCCGCCGCCGGATTGACGCTCCCGCTCACCTCGAGGGGGCCGAAGCGGCGGCTGAAGGCGATCTGCGACTCGTCGTCCAGGGGCTGGTCGTGGAAGACCAGCACGGAGTGCTCCTCGAAGGCAGCGCGGATCTCCCCCCACGTCGCCTCGTCCAGGCGGGCGCGTGAGATCGGCGCCCTCCACCCGGGCCGCGAAGCCCGCGGCGAGCCGGGTGACCGCGATCAATGGCCGCCCGCGCCGGAACGCACCCAGCCGCCGTGAACGGGGTGATGCGAGCAGAGAAACTCGAGAAAGGCCGGCCGCCCCTTGGCATTCTCGTCGAGGGCACGCCGGAGCGCCGGGACCACCTCCGACGGCTGGCTCACGTCCTCGCCGTGAAAGCCCACCGCCCGCGCCATGGAGGACATGCAGGCCGCGTTGTGGTCGGAGACCTGCCAGGTATGGGGGTCGTGCCCGGCGCCCCAGAAGCCGGGGCCATATCCCGAGTACCCGCCGTTATTGATATGGATCGTGGTGATGCCGATCTTGTAGCGCGCCACCGCCTCGAAGTTGCCCATCATGTAGCACACGCCCGCGTCCCCGGTGACGTTGACGCATTGGCGGTTCGGATAGGCGAGCTTGGCCGCCACCGCGCCCGCCAGGCTGAAGCCCAGCGTCGAGACATTGCCCCAGCCCAGATAGCCGCGCGGGATCTGCGCCTCGTACACCGTGCTCGTCTGGTCGCGCGTGTTGCCGGAATCCGCGGTGACGAACGAGTTCATGGGGTCGAGCACCTTCATGAGGTCGCCGAACACACGGTAGGGGTTGAGCGGCGTCTCGTTCGACTCCATGAGGGGACGGAACTTGGCGAGGAACTCCGCCTTGCCCTTGCGGATCTCCTCGATCAGCTCCGGCTTCTTGCGCGCCCCGCCCATCCGGGCCGAGAGCTCGCCCAGGAGAGCCTGGAGCGTCAGCTTCGCGTCCCCGATCACGGCGTGGCGGGTCTCGTAGCTCCGGTTGATGTCCAGGAGGTCCACCGTGCACTGGACGATGGCCTTCTGCTCCGCGTCGGGGATGGCGTGGCTGAACCGGTTGGGGAAGAGGCTGGAGCCCACGGAGAAGAGGAGATCGGCCTTGCGGAGGAAGTGCTCGGCGAGCGACCCGCGCACGCCCACCGACAGCGGGTGATTCTCGGGGAACGCGCCCTTGGCCTTCAGCGTGGTGAGCACCGGCACCTGGGCGGCCTCGGCGAACTGCCGGAGCTCGGCGGTGGCGTCGGCGTAGAGCACGCCCTCGCCCACGTAGAGCAGCGGATCCTTGGCGGCGAGCAGCGCCTTGACGGCGGACCGCACGTCGTCGGGATCGGGACCGGACCGCCAGCCCTTCACGGTGGAGTACGGGTGCTCGGCCTCGTCGTACTCGCCGAGATCGCGGGGGATGATGAGGAGCACGGGCCCGGGCCGCCCCGACCGGAGATGGGTGAAGGCGCGCCGCGCGTAGTCCGGCACGAGGTCCGCGCGGTCCACCTTGCCCACCCACTTGGTGACGGACCGAAAGGCCTCCGCCATGTCGTAGTGCGTGTGGCGGCTGGCGCCGACGCCGACGCCCTCGGCGATCACGAGCAGCGGGGAGGAGTCCTCCCATGCCTGGGCGATGGCGCCGTAGGCCATCTGGATGCCGGCCGCGTTGAGATTGGCCATCACGGTGCACACGCCGATCTGCTTCCCGTTGGTCACGCGCGAGACCCCGTCGGCCACCGCCACCGCGAAACGCTCCTCCCCCATCATGAGGATGGGGACGCCTTCCTCGCCGAGCGCATTGTTCACGTGGTTGGTGGGATAGCAGCTCACCCACGGAATCCCCTCCGCCTTGAGGATCCGCGCAAACCCATTGGCCGCCTTGATCTTCATCGGACGCTCCTCCCCTGGGACACTGCGGACACTCCAAAATCGCCGGGAGGAATCATACCGCATCCTCCCACCCCGCTTTGCATGCGCTTGGCGGAAGGTTAAGATCAGCCCCGTGAACCGGCGCGCGCTGCTCGTGGCGATCCTCGTCTATCTGACGCTCGACCTCTCGCTGCCCGCGATGCCGGGAGCGTTCGTGTTCGAGGCCGATGACTCGGCGGAGGGGACCCGGGTCGTCCGCGGCCGGCTCGTCGTCGAGGTCGTGGTACTCCCAATCCTGAACGCGGGCTCGTTCGTGCTCCCCTCGCCGCACATCGACCTCCGGCATCGGCTGTCACCCCTCAGCGATGTCGTCCGTCTCGCGAGATCCGCGGCCCAGTGCCTGCCCCGGTCCGTCTGCGCGCTCTCTTCGCCGTCCGAAGATCCTCACTAGATCGTCCTCCGCCTCCGAGATGGTCGGCGGCCCCATCGCGGGACGCTTGCGTGCTAACGGCGACATCCAACGAGGAGACACCATCGGGAAGGGCAACGAGGGAGGAGGGCATCATGGCCAAAGTCGGACGGTTCGTCACCGATCCCAGGGCCGGCGCATACTGTCAGATCACGCTCGACAGCGGCGAGAAGATCGTGGTCAATCACGAGAAAGGGGGCTTCAAGGGAGGGATGCTGACCATCGAGGCGGTAAAGTTCATGGGGCTCAGCTCCGATCGAATCTTCACCTGCAACCTCGACGGCGAGGAAGGTCGGGCCGTCCTCACCCGACTCACCCGGGACGTCCGGCCGGACAGCGTCGAGGCGACACCGCTCGGCGCGTTCGTCGAATACGTGAGGAATTGCGGATCGGTGGCAGACGTCCGGACCAGGTGCGCAGCGCTGGGTATGAGCTCGTGAGCGGCCGAGGACGATAGTCAGGTCATGGAACTCCGCGAGATGCTGCTGGGGCTCGTCCTCGTCTGGTTCGCCGCCAAGGTGGCGGGCGAGGGCATGGAGCGGATCGGCCAGACGGCGGTCCTGGGCGAGCTGCTGGCTGGAGTGATCATCGGCCCCGGCGTCCTGGGCCTCGTGCACGAGTCCGAGGCGCTTCACGCCCTCGCCGAGCTGGGCGTGCTCATCCTCCTGTTCGAGGTGGGGCTCGAGTCCGACCTCGGCGATCTCCTTCGCGCGGGCATCCAGGCCGCGCTGGTCGCGCTCGTGGGCGTGGTGGTGCCCTTCGCGGTGGGGTTCGGGATCATGCGCGGGCTCGGCCACCCCCCGCTCGTGGCGGTGTTCGTTGGAGCCACCCTCACCGCGACCAGCGTGGGTATCACGGCCCGGGTGCTCGCCGACCTGGGCCGACTTCAGGACGTGGCGGCAAAAGTGGTGCTCGGGGCGGCGGTCGTGGACGACATCCTCGGTCTTCTGATCCTTGCCGTCGTGACCGGGGTAGCGCAAACCGGTGGCGTCTCCATCTTCGCCGTCGCCCTCTTGTCCGCGAAGGCCATCGCATTCCTGGTGGCCGCAATCCTGGTCGGGATCCGCCTGGCGCCAACGCTCGTGAAGATGGTCGCGAGGATGCGGGCGCGGGGCGCCCTGCTCGTCTCTTCGATGGTCTTCGCCGTGGCGCTCGCCGTCGTCGCGGACATGATGGGGCTGGCGACCATCATTGGCGCATTCGCGGCAGGGTTGGTGCTGGCTACCACGGAGCGCCGCGAGCACATCGAGGAGCGGATCAAGCCGGTCGCCGACCTGCTCGTGCCGGTCTTCTTCGTGACGGTGGGGATGAAGGTTCAGCCCGCGATGCTGAACCCCTTCGCCGAGAACGCGCAGCTCGGGATCGCGGTGCTGCTCACCGCGGCTGCCATCGCCGCCAAGCTCGCGGCCGGGCTCGCGATCTACCAGCGAGGCGTACGTCGGTGGCCGATCGGCGTCGGCATGGTGCCGCGCGGGGAAGTTGGACTCATCTTCGCCGGAGCCGGGCTCGCCGCCGGCGTCATCGGCGACGACCTCTACGCCGCGCTCATCGTCGTGGTCATGCTCACCACGTTCGTGGCGCCGCCGTGGCTCAAGGCGCTATATCGCACGTGACCGCCCGGCGGTCCCGGGCGCCGATATGGTAGGATTCCGGCGACTTGACTCGCCGCCGCGCATGGTGACCCGTCTCGAGACCCCGTGTGTCCTTCCCCCACCCTTCACCGACGCGGGAGGTGGAACTTGACCCCGACCCAGATCCGGTTCGTCTCCTTGATTTTCTCGGGCGCGCTGGCCCTCGCCGCCCCGTTGGCCGCCCCGGCTCAGGACAAGCCCCGCCCCGGCGGCGAGCTCGTCTTCGTGGTGCCCGCGGAGCCGCCGAGCTTCGACGCCCACCGGGAAGAGACCTTCGCGATGCTCCATCCGGGGGCGCCGCACTACAACCTCCTCATCCGGGTGGATCCCACTGACCGGACCGGCACCAAGTTCATCGGCGACCTCGCCGAGTCCTGGACGGCCTCGCCGGACCGGCGCACCCACACCTTCAAGATCCGCCGGGGCGTCAAGTTCCACGACGGCAGCGTCCTCACCTCGCGAGACGTCAAGGCCTCCTACGATCACATCATCTTCCCGCCGCCGGGCGTGGTGTCGAGCCGGAAGGAGCAGTACCGGGCGATCGAGGCGGTGGAGGCGCCGGCGACCGACACGGTGATCTTTCGCCTCAAGTGGTACGAAGGATCCTTCATGGCGAGCCTGGCCTCGCCCTGGAACTGGATCTACAAGGCCGATCTCCTCGCCGCCGACCCGCGCTGGTACGAGAAGAACGTGATGGGGACGGGGCCCTTCAAGTTCGTCGAGTACGTGCGCGGCTCGCACTGGGTGGGCAAGAAGAACCCCGACTACTGGGACAAGGGCAAGCCTTACCTGGACGGCTTCCGGGCGATCTTCATTCCCAGCGCCTCCGCACAGGTGGCGGCGGTACGCGGGGAGCGCGCGATGATCCAGTTCCGCGGCTTCACCCCGGCGGATCGGGATTCGATGGTGGCGGCGCTGGGCAACAAGCTCACCGTGCAGGAGAGCGCCTGGAACTGCTCCATCCAGGTGGCGATGAACCAGAACAAGAAGCCGTTCGAGGACAAGCGGGTCCGCCGCGCGCTCTCCCTCGCGCTGGACCGGTACGAAGGCTCCAAGGCGTTGTCCCGCATCGCCATCGTCAAGGATGTCGCCGGCATCCAGGTGCCGGGCACCCCGTGGGCCACCCCGCCCGAGGAGCTGGCCAAGCTAGCGGGCTATGGACGTGACATCAATGCCGCCCGCGTGGAGGCACGGCGTCTCTTGAAGGAGGCCGGCGCGGAGGGCCTGTCCTTCACCCTCCTGAACCGCGCGGTGCCGCAGCCCTACGAGCCGGTCGCCATCTGGCTCATCGACCAGTGGCGGCAGGTCGGGCTCAACGTCAAGCAGGTGGTGCTGGAGACGGCCGCCTGGCTTCAGGCGCAAAAGAACGGGGACTTCGAGGTCTCCACCAACGCGCCGTGCAACTCGATCGTCGAGCCTGACATGGACCTGCACTGGTTCCTCAGCACGTCACCCGTGAACTTCAGCCGGCACAAGGACGCGGTGATGGACGAGCTCTACGAGAAGCAGTCCCGCGCGGTGGATCCGGAGGAGCGGAAGAAGCTGCTGCGCGCCTTCGAGAAGCGCCTGTACGACGAGGAAGTCCACTACATCATGACCTTCCAGTGGCAGCGCATCGTCCCGCACCTGGCCAAGGTGCGCGGCTGGACCATCACGCCCAGTCACTACATCAATCAGCAGCTCGATACGGTGTGGCTCAGCGAGTGACCCAGCCGTACCAGCGGTGGCTGGGCGCCGGTCCCTCGTCGAGATAGGACATCTTGATCCGGCTCAGGTAGTCCTTCGGGATCTCGTGGCGCGCGGCGTTCGGGTCCACCCCGAACACGCGCGCCGCGTTGAGTCCGAAGATCCCCTCCTTCACGGCGCGCGTGAGCGGCGCATAGCCGTGCTTCTCCACCAGCGCGGGGGGGATCTCGAAGCGCCGGAAGGCCTCGATCTGCCACTGGGGTGAGCCGTACCAGATGGAGTCCGTGCCCCAGAGCACGTGGTCCGCGCCGAAGGCGTCGATGGCCTGCCCCAGGAGATGCGCGCAGGCGGTGGGGTTGGTGGTGACGAGCTGCCCGAAGGTGGAGCCCAGCTCCAGGTAGATGTTCCGGAGGCCGGGCTCCTTCTTCTTCATGCGGCAGAACTCGCTGGTCCAGGGCACCTCCGCGGTCTGCCCGGTGGCGGACACGGAGAGGAGACCCGCGTGATATGCGAGGAAGTCGAGATCGGGAAAGTCCCGCGCCGCCTTGATGAAGTCGCGCGGGTGATTGAAGTCCGCCACCGGGCCCAGGGGCAGGCCCTTGTGCACGCAGAGCCGCTTCACGCCGAGGCGGCGGGCCCGCTCCAGCATGGGATAGGCGACCTTCTCGTCGTCCATGAACCAGCCGCGGTCGAAGCCCTTGGGCGCCGCGCCGGTATAGGCCTTCCACGCGTCCACCTTGAGGGTGGCCGCCTGCATGTCCATGAAGTCGAGGTCGGCCTGGCCGAGCTGGGGCGTCACCAGCCCGTGCGCCAGCATGCGCCGCGACTGGGTAACGCGATTGATCTCGTCCCGGATATGGGTCATCTCCCGGGGGGGCACCACCGCCTCCTGCGGATAGGGACCGGGGGGCGTGGAGATGAGCCCGATGCTGGTCTCGCTGTCGAGAAAGACCTCCTTCACCATGTTCTCCCAGGCGAGATCGGCCAGCGTGCCGCGGTCGGCGGCAAGCTTCGGGTTGAGCCGCCGCGAGTTCCGACGAAGCCCGAGCAACCCCTGCTTGCTCACCCCGCCCCGCGCGCGTTCGGTGTCACCGGGATCGTAGCCCGCGCCCACGTAGTGCAGCTGCACGTCGAAGATGAAGGCGGGGTCACCCTTGCGCTCCTGGAAGGCGACCGGATCCGCCGCTTCCACCGGGAGCACGTCGAAGAAGCGCCCGAACACCGCGTTCATGGCCAGGAGCGAGACCGCCATGCCCCCGCCCGTCCGCAGGAACTCGCGGCGGCCGAGACCGAGCCGCGGCGCCAGCCGCCCGGCCTCCGCCAGGATGTGCGCCTCCACGCGCCGCTGGGCGGCGGTCGGCGGCAGCGGCGCGAACTCCTCGTTGGAGACGAGCCGCGTCGGCAGCGGCACCTCGCTGGAGAATCCCTGACGCAGCCCCGGATGCGGACGGAACGCGTGAGCGCTGGATGTCGTCATGGGGGCAGTATAGCCCCGCGGTGCTCCCCTGCCGCCGCCCTGGGGTAAGATGGCGTGCCCGCAATTCCCGACCAGGAGGCCCGATGAAGATCGCGCGTGTAGAGGCGCTGCATTGTGACGGCGGCTGGCGACCCTGGACCTTCGTCCGCATCGAGACCGACGGGGGGCTCGTCGGCTGGGGGGAGTGCAGCGACAATCGCAGTCCCCACGGCCTCGCCGGCTGCGTGCGCGATCTGGCGCCGCTACTCGTCGGCCAGGACCCGCGCCCGGTGGAGCGCCTGTACTGGGACATGCTGCGCGCCACGCGGCAGAACCTGGGCGGCATCTCGCACAAGGCGATGGCCGGCATCGAGCTCGCCCTCTGGGACATCAAGGCCAAGGCGCTGGGGGTGCCGGTGTACGAGCTCTTCGGCGGGCCCCTGCGCGACCGCATGCGGCTGTACTGGTCGCACTGCGGGACCACCCGGGCCCGCATGGGCACGGTGCTGGGCACGCCGCCGCTCAAGACCTACGACGACATCGCCGCGCTGGGACGCGAGGTGGTGGCGCGGGGCTTCACCGCGCTCAAGACGAACATGGTCATCCCCGGCGATCCGGCCACCGTCTACTTCCCGGGCTTCGGCAGCGGCATCAACACCACCGACGGGGCGCCCACGGTGGAGATCCTCGACGCCATCGACCGCCTCATCGGGACCTTCCGCGACGCGGTGGGACCGAAGGTGGGGCTCTGCCTCGATCTCAACTACAACTTCCGGACCGAGGGCGTGCTCCGCATCGCCAAGCTGCTGGAGAAGTACGACATGCAGTGGCTCGAGTACGACAACTGGGACCCGGACGCGCTGCTGCAGATCAAGCAGTCCACCTCCACCCGGCTGGCCTCCTGCGAGAGCCTGGTGTCGCTCCGGCAATACCGGCCCTTCCTCGAAAAGCACGCGGTGGACGTGGCCATCATCGACGTGCCGTGGAACGGCTTCTCCCAGGCGGTACAGATCGGCCGCCTCGCCGAGGCCTGCGAGATCAACATCGCGCCGCACAACTACTACAGCCACCTCGCCGACCTGCACTCGCTGCACCTCTGCGCCGTCCTGCCCAATGTCCGCATCATGGAGATCGACATCGACGACGTGCCCTGGAAAGGCGCGCTGGTAACGAGGCCCCCGGAGATCCGCGACGGCCACATCTGGCTGAGCGACGCGCCGGGCTGGGGCACGGAGATCGACGAGCGCGTGCTGCGCGCGCACCCCTGGCCTCGCCCGGGCGACACCGGGGGCGGGCTCTTCTACGGGATGGACCCCGCCCAGATGGCGGCGCGCCCGCGATGAGCGCGGACCAGGGCCCGCTCGAGGTGGTGACGGAGGTCCCCGCCCGGGCCATGGTGGTCTTCGCCCACCCGGACGACGCCGAGATCGGCTCCGGCGGCGTGATCGCCAAGTGGGTGGCGGCGGGCTGCGAGGTGACGTACGTGCTGTGCACCAACGGCGACGCGGGCAGCGCCGACCGCACGCTGACCCCGGCCGCGCTCGCCCAGCGCCGGGCGGAGGAGCAGCGGGCCGCCGCCGACTTCATGGGGGTGAAGCACGTCGTCATGCTGGGCTATCCCGACGGCGAGCTGGAGGAAACGCGCGCCTTCCTCGGCGACGTGGTGCGCGCCATCCGCCAGCACCGCCCCGACACCGTGTTCGTCCACGATCCGTACCGCATGAAGGGCTTCCAGCACCGTGACCATCGCAAGGCCGGCATCGTGACGACGGACGCGGTGTATCCCTACGCGCGCGACCACCTCCACTTCCCCGAGCACGTCACGCGGGACGGGCTCGAGCCGCACAAGGTCCGCGAGCTCTGGTACTGGGGGGCCGACGCGCCCGACGCGATCGTGGACGTGTCGGACGCGGTGGACCGGCAGATCGCCGCCCTCGTTCGCCATGAGAGCCAGGTGCCGGGCTTCAACGTGCCGTCGGGCGAGACCATCGGGGCGCGCGTCAAGAAGAACGCCGCCGAGCTGGCGGCCCCCTACGGCTTCGCCCATGGGGCCGTGTTCCGGCGCCTGGTGGCGCGGCGCTAGTCTGCCGCCACGAATCCCACCAGGGCCAGCCGGAAGGGGAAGTGACGCGTGAGCCTCCATCGACCCAGTGCCGCCTCGCGGGCCAGCCTGCTCAGCTCGGCCGGCGTGAAGCCGCGGAGCACGGTCCGGCGGGACCCCGCCCCGAACAGCGGGCTGCCGGACAGCCGCGAGAGCACCGAGATCGCCGCGCAGGGAAACCAGTGCCGGCGCACGTCGCTCACGATCACCGCCCGACCCGCCAGCGCCGCCCATCCGCGCACGATGCCGGCCGCCTCCTCGGTGCCGAAGTAGTGCAGCAGCATCGAGGCCGACACATAATCGAAGGCCCCCGGGCGGAACGGGAGCCCGAGCGCGTCACCGCGGACGATGCGGATCTCGGGATAGCCCTGGCACCCGCGGCGGGCATGGGCGATGACGTCGGCGTCCCGATCGACCACGGTGACGCGGAGGTCGATCGCCTGGGCGCGCGCCCATTCCACGTGCCGGCGCGCGGCCTCGGCGCGCCCGCAGCCCACGTCGAGCAGGCGCACGGGCCGGCCGCGGTGCCCGAGCAGCAGGCGGTGCAGGGGCCGGGCCAGGCTGCGGACGCCACCGAAGTAGCGGTTGGCCTTGGTGAGGCTATCCAGGTTGCGGCCGACTTCCTCGGGGGAGCCGCCGAACTGATGGGGCAGGTCCTTCGGCTCGAGTCGTCTCACCATGAATGCGTTCGCCGTGAGCGGGCGCTCATATTACCATAGGCTGTCGGTGCGCCCACTTCAGCTCGTCGTCAATCCAGTGTCCGGCAATGGCCGGGGGCTCGCGGTCGCGCGGAGCCTGGAGCAGCGTCTGCGCGCCGAGGGGTATGACGCCCGGACCCGCGTGTTCCGCGACTCGACCGAGGCCCGCATCTGGGTCGAGGATACCCGTGAGCCGCTCGACGCCCTGATCTGCGTGGGCGGTGACAGCACGCTCAGCGAGTTCGCCCCGGTGGCGGTGCGGCTCGGCGCCCGCTTCCTCCCCGTGCCGACCGGCTTCGGCAATATCTTTGCCCGCACCTTCGGTCATCGCGCGGATCCCGACTTCGTCGTACGCCTGCTGCGCGCGGGCCGGGTCCTGCCGGCCGACGTGGGACAGGAAGACAAGGGCGGCGGGCTCTTCCTCTCCAGCCGGAGCTTCGGCTTCCTCGAGACCATCAAGCTGGGCGTGGAGGAGCGGGTGCCGCCGAAATCGGGGATGCTCCGCTATCTCACCTATGTTCGGTCGGCGGTGGAGCTGGTCCGCACCACCCCGCCCCCGTCCGTCGAGGTCACGGTGGACGGGCGCCGCGTGACGAGCGACGCCGCCATGGCCATCGTGGCCAATGTGCCAACTTATCGGGGGTATCTCCCACTCACCCCCGACGCCAATCCCTTCGATGGGCTGCTCGATGTGCTGATCGTGCCGCGGCGGTCCAACCTGGCCCTCATCGCGGTCCTCCTGGGATTCGTTCTCCACCATCCCGGACGGTGGCGGCACGTGCAGCGCCTGCGCGGCGCCCACGTGTCGGTGACGGCCTCGGGCGCGCCCGCGGAGGTGCTCCGCGTGCTGCCCGCGGCGCTTCCCGTCCTGGTGCCCGGGCCGGGCGGGCGTTGACCACGGTTCGGCCGAGCAGCCGGATCCTCCTCCGGCTGGTCCAGCTCTCCACGCGCCGTCCATGGGTCACCCTGGGGGTGGCCCTGATGCTGGCGGTGGCCGCGAGCCTCTGGACCATGCACGCGCTGGGGTTCCAGAGCTCCATGGCCCGCCTGCTCCCGGCCAGCGCGCGCTACGCCGCGCTCTACCGCGAGTACCTCCAGGACTTCGGCGAGCTGAACGACATCGTGGTGGCGGTGGACTCCGACAGCGGAGAGGAATCGCGGCGCTTCGTGGGTCGCCTGGCGGAGGCCCTGGCCGCCCGGCCGGATCGTTTCTCGCGCATCACCTACCGCCTGGACCGCGGGTTCTTCGAGCGTCACGGGCTCCTGTATCTCCCCCTCGACACGCTCGCGTCGCTGCACGACCAGCTCTTCGATCACCAGGAGTTCGCCACCTCCTACGCGGCCCACCCGAGCCTGGACCGCCTGCTCGAGGGCATCAACCAGGAGGTGGGGCGCGCCTTCGTGGCCCGCTTCATCGGCTTCGGACTCGACGACAAGGCCGCCCCGCCGAACTTCGCCATTCTCGACGGGCTACTGACCCAGATGGAGGCTCGGCTCGAGGGACCGCCGGCTCCCTACCAGTCCCCGTGGGGTGATTTCTTCAACGCGCCCAATCCGGGCCGCGGCGGGGACGGCTATTTTGCGGCGCCGGACGGTCGCCTGCTCTTCGTGTTCGTCGAGCAGACGCGGCGCGAGGGCTCCTTCACCGACAATCAGGAGAAGATCGCCGAGCTCCGCGCCGTGATCGCGCGCCTCCGCGCGGAGTTCCCGGGCGTGCGCGTCGGCGTGACCGGGGCCCCCGCGCTGTCCAACGACGAGATGACCACGGCCTTCCGGGACAGCGGCCTGGCCACCGCGCTCGCCGTCGCCGTGGTCGCGGGATTGCTCTTCCTCGCCTTCCGAGAGATCCGGCGGCCGCTCCTGATGCTGGCCGCGCTGGGGCTCGGCCTCCTGTGCGCGCTGGGCGTGATCACCCTGACCATCGGGCAGCTCACCGTCTTCTCGGTCATGTTCATCTCGCTGATGGTGGGGATCGGCATCGACTACGGCATCTACTTCCTCTTCCGCTACGAGGAGGAGCGCGCGCGGGGGCTGGAGGTAGGGGCCGCGCTGGAACGGACGGCGGAGCGTGCGGGGCCCGGCATCCTGCTCGGGGCCCTCACCGCGGCGGGGACGTTCGCGGTCCTCGGGCTGACCGAGTTCCGCGGGATCCGCGAGTTCGGTATCGTCTCGGCGATCGCCATCCTGGTCGCCTTCCTCGCCATGCTCACGGTATTTCCCGCCCTGCTTGCCCTCACCGACCGGGGCCGCGCGTGGGTGCCGCGCGGCGCCGCCGACCCGCGGGCCCGGCTGGACGCGCCGGCGCTGGAGTGGCTCGCCCGGCATCGGGTCCCCGTGCTGGCGGTGGCCGCCGTCCTCACCGCCGCCGCCCTGGTGGCCATCCCGCGGGTCGGCTTCGACTACAACCTCCTCAACCTCCAGGCCAAGGGCACCGAGTCGGTCGAGTGGGAGCGACGCGTGCTCGAGCGGGCCGGGCGCTCCGGCTTCACCGGGCTCGCCACCGCCCGGACGCTCGACGAGCTACGCGCAAAGCAGGCCGCCTTCGCCGCGCTCCCCTCGGTCTCGCGCGTGGAGAGCGTGCTCCCGCTGGTACCGGAGCAGCAGGAGGCCAAGCGCGCCATCCTGCGCCAGATGGCCCCCGAGGTCGCCGACATCCAGGTGGCGCCCCCCGCGCCGCTGAATCCCCAGCGTTTGCACACCGCGGTGGACGCGCTTCACCGGCGTCTCGGCCTGGCGGTGTCGGAAGGACGCGGGAATCCTGCCGCGGCACCCCTGGCCGCGCTGCACGCACGGCTCGGCCTGCTCTCCGGGCGGCTCGGGCGCGCCGAGGCGTCGTCGATACGCCGCACCCTCGGCCCCCTGGGCGACGCGCTCGCCCGGGACTTCGCCGAGAAGATGCAGACCTTCCGGGAGCGCCTCGACCCGGGCGCCGTCACGCCCGAGAGCCTGCCCGAAGGGCTCCGCCAGCGGCACGTCGGCCGCAGCGGGCAGTTCCTGATCCGCATCCATCCCGCCGTGAATATCTGGGAGCGCGAGGCCGCGCATCGCTTCACCACCGACCTGCGCAGCGTGGACCCCGACGTCACCGGCTCCCCCGTCATCACCTACGAAACGATCCAGTTGATCGAGCGGGCCTATGTGGAAGGCACGCTATACGCCCTCCTCCTGGTGGCGACCGTCATCCTGCTCGTCCTGCGGCGCGTGCGCGAGAGCCTGCTCGCCCTCACCCCGCTCGTCCTGGGCACCATCTGGACCCTCGGCCTCATGGTCCCGCTCGGCCTCAAGTTCAACCTGGCCAATGTCTGGGGGCTGCCGCTCATCATGGGCATTGCCGCCGAGTACGGGGTCAACGTGATGGTGCGCCACATGGAAGCGGCCGCGGACGGCACCAGGACCACCCTGCCCCGCAGCACGGCCCTCGCCGTGCTCCTCAACGGGCTCGCGCTCATGGCGGGGTTCGGCGCCCTGCTGGTGGCCCGGCACCAGGGCATCTGGAGTCTCGGGCTGCTCCTCACCCTCGGCGCGCTGGCGGGGCTGGTGGCCGCGCTCGCCGTGCTGCCCGCGCTGCTCACCGCCCGGAGCCGCCCCGCCGAGCTCACCGCGACGCCTACGCTTTCGCGTTGAGCCAGTCGAGCACGCGCGGGTTCTCGTCGCGCGGATAGGTGTGGGAGAGGTCCTCGATCTCGCGGTACACGAGCCGCGCGCCCACCGCGAGCAGGGTCTCGCGCGCCAGGTGCGCGGTGGGCAGCGGGAACATCCAGTCCAGCGCACCGTGGACCAGATAGATCGGGCGGTCCCGAGCGCCGGCGATGCCGCCTCCGAGGAGATACGGGTGCAGCACGCCGCACATGGGGGCCAGGTGGGTGAAGGGCATCTCGTCACCCAGGCCGCAGAGGAGCGCGTAGGTGGCGCCGTCCGACATCCCGGTCAGCAGCACGCGGCTCCGGTCCACCGCGTAGCGGTCGGCCACCGACGCCACCATGGCGCGCAGATTGTCCGCGTCCACGTCTTCCCCGCCCATGATGGACCACGTGCGGTCCCGCGAGGTGGGCGCGAGCACGAGCATGCCGCGGGCGCGCGCCTCCCGCACCCAGCTCCACAGGAAGTCCCGCCCGTGGCCATGACCGCCGTGTAGCGCCACGATCAGGGCCGGCGCCGACCCCGCGTTCCACGTCTCCGGCACGTAGAGAGAGAACCCGCCGCGGGCGTCGCGCTCGTTCTTGGAATGCAGTACCCCGACGCGGACGTCGTCGTCGCGCAGGGCAGCGGCCCGCAACCGGGCGACGAGGGCCTCGTCATCGCGCCATGCGGGATCGAGGAACCAGCGGCTCACCGGGTCCAGCACCGGCGCCAGCGGATAGAGCGCCTCCTGCAGGGGCGCAAAGCGTCGGAGCGCGCGGTAGAGGCCGATGGGGTCCTCCGGCGTGCGCGCCGCGTCCCCGAAGGCCTCCACCAGGGCGAGCGTCCGGCGCGTCACGTCCACCAAGCGGTCCCGCATGAAGCGCAAGTCGGCCGGCCACTCGATCGCCTCGAGGACCCGGAGCGGCCCGTCCAGGGCGGCCGCGCGCGGCGTGAGCTCCGACGCCAGGCGATCGGCCATGGGCGGGAAGAGGTGGCGCTGCACCCACGTGATGCGCTCGAGCGTGCCGAGCAGCGGCGGCAGCAGCGTGTCGAGCGCCTCGAGCACCGCGGGGCTGGGGGGCATGGCGTCAGCGAATGGTACCCCGCTTCGGCGGCGACTTGACAGGGCTCTCGCGGGGGGACATTCTTCCCCGGTGCGTTCGCCTCTCGATGCGGCACGTGAGCTGGCTCCCCGGATCCGATCCGCCGCGGACGAGATCGAGGCGAAGCGCGAGCTGCCGCGCGAGCTATTCGAGGCGCTGGCCGACGCGGGGCTTTTCCACCTGGCGCTCCCGCGCTCCCTGGGTTTTCCGGAGATCGACCCGCCCACCTATATCCAGGTGATCGAAGCACTGGGGCAGGCGGACGCCAGTACCGCGTGGGCCGTCAATCAGGGCGCCATCTTCGCGACCTATTCGGCGCGGATGCCTCCCGAGACTGCCCGGGCGATCTTCGTCGACACCCCGCGCGCGGTGGTGGCCAATACGCCGGCGCCCACCGCCACCGCGGTGCCGGTGCCGGGCGGCTATCGAGTCACCGGGCGCCAGGGCTTCAGCACCGGCTGCCGGCACGCCGCCTGGGTGGCGGCGCACGCGCAGGTCGTGGTGGACGGCCAGCCCCAGCGCCTCCCCGACGGGAATCCAGACGTGCGGTACCTCTTCGTGCCCGTGGCGGAGGCCGAGCTCCTGGACACCTGGCACACGCGCGGCATGCGCGGCACCGGCACCCATCACTTCGCGGTGAGCGATGTCTTCGTGCCCGGCTGGCGCACGGTGCTGTCGGTGACGCCGCCGCTGCTCGAATCCGGGCCGCTGTACAAGATTCCCCGCACCTTGCTCTTCGCCTCCGGCGACGCCGCCGCCGCGCTCGGCACCGCCCGCGCCTGTCTCGACACCTTCCTCGAGCTGGCCGGCGCCAAGACGCCGCGCGCGATGGCGGCGCCGCTGCGCGAGCAGTCCATGATCCAGAACATGGTGGGCCATGCCGAGGCCGACTGGCGCTCGGCCCGCGCGCTGCTGCGGGAGACGGTGCGCGACGTCTGGGCCAGCACCAGCGCCAACGGCGAGATCACGCTCGACGAGCGCGCCACCCTGCGGGTGGCCACCACCCACGCCATCCGCCTCGCCGTCCAGGTGGTGGACGCCGTCTACAATGCGGCCGGCGCCACCGCGATCTACGAGAGCCATCTCCTCCAGCGTCACTTCCAGGACGTCCATGTGATCAGCCAGCACCTGCAGGGACGCCTCGCCCACTACGAGCTGGTCGGACAGCACTGGCTGGGATTGAAGGTCGACGACTCGAGAATGTAACGGCCGCTCCGTACCGAGGAGGGACTGCATGACTCCTTCGCGCCGCCGCTTCGTCCTCTCGCTCGCCGCCGCGTTGTTGCTCGCCGCGCCCGCCCCCGTGCTCGCCCAGACGCCCGCGGGCGAGGTGACGGTGTCCTTTCACGTCACCGTCACCCCGGCCTGGCTGGATCCCTCCACCGCGCCGCCCCAGATCACGCCCTTCGGCGTGCTCTACGCGGTGCACGACGCCCTCGTGCGCCCGCTGCCGGGGCAGAAGATGGGCCCGAGCCTGGCCGAATCGTGGACGGAGAGCCCGGATGGCCTCGTCTACGAGTTCCGGCTGCGCCGCGGTCTCCTCTTCCACAATGGCGACCCCGTCACCACCGAGGACGTGAAGTTCAGCTACGACCGCTACAAGGGCGCGGGGGCGCGGGAGCTCCAGGCGCGCGTGCAGCGCGTGGAGGTGGTGGACCCGCTGCGCGTCCGCTTCCACCTCAAGCAGGCCTGGCCCGACTTCATGACCTTCTACGGGACCACCGCCACCGCGGCGGGCCTCGTCGTCCCGAAGAAATACATCGAGCAGGTGGGCGAGGAGGCCTTCCGCCAGCGGCCGGTGGGGGCGGGCCCCTACAAGTTCGTGAGCCACGCGCCCGGCGTGGAGCTGGTGCTGGAGGCCTACCCCGGCTACTGGCGGCACCCGCCGTACGTCAGGCGCTTGGTCATGAAGAGCATCACCGACAGCACCAGCCGGCTGGCCGCGCTCAAGAGCGGCCAGCTCGACATGGCGTACTTCCTCGACGGGCCGGAGGCCGAGGTGGTGAAGAAGGATTCGCGCCTGGTCCTGGTGGACACGCGGCACGCCTCCATCTTCTGGATCGAGTTCGCCGACCAGTGGGATCCCAAGTCGCCGTGGCACGACCGGCGCATGCGGCAGGCGGTCAACCTGTCGCTCGACCGCAAGTCGATCAACGAGGCGGCCTGCGTGGGCTTCTGCCCACCCGCGGGGGTCATCGTGCCGCGGGTGATGGAGTTCGCCTTGCAGGTGGAGCCGCCCCCCTACGACCTGCCGCGCGCCAAGCAGCTCCTCGCCGAGGCCGGCTATCCCAACGGCCTCGACGCGGGCGACTTCGTGCCCATCCCGGGCTTCTACACCGTGGCGGAGGCCACCATGAACGCGCTGAACGCCGCCGGCATCCGCGTGCGGTCCCGCCTCATGGAGCGCGCGGCGTTCTACGCGGCGTGGCAGGAGAAGAAGCTGCGCGGGCTCTTCCTCACCGCGGTGGGCAATTCCGGGAATGCGGCCAGCCGCGTGGAGGCGTTCATATATTCGAAAGGCAGCCATGCCTACGGCGGCTATCCCGACCTCGACGAGCTCTTCCAGCAGCAGGCGCGCGAGCGGGATCCGGCCAAGCGTGAAGCCACCTTGCACCGCATCCAGCGCCTCACCGTCGAGCGCGTGATGTTCGCGCCGGTGATGGATCTCCGCGGATTGATCGGTATCGGGCCCCGCGTGGCGGACCACACCATCAACACGCTGCCCCTGGTTCCGTTTCCGGCCTACGAGGACGTGCGGCTCAAGACCCCGTGACCGGACGCGGCCGCCCTTGGCTCTTGCGGGACGCCGACTCCATCTGATAGCGTCACTCACGTCGGCACATCCGTTTCGAGACCCGGTCCCGAGAGAGCGAGCACACCGTGAGCGCCACCGCGACGACCATCCCCGAGGCGAGCTGGAAGACCGAAGAGGTGCGGGTGGCGGGCCATCCCGTGCGGCTGCGCACGAGCGGCCGCGGCGAGCCGCTGTTGATCCTGCACCACGACATCGGCACGCCCGAGCGTCTTCCCTTCTACGACGCGCTCGCGCAGCGCTTCACCGTCCACCTCCCCTCGCATCCGGGCTATGACGGCACCGAGCGCCCCGCCTGGATGCGAAGCGTGCGCGACCTGGCGGTGCTGTATCAGCTCCTGATCACCGAGCGCGGCTGGACCACGCCTTCGCTGCTTGGACTCGGCTTCGGCGGCTGGATCGCGGCGGAGATGGCGAGCATGGCGCCGCGAAACTTCCTCCGTCTCATCCTAGTCGGAGCGATGGGTTTGAAACCGGCCCAGGGCGAGATCCTCGATCAGGCGCTGGTCAGCTACATCGACTACGCGCGCGCCGGCTTCGAGGACCAGAAGGCCTTCGACCGCCTCTTCGGCGCCGACCCGCCCACGCCGCAACTGGAGGAGTGGGACCTCAACCGTGAGATGACGTTCCGCATCGCGTGGAAGCCCTACATGTACAGCCCCACCCTCCCCCACCTCCTCCCCGGCGTGACCACGCCCGCGCTGGTGGTGTGGGGACGCCGGGATCGCGTGGTGCCGCTCGAATGCGGCGAGGCCTACGCGCGGGCCCTGCCCGGGGCGCGCCTGGCGGTGGTGGACGGCGCCGGGCATTGCCTGGACATGGAGCAGCCCGAGGCGCTCGCGCGCCTCGTCCTCGAATTCGCCGCCGGAAGCTGAGGAGAGACCCCATGCACCTCATGTACTTCACCGAGCAACCGATGTCGGCGTATCCCGCGGAAGAGGGCCGGAAGCGCGGGGCCACCGCGCTGATGTTCTCCAACAAGCACTTCGATCCCGTCGCGGGGAGCCGGCTGTACAACGAGTACCTCGAGCACTACCGACTGGCGGAAGAGTCGGGCTTCGACGGCATCATGCTGAACGAGCACCACAATGCGCCGTTCTGCATGCAGGCCAAGTGCAATGTCTTCGCGTCGATCCTGGCCGCCATGACCAAGCGGGTGAAGATCGTCCTCCTCGGCAATCCCCTGCCCCTGGCCGACAACCCGGTGCGGCTGGCCGAGGAGCTGGCCATGATCGACATGATCTCGGGGGGCCGGCTGGTCTCGGGCTTCGTGCGCGGCGGGGGCCAGGAGCAGCTCGCCACCGGCGTGAATCCCGCCTTCAACCGCGAGCGCTTCGAGGAGGCGCACGAGCTCATCGTGCGCGCCTGGACGCAGGAGGGGCCCTTCCGCTGGGAGGGCACCCACTACCAGCACCGGGTAGTGAATCCCTGGGCGGTACCGCTGCAGAAGCCGCATCCGCGCATCTGGATCCCCGGCGTGCTCAGCAAGGAGACCATCATCTGGGCGGCGAAGCAGCGCTATCCCTACATCGCGCTCAGCACCGCCATCGACGCCACCAAGAAAATCTGGGAGCTCTACGACTCGGTGGCGGCGGAGGCCGGCTATACCGGCGGCCCCGAGAACCGCGGCTATCTCCAGCGCTGCCACGTGGCCGAGACGGAGGAGAAGGCGCTCGCCAACGCGCGCCAGTTCATGTGGATGCAGGGCGAGTTCACCGGGCTCGCGCATCCGGTGTGGTCGAGCCCCTCCGGCTACTTCTCGCCGTCCTACCGCAAGGCCTTCGTCGAGTACGCGGTGGGCCGCGGCGCCAATCCGCGGGCGGCCGAGTTCGAGGACCAGATCGCCTCCCAGCAGATCATCGCGGGGACGCCCAAGACGGTGATCCCCAAGCTCCGCCGGTTGCTCGAGGAGACGCGGCCCTCGATCCTGGGCTTCTGGTGCGCCGACGGCTTCGTGAGCAACGCCGACACCCAGAGCTGCATCAAGCTGCTCGGCCAGGAGGTCCTCCCCGCCGTCCGCGAGATGGGCAAGACGCTCGGCCTCTGGAGCCCCTTCGAGGCCAACGCCCCCATCAGCATTGCCTACGCCAAGGGACCCACGCCCGTCGCCGCCTGATCCCGTCGCAGAGCCCACTGCCGAGGAGGACGCCATGCGCTTCGAGGGCCGGATCGCGCTCATCACCGCGGGAGCGAGCGGCATCGGCCGCGCCACCGCCGACATCATCGTCGCCGAGGGTGGCACGGTCGTTCTGATCGACACCGACAAGGTGCGGCTCGACGCCGCGGTGGCCGCGCTCCAGGGGGCCGGCGGCCGCGCGCATGGCCATCGCGCCGACGCCCTCGATCCCCATCAGGTGGACGAGGTGGTGAAGGCCGTCGCCGCCGAGCACGGCCGCATCGACATCCTGGTCAATGCGGTGGGCGGCAGCACCGTCATCGCCCGGGCCGCCGCCACCGTGGACGAGCTGACGCTGGCGGAGTGGCAGCGCCTCCTCGCTTTCAACCTCGACGGCACCTTCCTCTTCTGCCACGCGGTGGTGCCGGTCATGAAGCGTCAGCGGGCGGGGAAGATCGTCAACATCTCCTCCATCGCCGGGCGCGGACTGAGCGAGTCGAGCAGCAGCGCGTACGCCGCCGCCAAGGGCGGCATCATCGCCTTCACGCGCAAGCTCGCGCACGAGCTGGGGCCCTTCGGGGTGAACGTCAACGCCATCGCCCCCAGCCTCACCCTCACCGAGCGGCTCCGGCCGCGCTGGGACGGCTGGACGGATGCCCAGAAAGCGGAAGAGCTCGCGCGGAACCCCCTCCGTCGCGTGGCGGAGGCGCGCGATCAGGCGCGGGTGATCGGGTTCCTCGCCTCCGCCGACGCCGACTTCGTCACCGGCGTGACCATCGATGTGACGGGCGGGATCTGACCCGCCCCCACCCCGTGCCCTGACTCACGCCGGAACGCGCGTGGCCGCCGCCTCGCGATCCCAGTTGCGGTGCCGGCCGATGGCGCGAAGGAAGCGCGCGGCCACGCGCGGCAGCTCGGCATCCGTCCCCACCGCGATAGCCTCGTCGGCCCCGAGGGTGGTCGCCGTCCCACCGTTATCCTGAGGGGCGCCGTTGTCGCCGAGCCCCGCGACGCTGAGGAGGCCGACGCCCGCCCCTACCGCCGCGATGGCCTTGCAGTGCTTGTAGGCCTCCCGCACGAACAGGAGCGCGCTTGCCTCGCCCGCGAGGGCCTCCACGCTCCGGTCGCCGCCCGGCACGAATACCGCGTCGAAGAGCACGGAGGCGGCGTTCAGGAAACTGTAGTCCGCGGCGATGGTGCCCCCGTTGCCCTTGAGCGACCCCTGCCGCGGCGCGATGATCTTCCACACCGCACCCGCCTCGGTCAGCGCGCGCTGCATCGCCCGCACCGCCGCCAGGTCGACGCCATCGGCGCACAGGATCGCCACCTTGCGGGTCTTCGCGGTGTCCTTGACCGTCCCGGCCATGCTCAGCGCCGCCGACCGCTCGACGGGCGGCTTGGCGCGGCGCGGCTGGAAGGCCTTCTCGTCGGCGTCCGCCGGCACGCTGAGGTTGAGCGGTCCCGAGATGGTCACGGTGGCGGGCAGTCCCAGACCTTCTGCCACGCGGCCGGCGAGGGTCCGGTCCACCTGCCCCAGCATGCCGACCATGCGCTCTCGGATCTCGGGCCGGTCGAGCATGCCGAGCTCGAACCGGAGGGCCTGCACGATGTGCTCACGCTCCGTCTCGGACTGGCTGTTCCAGAACAGCGTGGCCTGGCTGAAGTGATCGAAGAACTTCGCTCCGCGCGCGCGCAGCTTCTCGCCCTCGAGGGCCTGCGGATGGCTGACGTAGCCGCCCAGGCGCCGGCCGGCCTGCATGGGGCATCCGCCGCCGGTGGTGTTGGGGTGATAGCTTGCCGGCCCAGGGTTGATGGTCTGGCGCATGTGGCCGTCGCGCTGATTGTTGTGCACGGACGCCACCGGCTGGTTGATGGGGATCTCGTGGAAGTTGGGTCCCCCCAGTCGGATGAGCTGGGTGTCCGTGTAGGAGAAGAGCCGGCCCTGCAGCAGTGGGTCATTGGTGAAGTCGAGACCCGGCACGAGGTGACCCGGGTGAAAGGCGACCTGCTCCGTCTCCGCGAAGAAGTTGTCCGGGTTCCGGTTGAGCGTGAGCTTGCCGATCCGCTGCACCGGCACCAGCTCCTCCGGAATGAGCTTGGTGGCATCGAGCAGGTCGAAGGCGAACTTGTGCTCGTCCGCCTCCTCGACGACCTGAATGCCGAACTCCCACTCCGGGAAGGCGCCGCTCTCGATGGCTTCCCAGAGGTCGCGCCGGTGGAAATCGGGGTCTTTGCCGGAGATCTTCTGCGCCTCGTCCCAGAGCACCGAGTGCACGCCCAGGAGGGGCTTCCAGTGGAACTTGACGAAGCGTGAGCCGCCCCGCTCGTCGAGGAAGCGGAACGTGTGGATGCCGAAGCCTTCCATCATCCGGAAGCTCCGGGGAATGGCCCGGTCGGACATCACCCACATGATCATGTGCATGGACTCGGGCATCAGGGAGATGAAGTCCCAGAAGGTGTCGTGGGCCGAGGCGGCCTGGGGAATCTCGTTGTGCGGCTCGGGCTTCACCGCGTGGACGAGGTCGGGGAACTTGACCGCGTCCTGGATGAAGAAGACCGGGATATTGTTCCCCACCAGGTCGAAGTTGCCTTCCTCGGTGTAGAACTTCACCGCAAAGCCCCGGACGTCGCGCGCCAGGTCACTGGAGCCGCGGGAGCCCGCCACGGTGGAGAAGCGGACGAACACCGGAGTCTTCACGGACGGATCCTGGAGGAATCGGGCTCGGGTCAGGCGGCTCAGGGACTTGTAGACCTGGAAATGGCCGTGCGCCGCCGCGCCCCGCGCGTGCACCACCCGCTCCGGAATTCGCTCGTGGTCGAAATGGGTGATTTTCTCCCGGAGAATGAAGTCCTCCAGGAGCGACGGCCCCCGTGCCCCCGCCTTGAGCGAGTTCTGGTCGTCGGTGATCCGGACCCCCTGGTCGGTGGTCAGGAACTGTTCGTCGGCATCCGCGCGGAAGCGCTCCAGTGCCGCATTCTTGGCACCGTTCGGTCCGCTCGAGCCGTTCGCCTTCGCCCGCCGATTGATGCTCGTTCCCCGCTTCTTGCTCGCCACAGGCTGTTCCTCCTCTGGAACCGCGCCGTGGTATCGCAACTCTCGTGCCACCTGGAAATGCGGGGCGAGATCGCGGTCGAGTTAGCGGGCGCCACTCCCCAGGCTCGCCATGAAGTGGACGAGGTCCACGATCTCCTCCTCGCGCAGGGGCTGGGCCGACATCGTCATCAGCCCGTCCAGGTCCGTAGCGGTCTTGGCCTTGAAGCTGCGGAGGAGCTTGAGGAGGTAATCGAAGTCCTGGCCCGCCAGGCGCGGCACCTGCTGCTGCCCGCTGAGATCGGGCCGGTGGCACGAGGTGCAGTGATGCAGCGCCGCGAGCCGCCGGCCTTCGTCGACCCTGGCGGGATCCGTGCTCGCCGAGCGGGGCCGCGGCTGCTGGACCGCGTAGTAGGCGGCCAGGTCCGCCATGTCGGTGTCCGTGAGATTCTGCGCCGGCCCCGACATCTGGGGATCCTTCCGGCGCCCGTCGCGGTACTTGATGAGCTGCCAGTGGGTGAAAAACGCGGGCTGGCCGGCGAGCGAGGGCATGCCGGGAACGGTGGCATTGCCGTCGGCGCCGTGGCAGGTTGCGCACGGCGCGGCCTTTCGTTGCCCCGCCTCGAGATCGCCAGCCCGCGCCGGGCCCGGGACCGCCGCCACAAGGGCGGCGGCCAGGGCAACCGGCACCAGCGTGAATCGGAGCCGCAAGGAGAGGCTCAGCGCTGATAGGTGATGCGGTAGATCGCTCCCGCGTAGTCGTCGGCGATCAGGAGGGAGCCGTCCTTCATCTGCTTGGTGTAGACCGGCCGGCCCCAGACGTCCCCACCCTGGAGCCATCCCTCGGCGAAGACCTCGTACTTGGGCACGTCCCCGGGGCGGAGGGTGACCATCATCACGCGGAAGCCGATCTTCTGGGTCCGGTTCCAGGAGCCGCGCTGGGCGAGGAAGGCGCGGTGCTTGTACTCGGCGGGGAACATCGAGCCCGTGTAGAACTCCACGCCATTGCCGGCCACGTGAGGACCCGTCTTGATCAGGGGCGCCGCGAACTCGGCGCACGCCCGCCCCTTGCCGAACTCGGGATCGAGGATGTCGCCCTGGTGGCAGTAGGGAAACCCGAAGTGCAGGCCCTTCTTCGAGGCCACGTCGAACCGGTCGCTGGGCACGTCCTCGCCCAGCCAGTCGCGCGCGTGGGTGGCGAAGTAGAGATCCTTGGTGTCCGGATGCCAGTCGAAGCCCACGCTGTTGCGGACGCCGTGGGCATAGTACTCGAAGCCGGAGCCGTCGGGATTGATGCGCGAGATGTTCGCGTGGGTGTCCGGCGGGATGCAGATGTTACACGGAGCGCCGATATTGAAGTAGAGCTTGCCGTCGGGCCCAAAGGCCAGGAACTTCCAGCCATGGGGCACGTCCTTCGGTAGAGTCTCGTACACGACCTCCATCGCCGGCGGAGCGTCGAGCTTGTCCTCGATTCCCGCCATCTTGGTGATGCGGTGAATCTCGGCGATGTAGAGGGTGCCGTTTCGGAAGGCCACGCCGTTGGGGAGATTGAGCCCCTTGGCGATGGTCTTGACCTCGCGCGAGCTGCCCTTGTCCACGACCGCGTAGACATTGCCGGCGGTGCGGCTGCTGACGAAGAGCGTGCCCTTGTCGCCCCAGGTCATCGCCCGCGCATTGTTGATCCCGTGCGCCCAGAGGGTGGCCTTGAAGCCGGGCGGGAGCTTGATCTTGTCGACGGGGATCTCACCGGGCGCTTTCGGCGCCGGCGGCTGGGGAATGGGGGCCAGCGTCGAGTCCGCCATGGTGGAGGGCTGGCCCTGCTTCCAGGGCGGGGGCGCCTGGGCGCCCGCCAGCGCCACGAGGGCCACGCCGATCGCCAGGAACACGAGGAGCGAAGCGAAGGTAGTGCGACGCATATCGAGCCTCCCCTTCGAAGTCCGTTTGGGGCGATGAAGGTGCGTCAGCGAGAGGGCGGAAGGGACCGCGTCTCTGCGACCTGGACGATACGGTTCGGCCTTCCCCCTTGTCAAGGCACCGCGCGCCGGCGCACGCTCAGCGCCGGGCAAAGATCGTGTAGAGCCAGTGGCCGACCCATCCGAGCACCGGAGGAAGGAGCACCCCGGGGAGCAATCGGGCCAGCGTCATCGGCCACCCCAGCAACGGCGCTTCGTAGGTCAGCATGCGCACCGGGCTCACGAGGGTCTTGGCGGTGAGGAGCGCGATGAGGGGACCCGGCGCCGCGCCGCTCTTCAGAAGATTCGCCACCACCGGGAACACGAGATAGGGCCCGCCCGGCATCACGAGGCCCGCCGCCCAGCCAACGAGAATGCCCTGCCCCAGATGCTCGTCGCCCAGCCAGCGCGAGAGCACCGGCGAGGGGATGAGCACGTCGAGCAAGCCCGCCAGCACGAAGCCCAGCGCCAGCTCCATCCATACCCCGCCGAAGAGTCGGCCGCTCGACTGGAAGCCACGCGCGGCCAGCGCCGGATCCTTGACCAGCGCGAAGGCGAGCACCGCAACCGTCAGCCCGAGCAGGATGAAAAAGCTCGCGTCCATTCGGCGCCGCCGTTTCATTTGGAGCTGGGGGGGAGCAAACGCCGGACCGGTCGCCCGAGAGGGGCAACGCCCCCCTCGCGCTCCCCCGGCCCCAGACCCCACCGCCGTTCGGTTCTGTAGACTAGCTCCGGAGCGGCGGCGTTCTCTGCCGCCTCGCGCGCGGTCTCGATCAGGGCGTGATCGGGCGAGAACTGGCAGGTGGGGTCGGTGGCGGCGGCGTTGCCGGTGAGGTGGTACGCCTGGCACCGGCACCCGCCGAAGTCGATCCCGCGCCGGTCGCAGCTCCGGCAGGGCTCGGCCATCCAGTCCTCGCCGCGAAAGGCCCGGAATCCGGCGGAGTCGCGCCAGATGTCGCCCAGCGACCGATCCCGCACGGAGTCGAAGTGAAGACCCGGCAAGGTGTGCGCCGCGTGACAGGGCAGGGCCAGCCCCTCGGGACTCAGCACGATGAAGCGCCGCCCCCAGCCGTCCATGCAGGCCTGGGGGAGGTCCGTGTAGTAGTCGGGCGTGACGAAGAGCACCTCCATCTTTCCCCGCAGCCGGGTCCTCGCGGCGGCGGCCACCTCGCGGGCGCGGGCGAGCTGCGCGCGCGTGGGCAGGAGCGCGGCGCGATTCGGGAGAGCCCAGCCGAGATACTGCGCGTTGGCCAGCTCCAGGCGGTCGGCGCCGAGCCGCTCGGCGAGGGCCACCACCTCCTCCACCCGGCCGAGGTTTTCCCGGTGCAGCACGGTGTTCAGGGTGAGCGGGAAGCCGAGCTCCTTCACCCAGCCCGCGACGGTCAGCTTGCGCTCGAACGCGCGGTGGCCCGCGATGCGATCCGAGGGCGCCGCCTCGGTGTCCTGTATGGAGATCTGGACATTGTCCAGCCCGAGCGCGCGGAAGCGCGCCAGCCGCTCCCGCCGGAGCGGGATGCCGCTCGTGATGAGATTCGTATAGAGGTCGAGCCGCCGCGCCTCCTCCACCAGGGCCTCGAGATCGTCCCGGACCAGAGGCTCGCCGCCGGTGAGGTTGAGCTGCACCACCCCCAGCTCCTCGGCTTCGCCGAGCACGCGCCGCCAGGTGGCGGTGTCGAGCTCGTCCCCGTGGCGCGCGTAGTCCAGCGGGTTCGAGCAGTAGACGCAGCGGAGCGGGCACCGGTAGGTCAGCTCGGCGACCAGCGTGTAGGGGCGCTCGGCCTCGGTCACGGCGTCGCCTGCACCAGGCCGCGGTCGGCCATGCCCTGCAGGAACTCCAGCACCTCGCGCTCCACCGCGGGTGCCTCGTGCCCGTACCGCTGGGCGAGCTCGATCACGATGGAGGCGACGGTGCGCTCCCCATCGCAGCGCTGGAGCACGTCGGCGGCGGTGGGATTCAGCACCAGCCCCCGCTCGGGATAGAGCAGCATGTAGCGCGACGACTTGCGGTCGAACCGGAGGCGGGCCTTGGCGGCCAGGCGAAGCCGGCTCTCCGCGGAGATCACGTGGCGCGCGCTCCCTGCGGGCCCCAGCCCGGCTCGACATATGCCGCGTAGGTGCTGTCCAGGAGGTGCCAGAGGATCTCCGTCTTGCGAATGAGGGCGGCCACGCAGCGCTCCTGCATCTCGTAGGTGGTCGCGTGCTGGATCACGAAGTCGATCGCCTCCTGGGAGTCGCGCCGGGCCCGCGGCACCCGCGAGCGGAAATAGGCGAGCATGTCGGGGCTTACCCAGGGATAGTGCTTCTCCCAGGCCAGCACACGCTTGGACATGAGGTCGGGGGCGAAGAACTCGGTAAGCGACGAGGCCACCGCCTCCACCAGGGTCCGCTCGCGCACGAGCTCGACGTAGGCATCGCAGGCGAAGCGGACGCCGGGGAGGACCGAGCGGCAGCTCGCCACCTCCTCTCGGTCCAAACCGACACCATCGGCCAGGCGCAGCCAGAGCTCGAGCCCCGCCTCGCCGGCCTCGTCGCCGTCGTGGTCGCGAATGCGCCGGATCCACATCCGCCGGAACGCCGGATCCTCGGACTTGGACAGGATGATGGCGTCCTTGATGGGAATGCGCGTCTGGTAGTAGAAGCGGTTCAGCACCCACTGCTGGAGCTGGACGCGGGTGAGGCGCCCCTCGTGCATGAGGGCGTGATAGCGGTGATGATCGTGGTAGCGCGCCTCGCCCTCCTTGCGCACCCATGCGATGAACTCCTCGCGCGACACCGGAGGCCGCGGCGTGACCGGCGTCATGGGCGTCACCGGCGTGGCGGGCGTCACAGGCGCACCTCCATGCCGTCCCAGGCGATCTCCCAGCCGGCCGCCTCGGCGTCCTTCCGCTCCGGCGCATCGTCCCGCAGCACGGGGTTCGTGTTGTTCACGTGGATGTAGACGCGGCGCGAGGCCCGGAGCTCGCGGAGGGCGGCCAGGCTGCCCTCGCCGCCCCCCATGGGCAGATGGGCCATGTCGTCCGCGCGCTTGGTGCCGAGACCCTGCGCGGGCAGCTCATCCGGCGACCAGAACGTGCCGTCGAAGAAGACGCAGTCGGCATCGCCCAGCGCCTCGCGCACCGTCGCGGTGAGGGCGCCGGCGGCGGGAAAGTAAGCCAGCCGGCGCCCGGTGGACACCTCGCGGATGCGGAGGCCGATATTGTCCTCGGGATCGGGCGCGCAGTGGCGCTCCAGATGAATCGGCAGCTTGCCCGGCACCGGCACGGCTTCCACGACGAGCCCGCGCTCGCGCCCGTCCGCGCCCGCCAGCGCCTCTTCCCGCCCCAGCTTGAGCGGACGCCAGGTGACCTGCTCGGGAAAGCGCTGAAGGGTCCGGTAGAGGACATTGCCGTCGGTGAAGCCGCGGCGGACGTGCTCGGTCGCATACACCACCAGCGGATGGGATTCGCGTAGCGACAGGAGGCCGAGGGTGTGGTCCAGATCGCCGTTGGTGAGGAGGATGGCGTGGATCGGGGAGTGGCGCGCCGCGCGGGGGTGTATGCCGGGGAAGCTCTCGATCTGCTGCCGGATCTCCGGGGAAGCGTTCAGGAGGAACCACCCGGCGCCATCCGCGCTGACCGCGACCGATTCCTGTGTGCGCGGCGTCGCGGCAATCGTGCCGGCGCGGACGCCCCGACAGTTCGGACAGCCGCAGTTCCACTGCGGGAAACCGCCGCCCGCCGCCGAACCCAGCACCTGAATATGCATGAGAGACGCGACAGCCCCCGAACCCAGCCGTCGGCCGGGTGGGGGCTGATCGAAAGCCGGAGCGGCCGGCTAGAAGCGGTCGTCCGACTCGCGCTCGAAATCGTCCTGGTAGGAGTTGATCTCGGCGTCCATCTTCACTTCGATGAAGTCCGGCGCTTCCCAGATCATGGCGCTCACCTCCGGTTTGGGGCCCAGGGGCTAGTTTGACGGGTCGTCCGATAGTAGCCACAGCCCTCCGCCGGCGTCAAGGCCGCCGACTTCGGCTACACTACGCCGAGTCCAACTCCAGGAGGCCCTCATGCGGCGACCGGCGGCGACCCTGCTCACCTTCGCGGTGTTCCTGACCACGGGATGTGCGGGACTCGGCTCTCGCCCGGCCTTCCCCGTGGTCGAGACAGGGATCCCCGAGCTGCGCCAGGCCCTGGCCAGCGGCCGCATCACCTCCCGCCAGATCGTCCTCGAGTACCTCACGCGGATCGCCCTGTACGAGGACCAGCTCAAGGCGATCATCACCGTGAATCCGAAAGTGCTCGAGGAGGCGGACGCGCGGGACCGCGAGCGGACCCAGGGGCAAGTCCGCGGGCCGCTACACGGCATCCCGATCGCGCTCAAGGACAATATCCACACGACGGACATGCCGACCACCGGCGGCGCGGTGGCCTTCGAGGGCTATCGGCCGCCCTACGAGGCCACCGTCACCCGGAACCTGCGCGACGGTGGGGCCATCATCATCGCCAAGACCGTGCTCACCGAGCTGGCGAACTGGGTGGCGGGTCCGCCCACGCCCATGCCGGCCAACTACAGCGGCCTTGCCGGCTATGGCCTGAATCCCTACGATCCGCGCCGTGATCCCCGCGAGGGCACCAATGACGGGCGCCCGGTGCTGCTCACCGGCGGCTCCAGCTCGGGCATCGGCACCGCGGCCAGTTTCTGGGCTGCCAATGTCGGGACCGAGACGTCCGGCTCCATCCTGAGCCCGGCGAACCAGACCATGCTGGTGGGCATCAAGCCCACCGTCGGCCGGATCAGCCGCTACGGCATCATCCCGATCACCGCCGACCAGGATACCGCGGGCCCGATGGCGCGGACGGTGACCGACGCCGCCATCCTGCTGGGCGTGCTGGAGAGCCCTGCGCCCGACCCGAACGATCCGGCGACGAGGACCTGCCCGCTGCCCCCCAACCGGGACTACACGCCCTTTCTCAAGCGCCACGGGCTAAAGGGCGCCCGCATCGGCATTCCGCGTGCCTTCTACTACGACCGCTATACCCCGCCGGGCGAGACAGCGCCGCGCGGAGGCCTCACCGCCGAGCAGTCCCGCGTGATGACCGATGCCATCGAAGTGCTCCGCCGAGAGGGGGCCGTGATCGTGGATCCGGCCGACATCCCCAGCGTGATCCACCCCGATCCGGCGCAGAACCACGAGGCCTGGGGGCTCTGCGCGGGCGCGCCCGGCGCCAAGGCCACCGACGCCAACTGCTCGGTCACCTTCAAGTACGGGATGAAGCGGGACTTCAATGCCTGGCTCCAGTCGCTGGGGCCCGGCGCGCCGGTCAAGAGCCTCACCGAGCTGCGGAACTACAATCTCGCGCGGCCCAGCCGTGGCGCCATCAAGTACGGGCAATCCCGGCTCGACATCTCGGACGAGATCGATCTCGTGGCCGACCGCGCCGCGCTACGAAGGCCGACCGGGCCAAGGACATCGCGCTCGCCGGGACCCAAGGCATCGACGCGGTGATGAAGGAGCAGCGGCTCGACGCGCTCCTCTTCCCCGGCGCCACCGGCGCCCTCATCGCCTCCCGTCCCGGCTACCCCTCGATCATCGTCCCCTTCGGCCTGATCCTGAATGCCCCGACCCCGGCGTTTCCTGATGGCTTCGCGGCCAAGCCCGCACCTTTTGGCGTGACCTTCACCGGCATGGCCTGCAGCGAGCCCCGCCTCATCGAGCTGTCGTACGGGTTCGAGCAGGCTACCAGACGACGCGTGCCGCCCCCCTCGACCCCATAGTCCTCCGGGGACGACGCGAGGACGGCTTCCGGCCTCGTTCCACAGACGCACGCCGTCGCGGTCGGGGCGCGCTTGGGGGCGGGGGCTCCAGCCCGACACGGCTCCCGGAGCCGAAGCTCCGAGAGCCGCCGGTCCGCTTACAGCGAGTTACTTCGCGACCTGGATCGAGGTGGCGACCTTCTGGCCGCCCTTCTCTTCGTAGCTGGCCTTCACCTCGGCGCCGGGCGCGAGGGCCTTCCGGTCCACCTTCGCGGTGGCCGGAATCATCAGCGTGGTGCCGTTGTCGAGCGTGACGGACTTGCCCGCGGGATCCACCGCCTGCACCTTGCCGGTGATATCGGCGGCCTGCGCGCCCGCCATGCTCCCGAGCACGAGGGCGACGGCGAGGGCTCCGAACATCCCTGCCTTCAGCAGCTTGCTCATCGCGTTCCTCCTCTGTCGAAGTGGTCGCTGACTTGAAGTCTCGCGCCGCTCGTCGCGACGCGACGGCTCTTCTGTACGCAACCACGGTGCCAGGAGACGGATGGCAGCGGCGGCGCGTGGATTCGGCCCCCGACCGGCCCCTTCCGGCACCAAAAGATGGTGTGAGGTCGCTGGGTTCACGGTGAGGTCGAAAAAACTTACCCAGTCAGTCAGGAAAAGCTGACTTGGCTGCGCGAGTGCGACCGTGTGTCGTATTATCGTCTTGTGAGAGAGGCATCGCGCATCGCGCCCTCGCTGGCAGCCGCGGCGGCCGTGCTTACCCTCATCAGCGCTGCCGGATGTGGCGGCTCGGGGTTCCGTGAGCCGCCGCCCGAGCGCGTCCTCGACGACATTCTCCCCGCCTCGGTGCAGGTCGTGCTCGAGCAGCAAGAGGGGCGGCGGTTCCGCAGCGGCTCCGGAGTCGTCGTGGCCGCCCGTCCCGGTCCCGGCGGCGACGACTGCTTCATCCTCACCAGCGGCCATACCTTCGCGGGAACGGGGCGCGGCAAGGAGATCCGTGTGCTCTTCCGCCGCCATGAGGGTCCCGGGGTGCGCGCCTCGGCCACCCTGCTCGCCGTGAGCGACACCGACGAGCTGGACCTCGCCTTGCTCGGCACGCGCAGCGCGTTCTGTCCGGTGGCCCGGCTGGGCAACACCGCGATGCTGGGCGAATCGGTCTGGGTGGTCTCCTTCCCCTGGGGCCGCGAGCTCACGGTCTCGCGGGGCGTCATCAGCCAGCTTCGGCGCTCCGGCGGCAGCCGCCTGACCAGCACGGGCCGGCTGATGGTCGACACGTCGGTAAGCTACGGGGCCAGCGGCGGGGGCGTGTTCCGCGCCCGCGGAGGGGAGCTGGTCGGTCTGGTGGAGGGCTATCCGACCGCGCGGGTCGCCTTCGAGGGGACGGCCTCCCCCACCCACGTGGACGTACCCGTCGCGGGCCAGACGTTCCTGACGCCGACCGCCGATATCCAGGAGTTCCTCCGCACGCATCTTCCCGGCCGACCCGCCGAGGAAGCGTCCGCAATCTCGCGCTAGCTCCTTTTCGATGCTCATCGACCAAGCGATCGACGCGTTCTGGCAATGCGCGCGGCAACGGGTTCCCGTGCCGCCCGAGTGGATAGGGCGGCTCGACCGCGACACGGCGTACCGCGTCCAGCTCGGCGTCCTCGCGCATCACGTGCGGGCGGGCGATCGCCACGTGGGCTGGAAGGTGGGGCTCACCGCCAAGGCCATGCAGATCCAGCAGGGCGTGCACGAGCCGGTATTCGGGTTCCTGCTCGCCAGTGGCGACCGGCCCAGCGGCGCCCGCATTCCGTTCGCCGAGCTCATCAGTCCGGGCTTCGAGAACGAGCTCTGTCTCACGATGGGAACGACGATTCGGGGCCCCGGCGTCACGACGGAGCAGGCCGCCGCCGCGCTGTCCGCCATGGCGCCCGCCTTCGAGATCATCGAGAAGCGCGGCGACTTCGCGGCCGATCTCAACGTGAGCCTGGCCGACAACGCGCAGCAACGCTTCTTCGTGACGGGACCGGCGGTGCCGGTGCCGCCCGGCGCCGACCTCGCGGCGGTGTCGGTGGAGGTCCACGTGAATGGGACCCTCGTCGAGCGCGCGATGGGCGGTGAGGTGCTCGGCACGCCGGCAGCGTCGGCGGCATGGCTCGCGAACAAGCTCGCGGAGTTCGGCCTCGCGCTGGAGGCCGGCACGCGCATCATGTCGGGCTCGTTCACCAAGCAGTACGCGCTGGGCGCGCGCGACCGGATCGAGGCGCGCTTCGTCCCGGTCGGAACGGTGGCCGCCGAGTTCCCCTAGGCACCCGCGCAATTGCTGCGCCACGTGCCGCTCGCTGTCCACCCGGGGTGACCATCGCGGTCAACCGGGCCCGTTAGCAGCCCCTGGAAGCCGCCTTTCGCCCCTTCCGGGGTCCCGGAGACCCCGTGGCACATGGCTTGCTCCATCCGCCCCCATGGCTTTGGCGCTGGTTCCAGCCGCTCCGAAGACTCGCCGCCGGCCACGGATGCGCCGCATCGCGCTCGATGCCGGGGTGGCAGCGGATGCCGCCCAGCTCCGTTATGTCTCCGACGCGCGCCCGGGACTCCAGCGGATTCGCCACGGGCGCGCGTTCCGCTACCTCGGCGTCGACGGGCACCCGGTGAGCGACCTCCCCACCCTGCGGCGAATCCGGAGCCTGGCGATCCCACCGGCGTGGGCCGAGGTGTGGATCTGTCCCGTGGCCCACGGGCATATCCAGGCGGTGGGCCGCGACGCGCGCGGCCGGAAGCAGTACCGGTATCACGCGCGCTGGCGGGCCGTGCGCGACGAGGCCAAGTTCGACCGAGTCATCGAGTTCGGGCGCGCGCTGCCGGCGATCCGCGAGCGCGTGGAGCGGGACCTGGCCCTCCCCGGGCTGCCGCGCGAGAAGGTGCTGGCCGGCGTGGTCCGCCTCCTCGAGACGACCCTCATTCGCGTCGGCAACGCGGAGTACGCGCGCGAGAACCGCTCGTACGGCCTCACCACGCTCCGCGCCCGGCACGTCACCGTGGCGGGCGCGCGGCTGCGCTTCGAGTTCCGCGGCAAGGGCGGCAAGCGCCACACCGTCGACGTGAGCGACCGCCGGCTCGCCGGCGTGGTACGGCGCTGCCAGGATCTGCCCGGCCACGAGCTCTTTCAGTACCTCGACGAGGCCGGGCAGCGGCAGGCGATCGACTCGGCGGACGTCAACGACTACCTGCGCGGGATCGCCGGCGAGGAGTTCACCGCCAAGGACTTCCGCACCTGGGGCGGTACCGTGCTCGCCGCCCTCGCACTGGCCACCCCGGACCCCGACGGCGGCGATACCCGCCGCCGCCTCACCGCGGCCGTGGTCGCGGTGGCGGCCCGGCTCGGCAACACGCCGACGATCTGCCGGAAGTGCTACATCCACCCAGACGTGGTCGCCGCCCACGTGGACGGCGGCCTCGAGATCGGCGTCACCGGCCGGGAGTCGGCCGGCCTCAGCCAGGAAGAAGCCGCCGTCCTCCGACTGCTGGAGCGGCGAGCGACCCGGAAGTAGCCTCGGCGGCGCGGGCGTCCGCGCCTCGACGCCTAGCCGTGGAACCCGACCGCCTGCTCCACGTCAGGCGTCTCGTCGAACACCTCCGCCGCGCGCACGAACTCCCTACGGCGATGCTACGATCGCTCCATGGGGCCGGAGGTCAGCGCGCTCGACGAGCATCGCTACCTGAGTCTCGCGACATTCCGGCGCTCGGGCGCCGAGGTGAGAACGCCGGTGTGGTTCGCCGCGACCGGCGGACCGCTCTATCTACTCACGGCGCAGGACTCCGGGAAGGTCAAGCGCCTGCGGCATTCCTCGCGCGCGCGGGTCGCCCCCTGCGACATGCGCGGAGAAATCCGCGGCGCCTGGCGGGAGGTGGCCGCCCGCATCGTCACCGAGCCCGCCGTGATCGAGCGGGCCCATCGGGCGATGCGGGCCAAGTACGGCTGGCAGATGCGCCTGACCGATCTGCTCTCCCGGCTGACCGGTCGCATCCGGCGCCGAGCCTGGATCGAGATCCAGGGTTGACGAGCGCTACGCCGTGAGCAGCCTCAGGCGCGATGGCGTCACCTTTAACTGCCTTGGAGCGCCGTCGCCATCACATCCCCATCGACTATCACCGTATGGCGATCGACCGGGGCGTCGCGGGGTCCGAGCAGGCGGATCCGCGAGCTTGCCGCGCCGCTGACCCGGACCACGGTCGGGCCGGAGGCGTGGGGGCGAAGGTCGCGAACGAGGCCATCCTGCACCGAATGCAGCCAGAGCGTCGGGCCGCCGTCGGCCGGCGGCATGACACGCATGGCCCGGAACTCCACGTCACGGACGTCATCCAGCACCACCGCCGGACGCGCGTCGACCTGAGCGACGCTCAGGTCGATCTCGTTCACCTTGAGACCCACGACGTGCCGGCAATAGAGTCCATACGCGGGCAGGTCACCGAACATGGTGGCATCCGGATACCGTCGTTCCATCTCCGGCATGTCCAGCGAGACGAGCTCGGCTTTGCCGCCGCCTGCGGCCGTCACCCGGACGTTTTGCAGAGAAATCCGCTCGACCGGGTGGCCGGGTATGCCCGTGATGGAGGAGGTCCCGGACGCGCCGGTCGCCACCACGTTCGAGATCGAGACGTCTCTCAATACTCCCGCCGTCCGCACGGCCTGCGCGCGCCCACGCCGGGCCAGCCGGACGAAAATGGGCGCGCGGACATCCGTCATGCGGATATTCGAGACCACGACGCGTTCCAGCGCCCCGCCATCCACCGCTTGCAGCGCAATGCCGCAGCTCAGCTCACCTTTCACGGGGTACCGCCGCCCGACGATGGTGCAATCGCGCATGACGATACGCCTGAAATCGCCGGTCGATTCCGTCCCCAGCTTGAGCCCATTGTGCCGGGTGACGAGATGGCAGTGACTCACCGTCACGTTCTCCGTGGCTCGGCGCACCCCGAGCGCGAAGCTCGTCTTCAGCACCACCGCATCGTCCCGTGCCTCGATGTGGCATCGGGAGATCCGCACGTTCCGGCAGCAATCCGGGTCGATCCCATCCGAGTAGCCGTTCAGAATGGTGACGCGGTCGATCTCGACCTCGTCGCAGCCGAGGAGACTGATGTTGTAGTTGGGGGCGTTGGCGATGGTCAAGTCGCGAATCTGGATATTTCGACACTCCTTCAAAGCGATCGGTTTGGGCCCGCCGCGCGACGTCCCCTTCCCGTCGATCCGGCCCGGCCCGAGAATGCGGACGTGTGCCACCCGCCGCCCCTGGAGAAGCGCCCAGGTGAAGTCCGCGGTTTCGCGATCCGTGAATGTCTCGTAGCCGAGCTCTTCGGGCGGATCGAAGTCCTCACCATCCGGGCTGGCGAGCACGGTCGCGCCGGCCTCGAGACGCAGCGTGACGTGACTGCGCAGCCGAAGGGTCCCCGACACGTAGTCGCCGGGCGGGAAGGAGACGGTTCCGCCCGATCGGGCCGCGGCGTCGATCGCCGCCTGAATGGCCGGGGTATCCTTCGCCCGGCCGTCGCCGCGTGCGCCGTGGTCGCGCACGTTGAACTGCGCCGAAGCCTCGGCCCCGAGACTTCGCGACAGCAGCAAGGGCGCGGCAAGCATGCCGGCGCGCCACAGAAAAGCCCGACGGGACGCGTGCATTCGAGTTCCTCCGGGGCATTGTCACGCAAGGGCTGTACCACCTGAAGTACCCGGCCAAACCCCCGCGAATTCAGGACCCGGCCGGCGCGGCGGGCGCTCTTCGCCGGGTAAAATGGTATTCTTGGTCCACTGGGCGCGGGTCGGATAGATCTTCCCGCCAGTCTCGACGCAACGTCGACTCCGGTGAAGCGCTTCGAACCGCGAAGTGACGGAGGGCCGCCATGGGCCGAAAGCCGACCGCTGAGTTCGACTCGAAGGCGTTCCTGACGAAGACCCGCACCGGCCGATCGATTTCCACGTACCGGAAGAAGCAAGTGGTCTTCACCCAAGGGGACCCCGCAGACGCCGTGTTCTACATCGACCGAGGACAGATCAAGCTCACGGTCGTCTCTGAACGGGGAAAATCGGCGGTGGTGGCCATGCTCGGACGCGGTGACTTCTTTGGCGAAGGGTGTCTCGCCGGTCAGCCCGTTCGCATGGCCACCGCGTCGGTGATGACCGACGCGTCGGTGGTGCGCATCGACAAGCGAGTCATGATGAGACTCCTCCACGAGAAGTCGATATTCTCCGAGCGCTTCATGGCGCACCTGCTGGCCCGCAATGTGCGCTTTGAGGAAGACCTGGTCGATCAGCTGTTCAACTCGAGCGAGAAGCGGTTGGCCCGGGTACTCCTGTTGCTGGCGCGCTTTGGCAAGGAAGGAAAGACCGAGCCGGTCATTGCCAAGATCAGTCAGGAAGTCCTGGCGGAGATGGTCGGCACCACCCGGCCGCGGATCAGTGGGTTCATGAATAAATTCAGGAAGCTCGGCTTCATCGAGTACAACGGCGGCCTGCACATTCACAGTTCCCTCCTCAATGTCCTGTTGCATGGGTAAACCACCCGCGGCCTAGCGGGACCCGTCGCCGAGGAACCATTAGGCGCCGATAGCTCCTTGCGCTGCTTCGGCGCGTGTGGGCCGCCCGACATGTCCCAGTGTTCAACTCGGAACAGATTTCCAGGGGGGTGGAGTCTATCTAGGAGTTAGCGGTGTGAGGCGCTGCCTTGAGCGAGGAGCTGCCGTCTGATCGGCGGCTGATAGTCTCCAGCCACGCTGACTCCCCGGGGTAAGACCCACCGTGCGGCGGGTCGGACGCGAGGTCCGACCCGCCGCGGGACCAGCTACTTCAGCGTGTCAATGCCGGCCTGGCCGATCTGGGCGTCCTGCTGAGCGGTAACCCCGGAGACCCCGACCGCGCCGACGATCTTGCCGTCCACGAGGATGGGAATGCCGCCTTCGAGCATGCTGGCGCCGGTGAGATTCAGGAGCCGCATGTTGGCACCACCCTGGGCGATGAGGTCCTGGAACACCTTGGTGGGCCGGCGGAAAGCCACCGCGGAACGGGCCTTGTCCTTCGCCACCTCGATGCTGCCCCACTGAGCATTGTCCATGCGTTGCAGCATGACCACCTGTCCACCCGAGTCGAGGATGGCGATCACGACGGGCCAGTTGTTCTTCCTTGCCTCGGCCTCGGCCCCGGCCATGACCTTCTTGGCTTGTTCGAGGCTGATCGGGGTGCCGTAGGACGGCGGGGGCGCCTGGGCGCTGGTCGACGCCGCCGCGAAGAGCACCATCGTACCCAGCACCAGGGCGGGGAGTCGCGTCCTCTTCATGTTCGTCTTCCTCCTTGGGAGCGAACGGTTGGGGTATCGCCGCCGATCGGAAGGCGGCCTCACTGCCGGCCGATCAACCGCGGAGGGAAGGCAGAAGTTCCCGGTAGCCTGGGCGCCCACCACCACGAGGGCCGCCACCGGCGCCAGCATACGCCAAATGGGCGTAATCGTGGGGGCCGATCCCACCCCCCGGACTCTGGTGATCTTGCGACCGGTGGTCCTACAATAGGTAGGCATGGGAGCCGACCCCATCGAGGAGAGCGGGGCGTTCGTGTCGACCATTCCCGCGGGGCAGCGGGATCGGCGTCTGGCGCTCGGAGTGGTGGCGGTGAGCGGCGCGATCTTCCTCGCGGTGGCGCCCTTTGCGAAGGTGCCCCTCGCGCCGGTCTGGGCGTTCATCCCCATCTACCAGACCACCCTCGTCGTCAACGACCTGATCACCGCCGTTCTCCTCTTCGGCCAGTACGCCATTCTCCGGACGCGGGCGCTGCTCGTGCTGGCCGCCGGCTATCTCTTCACCGCGGGCATGGCGGGCGTGCACACGCTCAGCTTCCCGGGCCTCTTCGCGCCGACCGGTCTCCTCGGCGCCGGCCCGCAGACCACAGCCTGGCTCTACATGTTCTGGCATGCCGGCTTTCCGCTCTGCGTCGTCGCCTATGCGCTCTGCAAGCCCGATGGACTCGCGACCGGTCGAGCCGCGGGCGGCCATCCTGCCGCCGCCATCCTGGCCTGCGTGGCGGCGCCCCTCGCCGCGGTGGGCGGGCTAGCCCTTCTCGCGACCAGAGGGCAGGATGCGCTCCCCGCCATCATGGCGGGCAACCACTACACGCCGGCCATGATCGGCGTCGTCTCGAGCGTCTGGGCGCTGAGCCTCCTCGCGCTGTGGGCCCTCTGGCGCCGGCGCCCGCACTCGGTGCTCGACCTCTGGCTCGTGGTCGTCCTCTGCGTCTGGCTCTTCGACGTCGCGCTGTCCGCGGTCCTCAATCAGGGCCGCTTCGACCTGGGCTTCTACGCGGGCCGGATCTACGGGCTCCTCGCGGCCAGCTTCGTCCTGGGGGTGCTCCTGATCGAGCACGCGCTCCTCTACGCGCGCCTCGCCGCATCCCACGAGAGCGAGCGGCGTGAGCGGCGGCTCGTCCAGCAGCGCACGGCGGAGCTGACCGCAGCGAACCGGGACCTGGAAGCCTTCTCCTACTCGGTGTCGCACGATCTGCGCGCGCCCCTGCGCTCGGTCGACGGTTTCGCGCGGGCGCTGGAGGAGGACTTCGGGGATCGGCTGGATGGGGAGGCCCGCCGGCTCCTGGGCATCATCCAGCAGAGCGTCCGGAAGATGGATCACCTGATCGAGGATCTACTCGCCTTCGCACGTCTCGGGCGCCAGGCGCTGGAGCGCGCGCCGGTGCCGCTGGAGACGCTCGTGCGCCGGACCATGGATGAGGTACGTCCCCCCGACGCGGACCGGCGCATCGAGTTCACGGTGGGCCCGCTCGGTACCGCCGACGCCGATTCCGGCCTCCTCCAGCAGGCGCTGACCAATCTCCTCTCCAACGCAGTCAAGTTCACGCGCCGGCGGGATACCGCCCGGATCGAAGTCGGGCGGCGGGGCGACGTCTACTACGTGAGGGACAATGGCGCCGGATTCGACATGCGCCACGCCGACAAGCTCTTTCGCGTGTTCCACCGCCTGCACCCCGCCGACGAGTACGAGGGCACCGGCGTGGGCCTCGCCATCGTCCAGCGCGTGATCGAGCGCCATGGCGGCCGCATCTGGGCCGAGTCCACGTTCGGCGAGGGCGCCACCTTCTACTTCACCCTGCGGCCGGACGCGCCCGCGGCGGCGGTACCCGAGTCCGGCGACGCCAGCCAGGAGCGAATCTCAGGCTGACCTCGGCTCGGCCCCGCTCACCGGGCGCCGCCGCCCGGCTTGACGGCGGTGACGATGTGGGCGGGCGCGCTGAGGACAACGGTTCCGTCGGCGGTGACGAAGGGGCGCAGCTCACGCTCGGCCTCGGCGAGAAGCCGCGCGTATCCCGCCTCGTCGATCAGGTCGGCGGCGGTCCAGCCCTTGACGTCCGTGTACACCCAGGACTCGATCGAGGGAAAGCGGGCCGAGCCCTCGTGCGTGACGATGTGGGCGTCCGGCGCGCCCCCTTCCCGGAACAAGGCGCGAAGGGCCGGCGGATCGCCCAGCACGAATGGCGACCGAAGGGCCTCCGCCGTCTCCTTCCCGAAGAGGCGCTCCAGCAGGCCAACGAAGGCCGCGTAGCCCGGCGTCCGCTCGAGCGAGTCCCAGACCGCGACGGCGAGGCGGCCGCCGGGCCGCAGCACCCGCAGCATCTCGCCGATCGCCTTCGGCCGATCCTGAAAGAACATCAATCCGAACTGGCTGACCACGGCGTCGAAGCTGGCGTCCGCGAAGGGCAGCGCCTCCGCCGCCCCCTGGCGCCACTCGATGCCGGGCGCCTGGCGCCGCGCCACCGCCAGCATGCCCTCGTTGATGTCGAGCCCGGTCACGGCACCGCGGGGCCCCACCCGCGCGGGGAGGGCTCGCGCGAGCACTCCGGTGCCGCACGCCACGTCGAGCACGCGCTGGCCCGCGCCCACGCGCGCCGCCTCCGCCATGCGGGGCGCCCACTCGAGGAAGAGAGCGGGAAGGTAGAACTCCTCGTAGATCTCCGCCGCGCTCGCGCTCACCTGCCCGCTCGCGATCTTGCTCATACCGCCTCCTGGTGTCGTGGGGGCGCTGCACTCGTCGAGGCGCAGTGTATGATCGGAGCGTGCCGCGCCGCCATGATCGAGCGTCCGGATCGCATGTCGCGCCATCCGGGACGCGCGCGCGGGCTACCCGATCGTCCGGCGCCCTTGCTCGAGAGTCCGCCCCGCCGGGAACACCGCCCCCGGACGTGCTTTCCGACGTGCTCCGGACGGTGCGGCTGACCGGCGCGCTCTACTTCCTCGTCGAGGCGTCGTCACCCTGGGAGATCGCGGTGCCGGACGGCGCCGCGCTGGCCCCGGCCATATTGCCGCGGGCCCAGCACGTCATCTCCTATCACGTGGTGACCCGGGGCTCGTGCTGGGGCCGCATCGCCGGCGGCGTGCCGACGCGGATCGAGACCGGCGATGTCCTCGTGTTCCCACACGGTGATCCTACGTCATGTCCATCGACGTGGCTACCGGCGCGGGTCCGGACGCGGCCGAGGTCCTGGACTTCATGAAGAAGATGTCCGCCGGCCAGCTTCCCTTCGTGGTGGTCGAGGGCGGCGGCGGCCCGGAGCCGCTTCATCTCGTGTGCGGGTTCCTCGGCTGCGACGTCCGCCCGTTCAATCCCCTGCTCGGCACGCTCCCCCGCCTCCTCCACGTTCACCGGTCGGCGGCGGACGACTCGCTGCGGCAGCTGATCGCCCTCACCATCGCGGAGTCGAGTGAGCGGCGCGCGGGCGGCGAGTGCATCCGGCTCCGGCTGAGCGAGCTGATGTTCGTCGAGGTGGTGCGGCGGCACCTCGGCACGCTGACCGGCGAGCAGTCGGGGTGGCTCGCCGGCCTGCGTGACGGGATGGTCGGACGCGCGCTGGGTCTCCTCCACGAGCGGCCGGCCCAGGCGTGGACGCTTCGAGGTCTGGCGCGGGAGGTCGGGTTGTCACGCTCGGCGCTGGCGGAGCGCTTCACTCAGTTCGTGGGCCAGCCGCCGATGCAGTACCTGACCCGCTGGAGGATGCAGCTGGCGGCGCGCCGACTGGCCGACGGTGTTGCCAAGGTGTCCGCGGTGGCACTCGATGTCGGTTACGACTCCGAAGCGGCGTTTAGTCGGGCTTTCAAGAAGGCGGCCGGCATGCCGCCGGCCGGCTGGCGCCGGCACCATGGTCTGCTCCCCGCCCCGGCCCGCCCGGGCCGCCGGCGGCATTGAGAGGGTATCGGTCCTTGACACCGTCGCGTGCCCGAGCGCAGCATCGTCCATGATTCCCGCTCGGCCTGACACCGACGAGGCCGTCGAGGCGCGGGCGCGGCGGCCGGGGCGCAACTCTGTCGTCCGCCTGGCCGCGCTGGGCCTCGCGGCTTGCCTGCTCGCCGCTTGCGCGGGCGGCGCGGATGCTCCTGTTCGGCCGGGCCGCCGAGGATACGCCGCGACTCCCGCCGTGGCCTCGGTGGCGCCCGCCATCACGGTGGGAGCCCTCGAGGTCGATCCCCCCACCTTCCACTGCCTCGGCTTCTCGCTCTCGATCGAGGGCGACGACAACTACAACGCGACGGCCACCGTCTCCTACCGGGAGCCCGGCGGGGCCTGGCGCGAGGCGCTGCCGCTCTTCCGCGTGCGTCCGGACACCCTGCCCGCCGCCGATACCGACGACCGGATCGGCTTCACCGTCCGCCCGCAGTTCGCGGGCAGCATCGTCGACCTCATGCCGGGCGCTTCCTACGAGGTGCGCGTCGAGGTGCAGGATCCCGACGGCGGCGGCGCCACCCGGACGGTGACGACGGCGACGCGCGCGCTTCCGCCCGCCGCCCCCGCCGCCCCCCGGCCGGTACGCGTGGCGTCCGCGGACGCGCTGCAGGCGGCGCTGGCGGGCGCACGGCCCGGAGACGTCATCACGCTTGCGCCCGGCCAGTACGCGGGCCCGGTCGCGATCGAGCGGAGCGGGACGCCCGAGAACCCCATCGTCGTGCGGGGAGAGGACGCGCGAGGCGTCGTGCTCGACGCAACCGGCGCGCGCGCCGGCCTCAGCATTCTAGGCTCGTACGTGACGGTGGAGAGCCTCAGCGTCGTCGGCAGCGTGTGGGGCATGCGCGTGGCGGACGCGGAGGGTGTCGTGATCCGGCAGACCCTGGTCAGCCGCGTGGCCAACGGCATCAACGCCGGCGGCGACCTCGGGGACGACGGGCGGCTCCGGGGCCACCGGAACCGCAACCTCACCATCTGCGACAACGTGCTGGAGGGCCGCGAGGTCGTCTGGCCCAACACCGACCGCAGCGTGTGGAACTTCGAGGGGATCATCGTTCGGGGCAGCGGTCACGTCGTGTGCCACAACACGCTGTCGGGATTCGGCGACTCCCTGGGGATGGACCGCGGCTACCGCGAGGGGCGTCGGATGGAGATCAGCCGCGAGTGGTATGCCGAGCCGAATCGCGGGGTGGACTTCTTCGGCAACGACGTGCGCTGGGGCGGCGATGACGGCATCGAGCTGGATCTCAGCGAGCGCAACGTGCGCGCCTACCGGAACCGGTTCACCAACGTCTCGCACGGGATCAGCTTCCAGCCCGTCTGGGGGGGACCGGCCTATGCGTTCCGGAACGTCATCTACAACGCCGCCCGTAGCCCCTACAAGCTCAACAACGATCCCAGCGGTGCCCTGATCCTGCACAACACCAGCGTCAAGACGGGGCAGGCCTGGTTCCAGTACTCGGGCTCGGTCTCGAATCTCCGCGTCTACAACAACGTCGTGGTGGGCGCCGGGCGGCCGGAGGGTCGGGCGGTCTCCACCGTCGTCTTCGCCACCCGCATCCGCCACAGTCACTTCGACTGGAACGGTTGGTTCCCCCGTGGCACGTTCCGGTTCGACGCGACCTGGGCGAGCCTGGATGCGCTGCGCGGGGGCTCCCCGTACGAGCATCATGGGGTGATCCTCTCCGAGCCCATCTTCCAGCCCGCGGTGGAAATCCCGAGCAGCCACACCACCCTCCGGCAGCCGCCCGCCGACTTCACGCTGCACCCGCGCTCGAGGGGGATCGATGCCGGAACGCGCCTGCCCAACTTCAACGACGGCTTTGCGGGAGCGGCTCCCGACCTGGGCGCGCGCGAGGCTGGTACGCCGCCGCCCGTCTACGGAGCGCGCCCGCGGTGACGAGTCACCGCGGGCGCCGCCGCCCCCGCCCCCTCCCGCGTTAGCGAATCGCGATCGGCGCGACCGACGCGCCCGAGAATCCCTGCCGCTTGAGCGGCTGCATCACGAAGGCGAACTCGTGGACGCGCTTGGCCGCCAGCTCCTCCAGCCGCATGTTCTCCAGCAGGGTGGATGCCGTTGACCGCCAGCATGATCTGATGGACGGGGAGCGGCGGGGACCCTCAAGCCTCGGTCAGCGCTCGGGGGCCTCCGCGCCGGTGCCTCCGTTCCCGATCAGCTCGTAGAGACGCTCCTGGGAGCGCAGGGCGGGGCGGCCGTTCGACCGGACGCGCTCCGAGGTACCGTCGGGGAGAATGCGGCGCGCCTTCGCCGTGTCGGCGAGCTGGGTCTCGAGGATCTCGCGGATCTGCCGGTGCAGGGCTGGGTCCAGGACTGGGAAGGCTACCTCCACCCGCCGGTCGAGGTTGCGGGGCATCCAGTCCGCCGAGGCCAGCAGGTACTCAGGCTGCCCGGCGTTCTCGAAGCAGTAGATGCGCGAGTGCTCGAGATACCGGTCCACGATCGAGACGACGCGGATGTTCTCCGAGAGATTCGGGACCTCCGGGCGCAGGCAGCAGATGCCGCGGACGAGAAGATCGATCTGCACCCCGGCCGCGCTCGCCGCGTACAGCTCCTCGATCAGGCTCCGGTCGACCAGGGCGTTCATCTTGGCGATGATGCGCGCCGGGCGGCCCGCCCGGGCATGCTCCGCCTCGCGGCGGATCCGTTCCACGAACGCGTCACGCATCGTGGTGGGCGCGAGGATGAGGTGGTGGAACCCGGTCGGGCGCGTGTAGCCGGTGAGGAGGTTGAAGAGCTGGGTCAGGTCCTCGCCGAACTGGCGCCGGCCGGTGAAGAGCCCCACGTCGCTATAGACCCCCGCGGTCCGGACATTGTAGTTCCCGGTGGCGAGGTGGCAGTACCGCCGGATGCCGTCCGACTCCTGCCGGACGACCAGACACGCCTTGCAGTGCGTCTTGAATCCGGGGAAGCCGTACACCACGTGGGCGCCCACTTCCTCGAGCGCGCGGGCCCAGCGGATGTTCGCCTCCTCGTCGAATCGGGCCTGCAGCTCGACGAGCACCGCCACCTCCTTGCCGTTCTCCACCGCGGTCTGCAAGGCGTGCGCGATCGGCGACGCGGGACTGACCCGGTAGAGCGTCATCTTGATGGCCAGCACCTTCGGATCGCTGGAGGCCTCCTGCACGAACCGGGTGACGCTGTCGAAGCTCTGATACGGATGGTGCACGAGGATGTCGCGCTCCCGGATGGCGCCCCAGATATCGGAGGTGCTCTCCAGCGCGGCCACCGGGTGCGGCGGTCGCGGCGGGTCCTTGAGACGCGGGATCTCGAGCGCGGAGTAGAGCTGCAGGAGATCCGAGAAAGCGGCGAAGCCCGCGCCCTCGTAGACGTCGTCGGCCTGCAGCTCCAGCTCATCGAGCAGCAGGGCCAGGATCTCCGGCGGGAGATCGCCGTCGTGCTGCAGGCGCACCGCGTCTCCCAGCCGACGCTCGCGCAGGCTCCGCTCGATGCCGCTCAGGAGGTCCGAGGGCCGGGTCGGCAGGTCGGGGAGATCGGCGTCTCGGGTGACTCGAATCGCGTGGCTCGAGACGATGTCGTAGCCGTTGTAGATGGTCGGCAGGTGCAGACGAATCACGTCCTCGAGGAGCATGAACGCGCGCTTGCCGTCCGGGTCGGGGAGCGCGATGAATCGCGGCAGCGCCTGGCTCGGGATGTGGATGATCGAGAGCTGGCTGTGCGGGAAGCCGGACGGCGCCGACGGGCGCATCGACGCCACCAGGCACAGCGAGCGGTTGCCGAGATACGGGAAGGGATGCCCCGGGTCCACCGCGAGCGGGGTCACCACCGGGAGGAGCATGCGGCGGAAATAGTCCTCAAGGAATCGCCGCTGCTCCTCGGTGATCTCCTTTGGACGCAGGAGCAGGATTCCCTCGCGGGCGAGGAGCGGCTGGATATCCTGGAGGAATGAGCGGTGCTGGGCGTCGACGAGCTCGTGCACCCGGGCCGACACCCCCACCATCGTCTGCAGCGGGGTGAGCCCGTCGGGGGTCGAGGTCTGCTCCCCGGCATGGATGCGCCGCTTCAGCGCGGCCACGCGGACCATGAAAAACTCGTCCAGGTTCGAGCTGAAGATCGAGAGGAACTTGAGTCGCTCCAGGAGCGGCACGCTCGGGTCCTGCGCCTCTTCGAGGACACGCCGGTTGAATTCCAGCCACGACAGTTCCCGGTTCACGAATTTATCGGAGCCCATGTGAGTTCCTTTTCCTGGTGGCCTCGTGGAGAAGCAACCCGTCCCGCACTCCCCGGGTGCAGACCACGAGACGGAGATACCCTCCGCTGACCATCACATCCTCGATGACCATGGCGCCGGCCAGAATGATGTCGGCGCGCTCGGCCTTCAGTCCCCGGATCTTGCGCCGCCCCCGAAAGGACAGGGCCTCCAGCCGCTCGCGAATGGCGGTGACATCCGACTGCTGCAGCACGAGCCCGTGCCGGTGCTTGCGCTCCCCCGGGTTGGCGCGCAGGTGCATGCTGGCAAGGGTGCGAACCGTTCCCCCCATGCCGACCAGGATCTCGCCGTGATTGGCGGGCGGCATGGCGGTCCGGAGCCGCTCCCGGATCTCGGTGCGGAGCTCGCGCACCTCTCGCGGGGTGGGTGGATCGTGTTTCAGGAAGTTACGGGTGGTCCGGACCGACCCCAGCGGCAGGCTGGCGCTCGAGACCACGCGGCGGTGGCGCACCCGACTGAGCTGCAGGCTCGCTCCCCCCAGGTCCGCCACGACGCCATTGGTGAAGGGTAGGCTTTCGAGGGCCGCCATGACCCCCAGGCGTGCCTCCTCCCGCCCGCTGAGCACCTGCACCTCGATGCCCTCGTTCCGCCGCAGGGGATCGAGGAGTCGCTCGGGATTGCGTGCATCCCGGACCGCCGAGGTCGCGATGGCGACGACGCGCGGCCCTTGCCCATGGGGCGAGTAGCGGGCGAAGAAGCGATGCACGGCTCGCAGGGTCTTGGCGATGGCCCGTCTGGGCAGTGTCCCGGGCGCGCCACCTCCGAGCCGGGTCGGCACCCGCTCCTGGGCGAGGATGCGGAACCCCGAGCTCGGGCGGATCTGCGCGAGAAGAAATCGGACGGCGGTTGAGCCCAGATCGACGATGGCGACCAGGTCCGAGGTGGGGCTACCGCGCAAGCCGGCTCCGTTTGTTAGTGCCACAGGCTGACTACCTCACAAGGAAAGGACCTCAGAGTAGCATGGGTCCCGACGGCCAGGCGGGCTGAGCTAGTGGGAGCCTAGAGACCTTAAAATTCGCGGCTTTACAAACCACCTGAGCTGACCGGGGATCGAGGGTCCGTCCGGCAGGTGGACCAGGGCCGCGCCGCCTTTCTTGAAGGCGAAGCGGTCGTCCCCCTGGTGCATGCCGAGCAGGTGAGCCAGGAGGCCTGAGAGCGTGGGCTCGTGCCCGACCAGCGCAACCGTCGCGTCAGGACCGTACTTCTTCAGCGCGGTCACCAGCACGTCGACGTCGTCCTGCCCGAGCGCGGGCTCGATCTTCGGGGTCACCCGCTTGAAGGCGGCCGCGGCGATGTCAGCAGTTGCGCGGGCACGGGCGAGAGGGCTCGTCAGCAGGACGTCAGGTCGCCCCGCGATCCGGGCCAGCCCTCGGGCCGCTTGCCGGAAGCGGGTCCGGCCTTTTCGCGTGAGAGGACGGTCGTGATCACGGGTGCCGCCGTTTCCGTTGGGAACGGCGGGGGCGTGGCGAATCAGCAGGAGGTTCACGAGGCGCTATGGCACGGGAGCAGCGCTCCATGCCTTCCGGCCACGGCGCTCGAGCCTCGGCCACTCCTCGAAAAACGCGGCGCGCGTCTTCTTTCGACGCTTGCGCTGCCGTTTGAGAAGCTGCTGCTCGAGCGCATGCTTGGCCTCTCGGCTGCCGATGACTTCGTGTAGATACTCTTCGAGTACCACGGCGTCCTGGTGTTCTCCAAGAATGTCTTGAACCGTCTTCGCCTGATCCAGGAACCGTGTGCCCCGACTACCCGCGGCCTCCACCAGCTCGGCGGCGTACCGCGCCCGCTTCACCTTGATCCGGACCTCGTGGAGGTCGTCGGCACTCGGGTGGCCGGGGAGCCCCTTGACCGCCCGGCGAAGCTTCTTGAACTCGGCGGCGGCACTGCCGGGAAGCGAGACCTCCATTGAGCTGACGGGGGGGGCGGCGAAAGACGCCTTCAGGCGGGCCAGGAGCTTGGCGTATCGCGGGCCAGCGAGGACCTCACGCAGGGCCCCCCTGGCCCGGGCGCGGTCGGCATCGAGCCGACGGAGCAGCCTCTGGCCCGCCTTCTGCTCGGCCCGCTCGAGGGAGGCGAGCTCCGAGCCCAGGTATCCCCGAAGCACGTCGAGGTCCCGCGCCACTCCCAGCGCGGTCCCGAGCCAGTCCAGCTCGCTCCGAAGCCCCTTCACCCACTTCGCGTCGAACAGCGGCCGGCTCGCCCGGAGAATGGCCCGGAGACGGCGGACCGCGACCCGCATCTTGTGCAGGTCCTCGGGGTCCCGGCCCGCCCGGGTGCCGGCCTCGCTGGCGCGGACGATCTCCAGCTGGGCACGGAGCGTCGCGAGGACGTGGGCAAGGCTGGAATTCTTGGTCGGCATTCCGCTGCGCCCCCCGCGTTCAGGGGCAGGGCGGACCGTACCATGGGGGTTCGGGCCGTCGCCACTACTTCATCGAATCGTCACATCGTCGTAGTGGAACGCCACGTGGCCCGGCCGAGCGGGGGGAGCGTACTCCTCGGGCTCAGGTCGAAGCGCCGGTAAGCTTCACCGGCGCGCCGACGATCTCCACCAGCCCAACCGCGGCGAGACAGCGGATCACGACCCACGAGGGATCGAACTCGAACCGTCGCATGCTGAACTTCGGCGCGCGCGGGTGGGCGTGATGATTGTTGTGGAGACTCTCGCCGCCCGTCAACCAGGCGAGGGTCCTGGAATTGAAGGCGGTGTTGTCGAAGTTCTTCGCCCCCCGCCAGTGACCCAGGCCGTTGATGAGCGGAGCCAGCACGAAGACATACAGGATCGCGTGCACCAGTCCGGCGGCGAGCCCGACCCAGACTCCAAACACCAGGCAGAGCAGCGCGATGCCGAGCGCGAGGCCGCCCAGCCCCCAGGAAAACACCGTCCGATCCAGCCAGTCCTCGGTGATATCCGGGGCAAACGTTCGAAGCGTCTCGGGGTTCCGCGCTTCCCGCATGTAATAGAAAACGTTCCAGAACTGGATATTCCAGAAGCCAAATACCTGAGGACTGTGGGGGTCGCCCGCCCGGTCGGTGAAGGTGTGATGCTTCCGATGCACGGCGACCCACTCCCGGCGGCTCTGACCCGTCGTGAGCCAGAGCAGGGCGCGAAAACACCCGTCCGTGACCGGATGCAACCGTAACGCTCGGTGCGCGAGTCCCCGGTGCAGGTAGACGGAGGTCGCGATGGCGGCGATCTGGGTGAGCGCCAGGGCAACGAGCGGGGCAAGCCACATGTGATCGAGCATCGGTATCCTCCTCCCCTCTACTCTAGTGGGCGCGCGGGTCCAGGGCTATTGGCCTTTCGTCCCATAGCCAGGCCGCGAGTCGATCAGGGCGCTTCGGTGACGGCAGGCAGCGTGAACGAGAACGAGGCCCCCCCCTCGGGGTTGTTCCGGGCTCCCACCCGGCCTCCGTGTGCCTCAACAATGGAGCGGACGATCGCCAGTCCCATCCCCAGCCCATCGGCCTTGGTCGTGTAGAAGGCCTCGAAGATGTTGTCGAGATCGGCCTTCTCGATGCCGGCCCCAGAATCCTGGACCGTCACCTCGACGGAGCCCCCATCCCCGCGAGCCGTTCGAAGCACGAGCGTGCGGTTCATCGGCTTCCCATCCCGCATCGCGTCCAATCCGTTGAGGATCAGGTTCAGAACGACCTGCTGAAGCTGTACTCGGTCCCCATGCACGAGAGGGAGGTCAGGGGCCAGCTCCAGCCGGGTGACCACGTTTCGGAGGACGGCATCGCCGGCCACCAGCCTTGCCATCTGCCCGACCAGATCACCCATGTCCACGCTCGAACGCTCGAGGGTGCCCTTTTTGAGGAAGCCCCGTAGCCGGTTGATCACCTCACTCGCGCGCTTGTCGTCATCGACGATATCCCCCACGATCGCGCGGAGCTCCGCGAGATCGGGCCCATCAGACTCGAGGATGCGCCGAGCGGCCTGGGCATTGGCCAGGATCGCCGTCAGGGGCTGGGTGAGCTCGTGCGCGAGCGAGGTGGTCAGCTCCCCTACCGTGGCGACGCGCCCGACGTGAGCGAGATCCTGCCGGAGTCGTTCGCCTTCCATCTCCGCTCGTCGACGCGACAAGGTATTGGCGAAGACCTCGCCGAGAAGCTGGAGGCGCTGGACGAACTCGTCCCGCCAGGTACGCTCGGTCGCCACCGCGCTGAACGCGAGGGCCCCGACCACCGTCCCCTCTACGGTCAACGGGATCGCGACCTGCGACTTGACCCCTAACCGACGATAGGTCTGCCGGTCCACCGCCGCTTCACTCTCGGGCAGCTCCTCGATCTGCGTGAACCTCACCGTCTCTCCCTGTCGCAGCTGGGTCACGCTCCACGGAATCTCGTCGAATCCAAGTGCCACCGGGGGCGGATCCATCCCCTCGGCCATCCACCAGTGCGTGACCCGCGCCGTCTGGCTGTCCTCGGAGTACTCCGTCAAACCGCTCCAGTCCACGGCAAGAAAGTCCGCGATCCGTCGAAGCGCCCGCTCGATCTCTCGATCGACGTCGGTCCCGGAGACCCGGCTGAACGTGGCGGCCTGCTCCGCCAGCAGCGTCTCGAAGCGAAGGCGCTCGCCGAGCGAGAGCTCCGCGCGCCTCCGGCCCGTGCGCTCGACCAGCAGCCCCGCGCTGAGGAGCGCCAACGCGGCGACCAGGGCTCCCGCGCCGACGATGTTCCATCGGTACAGAGACCACAGCGAGACCTCCTCGTATCGCACGATGCTGCCGGCCGGTAGCCGGCTGGCGCTGAGACCCCACCGCCGCAGCTCCCGATCGTCGAACATGTACGCCGTCTTGCCGCCGTCGACGACGGGAAGCGTCTCCGGTCGCTCTCCGCGGAGCACCCGCACCGCGAGCTCGGCCGCCCGGGTCCCCTGGGTCTCGAAGCTGGCCAGGCGCCCGCCCACGATCCCATGGCCGAGATGGGTCTCCGACCAGCTGTACACCGGCACACTCGAGGCGCGGGCGATCAGGGAGACCGCTTCCGGGTCGGTGAACAGACGTCCCGCCTGGTCCCGAAGCAGCGACACGAACAACACGATGCTGTCCTTCGGCAAGACGGCCACTTCCTCGAGCAGACGCGCGATCGGCAGGCCCGCCAGATACGCGACCTCGATCCGAGTGCCGTATCGGGCGAGATCGTGAGCGGCCGCTGCTTGCAAGTTCTGGTCGATCTCCGAGGTTCCCGTGATCACCACCGCCCGCCGCGTCGCCGGCTGGAGCGCGAGCGCGGCCTCCAGCGTCGACCCCCACTCCGAAGGGAGTCGGACCCCCGTGATGGCGGACCCGAGCTCGAGCCCCGCGACCGCATCCAGGTTCGCCGCGCAGAAGACGGCCGGCACCCCGGGAAAGAGCGCCGCGCGGTGTTTCAGAAAGAAGCGCAGGGTCGGAAACGCGACCGGCATGATCAGGTCGACCTGCCGACTCGCATACTTCTCGCGCAGAAAGGCGATCATCTGTTGCTCATCCTGCGCATCCGACAGCCGGGAGAGGTCCAGATACTCGGTGTAGAAGTTGACCGCTCCTTCCGGGTCGAGGGTCGGGCGAATCGCGCCCTCCACGGCAAGGATCTCCGGCAGCAGTCGCGCCTCCGGAAACAGGAGCACCACGATTCTCGCCCGTTTCGCGTCGCGCGCGGGACTCGAGGAAGCACAGCAGAGGAGCGCGAGGAGAGCCAGAAGAAGCACTCTGCGGCCCGGGCGTGCGCGCTCGGGGACCGACATCAAACGCAACATCTACTGGCGACTATAGCCCGGTCCGGACCCTGCGGCAATGCCAACCCCTACGACCATGGTCCAATGGCGCGGCGCGCGATCGCTATTGGACCAACGTCCACTAGGCGGCCCTCCCACCCCCTGCTAGCGTGATGACCAAGAGCACCGCGCTCTCTCGTTGAGTGGCAGACAGTGAGGGGGGAGTACCGGATGTATATTTTGGGATGGATCGTCCTGGGTCTGGTCGCCGGCGTCGCCGCCAAGTTCTTGAGGCTGAGGCGCGATCCAGGCGGCTTGTTCATCACGTCCCTGCTCGGAATCGTGGGGGCGCTCACGGGCGGCTTCCTGGGTCGCCTGATCGGCTGGTACGGGGACGGCGATCCGGTCGGGTTCGTCATGGCGATCATCGGCTCGCTCGTCCTGCTGACCGCCTATCTGGCGACCCTGGGACGGACCGCGCGCGTCTAAGGGGTCGAGCCGCTCTCGCCCCCTTCGTCGTGCCACGGATCCTTCGTGACCGGCACCGGGAAGCCATGGTGGTAGCTCCCGAGCGGTGACGGCTGGCGCACTGGATTCCGCCCACGGATCTTGCCCGGCCGGTCGAATACCCACGGTCGCCCCCCCGCCCCTCCGCCGAACCGGGAAGTTCCCCGAATCGGCACGCCCTGGAGGAAGGCGCTCACCGCTGCGTCGGAGTAGGCCCCGTAGGCATCGACCAGCGTTCCGCGAACACCACCTTGACCTTCGATCGCATAGACGATCGACATGTCGTCCGGATCCGAGACCCCCTCGAAGCGATGGTATTCCCGGATCACCAGCTCAAGAGCGCTGAATCGCCTTCCGCTGTCGAATGATCGCAGCGCACCATCGCGCACGCCAAAGTGCTCGACGAAGCCGGCGTCCGCCAGCTCATCGATCGCGTTCGCGAGGGTCAAGGATTCAGCCGCCCCGCCGGCGCCGCCGCCGAGCCACCGTGCGGCCAGGATGGCTGGCGGTGCCCTTTCTGAGTCCCTCTCCGAAGAGGCGACGGCACTCGTCGCCGCAGAATCGATGCATTCCCTCGATCAAGCTCTTGTCGCACGCCTGGCATTTGTCCATCGTGGCCTCTCTTCCGCTCGGGTTACACCACGCATCGCGGTCACGCCACTCTCTAGTTGCCCCGCCCGTGGCCTCCCTTGCCCTTCTCACCGCGCCGGTCGTCACGCTTGTCGTCACGTTTGTCATCGCGCTTGTTGTCGCGTTTATCGTGATCCCGGTCGCGGCCCCGATCTTGATCGTCATGCCGTTCCCGCCACTGTCGCTTCTCCGCCCACTCGCGTCCCCACTCATTGCCCCAGCGGGGAGGCTGCTGCCGCTGCCATTGATTCCAGTGGCCGGGACGAACGTGGTAGTAGTTCACCGGCACGAGCAGAACGGGGCGAGGCACGATGTTCGGCGCGATGACGATCCAGGGGCCGTTGTATCCGCGGCTCACGTGCCAGCCGCCGTTGGCAAAGGCCCAGTACTGCCGGTCGTAGAAGAAGAGGTTCGCGGGGGCGGATGGTACGTACTGGACCGCTCGGACTTCCGGTACGATGACGAGCCGAGGTGGCGCCGGCAGATGGATGCCGATGTCGACATGGATCTGGCCGTACGCCGGCGCGGCCAAGGCGAATGAGAGCATCACAACGATGAACACCCGCATGAACGGTCCTCCCATGACTTCCGGCGGCGACTCTTTCGATTTTGACGCACCCATAGTCCAGCATCATATTGGACCTTGGTCCACCCGGGTCGGGACCAGGGCAGACGTGGCGGCGATGACGACACGCTCGATAGGTAGTCGCGTGGCCCTCCTGATATGATGACCCCACATTACCCACCCCGCCGCCCAGGAGGACACCATGGCTGAGACTCCGCAGATTCCTCGGGGACAAGGTCCGCACGCTCGAGGATGAGTTCTTCCGTAAAGAGGATCAGCGGCTTACCGCGCGGCTCCGGGAGCTCCAGGACAAAGCGGCTTCTCGCGAGGCCCTCGGGGAAGGTCTCCGGGATCAAGAACGAGGCCATCCTCGACAAGCTGTTCCAGCTCGGCATCCGGGCCGAGGTCGTGGCGGCGCTCGCCTTGGTCCCCCTGGTCGAGGTGGCGTGGGCGGACGGTTCGATCGACGATCGAGAGCGCCGGCAGATCCTCGAGCGCGCCGAGAAGTCCGGCATCGCCCCGAGCTCGACGGACCACTCCCTCCTGCAGAGCTGGCTCGAGCGGCGGCCTGACCCGAAGCTGCTTTCGGCGTGGATCCACATGGTCGAGGGCCTGTGCGAGCACATGACCCCGGAGCAGGTCCGGGCTCTGCGCTCCGACCTGATCGAGCGCGCTCGGGCCATCGCGAGCGCGAGCGGGGGCCTCCTCGGAGTCGGCAAGGTTTCCGCCGCGGAGGCCGACATGATTCACCAACTCGAATCGGCCTTCGGTGGCAAGTAACATCATCCTCTGGGCGGCTACTCAAAAAAGCGCGCCTTCCCCGGTTCCCGTCTCGACTCGCTCCGCATCGCTGCTCTAGAATAGAAGGACGATGCTGTCTCCGGTCCGGCTGGCCACGGGGTTGTACTGGCGAGTCCTGCGCCCCGCCTACCAGCTCGCCTACTGGCAGGTCGCGCGCGGCCACCGCTCGAGGCTCCGCGGCACGGTCTTCATCGGGGTGACCGGCAGCGCGGGCAAGACCACCACCAAGGACCTGCTCGCCGCCGTGCTCGCCACGCGCCTGCGCGGCAACGTGGGACGGGGATCCGGCAACTATGCGCACGACATCGCGCGCAACGTGCTCTCCGTCCGGACCCGCGACCAGTTCCGGGTCGTCGAGATCGGCGCGAACATCGGGCCGGGCTCGCTCGACCGGCCCCTTGCCTTGCTCCGGCCACGCATCGGGGTGGTGACCAGCGTGTCCACCGATCACTACACGGCGTTTGGCTCGCTCGACGCCATCGCCGCCGAGAAGGGCAAGCTCATCCGGGCTCTTCCCCCCGATGGCGTCGCGATCCTCAATGCCGACGACCCGCGCGTACTCGCGATGCGCGAGGGGTTCCCGGGCCGCGTACGTACCTTCGGCCTCGATCCCTCGGCGGAGCTTCGCGCCGAGCACGTGACGGGCGCCTGGCCGGACCGTCTGTCCTTCACTCTCGTCCATGCCGGCGAGCGGGCCCCGGTGCGCACCCAGCTCTGCGGCACCCACTGGGTTTCGGCGGCACTGGCCGCCGTCGCGGTCGGGCTCGAGATGGGCATTCCCCTGTCCGATGCCGCCCGGGCGATCGGTGAGGTCGAGCCCTTCAAGGGCCGCATGAATCCCGTCGCGCTCGCGGACGGGGTAACCTTTGTTCGCGACGATCTCAAGGCCTCGCTCGGCACGCTCCCGCCGGTCCTGGCCTTCCTGCGGAGCGCGCGGGCATCACGCAAGATCCTCGTCCTCGGCACCATCTCCGATCACCCCGGCAACAACGGGATTTACACCAAGGTGGCCCGTCAGGCGCTCGAGGAGGTCGACCTCCTCTGCGCGGTGGGCCCCGGCGCCTTCATCGCGCTCCGCGCCAAGACGGCGCGACGTGCGCGACCAGTGCGGCTGGCGTGGCGGTCGGGAGCTGCTGCGGTCGCGAGGAGCGGTCGCTGAGGCCCTCGCCGGCCCGAGCCAACCATTTGCGCACCGTCTTGGGGCAGACACCGACCGCCCGCGCCACACCCTTGATGCTTTCGCCCAACTGGGTGACCCGCACGACGATTGCCGCTCGACTATGCGGCGTCGTCCGGGCATTCTTATGGATGTCCATCCGGGCCTCCGGCTCTGCGGTGATGGTCGACTCGCAACCACCAACGTCGCAGAGATGGCCCGGGTGGAGAACCTCCTGGGACTTCACAGCTAGTCCGCCCCCTCGGGACCGCCTATTGGACCTTGGTCCACCTTGGAGCGCGCCTCGGACGCGTTACGATCGGGACGCGTACGGTCGGACGAACGTCGGGCGAACTCATGAGGGAGGATCGCCTTGGATCGCTATGACCTGGTCATCATCGGAGGCGGGGCCGCGGGCATCAATGCATTGAAAGCGGCCGCTACACTCGCAGCGCGGGTCGCTCTCGTCGATCGGGGACCGCTCGGCGGAACGTGCGTCAACTGGGGGTGAATCCCGAAAAAGGCCTTGGTAAGGTCTGGGCGGATTCACCGGATCACGAAGGATGCAGCACGCTTCGGCACGACGGCGGGCCCCATCGCCCTGGACTGGCCGACGGTCATCCGCCGGCAGCACGACATCGTCAAGGAGTTCCAGCCGCTGCCGGCGGCGCTCGCGCGGCCGGGAGCCGAGATCATCCTCGGCGAAGCGAGGTTCGCCGATCCGCACACCATCGTGGTGAACGACGCGACCCTGCGGAGCGACCGGATCATCATCGCCGCGGGATCCATCCCCGTCGCTCCGGCGGTGCCAGGCATCGAAGCGGCGATCACCTCGGACGAGCTCCTGTTCCTGCCCGTCTTCCCGCAACGTCTCGTCATCGTCGGGACGGGTGTCATCGGTCTGGAGATGGCGGGCGCGTTCAGCGACTTCGGAGCCGAGGTCGTGGTCGTCGGCCAGGAGGGCGAGATCCTCCCCGGGTTCGACCCCGACGTGGCCGGATACCTCAGGAGGATCTTCGAGAGCCGCGGCGTCACCTTTCACCTCGGCGCCACGCTCACGAGCTTCTCGGGAAGACGAGGCGACGTGACCGCGCGGTTCACGAGAGACGGCGAGCCTCACGCGGTGGCGGCGGACCAGGCGTGCGTGGCCATCGGGCGCCGGTGGCGGCCCGAAACACTGGGCGCTCAGCACCTGGGGCTGGAGAGGGGGCGCCTGGGCCTCGCGGTCACGCCCTATCTCCGCACCTCGGTGGCCCACATCTACGCGGCCGGGGATGCCGCCGGCAACGCGCAGCTCACGCCGGTGGCCGCGTACGAGGGCCGTCTCGCGGCGCACAACGCGCTGCTGGGCGACCAGCTGATCGCCGACACCACGCTCGTGCCTCAGAGCGTCTTCACCACCCCGGAAGTGGCCAGGGTCGGCCTGACCCACCGGGCGGCAACGGCCAGCGGCGTGAAGTGCCACGTCGCGACCCAGGATCTACGGGGGGCCTCGAACGGCCGCGCCACCGGGGAAGACGACGGGTATCTCAAGCTGGTGTTCGACGCCGCCCAGGAACGGCTGCTGGGGGCCCAGATGATCAGCTATGCGGGCGCCGAGCTCATCCAGATGGCGACGTTGGCGATCCGGAACGGCGCCACCGCGAGCGATCTCGCGACCCAGCTCTCCGTCCACCCGAGCCACGCCGAGCGTTTCTTCAAGATTGCCGCCCACGACCACCACGACATCGGTGCTGAAGATCCTCCGCTTCGGCTATAGTCATCCCGAATGGAGGGAGCGCCAATGAAGAGCAAAAAGGCGTCGTCGCGTGTGACCTCGGCGAATCAAGAAACCGCGGCGGCCGCCGCCGCCGCCCGCCGATCCACCAAGCGCAAGGCGATCGGGAGTGCAGCCGTCGAGAATGTCGCCAAGCGGCAGTTCGAGAAAACGGCCTCCAAGGCAATCCAGGCCCACACGCGCGCGAGCGGTCAAAGGCAGCAGGCGAGGCGGGATTCCCGGTGACCTTGCCTGGCCTCGGCCCCCTCCAAGATGCACTGCGAGCGCAGGTGCGCGCCGCCGACAAAGAGATCTTGACGCGCCATCCGCTTGAGCAATATCTCGAGCCCGGCGAGGCAGCGCTCCGGTATCGGGGATACGGCTGGATCAGCAACACCACCCGCGACGCCTCCCTGGACATCACCCGGCGGGCGGGCCGGTCCACGCTCGGCAAGTACCACAAGCTTCTCCTCTTGCACCTGGCCGCTTCGTTCGAGACGAGGGTCGCCGGGCAGGCGATACCGGAATCTGTCGTCGAGCTCCTCCGTGAAGAGATCGGGCGGATCCAGCGGGACACCGGGCACCAGCCGGACGACTTCTATCACTTCTCCAACGACTTGTTCCTGAAAGATCTGGGGCTGTGTCGGTTCATCTTGCTCCCGTGCGGAGCGGAGCTACTCGAGGTGGGCGCGGGCGTGCCACGGAGTCTGCTCTGCCGAGGAGGCGCGCTCCAGTTCCTCCGAGGCGTATATTTCTTCCTGGTCAGGACGCGCGGCTTCCGACCGTTCTATTCCCTGCACCTCGACCCGCGCCGTCTGACGGAGTTCAGTCCGGAGAGCTGGGACCGGAGCTACCTTCGCATAGCAGAGCTGCTGGTCCGCAACCCCGAGGTCAAGGGGGTCTTCGGTACTGCCTGGTTCTACGATCCCCGGATCGAGACGATCAGCCCGCGGCTCGCCTACCTCCGTTCGCGGCGATTGGAGCGCGGGGCCAGGGGCTTCCGATACGGGTCGCATCCCTCGGCGGTGCGCGATGCCCTGGCCAGGTCGGACACGCGGCGGCGCCTGTACGAAGCGGGCGAATACCTGCCCATCGCATACTATCTCGTCTGGCCACGGGCCGATCTGCTCCGCTGGGCCGAACGGGCGCGATCCGCCGATCGGCCGTCGAGGTGAGCACCAGCCGCGTCGCCGCCGGCATCTCGACCGACTCGAGCACGATGGTGGCCATGACTGTCCGGACGCCTGAACAATGTCCGGACTGCTCGCCGTATTCGGTTCGGCGGTTCGGGCGCAAAACCGTGGCCGCGTTCTCTCGGCAGCGCGCGATCAGGCCAACCGACGACCTCTATTGCGATGGTGAGCGGGTGAGCTGTCGCTTTTCTCAATTCCCGAGCGTCCCGGAAACGCGTTCGAGTGGACGCGCGACGGCCTGCTCGGCTGTCCCCTCGACGAATACGCACTGACGAACACCTCGGGCTCGCTGGGACTTCAGCAGCACGATCTCCTGCGCCTCATCCATGCGGAGGGCGTCGAGATCGCGCTGCCGAGCGCAGCCTGTGCGGTTTCCTGCAGTTCTACAATTTCGAGCGCCCCCATCACGGTTACCGCGTCCGAGGGCGCACGCCGGCCTCCCTCTTCCACGGCGCCGTGGTGGCTTCAGTAACTTGATGCCTCACTCTGGGACGGCGAAAGTGTCAACACCAACCCGAGTCTGGACAATCTAGGCCTGCCCGACCGGCCGCACCTTCGCACGATGCTCGATCGATCGCGTCGGGGCAAGAAGAGAGAACGGGCGACCAGCTCCATGTCGGCGGTCTAGGAGGGGACAAATGTCCTTTGGGATCTATCTAGTCGGCTACCTGATACTGATCGCCGGCCGGCGCTTGCCGCGACGGTGGCTTGGCGTGCGTCATCCTTACGGGGCGTCGCACATTCAGGCGTGGCGGCGCCCGGCAAGCGCACGCAGGTCCTGAAGGCTCAGGAGCCGCGGCGGGGCAAGGAGCCGCACCAAAAAAGGTTCTGGGGGGTAGCCCGATTGGGCTACCCCCCAGTGAAGCGTCAGAAACTCGGCTCGGTGGTCCGGTTAAGGCGCCAGCCGCTTGCGGATCATCGGCCCGACACTCGCACCCAGCAGGCCCAGGCCCAGGAGCAGCAGACTCGCCGGAGCCGGCACGGGTACGTCCACCTGCCGCAGCGTGATGGCGACGAAGCGATCGCTGATCGCTCTCTCCTGCGTCAGGCAATTGACCTGCCCGTTGCCAGCATCCTCGCAGGCCGGGGTGCCATCCGGATTGAGTACCCCGCGCGCCTCCAGCACGTAGCTGTGCCCGTCGAACGTGAAGGGGATGTCGATATTCAGGCTGATGAACGTGAACTGATCGTCGCAGATCGACCCGATCGAGTTGCTGGTCTGGTTGCAGGGCGCCGTATTCGCCGTCTCCAGGAACGAGATGGAGACGTCGAAGTCGCCGCCGGTACCCTCCCCGATGATCTCGGTATTCCCATCCGGCGAGAGAATCCTCAGCAGCGTCCGGAGCGTGATGCTGGAGAGCGTCTCGTCCGCCCGGGGAATGGCATTGTTGGTGTGCCGGATCATGGCGGTGCGAACGGTCTGATTCACATCGATCGTGCCCGCGCGGAATCCATCGAACGGAGGGGTCGCGGAGGCATCGGGAAGCGCGCCGATCGACAGGCGGCTGTCCAGCGCGGTGGACCCGGCGTCCCAGTTCAGGATCGTCGAGCTACCCGCTCCGAATCCACCCGTTCCGCTGAAGCCGAGACAGGCACTTCCACCGCCCGTGCAGAGGCCAGTCTCGTTGAGCCAGCCGACTGATACCTCGACCAGGAACGGGAGAGCCATCGCCGTCACCGGCGACATCCCGAGGACCGCGGCAAATGCGCCTGCCGCCACCAGTGCCCTTATAGGCCTCATTTTGTCTCCATTCCAGTCACTTTTGTGCTGCCTTTGACCAGGCATGAGCAGAACCCATGCCAGCAAGCTACAGTTCATATATTCAGCTACTTATGACACATCATTAAATGAGGAAAGCCGAAATGTAAAGTTTTCCCTACATCCAAAGACCCCTCCACGGGGCCAGGATCTTTGGGGAGTACCAAGACGCTCGGGTCTTGCGCTACGGGAGGCGCCAGGAAGGCCGCGAGGGTGTGAGGGCGCTTTCGAGGGTGCTAATCAGTAAGGCAACATTTAATGCAGGACCACGGAAGTGTAAAGCTTTTCCTACAGGAAGGCCTGAAACCCCCTCCTCAGGACCTTTCGGGGGTACCTCGGCGCCAGCGACGAAGGCGGAGAGCGGGTCCCCGGCGGGAGAATTGCGGCACGCGGCCAAGCGCGCGCGAGAGGTCTTCGAAGATCGAGTAGGCGACCGGCGTCACGAGAAGGGTCAGGAGGAGCGAGAGGGTCTGGCCGCCCACTACGACCACGGCGATGGCCCGGCGCTCTTCGGCGCCCGGACCCGTCCCGGCCCAGAGCGGCAGCATGCCGCCCACGAGGGCGAGGGTGGTCATCAGGATGGGCCGCAGTCGGTCGCGGTTGCCCTGCATGATGGCGTCCTCGCGGCTCATACCCCCGGCACGCAGGCTGTTCATGTGGTCGATCTGCAGGATGGCATTCTTCTTCACCACGCCGAAGAGGACGAGGATGCCGAGCGCGGAGTAGAGGTTCAGGGTATTGCCGGTGTACCAGAGCGAGAGCAGGGCGAAGGGCACCGACAGCGGCAGAGAGAGCAGGATCGTCAGGGGATGAATCAGGCTCTCGAACTGGGCGGCGAGGATCATGTACATGAAGATGACGGAGAGGAGGAAGACCCAGAGGAACTCGGTGAACGTCCGCTCCAGCTCGCGCGCGCGCCCGGAAATGGCGGTGGTGTAGCCGGGCGGGAGCCGCATCTCCGCCACCGCGCCGCGCAGTGCGGCGATGCGGTCGGCCTGGCCGAAGCCGGGGAGCACCACCGCGCGGAGCCGGACCTCGCGTTGCCGATCGGAGCGGTCGATGCGGGAGGCCGTGTACCCCGGGGCGATCTGCACCAGGTTGTCCAGGCGCACCAGGCTGCCCGGCCCGGTTTCACCGCCCTGACGGGAGACGAAGAGGTGCGAGATGGTGCCGAGGTCGCCCCGGTCCTTCTCGCTGAGCCGAAGCTGCACGTAGTAGTCCTCGTTGCTGGCCGGGTCGCGGAACCGTGACACTTCCGTGTCGCCCCCCACCATGAGGCGCAGCGCGGTGGCGATCTGCTCGGTGTCCACGCGCAGGTCCCCCGCGCGCTCGCGGTCGATGCTGACGCGCAGCTCGGGCCGGTCGAGCCGCAGCGTGGTGTCGGGGTCGGCGATACCGCCCAGGGCGATGGCCCGCGTGCGGAGCTCTTCCGCGTAGCGCGACAGCGCCTCCAGGTCGGGGCCGCGCAGGACGAAGTCGATGTCGAAGCTGCCGCCGCCGATATTGAAGCCGGGAATATTGCGCACGAGGATGCGGAAGTCGCGGAGCTTCCGGAGCTTGAGGCGCACCTGCTGCATGACCTCGCGCTGGCTGTAGTTGCCCCGGAACGCCGCCAGCGGAGTACCCTTGAGCGTCTCGCGCCAGAGCCGGGCCAGGCCGAACGTCCGGTCGTCGTGGGGCGCGATGCGCACGTACACGTTCCCCTGGCTGATGCGCCCGAGGAAGCCCCCGCCCGCGGTGATGAGGACGTTCCGCACCCCCGGCACCGAGCGAACCTCGTCGGCGATGGTCCGGACGGCCTCGTCCATCGCGGGCATCGAGATGCCCTCGGGACCGTTGATGGACGCCTCGAACTCGCTCTCGTCCACGTCGGTGGGCGTGTACTCCTGCTTGACCCAGCCGTAGATGGGCCAGGTCGCGGCGATGGTCAGGAGCGAGATCGCCACCACCGCCCAGCGATACCGCATGGACTTGCGCAGGGTGAAGGCGTAGCCACGGTCGAGCCAGGAGTAGAACCCACGGCGGGAGGCGGCCTCCGCGTGACCGTGGGCGCCACCCGCCCCGCCGGTGCGAATCATCCGCGCGCTCATCATGGGCGTGAGCGTGAAGGACACCAGGAGGCTGACCAGCACCGACACCGCCGCCGTCACGCCGAACTGGTAGAGGAAGCGGCCGGAGACGCTCGACATGAAGGAGACGGGGAGGAAGATCACCACCAGGCTGAAGGTGGTGGCCATGACCGCGAGACCGATATCGGCAGTGGCGGCCTTCGCCGCCTCGAACGGCGTCATCCGCTTCTCCTCGACGAAGCGGAAGACGTTCTCGAGCACGACGATGGCGTCGTCGATGACGATGCCGACCATGAGCACCAGCGCCAGCATGGTCACGCTGTTGAGCGTGAAGCCGAGCGCCCACATGGTGCCGAACGCCGAGATCACCGAGCACGGGATGGCCACCGCCGCGATGATGGTGGACTGCCAATTCCGCATGAACAGCAGCACCACCAGGGAGGCGAGGATCGAGCCCAGGATCAGGTGGATCTTGATCTCGTGCAGCGCGGCGTAGATGTAGCGCGACTGGTCACGGATCACCTCCAGGCGCACGTCGGGGGGAATCTGCCCGGCGAGACGGGCGAGGCTGGCCTTGGCGGATTCGATGACCGCCACCGTGTTCTCGCCCGACTGCCGCCGCACCTCGAGGATCACGCTGGGCACGCCGTTGAGGCGGGCCACCGAGCGCTGCTCGGCGGTCCCGTCCTCCGCCCGGCCCACGTCGCGTATCCGGACGGGGGCGCCATTGACGGTGGCGATGACCACGTCGTCGAAGGCCTTCGGGTCGGCGACGCGCCCGATGGTGCGGAGCGAGGACTCGCGGAGCCCCGCGGTGACATTGCCGCCCGGCATGTCCGCGTTCTGGCGGACGAGGGCGTCGCGAACCGCGGTGATGGGCAGCTGGTAGGCGGCGAGCCGATCCGCCTCCACCCACACGTTGATCGCGCGGTTGAGGCCGCCCACGAGCCGCACCTCGCCCACCCCGAACGAGCGCTCCAGCTGGATCTTGACGACCTTGTCGGCCAGCTCGGTCAGCTCGCGCAGCGGCCGGTCGCCGGCCACCGCCACCGTGAGGGCAGGCGCCTGGTCGTTGTCGAACTTCGCGATGATGGGCGCTTTCACGTCACGCGGGAGATTCCGGATCGCGAGGGCAACTTTCTCGCGGACGTCCTGCGCCGCCACGTCGATGTTCCGGCGCAGCTCGAACTCCACGATGACGATGGACTGGCCCGGGCCGGAGATCGAGCGCAGCTCGCGGATGCCCTGCACGGTGTTGACCACCTGCTCGATCTCGCGCGTGACCTGGCTCTCCACCTCCTCGGCGGAGGCGCCGCTGAGCTCGGTCCGGACGCTCACGGTGGGAACGTCCACGGCCGGGAAGCGGTCCACGCCGAGGCGGGCGTACGAGGCGGCGCCGACCACGACGAGGGAGAGCACGAGCATGGCCGCAAACACCGGCCGGCGGATGCAGACCTCGGCGAGCTTCTGCATGGCTAGGGCTGGACCGTCACCGGTTGCCCCTCGGTCAGACTACCGGGCTGACCGACCACCGGGGTGCCCGCCTTGATGCCGGTGACGATCTCCACGCGGTCGCCCAGGCGGCGCCCGGTGGTCACGCGGACCTCCACCGCGCGTCCCTTGTCCACCGTGAGCACCTTCTCCACCCCCGCGAAGGTAACGATCGCGGTCGCCGGCACGGTGACCACGCGGAGGTCGCCCGCGAGGACGATGTCGGCCTTGGCGAAGGCGCCGGGTCGGAGCACGGCGCCCTCGTTGGGCACCTCGGCCTCCACCAGGAGGGTGCGGTTCTGCTCACTGATGGCGGGGGAGATGCGCGCGACGCGCCCATGGTGTTCGCCGGCCACGCCCTCGACGGTCACGACTACCGGCTGACCCACCCGCACCGACGTCGCGTCGCGCTCGGGCACGGCGAGGCGCAGCCGCAGCGGGTGCAGCTTGACGAGCGTGACCACCGGCGCCCCCGCGGCGAGGTACTCCCCGACCGAGGCCCGGCGCTCGCTCACCGCGCCCTCGATCGGCGAGTTGACCAGGGTGTCCGCGCGCTGCTGCCGCGCCAGCTCCAGCTCGGAGCGCCGCTGGAGGAGCACGGCCTGACGGTTCCGGACCTCCTCGATGGCGTCCTGATAGCGGGCCTCGGCCACTCCCAGCGCCGACACCGCCGTGTCGACCTGCGCCTGGGCAATCAGCTCCTGCCTCCAGAGCCGATCCGTCCGCTCCTTGGTGAGCCGCGCCTCGTCCAGCACCGCCCGCGCCTGGCGCACGAGCGAGGTTTGCTCGGGGTCGACGCGGTCGTCGGTACCTCCCGGCGAGAGTCCGAGCCGGGCGCGCGCCTGCTGCAGGGCCGCCACCGCCTGGTCGACGCGGAGCTGCGCGTCGGTGGGGTCGAGGCGAGCGACCGTCTGGTCGCGGCGGACCCGGCTGCCGAGGTCCACGAGCAGCTCGCCGATCCGGCCGGCGACCTTGGTGCCGAGCACGACCTGCTCATCGGCCGCGAGCGTGCCGGTGGCACTGACTCTTCGGTCGACCATCGCCTCCATCGCCGGGGCGACGCGGACCGGTCGGGGAGGCTGACGCTGGGCTTCGGATGGCGGGGCCGCCGCGGGCGCCGGGCTCTCCTGGCAGCCGAGCGGTATCAGGGCCGCCGCAATGAGCGACAACCCTGACAACATGCGCCGGACGGCGACAAAGGGTGACATGGATCAGATCCTACAACGGCGAGCGCTTCGCGTGACCGGTAAGCCCCGGACGTGGGTTGGACGGATCGTATCCCCGCGAATTCGCGCTCGCCCGCACGACGGGTGCCGGGCCGGGTTGATCTCCGCCGTCGGACCCCTCATGATCGAACCGCCGGAGGACGCCATGGCGCCAGGGAAGGCAGGCGGTTGGAAGACCTGTAGCCGCGGACACAAGTTCCGGGGGGCGGGCCCCTGCCCCATCTGCTGGAAGCGGGGCCGGGCCAACCGGACGACGCGCGCGCGGTGACGGCGACGCGCTCGTCTGCATGTCATGCTGGGTTGCGCTTCCCACCCGCACGATCAGGCGGAGCAGCGCTCGCCTCGCCTAGTCCGAGTTCCGGTGGTCTACTTTTTCTCCTGGGCGACGGCGGCCTCCGCGGCCTGGAAACCGATCTTGCTATGGGTGCCGTCACAGAACGGCTTGGTAACCGACGCGCCGCACCGGCACAGCGCGAACTTTGGCCCCCGCGCGCTCGTATCAATCTTGTTCCCGTTGACGTCCAGTAGCTCGACTTCGCCTTCCACCAGATACGGGCCGTTGGGCCGGATGCTGATCTTGACGGGCATGCCGAACCTCCTCACAAGGATTGAAGTCCGCCACACCATAGCACGGCCTCACACGAACGCGCGCCCCCCGATCATAGTGCCCCGCCACCGCGCTCACGGCCGAGGCGCGGAGGAGTGGACGGCGGGCGTGGCGGACGGCGGCGGGCGACGCGCCCAGCGGCGCCAGAAGAAGATGCGGGAGAGCGGGTGCGCAGCCAGGTTCTTCTGCGCCGCCTCCATGTAGAGGTAGAGCACGGGCGTGATGTAGAGGGTCAGGAGCTGCGAGACCAGCAGCCCACCCACCACGGCGAGCCCGAGCGGCCGGCGCGCCTCGGCGCCTGCGCCGAGGCCGAGCGCGATGGGAAGGGTGCCGAAAAGGGCTGCCATGGTGGTCATCATGATCGGACGGAACCGCAGCAGGCAGCCCTGGTAGATCGCCGCCGCCGGCGTGGCCCCCGCCCGCTCCGCCTCCAGCGCGAAGTCGATCATCATGATCGCGTTCTTCTTCACGATGCCCACCAGCATGATCATGCCGACGAACCCGTAGACGTTCAGCTCCATCCCGAACAGCAGCAGCGTGAGGAGGGCCCCCGCGCCCGCCGAGGGCAGCCCGGAGAGGATCGTCAGGGGGTGAATGAAGCTCTCGTAGAGCACGCCGAGGACGAGGTAGATGACGAGGATGGTGACGAGCAGCAGCATGCCTTGCCCTTGCAGCGAGGCCTGGAAGGCCTGGGCGGTGCCCTGAAAGGTGGTGCCGAGCGTGGCCGGGGGCCGCAGCTCCTGCTGCACGCGCTCGACCTGCGCGACGGCGTCGCTGAGGGACACGCCGGGCTTCGGGTTGAAGGAGATCGTGACGGACGGCAGCTGGCCCAGGTGGGTGACCGTGAGGGGTCCCAGCCCAGGGGTGAGCGTGGCCACCGCCCCCAGCGGGACCAGGCGGCCGGTGCTCGAGCGCACGTAAAGGCGCGCCAGGGCCGTCGCGTCCTGCTTGTACTGCGGATCCAGCTCGAGGATGACCCAGTACTGGTTGGACGGCGTATAGACCGTCGACACCTGCTTGGAGCCGTACGCGCTGCCGAGGGCGCTCTCGATCTGGTCCACAGACACGCCGAGAGCGGCGGCCTTGTCGCGGTCGATGTTGACGACGACCTGGGGGCTCGTGATCTGCAGATCGGTGTTGACATCCTGCAGGTCGGGCAGCGCCCGGAGCCGGTCGTAGAGGAGGGGGGCCCAGTGGTACAGCTCCTGGAGGTCGGCGTCCTGCAGGGTGTACTGGTAGACCGCCTTCGTCAGCTGCCCACCGATCCGGATCGTGGGCAACACCTGCGGGTAGACGCGCATGCCCGGCACCGCCGCCAGCTTGGGCCGCAACTCCTGGATCACCGCTTCCGCCGGCGGGCGCTGGGATCGCGGCTTGAGCCGGATGAAGATGCGGCCGGTGTTGGGCACCACGTTCGAGCCGCTCGCTCCGATGAAGGACATGAACTGCTCCACGTGCGGACTCTGGCGCACGACGTCGGCCACCGCGCGCTGGTGCTCCACCATCGAGTCGAAGGAGATGTCCTGGGCGGCCTCGGTGAAAGCGAAGATCGAGCCGGTGTCCTCGTTCGGGATGAAGCCCTTGGGGATGATGACGAACAGATACGCCGTCAGCACGAAGGTGAAGGCGAGCACCGCCATCGTCGTCCGCCGGTGCCGTAGCACCCACTGCAGCGAATGGTCGTACGCGTGAAGGATCGCCTGGAAGACCCGCTCGGAGGCCTGGTACAGCCGGTTCCCTCCCCCGTGCGGGGGCTGGAGGAAGCGGCTGCAGAGCATGGGCGTGAGCGTCAGCGACACGAGACCGGACACGAGGACGGCGGCCATGATGACCACGGCGAACTCGTGGAGCAGCCGCCCGACCACGCCGCCCATGAACAGCACGGGGATGAACACCGCCGCCAGCGACACCGTCATGGACAGGATCGTGAACCCGATCTCCCGGGCGCCCTTGAGCGCCGCCTCCATGCGGCTCTCCCCCGCCTCCATGTGGCGCACGATGTTCTCGAGCATGACGACGGCGTCGTCGACGACGAACCCGACGCAGAGCGTGAGGGCCATCAGCGAGATGATGTCGATCGTGTAGCCGAGGAGGTACATGACGGCGAAGGTGCCGACGATGGACAACGGCACCGCCAGGCTCGGGATGATGGTGGCCGACACGTTGCGCAAGAACACGAAGATCACCATGACCACGAGGGCGACGGTGAGGAGCAGGGTGAACTGCACGTCGTGCACGGACTCCCGGATGGCGGCCGATCGGTCATACACGACGTTGAGGCTCACCGAGGCCGGGAGCTGCTGCCGGAAGACGGGCAAGAGGGTCCGGATGGCGTCGACCACCTCGATGGTGTTCGTGCCCGGCTGACGCTGGACGGCGAGGACGACCGCGCGCTCGTCATTGAACCAGCTCGCCACCTTGTCGGTCTGGACGCCGTCGATCACGCGGCCGATCTCTTCCAGCCGCACCGGCGAGCCGCTGCGATAGGCGACGACGAGCGGCCGGTAGGCGGCAGCGTCCAGAAGCTGGCCGGTCGCCTGCACGTTCACCGCCTGGTGGGCGCCGTAGAGCGTCCCCGTCGGCTTGTTGACGTTGGCGCGGGCGATGGCCTGCTCGACCTCGTCGATGCCGATGCCCCGGGCGGCCAGCGCGCGCGGGTCCACCTGCACACGCACCGCGTACTTCTGGGATCCGAACACCGTGACCTGCGCCACCCCGCTGATGGTCGAGATCCGCTGGGCGAGGTTCGTCTGCGCGTACTCATCCACCGTGTAGAGCGGCAGCGTCGGCGAGCTGAGCGCCAGGTAGATGACGGGCTGGTCCGCCGGGTTGACCTTCTGGTAGCTCGGCGGGGTCGGCATGCCGGCCGGCAGCAAAGGGGCCGACTTGGTGATCGCCGCCTGCACGTCCTGGGCGGCGGCGTCGATGTCGCGGCTGAGCGTGAACTGGATGGTGATCTGGGTGAGCCCGAGGGCGCTGGTCGAGGTCATCGAATCGATGCCGGCGATCGTCGTGAACTGGCGCTCGAGCACGGTGGCCACCGCGGAGGCCATTGTCTCGGGGCTGGCGCCGGGGAGCGCCGCCGACACCTGGATGGTGGGGAAGTCCACGTTGGGCAGGTCGTTCACGGGCAGCAGGCGGTAGGCCATCAATCCGAAGATGAGGATGGCCGCCATCAAGAGCGTGGTGAGGACCGGGCGGCGGATGAACAGGGCCGGACTCATGACGGCCTCGGCGGCTTGATCTCCACCCGCGCGCCGGGGACGAGCCGGAGCTGCCCGTCGGTCACCACGCGCTCGCCGGCGGTGAGGCCCTCGTCGATCACCAGCTCGCGCGGCAGTCGCCGGCCCACCTTCACGCGGCGCGACTCGACGGTCAGGTCCGGCTTCACCACGAAGACGAACGGTCCCTGCTGGCCGGCCTGCACCGCCTGGGCCGGCACCACGACCGCGTTCTCGGCGGTGAGCGTCAGCGACACGTCGACGAACTGGCCGGGCCACAGCAGGTCGTCAGTGTTGGGGAAGGTCGCCTTGAGCTGGATGGTGCCGGTGGTCGGATCCACGGTGTTGTTGATGAAGGTCAGGGCGCCGGCGGCGCGGCGTTGCCCGCCGTCGATCGCGGCCTCGACCTTGAGGCCGCCCCCGGCCTGGTACTTCTTGATCGCGGTGAGGTGCTGCTCGGGGACGGAGAACGACACGTAGATCGGGTGCACCTGGGCGATGACCACCAACGGGTTGTCCTCGTTGGACTTCAGCACGTTGCCGGCCTGGGCGAGGAGGTTGCCGGTGCGGCCGTCCATGGGGGCGCGGATGGTCGTGTAGGCGAGCTGCAGCTGCGCCACGTCCACCATCGCCTCGTTCGCCTTGATGGCCGCCCGCGCGTTCTCCACCGCCGCCTCCGCCGCGCGCGCGGAGGCCCGAGCGTTTTCCACCGCGGCCCGGGACGCCTGCACCGTCGCCTGGAGCGCGGCGAAGATCGTCCGGAGCTGGTCGTATTGCTCGCGGGCGATCAGCTCCCTCTCCATCAGGGCGCGATAGCGCTGCTCCTGGACGCGGGCATTCTCCATCTGGGCGAGGTCGCGCTCGAGGTTCGCCAGCGCCTGCGTCACCTCCGCGTGTCGCTGCGCGAGCGCTGCCTCGGCCTGACGAAGCTGCGCCACGTCCTTGGCGACATTGGCCTCGCTCTGCCGCAGCGCCGCCTCCGGGGGCCGGGGATCGATCGTGAACAGAAGCTCCCCGCGCTTGACGTCGCGCCCCTCGGTGAAGTGCACCTGCACGATCTGGCCGGCGATCTGCGACTTGACGCCCACCGTGGCATACGCCTGTACGTTACCCACCGCCGTCTCCTGGAGCGGCACCATCTTCTGCTCCACGGCGGCCACGCCGACGGGAACGGCCGGCGGTGCCGGCGGCCCCGTCGCCGCGCCCCCGCGATCGGAGCAGGCACCGACGGCGAGGGCGGGGGCGAGGACGGCGAGGGCGGCGACCACGCGCTTCATGCCTTCGCGGCGTCCGTCGCCGCCTCCACCAGGGCCTCGAGGCCCTTGACCGCGCGGTTGCGATCATCGGCGGACATTCGCGCCAGCACTTTCTCCAGACCGCGCATCTGCATGCCGTGGAGCTCCTGCACCAACGCCTTGCCCTGGCGGGTCAGCTCGAGCACGTACACGCGGCGGTCGACGGGGTGATCGCCGCGGACCACGAACTGCTTCTGCTCCAGCCGGTCGATGATGTGGGTGACGGCGGGCAGGGTGACGCCGAATGCCTTGGCCACGTCGCCCATGTGACAGGCGGCATGCTCGCCCACATAGAAGAGGACCTGCGACTGGGCGTAGGTGAGGTCCAGCTCCGATGCGCGCTGCCAGAGGAGCTGGCGAAAGGTCGTGCTGCCGAGAGCGTTCAGCAGGTCGAGGAGACGCTGGGCCTCCGCCGAGCGGTGGCCGGAACGCGAGGCGCGCATGAGGTCTTAACAATGTACCTACTTAATACTTTCGTCAATTAACATATTCTCCCGGCGGGTGGCCGCTCCTGCCCGCGTCCGCGAGGGTCCGGTTTGACTTGTCCCGGGCGCTCTGACAGGATCGGCGCGAGATGCCACGGTTCGTCCGCGCGGTGATACTTACGCGCTAGTGCGCGCCATGTCGGAGCGGCGACTACCCCGGTGGCTCGCGTGGGCGATGGACCGTGAGCAGGCACGGCGCGCGCCCTTCCTCGCCCACTCGCCACTCTTCGCCGGGCTTCCGCGCCGCCTGCTCGGTCGCCTGGGGACGCGGTTCCTGGAGAAGTCCTACTCCGCGGGAGATGTCGTCTTCCACGAGGGCGACCCCGGCCGCGCGCTCTTCGTCGTCGTCGAGGGCACGGTGGAGATCACCCAGGCGACGACGCGGGGCGAGCACGTCGTACGCACGCTCGGGGCCGGCGACGCGTTCGGCGAGCTGGCGCTCATCGACGAGTCCCAGCGCTCCGGCAGCGCGCGGGTCGCCGAGCCGGCGCGACTGCTCATCCTCTACAAGACCGACTTCGACGCGCTGATGGACGGCGAGGCGCGGATCGCGGTCGTCGTCATGCGCAATCTCTCGCGGTTGCTGGCGGCATACGCGCGGCGCAACCCGGTGGTGGTGACCGAGCCCCCGCCCCGGCCGGAGAGCGACGAACGACCGTGAAGCCGAGCTGGGTCGTGACCATCGCCGGCGTCGCCGCGCTCGCCTGGCTGGCGCGCGGCCTGGCTCTGCCGGTCTTCCTCGCGCTGATCTTCGCCTACTTGCTCAGCCCGATCGTCGCCCGGGCGGATGCCCTCGCCGTCCGCCGGAGCGTGGCGGTCGGTGCGCTCTTCGCCGTCCTCATCGCCCTGCTGCTCGGCGCGGGCCTGCTCCTGGGGCCACGCATGGCCACCGAGCTGTCGGCGCTCGCGGACCGCCTGCCGGCGCTGGCGATTCAGCTCGACACTAGCCTCGACGGCGCGGTGCGGGAGCTCGTCGAGACGGCACCGGTGTTCCGCCGTGTGCTCCCCGAGGGCGGGGGCTGGATCCACCGGTTCGTCCTCGACCGTCCCGCCGGGGACCCGAGCGAATTCTTCGAGCACGCCGGGCACCTCTTCCTGCTCGTGATCCTCGTCCCGTTCTTCGCCTTCTTCTTCCTTCGGGACATGCCGCGGATCGTCACCGCGGCCATGAACCGGCTGCCCCCCCAGCACGTGGAGACGTCCGTCGCGGTCTGGCGCGAGCTCAACGGTGTCATCGGCCGCTACATCCGGGGCGTGGTGCTGGACGGTCTGGTGGTGGCGGCGCTGGCGGCGCTGGGGCTCTGGGCACTGCGCGTGCCCTATCCCCTCCTGCTCGGCGCCTTCGCCGGCATCGCCAACGTGGTGCCGTTCGTCGGGCCGCTGCTCTCGGCCGCCGCCGCCAGCTTGGTGGTTCTGCTGACGCCGGGACAAGGGCTCGCGGGCGTGGTGCGGGTGATGGTGCTGTTCCTGGCCATCAAGGTGCTCGACGACACGGTCATCCAGCCGCTCACGATTGGACGGAGCGTCCACCTCCACCCGGCGCTCCTGCTCGGCTCGGTGGTCGTCGGCAATCACGCGCTCGGCGTGCTCGGCATGATCATCGCCGTGCCGGTGGCGACGGTGCTCCAGGAGACGGTGCGCCTGCTCCTCGAGCACCGGCGCGTCCTCGCGCGTCGCAGCCTGCGCTCTGACACGGGACGTCTGGGTGGGTGACCGGGCACGAGGCGGCGCCGGGACGCGACGAGGTGACTCTGGCCGCGTAGTCCTCACTGCCGCTCGCCGATCTCGATGCGCCCGGGCTGGATCCGGACCGCGGGCACCGTGACGAGCGTTGGCAGCCGTCGAAGCGCAAGTGTCGGGTCAAGATGCCTCACGATCCAGGCCGCGAGGATATCGGGGACCGGGATGCCGGCGACCCGCACGCGGTCGACCGCGAGCGCGAGTGGGCGATCCCCGGATGAGGACGCGAGCTGCACGCGTGCGGCGATCGCGGGGCCGAGCCGGGTCACCCGCACATCGGCAGCGCCGTCGCCGAGCGCCACCTCCACGCCGGTCCCGGCCGGCTGCCCCCGCAGGAGCTGGTCGAGATCGGCCTGGGTCACCACCGCGTGCTCGAGCCGGAGCGCGCCGACATCCAGCACCTCGAGCTCGCCCGTCTCCACGAGCCGGCGGGGGTTGAACACGAGCCCGTCCACGGCGACCCGGATGTCGCGAAGCGTCAGCGGCGAGCGGTCGTGCCGCTCCATCTCCCCCACCGCGGCGCTCTCGGCCGTCAGCCGCACGTGCTCTACCTCGCCGCGCAGAATGGCGTCCGGACGATAATCGAGCGTCACCCGGAGCCCCACCGGGTCGCGCACGTTGGTGCGGAGCAACGACGCCGGCGCCTCGGCCAGGCGCGCTGCGACGCGCGCGGGTGCCCAGTCGGTGAGCGCCGGGATGCGGCGCCGGCGGAGGGTGCCGATACTGCCGTCGGGCAACGTATATCGGCCGACCACCGGGAAGACTTCGGCCAGGTAAGGGTCGCCGCCGTCCACCGCTCGGGTGATCTTCTCAAGCCGCTCGGCCGTCCACGGAGCCCCCTGGGATCCCGTCTTGACGACGACGAAGTCCACGCCGACCGGCGGTCCCCACCACCATGCTCCGATCATCCGGAAGGGCAGTCCCAGGCGCGCGACCTCGTAGCGGAAGTTCGAGACCGAGAAGTAGTCACGGTTGGGCACGATGGCCACGGTCACCGGCTGGTTGCCGCTCTCGCGCTTGATGTCGCCGAGGATTCGCGCCTGCTGCCAGTCGGCCGGCTCTGGGCGCCGGACGAACACCATCGGGAAACCGAACCCGGCGAGGGTGGGGGGCGCCGGCAGCGCGAAAGCCGTCATGGACACCTGGAGCGCGCCCAGCGCGACGCAGGCCCACGTCACGCCGTGACGCAGGGCCGGGCGCAGAGCGCGGGCGCCCGCCGCCGCCACCAGCGCGGCGGCGGGGAGGATCGGCAGCGTGTAGCGGAGGTTCTTGTTCTGGACCAGGATGAAGACCACGAACGGACCCAGAGCGGCGATCCAGAGGAAGGCGCGGGCCGCGCGTTCCCGCCTGAGCGCCCAGAGACCCCAGAGAAAGAGGGCCACGGCCAAAAGGCCAAACTGGGTGGGAAACATCGTCGGGTAGTGCAGGAGCCCTTCCGGGGAAAACGTGCCGGCTTTCTGCTCGATCGCCGCGTTCTTGAAGGAGCGGTTCATGACCTGGAGCGGCAGGCCGATCAGCCGCGGGCCGTACCACGGCAGCGCCAGCGCCGTCGCGGCCACCAGAGCGGCGGCGAGCCGCCCGAGCCGCGCCGTGCGCCCTCCGTCCTGCGGGAGCCTCACGGTCCGCCAGACGACCCAGAGGAGCGGTGGCAGCAGGTAGACCAGGAAGGGCGGCTTCGTGAGCATGCCGATACCCGCGGCGATGCCGAAGGCCAGCGACCAGCCGGTCAGCGAGAAGCCCGCGCTGCGCACCAGCAAGTACAGGGAGAACGCCACCATCCCGGTCAGCGGTAGATCCAGCTGGAAGTTCGTCAGCGAGAAGACCACGAATGGCGCCGTCGACAGCAGAAAAGCCGCGAGCAGCCCGGCCTGGGTGTCCAACAGGTGCCGCCCGAGCAGGAAGACACTCACCACGCCCAGGGCGAGGAAGCCGAGCATCACGACCTGAGCGGTGAGCGGCACCACCGGGAAAAGGAAGTAGAGCAGGCCCGCCGCGCAGGTGGTCACGGGCGGATAGAACGCGGTCGCCTCGAGGATCTCGCGCGCCCGGTCGTGGCCGGGCTGCGCCAGGATGCGGTAGCACTGGAGCGCCCGCTCCAGATGGTTGGCGTAGTCCCACTCGGGCGGCCGCCGGTCGATGGAGGTCCAGATCGCCACGACGACACACAGGCCCAGGACGAGGGCGCCGAGCAGACACCACGGCCCGACCGCCGATCCGAACCGGGGCGCGCGAGAGACAGAAGTCCCGGACACGGTCATCCTGCGATTATAATCATCGGCGTGGCCATCGACGGCACCATCGCGATCAACGCCGCCATCATCGGGCAGCGGCCAACCGGGCTCGGCTTCTACGCCCTCCACCTCATCTCGGGGCTGGCCGCGCTCGGCGAGCGGCTCGTCGTCTACACGTCGCGGCCCGACCTCATCGCAGGCCCGCGCACGCTCGTGCAGCGGGTGTCGCCCGCCATGCGGCCCGAGCGGGGCACCTGGGGACATCTCCGCCGCCTCCTGTGGGTGCAGACGGGGCTCCGGACGCGCGTGCGACGGGCACGTCCGCGCGTCCTGTTGAACCTTATGCCCGAGGGGCTGCTCGCGCCAGGGCTCCCCCAGGTGACCACCGTGCACGACCTGCTGCCGCTGCTGTATCCGTCGGAGTACCCACGGCAGCAGTATTACTTCCGGCACTACGTGCCGGCGGTGCTCCGCGCCTCCCGGGCCGTCATCGTGATCTCCGAGAGCACGCGGCGTGAACTGCTGCGCTTCTACGACGTGCCGCCCGAGAAGGTCCACGTCGTGCTGTCGGGATACGACGCCGAGCGGTTCGTCCCGGCGGACCCGCCGGCGGCGCCCGACGGGGAACCCTACGTGCTCTACGTCGGCAATGTGATGCCGCACAAGAACCTCGTCCGTCTCGTGGAGGCCTTTGCCCAGGTGGCCCGCCGTCTTCCGGTCCGGCTGGTCTTGAGGGGATGGGGACGGCCCCCGCACGTCCGGATGCTCCGGGATCGCATCGGCGCGCTCGGCCTCGAGTCCCGGGTGGACTGGCGGCCCTACGCCCCGGACGAGGAGCTGCTCGCCCTCTACCGGGGCGCGCGCGCCCTCGTGCTCCCCTCCCTCCACGAGGGCTTCGGGCTTACCGCGCTGGAGGCGATGGCCTGCGGCACGCCGGTCGTTGCCGCCGGTGTCTCCTCCATTCCGGAGGTCGTCGGCGATGCCGCGGTGCTCGTCGATCCCCTCGACCCCGCGTCCATCGCGGCCGGCCTCTGCCGGGTCCTCACCGAGGACGGGCTCTGCAAGGACCTGCGCGAGCGCGGGCTGGAGCGCGCGGGTCGCTTCTCGTGGGCGGCGACGGCGCGCGCCGTGCAACAGGCGGTGGCGCGCGCCGTCGCCGCCTGATGACGCGGCTCCGCCGGGACCGCTCAGTCCCTGCCGACGCGCGACGCCTATCGGTGGCGCGTCGTGCGGGAGCCGGCCCCGGCTAGCCGAATGGAGGCTTCACGTGTCGACTATCACGCGGCAGCGTAGTAGACTTGCAGCGTTATGAAACACGCACTGATCACCGGCATCACCGGACAGGACGGGTCGTATCTGTCCAAGCTCCTGCTGAGCAAGGGGTACAAGGTCTACGGCGTCGACCGTCGCACCAGCCTGGCCACGACCGATCGCCTTTACTACCTGGGCGTGGCCGACGACGTGACGCTACTCGACGGCGATGTCACGGACCAGGGCTCGCTGGTGAGGGCCCTGCGGACCGCGGAGGCAGACGAGGTATACAATCTCGCCGCGCAGTCCTTCGTCGGGGCCTCATGGCAGCAGCCGGCGCTCACCGCCGAAGTGACGGGCGTGGGCGCCGTCAACGTGCTCGAGGCGATCCGCCACGTCAATCCCAAGATCCGCTTCTACCAGGCGTCGACGAGCGAGATGTTCGGGCTCGCACACGAAGAGCCACAGTCGGAGACGACGCCGTTTCATCCGCGGAGCCCGTATGCGGTGTCCAAGCTGATGGCTCACTGGATGACCGTGAACTACCGCGAGAGCTTCGGGCTGTTCGCGTGCGCCGGCATCTTGTTCAACCATGAATCACCGATACGAGGCATCGAGTTCGTGACCCGGAAGATCACGGACGGGGTCGCGCGGATCAAGCGCGGCCTCGCCACCGAGCTGCGCCTCGGCAATCTCGAGGCCAAGCGGGACTGGGGCTTCGCGGGGGAGTACGTTGAAGCCATGTGGCTCATGCTGCAGGCGAGCGAACCGCGAGAATACGTCGTCGCGACCGGCCGCACGAGCTCCGTCGGCGAGTTCTGTCGCATGGCGTTTGCGCACGTCGGGCTCAACTGGCGGGACTATGTCCGAATCGATCAGCAATTCTCCCGGCCGGCCGAGGTGCCGGCCCTGTGGGGCAACGCCTCGAAGGCCAAGGTCGAACTTGGGTGGGAGCCGAAGGTGGGCCTCGAGGAGCTGGTGGCGATGATGGTCGAGGCCGATCTCCAGCGAATAGGGGCGTGAGACGCGATGACGTCACCAGGCGGAGCGTGGCCGACTGATTTCTGGCGCGACAAGCGCGTCGTCGTAACCGGGGGTGGGGGCTTCCTCGGTTCTTACGTTCTCGAGTTCCTCAAGGAACGCGGTTGTCCAAATCCATCCGTCCCGCGTAGCCGCGACTATGATCTGCGCCGCGAAGCCGACATCGTCCGGCTCCTGGAACAGTCACGTCCGGACGTCGTTCTTCATCTCGCCGCCGTCGTCGGTGGAATCGGCGCGAACCGCGAGAACCCCGGCCGCTTCTTCTACGAGAACCTGATGATGGGCGTCCAACTCATGGAGCAGTCCCGGCGTCTCGGAGTGCGCAAGTTCGTGACCGTCGGGACGGTATGCTCGTATCCCAAATTCACGCCGGTGCCGTTCCGGGAGGAGGAGCTCTGGAACGGGTATCCGGAGGAGACGAATGCCCCATACGGGCTCGCCAAGAAGATGCTGCTGGTGCAGGGCCAAGCGTACCGACAGCAGTACCAATTCAACTCGATCTATCTCCTGCCGGTGAACCTCTACGGCCCGCGGGACAACTTCGATCCCGCCTCCTCGCATGTCATCCCGGCTTTGATCAAGAAGTGCGTGGACGCTATCGAAGCCGGCGACGACGGCGTTTCGGTGTGGGGCACCGGGAAAGCCACTCGCGAGTTCCTCTATGCGGCCGATGCCGCCGAAGGGATCGTGCTCGCGGCCGAGCGCTATGAGGGTGATGAGCCGATAAATCTCGGGGCGGGCGCGGAGATCTCGGTCAAGGATCTCGTCGAGCTGATCGCCCGCCTCACCGGATTCGAAGGCGAGATCATCTGGGATGCGGGCAAGCCGGACGGACAGCCGCGGCGCCTGCTCGACACGACGCGGGCCGAGAAGTACTTCGGCTTCCGGGCCAGGACGAGCTTCGAGGCCGGGCTGGCACGAACCGTCGAGTGGTATAGGCAGTCGGTACGGCCTGGCGAGCGCGCGTCCGCGCGCTCTCGCTAGAGAGGCCCGAATACTCCCTCAGGCGTGGCCGGAAACCCGCCGCGCGATGAAAGTCGTGCACTCCTCGGCATGCTTCCGGATCGGGCAGTCGTGCATCGCGCGGGTCAGAGACACGACTTCGAAGCCGACCACCCCGAGCATTTGATCGACGCATCCCTCCGACATTAGCCACCACGTGAGGGCATCGGCTCTGGTCCCCGGATCTGGCTGGAACAGACAGACGGGCTCGGATCGCTTGAGGCACTGCTGCGTGATGACCAACCACTCGTTGGATAGCCGCGAGGCCGATTGCAGAGCGCGGAACGGATCCCGGAGGTGTGGCAGCACCATCCCGAACACGACCACATCGAAGGAACCAAGCTCCGGCGGAAAGCTGTAGATGTCACCGTAGTAGACTTGCGCCTTCGAGCCCAGTACGCGATGGGCATACCAGTACGCGTTCTTGATCCGATTGATGTGCCACTTGAGATCGCGCACAAGCTTCTCGGGATCGAATTCAGGGTGCGCGAACGGTACGCAGTCCCAGTCCCCACCATCGGCGATATCGAATGACACGACGCTGGCGCCCCGCTTCTCCATCTCGAATGTCAGGTACCCGCTCGCGGCGCCGACATCCAGAGCCCTCTTCCTCTTGAAGTCGAATCCACCGAAGTACTCTTCAATGGTCCTGCGCAGATCCCAGTGATCTCCGACCTGACCGATGCCAGGTAGGTCCATGTAGTGGTAGAAGGCGCACTCCGAAATATCCGGAACGTCGCGCGGCGTCTCGAACCGAACAGTCATTGATTCACCTCTCGGCGGAGCGGCAATGACAAGAGCAGATCGAGCCACGCGTCGAGGCGCGGCAGGTTGGCGTCCCAGGCGTACTGGTGTTCGACCACCTCGCGCCCCTGGCGCGCCAGTCGCGCAGCCACCTCCGATTGTTTGATGAGGGTCACGACGCCGGCGGCAAGGTCTTCGTCGGTCTCTCTGACCAACAACTCCTCGCCATCCTTCAGATCGAGCCCTTCGAGGGCGGTTGGCGTGCACACGGTGGGCACGCCCGCGCTCAACGCCTCCAAAACCTTGTACTTCGTTCCGGAACCAGCAGAGAGCGGCATGCAAGCGACGGCCGCCCTCGCCAGGTAGGGACGCACGTCTTCGACGCGGCCGGTGACAACGGTCTGATCCCCATCGTGCTGCGCCAGGAGGGCCGGTTCCGGTCCCTGGCCAACGATTAACAGGCGTGCGTCCGGACACTGCCGGCGTACGAGTGGCATGATGTCGCGTACGAGTCGCCACGCGGCCTGACGGTTGGCCATGTAGCTGAGCGTTCCGACGAAGATCACACGGGGAATCGGATCGGACGATCTCTCCGCGAACGTGAAGTAGTGCGGATCCACGCTGTTCTCGATGACGAGAACACGCTCGGGTGAAAAGCCATACCTGCCGATGAACACGTCTCGATCCTTCGCGCTCACGGCGATTACCCCGTCATAGACTTGGAGGTTCTCCTCCTCGAACCGCTGAGCCCGACGGCTTTCCAGGTGGAATGCTACTTTGGTGAGGCCGCGCGATGCCTCGACGAAGCTTCGGATGCGTTCGGCCTCCACATCGTAGGACGCCATGACCAACCGAGTACGGAGTCCCTCGGCAGGGAACGTCAGAGCGATCGGGTTCACCTGCGGGCTGACGAAGAGGAAGTCTGGCTGATCTCGGAGGAGCGCCTGTCGCATCGCCTCGCCGAAGGTGCCGATTAGTCTGATGTGATTCGTTACGTCCGAGTGGTAACGAGGCCCGAGCACCGGAAGCTGGCGGGCCCGTAGAGCGCTGACGAATCTGGGAATGAGACCCGCTGCTTCCTGGGAGCCGATAACTGGTGTGTGACGGCGTTGGAGAAAAGGTGCCAGCCAGTCAGCTCGATCGTCTACACCTGCCTCGGGCAAGGGACTCACGGAGAAGAACTCTACGGTGCTGATCCCGAGGAGATAGCGGAGAAGGTGGAAGTCTCGAATCTCACCACCGAAATAGCCCGGATGGCGAGGCATGACCAGGGAGCAGAAGAAGGAGCGATACCGAGGGGCTCGATCTGGAACAGTATATGTGTAGGTGCTCGCCTGGCCGGGCACGGGATCTGCGGCGCGGGGGCTGGGGTTTCGTCGCCAGCGAGACACGAGACGCTCGGGATTACCAATTTTGGCAAAGGCCGAGAGTCCCGCCACAGCCAATATCACCCATTCTCGGAGATCACGTGGTCGGCCTCCGAAATGGCGACGAGCGAAGCCTCTCAAGAAGTCTTTGAGGAATGGATGGAAGGAGGGGGCCCGGCGGCCGGGCCACCTCACCCTGCTGAAGTCATACAGCTCCACGAGGAACTTGCTCCAATCACTTGTCTTGGCTCTTCGGTGGATCCGGTAGAAAGCCTGAGTGCGCTCCAGCTTCCTCGTCTTGGCGCTCGCGGCAAACCGGTAGAACAAGTCGAAGTCGAAGATAAAGTGATAATGCTCGTCCAGGGCGCCACAGGACTCCAGCAATCGCCTACGAAAGAATACGGTGGGCTGAGGAACGGCGTGAACATATGACCAGTACGCTGGGATTCTCTCCCGGGGCTGCATCTCTCCATAGTAGAGCCCGGTGCGGTAGCCCCCGTGGTCGGCGAGATAGAGACGGTTTTCTTCATCGATGTAGAGCGCGTTGGCGTACACCAGATCGAGCTCCGGATCCTCGGCGAACGCGCGTCCAACGGCCATGAGCGCGTCCTCGGCGAGCATGTCGTCCGAGTTGAGCCAGCCAAGTATCTCGCCCTTCGCGCCGGCGAAGCCCTTGTTGATGGCGTGTGCCGGCCCGCGATCCGGCTCGGAGACCCAGTAGCTCAGCCTGTGCTCATACTGTCGGAGGATCTCGACACTGCCGTCCGACGAACCTCCGTCGTAGACGCGGATCTCGAGATTCGGATAGTCCTGGTTCAGGATGCTTTCCAGCGCCTGGCCGAGGAACGCTGCCTGGTTCAGCGACGGAACGACGATGCTGATAGACGGCAGATCGGAGAGAGCAGGTGTGGGACCGCGTTCGATCTCTCTAGTGGCGAGCTGCAGATAGACCGAGTCCTGACGATCACCGGCCTCAGGGAAACCATCCAAGTTTCCACACGTCGTGCGGAAATGATCTAGGACGGCTAATTGGGCTCCGGCCAGGTGATATTGGACCTTCGGAGGTACCATCTTGGTCTTGGGATCGAGAAGAGTTTCGATCAGATAGTGCAACGTTCCGGGCGTAACCTCTCGTCCGGTCCACCCTCTCACGGCTCGATGGATCTCAAAGATACGCTCCATGCTTCCGAGGCTGGTCTTTGTTTCGTCGTACTCTCTGGTTACCGCGAGGAATTCGTTGATTGTGACTGCTGTGTATCGCTGTGCGATGCGGACGATAATGTCCCAATCAAGGCAATAGCGCATCCCCTCATCCAAACCGCCCACCGCCTCCCAAGCGGTACGCAGGAAGAACGTGGCAGGCTGCAGCACGTAATCGAGGCCGTTCGTGAGCGCGTCGCGATTGATCGCGACATGACGCCGGCAGAAGGGAGTGAACTGTTGGTTATGCTCTCGATATCGGAGACCGTTTCCCACGTAAAGGCCACGCGCGGGAAACTCGGCGTACGCACGGGCGATCCTCCAGAGGGCATCCGGGAGATAGTAGTCGTCGGAATTGAGCCAGGCGACAATATCGCCTGAGCAGTGGCGGAGGCCCTCATTGATCGCCGCCGCTTGGCCCGCATCCCGTTGGCTCCGCCAATAGGTCAGGCTTCCCGCATATTCTTTGATGATCTCGAGGCTTTGGTCAGTGGATCCCCCGTCCATCACGACGATTTCACGCTCGAGGTAAGACTGGGTAAGGATGCTGTCGAGGGCCTGCCTGAGGAATCGCCCCTGATTGAAGGATGGGACGACGATGCTGATGCGCGGACGCGTCTTGAGAGGGCCTTCCATGAGGCCTCATATTGACATGGCGGCAGCCGCTCGCGCCACCAAGAACCTGCTTACGCCCTGACTATACGCGTGTACAATTCGCGTTGGATGACGACGCGGACCTTCGCCGTATCCTTTCCCCGGCACCGTGGATACCCCACGGACCTGATCTTGATTCTCGTACAGAAGGACATGAAGGTCCGCTACAAGAACAGCTGGCTGGGCTACGCGTGGTCGGTGGCCAATCCCCTGCTGTTCACCGCCGTTTACTACGTGGCGCTCGGCGTTTTCCTCCGCTTCGAGATCCCCGGCTATCCGTACCCGCTCTTCCTGATCGCAGGGCTATTCCCGTGGCAGTGGCTCGTGAGCTCGGTCGGGAACGCGCCGATGGCTTTCATTGCCAACGCCTCGCTCATCAAGAAAGTCCGCTTCCCGCGGAACGTCCTCATCGTGAGCAGCGTCCTGAGCGATGCGATCCACTTTTTGCTGACGATCCCGGTCACCGTCCTGGCGCTGCTGTGGTATGGTCGCGCCCCATCTTGGTGGTGGCTGCCAGGCATCCCCCTCTTGGTCTTCGCTCAGTTCCTCACCCTCTACGGTGTGGCATTGGCGGTTTCCTCGATCAATGTCTTCGTCCGCGACCTCGAGCGGCTCGTCGCCTTGTTCATCCAGGTCCTGTTCTTCCTCACTCCCATCATGTACTCGGTTTCGGTAGTCCCGGTGCAGTATCACGTTTGGATCAAGCTGAATCCGGTGGCACCGCTCATCCGGGCCTGGCAGAAGCTTTTGCTGGACGGCCATCTCGACCCGCTACTCGTCGGAGCCGCCTATCTGACCGGCGTCGTCTGCCTCGCGGTCGGTACGCTCGTCTACCGCGCCCTGTCTCCTCGATTCGCCGAGCTCGTATGACGGTCGTCCGGGTTGACCGCGTCACGAAGGAGTATCCGCGCCATCGACACCTGGGCCGCGGCCTCAAGCAGTCTCTGCTCCACCTACCTGATCTCATCCGGAGCATGCGTGCGGATCGCTTCCTCGCCCTGGACGACGTTTCTCTAGACGTGCGGCAAGGCGAGACGGTGGGCATCGTCGGCGCGAACGGCTCCGGCAAGAGCACACTTCTCGCCCTGATCGCCGGCGTCATCGAGCCCGGGGCAGGCACGGTGGAGGTACATGGCCGTGTGGTACCGCTCCTCGAGCTGGGCGCGGGCTTCCACTACGAGCTGACCGGCCACGAGAACATCGTCCTGAATGGGGTGCTGATGGGGCTGACTCGCGGCGAGGTGGCGGCGCGGATGGACGCCATCGTGGCGTTCAGCGGACTCGAGGCTTCGTTGAACGAACCGCTCCGGACCTATTCGAGCGGGATGGTCGCTCGGCTTGGTTTCTCGGTGGCAGTCCACTTGAGTCCTGATATCCTCCTGATCGATGAGATCCTCGCCGTCGGGGACAATCACTTCCAGGCAAGGTGTTACGAGCGCCTCGAAGAATTTCGGCGGCAGGGGACGACGTTCGTCATCGTGTCTCATTCGCTCAAGGAGATCCGCGCACTCTGTAACCGGGTTGTCTGGCTCGCGGGAGGCAGGGTCGTGATGGAGGGGGACCCCGACGAGGTGATCGCGGCGTACGAGAAGTCGTGAGGCAGGAGATGCGCCGATCTGCGCGCCGTTGGATGGGCAGGTTTCCGCGAAGTCGATAATCTACATGTATACGTACGCGCAGAACTTCGAAGATATCATGCTCAACCGCCTATTCCACGAACAGGCGGGCGGGTTCTATGTCGACGTGGGCGCCTGGGATCCCAACACGGACTCCGTGACAAAGCACTTCTATAACAGTGGCTGGCACGGCGTAAACATCGAACCACTGCGCTCGAAGTTCGATCTGTTCCAACGAGAACGCCCGCGCGACGTCAATCTGAATGTGGCGGTCGGCCAGGTTCCCGGTGAGATGCGCTTCTTCGAATGTGTGGAAGAGAGCTACCTGTCAACGCCCGACCCCGCCATCGCGGATCAGTTCCGAGCCAGAGGCGGAACCGTCACGGAGTACATGGTCCCCGTCGTTACCCTGAATGAGATCTTCGAGCGATATTGCTCAGGTCCGGTCGACTTTCTCAAGATCGATATTGAGGGGTGGGAGAAGCCCGCCATCGAGAGCTGCGACTGGCGCCGATTTCGGCCCCGCGCCCTGGTGATCGAGGCCACCAAGCCCGCTACGCGGCCTGCAAGCTGGGATGACCTCGAGAGCATTGCGATGTGGCACGATTGGGAGCCGATCATTCTCGCCAACCGTTATGTCTTCGCCTATTTCGACGGTTTGAACCGGTTTTATGTGCGCGAGGAAGAGGCTCCGCTCGCCAGGCGCCTGCAATTGCCTCCCGGCGTCTTCGACGACATCGCGTATGAGTAGTACGTGAGAGTTTCATCGCGCGAGATGGATGGCACGGGCGACCCACTAAACGTCGAGATCCTCGGTGGCTGACGAAGGATTCAGGACATCCGACTGGCAAGTCACACGGGCGAGTGGCGAGGTAAATCGCGCGACAGACGGGGCCAGGCCAGCTACGGGGACGGTTGGTGAGGACGTCAGTAGCCGCGATGCGCCGCCCTTCGTGAGTCGAGACAGCACTGTCAACGGGTTCCGGATCCTCGTGTACATCCTCCTTGCGGCCGCATTCACGTCGATGATCATCCAGTACTCACGGACCTATGGGCGCGCACTGGTCGGGCCGTTATATGACGACGTCTTCTATCTGAGCGAGGGGCTCGAGTACGCTCAGCTATTCCAGACCCAGGGCGTGAAGGCCTGCTTAGCGCGAATGTGGGTGGACCCTCCACACAGTCCCTTCGCGACGTTAGTGACAGGCACCAGCTTTGTGATCTTTGGGCCGACCGAGTGGGCGCCCTACGCGCTCATGGGGCTGATCGTGCTGACCGTTATGTTCGTGGCCGATCGCCTCCTGAATGGCCTGCCCCTGCACGCGCGCATCGCGGGAGCACTCTTTACGCTCAGCTTCCCGATCATGGGGACGCTGCCCTACCACTTCCGGCCGGACGCGACGGCCGGACTGGTGACGGGGCTGGGCGCGGTGTTGATGCTTCGCTACTCCCCGTATTGGGCCCCGCGCCGACACCAGATGCTGACAGGGCTGTGCTTCGCGCTTGCGCTCCTCGTCAAGACGCCCTCGTTCCCGTTCACAATCTACATGTTCGTCGGGTCTTGGGTGGCGGCGGCTCTGTGGAGCCGCGGGACGGATTTGCTCGACCCGAGCCATCGGGAAATGGCCAAGCGACAGCGCTGCTGGGCGGCCATGTGGCCGTATTGCCTGCCGGTGCTGCTGCTCGCGGGGCCATACTACGCGGTAGCGGGGGGGAATGTGGCCCGGTACGTGTACGTGAACGTGCTAGGCCAGCAGAAGGAGATGTGGTTGCGCCAGGACAGCTGGCGGGACCTCGTTCGGTACGTGTGGGACGGTCATGGCGGGCAGCTGATGATTGGGCAACATGGATACCTCGTGATGGTCTTGGCCGTAGTCACTGGCCTCGCATATGTTGGGACGGAAGACGCAGCTACCCGCCGAATCCAACTCAAAGTCGGATTTGGGTTTGGCGCGGTGTTGTTCCTCGCTTGGCTGATGCCCACGGCAAGCCGCTACGGCAATCCATTCATCGGATCGACATTCGCGGCGATCCTGCTATTCGTCGGCGTGCTTCTGCTTCGCGCATTGTTCCTGCTCGACCAGCACTGGTCGAGGCGTCCCCCCGGACGCGCGCCGATTGGGATAGTCCTAGGCTGGGTCGCAGTCGCCACGGCGCTCCTTGCGTTCAACTGGCCGGAGAAGTTGGGGACCAAGACGACCGATTGGGTGGTGACGGACAATCGCGTGGAGCGTGAGGTGTATAGGGCGATTAAAGAACCGTCGGCGGCCGAGGGCCATTTCGGGCTCGTCTACGTCACAAGCGCGGCCAACCTCAACGCCGACCTCCTTCGATTCCGAGCGCTCACTGACCAGCTACCACTGAGGTTTTCTTCACTGACGTATTCCACGAACGTGTCGGAACATGTCAAGGCGATTGAGGGGGCGGAGTACGTGGTCGCGGGCGACCAGGGGGCGTTTCGGTGGACACATGTTCCGAGCTACAAGGTCCAAGGTCAGATCCTCGAGGCGCTGAAGACGGACGCGGGTCTCCGCCTGCTGGCGACAGTTCCGGCGCATGAGGGACTGAACTTCTACGTGTTCGGTCGGACGCCGGCGTTCGGCGGCTGGACCGTCGCCACGGGCCTAGGGCCGCTGGAGGGGCCGTACGCGCCAGCGGGAAACCGGATGGTGCGATGGGGACTCGGGCCCACGACAGTGCTTCTATCGACATCGGCGAGCCAGCGGGAAGGATTGATCGAGCTCGACGGGACTTACCATGGAGCCCCGGACAGGCCGTGGAGCTTGCCGTGAATGGTGTTGCGGTGGCTCACATCACATTTGAAATCCGCGATGGTTTCAGGAACGCAAAAATTCCGGTCAGGTGGAACGCTGGATCGAATCGAGTGGAGCTCCGCTATGCAGTCTGGAACAGTCACGCGAATGATCCTCGGTCAATGGCAGTTCTGTTCAAAGAGTTGCGAGTCAATTGACCCTTGACTTCCGCGAGGTTGAGCCGCTAGTCTCCGACATCACCTCTTAGGGGAGGCGAAAGATCGTAACGACAAAGGAAGAGCCTCCGCTTGCCCTCACCTACTCCATCAGCATCGTGGTACCCGTCTACCAGGGCGAGCGGACCCTCGAATCACTCCTGGCGGAGATCGAGCCCCTCGTGAAGCCGCAGGAAACCCCCCGGGGTCGGCGCTTTCGGGTGAATCGAGGTGATCCTGGTCCACGACGGGGCGATCGATCACTCCCACTCGGTCATGGAGGCGCTGGCCCGGCAATATCCGTTCGTCATGTCAGTATGGCTTTCGCGCAATTACGGGCAGCACCCTGCGACGCTCGCAGGTATGGCAGCCTCGAGCGGCGATTGGGTCGCGACGCTGGACGAGGACGGTCAGCAGGACCCGGCCGACATCGCGAACCTCCTTGACCATGCCATCGAGAGTGACGTGGCCCTGGTTTACGCCAAACCCGTTAACGGGCCTCCTCATACGCGGTGGCGTAACGCAACGAGTCTCCTGGTCAAGCGCCTCACGGTGGCATTGGTTGGCAATCGGTCCTTAGAGGGTTTCAACAGCTTCCGGCTCGTCCGCGGCGACATCGCGCGTAGCATCGCGGCCTACTGTGGCAACGGCGTATACCTGGACGTGGCTCTCTCATGGGTGGTTGGGCAGACTGCGATTTGTCCCGTGACGCTACGGCCGGAGCGCGGGCGGGCTTCCGGCTACACTCTCGGTAAGCTCACGGCACACTTCGGCCGGCTGATCCTCTCCGCCGGCACCCGCCCGCTTCGGATCATCTCGATTCTGGGTTTCCTGTCCGTGCTTCTCGGTATCGTCATCAGCGTGCACACCCTCTGGGCCAAGCTCGCGCATCAGATCCCCGTACAGGGGTACACGTCGCTGCTCATCGTGGTCTGCTTCTTCTCTGGCATCATCCTCTTCTCGCTCGGAGTGATCGCCGAATACCTGGCGTTCGTGGTCACGACGACGATGGGCAAGCCACTCTACATCACCGTTTCACGACCAAGCCGTAACGACAAGGCTGACCCCTGAGACCTGCGCTCGCATGGGTAGTCGGGAGGGGAGGCTTGCTGGGGTCCCGTACCCGAAGCGCTCATTCCGCAGGAGCTTGTCGACACGACTTGCTGGAGCCCCGCCCCATCCAAGTTTTCATGGCAGGACCCGACCCGTCTCTCCGGGGAACTCGACCGCGCGACTGAGTCCTTCGCAGCCGAGATCCGACGGCGAGACAGTCCGTGGCTCGTGCTCTGGTGCGCGGGTGCCGGCGGGATCGGGACCCCGACCCAGGCCTTCGAGACGGAGAGCACGGCGCTCCGGCAGCTGGTCGATTACCTCGGCGCGCGTCTCGCAAACGCAGAACCCGCGCGTCCGGGATTCTTCCTTCTCTCGAGCTCGGCGGGAGGCGTCTACGGCGACAACCCAGAGGTTCCTCTCACGGAGGATTCGCGCTGCTCTCCGATCTCGGACTATGGCAGAAACAAGCTGGGCCAAGAGGAATTCGTGCTCCGCTGGGCCCGATCGCGCCCGAACGTCTCCTGCCTGGTGGCGCGATTCTCCAATCTCTATGGCCCGTGGCAGAACCTAGCTCGCCAACAAGGATTGATTGCGCACCTCTCGCGAAGCCTCGTTCACCGTCAACCCGTACACATCTATGTCCCGCTGGATACGCTCCGCGACTATCTGTTCGTGGATGACGCGGCTCGCCACCTCCTCCGGGTCGTCAGGCGCCTCCGCGAGACGCGGCCTTCGGGAACACTCGTAAAGATCTTCGCAGCCGGCCAGAGCCTCTCCATCGCAGGCCTGATCGGCATCTTCACGCGGGTCTCCAAGCGGCCGCCCCGCATCGTTTGCATGCCGCACGCGCGCCACCGCCAGCAGCCCCTGCGGCTCCAATTCCGCTCGCGGCGCGCGCTCGACGCGGATGCGCCGCCGATGACCGACCTCCCAGCTGGTATCCACGCCATGCTCCAGCACCACGTGACGCTGTACCAGCAAGGCCGCCTTCCGGCGCCCTGAAGGACTAAGCCCCGCTCCTCCGGCGGCTCGCAATCGCGAAAGTGCTCACACCGAAGGGGAACGGACAGGAGTTCAGAAGCAGGTGGTTCTCGACCCTCAGGAGCGTGTAGAGGGCGGCGTTGACCAAAGAGGCGCTGGGACGAAGTTGGCCTGTCTTCTGCCCGTCCGACCGTGCCAATGCGCGCTGGAGGAGTCGCAATGCGGCCACCGGAAGAAACAGGCTAAAGTTCCAGTAGCCCGCACGGTCGATTGCGAAGCCCGCTCGATTGAGCGCGGCTCTGAGGCTCTTGCTCGTGTACCGGCGTAGGTGATGGTTGACCGCGTCGTGGTCAGACCAGAGAAACATGAACGCAGGAACGCACACCAGCAATCGGCCGCCTGGCTTCAGCAGGCGCAGCCAATTCCTGAGCGCAGCCTCTTCGTCGGCAATGTGCTCGAGCACATCCGAAGCAATCAAGAAATCGAATGAGTCGTCCGCGTATCGCGGGTTGGTCGCATCCATCACAGCCGTGTTGGTCAGACCTCCAGCATGGCAGCGACGAATGGCGTCTTCTGACAGGTCAATCCCGGTGACGTTCGTGAAGCCAGCGCCGTGCAAGCGGCGCATGAGCGGGCCAGCCGAGCAGCCAGCCTCGAGTATGGCGGCGGAGGGCGGAACCTTGAGCCGGCGCAGGAGACTCAGGATGAGATGCGCGCGGCCCCTGAACCACCAGTGGGTCTCTTCCAGCTGCCAATAGATGGCTTGGTAGGCGGCGTCCACGGCTTCCTTGGGGGCGAATATTTATCGTTTACTGAGTCCCGATAGTGCCCCACTCATCGAGGTTGGTCAAGGGCGTGTCTGTCGCCGCAGATCTCCCCGCCGCCGGCCCTGCGGAGACGGCGGCTTCGAAGGAACCACCGTGCCTGATAGACTCACGTCGTGCTCCCACTCGTCAGCATCGTCACCCCGTCCTACAATCAGGGCCGGTTCATCCGCGCAACGATCGAAAGCGTTCTCCAGCAGGACTACCCACTCGGATTCAATATCTGATTATCGACGGCGGGTCTTCCGATGATACCGCTGACGTCGTGAGAGAGTACTCGAACCGTCTCACCTGGATATCCGAGAAGGATCGCGGCCAATCCCACGCCATCAACAAGGGCTTCTCGATGGCTAGAGGCGAGATACTGGCATGGTTGAATTCGGACGACACGATTTTGCCCGGCGCCGTGTGGGAGGCGGTGCGCGCGTTCGAGCGCAGGCCGGAAGCCGGCGCTGTGTATGGCGAGGGTTATCAGATTGACATCGAAGGCCAGATCAAGAGTCGTTTTCCGCACACTGCGCCGTTCAATCTCTGGAAACTGATTCTCACCTTTCCGACTATACTCTGCAGCAAACCGTCTTCTTTCGGAGGGCGGTGCTCGATGAGGTCGGCTACTTGGACGAAACCCTCCACTGGGGTATGGATCTGGACGTACTCATCAGGATCGGGAAAAGGTATCCGTTGGAGTACATCCCCAGATTTATGGGGTGCTTACGAGAATACGAGGAAGCCAAGACAGCAACTGGCGGTGCCAAGCGTTTTTGGGAATTGGTGCGGATCATGCGCCGCCACGGACGCCTGCGGTATCCGCCGGGTTACGTTAACTATGGGCTGGATACCGTATGTCAGCGTGTGGTGCGACCACATTGCGCAGTCTTGACGCCCGGCTTTCTCAGCAAGCCCTCGCAATGGTTTCGTGCGCGTCTGGTGACTCTTGCCTACTCGATCAGTCACTGGATCGTTAACGAGGCCCAGGGACTGTATTCCGATGGCTGGGCGACCACAAGAGCCTACTACATGCTGCCGCCTGGCAATGGAAAACTCCGCCTTAGCGGCTCACTGCCGCGGCTCAGCGATGCCCTGAAAGGGCAGACGATCCGTGTCGAGTGCAATGGCATGTCACAGCAGATCCCGATCGAATACGGCGATTTCGACGTCGTCCTGTCAGTGCCGCAGTCGAAGCAGCCGACGAATATTGTCCTAGTCGCGTCCCGATGGTTTGTCCCGAGCGCCGAAGGGCTCGGGCCGGACCGACGTCGGCTCGCCTACCTATTGAGAGCACTGGATTGGGAACACTCACGCTTCCACTCGTCACCATCGTCACGCCGTCCTACAATCAGGGGCGATTCATCCGCGCGACGATCGAGAGCGTCCTCAAGCAAGACTACCCGCGGATCGAATACCTCATCATCGATGGGGGATCGACGGACGAGACAGTGTCGATCCTCCGAGAGTATTCCGATCGTCTCCGGTGGGTCTCAGAGCCCGACCACGGGCAGGCGCACGCGATCAACAAAGGCTGGCGACAGGCGCGTGGGAGCATCCTCGCCTACCTCAACTCCGACGACCTCTACCTGCCGGGAGCCGTCGCGCAGGCCGTGGCAGCCCTGGACGCCCACCCTGAATCGGCGGCGGTCTACGGAGAGGGTTACCACGTCGATGAGGAAGGCCGGATCCTGGAGCGCTATCCGACCGAGCCCTTCAACCCGGATCGGCTCCAGGAGACCTGCTTCATCTGTCAACCTACCGTCTTTCTTCGACGTGACTCCGTCGAAGACGCCGGTTGTCTGGAGGAATCGCTACGCTATTGCATGGACTACGACCTCTGGATTCGCCTGGCCCGGGCGGGGAAGATCCTGATCCACACGCCACACTATCTCGCCAGCACCCGCCTGCACGCAGAGGCGAAGACATTGGACCAGCGCAGGCAGGCGCACGCTGAGATCCTCCGGGTCATCTACCGTCATTTCGGCCGCGTTGCGCCGAGCTTGGTTTTTGGGTATGCGCATGCGGCTTTGGGGCTGCAAAACCGCGACCCTTCCATCCGGGACCGGCTATCCCTGATAGGGATTAGTCTCGCTACGTTCCTACGCTATAACCGAAGCATCCCCCGCTCCGCTTGGGCCGTGTGGTGGGTATGGCTACGCGACAGCATACAGGAGGCGCGAACGCAATTGTGAGCATCGGCGGCCCCCACGACGCGATGGGCCTGGTACACAATCCGTCCGAACCCACCGCCTGATGCCCACCGCATGAAGATCGCGATCGACGGGTACCCTCTCGTGCCTCCCAGGGCGGGGATCGGTCAGTACACGTATCATCTGATCAAGGCTCTCGCGCGCGTGGCCCCAGTCCACGAGTACGTTGTCATGTACCCGCGACTGACCAGATCCCTTCGCATGCGGGAGGTGCCGTATTTGCCGAGGAGTGCGTTCGCGTGGTAAGCGAGGGGCGGTTCCGCGCTCTCCGGCTTCGGGTACAGCGCAAGCTCGGCATCGGCACTCCTGTCGAACGAAGCATCGGGTTCTTCGACGTATACCACGCGACGAACTACGTGTTCACGCATGCGGTGAAGCGGGCCCGGCGGGTGGTGACGATTCATGACCTGACGCTCGTGCTGTTCCCCGAGTGGCACCCACGGGCCCGCGTCAACAGCATGACGCACGAGATAGCGCGTTCTCTGGAGATCGCGGATCACATCCTCGCGGACTCGGCGGCGACGAGAGACGACATCATCAAGCACTTCAGTGTTCGTTCCGAGCGCATCAGTGCGGTTCCCCTCGCTGCGGACCAGTCGTTCAGGCCATTGCCGGCCGCGGAGATACAGCAGGTCCTGTCGGCTTGGGGGCTCGTGCAGGACGGCTATCTGCTCTTCATGGGGACGATCGAGCCCCGGAAGAATCTGCCGCGTCTCTTGCAGGCTGTCGAGCTGGCGGAGCCGGATCGGTCCGCTCGTCATCGTCGGCGCTGACGGCTGGGGGAGCGATGAGGTCGCTCGCCACATCGAGAAGCTGCAGCGAGCCGGGCGTGGCCGCCGCCGGCAGCGCGTAGCGCTCGTATTCGCGCTTGACTTCCCCCGGCCCCACTCCCAAGCAGGGGGTGCCCGCTCCACATCGTCAGCCCGCTGCGCCACATGTATTCTGGTGGAGCGCGGGGGCGCTCGGTCTGGCCGCGTGGCTCTGGATCTGGGTCGCTTTCATCGCCAATGGCATCGGCCTGCTACGACGGTTGCCCGCGAATGCGGCGCGGGAGCGCGCCCTCGTAATCGGCAGCCTGGCCGCGATCGTGGGCTTTCTCGTCGCCGGCCTCTCCGAATACAACTTCGGCGACTCGGAGATCGTGCTGGTCGCGTGGGCCCTGATGGCGCTACCGTGGGTGCCGGACGCGAAGGAAGCAAGTCCCGCGCCTCTGCGATACAATCGCTCCTCGACATGAAAGTCGTCATACTTGCCGGGGGGGTCGGCAGCCGGCTCAGCGAGGAAACCGAGCTGCGCCCGAAGCCCATGGTCGAGGTCGGCGGACGGCCGATCCTGTGGCATATCATGAAGCACTACACGGCGGGGGGCTGCCGCGAGTTCGTGATCGCCCTCGGCTACCGTGGCGACGTGATCAAACAGTATTTTGTCGACACGGTTTCCCTCGAGGGCAGCGTCAGCGTGTTCACCCGCGACCGCCGCATCGAACGTCACGACCAGACCTCGGAAGACTGGGTCGTGCACCTCGTCGAGACGGGAAACGAGACAATGACCGGCGGCCGGCTCAAACGACTGCGCCGGTGGGTGGGTGACGGCACCTTCTTGATGACCTACGGCGACGGCCTCGCCGACCTCGACCTGCACGCACTGGTCGCTTTCCATCGTAGCCATCGCAAGCTCGCGACAGTTACCGCGGTTCGGCCGCCCGCGCGGTTCGGCGGCATCGAGCTCGCCGGCGATCGGGTCGCCACCTTTTCCGAAAAACCGCAGCTTGGCGAAGGCTGGGTCAACGGCGGGTTCTTCGTGCTCGAGCCTCGTGTGCTCGACTACATCGAAGGGGACCACACGCAGTGGGAGCGCGACCCCCTCGAGCGGCTGGCGGCGGACGGGGAGCTCATGGCCTATCGCCACGATTCGTTCTGGCTGCCGATGGACACCCTCCGCGACAAAAGGCAGCTGGAGTCACTGTGGTCGAGCGGGCGGGCGCCGTGGAAGATCTGGCCGTGAGCTCGTTTTGGCGCGATCGGGCCACCCTGGTCACCGGCGCCACCGGATTTCTCGGCGGCTGGCTCGTGCCCGCCCTCGTCGAGCAGGGCGCGGAAGTCGTCTGCCTCGTGCGCGACTGGGTCCCCGACTGCGAGCTGGTGCGCCGCGGGTGGCTCGATCGTGTACGCGTCGTCAGGGGCGCTGTCCGACATCAGGCACTCGTCGAACGCGCTCTGGGCGAGTACGAAGTCGATACGGTGTTTCACCTCGCTGCGCAGGCGGTCGTTGGCATCGCCGGCAGAAATCCAATCTCGACCCTCGATACGAACATCCGCGGCACATGGGCGGTGCTGGAAGCAGCCAGGCGAAGCCCGGCGGTCAGGCAAGTGATCGTCGCTTCGTCCGACAAGGCGTACGGATCGCACGCGACCGCTTCCGTATACGGAGGACATGGCGCTTCAGGGACGGTATCCGTACGACGTCAGCAAATCATGCGCGGATCTGATCGCGCAGTCCTATGCGATCACGTACCACTTGCCCGTCGTCATCAGCCGCTGCGCGAATCTGTACGGCGGCGGCGATATGAACTGGAACCGCCTCGTGCCCGGCACGATCCGTTCGGTCCTGCGCGGAGAGCCTCCCGTGATTCGGAGCGACGGACGGCCCCTGCGTGATTATCTGTACGTTCAAGACGGAGTGGCAGCCTACCTTAGGCTGGCGGAAGCACTCGCGCTCGATCGCGGTCTGGCCGGGGTTGCGTTCAACTTCGGCCACGCGGAACCTATCGGCGTACTGGAGCTCGTGACCAAGATTCTGGCGATCGCGATCGCGCCGACCTCGTCCCGGAGATTCGCGGCAACGCCAACCATGAGATTCCGGACCAGTACCTGGATCCGACTCGCGCCCAGCGGGTGCTCGGCTGGCGGGCCCAGTTCGACCACCCCGCCGGCCTCTCGCTCGCGCTGTCGTGGTATCGTGAATTCCTCGGGACGACCGCTTGATGGGCGTTGCGTGCCGCGGATGCGGAAAGTCGGATCTGCCGGTTGTTCTCTCGCTCGGGTCCACCCCCCTTGCCAACGCGCTGCGTTCGGCGAGCGAGCTGGACGTTCCCGACCCCCGCTATCCGCTGGACGTGGCCCTGTGTCCGGCGTGTGCCCTCGTCAGCTGGTCGAGACCGTTGATCCGGCCGTGCTCTTCGCCGACTACGCGTACCTGTCGTCCTTCTCCGACACGATGCTTCGGCATGCGCAGGCGTATGCCGAGCGCGTCCTCCAGAGCCGGACGCTCGGCGCGAACGCACTCGTGGTGGAGATCGGCAGTAACGACGGCTATCTGCTGCGGCACTTCAGACAGGCCGGAGTTGCGGTACTCGGGATCGACCCTGCGCGCGCTGCCGCCGCAGCGGCCGAACGGGCGGGCGTGCCGACCCGCACCGCATTCTTCGGCCGCGACCTCGCCGACCAGCTCGTCGGCGAGGGCATTCGTGCCGACGTCGTCGTCGCCAATAACGTGATGGCGCATGTGCCAGAGATCAATGACGTCGTCACGGGCGTCGTCCGCCTGCTCAAAGACGATGGCGTGTTCGTGATCGAGACGCCGTACGTCCGCGATCTGCTGGATCGCCTGGAATTCGACACCATTTACCACGAGCACGTCTTTTACTACTCGCTCACCGCGCTCCGCGCCTTGCTGGCCCGGCATGGGCTACGCGTCATCGACGTCGAGCGGGTGAGCATTCACGGCGGCTCCATCCGGGTGACGGCTGCGGCACGCGGACGGCCGAATGACGCCGTGTTCGCGATGATGGAAGAAGAGGCGGCATGGCGTCCTCACGATCCCGAGACCTATGCGGCGTTCGCCGCGCGCGTCGACGCTCTCCGATTCGAGCTCTCCGGCCTGCTTCGCGAGCGCAAGGCGTCCGGTCGACGCCTGGCGGCGTACGGCGCCGCCGCGAAAGGCACGACCCTGTTGAGCGTCATCGGCGTCGGCGAGGACGTGCTCGACTTCGCGGTGGACCGCAACCCACGCAAGCAGGGCCGGTACATGCCGGGGACGAAGGTCCGGATCTATCCGCCGGAACACCTCCTCGAGGCGATGCCCGACGATGTCCTGCTGCTCACGTGGAACTTCCGAGACGAAATCATGAAGCAGCAGGCCGAATACCGCCGTCGCGGCGGGCAGTTCATCGTGCCGATACCGTCGCCGAGTGTCATGTGATCATGCGCGTGGCCGTGACGGGAGCCGGCGGCTTCGTCGGCGCTCCCCTCGCCCGACGTCTGCTCGAGAGCGGCTGCGAGGTCGCCGCCTTGGCCCGCTCGGCTGCGGCGCTCGACACGTTTGCCGACGTGCGGCATCGCCTGACGTACTTCACGGGGGATCTTCGGACCGATGAATGTGGCTGGACGGCCGTGACCGCGAGCCGACTGAGGCTGCCGCACGGACAGACGCTGCCGTCGACCTCCTCGAGAACGTGCTACGAGCCTGGCCGCGGTGGCGCGACGCTTGGCGGACTCGCCTCGCACATGCGTCCCCACCGGGGGGTGCGTCCTCTGGGGCGCCGGCGAAACAGGGCGGCACGTTTCTCAATCATCCCGACGCCTTACGCGATCTCGTGAGCGCCGTCGTGGACATCAACCCACGCAGGCAGGATCGGTTCATCGCGGGAACGGGGCAGCCGATCGTGGCACCGGCTGCGCTCGCGGGCCCACCGGTGGCGACCCTCCTCGTCGCGAACTCGATCTATGCCGGTGAGATCGAGCTGCCGTTGCGCGAGCTCGGGTGCGACGTCCTGGTCGTGCTGCTGGAGCCCGCCGCGTGATCTTCACACCCACCGACCTGGCCGGCGCCTTCATCGTCGAAGCGGAGCCGCGCTCGGACGATCGCGGCGCGTACACGCGCACGTGGTGTGCGAGGGAATTCGCGGCGCATGGGCTGAACGCGTCGCTTGCGCAGAGCGGCCTGTCCTACAACCGCAGGCGCGGCACCCTTCGCGGCCTGCACATGCAGGCGGCGCCGCATGCGCAGACGCGACTGGTGCGCTGCGGCCGCGGCGCGATCTACGATGTGATCATCGACCTCAGACCCGACTCTCCGACCTACTGCCGCTGGCTCGCCGTCGAGCTGCGCGCGTCGTCGTGCGCGATGCTCTACGTCCCCGAAGGTTTCGCGCACGGCTTCCAAACGCTCGAGGACCACACCGAAGTGGTCTACCATATGACCGGATTCTACGAGGCCGCCGCCGAACGAGGTGTTCGCTGGAACGATCCGCGGTTCGCCATAACATGGCCGCTGCCCGACATCACCATCTCCGACAAGGATTGCCACTATCGTGACTTCCGGCCCTGAGCGAAAGGCAAACCGGGTGCGGCAGGTGCTCGTGGACTTCGACACGCTGCAGGTCACCATCATCTCCGGAGCCGGCCGCATCACGCATCCCCTCGCATCACCGGACGCGTTCGACGCGGTCGCTCGTGCTTGGGTGCGTACAGCGTGGGAGGCAAAGTACGATTACACGTTCAGCTGGCTCGGCCGTCCCGTCATCCAGCTCCCTGATGATCTGATCCGGGCGCAGGAGGCGATCTGGCTGGTGCGGCCCGACGTGATCGTCGAGACGGGTGTGGCGCACGGCGGATCGCTCGTGTTTCTTGCGTCACTCTGCCGTCTGCTCGGCACCGGCCGCGTCATCGGCGTGGACGTCCAGATTCGGCCACACAACCGTGCCGCGATCGAAGCGCACTTCCTCTCCCCCCTGATCACGCTCGTCGAAGGCAGCTCGGTCGAGCGCGAGACGGTCGAACGCGTGCGCGCCCTCGTCAAGCCCGGCGACCGCGTGATGGTCTTTCTCGACTCCAATCACACCAAGGCGCACGTCACCGCCGAGCTCGACGCTTACGCCGATCTCGTGAGCGACGGATCCTACGTCGTGGTGGCGGACGGCGACATGGAGCAGCTGGCCGATTCACCCCGCGCCGGCGCAGACTGGGACTGGAACAACCCAGCCGAGGCGGCGCGCGGCTTTCTCGCTCGCCGGCCGGACTTCGCGTTCGAGCCGCCGCGCTGGCCGTTCAACGAAAGCGCGGGCCTTCTGTCCGGCGGCGCCTCGCATTGGGTTGGCGGGTGGCTCCGCCGCCGATCGATGCCGCCCTCTTGATGCCGCGCTTCAGCATCGTCATCCCAACCCGCGAGCGGCCGGACACCCTGCGTTGCGCGCTGGCGACCTGCCTCAATCAGGACTTCGACGACTACGAGATCGTCGTCTGCGACAACGGCACCACCGATCGGACGCGCGCCGTCGTCGGCGAGGTCGCGTCGCGACGCGTCCGTCACATCCGCGCTCCGCGGTCGCTCGCGATGAGCGATAACTGGGAGCTCGCCGTCTCCGAAGCCCGCGGTGAGTTCGTTCTCCTGCTTGGCGACGACGACGGGCTGATGCCGTTCGCGCTCGCGGAACTGGATCGCCTGCTGGACCGGCTGAGAACCCCGGTGGTTCGGTGGGAGGCATCGTTCTACTCATGGCCCGACATCAACATGGCGGGCGCGGCAAACTACCTCCGACTTCCGCTCCGGCGGACCCTGAAGATGCTGGACGCGAGATCGACGATCGCGGCGGTGCTTCGATTCGAGGTGTCGTATGTGCGGCTGCCGATGCTCTACACCGCGGTCGTGCACCGCAGCTTGATCGACCGGTTGCGCCGCGCCGCCGGTCGTGTGTTTGCGAATAGGTACCCTGACGTGTTCTCCGGTTTCGCCCTCGGCTACCTGGCCGGACAATATCCGTCGATCAGCGTCCCGATGCACATTGCGGGGTCGTCGGGCAGCAGTTTTGGCATCGCGAACCTCTTCCACCGTGGTCGATCCCCCCTCGACGAAGACTTCCGGCGATTGAACGACGAGGGTCGCCTGCCGCATCACCCGACCGTTCCCGACTTGCCCATCTTCCCCGAAGTGCCGGTGGCGGATTCCTTTCAGTTCGCGAAGGCGGCGCTGTTTCCGCGCGACGCCGACCTGCGCCTGGACCGTGAGCTGCTGCTCAGGCACTGCCTTGCGGCTTTGCCACATGCCGGCGAGCTCGCGTTGGACACGCTTCGCACATCGGCGGCTGATGATCGCCGCCTCAGCGCGTGGCTCACTGACGTGATCGAGTCGCGGAGTATCCAACCGCGCCCGCCCATCAAGCTTCGACCCGATCGCCTCGGATTCGACGGCGAGGCGCTGCACCTCGATACCGCCGCGTTCAACGTGGCGACAGTGGAGGAGGCGGTCAAACTCGCCGATCACATCCTGGGTATCGGGCGCTCGCCGATCGAGTACGAGGACAGCATCAAATGACCGATCACCACTCCTCCCGACAAGAGCGGCCGCCCTCGCCTCAGGACCTCGCACAGGTCGACCCGGCCGGGCATCGAGCACCAGCGCCCCGTCACGAACTACTGGCGCGCCACCGACCAGAAGATGCCGCACCCCTGTCGACGGCAGGGTCGACGCCTCGTAGGTCGCCCGGTCGCGGAACGCATCCGGATCGAAGACGACGACATCGGCGTCGGCCCCCACTGCGAGCGTGCCCTTCCGCGCGGCACCGCCGCTGGCCGCTGCCAGCACGCCGGCGGGAAGCTGACTCGCGCGCCGGATGAACTCAGAGACGCCGAGGATGCCCTCGCCGACCAGTCGCCGAAAGGAGCGGGCGAAGGTCCCCGCCCTGCGCGGGTGCGTGATGGCGTTCGGAGGCAGCGGCCACACCTCGTCGGCGGTCGCACCGAGCCAGGTCAGGGGCATCGCGTCGCTGGCCACCATGGTGTCCTCGTACACCAGCGCCGCGCGCGTCACCGCCGCGTCACTTGCCTTCGTCTCATCGAAGAAGTGCACGATGCAGAGGCCCCCCGGGTCTCGGGCGCGCAAGCGACTCAGGTGCTCGACGTCACGCACCCGCTCATTCGTCGGCGCGTAGACGAGGTCCGTCGGCCGGAGGCCCCGCTCTGCCAGCCGGTGGGGCGCGAGGAACGCCGCCCCGATCGCCGTCATCCCGGCGCCGTAGGGATAGGCCTCCGTGGTGACGATGGCCCCTCGCGCCGCACCCGGTCGACCAAGGCGAGCACCCGGTCGACATGGCGGAGCGAGGTGCTGTTCACATGGCAGTAGTGCATGTGGGCGCCCGTCTCGGCGGCGGCGCGCACGAGCTCCTCGGCTCCGTCCATGCGCGCCTCGGGAGCGAAGTCGACGAGATCCCGCGCGTGCGTATACGTCGGCACCCGGCTCGAGGCCGCGAGGCGCGCGACGCGGAGGTACTCCCCGAGGCTCGTGCCCGGCGCGTAGCCCACCAACACGCCGATGCCGAGGCTTCCCTCCGACAGCTCGGCCTCCAGGAGCCCGACGATGCGGTCCTCCTCGGCGGCGGTGGCTTCCCGCTGCCACGCCGGGTCGGCGAAGTGAGAGAGCATGATCGTCGCCCGCCCGTCGCCGCGATGGCCGGCGAGCACCTGGATCCGGGCGGCGGCCCAGGAGGCTGAATAGCCATAGTTCAAGGGCCGGCCCTCGGCCTCCGCCCGCGCGTAGGCCTCCGCCACCGGGATCGCGCCCGCCTCCAGCTCGAGCGTCGTCGTGACGCCGTCGAAGGCCTGCAACCGATGCCCACCCACGCTCTGCGAGTGGCTGTGCAGGTCGATGAACCCCGGCGCGACCACGCAGCCCGCGGCATGGAGGACGACGCGGCCGCGCAGGTCGGTGCCGACGGCGGCGATGACTCCACCCTCGAGGGCGAGGTCCCGCGCGGCGTCGAGGTCCTGACCGGGGTCGACCACGCGCCCGCCGCGGATCACCACGGCGTACTCGCGGGCCGCCCCTCGACCGCTCTCGGACACTGTCATGAGCTCGCCTCCTTCGGGCACGAGATCCTATCCAGGGGCCGCGAGACGGTCAAGTCGGACGGTTGCCAGAAATTCTGATTCCCCTGCCGTCCATTTTGAAAACCCATGATGCGTATTGTCCTGCTTGGGATCGTATTGTTCCGCCGAAGGATCAGTGCATACGAACACCGGTATCGCATGTGTCCCGACGGCATGATTCTCTTGCGAATTCCGCGACGTTGCGCTACAACCATTCTTGACCTGAGCGTCCCCGCGTCCGCATGTTGCGGAGGTGCGAACTGCGCCGCTGCACAAGGACCATGAGGTTATCGTAACGAAGAATGACTAGTCCGGCGATCGCTCGAACCGGGGGCATGCGGGTCAGCGGCATCGAGGATCTCCTCAGGTGTCCTCGGACCGGACAGCGAATGGGTCGGGTCGGAGATGCGTACGTCAGCGAGGCTGATCCGACGGTCGTGTTCCCGATCGAAGCGGGCATCCTCAGGGCTTTTGTGCCCCACGAGCCCATTGCCGGCGATGTCACCCAGGTGATCAAGGCCTTCTATGAGGAGACCCCGTTTCCCAACTACGAAGGTACGGATGACGTCGGCTCCCTGATCCAGAAGAGCGTGGCCCGCGGATTTCCGGAGATGCTGAACCGGTCGATCCGGCCGAACGCGACGGTGCTCGAAGTGGGCTGCGGGACCGGGCAGCTTGGCAACTTTCTCAGCATCGGGGGTCGCAGGGTGCTCTCGGTGGACCTCTGCTGGAACTCGCTTCGTCTGGCCGAGCGGTTCCGGGGGGCCAACGAGCTCGCCAATGTGGCGTTCGCCCAGATGAACCTGTTCCGGCTGCCGCTGCAGCCCGGACGCTTCGACGTCGTGATCTGCACTGGCGTGCTGCATCACACCGCGGATCCCCGCGGGGGACTGGCCGGACTCGTGCCGTTCGTCACCCCGGGCGGATATTTGCTCGTCGGGTTGTACAATCGCTACGCCCGTCTGAAGACGCGAGTCCGCCGCGGGCTGGTCGGACTGATGGGGGAGCGGGTGGCCTCGCTCGATCCGTACATCAACGAATACGGCGTCACGCGGGACAAGCGCCGCGCGTGGTTCATGGACCAGTACCGCAACCCACACGAGTCGCTGCACACGCTCGATGAGGTGCTCGGCTGGTTCGAGCAGAACGGGATCCGGTTCGTCCGCGCCCTGCCAAGCACCGTGCTGGGCTCGCGATTCTCGCTGGACTATCGGCGCTCTCTCTTCGACCCCGAGCCGCGCGGGTCGCACCTGGATCGCCTCCTGAGCCAGGTGCACCAGATGTTCGAGGACACGGAGGGTGGGCTGTTCGTCGTGATTGGGAGGAAAGAAGCCTCGGCAGTAGGCCAATCCCGGTTCGGAAGCCCTTGATGCCGACTTATATCCTGGGGGTCTCCGCCCTCTATCACGACAGCGCGGCCTGCCTCCTGCGGGATGGGGAGCTGGTCGCGGCGGCCGAGGAGGAGCGGTTTTCCCGCCGCAAGGGTGATGAGCGCTTCCCCACCGCCGCGGTCGCTTTCTGCCTGGAGGAAGCCGGTATCAAGGCGGCCGATCTGAGCTGCGTCGCCTACTACGACAAACCCGTCTTGACCTTCAGTCGGCTCCTCCAGACGTATCTGGAGTATCCGTTCCAGAGCTATGGGTCTTTCAAGCGGGCGATTCCCCTCTGGATTAAGCAGAAACTCAAGATGCCGAAGGTGATCGAAGAGAGCATCCCGGGCTTCCAGGGGGACATCTTCTTCAGCCGGCACCACGAGTCTCACGCCGCTTCGGCGTTCTTCTGCAGCCCGTTCGAGGAGGCGGCCATCGTCATTGCCGACGGAGTCGGTGAGTGGGCGACCGCGTCCATCGGTGAAGGGCACGGCAATACGATCCGGCTCATCAAGGAGCTGCGCTTCCCCCACTCGATCGGGCTCTTCTACTCCGCCATGACCCAGTACCTGGGCTTCGAGGTCAATTCCGACGAGTACAAGGTGATGGGCCTGGCCCCGTACGGAGAGCCCAAATATCTCGACAAGCTCCTGGGCCGAGTGCTCGACCTCAAGGAAGACGGATCGATTGCGCTCAACCTCGACTATTTCAACTACACCCACGGCTTGAGCATGATCAACGGCCGGTTGACCGCGCATCTGGGGCGGCCGGCGCGCAGCCAGATGAAGCGCTTGATCAGTTCCACATGGACATGGCGGCCTCGGTCCAGCACATCGCCTCGGAGGTCATGCTCCGACTCGCCCGGACGGCCAGGAAGATGACGGGGCGCGACACGCTCTGCATGGCGGGGGGCGTCGCGCTGAACTGCGTGGGCAATGGTGCCATCTATCGCGACGGGAGTTTCAGGGACATCTACATCCAGCCGGCCGCGGGTGACGCGGGGGGCGCCATCGGCGCGGCCCTCGCCGTGTGGCATCAGGTCATGGGACAACCGCGGAGGGAGATCGGGACTGACCGCATGCGGGGTGCCTATCTCGGGCCCCGCATCGACAATGCAAAGGTCATCCCGTTCTTGGATTCGATCGGGGTCGAGTACACGAAGCTCCCCGAAGACGAGCTGCCCGTGAAGGTGGCCACGTGGCTCGCGGCCGGGCATGTGGTGGGTTTCTGTCACGGCCGCATGGAATTCGGCCCCCGGGCCCTCGGAGCGCGGAGCATCCTGGGGGACCCACGCGACCCGGCGAACCAGTCGCGCATCAACCTGAAGATCAAGTACCGCGAGTCCTTCCGGCCCTTCGCCCCGGCGGTGCTCGAGGAACGGGTCAAGGAGTACTTCGACATCGACATCCCGAGCCCGTACATGCTCATCGTGATGCCGCTGCTGAGCGCACATCGGAGAGGGGAGAAGGAGAACACGGAACGTCAAGGACTCGGCAAGCTGCGGGTGGTCCGGTCGCCGGTCCCGGCCATTACCCACGTGGACTATTCGGTTCGGCTCCAAACGGTGACCGAGGAGCGGAACGACATGTTCTACCGGATCATCCGCGAGTTCGACAAGCTCACGGGGTGCCCCATGATCGTCAACACCAGCTTCAACGTCCGCGGAGAGCCCATTGTCTGCGACCATGAGGACGCCCTGCGCTGTTTCCTGATGACGGGGATCGATGTCCTGGTTCTTGATACATGCGTCATGGTCAAGCCCGGAGTCGATCTCGCGGCGCCGCCACGGACCGAGAATCCCGTGGACGCGCAGGAGGCTTGATTGCTAACGCCGAATCTTTCGGGCGGGCCGGCAGCGGAAAAGCAGCAGCTCCTGGTCCTCGGCATCGGGCTGGCCGTGATTGCCGCGGGAACCTGGTGGCTCTTCGGGCCTCGGACGCCGAGTCTCGTGCTGATCGTCTTGGCCTCCGTAGCCTTCGCGGGGTTCGTTGCCTACCGTGCCATCGGCCGTGACGTGTTCCTGGTCTTCATGCTGCTGTCGCTGGCGATCGGGCACGTCGTCTCGTGGGTGATCGTGCTGGTGCTGTACGCCGTGGTCATCGCCGGGCTTGGTTCGATGCTCCGACTCTTTGGCATGAATCGTCTCGAGAGGAATTTCGAGGCGTGCCGGAAGAAGGAAAGCATGCTGGCGGACGTTCCCCCGCTGGACGCGGCAAGCTTCAGGAGGCAGAGCTAATGGGCAGGCGAAATAGAAAGGCCGGTCGGTCCGGCATCCTGAGCGAGTACGTCTACTTCCTCAGAACCTACCGGATGTGGTGGTTGATGCCGGTCTTCGCGGCGATCACGATCCTCGGTATCCTGGTGGTCCTCGGCGGGACGAAGGCCGGGTTGCTCATCTACGCGCTGTTCTAGGCGGGGCCTTGCTCCGCAGGGAGGGTCAGGCGGGGACGCCGGCGGCACGCCTCCGGGGCCGGCCCCGGAGATCCATTCCGAGGCCGGTGTCGCGGGCGGCCAATCAGAGCGGGCGGCTGCCTCCGACATGCTGAGCGCTTCGCTCCGCCCCGTTCTGGTCAGGGCCCTTCTGCTCATCGTCTCGACCGGCATCTGCCTGCTGGGCCTGGAGCTCGTCCTTCGGGCCCAGCCCTCATTGCTCGGCGATGTCTTCGCCAACGGGGTGCTGAGCAAGTATCACACCCGCCCGGGAGGGATCTACTACCTGGACCCCAAGCTCCGGATACACTTCATGATCCCCAACATGAAGACCCAGATGTACTACAACGGGTACGTCTGGACCCACGAGACCGATGCATATGGGTTCCGCAACAAGCGGACGGCTATCCCGGCCGACATCATGCTGCTCGGAGACTCCTTCATCTACGGGCACGGGGTGGACTTCGAATTTACCGTCGGCTCCTTCCTGGAGCAGCTCACTGGACGGTCCGTGGTCAACCTGGCCCGACAGGGGGACAGCAGCTTCCAGGAGGCGTACCTCCTCACGGAGTACATCGGGGTCTTCCGGCCGCGCGTCGTCTTCTACATGTTCTCGTTCAACGACATCTCGGACCTCACGGTGTTCCTTACTCGGGCGGAGATGCAGGCCTTCATCGACCAGCCCGTCGAGAGCATCCGGTATCCGCCCCGGACAGACGTGACGCAAGCCCGCTCGCCCTCGCTGATCCGGCGCCTGGGGGGCGCATCCTACGTGGTCAAGGCCTACCGCTGGCTCAAGTGGCGCCTCGGCGTCGGCCCGGCCCTGGCCGCGCCCGCGGAAGAGGGTCCCGACGAGGAGAACTCTCTCGAGTGGCGCTACACGAAGAAGGCCATCGCCTACATGCAGTACGTGGCGGCGAAGCACGGTGCCCAGCTCGTGATCGCGCCGATCTCGCCCTTCAGCCGACGCGACCACGAGATCTTGCGGACGACGGCGAAGGCCTACGGCCTGCCCTTGCTCGACACCTCATCCTTGACGACCGCCGATGCCTCGCTCTGGCTGCCGCGGGACGGCCACTTCTCCCCTGCCGGGGCGCGCCGGATGGCCGAGCTCCTCGCGGACTACGCTCGCCAGCGGAAGTAGCGTCCTCCGATGAAGGGCCGAGCCCGGTCGCGTAGGGCGGTGGGGCCCGCGTCGGCGAGGAAGCAGGCGGCGGCGAGCGCGCTCCTGCGCGACCACCTTCGCCGCGGTCATCTCGCCGAAGCGTCGAACGACGGTGTCCATGCTAGCGTGCGCGAGGCGCGCGCGGGGCGATGAGGAAGCGCCGCCAGACCCGCTCAGGTCTCCTTGTAAGCGTGGAAGATGCCCCGCGCATCATCGGCGGTGGGATGGTGCCGGTACACGATCCGCCGGAACCCGACGAGCTTGAGCAGCGCCTCCACGCATTCGCGGTTCGGTCCCCACCAGTTCGTTGGGTCATTGTTCAGCTCTGCCCCTGGATAGAAGACCATCGCGGGACGCCCGAGCCGCTGCAGGTCGAGATGCGTTTCGACGACCGCCACGTCCTTCGTCAGAGCAAACACATTATGCAGCGCTCGGATCGGATCCACCAGGTGATAGAGAACGCCAAGGAAGAGCACGACGTCGAACTGCCCGATGCGGTCCGGGGTCAGCTCGGGGACGTCGATGTCAAGTGATTCGATCTCGAGGTTGAGCGCATCTCTGGCCAGGTCGAAGGTAGTCCTTCCTTGGACTTCCGGGGTCCAGCAGTGATGGTCGGTGGCCAGGACTCGGGCCGCAAGCCGCCGCTTGGCCTCGAAGCTGAAGTAGCCATTCCAGGCGCCGATGTCCAGGACCGATTTGCCGCGCAGATCCAGAGGGCCGAAGACCGCCTCTCCTTCAGCGCGGAGCACTTCGAACGGTTTGCCACCGGGGGTGATGACCCCATTCCCGAGGTCGATGGAGTGAAACCAGTAGTACTGCTTCGCGCGCGCGAGCAACTCCGCTGCAAGCCCCTCGAGTGGCGGCTCGCTTGGTGGCGGTTCGGGCTCGGCCGTTTGCCGGGCATCTCGCCATCCCAGAAGGAGCCGCTTCACGTTCGCCTTCAACTGTGCCATTGTGTGGCTCTCGCGATGCTCGAAGATACGTTCACCAGGGCGCTTCATGATGTCGGAAGGTCGGCGACAGTATACATGACCTTCGAATGAGCGAGGCTCACCCGATGGCTATGGCGTGAAGATCGCGCTCGACGGCTACCCTCTCGTACCCCCCAGGGCGGGGATCGGTCAGTACACGTACCACCTGATCAAGGCCCTCGCGCGCGTGGGGCCGGCCCACGAATACGTTGTCATGTACCCGCGCCTGACCCGCTCTCTTCGCATGCGGGAGGCGCCCGTGTTTCCCGAGGAGTGCGTCCACGTGGTGAGCGAGGGGCGATTCCGCTTTCTCCTCTTTCGCGCGCAGCGCAAGCTCGGCCTGGGCACGCCCGTCGAACGAAGAATCGGCGCCTTCGATGTCTACCATGCGACGAATTACGTATTCACGCATGCCGTGAAGCGCGCACGGCGGGTGGTGACGATTCATGACATGACAGTCGTGCTGTTCCCCGAATGGCACCCACGGGCCCGAGTCAACAGCATGACGCACGAAATCGCGCGTTCTCTGGACATCGCGGATCACATCCTAGCGGACTCGGCAGCGACGCGGGACGACATCGTCAAGCAATTCAGCGTTCGTTCCCAGCGCATCAGTGTTGTTCCCCTTGCGGCGGCCGGATCGTTCCGGCCATTGCCAGCCGAGGATATACAGAAGGTCCTGTCGCATTGGAATCTCGCGCAGCACGGCTATTTGCTCTTCATGGGGACGCTCGAGCCCCGCAAGAATCTGCTGCGGCTCTTGCAGGCGGTCGAATTGGCCGGGAACCGGATCGGTCCGCTCGTCATCGCTGGCGCCGACGGCTGGGGGAGCGATGAAGTCGCTCGCCGCATCGAGCGGCTGCAGAGAGCCGGGCGGCTGTCGTATCTCGGCTACGTCCCCGACGGCGCCCGGCCGGCGCTCATCAATGGGGCGCGCGGCTTCGTGTACCCCTCGTTGTACGAGGGATTCGGGCTGCCGGTGCTGGAGGCGATGGCCTGCGGCGTACCGGTCCTGGCGTCCAACGTGTCGTCACTGCCGGAGGTCGTTGAAGATGCCGGCTTGCTGGTCGACCCATGCGACGTCGATGCGATTGCCGAGGGCATGGTGCGACTCTGGCAGGACGAGGCCTTGCGGCATGAGCTGTCTCGGCGCGGCCTCGAGCGAGCCCGCGGCTTTTCGTGGGAAAAGACAGCGAGCCAGACATTGGCCGCCTACGGTCGAGGGTAGCCCGACCCCGGTGTGATCGACTTGCCCATGCTCCGCCACGCCGTCCTCGGGGCATTCGTCGTGGGCCTCGGGACGTCGATCACGCTTTCCCAGTCCGCGCTGGCCCTGCTGACCCTCCTCTGGCTCTGGCGCCTGCGCGATCCCGAGGCGCGCGCTGCGGCGCGCTGGCCGCTCTGGCAGCCCGTCCTGGCCTTCAGCGCGGTGAGCCTCGTCTCGGCGCTCGCCTCAGGGCACCCGGTCACCGCGCTCGGCGCCTGCAAGGGCCTCCTGCTCGTGGCCGCGCTCTACGTGATCGTCGACGCGCTCCCCGGCCCCGCTGACGGCCACCGATTCCTCTCCGCCCTTCTCCTCGTGATGACGGTCGCGGCGATCGTCGGGCTGATGCAGACAGTCGCCTGCCCCGGCCCGGCTGCCGACTACGGCCCCCCCGCCTGGCTTTACCATCGCTGCTATCGGGCCCGCGGCTTCTTCAGCATCTACATGACACTGGCGGGCGTGCTCAGCTTGGTCCTGCTGGCCACCCTGCCGCGGCTCCTGCCGGGAGCCGCGCTCCCGCGCTGGCCCATCCTCCCCTGGCTGGTCTCGCTCGCCGGCTTGCTGGGGACCTACACGCGGGGGGCCTCGATGGGATTCGCCGCGGGTGTGCTGGCGCTGCTCCCCATGACCCGCAAGGGGCGGTGGCTCCTGCTCGGCGGCCTCATCGTGCTCGGTCTCGCCGCACTGGCCGGTCCCCAGCACCTGCGCCAGCGGGTCCTGACCATGGGCGATCCCCGAGGATCCCACGGTGACGGAGCGGGTCTACATGTGGCGCAGCGGGCTGACGATGTGGCGCCAGCACCCGGTGCTCGGGGTGGGGCCGGGGGAGGTCAAGCGTGAATACGCGAGCTACGCGCTGCCGGAGGCGGTTAAGAAGCGCACGAGCCACGTGCACAGCACGCCGCTGCAGATCCTGGTGGAGCGCGGGGTGCTCGGCCTGGCGGCATGGCTCTGGATCTGGGCCGCCTTCGTCGCCAAGGGCATCGGCCTGCTACGACGGCTGCCCGAGGTTGCGGCGCGCGAGCGCGCGCTCGTGGTCGGCAGCCTGGCCGCGATCGTGGGCTTTCTCGTGGCGGCCTCTCCGAGTACAACTTCGGCGACTCGGAGGTCGTCATGGTCGCTTGGGCCCTCATGGCGCTGCCGTGGGTGGCGGACGCGAAGGAATCGAGGGAGCCGAGCCCCCTCCCCCAGCCCGCCCCCGTGCTAGGCTCGGGGCAATGCTGAAATCAGTACGCGCCGATCGGCGAGTACGGCGTCATCGGCGACCTCAACACCGTCGCCCTGGTGGCATGACGGCTCCATCGATTTCCTCTGCCTGCCCCACTTCGACTCTCCGTCGGTCTTCGCCGCCCTCGTGACGCGGAGCGCGGCGGCCGCTTCCAGATTCGAGTACGGCGCGGCCCTGGCCGAGTTCACACCTGAGTGCCGACACCTCAGCCTGTTCGTCCTCGAGGTGGTGCTCCCCCAGGAGCCGTCGCCCTCGGCGCAGCCCGACTATTCGAGTGACGCCTTCAAGCGGGCGGTGACTTCTGGCGCGCTAGGTCCGGCGCAACACCTACCGGCCGCTGGCGCGAAATGGTGAACCGCTCGGCCTTGACGCTGAAGCTGCTCACCTCGCGGCAGCACGGTTCGGGCGCAACTGGGACTATCGCTACACCTGGCTCCGCGACTCGTCATTCACTCTCTACGGGCTGATGCGCCTCGGCTACACGGACGAGGCGGCCGCCTTCATGCGCTGGGTGATGGCCCGCTGCGAGGAGCTCGCGCCAGACGGCTCCCTCCAGGTCATGTACGGGCTCGACGGCCGTCACTCGCTGCCCGAGGAGGCCTAGCCCCATCTCGAGGGTAGCGAGAACTGGCGCCGGCCGGACGAACGCATCTGGGAAGTGCGCAGCGGGCGCCAGGAGTTCCTGTTCTCGCGGGTCATGTGCTGGGTGGCCCTCGACCGCGCCATCCGGCTCGCCACCAAGCGCTCGTTCCCCGCCCCCCTGCTGCGCTACGCGAAAGCCGTGGGGCGCAGGTTCGTGCTCATCACCTGGTCAGCCGCTCTGTTCTCCTACGGAGGAGCGCGGAGACTTTCGAGGAGAGGGCTTTGCGTCGGCTACTCTCCGAGCCCGAACGCCTGACATGATCACCCCGATCAGCTCGTCGGCGGTCAGCGTTTCGAGATCCAGGCTCGGAGAGCTCGCGAGGTCGTACGCGCGGATGATGTTGCGCAAGTGCCACGGGCTCATCGCGCTGAGCTCTTGGCGGAGGAGATCGTCTCCCTTCGCGTACACGGAGAACGGATCCAGCACGGCATGGAATGCCGGTTCGGTCGACGCCGAGATCCACGCGGGCGCCGGCCCACCGAACGCGGGTGTCTTCAGGGGAGGCGGGGATACGACGCGGCTCGGGCCGGCGAGGGCTCGCTTGAGCGCTCCCTCCAGATACACCGGCGTCAGCCCGGTCGCCCAGTACTCCAGATCCGCGAGGTTCGGCTGCGTGGTCTCGCGTCCCGACCGCACTGCCCGACCGCGATCGGGAATGAACTCCAGCCACCCCTCCCAAAGACCACCCGGCTGCTGCCTGCCGCATGCCCGAGCACTGTAGGTTCGCTGATTGGATGCCGCCAGGAGAGTCGCAAACGTCACTAGCACTCTTGCCATGTTCATCCCTCCTGGAGCAACAATACCGCCTCATTCAGCACGTCGCGAGCCCGAGCAGCGAACCGCTCTCGCCGACCGCTGAATGTTAGCGGGACTACCCTACCCGGCCCGACCGAGGCTGGTCACCGGGGTCAGCGGCCCAGCACCCTGCGCGCCTTGCTTGCGTTGCCTCCCACCGTCAGGACGACCACAGCGGAGCCACGGCCCGCGGTGGTGGCGTAGATTGATCGGACGTTGATCCGCTCCTTTGCCAGCCGGGCCGCGACCCGGGCAAGCGCGCCCGGCTTGTTCCGGAGCCGCAACACGAACGCCGGCTCCTCGGTGGCCCGGTACTTGGCCTTGCGGAGCGCGCGCTTGGCGCGGACAGGATCGTTGACCAGCAGCCGAATCTTCCCACGGCCGGACGCCTCGGCGGCGCTGAGCGCCGTGATGTTGACGCCGGCGTCCGCGAGCGTGCGGGCCAGCGCGGCGATTGTGCCGGGTCGCGACACGAGGCTGAGCGTGAGCTGGGTCGTTCTGGGCATCGCAGTCCCTCCTTGTGAGCTGTTCAATACGGGTGCTATCGAGCGCTACGGAGCAAGAACAACAGTCTACCGAGGGGAGCACCGTTTGGGGAAGAATTCAGGTCGGGACCGAGTTCAGCGCAGAACCTGCCCCGTCGAGATCGAGCAGCTCTGGTTCATGTTACGGTTCTCCCAAGGAGAGCCCCCCATGACGCGTCTTCTCGACGGCATCCGCGTGATCGACGCGGCCAACTTCATCGCGGGTCCCGTCTCGACCACCATCATGGCGGACTTCGGGGCCGACGTCATCAAGGTGGAGCCGCCGACGGGTGACGTCTACCGCGTGCGCGGCGCCGGCTATCCGCCCAGCCCCTACAACTACCCCTGGATCGTCGACAATCGCTCCAAGCGCAGCATCGCGATCGACTTGCGCACGGAGGACGGGCAGAAGCTCCTCCACCACCTCGTGCGCGACGTCGATGTCTTCGTGACCAACGCTCCGCTCGACTCGCGGGCGCGGTTGCGCGTGCGCCATGAGGACCTCTCCCCGCTCAACCCGCGCCTGGTCTATGCGTCGATCAGCGCCTACGGCGAGACGGGCGAGGAGGCCAGCAAGCCGGGCTTCGATAGCATCGCGCTCTGGGCCCGCACCGGGCTGATGGACCTGGTCCGCGCCTCACCCGACGTGCCCCCCGCGCGCTCGCTGCCGGGCATGGGCGACCACCCCACCGGCACGGCTCTCTTCGCGGCGATCATGGCGGGCCTCTACCAGCGCGAGCGCACGGGGCGCGGCACCATGGTCTCCACGTCGCTGATGGCCAACGGACTCTGGATGAACGCCATCCCCGTGCAGGGCATCCTCTGCGGTGTGCGCACCGAGGTGCGGCCACCCCGCGAGGACGCGATCAGCGCGCTGGCCAACATGTATCGCTGCCGGGATGGGCGCTGGTTCATGCTGACGATCACGGGCGACGAGCGTCAGTGGGAGCCCTTCGCCCGCGGGATAGGCCGCGAGGACCTGCTGACCGATCCGCGCTTCGCGGCGACGCCCGACCGGCGCGCGAACGCTCGTCTCCTCACCGGGGTGCTCGACGAGCTATTCGCCACCCAGGACTGGGCGGCGTGGTCGCCGATCCTCGAGAAGACCGGCGTGGCGTTCGGCGTGGTCGGGACCCTCGACGACATTCCGCACGACGCGCAGATGCGCGCCAGCGGCGCGCTAGTGCCGATCGAGGACCCGCGAACCGGCGCTTCCTTCACCGTGTCGAGCCCGCTCCAGGTCGGCGGTCAGGACAAGGTGCCGCCGACTCTCGCCCCTGAGATCGGGCAGCACACGGTCGAGGTGCTGCGCGCCGCCGGCATCGCCGCCACGGAGATCGAGCGACTCCTGAGCGCCGGGGTGATCCTCCAGGCCTGAGGACACTACCGCCGCGGCGGCGGCGTGCGGCCGAGCACTCTCTCGATCGTCATGCCCAGGGCGAGCAGGCGCTCGTCGCTGCCCCGGGGGCCGTCGAGCGAGAGCCCGACCGGCAGCCCCGTGCTGGGCCCGAGGCCGGCGGGGATCGTCAGTCCCGGGGTGCCGGCGTTGCTGCCCGGATCCGTGTTGCGGATGAAGAGCAGGAACGTCGGCAGGCTGCTCGCCTCCGGGCCCTGCGCCACCGCGACGGCCGGCGTGGTCGGGCCGACCAGCGCGTCGATGCCGTACCTGGCGAACGTGTCGGCGAAGTGCTTGAGGAGCGCCGGCCGCGCCTGCTCCATCGCGGCCTTGTACATGGGCGCCGCATCCACCACCCCGTTGAGCGCGGGGAGCTTGCGCGGCACGACAAGCCCGTCGTACGTGCGCTTGACGTCCTTGCTGGCGATCTGGGCCGCCACCTCCTCCACGCTCACGCCGGTGTCATAGCGCGCGAGGTACGCCCTCAAGTCGGCATAGGCCTCGTAGAGCGCCACCGGGAAGCTGGCTCCATCGTTCAGCTCCTGCAGGTCTGGCATGTCCACCTCGACGATAGTGACCCCGGCCCGCCGGAGCTTGTCGAGGGCGGCCTCGGTGACGGCCCGGGTGTCGGGGTCCAGGCCCATGAAGAAGTAGGACCGATACACGCCGAGCTTCACGCCGCTGAGCGACGCGGGCGTCTGGGGAGGACGGCCGGTGATGACCGAGTCGAGCAACGCGACGTCGGCCACCGTCTGGGCCATCGGGCCCACGGTGTCCCGCGAATGGGCGATCGGCGTGACCCCCTCCTGAGGGTAGCGCAAGATCGTCGGCCGCAGCCCCGCCCCGCCGGTGAGCGCGGCCGGGACGCGGACCGAGCCGCCGGTGTCGCTACCCAGCCCGCCCGGCGCCAGGCGTCCTCCGACCGCCGCGCCCGTCCCGCTCGAGCTGCCGCCGGCGATGCGAGCGCGGTCGTAAGGATTGCGGGTCCCGATCGGCTGGGCCGTGAAAAACGCTTCGTTGTAGCCCGAGATGCCGAAGGCCAGCTCGTGCATGTTGGTCTTGCCCAGGATGACCGCACCGGCATCCACCAGCCTCTGTACCGTGGGGGCGTTTACCCTCGGCACGAAGCCGCGCAGCGCGGGCGTCCCCGCACTGTTCGGGAGCCCCGCCACGTGCGTGTTGTCCTTCACCACGAGCGGCACGCCGTGCAGGGCGCCCCGCACCCGGCCGGCGGCAAGCTCGGCATCGGCGGTCCGGGCGGCCGCGAGCGCGCCGGCCCGGTCCAGCGTGATGTACGCATTGAGGTCGCGGTTGGCCTCCGCCCGCGCGAGGTAGGCCTGCGTGAGCTCGGCGCTGGTGACCTTTCTCTCCCGGATCAGCTGCGCCGCGTCGACGACGCTCAGCTGGGTCAGGTCGGCCGGGCGCTGCATGGTGCTGGCACACCCCGTCATGGCGAGCGCGAGCATCAGAACGGAAAGGACGCGAAGGGTCATGGTCATCTCCTCATGCTGACATGCCAGCCAGCGGACCACGCGGCTGACTAGAAGCTCGGCTTGGTCGAGAAGGGAGTCAGCTGAAGCTCGTGCGTCCAGCAGGAGCGATCCTGGGTGTGGAGGTAGTGGAACGCCTCCGCGATCTTCACGGGATTCATCACGATTTCCGGGTGCTCCCGGGCCCGCGCCAGGGCTCGGGTGCCCGGGGAGTCGATGAGGCCGTCGATCACGACATTGGCCACGTGCACGCCGTGCTCGGAATACTCCTCCGTCAGCACCTGCGCCAGCGTGCGCATCATGACTCGCGGGTAGTAGAGCGACTGGCCGGTCAACCGCTTCCGGCCCCGTAGCGACGACGCGTTGTTCGAGATCAGGAACGAGCCAGCCCCACGCTTGCGCATGGCGGGCAGCACTTCCTTCGCCACCAGGAACGGCCCGCGGATGGCGATATGCTGCGCGGTCTCCAAGATCTCGAGGGGCACGTGCTCCAGTAGCTCCTTGTCGGGCGGCAGGTCGCGCCCCTCCAGGTAGCCCGCGTTGTAGACGAGCACGTCCGGATCACCGGCCCTTTCCCGAATGGTCGCGAAGGCCTTCGCGATGGACTCCTGCGATACCAGATCCAGCTCGACGATGAAGCTCGTGCCGCCCTGCTCCTGGATGGCCTTCTCCAGCCCGGCCGCGTTGGCTGCCTTGCGGGTCGTCAACACGGTGACGAAGCCCTCGTGGGCGAACTTCTGGGCGACGGCGCCACCCACGCCCCAGCGCACGCCGACCGGCAGGTCGCGGTCGTCGAGCGCCTTGCCGTGCGCCAGCTTGGTATTGCGCCCATCCGCTTGCCACTTGGAGGTTGCTCCCACGACGACGGCGACGGGTCGACGGTTCGCGTTCATGACGGGTAGCATCGCGCGATTGTGCCCGCGCGGCAATCGTGAAATCATCCCCCCGGCCACTGAGCCCGGCCTTCTAGGCCCGGCCTCTAAGCCCGGCCTCTAAGCCCGGCTTCTAAGTTCGAGGAGGGACGCGATGGACGTCGGTGTGCAGATGGTGTTCGCGAGCTACGGATGGAGCAACATCGCCGATGGCGAGGTCTGGGACGAGGAGCTCCGGCTCGCGCGGCTGGCCGCCGACCTCGGCTTCGACGTGCTGTGGTCAGTCGAGCACCATTTCAACGACTACTCGTTCTGCCCCGACAACCTCCAGCTCATGTCCTTCCTGGCGGCCGAGCGCCCCGATGTCGGGCTCGGCACCGCCGCCGTGATACTCCCCTGGCACGATCCCCTGCGCGTCGCGGAGCAGGTGTCCGTCCTCGACCACCTCAGCCGGGGTCGCCTCCGCCTCGGCCTGGGGCGCGGCCTTGCGCGCCGGGAGTTCGAGGCCTTCCGGGGCACGATGGACGAATCGAGAGGGCGATTCGACGAGGCCGCGACGATGATCCTGCGGGCCCTTCGCACCGGGTTCATGGAAGGCGATGGACCGTTCTACCGGCAGCCCAGAACGGAGATCCGGCCGCGCTCCGACGCGGAGCTTCGACGGACGCGTGTACGCGGTGGCCTCGTCCGACGACTCGGTGGTCTCAGCCGCCCAGCTCAACGCCCGGATGGTGATGTTCGCCGACCGCCCCTGGCCCATGCGTATGCCGGCCATCCAGAAGCACCGCGATCTGGTGCGCGAGCTGCATCGGCAAGAAGCGGGACCCCCGTTGCTGGCGGACTTCTGCGTCTGCACGCCCACCCTGGACGGCGCGGAGGAAAAGGCCCGCCAGTACATGGGCAAGTTCGTGGAGAGCAACTTCTACCACTATGAGCTGCTGGGGGCGCACTTCAGCACCGTGAAAGGGTACGACGCCTACGCGCAGAAGATCGCGCTGGCCCGGGAGATCGGCATGGACGGGATCGTCTCCGCGTTCATGGAGGCCGCGGTCTGGGGCACGCCCGACCGGATCCTGCGCAAGCTCGAGGAGCGGCGGGCCCTCGTGGGCGACTTCGAGCTGGCTACCTCGTTCCGCTTCGGCGGCACGCCTTTCGACCTGGCCGAATCCGGGCTTCGTCTCTACGCCAAGGAGGTCATGCCGATCGTGCACTCCTGGAAGGCGGCCCGATGACCGTCTCCCAGATGCGGAGCCTCCACACGGCACGATCACGGTATCAACGGTAGACGCCCTCCCCTTCCGCGGGATCCCGCGTGGGTTTCACGCGAAACGCCAGGCTGATGCGCGGACCGACGGGCTCGTTGGTCTTGGGGATGCCGTGCGTGTAGTGCAGTTGCGTCTCGTAGCTCATCAGCAGGAGGCTGCCGGCCGCGAGGTCAACATGGATCGCACGCCTGGGCGGATTCTTCGCGCGGATGGTCATGCGGCGAGTGGCGCCCAAGGACAGCAGCGCGATCGGAAAACCCGGGAGGATCTCGTCCCGGTGGTCACTGTGCGGCGCCACGCTGTCGCGGCCGTCACGGTAGAAGTTGAGGCCCACGCTATTGAAGGACACACCGGTCGCGGCGACCACCCGACCTGCCGCAACGCGAATCGGGTCCGGAGCGCGACCATCCTCTGGCGACAGATGGAAATGAGCAAGTAGCCGCGGCACGTCCACCTCGCGATCGTACATCCGGCGACGTTGCGTCTTCCACGGCACGGACTCGCGCAGCTCGGAAAACCAGGCCAGGGCCACCTCATCCGGCGCGAAGTCCGGCATATGGACGAATCGCCCTCGCTCGTCGTCGACGAGCACGGTCTCACTCCCTCTGTCGAAGAGCGGTAACTGGGACATAATCTCTGTGCGAGTTACGAAGTGGTGCCGCTAGATCTCAGTGTACTTGACGCCGCTAGAGGCCGCGGACACGGAATCCACCCCCTGAAGCGCTGCGTCGTAAGGGCAAAAGTCGCGACCGCTCCGGATCACACGCTGGTGACGCCACCCCAGAGCGAAAGGAAGGGAGCACAACATGGCTCTGATGAAGACGGTGCAAGTGAGCAAGCCCGGCGGCCCGCTGGAGCTGGTCGAGCGCCCCATCCCGGAGCCCGGCCGCGGGCAAGTGCGCATCAAGGTGGAGGCCTGCGGGATCTGCCACAGCGATGTCATGGTCAAGGATGGGCTCTGGCCGGGCCTGCAATATCCCCGCGTGCCCGGCCACGAGATCGCCGGGCGCGTCGATGCCGTCGGCACGGACGTGGCCCACTGGAAGGCCGGCCAGCGCGTGGGCGTCGGCTGGCACGGCGGGCATTGCTTCACGTGCGATGCCTGCCGGAGAGGTGATTTCATTCTCTGCCGGTTCGAGAAAATCACCTCCATCAGCTTCGATGGCGGCTACGCCGAATACATGATCGCGCCCGCCGAGGCCGTGGCCGCGATCCCGGACGACCTCTCCGCCGAGGAGGCCGCCCCTCTCCTTTGCGCCGGCGTCACCGTGTACAACCCGCTCCGAAATTCCGGGGCGAGGCCGGGCGATCTGGTTGCGGTCCAGGGCATCGGAGGCCTGGGCCATCTCGGGATTCAGTGCGCCCGCCGGATGGGCTTCCGGACCGTCGCCATCGGGCGTGGCGGGGACAAGGAGCCCCTGGCCAGAAAACTGGGTGCGCACGAATACATCGACACCAGCGCGGGCACGCCGGCCGAAGCCATCCAGAGGCTCGGAGGCGCGCGCGTGATCCTGGCGACCGCACCCGATGCCAAATCCATCTCCGCCCTGATCGACGGCCTGGCGCCGGGGGGGAAGCTGGTATCGTGGGAGTCCCACCGGAACCGCTCTCGATCAACCCGCCCCAGCTCATCTTGGCGCGGCGCTCCATCCAGGGCTGGCCGTCCGGCACCGCCAAGGACTCCGAGGACACGCTGCAGTTCAGCGCCTTGACCGGGGTCCGCCCCATGATCGAGCGCTACCCTATGGAAAATGCCGCCGAAGCATACGACCAGATGATCAGCGGGAGAGCGCGGTTTCGCGTGGTGCTGACCGTAGCTTCTTGACCCCGAGTCTGCTGACGGCGCAAGATCGTCTCGGGGTCAAAGGGCCATCGCGGAGCCAACGCTCGGGGAGTGCGTCGTGTCCAAGCGCTTCCGACGGGAGACGTAGTCGATGGATGTCGCCGAGCCCGGCCGCGGGTCGATGGACGGTGCCCGGGCCCGGGTCCCGTCGGTCGCGGACGTCGAAGCCATCGGGGCGTGCGCCTCTCCCCTCCTGCGTAACCTGAGGATCACACAGGCCTACCACGAGCTGGCGACGGCGACGGGCGCGACCCTCGGGTCCGGCGCCAACTGGTGCACGTTTGCCACGTGGGCGTCCAAGCAGGCTGGCCAGACCATCCGTGGGGAGGACCTCGGGCGAAAGATCGAGGAGACGTTCGCGACGTCCGCGGCCGTCCATGTCGTCGTCGATCGGATCCGCGACTTTCGGCGGGCCGCTGGCCGGGCCGTCGACGCGACCACGGTGCTCAGCGCCCTCCGCGACGCGTGCGCCCCGCTGCTGAGCATCGCCCGCGTCGCCGACGCCGTGGCCAGGGGGAACAAGAAGGTGTTCGACGAGATCGGTGCGGAGTTCGCTCGCTTCGTGCCCATCCTGAGGGCCCGGGACGACGACGCGGCGGTCGAGGGTTTCCTGGAACGCTTGCGCCCGGGAGACCCACCCGAGGGTCAGCGCCTGCTGGCGGGGGCCTTCCGTGACTACCATCGGGCGCGCCGACTCACCGACCCGAAGACGCGGGCCCAGCTGATGTTCCTGGCCAACGTCCGCATCGGGCTGCACGAGCAGACACGGCTCCAACCGGAGATCGCCGATGCTCTCAATGCGCCGATCCCGGACCCGGTCGCGGTCGGCCGCCGTCTCTCCGAGACGCTGTTCTCCGGTCGGCTGGCCCGGGTTCCCCGCTCGCAGCACATGCTCGGCGAGGTCTCCGGCCGGCTACTCGAGCCGCTTCGCGCCGTCGTGCGGCGGATCGTCACGGAAGAGCTGATGATGTTCGCGCTGCCCGAAGGGCGCACGCTCCGCCTCGGGACGGATCTCACCGGGAGCTTCCCCGAGCACCTCGCGAAGCTCGACGACCCCGAGGCCGTCGCGTTCGTGACGACGGTGGATCCGACCTTGGACTCCCTGCGCGGCTCGGGCGCCGAGGACTGGGCGGATCTGGCCGACCGTATGCACATGATCCTCGACCTCTTCCGCCAGCAGCACGAGAACGCCGCGCTGTTCCAGCCACCCTTCACGGCGGAGCAGCTCCAGGCGATCGCCGGCGGTCGCACGCCCGACGGAAGTCTCTAGGGGCCGCCGTTGCGCTCAGCCACACGCCGAGCACGAAGGACGACGTGGGCATGATGGGTAGGACTGGGATGACGAGCGCTGCATCAAGATACTCACAAATTGCCGGGAAGCAATGACCCCGGGCGGCAGGATCGCGGTGGTCGCCCCTCGCGCTGCTTGTCGGCGAGGGGCTCCTAGCGCGTGCGGCTAATCGACCACGCCCATGCGCGTGTCCTCGACGAATCGCTCGGTGGCATTGTCGATTTGACGGCCGCGCCGGCCCTGGCTCTTGTGGACGTAGAGCGCGATCGGGTCGACCTTGGCCCGCGGCTCCGGTGGCAGCGAGATCTCGTACCGGACCGGTCGCGCGTGGTCCGCCATCTGCAGCCTCGGATCATAGACGCTATTGAACTTGAAGAGCATCTTGAGGAAGTTCGTCTGACCATGGGCAAGGAGACGTGCGACGGTCCTGGCCATGCCCCAGATCTGCCTCGCCCCGAGATGCTTGCGATTCAGCACCTGTTGCGTCCGCACCAGCTCCGCGTAGAACTCGGGCAGCGGCATCTTCGTGGGGAGCACCGCGTGCTGGATATCGAAGAGGCGGTAATCGCGGGTCACCAGCTTGCGCCCCTCCGTGGACCATGTCTCGGTCCCCGGATAAGGGGTATTGACGCTGATGTTCACGATCTCGGGGATCTCCAGGCACCACTCCCGGATGACCCGGAAGCGCTCGCGATCCCAGTCGGGGTCGGCGATGATGTTGATCGCCACGTCGATGCCCATGCCGCGCGCGAACTCGAGCGCCTCAAAGTTCTTGACGGAGCTGACGCGCTTGCGGAACTTCTTGAGGCCCTCCTCGTCGATGGCCTCGATGCCGATGAACATGATCTGGAGCCCGATGCGCGACCAGAGCTGGAAGACCTCCTTGTTGCGCAGCAGCACATCGGCCCGGGTCTCGAGCCAGTACTGCTTCTGGATGCCTTTCCGGGCGATAGCCTCGCCGATGGCCATGCCGTGCTCCGCCTGGATGAAGGCAACGTCGTCCAGGATGAACAGACCAGGCTCCCGGATCTGCTCGATCTCCTCGACCGCCCGCTCGGGTGTCTTCGTGCGGTAGTTGCGCCCGTAGAAGGTCCACGCGCTGCAGAAGGTGCAATCCCACGGGCAGCCGCGGCTGAACTCGATCGACGCGCACGGGTCGAGCTGGCCGATATAGTACCTGGACCGGTGGCGCAGCAGGTCGCGGGCGGGCAGCAGGTCGTCGAGGTGCTGCACGAAGATGGGCGCCGGTCCCTCCCCGTCGAGCGTGACTGCGCCGGGCACCTGTTCGAGCGCGCTCCGGCCGTGAGCCGCCGCCTCGAGCAGCAGAACGATCGAGGCCTCGCCCTCTCCGCGCAGCACGCAGTCAAGCGCGCCGTCGCCGTGACGGAGGAGCTCATCGGCCGTGAAGGAGCCGCTGTGGCCGCCGGCGAAGATGAAGCAGCCGGGCCGGCGCTCGCGCGTCGCCTTGGCGAGGTCGAGGACCTCGGGCACATTGGCGAGGTAGTTGAGAGAGAAAGCCACCGCATCGGGCTGCCAGCGGTCGAGCAGCCGGAAATAGTCCGCCTCGGTCTCGACCTGCAGGTCGATCAGCTCGACCTCGTGACCGCCGCGCCGCGCCGCAGCGGCCACGAGCTCGAGCCCGAGCGGCTCGAGGCGGAGATAGATCTTGGAATACATCAGACCGCTGGGATGCACGGCTAGCAGCCTCATGATGTCGCCGCCTCCTTCCGATCGCTGAGAGTGCGCTCAGGTGTCGCCGGTCCCAGCGTCAGTCTATCGTCGAAGAGCGTGCCTCGGCCGGATTGATGTCGGAGCCCGAAGCCGCAGATGTACAACCCATAGGTCTGAGCACCGACCGCGGCGACCAGGAGGAGCGCGGGCAGCGCGGCTGAACGCCGCCGGTCCGTCACGCTGCTCCGGCACTGGGACCTGTTCCTCGAGAGCACGGTACCACCGTGCCGTGCCGAACGTCGGAGACCATCGCTACGGGACTGCCGTTTCGCTTCTGAGTCGCGCGAGAGTGGCGTCCCAGTCGGACATCAGGAAGATCAAGGGACGCATCCGGGCGGATAGCTCGACGATTTGGGAGCTCGGCGTTCGGTCGTGGAACGCGACGTCCCCAGTGTACGATAGTCCATGCCCACCTCGTCCGAGCTGCCGACCCGGAGGGAGTCCGCCCCGGGCCTCGACTATGACACCATTGTGATCGGCGCCGGCATCTCGGGCCTCTACCAGCTTTACCGCCTGCGGGAACTGGGCCAGAACGTCCGCGTGTTCGAAGCGGGCACCGGAGTCGGCGGCACCTGGTACTGGAACCGCTACCCCGGCTGCCGCTTCGACTCCGAGAGCTACTCCTACGGCTACTCGTTCAACCAGGAGCTGCTCGATGAGTGGAACTGGACGGAGCACTTCGCGCCCCAGCCGGAAACCGAGCGCTACCTCAATCACGTCGCCGACAAGTTCGACCTCCGCCGGGACATCCAGCTCCGGAGCCGGGTGAAAGCCGCGACCTGGGACGACGGCCACCTCGCCTGGGAAATCACGACGGAAGATGGCCGCCGCTGCCGATCGCGCCACCTGGTCACTGCGGTCGGCCCGCTCTCTGCCCCGACCCTGCCGCGGCTCGCGGGCGTCGAGGACTTCCGGGGCGAGGCCTACCACACCGGTCTCTGGCCGAAGCATCCCGTGTCCTTCGCCGGAAAGCGCGTGGCCGTCATCGGCACCGGCGCCACCGGCGTGCAGGTCATCACCGAGATCGCGAAGACCGCGGGCCACCTGACCGTCTTCCAGCGCCGCCCGAACTGGTGCACGCCGCTGCACAACCGGCCTATCACCAACGCGGAGATGGCCGAGATCCGCAAGGGCTATCCGGCGCTCTTCCAGCGGTGCCGGGAGACGGCCGCCTGCTTCCTGCACACGACCGACCCGCGGGGTACGTTCGAAGTGAGCCCGGAGGAGCGCGAGGCCTTCTGGGAGATGCTCTACTCCTCGCCCGGCTTCGCCATCTGGCTCGGCAACTTCCGCGACATGCTGGTCGATCGCGAGGCGAACGCGCTCTTCTCCGCCTTCGTGGCGGACAAGATCCGCCAGCGGGTGAAGAACCCCAGGGTGGCGGAGCTGCTGATCCCGAAGGACCATGGGTTCGGCACGCGCCGGGTGCCGCAGGAGAGCGGCTACTACGAGGTCTACAACCAGCCCAACGTCGAGCTGGTCAGCATCCTCGAGACCCCCATCGAGCGCATCACGGCGACCGGCCTGCGGACCAGCGATCGCGAGTTCGCCTTCGACATCCTCGTCTTCGCCACGGGCTTCGACGCCATCACCGGCAGCCTGGACCGCATCGACATCCGCGGCGTCGGCGGCCAGAAGCTCAAGGAGCGGTGGAAGGGCGGCCTCGAAACCTTCATGGGCGTCATGATCGACGGCTTCCCCAACCTGTTCATGGTCATGGGTCCCCACACCGCCCTCGGCAACATCCCGCGCAGCATCGAGTACAACGTCGAGTGGATCCGCGACCTGCTCGGCTACCTGGAGCGGCGTAGCCTGCGCGTCGCCGACGCCCGACGGGACGCCGTGGAGGAGTGGACCGCCTTCGTCAAGAAGAAGGGCGAGGGTTTGCTCGCCAACGAGGTCGACTCCTGGATGACCGGCGTCAACATGAACGTCGAGGGCAAGAACGTCCGCATCATCGCCCGCTACAGCGGCACCGCGCCAGAGTACCGCGAGTGGGGCGACCGCGTGGCCGCGGACGGCTACCGCGAGCTGGCGATGAGAGCGTAGCCCGTCGGTTCCTCTACACCCCGCCACTCCACTAAGAGCCGCGGCGAGCTTCCTGAGCCTCTCCGCGTTCCAGTGGTGCTCAGCGGGGCACAGATGGTGCGCGCGATAAGCGGGAGGAACCTCGATGATTAGACGCTGGCCGTGCATGATGCTCACTATGCTCTGCTGCCTGCTCACCTTCGCCACGTCGGTCGTTGCCGAGAGTCTATGGGTCTTGTGGAGTCAAGAGGTTGCGACGGAGTCAGGACTCGTCACAGAGGATAAGAAGGCATGGCGTCGCATAGCGGCCTTCGACAGCAAGTCGGCCTGTTTCTCGGATGCTTCTGCGAAGGCTGAGCACCTGGCGGGCATACTCCGTTCGTCCTACCCGAGCGACAGGGAGCGCAAGATAGAGGTTCAGCGTCTCGGCCTCGGCGCGGATCATCTAGCGGTCAAGACCTCGTTTACCGGGGGCCTATTCGACGGGGCCCGTCTGTGGACATTCTATAGGTGCTTGCCCGATACGGTGGAACCGCGTGGGCTAAACCCTCGCCTAGCCCAGCTGGCCGTAGCCCAGAGCAGAAATCCGCGCCGGTCCATCACTCGATCACCTGATCCGCCCGCTGCCAGCACCGACGGCGGGATCGTGAGGCCGAGCGCCTTGGCCGTCTTGAGGTTCCCGGTGTGCCGAAGCGATCCGCCTGCCCGACCGGCAGGTCGGCCGGTCTCGCGCCCTTCAGGATCCGATCCACGTAGCCCGTTACGCGATGCACCTGATCACCGAATTTGGGGCCGTAGATCATAAACTGGCCGACCTGTGATCCGGGACCGGTGATCATTGTCATGATGGGCAAACGATGGCTTACGGAAAAGTCCGCCATCTGCTTAGGCAGAGGAAGTTGAGGGGTGACGAGCACGGCATCGGCCCGTTGTTTAACCGCCATTTTGAACGCGGCCTCGTAGTCGGACACGTGACGTACATCGACTCGATGAAGTCGGATATCGCGGGCTTTGGCAAGGGCGTCTGCGTGCGCATCGGCGAGGTTTTGCGCTCGATTGTCAGGATCTCGCGTCATCACGACCAGCTCGGCACGTGGGAGCGCCTCTTTGAGTATCTCGAGCGCTTTTCCGAGGACTTCTGGAAGATGGAGCGACATCCCAGTGACGTTCCCGCCCGGCCGCGCGAGGTTCGGTACCAGACCGGAGGCGACAGGATCCCCCACGAGACCGAATACGACCGGAATAGTCGTGGTCGCTTGCTTGGCCGCCATGGCAGCAGGCGTGCCCATGTGACGATCATGTCTCCTTGAATGGCGAACCAGCTCCGCGGCAAGGTCAGGCAGACGCTCGACCTTACCCTCAGCGTACCGAGGCTCGAGCACGAATCCCTGGTTCTCCAACCAACCCCTCTCTCGCATGCCAGCCAGAAACACAGGAACAATGATCGGTGGCATAAGCCCCGGAGCGGGCGCGGGCGCGGGAATAAGCAACCCGATTCTGTACACCTTCGCCGATCGTTGCGCCTCGGCGGCGAGTGGCGCAGCGAGAAGGGCGCCGGCCAGTGTGCAGAGGAACGCCCGTCGCGTGGTCACCTCGATCACCTGATCCGCTCGGGTCACCACCGACGACCGCACAGTCAGGGCCTAGCGCCGTCGCGCTCTCTTCGTCTTTACCTTCGACGCCCGTTTGGTTGCTGGTTTCGATGCGACGGGAGGAGCAGCTTCGTATTTCCTCACATCAAGCACGACCTCGTGCCACCAGTGCTCGGCTGGTTCGCTCTCTAACCCGTCGAGCCGCCCGCGCGTCGCTGCGAATTGCGGATCATGATGCCAAGCCTCCCAGTCGGCGCGCGTCTTCCACGTGCCGACGATCACTCGCCTGTCTGGCTTATCGGATGGCCGGAGGATCTGTCCTCCCACCCACCCCGGTCGCTTCTTCGCGGCCGACAGACGAGTGCGCATCGCAGCATCCCACTCACGTCCAGCCGCCTCTTTCAGGTGTACATGCGTGACGATAGTCATCATGAGCTGGTCCTCCTCGGACCTAAATCGAGCGTGATTCTCTCGGTATCACTGGGATCGCGAGAAAGGTGCGTCGCTCCATCACGGGTCCTCCCTCAGCTAGCCGGAAGGCTAGTATGCCCCCTCTAGAGGGGGCCGTACGCTGTCCGGGCTCGCTACAGGCGGAGTTTCTTCGGTAGACAGGTGAGAACGGAACGATTGACAGGGTAATTCCTGCTCCGCCGGGGTCTCGATCTAGGCTTCGCGAGACAAAAGGGGCCCCTAGCTGACTTCCCTGCTCGGCACAGACTTTGCTTAACAAAATTGCCAAGATGGCCTTACAGGACCTAGCTGGCGTACATGTGCTAGTCGTCGAGGATGCCGACGACTCGCGTGAGGCGCTTCAAATGGTCCTCGAGTATTGCGGTGCACTGGTGACAGCCGCTGAGTCCGCCGAGAGAGCCAAGCGACTTCTAGCGACTCTTCGGCCGCATGTTCTAGTAACTGATATCGCGATGCCAGACGACGGCCTAGAGTTGATCCGTGAAGTGAAGGCGTTTGCCGAGGAGAAGGGCATTCGCATTCCGGCCATCGCGATTACCGCCTATCGGGATCGCCGCGAAGAGCTTCTGGCCGAGGGATTCGCGGAACTTCTCGAGAAACCGCTCGACCCCCACACGCTGTGCGGAGTGGTCCGGCGTCACGCGCAGCTTCCGACTTAAGCGGGGCGCCATTCGTCACGGCCCCTACTGGAACTTGTATCCATGCTTGTCGGAGAGGCACTGGAGCATCCGCTGATTGTCGTCAGGGCGAGCCGTGAACACGAACCGCCCGTCCTCGTAGATCTCGACAACGTTCGCGGTGGTCGCCGTGCGCTGGCAATCCTTGAACGCGCCCACGGCTTGCTGCTGCGCCGGGTTCAGACCCGGGCTTGCGCAGCCGGAGAAGCCGACCGCCAAGAAGATCCAGATCACCGCTGATCCCCTCATCGTCCCCGCCTTCTTCCGCCCCCGAGCAGGCGCTTGGCCAGGCGAGGAGGACAATCGAGTTCTGGCCAGACGCCAAAGGGCGCTGCTGGTCCGCCGGGGCTGGAGCAGTCTGGCACCTTAGGTCACGTTGACGGGGCCCAAGGAAGGGGCGACCGCCTCCGGGGGTCGTTCATGTTGCCTCTCCTCCTACCTGTACCACTTTCCGGTTGCCTTGGAGTAAATGTTGCCTCCGACCTCACTTGAGAAGCGTCCGCGGAGGACGCCAGGCTCGTCAGGGGGACAGTGAATGAACAAATCGATCTCCCGAGCGCCTCGAAAATCGGGCTCGAATCCGTCCCTCTGCGGAGGATCACCTTCCAGTCTGATGCGCTGTCGGCTCTGCACCGCGTTGCGGATTTTCATGCTTCCATCGCCAAATACCTTGGCATCGATGACCCGGTCGCTGATCTCAAACTCAGCGTAGCAACCACCAATCTGAACCTGCAAATTGCCGTAAAAGCAGCCGGCACCACCGTCCCCATCGGGTGGAATCTGCAGAATCATCTTTCCGTTGAGAACCACATAATCCGGGTCTTTGAGTTGGATGCGGCGGTAAACTTCGTACACTGTCTCAGCTTGCCAACACCCTGAATAGCCGTGCATTTGACACGTCGGCGAAAATCCAACTTGGATGGCGGGGAGCTCAGTCGCCCATGATTTCAACCTTGCTCTCGCTTGATGATCGAGGGGCTTGGTTGGCTCAAAAGGACCCATGGGAACGTAGGTCACCCCCGCGAAGTCTGATGGCAGTTCAGCGCCGGCGTAACGGCAAAGTGCAACCCTGCTCCGAGTCAGCATGGCGGTGAGATAACCGTACTCAAACAACACGTTCGCCCGCGGCGTCCTGACCCGCTGCTCGCGAATGACAGAATCATCGTCAGGTGTCGCAAGGAAAACAGCGCCGGCAACTCGACGCGCAATGTTCTCGATGCCCAGAAAGGTGATGTCGCCGAGCTTGAAGCACTCCGTCCACAGCAGGGGCTTTACATCCTTGGCTTCCGAGAGCACGGCAGCCACCTGCGTGGCTTGCTCAAGTCCTTCCTTGCTGCTTCCAATAAAAATCTCTTTCAATGCGGCTCTTCCTCTAGATGAATGGCATCTTGCACGGGACTCACCTGATCCGCCCGCGCCAGGAGGGAGCGACGGCGGGATCTTGACGCCTATCGCCTTGGCGGTCTTGACGTCCTCATTCACGACGGCGCACCGGGATCGTGAACGTGAACGTCGAGCCGACGCCCACCTGGCTCTGGACCCAGATCCTCCCGCCATGCAACTCGATGAACTTCCGCGAGAGGGCCAGACCGAGCCCGGTGCCTTCCACCTTCTTCGCCGCCGTCCCGACCTGCCGGAACTCCTCGAACACTGCCTCTTGGTCCTCCGGCGCGATGCCGACCCCCGTATCCGCGACCGAGATCTCCGCCATCCCGTCGGCGAGCCCTGCGCGGACGCCGATGCGGCCGCCTTCCGGGGTGAACTTCAACGCGTTCGACAGAATGTTCAGCAGCACCTGCTTGATTTTCCGCTCATCGCCTCGGATCGGGCCCAGACGCAGATCCACCGCTTGATGCAGGGCAATGCCCCGGCGGCCGGCCCGTTCTCGGACGAGGATCAGGGCGTTCTCGATCGCGGTGGGCAGGTCGAAGTCCGCCAGCTCGAGCTCCATCCGCCCGGCTTCGATCTTCGACAGATCGAGGATGTCGTTGATGAGTGACAGGAGGTGCTGGCCGGAGGCATAGATGTCCTGGAGGTACTCGTCCTGCTTGACGTTGAGCTCGCCGAACATCCGCTGGAGCAGCACCTCGGAGAAGCCGATGACGGCGTTGAGCGGCGTGCGCAGCTCATGGGACATGTTCGCAAGGAATTCAGACTTGTGACGGCTGGCGGCCTCCAGCTCGCGGTTCGCCGACTCCAGCTCATTGAAGAGCCGGACGTTTTCAATGGCAATCACCGCTTGGTCGGCGAATATCCGAACCAGGGTCACGTGCTTGTTGGAGAGGCCGCCGGGCTCGCGATCCCCGACGCCGATTACGCCGACAGGCTGACCGTCGCGGAGCATGGGGACCATGAGCAGGCTCCGATAGCCGATGGCCTGCTGGGCGGAGCCGGTATAGGTGATTTGAGGCTCGGCGAGAATGTCGGGCACGTAGACCACTCGGCGCTCCCGGATTGCGCGGCTGATGTGCATCTCAGGCTGGGGCGCCATCGGGTACGCTTGACGGTACGCCTCCACCCCCTCGGGCGGTATGCCATGATGGCCGACGAGGTGGAGCCGCTCGCCGTCGAAGCGGAAGATGGCGCCAAAGGCCGTCTCGCACAGGCGCACGGCCGATTCCAGGATGGCTTCGAAGACCGGCTGGACGTTGGTCGGTGACCGGGAGATGACGTTCAGGATCTCGGCGGTCGCCGTCTGCTGCTCCACGGCCTCGGTCAGCTCGCGATTACGGGCCTGCAGGTCCTTGAACAGGCGGACGTTCTCGATCGCGATGACGGCCTGGGCCGCGAATATCTCGAGCAGAGCGATCTGGTCGGCTGCGAACGGCCCTGGCTCCCGTCGCGTGATCGAGATGAGGCCGACCGCAACGTCCTCGCGAATCATCGGAACGAACAGGTTGCTGCGCCATCCGCGTGCCCGGCCGGTCTCGCGCATCACGTCGGTGGCGTCCGGGGCGCTCTCGACATCTTCGACCGCATGGGCGCGCCGCTCATGTACGGCACGCTCGCCGATTGGAATGCGGCGAAGCGGCAACGGAAACGCATGGACGAGTGACGCGTCGGCCTCGGCACTGGTCGAAGTGTAGGCAACAAGATCGAGGCGATCGTCGTCGCGCAGCAGCATCATCGTGGCCGAGTAACCTCCGAGCAACCGCAGGCCGCTCTGGACGACGGTGTTGAACACCGGCTGGACGTCGGTCGGCGACCTCGAGATGACACGGAGGATCTCGCTCGTCGCCGTCTGCTGCTCCAGGGCCTGTGCCTCGCGCTTCAACGCCTCCGCCAGGCGCTTCTCGAGGTCGCCCACCCTCGAGCCTTCCCCCTTCCCTGACTTGCGGGCGACCGGACGCTTGCTTTGACCTTTCGTTTTTGCAGGCTTTGCACCCCGACGCATCGGGATCTCCTTACCTTTCCCCATGAGCCACTCGCCGATTCATGGCACGCCCTCCAGCAGCTTCTCCAGTGCCGCCTTGAGCAGCCCTCGCCAGACGACACACCGGCGCTCGGGGGAGTCTATCAGGAGAGGCGAACGTGATGGCTACCTCTGGCGGAGCCACTCATTTCTGCCCGGTAATTCCTACCCATAGTATCCACGTAATTGTGCGTTCATCCCCAATATTGACCATGGATGCGCCCGGTTCGGCGCTTGGCATAGGCAATGCTCCCGAAGAAGCAGGACCGCATCCGTTCCACCGCATCTGATCCACTGTTCCTCCATGAAAATTCGTTTGTGACAGGAGGAGGACACCATGCGCATGCGAAGATTTAGCGCGCTGCTATTGCTGCTCGTCACCATGGCCTGTACTCAACCCGCAAGCGCTCAGGTCAGCGTCAGCATCGGGATCAATCTTCCCGTGTTCCCCCACCTTGTAGTCGTACCAAGCTATCCCGTCTACTACGCCCCGAGCGTGAGCGCCAACTACTTCTTCTATGACGGCTTCTATTGGGTGTTCAACGTGGCGGACGGGCAGTGGTACTCGAGCTCCTGGTACAACGGGCCGTGGGTCTTCGTCCAGCCCGTGTACGTGCCTCAGCCCCTCCTGGTGATCCCGTTCCGCTACTATCGTGTCCGCCCGGTCTACTGGGGTGGATGGGGCTACGACGCGCCGCCTCGATGGGGGCAACACTGGGGACGTGACTGGGAGTCCCACCGGACAGGTTGGGATCGTTGGGATCGGAATCGAGCGCCAGCCGCTGCCCCCCTACCGACGTACCAGAGGAGCTACCCCCGCGACAGGTATCCGGCCCCCGCCCAGCAGGTGATCATCCACAATGAACACTACACGTATCAGGCGCGGGACGCGCAGGTTCAGCAAGAACGTGCCACGATCTTCCGCCAGCAGTCAGCCGGAGGAACGAAGGCGACCGTGAAAGCCGAGCGTGTAGAGCATCCGGAGGCGGCCCCTCCCACGCGTGAGCGCCAGCAGCGTCAGGAGGCAACTCCGCCGCCCGCTCGCTCTCAGCGTCCGGAGACGACCCAGCCTCCAGCTGCGCCCCGCCAGGACGGTCCGGCCGTCGAGCGTGGACAGCCGGAGCGCGGACGGAGGTCTGAGCCACAACGAGCCGAGCCTCAGCCCAATGCCCCGAGAGAGCAGGCGGCTCCGCAGCAAGCTCCTCGCAGGGAGCGGCCTCAGGAGGCAGTGCCGCCTCCGGCCGCGCCCCGCCTCGAGTCTCAGCCCAATGCCCCGAGAGAGCAGGCTGGTCCACAGCAAGCTCCCCGCGGGGAGCGGCCTCCGGCTCGTCAGCCGGAGGAGCGTCAGCAGGAGCGTCAGCGGGAAAAGGGACCGGAGGGCCGTTCTGAAGAGGCGCCCGGCCAGAATCGCAAGTAGCTCCTGGGGCGGGCCGGCCTGTCCATCTGGCCGGCCCGCCGTGGCGTCTGTTCACGCCGGCATCAAGCCGACCGCGCGATGAACTCCTACTCCTACGACGCTCCTGGACATCCGCCTGCATGATGCCCATGATCGCGGGGCCGCCGTACGCCGTGGCGCCCAGTTTTAGGAAGCGTCCGAGGATGTGCTTCCAGGTGCGTGCGAGCTCCCCGTTTCGCCACGGCTACTTACGCGCGGCGGCGGCCAGCGTATCCACAAGGCGCTCCACGCGGGTGGCGATGACATCCCGCGCCTTCTGATAGTCGTCGCTGACAGCCGGCACGTCGTCCCAGCGTTCGACGCCGGCACCCACCCCGAGACTGCCGAGATCGCAGCCAAAGCTCACGATGCGAGTCGCGCGCGCGAGCTCGTCGCGCGTCACCAGGCGCGGGCGCATCCCGGCGACGTCGGCGCCCTCAGTCCGCACGTTCCGCACGACCTTCGGCGGGATCTCCGAGTCCGGCTCGGTCCCCGCGAAGGTCGCCCGGACATCGAGGCCCCGCGACGCGGCGAGACGGTCGAAGATGCTCGCTGCGATGACGCTCTTCGCCGCGCCATGCAGGCACACGAATACAACCTGCGTAGTCTCCATCACCCTCTTCCTCCTTGGTGGTAAGCGGTCGGCGTCCTGGGCATCACCCGCCGCGGATCAACGGCCACACGAGGACCCCGAGAATGCCGGCGACCAGTACGACGACCGGCTCTGGGATCTTGAACCGCCAGAGCACCCCGAGCCCGATGAGAGCCATGAGGGCAGTCGGCACGTCGTACACGGCGCGCTGGGCCAGAACGATCACCGAGCCAGTGATGGCGCCGGTGGCCGCCGCTGTGGCGCCCTGGACGAACGCCTTGAGCTGAACGTTGTCTCGATTTCGCTGGAACCATGGGGCCGGAACGACGGTGAAGACGTAGACCGGCAGGAAGATCCCGACGGCGGCGAGCAGGGCGCCCCAGAACGACGCCACGAGATAGCCGATGAACGCGACCGTGATGACGACAGGCCCCGGGGTGATCATCGCGACGGCCACCGCATCCACGAACTGCTGCTCGGTCAGCCAGCCGAACTGCTGGACGACGCCCTGGTGCAGAAACGGGACGATCGAGAGGCCGCTTCCGAAGACGAAGGCCCCGGCCTTCGTAAAGAAGAGGAGGATCTGGACGAGAATACCCGCGTCGCCGTGTCCGAAGCCAACGAACCATCGCTCGAGCCCCCAGATCAGGAGGCCGACGCCGGCCGCGCCCGCCATCGCGAGTAGCGCGCGCCGCCACCCGGACCAGGCGCGCACGAGCAGCACCACCAGTCCGGCCAGGATGAAGAGCTCCGCCAGCTCGGCCTCCGCCCACACCGTCGCGACGGCGAGGACGGTGAAGATGCCCCACAGGAGCGGATCTTTCCGGTTGGTGGATCGCCCTAGCTTGTAGGCGGCGATGGCGATGATCGCGATGACTGCCGCCCCGATCCCGTAGAACAGCGCCTGCATCCACCAGAGCCCGCCGTATGCCTGGTACGCCATCGAGATGCCGACGACCATGAGGAACGACGGCACGATGAACGCGAGCCCCACGACCGTGGCGCCGAGGACGCCGTGCTGGAAGTAGCCGAGGGCAATCGCGAGCTGGGCGGCCAGCGGTCCGGGCATGATCTGGGCGAGCGCCAGCGCCAGCCTGTACTCGTCCTCGTCGATCCATCGGCGCTGCTCGACGAGATCGCGATGCATGAACCCGGCGAGCGCGACCGGGCCTCCGAAGCCGAGCGCCCCGAGCTTGAGGAAGTAGAGGACGAACGGCCAGAAGCCGGCCCCGGCCGGCCTCTTGCCGACCTGATCTGGCGCGGCGATCGACGTCCCCTGCGGCACGGACGTCTCCTCGCTCATCCCTTGCGAGACGTTGTGGCGTAAAGCCCCTCGAACAGCGCGATGCCCTGCGCCAGGACATGGTGGTCGTCCGGGGACGCGGCGAGCATGGCGCGAATCGCAACGTCGATGCCCCGTGCCTCCTCGTGCGGATACTTGCCGTCCCGCAGGTCGGCCTCGTGGACCACCTCGGCCAGGCGGACCAGCCGACGGTCCCGCAGGCGCGCGCGCTTGACGAGCGTCTCGAACGTGCAGTCCTCGCCGTAGTGGCTGAGCTCCACTCCCGGCGCGTCGAACGGGATCGCGTCGGCCGGGAACTCCGCCGGCGCGGCGAAGACGAACTCTGCCTCGGGGTCGATGAAGCGCCGGATCAGCCACGCCGACGCGACTCGGTCGATGTGCGGCCGGGGTCGGGTGACCCAGCGGCGGCCGCGGAGCTGGGTGAGGTCGAGCGTCGGTCGCGCCTCGGGGCGAGCGGATTCCGGGCGTCGTGTGCGCATGGCAATGGTCTCCTCGAGCCGCCGGACCTCGGCGCCCACGGGCGCATCGAAGAAGTCGATGTCCCGGAGGCGCTGGTGATCCTTGGCCAGACGCGCCTGCTCCTCGATCACGCGCTTGGACGGCGACTTCTTGTCGAGGCCCTGCAGCACCTTGCGGTACCGGAGCGCGAGCTCCTTGTAGTCGCGGTCGCGCGGCTTGTGGAACAACCGGAGCACGTCGGCCTCGCTCAGGTTCTCGATCTGCTGAACGCGGATCAGGGTCGCGTCGCCGCCCTCGCGCTGCACCTCCTGCGCGAGCCACTGGAAGTCCTCGTAGCGCTCCGGGGTGTCGGGTAGGAGGTACGCCGACCGCTTGAGGGGCACCGCGCCCAGCGAGCGCAGTCGCCGCCAGACCCGCACGCGAAGGCTCGACGGGTGCGGGGGGATTCCGACCAGCAGCAAGAGAAGCGTTCCTGGCATGTTTCGCCATGAAACAATAGATGCCGACCCCTGTCAAGGGCCATCCGGGGCGGGACATTTCGAGACCCCGCTTGACACGGAGAGGAAACACATGTTTCATGTACCAACACAAAGACGAGAATCGACCGAGGCAGGGAACCGCAGCCCGACGCGCAAGGAGGACGACCGAGATGGCCGTGCTGATACTGTCCGGGAGCGACGTGGTCGAGCTTTTGAGCCTCGACGCGGCGATCACCGCCGTGGAGCAGGCGTTCCGACTCCATGCCGAAGGAGCGAGCCTGCCCCCGGGGGTGCTCAGCATCCCTGCCGGCGATGGCGGGTTCCACATCAAGGCGGCCGGGCTCCGGCTCGCCCGCCCCTACTTCGCCGCCAAGACGAACGGCAACTTCCCGCGGAACCCGGAGCGCCTCGGGCGCCCGGCGATCCAGGGCGTCGTGGTGCTGTGCGACGCCGAGCACGGCACACCGCTCGCCGTGATGGACTCGATCGCCATCACGGCCATCCGGACCGGCGCGGCGACCGCGGTCGCGGCGCAGCATCTCGCCCGCGCCAACGCTGGCGTCGCCACAATCTGTGGCTGCGGGACCCAGGGCGATATCCAGCTCCGCGCCCTCGCGCGCGTCGTCGCACTCGAGCGCGTCTTCGCATTCGACGCCGACGCGACGCGCGCGAAGGTCTTTGCCGACCGGCTGGGCACGGCGCTCGGGCTGTCCGTGACGCCGGTGGACGTCCTCGCGGAGGCCACGCGCCGGAGCGACATCGTGGTCACGTGCACGCCGTCTCGGGCGGCGTTGCTCGGTCCCGGCGACCTCGCTCCGGGGACGTTCCTGTCCGCGGTGGGCGCCGACAACGAGCACAAGCAGGAGGTCGACCCGCGGCTGCTCGCGGACGCCGCCCTCGTGGTGGACGTCCTGGAACAGTCCGCGACGATCGGGGAGCTGCACCACGCGCTCGACGCCGGCCTGATGACCCGTGGTGACGTGCGCGCGGAGCTCGGCGACGTGATCGCGGGGCGGCGCCCGGGCCGGCTCTCGGACCAGGAGATCGTGATCTTCGACAGTACCGGCACCGCGCTGCAGGACGTGGCGGCCGCGGTGGCGGTGTACGAGCGGGCGCTGGCGACCGGCCGCGGCCTGGCGCTCGAGCTCGGCGGGTGAGCCCGCGACCGGACCCCATCCACAAAGACGCAGGAAGGAGAACACCATGGAGCACGAGACGAACACGCCCCGCCGCACGGTGATGGCGGCAACGCTTGGCGCCATCGCCACCTGGCGGACGGCACGCAAGGGCGTAGCCCCCGCGCACGCCGCGCCCCCGGCGCTCGAGGTTCGGGAGGATGCCCCGGAGCAAAGGATCGGCATCAAGCGGGACGGGATGGCCGGCTGGACCGTCGTCGCCGGACAGTGGACCGTCGAGGAGATGGCGGGCGCACGCGGAGGGCCGCTGGCCCTCGTGCAGCGCGCCACGCGGAATCCGTTCAACGTCATCGTCGCGCCGGCCGGCCCGTTCGCCGACGTCGACGTGACGACCCACTTCCATCCGATCTCCGGACGGGAGGACGCCTCGGGCGGGATCGTCTTCCGCTTCGCGGACGGCAAGTACTACGTGATCCGCGCCAACGCGCTCGAGGACAACTTCCGACTCTACGCGTACGACGGCACCCGCCGACAGCTCGCGACCGCTCGCGTCACGCCGCCGGCGCTCAAGCAGTGGCACACGCTACGTGTCGTCGCCGTCGGCGATCGCATCCAGGGATGGCTCGACGGAGCGCTGCTCCTCGATCACCGGGACGCGCGCTTCAAGACCGGACAGGTGGGCCTGTGGACCAAGGCCGACTCCATCACCGCGTTCGACGACCTCCTGATCCGGGGCGTGGCCTCGTGACCGACAGCTCTTGCCAAAGGAGGATCACATGCTGTGGGTGACACGCGCGGGCGGTAACGTGGACCGGGTGGCCTGTCCCTGGCTGATCAAGCGGTTCATCGACAAGGACGCGCAGTTCCTCTATGTGCCCGCCGAGAAGGTGCTGGAGACCGCCAAGCTCCTCGGCGGGCGGTCGTACGACGCCAAGGGCGCCGACTACACGCACCAGCAGACCCCGGAGGGCGAGGTCTGCTCCTTCGTGACGCTCATGCGCGCCTTCGAGCTCTGGGACAAGGACCCGGCGCTCGACATGGTCGGCAAGATCGTGAACCACGCCGACACCGACCCGGAGACGTCCGCGTACAAGATGCCGGAGGGGGAAGGGCTCGAGGCGATCGCCCGGGGCTTCGCCCTGATCACGACCGACGACCACCAGAAGCTCGAGTGGGAGTTCCCCATGTACGACGCGCTCTACGCGTACTGCCAGCGGAAGGCGGCGTCGTGAGCCTGCGTCTCGTCGGCCACATCGACCTGCCCGAGCACCGGGGGTCCGGCGGGTTCGACCATGCGGCGATCCACCATCGGGCCGACCATCTCTACGTCGCGCATACCGCCAACGACGCGGTGGACATCGTCGACTGCGCGCGCGAGCGCTACGTCGGCTCCATCGAGAAGCTCCCCAGGGTCGCGGGGGTGCTCGTGTCCGAGGCGCGCGGCCTCGCCTTCGCCTCGAACCGCGGCGAGGACACGGTGGCGATCTTCGAGCCGGGCACGGACGGGCCGGTCGCCAAGGTGGCGGTCGGCCGAGGCCCGAACGGCCTTGCCTTCGACGCGGGCCGCGGGACGCTCCTCGCGGCCAACCTCGGCGATCCAGGCGTCCCCGAATCGTGCACCATCTCGGTGATCGACGTGGAGGCGCGCGCCATGCGGGCGGCGATCCCCGTCCCCGGGCGGACGCGGTGGGCGATCTACGACGGGCGGACGGATTGCTTCTTCGTCAATATCAATGCGCCGGCGGTCATCGTGGTCGTCGCGGCCGGCGACCCGACGCGGATCGCCAAGACCTACGAGGTCCCAGCGGCGGGCCCGCACGGCCTCGATCTCGACCCGTCGAGCGGGCGGCTCTATTGCGCGTGCGACGCGGGCCAGCTCGTGACGGTGGACGCGGCGAGCGGGAAGGCCCTTGGCTTCGTCGGGCTCTCGGGCGCGCCGGACGTGGTCTTTCTCGATGCGGCCCGCGAGCGACTCTATGTGGCCGCCGGCGATCCCGGCGTGATCGACGTGATTGACACGGCGGCCTTGAAGGTCGTGGAGCGCGTGCCCACCGAGCCGGGCGCGCACACAACCGCCCTCGACGACCGCCGGGGCAGGCTCTACGTCTTTCTGCCCGCCACCCATCGCGCCGCGGTGTTCGTGGATGAGTAGCGGCCAGAGGGAGACGATGGAGGCGTTGCCTGCCTTGCTCTCGCGCGCGTCGCCGGCACGCCTTGCCCTCGACGACCTCGAGCCCGGGGAGCTCGAGCAGATCCTCGCCGCCGGTCTTCGCGCGGCGGATCATGGTCGTCTGCGTCCGTGGAAGTTCCTTGTCGTGCGCGGCGCGGCCCGCCATCGTCTCGGCGACGTCCTGGCCGAAGCGCTCGTTCGCCGGAACCCGGGCGCGAGCGCGGAGATGGTGGAGGCCGAGCGTAGGAAGGCGCTCCGCGCCCCGGTCATCGTGATCGTGATCGCGGCCATCCGGGACGCTCCCAATGTGCCGGAGATCGAGCAGATCGTCTCCGCCGGGGCGGCGGCCCAGAACATGCTCGTGGCGGCGCATGCGCTCGGGCTGGGCGGATCCTGGCGCACCGGTCCGGCGGCCTACGATCCCGTGGTCAAGAAGGCGCTCGGCGTCTCGGAGAGGGACGGCATCGTTGGTCTCCTCTATCTCGGACGGGTCGCCGCGGCCGGTCAGGAGAAGGCGCCGGATCCCGAGGGCGTCGTCGTCGAATGGACCGGTTGAGGGGGCAGCGCGTGCCGCTCGGCGACCACTGATGCTCGAGTTGCTCCGGGCGATGAAGCCGTATTTCCGCCAGGTGGCCGGGCAGCTTGCGCTCGGCTCCATCGCCGGCATCGTGATGAACACGGCGGTGGTGCTGCCCGCCATCCTCCTGGGCCGAGCCATCGATCGTGCGCTCGCCCTCGAGCGCGGTCAGGCCAGTGTCGCGGATGTGGAATGGGCGGCGCTCGCGTACGTGGCCGCGACGCTCCTCACCGAGGGGCCGCGGATGGCCAAGCGGTGGTGGCTCATGACGGCGAATGCGCGGATCCGGGCCAACGTCCGGGCCGACGCCTTCCGGGGCGCACTCGGCTGGCCCATGGCCGACCTCCAGCGGACGCCCGTGGGCGATCTGATGGCCCGCATCGTCGGCGACGTCGAGGTGCTGGGCGTGGGCGTGCGCGAGCTCACGATCGAGATCTGGGACACCGTGCTGTTCTCGCTCTCGTTCATCGTGGCGCTGCTGCTGATCGACGCGAAGCTGACCTTGCTATCTCTTATCCCGGTGCCCGTCGCGATGGTGCTGGCGCACGTGACGGGGCGCTGGATCGCCGGCCGCACCACGAAGGCGCGTGAGGCGAACGCCGACCTGACCTCGGCGCTCCAGGAGTACCTGGTCGGGGTCCGCGTGCTGCGCCTGTTCGGGCGGGCCGGTGCCGCCGTAGAGCGAGTCCGGCGCCTCTCCGGGCGCTTCGCGGAGCGTAATCTGCAGCTCGTCCGGGTGAAGGGGGGCCTCCAGCCCCTCTACGCCATGATCATGACGAGCGGGGTCGTCCTCATTGTGTGGCAGGGCGGCGAACGCGTCATCGCGGGGCTGATGACGGTGGGGACGTTCGTCGCCTACCTCGAGCTCTTCCTGCGGTTCGTCAACCGCGGCCACCGGATTCCGCAGCTCGTCAATTCCCTGCAGAGCGGCGCCGCCGCCTACGCGCGGCTCCGGCCCCTGCTCGCCCCCGCGCGGACGGTGGCCGGTGAGCCTCGGCTGGCCTCGTTCCGAACCGGCCACGTGGCGGGAGGCGACCGACCGATGGTGCCGGCCGCAGAGAGCAGGCGCGGGCCGGCGGCGCTGTCCCTCCGGAACGTGACGGTCCAGTATCCCGGCAGCCCCGCCCCGGCGCTCCGTGGGATCGATCTCGAGATTCCGCCGGGGGCGCTGGTGGCCGTCACGGGCCCGGTCGGCTCCGGGAAGAGCACGCTCGCGCGGGCGATCCTGGGCGTCTATCCGGTGACGTCGGGCACGTTGCTGCTGGACGGCACGTCGCTCGCCGATCTGCCGGCCGCCCGGCGGCGCGGCCTCATCGGCTATCTGCCGCAAGACGCGGCGTTGTTCTCCGGGTCGGTGCGACGAAACATCGCGTTCGATCCGGGCGGCCTCCGGGGCGACGACGGGGTTCCCGGCTGGGCCGTCCGGCTGGCCGCCCTCGAGGACGACGTCGCGGGGTTTCCGAAGGGTCTCGATACGGAGATCGGGGAGTCGGGCGTCCGCATCTCGGGCGGCCAGCGGCAACGCCTCGGACTCGCGCGTGCCCTGGCCGCCGCTGCGCCGCGCGTGCCCGGGCTGCTCGTCCTCGACGACCCGTTCTCGGCCGTCGACGTCGCGACCGAGGCCGCCATCGTCGCCTCCCTCCGCCACGCGCTCGGGCCGGCCGCGCCTCCCGAGCAGCGGACGACCACCGTACTCTGCTCGCACCGCCTGGCGGGATTTCCGTACGCCGACATCGTCGTCGTGCTCGAGGGCGGGAGGGTCGTGGAAACCGGCACCCACGCGGGCCTTCTCGCCGCCGAGGGTCTGTACGCGCGGATCTTCTCGGCGCAGCGTGTGGCCGAATCCCCGCTGGCCGAGGCCGGACGGTGAGCGACCTCGCGCCGCCCATGGAGCGTGCCGTGCATCCCGGCAGATCGGTGGCCTGGAGCGCGCTCGGCCTGCTAACCCGGCGGCGGGGCGCAGTGGCGCTGGTCGGGCTCCTCGTGCTCGCGGCGGCCGCCGTCGAGCTCGTGCCTCCCCTCATCGTTCGCCAGGTCGTCGATCGTCACCTGACGGTGGGACGCTCCGAGGGCTTGCTCGCTCTTGCGCTGCTCTACCTCGCGGGCGTCGCCGCGCTGCAGGGCCTGACGTTCCTCTACGGCTACCTTGCCGCCGCCATCGCCCAGCGCGTGCTGAGCGATCTACGCGCGCGGCTCTTCGCTCATCTGCAGCGGCTGCCGACCGGCTATCTCGATCGCGTCCCGACCGGCGACCTGATCAGTCGCTGCACCTCCGACGTCGACACCCTGGATACCGTGTTCTCGTCGGGCGTCGCCTTGCTCCTGGCCAATCTGGTGCGGCTCGTGACCATCGCCGTCGCGATGGTCGCCTTGAGCCCCGGCCTGACATTCGTCGCGGCCATGGTCGCCGCCCCGGTGCTGCTCGTGACCCGCGTCCTGCAGGTGCGCATCCGACACGCGGAGCGCGAGAACCGGGCGGCGGTCGGCGCGGTGGCGTCCTCGATCCAGGAGTCGTTGAGGAGCGCCGAGGCGATCCGAGCGTTCGGCCGCGAGTCGGAGTTCGTCGCCGGCTTCCGCGAGGTCCTCCGCCGCGGGCTGACCGCGTCCAACCGGTCGATCTTCTACTCGGCGCTCTACACCCCCACGAGCGCCATCCTGTCGGCCGTCGCGGTCGGCGCCTTGCTCGCGGTCGGGACGCAGCCCGCCTTCGGCGGAAGCATCTCGATGGGAACATTGATCGCGTTCATTCTGCTTCTGCAGCGCTTCTTCCAGCCCATCACGGCGCTCGGCGAGGAGTGGCAGACCGTGCAGGGAGCGATGGCCGGGGCCGAGCGTATCTTCGGCGCCCTCGCGCTCACTCCCGACGAGCCGGGCGTCGCGGAGCGGCCGCGCCTCCGCGGGGTCTCTCGCGCGCCCGCGGTCCGGGTCCACGACGTCGAGTTCGGATACGCGCCCGGTCAGCCGGTGCTGCTCGATTTCTCCCTCGACGTGCGGGCCGGAGAACACGTCGCACTGGTGGGGCGCACGGGGGCGGGAAAGAGCAGCGCGCTTCACCTGATCACGGGCCTGTATCGGCCTTGGGCCGGGAGCGTCCTCGTCGCCGGCCGCGACCCGGCCCGACTCGCTGAAGCCGAGCGTAGCCGTGTGCTCGGCGTGGTGCCCCAGAACGTGCAGCTCTTCTCCGGAACCGTGTTCGACAACTTGACCCTCGGCGAGACCTCGGTGACCGAAGAGGCGGTCCACGAGGCCGCCGCGGTCGCCGGCGCCGACACGTTCATCCAGGCCTTGCCTCAGGGCTACCGCACGCTGCTCAGCGGGGGTGGCGGCGGCGCCGGGGCGCATCTGTCGGCCGGGCAACAACAGCTCCTGGCACTGGCGCGCGCGCTCGTCCTTCGCCCGAGCGTGCTCATCCTGGACGAGGCGACCGCTGCCATTGACAACGTCAGCGACGCGGCCTTCCGAGCAGCGTTGCGCGAACGGGTGCTGCCGCGCGGCGCGGCCGTCGTCACGGTCGCGCACCGCCTGAGCACCGCGATCGAGACCGATCGCGTGATCGTACTCGACAAGGGCCGGATCGTCGAAGAAGGCGCGCCGGCCGCGCTCATCGCTGGCGGGGGGCGCTTCGCCGCGCTGCTCGACCTCGAGGCGGCCGGCTGGGAGTGGCGAAGCGGCCCCTAGCGAGCCGCCAGGATCTCACGCGGCTGCTCGAGGGGCCGTGGGAGTGGCCGTGACGCCGCTACGTCTCCAGGTCGGTCGGATAGCGGAGCGGACGGGCGCAGATGTCCGTCAGAAGGCCAGTGAAGACCGGATAAAGCTCCGAGCGCTACACACCGCGCACGATTGTGACGAGCATCAGCAGCAACGCGACCACGAGCGCGACCGCCCATGCGCGCGTCCACCAGTCCGGCCCGCCCGCGACCACGCTCGCGACGGTATTAAACGCAGCGACTCCCGCGACAATCATCATGGGGTTGACTCTCCGTCGTTTCCGTCTCCACCCGCGTTCTCCTGGGGACGGGTCCTCACGATGCTCGACGCGCTGTATACCCGGCGTGGATTCACGGCCCTGATTGACTCGCCAGCCCGCGAATGGTCTCAGTCCGAGGCGGATCATCGTGTTTCACCTCCGGATGACCCATATTCGCGCACCGTCTGGCCGAGCGCCAGAGTGATTGAGGACATTCCCTGCTTCTTCAAACACAGAATTGCGGAGGGCGGGGATGCCGCTACTTCTCGCGCGCTCGCTTCAACCCGCGCTCAATCGCGGGCAGGGCTCCGGGGTGTGGACGAGCTCGAGGGCGCCGCGTGACGCTCCCCGTACGGGCCAGCGCCTCGAACGCGTGTAGGTGCGAGAAGTTCATTGGCTGTACGTTAAGCTGCCCTTACGTTTTTTTATTTTCCTTCAGTACCGCCGTGGCGTACCCTTCGATCCCATGACAGAGGGCGCGCTCGACGGCATCACGGTGCTGGATCTCAGCCGCGTTCTCGCCGGCCCCTCCTGTACGCAGATGCTGGGCGACCTCGGCGCCGAGATCATCAAGGTAGAGCGGCCAGGAGTGGGCGACGAAACGCGCACGTGGGGCCCGCCCTTCCTTCGCGACGAGGCGGGTCGCGAAACGCACGAAAGTGGCTATTACCTCAGCGCTAACCGCAACAAGCGGTCGGTCACGATCAACTTTGCAACTCCAGAAGGAGCCGCTCTGGTGCGCCGGCTCCTAGCACACTGCGACGTCTTGATCGAGAATTTCAAAGTCGGCGGATTGGCCGACTACGGCCTCGGCTACGCGCAGCTCCAAGACAACTTTGCACGCCTCATCTATTGCTCCATAACCGGCTATGGTCAGAGTGGTCCGTACGCCGCGCGGCCCGGCTATGACCTCATGGCCCAAGGCGCGGGTGGGATCATGAGCGTGACGGGAGAAGCCGACGGACCGCCGGTGAAGGTCGGCGTCGCGGTCAACGACGTCATGAGCGGGCTCAACGCGGCCGTGGCTATTCTGAGCGCGTTGCGCCACCGGGACCGAACCGGCGTCGGACAGCACATCGACATCGCATTGCTCGATGTCCAAGTCGGATGGCTCTACAACGTCGGTCTGAACTACCTGCTGTCTGGAGCCGTCCCGAAACGATGGGGAACGGCTCACCCTAACACGGTGCCCTACCAGGTCTTCCCGACCCGTGATGGGCACGTCATCCTCGGTGCCAACAACGACCAGCAGTTCCGTCGCCTGTGCGACTTTGCCGGGGTCCCGCACCTCGCCGAGGACCCGCGCTTCACGACGAACGCGCAGCGCCTCAGGAACCGCGACGAACTGGTCGCGACACTGTCCGATCTCACTCGCAGCGAAACCACGGAACACTGGGTCGAAGGGCTCGAGAAGGCCGGACTCCCGTGCGGGCCGGTAAATGCGATCGACCGCGTCTTTCGCGATCCACAAGTGATGCATCGGGAGATGAAGATCGTGATGGCACACCCGGTGGCCGAGATCCCTCTGATCGGCAGTCCGCTAAAGCTGTCGGCCACGCCGGTCCGATATCGACGCCCACCCCCGCGCCTCGGCGAGCACACCGATGAAGTGCTCCAGACCCTCCTGAACATTGGGGACTCCGAGCGCCAGACCCTGCGGAACGCCGGCATCATCTAGATGAGAAAGGCTTTAAAGTGGCGGTGACGGTTCGATTCGTCGGATCCGGAGATTCCTTCGGCAGCGGGGGACGGTTCCAGACGTGCATTGTTGTAGAGGGTCCGCAGTCGCGGTTCGCGATCGACTTTGGAACCTCTTCCCTGATCGCCCTGGCGCAGCAGGGCCTTAACCACAACTCCCTCGATGCCATCCTGCTCACCCATCTGCATGGCGACCACTGCGGCGGTGTCCCCTTCTTGCTCATGGATGCCATGCTCGGCGCGAAACGGAACCGTCCGCTGACCATCGCCGGCCCCCGAGACCTGCGGCGGCGCATGGGTGAGATTCAGGAAGCTCTCTTTCCTGGCTCTCAGGCGATGACACCCAAGTTCCCGCTGGAGTGGGTCGAGCTCGAGCCAGGACGACCGCGCGACATTCTCGACCTCACCGTCACCGCGCAGCGCGCGCGGCATACGCAAGAGACGAACCCCACCGCCTTACGAGTGGAGGTCGCAGGGAAGATCGTCGCCTACACCGGCGACACAGAATGGACCGACGAGGTCGCGAGAGTCGCTCGTGGCGCCGACCTCTTCATTGCCGAGTGCTACTTTCACGAGAAGCCCATCAAGTGGCACTTAAACTATCCTGCGATCGCCGCACACCGCGCCGAATTCGGTGCGAAGCGTGTCATCTTGACTCACATGAGCAAGGAGATGCTAGCTCAGGTCGGCAACGTGCCGGAGGAGTGCGCCAGTGACGGCTTGGTCGTAACCATATAGGCCAGGCCTCAGCTACTCTCCTTGCCGCGCCGCTCGCCGCCGAGGACCGCACACTATGCGGCCCCCCCTGCGGTCAAATAGGAGCAACGTTCTGTGTCGCCGCGGCCATGCTCCAAATCAATACTTCTCAGGGATGAACTTGAACGGATACTCGGGCTCGCGGTAGCCGTGGCGCTTCTGCCGCTTCGGCAGCTTCACTTTGTCGCGCGGCGCGTCCTTGTACGGAACCTGCTTGAGCAGGTGCCGGATGATGTTCAGCCTCCCGCGCCGCTTGTCGTCGGTCCGCGCCACGTGCCACGGCGCCCACTTCGTGTCCGTCGCCGCGAACATGTCGTCGCGGGCCCGCGAGTAGTCGTACCAGCGGCCGTACGACTTCAGATCCATCGGCGAGAGCTTCCAGATCTTCCGCCCGTCGTCGATGCGCGACTCGAGCCGCCGGGTCTGCTCCTCCATCGTCACTTCCAGCCAGTACTTGATGAGGATGATGCCGGACTCGACGATCGCCTTCTCGACGCCCGGCACGACCTCGAGGAACTTCTCCACCTCCTCCTCGGAGCAGAAGCCCATCACCCGCTCGACGCCCGCGCGGTTGTACCAGCTCCGATCGAAGATCACGACTTCACCCGCGGCCGGCAAGTGGGGCAGGTATCGCTGCACGTACATCTGACTCTTCTCCCGCTCGGTCGGCGCGGTGAGCGCGACCACGCGAAAAACACGCGGGCTCACCCGCTCGCTGATCGCCTTGATCACTCCGCCCTTCCCGGCGCCGTCGCGCCCCTCGAACACGATGCAGACCTTCAGCCCTTTGTGCTTGACCCACTCCTGGAGCTTGACGAGCTCGACGTGCAGCCCCGCCAGCTCCTTGTCGTAGGCCTTGCGTTTCAGCTTCTTCGTCGGCTCTGCGCTATCCCCGTCCGACTTCCCGTTGTCGCCCTTCTTCGCTTTCATGAACCAGCCCCTTTCTGTGGTGACGGTCGATGGATTGCGGTCAGCTCGAATCGCTCCACCGCGGTCTCCAGGTTGAAGAGCATCCGTTCCCGGCCCAGCGTCTCGGCCAGGGTGGTGCGTCGCACGACCGCGAGCACCCCCGGATTGAGCGCCACCAGCCAGAGCGCGATCCCCGCATCGTGCAGATTTCGCTCCGCCTCGATTAGCATCTTGACCGCGGTGTACTCGATGTCCGTCACGGCGCCGCAATCGAGCACCACGACCGACGGCCTCGCCTGCTCGATGAGCGAGCGCATCCTCTCGGCCACGCCCTGCGCGTTGGCGAAAAACAGGCGGCCCTCCATACGCAGGATCAGCAGCCCCGCCCAGGTCTCGTCGTCCGGATGCTCGCTCGAGAGCGGGCGGTACACCTGTGTGCCGCGCTTGCGGGCCATCGCGTAAACGGTCGGGTTGTACGCCTGCTGGGCAAGCGCGAGCAGCGAGACGACGACCGCCACGAGTATGCCCCTGAGCGTTCCGAGGACGACGACGCCGGCAAACGCGCTGAGCGCCCAGGCGAACTCGATACGCCGCACGCGGCGGATCGCCGCGAACTCCGCCGGTTTGATCAGATCGAACGAGTACGCGACCACCACCGCCGCCAGCGCCGCCTGCGGCATGAGCGCGATGACCGGCGCGAACAGCAGCAGCGTCGCCACGGCCGCCGCGGCGGTGACAAGCTCGGCCACCTGGGTCCGGGCTCCCGCCTTGCGGTTGACCGCCGTCTGCGTTGTGCCTCCGCCCGCGGGCATTGCCCCCAGGAAGCCGCCCGCGACGTTTCCCAGCCCAACGGCAAGCAGCTCCTGGTTGGGCACGGGCCGCGGCTCTCCGGGCGCGCCGAACGCGCGCGCCGCCGCGATGGTCTCGGTGAAGCTCATCAGCGCGATGCCGGCCGCCGCCGGCCACATCTCCGTGACGAGATCGAAGCGGGGCCAGACGAGTGCCGGCAGGCCGCCGGGAAGGCTGCCGACCGTCGCCACACCAGCGTCGCTCAAGCCGAGCAGGCCCGACGCGACAATGGCCACGGCGATCGCGATGAGCGGCGCCGGCGCGCGCGGGACAAAGTGCTCGAGGCCGAAGATCAGCACGAGCAGACAGACGGCGATCGCGACCGTGGCGACGGAGGCGTGGGGCAGCTCGCGTGCGATCGCGAACAGGTCGCGGAGGAAGCCGGCCTTCTCGATGTGCACTCCGAGCAGCTTGGGGACCTGGTCGATCACGATCACCAGCCCGATGCCGGACTTGAAGCCCGTGAGCACCGGCTCTGAGATGAAGTTGGCGACGAAGCCGAGTCGCAGCACGGACGCTGCCACCAGCATGGCGCCGGTAAGGACCGCGAGCGTCGCGCCGGCGGCGATCAGGGCTCCGGGGTCGCCGCCGGGGACGGCGCGGGCGAGCTCGGCGCCGCAGAGGATCGCGATCGTCGTGGTCGTGCTGACGCTGAGCGGGCGCGACGTGCCGAGCAGCGCGTAGACGACCATCGGCACGATCGCCGTGTAGAGACCCACCTGCAGCGGCAGGCCCGCAATCGTAGCGTAGGCCATCGCCTTGGGGATGACCACGGCAGCGGCCGTGAGGCCAGCAATCAGGTCCGGGCGCAGCCATTCGCGCGGGTAGTGCCGCAGCCAGGCAATGCTGGGGATGAAGCCTGATGGCGCCACGTTTACCCGGCTCCGCAGCGGCGCCGATCAGCCGCTTACAGAGGTGTACAGGATCCGGTGAGGACCAACGCGCCTTCGCGGTCGATAAGCTTCGAGGCCCGTGCCGCACTTCAAACGGGTGCCCTGGAGGTAGCTGCGCGGTCGGCGCCGGTCAAGCCACGAGCGAACCGTACACGGCCCGTCGCACTGCTGAGCTCTGGCTGCGGCAATACCCGCGCGGGACGACCACGACGGCGGGCCGAATCGCCTACATGCGCGCTCAGATCCTGGACCTGCGCCCAATTCTCTCTCCGCAGCGCACGAGGGCCTGCTGGCGCTCGATGCGTCCGACGTCTTTCGGGGACATCACCTCGCCCAGGAGCATCCGGGCGCGTTCGAGGCAAACATCGCGGTACCCAGTGTCCGGGTCTCCGATGTCGACGAGCTGTGACACGAGGCGGGCAGAACCCACTCTCGGGTCTTGTAGAAGACGCCGAGGTAGCCGCGCACCTGCCGTCACGTTCCAGGGGATTTGCGCCTCGCGCGCCTCGTTCAAGCGCTTTTGCTCGGTGACGAATCCCCCAAAGTGGCCATGTCCTGCCTCCTCTAATTGAGTCAACGGCCGATGCGGGGGCTCGACGCAGTGCCCGCCACCACATTGGGCTGCTCGGGTCTGTTCCTGGAGCCGGGTCGAATCGTATGTCGGGCCTCCTACTCTCCCCAGGACAGGAGCTTCCCGAACAGGATCGTCACCGCCACGGTCACCGTGAACGCCCACCATTCGCTCATCACGGGATCCTCCTGGTCAGTGCTCGACCGCCGTCGTACCGGAGCAGACTGACTATAGGGGCCACCCGGAACCACTTACATAGGACCTTGGTCCTAGGAGGCCGAGGAGAGGCTTGGCTCAGGACGGTTATTTTACGGTGACGGGGCCCAGGGGCGGGGCGACCGCCGCCGGCGGGTGCTAGTCACTTGTCGCTGGTTCAAATCGGGGGCCCGCAACCACTTGCAGGCGAACTATCGCTCGGTCGCCTTCAGCTTCGGGATTCAGGTTTAGAACTCGCCATTCGCCTGCCCCCATCCATTGTCGCGGGTACGAGACCCCGGGGGCTATTCCGAGGGTGGAACGCGTCGCTAGCGTTTAGCGTGGAGGGCATCGCTCTCGCGGCCTGAGCGCCGCCACCACGGGTTCCTCCCCCAAGAGGACGGCAACACACTAGGAGCCGACGACTAGCCCTTGCCGTGGCTTCTACGATTCCGATGGTGCCAAAACATTGTCGGTGGAAGCTGTGACGTGATAACGACGTCACCGAATTCTGCAGGGACAGCGACGGGACCGATGCGACGGACGAACATATCCCAGAGAGTTACCTGACCTTCTGAGGACGAAGAGACGGCCGTAGCGCGCCGTTGAGTGGGGAAACGGCCCGAAGCCCAATGGGGATATAGAGCCAAGGTCCTATATCGTCCCTATCACGTGCTGTCAGACGATCACCCGAGGAGGAATCTAGCCATGACACGACTCGCGGCCCTGGTCTTCTCGGTGTCGGTGCTGCTCGTTGGCTGCACAGGCCCCATCCATAGCTACAGCAAGGCTGGCTCGGACGTGGCCGAGTTCAGGCGGGACAGCTACGCCTGTGTGCAGGAGCCTCCGATGGCGTGGGGCATGTCGTGGAGCGTCAACGGAAGTCCAATGACCGTCGGCGCCCGCACCGATACCAAGCGACAAGCCGACTTGTACCAAAGGTGCATGGAAGCGAGCGGCTGGACATCCGAAGCGCGCCAATAACCGGTCCTCGCATGCTGCTTGCCACGCAGGAGGTGTCCAGTGATCGGGTTCGAATCCCGTTAGGGGTTCGAACATGTACCAGTAGTTCCTACGCCGCGCCTGGCGCCGCCCACGTCAGGCTGTCGGACCTTGGACAACTCACGAATCCTTCCGGGTCGAGGTGGCGCCAAATGAACGAGGCTGCTGTCCGCCGGGTTGTAGGAAGTAAGATCGCAAACGGGATGTTGCCCCGAAGCCGTACGCGCGATGCTCGGCCACGTGCGCATCGACATGACACAGACGTACGCGCAAACCAAGCCCGCCCAACTCAAGCGGGCCGTGGAATTCTACGAGGGCAAGGCGCTGGAGATCCTGAGCCGCTAGGCAAGATCCTTCACGGTCCGCTCGCGGGGGGGGTCGCCCTCTTCACCCGATGCAGGAACGCATTACTGGCGAGCAAGATGAGGGACTTGTCGTCGCTCCCCTTGTCGTAGCGCGTCGCAATGATGGCGCCATCGCCGTGCTGCCACAGAAAGGTCTCTGCTCCCGACTTCGCGGGGGGGCCATACTTGCCAGTGAAGGCGCGGAAGACCGTGTCCCACGAGTCGGGGTTGAAGGTGATGCCGAGCGCTTCTATCCGGTAGTCTTCGATGATGATGACCACGCCGATGGCGACGTCGCCGATCATCCATCCGCCACCGTCCGTGCATATGGTCGCGCTGTCTTCGCGCAGGCTTCCACACGAGACGCGGGCATCCGGGCGGCCGCTGACGAGCGGATCGGCGTCGGTGATGCGCTTCCCGATGCGAATGCCCTTTGAATTCGAGCGGCAGGTCAGCCGCGACGAGCGGGGCATCCAGAGACGTGACAGTGAGCGCGACGAGTGCGATGCGAGCGAAGCGCTTCACTTCTTCCCTCCTTGAAGAGTAATGTTTTCAAACGAGTCCCGGTCGGGATTGATGTAGTGCAATGGAAGAGCCAACTGGAGAGGTCCATCCGATTGGGCACTTGGCGGACGGAGTCAGCCTTCCGAGGGCGACGTTCCTGCGAGGAGAACTACAAACCTGGGGGAATGAAGTCGGCAATTAGTGCATCGACACGGTCACGCCGCACGTGGAAGAAACCCGCGCAGTTCCATGGCACTCCACGTCGTCGCGGCTTCTTGGGGCCACCAAGTTGTTTTTGTGAGTGTTTTACGCTCCCGATTTGAGGGAACTCGAAGAGTTCTTCAAACACGGAGTCGTGTTCCTCTCGCCTAAGTGCTCAGGATGTCCAACGCCTGGCCTCGTAGAACTCGTTGAACGGGAATAGATCCGATCATTGATGGACATGATCGAAGCGCTGGAAAAGGCCCCGCGGGACTCCTCCGGGGTAATGAAGAGCTACCGGGCGAATACGGTAGCATTGCGCGGCGCGAGCCGAGTTATGAATGAAGCCGTTGAAGAAGTCTTTGGCCCATTGGGTGATGTTCGATCAGGCCAATCCCGAAACGCCCCACGCGGTCATCACTGGGGAGATCCAGCGGAAACAACCGGCGCTGGTAGGGTTCGGTTTCCTCAGCACCACCAGTTATCCGTACGCCAAGCTTCCCGCTCGCGACATCCGCGCGGCCAACCGCACAGTGAAGCTGGCGTTCGGCGGCGTATTTGCCAGTCTCAACGCCCCGTTGGTGAAGCAACAATGCCCCGAAGTGGACTTCGTCTGCCGTGGCGACGGCGAACAGCTCATTCTCGACATCTTGGAGCATATGGATGATCCGGCTGGCGTGGAGGGTGTGACTTGGGCCAAAGATGGTAAGGTCGTCAGCAATCCGAATCGAAAGATGGAGCGCAACCTGGATCAGTGGCCGTTTCCGGATCGCGAGAGCCTGAAGCTGGACTTCGTTGAATCGATGCCGCTGGACGTGCCGTGCGTGCTTTCCCTGGAGCGGTTCACGACGATGCAAACGTCACGCGGCTGTCCATGGTCCTGCGTCTTCTGCGATATTCCGGTCTTCAACGAAGGGAAGTAGCGGTCGCGGACTCCACAGCACGTTGTGGACGAGTTCAAGCATCTCCAGCGACCTGTTCGCCTGCAGGTGGTTGCGGGCCTCCAAAAAGAACGACGAGGGGTTGGCGGACGCTGTCTCAGAAGCCCATGGCCACGCCGGGCGCGGTCGCGAAGAGCCCTGAGGCGACGATATGGATCCTCCATGGTGCGATGTGTCCAAAAGCGAAAAGGCGCCCTCGAGGTCGTTGGCGAAAGAATCGCCACCGACCTCGACGGCGCCATCAGGTCCCCGGCGAATTGGAACCGGGGAACGCATTGGCCACGTGGAGGTCTAGAACCTCACGCAACATCCGTCAGGTCTGCTGGTCTTGCGCTCCCCGACTGGCTAGAGCCCCTCCGCCGGCTGCGTCCACTCCACCGTGACGCCTGCCACGATGATGTAGTCGCCCACTCGAGCGCTGGCCGCCTCAGGAACGATGCGACCGCTTACTCCACCGCGACCGCGAGGTCGGTGTTCCAGGTGATGTCAACACGGTCCCCCACCTTGACCTGATCGAACACGGTCGGATCGACGACCCGTCGGCTGTATTTCCACCCGTTCGGCCCGACGAAAGTGATCGCCGACGCGCTCTTGTCGATGTCGACGATGCTCGCCGTCATCCTCCGCACCATCTCCGCCTTGCCGCTGGACTGCCCCGTGGTGGTGGTCGTGTCAGCAGTATCGACGGCCGGCTCGCCTGCCGGCTTCACGCGAACCATGACGTTGTTATTGTACGTGGCCTTGATCTTGTCCCCCACCTTGAGCTCGTTGAAGCGCTTGACGGTCTCGGGCACGTTGACGGCGACGATCTCGCCATCGGCCTTCTTGATGTTCATGGCGCGCTTGCCCTGATCAATCGTCTCGATGGTGCCCGCAATGGTGATGGTCTGTGTCGGCAGCACTCTGACCTGCGCCCAACCGGGCAGGGCAAGAGCGCAGACCATTGCGAACGCGCTTAGCATTGTCATTGCTCGATTCATGTGTTTCCCCTTTGCTTGCCCTATCCGGCCGCCTCAGGATTCATGCTCCATTCCGCTCCGGACATGGTTGCTGATGGTATGTGTTCCTTGCGGATGTTGTAGGTTGGGCCCCGCGACGGGGGTGAACGGCCAAAGCCACCCGGCCGCGGCAGGGGCGACGAAGGGTTACCCTTGATCCCGAACCAGGCGCCACTTTCATCCGCTAAGGGTGGTTGACATCGCCAACTCCAGTTACTGGCGCGCTGCGCCTGTTCCATCCCTGCTCCACCGTTGGCCGCGGCATGTCGCACATGAGGGGCGCTACGCTCCACGGGCAGGAGTGTCGACCGACGACCTCGATTCGTCTATGGGACCATGGGCGTACGATCATCGCGGCCGGCACAGCCGCGGCGTCCTACTGGAGACGAGACCTCGTGTCGATCGCGGGTACCGAAATCCGTGCCTTGAGGCGTTTGGACTTCGTCCAGAACCTGGCGACGTTGACCGAGGCGCAGCGCGGCGAGCTGCTCCGAATGTCGCCCGCGTGATGTTGGCGGCGTTCCTCGAGGCGCATGCGCGATGACAACCGCCGCCGAGGAGAACCGCGAATGATTCAGCCGGCGAGGAAGTATGCGGTGGCGGCTATGGTGCCAACTGCGAGCCAGCGGATCATTCTGAGTCCACGTCGGATCATCAGCGTCGCTCCTACTGATGACCATACTCACGCTTATCTGCGAGCGCCAGAGTCATTCAAGAAACTTTCGTAGCTTCAGCAAAAACAGAAGTGCGGAGGGAGAGGAGAAGTGACTCCGCTACTTCTCCAGGTCGGTCGGGTAGCCGAAGGTGTCGTTACACACCGGACAACGCCCTTTACTGGGCATGGTTTCGGTCGCAGCCGTCGTGGAAATGAGCGTCACGCCCCCGCACTCGCACCCCAGGGTGGCGATGTTGGCCCGGTTGTCCAGGTTGATCAGCTTCATTTTCATACGCGCCTCAGCCCAGACTTCCGCAAGGCCCCGCCGGGGCTGTACGGCAATGGCTTGGCCCAACATTCTCGGTGCACCTGCTGCTCGCCGACGAATGGGTATGTGTCGGGATCATCCGCAATGCGGAGCTCACAGACCGGGCAGATCGGCTTCCCCTGGGCGTCGAGCCGGTTCTTCAAGGGCGGGCCTCCATGTCCGAAAGAGTGTTCCAAAGTGAATACTTCAAGGAGATTCCGAAGGCAAGAGCGCTCTTGCGGCTAGGACTCAGGCCCCACAGGGAGGGAGCAGGGAGCATCGCGGCTACCAGTCGTAGGGGTCACCTGGGGGGACTGCACCCCAGCGACGTTTCGAGCGTCAGCAAAAACAGAATTGCGGTGGGGGAAGTCGTGACGCCGCTACGTCTCCAGGTCGGTCGGATGGCGGAGCGGGCGGGCGCAGAGGTCCGTCAGAAAGCTAGTGAAGACGTCATAAAGCTCCAAGCGTTACGCACCGCGCACGATCCTGACGAGCATCAGCAGCAACGCGACCACGAGCGCGACCGCCCACGCGCGCGTCCACCAGTTCGGCCCGCCCGCGACCACGCTCGCGACGGTATTAAACGCAGCGACTCCCGCGACAATCATCATGGGGTTGACTCGCCTTCGTTTCCGTCTCCACGCGCGTTCTCCTGGGGACGGGTCCTCAGGATGCTCGCCGCGCTGTATACCCGGCATGGATTCACGGCCCTGATTGACTCGCGAGCCCCACGGAATGATGTCAGTCCGAGGGGGATCATCGTGCTTCCTCCGGATGACCCATATTCGCGCACCGTCTGGCCGAGCGCCAGAGTCATTGAGGAAATGTCCAGCTTCTTCAAAAACAGAATTGCGGAGGGGCGTGATGCCGCTACTTCTCGCGCGCTCGCTTCAACCCGCGCTCAATCGCGGGCACGGCGTCCGGCGCGTTGACGAGCGCGAGAGCCCGCAAGGCGAGGCCATCCGTCACAAAGCCGGTGAAGGTGTAGGGGCCCAGCTTGCCTTTGCGTGCGTTCGTCTCGGGCTCGACAACCCTGAGCAGACGGGACGCCACACGTGAGCTGTTCCTTGCGTGTTTCAAGAGCACGAGGTATTGTGGCCGAGCTCAACGCCGGCCAGGCCGATGCGACGACGCGGCGGGCAACCATCACGGGGGAGTTGGCGACCATCGCCGGGCGAGAGCGGCGGCTGCTCGATGCCCTCGCGGACGGCAACGGCGCCGCTGAGGCGATCCGCACCCGGCTTCGCGCCGAGCTCGAGCGGCGGGACACGCTGACCGCAGAGCTCGGACAGCTCGAGACAGAGGCGGTAGTGGACACGGCTGCGCTCGTGCGCGCTGCCACGGAGCGGGCTGGGGACCTCCGCGGGCTCCTGGCGCGCAACATCGCCCAGGCGCGGCAAGTGGTGCGGCAGCTCTTGGAGGGGCGGCTGGTCTGCCAGCCGTACGAGGACGCCGAGAACCGTGGCTACGCGTTCAACGGCGACGGGCACGTATCGCCGGCTCGGCGTCCCCGAGCTTGTCAACGTCGGTGGTGGCCCCAAGGGGCAGCGATCGCCGGTCCGTTCCCGGTCCGCCTGCCCGTCCGCGGTACGCTCACGCTCAAGGCAGCGTGCCCCGGAGTGGCCGCGACTGGGAGGAACGGGCATGAATTGCGGCCACGGTCACATGGGCTGGACCATGGCCTGCGGGACCGCCCGCATCGTCGCCGACCTCATGACCGGGCGGATGCCCGAGCTCGACCTCGAGGGCCTCGTCGTTCGGCGCTGACGCGCGCTGTCACTTCGCCACGTACCTGGTCCGCTGGCCGCCGAGCGATGCTTCCGCCATCGCGCCGACGATCGGCCTCACGAAGACGACGACACCGTCGACAAAGCGAGCGTTCGTCGCGGCGCCGGTCTTCGCGATCACGGCGGAGGCATTGGCGGCGAACTCCATCTGGTTCTGCTTGAAGCGGTCCAGAGCGGCTTTGTTCTGGAACACGACGAGCTCGCTGTAGGTCTGACCCCCGAGCTGCAGCCCCGCGGACGCCTGGGTGATGTCGGCATAGCCGATATGCTGCCCCTGCTCGTACACGACCCCGCGGCCGTAGCCCCCCCCGACGCCCGCCGCGCCCTTGGTTACCTCCGGAAAGAAGGCGTAGCCATGACCCCTCCGGGCGAACGCATCCAGCTGCGGATCCAGCTTGTTCCACTCCTGTCTCTCGGCCGTGGCTTTCCTCATGAGCTCGTCCGTGGCCTGCGGAGTGGACGGTGTCGTACTGCAGCCGAAGAGGAGTCCGGTGGCAAGTGCGACTGTCGCAACGGCACGTGTTCTCGTCGTCATGACGGGCCTCCTTGCTCGGTCTTCCGCGAGCGGGTTTGCGAGTCGGTCATCCGCGTGAACACCGAAAGTGTAGAAAGGGGAGCTGCGCGATGTCAATGCCCACGAAGTGGGTCGACTGGGCCGGTGACCTCGCAGTCGCGCCGATCATCTCCGGCATCGCGCCCGCGGTCGGCGACGTGATGCCGGAGCCAATGGACCGGCGTTGGTGGCCCCAACGGGATTCGAACCCGTGTTTCAGCCTTGAGAGGGATGCGACGCCGCCTGTCGCGGCGCGAGGTTACGGGTCGGCTGCCATGGGCCGCTGCCACTGACGGCCTCTGCGGCCGCCCGGAGGGTGTCGTCGGTGACCGCCGCGTAGCGGCGCATCATGCGCTCCGTCTTCCAGCCGCCGAGGGCCATCACGATCGGCGCCGTGAAGCCCGCGTTGAGCGCCATGGTCGCTCCGTGGTGCCTCAGATCGTGGAAGTGGAAGTCCCGGAGCCCGGCGGCGCGGGCCGCCTTGCGGAAGACGCGGGCCACGTGGACCCGGCTGTAGGGCCGGCCCTCCGGGTTCGGGAACACCCACTCCCCGGCCTGGTGCTCGAGCTGGCCCTGGAGGAGCTTCTGCGCGGCCGCGCCGAGGACCACAGGCCGCGGCTCAGTCTTCGTCCGCGGGAGCATGACCACCCCTTGCTCGAGGTGGACGTCCTCGCGGCGGAGGAGCCGGATCTCCGAGAGGCGCATGAGGGTGAGCGCGGCGAGCTGGGCGAGCTCGCGGAGCGGTGACGGCATCGCCCCGAGCACGAGCAGCTCCTCCTCCGGCCGGAGCCAGCGCACGCGCGTCTCGTCTTCCTTGAAAAACGCGCCCCCCGGGAATCGGTACTCGGGGCGCGCGCGTTTCAGCGCGGCCCGGAGCGTCCGGAGATCCCGGTTGACGGTGCTCGGCTTGGCGGGACCGCGCCGCGTGACCGCGACGCCGGCGAGCTTCTCCGTGATCGTCTTGCCCTCGCGGGCGCGCGCATTGCGGAAGGCGTAGACGTCCGCGTCCCCGATCCGGCTGATGGCCTTGTCGAGCAGCTCGGGCAGCACCGCGGTGATCGCCTGGAGGATTGAGTGCGCGCGGAGCACACTGTCGGGGCTCCGCCCGCGGGCGCGGAGGTCCTCGACGTAGGCCGCGAGGAGCTGGCGGAGAGTCGCCGGCCGGGCGCCCTCCTCGTCGGCCTGGGCCACGCGCGCCTTGAGCTGGCCGCGCAGCGCGGACTCGGCGTCCCGCGCCTCCTCGCGTGTCGCCCGGATGGCGGCCTGGCGGAGCCCCTGCACCGCCACGCGGGCCTGCCATACCCACTTCCCGTGGTTCTTGATCCGGCGGACGGCCATGCTTCCCTCCCCTACTCTCGGTCGGTGGGTTGACGAGCTATAGACGGCGTGGTGTCATCGGCGGCACTGTGGCGACCGCCAAGACGCTGCCCGTCCAGATCGAGCTGAGCGAGGCGCAATACCTCGTGCTCTTGAAACACGCACGGAACAGCTCGCGCGTTTCGCGGCCCGTCTGCTCCGGGTCGTCGAGCCCGAGGCGAGCGCACGCAAAGGCAAGGTGGGACCCTATCTCTTTGCCGGCTTCGTAACAGACGCCCGCGGCTCGCGCGCCGTCGCGGTTGTCCATGCCCCGGACGCCCTGCCCGCAATCGACCGGGCGTTGAAGCGAGCCCGCGAGGGGTAGCCGCGTCCGTGCCGCAGGCTCCCTTGCGCTCGCACCGATAAGGTGTTCCCTTCGGAAGAGTCCTTGCAGGCTTCCGAGGTTCGCCATTGCCCACCATCTGTCCGGTCTCTGCGCGGCTCCGATGGGGCACCGCGGAAGTCAGGCTAAGGCAAGTATGAAAATGAAGCTGATCAACCTGGACAACCGGGCCAACATCGCCACCTTGGGGTGCGAGTGCGGGGGCCTGACGCTCATTTCCACGACGGCTGCGACCGAAACCATGCCCAGTAAAGGGCGCTGTCCGGTGTGTAACGACGCCTTCGGCTACCCGACCGACCTGGAGAAATAGCGGCGTCACGAATCCTTCCCATCCGCAATTGTGCTTTTGCAGAAGCTGAGAAATGTTCTTGAATCTCTCTGGCGCTCGGCGAGAAGCGCGAGTAGGGTCATCCGTAGGGGTGACGACGATGATCCGACGTGGACGCACAATGATCCGCTGGCTCGCAGTTGGCACCATGGCCGCCACCGCCTACTTCCTCGCCGGCTGAATTATTCGCGGTTCTCCTCGGCAGGCGATCATCGCGCCTGCGCCTCGAGGAATGCCGTCAACATCAGCCGGACGATATTCGGGAGCAGCTCGCCACGCTGCGCCTCGGTCAACGGCGCCAGGCTCTGAACGATGGGCGCGGCGGCGCGGAAGATGAGGCGCTCGAGCTGGTCCTCGTCCACCGGGCCGGCCTGCGCCTCGAGCTGGGCGGTCTCGAGCAGCTCGCGCACGCTGGCCGTAATGACGCGGTGAAGCTCGCGGGCGTCCGGGATCACGCCTTACTTCAATCCGTCGGCAGGCTGCTTCAGCAAGGCCCAATACCTTTCGCAGGCATCGACCACCACTTCTTGAGGGCCATCAGTAAAGCGGAGGCGCAGCGCCGGCCCATCCACCCGCTTTTCCGTCTCTTCCAGTCGTGTCAGCTGGTGAGCCTCTACGTTCCGGCGGTCGCGCATTCGCCGGACGTGTTCGCTCTCAGCCTTCGACAGGTGCGCGAGTGGATCAGGCCGATACTTTCTGAGCGAATCGTGGGCGCTGTGCATCGCGTTCAGGAAGGCGCTGACGTAGTATTCGATGACCTCAGGGTGCTGGCGGGCGATGCTCGGGAGATCGCGATTAAGGCCGTCGAGGAAGAAGCGAGCCTCGCTCAATTTGAAGCGAATCCGCTCCGGCGTCATCCCAGCAGCTCTGTCATCTTGACGCGCAGGGCCTTCGCCAGCTTCGCCAGCATGGTGAGCGTCGGCTCGTGTCGGCCCGTCTCAAGCCGGGCGAGATAGCCGCGGCTCACGCCGGCCTTGGCCGCGAGCTCCTCCTGGCTCCATCCCCGCTTCGTCCGCGCCGCCTTGATTCGCATGCCGATCTTCTCGAAGGACATTGTTACCTCGGGAGTAACGTCTTGTCAAGTCGGAATTGAGCACCGCGTAACATAGGACCGTCCTACGAAACCCGTCCGGGGGTCACTTCCGCACGCTCCAGAAGAACCAGATGCCGGCCGCGATGGGGAGGACCACGAGCCACGCATCCACCTCGGCCGCCGAGGGCCAGGCGATCATGTGGGGTAGATCGTCCGGTCCAGCGCGCGTGCTGCGGCCCGCTGGACCGCGAGCCAGGGCGTCTTCTCCCAGGCGGAGCCGGTGGTGGGCGTGAGGGAGTGTTCCCGCCCGGTCACGAAGAACGTGCATCGCCAGCCATCCGGGTATTGGGTCAGCTCCAAGTCGTACGCTTGGCGGTTCATGCCCGTCACGAGGTCGCCGATCCCCCGCCAGGAGTCGAGCCAGCGGTGGAGCCCCTGGAACACCGGCGCCATGTCGGCGGGGATGCGCGGGAGCGCGGCGAAGCCAAGCGTTGCGAACATCAGCGCGGCCCGTCGAGCGTCGTCAGCGCGTCGCTCTGCGCCCGGATGTTCCTCGGTCACTCGATCACCTCATCCGCCCGCTGCAGGATTGACGGCCGGATCGTCAGGCCGAGGGCTTTGGCGGCCCTGAGATTGAGCACCAACTCGAACTTGGCCGGCTGCAGGACCGGCAGATCGCCCGGCTTGGCACCCTTGAGGATCCTGCCGGCGTAGTTGCCGACTTGGCGATAGGAATCGACGAGGCTCGCTCCGTAGCTCATCAGCCCCCCAGCGACGACGGAGTCACGCCACACGTAGATCGTGGGGATCTTGTAGCTGGCCGCCAACGCCACCAGCTTGTCGCGCTTGCTGTCATAGAACGGATCGTTATCGATCAAGAGCGCGCCAACCCGTGATTGCGATAGCCTCGCAAAAGCCGGGTCGAACTCGTCGTCGCTTCCGGCATTGACGATACGGATCTTCTGCCTGAGCGAATTGGCGGCTTCCAGCATGTTTTTCGCCTGGGCGTCGGCCTCTAGACTCTTGTGATTTATGAGCACACCAATCAGCCCGA
>CAVYTA010000005.1:0-1008120 GCA_963771355.1 uncultured Candidatus Rokubacteria bacterium | reverse complement strand
CGCACTCTTCCAGGCGCATGCCCGAGTGGAACAGGATGAGCCCGGTCCACAGATCGCGTCCTTGTTCACGTAGGAGCCTGGGGAAGGAGCACCACGCCCTGCTCAAGGTGCACCATCTCGCGCTTGAGCGTCCGGAGCTCTCCCCTTGCCGCATGAGGGTGAGCTCCGCCAGCTTCGCGATCTCTCGGAAGGGGGAGGGCATCGTCTCGAGTACCAGGATCTCCTCCTCGGGCCGGAGCCAGCGCACCCGCGTGTCATTGGTGGGGAAGAACACGGCACCCGGGAACCGGTACTCGGGGCGGGCCCGCTTGAGCATGGCGCGCAGCGTGCGCAAGTCCCGATTGATGGTGCCGGGCGTGGCCTTGGCCGAGCGCGCCCCGGTGAAGGCGTAGAGCTCGCGGTCGCCCATCCGAGACACCGGCAGATCGAGGAGTTCGGGCATCAGCGTCTCCACCGCTTTGGCCGTGGTGACCGCGCGGCCGATCGTGTCCGCGCTCTTGCGGCAGTGCGCGAGGTCCGCCACGTAGCCCTCGAAGAGCATCCGCAGCGTGGCCGGCGCCGCCGCGGCCTGGGCCTCCCGCTCGGCCTCGGCCTCGAACCGCTCAAGGAGCTGCCGCTCAGCGGTGCGCGCCTCGGCGTAGGTGGCGCGGTCGACGCTTGTGCGCCGGCCACGAAACGCCACCCGTGCCTGCCAGACTCACTTCCCGTGACTCTTGTGTCGTCGGACGGCCATGGATCCCTCCCCTACTCGAGGTCGGTGTGCTTGCGGAGGTAGATCACTGTTCTCTCCCTCGGATGGCTGCTTGACTGGGCTGTCTCCTGGCAGATACTCTCGGCTGGGCTCGGGGACCGAACCAAGTCAACCGACTGTTCCATAAATAAAGACCACGGCCCCCGAGCCTCTGCCCCCATCAGTCCCCCGTTCCCGGGTTGACGCGCTCCAGCGCGCGTGCTGATATCGCCGGCACGATGGCGAAGGCCGATACCCTGGCGGTTCAGATCGAGCTGAGCGAGGCGCAATATCTCGTGCTCTTGAAACACGCAAGGAACAGCTCGAGCGTAGCGGCCCGTCTGCTCCGGGTCGTCGAGCCCGAAACGAGCGCACGCAAAGGCAAGCGGGGCCCCTATCTCTTCACCGGCTTTCTGACGGACGCGCTCGCCTTGCGCGGCATCGCGCTCGTCCATGCCCCGGACGCCGTGCCCGAGATCGACCGGGCGTTGAAGCGGGCTCGCGAGGCGTAGCCCATACGCGCAGAGTGTTCCGCATTTCTCTATTTGCAGAGCTCGAAAACTTTCCTTCATTGGCTCTGGCGCTCCGCGAAAAGAAGCGCGACTATGGTTATGAACATGTCTAGCCACATGTCTGACGAGCTGCTTCTCCGCGAGAAGGCGCGCGTGGCGATTTCGCACCGACGCTTGCCCGGGTGGGCGGCCGATCGCACCTACGGCGGGCCGGGCCGCGGGGAACTCTGCGCGGTTTGCGAGGTCACGATTCCAAGCAAGCAGGTGGCACTGGAGATCCACTTCGACGATCTCCGTAGAGTCGTGGGCGGAAAGCAAACGCACCACCTGCACTTCCGGTGCTTCGCGGCGTGGGAGCTGGAGCGGACCAAACCCGTCTAGCGTCATTTGATCGGCTCCTCCCCCGACCACTCGTGCAGCCGCGTGGGATCCTTGCCAAGTTGTCATCGCGCATGCGCTCGAGGAACGCCGTCAACATTAAGCGGACGATATGCGAGAGCAGCTCGCCGCGCTGCGCCTCGGTCAACGAAGCCACGCTCTGGACGATGGGCGCGGCAGCGCGGAAGATGAGGCGCTCGATTTGGTCCTCGTCCACCGGGCCGGCCTGCGCCTCGAGCCGGGCGGTCTCCAGCAACTCGCGCACGCTGGCAGTGATGACGCGGTGAAGCTCGCGGGCGTCGGGGATCACGTCAGCCCTTCCGCATAACTGGCTGAAATCCTTCTCGCGGTGCCAAGGGCCTGCGGATTCCGTAAGGCTTGCCGACAGTGGAGCGGGTCGCGGTACCCGGACGAGTCGAGCCCGTTGGCTGAGGCGCTGAGCCTCCTAGGAGACTCCATGCCAACCCCCGCGGAGCAGCATCAAGCCGACGTCGAGCAGAGTGCCGCGATCCTCGAGGCGGCCGGCTGCGACGTGGTGCCGCTGCTCCGACCCATCGCCCAGGCGTGGAACCTGCTCGGCATCGGTCCGCATGGTCTCCTTCTCGTGCATGTGGTCCGCGGGACCTGGCCCGAGATGCTGGGGGTTCAGAGCTTCGGCATCCCGCCGCGGTGGCCGGCCAGCACCGGCCGGTTGATTCACAGTTACGTGGATGGGGGCCCCCGGCCCGAGGTTCGCCTCCTGTGAAGCGTCAGGGAGCCCGTTTCCTGCCCTCCCAGCCCGCCGAAGGCCAAGAGTAGGGTCTCACCCTGTCTGCCGAGGAAACTCCGCCTGTAGCGAGCCCGGACGGCGTACGTGCGCCCGCTAGAGGGGGCGTGCTAGCCTCCCGGCTATGCCCCGTCTGCCAGAAGGTGCCGATCCACGCCGGCCAGGAGGTCTGCAGCGGCCGGTGTCGGGCCGCCCGGAGCCGGCAGCGGAAGGCCGAGGCCCGGCGGAAGCGCGACGCGGAGATCCGGGCGCTGCTCGAGGCGGCACTGGAGAAGCTGAGGGAGGACCCGTGATGGAGCGACGCACCTTCCTCAGCGATGATCCCAGGGAGTCTCCTCGCCGCGCCGCTCGCCGCCGAGGCGCAGCAGGCGGCCAAGGTCGCTCGAATAGGCTACCTGGCGGGCAACCTGGCCGCTAGCCCCCACCTGCAAGAGGCCTTCCGCCAAGGACTGCGTGACCTCGGTTACGTCGAGGGCCGCAACGTCGTGATCGAATACCGAGATGCCGAGGGGAAGCTCGAGCGGCTCCCCGCTCTTGCGGCCGAACTGGTTGCGCTCAAGGTTGATGTCATCGTGGCCGCGAGGCACACTCGCCGCCCTGGCCGCCAAGCAAGCGACCAGGACCCTCCCCATTGTCTTCGCTGCTGCTGCCGATCCGGTTGACGAGCGGGCTCGTCACCAGCCTTGCGCGGCCGGGCGGCAATGTCACGGGGTTGTCCGTCCTCGCCCCGGAGCTAGTCGGCAAGTGTCTGGAACTGCTCAAGCAGGCCGTTCCGGGGGTCAGTCGGGTCGCTGTCCTCTGGCAGCCAGGTGGCTCTCGGCGAACGCACGGAAAAGGACATGCTGAAGGCAGCAGAAGTCGCGGCGCGGGCGCTGGGGGTGCGGCTTCAATTCGTTGAGGCGCGAGGTCCCGCCGATTTCGACAGGGCCTTCTCGGACATGACCAGGGCGCGCGCGGGTGCTCTGACTGTGCTGCCAAGCGCCATGTTCATCAGTGAGCGAAGACGCCTCGTGGACCTGGCGGCAAAGAACCGGCTGCCGGCAGTGTACCCATGGAGGGAGTTTGTCGATGCCGGGGGCCTTATGGCCTATGGACCGAACCTTGCTGATTTGTATCGGCGCGCCGCTACCTACGTGGACAAGATTCTCAAGGGCGCCAAGCCCGGCGACCTGCCCGTCGAGCAGCCGACGAAGTTCGAGCTGGTGATCAACCTCAAGACCGCGAAGGCGCTCGGCCTGACGATCCCGCCGTCGCTGCTGGCGCGGGCGGATCAGGTGATCGAGTGATGGACCGGCGGGCGTTCCTCGGCACTGCTCGGCGCTCCTCGCCGCGCCGCTCGCCGCGGAGGCGCAGCAGGCGGGGAAGGTGTATCGCGTCGGCGTCCTTCAGCCATTCCCCAACACTCCGGCTGTCAATTACACGGAGGCGGTCCGGCAAGGTTTGCGCGACCACGGATACGTCGAAGGACAGAACCCCCCGCTGAGCACGCTGAACAGCCTCGCCCGCGCCCTGAAGGTGCCGGTGACGGAGTTGCTGGGATGACTCGGCGGTGGGCCGTAGTTCTCGCGGTCGTGCTCTCCCTCCCCGTCGGCTTCGTCGGCGGCTTCCTTCTCCATCGGTGGATATTCCAGTTTGAGCGCATGGAGTTTTGCATGGTGTTCGCGGAGGAAGCGATGAAGCGTCGTGGCGAAGACAGAGTTTTGACCGGAACACGGCCAACAGGATTCTCCAAGACCGTATCAGCGAATGCGTTGCGACTTCGCATTAGGAAGGGGATTCGCTGGTCGATATAGAAGCGCCCCCGGCCGCGCGAACGCGACCGAGGCTGTAGCCGATCAATCTCACCCTGGGAAGGAAAGCATCGATGGCCATGACTACGGTAGCACGCCCGCGACATGGCAGGGTGACGTGACCCCCGACGCCCGCGAGCTTCACCGCGTCATCACCGCCAGCGTGCGCGAGCTCTGAGACCGCCCGGCTCGAGGCGCAGGCCGGCCCGGTGGACGAGGCCCAGCTCGAGCGCCTCATCTTCCGCGCCGCCGCGCCCATCGTCCACAGCGTGGCGCCGTTGACCGAGGCGCAGCGCGGCGAGCTGCTCCCGCATATCGTCCGCGTGATGTTGGCGGCCTTCCTGGAGGAGCAAGCGCGATGACAACCGCCGTCGGCGGCGTCCCGACCACGCGCTACTTCGGTCGAAGAAGCGCCACAAGCGCCGGGGCTGAACACCTCCCGACGCTTGTGGATGTGAGCGGACTCGAAGGGACGTTCGCGACTAGAGCGAGCCTCCTCCGCCACTCCCACCAACTCCCGCACCGCCCCCGCTACCGCCGCCGGACCCGCTGCCACCACCGGGCCCGCCAGACCCCGAGCCGCCCCCGCCGCCGGCTCCACCGCCTCCGCTCCCGCTACCACCACCGGACCCCGAGCCGCCGCCGGCCCCCCCTCCTGGGCCACCGCTTCCGGACCCCGAGCCGCCGCCGCTTCCCGCTGCGTAACTTACGCCAACGGGCACGAGCACGAGAAGCGCGACTACCAGCAGCACAAACAGCCGATAGACCACACGCATAGGCAACTCCTTCCGCGGGGGATCCCCCGCTGCTCAGTACACTCCGATTACTTTCAAGCAAGCTGAATGCCTGAACAGAAACGCCTGCGGTGGTGAGAGCTTTCGGAGTGGATGGAATCGCCCTGGGCCGCCGTTGTCAAAGCTCCCGACACCATATGCATATGCCTGCCGCGGGGATCGAGGAGGATCGAGGCCGTCTGCAAATACAGCGTTGCAGAACAAACTGCGCGTGTGGACTACTTCTCGCGCGCTCGCTTCAACCCGCGCTCAATCGCGCGAGGGCGCGCAGGGCGCCGTGCCCGCGATCGAGCGAGGGTTGAAGCGAGTCCGCGAGAAGTAGCGGCATCACGGCCCCTCCCTACTCTCGGTCGGTGCGTTTGTGGGCGTAGATGGCGGGGATCATCGTCTCGTAACCTTTCGAGGGTTTAAATGCGGAGCCACGCGTGCTATACGGGGGCAGCCCCGGAGGTGAGGAAGGGACGATGACGACCGGGGCCGGCATGACATCCGCAGGAGGTGCGGCGACATGAAGGCATGGTGATCAAAGAGCTGATCGCGCATGTGGTAGTGCTCTCGCTTCCACTCTGGCTCCTGATCGAACAGATGCTGTCCCCGAGCCGGAGCGTAGACCACGACCAAGATCCGACTCTACTCAACGCCATTCCCCCGCCCCTCGAGGGGCCGCGCGAGATCCCGCGTTGACGTCGTAGGCGAAACGCGGCAGCGGCGGCTCTCATCGCGCTTGCTCCTCGAGGAACGCCGCCAACATCACGCGGACGATATTCGGGAGCAGCTCGCCGCGCTGCGCCTCGGTCAACGACGCCACGCTGCTGGACGATGGGCGCGGCGGCGCGGAAGATGAGGCGCTCGATCTCGGCCACGTCCATCGGGCCGGCCTGCGCCTCGAGCCGGGCGGTCTCCAGCAGCTCGTGCACGCTGGCGGTGATGACGCGGTGAAGCTCGCGGGCGTCGGGGATCACGTCGCCCGGCGCAGCGCGGGCGGGAGCGTGCTACCGTAGCGGTGGCCATTGATTCTCGCCTCGCCGGTTAGGGTTAATCGGCCAAGCCCTCGGTCGCGCGGCAACGCGGCCGGGGGCGCTCTGGTCTCAAGGTCGCTCCGTCAAAGGTCATCACGGTCCCCCGCTGCCAAGTATGCAAGCGTTGCTGTCCACGAAATACACGCCCCCGCTAGCTGAGCATCTATCCCTCGCCGCCTGCTGGCTCGGACCATATTGAGTACACGTTCCCTCCACCGTATACGTGCCGCCCGAGGCCTTGCAGGTCGCGGCGACGTCGACGGCGCACCCTGCCGCACTGCTCGTGGTGAGGAGGGCGGCGAGGCTGAGACAGATGGCGCGATTCATCCCAGCAACTCCGCCAGCGGCACGCCGAGGGCCTTAGCCAACTTCCGCAAACGCGAAAGCGGCGGGTCGTGCCGGCCCATCTCGAGGCGCGCCAGGTAGCCGCGAGTCACGCCGGCCTTCTTGGCCAGCGCGGCCTGCGTCAGGTTCTTCTTGAGGCGGAGTGTCCTGAGTCGCACGGCGAATCTCTTCGGGGACATGTTATCTATCAGGTATCACTCTGTCAACACCGACTCGGCATCCTAGTCACCTGCGCAGTAACCAAAGGGTAACAACGCCCGGTCGATGCTCACGACTTTCCGCGAGGTGGGCCAATGCAATGTCGGAGACGATTGCTTTTATTTGCATCGCCGCGTCGCGACTATCCGCTCCGTAATACAGCTTCCCCGCGTGTTCTGCGGCTTCCTGTGGCTTGAGCATAACTACGGCTCCTAAAGTGGCGAGGCGCTCCTTGATTTCAATGGCCGCCTCAATGTTGCGTTCCGCGTGCAATACGGTTACTTGGGTGCCTCGGACCGCCCAAGAGGCCTGCTTGGCTTGCGCGGTGGCGGTTGCCGCACGCTTCTCCGAGGCCACCAACTTTTGCTCCAGCTCAGCGATCTGTCGCTTCAAGTTCTCCAGATCCGCGACTGCGACTACTCCGAGTCCTGCCATATCCTGGACTGCGCGGTACACACCGATGCCGGAGAGAAATCCTGTAAGCAGCGTACCCAGCAGCCAGACCGTAACGTTCTGCTCAACTCTGTTTTTGATGCTGAACTGAGTCATCATCGTCTCTCCAGCCACAGCCTAACGCCGGTAAGCTAGGGGTAGCCTTGGTGGCCTGTTGCCACCGTAACCCGTCCAATGCTAGCGATGAGAGCACAGAGCGCACAGTCATTACGAGGGCATGGAGAGAGTGGCGAATCCGAGTCCGGTCCGCGGGAGTCGGCCCCGTTGGTCGAGCACGGGCTACTCGATCACCTGATCCGCCCGCGGCAGGACCGACGGCGGGATGGTGAGGCCGAGCGCTTTGGCGGTCTTGAGGTTGATGATTAGGTCGAACTTCGTCGGCTGCTCGACGGGGAGATCTCCGGGCTTGGCACCCTTGAGGATTCGATCCACGTAGTACGCTGAGCGCCGGTATATGGCAGGGGGACTCGCCCCGTAGCCGAGGAGGCCCCCGGCCTCGGCGAAGTCCTTGTACAGCGAGATGACAGGCAGTGAGTGCTCGCGCTCGTTTTGGCTCGCCGACCGGCTCAGGCCATGAAGGCCCCGGACGTTTCGAAGGATATCGTCCCGGGTCGCAACGAAGTGCACCCGAGGTCGCCTCACGCGTTCTTCCGGATCCGGTGCTTTCGAAGGACGGTCGGACCATCAAGGAGGAAATCGACGAAATCCTTTGCCCCGCTGTACGCGCGGTCCAGGTTCTGGTGATCAGCTGGATAGACGCCCTGCTGGACGAGCGCCTTCCGAAAATCCCTCAGGGCCTCGTCGAGCATCTGCCGCGCTGGTACCTGAGGCATGCTCCCCTCCGTCATCCCATGTGTCTAACGGTCAGGCTGACGGCGTCAGCCGGCCCGGTCGAGCCCGATGTTAGCCCGTCTCCTCTTCCGATGGCAACACGGGCGCGGCTTCATCAATGACGACCTCGACCTCCGGATACGAGACCAAGTATGGTCGCAACACCCTGTCGTCCTTGGAACATAGAATCACCGAGCGAAGGCTTGCCGGAGCGAACCGGGTTCGGACAAGCTCTGCCGAGAAGATCGCCTGGCCCATCAAGTACATTCCCAGGCGAGACGCCTTCGCTTGCACCACGATGACGCGCTGACCAGCGAGACTGACTTCGCGCCAATGAGCCACCTCGCGCGGGAGGGCTGGCAGAATGACAGCATCGAGCAAGCGCCGTCCGACGCCGGAGAGCGAGGCACCGCTTGGAACTCACGAATCAAAGTGCCACCAACCTTCTCCCAGTACCGATCGATCATCGGCCTCTCCAGCTTGCTCATAGCACGGTGATCTTCGAGCGGGCTAACTGGCTGGAAGTGGGTCTCCGGCGCTCAACCGACCTACACCCAAACGATGCTGAAGACTTTAAGGCCCTATTTCGCACGATCTCTCGTGAAGGGCACGAACCTCACCGGGAGCGTACGCCTCGTTGTGATAGTGCCATCCGGCCGCTTTTCCACGAGCAGAAGATACTGCATGTCAGAGGTTCCGCCCGGGATCACCATTCGGCCGCCGCGCTTGAGCTGGTCGATCAGGGGGGTCGGGATCTCCGCCGGAGCCGCTGTGACAACGATTGAATCGAAAGGCGCCGCTTCGGGCCAGCCATTGTAGCCGTCGCCGATGCGCACCTCGACATTACGATAGCCGAGCTCATCGAGGAGCTGCATCGCTCGCCTGCCGAGCGGTTCGACGATCTCGATGGTGTAGACCTTCGCCACAAGTCCCGCGAGGACCGCGGCCTGATAGCCCGAGCCGGTGCCGACTTCCAGCACGGTGTCGCTTGGCTTCGGATCAAGCAGGTCCGTCATCAGCGCGACAAGGAAAGGTTGCGAGATCGTCTGCCCTTCAGCGATGGGGAGCGCTCGGTTCTCGTAAGCGAAAGTCTGCTGGAGCGGAGGCACGAACCGATGGCGCGGGACTCTTCCCATTACTGTCATCACCGCCTGGCTGAAACTCGGCCGTCCGGTAGCGCTGCCGGTCTCGCGCGCCATTGCGGCGATTTCTGCCACCATACGCGCGCGCTGCGCCGAATGCCGGTCCTGTGCGGCGGGGGGGCCGGCATGCGTGACAGCGAGCAAGAAGAGCGTGGTGAGCAAGATAGCCATCATGCGCATGCTGCCGCTCCGCTACCGCCCCGAATGAGTCGGGCCCCCCAATACCATCTAAGCTGTGAGCCAAAGCTGTGAGCCAAACCGCGGGCCTCCAAAGGTCGCCTCAGCACGACGACCATATACCCTGTGTCAAGGGTTCCATCGTCCGGTAGAGATCGCAAGCTCGGGCGCAGGATCCTTGAGACCATCTGATCACGCCCGGCGCGTCTGCCGGGCCACCACTGGCCGGGGACTATAATGCTCTCAGGAGGGCACAAATGACTGACGGACGGCAGGGACTCGCGCTCGCCGGGAGCCTGATGCTCGGTCTCGTTGCGCTCGCCGCCCCCGCCCTCGCCGACGAGCGCCCCGCCGAGACCCGCGTTGACCTCTTCGACAAATCCAGCAACAGGACGGGCTCCGCCATCATCGACAAAAAGGGCGAGCGCGTGGATTTCTACGACAAGTCCAGCAACCGGACGGGCTACGGGACCATCGACAAGGGCGGGCGGATCGACCTCTACGACACCAAGGGGAATCGGACGGGTTCGGGGCAGATCGCGCCGGGCGCGACGCGCGGGGGGAAACGGTGATGGAGGACGAGGCGACACCCCAGCCCGCCGACCTCTTCTTCGACACTGACCGCTCGGGGCTGCATGGAGACGTCGTCGATTGGATGCTTCACCAGCCTGAAGTAACTCGCTGCTTCGACGACTGGGCCGGACGGGTGCGGGCCCTGGACGATGGGTTCACCCTCCGGCTTGGCGCGTTCGCCCTCATGCACGGCTTCGACTCGGGCGAGGCCCTCTCCGAGGCCGATCCCCACACACTCTTCGCCGCCGCCAACGCCGACCGGGCGCACGTCCTCCGCGAGTTTCGCGTCTCGACTTTGGCCGAGGATCGGCGGCTCGGGCGCGTGCCTGACGCTCCGCCGCCGCCCGGAGAGTCTGATCCGTCACTGCCGCATACCTCCGCATCGTCCGTTCCGTCTTCCATGCCAAGGGCCGCCATCAACGATCGGCGCCGTGAACCCGGCGCTCAGCGCCATGGTCGCCCCCGCGAAGGGACAAGTTTCGGGACAAGTCGGCCAACTGAGACACACAAGGGGCTCGGCGAGAGCGCCGAACCCCTTGTGTTTGTTGGTTGCGGGGGCTGGATTTGAACCAGCGACCTTTGGGTTATGAGGCGGTCACCCGCTAGCCCGCGACCGCCGCTGTTTCCAACACTTTCGCAGAGATAACCCGTCCCTCTACTGTGCCCCGCCGTGCCTCAGTCCCCCTGCTCGTGCCCTCTGTAGGGTCAAGTCTCGGGGCAAGTCGCGTCACGACAGACGCTGCCGCGGCGACGCGCCGGACGGCCTCGTCACTGGCCGTCCCGATGAGGCGGGCCGCCGCCTGTTGCTCGGCCGGCGAGACGATGTTGTAGCGGTCGAACACGCACCGCGTTCGGTGGCCGATGACCGTCATGGCCACGCGCTCTGGCACCCCTGCGTTGACCATGTTCCGCGCCGCCGTCCGGCGGAAGTCGTGCCGGAGCATCCAGGCGCATCCGGCGGGGTCACACGCGGAGCGCCACGCCTTCGGGAAGTTCTGCACCCGCTGGCCCGGCATACTGTCACCGCGCTGTCCCTGATTCTGCCTGTTACCAGCCAGACCGAAAACGACCTTAACTTCCCTGCGCGGTCATTTCCATCTCATTTCCATTCGAGGGGGTCATTGCGGGGCATTTCGTGGTTTTCCGGGGTCTCGCTCCACGTCGTGGAATTGCGCGAGAAACCCCGGAAAACCCTGATTCTCTGAATGGTGGCCCCAACGGGATTCGAACCCGTGTTTCAGCCTTGAGAGGGCCGTGTCCTAGGCCTCTAGACGATGGGGCCGGCCGTGCGTCTGCTGCGTCCTGCGTCTACGTCGCGCTGCTCGAGAGACGAAAATGGCTGGGGGAGGAGGGCTCGAACCCCCATTACCAGGGCCAGAACCTGGCGTCCTACCATTAGACGATCCCCCAGCGCGACGGCCATTGTACGTGGCGTGCTTTCGGGGTGTCAAGGCGCGAGACGCGAGGCGCGGCAGCGCAGCGCTAGAGGATGGCGGCCTTGAGCGTGCGGCTGGGCTTGAAGCGGGGCACCTTGGCGGCCGGAATGCGAATGGCCTTGCCGGTGCGGGGGTTGCGGCCGTTGCGCTCCGCGCGCCGGCTCACCATGAAGGTGCCAAAGCCGCCGATGGTGACCCGCCGGCCCTTCCGGAGCGAGTCGAACACCCCCAGCATGATCGCGTTGAGCGCCTTCTCGGACGACACCTTCGATCCGCCGGCCGCCTTGGCCATGACCGCGACGAGGTCCGCCTTGATCATGCCCCTAGGTAATCGATCGACCGGACCAAGTCAAGCCCGCACGCGCGCCAGTGGCTTCCGTCGCGCTCAGGAGCCGAGCCGTGCGATGGCGGCGCGGAGAGCGTCGGGCGAGAACGGCTTTTCGATGACGGTGATGCGTGCGTCCTGGAGGAACTGCCACGCGATGGGGTTGGCGGTATCGCCGGTCATGAACAGGAAGTGTCTCATCAGCTCCGGCTGCGCTTCCACCGCGGCCCGGTAGAACGCCTCGCCGTCGCCGTCGGGCATGCGGAAGTCGGACACGATGAGATCGTAGCGCGCGGCGCGCACCCGCTCGAGCCCGCTCCGCCCGCCCTCGGCCACGTCCACCTTCCAGCCGTCCCGGCGCAAGATGGTCACGACGAGATCCACGATCTCCGGCTCATCGTCCACCACCAGCGCGGCGCGCCCCGCCCCCTCGATGCGGCCGATGGGCTCCGGCGCGACGACCGGCGCCGGCGCCCCCGGCACCCAGCGGGGCACCTCGAACGCGAACACGGTGCACCCCGACTCGCTCTGCGCGGTGAGGCGGCCGCCGTGCTGCTGGATGATGCCATAGGACACGCTGAGCCCCAGTCCCGTCCCCTGCCCGACGGCCTTGGTGGTGAAGAACGGCTCGAAGATCCGCGGTAGCACCTCGGGCGCGATGCCGGGGCCGTTGTCCTCCACCTCCATGCGTACCCAGTCGCGGTCGGCCAGCGCGCGCGTGCTCGTCCGGAACACGATCCGGGCCCCTGGGCGCGGCTCCGCGTCGAGAGACCCCGTCAAGTCCTTGCGCGTCTGGAGCAGGGCCTGCTCCGCGTTGAGAAGCAGATTCAGGATGACTTGCTGGAGCTGCTGGGCGTCTCCGTCGGCGGGCGGCAAGCCCGGCTCGTGCTCGGCAATGACGGTGACGCCGGAGAGTCGGAGCTGCGCCGCGCGGAGCACCAGCGTCTGCTCGAGGATCTGTGGCAGGTCCACCGCCCCGCGGGCCGTCGCGCGCTGCCGGGAGAAGAGAAGGAGGCTCTGGACGATCTTGGACATGCGATCGCCCTGTGACACGATGAGCTCGACCGGCCGGCGGATCTCCGGCGCCGGGTTTCGGGTGAGCATCAGCTGGCCGTGGCCGATCACGACGGACAGGGGGTTGTTGAGCTCGTGCGCCACGCCGGAGACGAGCTGGCCCACCGCGGAGAGCTTGGCCGCCTGGACGAGCTGGGCCTGGGTCTCCTGGAGCGCGCGGAGCCGGGCGCGCGTCTGCTCGTACAGTCGGGCGTTGTCGAGCGCCAGCGCAGCCTGATCCGCGAAGGCCTCGAGCAGGGTGACGTCGGAGGCGGCGAAGACGCGCCCCACCTCATCGCCCACGGTCAGCGAGCCGATGATCTCGCCCCGGACGCGCAGCGGCACGCCGAGCACGGAGCGCGCCGCACTGCGCGCCGCATAGTCCCGCAGCCGGTCGCTGAGGACGAGGTCGGCGTCCTGCGCGAAGTCCGCCGACCACACCGGCCGGCCCTCCAGCACCGCGCGCCCCGCCACCCCCACCCCGGCGGGCAGCGGAATGTCCGGGCCCACGTGATCCGGAGTGGCCCCGCTCCAGGCGATGGCCCGAAGCGAGCCATCGGGGTCCTTCAGACGGAGCCGCGAGAAGGCGACGCGGAGCAGCGGGCAGACACCGTCCACGATGCGGCGGCCGACGTCCACCACGTCGAGGCTTTCGGTGAGGCTCCGCGCGACGCGCGCGAGCTCCTCCGCCTCGCGCCGGCGGCCGGTGGCCTCGACGTAGAGCCGCGCGTTGTCGAGCGTGAGCGCCGCCTGATCGGCCACCGCCTCGGCGAGACGCACGTCGTCCGGCGTGAACACGCGACCCTCAGCATCGCCCACCGAGAGAGCGCCGATGGCGGCATCCCGCACCACCAGCGGCACGGAGAGGACGGCGCGGTAGACGGCCTGCTCGATACGCGCCCGCACCTCGGGGGTCAGCGTGATGCGCGGGTCGGTGAGGAGGTTGTTCGTGATCACCGGCCGGCGCTCGCGCGCGGACAGCGCCGCCACGCCGGTGCCGGGCGGAAACACGACCACCCGCCCAAGGGCGGGGCCGATATCCCCCGAGATGGCCACCGAGACGATGTCGCCGGTGGCGGCGAGCCGGTAGAGGCCGGAGGTACGGGTGGCGAGCAGCGCGCGCAGGCTATCCGCCAACTCCTGGGCCATCGCCTCGGGATCGAGCGTCTGGGCGAGCCGACGGCCCAGCGCGGCGAGGGCCTCGGCCTCGCGCCGCCTTTTCTGGGCCTCCGAGATGAGCCGGGCGTTCCGGATGGCCAGCGCCGCCTGGGCGGCGAAGGAGACGAGGAGCGTCTGGCCGTCCTCGCCCAGCGCGTCGATATCGCGCATGTTCAGGGTCAGCACGCCCGCCAGCTCGCCGCCCTCGAGGACGGGCGCGCCCGCGAACGCGTGGAGCCCCTGCTGAATGCACCAGGCCGGGGCGTGCATGCGTGGATCGGTCGCCACGTCGCTGATGATGACGGCTTCGCGCTGACGCGCGATCCAGCCGGTGGCGCCCTGATCGAAGGTCAGCTCGTAGGGCAGGTTGAGGCGCGCGATCGCGGGCTCCATGGTCCAGGCCTGCCGCACCAGCCGGCGGCCGGCGAGGTCGGTCGCCCAGAGCACCACGCAGGGAGCGCCGGTGAGCTGAGCGAGCGTGTCCGTGATCCGGCGCAGCAGCGCTTCGGCGTCGAGCTCCTGCGCCAGGGCCGCGTTGACCCCGGCGAAGGCGCTGACGCGTTGCTCGCGGGCGCCGAGGTCGATGAGGGCCCGGCTGTGCGCGGCCATCGCGGCTTGCGTGCGGCGCGCGAGACGCCACGCGGCGCCGAGCGCGAGGAGGGTCAGGCCGCCCACGGCCAGCGCGAGGGTGAGTGGATCGACTGAGTGACCCGTGACTACCCCCGCGACCACCAGCGCGAGCAGGGCAAGCGCAACGAGGGTCGATCCGATCCAAAACGTCCGGCGCATGTGCTGCTCGGCGCGTCGCCGAGCGGGGCCAGTATAGCCCACCTGACGTATAATGCGCGCATGGCGCGGACGGGCGTCGACCTCTCCATGCTCATCCTGGTCATCCTTGCCGCCGCCAGCGCGGGCCTCGCGTACTGGAAAGATCCCGGTCTTCCCTGGATCGGCGCCAAGACGGGCCTGTCGCTGCTGTGGTTCATCGTGCCTCGCCTCATCCCCGCTCTCATCCTCGCCGGAATGCTCCAGGTGCTGATTCCCCAGCAGGTGGTGGCGCGCTATTTCGGCACCCAGTCGGGCCTCTCCGCGATCTGCCTCGCCTCCGCCGCCGGCGTCATCACGCCGGGCGGGCCCATGGTGAGCGTGCCGCTCCTGGTGGTGCTCGCCAACTCCGGCATGGCGCTGGGGCCGCTCGTCGCCTACATGACGTCGTGGTCGCTCTTCGGCATGCAGCGGATCATCGCCTGGGAGGCGCCGTTGATGGGCTGGCACTTCGTGGCGGTACGGGTCGCCTCGAGCTTTCTCTTTCCGGTGCTCGCGGGCTGGCTGGTGAAGCTGTACTACCACGAGTAGGAACCGCGTGGCTTTCGCCGATCTCCGCGAGTTCGTGGCGCACCTGGAGAAGACGGGCCAGCTCCGTCGGATCAGCGCGCCCGTCTCGCGCGACCTCGAGATCACCGAGATCACCGACCGCGTGTCCAAGGGTCCCGCCGAGAGCAACCAGGCCCTCCTCTTCGAGAATGTCGAGGGCTTTTCGATGCCCGTCCTCATCAACGCCTTCGGCACCGCGCCGCGCATGGCGGCGGCGCTGGGCGTGGAGCGCCTGGACGAGGTGTCCGCCCGCGTGGCCAAGCTCCTCGACCTCCGCATGCCGGGCTCGCTGTTCGAGAAGCTCCGCAAGCTGGGCACTCTCCTCGACGTGGCCAAGGCGGGGCCCAAGCGCGTGCGGTCCGCGCCGTGCCAGGAGGTGGTGGAGACCGCCAACCCCAGCGTCGCCGCCCTCCCCGTGCTCCAGTGCTGGCCGGGGGACGCCGGACGCTACATCACGCTGCCGCTCGTGTTCACCCGGGACCCCGCCACGGGAGCGCGGAACGTCGGCATGTACCGCCTTCAGGTGTACGACGAGCGGACGCTCGGCATGCACTGGCAGATTCACAAGGGCTCGGCCGAGCATCACCGGGTGGCCGAGGAGCGCGGCGGCGCGCGGATGGAGGTGGCCATCGCGCTCGGCGGCGATCCCGTCTCGATCTACTCGGGCTCGGCGCCCCTGCCGCCCGGCGTCGACGAGATGGTGTTCGCGGGGTGGCTGCGCGGCGCCGGGGTCCCCATGGTGGCGTGCAAGACGGTGGATCTCGAGGTGCCGGCCGAGGCCGAGATCGTGCTGGAAGGCTGGGTGGATCCGGGGGAGCGGCGCCTCGAAGGGCCCTTCGGCGACCACACCGGCTACTACTCGCTGGCGCGCGACTACCCCGTGTTTCACTTGCAGGCCCTGACGCGGCGGAACCATCCCATCTATCCCACCACCATCGTGGGCCGGCCGCCGCAGGAGGATTACTGGCTGGGCAAGGCCACCGAGCGGATCTTCTTGCCCATCATCCGCCTGCTGCTCCCGGAGGTCGTGGACATGAACATGCCCGCCGAGGGCGTGTTCCACAACCTCGTGATCGTCTCCATCCGGAAGCGGTATCCGGGCCACGCGCGCAAGGTCATGTACGCCCTCTGGGGCCTCGGGCTCATGATGCTGGCCAAGAATATCCTCGTGGTGTCCGAGCATGTGGACGTCCAGAACCTCTCCGAGGTGGCCTGGCGGGCGACCGGCAACGTGGACGCCAAGCGCGATCTCGTGCTCGTGGACGGCCCTACCGACGACCTCGACCACGCCGCCATCCGGCACCGCTTCGGCGGCAAGCTCGGCATCGACGCCACCGAGAAGACCGACGCGGATGGCATCGGCCAGCCCTGGCCCGAGGAGATCGTCATGGATGCGGAGACCCGCGCGCGCGTGACCCGCCGCTGGGCCGAGTACGGCCTCTAGCCGCCCGTGAATTCCATTCGCCACTTCCTCGATGCCATCAAGTTCGAGCACACCGTCTTTGCGCTGCCCTTCGCCTACGTGGCCATGGTGCTCGCTGCCAACGGCTGGCCCAACGTTCGCATCGTGGGGTGGGTGACGCTGGCCATGGTCAGCGGCCGCACGCTGGCCATGGCGGTGAACCGGCTCGCCGACCGCTGGTTCGACGCGCGAAATCCCCGCACCCGCGGCCGGCACCTGCCCGCGGGACTGCTCACGCCCGCCCAGGTGACGGCGGCCGCGGTGGCAGCGGGTGCGGTATTCCTGCTCTCGGCGTGGCGGCTCAACCCGTTGTGCCTCGCGCTCTCCCCGCTGGCTCTCCTCTTCCTGATCGGGTATTCGTATACCAAGCGCTTCACCTGGCTGTCACACTGGATCCTGGGTTTCACCGACGGCATCGCGGCGGCCGGTGGCTGGATCGCGGTGCGGGGCAGCTTCGACCCGCCCGTCTTCGTGCTGTGGTTCGCGCTCATGGTGTGGATCGCCGGCTTCGACCTGATCTATGCGTGCCAGGACGTGGAGTTCGACCGCGCGGAGGGCCTGCACTCGGTGCCCGCGCGCTTCGGCGTGGCCACCGCGCTGCACATCGCGAAGGTCTGCCACGTCCTCACCATCGCCGCATTCGCCGCCCTCGGCGTGATGATGGGGCTGGGTTTCCTCTACTGGGCCGGCGTCGCGATCGTGGCGGGCCTCCTCGTCTACGAGCACTCCCTGGTCTCGCCGGGCGATCTCTCGCGCCTCGACGTGGCCTTCTTCAACATCAATGGGTACATCGCGGTGATCCTCTTCGCGGCGGTGCTGGCGGGATACTGGGTATGAGTGGGAGTATGAGCGGCCCGCCGCTGGGCACGGGGCCGGAGAAAGCCCAGTTCGTGGCCAGCATGTTCTCGCGCATCGCGGGCCGCTACGACCTCATGAACGGGCTCATGACGCTGGGGATGCACCACGCGTGGCGGCGCGTGGCCGCCCGCCACACCATCGCGGCCCCGGACGGCCCCGCGCTGGACCTCGCCACCGGGACCGGCGACCTGGCGCTCGAGCTGCGCGAGCTCCACGCGCATCGCGAGATCGTCGCGGCGGACTTCGCGCCGGGTATGCTCCGCGAGGCGGCGTCCAAGCTGCGCGAGATCGGCGCCGGCGACCGCGTGCGGCTCGTGGCCGCCGACGCCCTCGCGCTCCCCTTCCCCGATCGCACCTTCGCGTGCGTGACCTCGGCCTTTCTCTTGCGGAACCTGGCCGACCTGCGCCAGGGCTTCTCCGAGATGCGGCGCGTGACTCGGCCAGGCGGCCGCGTGGTGGCGCTCGAGATCACCCAGGCCACCCTGCCCGGCTTCCGGCCGCTGTTCCGCTTCTACTTCCACCGCGTGGTGCCCTGCATCGGCGGCGTCATCGCCCGCGACCGTGAGGCCTATACCTATCTGCCCCAGTCGGTGGACCGCTTCCTTACCCCGCCCGGAGCTCTCGGGACTCATGGGCGAGGTCGGGCTGCGCGCGGTGAAGTATCAGCGGCTGGGCCTCGGCACCGTCAGCATTCACGTGGGCGTGGCGTAAAGGCGCTCGCCGGGCGCGGCGATGGCGCCAAGGAACGCGCGGCGGTCCATCACTCGATCACCTGATCCGCCCGCTGTAGGACTGATTGAGGGATCGTGAGACCCAGCGCCTTCGCGGTCTTGAGGTTGATGACCAGCTCGAACTTGGTCGGCTGCTCGATGGGAAGATCGGCCGGCTTGGCGCCCTTCAGGATCCTGTCCACGAGGTGGGCGGCACGTCGGTACAGGTCCGGCCAGTCCGGACCATAGGCCATGAGGCCACCGACGTCGACGAACTCTCTGAAGCCGTACATCACTGGGAGCTGGTACCTCACCGAGAGCTCGACGATCTGTCTTCGGTGAGAGGTGAAGATGACGTCGTCCAGTTGAATCATGGCGTTGGCCGCTCGGGCCTCGTTAAAGACGCGCTCGAAGTCGCCGGCATCGCGAACCGCCACCAGTTGCAGCTGCACTCCCAGAGTCCGCGCAGCAAGCTGCGCCTGCTTGACGTATTCGGCGTTGCCCGGGTTGGCCGCGTGGGATAGGAGCGCCACGCGGGAGAGTTTCGGGACGGTCTCTCGAACAATCTCCAGTCGCTTGCCCATCAGATCGGCGTGGATGCCAGCCAGGCCGGTCACGTTTCCGCCCGGGCGCGCCAGGCTGGCGACCATGCCGGTCGCGACAGGATCGATCGATGCCACGAAGATGATGGGGATCGTGCTCGTGGCGCTCTTCGCGGGCGGAACCGATGGTGTCCCCGACGCGACGATCACGTCGACCTTGCGACGGACCAGTTCGGTTACCACGGTTGGAAGCTGGGCCGTGCTATCTGCCAGGGCGTATTCGATGCTGAGGCTCTGGCCCTCCACGTATCCCCGCTCCCGTAGGCCTTGCTGAAAGGATTCGATCCAGGTCTTTGGCGGCTGGCCCGCGCGCAGGAACCCGATCCGGTAGACCTGCCCCACCGGCTGCGCGGCAACGACGAGCGGCGCAGTGAGGAAGCTCCCTGAGGCCAGCACCAAGAACGTGCGTCGCTCCATCATCGGTTCTCCCGCGGCTTCTCCGGGGCCGCCTCGAGCAAGCGGCGGAAGCGTGCCGACAAGATGCGAGCTCTCGGCCGTGTCGGATGACACGGGAAGGGATCAGCAGAATGCCCCGCGGCGACCCGGAGCGCGTTGGGCGAGCACGCGGCGGGCGCTCGCGCGACATCGCCGGAGCCACCGAAATGCTAGCGGCCGGGTGGCCGGCTCACCACTCGGGGCTGGAGTACTCGTCGTAGACGCGGCGCACCACGCGGATCTGACTGGCGCGGCCGTTCTTCATCTCGAGCTTGATGATGTCGCCCGCGTTCAGGTTGGCGAGGTCGTTGCTCTGCCCCTCGTCGGTGACCACGAGGGCGCCGTCGCAGCCGAGGTCGCTACACACCTCCGCCTCGCTCTTCACGCGGATGCGGCCGGCCGTCTTGTCTACGGCCACCACGATCAGGCGATCCTGCTTGAGGGAATCGGTCAGGCCAAGGCTCATCGGTGATCCTCCTTTCCGATGACCCGTTATAGCAGTAAAACCCCCATGGCGGCAAGGGGATGCTGCCGGTCTCTCGTGCTACCCTTCCTCTCAGGACCCTATGACGGGACGCGTCGCGGAAGTCTTCTACTCGATACAGGGCGAGGGGGCGACGGCCGGCGTGCCGGCGGTCTTCGCCCGGTTGCAGGGCTGCTCGGTCGGCTGCGAGTGGTGCGACACCAAGTACTCGTGGGACCCCGCCCGGGGCCGGGCCATCGAGCTCGACGCACTGCTGGCCGAGATGGAAGCCCACCCCTGCCGGCGCGCGGTCGTCACGGGCGGCGAGCCGCTCGAGTCGCCGCTCTTCCTGCCCCTCGTGACCGCCCTGGGCACGCGGGGCTGGGCCCTGGAGGTGGAGACCTCGGGCACGCTCCCCCCACCACCGTCGCTGGCCGTCGTCTCGATCCAGTGGAATGTCTCCGTCAAGCTGGCGGGCTCGGGCGTCGCCGAGGAGCGGCGCATTCAGCCCGAGGCCATCCGGGCCTTCCTTGCCGCGGAGGCCTGGTGGAAGTTCGTCGTCTGTGAAGCGGCGGATCTCGCCGAGGTGCTCCGCCTCGCCGAGCGCTTCGCCCTGCCACGCGGGCGCATTCTCCTCCAACCCGAAGGGACCCGGACCGAGGACCTCGCGGAGCGCGGTCCGTGGGTGGCCGAGGCCTGCACGCGCCACGGATTCCGGTTCTCGCCGCGGCTGCACGTCCTCCTCTGGGGGGCCCGGCGAGGCGTCTGAATGGCCGACCGCGCGGTGATCCTCCTCTCCGGCGGGCTCGACTCCACCACCACGCTCGCGGTGGCCCGGGCGGAGGGCTACGAGTGCTACGCGCTCTCGTTCGATTACGGCCAGCGCCACGCGCGTGAGCTGGAGTCCGCCCGGCGCGTGGCGGCGGCCTTCGAGGTGCGCCATCACCTCGTGCTGCGACTCGACCTTCGCGCCATCGGCGGCTCGGCCCTCACCGACGACATCCCGGTGCCCAAGGCGCGGAGCGATGCCGCCATCGGCGAGGGCATTCCCGTCACCTACGTGCCGGCGCGGAACACCATCTTCCTCGGCTACGCGCTGGGCTGGGCGGAGGTGCTGGACGCACAGGATCTCTTCCTGGGTGTCAATGCCCTCGACTATTCCGGCTATCCGGATTGCCGCCCCGAGTTCGTGGAGGCCTTCGAGCGGCTGGCTAATCTCGCCACCAAGGCGGGGGTCGAGGGCACGCGGCGCTTCCGGGTCCACACGCCCTTGATCACGCTCAGCAAGGCGCAGATCGTGCTGCGCGCCTGGGAGCTCGGCGTGGACTTCGCGCTCACCTGGTCCTGTTACGAGCCCGGCCCGGACGGCCGGCCGTGCGGCGCCTGTGACTCCTGTCTTCTCCGCGCCCGGGGCTTCGCCGAGGCGAATCTCCAGGATCCGGTCGCGGCGCCGTGATCGCCCTCGAGGGCTTCCCCCGCGAGCGTACCTGGTTGCTCCCCGCCCTTCACGCCGTCCAGCACGAGGGGCGCTGGATCTCGCCCGAGGACCTTGCCGCGGTGGCCGAGCATCTTCGCGTGCCGCTCAGTGAGGTCTATGGCGTGGCCACCAACTATCCGGAGTTCCGTCTCACCGCGCCCGGCCGCCGGGTCGCCCGCGTCTGCGTGGGCGTGTCCTGTCGGATCCTGGGCTCGCTGGAATTGCTCGCCGCCCTCGAACGGCGGCTGGGCGTCACCGCCGGGGGCACCACCGGCGATGGCGTCTGGACGCTCGAGCCCTTCGACTGCGCTTTCAATTGCGCGATGGCGCCCGTGGCCGAGGTCGACGGACGCCAGCTCGGTCGCCTCGCCGCCGATGACGTGGAGCGGCTGCTGGGCGCGCCGGCCCGTCCGCCGCGGACACCGGAGCCCGCCGAGGTCGACCGCACGACACCCGCCGTGATCGCGGTGACCATGCCGATGCCGTCACCGCTCGCGGCGGGCGATCCCGGACCCGCCATCGGGCAGGTCGCGGATCCCGGCCGCTGGTTCGCCGGCTCCCAGCGCCTCGCGCGCGCGCTCGCAAGCCCCGGCGAGCTGCGTCTGGCGGTAGGGCTCGGGAGCTGCGGCCTGTCGGTAGGCGCCGCGGTCACCCTGGCCGCGCTCGCGGCCGAGGTGGGTCGGCGCGGGATCCGCGCGCGTGTGGTGGCGGCGGGTTGCCCGGGCCTTTGCTGGGCCGCCCCCACGGTCAGCGTGCTGCACCCCGACGGCGCCGTCGAGACCGTCGCCCACGTGGGCCCGGGCGAGGTCGGTGCGCTGCTGGACGCGGTGACCGCCGGCCGACGAGTGGAACCGGCCGACGTGACCGCCTTTCTTGCCGGGCAGCGGCGCGTGCTCTCCGACCGCTGCGGGCTCACCGACCCCGGCGACATGGCCGACGCGATCCAGCGCGGCTCGTACGCGACCTTCGCGGCGGCGCTGGCCGCCGGCGATCCCCTCGCCGTGATCGAGACCGTGAAGGCCGCGCGGCTCCAGGGTCGCGGCGGCGCGTATTTCCCCGCTGCGGTGAAGTGGGAAGGGGCGCGGCGCGCGGCGGGCGAGCCCAAGTACCTCATCGTCAACGGTGAGGAGGGCGAGCCCGGCATCTTCAAGGACCGCCACCTCCTCGAGGGGGATCCCCACCGATTGCTCGAGGGCGCGCTCCTTGCCGCCTATGCCGCCGGAGTCAGCCACATCTATCTGTACATCCACGGCGAGGCGGACCTCGCGGCGCGCCGGCTGGAGCGGGCCCTGGACGCGGCTCGGCGCTGGGGCCTGGTGAGCCGGCACGTGCTCGGCAGCGACTTCTCGGTGGAGGTGGAGATCCGCCGCGGCGCGGGCGGCTTCGTGCTGGGCGAGGAGACGGCGCTCATGGAATCGCTGGAAGGCCGGCGCGCGATGCCGCGCGCCAAGCCGCCCTTCCCGGTCGAGGCCGGCCTCTGGGGCCGGCCCACCGTCATCAACAATGTCGAGACCCTCTTCGCCGTCCCGCTCATCGTGGCGCAGGGCGCGGCTTGGTGGACGGGGCTCGGCGGAGGTCACGGGACCAAATGCTTCGGCCTCTCGGGCCACGTGCGCCGACCGGGTTTCGTGGAGCTGCCGCTGGGCGCGACGTTGCGCGACCTGCTCGAGGGCCTGGGCGGCGGGCCCGCCGGGGGACACACGTTCCAGGCGGTACTGGTCGGCGGCCCGTCAGGCAGCCTCGTGCCGCCACGCCTGCTCGACGAGCCCCTGGTGCCGGGCGGGCCCGTGAATCCGGGCACCGGCGGCGTCACCGCGCTGGACGAGCGCGCCTCGCTCCGCGACGTCGTGGGCACGCTGCTGGACTTCAACGCCCGCGAATCCTGCGGCAAGTGCACCCCGTGTCGCGAGGGCACCGCGCGGCTTCGCGAGCTGCTGAATGGCCGGCAACCGGTGGCGGGCGACGCCGTCACCGAGCTCGCCGAGGTGGTCCGGCTGGCCTCGCTCTGCGGCTTGGGCCAGGCCGCCCCGCTGTCGATTCTCTCGGGTTTCCGGGACTTTCCCTCCGCGTTCCTCGACCTGAACTTGAAGGCGTGACTTTCTCCCCGGGCGGCTGCGTGCGCGGACGGACCGTGTATCATGGGACGTCGGACCCGCGCGCCGCGCGAACGACAGATGGATGGGACCGCGAATGGCCATCACACTCCGCGTAGACGGCTCGGAGGTCGAGGTTCCCCAGGGCGCCACGGTGCTGGACGCCGTGAACAGTCTCGGGATCGCTCTGCCCCAGCTCTGCAAGGATCCGGACCGTCCCCCGCTCGGGGCCTGCCGGACCTGCCTCGTCCACGTCGAAGGGCAGCGCGGGCTCCCCGCCGCCTGTCACCTCCCTGCCCGCGACGGCATGGTCGTGGAGACGACGCACCCCGAGGCCCAGCGCGTGCGGAAGGCCGTGCTCGACCTCACGCTGTCCATGCTGACGCCGGCGGCCGAGCGGAACGGCTTTGGCCAGGTGGGAGTGGCCGCCGAGCACCACGAGCTGGCCGGCGCGTCCTGGGCGCCGCAGCATCGCTTCCCCGTGGATGCCTCGAAGTCATTCTTCGTGCTGGACCGCGAGGCCTGCATCCTCTGTGGCCGCTGCACCACTGCCTGCGCCGACGTCCAGTTTATCGGCGCCATCTCGCTCATCGGCCGGAGTCACGAGGCGCGCGTGGGCGTCTTCGCCGATGGCGCCATGTCGGGCTCCATCTGCACCTCCTGCGGGCAGTGCGTGGCCACCTGTCCAACCGGGGCACTGCGCCCCAAGGAATCGCCGGCGCGCATCACACGTCGTGTCGATACCACCTGCCCCTATTGCGGCGTCGGCTGCGGCATCCAGGTGGCGGTACGCGAGGATGGCCGCCTGGCCGGCATGGCGGAGGACGCGCCCGCCAACCCGTCGAGCCAGGGGATGCTCTGCGTGAAGGGCCGCTTCGGCACGGGCTTCGTCCACTCGCCTGACCGGATCACCACTCCGATGCTCAAGCGAGACGGGATCTGGCACCCGGCCACCTGGGACGAGGCGCTGGACGCCGCCGCGGACGGCCTGGCGCGGAACGCGGGCCGCTTCGGGGCGTTGGCCTCGGCGAAGGCCACCAACGAGGACGGCTACGTCATCCAGAAGCTCGCGCGGCTGGTGCTGGGCACCAACAACGTGGATCATTGCACGCGGCTCTGCCACTCCCCGTCGGTGGAGGCCATGCTGGTCTCCATGGGCTCCGGCGCCACGTCCAACTCGTATCAGGACTATGCCGAGGCGGGCTGCCTCATGGTGGTGGGCGCCGATGCCTCGGCCAATCACCCGGTCATCGCCGTGCGATTCCGTCAGGCCGCGGCCCGCGGGGCCCGGCTCATCGTGGTCAATCCCAAGCGCGTGGAGCTGTGCGACCAGGCGGATCTCTGGATCCAGGAGCGCCCCGGCACGGACGTGGCGCTCTTCAACGCCATGGCCAAGGTGATCCTCGACGAGGGGCTGGCCCGGCTGGACTGGATCGCGGCGCGCACGGAGGGATTCGAGGCGTGGGCCGCGTCGCTCGCCGGATACACGCTCGAGCACGCGGAGGCCGTGACCGGCGTGCCGGCCGAGGCCATCGCCCAGGCCGCCCGCTGGTACGCGCGGCCACCGTTCGCCGGCTCCTGCCTCATCTGGGGTATGGGCATCACCCAGCACATCAACGGCACCGCCAATGCCCATGCCCTGCTGAATCTCTCCCTCGCCGCGGGGCAGATGGGCTTCGTCGGCTCCGGCATCTCGCCGCTGCGCGGGCAGAACAACGTGCAGGGGTGCGGCGATGCGGGCTGCATCCCCACCAACTTGCCGGGTTATGCCGACTACTCCACGAGCAGCCTCGAGCGCTTCGAGCGCGCCTGGGGGCGGCGCCCGCCTGCTGCGCCCGGGCTCGTCGTCACCGAGATGGTCGAAGGCTGCCTCGACGGGCGAGTCCGCGCGATGTACGTGGTGGGCGAGAACCCGCTGCTCTCCGAGCCCGATCTCCATCATGCGGAGAAGGCCCTCGGCCAGCTCGACTGCCTCATCGTCCAGGACCTCTTCATGCACGAGACGGCCGAGCGCGCGCACGTCTTTCTCCCTGCCGCCGCCTTCGCGGAGAAGGACGGGACCTTCACCAACTCGGAGCGGCGCGTCCAGCGCGTCCGCCAGGCCATTCCGCCGCCGGGCGAGGTCAAGCCGGACTGGTGGATCACCTGCGAGCTGGCGCGGCGCGTGGCCCGGCGGCTGGGCCTCCCGGAGACGGGCTTCGACTATCGCCACCCGAGCGAGATCTGGGACGAGCTGGTGGGGCTCTGGCCCGCGGCCGCGGGCATCACCTACGCGCGCCTCGAGGCGGGCGGGCTCCAGTGGCCGTGCCCCACGCCCGAGCACCCGGGCACCCGCTTTCTCTACGGAGACGACTTCCCCCGCGGGCGCGCGCGCTTCGTGCCGGTGACCCAGGGCGCGGAGGCCGACGAGCTGCCCGATGCCGACTTCCCGCTCTCGCTGAACACGGGCCGTCTGCTCTACCACTGGCATGGCGGCACCCTGACCCGCCGCGTGGAGGGCTTGCTCGCGCTGGCGCCCCGCCTCGAGATCGCGGTCCACCCGGTGGATGCCCGGCGGCTGGGCGTGGAGACGGGGGACCGGCTCCGCATGCTGTCCCGGCGCGGCGAGCTCCAGGGCTATGCGCGGCTCACCGAGGCCGTGCGTCCGGGCGCCGTGTTCGTCCCGTTCGTGAAGCTCGAGGAGTCGGCGGCCAATTTCCTGACCAACTCGGCGCACGATCCCTCCGCCCGGATTCCCGAGTACAAGGTCTGCGCGGTCCGCCTGGAGCGGGTCTAGCGGATGACGCGGGTGTCGCGCGTCTCCCCGTCCGTCCTGGCCCGGGCCGACAAGATCATCGAGTAGCGTCCGTCCCGCCCAGCGCCTCGGTCAAGAATCCGTCCAGGGCCAGGCTGAAAGCCCGGGGCGCGTCCAGGACCAGGTGGTGATAGGCGCCGGGAATCTCGACCAGGCGCACGTTGGGGACGCGCTTGAGGATGTCCTGCGCCATGGGGACGGGCAGGATCGGTGAATGCTCGCCGCGCACCACCAGGGTGGGCGCGGTGATGCGCTCGAGAAGCGGCCAGGCGTCGACGGGCTGACGCTCGCCGCTGGTCAAGGGGTCGAACCGGTAGAGGAAGCGCCCGTCCCGCTCCGCGATCCCCTCGTGGCCGAGATGGGCGAGCAGCGCCGGGTCCGCCGTCGTCTCGGCCGGCAGGAGCCGAAAGCTCGCCAGGGCGGCGTCGAACGTCTCGTGCCGGCGCGGGCCACGATGCCCGCGGCGATGCATGGCGTTGAGGCGCTCGGGCGGCAGCGACGGCCGGCTGTCGATGATGGTAAGCGCCGATATTCGCTGCGGGTTCCAGGCCGAGAAGGCCATGGCATTGTGCCCGCCCATGGAGTGCCCGGCCAGAGCCATCCGCTCCCAGCCCAGGGCCTCCATCACGCCCAGGAGGTCCGAGGCGAAGTGCTCGGTGGCGTACTCCCCTGTCGAGGACCACTCGCTCGCGCCATGACCGCGCTGGTCGAGGGAGAGCACGTGGTAGCGCCCGACGAAGGCGGGAACCACCGCGTCGAACCAGTGCGCGTGAGCGGAGCCGCCATGCAGGAAGCAGAGGGCGGGGCGTCCCGGCGCCGGCCACTCGAGCGCGCTGAGGCGGAGCCCGTTGACCGCGAAGGCTCTGCGTGCCGCCGTGACACAGCCGAAGGCCGGAGGGGTAGTGGTCATGAGCGGCATTCTATACCGCCGGGCCGGGTGACGTTCCTGTTCAGGCCCGGACGTCTTTTGTCAGCCGGGCACCACCGCCCGTCGATACGCGTTTCATCGACGGGACGTGATATCGCGGGCTTGATCCCACTTGCGTCCCTGGCAAGGATGTTGCTGTTCAGACGCGGTGGGAGGACTACCTGTGAGCGAGTGGCGCGCGCGCGTGAAGAATTTCCTTCGGACTGAGCGAGCGGACGATTTACTGTCGTCCCTGCCCATGACGCTCCTTCCTTCGTCCGAGACGCCACGACGGCGACGCGCCGTCCTCCTGGTGGCGGCTCTGGCGACCGTGGCCCTCGTCGGCGTCACCGGCTACGTCCTCCTCGCCGCACCGGGTCGCCTCCTGGCCAGCCAGGTGAGCCCCAATGCTCCGGGCAGCCTCCCGGCCCTGGGCGCCGACGGCCAGCCCCTGCCGCTGGGCACGCTCGTCACCGCCGAGGGACGTGTGGTGGACCTGGATGGTAAGCCCCTCCGCAACGTCTCCGTCCGCTCCGGCGCGATCGAATCACTCACGGACGCCGAGGGGCACTTCTCGATCGGGCTCGTCGGCGCGGACCACTCGGTGCTCGTGAAGCTGCCGGGCTATCAGAAGCGGTGGGTCGCGCTCGACCAGAGCAAGCCCACGGTGACGCTCTCCCCGCACACCGTCAAGGCGGCCTACCTCACCTACTACGGCGTGGCCGACAAGGGTATCCGCGAGCGGGTCTTCAGCCTCCTCGACCGCACCGAGCTCAATTCGGTGGTGATCGACGTCAAGGGCGATCGCGGGCTCATCCCCTATCGCACCACGGTGCCCGCGGCGCTGGAAGCCGGGGCGCTGGGGCCGGTGATCATGAAGGACTTCGACCAGCTGCTGGCGGAGCTCAAGGGCCGGCACATCTACACGATCGCCCGCATCGTCGCCTTCAAGGACAATATCCTCGCCAGCGCGCATCCCGAGCTGGCCGTCATCGACACCCGGACCGGGAAGCCGTGGATCGACAACGAGAAGCTCGCCTGGGTCGATCCCACCCGCGAGGAAGTCTGGGATTACCTCATCGCGGTGGCCAAGGAAGCGGCGCTGAAGGGCTTCGACGAGATCCAGTTCGACTACGTGCGCTTCCCGACCGACGGCAAGCTCGCCGCCGCGAAGTACTCCAAGCCGATCACCCCGCAGGTCCGGATCGAGACCATCGCGGGTTTCCTCGCCAAGGCGCGCAAGGTGCTGGGCCCCACCGGGGTCTTCATCGCCGCCGACGTGTTCGGCTATACCGCCTTCAACGACAACGACACCGACATCGGGCAGCGGATCGAGGACATGGCGCCGCACCTCGACTACTTCTCGCCCATGGTCTACCCGTCCGGCTACCACATGGGGATCCCCGGCTTCCGCAACCCAGTGAGCCACTCCTACGAGATCGTCCGGGAAAGCGTGCGGCTCACTCGCAAGCGCACGGAGGGGATGCCGGTCCAGGTTCGGCCGTGGCTCCAGGACTTCCGGGACTACGCCTTCGACAAGCGCATCTTCGGCGTGGGCGAAATCCAGGCCCAGGTGCGCGGTGCCGAGGAGGCGGGCGCCACCGGCTGGATGCTCTGGAATCCCCGCAACGACTACACGGCGGCGGCCCTCCGCCCGACGCCCACCCTGGCGAAGAAGACCGCCGCCCAGCCGTGACGCGCTTCGCGCCGCTCGCCGTCGCTCTGGCCGCGGTGCTCGGGCTCTCGGCCCTGGCCGTCGGCGCCGGAGACCCGCCCAGCAACGAGCTCGGCCGGGTCATGATCCTCGAGTACCACAAGATCGACCTGCCCGAGGAGCGCTGGACCCGCACGCCGGACAACTTCCGGCGGGACCTCCAGCGCCTCTGGGAGCGCGGCTACCGGCTGGTCAGCCTGAACGACTACCTCGACGGCCGCATCGCGCTGCCGAAGGGCACCACGCCCGTGATTCTCACCTTCGACGACTCCTCGCCCGGTCAGTTCCGCTATCTCGAGAAGAACGGCGACTGGGTGGTGGACCCCGACTGCGCGGTCGGCATCCTCGAGCAGTTCGAGAAGGACCACCCGGGCTTTGGCCGGGCGGCGACCTTCTTCGTGCTGCCGGGGGCGAGCCCGCCGAACCGGCTCTTCAATCAGCCGGATCTGGTAGGAAAGAAGCTCGCCTATCTCAAGAGTCGGGGCTTCGAGATCGGCAACCACACGCTGTGGCACGCCAACCTGGCCAAGTACGACGAGGCGACCGTGCGCAAGCAGCTCCTCGAGGCGCAGGAGTGGGTGCAGAAGCACCTACCCGGCTATCGCTTCCGCTCGCTCGCGCTTCCGATGGGCGCCTACCCGAAGGAGCTCGGTTGGGCCATCTCGGGCGGGCTCAACGGCAGCGCCTACCGCCACGATGCCGTCCTGATGGTGGCGGGGGGCGCCGCGCTCTCGCCGCACGCGCGGGGGCTGGACCTCTATCACCTGCCGCGCATCCAGGCCACCGAGGCCGAGCTCGGGTACTGGATCGGCCACTTCGACAAGCGGGGGGAGGAGCGCTACATGAGTGACGGCGACCCTGCCACCGTCACCGTGCCCCGCGGCCAGATAGGGCAGGTCCGGGTGCCGGGCGGCGCCCGCGTGGTCGAGCGCCCATGAGGTCAGCCGCGCTCAGTAGATGAGATACGACGCGCGGCGCTGGAGAAAGCTCGGGCGGTCCGCGTCAGCCCAGCTCCAGATGCGCGTCAGCGGCTCCCTCCGCAGGAGAGCCCAGATGGTGGACCGGTTGACCAGCAGGTTCTGGATGGCCGCCGGCCGGAAGTTCGCCGGGTAGCGCTCCATCAGCTCGCGGGCCACCACGAGCCCCAGCGTCACCGTCCGCAGCGCCTCCCGGTCCTTCACCACGAAGCGTACGCCGCCCAGCGGCTGCCCGGCGAACACGCTGCTGAGGGGCGTGTAGCTCACCGGCACGAAGGCCACCCCGGGCAGCCCACGCGCGTTGAGCGCTTCGGCCAGCCCAGCCGGATCGCCGATCCAGGGCGCCCCGATCACCTCGAAGGGCCAGTCGGTGCCGCGGCCCACCGAGAGATTGGTGGCCTCCAGCAACCCGATGCCCGAGTACAGCAGGGCCTGCTGCGGCGACCGGATATTGGGCGACGGGTTCACCCAGGGCAGCCCCGTCTCGTCGAACCAGCGCTCGCGCGCCCAGCCCTCGAGCGGGATCACGGTGAGCGGCACCGCGAGCTTCCGCTCCGTCACCACCATCCGCGCGAACTCGCCCATGGTCATGCCCGTGCGGACGGGGATGGTGTGCGGGGAGGTGAACGAGCGCAGGTCCGGATCCATGAGCGGCCCCTCCACGTACTTCCCGGTGATGGGGTTGGGCCGGTCGAGCACCATCACCGGCACATTGCGCCGGGCGCCCTCCTCGAGGATGTAGACGAGGGTGGTGAGATAGGTGTAGTAGCGCGCTCCCACGTCCTGGATGTCGAACACGAACGTGTCGACGCCGGCCAGCATGGCCGGGGACGGCCGCCGCTCCGAGCCATAGAGGCTCCACACGGGCAACCCGGTGGCGGCGTCGCGTCCGTGCGGCACATTGACGTCGAGCTGACCGGTCAGCCCGTGCTCGGGGGAGAAGATGGCGCGCAGGCGGACGCCCGGCGCATTGGCCATCAGGTCGATATTGCGTCGCCCCTGAGCGTCCACCCCGGTCTGATTCGTGACGAGTCCCACCGAACGTCCGGCCAGCGGGGCGAACCCCTGCGCCGCCAGCTGGTCGAGTCCCGTACGGGTCGCGTGCGTCGGTGGGGTCGGGGGCTCCGCGGCGGGCGCCGTGGGTAACGGCTCTTCGGGCACCACCGCCGCCGCCGGGGGCGTCTCGTTCACGCCGAAGAAGGCGGCCCCCACCACCCCGCTCACCCGACGGCGCAGGTCCACCACATTGCCCTTCCCATAGGGATGGACGCGGTTGGTGAGGAGGACGACATACACCCGGGTGGCCGGATCCATCCAGATGGAGGTGCCGGTGAAGCCGGTATGCCCCACCGCACCCACCGGGAAGAATGAGCCCAGCGCGCGCGAGTAGGCGGAGGACATGTCCCAGCCGAGCCCGCGGGTGGTCTCGCCGATCTGATGCGGGACGAGCATGGCGCGGATGGAGGCTTCCTTGAGATAGCGCTTGCCGTTCAGCTCCCCGCCCCGGAGGAGCATCCGGCAGAAGCGGGCGACGTCATCGGCGGTGGAGAAGAGTCCCGCGTGCCCCGCCACGCCCCCCAGGAGCCGCGCGTTGCCGTCGTGGACCACGCCGCGGAGCATGCCCGAGCCGAGCACCTCGGTGGGCGCGAGACGCGGCTTCCACTCGGTGGGCGGGCGGAAGGTGCTGTCCTTCATCCCGAGCGGACCATAGAAGCGCTTACGCATGAACTGGTCGAGGGGCTCGCCGCTCACCCGCCGCACCAGCTCGCCGAGCAGGATGAAGCCGGTGTCGCTGTAGTGGAAGGTGGAGCCCGGGTTGTAACGGAGATCGGCGCGGGCCAGCAGGCGCGCGGCCTCGGGAAAGCCGCGGGGAATCGCGGTGGGCGAGGGCAGATCGGGGAAGCCGGCGCTGTGGATAAGCACGCGCCGCACCGTCACCTCACGGAAGGCGGGCCCGCCGAACTCGTGGAGATAGCGGCCGAGCGGAGCGTCCAGGCTGACCTTGCCGTCGTCCACGAGCGCGAGCACGGCCGGCAGCGTGGCCAGCACCTTGGTGAGCGAGGCCACGTCGTAGACGGTGTCCAGCGTCAACGGATCCAGGCGAGGCACCACGCTGCGCATGCCGAAGGCCTTGCGATAGAGCACCCGGTCGCCCTGGCCCACCACGATCACTGCGCCGGGGACGTCGCCGGCGTTGAACGCGTCGCGGGCCGCCTCGTCCAGCGCCGAGAGGTCCGGCGCCGCCTGGGCGCGCGCGAGGCCGGGCGGTCCTGCGGCGGCGAGCGCAAGGCCGCCGAGGAGCACGACCAGGACGCCCGCGAGCGCGCGCATGTTCCCATGATACCGAGCGGCCCCGGCGGAGGCGCCGGGGATTTATCCGTGCTACGATTCCGCGCAGATGCAGCGCATCTTCGTGACCGGCGGCACGGGCTTCGTCGGTAGGTCTGTCATCCGCGCGCTCCTGGCCCACGGCTTCCTGGTCCGTGCGCTTGTCCGCACCGGCTCGGAGCGCGACCTCAAGGGCTTCGAGGCCATCGAGCGCACTCCCGGCAACGTGCTGGCGCCCGGGAGCCTGACGCCCGCAGTGGAGGACTGCGCCGCCATCATCCACCTCGTGGGGGTCATCCGCGAGCACCGGGCGCGCGGCGTCACCTTCGACGCTCTTCACACCCGTGCGACGGAAAACATGCTCCGGCTGGCGAAGGCGGCCGGGGTGCCGCGCTTTCTCCACATGAGCGCACTGGGCGCGCGCCCCGACGCGCGCTCCCGCTATCACCGGACCAAGTGGGCCGCCGAGGAGGCGGTACGCGCCAGCGGGCTGGACTGGACGATCTTCCGTCCGTCCGTCATCTTCGGACCCGGCGACGAGCTCGTGTCCATGCTCGCGGGAATGGTGCAGCGCCTGCCCGCCGTGCCCGTACTGGGCGACGGCCGCTACCGGCTCCAGCCGATCGCCGTCGAGCACGTGGCGGAGGGCTTCGCGCGGGCGCTCCGGGTCCCGGCGAGCGACGGACGAGTCTACGAGGTGGCCGGTCCCGTGGCGTACCCGTTCGTCGAGATCCTGGACCATATCGGCGCGGCGCTGGGCCGGCGCGCGGTGCGAAAGGTCCATGTGCCGCTGGCACCGGTCCGCGTCGCCACGCGCATCCTCCAGGCGCTGCCGTTCTATCCGATCAGCAGTGATCAGCTCACCATGCTCGAGGAGGAAAGCGTCACCGATCCCGCGGCGTTCTACGCCGACTTCCGCCTGGTTCCGCAGTCCCTGGACCAGGGGCTCCGGCGCATGCTCTCCCCCGGACGCCCGGGCGGCCGCTAGCCATGCCCACGGGCCCGGGCGCCTTCGGCCATCAGCATGGGGATCCCCGCAACCTCGCCGAGCGCATCGAGGCCCAGCTCGGCGAGCGGATCGTGGAAGCCACGGAGATGGCGGCGCTCGAGCTGCTGGTGGGCGTGCGCCAGAAAGCCGGACGCCCCGCGCCGGCAGAGGACAACGCGCAGGACCGCGCGGAATGGGTGACCTTGTCGGGCGACCTGCTCTCCCATCTCCGCACCGCCCTTCGAGAAGGGCTCGCAGACGCCGACCGCGCCGCCATGGACGCCGCCGAGGCGGGGGGGAACGACGCGCGCTCACGCGCGCTGCTGGGCCAGGTGTTCCTGGCCCGGCGGCTCCCCGACTACTGGCAGCGCTTCGACGCCGCGCGCATGGCCTTCGTCGAGGCGCGAATGGGCGCCGCCTCGCCCGACAAGGGCTGGCTGCGGCGCCTGATCGGCGGCTAGGCCGCCTGCTGGTCCGGCATCCCGTTCAATCCGGAGGCTCGGAGGCTCGAGACCGCCCAGAGGTCCGCGCAGGCCTCCAGGGTCCGCTCCCATTCCTCGTATTCGGCCAGCAGTCGCAGCCGGGCCGCGGCCAGCCGGGCCTCGGCTTCCTCGATGCGCCTCCGTCCTTCGGGATCCAGCGCCGTCACCGCCGGGCCGGCACCCTCGCAGGTCGCGATCCGGTCCAGCAGCCGGCCGAGATCCGACCGGAGAAGTTGATCGAGTGTCATGTGGACACCTCCTTCAGCGTACCTTTACCGTACCTATACTAAACACCTGAGGAGCTATCCTGTCAAGGCGGCCTTGACGGATTTCGAGCCCTCCCCCACAGTCGGCCCGCATGCCCCTCGCCCGTGACGCCCGGCTCGTCTTCATCGCCAAGACCACGCGCACGTTCTGCTATGGCTCGCTCGGGGTCCTGTTTCCGGTTTACCTGACCGAGCTGGGGCTCGATGCGCGGGGCCTGGGTGTCGCGGTGACGCTGGCTCTCCTCTCGAGCGCGGCCCTGACCGTGGCCGTGCGGCGGCCCGCTCAGCGCTGGGGCCCGCGGACGGCGCTCCTCGGCCTCGCCGCGCTCATCGTGCTCTCGGCGCTCCTCTTCCTCACCGCGCGGAGCCCATGGCTGGTGGTGGTGGCTGCCATGCTGGGCAACCTCGCCGTCGGCACCGGGGAGAGCGGGCCATTCCTGGCCCTCGAGCAGGTGGCGGTGACGCGCGCGAGCACGCGCGACGGGCTCACGCGCGCGCTCAGCCTCTACAACCTCACCGGGTACGTGGCCTCGGGGCTCGGCGCCGCGCTGGTGACGCGCCTTACCGGCTCGCCCACCTGGGTCTTCGCGCTCTTCCTCGTGGGCGGCCTGGTCCAGCTCGCCGCCTATGGGCTGATGCGTCCCACCCCGCCCGTGGCCGCCGCCACGCGGGCGCGCCACACTACGCCGTCGCGCTCGCTCGTCCGCCGCATCGCCGCGCTGTTCGCGCTGGACTCCTTCGCCGGCGGCTTCGTCATCCAGAGCCTGGTGACCTACTGGTTCTACACGCGCTTCGACCTCGCGCTGGGAACGCTGGGCTGGATCTTCTTCGGCACGCAGATTCTCTCCGGGCTCTCGCTGCTGCTAGCCGCGCGGCTGGCCCCGCGGCTGGGCCTGGTCAATACCATGGTCTTCTCCCACCTCATCTCCAACGTGCTGCTCATCGCCCTCGCGCTGGCGCCCACCCTGTGGGTGGCGGTGACCCTGCTCCTCGCCCGGCACCTCCTCTCCCAGATGGACTTACCGACGCGGCAGACCTTCCTCATGCTGGCGGTGGAGGACCAGGAGCGGGAGCACGCCGCCACCCTCACCAATACGACCCGCACGGTGGCCCAGTCCGTGAGCCCCGCCGTGACCGGCTGGATCATGCAGACGCTCTCGCTGTCGGCGCCGTTCCTCCTCGGCGGCGGACTCAAGATCGTCTACGATCTCCTCCTGTACTTCACCATCCGCAATGTCCGGACCCGCTAGGAGTCCCGCCATGGCCAGACCCGCTCGACCGGCTCCGAAGACTCGAACGATTCGACAGTCGGTTCGCCTTCCCGCTCCGCCCAAGGTCGTTTACGCCGCCCTGGCGGAGGCGAAGCGACATACCGAGTTCACGGGATCCCCGGCTCAGATCCCCCGCTTCGTCGGCGGCCCGATGACCGCCTACGACGGCTATATCCAGGGCAAGGTGCTCGGCATGTGGCCGGGACGCGGGTGGTTACAGACCTGGCGGACTACGGAGTGGCCCAAGGAGACGCCGGACTCGCGGCTCGAGATCCGGCTGGAGCCGGACGGGAAGGGCACCCGGCTCACCATGTTTCACTCGGACGTCCCGGCGGCGCAGGCAGACCGCTATGCCAGCGGCTGGGTGGCCTTTTACTGGAAGCCGCTCCGCCGCTATCTCGTGAGCACGCGGCCCATCATGCGGTCCAGGAGGCCGGGGAACATGGCGGCGAAGCCGGCGAGGAGACGCGCCGGGCGGTAGGGATACACCTCGGCGCGCGGGCGCCGGACGCAGCGAAGCATGGCCCGCGCGACCTGCTCGGCGGTCTGCACCGGACCCCGGCGCCGAAGCCGGAAGCGCTGGGTCTCCACGTCGTGGAACTCGGTCACCGTGTAGATCGGATACACGAGGCTCACGTGCACGCCGCTCCCGCGCAGCTCGAGGCGCAGCGACTCGCTCACCGCCACCATCGCGAATTTCGTCGCGGCGTAGGCGGCGCGGCCGGGCAGGCTTCGGCGCCCCACGATCGAGGAGACGTTCAGGATATGGCCTCGCCCCTGCCCGCGCATGAGCGGCAGCACGGCCTGGCTGGCGGTGACGACCGCGAGGAGATTCAGCTCGAGCAGCGCGCGGAATTCCTCGGCGGTGGTGTCCTCGAATTTCGCGGCGAGCCCGCGGCCGGCGTTGTTGACGAGCACGTCCACGGCGCCGAAGCGGGCCGCCACGGCCTCCACCATCCCGCGCACCGCCGCGGCGTCGGTCACGTCGAGGGGAAAGACGGCGACCTCGGTTCCCCTCGCGCGCAGCTCACCGGCGAGCCGCTCCAGGCGATCGGCCCGGCGCGCGCAGAGGGCCAGGCGCATGCCGGCGTCCGCGAACACCCGCGCGGTGGCCTCGCCGATGCCGGCCGAGGCTCCGGTGATGAGCGCGACGCGTCCGGCCGTCTGGATCGTCATGCTGGGACTCGCGGCCATTGTAGGCGGTCGGCCTCGCGCCGACGCTAGCGATAGGCGCAGGGGGGCACGGCCGTCTTCCAGACCACGGAGGGCAGATGGCCCCCGTCGGCAAAGAGCGGCCGCTGGAGCGGTGGCTGCTCGCGCGCGAGCCGGCGCCCGCCCAGAATGAGGAAATAGCCCGCGCGCGCGGTGTCGACGCCGAGCCGGCGCAGATCGCTCGCGCCGCGGAACACCACCCCCCGCCGTTCGGCCACCAGCCGCTCCGCCGCCCGGGGGCCGATGCCGGGCACGCGCAGCAGCCGGTCGAACGACGCCCGCCCGACGTCCAGGGGAAACTCCGCGGGATGCGCGAGGGCCCAGGCCGTCTTGGGATCGTGCTCGAGCGGAAGATTGCCGTCCGCCTCGAAGACGAGCTCCTCGAAGCGGAAGCGGTACTGGCGCAGCAGGTGCTCGGCCTGATAGAGGCGGAACTCACGCACGGCCGGCGTGGGTGCCAGGCCCTCCATCGGCGTGCCCGCCACCGGCTGAAAGGCACTGAAGTGCGCATGGTGCAGCAGGCCCTGGCCTTCGAGACGGCCGACGAGGCCGAGGATCTCCCGATCCCGCTCGCCCTGCGCGCCGACCACGAACTGGGTCGTGGTCCCCATCGGGGCGGGGCGGTCCGGCCGGCCCTCGAGCCGCCCCTCGCGCGAGAGGCGGCCGGCCAGCTCGAGCTTGGGGATGAGATCGCCATCGAGGTCCTTCTCCTTCGCGAGCCGTCGCACGACGTCGGCGCGCGGGCCCTCCAGGTTGATGGAGACGCGATCGCACAGTCGCGTGGCCTCACGCACCTGATCCGCCTGGGCGCCCGGCAGCATCTTGAGGTGGACGTAGCCCGCGAAGCCCTCGCGGCGCCTGAGGATATGCACCGCGTCCAGCATCCGGTCCATCGCGCGCTCGGGTCGTCCCGGCACGCCGGAGGTGAGGAAGAGGCCGTTGGCCAGGCCCGCGCGATTGGCCTCCATGAAGGTCCGCGCGACCTCCTCCGGGGCCAGAGCCGTGCGCTTGACCTTGCCGCCGCAGAACGTCGGGCAATAGCCGCAGGACAGGGAGCAGGCATTCGTCTGCATCACCCGCATCAGGGTGGTGGTGCCGCGGCCGGGGACCCGCACATTGCGGATGCCCACCGGACCTTCGGTGAAGCGCCCCTTGCCGGGCAGGCCATGCTCGCGATCGCCGGTGGCAGACTCGGTCAAGAGCTGGAGCCGCTGGTGTCTATCCATCTGCTTCATTGGCTGGTTCATTGGGGGCCCTCCGACGATATACTAAACACAAGACGAGTAGCCAAGCAACCCCCCGCCCCCGTATGATCCTCACGCCATGAAGATCACCGCCATCGAGAGCGCCGTCCTCGTCCTGCCCTGCGGACGCCCCATGTCCCTCGAGTTCGCGGACCATCGCATGGTCGCGACCTTCATCCACACCGACGCGGGCGTGAGCGGGCTGGGCTACACCCTGGCCTTCGGCGGCGGGGGCGCCGAGGCGATCCAGGTCTATCTGGAGACGCGGCTCAAGCCGCTGCTCATCGGGGAAGACCCCCTTCTGGTCGAGAAGCACTGGGAGCGGATGTACCGCGCCGATCGGGGCATCAAGCGCCAGGGCATCGCGGCCTACGCGCTGTCCGCGCTGGACATCGGCCTCTGGGACGTGGCGGGCAAGGTGGCGCGCCTGCCCCTGTACAAGCTCTGGGGCGGCTACACGGACCGCGCCGAGGCCTACGGCAGCGGAGGCTGGGGCAAGTACGCGATCGAGGACCTCATTCAGGAGGCCAAGAAGTACGTTGGGCGCGGCTGCCGCTACTACAAGATGAAGATCCACCATCCGGACCCTCGGGAAAACCGGCGGCGCATCGAGGCAGTGAAGAAGGCGGTGGGGGACGGCGTCCGGCTCATGGTCGACGTGAACCAGAAGCTCGACGTGGTCGGCAACATCCGCCAGGCGCAGATGCTGGAGGATCTCGATCTCGTCTGGTACGAGGAGCCGGTCCTCGCGGACGACATCGCCGCCTGCGCCGAGGTCGCCCGCTCCATCCGTATCCCGGTAGCTACCGGCGAGAATGCCTATTCCCGCTACGAGTTCCGCGAGCTCATCGAGCAGCGCGCCGCCCGCTACCTCATGCCCGACGTGGGCCGTGCCAACGGCTACTCGGAGACTCTGCGCATCGGTCACCTGGCCGCTGCCCACGGCGTGCCCATCTCGCCGCACGTGGTGCACGAGCTCTCGCTCCACGTGGTGGGGGCGCTCAGCAACGGGTTCCTGGTGGAGCTGATGGACTGGGCGCCGTCGGACCTCTTCGAGGAGCTGCCGCGCTGCGAGGGCGGCGTCTTCCGCATCTCCGACCGGCCGGGCCACGGCATGGCGCTGGCTCCGGGGGCGCTGGAGAAGTACCGGCGCCGCTAGCGCCGTCGGCTCACGGCCGCCGGAGCCGCAGATCCTCGAACGGAGCCATGTAGAAGCCGGGAATGGCTCCGGTGAGGATGTCTTCCACTCGCGGCCCCAGCCCGGTGGGAAAACCCAGATGATAGACCGGCGCCTGGGTGACCTGCTCGTGGAGGATGCGCTGGAGCTGGTGGAGCAGCGCCTCGCGCTTCTTCCGGTCCAGCTCCCGTTGCTGCCGCGCGAAGAGGTCGTTCACCTCGGGCAGGGAGCCGAAGGCGAAGGCCCCGCTGGCGGTCACGAAGGACTCCAGCCGCGTCGCCGCGTTTCCGGATACGCCGCTGATGGTCAGCACCACGCCTCGCAGCTTCTTCTCCCGCCACGCGGTCATGAAGGCGGCGCGCTCCATGCTGCGCATGCGCGTGCGGATGCCGACGGCCTGGAGCCAGCCCATGATGGCCTCCCCCATGGCGTTGTACGGGGGGAAGGGCGCGATCTCGCCGCCGTCGAAGCCCTGCGGATAGCCGGCCTCGGCGAGGAGCTGGCGCGCGCGCCTGGGATCGTGGGGATGCGGCTCGAATGGCAGCGCGAACTCGAAGTCGCGCGGCACGATGCTGCCGGTCGGGCGCGAGAGGCCTAGCGTCTCGGCCTGGTTGAGGGCCTGCCGGTCGATGGCGAGGCTGGCGGCGAGCCGGACGCGCTTGTCCGCCCACGGGGACTTCGGGTCCCATTGGTCGGGGAAATCCAGCCAGAAGATGCCGAGGAGCGGCGCCACCAGGCGCAGCCCGGGCGTCTTGCGGACATCGTCGGCCACGGGCCCACTCAGGAGAAAGGCCACGTCCACCTCACCGGCCTTGAGCGCGGCCGCCCGCGTGGTCTCGTCGGGCAGGCTGCGGAACACCAGGCGCTTGATGGAGGGCGTCTTGCGCCAGTAGCCCTCGAAGGCCTCCAGCACCAGCTCCACGCCCGGCTTGAAGCTCACGAACTTGTAGGGCCCCGCGCCCACCGGCGCCTTGCGGAAGCCCTCCTCGCCCACCTGCTCCACGTATTTTCTGGGCACGACCCAGCCCGCGCTGGCCACGAAGGTGCCGTAGAAGGCGGGGAAGTCCGGCCACGGCTCCTTGAAGACGAAGCGCACGCGCTGGGGTCCGAGGACCTGGATCTCCTTCACGTTGTCCTTGAGGACCTTGGCGGCGCCGCCGCGGTAGCGCTCGAAGGAGAACTTCACGTCGTCGGCGGTCACCGGCTCGCCGTGATGGAACTTGACGCCCTGGCGGAGGAGGAACTCCGCGGACAGCCCATCCTTCGTCATGGACCAGGACTCGGCCAGGCTCGGCGCGGAGCCGCTTCCCGGCATGGGCTTCACCAGCCCGTCGTGGAGCGCGTAGAGCAGCAGATACGGGGTGATGGTGCTCTCACCCTCGGCGGGATCCAGCCAGCGGTTCACGGGGCTGAAGTGCAGCGCGAAGGTGAGCGTGCCCTCGGGCGCGGCGCCGGCATCGCTCGGGCCCAGCAAGACGAGGACGGCGCCGAGCGCCAGGATCCGAGCGAGAGCGGCACGCATGGACGGACCCCCTACCCGGCCCTCTCCCCCGGCCGGGGGAGAGGGCGGACGGCCTACTTGCCGGTAACGGCCTTGACGGCGTCGCGGGTGATCGAGATCATCCGGTCGAGCTCGGCCTCGGTGATGACCAGCGGCGGCGAGAAGAAGATGTTCTCCAGGCGCGCCCGCGTGACCAGCCCGCGCTTGGTCATCTCCTGCATGAGGCGCGGCCCGATCTTCTTGTCCGGGTCGAACATCTTCTTGGTGGCCTTGTCCTCCACCAGCTCGACCGCGGCGAGCAGCCCCTTGCCGGAGCGGATGTCGCCCAGGTTCGGGTGATCGTCGAAGGCGGCGTGCAGCCCCTCGTGGAGCCGCTTGCCCATCACCGCCGCGCGCTCCCAGAGCCGCTCCTTCTCCATGATCTCGATGTTCTTGATCCCCACCGCGCAACAGGTGGGATGCCCCGAGTAGGTGTAGGCATGCATCCAGCGATCCTCGAGCTTCACGGTATCCATGGCCTCCTTGATGGCCTTGGAGACCATGATGCCGCCGAGCGGGAGATAGCCCGACGACACGCCCTTGGCAAAGGAGAGGATGTCCGGGTTCACCTTCCAGTGCTCCATGGCGAACCACTTCCCGGTGCGGCAAAAGCCGGTGATGACCTCGTCGGCGATGAAGAGCACCTGGTGCCGGTCGCAGACCTGCCGCACCAGCGGGAAGTAGTCGTCGGTGGGATAGATGACGCCGCCGCCGCCGTGGATGGGCTCGGCGATGAAGGCGGCCACCGTGTCCGGCCCCTCGCGCAGGATGGCCTCCTCGAGGAGCCGTGCCGCGGTCTGCCCCGCCGTCTCGCCGGGCTTGGCGCCCTCCTGACGATACGGATAGCACGTCGGGATGTGGATGAAGCCGGGCACCCGCGGCTCGAACATCTTCCAGTAGGGCGCCATGCCGGTGGCGCTCATCGCCTGCAGCGTCACCCCGTGGTAGGCGTTGATGCGCGAGATGATCTTGATCTTGTCCGGCTTGCCCTTGGCCTTCCAGTAGAAGCGCGCGGTCTTGAACGCAGACTCGTTGGATTCGGCGCCGCCCGAGGTGAAGAACACCGCCTGCATGTTCTTCGGCGCGAGCTCGATGAGCTTGTCGGCGAGCTGGATGGCCGGCACGTTCGACGAGCCCGTGTAGCAGGAGTAGTAGGCCAGCTCGCCCATCTGGTCGGCGGCCGCCTTCCCCAGCTCCTCGCGCCCGTGGCCGACATTGACGTTCCAGAGCCCCGCGAGGCCGTCGATGTAGTCGCGCCCCTGGATGTCGGTGACCATGGCGCCCCGCCCGCGCACGTAGACCATCGGCTCGAGATGGTCGCTCGGGTGGTGGAGCGGGTGGATGAGATGATCCTGGTCGTCCTTGATGAGCTGCGCGGGCTCGAGCGGCATCGGCTGTCTCCTAGAGTGTGGCGTGACGGTGAATGGAACGCGCGGGCGCATGCGCCCGGTAGTCGCCGCCGGGAATGGGCAGGCCCCGATCGAGCGGTCCGCGATACCAGTACATGTAGGCCTCGACCGATCGCCCGTCCGCCATCCGGACAGCGACCCGGCTGCGATGATACTGGGGTCCTTCCGCGGAGTCCAGCGCCGTCCAGTGCTCGGCCGCACGGAGCCGATACACCTCACCGTGGATCACCGCTCGGTCATCCGCCAGGGCGCCAGGATAGCGGCCCAGGTCGATGAGCCGTCCCATGACGCGTCCCTCCCCTACCCACTCGGCGCGCTCTTCTAGCAGGTCGTGCAGGCGGAAGCCGCGCATGAGGGTGCCGTACGTGAAGAGAAGATCCAGCGCGGCGGTGAGCGGATGCCACGCCCGGCCGGAAGGTGTGATCCGCGGCACGCTCACCGCGGCCACGGGGGCGTCGCTAGCCCTTCGCCGCCTCGCCACCCGCGGCCTCGAGCACGGCGGCGAGGAATTGCGGCTCCGGCAGCGCCCCCTCGAACTGGACGCGGTCGTTGATCACGATCTTGGGCACCGCCATCACGCGGTAGCGCTGGGCCATTTCCGGGAACTCGGTGGCCTCGATGCACTCGGCCCGCACCCTGCTCGACGCCACCGCCATGTGCTGCGCCAGGCGCACGGCCCGGGGACAGTGGGGTCAGGTCGGCGTGGTGAAGACCTTGATCGTCACGTCCGCGCCGAGGCCGTCCAGCGCGTCCCGGGTGGCCGTGCTGAGGGCCGGCTCGCCGGTCGAGGCGACGATGATCGAATCGATGAGGTTGGCGAACTCGTAGCCGGCGGGGAGGCCGAGGAAGCGGATGCCATAGTCCGCCGCGCCTTCCACCGCCAGGGCCGGCGTCACGTCCACGCCATAGGCCTGGGCCTGCTCGCGCTCGATGAGCGGGTTGAGCACCTGCACCGAGATCTGATCCGACAGCGCGGCGACCTCCCGGACCAGCGCCACCGTCTGCTGGTTGTTCTCGCCACCCAGCTCGGAGGCAAACACGGTGATCTTCACCGGGCCCTTCAGCTTCTCGAACTCCTGACGCACCGCCTGCTCGTCGGCCGCGGAGAGGAATGGCATGGGGCGAGTATATCAGGGTTGGCGAGAGGCGACGGGGCCGGCGCCGCGGACGATCTCCAGCGTCTTGAGATAGCCGGAGGCGTCGATGCGCGCGGCGATGAGCGCGGGGGCCGCGGAGGCCTGCGCGGCGACGAGCGCGTTGCGGAACGTCGTCTCGTCCTCCGCGATCCACGCGCGGATGCCGAACGCGCGCGCCAGCGCGGCCAGGTCCGGTCCCGCGTAGCGCATGGAGGTGCCCGCGAGGCCGCGCTGCATCTGCTTCACGTCGATGAGCGACAGCGCCTGGTCGTCGAACACCACGATGAGGAGGGGCAACCGCAGCCGCGCGACCGTCTCCAGCTCGGCGGCCACCATCATGAGGCCGCCGTCGCCGGTAAAGCACACGACGCGCCGGTCCGGGTGGACGAGCTGGGCGGCGATGGCCGCCGGCAAGGCGAAGCCCATGGTGGCCAGCCCGTTGGAGATGAGGCATTCGCCCAGCTCGGTGGCGTCCCAGTAGGCGGTGGTGGGGAACATGTGGGCGCCCGCGTCCACCGTGGCGATGGTGCCCTCCGGCGTGAGCTCGCGCGCGAGCTGCACCACCCGATGCGGAGCCAGGCCGGATACCGTCACCTCGAGCGCGGCGCGGCGCTCGCGGCGCCAGCGGTCCACCGCGGCCACGTCCCAGTCCGCGGAAGCGGCGCCCGCCAGGCGTGGAGCCAGATCCTCCAGAATGGTCCCGAGGTCCCCCACCACCTCGGCGGCCGGGGTGAAATAGGCGCCGCCGCCGGGCGCGCGCAGCCCCGCGGCGTCCGACGCGCAACGGGTGAGATTGAGCACCGGGGCGGTGTACGGCCAGGCGCGGGGGATCAGCTCCACCGTGTCCAGGCCAAAGGCGATGATGAGGTCGGCCTGGCGGACGAAGGGCTCCTCCAGGGCGCCGCCCGTGACCACGCCCATCGCGAGCGGGTGCGGGTCGGCGAGCGCGCCCTTGGCCTTGTAGGTGGTCAGCACGGGGGCGGGCAAGGCCTCGGCGAAGGCGCGCAGCCACTTCGTGTCCGCGGAGCGGCAGCCCAGCCCGGCCAGGATCACGGGCCGCCGCGCGCCGCGAATCAGCACCGCCGCGCGTGCCAGCGCGGCGTCATCGGGACGCGCGGGAAGCGCCGGCGTCACGCTCGTCGCCACCGGCAGCGCCTCGCGGTCGGCGACGTCGGCGGGAAGGTCCAGATGCACCGGCCCGCGCGGCTCCGCGAGGGCCAGCTGTACCGCATGCGCCACCCAGTGGCCCGCGGACTCCGGCGTCACCGTCACCGTCCCCTTCGCGACCGCGCCCGCGTGGGCCGCGTGATCCACCGTCTGATGCGTGGTGAACGTCAGGGCCTTGTCCGGATGCCGGTCGCTCAGATAGATGAGCGGCGAACGGTCGAGCAGCGCGTGCGCCAGCCCGGTGGCGCTGGCGGTGACGCCGGGTCCGAGCGTGGAGAGCACGGCACCGGGCCGACCCGTCAGCTCGCCGGTCACCGCGGCCATGAGGCAGGCCGCCCACTCCTGATGGCAGAGCACGAAGGGTAACCCTTGCACGCGCGCCGCCTCGAGCACCTCGAGGTTGGAGCCCCCTCCGGGCACGCCGAACAGACGCGCGACGCCCGCGCGGACCAGTGCGGAGACGATGAGCTCGGCGACGGTGGGCATGGCCTCCGCATTCTTCAACAGGCGGTCCGATTTGTCCATGGCAGGTAAGTCCTACCCGCGCGTCGCAAGCCAATCGGCGCCAGAACTCTGCGTGATTCCGAGCGAATCTGATCTCCCTCCCTCCGGGCACGGCCCTTGCGTTCGCACGCGGGCAAGGAGGATTTGCCATGCTTGAGACATTGGCGGTTGTCCTGCTGCTCCTGTGGGCCGTTGGTCTGGTCACCTCCTACACTCTCAGCGGCTTCGTCCATATCTTGCTCGTCGCCGCCGTCGTGGTGGTCCTGGTCCGGGTGATCCAGGGGCGCCGACCCGTATGAGAAAGGGAGACCGTTATGCCCTATAAAGCCAAGGACGCACTCAAGCCGCAAAACCTGAAGGGGATCTCGAGCGATCAGATCGAGCAGCACTGGGAGCTCTACCGCGGCTATGTGAAGAACGTCAACGAGCTCATCGCCGAGATCGCGGGAGCGGAACCCGGATCCCGCCCCTGGGCAGAGCTCAAGCGCCGCGCCGGCTTCGAGCTCAACGGCGTCGTGCTGCACGAGTACTACTTCGAGAACCTCAAGGCGGGCACGACCCTTCGCCCGCGCGGCAAGCTCATCCAGGCGCTCGACGCGACCTGGAAGGACCTGGAAATGTGGAAGGAAGATTTCGCCCACACCGGCGAGATTCGCGGAGTGGGCTGGGCGATTCTCTATCACGATCCCGGCACCGGCCATCTCTTCAACTGGTGGGTGAGCGATCATGAGCTGGGGCATCCGGCCGGGTTCACGCCCATCCTGGTGATGGACGTGTGGGAGCACGCCTACATGGTCGATCATGGGGCCGGCGGCCGGAAGGACTACATCGAGGCGTTCCTGGAGAACGTGAACTGGGATGCGGTGGAGCGCCGCTTCGAGGAGAGCCGCGGGCGCCTGGGCTAGCCTCCGGGCCACACGGATACGAGGGCGGCGACCCCGAAGCCGGCGAGGATGACGGCGGAGAGCCGGTTCATCCAGCGCAGGCCTAGCGGGGTCAGCCGTCCTCGTAGCACTCCCGCCGTACCACTCAGGATCAGCCACCAGAGCGCGGAGCCGATGAAGACCCCCGCCACCAGCAGGCCCGCGCTCGCGTAGTTCGATCCGCCGCTTCCCAGGCCCAGCCCCGCGAAGATCGCCACGAACGAGAGAATGGTCGACGGGTTGGTCAGGGTGAGAGCCAGGGTGGAGGCATAGGCGCCCAGCAGCCCCCGGCGGCCGGCCACCGCCGCGGTCTGGGCGGGACGGGCCAGAAAGGTCCGCACGCCGAGATAGCAGAGAAACGCCCCGCCCACGAGCCGCAGCGGCGTCTGGCCGTGCACGAGCGCCCCGGACACCACCGTGAGCCCGAAACCCGCCACCGCTCCATAGAAGGCGTCCGCGGTGGCCGCGCCCAGTCCGGAGACGAAGCCCACCATTCGGCCGTCGGCGACCGTGCGCCGGATGCAGAGCAGCCCGATGGGCCCCACCGGCGCGGCGATGGAGAAGCCGATGAGCAGACCACGGAGGAAGACGGAAAGCATGGAGCCCGCGCGCCCGGCGTCGTCCCGGGTGGTCGGCTAGCCGGCCAGCCGGGCGAGCACGGGACGCATCCGCTCGAGGGCCTTGCGGATGTTCGCCTCGGAGTTCGCGTACGAGAGCCGCAGATAGCCTTCGCCGTACTCGCCGAAGGCGGAGCCGCCGAGCACGGCCACCCCCGCCTCGCTGAGCACGGCGGCCGCCACCTCGGCCGAGGGCCGTCCCAGCTTCTTCACGTTGGGGAATACGTAGAAGGCCCCGCGGGGCGAGCGGCAGCTCACACCGGGCAGGCTGTTGAGTCCCTCCACGATGATGTCGCGGCGGCGCTTGAACTCGGCCACCATCGCGTGCACCGGCTGCTGATCGCCCTGGAGCGCCGCGATTCCCGCCAGCTGGGTGAACGACGCGGTACAGGAGTTGGAGTTCACCATGAGCCGCGCGACATGGTCGGCGAGATCGCGCGGCATCACGCCGTAGCCCAGACGCCAGCCGGTCATGGCGTACGACTTCGAGAAGCCGTCCAGGATGATGGTGAGGTCCTTCATCCCGGGAAACGCGGTGATGGACACGAACTCGCCCTCGTAGAGGAAGGACTTGTAGATCTCATCGGTGAGCACGGGGATGCGGTACTTCTTCGCCGCCTCCGCGATGCGGCCGAGCTGATCCCGGTCGAGCACGCCGCCGGTGGGGTTCTGCGGCGAGTTGATCACGATGAGCTTGGTCTTGGCCGACACCTTCTTCTCGAACAGCTCCATGTCGAAGCCGAAGCCGGACTCCTCGCGCAACGGGATCGGGACCCCCTTGCCGCCGACGAAATTGATCACCGATTCATAGATGGGGAAGCCGGGGTTGGGATAGATCACCTCGTCGCCCGGGTTCACCAGCGCGGTGATGACGAAGTACATGATGGGCTTGGCGCCCGGGGTCACCACGATCTCGTCGAGCTCCACCGGCATCCCCCGCGTGGCGCCCACGTCCTTGGCGATGGCCTCGCGCAGCTCGGGCAGCCCCGCCGCCGGGCCATAGTGGGTGGCGCCGCCGTCGAGCGCCCGCTTGCCCGCCTCGCGGATATGCGCCGGCGTGTCGAAGTCCGGCTCGCCGATCTCGAGGTGGACGATCTCCTTGCCCTGGCGCTCGAGCGCCTTGGCACGCGCGAGCACCTCGAAGGCCGACTCGGTTCCCAGTCGCGTCATCCGATCCGCGAAGTTCATGGTCCGGCGATTATACTCCGAGCCGTGGAGCTGGTGGAGGTCCCGGCGGGCTGGTTCTGGATGGGCTGGGAGGCGGGCCCTCCCGCCGAGCGGCCGCGCCATCGCGTGTGGCTGGATGCCTTCGCGGTGGGCCGCTACCCGGTGACCAACGCCGAGTTCGCGCGCTTTCTCGCGGCGGGCGGCGCCGCGCCGCCGCCCTGGTGGACGCACGCCGACTTCGCGGACCCCGAGCAACCAGTGGTCGGCGTCGCCTGGGCGGAGGCCGTCGCGTACTGCGAGTGGCTCTCCGGCGTCGAGGGCCGGCCCGTCCGCCTCCCCACCGAAGCGGAGTGGGAAAAGGCCGCGCGCGGAGGCGTCGAGCACGCGCGCTTTCCGTGGGGGGACGCGCATCCCGGCACCGGGCGCGCCGAGCGCCCCCCGCGCGTCACCGAGGGCAAGCCGAACCCGCTCGGGCTTCACGCGCTGTCCGGCGTCTGCCACGAGTGGTGCCAGGACTGGGAGGATGCCGGCTACTACGCGGTCTCACCGGAGCGGAATCCTCCGGGGCCGTCGACCGGCACGCGTCGCGTCTCCCGTGGCGGCGCGTGGCGGCACCAGGATCCCTGGAGTCCGGTGGCGCACCGCTCGTCCCTGCCCCCCACGCTCCGTTACTCCGACTACGGCTTCCGCGTGCTCTCGCCGGGCGTCTCCGGGTGAGGACATTGACAGCCCTTGCGTCGCTTCGCTGACGTGAGCGCATGGGCGAGGCGATCGTCTACACGCGCCGCTGGTCGCGAGTCGAATACGAGCAGATGATCGAGAAGGGATTGTTCCGGCCGGACGAGCGGCTGGAGCTCCTCGACGGCCTGCTCCTGGTGAGGGAACCCCAGCACGACCGTCACGCGCTGGCGATCCGCCGGGTCGACGCGGCCCTCCGTCCCCACTTTGGCGACGGGTGGCTCCTCGCGATGCAGCTCCCTCTGGCGCTCGATGAGATGTCGGAGCCGGAGCCCGACTTCAGCATCGTCCATGGCGTGCTCGCCGACCTCCGCGGGGGGCATCCGCGCCACGCCGCCCTCCTCGTGGAGGTTGCCGAGTCCAGTCTCGCCCTCGATCGAGGGCGCAAGGCGACCCTCTATGCTCGGGCGGGCATTCGGGATTACTGGATCGTCAACCTGGTCGAGGGAACCCTGGAGGTGCACCGCGAGCCCGTGGCGACGCCCGAGACGGCGGCGGGATGGCGTTACCAGGAAGTCCATTCCCTCGGACGCGACGAGACCGTCGCGCCGGTCGCCGCGCCCGCTGCGCGGATCCGCGTGGCGGATCTCCTGCCGTAAGGATCTAGCCGACCGCGTCCATCGCCGCGAAGAAGGCGGCCACGTCCTCCCCATCGTTGTAGAGGTGGGCGGAGACGCGGATGCGGCCGTCGCCCCCCCAGACGAGCACCTTTCGCGTGGCGAGGCGGTCGGCCAACCCCCGCGCGTCGTCGGCGAGGAAACAGACATTCCCCGCCCGCTCGGCGGGCGCCTCGGGGGTGATCACCTTGCGCCCGCGCGCGGTGAGCCCCTCGATGAGGCGCGCGCCCAGCGCCTGGGCATGACGCTCGACCGTGCCGAGGTCGAGTCCCTCGGTGCGCTCGAGCGCATTGTCGAGCACGAACAGCGGCAGCAGCGACGGGTTGCCCGCCTCGAGCCGCGCCGCCGTCCGACGGAGCGGCATGGCCAGGGGATCCTCGAAGCCTCCGCGACCCTCCACGCTATGCCAGCCGATGGTGGCGGGCGCGAGCTCCCCCACCCGCTCCGCGCTGTAGGCGAAGATGCCCACCCCGTGGGTGGCGAGCAGCCACTTGTAGCAGGACGACACCACGAAGTCGCAGACGTCGCCGGGCACCGGCACCACCCCCAGGGCATGGGTCGCGTCCACCGCGAGCCAGGCGCCGCGTCGCCGCGCCAGCTCGGCGCAGCGGGCGAGGTCGAGGCGCTGCCCGGTGAGATAGCTCACCTGGCTCACCAGCACCAGGCGCGTGCGCGCATCCACCGCGGCGGCGAGGGCATCCATGGAGAGGTGATGGCCCAGCGTCCGCACCACGCGCGGCTCGACCCCGCGGTCGGCCAGCCCCGCGACGGGAAAGACCAGCGAGGGATACTCGAGGTCCGCGAACACGGCATTGTCGCCCCGACGCCAGTCCACCGCCCGCACCGCCTGGTTCAGGCCCTCGGAGGAATGGGCGAGGAAGGCGACCCGCTCGGGGGACACGCCGAGCCGGCGCGCCACGCGCGACTTGGCACGCCCGTAGACGCCGAAGATCGCCTCGCGCCCGGCCATGCCCGCGCTCTTGAGCTCACCGAAGCGCGCACAAGCGGCGTCGTGGGACCGGAGCCACGGCGCCTCGCCGCCGGTGCAGAGATGCGTCACGCCATCCAGCCCCACGAACTCCGACTTCGAGATCAGGCTCACCGGACGCCTCCTCCCCTCACCAGAGACTCGCGGGCAAGGGCAGGCCGGTGAAGTCGGGCAGCGGGTCCGGCGGTCGCAGGCCCAGCCCCTCCGTCATCACATGGAGCTGGCGGAGATGCTGGGCGGCATGCCAGGTCGTGCGCTCGAGGAGATCATGCCCGGACTGCGGCCCGTAGTAGACCGCGATGGTGCGGGCAAACTCCCCATCCCCCGCCCCCTCGAACCAGCCGGCCAGGCGGCCGCGCACCAGCGCGCCGTAGCGCGCGATGGACGGTCCGTCGACCAGGTCGGCGGGCGCCTTTTCCTGCAGCCAACCTTCGGGGAACTCGCCCCGGTCCATGCCGTCGGCGAAGGCCAGCGCCAGGCGGAACACGTGGAAGCCGAGATTGCGCAGGTCGCGGTCGCGCTCCGGCGGCTTGTAGGCGAGCGCGGTGGCCGGCAACGCCGCTACCAGCCGCCCGGTGCAGGCGAGGATGTGGTCGAGGCGCGTGGCCAGCGTACGGGGCGAGAGCTGCACCGCCGGGTGATACTCGACGCCGAGCAGCGCGGCATAGCCGGGCGGATTCCAGCCGTGCACGGCGCGCCCATCCACCACCACCGCGGGAACGAGCGGCACGCCGGCCGCATGCAGCTCCTCCAGGCCGGCGGGATTTCCTTCGACGTTCACCGGGTCGAACTCGACCCCCCAAGACGTGAGGAGCTCCTTCGTCTTGGCGCAGCTGCTTCAGCCGGGGCGATAGAAGAGTCGGGGGCGCATGCCCGCTATCTTACGCTGAAGAACACGTAGAGCGCCCGCCGATCCGCGACCACCAGATCGAGCAGCCCGTCGCCGTCCACGTCGGCGGCGAGCAGGTTGGACTCGATGGCGGCGCGGAGGTGGATGTTCCACCGCTCCACGAAGCGGGAGCCGTTGCGCTCCAGCCCCACCAGGGTCTCCCGCGACGGGCGGGACACGATCACCTCCAGCCGTCCGTTCCCGTCGAGGTCCGCGATGAGGGCCTGGTCCGCGTTGCGCGAGCCCGCGGTGTGGGAGGCGAAGCCGACCACCTGGGCGGCCACGTTGAGCGCGGCCCCCTTGCGGCGATAGGCGGTCAGCACGCCGCCCAGATGGGGAGTGCGCACCGCCACCACCTCGGGTGAGCCGTCACGCGACAGATCGGCCACCCCCACCACGTGGATCCAGCGATCGGCCTGGTCCGCGGGCGGACTCTCGGCCAGGGCCACCAGTGCCCCGTCCCGCCAGCCCAGCGCGCTGACCACCGTTCCCTGCTGGGCCGTGCTCCGCGCCATCAGCACCGCGGGGCGGCTCCCCGGACCGAGCGGCGCGAGCACGGGAACGAGATCCTCGAAGACGGCGGTGGGCAGCGCGTGCCGCCCCCGCAGCGACAGGCCGAAGGGCGTGACGCCGATCACGGTGACGCTCGCCGCCTCGGCGCGGTCCCCCAGCAAGCCCTGCGAGTACCGCTCCGTGGGGTCGGTCAGGATCACCGCCTCCGGCATGCCGTCGCCGTCGAGGTCGGCCAGCGTGATGCGCGCGTCCGGCAAGGCCCGGACCTCGACCCGCGACACGATGCGGGGCCCCGAGGGCAGGCCGCCGATGAGCACCACCGCGCCGTCCGCCGCCACCGCGAGCAGATCATCCCAGTGCTGGCCGGTCAGCCGCACCGGGGTGGGAACGGCGAGCTGAGAGAGCGGCGCCCCCACGTCGTAGCTCCGCAGGGCCTCATCGCTCCAGAGCATGAGGCGGCCGTCGCGGCCGATCAGGGCCAGGCCCACCTGGTCTTCGTCCAGCGCCACCACCGCGGGCGGCGCCTCCGGGTTCACCACCTCGCCGTAGCGCGCCGCCACGCCGAGTCCGCTGCGGGAGGCGTCGAGGATCCACATCGTGCCCTCGCGATCCACGGTGGCGAGCCGCGTCGGGTCCAGCAGGACCACCCAGCGCATCGGCACCTCGGTCGCGATGCCGAACGCGTGAAAGCGCGGAAAGCTGCCGCGCCCGGCGGCCACACGATTGCCGGTGGTGGAGCCGACGGAGAGCGACCAGCCGAAAACGGGGCGGGCGGGAACAGCAGGAGGGAAATCAGGAAGGGGGAGAGCAGGAGCGCGGCCTGCGCCGCGCGGCCGCGCTTCATCAGCCGGCGGCCTCCCCGCGCGCGCCTTCCGAGCGCGCGTGCCGCGCCGCCACCGCGCTCGCCTGCGAGCGCAGCTCGTCGAGGAAGGGATCGCGCGGCAGGTCGGCCTTCACCGCACGGCAGGACGCGCAGGACGTGACGCTATTGTCGAGGCGGTGCCGCTCGGCCAGCGTCGAGCGGGCGCTGAAGTGGTCCACCACCAGGAGCAGCCCGCGCCGCCGGCCCTCCGCGTGGGAGACGCTCTCCGGCGTCCGGCCGCAGTAGGCGCAGGTGTAGCCGCCCCGGTCGAACACGATGGCCTCCCAGAGGGCCTCGAGCGTCTCCCGTCCCAGCCGCCGCTTCGCGGCGAGGCCGTCCACGTGACGCTGCTCGAGCGTGCGGGGGGTCTCTGGTAGCGCGGCCTCACCGACCAGGCGCGCCAGCGCGGCCTCCACGTCCGCGGCCGCCTTGGCGCCGCGCGCCTTCATGTCCCGGATCAGCTCACGCGACAGAAGTCCTTGATTATTCGGCATCGCCTTCTGCCCCGCCCACACCGGCAGCTGCCGGTAGCGCCGATAGCCGCGCGCCACGTCTTCCCAGCTTCCCGAGGCCAAGCGGTCAGCGTCCCCGGAAGCTGACCGGCTGCTTGGCGGCGAAGGCTTTCACGCCCGCCTGGAAGTCCGCGGTATGGCCGCTGGCGGCGATGGCCTGCGCCTCGAGCTCCATCTGGGTCTCCAGGCTTTCCTGCGTGGACTGGTGGAAGAGCTGCTTGGCGCGGCCGAAGGCCAGGGTGGGCCCCGCCGCCAGCTCGCGGGCCAGCCCGGCCAGGGCGCCCGGAAACTCCGCGTCCGGATGCACGCGATTCACCAGCCCCCAGTCCAGTGCCTCGCGGGCGGTGAGGACACGGTTGGTGTAGTGCAGCTCCAGCGCCCGGCGCAGCCCGATCAGGCGCGGCAGGAAATACGACGAGGAGCCGTCGGGGGAGGCCGCAATCCGAGAATACGCCATGGTGAACTTCGCCGACTCCGCCGCCACCACGAGATCACCGGCGAGGGCGAAGCTCATCCCGCCGCCGGCGGCGATGCCATTGATGCCCATGATCACCGGCTTGGCGGTCCGCGCCAGGCGCGACACCGCGCCGTGGAGATAGGTCGTCAGCTCCTTGATCACCACCCCCACGCGGTCGCCCGCCTCCGCGAAGTCCTTGACGTCGCCGCCCGCGCAGAAGGCCTTCCCCGCCCCCGTCACCACGATGCACCGGACCCCGGGATCCTCGTCCGCCTCCAGCGTGGCGTGGAAGAGATCCCGCCCGAGGGTGAGGTTGAGCGCGTTGTAGGCGTCGGGACGGTTGAGGGTGAGGGTGGCGATCGCGTCCTTCACCTCGTATCCGAGCGTCTGGTAGGCCATCACGGTCTCCCTGGAACAGTGCCGGGCCAAGTGGCGAGCCAGACGAGGCCCGAGGGAGGCGACGGCCCGAGGCGTACGTGGTTGTACGTCGAGGGGCGGCGCCGACCGAGAACGAAGTATGGCGAAGTCAATTGGCCCGGCACTAGCGGCGCTCGCCGACGCGGTGGAACTTCAGCAGATTGGTGGTCCCGGTCACCCACATCGGCGCGCCCGAGATGATGACGAGCACGTCGTTGTTGCGCACGGTCCCGTCGGACAGCAGGGTGGACTCGATCTCGTCGACCATCTCGTCGGTGGTCTCCACCTTCCGGATCAGGCGCGAGACGACTCCCCAGTAGAGGCCGAGCCGCCGCTGCACCTCGGGGAAGGGCGTCAGCGCGAGGATGGGCACGTCCGGCCGCTCCTCCGAGATGAGACGCGCGGTGAACCCCGACTGGGTGAAGGCCACGATGGCCTTGGCGTGCAGCACCCGCGCGGCGTGGCAGGCCGCCTGCGAGGTGGCCTCCGGGAAGCCGTAGGCCTCCCCGCGCTCCCCGCGGCGCTGGTCCGCGGGGTTCTTGGACAACGCCTGTTCCGCGCGCTCCGCGATGCGCGCCATCACCCGCACCGTCTCCGCGGGGAAACGCCCGGTCGCCGTCTCCGCCGAGAGCATGGTGGCGTCGGCACCGTCGAAGATGGCGGTGGCCACGTCGGTCACCTCGGCGCGCGTGGGGCGGATGTGGCGCACCATGGACTCGAGCATCTGGGTGGCGACGATCACCGGCACCTTGGCCAGCCGCGCCTGCCGGATGATCTCCTTCTGGATCACCGGCACGTCCTCCAGCGGTACCTCCACGCCGAGGTCGCCGCGCGCCACCATCACCGCGTCCACCAGCGGGAGGATGCCGGGCAGGTTGCCCATCACCTCGGCGCGCTCGAGCTTGGCGATGATGGGAAGATCCGCCCCCTGGGCGTGGATGAACTTCCGCACCTCCTGGATGTCGGCGACGTTGCGCACGAAGGACACCGCCACGTAGTCCACGCCCTGGGCGATGCCGAAGCGCAGGTCCTCGCGGTCCTTCTCGGTGAGCGAGGCCACCGGCACCGGAATGCGCGGTAGCGAGATGCCCTTGTGATCGGACACCACCCCACCCGCCGTCACCCGGCACACCGCCTCCTCCGCGGACGCCGACTCCACCACGAGCTGGATCATCCCGTCGTCCATCCACACCTGATCGCCCTTCTTGAGCACGGGGAGGAACTCGGGATGCGACAGCGTGGCCCGCGTGTCGGTACCCATGATGTTCTTGGCCGACAGCGTGAAGGTCTCGCCGTTGAGCAGGAGCGCCTGCCCGCCCACGAAGCGGCCGAGCCGCACCTTCGGGCCCTGGAGGTCCTGCACGATGGTGACGGGGTGGCCCCAGGTGGCCTCGCCCTCGCGGATGGACCGCATCACCTCCGCGTGCTCCTCGTGGGTGCCGTGCGAGAAGTTGAGCCGGGCCACGTCCATCCCGGCGGCCACGAGCCGGTCCAGCATCTCGCGGCTCGAGGAAGCCGGTCCGATGGTGCAGACGATCTTGGTGCGCCTCATGACGCCTCCCGGAGCGCGCGCTTAAGGAATTCCCCGGTGTAGGACTTCGCCGCTTGACGCGTCACCTCTTCCGGCGTGCCGACGGCGATGACGCGCCCGCCCTCGTTGCCCCCCTCGGGGCCGAGGTCGATGATCCAGTCCGCGGTCTTGATGACGTCGAGGTTGTGCTCGATGATCACCACCGTATTGCCCTGGTCCACCAGCTGGTTCAAGACCTGCAGCAGGCGCCGGATGTCCGCGAAATGCAGCCCGGTGGTGGGCTCGTCCAGGATGTACAGCGTCCGTCCGGTGGCACGCCGGCTGAGCTCGGTGGCGAGCTTCACCCGCTGCGCCTCGCCGCCGGACAGCGTGGTCGCCGCCTGGCCGAGCCGGATATAGTCCAGCCCCACGTCGTGCAGGGTCTTGAGCTTCTGCTTGATCGCGGGCACCGGCTCGAAGAATTCCAGCGCCTCCGCCACCGTCATGTCCAGGATCTCGGCGACGTTCTTGCCCTTGTACCGCACTTCCAGCGTCTCGCGGTTGTAGCGCTTGCCCCTGCAGACCTCGCAGGTCACGTACACGTCGGGCAGGAAGTGCATCTCGATCTTCACCAGCCCGTCGCCCTGGCAGGCCTCGCAGCGGCCGCCCTTCACGTTGAAGGAGAACCGCCCCGGCTCATAGCCGCGCACCCGGGCGTCCGAGGTCCGCGCGATCAGCGTGCGGATCAGGGTGAAGACGCCCGTATAGGTGGCCGGGTTGGAGCGCGGCGTCCGGCCGATGGGCGACTGGTCGATGTCGATGACCTTGTCGAGGTGCTGCGCGCCCTCGATGCGGTCATGCGCGCCCGGCCGGTCGCCCGCGCGGTGGAGCATCTGGGCCAGCGCCCGGTAGAGGATGTCGTTGACGAGGGTGGACTTGCCCGAGCCCGACACGCCGGTCACGCAGGTGAAGGTGCCGAGCGGGATGCGGACGTTCATGCCCTTGAGATTGTGCTCGCGCGGGTTGTGAATCACGAGGAATTTCCCCTCGGGGGCCCGGCGCCCGGCCGGCGGCCGGATCTGCTCCTTCCCGGCCAGGAAGCGTCCGGTCAAGGAGGCCGGGTTGCTGACGATCTCGTCGGGCGTTCCCATCGCCACCACGTGGCCGCCGTGCTCGCCTGCCCCGGGGCCCAGGTCCACGACGAAGTCCGCCGAGCGGATGGTCTCCTCGTCGTGCTCGACCACCAGCACCGTGTTGCCCAGGTCACGCAGCCGCTTGAGGGTGTCGAGGAGCCGGCGGTTATCCCGCTGGTGGAGCCCGATGGACGGCTCGTCCAGGATATAGAGGACGCCCACCAGGCTGGAGCCGATCTGGGTGGCCAGGCGAATCCGCTGCCCCTCCCCGCCGGACAGCGTGGCGGCGGGGCGGGCCAGCGTCAGGTAGTCGAGGCCCACCGCGGTGAGAAATCCGAGCCGCTCGCGCACTTCCTTCAGCACCCGGCGCGCGATGGCCACCTCGCGCTCGGTGAGCTTGAGCGTGTCGAAGAACTCGCCCGCGGTCTTGATGGGCAGCCGCACCAGGTCGGCGATGGAGCGGCGCGCGATCTTCACCGCGAGGGCCTCCGGCCGGAGGCGCGAGCCCTCGCAGGCGGGGCAATCCTGAAGCGTCATGAAGTGCTCGATCTCCCCCCGCGAGTCCTCGGACAGGGTCTCCTTGTACTTGCGGTCGAGGATCTTCAGCACGCCCTCGAACCCGTCGCCGGTCTCGCCGTGGAGGATGATGTCCCTCGCCGTCTTCGAGAGCTTGCCCCACGGCGTGTCGAGGCTGAACTTGTGGCGGCGCGCCAGCACCTGCAGCGTCTGCTTGAAGACGCTGCCCGGCTGGCCCGCCCAGGGCGCCAGGGCTCCCTGGTTGAGGCTGCGCTTCTCCTCCGGCACCACCCGCGCCGGATCCACCTCGTAGCGCGTCCCGATGCCGCCGCAGGCGGGGCAGGCGCCGTAGGGATTGTTGAACGAGAACATGCGCGGCGAGACCTCGGGAAACGAGATCCCGCACTCGGCGCAGGCCAGGCGCTCCGAGAAGAGCATGGCCGGGCCGTCCACGACTTCGACCTGGGCGACGCCGTCGGCCAGCCGCAGCGCGGTCTCCAGGGAGTCGGCCAGCCGCGTCCCCAGCCCCTCGCGGATGATGATGCGGTCCACCACCACCTCGATGGTGTGCTTCTTCGTCTTGGCCAGCTCGATGTCCTCGGTCAGCTCGCGGACCTGGCCGTTGACCCGCACCCGCACGTAGCCCTGGCGCTTGAGGTCGAAGAAGAGCTTGCGGTACTCCCCCTTCCGCCCGCGCACCACCGGGGCCAGGACGAGGAGGCGGCTTCCGCCCGGCAGGGTCTGCACGCGATCCACCATCTGCTGGACGGTCTGCGCGGAGATCTCCTTGCCGCACTGCGGGCAATGCGGCACGCCCACGCGCGCGAACAGCACGCGCAGGTAGTCGTAGATCTCGGTGACGGTCCCCACGGTGGAGCGCGGGTTCTTCGACGTGGTCTTCTGCTCGATGGAGATGGCGGGCGAGAGCCCCTCGATGGAGTCCACGTCCGGCTTTTCCATCTGCTCGAGGAACTGCCGCGCGTACGCGGACAGTGACTCGACATACCGGCGCTGCCCTTCCGCGTAGATGGTGTCGAACGCGAGCGAGGACTTGCCCGAGCCGGACAGTCCCGTGATCACCACGAGCTGATCGCGCGGGATCTCGAGGTCGATGGCCTTGAGGTTGTGCTCGCGGGCCCCCCGGATGACGATGCGATCGTTGGCCATGATCCCCGATCATACCCCGGCCGCTGGCCGAGAGTAAGCGGGCGCCCGATCGAGGCGACGCTCCAACGCGAGAAAGAGGGCCACCGCCGCGCAGGCGCCCGCCGCGCCCACGCCGAAGCCCGTGCCGAAGGAGGCGCGCTCGATGACGGCGCCCACCAGTGCCGAGCCCACCACGACGCCCACATCCCAGGAGGCGGACAGCGTGCCCATGGCGAGCCCGCGCTCGCGGTCCGGGGTGCGGTCCACCAGCAGCGCCACCATGGTCGGATACGTCAGCGAGGCGCCGGTGCCGAGGAGAAAGGCCGCGACGAGCAGCACCATCGCGCTGGGCGGCGTCAGGGCCAGGAGCAGGAAGCCCAGCGCGGAGGCGGCCATGGCGGGCACGAGCACGCGCGCGCGCCCGATCTGATCGGAGAGGCCGCGCAGGAGGACCCGGCAGAGCAGCAGCCAGCCCGAGTAGATGCCGAAGAACCATGGCAGCACGGCGTCGAGGCCGTGGCGCACGGCATGCAGGGGCACGAACCCGACGATCGAGCTCCAGCCCAGGGTCACCAGCACCATCACCGCGGCCGGCCCCAGCGCGTGCCGGCTCCAGAACCGGAACCGTGCCGAGGCGGCGGGCGGGCCGGACGGGCCCGCCGGCGTCATGAGGAACGTGAGCGCCGCGATGGTGACGGCCAGCACGGTGACCACCACGTAGGCGGGCCGTATGCCGCCCCAGCGGTAGAGCGCGATGCCGCCCGGCGCCGCCATCGTCACCGCCAGCGACGTCGCCACGTAGTAGACACCGAGGGCCTCCCCGCGGCGCGCCGGCACCGTCGCCTGCGCCGCCAGCACGCCCGCCGCGGTGGAGACCAGCCCGTTGGACAGCCCGATGCCGGCCATCAGCGCGATGAGCGCGACCGGCGACGCCGCCGCGTGAAAGGCCAGCGAGGTGAGGGCGAGCACCAGCACGCCCGGCACGAGCACCACGCGCACCCCGTAGCGGTCCACCCAGCCTCCGACCGCGGGACGGAGGAACATGGCCACTCCCGCGTTCATCGAGAAGAGAAAGCCCACCTGGGTGCCGGTCGCGCCCAGCGCGGTCGCGTGAAAGGGCAGCACGGCCTGGAGCAAATAGGTCGCCACGTGGATGGCGATGGTGATCGCGATCGCGGCCAGGAGGGCGCGCGTGTACAGCGCCCCCTTGTCGTCCGGCGCGGCGGCCATCGGATCAGGCGCCCGCGCGCCGCGCGCCGAGCCACAGCACGACAATGCCGGCGGGCACGGCGGCCAGCGCGGGCTGCTCGTATACCGGGTCCAGCCACGAGCCTCCGCCCCCCAGGCGGCCGGCGAGCAGGAGCAGCGCGAACACGGTGAGACCCGCGAGGCCCGCCGCCGTCGCCACCACCGGCCGCGAGGCCGCGCCGGGAAGCAGGGCGGCCGGCACCAGCACCGCCGCCGCCGCGCCGAGCGCCGCCAGCGCGAGCCGCCACGGATCCACCGCCCAGAGGCTCGCCAGCGCGGCCACGCCGAAGACCATGCTCCAGAGGCCGAGATCGCTGCCGATCTCGCCGCCGCCGGTGGTGTCCGCGGCCGACAGCCGCGCGCGCAGCGCCACCGTGGACGCGAGAAAGCCCGCCGCCACCGCGATGACGAGCATCGTCTGCGCCCGCCACGCGCTGGTCCGGCTGGTGAGCACGAGCGCCGGCACGTCGAGCAGCCATTCCGGCGAGATGCCGCCGAGGAACACTTCCGGTGCGCGCAGCGCCGTGTACACCGCCCAGCCCTGCGCGAGCCAGAGCACGCCGACCAGCGCCACCCCCACCACCGCGAGCGCGCGGCGCGAGGGACGCCCGACGAGCGGGGGCCCGAGCAGCGCGATGCCACCGCCCAGCACGGTGACCGCCAGCCCCAGGCGCTGGAGGAATCCGGCGCGCGTGCCGCCCGCCGCGCCGGCGGCCCAGGCCACGCCCGTGTCGGGAGCGCCGGGCACGCGACGGCCCGTCTCGAAGCGCAGGCGCGCGCCGGGCGTGGCCTCGAGCCGGTCGCCGGGACGCACCGTCAGGGACTGGCCCGCGGCCAGCGAGATCGCGCGCTCCGTCGTCTGCCGCCCGTCGCGGGTGCCGAGGCGCAGCGCCGCCTCGCCCGCCGCGGTGAGCCGGTGCTCCTCCTGGAAGTGCAGGGCCCGGTGACCCTGGGCGAAACGGAGATCGCGGCCCTCCGCCACCCACGGGCTCCCGGGGGGAAAGGTGAAGGCCGGGCGGGTGGCCACCACCCGCCAGGCATCCAGCGGGCCCACGCCGGCAACGCGCGCCAGCAGCACCAGCGGCAGGCCCAGGCCGAGGGCCGCGATCAGCAGCAGCGCCGGGAGCGCGCGGCCGGCTCCCCGCCAGGCGGTGAGGAGGAGCCCGCCGCAGGCGGCCAGGGCGATACCGTGCCAGCGCGGGCCCCCGAGCCGCAGCGCCACGTCGCCCGCCATGATGAGTCCCGCCCAGATGAGCACGCCCACGGCAAGAAAGAGAATGACGATGTGGATCAGCGGCACCGGCGCGCGCTGCCGCGGGTCCGATGGAGCGCGCCGAACCGCGAGCGCGAGTAGCGGGGCCGCCACCAGAAGCAGACCGGGCCACAGCGCGCCCGCGCCGTGCGCAAGGAACAGTGCGGGCAGAGTGAGCCAGACCGCGGGCGAGAGCCAGACGGCGAGGATCCCGCCGGCACCGGTCATTCGGCGCTGGGCTCGTCGCGCGTGCCCGCCGGGACCAGAGCCGCCAGCACGGCGACCAGCGGTCCGAGCACGCCGCCCCACCACCAGAGCAGCGAGAGCGGGCCGACCCGGATCTGCGCCACCTCGCCGGGCAGGGCTCCGATGATGGCGAAGACCACGAGGACGGCGAGCAGCAAGAGACTGCTTGATTTCTTCGCCACGGCCCGCATTATAAGGCGGGGAAAGGAGAATCCATGACCGAGCGTATCCAGCGCGTGATGGTGGTGACCGCCCATCCGGACGATTCCGAGTTCGGCGCGGGCGGGACGGTGGCCCGGCTGGTCCGGGAGGGCAAGCACGTCACCTACTGCATCGTCACCAACGGCAACAAGGGCTCCGGCGACCGCACCATGACCCCCGAGCGCCTCGCGGAGATCCGCGAGGAGGAGCAGCAGAATGCCGCGCGGGTCCTCGGGGTGGAGACCGTGGAGTTCCTCGGCTTTCCCGACTGCGAGCTCGAGAACACGCGCGCGAGCCGCATGGCGGTTACCGCCCAGATCCGCCGGCATCGGCCCGATCTCCTCATCGTCCAGAATCCCCACCGCACCAAGAATCTCGGCGCCTCTCACCGCGACCATCGCGCCGCCGCCGGGATCGCGCTGGACTGCGTCTATCCCCTCGCCCGCGACCACATGGCCTTCCCCGAGCTCCTCGCCCAGGGCCTCGAGCCCCACAAGGTGAAGGAGGTCTATCTCATGTGGTGGGACACGCCCGAGATCGTGGTGGACATCACCGAGACCATGGATCTCAAGCTCAAGGCGCTGGCCTGTCACGCGAGCCAGTTCAAGGACTTCGCCGCCGTCGAGAAGCGCGTACGCGAGCGGAACGCCGAGCTGGGCAAGCCGAAAGGTTATGCGTACGCGGAGACCTTCGACCACATCGTCATCGAACGGTGACGCTTTCCGGGGCCGCCGCGATCCGCTAGAATGGGCCGCCTCCCATGATCGCCGCGACGCGAAACCCAGCGGGACCGTCCCCCGGATACCCGGCGTGATCAAGGCCGGGACCCTGGTGGAGCTGATGGGTCAGCGGGCCACCGCCGACCCCGACAAGGCCTACTTCACTCTCTTCGACACGCCCGTTCCCTACGGCCGGCTCTGGCGCGAGAGCGAGCGCTACGCCGCGGGGCTCCGGCGCTTCGGCGTGGAACGCGGGGACAAGGTCTGTCTGATCTACCCGACCTGCGCGGAGTTCTTCTACACCTTCTTCGGCGCCCTGCGGCTCGGGGCCGTGCCCGTGCCCCTGTATCCCACGCTCGGCGTGGAAGCCACCGCCAATATCTTCCGCGACTCCGAGGCCAAGGCCGTGGTCACCATCGGCTGGTTCCGGACGGGCGTGGACGAGTCCGCGGCCGGGGCGGCGAATATCCGGCACGTCCTGGAGCCGGCCGACCTCGAGGCCGACGCCCCCGTTCCACCATTCCCCGCCATCAGAGAGGACGATGTCGCCTTCATCCAGTACACCTCGGGCAGCACGGGGCAGCCGCGCGGCGTGGTGCTGAGCCACGCCAATGTGTGCCGCACGGTGGAGTTCATGGCAGAGGCCGCCCAGCTGACCCGCGAGGACACCGTGGTGTCGTGGCTGCCGCTCTATCACGACATGGGGCTGATCGGCTGCGCCTTCACCCCGCCCACCACGGGGGCGCCGCTCTATCTGCTGCCGCCGGACCTCAAGAACCCGCGCGACTGGCTGGAGCTCGTCACCCGCGTGCGCGCCACCTTCACGGTGTCGCCGGACTTCGGCTACCGGAACTGCGTCCGCAACATCGCCGACACCACCGGCATCGAGCTGTCCTCGCTGAAGCAGGCCCTGTCCGGCGCCGAGCCGGTACGGCTCAGCACCATCGAGGCCTTCGAGCGGAAGTTCGACATCCACAACATCATCACGCCCTGCTACGGCCTGGCCGAGGCCACCCTCGCGGTCGCGATCTGGCCGCGCTTCACGCCGCTGCGCCTCGACACGTCCGGCAAGTTCCTGTCGGTGGGCCACCCGTGCCGGGGCGTGTCGGTCCGCATCATGCAGGAGGACCAGGTGGTGGGTGCGGGGGTGGAAGGCGAGATCGTGGTCCAGAGCCCCGGCATCATGCAGGGCTACTACAACAACCCCGAGGCCACTCGGCGCGTGCTCTCGCCCGACGGCTGGCTCCGGACAGGCGACCTGGGCTTCCTCGACGCCGAGGACTATCTCTTCGTCACCGGACGCGTGAAGGACCTCATCATCCTCGGCGGCCAGAACGTGGCCCCTGCCGACGTGGAGGAAGTGGTCGACCACGTGGGCGGCATCCGCTACTCGGCGGCGGTGGGGATCGACAGCGAGCGCACCGGCACCCAGCGCCTGCACATCGTGGCCGAGGTGCGTGGCGACGGCGGCGACCGCGAGACCCTCTCCGCACTCGTCCGCGAGATCGTCCAGCGCGTGCACCTCGCGCGCGGCCACCGGCCCGCCAAGGTCCTCCTCGTCCGGCCCAGCACCATCCCCAAGACCTCGAGCGGCAAGATCCAGCGCGCCCGGCTGGCGGAAATGATCGCCACCGACGAGCTGGGTGGCCAGATCGTCTACGAATCAGGCGCGCGCCGCGACTAGTCTCCCATGCCCGCCGCCCCGCTGACCTTCGGCTGCCACCTGCCGGTATTCGGCCCCATCGCCACCCGCGGCAATGTCCTGGCCTTCGCGCGGAAGATGGAAGCGCTGGGCTACGAGTCGCTCTGGGCCAGCGATCACGTGGTGCTCCCCTACACCATCAAGTCGAAGTATCCCTACAATCCCAGCGGCCAGTTCCCCCTGCCGCCGACCGCCGCGTTCCTCGAGCCGCTGACCACCCTGGCGCTGGTGGCCGGCGTGACCGAGCGCGCGCAGCTCGGCACCACCGTCCTGGTGCTCCCGCACCGGCATCCCGTGCTCGCCGCGAAGATGCTGGCCACGCTCGACCACCTGGCCGAGGGCCGGGTCATCCTCGGGGTGGGGGTGGGCTGGATGCGGGAGGAGATCGAGATCCTCGGCGGCAACTACGACCGGCGGGGCGCCTGGTCCGACGAGGCCATCCGCATCATGCGCGCCTGCTGGTCGGAAGAGCGCGCGCGCTATCAGGGGGAATTCTTCTCCTTCGACGAGATCGGCGTGGTGCCCCCGCCGCCGCGCAAGGCCATCCCCATCTGGGTGGGCGGCCATACCCCACGCGCGCTCCGCCGGGTGGCCGAGCTGGGGGACGGCTGGCACGCCGCGTTCACGCCGCCGGATGCCTTCGAGCGCGACATCGCGCGGCTCCGCGAGGAGTGCGCGAAGCGCAACCGGGAATTCGCGGACCTCGCCATCACACTCCGCGTGGGGCTCTCCTTCCGCGACACGCCCGGCGGCGCCGACCGCAAGCCGCTGCAGGGCACGCCCGACCAGATCGTCGCCGACATCCGACGCTACCGGGAGCTCGGGGTCGGCTCCTTCCTCCTGGAAGCCCGCTACCGCGACCTCGACGACATGGTGGCGATCTTCGAACGCTTCGCCCGCGAGATCCGCCCCGCCGTCGACGCCAGCCCCCGGAGGACCTAGCATGCCCACCACCGAAGCCACCATCGAGACCGAGTCCACCGAGCTGCTCCGCACGCTGATCCGCAACGCCTGCGTGAATACCGGCGAGGAATCGTCGGGGGGCGAGTCGCGGAGCTGCGATGCGCTGGAGAGCTACTTCGCGGGGTCGGGGCTGTCCTGCGAGCGCTACACATCCTCCCCGGGGCGCATGAGCCTCATCACGCGCATCCAGGGCAGTGACCCCAAGGCCGCCACCCTGCTCCTCATGGGGCATACCGACGTGGTCCCGGTGAGCCCGTCGGGCTGGAAGCGCGATCCCTTCGCCGCCGAGCTGGTGGACGGCGTGGTGTGGGGGCGCGGGGCCATCGACATGCTCAACCTCACCTCGACCATGGCGGTGGCGACGCGCCGGCTGCGCACCACCGGCTGGCGGCCCCGCGGGACGCTCATCTATCTCGCGGTCGCGGACGAGGAGGCGGGCGGCGTCTACGGCGCCGAGCACCTGGTCGAGCACGAGTTCGACGCGGTGAAGTGCGACTACGTGGTGACCGAGAGCGGCGGCGTGCCCATCCCGACACCCTCGGGGTACAAGCTGCGCGTGTCGGTGGGCGAGAAGGGCGGCAACTGGCGCCGCCTGGTCGTCCACGGCACCCCGGGGCATGGCTCGCGTCCGTTCCGCACCGACAATGCGCTGGTCACCGCGGCCATCATCATCCAGCGCATCGCCGACTACCGGCCGGCCGCGCGCATCCTGGATGCGTGGAAGAACTACATCACCGCGCTGGAGCTGGACCCCGACCTCACCGCCGCCCTCGTCGATCCCGATCGGGTGTGGAAGGCCGCGCGCGACATGGACAACGCCACCCTCGCTCGCGAGGCCCATGCCTGCACCCACACCACGTTCTCGCCCAACGTGGCGCACGGGGGCAGCAAGGTGAACGTGATTCCCGATCGAGTCGAGATCCAGGTGGACATCCGCGCCCTGCCCGGGATCACGTCGGACGAGGTGGAGGCCATGTTGAAAGAGGCGATGGGCGATCTCGCCGACCGCGTGACCATCGACACCCCGCCCAACCGGCGGCGCGGCGGCTCACTCTCCTCCCTCGACACGCCGATCATGCGGGCCATGTCGCGCGTGGCCGGCACGCTCATGCCCGGCAGCACGGTGGTGCCGGCCATGACCACCGGTGGCACCGATGCGCGCTTCTTTCGCTGGAAGGGCATCCCCGCCTACGGCTTCGGCCTGCACTCCACGCGTATCCCCTACACCGAGTACCCGATCATGTTCCACGGGCACAACGAGCGTGTGGACACGGAGAGCCTGCGCCTGTCCGCCATGATGTGGGAAGAGCTCTGCCGCGACTTCCTGGGGTAGTCGCCGGGGCGGTTCACGCGCTCCACGACGCCCACTTTGATGGGCGCCGGCAGATCGCGGAGTATAGTGGGGTTCGTGTTTCTCCCGCGTCTGGCCGCCACTGGCATTGATTTTCTTGATTCCCGGTGGTCGGAATGGATCCGCGTAACGCTTAAGTGGGGTAAGAGTCGACTCGCCACCCGCCTCGCGCTCACCGCTGCCTTCGTCGCCCTTGCCGTGGTCCTGTTCGCGGCCGCCATGACGACACGGTTGAACTACGACGAGGAGCAGTACGTGGCGGGCGCATATTTTGCGCGGGGGCTGTCCGTGTATCGCGACTTCATCTCCTTTCAACCCCCGCTTTACACCTGGATCCTGGGCGTGGTCTTCGACGCGCTCGACGGCTGGTACCTGCTGGCCGCGCGTGTGGTGACCTGGCTCTTGGCGTTCGGCTCCTGTGCGCTACTCTTTTCCCTGCTGCGCTCCTGCGGGACCGGTCGAGTCGGCGCCTTGGCGCTGGTCCTCGCGTTCGCGACGTCTCCGTTCACCAAGGGTCCCCTGGTCTACTCCCGGAATGACATCATGCCGCTGGTCTTCTTGCTGGTGGGACTGCGGCTCTGTCTCGGCGCGGATGGCGCGATCTCGCAGAGCGCCGCCCGGACGATGTCGGGGGGCTTCTTCGTGGCGCTGGCGGCGGCGACAAAGTATACGTATCTCTTTGCCGCCCCGGTGCTGGCCGCCACCTTCCTGTACGACGAGTACGTCCGCCGCGAAGCGAATCGGCCCTTTCGCGCCCCGCGCACCGGATCGTTCCTGGCCGGAGCCACCCTGGCCATACTCCCGCTGATCTATTACCTGGTGGTCCACCAGGACCGCTTCGTGTTCTTGACGCTGCAGTTTCACCTGACCGCGGGGTATGACTGGTATCGCGCGCAAGGTATTGGCGATTTGCTGACCCTCGAGCGCAAGGTGAGGTCCTTGCCGGGACAAATGATCCGCCACGGCAACGCCACCATCCTCTGCATCTTCGCCTTTTCCGCGATCGTTCTGGCCCGCCGCGGGTTTCGGGAGCACTGGCGTCCACGCCACTGGGACGCGCGAACGATCGCGCTGGCGGGATTGTTCGGAGGCGCCCTGACGTTCGCCACCTTGGTCGGCCCGTTTGCGATGTATTTCGCGCCGGTGGCGGCGCTCGGCACCTTGCTGGCGGGACGCGCCTATGCCGCGGCCCGACCCGGCCTTCCTCGATGGCTGGCGGCGGCGCTGCTGATCGTCAGTCTCGCGCCCGCCGTCCCGGCTTTCCAGAGTTACGGTCGCCTGCTCGTGCGGAGTGCGGACCTGGATCACTGGACGGGCATCCAGACTCACCGCAGCGCCGTCTGGATTGCGCAGATCCTCGCGCAGCACGGCGTGGCGGGGCACGTCGCCACGCTGTTTCCCATCGTCGTCATGGACGTGAATCGCGTGCTCCCGGAATTCGCCGCGGGCCCCTTCTTCTTTCGCAGCGCGGACGCCTATTCCGCGGAACGGGTAGCGAAGCTGCGCGGGGTGGGGCCGGCCACGCTCGACACATTGTTCGCCGTCTCGCCTCCCGCCGCGATCGTGGGCGGCTTCGGTCCCTTTCGCTTCCACTGGAACCCGCCCATGGACGCCGCGCTGATCGACTACGCGCGCCGGGCGGGGTTTGTCTGCGTCGTCGATGACTGGACCATCAACCGGTACCGGAACGGGCAGGTGTGGATACGACCAGGGGGACGGCAGCCGCTCGGGGTGCCGGGCGGATGCCGCGGATGAGGGATCAGGCGGCTGCGCTCGAGGGGCCCGGGCTTTCCTTGATGGACACGCGCCAGTGGATGCGGTCTTCCTCGGGCGGGTAGTCGCCCGCCGCCTTGTGGTAGGAGCAGCGGTTGTCCCAGATGACGACGTCTCCCTTGCGCCAGCGGTGGGTGTACTCGCCGCCGGGCTGGATCATGCGCTCGGTGAGCTCCTCGATGAGCGCGTCGCTCTCGGCCGCCTCCACCCCCTCGATGCGCAGGATCTTGCCGGGATCGAAGTAGAGCGCCTTCCGCCCGGTCTCCGGGTGCGTCCGGACGATCGGGTGGTGGACCGGTGTCCACTCACGGTCCTCCTGGTCGAGCAGGGCGGTGGCCTTCTTACGGCCGCCGTAGGTGAAGGCCCCGCGCCGGCCCTCGAGGCGCGCCTTCAGCGGCGCGGGCAGCGCGTCGTACGCCGCGTACATGCTGGCGAAGTGCGTGTCGCCGCCCCGGCTCGGCACCGCAAGGGCGTAGAGCTGGGTGGCCTTGAACGGCTCTTCGTCGTAGGCGCCGTCGGTGTGCCAGCCCTCGGCGCCCCGCCGGTAGATCGCCATGTCGAGCGCGCCGTCGGGCCCGAACTTGTCCACCCCGAGCAGGGTGATCTCGGGATGCTCGGGGTGTCGAGTCATCTTCGAGGGGTGCGGGTGGATCACCCCGAAGCGGCGGCTGTAGCGCAGGAAGTCCTCGATCGCGAGGTCCTGCTCCGGGATCACGAGGACGTTGCAGTCGAGCCACGCGCGGTAGACCGCCGCGAACCCGGCGTCGTCGAGCGTCCGGACGTCGACGCCCCGCACCTCGGCCCCGACCTGGGGACCCAGTCGCCGCACCTCGACCATGGGGCGATCCTAGCGCACCCGGGCGGGGTCGAGCGCCCGAAGTTCGACCGGCGATGACACGCTTTCCTCCGCCCGAGTATAGAATCTCCGCAGCCGCTCCGACCCGAAGTAGGAGGTGCCCCATGCTCCTGTCCAGCTCGCCCGCCGTCGCCGGCCTCGTGGCGACCCTCACCGTCGCCGTAACCCTCGCAGGCTGTGCCGCCAAGCGGGAAACCATCGATGCCTGCCTCGGGCTGGCGCTGGGCGGGCTTCGTCCCATCGGCGAGGAGCGCGCCGAGCGATTCCTCGGAAAGGTCCAGGAGGACACCGCGCGCTGCCGGGGCGGCGAGCGGGCGGTGGCGTGGCGCGGCGTGCCCTGGCTCGACTGGCAGAGCTACTGGGCAACGGGTGACGCGGGCAGCCGCTTCCCCGGATCGGGGACCGGTCACCTCGACGCCGACGGCCGGGGCATCGACGGCGCGCTCCTCGATCTCGAGTATCAGCGCATCGAGCTGATCAAGTTCAACCTGTTCGACAGCAGCGGCACGTACCCGGACTATGTGCGCGGGCGCGACGGTGTGGCCGGGCGGGCGCTGAAAGTCTGGCCCGCGATGCGGCTTCCCAAGGGGCACGCGCTCTACGAGGCGGTGGGCGGCGACGGGACGCAAGTGTGCCGAAGTGAGCAGATCCGCTTCCGCCACCTGACCGGCCTCTGCAACGACATCACGAACCCGCTGATGGGATCGTCGCAGCAGCCGTTCGCCCGCAACGTGCAGTTCGAGGCGACGTTCCCCGAGCTGGGCAAGGACGCGCTCGCCCGCAACCGCCACGGCGATCGGCTGGGTCTGCTCACGCCGGACCCGCAGGTGATCAGCCGCACGCTCTTCACGCGGGCGCAGTCGCAGCCGGAGCGCTGCCGCGAGGGCCACGGCCTGCCGGGCGCGCCGGCGGACGCCCACTGCGACTACAAGAAGGCGCCGTTCTTCAACGTGCTTGCCGCGTTCTGGATCCAGTTCATGACGCACGACTGGTTCTCCCACCTGCAGGAGGGACGGAACGGGCCGGGGACGATGGCGGTCGGCTGCGCGGCGGCGTCGCAGGGGTGTCGCCCGGGCGACCGCGTGGACCCCGCGCTCATCGCCGAGAGCGGCGACCCGGCGACCTTCAGCCACGGCGGCAAGGAGCACCTGGCGCGGCCATACCGGACCACGCACAACAACGTGACCGCGTGGTGGGACGCCTCGCAGATCTACGGCCACGACGAGACATCCCGCCGCCGCGTGAAGCGCGCGCCCAGCGATGCCGCGAAGCTCCTGCTGGTCTCCCTCGGCCAGCGGGCGGGCGCGGGTGAGCGGCAGGGCTACCTGCCGCTGCTCGAGCCGTCCGATCCCATGCTGCCGCAGTGGGCGGGCCAGGAGGCCACCGGCTTCCCGGACAACTGGACGATCGGGATGAGCTTCTACCACACGGTGTTCGCCCGCGAGCACAACCTCTTCGTCGACGCCTTCCGCACGCAGGCGGCGGCGACGCCTGATGCCGACTCCGGGCTCCGCCACCCCGACCGGCCGGCCCTGGTCATCCGCTATCGGGACATCACCGCCGACGAGCTCTTCGAGGTCGCGCGGCTCGTGGTCTCGGCGGGGATCGCCAAGATCCACACCACCGAATGGACACCGCAGCTCCTCTATGACGAGCCACTCTACCTGGGCATGAACGCCAACTGGCACGGGCTCTTCCGCGGCCGCGAGCTCGTCGAGCGGGCGCTCGAGCGCATCACCGCCCGCCTCGGGACCTCGACGGACGAGAAGGCCACCACGCAGTGGTACTCGGTCTTCGCGTCCGGGCCCGGAATCTTCGGCCTGGGCAGCGGCAAGACGACCGACGGCGCCCCCTGGAGCCTGGCCAACCCGGAGCACGTCAACGGCGGGGTCAACCACTTCGGCTCGCCGTTCAACTTCCCGGAGGAGTTCGTCACCGTCTATCGCCTGCATGCCCTCGTCCCCGACCTGATCGAGTACCGGCAGTGGGACGCCGATCCCAACCTGGTGCGCATGAAGGTCCCCGTGGTCGAGTCGTTCCGCGGGCGCGCCACCCAGGCGATGCGCGAGCGCGGGCTCGCGAGCTGGGCGCTCTCGATGGGCCGGCAGCGCCTGGGCGCCCTCACCCTGCAGAACCACCCGCAGTTCCTCCAGAACCTCGAGCTGCCGCGGCTGCAGAGCGCGACGGGCAAGATCGACGTCGCCGCGCTGGACCTGATCCGGGACCGCGAGCGCGGCGTCCCGCGCTTCAACGAGTTCCGGCGGCAGTACGGGCTGCGCCAGCTCACCCGTTTCGACGACTTCGTCGACACGCGCCTGGCCAAGGGCTCGCCCGAGCGGCTGGAGCAGGAGCGGCTGGTGGGCCTGCTGCGGCAAGTCTACGGGCAGCACCGGTGCGACGCGTCCAAGGTCATCACCGACGCGCAGGTCAACGCCGACGGCAGCCGGATCACCGATTGCCTCGGCCATCCCGACGGCTCGCTCGTCGACAACGTCGAGGACGTCGACACCGTGGTCGGCTGGCTGGCGGAGTTCCCCCGGCCCCACGGCTTCGCCATCTCCGAGACGCAGTTCCAGGTGTTCATCCTCAACGCCTCGCGCCGGCTGTTCAGCGACCGGTTCTTCACCTCCAGCTTCCGGCCGGAGTTCTACACCCACCTCGGCGTGCAGTGGGTGAACCAGAACGGCCCCGACTCGCGCATGGAGAAGGGCCAGCCCAACGGTCACGAGATGGAGGTCTCGCCGCTGAAGCGGGTGCTGCTCCGGGCCATCCCCGAGCTGGCGCCGGAGCTGGACCACGTGGTCAACGCGTTCGACCCCTGGGCCCGTGACCGCGGGGAATACTACTCGCTCGAGTGGAAGCCGCGCCGCGGCGCCGAGTCGGACGGCGCCTTCAAGGAAGCGCGATAGGTCACGCCCCATGTGGACGGTCCGCAAGGCGGTCTGGAACAAGCTCGCAGTCCTGAAGCTCGGCGCGAACAAGCCGGTGCGGATCCCGGTGCCGCAGGACGACGGGCGAACGCTCGGGGCGGTGAGCCTCGCCAGTCAGTTCCCGCGAATCCCGGTGGCGAACGTTCTCGTCGGCGACCATGTGCCCGACGACGAGGCGTCCGCGATCAAGTCCCGCTTCTACGACTTGCAGGTGGGTCTCTATGGTGGACTCTCGCCCATGGAGCCGGGACTGCCCGCCATCGACGCGGATCCGCACAAGGCCCTGGACGAGGCCTACACCCCCGCCCACCGTAAGTGCCTTCCCGCTCCCGTGCTGCCGCCCGAGTACCAGGGGCCCGTGGACCTGGGGTCGCTCGCCGTCGCGGGGCCCTACGCCTGCTACGTGGAGCGGGCGCCGGAGGGCGGCTTCCAGTGGGACCTGCGGCGGCTCGCCCGCCACGAGCACCATCAAGGCCTGCGCTCCCTGGGCGTGCGGGTGCTGTTCAACGTGAACGCGGGGGCCCGCCGCCTGGAGGCGGCGCGGATCGAGAGCGAGCTCGGGACGAACGTGCCCGGGGACGCGAGCTGGTCGCTGGCGACGCGGCTCGCGCTCTGCGCGGCCACCACCGATGTCTCCCTGGTGCGGCACTTCAACTGGGTGCACCTCGCCGCGGGGGGGCTCCTCGCCATCGCGACCCGGAGCTGCCTGCCGGCCGCCCACCCGCTGCGGCGCCTGCTCTGGCCCCACATGTTCGGGACCCAGTTCAGCAACGAGCTCGTGACCAAGGGCCAGATGTCCCCGGGGGGCGAGTTCGACTCGATCTTCAGCTTCACCCACCGCGGGATGTGCGGGCTCTTCACGGAGACCTGGCCGGCCTACGACATCACCGGGCTCGACCCCCACCGCGACGCGGAGCGCCGGGGCATCGCCGGGGCCGGCTTCGACACGCCCGCCCTGGCGAACCGCGCCGCGCACTTCGACGTGATGCACGCGCACGCGCGGCGCTACCTGGCGCTCTACTACGCGTCCGACGCGGCGTTGCGCGGCGATCACGCGGTGGCGGCCTGGGCGGAGACCCTCGAGCGCACTGTGCCCGGCGGGATCCGGCCGCTGATCGGCGACGTGCTCACGGTGCTCTCCCTGGCGCGGCTGGTCGCCGCGTTCATCTACATGGGGACGGTGGAGCACGAGATCCTCGGCACGGGCCTCTGGAACTATCAGATGTGGACCCACGTCCAGCCGGTGCGGGTCTACCGGAGCGGCCAGCGCGAGCCCCTCGACGTGTATCAGCGACTGGTCAACGCGAACTTCAACCTGCACGTGCGTCGGGCGCCGCTGCTCCAGGACTTCGGCTATCTCGCGCTGGACGCCGCGGGAGCCGAGGCGTTCGGCCTGTTCAAGCGGGAGCTGGAGGCCTTGCAGCGACGGCTGGAGGCGGAGCCGGCCGCCGCCTGGAAGGTGTCGCCGGCAATCCTCGAGGCCAACATCAACGCCTGAGCGCGACGGCGACGCGGCGCCGCCTTGAGCTGCGTTGGCCCGTCTTGACCCTGGTTGGCTTTGGGCAGATGCTCGGAGCCGTCATGAGCAACGTCTCCCCCGATCTCGCGGCATCCGGCGCCCATCTGGTCGGCAGCGTGCCGCTGGCCAGCTCGGAGGCCGTGTTCCGCACCGTCGCCGATGAGATCGGCGACCGCCTCCGCCGCATCCCTGACGGCGAGACCGGCCCCCGGTCCGACTGGATCGTGTGGCAGCTGCCCGTCTTCACCACCCAGCGCCAGCTCGAGGTGGTGCCGCCCGGCGCCGACAGCTGGCGGCCGTTGCCCCGCGTCCGCCTGGCCGCCGGCGCGCGCGCGGAGAGCGTGACCTTTGGCGCCCTCGGGTATGCGGACGCGGCACTGTCCTCCTATCGGGTCTTCGCGCGCCTCAAGCGTGACGGCGTGGTGCCGGTGGCCTGTCGCTTCCAGGTCTGTCTGCCCACCCCGCTCGCCCCCATCAGCGCCTTCGTGGTGCCCGAGCATCAGGAGCTCCTCGAGCCCGTCTACGAGGAGCAGGTGCTCGGCGAGCTCCGGACCATCCTCCAGGAATTGCCGCACGATCAGCTCGCCATCCAGTGGGATACCAATTTCGAGCTCGGGATGCTGGAGGGGGTGTTCCCGGTCTGGTTCGGCGACGTCAAGGGCGGCATCCTGGAGCGGCTGCTCCGGATCTCGCGCCACGTGCCCCCGGACGTCCAGCTCGGCTATCACCTCTGCTACGGCGACGTCCAGCATCGCCACTTCAAGGAGCCGGCCGACGCGGGCAAGCTCGTCGAGGTCGCCAATGCGCTGGCGGCGAGCCTGGGGCGGCCCCTCACCTGGATCCACCTGCCCGTCCCGCGGGAGCGGCTCGACGAGGCTTACTATGCGCCGCTGCGGGATCTCCGCCTGCGCGCCGAGACCGAGCTCTACCTGGGTCTGCTGCACCACACCGACGGCGTCGAGGGCACGCGCCGCCGCATCGAGACGGCCCACCGCTTCGTGTCCGGATTCGGGGTCGCCACCGAGTGCGGCTGGGGCCGGCGGCCGGCCGCCACCATCCCGGATCTTCTGCGCATCCACGCCGCCGTCAGCGCCCCCATCCAGTCGGCGCGCGGGCCGCGGAGGCGCTTCCAGTGGCCCTCCGGCTTCGCGCGCATTCCCGAGCAGGACTGGGTCCAGCAGCCCATGGACACCTTCGGCCTCCGGTACGACACCGTCGAGAACCACGGCTGGTACCGGAACCTCGATCCGACGGTCGAGGACCTGGCGCGCCACCTCGAAGATGGCCAGCTCCTCATCGACTACTCGGGGGGCACCGGGATCCTCCTCGATCGGCTCAACCTGAGAATCTTCGACCGCCACGTCGGGACGCTGATCGTGGACAGCTCCCCCAAGTTCCTCCGCGTCGCCCTCGACAAGTTCGGCGGCGAGGAGCGCATCGGCTTCCGGCTCCTGCGCTGGCTCAAGGAGGCGCGGCGGCTCGAGCTCCTCGAGGAGGTGATGGGGCCGGAGCTGCTGGCGCGCAAGGCGGACGTGCTCGCCTCCACCAACGCCATCCATCTGTACCGGGACCTCGCCGACACCCTCGGCTCCTGGGCCCGCGTGCTGCGGCCGGGCGGGCGCGCCTTCGTACAGTCGGGCAATATCCGCAATCCCCACGCCGGGCCCAGTGAATGGCTCCTGGACGAGACGGTTTGGGCCATCCACGAGGTCGCGACCGGTCTGGTCCGCAACGAAGCGCGCTATGCTGCCTACCGGCCCCTGCTCGACGACGCGCCCCGCATCCAGGCGCACCTCGCCCACCGCGATCAGGTGTTCCTGCCGGTGCGCCCGCTGGACTTCTACCTGCGCGAACTCGAGCAAGCCGGCTTCGCGGTGGAGGACGTCGGGCGCGCTCCATCGAGGCCCAAGTCGCCGACTGGTTCGAATTCCTCAGCGCCTACCACGAGGCGGTGCTGGGCTGGGTGGGCGGCTCCGCCAAGATCGACGGCAAGGCGCCCGCGGGGGAAGCCGTCGCCGACCGGCTGGCCCTCATCCGCCACGCGATGGACACGCTGTTCGGCGGCCGGGACGCGTTCCGCTGCTGCTGGACCTACATCAACTGCGTGCGTCCGTAAGGAGACCGGCCATGGGACGCACCTACGACATCATCGACGCCGACGGGCACATCCTCGAGCCGCTGGATCTATGGACCACCTACATGGACCCGGCCTACCGCGATCGGGCGCCCCGGCTCGTGATCGACACCGACGGCAAGGAGCGCTTGCTCATCGAGAGCCAGGTGCTCGGCAGCTCGAAGGGCCTGGGGGTGGTCGGGGGCATCGGCGCGCGCCAGGGCGTGGTCGCCGACGACACCATGACGTATCTCCAGGGTCGCAAGGGCGGCTTCGACCCGCACGCCCGCATCCCCGACATGGACCTGGACGGGATCGACGCGGCGTTCCTGTATCCGAGCCTCGGCCTCTTCGCGGGAGCGATCCAGGATCCCGGGCTCTCCGCCGCGGTGTGCCGCGCCTACAACCGCTGGCTGGCCGACTACTGTCGCCCCTACCCCGATCGCCTCTTCGGCGTGGCCATGCTGCCGATGCAGTCCGTGGACGCGGCCATCGCCGAGATGCGCTACGCGCGGCGCGAGCTCGGCATGCGGGGCGGCTTCCTCCGCCCGAACCCGTACGCGGGCCGCCCCCTGCACCATCCGGACAACGAGCCCTTCTGGCGCGAGGCCCAGGAGCTCGACTTCGCCATCGGGCTGCACGAGGGGGCCAGCGGCGGCATGCCTCAGGTGGGCGTCGATCGCTTCGAGACGCGCGGGGCGCGGCACATCATCTCGCACACCATGGAGATGATGCTGGCCGCGATGAGCATGATCTGGGGCGGAGTCTGCGATCGCCATCCCCGGCTGCGCGTCGCCTTCCTGGAGTCCGGTGGCGGCTGGATCGCGCCCTGGCTCGATCGCATGGACCGGCACTTCGACGACGCGGGCTTCAACGACTCCGGCCTCTCCATGCGCCCCAGCGAGCTGTTCCAGCGCAATTGCTGGATCTCGTTCGAGCCGGTGGAGGGCAGCCTGAGCGTCCTCGCCGAGTACATCGGCCCGCACAAGATCCTCTGGGCCACCGACTACCCGCACCCCGACGGCTTCTTCCCCGGGGCGCCGGCGATGATCGCCCGGCGGCCGGGCCTGTCGGCGGAGGCGAAGCGCCAGATCCTGGCCGGTGGAGCCATGGGCTTCTACGCACTAAAAAACGGAGGCGAACGATGAGCGGAGCGACGACGCGGAGGCTGGGCGCCACCCTGCTCGCGGTGGCGGCGCTGGTGGGGACCGGGCGGGCCGAGGCCGCCGAGATCCAGGTGCTGAGCGCGGGCGCGGTCCGGGCGATCGTGACCGAGCTGGCGCAGGCGTTCGAGAAGGAGACCGGCCACAAGGTCTCGCTGGCGTTCGGGACCGTCGGGGTCACGCGCCAGCGGCTCGCCGCCGACCCCGCGGACGTCGTCATCATGAGCGACGTCGCCATCGACGAGTCGATCAAGCAGGACCGCATCGTCTCCGGCAGCCGCACCGATATCGCCCGCACCGGCATGGGGGTAGGCGTGCGTGAAGGCACGCCCGCGCCCGACATCTCGACGTCGGAGGCTTTCAAGCAGGCGCTGCTGGCGGCGAAGTCCATCACCTACGTCGATCCGGCCCAGGGCGCGACCAGCGGCATTCATCTCGCCGGCGTCCTCCAGCAGCTCGGCATCGCCGACGCGATGAAGGCGAAGACGACCCTCGTGCCCGGCGGGTACCCGGCCGAGCTGGTGGCCAAGGGCGAGGTCGCGATGGTCGTGCACCAGATCAGCGAGATCGTGCCCGTGAAGGGCGTGACCCTGGTGGGGCCCCTGCCCAAGGACGTGCAGAAGGTGACCGTCTACTCCGCGGGGATCGCGACCAAGGCCACCGCGCCCGAAGTAGCGCGTGCCTTCGTGACGTTCCTCACCGCTCCGTCGGTGAAGCCGAAGTTCGCCGCCGCCGGGCTCGACTACAAGGAGTGACGGCGCCTCCGGCGGCTCACTCCGCGTCGTGGAAGATGACGCCGAGCGTGTAGCGCTCGCCCGACCGTACCTCGCTCACGCCGTGGCGGAGCTGGGCGCGATACCAGCCGCGGGCGCCCCGGGCGGGCCGGTGGCGCGTGGCGAACAGCACCGCTTCCCCCTGTCGCAGCGGGACCACGTGCCCGGCCGACTGGGCGCGGGGGCGCTGCTCCACCAGCAGGAACTCGCCCCCGGTGAAATCCGCCGCCGGGTCGCTCAGCAGCACGGTGGCCTGGAGCGGAAACGCCACCGCCCCGTAGAGATCCTGGTGCAGGCAGTTATAGCCGCCGGCGGTGTAGTGCAGCAGGAGCGGCGTGGGCTTGGTCTGGCCATGACGGGCGCAGAGGCGGGCGAGCCCGTCCAGAGCGTCCGGGTAGCGCTCGCGCGTGCCGAGCCGCTCCATCCAGCGGTTGGCGATGGGCGCCAGGCGCGGGTAGAGGCGCTCGCGGAGTGTCGCCACCGGCTCGGGGAGCGGAGCGGCGAAGTACTTGTACTCGCCCACTCCGAAGCGAAAGCGCGCCATGTCCACGCGGCTCCGGAAGCGGCGCTCCTCGCCATAGCAGCGCGGCCAGCTCGGCGCACTCCGCCGCGTCGAGCAGCGGGTCCAGTGGTGGCGAAGCCGCGCGCGTCCAGCTCGGCCCCGATGGCCTCCCAGGGCAAGGCCGGCGACGCGGGCGGCCAGATCGCTCATGCCGCCTGCGAGGGCCGGCAGACGCGGCAGGGCCGGTAGCCGACCGAGCGCGCGTCCTCCACGGAGGCGAAGACCACGCGATTGCTCGGCTTGGCGCGCCGGAGCTGGGGGCACCCCAGCCGGCAGACGATATGGGTGCTGGTGCATCCCTCGAGCACCGGGGTCACCCGCTCGAGCCGGAGGAGGCGCTGCTTCACGGAGGTTCCGAAGATGTAGCCGCCGACTCCGCCGTCGCTCTTGAGCACGCGGTGGCAGGGCACGATGAGCGGCACCGGATTTTTCCCCAGCGCGGTGCCCACCGCCCGCACCGCGCGCGGATGGCCGATGCGCTTCGCCACCCACGCATAGGGACGGGCCTGGCCGAAGGGGATTGCGCCCGCGGCCTGGAGCACCTTGGTCTGGAAGTCGGGCGCCGCCGAGAGGTCCACCGGCACCGAGAAGAAGGCGCGCTGTCCCTGGAAGTACTGGTGCAGCTCCTCGCGCGCCCGGTCCACCAGCCGGCGCCCGGCCGCGGTCTCCACCCGCGCCTGACGGCCCGGACGGATCAGGCTGATGCCTTGCGGCGTCGCCGCGATGGCGAGCCGGTCCACCAGGTCCTCGGCCTCGCGCCCGGCCACGGTGGCCTCTCGGAGGACGCGCCGGGCCAGTCCCGCGGCGGGCGGCTCCGGCTGGAAATAGTCGACGAGCAGACGATCGAGATCGGTCTTCATGCGGGGTCTCCTTCGGCCAGCGCGGCGCGCAGAATGCCCTTGCCGCGCGCGAGCTGGCTCTTCACGGTATTGATCGAGATGCCGCGGATGCGCGCGAGCTCGGCATTGCCGAGCCCGTTGACGTAGTGGAGCGCGAGGAGCACGCGCGCCTCGCGGGGCACGCGCGCGAGGGCCCGGGCCACGTCGATGCGCCGGCCGGCGTCGCCGGGCGCGTCGAAGGGGGACAGGGACTCCGCGGGCGGGGCGGCGGCGTAGGCGTGGCGCACCGTGCGGCGGCGCAGCTCGTCCACGCAGATATTGGTGAGGATGCGGTAGAGCCAGGTGGAGACGGCCCACCGCGGCTCGTAGCCCGCCGCGCCCTGATAGCACTGGAGCAGCGCGCGCTGGACCGCGTCCTCCGCGTCCGCCCGGGACCCCAGCAGCCGGCGGGCCACCGCGAGGAGCTTTGGCCCGTAGCCCTCCACCAGCTCGGTGAAGGCCGCCTCGTCTCCCCGCGCTACCCGCCGCATCAGCCCTCGTTCGCTCTCCATCTCGCTGAGGTATACGGGCGAGGAGGGCCGGACGGGTGGAACTAGATCTTTGAGCCGGACTTGTTCCAGTCGTCCAGGAACTTCTTGAGCCCGATATCCGTGAGGGGGTGCTTCATCAGCATCTCGAGCACGCTGAAGGGCATGGTGGCCACGTGCGCCCCCGCCTTGGCGGCGTCCACCACGTGGATGGGATTGCGGATGGAGGCCGCCAGCACCTGGGTCTTGTAGCCGTAATTCGAGTAGATCTGGCAGATGTCGCGGATGAGGTCCATGCCCACCGCGCCGATGTCGTCCAGGCGCCCCAGGAATGGGCTGATATAGGTGGCACCGGCCTTGGCCGAGAGCAGCGCCTGGGGGGCCGAGAAGCAGAGCGTCTGGTTGACGCGGATGCCCAGCCCGCTCAGATGCTTCACCGCCTTGAGCCCATCCTTGGTGAGGGGGCACTTGACCACCACGTTCGAGGCCACCTGGGCCAGCTCCTTGCCCTCCTTCACCATGCCGTCGAAGTCGGTGGCCACCACCTCCAGGCTCACGTCGCCCGGCACGATGGCGCAGATCTCCTCCACCAGCGGCCGGAAGGGCCGCTTCTCCTTGGCGATGAGCGAGGGGTTGGTGGTGCAGCCGTCGACGAGGCCCATGGCCACGCCTTCCTTCAGCTCGTTCACGTTGGCGGAATCGAGAAAGATCTTCATGCTGCCTCCTGCGCGTGGGCCGGACGGGGCCTCACGCGCGCTCGATGCGAATGGGAGTGCCCGCGCGTACCTTCTTGAAGACGGTCGGATCGCCGGTCACGCGACCGAAGACGTTCACCGGGCTCGCGGGGCGGATCTCCGCGCCGCGGCTGGCCGGCGTGGGGCCGAAGAAGATGCAGAACGCCGAGCCGGGCGGCCAGTAGGCGAGATCACCCATCTCGACGGTCTCGGCGGGATTCTCGGCCTTGGCCTTCACGGGGATGCCGAAGTAGATCTCGTCGCCCCAGGTGTCGCCGGGGACCGATAGCGGTAACGCATCCCACACCGCCTGCGCGGTGTTCGACTGGTCGAGCACGGCCTCGGCCGCGATGGTGCCTGCCGTGATCCGGATGCGCCGCTCCGCCATGTTCGGCGTCAGTGTACCATCGCTATTACTGGCCGGATCCCCGTTTGACTACCGCCGCGATTTCCGCGACGCGCTTGCCCAGGTCGCGAGCCTCGGTCAGCTCCTTCTCGTCGATCCCGGGCGAGTCCGGTCCCGTGGACGCGCTGGCGCCAAATCCTCCTCCACCGCTGACGACGATCATCTGGTTGAGTAGCATCGCCCCGAGGATGGTAATCATCGTGAGCTCCTTGCCGTTCGAAGCCGACGCACCCGTCGCGAACGCGCCGCCAACCTTGTTGCGCATCTTCCGGTCTCGAACCTGGAACCCGAACTTGAGATTCCAGCTGTCAAAGAAGGTTTTGACCTCCCCCGACATGTTGCCGAAATACACCGGCGAGCCGACGATGACCGCATGGGCGGACAGGAGGTCGTCGCCGGTCACTTCACCGATTCGCTTCAAGACAACACTGGTCGCTGGGACCGCTCCGGCCCCCGCCGCCACTCCCTGGGCCATCTTCTCGGTATTGCCGGTCACCGAGTGGTAGGTGACGAGCACCTTCGTTGACGGGGGATCTGCGGCGCCACCGGGGCTCGCATGGAGCGCAAGAATCAGCGACACGGATAGGGCGCCAGCCTTTTTCAGATAGGCTCGCCTATTCATGACTCCCCCCATTGTGGAGATTGGAACACTGTCTGGGAGCTCGTCCCCTAGCCGCCGCGCCGCTTGCGGTAGGCCGCGAGGCGGGCGCTGAGGCCGGCGCGATCGGGAACCGCGAAGGCGCCGGGTCCCTCGACCGACGCGGCACCCGCGCAGGCCGCCACCGCCGCGGCCTCCCAGGGATCCCCGCTCCGGTCGTACTCGATCAGGAGCGCGGTGGCGAAGACGTCCCCCGCCCCGGTCTCGTCCACCTCCTGGGCCTGGTCCGGCGCCACGTGATACGGCTCGCCGTTGACGAAGAGCTCGGCGCCGCGGCGCCCGGCGGTCAATGCGCCCAGGGGCACGCGCTGCAACCACTCCACCGCGTCCTCCCGGAAGCCTGCCACATCCTCCTCGCTCGCCACCATGAGCTGCGCCCACGCCAGTACTGCGGGCGCGCCCTCCCAGAGCTGGGGGACGATGAGGCCGCCTTGGGCGCGGCGGCGCATCCAGCCCTGGGGCAGGACACCCAGGGAGGCGGCACCCAGGGCCTCCGCGAGGCCCGGATCCACCTCGTTGATCACCGGGCAAAGCATCGCCAGCGGAGCCCCGTCCCAGCCCGGGGGAAGATCATCGACCTCCAGATCGTCGGCACGGGAGACGAGCGTCAGGGTGCGCCCCGCCCCCGACTCCACCAGACGGAACACCGTGGTCTGGGGGGCGGGTACCCGCGCCAGCACGATCCCGCCCGGCAAGGTATCGGCCGGGTTGTCCTCGCCGAAGGAGGTGAGGAGTCCGACGCGCAGGCCGAGTCGGTGGGCGGTGAGGGCGGCGTAGTAGGCGGCGCCCCCGGGGCGCGTCCCGCTCGCGGTGACGTCGAGGGTGAGGTGCCCCACGACGACCAGATCGGGCGGGGCGCCGGCTACGCCGCTCAGAGCATGGTCAGGCCGCCGGACACGGAGAGCGTCTGCCCGGTCACGAAGCCCGACTCATCGGAGGCGAGGAAGACGACAGCGGGAGCGAGGTCCTCGGCGGTGCCCAGGCGGCCGAAGGGAATCACCCGCTTGAGGCTCTCGGCGAGCTTGGGATTGCCCGCCGCCACCTCCTGGAAAAGCGGCGTGTCCGACGGACCCGGGCACACGCAGTTCACGTTGAGGCGGTGGCGTGCCGTCTCGCGGGCGATGGTCTTGGTGAAGGCGATGATGCCGCCCTTGGCCGCGGAGTAGACGGCCTCGCCGGTGGAGCCCACGCGCCCCGCGTCGGAAGCGATATTGACGATCTTGCCGTAGCCCTTGCGGGTCATCTCGTCCAGCACCGCGCGGGTGCAGACGATGGGGCCCTTGAGGTTCACGCGGAGGATCAGGTCCCACTCCGCCTCGCTGGAGCTCACGAACGGCCCCACCCGATCGAGCCCCGCGTTGTTGACGAGGATGTCCACCGTCCCCCAGCGCGAAATAATCTCCGCTACTACCTGATCGATGCGCGCCTTGTCGCTGATGTCGGCGCGCCAGGCCGCGGCCTGCCCGCCGTCCTTGGCGATGGCCGCCACGGTGTCGCGCGCGCCCGCCTCGTTGAGATCCACCACCGCCACCCGCGCGCCCTCGCGCGCCAGCGCCAGCGCGATACCGCGGCCGAGCCCGCTGGCCCCGCCGGTCACGATCGCCACCTTGTCCGGAAGTCGCATGGTCACCTCAAGGTCACGCATCTCAGGATCACGTCGCTCAGGCTCACTTGAGAATGGCGGCCAGCTCGTCCCGCACCCGCTCGCGGGCGGCCTGGGTCGCCTCGGCGCTATAGCCCACCGTCGCGCCCTTGCTCCGGCAGCCCAGGATCTCCGCCGGGTTGAGCGTGGGGCCGGTCATGCTCGCGAGCCGCCAGTAACACGCGGAGCCGTTGTCCACGTTCGGCAGGCGCGTCACCGCACGGCCCACGCTGTCGAAGCTGTGATGGGCCCCAGGATACACCGTGATGACCACGTCCTGGCCGCCGGCCCGCAGCGACGCGGCCAGACTCTCGCAGGGGGCGGCGCGCGTCCAGTCGTCCGCGGCACCAATATGGATGCGCAGGGGGGCGGAGAGCTGCGCCAGCTCCGGATAGTCCACGTTGCAGCCGGGATAGAAGGGCCAGAAGCCACGGAAGCCGGCGCCCCCGCGCCCAAGATAGAACTCGCGCGACCAGCGGGTGGCCGCGCCCAGCGTGGTACCGCCGCCGTGCGAGAAGCCCATGAGGCCGATACGGGTACCGTTCACGCGGGGATGGCGCCCGACCGCCGCCAGCGCGTCGTAGGCATCGGGCACCCGCTGGGTACCCACGAGCGTGCGGGCCTGGGTGCACACCTCGCGGAGGCCGCGGCCGGTGAAGCTATCCACCACGAAGGCGGCATAGCCCCAGGAGACCAGGGCGCCCGCCCACCCGCGCTCGGCCCGGCCCACCCCGGCACAGCCGTGCATGAGGATCATCGCGGGAAAGGGCCCGGGCCCATCCGGGAGGGAAAGCTGCGCGCTGAGCCGCTGCTGCCCCGAGAGGAACTCGATGGGGCCGTCGCGGTCCGGCAGCGGCGCCGTCAGGGCGGGCGCCGGTAGCGCCCCGGAGCCGGCCGCGCAACCGGCCGTGAGCAGACCCGCCGCCAGCAGCGCGGCGGAGCGACCTCTCACAGCCGCATCTGCTTGGCGATGATCTCCTTCATGATCTCGGAGGTGCCGCCGCCGATGGTCATGAGCCGGTAGTCGCGGAAGAAGCGCTCGATGGGGTATTCGCGCATGTAGCCGTAGCCGCCGTGAAGCTGGACGCAGTCATAGGCCACCCGTTGCGCCATGTCCGCGGTGAAGAGCTTCACCATGGAGATCTCGCGCACCGCGTCCTCGTGATCCCGATACTTGAGGCAGGCGGCATAGGTGAGCCAGCGGCCGGCCTCGATGAGGGTGGCCAGCTCGGCCAGCTTGTGTCGCACCACCTGCTTCTCGGACAGCGGGCCCTCGAAGGCGTGGCGCCCCTGAACATAGGCGATGGTGTCCTCGAGGGCGCGCTGGCAGCCCGCCGTCGCGTGCAGCCCCGCCACCAGGCGCTCGCGCTGGAAGATGCGCATGACCTCGTAGAAGCCTCCACCTTCCTGGCCCAGGAGGTTCTCGGCGGGTACGCGCACGTCCTGGAAGGCCAGCTCGGCGGTGTCCGAGGCGCGCATGCCCATCTTGTCCAGCTTGCGGCTCACGGTGAAGCCCGGCGTGGGACGCTCCACCAGGAACATGGAGATGCCCTGGTGGCGACGGGCGCTCTTCCATCTTTCGTATTTTTGCTCGTCTCGCCTTCGGCTGCGCCTCGCCCAACTGACCCTGCAGTCTGGATTCTCGCGGCGACGAAGTAGAGATCCGCCATGGCGCCGTTGGTGATGAACATCTTGGAGCCGTTGAGGACGTAATGGTCGCCGTCACGCACCGCGCGAGTCTTGATGGCGGCCACGTCGGAGCCGCCGCCCGGCTCGGTCACCGCGATCGCGCAGAGGTACCGGCCCGTGCAGACGCCGGGGAGATACTTTTCCTTCAGGGCCTCGCTCCCCGTCCAGTACAGATGCGGTGAGGCCATGTCGTTCTGCACGCCCACCGCCATGGCGAGGGAGCCGGAGCGCGAGCGCGCCATCTCCTCGTGGAGCACCGCGGAGGTGAGGAAATCCGCGCCGGCCCCGCCGTACTTCTCGTCGTACTCCACGCCGAGAAAGCCCAGCTCGCCCATGCGCGGCCAGATGGATCGGGGAATCTGGCCCGCTTCCTCCCACTCCTCGATGTGGGGCGCGACCTCCTTGTCCACGAAGGACCGCACCGCCTGCCGGAACATGTCGTGCTGCTCGTTGAACACCTTCACGCTGCGCCCTCTCCCCACTTGGCCTTGACCGCGTCCCGATCCACCGCGCCCTCGGCATTGCGCGGCAGCGCGTCGGTGAACACCACCACGTGCGGCCGCTTGAAGCGGGCGATCCGGGACCCCACGAAGTCCGTCACCGCCGGGCCGGTGTAGGTAGCCGGCGCTTTCACCTCCACCACCGCCTTGACCGCCTCGCCCCAGCGCGGGTCGGGGATGCCGTAGACGCACACCCCGCTCACCCCCGCCATCTCCATGATCACCGTCTCCACCTCGGCCGGATAGACGTTCTCGCCGCCCGGCTTGATCAGCTCCTTCTCCGGCTTCCGCTTGACGTAATAGAGATACCCGTCGGCGTCGAAGCGCCCCACGTCGCCCGTGTGATGCCAGCCGTTCCGGAGCGTGTAGGCGGTGACGTCGGGCTGCGCGTAGTAGCCCTGGAAGACGAGCGGGCCCCGCACGGTGATCTCTCCCGGGGTCCCCACCGGCACCTCGCGGTCGTAGTCGTCGACCAGGCGCACCTGGGCCGCCGGCACCGGCTTCCCCGCCGAGCCCGGCTTGTCGAGCACGCGGACGATGGACACGAACCCGCTGGTCTCCGATTGCCCGAAGCCGGTCCAGAACTTCGCGCCCGTCTTCTCGTGCAGCCGCTGGATGGTCGGGGGGGCGTCGAGACCCGAGACGTGCGTGAGGCTTGCCAGCCGGCTCCCCTGCTTCTCGGCGGCATCGAGCACGGTGGCGAGCACGGGCGGAAAATCGGAGAGATGGGTGACCCGATGGCGATCGATGAGCCGCACCGCCTCGTCCCCGTCGAAGCGCGTCATCACCACGCTGGCGCCGCCCGCGTGGAGCACGGCCAGGGCCCAGCCCAGCGCCGTGATGTGGAAGAGCGGCAAGGCCACCAGATAGCGGTCCGACGGACCGAGGCCACTGGCGGCCATGATGGTGAGGTTGGCCGCGATGACGTTGGCGTGGGTGAGCGCGGCCCCGCGCGGGGTCAAGTCCATCGCCGCGGTGGAGATCACCGCGAACACGTCGTCGTCACCCACCGCCGCCGGCTCGGGCGCGGGGCCCTCCCGGTACAGCGCGGCGAAGGCCTTGAAGCCGGCGGCCGGCGTCTCGCCGAGCTGATACCAGTGCGGGATGGCCGGCTTCGTGCCGGGCCACGCCCCCACCACGCTCAGGGTGGAGGCATCCACCACCATCATCCTCGGCGCGGCGCGCTCCAGCACGCGCTCCACTTCCTCGCCGGTGAGCCGCCAGTTGATGGGATAGGCGATGATGCCCTGCCGCGCGCAGGCGCCGTAGAGCTCGAGGTAGGCGAGGTCGTTCTGGGCCAGCACGCAGATCCGGTCGCCCTTGACCAGCCCCTGGGCGGCCAGCCCGCCCGCGAGGGCATCCACGCGCCGCCGGAGCGCGTCGAACGTCAGCTCCCTCTCACCCTGGAACACCGCGGGCGCCGCGCCGTACAAGGCGGCGCCGCGCGCGAAGATGTCGTAGACGGTGAGGTCCTGCGCGGCCACGGGCTAGCTCAGCCAGCGCTTGCGGCGCTTGTAGTGCTTGACGTCGCGGTACGACTTCCGCGCGCCCACCTCGGTGAGGCCGAGATAGAACTCCTTGATGTCCGGGTTCTCGCGGAGCGAGTCGCCCGTGCCCTCCAGCACGATCCGGCCGTTCTCCATGACGTAGCCGTGGTCGGCGATGCTGAGCGCCATGGTGGCATTCTGCTCGACGAGCAGCACGGTGAGCTTCTCCTGCTGGTTGAGGCGCTGGACGATCGCGAATATCTCTTCGACGAGCATCGGCGCCAGCCCGAGCGAGGGCTCGTCGAGGAGCATGACCTTGGGCGTCGACATCAGGGCGCGCCCGATGACGAGCATCTGCTGCTCGCCCCCCGAAAGGTATCCCGACTGGACGTGGCGCCGCTCCTTCAGCCGCGGGAAGTACTGGTACACGCGCTCGATGCCCGCGGCGACCTTGACGCGGTCGGGCTGGGTGTGGGCGCCCGCCACGAGATTCTCCTCGGTGGTGAGGTGCTCGAACACGCGGCGGCCCTCGAAGACCTGGACCACACCGCGCCGAACCACGTCGTAGGGCGGCAACCGGTCGATGCGCTGTCCGTTGAGCTCGACCGAGCCCTTGGTCACCTCGCCCCGCTCGGTGCGCAGCACCCCGGAGATGGCCTTGAGGGTGGTCGTCTTTCCCGCCCCATTGGCCCCGAGCAGGGTGGTGATGCGCCCGTCCTCGCAGGCGATGGACACCCCCTTGAGGACGAGGATGACACTGTCGTAGATGACCTCGACGTTGTTGAGACTCAGCATCGCGATGTCGCGTCGGAGGGGGCGTCGGAGCCCCCTCCCGCGCATCTCCGTTCTCCGCGCGGCTACTTCGAGCCCGCGGCCTTGATGTGCTTGGCCAACACGTCGGGATACGCCGAGAACCACTCCGTGGTCTTCTCGAACTTGCCGCCCTTCACCTGCCAGATCTGGACGAGCCCGCCGCCCTCGTGGTCGGTCGGCGTGATCTTGAGCGGCGGCACCAGTCCGCCCAGGGTGAAGTTGGAGATCTTCTCGAAGCCCGCCTTCACGTCCACTCCGGTGATCTTCCCGTCCGGCTTGGCCTTGAGGGCGTGGCGGATCGCCTCCACGTGGACCGCCGCGATGAGGACGCCGCGGTTGTAGAAGACGGTGGACGCCATCTCCTTCGGCGCCGGCTTCCCCTGCTTCTTGTACATCTCGCGGATCTCGTTCAGCACCGGGTAGTCCTGGCCCACGCCGGCGAACTGCATGGTGTAGTAGCCCTCGGCGACGGCGAAGCCGCCCGCCGCCTCGATATTGGCCTCCGCCGAGCCCCACACGAACGCGATGACCTTGCGCAGCGGATACCCCACGCGCTTGAGCTCCTTGATCGACACCGCGGGCGCGCCGCCGAACAGATGGGCGATCACGAAGTCGGCGCGGAACCGCTGCGCGATGTCGAGCACCTGGGCGCCCATCTCCACGCCGGGAGGCGGCACCGCGAACGTCCCTGAGCTGGAAGCCCTCGAGGGTCGCGAGGTCCTCGAGCACCTCGATCGGCTCGCGCCCGGCGGGGTTGTCATAGAAGATGTACGCGATCTTCTTTCCCTTGAGACTGCCGCCCAGCTGCTTCTTCGCGAAGTCCACCGACGCGGTGCCCTGCGACCAGTAGGTGGCGGCGATGGGGAAGATGTAAGGGTACCGGATGCCGTCGGCGGCGGCGGCGCTGCCGAAGCCCGGGGAGGTGCCCGGGATGCGATCCTCCGTCAGCTTGGCGGCGAGCGCATAGATGTGCGGGGTGCCGTAGACGTCGATGGACACCGCGCCTTCCTTCTTGTGGCGCTCGTAGGACTCCACCCCCGGCGGCACCTTGTACTCGTGATCGACCTCGAGGGCCTTGATCTTGTGGCCCTCCACGCCGCCCTTGCTGTTCACGAGAGCGATGTAGTCGTGCTTGCCCGGGCAGAGGACGGTACCCACGATCTGGGTCGCCCCCGTGCGATCGCATTGCATGCCGATCACGATCTCGTGGCTCGCCGCCACCGGCGACGGCCCCGCGAGCAGCCCCGTCACGCCAATCAAAACCAGCAGAACGATCAGTCGAAGTCGCATGATAGTTCTCCTTTCCTCGCGTACCTCAGTACGCGAATGGCCAGATCCGGAAATAGTTCCGGATGTTCCGCCAGAGCCGATTCAACCCTTCCGGCTCGACGACGAGAAAGAAGATGATGAGGGCGCCGAACATCATGAGACGCAGGTTGGGGATGAGGTTCAGCACGGTCTGGGGCTCGAGGAACATGCCCCCGAAGGCCTCCATGCTCAGACGGATGACGATGGGGAGCAGGGTGATGAACATGGCGCCGAGGACCGAGCCCAGAATCGAACCCAGCCCTCCCACGATGATCATGGCGAGGTAGTCGATGGACACGTTGATCTGGAACTGCTCGTAGTTGGCGATGCCGAGGAAGTAGGTGTAGAGCACGCCGGTGACGCCGGCATAGAACGACGAGATCGCGAAGGCGAGGAGCTTGTAGCGAAAGATGTCGATGCCGATGATCTCCGCGGCGATGTCCTGATCGCGGATGGCGATGAAGGCCCGTCCCACCCGGCTGCGCACGAGATTGAGGGTGGCGATGATGGCGAGCACCACGAAGGCCAGGAGGAAGAAGTACAGCTGACGCTGGCTGGCGAGCGGGATGGTGCCCAGACGCGGGCGCGGCACCTCGATGGAGGCCTGCACCCCCCCGCTGATGAAGGTCACGTGGTTGATGATCCACTCGATGATGAGCTGACCGGCCAGCGTCGCGATGGCCAGGTAGAGCCCCTTGATGCGCAGGGAGGGAATGCCCACCACCGCCCCCACCGCCGCCGCCATGAGGCCGCCCGCGAGGATGTTCACCGGCCACGGCGAGTCGAGCCGCGTGGCCAGGTTGGCGGCGGTGTAGGCGCCCACCGACATGAAGGCCCCGTGGCCGATGGAGACTTGCCCGGTATAGCCCACGAGGATGTTGAGGCCCAGCGCGCCGATGACCGCGATCCAGACGAGGTTGCCGATCGAGAGGTAGTACTCGTGGAGCGTCAAGGGGAGGACGGCGAAGAACAGCACCGCGAGGACCCCCACCGTCCACCGCGCGATGGGCAGGGGGTACAGCGCCATGTCCGCCTCGTAGCTGGTCTTGAGGACGCCGCACTCGCGATGGATCACGCGCCGCCTCCCCCCACCAGCCGGGCCCCTGTAGAGCGATGAGAAGGGCCCAGATGCGAGGCGGCGCCCGACGGCCGCACGCGAGGCGTACCCCTGGTACGTTGAGCGTGTGGCCGAGGGCGCCAACGAAGCAGATGGGCTCTTATCATCGCTCTATATCCTCTCGATGATGCGCTTGCCGAAGATGCCGTAGGGCCGGATCATGAGGGCGAGGATCATCAGCACGTACGGCGCGAAGTCCTTGGTGCCCCCGCCCACGTAGGGGTCCACGTAGCCGGCGGCCACGTTCTCCACGAGGCCCACGATGAGCCCTCCGACGATGGCGCCCGGGATGGAGTCGAGTCCGCCCAGGATCACCACCGGGAACACCTTGAAGCCGACGAGCGAGAGGTTCACGTCGACCCCGAGCATGTTGCCCCAGATGATGCCGCCCAGCGCCGAGACGATCCCCGTCATGGCCCAGGCGAGGCCGAAGTAGCGCTGGACGTTGATGCCCATCGCCATGGCCACCTGCTGGTTGTCGGCCACCGCGCGCATCGCGATCCCCTTGCGGGACTTGAGGAAGAACCAGCCGAAGCCGCCGATGAAAATCACGCTGACCGCGGCGCCGAGCACCTGGATGGGCGGGATGAAGAGCGGGCCGAGCATGAAAGGCTCGTCGCTGATGGGGAGCGGCAGGTTCTTGGTGCCCGCTCCGAAGAAGGTGGGCCCGACGCCACGTAGGATGGCGGCCAGGCCAATGGTGGCCATGACCACGGCAATCACCGGGCGCCCGATGAGCTTGCGGAGGACGACCCGCTCCAGCGCGAAGCCGAAGGCGATCATCCCCGCGATCCCGACGATGACCGCCACCCAGAGGGGCGCCCCGGCGGCGAGCATGCTCAGGGCGACGGCGAGAGCCGCGATCATGACGAACTCGCCCTGGGCGAAGTTGACCGCGTCGGTGGCCTTGTAGACGAGGACGAAGCCCAGCGCGACCAGCGAGTACATCAGGCCGATCATCACGCCGTTGGACATGAGCAGAAAGAAGAAGGCGAGCGCGTCAGACATGGGCGGGCTCTCTCTCCACGTCCTCGATGTGGACGCGCGATCGAACGACAGCCTGCCGGCCGTCCTCGTAGGTGATGCTCGTCGATAGCTCCACCTCGCCCGCGCCGCCGTAAAAGGCCTCGATCACCGGCGCGTACTTCTCGGCCACGAACCGCCGGCGGACTTTTCGGGTCCGGGTCATCTCGGCGTCGTCGGCCTCGAGGTCCTTGGTGAGGAGGAGCAGGCGGCGGATGCGAGTGGACTCCGGCAGCGTGGCGTTGGCCTTGGCGATCTCTTCCACGAGAAGGCGCCGGACCTCCGCCTTCTGGGCAAGGTCCATGTAGCTCGTGTAAGGGAGCCCCCGCCGCTCTGCCCAGTTCCCAGCCGTGTTCATGTCGATGGCGACCATGGCGACGACGTAGGGCCGCTCGTTGCCGAAACACACCGCCTCGCGGATGAACGGGCTGTACTTGAGCTTGTTCTCGATGAACTGCGGGGCGAAGGGGGTACCGTCCTGCATGGCCCCGACATCCTTGGCGCGATCGATGATGACGAGGTGGCCGCGCGGGTCGATGAAGCCGGCGTCGCCGGTGTGGAACCAGCCCTCACGATCGATGACCTCGTGGGTGGCTTCTTCCGCCTTGAAGTACCCCTTGAAGATCCCCGGGCTCTTGACGAGCACCTCGCCCCGGTCCCCGATGCGGACCTCGATCCCGGGGCAGGGCCGACCCGCGGTATTGGGATCGGCTTCCCCATCCGGTTGCAGCGAGGCCAATCCGGTGGTCTCGGTGGAGCCATAGATCTGCTTGAGGTTCACGCCGAAGGCCCGGAAGAAGCGGAAGGTATCCGGCCCGAGCGGCGCCCCGCCGGTGAGGCACCACCGGGCCCGGAGAAGGCCGAGCTGGTCGCGCACCGGCCGGTAGACGAAGAACTCGCCGAGCGCGTGCTTGAGCCGGAGCCCGAGCGGCAGCGGCTTGCCCTCGGCCCGAATAATCTCCGCCGCCTCCGCAACCCGTCGGAAGTAGTCGAACACGCGCCGCTTGAGCGGAGTGGCGTCGGCGGCGCGAACCTGGACCGCCGTCAGCATGTTCTCCCAGATGCGCGGCGGGGCCAGGAGCGCGGTGGGCCCGAGCTCGCGCAGGTCGCGCTGCACCGTTTCCGGGCTTTCCGGACAGTTCATGCAAAAGCCCACCACCAGGCTCAGCACCATGCTGTACAGGGCGTCCCCCACCCAGGCCATGGGCAGATAGGCGAGATAGTCGTCGGAGGCGATGATCTTCTCCACGCTCACGAACGAGCGCGCGACGGCGATCACGTTGGCGTGGGTGAGCATGGCGCCCTTGGGGTTGCCGGTGGTGCCCGAGGTGTAGCAGATCAGGGCCACATCCTCCGGCCGACCGCGCTCCACCTCGGCTTCGAAGGCGGCCGGCTCACGGGCCACACGCTCCCGACCCAGGGCCTGCACCTCCGCGAACGACTTCACCCAGTCCGCCTTGTAGTGGACCATCCCCCGCGGATCGTCGTAGACCATGAGCCGGAGCTTCGGCAGCCGATCCTTGAGGGCGAGGATCTTGTCCACCTGCTCCTGGTCCTCGGCCACCACCACCGTGACCTCGGCGTGATCGAGGACGAAGGCCAGCTCCTTCGCGATGGCATCCTGGTAGACAGGCACGGAGCGGCCCCCGAGGCTCATGGCCGCCATCTGCGCCCAGTACAGCCGGGGCCGGTTGTCGCCGATCACGCTGAGCGCGTCGCCGCGCGCGAAGCCGAGGGCGGCCAGGCCGAGGGCGAGGTCACGCACCTGATCGTGGTAGTCGCGCCAGCGGTACGTCTGCCAGATGCCCCGATCCTTCTCGCGCAGGGCCGGGCGGTCGGCGAGCTCGCGGGCATTGCGCTGCATGAGGCGCGGCAGGGTGGATGGGAAGTCGGCCATGTCAGCGCCCTCCGGGGCGCGGCGCCTTGGTCTCGCCGAGGTAGGCCTTGATGACGCGCGGGTTGGCGCGGACCTCGTCCGGCGTGCCGTCGGCGATCTTCTGCCCCATGTCGAGGACGGCCACCCGGTCCGAGATATCCATGACCACGCCCATGTCGTGCTCAATCAAGATAACTGTCGTGCCCCACTCCTCGTTCACGTCGAGGATGAAGCGCGCCATATCTTCCTTCTCCTCCTGGTTCATGCCGCCCATGGGCTCGTCGAGCAACAGCACCTTGGGCTGCAGCGCGAGGGCCCGGCCCAGCTCCACCCGCTTCTGGAGCCCGTAGGGGAGGGAGCCGGTGGGCCGCCGGCGCAGGTCCTGGATCTTGAGGAAGTCGATGATGTCCTCCACCGCGCGCCGGTGCGCGACCTCCTCCTTCTGGGCGAGGCCCCAGTAGATGAAGGAGGCGAGCACGCCGGAGCGCATGTGGACGTGGCGGCCGAGCATGAGGTTGTCGAGCACCGTCATGCCCCGGAACAGCGCGATGTTCTGGAAGGTCCGCGCCACCCCGAGAGAGGCGATGCGGGAGGGCGCGAAGTCGGTGACGTCGGTGCCCTCCAGCACGATGCGGCCCGAGTTGGGATGGTAGAAGCCGCTGATCATGTTGAGCAGCGAGGTCTTCCCGGCCCCGTTGGGGCCGATCACGGAGAGCAGCTCGCCCTGCTGGACATCGAGGCTCACCGTGGTGACGGCCTGCACGCCGCCGAACGACTTGGAGACGTCGCGGACCTCGAGCTGGGCGCTCATGACAGCCACCGCTTCCGCCGGCGGTAGGACTTCACATCCCGGTAGCTGCGACGCTGGCCGACCCCGGAAAGGCCCAAGTAGAACTCCTTGATGTCCTCGTTCTCGCTGATGGTACCGCGGTCGCCGTCCAGCACGACGCGTCCGTTCTCCATCACGTAGGCGTAGCGCGCCACCCGGAGCGCCATCGACGCATTCTGCTCCGCCAGGAGCACCGCCACCCGCTCTTCGCGGTTCAGCCGCGCCACGATCTCATAGATCTCGGCCACCAGCATGGGGGCCAGCCCCATGGACGGCTCGTCCAGCAGCATGAGCCGGGGATGCGCCATGAGGGCGCGCCCGATGGCCAGCATCTGCTGCTCGCCTCCCGAGATATACCCCGCGCTCACGCCCCGCCGCGCGACGAGCCGTGGGAAATAGGTATACACGCGATCGAGGGCCTGCTTCACCTCCCGCCCGTTGCGCCGGGTATAGGCGCCCACGAGCAGGTTCTCTTCCACGCTCAGATGCTCGAACACGTGGCGGCCTTCCATCACCTGGACCACCCCGCGGCGCACGACGTCCGCGGGGTCGTGGCGATGGATGGCCTCACCGTCCAGCTCGATCCCGCCCTTCGTGACCTCGCCTCGCTCCGTCCGGAGCAGCCCGGAGATCGCCTTGAGGGTGGTGCTCTTGCCCGCGCCGTTGGCCCCGAGGAGGGCGACGATGCCCTCCTCGGGAACCTCCAGCGAGACGCCCTTCAGCACGAGGATGACGTGATCGTAGATCACCTCGATGTTGTTGACCGCCAGCAGCGGCCGGGCTCTCTCCACCAGGGGACGGGCGACGCTCAAACGCGGCTCCCCTACTTCTCCGCCGCGCAGTCCCGCATGGTGTAGTTCAGCTTCTTGCCCTCGACTATCGCTGCCTCCTCGAGCTTGGGCCGGACCACGTCGCGCATCGGCGCCACCCAGTCGGACACCAGCGCCCACTTCTTGCCGTCCCACTGCTGGATGAGGACGGGGCCATTGCCCTCGTGATCCTCGCAGGTCACCTTCACCGGGTGGGTGAAGCCCTTCATCCCCAGCTGGTCCAGCCGCTGCTCGGTGAGGTTCAGGTTCTCGAAGCCCCAGCGCACCTGCTCCGCGGTGAGCACCTTGTTGCCGTGCTTCCCCATGGCGGTGCGGATGGCTTCCGCCGCGAACATCGCGTTGACGATGCCCCGGTTGTAGAGCGGCTCGCCCATGGCTTCCTTCTTGCCCGCGCCCTTCCCCTTGTCGTAGACGTGCTTCACGACCTCGGCATGCACCTTGAAGTTGCTGCCGGGGGCGTGGAAGGTGGCGCCCTTGTAGCCCTTGGCGCCGTCGCCGGCGGGGACCACGTCGGAGTCGTTCGCTGACCACCAGTTGCCGATGAACCGATCCATCTTGAAGCCGATGGCGGCCGCTTCCTTCACCGCCACCTGGTTCATCACGCCCCAGCCGGACATGAAGATCCAGTCGGGATTGAGCCGGCGCACCTGGAGCCAGGTGGACTTCTGCTCCTGGCCCGGATGGTCCACCGCGAGCTGGGTGAGCTCGAAGCCGTACTTCTTCGCCAGCTCTTCCAGCGTCGGGTTCGCCTCCTTGCCGTAGGGGCTGTTGTGGAAGATGTGGGCGATCTTCTTCCCCTTCAGCTTGTCGAGCCCGCCCTCCTGCGTGCCGATATAGCGGATCACCGCGGAGGCCTGGCTCCAGTACGTGGTGGGGAAGCCGAACACCCAGGGGAACCAGCGGCCGTCGGCGGCGGCGGTCATGCCGTAGCCCATGGAGAAGACCACCACCTTGTCCACCGGGGCCTTGGGGACGAGCTGATAGGTGATGCCGGTGGAGTACGGATTCACCAGGACGGGGCTCTTGCCCTTCAGGCGCTCGTAGCACTCAACGCCCTGCTTGGTGTCGTACTGGGTCTCGCACTCCTCCCAGGCGATCTTGACCCCGTTGATGCCGCCGTCCCGCTCGTTGACGAGGGTGAAGTAGTCGACGAAGCCGTTGGCGATGGGGATGCCGCTCGGCGCGTAGGGACCGGTGCGGTAGACGAGCAGCGGGATGAAGATGCTTCCGCCCTGGGCGAGCAAGACGCCCGCCAGGGGGCCGACGGCGATGACGGCGGCCAGGGCGAAGATCAGCAAAATCCGGTTCCGCATAGTGATTTCTCCTCTGGGTTAGTGCGGGAACGGCCAGAGCCGCAGCTTCTCCTTCGTGATCTGCCAGAGCCGCGCGAGGCCGTTGGGCTCCACGATCAGGAAGAAGAGGATGAGGCCGCCGAAGACCATGAGCTCGAGCTGCTTCTGTAGCGCCACCGGCATGTGGAGCCCCAGCGCGTGCGGCGCGTTGGCCAGGAAGATGGGGACCATGACGATGAAGGCCGCCCCCAGGAACGAGCCGAGCACGCTGCCCAGCCCGCCGATGATGACCATGAACAGCACGAGGAACGAGAGGTTGATGTCGAAGGCCTGGGTCTCCGCGCTACCGAGATAGAGGAACACGTACTCGGCGCCGGCGATGCCGCAGAGGAACGAGGAGATCCCGAAGGCGAGCAGCTTGGTGCGGAGCGGCCGCACCCCGATGATCTCGGCGGCGATGTCGCGGTCCCGGATGGCCATCCACGCCCGTCCCACCCGGCCCCGGACGAGGTTCTTGACCAGGAGCCCGAAGACGATGGCCACACCGATGGCCACCAGGTAGCGGGCACCGGGCGTCGCGTTGGGGCCCGTCACCATCACGCCCAGCACGGTGCGCGCCGGAGCGGTGATGGTGCCCGAGGGCGCGTAGTCGGAGAACCACGCCACCTTGTTGAAGAGCCAGATCAGGAAGAACTGCGAGGCCAGCGTCGCCACCGCGAGATAGAACCCCTTGATCCTGAGGCTCGGGATGCCGAAGACCAGCCCCACCGCGGCGGCGGCGAGGCCGGACAGGACGAAGACCACGAGGATATTGAGCCCGGGAAACGCGGTGGCGAGCTTGAAGGCGGCGTAGCCGCCCACCGCCATGAAGCCGCCGGTGCCGAGGGAGAGCTGGCCCGCGTAGCCGGTGAGGACGTTGAGTCCCAGCGTGGCCAGCGCGTAGATGAGGAACGGGATCAGGACGGCCTGCAGCCAGTAGTCGCTGCCGAGCGCGGTGGGCACCACCACCGCAGCCGCGATCAGCACCAGCACCACCCACCGGTCCTGGACGATGGGGAAGATCGCCTGGTCGCTGGCGTAGCTGCTCTTGAACTGCCCCGCTTCCCTGTAGATCACGTCGCTCGCTCCGCTCGCGCAAGCATTCTCAGATTTCGCTCGTCTCGCCTTCGGCTGCGCCTCGCACTACTGTCCGCTCGCGCAAGCATTCTCAGATTTCGCTCGTCTCGCCTTCGGCTGCGCCTCGCACTACTGTCCGCTCGCGCAAGCATTCTCAGATTTCGCTCGTCTCGCCTTCGGCTGCGCCTCGCACTACACGCGCTCGATTATCCGCTCGCCGAACAGGCCCTGAGGCCGGAAGACGAGGAAGACGAGGGCCAGCATGTAGGCGAACCAGTTCTCGATGGCCCCGCCCACCAGCGGGCCCCAGTACACCTCGCCGAGCTTCTCTCCCGTGCCCACGATGAGCCCGCCCACGATGGCTCCCGGCACCGAGGTGAAGCCGCCCAGGATGAGGACCGGCAGCGCCTTGAGCGCGATGAGGGAGAGGCTGAACTGGACGCCGCTCTTCGCCCCCCACATGATGCCGGTGACGATGGCCACCAGCCCCGCCACCGCCCACACCACCACCCAGATGGTCTTGAGCGGGATGCCGATGGACAGCGCGGCCTCATGGTCGTCGGCCACCGCGCGGAGCGCGCGGCCGATACGCGTGCGCTGGAAGAACACCGCCAGCACCGCCACCAGGACCGCGGCGGTGCCGGCCGCCGTCAGCTCGAGCTTGTTCAGCAGGATGCCCGCCACCTTGAAGGACTCGTCGGGGATGCCCACGTCGAGCTTCTTGACGTTGGCGCCCCACACCATCTCGCCGAAGCCCTCCAGGAAGAAGTTGAGCCCGATGGTGGCCATGAAGAGGATGATGGGCGCCTGGTTCACGAGCGGCCGCAGCACCACGCGCTCGATGCCGAAGGCCAGCGCCACCATGACCGCGACCGTGGCCAGGAGCGCCACCGCCACCGGCAGCCCCATCTCCATGAGCCCCACCAGCGTGAGGGCGGCGAACAGCACCATCACGCCCTGGGCGAAGTTGAACACCCCCGAGGCCTTGAAGATGAGGACGAAGCCCAGCGCCACCAGCGAGTACATGAGCCCGGCCGCGATGCCGCCGATCAGCACCTCGGCGAGAAAGGTCGGCGACCCCGCCATGTCGAGGAGGGGCGCCACGAACACCGCGTGGAGGAGGCTAAGCATGCGCCACCCCCAGGTAGGCGTCGATGACCGCCGGATCGGCCCGCACCTGGTCCGGCGTCCCGTCGGCGATCTTGCGCCCGTAGTCCAGCGCCACCACGTGCCCGGAGATGTCCATCACCACGCTCATGTCGTGCTCGATGAGGGCGATGGTGGTCCCGAACTCGTCGTTCACCCCCAGGATGAACCGGCACATGTCCTCCTTCTCCTCGACGTTCATGCCCGCCATGGGCTCGTCGAGGAGGAGGAGGGTGGGCTCGGCGGCCAGCGCCCGCGCCAGCTCCACCCGCTTCTGCAGGCCGTAGGGCAGGCGCCCGGCGGGCATCTTGCGGATGGCCTGGATCTCGAGGAAGTCGATGACGCGCTCCACGAAGGCCCGGTGCTCGAGCTCCTGACGGCGGGCCGGCCCCCAGTACAACGCCTCCAGCAGGAACGACCCGTGCATCTTGAGGAGCCGCCCGGTCATGATGTTGTCGAGCACGCTCATGCCCTTGAAGAGCGCCACGTTCTGGAAGGTCCGGGCGATCCCGAGGGTGGCCACCTCGTAGGGCTTGAGGTGGGTGCGATCCGCGCCCGCGAAGCGGATGGCGCCCTCGTTGGGGTGATAGAAGCCGCTGATCACGTTGAGCAGCGTGGTCTTCCCGGCCCCGTTGGGGCCGATGATGGCGGCGATCTCCCCGCGCGCGATCTCGAGACTCACCCCATCGAGCGCCTGCACCGCGCCGAAGCGCACGCCGATCCCGTCCACTTCGAGCAGTGGAGTGGGCCGCCCGGCATCGCTCATGGTGCCGTCCCTGCGCCCGCGATCTCGGCCTCCGCGATGCGGATGTCCGCCCGCATCATGCCCACCCGGCCGTCCTCGTACGTGACCTGGGCCTCCACGTTCACGTGATCCACGCCGCCGTAGAGCCCCTCGATGAGGGGCGCGTACTTCTGGGCCACGAAACCCCGCCGCACCTTGCGCGTGCGGGTGATCTCCTGATCGTCCGCATCCAGCTCCTTGTGCAGGAGCAGGAACTTCCGGATCTGGGTGCCGGCCAGGTCGCCCTCCGTCACCAGGCTCCGGTTCACGCGGTTGACCTCGTGCCGGACCAGGTCGTAGACCTCCGGCTTCTGGGCCAGGTCGGCGTAGGACGTGTAGGCGATGTTGCGCCGCTCGGCCCAGCTGCCCACCGCGGCGAGGTCGATGTTGAGGAGCGCGACCACGTGCGGCCGCCCGTCCCCCACGCACACCGCCTCCTTCACGAAGGGCGAGAACTTGACCTTGTTCTCGAGGTACTTGGGGGCGAAGAGGGTGCCGTCGGAGAGCCGGCCCACGTCGCGGGCGCGGTCGATGATCTTGAGGTGCCCGTCGCGGTCGAACACGCCGGCGTCGCCGGTGCGGATCCAGCCATCCTCCAGCGTCTCCCGCGTGGCCTCGGGGTTCTTGTAGTAGCCGAGGAAGACGCCCGGGCTGCGAACGACCACTTCGCCGCCCTCGGTGATGCGCACCTCCACCTCGGGGAGCGGGGTGCCGACGGTGTCCAGCTTCACGTCGCCGTCCTTCTGGATGCAGATCAGCGCGCTCGACTCCGTCATCCCGTAGAGCTGCTTCACGTTGATGCCGAGCGAGCGGTAGAACTCGAAGAGCTCGGGCCCGATGGCCTCCCCCGCGGTATAGGCCAGGCGGATGCGCCCCATTCCCAGGTTGTCGCGCAGGGGGCCGTACACCAGCACGCGCCCCAGCGCGTAGAGGAGGCGATCGCCCAGGGCGGGGGTCCGGTGCGCGAGCCGCGCGCGCTCGGTACGGCGCGCCAGATCCAGGAAGTAGCGGATCATGGCCCGCTTCGGCGCCCACGCGTCGTCCACGCGGATCATCACCGCGGTGAGGATGTTCTCCCAGATGCGGGGCGGCGCGAAGAAGTAGGTGGGGCCGATCTCCTTGAGGTCGGAGAGCACCGTGGCCGCGCTCTCCGGGCAGTTGGTGGCGAAGCCCGCCACCACCGACTGGCTGAAGGAGAACATGTGGTCGCCCACCCAGGCCATGGGGAGGTACGCCACCACCTCGTCGGACTCGCGCAGGCCCTCGCGCTCGATCGCGTTGCGCGCGGTGACGATGAGGTTCCGGTGGGAGAGCATGGCGCCCTTGGGCTGGCCGGTGGTGCCGGAGGTATAGCAGATCACCGCGAGGTCGTCCCCGGTGCCCTTGGCCACCTCCGCCTCGAACCAGCCGGGATTGTCGGCGGCGAACTTGGCGCCGCGCTCCTTGAGCTCGGCGAGACTCAGGAGGAACGGCTCCTGGTAGTGCCGCAGGCCCCGGGGATCGTCGTAGACGATGTACTCGAGCCGCGGGCACTCCGCGCGCACGTGCAGGAGCTTGTCCACCTGCTCCTGGTCCTCCACCACCGCGAAGCGGGCCTCGGCGTGGTCCAGGATGAACTGCATCTCCTTCTCGATGGAGTCCTGGTACAGCGGCACCGGCACGCCGCCCAGCGCCTGGGTGGCCAGCATGGCCCAGTACAGCGGCGGGCGATTGTCGCCGATCACCGCGGTCCGATCGCCCCGGGCGAAGCCCAGCGCGGCCAGGCCCAGCGCGATCAGTCGGGACTCGGCCAGGTACTCGCTCCACGTATGGGCCTGCCAGATGCCGAGCTGCTTCTCGCGGATCGCGACCTTGCCGGCAAGGCGCGTGGCGTTGGAAGCGACCAGCTTGGGGAAAGTGTCCCGGGCGGGGTCAAGCGCGTCGGCCGGGCGTGGGCCCACGGTCGTCACGCCTGTCTTCCGTCTACGCCGTTGGAGAGCGTTTCCTTCACCCGTGGGCACCGTGAGGCGCGTGTCAGCCAGACTGTCGAAGTTGCGTGAGTCTAGCCGAGGCCCCCGGGACTGTCAAGGCTTTGGTCGGTTTAATAAGGGTTTACGCGCCCAAGCCGTCAGCCCGACCCAGCCAGTCTCGGTCCCTGGCCGAGGGCCGTCGATCCAGCCGCCGGCGCAGGATCGCCGCCGCCTTTGCCCCGCGATTGGTGCGCAAGTAGGCCTGGATGAGAGTTTCCTCGAAGATGTCGCGCTGGGCATGGCTGCCCCCCAGCCGGGTCACCTCGCCCGCCACCGGCTCGATGCGGAGAATCGCCCCTTCATAGTCACCGGCCGCGAAGGCCCGAAGTCCCTCCGCGAGCTCCGCCACCCCCGGCCCAGCCGGCAAGCGCCCGGCGCGGTCGGCCTCCCGGAAGGCGCCCACCAGCGACGCGTGGGCCTCGAGATCGCCCACGCCGGCATACGTCAGCGCGCAGTGGATGTCGGCAAACGCAAAGCCCGGGCGCGGGAAGGCCTGCCGGGCGAAGTCGCGCACCGGGGTCCACCGCTCCGCGGCCCCTGCTTCCCCATAGAGACCGAGCCGCCAGAGAAAGGCGGCGGAGTCGGAGAGCGTGTTGAGCGGCGGTGCTACCGAGGCGCCCGGCGCGATGCTGTCCTCGTAGATGCGGAGCGCGGCGTCCGTCCGCCCCCGCCCCAGCTCGAAGAGGGCCAGATGCCAGGAGAGGTGGCAGTGCAGCGCGGACGCCCGCTCGTACGCGGGAAGCCAGCCTTCGAGGTAGCGCGCGCCCCCCTCGATGTCGCCCGTTTCGTAGGCGATATGGGCGAGGCCGTGCGCGACATTGGCGCTGCGCGGCTGCCGCTCCCGCGCCTGCTCCATGAGCCGCCGGGCCTCGGGATGGCGGCGCGCCTCGTTGTGCGCCCAGCCGTGGGCGAAGGGGAACCACCAGTCGCCGGCATAGTGCGGCGCCAGCCCGTCGAGGAGCTCCAGCAGCAGCGCGTCGTGATCGAGCCGACCGCTGAAGGCGATGAGACCGAAGGCGCCCACGGCCAGGCTCAGGACGAGAGCGTCGCGAGGGAACTCGGCCGTATGCGCGCGGACGGCGGCCAGCGCGCCCGCCGCATTGCCATCGAGGAGGAGGCCGATCGCCTCCACGTGCTGCCGCTCTCGCCGCGACACCCCGCCCGCGCGGGCGCGCGCCTGCGCGATCGCGGCCTTCGCTTCCGGTATGCGCCCGTGGATCTGCTGGGTGCGGGCGAGCCCGGCGGCGGCCAGGGCGAAGCCGGGGTCCGCGGCCAGCGCCTCGGTGAACGCGCGATCGGCGCCCGGGGTGGCGCAGAGGATGTGGTCCACGCCCTCGCGGTACGCCGCGACCGCGCGGTCGGACGGGGAGCTGAGGGGAAGGCCATACCGATCTTCGCGCATCGCCGATCTCCCCCGCTTGCCGCGGGTCTTGATTCAGGCCACGGGGACGCGGGGACGGCCGCGCACCGCCTGCCGGAGCGCGCGCACGGCGGGCACGGCGATGGCGGACAGCGCGAGCAGGGTCAGCACCGCCGCGATGGGCCGCATGAAGAAGATCGCGGCCCCCGAGTCCGAGATGATCAGCGACTGGCGCAGCGCCCGCTCGGCGAGGGGGCCGATGACCAGGGCCAGGGTGAGGGCCGCCGGGGAATAGTCGAGCTTCTTCATCACGTAGCCGAGCACCCCGAAGATGAGCATCACGCCCACGTCCCAGACCTTGTTGTTCAGCGAGTAGGCGCCGGTGACGCAGAAGATGATGATGAGCGGCATGAGGACGCCGTACGGGATGCGAAGCGCCCGCACGAACATGGGGATGAACCCGATGTTCAGCACGAGGAGCATCACATTGGCGATGTAGAGCGACGCGATGAGGCCCCAGACGAAGTCCGGGTTCTTCTCGAAGAGCAGCGGACCCGGCCGGAGCCCCCACATCATGAGCCCGCCCAGCATCACCGCGGTGGTGGCGGAGCCCGGGATGCCCAGCGTGAGCATGGGCACGAAGGCCGCCGAGGAGGCGGCATTGTTCGCCGACTCGGGCGCCGCCACGCCCTCGATGGCGCCGTGTCCGAACTCCTCGGGGTGCTTCGAGACCTTCTTCTCCAGCGTGTAGGCCAGGAAGGACGCGATGGTCGGTCCGGCCCCGGGCAGCACGCCGATGAGGAACCCGATCACGGTGCCGCGGGCGATGGCCGCGCGGCTCCGCGCCCAGTCCGTGGCGGTGAGCATGACGTCGCGGATGCCGAAGCGGGCGCGGAGGATGCGCATGTCGGCGACCTGCTCCGCTCCCACGAGGACCTCGCCCAGCCCGAAGAGGCCGATGGCCACGGGCAGGAACTCGACGCCGTCCAGCAGCTCGTTGAAGCCGAAGGCATAGCGGGCGTCGCCCGAGATGATGTCGAAGCCCACCATGGCCAGCATGAGACCGAACACCATGCTGATGTAGCCCTTGAGCGCGTTGTCCCCGGTGAGCCCGGTCACGGTGGTGAGGCCCAGCAGCATGAGGGCGAAGGTCTCCGGTGGACCGAAGGAGAGCGCCCAGCGCGCGAGCAGCGGCGACATCAGCATGAGGAGCACCACGCCCACGGTGCCCGCCACGAAGGAGCCGATGGCGGCGACGCCCAGCGCGGGCCCCGCCCGTCCCTGCAGCGCCATCTGATAGCCGTCGATGCAGGTCACCACCGACGCGGACTCGCCCGGGGTATTGATCAGCACCGAGGTGATGGTGCCGCCGTACATGGATCCGGCGTACAGGGACGCGAGCATGATGATCCCGGAGACGGGTTCCATGCCGAAGGTGAGCGGCAGGAGGAGCGCCACCCCGGAGACCGGGCCGATGCCGGGCAGGGCGCCGATGAGCGTGCCCACCGTCACCCCCGCCGCCGCCATGACGAGGTTGAACGGTGTGAAGGCGATGCTGAACCCGAGCTGGAGGTTGGCGAGGAAATCCATCAGAAGCCCAGGACGCCGACCGGGAACGGGACGCGCAGCCAGTAGGTGAAGACGAGATAGTTGAACGCGGCCGCCCCGAGGGAAATGGCGAGCACGGTCCGCCACGCCATCCCCTCCACCATCCGGAGGATCACGACCAGGAAGAGCACGGTCCCCACCGCCATCCCGACGACCTTGAGCAGCGCGACCAGTCCCGCCGTCACGCCGAGCACGATCGCCAGGCGGCGCAGCCCGGCGCCTTCCGGGAGCCAGCGGGCGCCGGGCTCGCGGGCGCGCCGGGTCCCGAGCAGGAGCCCGGCGGCGAGCACCGCCATGGTGAGCCCCAGCCAGAAGGGCAGGAAGCCCGAGCCGGGACCGGTGGGCCCCCAGTACGTGTACTTCCAGACAGCCATCCCCGAGAAAGCCACCCCGAGCAGGAGCAGCCCGGCCCCGGCGATCTGGTCCGCGCGCCGCACGCGCGCTACTTCTTCTTCAGCGCGCCCAGGTCCCCGAGCGCCTTCTCGTACTTGGCGGTGAGTCCGTCGAGATACTTGTTGGCTTCATCCCCCGACCACGCGGTGGGGGTCAGGAGATTGCGCTTGATGTACGACTCCTGCCACTTCTTGTTTTCGGTCACCTTCTTGAGCGTGTCCTGCCACCACTTCACGGCCTCGGGGCTCATGCCCGCCGGCCCCACCACGCCGCGCATCTGCTCCCAGAAGAACTCGTAGCCCCGCTCCGCGAAGGTGGGCACGTCGGGCGCGTCGGTGAGCCGCTTGCGGGAAGCCACCGCGAGATTGCGCGCCTTCTTGGCCTCGACCTGCGCCACGATCTCGTTGGGGTTCTCCACCGCGGCGTCGATGTGCCCGCCCATCAGCGCGGTGGTCACCTCACCGCCCGAGTTGAAGGGCACGTACTTCACCTTGATCTTGGCCGCCTGCTCGAAGAGGTAGTGGAAGATGTGGTCCTCGGTATTGGTCCCGGTGCCGCCGACGGTGAGCACGCCCGGCTTCTCGCGCGCGGCCTTGACGAAGTCGTCGACCGTCTTGAAGGGCGATTCCGTCCGCACCGAGAGCATGAGGTCGTCGATGGCCACGATCATGAGGATCGTCATGACGTCATGGTGATCGCCGGGGAGACGCCCTTCCAGCTTCCCGGACACGACCATGGGCGTGGCGCCTGCCACCACGTGGGAGTCACCCTTCTTGCCGATCAGGTAGGAGTAGCCGACGGCGCCGCTGCCGCCGGTGCGGTTGTTGACGTTCATCGCGACCGGCGACCACTTGTTCTCCTCGATGATGCCGGTGATCATCCGCATGAGGTTATCGGTGCCGCCGCCGGGCGCGAAGGGCACGACCACCTCGATGGTCTTCGACGGGTACTTGGCCTGGGCGAGCGCGAGAGCGGCGAGCCCGGGGACGAGCACGGCGAGGGTGCATAGCAGGGCGAGCGTACGGGTCTTCATGGAGCCGTTCCTCCTGGCTTCGGCCAGCGTTGAATGATGTCCTTGGCCTCGAGCGCGCGGCGCTCGGTCTCGGAATAGCCCAGCTCGACCAGGATCTCCTCGGTGTGCTGGCCGAGGAGCGGCGCCGCGCGATCGACCGCTCCCGGCGTCTCCGAGAGCTTCACCGGCACGCCGAGCGCCTTGATGGGGCCCGCCCCCGGGTGCACCAGGTCCACCACCATCTTCCGCGCCAGCGTGTGCGGGTCGGCGAGGGCCTCGGCGTAGTTATTGATGGGTCCCGCGGGGACGCCTTCCTTGTCGAGGCGCTCCAGCCAGAAGGCGCGCCCCTCGGTGGCGGTGGTGCGCTCGAGCTCGGCGATGAGCGTCTTCCGGTTCTCCTGCCTCGTCTTGCCGGCGGCGAAGCGCGTGTCCGCGGCGAGATCGGACCGGCCGATGGCGCGGCAGAGCCCCTCGAAGAGCCGGTCATTATTGGCGCCCACCGTGAAGTAGCCGTCGGCGGCGCGCAGCGCCTGGTAGGGCGCGGAGAGGCGATGGGCGGAGCCCAGCGCGCGTGGCGCCTCGCCCGTCACCCAGTACTCGGCCGATTCCCAGATGGTCAGCGCCATGGCCGCCTCCAGGAGCGAGGTGTCCACGAGCTGGCCCTCGCCGGTGCGGTCGCGATGCTCCAATGCGCAGAGGATCCCGTAGGCGGAGAAGAGCCCCGCCGAGAGATCGGAGAGCGGCACGCCGGATTTCGCGGGGGCGCCGTCCTCGTCGCCGGTCACGCTCATGATGCCCGACATGCCCTGCGCGATGAGGTCGTAGCCGCCGCGGGGCGCGTAGGGGCCGGTGCCGCCGAAGCCGGACACCGCGCAGTACACCAGCCGCGGGTTCACCCGGGATAGCGCGTCCCAGCCCAGCCCGAGCCGCTCGGCCACGCCGGGGCGGTAGTTCTGGACGAACACGTCGGCGGTCTTCGTCAGCCGCTTGACGATCTCCACGCCCTCGGGCTGCTTGAGGTCCACCGCCAGGCCGCGCTTGCCGCGGTTCATGGTCATGAAGGTCGCGCTGTGGCCTCGCTTGTGGGCGGAGCCGAGCTGGCGCGTGGGCTCGCCTTCGCCCGGCGGCTCGAGCTTGATCACGTCCGCGCCCATGTCGGCCAGGTTCATCGTGCAATAGGGCGCCGCCATGGCCTGAGTGAAGTCGATGACGCGCGTGCCGCTCAATGGTTTCATGTGATTTCTATCGCCCTTGATTATGTATCCGCTCGGCTCGCCGCTCGACGCGGCTTACCTCGCCAAGCCACTGCCACCTCTCGTCGGTTGCTGGTCCCTGGTGTCCCACGTGCCTCGGTAGTCGCGATGCCAGAGGTCGAGGTAGTCGGTGGCGTTGCGGCGGATGTCCTCGAGCTCGTCGTCCGACATCTTGCGGACGGGCTTGGCGGGCACGCCCATGACCAGCCAGCCCGCGGGGACCACCTTGCCCTGCGGCACCAGGGCGCCCGCGCCGACCTGCGCGTACTCCTCCACCACCGCACCGGTGAGCACCACCGCCCCGATGCCGATGCGCACGTTGTCCATGATGGTGCAGGCGTGCACCACGCAGCGGTGGCCGATGGTCACGCCCGCGCCCACGATGCACGGGAACTCGGGCGTGACGTGGAGCACGGAGTTGTCCTGCACGTTGGAGTTACGCCCCAGGCGCACGTAGTTGTCCTGGTCGCCGCGCAGGATGCTGAAGGGCCACACGCTGGCGCCCTCCTCGATGGTCACGTCGCCGATCACCTGGGCCGCGATGTCCACGAAGGCGCCGGGATGCACCGTGGGCGTGCGGCCGGGCACCGAGCGGATCATGCGCGTCCGAACAACTGCGCTCGCTCCGCTCGCGAACCCATCATGTATCCGCTCGGCTCGCCTTCGGCTGCGCCTCGCCCCCCTCGCTCCGCTCGGGAAGCATTTCCATATCCGCTCGGCTCGCCTTCGGCTGCACCTCGCCAAGCACCTTCCGCGCGCGAAGCGCGGCGATCTCGGAGTCGATGTAGCCGATGCCGGCCAGCACGGCGTCGGTGTCGGCGCCGAGCACGGGCGCGGCCGAGCGCAGGACGGCCGGCGAGCGCGAGAGCTTCACCGGGTTGCCCAGCACCTTCACCCGGCCCGCCTGCGGGTGCTCCAGCGTCTCCACCATGCGGCGCGCCTGCGCGTGCGGATCGGCGTGCGCCTCCGGCACCGTATAGATGGGGCCGGCGGGAATGCCCGCTTCCTCGCACTTGGCCAGCCAGTGGGCGCGCGTCTCCGTGCTCGTCACCTTTTCGAGCTCGGCCTCGAGCGCGGCCCGGTTCTTCACGCGGCTCCCCACGCCCTTGAAGCGGGGATCCTGGGTGAGGTGCTCGAGCCCCAGCAGGCGCGCGAACATGGGCCAGAGCTTCTCGTTGGAGGCGCCCACGGTGAAGAACCCGTCGCTGGCCCGGAAGGCCTGATAGGGCGCGTTCAGCCGGTGGGCGGTGCCGAGCCGCTTGGGGATCTGCCCCGTGTACCAGTACTCGGTCGCCTCCCAGGCGGAGAGCGCCAGCGCCGCCTCGTAGAGCGAGGTGTCCACCTGCTGGCCGCGCCCGGTGAGCCGGCGCGCCCGCAGCGCGCAGAGAATGCCCAGCACGGCGAAGAGGCCGGCGCCCAGATCGGCGATGGGCACGCCCACCTTCACCGGTGGCCCGTCCTCGCTGCCGGTGGCGCTCATGATGCCCGACATGCCCTGGGCGATGAGATCGTAGCCGCCGCGCGCGGCGTACGGTCCGGTCTGGCCGAAGCCGGAGACGGAGCAGTAGATGAGCCGCGGGTTGATGGCGGCGAGCGTCTCCCAGTCCACGCCGAGCCGCTTCGCCACCCCAGGCCGGTAGTTCTCCACCAGCACGTCCGCCGTCTCGACCAGGCGCTTGAGCACCGCCACGCCCTCGGGTTGCTTGAGGTCGAGGGTGAGCCCCTTCTTCCCGCGGTTGACGGCGAGAAACGAGGCGGCGACGCCCGGCGCGGCCTGCAGCCCGACATGGCGCGAGTGCTCGCCGTCGGGCGGCTCCACCTTGATCACCTCGGCCCCCATGTCGGCGAGGAGCATGCTCGCGAAGGGCCCGGCCATCACCTGGGTCTGATCGACAATGCGAATGCCGTCGAGGGCGCCCGCCATAGGGGGGTTAGGCTAGCACGATTCCTCGAGCGGATGGTATCCTCCGCCCACAAATTCCCGCGAGGAGGCACCCGTGGAGGCACCCTTGGAAACACCCGTGAATACCCCGGACGCGCTCGTCACTCGTGACGGACCGATCATGACGCTGACGTTCAATCGCCCCCAGACCCGCAACGCGATGACCTGGGCCATGTACGAGCGGCTGCTCCAGGTCTGCGAGGAGGTGGATGCCGACGACTCGGTGCGCGTCCTCGTCCTCCGTGGCGCGGGCGGCAAGGCCTTCGTCGCCGGCACCGACATCAGCCAGTTCAAGGTGTTCGAGACCGCCGAGGACGGGCTCGCCTACGAGCGCGACGGCGCCGCGCGCTCCGCCCGGCTCGAGCGCGTGAAGAAGCCCGTGATCGCGCAGATCCAGGGCTTCGCGGTGGGTGGCGGCTTCGGCATCACCGCCTGCTGCGACATCCGCATCGCCACCCCCGACGCCAAGTTCGGGGCGCCCATCGCACGCACCCTCGGCAACTGCCTCTCCATGGACGCCTACGCGCGCTTCGTGGATCTGCTCGGAACCTCCCTCGTGAAGGACGTGATCTTCCGGGCCCGCTTCCTCACCGCCCAGGAGGCGCTCGCCGCCGGCTACGTCCACGAGATCGTGGCGCCGGAGGAGATCGAGGCCCGCGTCAAGGCCATCGCCCTGGAGATCGCCGACCACGCCCCCATCACCCTCCAGGTCACCAAGGAATCGCTGCGCCGGATCCGCGACCATCGCGGCCTCCCCGACGGCGACGACCTCATCGCCCGGACCTACACCAGCGCGGACTTCCGCGAGGGCGCGGCCGCCTTCATCGAGAAGCGCAAGCCGCGCTGGACGGGCAAGTAGAGGCGCCGCGCCGCCCTTGCGCCCGGCGGCGGGGGCGCGCTAAGTTAGCGCCCACCCTGCTCAAGGAGGAGATCTCGATGAGGGGATTCGCTCGCGCTGCCGCCTCCCTGCTCCTGCTCGCCGGGGGGCTCGCGCTGCCGGCCATCGCCGCCGCCCAGAGCGTGACCATCGGCACCAACCCGCCGGGCTCGGTGTTCTATGCGGTCGGCAGCGGGCTCGCCAAGGTGCTCGCCGAGGGCGGCGGCCCGCTGAAGCTGGTCGTCCAGCCCTACTCCGGCTCGAGCACCTTCCTCCCGCTGCTGAACACCGGGGAGATGGAGTTCGGCGTGGTCAACGCGGTGGACATGGCGCTCGCCTATCGCGGGCCGGACTTCAAGGTCGGCGGGCGCAACCCCTTCCCCAGCGCGCCCAACGTGCGGCTCGTCATGCGCGGCTCGCCTTTCCTGGTCGCGCTCCTGGTGAAGAAGGACTCGCCCATCAAGAGCGTGCACGACGTGAAGGGCAAGCGCATGACCGGCGAGTACCCCGCGCACCTGGCCGTCTGGTACAACATGTTCGGCCATCTCGCCAGCGCCGGGCTCACCTGGAACGACGTGCGCGTGGTGCCCGTGCCCGCCGTGAACGAGGGCGTGGACGCTCTCGTGCAGGGGCGCGCCGACGTCACCGAGTTCTCCCTGAACGGGGCGAAGGTGAAGGAAGCCGACGCGGCGGTGGGCGTGCGCCATGTCTCGATCGACTGCTCCCCCGAGGGCGAGAAGCGCCTGCGCGCCGCGGTGCCCGGTTACTACCCGCGCTGGATCAAGGCGGGCACGGCCACCGGCGTCCTCGAGGACATCTGCGTCATCGCCTACGACCTCTACGTGGCGGCGGGCAAGAACGCGCCCGACGCGGTGGTGGAGGCGGTGGCGCGCGGGATCTGGGAGGGCGTGGACAAGCTCAAGCCCATCCACACCGTGTTCAACGAGTGGACGCGCGAGCGGGCGGTCGACCCGGACGCGACCATTCCCTATCACCCGGGCGCGGTGCGCTTCTACAAGGAGCGCGGCGTCTGGACCCCCGCCATGGAGCAGGCGCAGCAGAAGCTCATGAACATCAGCCGGTAGCGCATGACCGATCTCCTGCCGAAGTACCGGCAGCTCGACGGCGTCGCCCGGCGGGTCGAGCGCGCGCTGCTCATCGTCCTCACCGTGGTGGGGGCGGCGTGGGCGCTGGGGCTTCACCACTGGCTGCCATGGGCGCTCTTCAACGAGCAGTTCCTCGGCCTCTTCTTCGCGCTCGGGATCGCGCCCGTCTTCCTGGCCTCCCGCGCGGGCCCGCGCGCTCCCTCGCACCGCGCCCCCTGGTACGACTGGCTGCTGGCCGCGGGCGGCCTCGCCGCCGGCCTCTACGTCTTCTTCCTCTACCCGCGTATCGCCTACACGCTGGGCATCGCCTCCTGGGACAAGGTGCTGCTGGGCGCGCTCGCCATCGGCCTGGTCCTCGAGGCGGTGCGGCGCCTGGCGGGCTGGGCGCTCATGTGGATCGCGCTTGCCTGCATCCTCTACGCGAAGTTCGCCTATCTGTTCCCCGGACTCTTCCATGCCAAGGGCTCTGGCTGGGACCGCATCGCGGTCTACCTCTACCTCGACAGCAACGGCCTCTTCGGGCTGCCCCTGGCGGTCACCGCGAGCATCGTGGTCGCCTACATCTTCTTCGGCCAGGCGCTCACCGCGGTGGGCGGCGACAAGTTCCTCACCGGTCTCGCCCTGGTGGCGATGGGCCGCTATCGCGGCGGGCCGGCCAAGATGGCGGTGGTGTCCTCGAGCCTCTACGGCACCGTCTCGGGTAGCGCCGTCGCCAACGTGGTGGTGGACGGTGCCATCACCATCCCGATGATGAAGCGCGCCGGCTATCCGCCCCACCTCGCGGCCGCCATCGAGGCGGTGTCCTCCAATGGCGGCCAGATCATGCCGCCGGTGATGGGCGCGGCGGCCTTCCTCATCGCCGAGTACCTGTCCATCCCCTATGGTCAGGTCGCGCTCGCCGCCGCCATTCCCGCCGCGCTCTACTACCTGGCGCTGTTCGTCCAGGTGGACCTCGAGGCGGCCAAGCGCGGGCTCGGGGGGCTGCCCCGCGCCGACCTGCCGCGGCTGCGGGTCATCATGCGGCGCGGCTGGGTCTTCCTGGTCCCGCTCGGCGTGCTGGTCTATACGCTCATGGTCGCGTCGTGGAACGCGGGACAGGCGGGCATGCTCGCGGTGGGCGCGACCTTCCTCGTCGGCATGCTCCAGAAGGAGACGCGGCCCTCCTGGGCGGGCGTGCTCGACTGCCTCGAGTCCACCGGGCGCACCATGCTGGACCTCGTCGCCATCACCACCATGGCCGGCCTCGTGATCGGCGCGCTCCAGCTCTCCGGCTTCGTCTCCAAGCTGCCCCTGCTGCTGATCTCCATGGCGGGCGGGCATCTGTTCCTGCTGCTCGTCCTCACCGCGCTGGTGAGCATCGTCCTCGGCATGTCGCTGCCGACCACGGTGGTCTACGTCACCCTCGCCGTGCTGGTGGGCCCCGCGCTGGCTCAGCTCGGGATCGTGCCGCTGGCCGCGCACCTCTTCCTCTTCTATTTCGGCATGCTCTCTCTCATCACGCCGCCGGACTGCCTCGCCACCTATGCGGCGGCCGCCATCGCCAAGGCCGACTTCTGGAAGACGGGCTGGGCCGGCATGCGGCTGGGCATCGTCGCCTATATCGTGCCGTTCCTCTTCGTCTATCACCCGGCCCTCATCGGGCACGCTCCTCTGGGTGAGATCGTCGGCGCGGTGGTCACCGCGTCGATGGGGGTCGTCCTGCTCGGCATCGCCTGCGCGGGTTACCTGTTCCGGCCGCTGGGCTGGGGTCGGCGCGGGTGGGCGGCCGCCGCCGCGCTCTTCTTCATCCTGCCCCCCGTGCCCGGCCTGCCCGAGCTGGCCGCCGACGCGATCGGCCTCGCCCTGGGAGCATCCATGCTCCTCGTCGAGTGGGCCGCCACTTCCCCGAAACGTGTGAGGATCCCAGCATGAAGAAGACCGCCACCATCGAGAGCACCGCCGACGCCTATCTCGAGCTCCTCGCCGCGCGCGGGGTCGACTACCTCTTCGCCAATGCGGGGACCGACTTCGCGCCGCTGATCGAGGCCTATGCCCGCCGCCAGGCCAATGGGCTCGCCTGCCCCACGCCCATCACGGTGCCGCACGAGATCCCCGCGGTCGCCATGGCCCATGGCTACGCCATGGTCTCGGGCAAGCCGCAGGCGGTGATGGTCCACGTGATCGTGGGCGCCGCCAATGCGCTGGGTGGCCTCATCAACGCCGCGCGATCGCAGGTGCCCATCCTCTTCACCGCGGGGCGCACGCCCATCACCGAGAGCGGGCTGCTCGGCAGCCGCGACCGCCCCATTCACTGGGCGCAGGAGGCCTTCGACCAGGGCGGCCTGGCGCGCGAGTTCGTCAAGTGGGACTACGAGCTGCGAAATTTCCTTCAACTCGAGACGGTGGTGGATCGGGCGCTGGCCATCGCGCGCAGCGAGCCCGCGGGGCCCGTCTATCTCACGCTGCCCCGCGAAGTGCTGGCCGAGCCGCACGAGACCTTCGAGTATGCCGATCCGCCGCGCCTGGCGCCGAACGGCCCCACCGTGGCCGGACCCGACGAGATCGCGGCGACGGCACGCCTGCTCGCCGACTCGGGCAACCCGATCATCCTCAGCAAGGCGGCCGGCCGCGACCCGCGCGCGGTGCCGGCCCTGGTCGCGCTCGCGGAGACCCTCGGCGCCCCCGTCTTCGAGGATCCCGCCCGCACCTATCTCAACTTCCCTCAGGACCATCCCCTGCACGCCGGCTTCGACGCGGGCCCGCATCTCGCCACCGCGGACGCGGTGGTCGTCGTCGAGGCGGACGCGCCGTGGTTCCCCGCGCTGAGAACGCCGTCGGCCGAGGCGCGCATCATCCAGATCGGGATGGACCCGCTCTACTCGCGCTATCCGGTGCGCGGCTTCCCCACCGACGGCGCCCTCGCCGGCGCCCCGCGGCTCACCCTGGCCGCGCTGGCCGCCGCGCTGAAGCCGCTCGTGGACGGGAAGGTCGTCGCCGAGCGGCGCCGGAAGTGGGAGGCCGAGGCCGTGGAGCAGCGCGACGCCGTCGCCACCCGCGCCCGCGCGGTGAGCGGTGACTCCCCCATCGACATGGCCTGGGCCTCGCGCTGCGTGGCCGACTGCATCGACGACAATACGATCGTCGTGAACGAGTACGATCTCGACTCCTCGCAAACGCGCATGCGGGTGCCCGGGTCCTACTTCGGCTCCTCACCGGCGGGCGGCCTCGGCTGGGCGCTGGGCGCCGCGCTCGGGGCCCGGCTTGCCGCGCCGGGCAAGACCGTGATCTCCTGCATGGGAGATGGCACCTACATCTTCGGCAGCCCGACGGCCAGCCACTGGGTGTCGCGGGCCTATCAGATCCCCGCGCTCTTCGTGGTCTTCAACAATCGCGCCTGGAACGCGGTGAAGCGCTCCGTGGCCTCCCTCGCCAAGGACGGCTGGGCCATGCGCGCCGAGACCATGCCGCTCTATCAGCTCGACCCCGCGCCCGACTACGAGATGGTGTGTCGCGCCTCGGGGGGCTGGGGGGAAAAGGTCGAAGATCCAGCGGCTTTGCCCGGCGTGCTGAAGAAAGCCCTCGACGTGGTGCGCAACGAGAAGCGCCAGGCCCTGGTCAACATCATCTGCAAGAAGCCGTAGCGGAGGACACGCCATGAAGATCCTCGCCACCGGACCGAGCGGCCCCGCCGAGGAGCTGGACGCGCTTCGCGCCGCCGGCCACGAGGTCGTGATCGGCCGGCCGCTGGACATGCCCGGGCGCCGGGCCTATAGCGAGGCCGAGCTGGCGGAGGCCTGCCGCGACGCCGACGTCGTGCTGGCCTCCCATCTGGAGACCTTCTCGCCGGCGGTGCTCCAGGCCGCGACGCGCCTGCGCCTGGTCATCGTCCCCTTCATCGGGACGGACAAGATCGACATTCCCACCGCCTCCCGGCTGGGCATCCTGGTCGCCAATAGCCCCACCGCCGAGAACTTCGTGGCGGTGGCCGAGGCCACCGTGGGCGTGATCCTGATGCTGCTCAAGCGCATCAAGCACAACGAGGCCAAGCTGCGGCGGGGCGAGTGGGCCAAGCGAGAGGATCGCGGCGACTTCCTCTTCGGCAAGACGGTGGGCCTCATCGGCCTGGGCCGCATCGGCACCCACGTCTCGCGCCGACTGGCGGGGTGGGACGTGCGGCTGGTCGCCGCGGACCCGTACGTGGCCGCCGACCGCGCCGCGAAGCTCGGCGTGACGCTCCTGGACCTGCCCACCCTCCTCGCCGAGGCCGACATCGTGTCGCTGCACTGCACCCTCACCGACGAGACGCGCAATCTCATCGGCGAGAAGGAGCTCCGTCGCATGAAGCCGACCGCGATCCTCGTCAACACCGCCCGCGGCGAGGTGGTGGACGAAGAGGCGGTGGCGCGCGCGCTCGGCGAGCAATGGATAGCCGGCGCCGCGGTGGACGCCTTCGTCAAGGAGCCGATGCCGGCGGACCACCCCTATCGGAACATCGATCCCGAGCGGCTCATCCTGACCCCCCACAATATCGCGCACAGCGAGGCGGGGCGGCGGGCCAACCTGCGCCTGGCCCTCGACCAGATCCTCGCGGTGGGACGTGGTGAGCCCCCCGCCCATGCCGTCAACCCCGATGCCGTCGCCCGCTGGAGGGGCAAGCCATGAGCGCCCACGCCATCCTCGACGCCGACGGCCACGTGACCGAGTCCCAGGAGCAGGTGGCGAAATATCTGGACGACCAGCACAAGAAGCGCCCGCACACCTTCTCCTTCTACCCCTGGGACGGCTGGGACCGCCGGCTCCTGGGCACCCTGGGCGACGCCGCCGGCGACGCGGAATCCTGGCTGCGCGCGCTGGACAAGGGCGGGATGGAGCTCACCGTGCTCTATCCCACGCTCGGCCTGTTCATGAGCTTCCTCAAGGATCGCGAGTGGGCGGTGGCCCTGTGCAAGGCGTACAACACCATGCTCCACGAGGAGTTCGTCACCAAGAGCCCGCGGCTCAAGGCGGTGGCGCTGCTGCCGGTGCAGGACCCCGCCGCGTGCGCCGGGGAGCTGCGCCGCGCGGTGAAGGAGCTGGCCCTCTCCGGCGCCATGCTCGCCGCCGACGGCACTCACCTGCTCGGGGACGCCGCCTTCGACCCCGTCTACGCGGAGGCGGAGCGCCTCGGCGTGCCGCTGGGGATACACGCCTCCGGCTCGCATCTGGGCGGCGCCGGCCTCGATCTCTTCCCGCGCTTCATCCAGGCGCACACCTGCTCGCATGCGTTCGGGCAGATGCGGCAGCTCACCTCCATGATCTTCGAGGGCGTGCCCGAGCGCTTCCCCCGGCTCAAGCTGGCCTTCCTGGAAGCGGGCTGCGGCTGGGCCCCCTACTGGATGGAGCGCATGGACGACGAGTATGCCAAGCGCGCCGCCGAGGCCCCCGCGCTCAAGAAGGAGCCGAGCGCCTACTGCCGCAGCGGCAACATCTACTTCTCCTGCGAGGCGGACGAGTGGATGCTGCCCCAGGCGCTCAAGCTGGTGGGGGAAAACCAGATCGTCTATGCCTCCGACTTCCCCCACTGGGACAACTCCTATCCCGGCAACATCGACGAGATCCGCATGCGCGGCGACATGACCGACGCGCAGAAGCAGAAGGTGCTCGGGGACAACTGCCGCCGCCTCTACGGCTTCTAGGAGTCCGCCATGGCCCAGGACCTCCGCACCTATCTCGACGCGGTCAAGCGGCGGAAGCCCGACGAGTTCCAGGTCGTCACCCAGGAGGTGGATCCCGCCTTCGAGATCACCGCCATCGTGGTCAAGCTGGAGCGCGAGGCGAAGAAGCGGCCGGTGCTCCTCTTCGAGAAGGTGAAGGGCACGCGCTTCCCGGTGCTGACCAATCTCCACGCGAGCCGCTCGCGCTTGGCCGCCGCCATGCGCTGCGCGCCGGACCAGATGCTCCGCACCTACCTGGCCGCCATGGACAAGCCGATCCCCCCGAGGGTGGTCGCCAAGGGCCCGGTCAAGGACGTGATCCTCAAGGGCGACCAGATCGACCTCCACGATCTGCCCCAGATCGTCCACCACGAGGGCGACGCCGGCGTGTATCTGACCTCCGCCATCTCCTTCGCCAAGGACCCCGCCAGCGAGACGTGGAACTGCGCCTACAACCGCCTCATGATCAAGGGGCGCGACACCACCTCCATCCACCTCACGCTGGGCAAGCACCTCTGGGAGTTCCAGCGCATCGCCGAGGCGCGCGGCGAGCCGCTCCCGGTGGCCTTCGCCATCGGCGTGCACCCGGCCATCGCTCTCGGCTCCCTCGCCATCGGCTCCATCGACGAGGACGAGCGGGCCATCATGGGCGCGCTCCTCGGCGAGCCCCTCGAGCTGGTGAAGTGCGAGACGTCGGACGTGCTGGTCCCCGCGCATGCCGAGATGGTGATCGAGGCCGAGATCCTGCCCGGCGCGCGCACGCCCGAGGGTCCTTTCGGCGAGTTCACCGGCTATAGCCTGGGACAGCGCGACCGTGAGGTGGTGAAGGTCAAGGCCATCACTCATCGCGCCGGCGCGTGGTTCCAGGACATCACGGTGGCCCACCTGGATCACCTGCTGCTGTCCACGATCCCGATGGAGGCCAACCTCTACCGGGCCGTCCGGGCCATGATCCCCTCCGTCAAGGCGGTGCGCGTGCCGGGCCCCTTCACCTGCTACGTCTCGATCGAGCAGCGCCTGCCCGGCCAGGCCAAGAACGCCATTCTCGCCGTGCTGGGCGCCGACCTCTACATGAAGCGCGTGGTGGTGGTGGACCACGACGTCGATGTCTTCGATGACCGCCAGGTGAACTGGGCCCTCGCCACCCGCTGCCAGCCCGACCGCGACATCACCGTGATCACGCAGGCGCGCGGCTCGGACCTGGACCCCTCCACCAAGGAGGACGGGCTTTCCGCCAAATGGGGCGTGGACGCCACCGCCAAGCCCTCCCTCGCCGCCTACACGCCGCGGCACCGCGTGCCCCCCGAGGTCGCGCAGCGCATCGACCTCAAGGCCTTCGGGCTCTAGCCGCGGTGCCCGCCCCGCGCGTCCCGCGGCTGCTGACCGCGCTGGAGCGAACGGTTCAGCGCCGTGGAAACGCGCCCGCTCTCTTCGCCCCCGACACGACCCTGACGTGGCGCGAGCTCGTCCAGCGCGCCGGCGGCGTGGCCCGGCGCCTCGTGGAGCAGGGGCTGAAACCGGGCGATCGCGTGGCGCTGCTCCTGCCCAATGGCTGGCGCTTCGCGGTCGCGCTGCTGGGCGGGCTCATGGCGGGAGCCACCGTGAGCCCGCTCAATCCCGTGCTGGCAGCGGCGGAGCGCGCCCGCATCCTCGCCGACCTGCGGCCGCGCATCGTCCTGGACGCGATCGGCGAGGAGACGGCCGACTGGTCGCGTCCGCTGGAGCCGCGCGCCCCGGCGCTCATCCTCTACACGTCCGGCAGCACGGGCCGGCCCAAGGGCGCCGTGCTCTCGCACGCCGCGCTGGACGCCGCGCTCGTATCCTGGGCGGGCCCGGTGATGGGGCTCACCGGCACGGACTGCGTGCTGGCCGCGCTGCCGCTGTCGCATTCCTTCGGGATCAACGGCGCCCTGCTGGCCCCGATCCTGGGCGGCGCGCGCGTGGCCATGGTGGAGCCCTTCACGCCCGCCGGCGCGCTGGCCGCCATCGCGCGGCACGGCGTGACCGTGTTCCCCGGCGTGGCCACCATGTTCCGGCGCCTGCTCGATGCGCCGGCCCTGGATCCGGCCGACCTGAAGAGCCTCCGCCTTGCCGTCTCGGGCGCCGCGCCCTGCCCCTGGGACCTCGCGCAGGAGTGGCGCGCGCGCACCGGCGTGCGCATCCTGCGCGGTTACGGGATGACCGAGCTCTTCCGGCCGATCTCGTTCCGCGCCGACGATCCGGTGGACGTGCCCGACGCCATCGGCCGGCCCGTGCCCGGCGTCGAGCTGCGCATCGTGGACGATGCGGGCCGCCCGCGGCCCGCCGGCGAGACGGGCGAGCTCTGGATCCGGAGCCCCGCCGTCATGGAGGGCTATCTCGAGGCGCATGAAGAAACCCGCGCGGTCCTGGTCGATGGCTGGTTCCGCACCGGCGACCTCGCCACCGTGTCCGCCGAGGGCTTCGTCACCATTGCGGGACGGCAGAAGGAGCTGATCCTGCGCGGGGGCTACTCCGTGGTGCCGGCCGAGGTGGAGGCCGTGCTGCTCACGCACCCCGCGGTGGCCGAGGCCGCCGTGGTCGGCGTGCCGCATCCCGATCTCGGCGAGGAAGTCGCGGCATTCGTCACGCTCCACGCGGGCGCGGCGGCGGATCCCGCGGCGCTGATTGCCCACTGCCGCGAGGCCCTGGCGGGCTACAAGTACCCTCGGCGCCTGACGGTGGTCCCCGAGCTCCCCAAGAGCGCGACCGGCAAGATACTCAAGGGCCAGCTCTAGCGCTTCGCTCCACCAGGTCCCACTTGTTTCCGTAGAGATCCGTGAAGACGGCCACCGCGCCGTAGGCCTCCCGACGCGGCTCCTCCGCGAAGCTCACCCCGCGCGATCGCATGTCGCGGTAGTCACGCCAGAAGTCATCCGTCTCGAGGAAGAGGAAGACGCGGCCGCCCGTCTGGTCGCCCACGCGGCGTTCCTGCTCCGCGGTCACCGCCTTCGCGAGAAGCAACGCGGGCCGGGCGCCTCCCGGCGGCGCGACGAGCACCCATCGCTTGCCGCCCCCCAGCGCGGTGTCCTCGAGGAGGGAAAACCCCAGCCGTCCCGTGAAGTACGCGATCGCCTCGTCGTAGTCGCGCACCAGCAGCGCGACGCGGCCAATCGTCACCCCCATGACGGCGCGGTCTTCGAGGGATCTCAGCCGCTACGGCGCGACCGACACCCCGCGCACGCCGTGCTTCTCGATCGCCTGGGCCACGAGCCCCGACCCCTTCGCGTCCGCGACGAACTCGCGCAGGTACTGGGCGCCGGCCGCGCGGGGCTTGGGTGTGGCGATGGCCTGCTGCACCCCTGTGAACCGGCCGTCGAGCACCCGCGAGCCGGGGATCTTCGCCGCTTCCACCAGGAGAAAGGTCTTGAGGCCGGCGAGGGCATCCAGCTTCTCGGTCACGAAGAGCTCGTACGAGGCCGCGAGGTTCGGGGCGCGCACCAGCTTGGCGCGCTGGAGAGTGCGCGTGAGATAGAGCTCGTAGGCCGCCTTGTCGGCCACCGCGATGCGGATCCCCTCGCGGTCCACGTCCGCGACGCTGCGGAGCGGCGACCCGGCCGGCACCAGATAGGTCGCCTCGATCTCCAGATAGGCCGGAGTGAAGGCGATCTCGCCGGCGCGGGCGGGCTCGGCGCCGAGGAAGGCGACGTCCCAGGCGCCGGTCTTCACCGCCTCGGCCATCTTCCCGGCGGACTCGTAGCCGACCCACTCCACGGGCGTCCCCAGGCGGCGTCCCAGTTCCCGCGCGAGGTCGGGGGCCACGCCGCGGAATTCCCCGGTGGCCGGGTCCTTGGTGGCGAGGAGCACATTGCCGTAGTTGATGCCCACGCGCAGCTTGCCGGTGGGCGTGAGCTCGGCCTTCGCCGCGGGGGGTACGGGCGGCGTGGAGGCGCAGGAGGTGAGGGCAGCCATGGCAATCGCTCCGATCATGAGTTTGAGCATCGGCATTCCCGGGACTGTAGCATGGGTGCGAATGCGGTTGGGCCACCGCCGACCTGGCTCCTCCGCTGCCGTCCGGCCCGAGCGGGGCGAGCGGCGGCGGAGGGCCGGGACGACGGCGCCGAGGATCAGGCTGGCCGCCCTAGCAGCCGGGGGCACCGCCGCCTAGGAGCCGTAAGCACCGATGGCACATATCCGTCCCCGCTCCAAGGGCTCAGTTGAGCTCTATCGCAGCGCGCCTTGACGCTCCGGGCGCATCTTGAATAGGTTTCGAGACAGTAACGACGAGCAGGGTCCCACTTGGCGCAGGGCATCATCGAAACACGATTGCTGTCAGGGAGGATCGCCCATGGCCCGGAGCACAGTCTTGGTTCTCACGCTCGTGCTTGGTGTGCTGACCCAGGCTGGCGAGGTCGCGGCCCAGGCTGGCAACAAGGTGTATCGCGTGGGCTGGGTGGCCCTTGGTTCGGCGTCTCCCCAGCTGAATCCGTCGTGGCAGGCGTTCAAGGCGCGCCTCGCCGAGCGCGGCTACGTGGAGGGACGGAACGTCACATTCGAGCCGCGGTGGGCCGGTGACGACTACCAGCGCGTGCCTGCGCTCATATCCGAGCTGGAGCGCAGTGGCGTCGACGTGATCTTTGCTCCCGGTTCGAAGATGGCTCGGCTCAGCCAGAGCGTCGTCAGGAAGACACCGCTCGTCGTGTACTCATGCGATGCCTTCGACCATGTGTCTCAGCTGGCGAGACATGGGGGCAACGTAACCGGCGTGACGTGTATGACGTCGGAACTGACCGCCAAACGGCTGGAAGTGTTCAAGGAAGCCGTGCCGATGGCCTCGCGTATCGTGTTCTTCTCCGAGCCTGAGGACTCGCCCTCCGGCCTCAAGCGTGCGCAGGATGCAGCTCCCCGGCTCGGAATCAAGCTGCCCACCGTTGGCTTCTGGTCCAAGAGCGACGTGCCCCGTGCGCTCGACGCCGTCGCGCAGGAGCGGCCCGACGCCCTGTTCGTCTACCCCGACCCGATCGCGTTCATGGAGATGCAGCGGATCGTCGATTTCGCGCTGAGGCAGCGGCTCCCGTCGATGTACGCATTCCGTGACTTCGTGGATGTCGGCGGCCTGATGTCGTACGGCGCGAATAACACGGACATGTTCCGGCTGGCCGCAGATCAAAGCGCGCGCATCCTCGACGGAAAGGCCGTCGGCGAAGTGCCGATGCTTCAGGCGACGCGCTTCGAGCTGGTGATCAACCTGAAGACCGCCAAGGCGCTCCGCCTGACGATCCCGCCGGCGCTGATCCAGCGCGCAGATCAGGTCATCGAATGACTCCTCCGGAGCCGACCTTCGGCGACGCATCGAGCAACATGGCGTTCGAGAGCAACTCCCACCGGATGACCTGAACGCGCCCAGGCTTCCCGGACAGCACGGGCGTGCCGTCCGGATAGGTGCAGGCCGAGACTTAGACCCACACCTCGAGCGCCTCGGTGTCCGACCGGGCCTTCGGCCGGCCTTGCCAAACTCCTCATTGAAGCGGGCCGTCTCTTCAACTTTCTTTGGGTCGGGCACAAATCCGGGGTCCAACTTCAAATTCGACACACATCCAAACTACCCGTTTTTGACCTCCCGGAGCCGCCAGGGTTGTCTGGATAGACGTTCCAAGCGTTCTCGCCTCTTGGCAGCGCCCTGTTCGAAGTTTGCTTTTCAAGCGGATGCGAGTAGTGGCACCATGGGGTCCGCCGGCCGCAGCAGAGCGCCACCCGCGGCCAACTCCGGCACGCTAGGAGATCCCATGCTCGGTAGACAGATCCTGATGGAAAGCCTCATAGCTCATGGCGTGAGCTACATCTTTGGCAATCCGGGGACCACTGAGAGCCCCATCATCGACAGCCTGCTCGACTACCCCCAACTCAATTACATTGAGGCTCTCCACGAGGGGGTGGCCGTGGGCGCGGCTAGCTACTACGCGCAGGCCAGCGGCAAAACGGGCGTCGTGAACGTTCACGTGGCGCCTGGGCTCGGTAACGCTATCGGCATGATGTACAACGCGCTCAAGGCGAATGCTGCCGTCGTGGTCACCGCCGGGCAGCAGGACACGCGCATGCGTCTCCGCGATCCCCTGCTGGGGCACGATCTGGTCGCCATGGCGGCCCCCGTGACGAAGTGGAGTGTCCAGGCCGAGCGAGCCGACGAGTTGCCACTGCTCCTACATCGCGCGTTCAAAGTGGCGAATGATCCGCCCGCCGGTCCCGTGTTCGTGGCCCTGCCCATCGACGTTTTGGAGCAGGAGTCGGAGAACGAGCCCGTGGCCCCCGGCAAGCTATACCGGGCGGGCCCCGCGGCACCCGCCGGAGTCGCCGGGGCCGCCGCCCTCCTGGCGGGCCGGGAGAACCCCGTTATCGTCGTAGGGGACGAGGTGGCGCGTTTCGGAGCGGGAGCCGAGGTCGTGGCACTGGCCGAGGCGATGGGAGCCGCGATCTGGACCGAGGGCATCCGCATGCACGCTTCCGTTCCCAGCAACCACCCCAACTTCCGGCTGGCGCTTGGATTCGACACCCTGTCGATCCGGAAGGCGCTGGAGGGTGCCGATGCCATTTTGCTCGTCGGCGGCCCCTTCTTTGAAGAGGTGTGGTTCTCTCCGGGGTCTCCGTTCCCCAAGGACGCGGCCTTGATCCAGGTCGAGGTCTCGTCGCATCGGCTGTCGTACAACCACGGCGTGGAGGTGGGGCTGATTGGTGATCCGAAGGCCACGCTCGCGGCGCTATTGGCCGAGGTGAATGGCAAGGCTTCGGCGGCATACCGTGAGGCGGCCGCCCGGCGCAACCAGGCGCTCAAGGGGCTCAAGGACCAAGACGCCGCGGCCCAACGAGCCCGCGCCCAAAAGCGCTGGGACAACACTCCCATCTCCATGCCCCGGCTCATGGCCGACATCGTTTCGGCGCTGCCCGCCGACGCCATCGTGGTGGACGAGGCGATCACGGCGGGCCCCGATCTCGCCCGCACGCTGAGCTTCAGCAAGCCGGGCGACTACTTTGGAGCGCGGGGCGGCGGCATCGGACAGGCTCTGCCGGGGGCGCTCGGCGTCAAGGTCGCTTGCCCCGACCGGCCGGTGGTGGCCATCTCGGGTGACGGCTCGTCCATGTACAGCATCCAGGCCCTGTGGACGGCCGCCCACCACGATTTACCCATCGTGTTCGTCATCCTCAACAACGGCGAGTACCGCATCCTCAAGCACAACATGGACGTGTACCGGCAGCGTTTCGGGGCCAAGCCCGAACGCCCCTACCTCCACATGGATCTCGGGAAGCCGAGGCTGGGCTTCCTCGATCTCGCCCGTGGGCTCGGGCTCTCGGCGGAGCGCATCACGACACCCGGTGAGCTGACTGGAGCCCTGTCGCGAGCGATCGCGGCCAAACGTCCGCATCTGATCGAGGTCGTCATCGAGGCCAAGGTGGCCTAGCCCGTGACTCGCGCCTATCTCCGATGCGGCCCTGGCCGTCCTGAGCCCAATCATGGCGAGCGCGGTGGGCTGAGTCACCTCTGGATATCGTGGTCGCTGCGGCTGCGGCGGGTGGCGCTGTAGAGGCGATTTTGAATTGTTGACGGTGTCCGTTTCGCCTGTGATACTCGGAACACTCATGAGTCGGCGACGGCTCGTCACCGTGATGGTCATGGTTCTCTGGGTCCTTCTCGGACCCGTGGGCATGGCTTTTTCGTGCGCCGGGATGGACGGCTGCGACGCGCTTTGCGGGACCACGAGCGCGGCCATGCAAATACCCGCTGCCGTCGCGTCCGAAGCGCCCGTGCGCTGGGTCGGATCCAGCCTCGATGGGCATCTACCTCTGAATAGCGGTCACGTTCTCGACGCTCCCCCGAAACTCGCTCCCTCCTCGCTGTAGCGCGCTCTAGCTCCACGTCCTAGCTGTCGGAGTCGCCTGCGCCGGTCCTCGTCCGCCCACTTCTAGGCGGACAGCGATCCATGGCGCGGGCGAGGGGAGCCCCCAGGGGAGCCAATGATCAACTGGCTGATCGAGGTCTCGCTGCGCAACCGCTTCCTGGTGATCGTCGTCTTCCTGCTGCTTGGGGGCTGGGGCTACTGGGCGCTTGCTCACCACGCCGATCGACGCCATCCCGGACCTCTCCGACAACCAGGTCATCGTCTTCACCGACTGGCCGGGCCGCTCGCCGCAGGAAGTCGAGGACCAGATCACCTATCCGCTCACGGTCAGCCTGCAGGGACTGCCGGGCGTGCGGGTGGTGCGCTCGTCCTCGGCCTTTGGCTTCTCGATGATTAACGTCATCTTCGAGGACGCCGTCGACCTCTACTTCGCGCGCACGCGCGTCCTGGAGCGGCTGAACCTGCTCGCAAGTCGCTGCCGCCGGGCGTCGTGCCGACCCTCGGGCCCGGACGCCACGGGGGTCGGGCAGGTCTTCTGGTACACGGTGGAGGGGCCAGGGCTACGCCCTGCGCGATCTGCGCGTCGCTCCAGGACTGGTTTATCCGCTATCAGCTCAACGCCGTGCCGGGCGTGGCCGAGGTGGCCAGCGTCGGGGGCGCGGTCCGGCAGTACCAGATCGATGTCGACCCCAACCGGCTGCGCGCCTTCCGCATCCCGCTCTCCGCGGTCGTCGAGGCGGTGATGCGGAGCAACCGCAACGTCGGCGGCAACGTCGTCGAGGCCAGCGGCACCTGGTCCGTCGTGCGCGGCCTGGGGCTCATCGAGCGCGTCAGCGACATCGAGCAGATCGTGATCGGCGCCGAGAACGGCGCGCCGATCTTCCTCCGCCAGGTCGCCGACGGTGAAGATCGGCGACGCCTTCCGGGCGGCTGCGCTCGTCGAAGGGCACGGAAGAAGCGGTGGGCGGCGTCGTGGTCGCGCGCTACGGGGTGAGCACGGTCGACGTCATCGACGCGCGTCAAGGAGAAGATCGAGGCCGCTCGCAGGCCGGGCTGCCGCCGGGCGTGAGGATCGTGCCCTTCTATGACCGCTCGGACGCTCATCGAGCGGGCGGTCGACACCCTCAAGCGCGCGCTCATCGAGGAGATCCTCATCGTCACGCTGGTGCACATCGTCTTTCTGCTGCATCTGCGCTCGGTCCTGATCGTCACGCTCCCGCTGCCCCTGGCCGTCCTGGCGGCGTTTCTCTTCATGCGCTATCTCGGGATCAGCTCGAACATCATGTCGCTGGCCGGGATCGCCATCGCCATTGGCGTCCTGGTCGATGCGGCCATCGTGGTGACCGAGAACGCCTTCCGCTTCATCGAGCAGCGCGGGGTCGACCCCCGCGACCGCCGGCGCGTCTGGCCGCGACCGTGCTCGACGCGACGCGCCTGGTCGGCCGGCCGATCTTCTTCTCGATGGCGATCATCATTCTCGCCTTCGTCCCGGTCTTTGCGCTCACCGGCCAGGAGGGCAAGCTCTTCCATCCGCTCGCCTTCACCAAGACCTTCGCGATGATGGGGCGACGCTGCTCGCCGTGACGCTGGTGCCGGTGCTCTGCACGCTCCTCCTCGGCGGGCGGATCCGCGGGAGGACGACAATCCCGTGATGCGGCCGCTCGTCTGGCTCTATCGGCCCGCTGCTCGGCTGGGCGCTGCGGCACCGCGTCGCTGACCCTCGGCGCGGCGCGTCCTGGTCTTCGCGGGCGCGCGTCTCGCTCGTGCCCGCGCATCGGCCGGGAGTTCATGCCGCCGCTGAACGAGGGCGACCTGATGTTCATGCCGGTCACCGACCCGGCGATCTCGCTGCCGCAGGCCATCGAGATCACGAAGAAGCAGAACGCCGCCATCGCAGCGGTTCCCGAAGTCGCCGTGGTCGTGGCCAAGATCGCGCCGCGCCGAGACCTCGACCGACCCCGCGCCCGTGAACATGACCGAGACGGATCGTGCACCTCAAGCCCGAGTCCGCAGTGGCGGCCCGGGATGACGCGCGAAAAGCTCATCGCCGAGCTGGATGCGGCCGCGACCCTGCCCGGCGTGGCGAACATCTGGACCCAGCCGATCATCAACCGCATCAACATGCTGACCACCGGCATCCGCTCCGAGGTCGGCGTGAAGATCTTTGGCAGCGATCTGAAGGTCCTCGAGGAGCGGGCGCGGGCGGTCGCCGAGGTGCTGCGGAGCATCCCGGGCGCCGCGGATGTCTACCCGGAGCAGGTGACCGGCGCGCCCTACCTCGACATCCGCGTGAACCGCGAGGCGGCGGCGCGCTATGGCATCACGGTCGGCGCCATCCAGGACGTGATCGAGACGGCCGTCGGCGAGACGAACCTCACCCTGACCATCGAAGGGCGCCAGCGCTTCCCCGTGCGCGTGCGCTATGCGCCGCAGTACCGCGCCATCCCGAGGCGCTGGCGAGCGTGCTCGTCGCCGCGCCGAACGGCACGCAGGTGCCGCTGGCGCAGCTGGCGGACATCCGGCCGGTCGCGCGGCCCGGCCATGATCGCCAGCGAGAACGGGCTGCTCGTCGTCACCGTGCTCCTGAACGTCCGCGGGCGCGACGTCGGCAGCTTCGTCGAGGAGGCCCGGCAGGTCGTCGCCGAGACGGTCACGCTGCCGCCAGGGCTCCTACATCGAGTGGAGCGGCCAGTACGAGAACGAGGTGCGCGCCCGCGCAGCGGCTCCAGATCGTCATCCCGGTGGTGCTCGCGTCATCTACTCCTGCTCTACCTCACCTACCACTCGCTCCTCGAGGCCGCCCATGTGCTCCTGGCGGTGCCCTTTGCGCTCTCCGGCGGGATCTATCTGCTGTATGCGCTGGGCTACAACTTCTCGGTCGCCGTCTGGGTGGGCTTCATCGCGCTCTTCGGCACCGCCGTGCAGACCGCGGTGGTGATGGTGATCTATCTCGAAGAGGCCGTGGCGCGCAAAGCGCGAGGCGCTGGGCGGGCGGCTGACGCGGGCGGCGCTCCTGGAGGCGGTGACCGAGGGCGCGCTGCTGCGGCTGCGGCCCAAGGTGATGACGGTCTCCACCGTCGTCGCGAGCCTGCTGCCGATCATGTGGAGCCACTCGACGGGCGCCGAAGTCATGAAGCCGCTGGCCACGCCGGTGCTGGGCGGCATGGTCAGCTCGCTGGCCACGTGCTGCTCGTGACGCCGGTGATCTTCTACTGGCTTCGGGAGCGGGAGCTCCGGCGGGACGAGGCGAGGCGCAGGACGGAGCCGAGCCCCGAGCAGCCGGCATCGAACAGGAAGGATCATCCATGACAAGGAGGACGAATGACACGTGCAATCGTGCTGAGTGTCGTGATCGGTCTGCTGATCGCTGGCGGGCTCGCTCGGCCCGGCCGGGGGCCGAGCTCAAGGCCATCCAGACGCAGAAGACCAAGGACGTGCGTGACGCTGCGAGCGAGTCCGGGCAGTGGACGCAGGGAAGAACACTTCGTCGCTGGAGTTCACCTCGGCCAAGACGGGAAGCCGGTCGATGCCGGCAAGGTGCCTCAGCACCAGCATGGCGATGCCGGGCATGGCGCCGATGATCGCCGGGGCCACGCTGCGCCGGACAAGCGCCCGGGCCGCTACCAGGGGACGATCAGCTTCCCCGACAGCGGCGCGCGGCAGGTGACGGTGACCTGGGACGGGCCGGCGGGGAAGGGCTCGACGCGGTTCTCCGTGCCGGTGCGCTAGGAGGTGCCGTGATGCGACGCTCGGCGGGAGCCCGTCCTGCTGCTCCTGGTGGCGATCGCCGTCGTGGCGTCGGCCCAGAGCGCCGCCGACCGCGGCGCGAGTCACGGTCGACGAGCTCGTCGCGCGGGCGCTCGCGGAACACCCCGAGCTGCAGGCGGCGCGCGCCGAGGTGGAGGCGGCGCGCGGCGCGCGTCCAGCAGGCGGGGCTTCGCCCGAACCCGATGCTCGACCTCGCGGGCCAGAAAGCGTCACCGGGCCCGGACAACAACCTCATCGGTGGGCGTGACGCTGCCGCTCGACCTGAACGGCCGGAAGGAGGGCCGCGTCGGGTGGCCGAGCGCGAGCTGGGGTCAAGCAGGCGCAGCTCGCCGAGCGGGAGCGGCGGCTGCGGGCCGAGATCCGGCTCAAGGCCGGGGAGCTGCTGGCCGCGCGGCGCAACCTGCCGTCACGCGAGAGCTGCTCGCAGGCGAACCGGCAGGCGCTCGGCCTCGTCGGGGAGCGCGTGCGCCGCGGGGCGGCGCCCCCGCTCGACGAGAACCTGCTGCTCGTCGAGGTCAATCGCCTGGAGGCCAGCCCAGCAGTCCTGGAGCCGGGTCGAGGTGCTGCACGCTCCAGCTCAGGCGCTCGCCGGGCTTGCCGCCGGAGAGCCGCTCGAGTCGGCGGGGCGAGCTGGACGCCGCCGGCGGTGCGGATCGACCGCGACGAGGGCCTCGAGCGCAGGCGCTCGCCGACCGGCCCGACCTCCGCGCGGCCCGGGCCGAGGTCGGCGATGGCGCGGGCGCGGATCCGGAAGGAAGAGGCCGAGGGGCGCTGGGACGCCAGCGTCAACGTCGGCTACCAGCGCCAGGACTTCGGCTTCGACCTGAGCGGCCTGACGACCGCGGGGCGACGCGCCCGATCCAGGACGTCTTTCCATTATTGTCGGCGGCGGGGTCACGATCACCCTGCCCGTGCGCAACCGCAACGAGGGCAACATCGCGGCGGCGCAGGCCGAGGCGCGAGCGGCCGGAGCGGCGGCGGGAATTCGCTCGAGCTCATGGTGCGCCAGGAGGTCGCCGCGGCCTTCACCCAGTACGAGGCGGCCCGGCGCTCGCTCGAGACTCTACGAGCGCGGCGTGCGGGACGTGGCGCGGCAGAATCTCGACGTCGTCCGCCAGAGCCTACGGCTCGGCCGCGGTCCGCTGCTCGACGTCATCGCCGAGCAGCGCCGCTCATCGAGGTCGAGACGGGTATACGGAGGTGCTCAAGCAGGTCTATGACGCCGCGGTGGAGATCGAGCGAGCCATCGGAGAAGCATCGTGAGCCGATCGGTCGCCGCGCTTCTCTGGGTTGGCGGCGCGCTCGGCTTCACGGCGCTCGGGGCTGCCGGCACTGTGGTGGCGCGCCGCTCGGGTGTCGATCGGCCGCCGCCCCCCGGCGGCGGCTCCCGTGACGGCCGGCCATCGCCGGCGGCCGCCGCGGACGTCGAGTCGTGCTGAACCCCGAGGCGGTAACGCGAGCCGGGATCAAGACCGCGCCGGTGACGGCCGGCTCCACGTAATGGAGGTCATCGTGCCCGGCAGTGTGGTGGCGAACGCCTACCGGGAGACCAAAGTCACGCCCGTCGCGGCCGGCATCGTCCGCAAGGTGCATGTCGAGCTGGGCGCGGCGGTGGGGCGCGGCAGCCGCTCGCCACGTCTTCAGCACGGAGCTCGCCGACGCCCAGACGAAGTATCTCTCCATGGGGGCCATGCTGGAGGCCGACCACCAGAAGCGCGAACGCACGCAGGCGCTCGCGGCGATCGGCGCGGCGAGCCGTCAGGAGCTCGAGGAGGTGACGGCGGTCCATGCCAGCCACGCGACCGAGGTCGCGGCCGCGCGCCAGCGGCTGCTGCTGCTCGGGCTACGGCAGAACAGGTCGAGGCCTCCGAGGTCCACTCAGGTCATCTCCAAGTGACGGTACCGGCGCCGATCGGCGGCGTCATTACCGGCCGGTCCGCGAATCCCGGCCAGGTGGTCGGCATGGGCAGGAGCTCTTCGTCGTGACCGACCTCTCGAGGTCTGGGTGGTCGGCGATCTCTACGAGCAGGACTTCGCGGCGTCGGCGTCGGCTCCGAGGCCGCCATCAGACGCCGGCCTACCCCGGCACGCGCTCCGGGGCCGCGTGACCTATATCGACCCGCGGGTCGACCCCCAGGCGCGGACGGCCAAGGTCCGGGTCGAGGTGCCGAACCCGGAGGGCGGCTTCGGCTGGGGATGTTCGTGACCGTGGTCTTCGGACCGCGGCGGGCGACGGCGGCTGGTGCCGAAGGCGGCCGTCCAGACGCTCGGCGGGCGCCAGGTGGTCTTCGTGGCCGCCAGGACGAGGAGGGGAGTTCATCCAGCGCACGGTACGCCTGGGTCCCGGTGGGCGAGTTCTATGCGGTCGTGTCCGGGCTGCACCCCGGGGAGAGGGTGGTCACCGAGGGCAGCTTCCTCCTCCGGGCGGAGAGCACTAGGAAACACGCCATCCAGTTGAAACACGAAGACGTGCCCGCACAGCACTCCATGCTCTCCGATCGAAGGCGGGACGGTCCCGCCGTCGGGTCGCATCGCCGCAAGCGTGGCTCCGAGCCGGGCCCCTCATGCATAATGAATGTGCCGTGAAAGACTGCTGTGAGGTGATGGTTGATGTTCCCGCCCGGCAGCGCCGGGTGCTCCAGATCGTCCTGTGTATCAATGCCGCTATGTTCCTGGTGGAGTTTGGTGCGGGGCTTCTCGCCGGCTCGACGGCCCTCCTGGCGGACTCGGTGGACATGCTCGGGGACGCGCTCGTGTACGGCTTCAGCCTCTATGTCGTGAGCCGGGGTAGCGTCTGGCAGGCGCGCGCGGCGCTGCTCAAAGGGACCGTGATGGCAATCTTCGGCCTCGGCGTCCTCCTGGAAGCAATCCTGAAAATCGCCCGAGGTATCGTCCCGGCCGCCGGGCTCATGGGGGGCATCGGCCTCCTCGCGTTGGCCGCCAACGTGATCTGTCTGTTCCTGCTCTGGCGGCGTCGGGGTGACGACATCAACATGCGCTCCGCGTGGCTCTGCTCCCGGAATGATGTGATGGCCAATGCCGGAGTGCTGATGGCGGCGGGCGGGGTCGCCCTCACGGGCTCCGCGTGGCCGGACATCGCGGTGGGTCTCCTGATCCGCCGCAATGTTCGCTACCTCGGCCATCAGGATTATCGGCGAAGCGAGGCGCGCCCTGCGTCCGCTAACGATCCCCTAGGTGACGAGCTGGCCCCTAAGCATCGAGCGCGTCGATCACCGGACAGTGCGGGAGCCGCTCCCCGCCTCGCAGCGCGCGATGGTCTCTGCCAGCGCATGCCCCATCGCCTTCAAGTCGGCGATCTTCCCTTTCACGTCATCAAGGTGCGCCGCCACCACCACCCGCACCTCGGCGCACGGGCGCCGTCGCTCGATCTGCCAGAGTCAGCAGCGTTCGCACCTCGGCGAGCGAGAACCCGAGCGCGGGCCCGGCGGATGAAGCTCAGCCGCTTCAGGTGCCCCGTCCCATACAGGCGGTAGCCTCCCGAGCTCCGAGCCGGAGCGGGCAGCAACCCGACGCGCTCGTAGTAGCGGATGGTCTCGATGTTCGTCCCCGTGTGCTTCGACAGCGCGCCGATGGCGATCCGCCCCGTGTCCGCCATGCCCTTGCCCCCCCCCGAATAGTCCTTGAGTCTGGAGTTACTACAGACTCTACCCTCAGCTCAGGTGAGAGCGACGCTCGCTTGTCGGGTGAGTTGCCCCGAGTGCGATGACGTACTGACCCTCCCCGACGACGTGAAGCCGGGAGATACGGTTCGATGCTGCGGTCGCACGTACCGTCTGACGTTCGAGTATGGGGCGTACGCCCCAGCAGAAGGGTAGGCGGACACTATGAAACGTGCAGCGCTCGCTGCTGGCTTGGTCGCGTGGATGGGGGCGGCGCTCGCCTCGCTCTGCTGTCTTCTCCCTCTCGCAGTGATCGTGCTTGGGCTTGGGAGTGGCGCGTTCATGGCGACGACGATGCAGTACCGTTGGCTGCTGGTCCCGGCCGGGATCATCGGCATCGTCGCCGGCTTCGTCCTGTACCGGCGGGAGCGGCGGCGCTGTGACGCGCTGGCCAGCCTGCCGGACGGCAGGCAGTCGCATCACGCTCGGGCTGCTGATCCTGGCGAGCCTGGTCGTCGCTACGACCATCGTGCTCGATCATTTCCCCGAGTTCACCTCCGATCTGCTGGCGTACGTGATGACCGCTGATCAGTCTCACACCGGCCACACCATAGGAGGAACGCAGTGAATCGATGGGTGTCGGTCGTCGCCGTGCTACTGGGCCTGCTGGTCGTTGCATCCACCGCGTTGTAGGCCGCGACGTCCACGGTGGTCCTCACGGTGGACGGAATGACCTGAGGCGCCTGCCCCGTTGGAGTGAAGAAGGCCCTGGAAGGGCTGAGGGGTCTGAGTCGGGCAGATGTGAGCCTGAGGGCGAAGGAGGCGGTCGTGACCTTCGACCCCGCACAGGTGGCGGTCCCGCAGATGATCGAGGCTATAGATCGCCTCGGGTTCCGCGCGTCGACGAAGGGTTCTCCGCCTTCGGGAGCGCCGCCGCCGACGCGCTAGGAGGTAGGCATGCCCGCGCTGATCGCAGCCTCCCGGGCGGCCTACCGGGGCCAGTACATGATCACCGCGACGCCGATCAAGCAGATGAGCCCGCCGAGGATGTCGAAGCGGTCTGGCGCGATGCCATCCACGCCCCAACCCCAGATGACCGAGAGGACGACGAAAACGCCGCCGTAGGCCGCGTAGACACGCCCGAAGTGCTGCGGCTGGTATGTCGGCACGATGCCGTAGAGGACGAGCACCGCGGCTCCTAGAGCACCGATGAACGCCGACTTCCCGTTACGCCACCACTGCCACACGAGGTAGCCGCCCCCAATCTCGCAGAGGCCCGCCACCAGGAAGAGCACGATCGAGTTGATCACCGAAGCCATGAGGAAGTGCGCTCCTTTCAAGAGGTCGTTTGCCGCCTCCGGGCAGCATGTGCTGTGTTTCTGCTACTTCCTGCTTCGAGACGGAGCGCTCGGAGTCCCGCGGGGCAGGACTTACCTCCAGTCATGGCGAGAAACGGGCTGCTGATCGGTGAGATGGCGGCGAAGAACGGCGCCAGCCGCAAGGCGCTTCGCCTCTACGAACGAGCAGGGGCTTCTCCTTGAGGCGCATCGCGGCAGCCGCGCCCCGCACGGCCTGCTCGCGCAGCTGGGCCAGCCGGCTGATGCGCGAGATACCAGGGCGAACTCGGACTCGAAGAAGAACCCATTGGCCAGGGTGCCGAGCGCGATGAGTACCATCTCAAAGGAGACGCTATCCATCAGGAATCTCCTCGCGGAGGGTCCAGCAGATCAATCGCCGGCGACCGCGGTCGCCCCGCGCGCGGGCTCCTCGCTCCCGGCGGCGCACAGCGTGGATATGTCGCTCCGTGTGACCGGCTCAATCCGCCCTCCGAGATCAGTCCCAGTATGCGGGCAGCACGAAGAAGACCCACAGGCCAATAGCGGTCAGGATGAGAATAGTGCAGACCAGCGCTGCCCGAGCGGCGGTAGACGAGGGCGGCGACCACATCAGCCGAACAAGCACCCACGCGATCAGCACCGCGATGGTAGCCACGACGCCAAGCGCGACTATGCTCCGCAGCAGCATGGTGATGTGCTGCCCGGATGAGCCGGCAGCTAGCCGCTGAGAGCGGCCGTACCTACGGCCGGCTCCTCGCGCGTCCGCCGCGCCTCCGCGCGTCCGAACTTCACGGTAGAGCGCAGGAATGACGATCATGTTGAGCGCCGTCGAGGTGGCAATCCCGCCCAGGATCACGATAGCCATGGGCTGCTGGATCTCTTCCCCGGTTGACCGGCGCCGAGCGCCAACGGAACGAGGCCGATACCGGTGACGAGCGCCGTCATGAGGATGGGGCTCAGCCGCTCCATCGATCCCTGAACGATGGCGTCCCGAAAGCCCACGCCCTCCTCCTCCATGAGGTGGCGGTAGTGGGTGATGAGCATGATGCCGTTCCGGGTCGCGATGCCGAAGAGCGCGATGAATCCGATGAGGGAGGCGATCGACAGCGTGCCGCCCGCCACGAACACCATGACGACCCCGCCGATCAGCGCGAGCGGCAAGTTGGCCATCACGAGCGTGGCCAAACGGCTGGAACGGAGCGCCAGGTAGAGGAGGAGGAAGATCCCTCCGATGGCCGCGGCAGAAAGCAGCGCGATCTGCCGAACCGCCCGCTCCTGCGACTCGAACTGCCCGCCGTACTGGACGAAGTATCCCTGCGGCAGCGCGACCCGCGCGGCGATCGCCTGCCGGACCTCGGCGATCACGCTGCCGAGGTCCCGGCCCGTGACGTTGGCCTGCACGATGATGCGCCGCTGCACGTTATCCCGGTTGATGGTGTTCGGTCCCGCATCGACCCGGACCTCCGGCGGGCTGGCCGATGGGGACGCGAGCACCGCTGGGGGTGTCGATGAGGGTTCGGCGGATCGTCCGACCGATTCCCGGGCGGTGTCGTCCAGGCGCACGAGGATGTCGTAGCTTCGCTGTTCCTGCAGCACCTGGGAGACGACGTGGCCGCTGAAGGCGGTCTCCACCGTCTCCGTGAGATCTTCCGCGCGAAGCCCGACCGCCGCCGCGGCGCGCCGGTCCAGATTGATCTGGACCTGGGGCACTCCGACCTGAGGCTCGACGAGCAGGTCCACGATTCCGGCGACCCTGGCCATCGCGTCGCGGATCTCGCCCGCCTTCGTTCTCAAGATGCCGAGATCGGCACCGAAGAGCTTGATGGCAATCTGGGCACGGGTGCCCGAGAGGAGAATCTCGTCCCTGAGAGGTTTCCTCAGGTGCCCAACCGGACCTACCTCGAACACGACGATCTCGGGGCGATCAAGCGCCCGGTGCGCATCGACCTGATGCTGCCTCTTGGGGGCGTCCACCCGGAGTCGGAGCCGCTCCTGGTCGAGGTGGGCGGCCACGAGCTGGGCCACGCCGTGGGCCTGCCGCATACCGACGACGCGCGCTCCATCATGTGCTGCGCCAGCGGCACGCCGCTGAGCGATCCGACGGTGCGGGAGCGCTATCTGACCGAGCGCCGCCGCCCAGACGTCCGGTTGGTCTTGGCAACTCCGGGAGCTCTATCCGCGCTTCTGGGCTGGGTAGCCTCGGGTGGTACATAGCGCGTCGATCACCGGACAGTGCGAGCCGCTACCCGCCTCACAGCGCGCGATGGTCTCTGCCAGCGCATGTTCCATCGCCTTCAAGTCGCGATCTTCCTTTCACGTCATCAAGGTGAGCCGCCGCCACCACCCGCACCTCGGCGCACGGGCGCCGTCGCTGATCTGCAAGAGCCAGCAGGGTTCGCACCTCGGCGAGCGAGAACCCGAGCGCGCGCGCCCGGCGGATGAAGCTCAGCCGCTTCAGGTGCCCAGTCCCATACAGGCGGTAGCCTCCCGAGCTCCGAGCCGGAGCGGGCAGCAACCTGACGCGCTCGTAGTAGCGGATGGTCTCGATATTGGTACCGGTCCGCTTCGACAGCGCGCCGATGGCGATCCGCCCCGTGTCCGCCATGCCCTTGCCCCCTTCTGAAATAATCCTTGAGTCTGGAGCTACTACAGACTCTACGCTCGGTTCGAGTGAGAGGGGAGGCCGATCGTGGCAAACCTGGTGATCCTGACGGCTGACGAATTGAAGGCCCTCGATCCGCTTGAGCGGCAGGCCGCTCGCCGGGCGGCTCGGCAGCAGCCTCTCGTCCGGCTCATCCTCCGGACCTTTCTGCAGCGAGGCGGGCCGATTCCCGTCGAGGACATCGTCGCCGGCTCGCCTGACCGTCGGGCCGAGGCGGTCCACGATGCCCTCGTCGCGCTCGATGCTGACGACCTGATCCGGATCCGCACTGGTCGGATCGACGTCGCCTACCCGTTCTCGGCCGCGGCAACGCCGTTTCGCCTGCGTCTGTCAGGCGCCCGCGAGCGCTACGCCTGCTGCGCGACCGACGCACTCGGCATCGCGCCGATGGTCGGAGAACCCGTCGAGATCACGTCGTCCTGCCATCACTGCGGTGAACCGCTGAAGATCGCCACAACGCCGGACGGAGTGGTGGGGACCGCCGAAGGGCTGATGGTGTGGTTCGGAGCGCGCGGTGACGAGCCGTGCAAGGCCTTCGACTCGCTCTGAACGACGATCAACTTCTTCCGGTCGGAAGAACATCTGAGGGCCTGGCGAGACGCGAACCCGGCCGCTCAAGGCTCTGGAGCCACCGTCACGGAAGCGTTCAAGATCGGCCACTGGATCTTCGGGGGCTTGCTCACGAGATACTAGCGTGGCGACTCGGCAGATCACCGTCATTCTCACCTACAGCTTTCAGCGCGAAAGAGTTTCTTTCTCATGCCTCGCCTTCACGCCAAAACGTTCCGAGATCCGCACGCGCGATGAGCTCATCACGCGAACCGGGCGATGCAGTCCCCGTCATCACCGTAGACGACGAGTTGTCGTCGGCTTGACCGCGACGGCTGCAGCGGCTCTTGGGATTCGGTGATGCCGGTAGTGGCTGCCCCGACTGTGGCGCGCTGATCGCGTTGCCCGACGGAACCCGGTCGGGGGACCTGGTGGAGTGCCCACACTGCGCGGGACACGCTCTGCGCGTGTAGAAGACGCCGGTCGCTGGTCCGCGACGCTCGCTCACCGGGCGACTGCCCCGCCTGCGATGACGTGGCCTCCCGGTAGCCGGGTGATACGGTTCGATCTTGTGGTCGCACGTACCGTCGGACGTTCGCGTATGGGGCGTACGCAGCGGAAGAACGATAGACCGCTTAGCTTGACGAACGTCCGATGGAAGACTATTGTCGAGGGCGACGTTAGGGAATGATGTGGGTCGCTCCTCGATCCACGGGTTCGTGGGCCTCCAGGCCCGCGACTGTAAGGTCCCTCAAAGCTGTTGACAGGGGGACTTTGCCTTGGCGTCGAATCCTCTTAGCGTTCTCGCCGTCGTTTGCCTGCTTACGTTCCTCCACTACGCCGCGGCGCAGATGCGTGGTCCGATCCTGCCCCTCTATGCCGTCACCCACGGGGCCTCCGCCACGGGGGTCGGGCTGATCCTCGGTGCGCACATGATGGTGGCGGCGGTCGGCTCCATCCCGTTCGGTCGTGCCTCGGACGTTTGGGGCCGGCGCCGGTTCCTGCTAGGAGGAATGATCGTCAGCATCGGGACCTCCCTGCTCCTCCCTCTGGTCGAGATCCGCTCGCCCTGATGGCAATCTATGGCCTCGCGGGTCTCGGAGTGGCGGCGTTCACACCGAGCGCCCTCTCGTTGGTGGGCGACGCGGCGGCTCCGGGCCGGGCTGGACACGCCTTCGCGTGGTACTCGACGGCGCACTATGGCAGCGATTGGAGTCGGGCCGTACCTGGGCGGCCTCGCTGCCGAATGGTGGGGCTACCGTGCCGCATTCGTTACGAGCGCCGTCGGCGTCGCCTTCGCTCTGATCGTTGGCCTCGTCCTCCCCATTCGGCCCCCCGCCCTTCCGACCTCTCGATCCGGCGCAACGTTTACCGACATCAGAGGCAATGCCGCCGTCTGGGCCGGGTGGATCCTGTCCATCAGCGGCCTTCTCATTCAGGGTGTCGTCTTCAGCTTCTTTCCGCTGCTCGGCCATGATCGAGGACTCACGCCCGCAGCCATCGGCTTCGTATTCCTCGTCCTCGGCTCGCCAACACGGTGGCCCGGTTGCCGGCGGGCTGGCTCGTGGATCGCACCGGGCGGCCCGCTCCCTGCGCAATCGTTGGCGTCCTGGTCGCATCTGTCGCGACGATTCTTCTGCCTCACGTCGGTGGCCAGACGCCCTTGCTCCTGCTGGTGGCCGTCTTCGGTGCGGTCAGCGGGATCGCGTTTGTCGCCGTTGGCGTAGCCCTGGCGTCCGCCGCGACGCCCGCGACCAGGGGGCTCGTCATGGGGGGCTATAGCACGTCCCTCTATCTGGGGTTCGCGCTCGGTTCCTTTGGGCTGGGGCCCATCATCACGCAGCATGGGTATGTCGTGGGCTTCGCGGCGGGGGGCGCGGCGGGCGTGATCGGCACGCTCGCCGCGGCCGCGCTCTGGGCCACGGGCGGCGAGCCGCGCTCGAAGCACTTCGTAATATGCTCAGGGGCGAAAGGCGGGGACGGGTTGGACGATAGAGTGCGGCTGTTTCAGCTCATGAGCGAGCTCGGGTTCGATCGGACCGCGACCCAAGTGTATGGGGTCGTGTTGACGTGCGGTCCGGTGCCGAAGAGAGCGATCGTGTCGATGCTCAGCGGAGTGCTCGACCGAGGTCGGCAGTGCGCTGCGGCAGCTACAGGAACGGGGTCTTGTCGGCAGTGTGTATCGGAGATTGCGACGCCGTCAGTACTATGCGATCAGTCCGAACATCGCCTGGCGGTCCCTGAGCTCGGAGCTGCTATGGCGCACTAACGAGGCGATGCCGGCGGGACATTCTGCGACGGCATATGCGATGAGATCATCGCGGTCGCCAGCCGGCTCATCGACCGTTCGCAGCGGCGCTCGCCCACCACGAGTGGGACGCCGCGACGACGGATGAGTTTGCGCAGTTGATTTGTGAGGCCATGGGGCAGGCCCGCCGGACCATCGTGGCGGTCAGCAAGTCCCCTCGACTACCGCAGGTGGCGTCGTTCTGGGCGACCTTGAGCGACCGGCTCGGTGCCGGAGTGACCTACCGTCGAGTGGTCGATCTCGACGAGGTCATCGCCCATGGGCTGAAGATCGTCAGGCGCGATATCGAAGAACACGGGATAGACGTCATGGTTCTCGAGCGGGATCGGATCCACCAGAAGTTCTACGTCGTGGACGGATCATTCCTGGCGGTGTTTCATCGCCAGGAGCAAGTGACGGAAGGCGGGGCGGGATACCGGGGTGGGGCGGATCACGACGCGCGGCACGATCCTCCGACGGTATGCGAGACGCTTTCGAGCAGTATGCGGACCTCGCGATACCGGGCCGCTTTGTATTGCGCCGCCTGGAGATGGCCTCCGAGGAGCTTCTCCAGTGCGCGAGAGAACGGCTGGGAAGCGAAGAGGTGGCCTGGGTGGAATCGCTCGTTCACTATGGGAAGTTCTCGCGTTTACCGGTGACGCGCGGATGGTCGAGCGACGACAAGGCCAGAGCGGAGGAGCGAGCAATCGACAGCGGAGTGATCCGCCGCAATCTCGATGGCGATCTTGTACCGGCGTATCCAGTGACCGAGGCCGACATTAGACAACGCTACGAAGCATCCCGGCGAGAGGAGGGGGATGGGCGTCTACGCTAAGTATGTGCCGACACTCATCGAGCTCGCCATGAAGAACAAGGCGGCACAGGCGGAACGCGTTCGCTTCGTGCCCAAGGCGACCGGGGAGGTCTTGGATCGGGGGATTGCCCGACCGGTCGGGACGGGACCAGGCCAACACTAGCGGCCCGTACCTATCGACGACCCCGGGCCGTCGAGAAGAGGCTGGAGCAAGAGGCGATCAAGGCGTAGGTCGCTCACGTCCCGGAACTGAGCGATCCCGAGCAACATTCGGGCGTGGCCGCCGGCTGGCTGCGCCCGGTAGGTTCCGCCGATCCAATCCCACCAGGAGAACGTGAACCCGAAATTGCGATTGGTCTCCCCCGGGGCAACGGAGTGGTGGACGCGATGCATATCGGGGGTCACGACGATCCAGCGGAGGATTCCGTCGGCTCGGAAGCGGCAGACGAAGATTTCCATGGTTGAACAGGGAGCCGGTACTGAGAAGGAGCTCGAACACGAGGACGGCGAGCGGCGGAGCTCCGAGCGCGGCGATCACCCCGAACTTCAGGAGCATCGAAAGCACGATCTCGAGGGGATGGAACCGCGCGCCCGTGGTCACGTCCACGTCCAGGTCGGCGTGATGCATGCGATGCAACCGCCACAGAATAGGCACGGCATGAAAGAGGACGTGCTGGAGGTAAATGGCGAGATCCAGGAAGACCACGGTAACCGGAACGACGAGCCAGGCGGGTAAGGGTCCGGACGCGTGAAAGAGTCCCCAACCTCGCTCCTCCGCCAGCATGGCCATGCTCACCGCGGTCACGGGGAGCAACGCCCGCACCAAGAGGGTGTTGAGAAGAACGATGGCGAGGTTGCTGGGCCATCGAGACCGGCGGGGGACGGTGAGGGGGCGCCGCGGGGCCACGATCTCGCCGGCCGCGACCAAGCTCAAGGCCGCGGCGAAGATTGCCACCCGAACCGTGGGCTCCTGCGCAACGAGATCCACACCTCGAAGCTAAGGGCAGGCTTGATTAAGCTCCAATCGCGTGTTGTTATCCGTTCGATAAGGCCTGGCTTATGCAGATCACCCTCCGGCAGGTCGAGGTATTTCTCGCGGTGGCGCGCGCCGGAAGCTTCCGGGCCGCGGCGGAGGTTCTGCACCTCAGTCAACCGGCCCTCTCTCAGCACGTAGCGGAGCTCGAACGAGAGCTGGGCGCCCGCCTCTTCGACCGGCTCAATCGGCGAGTCGCTCTCACCGAGGCCGGGCGAATCTTCGAGGAGCACGCACAACGTGTCCTCGCGACCCTTGCCAGCGCGCGCGAGACCGTCGCCGAGCTCGAGGGGCTGAAGCGCGGCTCGCTGCTGATCGGCGCCAGTACCACTCCCGGGATCTACGTTCTCCCTCACCTCGCCGCTCGCTTCCAGAGGCAGTACCCCGGGATCACCCTGCGCGTGCGGATCGCCAATTCAGCCGACATCGAGGCACAGATCCGCGCCAACGAGCTCGATCTCGGCGTGGTCGGGGGACACGGGTTCCCCCCCGGCGAGGAATGCCTGGCCAAGGGAATTTGTGATGAGCTGGTGCTCATTGTGCCGCCGGGGCATCGTTGGAGCCGACGCCGCGAGATCGCCCCCAACCTGCTCGGCGCGGAACGGCTGCTCATCCGGGAGGAGGGGTCGGCCAGTCGTCAGGTCACCGAGCGAGCGCTGCAGCACGTCGGCGCCCGAATCGGACCCACGATGGAGCTGGGCCACACCGAGGCGATCAAGCAGGCGGTGATGGCGGGCTTGGGCGTCGCGTTCGTGTCGTCGCACGCGATTGTCGGCGAGCTCCGAACCGGGCAGCTATCCGCGCTCCGGCTTCGTGGGCATCGCATTCGACGTCACTTTCACGTGATCCACAACGAGGCCCGAACGCTGGGGGCGAGCGGACGAGCCTTCGTGGACCTGCTTGAAGCGGCCGGCGGTCCGGGTCGAGCCGCGGTATCGTACGCAAAGGCACCGACCAGGCGATGACGGCCTCTGGACCCTGGCGAAGCGGTGACTCTCCGACAGGAGGCAACTATGGCAGCGACTGTCCACAGTGCGATCCGTGAGCTGATGGAGCAGACGATGACTACCATGGACGCCCTGCTCGAGGCGTCCGATCGGGAGCTCGCGGCGCCATCCTCGCACTCTTGCGCGCAAGGAAAGGACGTCTGGACCCTCATCACGAACGATATCGATCACGAAAAGATCCATACCGCGCAGATCCTCGAGGGCCGCTACGAGGCGCGGATCACGGCGTCGCCAATGCAACGCCTCCTGGCCGAGTGGCTCGCCGAGCGGGCGCGACTGATCGGCTCACTCATCGGGCTGACCGACGAGCAGTTCAACAGTGAGACCGCACCCAACCAGTGGACCTACCGGGTAGTAGCCAAGCACGTGCTCAAGCTGGAACAGGATTCGTTGAAGACCATCGCCGCTGATCGGGCGGCCAGAGCGGGCGACGGATGAGAAGGGCGAGAGAGCCCCGGCGAGCGGGGGCCTCGAAAAATCTAGTTGACTGACCGGGTCGGTCATGTAAAGTCGGAGCCGTGCCACGCAGGGTGCCCGCTTCGCGCTTTCAGGATCTCATCGACGCTGCGACGCGTGTCTTCATTGCCCAGGGGTACCGACGCACCCAGATGAGTGACATCGCCGAAGCGATGGGCCTGGCGAAGGGTACGGTCTACCTCTACGTGAAGAGCAAGGACGCCCTCTTCGACACGGTGCTCCGCTCCGCTGACGCGCCGCGCCCGATCGCGCTGCCGCCAAGTCTGCCGGTCCGCACGCCTGCCCGCGGCCGGACTCTTCAGTGGGTCAAGCAGCGGCTCGCGCGAGCAGCCGGCGAGCCCGACGCTCCTCGTCGCACTCAGGCGGCACGGAGGCGCCGGGGACGCGACCGAGCTGACCAGGATCCTGGGTGAGCTCTACGAAACCATGGCGCGGAACAGGACCGGCATCAAGCTCGTCGACCGATGCGCGGTTGAATACCCGGCGCTCGCGAAGCTCTGGTTCACGCAGGGGCGCGAGGCGTTGCTGGTCCTGCTGACCCAATACCTCGAGCGGGGCATCCGGGCGGGGCGGTTGCGCCCGGTCCCAGACCCGATGGTGGCCGCCCGGCTCATCATCGAGACGCTGGTCTTCTGGGCCGTTCATCGCCACTGGGATCCGTCTCCGCAGCCGTTCGACCCGCGAGTAGCGCAGGACACCGTAGTGCAGATGCTGGTCGCAGCCTTGGGCCAGGAGATGCACCGGTGAGCGGTTGGCTACTAGGAGGTGGCTGATGGGTCTCTACCGCAAGCATGTGTTGCCGACGCTCACCGATCTCGCCATGCGGAGCCGTACGCTCCGCCCCGAGCGGGCGCGCTGGGTATCCCTGGCGAGAGGTGTGGTCCTCGAGGTCGGAGTGGGCTCGGGACTCAACCTTCCGATCTACAGCCGAGAGGTGCTGAAGCTCTACGCGCTGGACCCCTCGGAGGAGCTGCTCCGGATGGCCCGTTCGCGGGCGGAGGGCGCGGCCTTCCCGGTGGAGTTCCTCTGCCGGCCGGCAGAGGCCATTCCGCTTGCGGCCGGGTCGGTGGACGACGTCGTTACAACCTGGACGCTCTGCACGATCCCGGATCCCGTGGCGGCTCTCAAGGAGGTGCGTCGTGTGCTACGGCCCCAGGGCCGGCTGATCTTCATCGAGCATGGACGCTCGCCGGATCCGACAGTTGTCCGGTGGCAAGATCGGCTCACGCCGCTCTGGCGGAGGGTGGCGGGTGGCTGCCACTGGAACCGACCGATCGACCGGCTCTTGCGATCGGGTGGGTTCGAAGCCTTGGAGGTGAATCGGGGCTACATTGCGGGACCCCGGGTGGGCTCGTACCTCTATCGCGGCATAGCCCAGCCCACCCCCGGTGGGCGAGTCCCAGACGCTGACACGTGGACCAAGAAAGGAATCGCACATGTTGAATGATCACAAGGTGGGATGGTCAAGCGGGCTGTCGGCTGGCTCGGCGTTCCTCTGGGTTCTCTGACCGGCGACGCTCCTGACCGCCTCGCTCGGAGTGCTGGGCGTGGCGAGCGGAGCTCTCGCCGCCAGGATGGCGGAGCTGCAGATCGTCCTGATTCCCGTGTCGATCGCCTCGCTCGCCCTCGGGCACTACTTCGCATACCGTCGAGGCGCTGGGGGGCACCAGCAGCGCGTCATGCTCTGGATCGCTACGCCGGCCTCGCTAGCGCTCTGGGTGATGCCCTGGATGCTCCGCTGAGGCTGCGGCGCGCCGGGCGACCGGGGTGCGCGGGCCGCCCGGCGCGCGCCGTTGCTACTTCTTGCGCGGGTCGTCCGCCGGGTTCACGTAGGTGACCGTCCACGGACCCACGCCGTGGACCTGGACGACGGTTTCCTCCTTGGTCCATGCGAAGTGGCGGGTGCCGGGCTGCATGATCGCGATGCTGCCCGCTCCGAGGGCCCGCGTCGCCTTGGTGTCGAGCTTGTCGCCGGTGCCCATGTTGAAGGTGCCGCTGATCACGGTGACGTGCTCGATCGCGCTGTGAAAGTGCGCAGGGACCTGGTAGTCGGCAGGGAGCCGCAGGCGCATCGTGAAGGGCTTGGCCTCGTTCATCGGTCCCTCGATCACGGCGACCTTGGCGCCGGGCGGCAGCGAGGGCACATCGGCCCACTTGAGGTCCGCCGGGGTGACCATCACGTGGTCACCGTGGCCCTGGGGGCTCCCGGCCGTCGGCATGAGCGTGACGAGCGCGACGAGCATCGCGGCGACTGTTGCCAGCTGGTTCATGGAGTCTCCTCCTGTGGGGGGTGAGGTCCGGCCCCCTGCCCCGCCTGGGCCGGCCGGCGGGGCGAGGGGGTCGGATTCGGCGAACGAAGGCTAGCCGGCCTTGCTCAGCGCCCGGACGATCTCGCGGCAGAAGGCGGGGAGGTCGTCGGGCTTCCGCGAGGTGATCAAGTTGCCGTCCACCACCACCTCGCTGTCCGACCACTGACCGCCCGCGTTCACCATGTCGTCCTTGATGGAGAAGAAGGAGGTGACCTTCTTGCCCTTGATGACCCCCGCGCTGGCCAGCATCCACCCCGCATGGCAGATGGCCGCAACCACCTTGCCTCCCTGGGCGGCCTCCCGCACCAGCTTCACCATGGCATCATGCCGCCGCATCATGTCCGGCGCATACCCGCCCGGCACGATCACCGCGTCGAACTCCACCGCGGTCACGGCGTCGGCCTGGACATCAACCGTGACCGGGTAACCGTGCTTGGAGGTGTAGGACCGGCTCCCGCCGGCGCCCACCACCTTGACCTCGGCCCCCTCCTCCTTCATGCGGTAATACGGCACCCATAGCTCCATCTCTTGGTAGAGGTTTTCGGCCAGGATCGCAATCCGCTTACCCTTCAAGTTCATGGGCTCCTCCTCACGCTTTTCTGGACGTTTGGGAGAAGAACGTGGCCATCAGCGGCTGCAGCTTCTTGCCTCCGCAGCCGGGACATGTGTAGTCCCCCCGCTCCCGGTCCCTGATGGACAACGGGAGGACCACGTCCTTCTTGCACCGCTCGCAGTGGAACTCATAGTGCGGCATGTTGGGCCCCTCCGTGTTGCCGCCGGCCGGTACTGATCTGCTAGCCTTCTCGAGGCCGCCGAACGCAATATACTCCTTCTCCCCGGTCACGGCGAGGCGGGCACCGACCGGGGCGGCTCGCCGTAACTTACAAACCCCCTTGACCTTGCCCTCGGGGGCAGGGTTTACCCTCCATTCATGGCGAGGAGCGGGCTGCTGATCGGTGAGGTAGCGGCGAAGAGTGGCGTCAGCCGCAAGGCGCTTCGCCTCTATGAGCGAGCCGGCATCTTACCTCCCGCCCGCCGCACGGCCGCTGGGTATCGCGTCTACACCGACGACACGCTGGCGCTGCTCGTGTTTGTCACTCAGGCGCGGCGGCTCGGCTTCCGGCTGGATGAGATCAAGCAGATTGCGGCGCTCAAGCGTTCCGGGCAGACCCCGTGCACGCACGTCCTGCGTCTCGTCAACGTCAAGCTTGAGAACATCGAGCGGGTGCTGACCGATCTGGAGCAGGTTCGCGGGCAGCTCCGCGGATTGCTCCGGTCGTGGAGGTCCAGCCCGCCATCGCCCGGCCGCGGTCTGTCCCTGTATCGAAAGTCTATCAGTCAGAAAGGTCTATCAGTCAGAACGGAGAGGAGGTGAACAAGATGAACACGTTCAAAGTGACCCTGTGCCCAGCCGGTTGCGGGCAGTGCCCCGACGTCGAGGCGGTCGGTGACGAGGTCCGTATCGGGGAGGCGGGCAACCTCGCCGTGCTCAAGAAGGAAGAGTGGAACCTGCTGGTGGAGCTGATCCACTCCGGTCAGCTCACGAAGATCTGATCCCCTGGACCTCGCCCACGAGCGTCGAGCTCACCTCGGCGCTCGTGGGGCTCCGAGCAAAGTGCGCATGATCCTCAGATTCGCAGCCCTCCGCACGGAGTAAGCACAGGGGTAACTTGACTCTCCTCCCGAAGTTTCCTAGTCTGATGGTCATTCTCCCCGTTGCTGATCCAGTGGCACTCGCGTGAAGGATGGAGCTCCTCTCCGGAGGTCCCCCATGGACGGACGACGACGTCGACTCCTCAGACTCGCCCTCGTGATCCTGACGCTCTGGGGGTTCATGGCTCTTGCGGGGATCGTATCCGCTCGCGCCGACGAGATCACCGACTGGAACGTGATCGCCATCGATGTCCTTGCCCTGGGCGGTCAGAACCCCGTCGTGATGACCCGCGGGCTCGCCATGGCGCACCTGGCTGTCCACGACGCCCTCAATGCGATCGATCGGCGCTACGAACCGTATCTGTATGACGCGCGAGCAGAGCCCGGGGCGACCCCCGCGGCCGCCGTGGCGGCCGCCATGCGCGACGTGCTGGTCGGGGCGCTGACCGGCTTCGGCACACCCGAGCAGCAGGCCAAGGGACGGGAGAGGGCAGAGGCGGCCTATGCTGCCGCCCTCGCGGAAATTCCTCACGGCCGCCCGAAGCAGGATGGAATTGCCGCGGGGCAAGCTGCGGCCGCGGCCATGCTGGCTCTTCGGAAGGCCGACGGCGCCACCGCGCAGGTGGCGTACACTCCGGGGACACAACCCGGGCAGTGGCGCCCGCATCCGAATCCCGTGCCCGCCCACCCGCCCATCGCCGACGCAGTCCTGGCGGTCGGAAACTGGCCGGCCATGCTCCCGCAGTGGGGCCAGATGATGCCGTTCACGATGCGCGCGCCCTGGCAATTTCGGCTGCGGCCGCCCCCGGCGCTCACCAGCGACACCTACGCGCGCGACTACAACGAGGTGAAACGGCTCGGCGGCAAGCAGAGCACCGTGCGGACAGCCGCGCAGGCGGACATCGCGCGCTTCTGGTTTGAAGGCTCGCTCCAGGGCTGGAATCGGATCGCCCGCGTCATCGCCGGTCCACGCGCCCTCGACCGCTGGGAGCACGCCCGCCTCTTTGGCCTCCTGAACGCCGCGATGGCCGACGGATACATCGCGGGGGCCGATACACGCTACCTCTACAACTTCTGGCGGCCGGTGACGGCCATCCGGACGGGCGACGCGGATGGAAACGATGCCACGGTGGGAGATCCCACCTGGGAGACCTTCATGAATACGCCGCCGCTCCCCGAGTATCCATCGACACACAGCGTGCTCGGCGGGGCGGCCGCGGTCGTGATGTCTCGCTTCTTCGGCACCGATCAACTCAGCTTCACGATGACCAGCGGCCCACCCTTTGCGGGACTCACCCGCTCGTTCAAGAGCTTCAGCGAGGCTCAGGAAGAGAATGGCGACTCGCGCGTGTACTCCGGGATCCACTTCCGGAGCTCAACCGTGGCCGGCATCCTCCAGGGCGAGCAAATCGGACGCCAGGCCTTCGCCCAGTACCTGCAGCCATATCGACCGTAGGAGACGTGAGATGGGCACCTTGATGTCGAGCGCCGGGCGAGGCTGGGGGCTCGGACGCGCATGCGCCCGCCGCGGCCTGCTGCTGTGCGCCGGCGCGCTGATTTCGCTGATGGCCATCAGCGTCGACGCCCAGGAGTCCCAGCGGGGCGCCGTCGAGCACTTCATCGGCACGTTGATCCGGCAGACGGCCACCGCCTGCCCTCTCGCGAGTCCCGCCGATCAAGCCGCCCTCGACCGGTGCCGAGCCACGCTGTATGGAGATTCGGCGTTCCGGAGAGGCATCGCGCCGATCGTGCTCTGGGGCCGACCGAATCCAGATGGCAAACGGCTGAGGGACACCAACCTCACCCAGTTCGCGCCGGACGTCATGTCAGGATTGTACCTACCGATGTTCATGTTCACCGGGGACTACGAGATCAATTTCGATCCGACGGAACGGCTCTACCGCGTCCGGGCGCCCGCCTTGTTCCGCAACGCCCTGGACCCCGGGCAGTATCCGTACCCGTTCTGGCACGACGCCAAGAAATGGGCAGACTATCAAGCCGCCAACGAGCTGACGTTCTGGGTCGACCCGGCCAAGGTCAAGGTCGTGATCATGCAATTCTCCGCTCGGGGCAAGCCCGACCCGCGCCTGACCAGCCTGCCCCATACGCCGCCGGCATTCGACGGCAAGTGGATGTGGACGGATGCCAACGGGCAGAGCCAGCCCCGCCCGACCCTCTTCGTGGGCTTGCTGCGCAGCAACAACCCTTACCTGGGCCAGCTCGAAGGGGCCTTCAAGGACCTGGCGGGCGAGCTGCGCAAGGGCACCTGCCACCAATGCCACGCCCCCGACAACTACACCGCGATGAAGCGGCTCGTCTTGATGCAGACGCCCGCGCACGCGGCGGGCGAGATCAAGCGCATCATGCAGTCGGTGCGCGAGGACAAGATGCCGCTCGACGATGCGGGACTCTACAAGGATATCGACCCGGCCCTCAAGGCGGCGCTGCTCAAGTATGGCGCGGCCTTCGAGTCGATGGTCGATGCCGCGCGCGATTGGGAAGCCAAGAACCCGTGATGGCACGGGCTCCGCGGGTGATGTGAACGATTCGTTGCCGAGGGAGGATTGCCTATGATGCGTATGGCCCGAATCATCGGACTTGCCGTCCCCACCGCTCTGGTCGCCGGTCTCCTGAGTCTCGCCCTCGCTACCCCCGCCGCCGCCAACGAGGTCGTCCAGTGGAACGAGACGGCCAAGAAGTTCATGGACGCCAACGGCCAGAACACCATCGTGTCAACCCGCACCCTCGCGATGATGAACGGGGCGATCCACGACGCGCTGAACGCGATCAACCGTAAGTACGACGCCTATTACTTCGAGGGGCCCGCGGACGCGACCGCGTCGCCCGACGTCGCCGTCGCCGCGGCTGCCCACACGGTGCTGGTCGGTGTCGTCAATAGCTTCGGCACGCCCGCTCAGAAGGGCGCCGCGCTCGCCCTGGTCGAGCAGGCCTATGTCACGTCCATCGCTCGAGTCACCGCCAGCCCCGCCCGGAACCAGGGCGTGGCCGTCGGCCGCGCGGCCGGTGCCGCGATGCTGACGCTGCGCAAGGATGACGGCGTCTCCCGCGACGCGCCCTATACGCCGGGCGTGGGTCCCGGCAAGTGGCGGCCCCATCCGAACCCCGATCCCGCCAATCCGCCCATCGCCAATCCGGACGCGGCGCGCGGGTACCTCGCCTCGACCCTTCCGGGCTGGGGCAATGTCACCCCGTTCACCTTGCTCTCGTCCTCGCAGTACTGGCTTCCGGGGCCGCCGGCATTGAACAGCGCCACCTACGCGCGGGACTACAACGAGGTGAAGAACCTCGGCGGCAAGGTCAGCACCGTCCGCACGCCCGACCAGACGGAGATCGCGCGCTTCTGGTTCGAAGGCCCGGGCACCTGGAACACCATCGCGCGCACGGTGGCGACCTCGCGCAACCTCGACCTCAGGGACAGCGCCCGGCTCCTCGCCCTCATGAGCATGGCAATGGCGGACGCCTACATCGCGGGCTTCAAGATCCGCTACGTGTATGACCTGTGGCGCCCGATCACCGCCATCCGCGAGGGCGACAACGACGGCAACGATGCCACTGTGGGTGACCCGACCTGGGACAGTCATCAGAACACCCCCGCCGTCTCCGACTATCCGTCCACGCAAAGCACGTTCAGCGGTGCCGCCGCGGTAGTGCTCGCCACTGTCCTGGGCGATCAGGCCAACTTCAGCTTCACGAGCGACAGGCCCTTCCCAGGGATCACGCGGTCCTTCACGAGCTTCTCCCAGGCCGCGCGGGAGGCCGCGGATTCGCGCGTCTACGCCGGCATCCACTTCCGCAGCGCGTGCGAGGACGGACTCGCTCTCGGACGGAAAGTCGGACAGCGGGCCGCTGCGCTCTACCTGCAGCCGCGGAAGTAGACGCGGTCAAGCGCCGCCGGGCGACCTCGTCACCTGGGGTGGCCCGGCGGCGCGCGCCGCCGCGGCCACCTGGCGGTCACCACCGTCACGCGTCGTCCTCATAGGCGGCGCGATCACGTCCACGGCGTCGTTGGCGGTGTGGGCCACGTAGATCCGCCCCGTCGGCTCGTGCACCGCGGCATGATCGAATCCGCCGGCCGTGGCGTGGGCGGGCAGATCGATGAAGCCCAGGTGCCGGAGCGCCACGTCAGCGCGGCTCCTCACGGCGCCAGCGCGAAATCATGGTGGACTTTGGTCCAATATCGGGCCCGAAAGCAACTCCTTACACTTGAGCCTACCAATCCACAATATCAGGGGGTACGTCATGCAATTGCTACGGGCGTGGTTCAAGCCAGGGGTCTGGGGCGTTGTCGTGGGCAGCATTCTCACCATGATCGTAGGTTTCAGCTGGGGAGGCTGGACGACGGGTAGCACCGCGCGCCAGGTGGCGCAGAAGCAGTCGGATGCCGCGGTCACGGCGGCGCTGGTCCCGATCTGTCTCGCCGGGCAGAAGGCCGATGTGGGCCGCGCCAAGAAGCTGGGCGAGCTCACCGCCATCACCTCGTCGTGGGAACAGACGGAGTTCGTGATGAAGACCGGCTGGGCGACGTTCCCGGGGCAAGCGGACCCCAATCGAGACGTAGCCGAGGCCTGCGCATCCGCAGTGCTCAAGACCGCAGCAGCCAAGTAAGCTATCGCCGCCAAGAAAGCGCGCGCGGGCCGGCATCGCCGGGAGCGTCCTCCTGCCCTAGCCTGAGGAGCGCCCGGCGATCCGCTCGAGGTCGTCCAGGAACGGCGCCTGGCTCTTCAGGATCTTGTCCCGCGCCTCGTCCAGCGTGAACCAGGCGGCGCGATCGACCTCCGGGAACTCCTGCCGGCGGCCCGACCGCGGCGGCCACTCCAGGGTAAAGGTCGTGCTCTTCAGCGCGGCGGGATCCAGATCTCCCCGCACCGCCCACGCGTGGACGAGCTTCCCGCCCGCCTGGCGCCGCGGTGGCAGCGCGATGGCCTCGCCCGGCGGCCGCGTCCCGGTCTCTTCCTCGAACTCGCGCTTCGCGGCGGCGAGGGGATCTTCCCCCGCCCCGATCTCGCCCTTGGGAATGGACCACGCGCCGGCGTCCTTCTTCGCCCAGAACGGCCCGCCCGGGTGCACGAGGAGCACCTCGAGCCGACCGAAGGCGTCACGATAGAGCAGGAGCCCGGCGCTCGTCTTCATGCGCGCGGGTCCCGGCCGCTCACCGGCCCGCGTCGATCTTCCGCTGGAGGAACCAGCAGAACCAGCCCTGGTATCGCGCCTGCAGCTCCCGCTTCATCCAGTCCTTTCCGGTGACGACGCGGCGGCAACGGGGACTCCCGCACCGGCACTCCATCTGGTAGTCTCCGTCGTCGGTCGTCGCCCAGTCATGCGTCAGCTCTTCACCCGGCGCGATGTTCCGCATCGCCACGAGCACGATCTGCCCCTGGATGGCGATGTTGGGATCACAGGAATGGTTGCTATACAGCATGGCGCCGTGGCGCTCCTCATTGTTCACCGGCGCGATGACGAGATCCTCCGAGATCTGGATCTCCGCCGGCCCGAGCTGCCCCTCGAGTGCCGTCCACTCCCCCCGGGTCAGCACATGGCCGCCCTTGACGGCCACGATCTCTCCCCGCGCGATGGCGTGCTTCGCGAACAGGCCCCGTCCCTGGATGGGGCTCTCGCGCACTTCCGTCTTTGGCGAGCGATACGTCAAGTCCGTCATGGGATCCGCCCTACAGCGGCTTGCGAATCAGCCGCGCCAGCTCGCCCACCACCCCGCGCCGGAAGGTCAGCACGCACACCACGAAGATGGCCCCCTGCACGACGGTGACCCAGGCGCCGAGCTGGGCCAGGTAGTTCTCCAGCGTGATGACGATGAAGGCACCCACCACGGGGCCGAACACCGTCCCCAGCCCGCCCAGGAGGGTCATGAGCACCACCTCGCCGGACATGGTCCAGTGGACGTCGGTGAGGGAGGCGAGCTGAAAGACCAGGGCCTTGGTGCCGCCGGCCACCCCGACGAGCGCGGTGGACAGCACGAAGGCGATGAGCTTGTACTGGTCGGCCTTGTAGCCCAGCGAGATGGCGCGCGGCTCGTTCTCGCGAATGGCCTTGAGCACCTGACCGAAGGGCGAGTGGATGGCGCGGTAGATGATGAGGAACCCGGCGAGGAAGATCGCCAGGACGACGAAGTAGAGCGTGAGGGTGTGGTTGAGGTCCAGCACCCCCAGGAGACGGCCACGCGGCACGGACTGGATGCCGTCCTCGCCGTGGGTAAAGGGCGCCTGGAGGCAGAAGAAGTAGATCATCTGGGCCAGCGCCAAGGTGGTCATGGCGAAGTAGATGCCCTGACGCCGGATGGCGAGGGCGCCGATGAGGAGGCCCAGGACGGCGGCGGCGGCCACGCCCGCGAGGATGGCGGCTTCGGGTCCCCAGCCCCAGACCTTCGCGGCGTGCGCGGTCACGTAGCCGGCCGAGCCCAGGAAGGCCGCGTGGCCGAAGGACAGCAGGCCCACATAGCCGATGAGGAGATTGAAGGCGCAGGCGAAGAGGCCGAAGCAGAGCGCCTTCATGAGGAAGACGGGGTAGACGACGAAGGGCGCCACCGCGAGGACGGCCACCATCACCGCGAAGGCGATCCACTGGTGGCCGAGCCGAGCCGGCTCCATCTACTGGGCTCTCCCGAAGAGTCCGGCGGGCTTCACCAGGAGGACCACCGCCATGATGACGAAGATGACAGTGTTGGAGGCCTCCGGGTAGAACACCTTGGTGAGACCCTCGACGACACCCAGCCCGAAGCCCGTCACGATCGAGCCCATGATGGAGCCCATGCCGCCGATCACCACCACCGCGAAGACCACGATGATGAGGTCACCGCCCATGAGCGGGTTGACCTGGTAGATGGGCGCGGCCATCACGCCGGCGAGCGCGGCCAGCCCCACGCCGAAGCCGTAGGTGAGCGTGATCATCCGCGGCACGTTGATGCCGAAGGCTTGCACGAGGGTGGGGTTCTCGGTGGCGGCGCGCAGATAGGAGCCCAGGCGCGTCCGCTCGATGACGTACCAGGTACCGAGGCAGACCACGAGCGAGAACACGATGACCCAGGCGCGATAGTTGGGCAGGAACATGAAGCCCAGGTTCTGCCCGCCCTGGAGCTGGCTGGGGATGGCATAGGGCAACCCGGAGGAGCCGTACTGGTTGCGGAAGAGTCCCTGGATGATGAGCGCGAGGCCGAACGTCAGGAGCAGGCCATAGAGGTGGTCGAGCTGATAGAGGCGCTTGAGCATGGTGCGCTCGAGCAGGATCCCGAAGAGCCCGACCGCGATGGGCGCCAGGAGGAGCGCCCACCAGTAGCCGAGCCCGGCGTGCTGGAGGAGGAACCACGCCACGAAAGCGCCCATCATGTACTGGGCGCCGTGGGTAAAGTTGATGATGTTCAGCAGGCCGAAGATGACGGCCAGGCCGAGGCTCAGGAGGGCATAGAAGGAGCCGTTGATCAGGCCGATCAGGAGCTGGCCGAAGAGGGCCTGGGGCGGGATGCCGAGAATCGGAATCATCGCCGCCCCAGGTCCGCGCCGACCGTTACTTCTTCACGAGGGGACAGTCGCCCTGGTCCAGCGGCCGGAACGCCTGCTCGGCCGGGATCGTCGCGCGGAGCTTGTAGTAGTCCCAGGGCCCCTTGGACTCCGCCGGCTTCTTGACCTCGAAGAGATAGGCGGGGTGGACCTTTCGCCCGTCGACCCGGATGGTCCCCTTGCCGAAGAGCGGATCGTCGGTGGGGAGCTCCTTCATCTTGGCGATCACCTTGCCGCCCTCATCCGACTTGAGCGCCTCCACCGCCTTGAGGTAGTGGGTCACGCCCGCGTAGACCCCCGCGTGGATCATGGTGGGATGGATACCCCGGTTCCGCTCGGCGAAGCGCTTGGCGAAGGCCCGGGTCTTGTCGTTCATGTCCCAGTAAAAGGTCTCCGTGAAGATGAGCCCCTGGGCGGCGGGCAGGCCGAGCGCGTGCACGTCGGTGAGGAAGACGAGGAGGCCGGCGAAGTTCTGGCCGCCCTTGACGATGCCGAACTCCGCCCCCTGCTTGATGGAGTTGGTCGTGTCGCCGCCCGCATTGGCCAGCCCGACGATCTTGGCCTTGGACGCCTGCGCCTGGAGGAGGAACGAGGAGAAGTCTTGATTGTTGAGCGGGTGGCGCACCTTGCCGAGCACCTTGCCGCCGTTCTTGAGCACCACCGCCTCGACGTCACGCTCCAGCGCCAGCCCGAAGGCGTAGTCGGCGGTGATGAAGAACCAGGTGTCGCCACCCGTCTTGGTGATGGCATTGCCGGTGCCGTTGGCGAGGGCCCAGGTATCGTAGGTCCAGTGGACGGTATTGGGCGAGCAGGCCTTGCCGGTGAGATCCGAGGAGGCCGCCGAGGACACGATGAAGGCCTTGCCCTTGTCGCGCGTGATCTGGTTGATGGCGAGCGCGACGCCCGAGTTCGGGACGTCCACGATCGCGTCCACCTTGTCCACGTCGTACCACTGCCGCGCGATCGCGGAGCCGACGTCGGCCTTGTTCTGATGGTCGGCGAAGATGATCTCGACCTTGAGGCCCTTGGCGGCGGTGCCGTAGTCCTCCACCGCCATGCGGGCGGCCACCACCGACCCCTGCCCGGCGAGGTCCGAGTAGAGGCTGGACTGGTCGTTGAGGACGCCAATCTTTATCGTGCCGTCGGAAATCTCGGCGGCCGACGGGCCCGCGGCGAGGGCCACGGCGGTCAGCGCGATGAGGAAGCGGTGACGCATGGATGCTGCTCCTTTCAATCGGTGAGGTGAGTGCTGCGAGCGCCGCATTATACCCCGAGGTAGTCGTGCAGCCGCGGCATGTTGGCCTCGAGCGCCGCGTTGGGAATCATGTCCACCACGCGGCCGTGCTCCATGACGTAGTGACGATCGGCCACGGTGGCCGCGAAGCGGAAGTTCTGCTCGACGAGGAGGATGGTGAAGCCCTCCCCTTTGAGGCGCCGGATGGTGGCGCCGATCTGCTGGACGATCACCGGGGCCAGCCCCTCGGTGGGCTCGTCCAGGAGCAGGAGGCGCGCCCCGGTGCGCAGGATGCGGGCAATGGCGAGCATCTGCTGCTCGCCGCCCGACAGCTTGGTCCCCTGGCTCCGCAGCCGCTCGCGAAGGTTCGGAAAGAGACCGAAGATCGTCTCGGTGGACAGCCCCCCGGGGGCGACCTCGGGCGGCAGCAGGAGATTTTCCTCCACGTTGAGGCTGGCGAAGATGCCGCGCTCCTCGGGGCAGAAGCCCAGCCCCAGCCGCGCGATGACATTGGACGGCCGCCCGATCAGCTCGTGGGCGCCGAAGCGCACCGAGCCGCGACGCCGGGTGACGATGCCCATGACGGACTTGAGCGTGGTGGTCTTCCCCGCCCCGTTCCGGCCCAGCAGGGTCACCACCTCGCCCGCCCGCACGTCGAAGTCCACCCCGTGGAGAATGTGGGACTCGTCGTACCAGGCCTCGAGTCCCCGCACGGTGAGGAGATCCGTCACGCCGCCGTCCCCATGTAGGCCTGGATCACGTCGGGATTCTGCGACACCGCGGCATAGTCGCCCTCGGCGAGCACCTCGCCGCGCGCCAGCACGGTGATGGTGTGGGAGAGGCTTTCCACCACGCTGAGGTTGTGCTCGACCATCAGCACGGTGCGGTTCGCCGCCACCCGCTTGATGAGCGCAGAGATGCGCGCCACGTCCTCGTGGCCCATGCCCGCGGTGGGCTCGTCGAGCAGCAGCATCTCGGGCTCCAGGGCGAGCGTGGTCGCGATCTCGAGCGCGCGCTTGCGGCCGTAGGGCAGCTCCACCGCCGGGGTGCCGGCCACGTCGGTGAGCCCCACGTCGGCGATCAGCTCCAGCGCGCGCGCGTTGAGGGCCTCCAGGACCCGGTCCGAGCGCCAGAAGTCGAAGGACGATCCCCGCTTGCGCTGGAGCGCGATGCGCACGTTCTCCAGCACGGTGAGATGGGGGAACACCGCGGAGATCTGGAACGAGCGCACCAGGCCCCGCCGGGCGATGTCGGCGGGGCTGCTGCCGGTGATGTCGCGGCCGTTGTAGTGGATGCGGCCCCGGGTGGGCGCGAGGAAGTGCGTGAGCAGGTTGAAGCAGGTGGTCTTGCCGGCCCCGTTGGGGCCGATGAGGGCGTGGATGGTTCCGCGGCGCACGCGGAGGCGGACGTCCTTCACCGCGACGAAGCCGCGGAACTCCTTGGTGAGGCCTTCGGTCTCGAGGATGACGTCGGCGGCCATCAGCGTCCGCCGTCAGCCGGCGGCGGAGCGAAGCGGGCCTCGCGCTTCTCGTCCCAGGCCCGGTTGGCCTCCTCGATCTCCCAGGAGGTCATGCAGGCCGCCTGCGCCCGCATCACGTCCTCGATCATCGCGCGCGGATCGGTGTGGAAGGAGGCGTGCAGGAGGCGCTTGGCGTGGCCGGTGGCGGTGCGGGAGGAGCCGAGCGCCTTGGCCGCGATGACGGCCAGCTCCCGGTCCAGATCGGCCGCGGGCACCACCCAGTTCACGAGCCCCATGGCCAGCGCGGCCCGGGGCGTGACCGGGTCGTTCAGCAGGGTGAGCTCCTTGGCACGCCCCAGGCCGACCAGCCGCGCCAGCCGGAGGACGGAGCCGTCGGGGATGAGGCCATGCTGGGTGGCGCCCAGTCCGATGATGGCGTCCTCGGCCGCCAGCCGCACGTCGCAGGCCACCGCGAGCTGGAGCCCGCCGCCGATCGAGTAGCCGTGGAGGACCGCCACCGAGAGCTTGTCCATATCCTCCAGAACATTCAGGGCCCGGACCCAGTTCCGGTAAAAGGGCTCGCCGATCTTGCCCGCCGAGAGCGCCTTGCGGTCCATCCCCGAGGAGAATGCGCGCCCCGCTCCGCGCACCGCCACCACCCACACCGCGTCGTCCTTGGCCGCCGCCTCCGCCGCCTCCGCCAGCTCCGCGGACAGCGTGAGGTTCAGCGCGTTCAGCACCTCGGGACGGTTGAGCGTGATGGTGGCCACCGAGTCCTTGACCACGTAGTTGACCGCCGGCCCCGCCATGTTCGTTCCCCTCACCGCTCAGCGGAAGTTCAGGATCTCGCGCGCGATGACCATCCGCTGGATCTCGGAGGTCCCTTCGCCGATCTCGGTCAGCTTGGCGTCGCGGAAGATCCGCTCGATGGGGAACTCCGTGATGTAGCCGGCCCCGCCGTGCATCTGGAGCGACTTGGTGGCGGCCTTCATCGCGACCTCGGAGGCGAACACCTTGGCCATGGACGCGGCCACCTTGGCGGGCTTGCCCGCGTCCTTGAGCCCCGCCGCGCGCAGGGTGAGGAGCCGCGCCGCCTCCACCTCGGTGCCCATGTCGGCCAGCATGCCCTGGAGCCCGTTGAACTCGGCCAGGGGCCGGCCGAAGGCGCTGCGCTGCTTCAGGTAGCGGACGGCCTGGTCGAGCGCGCCCTGCGCCAGCCCCACCGCCATGGCGGCCATGGCGATGCGCCCCCCTTCCAGCACCTGCATGGTGTTGACGAAGCCCATGTTGGGCTCGCCGAGCAGGCTCGAGGCAGGGACCCGCACTCCCTCCAGCACGAGCTCGGCGGTGTTCGACGCGTGCAGGCCGAGCTTCCGGTACGGGGTCCCCGCGCTGAAGCCGGGCAGGCCCTTCTCGAGGATGAAGGCGGAGATGCCCTTCTGGCCCAGGTCGGGATCGGTCACCGCCATCACCACCGCCACCTTCCCCACCCCCGCGTTGGTGATGAAGGCCTTGGTGCCGTCGAGCACGAAGTGATCGCCGTCGCGGACGGCGCGCGTCTTCATGGCGGCGGCGTCCGACCCCGAGCCGGGCTCGGTGAGCGCCCAGGCGCCGAGCACCTCCCCCCGGGCGAGGGGGGGCAGATACTGCGCCTTCTGCGCCTCGGAGCCGAACAGCGTGATGTGGTTGGTGCAGAGCGAGTTGTGCGCCCACATGGTGATGCCCACCGAGCCGTCCACGCGATTGAGCTCTTCCACCGCCAGCGCGTAGGAGACGTAGTCCAGCCCGGCGCCGCCGTACTGCTCGGGCACCAGCGCGCCCAGGAGCCCGGTGCCGCCGAGCTTCTTCAGGATCTCGTGCGGGAACTCGTGCGTCTCGTCGTACCCGCGGATGACGGGGGCCACCTCGCGCTCGGCAAACTCCCGCGCCAGCGCGCGCACTTCCTTCTGCTCGGCGGTCAGCTCGAAATCCACCTCGGCCCCTCGGCGATCAGACCGCGGTCCGGATGTTCTCGCGGACGAAGCGGACGATGTCCTGGATGGACGTGCCGGGGGTGAAGAGCTCCTTCACCCCCAGGGCCTTGAGGGCCAGAATGTCTTCCTGAGGAATGATGCCGCCGCCGAACACCGCGATGTCGTCGGCGCCCTTCTCGCGCAGGAGCTCCAGCACGCGCCCGAAGAGGTAGTTGTGGGCCCCGGACAGCACGCTGAGCCCGATGGCGTCCACGTCCTCCTGGACGGCCACCGCCACGATCTGCTCCGGCGTCTGGTGCAATCCGGTGTAGATGACCTCGAAGCCCGCGTCGCGCAGCGCGCGCGCGACGATCTTGGCCCCGCGGTCGTGGCCATCGAGGCCCGGCTTGGCCACCACCACCCGGACCTTGCGCTCGGTCATGCGTCGGCGCTTCGTCACTTCAGGAGCCCGCGCAAACGCTCCCCGGTCTTCATGATCTGGTCACGGTTGCCGGGCACGAGCTTCCAGTCGAAGCCCTTGCCGTCGCCGTTCCAGCGCGGGATGAGGTGGAGATGGAAGTGCGCCACCGACTGGAAGGCGGCGCCCCCATTGGCCTGGAGCAGGTTGAGCCCATCCGGCTTGAGCGCGTGCTGGATGGCCGCCGCCACCTTCTTGGCCGCAACCATGATCGCCTTGAGGTCTTCCACGTCGGATTCGTGGATGGTGGCCGCGTGCGCCTTGGTCACCACCAGGCAGTGTCCAGAGTTGAGCGGGTTGATGTCCATGAACGTGAGGGTGCGCTCGTCCTCGTGGATCTTGAACGAGGGGATCTGCCCGTCCCGGATCTTGCAGAACACGCAATCCATGGGATCTCCCTGGCTAGACCTCGAGCGTCCAGCGATGCGGGTCCGGCGTCCGCGCGTACTGGATGCCCACGATGGCGTCGTAGAGTCGCTGCGTCAGCGGCCCGATGCCGCCGTCCTTGATGACCATCCGCCGGCCCTGGTAGGCCAGCTCGCCCACCGGCGAGATGACGGCGGCGGTGCCGGTGCCGAACACTTCCGCGAGCTGTCCATTCCGGTGGGCCTCCGCCACTTCCTCGATGGTGACCGGCCGCTCGGTGGCCTTCACCCCCCACTCGCGGAGGAGGGTGAGCACCGAATCGCGCGTGACACCGGGCAGGATGGTGCCGCCCAGCTCGGGGGTGAGCACCTCGTCCCCGATTCTCACCATGATGTTCATGGTCCCGACCTCGTCGATGTACTTGCGATGCACGCCGTCCAGCCACAGCACCTGGGTGAAGCCCTCGTGCTTGGCCTCCTCGCCGGCGGCGAGGCTGGCCGCGTAGTTGGCACCGGTCTTGGCAGCGCCGAGCCCGCCGTCCACCGCGCGCACGTATTTCTCCTCCACCCGGATCTTCACCGGCGCCATGCCTTCCGGATAGTAGGCGCCGACCGGCGACAGGATCACGTAGTAGATGTACGACTTGGCCGGGCGCACGCCGAGGAACGGCTCGCTGGCCATGATCACCGGCCGCACGTAGAGCGAGGTGCCGATGGTCTTCGGCACCCACTCGCGGTCCAGCCCCACCAGCTCCACCAGGGAGCGCAGCGCGAGCTCGGGATCCAGCGGCGGGATGTTCAGACGGCGGGCGGAGTTGTTCATTCGCTCGATGTGCTTCTGGGGGCGGAAGAGCCGGACCTTGCCGTCCACGCCGCGGAAGGCCTTGAGGCCGTCGAAGATCGCCTGCGCGTAGTGGAGCACCGCCGCCGCGGGGTCGAGGGGGATCGGCGCGTAGGGCTCGACGCGCGGATCGTACCAGCCCTTCTCTTCCTGGAAGTCGGCCAGGAACATGTGGTCGGTGAAGATCTGGCCGAAGCCGAGCTCGCCGTCCTTGGGGTGTTTCTTGGGCGTCGTCGTCTTGCTCACGCGGATCGGATCGGTTGCCATGGCTCTCTCTCCCTCCTAGAAGATGATCGGCTCGCGGTAGAGACCGAAGACCTCGCGATACACCTCGGAGATCTCTCCCAGCGAGACGTAGTCCTTCACCGCGTCCACCAGCACCGGCATCACGTTCCCGCCGTCGCGGCAGGTCTCCGCCAGCTGCTTGAGCCGTCGCTCCACCTTGGCGGCGTCACGGGTCGCCTTGACCCGGATCACCCGCTCCCGCTGCTCGCGCTCGATGGCGTCGTCGATCTTGAGGTAGGCCACCGGCCGCTCGTCCGGCATCACGTACTTGTTCACGCCCACCACCGTCTTCTCGCCGCGGTCGTCCATGAGCTGGTAGCGGTAGGCGGCGTCCGCGATCTCCTTCTGCGGATAGCCGTGGTCGATGGCGCGCACCATGCCGCCCAGCTCGTCGATCTTCCGGATGTAGGCCATGGCGTGCGCCTCCATCTCGTCGGTGAGCTTCTCGAGATAGTAGGAGCCGCCCAGGGGGTCGATGGTGGTGGGCACCCCGGACTCCTCGGCGATGATCTGCTGGGTGCGCAGGGCCACCGTCACCGCCTCCTCGGTGGGGAGCGCCAGCACCTCGTCGTAGGAGTTGGTGTGCAGCGACTGGGCGCCCCCCAGCACCGCGGCCAGGGCCTGCAGCGCCACCCGGGCCACGTTGTTCAGCGGCTGCTGGGCGGTGGCCGACACCCCCGCGGTCTGGGTATGGGTGCGCAGCCGCATCGCCTCCGCCTTGGTGGCGCGAAAGCGGTCGCGCATCACGGTGGCCCAGATGCGGCGGGCGGCACGGAGCTTGGCGATCTCCTCGAAGAAATCGTTGTGGATGTCGAAGAAGAAGGAGAGCCGCGGGGCGAACTCGTCCACGTCCAGCCCGCGGCGCACCGCGGCGTCCACGTAGGCGAAGCCATCGGCGAGGGTGAAGGCCAGCTCCTGCACCGCGGTGGAGCCCGCCTCGCGGATGTGATAGCCGGAGATGGACACCGGGTTGAACTTCGGCACGTGCTTCGTGCAGAACTCGATGGTGTCCACCACGATGCGCACCGCGGACTCCGGCGGCGAGATCCACTCCTTCTGCGCGATGAACTCCTTGAGCATGTCGTTCTGCATGGTGCCGCCGATGCGATCCCAGGGGATCCCCTGCTTGTCGGCGAGGGCGAGGTACATGGCCAGGGCCACCGACGCCGTGCAGTTGATGGTCATCGAGGTGGTGACCTGATCCAGCGGAATGTCGCGGAACAGCACCTCGAAGTCGGCGAGGGTGGAGACGGACACGCCCTCCCTGCCCACCTCGCCGCGCGCGCGCGGGTGATCCGCGTCGTAGCCCATCAGGGCCGGCATGTCGAAGGCGGTGCTGAGCCCGGTCTGCCCCTGGTCGAGGAGGTACTTGAAGCGGGCGTTGGTGTCTTCCGGCCGCCCGAAGCCGGCGAACATGCGCATGGTCCAGAGCTTGCCCCGGTACATGGAGGGATAGGGCCCCCGCGTGTACGGAAACTCGCCCGGATAGCCCAGCTTGTCCTCGTAGCGCCAGCCGGCGAGATCCTCCGGCGTGTACAGCGGCTGCACCGGGATGCCCGAGAGCGACTCCGAGCGCTCCACCCGCTCCGGCGCCTTCGCGACGGCGGGCCGGTACGTCTCGCGCTCCCAGCGGTCCTTGCCCGTGGCCATTCGTGTCCTCCGCTACGCGTCCGGGCCGGCCAGGAGATGGCGGGCGATCACCAGCTTCTGGATCTGCGAGGTGCCCTCGTAGATCTGGGTGATCTTGGCGTCCCGGAACGAGCGCTCGACCTGGTATTCCTTGATGAAGCCGTAGCCGCCGTGCACCTGCACCGCGTCGGTGGCGATCTTCATCGCGGCCTCCGAGCAGAACAGCTTGGCCATGGCCGCCTGCGGGGCAAAGGGCCGGCCGGCGTCCTTCAGCGCGGCCGCGCGCAGGATGAGCAGGCGCCCGGCCTCGATCGCGGTCGCCATGTCCGCCAGCATCCACTGCACCATCTGATGCTGGCCGATGGGCACCCCGAAGCTCTTCCGCTCGCGCGCATAGGCCACCGAGCGTTCGTACGCTCCCACCGCGATGCCGAGCGCCTGGGCCGCGATGCCGATCCGGCCGCCGTCGATGGCCACCATCGCCACCTTGAAGCCCTCGCCCTCCGCGCCCAGCCGGTGCGCGGCGGGCACCCGGCAGTCCTCGAACACGAACTCCGCGGTGTCCGAGGCCCGGATGCCCAGCTTGTCCTCGGTCTTCCCCACATTGAAGCCGGGCGTCCCTTTCTCGATGAGGAAGGCGCTGATGCCCCGGCTCTTCCGGGTCCGGTCGGTCTGGGCGAAGATGAGCGCGGCGTGCGCCTCGCGGCCATTGGTCACGAACACTTTCCGCCCATTGATCACATACTGGTCGCCCTCACGACGTGCTGACACGTTCTGGTTGGTGGCGTCCGACCCCGCCTCGGGCTCGGTGAGGGAGAAGCAGCCCAGCTTCTTCCCCGAGGCGTAGGGCGCCAGGAACCGCGCCTTCTGCTCGGGCGTGCCGAACTTGTAGACGGGCTCGCAGTACAGCGAGTTGTTCACCGACATGATGACGGCATGGGACGCGCAGACTCGCGCCAGCTCTTCCACCGCGAGGGCGTAGGACACGATGTCCGCCCCGCTGCCGCCGCAGTCCTCGGGGATGAAGAGGCCCATGAGCCCGAGCTCGCCCATGCGGCGCACGGTGTCCGTCGGGAAGCGGGCCTCGCGGTCGATGGCCTCCGCGATCGGACGCACTTCCTTCTCGGCGAAGTCCCGCGCGACGTTCTGGATCGCCTTTTGCTCTTCCGTCAGCTCTAAATTCATACCCTCTCAGTCCAGATCAACTATTTCTCCAGGAGCTTCTTGAACTCTTGCTCGAGGGCGGGGGCGACCTCGAAGAGGTCCCCCACGATGCCGTAGTCCGCGATCTTGAAGATGGGCGCCTCGGGATCCTTGTTGATGGCGCAGATCACCTTGGAGGTCCGCATGCCGGCCAGGTGCTGGATGGCGCCCGAGATCCCGAACCCGAGGTACAGCTTCGGCGAGATCGTCCGGCCCGTCTGGCCGATCTGGAACCGATGGGGCCGCCAGCCCGCGTCCACCGCCGCCCGCGAGGCGCCCACCGCGGCGCCGATCACCTTGGCGAGGGACTCGAGGATGACGAAGTTCTCGGGACCCTTGAGCCCGCGCCCGCCGGAGACCACGATCTCCGCCTCGGTGAGCTCGGGCAGGCCGGTGGCCGACTCCTCCCGGCGCTCCACGAACTTGAGGACGGCGGCGGCAGCGGTCACGCTCGGCTTCTCCACCGCCGGCGCCGCGCCCGGCTGGGGATCGCCCGGCCGGAACACGTTGGGCCGGAGCGTGGCCAGCCACGGCGTCTTCGCCCAGGTCATCTTGGCGAGGAGCTTGCCGGAGTAGACGGGCCGGGTCGCCACCATCTTGTCGCCGTCCACCGTCAGGGCGGTGGAGTCGGCGGACAGCCCCGCGCCCAGCCGCGCCGCCAGGCGCGCCATCAGCTCGCGCAGCCGCGTGCTCACGGGCGCCAGGATGGCCTTGGGCGACTCCGTGCCCGCGAGATCGGCCAGCGCCGCCGCCCACACCTCGCCGCGATACGGCGCGAAGGGCGCGCCCTCGAGCAGCAGCACGCGCTTGGCGCCCCACTCCCCGAGCTGCTTGAGCCCCGCCTCGGTGGCCTTGTCGGTGAGCCACACCGCTTCCGCCTGGCCGCCCGCCTTGGCGGCGAGGCGCCCGGCCTCGCCCAGCACTTCGGCCATCACCTTCTTCGGATTCCCCTGCCGGTCGTCCTCGACGATGCCCCAGAACGCGCCTGCCATGTCTGTCTCTTTCGCCTCGCTTAGATGTCGAGTTTGTTCACGTTGCGGTTGGTCACCGCATCACCATTACCGTTCTCAGATGGCCTTGGCGTCTTCGCGCAGCGCGCGGACGAGCTCCTTGGCGGCGTCGGCGACCTCGCCCTGGATGATCCGTCCCGGCGGCCGCGCGGGCAGCGGCTCGAGGGTGACCACGGTCAACGCCGGCGGCTCCGGGGCGAGCCCGAGATCGGCCCCCTTCACGTCCTTGATCTCCTTCTTCTTGGCGCCCATGATCCCCTTCAGCGTGGGATAGCGGGGCTCGTTCAGCCCCTTCTGCGCCGAGACCACCGCGGGCAGCGGCAGGTCGAACACCTCGAGACCGCCCTCCACCTGGCGCGCCACGCGCACCGAGGTGCCGCCCGCGTCCACCGCCTCCTCCATGATCCAGGAGGCGCAGGGCCAGCCCAGGAGCTCCGCCACCTGCGCCGGCACCGCGCCCATGTCGTCGTCGATGGCCTGCCGGCCGAACACCGCCAGCGCGGGCCCCTCCTGCTTGAGCAGCGCCGCGATCGCGCGCGCGGTGGTCAGCGTGTCCCCCCCGTCCCAGGCGGAATCGAGCAGGTGGACAGCCCGGTCGGCGCCCATGGCCAGGCAGGAGCGCAGCGCCTCTTTCGCCCGGTCGGGCCCCAGCGTCACCGCCACCACCTCGCCCTGGCCGCGCTTCTCCTTGATGCGGAGCGCCTCCTCGATGGCGAACTCGTCGTAGGGAGACACGATCCAGGTGATGCCGGCGGTCTCGATCGCCTTGGGATCGCCGCTGCTGATCTTCATCTGGGTGGCGGTGTCGGGCACTTGCTTCACCATCACGAAAATCTTCAAGACTCGATCTCCTCTGGGCTGTCGCCGCGGTTGACCTGGCCGTACCGAAGGTCCCGGGTGATCCGGAAGCGGTCACCCGGAATGAACACGCGATCGTAGACTACCGCGGTGCCGTCGGCGGCGACGGACACCCGGTCGGAGCGGAACGAGGCCATGCCCGCGGGGCAGCCGAGCTCCCGCGCCGCGCGCACCTCCAGCGGCACCGCGGACACCGTCTCGCGCGCGGAGGCGATCTCGATGCCGAGCTTGAAGGCCAGCACCTGGCGCAGCGGGGTGACGCGGAGGTCGGCCTTGGCCGCTTCCTCGCCGAGCCCGGGCGCCAGATAGGAAGCCTGGAAGCTGGTGGGCCGGCCCGCCACCAGGCGCAGCCGCTCCAGCGCGAGCACGCGGGCGCCCGGCGGCGCGCCGAGCGCGCGGGCCACGCCGCGATCGGCACTCTCGAACTGGCTACGGAGAAAGCGCGTCGCCACGTCCTCGCCCTGCGCGGAGAGGTCGCCGGCGAAGGTGCGGAGCTGCAAGATGTCGTACTCGACGGAGCGGGTGGACACGAAGGTGCCGAGCCCGTGCCGCCGCGCGATGAGGCCGTCGCGCTCCAGCACCTCGAGGGCATGGCGCAGCGTCATGAGGGTGACGCCGAACTCCTGCGCGAGCCGGCGCTGATTGTCCAGGCGCACACCGGGCGCGAGCTGCCCCGAGCCGATGCGCTCGCGCAAGCTCTGGGCGATCTGGTGATAGCGCGGTGGACGACCTTTCACGCGACCAGCCTCCGGAACGTCGGTGTTCTAGAACTGCGCCGGCCCCACGATGCCGTCGTCATGCACCCGAACGGAAATCGGCGCGGCAGGGCGGGCACTTACAACGACCAGCCGCCCACATAGTACTGCCCCGTCACAGGCACGGTCAAGGGGGCCTCCAGGCCCCCGGCGGTGGGGCCGGCGGGCGACGAGCCCGCTAGCCCTGGGTGCGGCGGGGGGATCCCAGACGGCGCGAGAGCGCGATGAGATCCTCGAGCTTGCCCGCGGCGGAGCGCTCGTCGATGGCGGCGGCGGCCAGCGCGACCCCTTCCTTGAGGTCCTCCGCCTTGTTCCCGACCACCAGCGCGGCCGCCGCGTTCATCAGCACGATGTCCCGGCGCGGCCCCGTCTCCCCGCCCAGCACCTGGCGGATGATGCGGGCATTCTCCTCCCGGTCGCCGCCCTGGAGGTCGCGGATCGCCGCGCGCGGCATGCCGAAGTCCTCGGGCCGCACGGTGGACGACCGCACCACGCCCTCGTGCACCTCGGAGATGTGGCTCTCGCCGGTGTTGGAGATCTCGTCGAGCCCGTCGGCCCCGTGCACCACGAAGGCACGCAGGGTGCCCAGCTCGGCCAGAACGCGCGCGAGGGGGTCGGTGAGGGCCGCCGCGTAGACCCCGATGACCTGCGCGTTCGCGCCCGCGGGGTTGGTGAGCGGGCCCAGCATGTTGAACACCGTCCGGACCCCCATCTCGCGGCGTGTCGCCATCACGTGCTTCATGGCGGTGTGGAGCAGCGGCGCGTAGAGGAAGCCGATGCCCACCTCGTCGATGCAGCTCGCCACCTGCGCGGGCGAGAGCTCGATGTCGATGCCGAGAGTCTCCACCACGTCGGCCGAGCCGCAGAGGGAGGACACCGAACGGTTCCCGTGCTTGGCCACCCGGAGCCCGGCGCCCGCCACCACGAAGGCGGTGGCGGTGGACACGTTGAAGGTGCCGGAGGCGTCGCCCCCGGTGCCGCAGGTATCGATGAGCATCTCGCGGTCCGTGCCGGTGGCCCCCACCACGTCGCCGGCCCGCGGGCGCACCTTCACCACCTTCTCCCGCATGACCTGGGCAAAGCCGATCAGCTCCTCCACCGTCTCGCCCTTCATGCGCAGCGCGGTGAGGAAGGCCGCGATCTGGGCGTTGGTGGCTGCGCCCGACATGATGGCTTCCATCGCCGCCGCCGCCTCGAGGCGGGTGAGATCGCGGCGGTCGACGAGGGCGCGCACCGCCTCGGTGATGATGGGATTGGTCATGGGGTTCGAGCCTCGGCCCGATTCTACTCTGACCGGCGGAGCCGGGCCAGCAGGGCGATGGTCTCATGCATGTCGAGCGGCTTGGTGAGCACGGTCCGCACGCCGTGGGCGGCCAGCTCCTGGGGGGACAGCTCCACCCCGAAGCCGGTCACGAGAAAGACGGGCACCCCCGGCCGCAGCTTGGTGACCTCCCGAGCCACCTCCCAGCCGGAGATCCCGGGCATGGCGAGATCGGTGAACACCACGTCGAAGGGCTCGGCGCGGACGCGCTCGAGGGCGGCGGCGCCGCTATCCACCACCACCGCCCCATGCCCCGCCGCCTCGATGATGTCACCCAGCACCTCGCCCACCGCGGTCTCGTCGTCCACCACGAGGCAGCGCAGCCGGTCGGCCGCGGCGGGCACCGGCGTGCGCGGGTCCGCCGCCTCCGTCAAGGTCGTGCCGGGGAAGCGCAGCCGGAAGCGCGTCCCCCGGCCCTCCTCGCTCTCCACGCCGATCTGGGCGCCGTGCCGCGAGAGGATACCGTAGGTCATCGAGAGCCCCAGGCCGGTGCCGCGCGGCCCCTTGGTGGTGAAGAACGGATCGAAGATGCGCTGCCGGACATGCTCCGGCATCCCCGTCCCGGTATCCGCCACCAGCAGCTCCGCCCGGCCGTCGGCGTCGGCGGTAGTGGACAAGGTCAGCGTGCCGCCCTCCGGCATCGCGTCGACCGCGTTGAGGATGAGGTTGATCAGCGCCTCGCGCAGCTCGGCCGGATCACCCGCCACCGGCGGAAGATCGGGGGCGAGCGCCGTCCGCACTTCCACCGCGACGCCCCGACTCCGGGGCTCGTCGCGCCAGCGCGACTCCGTGCTCTCCAGCGTCTCTTCCACCACCCGGTTGAGGCTCACCGCCACCACCGGCTGGTCGCGACGGATGCGGGTGAACTCCTGGAGCCGCCGCACCGTTTGCGCCCCGTCCAGGCCGGAGCGCTCGATCACCTCGAGCCAGCGCCGGTGCTTGGGGTCGCGCACCTCATTGAGGAGGAGCTGGGCGCGGCCCACGATGGTGGCGAGGACGTTGTTGAAGTCGTGGGCCACCCCCGACGCCATCTCGCCCATCGCGCGCAGCTTCTCGGTGCGGACGAGCTGGTCCTGGGCGGCGGCCAGCTCGCCGTAGGCGCGAGTCCGCTCCTCGAACAGCCGCGCGCTCCGGAGCGCGAGGGCGGCGAGGTCGGCGATATTGCCGAGGAGATGCTCGTCGGCGGCGGTGAACTCGCGCTGGGCGCTCCGCAGCACGAACACGCCGAGGGACCGGTCCCCCGCCCGCATGGGCACACCCAGCCAGTGGCGTACCTCCGCCGCGCGCGGGACCACGTCCACACCCCGCCGGGCGCACTCCGCCAGATAGTCGGTGGTCCGGATGGGCCGCCCGGTATCCAGCACCACCGACATGAGGCCCACGCCATGGCGCGGGTAGCGGCGCGGCCCGGCGGCGTCGACGGCGCCGTCCACCACGCGCAGCACCACCTCCAGCTCGTCCGCCGCCTCGTCGTGGAGGAGGAGGACCAGGTAGTTCACGTTCAGGACCCGCCCTACCTGCTGCTGGATGGTGGCCACCAGGTCCTCGCGGTCCAGCCGTCCCGTCACCGCGCGCGACAGCTCGTGGAGCACGGACAGCTCCGCCACGCGCCGCGCGTTGTCGCGGAAGAGCCGCGCGTTCTCCAGCGCCACCCCCGCCTGGCTCGCCACCGCCTCCATCATCCGCAGCTCGCCGTCGTCGAGGACCCGCACGCGGTGGCGCCACGTGATGGCGAAGCCACCCACCATCCGGTCCTTGGCGACGATAGGAACGAAGAGCTGGGTGCGGTGGGGGACCAGCTGACGCACGGCATCCGGGATACGGGGGTCGTTCATCACGTCGGTGGACACTACCGACCGCAGCGTGCGCCCCGCCTCCGCGTAGAATTCGTGCGCGGAGACCCGCAGGCGCAGGTGGCGATTCGCCTCGCGCGGCCCGGTGGGGAGGTGATAGGCCATGAAGGGCTCGAGCCACTCGCCCGACTCGTCGACGAGCCAGATGCCGGTGGTGCTCGCGCCCAGCGAGCGGGCCACGTGGCGCAGGAACTCGCGCGGCATGTGGTCGAGATCGAGTGTGGAGGATACCGTGCGGCTCACCGCCAGCAGAGTCTCCGTCTCCCGCAGCTTGCGGGCGGTTTGCTGGACGAGCTCCACGTTCTCCATGGCGAGCCCGATCTGGGCCGCGATGCCCTCGAGGAGGCGGATCTCGGCGGGCTGGGGCTCCCGCCCCGACCCCCACCAGACGAGCGACAGCGCGCCCATCGGCTCGCCGTGAACGAGGGTGGGGGCGAAGAGTGTGGCCGCCGGGTCGAGCCCCTGAACCAGCGCGGGGTCGAAGCGCGCGTCGCCCTTCATGTCCGCCGTCCACACCGCGCGCCCCGCGCGCCAGGCCGCCGCCAGCTCGGGCATGCGCGCGAGCACCATGGCCTGGCTGAGGAAGTGTGGGAGGAGCTCCTTGGGCACGCGATACCCGGCCACCGGCACCAGCGCGTCGCGCGCCGGATTGAGCGCATAGACGCCGGCCATGTCGGCGCCGAAGGCCCGGGCCGCCTCGCGCGCCACCCGCCGCAGCACCTGCGCGGGCGTCCCCGGCTGCGACAGCACCTGTCCCACCGCGAGCAGCGCGCTCGTCTCGCGGAGTCGCTCCTGCGCCTCCGCGTAGAGCCGGGCGTTCTCCAGCGACAGCGCGAGCTGGCCCGCGATGGCCATCGCGAGATCCACCTGCCAGGGCGCGAAGGTGATCCGCCGGTCGCAGCAGTCGAGGTTCATGATGCCGATCAGCTCGTCGCCGCGGAGGAGCGGCACCGCCATGCAGCTCTTGAGCCCGTAGCTCTGCCGCCACCGGGCGGGGATGAGATCGCTGGCCTCCGCGTCGTCGATCACCACCGGGCGGCGGGTGGCGAACGCGCGGGCGTGGACGGGCACCTCGAGCGGCGCGTAGGGCGCCAGGTTGGTGAAGGCCTCCCACATGGCGGGCGCGCGGCGTCCGTCGGCAAACTGGGACATGAGCGGGAACACCCGGTCCCCCTCCCAGCGCTCGATGGTGCAGCGGTCCACCCCGCAGACCTGGGCGATGCGGATGGCCGCCTGCTTGAGCAGCCGCTGCGGCTCGAGGGTCGAGTTCAGGATCGCCGCCACCTCGAGGAGCGCGCGGGTCTCGTCGAGCCGGCGGCTGGTCTCCGCGTAGAGGCTCGCGTTCCCGATGGCCACCGCCGCCTGGCTGCCCAGCGACTGCAGCAGGCTCAGGTCCTCCTCGTCGAAGGGCCGACGCTCGCGTACCGACACCGAGAGCGCCCCCAGCACGCGATCACCGAGCGTCAGCGGCACGCCCGCGAACGAGATGATGCCCTCCGCGCGAATGCTGTCCACGTTCCCCGGGCGCGCATCCTCGCGGAGATCGGGCACCAGGAGGGGCGCGCGGGTGGCCACGATGTGGCCCATGAGCCCCTCCCCGGCGGCGAAGCGGGTGCGGCCGGCGACCGTGGACACCGCGCCGGCACTGGCGCGGAGGGACAGCGCGCGACCGTCCGGATCCAGGAGCCACACGCGGGAGACGCTCGATCCGAAGAGGTCCACCGCCGAGCGCACCACGCGGTCCAGCACCTCCTCGAGGCTGAGGGTGGCGGTGAGCGTCTCGGTGAGCCGGGTCAGCGCAGCCAGCCGCCGGCCGCGATTGGTAGCGGCCTGGTAGAGCCGCGCGTTCTCCAGCGCGATGGCCGCCTGGCCCGCCAGCGCGCTCAGCAGCTCGATCTGGAGCGCGTCGGGCGAGCGCGCCTCCCACCAGTACACCGCCAGCACTCCGTACGCCTCGCCCTTGATGCGGATGGGCACGGAGAGGACCGCGCGATAGCCCTCGCGGGTGATGCGGGCCCGCATGGTCTCGGGCAGCGAGACCTCCGCATCCGCGAGGATGTCCGCCGTCCAGACCGGATGGCCCTCGAGGTAGCTCCGGCCGGTCGTCCCCTCCCCCGGACGGATGACCACCGACTCGATGAACTCGGCCGACAGGCCGACCCCGCGCTCGTACACCAGCGCGTCGCGGTCGGCGTCGAAGCGGAAGATCCCCGCCGCGCCCACGTCCAGCAGCGCCCGGCAGCGCTCCACGATGACGTCCAGCACGCGCTGCACGTCGAGGGTGGAGCTGATGATGCCGGCCACTTCGAACAGCGCGCGATACTCGGCGGCGCGGCCCCGGGCCTCGCCGAAGAGGCGCGCGTTCTCCACCGCCACGGTGGCGCGACTGGCGAAGTCCGCGAGCACGGCGAGATCGTCGTCGGTGAAGGGCGGCGTGTCCCCGGCCCGGTTGACCACCAGCACCCCCACCACGCGGTCGCCGGCGAGGAGCGGCTGGGCGAGCACCCGGGCATAGCGGCCCACGAAGGTCTCGAGGCGCAGGGGTGATCGGGCGTAGTCGTTCTCGATCACGCCCAGCCGGCGCGCCGCCGCGGTGCCGACGACCCCCGTGCCGATGGGCGTCAGCACGCCGCGATACCAGGCGTCGTCCGGCGTCCAGGCGCGCGGGCGGAGGGCGTCGCCCTCGCGGAGATAGACGACGGCGGTGGCGCTCCCGATGAGCCGCCGCACCGACTCCGCCACCACCGCCAGGAGCGCGTCCACGTCGAGCTGGGCGGAAATGTGCCCCTCGATCTCGCGCAGCGCCTCCAGCCGACGGCTCTTGTCCCGCGACTCGGTGAGGAGGGCGGCGCGCTCCACCGCGAGCCCGATCTGCGCCGCCACCGCTTCGAGGGCCCGCACTTCCTCCGCGTCGAAGGCGCGCTGGTCCCGGACCATCAGCACCATGGCGCCCCAGATTCCGCCCTTGAGGGGGATGGGCAAGGTGATCTGGGTGCGGATGGGAATCCGCGCCGCCATCTCCCGCAGCGCGGCGCTGCCCGACGGCGGCGAGTCGAGGAGCGCGATATCCACCCGGCCGGTGCGCACCGCGTCCCCGACCTGGGTGCCGTGCAGCGGTCGCACGCCCAGCAAGGCCGCATCGGTCGCCTGAAGACCTCGATGCGCGACGAGGACGAGCTCGTCCGCGGTGGCCTCCTTGCGGAAGATGCAGCCCACGCGCATGCCGGTGAGCCCGAGCACCACGTCCAGCGCGTCGCCGGCGGTGGTCTCGAGATCGGCGCCGCGGCCGATGGTTGCCGACACGGCGTTGAGGGCCTCGAGCTCGCGGTTCCGTCGGACCAGGGCTTCGTAGGCGGGTTCCGTCATTGTCCCATCCAGTTTACCGTGCGTTCTACAAGCCGAGGTAAGCCTGCTTGATATGGCCGCTGGCGAGCAGCGCGTCGCGGGGGCCCGAGAGCGCAATGCGCCCATTCTCGAGGACATAGCCCCGATGGGCGAGCCCGAGGGCCCTGGCCACGTTCTGCTCCACCAGGAGGATGGTGGTGCCGTCGCGATTGATCTGGGCCAGGACCTCGAAGATCTGCTTCACCACCACCGGGGCCAACCCGAGGCTGGGCTCGTCCAGCATGAGGAGACGCGGGCGGGCCATGAGGCCCCGGCCGATCGCGCACATCTGCTGCTCGCCCCCGGACAGGGTGCCCGCCAGCTGACGGGTCCGCTCGGCGAGCCGGGGAAAGAGGCGGAACACCCACTCGAGCGTATCGGCACGCCGGGCCCGCGCGTCGGGGCCGGCGGCGCCCAGCTCGAGGTTCTCCCGCACGCTCATGGTGGGAAAGAGCTGTCGCCCCTCGGGCACGTGTGCGATGCCCCGCCCCACCACGCGCGCGGGAGACAGGCCGTCGATCCGCTCGCCGTCCAGCGCGACGGTCCCGCGCCGGAGGGGGAGCAGACCGGTGATGGCCTTGAGCGTGGTGGTCTTGCCGGCTCCGTTCGAGCCGATGAGCGCCACCGTCTCGCCCACGTCGACCTCCAGCGACACCTCCCGCACTGCGGTGAGGGCGCCGTAGCCCACCTCGATCCCCTCAAGCCGGAGGAGCGTGGACATATTCTTCTCCCAGATAGGCCTCGATGACGCGGGGATCGTTGGCGACCTGCGCGGGCAGCCCCTCGGCGATCCGCACGCCGAAGGAGAGCACCACGATGCGGTGCGAGAGCGTCATCACCGCGCGCATGTTGTGCTCGATGAGGAGCACGGACACCCCGTCGCGGTTGATGCCGGAGATGAGCCGGACCATCTCGGCCGTCTCGGTGGCGGTGAGCCCGGCCATGACCTCGTCGAGGAGCAGGAGGGTCGGCTCGGTGGCCAGGGCGCGCGCCAGCTCCAGCCGCTTGCGGTCGGACAGCGTGAGGCTGCCCGCGATCGTCTCCGCCTTGGCGCCGAGTCCTACCCGCTCCACCACCTGGCGGGCGCGCTCCCGCGCCTCGCGCGCGTCGGGGTGCCGGCCCAGCGCGCCCACGCGGACATTTGCCAGCACGGAGAGGTGGGGGAAGGGCCGCACGATCTGGAAGGTGCGGGCCAGCCCGAGCCGGCAGATGGCGTGGGGCTTGAGCCCGACCAAGCTCCGCTCCCGGAAGCGCACGTCGCCGGCATCGGGGGCCAGGAACCCCGAGAGGAGATGGAAGACCGTGGTCTTCCCGGCGCCGTTGGGTCCGATCAGCCCCAGCATCTCGCCGGCGGTCATGGACAGCGACAGGCCGTCCACCGCCTGGAGACCGCCAAAGCGCTTCGAGAGCCCCTTCACCTCGAGCAAGGCGCTCATGGGCGATTGCGCACGCGCGCCCCCAGCTTCACCAAACTCGGGTAGGCGCCCTGCGGGAAGAACAGCACCACCACGATGAGCAGGAGCCCGTAGACGATGAGGTGCAGGCCGCTCCAGCCGCCCTGCGAGAGGTAGATGCGCGAGATCTCGCCCAGCGGACTGAGGATGAACGAGCCGACAATGGGCCCGAGCACGGTGCCCGCTCCGCCCACGATGGGCCGGATGATGATCTCCACCGAGAGCGGGATCCCGAACACCGAGTTCGGCTGCAGCGAGAAGAGGTAGTAGGCGTAGAAGGTCCCGCCGATCCCGGTGAGGAAGGACGACACCACCATGGCCAGCATCTTGTACTTGAAGGTGTTGACGCCCAGCGCCTCGCAGGCGTTCTCGTCCTCGCGGATGGCGGTGAGGTACTCGCCGAACCGCCGGTGCTCCAGCGCGGCCACGAGGCCGGTGGCGGCGAGCATGAGGCCCAGGGCCACGTAGTAGTAGACGCGGTTGTCCTGGAACTGGAACTGGCGGGGGTTGCCGGTGAAGGTGATGTAGAGCCCGAGGGCGCCCCCCACCGCGTCGGTATTGAGGGCGACGATGCGGCAGATCTCGGCAAAGGCCACCGTGAGGAGAACGAAGTAGAAGCCGCGCAGGCCGAAGCGGAAACCGAGGAACCCGATGAGGGCGCCGAGCGCGGCGGACGCGAGCCCGCCCACGAACATCCCGATCCAGGGCGTGAGCCCGAGCTTCATGGAGAGCATGGCGGAGGTGTAGGCGCCCACGCCCACGAAGGCGGCATGCCCGGCGGAGAGCTGGCCCGCGTAGCCGCCCACGATGTTCCAGGCCTGGCCCAGATAGGCGTAGAAGAAGATGAAGATGAACACCGTGATCGCGTAGGAGCTGAGCAGCGCGGGCAGGGCGGCGAGGATGACCACGGCAAGGACGGCGGCGATTCCCCTGCCCCTCATGCGCCGCGCTTGCCGAAGAGGCCGGCGGGACGGAAGAGCAGGATCACGATGAGGAGCGAGAAGCTCACCAGCTCTTTCATGGAGGGAGCCAGGAACACGGCGCCCAGGGATTCCGCGAGCGACACCAGCAGCCCGCCCACGAAGGCGCCGAGGAGACTGCCCATCCCGCCGATGATCACGATGTTGAACGAGGCCACCGAGAGCGTGAGCCCGCCGGCGGGCTGGAACGGCAGGATGGGGGAGACGAGGGCCCCCGCCGCGCCCACGCAGGCGGCCCCGATGCCGAAGGCGGCGGCGTACACACGCCCGACGTCGGTGCCGATGACCAGCGCCCCGTAGGGATTGTCGGCGGCGGCGCGGATCCGCTGCCCGAGGTCGGTGCGGGCGAGGAAGAACCAGAGCGCCAGCGTGAGCGCCAGCGCCAGCCCGAAGGTCACCAGGCGAGCCACGTCCACGAAGATGGGGCCCAGCCACACCGTGGCGGCCGTGAGCGGCGAGCGCACGCGCTGGGGGTCGGGACCGAAGGCGACGAGGGCGAGGTTCTCCAGCACCAGCGCCACCCCGAGCATGAGAAGGATCTGCATCTCGTGGGGCGCGTCCACGATGCGGTGGACCAGCCCGCGCTGGATCGCCCACCCCAGGGCGAACAGGGCCCCGCGCAAAGGCCGAAGCCGAGGTAGGGGTCGAGGCCCAGCCGCGTGGACAGCATCCAGGCCAGGTACATGCCCCACACCATCATGTCGCCGTGCGCGAAGTTGACCACGCGCATGACGCCGAAGATCAGGGTCAGCCCCACCGCCATGAGGCTGTACACGCCCCCGAAGAGGAGCCCGCTGAGGAGCCCCTGCCCGATCAGGGTCGGGTCCACCTCAGCGGGTCCCGCGACGGCGACCCGTCAACGCTTGGGACGCGGGAACACGAACTTCTGCAGCGCCGCCTCCTTGGGCCACACTGCGACCGGCTTCTGGCCGAGGATCTGGATCATGGTGGTGACGGCATTGGGGTTGTCGCCGAGGTCGTTGAAGACGATCGGCGCCCGCGTACTGCATCAGGCCGGCGCCGTAGTTGGTCTTCTTGATCGCGTCCACGATGACGTCGGGATCCGTGGACTTGGCCCGTTCCAGCACGTCCGCGATGACGAACATCCCGTCGTAGGAGTAGCCGGAGTTGGTGTCGAACGTCTTCCCGCTCGATCGCTTCTGATATTCCTCCGCCACCCGCTGGGTCCGCGGATTCTTGAAGTTCGCCCATGGCATGCGGCCATCACGAGCTCGAGATCGTCCTTGAGCACGGCGAGCTGGCCCGCCTCGTAGAGGCCCGGGCTGCCCGGGCCCACGATGCCCATGATCTCCAGCCGCTGCTTGCGGATCTCGGGGAGCAGGAGCTGGGCCGAGGCCGGCCGCGTGATCGGCGCGATGATGTCGGGCCTGGCCGCCTTGGCGCGGGACACCTCGGTGGAGAGATCCTGCGGGCGGCTCCGGCCACGGGATCACGTCCACGATCTCCCACGACGGGCTTGGCGGCGGCGTACCCGGCCTGGAACCCCTTGGCGTCGTTCTGGCCGAAGAGATCGTTGCAGTACATCAGCACCACCCGCTTGGGCGCGACGCCGGCCTCCTTGAAGATCTCGGTGAAGTATGTCACCGCCTTGCTCCCGAAGGAGATGCCGGTGGGGAAGTTGCGGTAGACGTACTGGACCTTCTGCTGCCCCTCCTTCACCGCCTTGGCCACGTTGGCGGTGATGGGATCGGCGGCGGCGATGTCCACCAGGAAGGGCACCCGCCGCTGCTGGACCACGGGCACCATGGCCGCCGTGCTGCCCGAGTCGAACGAGCCCATGAGCATCTGGGCGCCCTGATTGATGACGCGCTCCGCCTCGGTGCGCCCGATATCCGGCTTGGTCTGCGTATCGCCGAAGATCAGCTCGAGCTTCGCGCCGCCCATGGCCTTGATGCCCCCGGCGGCATTGATGGCCTCCGCGGCCATGGTGGCGCCCAGCCGGCAGGCCTGGCCCGGCTCCGCGAGCGGGCCGGTCACGGGATGGACGACCCCCACCTTGAAGACGGGGGCCTGGGCGCGCAGCGGCATCGGGAAACCGAGCACGGCGGCGCCGGCGGCGGCGCCCTTGAGGAAGTTGCGGCGGGGGACTCGCGTGATGCCCTTGGGCCGGCTCATCTCTGGTCTCCTTCGCCCAGCAGCTCCCGCGCGATCACGAGACGCTGGATCTGGTTGGTCCCCTCGTAGATCTGGGTGATCTTGGCGTCGCGCATGTAGCGCTCCACCGGGAATTCCCGCGTGTAGCCATAGCCGCCGAAGATCTGCACCGCGTCCGTGGTCACCTTCATCGCGGTGTCCGAGGCCATGCACTTGGCCACGGACGCCTCGAACGCGGTGCCGGCCGCGCCCCGATCCATCAGTGCCGCCGCGTGGTGGACGGCGAGCCGCGAGGTATGCACCGCCATCGCCATGTCCGCCAGCATGAACTGGATGCCCTGGTAGGCGGCGATGGGCTGGTCGAAGGAACGGCGCTCCCGGGCATAGCCCACCGCGGCGTCCAGTGCGGCCTGGGCGATACCCACCGCCTGCGCGCCGATGGTGGGACGCGACTGCTCCAGCGTGCGCATGGCGATGCGGAAGCCCTCGTTCTCCTCGCCCAGGCGATTCTCCACGGGGATCTCGCAGTCGGTGAAGTGCAGCGCGACGGTGGGGCTGCCGCGGATGCCGAGCTTCTTCTCGTGCTTCCCCACGCTGAAGCCCCTGGTGCCGGGCTCCACCAGCAGCGCGGTCACGCCGCGGCCGCGCCGGCCCCGGTCGGTGCTCACGAAGACGGTGAGCACGCCGGCGTGCGAGCCGTTGGTCACCCACATCTTCGAGCCGTTGACGACGTAGCGGTCGCCTTTGCGCACCGCCGCGCACTGCATCCCCGCCGCGTCCGAGCCGGAGCCGGACTCGGACAGCGAGAAGGCCGCGGTGATCTCGCCGGCGGCCAGGCGGGGAAGGAAGCGCTTCTTCTGCTCGGCGTTCCCGGCGAGGATGATGGGGTACCCGCCGAGGTTCTGGACGAGGAAGATGGTGGAGGTGGCGGCGCAGGCGGCGGCGATCTCCTCCGCGGCGAGGCAGAAGGCCAGCGCGCCGGCATCACTGCCGCCGTACTCTTCGGGGACGTGCAGCCCCATCAGCCCCTGGGCGCCCAGCCGCTGGATCTGCTCCGCGGGATATTCTTCGGTCTCGTCCACCCGCGCGGCGAGGGGGGCGATGCGCTCCCGCGCGATCTCCCGCGCCAGGTCCCGGATGGCCCGCTGCTCGATCGTCGAGGTACCAGAGGTCATGGGGCATGGTGGTCGTGTCCACCCTACTTGGCCGGGTAGCTGTAGAAGCCCTTGCCGGTCTTCCGTCCGAGCTGGCCGGCCATGACCATGCGCTTCAAGAGAGGGGGTGGGGCGTAGCGCGCCTCGCGAAACTCCTCGAACATCACCTCGGCCACGAACATGGTGGTGTCGAGCCCGACGAGATCGAGCAGGGTGAACGGGCCCATGGGATAGCCGCAGCCCAGCTTCATGGCGGCGTCGATGTCCTCGAGGGTGGCGAGTCCGCCCTCGTAGACGCGGATGGCGTCGAGGAGATAGGGCACCAGCAGCCGGTTCACGATGAAGGCGGTGGAGTCCTTGGTGCGGACCGGCACCTTGCCCACCGCCTGCACCCACTCATAGGCCTGGGCCACCGTCTTCTCGTCGGTGAGGATGGTCTGCACCACCTCGACCAGCTTCATGAGGGGCACCGGGTTGAAGAAGTGAAGCCCCAGCACCTTGTCCGGCCGCTTGGTGGCGGCCGCCATCGCCGTCACGTTGCAGGACGAGGTGTTCGAGGCGAGCAGCGCGTGCGGGGGACAGACGGCGTCGAGCCGGGCGAAGGTCTCGTTCTTGAGCGCCTGGTTCTCGGTGATGGCCTCGACGACGAGGTCACAATCCTTGAACGCGGAGAAGTCGGTGGCACCGGTGATGCGGTCCAGGATCTGCTGCTTCCCCGCCGCGTCGAGCTTGGCCTTGGCGATGAGCCCGTCGAGCGTGCGGCCGAGGCCCCCGAGCCCGCGGTCGAGCAGCGCCTGATTCGCCTCCACCACCACGGTGCGGAACCCGGCCTGGGCCGCCACCTGGACGATGCCGGAGCCCATGAGCCCGCATCCGATCACACCGACGCTCTTGATGGCCATGCTGACCACTCCTGGATGGCCGCGGCGGCGGCCGGGGGGCCACCGCGCGGCAGGATCGTGCGCGCGAGCGCGCTAGCGGCCGCGACGGGGCAGCGGCGGGGCCTCGTGGAACGGGTCGTCCGGGCACTCGGCGTTCACTTTCCCCCGCAACCGCAAGTTGCCGTAGCGCACGCTGCCGTCCGGCATCTTCTCGAACCCCCGCCCCGACGGCGGCGGCGCCAGATCCGGGCGCAGCGACTCGCGCAGCGTCGTATCGGACGGCGTTTCCGCGGAGCGATTGAGGAGCTGGAACACGGCCGGCGGGCCCACCGGCGCGGGGCTCCCCGGCGCCGGCGCGGGAGCGGCCGGCGGATTCTCGGCCGACGCGGGCCCGGCGGAGGCCAGCCACGCCGCCGCGACGATAGCGGCCCCGCCCGCCACGAGCACGCGCCGGCTAATCATGGAGCGCCTCGAATACCATGGCGATCCCCTGTCCGCCGCCGATGCAGAGGCTGGCGAGGCCGAAGCGGCCGTCCCGGCGGGCCAGCTCGTGCAGCGTGGTCAGCGCCAGCCGTGCCCCGGAGGCGCCCACCGGATGCCCGAGCGCCACCGCGCCGCCATTGACATTGGTCCGGGCGCGATCGAGGCCGAGCTCGCGCTCCACCGCCAGATACTGGGCGGCGAAGGCCTCGTTGATCTCCACCACGTCGAGGGCCTCCACGGTGAGACCCGCCCGGTGCAGCGCCTGCCGCGAGGCCGGCACGGGGCCGATGCCCATGATGTCCGGATCCACGCCGGCCACGCCCCAGGACACGATGCGGCCGAGCGGCGCGACGCCGAGCGCCTCCGCGCGCCGGCGCGTGGTGACCACCATCGCGGCGGCGCCGTCGTTGATGCCGCTGGCATTGCCCGCGGTGACGACCCCCCCTTCCTTGAAGGCGGCGGGCAGCGCGGCGAGCTTCTCCACCGTGGTATCGGGCTTGACGTGCTCGTCGCGCTCCACCTCGACGAAGCCCCCGCGCACCTTCAGCGTGAGCGGCGCGATCTCCTCGGCAAAGTAGCCCTTCTGCTGGGCGGCGGCCGCGCGCTGGTGGCTCAGATAGGCGTAGTCGTCGGCCTCTTTTCGGGAGATGCCTTGACGGGCCGCGAGGTTCTCCGCGGTGACCGCCATGGGCAGCCCGTTCCACCCGTCGGTGAGGGCCAGCCAGAGATTGTCCTCGAGCTGCCCCTGACGGAAACGCAGGCCCCAGCGCGCGCCGCGGATGATGTGCGGCTGCTGGGACATATTCTCCGCGCCCCCGGCGAGCACCACGTCCGCCTCGCCCAACTTGATCAATTGCGCGGCGGTGACGAGGGCCTGCAGGCCCGAGCCGCAGAGGCGATTGACGGTGAGCGCGGGCACGCCCACCGGACAGCCGGCCTTGAGCGCCACGTGCCGGGCGAGATACGCGTCCTCGCCCGAGGCCTGGATGACATGGCCAAAGACCGCGTGGTCCACCTGCTCGGGCGTCACCCCACTGCGCTCGAGCGCCGCGCGCGCGGCATGCGCGCCCAGCTCCGCCGCGGAGAGGTCCCGGAGCGCCCCGCCGAAGTCCCCGAAGGGCGTCCGAGCCCCGCGGAGGACGACGACCTCCTGATCAGCTGTGCCTGGCATGACGTCCCCTAATCGTACGTGATGAGCGCGTCCACGTCATAGCCGCGCAGGCGCTCCCGCCCCTTGAGGAAGGCGAGCTCGATGAGAAACACGGTACCCACCACCTTGCCGCCCAGGCGCTCGATGAGCCGGAGCGTGGCCGCCATGGTGCCGCCGGTGGCGAGCAGATCGTCCACCACGAGCACCTTCTGTCCCGACCGGATGGCGTCCTCGTGGATGGCCAGGACGTCCTTACCGTACTCCAGCTCGTACTCCTCCTCGATGGTCGGGCCGGGCAGCTTGCCACGCTTGCGGACGGGCACGAAGCCGGCCTTGAGTTGATGGGCGACCGCCCCCCCGAAGATAAACCCGCGCGACTCCACCCCCACCACGATCTCGATCAGGCCGCTCTGGTACTTGGCCGCCAGGTGGTCGATCACCGAGGCCCAGGCCGGACCGTCCTTGAGGAGGGTGGTGATGTCCTTGAAGAGGATGCCCTCGGTCGGGAAGTCCTTGATGTCGCGAATCTTTGCGCGCAGTTCGGCGGTGTTCATCCGAGGTTAGAGTACGCGGACCCCCTCTATGACGCAACACGAAATCGGCCGATCACAGGGCCCGCAAGCGGTCTGGAAAGTCGGCCAGGTCGGTCACCACCAGATCGGCCAGGGGCGAGGGCGTCCGACCCCCCGCCGCGTAGTGCACGGCCCGGATACCCATGCCCCGGGCCCCCGCCACGTCGGCCTCGGGATTGTCGCCGATATGGGCGACCTCGGCCGGCACCCCCGCCACCTCGGGACCCAGCTTGGCCAGGGTGCGCCGGAAGATCTCGCCGTCCGGCTTGCGGCGGCCGATCTCGTCCGAGTAGGTGACCGCGCGGAACCAGCGGAGGAGGTCATGCCCCTCGAGGAAGCGCCGCAGCACCAGGCCCGGCGTACGGCCAGTATTGGAGACGATGCCGAGCGCGATGCCGCGCGCGGCGAGCTCGCGCACCGCCTCGCCCGCGCCCGGGCAAAGGGTGGGCGGAAAGCGCAGGACGGGCTCCGCATAGCCGCGCTCGAGCGCCTCGAGCGCCCCGCCCGCCACCCGCGCGGCCGCGCCGGGAACCACGCACTCCAGCACGATGCGCACCTGCTCCGGGAAAGCGGGATCGCGGTGCTGGCTCCAGAAGCGCGCGTCGAGCACCTGCTGCGACCGCTCGTAGCCCGCCTCGACCTCCGCGGGATCGACCGGCATCCCCGCCCCCGCCAGCGCGGCCCGCAGCGCCTCGAGGCGGAGGCGCCGCTGGGCGGCGAGATTGTCGGGCGAGTCGTCGACCAAGGTCTGCCAGAAGTCGAACGTGACCGCGCGGATCACGCGCGCCGCTCCAGCGTCTCGATGGCGCCCGGCAGGTCGCCGAGCCCTTCGATGACGACGTCGGGCGCGGGCGAGGCGGGCTCGCGGCCCGCCGCCACCACCTGCACCGTCCGAAGGCCCGCCTCGCGCGCGCCCGTCACGTCGAGCACGGCGTCGTCGCCCACGTGGACGGCCTCCGCCGCGGGAATGCCGAGGACGTCCAGGGTGAGGCGGAAGATCTCCGCCGCCGGCTTCCGCACCCCCACCTCATCGGAGAAGGTCAGGTGCTGGAACGGTGCGAGGAGCCCGTGGCCCTCGAGGATGCGCCGGAGGGTACGGCCGGGAGTCCGCATGGTATTCGAGATCACCGCCAGCCGAAGCCCGCGCGCGACCAGCGCCTCGAGCCCGGCGCGCGCCCCCGTGTCCGGATGGGGCGGTACCAGGAGCGCGGGCGCGGCGTAGGCCTCGACGAGAGCCTCGAGGGTCGCGCTCGACACCCGCGCGGACAGCCCCGGCTCGGCGCCCTCGAGCACGGAGGCCACGTGACGCAGCACCGGCACGTCCCGGTTCTCGGACCAGACCCAGGTGAGCTCGCGGCCGGACTGCTCGTAGCCCCGCGCCAGCGCCCGCCCCGCCACGCGGAAGCCTGCGGCCCGCAGGATGGTCTCGAAATCGGTGAGGCGCCGCTCCCGGTAGCGGTCGTCCGCGCGCGGCCCCTCGAAGACGAGCGTGCCCCAGAAGTCCACGGTGACGGCACGAACGGGGCGCGGCACAGACGTGACGGGACGCGCTCAGGCGAAGCGGGGCTTCCGCTTCTCGAGATAGGCCAGCATGGCCTCGCGGGGCTCTCCGGTGGCATAGGACTGCGCGAAGGCGTTGATGCCGGACTCGATGGCGGTGCGGAGATCGGTATTGCGCCAGCGCACGATCAGCTCCTTCTGGAGCCGGACCGCGGTGGGCGCGAAGGCCAGGATCGACTCCACCAGCCCCTGAGTCACCGCCTCCAGCTCCGACGGAGGCACCACGCGGTTCACCAGGCCCCACTCGAGCGCCTGGGCCGCCGTCACCGGCGCGCCGAGCAGCAGGATCTCGGCGGCGCGCGCCGGGCCCACCATGCCGGGGAGAAGCGCCGCCTCGATCACCGACGGCACCCCGATGCGGATCTCGGGCAGCCCGAAGCTGGCCTCCGTCGACATCACCCGCAGGTCACAGGCCAGGGCCAGCTCGAAGCCCGCGCCCAGGCAGGGCCCGTTCACCATGCAGATGGTGGGAAAGGGCGCCTCGTGCACGGACTGGATGGCCTCGTGGAGCTGGGTGATGAAGAGCTTGGCCTCCGCCGGGCCCAGGTCCATGAGGAACTGGATCTGCATGCCGCCGGTGGTGGCGCGTCCGGCCCCCGTCACCACCGCCGCGCGGACGGCGGGATCGCACGCGAGGCCGGCGAACGTGTCGCGGAGCGCGCGGATGACGCCGGGCTCGAGAAGATTGAGCGGCGGCCGGTCGAGCGTCACCCAGGCGCAGCCGCCGCGCCGCTCGACGTGAACGGTCCCGTCAGCGGTCATGCGGGCCCTCCGCTCAATAGCGCTTCATCCGGGGGTCCACCTTCCGCGCCCACTGGTCGATGCCGCCCTCGAGATTCCACACCTTGTCGAAGCCCAGGCGCGCGAGGTACTCCGCGACGGCGGCGCTGCGCACGCCGTGATGGCAATACACCACCGTCTCCGCCTTGGGGTCGAGCTCCTCCGTCCGGAGCTCGATCTCCTCCATGGGGATGTGGACGGCGTGATCGAGCCGCGCGAGCTCGGTCTCCCACGGGTCGCGGACGTCGAGCACCACCACGGGCTCGTGCGCGTCCATTCGCCGCTTGAGCTCCGCCACCTTCATCTCCTGGGCCATGGATCCGCCTCCTGGTCTCGGTTCGCGTACGATACCACTACTCCGCGGGAAGCAGGATGGAGGTCTCCGGCGACACCTCCACCTTGACGTGGTCGCCCGGCTTGAAGCCGCGGCCCACCCGCGCGGAGGTGATCATCTCCACGCGAATCACCGCGTCCCGAATGGCGACGTCGTACAGCGCGCGCCCGCCCTCGAAGATATACGAGGCCACCGTGCCCGCGATGCCGCCCGGAACCAGCGCGGCCTCGTCGATCCGGAGCGCCTCGGGACGGAGGCAGAGCAGCGCCCGCGCCCCCACGCTCCACTCGCGGCCGCCGTGGCCCACGGGGACGCGCGCCCCCCCGTCCGTCTCCACCAGCACGCCCATCTCGCGCCGCTCGACCACCCGCACCGGCACGAGGTTGGCCGCGCCGACGAACTCCGCCACGAAGCGCGTGCGCGGACGCCAGTACACCTCTTCTGGTCGCCCTTCCTGGACGAGCCGGCCGCCCGAGAGCACCGCGATGCGCGTGGAGAGCGCGAGGGCCTCGGCCGGATCGGCAGTGGCGTAGAGCGTGGTGATCCCCACCTCGCGGTGCAACCGCGCGAGCTCGAGCCGCATGGGGCCGCGGAGCGGCGCGTCCAGGCCCGACAGCGGCTCGTCGAGCAGGAGCAGGCGCGGACGGACGACGAGGGTCCGGGCCAGCGCCGCCCGCTGCGGCTGCCCGCCGGAGAGCTCAGAAGGCCGGCGCGCGTCGAAGCCGCGGAGCCCCACCTGCTCGAGGGCCTCCCCCACGCGGCGGGTGAGCTCCGCGCCGCGGACGCCGCGCGCGCGAAGGCCGAAGGCGACATTCTCCCCCACTGTCATGTGCGGCCACAGCGCCGAGCTCGGGAAGACCATGCCGACATTGCGTCGCCAGGGCGGGACCGCGTCGATGGGCTCGTCGTCCAGGACGATGCGGCCGGCGTCGGGCCGGGCGAAGCCCGCGAGCATGCGCAGCAAGGTGGTCTTGCCGCAGCCGGAGGGGCCGAGCAGAGTGTAGAACTCGCCGGGGAGAATGGACAGGGACACGTCGCGGACCACCCACGCGTCACCATGGCGCTTCCCCACCGCTTCCATCTTCACCTCGGAGAGGCGCACGAGCGGCTCGGCGGTCACGGCAGGCGGCCCTCCGACGCGGCCCGATGGCCGAAGGCCCGGTACAGCAGGGGCACCACCGCCAGCCCGAAGGCGGCCAGCGTCACGAAGACGGTCCAGATGGGCGCGACGGTCACGAGCGTGGTGGCGACGACGGGCCCCACGAAAGCGGCGCCGATCCGCGAGGAGTTGAGGAAGCCGATGGCGGTGCCGGACGAGCGCTGGGCGATGGCCGCCACCGAGAGGGGGAAGATCGGCGCGATGCACAACACCTGGAAGAAGCGGAGGACGCTGAAGCTCCACACGCCCGGCGCCAGCGCCTGCAGCGCGAGCAGGAGCGACGAGGCGCCCAGGAACCAGACGATGGCGCGCAGATCGCCCACCAGCTCGCCCAGCCTCGGCGCCGCCAGCGAGCCCACCGCGGCGGCGAGGCCGGTGACGAAGATGACCACTCCGCCGACCTCCAGCGTATCCGCCGGGGGGATGCCGAGCGGCGGCAGCACCTGAGGGAGGATCGCAGTGAGGAAGAACACCTGGCTGGAGCCGGCGAGGACGAGCAGACACACCGTCGCCACCTCGAGCAGGGAGGTCCGTCCCGGGCGCCCCTCCGCCGCGGTCTTCCCCCGTCCGGTGGGCGCCCCGAGCCCCACGATGACGCAGCACCCCCACAGCAGCATGCCACCGAGGAGAAAGGACTCCTGGAAGCCGACGCGCGAGGCCGCCATCGCGCCCACCGGCGGGCCCAGCACCTGCCCCAGCGTCATCGCGGACTGAATGGCCGAGATGTCACGGCGCATGTCCCCGCCGGGCCGCTGTCCCGCCATGATGAAGGCGAAGGTCGAGGAGGCGCCCATGAGACCCAGCAGGAGCCGCGCCCCCAGCATCTCGGGGAGGGTGCGGGCCAGCGCCATCAGCACGAAGCCGATCCCCTGCAGCAGCTGCACCACCATGTAGAACGCCTTGGGATCGCCGCGTCCGGCCAGCCGCCCCGAGATGGGCGCGATCACCACGGTGATGAGCGGGCTGATCCCGAGAATCCACCCGGTCCATCTGATCGTGGACGCCTCGTCCAGCGTGCTCAGGCGATGGATGTAGAAGGGCAGGCTCACGTAGACGAAGGACCAGGCGAAGGTGCCCACGAACATCGCGAACGGCATGACCCAGCGCGCGCGGAACTCGCGCCCCGTGACGCTCATGCGCGGAAGAAAGCGCCGGCGGCGGCGGGGATCCCCCGTCTCGCGCTCACGCCGGCGGCGTCCCGCTCAGCGCAGCACGCAGAAGCCCTGCGCCTCGATGCCCAGCGGCGGATTGAACTTGGAGCGGAAGTTCTCGAGCGCCACCACCGCGGTCAGCTCCACCATCTGCGCCTCGCTGAAGTGCCCGCGCAGCCGCGCGAAGAGCTCGTCGGTGACCTTGTCGCCGGTGACGGTCAGGCGCTCGGCGTACTCCAGCGCGTCGCGCTCCACCGGCGAGAAGAGGCTGCTCTCGCGCCAGGTCGGCACCTGCCGGATCTTGTCGTCGGACGCCCCCGCCTGCATCCCCCGGGATGCATTGATGTCGATTCAGAAGGGGCACCCGTTGATGAGCGCCACGCGCAGGTTCAGGAGCGGGATGAGCGAGGCGGGGAGCAGCCCGGACTTCTCGATGGAGGCGCCCAGCTGCTTGGCCGCCTTGAGAATGGGCGGCGTATGCGCCATCACCTTGGTGGTATTGAGCACATGGCCGAAGATCTCCGTCTCCTTGGCAAAGATCTCCTTCAGGATCGGGTCACCGCCGTCGTCCTCGATCTCACGCACTCGGGGCATCGGGTCTCCTCCCGCTTTGAGATTGGTTGCTCCTGGCGATCGTGTCCCACTCCGTCTCCATCCGTGACTTCACGTCGGCCGTCCCCTTGATCGCGAGGCGCCGCTCAGGCTCCGAGGCCCGCGCGGACGCGCTCCACCACGTCGGCGGGATCGAAAGGCTTGGCGATGAAGTCGTTGGCGCCGAGGCTCTCCGCGCGGGCCCGATCGGCGGCGCCGGCACTGGCGGTGAGCATCAGCACGGGCAAGGTCGCGGTGGCGGGGGTCTCGCGGATGCGGCGCAGCGTCTCGAAGCCGTCCAGCTCCGGCATGATCACGTCGAGGAGGACGAGGTCGGTCGCGGACGCGGCGAGGTGCGCGAGAGCGGCCCGACCGCCCTCGACCGCGGCGACCTCGAAGCCGGCACCGCGGAGAATGAGGCCCAGGAGGCGACCGATCTCGGGTTCGTCGTCGACGATGAGGACCCGGGAGGGCAAGGCGTCAGACGAATCGTTCGGGCATGAGCTCGCGGAACAGCGCGAGAAGGCCACCGTCCCGGGCGCTCGGCGCCACCCGGCCGGCGGCGGCGCGGACGCGCGCCGGCGCATCGGGCATCGCCACGCCCAGCCCGGCCGCCTCGATCATCTCCAGATCGTTCTCCTGGTCTCCCACCGCAATGGTCTGGCTCAGCGGCACGCCCAGGTGCTCGCAGAGGTAGCGGAGCGCCACTCCCTTGGACGCGGCGGCGGGGATGAGCTCCAGATAGTCGGTGCGCGTCATCACCAGCCGCGCGTCCGGCTGCACCGCGGCCTCCAGCTCGGCGCGCACGAGGGGGAGGGTGGCGGGATGCCCGATGAAGAGGCTCTTCACGAAGGCGCCCAGACGGAGGAAGTCGTCCGGGTCGGGGATCGCCTCCACCTGTAGCCGCTGCTCCTCCGCGTACTCCAGCACCGGGAAGGTCTGCTCCAGGCAATAGAGCCGGTCGTCCCGGTAGAAGAGCGGATGCACGGGCGCGTTGGAGAAGACGTCGTAGATCTCGCGAAGCAGTCCGCGCGGCAGCGTGAGGGAGAAGAGGTCGCGGCCCGCCTCGTGGTCCCGGACCAGCGCCCCGTTGTAGAAGATGCAGGGCGCGGTCAGGCCCAGCTCGTCACGAAAGCGCTCGGCGCCCGGCGGCATGCGTCCGGTGGCGAGGGAAACGAGGAGGCCGTGCTCGCGCGCGCGGTGGAACCCGTCCACCAGGGCTGGATCGATTCCCGTCTTCTTGTCGACCAGCGTGCCGTCGAGGTCGCAGACGAGCAGCTCCCAGCGCATGCTCAGCGGCGCCCGGCCGGCACCGGCGCGCGGAGCAGGGCGGCGGCGCGCTCGTGGAGGTGCTGCACCCAGCCCGCCGCCTCCCCGTGCCCCCCCGGCAACGGGCAGGCCACCACCGCGGTGGCGTCGGCGCCGAGCGCGCGCACCCGGCCCACGATGTCGGCGAGGGGCAGGACGCCCTCGCCGGGCGGCAGCCGGTGCTGATCGCGGAGCAGCTCGACCGCGCCCGCGGGCGCATCGGCCAGCCGCACCAGCCCGATCCAGCGCGGACGGAGGCGGCCCACGTCCTCCGGGCGCGAGCCGGCGATGTGCATGTGGAAGGTGTCCAGCGCCAGCCCGAGCGAGCGGCGTCCGACCGTCTCGATGACGTCGCCCGCCTCGCGGATGCTGCGCAGCGAGGACCAGGCGTAGCCGATCGGCATGATGGCGAGCCCGACGTCGTAGCGCTCCACGGCGAGGGCGAGCTGGCCGAAGGTGTGGCGCGCCTCGCGGAAGACATCGCGTTCGTCGGCGCCGTCGGGCCGCTCGCCCGGCTGCACCACCACCCAGGGCGCGCCGAGGCCGCGGGCCAGCGCGGCGGCGCCGTGCACCTGCGCGGTGACGGCCTCGAGCCCCCCGCGGTCCCGGAAGGTCGCCGCCGCGATCGGCGCCAGCGCGGCGGCGGCGAGGCGGCGGCGCTTGAGGAGCGTGGCCACCGCCTCGGGCCCCGAACGCTCCAGCCCGGCCCAGAGCTTGGGGAGCCACAGCTCGATGGCCTCGAAGCCCGCCGCGGCGGCGGCACCCAGCTCGTCGTCGAGGGCCCAGTCGGGCGCGCAGGCGCCCGAGAGCGCGAGCCTCACGCGGAGCGCTCCCGCTCCCGGAACTGCTCCGCGCAGCGCGGGCTGCAGAAGTACACCGAACGCCCGCCCGCCTCGTTCCGGATGGCCCGCGATCGGACCACGTAGGTCTGGCACACGGGATCCTTCACCAGCTCGTCGCGCGCGCCGCCGCCCTCCACCGCCGGGGGACCGCTCATCCGCGCGAGCACGCTCCGCACCAGCGGCCACACGGTGAGGATCAGCACGGCCAGGACGGCGAGGACGAGGAGCCCGCGCATCAGCTCAGCCGCGCGGTTCGGGGCGGATCGAGAGCGAGCGGAGGAAGTCCCGGTCCTGCTCGGTGAGATCGAAGGCGTCGCCGCTGTCCGGCTTCCGCGCGCCCGCGAAGAAGATGCCGGTCTCCGCCCCGCGCCGGAGAATCTCCTGCACCGCCTCGCGCGAGGCCTCGGTGGCCCGCAGGGACACCTCGATGGCCTGGAGCAGCTTGGCCATCAGCGCGTCGTGGGGCTCGGGCGACATGGCCTCAACTCTATCACGTAAGATTGCGGGCGAGGAGGGCGCGCCCATGCCCCTTGACTGGCAGTTCCTGCGCACCACCACCCTTCGCTCGATGGGCCGGCTCACGCTGCGCGAGGACGTGTGGCGGCTGCCCACCGGCGGGGAGCGCGCCTATCCCGTGCTGCACGTGGGGCTCACCGTGGGCGTGGTGCCGCTGGTGGATCGCGAGCACGTGCTGCTGATCCGCCAGTTCCGTCATCTCGCGCGCGCCGACTCCTGGGAGCTGCCGGGCGGCGGCGGCGGGCCGGGCGAGAGCCCGGAGGCGGCCGCGCAGCGCGAGCTGCGCGAGGAGGGCGGTTATCGCGCGGCCCGGCTCACCTTCCTCACGCGCTTCCTCCCCTCCAGCGCCTATCTGGACGAGGAGGCGCACTGCTTCATCGGGGAGGACCTCATCGCCGATCCCCTGCCCGGCGACGACGACGAGTTCTTCGAGCGGCGCGTCATGCCGCTGCGCGAGGCAGTGGAGATGGCGCTGGACGACCGCATCACGGAGTCCGTATCCAAGGTCGCCCTGCTCGCCGCCGCCCTCCGGCTCGGCATCCAGATCTAGGGCCGCGCCCGGCCCGGCTGTCGAGCAGGTTTACGATTTTTGCTTCCGGCTCCAGGCGCTGCGGCTAAGTAAGCGCCGGCACGCGCGTCCCCACGCGGCACGCCTCTTGCGTACCTATGGGGATGTACCAAGTGGGCGATCGAGGCAGGGCCGGTCACGTCCGCGGCCTGACCCACCCTCCCCACGGGCGCCGGCGACTCCGGCGCCCGTGGCCCGCCCCTCGCGTCCGTCAGGGCTTCTTCTCCTCGATCTTTCCGACTTTTCGCACGCCCTCGGCCAGGCGCTTGGCGTCGGCGGCGAAGAAGCGGGCGAACTCGTCCCCCTGCCTGAACACGATGGGGGTCTCCAGCTTGTCCATGGCCGCCTTGAACTCGGGGTCGCCGGTGGCGGCGCGCAGCCCGTCGCGCAGGCGGGCGAGCACGGGCTCGGGGGTGCCCTTCGGCGCGAACACGCCGGCCCAGATATAGAACTCGGCGTCCGGATAGCCCAGCTCCTTGAAGGTCGGGACCTCCGGCAGCGCCGCCACGCGCGATTCGCCCCAGCCCGCGAGCACGCGGAGCTTGCCCGCCTTGATCTGGGGCAGCACCACCGCGGGCCCGGAGGCGAGCGCGTCCACGTGACCGCCCAGCAGCGCGGTGAGCGCGGGCCCCGCGCCCGCATAGGGCACGTGGCGCAGCTTGATCTGGGCCGCGTGCGAGAGCAGCTCCATGGCCATGTGCAGCGTCCCGTAGATTCCAGACGACGAGTAGGAGATCTGGCCGGACCGGTTGCGGGCGTCCTCGAGGAAGTCCTTGGCCGTCTTCCACGGGCTCTCCGCCCGCACCACCAGGACGGTGGGATCCGCGGAGATGAGCGCGATGGGCGCGAACTGATCCACCGTGAACGCGGGCGGACGGCCGAAGAGCTTGTCCGCCTCGGGGATGATGGAGATGCTCGACAGCGCGAGCAGGAGCGTGTAGCCGTCGGGCTTGCTGGCGGCCACGAACTGCATGCCCACCGCGCCGGCGGCGCCGGTCTTGTTGACCACGCCCACCGGGTTCTTGAGATTGCGCTCGAGCGCGGCCGCTACCGGGCGTGCGGTGAGATCGGCGACGCCGCCGGGGGGAAACGGCGCCACCAGCGTGATGGGACGCGAGGGAAACGGCTCCTGGGCGGAGGCGCCGGTGACGACCGCGGCGAGGACCGCGACGGAGGCGGTGAAGAGAACGGCGATGACCGTGAGACCTTTCATGCGTTGGCTCCTTTGTCGGCGAAGGGAATCCAGGACCGGAGGCCCAGCAGGAGCAGCAGGACACCGGCCGCGAGCAGGCCGGCGGCGATGGGCCGCGTCAGGAAGATCGCGTAGTGCCCGTCGGACATGGCGAGCGACTGACGCACGCTCATCTCCACCATGGGGGCGAGGATGGCGCCCAGCACGATGGGCGCCGTCTCGAAGTCGAGCTTGCGGAGGATCCAGCCGAGCACGCCCATGGAGGCGGCGATCCACACGTCCAGCACGCTGCCGTTCACCGCGTAGACTCCCAGCACGCAGAACACGATGATGCCCGGGTAGAGGTACGCGTAGGGCACCCGGAGCACGTTCACGAAGAGCCCGACCATGGGCAGGTTGAGCACGAGCAGCATCACGTTGCCCACGTACATGGAGGCGATGAAGCCCCAGAACAGCGCGGGCGACTGCTGGATGAGGAGAGGGCCGGGCGACACGCCGTGGACCATCATGGCCGCCAGCATCACCGCGGGGATGGGACCCGAGGGCACACCGAGCGCGAGCATGGGGACGAAGGCGCCGGAGGTCGCCGCGTTGTTGGCGGACTCCGGCCCCGCCACCCCCGCCACCGCCCCGTGACCGAACTCCTCCGGCCGCCGGGACAGCCGCCGCTCCACCGCATAGGAGACGAAGCTCGAGATGATGTGGGCCGAGCCGGGGACGATGCCGATGAGAAAGCCCAGCCCGGTGCCCCTCAGGACGGGGGCGGCGGACTCGCGCCATTCCCGACGCGAGGGGAGGAGCTCGCGGAGCCGGGGCTTCTGGACGTCGGGCGGCGTGGGCTGGCCCGCGGTGAGCAGCACCTCGGCGATGCCGAAGAGGCCGACGGCCAGCGGCACCACGCCGAGGCCGTCGCCCAGCTCCACCACGCCGTAGGCGAAGCGGAAGTAGCCGGACATCTGATCGATGCCCACCATCCCCAGGAGCAGCCCCAGCGCCGCCATGGCGAGCGACTTCAGCATCGAGCCGCCGCTCATGTACGCGAGGACGAGGAGTCCCAGGACGAGCAGCGCCGCGTACTCGGGGGGCCCGAAGCGTAGCGCAAGATTGGCGAGCGGCGGCGCGAGGAGCATCAGCGCCACCACCGAGAGCGTCCCCGCCACGAACGAGCCCACCGCGGCGATGGCCAGCGCGGCGCCCGCGCGCCCCTTGCGGGCCATGGCGTAGCCGTCGATGCACGTCATCACCGAGGCGGCCTCGCCGGGGATACGCATGAGGATGGAGGTGGTGGAGCCCCCGTACATCGCGCCATAGTAGATGCCGGCCAGCAGCACGATGGCGCGCGTGGCGTCCAGCCCGAAGGTGGCGGGGAGGAGCAGGCTGATGCCGGCCAGCGGTCCCACCCCCGGCAGCACGCCCACGAGAGTCCCGATCACGCAGCCGGCGAAGGCGTAGAAGAGCATGGTCGGCTGCAGCGCGACGCTGAACCCCAGCGCCAGGTTCTGGAGGGTTTCCGGCACCGCCGCGCTCAGAACCCGAACGGGCCCCGCGGCAGCGGGACCTTCAGGAGGCCGTTGAAGAGAAAGAAGCTCCCCCAGGCGAGGCCGGCCGCATAGACCACCGCGGCCAGCGGTGAGCGCCGCTCCACCGCCCCGACCAGGAACAGCACGGTGGCGAAGACGCTGAAGCGATAGCCCAGGCGCTCGAAGGCCAGCGCGAGGAAGGCGAGCGCGGCCACCACCACCAGGGCGCGCGGCGCTTCGCTCCAGCCCACGCCGCCGAGCGGCGGCGCGCTCCCACCGCGCGCGACGAGCGCCACGCCGAGGGCGAGCGCCACCAGCGCCACCCCCACCGGCATCGCGCCGGGGCCGGGCTCGCGCCACGTACCGACGGGAAGCACGCGGCTCTCCCAGAGCACGCCCAGCGCGAGCAGCGCGAGGCCACCACCGCCGGCACGATCCGTCGTGAGCGCGGCGCTAGTAGGTGGCACGGCCGCCGGAGAGATCGTAGACGGCGCCGGTGCTGAACGAGCACTCGTCGGAGGCGAGCCAGGCCACCAGCGCGGCCACCTCCTCCGGACGCCCCACCCGCCCCATGGGGATCTTGGAGACGAGGAGATCCACCGTGCTCCGCTCCATCTGCTGGAGCAGCTCGGTGCCGATCACCGCGGGCGCGACCGCGTTGACGAAGATTCCGCGGGTAGCCACTTCCTTGGCCAGGGCCTTGGTGAGGCCGATCACGCCCGCCTTCGCGGAGGAGTAGGGCACGAGCGTCGGGTTCCCCTCCTTGCCCGCGATGGAGGCGATGTTCACGATGCGGCCGCTGCCCTGACTCAGCATGACCCGGACCGCCGCCCGGCAGCAATAGAAGACACTCGAGAGGTCCACGTCGATGACCCGCTGCCAGTCCTCGTCGGTGAGCTCCCACAGGGGAAAGGAGCGGCCGGTGATGCCGGCATTGTTCACCAGCACGTCCAGCCGCTGCCAGCGCGCCACCACCGCCCCCACCGCGCGCTCCACCTCCGCCGACCGCGTCACGTCGGCCACCAGGGGCAAGGCCTCCGGCCCCAGCATCTTGGCGGCGGCCTCCACTCCGGGACGGTCGAGGTCGAGCATCGCCACGCGGGCTCCGTCCGCGGCGAGGCGTTGCGCGATGGCGAGCCCGATGCCGCGGGCGGCGCCGGTGACGAGCGCGGTCCTTCCTTCGAGTGACACGGGCAGCTCTCCTTGGGCTCAGTAGGCCGGGGGCGCGTACACGGTAAGGCAGAACAGCGGGGTCTGCCCGGTGTTTTCCACGTGGTGCCGGGTCCCCGCCGGAATCATCACGCAGGCGCCGGGCCCCGCCGCCTGCGTGGCCTCGCCCAGCCGCACGCGGGCCTGGCCTTCGATGACGTAGATGACCTGGTCCCCGGCGTGCACCTCCTCGGGGCCCGCGTCCTCCCCGGGGCCGATGGTCATCACCGCGGTCTGGCTCCGCTCCGTCTCCTGGAGCACCTCGAAGAAGCGCCCGCGATACCCGTCGACATTCATCACGCTCATGTCGGTCCTCCGGCAGCCGGCCGCTCGCCGGGCTGCGTCCACGCCTGGGTTCGCCGCGTCACGCGCTTCATGGCCAGCCAGTACAGGAGCCGCACGCCGAGGCCGGTCCCGATGATGAGCACCGACATGGCGGCCGCCTGCGCGGTGTCGCCCGCATCGTCCATCAGGAGCACTGCGACCGCGGCCAGCTCGGTCCCCGGCGCCACCAGGAACACCACCGCCGACAGGGTCACCATGGCGTTGAGAAAGAAGTACATGCTGATGGCCACGATGGAGGGCAGCGCCATCGGCACCGTCACCCGCCAGAAGGTCCGGTAGAAGGGCACCCCCAGCGACGCGGACACGTTCTCGAACTCCGCGTCCATCTGCTTCAGCGCGGTGGTGGCGGTGAGGAAGCCCACCGTGAAGTAGTGGATGACATTGGAGACCACGAGGATGGCGAGCGTCCCGTACAGCAGGTTGAGCGGGCTGCCGGGCGCGTTGAAGGTGAAGATGTAGGCGAGACCCAGCACCATGCCGGGGATGGACACCGGCAGGATGGACAGGAGGTAGAGCACTCCGCGCGCGGGCGGGCGGCACTTCTCCACCACGTACGCGCCGCCGAAGGTCAATACCGTCCCCAGCCCCGCCGTCCACAGCGCCACCTGCACGCTGTTCCAGAGCGGCGTGTAGCCGCCCACGGTGTCGAACGCATAGTGCTTCAGCGTGAGCCCGAGGTTGTACGGCCAGCGGTGCACCAGCGACGCCGCCAGGATGACGGCATAGATGCCCGCGATCACCAGGGCGACGAGGAGGCAGTAGACGGTGGCGGCCCAGTCCCGGCTGGGCCGCGGCGCCGGCACCAGCGGCCGCGCGGAGGCGGTGACCAGCGCGTACTGGCGGCGCTGCACGATCCGGTCCACCACGAAGGCGAGGATGGCCGGGATCAGGAGCACCACCGACACCGTCGCCCCCATGGTGAAGTTCTGCTGGCCCGAGACCTGATTGTAGATCTCGGTGGCCATCACCGAGAACTTCCCGCCGATCACCTTGGGAGCGCCGAAGTCGGTGATGACGGTGGTGAAGACCACGAAGCAGGCGCTCACCAGGCCGAACTTCGCGCCGGGGAGGGTCACGGTGAGGAAGGTCTTGGGCGACGAGGCGCCCAGCGTGCGGGCGGCGTCGTAGAGGCGGGCGTCGGTGGCGGCGAGCGCGGCGATGAGAATGAGGAGCGCGTGGGGAAAGCAGTAGAACACCTCCGCGAGGACGATGCCCTTGGCGCCGTAGATCCCCACGTTCACGCCGGTGGCGCGCGTGAAGATGCCGTTGTTGCCGAACACGTAGACGAAGGCGAAGGCCTGCACCAGGGACGGCGCGAAGATGGGCAGCATGGCCACCACGCGAAAGAAGCCCTGGACCGGCATGCGCGTCCGGGTGAGCGCGTAGGCGTAGCCGAAGGCCAGCCCCACCGTGAGCACCATGGACACCACCGCCACGTAGAGACTGTTGGTGATGGACGCCGCGATGGCGGGCGTGCCGAAGTAGCGGGCGTAGTTGGCGAGACCCACCCATTGGCCGTTGCCGTCGAGCAGGCTCCGCCAGATCATCTTGACCATGGGGAGCAGGATGAAGAGGTACAGCACGAGGCCGAGCGCGACCGCGAGCCCGACACGGATCACGTCCTCACGCCCGAGGCGATGCCGTACCACCCGGTCCGGGATGGTGGCGCCGGTCTCGCGGGTCACGACGTCCACGCCCTAGCTTTCCTTGCGAAACACGCGCAGTGATTCGGGAGGGAGCGCCAGGGGTAGCGCGCCACCCTCCGCCACGCCCAGCTCGGCGAAGGCGGTGGCCGCCACGTCGCACTCGAGCACGCGCTCACCGTCGCCGGGCAGCATCAGCACCAGCCGCGTGAAGGAGCCGAGGAATTGAATGCTCCGGATGCGGGTGATGAGGCGGTTGGGCGCCCCCTGCGCGGCGGGCCCCACCACGATTTCCTCCGGGCGAATGGCCAGGATGAGCGGGGTGCCGGGGCCGGCGGCGATCGTCTCCGGGTCGCCGCCGGCGGGGAGGGTCAGCTCCACCGCGCCCATGTGGGCCGAGCGGGGACGCGGGCCCGCGACCGCGTCGAGAAAGTTCATCTGGCCCACGAAGCGGGCCACGAAGGGCGAGCGCGGGCGCATGTAGACCTCGACCGGCGGGCCCACCTGCTCGACCACGCCGTGGTTCATCACCACGATGCGGTCCGCCATGGCCAGCGCTTCTTCCTGGTCATGCGTCACCATGATGGTGGTGATGCCGAGCCGCCGCTGCAGCGTGCGGATCTCGTGGCGCAGCGATTGCCGCACCCGCGCGTCCAGCGCGGAGAGCGGCTCGTCGAGGAGCAGCAGCGCCGGCGACGGCGCCAGCGCCCGGGCCAGGGCGATACGCTGCTGCTCGCCGCCGGAGAGCTGCGCCGGGTACTTCTCCCGGTGGTGCCGGAGCCCCACGAGGTCGAGCAGCTCGTCCACGCGCCGGGCGATCTCCCGCTTGCCGGCCTTGCGGGTCTCGAGCCCGTAGCCCACGTTCCGGGCCACGGTGAGATTGGGAAAGAGGGCGTAGGACTGAAAGACGATCCCGTAGTTGCGCTGGGCGGCGGGCAAGGCGGAGACGTCGCGTCCGGCCATCAGCACCGCGCCGGCGTTCTGCCGCTCCAGCCCGGCGATGATGCGGAGGAGCGTGGTCTTCCCGCACCCGGAGGGGCCCAGGAAGCAGACGAACTCGCCCGGGTCCACCGAGAGCGAGACGCCGCGCAGCGCGATGAAGACGCCGAACTTCTTGGCGATGCCCTCCAGCGCGACGGCGGCGGGCCGCGCAGTGCTCGGGCGAGCCACGGGGGGGCTCGCCGCCGCCGGGCTAGCCATGGCTGGCCACCACCTCGAGGAAGCCGGCCCCGTAGCGGGCCACCTTGTGCTCGCCGATGCCGTAGGCGCGCCGCAGGTCGTCCAGGGTTGCCGGCCGGATGGCCGCGATGTCCCGGAGCGTCCGGTCGCTGGCGATGATGAAGGGCGCCACGCCCTCCGCGCGGGCCAGCGACAGGCGATGCCGGCGCAGCGCCTCGAACAAGGCCTCCGTCGCCGGCCCCGCCGCGTCCTCCGCCACCGGGGCGGCGCCGCGCGCGGGACGGCGGCCGCGCGTCGGCCGGCGTTCTCCGCCGAGCGGGGGCAGGAGGATGCGCGCCGGGCGCTCGCCCTTCATCACCGCCCGGCCCGCGTCGGTGAGCACCACCACCGGCCGGTCCCCGCCGGTGAAGCTCACCCAGCCCGCGGCCACGCAGCGGCGCAGCACGCCGAGAATCCACTCCTCCCCGTGCTCGCGCAGATTGCCGAAGGTGGGGACGCGCGTGAGCCCGGCCCGCTCCAGCCGGGGATCCGCCTCTCCGTGGACGAGCTTGACCGCGGTGCCGAGCCCGAAGCGCTCGTGGACGCGGGCCACGCCGGACAGCGCCTTGCGGACCACCAACGTGGTCGCCTCCGCGTCGAGCGCGGCGCCGGCGGCGGCGGGATCCGCGAGGGCGAGGCAGACGTCGCAGCGGCCGCAGCCATGCAGCGTCTCCGCCTCGTCCCCGAAGTAGCGGAGAATGGCGTCGTGACGGCAGGAGCCGCCCTCCGCCCACCGCACCAGCTCGAGGAACAGCCCCCACTTGTGCTCGACCACCTCGGGCGCCGGGGGCGGCGCGCCCTCGCTGCCCCGCTCGAGCAGGGCGCGACGGAGTGGGAGGTCGCGCGAGGAGGTGAAGAGCAGGCCCACCGCGGGCGCACCGTCCCGCCCGGCGCGGCCCACCTCCTGGTAGTAGGCCTCCAGCGAGCTCGGCGGCGCGAGGTGGATCACCGCGCGCACGTCGGGCCGGTCGATGCCCATGCCGAAGGCATTGGTCGCGGTGACGATCTCCGCTTCCCCGGCGGCGAAGCGGCCCTGGGCCCGGTCGCGCACGGCGGGGGCCAGCCCCGCGTGATAGACGGCCACGCGCCAGCCGAGGCCGGCGAGCCGCGCGCCTTCCTCCTCGGCCGACTTGCGCGTGGAGGCATAGACGATGGCGGTGCCCCGCCCCGCCCCCGGGCGCTCCAGCATCTCCGCGAGCGCTTCGTCCACCATCTGACTGCGCTGGCGCGCGTGATCCGTCTCCCTCGCGCGCAGGCCCAGATTGGGCCGCGCGAATCCGCGGACGAGCTGCGGCGTCTCCGCGGGCAGATTGAGACGGGCGAGGATCTCGTCGCGCACCACCGGGGTGGCGGTGGCCGTGCAGGCCAGCACGCGGGCCCGCGGCAGCTCGGCGAGGAGCCCGCCGATCTCCAGGTACTCGGGGCGGAAGTCGTGGCCCCACTCGCTGATGCAGTGGGCCTCGTCCACCGCCACCAGCGGGCAGTCCAGCTCGCGCACCAGGGCCCGGAAGCCCGGAAAGGCCAGACGCTCCGGGGCCACGTAGGCGAGCTTGAATGCGCCCGCGCCCAGCCGCGCCATCCGCCCGCGCAGCTCCTCCGGGGTGAGCGTCCCCGCCAGGTAGGTGGCGGCCACGCCGCGGGCGGTGAGCGCCGCGACCTGGTCGTGCATGAGCGCCACGAGGGGGGAGATGACGAGGCTGGTGCCGGAGAGCAGGCTGCCGGGTAGCTGGTAGATCAGGCTCTTGCCGCCGCCGGTGGGCGCGACCAGCAGCAGCCGACCGCGGCCGAGCAGGGTGTCGATGGCCTCGCGCTGCCCCGGCCGGAAGCTCGCGTAGCCGAGAAGGCGAAGGCCGGCGTCGAGGTCGAGAGAGGCGGCCGCGCCCTCCCCCACGGCATGGGGAGGGGGCGCGGACGCCGCGCTCGGCATCAGGCTACTTCGCGTACCGCTTGGTCCACTCGGCGAGGATGCGGTCGCGATTCTTCGCCGACCAGTCGAAGTCGTTGGGATAGACCACCTTGCTGATGTCCTTGGGCAGCCCCTCGGGCACCGGGTAGCCGGCGATGCCGACGGCGGCGAAGTACTTCGCGTAGAGCGCCATGGCCTCGTCGCTGGCCGCCCAGTCCAGGAACTGCTTGGCGGCGGGATTCTTGGCCCCCTTCTTGGTCAGCGCGTTGGCCTCCATCTCGTAGCCGGAGCCCTCCTTGGGCAGCACCATCTCCACCGGGCTCCCCTTCTTCTTCATCTCGAGCGCCACGTACTCGAAGGACACGCCGACGCCGCGCTCGCCCGCCGCCGCGTCCTTGCAGGGCTTGGACCCGGACTTGGTGTACTCCGCGATGTTCACATTGAGGGCATCGAGATACTTCCACCCTTCGGCCTCGCCCATGCGCTGCAGGATGGAAGCGACGGAGAGATAACCCGTGCCCGAGCTGGCCGGGTTCGGCATCACCACCTGGCCCTTGTACACGGGCTTGGTGAGATCCGCCCAGGACTCCGGCTTGGGCAGGTTGTTCTTCTTCCCCACCTCGGTGTTGAAGCAGAAGGCGGACATGTAGATGTCGATCCCGACCCAGGAGGGCGGGTTGGCCTTGTCCCGGAAGAGCGGCTGGATCTTCTCCAGCCCCTTGGGGGCATAGGGCTCCAGGAGGCCCGCGTTCTTGAACACCAGCAGGTTGGTGGCGCCCACGCCCCAGATGAGGTCCGCCTGCATGTTGTCCTTCTCCGCCATGAACCGCGCCGCGATGTCGCCGGTGGACAGTCGCAGCATCTTCACGTCCACGTTGGGCAAGGACTTCTCGTAGGCCTTCTTGTACTCCGTGATCTGCTCGTTCTCGATGGCGGTGTAGACCACCACCACCTGCTTCTGGGCCAGGGCCGGGCCGGCGAGGACGGTGAGAGCGACGACGCCGGCCACCAGGCCGGTGAACCACGAGCTGCGCGTCCGCATGCGTGCTTCCTCCATGTGTTCGTGCGTTTGGATCTTACTGGGCCATGAAGCCGCCGTCCACGATCATCTCCGCGCCGGTCATGAAGCTCGACTCATCGGAGGCGAGGAAGAGGGCGGCAAAGGCGATGTCCCGCGGCTGGCCGATGCGGCCCAGCGGGATGCCCGTCTTGAACTCGGCCCGCAGCTCGTCATTGAGGTAGGGGGCCTGCAGCGGGGTCTCGACAATCCCCGGATGAATCACGTTGGAGCGGATGCCGTCCTTGGCGAACTGGATGGCGAGCGACTTGTTGAGCGAGATCAGCGCGCCCTTGGCCGCGGTATAGGCGTCCTGGGCCCGCGTGAAGCCGGCCAGCGCCGACACCGAGCCCACCAGAATGATGGAGCCGCCGCCCGCCGCCCGCAGGTGCGGGATGCCGTGCTTGGTCACCCAGAACACCGACTTGAGGTTGATCCCCATCACCCGGTCCCACTGGACGCCGTCGGTCTCCAGCACCCCGCGGTCCTTGTCCTTCCACAGCACGCCCGCGTTGTTGTAGAGGACGTGCAGGGCCCCGAAGACGCCCACGCCTTCCTCGATCATGCGCTTCACGTCGGCCTCCACCGCCACGTCCCCGGTCACCGCGACCGCCTGCCCGTCGGCCTTCTTGACCAGATCCACCGTCTCGGCGGCTGCCCCGGCGTTGATGTCCGCCACCACCACGCGGGCGCCTTCCTCGGCGAAGAGCACCGAGGCCTCGCGCCCCATGCCCATGCCGGCGCCCGTGATCAGCGCCACCTTGCCCTTGAGTCGTCCCGCCATGGCGTTCTCAGATCCTTTCGAAATGCCGACTTAGCTCCCAGTCGGTGACGACCTGGTCGAAGGCCTCCTGCTCGAGTCGCCCCAGCCGGAGATAGTGCTCCACCACGCGGGCGCCGAAGGCCTCGCGCGCCACCTTCGAGCGGTCCAGCGTGTCCAGCGCCTCGCGGAAGGTCTTCGGCACCTGCGAGAGCTTCGCATCCTCGTAGGCATTGCCCTCGTAGGCCCGCGGCGCCGGGAGCTTTCGCTCGATCCCGTGGAGCCCCGCGGCGATGGTGGCGGCGAAGGCCAGGTACGGATTGGCGTCGGCGCCGGGGATGCGGTTTTCCACGCGGAAGCCGGCGTCCTCGCCGCAGAGGCGGAAGCCGCAGGTGCGGTTGTCCCAGCCCGCCGCGATGCGGGTGGGAGCGAAGGAGCCCGCCTGATAGCGCTTGTACGAGTTGACGGTGGGCGCGTAGAGGAGTGCTAGGTCCCGCGCCATCGCCATCTGCCCGGCCAGCCACTGCTGGAAGAGCGGCGTCCCCCGCCGCGAGCCCCGCGCGGCGAAGAGCCCCTTGCCCGTCCGCCGGTCCCACAGCGAGGAGTGGACGTGACAGGACGAGCCCGCCGCCCCCATGTCGTACTTCGCCATGAAGGTCACCGAGGCAGCCCTGCTGCCAGGCGATCTCCTTCACGCCGTGCTTGTAGAGGGCGTGGCGGTCCGCCATCTCGAGCGCTTCCGCGTAACGGAGATTGATCTCCTCCTGCCCCTTCCCCCACTCGCCCTTGGAGAACTCCACCGGCACCCGCGCCGCCTCCATGTGATTGCGGATGGCCTGGACCAGGCCCTCCTCCCTGGAGGTCTGGAGGATGTGGTAGTCCTCGCGGTAGCCGGACACCGGAGTGAGATCCAGGTAGCGCTTCGCGCGCGCCTCGTCGAAGGACTCGCGGAAGAGATAGAGCTCGAGCTCGGAGGCGGTCTTCACCACGTAGCCGGCCTTGGCCGCCCGCTCCACCTGCCGGCGCAGCACCCACCGCGGCGCCTCCTCGATGGGCGCGCCCTCCTCGGTGAACACGTCGCAGAACACCAGCGCGGTGCGGGACAGCCACGGGATGCGCCGCCAGGTCCCAAGGTCCGGCACGAGCTTCATGTCGCCGTAGCCGCGCTCCCACGAGGTGAGCGTGAAGCCCGGCAGGGGCTCCATCTCCATGTCCACCGTGAAGAGATAGATGCAGGCATGCACGCCGTCGGCGAGGACATGATCGAGGAAGTACCGCCCCACCACCCGCTTCCCCAGGAGCCGGCCGAGGTGGTCGGGGAAGACGGTGAGGACGGTGTCGATCTCCCCCTTGCGGATCAGCGCCTCCAGCTCGCTCGGATCGGCGCCGGGCACGGACTCGGATTTTTTCAAGGCGGGGGAATCTTACGGGGGTTCGCCGACCGGGGCAAGGGCCGTCAGGCCGGACCGCAGCGGCTCACGCCCATGTCCTTGAGAATGTCCCGGATGGCGTCGAGCACGCCGTGCATCTCCGCCTCCCCCAGGCGCCCGATGCAGCCAATGCGGAAGCTGTCGGCCACGGTGAGCTTGCCGGGATAGATCACGTAGCCGCGCTCGGCGAGCCGATCGTAGAAGGCGTCGAAGTGAAAGGCGGGGTCCGCGGGCATCCGCACCGTCACGATGATGGGCGCCTGCAGCGCGTCCGGGAGCAGGGTCTTGAAGCCGAGCGCGCGGAGCCCCGAGACGAGAATGCCGCAGTTGCGCGCATAGCGGGCGCCCCGTCCTTCCACGCCCCCTTCCGCGGCATGCTCGGTGAGCGCCTGGTCCAGAGCGGCGATGACATGGGTGGGCGGCGTGAAGCGCCATTGCCCGGTCTTCTCCATGGCCGTCCACTGATCGTGCAGGTCCAGCGAGAGCGATCCGCACTGGCCCCGGGCGCTCTCCAGCGCGGTGCGACGGATGATGCCGAAGCCCATGCCCGGCACGCCTTCCAGGCACTTGTTCGCGGAGGACACCATGGCGTCGAAGGGAATGCGCGCGGCATCCAGCGGAATGGCCCCGAACGCGCTCATGGAGTCGATGAGAAGCCGGCGGCCCCGCCGGGCGACGACCTCCGCGACCCTGGCCACCGGATTCAGCACCCCCGAGGTGGTCTCGCAGTGCACCACCGCCACGTGGGTGATGGCGGGGTCCGCCGCCAGCGCCGCGTCGACGGCCACGGGATCCACGGGGTGGTCCTCGGGCACCTCGATCACCGTATGGGCGCGGCGATGGTACTCGCACATACGGACCATGCGTTTGCCGTAGGCGCCGTTGACGAGGAGGAGCACCTTCCCCTCCGGGGGCACCATGGTCGCCAGCATGGCCTCCACGAGGAACGTCCCGCTGCCCTGGAGCGGCACGCAGACATGGGTGCCGCTTCCTCCCGCCAGCTCGACCAGCCGCTCGCGCACCCGGGCGTTGAGGCGGATGAACTCCACGTCCCGCGAGCCCCAGTCGCGCAGCATCGCCTGCTTGGTGGTGAGCGAGGTGGTGAGCGGTCCCGGCGTCAGGAGATAGGGCTCCATCGCGGCTCCTCTAGCTCTTCACCCGCAGCGCCTGCGGGTCATAGGGCGCGCGCAGGCTCGCGCGCGCGGTGAAACGGTCTCCCGCGATCTCCAGCTCGAACTTCGCGTCCGCCACGAAGCGCGCGTCGATCCCGCCGCGCGCTCCCTCCGGCAGCCGGAGATAGCCCATGACGACCGCCCGGCCCAGCGTATGCCCGTAGCCGGCGGAGGTAACCGAGCCGGCCAGGTTGTTCTCATGGAAGATGGCCTCGTCGCCCAGCGGGAGCGCCTCGGGGTCGTCGAGCACGAAGGTGACCAGGCGCTTGGTGAGCGGCTGGTCCCGCCGGCGCAGGAGGGCGTCGCGCCCCCGGAAGCCGCCCGGCTTGTCCCAGGCCACCGCGAAGCCGAGCCCCGCCTCCAGCGGCGTGTCATCGGTCGTGAGCTCGCGCCCCCACGCCCGATAGGCCTTCTCCATGCGAAGCGAGTCGAGAGCGTAGTAGCCGGCGTCCAGCAAGCCGAACTCCGCGCCCGCCGCCTCCAGCGCCTCGTACACGCGCGCGGCGAACTCCACCGGCACGTAGAGCTCCCAGCCGAGCTCGCCGACGTAGGTGATGCGCGCCGCGCGCACGGGCGCGCCCGCGATGGCGATCTCCTGCATGGTGGCGAAGGGAAAGGCGGCACTGTCCAGCCGGGCGCCCGAGACGCTGGACAGGAGGGCGCGCGAGCCCGGCCCCATGAGCCCCAGCACCGCCCAGGCGCCGGTCACGTCGGTGAGCGTCGCGCGCGCGTCGGGCCCGATCTCGCGGCGGATCCAGTGGGCATCGCGCGTGGTCTGCGCGGCGCCGGTGACGATCAAGTAGGTGTCGCCGGTCAGTCGGGTCACGGTGAGGTCGCTCTCGTACGTGCCCTGCTCGTTCAGGAGCCCCGTGTAGACGACCCGCCCCGGCGCCACCGCCACGTCATTGGCGCAGAGCCGCTGCAGCACCGCCTCGGCGTCCCGGCCCTGGAGCAGGAGCTTGCCGAACGACGTCTGATCGAACAGCGCCACCGCCTCGCGCGCGGCCCGATGCTCGGCCGCCGAGTAGGGGAACCAGTTCTGGCGGCCGAAGGAGTACTCCGTGACCGGCGCCACCCCGGCGGGTGCGAACCAGTTGGCGCGCTCCCAGCCCATCTTGGCGCCGAAGCAGGCGCGCTTGGCGGCCAGCCGGTCGTAGAGCGGGGAGCGCCGGAGGCCGCGCCCGCTGGTGAGCTCGCGGTTGGGGAAGGCCACGAAGTAGTGGACGCCCACCCCCTCGCTGGCGCGCTCGCGCAGGAAGGCGGGATCTCCGTGGAAGGACGCGAAGCGCCGGATGTCGGCGGGCCAGAGATCCATGGGCTGCCGGTCGTCCGCGATCCACTGGGCCAGAGCCTGCCCCGCCCCGCCCGCGGCGGCGATGCCGCCCGAGCAGAACCCCGCGCCGACGTAGTAGCGCCGCACCTCCGGGGCCTCACCGAGGATGAAGTAGTTGTCGGGGGTGAAGCTCTCGGGGCCGTTCATCAAGAGCCGCACCGGCGCGGACTCCAGCGCGGGCACCCGCTGAATGGCATTGCGCATGAGGATCTCGAACTTGTCCCAGTCCTCCGGCAGCGTACCGAAGGAGAAGTCGGCGGGAATGCCGCCCATGCCCCAGGGCTTGGCCCAGGGATCGAAGCCGCCCATGAGGATGCCGCCCACCTCTTCCTTGAAATAGATGTGGCCGTCGGGATCGCGCAGGACGGGCAGATCCGGCGTCACCCCCGCGATGGGCTCGGTCACCATGTACATGTGCTCGCAGGCGTGCAGCGGGACGGTGACCCCGCTCCGGCGGCCCAGCTCCCGCGCCCAGATGCCCGCACAGTTCACCGCGATCTCGGTGGCGATGGTGCCCTCCGCGGTCTCCACCCCGCTCACGCGGCCCTCGGTCACCGTCACGCCCTTCACCTCGACCTTCTCCAAGATTCGGGCGCCGGCGGCGCGGGCGCCGGTGGCGAGCGCCTGGGTGATGTCGGCGGGGTTGGCCTTGCCGTCGGAGGGAATCCACACCGCGCCCACCAGGTCGTCGATGTGCAGCAACGGATAGCGGCGCTTGGCCTCGTCGAGCCCGATCACGTGGGCCTCGATGCCGTAGGAGCGCGCCAGCGAGGCATTGCGCCGGAGCTGGGTCATGCGCTCGGCGGTGCGCGCGACCGAGAGGCTGCCGCAGCGCTTGAAGCCGGTGGCCTTGCCGGTCTCCGCCTCGAGCCGCTCGTAGAGCTCCGCGCTGTAGCGGATGAGGCGGGTGAAATTCGCGGAGGAGCGGAGCTGGCCCACGAGGCCGGCGGCATGCCAGGTGGTGCCGCCGGAGAGGCTCCCCTGCTCCAGCAGCACGACATCACGCCACCCCAGTCGCGCGAGGTGGTAGGCGACCGAGGTGCCGACGATGCCGCCGCCGATGATGACGGCGCGCGCGGACGAGATCACGGCCAGGGCAGCGAGTAGGTCTTGACGTTGGTGAAGCTCTTCATCGCCTCGAGCACGCCCTCCTTGTAGCCCAGGCCCGAGTCCTTGATCCCGCCGAAGGGCGAGCTCTCCAGCCGGTAGCCGGGCACTTCCCGGACATTGACCGTGCCCACCTCGAGCCCGCTCACGAAGCGGGTGATCCAGTCCCAGCGATTGGTGCACACCGCGGAGGAGAGGCCGTAAGGGGTCCCGTTGGCGATGCGGATCGCCTCCTCGATGTCGCCGAAGCGTATCACGGGGGCCACCGGGCCGAAGGTCTCGCGCGCCACCAGCTCACAGTCGGCGGGAACGCGGTCGAGCACGGTGGGGCTATAGAGCGCGCCCCGCCGCTCGTTGCCGTAGAGGAGCCGGGCGCCGCGCCCCATCGCGTCCTCCACCAGGGACTGGAAGCGGCGCGCCGCCCGCTCGTCGATCACGGTGCCCATGTCCACGGTGGGATCCATGGGATCGCCGTACTTCACCAGCCGGGTCTTCTCCACCAGCAGGTCCACGAAGCGGGCGGCGACCGACTCCTGGACGAGGATGCGCTTCACCGCGGTGCAGCGCTGGCCGGAGTTCCGGTAGGCGCCCGACACCGCCAGGGAGGACGCCTCCTGGAGGTCGGCGTCCTCCATCACGATGAGGGGGTCATTGCCGCCCAGCTCGAGGACGGCGCGGCGATAGCCCAGCTTGCCGGCGATGGCCTTGCCCACCTCCACCCCGCCGGTGAAGGTGATCAGCTCGGAGTCGGCGTTGGTGACGAGCTCGTCCGCGATCTCGGCGGGGTCGCCCGTCACCACCGAGAACATGGCGGGCGGCAGTCCCACGTCGTAGAGCACGTCGGCGAGGAGGAGCGCGGTGAGCGGCGTCTTCTCCGACGGCTTGAGCACCATCTTGTTGTTGGTGGCGATGGCGGGCGCCACCTTGTGGGCCACCTGGTTGAGGGGGTGGTTGAACGGGGTGATGGCGGCGATGGCGCGCAGGGGCTCGCGCTGCGTGTAGATGCGCCGGCGCCGACCCTGGGCGCTCACGTCGCAGGGGAAGGTCTGGCTGTCGTCGCTGAGCGCGGCGTGGGCGGCGAAGGTGAAGACGTCACCCGCGCGCCCCACCTCGTAGAGCGTGTCCTTCTTGCAAAGGCCCGACTCCGCGGTGATGAGGTCCGAGATTTCCTCCCGCCGGGCGGCAAGCCGCTCCGCGGTGCGCGCGAGGATCAGGGAGCGCTCGTGACGGGAGAGCGGCGAGCGAAAGCCGCGCGCGGCGGCGAAGGCGCGCCGGACGTCGGCCACGGTGGCCTTGGGCACCGTGCCCACCAGCGCACCGTTCCACGGATTCTCGACCTCGATGACCCGCTCGGAGACGACGTGCTCTCCGGCAATGCGCATGCTCTCGCGGCGGATGTCGGCCATGGGGCGCCTCGGTCAGTCGACGTGGTTCAGGGCCACGTCGTAGATGTCGAAGTTGCGAAGGGGAGTGTCGGCGGCCAGGGTCGGCGTGGGACGGCTCACCAGGAGCGGCACGCGCTGCTCGCTGATCCCACCGTGGGAGCGGAGCGGCACGTCGAGCCCCGAGAGATCGTGCTTGGCCGCGCTGGTCCCGATCACCCAGTCCCGCCGCGACACCGCCACCACATCGCCCATGCGGTCCTCGGGCAGCTCGAAGCGCCGGCAGGCGGTGTCCCGGTCCAGCACCAGCTCCATGCCCGAGAGCGCCGCGATCCGCGAGACGGTGCCGGCCACGTCCGCGCCGGGGGGCAAGTGCACGGTGGCGAAGGAGCCGAGCGCCCCGTGGTGGACCACGTACGGATCGGTAATGGGCAGGATCACGCGGGCGCGCGCGGCGCCGATCCAGCCGTCCAGCACGTCCTGGAGGTAGATCACCTGCGGGCGACCGGCGGAGTCGGTCTTGCCGTTCATCCCGTGATCCGCGGTGAGCGCCACGGTGGCGCCCAGCGCGTCCAGCCGCGCGAGGTAGCCGTCCATCATGCGGTAGAAGGCGTTCGCCTCCTCGGTGCCGGGCGCGTGCTTGTGCTGGACGTAGTCGGTGGTGGAGAGGTAGACGAGATCCGGGCTCGCCGTCTCCATCAGCTTCACGCCCGCCGCGAACACGAACTCCGAGAGGTCAGCGCTGTACACCGACGGCACCGGGCGACCCAGCCAGGCGGCGGCATCGTCGAGCCCGTGCTCCACCCGCGTGGTCTCGGCGGCGCGCTCCGAAGAAAAGCAGACGGCGGTACCGTCCGCGCCGAGGCGGAGCCCCTCGCCCAGGAGCCGGCGCAGCTTGTCCTTGGCGGTGACCACCGCCACCCGGGCGCCGGCCTGGGAGAACGCGGCCAGGATGCTCTCGGCGCGGAGGTACTTGGGGTCGTTCATCATGACCTCCACCCCCGCGTCCGCATCCCAGAAGTAGTTGCCGCAGATCCCGTGCACCGCCGGGGGGGCGCCGGTGACGATGGAGAGATTGTTGGGATTGGTGAAGCTCGGGATCACGCAGTCCGCGAGGCGATTGGTGCCGCGGTCGAGGGTGGGGCCGAGCCACGGCATCGCGCCGGCAGCGATCGCCTGCGTGAGATAGTCCGGCTCGCAGCCGTCCACGCAGACCACCACCAGCGGCCGTCGGGGCCAGTCATAGGTCCGGCCGTTCACGGTGAGGTGTCGGGGGCGCGGGCTCGCGGTGGTGTCACTCATGGGCGTGCTCCTTTGGGTTCCGGGGCCTCGCCCCGGGCGCTGGCTCCGGGGCTGGCGGCGGGTCGCCCCAAGATGAGCCCCACTAGAACATAAATCCAGCCAATTTACCCGATGACGACGATAGTCCCGCGCGGGATGCCCGACGCTAGACGAGTGAGAACGGGACGGGGGGGATCAGCAGCACCAGCAGGACCAGGCAGACCAGGCCCACCGCGTAGCGCCCCGGGGAGAGCGGCGTGATGTCGTCGAGCGGCGGCGCGTGGTGAAAGCCGACCAGGAGGGCGACGATGCCTGCGAAGACGAACCAGTTCGGCGAGCCCGACACCACGCCGAGCGCCACCAGCGCGACGAAGGTGCCCACGGAGACCCGCCGGTGCTGCGGGCCGAAGAGCGCATACGCGATGCGGCCGCCGTCGAGCTGTCCCACCGGGAAGAGGTTGAGCGCGGTCACGAAGAGCCCCACCCACCCCGCGAGCGCCACCGGGTGCACGAAGACATCCATGCCCTCGGGAATGCGGCCGAAGCTGAGGTAGGTCATGAACCGCATGAGGAGCGAGTCACCGAAGGACATGGCGCCGCCCTCGGGAATCGGGCCCACCCGGGACCACGAGAGGCCCAGCCATAGCGCCGGCAGCGCCACCAGCAGCCCCGCGAGCGGGCCCGCGGCGGCGATGTCGAGGAGGGAATTCCGGTCCCGCGTGGGCGAGCGCATCCGGATCACCGCGCCCAGCGTGCCGAAGAGGAAAAGCGGCGGCGGCGCGGGGATGAAGTACGGCAGGCTCACCGCCGCGCCGTAGGCCCGCGCGGTGAAGTAGTGGCCGAACTCGTGCGTGCCCAGGATGGCGAGGAGGGTGAAGGCGAACGGCAATCCGTCGAGCAGCCGACCCGGCTCGGCGGCGGGATCGAAGGTGAGCCACGGGAACGAGCCCGACACCATGGAGCCGGCGGCGAGGGTCGAGAGCAGGGTGGCCAGGAAGAGCGTGAGGGCGAGCGCGGGTCGGGGCCGCTCCGTCGTTTCGCCCAGCGGCAGCGCCTGGATCCACACGTGTCCACGGTCGCGGCTCAAGAACGGGGTGAAGCCGAGGGCCTGGAGCCGCGGCTCGAGGATCTCCCGCGCCCGGGCGGGCTCCACCCGCAGCTCGCCGCCGAAGATGAAAGCGTGCCCGCGCGCAGCCTGCTCGGCGACGGCGAGGACGTCCTCCACGTTGCGGCGGAGGAGATCCTGGAGCACCAGCGTCTCCTCGGTCGGCGGCGGGGACGCCGGGCGGCGCGCGGCGCGAGCGAAGGGCCAGAGGGGCATCGTCTTCACGCTACCACAGGGCCAGCGCCGCGATCACCCGGGCGGCGCCGGGCAGGCCCGCCTCGCGGTAGACGGCCCCCAGCACGGCCTCCAGCGCGGTGGCGAGCACCGACTCCTTGGCGTGCCCGCCCGTCTGCGCCTCGCCGCGTCCCAGGCGCAGGCAGTCGCCCAGCGCGAGGCGCTCCGCCCAGCGCGCGAGGCTCGCGCCGGAGACCAGCTCGGCGCGGCGGGGGGTGAGCACGCCCACGGCGGCGGCGGGCTCGGCGGCGGCGAGATGCTCCGCCACCACGAGCCCGAGGACGGCGTCGCCCACGAAGGCCAGCGCCTCGTTGTCGCGCGCGCCGGGATGCTCGTTGACCCAGGAGCGGTGGGTGAGCGCCTCCAGGAGGAGATCGCGGTCCGCGAAGACATGCCCCAGCCGCGCCTCCAGCGCGGCCAGCGGATCAGGGATGGTCACCGCGGGAGCAGGGTGGAGTCGCGAGCCAGACGAGAACGAAGTATGGCGAAGCGAATCGGCCCTGCTCTAGGGTCGATACTTCCGGAAGGCGAGGATGGCGTTGGTCCCGCCGAAGCCGAAGGCATTGCTCAGCGCCACCTCGACGTCCTGCTTGCGCGCCTGGTTCGGGACGTAGTCGAGGTCACAGTCGGGATCCGGCTTCTCGTAGTTGATGGTGGGCGGCAGCACGCCGTGGTAGATGGTGAGCGTGGTGGCGACCGCCTCGATCCCGCCCGCCGCGCCGAGGAGGTGGCCGGTCATGGACTTGGTGGAGGACACCGGCAGCCGCTTGGCATGCTCGCCGAACACCCGCTTGATCGCGATGGTCTCGAACTTGTCGTTGTAGGGAGTCGAGGTCCCGTGGGCGTTGATGTACCCCACCGCGGAGGGCTCCAGCGCCGCGTCCTTCAGCGCGGCCGCCATCGCGCGCGCGGCGCCGTCCCCTTCGGGATCGGGGGCGGTCATGTGGTGGGCATCACCCGTCATGCCGTAGCCGACCACCTCCGCATAGATCCGCGCGTCGCGGCGCCGAGCGTGCTCGAGCGACTCCAGCACCACCAGGCCACCGCCCTCCCCGGCCACGAAGCCGTCGCGCTCGGCGTCGAACGGCCGAGAGGCCTTGGTGGGCTCGTCGTTCCGCGTCGACATCGCCTTCATCTGGCAGAAGCCCGCGATGGTGAGGGGGATGATGATGGCCTCGGCGCCCCCCGCGATCATCACGTCGGCGTCGCCCCGTTGAATGATGCGGGTGGCGTCCCCGATGGCGTGATTCCCGGTCGCGCAGGCGGTGACCACGGAGGAGTTCGGGCCGCGCGCGCCGAAGCGCATGGAGATGAGACCGGACGCCATGTTGATGATGAGCATGGGGATGAAGAACGGCGAGACGCGGTCCGGCCCCTTGTCGAGGAGCGTCTTGTGAGAGTCCAGCAGCGTGCCGAGACCGCCGATGCCCGAGCCCACCAGGACGCCGAAGCGGTTCCCATCCTCCTTGGCAGGGTCGAGCCCGGCATCCTCCACCGCCATCACCGCGCACGCGAGCGCGTACTTGAGGTAGAGGTCGAGCTTGCGGTCGTCCTTCTTGTCGACGTACTTGAGCGCGTCGAAGCCCTTGACCTCCCCCGCGATCCGCGTGCCGAAGCCCGTCGAGTCGAAGCGCGTGATCGGCCCAATCCCGGACTTGCCCTGGGTGAGGGAGGTCCAGAATTCCTCGGCGGTATTGCCGAGCGGCGTCACCGCCCCGAGGCCGGTGATGACGACGCGTGTCTTGTCCACCGTCCCGCTCAGACCTTCTCCTTGATGTAGCGGACGGCATCACCCACGGTGGTGATCTTCTCCGCGTCCTCGTCCGGGATCTCGAGCCCGAACTCCTCCTCGAAGGCCATCACCAGCTCCACCGTGTCGAGAGAGTCGGCATTCAGGTCCTCGATGAACTTCGCCTCCGCCACGACCTCGTCCGGCCGGACGCCGAGGTTGTCACAGATGATCTCCTTCACCCGCTCGTCTACTGGCTTGGTCATCAACACCTCCTCATGGCACGCTGTGGTGCCGCCATCCCCGCGTGAGTCGTCGCGCGCCGCGCGCGACGTTACATGTACAGTCCGCCGTTGACGTGGATGACCTGGCCGGTGATGTATCCGGCCCCGTCCCCGGCCAGGAACCGCACGACCTCGGCCACCTCCCTCGCCGTTCCGATCCGCTTCAGCGGGACCTGTTGCATGAGGCCCTCGCGGGCCTCGGCCGAGATCGTCGCCGTCATGTCCGTCTCGATGAGCCCCGGCGCCACCGCGTTGACCAGGATGTTCCAATGCGCCAGCTCGCGCGCCGCCGCCTTGGAGAGCCCGATCACGCCCGCCTTGGCCGCGGAGTAGTTCACCTGCCCCGGATTCCCCATCGCCCCCGCCGCCGACGAGATGTTGATCATGCGGCCGCTCTTCTGCCGCATCATCACCTTCCCCACCGCGCGCGTCATGAGGAACACGCCGCGCAGGTTCGTCTCCATCACCGTGTCCCAGTCGTCGTCCTTCATCCGCACGAGCAGCTGGTCCCGGGTGATGCCTGCGTTGTTCACGAGCACGTCGATGCGGCCGAAGCGCTCCCGGGCGGCCTCCACCAAGCGATCCGCATCCTCGCGCTTGGCCGCGTCCGCCGCCACCGCGAGCACGCTTGCCCCCAATGCTTCCAGCTCTTTCGCCGCGCTCTCGAGCCGGCCCGGATCGCGGCCAGAGACTACCACGGAAGCCCCGTCGTCTGCCAGCAGCCGGGCGATGGCCAGGCCGATCCCGCGCGTCCCGCCGGTGACCATCGCCACCCGGCCTGCCAGCGGCTTGGTGTCCGTCACGCGCCGGCCCCGCCCGTCACCGCCTCCCGCGTCTTCTCCAGCGACGCGACGTCTTCCACGGAGTGACCGCGCGCCCCGTCCAGGGTGCGCTTGAGCAGCCCCGTGAGCACCCGGCCGGGGCCGACCTCGATCCACACGTCCGCCCCCTCGCGGGCCAGGCGCGCGAGGCCGTCCGTCCACCGCACCGGGCTGGCCACCTGGCGCACGAGGAACGGCTTCACCTCCTCGGCGGTGGTGGTGACCCCCGCATCCACGTTGCGAACCACCGGGAAGCGCGGCGCGGACACTCGCAGGCGCTCGAGCTCGGCGGCGAGCCGGTCCGCCGCCGGCTTCATGAGGGCACAGTGGAAAGGCGCGCTCACCGGGAGCAGCATGCTCTTCTTGCCCCCGCGCTCGGCCACCGCCTTCACCGCCCGCTCCACCGCGCCGCGATGTCCGGCGATGACGATCTGGCCCGGCGAGTTGATATTGGCCACTCCCACCACGTCACCCTGGGCGGCCGCCGCGCACGCTTCCTCCGCCACCGCGAGCTCGACGCCGAGGAGCGCGGCCATGGCGCCCATACCCACCGGCACCGCTTCCTGCATGAACTCGCCGCGACGCCGCACCAGGCGCACCGCCTCCGCGAAGTCGAGCGCGCCCGCCACCACCAGGGCGGAGTATTCCCCCAGGCTATGACCCGCGGCGAGGCCCGGCCGGATGCCGTGCTCGGCAAGCGCGGCGGCGGCGGCCACGCTGGCGGTGAGGACGGCGGGCTGGGTGTTGGCGGTGAGGGCGAGGTCCGACTCCGGGCCCTCGAACGCCAGCCGCGAGAGCGGGAAGCCCAGCGCGGCATCCGCCTCCTTCCACACCGCGGCGGCGGCGGCCGACGCCTGCGCCAGATCTTGGCCCATGCCCACCGCCTGGGACCCCTGTCCCGGGAAAAGAAACGCGATGCTCACGCGGGGCCTACCAGCGGAGGAGCGCGGCGCCCCAGGTGAAGCCGCCGCCGAAGGCGGCGAGGAGCACGAGATCGCCGGTGCTGAGCCGCTTGGACGACCAGGCCTCTTCCAGCGCGACATAGACGGAGGCGGCACCGGTGTTCCCGTAGCGGTCCACGTTGATCATGACCTTGTCCATCGGGACCTTGAGGCGCTTCACCGCCGCCTCGATGATCCGGAGATTGGCCTGATGGGGGATGAAGAGATCGAGGTCGTCGGAGGTGAAGCCGTTGCGGGTGAGGATGCGCTCGGCGGCCTCGCCGAACATCCGGACCGCCACCTTGAACACCTCGTTCCCCTTCATCTTCGCGAAGTGCATCCGCTTGTCCACCGTTTCGTGGGTGGCGGGATGCCGCGCGCCGCCTCCCGGCTGGTAGAGGAACTCCCAGTACTTTCCGTCGGAGTAGAGATCGGTGTCGATGAGGCCGGACTCGTCCTCCGACGGACGGAGCACCACCGCCCCCGCCGCGTCGGCGAGGAGGATGCACGTGCCGCGGTCGGTGTAGTCGGTGATGCGCGACAGGCACTCCGCGCCCACGCACAGCACCGTGCGGTACTTCTCGGTCTGGATGTACTGCGCGCCGACGGAGAGGCTGTACACGGAACCCGCGCACGCGGCATAGACGTCGATGGAGCCCGCGTTGCGGCAGCCCAGGCGGTGCTGGAGGATGTTGGCGGTGGTGGGGAAGGCCATGTCGCCGGTGGTGGTCCCCACCACGATGAAGTCGATCTCGCCCGGCTCCACCCCCGCGCGCTCCAGCGCCTGCTGGGCGGCGCGGAGGGCGAGATCGGAGGTGGCCTCGCTCTCGTCGACGATGTGGCGCTCGCGAATGCCGGTGCGCTGGACGATCCACTCGTCCGACGTGTCCACCATCTTCTCCAGCTCGGCGTTGGTGAGGATCCGCTTGGGAGCGTAAGCGCCCACGCCCACGATCTTGGCACGCTTCATTCGCGGCCTCCCTCGCGCCCCTCGGCGAGGACCGATTCGGCCTCGAGCGCGGTCTTGATGTGGTCGTTGACGTCGTTGCGAACCCACTCGGTGGCCACGCGCAGCGCGTTCTTGATCGCCTTCACCGGCGAGGCGCCGTGGCAGATGATGGAGGCACCGTTGATGCCGAGCAGTGGCGCCCCCCCCATCTCGGTGTAGTCCACCCGTCGCTTCATGCGCGCGAAGGCACGCTGCGCGAGCACCGCGCCCGCCTTGGACAGCACGTCCCGCGTCAGCTCCTCGCGGATCATGGAGGTCAGCATCTCCGCGAGGCTCTCGGACACCTTCAGGCACACGTTGCCGGTGAAGCCGTCCGTCACCACCACGTCGCACCGTCCGTTGTAGATGTCGCGACCCTCGATGTTGCCGATGAAGTTCAGCGACGAGCCGCGCAGGCTCTCGAAGGTGTCCTTGACCAGCTCGTTTCCCTTGCCCTCTTCCTCACCCACCGAGAGAAGACCCACTCTTGGATGATCCTTGCCGACGATGTCGCGCGAATAGACGTGCCCCATCACCGCGAACTGGAAGAGGTGGCGGGGCTTGGGGTCCACGTTGGCGCCGGAGTCGATGAGGACGGTGTATCCGGCCAGGCTCGGCAGCGTGGTGGCGATGGCGGGGCGCTCGACGCCGGGGAGGACGCCGAGGACGAACATGCCAATGGCCAGGGCGGCTCCGGTATTGCCGGCGGAGACGAGCGCCTGACACTCGCCGTCCTTCACCAGCTCGGCGGCCACGCGGAGCGAGGAGTCGCGCTTGCGGCGGAGCGCCTGCACCGGCGACTCCGCCATGCTCACCACCTGGGAGGCATGGCGGATGCTGAGCGGGAGCTCCTGGGCCCCCAGCCGGACGATCTCGCGCTCGATCGCGGCCTTGTCACCCACCAGCACCGAGGACACCCCGAGCTCGCGGGCGGCCACCACGGCGCCTTCCACGACCACCGCGGGCCCGAAGTCGCCTCCCATGGCATCGAGCGCGATCTTCATGGGCGAAGGCCCGGCGCGGACGCTACTCACCCTCGACGGTCAGAACCTCGCGTCCCTTGTAGAAGCCACAGTGCGGGCAGATCTGATGCGGGAGCTTCACCTCGCGGCATTGTGGGCAGACGGAGCGGGTGGGCGCGACCATCTTGTAGTGCGTGCGGCGCTTCTTGCCGCGAGTTCTCGAGTGACGTCGCTTGGGCAGCGGCATGGGCGTTGGGCTCCTATCGTGGGAGTCGGTCGGCGAGGCCCTTCAGTGGCGCCCAGCGTGAAGCGGAGGCGGGCTCGGGGCAGGCACAGGCCGTCACGTTTCGGTTTCCGCCGCACACCGAGCACAGCCCCCGGCAGTCCTCGCGGCAGAGCGGCTTCATGGGCAGCGCCAAGGTGGTCTCGGTCTCCACCAGCGCGCCCAGATCCAGCTGGTCGTGGGCGTACACGTCGGTTTCCAGATCGTCGGAGGCGAGCTCGCGCTCTTCCGCCCGGCCCTCCGGCGCGGGAAGAAAACGCGTGTCGACCTCCTGTGACACGTGGAGGTCGAACGGCTCCAGACAGCGACCGCACACCAGCGGGACGCGGGCTTCGAGAGTGCCCCGGACGAAGACGGCGTCGGCGTCCTTCTCCAGCGCCAGCGCCACCCCGTCGAGCGTCCAGGTGGGGTCGGCGAATGGACGCGGAAAGGCCTCGGGTCCGTCGATCCGGATGCCCTCGGCGGGAATCTCGGAGAGCCGGATGATCATGGGCAAAACCTCGGTTAAAGATTCGACAAACAAGGGATTTTTCAACAACCGGGCCAGTATATGCTCGGGGTATAGGGATGTCAACCCAAAATGCCCCTGGGACGGCGGTTGCTTGACGGTCGGGGGGGTGGCTGTTAGCATGCGATCGGGAGGTCGATCGCCATGGGAAATGTCTTTAAAACCGGACTGCTGCTCGCCGTCCTCACCTGTCTCGTCGTACTGATTGGCCAGGCTCTCGGAGGCCAGCAGGGCATGATCATGGCCTTCGGCCTGGCTCTGGTCATGAACTTCGTCAGCTACTGGTTCTCGGACAAGATGGTGCTGGCCATGTACCGGGCCCAGCCCGTGGATGAGGCACAGGCTCCCCAGCTCTACGGGATCGTGCGGAACCTCGTGACCCGGGCCGGCATTCCCATGCCGAAGGTGTACATCATCCCAGGCGACACGCCCAATGCCTTCGCCACCGGCCGCAACCCGGAACACGCGGCGATCGCGGTGACGGAAGGTCTTCTGCGCATTCTCGACCGCGACCAGCTGGAAGGTGTGATCGCCCATGAGCTGTCGCACGTGAAGAACCGGGACACGCTCATCATGACCATCGCCGCCACCCTGGCCGGGGCCATCACCTACCTGGCCCAGATGGCCCAGTTCGCCGCGATCTTCGGCGGCGGGCGGCGGGACAGCGACGACGAGGGCCACGGCGGGGGCGTGTTCGGCACCCTCCTCCTCGCCATCGTCGCCCCCATCGCGGCCATGCTGGTGCAGCTGGCGATCTCGCGGGCGCGGGAGTTCCACGCGGACGCCACCGGGGCGCAGATCGCCGGCAAGCCGTGGGGGCTCGCGGAGGCCCTGGAGAAGCTGGAGATGGCGTCCAAGGCCATGCCCATGCACGCCACGCCGGCCACCGCCCATCTGTTCATCGTCAATCCCCTGCGCGGCGGCATGCTGCAGAGCCTCTTCTCGACGCATCCGTCGGTCGAGGAGCGTATCGCGCGGCTTCGCGCCATGGCTCCCTCCCGCTGAGCCGACATCGCCTCGGAGGGAGACGATGCACCGTCTCCCTCCTTTTTTTGTGACGTGATCGAAGCCGCGGGTCTCCGGAAGTCGTACGGCGCGACGCTCGTGCTCGACGACGTCTCGCTGGCGCTGCCCGCCGGCCGGTGTCTGGCCCTGCTCGGCCCGAACGGCGCCGGCAAGACCACCCTGCTCCGCATCCTGGCGGGACTGGTGCGCCCGGGCGCGGGTAGCCTCCGCGTGGGTGGCGTCGATGCGCTCCGGGATCCGGATGCGGTGCGCGCCCAGGTGGGGATGGTGGCGCACGGCTCCTTCGTGTACGAGGATCTCACCGCGCGGGAGAACCTCCGCTTCTGGGGGGTGATGGGCGGCCTCGACGCCTCGCCCGCGCACCTGCGGGAGCGCCTGCAGGCCGTCGAGCTGGAGGCGGTGGCGGACGAGCGGGCCCGCACGTTCTCGGCGGGGATGAAGCGACGGCTCGGCCTCGCGCGCGTCACCCTGGGACGGGTACCGCTGCTGCTCCTCGACGAGCCCTTCACCGGCCTGGATCGCCACGGGCAGAAATGGCTCGTCGAGTTCCTGCTGGCCTTCAAGGCGGCGGGGGGCACCGTGGTCCTCACCACGCATAGCTTCGGCGGCGGGCTCGCGGTGGCGGACCGCGTGATCATCCTCGCGAGCGGGCGCGTCCTCCTCGACCGGCCCACCGCCGGCCTGGCCCTCGACGAGCTGCATCGCGTCTATGACGCCATGGTCGAGGGCGCGGGGGCGCCATGATCGCCTACGCCCGCCGCACCTGGATCGTGCTGTGGAAGGACCTGCTGGTAGAGCGGCGGTCGAAGGAGAGCCTCAACGCCCTTCTCTTCTTCGCGCTGCTCCTCCTCTTCCTCTTCCAGTTCGCGCTGGGCCCTGATCGGGAGCGGCTGCACGCGGCGCTGCCCGGGCTGCTCTGGCTCGGCTTCGTGCTCGCGGGCCTGCTCGGCCTCGGGCGCAGCTTCGTGGCGGAGCGGGACAATGACTGCTGGGACGGCCTGCGGCTCACGCCCGGGGACAAGTCGGCGATCTACCTCGGCAAGCTGGCCGCCAACCTGGTGGTGATGGGCGCGGTGGAGGTGGTGATCCTGGCGTTGTTCGGCCTGTTCTACAACGTGGACCTCGTGAGCGTGGCGGGGCCCCTTGCCGTCGTGCTCGCGCTGGGGACGCTGGGGCTGGCCACCGTGGGCACGCTCTTCGCCGCGCTCACCGCCGGCGTGCGGGCCCGCGAGCTGCTCTTTCCCGTCCTGCTCCTGCCCGTGCAGGTCCCGGTGCTGCTGGCCACCGTCAGCGCCACGCAGATCGTCCTGGCGGGACAGCCGCTGGGGGACGCCGCCGCCTGGCTGCGGCTGCTGGCCGGCGCCGACCTCGTCTATCTCGTGATCGGGCTCCTCACCTTCGAGTTCGTCCTGGACGCATGAGCGCGCGCGCCACACGAATCCTGGGCGGGCTCGCCCTCCTGGCCCTCGCCGCCGGGCTGGCGGCAGGCTTCGGGTATGCCCCGCGCGAAGCCGTACAGGGCAATGTCCAGCGCATCATGTACGTCCACGTGCCCGCGGTGCTCACGGCCTATCTCGCCTTCGGTCTCGTCCTGGTGGGGAGCATCGGCGCGCTCGCCACCGGGCGCGCGGGCTGGGATCGGCTGGCCGGGGCGGCCGCCGAGCTCGGCGTCCTCTTCACCGGAGTCACCATCGTGTCCGGCTCCATCTGGGGCAAGCCCACCTGGGGCACCTGGTGGACCTGGGACGCGCGGCTGACCTCCACCGCGGTGCTGTTCCTCGTCTACGTGGGCTACCTCCTGCTGCGCGCCATGGTGGACGAGCCCGAGCGGCGCGCCCGCATCGCCGCCGTGGTCGGCATCGTGGGCGCCGCGAACATTCCCATCGTGCACTTCTCCGTGAAGTGGTGGCGCGCGCTGCACCAGCCCTCCACCATTCTCGGACCGGAGCCCTCCCCCATCGCCGGGCCCATCGCGGCGGCGCTGTTCGTGAACTGGGTCGCCTTCACCCTTCTCTTTCTCTACCTCCTCCTCCGCCGCGTGGAGCTCGCGCGCCTCGAGGACGCGTGGGTGCCGGAGACACGCCGATGATGCCCGACCACTGGGGCTATGTCCTCGCCGCCTACGGCCTCTCCGCGGCGGCGCTCCTGGGCTACTGGCGACACCTCGCCCGCCGGCGGCGCGCGCTCGACGCCCGACCCCGGAGCCCGCGGGCGGCGGCCCCCGGAAAGGCGGCCATCCGATGAAGCGCCGCGCGAAGTTTCTCGTGGGCGGGCTCGTCATCCTCGTCGCCCTCGCCTATCTCATCTACGCGGGCGTGACCCAGTCCCTCGTCTACTTCGTCACGCCGACGGAGCTCCTGGCCGCGCCCGCTCCGGGCAAGAGCTATCGCCTGGGCGGCATGGTCCAGCCGGGCAGCCTCAAGTGGGAGCCCAAATCGCTCGACCTCCGCTTCGTGCTGTCGGACGGCCAGGCGGCGGTGCCGGTGCGACACGTCGGGCCGCCTCCCGATCTCTTCGCCGAGGGTCGGGGCGCGGTGGTGGAAGGCGCCTGGAGCGGCGAGGGCTTCTTCCGGGCGTCGAGCATTCTCGCCAAGCACTCCGAGGAGTACAAGGCGCCTCACGACGGCGCCGCGCCCGGCTATCAAGAGCTCTTGAAGTCCCTGCGCGGCAGCCAGGTCCGTCAGTGACGATCGGCGCGCCCGAGATCGGCTATGCGCTGACCGCCATCGGCCTAGGCCTCGCGCTCTGGGGCGCCGGCGCGGCCGCGCTGGGCGCGCGCAGCGGGCGGCTCGCCCTCGTGGTCTCCGCCGAGCGGGCCGCCGTCGGCGTGTGGGCCCTCATCACCGCCGCGCTGCTGCTGCTCGCGTACGCCTTCCTCACCTTCGACTTCTCCATCCGCTACGTGGCCTCCAACACCAATCTCGGCACGCCCTTCTACTACCGGATCACCGCGGTGTGGGGAGCGCTGGAAGGCTCCATCATCCTCTGGGCATGGATGCTCGGGCTCTACACCTCCATCGTGGTGCTCCGCTACCGGCGCCGCCAGCCCACCCTCTATCCCTGGGTGCTGGCGGTGATGCTGGGCGTGCTGGCCTTCTTCCTCCTCGTCATGGCCGGGCCCGCCCCCCCCTTCGAGCGGCTGAGCCCGGTGCCCGCGGACGGGCGCGGCCTCAACCCGCTGCTCGAGGATTCCGGGATGATCACGCACCCGGTGGCGCTCTACCTCGGCTTCACCGGCTTCACGGTGCCCTTCGCCTTCGCCATCGCCGCGCTCTGCCTCGGACGCACCGGCGAGGAGTGGATCACCATCACGCGCCGCTGGACCATCGTGGCCTGGTATTTCCTCTCGCTGGGCCTCCTGATCGGCGGCTGGTGGAGCTATCACGTGCTCGGCTGGGGCGGCTACTGGGCCTGGGATCCGGTGGAGAACGCCGCCTTCATGCCCTGGCTCACCGGCACCGCCTTCCTGCACTCGGTGATGATCCAGGAGCGGCGGCGCATGCTCAAGCTCTGGAACCTCACCCTCATCATCCTCACCTTCGGCCTCACCCTCTTCGGCACCTTCCTCACCCGCTCCGGGATCATCGGATCCGTGCACGCTTTCACCCAGGGCTCCATCGGCATGTTCTTCCTCGCCTTCCTGGCGCTGGTGCTGCTGGGCTCCTTCACGCTGCTGGCCTGGCGCGTGGAGCGCCTCAAGGGCCAGGGCGAGCTCGACTCGATCCTCTCGCGCGAGTCCGCCTTTCTCCTCAACAACGTCTTCCTCGTGGCCGCCAGCTTCACCGTCTTCTTCGGCACCATCTTCCCGCTCCTCTCGGAGGCCTTGCGCGGGACCAAGGTGAGCGTGGGCGCGCCCTTCTTCAATCTCGTGAACATCCCGCTGTTCCTGGGCCTCCTCTTCCTCATGGGCGTGGGGCCCCTCATCGCCTGGCGGCGCGCCTCCGCCGACAACCTCCGCCGCAACTTCCTCAAGCCGGTGCTCGCGGGCGTGGTCGCCGCGGTGGTGCTGTGGGCGCTGGGCGTGGGCAATGCGCTGGTGCTCCTGTGCATGGCGCTGGTGGTGTTCGTCACCGGCACCATGGTGCTGGACTTCGCGCGCGCCGCCCGGACCCGCCGGCGCGGCGGCGCCGGCTGGGGGTCCGCCACCTGGGGCCTCCTCGTGCGCCAGAACCGGCGCTACGGCGGCTTCGTGGTGCACCTGGGCATTCTCGTGGTGGCCCTCGGCGTGGCCGGCTCGCAGGCCTGGTCCCGGCAGACCGAGGCCACGCTCTCCCGAGGCGAGAGCGTGGAGCTGGCCGGCTACAAGGTCCGCTTCGACAGCCTCGCCGCCTCCGAGGAGTCGAACCACTTCAAGGTGGCCGGGACCTTCACGGTGGCCAACGGGGCGCGGCGGCCCACCGTCCTCTACCCGGCCAAGAAGTTCTACCCGCAGGAGCAGACGCCGATCGCCTACGTGGACTACCGGCTGGGCTTCATCGAGGACGTCTATCTGGTGCTGGGCGATTTCGCCCGCGACGGCTCCCAGGCCACCGTCAAGGTGCAGGTGAACCGCATGGTCTCCTGGCTGTGGATCGGCGGGTTCATCCTCACCCTGGGAGCCGCCCTCGCGGTCCTGCCCGAGGGGAGGAAACCGGCGTGACGCGTCACCTCCGCTGGCTCATCCCGGTCGCGGTGCTGCCGCTCCTCGTCCTGCTGGCCTACGGCTTCCGCACCGATCCGCGCCAGCTGCCCTCCACGCTGCTGGGCAAGCCCGCCGCGCCCTTCACCCTCACCAGCTTCGCGGGCACGCCGCTCTCGCTCGAGAGCCTGCGCGGCCGGGTGGTGGTGGTGAATTTCTGGGCGTCGTGGTGCATTCCCGCCTGCTACGAGGAGGCGCCGGTGCTCGAGAAGGCCTGGCGCGAGTATCGGGACCGCGGCGTGACCCTCGTCGGCATCAATATCCAGGACAAGGACGAGGCGGCGCGGAAATTCATGAGCCAGTTCGAGTTCACCTTTCCCAACGCCGCCGACACCGGCGGGCGCGTCGCCGTCGAGTACGGTGTCTACGGGGTGCCCGAGACCTTCTTCATCGACCGCGCCGGGCGGATCCGAGAGCGCAAGGTGGGCGCGGTCTCCGACGAGATGGTTCGCGCGCAGGTCGAGCGCCTGCTGGCCGAGAAGTCGTGACGCGACGGATTCTCCTCCTGACGGGCCTCACGATGGTCGCGGTGGCCGCGCTCGGCGCCGCGCCGCCCGGGCGGACGGTGACCGAGGAGCAGGTGCGTGACGTGGCGGCCAATCTCCGCTGCGTGGTGTGCCAGAGCCTCTCGGTGGCCGACTCGCCGTCGGAAACCGCCAATCAGATGCGCGCCATCGTCCGCGAGCGGCTCGCCGCGGGCGAGACCCCGGAGCAGGTCACCGCGTACTTCGTGGAGAAGTACGGCACGTGGATCCTGCTCGCGCCGCCCCGCCACGGCTTCGATCTCCTCGTGTGGGTCGTTCCCTTCGTGGGCCTGGCCCTGGGCCTGGTGCTGGTGGGCCTCGCCATGCGCCGCTGGAGCCGGCGGTCGGCCGCCGCGCCGCCGGCCGCGGTGGACGAGGCCACCCGCGAGCGCATCCGGCGGGAGATGGCCGAGCTCGACTCGTGACGGTCGCCCAGCTGCTGCCCATTGTCCTCCTCGCGGTGCCCGCCGCCGGGCTCGTGCTGTGGCCCCTGCTGCGCGGCGCCGGCGCGGGCCGCGAGATGCCGGAAACCGCCATCGGATCGTCCAGCGGGGCGACCGATCGCCGCCTCGAGCTCGGCGAGGAGCGGACCGCGATCTATCGGGCGCTGCGCGAGCTCGACTTCGACCACGAGGCCGGCCATCTTTCCGAGGACGACTACCGCGGCCTCCGCGATGCCTATGAAGCGCGCGCGGCGGCGGTACTGGGCGCGCTGGACGCCCTGGGTCCGCTCGCCCCGCCACCGACGTCCGCCCCCCGCGCCGACGGGCCCCGCGCGACCGCCAGGGCGGCCGCAGGTGGACGAAGCTGGACCCACCGCCCGGTCGCGCTCGGGGTGGGCGCCGTGCTGCTACTCGCCTTCGGCGTGCTCCTCGGCGTGAGCGTGGGCCGCTATACCGAGCCTGACCCGATGGCGCCCGCGCCCGGAGGCGTGGTCGCCGCGCCCGGCTCGCCGGGCGCGATGAGCGGTCCCGCATTGCCGAGCGGTCCCGCGTCGCCGGGCAGTCCCGCGTCGCCGGGCGGGCCGGTGTCCCCCGGCGACCCCACGGGCGCGGGTCCGGCGCGCCCGCTCTCGCCCGAGATGCTGGCCGGCATGCTCGAGGCGGCGCGGCAAAGCCTCTTCGCCGGCCGGTACTCGGAAGCCATCGCCGCCTACCAGGCGGTGCTCAAGCGGGATCCCCGTAACGTGAATGCGATGAGCCATCTGGGTTATATCGTCGCCCTCGGCGGGCATGCCGACGCCGCGCTGGAGACCTTCGACAAGGCGCTGGCCATCGACCCGAACTATCCGCCCGCCCACTTCTTCCGGGGGCAGGTCCTGGCCGAGGCCAAGGGGGACTATGCGGGCGCCGCGCGCGCCTGGGAGCGCTTCCTCGTGCTCGTGCCGCGCGGTGCCGAGCACGACCAGGTCAAGACGCTCCTGGCCGAGGCGCGCGCCAAGGCCGCCCCGTCGAAGGTCACCCGTTAGGGTTGACAGCTCGTCTTAGTTAGGGTTACCTTACTGCCAGCGAGGCCAAGGGGGCCGCCACGGCCCCGATCAACCCAGGCACTAGGGAGACCCGACATGCAGAGCTCGACGAGCAGCACGACGAGGGAGCGGGCGGCCACCGGTGCACTCGCGCTGCTGCTGGCCCTGACCATGGTAGGGGGAGCGGGGATGGCCGGCACGGGCGCGCAGAGCTTCGCCGCCGGCGCCGGCGAGGTGGTGGTGTACTCGGCCCGGTCGCAGTATGGCCAGGAGCCGGCCATTGACGCCTTCACCAAGAAGACCGGCATCCAGGTCAAGAGCTTCGGCGGCAATACCTCCGAGCTGTTCGACCGGCTGAAGGCCGAGGGCGACAAGACTCCCGCCGACGTCCTGATCACGGTGGACGCGGGCAATCTCTGGAACGCCGGCCGGGCCGGCCTCCTCTCCCGGATGGACTCGCCCGAGATCGCCGCCAACGTGCCCGCGAACCTGCGCGACCCCGAAGGGCGGTGGACGGCGCTCACGGTGCGCGCGCGCACCATCATGTACAACACCGCCAAGGTGAAGCCGGAAGAGCTGTCGACCTACGAGGCGCTGGCCGATCCCAAGTGGAAGAACCGGATCTGCCTCCGCACCTCGACCTACGTGTACAACCAGTCCTTCCTCGCCACCATGATCAAGCGGAGCGGCGAGCCCAAGGTGGAGCAGGTGGTCAAGGGCTGGGTGGCGAACAATCCCACGCTCATCAACGGCGACACCAAGATCCTCGAGGCCATCGCGGCCGGTCAGTGCGACGTCGGGCTGACCAATACCTACTATCTCGGGCGCATCCTCGCCAAGGACCCCACCTTCCCGGTGGCGGCCTTCTGGGCGAATCAGCAGACCACCGGGACCCATGTCAATATCTCGGGCGCCGGCATCACCGCCAATGCCAAGAACCGCGCGAACGCGGTCAAGCTGCTCGAGTTCCTCACCTCGCCCGAGGCGCAGCAGATGTTCGCCGACTCCAACTTCGAGTATCCGGCGAACCCGCAGGCGTCGGTGAACCCCGTCATCGCCAAGTGGGGCAAGTTCCGGCAGGACGACATCAACGTGGCCGCCGCCGGCGAGTTCCAGGCCGCCGCCACCAAGCTCGCCGATCGCGCTGGCTACAGGTGATCCGCGCGTCGTGAGGCCCGCGACGGGCCGGGCCCTCGGGCGCCGGCCGGCCGCGGGCCCCCTCTCGCGCACCTGGCCCGCCGCCGCTCTCCTGGTGGCGGGCGTGGTCGCGGTTCCCAACGTGGTGGTGCTGTCCTCCCTCGCCACGCCGAACGTCGACCTCTGGCTGCACCTCTGGCGCACCCAGCTGGTGGAGCTCGCGCTGAACACGCTCGCGCTGCTCGCCGGAGTCGGGGCGGGCACCCTGGTGGTGGGCACGCTGCTGGCCTGGCTCGTGGTCAACTACCGCTTCCCCGGGCACGGCGTGTTCGAGTGGGCGCTGATCCTGCCGCTGGCCATTCCCGCGTACGTGATCGGGTTCACCTTCCTGGGCATCTTCGAGTTCTCGGGGCCGCTCCAGACCGCGCTGCGCCACTGGCTCGGCGCGAGCGTCCGCCTGCCCGAGCTCCGCTCGTGGGGCGGCGTCACGCTGATGATGACCCTGGTGTTCTACCCCTACGTCTATCTCCTCGCCGGCGCCGCCTTTCGCGCCCAGGGCTCGGCCGCGCTCGAGACCGCCCGCAGCCTCGGCCGCTCGCGCCTGCGCGCCTTCCTCGAGGTCACCCTGCCGCTGGCCCGCCCCTCCCTCGCCGCCGGCGTGGCGCTGGCGATGATGGAGGCCCTGGGCGACTTCGGCACCGTGGCGACCTTCGGCTATCGCACTCTCACCGAAGGCATCTACCGCGTCTGGTACGGGATGTTCGATCGGGTGGCGGCCGCCCAGCTGGCGAGCGTGCTGCTCCTCTGCGCGGGGGCGCTGCTCGCGATCGAGCGCGCCTCCCGGGGCCGGCAGCGGTTCATCCAGCGCGAGCGCCGCGGGGCCGAGACCGCGCCGGTGGTCCTGCACGGAGCCGCCGCCGCCGCCGCCACCGTCACCTGCGCCGCCGTGCTCGGGCTCGCCTTCCTCCTGCCGGTGGGCCAGCTCACGCTCTGGTCCCTGCGCGCTTGGGCCGAGGGCCGCGTGGCGCACGACCTCGGCGCGCTGCTGGCGAATACCCTCGGCCTCGCCGCCGTCGCCGCGGTCCTCACCTGCCTGCTGGCCGTCGTCCTCGCGTACGCGGGGCGGCTTCACCCCTCGCGCGCCACGCGCTGGTCGGCGCGCTTCGCGTCCCTGGGCTATGCGCTACCGGGGGCGGTCATCGCGGTGGGCGTCCTCATCCCGCTGTCCGCCCTCGACCACTGGCTGGGCCCCGCCCTGGCGGGCCTCACCGGCCGGCCGGTGGGCCTCCTCCTCACCGGTTCCGCGGTGGGGCTCCTCTTCGCCTACGCCGTGCGCTTCCTGGCCGTGAGCCTCCAGAGCGTGGACGCCAGCCTCACCCGCATCGCCCCGAGCCTCGACGACGCCGCGCGGTCCCTGGGGGCGGGGGCGGGCCGGACGCTGCGGCGCGTGCACCTCCCGCTGCTTCGGGGTGGCCTCGCGGTCGCCATCGTCCTCGTCTTCGTGGAGACCATGAAGGAGATGCCGGCCACCCTGCTGCTCCGGCCCTTCGGCCTGAACACGCTGGCCATGGAGGTGTGGGAGCGCACCAACGAGGCCTTGTGGCAGGAGGCGGCGGTGCCCGCGCTGGCCATCGTCCTCGCCGGGCTCGTGCCCGTCATCGTCCTGATCCGCTGGAGCAATACCGCCCGCGGTTGACGATGCCCGGAGCGCCGGCCGCGCCCCGGCCACCGCCGGCGCGCATGCTAATCTCATGGGTACCGCTATGGCCAGGCAGGACGCCGCCACCCGCATCGAGACGCTTCGCCGCGAGATCCGCCGCCACGACGCGCTCTATCACGGGCAGGACCGTCCCGAGGTCAGCGACGCGGAGTACGACGCGCTGAAGCGGGAGCTGGAGGCGCTCGAGGCCGAGCACCCCGAGCTGGTCACGCCGGACAGCCCCACCCAGACGGTGGGCAGCCGTCCCGGAGAGGCTTTCGCCGCCGTCGAGCATCGCGCCGTCATGCTCTCGCTCGACAACGCCATGAGCGTGGACGACCTCCGCGAGTTCGAGGCCCGCCTCCGTCGCGCGCTGCCCGGGGCGCGCTTCGCCTTCGTGGGCGAGCCCAAGATCGACGGGCTCGGCGTCGCGCTGCTCTACCAGCGGGGGCGCTTCGTGCGGGGCGCCACCCGCGGCGACGGCCGCGTGGGCGAGGACGTGACACACACCCTCGCCACGCTCGGCGCCATCCCGAAGACCCTGCGCGGGCCCCTCGCCGCCGCGCGCTCGCTGGAGGTGCGCGGGGAGGTCTACATGCCGCTCGAGGCCTTCCGCCGGCTCAACGCCAGCCTCGAGGAGGCCGGCGAGGAGCCGTTCGCGAACCCGCGCAATGCCGCCGCCGGCGCGGTCCGCCAGAAGGATCCCGCGGTGACGGCGTCTCGGCCGCTCGCGATCTTCCTCTACCACGTGAGCGAGGCCCAGGGGGTGTCGCTCGAGTCGCACGCGGACATGCTCGAGGCGCTGCGCGCGAGCGGCTTCCCGGTGAATCCGGAGTCGCGGCGACTGGACGACCTCGACGCGGTGGTGGCCTACGGCGCCGAGCTCGAGGCCGGGCGCGACGCCCTCGACTACGAGGCCGACGGCGTGGTGATCAAGGTGAACGATCTCGAGCAGCAGCGGCGGCTGGGCGCCACCTCGCACCACCCGCGCTGGGCCATCGCGTACAAGTTCGCCGCCCGTCAGGCCACCACCCGGATCCTCGACATCACCATCAATGTCGGCAAGTCGGGCGCGCTCACGCCGGGGGCCGCCCTCGAGCCGGTCCAGCTCGCGGGCGTCACCGTGAGCGCGGTCAGCCTGCACAACGAGGACGAGGTGCGCCGGAAGGACGTCCGCGTGGGCGATACCGTGCTCATCGAGCGGGCGGGCGACGTGATCCCGTACCTCGTCAAGGTCATCGAGGACAAGCGCCCCCCCGGCGCGGCGCCCTTTCGGATGCCCGATCACTGTCCGGCCTGCGGGGGCGCCGCCGTGCGGGCGGAGGGTGAATCCGTCTGGCGCTGTACCAACAGCGCCTGCCCCGCCCAGCTCAAGGAGCGCCTCTTCCACTTCGGCTCGCGGCGGGCCATGGACATCGAGCATCTCGGCGAGGGCGTGATCACCCAGCTCGTGGACCGCGGCATGGTGCGCGACTTCGCCGACCTCTATCATCTGACGGTCGAGCAGCTCGCGGGCCTCGAGCGCCTGGCCGCAAAGTCCGCCACCAACCTGCACCGCGCCATCCAGGCGTCGAAGACTCGCGGGCTCTCCCGTCTCCTCAATGGCCTGGGCATCCGCATGGTGGGCGAGCGCGCGGCTCAGCTGCTCGCGGTGCGCTTCGGCGTCATGGACCGACTGGAGAAGGCCACCGAGGACGAGGTCAATGACATCCATGGCGTGGGGCCCGAGATCGCCCGCGCCGTCCGGACCTTCTTCGACGAGCCGCGCAACCGCGACACCATCCGCCGGCTGCGCGAGGCGGGCCTGGTCATGACCGAGGAGGGCCACGCCGAGGGCCCGCGCCCGCTCGACGGCAAGAGCATCGTCCTGACCGGCAGCTTGCGCCGCCTCACCCGGGACCAGGCCCGGGACCTCGTGCTCCGGCTCGGCGGGCGCGTCACCGGCTCGGTGTCCAAGAAGACGGACTACGTGGTGGTGGGGGAGGATCCCGGCAGCAAGGCGGACGACGCCCGGCGCCTCAAGGTGACCGTTCTCGACGAGGAGCAGTTCCTCAGCCTGGTGGGCCGCGCATGAGGCGCCTGGCCGTCCTGGTGCTCGCCCTCGCGCTGGCCGTTCCCGCGGGCGCGCCGGCCCAGACCGCGACTCCCCTGACCCGCGAGCAGGCACTCGCCGGGCTCGGCCGGTCGGACCTGGAGGCGCGGCGCCAGGCCGCCGCCTGGATGGGCGAAGTCGGGCGCATGGAAGACGTCCCCGCGCTCGTCAAGGTGCTGCGCGACCCGGATCCGGTGGTCCGGGCGCTGGCCGAGCACGCCCTCTGGCAGGTGTGGAGCCGATCCGGGGACTCCGAGATCGACCGGCTGTTCCAGCAGGGCGTCGCCCAGATGACCCAGCGGGACGGTCCGGCCGCCATCGCCACCTTCAGCCGCATCATCGAGAAGCGGCCGGAGTTCGCGGAGGGCTGGAACAAGCGCGCCACGGTGTACTTCCTCATGGGCGAATACGAGAAGTCCCTCGCGGACTGCGACGAGGTGGTGAAGCGGAACCCCAGCCACTTCGGCGCGCTGTCGGGCTACGGCCAGATCTATCTCCAGCTCAACCAGCCCGACCGCGCGCTGGCCTACTTCGAGCGCGCGCTGGCGGTGAACCCGAACCTGGAACAGGTGGAGCAGGTGATCGAGGAGCTCAAGGGCCGGCTCATGCAACGGAAGAAGGACACCACCTGATGGGCGCGATCTGATGGGCTTTCCGGCGCGGCTCGCCTGCCCGCGCTGTCAGGAGCCGGGCGATCTCACCGGCCCGCCTGCAGTCTGCGGGCGCTGCGGCACCGTGATGGAGATCGAGCCGGACCTGCGGCTGGTCAAGCCGAGCCTCGCGGAGAAGATCCGCCGGCGCCCGCGCGGTCTATGGCGGTGGCACGAGTTCCTGCCGGTGGATCCGAGCCGCGCGGTGACGCTGGGCGAGGGCGACACGCCGCTGCTCCTTCCGCCCCGGCTGGCGCAGGCGGTGGGCATCGAGCGGCTGTGGGTCAAGAACGATACCGTGCTCCCCACCGGGTCCCTGAAGGACCGTTCGGTCACGGTGGCCCTCACCCACGCGCGCACCGTGGGGGCGCGGGTGGTGGCGGTGTCCTCCAGCGGCAACCACGCCGCCTCGGTCGGCGCCTACGCGGCCGCCGCCGGGCTGCCCTGCGTGGTGATGGTGCCGGCGGCGACCTCGCCGGCCAAGATCGTCCAGGCCCGCGCCCACGGCGCCACCGTGCTCGCGGTGCAGGCCGACTATGACGCCACCGCCGCGCTGTTCAAGGAGGCGCTCAAGGCCTTCGGCTGGTATTCCTGCCTCTCCACCAATCCCTGGCGGAACGAGGGCAAGAAGTCCTACGCCTTCGAGACGTGGGAGGATCTTCGCGGGGAGACGCCGGACTGGATGCTGCACCCCATCGGCGGCGGCCTCGGTGTCACCGCCTGCTGGAAGGGCTGGCGCGAGCTGGTGGCGCTGGGCTGGGCGCGCGGGGTGCCGCGCATGGTCGCGGCCCAGCCCACCGCCGCGGATCCCATCACGCGGGCCTTCGAGGCCGGCCGCGACGAGGTCGCGCCCGTCACCGCCGCCAGCACCGTGGCCCAGGCCATCGCGGTGGGCGCGCCGCAGCTGGGCTGGCGCTGCCTGGACGCGGTGCGCCGGACCGGCGGGGTAGCCGCCAGCGCCACCGACGCCGACCTGCTCGCCGCCCAGTCGCTCCTCGCCCGCACCGCCGGCATCTACTGCGAGCCCTCGGCGGCGGCGCCCATCGCCGTCGCGTCGCGTCTCCGCCGCGAGGGCCGCATTCGTCCCACCGATCTCGTCGTCTGCGTCGTCACCGGGCATGGCCTCAAGCAGCCCGCCGGCGCCGACGACGAGGCGGGCCCGCTCTACACCGTGGCGCCCGATCTCGCCGCCATCGAGGCGGCGCTCACCCCGACTCACTAGCGCAAAGGAGACCGCCGTGCCGCTGACGCCGCCGCAAGTCACCGCCCTCCGGAAGATCACCAGCCCCAGCGTGGCCAATGCCATCGAGACGTTCAACGTGCGGCCCCGCGAGCAGGGCAACCTGTCCTCGGAGATCAAGGCGCTCTTCCCGGAGATGGGGCCGATGGTGGGCTATGCCTGCACCGCCCTCATCCGCGCCGAGCAGGGGCCCATCGAGGGGCACCGCGCGAGCCTCTTCGGGTGGTGGGACTTCATCCTGTCCATCCCCGCCCCGCGGGTGATCGTGGTGCACGATCTCGACGATCCCCGCGGGCAGGGCGCGCAGTGGGGTGAGGTGCAGGCGAACATCCACCGCGCGCTCGGCTGCGTGGGCGTGGTGACGGACGGCTCCGTGCGCGACCTCGACGAGGTGCGCGCGCTCAACTTTCAGTTCTGCGCGGCCCACGTCTCGGTGTCCCACGCCAACGTGCACATGGTGGACTTCGGCATTCCCGTCAAGGTCGGCGGCGTGCTCGTCAAGCCGGGCGATCTGATCCACGGCGACCAGCACGGCGTGGTCACCATCCCCCACGACATCGCCACCGGGATCCCCGACGCCATCGCCAAGGTCGAGGCCATGGAGAAGCGCATCATCTCCATGTGCCAGAGCCCCGACTTCACCGCGGACAAGCTCAAGGCGGTCTACAAGGAAATCCGCCCCGGGACGTACTGAGAGGCGGCCGCTGCGCCTCATCGGCTGGAATATCCGGGCAGGGGGCGGCACGCGCGTGCCGGCGCTCGCCCGCCAGCTCTCGCGCTGGACGCCGGACGTGGTGGCGCTCTGCGAGTTCCGCGCCACTCCGCCCAGCGCGGCACTGGCTGCCGCGCTGGGCGAGCAGGGGCTCGTCCACCAGGCCACCACCGCCGACCCCGGCCGGGCCGGCGTCAATGCCCTGCTCGTCGCCTCGCGCTGGCCCCTCCGCCGCGTGCTGGCGCACCGGGTGCCCGACGAGCCGGCCCGCTTCCTCCTCGCCGAGGTGGCGGGCCCGGCTCCCTTCACGCTCGGCGCCATGCATGTGCCCAATCGGGACACCGGCCGCAAGTGGCCGTTTCTCGACGCGGTGCTGCGCCTGGCGGAAGCGTGGGCCCACGGCCCCGCCGTCCTCATCGGCGACACCAACTCAGGGCGGCCGGGGCTCGACGAGGCCCCCACCTGCCGGGTGGGCTTCAACGCTCGCGAGGGCGGCTGGATCGACGGGCTGGAGCACGCGGGGTGGCGCGACGGCTTCCGGCACCTGCAGGGCGAGGCGCGCGCCTATACGTGGTACTCACCCAACGCCGGGAACGGGTTCCGCCTGGACCAGGCCTTCATCAACGGGGAACTGCTTCCCTCACTGGGCGCCGTCCGCTACGAGTGGGGCCGGCGGCGCCCCGGCGTCCGCCCCACGCCGGCCTTGTCCGATCACGCCGCGCTGCTCCTCGACTTCACCGCCCGGTAGCCGCGCTACAATGACTCCGGCCCCGCCATGATCGAAATCCGTCTTCCGCGCCTCGCCGATGCGACGCCGTGCACGGAGCTCGCCGCCGCCGTGATCGGGGCGGACCGAGCGGGCACCTTCGTGAAGTCTCACTTCGAGCGGCATCAGATCATGGTGGCGGACGCCGAGGGGGAAGTGGTCGGCTTCCTGGCCTATCGCACGGACTGGTTCCAGTGCACCTTCGTCTCGCTCGTGGTCGTCCGCGAGGACTTCCGGCGCAAGGGCATCGCCCGTGAATTCTATCGCACCGTGGAGACGGTCTCGCTCTCGCCGCGGGTGTTCTCCTCCACCGAGGAAACCAACGCCGCCTCCATCCAGATGCACACCGCGCTGGGCTTCTCGCCCAGCGGCTACATCGACAACCTGCCCCAGGGCGTGCGGGAGCTGCTGTTCTACAAGCGCCTGTCCCCTCGGGGGCTTGCCTGAGGAGGGCCTCCATGTCGGCCAAGAGTGAGCTGCTCGAGGGAGCGGAGACGGAGTTCCAGGGACTCAAGGGCGCGATCGCGGGCCTCAGCGAGGCCGACATGCGCGAGGTGTGGTGCGGAACCTGGAGCGTGCGCGAGATCCTCAGCCACATCTCCGGCTGGCACCGCGAGATGCTTCCGGGGGTCGAGCGGCTGGCCCGGGGCGAGAAGCCCTTCACCGAAGGGGTATCCTACTCGGACTTCGACGCGTGGAACGCGAAGTTCGCCGCCGCCAAGGCCACGTGGACCACCGCCGACATCGTCAAGGAGCTCGACGCCGCTCACGCCGATTTTCTCCGCGCGGCGCGGGCGTTGCCCGAGGACCGCGTGGTGCCCGAGCGGACGGCCTACAAGCTCGTGGACGGCAATAGCCGTCATCATTACGCGGAGCACGCCCGGGACATCGCGGCCTGGCGGAAGGGCCGTGGCCGCTGACCGCGGCGACTGATCAGCGCTGGCCGCGCCGCTCGTCCCGTCGGAGCTTGTACTCGACGGAGTCCACCAGCGCCTGCCAGGAGGCCTCGATGATGTTGTCCGCCACTCCCACCGTGCCCCAGGTCTCGTCGCCGTCGCCCGAGGTGATCAGCACGCGGGTCTTGGCCGCGGTGGCCTTGGACTCGTCGAGGATGCGCACCTTGTAGTCGAGCAGGCTCATCTGGCGCAGGTTCGGATAGAAGTCCTCCAGCGCCTTGCGGAGCGCGTGGTCGAGGGCGTTGACCGGGCCGTTGCCGGACGCGGCGGTATGCTCCTCGATGCCCTTCACGCGGAGCTTCACGGTGGCCTCGGCCACGGGCTCGGTGCCGCTCCCCTGCTCCTCCACGATGACGCGGAAGCCCTGCAGCTCGAAGTAGGGCCGGTGATTGCCGAGCGCCCGCTCCATCAGCAGCTCGAACGAGGCCTCCGCCCCCTCGAACTGGAATCCCTCGTCCTCGAGCCGCTTGAGCATCTCGAGGATGCGCCGCGCGTCGGGGGTGTTCTTGTCCAGATCGATCCCGTACTCGCGCGCCTTCCAGAGCACGTTGGACTGGCCCGACAGCTCGGAGACCAGCACGCGCCGGTGATTGCCCACCACCTCGGGATCGACGTGCTCGTAGGTGTCGGGGTGCTTGAGCACCGCGGACACGTGGATGCCGCCCTTGTGGGCGAAGGCCGAGTCGCCGACATAGGGCTGCGACGCCCACGGCTTGCGGTTGGCCAGCTCGGAGACGAAGCGCGACACCTCGCGGAGGTCGCGGAGATTCTCCGGGGGGAGGCTGTCCAGCCCCATCTTCAGCATGAGGTTGGGGATGATGGAGATGAGGTTGGCGTTGCCGCAGCGCTCGCCGTAGCCATTGATGGTGCCCTGCACGTGGTTCACGCCCTCGGACACCGCGGCGAGGGTATTCGCCACCGCGCACTCGGTGTCGTTGTGGACGTGGATGCCCAGCGGGCTGGACGGCTTCACCACCTGCTTCACGGCACGGAGGATCTCGACGATCTCGTGCGGCACGCTGCCACCGTTGGTGTCGCAGAGGACGAGGCAGTGCGCGCCCGCCGCCTCCGCCGCCCGCAGGGTGGCCAGCGCGTACTCGCGATTCCGCTTGAAGCCGTCGAAGAAGTGCTCGGCGTCGTAGATGACTTCCTCGAAGTGCTTGTGGAGGTAGGTGATCGAGTCGCCGATCATGGCGAGGTTTTCCTCGAGCGTGGTGCCGAGCGCCGCGGTGACGTGGAAGTCCCACGACTTGCCGAAGATGGTGACGACCGGCGGCCCCGCTTCCACGAGGGCCTGGAGGTTCGGATCTTCCTGTGGACGGACGCCCGGCCGGCGCGTGGCGCCGAAGGCGCTGATCTTGGCCGTCTTGAACACGGCGCCCTGCACGCGCTTGAAGAAGCGCAGGTCCTTCGGGTTGGAGCCGGGCCAGCCCCCTTCTATATAGTGGATTCCCAAGGCATCGAGCCGCTGGGCGATCCGGACCTTGTCTTCCATCGAAAAGGCCACGCCCTCGCCCTGCGTGCCGTCGCGGAGCGTGGTGTCGTAGAGCTTGATGAGCCGTGTCATGGGTCACCCATCATGGGGAAGGCCCCGAGGGGAGTCAAGTTTCCCGCCGCGGGCCGGAGCGGGCCTACACCACTCCCGCCGCGCGCAGCGCGGCCACCTTGGCGCGCGGGTAGCGAAGGAGCCCGGTCAGGATCTCCTCGGTGTGCTGGCCCAGCAGCGGCGGGGGGATCGTCGCCGCCCCCGGCGTGTCCCCGAGCCGGATGGGCACGCCCATCATGGTGACCGCGCCGGCCTTGGGATGCGGCAGCGAGACCACCATGCCCCGCGCCTTGAGATGCTCGCTCTCGCACACCTCGGCCACCGTCTTGATCTTCCCCGCGGGGACGCCGGCCTTGTCACAGCGCTCCAGCCACTCGGCCGCCGGACGCGTGCCCAGCTCGGCGTTGAGGATCGGATTGAGCGTGTCCCGGTTGGCCACGCGCTTGGCCTCGGTGTCGAAGCGCGGGTCCCGGGCCAGCTCCGGCCGGCCGAGCGCGCCGCAGAACCGCTCGAAGAGCGAGTTGTTGGCCACGCCGAGGGTGAGATAGGCGTCCTTCGCCTGATACACCTCGTAGGGGACGATGGACGGGTGCGCGTTCCCCCGCCGCGCGGGCCGGCCGCCGCCGTTCCAGTAGAGCCCCGCCTGATAGGTCAGCAGCGCCGCCATCTGGTCGAGCATGCCGATCTCGACCTTCTGACCCTTCCCGCTGCGCGCGCGGGACAGGAGCGCCAGCGTGATGCCGTGCGCGGCGGACAGGCCGGCCACCAGGTCGGCGATGGAGTTGCCGACCTTGACCGGCGGGCCGTCCGCGAAGCCGGTGAGGTCCATCACCCCCGACTCACCCTGCACGATGAGGTCGTACCCGGGCCGTGAGGCTTCGGGCCCGCTCTCGCCGAAGCCCGAGATCGAGCAGTACACCAGGCGCGGGTTCGTCTTCCGGAGCGAGTCGTAGCCGAAGCCCAGCCGCTCCATGGTCCCCGGGCGAAAGTTCTCCAGCACCACGTCGGCCCGCGCGATGAGGCCGCGGAGGATGGCCTGACCCTCCTTCGCCTTGAGGTTCAGGGTGAGGCTCTGCTTGCTGCGGTTCACCGCCATGAAGTAGGTGGCCTCACCGCCCGCGAAGGGCGGCCAGCCGCGCGTGTCGTCGCCCTTGCCGGGCTCCTCGATCTTGATCACCTCCGCCCCCATGTCGCCGAGCGCCATGGCGCAGAAGGGCCCCGCGAGCACGCGGGTGAGGTCGACCACGCGGATGCCGGCCAGGGGCGGCCGGGACGGAACGGCGCGACGCGCCGCCGGCGCCCGCCTCTTCCTCGCAAGCGAACGAGACTTAGCCTTGGCCACGCGATCTCCCTTTGAAGAGTCCCTGCACGAGGCTCTTGCTGATGGCGGCGACCTTCTCACCGCGGGCTCCCGCGCGCCGCCAGAACATCCGCGCCCGGTCCGCGTACCCCATGTGCGAGAAATAGAACACCGAATCCACGTTCTCCACCGCCACCCGCGAGCCGATCTTCACCCCGCGCGTCTCTTCTCCGTGGCAGAAGAGCCGCGCGCCGCCCTCCAGCTCGACCAGCGCGATGTGCAGCGGCGACCGAAAGCCTTCGGGAGGCGAATGCAGGGAAGTGAAGGACACCACTTCCCCCGTGTTCGGCACCCCGGCCGCCTCCATCCGATCGCCGTGGTCGGGGCAACGGGCCGCGGGCGGGACGATGAGCCGCCGGCAGCGCGGACACCGGGAAGCGGGCAGGGTGGTCTCGATCACCGTCCGGCCTGCAGGAGGACGATCCAGTTGTTGGTGGCGAGCCCGCCGATGGACTGGACGAGCCCGACCCTTGCGTCGACTTGACGTGAGCCCGCCTCACCGCGCAGCTGCCAGGTCAGCTCGACCAGCTGCCCGATGCCGGTGGCGGCCAGCGGATGGCCCCGCGCCTTGAGCCCACCCGAGGGATTCACGGGCAGCCGGCCGTCGAGCGCCGTCTGCCCCTCGAGCGTGGCCCGCCCCGCCTTGCCGACGGGGATCAGGCCGGTGTCCTCGAGCGAGATGATCTCGAACGGTGAAAACGCGTCGTGCAGCTCGGCGACGTCCACGCGCTCCGGGCCGAAGCCCGCCATGCGATAGGCCGCCTGCGCCGCGACCCGCGTGGCGCGAAAGGAAGTGAGATCGGAGCGATAGCGGACGGCGATGGTATCCGTTCCCTGCCCGATCCCCGCCACCCGCACCGGCGTGGGATCGGCGCTCAGCACCACCGCCGCGGCGCCGTCCGAGATGGGACAGCAATGGTAGAGACGCAGGGGATCGGCCACCATGCGGCTCTCCATGACCTCCTCCAGCGACACCGGCTCCTGGAAATGCGCGTAGGGATTGCGGCTTGCATTGGCGTGGTTCTTCACCGCCACCTGCGAGAACTCCTTCAGCGTGAGCCCGTGCTTGTGCATGGCGGCGCGCGTGATCAGGCCGGCCAGCGCCGGCATGGTGGTGCCGTAGCGCCGCTCGTGGGGGTCGATGGAGCGCCCGATGATCTCCGACGCCCGGGGCGTGGACACATGGGTCATCTTCTCGCCGCCCACCACCAGGATGCTCCGATGCAAGCCGGCGGCGATCCCGGCGAATCCTGCGTAGAGGGCGGCGAGTCCGGACGAGGTCGCGGTCTCCACTCGCAGGGCGGGTGACTGGCTCAGGCCCAGGTGGGTATTGATCAGGGACCCCAGGTTTCCGTCCCCCGTGAACTCCTCGGGGTTCATGGCCCCCACCACGATGGCGTCCGGCCGCTCGATCCGGGCATCCGCCAGCGCCAGCTGGGCGGCCTCGGCCATGAGATCCGGAAGACTCTCGCTGCGCCGCCCGAAGCGCGTCATGCCGGCCCCGGCGATCCAGACGTCACTCACGCAATCATTGTCGGGCGGGTGCGCGGTGGGTGTCAACGTCCTTGGGCGCGTGCGGCGGCCCGTCCCGGCGGCGGACGTCAGTCGTCAAGCCCGAACTCATGCGCATAGCACGGCGGCGACGCGCACCCACGGACCTCGTCGGCGACCACATCGGCTGGCGCCGGCGCGATGACCCGGCCGCCGCGCCTGGTCCGCAGCGCACGGGTGATCGCACCGATCCGACGGCTGTCGCTGACGAGCTCGAGTCCGGCCGCGGTGACCGCGTGGATGCCGGCTTCCGTCACGATGAAATCCATCGCGATGTCATGCGCCTGGGGTCGGATGGTGGCGATCCGAGACAGCTCGAACGCGATCCCGATCTTGAGCGGTGGCGGGGCCAGTGCGGCCAGGGTGCGGTCGAAATAGCCGCCGCCATGACCGAGTCGGTAGCCGGCGGCATCGAAGCCGACCGACGGGATGAGCAGCGCCTGCGGTGTCACCACCGGGCTTCCTTGCGGGATGGGCAGCCCGAATACCCCTTTGCGCATGCGAACGCCCGGCCCAAAGGCCCGGAATTCGAGCGGCGCGCCCGGCGACACCACCACCGGCAGCGCCGTGGTCGCGCCGGCCCGGCGCCAGTGATCGACGGCGGCGCGCACGTCGGGTTCCCCACGGAATGGCGCATAGACACCGATGGTGGTCCTCGCCGCCAGCGAGGGGAAGCCCGTGCGCAGGAAGTCGACGATGGTCGCGCTCCAGCGCCGCCGCGTGGCGGCACCGACCGCCAACCGCCGCGCCACGAGCTGCGCGCGCCGGGCCCGGCGCCATGCCTTGACCTGATTCGCGCTCTGCGCTCTCTTCAGGGCCACGCATTCATTTATAGCACCGCCATAGCACCGCCTCGGAGGCGAGCCCGCGAGGCGGACCTCAGCTCGGCCTCGCCGGGCCCTTGAAGCGATGCTTCCACAGTCCCCAGACGCACCCGGCGGCCTCGCAGCTCTCGAGCCATCGATCCAGCGTGTCCGGACGCTGGCGGGCCGCGGCCCATAGCCAGCCGCCGAGCCGGTGGGCCGCTCTTCGATACAGAGAGGGCGGCACGCCGAGTAGCAGGCGGCCCGGGGGCGGAGCCTGAGCGAGGACATTGCCCTCGGCCCAGTCGAAGTAGAGCCGGGAGATATACCGCCGGCGGATCCGGCGGGCCGCGATGCGATGCCAGACCACGACGCGAGGGTCGTAGACCACCCGGCAGCCGGCGGCCAGCGCTCGCCTCACCAGCTCCACCTCCTCGCCCCGGTACAGTTTCCGCCCCGTCACACCCCGCCTCGGGTCGAACAGCCCGACGCGGTCGAACACCTCTCGCCGGAACGCCATGTTGGCTCCCCAGACGTTGGGGATCCCGGTGGCCTCCACCACGGGTCCAGGCACCGCGTGCTCCATGATGGCGAGGGGACCGCGAAGGAATGGGCGGGCCACCAGCCAGGGCGGAGGCGGGTGGTCCCAGGCGGGAAGAATGCGCCCACCGACGATGTCCGCGCCCGTCTCCCGCAGGGCGCGGGTCAGTCCACCCACCCAGTCCGGACCCGGGCGCACGTCGTCGTCGGTGAAGGCGAGGATGGCGCCCCTGGCATGGGCGATCCCGGTATTGCGCGCATGGCTCAGGCCCTGGCGCGGCTCGAAGAGATACCGCACCCGGATCCGTGCCGTAGCGGCGAACGCGTCCACCACGGTGCGGGTGGCATCGGCCGAGTTGTTGTCGACGACCACGACCTCCCACGTGAGGTCGGGCGTGACCTGGACATCGAGGGATCGGAGGGTGAGGCCGAGTGACGGGGCGCGGTTGTAGGTGCAGACGACAACGGAGACATCCATGGGGGTCAGCATGGGGGGGTCAGCATGGGGGGTCAGCATGGGGGGTCAGCATGGGGGGTCAGCATGGGGGGTCAGCATGGGGGGTCAGCGGGGCCGAGCCGGAGCCCCGTCCCGCGGCGACGTCCAGGTTGCGTTAGACTGCATGTCGAGGAGACTCGGACGATGCCAGATCGGCGCGTGCTTGCCATCGGCCTCGATGGCCTGGAGGTGACCTTCGCCGAGCGGCTCATGGCCGCGGGGGAGATGCCCGCCCTCGCCGAGTTGCGCCGGCGCGCGGCGCGCTTCCTGCTCGATCATGGCTCCGCGCAGCGCACGGGGCTGGCGTGGGAGCATGTCGCGTCCGGGCTCTCGCCCGACGCGGCCCGTCGCTGGGCCGCGGTGGAATTCGATCCGACCAGCTATCGCGTATGGCAGGAGGGCGCCCGCTTCGACCCATGGTGGAGCCGTCTCGACCGGCGCGTCGTTGTCTTCGACACGCCCTACGTGGACCTCCGCCGCGCGCAGAAGACCCGCGGGATCGTGGCGTGGGGCGCTCACGATCCGGGAACGGTCGCGGCGGGCCGTCCCGGCGGGTTGCTGGGCGAGTTCGAGGAACGATTCGGGCGCTACCCTGCCTCGCCGTGGACCTACGGACTCCCCTGGCCTTCGGCGACGCGCAGCCAGGCGATGGGGGAGGCGCTCACCCACGCCCTCGACGTGCGCACCCGCGCGGCGCGATGGCTGATGGCGGAGCGGCTCCCCGACTGGGACCTCTTCATCGCGGTGGCCGGCGAGGTGCACGGCACCGTGGAAGGGCTGTGGCACGGCGTGGATCCCACCCATCCTCTTCACCTCCACCCCTCGGCGACGGCGGCGACCAAGGCCGTCCTCGACGTGCACCGAGCCCTTGATCGAATGGTGGGCGAGCTGATCCGAGCGGCCGGAGACGCGGCAATCGTCGCCTTCGCCATGGGGGGAATGGGCCCCAACCACTCCGACGTCCAGTCCATGGTCCTCCTGCCGGAGCTGCTCTATCGTCACGCCTTCGGCCATGGCTTGCTCACCGTGCCCGGGGCCTGGACAGCCGCGCCTCGAGCCGTGCCCATCCTGGACGAGGAAGACAGCTGGGGGACGTCGAGCAAGGGGTGGGTTCCCCGGCCGGCGGCGCCGCCGGCGCCGCCGCCCTCCAGTGGGTTCCGCTCGCTGGCGAAGAGATGGCTGCCCGCACCCGTGAAGGCCGCGCTCAAGGGCGCGCGGGCGGGCGCGGCGAGCTGGCAATCAGGAGCCGCCACCAGCGCGCGACTGGATCTCGCCTGGCAGCCGGCCGCCCGCTACGCGCTGCACTGGCCCCGGATGCCCGCCTTCGCGCTCCCTTCCTTCTACGATGGGCGCATTCGCGTCAACCTGCGCGGCCGAGAGCGGGACGGCGTGGTGGAGCCCTCCCGATACGAGGAAACCTGTCGAGCGCTGGAGACGTTGCTCCGCGAGTGCCGCGATCCTCGCACCGGCGAGCCGGCGGTGGAGGACATCGAGCGCGCCTCGACCCGAGACCCCCTGGCTCTGTCCGGCTCCGAATCCGACCTGCTCGTCGTCTGGCGGGGCGTCGCCACCGCCCTCGAGCATCCGCGCCTGGGCCTGATCGGACCGGCAGCGTTGCGGCGCACCGGCGGCCACACCGGCCGCCACGGCATGGCCTACGTCGTAGCACCCGGGCTCGCGCCTGGCGATCGAGGGGTGCGCTCGGCCTTCGACGTCGTGCCCGCCATGGCGGAGCTGCTGGGACGTCAGCCGCCGGCCGGGCTGAGCGGGATCAGCCTCCTCGCCGGCGACCCTGCGTATCGCTGACCTCGCGCCCCTGCCCGAGCACGCCGGCCAGGCCAGGGTCGTCCCCATCCCCGGAAGACTGCTCGATGGCGGTGGCATGACCGTCAGATAGCACACCGAACCGCGAGGGGATCGAAAAGTTAGTGCCGCCTCGCGGCTCCGTCCGCCTCCTTGGGCGCGCGCGGGGGCCCGTCGCGGCGGGGGACGTTGACGCCGAACTCCCGCATGAGGCGCAGGAGATAGGTGCGCTGGAGCCCGAGGGCGCGCGCGGTGCGCGTGCGGTTGCCCCCGAGCTGGACCAGCGTGGCCTCGATGAGCCGCCGCTTGAATTCGGTCACCGCCCCGTGAAAGCCGGGTCCCTGCTTGGGCGCGGGCGGCGGCGGGAGTGGCGCTTGGACGACCAATTGAGAACGCATACGGCGGGGAGAATGGCAAGGCGCGTGCCACCGCTCCGGCCTTCACGAATTCGCGAGGATGGCGTCGCCGACGTCGGAGTGATGCACCGCGGTCTGTGCAATGCGGTGATGGCGATGCCCGCGCCACAGGGCAACCGGCGCGGCGCGGGCCCCGGACATACTTGCGGGGACCTGTGCTTCCAGGTCCCCGCGGTGCCGCGCGCGGCCGGAGCCGCGCTCAGGCCTTGGTGGCGGGCTTGACGCCCGGGTTGTCCTTGAAGAACTGCTTGTTCGTCTCGATGTAGTTCTTCCAGTTCGCGGGTGTCTCGTCCTCGGCGAAGATCGCCTTCACCGGGCACACGGGCTCGCAAGCGCCGCAGTCGATGCACTCATCCGGATGGATGTAGAGCATGTCCTTGCCCTCATAGATGCAGTCCACGGGACAGACCTCGACGCAGGCCTTGTCCTTCACGTTGATACAGGGCTCCGCGATGATATACGTCATTGATGCCTCCCTGAATGACCGGTTCCGCCGGGAATCGCAGTGGGTTCGCCGGCCCGGTGCCCGAACAAACCGACGTAGTTGTACCAATCCACCCCAGGAGTGTCAAGCGATTCCAGGCCCCTACAGGGTGCGGAGCTTGGGATCGAGGGCGTCGCGGAGGGAGTCGCCGAAGAGGTTGAACGCGAAGACGGCGAGGCTGATGGCAAGGCCCGGGAAGATCGCCATCCACGGCGCGGTCTCGGCGAACTCGACGGCGGCACCCCTCAGCATGAGGCCCCATGCCGCGGTGGGCTCCTGGACGCCCAGACCGAGGAAGGACAGGGAGGACTCGAGCAGGATGGCCTGGCCGAGGAAGGCGGTGAGCAGGATGAGGTAGGGGGCCATCACATTTGGCAGCATGTGGCGCAGGATGATGCGGCCATGCCCGAACCCTGCCGCCCGCGCCGCGTCCACGTAGGGCATCTCGCGGATGGAGAGCGCGGAGGACCGAATGACCAACGCGCAGCGTGGGATCATGGGGATCGTGATTGCCATGATGACGTTGTGAAGCGCATTGCCGAGGATGGCGACGATGGCCAGGGCGAGGATGATGAGCGGGAACGAGAGGAAGATATCCATGAGCCGCTGGAGGTAGAGATCCAGCCGTCCGCCGAAGTAGGCGCTGCCGACGCCGAGGATGGCCCCCGCCGTCGCGCCGACGAAAGCGGCCCCGAAGCCCACGAAGAGTGCGGTGCGCGAGCCAAAGATCAGCCGCGAGAGCACGTCCCGGCCGAAGGCGTCGGTACCCAGCCAGTGCAGGGCCGAGGGCCGGGCGAGCATGGCGCCGAAATCCACCGCGACGGGGTCGTAGGGCGCGAGCACTCCCGCGAAGGCGGCCACCACGATCATGAGGACCACCACCGCCGCGCCGATGGCTCCGAGCGGACGCCGTCGGACGAACTCGCGCATTCCCGACAGCCAGGAGCGCGACGGCGCCTCCTCGACCGCGAGTGGGACGACGTCGGTGGGATCGCCATGTTGATCGCCATGGTTGATCTCCGGCGACCTCTGCCCGTCTATCGGAACCGGATGCGCGGGTCGAGCCACGCGTAGAGGATATCCATCGCGAAGTTGACCACGATGAAGAAGCCGGCCACGATCATCACGAGGGCCTGGACGAGAGTGTAGTCGCGATGGGCCACCGCCTGCACGAAGAGCAGGCCGAGCCCGTTGAGGTTGAAGACCTGTTCGGTGACGACGAGCCCGCCCAGCAAGAACGCGAACTCGAGGCACACCACCGTCACCACCGGCAGCATGGCGTTCTTCAGCGCGTGGCGCGAGAGGATCAGCTTCTCCACCAGCCCCTTGGCGCGCGCGGTGCGGATGTAGTCCTCGCGCAGCACCTCGAGCATCGCCGAGCGGGTCATCCGGGTCGCTACCGCCGAATAGCGGTAGCCGACCGCGAGGGCGGGCCAGATGAGCTGGAGGAGGTTCTGCCAGGGGTTCACCCAGAAGGGGGTGTAGACCATGGGGGGCAGCCACTTGAAGATGATGAGCATGCTGAGGATGAAGACGATGCCGAGCCAGAAGGACGGGGTCGCGAGGCCCGCGATCGAGAAGATACGCACTGCATAGTCGATCCACGTGTCCTGCTTGATCGCGGAGATCACTCCCAGAGGAATGGCGAGAAGCACCGCCACCACGGTCGCCATGATCGCGACCTGGAGGGACAGGGCGAACCGGAGCTTGATCTCCTCGTAGATCGGCGCGCCCGTCCACATCGACGTGCCGAAGTCCAGCCGCACCGCGCCCCAGAGCCAGTTCAGGAACTGCTGCCACACCGGACGGTCGAGCCCGTGCTTCGCCCGCTCGTCGGCGAGCACCTTCGCGTTGACCGCGCCGCTGTCGCCGGCAAGGCGCAGCTCGACCACGTCACCGGGCACGATGCGGATGAGGAAAAAGATCAAGATCGCCACCCCGAGCAGGGTGGGAAACATCAGCAGAAAGCGCTTCACCAGGTACTTCGTCATGCCACGCCGGAACGCTCCGCGCCCGGGCCGGGAGGACCCGGCCGGGGCGCCTCGGGGCCGGTTACTCGGAGAGCCAGACGGTGTCGAGCTGGTTGTTCAGGTAGTGGCTGGGCGTGACCGTCCAGCCCTTCACCTTGGCGCTGTGCGGGATGATGCGGTGCCACTGGAGCGTGTAGAACACGTGGACCTCTTCGTCGATCAGCCGCTTCTCCAGCGCCCGGAGGAGGCTTCGCCGCTCCGCGGGATCGAGGGCGCGCGCCTGCTTCTGGAAGAGCTCGTCGATGAGCTTATCCTTGTGCTTGCCGTAGTTGGCGTCGGACGTGGTCACGAAACGGTGCAGGTCCAGATCCGGCTCGACGATGAACCCGCAGGCGAAATCCATCGCGACCTCGAAGTCGCCCCGCTTGAGCATGGGGTGATAGGCCGAGGCCTCGATGACCTCCTGCTTCACGTTGAGCCCGATCTGCCGCCACTGGTCGATCATCCAGATGGCGACGGGCTCGTAGGGCTGCGGGATCCCCCGATTCTTGAACGTGAAGGAGTAGCCCTCGGGAACGCCCGCTTCCTTGAGGAGCCGCTTGGCCTCCGCGCGGGACTTGGCGATGTCCCGTCCGTATCCGGCCAGCTTCTCGAGCTCGTCGGGCGGCGTGGCCCACGGGGTGCCGGGCACCTGGATGCCGCCCACGTCCTTCACGATGGCGATCTTGGAGAGGTTCTTGGAGGCCTCGTAGCGGTCCAGAGCGAGTGAGAGCGCGCGGCGGACCCGCTTGTCGTCGAAGGGCTTCTTCTCGTGATGCATCGCGACCATCAGCACGCAGTCCCAGGGACTCTCCTGCACGGTGATCTTGGGACCCAGCGCCTGGACGAGGCTGTCCCGGTCGGCCGGCGTGAACCCGCGGAACTGGATATGCGCCCGCTCACCCCGCACCGCCGCCACCTGCGCGGACGACGAGGAGATGAAGAGGGCCCGGTAGCCGTCCAGATAGGGCTTCCCCTTGTCCCAGTAGTCCGGATTCTTCTTGCCCACCCAGTGCGAGCCCTTCACGTGCTCGACGAACTTGAAGGGACCCGTGCCGTTGATGTTCTTCTCGTACCAGTGGATGTCCTTGGTGAGGACCTCCGCCCGATAGATGAAGTTCCACGGTGATGCGAGGTTGAGCATGAACGAGGACTCCGGCCACTTCATCCGGAATCGGATGGTGTGCGCGTCCGGGGCCTCGACCGCCTCGACGGCCTGGTACATGGCCTGGCGCGAGGACTTCATGCCCTGCGGCGGGAAGATGATCTTGTCGTAGGAGGCCTTGACGTCCTTGGACGTCATCTCGCCGCCGTCGTGGAACTTCACGCCGCGGCGGAGCTTGAAGGTGTAGGTCAGGCCATCCTTCGCGATCACCCAGGACTCGGCGAGATCACCCACCGGCTTGGTCCCCGTCTTGTCGAAGGGGTCCACGCGGAGGAGGGTGCTGTAGTGCGGCGCGATGGGGTGAGTCAACCCGAAGGTCTCTTCCTGATGGCCGTCGTAGCTGGGTGGCTCCGAGGGCACTGCGAAGACGAGCTCTCCGCCGGATCGCGGCTTGTCCTGGGCGCTTGCCGGTAGGGCAACACCCACGCTGATCGCCGCGAGAGCCAGCAGCAGCATGGAGCGGTTCCGGAACGCTCTCATACGTACCTCCCCCTTGAGATCGCGAGAATGGATCACTTTTCGACTGAATGCGCGGGGTGAGCCTGAAGTTCCAATCGCTTGCCATACCTTAGCGATTCGGCCCATCCTCTGTCAAGCGTCACACCCGGATGCAGGCCACCCGGTGATCGGCTCGGATCTCTCGCAGGAGGGGGACCTCGCGCCGGCAGTCGTCCACGGCGATGGGACAGCGGGGATGGAAGACGCACCCCGAGGGGGGGTTGAGAGGGCTCGGCACCTCGCCGCCCAGGACGATGCGCTCCCGTCCCGCCTCCACCGCCGGATCCGGGATGGGCACCGCCGAGAGGAGCGCCTGGGTATAGGGGTGCAGAGGGCTCTCGTAGAGGGTCTTCCGGTCGGTGATCTCGGCGATCTTGCCGAGGTACATCACCGCTACCCGGTCGGAGATGTGCCGCACCACGGACAGATCATGCGCGACGAACAGATAGGTGAGACCGAACTCGGCCTGAAGCTCCTCGAGCAGGTTGATGATCTGAGCCTGGATGGAGACGTCAAGGGCCGAGACCGGCTCGTCGCACACGATGAGGGCCGGCTCCATCGCCAGCGCGCGTGCGATCCCCACCCGCTGGCGCTGGCCCCCGGACAGCTCGTGCGGGTAGCGGAGGGCCATCGCGGGCAGGAGGCCGGCATGGCCCAGCAGCTCCCGGACGCGAGCGGCCCGGGCGGCGCGGTCCGGGACGATATCGTGGACGCCCAGTGGCTCGGCGATGATCTGCCCCACCGTCATTCTCGGATTCAGCGAGCTGTAGGGGTCCTGGAAGATCACCTGGAGCCGGCGCCGGACCTTCCGCAGCTCGCCCCCGGTCAGGGTGGCGAGGTCGCGCCCCTCGAAGATGATCTCGCCCGAGGTCGGCTTCTCGAGCTGCAGGATGCAGCGGCCGGTGGTCGTCTTGCCGCAGCCGGACTCCCCTACCAGGCCCAGGGTCTCGCCGCGGCGGATGGAGAAGCTCACCCCGTCCACCGCCTTGACCACGGCCGCCTCGCCGCCGAAGATGCCCCCGCCGATGGGGAAGTGCTTGACGAGGTTCCTGACCTCGAGGATCGGCGCCTCGTTCACGCGGGTACCTTGACGGCCAGGCGGTCGGTTTCCCAGCAAGCCGAGGTATGAGCATCCGCCACCGTCAGGAGCTCCGGCCGCTCGGCCCGGCACCGCTCGACTACGAAAGCGCAGCGCGGCGCGAAGGCGCAGCCGGGGGGTAGCCGGGTGAGATCGGGCGGCTGACCGCTGATCGGGTCGAGCCGAGACTTCCGAGGCTCGTCCAGCCGCGGCACCGATCGGAGCAGCCCCAGGGTATAGGGGTGCCGCGGATTGGCGTAGATTTCCCGGGCAGTCCCCCGCTCTATGATGCGGCCCGCGTACATCACGTTCACCCGGTCGGCGTAGCGGGCCACCACGCCGAGGTTGTGGGTGATGATGAGCATGGCCGCGCCGAGCTTGCGCGAGAGGTCCTTGAGGAGCTCGAGGATCTGGGCCTGGATGGTGACGTCGAGCGCAGTGGTGGGCTCGTCGGCGAGGATGAGCGGGGGATTGCAGGACAGCGCCATCGCGATCATGATCCGCTGCCGCATCCCGCCGCTGAACTGGTGCGGGTATTGACGCAGCCGCCGCTCGGCGTCGGAGATACCCACGAGCCCGAGGATCTCCCCCGCCCGCGCGCGCGACTGCGCGGGGGTCATGCCGAGGTGGATCTCCAGTGTCTCGGTGAGCTGGCGTCCGATGGTGAGCACGGGATTGAGCGAGGTCATCGGCTCCTGGAAGATCATGCCGATCTCGCGGCCGCGTACCTTCCGGATCTCGTCCTCGGACAGGGCGAGGAGATCGCGGCCCTTGAACAGGATCTGACCACTCACGATGCGGCCCGCAGGCGCGGCGATGAGGCGCATGACGGACAGCGCGCTCACGCTCTTGCCGCAGCCGGACTCGCCGACCAGGGCCACCGTCTCGCCGGGGCGCACGTCCCACGACACGCCGTCCACCGCGCGGACCACGCCGCCCGAGGTGGTGAACTGGGTATGTAGGTCACGCACGTCCAGCAGGACGTCCATCGGCCGGGAGTCTAGCACAAGCGTCCCGACGCGCCCCGGCACGATTCCGCCGGCTCCTCCTCGCTCGACGCGGCGACGCCTCCCCGGCGGGTCCTCAGCCGGCGAGCGGCGTCCCGCCCCAGCGCTCGAGCATGGCGATCTCGGGCACCGGCTTGCGCTTGAGCTTGGTCAGCCGCGCCACCGGCCGGCCCATGGGCATCACCGCCGCCACCGCCACGTGGGAGGGAATGCCGAGCAAGGCCTGAAGCTTCGGCTCCTGCGCCACCGCCAGCGTGGTGATGGTGCCGGCCAGCCCTTCATGACGCGCCGCGAGCAGGATATTCCAGACAAAGGGGTAGATGGACGCCCCGCTGATGACGCCCACACGGGGCAGGAGCTGGTCCATCGAGGCCACCACCTGGAGATCGACGCAGACCACGAGCACGACGGGCGCCTTGGAGAACGGCTCGGTGAGCCGGGCGGGCGGCGGCGTGCGCTCGATCGTCGCGTCATCGACCTTGGTTGGATGCACGGTATTCCACGGGCTCTCGCCCGCCTGCACCTGTGCGGCATACCGCTTCGCCGCGGGCGCGGCCAGCGCGGAGAGCGCCTGGCGCGTGGCGGGGTCCCGAACCACGATGACGCGCCAGCCCTGGCGGTTGCCCCCACTCGGAGCAAACCGGGCATTGTCCAGGATCTTGGCGAGCAACGCGTCCGGCACCGCGTCGGCGGTGAACTCGCGCGAGGAAAACGTCGTCCGCATCACGTCGTAGAGCTCCATCGCTCGTCTCCTGGGCGGGGGTGAGGGGCGCGGCGAGCTCGGCCTGACGACGGCCTAGCTGCGGGTGCAGCGCGCGTGGCCGAGATGCTGGGAGGCGGCGGGCCGCAGCTCCGCGTAGAGGCCGCACACCTTCTCCGCCACGCAGGGCCAGCGGTGCTCCGCGGCCCAGCGGGTGGCTTCGCGGCCGAGACGCGCGCGCAGGCGCGCGTCGCCGAGCACGGTGGTGAGCCGCTCGGCCAGCGCGCCCGCGTCGCCCTCGGGGACGAGGAAGCCGGTCACGCCGTCGCGCACCGTGGTGGTGAGGCCGCCGACGCGTGAGGCCACCACCGGGCTGCCGCAGGCCATGGCCTCCAGCGCGACCATGCCGAAGGACTCGTAGTAGGACGGCATCACGGTGGCATCGGCCGCGGCATAGAAGAGGCGGAGCCGCTGCTGGGGCTGGGCCCCCAGGAAGTGGACCCGCTCCCCGAGGCCGAGGGCCCCGACCCGCCCGCGCAGATACTCCCCGTGGCCGTTCTCGGGCTCGTCCTGGTCGCCGCCCACGATGAGGAGCCGCGCGTCCTGGCGCAGGCGGGTCATGGCCTCCAGCAGCGTCTCCAGGCCCTTGATCGGCTGGAGCCGCCCCACGTAGAGGAGCAAGGGCTCCGGGGGCAGCTCGAGGAGATCCTTGGCCGCGGCCGCGCCCAGCGGCTGGAACAGCTCGGTGTCCACCCCGCAGGGAATGACCGCGATGCGCTCGGCCACCGCCCCGTAGTACCAGACGAGATGCGCGCGCTCCACCACGTTGGCGGCGACGATGCGGTCGACGTCGCGGACGATGCGGGTCTCTTCCGTGATGCGGAGCTCGGGCTCGAGCTCGGTGGGCGCCCGCGCCACGCTGTTCTTCAGCCGTCCCAGCGTGTGGAACATCTGGATCACCGGCGCGCCCCACCGCTCCCGCAGCTCGAGCGCGGCCACGCCGGACAGCCAGTAGTGCGCGTGGATGAGGTCGTAGCCGATGTCCTCGGTCTCGCGGAACTCGTCGATGCCGGCCACGAACTCGGACAGGTGCTGGTGCACCACCTCGCGCGGCATCGGCCGCTGAGGCCCGGCGGGAAGATGAATCACCCGCGCATTGTCCCCGAGGGGCACGATGCGGCGGATGCCCGGATCCTGCGAGCGGGTGAACACATCCACCTGCACGCCCATCCGACCCAGCTCGCGCGCGGACTCGCGCACGTACACGTTCATCCCGCCCGTCTCCTTGGCGCCCAGCGCGGCCAGCGGGCAGGTGTGAACGGACAGCACCGCGATGCGCAGGTTCACGGCGCCACCCGGACGCTGAGGAGATCCGTGGGCACCGGGCCGAAGGCGTACTTGTAGGGCTCCTCGCCCCGCAGGAAGTCGAAGACGGGGACGCGCCGCTCGATGGCGTCGCGGACTACGTGGCCGAGGAGCACGATGCCGGGGGCAAGACGGGCGTGGACGGGATCGAAGCCGGAGTTGTAGAGGCCCACGCTGGATCCGTACTCGGTACAGATGAAGGCGGCCACCGGCACCTCCGCCGAGTCCAGGAACCAGAGTCGTGCCCACCCTTCGGCCGCGAGGGCCCCGAGCGCGTCGCGGAAGAAGCGCTCCATCGTCTCGTCCATGAACTTGGCCTTGCCCGTGCGCGAGAGCCGGTGCAGATGGAGGAACTGGCCCAGCGCCTCGTCCCAGCCCGGGCCCCCGATGACGCTCCGCACGCGGACGTCCGGCAGCTCGGCCTCGAGCTTCCGCATCTTCCGGCGCAGCTCGTGGCGGTCCTTGCCGGAGAGCATCGCCAGATAGGCGTCCCAGCTCTCGGGCAGCCGGAGCACGGGACATCGCTCCTCGCGCTCCACCGCCACGGTGAGGCCGTGCGCGGGAGCGAGGCCGGGCAGCCGCTCGGCCGTGGGCGACTCGGCGCGGATGCCGCGGAGATGCCACACGGAACGATCCGCCGCGCGATGCTGCAGCAGTGCCTCCCACACCTCTTCCTCGCGTCCCGCCGCCGCGATGAGATCGAGATAGTCGGAGACGTCCACGCCGCCCACGATGCGCCAGAGCCCGGGCTCTGCCTCGTGCAACGGGAGCACCGCCACCAGGGACTCGGTCGCGTCGGAGGCGGACAGGAGCTGCAGCGGCCGCCCGCCGAAGGCGCGCAGCCACGCGGCCTGCCACTGCCAGGTCATGAACACCGAGGGCTGGGCCGAGAGGGCGAGCAGCGTGTTCCAGCGGCCCGCGTCGAGGGCCTCGAGGCCGGGAAGGGTCTGGATCTTCATGGGTGCCTAGAGCTGGTCCTCGGATCCCGTATCCGTCCCAGTTTCCATATCCGCTCGCCTCGCCTCCGGCTCCGGCTCGCCGGACTCGGCCATCGCCTCGTCCATGGCCGCGTCCACGTCCTCGCCGAGATCCTCGCCCATCTCGTCGCCCATGCGCTTCATGAAGCGGGCCATCGAGGCGGGGTTGTTCTCGTCGAGGTCACCATAGGTGGAGGGGTCGGAGAGCGAGTCGAGGCGGGCATCTTCGGATTTCACGGTGGCAAAGCGGGACATGAGCCGCGTGAGCTCGGCGCTGCCACAGCGCGGACATCGGGGGTCCGCGGCCCGGGAGGGAGTCAGGACGAGCAGACTGACTCGCCGTCGACAGCCTCCGCACTCGTACTCGTAGATCGGCATCGATCCCCCTCGTGAGTCCTCGCCCCTATTTGGATGGTGATTCTAGCACCGCGGGTTCAGGCGTGTGCGACCTCGACCCGGGCGTCGAAGGAAGCCTGACCGCCGGAAAATCCGAATGAATCCACCGCGATGTCTGGAATGGCGGCCTCGCCGTCGGTGAGACGGTTGAGCCCCGTCCAGCCGTCCCGCATCCAGACCGTGCCCGGCGGCACCTGATCCGTGGTCCGCGCGCGGGCCCTGAACTCGCCCCGCTCGTTGAAGATCCGGATGGGCGCGCCGTCCTCCAGCGCCCGTGCCGCCGCGTCGTCGGGGGAAATCCAGAGGACGGGCTCGGGGTCCAGCCGGGCCAGGGTGGGCAGCGCCCGCCCGTGATCGTAGAACCCGTGGAACTGCGTGAGCGTACGTCCCTGACGAAAAGTCAGCGGAAAGGGGGAATCCGGCAGCGGCTCGTAGACGGGCAAGGCCGGCAGCCCGAGGCTCACCGCGCGCTCGGACACGAGCTCCACCTTGCCGGACGGCGTGGGGAAGACCAGGTCCGGATGCGCCACGTGGGAGATGCGCAGGGCCCGGATTCCGCCCTCGGCCCGCATCGCCGCCACCGTGGCATGCCCGGTCGCGGGATGGTCGATGAGCGCGTCGAGCACGCCCGCCGCGTCCGCCCAGGGATAGAAACCGCCCACGTCGAGGCGGCCGGCCAGCCCCCGCAGCACCTCGGCCACCGTGCGAGATTCCCCGGCCGGCGGCAGCGCCGGGTCCATCAGGTAGAGATGGGTATTGGTGCTCTTGCAGCCCAGCTCCTCCAGCCAGGACGTGCTCGGCAGCACCACGTCGGCGAAGCGGCGCGCGGTGTCGTTGAGGAAGAGATCGTGGCTCACCACGAGATCGGCGCGGGCCATCCCCTCGGCGAGCCGACCCGCATCCGCGTAGGACGAGAGCATGTCGGTGCCGAAGAGGAGCAGGGCGCGGAGGCGACCGTCCTCCAGCGCCTCGGTGACCCGCGGCATCTGGTTCGGCACGTAGCGGCCGGGGGGCCGGCGATCCATGAGGGTGATGTCGTTGAGCTCTTGGCCGTGGCTCCGCGCCCCGTGGCGCGGGCCGAAGCCACCACCGGCGATGCCGACATTGCCGGTGAGCGCGGGCAGGCAGCCCACCGCGCGCGCGCCCTGCCAGCCGTTGGACCCCTTGTGCATGGATGAGCCACCCAGCACGATCGAGGCCGGCCGCGTGGTCGCGTAGCGACGCGCCAGCGCCGCGATGCGCTCGGCGGCGATGCCCGTCACCTCCGCCGCCCATGCCGGGGTGTGCGTCCGCAGGTGGGCGGCGAGCGCGTCGAAGCCCACCGTGTGCCGCGCGACGAAGTTGCGGTCGTGGAGCCCCTCGTCCACGATCACGTGCATCATGCCCAGTGCGAGCGCCGCATCCGTGCCCGGCCGGAGCAACAGCACCTCGTCCGACTGGGCCGCCGCCTCGGTGGTGCGCACGTCCACCGTCACCACGTGCGCGCCCCGCCGCCGCGCCGCCGCCAGGTGCCGGCCGGTATTGGGCTGGCTGGCGAGGTTGGCGCCCCAGAGGAGAATGAAGGCCGCGTGCGCGCCCATGTCCTCCTTGGTATTGGCCTCGAGCACGCCGGTGAGACCGAGCCCGAAGGCGCCCAGGCCCCAGCAGATCATGGTGGGGTTCCACCACTGGCAGCCCCAGAGATTGGCGAAGCGGCGCATGAGGTGTGAGTTGACGCGCGTGCCGTAGTTGTTGGCGAAGGCGCCATGCCCGCTCCAGATCCCCACCGCCTCGCGCCCGGCCGCCTGCATCCGCGCGGCGATGAGGTCGAGCGCCTCGTCCCAGGTGGCCTCGCGCCAGCCGGCGTCGCGGCGGGGCCGGACGAGAGGGCGCAGGAGGCGCTGCGGGTTGCCGATGATCTCGCGCGAGGCGTGCCCCCGGACGCAGAGGAACCCCTGGCTATCCGGGTTGTCGGGATCGCCCTTCACGGAGACGAGGCGGTCGCCGTCCACCTCCACCAGCATGCCGCACAGCGTGGGATGGCAATTCATCGGGCACATGGTGCGGACGACCCGGAGCGCGTTCGGCATGGCGTCAGTGTAAGGAATTTCGGGGATCAGTGGAAGTCGTGCGAGGGCAAGGCGCCCAGGCGGACCGCGAGCGCCTGGAGGCGATCGGCGCGCACCGAGATCACCCCGTCCTCGTGCTGGAGGCGTCCGTCCACGAGGAGAAAGGGCTCGCCGGTGAGGAGCTCGCGGTAGCGGGCGAAGTGCTGCGGGCGCACGATCACGTTGATGAGGCCGGTCTCGTCCTCGAGGTTGAGGAAGACGAAGCCCTTCGCGGTACCCGGGCGCTGGCGCACCACCACCGCTCCCGCCACGCGCACCGCGCTCCCATGCGGCCGATCGGCGAGCTCGGCGGCGCGCGTCACGCCCCGCTTGGCGAGCCCGGCGCGCCGCAGTGCCATCGGGTGCGGCCCCACCGACAGGCCCGTGCCCGCGTAGTCGGCCACCACCTCTTCCTCCTCCGTCATGGGCCGCAGCGGCGAGGGGGACGGCGGATCGGGCAACCCGGCATAGAGCGGCCCCGTCGGCCGGATGGCCCGCTCCCCTTCCCAGAGCGCCTGGCGCCGCTCGAGGCCCAGCCCGCCGAGCGCGCCCACCTCGCCCAGGCGCGCCAGCTCCTCGCGATTGACGTCGCCGCGGCGCACGAGATCGGCGACGGAGTCGAAGGGGCGCGTGAGGCGCGCCGCCTCGAGGCGCTTGCCCGCATCTTCACGCAATCCCTTCACGTAGCGGAGTCCGAGCCGCACCGCGCTGTCCGTCTCGATGGCGCAGAGCCAGCCCGAGCACGTGACGTCGATGGGGCGGATCACCTGCCCGTGACGCTGGGCGTCTCGCACGATGGTGGCGGGGTGGTAGAAGCCCATGGGCTGGTTGTTGAGCAGCGCCGCGTAGAAGGCCGCCGGGTGATGCGCCTTGAGGTAAGTGCTGGCATAGGCCAGGAGCGCGAAGCTGGCCGCATGCGAGTTATGCACGACGACGTCATTGGCGATGAAGTTATGGTCCTCTTCGACGGAGAGATCGTAGGTCTCCTGCATTCCCACCGGCTCGATCGCGGTGACGGGATCCCAATCGACCTTCGCATCCGGCATGGGATCGGAGACCACGGCGATGTCATCCCCCACACGCAGGTGGCCGAGGGGACGCCAGCCGTCCAGGGTCAGGAGCGGGTGCTCGGCGGTGGCCGTCACCTCGCGGCCCAGCGCGGTACGAACACGGTAAACCATCCGCTGGCCGCTGGCCGTCGCGCCGAGCACGCGCCGCTTGCGGATGCGCAGGTCTTCATCACAGGCCAGCGTGTGGGTGAGCGGGACCCGCCCGGCCACCACGTCCTCGATCTTTACACGGCGCCCCGTATCGGCGTCGATCACCCGCGTCTCGCCGACCACGCATTCGGGGAAGCCATACAGCGCGAAGGCGGTGATGGAACGGATGATGGCCTCCGCCGGCTCGCCGGTGATGCCCTGGCGCGCCATGCCGGCGCGGAGCTTGCCCTCGATGTCGGCCATGGCGCGGGCGGCGCGCTTGAAGCCCAGCGCGCGGCGCAGCTCTTCGGCCTCGCCCCCGGTGAAGCCGGCGGTGGCCATGGCCATGCGGAGCAATTGCTCCTGGAAGAGCGGCACGCCGAGCGTGCGCCGCAGGATGGGCTCGAGCGTCGGATGCGGCACTGTCACCGGCTCGCGGCCGGCGCGGCGGCGGAGATAGGGGTGCACCATGTCGCCCACGATGGGCCCCGGCCGGATGATGGCCACCTGCACCACGAGGTCGTAGAAACGCTCGGGGCGCAGGCGTGGCAGCGTCGCCATCTGCGCCCGGCTCTCCACCTGGAAGACGCCGACGGTGTCGGCGCGCTTCAGCATGTCGTAGACGGCCCGATCGTCGGGCGGCAGATGAGCCAGGTCCACGGCGCCGCCCCGCGCGGAGATCATCTCGATCGCGTCCTGGAGCAGCGACATCATACCGAGCCCCAGGAGATCGACTTTCACGATGCCCAACGCGCCGCAGTCGTCCTTGTCCCACTGGACGACGGAGCGGCCGGGCATGGTGGCGGGCTCGAGCGGCACCACCGCGTCGAGCCGTCCCTGGCAGATCACCATGCCGCCCGAGTGTTGACCGAGGTGGCGCGGGCGATCCTGGATGGCCGACCAGAGCGCGGCGAACACCTGCATGCGCGGGTGGGCGGGATCGCAGCCGGCGGCGGCGAGGTGCGCGAGGAGGGTGTCGCCCGGATCCTTGAACTCGAAGTCCGTCACGAACCCGCTCAGCCGCTCGATGAGGTCGGCGGGCAGGCCCAGCACCTTGCCGACCTCGCGCGCCGCCAGCCGACCACGGTACGTGATGACGTTGGCGGTCATGGCGGCGCCCAGACGGCCGTACCGCTCGTAGACGTACTGGATCACCCGCTCGCGCCGGTCTCCGCTGGGCAGGTCGAGGTCGATGTCCGGCCACTCCCCACGCTCCTCGGAGAGGAAGCGCTCGAAGAGCAGATCCATGCCCACCGCGTCCACCGCGGTGATGCCGAGCGCGTAGCAGACGGCGCTGTTCGCCGCCGAGCCCCGCCCCTGCACGAGAATGCCCTCGGCGCGGCAGAACTGGACGATGTCCCAGACGATGAGGAAATAGCCGGGAAGGTCGAGCCGGCCGATGAGCTCCAGCTCGCGCGCGATCTGCTGCCGCGCCCGCTCCGCGAGCTCGCCGTCGCCATAGCGCGCCCGGCGTCCCTCCTCGGCGAGGTGGCGAAGGAGGCCGATGGGCGTCTGCCCCGGCGGCAGCGGATAGTCGGGAAAGCGGTAGCCGAGGTGCTTGAGAGTGAAGGCCAGACGGATGGCGAGCTCGCCGCTATTGGCCACCGCGTCGGGGCAGTCGGCGAAGAGGCGCTCCACCTCGCGCGTAGGCCGCAGATGGCGCTCGCTATTGTCGGCGAGGAGCCGGCCCGCGCGATCCAGGGTGGTGTGATGCCGGATGCAGGTGAGCGCGTCGAGGAGCGGCCGCTGGCCGCGCTCGGCCATGCGCGGGCGCATTGGTGGCGAGGAGCGGCAGGCCGAGCGTGGCCGCCGCCCCCCGCAGCCACTCGTTGCGCGCTTCCTCCGCGCGGCGGAAGTGGCGTTGCAGCTCGGCATAGACATTGCCGCGGCCGAAGACGCCGGTGAGCCGGTCGAGCAGCGCGCGCGCCGCGGGGGCGCCGCCGGCCTCCAGCGCCAGCGCCACGGGCCCGTCCTCGCCCGCCGTGAGGCAGACCAGCCCCACCGCGTGCTCGGCGATCTCGTCGAGCGTAGCCGCCCCGGTGTCCTTGGAGGAGGCGCGCATCTTCATCTTGGTGAGGAGCCGACAGAGGTTCTGATAGCCCTCGGGGCTTTCCACCAGCAGCGGCAGCCGGCCGCCCTCCGCCAGCGTGACCTCCGCTCCGACCAAGGGGTTGATTCCGACGCGGGTCGCCGCGCGGTAGAAGCGCGGCGCGCCGTAGAGCCCGTCGCGGTCGAGGAGGGCCAGCGCCGGCTGCTCGAGCGCGGCCGCCCGCTCGGCCAGCTCCTCGGGCAAAGCCGCCGCCTCGAGGAAGCTGAAGGCACTGCGGGCATGCAGCTCGACGAACATGGCGCGCGCCCTACGCTATACTAGAGTCCAACAAGGGGGACGTTGATGCTCCAGCACACGATCAAGGCGGTGATCCGTCAGGGCGAGCAGTCGGGGTACGTGGCCGAATGCCTCGAGATCCCGGTCGTCACCCAGGGACAGACGCTGGATCAGGTAACGAAGAACCTCGGGGAAGCCGTCGCTCTCCATCTCGACGGCGAAGATCTCGCATCCCTCGGTCTCGTACCGAACCCGACCGTCCTCGTCACCATGGAGCTCCTGCCGACGCATGCCTAGGCTCCGGCGCCTCTCTGGCGCGGAGATCGTCGTAATTCTCGGTCGCTTCGGTTTCACCGTTCACTCACAACGTGGAAGCCACATCAAGCTCCGTCGTGTCCTGACCGACGGAACGACACAGACGCTGACTGTCCCTTCCCATCCCGAGCTCGACACCGGTACGTGCCGGGCGATCTTTCGCCAGGCGGCTCGCTTCGTCCCCGAAGAAGATCTGCGCCCACACTTCTATTCCGACTGACCGTCACCGCGGCGCGGGGTGAAGCGGCGCGGCTCGATCAGGTCGAGGAGCTCGGCGAAGCCGGACTTCAGCACATGGGTGGGGCGCACGTCGGCTTCCGCGAGGCGCTCCGCGCCGGCGAGCATGGCGGGCGTCCAGTGGGACACCCGTCGCAACAGATCGTAGCCGGGCCGGCCGCGGACGTCGCCGTAGCGGGCGAACACGTCGGCCACTCCCGCCGCCTGCGCCATGGCCACGTCCTTGACCAGGCTGTCCCCCACGTACACCGCCTCGCCGGGCTCGGCCCCGAGGTCGCCGCGCAGCAGGTCGAGCAGCACCGCGGCGTCGGGCTTCCACGCGCCTTCCCGCGTGTGCCGGTGCACGGTGTGCCGGAAGCCGTAGTGCTCCGGGGGGTAGCGGCGGATGTCATCGAGGCGGAGCCCGTCGGGCAGCGCGTGATCGGGGGGCGAATAGAGGGCGTCGAGCACACCGTCCAGACCGAGCGCGCGGGCGCGGTAGCTCGCGTGGAAGGCGCGCGACTCCGTGTACGCCACCACCCGCGTCCCTGCCGCCCGCAGCGCCCGCAGGGTGTCGAGGACGCCGGGATAGAGCTTTAGCGTTCCGCGGCGCGCGGTGCGATAGGCCTTGATGGCGGCGGCGTAGCGCGTGGGCAGGTCCTCCCCGGGATGGCGGGCGCGCAGCGAGGGCAGCGCCTGGATGGCGAAGGCGTACTCCGTGGTGCCGTGCTCCCGGTGCACCGCGCTCAGCTCTTCCTCCAGGGTCTCGCGCGGGAGGCCGCTATCGATCACGAGCCGATCGAGCATGGCGCCGAAGGCGGTGCGCCACATCTCGAGCCAGTCGAAGAGGGTATTGTCCATGTCGGTGACGAGGACGGTGATGGCGGGGCGGGCCATGACTAGCGCACGGTCCGGAACGGCCGGAAGAATTCCCGCAGCTCCGCGGCCAGGAGCGCCGGCTCCTCGGCGGCGATGAAGTGGCCGCCGCGCGGGAATTCCACCCAGCGGCGGATGTCGGCGTAGCTCCGCTCGGCGCGCTCCCGTGGCGGGCGCTGGATGTCCTCCGTGGTGAGGGCCACTCCGGTGGGGACGGCGATGCGTGTCGTGATCGAGCGCGGCTCGCGCGCCCGCTCGTAGTACGAGCGGTTCGCGGCATTGACGGTCTCGGTGAGCCAGTAGAGCGTGATATTGGCGAGGAGAAGATCTCTCGAGAAGTAGCGCTCCACCTCCCCGGCGGGATCGGTCCACCCGCGCCACTTCTCCACGATCCACGCGGCCAGCCCGGCGGGGGAATCGTGGAGGCCATAGGCCAGGGTTTGCGGCCGGGTTTCCTGGATCAGGTTGTAGCCGCCCTCGTCCTGCATCCAGCGCGCCTGGAGCGCGGCGAAGGCGCGCTCTGCCTCGGTGAGGGGCTGGACGTCCGCGCCGATCACCGGCGACGGGAAGGTCGGCATCAAGGTGTGCAGCGCGATCAGCCGCTCGGGCGCGTCGTGGGCCAGCCAGCCCGAGATCACCGCGCCGATATCGTTGCCGTGCGCGACGTAGCGCGCATAGCCCAGGCCGTCCATGAGCCGCGCCCAGAGTCCCGCCACGCGGCTCCGCGTCATGCCCCGCCCCGGCCGGTCCGAGAATCCGAAGCCGGGCACAGACGGCACCACCACGTCGAAGGCATCGGCGGGATCGCCCCCGTGAGCGCCGGGATCGGCGAGAAGGGGGATCAGTGCGAGCATCTCGACGAAGGAGCTCGGCCAGCCATGCGTGATGAGAAGCGGCATCGGGGCCGGCCCCCGGCCCCGCAAGTGGATGAAGTGAATGCCCACCCCCTCCACGTCGGCTCGGAAGTGCGGCAGCGCGTTCATTGCCCGCTCCTCCCGCCGCCAGTCGAAGCCGCTGCCCCAGTACGTCACGAGCTCCCGCATGTAGGCGAGGTTCGCGCCGTAGTCCCAGCCCGCGGCGAGAACCTCGTCCGGCCAGCGGGTGCGGGCGAGACGGGCCCGCAGGTCGTCGAGCGCGGGCTGGGGGATATTCACCTGGAAGGGCCGGATGTCCATGTTCACGCCTCTAGTCGTACACGCCTTCGAGCACCCAGGCGGAGCCGTCATGGGCCAGGCGGCCGAGCGTGCCGTCGGTGAGCTCCACGTCCCATTCATCCGCGCCCCAGCGGCTCTCCCGCCACCACTCGCCCGATACGCGCCACGGCCCCGCGCTGGCCACGATGGCGCCCGCGAGCCCACCGGAGCGAAGATGCACCGGCCGGCCGCCCACGAGACGCACCTGCGCCGGCCGCGGCGGGCGGAGCCGGCGGAGGGCGAGGACTCCGCCCTCCCCCGGCCCGTTTCCTCCTCCGGGCGGAGAAGGCACATGGGCGAGGGCCTGGGCGAGGACATTGAGGGGCTCGAGGCGGATCGCGTCGGGGCGATGCGTGTCGAGGAGCACGGGCACGCCGAGATTGCCGGCGCCCACCACCCCGATGACCCGCGCGATGGTCTCGGCCAGCGCGCGCGGGCTCGGCCGCGGCTCGCCCGCCAGCGGCTCCTGCGCCGCGAGCACACGCACCGGCTGGGCGCGGAGCATGAGCGCCGTCACCGCGCCGGTGGGCGGGGTGGCCGCGAGGGTGGCGCGGAGCACGGCCATCACCGCGCCCGCTTCACGCGTGGGCACGGGCGGGACGAAGGAGCCGTGCACCTCGCGCCCCGGCCCACGCCCGGCCGCCACATGGCATGACCACTCGAAGAGGTCGGCGGCCAGCGCCTCTTCCTCGAGCCGCACGCAGACACGGTCGGCCAGCTCGGCGAAGAGGGCGAAGAGCGGCTCGAGATTGTCCGCCGCCCAGTCCAGCTCTCGCGTCTCCTCGAAGGAGCGTGGAGGCCGCCAGGGCAAGAGCGGGCGCGGGTCTTCGCCGCGCGCGAGCGCCTGGAGCCGCGGCCCGTCGGCGCCGAGCCGTTCGAAGAGCTCGCGCGCGGGCAGGGCCGCGAGCTCGCCGAGGGTGCGGAGCCCCCAGCGCTCCAGCCGTCGCGCCAGCTCCACGGGCAGACCCAGCAGCCCCAGCGGCGCGGGAGCGAGATAGGCGGCGTCGCCCTCGGGCGGGACGCACTCCGCGCCCGCGCCCCAGCGCGCGGCGAGATGCGCGGCGACGCGGCTGCCCGCGATGCCCACCCGCGCGGGCAGGGCCGCCGCGGCCGTCGCCGCCGCGAGCCGCCGCGCCAGCGCCGCCTCGTCGCCGAACAGCGCGCCGAGACCGGCCGTGTCGAGATAGACCTCGCCGGGACCGCCTTCCTCCACGCGGGGCGAATGCGCGAGCGCCACCTCCAGCAGCGCCGCCTGCGCCGCGGCCTCGTGGGCGGCCACGCGCTCGCGGCAGATCACGCGGGCCGGCCGCGCCAGCGCCGCCGCCTCCGTCATGCCGGGGACAATGCCCAGGGCGCGCGCCGCCGCGCTGGTCTCGCGCACCAGCCGCCCGGGACGCGCCTCGTCGAGTATGACCAGCGGCTGTCCGGCGAGCGCGGGCTCGGCCCGCACCGCCGCCGCGGCGGCGAAGCCGGGCACGAGGAGACAGCCGAGCCGCCTCAGAGCCGCCACGCGATCACCCATTCCTTCCCGCTCCCTCCCACGATGGGAGCCGGTGGGCGGGCGCGCAGCACGCGCACGCGCGAGCCCAGGCCGTCGAGCCGACGGGGGCGGGGCGAGCCCATCCAGCGCGCCGGCCCCCGCTCCACCCCCAGCACGAGCGCGGCCGCGCTCCCCGCGAGATGCCGCGAGGCATGGACGATGAGCCGGGTGGGCGTGTCGCGCACCGCACGCTGCAGCCGTATCCAGGTGGCCGGCGCGAACGTCGGCGGCATCCGGGCGGGACCGGTCAGGTCCGCGGCGAGATCGAGGGCCACCCACGCGAAGCCCTCGCAGCGCGCGAGTAGCTCCGCCGCCCGGCAGGCGGCATCGAGCCGGCCGCCCCCGCGCACCCAGCACAGCGAGCGCAGCTCGGCGCCGGCGGCGGCCGCTCCCGCGGGGTCGAAGGCGTCGGCGCCGTCGACGAGGGCGACGAGGTCGCCGGCGGCGGTCGCCCGGGCCAGGAGCGCGGTGAGGAGACTGCTGCCTCCCGCGGACCGCGGGCCGATGATCTCGCTGAGCTGGCCTCGGGGAAACGCCTCCAGCATGGAGGCGATGCTCTCGAGACCCCACCCTGGCGGGGGCAAGGACTCTTTCGCTATGGCCATTGAATAGATACCTGGGCGCGCTGAGTGAATCTGATTACACATCAAGTGTTGAGTGCTGGCAATCTCAAGATGCGGTAGCCCGAGTCTCCGTCCCACCCCAGATGTGGTGGTAGTTCAGACCCGCCTTGACACGCCGGAGGGCGCGGCGCTATGTCTTCCGCCGTGATCCGCCAGGTCGCCGTCATCGGCGAAGGCGCCTGCTCGAGGCGAACCGCCGCCGCCGCCGAGCGCATCGGGCGAGCCATCGCCACCGCGGGCGCGGTGCTCTTCACCGGCGGTCGCGGCGGGGTCATGGAAGCCGCCTCGCGCGGCGCGGCCCAGGCGGGCGGGACCGTCGTCGGTGTTCTTCCCGGGTTCGACCGCGGCGGGGCCAACCGCTGGGTGCAGATCCCGGTGGTCACCGGCATGGACCAGGCGCGCAACGTGATCCTGGTCCGCTCCTGCGACGCGGTGATCGCGGTGGGCGGGATGTACGGCACCCTCTCGGAGATCGCGCTGGCCCTCAAGTTCGGCATCCCGGTGATCGGCCTCCGGACCTGGCGGCTGCGGCAGCCGGACGGCCGCCGGGTGCCCATCGTCGTGGCACGGTCCCCCGAGGACGCCGTGGCCCGCGCGCTGGCCGCCGCCGGGCGGACCCGCGGCCGGGTCGGCGCGCGGGCTCGCACGTGGCTCTCGTAGTCGTGCCGTCACGCGCGGAGCTCGCCGCGACGCGCTAGACTCTCGCCGATGATCCCCGTGACCGTGGAGGGCGTCCGCAAGCGCTACGGCCAGGTCGAGGCCCTTCGCGACGTGACGCTCGAGTTCGAGGCCGGACGCCTGTCGGCGATCCTCGGTCCCTCGGGCTGCGGCAAGACCACCCTGTTGCGGTCCATCGCCGGGTTCGTCTCGGTGGACGCGGGCGCCATCCGATTCGCCGGCGAGGACGTGACGGGGACGTCGCCGCAGGGGCGCGGGACGGCGATGGTGTTCCAGAGCTATGCGCTCTGGCCCCACATGACCGTGTTCGACAATGTCGCCTACGGCCTGCGGCTCCGGCGCGTCGCCGCCGCTGAAATCCGGCGCCGCGCGCTCGACGCGCTCGCGCTCGTCGAGATCGGCGACGTCGAGGCGGTCGCCCGCCGCAAGCCGGGCGCGCTGTCGGGCGGCCAGCAGCAGCGAGTGGCGCTCGCGCGCGCGCTGGTGGTGGAGCCGCGGGTGCTCCTCCTCGACGAGCCGCTGTCGAACCTGGACGCCAAGGTGCGCCAGCGCCTGAGGGTCGAGGTGCGCCGCCTGCAGCGGCGCGTGGGCATCACCACCATCTACGTCACCCACGACCAGGAGGAGGCGCTCGCCATTGCCGATCGGGTCGTGCTCCTGCACGCCGGCCGGGTCGTGCAGGTGGGCGCGCCGGAGGACGTCTACCGCCGCCCGGCGAGCGTGTTCGCCGCCGACTTCCTGGGCGTGGGCACCCGGTTCGAGGGGCGGGTGGAGGCCGGCTCGCTCCACGTGGCCGGCCACTGCCTGCGGTACGACGGGCGGGCGCGCGGCGCCGTCGTGGTCGTGGTGCGCTCGTCCGATGTGACGCTCGAGCCGAGAAGCGCGGCCGGAGGTGATGGGAGCGCGCTGGCCGGGCACGTCGAGGAACGGCTGTTTCTCGGCGCCTTCTATCGCCACTACGTGCGGGTGGGCGACGCCCTGCTCATGGCCGACAGCCCCGAGCCGGTCGGGGAAGGCCCGGTGACGGTCCGGGTCGCGCCGGACCGCCTGCGTGTGTACGAGGACACCGAACGCTGAACGCGGAGCCGCCGGACCCATGGCGGCCCGCGCACAAGGAGACATCCGCGATGCTCGTCAGACTCTTGACCCTGCTGCTCGTCCTGGCGCTGCCGGCGTCCGCCGCCACCCGGCTCAACGTGGCGATCGGCGCCGACGTGAACGTGGTCGAGGTGCACAAGACGCTGCTCGGTCCCGGGTTCAAGGCCCAGGCGCCCGACGTCGATCTGAACGTGGTGGGCACGGGCACGGGCGAGCCGGCGAGCCGCGCCATCTACACGAAGATCAAGGCGCAGGCCGACACCGGCCGCAAGGACTGGGACATCGACGTCGCCCTCGTGAGCATGGCGGTGGCCTCGCAGATGGTGAAGGAAGGGCTGCTCCACGCCTACGTGCCGCAGATGAAGCACGCGGCCCTGGTGAAGGGCGCCGAGGTCAAGGAGGCGTTCGGCGTCAAGGTCGACGGCTACGTGGTGCCGATGTTCCAGAACCAGATCGCCATCGCTTACAACCCGGCCAAGGTCCCCGCGCCGCCGAAGTCTTTCGACGATCTCGCCGCCTGGGCCAAGGCCAACCCCGGCAAATTCGGCTACAACGGGATCAAGGGCGGCGTGTCGGGCGTCGGCTTCACCATGGGCTGGGTGTACTGGAAGACCGGGCTCTACACGCAGCTCACGCAGGGCCCCTTCGACAAGGCCCGGGAAGGGGCGATCCGCGGAGCCGTGACCGCCCTCCGCGACTTCAACCGCGATGCGTTCATCACGAACGGCAACGCCGGCACCCTCGATGCGCTCAATCGCGGCGAGATCTGGATGGGCGCGGTCTGGATCGACCAGCTGGTCGCCTGGAAGAACGAAGGCCGGATGGACCCGTCGATCACGCCCTCGCTGATCGCGCCGGGGCTGCCGATCTACCCGCTCTACCTGGTGGTGCCCCGGGAGGCGGCCAACCGCGAGGCGGCGGTGCGCTACATCGACTACGTCGCCACGCCCGAGGTCCAGGCCAAGGCCATCGTCGAGCGCTTCGGCTGGTATCCGGGCGTCGACGCCGACCGCGTGCTGCCCCTCATCAGCCCCAAGGCGAAGGAGCTCCTCTTCAAGGGCGTGAGCGCATCCGATCTGGCCCGGTACTCCCGGCAGATGCCGATCAAGGAGTACCACGACCTGATCACGCTGGCGTACGAGGAGATCGTGCGCTGACCGTCGCCGAGCGCTTCCTCTGGGCCGCCCTCTGCGCGCCGGCGCTGGCCGTCCTGGGCTTCGTGTTCCTGTGGCCGCTGGCGGCCTCGGTCGCCGCCAGCTTCACTCGCGACGGCGCCCTCACGCTGGCCAACTACGAGACCGTCCGCCGGCTCTACGCCGTCGACGTCGCCTACACCGTCGGCGTGGCGGCGGCGGGCACCGCCCTCACCTTCGCGGTCGCCATCCCCGCCTGCGGCTGGCTCCGGGCCCGCGCGTTCGGACCGGTCGAGTTTCTCCTGAAGGTGCCGCTGTTCGTGCCGTTCGTCGTGGTCGGCCACGCGCTGCGCGTCTTCATGAGCCCCTACGTGCCGGGGTTCTCCTCGTCATGGGGCGGTATCGCGGTGGCCCTGGCCTGGAAGCACCTGGGCCTTGCTGTCCTGCTCCTCCTGGGGGCCTTTCGATCCGTCGACGAGAGCTATCTCGAGGCGGCGCGCAATTTCGGGGCGGGCACCGGGCGGGTGACGCGCGACGTGCTGGTGCCGATGGCCGCCTCCTCCCTCGCCGTGAGCACGATCCTCATCTTTTCCTCGATGCTCGCGTCGTTCTCGATCCCGCTCATGATGGGACGGGGCGGGGGCCCGCAGATGCTGATGATCGACGTCTACTATCGCTTCGGCCAGCACGGCGACTTCGCCACCGCCTCGGCGCTCGGCGTGGTGGCGTACCTGCTGGCCATGGGCGCGGCGCTCGTCTACGTCCGCCGACTGACGTCCGGGCGGCATGGCTGACGGGCCCGTCTCCGGCCCGTCCCCCCGGCTCGGCCGACTCGTCGGGCGGGCCGCCGCGCTGGCCGTCGCAGCCTTCGTGGTGGCGGGGCCGCTGGCGAGCCTGGTGGTGTGGTCGCTGGCCGAACGGTGGACGGCGGGCAGCCCCTGGCCCCAGCGCTTCGGGCTTCGGTACTGGGCGCGAATGGCGACGGGCGATTTCCTGGAGCCGCTGCGCACCGGGCTGGTCGTCGCGACGGTGGTGACGGTGCTCGCGCTGATCCTGGCGGTGCCGCTCGGCTACGCGCTGGCCCGCCTCGCCTTCCGCGGCCGGACGGTGGTGCTCCTGCTGTTCCTGCTCCCCCAGGCCTTCCCGCAGCTCCCGGTGTTCGCCAGCGCCACGCGCGAGTTCTACCGCTGGGGCCTGGCCGGTACCGTGCCGGGCGTGGTGCTCGTGCATCTGGTGGGCGGCCTCGTCTTCGCCGTCTGGACCATGACGGCGGTGTTCCGCGCCATCGCGCCCGAGCTGGAGGAAGCGGCCTGGAACCTCGGCGCCTCCACCACGCGCGCCTTCCTGGGAATCGCGCTCCCGCTCGCCGTGCCCGGCATCGTGGCCAGCGCGCTCCTCGTATTCCTCTACTCGCTCGACGAGTTCACGGGGACGCTGCTCGTGGGCGCGCCCTTCGTCACCACCCTGCCCGTCTACATGTACACGGCGTCGATCGGCTACGAGCTGCAGATCGCGTCGGTCACCGCGCTGGTGCTGATGGTCCCCGGCGCCGTGCTCCTGCTCCTGCTGGAGCGCTTCCTGCGCGCGGAGTACCTCGCCTTCTTCGGCCAGATGTAGCCGTGGTACCCTCCCGCCCATGACCAAGCGCGAGCGGGTGATGGCGGCGCTGCGGGGCGCCCCGGTGGACCGCGTGCCCCTGGCGTTCTGGCTCCACAACTTCGCCACCGAGAACTCCGCGAAGGGGCTGGCGGAGGAGACGCGGCGGCTCCTCCACCGCTTCGACTGGGACTTCCTCAAGCCGCAGTCGCGTGCCCAGTGCTTCGCGGAGATGTGGGGGCTCACCTATGCGCCGTCCGACGATCGCGCACGGCCCTTCACGGTGACGCGGGCGCCGGTGGCGGACGCGGCGGATCTCGCGCGGCTGCGTCCCGCCGACCCGCACGCGGGGGCTCTTGGGGAGCAGCTCGAAGCGCTGCGCCTCATTCGCGCCGGCGTCGGGCCGGACGTGCCCATCATCTGGACCATCTTCGCGCCCATGATGGTCCTGCCCATGCTCTGCCACGGCGGCCGCGATCAGGCCCTGGCGCTGGCCCGTTCGGCGCCCCGCGAGACCGAGCATGCGCTGGGCGTGATGACGGATACGCTCGCCGAGTACGCCCGGGCCTGCGTCGCCGCCGGCGCCGACGGGCTCTTCTACGCCACGAATGTCGCCACCCGGTCGCTCATGTCGGCGGATGAGTGCCGGCGCTGGCAGCGGCCCTGGGATCTGCGCGTGCTGGGATCGGTGGTGATGGCACCCTTCAACCTGCTGCACATTTGCGGGAGCGGCATCCTCCTCGAGGAGTTCGTTGACTATCCGGTGACGGCGTTTTCCTGGGCCACCGTGGCGGGCAATCCGAGCCTGGCCACCGTACACGAGCGCACGGGACGCGCGGTGGTGGGCGGGCTTCCCGCCAAGCCCGAGATCGCGTCCCTGTCGGCCGACGAGCTCGTGGCGCGCACCGGGCGCGCCCTCGATGAGATGAGCGGGCGCTGGCTGCTCCTCGGGCCCGACTGCTCCATCAATCCGGATACGCCGGAACCGCTGCTGGACGCGGTGGGCGCGGCCGGCCGCGCCGGCCGCTGACGGCTGCGGGAGACTGTCATGGCGACCTTCCACGTCAATGGCCGCGCGGTTCAGGTGGCGCCCGACCCCGACACACCGCTCCTCTGGGTGCTGCGCGAGGAGCTCGGGCTCACCGGGACCAAGTACGGCTGCGGGGCTGCCCAGTGCGGCGCGTGCACGGTGCACCTCGACGGTCAGGCGGTCCGCTCCTGCGTGACGCCCGTCACCGCGGCCGAGGGCCGTCGAGTCACCACCATCGAAGGCGTATCGGGCAAGGTCGCGCAGGCCGTCCAGGAGGCGTGGAACCGCCTGGACGTCGTGCAGTGCGGGTACTGTCAGTCCGGCCAGATCATGTCGGCGGTGGCGCTGCTCTCGGAGGTCGCCAGACCGACCGACGCCGACATCGACGCGGCCATGACCGGCAACCTCTGCCGCTGCGCCACGTATGTCCGCATCCGCGCCGCCATTCACGAGGCGGCGAAGACCTTGTGATGCCGAGCCGCCGCCAGTTCCTCGTGAGCGGGGCGGTCGCCGGGATGGGGCTCGTGATCGGCCTGCGCCTCGATCGGGCGTCCGCTCAGGGCGGGACGGCGGCGCCGGCCGTGCTCGCGCCCAACGCCTTCGTGCGGATCGCGCCGGACAATACCGTCACCATCATCGCGAAGCACATCGAGCTCGGGCAAGGCGCGCATACCGGACTGGCGACCCTCCTGGCCGAGGAGCTCGACGCCGACTGGTCGCAGATCCGCGTCGAGGAGGCGCCCATCGACGTCGCGCGCTACAACAACCTGGCCTGGGGCCCGATGCAGGGCACCGGCGGCAGCACGTCCATGGCCAATTCCTGGGAGCAGCTCCGCCGGGCCGGCGCCACCGCCCGCGCCATGCTGATCGCGGCGGCGGCACAGCGCTGGAAGGTGCCGGCCGGGGAGATCACGGTGGACCGGGGCGTGCTCGCGCATGCGGCGAGCGGCCGCCGCGCCACTTTCGGCGAGCTGGCGTCCGACGCGGCCCGGCAGACGCCCCCGGCCCAGGTCACCCTCAAGGACCCGAAGGACTTCAAGCTGATCGGGCGGCACGCGCCCCGGGTGGACTCGCGCGCCAAGACGACCGGCTCGGCGGAGTACACGTACGACGTCCGCCTGCCCGACATGCTCACCGCCGTCATCGCGCGCCCGCCCCGATTCGGCGCCACCGTGAAGTCGTTCGATGCCTCGGCGGCGCGGCGGGTGCCCGGCGTGACCGACGTCGTGCCGGTCCCGTCCGGCGTCGCCGTGGTCGCGCGAGGCGCCTGGGCCGCCATCAAGGGCCGGAGCGCCCTGCGCATCGACTGGGACGAGACCGCCGCCGAGAGGCGGGGGAGCGCGGAGCTCTACGCCGCCTACCGTGTGCTCGCCGCGCAGCCGGGCGCGCGGGCGCGCCGGCAGGGTGACCCGGAGGCGGCGCTGGCCGGCGCGGCCCGGGTGCTCGAGGCCGTCTACGAGTTCCCGTACCTCGCGCACACTCCCATGGAGCCGCTCGACTGCGTGGTCAGGCTCGGCGCGGACGGGTGCGAGGTCTGGATTGCCTCCCAGACCCCGATCATCGAGCAGCAGGCGGTCGCGGCGGTATTCGGCCTCCCGTCCGACAAAGTGCGCATCCACACCCTCCTCGCCGGCGGCAGCTTCGGCCGCCGCTCCACAGCGCGCGGCGACGTGGCGGTCGAGGCGGCCAGCGTCGCCAAGGCGCTCGGGCGGCGCGCGGACGATCAAGCTCATCTGGACCCGCGAGGACGATATCCAGGGCGGTTCCTATCGGCCCCTCTACGTACACCGGCTGCGCGCGGGGCTGGATGGGGGCGGTCGCATCGTGGCGTGGGAACACCGGATCGTGGGACAGTCTCTCGTCACGGGGACGCCGCTCGCTCCCCTTCGCATCCGGGACGGGATCGACCTCACCTCCGTCGAGGGCGCCGCCAATCTGCCCTATGCCATCCCGAACATCGCCGTGGAGCTGCACACCACCACGGTGGGCATCCCCGTGCTCTGGTGGCGCTCGGTGGGCAGCACGCATACCGCGTACTCCACCGAGACCTTCCTGGACGAGGTGGCCCGCGCCGCCGGCCGTGATCCCGTGGACACGCGCCGCGCCTTGCTGCAGGGCCATCCCCGTCACCTGGGGGTGCTGGACCTGGCCGCGCGCCAGGCCGGATGGGGCCAGCCGCTGCCGCCCGGGCGCGCTCGGGGCGTGGCCCTGCACGAGTCGTTCAGGAGCGTCGTGGCCCAGGTGGCCGAGGTGTCGCGCGACGGCGATGGCCTCCCCAGGGTCGAGCGCGTCGTCTGCGCGGTGGACTGCGGCATCGCGGTGAATCCCGACGTCGTGCGCGCGCAGATGGAGGGCAGCATCGGCTTCGGCCTCGGCTCGGCACTCTGGAGCGAGATCACCGTGGTCGACGGGCGGGTGCAGCAGTCCAACTTCCACGACTTCCGGATCCTGCGCATCGACGAGATGCCGCGCGTCGAGGTGCACATCGTGCCCTCGGCGGCGCCGCCCACGGGGGTCGGTGAGCCCGGCGTGCCGCCCATCGCGCCGGCGGTCGCCAATGCCTGGCTCGCGCTCAGCGGCCGCCCGGTCCATCGCCTGCCGTTTTCCCGGCTCGCCGGCGGCGGCGCGAGGCCGTCATGACCGCGCGCGCCCGGGGAGGGTACGCGGCCATCGTGGCCGCCGCCATCGCCGTCACCGCGCTCGCCGGCGGCGGCGCCCCTCGCGCAGCCCGCGCTCAGGACGCCGCCGCGCTGCGCGGGCCCGAGGCCTTCGCCTCCATCGTCGACCGGACCCAGCGCTCGATTGCCCTCTTCGTCGAGGCCGGCAAGGTCTTCCAGCATCCGCGATGTCGGAATTGCCACGCCGGAGACGATCGCGCTCGGCAGGGCGATGAGGGAGTACCCCATCAGCCGGCGGTGCGGCGCGGCGCCGACGGCCTCGGCGCGCCCGGCCTCCGCTGCCCGGCCTGTCATCAGGATGCCAATTACGACGCGGTCGGCATGCCCGGGCTCGCCGGCTGGAATCTCGCGCCGGCCTCCATGGGCTTGCGCGGGCTCCCGCTCTCCGAGGATCTGCGTCCAGCTCAAGGACCCGGACAAGAACGGCAGCCGCAGCATCGACGATCTCGTCACCCACGTGACGAACGATGCGCTCGTGATCTGGGCGTGGGCGCCGGGAAAGGGGCGCCGGCCTCCCCCTGGGACGCACGGGGCCTTCGCGGCGCTGATTCGAGCATGGGCCGAGACGGGCGCGGAGTGTCCGCTCCCCTAGAGCCGGAAGCGGGCCGTGATCTCCTCCGGGCGCTCCGAGTAGGGCGGGATCTCCTCGGCGGGATCGAAGGCGATGGGCAGCACCAGCACCGCGGGCTCGCCGGCGGCGCGCGCCGCGTCCAGCGCTCGCGCGAGCCTGCCCGGCTCCGTCACCGTCTCCACCTTTGCGATGCCGGCGGCCCGCGCCAGGGCCGGCCAGTCCACCGGCGCCGCGGGCAGCGCCTGCCCCCCGGACGACTCGTAGTACCCGTTCACCCAGAGGATCATGGTGAGGTTGGCGGGCCGTGCCGCCGCCACCGTGGCCAGCACGTTCGGGCTCATCAGGAGCGAGCCGTCGCCCTCCAGCGCCACCACGTGGCGGTCGGGTCGCGTCAAGGCGACGCCCAGCGCGAGCGGAATGGCCGCGCTCATCGAGTCGCACATGGCGAAGACGGGCGAGCGGACCCGCAGGTGCGGCAGCCATCGCGCATTGGCGCCGAGACACGAGATGAGCACGTCCTCCGCGCGGAGCCAGGCGACGAGCGCGTCGAGGAAGGGCTTGCGGCCGGTCACGCGAGGTCCTCCCCGCTGATCAGCAGCACATAGGGCGCGCGCGCCGCGGCCGCCGCCTCGACACCCGTACGAACCTGGGCCGCGAGGTCGCCCGACCTGTCGGCGAGGGCATACGCCAGGCCCCAGGCCTTCAGCGTGGCCTCGGTCACCTTGCCCTTGGGCTGGTGATAGAAGATCGGGTCCCGCGCGTCGCCGCGCAGCGACACGATGAAGAAGCAGGGCAGCCGGTAGAGCGCCACCAGCCCGCCGAGAATGCCGCCGCAGTTCAGCAGCCCCGCGTTCTGGATGAGCACCGCGCCGCGGCCGCCCGCGAGGTTGGCGCCGCAGGCCACCGCCACCGCCTCCTCCTCGCGCGCCACGTCCACGGTGCGGATGCGGGGCGAGCGGCGCACCTCCGCCATGAGCCGGCCGATCCAGGTGTCGGGCACGGAGGCGGCCAGCGTGACCCCGGCGGACTCGAGCCCCGCGACGATGCGCGCGGCGCCGGTCACGGCGTCACTCCCGCGCCGCTGAGCACCATGAACGCATCGGCGGGCAGGAGCAGATGCACCGTCTGTCCCCGCGCCAGCGGCATGGGCGCGGGCTCGACGACGAACACCAGCACACGCTGGCCGTCGGCGAGCCGCGCCGTCACGTCCGTCTGGGATCCCTGGTAGACGAGCCCCTCGATCTGCGCCGCCACCACGTTATCCGCGGGGCCCGCCGCCAGGCGCACGCGCTCGGGCCGGATCGCGAGGTCGACCGTCTCCCCCGCCCGCAGCGCGCGGCCGGCGGCCAGCCGGACGGTGGCCCCGCCGCCCAGCGCCACCGCGTCCCCTCCCGCGGCCGTGCCCCGCAGCACGGTAGAGGCGCCGATGAAGTCGGCCACGAAGCGCGTGGCGGGGCGCTCGTAGATCTCGCGGGGGGCGCCGAGCTGCTCGATGCGTCCATGGCTCATCACCGCGATCCGGTCCGAGAGCCCGAGCGCCTCCGCCTGATCATGGGTCACGAAGACGGTGGTGATGCCGACCGACTGCTGGATGGCGCGCAGCTCGTCGCGCATCTCCTCGCGAAGCTTGCGATCCAGCGCGGCCAGCGGCTCGTCGAGCAGCAGCACGCGCGGCCGGTAGACCAGCGCGCGGGCCAGGGCCACGCGCTGCTGCATGCCGCCGGACAGCTCCGCGGGCCGCTGGCGCTCCCGACCCTCCAGGCGCACCAGGGCGAGGGCCTCCCCCACCTTCCGGTTGATCTCCGCGCTGGAGACGCGCCGCTCACGCAGCCCGAAGGCCACGTTCTCGAAGACGGACAGATGCGGGAAGAGCGCGTAGGACTGGAACACCACGCCGAGGCCCCGGAGGTGGGCGGGGCGGCCCGTCACGTCCTCGCCGTCGATGAGGATGCGCCCCGCGGTGGGCTCGACGAAGCCCGCGATCAGGTTGAGCGTGGTCGTCTTCCCGCAGCCCGACGGGCCGAGGAGCGAGAGGAACTCGCCCTCGACCACCGCGAGATCGAGCGCCTCCACCGCGCGTACGGTCCCGTACGCGCGCGTGCAGCCCTGGAGCTCTACCACCGCCTTTGGCACAGCCTTTGGGACCGCCTTGGCCATGTCAGTGCTGGAGGAACACCCGGCCGAGACCGAGATAGCGGTCGGCGAGCCAGACCAGGAAGAAGGTAGCCAGGATGAAGAGGCTCGACAGCGCGGCGATGGTGGGATCCGTGTAGTTGACCACGTAGCTGAACATCGCCACCGGCAGGATCTCGGTGACGCGGTTCGAGATGAAGAGCGAGACCACGAACTCGTTGGCCGACACCACCACCGCGAACAGGAGCGCCGCGAACAGGCCCGGTCGCAGCAGCGGCAGGGTCACCCGGAAGAACGTGCGCCACGGCGTCGCCCCCAGGCTCGCCGCGGCGCGCTCGAGCGTCGGATCCAGGTTGCGCACGCTCACCCACACCGAGCGCACCACGAACGGCAGGACCAGGGCCACGTGGGCGACGATGAGCACGACGCGGCTCCGGAGGAGGCCGGCGGCGGCGGCGAGGATGAGGAAGCCGAGGCCGGCCGCCACGCCCGGCACCACCAGCGGCGAGAGCAGCAGCGCGGCCCAGACATTGGGCGCGCGTAGCCGGCCGCGCTCCAGCGCCAGCGCGGCCAAAGTGCCGATGGGCAGCGCCAGGGCCACCGCGCCGCCCGTCACCACCAGACTATTGAGCGCGGCGCGCTGGAACTGCGGATAGGTGAGCACGTTGACGTACCAGCGCCAGGAGAAGCCGGCGGGGGGAAACGAGAGGATGGCGGTGGGGTTGAAGGACACCGCGATGACCACGACGGTGGGAACCGTCATGAAGGCCACGAGGGCGAGCACCGCCAGGCGCAGCATCATGCCGCGCGGCCGGCCGGTGAGCCGCCCCAGCCCCATGAGGAGTGTCAGGGTGAGGGCGAGCGTCACCATGGCGAAGGCCGCCGCGCCCGGCCAGTTGAAGGAGTCGAGCCCAAGGTCCTTCACCACGTTGGCGATCATCTTCACCTTGCCGCCGCCGAGCAGCTCCGGCGTGGGGAAGGCGGAGAGCGTCCAGGCGAAGACGATGAGCCCGCCGGACACGATGCCCGGCATGGACAGCGGCAGGGTCACGCGGCGGAAGACGCGCGCGGGAGAGGCCCCGAGGCTTGCCGCCGCGCGCTCGTAGACGGGATCGATGTGACTCAAGGCGGCGGCGAGGATGAGGATCATGGTCGGCAGGGAGAAGTGGACGAGGCCCACGAGGACGCCGCGCTCCGTGAAGAGCATGGGGATGGGCCAGGTGACCACGGTGTTGCCGAGCACCAGCACCCAGGCATAGGTCCGCACGATCGCGCCGGTGAAGAAGGGCGCCAGGGTGAGGACCAGGAGGGCCGAGCGCACGCGGCGCGACGGCGTCCGCGCCAGCGCATAGGCCACCGGATAGGCTCCCACCAGGGTCAGCACGGTGGTCAGCGCGCTCAGGATCAGCGTGTCCCACACCGCGTCCACGTACTGGCCCGCCAGCACCGCGCGGAAGTTGGCGAGGGTGAGCCCGCCCGTCTGCAGCGAGCCCGGCACGAACTCGAGCAGGCTCCACCGGAACAGGGCGGCGAGGGCCGCCCCGAACACGGCGAGCACGACGAAGGCGGGGGTGAGAAAGAACCTCACTTCTTGACGATATTGGCCGTGAACCACTCGCGCCAGAGCGGCAGGTTCTTGCCCCGGGCCTCGTCGTTCATGATGTAGCCGCGGCTCTTCCACTCCGCCGCGGTGGTGAAGATGCCCGGCTGGCCCTTGAGGTTGGCCGGCACGCCGGCACCCAGGTTCACGGGGCCGGCGCGTAGCGCCTTGACCAGCTCGCCCTGGATCTCCTTGGAGAGCGCGATGTTGATGAACTGATGCGCGGCCTCCGACTTCTTGGTGCCCGCCATGACCCCCAGCGTGTCGATGCCCACGATGCCCGGATAGTCCACCGGCTGCACCACCTTCACCGGGATGCCCTGCTCCTGGAGGTGATAGGCGTTGACGGAGAGCATCACCTGCACCGGCGCCTGGCCCGTCTTCATGAGGTCCTGGCTCTGGGCGTCGGTGGAGTAGAAGGCCGCGATGGACTCCTTGATCTGCTTGAGCTTGGCCTCGCCCTTCTGCCAGGTCACCTCGTTGCCGCCTTCCATGAGGGCGGCGATGGTGATGATGTGGGAGGGATCGAAGTCCGGCATGGCGATCTTGCCCTTGAGCGAAGGCTTCCAGAGATCGGACCACTTGGTGATGTCTTCCTTTATCAGATCTGGCCGGTAGACCACGGTGTAGACGTACGCCCAGGTTCCCAGGTGGAAATCGCTGCGGATGGCCTCGGGGGCGATTTCCTTGGCGTTGGGGAGCTTGCTCATGTCGAGCTTCTCGTAGAGCCCGTCGGAGATGTAGAGCCGCGCCACGTGGGTGGTGGTGAAGTTGAGGTCCACCAGCGGATTGCCCTTGGCCACGCGGGCCTTGGCGAGGCGGTCGATGGTGCCGCCCACCTCGAACTCCACCGGCATACCGGTCTTGGCGGTGAACGCCTTGCCGATCACCTTCTCGACGGTGTCCTTCCAGTTGCCGCCCCACACGCTCACCACCAGCGAGTTCTGGGCCCAGACGGCCGGCGCCGGGGCCACCACGGCGAGCAGGGACGCGACGATCGCGACGACGGTACGAGCGCGCATAGCAGGTCTCCTCATGCGGGTTTCGGAGCGTGGGACCGGGCGAGCCCGTGGGCGGCCGCCTCGATGGCCTCGACGATGAGGTGATAACCGGTGCACCGGCAGAGATTGCCCGCGAGCATCTCACGGATTTCCTCGCGCGTGGGGCTCGGGTTCTGGCGCAGGAAGGCCTGCGTGGTGAGCAGGATGCCCGGCGTGCAGTAGCCGCACTGTAGGCCATGCTTGTCCTGGAACGCCTGCTGCAGCGGGCTGAGCCCGTCCCCGGGCGCGAGGCCCTCGACGGTGGTGATGCTGCGCCCCGCCGCCTGGACCGCCAGCATGAGACAGGCGCGGATGGGCTCCCCGTCGAGCAGCACGGTGCACGCGCCGCAGACGCCATGCTCGCAGCCCACGTGGGTACCGGTGAGGTCGAGGACTTCACGGAGGAAGTCGGCCAGGGACAGCCGGGGCTCGGCGGCGCCCGCCCGCGTCTGCCCGTTGACGGTGAGCCGCACCGTGCGCGTCATGCCGCCCTCCGGCAGCGGCCGAGCGCCGCGGTCAACGTGCGCTCCGCGAGCACCGCCGCCACCTCGCTCCGATAGCGCGCGGAGGCGTGGAGATCGCCATCCGGGCGCAGGACCGCGGCGGCGGCGCGCGCGGCCTCCCGGATGCGCTCGGCGCTCGGCGCCTGGCCGGTGAGCAGCGCCTCCGCCGCGCCGCCCCGGAGCGGCGTGCCGCCCACGCCGAACAGCGCCAGCCGCGCGCCGGCCACGCGCCCGCCGTCGTCCAGCCAGAGGAGCGCGGCGGCGCCGACGAGGGCGAAGTCGCCGTGACGACGGGCCACCTCGGCGAAGCCCCAGCCCGCGTCCGGCCTCGGCTGAGAGAACCGTACCTCCGTGACCAGCTCGTCGGGACGGAGCGCGGTGGTGAGTGGCGCGCGGAAGAGCTCGCCCGCCGGGATCACGCGCTCGCCGCCGGCACCCCGCGCCACCGCGGCCCCGTCGAGGCAGAGGAGCAGCGCGGGCAGCTCGGACGCGGGATCAGCATGCGCCACGCTCCCCGCCACCGTGCCGCGGTTCCGGATGGCCGCATGCCCCACCGCGCGCAGCGCCTCCGCCATCAGCGGCAGCCGCGTGCCCGCCCAGCGCTCGACCCCGGCCTGCCGCCTCAGCGCGCCGATGTGAACCCGGCCGTCGGCCTCGCGGAGTGAGTCGAGCTCCGTCACGCCGTTGATGTCCACCAGGACCGCGGGACGCGCGAGGCGGAGATTGAGCATGGGCACCAGGCTCTGACCGCCCGCCAGCACCTTGGCGTCGTCGCCGTGCTGGGCGAGTGCGGCCACCGTCTCGGCGATCGTCGCGGGGGCGAGATACTCGAACGGCGCCGGTTTCATGGGCGGCCTCCCGCCTGCTCGCCGGTTGCTCGGGCGGCCCTGATGAGGTCGAGCACGGTGGAGGGCCCGAGCGGAGCGCGCGTCACGCGCACGCCGAACGGCGCCAGTGCGTCCTCCACCGCGTTGGCGAGCGCGGCGGGCGGCGAGATCGCGCCCCCCTCGCCGATGCCCTTGACGCCCAGCGGGTTCCGCGGCGATGGGTACTCGAGGTGCACGGTCTCGATGGGCGGCAGCTCCATCGACGTCGGCACGAGGTAGTCCATGAAGGTGCCGGTGAGGAGTTGGCCCTGCTCGTCGTACACCATCTCCTCGAGCAGCCCGCCGCCGATCCCCTGGGCCACGCCCCCGTGGATCTGCCCCTCCACGATGAGGGGATTGATGAGACGGCCGCAGTCGTGGGCCACCACGTAGCGCAGCAGCCGGACCGCGCCGGTACCCACGTCGACCTCCACGTGCGCCACGTGCACCGCGCTCGTGTAGGTGACGGTGGGCTGGTGGTGATAGATCGTCGCCTCGAAGTCCGGCGAGACGGCGCTGGGCTTGGCGAAGGTGGGCAGCGAGCCCTGGATCACGCGCGCGAGCGGCAATCCCGAGCCGGGCGCGCCCCGGACCGAGGCCACGCCGTCCACGATCTCCACGTCGGCGGGAGACGCCTCGAGCAGCGCGGCGGCGGCCTCCGCGAGCTTGTCGCGCACCTTGCCGGCGGCCACGTGGATCGACGAGCCCGCGTTGACGGCGCTCCGGCTGGCGAAGGTGCCGATGCCGAACGGGATGGCGGCGGTGTCACCGCCGACCACGGTGACCCAGTCCAGCGGGATGCCGAGGGCGTCCGCCGCCACCTGGGCGAAGGAGGTCTCGTGCCCCTGACCCTGGCTGCAGGCCCCGGTGGCGACGACCGCCCGCCCGGACGCATCCATCCGGACCGTCGCGCCCTCGTAGGGGCCGATGGCGGTGCCCTCGACATACCCGGAGATCCCGATGCCCCGGTACACGCCCTGGTCCCGCCGCTGGGCCTGCGCGCGGCGAAGCGCCGGATAGTCGATGGCCTCCAGCGCCGACTCGAGGTTGGCGCGAAAATCACCGCTGTCATAGATGAGGCGGTTCCCGTCGCGATAGGGGATGTCGAGCTCGTAGGGCAGGTCGGCGGCGGAGAGATAGTTCTTTCGCCGCAGCTCGGCCGGATCCATGCGCAGCGCGCGTGGCCAGGCAGTCCACGATGCGGTCCATGGCGAACACCGTCTCGGGCCGGCCCGCCCCGCGATAGGGCGCGTTGGGTGTCTTGTTCGTCACCACCCCGCGGCACTCCACGTCGAGCGCGGGGACGCGGTGAGGGCCGAGGAGGTGGGCCACCGTGTTGTAGGGGAGCACGATCCCCCAGGAGTTGTACGCGCCCAGGTCCACCCAGATGCGGTCGCGCACGCCCACCATGGTCCCGTCGCGCCGGGCGCCGATCTCGATGTCGTGCACCTGGTGCCGCGCATGCGCGGCGGCCATCATGTGCTCGCGCCGGTCCTCCGTCCACTTCACCGGCCGCCGGCACACGATGGCGGCGGCGGGAATGAGAAGGTCCTCCGGATAGCCGGTGGCCTTGGTGCCGAAGCCGCCGCCCACGTCGGGGGCGATCACGCGAATCTTGTGGGCGGGCAGCCCGAGGGCGGCGACCAGGCCCTGCTGGACGAAGTGGACCACCTGGGTCCCGTTCCAGGTGGTGAGGCTGCCGTCGCGCGCGTCCCACTGGGCGACCACCCCGCGCGTCTCGAGCGGCATGCCGACATAGCGGTGCACGTAGAAGCGCTCACGCACGCGCACGTCGGCGGCGCGCAGCGCGGCTTCCGCGTCGCCGAAGCCGGTCTTGAACTCCAGCGCCACGTTGCTCCCCCACTCCGCGTGGAGCACGGGCGAGCCCGCCTCGCCGGCCGCCACCATGTCGGTGACCACCGGCAACGGGTCGTAGTCCACCTCCACCAGCTCCGCCGCGTCCTCGGCCAGGGCGCGGCTGTCGGCCACCACCATGGCCACGATCTCGCCCACGAAGCGCGCGGTGTCCCGGCACATCGCGAGCTGGCCCACCTGCTTCATGCTCACCTGCACGCGTGCGGCGAGGCCGGCGGGGATGGCGCCGAAGAGCGGCAGCGGCTTCATCCAGCGCTCGAGATCCGCAAAGGTCAGCACGCGGACGACCCCGGGCCGCCCGGCGGCCGCCTCCGTGCGGAGGCCGGTGATGCGCGCGTGGGCGTGCGGGCTGCGCACGAAGGCGGCGTGGAGCAGGCCGGGCAGCTTGAGGTCGTCCACGAAGCGACCTTCCCCGCGCAAGAGGCGCGGGTCCTCGCGGCGGGGCACCGATGCGCCGAAGTACTTGGCTCCCATGCTCCGGACTAGCCTCCCAGGTAGGCCTTCTTGACGTGCTCGTCGTCGAGCAGCTCGCGCGCGGGCCCCTCCAGCGTGATGCGGCCCGTCTCCATCACATAGGCGCGCGTCGCCATGCGAAGCGCCATGTAGGCGTTCTGCTCCACCATGAACACGGTGGTCCCGTCCTTCTGGATCTCTCCGATGATGCGGAACGTCGTCTCGATCACGGTGGGCGCCAGTCCCAGCGACGGCTCGTCGAACATGATAAGCCGGGGCCGCGCCATCAGCGCCCGCCCGATCGCCAGCATCTGCTGCTCACCGCCCGACAGCGTGCCCGCCGGCTGGCGCCGGCGCTCGGCCAGGACGGGAAAGTGCGCCAGCACCCGCTCCAGGTCCGCCGCCACCGCGGCCGCGTCCCGGCGCACATAGGCGCCCATGGCCAGGTTCTCCTGCACGGTGAGATGCGGGAAGACCCGCCGGCCCTCGGGACAGTGGGCGATGCCCAGCCGCAGGATGTCCTGGGGCTTCCGGCCCCCGATGTCCTGCCCCTCGAACACGATGCGGCCGGCGGACGGCCGGAGGAGACCGGAGATGGTCTTGAGCGTGGTGGTCTTGCCGGCGCCATTGGCGCCGACCAGGCAGACGAAATCCCCCCGGCGCACCTCCAGGCTGACCCCGGCCAGCACCCCCACCCGGCCGTACCCCGCAGACACGGACTCAAGCTGCAGCATGGCCGGTGCCGAGATAGGCGCGGATCACCTCGGGGTCCCGCTGCACGTCCGCGGGCGGGCCATCGGCGATGAGGCGACCGTGATTGAGGACGAGGACGCGGTCCGAGATGCCCATCACCAGGCGCATGTCGTGCTCCACCAGCAGGACGGTGACGCCGGTCTCGCAGATCTTCCGGATGAGCCCCGCCGTCGCCGTCTTCTCCGCCGGCGTCATGCCGGAGGCGGGCTCGTCCAGGAGCAGCAGGCGCGGGCGGGCCGCCATGCCCACCGCCAGCTCCACCAGCCGCTGCTCGCCGTAGGAGAGGTCGCCCGCCACCTCGTCGTGGCGCGCCCCGAGCCCCACGAAGTCCAGCACGGCCACCGCCTCGTCCCGCAGCGCGCGCTCCTCCACCGCCACGCGGCGCCGGCGCAGCAGCGCGGCGGCCAGCCCGGTTTCTCCGCGCAGGTGCAATCCGGTGAGCACGTTCTCGAGCACGGGGAGCGCGGGAAACACGCTGGTCTTCTGGAAGGTGCGGACGAGCCCGAGCGCGGCGATCCGGCAGGGCCGCCAGCCGGTGACGTCCCGGCCGGCCCAGGCCACGCGCCCCGAGGTGGGCGTCTGAAAGCCCGTGATCACGTTGAAGGCGGTGGTCTTGCCCGCGCCATTGGGGCCGATGAGGCTCGTCACCCCGCCCGGCCGTACCGCGAAGCTCACCCCGGCCAGCGCGCTCACGCCCCCGAAGCGCACCACGAGGTCGTGCACCCCGAGATTGCCGGCCTCCCCTCCCCCGGCCTCTCCTCCCGCGGGGCCGCTCATGCGCGGCGCCACCGGTCCCGCAGGGTGGGCACGATGCCCTGCGGCATGAAGAACAGCGTGGCGATGAGGAGCACGCCGTAGAGCAGCATCTGCCACTGCCAGGAGGTCAGCTCGCGCAGGGTCTCCGGGAGCACGGTGAAGATCACCGCGCCCACGATGGGCCCGCTCAGGGTCCCCTTGCCGCCCGCCACCACCATGATGACCATGGTGACGGTGTAGGTGAAGAGAAAGACCTCGGGGCTCACGAAGCGCGTGTAGTGCGCGTAGAGCCCGCCCGCCGCGCCCGCCATGCCCGCGCTGATGACGGCCGCCACCACGAGATAGTGCGTGCCGTCGATGCCCACCGATTCCGCCAGGGTCTCGTTCTCGCGCAGCGCGACCAGCGCTCGCCCGATGCGGGACGCGATGAGCCGCCGGCACACGACATAGGCCGCCACCACCGCGACCAGCACCACGTAGAAGAAGGCGGGCTTGCTCCGCAGCGGCAGCTCGGGAAGCCCCGGCAGCGCTACCGCCAGCGCGGGCACGCCGGGAATGCCGAGGGGGCCGTTGGTCAGATCCATCCAGTTCACGCTCACCAAGGAGACCACGCCCGCGAAGCTGATGGTGAGCAGCACGAAGTAGGCGCCGCGCAGCTTCAGCGCGAGCCGGCCGATCCCCCAGCCGGTGAGCGCGGGAAGCAGGACGGCGGCGACGAGCCCGATCCACGCCGACCATTCCAGCTTCACGGTGAGGAGCGCGGAGGCGTACGCGCCGATCCCGAAGAAGGCGGCATGACCGAGGGAGAGCTGGCCCGTGTAGCCGAGCAGCAGGTTGAGGGACAGCGCCAGCACCGCGAAGATGCCCGCCATGATGAGGGTGTGCAGATGGTAGGGATTCCACACCCAGAAGGGGGCGGTGGCCGCCACCGCGAGGACGAGCGCCCCACGCACCATGGCCAGTCCCCGCATCAGCCCACTCGCTCGGCCCGGGCGAAGAGCCCGGAGGGGCGCACCAGCAGCATGGCCACGATGATGACGAAGCCCACCGCGTCGCGGTACCCGGAGGACACGTACCCCGCCCCCAGCTCCTCGGCCACGCCGAGGAGGACGCCGCCGACGGCGGCCCCGGCGAAGTTGCCGAGCCCTCCGAGGATCACCACCGAGAACGCCTTCTGCGACGCCAGATCGCCCATCGAGGGGTAGAGGAGGAAGACGGGCCCCAGTAGCGCACCCGCCGCGGCGGCAAGGCCCGCGCCCAGCGCGAAGGTGATGGTGTGGATGCGCTCGATGCTCACGCCCATGAGGGCGGCGGTCTCCCGGTCCTGGAAGGTGGCGCGCATCGCGCGGCCCAGCCGGCTGCGGGCAAGGAGGAGATGCGCGCCCACGATGAGGAGCAGGGACATCACGAACACGAAGATCCGGAGCGTCGACACGGAGACGGGCCCGATGACCACGGGCGTGGTCGAGAAGGGGGTGGGCACGCTCTTGGCCACCCCGCCCCAGGCGAGCAGCTCGCCGTTCTGGAGCGCGATCCAGAGCCCGATCATCAGCAGCATGGTGGTGTCGATGGAGGCCCCGCGCAGCGGCCGGAGCAGGAGCCACTCGCAGCCGGCCCCCGCCAGCGCGCCGCCCACGATGGCGAGGGGGAGCGCGAGAAAGAAGTTGACGGACAGCCCGACGAGCACGGCGAAGGCGGCGTACGCGCCCAGCGTGTAGAACTCGCCGTGGGCGAAGTTCACCACGTTCATCAACCCGAACACGAGCGTCAGCCCGATCCCGAGCAGGCTGTAGGTGCTGCCGAGCAGCAGCCCGTTCAGCAGGTGCTGGAGGAGCTGGTCCAAGCCGGACGCGCCGCGGCCCGCCTCACTTCTTGGCGGCGAACGACGGGAGCGCGATCTTGCCGTCCTTGATCTGGACGATGAAGATGCTGGGCTTGCTCTGCCCGCTCTCCTTGCCCGCGGGCCCGTCCTTCTCGAACTTGATGGGCCCGTTCACGCCCATCACGCTCACCTGCCACATCGCGTCGCGCACCGCCTTGGGCTCGGCCTTGCCCGCGATCCGGATCGCCTCCACCGCGGTGAGGACGCCGTCGTGGCCGCGGAAGCCCTCGGTCAGCCCCTCGAAGGGATGGCCGCGCTTGTTCCACTCGTCCACGAAGGCCTTGGCGAGCTTGCCGTCCGGCATCGCCTCCGGGAACCAGGGCAGGAAGAAGAGGATGTGCAGCGTGCCCTCCGCCGCCGCCCCCGCCTGCTTGATGAGCTGGCTGGGCGACGAGGAGCCCCCGGTGGTGATGACCTTGCGCGTGAGACGCTGCTCCTGCGCCTGCTTCAGCACCAGGGTGATCTGCTCCACGCTGGTGGTGAGGAAGAGCGTGTCGGCGGAGCCCGCCTTCACCTTGGTGATCTGCGCGTTCATGTCGGTGGCCGCCTGCTCCATGAACTCCACCGCCCCCACCGTCGCGCCGCTCTTCTTGAGGAGATCGCCGAAGGCGGTGACGGAGCCGCGGCCCCAGTCGGTGTTGACGGCGAGAAAGTCCGCTTGCTTGATGCCGAGATCCTTGAGGTACTTCTCGAGTCCCACCGCCTCCATCTCGCTGGGCGGGCTGATGCGGAACACCCAGGGATTGCCGCGCTTGGTGACGGTGGCCGCGCTGGAGGTCTCCACCACCATGGGCACGCCGTACTCCTCGAGCTTGGGCATGGCGGCCAGCGTCATCGAGGAGCCCCACGCGCCCACGATCACCGGCACCTTGTCGCGCACGATGAGCTTCTCGGCGGCGGTGGCGGCTTCCTTGGGATCGGACTTGTTGTCCTCGATGAGGAGCTGGATCTGGCGGCCGAGCACCCCCCCGCGCCCGTTGATCCAGTCGCGGCCGATCTCGGCGCCCATCCGGACGTAGTTGCCGGACGCGGCCACGGGGCCCGACAGAGGCTGGATGAGTCCGACCTTCACCGTCTCCTGCGCCCACGCCGCCGGCGCCACCGCGCCCAGCAGCACGGCCACCACGATACCCAGACCGACCGCGGCTCGCCTCATCACCGACCTCCTGTCCGTCCCATGCTGGTTCAGGGGGATTTGTTCTCCGGGGTGAACGGCAAGCGGGTCGACTCTGATCCGCTGTCGCCGGTAGTTATCGTACAGTTCGTCGCGGCTGTCAATGAGGGAACCGATTGACTTTCCTGCGTGGCGCCCACGAGAATACGCCCGTGACCATCTCCCCCCGCGACTACGACTTCCGCGTCGCCCGCCGCCGACTCGAAGCCAAGCCGAAGAGCGCCGGCGAGAAGCTCGTCTCGCTCGAGGACGCCGCCGCCCGGGTTCCCGACGGCGCCATCGTGGCCTTCGGCGGCATCCTCTACAGCCGCACGCCGCTGGCGCTGATCCGCGCCGTCCTCCGCCGGCGGCCGCGGGGCCTCACCATCGCGCGCAACCTCATGTGCTACGAGGGCGAGTGGTGCATGGTGGCGGGGGCGGCGGACAAGGTCATCACCGCCTGGATGGGTATCGGCCTTCCCTGGGGGCTCTCGCGCATCATGCGCGAGTACGTGGAGTCGGGCCGCGTCCCCATCGAGGAGTGGAGCCACCTCGGCCTGGGCCTGCGCTTCCGCGCCGCCGCCATGGGCCTGCCCTTCCTGCCCACCCTCACCATGCTGGGCTCGGACCTCATGGGCGTGGGCGGATCCAAGACGGTGGAGTGCCCGTACACCGGCGCCACGCTCCACGCGGTGCCCGCGCTCTACCCCGACGTGGCGCTGCTCCACGTGCAGCGCGCCGACCGTTTCGGCAACTGCCAGATCGACGGCTATCCGCACATGGACGCGGACATCGCCTTCGCCGCCGCCACCGTGCTGGTGACGGCGGAAGAGATCGTGCCCGAGGAGGAGATCCGCCGCCATCCCGACCGCACCGTCATCCCCGGCTTCGCAGTGGACGCCCTCGCGCACGTGCCCTGGGGCTCCTACCCGCACGAGTGCTACGGCCTCTACGACTCCGAGCCCGGCCATTTCGGCGAGTACGTCGCCGGCATCCAGGCCCACGGCGCCGCCGGGGTGGAACGGTACCTCGAGCGCTACGTGTACGCGCCGGATCGGCACACCGACTACCTGGCGCTGTTCCCCGACGCCATGCGCGCGGATGCCGAGCGGCGCGGCCGGGAGCTCTGCTCGTGACGGAGACGGCCCGGGAAGTCACCGCGAATGAGCTGCTGGCGGTCATGGGCTCGCGCGAGCTTCGCGACCATCAGACCGTGTTCACCGGCGTGGGCGCGCCCATGATGGCGTCGGTGCTGGCCCAGCGGCTGCACGCCCCGCGCCTCACCATGGTCATCGAGGGCGGCATCATCGGGCCCCAGTGGCGGCCCGGCTGGCTCCCCATCTCCACCAACGAGATGCGGGCCGCCTATCACGCGCAGATGCTGCCCGGGATCACCGATGCGTTCCTCATCGCTCAGCGCGGCTTCCTCGACGTGGGCTTCATCGGCGGGGCGCAGATCGACCAGTACGGCAACCTCAACACCACCGCCATCGGCGACTACGATCGGCCCAAGGTCCGCCTGCCCGGCTCCGGCGGCGCCAACGACATCATCTCGCTCTGCCAGCGGGTGATCATCCTCACCGTGCACGAGAAGCGCCGCTTCATTCCCAAGGTGGACTTCATCACCAGCCCCGGCCACCTCAGCGGCGGCGACTCGCGCGAGCGCGCCGGCCTGCTCTTCGGCGGGGTATCGCGCGTGGTGACCACCCTGGGCCTCTTCGGCTTCGAGCCGACCTCCCGGCGCATGCGCCTGGAGGCGGTGTATCCTGGAATCACGGTGGAGCAGGTGCGCGATCACACGCCCTTCGACCTTCTCGTCGCCGACGAGGTGGCCACCGCACCCGCCCCCAGCGAGAAGGAGCTCCAGATCCTCCGTGCCCTCGATCCCGACCGGCAGTTCATCGGCTAGGAGACGCCCGACACCATGACCGACTTCGGCCTCGCCATCCGGAACTTCGTGGGCCCCGGCGAGGTGCCCGACATCCCCGGCCTCTACGCGTATGCAGAACGTGGTGAAGCCCTCGGCTTCGAGTCGCTCTGGGCCTGGGACCACGTGCTGCTCGGCGTCGAGCCCTCCTTCCCCATCGTGGATTCCATCACCATGCTGGGCGCCATCGCCGCCCGGACGCGGAAGATCCGCCTGGGCACCGGCGTCCTCGTCCTTCCGCTGCGCAACCCGGTGGTGGCGGCCAAGGCGCTGGGCAGCCTCGACGTGATCTCGGGCGGGCGCCTCATCCTCGGCGTGGCGGCGGGCTGGTATGCGCGCGAGTTCGACGCGGTGGGCGTGCCGTTCAAGCAGCGTGGCCGGCAATTCGAGCGCAACCTCGACATCCTCATGCGCCTCTGGACGGAGGACCGCGTCACCCTGAAGGTGGACGAGTTCAACCTCCGCGAGGCGGTGATGGTGCCGCGCACGGTGCAGCGGCCGCGCCCGCCCATTCTCATCGGCGGCTACGTCGAGGCGGTGCTCAAGCGGGCGGGCACGGTGGGCGACGGGTGGCTCACCTACTTCTACACGCCGGAGAGCTTCACCAAGGGCTGGGAGAAGGTGAAGGCCTTCGCCCGCGAGGCCGGGCGCGACCCCGCGCAGCTCACGCTCCACGAACCAGCTGGCAATCTATGTGGGCGAGTCGCGGCAGCAGACCGCGGCGGACATGCGGCAGTGGCTGTCCACCGAGTGGGACACCGCCGCCTGGAGCGAGTCCACCATCGAGCATGCCATTCACGGCAGCGCCGCCGAGTGCGTGGACCAGCTGCGCGCGCACGTGCAGACCGGCGTCAATCGCATCATCCTGATCCCCTACCGCTATCAGCCGGAGCAGGTGGAGCGGATCGCCAAGGAGGTCTTGCCGAGACTATGAGCACCTATATCGACATCAACTGCGACATGGGCGAGAGCTACGGCCGCTGGACGCTGGGAGCCGACGACGAGATCATGCCGAACATTACCTCGGCGAACATCGCCTGCGGCTTCCACGGCGGTGAGCCCCACGTGATGGCGAAGACGGTGGAGCTGGCCCTTCAGCACGGCGTCGCGGTGGGCGCGCATCCGGGGCTCCCCGACCTCATGGGCTTCGGGCGCCGGCGCATGGACGTCTCTCCGCAGGAGCTGAAGGAGATCCACCGCTACCAGATCGGCGCGCTGTGGGCCTTCGCGAAGGCCGCGGGCACCACGCTTCAGCACGTGAAGCCCCACGGCATCCAGTACCACATGTTCGAGGAGAACCTCCCGCTCGGGCGCGCCACCGCGGAAGGCGTCAAGGAGCTGGATCCGAGCCTCATCCTCATGACCATGGCCATGACCAAGTACGACGCCGAGGCGCGCAAGGTGCCCGGCGTGAAGGTGGCCGCGGAGGGCTTCGCCGACCGGGTCTATGCCGACGACGGCCAGCTCGTCTCGCGCAAGCTGGGCAAGGACGCCCTCGTCTCGGATCCCGCGAAGGCCGCCGAGCAGGCCGTGCGCATGGTGATGGAGGGCAAGGTTCGCACCATCAGCGGCAAGCTCATCGACGCCAAGATCCAGACCATCTGCATCCACGGCGACAGCCCGGGCTCGGAGAAGATCGTGGCCGCGGTGCGCGAGGGCCTCGTGAAGGCGGGCGCGATCGTGAAGCCGCTGCGCGACTGGTTCGGCAAATAACTTGACCCCGGTCTGGTCCCGCTACGCGGCGGCATTGCCGTCCATCGCAGCCGCGGTCGGCAACACGCCGCTCGTCCGCCTGAACCGCGTGACGAGCGGCGCGAAGCCCGCCATCTACGTGAAGGTCGAGTGGTACGGCGCCACCGGGAGCCTGAAGGACCGCATCTACCTCCACATGTTCGAGCGCGCCGAGGCCCGCGGCGAGCTCAAGGCGGGCATGCGGGTGCTGGAGTGCTCCACCGGCAATGCCGGCATCGCCTGCGCCTGGGTGTCCGCGGTCAAGGGCTATCCCTGCACCATCGTCATGCCCGAGGGCATGAGCGAGGAGCGGAAGAAGATCATGCGGGCCTATGGCGCCGCCCTCGTCTTCACCCCGGGCGGAGAGAGCGACGTGGATCTGGCGCTGGAGCGGCTGCGCGAGATCCGGGACGCCGAGCCCGGCACCTACTGGGTGCCCGGCCAGTTCGACAACCCCGACAATGTCGAGACCCATACGCTTTCCACCGGACCCGAGATCTGGGAGCAGATGGGCGGGCGCCGCGGCGGCGTCGGCGCCTTCGTCGACTCGCAAGGCTCGGGGGGGCTACTCACGGGAGTGGGTCGGTATCTCCGCCAGCAGGACCCCGCCGTGCGCCTCTACGCCGTCGAGCCCGCGGAGTGCGCGCTCCTGGCCCGGCGCGAGTGGGGGCATCACGGTATCGAGGGCATCGGCGACGGCTTCGTGCCGCGCAACCTCGACGTCTCCCAGCTCACCGGGGTCATCACCACCACCACCGAGGAGAGCGTGGCGACGGCGCGCCGCCTGTCCGCCGAGGAAGGCATCTTCTGCGGCATCTCCAGCGGCTGCAACGTGGCCGCCGCGCTCAAGCTGGCCCGGGCCCACCCCGAGCTGCCCTCCATCGTCACCGTGATCAACGACACCGGCCAGCGCTACTTCACCACCGCGCTCTGTGGCGAGGACAAGCACGTCGACATCCCCGAGCGCGAGCACCCGATGGACGCCTATACCACCAAGGAGCTTGATCGCTACCAGAGCGGCTGGGAGATCATCGTCTAGATCTACGCTGCGCTCCTTGACTGCGCCCATGCTGCGGGTGCAGCATCGACGGCAACACCCCGGAGGTGACGAATGGCGACTCACCGATCGGCTCGCCGATCCTCCCGGCGCTCGCGACGCCCGGCGAGACCGAGACGCCCCATCGTGAAGACGGCGCTGGTCGCCCGGCGCGTCGTCTCGATCTTCGACCTCATCCGCCGGCTGACGAGGCGCCGGTGCCTGTGCTTCACCATGCAGGCGCAGGAGCAGACGCAGTGGTGCTGGTCGGCCACCGCTACCAGCGTGGCCCACTACTACAACGCCGCCAGCACGTGGACCCAGTGCAGCCTGGTCAACGCAGAGCTGGGCCGCAGTGATTGCTGCACGAATCCTTCCTCGAGCAACTGCAACCAGCCCTGGACGCTCAACACCGTCCTCACGCGGGTGGGACACCTGGCCAGCTTTACCGGCACCACGACCACCTTCACCGACCTGCGCACCGAGCTCGACAACGGCCGCCCGCTCGGCGTGCGCATCGGCTGGTCGGGCGGCGGTGGACATTTCAACGTCGTCAGCTGCTACACCTGGAACCTCCTCCGGCGCGGGCGGACCATCCAGATCGAGGACCCCTGGTACGGCACGTCGGTGTGGGACTACGACACGTTCCGGACGGCCTACCAGGGCTCCGGCTCGTGGACGCACTCCTACCGGACGAAGGCCTGAGGGAGGCCGATCATGCCCATCAAGGTGACGGCAGCACCCCGCGGCACGGAGAAGCTTCTCCGGGAAGGCCTGGAGCGACATCTCGCACCGGGCCTGGTCGACGCCGAGCTGTCCGCGGTCCAGGGTCTGGCGGCGCCGCACCGGGTGTTCAACCTGGGTCTCGACCAGCTCGTCGCGGGCACGGCGATCGCCACCGCCGCCAAGCTCACCGGCTGGCGTAGCCTCCTGATCGACAGCAAGGGCCGCGCGATCGCCGCCGCCGAGCTGGCGCAGACACCCAAGGGGCTGAAGTTCGCCTCGGTGAGTCGCGGCCCGCACGCCGCCGGCAGCACCGAGAGCGAAGCCGCCGCCGAGCAGTGGAGCCGGCGCACCAAGGGCGACCACGAGTTGACCCTGCTCCGTGTTCCCGGCGCGTACTGCCTGGCGCTGTGGCTGCGCAGTGCCGACGGCACCGCGGACGCCTTCGTGCCCATCGCCCCCTGTCCGTCCGGCCTCGAGCCCAACCGACCGTACGCGGAGTCGGACTTCCGCGCCGCCCTGCTGCCCGAAGCGCGCAAGCAGCTGGACGGCCCCCAGGAGGGGCAACGCTCGCGCTGAGCGTAGGGATCGCGGACTAGCTACCCAGCCGGCGCGGCCGCGAGCTGGCGCGAGACGAGGCGGGCGTAGAGGCCGCCCCGCGCCAGCAGTGCCGCGTGCGGGCCCGCCTCCACCAGGCGGCCGGCGTCGAGCACGATGATCTCGTCGGCGCGCCGCACCGTGGAGAGCCGGTGGGCGATGATGAGGGTGGTCCGGTCGCGGGCCAGCCGCTCGAGCGCCTCGTGCACCGCCTGCTCGTTGACCACGTCGAGATGCGAGGTGGCCTCGTCCAGGATCAGGATGGGCGCGTCCTTGAGGAAGGCTCGCCCGATGGCCACGCGCTGGCGCTGCCCGCCCGAGAGCCGCGTCCCGCGCTCGCCCACCACCGTGTCGAGCCCTTCCGGCAGCGCGGCCACGAACTCGCCGAGGGACGCCCGCTCCACCGCCGCGGCGATCTCGGCCTCGCTCGCGCCGGGACGCGCGAGGAGAATATTCTCCCGGAGCGTGAGGTGGAAGAGATAGGTGTCCTGGGCCACCAGCGCCACCCGGCCACGCAGATCGTCCAGCCGATAGCGGCGGGCATCGGCGCCGGCGAGCCGCACCGCCCCGCGGTCCGGATCCCAGAAGCGGAGGAGCAGCGCCGCCAGCGTGCTCTTGCCTGCCCCGGAAGGCCCGACGATGGCGGCCGTGGTCCCCGCGGGTACCGACAGCGAGACGTCACGTAGCGCGGGTTCGACCCGCCCGGGATAGGTGAAGCTGACATCCAGGAGCTCGACGCCAAGGGCCCGCGCCCCGTCGCCGCCCGCGCGCAGACTCACGCCGTCCCCGTCGCGCACCGGGACGGGCTCCGCGTGGATGGCGTGGAGCCGGCGCGCCGCCCCCAGCGAGTCGGCGAGCTGACGCCCCACCTGCGCGATCTCCCAGATCGGCACGAAGGCGGACATGGCGAGCAGCGTGAGCAGCGGCAAGATGCCCGCGTCGAGGCGCCCGCTCGCCGCCAGCGCGGCGCCGGTCCAGATGACGGCGAGCCCGCCCGCGCCGGTGGCCATCTCCTGCCACGAGGCCTGCCGCGCGAGGTCGCGGAGGAGCGGCAGGCGCGCCTCCGCGTACTGGCGCGCCAGCGCGGTGAAGGCGGCGCCGCGCGCGGCCGTGGCCTGGAAGGCGAGGAGCTCGGCGAGCCCCTGCACCGAGTCCACCGCGTGCGCGTTCATGGCGCCGGACGCCTCGCGCGCGGCGGAGCCCAGCCGGTCGATGCGGGCGCGGCCGAGGATGGGGCTGGCGAGCCCCGCCGCCAGGAAGGGCAGCAGCACCAGGGCGAGCGGGGCACCGTGCAGGCCGAGGACGACGACGATGGCGCCGGGGATCAGCACCGCCACCAGGGCCGGCGCGACCGTGTGGGCGAAGAAGTACTCGACCAGCTCGACGTCCTGGGTGGCCACGCTGACGAGATCGCCGCTGCGCCGGCGCACGAGATAGGCGGGCGCCAGGCTCTCGAGCTTCCAGAACAGCGCCATGCGCATCCGGTCGAGCAGGCGATACGCGGCATCGTGGGCGATCCAGGACTCCGCCCAGTGCAGGAGCCCCGCCATCGGCGCCACCACCGCCAGCGCCACGACCAGATATCCGAAGGGCTCCCCGCGCCGCACCGCCGCCACCACCAGCGCTCCCAGCACGCCCACGCCGATGAGCGCGGCCACGCGGACCACGCCCAGCACGAAGGCGGCGCTGAGCCGCGGCATCTCGCCCCGCGCCTGCCCGAGCAGCACCGCCAGCGCCCGCGGCCAGGGCAAGGCGCCCGCGGGCACGAGATCGTCGGCCTGCGCGGCCTCCGGCGCCGGGACGGTGTCGGGCGCGGCCGCGCCGTCGTCGATCACGAGGCGATCCAGGGCCGGCCCGGCGACGCCGATCTGCCCCGCCATCAGCCGCGCGTAGACGCCGGCGCGGGCGAGCAGCCCGGTATGGGTGCCCGACTCGACCACGCGCCCCTCGTCGAGGACCAGGATGCGGTCGGCGCCGATCACGCTCGAGAGCCGGTGCGCGATCACCAGGGTGGTCCGGCCCGCCATGAGCCGATCGAGCGCCTCCTGCACGAGAGCCTCGCTCTCCGCGTCCACCGAGGAGAGCGCCTCGTCGAGCACGAGGATGGGCGCGTCGCGGAGGAGCGCCCGCGCGATGGCGATGCGCTGACGCTGGCCCCCCGAGAGGCGGACCGCGCGCTCGCCCACGCGCGTGGCGTAGCCCTGAGGCAGGCGGCGAATGAACTCGTGGGCGTTGGCCGCGCGCGCCGCCGCTTCCAGCTCCAGGCGCGTGGCGCCGGGCTTGCCGAGGCGGAGATTGTCCTCCACGGTGCCGTGGAAGAGATAGGTGTCCTGGCTCACCACCGCGATGTGGCCGCGCACCTCGTCGGGCGCGAGAGTCCGGAGGTCGCGCCCGCCGAGGCGCACCGCGCCGTCCTGCGGGTCATGGAAGCGGAGCAGGAGGCGCACCAGGGTCGACTTGCCCGCGCCGCTCGGTCCCACGATGCCCACGCGCTCGCCCTCCGCCACCTCGAAGGTGAGCCCGTCCAGCGCGGCACGGCGCCCGCCCGGATAGCGAAAGCGGACCGCGTCGAACGCCACCGTCGGAGAGAGCCGCGCGGCGCCGTTGGGGCTCGCCGCCGTATCCGGCACCTCCGGCCGCACCGCGAGGAGCGCGAAGACGCCCTCGGCGGCGGCCCGGCCCAGCATGCCTTGGTGGAGCAGGGCGCGCAGCTCGCGCAGCGGGCGGAACACCTCCACGCCCAGCATCAGGACCACGAGGAGGGCGGGCAGCCCCAGCTCGCCGTCCCGGACGCGATAGGCGCCCCAGGCCAGCGCCGCCGCCGCCCCCACCGCCAGCCCCACGTCGGTGATGCCGCGCGCCAGGGTATTGGTGCCGAGCACCCACATGGTGCTCTCGAAGAGCGCGCGGCTCTTCGTGGCGAGCCGCTCGCCCCAGGCACGGCTCTGCCCGAAGGCCTTGAGCGTGCCCAGCCCCTGGATGGCGTCGAGCAGCTCGGCCCCCAGGTCCGCATAGGCGCGCGAGCGCGCCAGGCTGCCGGCGGCATCGCGGCGGTGCCAGAGGACGGGGGCGATCAGCGTGAAGAGCGCGGCGGCCAGCATGATCAGCGCGATGCGGAGATCGAGGAAGGCCACCGCGCCGAAGATGAGCAGGGGCGTCAGCCCGGACACGAAGAGCTGCGGCAGGTACTGGCCGAAGTACACCTCGAGCTGCTGCACGCCCTCGACCAGCGAGAGCGTCACGTCGCCGGTGCGACCGCGGGCGACCTGAGCCGGCCCCAGCGCCACCAGGTGGTCGTAGAGCCGGCCGCGGAGTCGCGCCTGCACGCGTGCCGCCGTCTCGTGGGCGAGCATGGTGCGCACGTACTCGAGCCAGCCGCGCAGCGCGGTGATGGCGGCGGTGGCCAGGATGAGCGGCACGAGCGCGCCGGGCCCCGCGCCGGTGGCGACCTGGGCCAGCAGCCAGCCGAGCAGCGCCAGCCGCGCGATGCCCGCCACCACCGCGAGGAGTCCGATCAGGACGGCGGCGGCGATGCGCGCGCGGACACCCGCGGTCAGCGCCCAGAGCCTACGGTCGATGTACATGGGGCGCCGCCGAGTATACTGCAGGGCCGCGGTCGCGGCGGGCCCCGCGCGTCATCCCGCTCGTAGAATCGCCTCCAGCCGGGTGGTGGCGCGGTCCCAGTCGAACTCGCGGCGGATGAAGGCTTGACCCGCCCGGGCCAACCGCTCGCGGAGGGCGGCGTCCTCCACGAGGCGCTCGAGCGCGCGCGTGAGCGCGCCCACGTCGCGGCGCGGCGCCACCAGCGCGGTCTCGCCGTCGCGCGCGTAGTCGCGGCAGCCGCCGTTGTCATAGGTCGCCAGCGCGGCGCCGCAGGCCATGGCCTCCATGGGCGGCATGCCGAGCCCCTCGTCCCAGGAGGGACAGAGATAGATCGGGCAGCGGCTGTACAGCCACGCCAGCCGCGCCTGGGGCAGGTTGGCGTGGAACTCCTCATAGGGCAGCGCGACCCGGGGCGGCTTCACGCCGAAGCCCACCAGCGCGAGCCGCGGATGCCGCGCACGCACCCGGGCCACCGCCTCGAGCCCTTCGGCGACACCCTTCCAGGCGTACTCGTGGTGGAGCATCAGCACGCGCAGCCGTCCGTCATCGGCCTCTCGCGGCCCCTCGTGGAAGAGGCCCGGATCCACCGGCGTCACGATGACGTCGGACGCGCTGGCGAACTTGTCCCGCATGATCTCCGACAGCCAGGTGGAGATGCAGATCTTCCGGAGCGGCAGCCGGTAGGTGGCGTCCACCCGGGCCGGCTCGCCGTGATAGAGGCTTTCGTAGTGCTGGACGAGGTAGTGCTTCCGTCCCGCGCGCGCGGGCGCGTCCGCCACCGCGGCGGCGGACTGCCAGGCGGTCGCCACGAGGGCGTCGGCCTCGGGCAGCGCCGCGGGATCCCATCGACTCACCCACCGCAGGCGCCCGCGGAAGTCCGGCATCCAGTCGAGACGGTGGTCGGCGCGATTGCCCCACCAGGCCTTCACCGCCCCGCCCGCGGGCACGATCACCGACACCTCGTGCCCGCGGCCCGCGAGCCGGTCGGCGTAGGTCAGGATGGCGCGCACGCCGCCGGCGATGCGGACGTGCGGCGCGAGGAAGTTGACCCTCAAATGGCCATCGAGACCTGGCCGGTGCGCCGGTACGCGGCGGGGTCCAGGACCACGTTGATGCAGGAGACCTCGCCCGAGCCGAGCGCGCGCTCCAGCGCGGGCCGGATCTCGCCCGGCCGGGTCACGTGCACGCCCCGGCCGCCCAGCGCTTCGACCATCTGGTCGAAGCGCGTGTACGGCAGCGAGGTGCCGACCGCGCGCTCCGCGCCGAAGAACGCGAGCTGCGGATTCCGGATCTGGCCCCAGCCCCCATCATTGCCGATGATCACGGTCATCGGCAGCCCGAAGCGCACCGCCGTCTCGATCTCCATGCCGTTGAGGCCGAAGGCGCCGTCGCCGGCGATCAGCAGCACCCGGTCGGCGGGCCGCAGGAGCTTGGCGGCGATGGCGAAGGACGGCCCCACGCCGAGGCAGCCGAAGGGGCCGGGGTCCAGCCACTGTCCGGGCCGGGACAGCGGCACGATCTTCGCGGCGCAGCCCACGACGTCGCCGCCGTCCCCTACCACGGTGGTCCCCGCGTCCACCACCGCCGCGATCTCGTGCGCCATCCGGTAGTGGCTGATCGGCACGTCGTCCGACTGCCGCTCGGCGAGGAGCCGGGCCTGCCCGTCCTGCTCCTTCTTGCGCACCGCGCCCAGCCAGTCCGTCGTGCGCGCGGCCGGCCCCGCGGGCAGCGCGTCGCCGACCTGGCGGAGCACGAGGCCGATATGGCCGGCCAGCCCCAGCGCCAGCGGCCGGTTGCGCCCCAGCTCCGACGGGTCACAGTCCACCATCGCCACCTGCGCGTCCTCGGCGAAGGAGGGCGGCCGGCCATAGCCCAGGCGGAAGTCCAGCGGCGTGCCGAGAACGAGGACCACGTCCGCCTGGCTCAGCGCGAAGCCGCGCGCCTGGGAGAAGGCGTGCGGGTGATCGCCGGGGAGGCAGCCGCGCCCGGCGCCGTTCATGAACACCGGAATGCCCGAGCGCTCGGCGAAGGCCTGCAGGTCCTTGGCCGCGTCGTCCCAGTAGACGCCGCTTCCCGCCATCACCACGGGACGCTTGGCGCGGGCGAGGAGATCGGCCAGTCGCTGCACCGCGTCCGGATCCGCCGCCTGACGCTCGCGATGGACATAGGCCGCGGGGATGGGCGCGAGCCGATCTTCCACCATGGTCATGAGCAGATCCACCGGGATCTCGACGAAGACCGGCCCCGGCCGTCCCGTGAGCGCGGTGCGGATGGCGGTGGTCAGCACCTCCGGGATCTGGCGCGTCTCCGACACCGACCACGAGCCCTTGGTGATGGGCCGCAGCAGGCCCACCTGCTCCGTCTCCTGCAGCGCGCCCAGCCCGCGCAGCCCCAGCGGCGCCGCGCCGCCGATGAGCAGCACGGGACTTCGCGCGGAGTACGCATTGGCCACGCCGGTCACCGCGTCCGTGACCCCGGGCCCCGCCGTCACCACCGCGACGCCGATATTGCGCGTGAGCCGCGCGTAGGCGTCCGCGGCATGGGCCGCCGCCTGCTCGTGGCGCATGTCCACCACCGCGATGTCCTCGGTGAGGCAGCCGTCGTAGATGGGCAGGATATGGCCGCCGCAGAGCGTGAAGATGTGGCCCACGCCCGCCTGCTTGAGCGTGCGCGCCACCAGGTGCCCGCCGGTGAGATCCGCCATGGCCGTCCCTCGAATGCGCCCGCGCTAGCCGCCGGGCGCGATGATCTTGAACGTCGCGATGATGCCCTCGATCACGCGATCGTATCCCGTCTCCGCGCGGGCCTGGTCCATGTGGCGCCGGTGAGCGAAGAGCTCGATGACGAGGTCGTCGCCGAGCGGCAGCAGATAGTAGAACATGGTGTCGCCATACGGAGCCGGATAGCCCGGGAGCCGGTAGACGGTGCGGCCGGCAATCGTCGTCTCCCATTCCTTGCGGAAGAGGTGCCGGCGGTCGAAGTCCGCCTTCTGGCCGCGGGCGGGGATCACCGTGATGGTGCGGCGGCCTCGCCCACCGGCAGCGCGTCGAGCGGCGCGCGCGCGCCGAGACGCGACGGCTCCACCAGCGCGATCGCGTGCGCGAACGGGGACTCCAGCCCGGTCTCACGCTGCCGGGCCTGTCGCTCCGGCGACACCGGATCCTTGTAGCGGCCGGCGGCGAACTGGTCGGGATACGCGAACTCGAAGCCCCACTCGGCGCTGCGGTAGGTCTTCGACGCGGCCGCCACGAGGCCGACCGAAGCCGAGACGAGCAGCGCCGCCGCGAGGAGGCTAGCCGCGCGGCGGGACATGGGCCACCTCGAGCTTGATCCGGTCGGGATCCTCGAAGAACACGGCGTAGTAGCCCGGGGAATACTCGGGGAAGTCGCGCGGAGTGTCGTACAGCGTGGGGAGTCCGCGCGCGTCGAGGAACTCGCGACGGAAGCGGTCCACGTCCTCCCGCCGCTCGACGCGGAAGGCCACGTGATTGAGCCCGGCGCGCTTCCGGTGGAATCCCGGGCCCGCCTGGGCCGGCTCCGTGGCCATCAGCCAGAGGTCGGTGGTGCCGTTCGAAAATCCCGCCACGTCGCGCTCCGCGTGGACGATCCGGTACTCGAGGAAGCCGAGTAGCGCTGTCCAGAACGGCAGCGAGACGGCGGCGTCACGCACGTTCACCTGGACATGGTAGAGGCGCGCCTTCACGGCCCGGTGGGGCCGCCGTCGCCCACGAGGACGAAGGGGGCGATCAGGACGCGACGGGTCACGGCTTCCTCCTCACCAGAACTTCTCCCACTTCACGCTCTTCCGGTCCATCCCCTTGGCCATCAGCGCCTGCCGCACCTGCTTGATGGTGCCCTCGCCGCCACACACGTAAACCACGGTGCGATCCACGGAGTGCACGAGCCGGTCCACCGCCTCGTGGCACTCGCCCTTCTCCCCTCGCCAGGTCGCGGGCGGCTCGCGCAGCACGGGGAGATACGAGAAGCCCTGGTGCCGGCGCGACAGCTCGCGGAAGTCCGACTCGTAGAGTAGCCACTCGGGATTGCGCGCCCACTGGATGAGCCCCGCGGGCCGGTCGAAGCCGGTCGCGTAGAGGTCGAAGAGGATGGAGCGGATGGGGACGACGCCGATCTCCTCGGCCACGAAGACCGGCCGCCGCGGATCGGCGCGGTCGGCCACGAAGCCGCCGGTGGGCCCCTTGAACGTCACCGGGTCGCCCGGCTTGAGCCCGCGGATCCACTGCGAGCCGAGACCGCCCGGGGCCACGTCCACGGAAAGCGTGAGCTCATGGCCCGCGCCGGGCGGCGAGGCCATGCTATAGGCGCGCACGATCTTGGGGCCGAACGGCACCGACACCCACTGCCCGGCCGCGAAGGGGAGCACGGCGGGCTCCACCATGCGGAGGTCCACCTCGATCACGTCGGGATTGAGGCTGCGGACCGCGGTCACCTCCGCCCCGCACTCGCGCGGCCTCGACGGCACCGGCTAGCGGCCCCGGAATCTCGGAATGATCTCGCCCGCGATCGTCTCGAGCTGCGCCCGCTCGTCGGCGGAGTCGCAGATCGGGTTCATCAGCACGTAGTTGCAGCCGCCCGCGACGAAGCGCTCGAGCGTCTCCGCGCACTGGGCGGGAGTGCCGATGATGCCGTACTTCCGCGCGAGCGGGCCGAAGTCCTGCGCGTAGCGCTGGCTCAGCCGCGCCACCCAGGCGCGCTCGGCCGCCTCGTAGTCGCGCCCCACCGTGATGAAGGCCAGGTGCGCGGCGACGAAGCGGTCGAGCGGGCGGCGGGCCTCGGCGGCGGCGGCGTGGATCTTCTCGAGGCTCGCCTTGTAGCGCTCGGGCTGGACCACGTAGGAGACCCAGCCGTCCCCCTGCCGTCCCGCGCGGGCGAGCGCGGCGTCCGAGCGCCCGCCGATCCAGATCGGCGGCCCGGGCTTCTGCACGGGCTTGGGATCGAGGCTCACGCCCTCGAACGAGGTGAAGCGACCCTTGAAGGTCGCGGGCGTGTCGCGCCAGAGCGTGCGCACCACCTCGATGCCCTCGGTCACGCGCGCGCCGCGCTCGCGGTGCGGGATGCCGCAGGCCTCGAACTCCTTCGGATTCTCGCCTCCCACCCCCACCCCGAAGACGAGCCGGCCGCCCGAGAGCACATCGAGGGTGGAGGTGATCTTGGCGGCGATGGTGGGATGCCGCAGGGCGAGGAGGTAGACGGCGGTGCCGAGGCGGATCCGCCGGGTCACGCTCGCGTAGGAGGCGAGCAAGGTGAGGGACTCGTAGATCGGCCCGTGAAAGGACACGTGGTCGCCCGTCCACAAGGAGTCGTAGCCCAGCTCCTCGACCCGCCCGGCAAGCGCCCATTGCTCCTCCGGCGGATGCATGGAGAGGAAGGCGCCGAATCCGATTGTTTGGCGAGCCGCAGCCGAAGGCGAGGCGAGCGGATCCATGATTAGCGCGGGAAGGCGTCCTTCACGCCGCCGTCGACGGTGAGGGTGCAGCCGGTGGTCTTGGCGGAGCGGTCGGAGGCGAGGAAGAGCACCGCCTCCGCCACGTCCTCGGGCAGGATGGGCCGCGCGAGGATGTTCCGCTTGCGGTAGAAGTCCTCGAGCTCGTCCACGCTGATCCCCTGCGCGCGCGCCCGCTCGCGGCGGACGTCCTCCGACCAGAGCTTGGAGTCCCGGAAGACGGCGTCGGGGTTCACGATGTTGGAGCGGATGCCGGCGGGCCCGCCTTCCAGCGCGAGTACCTTGGCGAGCTGCGCCTCGGCCGCCTTGGAAGCCGAGTAGGCGGAGAAGTCCTTGCCCGGGGACATCACGTTCTTGGTGGCCACGAAGACGAGGGCGCCGCCCAGCCCCTGGGCCTTGAGCACGCGCATGGACTCACGGGCGATGAGGAAGTGACCGGTGGAGTTCACCGCGAAGGAGCGCTCCCAGTCCGCGAGCTCCATCCGATCCACTGGGGCCGAGTGCGCGATGCCGGCATTGGAGACCACGATGTCGAGCCCGCCATAGGCGAGCACGACTTCCTCCAAAGCCGTGCGCACGGCGGCCTCGCTGGTCACGTCGAGCCCCAGCCCCAGCGCGCGGCCGCCGCCCTGCGCGGCGATCACTTCCTCGGCCACCTTGCGGGCGCCTGCCGCGTCCACGTCGGTCACCACCACGTGGGCGCCCTCGGCGGCCAGGCGCAGCGCCACCGCGCGCCCGATGCCCCCCGCCGCCCCGGTGACGAGCGCGATGCGCCGCGACAGCTCCTTCTCCGGCGGGGCCTGGGCGAGCTTGTAGAGCTCCAGCGGCCAGTACTCGACGTCGAAGGCATCCTGGGCCGAGAGCGAGACGTACCGTCCGAAGGAGGAGGCGGCGCCCAGCACCGAGATCGTGTGGTGGTAGATGTCGCTGACGATACCCGCCGTGCGCCGGTCCTTGCCGGTGGTGAACATGCCGAGCCCGCTCACCACGACCACGCGAGGACTCGCATCCTGGAGCGTCGCGCCCTCACGATTGTGGGCCGCGAAATAGGCGCTGTAGTCCGCCGCGAAGCGCGCGACGGCGGCGTCTAGCGCGGCCTTGACGGCCTGCGGATCGCTCGGCCGATCGACGGGGACGAAGCACGGCAGCCGCTTGGTATAGATCGTGTGATCGGGCGTGGCCGGCCCCACCCCGCAGAGCGCCGCCGCTTCGCGGGAGCCGGCGAACTCGAGCACGTCCGGCGCATCGTCGAAGGCGACGATCTGACGGCGGTCCCGGCCCACCAGTCCGCGCAAATGCGGCGCCACCGCCAGGGCCACGCGCCGGCGCTCGTCCGCGGCGAGCAACGTCACCGTCACGCCGCCGAAGCGCGCGCGCCCCTTCGCGCGGTGGGCGATGGCCTCTTCGGCGCGGCTGATGAGCTCGATGGTGGCGAGGTACGCCTCTTTCACGCTCCCGCCCCAGCAGATGGTGCCGTGCTTCTCCAGCAGCATGGCGCGCAGCCCCGGCCGCGCGGCCAGGGTGTCCGCAACCTCCCGAGAGATGCGGAAGCCGGGGCGCCGATAGGGCAGCGCCACGACCTCGTCGCCATAGACTGTGCGTAGCACGTCGCCCGCATTCGCGTTGTTGGTGAGCGACACCACCGCGTCGGCATGCGTGTGGAAGACCGCCGGCGCGGGCAGGAAGCCGTGAAGCAGGGTCTCGATGGACGGCCGCGACCCGCCCGGGTCCTGCAGCGCGAAGCGGAGATAGTCCACCATCTCGCTGTCGCCCATGTCCTGGCGCTCGAGCAGCGCGAGCACGTCGTCCATCCGCACCCCGGGAAAGTCCTTCCTCTGGATGGTCTTGAGGTCGGAGCCGCTGCCCTTGACCCGGAGCACCCGCACCTCTCGGCCCCGGTGATCGCGCTCCGTCTGCTTGATCGAGGTATTGCCCCCGCCCCATACCACGAGAGACGTCTCGGCGCCGATCAGCCGGGACGCGTAAACGAGGAGGTCGAGGCCTTGCAGGGTGGCAGCGGTGGCATCGTCCCAGCGTGAGTTCATTCGCCCCACCATACCCGAAGCGGGGGGTCCCCGTAAACGCCGCCCGCCGCGTCATTGACACCCGGGTGGGGCGGCACCTATCCTGGCGAGGCCGCGCGCGCGGCCATATCGCCATTGTGAACAGGAGGCCCGGTGCCATGGCCGTCGGCGGGTCCCGCGTCCGGATTGCGGTCGCGCTTTCCCTCATCTCCGCTTTCGCCTGCGCCCCAGGGGACGCAGGGGCGGACGGCATGATGCTCGTCGATCGAGGCCCGTTCACCATGGGCAGCGACCGCGACGCGCCCGACGAGGCTCCCGCCCACCGGATCTGGCTGGACCCCTTCTGGATCGACCGCGACAAGGTGACCAATCGCGAGTTCGCGGCGTTCCTCGACGGGCGCGGGCTGCGCAGTCCGGAGGGTGAGGACTATTTCGACTGGGAGGACGCGGACGCGCGCATTCACCGGGTGGGGACCCGCTGGGTGCCCGATGCGGGCTACGAGACCCATCCCGCAGTCGAGGTGTCCTGGTTCGGGGCGCGCGACTACTGCCTCTGGGTCGGCAAGCGGTTGCCCACCGAGGCGGAGTGGGAGAAGGCGGCGCGGGGCGACGACGGGCGACGCTATCCCTGGGGCGAGGCGCCGCCCACGCCGGACCGCGCGCGGTATGGCCGGAAATACAATGCCACTGAGCCGGTTGGCCGCCGGCTGGCGGGGGCGAGTCCCCTGGGCGTGCAGGGCATCGTGGGCAATCTGAGGGAGTGGACGTCGAGTCAGTACCGCCCCTACCCGTACCGTGCCGACGACGGGCGCGAGGAACCCGCAACCACCGCCAGCCGGGTGGTGCGCGGCGCCAGCCACGACGACGGGCCCGAATCGCTGCGGGTGACGCTCCGGCGACGCTATGAGCACCGCGGCGTGCGCCGCGGCCATCACTTCATCGGCTTTCGCTGCGCGACATCCGAAGACCTCGGAGGGAGATAGGACGATGAAGGGCCTCATCATGGACTACCCGCTCACCCTCACTCACTTCTTCGAGCGCACGCGGAAGCTCTTCCACAAGAAGACGCTCGCGACGCGCGTGCCCGGGGTGGGGCTGCAGCGCTATACCTATGCCGACTACGCCGATCGGGTCTGCCGTCTGTCCGCCGCGCTCGCGGGGCTCGGGCTCAAGAAGGGCGACCGGGTGGGCACCTTCGCGTGGAACTCGCACCGGCACATGGAGGTGTACTTCGCGGCGCCGCTGATGGGCATGGTGCTCCACACCGTGAACATCCGCCTCTCACCACAGGACATCACCTACATCATCAACCACGCCGAGGACCAGGTCCTCATCGTGGACGCGAGCCTCTGGAGCCTGCTCGAGCCGATCCGCAAGAACCTCAAGTCGGTGAAGCACTTCATCGTGATGAAGGACACGCCCACCGCGGAGATTCCCTCCGGGACGCTCGACTACGAGGCGCTGGTGGCCGCCACCCCGCCGGTTTCCGAGTGGCCGCGCCTGGAGGAGACCGACGCCGCCGGCATGTGCTACACCTCCGGCACCACCGGTCACCCCAAGGGGGTGGTCTACTCCCACCGCGGGGTCTTCCTCCACTGCTTCGCCTCGTCCACCGTGGACGTGCTGGGCATCTGCGAGCGCGACGTCATCCTCCACATCGTGCCCATGTTCCACGCCAACGCCTGGTGCGTACCCTTCGCGGGCGTGATGAACGGCTCCACCCAGATCTTCGGCGGGCCGAATCCCCAGCCGCGCGACATCATCGAGATCGTCCACGCGGAGAAGGTGACGCTGGTGGGCGCGGTCCCCACGGTGTGGATCGCCATCCAGGCCATCCTCGAGAAGGAGCCGCAGTGGGACATCTCGTCCATCCGGTGCATTCCCATCGGCGGCTCCGCGGCCCCCCGCACCCTCATCGAGGACTTCGACAAGAAGTACGGCGCCTACATGCTCCATGCCTGGGGCATGACGGAGATGACACCGCTGGGCTCGGTGTGCCGGCCGCGCTCCTATACCGACGCCCTCCCCGAAGACGAGCGTTACGCCATCCGGGCCAAGCAGGGGGCGGTGGTGGCAGGCGTGGACATGCGCCTCGTGGACGACGCAGGCCAGGTGCAGCCCTGGGACGGCAAGAGCGTGGGCGAGATCCAGGTGCGGGGGCCCTGGGTGACCAGCGGCTACTACAATAACCCCGCCGGCGCGATCCAGTTCACGGAGGACGGCTGGTTCCGCACCGGCGACGTCGCCGCCATCGATCCCGAGGGCTATATCCAGATCACCGACCGCACCAAGGACCTCATCAAGTCGGGCGGCGAGTGGATCTCCAGCGTGGATCTCGAGAGCACCATCATGGGCCATCCCAAGGTGCTCGAGGCGGCGGTGATCGCGGTGCCGCACCCGCGCTGGCAGGAGCGCCCGCTCGCCTGCGTGGTGCCCAAACCCGAGTTCAAGGGCCAGCTCGCCAAGCAGGAGATCCTCGACTACCTCACCCCCCGCGTGGCCAAGTGGTGGCTGCCCGACGACGTGCGGTTCATCGACGCGGTGCCCAAGACCTCGGTGGGCAAGTTCGACAAGAAGGTGCTTCGCGAGAAGTTCAAGGACTGGAAGCCGGCGGACTGAGCCGCACGGCGTGCCCTGGGTCTATCTCCTCCGCTGCGGTGACGGCTCGCTCTACGCGGGCTCCGCGCGCGACCTCCCCCGCCGCCTCGCCCAGCACACGGCGGGGCGCGCCTCGCGCTATACCCGCGCGCACCTTCCCGTGACCCTGGCGTGGTCGCGGCGCGTGCGCACCTGGAGCGCCGCCCTCCGGGAGGAGGCGCGGATCAAGCGGCTCCGCCGCCCCGACAAGGACGCGCTGATCGACGGAGCCGGGCGCTCCGGCAGCCCGCCCGCCCGCGCAATCGGCCGGCCGTCGTGACGCCCACGGTGCTGCTCTCCGTCGAGGGCCTCGCCAAGGCCTTCGGCGCCGCTCCGCTCTTCGAGGATCTCTCGCTGAGTCTGGCCGAAGGCGACCGCCTGGGGCTGGTGGGTCCCAACGGCTCGGGCAAGTCCACGCTGCTCCGCATCCTGGCGGGGCTGGAGACGCCGGACCGCGGCACTCGCTCGCTCCGGCGCCGGACCCGGCTGGGGTATGTGCCCCAGGACCCGAGCTTCCCTCCCGACGAGACGGCGGAGGGTGTCGTGGCCGCGGCGGTGGCGGAGAGCGGCGAGCCTGGATCGGCCGGGGCTCCCGGGCTCGCCGCCGCCGGGCTCCGCGTGGCGAGGGCGCTGTCGCGCGCCGGCTTCGCGGACCCCGGCGCGCGCGTGGGCGACCTGTCGGGTGGCTGGCTCAAGCGCCTGGCCATCGCGCGCGAGCTGGCGCGCGCACCGGACGTGCTCCTCATGGACGAGCCGACGAATCACCTCGACGTCGAGGGCATTCTCTGGCTCGAGGAGATCCTGCGATCCGAGGCGCTCGCCTATCTCGTCGTCAGCCACGATCGCTGGTTCCTCGAGCGCGTGGTCGAGCGGATGGTCGAGCTCAACCGTATCTATCCCTCCGGGCTCTTCGAGGCGCCCGGGCGCTACAGCGATTTTCTCGTCGCGCGCGACGAGGCGCTGCGGGCGGAGGCCGCGTACCAGGAGACGCTCGCCAACCGGGTGCGGCGCGAGATCGAGTGGCTGCGCCAGGGCGCCAAGGCGCGCAGCACCAAGCAGCAGGCGCGCATCAAGGAGGCCGGCCGGCTCATCGACGAGCTGGCCGAGTCACGGGGCCGCGCCGCGGGGCCACGGGCGGGCATCGACTTCACCGCCTCCGGCCGGCCCACGCGCCGGCTCCTGGTCGCGCGCGGGCTGGGCACGACACTCGGCGGCCGGCCCATCGTGGACGGGCTCGACCTCGTCCTCGGCGCGGGCTCGCGATTGGGCCTCATCGGCCCGAACGGCAGCGGCAAGACCACGGTGCTCCGCCTGCTCGACGGCACGCTGGCGCCCGACCACGGCGAGATCGAGCGCGCGCCGGGACTGCGCGTCGCGCACTTCGACCAGCATCGCGAGGGGCTCGACCCCGACCAGCCGCTGCGCCGCGCGCTGGCGCCCGAGGCCGACAGCGTCATTTACCAGGGTCGCGCGCTCCACGTGGCCGCCTGGGCCAAGCGCTTCCTCTTCCGGCCGGAGCAGCTCGCGCTCCCGGTGTCGCGGCTCTCGGGCGGCGAGCGCGCGCGCGTGCACCTTGCCCGGCTCATGCTCGAGCCCGCCGACCTGCTGCTCCTCGACGAGCCCACCAACGATCTCGACATCCCGACGCTGGAGGTGCTCGAGGAAAGCCTCGCCGAGTTCCCCGGCGCGCTGGTGCTGGTGACCCACGATCGCTTCTTGCTCGACCGCGTGGCCACCGGCATCCTCGCCCTCGACGGCGCCGGGGGCGCCGACTGGTTCGCCGACTGCGCCCAGTGGGAGGCCGTCCGGCGGGAGACGGCCCGGGCCGCGCGGGTCGCCTCTCCGTCTCGCGCCGCGAGCCCGCGCGAGGCCCAGGGCATCAAGCGCCTCACCTACCTCGAGCGCCGTGAGTGGGAGGAGATGGAAGGCCGGATCGTCGAGGCCGAGCGGGCCCTGGAGGAGTCCCAGGCGGGGCTGGAAGATCCGCGAGTGGCCTCGGATCCGGCCGCGCTCGCGGCCCGCTACGCGGCTACGGAAGCCGCACGGGCGGAGGTGGAGCGTCTCTACGCGCGCTGGGCCGCGCTCGAGGGGAAGCAGAGCGGGCGGCCCGAGGCTTGACCCGGGCCGGGGCACTCCTTCGGTTGGCCCCCGGTCTACGCCCGTCAGCTAGCTGCGGTCGGGGGCGTTCCAGAGGAAGGCGCGGGGATTCACGGCCTGGCCCTTCACGTGCACTTCGTAGTGGAGGTGCGGGCCCGAGCTGCGGCCGGTATTGCCGGTGAGCGCGACGATGAAGCCCCGCTCCACGCGCTGGCCCACATTCACGTGGATCTTGGAGAGGTGGCCGTACAGCGACTTCACCTCGTTGCCATGGTCCAGGATGACGGCCAGGCCGTATTCCCCGCCCGATCCCGCGAACACCACGGTGGCGGTGGCGGGGGCCTTCACCGGCGTGCCCATGTGAGCCGCGATGTCGAGCCCGCTGTGGTGCTCGATGGCCGTGCCCCACGGCGACTTGCGGCGGCCGAACTCGGAGTTCACCGCGCCGCGCACCGGCCAGCGGGACGGCATGGCCGCGATCATGCGGCCCGCCGACGAGACGGTCCGCTCCAGCGCGCGCACCCGGGGCCCTTCCTCCAGCACCGACGCGGCCAGCGCCTCGACCTCCTGCCAGATGACCGGATGCTCGCCTTCGGGATCGGGCCGCACGGAGCCGGTGACGCCGCCGATACCGGCCACCTGCGTGGCGGGACGCGGGGAGCCCGACTCGGGCCCGAACGGCTCGGCCATGCGCGCGTGCAGCTCCTTCCAGGTCGCGATCTCCTTCCGCACGTCGCCGATGCGCTTCTGGAAGGTCTCGATGAGCGCGCGCTGCTCGTCCACCTTCTGTTGCACCGAGGCCAGCGTGGTCGACTGCCGCTTGAGCGTGAGATAGTCCGCGGTGGCGACCCCGACCGCGCCCACCGCCACGCCGAGGGCGGCGGCCACGATGCAGGTGCCCACGCGGGGAAGGTGCAGGGCGCGGCTACCGGCCCCGTTCGCGCGCACCAGGAGCAGGTGGTGGAACAGGCGTCCGCGGTTCTGACGCGCGACGTACCAGCTCATCGCCCCACCGCCATGACGGCCAGCGCAGTGGGCTCCTCCGCGGGCCGCAGCCGCGTCATGTGGCAGCGCCCGTCGAGAAAGACGCCTTCCTCCATGATGATCACCGCGGCCTCGATGTCGCCGGTGACGCGCGCGGTGCCCTTGAGCTCCACGCGATCGGTGGCGGTCACGTTGCCGGTGATCTCGCCGTGCACGATCACCGTGCCGGCCCGGAGCGTGCCATTGATGCGGCCCCGCTCCCCCACGATGAGGGTGCCGCTGGACTCGATTTCGCCGCGCAGCCGGCCATTGAACATCACGGTGCCGGCACACACGTAGCGGCCCTCGATCTCCGAGCCCTCGTCCAGGAAGGCGCTCAGGTTGCCCCGGAGCGTACGCGCGTGTTTCGTTCTAAACCACATGGCCACGACCAGGAGCAAGGCGGATACCAAGGACCAATTCGGGGGGTTTTGGCGGCGAGGACTCTTTCAGATCAACCACATGCCTTTTGTGCTCAACGGCGGAGTCGTGCGCCCCGGGACCGATGATCCCGCCGAGGTGACAGGTTTGACACCGGAGGTGTCGGCGACGGAACAGGCGCGGTCAGGGGGTCGCGCCGGGCTTGGCGCAGATGGCCCGGAGGGCCGCCCACGCGGCCTCACCGAGCGCGGGCCGTCGGGGTGGTGGGGCCGCCTGCGCCAGCCGGGTGAGGCGCGCGATCCGGTCGGCCGCGCCGGGATGGCTGGAAAGGTAGACGGGCCGGCCCGACCCCCCTCCCCCTTTCTTCTGGGTCGTCTCGAAGAAGGCGATCATCCCTTGCGGATCGAGCCCGGCCGCGATGATGAGCTGCATGCCCAGGGCATCGGCCTCCTCCTCGGCGGCGCGTCCGTAGCGGAGCTGGCCGAGCACGCGCGCCCCCTCGAGGCCATAGGCCATGACCCCGCTCACGTCGCCGCTCACCGCCGTGAGCAGCAAGCCGGTGGAGAGGTGCTGCACCAGCGCCTTGGTCGAGTGGCGCCGCAGCACGTGCTGGATCTCGTGGGCGAGCACGCCCGCCAGCTCTTCGGGGGTGCGCATCTCGTCGAGGAGGCCGCGGAGCACCACGATGTAGCCGCCCGGCGCGGCGAAGGCGTTCACGACCTTGTTGTTCGCGACCTGCGCGCGAAACGTGTAGCCGGAGGGCGGGGCCGCCGCGACGAGGGTGGCGACGAGCTCGTCGAGCGCCCGCTGCCCGGCCTCCGAGCGGCAGCGCTTCTCCGGCGGGACCAGGCTCTCGACGACCGAGCCGCCGAGCCGGTCCTCCCAGGCGATGGGCACGCGCGCGGCCACCACTTCCGCGACGATGGGAATCCCCCAGAGATAGATGGCGGCCACGATGGCCACCACCGCCAGCCCCGCCAGCACGGTGAGCTGCCGGCGCCGGCTACGGCCGCGCGGGTCGTGGAAGCGCGCGCTCGGCGTCTGCGAGATCTCGCGGAGATCCGCCAGGAAGGCCGGGTCGGCCACCACGAAGGCCTCAGGCAGTGGGCCGCCCCGCTCGAGGCGCACCTCCTCGCCGGCATAGGAGCCCTGGGTCTGGCGAAGCTCGCCGTAGGGCCAGAACTGCGTCGCCGCGCCCTCGGGCGTGATCTCGAGCCCGCCGCGCATGAGTCGGACGGTGGCACGACGGCGGGTGGGCGTGCGTCCGTCGAGATAGTGGCCCTCCCAGTCGGTGCGCATCGGGGCGGCGGTGGGGCTCAGCCGAGGTCGAGGCCGCCGGCGTCGAGAAGGCCGGCCAGGCCCTCCCCGGTGGCGCTGGCCGCCTGCGCGTCCTGCTGAATGCTTTCCAGCTCGAGCGGCCCCACCAGGGTCAGGTTCCGGGCGAGGAAGCGCGCCGTCCGCACCTTGGCCCAGGGCCACCCGAGTCCGAGCGTCCCCAGCACGATGACGAGGTTCAACGCCATGAGCCACAGGATGGCGCCGCCCGTTCCGCTGTACTGGTAGCGGGCGGCACCGAAGGTCGTGTGCCCCCAGTAGAAGCGGCGCTTCTTCGCCACGTACCAGAACCAGCACAGCCCCAGCGTGAACGGGGTGAGGATGAGCGCGAGGAGGAAGGACCCGAAGAGGCGGAAGTGGCCTCCGTCGAAGCCGAAGCGCCGGTTCCCGAACCACGAGTTCGAGGTCAGGAAGGCGTAGCGCTTCGTGTCGAGGACCGGATACCAGAGCCCGAGCGTCACCGAGGTCATGAGGGAGTTGACGACGAAGATCTTGATGAACTCGCGGGCCGAGCCGCGGAACGAGAAGCGGATGCCCCGCCAGGAGCTCCGGCTCAGCCGGTAACGCCGCGCCCCCACGATGGCGAGCGGGTAGAACACCGCCACGATCACGTAGGCGAGGAGATAGGCCAGCACCCGCACGATCCGCCACACCCAGTCGAGGTTCTGCAGGATGCTGAGCGCGATCAGGGGGACCGCGAAGAGGAGCATCGCCTTGAGGAAGCCGATCAGCATCTCCCGGCCGGTGCCGTGGAAGGCGAAGCGGTCGCCCGCGATGGCCATCTGGCTCCAGAGATAGCGGCGCACGCGCGCCTTGCCCCAGAAGTAGAAGATTCCCAGCGTCACGATGGTGAGGAACACGTTGACGATGTGGATGCCGAAGAGCGTGCCACCCACGCCATGGAAGGTGAGGCGATGCACCTCCGCGCCCGCCCACGGCGGACCCGGCTCTCGGGCGGCGGGCGCGGACGGCGGCGGCGGGGGGGGCGGCGGGGGCGGAGTGGGAATCGGCGGAGGCGGCGAGGGCGGCGCGATGTCGGCCGGGGGCGGCGGGGCCGAGCTGGTCGTCACGGCGACCGGCGGCGCGGGTGGCGGCAGGGACGACGATGGGGGCGATACCGGCTTGCGGAAGAAGCTGGGCCGGTCTTCCGGCCCGGGTGACGCTGGCCCCGCCATGCCCGCACTATCGGGGGGCGACGGGCGGAATGTCAACTCATGGCAGACGGCCGAGCGCGCGCAGCACCACATCGGGAGTGATGGGCTGGCGCGTGATGCGCGCGGACAAGGGCGCCAGGGCGTCGTTCACCGCGTTGAGCACGGCGCCGGGGGCGCCCGCGGTACCGGCTTCACCCGCGCCCTTGAAGCCACCCTCGGCGAAGGCGGTGGGCGTCTCCACGTGGCCCACCACGATGTCCGGCATCTCGGCCGCCATGGGCACGAGATAGTCGGCCATGGTGCCGGTGAGGAGCTGCCCCGCCTCGTCATAGACGCAGTGCTCGAAGAGCGCGGCGCCGATGCCCTGGACGATGGCGCCGCGAACCTGCTCGTCCACCAGCCGCGGATTGATGATGCGGCCGCAATCTTCCACCGCCCAGTGGCCGAGCAGCCGGACGAAGCCGGTATCCCCGTCCACCTCCACGTGGGAGAGCTGGATGCCGTTGGTGAAGGCGAAGCCCTGGTGGCGGGGCACATAGTGGCGCGTCACCGTCAGCTCCGACTGAAAATCCTTCGGAAGCGTGTCGGGCCGGAAGTATGCGATGCGCCCTAGCTCGGCCAGGTCCAGCCGCACCTCGCCCGTGTCCGCGTCCACAACCTTCCCGCGCCGGAGATCGAGATCCTCCGGCTCCGTCTGGAGGATGGCGGCCGCCACCCTGAGCACGTTCCCCTTGAGCGCCTTGCCCGTCTGCAGCGCCGCCTCGCCTCCGATGCCGGCGCCGCGCGAGGCCCACGTGCCGCCGCCATACGGCGAAACGAGGGTGTCGCCGGTGAGCACGCGCACGTCCTCGATCCGCACTCCCACCGCGGAGGCCACCACCTGGGCGAGCATGGCGTCCGTTCCCTGCCCTTGCTCGGTCACGCCGGTGACGCAGGTCACCGCGCCCGACGGCTCGAGCTTCAGCGTGCAGCCGTCCTGCGAGGAGATGCGGGCGCCGCCCACGCCGTAGAAGGCGGGGCCCGGCGTGGTCAGCTCGATGAAGGCGCAGAGGCCGAGCCCCCGGTACACCCCCTGCTTCCGGAGATCGTCGCGCTCGGCGGCCAGCGCCCGATAGCCGGATATCGCGAGGAGCGTGTCCAGGCACTCCTCGTGCGAGAGCCGCTCGAAGAAGTAGCCGGTCTGCGAGGTATGTGGGTACATGTCGGCGGTGACGTAGTTTCGCCGGCGCACCTCCACCGGGTCGAGGCCGAGCTCCCGCGCCACGCGGTCCACCATGCCCTCCATCACCGCGAAGGCGATGGGATGGCCCACCGCGCGGTACTGGCACATGGGCGTCTTGTTCTGGAACACGACGCGGAGGCGCCCCGCGTAGTCGCGGAAGCGATACACGCCCGGCGTGAGCCGGATCGTCTGGTTGCCCTCCACCGCACTGGTCCGGGGATACACGGAGTAGGGCCCGATGCCGGTGAGGTCGTCCACCCGCATCCCCACGATCGTCCCGTCGCGCCGGACCGCGATCTCCGCGTCGACGCGATGGTCGCGCGCGTGGATGTCGGACTGGAAGGACTCGAGCCGGTCCGCCGTGAACTTCACCGGGCGCCCCAGCAGCACCGCGAGCGCGCAGGTGGCCATCTCGTCGGGATAGATGTGGACCTTGATGCCGAAGGAGCCGCCGACATCCTTGCAGATCACGCGGACGTCGTGCTCGGGCAGGTTGAGGTGCCGCGCCAGGATGTCCTGCATCATGTTCGGCGCCTGGAACGAGTGGTAGACGGTGAGGCGCCGCTCGCTCGGATCGAAGTCGGCCAGGATGGTCCGGGGCTCGAGCGTCACGCCGGTGTGGCGTCCCATCCAGAAGGTATCGCGGTAGACGTGGTCGGCGCCGGCGAAGGCTCCGTCGGGGTCGCCCGACTTCAGCTCGAGCGCGAAGGCGAGGTTGTCACCCAGCTCCGGATGAATGACGGGGGTGGACGGGTCGAGCGCGGTCTCGGGATCCGTCACCATCGGCAGCGGCTCCCACTCCACGGCGAGCCGACCCACGCCGTCCTCGGCCAGCGCGCGAGTGTCGGCCACCACCGCGGCCACCGGTTCCCCCTGCCAGGTGGCCCGCCCCCGCGCCAGCGGATGCTGCATGGCCGACTTCATCCCCTGGAAGTGGGCGAGCGTGCCCACCCAGCCGGCGCAGACCCTTGCCAGCTCGTCGCCGGTCACTACCCGTGCCACGCCGGCCACGGCCAGCGCCGCCCGCGCGTCCAGCGACACGATGCGGGCATGGGCGTGGGGGCTGCGCAGGAAGGCCACGTGAAGCATGCGCGGGAGGCGGAGGTCGTCGGTGAACACGCCGCGGCCGGCGAGGAGTCGCGCCGCCTGAGGCCGGACGACGGACTTTCCAATGTAGCTGTCGGCCTGATCGATCACGTCGCGGTTCTTCATGCCTTCGCTGATCGGGGTGTCTGCTCGACCGGATGGGTGGCGGCCCGCGTGGTGGCGGTCGCCAGGATGGCCTCCACGATGGCGTGATAGCCGGTGCAGCGGCAGTAGTTCCCGGACAGGCCCACGCGGATCGCAGCGCCGCTCGGCGCGGGGTTCGCGCGCAGGAGCTCGTGCGCGGTCAGCAGCATCGCGGGGGTGCAGAAGCCGCACTGCAGCGCGTTGGCCGCCGCGAAGGCCGCCTGGAGATCGGCGATCTCGCCCGATGCGGCCACGCCCTCGATGGTCTCGACGGCAGCCCCGTCGCACTGGACGGCCAGGGTGAGGCAGCCCCGCGCGAGCGCGCCGTCCACGCGCACGGTGCAGGCGCCGCACACGCCTTGCTCGCAGCCCACGTGCGAGCCGGTGAGCTCGAGGTCTTCCCGGAGGAAATCGACGAGGCTCTTCCGTGGCTCGACGCGGCGCCGCACCGCCTCGCCGTTCACGGTCAGCGCGATCTCGAGGGTGGTGTCCAGGGTCTCCTCCTCCGGCTAGCCGCCGGCGGTGAGCGCGGCCAGGGCGCGGCTCAGCAGGACGCGCGCGAGCTGGCGGCGCAGCGCCGCGCTGGCGTGAACGTCCGGGGGCGGATCCAGGTCGGCGTCGAGCGCGCGCCCGGCCTCCGCGAGCACGGCGGCGTCGGGCCGGCGGCCGCTCACCGCGGCCTCCGCACGTCCGGCACGCACCGGCGTGAGGCCGACCCCCGCGAAGACCAGGCGGGCCTCCGCAATGGCGCCGTCGGCGATCCGGGCATGCGCGGCGAGCGCGACGAGGGCATAGTCGCCGTGGCGACGGGCCAGCTCCCCGAAGTGGGAGCGCCAGCCTGCACCGAGCGGAGGGATCACCACGCCGGTGAGGATCTCGCCGGGCTCGAGCGCGGTGGTGTAGATGCCAAGGTAGAAGCGCGCGGCGGGAATCTCGCGCGCGGCGTCCCGGCGGGCCACGCGGAGCACCGCCTCCAGCGCCACCGCGCAGGCAGGCAGCTCGGCCGCAGGATCGGCCTGAGCCAGGCTGCCGCCCACGGTGCCGCGGGTGCGGAGCGCCAGATGCGCGACGTGCGGCATCGCCTGCGCCACCAGGGGGGCGTGCCGCGCCACCAGCGGGGACCGGAGCACCGCCTCCTGACGGGCGAGGGCACCGATCGTGAGTCCCTCCGGAGCGACGGCGATGCCGTCGAGACCGGGAAGACGGTTGATGTCCACCAGGGCCGCCGGCGTGGCCAGCCGCATGTTGAGCGCGGGCACCAGGCTCTGACCGCCCGCGAGGAGCCGCGCGTCGCTCCCGTAGCGCTCGAGCAGATGGAAGGCCTCGTCGAGCGTGGCGGGACGGTGATAGGCGAAGGGCGCGGGCTTCATCGGAACGGCACCGGGGGGAAGTCTACCTTGACACCCGGAAAAACGGCTTGCTATGTTACGGCGCGACTCCCCCCATGTCGGACCTCATTCTCGAGACGACGAAGCTCAGCCGGAGCTTCGGCAGCCTGGCCGCGGTCAACCAGGTGGACTTCGCCGTGGGCGCGGGTGAGCTGCGCGCCATCATCGGCCCCAACGGCGCGGGCAAGACCACCTTCTTCCGCCTCATCTCGGGCGAGATGGTGCCTTCCGAGGGCCGTATCGTCTTCAAGGGCCAGGACGTGACGGGCATGCCGCAGCATCGCGTGTCGCGGCTCGGGGTGTCCAAGTCCTACCAGATCACCAACGTGTTCCCCCACCTCTCCGTCCTCGAAAACGTGCGGGTGGCGGTGCAGTCCTACCGCTACTCGTTCAACTTCTGGTCCCGTGCGTCCGACCTCGCCGGGGTGCGCGACAAGGCGGCCGGCATCCTGCGCGAGGTCGCGCTCGCGGAGAAAGCGGAGCTGCTGGCCGCCAATCTCTCCCACGGGGAGAAGCGCCACCTCGAGCTGGGCATCGCGCTCGCCACCGAGCCGAGCCTGCTCCTGCTCGACGAGCCCACCGCGGGCATGAGCCCCGAGGAGACGGACGAGACGATCCTGCTGATCCGTCGGATCGCCGCCGGGCGCACGGTCATCCTCGTCGAGCACAAGATGAAGGTGGTCATGAACATCTCGGACAAGATCACCGTGCTCCACCAGGGCCAGGTGCTCGCCGAGGGTTCGCCCGCCGAGATCCGCGCCAATGCCCTCGTCCAGCAGACCTATCTCGGGGTGAACAAGTGACCGCCGGCCCGCTACTCGCGATTCAGGACCTGCACGCCTACTACGGCGAGGCGCATATCCTCCAGGGCGTGTCGCTGGCCGTACAAGCCGGCGAGGTGGTGACCCTCATCGGCCGCAACGGCGCCGGCAAGACCACCACCCTTCGCAGCATCATGGGCATCGTGGCGCCGCGCGGCGGACACGTCACCTTCGACGGCTTCGAGCTGGCCGGTCTCCCCACGCACACGATCGCTCAACGTGGGATTGCCTACGTGCCGGAGGAGCGCCGCATCCTTCCGAACCTCAGCGTGGAGGAGAACCTCCGGCTGGGCCGGCTGGGCGCGGGCGGCTCCAGAAACGACGGCGATGCGGTGACGGAGGAGGTGCTGGGCCACTTCCCGCGCCTGCGCGAGCGTCTGGCCCAGAAGGGCAAGAGCCTTTCCGGCGGCGAGCAGCAGATGCTGGCCATCGCACGGGGGCTCGTGGCGAGCCCCAAGCTCATGCTGGTGGACGAGCCGACCGAAGGGCTCTCACCCATCATCGTGGAGAGCCTCACCAAGATCCTGCGCGAGATCAACCGTCGCGGCACCACCATCCTGCTGGTCGAGCAGATCCTCGAGGTCGCGCTCGCGCTCTCCCACCGGCTCTACGTCATGGACCAGGGCCGTATCCAGTTCGAGGGGACGCCCGAGGCATTGCGCGCCGACCCCGCCATCCAGCAGCGCTTCCTGGGCGTCTAGCCGCGGACCACAGGTTTCACCTAAAGCACCATCCCATCGGGCGCAGCTCGTACGGCCCGTCAATCTCTCCCGGTAGCTTCTACACAGGGCTGGCAATTCGTACCCGCTCGATGGCCCCCCGGCCCGCCGCGCGGGCCCGAAAATGGCCGCTTGGAGCCGCCGATTCGCCGGGCCGACGCTGGCACAGGTGATGCGTTCCACAGGGTGATGCGTTCCCTTGAGGGGGGACCTCCACATGCCTAGACTCCGAATGAAAGCGCTTGGCTCGGGCCGGTGGATCATCGTCGTCGCGTGCGCGATCCTGGCGCTCGCCTCCGGCGTGACCGCCTTCTACGCATCCCCGGCGCTGGTACGGAACCTATTGATCGCGCAGATCGAGTCGAGGACCCACCGCTCCGTCAGCATCGATGCCGTCTCGCTCAATCCATTCACGGGACGGCTGGTCGTGCGCGGGTTCCGCCTCCAGGAGCCGGACGGCAAAACCCCGTTCACCGATTTCGACCGCCTCGACGTCCGCATTCGCCCCCTCTCCCTCTTGCGCGGGCACCTCTGGATCCGCGAGGTGACGCTCGAGGGCTCGACCGTGCGCATCATCCGATTCGCCGAGGGCTTCAACATCTCGGATCTGATCCCGACCTCGGGCGGAAGCGGCCGCACGCTCGACGTCACCGTGGACCGCCTCGTCGTCACGAAGGGCACCGTCGCGCTCGAGGACCGGGCCCTGGCCGAGCCCCGCACGTGGTACTCGGAGAACATCGAGATCGACGCCCACAACCTCTCGACCCGCCGCGGTGACGGGCGCGCGGTGGCGCGGTCCGTGACGGTGGGCGCACCGGTCTTGCTCGAGATGCGGCACGTGCGGCTCTATCCCATTCACCTCGAGGCCGCGGTGACGACCTCGGGGCTCGACCTCTCGCTCGCCCGCCTCTACTTCCCGCGCGACGCGGCGGTCGTGCTGGAGCAAGGACGGGCGAGCTCGACCCTCCAGGTCGCGCTCGACGCGCGGGCGGGTTTGCGGGCGAACGTCACGGGCGCGCTCGAAGACGTCGTGCTGGTGAGGCGGGGGGAGCGCGACCCCGTCGCGCTCGTGCCCGAGCTCACCGTGGAGCTCGCCGACTTCCAGTTCCAGGACGAGAAGCTCCAGGTCGGCCGCTTCGAGCTCGCGGGCTCGGCGAGCGTCAAGGACCCGAGCGCGCGCGGCGGCGGCCGCTTCCAGGTGTCGACGCTGCGGGCCAGTATCGCCGACGTCACGTGGCCGGTGGTCCGGCCCGGCCGCGTGGACGTCCGGAGCAGCGTCCCGGGCGGGGGCCTGCTGAATCTCACCGGCCAGCTGAGCCCGCCCCCCGCCGCCAGCCAGCTTCGCCTGCGGCTCGAGCGCGTCGATCTCGGCAAGTGGGCGAGCCTCGCGCCGAGCCCCCTCCGCGTCGAGGGCCTCGTGGAAGCCAATCTGCAAATCGACGAGCCCCTCGTTCCCGCGGTGCCGAGCCATGTGCAAGGCGCGATCGCGGTCAATCAGCTCGGGGTCAAGGATGCGCGCGGGGAGCTGCTGCGGGCCCGACGGGTGGAAGCGAAGGGGATCGAGGTGGACTGGCCCTCGCGGCTCGCCGCACGGCAGCTCGTCATCACCGGGCCCCGGGGCACGATCGAGCGGGACAGCACCGGGGGCATCGCCCTGCCGTCGGGCCTGCCAGGTCAGGCCGAGCCCGGGGCCGCGGGCGCGCCGCCCGCAGCCCCCGCGGCCCCGCTCGCGCTGGCCGTCGGCGAGATCCTCGTGAAGGACGGCGGCCTCGTGTGGCGCGATCGCGCGGTCAAGCCGGACGTCGCTCTCGAGTTCGCGGGCCTCGAGGCCAAGGTCACCGGGGTGGCCTGGCCCCTCCATGGCCCGCTGGGCGTCCGGATGGGGGTGCGCCCGCCGGGCGGCGGCCGGGTCGAGTTCGACGGCCGGGTGGGTGTCGATCCGATCACCGCGGAGGGGCGGGTGACCGGCAACGACGCTGATCTCGCGCCCTATCAGGCCTATGCTCCCCTGCCGGCGAGGATCGGCGGCCGCGTGCACTTCGACCTCGCCGTGGCGCTGCCACCCGTGGCGGAGGGACGGGCTACCGTGCGGGGACGCGCCGCAGCATCGTTGATCGACGTCCGTGATGGCGAGCGCACGGTGATGCGAGTGGAGCGGGCGCAGGCGACCGGCGTCGACATCGACTGGCCCCGGCGCGTGGCCGTCCGCGACGTGACCTTGCAGCGGCCCTGGGTCCTGCTCGAGCGGGACCAGGGCGGAGCCCTGACCCTGCGCGCGCTGCTCTCGCCGCGCGCACCGGACGGGTCCGGGCCCGGCGGCTCCGCCCCGAGTGCGTCGGCGCCCATCCGTCCGCTGCCGGCATCGAGCGGCGGCTCGACCGTCCCCATCACGGTCGACCATCTCGTCGTCGCGGACGGGGGCGCCCGGACCGTCGACCATCGCGTCGCGCCGCCGATTGCGCTCGACACGCAGCGGCTGTCGGGGCGCATCGACGGGCTCTCGACGGACCCCAGGGCCAAACCCGCCCGCCTGGACATGACGGGGCGCGTCGGCGCCGACTCCGATCTCGCCCTCCGCGGGACCGTGGGCTCGCTGGGGGGCCCCCTCCGTCTCGACATGAACGCGGAGCTCCGGGGCTTCGCGGTGCCGCGCACGAACCCGTACCTCGTGCAGCAGGTGGCCTGGGAGGCGCGGGGGGGACGGCTGACCACGAGCGTGAGCTGCCGGATCGACGGCGATGTCCTCGACGCGAAGACGGACATCCTGCTCAGTCAGCTCGAGGTGGCGCGGGCGGGCGGCGGCGACGGGGCGCAGGCGCGCATCGGACTGCCCCTCGGCATGATCGTCGCGCTGATGAAGGATCGCCGCGGCGATATCCGGCTGTCGCTGCCGGTGGGGGGACGGCTGAGCGATCCACGCTTCGACATGAGCGAGGCTCTCTGGAGCACGGTGCGGAACGTGGCCGTCAAGGCGATCACGGCGCCGGTGAGCTGGATCGGCCGCGTGCAGGTCGGGTCGGATTCGCGGATCCAGCGGGTGGAGGTCGACCCCATCCCATTCGCGCCGGGCTCGGCCACACTGGCGGCGGAGGCCCAGGAGCAAGTGGCCCGGCTGGCGGCCTTTCTCGAGCAGGTGCCCGCGGTGCGGCTGTCCCTCATGCCGGTGGTGTCCTCGCGGGACCGCGCAGCGCTCGAAGAGAAGGCGCGGGAGCCCGCGGCCGGCCGCGCGCGGAAGACCTCGCCGCAGTCCGTGACGGAGGGGGCGGAGGAGCCACGCGCGGGACTCGCCGACACCGGCGTCGGAGACAAAGGCCTGTCGAAGACGGAGCTCGCCGACCTCGCTGCCCGGCGCCTCGAAGCGGTGCGCGAAGGGATCAAGAAGGCCGGCGGCGACGGCGGGCGACTGAAGATAGCCGCCCTCTCCACGGCGGAGAGCGCGGAAGGTCAGGTCAAGGTGGACCTGGTCGAGCCGGAGAATCCGGGCCCGCCGGGGCGTCCCGGGTTGCTTCGTCGACTCCTCGGGCAAGCCGGGCCGGACGGCCGCCCCGCGCTGAACTGAGATGGACCGGCGCACCTCGCTCTTCCTCGTCTGTCTGGTTGTCGCCGTCGGCGCCTGCGCCACCGTCGATCCCTGGCAGGATGCCCGGATCGAGAGTGAGGTGAAGGCTCGCCTCGTGGCCGAGAAGGACGCCAACCTCACCCGGCTCGGCGTGTTGAGCCGGCAGTCGGTGGTGTACCTGACCGGCGACGTCGTGTCGGTCGAGCAGAAGACGCGGGCGGAGAGCGTGGCGCGGACCGTGGGGGGCGTCCGTCGGGTCGTGAACACGCTCGACGTACGGGCCCCTGGTCCCGGCCCCTCGACCCGATCACCGTAGCGCGGGCCGACACGCTACGGCAGCAGCAGCAGCGGGCCCGTGGTTCGCCGGGCCTCGAGATCACGGTGCGCCTCCGCGGCGGCGGCGAGCGGGTAGCGATGGCGCACCTCGACACGGAGCACGCCGTCGCGAAGCGCGGTGAAGACCCGGTCCGCGATCTCGGCGAGCGCCGGGCGCTGGGCCGTGTAGTGGAAGAGGACGGGGCGGCTCAAGGTCGCTGACTTGGCGCTGAGCCGCTCGGCAGCGATCGCCTCCAGCGGCCCGGTGGCCTGGCCGTAGCTCACCCAGTGACCGCAGAGGGCGAGGGCCTCCAGGTTCTCCTCCGCGGCGGCGCGGCCGAGGCCGTCGAAGATCACGTCGGCGCCGCGGCCGCCGGTGGCCTCCCGCACCGCGCGCGCGAAGCGGTGATCCCGCGTGACGATGGGCGCCTCGCAGCCGTGGTCGCGCGCCCGCCGCGCCTTGTCCTCGGTGGAGACCGTGCCGAGCACCTGCGCGCCCAGGGCGCGTGCCCACTGGCACAGGAAGAGCCCGACACCGCCCGCGGCTGCGTGCACCAGCACGGTGTCGCCCGCGCGCACGCGATGCGTCCGATGCAGCAGATACTCGGCGGTCATCCCCTTGAGCATCACCGCGGCGGCCGTCTCATCGCCGACGTGATCCGGCAGCACCACCACCTGGGCGGCGGCCATGGTGCGCACGCTCACATAGGCGCCGGGCGGGGGGCAGGCATAGGCCACGCGGTCGCCGGGCAGAAGGTGCGGCACGCCGTCGCCGACGTCCACCACCTCGCCCGCCGCCTCCATGCCCAGGGGCGCCGGCGGCTCGAGCATGCGATAGTGCCCGGCGCGCACGTACACGTCGATGTAGTTGACACCGACGGCGGTCTGGCGAATGCGCACCTCGCCGGGCCCGGGAGCCGGCGCGGAGAGCGGTTGATGCTGCAAGACTTCGGGGCCGCCGAAGCGGGAGACGATGATGCCGTGGGAGGGCAGAGCGCCGGATGCGCCCGACGCATGCGCGGGCGATCCGGTGCGGCGCTGATCGTTTCCTCGACGGAGATACGCGCGCAGGCCCTCGAAGCCGCCCTCGTAGACGCCGACGCCGACGAGATCTTCGAACTCCCGCTCCCGGCCGCGGGGCACGTCGAAGGTGGACTGCCAGTGCCAGAAGGTGCGGTCGCCGTCGGTCACCCGCTTGAGCTGGACGGTGGCCACGTAGCGCCGCATGGGCAGGGTAGCGTCGAGGATGCAGTAGGTGGAGACGTGCTCCTGGTCGGACAGTCCCAGGAGTTGCTCGCGGATGAGGTGGCCGTCCCGGAGGGTGAAGCGGCGCACGCAGCCCACCTGATCCGGGGGATCGCCCCCCTCGATCTCGGACTCGGCCACCGCCGGATGCCACGCGGTATGGCTATTGAAGTCGCGCAGCACCGCCCAGACGCGTCCGATGGGTGCGTCGATCACGGCCGAGCGGGTGACGCGGACCACGGGGCGCCGGCTACCGCCGGAACAGACCCTTGAGCGCGTCCAGTCCCACCTGGAACACGCCCTGACCGATGGACTGCGCGAGCTCCCCTTCCCGCTCGGGGGCGCAATCGAACTCCGCCCACCACTCGGCGAAGGTGCGGTCGCCGTCCGTCACCGGGGTGAGCTTGAGCGTGGCCACGTAGTTCGCCACGCCCATGGGACTCTCGAGAATGGAATAGGTGCACTGGAAGTCGTAGTCGGACAGCGTCAGGAGCTGCTCGCGGATGACGCCGCCATCCTTGAGACGGAAGTTCCGGATGCAGCCGATCTTGTCGGCGGCGAGTCCCCCTTCGATGCGGGACTCGGCCACGAACGGCGTCCACTTCGGCAGGCCGTTGAAGTCGCGAATCTGCGCCCATACCGCGTCCGCCGGCGCCTCGATGACGCTGGAAACGTAGACCTTGATCATGCAGTTATTCTTCGGTGGGGCCGTTTGGGGCGGGGGTGGTGGGGAGCGCGGTCTGGCTGCGGTCGAGGAGGCCGCGGGCGGCCTTGCCCACGTCGCCGGCATCCACGCCGATCTCGCGCAGGAGCTGGTCCACCAGCGGAGCCTGGGCCCGGAAGCGGAGGGCCGAGTTGACCACGCTGTCGGCGAGACCTGCCCCTTCGCGCCCGTCGCCGCGCCCTCCGCCCCCGCCGCCGAGCCCGTCCACCTGGAGGATCTTGATGCCCTCGATCCGTTCCATGGGCTTCACCGACTCGCGCACGATGCCCTCGAGCTTGTCGATGAGCCGGATGCGCATCGCGGAGAGGCGCGCTTCCGGCGTCAAGATATTGGCGGCCTCGTTCATGAGCCGCAGCCCTTCCGCCTCCACCTCGTTCCGGATGCGGGAGGCCAGGGCCCTCACCTTCTCCGCATCGGCATGGGCCTCGGCTTCGGCGCGCACCGCCGCGCCCCGGTCGCCCGCGGCGGCCCGTTCCGCCTCGGCCCCGATCCGAACCCGGAGCGCGTGGCGCTCCGCCTCTTGCTCGGCGCCGATCAGGTCGATGCGCTTGCGGCGCTCCGCCATCTCCGTCTCACGCGTGGTGAAGACGCGCTCCTCCTCCGCCACCGCCTTGGCCCGGGCGAAGTCCGCGGCGCCCTGCGCCTCCGACTGGGCCTTGGACTGCTCGGCCACCGCGATGGCGCGATGCTGCTCCGCCAGCTCGATGGCCTGCCGCCGCGCGATCTCGAGCTGTTGCACCTCGCGCTCCCGGGTGATGCGGTCTTCCTCGACCGAACGCTCCGCGGCGATGCGGGCGCGGTCCACCGCCTCCCGGGCGGAGATCTGCGCGCGCTCGGCCTCCTGCTCCCGGTCCGCCCGCTGCCGCGCCACGTCGGACCGCTGGGTGGCGCGCTGCACCTCGAGCTCACGCTCCTGGGCCAGCCGCGCGTACTCCAGCTCGCGGTCGATGTCCAGGGCCTGGCGCTCGGTCTCCAGGTTCTTGTTCCGGACCTGGATCATGGTGTCCTGCTCGATGTCGTTGCGGATCTTCTTCCGACGCTCGATCTGGTCGGTGAGCCGCGTGAGGCCTTCCGCGTCGAAGGCGTTCGAGGGATTGAAGAACTCCATGCCCGTCTGGTCGAACTGGGTGAGCGACACCGCCTCCAGCTCCAGCCCGTTCTGCAGGAGGTCGCCCGCCACCACCGCCTTCACCCGCTTGACGTATTCCCCGCGCTTCTCGTGCATCTCCTCCATGGTCATCTCCGCGGCGACGGTACGAAGGGCGTCCACGAACTTGCCCTCGACCAGCTCCTTGAGCGTCTCCGGCTCCAGCGTCCGCTGACCCAGGGTCTGGGCGGCCGAGGCGATGGCGTTCACCCCCGCCTGGACGCGCACGTAGAACTCGGAGACCACGTCCACCCGCATGCGGTCCTTGGTGATGAGCGCCTTGTCCCGGCCGCGCGACACTTCGAGCCGCAGGGTGTTCATGTTGACCGGCACGACTTCATGAACGATGGGCAATACGAACGCGCCGCCGTTCATGACCACCTTCTGGCCGCCCAGCCCGGTGCGCACGAAGGCGCGCTCCTTGGATGAGCGCAGGTACAGCCAGTTCATCAGCCACACGATGACCGCCACCACCACGGCCACCGCGATCAGCCCGAGGATCACCGCGCCGAACTGTGCTCCGGTCATGACAGGCCTCCTTTGGAGATGGGGGGGAGCGGCGCCGCTCCTCCCCCATTCCCCCCCACCACCTTCTTCAGACGGTGTTCTCTGGTTGTCATCGCTGTGGGTTCCTTCCTTTAGCGCCGGATGCGCTTGAACTTTCGGGTCGTCTCCGTCAGAGCCGCCTCGGTGGGCAGCCGCTCCATGCTGGAGGCGCCGTAGAAGCCGTGGCACCGCCGGCAGTGCCGGAGGATGTAACGCGCGTCGGCCGGACGGGCGATGGGCCCGCCGTGGCAGAGCACGATCACGTCGGGATTCACCACGCGGGCGGCCTCCGCCCACGCGTCGATGCGTCCCACGCAGTCCTTCAGGGTGAGCGCGGTCTCCGCGCCGATGGCGCCGCCGGTGGTGAGCCCGAGGTGACAGACCACGATGTCCGCGCCCGCCTTGGCCATGTCCGCCGCGCTCTCCTCCGAGAAGACATAGGGCGTGGTGAGGAGGTCGAGGGCGTGGGCGGCGCGGATCATCTCGACCTCGAGACCGTAGCCCATGCCCGTCTCCTCGAGCTGGGCGCGGATGGTGCCGTCGAAGAGGCCCACGGTGGGGAAGTTCTGGACCCCCGAGAAGCCCAGCGCGGCCAGCCGCGGCAGGAAGTCCTCGGTGATCATGAAGGGGTCGGTCCCGTTGACCCCCGCGAGCACCGGGGTGCGCTTGACCACCGGCAGCACCTCCCGGGCCATGTCCAGTACGATGTCGTTGGCATTGCCGTACGCCATGAGGCCGGCGAGCGAGCCGCGGCCGGCCATGCGATAGCGGCCGGAGTTGTAGATGACGATGAGGTCGATGCCGCCGGCCTCCTCGCACTTGGCGGAGAGGCCCGTGCCCGCCCCGCCGCCGATGATGGGCTCGCGGCGGCGGATCATGCCGCGGAAGCGCTTGAGAATGTCCTGGCGGGGAATGCGCGCCATGGCTCTACCTCGCCCCCGCCGCCGCCACCGGCTCGCGGGAGACCTCGCCGAACGCCGCCACCAGGGCGTCCACGAACTCCGGATCGTTCACGTTGTGCGGCAGCCGGATGATCTGGCGGCTCGACGTCGCGCGCACGCCGGAGGTGATGGCGTCGAAGAGCGCCGTGTCGGCGGCGGGATCCCAGAAGGGCTGGCCGGGCGCGTCGATGAGGGAGACGCCGCCGCCGGGGATGAGGAAGCGCACCGGTCCCTCCATGCGGTTGAGCTTGTCGGCGATGAACCGGCCGATGCGCGCGCACTCCTCGGGAGTGGTGCGCATCAGGGTCACGTTCGCATTGTGCCGGTAGAGGTTCCGCGCGCGGAATTGCGCGGGCACGGTGTCCATGGCCCAGAAGTTCACCATGTCGAGCGCGCCGCACGAGCCGACGTAGGGCACGCGGGCGCGGGCGATGGCGTCGAGACGGCCGGGCCCGGCCGAGAGCACGCCGCCCACGATCTCGTCGGCGATCTCGGTGGTGGTGACGTCGATCACTCCGGCGAGGAGCCCCGAGTCGACGAGCTTCTCCATCGACTGCCCGCCGGTGCCGGTGGCGTGGAAGATGAGGCAGTCATAACGCTCCTCGAGGGCCCGGGTCACCGCCTGCACGCAGGGCGTGGTGACGCCGAACATGGTGAGCCCGATCGCCGGCTTGGCGTCGGACGGCGCGTCGGAGGGGCGCGCGTACGCGATCATCCCGGCCAGCGCGTGGGCGGCATTGGCGAGCACCCGCTCGGAGATCCGGTTGATGCCGGCGACGTCGGTGACGGAGTACATCATGCAGAGGTCGGAGGGGCCCACGTAGGGCCGCACGTCGCCGGAGGCCACCGAGGAGACCATCAGCTTGGGCACGCCGATGGGCAGCCGGCGCATGGCCGGGGTGGCCAGCGCGGTGCCGCCCGAGCCGCCCGCGGAGATGAGGCCGCCGAGGTCGCGGCGCCGGACCACGAAGTGCTCGAAGGCCACCGCCATCTCGCTCACCGCGGTGCCCCGATCCCCCGTGAACACGGCCCGCTCGCCCCGGGGGTGATGTCGCGCGACTTCCCGGGGATTGATCATCGCGGGAGACGGCTTGCCCGAGGTGGCCAGATCCACCGTCACCGTGCGCATGCCCAGCTTCTCGAGGCAATTGCGCAGGAAGAAGAGCTCGCGACCCTTGGTGTCGAAGGTCCCCGCGATGTAGGCGGCGCGGCCGATGGTGGCGGCCACCGGGAACTCGATGACTCGTGCCTCGCGCCCGCTGGCGGCCAGGGTGGCGGCGGCATCGGTCAGCGACGGCGGCGGGGTCATGGTGTCGGACCGCCCCTCCAGCAAGCGGTCGCGCGGCGCCCCCAGCGCGTCGGCCGAGTTCCAGCGGGTGAAGCCGCGGACCGCCCGTTCAGCGGGAGCAGCGGCGGCCTCTCCCGCCGGCGTGTCGTCGGCGGAGCGCCGCACGGTGTAGACCCGCACCTCGTCCGTCTCCGCGCGCGGTGGAAAGGCGCCGTCCGCAAGCGCGGGCGTCTCATCCGGCGCATCGTCGGTTCCGGAGTTCACGCCGAGGAGCTGCTGCTGGAGCGCACGGTCGGCCGCCAGCTCGGCCGCCGGCATGGAGCGCGCGATACGTCCGTTGACCATGACGTCGACGGTGTCGGCCACGTCGATGGCCACGCCCAGGTTCTGCTCGATGAGCAGCACCGAGATCTCGCCATCCCCCGCCAGGTGCTTCAGCATGTCCGCAACTTGCTGGACGATCACCGGGGCCAGGCCCTCGGTGGGCTCGTCCATCACCAGGAGCATAGGATTGAAGAGGAGCGCGCGCGCGATGGCCAGCATCTGCTGCTCGCCCCCGGACAGCTCTGCCCCGCCGTTGCGCCGCCGCTCGGCCAGGCGCGGGAAGATCTGGTAGACGCGGGCCACCGTCCACGGCCCCTCCTGGCCGCCCGCGGCGAGACGGAGATGCTCGTCGACGCTGAGCGACGGCCAGACCCGACGGCCCTGCGGCACGTAGCCGACACCCCGCTCGGTGATGACGTGGGGGGGCAGGCCGAGGATCTCCTCGCCGGCGAGCCGCACGCTGCCGGCGGCGGGCACGAGCCCGGTGATGGCGTTGCAGAGCGTGGTCTTGCCCATGCCGTTGCGGCCGACCACCGCGATCACGCCGTGGTCCAGGGTGAGCGATACTTCCTGGAGCGCATGGGCGCGGCCGTAGTGGACGTCGAGTCGCTCCACCTGGAGGACCGGACGCGCGGTCCGCCGCGTCCGCCCGCGCGAGAACCAGGCCATCAGTGGCGTCCCCCGCCGATGTAGATGGCCTGCACCTCGGCGTCGCCCGCGATCTCGTCGGGCGTGCCGTGCTTGAGCACGTGCCCGTTGTGCATCACGGTGACGCGCTCGACGACCCGCAAGGCGACGTCGAGGTCATGCTCGATGATGATGTAGCCCATGTGGGGCGGCAGCGCGGTGAGCAGCGCCACCAGCTCCCGCCGCTCCCCGGGGGACAGTCCCGCCGCGGGCTCGTCGAAGAGGATGAGGCGCGGCGCCCCTGCCAGCGCCATCCCGATCTCGAGCTGGCGCTGCTGGCCGTGGGAGAGCGAGGCGACCGGCTGGTCAGCGACCGCGCCCAGGCGCACGCGGTCGAGGAGATCCCGGGTGGCGGCGCGGGACGGGTGCGACGGCCGTGGGCGCAGCAGGCCGAAGCGGCCACGGGCCACCCCCCGCACCGAGAGAAAGAGATTCTCGGCGACCGTGAGCTCGCGGCAGAGGAGCGAGGACTGGTAGGTGCGGCGCAGGCCCATGCGGATCCGCTCGTGCGGGGCCAGCGCGGTGACGTCCTCGCCGAAGAAGCGCACCGTGCCCGCGGTGGGCGGGAAGTCGCCGGTCACGGCGTTGAAGAGCGTGGTCTTGCCGGCGCCGTTGGCCCCGATCAGGGCGCGGCGCTCGCCCGCGGCGACGGAGAGCGACACGTCCTCGATGGCCTTGAGCGCGCCGAACGTGCGGGTGACGCCCTCCAGGACGAGAGCGTCCCCCGACGCGATCGGCGTCTGGTGCTCGCGACGTAGCTCGGTGATGGATGCCATGGCGAAGCGGGGGTGAGGCCTGAGCCTCACCCCCGCGCTCGAGTTACGGGCAGTTCGGGACGTCCCGGGAGCCGAGCCCGATCTTGTCGAAGTCGGCCTTGGACATGCCCAGCCGCTGATTGACGTTCGGCACCACCTTCACGACCTTGTTGTAGTAGACGCCGTCGGCGCCCTTGGCCACCTCGGTGACGAAGGTGGTGCCGATGGCCTGGCGGTTTTCGTCCAGGGTCACGACACCCGTCGGCGTCTGGAGCTTGAGGTTCTTGAGGGCCTCGCGATACTTCGCCTGGCCGCCGGAGAGGTCGCCCTTGACCGCGTCGAGACCGTCCAGCGCCGCCTTCATGTTGATGTAGTAGACGTAGGCGAAGAGCGACGGGCTGGGGAAGCCGTCCTTGAAGTTCGCCTTGTAGTCGGCCACGAAATTCTTCCACTCGCCGCCCTCGTAGCTGTCGGCGATGGGGCCCGCCGACGGCGTGCCGAGGAGCGACTCGCGCCGCTTGCCCTTGAAGTTGAGCACGGTCTGGTCGACGGTGATGGAGCCGCCCACCATGGGCTTGTTGCCGCCCGCCTGCTCGTACTGGGTGAGGAAGTTCACCGCGTCCGCGCCGCCCAGCACCACCAGGAGCGCGTCGACGTCGCCCGGCAGCTTGGCGATCACGGACGAGTAGTCTTTGCCGCCGAGCGGGACCCAGGCCTTGTGGGTGACGCGGCCGCCCGCCTTGCAGTACTCGGTCATGAAGCCCTGCACCTGGGAATACGGGAAGGCGTAGTCCTCGGCGATCAGGGCCATCTTCTTGTATCCCTTGTCCTTGAAGGCGTACTCGCCCAGGCCCACCATCCACTGCGCCCCTTCGGTATTGAAGCGGAAGAAGTTGGGCGACGGATCCTGGAGCGTGGTGGCCTGCGCGCCCGACGAGCCGTTGATGAAGGTGATGTTCGGCTGCGACTTCGAGTAGTTCTTCACCGCGATGCCCTCGGAGCCGGAGAGGGGGCCGACCATGATGTCGACCTTGTCTTGCTCCACGAGCTTCCGGGTCGCGTTGACGGCCACGTCGGGCTTCGCGTCCGACGAGGCCTTGATGATCTCGATCTTCTTGCCCGCGACCGTGCCGTAGCGCTGCTTCACCGCCAGCTCCGCGCCCCGCATGCCGTCCTGGCCGCCCGCCGCGAAGGGGCCTTCCAGGGTGGCGAGCAGGCCGATCTTGACCACCTGCTGGGCGTCGGCGGTGCCCCCCACCGTCACGGCGATCGCCGCGACCGCGAGCATCCGCATGCACTGCCTGGTGAGTGACGTCATCGTCTTCTCCTTCGTGGTGAACGCAGCCCGGGGGCTGCGTGGGTGGAAGCTTCGGCTCATGTCTCGACGCGGCGACCCCATCGCCCCTGCGCCGATGTCCCGCGCAGGCGGGCGCGGCCGCCCGCCCACCAGCCGAGCAGGCCGTCGGGCGAGAACAGCACGATGATCAGGAAAATGCCGCCGATGAGCAGGTTAAACCGCTCGCGGTCCACGAAATCGACGGCGAAGGTCTGGAGCAGCACGAACACGATCGCCCCGATGAAGGGCCCGATGGGATGTCGCATCCCGCCGAGCACGGCGATGATGAGAATATTGATGAGCCAGCTCGTGCCTACCGAGCCCGGCGACACCAGCCCGTTGTACCAGACCATGAGGATCCCGCCCACCGCGGCGATGAGGCCGGCCACTGCATAGGCGGCGACGCGGTGAGCGGTGACGTTGAAGCCCAGCGCGGCCATGCGCCGTGGATTGTCGCGGATGCCCTGCAGCGCCACCCCGAAAGGCGCACGCAGGAGATACTTCACGCCGAAGTACCCGGCGAGCGCCCAGAAGAGCGCGAGATAGTAAAAGGGCACCGGATCGCGCAGCTCCACGCCGAGCACGCGCGGCGACTTCACCGACTGGAATCCCTGGAAGCCGTTGAAGAGCGAGTAGTTCTGCTGGACGAGATAGAAGAAGGCGACCCCGATGGCGAGCGTGATCATGATGGTGTAGATGCCCTCGGTGCGCACCGAGAACCAGCCGATGAGGGTCCCGCACACCGTGGCGATGGCAAGGGCCAGAACCACCGCCAGCCCCCACGGCCAGCCGAGGCTGACCTCGGTGCCGCTGGTGGCGAAGATCGCGTACATGTACCCGGCGATGCCCGCCACCGTCATCTGGGCCAGCGACACCATGCCGCCGTAGCCCGCGAGGAACGTGAGGGAGAGCGCGATCAGCCCCAGGGCAAGCGCCTGCGCGCCGATCTGGAAGGTGAAGAACGGCGGCGCCACCGCTGGGTAGGCCAGCGCCGCGAGGAGCACGAGCACGTGACGCGCGCGCACCCGCCCCCCGATCCACCGGAGCCAGTGCGCGCCAGGGTCCGTGGCGGCGCCTCGCACGGGCCTCGCGGCCATCCCCGGGGGAGCCGGCGCGGCGGCGGTGCGCGGCCAGGCGGTGCGCCCGGCACCGGCGTTCATGGCCTTTCGCCACTGGGACGCGCTCATGCGCGCCTCCCGAGGATGCCCTGGGGCCGAAAGGCCAGCACCAGCGCCATGATGACGAAGGTGAACACCACGCTGTAGGTGGGCGCGTAGGCCAGGCCGAACTGCTCGGCCACCCCGATGAGGGCGGCGCCGATGGCCGCGCCCACCACGCTGCCCATGCCGCCCACGATCACCACCACCAGCGAGGCGAGCTGATAGCGGGTGTCCTCGCCGGGCGCGATGGAGAGCGCGGTGCCGCCCACCACCCCGGCGAATCCGGCCAGCCCAGCGCCGATGGCGAAGGTGATGGCGAACACCGCTTGCACGTTGACGCCGGCGGCGGCGAGCATGGCGCGATCGTCCACCCCGGCGCGGATCATCATCCCCACGCGGGTGCGGTTGAGGAACAGCCAGAGGAGGACGCCGATGGCGGCCGAGATCGCCAGCACCACCAGCCGGTAGGTCGGGTACACCTGCACCAGTGGCAGCGGCGTCCGCCCGAAGATCCAGCGCGGCGGGTCGAACTGGTAGATCTCGCCGCCGAAGATCCACAGGAGCACGTCCGCGAGCATGATCGAGAGCGCGATGGTGACCAGGGTCTGGCGCAGATCCTGCCCCTGCATGAAGCGGAACACCGTCACCTGCAAGACGAGTCCGAACAGCGCGGCGCTGGCGAAGCCGGCGGCGACGGCGAGGAGCCAGGATCCGGTCTTGTCGCCGACCATATAGCCCACGTAGGCGCCGAGGAGATACAGGGAGCCATGCGCCAGGTTGACGTTGCGCATGAGCCCGAAGACGAGGGTGAAGCCGCTGGCCACCAGGAAGTACAGCGCGGCCAGGGTGAGTCCGTTGAGCGCGGTGGTGCAGAAGAGCTTGGCGTTGTCGACCAGCCCCCAGATGGTGAACGCGGCCACGGGCACGCCCAGGACCACCACCCAGAACCAGCGCCAGAATCGCGGCACCGGTCGGCCTCAGGCCACCGAGCGGCCCCAGCGGGACTGGGCGGAGCGGATCTCGGGCTCCTTGTAGAACACGCCGTCCTTCATCACCGCGAGGAGCTTGGACGGGTCGCGCAGGAGGCTCAGATTGGCGAGGGGATCCCCGTCGACCAGGATCAGGTCGGCGAGATAGCCGTCCTTGAGCTGGCCGAGCTCGCCGCCCTTCATCATGATCTCGCCGCCGTGGCGCGTGGCCGACAGGATCGCCTCCATCGGCGTCATCCCGAGGTACTTCACGAAGTACTCGAGGTCGCGGGCGTTCTCGCCGTGCGGGGTGAAGGCGAAGCCGTAGTCGCCACCCGGCAGCACGCGGATGCCGCGCTTGTGCATCTTCCGGAGGGAGTCGACGGCGGCGGCCAGCTCCACCTCGTAGCCCATCTCCACCGCCTTCTGGCGGGTGATGCCCCAGGGCGCGGCGTGGTCGAGCATGGCCACGAGGATGCCGATACCGGGCGCCACGAAGTGGCGGTCGCGGTTGGCCTCCAGCATGTCGAGGGCTTCCTCGTCGGTGAAGCTCGCGTGGTAGATGATCTCGATGCCGTGGCGCACGCACTGCTTGACGGACTCGCACGACCGCGCGTGGGCGGCCACGCGCTTGCCGCGCATCTTCGCCTCCCGCACCGCGATGCCGACCTCCTCGTCGCTCATCCAGGTGGTGCCGGCGGGCGAGGTCTGCGTGAAGTTGTCGCCCGAGAGGTTGAGCTTGACGTGGTCCACCCCGTACTTGAGGAACATCCGCACCACCTTGCGCATCTCCTCGGCCCCGCTCACGATCACGCCGAAGCTGAACTCGGGAAACGGCAGATGGGGCAGCGTCTCGTCGCCGAGGCCGCCCGCCACCGTGATCTCCTGGCTGCCCGCGAGGTAGCGCGGCCCGGGGATGAGCCCCTGGTTGATGGCGTTGCGGGTCACCACGTCCAGCCGCGGCTTGGCGCAGGCCGCGCCCACGCAGGAGGTCCAGCCGGCCTCGAGGTAGCGCTTGGCCACCGTGGCCGACCAGAGCACGTGCTCTTCCAGCGGCAGGCGCTGGAGGTCGGAGAGCCCCGCCGCGTCGTTCCAGGAGAAGTGGGTGTGGGCCTCGACCATGCCGGGCATGAGGGTGGCGCCGGCGCCGTCGATCACCGTCACGCCGGCGGCGGGGAGAGCCCGGGTGCCCCGGGCCACCCGCGCGACCCGGTTCCCCTGTACCAGCACCTCGCCGGCATAGGGCGGCGTGCCTGTCCCGTCGAGAACCCGTACGTTGGTGAAGAGCACGCTCGTCATGGCTCGCTCCTCTTACATGCGCTGGGCATAGCGATGAACTGGGTCGGCATGCGCGGCGCCGCGCCTCAGGCGGCGGGGAGGCTCCAGCGACTGCGCGCGGCGCGACCCGGGGGGTCCTTGTGAAAGGCGCCGTCCTTCATCACGCCGAGGATGCGCTTGGGATCCTGGAGCAAAGCAACGTTGGCCACGGGGTCGCCGTCCACGAGGAGGAGGTCGGCGAGGAAGCCCTCCTTGACCTGGCCCAGCTCCCCGCCCCGCAGCATGATCTGCCCGCCGTAGAAGGTCGCGGCGCGGAGCGCCTCCATGGGCGTGAAGCCCAGGTGGGAGACGAAGTACTCGAGGTCCTTGGCATTGGTGCCGTGCTTGATCCAGGCGAATCCGTAGTCGCCGCCGGGCAGCACGCGGATGCCGCGCTTGTGCATCTTCTTCAGCGTCTCGCAGGCAACCTCCAGCTCGCGGTGATAGCCCATGGCCTTCGCCGACTCCGGCGAGATGCCCCACTCGGCGGCGTGGAACGAGGTGTTGATCAGCCACGCGATGCCGGGGGCCACGAAGTGCCGGTCCTTCCGCGCCTCCAGCATGTCGAGCGCTTCCTCGTCGGCGAAGCTCGCGTGGTAGATGATCTCGATGCCGTGGCGCACGCACTGTTTCACCGACTCCGCGGACCGCGCGTGGGCGGACACCCGCTTGCCCCGCACGTGGGCCTCCTTCACCGCGACCGCGATCTCCTCGTCGGTCATCGGCGTGAACTCCGCGGGGATGCCCGCGATGTACTCGCCGGAGAGGTTCAGCTTCACGGTGTCCACGCCGTACTTGAGGAACATCCGCACCGTCTTCCGCATCTCCTCGGGACCGTTGACGATGGCGCCGAAGCTGAACTCCGGATAGGGCAGGTGCGGGAGGGTCTCGTCCCCGAGGCCGCCGGGCACGGTGATCTCCTGGCTGGCCGCGAGATAGCGCGGGCCGGGGATCTGGCCCGACTCGATGGCGTTCCGGATCACCACGTCGAGCCGCGGCTTGGCGGTGGCGGCGCCGATGCAGGACGTCCAGCCCATGTCGAGGTAGCGCTTGGCGATGTGGGCACACCAGAGGATGTGCTCCTCGGTGGGCATGCGCTGGATCTCGCTGAGCCCGGGCTGATCGTTCCAGGAGAAGTGGGTATGTGCCTCCACCAGACCGGGCATGAGGGTGGCACCGCCGCCGTCCACCGTGGTCACCCCGCCGGTGGGCAGCGCGCGCGCCCCCCGTGCCACCCGCGTGATGCGATTGCCCTGCACCAGCACCTCGCCGGGGTAAGGCACGGCGCCGCCGGCATCCAGGATCCGGACGTTCGTGAAGAGGACGTTGGCCATGGGCTCCTCCTCGAGCGTGACCCGCGCGCGCCGCGCCGCGTCGTGCCGCGCAGAATGAGACACGTGTCTCATGCGGCTGTGCGAGACTAGGGGCCGGTGGGGCCCTTTGTCAAGTCGCTTGTTGCTCCGCCCGGCCTCGGCTGGGTGCAGCCGCCCGGGGCCGAGCGCGGTCCACGCGCCCGGACCTACCGGCTCCTGCTCGCGCAGGCGATGACCCTCGTCCAGCGCGGCCGCATTCCCTCGGTACCGGAAGTCGCGGCCAAGGCCCGCGTCTCGCGCGCGACCGCCTACCGGTACTTCCCGAGCCGGAGCGCGCTCGTCACCGCCGTGGTGGGCCAGGCGCTCGCCCCCGTGCGCCGCTTCGAGCCCGGCCCCCGCGACGGCCTCCAGCGGGTTCGCGAGCTGTTCGACAAGACCTTCCCCCTCTTCAAGCAGTTCGAGCCCCACATGCGGGCGGCGCTCCAGCTCTCGCTGGAGCACGAGTCCCTGCAACGCATGGGGCTGCTCGAGGAGGAGCCCTACCGGCGAGGTCACCGTCGCTACATGCTGCACCGGGCGGCCGCGCCCCTGCGCGCCACCTTGGGCGAACGGACCTACGGGCGGCTCATCAAGGCCCTGTCGCTGATCTACGGCATCGAGTCGTACGTGGTGCTGCGTGACATCTGGGGCTCGAGCTATCGCGAGGTGGAAACGGTGGCCCGCTGGATGGTCGACGCCCTCATCGAGTCGGCGCTGCGCCAGGCGCAGGGGGGCGTACCATCCAGAGCGCGGCCCCCTGCAGGACGAGGGTCACCGCCAGCGCCGCGCCGAAGGCGTGGACCAATTCCCCGCGCTCGATGAGCGCGGCGAGGACGACGAAGAAGGCGCCGAAGCCGAAGAGTCCGGCGAGCAGTCCGCGCAACGCGCGCGTCGCCGGCCCTGGCCCCGCCTGCCCATGGGCGAAGACGGCGAGGATGCCGGCGTAGACGGGAAATGTCGCGAGAAGCCCGCTCAGCCGAGAGCCGAGCGTGGCGGCGGCCGCCGTCAGCGCGAGAACGAGAGCGGTCGCGACGACCATCCGGGCGGGTATGTCCCAGCGGGGCGGCGGGGTCGGCCGGCGTGCCTCCGCGCCGCGCGGCATGACAAGCACGGCCAGGCCCAGGCCGCCCATCACCACCGCGGTGAGCGGCGCGAGCGGCAGGGCCAGCACCTGCAGCGCGGCGCCCGCCGCGGCGAAGGCGAGCGCCCCGCCCGCGAAGGCGACGGGCCAGCCATAACGGAAGGCGAGCACGGCATAGCCCAGGCAAAAGGCGCCCTGAGCCAGCGCGCCCGCCAGCGAGCCCAGCGCAGCGCCGGCGGCGAAGGCCGCGCCGTGCTCCAGCACGAGGAAGAAGGCGATGGGCCCGGAGGTGAGCGGCAGGGCCACGATCACCCCGCCCACTCCCTGCCCCCAGCGCCGGCCGGCGAGGCTCGCCGCGCCGATCAGGGCGGGCGTGACCAGCAGCTTGAGGAAGAGGAGGCCGGACGCGCCGACGGACACCGGGGGCGCTAGGCCGGAGGCCCCGCGCGTCCCGTCGGTGATCCCCCTGGGGGCCCGATCGAGGGCCCGCCCGGAGGCCCGCCCGCGCTGATGGGCAAGCCGCTCATGCAGGCCAGCACGTCGAAGATGGCCGCGCAGTCGCGGTGCCCCAGCCCCATGGCGCGCGCGGCGCCCAGCAGCTCGTGAGCGAGCGCGGTGGTGGGCAGCGGCACGCCCACCGTGCGGCCCATCTCCAGCGCGAGCCCCAGGTCCTTCTGCATCATCGCGCAGTCGAAGAGGGGCTCGGCGGGCGAGGTCAGCACGAAGTCCCCGCGATACTGGAGCATGGGGGACGCGAGCACGCTCTTGAGGAGCGCCTCCACCGCCCGCGCTCGCGGGATGCCGGCCTTCTCCGCGAGGAGCACCGACTCCGAGAAGGCGGCGAGCTGAACACCGATGCCGAGATTGATGGCCACCTTCATGGTGACGGCCAGTCCCAGCGGGCCCATGGGGGTGATCGACGCACCGATGGAGAGGAGAAAGGGCCGCACGCGCTCGAGCGCGGCCGCGTCTCCACCCACGAAGAACGCGAGCTTGCCCTGCTCCACGGTCACCGCGCTCCCGGACACGGGCGCGTCGAGGAAGGCGCCTCCGGCCGCCGCCACCTCGGCGCCCAGCGCGCGCGTCACCGCGGGGCTCACCGTGCTCATGTCGGCCCAGACCGCGCCCCGCCTGAGTCCGGCCAGGATGCCGTCGGGCCCGTGCGCGATCTGCAGGAGGGCGTCGGAGTTGGTGACCATGCTGAGCACGACCTCGCCGGCAGCGGCGGCCTCGCGTGGCGAGCCGGCCACGCGGAGGCCCGCGGAGACGAGCGCGTCGGCCTTGGCCCGCGTCCGGTTGTAGCCCGTGACGTCGTGCCCGCCGGCCAGCAGGCGCCTGACCATGGGCGTGCCCATGGCGCCGAGCCCCACGAATCCGACCGCGCCCACGCGCTCAGGCTCCCTGGGGCCCGTCGCTGAAGCGGAACATGGCGGACTCGAGTCCCAGCGCCGCCTTGCCGATGGCCTCCATCATGCGGTCCATGGTGGGCGGCATGAGCGTGGCGGTACGGACGTCGCGGAAGGCCCGCTCCACCGGATAGTCCTTGTAGGCGGCGCGGCCGCCGACGGTCTGGATGGCGTGCGCGGTGACGGCCAGCCCCACCTCGGTGGCGAGGAACTTGGCGCGGTTGGCGAGGAGGCCGCGCGTCGGAGTGTCCGCCGCATCCCAGCGCGCCGCGGCATCCTCCAGGACGAGGAGAACGGCGTAGAGGCGCGCCTCCAGTTCGCCGATGTGACGCTGGATGGCGGGGTCGTGGGCCACCGCGATGTTCTCCGGCTTCACCACGCGCTTCTTCAGGTAGTCCATGGCGAAGGCCAGCGCCGCCTCCGCCAGAGCGACGTAGATGGCGGCATAACCCAGCGCGAAGCTCTCCACCACGCCGGCCTTGAGAGCGGACCCCGGCTCCCCGAGCACGGCATCGCCGGGAATGCGGGCGCCCTTGAACTCCACCGACGGGCTGAAGGTCGCGCGCATCCCGAGCGTGTCCCACTTGCCGTCGGTGTGGAGGCCGGGCGTCCCCGCGGGCACGAGAGCCTGGAGCAGGGCCTTGGACATGTCGGAGGCGCCGTCGAGCGCGCACCAGACCATGTAGTAGGAGGCGCCCAGCGCCATGGTGCAGAAGTGCTTGACTCCGTCCACCACGTACTCTCCGCCGTCGCGGCGGAGCACGGTCTCCATCTGGAAGGTGCGGGAGAGGCTGACCGCGGGCTCGCTCCCCCAGGAGCCGAAGAGGCGGCCGTGGTCCACGACCTCCGAGAAGTAGCGCCGCTTCTGGGATTCCGTGCCCAGCACGTCGATGAAGCGCATGACCGTCGAGTGCATGTGCAGGGTCATCGCGGTATTGGCGCAGCCGCGCCCCACCGCCCGGAGACAGGCCACGTAGGTGCTCATGTCGAGCCCGAGCCCGCCGTAGGCGGTGGGAATGGCCGCGGCGAGGATGCCCTCCCGCCAGAGATCGCGCCAGCTCTCCACGGGGTTCTTGCCCTCGCGGTCGTAGTGCGCCGCGCGGGGAGCGATCTTGGCCCGCGTGAGCTCGTCGACGCGCTCGACGAGCGCCTGCGGGCCGTCGGGGAGGCTCATCCCTCCTGCCCCCATCGACTACGCCATCGATGCCGGCGGCGTCACCACGTCGGGGCGGGCGGACTTGCGGCAGCGGCAGGTGTCGATCTGGTGTAGCTCGACGAGGTTGCCGTGCGGGTCGTCCATGAAGATCTGCTCGAGCTGGGGTCCCACCACGGACTGGATGGTCCAGAAGGGCACTCCCATGCGCTCCAGCTCTTGCTTCGTCTCCTGCACGTTCGCCACCGCGAGGGCCACGTGGAAGTGGGTGGGATCCTTGTCGGGACCCTTGGCGTACCGCGACTGGCCCTCACAGCCCATGATGTGGATCTGCGTATCGTTCCCGCAGTCCATCCAGTAGCCGGGAATGCCGGGGATGTTCGGCCGGCCGCGGTCGGGCGTCAAGCCGAGAACGTCACGATAGAAACCGAGGCACTTCTCGGTCTCGTCGGGATTCACGCGAATGCCGTGGTGGTGGAGCTCGAGCACTGTGACGGCCATGTCAGATCCTCCGTGCGGGGGATGGGGCGGCGGCGGGCGCAGAGGCCACCGGCGCGCGGGGTGTGACGGGCAGGCGTCCGACCAGCGTGCCCCAGACTCCCTTGGGCAGGAAGAGAACGAACGCCATGAAGATGAGGCCGATGACCAGCGGCCACGACTCGGTGTAGACGGCCAGCCGGTCCTCGAGGACGAGATAGGTGCCGGCGCCCACGAAGGGACCGAAGAAGGTCCCGGCGCCGCCCAGGAGCGTCATGATGACGATCTGCCCCGAGGTGGTCCAGTACAGCGACTCCACCGGCACCACCGCGAGCCGGAGGGCGTCGAGCCCGCCCGCGAGGCCGGCGAACATCGCGGAGAAGACGAAGGACAGGTGCCGGATGCGGTTGACGTCGTAGCCGCAGGCGGCGGCGCGGTCGCTGTTCTCGCGGATGGCCTGGAGCACGGTGCCGAAGGGGGAGTCGAGGATGCGCTTGAGCCCGGCCACCGCGAGGACGACGAGCGCGTAGGCGAAGTAGTAGAAGGCGAGGGTGCCGTCGAGCTTGAAGGTCCAGCCGAAGAGGTTGAGCGGCAGGAGCGGGATCCCCCGCAGCCCGTCGTCGCCCCCCGTCACGTCCGCGAGGTGGAAGGCGATGAAGTAGAGGAGCTGCGAGAAGGCCAGCGTGAGCATGGCGAAGTAGATGCCCCGCCGGCGGAGACAGAAGAAGCCGATGACGGCGCCCCCCAGCATGGCCAGCAGCGGGCCGCCGGCCAGACCCAGCCACAACGACCCCACCTTGACCTTGGCGAGGAGAATGCCGGTGCCGTACGCGCCCAGCCCGTAGTAGGCGGCGTGGCCGAACGACAAGAGGCCGGTGTAGCCATAGAGCAGGTTGAAGCCCAGGGCGAGGAGCCCGAAGATCAGCACCTGCGCGGCGAGGGCCTTGTAGGGCACGAGGAATGGAAAGGCCGCGAAGAAGACGGCGAAGGCGAGGACGGGATGGCGGCCCACCGCGGCCACGAGGGGCGCGAAGATGCGCATGCTCACTCCGCCAGCCCGGCCTCGCCGAAGATCCCGCTGGGCCGGATGAGGAGGACCACCGCCATCACCACGAAGACCATGATCTCGGCGAGCTTGGGCGCGAAGAAGGTGGTGATGCCCACCACCTGCCCGATCATGATGCCCGCCACCACCGCGCCGAGGAGACTGCCCATGCCGCCCACCACCACCACCACGAAGGACTCGATGACCATGGTCACGCCCATCTCGGCATAGGCGCCGCGCATGGGCCCGGCCAGCGCGCCCGCCAGGCCGGCCAGCCCGCAGCCGATCCCGAAGACGAGCAGCCAGATGCGGTTGAGGTTGATGCCGAGCGCGCGGACCATGAGGGGGTCGCGCGAGCCGGCCCGGATGATGAGGCCGACATTGGTGCGAGTGACGAAGGCCCAGAGGCCGATGAGCACGGCCACCGTCACGCCGATGACGAAGAGGCGATAGGCGGGAAAGGCCATGAAGCCCAGGTTCACCGCGCCGCTCAGCTCCCGGGGGGGATCGAGGGTGAGCCCGACCTTCCCCCAGATGAGCTTGGCGGTCTCGATGAGCACGAGCGAGAGTCCGAACGTGAGCAGCAGCGGGTCGTCCGGGCTCCGGCCGTAGAGCCTCCGGATGAGGAAGCGCTCCACGAGGAGCCCGAGCGTCCCGACGATGATCGGCGCCACCACCAGGGCCAGCCAGAAGCTCTTGGTGTAGGTGAGCACGAACACGGTGAAGTAGGCGCCGAGCATGTACAGCGCGCCGTGGGAGAAGTTCACCACCGTCATCAGCCCGAAGATGAGCGACAGACCGATGGCGAGCAGCACGAAGATCATCCCCAGCACCAGCCCGGTGAAGATCTGGGGCAGGACGGCGGCGAGCGAAAGATCACCCATGGCGCGGGTGGGCTCCGCCGCTAGGCGTGGCCCTTCTCGGCGCAGGTGCGGTCGTACTTCTCGTCGGCGGCCACCTTGGCCACGATGTCGGCCAGTCCCCACTCCCCCTTGGTCTTGCCGGGGCCGCGCCCCTTCATGATCCACATATCCTGGAAGGACTTGTTGTCGCAGGCCCGCCACCACTGCTTGCCCTTGAAGTGATCGTAGGTGGGGCTCTTCCGCAGCGCGTTGGCCACCGTCTCCGCGTTGGTGGACTTGGCCAGCTCGACGCCCCGCGCGACTTCCATCACGCCCGAGTACGAGTACGCGCCGTAGTCACCGGGCGGCATGTTGAACTTCTTCATGGACGCTTCCACGAACTTCTTGGCGGTGGGAATGCTCTCCTGGAGCTCCCAGTACCAGTTCAGCGCCCCGTGTACGTCCTGGTAGAGCTCGGGGCCGCCTTCCTTCAGGTACGCGATCCACAGCAGCGGCTGGGCGAGCTTCATCTGCTTGTCCATGCCGAAGCTGCGCGCCTGCTTGAGGAAGGCGATGTTGTCGGCGCCGGGCGTGACCGACATGAGCACGTCGGGCTTGGCGGCCTGGATCTTGGGGAGGTGCGCCGAGAACTCCGCGCTGCCCAGCGGGTACGGCGTCGAGCCGAGCAGCGTCCCGCCGTTCGCCTTCAGCGTGTCCTGCAACACCTGGTTGTTCTGCTTGCCCCAGGCGTAGTCGGCGTAGATGATCCACCACTTCTTGCCGAGGTTGTCGCACGTCCATTTCCCCATCACTCTGGAAGTAATGGTGGGATTGAGCGCCTCGTGGAAGGTGATGGGGCTGGTGTCGGGCTTGGCGCTGATCTCGTCGGACTGGCTGGTGGAGATGAACAGCACGTTGGACTTCTTCGTCTGCTCATTGATCGCCATCTGCACGTGCGCGGCGAGTCCGCCCACGATGAACTGCACCTTCTCGTTCTCGATCAGCTCCTTGGTGCGCTGGGCGCCCACCGCCGGCTTGAGCTGGTCGTCGCGGAAGAGCACCTCCACCTTGCGGCCCATGATGCCGCCCTTCCCGTTCAGCTCGTCCTGCGCGAGCTGGGCGCCCCGCTGCATGTCCGCGGCGAGGGCCGCGAAGGGCCCGGTCAGCGGCAGCGGACAGCCGATGCGGAGGGGGTCCGTCTGGGCCCGCAGCACCGCGGGGAACCAACCCTGGGCCGCCACCGCGCCCGCGGCAACGCCCGTCCCGGCCAGGAACTTGCGACGTGTAATCGGCGCCATCGTCTTGCCTCCTTGAACTAGTGGTTGAGTGAGCCTTCGATGGGGACCGCTACTCGAATTCGAGCGACCTCGCCTCCAGCCCGCACAGGGCCTTGCCCACGGTTTCCAGACAGCGATCGTTGGAGGGCGGCATCACGGGACCCGCCATGGAGTCCCGGTGCCAGCGCTCCAGGGGCAGCTCCCGGAGGATACCGCGCCCGCCCGCGAGGCGGATGGCCTCGGTGGTCACGCGCGCGCCCGTCTCCGCGCCCAGATACTTGGCCTGGCTCACCGCCAGGGTGGCGGCGGCGCGGTCGCCGGTGGCCTTGATCTGCGCCGCCTCCCAGAGGAGCAGGCGCGCGGCCCGGATGGCCGTTCCCATCTCGGCGAGCGTGCGCTGGGTGAGCGGATGGTGCGAGAGCGGCAGCGGGGACGGCTTGAAGGTCTTGGTGCGCGCGAACTCGAGGATGAAGTCGAAGGCGGCCTCGCCGATGCCGAGGTAGGTCGCGGCATAGCCCAGGGCGAAGCCGGAGAGATCGATGTCCAGGAGCCCGGCCGGCCCCCCGATCACCTGGTCCGCGCCCACGAAGGTCTCGTAGCGGATCGAGTGGCTGATGGTCCCCCGCATCCCCATCGCGTTCCAGGTCCCCTCGACCTTGACGCCGGGATCCCCGCGGTTGATCACCGCGGAGAGGAGGCCGTCGCGCGCGCTGGCGCTGCCCTCGAGGACGCCGGAGAGGAAATAATAGTCGGCGGCGTCGCCCAGCGAGCAGAAGTGCTTGAGCCCGCTCACGTGATAGCCACCCTCCGCGGGCCGGAACACCGTCTGGAGCACGAACTTGTCGCGGAAGGACGACTCCGGCTCGCTGGTGATGGAGGCGAACAGCCGGCCCCGCTCCACCACCTCGCCGAAGTAGTGACGCTTCTGCGCGGGCGTGCCCAGCGCGTCGATGAAGGTCAGCACGTTCGAGTGCATGTTGAACGTCAGCGCGGTGGCGCCACAGCCGCGGGCGATCTCGAGGAGGCAGACCGCGTAGGTGAGCGGGTCCGCGCCGCGCCCGCCGTACTCGCGCGGCACCACCAGGCCCAGCAGGCCCGCCTGGTGGAGGTCCGCGTAGTTCTCCGTGGGGAACGCGGCGGCGCTGTCGTACCGGGCGGCCCGGCCGGCGAACCGCTCGCGGGAGAGAGCGGACACCGCGTCGACGAGGCCCCGCTGCTCCGGGCCCAGCGGGGGGAGCGGAAACACGCGGCTACTCCATCCGGCGGACGCGGGACGCCTTGGTGGAACCGATGAATATCCGCATAGTGAAGAGGGTCATGGCGCGTCCCCCGTGGGAGCCATTGGTAACAACCGGTCTCCGATTTGTCAAGGCACGCCGCGCGCTTACGCGACCTCCACCCCTCGCGTTTCGCAATCCCGAACCGGCCGCGGGGGCGTTGCCCGCTCCCCGGGCAGAGGCTATCATCCGCCGGTGACGTCCTTGCCTCCGGTGGTCCCGGCGCGCCGGGCATGATCGGCGCCGCCCTCGCACGGCTGGGCGCCGAGCCCTTCCTCACCGGCCACGGCCGCTTCGTGGCCGACGTGCGCGCGGAGGGCATGCTCGAGGCGGTGGTGCTGCGCTCGCGTCACGCGCACGCGCGCATCGTCCGAGTGGATGCGCGGCGCGCCCGGTCGATGCCCGGCGTGCGGGCCGTCCTCACCGCCGACGACGTGCCCGCGAGCGCCATCATTCCCAACCGGGTGCCGGTCCCCGAAGGGGCGCCGCGCTATCTCCAGCCGGCCATCGCCCGGGGCGTGGTGCGGTATGTCGGCGAGCCGGTAGCCCTGGTGGTCGCGGACTCCCGCTACATCGCCGAGGACGCCCTCGACCAGATCGAGGTGGAGTATGCGCCCCTTCCCGTGATGGCCTCGGTGGAGGCCGCGCTGGCCCCGGGAGCGCCCCGGCTCTTTCCCGGTACCGACTCCAACAACGTGGCCGTGATCGGCATGCGAGTGGGCGACGCCGACGCCGCGCTGGCCGCCGCCGCGCTGGTGCTCCGCGAGCGGTTCGCGCATCCGCGGCAGACGGCCGCCGCGCTGGAGACGCGCGGGCTGGTGGCGGTGCCGCCCGCCGCGAGCGGCGGCGAGCTGCACCTCATCGGCTCCACCAAGTGCATCCACATCAATCGCGGTATCCTCGCGCCCATCTTCGGCCTGCCGCCGGGCGCCCTGCGCCTCACCGAGGTGGACGTGGGCGGCGGCTTCGGGGTGCGGGGCGAGCTCTACCCGGAGGACATCCTGGTCCCGCTCGCTGCGCTCGCGTGCGGCCGGCCCGTCCGCTGGATCGAGGAGCGGCGCGAGAACCTCATGGCCGCCAATCACGCCCGCGAGACGGTGTACGAGCTGGAGATGGGCTTCGACCGCGACGGGACGATCCGCGGCGTGCGCGCGGTGATCCGCGCCGACATCGGGGCCTACGTGCGCACCGCGGCGCTGGTGCCGGCGGAGTTCGGCGCCGCGCTGCTGCCCGGCCCCTACCGCATGCCCGACTATGCCTGCGACCTCTGGAGCGTGGTCACCAACAAGACGCCGGTGGGCACGCTGCGCTCTCCCGGCCGTCCCGAGTGCAACTTCGCGCGCGAGCGGCTACTCGACGCGGCGGCGGCGCGGCTGGGCCTCGATCCCGTCGCCATCCGCCGCCGGAACCTCGTCCGGGCCGACGAGATGCCGTGGGATTGCGGCACCGTCTCCTTCGGCGTGAAGACCGTGTACGACTCCGGGGACTTCCCCGCCCTGTTCGAGCGTCTGCTCGAGCGTCTGGACTACGCGGGCGCGCGGGCCGAGCAGCGGGCGGCGGCGGCGCGCGGGGTGCGGCTGGGCATCGGGCTCGCCATGTACGTGGAGAAGACGGGCCTCGGGCCCTTCGAGACCGCGCGCGTGGAGGCGCGACCGGACGGCCGCTTCCGCGTGGACACCGGCGCCTCCTCCATGGGGCCCGGACTCGAGACGGCGCTGGCCCAGATCCTGGGCTCCGCGCTCGGCCTCCCCGCCGACCGCTTCGACGTGCGGCATCCTGACACCGCCGCCATCGAGAGCGGCGTGGGCACCTACGGCTCGCGGGGCACCGTCACCGCCGGCAATGCCGCACAGATGGCGGCGGACAAGCTCCAGGAGGACGCGCGCGGCCGCGCCGCCACCCTGCTCGGCGTGTCCGCGGACGAGGTCACCTATTCCGCGGGGGCGTGCTCGGCGCGCGGGCGCCGGGTCAGCCTCGCCGAGCTGGCCGCCGCCGGCCCGCTCGCCGCCGGCGCGTCCTTCAGCGTGCCCAAGCTCACCTATGCGGGCGGCGGCGTCGCGGTGGTGGTGGAGGTGGACGAGGCCACCGGCGTGGTGCGGGTGCGCCGGGTAGTGCTGGGAGCCGACGTGGGCCGCGCGGTCAATCCTGCCCTCATCGAGGCCCAGCTCGCGGGCGGCGCCGCCTTCGGGATCGGCAACGCCATGCTGGAGTCGCTCGAGTACGACGCGGAGGGCCAGCTCCTCACCGGCACCTTGCTCGACTATGCCCTGCCGCTCTTCACCGACGTCCCCGCGATCGAGGCGTTCTACCAGGAGATCCCCGCCCACACCAACCCGCTGGGCCTCCGCGGGGTCGGCGAGTGCGGCAATCCCGGCCTGGGCGCCGCGATCGCCAACGCGGTGTGCGACGCGCTCCGCGACCTCGACGTGCGCGTCACTGCGCTGCCGGTCACCCCGTCGAGGGTGCGCGCGGCCATCGAGGCCGCCTTCGGCCCGCGCGCCGTTCGCGGCTGATCCCCCGCGCATGCGCTTCGCCCTCTACCTCCCCACCTACGCCTGGCCCGACCTCGATTTCGAGAAGGCCGGGCGCATGCGCGACTTTGCCAGGAAGGCGGAAGCGCTCGGCTTCGACGCCCTCTGGGTGTGCGAGCACTTCCTGGTGGCGCCCGGCCTCTACGGCGCGGTCTGGATGTCGCCGCTCCTCTGCCTCTCGCATGTCGCGGCCGTCACCACGCGCATCCGCCTTGCCACCGGCGTCCTCGTGCTCCCCTACCATCACCCGGTGACGCTGGCGCGCGAGATCCAGAGCCTGCATCACCTCTCGGGCGGCCGCGTGGTCCTGGGCGTGGCCTCCGGGTGGGACGCGCGCGAGTACGAGTCGCTCGCGATTCCGCTCGCGGAGCGCGGGCCTCGCACCGACGAGATCCTGGCCGCCACGCGCCGCCTCCTCACCGAGCGCGACGTGAGCTTCGAGGGCCAGTACTATCGCTTCCGCGGGCTCACCATGGAGCCGCTGCTGCCGCGCATGCCGGAGGTCTGGGTGGGCGGGGGCGGCAAGGTGCGGACCGCGCTGTCCCCCGACAAGACCTATCTCGACCCCGCGGTGTTGCGGCGCATCGCCGGGGCCGACGGCTGGCTCGCCCGCGCCGCCGGCACCCAGGCCATGGTCAAGGCGGACGTCGAGGCGGTGCGGACGCATCTCGCCGCCCAGGGCCGGGATCCCGCCACCCTCCGGTACGGCCACATCAACTTCGTGCACCTGGTGGACGCGCGGGATCGCGCCGCCGCGCTGGCCGCCCAGCGCCCGCGCTTCGAGCGCGTGATGGGGACGCACCGATCCTTCGACCAGCTGCAGGAGTCCTATTTCATGGGGAGCACCGCGGAGATCGTGGATCGCATCGGCGATCTCGAGCGGACGGGCATCGAGTACCTCGTGCTGGCGCCGCTCGACTACGACCTGGAGCAGCTGGACCGCATCGCCGAGGAGATCGTGCCCCACTTCCCGGCCCGCTGAACGGACCGCGCTACTTCGTGGGAGCCGGCGCCGCCGGAGCGTGAGGGGACGGCGCGGGCGCGCCGGGAGTGGTCCCCGCCCCGGGGGCGGGGTTGATCGTCACGCCGCGCCGGGCCAGCTCCTGCAGGATGAGGGTCGCCCGAGGATTCCCCGTCTGGGCCAGCTCGAAGGTGCGCCGCATGATCGACTCGAGCTGGGCGCGGCGCTTCCGGGCCTGCTCGAGGGGGGCCTCCGAGCTCGCCCGGATCTGGACGAAGCTGCGGTATTCCCGCTGGAGGTGCCAGGCCTGCTCGCCGAACCAGGCGAGGAGGCCCACCACCAGCAACGCCAGGAGCGGCCAGGGACTGATCGCGACGCGCGGGCCCGACGGCTCCGCGGGGGCGTCGTCGAGCGGCTCGTCCCTCATGGCCGCCCCGGCGTCCGCGGCGCCGGGCCGGGCGTGATCCCATGGTCGGTCAGGATGGCGCGCAGGGCGTCGTCGTTGTCGCGCGCCGCGAGGCTTGCGATGGCGTTGATCAGCTCGCGCTGCAGCGTCTCGAGCTGCCCCGTCTGCTGGATGAACTGCTGGCGCGCGGCGAGCTCGGCCTGGACGCCCCGGTTCCGCTCGAAGAGCGCGATGTCCACGCCGACGAGCGCGAGCACGAGCACACCGCCGACCGTGACCCAGGTCTCCCAGCGGGCGAGCCGGCCGCGCCGGGTCACCGAGGCATGCTACCGAACGGAGGGCGCACGTCCCCCTTCCGCATCCGCGCGTAGCACTCCGGGTGGTAACTCAGGTCGCCCACGTTGTAGCGGCCGTCCTGATGGGCGATCTTGAGCTTGCACCACTCACACTGGATGAGGCGGGTATCCTTTTCGTCCTGCCGTTCGACGACCATGCGCCGGCTTTCCGTCGACAACCCGCATACTCACGCCGAGCCGTCATGACCGAACTGCAAACACGCCAGATGCCATGAGGCTCGACGCCACGGCGTCAACCCTGAAGTCTCTTGGAAGGCACCTCAGGATAGCACGCGCGGTCGGGAGGGAATTCCGGGGGGGTCAGATGCCGAGCGAGGACAGGAACGTGTCCATCACCTGCTGCACTTCGGCCCGGTGACTGCGGTTGGGAAAGTGCGGCCCCTCCGCCACCACGTGCAGGCGGGCGCCGGGAATCGTCTCGGCCAAGCGGCGGGACATCTCCACGGTGGGAAAGTGGTCGCGCTCGCCGGCCACGATCTGCACCGGGCAGCGGATGCCCGCGCAGTCGGCCAGCCACTCCGGTCGCGAGTAGGTCTCGTCGAGGAGCGCGAGGAGCGAGGCCACCGAGTGTCGCCGCAGGCTCTCCAGCAGCTCGGCGTAGCGCTCGGGACGCGCCTTGAGCCGGGCCAGGGCCCCCTCGCCCATGCGCAGCCGCACGTTGGCGTCGAAGTACTCGTCGAAGCGGCCTGCGGCCACCAGGGGCCGGTGGGCGGCCCACCAGCGTCGATCCGCCTCCGGCGGCGCATAGGGCGGTCCGCTGATCGAGACGACCCCTCGCACGCGCGGGGCATGGTGCACCGCCAACCACAGCGAAAGCGCCGCGCCCATGGAGGCGCCGCCGAAGACGGCGGCGGGGACCCCGAGGGTGTCCAGCCAGGCCACCAGGTCCGCCGCCTTGGCGCCGTAGCCATAGTCCTCGGGCCGCTCGAAGCGCTGCGACCGTCCGTGACCGCGTGTGTCCGGGAGGAGCGCGTAGATGCGGTGGAGGAACGGCTCCACGTCGGGCAGCATCACGGAGGAATCCTCGACCGAGCCCCCGTGGATCCACACCAGCGGAGGCCGGGAGGGATCGCCGGCCGCGCGCCAGTGCAGGCGCACCCCGGACGGCAGCACCGTCTCAGGCAGGGCCCAGCCTCTTCTCCAGCGAGCGCGCGTAGCGGGACATCGAATACGTGCACACCCAGTACACCACCGCGATGAACAGGTAGAGCTCGAAGGGGCGGATCTCGCGGTTGTTCACCACCTGGGCGGCCTTGGTCAGGTCCATGAACCCGATGATGGAGGCCAGCGAGGTGTCCTTGAAGAGCACGATGAACTGGGTCACCAGCGAGGGAATCATGTTCTTGAGCGCCTGCGGGAGCACCACGTATCGCATGGTCCGGGAGGAGGAGAGCCCCACCGCGGTGGCGGCCTCCACCTGGCCCCGCGGCACCGACTGGACGCCCGCGCGCACGATCTCGCCCAGGTAGGCGGCCTCGAAGATCACGAAGGCGGTGAGCGCGACGCCGAACTCGGGGATCTTGGTCTTGAGCAGGATGGGGATGATGAACCAGATCCAGAAGATCACCATGACCAGCGGGACGCCGCGGAAGAACTCGACGTAGAGCGTCGCCGGCACGCGCAGCCACACCCGGTTCGAGAGCCGCGCCAGCCCGATGAAGATCCCGAGGATGAAGCCGAGCACGATGGACGGGATGGCCAGCCGCAGGGTGCCGCCCACGAAGTTGCCGAAGCCGAGGAATCCCTGGAGGAGGAGGAAGTCGAGGTTCCGCCACACCACGGAGAAGTCGAACGTCATGCGCGCCGCCGTCCGCCCACGATGAGGCCGGGAATCGCCGTCCGCCGCTCCACCCACGCCATCACGGAGGCGAGGGAGACGCAGAGGACGAGATAGATGACGGTGCCGGCGGTGAGGGCCTCGATCGCCTTGGCGGTGTAGGTCTCGATCTGCCGCGTCTGGAAGGTGAGCTCGGCCACCGAGATGGTCAGCGCCACCGAGGAGTTCTTGAGCAGGTTGAGCGACTCACTGGTGGCGGGCGGGATGATGAGGCGCAGCGCGATGGGGAGGATCACGTACCGGTAGGCCTGGGCGACGGTGAGCCCGGAGGCCACCGAGGCCTCGAGCTGGGTGCGCGGGATGGACTGGATGCCGGAGCGGAGGACTTCCGAGAAGCGCGCGCCGCTGTACACCCCGAGCGCGCACACCGCCGCCCAGAACTCGAGTCCGTGGCTGAACAGCCACTCCTGCACGGCCGCGGGCAGGAACGGCGGCACGCCGAAGTACCAGAAGAACATCCACACCAGCAGGGGGACGTTCCGGAAGAACTCCACGTAGAAGGTGGCGACCGCCCGCAGCGGCCGGAACGGCATCGTACGGAGCGCGCCGGAGAGGATGCCCAGCGCCACCGCCAGCACCCAGGCACACGCCGACAGCTCGAGCGTGGTGATGAGGCCGCTGAGCAGCCACTGCCCCGACTGCCCCGTCCACAGCACCGACCAATCAAACTTGTAATTCACAAGTATTGAGCTGCGTCTGTCAGAAGAGCAGAGGCGCGGCCGGGGGCAGGGGGTACGCTCGCGGCGAATGCTGTACTGAGCAAAGCGAGTGTGCCCCCTGCCCCCGGCCGCGCCCCCGCCCCCGGCCCTGCCCCGACACCTCCCACGCGCGGACTACTTGGGAACTACCTGATAAATCATGAACTGGCGCACCGCCGCGCTCATGGGATACGGCAGCTCGCCCTTGGGCCCGAACCACTTGTCGTAGATCTCGAAGTACTTTCCGGACTCGATACCCTCCATGAGGCCTGCGTTCACGACATTGCGGAAGTCGGAGTCGCCCTTCCGCATGGCCATGCCGTAGGGCTCGTAGGAGAAGAACTCGCCGACGATCTCCCACTGGGCCGGGTTCGGAGCCTTCGCCTTCAGACCGGCGAGCTGGATGCCGTCATTGGTGTAGGCATCCACCTGGCCCTGGAGGAGCGCCTGGAAGGCGGCGGGCTGGTCCGGGAACTCGCGGAGCTGGGCCTTGGGGGCCTTTTCACGGATGATCCGCGCGTTGGTCGAGCCCTGCTGGGCGGCGATGCGCCGGCCGTCGATGTTCTGGATGCCCTTGATGGGGCTCCCCTTCTTGACGAGGAACTGGGCGCCGGTCACGAAGAAGGTGAGCGAGAAGTCCGCGCTCTCCCGCCGTGTCCGCGTGTCGGTCATCGTCCCCGCGATCAGGTCCACCGCATTCGAGGTGAGGAGCGGGATGCGGGTAGGCGGAGTGGATTCCTTCTTCTCCAGCTTGATGGGCTTGCCGATCTTCTTCTCGATGGCGGGCTTGACCAGCTCCTCCACGAGGTCGATCGAGAACCCTACCCACTCGTTCTTGGCGTTGACGTAGGCGAAGGGCGGCGACCCGGTACGGGTGCCGATGGTGAGGGTGCCGGACTGGCCGATCTTCTCGAGGGTGCCGCCGGCGGGCGCCGCCTGCTGGGCGACGGCCGGCGCCAGGCCCCCCGCCACCAGCGCGAGGGCGAGGACGATCACGAGTGACTTCTTCATGCGTAGCCTCCTGCGTGTCGGTTAGTGCGACAGGATCTTGGAGAGAAAATCCTGGGCGCGCTCGGTTCTGGGCGCGGCGAAGAACTCCTGCGGTGGCTGGACCTCCACGATCTGGCCGGCGTCCATGAAGACCACCCGGTGGGCCACGCGGCGGGCGAACCCCATCTCGTGGGTGACCACCATCATGGTCATGCCCTCCTTGGCGAGGTCGGTCATGACCTCGAGGACCTCGTTGATCATCTCCGGATCCAGCGCGGAGGTCGGCTCGTCGAAGAGCATGATCTTCGGCTGCATGGCCAGCGCGCGGGCGATGGCCACGCGCTGCTGCTGGCCGCCGGAAAGATTGGCGGGATACTTGTCCGCCTTGTCGGGAATGCGGACGCGCTCGAGCAGGACGCGCGCGATCTTCTCCGCCTCGGTGGCCGACAGCCCCTTCACCTTGGTCGGCGCCAGGGTGATGTTCTGCAGCACCGTCATGTGCGGGAAGAGGTTGAAGGACTGGAAGACCATGCCCACCTCGGCGCGGAGGCGCGAGAGGTTCACGTCGGGCGCGGTGATGCTCTTGCCGTGCACCAGGACCTCGCCCTTCTGGATGGGCTCCAGCCGATTGACGCAGCGGATGAGGGTGCTCTTGCCGGAGCCGGACGGCCCGCACACCACGATGACCTCGCCCCCCGCCACCGCCAGGCTCACGTCATCGAGCACGTGGAGGGGTCCGAACCACTTGTCGACGTGAATGAACTCGATGGCGCCGGGCATGGCTACTCGATGACGATCAGGACGTCGCCGGGGTTGACGGCCTGGCCGGGTTGCACCCGGATCTCCTTGACCGTCCCCTCCCCGCTGGCGCGAAATTCGTTCTCCATCTTCATCGCCTCGAGGATCACGAGCCCGTCGCCGCGGCTCACCCGCTGCCCCACCGCGACCTCGATGAGGACCACGCGCCCGGGCATGGGGGCCTTGAGCACCTGGCCGCTCGCGGCGGCGGTGCCCCCGCGGGTGCGGATGAGATAGCGCGTCTCCTCCTCCACGCGGATTCGATGGACCTCGCCATCCACGGAGACCACGGTGACGCCGTCCTCCTCGCTGAGGTCGGCCCAGTGCGACGCGGTGCCGAGCAGCAGCGACCAGCCGCTCTCCCCCACCCGGCGGGCGTCCACCTCCAGGGTCTCGCCCGCGACCGTCACCCGGTACCGGCCCGCCGCGCCCGTCACCTCCACGGGAATCACCCGGCCCTCGACCTCCGCCTCGAACTTCATCGCGGCCGGGGCCACACGCGCCCGGACCGCGTCCACGCGCTCGGCCCCGCCGACGGGAGCGGCGCGCGGCGGCCGGCGGCGTCGTAGGCGGCGATGGCGGCGGCGGCCAGCGCGATGGTGCCGGTGGCCCCGCCGCCCGCGGGGACATCGGCGGAGAGCAGGCGCTCCATGAAGCCCGTATCCAGGCGCCCGGCGGTGAAGTCCGGATGACGCATGATGCGGGCGAGCACGGGAATGGTGGTGCGCACCCCCGCCACGTGATACTCGGCCAGCGCGCGGGTCATGCGGGCGATGGCCGCCTCGCGGTCGGGGCCCCAGACGATGAGCTTGGCCATCAGCGTGTCGTAGTAGCGCGAGATGGTGGCCCCCGCATAGACCCCGGAGTCGTCGCGCACCCACGGGCCGCCCGGCGCGCGCAGGTCCGCGATGCGGCCCGGAGAGGGCACGAAGCCCGCGAAGGGATCCTCGGCATTGATCCGGGCCTCGATGGCCCAGCCCTGCCAGGTCACATCGTCCTGGCCGAAGCCGAGCTTCTCCCCCGCCGCGAGACGGAGCTGCTCCTTGACGAGGTCTCGGCCGGTCACGAGCTCGGTGACCGGATGCTCGACCTGCAGGCGCGTGTTCATCTCCAGGAAGTAGAAGTCACCCGCGCGGTCGACGAGGAACTCGACCGTGCCCGCGTTGACGTAGCCGACCGCGGCGGCCAGTCGGCACGCCGCCTCACCCATGCGCTGGCGCATGTCCGGCGTCACCACCGGCGACGGGCTCTCCTCTACCAGCTTCTGGTGCCGCCGCTGGATGGAACACTCGCGCTCGCCGAGATGCACCACGTTGCCGTGGGCGTCGGCCAGCACCTGGACCTCGATGTGGCGCGGCGCCTCGACATAGCGCTCGAGGTAGACGGACGCGTCGCCGAAGGCGCTGCCCGCCTCGCTCCGCGCGGCGCGGAGTGCCGCGGCCAGCTCGCCGGGGGCGCGCACCACTCGCATCCCCTTGCCGCCTCCACCCATGGCGGCCTTGACCATCACGGGGTATCCCACGTCCGCGGCGACGCGCGCGGCCTCCGCGTCGTCGGCGACGGGCGCCTCCGTGCCCGGCACCACCGGCACGCCCATGCGGATGGCGGTGCGCCGCGCCGCGACCTTGTCACCCATGGCGCGGATGGCGGCGGGCGGCGGCCCGATGAAGACCAGCCCGGCGGCGAGGCAGGCCTCGGCGAAGCGCGCGTTCTCCGCGAGGAAGCCGTAGCCCGGATGCACCGCCTCCGCGCCGGTGTCCCGGGCGGCCTTCACGATGCGCTCGACCACGAGATAGCTCTCGGCCGGTGGGGGCGGGCCCAGGAGCACCGCCTCGTCGGCGGCCAGCACGTGGAGCGACTCGCGGTCGGCCTCCGAGAACACCGCCACCGTGGCGATGCCCAGCTCGCGGCAGGCACGGATGACGCGGACGGCGATCTCGCCGCGATTGGCGATGAGGACCTTGGAGAAGGGCGGCATCACGCGGGGAAAATGATAGCAGGTTCGCGGACTAGCCGCCGAGCTGCTTCACCGCCTCCTCGACGAAGCTGGGATCCACGACCTCCTTGACGGGCAGGAGGCTCTTCATGAAGCCGTGCTCGACCCACCACTTGATCTGCTTCTCGACGTCGGCGATCCAGAGCCGGCCGTTGCGGTCCTGGTAGGGCAGTCCGGCCCGGATCAGCTCGGGCTTGGCCCCGGTGTACTTCGCGGTGATCTCCACCACGTCCTCGTAGTTGGCTCCGGGCGCCGGCCGTCCGTCCTTCGTGACGAGGGCGGCGTCGTGATAGTAGCGCGAGGCCTTCACGTACCCCTTCATGAAGGCCACCGCCTTCTCGCGGTCGGCGGCGAACTGCTTCGAGTAGAAGACGGCAGCGATCTGCCACGGGTAGAGGTCGCCGGCCCAGAAGAGCACCTTGCCGAATCCCTGGGCCTCGGTGGCGCCGGGAAACGGCTGCGGCACCAGGATGGCGTCCACCGACTTGCCCTTGAGCGCCTCCACCGTGGCGGGCATGGCCTGGAGGGGGACGATGCGCACGTCGGAGAGCGCGAGCCCTTCCTTCTCCAGGATATTGCCGATGTGGTAGTGGAAGGTAGAGCCGAGCTGGGTCACGCCGATGGTCCGGCCCTTGAGGTCCTTGATCGAGCGCACCTTGCCCGAGTCCCAGAGCTCCTTCTGTACCACGATGCCCACCAGCGGAAAGCCGGCCCACTCGCGGCCCTTGTCGGCGACGATCCACAGCTTCTCGCCCTGGAGCACGATGTTGTAGAGCGCGGCGGTGAGACCGGTGGCGCCGACCTCGACCGCGCCCGCCGCGAGCGCGGTGGCAATGGGCGCCGCCGCCTGGAAGTAGACCAGCTCCGGCTCCACGCCGAATTCCTTGAAGAAGCCCTTCTCGACGCCCACGAAGACCGGCGCGGAAGACGTGAGCTTGAGGACGCCCACCTTGACCTTGGTCTGAGCCTGGGCGGGCCCTCCGGCGAGGAGCAGGACAATCGAGATGACGAGAGCGAGCGAGCGCGACATGGCGTCTCCTTTGACGAGAGTGGCGCTTAACCTATCACAGCGACCCCGCCATCCCATCGGCTCCGTCTCCGTCACCGCTCGCGCCAGGGGATGAGCAGCCGCTCCAGGCCCGTCAGCGCCCAGTGGGACAGGATCCCCAACAGCGAGAGGAGCACGATGCCGACCATGAGCTTGGTGGTCGCCATCAGGTTGGCCGCGTGCAACACCAGGAAGCCGATGCCGGACTCCACCGCGATCATCTCCGCGGCGACGAGCAGGAGGAGCGCCGTGCCCGCGCCGAGCTTGAGGCCGGCGAAGACCATGGGCAGCGACGCAGGGAGCACCACCTTGCGGATCACGCTCCAGCGCCCGGCGCCGAAGGACACCGCGGCGCGGATGAGCAGCGGGTCGGCCTGGCGCACGCCGGCATAGGTATTCAGCGCGAGGGGAAAGAACACCCCCAGCGCGATCACCGCGATCTTGGAGGTCTCGCCGATCCCCAGCCAGAGGATGAGGAGGGGCAGCAGCGCGATCTTGGGAATGGGGAAGGTGGCGGCGATCACCGGCGTGCCCAGGGCCTCGGCCACGGAGAAGAAGCCGACCGCGATGCCCACCGCGATGCCCGCGGCGCCGCCTACCACGAAGCCGGTCACCAGCCGCTTGAGGCTGGCCGCCACGTGCACCGCCAGCTCGCCCGAGCGTGCCATGTCCACGCCCTCGGCGAGCACGCCCAGCGGCGAAGGCAGGAAGAGGGCCGACACCCAGCCGGAGCGGCTCAGCGCCTCCCAGATCACCACGATCCCGACGAGGGCAGCCACTCGCAGCGGCCGGTACTCGCGCCGCACGAGGAAGCGCGTCCGGTTCTCCACCGTCAGCCGCGTGGCCGTCATGGGCCGCCCTCGAGGAGCGCGGCCTCGGCCTGCGTCCGGATCAGCTTCCAGATGCGGTCGGCCGCCCGCACGAAGGCGGGCTCCCCCAGCATGGCCTCGGTGCGCGGCCGCGGCAGGTCGATCACCACCGTGTCCAGCACCCGCCCCGGCCGCCGCGAGAGGACGACCACGCGATCGGCCATGAACACCGCCTCCTGGATATTGTGCGTGACGTAGAGGATGGTCTTGCGCGTCCGCTCCCAGAGGGCGAGCAGCTCCTCCATCATGAGGGTGCGGGTCTGCGCATCGAGCGCGGAGAAGGGCTCGTCCATCAGCAGCACCGCCGGGTTCACCGCGAGCGCGCGCGCGATACCCACGCGCTGCCGCATGCCGCCCGAGAGCTGATGCGGGTACTTGTCCTCGAAGCCGCGGAGGCCCATCTGCTCGATGTGCCGGCGGGCGCGCGCCGCCCGCTCCGCCGCGGGCAGCCCCAGCTCCTCGAGGCCCAGCTCGACATTGGCCTGGGCGGTGCGCCAGGGAAAGAGCGCGAACTCCTGGAACACCGTCGCGGTGAGCGGCTGGCCCGCCCTCCGCTCGCCCTCGAAGAAGATCTCCCCCGCGCTGGCGGGCAGGAGCCCGGCGACGAGGCCGAGCAGGGTGGACTTGCCGCAGCCCGAGGGACCCAGGATGGCCAGGAACTCCTCCGACGCGGCGGAGAAGGAGACGTCCTCCAGCGCGATCACGTCCCGGCCACGCCGGTCCTGATAGCGCTTGGCCAGCCGATCGACGATCACCTGCACGCGGCCCCCGTCACCGGGCGGCCGTCATCGCGCCCCCGCCGCGCGGAGGCGGAAGCGCTGGATCTTGCCGGTGGGCGTCGTGGGCAGCGCGGCGACGAAGTCGATCCAGCGGGGCGCCTTGTAGCCGGCGAGCCGGCGGCGCACGTGCTCGGTGAGCGCGGCGGAAAGCGCGGCATCCCCGACGGCGCCGTCCTTGAGCACGCAGAAGGCGTGGGCGCGGATGAGGCCGCTCGCGTCCCGGCGGCCGATCACCCCGGCCTCGAGCACCGCGGGATGCTCGGCCAGACAGGCCTCCACCTCGACCGGCGACACCCAGACCCCGCCCACCTTCAGCATGTCGTCGTCGCGGCCCTGGAAGTAGAAATAGCCGTCGGTGTCCTGGTAGAACATGTCACCGGTTCGCAGCCACTCCCCCTGCATGGTGCGCCGGCTCTGCTCGTGACGGTTCCAGTAGCAGGCGGCGGTGGACTCGCCCTTGATCCATAGCTCGCCGGTGGCGCCGGGCAGCACGGGCCGTCCCTCGCCGTCCACCAGCCGCGCCTCGAAGCCCGGGATCACCTGCCCACTGGAGCCCGCGCGCGCCGCCCCGGGCCGATTGGCCAGGTAATCGTGCAGCGCCTCGGTGGAGCCCACCACGTCGAGCAGCTCGAGACCGAACCGCTCTCGCCAGCCCTGGAACACCGCCGCCGGCAGCGGTTCGCCGGAGGAGACGCACATGCGCAGCGAGCCCAGATCGAAGCGCCGCGCGGCCTCGGGCACCTGGAGGAGACGCGCGTACACGGTGGCCACCGCGAAGAGATGCGTCGGCCGCTCGGCGGTCACGAGGGCGAGCAACTGCTCGGGATCGAGCCGCTCGGGAACGAGGAGGGAGGCGGCGCCGGTGAGGGCGGGAAAGTAGAGCGAGTTGCCGAGACCGAAGGCGAAGAAGAGCTTGGAGGCGGAGAGGATGCAATCGTCCGGCCCGATGCCGAAGACGTCGCGCCCCACCCGCTCGGCGGCGTACACGAGATCGTGCTGGCGGTGCACGGCGGCCTTGGGCCGTCCGGTGGAGCCGGAGGTGTAGCCCCAGAGCGCGACGTCGTCGCGGGTGGTGTCGGCGGGCTCGGGCACCGGGAGGGCGGCGGCGAGCGCGTCCTCATACGACTCGGCGCCGGGCGGCGCCACGCCCACCGCCAGCACGGGCGGGCGGCGCGGGCCGCGCGCGGAGGCGGCGAGGAACTCCGCCGCCGCCCCCGGGTGCGTCACCACCGCCCGCGCGCGGCTGTCCTCCACGAAGAACGCGCACTCCTCCGCGCGCGAGGCCGGGTCCAGCGGCACCGGCACCGCCCCGATGCGGATGGCCCCCCAGAAGGCCTCTGCGAACTCCGGGCCATCGGGCAGCGCGAGCAGCACACGCTGCTCGATCTCCACCCCCCGCGCGCGCAGCGCGCCCGCCGCGCGGCTCGCCCGCGCGGCCACCTCCGCATAGGTGACGTGCCGGCCCCGATGACGAAAGGCGGTGCGGTCACCGCGCCCTTCGGCGAGGTGCCGGTCGAGGAAGAAGGCGGCGGCGTTGAAGCGCTCGGGGACGGACTGCGCGACGGTCATCGGAGCCGCGGCGCGAGGTCGGCGGCGAGCCGCTCGAGCTGCTCCTCCTCGTCGAAGACGGGATTGAGCAGCAGCATGCCGGCCCCCGCCGCGGTGACCGCGCGAAGGCCGTCCGCCACCTCGTCCACCGAGCCCCACACCGACACCTCGTGCGCGAGCTCGGGACGCCGGTAGAAGGCGCCGAACCACTCCGCGAGCCGGCGGCCGGCGCGGGCGCGATCGGCGTCGAGGGCCACGTAGACGCGCTTGGCCACGGGAAAGGTCGCGGGGTCGCGGCGCGCCGCTTCCAGATGTCGGCGGAGCACGGTCACCTGCTCGGCGAAGGCCGCCGTCGAGGCCGAGCCCGCGCCCATGAAGGCGTCGCCCAGCTCCACCGCGCGCCGGAGGGCGTTGGGGTGGTGCGCGCCGAACCAGAGGGGCGGGTGCGGGCGCTGGAGGGGTTTCGGCTCCATGTCCACGCCGTCGAGCCGATAGAAATCGCCCGCGAAGGTCACCCGCGACTCGGTCCAGAGCCGCTTGATTACCCGAATACCTTCCCCGAAGCGCGCGGCGCGCCGCTCCGGCGTGAGCCCGAAGGCCGGGTAGACGGCGGGCTGTCCCCCCAGCCCCACGCCCACGTCGAGCCGGCCCCCACTCAGCTGATCGAGGGAGGCCAGGCTCTTGGCGGTGTGGATCGGGCTGCGCAGCGCGGTGAGCAGCACCGCCACGCCCAGACGCATCCGCTCCGTCACCGCGGCCGCGTAGGTGAGGCACTCGATGGGCTCGAGGCTCGCCGCCGTTCCCATCACCTGCTCCACCACCCAGGCCCCGGAGAAGCCGAGGGCCTCGGCGCGCCCGAGAACGCGGCGGAGGCGCGCCGGGTCCACGCGCCCGTCGAGAAAGGTCTGCGGGATGGCCACCGCCAGGGGAATGCGCGAGCTCAGCATGGAGCCTCTCCTCCCCGCGCCGCGGGCAGGCGGGCCCGGAGCGCCGTCACGAGATCGTCGGGTTTCGTGGGCGAGATGACCACCAGCCCGCGGCTGGTCTCAAGATAGACGAGGTCGGAGGTATTGGTGATGGCGAGATAGTGGAGCCCGCTGCGCGGGTTCCAGCGGAGGCCGTGCGAGCCGAAGAGCCCGTTGAGCCCGAGCGCCAGGAGGCCGCCGATGGGACGTGGCGTCCGGTCCACCGAGCGGATCGCCGAATACGGCAGCCGCCGCGACAGCCAGCGCCGCTCGAGGCGAATGCCGCGCGCCTCGAGGGTGTAGCCGGCGGGCGCCAGCCCCTGCAGCGTCCACATCAGGCCCAGGAAGGGCAGCGGGAAGATCACGAAGAGAGGATCGCTGGTGGTGGCGACGAGGAATACCGACAGCGCGAACGGCACGGCTACCCCGAGACCCAGGGCGAAGATCCCCGCCAGGATGCGCTGGCGGGTCCCCAGCGTGGCGGGGAAGAACAGGTCCTCGTCCCGTCCCGCGCGCGTAGCTATCTCGGGTGGATCTCCAGGGCGCTGAAGAAGTACGGGATCTCGAAGGCGGCCGACTCGGGCGAGTCCGACCCGTGCACGGCGTTGGCCTCGATCGAGGCCGCGAAATCCTTTCGAATGGTCCCCGCCGCCGCCTTGGCGGGATCGGTGGCTCCCATCAGATCGCGCAGGCGGAGGATCGCGCCCTCGCCCTCCAGCACCATGGGCAGGCACGGCCCCTCGGTCATGAAAGCGCAGAGGCTCGCGAAGAAGGGCCGCGCCTTGTGGACCGCGTAGAACCCGCCCGCCTGCTCCGCGCTCAGGTGGACGAGCTTGGCGGCCAGCACCCTGAGTCCCGCCGTCTCGAAGCGGGCGATGATCTGGCCGGTCGCGCCCTTGGCGACGGCGTCCGGCTTGATGATGGTGAGCGTGCGCTCGATGGCCATGGGTCCCCTATTTCTTGCCGAGGACGCGGGCGACGGTGGCGCCCATGTCCGCGGGGCTCTTGACGGTGGTGATGCCGGCGGCTTCCATCGCCTTCATCTTCTCGGCGGCGGTACCCTTGCCGCCCGCGATGATGGCGCCGGCGTGGCCCATGCGGCGGCCGGGCGGCGCAGTCTGGCCGCAGATGAAGCCCACCACTGGTTTCGTTACATGCTGCTTCACGAAAGCGGCGGCCTCCTCCTCGGCGCTACCCCCGATCTCCCCGATCATCATGATGATCTCGGTCCGGGGATCGGCCTGGAAGAGGCGCAGGACGTCGATGAAGTTGGTCCCGTTCACGGGATCGCCGCCGATGCCCACGCACGAGGACTGGCCGATGCCGCGCTGGCTGAGCTGGTGCACCACCTCATAGGTCAGCGTGCCGCTGCGCGATACCACCCCCGCCGAGCCCACCTTGTGGATGTGCCCGGGCATGATGCCGATCTTGGCCTGGCCGGGCGTGATGAGACCGGGGCAATTGGGCCCGATGAGACGGCTCCGCGTGCCCGCGAGGAAGGCGCGCGTCCGCACCATGTCGGTCACGGGCACGCCCTCGGTGATGCACACCACCAGCGGCACGCCGGCGGCGGCCGACTCCATGATGGCGTCGGCGGCGGCGGGCGGCGGCACGAAGATGAGCGCGCAGTCCGCGCCGGTGGCCTTCACGCAGTCGGCGACGGTATTCCACACGGGGAAGCCCTCGTGGGTGGTGCCGCCCTTGCCCGGCGTGACCCCGCCCACCACCTGGGTACCGTATTCCTTGCAGCGCGCGGCATGGAAGGAGCCTTCCTTGCCGGTGATCCCCTGCACGAACACCTTGGTGCTCTTGTCGACGAGGATGCTCATGGCTGCCGCGCCGTCCGGGCCAGGGCCACCGCCTTCTCGGCCCCCGAGCCCATGTCGTCGGCGCTGGTGAAGTTGAGCCCCGACTCCGCCAGCATCGTCCGGGCGATCTCCACGTTGGTGCCTTCCATCCGGACCACCACCGGGATCTTGAGCCCGAGCTTCTTCACTGCGCTGATGAGGCCCTCGGCCAGCCGGTCGCAGCGCAGGATGCCGCCGAAGACGTTGATGAATACCGACTTCACCGACGGGTCGGAGGACAGGATCTTGAAGGCGGCCTCGATCTGCTCCGGCGAGGCCCCGCCGCCCACGTCGAGGAAGTTGGCGGGCGCGCCCCCCGCGAGCTTGACGATGTCCATGGTGGCCATGGCCAGCCCGGCGCCGTTGACCATGCAGCCCACCTCGCCGTCGAGCTTGATGTAGTTGAGGCCGAACTTCGAGGCCTCCACGTCCAGCGGGGCTTCCTCGTTGAGGTCGCGGAGGGCCACGATCTCGGGATGGCGGAAGAGTGCGTTGTCATCGAAATTGAGCTTGGCGTCCAGCGCGAGCACGCGACCGTCGCGCGTGACCACCAACGGGTTGATCTCCGCCAGCGAGCAATCCTTGGCGAGGTAAGCGCGGAAGAGGGCCAGGATGAGGCTCACCCCGGCCTTGAACTGGTCCCCGGCGAGACCCAGGCCATAGGCGAGGTTGCGCGCCTGGAAGGCCTGGAGCCCGAGCGCGGGGTCGGCCCACTCGCGAATGATCTTCTCGGGATGGGCAGCCGCCACTTCCTCGATGTCCATGCCGCCCGACTGCGAGGCCATCACCGCATGCGCGCCGCGGGCGCGGTCCAGCGTGATGGAGAGGTAAAGCTCGCCGGCGATGGGCGAGGCTTCCTCCACCAGCACCTTGAGGACCCGGATGCCCTCGGGCGGAGTCTGCGGCGTCTTGAGCATCATGCCGAGGATCTGCTTCGCCGCCGCCTCCGCGCCGGCGGGATCGTCGGCGAGCTTGACCCCGCCGCCCTTGCCCCGGCCGCCCGCGTGCACCTGGGCCTTGACCACCACCTTGCCGCCGAGCCGCTCGGCGATGGCGCGCGCCTGGGCCGGGGCGTCGGCCACCTCGCCGTTCGGCACCGGCACGCCGAACTCCTTCAGGATGGCCTTGCCCTGGTATTCGTGGATTTTCACCGGGCCTCGCTCCGCTCGGCAACCTTCGCCGTCAGCGGGGGCCCAGAAATGGCCCCCGCTCTCCCCCAATCCGCGGACCTTGCCGTGGAAGTGGCCCCCGCTCTCCTCCCGTCCGTTGACTTTGGCTTCACTTTTTGCCTGTCAGCTTGCGGGCGAGCCAGACGATGGGGTCGTAGCTCTCGGTGACCACGCGCTCCTTGAGGGGAATGATCGCGTTGTCGGTGATCTGGATATGCTCCGGGCAGACCTCGGTGCAGCACTTGGTGATATTGCAGAAGCCCACCCCCGCCTTGGTCCGCGCCAGCTCCAGCCGGTCGTTGACGTCGAGCGGATGCATCTCCAGCTCGGCGATGCGCATGAGGAAGCGCGGCCCCGCGAACTGCGTCTTGTTCTCGGGATGGTCGCGGATCACGTGGCAGACGTTCTGGCAGAGAAAGCACTCGATGCACTTCCGGAACTCCTGGCTGCGCTCCACGTCCTCCTGCCACATGCGCCGGGTGCCGTCCGCCTCCTTCGGCCCCGGCTTGAAGGAAGGGATCTCCCTCGCCTTCTCGTAATTGTAGGAGACGTCGGTCACGAGATCGCGCACGAGCGGGAAGGCCTTGATCGGGGAGACGGTGACCGTCTCCCCCGGCTGGAAGGTATCCATCCGCGTCATGCACATGAGCCGCGGCTTGCCGTTGATCTCGGCGCTGCAGGATCCGCACTTGCCCGCCTTGCAGTTCCAGCGGCAGGCCAGGTCGGGCGCCTGGGTAGCCTGGAGCGTGTGAATGACGTCCAGCACCACCATGCCCTCCGCCGCCGGGACCTGGTAGTCCTTGAAAGCGCCGCCCTTGCCGTCGCCGCGCCACACCCGCATCGTCACGTTGGGGGAGGCCATCACTTCTTCTCCTGGAGCAGCGCCTTGAGATCCTCGCGCAACGGCAGAATCGGCTCCTGCGTCACCGTGAGCACGCCGTCCTTCCGCTTGATCACCATGTTGACCGTCCCGTAGCGGTCGTCGGCGAAGGGGTAGTCGTCCCGGGTGTGGCCGCCCCGGCTCTCCTTGCGCTCGAGCGCTCCCAGCGTCGTCGCCTCGGACACCGTGAGCATGGAGTGCAGGTCCAGTGCGAGATGCCAGGCGGGATTGAACGCGCGCCCACCTTCCACCTTGGCGCGCGCCAGGCGCTGCCGGAGGACGGCAATCTCCTCGAGCGCCTTGCGGAGCTCGCCCTCGGTCCGGATGATCCCGACGAGGGTCTGCATGCATTCCTGCAGGTCGGCGTGGATCGCGTACGGGTTCTCCCGGCCCTTGCTGTCGAAGGGGGAGAGGAGGGTGCGGATGGCCGTCTCGACCTGGCCGCCGTCCAGCGCCCCGCTGCTCCGGAGCGACTTGACGTACTCCGCGGCGTAGAGCCCGGCTCGACGGCCGAAGACCACGAGATCGGACAGCGAGTTGCCGCCGAGCCGGTTGGCACCGTGCAGCCCGCCCGCCACCTCACCGGCGGCAAAGAGCCCGGCCACGCGGGTCGCGGCGCTGTCGGCTTCGACTCGGAGCCCCCCGTTGAGGTAGTGGCAGGTCGGCCCCACCTCCATCGCCTCCTTGGTGATGTCCACCCCCGCCAGCTCCTTGAACTGGTGGTACATGGAGGGCAGCCGCTTCCGGATATAGTCGGCCGGCCGCCGCGAGGCGATATCGAGGAACACCCCGCCGTGCGGGCTGCCCCGCCCCGCTTTCACCTCGGAGTTGATGGCCCGCGCGACCTCGTCGCGCGGCAGGAGATCCGGCGTGCGCCGATTGCTCTTCTTGTCCTCGTACCAGCCGTCGGCTTCCTTCTCGTTATCGGCGGTCTCGCTCTTGAAGAACTCGGGGATGTAGTTGAACATGAAGCGCGCGCCCTCGGAGTTCTTGAGCGTGCCGCCGTCGCCGCGCACGCCCTCGGTGACGAGGATGCCGCGCACGCTGGGCGGCCACACCATCCCGGTGGGGTGGAACTGGATGCACTCCAGGTCGATCGCCTCGGCCCCCGCGTCCAGCGCGAGGCTGATCCCGTCGCCGGTGCACTCCCACGAGTTCGAGGTGAACTTCCACGCCTTGCCCACCCCGCCGGTGGAGAGGATGATCGCCTTGCTCTTGAAGGCGACGAGCTCACCGGTGGCGCGCCAGTAGCCCACCGCGCCCGCGACGCGGTCGCCGTCCTTGATCAGGCGCTGGAGATTGCACTCCATGTAGACGTCGATGCCGAGCGCGACCACGCGCTGCTGCAAGGTCCGGATCAGCTCGAGCCCGGTGCGGTCGCCCACGTGCGCGAGGCGCGCGTAGCGGTGGCCGCCGAAGTCCCGCTGGGAGATGAGGCCGTCCTTGGTGCGGTCGAAGAGCGCCCCCCACTCCTCCAGCTCGAGCACGCGCTCCGGCGACTCCTTGGCATGCAGCTCCGCCATCCGCCAGTTGTTGAGGAGCTTGCCGCCCCGCATGGTGTCCCGGAAGTGGACCTGCCAGTTGTCCTCCTTCCAGACATTGCCCATCGCCGCCGCCATGCCGCCCTCGGCCATGACGGTGTGCGCCTTGCCGAGGAGCGACTTGCAGACGAGGGCTACCTTCACCCCCTGGCCGTGGGCCTCGATGGCCGCGCGCAGGCCCGCTCCGCCCGCCCCGATCACGATCACGTCGTAGTCGTAGGTCTTGTACGCATCCATTAGAGGATCCTCAGGTCGCGGATGACACCCATGGAGACGAGCCGGATGTAGAGGTCGGTGAGGCCCACGCTGAAGAGCGAGAGCCACGCGAACATGGGATGGCGCTCGTTGAGGCTCGTGATGCCGCGCCAGAGACGGTAGCGCAGGGGCGCCTTGTGGAAGGCGTTCACGCTGCCGCCGCAGAGATGCCGGCAGGAGTGGCAGGAGAAGGTATAGCCGGCCAGGCAGAGCACGTTCACCCACATCACCAGGGTGCCCACGCCGATGCCGAAGCCGTCGGGGAACCGGAAGGCGAGCAGCGCGTCCCAGGTGAGCAGGCCGATGAAGATCACCGCCACGTACCACGCATACCGGTGGAGGTTCTGGAGCACGAGCGGGAAGCGCGTCTCGCCGCCGTAGCTGCCGTGGGCGTCCCGCACCGCGCAGGAGGGCGGCGAGAGCCAGAAGGAGCGGTAGTAGGCTTTCCGATAGTAGTAGCAGGTCAATCTGAAGAGGCCCGGGCCCCAGAGGATGAGGAAGGCCGGAGACACCAGGCCGATGATGGGCATCCGGATATCCGGCAGACCCACCCCGAAGGTGGGGTGCAGGCACGACTGCGAGAGGCAGGGCGAGTAGAACGGCGACAGATACGGGGCCACGAAGTAGTGCGCGTTCTGGAACGCGGCCCACGTGGAGTACACGATGAAGGCGCCCAGCACGATGACCACGGTGGCGGGCAGGAGCCACCAGGTGTCCGTGCGCAGGGTCGCGCCGGGGATGACCTCGCCGCGCTGGTTGCCGAGAATCCGCTGGCTCATGATTGCTCCCGGGAATACTGCTTCACGCCGTCCTGGTACAGGTCCCCGCCGCGGCAGTCGTTGATCACGATGGCGGGGAAGCCCTCCACCTCGAGGCGCCGGATGGCCTCGGTGCCGAGGTCCTCGTAAGCCACCACCTCCAGCTTCTTGACGAATCCCGACAGCACCGCGCCCGCTCCGCCGATGGCGCCGAAGTACACCGCCTTGTGCCGGGCGAGGGCATCCTTCACCGGCTGCGACCGCGCGCCCTTGCCGATGGTGCCCTTGAGCCCCAGCGCGAGCAGGCTCGGGGTGTACGGGTCCATGCGGCCGCCGGTGGTGGGCCCCACCGAGCCGACCACCTGGCCCGGCCGCGCGGGCGAGGGCCCGGTGTAGTAGATGATCTGGCCGCGCACGTCGATGGGCAGCGGCCGGCCCGCGTCCACCAGAGGCTGGAGGCGGGCGTGGGCGGCGTCGCGCGCAGTGTAGAGCGCCCCCGTGATGCGGACGCGGTCGCCGGCGGCGAGCGCCTCCACGTCCCCGTCGCTGAGCGGCGGGCTGACCTCCTTGATCCCGTCCGGGGCGGTGCGGATCACAGCACCGCTTCCTTGTGCCGGTGCGCGTGGCACTCGATGGTCACCGCGACGGGCAGGCTGGTGATGTGGCAGGGATAGGTCAGCAGGTGGATGCCGAGGGCGGTGGTGTCACCGCCATACCCCTGCGGGCCGATGCCCAGGCGGTTGGCCCGCTCGAGTAGCTCGCGCTCCAGCGCGTCCAGGGTGGAGTCGGGATTGGGCGAGCCCAGCTCGCGGAACAGCGCCTTCTTCGAGAGGATGGCCGCTTGCTCGAAGGTGCCGCCCACCCCCACCCCGGCGATGAGCGGCGGGCAGGCATCCGGCCCCGCGGTCCTGATGCACTCGAGCACCCAGGCCTTCACGCCGTCCACGCCCTCCGCGGGCGTGAGCATCTTGTACTTGGACCGGTTCTCGCAGCCGCCGCCCTTGGCCATGATCTGGACCCGCACCGTCGCCCCCGGCACCAGCGAGACGTGGATGATGCCCGGCGTGTTGTCGCCGGTATTGACGCGGTCGAAGGGGGAGCGGACGATCGAGGCGCGCAGGTAGCCCTCGGTGTAGCCGGCACGGATGCCCGCGTTGATGGCGTCGGTGAGGAGCCCGCCGGTCACGTGGACGTCCTGCCCCACCTCCACGAAGCACACCACGAAGCCCGTGTCCTGACAGTAGGGAATGCGCTGGTCGCGGGCGAGGGCGGCGTTGTCCTTCAGGATCTGGAGCACCTGCCGCCCGGCGGGAGAGCGCTCCGTACCCAGCGCGCGGTCGAAGGCCCGGAGCATGTCGGGCTCGAGCTCGTAGTTGGCGTCCATGCAGAGCTTCTTCACCGCGTCGGTGATCGCCGAGACGTGGAGGGTACGCATGGAAGAGGCGGCGGGCTCCTAGAGCTTCAGCTTGTCGACGAGCTCGCGCACCGACGCCGCCGACTTGTCGAAGGCGGCCTGCTCCTCGGCGGTGAGCTTGATCTCGATGATCTGCTCGACGCCCGCGCGGCCGAGCTTGACCGGCACGCCCACGTAGAGCCCCTTGGTCCCGTACTGGCCGTCGAGATAGGCGGCGCACGGGAGGATCTTCTTCTTGTCCTTGAGGATGGCCTCGACCATCTCCACCGCGGAGGCGGCCGGCGCGTAGTAGGCGCTGCCGGACTTCAGCAGCGCCACGATCTCGGCACCCCCGTTGGCGGTGCGCGTGACCAGGGCCTGGATGCGGTCGGGCGGCAGGAGGTCGGTGATGGGGATGCCCGCCACCGTGGAATAGCGCGGGAGCGGCACCATGGTGTCGCCATGGCCGCCCAGCACGAAGGCGGTGACGTTTTCCACCGACACCCGCAGCTCCTGAGCGATGAAGGTGCGGAAGCGCGCGGAGTCGAGCACGCCCGCCATCCCGATCACCCGCTGGTGGGGGAACTTCGACCTCTTCCACGCCAGCTGCACCATGGCGTCGAGCGGGTTGGTGACCAGGATGAGGATGGACTGGGGCGATCGCGCCACCACCTGCTCCACCACGCTACCCACGATCTCGGCGTTCTTGAACAGGAGGTCGTCGCGGGTCATGCCCGGCTTGCGGGCCAGGCCCGCGGTGATCACCACGATGTCCGAGCCCGCGGTCTCGTCGTAGCCGTTCGATCCCACGATGGTGGAGTCGTAGCCGTGCACCGGCCCCGCCTGGGCGAGGTCGAGCGCCTTGCCCTGCGGGATGCCCTCCACCACGTCCACCAGGACCACATCGCCCAGCTCGCGCTCCACCGCGTACTGGGCCACGGAGGCGCCGACATTGCCCGCGCCGACGACCGTGAGCTTGGGACGCGCCGCCATCAGAGCGTTTCCATGTTCTTGACGATGGCGGTGCCGAACTCGGAGCACTTCACCTCCTTCGCCCCGTCCATCAGGCGGGCGAAGTCGTAGGTGACCACCTTCTGCGCCAGCGTCTTCTCGAGCCCGGCGATGATCCGGTCCGCCGCCTCGTTCCAGCCCATGTAGCGGAACATCATCTCGCCGGACAGGATGACCGAGCCGGGGTTGACCTTGTCCTGGCCCGCGTACTTGGGCGCGGTGCCGTGGGTGGCCTCGAAGAGAGCATGCCCGGTGTCGTAGTTGATGTTGGCGCCGGGCGCGATCCCGATACCGCCCACCTGCGCGGCGAGCGCGTCGGAGATGAGATCGCCGGTGAGGTTGCAGCACGGGATCACGTCGAACTCGTCCGGGCGGGTGAGGATCTGCTGGAGGAAGGCGTCGGTGATGGCGTCCTTGACCAGGATCTTCCCCGCCGGCGGCTTGCCTCCGCAGTCGTCCCAGCCCACCAGCTTGTCCGAGAACTCGGCCTTGGCCAGCGCGTAGCCCCACTTCATGAACATGCCCTCGGTGTACTTCTGGATGTTGCCCTTGTGCACCAGGGTCACGTTCTTGCGGTTGTTCTCGATGGTGTAGCGCATGGCGGCACGGATGAGCCGGTCCGAGCCTTCCTTGGAGATCGGCTTGATGCCGATGGAGGAGGTGTTGGGGAAGCGGATCTTCTTGACCCCCATCTCGTTCTGGAGAAAGGCGATCACCTTCTTCGCCTCCGGCGTCCCCTGCACCCACTCGATGCCGGCGTAGATGTCCTCGGTGTTCTCGCGGAAGATCACCATGTCGATCTTCTCGGGATGCTTGACCGGCGAGGGCACGCCCTTGAACCAGCGGACGGGGCGGAGGCAGACGTACAGATCGAGCTCCTGACGAAGCGTCACGTTGAGCGAGCGGAACCCCTCGCCCACCGGCGTGGTGAGCGGCCCCTTGATCGCCACCAGGTACTCGCGGATGACGTCGAGGGTCTCCGTGGGCAGGAGGTTCGGCGGGCAGTCCTTCCCGTACACGGCCTGCGCCTTCTCCCCGGCGTACACCTCGGCCCAGGCGATCTTGCGCCGGCCCTTGTAGGCCTGGGCCACCGCGGCGTCGAGGACGCGCACGGAGGCGGCCCAGATGTCCGGCCCGGTACCGTCACCCTCGATGAAGGCGATGATCGGGTGGTCCGGCACCTGCAATTTGCCGTGGCTGATCGTGACCTTCTCGCCCGCGGGAACCTTCACCTTACCGGCCATGAGGCCTCCTGAGAATTATTTGAGGGCATTGAGCGCGGAGCCTGCCTTGAACCAGCCGATCTGCTCCTCGGTCAGGGTGTGCAGGCACTTGATGGTGACGGTCTGGCCGTCCGCCTTCTGGATGGTGACCTCGACCGGCTTTCCGGGAGCGAGAAGGGCGAGCCCGGTGACGCTCACGCGGTCCGACCGCTCGAACTGGTCGTAGTCCTTGGGGTCCGCGAAGGTCAGGGGCAGGATGCCCTGCTTCTTGAGGTTGGTCTCGTGGATGCGCGCGAAGCTCTTGACGATGACGACCTTGGCCCCCAGATAGCGCGGGGACATGGCGGCGTGCTCGCGGCTCGAGCCCTCGCCGTAGTTTTCGTCACCGATGACGATCCAGGAGATCCCCCGCGCCTTGAGGTCGCGCGCGACCTGGGTGAAGGTCTTGCCGGTCTCGCCGGTGATGGGGTTGATACCCTTGCCCGCCTCGCCGGTGAAGGCGTTCACCGCGCCCAGGAACATGTTGTCGCTGATCTTGTCGAGATGTCCGCGGTACCGGAGCCAGGTCCCCGCGGGCGAGATATGGTCGGTGGTGGTCTTGCCCTTGGTCTTGACCAGGATGGGCAGCGCGGTGAAGTCCCGGCCGTCCCATCGCGGGAAGGGCTGGAGGAGCTGGAGCCGCTCGCTGTCCGGCGGGATCTGGACCTCGATGCGGTCGCCGTCGGCGGCGGGAGCCTCGAAGCCTTCCTCGCCCTTGGCGAACCCGCGCGTGGGCAGCTCCTCGCCCTCCGGCGCGGTGAAGCGGAAGGGGCGGCCGTCCGGCCCCGGGATGGTTCCGTTGACCGGATCGAACTCCAGCGTCCCGGCGAAGGCCAGGGCGGTCACGATCTCGGGGCTGGTGAGGAATGACATCGTGGCCGCGCTGCCGTCGTTGCGGCCGGGGAAGTTGCGGTTGAACGAGGAGACGATGGTGTTCACCTCGTTCGTCCCGACGTCCGAGCGCTTCCACTGTCCGATGCAGGGCCCGCACGCGTTGGCGAGCACGGTGCCGCCGATCTGCTCGAAGGTGCTCATGATGCCGTCGCGCTTGATGGTCTGGTAGATGCGCTCGGAGCCCGGGGTGACCAGGAAGGGGGTCTTGGCCTTGAGCCCGGCCTTGAGCGCCTGGGTGGCGATGTGGGCCGCGCGGCGCATGTCCTCGTAGGAGGAGTTCGTGCACGAGCCGATGAGCGAGGCCTTGATGGCGGTGGGCCAGCCCTCCTTCTTCACCTCGGCGGCCAGGCGGCTCACCGGCCGCGCGCGGTCGGGCGAGTGCGGGCCCACGATGTGCGGCTCCAGCTCGGACAGGTTGATCTCCACCACCTCGTCGAAGTATTTCTTCGGGTCCGCGAGGACCTCCGGGTCCCCCACCAGATGCATGCGGTGGGCCTCGGCGAGCGCGGCTTGATCACCGCGATCAGTCGCGCGGAGATAGGCGGCCATGTGGTCGTCGAAGTGGAACAGCGAGGTGGTGGCCCCCAGCTCCGCGCCCATGTTGCAGATGGTGCCCTTGCCGGTGGCGCTGATGGTCTCCGCGCCGGGGCCGAAGTACTCGATGATCTTGTTGGTGCCGCCCTTCACGGTGAGGAGACCGCAGAGGTAGGTGATGATGTCCTTGGCCGAGCTCCAGCCCGACAGCTTGCCGGTGAGGCGGATGCCGATCAGCTTGGGATCGAGCACCTCCCACGCCAGCCCCGCCATGGCCTCGCCGCAGTCGGCGCCGCCCACCCCGATGGCCGCCATGCCCAGCCCGCCCGCATTCGGCGTGTGGGAGTCGGCGCCGATCATGAGGCCGCCCGGGAACGCGTAGTTCTCCAGCACCACCTGGTGGATGATGCCGGCCCCCGGCTTCCAGAAGCCGATCCCGTACTTCTTCGAGGCGGAGTGGAGGAAATTGTAGACCTCGCGGTTCTCCGAGATCGCGCGCTCCATGTCCTCGCGGGCCCCGCTCTGCGCGCGGATGAGGTGGTCGCAGTGCACCGTGCTCGGCACCGCCACCTGCTTCTTCCCCGCCTGCATGAACTGGAGCAGCGCCATCTGGCCGGTGGCGTCCTGCAGCGCCACGCGATCGACCCGCAACCGGAGCTGCGCCTTGCCGCGACTCCACTCCTGCTTGTCGAAGTCGTCGGCGTGGGACACGAGGATCTTCTCGGCCAGCGTGAGCGCGCGGCCGAAGCGCCCGCGCGCCCGCTCGAGGCGGGCGGGCATGGATTCGTAGAGCCGCTTGATCTGGTCTGCTGCCATGGTGGGCCTCCTCGCCGCCGCCGCTGCCCCGAACCCCGCGGAACCCCTACGCTTCCAGGCCTACACAGACGTATCGCCTCCCGCCCGTTCGGAGGGGAGGCGACGGGTCGAAATCCAGGCGTTACGCTAACATGGCGTCCGGGGGGAGGTCAACAGCGGCCGCCCGGAAGCCGGCGGCTTGACAACTTCTGCCCCCCCGGTGTTTTCTGTCCGCAGGAGGAACACGATGCGCACTTCGATCATCTTCTGGCGGACGCTCGGCGCCGTGCTCGTGCTGGCGGGATTCATGGTGGGAGGAGGGGTGCCGCCCGCGGTGGCGCAGGAGGTTCTCACCAACGACTCGGTGATCTCCATGGTCAAGGGCGGGCTCGGCGAGGCGGTGGTCCTCGCGCGCATTCGCTCCAGCCCCGCCAACTTCGACACCAGCACCAACTCCCTGCTGGCACTCAAGAAGGCGGGCGTCTCCGACAAGGTGATCGAGGCCATGGTGAGCGCGCCGCGAAGCGGAGCCGCCGCGGCGGCCGCACCCGCGCCCGCGCCGGCCCCGGCGGCCCCATCGTCCGGATCCGCGCCGGCGCCGTCCGTGTCGACGGGGGCGAGGACCAGCGCCGGCGGCGCGGCGGCGACCCTGCCCCGCGACTCGATCTATCACCTGAACGGCGCCAAGTACACCGAGCTCCAGCCCCAGGTCATCGAGATCGAGATGAACATGGCCTTCTTCTCGCAGAAGAGCGAGGTCGTGCTCGGCGGACACAAGGCGGAGTACCGCATCACCGAAAAGCAGCCGCAGTTCTACAGCTACTACGCGCCCACCGAGGCGCTCCTGGTGAAGCTCAAGCCCGGCGACAAGAAGAACGACCGCAACCTCAAGATGGGCAGCGGGGGCTATCACCCGTTCGGGGGGAGCTCACGCCAGGGCGTTCGGAGCGAGGACCGCATCGCGGTGAAGAGCGAGCGCGAGGCGAACGGGTTCTACCGGATCACCCCCGCCGCCGCGCTCCCGGCGGGTGAGTACGGGTTCATCGTGCTCAGCGGCACCAGCGCCGGCGGCCGCATGTTCGACTTCGGCGTCGACTAGCGCCGCCGCCGCAGCGTCCGGTACACGCGCCCGAGCACATCCTGGAAGCCGGGCGGCAGGGAGCGCGTCGCCCGGCGAAGGCGCTGCGCCACCACCTGCGCCGGGCTCGGGCGCCGCAGGAGACGGCGGCGCACCAGCTCGTCGCGGGTGCCGGGGAAGGCATCCTGCACGGGCAGCCGCCGGCCGTGGTGCTCGAGATAGTCGAGGAATCCGCCCGAATGGTCCACCGTGCGCGTGGGGCTCTCCGCGCGCCGCCGCAGGCGATCGAGCACCACGCTCCGCCACTTGAAGTGATGGCTCACGCCCTGCAGGATCTCCGGCGTGGCCACGCATCCCACCGGAGGGTAGTGGTTTCCCGACTCGGTCATCTCGGTGCCGGACCGACAGTAGAAGAGGGGAAACTTCGACACCGGCGCCTTCACCGACATGAGCGCGTAGAGGTTCCAGGAGCAGAGAGGAAACTCGCGGAAGGGATCCGGGACGACGTCGGGGCTGTCGAGCGAGCCGTCGGCGCGGATCCGCTGGAGCATCGGCGCGGCGAGCGCGTCCGTGCCGGTACGCTCGAGGAGACGGATCGTCTCACCCAGGGAGGGCGCGGGAAGCTCCAGGAACTCGTCGCTGTCCACCAGCAGTACCCACTGGTTCCGGAGCCCGGCCAGCACGCGGTCGAGCCGCCGCTTCTTCTCCGCGTTGATGAACGGCCCGCCGTACATCTCGTGGATCACGATGGGGTAGCGGTCCCGCAGCCCCAGCAGGGTGGCATTGTCGGCCTCGGGGCCATGGAGCACGAGGTCGAAGCGGGTGATCCCGAGCCTGACATAGTGATCGAGCCACGCCTGCATGATGTCGCCGTCGGCGTAGACGTGGCTGACCAGATTCATGTCCGCCCACCCTACGGCACTGTCCCGGAATCGGTCAACCGCCCAGCCGGTACGCGGAGGGGTCGGGCTTGAAGGCGCGTGGCAGCCAGAGCGGCCGCCGTAGCCCCCCCGGGCCCGGAGCCGGCCGGGTCAGCGCCAGCCAGCGCCGGTACACCTCGTGGGCCCGGTCGGTGTCGACGAACACGTCGCCGTAGCGCTCGTCGGCGGTGGGGCGGACGGCGCGAACCTTCTGGTGCCAGCAGTGCTGGCCGCTCACCGGGTCGGGATGCACGGGGAAGGTCAGGTTCTGGTGCACACCCGCGTCCTCCCACCACACGCGCTGCGAGTCCCCGTCCGTGCTGTCAAATGGGCGCACCCCGTGAAGGTGCCGCATCCGCCACTTCCCCGGGGTGTCCGCGCGCAGGTCCACCAGCGCGGTCGACCAGCGCTCGCCGCCCGTCGACTCCTGGAGGCGCCAGCGCCCGAGATGATGCGAGCAGGCGAGGACGCCGGGACGGATCGCCTCCGTCATCCACACGCGATCCACGAAGTAGCCGATCTCGGTCTCGATCTTCAGCAGGTCGCCGGTGGTGACCCCCAGCCGGCCGGCGTCCTCGGGATGCAGCCACAGCGGGTTCGTGTGCGAGATCTCGTACAGCCACTTCGAGTTACCGGAGCGCGAGTGAATCAAGTTCGGGAGGCGAAACGTCGGCAGCAGCAGCATCTCCCCCCGCGCGCGGTCGATCTCGGACCAGTGCACGTGGCTGCGAGCATAGGTCGGCACCGCGTGCTCGGGCCACTTCCAGTCCTTCAGGGTCTTCGAGTAGAACTCGAGCTTGCGCGACGGCGTGGGAAAGCCGACGGCGGCGCGGCCGTCGATCTCCACCCCCACCGCGCCGCCGCCCTTGGTGACCACCCGGGTGACGGGATCGACCTGGGCGCCCTCGCGCTCCGCGGCCGACGGCGCCTTTTCGTGGGTGGCGTACACGCCCTCCTCCACCAGGAAGGCCCCGTACTTGCGCATGTAGGCCAGCGGCGTCAGCCCCTCCTTCTGCGCCGCCGCCGGCAGCCCGGGCACGCTCGACTCGAAGATCCAGCGGTAGAACTCCTCGATGCGCAGCTTCTCGCCGGGCCGGTAGGGCGACTCGAAGTACTTGCGGATGCCGAGCGCCCCGTCGGGATCGATGCGCCAGGACAGCTCGATCCAGAACTCGTCCTCCTCCCACACCTGCCCGAGCCCGGCCGCCTCGTGCGCCTGCCACGTCCAGTCGAAGCGCTGCCCCTGCTTCTCGAGCGCCACCCGCAGCACCGGCTGGCGGAAGCCGATCCAGCGCGCGGCGTGCGTCTCCTGGCTCATGAGATCGTGGCGCTCGGACGCATGCCCCATGGGGAGCACGTAGTCGGCGAAGTGCGCGGTCTCGCTCCAGATGGGGGTGAGGCAGGCGTGCCGCTCCACGGTGGCCTCGTTCGAGAGCATCTCTACCCAGGACATCCCATCGGGATTCGTCCACACCGGGTTGTAGACGCGCGTGAAGTACATCGCCAGCTTGCCCCGCTTCTCGCGGAGGAAGTGCGGGAGCAGGAAGCTCATCTCGAAGAAGGCGAGCGGGTACTCGCGCGGCATGAGCAGCTCGCTCCAGACTTTCCCGGGCGGCGGCATCATCGGCGGCGCCGGCACCGCCTTGTGGAAGCCCGAAGGCGCGGTGCCGCCGGGGGTGGCCACCGCCCCCGCGAGCACGACGAGGAGCTCCAGCGCGCGCGCGACCTCCCAGCCCCAGAGATTGCCCGCGGCGGCGTTGCGCCAGACGTGGGTGGACACCGCGCCCCCCGCGCGGCCGACCTCGCGGGCGATCTCCTCGATGCGCGCGGCCGGCACCCCCGATTCGCGCTCGGCGAACTCCGGCGTGTAGTCGGCGTAGAGCGCCTTGAGCGCGGTCTCGAACGCCTCGAAGGTGACCGGCGACGCCGGGCGCTCCTCGCGGAGATACTCCTCCCAGTTCACCCAGCGCCGCACGAAGTCGCGGTCCCACGTTCCCTCGCGCAGGAGCACGTGGCACATGGCCAGCAGCAGCGCGGCCTCCGTGCCCGGCCAGGGCGACAGCCACCAGTCCGACATCGAGGCGGTGTTGGAGAGCCGCGTGTCGATCACGCAGACCTTGGCCCCCGCCATCTTCCCCTCCACGATGCGCTGCGCGTGGGGGTTGAAGTAGTGGCCGGCCTCGAGGTGGGAGGAGAGGAGCAGGATCACACGCGCGTTGGCGTGATCGGGCGAGGGCCGGTCGAGCCCGTGCCAGAAGGCGTAGCCTGCCCGCGCGGACGCCGAGCAGACATTGGTGTGGCTGTTGTGGCCGTCGATGCCCCACGCGTGGAAGACGCGCTGGAGGTAGATCAGCTCGTGGCCCGGCCGCCCCAGGTGATACATCACCTCGGTGGGGCGCTTCTCCACCAGGGCCCGGCGGATGCGCTCCGCGATGTCGTCGAGCGCCTGATCCCACGTCACGCGCTCCCACTCCCCCGAGCCGCGCGCGCCCACCCGCCGGAGCGGGTAGAGGATGCGCTCGGGATCGGTGATCTGGTTGAGCGTGGCGGGACCCTTGGCGCAGTTGCGGCCGCGACTGCCCGGATGCGCGGGATTGCCCTCGAACTTCTGGATCTTCAGGGTCTGCTTGTCCACATAGGCGAGGAGCCCGCAGGCCGCCTCGCAGTTGAAGCAGATGGTGGGAATGAGCGAGTACTGGCGCTTCACCTTGCGGGGCCAGGCACGGGAGTCGAACTCCTCCCAGTTGTCCCAGAGCGCGGCGGGCGGGAAACGGTGCAGGCCCTCCGCGGGCGCCTGCAGATCCCGCGCCACCGGATGCAGCGGTTCGGTCACGCGATCGGTCATGGTCTCCCTCAGCTCAGCGGGATCGACTGGCCCGCGCGGACCCAGAGGTCCTCGTAGATCCACAGGCCGATCAGGGCGAGGACGGCGGCCACCGTCCACGCCACCGGCGAGGAGGTGGCGAGGAGCGCGACGGGCAGCGCGAGGCCCATTCCTCCCACGCCGCCCCAGAGCGCGGTGGCGAGCGGGCCGCGGGCGAGATGCCAGGCGGCGCGGCCGGCGTCGCGCGTGGGATGCGAGCCGAACAGCTCGGCGAGAAGGATCACCGCGGTGGCGAGCAGGGAGCCGAACAGCACCAGGCGAAGCCCCCAGGGCGCGCCGAGTCCGCCCCCGGTGGCCCGCGCGACGAGGAGCAGCGCCGCGCTGCCGGCGGCCAGGGCCGCCACGAGGAGATGCGGGAGCAGCAGCGGGCTCTGCCAGAAGTCACGGCCCTCCGCCTGCCCGAAGAGGAAGGCGCTGTACCCCGCGGCGGCGCCGGCGAGGAGGATGACGGGCACCGCGAGCCAGATGAGCGCCCCCGGGCGGCCGGCCAGCCCGGCGAGGAGCCAGAGGGTGGCGACCCCGCCGTAGGCCATCAGGATCCAGCCGCCCCACACCAGCCACGAGCGCCAGTTGGGCTTCACGAGGATGAAGAGAAAGCGCTCCGGCCGCTTGAGGTCGGCGACGAGCAGCGCGGTGGTCAAGGCAAGGAAGACGAGGGCGATGAGGGGCGCGGCGCGGGCCGCGAGCATGTTGCCGGACGCGAGCCCGCCCAGCATGCCGAGGCCCGCCACCAGCAGCGCCCCCGCCGCCACCGACTTGGTCCAGAGATAGGTCGAGACCTTCCAGCCCCACGGCCGTTCGGCGTGCGCGACATCGTAGACGGTGCGCGCCATGCGGAGCAGGTCCACCGGCTCGGCCGCCGCCGGCGGGACGACGGGCGGCGACGCCCGGTTGGGCCGGCCCGGCACCGGAATGGTGCTCGCCTGCGCGAACATGTACTGCCCGTCGTGCCGCTGCATCTCCGGCACCAGCGCGGAGGCCTCGGCCCCGAGGTAGAAGAGCTTGGGCTGAGTCCCCTGCTCCGGCTTCCGCACCTGGACCTGCTGGCCCGCGACCAGTCGCGCGATGGGCGTGTTGGCGTCGTCGAGGTCGCCGGCGACGATGGCCTGCACGGGGCAGACGATCACGCAGGCCGGCTCCAGTCCCACCTCCACCCGATGCGCGCAGTAGTGGCACTTCGCCGCGGTCTGCGTGACGGGGTCGATGTAGAGCGCGTCGTAGGGACACGCCTGCAGGCACGACTTGCAGCCGATGCACCGGTCGCCGTCGAAGTCCACGATACCGTCGGGCCGGCGGTACAGCGCCACCGTGGGGCAGATGGTCACGCAGGGGGCGTTGTCGCAGTGGTTGCAGCGCAGCACCGAGAAGTAGCGCCGCGTGTCGGGAAAAGTCCCCTTCTCGATGTACTTCACCCACGTGCGATTGACGCCGAGCGGCACCTGGTTCTCTTCCTTGCAGGCCACCGTGCAGGCGTGACAGCCGATGCACTTCCGCTGGTCGATCACGAAGCCGTAGCGCACGCGGTCTCCCTGGGGCCCTATCGGCCCAGCACGTCCCACCACTCCCGGATCGCCACCAGCGCGACAAGCCCGGCGAGCACGATTTGCAGCACGCGGACGGGGATGCGCCGGCTGACACGGGCGCCCACCCGGGCCCCCACCAGGGAGCCTAGCATCACCGCCCCCGCGGGGCCGAGGGGGATCTGCGCGGTGAGCGCCTTGCCCAGCACGCCGGTGAGCGCGGACATGACGGTCACCGCGAGAGAGGTCCCGATGGCGAGGCGCACCGGCAGGCGGAGCAGCGCGATCATCACCGGCACGGTGAGAAAGGCGCCGCCCGCGCCCACCAGCCCCGAGGCAAAGCCGATGAGCACGAGCGCGACCACTGCGAGCGTCCGGGACAACGCGGTGCCCGCGGGCGTCGCCGACTTGTCGGCGGCGACCGGCCGGACCGCGAGCAGCGGCAGGGCCACCGTGGCCATCACCGCGAACACGCTCAGGAGCGCGCGGGACGAGAGCTGACTGGAGACGACCGCGCCCGCCAGCGACGCCACCGCCATGGCCATCCCACCGCGAAGCGCGAGGCCGCGGTGGACGGCGGCGTGGCGCCCGTGGGTCCAGGCGCCCACCGCGCTGGCGGCGAGGACCTGCACCATGGTCACGCCGGAGACCTCGCGCATCGGGAGGCTCCCCACGCCGAGGAGCGGAGGCACGTAGTAGAGCAGCGGGATCATGACGATGGCGCCGCCCACGCCCACGAGGCCGGAGACGAAGGCGCCCGCGAAGCCGAGCAGCGCCAGCGTCGCCGCGAACGCCGGCGTCACGCCGGCCGCCGGCGGGCGCGCGCGCCGCGCACCCGTTCCCGCCTAGCGAAGGCTCGAGTAGTAGGCAGCGAGGTCGGGGATCCGCTCGTCGGGAACCGTCTTCATGAGCGCCTTCATCGCGGCGAGGTCGGCATCGCCGGGATTTCGGGCGTCTTGCTTGAAGAGCCGGATCTGGTCACGCAGGTAGCCCGGCGCCTGGCCGGCCAGGCTCGCGATGCCGCGCGCGGGATTGCCCTTCCCCGCCGGACCATGGCAGACCACGCACGTCGCGGCGGCCACGCGGCCCCGTTCCACCGCCGCGGGATCGGCCTTGATCGGCGTCGGCTCCATCTTCTGGGCGGCGAAGAAGGCCGCCACCTGATCGACGCCGACGTCGAGGATCTGCTTGGAGTAGGGACCCATCTCCGGCGAGGGGCGTCCGCCGGCGGCATAGCTCTGGACCTGCTTCTTGATGTAGGCCGCGTCCATGCCCGCGATGATCGGCATCGCGTCAGTGCGGCTGTTGCCGTTCACCCCGTGGCAGGCCGAGCAGGTGATCACCTTGGCCAGCGGCGTATCGAAGGGCCCCCCCGTCGAGGCCGGGCCCTGCGCCCACGCGGATCCCGCGAGCACGGCGCCCGCGACCCCGGCGAGGGCGACGACGGCGAGGCGACAGATGGTCGACATGGCAGTCTCCTTGCCTATCCGATCACGTCGTGCCAGATGCTCCGCGTCCAGCCCTCGGCCCGCGCCGCCACCGACGCGTGCTGAGCCGGCGTCAGCCGCTGCTCGATCTGGACTACCTTGCCGCCCTCGATCTTGTAGGCGTTGACCACCGCGATCGCCTCGGTATTGCTGACCCAGCTGTAGCAGGTATTGCCGGGGGCGAGGGGCTGCACCGGCTTGTCCCCCAGCAGGGCCACCACCGCGATGGCGGTGATCTTGCCCATGTTGTTGGCGACGTTCCCCGACTTCGGCACCGGCAGGCCGGTGGTGGCGTCGCCGATCACGTGGACGTTCGGCTGCTTCAGGGACTCGTAGGTGATGTGATTCACCTCGCACCAGCGCCCGTCCGCGCCGGTGAGGCCGGCGTCCACCGCGATCTGCCCCGCCCGCTGGGGCGGGATCAGGTTCAGGACGTCGTACTTCACGCGGCCGAATTCGGTGGCGACTTCGCGGGCGCCCGGATCGACGGCCACCACCCGGTTGGTGGCCCGGTAGTCGATGTTCGGGTAGGCCTTCCACGCCTCGCGGAACAACGCCGTCTTCGACACGATGTTCGGGTTCGCGTCCAGCACGATGACCTTGGACCGCGGCTTGTTGGCCTTGAGATACCAGGCCACCATGGAGATCCGCTCGTAGGGGCCCGGCGGGCAGCGGTACGCGACCGGCGGCACCGTGAGCACGAAGACGCCGCCGTCCGGCATGGCCTGGATCTGCCGCGCCAGCTGCACCGTCTGCGGCCCCGCCTTCCACGCGTGGAGCACCGTCTCCTTGGCGGCCGGCAGCCCCTCGACCAGCTCCCACTGGAAGTCCACCCCCGGCGAGACGATGAGCCGGTCATAGGAGAGGTAGCCGGAGGCGAGGCGGACGCGCTTCGTGTCGGGCTCCACCGCCAGGGCCATCTCGTGGCGTACCTGCACGCCGCGCTGGCGCAGCCCGCCATAGCCGAAGCTCAAGCTCTCGATGTTCCGCAGCCCCGCCAGCACCAGGTTGCTGAACGGACAGGAGACGAACTGGCGATTGGGCTCGAGCAGCACGACCTCGATGCTCGGATCGCCCATCCGCACGTACTTCGCCGCGGTGGCGCCCCCCCAGCCGCCGCCGATCACCACCACGCGGCGCCGGGCCGTCGGCTGGGTCTCCCCCATGATGGCGGCGCATCCGCCGAGACCGCCCGCGGCGGCCGCTCCCGCGAGCGCGGCCCCGCCCGTCTTGAGAAAACCCCTGCGCGTGAGCTTGCTCATGCCCGCTCCTTGGTTTGGCTGTCCGCCTCTCGCTTCCCGACCGGAAACGCGCAACGCGGATACTAGATCACACCCGCAGAGGGATGCCAGTGCAAAAACGGATGCCCGCGAACCGGGACGGCGGCGATGCTCAGGCGCCGATGGTCCGGCGCACCGCGTCCAGGATGGCGGCCTCCGAGCCCTCGAGGTGGACGGGCGCGGGCAAGGGCGGCGGGGCATACTTGAAGCCGCAGCCGGTGAGCATGATCACCACGCGCTCGCGCGACCCGACCTCGCCGCTCGCGCACAGCCGGATGAGAGCGGCCAGCGCCGCCGCGGACTCCGGCGCGGTCCAGATGCCCTCGATCCGGGCCAGCAGATGCTGGGCGGCGACGATCTCGTCCTCGCTCACCGCCTGCGCGGTCCCCCCGGACTCCCGGAGGATGCGGAGCATCTGGCGACCAGCAAATGGTCCGGGCACGCGCAGGCCGGCGGCATGCGTCACCGGGTTCTCCCACATCGCGGTGGTCTCGGCCTTGTCCTCCCACGCCTTGACCACCGGCGCGCAGCCCTCGGCCTGCACGGCCACGAAGCGCGGCGGGGGCGACGTCACCCAGCCCATCGCGCTGAGCTCCTCGTAGGCCTTCCAGATGCCGACCAGCCCCGTGCCGCCACCGGTCGGGTACATGAGCACGTCCGGCGTGTCCCAGTCGAGCTGCTCGGCCAGCTCGAGCCCCATGGTCTTCTTGCCCTCGAGGCGGTACGGCTCCTTGAGGGTGGCCAGGTCGAACCAGCCCAGCGCCGGCGCCACGCGGGCCGTGAGCCGGCCTGCGGTCGCGATGGAGCCGTCCACCGTGAAGACGAAGGCGCCCGCGATGAGGGCCTCGGCCACCGCCGCCTCGGGTGTCCCGCGGGGGACCACCACCGCCACCGGCACGCCCGCGCGCGCGCCATACACCGCCGCCGCGCCGCCGGCATTGCCGGCGGAGGGAATCATCATCCCTTTCACGCCGAGGGTGCGCGCCTTGGTGACCGCCATCCCGAGGCCGCGCGCCTTGAAGGAGCCGGTGGGATTCTGTCCCTCGTCCTTCCCCCAGAGCCGGCCTACTCCCACCTGCGCGGCCAGCCGTGGCAGCTCGAGCAGCGGCGTGCCGCCTTCCCCGAGGGTGACCGGCTCCTCTCCGTCGGCAAGCGGCACCAGCTCGCGGAAACGGTACATCCCGGGCGGGCGCACCCGGAGCGCGTCCTTGGTGACGGCGGCCGCCACCTTGCCGAGGTCGTAGCGCACCGCGAGCATCTGGCCGCAGGCCTCGCAGACGGTGAGCAGGCGGCCCGCCTCGTGGCGCGTGCCGCAGACGGTACACTCGATGTGAGTCACGAAGCTCATGCGGTTGTCAGCCCACGCTCGCGGTCGGACCGTCCGGTGCCCCGCTTGTCAAAGAGGATGAGCCGACAGAAGGACGCGAGCCGGCTCGGGAACGACGCGGCCGCCGGCCCGTCCGCTAGTGCGCCCTCTCCTTCTCCTTCTCCGCCTTGGCTTCCTTGACCACCTTCTCGGCGAGGTGAGCGGGCACTTCCTCGTAGTGCGAGAACTCCATCGAGTACGCGCCGCGGCCCCCCGTCATGGAGCGCAGGCTCGACTCGTAGGTGAGCATCTCCGCCATCGGCACCTGGGCGCGCACCGACACCGTCTCGCCGTCGGGCTCCATGCCCACCACCCGGCCGCGGCGGCCGTTGATGTCGCCGATCACGTCGCCGGCATGGTCGGAGGGCGCGGTCACCTCCACGTTCATCACCGGCTCCAGCAGGATCGGGTGCGCCTCCATGAAGCCCTTCTGCAATCCCATGGAGGCCGCGATCTGGAACGCCATGTCGGACGAGTCCACGTCGTGATAGGACCCGTCGTAGAGGGTGACCTTGAGGTCCACCACCGGGTAGCCGGCGAAGATCCCCCGCTTCATGCAGTCGCGCACCCCCTTCTCGCAGGAGGGGATGAAGTTACGCGGAATGGCGCCGCCGAAGATGTCGTCCTCGAACTCGAACCCGCCGCCGCGGGCGAGCGGCTCGATGCGCAGCCAGGTGTCGCCGTACTGGCCGCGGCCGCCCGTCTGCTTCTTGTACTTGCCCTGCACTTCCGCCCGCCCCTTCACCGTCTCCTTGTAGGGGATGCGCGGCGGGAGGACGAGCACGTCCACGTTGTACTTTCGCTTCATCCGCTCCACCACCATCTCCACGTGGAGCTGGCCCATGCCCGAGACGAGGAGCTGCTTGGTCTCGGGGTCGAAGTGATGGTGGAGGGTGGGATCTTCCTCGGCCATCCGATGGAGCGCGGTGGAGATCTTGTCCTCGTCGCCACGGGTCTTGGGCTGGATGGCAAATGAGATGGCGGGCTCGGGGAACTTGATGGCGGGGAGGATCAGGGGGTGCGCCTCGTCGCAGAGCGTGTCGCCGGTAAGGGTGTCCTTGAGCTTGGCCACCACCCCGATCTCGCCCGGCCCCAGCGTCTCCACCGGCTTCTGGGTCTTACCCTGGAGCCAGCCGATGTGGCCCACGCGCTCCTTGATGCCCTTGGTGGCGTTGAGCACCTGGCTGTCGGCCTTGAGCGTGCCGGAGCAGACCCGGAAGATGGAGAGCTTGCCCACGTGCGGATCGGACACCGTCTTGAACACCACCGCCGAGAACGGCGCCTTCGGATCCGGCGCCCGGGTGGCCGCCGCCTTGCTCTTGACGTCCACCCCCTCCACCGCGCCCTGCTCGATCGGCGAGGGGAACTCGTCCACGATGAGGTCCATCACCGGCTGGATCCCGATGCCCCGCGTCGCCGCCGCGGCGAGCACGGGCACCAGCGCGCCCGCGCCGATGGCCTTCCGGAGGGCCGTCAGCATCTCGCCTTCCGCGATCGAGCCCTCCTCCAGGTACTTCGTGAGCAGGTCGTCGTCGGTCTCGGCGGCGGCCTCCGTCAGCTTCTCGCGCCACTCTTTGGCGGCGTCCATCACCTCGCCCGGAATCTCCGCCTCGCGCGTCTTGCCGTCCACGGTGAGGAGCGCCTTCATCTTGACGAGATCCACCACGCCCTGGAATCCCGCCTCGCTCCCGATCGGCACCTGAAGTGGGCACAGCCGCCCCTTGAGCCGGCGCTGCAGCGACTCCAGCGCGCGGTAGAAGTCCGCCCGCTCCCGGTCCATGCGGTTGATCACGATGATGCGCGGCAGCCCGTAGTCGTTGGCCATCTTCCAGACCTTCTCGGTCTGGACCTGGACCCCCGCCACCGCGTCCACCACCACCACCGCGGCGCCCACCGCCCGCAGCCCCGCGCGTGCATCGGACACGAAGTCGCCGTATCCGGGCGTGTCCACGAGGTTGAGGCGATGGCCCTTGTAGTCGCAGAAGGCCACCGCCGTCGAGAGGGAGATCTTGCGCTTGATCTCGTCGGGGTCGAAGTCGGTGGTGGTGGTGCCGTCGTCCACGCGCCCGAGGCGGCTCACCGCGCCCGCAGCGTGGAGCATGCCCTCGACCAGGGACGTCTTGCCGACGCCGCCGTGGCCGACGAAGCCGATGTTGCGGATCTTCGCGATGTCGAGCGCCATGTTCGCCTCCCCGTGATCCCGGCACGACAGATAGCACGACGGAAGAAGGAAGAGGGCTGATGTGGGGGGATGCTACCACGCGCCGAAGGACGGTGCCAGGGGGGTCGGGCGGGGCGCCGCAGAACCCGTCGCCCCGCCCGGGAGATCGCGCGCGCGGCCGGAGATCGCGTGCGCGGCGCGGCTACTTCGCGCCGCGCATAGACGCGGGCTGGCCGGGAAGCTTGAGCGACTTCCCGGTATTGACCACCCGCCCGTTCTTCTCGACCTTGAGGATGGAGACGTCACGATCCATGTAGTTCCCGACGTAGATGTACTGGCCGTCCGGGCTGAAGACGACGAGCTTGTTGTCGGGCACCGGCTTCCAGGCGTCGCCGTCCTTCTGCCAATCCATCGAGTTGGCCACCACCGCCAGCTTGCCGTCCGACGAGACCGCGAGGTTCACGGGCGGCCCGAAGAAGGAGTTCATCAGGGGCAGGTTGGCGATGATCTTGGGGGCCTCCGGGTTGGAGATGTCCACCACCGAGACCGCGTCCTTGCCCGGAGGGGTGAAGAGCTGCTTGCCCTTGGCGTCCCAGGTGACCTTCTCGTCGATCCCGATGATCATGGTCTGGGCAGCGGCGGGCACCGCCGCGAGCCACAGCACCCCCAGCAGGACCGATAGCGCATGGAGAAGCCCGGCCCACGAACGACGCTGTCCGGACGGCTGAGGGTGACGGTGACGTTGGGCCGGCGCGGTAGGCGCCCGTTTCGCTAGGGCGCCGCGATTCGGTTGGCGAGGACTCCGATGTGCTCCACCTCGGCTTCCATCCGGTCGCCCACCTTGAGGAAGTTACCGGTGGCAGCCCCCACCCCATCCGGCGTGCCGGTGGCGATGACGTCCCCGGGCAGGAGCGTCAGCCCCTGCGACAGGACTTCGATGCACTGGTCCACCGGGAAGATCATCTTCGACGTGTGGCTGGACTGGCGGACCTGACCGTTCACCCGAAGCGAAACCGCGAGCGCCTGCGGATCGGGAATCTCGTCGGCGGTGACCAGGATGGGCCCCATGGGACAGAAGGTGTCCAGGGATTTCCCCTTGAACCACTGGCCGTGTCGCTTCTGGAGGTCCCGCGCGGTGACGTCGTTGATGATGGTGTAGCCGAAGACGTGCCGCAGCGCCTCGCCACGGGGGATGTCCCGCCCGGCCGATCCGATCACCGCGGTGAGCTCGACCTCGTAGTCCAGCTCCTTGGTCACCGCGTGGTGCACCACCCGGTCGCCGGGGCCTACCACTGCGTGCGCCGGCTTGGTGAAGTACACCGGGTGTTCAGGCACGGCGGCACCGCGCTCGGCGGCATGGTCAGCGTAGTTGCGCCCGAGGCAGAAGATGTTCCGGGCGGGCGCGGGAATCGGCGCCTGCAGCCGCACCTTGGCGAGGGCAAAGACCAGCTTGCGCCGCGTGAGCTCCTCGAGGGGCTGACTCTCCACGAGCCGCTGGCCCGCCTCCCACGCGGCGCGGGCCGCCTCCAGCGCGGGGGCGCCGCCCTGGATGAGCTCGAGCATGGTCTTGGGGAAGCCGCCGCGGGCGCGCCCCACGGCGCCGCCCTGGGCAGCAAGGTCCCGCGCGATGGCGCCCAGATCGAGGACCGCTTCGTGCCACACCGCCCCCACCCGCCCCTGGCTCCGGCCTCGGCGGAAGGTGACGAGGTGCACCGCTACTCCTCGTCCACGCCCGCGCTGCGACGGGCGGGCAGCGTCTTGCCGGCGTGGCGGGCGATCTCCTCCAGCTCTTTGGGAAGGCCGAAGCGGACGTCCTCCTCCACCACGTGGACCTCGCGGACCTCGGCGGGCCGCGACGCCCGGAGCGCTTCCACCACCTCGGTGACGAGGAACTCGGGCGTGGAGGCGCCCGCGGTCACCCCGACGCGCGTCGCGCCCTCGAGCCACTCGGGCCGGATGTCGTTCTTGTCGTTGATGAGGTAGGACGCGGTGCCCAGCCCCTTGGACACTTCCACCAGACGATTGGCGTTCGAGCTGTTCGCCGCGCCGATGACGAGGAGCACGTCGACGCCCGCGGCCACCGTCTTGGCCGCCGCCTGCCGGTTCTGCGTCGCGTAGCAGATGTCGTCCTTGGCCGGGCCCACGATCTTGGGGAAGCGCCGCTGCAAGGCGGCGATGCAGTCGCGGGTGTCGTCCACGGACAGGGTGGTCTGCGTGAGAAAGGCCACCTTTTCGGGATCCGGCACCACCAGCCGCTCGACCTCGTCGGGATGCGCGATCACGAACATGCGGTCGGGCGCCTCGCCCATGGTCCCCACCACCTCGTCGTGGTCAGCATGGCCGACGAGAATGATGGAGTAGCCCTCGCGCGCGTAGCGGATGGCCTCCAGGTGCACCTTGGTCACCAGCGGGCACGTGGCGTCGATCACGCGCAGGCCCCGCTGCTCGGCCTCCTGCCGCACCGCGGGCGAGATCCCGTGGGCGCTGAAGATCACGGTGGCGTCGTCGGGGACCTCGTCGAGCTCGTCCACGAAGTGGGCGCCCTTGGCGCGCAACGCTTCCACCACGTGGCGGTTGTGCACGATCTCCTTCCGCACGTACACGGGGGGCGGGCAGACCTGCAGCGCCAGCTCGACGATGTCGATGGCGCGGTCCACGCCGGCGCAGAAGCCGCGAGGCCCGGCCAGCACGATGTCTTGAAGGAGAGGGATGGTGGCCATGCGAGGCAGTATACCGGACGCCGCTCGCTGGCTCAAACGGCTGGATCGATCGCGATCTTGAGGGCTTGGCCGGCGGCCATCAGCGCGAGGGCATCCGGCACGGCGGCCAGGCCCATCTGGTGGGTGACCAGCGCGTCCGGCACCAGGGTCTCGGACTCCAGGAGCTGGACGGCCTGGCGGATCAATTGCGGGGTGTGGTGGAAGGCGCCCACCAAGGTCAGCTCCTCATAGTGCGCGCGTCGCGTATCCACCTGGACCGTCGTTCCGGGGGCGCAACCGCCGAAGAAGACGACGGTGCCGCCCCGCCCGACAGCCTCCAGCGCCCCCTCCCAGACTTCCGGGCGCCCGGTAGCATCCACCACCACGTCCGGGCCGCGTCCATCCGTGCGCGCGCGGAGCGCGGCGGGAAGGTCGCCCCCCTCGCGCGCGTCCAGCATCTCCGCGATGCCGGCCGCGCGCACCCGCTCGAGCCGCCAGCCGCCCTTGCCCACCAGCAGCACCCGCGCCTTGCGCTGGGCGGCGGCCAGCGCGAGGAGGCAGCCGAGCGGACCGTGGCCGAGCACGGCCACCGTCATACCCGACGCCACGCGACCGCGGTCGATCCCGTGCAGCGCGCAGGCCAGCGGCTCCGCGAAGGCGGCGCGCCACGCCGGCAGCGCGGGGCCGATGCGCACGACGTTCCTGGCCACGAGCCGCGCCGGCAGGGCAAGGTACTCGCCGTAGGCGCCGTTGACGAACAGGAGATCCTCGCAGAGATTCGGCCGCCCCGCGCGGCACGGCGGGCAGCTGCCGCAGGGCGCGGAGTTGGCGGCGACCAGCCGGTCGCCCTCGCGCCAGCCGTGCACCCCCGCCCCCACCGCGGTGACGATACCCGCCATCTCATGCCCGAACGCGGTGGGCACGACGGGAATCATCACGGGATGGCCCCGGCGGAGCACCTTCACGTCGGTGCCGCAAGTGAGCGCGGCCTCCACCCGGATTACCACTTCCCCCGATGCCGGCGCCGGCACCGGCAGCTCCTCCAGCCGCAGGTCGCCGGGGCCGTGAAACACTTGAGCCCGCATGCGCCCGCTCATGGCGTGACGTAGACCTTCAGCGCTTCCTGCCGGCGCATGAGGATGACGGCCTCGGCCAGCTCCGCGAGAGAGGCGGAATACGTCGCGGTGATCGTCAGCTCGCGGTGATAGACGGTATCGAGCGGGACGGGCAGCGGGCCCGCGCCCCCACCCGCGAAGCAATGCACCTGGCCGCCGTCCCGCACCGCCGCCGCGGCCGCCCCCACTGCGGCGGCGCCGCCCGCGGTCAGCACCGCCACGTCGACGCCGCGGCCCTCGGTGGCCTCGGCGAGGGCCGCCGCCGGCGCCCCCTCGTCCTCGAACACGGCTCGGGCCAGTCCTGCAGCTCGAGGCGGCCCGCGCCGAGATAGACGGCGGCGCGCACGGGCTAGCTGGCGGCGCCGGCGAGCGGGGAGCGGCCCCGGGTGCCGAGGCGGGAGCGCACCCAGCCCGCAAGCGCGATGGCGACGCGGCGGCGCGTGGGGACGGCAACGCGCTCACCAAACACGTCGAAGCGCCGCGCCTCGATGGCCCGCAGCAGCGCGAAGTAGGTGTGACCCATGATCTCGGCGGCGAAGAGAGTCCGCCGGTCCACCGCGGGCAGGCCCCGCCACGCGCGCGCGTAGTAGTCGCGGGCTCGCCTCGCCTCGAAGGTCATCAGCTCCACGAAGGCGGGCGTGTACCGTCCCTCGCGGAGATCCTCACCGGTCACGCCGAAGCGCCGCAGGTCCTCCTGGGGCAGGTAGACGCGGCCCATGCGGGCGTCCGTCTGGACATCGCGCAGGATGTTGGTGAGCTGGAGCGCCACCCCAAGGTTGATCGCATAGTCCTGGGCCCGAGGATCCTTGTATCCGAAGATCGCGATGCTGCACAGGCCCACCGCGGAGGCCACCCGGTAGCAGTACGGGTAGAGGTCCGCGAAGGACTCGTAGGCGGCGCGATCGAGGTCCATCTCCACCCCCGCGATGATCTCCTCGAGGGCCTCCCGGGGAATGGGAAAGCGCCGCACTGCCTCGCGCAGCCGCTCCGCGGCGGGGTGCGTGGTCGGCTCCTCGCCCCAGATGCGGGCGAGCTCCCCGCGCCAGCGCGCGAGCTCCCGGCGCTGCGTCGCGCGGTCCACGCCCTCGTCCACCGCGTCGTCCACGATGCGGCAGAAGGCATAGACGGCGAAGATGGCGTCCCGCTGGGCGCGCGGCAAGAGGAGAAAGGCATAGAAGAAGTTCGAGCGGCTCTTGCGGGTGAGGCGCGAGACGAAGCGCGCCGCGTTCACGCCGCCCGCCGCCGCGGCGCGGGCGCATAGCCCCGCGCCACGAACCAGTCCACCGCGTCGCCCAGCGCGCGCTCCACCGGCGTCTGCGGCAGCCCGAGCTCGCGCACCGCCTTGTCCACGCTGAAGAACATGCGCTTGCGCGCCATCCGGACCGCGGTGAGCGGCACCGCCGGCGTGCCCCCCGTGAGCCGGGCCACGCCTTCCATACCGGCGGCGGCCAGCCAGGCGACGGCGTACGGCACGCGGAAGCGCGGGGCGGCCACGCCGGTGAGGCGGGCGAGAGCCTGAAAGATCTCCAGCAGCGTGAGATTCACGTGGCCGAGCACGTAGCGCTCACCCAGGCGCCCGCGCTGGGCGGCGAGGATGTGCCCGCGGGCGACGTCGCGCACGTGGACGACGTTGAGGCCGGTGTCGAGCGAGCCCAGCATCTTGCCCCGCAGGAAGTCCACGATCATCTGGCCGGTGGGGGTGGGCTTCACGTCCCACGGGCCCACCGGCGCCGACGGGTTCACGATGATCACCGGTGCGCCCCGCGCCGCGAACTCGCGGGCCACCGCCTCCGCCACGAACTTCGAGGCCTTGTAGGGCCCGACCATGTCGGCGAGCGACACCGGCGTCCGCTCGTCGCCGGGAGCGCCGTCCTTGGGGATGCCCAGCGCGCCCACGGTGGAGGTATACACGATCCGCTCCACCCCCGCCGCCACCGCCGCCTCGAGCACGTGCCGGGTGCCGTCCACGTTGGCCCGGAAGAGTGCGGCGGGATCGGGCGCCCACAGGCGATAGTCGGCGGCTACGTGGAAGACGCGCTCGACGCCCGCCACCGCGCGGCGCACCGAGGCGGGGTCGAGGAGATCGCCCTCCGCGATCTCCACGTCGCAGTCCTCCAGCGCGCGGCGGTCGCCGCCCGGGCGCGCGAGCACGCGCACGCGGTCGCCGTCCGCGAGCAGCTCGCGCACGAGGTTGGCGCCCACGAAGCCGGTGCCGCCGGTCACCAGGGCGCGCATCGGCTAGGCCCGCAGGGCCGCCAGGACGCGCGCCACCGCGGCGAGCGCGCGGCGGCTGCCGCGCCGGAGCTCGAGGGCGCGAGGCAAGGCCTGCGGGCGGGTGAGCGCAAGAAGGAGCGCGCGTCCGCCGCGCAGCCGCCCCTCCGGGCCCAGGAGCGCCGAGAGCTCGGCCGGCACCGACTCCGCGGCCCCGTCGGATACAGCGCGTACGACCACCGCCTCCAGCCCGTCCGCCTGCGCGGCGGCGAGGATGGCGGCGGACTCCATGTCCACCGCCTCCGCGCCGGTGGCGGACCGGAGCGCGGCCTTGGCGGCGGGCGAGCCCACCACGGTCAGGGTGGTCACGAGGGTGCCGGTGGCCGCCGTCCCCGCCGCCGCGAGCGCCCGCGCATGCGCCGCCGGCGCCACCGCCAGCGTCTCGCCGTCGGGAGCGAGGACGCGCGCGGGCACGACGAGGTCGCCGGGGGCCAGGCGCGGGTCGAGTCCCCCGCACACGCCGGCGGAGATCACGAGGGGCGCCGTGAATCCGTCCCGGCAGGCGGCCCAGCGCTCGGAGAGGAGGAGCGCGCCCAGGCCGACGGGGACGATGCGGAGGCCGGGCCGGCCGTAGGAGCGATAGGGAGAGGAGCGATCCGAGGCACGGTGCGCCCGCGCGGCCTCGGCGGGCAGCTCGAGCTCGCGGGCCAGCCCCGCGGCCTCGAGCTCGACGGCCGTCAGGATGAGGAGATCGCTCACGCGCCTACGCGTCGGGCGCGGGCTGCGCTTTCTCGCGCTCCTTGCGCTCGATCCAGGCCTTCCACGAATTGCCCTCGGCGGTGTCCTTGCCCGTGAACCGCACGCTGGCGATCTCGGCGTAGCGCACCCGGAGGGGACCGTTGCCGTCCTCGTCGATGAGCTGGACGAACGGCTCGGGCGCGCTCGAGTCGCGGTTGAAGAGGTAGCCCACCAGCTCGGAGCCGTCCCGCCGCACGACCGTCACGTTGCCGCGATAGTCGAAGGCGTGCTCGATGACCTCCTCGAGGGTGAGGTACGGTCCGATGTCGGGCACCCAGCCCTGCAGGCTCACGCCCGGCTCAGAGCTTTCCGGTGATGGTGACCAGCACCGTCTCCGCGAAGCCGCGCGCGGAGTTGAAGGTGTGGTGTACCGCGGTGGCCTCGAACCCGCAGTGGACCATGCAATCCTGGCACTTCTCGTTGCCGCTCTTGCGCCCGTAGTTCTCCCAGGGCGTGGTCTCCATCAGCTCGGCGAAGGTTTCCGCGTAGCCGTCCTGCAGGAGATAGCACGGCCGCTGCCAGCCGAACATGTTGTAGGTCGGGTTCCCCCAGGGCGTGCACTCGTAGTCCTGCTTGCCCATGAGAAAGCGAAGGAAGAGCGGGGACTGGTTGAAGCGCCAGTGCTTCTTGGGATTCGAGAGGATCGCGCGGAAGAGCTGGCTGGTCCGGCTCCGCCGGAGGAAGTGCTCCTGGTCGGGCGCCTTCGAGTAGCTGTAGCCCGGCGACACCATCATCCCCTCCACGCCCAGGTGCATCATCTCATCGAAGAACGCGCGCACCCGCAGCGGTGAGGCCCCGTCGAAGAGCGTGGTGTTGGTGGTGACCCGGAAGCCGCGGGCGAGCGCCTCCTGGATGGCCGGCACCGCCTGGTCGTAAACCCCGTCCCGGCACACCGCCTCGTCGTGCTCCTCTCGGAGTCCGTCCATGTGCACGCTGAAGGACAGGTACTTGGAGGGGGTGAAGAGGTCGAGCTTTTCCTTGAGGAGGATGGCGTTAGTGCAGAGATAGACGTACTTCTTCCGCTTCACCAGCTCGGCCACCAGCCGGTCGATCTCCGGATACATGAGCGGCTCGCCGCCGGGAATGCTGACCATGGGGGCGCCGCACTCCTCCACCGCCTGAAGACACTTCTCCACCGCAAGGTGCTTGCGGAGCACTTGGGCGGGGTACTGGATCTTCCCGCACCCGGCGCAGGCGAGGTTGCACCGGAACAGCGGCTCGAGCATGAGGACGAGCGGATAGCGCTTGCGCCCCGCCAGCCGCTGGCGGAGCACGTAGGTCGCCACTGTCCACATCTGCGAGACCGGCACACTCATCGGTGACGATATCTCCTCAGTAAGTAAAGGTGGTTCTGTGCCGAGCGCGTCCGCACGGCCGCCAGACCCGGTCCAGATTACCAGAAAGACCAGCGCGTGGAGCAGGATTCCCGGGCCGGCGCGGGTCAACTTGCCGATTCAAATGGTTAACCCGGGACCGAAAGCGAGCCCGCGATGGCCGAGCCCCCGGCCCGGAGGGGGAAGCCGCGTGGATGCCCTCAGCACGCCGGCCGATGGCGATGCGCGCCCGATGACGATGCGCGCCCCGAAGAACGCGACGACTTGGGGGCCGCCGCGCGGGCGTTCGTCCAGCGCCCCCGCCCCCGCGCCACCGCATCGTCGACGGCTCGCCTCGGTCCCCGTCGGTCGGGCGCGGGGCGTCGTCCGGCGGGGCGGACGGCGGCCGTGTGAATCCGGGCGCGATCGGGGCCAAGGGCGCGAATGTTTTCAAGTTTGGCCGTCGTACGGATTACCCAAAACCGTGTGCTAGTATGGACCGATGTTCGCCCCGAAAACCGAGTCGATCCGCGCGAAACACGCGCCCTCAGCGGGGGCGGCGCCGGCGCGCGCGGCGTCGTCGCGCGTGGATGCCGCGATCGAGCGCGCCCAGGCGCTGCTCCTCTCCACGCAGGAGCCGGACGGACACTGGGTGGGCGAGCTGGAGGCGGACAGCACCATCACCAGCGAGTACCTTCTGTTCGGCCGCCTCATGGATCGCGTCGATCGCGAGCGCGAGGCCAAGATCGTGACGTACCTCCGCGCGCAGCAGCTCGCCGATGGGGGCTGGAGTCTCTACGAGGGCGGACCGGCCAGCCTCTCCGCGACCATCAAGGCGTATTTCGCCATGAAGCTGGCGGGCGTGTCGCCGGAGGATCTCGCCATGGTCCGTGCGCGAGCGCTGATCCATCAGCTCGGCGGGCCGGTGCAGGCCAATGTCTTCACCAAGATCCTCCTCGCGCAGTTCGGGGAATACGACTGGTCGGGCATCCCCGCCATGCCGGTGGAGATCATGCTGCTGCCCCGCTGGTCGTACTTCAACCTCCTCGAGGTCTCCTACTGGTCGCGGGCGGTCATCGTGCCGCTAATCATCCTGATGGACGCCAAGCCCGTCATGCGCCTGCCCGATTCCGCGCGCCTGGACGAGCTGTGGGTGGTGCCGCGCGAGCGGGCCAGCCTCCGCTTCCACCGCGTCCCCCGCCCCTTCTCGCCGAAGACCTTTCTCTGGAAGAACTTCTTCATCGGCGTGGACGACGCGCTGAAGGGGTGGGAGCGGCTGGGCCCGCGTCCGCTGCGCGCCCGCGCGCTCGACGCCGCGCGCCGGTGGGTGGAGGAGCGCCTGGCCGTGCCGGGCGGCCTGGGCGGGATCTTCCCCGCCATGGTGAACGCGGTGCTGGCGCTGCGCTGCCTCGGCTATGACGAGGACCATCCCCTGATCCGCGGCCAGCTGAAGGAGGTCGAGGCGCTGGGGGTCGAGACCACGACCTCGCTGCACTATCAGCCCTGCGTGTCGCCGGTGTGGGACACCGCGCTGGCGGTCAACGCGCTCATCGAGTCCGGCCTTCCCGCCGACCATCACTCCCTGGTGCGCGCCGGCGAGTGGATGATCGACAAGCAGATCACGGTGCCCGGGGACTGGACGACCAAGCGGCCCGGCGTGCCGCCCGGCGGCTGGCCGTTCCAGTACCACAACGACTTCTATCCGGATCTCGACGACTCCGCGATGGTGATGATGGCGCTGAGCCGCACCGAGGGCCTCGACGCCGAGCGCCGCCGGCGCGCGCTCACGCGCGGCATGGCCTGGTTCCTGGGCATGCAGGGCTCGGACGGCGGCTGGGCGTCCTTCGACGCCGACAACAACCGGCTCATCCTGAACAATATCCCCTTCGCCGATCACGGCGCCCTGCTCGATCCCTCCACCGAGGACCTCACCGGGCGGGGCCTCGAGCTCCTGGGCATGCTGGGTGAGACGCTCGACCATCCCGCCGCCCTGCGCGCGCTGGGCTATCTCCGCCGCAATCAGCACGCGGACGGGCCGTGGTACGGCCGCTGGGGCGCGAACTACATCTACGGTACCTGGTCGGTACTCCGCGGGCTGCGCGCCATGGGCGAGGACTGCTCGAGGGAGTACGTGAGCCGCGCGGTGGCGTGGCTGGAAGCGCGGCAAAACGCCGACGGCGGCTGGGGCGAGACGTTGGCCTCCTACGAGGATCCCGCGTGGGCGGGGCGTGGAGAGTCCATCCCGAGCCAGACCGCGTGGGCGCTGCTGGGGCTCTTCGCCGCCGGCCGCACCACCGGCCCCGTGGTGGAGCGCGGCATCCAGTATCTCCTCGACACGCAGCGCGAGGAGGGGGCGTGGGCGGACCCGCTCTGGAACGGCACCGGTTTTCCCCGCGTCTTCTATCTCAAGTATCACCTGTACGCCAAGTACTTCCCCCTCTGGGCGCTGGGGGTCTATCGGACCGCGTGCGGATGACGGGGCCGGTCGCCGGCGCACTGCCGGTCCGCCTCATCGGAGGGCTCGGGGCCGGGACCCTCCAGGTGCTGCAGTCCATGGGTCGCTTCGGCCGCTTCCTGGTCCAGGCGATCACCTATATCTTCGTTCCTCCCTTCAAGCTCGCCCGCCTGGTGGAGCGCATCCACTTCATCGGCTTCCGCTCGCTCACCATCGTGATCCTGACCGGCGCCTTCACGGGCATGGTGCTCGGGCTCCAGATCTTCTTCGTGCTCTCGCGGTTCGGCTCCGAGGCCTTCCTGGGCCCCGCGGTCGCGCTGTCGATCATCCGCGAGCTGGGACCCGTTCTCTGCGCCCTCATCGTCACCGGCCGGGCCGGATCGGCACTCACCGCCGAGCTCGGGATCATGAAGATCACCGAGCAGATCGACGCCCTCACCGTGATGGCGCTCAACCCCGTGCGCTATCTGATAGTCCCGCCCATCGTGGCCGGGATCATCACCTTCCCGCTCATGACGGCGATCTTCGACGTGGTGGGCATCTTGGGCGGGTACCTGGTGGGAGTGGAGCTGCTGGGCCTGTCCCCCGGGACCTACTTCGGGGAGATGCAGACCTTCGTGGACCGGACCGATATCATGACCGGCTTCTGGAAGTCGCTCTCCTTCGGCATCATCGTCACCTGGGTGTGCACCTACAAGGGCTACTACTGCGGGCACGGGGCGGAGGGGGTGGCGCGCGCGACCACCCAGGCGGTGGTGCTGTCCTCGGTCCTCATCCTCGTGTGGGACTACTTCCTGGGCTCGGTACTGCCATGATCAAGGTGGAAGACCTGCGGCGGTCGTTCGGCGCCCAGCCCGTGCTGCGCGGCATCGACCTGGAGGTCGCCTCCGGTGAGATCATCGTGATCATCGGCCGGAGCGGGGGCGGCAAGTCGGTGCTGCTCAAGCACCTGGTGGGCCTGCTGCGGCCCGACTCGGGTCGCATCTTCGTGGACGGCACCGAGATCACCCGGCTGCGACGCTCCGCGCTCGACCGCATCCGCGAGCGCTACGGGGTGGTGTTCCAGGGCGGCGCCCTCTTCGACTCCATGTCGGTATTCGAGAACGTGGCCTTTCCCCTGTGGGAAAAGGTCCGCATCCCGGCGACCGAGGTCCGGCAGCGGGTGGAGGAAAAGCTCGTGCAGGTGGGCCTCCAGGGCATGGGGCACAAGAACCCGGCGGAGATCTCGGGCGGCATGCGCAAGCGGGTGGCCATCGCGCGGGCCCTGGTGACAGAGCCGGGGGTGGTCTTCTTCGACGAGCCCACCACCGGCCTGGACCCCATCCTGGTCAACACCATCCATCACCTGATCGTGGAGCTGCACCGGAAGTTTCGGTTCACCGCGGTGGTGGTGAGCCACGAGATCCCGGAGATCTTCCGGATCGCGGACCGCGTGGCCATGCTCCACGACGGGGTGATCGTGGAATGTGCCACCCCGGAGGGCATCCAGGCCTCCGCGAATCCGGTGGTGCAGCAGTTCATCCGCGGCGAGATCGAGAGCGCGCCGACGGCTCGCTGAGACCCCGTCCGCGCACGGGGGCCAGGAAAAGAGGTAGACGATGCGCGCCAGGCACGGCAAGATCCAATCAGGGGGCGCCGAATGAGACGGTCGACGCTGGACATGGCGGTGGGGGTATTCGTGCTGGTCGGCATCCTTGCGCTGGGCTGGCTCTCCATCAAGCTCGGGCGGGTGGAGCTCTTCAGCGGCGGCGGCTACACCATCACCGCGGACTTCCCCACCGTGGGAGGGCTCAAGACGGGCTCCACCGTGGAGATCGCGGGGGTGGAGATCGGGCGCGTAGACGGCATCACCCTGTCGGACTACCAGGCCCGCGTGATCATGAGCATCAGGACCGATGTGAAGCTGCAGGAAGACTCGATCGCGTCCATCAAGACGCGTGGGCTCATCGGCGAGAAGTACATCCGGATCAACCCCGGCGGATCGGAGAAGATCATCAAGCCCAACGGCCGGATCACGGAAGTGGAGCCGCCGGTGGACATCGAGGAGCTGCTCTCGAAGTACGTCTTCGGAAAGGTATAGCGGCGACCATGTCACGGCAGACAGTGGAGGGTTCCCGATGATTCGTGCTCGCATGATCGGTGTAGCGGTGGCCGCGCTGGTGGTGCTGCTGGCGCCCGTGGCCAGCGCCGGCATCCCCACGGACCAGCTCAAGGGCGCCATCGAGCGGGTGGTCAAGACCCTCGAGAACCCCCTGTACAAGGGCGAGAACCGGGTGCAGGAGCGGCGCGCCGCCGTGCGCAAGATCGCCAACGAGATCTTCGACTTCGGCGAGATCGCGCGGCGTTCCCTCGGCCGCCACTGGCAGGGCCGCACCGACGCGGAGCACGAGGAGTTCGTCTCGCTCTTCGCCGATCTCCTCGAACGGTCCTACATCTCCAAGATCGACCAGTACGGCGGGGAGAAGATCCTCTACACCGGCGAGAAGATCGAGAGCGACAACAGCGTGGTGAGCACCCGGCTCGTCACCAAGAACGGCACCGAGGTGCCCATCGACTATCGGCTGGTCAAGCGCGGCGAGCGCTGGCTCGTCTACGACGTCAGCATCGAAGGCGTGAGCCTGGTGTCCAACTACCGCACGCAGTTCAACAAGATCATCCAGACCGCCTCCTACGGCGAGCTCATCCGGCGCATGAAGAGCAAGCAGGCCGAGGTGTCGCTGGACGACGATCCCAAGAAAAAGCCGGCGCCCCGGACTCCCTAGTCCGGCGCGCGCGAGGGAACTCATCATGACCAAGGCCGCCCTGTTGCGCTCGCTTCTCCGCCGTCCGGGGCTCGTCCCCATGGTCGGCGCCCACGACGCGCTGTCCGCCCGCCTCATCGAGGCCGCCGGGTTCCCCCTGGTGTGGTCGTCGAGCTTCGCGGTGTCGGCGGCCCAGCGCGCCATGCCGGACGTGAACCTGCTCACCATGACGGAGAACCTCGAGACCGCCCGCTACATCAACGACGCGGTGTCCATTCCCGTCATCGCCGACGCCGACAACGGCTACGGCAACGTCGTCAACGTGGTGCGCACGGTGGAGGAGTACGAGCGCGCCGGGGTGGCGGGGATCTGCATGGAGGACAATATCTTCCCCAAGAAGTGCAGCCTCTATCCGGGCATGCGGCGCGAGCTCCTGTCGGTGGAGGAGTTCGCGGGAAAGATCCGGGCCGCGGTGAAGACGCGCCGGGACCCGGATTTCGTGGTGATCGCGCGGGTGGAGGCCCTCATCGCGGGCTGGGGCATGAAGGAGGCGCTCCGGCGCGCCCACGCCTATGCGGACGCGGGGGCCGACATGATCCTCATGCACTCCAAGTCGAAGACGGCGGCGGAGGTGCTGGAGTTCATGCGCCTCTGGGAGCGCCCCACGCCGGTGGTGGTGGTGCCCACCCTCTATCCCTCCGTGACCTTCGAGGAGCTGGAGGGCGCGGGGGTGAAGATGGTGATCTGGGCCAACCAGGTGCTGCGGGGCGCGGTGCGCGGCATGGAGACCACGCTGGGCACCCTCGCGCGCGAGCGCCGGCTGGACGCGCTGGACCCGCACATCGTGCCGCTGGAGGAGATCTATCGGCACGTGGGGGTGGCGGAGTTCGAGGCCATCGAGGCGGAGTACCTGCCGCAGGAGAGCCAGGTGCGCGCGGTGATCATTGCCGCCGGCTCGGGCAAGTCGCTGCTGCCGCTCACGGAAAACCGGCCCAAGTGCATGCTGGACATCAAGGGGCGCACCATCCTCGAGCGGCAGGTGGACACCCTGCGCGCGTGCGGGGTGCAGGACATCGCGGTGGTGCGCGGATACCGGAAGGAAGAGGTCACCGTGCCCGGCCTGCGCTATTTCGACAACGACCGCTACGAGGAGAGCGGGGAGTGCGTGTCCCTCTTCGCCGCCGCGCCGGTGCTGTCCGGGCGCGTGCTGTTCCTCTACTCGGACATCCTCTTCGAGCGCTCCGTCCTCGAGCGGCTCCTCCGCGCGGAGGCGGACTGCGCGGTGGTGGTGGACCGCGCGTGGGTGGACCAGCGCGACCGCCTGCTGCCGCTCTCGAAGCCGCTGGACCTCGTGGTGACGGAGCAGGCGCCCGCCTCCGGCCTGCGTGCGCTGACCAGCGGGGGCGACGACACCCTCGTCACCGTGGGCGCCCGGGTGGCGCCGGATCGCGCCAACGGCGAGTTCATCGGCATGGCGCTCTTCTCCGAGGGCGGGACCCAGGCGCTCCGGCGCGCCTGGGACGAGGCGCGGGCGGCCGGCGGCGGGCGCTTCCACGAGGCGGACTCCGCCGAGCACGCGGCCTTCACCGACCTCCTCCAGGAGCTGGTGGCGCGCGGCGAGCGGGTCCACTGCGTGGACGTCTACAAGGGCTGGCTCGAGGTGGATACCTTCGAGGACTATCAGCGGGCCTGGGCGGAGATCAAGAAATAGGCGCCGTCAGCGGGAAGGACTTCGTCGCCGTCGCCGAGTCGGAAGGCTTCGACTTCTTCACGGGCGTGCCCTGCTCGCTGGTGGGCGAGGTCATCGCCGCGCTGGAGACCCATCCCCGCCTGCCGTACGTGCCCGCCGTGCGCGAGGACGTCGCGGTGGGCCTGGCGGCGGGGGCGTGGATGGCAGGCCGCCTGCCCATGGTGATCATGCAGAACTCGGGGCTCGGCACCAGCCTCAACGCGCTGGTCTCCCTGTCGCTCATGTACCGCTTTCCCACCCTGCTCCTCGTCACCTGGCGCGGCCATGGGGGCAAGGACGCCCCCGAGCACCTCGTGATGGGCGACATCTCCCCGCGCCTCCTCGAGCTCATCGCGGTGCCCCATCGCGTGCTCACCGCCGGCAGCGTGGCCGCCGACATCGCCTGGGCCCGCGCGGAGGCGGAGCGCCTCAGCCAGCCGGTGGCGCTGCTCCTCCCGCCCGGCGTCATAGCCACGCGCGGTCATGGAGAACATGCATCGGGGGCGCACGGCACGCGCGGCGGTGACGGGGAGAAAGCGGCGATCCGCGCATCGAGTGCGGACGGGGGGAGAGCGGGGGCCCGCGCATCGAGTGCGGACGGGGAGAGCGGGGGCCATTTCGAGGCCCCCGCTGATAACAGACAGAGATTCACCGCCGCGCGTGATTGTCGGAAGTCCGCCCTCACGCGAATCCTCGCGGGCTGACCTGACGCCCCGGATCTCGCGCCTGGAGGCGCTGCGTGCCGCGCTCGGCGCGATCGGCGATGCGCCCGTCGTGCATGCCAACGGTTTCATCTGCCGCGAGTCGTTCTCGGTGGGAGATCGGCCGCAGAACTTCTACATGATCGGCTCCATGGGGCTGGCCTCGGCCATCGGGCTCGGAGTCACGCTCGCCCGCCCCGACCTCACCACCGTGGTCTTCGACGGCGACGGCAACCTGCTCATGAACCTCGGCATCCTGCCCATGATCGGCGGCGCACCCGTGCTCGGGGCGGGCACTACCGGAAGCCGGCGGCCGCGAAACCTGGTCCACGTCGTCTTCGACAACGAGGTGTATGGCTCCACCGGTAACCAGATGTCCCCGTCGCGCCACGCGCGTCTCGATGCGCTCGCCGCCGCCGCCGGCTACGCCACCACGGTCGCGGTGACGGAGGCGGCCGCGCTGCGCGACGCCACCGCCGCCGCCATGCGCGGGGACGGCCCGTCGTTCATCCTGGCCAAGGTCACCCCGGAGGAGCAGCCGGCGCCACGCATCCCCTACCCGCCCGAGGAGATCCGGGACCGGTTTCGCGGGGCCCTGCGCGACCTCGGGCGGGTGGCCGCCGGGAGCGGGCGATGAAGGCCATCGTGCTCGCCGCGGGGGTGGCGCGCCGGCTCGCCCCGCTGACCGATCACACGCACAAGTGTCTCTTGCCCATCGCGGGGCGGCCCCTGCTGGACCGGATGCTGGGCTCCCTCGCCGCGGCCGGCGTGGACGAGACGGTGATCGTGGTCGGCCACTGCCAGGATCAGGTGCGGGCGGCGGCAGGGACGCGGCGCGGCGACATGCGGATCAGCTTCGTGGAGAACCCCGAGTACCAGAAGGGCTCCATCCTGTCCCTGTGGCGCGCGCGCGATACCCTCGTCCGCGACCACACGCTGGTGATGGACGCCGACGTCCTCTTCCCCCACGCGTTTCTCGCCCGCCTCATCGCCTGCCCGGCGCCCAGCGCGCTGCTGATCGACCGCGGCTTCACCGATACCGGCGAGGAGGTCAAGCTCTACGGGGTCGGCGATCGCGTCATCGCGCTGGGCAAGAAGTTCGTGCCGGAGCACTGGGAAGTGGTCGGCGAGGGCATCGGCTTCTTCAAGTGCGGCACCCAGCACGCGGCAGAGTACATCCGGCTCCTCGGCGAGTCCATCGACGAGACCGGCGGCACCAACGAGTACGAGGACGCGCTGCACCGGCTCCTCACCCGCGTGCCGGTGGGCTGGGTGGACGTCACCGGCCTGCCGTGGACCGAGGTGGACTTCGTCGAGGACCTTCGCCGCGCGGAAACCGACGTGCTGCCGCGGATCGAGCGGCTCGAGCACTGAGGTGGCCGCGGTCGTCCTCTACCTGACCGATTCGGCCAGTACCGCCCTCGCCGCGGTGCCGGTGGCCGGTCGTCCTCTCGCGCTCCGGGCCATCGTGGCGGCGGCGCGCGCCGGCGCGGAGATCGTCGCCGTGCCCGCGCAGCTCCGCAGCGCCGAGCTCGAGCGCCTGCTCGCCGGAACCCGCGGTCTCGGCGGCCGCGTCCGCTGGCTCGGCGCTGGCGACGCCGGCGCCGTGCGCGCCCTCGCCGCCGGCGGCTGCCTGCTCGTGCCCGCCGCCGCGCTGGTGGAGGCGCGCACCCTGGCCCCGCTGCTGGCCGACTTCGCGGAGACCGCCGAGACCGCGCTGACGGAGTCCCTGGAAGCCGGCGCCCCCGTCCTCCGCGTCATGGGGGACACCGCAGACCGGCTGGCCTGCGCCCTCGCCGCCGGCGAGCCCCTGGGCCAGGTGCTCGTGCGCCACGTGGAGGCCACACGACTCAAGCAGGTCACCGCCGCCGGGTTGTGCTTCTGCGCGCGCGGGCGCGGCGATCTCATGGAGGCCGACCGGCTCCTCTATGCCGGGCTCGGCACCGACAACGACACCGGCGTGGACTCCTACCTGCACCGGCGGCTCTCGCGCGGACTCACGCGCCTCCTGGTCCGCACCCCGGCCACGCCCAATCAGGTGAGCCTGCTGAGCCTCAGCATCGGCCTCGGCGCGGTGTGGGCCTTCTGGCACGCCACGCCGCTGTCCGCCGCGGCGGGCGTGGTGGTCTACCTGATGGCCTGCGTGGTGGACCACTGCGACGGCGAGCTGGCCCGGCTGACCTTCCAGGAGTCACGGTTCGGCGCCCACCTCGACTGGGCCATCGATACCGTGATCCACTCGGGGCTCGTGCTGGGCATGGCGGTCTCCGCGGGCCCAGCCGTCACCACCGTCATCGGCGTGCTGGGATCGGCCGGCGTGGCGCTCAGCGCCTTCTTCGCGCGTTACCTCCCGCGCGAGATCGCGGTAGGTGAGACGGTGGGCGGCGCGCTCAAGAACATGGGCAACCGCGATCTCTTCTATCTCCTGCTCCTCGGCTTCGTCCTGCTCCGGTGGCTGGCGCCCTCCACCCTTCCCGCGCTGGCCCTCGTGGTGGCCCTCGGCTCGCAGTCATACTGGATCGCGTGCGTGGGCCGGATCCGCCGCGGCCGGACGGCCGCGTCCTAGCGGGCCGAGCGACCCCATCCCGACCGCGCCTCCGTGGGACGACTGCTCCGTCCGCTGATCGTGGTGGTGGGCGTGGGCGTGATCGCCTACCTCGGCCACCAGATCGGCTTCACCACCATCCTGGACTCGATCCGGACGCTGTCCTGGCGGCTGCTGGTGGTGATCTGCTTTCCCTACGCCCTCACCGCCACCCTGGACGCCACCGCCTGGCGGCTCGCCTTCGTCGATCACGTGCCGCCCTTCGCCAAGATCTGGACCGCGCGGCTCGCCGGCGAGGCGGTGAACGCGACCACGCCCATCGCCTCCGTGGGCGGCGAGCCCGTCAAGGCGTTCCTCCTCCGTCACTGGGTGCCGGTGCCCGAGGGCCTGGCCGCCGTCATCGTGGACAAGACCGCGATCGTCACCGGCCAGGGCCTCTTCCTCGTGCTGGGACTTGTCCTCGCGCGGACCCTGGTGCCGGTGTCGGGGCCCGTGCTCACCGGGATGACCATTCTCCTGGGGCTCGAGGCCCTCGCGGTGACCGGCTTCGTCGTGGTCCAGCTCCTCGGAGCGGCCGGACGCGGGGGCCGGCTCCTCGCGCGGTTCGGCATGGGACCGAACTCGAGCAATCAGGAGCGGCTGGAGGGGCTGGATCGCGCGCTGTTGCGCTTCTACCGTGGCCATCGGGGCCGCCTGGTGGGCGCGGTCCTCGTGCATCTCCTCGCGTGGACGGTGGGGAGTCTCGAGATCTACCTCGTGCTCAACTTTCTCGGTCTGCCGGTGACCCTCCTCACCGCGGTGGTGATGGAGTCGTTCGGCGCGGCGGTGAAGTTCGCGAGCTTCATGATTCCCGGCTCGCTCGGCGCGCTGGAGGGGGGCAACATGGCGATCTTCGCCGCCTTCGGTTACGGCGGGGCGATCGGCCTGTCCTACACGCTGGTGCGCCGACTGCGCGAGGGCACCTGGGCCACCGCCGGGCTGCTCACCCTCGCCGCGCTCTCCGCCCGACCCACGCCGGTTCCGACATCGATGATCGACGAGAACGCGGAGGGGTAACCGTCCCCTCCGGCTCGATGTGCTAGACTCGGTGGCGCTGCGCGGGACGACACATCACCTGGAGGCGCGCGTGGGAGCAGTGCGGGTCGCGATCGTGGGAGTGGGGAACTGCGCGTCGGCCCTCGTCCAGGGCGTGCACTACTACCGGAGCGCGCCGGACGACGGATTCGTCCCCGGTCTCATGCGCCCGCGCCTGGGTCCCTACCACGTGGGCGACATTGAATTCTCCGCCGCCTTCGACATCGACGCCCACAAGGTGGGCACCGACCTGTCCAAGGCCATCTTCACCGCGCCCAACAACACGGTGTCCTTCGCGGAGGTCCCCGACCTGGGCGTGCCCGTCCACCGGGGCATGACCCACGACGGCCTCGGGCACTATCTCTCCCAGGTGATCACCAAAGCGACCGGCTCCACCGCCGACATCGCGGGCATCCTGCGGGAGACCCGCACCGACGTGGTGGTGAACTTCCTGCCCGTGGGCAGCGAGATGGCGACCAAGTGGTACGTCGAGCAGATCCTCGACGCCGGCTGCGGGTTCGTCAACTGCATCCCGGTCTTCATCGCTCGCGAAGAGTACTGGCGACGCCGCTTCGAAGACCGGGGCCTCCCGGTGGTGGGCGACGACGTGAAGTCCCAGGTGGGCGCCACCATCGTGCACCGCGTGCTGACCCGGCTCTTCATGGACCGAGGGGTCCGGCTGGACCGGACCAGCCAGCTCAACGTGGGGGGCAACACCGACTTCTACAACATGCTCGAGCGCTCGCGGCTGGAGTCGAAGAAGACCTCCAAGACCGACTCGGTGCGCTCCCAGCTCGCCCACGAGATGTCGGACGACTCCATTCATATCGGGCCCAGCGACTACGTGCCGTGGCTGGCCGATCGCAAGTGGGCCCACATCCGCCTGGAAGGGCGCGGTTTCGGCGATCAGCCCATCAATGTCGAGCTGAAGCTGGAGGTGTGGGACTCGCCCAATTCCGCCGGCGTGGTCATCGACGCCATCCGCTGCTGCAAGATGGCCATGGACCGAGGCCTCAAGGGCGCGCTCGCCGCGCCCTCCGCCTATCTCATGAAGTCCCCGCCCGAGCAATGGTCGGACGACGAGGCGCACGAGCGCCTCGCGCGCTTCATCGCCGCCGCCGAGTAGCGCCCTCGCCCCGAGTGCGCCGCCCGGACGACGCCCCATGATTGCCATCTCGCGAACCGGTCGCTTGCTTCGCCGGCTCGTTCGGCTGTCCTGCCGCCGCCCGCTGGTGACGGTGACCCTGGCCCTCGCCCTCGCCGCCGCCGGCATCCTCGTCACCGTGCAGAGCATGGGCTTCAAGACCTCCGGGCGCGACGTGCTGCCGCAGAACGCGGGCTACGTGACGAAGTATGCGGAGTACGCGCGCGACTTCGGCGAGCTCGAGGACATCGTGGTGGTGGTGGACGCTCCCACCTTCGAGGCGGCCAAGGCCTACGCGAGCCGCCTCGTCCAGGAGCTCCGCGCCTCGCCGGTGAAGTTCCCGCGCCTGTCGTACCGCATCGATCCCAAGCGCTTCGAGGGCCGCCAGCTCCTGTACCTCTCCACCGAGAAGCTCCGGGAGATCCGCGACAAGATCTTCGACCATCAGGAGTTCATGGAGGGCTTCGCCCACGATCCCAGCCTGGCCCGGCTCCTCGAGGGAGTGAACGTCCAGTTCGCCCAGGCCTTCATGAACAACGTGTTCGACCTCGGCATCGCCGACGAAGGGCCCGCCGACACGCGCTTCCTGCAGGTCCTGCTCGAGCAGATCGAGCAGCGGCTCGATCGGCCCACCCCCTACCGCTCCCCCTGGGCCACCCTCTTCTCGTTCGGCAAGGACACGGGTCCCGACGCCGGCTACTTCCTCTCCGACGACAAGAGCCTCCTCTTCGTGCTGGTGGAGACCCCCAAGGGCGACAAGTCGAGCTTCACCGGCGACGCCAAGGCCATCGAGGTCATCCGGGACGCGGTGACCCGCCTGCGTGCGGTGTTCCCGAACGTCCAGGCGGGGGTCACCGGGGCTCCGGTGCTCTCCAACGACGAGATGTCGGCCGCCTTCCAGGACAGCCAGGTGGCCGCCGTGCTCTCGTTCGTCCTCACCCTGGGCATCATGGGGCTGGCCTACTGGCGCCTGGGCAAGCCCATCCTGATGCTCGGCGTGCTCGCGGTGAGCATCGCCTGGTCGCTGGGGGTCATCACCCTCACCCTCGGCCACCTCACCATCTTCTCGGTGATGTTCATCTCCATCGTGGTCGGGATCGGCATCGACTACGGGATCTATTTTCTCTTCCGCTACGAGGAGGAGCTCTTCCTCGGCCGCCGCCTCAACGAGGCCCTCGAGATCACCGCCGCCCGCACCGGGCCCGGCATGCTGCTGGGCGCCCTCACCGCGGGCGGCACCTTCTTCGTGCTGATGCTCACGGAGTTCCGCGGCATCAAGGAGCTGGGCTACATCGCGGGACTGGCCATCATGCTCTCGTGGCTGGCCATGATGACGGTGTTCCCGGCGGTGCTGGTCCTGGTGGATCGCCGCCACGCCCGCCGGCCCCGGGACCACCAGCCGCGCGCGCACGAGCTGGAGCGGATCCGGGTGCCGCTCCTCGAGCGGGTCACGCGCTATCCGGTGGCCGTGCTCACCGTCGCCGGCGCCATCACCGTGGTGTCGCTGTGGGCCCTGCCGTCGGTGGCCTTCGACTACAACCTGCTGAACCTGCAGGCCAAGGGCACGGAGTCGGTGGCCTGGGAAAAGCGCATCCTCGCCACCACCGGCCGCTCCGGCTTCAATGGCCTCGTTTCCGCCGACAGCCTGGCGGAGCTGCGGCGACTGCAGGCGGGGTTCGAGAAGCTCTCCACCGTGTCCGAAGTGGATTCCGTGCTCCGTCTCATCCCCGAGGATCAGCCGGAGAAGATCGCGCTCATCAAGACCTTCGCCCCGCTGGTGGCGCCGGTGAAGATCGGCCGCTCGAGCCCGGTGGACCTCGAGCACCTGGCCCGCGTGGTGCGCGACCTCAAGCGCCGGTTCGACATGGCCGCGGCGGAGGGCAGCCACAAGCTCCCCCCCGAGCTTCGCAAGGTCCGTGAGATGAGCGGCACCTTGCTGAAGCGCCTGGAGACCATCGACCGCGACGTGGCCGAGCCCGCCCTCACCCACCTGCAGGCGCAGCTCTATCGGGACTTCGTGGCGAAGTTCTACGCGCTCCAGCGCAACCTGCAGCCCCGGCCGGTGACGCTGGCCGACGTCCCCGACGAGCTCCGCCGCAAGTTCATCGGCGCCAGCGGGCACTTCCTGCTCCAGGTCCATCCCAAGGTGGACATCTGGGAGCGCGAGGGGGCGGAGCGCTTCGTGCGCGAGCTGCGCACGGTGGCTCCCGACGTCACCGGCGCCCCCGTCATCACCTTCGAGGCGATCCGCCTCATGGAGCACGCGTACCTTCAAGGCACCGCCTACGCCTTCGTGCTCGTCAGCGTCCTGATCTTCCTGAAGCTCCGCCGGTTCCGCGAGACCGGTCTCGCGCTCCTGCCCCTGGTGATCGGGCTGCTCTGGACCATCGGCCTCATGTGGGTGTTCGGCCTCAAGTTCACGCTCGCCAACGTGTGGGGCCTGCCGCTCATCATCGGCACCGCGGCGGAGTTCGGCCTCAACGTGGTGATGAGCTATCTGGAGGGACGCGAGCACGGCGGCCCGCTCGTCCAGCGGAGCGCGGTGATGGGCGTGTCGCTCAATGCCTTCACCACCATCGTGGGGTTCGGGAGCATGATGGTGTCCCGCCACCAGGGCATTCTCGGGCTGGGGCTGCTACTGACGATCGGCACGGCGTGCGCCCTCGTCGCTGCCCTGCTGGTCCTGCCGGTGGTGTTGCGGCTGATGCCGCGGCCCGCTCCCCAGCGGGTCAACACGCCCGAGCCCGCCGAGCGCACCTCGGCAGCCTAGCCGGGGGCGGCGCCGCCTGGCCCGCGGCGGCGGTGCTAGAAGGCGTCGGGGGCGGCGGCGATCGCGTCGAGGTCGGCGCGGGTGTAGCTCCCCAGGCTGCGGAAGTCGAGCTCGGTGTAGTTCCGAATCCACCGCTTGGCGATCTTCTCGGCCTTGCGGTAGCGCGTCTCCGCAGCGGCGAAGGCGGCCCGGCCCCGGTCGTCCTGCACGGTGGCGGACAGGAGCGCGAGGATGTCGTCGGTCTCTTCGCGGAGGAGCCGGCTCACGAGGGCCATGTCGTGCACGGTCTTGCCGTCCTGGCTGTCCCGCGCGGCATGGCGGATACGCTGGGCGATCTGGGCCACCGACATGCGCCCGGTGGCGAGATCCTCCATGAGCGCCGGGTGGATGCCGGGCTTGCCGGCCAGGCTGTCGATGCCCTTGGCCCCGCGTCCATTGAGCCAGCCCTCGAGGTATTCCACCACCATCCGCGCATTCCGGCGCGTGCCCTCCACCGTGATGGGTCCGGCCGGCACCTCGATGCGCACCGGGTACCGGTCGGGATCGGCCATCTGGGGGGTCGGCTTCCAGCCCGAGGCGATGAGCCGCTTGAACGGCTCGCCCGCGGTCTTCATGTGGAAGATGTGGGCCACCCAGGCGCGGATGAACCCCTGCTGCGCCTCCCACTCCTTGTCGGCCCGGATCGCCGTCGCCGCCGCCTGGTTGACCTCGGGGTCCTGGCTCGGCAGCGCGGTGGCCATGCCCCCGATGGGCACCGCCCCCCGCTTCAGGCAGATCGCGACCAGCCGGCGGAAGATGTCGGCGATGAAGGGCGTCGACTTCACGTCCACCCCGAAGCGGTCCGGCCACACCTGTTTGGGGTCGGCCATGATGAACTCGAAGATGCTCGCCTTGAGATCCCAGCGCGCGGCGTTGAGCCCGCCCGCGTAGGGACCAAGCGCCCAGAGCATCTCCTCCATCTGGTACACCGCCGGGAGCGACTCCACGAGCGGGATGGCGCTGATCAGCGCGTCCTTGAGGCCGGGCAGCAGCGCCCGGCTCCGGTCGAAGAGGTCGCGATACCACCCGCACTCCTCGGCGGACTCCAGCTTCGGCAGGTAGAAGTAGATGCCCTGCCCGCGACCGGCCTGGGCCCGCCCCGCGTAGAAGAAGGTCAGCGCGGTGCCGAGAATGGCGGCGGGGATGGGGGCGCCGTCCACCGTGAACTCCGGCTCGTCGAGCTGCAGTCCCCGCTCGCGATGCATGAAGAAGGGCAGCTCGCCCGGGGCGATCCGGTAGTCGCGCCCGCGCTCGCGGTCGCTGAACGTCAGCTCGCGGTTGACCGCGGCGAGCCGGTTGTGGGCGGCGCGGACGGTGTCCACCAGCCGATGCCCGGCGGAGTCCTCGTCGTCGTCGAGATCACCTTCCGCCCGCTCGCCCTCGGGCCCGGGATTCAAGGCATTGATGAACATGCTGGTGATCGAGCAGGGGCCCGAGATCTCGATGCCCGGCGTCCGCAGCTCCGCCGGCACCGGCGGCACCTTCCAAGCTCCCGTGTTAGCGTCACTGGATGGTAGATGCCCCGGCGGGATCCCCCGGAGCGCGCGCGCGAGCACCTCGGCCCGCTTGGCCATGAGCGCGCGCACGCGGGGGGTGAACTCGTCGTGGAGCCGGACCACGTACTCCACGAATTCCGGCGTGAAGAGAGCGTCGGCGCCCTCGACGGGGGTCCAGCGGGCGCGCTCGGCGGCCGGGCGTGACGACGCGACGGATGCGGACATCGGGGTCTCCTTGCCGAACGTGGAGGGGCCGTTACCCGGCACGACGCCCGGGACGCTGGAACAGGCTCTTGATGCCGAAATAGGCGAAGGCGTCCTTGAGATTCGAGAAGGCGCGCTGCAGACGTCCCATCTCCTGGCTGGTGACGTATTCCATTGTCAGCACCACGCGCCGGTCACCGGCCTGGGAGGGACTCACCCCGTGGTACACCTTGTCACCGTTGAAGATGACCATCGCCCCCGGGGTGGTGGCCACCGCCAGGTCGCGCGGGGTGCGGTCGGGCTGGCGCGTGTGCAGGCGGCAGAGGAGCCGGCTGGACGACTCCTGTACGAGGCCCACCAGGATGGTGTAGCGGGCGCCCTTGTAGTACGAGGTGTCGTAGTGACGCCCCATGTGGTCGCCCGCCTCCGTGTAGAAGTACAGCGCGCAGGCATGGGGATCCTCGTCGGGGCAGAGCTTGAGGTCGGCGCGGACCAGCCGCGAGAGGAACTGGCGGAACGCGTCGGATCGGTAGAAGGCGAGCAGCGCGGGGCCGTCCGCGGCGATCGCGAAGTGGCTGACGCTCCCGCCCTTCTTGTGCCGCGGGATGTAGTTCCGGTTCAGCCCCGGCTCGAGCCGGCCCACGTCCTCGAGGAGCCGCTCCACCACCGCGGGCGGCAGGAACTGCGGCAGGAAGAGGAACTCGTCCTGCTCCCAGTACTCCCGCTGGAGGCGGGCCTCGTCCAGCGCCCGGACCGCGCCCTCGATGGCGTCGGCGATGGACGGCGGCGCCGCGGGCGCGCGCGGGGCGGCGTCAGGCGACAAGGCGGGTGACCTCGGCGAGATTGGAGTGAAAGACGGGCCCGCCCCCCATGTCCGCGACGCGGTCGTCGGTGAGCGCGTTCACGTTGCGGCCGCCCGCCTGGTGCTTGGCCCACCAGATGCCCTCGATGACGATGACGCCGGCCCGCGTGTCCTCGGTGAGGTGCGCGGTGAACCGGCTCTCGCCCCGCGCCGTGTGCACCACCACCGCGTCGCCCTCGCCGATGCCGCGGGCGCCGGCGTCGGCGGGGTGGAGGAAGACGGCGGGCGCGCCCTGTCGGCGGCGCAACCGCGGGGACTCGGCGAACGACGAGTTCAGGAAGAAGCGATTGGGCGGCACGATGCACTGCAGCGGGTAGCGGCGCGCGATCTCCGTATGCTCGGGCCCCTCCACCAGGGGCATGTAGGTGGGCAGCGCGGGCAGGCCCTGGCGGGCCATGCTCTCCGACACCAGCTCCACCTTCCCGGAAGGCGTGGGCGCGCCGTCCGCGAAGGGCAGGAAGGGCCGGCCGATCTCGAGCCGTACCACGCGCTCCGCGCGAAGGCGCTCCACGGTGACGCCGGCCACCGACGGATGTCCGGAGGCGAGCGCCTCGCGGAACAGGGTGTCCTCGTCCTTGTCGAAGTGCGGATCGTCCAGCGCCATGGCTCGCGCGAGGGCGCGCGTCACCTGCCAGTTCGAGCGCGACTCGCCGGCGGGGGGAATCACCGGCTCCGCGAGCTGGAGGTAGAGATGGCCGTACGACTTGTAGAGGTCCCGGTGCTCCATGGAGGTGGTGGCGGGGAGCACGAGGTCCGCCCAGTCGGTGGTGTCGGTGAGCTGCTGCTCGTGGACCACCGTGAACAGATCCTCGCGCGCGAGCCCGCGCAGGACCAGCTCCTGGTTGGGGCAGACGGCGGCGGGATTCGCGTTGTAGACGTAGAGCGCCTTCACCGGCGGCCCGGTGTCCGGCCCGGTGAGCGCGCGCCCGAGGTGAATCATGTTGATGGTGCGGGGCGCCGGCATGGGCTGGAGGTCCGGGCGCTCCAGCGCCGCGTAGTCCAGGCCGAAGGCGGCGGTGGACGAGAGCAGCGCGCCGCCGGCGGGATGCGCGTAGGCGCCGGTGAGGGCGGGCAGGCAGGCGATGGTCCGGCACGTCATGCCGCCGTTGTCATGGCGCGAGATGCCGATGCCCAGCCGGATGAAGGCGGCCGGGCTCGCCCCGTAGCGGCGCGCGAGCGACACGATCTCCTCGGCGGGGATCCCGGTGATCTCGCTCACTCGCCGAGGATCGTACTGGCGCACGTGGTCGCGCAGCGCGGTGAACCCCAGCGTGGCCCGCCGGAGATAGGCCTCGTCGATCAGTCCTTCCGCGCACAGCACGTGCATCATGCCCAGCGCCAGCGCGGTATCGGTACCCGGCCGCGGCATCAGGTGCCGGTCCGCCCGCTTGGCGGTCTGGGTCCGGTACGGGTCGATGACCACCACGAAAGCGCCCCGCTGCCGTGCGCGCTTCACCAGGGTCATGAGGTTGATGTGGGTGTAGGAGGCGTTGATCCCCCAGAGGATCACCAGCTCCGAGTCCACCATCTGCTCGGCGTCGCTCCCGGCCACGGTGCCGACGGTGGCGCTCCAGCCCGCATACGCGGTGGCGACGCAGATGGTCCGGTCGAGCTGGGAGGCGCCGAGGGCGTGGAAGAGCGGATGGCCGGCGCGGTACTGGAGCACGCCGAGGGTGCCGCCGTAGGAGAAGGGCAGGATGGCCTCGCCGCCCCACTGCGCGATCACGCGCCGCCACCGGTGCGCGATCTCCTCGATGGCGTCGTCCCAGGCGATGGGCTCGAAGCGCCCCTCGCCCTTCTTGCCCACTCGGCGGAGCGGCGTGAGCACGCGCGTGGGCGCGTACAACCGCTCCGCGTAGTCGTGCACCTTGCCGCACACCACGCCCCGGGTGAAGGGGTGGTCGGGATCGCCCGCCACCGCGGTGACCCGGCCGTCCGTCACCGACACCACCAGCCCGCACTGCGAGGGACAGTCGTGCGGGCAGACGGAATGCGCGAGAGTAACCATTGACGCTCAAGGGTAACACGGGTTGTAATCCCGGATGATGCGCCAGCGCCTGAAGCGGCTCTCCCCGTTCCGGACGCGGGAAACTCAGCGGCTCGCCCTCCTCTTCGGCGTCGTCTACTTTTCCCAGGGCATGTGGTATCTCCCCAACCAGGTCATCACCGTCTTCTTCAAGGATCAGGGCTACACCCCGAGTCAGGTCGCGAGCTTCTTCCTCATCAGCAGCATCCCCTGGTTCATCAAGCCCATCTATGGCCTCATCTCCGACTTCGTGCCGCTGTTCGGCCGCCGGCGCAAGAGCTACTTCCTCCTCACCTGCACGCTGGCCGCACTCTCCGGGATCTGCCTCGCGCTCACGCCGGTGCAGACCTTCTGGTGGATGGCCGCTCTCTTCACGATCATGGGCTTCGGGCTCGCCTTCACCGACGTGCTCACCGACGCCCTCATGGTGGAGTCGGGCCGGCCCCTCGGACTCACCGGCGCCTTCCAGGCCGTACAGTGGGCGTGCATCACCGGCTCGGCGGTGCTGATCGGCGTGGTGGGCGGCCATCTCGCGGCGACGCGCGAGCTCCACCTGGCCTTCGGGATCGCGGCCTGCTTCCCGCTGGTGTCCTTCGCGATGGCGCTCTTCTTCGTCCACGAGGCCCGCGCTCGGCGCGACCTGGCCGCCTTGCGGGCCACCGCCCGCGCCATCCGCGAGGCCCTCACGCACCGCAACGTCTGGATGGTGGCGGGCTTCCTCTTCTTCTACACGTTCAGCCCGTCCTTCGGTCCCGCCTTCCTCTACTACCAGGCCGACGTGCTCGGCTTCAGCCAGCACTTCATCGGCCTGCTCGCCTCGCTGAACTCCGCCGCGTCCGTCCTGGGGGCCATCGTCTACGCGCCGCTGTCGAGACGGATGCCGCTCCGGCGGCTCCTCAACTGGTCCATCGGGGTGGGCGTGGCCGGCACCCTCTGCTATCTCGTCTACCGCGGCCCGGTGTCCGCCATCGCCATCGACACCTTCTTCGGGGGCGTGGGAATGATCATGCAGCTCGCCTTCCTCGACCTCGCCGCCAAGGCCTGCCCGCGCCGGGTGGAGGCGACCTTCTTCGCGCTGCTCATGTCCGTCTACAACACCGGCACCCAGCTCTCCCAGAACGTGGGGGCGCGCCTGTACGAGACGTACGGCTACACGCCGCTGGTGTGGATCTCCGCCACCGTGACCGCGCTGGCGTGGGTGCTGGTTCCTCTCCTCGACGTCGACCGGATCGAGGCCCAGGCGCGCGCGCCCGCGGACCCGCCCGCCGCGCCGGCGGACCTCAGCGCGACCGACGCTCCTCCCGCTCCACCGACTGGATGACGGCGTCGTAGCTTCGCCGCAGCCATCGGATGGCGCGACCCACGTCGCGCGAGGTCTCCACCTCACACTCCACCCAGCCGCGCGCGGCGAAGCGCCGGTGCGGCGTGAAGCCGGGCACGAGGAGGGCGCGCTTCTGCTCCTCCGGGGTGAGGCGGATCCAGAGATCGGTGTCCTTGGTGCGGAGGGGGAAGCAGGCGAAGAGCTGGTCGCCGACGAAGTAGCCCCAGCGCCCGAACATCGGGGTGATGCGCACGCGCGGCCACTTCCCCAGCTGCGCGTTGAGCTCACCGGCGGCGCCCGTCCCGCCCCGCTCCAGGCTGCGCCGGGTCTTGCGTCCGGCGCCGGTGCCGCGGATGCGCCCCGGGCCCGGGCTCACCGCCGGCCCCCCGCCAGGCGGCGCGCCTCGGGCAGCCGCCGGAGCCAGAGCACGGTGACGAGGCCGAGCGCGCCGCCCACTCCCAGCATGGAAAACGCCCACCCCCAGGCCGACGGGGACGCCTGCCCTCCGAGCAGATCGAGCATCCAGCCGAACACCCACGGCGAGATCGCTCCCGCGCCGAAGCCCAGCAGCGAGCGGACGGCCAGCGCCGACCCCAGCCGGGCCGGCGGCACCGTCTCGGTGAGCGCGGTCGAGTACACCGGCGAATCGCCCAGCGCGGCATAGCCGTAGAGGCAGCCGAGCAGCGCCACCACGAGCACCGGCGTCTCGAGCATCCAGCCGAAGCTGAACGAGCACAGGGTGCTCACCGCCATCATCCACGCGATCACCGCGGTGCGGCCCCAGCGATCGGAGAGCCAGCCGCCGGTGCTCCCCGCCACGATGCCCATCACGTGGAAGAGCGCGGAGAGCCCCGCCCCCAGCCCCGCCGAGCGCTCCGGCGTGGCGCCGTGGGCGACGAGGACGGCGGCCATGAAGGCAGGCGTCCACGCCCACATGCCCAGGAGCTCCCAGGAGTGGAAGACGTAGCCGGCCACCATGAACTGCCCCGCGCGGTTGCCGCCGAGGCCGGTGTCCAGGCTGAAGCGCGGCGGGGCGGCGGCGGCGGGGGGCCGCCGCTCGCGAAACAGCGCGATCGAGAGGACGAGGCAGAGGAGCGGGCCCAGCGCGAGCGCCCAGAGGGCGGCGCGCCAGCCGGCCGCGGCCACCACCCAGCCGCCCACCGCGAGGGCCAGCACATATCCCACCGAGGAGGACGCCAGGAACCAGCCCACCGCCCCGCCCCGGCGCCCGGGCTCGAATCGGCCCGCGATGAGCATGACGCCCGGCGTGTAGCTGCCCGCCACCACCACCGCCATCACGAAGAAGAGCACGAAGGCGGAGGCCTGACCCTGGGCGAGCACAGGCAGGAGCAGCGCGACCGCGGCGGCCACTGCGGACGAGACGAGGAACACCGCGCGCGGGCCCCAGTAGTCGGCCATCGCGGAGAGCACGACGAGCGACAGCGCGGTGCCCGCCTGGGACGCGGAGCTGATGGAACCGGCGGCGCGATTGCTGAGGCCCCACTCGGTCTGCACCGCGGCGAGCACGGTAGGAAAGGCCATGGACATCACCGACGCGCCCGCGCGGGCGACGCAGAGGGTGACGAGCCAGCCGGTGTCGCCACCTCGCCCGCCCGTCACCGCGATCCGATCAGGGGAAGTGGTATCGGCTGATGTGCAGGTGCACGCCGTGCGAGGACTCCGGCTCGACGGTGAGCTCCGATGCGCCCACGAGCATCCTGGTGTCGGCATCCTCCAGCCGGACCACCAGCGCGCGCAGATCGGGCGCGACCATGGACAAGGCGACCATGCCCTGCATGCCTCCCACCTCGGCGGCGGGGACCATGAGCAGCGTGCCGCCGCCCACCCAGCCGAGCATGCCGCGAGGGCCACCGTTGATCTCGACCTCGGGAAGCCCGAAGAGCTCCTGATAGGTCCGGGCCGCCGCCTGCGGATCGGTGCAACCGATCACGAGGCGCTTGAGGCGCACCGGCGACTCCGGCGGCGCCCCCGAGGGCGACGGGGTGGCGAGCTCCACCAGCACGCCGTGGCTGGCGGTGGGATGGAGAAAACCCACGCGGCCGGCGAGCCCGTCGCGGGGTGCCGCGTCGAGCAGCGGCACGTCACGGCTGTGGAGCGCGCTGAGCGCGCCGGCGACGTCCGGGGTCTCGAAACAGAGGTGATGGAGCCCTTCGCCCCGACGGGCGAGGAAGCGCGCCACCCCATTGTCCGACCGGATGGGCTCGAGCAGCTCCACCTCGCTGTCGCCGGCGGCGAGCAGGGCCGCGCGGACCCCCTGGTCCGGGATCTCGGCCTCGCGCAGAAGGGGAAGCCCCAGCGTATCGCGCCAGAACGTGTAGGCATGGTCCAGCTTCTCGACGACGATGCCGACGTGATGGATCTTGCTGACCATGTCAGGGCTCCGGGGGGCGTCGCCGAGTGCGGCCGTTCACGTCACCCACCGTAGCCCGAGCGCCCGGCGGAATTCAAGCCGATTCCTCCCCCTGGAAGAGGCGCTTGAATCGACTCCAGGGGAGCGGCGGCACGCGCCCCAGCCGCGCGTTCTCCTCGACGTGGGCCAGCCGTTGCATCCCCACCAGCGCCGCGCCCACGCCCGGTGTGGAGCGTACGAACTGGATCGCGCGCTGGGCATCGGTCTCGAGGCCGGGCAGGAACTCCGCGATCACCGGGGAGAGCCCGCGCGCGAGCCGGCCCTGGTACAGGGAGGCCGACGTCATGACGAAGAGGTCGAGGCGGCGCGCCGCCCCCAGGAGGCTCATCGTCTTGCTTCCCGCGCGCTGGTTCTGCGTGGTGAACGCCTCGGTCATGCCCAGGTTGTACGGGAGCTGCAGCACGCGGAAGTGGTGGTCCTTGCCCGCCACCGAGGTGGCGAGCGCGACGAGGTCGGCCAGGGAGAGATAGTCCGGGGCAGAGGGATCCTGGCGGAAGCCGTTCCAGGTCGCCGCGCCGTAGCGCCGGATCTTGCCGGCGGCGACGGCGCCCTCGAGGAACTCGAAGGCCGCGCGCATGCGGGCCGTGAAGACGGGACGTTCCACCTCCTGCAGCTGCGTCTCGGGATTGTGGAGGTAGTACAGGTCCACGGTGGCGAGGCCGAGATTGGTGAGGCTCCGCTCGAGCTGGTCGGCCAGGTAACGCGGGGCCAGGCAGTGGGACCCGGCCACGAGGTCCTCCGGCGCCAGGATGCCCGGCCGCACGTAGGTCTCCGCGAAGTACGCCTCCGGCCGCGCAGGCGCGACGCCGTCCCCGGGGAGGAAGCCGCCTTTGGTGGCGACGAGCACCCCGTCCCGCGCGAGCTTTCCCGCCGCGACCAGGGCCCGCAGCGCGGCGCCGATGGCGCGCTCGCTCCGCTGGTGCCGGTAGTTGATGGCGGAGTCCACCACGTTGACGCCCAGCTCCAGCGCGCGGGTCAGCGCCGCCTCGTACGCCCGGTCGGCGGCGGCATCCTCGCCGCCCAGATACGTCCCGATGCCGATGGAGGACAGCGCCAGGCCGTCCCAGGCGCGGAAGTGCGTCGGCACCGTGGTGGCAGCGACACGCGCGCGGTAGGCCGCCGTGCCCGCCGGCGTGGCGAAACCCTCGAGGCGGGTCACCGCGCTCAGGTCTCCCGATACACGAGGAGGATGGCGCCGATGAGACAGAAGGCGCTGGACCAGACCCAGCCCGGCAGCGCGCGGTCCTCTGCCGGCAGGCGCAGCTCGAGCCACCGGCCCCAGCCCATGAGCACCGCCAGCACGCCCATCGGCGCGTGCGAGACCTCGGCCAGGAACTCGTTCTTGAGGTTGAACATGGCGTGCGAGTGCGTGAGCAGCATGGCGCCGCCCACCGCGCACAGAACGGGAAAGACGAGCCGCCACCGCGGCCGCACGAGCATGCCGATGCGCACCAGCCACTCGAAGAGGCCGAATGCCACCACGATCAGCACTACCAGCCGGTGCTGGAGGACGTCGGGCAGCACCATGCTCTCCCAGAAGCCCGCCGGGCCCAGCGGCCACGCCCGCGGGTCGTTCCGGACGAACAGGAAGGCGGCCAGCCCGAGCAGGAGCAGCGGCCAGTGCCGAGCCCAGCGCGCGCGACTGGTCCGCTCGAGCAGGGCGAGCACACCCATGGCGAAGACGAAGAGTCCCGCGGCGTGGTGGTTGTACTCCGACCACGCATACTCCTCGGGCTGCCGCGTGGAGAGCGTGTCGTCGATGGGCGCCGCGGCCGCGAGGAGCTGCTCCACCGGCGGCGAGACCAGCCGCGGGAGCTTGGGCACGAAGCGCGCGGCTACCTCCGCGGGGGTGGCGCGGTCCGTCACCACGTCCACCGCGGGCGGCAGCGAGGTGAGGGAGGCGGCGGCGAGGAGGATGGTGATCCCGATCCCCACCTCGGCCTCGATGAACGGCCGCAGCCGTGGCACCGGCGACGGATCCTGCGCGGTCCGCGTCCAGCGCCGGATGAGAAGGAAGTTGAGCCCGCCCAGCAGGAGCACGACCGCCAGGAGGGCCACCTTGGTGAGCACCATCACGCCATAGCCGGTGCCGATGAGCGCGGTGAGGGTCCCGACATAGCCCCAGGCGAGCGCGAGGCCGGGACCCACCACCAGGATCACGCCCGCCATGCCGAGCAGGGAGAAGCGCGCCAGGGCCCCCGGCGGCAGCGGCGCAGCGCCAGGACCGCGCGAGGTGCATGAGCCCGCCCATCCAGATCACCGCGCCTGCTTGATGGAAGACGGTGGCGAGCATGAGCGGGCCGCGGCCCTCGAGCCGGCTCACCGCATGCGCCAGCCAGGCCGAGTTGGCGAGGACCAGCACCGCGATGGTGGCGGCGGCCATCCAGGCCACGCGCGCGGTGGGCGGGCGGCGCAGGCGCGCCGCCACCACCGCGAGCGCCAGCGCCAGCGCGATACCGACGAGGCTGGCGCGGCCAAACTCGGTGGCGACGAAGTCCACCACCGGCCAGTGTCCGTCCGCGTCGGCAAGCACCCACGGGTGCAGCACGAACAGCACCACCGCCCGGGACAGAGCCAGTAGCAGGGCGCCCAGCGCCACCAGGCCGCCCACGCGGCCGAGCGCCTCGCGCGCGACCGGCTCGCGCCCGACTGCCGGGCGCGTGGACACCGCACGCAGCACTACCAGCGCATAGGCCACGCCGCCTACCGCCGCCGACAGCGCAATGAGACCGAGCCCGCGCAGGAGAACGTCGAGGAAGCCGGCCAGGAGCGTCATGCCGTCAGGGCGCCGCCCGGATGGTGAAGCGCAGTGCCCCCTCGGTCACGTGGCCGTCGGCGGCGAGCACGCGGTACCGCACGATATAGGTGCCGGGCGCCAGCGGGCTCAGCGGCACGACCAGGCGGGCGGCATCCAGCTCCGTGGCACGGGCGACCGGGAGCACGACCGGCCGGCCGGCGGCGGTCTCGAGCGAGACCCGGCTGAGGGCATGCTCGATCTTGCTGTTGAACCGCAGGACGATGCGCACGGGGGGCGCCGCGAGCACGGCGTCGTGCGCGGGGGAGGCCTCGAGGACGATGGCGTGCGCGTGCGCGGGGCCGGCGGAGCCGGCGAGAAGACCTGAAAGGAGGAGTGCGGCGAAGCCGGCCGCCGTGCCGCGGCGCCGCCCCACGCGGAGGCGGGAGCGCGTCACGACTTCAGCGCCAGTCGTCGAGCACCAGGTCGCCGGGATCTTCGTCCTCGATCTGCTTGCCCCGCTTCATGCGAACCATGGTGAAGTCGATGTGATAGCCGCGCTCGACGAGCACCTGATGCGCGCTCCAGTAGTAGGTGTACACCGGCGCCATCACGCGCTGGAACTGCGCCTCGTGCGCGATGTCCTCCAGAGCGCCCAGGAGGAAGTGCAGGTGCTCGGGCTTCCGGTGCCGGGGATCGATGGCGAGGTACTTCACGTAGAGCGAGCCGTGCGGCGCCTCGCTCACGCCGGGCGTGTGGTAGATGGCGAATCCGATCACTTCCCGCCCCTTCTCGAGGAGCAAGGTGTCGCCGAGGGCGAGGCCGTCCACGATCTCGACCTCCTTGCCCACGTCCATGCCCCGCCAGAGCGCGTTGGTGATCCGATGCACCTTGACGATGGCCGCCTTCTTCTTGGCCTCCTCGAGCGAGGAGTAGCGGCGCACCGCCAGTCCCGGCCGGACGGAACGGGTGGCCTGCACGATCTCACGGCGGTCCAGCGCCTTGAAGGTGATGGCCACCAGGCCGCGCGGGCGATAGCCGAACTTGCCGTAGAAGGTCAGGTGCTTCGGGCTGTGCGGATAGGTGACGAGCCCGTGCATCGCCGCCTTGTTCTCGTCGAAGAAGCCCTGGCAGGCGGCGACGAGCTGCTGGCCGATGTCCTGGTTCTGGTAGTTGGGCAGCACCGCCACCGGCCCGATCAGACCGAGCGTGCCCCACATCACCGCCACCGCGGCGCCCACGATCTTGCCGTCGCCTTCCTCGGCGACGAAGCAGCCCCAGGGCTCCATGAGCCAGCGGTGGTGGACGTACTGGGCGCCTCCGAAAACCTGGCGCGGCCGCGTGCCCATCTGGCGCTCGAAGAAGTCGGCGAAGGACTGCTCGATCACGTCGCGGACCTTGGAGAGATCCCCCTTCCGGACGCGTCGGATCTTGATGAGCGGGGAGCGGCCCTGCGAGTCGAGCCCCGGCCGGTCGACGGTGGCCCTCATGCCTTCTCCGGTAACCCCGCCAGCTCCTCGAGGAGCGTGATCACCCCCGAGTGATCGAGCCCGCCCCGGCCCTTCACGCGCATGGCGTTGAAGAGCTCCTGCACCACCGCGGTGGCGGGCAGCGGCACCCCCAGGGCCCGTGACGACTCCATGATGAGCCCGAGGTCCTTGAAGTGGAGGTCGATCTTGAAGCCGGGCTTGTACGAGCCGGACACGTAGTTCGGCGTCTTCTGCTCCAGGCACTTGGAGCCGGCCAGCCCGCCGCCCAGCGCCTTGAGCGTCAGCTCGCGATCGAGCCCCGCCTTGCGCGCGAGGGTGAGCGCCTCGCCGAGCGCGGTGAGGTTCACCGCGACGATGATCTGGTTGGCCAGCTTGGTGAAGCCGCCGGCGCCGAGCGGTCCCAGGTGGGTGATGGTCTTGCCCATGCTCTGGAACACGGGCAGCGCGGCCTCGAAGTCGGCCTTCTCGCCGCCCACCATGATGCACAGCGCGGCGTCGATCGCGCCCTTCTCGCCGCCCGATACCGGCGCGTCCAGCATCCGCACGCCCTTCGCCGCCAGGGCCTTCCCGACCTTCTGCGAGACGAGCGGAGAGATGGTGGACATGTCGAGATAGAGGAGGCCCGGGCGCGCACCCTCGATGATGCCGTCCTTGCCCAGCGCCACCAGCTCCACATCGGGCGAGTTCGGCAACATGGTGATCAGCACGTCCACCTGGCCGGCGACTTCCCGTGGCGAGGACGCCGACTTGGCGCCCGCGCCCACCAGCTCCTGGACCGGAGCCTGGCTCCGACTGTGCACGACCAGGGCGTACCCGGCCTTGAGCAGGTTCTTGGCCATGGGGCGACCCATGATTCCTAGTCCAATGAATCCAATGGTTTGCGCCATCATGACCTCGTGGGCACCAGGATAGGTAGGAACGGCTGCGCCCTAAGGGCGCAACTTATCAGAGACAATCAGGGCGAGTCAAGGGAAAGCTCGAAATCTGTCAAATTTAGCAAGGATTTCGAGGCCTTCACGACTGCCCTGCCGGGAGGGCAGCCACGGCTACGCGGAAGTCAGGCCGCGGGAGGCAGCCGGAAGATGGCGGTGTGGAGCACGTGCGCGACGGGCCGCTCGTCGGCGAGGATCAAGAGGTCCAGCTCGACGAACTCCTTCCCCTTCTTCTCGAAGACCGACCGGACGCCCCCGCGCGTGCTGAGGGTTTGCCCGAGCCGGGCGGCGCCCAGATGCTGGATCACGCTGCCCGCATGGATCCAGGGGCCCAGCTTCACGTTGAGCGACAGCGCCTTGTTCGCCTGATCGAGGTAAAAGGCCGGGTGGATGAAGCCCTCGCGCCCGCGGTAGAGCGGGAGGCCGTCGGCGACCTTGGCCAGCCACGCGGCCGCCGCCGCCTCGTCATACCGGTTCACAGGGGTGCCGAGCGTCTTCTGGGCGGCCAGATACGCCCCCAGCGCGGGGGGCCGAGTCGAGGGCAACGGCGCCGTCTCATAGCGGGACGCGTCCGGGGCGGGCGGAAGCGAAGCAGGGAGGGTCGCGGTCCCTGTCGAGCACAGCCCGCCCGATCCCGTCGACACCGTGACCGTCGCGCTGAGCGGGCCGCCCGCAGGCCGGCTCGCGATGCCCGCCACCAGCGTCTCGTCCTCATCCAGCACGGGCTTGACGAAGCGGACGGTCGCCGTCCCGCGCTCCAGCCACTCCGGCCCCCAGGCGGCCACCAGCGGATGGGTCATGTAGGCGTAGACGGTGACTCCAGGAACGAGCCCGCCCCCGAAGCCGTACTTCTTGGCCACCTCATCGTCGTGGATCGCGTTCTCGCTCTCCTTGGAGGTGTTCCGCGCCCGGAGACGGTACTCGGGCAACGGCGGGTCGCCGCCGCCCATGAACTGGCCGAGCAAGGTGATGCGCTCGCCGCCTTCCAGCGGCGTGTCGAGGGTGTGGTGCACGCCGAGCACGGCGTCGTTGACCACCACCTCGATGGGCTCGCCGAGGTCGGTCCGGTCCGGATTCCAGAGTGCCGCGTCCAGCTCCGGAAAGCGGCGCGAGAAGCGGCGGAGCACAGTGCGCACCGTGTCGCCTTCGACGACGGGCTCCTCGAACAATCGCGTGCCGGAGCCGTCGCCGCCCACCTGCTTGGTGACCCAGGTGGTGACCTCGATCGTGACGTCGAGAGTCTTATCCGCCTTGGACTGCCCTCGCTCCGCTCGGGACCCCATTATGTATCCGCTCGCCTCGCCTGCGGCGGCGGCTCGCCAATCATTTCTTCCACAGCTCCTTGGCGAGCCAGTCGAGGCCGAGCTTCTGGAGGGTTTCCTTCTTCGGCTTGCCGGTCTTGCGGTCATAGCCCACCGTCTCGTACCAGACGTCGAGCATCCGCTCCCACTGGGCCATCACGTTGTGCTCCTTGGCGGGGCCGTCCACCGGCTGGGAGCCGTAGCGCTCCGAGGGATACTCCACCGAGGTCCCGATGCCGCAACGCAGGTTGAAGGCGCGCAGGATGGCCGCGGTGCGCCGCCCGAAGCGCATCGCCTCCGGCAGCGTGTAGTTCCAGCCCGTCGCGGCGGAGAGCGCGCGGGCCAGGAGCTCGATCCGCGTCCGGAAGGTGAAGGAGCAGCCGCCCAGCGAGTCCTCGAAGTGGCGCCGGCCGAGGATGCCGCCGGTCAGCCGCGCCACCTGCTCGCCGTCGAAGGGGGTGATGCGCCCGGGCAGACCGATCTCCGTGGGAAAGGTGGGGTTGGCGCTCTCCATGGTCCCGTTGGACGAGGTGCAGGTGTCGAGCATCTCGTCCCAGCGGCCGCGATGGTCGTGCCCGCGCGGGGCGGCACCCTTCTTGGTGTAGATGGCGCACTTGGCCGCCTCGCCGCCCACCTTCTCCGACGCGCGCTTGACGCCCTCGGCGAGGACGTCGCCGAAGCCCTCGCGATTGACGATCATCTGGAGCAGCCGATAGGCCCCGTCCGCGTCGCCCCACTTGAGGCGGAAGCCGACCTGCTTCTCGGTGAGGTAGCCCTTCTCCATGCACTCCATCACCCAGCCGCATACCCAGCCGAACTCGTTGACGTCCACGCAGGCGCGGTCCAGCCGCGTGTTGAGCCAGGTGATGGCCTCCTTGTCGGTGAGGCCGATCTGCCACCCCGCCCCCGACCAGCCCTCGTACTCCGGCTCGTCCACCCGCTCGCCGGCGTGCTTTCCCTTGCCGATGACCTGGATATGGCAGTGGTGCATGCCGCAGGCATTGCACTGATGCCCGCGGTGGTCGAATCCCGCGCGCAGCTTGGCCGGCTCCCACTCCGTCATGTCCACCGTGGTGAGGTTGGTGGTGTAGTTCTTGATGGGGAGCACGCCGAGCTTGTAGAGGTTGGAGACCCCGGGCAGAGTGCCCCAGTTGTAGAGGGTCTGCGTGGCGGGATCGGTCTTGAGATCGTGGGCGATGTCATCCGCCGCCTGGACCAGCCCGCGCGGATCATGCGCGCGGAGGCCGCCGGTACCGCGCACGATGCACACCGCCTTCAGCCGCTTCTTCCCCATGACGGCGCCGCAGCCGTTCTTGGACGCCACGTGGCCGTAGTCGCCGTGGATGGCGGCGAAGCGGACGAGATTCTCCCCCGCCACGCCGGGCCCGTACACGCTCATGCGATGACCGCTGAGGCCGTGCTCCTTCTCCAGCGCCTCCTGCGTCTCCCAGGTGTCCTTGCCCTTGAGGTGCGCCGCGTCGCGAATCTCCACCACCCCGTCGTTGATGTAGAGGTAGGACAGCTTCTTGGCCTGCCCCTGGATGACGATGGCGTCGTAGCCGGAGAACTTCAGCGACGCGCCGAAAAACCCGTTGGCATTGGTGGAGGTGGCGCCGTCCGTCATGGCACCCCGCGTGACCACGGTGAGCCCGCCGGTGCCCCACACCGGCAGCCCCGCCAGGGGTCCGGTGGCGAGGACGAGGCGGTTCTCGGGATGGTCCCAGTGGACCCCGGCCGGCACCTCGTCCCAGAGGATGCGCGCGCCCAGACCGATGCCGCCCAGGCGGTCGCGCATCTCCTCCGGCGTCCAGGGCTGGGTCCAGATCTTCCCGGTGGAGAGGTTCACCCGGAGCAGCTTCCCGGCGTAGCCGCCGGTGGGGGCCGGCGCGGGCGTGGTCGTCTTCGCGGTGCGCGTTGCCGTCGTTGCGATCGGGCTCATCGTGTGGCCACCGATTGGGGAAGCGAGGGTGAATGGGAAGGCCGACCGAGGATCGTCTGCGGCAGCAGCGCCGCAGTCGTCCGCGTGGCCATGAAGGCCGGCTTGACGTCGAAGGGATCCCGCGCGAGATGCGCCTTCCACGCGGACAGGTCCACGCCGGTCTGGACCAGACCCTTGAGGATGCCCACGTCGTTGGTGGTCCAGATGTCGTCCGCGCGCCCGCAGATCATGGCGCCGGTGAGCCGGCCGCCGCGGAAGAGGAGCTTGCGGTACTGCGAGCGCTCGGGGCGGATGCCGGTGAAGACCTCCGCTCCCTTGTCGTCCCACTGGCCGAAGGAGGCGACGTCCAGGTGGCAGACCTCCACGATGTTCATGAGCAGGCTGCCGCGATAGGCCACGTCGCGGCCGGCCATGTTGGCCCCCACCACGCGGCCGTGCTCCTGCGCGGTGGGCTCGATGGCGTGCACCTCGGCGGCGCCGGTGACGAGGTTCTTCCCCCGGGCCACGTCCCCCGCGGCGTAGACGTTCTTGACGCTCGCGCGGAGGTGATCATCGACCACGATGCCTCCCTGCCCGTCCTCCGCCAGCTCGAGGCCCGAGTCCTTCACCCACTCGAGATTGGTCCGGATGCCGGTGGCCATGATCACCGCGTCCGCCACGATGGGCGCGCCCGTCTTGAAGGAGAGCTTCCGTTTGCCCTTCACCTCTTCCACCCGAGTGACGGTCGCCCCCGCGCGGATCTCGACCCCGTGCCGGCGCAGCCACTGGTCCACGATCCCCGCGCAGACCACGTCCACCATCCGCGGCAGGATGCGCGGGGCCACTTCCACGATGGTCAGCTTGGCGCCGCGCGCGAGGATGGCGTTGAGGATGGTGAAGGAGATGAAGCCCGCGCCCACCATGACGACGTGGCTACCGCGCGTGACTTGCTCGATCACCTTCCGCGCCTCGTCCAGCGTCCAGAAGGAGTGCACGCCCGGCCCGTCCGCGCCCGGGATGGGGGGCCGCGCCGCCCGCGAGCCGGTGGCGATCAGGCAGTCGTCGTACTCCACCGCGCTCCCGTCGTCGAGCGTGACCGTATTGGCCTTGGCGTTCAGCGCCGACGCCTTCCGCCCGATCAGGGTCTTGACCTTCCAGGCCGCGAGCGAGGCCGGGGTGGCGGTGAAGACGTGCGACTCGGAGATGGTCTCACCCAGGTAGTAGGGCAGGACCATCCGCGAATAGGGGCGCTCCATCGAGACCAGCGTGATCTCGGAGGCACCGCCATCTTCTTCCCGAATAGTCCGGATCGCGTTGAGGCCCGCGGTGCCGCCGCCGACGATGAGGTGGCGGGCCATCACGCGATCTCCCGCGCCAGGACGTGCGCCGTACGCTGGGCCGCGAAGTCGCCGAGCCAGTCGCGGGTGGGTCCCTCCTCGAACGTGATGGCCTGCGTGGGGCAGGCCTCTGCGCAGGCGGGGGCGCCCCCGCAGAGGTTGCACTTGTACGCCTTGTAGGTATCGGAATCGAAGAACATGGTCCCGTAGGGGCACGCAATGGTGCAGAGCTTGCACCCGACGCACTTGTCGTCGAGCACATCCTTGGCTCCGGCGGCATTGATCTGGATCGCGCCCACCGGACAGGCGGTCATGCACCAGCCCTCCGCGCACTGGGTGCACGTGTACGGCGCGTAGGAGGTGTATCCCTCGAAGGGAGAGACGCGGATCACGGACTTGGCGGGCTGGAAGGTGCCGGTCTGCATGTAGGAGCACGCCAGCTCGCAGCGGAGACAGCCGGTGCACTTGTCGGGGTGGAGCGCGAGAACGTTCAGCGGCGGGCCCTCCGGCCGGATCTGGACGTCTTCCGTCCCCCCAGCCTGTTGATGAAGGTGTCCAGCGGAATGGCCGGCATGGTCATCATCTGCACCGAGCCGCGCGCCCCCATCTCGATGGACAGGGCGGAGACCGTCTCGTTGTCGGGCGCCTCGAGGATGGTCACGAAGTCGTAGGGGCCGAGGAGGGCGAACTGCGCGCGCACCCGGGCGCCCTTCGACTCGAGCTCGCGATTCACCTTGCGGATCCAGCCCGGCCGCTCGCGCAGGACCCGGCGGCCGGACTCGCTCAGCGTGCTCAGCATGACGTAGTGGGGCACAACACGTCCCTCCTCGGCGGCCAGGAACCGGGCGAATCATAGCACAGCGACACCTCGGGGCGCGGGCGCGCTACTCGGTGATCGCGAACTCCACGCGCCCGTCGGTGGGCTCGGCGGGCACCGTACGAGCCTCGCCGGGACGGAGCCGCTCGGCGGGAATGCCCTCCGCCTTCATGAGCAGCTCCCGCGTGGCGCCGGCGCGCCGATCGAGCATCTCCTTCACGCGCATCTCGGACACCTTCTCCCGCGCCTGGAGGACCACCAGCTGCTCCTCGGCGGTGGCGGGAACGGGGCCCTCGATGCTTTGATCGCGGTAGTAGATGCCCACCGCGCGCGCATAGTTGGCGACTCCGCGCTCCCGCTGGATGCGCTGGATCTTCGCGGTGAGCTCCTGCGCCTTGAGGCTCTCGAGGTCCTTTGCGGTGGCCACCGGCACCAGCGTGAGGTTCACGAATGGCGCCTTGCGCAGGAACTCGCCTACCCGGTCGAGATGCCCCTCCATGGCGGGCCCGATGACGCTCGACCCCGCGGGGAAGATCACCGGATCCACCTTGACCTCCTCCACCTTTCCGTCATCTTTTCCATCGCCGTCGCCGTCGCCGCCGCCGGTGAAGAGCCGCCCGATGGCGTTGAAGGGCGAGGCGACGGCCTTGACGAGCACTTGCTTCACCGCCGTCCAGATGGTCTCACCCCAGTCCAGCTTCCGGTCCGAGAGCGTGCCCGAGACCGGAACCTGCAACGAGATGTCGCCCTGCGAATCCTTGAGCACGGCGACGATGAGGCCCAGCGGCAGGCCCACGCGCTTCTGCACCTCGTCGGACTCCGGCCCCTTGGCCACCTGGAGATTCTTCACCACGATCTCGTTGTCGCCGGTGACGCGGCCGTGCTCGACGCGGTAGTGCATGCGCAGGCCCAGCTTGCCCTCCTTCACGCCCCACGCCAGCATGCTCTCCGCGTAGGGATTGGCGCTGGCCACGCTGAAGTCGCGAAGCTCGCCCACCAGGTCGGCGAAGAGGTCTTCCCCCAGGCGGGAGAGCTCTCCCCGCATTTCCAGCGCGGCGTCGCCCCCCACGATGCCTTGCAGGGCCAAGGTGGACCGGCGCCCGTCGCGGGTATTGGAGAGGTTGCGGACGGTGAGCGCGAGATGTCCGATGTCCTGCGAGAAGGGGGGCTTGGTGGTCTGGTCGAGGAAGCGGGTGTATCCTTCCTCGATCACGATCCGGTCGAAGTCCAGCACTATGGACTCCATGAGCCCGGGCTTCTTTTCTTCCGCCGCGCCCCGCACCGCCTTCCTCTCTTCCTCTTCCTTCTTCTCTTGCTCTTCCTTCCTCTCCCGCTCCGTCTTTTCCCCGACCACGCGCTTGGGCTCGAACATCCGTCGGAGATTGAGGGTGCCGTCCCCCGCGCGCTCGACGCGGATCTCGGGACGCAGGAGGCTCACCAGGTTCACGAAGGCGTAGTTCGGCCAGGAGAAGTCCACCCCGCGAATCTCCATCCGCTCGAGGGTGAAGGCGGGGTTCTCGGCGCCGGGCTCGCGCACCTCGATGTGCTTGGCATAGCCATTGCCCTGGGAGGCGGCCATCAGCTTGCCGTTCTCGATCTTCACGTGATTGTTGCTGTCCCCGCTGAACAGGCCCTTGAACTGCGCCGGGAACGGCATGTACGTCTGGTAGGGCTCGATCGGCGCGTCCAGCATAGAGATCTTGAAGGTCAGATCGAGCGGCTCGAACGACGCTCGCACCTCCACCAGGAACAGTCCGCCTCCGGGCAGCCCCGCCGTGATCCGAAGAGTTCCCGGACGGGTGCCGGGGTTGCCCACCGTCGGCCAGAGCAGCCGGCGAGCGGTGACGGAGATGTCACTCACCGTGAGCACGGTCGCGGGTGTCACCGCGAGGTCGTTCCAGGTGCCGCCGCCGTGCTTGAGCGTGAATCGATCGAGCGATACGCTCCAGGGAGGTGGCGGCGCGGCAGCGGGTGCCGCGATGGCAACGGGGGAAACCGGCGCTACCGCGCGCCGTGCTTTCGCCTCCTCGAGCAGGCTCACCACATCCAGCTTTCCGTCCGGGTCCCGCGTGACCCGGGCCTCGATCTCGTCGATCGCGAGCGTGCCGAGCACTACCTTGCGTGTCACCAGGTCCGCCTTGGTGATGGCGAGCGTCAGCTTGTCCAGGTTGACGATGGGCTCGGCCACTCCGCGGCGGGCCAGGACGAGATCGGAGATGCGGACCGAGCCCGCGGCGGTGGCCACCGCGAGGTCGGTGGTCCCCTCCTGCCGGGCCACCTCCAGCTCCAGCTCGGTGGAGAAGAGGCCGGCGGCGCGGAGGTCGGGCACATTCGACGGCATGTAAGCATTGAACGCGGCAACGTCGAGATCCGTGAGCGTGACGCGCGCGAGTGCGGCCAGCGGCGGCGCCACCCGCAACCGCGTCAGCTCCACCGCGAGGGCCGAGAGCCGTCCCTCGCCCGGCCCACTCAGCTGCCCCTTGACGCCGCCGACCGCCGGCGCCTCGTCACCCGAGTTGGAGAGTCCGGTGAGAGTGCCGGCGAGATCCTCGAGCCGCCACTGGGCGGCCGGCGACACCACCTCGTCCAGCAGCTGCAGGCGACTGCCGGCCACGGTGATTCGCTCCACGCGCACGCGCCATTCGGGCGTCGTCGCGGCTCCGGGTGTCGCCGGCGCGTCAACGGGCGCCCCCGCCCGACCCCGCGCCAGCCGCTCCCGTTCCTCGGCGGCACGCTGCTCGATCAAGCGGGCGAGGGCCTCGAGAATGTCGATCCGGCCCGACGCGTGTCGCACCGCGCCGATATCCGCGCCCTCGATCGCCACGCTGGAAATCACCGCCGTGCGGGCGAGCGCGTCGACCTTCGCGATTCCCACTCCGAGCCGCGCGATCGCGATGGATCGCCCGGGCGTCTGGCTGTGGCTCAACGCGAAGCGCTCCAGCCCGATCTCACCGCCGGCCCGGAGCTCCTCCACCTTGCCGCCCACCCTCCGGAAGGAGCCGTCGATGGTGGCGCTGAGCACGCCGCTCTCGAGGGCGACCTCGGGATTCTGGATATACGGGATCACCCGCGTGAGATCGAAGCCGGCCACCTTCACGGTGAGTGACGCCGCCAGCGGCGAGAGCTGGAATACGGCCTTGTCGAGCTCGACGCTCGCCTCGCCGGAGCGCAGGCGCAGCATGGCCCGGCCGGGGGTCTTCTCGCGCGTGGTGACCGAGTGCGCCTCGGCGTCGAGGCTCTGCAGCGACCAGTCCGCCGCCGGCGTCACGGAGCGGTCCACGATCTGCACCCGGGAGCGCGCGAGCGCGATCCGGTCGAGCGTGACGGTGAAGCGGCTCGGCCTCGCGTCGGCGGGCTCGGTCCGGGGCAGATGAGCGAGGATGTCGGAGAAGTTGAACTCGGTCTCGCCGGTGCGGATGACGCGCGCGGTGAAGCCGGTGAGGCCCACCTGGCTGAGGCGAATGTCGAGCAGCACCAGAGCGGGCAGGAATAGCCGTGCGTCCAGCCGCGCGAACTGCATGAAGGGCTCGGGCCCCTCCCGCTCCGCCAGGCGGAAGCCCTTCACCGCGATGGAACCGGTGAAGAGGTTGAGATCCACGTCCTCGATGGTGACCTGACGACCGGTGATCTTGACGATCTGATCCACCGCCACCCGGCGCACGAGCTCGGGGAGGTGCCAGAGTCCGACGCTCACCATCGCGACGACGAGGATGGCGGCGGCGATGAGAATCGGACGGCGGCGAATCACCAGGGGGCTCCACCACCTATCCTACCACCCGGATCGCGAGCGGGAGCCCCCCGGCGGCTAGACGGGCGCGTTCTCCGCCGACGGCTTGAGAAAGGTGTAGACGCTGGTGAAGTCCTTGCGTCCCAGGCCGTGCGAGGAGGCGAGCCGGTACACCTGCTGCGCGGCCGGCGCCACGAAGAGCGGGATGCGCAGCCCGCGGGCCGCGTCCACCGCGAGACCCGACGTCCTTGCACATCAGGTCGGTCATGAATCCGGGCCGGTAGCTCATTGGTCGAGGCCGAGCGCGCCACCAGGCCGGGCACCGGATGCATGTGCTCCATCACCCAGGTGTTGCCGGAGGACTTGGAGATCACCTCGGTCATGACCTTGGGGTCCACGCCGAAGCCCTCCGCGATCCGGAACGCCTCGCTCACCGCCACCGCCGCCACGCCCGCGATGAGGTTGTTGCAGAGCTTCGCCACCTCGCCGCTGCCCACCGGCCCCACGTGGATGACGTTGGCGCCCATGGCGGCCAGCGCGGGGCGCGCCGCCTCGAAGTCGGCCGGCGCGCCGCCCACCATGATGGCGAGCGTGCCGTCGGTGGCGCGGGGCACGCCTCCCGACACCGGCGCGTCCACGAAGCGCAGGCCGCGCTCCGCCGCCGCCGCGGCGAGGCGCCGGGTGACGGCGGGATCGATGGTGGACATGTCCACGAGGAGCGTGCCCTTCCTCGCCGCCATCAGCACGCCGCCGTCCCCGGTGAAGGCCGACTCCACGTGCGGCGAGGAGGGCAGCATGGTGATGACGAGATCGGCGCCCGCCACCGCCTCCGCCGCCGAGGCCGCCGCGGCCATGCCCGCGCCCGCCGCCGCCTGCACCGCCGCCGGGTTCATGTCGAACGCGGTGACGGTGAAGCCCTTCTTCACGAGATTGACGGCCATGGGCAGCCCCATGGTGCCCACGCCGATGAAGCCGATCCGAGTCATCGCGCTCCTCCCGATCCGGCCCGCAGCCGGGTATTGGTCCATTCCTCGATGAGCCGCACCACCGCGGTGTGGTCTTCCTCGCCCAGGCCCCGCTCGATCGCCGTCCGGTACAGCTCCGCCGTGGTCGTGGCCAGCTTCGAGTCCACGCCCGTCTCGCGGGCGAGGCGCTCGAAGCCGGCGAGGTCCTTGGCCATGAGCCGCACCGCGAAGCCGGCGTCGAAGGCGCCGTTGAGGATGAAACGGGGAAACTTGGTCTCGGTGGCGTTCGACTTGCCGGAGGAGGCCTGGATGATCTCCACCGCCCGCGCGGGATCCACGCCGGCCTTGGCGGCCACCGCCACCGCTTCCGCCGTCATCACCAGCGCCACCGCCGAGCAGGTATTGTTCACCAGCTTGATCGCATGCCCGGCACCGACCGGACCCGCGTGGAAGATCTTGTCGCCCATGGCGGCCAGCATCGGCCGCGCCCGCTCCAGGAGCGCGGTCTCCCCGCCCACCATGATGGCGAGCGTGCCCGCCCGGGCCCCGCGCACGCCGCCCGAGACCGGCGCATCGATGAGGGTGGCGCCGCGCGCCGCCACCAGCGCGGCGATCGCGCGCGTCTCCGAGGGATCCGCCGTGGTCATCTCCACGAGCAGGCTTCCCGCCTGCAGCCCCTCGAGAAGGCCATCGTGGCCAGTGACGACTGCTCTGACCTCCCGCGACGAGGGCACGATGGTCACGATGGTGCGGACCTGCGCGGCGAGCGCCGCCGGCGTGGGCGCCCACTTCGCGCCGCGGGTGAGGAAGGGCTCCGCCGCCGCCGGCGCCGCGTCGTGGACCACCAGCGGATACCCATGCTCCATCAGCCGGCCCGCCATCGGCCCGCCCATGTTGCCGAGCCCGATGAAGCCCACCGGCTCGCCCGCGCCGCTCCCGTATACTGTCGCCTCGATGCTCATCGGGCTTCTCCTCGTCGCGCTCGCCGCGATCTCGTGGGGCACCACCGGCGCGACCATGACGCTCGCCGCCGGCGACGCGGGCGCGGGCCCGCTGCTCGTCGGCTGGGCGCGGCTGGCGGTGGCGGCACCGTGCCTGCTCGCCGCCGCCGCGCTCTTCCGCGCGCGTCCCGCCGTCGCGCCCGCGCGCGGCGACGCCCTCGCCCTCGTCGCCGCGGGCGCCGCCATGGCCGCCTACCAGGTCTGCTACTTCACGCGCGGTGACGCTCTCCGGCGTCGCCGTCACCGCGCTCCTCGCCATCTGCTCCGCGCCGCTGATGATCGCGCTCCTCGCCGCGCTCTTCCTCGGCGAACGGCTCACCCGCGTCGCGCGCCTGTCGCTCGGCATGGCCGTGCTGGGCACGGCTCTGCTGGTGATCGATCCGCGCGGCCCCGGCGAGGTCACGGGCCGCTCCGGCCTGGGCGCGCTGCTCGCCCTCGGCGCCGGGCTATCTTACGCCGTCTACGCGGTGGGCACCAAGCGGCTCCTCGCGCAGGCGGCGCCCCTGCCCTTGGCCGCCGCCACCTTCACCCTCGCCGCGCTCCTGATCACGCCGGTGCTGCTGGCGGAGCCGTCGGTGAGCCGGCCCCTCGCGGCGGCGTGGCCGCTGCTCGTCTACCTCGGCGTCGGCCCCACCGCGCTCGCGTACATCCTGTTCACCGCCGGGCTCCGGCGCGTCCCCGCCACCACCGCGGGCGTGGCCTCGCTCCTCGAGCCGCTCACCGCCACCACGCTGGGGGTGATGGTGTTCGGCGAATCCCTCGGGCCGGCGGGGATGGCCGGGGCCACGCTCCTGCTCGCCGCGCTACTCTTGCTCGTCCGAGCGGGCTAGCCGCGCCCATCGTCAACCCGGGGAGCCGACCCGTCCAGTGACGGTGCGGACAGGATCGGCACCAGCAGACGGAACACGCGCACCGACTCTTCGACGTTGCGGAACTGCCGCTCGCCCCAGTCCTCGAGCTCCATCTCCGGGCCGAGCCGCCCCGCGGTCTCGCTGCCCACCACCACCGCGTCGCCCTCGCTCAGCGCCGCCAGCCGCGCGGCGAGATTGGTCACCGCGCCGGAGGCGGTGTAGGTCCAGCGCGTGCCCGCGCTGCCTTCGATCTTGGTGGCGCCCACCCCCGCCGTGCCCGAGTTCACTCCCACGTGCAGGCGGATGGGCTCGCTGAGCTCGGTGAGCTCCGCGTTGATCGCGTGCGCCCGCCGCAGCACGCCCTGCGCGGCGAGCACCGCCGCGCGGGCGTGATCGCGCGGGTCGGGTCCGCGGAAGATCACCATGAGCCCGTCGCCCGCCGTCTCGTTGACGTCGCCCCCCTGCCCGAGGATCTCGTCGAGGAACGCGCCGAAGTAGCGCTCGACGAGCTCGTTCACGCGCGCCACGTCGAAGCGCTCGCTGAGCCGCGTGTACCCGGCGATGTCCACGAAGAGCACGGTGACGTCCACCTCGCGCTTCTCGAACGCGGGCGCCTCCGGCGCCTCCTCGATGAGATCCTGGACGGTGCGCGGAACGAACTTGGCGAGGTTGGTCCGGATGGACTCCAGGATCTGCACGCGGCGAAGCGCGGACTGGAGCTCGGTGTGCGCGACCTCCAGCGCGGTGTAGGCGCGCGCGTTCTCCAGCGCCACCGCGCTCTGGTTGACGAGGTGGCGGGCGAGCCGGAGGTCCTCGGTGGTGTAGGCGGTGCCCGCCCGCTTGGGCCCCAGCGCGAGCATGCCCCGGACACTCCCCCGGAACACCACCGGCACCACCAGGGTGGCGCCCATGGCATCCAGGCTGGCGAGCGCCGTCTCGCTCAGCCCCGCGAACTCGGGATCCGCCGCGAGCCGCTCGCGCGTGAGGGGAACGGGACGCCGCCCGAGGACGCGCGCGAGCGGACCGTCGGCGGCCACCGCCAGGTAGGAGGCGCTGTCCGCACCCATCGGCCGATACACGTTCCGGTCCGCGTCGAGGAGCAGCAGCGCGTGGCCGTTGGGATGGAGCAGACCGTCCACCGTCTCCGTGATGAGCAGGACGATGCGATTGAGGTCGAGGAGGGTGGTCATGGTATCGGCCACCTGCTCCATGGTCCGCCCGATATCCAGTCGCTCCCGGAAGAAGAGGCGATCCACCAGGCCCTGGGTGCGCTGGTACACCGGATTGAGGAAGAGCACCACCGCGAGCGCCACCACCACCGCGGGAAAGAGCAGGGATTCGCCCATGCCGAGCCGCGCGAAGGTCACGTTCACCAGGGTGATCGCGCCCGCATAGGCCACCACCACGAGGCCGGTGACGGCGGCGTACACCGTCCCCGTCCGGATCGCGGCGCGCAGGTCGAAGAGGTCGTAGCGCACCATCCCGTAGGCGACGGTGGCGGGGAAGAGGACGTTGAGCCGCCAGATCTGCTCGAGATACGGCACCACCGCCCCCGTCACCGCTTCCACCGCGGTGCCGATCACGGGCAGGAGAGGGCCGGCCACGAAGCCGGCGGTGAGCACCTTGGCGCGCTGCCGCATCAGCGGGGTCGCGCCCCATAGCGCCGACTGGATGAGGCTGGCGACCAGGACGATGAAGGCCAGGGCCCAGTAGGTGGCCGCCACCGCCGGCACGACGAAGGTCCAGGCCGCGGGCATCTTCCTCATCGGCAGCTGGATGGCCAGCGCCAGCACCGCCGAGGTGAGGTAGGCGATCCACAGGAGCCAGGGCCGGACGAACAAGATGCGCCGCGGCCGCGGGAAGCGGAGCGCGATGTGGAGGTAGGCGGCCGGCGCGAAGGCCCACGCGGTGAGGAAGAGCGCGCTGAAGCGATAGGTCGTCCACGAGTCGGGGAACAGCGCGGCGGTGCAGAACCACGTCAGCGAGAAGAAGAGGAAGACGCGCGTCTCGGGCACGCCCGGTTTCAGCGCGAGCACGACCGCGGCGAGGCCCAGATAGAGGAGAGAGGGAAGGAGTCCGTCGGTCACGTACCGCTTGAAGTCCCCCAGGCTGATCGCGCGGCTGGGGATCTCCGCCTCCAGCAGGGTCCCCCGCCGGCTCACCAGGTAGTGGAAGCGGGTGCCGACAGGATGCCGGCGAACCTCGGCTTGAAGCTCGTGGCCGCGCGTGACGAGCTGACCGTTGACGGCGCGGATGAGGTCGAAGGGCGCCAGCCCCCCCTTCTCGGCACCGCCGGGAGCCACCAGGAGCTGGTCCATCACGGCGAAGCCCGGATAGGTCATGCCCACCCGGCGCCGTGCGTCCATCGTGGCCACCACGCTCACGGCGAGCGCCAGCCCGATGAGGGTCCAGCAGAGGATGCGCTCGCGCAGTGCGGGCTCCCTCCGGCCGGCGGCTAGCCGGCGCGATCCACCACGCGCGACACTGCGCGGCTGAAGGTGCAGTTGGGCACCACCGCGGAGTGCTTGCCCGGCCCGCCGCCCACCATGACCAGCACGTCGTCCGCCGAGGGGACCCGCGGGAGCAGCGCCGCCTCGTCGGTGACCTTGTGCATCCAGAGCGGCCAGTCGTGGATGCCCCACATGCCGCCCAGCTTGAGCCGGCCCAGCGGCAGCCGGGCATGCTCGAAGACGAAGCGCTGGACGTCGGCGCGCGTGAAGCCATCGGCGGCGATGGTCGCGGCATGCTCGGGGCCGAGCACCACCAGGAGCTGGCTCTGCGACATGTACCAGCCGACATTGGAGCCGAGCGATGTGGCCACCGACGCCACGTTGTTGAGGATGCCGGCGGCGGTGGTCCCCACGTGATCGTTCACGTTGTGGGGCGGCTCGCCGCCGAACATGGTGACCACGCTCTGCTCGGGGGAGAACCCGAGCGCCACGTGAAGCGGTTCCCAGGGACTGCCCTCCTCGATCTCGCCGATGGCGAAGGAATACTTCGCCGGGCTGCCCTGAGTGGCCATGTCATGCCGTCCCGGCCATCCCCCGCCCACGTTCATGAGGACGAGGCGGATGGCGCGGCCGATGGTGGCATTGGCCCGGAAGCCGGGACCGAAGAGGCCGGAGCCCGAGTGCATCCCGATCTGCCGCGCGAGGGGACCGCTCGCGATGAGGAGCGGCGCGACCGGATGCGTGGTCGCCTGCACGCCGTAGAGGTTGAAGGCGGGATCGAGCACGGCCTGCGCGGCGGCCACGACGAAGGGGAAGTAGGCCGGCTCGCATCCCGCCATCACCGCGTTGACGGCGAGCTTCTCGAGCGTGCACTCGCGCCAGAGCGGCGGCATCAGCCCCAGCGAGCGCCCGGGATCGGCCTTGGCCGCGGCCAGCATCGCGCCCACCCGCTCCGGGGTGGGCGGCACGATGGGCAGCCCATCGCACCAGCCGCGCTTGACGAATTCCTCGTAGACCTCGTCCTCGGCGAGCTCGAGCTCCCGCGGGTCCGCCGCGAGCGCACTCACTGCGGGCCCAGGAGGCTCGCCAGCTGCTCCACCGCCTGCGCGGCGCGGCGACTCACGCCTTCCGGCTTCTCACCACCGAGCGGATGCTGGACCACCAGCAGCGGCAGGGCGGTGGCGCCGAGGGCCGCCATCTCCGAGAGCGCGAGCTTCTGGAACACCGTGGTCGAGATGAGACCGGCGGGCGTGCCCGCCCTGGCCACTTCCAGCGTGTCGTGGAGACTCCACGACGTGCAGGACCCTCAGTCGGCGGAGCCGGCGAAGACGACGTCGCACTCCTTCGCCAGCGCCTCCACGATCTCGGGCGCGGCGGGGGTGGCGGCGTTGGCCTTCTGCCGGTGCACCACGCGGGCGACGCCCCAGCGGGCGACCATGAGCTCGCCCATCTCGAGCACGAGCCGGTCGAAGTTGTGCTTCTTGTTGTCGAGAAATCCCACCGTGAGCCCGCGGAAGGATTGCGGCAGCGACGGCACCGCATGGGTGACCGTGCGCGACTCTCCCTGCGGACTCAATACCCGGATCCTGGTCATGGCCGTCTCCTCGTTGGCGTTTGTGTGTATGAATATACCCCAACGATGCTCGTGATGGCGCTGGACGTCGGGACCAGCTCGGCACGCGCGGCATGCTTCGATGCCGCCGCGCGCCCCCTGCCCGGTGCCGAGGGCCGCGTGTCCTTCGCGCCGCGCACCGCGCCCGACGGCACCGTCGAGTTCGACGCCGACGCCCTCGTGGAGGCGGTGGCCTCTGCAGTGGACGGCTGCCTGGCCGGTGCGGGCGCGCGCGCCGGCGAGATCGCGGGCGTGGGCGCCTCCGTCTTCTGGCACAGCCTGCTCGCGCTCGACGGTGAGCGCCGCCCCCTCACCCCGCTGTTCACCTGGGCCGACACGCGGAGCGCGGCCGCCGCGGCGGCCCTGCGCGGCCGGCTCGACGCGCGCGCCACCCACGCGCGCACCGGCGCCCCGCTGCACGCGGCGTTCTACCCCGCGCGGCTGGCCTGGCTCCGCGCGAGCCGGCCCGACGTCTTCGCGCGCGCGGCCACGTGGTGCGGCTTCGCCGAGTATCTCCTCGCGCGGCTCACCGGCACGCTCCAGGCGAGCATCTCGATGGCATCGGGCACCGGGCTCCTCGACCAGGAGGCGCTGGCGTGGGATGCGCCCCTGCTGGCCGAGTGCGCGATCGGGCCGGAGCGGCTCCCCACCATCGTCGATGCTCCCGCGCGCGGGCTCGTGGGCGAGTGGGCCGCGCGCTGGCCGGCGCTGGCCAGGGTGCCCTGGTTTCCCGGCTGGGGCGACGGCGGCTGCTCGAACCTGGGCTCGGACTGCGCGGGGCCCGAGCACGTCGCGCTGAACGTCGGCACGTCCGCCGCCCTGCGCGTTGTCCTGCCAAGAGTCGCGGCGGTGCCGATGGGCCTCTGGCGTTATCGGATAGACGCCACCCGTTCGCTCGTGGGCGGCGCCACCTCGGAGGGCGGCAATGTGCTCGCCTGGTGCCGGGATCGGCTGACCCTGCCCGGCGAGACCGCGCTCGAGGACGCGCTGGCGCAGCGGACGCCCGACTCGCACGGTCTCACCGCGCTTCCCTTCCTCGCCGGCGAGCGAAGTCCGGGCTGGCGCGACGACGCGCGTGCGGCCATCACCGGCCTCTCGCTGGCCACGGACGCGGTCGACGTGGTGGCCGCCTTGCTCGAGGCGGTGGCGCTGCGCCTCTCCCTGGTCTACGAGCGTCTGGCGCCGCTCGCCGACGCGGGGCATGACGTGATCGCCTCGGGCGGCGCCCTGCGGCACTCGCCCGCCTGGACGCGAATGCTTGCCGACGCCTTCGGCCGGCCCTTGACGGTGTCCGCCGAGGCGGAGGCCTCGAGCCGCGGCGCCGCCCTCCGAACCCTGGCCGCGATCGGGGCACCGGTCCCGCCTCCGGTCTCGCGCGGCCGCATCATCGCCCCGGACCGCGGACGGCACGCGGCCTTTCGGGCGGCCCGGGAACGCCAGCAGCGCCTCTACGACAACGTTGTGGGGCCTCCACACTCCTGAGAGAATGGGTCCGACCGGAGATATGGTGAGTCCATGCGCCTAGCACTCGGCTGTGACCACGCGGGCTTCGCCCTCAAGGGCCCCATCACCGCGGCCCTCGAGGCCGACGGGCACGACATCCTCGACCTCGGCACCTTCTCCACCGATCCGGTGGACTATCCGGACTTCGCCCGGGCCGTGGGCCAGGCGGTGCTGCGCGGCTTCGTGGACGCGGGGATCCTCGTCTGCGGCAGCGGCGTGGGTGCCTCCATCGCGGCCAACAAGCTCCGGGGCATCCGCGCCGCGCTCTGTCACGATCTCTTCACGGCGCGGCAGAGCCGCGAGGACGATGATGCCAATGTGCTCTGCCTCGGGGCCCGGGTGCTGGACGAGACCACCGCGGTCGAGGTGACGCGCGGGTGGCTCGAGGCGCGTTTCTCCGGCGAGGAGCGACACGCTCGGCGGGTGGCCAAGATCACCCAGCTCGAGGGCGGCCTGCCCGCCCCCGACAAGGCACAACCCGCAGCGCCGCGGCCGATGACGGCGCCGGCGCCACCGCGGCCGGTGACACCGGCGCCCGCGCCGACCCGCGCGGCGCTCGCGTCAGAGGCCAAGGCGCCGCCGGCTGTCGCGCGGCCGCCGGTACCGTCGCCAGCCGTCGCACCCGTGGGCCCGGCGGCACCCGCGGCACCGCGGCCGGCCCCGCCCGCGCGTCCTGCGCCTCCGCCCATTCCGCCGCGGCCTCGGGTGGAAGAGCGCGGGCCGCGCCCCGCCGATCCCCTCGCCACCGCCGCGGCCGAGCTGATTCGCCAGGCCACGGGGGGCAAGGACGACGACGACGAGCCCGTCCGCCGCGAGGGCGTGATCTCGCTCGACGACGATGCGCTGCAGCCCAGGGAGACGCCGAGATCTCGCGGTCGCCAGGCCGAGCCGCCCGCGGGGGCGACGGGAGGAAGCAAGCCGAAGGAGCCGGCCGCCGCGAGCGCCGAGAAGAGCCGGAGCGCCGAGCCGGCCCAGCCCCCGCGCGCGTCGAAGAGCTCCGGGCCCGCGCCGGCGCCCGAGCCCGCGCCTCCCGCGATACCGCTCCCCCCGAATGCGCTCCGGCATCCGGCGGTGGCCGGCGCGCTCGAGACGCTCGAGCAGCAGGACTTCGCGGGCCGCCTCTGGACCAAGGACGCGACGCTCTGGCCGGGCGACGCCGACGAGATCGGCAATCGCCTCGGCTGGCTCACCGTGCCCACCGTCATGCGCGAGACGGCCGAGGATCTCCGGGGCTTCGCGAACGAGATCCGGCGTCTCCAGCACACGCACGTGGTGCTCCTGGGCATGGGCGGCTCGTCCCTCGCGCCCGAGGTCTTCAACCTCACCTTCGGCTCCAAGATGGGCTTCCCCGATCCCCTCATGCTCGACTCCACCGACCCCGGCATGGTGAAGCGCGTGCTCGAGCGGATCAATCTCCCCAAGACGCTGTTCGTCGTCGCCACCAAGTCCGGCACCACCCTCGAGACGACCTCGCTGTACGCCTTCTTCCGCGCTCAGGTCGAAGGCGGACGGCCCCCCAAGCCCGGCATGCAGTTCGTGGCCATCACCGACCCGGGGACGCCGCTGGAGAAGCTCGCGGCGGAGGAGGGGTTCCGGCGCACCTTCCTCAACCCCGCCACCATCGGCGGGCGTTATTCCGCGCTCTCCTTCTTCGGGCTGGTGCCGGCGGCGCTCATCGGGGTGGACGTCAAGAGCCTCCTCGAGCGCGCCGAGAACATGCTGGACGCGTGCGGTCGCGAGGTGCCCCCGGCCGAGAATCCCGGCCTCCGCCTCGGCGCGGCGCTGGCGGCCTTCGCGGGCGCCGGCCGCGACAAGGTCACCCTCGTCTTCTCGGACAAGCTCCGCTCGTTCGGATCCTGGATCGAGCAGCTCCTCGCCGAGTCGCTGGGCAAGGACGGCAAGGGGCTGGTGCCGGTGGACGCGGAACCGCTCGGGGCGCCCCCGGTGTACGGCGATGACCGCCTCTTCGTGGCCGTCCTCCTCAAGGGCGACAGCGCGCACGACGCCGCGCTGAGCCAGCTCGCCGCGGAGGGGCACCCGGTGATACGCCTCGAGCTCAACGATGTGCTCGAGCTCGGCGGCGAGTTCGTCCGCTGGGAGATCGCGACCGCCGCGACGGGAGCGCTGTTCGCGGTCAATCCCTTCGACGAGCCCAATGTCGCCTCGGCCAAGGAGAAGACCGGCGAGCTCCTGGAGCGCTGGCGCAAGACGCACCGGCTCCCCGAGTGGAAGGTGGTGGCCGAGGAAGGCGGACTCGCGCTCATGACCGGCGGGGAGGACAAGCCCGACTCCTTCGCCGAGGGGCTGGGCGCTCATTTCACCCAGGCGCAGCCGGGGGACTACCTCGCCATCCAGGCCTACCTCACGCCGACCCCGGACGCGGGGGAGCGCCTGAAGGAGATTCGCGTCCTCCTGCGCGACCGGTTCCGCGTCGCCACCACGGTGGCGTATGGCCCGCGCTACCTCCACTCCACCGGCCAGCTCCACAAGGGCGGGAAGCCGAACGGGCTCTTCCTGCAGCTCACCATCGACGACGCGGAGGAGCTCATCATCCCGGGGCCCGGGTACGGTTTCGGGACGCTGAAGGCGGCCCAGGCCCTGGGTGATCTCCAGGCCCTGGCCGAGGCCGGCCGCCGCGTGGCGCGGGTTCACCTCCGGGGCGCCCAGCCGGCCACGCTCGAGAAGCTCGTCGAGGCGGTGCGCGCGGTGACGCGGAAGGGATGACGTGGCCGACGAATCCTGCGTGATGGTGATCTTCGGCGCCTCGGGCGATCTCACCAAGCGCAAGCTCGTGCCCGCCCTGTGGTCGCTGTTCCAGAGCCGGGTACTGCCCGAGCCCTTCGCGGTGATCGGGGTCTCGCGGACCGAGATGAGCAACGAGGTCTTCCGCACCAACATGCGCGAGGCCATCGCCGACTTCGCGCGGGTCCAGCCTCCGTCGCAGCGGGTGTGGGAGCGCTTCTCCCAGGCGCTCTTCTACTACACCGCCGATCCCGCCGATCCCAGCATCTATCCCGGCCTGGGCGACTTCATCAAGCAGGTGGAGCGGGAGCGCGGCACCAGCGGGAACCGGCTCTTCTACCTCTCCACCCCGCCCTCGCTCTATCCCCATATCGTGAACCGGCTCGGGGAGGCGGGATTCCAGCGCGGCGAAGGCGCCGACTCCTGGGTGCGCATCGTCATCGAGAAGCCGTTCGGCCGCGACCTCGCCTCGTCACGCGCCCTCAACCACGTGGTGAACGGGGTGTTCAGCGAGGATCAGGTCTACCGGATCGATCACTATCTCGGCAAGGAGACGGTCCAGAACATCCTCGTCTTCCGGTTCGCCAACGGTATCTTCGAGCCCCTGTGGAATCGCAACCAGGTGGACCACGTGCAGATCACGGTGGGCGAGACCCTGGGCGTGGAGGGCCGCGGCGCGTACTACGAGGAGTCGGGCGCGCTGCGCGACATGATCCAGAACCACATCCTCCAGCTCCTCTGCCTGGTGGCCATGGAGCCGCCGGTCACCTTCGACGCGGATCCCGTACGCGACGAGAAGACCAAGGTGATGCGGGCGCTGCGACCGATCCCGCCGGGCGAGGTGGACTCGGTGGCGGTGCGCGGCCAGTACGGGCCGGGCTTCGTCGGAGGCCAGCGCGTGCCCGGCTACCGGGAGGAAAAGGGCGTCTCGGCGGAGTCCATCACCGAGACCTATGCCGCGTTGAAGCTGGGCGTGGACAACTGGCGCTGGGCGGGAGTGCCGTTCTACCTCCGCACCGGCAAGCGCCTGCCCAAGCGCACCAGCGAGATCGCGGTGCAGTTCCGCCGCACGCCCCACCTGGTCTTCCGGCGCAACCCGGAGACTCCCGCCGAGCCGAACCGGCTCATCCTGCGCATTCAGCCCGACGAGGGGATCTCGCTGCAATTCGGCGCCAAGCTGCCGGGCTCCGAGCCACGCATCAAGCTGGTGGACATGGATTTCGACTATCACAAGGCGTTCGGGGCCGAGCCGCCCGAGGCGTACGAGCGCCTCCTGCTCGACGCGATGAAGGGCGACGCCACGCTGTTCGCCCGCGGTGACTGGGTCGATCTCTCCTGGGAGCTGCTGGAGCCGGTGGTACAGGCCTGGGGGAAAGGGGACCCGCGCAAGTTTCCCAACTACGAGGCCGGCACCTGGGGCTCCGCCGAGGCCGACACGCTACTCGAGCGCGAGGGTCGGGACTGGCGACGCCCCTAGGCCTGCTCGGCCCACTGGCTCCTCACCCTGCCCTCTCCCCCGCAACGGGAGGAGAGGGAGGGCGAGAGGAGGCGCGATCGCGCTAGCGGGTCGCGGGGACGGGTGTGGCGCCGGGAGCCGGCGCGGACTGCGCGGACCCGCTCACGAATCTGGTCGCGGAGAGCTCCACCCACGTGTAGTAGATGCCCTCGTAGATCAGGATCTGGAGCGAGTTCCCCGTCTTCTCGTATATCTGCGTGGTACCTTTGCTGGACGCGGTGGTCGACGACAGATGCCGCCACCCATTGGCTTCCAGAGTGGTCCGGAATGCGGTGCCGAGACTGTCCGGCTCCACGCGCCCCTTGTAGAAGATGCGGGCGGCCTTGACCGCGGGCGACTCGATGATGGTGGACTTGTCCATGTCCACCGTCAGGCCCTTGGGGACCGGGATGTCCTCGAACTCGCTTCGCTGCGGTCGCGTCGGAGACGACGCGCAGGCCGTGAGGGTCAGCATGATTACCGAGATGATGAGCGCACGACGCATAGGGAGCACCTCCTCGCGGCCATCCTACAGGCGATGGGGACCAGCGACCAAGCTTTTGACGCGGCTTCTCGTGATTTGCCAGCTCGCGGGCTGCGCCTCCACCGCGATCCCCTCCGAGGTCGAGGAGCGCACCCTCCGGGACCAGGCCGGCGGAGAGGAGGAGCGCTTCCTCCGGACGGTCCGGGTCCACGACGAGCCCCCGCTGGACGAGTATCTCGCGGACCTCATGACCCGCCTCATCGCGGCGGCGGACGCCCCCACCGTCCGCGTCACCGTGCTCCGCGACGCCGCGCCGAACGCGTTCGCGCTGCCCAACGGTCGGCTCTTCGTCCACACCGGGCTCCTGGCCCGCCTGGACAATGAAGCCCAGCTCGCCGCGATCCTGGGGCGAGAGGCCGTGCACCTCACCGGGCGGCACGCCCTTCGCGCGGGCCGGGAGGCGCCGGATACGGCCTCGCCCTCGGGGTCGAGCCTGCTCGTCAGTCAGGGGCTGCCGCTCACCTACACCGCCGCCGTCACCGGCTATGGCCGCGACCTCGAGCGCGAGGCCGACACCGAAGGCCTCGCCCGCATGGTGCGGGCGGGCTACGATCCGCGCGAGGCCCCGCGCGCCTTCGAGCGGCTCCGCGGGGAGTCGGGCGGCCCGATCCGTCTCGAGGGCTTCTACCTCGGCAATCGCGCCCGGCTCGACGAGCGGCTCGCCGGCACGCGGGAGTGGCTCCTCGCGAACTCTGCTGACGCCTCGTTCGAGGCGCTGACGAGGGGCAGCGAGGCCTACGCGCTCCGCACGCGGCTGGCGTTGCGGGAGAACGCCGCGCTGGACGTCCGGGCCGGCCGCTTCGGGCTCGGCCGGAGCCAGCTCGACCGCGTGCTCGCCCTGACGCCGGCGGACCCGGTGGCTCACCTCTACTACGGCGATCTCCATCGGCTCGAGGCGCAGCGGGCCCCGCGGCCCGAGGACCGGCCGCGGCTGGTCCAGCAGGCACGCGAGGCCTATGAGCGGGCCATCGCGCTCGACCCCGCGTTTGCGGACCCGCTCCGCCAGCTCGGCTACCTCTACTACCAGGCTCGGGACAATGTCCGGGCGCGCGAGGCCTTCGAGCGATACCTGGCGCTCAAGCCCGACGCCCCCGACGCCCGGCGGGTGAAGGAGTACCTGATCGAGCTCGAGCGGTGAGACGTCGCCGGCTGCTGGGAATTGTCGCGGGGGGCCTACTCCTTGGCGTCACGCTCTGGGCGCTGCACGGGCCCCTGCTCCGCGCGGTGGCGCGCGCCCTGATCGTGGAGGACGCGCTCGCCGACGCCGACGCCCTCGTGGTGGTGGCGGGCGGCGCGCCCTTCCGGGAGCGCGCAGTGGCCGATCTCTTCAAGCAGGGCTGGGCCCCTCGCGTCATCGTGTCCCACCCCGTGAATCCCGAGCGCGTGGCGGCGCTCGTGCAGATGGGCGTGCGGCCTCTGGACGTCCAGGGCGAGTCGCAGGCCGCGCTGCTCCACTTCGGCATCCCCGCGGCCGCCCTCGTGACCATCGCCCAGACAGCACAGATCACCGAGGACGAGCTGGCCCTGGTGCGGCAGGAAGCCCGCGCGCGCGGCTGGCACCGTCTCATTCTCGTGAGCTCGCCTGAGCATACGCGCCGGGTAAAAACGATCTGGTACCGACGCGGAAGCGATGGGGTCGCGGCGATCGTTCGGGGCAGTCCCTATGGGCCCTTCCCTCGGGACGGCTGGTGGCGAGAGCGCCGGATGGCCGAGCGGGTGCTCCACGAGTATCTGGGCCTGGCCGCGCACTATCTGGGCGTTTCCGGCTGGATGCAGTAACCGTTCGTCGCGCCTGCGTTTTCTTCTCCCACCGGTCAACCACCGCCCCCTGTCGCTCGTCATTGTAAGCAAGACGGCCCGACGGCTCGTCCCACTGACCGTGGGCCTGGCTCAAGGGTACGAGGACGCTGTCAGTTGCCACGCCGGTCGCTTGCGGCGTCTCTGCCAGCTACTTCTCGGCGACAGCCAGGAAGCGGAGGAGGTTGTACAGGAAGTGTTCGTCAAGGCACTCGAATCCGAGCGTCGCCAGGGTCCGCCCGGAGACTGGGGCGCCTGGCTCACCCGCATCGCGGTGAATACCTGCCGCGACCGCCGGCGGGCAGGCTGGTGGCAGCGTTTCCGGCGCTGGAGTGACCCGATCGAGCAGGTACCCATCGTCGATCGGGGGCTGACCCCGGAGGACACCGCGATCAGCAGCGAGACGCGCCGCCGGATCTGGCTGGCCTTCCGGTCGCTTCCGGATCGGCAGCGGGAGGTGTTCGTGCTCCGACATGTCGAGGCCTGGTCGGGCCCCGAAATCGCCGCCGCGCTCGGCCTGAGCCCGGGCACCGTGAAGCGCCACCTCTTCCGCGCCGTGCATCGCCTGCGGGTTGAGCTGGCGGACACGCGATGAGCCGATGCCTGCCCGAGCGGCGTCTGGTCCATCTGCAGGCGGGCCTCGGTGACCCGCGCGAGCAGGCCCATGTGGAGGCTTGTCCCGCCTGCGCGGCACGACTCGACGCGCTCACCCGCGATCTCGACGTGGTGACCGCGGTGCTGGCGCACGGGCCCATCCCCCACACCCGCCCAGTGCCGAGCTTGCGACGCTGGCTTCCCGCCGCGGTGGGCGCCGGCGCCCTCGCCCTCGCCGCGCTGCTCTGGGTGGAGGTGGCGGTGTGGCGCGCGATCACCGATGTCCCGCCCGCGATGCGCCCGGAGGAAGCCAGCGCCATGCTCACCGAGGTCTCCCTGGCGCTCTTCTCCCTGCGCGGCTATGCACCGGCGCCGGTGGACGCCCCGGAGGATCAGGCCGACGAGGACACGAGCGTATGCGACGGAGCCGACTGGCTCGTCACCGCCGGCTGCACGCCGGCCCTGCTGGCCCATGCGGAGCCCGTGCGTCAGGCGGGCGAGGAGTCTCCATGATTCGAGCGCGGAACCCGGTGGGAATGCTGAGGATGGTGATGCTGGGGATCGTGATGCTGGGGATGCTGATCGATGCGGCCGGAGTGACACGGCCCGCCGCCGGCCAGGGCATGGAGACGGAGGGGAGACGGGGAGGGCCGTGGGGCCGCGAGGGCGGCATGGTGCTGCCGTTCCTGATCCGGTCCGCGAACCTCACGCCGGAGCAGGAGACCAAGGTGCACGGCATCCTGTCCGCGCATCGGACGGCGACGCGCAACCTGCTCGAGCAGCTCCGCCGCTCCCAGGACGAGCTGGCCGACAAGCTGCTCGCCGCCGGCCCTGTCCAGACCGCCGACCTCCAGCCTCAGCTGCAGCAGATCGGTCAGCTGCGCGAGCAGCTCCTGCAGGACAGCGCCCAGATCGCCCTGGAGGTGCGCGCCATCCTCACGCCCGAGCAGCTCGCCAAGGCAGGCCAGGTCAAGGCCCGGATGAAGCAGCTCCAGAGCGAGATGCATCACCTCTTCGAGCGCTCCGGCGGGAGGCGGCCATGAAGCCGACCCGCCTGAAGCCGACCAGGTGGATCGCGGGCGCGCTGGTGGTCCTGCTCGCCTCCGGCTGTGTCACCGTGCCGCCAGGTCCAAGCGTCGCGGTCATGCCGGGGTCGGGGAAGACGTTCGAGCAGTTCCAGTCTGATGACGCCGCCTGCCGGCAGTGGGCGCAGCAGCAGAGCGGCGACGCGGCGACGTCGGCACACCAGAGTACCGCCGCCGGGGCGGTGATCGGCACCGTGATCGGGGCGGGACTGGGCGCCGCCATCGGCGCCGCTGCGGGCAATCCGGGGGCGGGCGCCGCCATCGGCGCGGGCGGCGGCCTGCTCGGAGGCACCGCGGTGGGCGCCAATGCCGGGGCCTACTCCGCCGCCACCGTCCAGGGGCGCTACGACGCCGCGTACCAGCAGTGCATGTACGCCAAGGGCAATCAGATCCCCGGCCAGCGGGCGCCCGTCACGGCGTATCCGGCTCGAGGCGTTGCCCCACCCCCGCCGCCACCTCCACCCCCGCCGCCTCCGCCACCCCCGCCACCAGTTCGCTAGCAATTCCGGGGCGTAGGGCGCAGCGCGCCGCTCGCCTCCGTGAGAGAGTAGCCGGAGGAGGACGCCCATGACCAATGCGCTCGCCCGCTCATCGGGGTTGCCCCGTCTCGTTCGCGCCATCGCCCTCGCATCCGTGCTGACCGTCCTGGGGGCGGCCGCCGCCGTCGCCGCGCCGGCCGACGATGCCTATCTTCGCGGCTATGCCACCGCGCTGCTCGAGCAGACGCTCGGGCTCCGGGCGCCCGCCATCAGCGTGGACGGTGGCGTCGTCCGCCTATCCGCGAGCGCGATCGGTGCAACGGATCGGGGACGCGTCCTCACTGCGCTGCAGCGCATTCCCGGCGTGACCGGCGTCGAGATCGTGGACACGCCGCCGCCACGCTCCGTCGGGGCGGCGGCCGCCGCCCCAGCCGCGGTTAGTGCCGCAGACCCATCGCCGGCTCTTACTCCCGACAAGGACGCCGAGAAGATGGACCTCGGCTTCCTGCCCCGCGGCTATCTCTTCGACGCGCTCCTGGCCGACCCGCGCTGGCCCCACTTCTCCGCGGCCTATCAGCGCTATCTCGGCGACGACCAGTTCACCGACATCGCCTCGGTCAACTTCGGCGAGACCATCCCGATCTATCGCGATGCAGCCCCCTTCGGCGGGCACTGGGAGGTCGGCCTCCAGGCAGGCGTGTTCGCCATCTTCGACATGAACTCGGACTCTCACGACCTGGTCAACGCCGACTACTTCGTGGGCGCCGCCGGCGCCTACGCCGTCGGTCCGTTTCAGGCCCTGGCCCGCGTCTTCCACCAGAGCTCCCATCTGGGAGACGAGTTCCTGCTCCGCAGCCGCCCCGACCGCGTGAACCTGGCCTACGAGGCGGTGGACCTCAAGCTCTCCTACCACTTCCTCGAGCGCGTCCTTCGCGTCTACGCGGGCGGCGGCTATCTCTTCAACCGGGATCCCTCCAGCCTCGAGCCCTGGATCGTGGGGGGCGGCGTGGAGGTGCGAAAGCGGCTGTTCTTCCTCCCCGGGGTCACGCCGGTGGCGGCGGTGAACGTGCAGGCGCGCGAGGAGAATCGCTGGAACCCCGAGATCTCCGTGCGCGCGGGCGTCCAGTTCGACCGAGCGCAGATCCTGGGCCGGCGGCTCCTCGTGATGCTGGAGTATTTCCACGGGAACTCGCCCGACGGGCAGTTCCTCCGGAAGGAGATCGACTACTTCGGCATCGGCGCTCACTTCTACTACGGAGGCGGCGGGCAGTAGCGGGCGGTTATCGCCGGCCGATTCGCCCGTAGTCGTCCTGCTTGCGCACGATGTCGTCCTCGCCGAGATAGGCGCCGTACTGGACCTCGACGATGACGACGGGCACGCGCCCCACGTTCTCGACGCGGTGCCAGGCGCCGCGCGGCACCGTCACCGCTTCGCGCGGGCGGAGCCGGCGGCTGCGGCCGCCGACGGTGACCTTGGGCGAGCCCGCCACGATCACCCAGTGCTCGGCGCGGCGGCGATGCCGCTGGAGGCTGAAGCGATGGCCGGGCTCCACCACGAGCCGCTTCACCTTGTAGCCCGGGCCCTCCTCGAGCGTCTGGTAGCCGCCCCAGGGCCGCGCCTCGAACGGCGCCGCGCCCCGCGGCAAGGCGCCCGTCGCGCGCCGCCGGCTCATGCGTCCAGCCGGATCAGGCGGGTGAAATCCGCGTCCACCGCCTTCGCCACTTCCTCCATGACCTCGGGGCTCACCGCCTCGTCGAGGAGGAGCACCACGATGGCGCCCCCGCGCCGGGTGCGGCGGCCCACGTGCATGGAGGCGATGTTCACGTTGTGGCGGCCGAGAATGGAGCCGATCTTCCCCACCATCCCCGGCCGGTCCTCGTATGAGAGCACGAGGATGTGCCCTTCGGGGATGAACTCGATGTGGAGATCCCGGAGCCGGACGATGCGAGGAGTGCCGTCGAACACGGTGCCCGCGATGATCTTGCGCCCCGTCCCCGCCTGCGTGGTCACGGTGATGAGGTTGGTGTAGCCGGACCCCGCGCTCTCGTCCGTGCGCACCGCCACCGCCACCCCGCGCTCCCGCGCCACCAGGTGGGCGTTGACCAGGTTCACCGCCTGCGCAGTCACCCCGCCGAAGAGTCCTTTGAGCACGGCGCGGGCGATGAGCTCGGGGTCGTGCCGACCCACCTGCCCCGCCACCTCCACCTCCACGCGCTCGACATTGTCGCGCTCCAGCTGGACGCAGAAGCGGCCGAGCAGCTCGGCCAGCGCGAGGAACGGCCGCTGCTCGGCCACCGTCTCGCGGTCTCCCACCGGGATGTTCACCGCGTGCTCGACCAGCTCCCCGTCGCGGAAGGCGACGAGCTGGCGGGCCACGTCCACCGCCACGTTGACCTGCGCCTCCAGCGTATTGGCGCCGAGATGCGGGGTCACCACCACGCGCGGGTGGGCGATGAGGCGCTTGACCAGATCGGAGACGGGCGGCTCCTCCGTCCACACGTCCACCGCCGCCCCTGCCAGCCGGCCCGACTCCAGCGCGGCGAGGAGATCGCCCTCGTTGACGATGCCGCCGCGCGCGCAGTTCACCAGCCGCGCGCCGGGCTTGAGCAGCGCCAGCTCGCGCGCGGCGAGGAGGTTCTCGGTCTCGTCGGACAGCGGCACGTGCACGGTGACCACGTCGGACTGGGTGAGCACGGTCTGCAGGTCGGTGAGGCGGACGCCGAGGTCGCGGGCCCGGCTCTCCGGGATGTAGGGATCGTAGACGAGCACCTCCATCTCGAAGGCGCGGAGCCGGGCGGCCACCCGCGACCCCACCTTGCCCAGGCCGATCACCCCTGCCGTCTTCCGGAACAGCTCCGCTCCGTAGATGCCGCGGTCCCAGTCCAGGCGCTTGAGAGCGTCGTTGGCGGAGGGGATCTTGCGCACCAGCGCCAGCAGCATGCCCACGGTGTGCTCGGCCGCCGACACCACGTTGCCGTAGGGCGCGTTCACCACCACCACGCCCTGGCGCGAGCAGGCGTCCACGTCGATATTGTCCACGCCGACCCCGGCGCGGCCGAGAATGCGCAGCCGGCGCGCGTGCGCGAGGAACTCCGGCGTGACGGTGGTGGACGACCGCGTGACGATGGCCTCGTAGTCGCCCAGGCGCGCCAGCAGCGCCTCGCGGGGCAGCGTGCTGGAGACCTCGTCCACCGTGAAGCCGCGCTCGCGCAGGTAGCCGATTCCCTCCGGAGCGATGGCGTCGATCACGAGCACATGCACGCCGCCGGCTCCGTCAAGCGGTCACCCGCACACGGGGGGTGCGGTGCTTCCGGAGGAAGCGCAGGAAATCGCGGCCCTCGCGGAGGCGGCGGCGCATGACCTGGCGGTCACGCACCATCTCGGCCGCCAGCGAGATCATCTTGCGCGGGCGGAAGTAGAAGCGGCGGTAGAAGAGGTCCACCGACTGGAAGATCTCGGTGCGCGGCAGATGCGGGTACCCGATGGCGCTCGCCTGGACGCCGTCTCCATCCACCAGGCTCTCGGACTCGAGCCAGCCATTGCGCTGCGCCTCCGCGTACAGCGCGGTGCCCGGGTAGGGCGCGGCCAGCGACACCTGGATGGTATGCGGGTTGATCTCCCGCGCGAAGCGGATGGTCTCCGCGATGGTCTCGCGCGTCTCACCGGGCAGGCCCAGGATGAAGGTGCCGTGGATGGTGATGCCGAGGTCCTTGGCCTCCCGGGTGAAGCGGCGGGCGGCGTCGAGCCGCACCCCCTTCTTCACGTTGTTGAGGATGCGCTGGTCCCCGGACTCGTAGCCCACCAGGAGGAGCCGCAGCCCGTTGTCCCGCAGCACCGCGAGCGTGGCGGCGGGCACGTTGGCCTTGGCGTTCACCGACCAGGTGATGCCGAGGGGGCCCAGCCGCCGGGCGATGGCCTCCGCGCGCGGCAGGTCGTCGGTGAAGGTGTCGTCGTCGAAGAAGAACTCCTTCACCTCGGGAAAGAGCCGCTGGGCCAGCGCCATCTCCTCCGCCACGTGGTCCACGCTGCGAGTGCGATAGCGCTGCCCGCCCACCGTCTGGGGCCAGAGGCAGAACGTGCACTTCGAACGGCACCCGCGCCCGGTGTACAGCGAGACGTAGGGGTGGCGCAGGTACCCGATGGCGTAGTTCTCGACGGTGAGATCGCGCCGGTACACCGGTGTCACGAAGGGCAGGCGGTCCATGTCCTCGAGGATGGTCCGCTCCGGGTTGTGCGCGATGCGGTCCCCGCGGCGATACGAGAGCCCCGCGATCCCCGCCAGGGGCCGGCCCTGCGCCACCTCCTGCACGGTGAAGTCGAACTCGCTGCGTGCCACGAAGTCGAGCGCTGCGCTCGCCCGCAGGGAGGCCTCCGGCGCCACCGCCACCGCGGCGCCCACCATGCCGATCATGAGCTGGAGATTTTCCGCCTTGAGGGCCTCCGCCACCCGCACGTCGCCGGCAAAGGAGGGCGTGCTGGTGTGGATCACGCACAGGTCGTACTGCCGCGCGAGCGGCCGCACGTCGTCGAGGGTGAGGCCGTCGGGCGGGGCGTCCACCAGCCGCGAGCCCGGCACCAGCGCGGCGGGCTGAGCCAGCCAGGTCGGATACCAGAAGGAGCGGATCTCGCGCCGGGCCTGATACCGCGAGCCCGCGCCGCCGTCGAAACCATCGGTGGAGGGCGGATGAAGGAACAGCGTGCGGAGATAGTCGGGCGCCATAGGGACAGTTCGTACTATACACGGAGCCCGCGCGCGTGACCGACCCCCGCGTGGGATACTCGGAGCGCGTGATCGCCCTGGCCTTCGTCTTCCTCCGCGCGCTCGGGCTCAGCGGCCAGGCTCTGGCCCTCGGGGGCGCCGCCGTCGGCCTCGTCGTCCTCCTCCCCTGGCTCCGCGCGGAGCCCGCGCTCGCCGGCGCCGCCCGCCGCTCGCTGGCGCTCACCGCCTGGGGCGCCGCCCTCGCCACGGCCGCCCAGGCCGGCAGCCTCGTCCTCGTTCTGGCATCGGTCGCCGACGCGCCCGGATGGTCACCGGGTACCGTGCTCGCCACCCCGCTGGTCCACGCGAGCTTGCTGCGCCTCGTCTGCGGGCTGGGCACTCTCGCCGCGGTCGCGGCGGTGGCCCGCGCACCCGCCGCGCGGGGGCGCCGGCTCGCGCTGCTGGGCGCGGCGCTGGCCTTCACCGCCAGCGCGGCGGGCACCAGTCATGCCGCCGCGAGGCTGGACGGCCGGGCGGCCCTCCTCGGCCTCGACGCGCTCCATCACATGGCCACCGCGGTGTGGGTGGGCGGCCTGCTCCATCTCGTGGCGCTCATGGTCACGCGCGGCGCGCAGCACTGGCCCGCGGGCGCGCTGGCCGCCTTCTCCCGGCTCGCGCTCGGCTCGGTCGCCACGCTCGCCGTCACCGGGGCCGCGCTCGCGCTGGTCTATGTGGGCGCGCTCGACGCCCTGGTGGGCACGTCCTACGGCGGGATGCTCGCCACCAAGCTCGTGCTCTTCGCGGGGCTCCTCGGGCTGGGCGCGCTCAACTGGGCCGCGGTGCGCCGGCGCCCACCCGGCCGCGCCGTCCTCCCGGCGCGGCTGCGCCGCCTCGTCGAGGTGGAGGCGGGACTCGGCGTGACGCTCCTCTTCGTGGCCGCCTCGCTCGGCTCGGCCCCGCCCGCGGTGGACGTGGTGGCCGACCGCGCCACGCCGGCGGAGGTGCTCGCTCGCTTCACCCCGCGCTGGCCGCACCTGACCACGCCCAGCCTCGCCCAGCTCGAGGCCGTCTCCGACCTCGACGATCCGCTCGCCGCGCGCACGACGGCGGACATCGCGTGGTCCGAGTACAACCACAACGTGGCCGGGCTCCTCGTGCTGGGCCTGGGCCTTCTCGCCGTGCTGGACCGGCTGGCCGGCATCGGCTGGGCCCGCCACTGGCCCCTGGCTTTCCTGCCGCTGTCGGTCTTCCTCCTCTTCCGCAGCGATCCCGGAAGCTGGCCGCTCAGCGAGACCGAGACGCTGATCGACGGCCTCACGGACCCCGAGGTGCTGCAGCATCGCGTGTTCGCGCTGCTGCCCAGTGCGCTGGGATTGTTCGAGTGGCTGGTGCGTACGGGCCGGCTGGCCGCCGAGCCCTGGGCTCGCGTGTTTCCGCTGCTCGTCGCCGTGGGCGGCGGGCTCCTCCTCGCGCACGCGCATCCCCTGGTGCACGTGAAGGAAGCGTATCTCATGGAGATCACGCACCTGCCGCTGGGCGCCCTCGCCGTAGTCGCCGGCTGGGCGCGCTGGCTCGAGCTCCGGCTGCCCGCGCGCGAGGGCCGCATCCCGGGACGGATCTGGCCGCCGGCCCTCGTCGCCATCGGCCTCCTGCTGGTGCTCTACCGCGAGGGCTGAGCGGCGCCGGCGCTCTCGTAGAGCCGCCGGCCATTGTGGCTGAGCAGGAGCCGCACGCGGTCGGGCGGCAGCCCGGCGATCACGCTCCGCTCGGGCGCGCGCGGCGTGACGAGGTACATCGTGCGACCCGACAGCCAGGCCTCCTTGAACCGCTCCGCCGACCAGAACGTGTCCCGCGCGTCGGCGAAGGTGGCGCCGAAGGCCAGCACGCTGCGCGTCCCGTCGAGCAGCACCGGCCGGCGCCCGGAATAGAGCTCGAGCGCGCCGGAGGCCTCGATGGGGCCCTCGTGCACGATGAGATCGGCCGGCCGCGCGCGGGCGGCCAGCTCGGCGCCGAGCCGGTCCACCGCGCGCGAGGCGGCAAGGGTGCGTAGGCCCTCGCCCACCAACGGCAATGTGGCCAGCATGGTCGCGGCGACGATGGCCGCCGCCGCGGCGGCGGGCACGGCGGCCCGACGCAGGCCGACCAACGTGGCCAGCGCCGCGGCGCCCACACCGAGCACCAGCGCCGCCTTCGCGAGCAGGGCCGCGAAAGCCGGCCAGAGCGCCATGGCCGTCACCTCGGAGGCGAGCGTGGTCGCCTTGCGCGCGGTGGGATCGGAGACGTCCAGCACGCTCTCGCCGAAGAGGCGGCCGTCACTGGCCGCGGCGAGCGCGCACGCCGCCGCCGCCAGCCCCAGCAGCGCGGCATGGAGCAGGGCGGCGCCCCGCGCCCCGTCGCGGCGCTCATACCACCAGCGCGCGGCGAGCAGGGCGAATGCGCCGTACCCGGGCAGCCCGTAGTGCGGCAGCCGGAACGGCACCACCGCGAACAGCGCGAGGAGCCCGACCGCCCACAGCGCGAGCGCGAGCCATGGGATCTCGCGCGGGTCGCGCCAGGCCCGGCGCCGCGCCAGCGTCCACACCATGAGCGCGGCGGGCACGATCCAGGGAAAGGCGCCCATCCCGGCCACGGCGAGGAACTCGCCCGCCGCGAGCGGCACGTCCTCGTCGGGGAACAGTCGGGCCAGCACCGCGTTGCGCAGGTGATTGTCCACGACGGTGTACCAGAGAAAGCCGGGATTGGCCCAGGCGGCGAGTGCGGGCCATCCGGCGCCGATGACGACGAAACCCGCCAGGCCCAGCGGCGGCAGCCACGCCCGCACGGGGCGCAGCCGTCCCGCCAGCGCGAGCGCCACTGCGAGAGCGGCCAGCGGCCCCGCGAGTCCGAGCGGGTCCTTGGCCAGCACGGCCATCCCCAGCGCCGCGCAGCCCAGCACGGCCCCGGCGCGTGAGCCGCCGATCACCCCCGCCGCGATCCCCGCGAAGCCCCACTGTATGCACGCCAGGAACAAGGTCTCGGGACGCACGTAGCGCGCGAAGGCGTAGAAGAAGGGGCAGGACAGGAGGGCGGCGCCGGCGAGCAGCCCTCCGGCGGGACCGAGCAGGCGCGCGCCGAGCCAGGCGGTGGCGGCGATGGCCAGCACCGCGCCCGTCACCGGAGCCAGTCGAGCCGTCCACTCGGAGAGACCCCAGGTCGAGAAGGCCCCCGCCTGGAGCAGATAGAGCAGCGGCGGCTTGTCGAAGTACCGGACGCCGTTGAGCCGCAGCGTGAGCCAGTCCCCCGACCGCCACGCCTCGCGGGCGATCTCGGCGTGCTGGCCCTCGCCGGGATCGTCGAAGGGCGCGACGCCGAGGCCGGGCAGGAGCAGGACCAGCGCCAGCGCGGCGGCGACGAGGGCCACACGCGCCGCGGGGGGAAAGTGGGACGGCTCCACGCGGCGCGCTAACGCGACCGGCCGATGGCGTCGAGGACCATTACCGATCGACCAGGCGTCCCGCGGAAAGCCGGAAGGACGCATCCGCCTCCGCGGCCGCATCCGCGCGGTGAGTCACGAGGATCACCGCCGCGCCCCGCTCCCGCGCCTGGGTCCGCAGCTCGGCCAGGATCACGCGCGCGTGCGCGTCGTCCAGGTTGCCGGTGGGCTCATCGGCAAGCAGGAGCGGCGGCGCGTTGAGCACCGCGCGGCAAAAGGCCACCCGCTGCTGCTCGCCACCCGAGAGCTGCGCGGGGTAGTGGCCGCGCCGGTGGACGACGCCCATCCGCTCCATGAGGGCCAGCGCCTCCCGCTCGGCCTCGCCGCGATCCCGCCCGACATAGCGCGCGGCCAGGAGCACGTTGTCCAGCGCGGTCAGGCTGGCGATGAGGAGGAAGGCCTGGAAGACATAGCCGATCCGCGTCCCGCGCACACGACACTGAGCGCGGCGGCCCAGATGGCTGACGCGCGCGTCGTCGAACCAGATCTCGCCAGCGTCGGCGGGCTCGAGCAGCCCGAGGAGATTCAGGAGCGTGGATTTGCCCGAGCCCGACTCCCCGATCACCGCCACCACCTGACCCGACCGGGCTTCGAGGTCCACGCCGTCCAGCACGCGCACGGGCGCGGCGCCGTCGATTCCTCGATAGATCTTGGTGAGGCCTGTCGCCCGGATGATCATTGAAAGTGCCTGGGGGAGACCTGGGGGATGTGCCCGGCGGATGCGCCCGGCTCACGCCCCCCGGCGAATGGCCTCGGCGGGCGAGAGGCGGGCGATGCGGAGCGTCGCGTAGGCGGCGGCCAGACCACCCAGCAGCACCGCGAAGACGAAGGCGAAGGTCAGCAGCCGCGGCGAGAAGTGGAAGAGCTGCTGGCCCTCGCGAAGCGTGCGCCAGTCCACCACGGCGCCGATGGCCAGCGCGAGGAGCACGCCCAGGCCCACCCCCCACAGGCTCACCCCGAGGGCCTCGCCGAGGACCTCGCGAAGCAGCTGGGCGTCGGTGGCGCCCAGCGCGCGCTTGACGCCGAAGTCGCGGATGCGCTCGAAGACGGCGGCGGTCACCGTGTTGGCGAGCGAGAGCCCGCCGATGACGAGACCCAGGGCGCCGATGCCGATGAGGAGCGCAGAAAAGAACGCGGTGGAGGTGCGCAGGAGGCGCGAGAGCTCCCCCGGGATCGTGACGTTGACGCCCTTCACGGAGGCCTGGATCCGCCGGGCCAGCTCGTCCGGGTCCACGCCCTCCTGCCAGCCCACCGCCGCGCCCGAGTTGAGATCCGTGCGCGCCAGTCCGCCCGAGCCGAAGACCCGGAAGAGCAACGGGTCGCGGCGGAGCCAGAGGTCCCGGGCATCCTCGAGGGACAGCATCGCGAAGCGGTCGGGCGCGGTGAGGGTCTTGTCGAGGATCCCGATCACGGTGAATTCGAGCCCGCCGATGGGCAGGGCGGCGCCCACCGCCAGCTTGCGTGAGGCGGCGAAGTCGCTCCCGACCACGGCCACTTTTCGATCACCGGCCGCGAGCCCGCGGCCGGAGCGGACCGCCAAGGCGGCGTAGTGGCGATTGGCCGGAGGCGCGGCGGGATCCACGCCCATGACGAGCTCCTGGGTCAGGGTGAGGAAGTGCGAGGTGCTCGTGCTGATCGGCAGCATGACCTGCGGCTGCACGACAGCGACGCCCGGCACGCGGGCGATCTCGGCGATACGGGCGGCGGGGAGCAGGCCGCCCGCGGTGAAGCCCGCGCCCATGCCCATCCCCTCACCGGCCACCGAGATCTGGCCGAGCACGAAGCGGTCGCCGCCCTCGATGAAGCGGCTGATCCGCTCGCCCATGGCGCCCAGCGCTACCAGCCCCGCCATGCCCACCGCGATGCCGAGCACGGTGAAGCCATAGCCCTTCGGAAAGATGCGCCGCAGGGCTAGTACTCCAGTCGGGATTCGGCGCGGCCCTGACGCCGCCGGATGCGGCGAGTGATGCGCACGATGGCGAAGAAGAGCTCGAGGGAGAGGCGCTTCTTCAGCGGAATGCGGCGGAAGGCCCCGCCGGCGAGGACGAAGGTCACCGTGTCCACGAGCCCGAAGGTGTCTCGCGGGTTCATGAAGATCTCGAGGAACTGGCGGTCGTAGAACTGGGTGATGAACCGTGTGAAGGGCCGCATCCCGCGCTTGAGTCGCCGGGCATAACCCGTGAAGCGCGACGCCGCGAAACGGTTGGCGCGGAACGCTCCCAGGATCTCCTCTGCGGCCATCTCGCCGGAGGCCAGGGCGAGGAAGACGCCCGCCGAGAAGATGGGATCCACGAAGGCCACCGCGTCGCCCACGCAGAGGAAGCGGTCGCCGACGATGGGCTCTACCGCATAGGAAAAGTTGGCCGCGGTGTACATCGGCGTCACCTGCCGCGCGCCCTCGAGGTTCTCGCGCACGCGGTCGCACCGCTCCACCATTCCGCGGAAGAGATCCTCCGGCGAACCGTCCCGTTCCCGGACGGTGCGCGCGTGGAGCACGCAGCCGACGCTGGTCTCGTCACGGGCGAGCGGGATGTACCAGAACCAGCCCTCCGGATAGATGTAGATCCGGACATTGCCCTCTTCCCGACCAGGCCAGCGCTTGGCGCCCTGGAAGTAGGCGAAGATGGCGACCTTGCCGAGGCCGGGCATGGGCTCCCGGCGGCCCTGGCGCGAGGCGAGGAAGGCGTCGCGCCCGGTCGCGTCCACGAGGAACCGGGCGCGCAGGCTGCGCTCGCCGTCACCGTCGCTGAGCCGCACGGTCACGCCCTCGGCATCGAAGGCGACCTTCTCCACCGTGGCGGGCTGGAGCACGCGGGCGCCCTCCGTCACCGCGTGGTCGAGGAGGACCTGGTCGAACTCCGCACGGTGCACGTCGAAGGTGAAGTGCGGCCAGGGCCGTCCTTCGCGGAAGGTGAAGGTGGCCTCGCGCTCGAGCTCCTGGTCATGGAAGGTCACGCCGAACTTGTCGAGGAAGCCGTGGGCCTTGACCTTGTCCAGCACGCCGAGGCGCTCGAGGATGGGCATGCAGTTGGGCACCAGCGACTCGCCAACCTTGAAGCGCGGGAAGACCTCGCGCTCCACCACGGTGACGTCGAGCCCGCCGCGGGCGAGAAAAGTGGCGGTGGTGGAGCCGCCGGGACCGCCGCCGACCACCAGGACGTCGGTGTCGTGGGTCACGCGTCGATCACCCGATGCGCGGCCAGACGGAGGGCCGGCGGCACCGTGATCCCGAGGAGCCGGGCGGTCCGCAAGTTGAGAACGAGCTCGAAATGGGTGGGTTGCTCGATGGGCAGATCGGCCGGCCGCGCGCCGCGGAGCAACCGATCGGCATAGCCGGCGAGGCGCACATAGGTGTCACGCTGGTTGGCGCCATAGCTCATGAATCCACCCGCATCGGAGAACTCGCTCCAGCCGAACATCGCCGGCAGCCGCTGGCCGAGCGCGAAGCCGGCAATCTTCGCGCGGCTCACCATGGTGGAACCATCGGGGAACACCACCATGCCGTCCGGCCGCGCGTCGCGCACCGCCGCGAGGGCGGCGTCGATCTCCGCCAGCGAGCCGAAGGGCACATAGATCAGCTTGAGCCCGAGGGCCTGCGCCGCCGCTTCGGTGGCCCGCCGCTCGGCGGGCTCGCCCGGATGACCGGTGTTGGACAGGGCGACCAGGGTGCGCAGCGGCGGGATGGCCTGCTTCAGCAGCTCGACGCGCTTGCCGGCGATCTCGAGCGAGAGGAAGGTGAAGCCGGTGAAGTTCCCGCCCGGTCTCGCCACCGTCGCCGCGATCCCGAGGGCCACCGGATCCCCGCTGATGACGAAGAGCACCGGCACGTCGCGGACGGTCTTGATCGCCCAGATTGCAGGGCCGCTGGCGACGATGAAGGCCACGCGCGAGCTGATGAGCTCCGTCGCCGCGGCCCGGAGCCGATCGAGGTTTCCGGGCGCATACCGCAGCTCGAGCACGAAGTCGCGGCCCTCCGTATAGCCGAGACGGCGCATCCCCTCACGGAATCCATCGACGAAGGGGTCCGGCTCGGGCTCCGTCGAGATCCACCCCAGGCGATGAGGCCGGCCTGACTGAGCACGCGCCCGGCCGGGAGCGAGCATCGCCGCCGCGCCCGCGAGGATCGCGCGTCGCGAGACAAGCGCGGGGTTAGGTCCGCGGTGTGTGGTCATTCCTGATTTGATCTACGGTCGCCCCAAGGGGCGACCTTCATGAGGTGGCTTCGCATTACCAGGAAAGCCTCGACTCCACCGGCTGGCCGCGCCAGCGGCGCCGCCAGGTATTGATGCGCACCAGCCAGAAGAAGATGGCGAGCGACGTCCGCATGCGCAACGGCATGCGCAGGAAGGCCCCGCCGGCGAGGAGCCCGGTCACGCTGTCGAGGATGCCGAGGTTCGGCCTCGGCCGGAGCAGCACCTCGAGGAAGGCCGGCTCGTAGTACCGGTTGATGAAGCGCGTGAAGGGCCGGATCCCGCGCTGGATCCGGCGCACGTAGCCGCCGAAGCGGCGCGCGGCGAAGCGATTGTCGCGGAAGGCGCGCAGGATCTCCACCGAGGCCAGCTCCGCCGACTGCATCGCCACGAAGACGCCGGTGGAGAAGATGGGGTCGATGAAGACCACCGAGTCGCCCACGCAGACGAAGCGGTCACCCACCACCGGCGTGGTGCGGTACGAGAAGTTGGCCGCGGTGTGCACCGGGGTGATGCGCTCGGCGCCGTCGAGACCCTCCGCCACCGCCCGGCAGCGCGCGCACATCTCCTCGTAGAGCGCCTCCACCGATCCCTCGCGCTCCCGCGCCGCGCGCGCATGAAGGACGCAGCCCACGCTGGTCACGTCACCGGTGAACGGGATCCACCAGAACCACCCGTCCTCGAAGACGTAGAGGCGGATATTGCCCTCTTCCTTCCCGGGCCAGCGCCGCGCCCCGCGAAAGTGAGCGAAGAGCGCGACCTTGCCGAGCCCGGGAATGGGCTCGCGCCGGCCCCCCTGGCGGGAAGCGAGAAAGCCGTCACGCCCGCTGGCGTCCACCAGGAAGCGGGCACGGAGCGTCCGCCCGCCCGACGCGTCGCCGATCTCGGCGCTCACGCCGTCGGCGTCGAAGGCGACCTGGTCCACCCGGGCGGGCTGGCAGATCGTGACCCCCGGCTGGGCGGCGGCGTGATCGAGGAGCACGCGATCGAACTGGGCGCGCGGCACCTCGAAGGCCCACGGCGGCCAGGGCTTGCCGGGACGAAAGGTGAAGGTATACGAGAGATCGGATTCCTGGTCGTGGATATAGGCGCCGTACTTGGTGATGAACCCGGCCTTCTTCACCCGGTCCATCACCCCCAGCCGCTCGAGGAGCGGAATGTTGGCGGGCAGGAGCGACTCCCCGATGTGGAATCGCGGAAAGGCCTCTCGCTCCACCAGCGTCACGCGCAGCCCGCCCTGCGCGAGGCAGGTGGCGGCGGTGGAGCCACCGGGCCCGCCGCCGATCACGAGGACGTCGGTCTCGGAGGTCATGAGCGCGCCGAACGCCGCACCTGACAGGAGCGCAGGGCGCGGGCCAGCCGGTCCTGGGCGTAAACACGCCGGATGAACGGCGTGAGCGGGTCGCGGCCCACGCGGCCCAGCACGCCCTGCGCGAGCACCAGGGCCATCAGCAAAGGCAGCGCCACAGCGGCGAGCCCGGCCTCGCGGATCTGGATCGCGCGCGGATCCTCCCACCACCGCCGCCAGGTGTCGGCCGTGCGCGCCAGCGCGAACGCGGCCACCGCCAGCATGAAGGCACCGAAGTTGTCGCGCATGCCCGTGGTGGCGGCCATCACCTCGCGGTGCCGCGGGATCCGCCGCTCCGCGCGGAAGGGCCGAACGAGCGCGGCCACGACCATCACGATGTCGCGCGCCCAGCGCCCGCGCGCCCTTGGCGGTGAGAAAGGACGTCACCGCGATGCCGTCCTGCAGCGGGCGGAATCGGCTCCGCCGGTTCGCGTGATGCACGGCGGTGATGGGCGTCTCCACCAGCGGCAGGCCGAGGGCGGCGGCGCGCAGCAGCATCTCGGTCTCGAAGACGAATCCGCCCCGCCGCCCACGCGCCGCGGTGAGCAGCGCCAGCGGGTAGACGCGAAAGCCGGACTGCGTGTCGCGCAGCGCATAGCCGGTGAGCCAGTCGATGAAGAAGCCGGCCACGCGCATGGCGTTGAGGCGCTCGCGCGGGATGACGCGGTAGCCGGGCTCATCGGGATTCCCGTCGGGCCCGTGACCCAGCCGCCCACCGACGACGAGCGCGGCCGGATGCTCGGCGGAGGCCTGGAGCAGCCGGGGAATCTCGTCGGGATCGTGCTGGCCGTCGCCGTCCAGGGTGACCACGCGCTCGGCGCCGCGGGCCAGCGCGGCGTCGAAGCCGCGCCGCAGCGCCTCGCCCTTCCCGCGCTGCCGCGGGAGCCGCACGAGCTCGGCGCCGGCGCGCGCGGCCACCGCCGCGCTGGCGTCGGCGGAACCGTCATCCACCACCACCACGGTCCCGTAGGCGCGCGCGCGCGTCACCAGCCCCTCGATGGTGGCCGCCTCGTTGAAGACCGGGATGACGATCAGGTGGTCGCCCACGGAAACTCCGCTCAGGTGGGCCTGGCGAGCAGGATCGCGGTGCGGCAGCCGCCGCGGGCGAGGCCGTGGGCGAGGGCCGGCCCTTCCCCGGCGGCAAGCGCGGCGGCGGCCACGCGCAGCACGCCGAGCCCGCCGTGCTGGCCGAACCGGGGGGTCAGCGACCGCGGCGGCAGCAGGGCCGGCTGGGCGGCGAGGTCGACGGCGAGGAGCTGTTCCTCCCAGTCATCGAGGGCGGGATCACCGTTGCCGGTGGCCCACACGCCGCGGAGCGCGGCCGCCGTGATCCCGCTCGCCTCGAGCGCGCGGCGCAGGGGCGAGCGGGGATCGACCCGCCGCGGGGGCGCGGTGTGCGGCGCCACCGGGATATTCCCCCACTCCGCCGCCACCAGCTCCGCCAGGATGGACGCCCCGCGGGCGCGCGCGACCTCGTACGCCTCCAGCACGAGGAAGGTCGCGCCCTCGCCCAGCACCGGACCGTTGTGGTCCGGCGAGAACGGCCGGCACCCCTCGGTGCCGAGGCGGCGAGAGCCCTGCCGCATCGGTGAGATCACGCCCATCTCGGCGAGCCGCCGGTACACGGGACCACAGAGCTCGTCCACCCCGCCCGCCAGCACCGCCTCCGCGGGCCCTCGCGCGACGAGGGTGGCCGCGCGCGCCACCGCGAGATCGCCCGAGATCGTGGCCTGGTTCACCGTGACCGTGGGCCCCTTGGCGCCGATGGCGATGGAGGCGGCCGCGCCCATCGCGTTCATGACCGTGCCGGGAAACAGCATGGGCGACAGCCCGCCGGGCCCGCGATTGAGGTAACCCGTGGCAAATTCGCCGCTGGACCGGAAGTCGCCGTATTCCGTGCCCACCACGAGCCCGAGCTGCGGGCCCGCCTCCACCTGCGCGTCCTCCAACGCGAGCCGGCACGCCGCCACCGTGAACCGGCAGATGCGCGAGAGCCGGCGGGCCGCGTCGCGGTCGATCAGGGACTCGAGCAGCTCATCGTCGACCTCGGCGCCCAGCACGGAGGGAAGCCCCGTGGTCTCGAAGCCGCGAATCGGGACGATGCCGGCCGCGGGCCGCGCCAGCGCGTCCGCGACGACGCCGGTGCCGCCCGCGCCGGCGACGCTCACCATGCCCATCCCGGTCACGACCACGCGGCGCCCGACGCTCATCGGCCGAACACGAGGCTCACGTTCTGTCCGCCGAAGCCGAAGGAGTTGCTCAACGCCACCTCCAGCGGGGCCGGGCGAGCCGTGAGCGGCACGCAGTCGAAGGGAATGTCCGGATCCACGTCGACGAGATTCCCGGTGGGCGGGATGAGCCCGTGCTGGAGCGCGAGCACCGTGGCCACCGCCTCGAGGCTCCCCGCCGCCGCCATGGTGTGGCCCACCAGCGACTTGGTCGAGCTCACCGGCACGCCGCGCGCCCCGAATACTCGCACCAGCGCGAGGGCCTCGGTGCGGTCGTTCTGCAGCGTCCCCGTCCCGTGCGCGTTGACGTAGTGGACCGATCGCGGAGGCAGCGCGGCGTCCGCCAGGGCCAGCTCCATGGCCCGCGCCATCCCCTCCCCCTCGGGTTGGGGCGAGGTCACGTGATGGGCGTCGGTGGTCATGCCCGCGCCCAGGAACTCGGCGTGCGCGTGTCCGCCGCGCGCGCGGCAGGCGTCCGCGTCTTCCAGGACCAGGAAGGCGGCGGCTTCGCCGATGGACATGCCGTTCCGTGCGCGATCGAAGGGGCGGCACGGCTCGGGCGCCAGGAGCTTGAGCGCGTTGAATCCCATGAAGCAGATGCGGGTGAGGGCATCCACGCCCCCCACGAGCGCGCGCGTCACCTTGCCCCGGCGGATCAGGTCGGCACCCAGCGCGACGGAGGCCGCACCCGAGGCGCAGGCCATCACGATGGTCTCCTTCGGGCCGCCGATGCCCAGCCGCCAGCCCAAGGTCTCGGCATGGGTATAGGGGAGAATGGAGCGCAGCGCCGTGATGCGCGGCGACGGCCGCCCCGTCCGCGTCTCCTCCCAGTACCACGCCTCGCCCTCGAGCATGCCGCCGCCCACCGCGCCGATGATGAGGGCGGCGTCCGCGCGCTCGCCGCGGCTGAGCCCCGCGTCGGCCAGCGCCTCGCGCGCCGCGGCCAGCCCGAGCCGGTCCGCGCGGGCGCGCCGGGACGAGACGCCGAGCCCGGAGATGACGTCGGCCGGCACCTCGGCGGCGATGCGCGAGCGGAACCCCGCAGTGTCGATGAGGGTGATGGGTCGGATCGCGCAGACGCCCGCAGCCAGTCCGCCCCAGAAGGTCTTGGCGCCGGCACCGTATGGGCTCACCACGCCGAGGCCGCTGACGACGACGCGCGTCATCCGGCGGCGCACTCCGGGTCGGCGGGGGAACGCGCCGAGGGATCGCTCATGCCGGGCCCATCTTGGCGAGGATGAAGCGCGAGAGGCTGTCGAGGGAGTGGAACTCCTCCGCGAGGTCTTGCCCTTCCTCGATGGTGATCCCGAATCGCTCTTCCATGGCCACCGAGAGCTCGATGAAGTCGAGCGAGTCCAGCCCGAGCGAGCCGGCCACGCCCTTGGGTAGGGTGGTCTCGAGCGTCATGTCGGCAGCCCGCCGCGGGTCGAAGCGCAGCCGCTCGACGACGATCGCCTTCAGTTCGTCCAGCACTTCCTTCTGCGTCATGCTCCGCCTTTCGTGATGGTGAGATCGGCCGCCTCGCCCCGCCAGCGCCCGTGCAGCCGGAGATCGCCGGCGCTTCCCGCTTGCCGCCACATCGCAAGCTCTGCGAGCGGCGCGCAGGCGAAAGTCTCGCCGAGCCGGCGCTCGATGCCGGTGCCGGCATCCCGTGGCGACCGTCGGACCTGCAGCTCGAGCCGACCCTCGCCCGGCTCGAGCCAGGCGCAGGCGGCGGCTTCCACCAAGGGCGGCGCGCTGCGTCGCCGCGCCCGCGCGTAGAGGTCCGCGCATTCCGCGAACGTCTCCACCGCCAGCACGAGCGCGCGGTCACAGGTGCCGCCCGCGAGCAAGGTCGCCCCGTACCAGATCGCCCGCAGCGTGGCGGGGGGACCGCCGATGAACAGCACCGCCGGCCCTTGCAAGCCGTATTCGATCGCCGCCTCGGCCGACACCACCGCCGGCGCGGTGTATGCGAAGTGCGTGCCCCCGCCGCTCCGCTCGATGAACGCCCGGTTCGACGCCCCGTACACCGCCGCCGACACGAACAGCAGCGCCGTGCGGTCCCCGGCCAGCGCGGCCCGGCTAACCCCTCCATTTTCCAGCATCACCTCTATGGCCGCAAGGGCCCAGAGGCATTCCCGGGTGGCCCGCCGGAACCGCTCGCCCTCCACGGCCGGCCGGCCGAGGGGCACCACGTCCCGGCCCCCCGCCGCCACCCGCGCATCGGCGGGAACCGCGCCCATGCCGGTGCCCCAGCCGGACACGAACCCGACGGCCCGGATGGCGGGGGCGAGAATCCCCCTCCCGCTCCGTGCCGTCGCCACCGTCGTGCTCAAGCCGACTCCAGGATCAGGGCCCCGTTGCATCCGCCGAAGCCCAGCGAGGTGCTCAGCGACAGCCGCGGGCGCAGGGCGCGGGCGGTCCCCGGCACATAGTCCAGGTCGCACTCGGGGTCCGGGACCTCGAGATGGCGGGTGGGCGGGATCTGGCCATGCCGTCCCGCCAGCAGGCACATGATGGCCTCCAGCGTCGCGGCCGCGCCCATGGTGTGCCCCATGGTGGCCTTGATCGAGTTCACCGGAATCGCATGCGCATGCGCCTGGAAGACGCGCTTGAGCACCGCGGTCTCGATCCGGTCATTGAGCGGGGTGGCGGTACCATGCGCGCTCACGAAGTCCACGTCTCCCGGCGCGGCGTCCGCTTCCGCCAGCGCCAGCCGCACCGCCCGCTCGAGGCCCCGACCGTCCGGCTCCGGGGCCGCGATGTGGAAGCCGTCGCCCGTGCTCGCATGGCCGCGGAGCCAGCCGAGCGGGCGGCGCCCCGTGTCCGCCTCGCGCGCCAGGAGCACGAGCGCACCCGCCTCGCCGAGGAGCAGCCCACTGCGGCGGCGGTCGAAGGGGCGCACCTCGTCCCGCGTCAGCGAGCGCAGGGCGTCGAAGCCGCGCATCACGAAACGGCAGAGGATGTCGTAGCCGCCCGCGACCACGAGGTCGGCCATGTCCTGGCGCAGGAGGTCGGCGCCCACGCCGAGCGCGGTGGCCCCCGACGCACAGGCGGTGGACACGGTGAGGACGTGCCCGCGGGCGCCGAGCCAGCGGGCCAGGTTGTGTCCCGGCGCGTCGTAGAGGGCGCCGCGCAGCCGCCGTCGCGGGCCCTCGCCGGCGAGCGCGCGCTCGCCTTCCTCCACGCCCCCCAGTGCGGTGCCCACCACCACCGCCACCCGCGTGGGATCCACGTCGGCGGGCCGCAGCGGCACCTGAGCGGTCAATTCGTCGGCGGCCGACACGAGCAGGCGCGTGGCGCGGCAGTCCGGCACGCCGGTCCAGCGCGTGACGCGCGTGAGCTTCTTGATCTCGCCGCCGCGGCCCACCCGGAGGTCGGCCACCGGGAAGCGCTCGATGGTGGAGATCCCGCTGGCGCCGGTGAGCAGCGAGGACCAGAACGCGTCGAGATCCTGGCCGATGGGCGTGGCCACGCCGGCGGCGACCACCGCCACCCGATCACGCCGCGGCACGGGGCGGGCTCCACACGTCGAAGAAGTTGAACCACTGGGTGGGATGCGCGCGCACCGCGCGCTCCAGGGTGGCAACCATGGCCGCCAGCGCGGCGGGCTCCTCGCCGGACTTCACCCAGATGGGCGACTCGACGGTGATGCGGTAGCGGTGGTCGGCGTCCATGACGCAATACGCGGCCACCACCGGCGCGCCCGCGGCCCGCGCGAGCACGAAGGGACCGATGGCGAACGGCGCCGGAGCCCCGAAGAACTCCACCACCGTGTCGCCGCGCTCGCCGGTAGGCCGGTCGCCCTGCATGGCCACCGCCTCGTTGCGCCGGAGGGCGGCGAGCAGCCCCAGGGTAGATGTCGCGTGCCGCCGGGTCACGAAGCGCAGCCGCTCTCCCTCCCGTCGAAGGTAACGCTCGAGATCCGCGTCCTGTTCCGCCGCCAGCACGATGTGGATGGGCCGGTCGAGCCGCGGGACGAGGAGCCGGCCGCCGAACTCCCAGTTCCCGAGGTGCGCGGTGAGGAGAATCACCCCGCGCCCCGCCGCGCAGGCCGCCTCGAGGTGCTCTTCTCCCTGCCGCGACGCCACGTAATCCCAAAGCCGCGCCGGCGCGCCCCGATTGATGGTGAGGAAGTCGCTGAAGCAGGCGGCGAAGTTGGCGAAGGTCTCGGCGGTGGCGCGCCCGAGGGCGGCCTCGGAGGCACCGGTGAGCACGCGGGCGAGATTGGCCCGCACCTGCTGCCGCTCCGCCACGAGCCGCCGCGCGGCGAGACGCCCGGCCAGCCGCGCGGCACCCAGCCGCAGCGGGCGCGGGAGCATTCCTGCCGCCAGGTCGGCGAGACGATAGTAGGCGACACGGTTCCACCCATGCGAGTACCAGTGCGGGCGCGCGACGGAACCGGCGGACATCGAGGCCTTCAGAGGAGCGGCCCGTAGTACATGCGGAAGGCGCGGATGCCGCCCACTTCGGTGTCGAAGAGGCGCGTGGCCACGAAGCGCCGGGCCGCGTGGTCGAAGGTGATGATGCCGGGGACGTAGGGATCGTTGGGGTCGTAGACCACGAAGTCCACATCGCCGGCCGGGGACACGCGATAGTCGTAGGCGATCACGGTGTGGTTGAGCTCCCAGCTGGGCAAGTTCGTGACGAGCAATTGCACCGGCCGCCGCGCCCGGATCTCGTCGACCACCAGGCTCGCCACGCCCTCCTGATGCGCGCCCGTCATCGGGAACACCACGCGCCAGTTCGTCCAGTGCACCATGGTCCAGAGCTTCCCGCCCAGCCCCGCCTTCACCGCCGCCTCCTCCTCCCGCGACAGGTCGTGCAAGGAGGCATAGCCCGGGATCACCACGCGCGCATCGCCGGGCAGCGGCTCGTGCCAGGGCGGGCGAGCGACCACCTGCCGGACCCGCTCCGCGTAGGCGGCCGTGTCCAGGCGCGGCTGGGTGGGCTCGAAGCGCGCGAAGCGCTGGAACTGGGTCACCGCGCGCGCCATCACGAAGCAGTAATTCGCGTAGAGGTCGGGCTTGCCGCGGTTCTTGGTCAGGCTCTCGTTGGGAAAGGCGAAGGTGTCCCGCGCGAAGGTCAGGGCGGGAGCCGGCGCGGGCTCCCGCGCCGCCGTGTCCAGGCGCCCGGCCGAGGCGCAGCCGGCGGTTGCGAGCATGAGGACGAGGACGACGAGCCTTGCCGCCACCTTATGAGCTACCAATGACTTGATGTTACCGCAGTCATCCCTGGATCGAATAGCCCCCATCCACCGGAATGGCGGTGCCGGTCACGAAGTCCGACGCGGGGCTGGCGAGAAACACCGCCACCCCGGACATGTCCGCCATCACACCCCAGCGCCCGGCGGGTGTGCGCTTCAGCACGGAATCGTGCAGGGTCGCGATCTGCTTTCGCGCCCCCTGGGTCAGCTCGGTGTCGATCCAGCCCGGGAGCACCGCGTTGACCTGGATATTGTCCCCCGCCCACGCGGTGGCCATGACCTTGGTGAGCTGCACGATGCCGCCCTTCGAGGCGGCGTAGGCGGGCGAGAAGCGCACGCCGAATATGGACATCATGGAGCCGATATTGATCACCTTGCCCCCGCCCTGCCGCTTCATGTGGGGATAGGCGGCGCGGCTCACCAGAAAAGCGCTGGTGAGGTTGGTGTCCATCACGTGGTGCCACTCCGCGAGAGCCAGCTCCTCCGGAGGCTTCCGCACGTTGGTGCCGGCGTTGTTCACCACGATGTCGATGCGTCCGAAGGCCTCGACCGCGCGCGCGATCAGCGTCTCCACCGAGGGCTCGTCGGCCACATCCACCGAGATGGCGGCGGCGCGGACTCCGAGGCCCTCGAGCTCCTTCACCGCGCGGCTGCTCTTGTCCGCGTTGCGCGCCGCCACCACCACGTCGCAGCCGGCGCCGGCGAGCCCGCGCGCCATGCCCAGCCCGATCCCGCCGTTGCCGCCCGTCACTACCGCCACCTTCCCCGTGAGATCAAACAGTGTCACCGGATGTGCCTCCTCGGCTCCCACTCCGCCCTGTGGCTCGTGCTCCGTTTCGATCGTGGTGAACGTTCGAAGCCTAATCCCTGGGCGCCGGGCGAGACAAGGGCAAATCCGCATCTCGCCGTCCCCACGCTGTGATAGGCCTAGGACGTGACGACGATCCCGAGCGAGCGAGGCGACCGTGGACGCTGGCGTCTCCTCGCCCTCGTCTCGATCGCGCATGCGCTGGGCGCGATCTCGGTGCTGGCCGTGGCGCCGCTGGCACCGCTGCTGCTGGACGATCTCCGACTCACCCGGACCCAGGTCGGACTCTTCCTGCCCGCGATCTATCTCGGCGGGGTGCTGATGTCGCTGCCCGCGGGCTGGCTCACCGACCGCCTGGGCGCGCGGCTCACGCTCGCCGCCGGCCAGTGCCTCACCGGGGCCATGATCGCGCTGGCGGCGCACGCGCAAGGGCTGCCGGTGATGCTGGGCTTCCTGTTCCTCGCCGGGCTGGGCTGGGCAGTGGTGAATCCGACCACCGGCAAGGCCATCCTCGAGCGCTTCCCCGCGCGCGAGCGCGGCTTCGCCATGGGCGTCAAGCAGACCGGCCTCACCGTGGGCGGCATCGTGGCGTCGCTGTCGCTGCCGTCCATCGCGCTGGCCGCCGGCTGGCGCCACGCCCTCACTGTGGCCGCGCTCGCGTCGCTCGCGGCCGCCGCGGCGGTGCTGGTCGGCATGCGGCGCGACGGCGCCGTCGCCATCATCCCCGGGATGGGGCGCCCGCGGTTCGACGAGCTGGGCCGGTTCTTCACCACGCGCTCGCTGCCGGTGCTCCTGGCCTCCGGCCTCGCGCTGGGCATGACACAGGCCTCGGTGCTGGCGTACCTCGCCCTCTACGCGCGGGAGACGCTGGGCTGGACGGTGGTGGCGGCGGGCGCCTTGCTTGCCGTCATGCAGGCGGGCGGCACCGGCGGCCGGCTCGCCTGGGGCATCGTCAGCGACCGGCTCTTCGGCGGCCGCCGCCGGCCCTGCGTGATCATCAATTCATTGATCGGGACGCTGACCTATCTCATCTTCGCCTCCGGCGTCTCCCTGCCCGCCCCCGTCGCGGGCCTCGTCGCCTTCTTCGCGGGCGCGGGCGCCTTCGGCTGGGTCGGGCTCTACCTCGCCCTCGCCGCCGAGGTGGGCGGACACCGCTACGCAGGGCTCCTCACCGGGGTGGCGGTGTCGTGCGCGTGGTCCGGCGTGCTCCTGGGGCCGCCCTTCTTCGGATTCCTCCGCGAGGCCACCGGCTCCTACCACGCGCCGTGGCTCGCGCTCGCCGTGCTCTCGCTGGGCGCGGCGGCGGCCCTCTACCGCATCCCGCCCCTGGTAAAACGCGATTAGCTCGACTATCCTCGTCCCACGGCCGGACGGGCCGGCGCCGACCTTCACCCCCTCAGCCCCGGGAGAGCCATCCATGAAAGCCGCCGTCCTTTACAGAGCCAATGAGCCGCTCCAGATCATGGATCTCACCCAGGAAGGCCCCAAGGTGGGCGAGGCCCGCGTCAAGGTCAAGGCGGCCGGCATCTGCCACAGTGACTGGCACATCATGAACGGGGACTGGACCCCGCCTCTGCCCATGGTGCTGGGCCACGAGGCGGCGGGCCAGATCGAGGAGGTCGGCCCGGGCGTCACCAATGTCAAGCCGGGCGACCACGTGATCTTCTCCTTCCGCCCGCATTGCGGCCGCTGCTTCTACTGCTCGATCGGCCGCACCATCCTCTGCGACGGACACACGTCCGCACGGTGGGCCATGCTGGATGGCACGCATCGCCTGCACCAGGACGGGGCCCCCATCAACCAGATGGCGCGCATCGGCACCTTCTCCGAGAAGGTGGTGTGCCCGGCGGAGATGCTGGTGCCGATCCGGCACGAGATGCCGTGGCCGCAGGCCGCACTCATGGGCTGCTGCGTACCCACCGGCGTGGGCGCGGTGACCCGGTGCGCCGAGGTGGAGGCGGGCGCCTCGGTCCTCGTCATCGGCTGCGGCGGCGTCGGGCTCAACGTGGTGCAGGGCGCGCGGCTGGCCGGCGCCGGCATCATCGCCGCCGCCGATCTGCTCGACAGCAAGCTGACCTACGCCAAGGAGTTCGGCGCCACCCACACCTTCAATGCCTCGCGTGAGAACGTGGTGGACAAGGTGCGCGAGCTCACCGCGGGACGCGGGGTGGATTATGCCTTCGACGCCATCGGCGGCGAGGCCACCACGCTCCAGATCGTGGACGCCATCCGTCCCGGTGGCACCGCCGTCATCGTGGGTATGGCCGCGCTCAACGTTCGCGCGCCCATCACGCCCTACATGATGGCGCTCCAGGAAAAGGCCATCAAGGGCACCATGTACGGCTCGGTGCGCCCGAACATCGACTTCCCCAAGTTCGTGGACCTCTATCTCGAGGGGCGGCTGAAGATCGACGAGCTCGTGAGCCGCACCTACAAGCTCGACCAGATCAACGAGGGCTTCGCGGCCCTGCGCGGGGGGCAGGTGGCCCGCGGCGTGATCGTGTTCGACTGAGCCGCCGGGTGACTCCCCGCACCACCTACGAGACGCCCCGCCCCGCCGGCCGCCCCGGCGAGACGGTGGTCACGTCCACCTGCGCGCACAACTGCGGCGGGCGCTGCGTGGTCAACGCGCACGTGGTGGACGGCCGCATCGCGCGCATCAGCACCGACCCGCGGCCCTGGACCCCGGACACGCCGCCGCTGCATGCCTGCGTGCGCGGCTTCGGGGCGGCGGAGCGCGTGAATCATCCGGACCGCTTGCTGCATCCGCTCCGCCGCGTGGGACCGCGCGGCGGGGGCGGGTTCGAGCGCATCTCATGGGACGAGGCCCTCGACGCAGTGGCGGCGGCGCTGCGCCGAGTGGTCGACGCCCACGGCCCCGCCGCCATCCTCGACTGCTCGCGCACCGGGAGCACCGCCGCGCTCCACAACCGATCCTCGCTGCCCCGGCTGCTCAACCGGCTGGGCGGCTGCACCGAGCTCTGGTCCAATCTCTCCAACGAGGCCGAGATCTTCGCCATCCGCCACACCTACGGCCCCGCCGCCGACTGCAAGTTCTCCGGCCGCGAGCCCGGCGACTACGTCAACTCGCGGCTCATGCTGCTCTGGGGCTGGAGCCCCGGGGACGGGCACTTCGGCACCGGCACCATGCAATATCTCCAGCGCGCCAAAGCGGGTGGCGTCCGGATGATCTGCGTGGACCCGCGGGTGACGCGGACGAGCCGGCAGATCGCCGATGAGCACATCGCCATCCGCCCGGGCACGGACGCCGCCATGCTGATCGCGATGGCGGAGGTGATCGTGAGCGAGGGGCGGCACGACCAGGCCTTCCTCGACCGCTGCGTGGTGGGCTTCGACGAGGCGCACCTGCCCGCGGGCGCGCCCCCGGGCGCGTCCTACCGGGCCTATCTCGAGGGCGCCGCCGACGGGGTGCGCAAGACGCCGGAGTGGGCGGAGCCCTTGACGGGCGTGCCCGCCGCCACCATCCGCCGGCTCGCGCGCGACTTCGCCACCGCGAAGCCGGCCGCGCTGCAGTGCGGCTATGCGCCCGGCCGCACCGCCTACGGCGAGCAGTTCCACCGCGCCGCCTTTGCGCTCGCCGCGCTCACCGGCAACGTGGGCATTCCGGGCGGCAGCAGCGGCTGCAGCGGGGGCGCGCGCAATCACGGCGCCAAGCGCCTGGGAGCCGGGCCCAGTCCCGCGCAGTCGCGCGTGGCGTCCCCGCTCTTCGCCGATCTCCTGGCGCGCGGCCGCGCGGGTGGCTATCCGGCCGACATCAAGCTGGTCTACTCCGTGTGCGGCGACCTCGTGAACCAGCTCCCCAATATCGGCAAGACGGTGGCCGCCCTCGAAGGGCTCGACTTCATGGTGGTGCACGATCACTTCCTGACCCCCACCGCGCGGTTCGCCGACATCGTGCTCCCCGCCACCACCTTCTGGGAGCGCAATGACGTGCACACGCCGTGGAGCGGCAGCGGCCACTACGTCATCTACATGAAGCAGGCCATCGCGCCCATGGGCGAGTGCCGCAACGACCGGGACATCTGCGCCGATCTGGCCCGCCGTCTCGGGCTGGCCACGGACGACGACAAGACCGAGGACCAGTGGCTGCGCGAGCTGGCCGGCCCCGAGATCGACGACTGGGAGGCCTTCCGCGCCGCGGGACTGGCGCGTCTCTCCGCTCCCGCCGAGCCGGTGGCCTTCGCCGCGGAAGCGCGCGACCCCGTCGCGCATCCCTTCTCGACGCCCTCGGGCAAGATCGAGATTTACTCCGCGGCCCTGGCCGCGAATCCGGATCCCTGCGGGCTCGGCCCGATCCCGCCCATCCCGACCTGGCTCCCGCCGCATCCGGTCGACCCGCGCCATCCGCTGCAGTGCGTGTCGCCCAAGTCGCGCGCGCGCACGCACTCCACGCACGACAACCAGCCCATCCTGTCGCGCGCGGATCCGCAGGACGTCTGGATCCATCCCGCCGACGCCGCCGCGCGCGGCATCGCCGACGGGCAGCCCGCGCGCGTCTTCAACGACCGCGGCGCCACCGTGCTGCCGGCGCGGGTCACCGACCGCATCGCGCCCGGAGTGGTGTCGATCAAGGAAGGCGCCTGGTTCACGCCCGACGCCGGCGGCACCGACACGCGCGGCGCCGCCAATGTCCTCACCGAGGATCGGGCGGCGCCCTGCGGGGCCACCACCTACAACTCGTGCCTCGTCGAGATAGAGGCGGTGCGGTGAACGAGGAATTCCAGCGCATCCGGGGCTATCTGCGCGCGCAAGGCGCCAAGCTCGAGCCCGCCGACATCGTGGACAAGGTGCGCGCCGCCATGGCGGACCTGCACGCGGCGGCCCGCGCGGTGCCGGTGGCCCGCTGGACCGAGCGCCCCGCGCCCGAGGAATGGTCGGGCAACGAGGTGCTCGCCCACGTGGTGGGCGCCGGCCGCTACTTCGGCGGTGGCATCCTCGCCATCCTCGACGGCACCGCCGTGCCCGCGCGCCCGCCGCGCGAGGATCCCGCGGGAGCGCCCGTCCACCCGCCCGGCGAGTGGGAGCGGATCCTCGCCGCCGACCGCGAGACGCTCTTCGCGCGCGCGCTCGCCGCCGACCCGGGCGTCCGGCTCACGGAGACCGTGGAGCATCCCATGTTCGGGCCGCTCAACTGGCGCGAGACGCTTCTCTTCATGCGGCTCCACGATCTCGACCACGCCGGGCAGCTGGGGAAGATCGCCGCCGCGCTGGCCTGAGCGCGGGCGCCACCCCGTGCGCACGGCGATTCGAGTTAGCCGGACATGATGAAACGTGGCATCGCTCGGCTGGTCGTCCCGGCATTTCTGCTTCTGATCGCTCCGCTCGCCGCGGAGGCGCAAGCGCCGAGCAAGGTCTGGCGGATCGCGGTGCTCACCGCCGGCATCCTGCGCTCGGACGCCCCGGTTCGCGCTCTGGAGCAGCGGCTGGCCGAGCTGGGCTACGTGGAGGGCCGCAACCTCGTGATCGACTTCCGCAGCGCAGGGGCCCAGATCGACCGCCTTCCCGCGCTGGCCGCCGAGCTGGTCGCCGGTCGACCAGATATCTTCGTCACGGCCTCCACCCAGGGCGGGATGGCCGCGAAGAACGCGACACGGACCATCCCGATCGTCCTCGCGGCCGTCGGCGACCCCGTGGGGACGGGGATCGTACCCAGCCTGGGGCGCCCCGGAGGGAACATCACCGGCGTCTCGCTGCTCAATGTCGAGATGAGCGGGAAGGGACTGCAGTTTCTGAAGGAGGCGGTGCCGGCCGCCTCGCGCGTCGCGGTGCTCTGGAGCTCGGCGAACCAGCTCCACCGGGAAGGGCGGGCCGCCACCGAGGCCGCGGGCGCGACACTCAAGGTCGGCCTCCAGCTCCTCGACGTGCGAGGGCCTGAGGATTTGCCGAAGGCGTTCGACGCGATCACCCGAGAGCGGGCCAACGGCCTCCTGCTACTCCCCGACTCCGTCACCAACGCTCACCGGAAGCCGATCGTAGCCTTTGCCGCCAGCCGTCGGCTTCCCGCCATGTATGCTTTCCGCGAAGCGGTGGATGACGGCGGCCTCATGTGCTATGGCCCGAACCTGGTTGAGAACTTCCGGGCGGCCGCCGGGTACGTCGACAAGATTCTCAAGGGTGCCCGGGCGGGGGACCTTCCCATCGCCCAGGCGACCAAGTTCGACTTGATCATTAACCTCAAGACGGCCAGGGCGCTCGGTCTGGCCATCCCGCCATCGCTCCTGCTGCAGGCAGACCAGGTGATCCAGTGACGGCCGAGGAAAACATCGCGGCGGGTGACATCTTGCCGCCCCCAACCAAGGAGTGCCACACACGATGACAAAGAGGACTCGGTGATGAGCACGAGATGGATTGTGTCAGCGTATCTATCGACGCTGGTCCTGGCGGGGTGCGCGTCGACGACAACACCCGTCGCCGTGCTTGTCGTCAATGACGAGAATCGGGTTCGCGGCTGCCGCGTGCTTGGCACCGTTGCCGACAACGAGCTCGACGATCTTCAGAAAAAGGCGGCGCGGCTGGGTGGCAATGTTGCTCTGTTGACACCGGAGCGGAAGTCGAAAGGCGGGTACTTCGGGCTCCAAGACTACATGACCGCCGATGTGTACCTCTGCGAGGGCAGTCGGTAGTCGGACTCATGAACATCGAATTCCCGAGCCGCTACTTCGGCCGCGGCATCCGCCTCGACGGCGCCGCCTCGCTGGCCTGAGCGCGGGCGCCATCCCGTGCGAATCGCGATCTCCAAGCGGCTCGCGGTCGACGATTGGCCCACCGCCGCCACCTACGTGGAGGAGGCGGAGCGCCTGGGCGCCGACGACGTGTGGTCGGCGGAGGCGTGGGGGCACGACGCGGTCACGCCGCTGGCCTATCTCGCCGCGCGCACCACCCGCCTCCGGCTCGGCACCGGCATCATGCAGGCGGGCACGCGGACGCCGGCGCTGGTGGCGATGACGGCCATGAGCCTCTCCGCGATGTCGAACCACCGCTTCGTGCTGGGGCTGGGGGTGAGCGGCCCGCAGGTGATCGAGGGCTGGCACGGCATCGTCTTCGACCGGCCGGTGCAGCGGATGCGCGAGATCATCGAGATCGTCCGGCTGGTGGCGCGCGGCGAGCGGCTCACCTACCAGGGCCAGGTGTACCAGCTTCCCCTCCCCGGCGGCGAGGGCAAAGCTCTCCGCTCGGGCGCGCGCGCGGTGCCGCCCATTCCCGTGTACCTGGCCACGCTATCGCCGAAGAGTCTCGAGTTCACCGGCGAGGTCGCGGACGGCTGGCTCGGCACCTCCTTCATGCCCGAGCACGCAGGCGTGTTCCTCGATCCCCTCGCCCGCGGGGCGGCACGCGCCGGGCGTACGCTGGCCGACCTCGACCTCCAGGCGGGCGGCACCGTGGCCTTCGGCGACCACGTGGAGGAGCTGATCGCCGAGCGGCGGCCGGGACTAGCCTTCACGCTGGGGGCCATGGGCTCGGCGCGGCACAACTTCTACAACGACGCCTTTCGCCGGGCGGGCTACGTCGACACCGCGGAGGAGGTGCAGCGCCTCTGGCTGGCCGGCCGTCGCGACGAGGCGACCGCGCGCGTGCCCGACGAGCTCGTGCTCAAGACCAATCTCATCGGCACCGAGGCCATGGTGCGGGCGCGGCTCGCCGCCTACCGCGCGGCGGGCATCACGACCTTGCGCGTCGAGCCCGCGGGGCGGACGCTCGACGAGCGCCTCGCCACCCTCGCCCGCCTCATCAGGCTCGCGCGCGCGGAGGACACGAGCCCGCGATGAACGCTCGGGGCAGGAGTCCGTCACCGAGGATGATGACCCTCCTCGTGATGCTCGTGACGGTGTCGATGGCGGACAGTGCCACCGCTCGGACCGGCGAGGCGGGTGTCGCCACTTTCTACAGCGACAAGTTCGAAGGAAAGAGGACGGCCAGCGGGGACATCTACCGCAAGAACGGGCTCACGGCGGCCCACAAGAAGCTCCCCTTTGGGACCAAGGTGAAGGTGAGAAATGTCGCGAATGGCAAGAGCGTCGTGGTCACCATCAACGACCGCATGGCCGCCTCGACCACGGCGGTGATCGATGTCACGCGGCACGCGGCCGAGGAGCTCGGATTCGTGAGGGCGGGGAAAGCCAAGGTCAAGCTGGAAGTCCAGAAGTAGCCGGTGGCGACAGCCTAGGCGAGTCCCATCTGGGCGCGCGCGGCGCGACTGAGCGGAGAATCGGGATCGGCGAGCTGCATCACGATGGTGAAGTGATCGTGGCCCGCTTGGTCCAGCACCTCGATGGGCATCCCCTGGGCTCGCCAGGGCGCGGCGAGCGCCTCCACCTGCCGGTGATATTCCGGGCCCTCGAGGCCACCCACCGCGAGCAGCAGCGGGCGCGGATGCGCGGGTCGGAGGTGAATGGGGCTATGGCGCCGCGCGGCCTCGGGCGAGAGCTTCAGCGCGTCGTTGAGATAGCAGAGGCGGATGGGCTCCAGATCGTAAAGCCCGCTGAGAGCCACGCCCCCCTTGACCAGCCCCGGCGGAAGCCCCGCCTCGAAGCGCGGCCAGTCAGTGGCCAGGAGCATGGCGGTGAGATGGCCCCCCGCCGAGTGGCCGGAGACGAAGAGCCGCTCGGGGTCACCGCCGAGCGACGGCGCGTTGCGGAACGTCCACGCCGCGGCGGCGCGGCACTGCCGCACCAGCTCGTCCATGGAGACGGCGGGCATCAGGGCATAGTTGATCACCACGGTGATGGCGCCCGCCGGCGCGAACGCACGCGCCACGAAGCTGAAGTCGGCCTTGTCGAGCCACTGCCAGTAGCCGCCGTGGATGAAGAGGTGGATGGGCGCTCCGCCTCCGCCCGGCGGCGGGGTGGTGGGCGCGAAGGCATCCAGCCGCTCCCCCGGATGCGCGCCGTAGGCGAGGTCGAGGCGGGACAGCAGCACCGCGCGCGCCTCGGCGCTCTCGCGCGTGAAGCCGTCGAGCATCTCCAGCGCGTTCGGCACCTTGGCGCGGTTGTTGTACTCGCGGTCCAGCGCCTCGCGATCGTAGTCGAGGAAGACAGGCGTGGGCATCGGGAGGCGCTCTCCTACTTCCAGGGCACCGCGCCGCCCCAGCGGTCGAGGAAGGTGGTCTCCGCGGTGGGCCGGCGGTTATTGGGCCCGAAGGATCCCTGCGGATACCCGAGTGGCACGCAGAACTGGAAGGTCGCGTCCTTGGGGATGCTCAGCAGGGTGTTCACGCGGTCCATCACCTTGGCGTGCAGCGTGGTGGGCACCGAGCCGATCCCCAGCGCGCGCGCGGCCAGCATCAGGTTCTGCACCGCGGGGATCACGGAGTTGGCGCCCCCCGATCCGGTCGAGAAGGCCAGCACCACGCAGGGCGCGTCCTTCATGGACTCCGCCAGGCCCATGGCCGAGCGATAGTTCTTGTTGTCGGGCGGGATGTCTTCCGGCTTGGTCCACTTGTGGTCGTCCCAGCGCTTGGCCCACCAGGCCTCGCGGTACAGCGCGCCGAACTCGCGGATCACCGCGCGGTCGGTGAGGACCAGGAAGCGGCCGACCTGCTGATTGCCGCCGTTGGGCGCCCGCACCGCCGCCTCGATGATGAGCCGGAGATCCGCGGTCGGGATGGGGTCGGGCCGGAAGCGCCGGATCGCGCGCTGGGTGAAGATGGCCTCGGACAGCGGCATGCTGAGCCGGGAGGTGTCGACGGCGGGGGCGTTCATCAGCGGAGGGCCTCCATGATTTCCTGGAAGGCGACCATCTGGCCGCCCTTGGTGGACGAGGGAACGACGATGAGGGTATTCACCCCGGCCGCATACCAGGCCTCGATGCCCTCGCGCACTTCCGCGGCGGACCCGAACAGCGTCACCTCGCGCAGCCAGCGATCGGACATCAGCGAGGGGATGCGATCGTCCTCGCGTGCGGCGATGGCCTTGCGGATGGCCAGCATCTCCTCCTCGAAGCCCGCCTCGATCCAGTAGTTCTGGTAGTTGGGGAGCCTGACGTAGTTGACGAGGGTCTTGCGGTTCACCGCCGCCGCGGCGGCACGGTCGTCGGACACCACCGTGGGGACCATGTTGCCGATGAAGAAGGCGGGATCCTTTCGCTTCGCCTCCGGCAGATGGCGCAGCGAGGCCGCCATGTGCGAGCGGGCGGCATTGGCCCACACCGCCCCCTGCGCGATCTCGGCCGAGAGCGCCACCATCTTCTGGCGTAGCGTCGCCAGGACCACCGGGGGCAGCTCACCCGCGGTCTTGGCCCCTTCACGGAGGTCGGCCACGAACTTCCGGATGTCGTCCAGGGGCTTCCCCGGCTTCACGCCCAGCCGCTGATGCGCGGGCCCGTGGCTCACGCCGATCCCGAAGCGGAAGCGCCCGCCCGAGATCTCGTGCACGAAGGAGGCGGTGTTCGCGAAGTCCGAGGCGTGACGCGTGTAGATATTGGCGATGCTGGTGCCGAAGGGGATGGTCTTCGTCGCCTGGGCGAGCGCCTCGCAGAGGGCGAGGCCGTCGTTCATGCTGGGGCAATAGATGCCGGCGTAGCCTTCCTTCTCGATCCGCTGCGCCAGCTCGAGCGTCGCGCTCCGCCGTCCCGGCACCGCGGCGAGACTGAGCGCCGGCTTGCGCGCCATCAAACGCCGCCCGTCACGACCAGGGTCTGTCCGCTCACGTAGTCGGAGTCGGGACTGCAGAAAAGATAGATGGCGCCCGCCGCCTCCGCGGGCGTGCCGCCGCGGCCGAGGGGAATGGTCTGGTTCATGGCTGCGATGCGCGAGCCCTGGACGCCCACGCGCACCTTGCGCCCGTCCACCTCGATGGTGCCGGCCTCACCCTCGGCGAGCGGCTGGGTGAGCCGCGTCTGGATATAGCCGAAGGCCACGCAGTTCACGGTGACGTTGTAGCGGCCCCACTCCTTGGCCAGGGTCTTGGTCACCCCGACCATGGCCGCCTTGCCCGCCGAGTAGTTCACCTGCCCGGCATTGCCGTTGGTGCCGGAGGTGGACGACACGTTCACGATCTTCCGGACGACGCGCTGGCCGGCCTTGGTCTCCGCCTCGACTACCGGCCGGATGTAGTTGGCGAAGGCGCGGAGAATGCGGAAGGGCGCGGTCACGTGGACGTCGATGATGGTGTACCACTGCTCGTCGGTCATCTTCTGGATGACGTTGTCCCAGGTGTAGCCGGCGTTGTTCACGATCACGTGCACGCCGCCGAGCTGTTTCACCGCGGTGTCCACGATGCGGTCGCCGAAATCCGTCGCGGTGACGTTGCCCACGCAGGCCACGGCCTTGCGGCCGAGCTTCTCGATGAGCGCGATGGTCTCGCGAGCGGGCTCGTCGTCGAGATCGTTGACCACGACGTTGGCGCCGTCCCGCGCCACGCGGAGCGCGACCTCGCGCCCGATGCCGCGACCGGAGCCGGTGACGATGGCGATCTTGCCGTCCAGCTGACCCATGTGTGGCCTCCGTGGCGAGTGGTGAGGAGTGCCCCGCGATCATAGGGGAAGCGCGGGCGCGGCGGCAAGCCCCGTGCTATCCTCCACGCCGTGCCCGAGCTCCTGGCCGGTCTCTGCGCCCCCCTCGCCGCGCGCCTGGTCGCGCGGGGCGACACCGTGGCCGTGTCCGAATCCTCCACCGGCGGTCTCATCTCGGCCGCGCTCCTGTCCATTCCGGGCGCCTCCAAGTATTTTCTCGGCGGCGGCGTGATCTACACCCAGGCCGCGCGGCGCCGGCTGCTCGCGATTCCGGACGACGCAGTGCGCGGCATCCGATCCAGCACCGAGGCGTCCGCGCTCCTCAACGCGCGCACCATCCGTGAGGGGCTCGGCACTACCTGGGGGCTCGGCGAGACCGGCGCCGCCGGCCCCACCGGCAACCGCTACGGCGACGCCGCCGGCCATAGCTGCATCGCGGTGACCGGTCCCCTCGAGCGCTCCCGCACCATCGAGACGGGGCGAGCGGACCGCGAGGCCAATATGTGGGCCTTCACGCGCGCCGCCTTTGCGCTGCTCGCCGAATGCCTCGACGAGCTCGAGGGCGAGTTTGGCGAGCCGCAGCCGAAGGCGAGGCGAGCGGATACATGATGGGGTCCGAGCGGAGCGAGGGGAGCTAGCGGATATGATGAAAGGTCCCGAGCGGCCCGAGCTCGACGCGGCCCGCAAGCTCGTCGACGCCGCCCAGCGGGTGGTGGTCCTCACCGGCGCGGGCATCTCCACGGAGTCGGGCATCCCGGACTTCCGCGGTCCCCAGGGCCTGTGGACGCGCGATCCCAAGGCCGAGCAGATGGCCACCCTCCAGCACTACATGGCCGATCCCGAGGTGCGGAAGCGCGCGTGGCAGAGCCGGCTCGAGTCGCCCGCGTGGACCGCCGAGCCCAATGCGGGCCACCGCGCCCTCGTGGTCCTCGAGCGCCGGGGCAAGCTGCACACCCTCATCACCCAGAACGTGGACGGCCTGCACCAGAAGGCCGGCTCCGATCCCGCGCGGGTAGTGGAAATCCACGGCACCATGCGCGAAGTGACCTGCATGGCCTGCGGCGAGCGCGCCCCCATGCAGCGCGCGCTCGCGCGCGTGCGGGCGGGCGAGGAGGATCCCGCCTGCCGCACCTGCGGCGGCATCCTCAAGTCGGCCACCATCTCCTTCGGCCAGGGCCTGGTCCGCGAGGATCTGCTGCGGGCGCAGCGGGCGGCCGAATCCTGCGATCTCCTGCTCGCCGTGGGCACCACCCTCGCCGTCTATCCCGTCGCGGGTGTGGTGCCGGTGGCCCGCGAATCGGGCGCGCGCATCGTCATCCTCAACGCCGAGCCCACCGCCATGGACGATCTCGCCGACGCCGTCCTGCGCGGCTCCATCGGCCAGATCCTCCCCCACCTCGTCGGCACGGACTGAGGCCGCCCATGGCCGTGACTCGCTTCGAGCTCATCATGCGGCGCTCTCTTGCCGGGGGCGTGGCCTTCGCCGGCCCCGCGGGCGAGGTCGGCCCCTACGAGGAGCTGAAGGGTCGGCTCCACTTCGCCATCGACCCGCTTCACCCCGCGAACCGGCGCATCACCGACGTGGAGCTGGCCCCACGCAATGCCGCCGGCCGCGTCGAGTGGTGGAGCGACGTCTCAATCCTGCTGCCCCTGGACCGCAGCCGGTGCAGCGGGCGCGTGCTGCTCGACGTGGTCAATCGCGGCAATACCGTCTCCGTGCCCAACTTCAACCGCGCCACGCGCCCCGCCTTCGTCCCCGGGTCGGATCCCAACCCGCCCATCGACGTGGGCGATGGCTTTCTCATGAAGCGGGGCTGGGTGGTGATCTCCTGCGGCTGGCAGTGCGACGTGCCGGAGATCGCCGGCCTCCATCGGATGCAGGCGCCCGAGGCGCGCGACGCGGCGGGGCGCCCGCTCCGCGGCCGCGTCTACACCCAGCTCCAGGCGAGCGCGAACGTCGGCGACTTCCTCCTATCGGACCGCGGACACCTCGCCTACCGCGCCGCCGACCTCGAGGAGCGCGACGCCCTCCTCACGGTGCGTGACCAGCCCGACGGCCCGGCCGAGACCATCCCGCGCGAGCGCTGGCGCTTCGCACGAGTGGACCATGGCCGCGTGGTTTCCGACTCGCGCCACATCCAACTAGAAGGCGGCTTCGAGAAGGGCCGGCTCTACCAGGTCACCTACACCGCCGAGGGCGCGCCCGTGCTGGGGCTTTCCATGGCGGCGCTGCGGGAAGCCGTGTCCTGGCTCAAGCACGGTGGGGCCGCCGAGGGCAATCCCGCGCCGGGCGCGCTTCGCTGGGCCTACGCCTATGGCCGCTCGCAGACCGGCCGCCTCCTCCGTACCCTCGCCTACGAGGATCTCAATCTCGACGAGGCGGGGCGCGAGGCGTTCGACGGGATCTTCTCCAATGTCGCGGGCGGGATGCGGGGTGAGTTCAACCAGCGCTTCGGGCAGAACTCGAAGGACCGCAACCACATGATGGCGCACCTCTTCCCGTTCGCCGACCTGCCCGCCACCGATCCCGACACGGGGATGAAGGACGCGCTCCACGCCCGGCTCGACGCGCGGGGGAGCCGGCTGCGCGCGTTCTACACGAACACCTCGGCCGAGTACCACCGCGGCGACGCCTCGCTGCTGCACACCGACCCCGACGGCGTGCATGATCTGGCCCATGGCCCCAACGTGCGCGTGTATCACTTCGCGGGCACGGAGCACGGTCTCGGCGTCTGGCCGCCCAGCCAGGTCCAGATCGCGCCGGCCGACCCCACCGGCGCGGTGGACAAGTCACAGAACCTCCGCGGCGTGGTGGATTACTCCGCGCTGCTCCGCGCCTGCCTGGTCAACCTCGACCGCTGGGTGACGGAAGGCGTGGAGCCTCCGCCGAGCCAACATCCGCGGCTCGCCGACGGGACCGCGGTACCGCCCGACCGGCTCGCCCCCGCCTTCGCCCGCATCCCCCGATCGAGCTACCCGCGACATCATGCGCGCCCCCGCCGTCTCGACTGGTCCACCCTGCCGCCCCGGCCTGGGCGCGCCTTCGGCTCCCTGGTCTCCGCGGTGGATGCCGACGGAAACGAGATCGCCGGCATCATCCTGCCCGAGGTCGCGGTGCCCATCGCCACCCATACCGGCTGGACGCTGCGCCATCCCGACATCGGTGGCGCCGAGCAGCTCCTGGTCTTCGCCGGCGCCACCCTGCCCTTCCCGCGCACCCAGGCGGAAGGCGCCGCGTCGGGCGACCCGCGCATCTCGGTCGAGGAGCGCTATGCCTCGCGCGAGGAGTACCTGGCGCAGGTGCGACAGGTCGCGATCGCGCTCGTGGCGAGCGGCTATCTCCTGGAGGAGGACGTCGACCTGTCGGTGGCAGCGGCCGCCCGCCTCTGGGATCCTTTCCCCGATCCAGACCGGATCCACCGAGGAGAGCCATGACGTCCAACCTGGCCGAGCGGTTCCAGACCCTGCACGAGATCGTCAAGGCGGCAAAGCACAACCTCGCCCCCGGCCCGTGGGACTACCTCATGGGCGGCACCGAGACCGAGACCACGCTCCGCCGCAACCGCCAGTCCCTGGATTCCCTCGCCCTCCGCCCGCGCGTGTTGCGCGACGTGCGCGGGGTGGACCCCTCTTCCACCCTCTTCGGCCGGCGCGTGCGGCTGCCCGTGATGCTGGCCCCCATCGGCTCCATCGAGTCCTTCACGCCGGGCGGCGGCGCCACCGCCGCGGTGGGCTCCGCCGAGTTCGGCGTGCCGCAGATGCTGTCTTCCGCGTGCAACCCGGGGCTCGAGGCCACCGCCGCCGCCGCCGACAACTTCCGCATCTTCCAGCTCTACGTGCGCGGCGACGACCAGTTCGTGGACGACTACGTGAAGCGGGCCATCAATCACGGCTATGCCGCCTTCTGCATGACGGTGGACACCGCCATGTACAGCCGTCGCGAGCGCGACCTCGCCCGGCGCTTCGTGAAGCCCTGGCGCCAGAACGTCACCGGCGTGGACTACCAGGCGGCGCTGTCCTGGGAGCAGGTCAAGCGGTTCAAGGACCGGCACTCCATCCCGCTCATTCTCAAGGGTATCGCCACCGCCGAGGACGCCGGCATCGCGGTCGAGCACGGGGTGGACGGGGTCTACGTCTCCAACCACGGCGGGCGCCAGCTCGACCACGGCGCGGGCAGTACCGAGGTGTTGCCCGAGGTGGTGGCCGCGGTGGGCGGCCGCGCCACCGTCTTCGTCGACGGCGGCTACGCGCGCGGGACCGACATCGTCAAGGCGATCGCGCTCGGCGCCGATGTCGTCGGCCTCGGACGCCTGGCCTGCTGCGGCCTCGCCGCCGCGGCGGCGCCCGGACTCGTCCGCACCCTGGAGCTGCTGGAGGACGAGGTGCGGATCGCGCTGGGCCTCCTGGGCGTCACGCGACTTTCCGCGCTGGATCCGAGCTACCTCCGGCCGGCCACGCCGGTGACGCTGCCGCATGCCACCAGCGCCTTCCCCCTGCTGGGCGAAGGCTACTAGAGAGGAGATCGCCATGCCTGACACCGCGCAACTGGCCGTGTTCCACGGAACCGGCACCCCGTTCGAGATCCGCGAGTATCCCGTCCCCGAGCCCGAGCCGGGCGCCATCCTGGTCAAGATCGCGCTCGCCAATGTCTGCGGCTCGGACATGCACTACTGGCGCGGCGAGCAGGACTACAAGAAGATGGGACGGCCCCTGCCGCTCAACACCGGCCACGAGCACGTGGGCACGGTGGCCAAGCTCGGTCCCGGCGTCACCGCCGACTCCGCCGGCCAGCCACTCAAGGTCGGCGACCGGGTGCTGTACCGCTACTTCTTCCCCTGCGGCCGCTGCAAGGCCTGCCTCCGCCGGCAATTCAAGTCCTGCCCGGTGCGCCAGGCGAACTGGCTGGTCTCGTGCGAGGTGTGGCCGCATTTCCAGGGCGGCTTCGGCCAGTACTTCTACCTCCGGCCCAATCACGCCGTGTTCAAGCTGGGCGACGAGATCACGGACGAGATGGCGGCGGGCATCAACTGCGCCTACACGCAGGTGTACGCCGGGCTCGACATCGCCGGGCTGAAGGCGGGGCAGACCGTGGTGGTGCAGGGCGCAGGCGGACTCGGCGTCTATGCGTGCGCGGTGGCGCGGGAGATGGGCGCCAGCCAGGTGGTGGTGATCGACGGGGTGGACGAGCGGCTCGAGCTGGCGAAGAAGTTCGGCGCCACCGACGTGGTGGACCTCCGCCGCGACTCCAGCGCCGCCGAGCGCATCGCACGCGTCAAGCAGCTCACCGACGGCTGGGGCGGCGACGTGGTGCTGGAGCTGGTGGGCAATCCCGGCGTGGTGGACGAGGGCTTGCGCATGACCGCCCCCGAGGGCACCTATCTCGAGATCGGCAACATCAACGTGGGCTGGAAGGCGGAGTTCGATCCCTCCTGGATCATCTTCGGGAACCGTCGCATCATCGGACTCGCCCACTACGAGGCCGAGCACCTCCGCGGGGCGCTCGACCTCATGCGGCGCACGCTCACGAAGTATCCGTGGGACAAGGTGGTCTCCCACAAGTTCCCGCTCGAGGAGATCAACGAGGCCTTCACCCAGCAGGACAAGGGGCACGTGACGCGCGCGGCCATCGTGCCGAACTAAAACAAACGCGGGGGAGGGGCAATCGCCCCTCCCCCGTTTGCGAGTGCCGGGCGGTGAGTGCCCGGCAGTGAGTACAGGTCGTTACGGCAGGCTGACGGTGGTCGCGTCGCCGGAGGCCGAGATGGAGAACGTCCCCGCCGCCGCCGAGGTATACCCATACGCCGTCCAGCCAGCGGGCGACGCGGGGGTGGAGGCCATGAACGGGCCAGCCGTCTGCCCCAGGTTGTTCGTCTGAGCCGAGTTGAGGTCGCTGAGCGCGCCCGGGAGCGTGCCCATGTGGGCCGAGTACATGCTCACCGCGGAGGCGAGCGTACGGGCGTCGGCCTGCGCCTTGGCGATGCGGGCGCGAGCCTGGATGTTCGCGTACAGCGGGATGGCGATGGCCGCCAGGATACCGATGATGGCCACCACGATCATGAGCTCGATGAGCGTGAAGCCGCGCTGGTTGCCCAGCATCTTCCGCTTCTTGTGCCAGAAGCTCAGCATTTCTATTTCCCCTTTTTTCTTTATTTTCTGATTTGTTGTATTGGATCCCCGTCAGGATCTTCGCCTCCTATGGTTGCACGGGGGGTGCCAACTGATAATGCGCGCAAATCATCGAATTCGTTAGGGATGTCAGGGAATCGCGCTGACGATCTAGATCAACGGACGTTCAAAAATTGTCATCCCGCGCGAGTGTCCCGGAAGGGACCGCCGGCCCCGACTCGCCCCCTCGCGCGCGTTCAGCCGCGGAAGTGGCGGCGATCGCCGGCGCGGAGCCAGAGCCGGACGAGGTGGCGGTGCCGCGCGGGGTCGTCGTGGTCCACGTAGTTCGTGCGGCCGTGGACCACGAAGCGGTTATTGAGGAACTGGATCTGGCCGCGCTCGAGCCAGAGGTCCAGGCGGTGGGCGGGATCCTGCAAGAAGGCATCCATGCGCGCCACCGCCTCGCGCCCGGCGTCGTCCAGCACGCGGCCCGTTTTCTCGTAGCCCCGGAAGGTGTGGCGCGCGTTGAAGCGCGTGCGCAGCCGGCCGTCCCAGGCGAATACCGGCCGGAAATTCGTCGCGGCGGCGTCAGCCGCCTGATACTCCTGATGATCGCGATAGAAGACCTGATACAGACGCTCGAGCAGAGCGGGCGCGGTCTCGAGGAAGTGGTTGTGGGCGGCGAGCGCGCTCGACACGATGCTCATCCCGCCCGACTTCGCGGTCTCGAGGCAGAGAAGCCCGAGGTAGTTGGGAGGTGCCTCGCCCATGCTGCTGTCGGTGTGCATCTCGAGGCTCACCGGCGTGAGCGCGCCGCGGGTATCCTCGCCATAGGCCCCGCCGTCGTGGCGCACGTCGTAGATCACCGTCCCCTTCCACTCCTGCGCCACCGGCGGCTCGAGGAAATTGGCGAGCAGCCAGTACACGTCCACCGCCTCGGACGCGCTCATGCGGTCCAGCGGCAGGCGATCCAGCACCACCACGCCGGTTCCCTCGTCGAGGTGGGCCCGCGCGGTGGCCATCAGGCGCCCGCAGGCCTCCAGCTGGAAGTGAGCGGGCTCGAGGAGCAGGGTGGGCACCGGCCCCCTCCGCAGCTCCGCCACCACCGCGTCGAGCTCGCGCAGGCACGCGTCGGGAATGGGAAGGAGGTAGCGATCGGGACTGAGCGTGGGGCCATGCCAGGCGCGGGGCGCGGCAACGATCTCGGTCAGCATGGGGAAGAGCCTCCGCTCATGGCATGAGCCGGGTGCCGGTCCAGCCGCCGCCGGAAAACCCGTCTATCGTGGGAGCCAGCGCGCGCGTCCAGACGGCGCGGTCGTGGGCGCGGCCGGGCTGACCGACCCAGAGCTCCACCCGCTCCGCCCAGATCAGGTAGCCACCCCAGCGCGGCGGCCGCGATACCCCGTCGGCCGCGCCTCGCGTCACCGCCTCGATCCTCGCCAGGAACGCCGCGCGAGACGGAATGGGCTGGCTCTGCGCACTCGCCGATGCTGCGACCTGCGCCTCCACCGGCCGCGTATTCCAGTAGCGGTCCGAGTCGGCGTCGGGCGCGAGCGTCACCGGACCCTCCACCCGTATCTGGCGCTCGAACACGTCCCAGTGAAAGACGGCGGCGGCGCGCGGCCGAGCGGCGAGCGCGCGCCCCTTGGCGCTCTCGCGGTCGGTATAGAAGACGAGCCAGCCTGCCTTCACGTCGAGGCCCCGGCAAATCACCATGCGCGCGGTGGGATTTCCGTCGGGGTCCACGGTCGCGAGCGTCATCGCGGTCGCCGTCTTCACCGCCTTCATCGCCTCGGCGAGCCAGGCCTCGGCCAGCGGCAAGGGGTCGGCGGGTAATGGCTCGGGCAGGGACTCTTTCATCGCGGCCAGTCTACCTTAGACTAGGCGGCGTGCAATGGACCGGCGGCCAGGCCCCCGCGCGCTACATTCTCCCGTGCTTCTTCGGCGGTGCGGTGCGCGAGTATCACCGCGCGCTCGTGGCGGAGATCGCCGCGCGCTTCGACCTCCCCTTCACCCTCCGGCAGGACATTCCCGCCCACTTCACGGTCAAGTACCACTTCGAGACCGCGGACATCGCGCCGGTCGAGGCGCTCCTCGAGACGTTCGCCCGCACGAATCGCCCGGGTCCCATCGAGGTGGGCGGATTCCGGCACTTCGACGAAGACGTGGTCTGGGTGAACGTGGCGCTATCGGCGGCGGCGCGGGCCACGCTGGCGTCGCTGCACGCGGCGCTGCGAGGCCTGGCGTGGCTCCCGTGGGGGCCGCACGACGGCGAGCGCCTCCGCCCGCACATGACGGTGGCCGAGTACTGCCGGCCCCGCTTCGCCGACCTCTGGGCGTTTCTGCCCGCCCGCGAGCGGCACTTCGGCGCCGCCTTCGACAACGTGACGCTCCTCCGCCAGGTGGGCGAGGAGGACGGCATCACGCGCTGGGCTGTCCACCGGACGTTCCCGTTCGGCGCGTCCGGCGGGGGCGCCACTCCTCCACCGTGAGCGCCCAGCGCCGCGAGATCCGCCTCATGTCGTCGCCGTCGGGCTCGCGCTCCGCCGCCGGTAGAGCACGAGGGAGACCAGGGTCATCTTGGTCTCGTCCCGCTGGTCGTGAACGCGGCTCTCGATCTTGACCACGCCGATATCCGGCCGGCTCCGCGACTCGGTCTTCTCGCGCACCACCGTCTCCACGGCAAGGACATCGCCCGGGCGCACCGGCTTGAGCCATTTGAGATCGTCGAAGCCCAGCGCCCCGGTGGCGGCGCTGCCCGGAATGGCGTGGTCGCAGAGCATGCGGATGAGCATGGCGCCGGTGTGCCAGCCGCTCGCGATGAGGCCGCCGAACATGCTCCGCCGAGCCGCCTCCTCGTCCACGTGGAAGGGCTGAGGATCGAACTGCCGCGCGTACTCGATGATCTCCTCGCGCGTGACCGCGTAGTGGCCGAAGCGATGGGTGTCGCCCACCCTCACGTCCTCGAAATAGATGAGATCGGTCACGCGGCACTCCCCGGAGCGGCCTCGCGCCGCAGGAACATCCCTACGCCGATCAGGGTGAGCACGATTTCTCCATGCTGGTTGAGCATCTCTGCCTTCCGGCGGATGAAGCCCAGCGGCTTGGTCCGGGAGGGCCAGGTCTCGGTGATCTCGGTGCGCACGGTGACGGTGTCTCCCGCCCGCACCGGCTTGTGCCAGCGGCAGGAGTCGATCCCGGGCGAGCCCACCCCCGCCATCTCCTCACGCCGCATGGCCTCCACCGACAGGCGCATCATGATCGCGCACGAGTGCCAGCCGCTGGCGATGAGACCGCCGAAGATGCTGCGCCGCGCCGCCTCCTCGTCCAGATGGAAGGGCTGCGGGTCGTACTTCTTCGCGAAGGCGATGATCTCCTCGGCGCTGACGGTGTACGAGCCGAGCGTGCTCGTATCGCCCGGCTTGATGTCTTCCCAGTACTTCATCCGATTCCTTTCTCCATACGGGGGTCCAGGGCGTCACGCAGCCAGTCGCCGCAGAGGTTGATGGCGAGCACGAGCAGGAGGATGGCCAGCCCCGGGAAGAGCGCCAGCCACCAGCCGGTGGTGATGTAGTTCCGCCCCTCGTCGAGCATGGCGCCCCAGCTCGGCGCGGGGGGCGGCAGGCCCAGCCCCAGGAAGGACAGCGAAGCCTCCGCGATGATGGTGCGCGCCACCGAGAAGGTCGTCACCACCATGAGGGACGGCAGGACATTGGGGAGAAGATGCCGCGCCACCACGTGGCTCGCCGGCGCCCCCAGGGCCCGCGCCGCCGCCACGAAGTCGCGCTCCTTGAGCGAGAGCGTCTCGCCGCGCGCGATCCGCGCATACGTGACCCAGCCGCTCGCCCCCAGCACGAGGATCATGTTGGCCAGGCTCGCGCCGAGGACGGCGATGACGGCCACCCCGAGGAGGAGCACGGGGAAGGCAAGCTGGATGTCGCCCAGGCGCATGAGGAGATCGTCGGCCCAGCCGCCACGGTAGCCGGCCACCAGGCCCAGTCCCACCCCCACCACGCCCGCGACGAGGACGGCGGCGAGCCCCACGATGAGCGAGATGCGCGCGCCGTGGAGGAGCCGGCTCAGCACGTCGCGCCCGAGGGTATCGGTGCCGAGCGGATACCGCGCGCTCCCGCCCTGCGCCCACATGGGCGGGGTGAGGCGGTCGAGGAGGCGGTTCTTCACGGGGTCGGACGGCGCCAGCGCGGGCGCGAAGGCCGCCACCACCACCACCGCGGCGATGACACCGAGCCCCGCCAGCGCGGGCAGGTCGCGGCGGCGGCTCACGAGAGCCGCACCCGCGGGTCCAGCACTGTATAGAGGAGGTCCACGCCGAGGTTCACCGCGACGAAGATCACCGCGAAGACGAAGACCCCGGCCTGGATGACCGGGAAGTCACGGCCGGGCACCGCCTGCACGATGAGCCGGCCGAGCCCGGGCCAGGAGAACACCGTCTCGATGATGATGGCCCCGCTCAGCATGAAGCCCAGCGAAAGCCCGGTGACGGTGAGGACGGGCAAGGCGGCGTTGCGGAGCGCGTGGCGATAGATGACGCCGCGCTCGGCCAGCCCCTTGGCGCGGGCGGTGCGCACGAAGTCCTCGCCGAGCACCTCGAGCATGCCCGAGCGGATGAGCCGCACGTTCTGGGCGAGCGGGGCCGCCGCGAGCGTCACCGCGGGGAGGATCAGGTGGCGGAGCGATCCCGACCCGTAGGCCGGGAGCAACCCGCCCAGCTCGACGGCGAAGAGCAGGATCAGCATGAGACCCAGCCAGAACGCCGGCATGGACTGCAGGAAGAGCGAGGCGAGCCGGCTCGCGTGATCCACCCAGCCGCCGCGATGCGTGGCCGAGAGCACGCCGAGCGGGACGGCGGCCACGGTGGAGAGCACGAGGGCGGCCGCCGCGAGCACCGCCGTCGCGGGCCAGAGATGCTCCAGGACGATGCCGAGCGCGGGTCGACGCGCCTGGATGGACTGGCCGAAGTCGCCCCGCCCGATGGCGAGGAGGAAGTCCGCGTACTGCACGCCGAGGGGGCGGTCGAGTCCGAGCAGGCGGCGCGTGTGCTCGATCTCCGCCTGGGTGGCGGTGGGGTCTACGAGGAAGGCGGCGGGGTCGCCGGTGAGGCGGACGAGAAAGAACACGAAGGTGACGACACCCCAGACGACGACGAGCGCGTGCAGGAGACGCCGGAGCAGGAAGGACCGCATGGACTCATTTCCGGAGGGCCACGCCGCGGAAGTCCATGTGCAGCTCGGGCAGCGGCGCGAACCGGAGCACGCGCGCGCTGTGCGCGTAGAGCTTGATCTCCTGGTAGAGCGGCAACACCGGCGCCCAGTCGCGGATCTGCTTCTGAAGGTCGGCCAGCACGCGGAGACGCTTGACGGGATCGACCTCGCGCCGCGACGACTGATAGAGGGCCAGCAGGTCCGGCGGGAACGGCGTCCAGTTGACGAGGGTGAAGGTCGCCCAGTCGCGCACCTGATCCTCGGCGTCCACGCTGTTGCTGGTCCGGCAGGCGGTGAAGCCGCCATTGTGCGGCAGCGTGCCCTTGTTCAGCGTCTGCAGGAGCGACCCGAAGTCCAGGGGCTTGACCACCACCTGCACGCCCACGTCCTTGAGCATCTCGACTACCGCCGCCGTCATCTCGTCGAAGGCCTGTCCGTAGTGCTTGGCCGGGAAATAGAGCTGCAGCGCCAGTGGCTCCCCACCCTTGTCGGCCACGCCATCGCCGTTGGTGTCGCGCCAGCCCGCCTCGGCGAGGAGGGCCTTGGCGCGCGCGGGATCGAAGGCGTAGGGCTCCTGCGCGGCGTAGCCGTACATCACCGTCGCCACCGGCGAGGCATTGGCAATGGCGTAGCCGCCGAAGATCTTCTTGATGATGGCGTCGCGGTTGATCGCGTGGTTCAGGGCGAGGCGGAGGCGCGGCTCGGCGAAGAGGCCGTCCTTGCCGCCCGAGTCGTACTTGTCCCGGGGGCGGCCGTTGACGTAGAGCCGGCAGCCGAGTTTCTGCGCCGCGCTCACGACCTTGAAGGCGGGGTCCCGGCCCAGCCCCGCCGCGTCGATGGGCGGCACCGCCTCGACGAGCGCCACCTGGCCCGCGCGAAGGGCGGCGATGCGGGCGGCACCTTCGGGGATGGTCTGGAAGCGCATCCGCTTGACGAGGGGCGCCGTCCCCCAGTACCCGTCCCAGCGCTCGAAGCGCATGCTGTCCTTGCGCTTCCACTCCACCATCCGCCACGGCCCCGTGCCCACCGGCCGCTCGTTCAGCCCCTCCACTCCGTGCTTGATGGTGTACGCCTTGGGCACCAGCGGCTCACGGCCGAGCGCGTCCCAGAGCATGGCCACCGGCTCGCTCGTGTGCACGCGCACGGTGAAGTCGTTGACCTTCTCCCAGCGCGTCACCATCGGGTAGAGCTTCTCGAAGGAGGCGCCGGCGGGCACGTCCTTGATACCCCATTTGTCGAGGTTCTTCCGGAACATCCGGTCGAAGTTGAAGAGCACGGTGTCGGCGTTGAAGGGCTCGCCGTCGTGAAAGCGCACCCCGGGGCGGAGGGTGAACTCCCAGACATTGTCGCTCACCGCGCGCCAGGTGAGCGCCAGCCCCGGCTGGGGCTTCCCCGTCGCGTCCACGTCCACCAGGCTCTCGAAGACCTGGCGGATGTAGTTGGAGCGGATCGAGCCCATGCCGATCCGCGGGTCCATGTTGTTGGTGTCGTCGGCGAGGGCGACGATCAGCTCGGCGTCGGGATCGATGGCCTGGCCGTCCACCGAGCGCGGGAGGTCCGCCGCGCGTGGGGACGGAGCGCCGAAGCTGGCAAGGACCATCACGCCGAGTAGAACGAGCATGCGCACTCGGATCATGGCAGGCCCACACTACACAACACGGCCACCCCCGCTGTCAATCAGAGCCCACTCACGCTCTCGTCGCGTCGTACACGAGGCGCGCGGCAGCAATGTCCTCGACGGCGATGCCAACCGACTTGAATACCGTCGTCTCCGCCGCGCGGGCCGGCTTGGAGCCGCCGATGATCTCGCCCGCTTCGGCGTAGATCTGAGCCCGGGACAGGATCACGTCTCCCGCTTCCTTGAGCGCCGCTTCCCGCGAATCGACGACCAGTACGCTGGCCATGGCGTCATCGTCAAGCTCTCGCCACGCCGGACGCGGCGATCCCACCGAGTTGACATGGGCCCCGGGCTTGAGCCAGGCGCCCTTCAGAATGGGTTCCCGCGCGTTGGTGGCCGTTACGATCACGTCGGCGCCTCGGACCGCGGACTCGGCATCCATCACTCGCGCGCCATGCTTTCCCGCGAAGTCCCTCGCATGCTCAGGTGTTCGGCTCCACACCCGAATCTCGTCGAAGTGACAGACCGTCGAGAGCGCCTCGAGATGGGCACCGGCCTGGACGCCGCTCCCAAGGAGGGCGAGCACGCGGCTGTCGGGGTTGGCAAGACGCTTGGTCACCGCCGCGGAGACGGCCGCCGTGCGCATCTCCGTGATGAGACGGCCGTCCATGACGGCGAGCGGCTCTCCGGTGTCCGGCCGGAACAGGAGGATCATGGCGAGGTGAGTCGGAACCGCCGTGCCAGCATTGCCGGGGTAGAAGCTCACGAGCTTCAACCCCATCGCGTCCTCCGCCACGGCGGGCATGATGCCGAGATACCGCTTCCCTTCCTCGATGGTGATCATGTTCCGCGTGGGCTGAATGACGCGGCCGCCCGAAAAGGCGGTGAGCGCGGTCTCCATCGCAGCGATGAGCCGATCCCACCGGAGCACCGACCGCACCGCCCGCTCGTCCAGGTGCATCACCATGGCCCGTCCTCCGACGGAACCATACGTTATGGGTGGGACATAGTCGAGCGCAAATGCCTCCGGGTCCCGTCTTGACTTGCCCCCTCGAATACCCTAACAAGGACGGGAACGGCGGGGTCTGGCCGCCCGTATCGTCTATGTGAATCTCCGGGAGGAGTCCGCATGGCCTACTCGAAGGACTCCAAGTCCTCCGCCGTCCGCGCCCATCTGGACCATCCCGTGATCGACGGTGATGGCCACTGGCTGGAGCCGGTCCCCATCTTCCTCGACTATCTCCGCCAGGTGGCGGGCCCGTCGGTGGCGGATCGCTTCGTGAAGAAGCAGACGGAGGCCGGCTGGTACGAGTGGAGCCCCCAGGAGCGCCGGGAGCGGCGCCAGCACCGGCCGACCTGGTGGGGCGAGCCGGCCCACACGCTGGACCGCGCCACCGCCATGGTCCCCGCTCTCTTCCACGAGCGCCTCGACGACTTCGGGATCGACTTCTGCCTGCTCTACACCTCCCTCGGCCTCTTCCACGTGGGTAACCCCGACGAAGAGCTGCGCCGCGCCTGCGCGCGCGCCGTCAACCGGATGAACGCGGAGATGTTCGCGCCCTATCGCGCGCGGATCGCGCCGGCGGCGGTGGTGCCCGTCTACACGCCGCAGGAGGCCATCGAGGAAGCGACTTACGCGGTGCGCGAGCTAGGCATGAAGGTCATCATGATCGCCAACCACGTGAAGCGGCCGGTGCCGGCGGCGGTGAAGGCGGGCGGCGACCCCGCGCACGTCCGTCAGGTGATCGACTCCCTCGCCTACGACAGCGATCTCGACTACGACCCGTTCTGGGCGAAGTGCCTCGAGCTCAAGGTGGCGGTCACCGCGCATTCCGGCAGCATGGGCTGGCACGGGCGGGAGACGGTGGATAACTTCACCTACAATCACATCGGCCACTTCGCCGCGGCCAGCCACGCCTTCGCGAAGGCCCTCATCATCGGCGGCGTGGTGAAGCGCTTCCCCGCCCTCCGCTTCGCCATGCTGGAGGGCGGCGTGGGCTGGGCGTGCAATCTCCTCACCGACCTGGTCGGCCACTGGGTGAAGCGCAACGGCCGCGCCATGGAGGCCAACCTCCGCCCGCTCAACCTCGACGGTCCGACGCTCCGGGACTTCTTCACGCGCTACGGCGGCAAGGCTTACGAGGACAAGCTCGACGAGGTGATGGCCGGCCCCAGCCTCGTTCCCCCTTTCAAGACCATGGAGGAGATGACCGAGCGCGAGTACCGCGAGCAGCTGGACGACTTCGCGGCGGCGGGCATCGACTCGGTGGACACGCTCAAGCGCCAGTTCGCCGACCACTTCTACTTCGGCTGCGAGGCGGACGATCCCATGACCGCGTGGGCCTTCGATCGGCACGGCTATCACCGCCTCAATCCGATCTTCTCCTCCGACGTGGGCCACTTCGACGTGACCGACATGACCGAGGTGCTGGAGGAGGCGTGGGAGCTGGTGGAGCACGGGCTCATCACCGAGGACGACTTCCGCGAGTTCACCTTCACCAACGCCGCCCGCCTGCACACCGCGCTCAATCCCGAATTCTTCAAGGGGACCGTGGTCGAGGACGCGGTCGCCAAGCACGTGCTGACGAAGTGAGCGCGGGGCCTCTCGCCGGCGTTCGCGTCATCGAGGTCGCGGGGATCGGGCCCGGCCCGTTCTGCGCCATGATGCTCGCGGACATGGGCGCGGACGTGCTGCGGGTGGACCGCACCGGATCGGCCGACCTCGGCCTGCCGGTGGATCCGCGCTTCAGCGTGCTCAACCGTGGCCGCCGCTCGGTGGCCATGGATCTCAAGACCCCGGCAGCGGTGGCGGCGATGAAGCGGCTGATCGCCGACGCCGACGCCCTCATCGAGGGCTTTCGCCCCGGAGTGATGGAGCGACTGGGTCTCGGGCCCGACCCCTGCCTCGCCGTGAACCCGCGCCTGGTCTACGGGCGCATGACCGGCTGGGGCCAGGACGGCCCCATGGCGGCCGCGGCCGGCCACGACATCAACTACATCGCGCTGTCCGGCGTGCTCCACTCCATCGGCCGCAAGGGCGGCGCGCCGGTGCCGCCGCTCAACCTGGTGGGCGACTTCGGCGGGGGCGGCATGTATCTCGCCTTCGGCGTGGTGTGCGCGCTCCTCGAGGCGAAGCAGTCGGGGCGCGGCCAGGTGGTGGACGCCGCCATGGTGGACGGGGCGGCGTCCCTGGCCGCGGCGGTGTTCGGGATGCGCGCGATGGGCATGTGGAACGATGACCGCGGCGACAACATCCTCGACTCCGGCGCGCCTTGGTACGACGTGTACGAGACGCAGGACGGCGAGTACATCGCCATCGGCTCCATCGAGAAGCGGTTCTACGGTGAGCTGCTCCGTCTCACCGGTCTCGAAGGCGAGCCCCTCCCGCCGCAGCGGGACAAGACGCGCTGGGGCGAGCTGCGGGCCCGGCTCACCGAGGTGTTCAAGCAGAAGACCCGGGATGAGTGGTGCCGCATCATGGAGGGCAGCGACGTCTGCTTCGCCCCCGTGCTCTCGCTCACGGAGGCGCCGGCCCACCCGCACAACCGCGCGCGCGGCACCTTCATCGAGGTCGAGGGAGTGGTGCAGCCCGGCCCCGCACCGCGGTTCAGCCGCACGCCCGGCGCCATCCCGCGCCCGCCCGCGCGCGCCGGCGAGCACACCGAGGAAGCCCTGCGCGACTGGGGCTTCTCCACCGAGGACCTCGCCGCCCTGCGCGCCGAGGGCGCGCTCGGCTGAGGCGCGGCCCCACGATACCGTCTACCCATCTGGAGAACGCGATGCCGGCGTACAAGTGTCTCCTCTACGAGGTGAAGGACGCGGTGGCGACGCTCACCCTCAACCGCCCCGAGCGCCTGAACGCCCTCGGTGACACGCTGCGCGAGGATCTGCATGACGCGGTGGTGCGCGCGAGCGGCGATCCCGAGGTTCGCGTGATGGTGATCACCGGCGCCGGCAAGGGCTTCTGCTCCGGTGGCGACGTGAAGGCGATGAACGAGGCCAAGGAGTCGCGGACGGAGCGCCCGATCCTGGAAAAGGTCGCCCCCTCGCGCGACCGCACCTTGCTGGCCATGCGCGATGCCCCCCAGCCCATCATCGCCGCCGTGAACGGCGCGGCCGCGGGGGCGGGCATGAACCTGGCGCTCGGCTGCGACATCCGCCTCGCCTCCACGGTCGCGCGCTTCGGCGAAACCTTCGTGAAGCGCGGGCTCCATCCCGACTGGGGCGGCACCTATTTCCTTCCGCGCCTCATCGGCATGGCGAAGGCGGCCGAAATGATCTTCACCGGCGACATGATCGACGCCACTGAGGCGCTGCGCCTCGGGCTCGTGAGCGGGGTGTATTCGCCGGAGGAGCTGCTACCCGCCGCCTACGAGCTAGCGGGGAAGATCGCGGCGGGCCCGCCCATCGCCATCCGCCTCGCCAAGCGCGCGCTCTACAACGGTGAGAACACCGATCTCCGCGGTGGCCTCGAGTTCGAGACCTTCGCCCAGAACATCTGCTTCGAGACCGAGGACGCGCGCGAGGGCATCCGGGCCTTCGTGGAGAAGCGCCCGCCGCAGTTCAAGGGCCGGTAGACGAGAGAGGACTGTCTCCCATGATCGAGCTGACGCTCGCGATGGCAGAGCGCGCGGTGCGCGCGGCGCAGGACAAGGCGAAGGCGCTGGGCACCGGGATGACGGTGACGGTGGTGGACGAGGCGGGGCGGCTGGTCCTCTCGGCGCGGGGGGACGGCACCAGCTTCCTGAGCCCCGAGACCTCGCGCGCCAAGGCGACGGCGGCGGCCAACTTCCGCGCCTCCACCGCGGACCTGGCCGAGCGCGCGCAGAAGGGCTCGGTGTTCTTCGCCACCGTGGCAAGCGTGCTCCCCGGCCAGGTGCTGCCGAGCCACGGCGGCACGCCCATCGTGGTCAAGGGCAAGGTCATCGGCGGCATCGGCTGTGGCGGCGGCACCGGCGAACAGGACCAGCAATGCTCCGACGCGGGCGCGGCCACCCTCGCATGAGCGTGATTGGCGAGCCGCAGCCCGCAGTAGGGGCCGAAGCCGGAGGCGAGGTGACCATCCAAAGATCGAGGGGAGCGGATACATGATGAGTTCCGAGCGGAGCGTGATTGGCGAGCCGCAGCCCGCAGTAGGAGCCGAAGCCGGAGGCGAGGTGACCATCCAAAGATCGAGGGGAGCGGATACATGATGAGTTCCGAGCGGAGCGAGGAGGTCAAGGTCGACACGGTGCGCTCGTACAGCGGCGGCCTGCCCGGCCGGGCGCTCAATCAGGCGCGCACGAATCACTTCGTCATCGACTCGCCCTCGGGTCCGCACGAGGCGCTGTCCTCGGGCGAGGCCTTCCTGGCCGGCGTGTCCTCCTGCGGCGTGACGCTGATCGAGCTCTACGCCCAGCAGCAGGGCGTGCCCCTCCGGCGAACCGAGGTCACCATCGAAGGCGTGCGCGCGGTGGCCGAGCCCAATCGCTTCGCCGAGGTGCGCATGCGCTTCGAGCTCCACGGGGTAGACCAGGCGCAGGCGGAGTCCCTGGTCGAGGTCTACCAGGCCCGCTGACCCCTCTACCGCACGGTCGCGGTCGCGACCACGGTGAAGGTCAACGTGCTGGCGAAGCCCGCATGAGCCATCATCACGCCGCGGGAGGAGCGGCGGCGGAACCCGAGCCCTTCACCCGCGCGCTGGAGCGAATGAATCGCTTCCAGGAGCCGGAGGCGCACACCCTCGTCGCCGATCTGGAGCTCCCCGCCGGCTCGCGCGGCCTCGACGTAGGCTGCGGCGTCGGGCTCTACACCCTCTGGCTCGCGCAGGCGGTGGGACCCGGTGGACGCGTGCTCGGCATCGAGCCGGGCGAGGAGCGCGTGGAGGCGGCGCGGGCGCTGGCGGGCGCCGCCTTGCCGGCCCCGCGGCTCGAATTTCGCGTGGGCGACGGCACCGCGATCGACGCGCCCGACGGCACGTTCGACTGGCTCTGGTGCGGGGACGTGCTGCACCACATCCCGGACACCGCTCACGCGCTCAAGGAGTTCACGCGCGTGCTCCGCCCGGGCGGCCGCGTGATCGTGAAGGAGTCGCAGGCGCTGTCCGCACTCTTCCTGCCCGGGCATCCGGACCTCGAGCGGCGCATCCAGGCGGCGGAGACGGAGCGCGGCCGGGACGAGGCCGGCGAGCGCAGCTTCCAGGAGCGGCGCCAGCGCACGCTGGAGTCCCTCGGCGAGGCCGGCCTCGCCGATTGCTCGCTGCGCACCTACCTGCTCACCCGGCGCGCGCCGCTGCCGCCCGCCGCGCGCGACTACATCGCGAAGGTGGTGTTCGGCCGCAACTGGGGCGAGCGGCTCCGCCCGTTCCTGAGCGACGACGACTGGCGCCGCCGCACCGCGCTGTGCGAGCCGAATTCTCCGGACCACATCCTGGCCCGGCCGGACTATTATTGCCTCTATCCCATCACCGTGTTCACGGCCCGCACGCGGGCCTGAAGGAGGGCGACCCATGGGCAAGTCGATCACGCTGACCGCCGACGACGGCCATCAGTTCTCCGCCTATCGTGCCGAGCCCGCGGGCACCCCGCGCGGCGGCATCGTGGTGATCCAGGAGATCTTCGGAGTCAACCAGCACATCCGGAAGGTCACCGACAGCTTTGCCGCCGAGGGCTATCTCTGCCTGGCTCCCGCCATCTTCGATCGCGTGGACCGGAACTTCGAGATCGGCTACACGCCGGCGGACGTCGAGCACGGCCGCGCCACCCGCGCCAAGATCCAGCTCGACGACATGGTGGCGGACATCCGCGCCGCGGTGAAGGCGCTCCAGGCGGAGAAGCTCAAGGTGGGCGTGGTCGGCTATTGCCTGGGCGGCACGCTGGCCTGGCTGTCCGCCACCCGCATCGACGGCGTCGGGGCCGCGGTCGGCTACTACGGCGGGGGCGTGGCCGCCTCGGCCGCGGAGACGCCGCGCAGCCCGGTCCTGCTCCACTGGGGCGAGACCGACGCCTCCATCCCGCCCGACCACTGGGAGACGGTGAAGAAGGCGCACCCCACGGTGCCCATGCACGTCTATCCCGCCGGGCACGGGTTCCACTGCGACGAGCGGGGCAGCTATCACGCCGAGAGCTCCAAGCTGGCCCATCAGCGCACGCTGGACTTCTTCCGCCAGCACATCGGCTGAGGCGGCCCGGTGAATTTCGCCTTCTCGGAGGAGCAGCAGGCCCTCCGCGACCAGGCCCGCAAGTTTCTCGCGGATCGCGCCGCGCCCGCCCGGGTGCGGCGCATCCTCGAGTCGGATGAGCCCTACGATCGCGAGCTCTGGCGCGGAATGGCCGAGCTCGCGTGGATGGGCACCGCGATTCCGGAGAGCCACGGGGGCGCAGGCTTCGGCTATCTCGAGCTCTGCGTGCTGGCCGAAGAGCTCGGCCGCAGCCTCGCCCCCACGCCCTTCTCGTCGTCGGTCTACCTGGCCACCGAGGCGCTGCTCCTCGCCGGCTCCCCGGAGCAGCAGAAGCGGTGGCTCCCGCGCCTGGCCCTGGGCGAGGCCATCGGCTGCTTCGCGCTGGCCGAGGGCCCGCAGGCGCCGCATCCGGGCGCCCTCGCGACGGTGGCCCGCGACGGCCGCCTCAGCGGCACCAAGCTGCCGGTGCCCGACGGCGACGTGGCGGACTTCGCCATCGTCGCCGCGAAAGCAGCGGAGGGGCCGCCCGCCGCCGTGTCGCTTTACCTCGCGGAGCTGGGAGCGGGCGGCGTGACGCGCGCCCCGGTCGCCACCGTGGATCCCACGCGCTCGCACGCGCGGATCACCTTCGAGGGCGCCGCCGCCGAGCCCCTCGGCCCCGCCGGCGCCGGCTGGCCGCTGGTCGAGCGGCTGCTCGATCGCGCCGCCGTGCTCGTGGCCTTCGAGCAGGTGGGCGGGGCGCAGGCCGCGCTCGAGATGGGACGCGACTATGCGCTCGGCCGCTTCGCCTTCGGCCGGCCCATCGGCTCCTTCCAGGCCATCAAGCACAAGCTCGCCGACGTGTACGTCGCCGTCGAGCTGGCGCGCTCCAACGCCTACTACGCCGCCTGGGCGCTGTCCACCGAGGCCGCCGAGCTGCCGGTGGCGGCGGCGGCGGCGCGGGTGGCCGCGAGCGAGGCCTTCTTCCACGCCGCCAAGGAGAATATCCAGACCCACGGCGGCATGGGCTTCACCTGGGAGTTCGACTGCCACATGTACTATCGCCGCGCCAAGCTGCTCGCGCTGACCCTCGGCAGCACCGCGCGCTGGAAAGACAAGCTCATCACGCGCCTCCTTGCCCGGGCGCAGGCGGTGACATAAATGGACTTCGCAGATTCCCCCCAGGAAGCGCAGTTCCGCCGGGAAGCGCGCGCGTGGCTGGAGGCGAATGCCGAGCGCCGGACCTATGCGGGGGAGACGTGGAAGGCGCGCTACGGCGAGGCCGACGGGCTCGCGCGGGCCAAGGCCTGGCAGGCGAAGAAGCATGCCGCCGGGCTCGCCGCCATCACCTGGGCCCCTGAATACGGCGGCCGCGGCGGCACGCCCATCCAGCAGGTGGTCTACAACCAGGAGGAGGCGCGCTTCCTGGTTCCGCGCGGCTACTTCGAGATCGGGCTCGGCATGTGTATCCCCACGCTACACGCCTACGCGACGGAGGCGCAGAAGCAGCGCTACACGCCGAAGGCCCTGGCCGGCGAGGAGATCTGGTGCCAGCTCTTCTCCGAGCCCGCGGCGGGGTCGGATCTCGCCGGCCTCCGCACGCGCGCGGTGAAGGACGGCGGGGAGTGGGTCATCAACGGCCAGAAGATCTGGACCTCGGGCGCGCACTTCGCGGACTGGGGCATCATCGTCACCCGGAGCGATCCCCGCGCGCCCAAGCACAAGGGGCTCACCTTCTTCTTCCTCGACATGCACGCGCCCGGCATCGAGGTCCGCCGCATCAAGCAGGTGTCCGGCGCCTCGAACTTCAACGAGGTCTACTTCACCGATGTGCGGGTTCCCGACACGCAGCGCCTCGGCGCGGTGGGCCAGGGCTGGGGCGTCTCCATCACCACGCTGATGAACGAGCGCCTGGCGGTGGGCGACGTGGCCGGGCCGGATTTCGACGAGGTGTTCGCCCTCGTCCGCGACACCGAGCTGCCCGACGGCCCCGCCATCGAGAATGCCGCCGTGCGCGAGCGGCTGGCGGACTGGTACGTGCGCCAGCAGGGCCTCCGCTACACGCGCTTCCGCACCATGACCGCGCTCTCGCGTGGGGAGACGCCGGGGCCGGAGGCCTCGATCGCGAAGGTGGTCAGCGCGAGCAAGCTCCAGGACATCGCCTCGTTCGCCCTGGATCTTCAGGACATGGGCGGCGTCATGCTGGATGCCGGGCTGAGCCCCATGCGGGCCGCCTTCCAGGAGGCGCTCCTCGCCGCCCCGGGCGCCCGCATCGCCGGCGGCACCGACGAGATCCTCCGCAACATCATCGCCGAGCGCGTGCTGGGGCTGCCCGCCGACGTGCGGGTGGACAAGGAGCTGCCCTTCGACGAGCTTCCCACCGGGAGCGCGGCGGAGCGTCCGCGCCGCTAGCTCTCCTCCCCCGCGGACAGGAACGCGCGCCACGCCACGCGGTGGCCGCGGAAGAAGTAGCCGAGCATGACCAGCGCGGCCAGGAGATTCGCCGCGAGGATATTCCACCACGCCAGCGCCTCGAAGAGCCATTCGGCGAGAATCATCAGCATCACCAGGAAGAACACCTCGAAGCAGCAGAAGAGCATGAAGAAGGCGAAGAGGAGCCGGGGCTCGCGGTCGGCGAGCGCGAGCAGCCCCGCCGTGAACCAGCCGAAGGCGACGAAGGCCGCCCCGTGGATGAGCGTGTACTTCAGCACCAGCGGCCACGTCACCACCACCGCCCACGGGTCGCGGAGCCCCTCCAGCACCGCCGCGCCGAGCAGCGCCGGCGTGCGCAGCGGCACGCCGGCGGCGGTGTCGATGGCGAGGAACCACAGCGCCACCGCGATAGCGCCGAAGAGCCCGGCCATGAGCCCCTCGCGGAACACATGCGTCCACGGTCCGAGGAGCACCCGGCCGAGGGCGCGGTGGCCGACGAAGAAGTACGCGAGCATGCCCGCCGCGGCCAGCGCATTGGCGACCAGGATGGCCCACCATTCCACGTCGCCCAGCACGGGTCGGGCCAGCGCCGTCACCACCGCGAGGAAGAACACCTCGAAGCAGAGCACCACGAGGACGAGGGTGAGGAGCCGCCCCGGCTGGCTCTGGGCCGACCAGATCAGGGACGCGATGATGATCCCGATGAGGGCAAAGACCACGCCGTGGAGCACGGTGTACTGCGCGACCAGGTGCGGCGCCATCGGCACCGTGGAGGGATCGGTGACGCCCTGGAAGGTGGCCGCGCCCAGCAGCGCCGGTGTTCGGAAGGGGCGGCCACGCGCTGCGTCATAGATGAGGAACCAGACGGCGACGAGGGTCGCGCCGAGGAGGCCGCCGATGATGCCTTCGCGGAGGTAACGTGGACGGGAGGTCATAGCGCGTCCTCCATGTCCGAACGGGACGACATTGTCCGGGATACCCGGAGTCCGTGGCCCCTGAGGGGCCGCGCTCCTGCCCCAGGGGTACCACCAACCCCGGGGCTCGGCAAGCGGGGGTCAGGCGGTGCGCAGGACCTGGAGCAGCTCGGGGCCGCCCACCTCGGCGCGCCAGCGGCGGACGCCGTCGGTGCGGGCCAGCGCCTCGACGTCGGCGGGCGGGTCGGAGGCAAGCCGGTCGATGAGGCGCTGAGGGAAGAAGAAGCCGGGATCGAGGCCGAGCGCGGTCGCCGCCTTGGTGCGCCAGGCACGCAGGTTCTCGATGCGGCGGCGCACGAGGGCGGGCACGTGGGGCCGCGGCCGGGGCGTCCGCACCGGCAGCTCCTCCTCGGGCACTTCCAGCCCGCGCGCGATGGCGCCGAGGATGACGGTCCCGAAGCGGCGCTCCACCTTGACCGTGCACCCGGGGACCTCGAGCAGCGCGGCGGTATCCAGGGGCCGGCGCGTGGCGAGGAGCACCAGCGTGTCGTGGCTCAGGACCATGAAGGGCGGCCGGTCCAGCTCCAGCGCCAGGCGCTCCCGCTCGCGGAAGAGCTCACGCAGGATGGCGAGGCCGCGGCGATCGAGGTCCTTGGTGCCCTTGAGGTCGAGGTACGCGTCGGGATCCGTCACCCGCACCGGCACCGCGAGCGCCGCCAGCGCCGCGCACTCCTCCTCGAGCCAGGCAAGCCGCCCCTTCGCGCGTAGATCCTCGGTGAGGCGCTCCCGCAGGGCGTCGAGGTGGAGCACGTCGTTGAGCGCGTAGGTCTCCTGCTCGGCGGTGAGCGGCCGGCGCGACCAGTCGTCCTTCTGGCGCGACTTCCCCGGATCCACGCCGATGAAGGCCTTCAGCAGCTCGTCGAGGCCCAGCGCGGTGACGCCGAGGAAGCGCGCGGCGAGCGCGGTGTCGAAGAGGGACGCCACCGTGAAGGCGTGCAGCCGCTTGAGGTACGCGAGGTCGTTGTCGGCGGCGTGGAGCACCTTGACGATGCCGGGATCGGCCAGGCAAGGCCCCAGCGCGGACAGGTCGGCGAGGAGCAGCGGGTCCACCAGATGCCCCTCGCCCGCGGCGGTGGCGATCTGGACGAGGCAGAGCTTGCCCGGATAGTGGTGCAGGCTGTCCGCCTCGGTGTCGATCGAGACGGCGCGCGCCCGCGCGAGCGTGGCAGCGAGGCGCCCCATGTCGTCGGGGGTGCGGATCCAGCGGGGCGCGTCACTCATGGGCAGAGGGGCCGGCGGAGGCACGAGTCGGGCATGCCTCTCTGTTATACTACGGCGCCGTCGCCAACACCGCCTCGAGGAGGAGTGCCCCCATGCGGATCTCGGATGCCATCGCGGTGATCACCGGCGGCGCCTCGGGCCTGGGCCGGGCCACCGCCGAGCGCCTCCTCGCCTCCGGCGGGCGCGTGGTGCTGCTGGACCTGGCGCGCTCCGCGGGAGCGGACGTGGCCAAGGAGCTGGGCGATCGCGTGCTCTTCGCCGCCGCCGACGTCACCAGCGCGGACGACGTCACCGCCGCCCTGGACGCCGCCGTCGCGCGCTTCGGCGCGCTGCACGTCCTGGTCAACTGCGCCGGCATCGGCGCCGCCGACAAGACCTTCGGCAAGCGCGGCGCCGCCGACCTCGCCGGCTTCACGCGGGTGATCCACGTCAACCTGATCGGCACCTTCAACTGCATTCGCCTCGCCGCCGCCCACATGGCGAAGAACGCGCCCAGCGCGGAGGGCGAGCGCGGCGTGATCGTCAACACCGCCTCGGTGGCGGCTTTCGACGGCCAGATCGGGCAGGCCGCCTACTCCGCCTCCAAGGGCGGCATCGTGGGCATGACGCTGCCCATCGCGCGCGACCTCGCCGAGCTCGGCATCCGCGTGTGCACCATCGCGCCCGGCCTCTTCGACACTCCGCTGCTGGCCGGGTTGCCCGAGCCCGCGCGGATGTCGCTGGGCAAGCAGGTCCCCTTCCCCCCGCGCCTCGGCCGTCCCGCCGAATACGGCGCGCTCGCCGCCCACATCGTGGAGAACGCGATGCTCAACGGCGAGACCATTCGCCTGGACGGTGCCATCCGCATGCAGCCGCGCTAGTGCGGTTGCGCGGCGTGAGAGGCTGGAGGGGGAGGGACAACCCGACATGATCACGCGGCGGCCGGCCAAGGAGCGCGGACACTTCGACCACGGGTGGCTCGACACCTACCATTCGTTCTCGTTCTCGGAATACCACGACCCCGCCCACATGGGCTTTCGCTCCCTGCGCGTCATCAACGAGGATCGCGTGGACCCGAAGGCGGGCTTTCCCCCGCACTCCCACCGGGACATGGAGATCATCACCTATGTCCTGGCCGGCGCCCTCGGCCACAAGGACAGCATGGGCAACGGCTCGGTGATCCGGCCCGGCGACGTGCAGCGCATGAGCGCGGGCACGGGCGTGACCCACAGCGAGTACAACGGCTCCGAGGAGGAGCCGGTCCATCTGCTCCAGATCTGGATCCTCCCCGAGCAGCGCGGGATCGCCCCCGGCTACGAGGAGAAGAGGTTTCCCGCCGAGGAGAAGCGCGGCCGGCTTCGCCTCATCGCCTCGCGCGACGCCGCCGAGGGCTCGGTGACCATCCATCAGGACGCGCGGGTGTACGCGAGCCTGCTGGACGGGGGCCAGACGGTGCGGCACCCGCTCGCCCCTGGCCGCGGCGCGTGGCTGCATCTCGTCTCCGGTGCTGCCACCGTGAACGGCACCGCGCTCGTGACCGGCGACGGGGCCGCCGTCGAGAACGAGGGCGCGCTCGAGATCCGCGCCGACGAGCCGACCGAGCTGCTCCTCTTCGACCTCGCCTGACCCGCGGAGCCCGCGCGTGCGCGACGCCGTCGATTCGCTGAGCCTCGCCCGGACGCTCGTGGACTACAACGAGTGGGCCAACGAGCGCATCCTCTCGACCTCCGACCGCGTGCCCGATGAGGCCTACCACCGTCCGTTGACCGGCGCCGGGCACGGCAGCATCTTCGGCCAGCTCCGGCACGTCGCCTATGTGCAGCTCGGCTACCTCGCCGCCTTCGAGGGCCGGGCCACCGACGCCGCCGCCGGCGCCGCGATCGCGGCCTCCGGCGTGGACCTCGAGTCGCGCGCGGGCGTACGGGACGCGTTCCGGCGCGGCCACCAGGGGTGGCGCGAGCTGGCCGCCGGGCTCACCGTCGGGCGGTGGAGCGAGCCCCAGTACCAGTGGCCGGGCAAGCTGCCGCTGGGGATCTACCTGCTCCAGGTGCTGCTGCACTCCCAGTACCACCGCGGCGAGACGGCCGCGCTCCTCACCGACCTCGGCTACTCGCCCGGCGACATCGACTTCCTCTTCTTCACGTTCGAGCGGCCGGGGGGCTGACCGGGCTTTTACCGGGTAGAAACAGACTGTCGGCGGGCGGACGACATGCGTTCCCCCTTCTGGTAGCGGGTCCGACAATTTCCGCACACAGGCCGCGAGGGCTCGTTTTCCAAGTAGTTGATATTTCAAACACCCGGTTTGCTGGATCGACTCTTGCTTGCGTACGGCGCCGGAGGTGTAGGCGTCCATGCTTACTCGCGCTCGTGTCCTGGCTACCGGCATCCATCTTCCCCTTCGAAAGCTCGCCCTGTGCCTGGACTGCGACGAGTGCTTCGAGCTGGGCTACTCCACCTGCCCCGCCTGCGGCAGCAGCACGTGGAGCCCGCTCGGGCGCTTTCTCGAGACCGGGCCGGCCACGCGCGGGCATCGGACCAATGGCAATGGGCCGCGCCGGGTGGCCATCCGGCGAACGGCGGAGGACGTGGCCATCGCCAAGCATCTGCTGGTGGTGGCGCGGCACCGGCGCGAGCTGTACGAGGAGATCAAGCGGGCCTTCGCGGGTCACGAGACCGTGCAGGTCATCCTCGACCGGCGGGTGAGCCAGCGGCGCGAGAAGAAGAACTCCCCCATGCTCGACCGGCGCCGCAACGAGCGCCGCTCCCGCTCCGCCATGGACGAGCAGCTCCGCACCATCGGCTGGTCGCTGGTCCTGCTCGACCTCGCCCGCGCGAAGCGGAACTGACGCCGTCCCTCAGCGGCGAGTGAGCGGCTTGTAGCGCAGGCGGTGGGGCTGCTCGGCCTCGCCGCCCAGCCGCTTCTTCCGGTCGGCCTCGTACTCCTGGTAGTTCCCCTCGAACCAGACCACCTGGCTGTCGCCCTCGAAGGCGAGCATGTGGGTGGCGATGCGGTCGAGGAACCAGCGGTCGTGGCTGATGACCACCGCGCAGCCGGCGAAGGCCAGCAGCGCGTCTTCCAGGGCCCGCAGGGTGTCCACGTCGAGGTCGTTGGTGGGCTCGTCGAGCAGCAGGAGGTTGGCACCCGCCTTGAGCATCTTGGCGAGGTGCACGCGGTTCCGCTCCCCGCCGGAGAGATCTCCCACCCGCTTCTGCTGGTCCGCCCCCTTGAAGTTGAAGGAGGCCACGTAGGCGCGCGAGGCCAGCTTGCGGTTGCCGAGGGTGATCTCCTCGGCGCCGCCGGAGATCTCCTCCCACACCGAGCGCGTGGGGGCCAGCGCGTCGCGGCTCTGATCCACGTACCCGAGCGTGACCGTCTCGCCCACGCGCAGCGCTCCCGCGTCCGGCTTCTCTTGCCCGGTGATCATGCGGAAGAGCGTGGTCTTGCCGGCGCCGTTGGCGCCGATGACCCCGACGATGCCGCCCCGGGGCAGGCTGAAGGTGAGCGCGTCGATGAGGAGCGTGTCCCCGTAGCCCTTGGAGAGCGACTCCGTCTGGACCACCACATCGCCCAGACGCGGCCCGTTGGGAATGACGATCTCGGCCTTGCCCTCGCGCTCTGCCCCACCCTCGGCGAGAAGCGTCTCGTAGGCGGCCAGGCGGGCCTGGGACTTGGCGTGCCGCGCGCGCGGGGCCAGGCGGACCCACTCCAGCTCACGCTCGAGGGTGCGCTGGCGCGCCGACTCCTGCTTCTCCTCCACCGCCAGACGCTCCTTCTTCTGCTCGAGCCAGGAGGTGTAGTTGCCCTCCCACGGAATGCCCGCGCCCCGGTCCAGCTCGAGGATCCAGCCCGCGACATTGTCCAGGAAGTAGCGGTCGTGAGTGATGGCGACCACGGTGCCCGGATACTCCTTCAGATAGCGCTCGAGCCAGGCCACCGACTCCGCGTCGAGGTGGTTGGTGGGCTCGTCCAGGAGCAGCACGTCGGGCTTGGAGAGGAGCAGCCGGCACAGGGCCACCCGCCGGCGCTCGCCGCCGGAGAGCTGGGCCACGTCTTGTGCGCCGTCGGGCACGCGGAGGGCGTCCATGGCGATCTCCACCGTGCGGTCCAGCTCCCAGCCGTTCTTGGTCTCGATGGCGTCCTGGACCTGGGCCTGCTCCTCGAGGAGCTTCTCCATCTCGTCGCCATCCATCGGCTCGCCCAGGCGCGCGTTGATCTCGTCGAAGCGGGTCATGAGCCCGCGCACCTCGGCCACGCCCTCCTCCACGTTGCCGCGCACGTCCTTGGCGGAGTCGAGCGCCGGCTCCTGCGGGAGATAGCCGATCTTCATGTCGGGGGCCCGCCACACCTCACCGAGGAAGTCCTGGTCCACGCCCGCCATGATGCGAAGCAGCGTGCTCTTGCCCGCGCCGTTGCTGCCGAGCACGCCGATCTTGGCGCCCGGATAGAAGGACAGCCAGATGCCGCGGAGGATCTCGCGCTTGGGGGGCACCACCTTGCGGAGGTCCTTGAGGGTGAAGACGAACTGATGCGCCATGACTCTCCTCTCAGGAGTGGGGCGAGCGGGTCAGCGGTAGGCGCGGCGGCTCAGCTCTGCGGCTGCAGCTGCGACACGACGACGACGGAGTCCCAGCTCACGGTCTGTTCCGGATTGTCCACCGCCCAGCACGTGCGCGGCTGCGTCTCCGACTCCACGCACGCGACCTTGACCGGCTCGGGGCCCTTGGAGTCGTCCATCTTGGAACCCCTGGTATTGGCGACGATGAGATACACGACGACGATGAGCACGACCACGGCGGCGCTTATGATGGCGCTGATGACGAAGAAGTCTACCGCTTCCGCGCGCGCGGGCGCCGCGAGCGTTCCCGCGATCACGACGACGAGCATGACGGCGAAGAGACGCAGCACGGAGCGATGAGTCGTCATGGGATTCGTCATGGCGGCATTATACCCGAGGGGGTAGGAGGGTCAGAATTTTCTCGGGCGCCGCGCGACCGGTATTCAGCCGGCCCGGCGCCAGGAGAACGCGAAATAGACGCCCAGCGCTCCCAGTCCCACGCCGGCCCCGAAGATTCCGACCATGGTCACGACCACGAGCGGATCGAGCTCCTCCGAGTGTCCCCAGCCCAGCTGCTCGAGCACCGCCAGCACGCTCACGAACAGGACGAGCCCCGCCGCGGTCATCATGAGCCAGCCCAGTCCCTGCCGGAGGGAGTGCATGGGCGGATCATACCCTGAGGGATCGCCCAGCGGTACCCCCCCTCGGGCGGGCTCCTCAGCGGGGCGCGTCGCGCAGGTGGCGCGCCAGGAAGCCGCCCACCCGGGCCTCGTATTCCGCCGGCGCAGCGCGGTGGTAGTTCACGTGGCCGGCGCCCGGCACCTCCCACAGCTCCTTGGGCGCCTGTGCCCGCGCGAAGAGCCGCCGGGACTGGACGATGGTCGTGTGCCGGTCCTCGGTGCCCGCGATCACGAGGAGCGGCGCGCCCACGCGGTCCACCGAGTCGATGGGCCGCAGGTCCTCCACCCCGAAGCCGAGCCGGGGCCGGAGCTGCACCGTCAGGAGTGGGGCCAGCGGTGGACCCAGCGCGCCCAGCCGTATCGCGAGCCGGTTGTCGATGGCCTCCTCGAGCGTCGGATACACGGACTCCAGCACGAGCGCGTGCACGCGCAGCGGCTGAGGCCCCACCAGGCAGGCCACCCCGCCCAGCGAGATGCCGATCACCCCGAGGCGCTCGCCGGGGGCGGCCTGGCGGAGCGCGCCCAGCAGCGCCCGCGCGTCGAGGCTCTCGAGATAGCCGAAGGTGATGCGCTGGCCGCCGCTCTCGCCGTGCGCGCGCGAGTCGAAGAGCATCACGGTATAGCCGCGGGCATGGAGAAAGCGCGCGCGCCCCAGCATCTCGAGCCGACTCGCGCGCACGCCGTGGAGCAGCAGCACGGCGCCCGCGTCGCGCCGGCCCGGCACCAGCCAGCCCTTGAGCACGCCGGCGGCCGGGCTCGGCACCTTGACCGCGCGGCCGGGCAGATCGGCGGGAGGCGCGCCGATCTCCCGCGGAGCGGGCGCGGCGAGCTGGCCGCCCACCCAGTACACGGAGAGCGCGCCCGCGACCACCACGAGCGCGGTGAGCAGCAGGGCGAGGCGCTTCAACGGCGCCCGCGGGTCCCCGCGGTCAGAACACCGCGATGGGGTTGACCGGCGAGCCGGTCACGCCCTTGAGCCGGAGCGGCGCCACGGTGAGGAGGAACTCCCAGCGATTCCGCTCCGCGCAGGCACGGGCGAGATCCTCGAGGTTGCCGTTGTCGATCAGCCAGAGGCCCATGGCGACGAGACACACCACGTGGAAGGAGTTGCCCAGAGCGGGGTACGGCGCCGGGCTCACGTCATTGTGGGTGTCGGTGCCGATCATCGCCACCCCGCGCTCCCGGAGCCAGGGGCAGCACGCCACGTGGAGCGCCGGGTTGCCGGCCTGCAGCGGGTTCACCGGCCCCTCGCTGAGCCGCCGGCCATAGTAGCCCGTGCGCACCAGGAGGAGATCGCCCGGCTCCACGCGCACCTCCTGCGCGCGCTCGGCCGCCTCGAGGTCCGCGGGCATGACCCCCTCGCCCGGTCCCAGGTACGGCACGCCCCGCTGTCGCGCCACGTCGAGCAGCACGCCGCGGCTCACGACCCCGTCGCGCAGCACCTCGATGGAGTTGACGGTGGCACCCTCGCGCGAGGTGATGAGGTTGCACGAGCGCCCGTTGTAGAGCTGACCCTCCCAGAAGTAGTGAGCGGGGCTGTCCACGTGGGTGATGGTGTAGCCGTGGAACACCATGCCGATGAACTCGGACGCCCCGCGGCGCTGGATGGCCCGCTCCGGGCTGACCGCGTCACGGCCCTCGCCCGAATCCACCATGAAGCGCAGGGGCTGGAAGGTGGTGTCAGGCGTGATGTCGGTGGCGATGGGGCGGGCGCAGGTGACACTCACCCCATCTTTCACGAGCCGCGCGGCCGCCTGCCGCTTGGCGGGCGTGATCAGGTTGATGGTACCGAGCTCGTCCTCGGCGCCCCACCGCCCCCAGTTCGACAACGACTTCAGATACCCGCGGACTTCCGCCTCCGAGGGCGCAACCGTAGGCGCGGCCGGGGGCACCTACTTCAGCTCGCCCGCATAGATCTTCATCACGGTGTCCAGGAACTTGAGCGCGCGGTCGCGCGGCCGCTGGAAGGAGTTGCGGCCGATGATGGAGCCGAACCCGCCGCCGTCCCGGATGCCGCGATACTCCGTGAAGAGCGCCTCGTCGTCCTCCTTGGTGGCGCCGCCGGAGAAGATCACGATGCGCCGGCCGTCGAAGGCCGACTGCACGACGTGACGCACGCGCTCGGCCAAGGTGCCCATCGGCACGCCCGCCTTTTCGTAGGCCTTCTTAGCCTCGGCCTGCTCGATGTGCTCCGTGGGCGGCTTCACCTTGATCACGTGCGCCCCGAGCTGGGCGGCGATCTGCGCCGCGTAGGCCACCACGTCCAGCCCCGTCTCGCCCGCCTTGGAGATGTCGCTGCCGCGCGGGTAGGACCACACCACCGCGGCGAGGCCGTGGGACTTGGCCTCGAGAATCATCTCGCGGCACTGCTGGTACATGACCTGGGCCGCGGTCGAGCCGGGATAGATGGTGAAGCCGACGGCTACCGCGCCCAGCCGGAGGGCGTCCTTCACCGAGGCGGTCACCGCGGACAGTGGGTCCTTCTCGTCGTGGAGGACGTCGTGGTTGTTCATCTTGAGGATGAGGGGGATCTCCCCCGCGAACTCCGCCGCGCCCGCCTCGAGGAAGCCCAGCGGCGCCGCGTAGGCGTTGCAGCCGGCGTCGATGGCGAGCTGGAAGTGATAGGACGGATCATAGCCGGCCGGGTTCACCGCGAAGGACCGCGCGGGGCCATGCTCGAAGCCCTGGTCCACGGGCAGGATGACGAGCCGGCCGCTGCCGGCCAGGCGACCGTGGTTGAGCAGGCGGGCCAGGTTGGTCCGGGTCCCGGGGCTGTCGCTCGAATACCAGCTCAGAATCTCCTTCACGCGCTTCGACATGGGGCCCGTCCTTTCTGGATAGACTCAGTCTGGATGGAGTCAGTCTGGGTGGAGTCAGCTTACCTGCGATAGAACGATTCGGCGAGCGTGACGTCCTCGGCGCTCCCGATCAGGATGGCCGCGCGCTGATGGTATTCCTTCGCGGTGAGCTCCAGCACCCGCTCCGTGCCCGTGCTCGCGCGCCCGCCGGCCTGCTCGGCCAGGAACGCCATGGGCGCGACCTCGTAGAGGAGCCGGAGCTTGGGCTTGGGCTTGGCGGGATCGGACATGTCCGCGGGATACATGAAGATGCCGCCGTCGAGGAACGTGCGGTGCACGTCCGCCACCATGGCCCCCGAGTAGCGGAGCGCGTAGGGCCGCCCAGTGCCCTTGTCGGGGGTGCGGAGATGCTCGACGAAGGCGCGCTGCCCCGGATGCCAGGTGGTGAAATTCCCCTCGTTGATGCCGTAGGTCTTGCCCTTCTTCGGCACGTGGATGTCGGGATGCGTGAGGACGAACTCCCCGCGCTCGCGGTCGAGCGTGAAGCCGTGGGTGCCGGCGCCCACGCTGTAGACCAGCACGGTGGCGGGGCCGTAGAGCACGTAGCCCGCGCCCACCTGGTTGTCCACCGGCCCCAGCGCGGCCGGGCCCGCGGGGTCGCGCCGGCCCGCGGGGCGCAGCGAGAAGATGGTGCCCACCGCGCCGCCGACATCGAGGTTCGACGAGCCGTCCACGGGATCGCAGCAGACCACGATGCCCTGCAGGCCCGCGCCTTCCGGCATCTCGATCGGCTCGGCGGCCTCCTCGGAGACGTACGCGGAGCAGGCACGCGAACCGCGGAGCGCGCCCGCCATGACGTCATGCGACCAGAGATCGAGTGGCTTCTGCTCGTCGCCGGTGGTGTTCCGCGCGCCGGTCTTCCCGGTGTCGCCGCGGATGGCCGCATAGGCCAGCGCGCGCGCGATGTCGCGGGCCACCCATCCGATGGCCTGAATGATGGCCGACGCACCGCTCGCATACTGGGGAACGGCGCTCCGTTGCGCGGCGAGATGTTCGGCGAGTGTCACGGCGTCTCCACCCCGATGCTATGCGAAGCGCGCGGGACGCGTCAACGGCCTTGAGACGCCGAGGGGCTCTATACGGGGGGTGTCTGGGTCGCGCCGGACAAAAGTGTGCGCGGGCGGTCACACCCCTTGATCGCCGATGCCGGGGCGGCTAACATGGTCGAGACCCCGCCGCATCCTTCGAGATCGCGACACCTATATGGGAGGCCCCGGTCATGCTCAACCCGACCGCCGACCTGCTCTACCCCATCTTCCAGGATGCCCTCGAGATGCTGACCCTGACCCATGCCGCCTTCATTCACCAGGACCCGTCCGGCCTGGACTCGGCCGCGGTGCTGGGGCGCAGCATCCACAAGCGGGAGACCGAGCTGACCGAGGGGCTCCTCGGGGGGCCGGCCGAGACGGCGCCCCTCCGATTCATCCCGTCCCACGTGGAGCGGATCGGCGACGCCCTGGAGGGCGTGATCCGGAGCCTCCGCGAAATGGAGGCCGAGGCCACCCCCTTCACCGACGGCGGTATCCAGGAGGTGCGAAACCTCTTCGACCGGGCCCATGGGCTCCTCGAATGCGCGCGGGACCTGACCCGCACGGGCAATCAGGTGCTGGCCCGCCACGTGGAGCTCGAGAGCATGCGCTTCCAGGAGGTCGCCAGCAGCTACGCCGAGGCCCATGAGGCCCGGCTGATCGAGGGGGTGTGCCAGCCCCAGGCGTCGAGCGCCTACCTGGCCATCCTCGACTCACTCCGAGAGGTGACCCGGCACTGCCGGCAGATTGCCCACCGGGTGGCCGCCACCCGCCTCGCCACCCCGGGCCAGGCCCAGGCCCGCTGACCCGACCCCCCCCCGGCTCGGACCGGGGGGAATCTCTCCCCCGGGGAACGCGCGCCCTCTCCCGAGCGTCTTATGGTTAACAGGGGGTCCCGTGGCCCTTCCGAGAGGAGACTCGCGATGAGCCGATACCTTGGGGCGTTGGGGGTTTCGCTGGCGGTGGTGCTGGCCACCGGGCTGGGAATCACCCCCGCGCCGGCCGCCGAGCGCTGGGCCACCGATCAGTTCTTCCGGGTCGACGCCGAGCCCGTCAATAAGGGCAACCGAACCGTGATCAGCGGCTATGTCTACAACCTCCACTACAGCAATGCCAAGGTGCGCCTCGAGACGGATACCCTCGACGCCGGCGGCAAGGTGATCGGGACCACCACGGGCTACGTGGACAGCGTGGTCCCGATGCAGGGCCGAGCCTATTTCGCCTATCCCGTGCGCACCGTCGGCGCGTCCTACAAGACCTATGTGATCTGGTACGACTGGATCGACCAGAACCGTGGTGACTTCGTCCGGTTCAACCGGTGAGGCGCCGGGCGCTGCTGGGCCTCGCCCTGACCCCACTCCTGCCGCTCCTGCCGGGCCTCCCCCGCCCGGCGGGAGCGCAGACCATCACGGCGGAAACCGCGCCGCAGTACTTCCGGCTGGAATCCCACCCCGACAAGGACAAGAAGGGGCGGGACATCATCTGGGGCTACGTCTACAACACGCGCGGCAAGGGCAATGCCCGGATGCGCCTGCTGATCGAGACGCTTGACGCCTCCGGCAAGCCGGTCGCCTCCCAGCTCGCCTACGTGGACGAGGACATCCCCATCTACAACCGCGCCTATTTCGAGACCCGGGTGAACCAGCCGGGCCCGAGCTACCGCGTGACGATGCACTCCGGCGACTGGACCCGCCTCGGCGGGTTCTAGGCCATCCACACCATGCGCTCCGTGACCCTCCCCCGCCGCGCCCTGCTCGGCCTGCTGCCGGCCCTCCTCCTCGCCGGCTGGGCCGGCCACGCCCAGGCCCAGGGCATCACCCCGCAGAACGCGGCGCAGCTACTTCCGCATCGACGCCTCGCCCAGCACGGACCGCAGCGGGCGCCCCGTCGTCTCGGGCTATGTCTATCTCAACTCCAGCGGACTGGGCGCCGCGCGCGTGCGCCTGCTGGTGGAGTCGCTCGACGCTCGCGGGGCAGCCCATCGCCCAGGAGATCGCCCACGTGGACAGCGACGTGCCGTTCGACGGCCGCACCTACTTCTGGGTGCGACCCAAGAAGCCGGGCGCGAGCTACCGGGTGACGATCCACTCCGGCGACTGGACCCGGACCGGCGGCGGCGCCGGGCAACTAATGGCGTGACCCGCCGCGCGCTCGTCGGCGTCCTGACCGCCCTGGTGGTGCTGGCGTGGCCGCGCCGCGCCCACGCCCAGGGCGGCGCCATGACCACCACCACCGACCAGTACTTCCGCGTGGAAACCACCCCCGGCACGGATCGTAAGGGGCGCCCCACCGTCTGGGGCTATGTCTATAGCCTCAGCGGGCGCCGCGGCGGCCGCCCGCGCCTCCTCCTGGAAACGCTCGATGCCGCGGGCCAGCCCATCGCCCAGCAGCTCGTCTACGTGGACGAGGACTTCGCCAGCGGCCGCGTCTACTGGGAGGCGCGCCCGAATACCCCGGGGGCGGCCTACCGGGCCACCGTGCAGTCCGTGGTCTCCAACTTCAACGGGGCGCCGTAGCCCCGCTCCCCCGCCTCACCGCTCGCGGAGCGCCTCATAGCTCCGGCGCAGGAGCGGGCTCAGGAAGTACTCGATGACGCGGCGGCGGCCGATCTGAATCTCGGCCGCGGCGCTCATCCCGGGCGCGAGCGCGATCATCTCGCCATCCACATCCACCGCGTCGCGCTCCAGCGCGATGCGCGCGAGGTAGACGGAGCCCACGCGCTCCACCGACACCGCGTCCGCGGAGATCGCCACCACCGACCCCGGGACAGTACCGTATCGCGTGAAGGGAAACGTTTCGATCTTCAGCGCAACCGGCTGACCGGCTCGCACGAAGCCCGCGTCCTTGTTGTCCACCCACGCCTCGACCTCCAGCCCTCCCTCCACCGGCACGATCAGCATGAGTTGCTGGCCGGCGGCCACCACGCCTCCGATGGTGTGCACGACGAGCTGCTGCACCACCCCATCCGCCGGCGACGACAGCCTTTGCATCGAGCGGCGGCGGACGGCCTTGACCAGCTCCTGGGCGAGCGAGCCCGCGCGAGCAACCCAGCTCGCGAGCTCGGCGAGCCGTGCGCTTCGGAACTCGGCGTCGATGACCTCGTGGCGGGCCACCGCTTCCGCGAGGGCGGCGTGCTCCTGCTCGAGCCGCCTCCGTTCGATTGCAAGCTCCTGGACCTTGTCCACTCGGCGCTCCTCGACTTCGAGAAACTGGAGCGTGGCGACGAACTGCTGGTCGAGCAATGCCCGGAAAGCCGCCGCCCGCTGCGTCTGGATGGCCACGACGGTCTGGAGCCGTTCCACGTTCGCGGCCGTCGCCGCCACCGCCGCGGACCGCTGCTCGGTCGCGAGCCCCGCGGCCACGAGCCGCCGCTGATGCTCGGACCGCTGGTCCTCGAGCAGCCGGCGTTGAAGGATCACCGCCTCGACTGGCGCGGCCGGCGGAGGCGAAAGGCTCGCCGCCCCGGCGAGGAGCGCATGCAGACGAGCGGCGTTCAGCCGCGCATCGAGAAGCTCGTGCTCCAGTCGCGTTCCCTCGGCGTCGCTGGTGGTGGGATCGAGCTCGACGAGCGCCTGCCCTTTGCGGACGGTGGCGCCTTCACGAACGTGAATTCGGCGGATCACCCCCGGATCGACAGCCTGCACCACCTGCGTGCGGTCTCTAGGGATCAGTCGTCCCCGAGCTACCGCGATCACGTCCACCGTTCCGAGGTACGCCCAGACGATGGCTCCCACGAAGACGAGCACGATCACCAGCCCAAGGAGGACGCCCAGGCGAGAAGGGGGCCGCTCCCGGGTCTCGGCGGCGGGCGGCAAGAATTCGAGATCGTCAGGATCGATCCGATAGCGGCGATTCACGCGGAACTGCCTCGAGCGCGGAGCGGAAGCGGCAGCGGCTCCGGCTGCTCGCGCTCCCACCCGGCGAAATACCCGCCCGCGGCGAGCAGCTCGCTTGGGCTACCCTGCTCGCGGAGACCGCCCGCTTCGAGCACGATAACGCGGTTCGCGCGCCGCACGAGGTTCAAGCGATGGGTGATGACGAGCACGGTCCGACCGCGACAGATGACGCTCAAGTTGCGCTCGATCGCGCGCTCGGATTCGTAGTCGAGGGCACTGGTGGCCTCGTCAAGGACCAGGATGGCCGGACGCATGACGAGGGCGCGGGCGAGGCCTAGCCGCTGTCGCTGACCTCCCGACAGCAAGGCGCCGTGCTCGCCCACGGCTGCGTCGTAGCCTGCCGGAAGCCCCATGATGAAATCGTGTGCCCCCGCCAGCTTCGCCGCGCCGATCACGCTGTCCAGCGGCAGGCCGGGATCGGCCCAGGCTATGTTCTCCCGCACCGAACCGGTGAAGAGAGTCGTCTCCTGGGGCACCACCGCCACCTGCCGACGCAACCAGGCGGGATGGCAATGCGCCACGTCGAGACCATCCACGAGGATTCGGCCGCGTTGCGGCACGTGCAGGCGGGAGAGGAGCTTGCCCACCGTGCTCTTGCCCGACCCCGACGGGCCCACGATCCCCACCACCTCGCCAGGCTCGATCGCGAAGGACAGCTCGCGTAACGCATCCGGATGGCCCACCCGATAGGAGAATGAGACCGCTTCGAACCGGATCCGCCCTTCGACACGACCGGATGACAGCTGGGAGCCGGACGCCGGCACCTCCGTCGGCGCTTCCAGAAGATCCGCCAGGCGCTCGACCGCCACGCGAGCCTGTTGCAGCTCCTGCCCAAGCTGGACGAGCCGGAGCACCGGACCGGTGACGCGGGAGGCCAGCATGTTGAAGGCGATGAGCTCCCCCACCGTCAGCTCGCCCTCCATGACCGCGCGCGCGCCCATCCACAGTATGGCCAGCGCGGTGAGCTTGCCGAGGGTCGAGGCGATATGCCCGGCGACTTGACCGAGCTGCCCGGCTCGGAAACTCGCGCGCACGAGGCCCGCGAGGTGTTCCTCCCATCGGCGCTCGAGGAGAGGCTCCGCCGCCATCGCCTTGATCGTTTCGATACCCCGGACCGACTCCACGAGAAAGGCGTGGGACTCGGCCCCCCGCTGAGCGCGCTCTTCCACCGCCCGACGCAAGAGCGGCGTCACCACGAGCGAGAGCACCGCATAGGCGGGGAGCGCGGCGACCGCCACCCCGGTGAGGGACACGCTGTAGAGGAGCATGATGACCACGAACACTCCGGCAAAGAGGGTGTCGACGATGGCGGTCAGGGGCGGGCCGGTCAAGAAGTGGCGGACGCTCTCGAGCTCTCGGATCCGGGCCACTGTGTCACCAACCCGTCGCGCCTCGAAGTAGGCAAGCGGAAGCCGCAGGGTATGTCGGACCACCCACATCCCGAGGTCCACGTCGATTCGGCTCGTGGTGTGCGCCAGGAGGTACGCACGCAGTCCGCCGAGTACGCCCTCGAACGCGAGGAGGAGAAGCATGCCGGCGGCGACGACGTCGAGCGTGACCAGTCCCCGATGTACGAGGACCTTGTCGATCACCACCTGGGTGGTGAGCGGAGTGAGGAGGGCGAAGAGCTGCAGGACCAGCGATGCGACGAGGACCTGGGAGAGGGGGCCACGGTATCGTGTGACGTAGGGGACAAACCAGGCGAGGCCGAACCGGCCCTGGTATGGCGCGGGGAGTCTCGGCTTCGCGAGCAGGATGAAACGCCTCGCCCATTCCTCCTCGAACTGGCCCCGTGGCACGACGGCCGCCGCCGTCGTCCCCGGCGCCTGGACAAGGGCCCGGGTCTGGTCCACCCGGAGCACGATGACGTAGCGCCCGTCCCGGCGCGCTCCCAGCACCGGGAGGGGCGCACGAGCGAGCCGCTCCCAGCCTCCCGAGACCTCACGCGCCTTCAGACCGATGCGGCGCGCGGCGGCAACGAGGCGGCGGCAGGTCACGTGGGCGCCCGAGGCCCCCAGCACTCGCCGCAGACCGTCGAGGTCCACGGACACCCCGTGAAAGCGGGCGATCGTGGCCAGGCCCAGCACCCCGCTCTCGGAGAGGCTCGAATCGGCAGAAGCCGAGTCCATACCAACCTGGATTGCACGGCCGCGTGGGGTCCGCTGGGCTCAGATCGACGCCGGCTGCCAGTGTGCGCTGAGGATGGCTTCCACCTCCGCGGGCCGTTGCTCCACCGCCTCGCTCCAGCTCAGACCCGTGCTGCCGCTGAAGCCGGCCATCGCCTGGATCAGCTGGTCCACCCCGGTCGACGCCAGGCGGCGGCCGTCTCCCGCCTGAATGGTCTCGACCCGGTTCGCCGATCCGCGATACCAGTCTTGAACCGTCAGCGTGTCCGGGCTCCCCCACAAGGCGAGGCGGAGGCTATCTCCACTACGGTCGAGGACGATGTCGATGGGACGAATGGTGGCCTCGAGCAGGGCGCGATCCGAGTTGCCCGTCGTCGCATCGTTCTCCACGATCCGATCGACACCACTACCGCGACCGAATAGATACGTGTCGCTTCCTCTTCCCCCGGTGAGAACGTCCGACCCGGCCCCTCCCGACAGCGTGTTGGCTCCGGTATTGCCGGTGATCGAATTGTCGAGGATGTTTCCGGTACCGCTGATGGCTCCGGTCCCGGTCAGGATGAGGTGCTCCACATTGCCCGTCAGCGCGTAGGTGCGCGAGCTCTTCACCGAGTCGACTCCTTCCCCCACCAGCTCGGTTACGAGGTCGCCGGCGTTGTCGACAACGTACGTGTCATTGCCCGCGCCGCCATACATGCTGTCCGCTCCCGCGGCTCCGCTGAGCGTGTTGGCGGCGCTGTTCCCTATCAGCACATTGCTCAGCGAATTCCCGGTGGCATCGACCACGGCGGAGCCCGAGAGCGTCAGGTTCTCGACGTTGGAGGGAAGGGTGTACCTCACCGTGGAGACTACGCGATCGACCCCCTGGCCGGACGACTCGAGGACCTTGTCCACCGTGTTGTCCACCACGTAGGTATCGTTTCCCTTGCCGCCGCTCATGATATCCGCCCCCGGTCCACCGTCGAGCACGTTTGCGGCGGCATTCCCCGTGAGCGAGTTGACAAGCTCGTTTCCGGCTCCGTTGATGGGAGCCGCACCGGTCAGCCTCAGGTTTTCGAGATTCGCTCCCAGCGTGTAGCTGATCGTGCTCTCGACGGTATCGCTGCCCTGGCCCGGCGACTCGTAGACCGCATCGCTCACCTCGTCGACGACGTAGGTGTCGTTGCCCGTACCCCCCTGCATCCAGTCCGCGCCCGCCCCGCCATCGAGTCGGTCATCGCCGCCCCAGGCGAAGAGGAGATCATTGCCCGCGAAGCCATTCATGACGTCGGACGTGTCGTAGCCATTGATGGTGTCGGCACCCGGGGTCCCTTGCAAGACCATCTGCTGCAGGCGAGACAGGTCCCAGACGGTGCCATCCGCGAATCGAACCTCGCCCACCTGATACGCGTAGTCCACGCCGCCGGCGAACCATCCGTGCAGACGGATCTCGTCAGTACCGCCCGAGAGGCGGAGCAGAAGGTCAGAGCCATCCTTCGTCCCGGTAACATCCGCGGGCGTCACCCCCGCCTCGAACACGACGCGATCGAGGCTGGGCCGCCACCAGTCGTTGTCGTAGATGGTGTCTCGCCCGAACCCGCGGGCGAACTGATACGTGTCGCTGTCCAGGCCGCCGTCCAGCGCGTCGTCCCCGGGTCCGCCCAGCAATGTGTCGTTGCCGCTCTCTCCGTAGAGCGTGTCCTTGCCGGTGCCGCCTTCCAGACGGTCGTCACCACCGGCCCCGGCGAGGGTATCGTCACCCCCCAGTCCGCGCAGAACATCGGAAGTACCGAATCCGGTGATGCTGTCCGGGCCCTCGGTGCCTCGCGTGACCAGGTCCCGGAGGGTGTCGGTGGTCCACACCGTGCCGTCCGTGAACTCCACTCGCTGCACCTGGTACTCGTAGCCGAAGCCTTCGTTGAACCACCAGTGCAGGCGCAGTTCCGTCGGACTTCCCACCACGCGAAGCACGAGATCGACCCCGTCCCGGGCGGCCATCACCTCCTTGGGCGTAATCCCGGTCTCGACACGAATCACGTCCGTGGCGGGAAAGGCCCAATCGTTGTCTTTGATCGTTGCCTGACCGGTACTCCGCCCGAGCACATAGACATCACTACCCCGGCCGCCGTCCAGGGTGTCTCGCCCGGGCCCGGCATGAAGAACGTCGTCACCATCATTACCGCCGAGCCGATCGTCGCCGTCACCACCGACCAGGGTGTCGTTACCGTTCTCACCGCTCACGTCGTCGTTACCAATTCCACCTTCCAACCGGTCGTCGCCGGCCCCGCCGTACAGCTGGTCGTCGTCGGCTCCGCCCACCAGGTGATCGTCCCCGTCTTCGCCGTAAAGGACGTCCGCGCCCGCGTCTCCGTGCAGCGTGTCGCCATTGAGCCTGCCGGCGAGAGTGTCGGCCCCCGCGCCCCCCTGAAGCGCGTCGGCCTCGTTTGTCCCATTGAGCGTCTCCCCGCCGCCGGAGCCTCCGACCACCGGCCGGCCCGCAGAATCCATGACCCAGAGAAGATCCCCGCCACGCTGCGCCAAGCGATCCCGGAAGGCCCAGTAGCCGAGCGTCTCCTCGCCATCCAACGCACGGACGGCCCGCGCGAACTCGCCGAGCAGCGCCCGTCCGCCAGCCGGATCCTGCGCCAGCCGGGCCTCGAGAGCGGTGGCCACCGCAGCGAGGTCGCCGCGTGAGCTCCTGGTCACCGGATCCCACGCGTAGGTGATGAGCGCATCCAACGGCTTCAGGTGCGTCTGAAGCATCAGCTCCGCGTAGACGAGCTCGCGCACCTCCGTATACGCCTCCATGAGCGGAGGCACCGCCGGCTCGGTCGGGTTGGGCCCGAATCCATTCAAGAACGGGCGGCCCGCGAACGCCTCGAGGACCGCAAGCCGCCGAGCGTCCATGAGAGAACCCCGACTCGAGGGGTCGACACCCGTCGTCCCCGTCCAGGCGAACAGTATCTGCTCGAGAGTCGTCGCGCGCTGCGCAGGGTCGGTCTGGGACATGAAGCTCCTGACGAGCCCTTCCAGAGCGCCGCTCGAGTCCCGCACCATGGCCTGACTCAGGTCCCGCACCGTCCCGAACCCCGGTGCCACCGGCAGCTCCGCGATGTGCGGAGGCAACAGTATCCAGTCCTTGGCAATGGTGTGCTGAGGGGCCGCGCTGAACCACACGTCCGTGGCGACGCTCTGGGTGCCGTTCGTCCGGGTGAAGGAGCCGACCTGACGGTGCGTGTTGCCTTGCGGATCGACCGCACTCGCCTCCGCGTAACCGGTCGAGATCGACTGGACACCGGAGGCCGACAGCGTGGCCAGCTCGCCGGGAACACTGACACCGTCTCCATCCCCGTCACGCCAGATACGAAGCTGGGTGAATGCCGGGTCGTTCGAGTCCACCCTCCCGTCCCCGTTCGTGTCCAGCGCGCCAAGCGCCTGGAAGCCGTTCTGCGCTTCCATGCCGCTGGCCAGAAGAGTGTGATTGCCGAAGAGCTCCCGCCCTGAGTCGATCCGCCCGTTTCCATTTCGATCCAGGACCAGCAGACCGTCATCCGCCCCGACCCAGCCGGTTTGCTCCGCGAATCCGTCCGCATTGTGGTCGAAGAACGAAGCGGACTGAACCGATCGCGTCTCCACCCCATCGCCGTCGAGATCGAGGATCACCGGACACGGGTTGATGGAACAGGCGGCATCGAGCTTTCTGGCCACGCTGTCGATGGAGTGGGCCGCCCGCGCCTCCATGGCAATGGTGACGAAGCCCCCGCCCCCGCCTCGGTCCGAGCCCAGGTACAAGGCCATCATGGCCGGCGAGAGAGTGAATGAATCCGCCGCGAGCAGAATTCGCGTCCCCAGATGTCGGCCCAGGGACGCAATCGGATCGGCCGGATCGACGATGTCGACGATCGGATACTGCCGGTCCGGGTCGCGTCCCAGCTGCGGAAGCAAGTCCCGCGCAGGGGCCGCATTGAATGTCACTGCCGGGCGCATGCTCCCCGTCGACAGAAGCTGGCTGAGCGTTCCCCCCAGCGAGTGGCCGGTGTACGTTAGACTCGCTATCGGCACGCCCTCTTCTATTGCGCGAGCCAGCAGCGCTTCAGCATCGTTGAGCTGAGCCCTCGGGGCTTGCCCCTTCAACATCGCCCAGTCGGCCGCGCGATCTCCGGGATCGCTGATCTCGGTTCCCCGCGACGCAAGGACGTACTCGCCCGTCACCACATTGCGAAATACCGCCCCGTAGTATCCGCTCGGACCCCACGATTGAAGCGGGAACCCATTGGATCCCATGACGGGAACCCAATCCTGTGGAAGCGGTGGCCGCGCCGGCCCTCCGTCGCTGTAGACATAGGCGCTCAGCTTCGCGTATTCCAGGTTGCTGGCCATGGCTCGGCTCTCCTAGCTCACTCGTGGCGCGAGTGAAGGTTTGAGATGTCCCAGATGCGAACTGTCCGCTCGAATGGAGCGGCCAGATAGCGGGCATCGGGACTGAACGCGACACAGTCGACGTACTCCGAAGGATTCGGCAGGCTCGACAGGCGGGCCCCGGTCTTCGCATCCCAGAGCATCACGCCGCCACCGGGAGCCGCGGATGCCAGGAACCGACCATCACGGCTGTATTCGAGGGCGCGGATTGGCCAGGTGTGTCCGGTCAAGATGCGCACAATTCGACCTGAACCCGTATCCCAGACGCTGATCTCCGGCTGCTGGAAGTTGGCCGAAGCGATCTCGAGCCCATCAGACCGTACTGCCAAAGCAAAGGGGGATTGATCACCACCAGTAAAGGATCGAACCGGAATCCCCGACATCGCGTCAAATACTTGGATGACGGGTCCGTGCGCAGGACCGGATGTCACCACAAGCCTCGAGTCCGCGGTGAATGCGACAACCTTGCCAATCGACACGTGTCCCCTCGCGATCGGCAGCCTTTTTCCGGTCACGACCTCATGGATCGACACCGCGCCCACGTGCCCTGCCGCAAGAAGGGTGCTATCGGGGGAGAAGGCCAACGCACCACTGCGCACGTCATTCGCTTCTGGCCGCGCCGGGTCCGGCCCCAGAAAGCCATGGACCCGTCGACCGGTCTGCGCATCCCAGACGTTGATCGCCACATGGCTCCGCGTCGCCGCCGTGAACATCCTTCCCGCGGCCAGGTAGCGCCCGTCGCCGCTCCACCGGACCGAGGTAATGGACCCATCCTCCTTGTCCAGCGTGTGTAGCCGCGCACCCGACCGGGCGTCCCAGATGATCAGCGCTCGATGGAGCTGTCCCCCCGCGGCGATCCTCTCGCCATCCGGACTCCAAGCGATGGCGCCGATCTCGCCGTCGTGAGCGAACATGCGGACGAGCCGAGGCGCGTCCGCGTCCGCCTTGGCGAAGAACTGGAACGCGTCGATGTTGAGCCACGCGGGCTCGACCCCTATCCCCGCCCAGCCCAGGAGAACGATCACGAGCGTGGCGAACGCGATGTGGTGTCCGCCGACTCTTCTCGTCGCCGCCTTGCTCGTCATCCGCTCCTCCTTCGGCTCCACGGTGTGCCGATCACGAGCGGATGCTAGAGATGTCGCCCGACACCGTCAATGTCCAGAGTTCGATACGGCGAGGAAGAACGGGAGGTGAATCGTCACCGCGCCCGAGCTGCAAACGCGAGTCGGCGCCAGCCCTACCCCAGCTCTAGCTGCGAAACCCCGTCGTCTAGCCCGGGCCGCGTGATAGAGTCCCGACGTCGACGAATCTCTGAGGAGGAGCCTCATGCGCATTCATCGTGTCGCCGCCGCTGCCGTCGCCCTGACCGTGGTCGCCGGACTCCTGGCCGTCGCAAGCGCCGCCGACGCGCAGACCAAGCTCGTGCTCGGCCACAGCACGCCGACCACCGACCCCTGCCACCAGAGCGCGCTGATCTTCGCCAAGGAGTTCGAGAAGCTCACCAAGGGCAAGTACGTGGTCGAGGTCTATCCGGCCGACCAGCTCGGCAAGTACGACGAGCAGACGCAGGCGCTGCGGGCGGGGACGCAGGACATCCAGCTCATGGACCCGAACGCGCTGGACCGCTATGACACGCTGGCCGGGCTGCACGTCTACCCGTTCCTCTTCCGCGACGCCGACCACTTCTTCAAGACCTACCGGGGCCAGGTGGGCGCCGACATGTTCGAGCAGATCCGCGCCAAGACCGGCGTGCGGCTGAACGGGCTCCTCTTCCGGGGCTACCGCGAGCTCACCACCGTGAAGCGGCCCATCAATAACCTGGACGACGTGAAGGGCCTCAAGATCCGCGTGCCCCCGGCCAAGATCTTCATGGAGACGTGGAAGACGCTCGGTGCCAACCCGACCCCGATGGTGTGGGGCGAGGTCTACCTCGGCCTCAAGCAGGGGCTGATCGACGCGCAGGAGAATCCCTTCGCGATCTCCTACCACGCGAAGATCTACGAGGTCACCAAGTACCTCGTGCTCACCCACCACGCGGCCGGGTTCTTCTCCTTCATGGTCAACGACAAGAAGTTCCAGGCGCTGCCCCCCGACGTCCAGGCCGCCTTCCGCGCGGCGGTGGTGCCGGCCGAGCAGCACTACAACGACTTCGTGGCGAAGGAGCAGGCGCAGCTCCTCGACGAGTTCAAGAAGAAGGGCATGGAGGTCCTGACCCCGGACCTCGCGCCGTTCCGGGAGCGCATCAAGACGCTGGACGCGCAGTTCCCGGAATACGCGCCCTGGCTGGCCAAGATCCGCGGGCTCTAAGCGGGGTGCGCGCGAGCCGCCGATGACGCCGTACGACGGCCTCATCCTGATCTTCGGCGGGTTCGTCTTCTTCCTGCTCCTGCTCGCGGTGCCGGTGCCCTTCGCGCTCGGCCTCACCGCCCTGGTGGCCATCGCGGTCAGCGGCACCGTGCCGCTGGCCGCGGTGCCGATCAAGATCGTGAACAGCATGGATTCCTTCCTGCTGATCGCGGTGCCGTTCTTCATCCTCTCCGCCGAGCTCCTGAACACGAGCCAGATCACCATGCGCATCTTCCGCTTCGCCGACAGCCTGGTGGGGCACGTGCGCGGCGGCCTCGGCCACGTCAACGTCGTCGGCAGCATGATCTTCTCGGGCATGAGCGGCTCCGCCGTCGCGGATGTGGCCGGCATGGGCGCCATCGAGGTGAAGGCCATGCTCGACGCCAAGTACGACCGGGCCTTCGTCGCCGCCGTCACCGCCTCGTCGGCGGTGGTGGGCCCGATCATCCCGCCGAGCATCCCCGCCATCCTCTACGGGAGCATCGCGGAGGTCTCCGTCGGGAAGCTCTTCGTGGGCGGCATCGTGCCCGGGACCATGATGGGCTTCGCCATGATGGGCGCGGTGTGGTGGATGAGCTGGCGGCGAAACTACCCCGCGGGCGCGCGCGTCCCCCTGCGCGAGATCGGGGTGCGGTTCCTGGCGGCGCTGCCCTCGCTCCTGGCGCCGGTGATCATCATCGGCGGCATGATGGCCGGCATCTTCACGCCGACGGAGGCGTCGGTGGTCGCCGTCCTCTACTCGGTGGTGCTGGCCGTCGTGGTCTACCGCGAGCTGTCCTTCGCCGCGCTGGTCGGCTGCCTGGCGCGGGCCTCGACCACCATGGGCGTGTTCCTGATGATGCTCGCCACCGGCTCCGTCATCGGGCTCCTGGCCACGCGCCAGCGGCTGCCCGTGCTCATCGAGGACTGGATCCGCGGGCTCGGGGACCAACCCCCACGTGGCCCTCCTCCTCATCCTCCTCGCGCTGCTCATCCTCGGCTGCTTCTTCGACGCGACGGCGATCCTGGTGATGACGACGCCGTTCCTGGCTCCCCTGGCCGCCTCGCTCGGGCTGGACCCCGTCCACTTCGGCATCGTGATGATCTGCATGGTGATGATCGGCGGCATCACGCCGCCCTTCGGCGTCCTCATGTTCATCGCCTGCCAGCTCACCGGCGCGACCATGACGGAGTTCGTGCGGGACTCCATCCCCTTCCTGGTCGCGCTGCTGGCCATCGTGCTCTTCGTCGCGTTCGTCCCCCAGACCGTGCTCTTCCTGGCCAACCGGTACTGACCCCACCGCCCATGGAAGGCCTCGACCCCGAGCTGCCCGCCACCCCCACCTCGCTGAAGCAGTGGGTGCTCGCCAGCGGCATGCTGGTGCTGGTCATCCTGGCCAGCCTGCAGGTCTTCGCGCGCTACCTCTTCGACCGGCCGCTGGCGTGGTCGGAAGAGGGCGTGCGCTACGTGATGACGTGGACGGCGTTCCTCGCCGCCGCGTGGAGCGTGCGCGATCGCGAGCACATCACGGTGGAGATCATCATGCCGTGGCTGGGGCCCCGGCTGCGGCGGGTCGTGGAGACGCTCCGCTGGCTGCTGGTGGCCGTGTTCTGCCTCGTGCTGCTGCCGTCCTCGATCCGCACCACGCTCGACGTGCACGCCCAGCTCGGCGTGGCGATCGAGATTCCGCTGAGCTTCATCTTCGCGAGCCTGCCGATCGGGCTCGCGCTCATGGCGTGGTATGCCCTGCGGCTGGCCGTGCAGGGGTGGCGGGTCAGGTGAGGCTGAAGCCGGACGTGCGGAGCTCTTCGTGGAGGTCGCGCGCGGCGGGGAGCCGGTCCAGCGGTGGCCGGCGGTAGTGGTCGGGCGCCCCGGCCGCCAGCGCCGCCGCCGCTTCGAGCACCGAGTCCTCGCGCAGCCGCCGCCCGACGATCTGGAGGCCGACGGGAAGTCCGCTCCCGGTGAATCCGCAGGGGACCGAGATGGCGGGTAACCCGGTCACGCTGAACGCATAGGTGAAGAGGAACGTATCGTAGAACCGCTCGACCGGGCGGCCGCCGATCTCGGTCGGCAGCGGGCGGTCGATCCGGAACGCGGGCACGCCCGCGGTCGGCGTGAGCACGTGGTCGTAGCGCTCGAGCAGCACCCGCAGGCGCTGGTAGTACGCGGAGCGCATCCGCTCGGCCCGGGCCACCGCCTTCACGTCGAACGCGCGGGCGGCGGTCACCTGGCGCACCAGCGCCTCCGCCATGCGCGCGCCGTGGGCCTCGACCAGCTCGCCGAAGCGCGCGACCATCGCGAAGGCACGGGTCCCGGCGATGATGTCCTTCAGGTCGGACGCGTCGAACGCGACCTCCTCCACGATGGCGCCGAGCCCCTCGAGCGCGCGTGCCGTCTGAAGCGTGACCCGCATCACGTCGGGATCGACGGGCACGAGGCCGCCAAGGTCACCGCACCAGGCAAAGCGCCGGCCGGCGAGCGCCGCGCCCGCTCGGCCCACGGCGGCGTAATCGACGCCCTGGGCGGGAAGTGACGCCGGATCGCGATCGTCGGAACCCACGAGCACCGCAAGCATGAGCGCGGCGTCCTCGACGGTTCGGGCCATCGGGCCCTGGACGTGCGCGACAAGCGTGTCCCAGGCGAAGTCCGTCGGGTAGACGGGAATGCGGCCGGGGGCCGGACGCAGACCCACGATGCCGCAGAAGGCGGCGGGCAAGCGGACCGAGCCGCCGAAGTCGGTCCCCAGCGCGAGGGGCGCCATCCCGGCCGCCACCGCCGCGCCCGATCCGCCACTGGATCCGCCGGCGGTGGTGCGGGCATCCCACGGATTGCGCGTGGGGCCGAAGATCGCGTTCGTGGTGTAGACGTCGGCTCGCGAACTCCGGCGTGTTGGTCTTGCCGAGCAGGATCCCGCCGGCGGCCTTGAGCCGCTCCACCGAGACCGCATCCTCGTCGGGGACGAGGTGCTCGTGGAGCTTCGAGCCGTACGTCGTCCGGAGCCCGCGGGTCGGGATGACGTCCTTGACCAGGAACGGAATCCCCTCGAGCGGGCGCGCCGGCGTCCCGGCCGCGAGCCGGCGATCGGCCGCCTCGGCGTCCGCCAGCGCGGCCGGGTTCAGCGTGCACACGGCGTTCAGGACGCCGTTGGTCTGCTCGATCCGCGCCAGGCACGCGGCCACCACATCGCGGACGCCGAGCTTCCGCGCCCGCACGTCCGCCACCAGCTCCACGGCGCTGCGGTCGGCGAGGTCGGTCACCAGCGAGCCCGGCGCACCGCGCCCGCTACGTCCGCTGCTTGCGGTACGAGTTCTTCACGGCGATCTTGCCATCCCGGAACGTGAACACATCGCAGCCGGTGACTTCCACCCGGGTCCCATCCGCCCGTGTCCCGCTGAATATCCACTCCGAGAGGCCCCGATCGCCCACGAAGAAGTGGCGGGCGTCCCGCCACTGCGCGTCCGGGAACGTCTCGAAGACCTCGGCGAAGGCCTTGCCGACCTCGTGCGGGCCCTCGTACCGCCGCCCGCAGACGTCGGGCCCCGCGCTCGCCTCGAAGACGCAGTCCTCGGTCATGTCGGCCAGGATCGCCGCCACGTCATGCCGGTTGAAGGCCTGCGCGAAGGCATCCAGGAACTCCACCGTGATCTTGTCAGGCGCCATGTCGTCCTCCGTTTACCGCCGCCGCGGCCTTCTGGAAATGCTCCTCGCCGAACCCGTAGAGGTGCGCGCCCCCCATGAAGATCTGGGCGGCGATCTCGCGCGGGACGTTCTTCAAGAGGTTCTCGGCGACGTGGGGGAAATTGGAGTCGAAGTGGGGATAGTCGGTCGAGATGCACATCCGATCGGCCCCGATGAGCCCGGCGGTCGCCTCGATCTCCGGCTCGCTTCCCTCGACCGCCGCCCAGCAGTTGCGCCGGAAGTACTCGCGCGGCGTCAGCGAGAGATAGGGGGCGTGCGAGTCCCGGTACTGCGGATAGTCCCACTCGATGCGCGAGAGCAGCCCGGGCGCCCAGGAGTTCTGCGCCTCGAGGAAGCCGACGCGGAGCTTGGGATGGAATTCGAACACGCCGCCGATGATCATCGCGATCAACGCCTGCTGCATCTCGATCCAGTGGCTGGCGACGTGACGGTAGAAGCGATTCTCGCCGTACAGCGTGTTCATGTGGGAGTAGGGCGCCCCGGTGCCCTCGTGAAAGCCCCACGTCACGTCCAGCTCCTCGTGCAGCGTGTAGAGCGGGTCCCAGTAGTTCGAGTGCCAGTAGTGCCCATTCACGAGGTTCGGCCGGTTGAACGAGCCCACCGCGCCGAGCTCGCGCACGCAGCGGATCAGCTCGCGGCAGGCCACGTGCACGTCGTGGAACGGCAGCATCGCCACGAACTTGAGGCGCTCGGGACTGTAGCGGCAGAACTCGTGAATCCAGTTGTTGTACGCCTGGCACAGGGCCAGCGACAGCTCGGGATCCATGTTGTCACGCGCGATGAGCGACAGGCCGCTGGTCGGATAGAGGACGGCGATGTCGACGCCCTCCATCGCCATGGCCATCACCTGCGCCTCGGGGTCGTAGTTGCGCGTGATCGCGAAATTGAGGTGCCCGGTGTCGGCCAGGCGTGATCCCGACAGGGGCTGGCTGCTCTGCGTCGGCCCGGGCCGGGTTCGCTTGCGATACTGCTGGAGGTCGCTGTCGCCGGCCGGCACTCCATCGATGACGATGGCGCCGCTCGGGCCCCGTCGCGGCCGGCCGTCGGCGCCCACCAGGACGCCGACGCGATGCTTGAACCGGGGATCGAGATAGCGGTCGAAGAGGTCGGGCGGCTCCATGATGTGCATGTCGCAGTCGACGAAGCGCAGTCCGTCTTTCATGGCATGCTCCTTTGGCCCCCGATAGTCGGCCGCCCCCGGGTCGGTGTCAAGCCGGACATCCGGAGCCTGTCGGGGATACGTGATTTGACCGCTCGGGAGAACACCGTGAAATGACCGCGCCCAGCCGGCGCCGGGGGAGAACAGGTCACCGAGGAGGTGACCATGGGCTACCCCGTCGGCGCCATGGAGCGCGCCATGAAGGTGCACGAGGTCATATTACGAGCTCTCAGTGGGCAGCTCACCTGGCTGCAGGCCGCGGACATCCTGGGCCGGAGCCCGCGCAGCATCCGGCGGATGCGCTACAAGTTCGAGCGGTCGGGGATCGAGGATCTGTTCGATCGGCGCTGCCGGACGCCGTCGCCGAAGCGGGCGCCGGTGGCTGAGGTGGAGCGGGTCCTGCGGTTGTACCGCGAGCGGTATCTCGGGTTCAACGTCCGGCACTTCTGGCGCCGGGCCCGGGCGGACCACGGGGTCCGGTTCAGCTACGCCTTCGTCAAGAAGGCGCTGCAGACCGCGGGCCTCGTGACCAAGCACCGCGCCCGGGGCCGCCATCGCCGCCGGCGGGAACCGCGGCCCTGCTTTGGCGAGTTGCTGCATCTCGACGGCAGCCGCCATCGGTGGCTCGCGCTGGTGCCCGAGCAGTACCTCACGCTGCTTGCCGTCGTGGACGACGCCACCAAGCAGGTGCTGTATGCGCAGTTCAGCGACGGCGGCGAGAGCACGGTCGCCGTCATGACGGCGATGCGGCACGTGCTGGTGACGTGGGGGCTGCCGATGGCGTTGTATACCGACCGGGCCCACTGGGCCGCCCACACCCCGGTCGCCGGCGGGAAGGCCGATCGCACCAAGCTGACCCAGGTTGGACGCGCTCTCGCCCAGCTCGGCATCGAGCACATCCTGGGTTACTCGCCCCAGGCCCGCGGCCGCAGCGAGCGGATGAATGGCACCTTGCAGGGGCGGCTGGTCAACGAGCTGCGCGTGGCGGGCATCACGACGGTGGCCGCGGCCAACCGGTACCTGCGTGACCGGTTCTTGCCCGACTTCAACGCGGAGTTCAGCCGGCCACCCGGGGATCCGGCCCCGGCCTTCGTGCCGCTGGGCCGCGTGGATCTCGAGCAGATCCTCTGTCAGCAGGACGAGCGGGTGGTCGGCCGCGACAACACGGTGGTCCTCGACGGCGTGGTCTTGCAGCTGGCCAAGCAAGCCGGCCGCCGCACCTGCGCGGGGCTCCGCGTGGTCGTCCGTCGTCACCTCGATGCCCGCCACTCCGTATGGCTTGGGTCCCGCCGCCTCGGCCTGTTCGATGCCCGCGGCCACACGGTCAGCTCCGACGCGGCATGAGATCAAATCGGCCCGTTTCGGCCAAGGGGGGTATAGCGGCCCCCGCCCCAACGCGGCGCTCCGGGCTTCCACGTTGACCCGCGGTGTCGCGCCACCCTCACGAGCGGTCAAATCACGGTGTCAAATAGTTGCGGCCAAATCACGTATCAACGACAGCCGGGCATCCGGAGCCGCTCAGAAGGGGGGAGCGGACGCCGACCCAAAGGCGGTATCATGGCGCCCGACGACCCTGAGCGCCGAAGACACCGAGAGGCCGGCCCCGAGTCGGCCGCCACCTTCACCGATCCTCCGGACAGGAGCATGACATGAAAGCTGCGGTATTCCACGGGCCGCACCAGCCGCTGACGATCGAGAACGTCGACATCGACAAGCCCATCGGGCCGCGAGGTGCTCGTGCGCACGGTCGCCTCCGGCGTCTGCCACAGCGACCTCCATTTCGTCGACGGGTTCTACCCCTTCCCGACGCCCGCCATCCTCGGCCACGAGGCGGCCGGGATCGTCGAGGCGGTGGGCCTCCAGGTGTCGGAATTCAAGCCGGGCGACCATGTCATCGCCTGCCTCTCCGTGTTCTGCGGCCAGTGCGAGTACTGCCTCACCGGCAAGACCCACCTCTGCCAGACCCGCCCCACCCGCGCCAAGCACGAGCCGCCGAAGCTCTCGTGGAAGGGCCAGCCCGTCAACCAGTTCGCCAACCTGTCCGCGTACGCGGAGACAGATGCTCGTCCACGAGAACGCCCTCGTGAAGATCGACGACGACGATGCCGCTCGATCGCGCGGCGCTCATCGGCTGCGGGGTGACGACGGGCGTCGGCGCCGTGCTCAACACCGCGCGAATCGAGGCGGGTTCCACCGTCGCCGTCTTCGGCGCCGGGCGGCGTCGGGCTCGCGGCCATCCAGGGCGCCCGTATCGCCGGGGCCCGCATGATCATCGCCGTGGACACCGTCGCGGGCAAGCTCGCGCGAGCGCGCGAGCTCGGCGCCACCCACACCGTCGACGCGTCGGTGGATGAGCCGGTCAAGGCCATCCGCGACGCTGACCGACGGCGGGGTCGACTACTCGTTCGAGGCGATCGGCCTCAAGCTCGCCGCCGAGCAGTGCTTCGACTGCCTGCGGCCCGGCGGCACCGCCACCGTCATCGGCATGATCCCGGTCGGCCAGAAGATCGAGCTCGACGGCCCGATGTTCCTGCGCGAGAAGAAGATCCAGGGCTGCAGCATGGGCTCGAACCGCTTCAAGGTGGACATGCCCCGCTACATCGACTTCTATCGGCAGGGCCGCCTGAAGCTCGACGAGATGATCACGCGCCGGGGCAAGCTCGAGGACGTGAACGAGGCGTTCCGCGCCATGAAGGCCGGCGAGGTCGCGCGCACGGTCTTGATGTTCGAGTAGCCCGCTGCGGTGAGGCCTACTGCGATTCCGGTTGAGCGCATAGCATCTCGGGGGACACGCGGAGACCAATGGCACGGGCCACCTTGAGGTTCACGGCGAGGTGGATGCGGTTGTCCATCTCGATGGGGATCTCGCCCGGCGGAGTGCCGCGTACGATCTTGTCCACGAGCCGCGCGGCCTGGCGACCCGACTCGTGATGATCGGGGCTGTAGCTCGCCAGGCCGCCCTGCTCCACATAGATCACCTCCGGGAACATGGCCGGGATGGACAGCCGCTCGGCCGCTTCGAGGACGAAGCCGGGAATATTGAAGCTCATCTCCCATGGCGCCACGATCCCGTCCACCTCGCGTCGGCGCAGCCCGGCCAACGCCGCGCGTGCCTCGTCTCGGGTGCCGACCGGTCGCTCCACGAGCGTCAGCCCCAGCCGGCGTGCGCCGTCGCGATAGCCCGCCACCTCGGGCGCCGTATACGGGTTCGAAGAATCGTGAACGAAGAGCACCCGCTTGAGCCCCGGCACGAGGCCGCGGAAGATCTCGAGGCGCTTGGGCGCCAGCTCGTCCTGGTTGACGACGCCCGTGAGGTTGCCACCGGGCCTCGCAAAGCTCTTGGCTAGCCCCTGGACCACGGGATCGCCTCCGCCGATCAGGACGATGGGGATCTGCGAGGTGATCTCCTGGGCGGCGCGCGCCTCCGCCCGGGTCCCGACCACCAGGATGTCCACCTTCTGCTCCACCAGCTCGCGTGCGGCCGTCAGTAGTGCGCTCAGTCGCCCTGGTGAAGCGGACCCCGATGACGAAGTCCTCCGGCTCGCGGTACCCACGCTCGATCAGTCCCGCTCGGAGGCCGACGATTCCGGCGTGGGTCCCCAGGAGGCCGTGAGCGCGCCGATCCGGATCTGCCGATTAGCCTGGCCCACGCCGACGGGGGAAGCCACGCCGCGATCGCGATCAACCCGATCAGGCGAGGTGGCCGGCGACCGGCAAGCGCGACCCGGCACGGTGCCGCTAGCGCCGGCGACCAGGTCGCGCGCCGCCTTCACCACGACCTCGTGGGAAAGACCGCCAGGTCCTCGCCGAGCCACTTGCCGCGCACGATCCCGTCGCGATCGATCAGGAAGAGGTACCGCTTCGCGATCTTGTCCTTCATGTGCGGTAGTCGGTCTTGCCCGGCGTGTGTCCATACACGACCTTGTAGCTCTTGGTCACGGCCATGGTCTCATCGCTCAGCAGGGGGTAGGCAGCTTGAGCGAGTCCGCGAAGGCCTTCTGGGAGAAGGTGTGATTCGTACTGATGCCGAGCACCTGCACGCCGAGGGCCTGCAGCTTTTCGAAGTCGACCTTCCTGGCCGACAGGTTGTCCGCTCAGACCGGCGAGAAGTCGCGCCGTAGAACTCTAGCAGTACCGGCTTGCCGCGCAGCTGGGCGAGGCTGATCTTGCCGCCGTGTCGCGGGAGGTCGAAGTTGGGCGCCTTCTGGCCCACTTCGACGGCCTCGGCCGTCGCCGGCCACGTACGCCAAGATCGCGGCGGCCAGCGCCGCCGAGCACGAGAACGTCCGTCGGTCGCGACAGTCGTCATGGGCCTCTCCTGTCGTTCCAGTAGATCGGGTTTCGCGTGAGTTCACCGTAACCTTGCGGACGCGCAAGGCAAGGTGAACAGTGGCGTTACTTATAGGGTCGAGCTCGAGCCGGCGCTCGCACGGGCGCTGCGTCCTCCACGGCCGAGGGACGGTCCTTGGGCGGATCCTCATCCTTCAGATACCGCCCGATCCCCGCCACCGCGGGGACGATCACCATTACCTTGAAAAGCAGCAGGAGCCAGCCGGCACTCGCGCGCTCATAGGTGAAGGGCGCCGCCCAGCGCAGCGTCTCGTTCACCTTCAGACCCGGAATCGCGTCGAGCAAATGCCAGAGGAAGAAGTCCGCCAGCGCGCCGTGGTTCACTTCCGTGTGGGAGCCGGGGAGAAACAGCGGCGGGGCGGCGGTGTGCAGCAGGAAGCCGAACGCGGCGAAGCAGCCCATCGCGATGAGAACGAAGTTGATGTAGAGCGCGATGGCCCCCCAGAGGGGCAGCCGGCCCGGCGGGCCGAGCCGGACCCGCACCGGGCTCCAGCGCTCGAGCCAGGCCCGCGCCCGGCGTCGCGCCTCGCGCCAGTAGAGCAGCACGGAGACGGCGCCCAGTGCCACCAGCCAGAGGAGCAGCGTCACCATCTGCACGCTGCGCGGCATGCTCTCGACCAGCTGCTTGGAGAGCATGTAGGCGAGGAGGCCCGGCGCATGGAGGGCGAAGAAGAGGACAAGTGCGAAGCAGAACAAGCCGAAGCCCGCGTAGCCGGCGGCCAGCTTCCCGGACACGCGGGCGGGCAAGATCAGCCACGCCGCGAGGAGCACGACGCCCACGGCGATGGCGACGCCCTTGAAGTAGCGGTCGTCCTGCGTGGCGATTCCGGCGATGCCGCCCGTCAGGATGGCGGTCATGCCGACCCCGTAGAACAGGAGGAAATAGTCGGCGTTCTTGTCTGATTCAGCCATGCGCGCCCAGATCGTACTACACGACCTTCTCGTACCGAGCCGATCACGCCCCTGCCCGAACTTGACGGAAAGGCCTCCCGGGCAGATCCTCGAACCCGTCGGGCGACGCAGCTAACATCCAACCGAGGACGCCAACGCGGATCTGCTAGCGTTCCTCAAGGCCTGACTGGCCGCACACGTTCGGGAGGGCGGCGCCTCATGATCTGGGGACTGTCGGAATCGACGTTCACGACCGTGCACACCGTGTTGAGCTTGATCGGCATCGGCTCCGGGCTCGTGGTGATGTTCGGTTTCCTCACCGGAAAAGAGCGCGGCGGCTGGACGCTGCTGTTCCTGGTCACCACGGTGGCCACCTGCGTGACCGGATTCGCTTTTCCGTTTGACCGCCTGTTGCCCGCACACAAGGTGGGCATCGTCTCGCTGGTGGTGCTGGCGGTGGCGATCGTGGCGCGCTACGCCTTTCACCTCGCCGGCGCGTGGCGCCGCGTCTACGTCATCTGCGCCGCGGTCGCCCTCTACCTCAACGTCTTCGTCGGGGTCGTCCAGGCCTTTCAGAAGGTGCCCGCGCTGACCGCGCTGGCGCCCAACCAGACCGAGCTGCCCTTTGTGGTCACGCAGCTCGTCGTGCTGGCGCTGTTCATCGCGCTCACCATCGCCGCGGCGAAAGGGTTCCGCGGCGAGCCGGTGCGTACCCTCTGATCGGGGAGCTTTTTTCGCGCCTGGTCGTGCGCCGATCCGAAGCAAGAGTCTGCGGAGGTGTCCCATGCCCCAGAAGGCCTCGATCTCCAGCCCGATGGTTTCCCAGGCAATCCTGGATGCCCAGGCCGGCGCGCGCCAGCGGCGGACCAAGACGGTCACCGTGGACGGCCAGCCGCGGACGATTCCGTCGCCCTTCCCCTCTCCCGGAGACTGGCGCGACTGCTGGATGTACTTCCTGCTCGTCGACCGCTTCAACCACCCGACGCAGCCGCCTCGAGGCGCGTGGAACCAGCGGTTCGACTTCCGCCAGGGCGGCACGCTCAAGGGCGTCCAGGCTCAGCTCCCCTACCTCGAGCGGCTGGGCGTCAAGGCGATCTGGCTCTCACCGGTCCTGAAGAACTCCGCGCCGCTCACCCGCTTCAACTATCACGGCTACGGGGCCCAGGACTTCCTGACGGTGGACGAGCGGTTCGCCTCGGACGGGACGGCGGCCACCGCCGAGCGGGAGCTCGGCGAGCTCGTCGACGAGGCGCACGCCCGCGGCATGTTCATCGTCCTCGATATCGTCCTGAATCATTCCGGGCGCGTGTTCGACTACGTCAGGCCCGCGGGCGTCGTCTCGGTCTTCGGCGATCCGGCCGTGATGGACGGTCCGCTCGGCAGCGAGCCCTCCGTCCAGTGGGTGGATGGACACGGGACGCCGCGCAGCGAGTGGACGGACGCGGGCCTGCCCGAGCCCGCGCAGCTCTCACCAGACGACGCCGTCTGGCCGGCCGATCTCCAGGAGCATGTCTTCTTCCGCCGGCGCGGGAGCAAGCTGACCGACGACCCGGACGGTCGCGGGTTCGTCCGCGGTGATTTCGGCGACATGCGCCAGCTGGTCGTCGAGTACGAGGCGGGGATCCCGGGCCAGGAGAGCCTGCGTGGGAAGTACGGCGTGCATCCCGTGCTGTCGATCCTCATCCGCATCCATCAGTACCTGGTCGCTCGGTACGACATCGACGGCTTCCGCGTCGACACCGTCAAGTACGTCGACCCCGAGACGATCGAGGTCTTCGGCAACGCGATGCGCGAGTTCGCGCTGAGCGTGGGGAAGAAGAATTTCTTCGTCTTCGGCGAGGTCTATGACGACGAGGCCACCATCGCGCAGTTCATCGGGCGCAACGGCGGGTCCGGAGACGGGTTTGGCATCGACGCCGCCCTCGATTTCCCCCTGTTCCATACGTTGCCCGCCGTCGCCAAGGGAATGACGGACGTCCGCGCCGTTCAACGCGTGTTTCTCGACCGCAAGCAGCAGGAGCAGGAGCTGCTCAGCTCCCACGGTGAAGCGGGGCGGTTCTTCGTGAGCTTCCTGGACAACCACGACCAGAAGGAGCGGATCCAGCACCCGGACACACCGCCCGACCAGGTGACCCTGGCGGTGACGCTGCTCTTCACCCTCCAGGGCATCCCGTGCGTCTACTACGGCACCGAGCAGGGGCTCCCGGGAACGGTGAACGAGGCCGGAAACCCCGACCTGAGCGCGAACGAGTCCAGCCGGGAGGCGCTCTGGGGCAAGGCGCCGACCGCCTTCGACGTCACGCACCCGACGTTCCGCGCCATCGAGGCGCTGGCCCGGCTCCGGCAGGACGAGCCGCCGCTCGCCTACGGCCGACTGTACTTCCGCGAGGTCTCGGGCAACGGCGTCGACTTCGGCCACTCGTTGGGCCAAGGCGGCGTGGTGGCCTTCTCGCGCATCCTGGTCGACCGCGAGGTTCTCGTCGTGGCGAACACCGCCGGCCGCAGCTTCTCGGGCTTGGTCGTGATCGACCGGGACCTGAACCCGGCGGCGCGCGAGCTGAGGATCGCGTACAGCAACCACGGCACCAGCGGTAAGGCCACCGTCGCCGTGCTCCCGGCGGCGCGGTTTCACCACGAGGGTCAGATCACGACGGGCCACACCGCTGCGCTCGCCGTGGCTCTGAAGGCGAACGAGGTCCAGGTGCTCGTGCCCGCCTGACGACGCCGACACGGGGCGAGACCCGAACGGACCGCGGGGGCCTACGGGACGCATTGCTCCTCCGCTTTGGGTTGTTTCCCCTCGCCCTCGTCATAGCTGCGTGCTACCATGCGCCCGCTTGCGGGCGTCTCCACTTGACCGCGCCGTGCACCGTAGTCAATTGCTCAGCCGTAGTCCCTCCGGTCTGACGATGGGAGGCCGCGATGATTCTCGACGTCCACGCGCACGTTGGAAAACCCAATTACGCATATCGGGCTGCCGAATTCACGCGGGCGAATCTCCTCACCCGAATGACGGCATCGGACATCGCACGCTGCTGCGTCTTCTCCTTCTACGACGTGCAGGACAATGACTACGTCTCGCAGTCAGTGCAAGGTGGCGATGAGCTCATCCCGTTTGCCTTCATCAATCCCAAGGTCCCCGGCGCGGCGGACCAGCTCGAGCAGCTCATCACCCGCAAGGGCTTCAAGGGCCTGAAGCTCCATCCGTTCGCCGATGGGTTCCACCTCAACAACTTCAAGATCGTCGACCCGCTCTTCGAGGTCTGCCAGCGATATCAGATCCCGATCCTCTGTCACGGCCTCGCGGACAACGTGTACAACACGGTGTATGCGTTTGCCGAGATGGCCGATCGATTCCGCACCGTCAACCTCATCATGGCCCACGGCGGGTTCATGTGGTCGCGAGCGGAGGCGGTCCGAGCCAGCCAGACCCGGCCGAACCTCTTCATCGAAACCACCTGCCTCCTCCCCGCCGGGATCGCGGACGGCATCGACGACATCGGGGCCGAAAAGTACATCTTCGGAAGCGATGCGCCGTGGGGAGACTTCGACGTCGAGGTGCTGAAGATCAAGAAGGCCGCGCGCAAGGATAGCGACCTCGAGCTGGTTCTCGGCGGGAATCTGGCGCGCTTGCTCAATATCAAACCCTAACCAGCAGCCTACCGAAAAGGGGACCTCGCGTGGCGACCATCGAACCCTTCTGCGCACCGGGCGTGTACGATCCACGCGTCTACAGCCAGGGCGTCAAAGTGACCGGCGGCCAGACCATCCTGGTTCTGTCCGGGCAGGTGTCGTACGACAAGGACGGCGGCGTGGCGCACCCCCGCGACTTCAAGGCCCAGGCGCGGGAAGTCATGGGCATGATCAAGACCATGGTCGAATCGCAAGGAGGCACGCTGCAGAACGTCCTGCGATTGAATACTTATGTCACCGACATGCGCTATCGCCCGGACTACGCGGCCATCCGGGAGCAATTTTTTGGGAAGCGGTCGCCGGCCTCGACCCTCGTGCAAGTCTGCGCGCTCGCCCATCCGGACTGGCTCATCGAGATCGAGGCGATCGCGGTTGTTTAGTCGCTAGTGCCGACCGCCCACGTCCCGCCAAAAGGAGAGTCTGTCATGGCATCGCGAAGGTTGTGCCTCCTGGCTATCGTCATGCTCGCCGTACTCATCCCTTCAGGCGCGCCGATCGAGGCCGCCGAACCGGCCGGGCGCATCGTGGTGGGAACGGCCGCGGATCCCGAGACGCTCGATCCGCAAATGAGCGCTTCGCTGCCGACCTGGAACATCGCCCGCAACACGTTCGAGACGCTGCTCTTCCGGGACATGAAGACCTTCGGCTACGGCCCCGGGCTCGCCGAATCCTACCGCCTCCTCAACGACACCACCTGGCAATTCAAGCTGCGGCGAGGCGTGAAGTTCCACAACGGCGAAGAGTTCAACGCGGATGCGGTCAAGTTCAGTGTCGACCGGGTGCTGAACCCCGAGCAGAAGTCCCCGTCTCGGGGACTGAACGTCCTCATCGACCGCGTCGAGATCGTGGATCCGTACACCGTCAACATCATCACGAAAAGGCCGATGCCCATGCTTCCGGAGCGCTTCACCACGCCCGGATTCACCGGCACGATCTCGATGCTGCCCCCGAAATACGTACGCGAGAAGGGCGATCAGCACTTCGCGGCCAACCCTGTCGGCACCGGCCCGTATCGCGTGGTCAAGTGGTCGAAAGGCGAGTCGGTGGAGCTCGAGGCCAATAAGGACTACTGGCGCGGGGCACCGAAGATCAAGACCGTCGTCTTCCAGGCGATTCCGGAGGCGTCGACTCGTGTCTCCGCCATCCTGACCGGCCAGGCCGACATCATCGCCGCCGTTCCTCCGGACACGATCGACACCATCAAGCGCGACGCCAACGTGCGCATCGCCGAGACGGACGTCGATGGGATGCCACCCCACGTCCAGATCAATACCACGCGCGGTGGCCCGCTGGCCGATGTGCGCGTTCGTCAGGCCCTCGGGCTGGCGATCGATATGGACCTGGTGGTGAAGCGGCTCCTGCGAGGGCATGGCGTGCAGCGGGCCCTGCCGCTCGATCCGCGCGCGTTCGGGTTCAATCCGAATCTCGCCCTTCACAAGCCCAACCTCGACCGCGCCAAGAAGCTGCTCAGCGAGGCCGGCCATGCCAATGGCCAAGGAATCCCGGAGCTGCTCTTCATCTTTCCCACCGGAGGCCGCTACCTGATGGGCGAGTCGGTGGCGGAGTACGTCGCGCAGCAGTTCGGCAAGCTCGGCGTCCGCGTGAAGCTCAGCCCGGGCGAGTACGGGGCCTGGCTCACCGCGATGAGAGACAAGAAGTCGTACGATCTCGGCATGATCGGCTGGGGCGGTGGAGGACGGTTCGACGTCGGGGACACGATGTTCTTCCAATTGCACTCGCAGTCGCCGTTCAGCTGGTTCGACAACAAGGAGTTCGACGGGCTGCTGGATCGGGCGCGTGAGGTCAGCGATCCCGAGGCGCGAAAGGCCCTGTACGCGAAAGCGCAGGCCCTCGCGATCGACCAGGCTCCCCTCTTGCCCGCACACCAGACGAACTCCATCTTCGCGGTGCGCCAGAACGTCGTCTGGAATCCGGCGATCGGCGAGATGATCTTGCTGTACGAGGCGGAGCGGAAGTAACCGAAGTCCATCTGGGGCAATGACGACGAGCTGGCTTGTCCGCCGTCTGATCTACGCGGCGATCACGCTCGTCGTCATCTCCATGGTCGTCTTCTCGCTGGTCCGGATGACGGGAGACCCGGTCTTGCTGTTCCTGCCTCAGGACGCCACCCAGGAGGATATCGCCCGGGTGCGGCGTCAGTTTGGCTTCGAGGACCCGCTCATTCAGCAATACAGACGATTCCTGGTGAGCGCGCTGCGGGGCGACTTCGGGGTGTCTATCAAGTTTCAGGAGCCGGTCCTGGACGTCGTCACCCGCCGGCTCCCGGCCACCGTGCTCCTTGCCAGTGCCGCCATGCTGTTGACCCTCGCCGTCGCCCTGCCCGCCGGCATCGTCTCGGCGCTACGGCGCAACTCCCTCATCGACCGGCTCACGATGACCGCGGTGGTGCTCGGCCAGTCCATGCCCAGCTACTGGCTAGGGGTGATGCTGATCCTGCTCGTCTCCGTGCAGTGGCGCCTGCTGCCCGCATTCGGCTACGGCACTCTGGCTCACCTCGTCCTCCCCGCGGTGACTCTGTCGGCCTTCTTCATCGCGCGTATCGCGCGGTTGACCCGCTCCGGAATGCTCGAAGTACTCAAGAGTGACTACATCCGCACGGCGGAGGCCAAGGGCCTTCCCGTGACCAGTGTGGTCTTGAAGCACGCGCTGAAGAACGCCGGCTTGCCGATCATTACCATTGTCGGGATCGAATTCGGCACGCTGCTGGGCGGCACCGTCATCACGGAGACCATCTTTGCCTGGCCTGGACTCGGGCGCCTGGCGGTCGATGCGATCTACGGGCGCGACTATCCCGTTGTCCAGACCATTGTCTTGCTGGTGTCCGCCATCTTCGTCTCTCTGAATCTCATCGTCGACGTGCTGTATCGCTGGATCGATCCCCGGATCGAGCTCGGGTAACGGTATGAGCCTCGCCCTCCTGCTCGCGGTACTGGTCACCACGCTCGTCGTGGTGGCGGGGATCGCGGCTCCGCTCGTCGTCCCGTATGACCCCCTGGAGCAAAACGTCATCGATCGACTCCAACCCCCGATGTTCATGCCGGGCGGGTCATCGGCACACATACTTGGCACGGACCATCTGGGCCGTGACGTTCTCGCTCGCCTGGTCTACGGCGCCCGCATCGCCCTGGCGGTCGGGGGGCTGGCCGTCGCCGTCTCGGCGACTCTGGGCCTGGTGGTTGCGCTGGTCGGCGGCTACTACGGCGGGGCCGCCGATGCCCTCCTGATGCGGTTGGTCGACATCCAGCTTTCAATGCCCTTCATGCTCTTGGCCCTCGCCATCGTCGGCATCTATGGGCCGAGCCTGGCCAACATCATCATCGTCCTGACGATCACCGGATGGGTCGTGTACGCACGCGTCGTCCGGGCCGAGGTGCTCTCCCTTCGCAGCCGCGAGTTTGTCGTCGCGTGCCGATCCCTGGGAGGAAGCAACCTTCGCATCATCGTTCGGCATCTCTTGCCCAACGTCGTCCCCTCGCTCGTCATCCTCACTGCCCTTGAAATAGGCCGCATGATGCTCCTGGAGTCGGCCTTGAGCTTCCTCGGGCTCGGCATCCGGCCACCGTATCCGAGCTGGGGTTCGATGCTGGCCGATGGCCGGGCCTATGTGGCGAGCGCATGGTGGCTGGCCACGTGTCCCGGACTGGCGGTCTCCATCACCGTACTATCACTGAATGTCGTCGCAGACCGACTGCGCGACGCTCTCGACTCCAGCCTCGAAGTCTGAGCTGAAGCGTCGGGCCAAGGGAGGAAGCAATGGCGGAGAGTCGTCAACAGATCGCGAACGTCGACCGGCTCCACCGCTTCATGGACAAGGAACGGCTGGCCGCGGTGGTCGTGCGGTCCGGCATCAACGTCACGTACCTGGCGGGCATCGCCTACCCGGGCACGCTGTCTCGTCACCTTGATCTCACCGGTTCGGTGCGCGGCCTCTTGCTCGTCTGGCCCCGCCACGGCGAGCCGGTCATCGTGTGCGACTACAGCAACGCCGGCGTGACCAAGCGTGACGCCGCCGTCACGCGTATCGAGCTGTACGAAGCCTACGTCGAGTCCGCGTACACCTGCCTGAGCCGGGTGCTGAAGAGCCTCGGGATGGACCGCGAGCAGGTCGGCTTCGAGAAGGACTATGTCAGCGCGCTGCACTGGGAAGAGGTTCAGAAGCTGTTGCCGGCGCTGAGGATGACGGACTGTTCCGACATGCTGGAGAAGGTGCGGTGGATCAAGACGCCCGGCGAGATCGCTCTACTGCGTCGCGGTGCCGATCTCCTGGATGACGCATACGCAGAGGTGTTCCCGACCATTCGGAACGGCGAGACGGAGCGCGACGTTCACAGTCGGATCGTCGGGAGCTGTATCCGTCGCGGCGCCGGATGGGCTCACGGGATCTTGAATACGAGCCGCAACCCAGTTCTGTATGGCGGCGAGGGCGACGCGACGTTCAACAAGGGTGACCTCGTGAGAACGGACTACATCGCCTACCTGAACGGCTATCCGGGGCACCAATCACGAATGGCGATTCTGGGGCGGCCAACCGCCGAGCAACAGCGCCAGTACGCCATAACCCTCGACATTCACCGCAAGACGATCGACGCCTGCCGGCCCGGCGCCCTCGCCAAAGACATCTATCAGCTCGTGATCCACGAGGGAAGCAAGCACGGGATCAAGTACACGTCCTCGATTTTTGGCCACGGCGTCGGGCCGTGGTTCCATCAGCAAGAACCGATCGTCACGCCTGGTCGAAATACACCGCTCGAGGAGGGCATGGTGCTGGCGATCGAGCCTCACCATGGGTCCTGGCACCTGCAAGATATGGTCGTGGTCCGGCGTGACGGCCCGGAGCTCATCTCGCCGAAGTTCTCGACGGATGAGCTGTATGTGATCGACGTGTAACCATCGCTCGCCCGGTCCGCTGGCCAAGCTACCCCCTTCCGTCCGGAACGTCGGGAAGGATCACGCCATGGGGACTCCGCGTTCCGTCCAGCACCTGGATCTCCGGTTCGTCGAGGAGTCGCGCCCGCGGCAGCTCGAGGAGCCGCGCTGCCTCCGCGACGCAGTGCGCCCAGGTCGAGCGGTTGGCGAAGAGGAGACCGGGCGTGTCGTAGGTGCCCCCCGCGCTCACGTAGCCGAGGGCGGCCGTCGGCCCGCGGCCGTGAAACGGGGCGAGGAGCCCGCGCATCGGCTCCGGGCGCGTGTGCGTCACGAGAACAAGCCGCGACACCGTGTCCGGGAAGAGGGCCTGGCGCACGGCGTCCGGAGCCTGATGCGCCGCCTCGGCCGCGGTGCGCGGGGCGCGGAACCGTCCGGGCTCGAGGAGATAGACGACGGTGTGCGGGATCCCGCGCTCGGTGAGACGGCGTCCTGCCCGGAGCACCTCGCCGAGCTGGTAGGCGCCGATCGCGACCAGCGTGATTTCTGCCCGGTCGGCCCGATGACCGGCCCAGTCGAGCCGGGCGCCGCCCTGGACCATCAGCCGCTGCGCCTCCTCCACCGGGAACAGATCGGGAATGGTCTCGCCCTTCGAGACCACGATCGTCCAGATCTGGCCGTGGGTCCGGTAGACCGCCTCCATCACCGCGGCCGCCGTGTTGAAATCCGCCGGGCAGAGCACCCGGGACACGGGCGAGAGCTCGCCGAGCATCGCTTCGCACATGCTCGGGTCCTGGTGGGACTGCTCGTTCTTCGCGTTCTCCCACGTGTGGGAGGTGAGGATCAGCGGGATGGAGAGCCACTGTGGCGGGCGGCCGGCCTCCGCGCAGTGGTTCGCGAAGACGATCTCCTGGCGGAACGCGCCGTGCATCTTCGTGCCGAACGCTTCGTAGGTGTGGACCAGGTTGATGCCGCCCTTGTTCGCGAGCGCGGCGCTCGCCACCGCCTCCTCGTTCAGCGCCGTGATCACCGCGCCATGGATGGATTCCGGCACGCTCGACTCGGGCTCCGTCACGCGGAATTTGAGGAGATCGAGGGTCTCCAGGAGCCGGTTCGAGCGCATCTCGTCCGGGTTCCCGACGCGCGGCCGGAGGTGGGGGTTGGCGCGCACGATCGCCGCGAAGGTCCGGTCGACGGCCGCCATCGGCGAGGCCGTCGTCCAGCGCCGCGGATCGGCGCGGTCGAGGGCGGGGACTTCGCGGTAGGGGGGCGCCGGCATCTCGCGGAGCTGGACGTCGCGGTGCGCCAGCGGATGGTCACGCTCGGGCGGCCGGCCGGAGACGCGATGCTGCTGCAACTTCTCCCGCGCCGGCTCGAGGTCCTCGGCCGCCACCCAGAGCCGCCGGGCGCCGCGGTTGAAGCGTCCGGCCGCGTCGCGGTCGGTGCGCGGGTTCGCCATGAGGGGCAGGTTGTGGGCCAGGTTGGTTCCCGCGCCGGGGAAGCCATAGCCCTTCGGCGCCACCGCAATGCCGTACGGGAGCGGGACCGGATACCGGCGCTTGCCATCCCTGATCTCTTCCGCCAGACGCTCCAGTCGCCGCTCGATCTCGAAGATCGCCCACACGAACGCCGCCGGATCGCGGCCGTCGAACACGATCGGATCGAACCCATTCAGACGCAGATGGCGGACCAGCCAGGCGGCGCCCCCCTGCTGCGACATGGTCGTGCGCTGGTCGATGCGGCGGCCGTTCTGAATCATGATGGGGATCACCAGGCCGGAGTCCTCCGCTCGCCACCAGCGGGGCGCCCAGTCGCTCCCGCGCTGCTCCTCGAAGGCACCGTCGGACAGGAACACGACCAGCCGCTCGCCCGGCAGAGGCATATGCACCCACTGCAGCTCGGCGAAGCCCAGATAGCCACCCTCGGCGAGCCCGCCGGCGGTGTGCGCATTGACGTGGCTTCCGAGCGGCGACTCCGGACGCCCGTCCGGCCCCACCCGGTAGGAGTAGAAGTCCCGCACGTACCGCGTGAGCCCTTCGTCGGTCACGGCATAGCGGGCCGCGTGGGCCGGCGTCATGTTCCCGACCAGCACGTTGAGAGCATCGATCGCGGCCACGCAATGTCCCTGCCCCATCAGCCATCCGCGCGTGAGCCCGCTCAGGGCATTGGCGGCGAGGTACGCGGCGTAGGCGGGCACCATGTTCAGCGCACCGCCCGTGTGCCCGTCGGGTCGAGTCTTGAAATCGGCCGGCTCGAGGGCCCGGCCATCGAGGTAGACGCTGCGGGCGTAGGTCTGGTGGGCCACCAGCCACATTCCTGCGCTCGCCAGGCGATCGAGGGCGTGGAGCAGCTCGTAGAGATTGACGCCGTCGCCGGGCCCCCCGCCCGCCGCCAGCATCGTGGCCATCTGGTGGATACGGGTCTGCGTGGGCTCGCGGTGGCGGATGACGCCATAACCTCCCGCCCAGCGGGCGAATCCCGGCTCTTCGGCCCACTGCGGGCGCAGCGGCCGGTGACGCGGCTCGTTCGTCATGAGGTCATGCTCACCCCGTTCCTTCCAGCAGTGCAACCGTATCGCGGGCGATGACGATCTCCTCGTCGGTCGGGATCACGAAGGCGCCGATGCGGGCGCCGACGGCGCCGATCGCCGCCTGGCGACCAACCGTGGCCCGGTTCCGCTCGGCGTCGATCGCAAGCCCGCACCACTCCATGCCGCGGCAGATCTCCGCCCGTACCTCGGGGGAGTGCTCGCCGATACCCCCGGTGAACACGACCGCCGAGGCGCCCCCGAGCGCGGCCAGGTAGGCGCCGAGGTACTTGCGGGCACGGTAGCAGAACATCTGGACGGCGAGTCGCGCCCGCGGATCGTCGCTCGACGCGAGGTCCCGCACGTCGCGGCTCCGGCCGGAGATCCCGAGCAAGCCGGACCGCTCGTTCAGCCATTGCACGACCTCGTCCGCGGACGTGCGCTCGGCGCGCGCCAGGTAGCTCACGATCGCGGGATCAAGGTCTCCGGCGCGCGTGCCCATCACCAGGCCCTCGAGCGGCGTGAGGCCCATCGAGGTGTCGACGGACTGTCCGGCCCGGATGGCCGCCGCGGAGCAGCCGGCCCCGAGATGGAGTGCGACGAGCGTCGCCCGCTCGGCCGGCGTGCCCGTGAGCTCGGCGTAGCGGGAGAGCACCGAGCGGTACGAGGTACCGTGGAATCCGTAGCGCCGGATCCCGTGCTTCGACGCGAGGTCCCAGGGGATCGCGTACCGGCGCGCGTGCTCGGGCAGCGTCGCGTGAAACGCGGTGTCGAAGACCGCCACCATCGGCACCGAGGGTCCGAGAATACGCCGGCACGCGCCGACGGCCTCGAGGCTCGGCCGGTTGTGGAGCGGCGCGAGCTCCTCGAGCGCCTCGACCGCGCTCACCACCTCATCGTCGATGCGGGCGGGTGCCGTGAACCGCTCCCCGCCATGAACGACCCGGTGGCCGACGGCGTCGATCCCCCCCTGGCCAAGGGACCGCACCCAGTCGAGCGCTCGTTGGACCGCGTCGGCGTGATCGGGAGCTTCCACGGTCTCGCTCCGAGACGGCCCGCCCTCCGCCTCGAACGTCGCCGTCCCCTGCCCGCCGATGCGCTCGATCGCGCCGCGAGCGAGCGCCCGGACTGGGGACGCAGCACCGGTGAGGTCGAAGAGCCGGAGCTTGAGTGAGGAGCTCCCCGCATTGAGCACGAGCACCTTCATGGATCAGGAGCAGACCATACCCGGGCTCACCTCAATCGTGCTTCCACTTTCTCCAGCCAGAAGCGCATGTCCATCTCGCGGTACATCGTCGCGGCAACGGCGAGGCTCGCCTTGGCCTCGTCCGGTCTTCCCGTTCGGTACGCCAGGGTTCCGAGTCCATGATGAGCGTGGGCGACAAGGGGCCGCATCGCAAGGGCTTCGCTGAGCGCCAACGCCTCGCGGTAGGCCGCCTGCGCCGCGTCCGATTCGTTGGCACTGGCGGCGATGTCCCCGAGAAGCCGGTGGGCGTACGCGCGCTGGCCGCTCTCGTGCCGCTCCTCCGCGGTCTGCAGGGCGCGGCGAGCCACGTCGAGGGCCGAGGCCGGTCGGCCGGCGAGGAGATAGGCTTCGCCCAGCCAGACCAGCCGGAGCGCGTGGTTGGCCACGAGCCGCATCGTGACGGCTTGCTCGACCGTCTGTTCCAGCATGGTGACCGCGTGGTCGAGCTCGCCCGCCCTGGCGTACACGGCGCCGAGCGGCCCGGTAATGAAGGGCACCAGGAAGTGGATCTTCTCGAGCCGCGCGACGACCAACCCCTGCTCCAGGGCCGGGATCGCCAGCTCGGGTCGACCCTGGATCGCGTAGACCATCCCCAGCCCGAAGCCGGCCTGCACCTGGCTGTAGGGGTGGTCGCCCGACTCGGCGATCCGCGACGGCCTCCTCGCTGATGGCCGCGCCCTCGGCGAACTCGCCACGCTCCGCCAGGGACCAGGCAAGCCAGGAGCGCGCCCACACCGATGGAAAAGCCGCCATGCCGAAGCGCTCGTGGACGAGGTCTCCCTCGAGGGAGGCCGACCGTCTGGCGGAATAGCTCCACCGCCCGCCCATACTTGCCGAGTGCGTGGTGAGCCTGAGCGAGGCGGCAGCCGGCCACGACTCGCATGGAGAAGTTCCCGAACGAGGCGCCGACGGCCATGTCCCGCTCGGCGGCCTTGACCGCGCGCTCATGCTCGCCGGCCCACCAGAGCTGGCCCGGGTTCTCCGGACCCATGCCGATCACCTGGTCGATCTCAGCCACGGACGGGACCTCACCCAGCTCTCTCAGGTAGGTAAGGGCCTTGTTCCAGATCTCGCCCCGGAAGGAGTGGTGGACCAGCCGGTCGTGATACTCGGCCAGCCGATCGGGATAGAGGCGTTCGATCGCGTCGACGACGCTCGCGTGCAGGGCGCGCCGTCGCTCCCCCACCAGGCTCGCATAGGCGACCTCGTGGGTGAGGGCGTGCTTGAAGGTGTACTCGGCGTCGGGCAAGAGCTGCGTCTCATAAAGAAACTCCGCGGACTGCAATCGCTCGAGCGTCGCCATGAGATCGTTCTCGGGGACGACGGTGATCGCCTGCAGCAGAGTGAGGGGCACGTCCTTGCCGATGACCGATGCCGTCTGGAGCAGCGCCTTGTCCTCCGGCGGGAGGCGGTCGATCCGCGCCGCAAGGATGGCCTGAACGGTGGCCGGCATCTGCGCGACGTGAAAGGACCTCGCCAGTCGGTAGGTGCCGCGCTCGCCGGCCAGGACACCCGTCTCCGACAGCGCGCGTACGCTCTCCTCGAGAAAGAGCGGGTTCCCCTGCGCTCGCTCGATCAGGACGGACCTGAGCGACGACAGCGTCGGGTCCGTGCCGAGAAGGCTGGCGAGGAGCGACTCGGCGGTTTCCGGCCCGAGCGGGTCGAGACGGAGCTGCTGGTAGTAGCTCTTGCCGCCCCAGCCATGCCGGTACTCGGGCCGGTAGTTGACGAGCAAGAGCAGCCGGTGCGACGGCACGCTCTCGACGAGGGCGTCGAGCAGCGCCTGCGTGTCGCCATCGACCCAGTGGAGGTCCTCGAAGATGACCAGCAGGGGCTGCGTTTGACTCTCGCGCAGCAACACGTGTTTGACGGCGTCGATCACGCGCCGCCGGCGCTGGTCGGCGCCCACGCTCGCCCATGCGGCGTCCTCCACCGGAAGCTCCAGGACGGCCTCCAGCGCCGGAACCGAGGGCCGGAGCGCCTCGTCGAGCGCCAGGAGCTTGCCGATGAGCTTCTCGCGCACGCGTCGGGGATCGTCCCGATCCTCGACCCCGAAGTAGGCGCGGAGGAGATCGATCACCGGCAGGAAGGTCGTCGCCTTGCCGTAGGAGACGGAGCTGGACTCGAGCACCACCCAGTCGGCCGTCCGGTGAGAGTGAGCCAGCTCCCAGACCAGCCGAGATTTGCCCACGCCGGGCTCGCCGACAATGGCAACCACCTGGCCATGGCCGGCGCGGGCCCGCTCGAGGGCGATGCGCAGCTGCTCCAGCTCCCCGTCGCGTCCGACGAAGCGGGTCAGCCCGCGGGCCGCGGCGACCTGCAGACGCGTCCGCGTCGCCGCGAGACCGGTAAGCTCGAGCACTTCCACGGGCTCGCCGAGCCCCTTGATGGCCACGGGGCCGAGCGATTTCACCCGGACGTGCCCCTCGACGAGGCGGAGGGTGGCGGCCGTCAGCAGGACCGAATCCGGCTTCGCCATCTGCTCCATGCGGGCGGCGAGGTGGGTGGTCTGGCCCACCGCGGAGTAGTCCATGTGGAGGTCGCTACCGATCGCCCGCACCAGCACGTCGCCGGAATTGAGGCCGACCCGGATCTGGATGGGAACGCCATGCGCACGCTGCATCTCGTCGCCGTAGCGGCGCACCCGCTCTTGCATGCGGAGAGCCGCGTAGCAGGCGCGGAGCGCGTGATCTTCGTGGGCGAGCGGGGCGCCGAAGAGGGCCATGATGCCGTCGCCCATGACCTGGTTGACGGTGCCTTCGTAGTGGTGGACGGCCTCCATCATGCGCTCCAGGACGGGGTCGAGCAGGTGGCGCGCCTCCTCGGGGTCACGCTCGGCGAGCAGCTCCATGGATCCCTTGAGGTCGGCGAAGAGAACGGTCACCTGCTTGCGCTCGCCTTCCAGCGCGCCGCGGGAAGTCAGGATGCGGGCGGCGAGGTGCTTCGGCGTGTACGACTCCGGCGCGACGCGCGGCGCCGCTGCCGGGGAGCTCAGCGCCTCACCACACTCATTGCAGAAGCGGCTACCCGGGGCGTTGCCAGACCCGCACGCCGGGCACGCCACCGCGAGGTTGGCGCCGCAGTTGCTGCAGAACCTGGCCGCGGGCGGATTGGGTTGCCGGCAGCGAGGGCAGAGCATCGGACCGAGCGGTGCTGGGCGCCGCTATGAGCCTTCCTTCACCTCGATGATCTCGTCGGCCACAAGACCGTGAGCCTCGCGGTGAACGGCTTCCGCGGCCTCCTTGCTGGGAGCCTCCACGAGGCAGAACACCTTGCCCGTGCCCTCGTCGTACCAGTAGCGAATGTAGTTGACGTTGTGCTTGTGCTGGACCTGCAAATCCTTTTCGTGTGCGCCCTTCACCGCGTCACCGGTCAACCCGTCGATCTTGTTATGCACGTCGAGATAGAGCGGCATGATTCCTCCCCAGGTGTACAACGTCGCGCCACATTGCGTGGTCGAAGTGTATGGCAGCTCACAACCTCCGGTCAAGACGACGATCTCCTCAACGGGCTTGCGTCACCGCAAAGAGAGGCCACTCGCCCGGCACGCCCTTGAGGGCGTGCACGCCGCGCTCGGTGAAGGTCAGGCCCGAGCCCGCGACCAGATCCTTGACGGTGTTCGAGACGAGGACTTCGCCGGGACGAGCCAGGGACGCCACGCGGGCGCCGATGTGGACGGCGATTCCGCCAACCTTGTCGCCAATCATCTCGCACTCGCCCGTGTGCAACCCCGCCCGCACCTCGATACCAAGGGAACGAACGCCGGCGCTGATGGCTTCTGCACAGCGTACCGCGCGGGCAGGACCGTCGAAGGCCGCAAAGAGACCATCCCCCGCCGTATCCACTTCCCGCCCTCGAAAGCGGGCCAGCTCGCGGCGGGCCGTCCCATAGTAGCCGGCCAGCACGTCGCGCCAGCGCCGGTCCCCGAGTGCGGCCGCACGCTCGGTGGAGCCCGCGATGTCAGTGAAGAGCACGGTTGCCAGCACGCGATCGGTCTCGGCCACCTGCCGGGTGCCGGTCAGAAACTCCTCGACCTCGTCGATGATCTGATCGCTGTCCAGAAATGGCATGTGATCATCGCCGGGCAGCTCGGCCAACCGCGCGCCGGGAATGCGTTCGGCAAGATAACGTCCCTGTTCGACGAATGTGAGGCGATCCCCGGTCCGATGGACAATGAGCGTCGGCACCCGGACTGAAGGCAGGACGTGCCGGACGTCGATCTCCATGTTCATCCTCATGGTGTTCATCGCAGCGCCCGGGCTCGCGGCGAGGCGCAGATAGTTGGCCCACCAGTGACGGAGGCGCTCGTCGCCGATCATGCTCGGCGCCCAGATGTCCATCCCCACGGGTCCGCCCCATTCACGCTCAATCGTGTCCAAGACTCGATCCATATCCTCGACGGTGCGCCCGAAGGTATGATCGACAGCCCAGGCCCGGCGGGCGTAAGAGCCGTAGATCACGAGGGCCGCGGTGCGGGCGGGATAGGTCGCGGCGAAGAGCAGCGACATGGGTCCCCCCTCGGAGATGCCGAACAGAGCCGCCCGGTCGGAGCCGACCGCGTCCATGACCGCCCGCACGTCGTCCATGCGCTGCTCGAGCGACGGGATACCGCCAACCCGGTCGGACAGTCCAGTCCCGCGCTTGTCGAAGCGAATGAGACGGGAAAAAGAGGCCAGCCGCTCGAAGAAGCGAGCCGACTCGGGATACTCCCACTGGTATTCGAGGTGGGACACGAAGCCAGGGACAAAGACGAGATCCAGCGGCCCGGCGCCCGTCACCTGATAGGCGATGTGGACATCGCCGCTCTTCGTGTACTGGGTCTTGGGCGGTGAAGACATGCTCGGCTCGTGGAAAGAAATATGGCCGGGGCGGTGATGGGCGTCAAGTCTGGATGCGCGGGCGCCCCCCCGGGCCCGCAGCCCCACCCTTCCGCCGCTTCTTGACCACGTACCCATAGCAGGGCAATATGGCGCGCGGACAGTCTCAGGCTGGAGATCGCGAGTGGGCAAGCGCGGGGAGCGGGCGAGCTCTTGCACCTGGCTGGTCTCGCCCACTTGCTCGATTGCCCCAACGGGCCCCCGCCGTTGACGCGGAGTCCGCTCCCGTCCATGCTCAGGCCGTCGGAGGAAGCCATTCGCGTCGAGCGCCCGTCAAGGAGGGTCCCATGCCGCACGAGTTTCGCCACCTGTTCACGCCGCTGCGGGTGGGCGGTCTCACGCTCAAGAACCGCATCTTCTCGACCGGACACGCCGAGGCGATGGCGGAGGACGGCAAGCCCGGCGCGCGCCTCCGCGCCTACCACGAAGCCAAGGCTCGCGGCGGCGCCGCCCTCACGATCATCGGCGGCTCGACCAGCGTCCACCCGTCCTCGCCCGCGAGCGCCTGGAACATGATCGCCAACCACGACGACTCTGTCATCGCGGGCTATCGCGGCGTCGCGGAGGCTGTCCACCGCCACGACTGCCGGATCATGAGCCAGCTCACGCACATGGGACGGAGGTCCCAGTCCGACGTCGAGAGCTGGCACGTGCTGCTGGCGCCCTCGCAGATTCCCGAGAAGGTCCACCGGGAAGTGCCCCACGAGATCGAGCCCGAGCAGATCGCCATGCTGGTGCGGGCGTTCGGGGACGCGACGCGGCGCTGCCGCGAGGGCGGCCTGGACGGGGTGGAGCTGTCCTTCGCCCACAACCACCTCGTGGATCAGTTCTGGTCGCCGCTCTTCAACCAGCGGACGGACGAGTACGGCGGGAGCCTCGAGAACCGCATGCGCTTCGGATTCGAGGTGCTCCGCGAGATCCGGCGTCAGGTCGGGCAGGACTGGGTGGTGGGGGCCCGGATCTCGGGCGACGAGATGACTGCCGGCGGCCTCGGGGCGAGCGACATGGCGGAGATCGCCCGCCGGCTCGCCGCCTCCGGGCTCGTGGACTTTCTCTCGATCATCGGCGGTGGCGCGCACACCCTGCCCCTGCAGGCCGCCGCCGTGCCGAACATGGCCTGGCCGCAGGGCGTCTTTCTCCCGATCGCGGCGGCCATCAAGGCGGGCGGTGCCCGGAATGCCGATCTTGCACGCCGGCCGGATCGTCGATCCCGTCCACGCCGACCAGATCCTCGCCGATGGGTCCATCGACTTGGTCGGGATGACGCGCGCGTTGATCGCCGATCCCGACCTGCCGCGCAAGGTCAGGGAGGGACGGATCGACGACGTGCGCCTCTGTGTCGGGGCCAACGAGGGGTGCATCGACCGGATCTATCAGGGCAAGCCGGTCACCTGCATCCAGAACCCCGGAACGGGCCGAGAAACGGAGCTGGACGAGCCGGTCCCGGCGGCGGTTTCCCGGCGCGTCGTCGTGGTCGGTGCCGGCGTCGCCGGGCTCGAGGCGGCCCGGATGGCCGCGCTCCGTGGCCATCGCGTGGTCATCCTCGAGCGCGAGCCCGAGGTCGGGGGGCAAGTGCTGATCGCCGCCCGCGCGCCGGCGCGCGCCGAATACGCCGGCATCCTCCGTTTCCTGGCCCGGCAGGTGGACAAGCTCGGCGTCGACTGCCGGCTGCGGGTGGAGGCGAGCGTGGACACGGTCCTGGCCGAGGCACCCGAGGTCGTCATCATCGCCACCGGATCCCATCCCCATGTCGCCGCCCTCCCCGGGCTCGACGGCAAGCACGTGGTGACCGACCGGGACGTCCTCCTCGATCGCGCCGAGGTCGGCGAGCGGGTGGTCGTGGTGGACGACGTGCACACGCAGCAGGGCCTGTCCACGGCCGAGTACCTTCTCGACCGCGGCCGCCGCGTCGAGGTGATCTCGCGGCTCTTCTACGCCGGCCAGGACGTGGGGGTGACCTCGATCGCGCCCCTGTACGCCCGGCTCTTCGCCAAGGGCGTGACCTTCACCCCGCACACCGATCTGGTCGCGGTGGAGGGCTCGACGGTGGTGGTCGCCAACACGTACACGCGGGCCGAGCGGCGGCTCGAGGCCGTCGACACGGTGGTACTGTCCATGGGCAGTCGGTCCACCGACGCCCTCTACCGGGCTCTCAAAGGCAAGGTGCGCGCCCTGCACGCGATCGGCGATTGCGTGGCGCCCCGCGGCGTCCACCAGGCGATCCTCGAAGGCACCCGCGTGGCGCGGGCGATCTGAGCCCCCGTCGCTCCCCTCTGGTCGCGTGCTACTCGACTATCGCCTGGTATACGAGATGCCGAACCAGCGCGCGGTCATAGCGTTGCGCCGGTCCCGGCACTGTCTGGGTCATGAGCACGCAGATGAGCGCTTCCTTCGGATCGATCCAGAACCCGGTGCCCGCGGCGCCGCCCCAGTTGTATTCGCCCGCGGAACCGGGGACTGAGTTCACGCCGGTCTCCTTGCGGACCGCGAAACCGAGCCCAAACCCGTACCCGGGCTGGAGCAGCGCGATCGCCGGCTTGATCGTGCCCAGGTGATCCGACGTCATGTAGTTCACCGTCGCCCGGCCGAGGAGCCGGGTACCGTCCAGTTGACCACCGTTAGCCAGCATCTGGACGAAGCGCGCGTAGTCGCCGGTCGTCCCGGCGGTGCCGGCGCCGCCGGCGTCGTTCTTCTGCGCGACCGTGACGTCGAGCAGCGTGATCGGCTTACCGGTCGCCTTGTCGATGGCGAACGGCTGCGCGAGCCGCCCCACCTTCTCCCTCGGGACGAGGAACGCGGTGTCGGCCATCTTGAGCGGCACGAAGAGCCGCTCGGTGAGCAACGCGCTGAGCGTCATCCCCGAAGCCTTCTCGACCACGCGGCCCAGCACGTCGGTGGAGAGGCTGTATTCCCACATCGTGCCGGGGTGGTGGGCCAAGGGCGCCTGCGCCAGCCGCTGGATCTGCTCGGTCGGCGTCACGTCCCGCCAGTCGACGCCGATCGTCCCGTATGCCGCCTTCACCTGCTCGTTCAGCGTGTTGTTCGCGTAGGCGAAGCCGGAGGTGTGCCGCAACAGGTCCTGTATCGTGATCGGACGTTCGGCGGGTACAAGCCGGTACGTCGTCTGGCCGTCCGTCGTCTCCATGAGCGCGACCTGCAGGTTCGCGAGCTCAGGGAGATATTTGGACACCGGATCAGCGAGGAGGAGCTTGCCTTCCTCGGCGAGGATCATCGCCGCCACCGACGTGAACGGCTTCGTCATCGAGTAGAGCCTGAAGATCGCGTCCTTCGTCATCGGCGCGGCCGTTGCCGGATCACGCTGGCCGACGGTCTCGAAATACACGACCTTGCCCTTGCGCGCGACGAGCACCACTGCGCCCGGGAACCGCTCGTTGGCGATCTGCCCTTTCAGTGCCGGCCCGAGACGGGCGAGACGCTCGGACGACATTCCAACCTGTTCCGGCTTCGCCGTCGGCAGCGATTGGGCCCAGGCCCCTCCGATCACGAGAACGGTGGCGAACAGAACGACGAACGCGCCGACTGTCTTTTTCATGCGCGGTCTCCTTGCGTACACCCGGACATGAGCTGCCCCGCGAGTGGCTCGATGCGCCCCGAGGATCGGACGAAAGAGGCGTGGTGTCAAATGGCCCGCGGCCGGCCGGAGGTTGGGGCAGAACAAGCCGGCGCGTCAAATTCGTCGCTGTACTATCCTCACCGGAAGGGAAGTCTGGCGGCGAAGAAGCGAACGAACGTCTTCCACTCCACGAGGCGGGGAACATGATTCAGCTCACGATCACCATGGCCCCTCAAGCGCTGGGTCTGCGTCTGGTTGACCGCTAGCCGTGGACCTCCCCAAGACCGCCAGCGTGGTCATCATCGGCGGCGGCGTGGTCGGCTGCAGCATCGCCTATCACCTCGCTCGCCGCGGCCAGCGCGATGTCGTCGTCCTCGAGCGCGAGACCGTGGGCAGCGGCACCACCAGCAAGGCCGCGGGCGGGATCCGCGCCCAGTTCTCGACGGAGACGGAGATCCGCTTCTCGCTGGAGAGCCTGCGCGTGCTCCAGAATTTCTCCGAGGAGTTCGGCGTCGATCCCGGCTTCAAGCAGATCGGCTATCTCTTCCTCATCTCGGACGAGAAGGATCTGCGCGGCTTCGAGACGCGCATCGCGCTGCAGCGGCGCCTCGGCGTCGACGTCCGCGTCATCAAGCCCACCGAGGCCCAGGCCATCGTGCCCGCCCTCCGCGTGGATGATCTGATCGCCGCCGTCTGGGGCCCCCAGGATGGCCTGGCCGGCCCTGCCGAGGTGACCCAGGGCTTCGCCAAGCGGGGCCGCGAGCTGGGGGCCCGCATCGTGGAAGGCATCGAGGTGATGGCCATCGATGTGGCGGACGGTAAAGTGCGCGGTGTCCGGACCTCCCAAGGGGAGCTCGCCGCGCCGGTGGTCATCAATGCGGCCGGCCCCACGGCCGCGCGGGTGGGCCGCCTGGCCGGCGTCACCGTGCCGGTCTTTCCCCGCCGTCGCCACATCTTCTTCACGGAGCCCTTTCCCGACCTGCCCGGGCCGGTGCCGCTCACGACCGACCCGGCGAGCGGCTTCTACTTCCGCAAGGAGATGGAGCAAGTGCTGCTGAGCCCCGGCGACGTCGAGGACATCGGCCAGGACCAGATCGTGCCCATGGACTGGGGCAAGCTCGACGAGACCGTCACCAAGGCCGTGCATCGCCTGCCCATGATCGAGCGCGCGAAGATCGCGGGCGGCTGGGCCGGCCTGCGTCCGCTCACCCCCGACGACCACGCCATTCTCGGCCCCGCCCCCGGCGTGGAGGGCTTCTTCCTCGCCGTCGGCTTCGGCGGCCACGGCTTCCAGCATTCCCCCATGACCGGCCGCATGGTGGCCGAGTGGATACTGGACGGTAAGCCCTCGATGGACCTCTCGCTGTTCAATCCCGCCCGGTTCGGTGACGACGCGCGCCTCTCCAGCGAGGGGCACAAGGACAAGCCCGATGCCGAGTGAGCCCGCGACCGCGTGCTGGCCGCCTGCCCCACGCTGCGTCTGATCTCCATCTGGGGAGGGAGCGCGGCCGGCGCCATCGTCCTGATGGCTTTCGGGCTCGCCGCCGGCGCCGGGCCGGCCCGCGCGAGCAGCGTGACCGCGCTCGAGGGCTCCTGGACCGTGGCGCAGGCGGCCGTGAACGGCGTGGCGCGGGCGGACGGCAAGCTGCTGAATGCCACCTGGACGTTTCGCGGGGCCGAGCTCGTCGTGCAGAGCGTGCCCGGCGAGCGCCTGCGCGCGGCGGTGTCCTTCGACGCGACCGCTGAGCCACCGGCGTTCCACGTCACCCCGCTCGACCCGCCCGGGGAGCGGCCGCTCTGGATCATCTGGGCGCGACAGGGGGACGAGCTGCGCCTGGCCTTCTACGACGGGCGTCGACCGCCGTCCCGAGGACTTCGGTCCTCGGCGCAAGCTGGTGGTGCTGACGCTCGCGCCGACACGTGCCACTCCCACCCCTGCCGCCCTCGACCCCTGCGACATCCTGCGCGGGGCCGGCGTCGACCGCCTGCTCGGCGGCCCGACACAGGCACGGCCGGCGCCGCACCGGGCGTCCACCCCCGGCTCGAGCTGCGCGCTGGATCGCACCGACGGCTCCAGGACGATCTCCCTCACGATCGTCGCCTCCCCGGCCGGCCCCGCTTATGTCGACGCCGCGCGGCGAGAGGCGGACGCCAATCGCCGCATGCAGCTCGAGGAGGAGCCCGCGCTCGGCGCCGGCGCCTTTTCCGGCGCCAGTGGCTGGACCGTCGTCGTGGTCGCGCACAGGCACGGAACGGCGATGATTCTCAAGTTCGAGGCCCTCGGCGCCGAGCGGGTCGAGCTGCGGCGCTTCGCCGCCCGCGTGCTCGACGCGTTGTAGCCGCCTAGAATGCTTCTCGTGCGGCGCACCCCGCTTCGCGAGACATGCCTCGCCCTGGTCATCGGCGGGATGGCCCTGGTCGGCTGCAGCCGCGATGCGCCCGGGGGATCGCCGATGGCGACGCGGATCGCGACGCTCGACGCGGTGAACTCCCCGCGCGGCCTGGTCGACTCCCTCGCGCTGGCCCCGGACGCGGGGCTCGTGGCCACGGGCGAGCGCGGCGGGCAGATCCGGGTGTGGGCCACGGCCGGAGAGCCGACGCCGGTGTCCCTCGGCGACTACCGGCAGGCCGTCGTCGACCTCGCGTTCTCGCCCGACGGCCGCCTGCTCGCATCGCTCGGTCGCCATCGCGAGGGCAAGCTGCGGCTGTGGCGGCCCGACGACCGTGCCGGCCCGGGCGCGTGGACGGAGGCGGCGGCGCTGCCCATGGACCGCAGTCTCGCGCTGCGCTTCGACGGCTCGGGGGCACGCCTCGCCGTGCTGTGCGAGAGTGAGGCGCTGATCGTCGACGTCGCCTCGATGCAGGTGGTGTTGCGCGTGCCGAACCCGCACCGCGAGGTGTTGACGGCCTTCGACCTGTCCGCGGACGGGGGGCGCCTGATGACCGCGGGCCACGACGGCGAGGTGACGGTGCGGGACGCGGCGACGGCGACGCCGGTGCGCAGCTTCTCGGTCGGAAAATCACGGCGACCGGGCCCGCTGCCGCGTGGCCTCGAGCCTCCGGAGGTCTGGGCGGTGGTGGTCGCGCTCTCGAGCGATGGCTCGCGCGCGGCCGCCGTCACGATCGAAGGCACGGTCTACGTGTGGGACGTGGCGACCGGCAAGCCGCTGTTCGACCACGCGGACGGCGAGGCGGGCGGCCCGCCCCCCGGCTCGCTGCGATTCGGGCGCGACGGCGGGCTGCTCGCTCCTGCGGGCGACCGCTACGGCATGCGGCACATCGACGTGTCCCGCAAGAGGTCGCGGTTCCTGACCTCGGGACCGAAGGCCTACGCGACCGTCGCCATCACCGACGACGCGACGGCCTTCGCGGTGGTCACGCCGTCGGCAAGCGAGGGCCGGTTGAGCTACGCCGTCGAGGTCTGGCGGATCGCGCGGCCATAGTCCTGGCTCATCGCGGCTTCCCCTGATAGGTCAGGCGCCACACCTCCAGGCCGTAGGGGCCGCGGCCCTGGCCGTCTCCCGGCCGCAAGAAGGCGACCATGCTCGCGGGCAAGGCGAGCGACACCGCCTTGTAGAAGGGCCCCTCCCCCTGCAGCACGGGATACGTCTTGCCGCTCGGCACGTGCAGGATACGCAGGCCCCGGTCGTGCGTATCAGGCGCGAACAGCCAGTCACCGTCCTCCGTGAACGCCAGCGAGTAGCGCAGCTCCGCGTGCATGGCGTGTCCCGGTGCCTCGGGCGCGTTGGCGAAGGTGCGGTCCTCGCGGCCCTTCGCGGTGTCCACCACGTGCACCCGGCCGAGGATGCCGTTCGCGGCGGCGCGTGTGCCGTGACGGGTCAGCGCGAGCGAGACGGGGGCCATGGACTCGAGCCCGCTCGACATCGTGATTGAGGAGCGAAGCAAGAGGGCCGGCCAGCTCCAGAGCTTGAAGGACCCCTGGTCGGAGATCGACGCCAGCACCTGCCCATCGGCGGAGAAGGCAATCGCGTAGACGGCGTCGGCCGCGTGCGCGTTGGGCAGGGTGCGGACGACCTCCTTGCGGTCGAGGTCCACCACGTGGATGGTGGCCGCCGCCGCGACGGCGAGCATGCGCTCGGTGGGGTGGAAGGCGACGCCGCGGCTCTTCCCGATGTCGAGCACCGCAGCGGCCCGCCCCGTCGCCGCGTCCCAGACCTCGAGCGTCCGGGCATCGTGCCCCGTCGTGACGAGCAAGGACCCGTCGGGGGAGAAGAACACCCCGTCGATACGCCGCGCGGACCCGCGCGAGTGCACGCGAATCTTCCACCGCTCGGCGCCCGTAGGCACCTCACGGGCGATCAGCTCGCCGTCGACATCACCGACGACCACGCGGCCGCCGTCCGGGCTCAGCCCGACGGCGTTCACCACCGGCTGAAGACCCGAGACCTCGAGCACCCGGATCGCGGTGACCGGCGGCGGCGCCTCCGAGCAAGCGGCAAGGAAGAGAGCGAGGGCAACGGAGATGGCACGCATCAGCGAGACTCTAAGGGATAATCTTATCGGGGCTGGAACGTATTAATTTGTCTGACTACGGAGCGGCGTTGCCCCCATTTTGCCCCTGTTGCGGACCGACCTATGGGGATAATCACGCGGCGCCGCGCCGTTGACCTGTGCGCGATGCTGTTCGAGCCGCGCGAGGCTCCGTCGCGGCGGTGGCGATGTTGCGATGGCCGATCAATTCCATCGCCTCGTGCACGTCGAGCCCAGCCGCCGAGCACTCGTCGTACGCGGCCCGGCGGAAATCGTGCAGGTTGAGATTGGCGACCTTGGCCGCGCGACACGCGCGGGTCCAGGCCGACCAGAGTCCGGCGTAGGAGTGGCTCCGGCCGCCATCATGAAACACGAAGTCGCAGCCGAGGGCGCGCCGGCTCTTCCAGGCCGCCAGGATGGCCAAGACGGCGCGCTCCGGCCCGCGGCGGCGCCTCCCGCTCCGCCGGCGATCGCTTGAACCCTTCCGGCCTACGCGAGCGTCCAACCAGTATGAAGATAGTCGAGCTCTGGAGGTACCCGGTGAAGTCGATGGCCGGCGAGCGGCTGGACGGCGCTCGACTCGACGCGCTCGGCATCGAGGGCGACCGCGTGGTCCACGTCGAGGATGTCCGCGGTCGTGTCGTCACCGCGCGGACGCATCCCCAGCTCCTCGGTCACCGCGCCTTCCTTGCCGACTCCGGCGAACCGCTGGTGGACGGCGCGCCGTGGACTCACCCTCAGGCGCGTCAGAGTGTCGTGGGCATCGTTGGCCAGGGGGCGCGACTCGTCCGCGACGAGACGGCCGACCGGTTCGATGTGCTCCCCCTGCTCGTCGCCACCGATGGCGCAATCGCCCAGTTCGGATACGATGGCCGCCGACTCAGGCCCAACATCGTCGTCGGCGATGTCGAAGGTCTCGCCGAGCGCTCGTGGCCCGGCCACTGCCTGCGCGTAGGCGAGGTCCTGATCGGCGTGCAGGACCTTCGGGGCAGGTGCGTCATGACGACGTTCGACCCCGACACCTTGGCGCAAGACCCCAAGGTGCTGAGACACATCGTCAAGGAATTCGGAGGCGAGCTCGCGCTGAACTGCCACGTGATTCGAGGGGGCGAGATCCGGGTCGGCGACACGGTCGAGCTGGTCCCATGCCGGGAAGCTGCGAACGCAGCAGGCTGACCGCGGGACTGAGCCTCCCGCCCCGCCTACCGCCGCGGCGGCGGTCTGAGAACGCTATGGCCGCGCGGCGCGGCTAGACTGCGCGCGGGCGCCGGGATCTTCCGCCAATTCTGGCTAGGGCTCCTGACGATTGGCGGCTCGCTCTGGTGGGTGTGGCTCGGGCGGAAGTAGCGGCGGCGCCCTAGGCGGGATTCAGGATGCCGACCGCGCGTAATTCGCTCAACCCGCTCTCGACCCACGACGCGAAGTCCCGCGCCACCGCGCGCACGTCCGCGCCCGGGAACCTCGACTGAATCCTGTCCGACACCCGACGTAGCCCGCAAGGGTCGGAGTCGACGACGAGCCAGCGCGCGCACTCGATCGGCAACTGTTCACGGTCCTGAGCTCTATCCAGCAAGGCCCGATCCGTTTCACACCGAAACGACATTCCGACAACAATCTACGGCATCCGTCCACTTCAAGTGAGCCTTCGCCTGTTCATATTCCTGGCTCTTCGCGCGATCGCTCTCTGAATCCGTTTCGAGAAGAATGTCGCTACGTCGAAAACACGAAGGTCGACTTGAGCCACGGCGGGACGACTGCCGGGCATTTGGCTTCGACTTCATCGTCGAGGAGCGTGTCCCAATTGGTCGTCATGAACAGATGGCGCCACGCGGGCGACGTGCGCGTTTCTAGTAGGGCCAGGAGCGTGACATAGGGGGCCGTGTCAACGCCCGGCCCGTGCATGGCGGCGCGCATGCCTTCGCGAATGGCCGCCACGCGCGCGTCCCGAGGCGGGAGCGCGTCGACCGTGAACGGCACCGCCCATGGTAGGCCGCACGCTATCGAGGCGCCCCGGCCGAAGAGCCATATCGCGTCGCTCATGACCCCGCGACTCGACCTATGACGACGCCCCCCCTTGCCCAGGCTGGTTAGATTTCCTGCCCCCATTTTGCCCCGTTGGCGCTGTATTTGGGTGTGGGCTGGCGTGTGCCGGTGAACCCGGCCAGGCTTTAAATAGCTGATAACCCAGACACCAGGGTGCCCAGGCACACAGGGGCACCCTGGCCGAAAACTCTAAGGGATAATCGCTCCGGTGCACCTATTCGTCAGCGCACTCCTCGTGCTGGCCGGCCTGGCCTGCCTTCGCTACGTGTGGGCCGGGGACGCGTCGATCGAGCGCGAGCCTCCGTTTCTCGCCCTGGGCGTCCTGCTCATCGGGATCGGGGCCGGCCTGGGCCTCCGCGCGCGCGCCGCCCACCTCCTCGCGCGGGTGGGACTGGGTGCCTACCTGGTCGTCATCGGCGTGATGGTGGCTCGGCTCTTCGTCGGGAGCGGCGCGCGTGACCATGCGGACGACCGCCTCGTCGCCCACGTCTACCTGCTGAACTTCGCCCTCGCCGCGGCCGGTGTCGTGCTGCTCTTCCTTCTCCTGCGCCGCGCCCGGAGCGCCCCCGCCTTCGGCGCGATCGACCTCGTTCCTCTCGGAGGCCTCGCCGCCGCGCTCGTGCTGGCCATCGTGTGGCTCGTGGCCGACGATGCGCGACTCCGACCCTGCCGGAATGGGAATGACGACGCCTGTGGCGTGGTCTCCACCGCGCTCCTCGAGTCCGCCGAGCGCTCGCCCGCCGCGCCGCCCACGCGGCGGGAGGAAAACGCGGCGCGCGTGCTCGCCGAGCATCGGTGCCGCGCCGCCGACCGCGGCCTCTGCGGTCTCCAGCGCTATGCCGTGGGCACGGTCCATGCGCGGGCCGGCCGGTTGGACGCGGCCAAGGAGGCGTTCCTCTGGGCCTGCGAGGCGGCTCGGAGCTGGTGCGCGCGTGCGGTGCAGGAGCCCGTGGCCTGGACACCCGCCGAGCGCAAGCGGCTTTTGCCTCGATTGAGGCGACGCGGCGTCTTGCGGCTCCGATGCGGAGCGACTAGACTGGGGCCCCCGGGAGGAAGACCGACATGACCCAGACCGCGCCGTCCCTGGACGAGACGCTCCGCACCCACGTGGCGCGCTTCACCGACCGCCGCGCCGACTGGGATGCCTTCGCCGACGCGCGCGTGGAAGGCTTCAAGCGCGCGCAGCACCGCTTCATCGGCTCCGGCGCCTCCGGCAAGACCGACGCCACGGTGATCCCGGCGCAGCACTTCACGCTCTCCGTGATGTTCGTCCCGCCCGGTCAGGGCAACGCGCCGCACACCCACGAGGTCGAGGAGGCCTTCTTCATCCTCGAGGGCAAGGTGCTGGTGTTCATCGAGGACGGGGCCGGCAATCGCGCGGAGACGGTGCTCGGCCGGTGGGACTGCATCTCGTGCCCCGCCAACGTCATCCACGGCTTCACCAACGTGGGGCTCGAGCCGGCGTATCTCCAGGTGATGCTGGGCAAGGCCAAGCCCGAGCTCATGACGTACACCGACGGCGATCTCCAGTCCCGCCGCGACGAGCACCTCCGCGCGGCGCCCTCCCGCGGCTAGCCGGCGCCTCCGGTTCGCCCCCTGATGCTGGTCGGCGCCTCGCCGAAGCGGAAGGAAGACGGCCGCTTCGTCACCGGCCACGGCCGCTATCTCGACGACCTGCAGCTCGATGGCCTCCTCCACCTGGCCGTCGTGCGGAGCCCGCACGCCCACGCGCGGGTGCTGGGGGTCGACGCCGAGGCCGCGCGCGCGCTGCCCGGCGTGGTGGTGGTGTGGACGCTCGGCGACCTGCCGGAGCTGGCGACCGCCACGGTGCCGCCCCTCGTGCCGGAGCCCAAGGGCCGGACCTACATCCATCCGATCCTGGCCGGCCACCGGGTGCGTCACGTCGGCGAGGCGGTGGCCGTGGTGGTGGCGCGCGATCCGTATGCGGCCGCCGACGGCGTCGAGCGGGTGGCGGTCACCTACGAGCCGCTGGCCGCCGCGATCTCGCCCGAGGCGGCCACCGCGCCCGGGGCCCCGCGCGTGAACGAGGAGTGGCCCGACAACCTGGCCGGCGTGTCCACGAGCGCCAAGGGCAACCCGGCGGAGGCGCTGGCCGCGGCGCCCGTCGTCGTCTCCGCCCGCCTGGCCTACCCGCGCGTGGCGGGCATGCCGCTCGAGACGCGCGGCGTGCTGGCCGCGCCCGATCCCATCAGCGGCGGCCTGACGGTGTGGACGTCGACCCAGGTGCCGTTCGCCGTGCGCAGCGGCATCGCGCCGGTGGTCCGCCTGCCCGAGGAGCGCATCCGGGTGATCGTGCCCGACGTGGGCGGCGGCTTCGGCGTCAAGGGCCACGTCTACCCCGAGGAGATTCTCGTCCCCGTGGTGGCCCGGCGCCTCGGCCGTCCGGTGAAGTGGGTGGAGACCCGCACCGAGCACTGCCTCACCGCCGCCGGCGACCGCGACCAGGTCCACGAGGCGCGGATCGGGCTCGAGCGCGACGGCCGCATCGTGGGGATCGAGACCGTCTTCACGCGCGATCACGGGGCCGCGCCCACGCTGGGTGAAGCCATCACGCTCAACACGATCAATCACCTGCCGGGGCCCTATCGAGTGCCGCACTATCGCGGGGTCGGGCGCAACGTGCTCACCCACAAGACGTTCGCGGCGGCATACCGCGGGGCGGGGCGCCCCGAGGCCGCGTTCGTCCTGGATCGGCTGCTCGACCGCGCGGCGCGGCGGCTCGGCATGGATCCGGCCGCGCTGCGCCGCATGAACCTGATTCGCCCCGACGAGATGCCCTGCCCCACCGGCCTCACCTACCGTGACGGCGCGCCGATCATCTACGATCCCGCCGACTACCCCGCCGCCTTCGATCGGCTGCTCGCGACCCTCGACTACGCAGGGTGGCGCCGGGAGCAGGCGAAGCGCCGCGGGAGCGCGCGGCCCCTCGGCATCGGCCTCTGCGCCTACGTCGAGGGCACCGGCCTCGGGCCCTTCGAGGGCGCCGACATCCGGGTGGACCCCGACGGCACCGTGTTCGTGCACCTGGGCGTCTGCGCGCAGGGCCAGGGGCACGAGACCACGCTCGCCCAGATCGCCGCCGATGAGCTGGCGGTGCCGCTCGAATCGGTCATGGTGGTGGGCGGCGACACCAGCCTCGTGGGCTACGGCATGGGGACCATCGCCAGCCGCGTGGCCGCGGTGGGCGGGCCCGCAGTGCAGCGCTCCGCCGCGCAGGTGGCGCAGAAGGCGCGGCTGGTGGGGGCCGAGCTCTTCGAGTGCGCGCCGGAGGACGTCGTGCTCGCCGACGGGCGCGTGCACGTCCGCGGCGTGCCGGGCCAGAGCGTGACGCTCGGCCAGGTCGCGCGCGCCGCGGTGCGGAGCCGCGCGGTGGCCGAGGCGGGCGGCCCGGGGCTCAGCGCCTGCGCCTTCTTCTATCCCGACACGGTGACCTGGGCCTTCGGCGTGCAGGGTATCGTCCTCGAGATCGATCTCGACACGTGCGCGATCTCGCTGCTCAAGCTCGCCGCCATGCACGACTGCGGACGCCCCATCAACCCGGTGATCGTGGAGGGCCAGCTCCACGGCGGCATCGCCCAGGGCCTCGGCAGCGCGCTCGGCGAGGCGCTGATCTACGACGACGCGGGCCAGCTCCTCACCGGCACCCTCATGGACTATCCGATGCCGCGCGCGGCGGACATGCCTCCGCTGGAGGTGGTCCATCTCGATTTCCCGTCGGCGATCAACCCGCTGGGGATCAAGGGCGTGGGCGAGAGCGGGGTCATTCCCGTCGCCGCCGCGGTGGCCAACGCGGCGGAGGACGCGCTCGCCGACTACGGCGTGGAGGTGGATCGCCCGCCGGTCACCTCATCGCGGATCTTCGATCTCCTGCAGGCCACCGGACGCTGGCCGGGTCCGCGGCGGTGAGTCTCCTGATTCCCGCGGTTGAGGCGCCCGTTGCCCGAAATTGACCTCGTCCCGCCCCCCTGGCAGGATGATAGCGGCACCATGTCCACCCCCCTACCAGGAGACGAGCGCTCATGAGCGTCGCCAATGGCCGCGAGTTCCTCCACATTCCCGGACCCACCACCATCCCGGATGCCGTGCTGGCCGCCATGCACCGGCCGGCCATCGACATCTACTCGGGCGACATGCTCGGGCTCACGCACTCGCTCCACGACGATCTGCCGAAGGTGTTCCGCACGGCGGGCCGCGTCTACATCTACGCGGCCAATGGCCACGGCGGCTGGGAAGCAGCGCTGAGCAATGTGCTGTCGCGCGGCGAGACCGTGCTCGTGCTGGAAAGCGGCATCTTCGCGGCGGGCTGGGGCGAGATGGCGCAGATGATGGGCGTGAAGGTCGAATCCCTGAAGGGCGACGCGCGGCGCGCGGTGAACCCGGACGCCGTGCGCCAGCGCCTCGAGGCCGACGCCAGCCACGAGATCAAGGCCGTCCTGGTGGTGCAGATCGACACCGCCTCGGGCGTCGCCAATGACTTGCCCGCCATCCGCGCCGCCATGGACGCGGCCCGGCACCCCGCGCTCCTGATGGTGGATGCGGTGGCCTCGCTCGGCTGCATGCCGTTCGAGATGGACGCGTGGCGCATCGACGTCACCATGTCCGGCTCCCAGAAGGGCCTCATGACCCCGCCGGGCCTGGCCTTTGTCGCGGCCAATGAGCGGGCGCATGCCGCGCACCAGAAGGCCGACCTCCGCACCCGCTACTGGGACTGGACGTTCCGGCAGGGCCAGGCGCACTACCAGAAGTACGGCGGGACGCCGCCGCAGCATCTCCTCTTCGGGCTTCGCAAGGCGCTCGACCTGCTGCTCGCGGAGGGCCTCGAGCACGCCGCCCGGCGTCACGCCCTGCTGGCCGAAGCCACGCGCCAGGCGGCGGGCCGATGGGCGGAGGGCGGCGCGCTCGCCTTGAACGCCACCCATCCCGCGGAGCGCGCCAATTCCATCACCTGTGTGCTCATGCCGGACCGCGATCCGCAGCCCCTGCTCGACTACTGCCGTAACCAGTGCGGTGTCGTCCTCGGCGTCGGCATCGGCCCGTTCTCGGGCAAGGCCTTCCGCATCGCCCACATGGGCCATACCAACGCGCCCATGGTGCTCGGCGCGCTCGGTGCGGTGGAGATGGGGCTGATCGCGCTCCGCATTCCCCACGGAGCCGGCGGCGCGCAGCGGGCCATCGAGTATCTCGGTCGCGAGGTCGCCGCCTAGGTCCCTACACGATCTTCTCGTACACGCCCGGCGGGATGAGGCGGAAGACCGGAATCGGCTCGGACACGTTCTTGAAGCTCTTGGGCCCGAGCGCCTCCAGTACCACGGAGACGCGGATGCGGTCGGCGGTGAGCGGGCCCACGATGACCTCGCCCCCCTGGGCGAAGCCCGCGAAGCGCGCGGCCTGATTGGTCACCGGGCCGGTGGCGGTGAAGGTCCAGCGCTGGGCGCCGGCCCCGCCCAGCTTGGTGGCGCCCACCAGCGCCTCGCCGGTGTTGATGCCCATGTGCAGCGCGATGGCGGGCAGCGTCCCGCGGTGCTCCTCGTTGAGATCGATCGTCTTCTGGCGGATGGCGAAGGCGGCCCGCGTGGCGTTGAGGGCGTGGTCCTGCCGGCCCGCCTCGCGCTTGTCGCCGGCCCCCGCGCCCTGGAAGATCACCATGAGGCCGTCGCCCGCCGTCTCGTTCACGTCCCCGTGGTGCGCGCGGATGATCTCGAGGAACGAGGAGAAGTAGGTCTGGACCAGGTTGTTGAGCTGATCCGGCGGGATCTGCTCGCTGAGCTTGGTGTACCCCGCGATGTCCAGGAAGAGGACGGACACCTCCTCCGTGCGCTTCTCGAGCTCGGTGGCGTTGGGATTCCGCTCGAGCAAGGCCTTCACCGCGTCGGGAACGAACTTGGAGAGCTCCCCCTTGAGCTGCTGGAGCAGCTCCACCTGGCGGCGCGAGGCCTGCAGGCTCTCGAGCGTGCTGGCCAGCTCCGCGTTGCGCGTGGACAGCTCGTCCCGCGCGCGCCCCAGGCCCGCGCTCATCTCGTTGATGGCCTCCCCCAGGTCGCCGATCTCGTCGCGCGAGCCCTTGGTGCTGACGCGTGCCGCGAAATCGCCCCCGCCGATGCGGCGAGCCACCCCCGCCACCTGGCGGATGGGCTTCACCACCACCTGGCGCATGGCCACCCAGAGCACGCCGCCCGCGGCCACGATGGTGAGGAGGCCGACCAGCATCTGGCGGTTGCGCTGCTTGCGCACCTCCGCGAACACGGGCTCCATGCTGGTGGCAACCCGCACCACCGCGCGCACCTTGTGGTCGGCGCCGTGGCAGCCCTGGCACTTCTCCTGGTTCAGCACCGGCCGGTGCACGGTGAAGAAGGTGGTGCCGTCCCGCTGCTCCAGCGATTCCTGGGTCTGGAGCGTCTCCACCGCCGCCTTGAAGAGGGATCCCGTCATGGCGGGGCCGGCGGGGCGCGCCATCTTGGAGATGGAGTCGAACACGCCCTTCTCGAGCCCGGCGTTCTTCTCCACCTCCTGGAGCGTGACGAGGTCGGTGAAGGCCTCCACGCCATTGCGCCGGTAGATGTCGAGCCCCGGCACCGCGCTGGAGCTCTTGAGGTCGCTGATCAGCATGCGGGTGACGTCGGGCCGCTCCTGGAGCATGGCCGACTCGACGCTGGCGATGAGGGCTTCGGTGAGGCGCCGCGCCGCCCGCTTGCTCTGGTCGACGAGGAGGGCCGATTCCTGCTGGATGGTCAGCACGGTGGAGGCGCCGAAGCCGATGATGAGCACGGCCAGGATGACGAGGCCGATCTTGACCGTCAGCGGGACACGCGTCATCGGCGCCGGAGCCCCATGCTTGCGCCGGAGCGTAGCACCAAGGCGTAGCCGCGAGCAACCGGCGGGCGATGCTCCGCCGTGCCTGACGCGAGCGGAAACCCTCCGCTTCCACCCCTTCTCCCCTCCTCGCCCGTATACCCAGGCAGACGCACCCAGATCGCACCGAGGAGGCTCGCCGCCGATGTCGCTCGCCGCGCCGTTCCAGCGCCTGGCCTGGTCCAATCTCGTCGCCCAGTCCGCCGAGCAGCTCAGCCTCGCCGCAGCGCCCATGGTCGCGGTGCTGGCGCTGGGCGCCGGCGTGGGGGAGACAGGCTTCCTGACCGCGGCGCAGACGCTGCCGTTCCTGCTCCTCTCCTTTCCCGCCGGCGTGCTCGTGGATCGCCTCCCCCGCCGCGGCCTCATGGTGTCGGCCGAGCTCGCGCGCGCGGGGGCCCTCCTGGCCCTGCCGGTGCTGGCGGCGTTCGGCTGGCTCTCGGTGCCGCTGCTGGCCCTCGTCGGCTTCGTCGCCGCGACAGGCACCGTGGTCTACAGCGTGGCGGCGCCCGCGCTCGTGCCCGCCCTGGTGCCGCGCGCCTCGCTGGCCGCCGCCAATGGCCGGCTCGAGCTGGCGCGCAGCGTCGCGTATGCGGCGGGGCCCGCCCTGGCGGGCGCGCTGGTGGGCTGGGCGGGCGCCTCGCCGGCATTCACGCTGGCCGCGGTGCTCTCGGGCGTGGCGGTGGTGCTGCTCGTCGGCGTGCCCGAGCCGGCACGGGCCGCGCGGCCGTCGCGACACTTCGCGCGCGAGCTCCAGGAGGGCGCGGGCTTTGCCTGGACACATCGGTTCCTGCGGCCCATTCTCCTCACGGCGGTCTTCTGGAACCTTTCATGGTTCGTCCTTCAGGCGGCCTACGTGCCGTATGCCGTGCACGTGCTCGGCATGACTGCCTCCACGATCGGCACCACGCTGGCCGCCTACGGCATCGGGATGCTGGTGGGCGCGCTGCTGGCCGCCCGACTCATGCAGGCCTTCTCCATCGGCATCACCATCGCGATGGGGCCCCTGGTGTCGGTGGCGGCCGCGGCGGTGATGGTGACCACGCTCTGGGTGCCCTCGCCGCTCCTACTGGGCGCGTCCTTCTTCCTCTTCGGCGCCGGGCCCATCCTCTGGACCATCAGCCAGACGACGCTGCGCCAGACGGTGACGCCGGACGCGCTGCTCGGCCGGGTCTCGGCGCTCTTCATGACCGCCTCCGCCGGCGCGCGGCCAATCGGCGCGGTCATCGGCGGCACGGTGGGCGCCGCGTCCGGGCCCGAGGCCGCCATCCTCCTCGCCGCGCTGGGCTTCGTGGTGCAGGCGCTGGTGATCACCTGGTCGCCGGTACCGCGGCTCGCCCGCCTGCCGGAGCGGCCGGCGAGCGCCTGACCGACACGACCGCAGAACGCTACCTTCCCTCGGAGCCTGCCCCCGGGTATACTCGCGTCCACTCAAGGGCCGGCGTCGCAGGCGACCCCGGTTCCCGCCGCTCGGGTTCGATGGGATCGGCCGGTGGAGGCATATGGTCCGATTCGTCCTCTCTCGTCTTGGGCAGACGCTCGCCGTGCTCTTCACGGTGTCGGTGATCATCTTTGCCCTCATGCGGATGATCCCGGGCGACCCCGTCCTCATGATGCTGGGGGACGACTTCACCCAGGACGCCTACGAGCGGCTGCGCTCGCGGCTCGGGTTCGACCGGTCCATCGTTACCCAGTACGTCATCTGGGTCGGCCGCGTGCTGGTGGGTGACCTCGGTGATTCCTACCTGAACCACGAGCGGGTGAGCCGCCTCGTGCTGGAGGCCTTCGTCCCGACCCTGACCCTCGTGGTGGCCAGCGTGATCGTGGGTATCCTGATCGCGGTGCCCTCGGGCATCATCGCCGCCATGCGGAAGGACTCCGCGTGGGACTACGGCTCCATGGGGTTCGCCATCTTCGTCTACTCCATGCCGGCCTTCTGGAAGGGCATCATCCTCATCTGGATCTTCAGCGTCTACCTCGGGTGGTTCCCCGCCATGGGGTACGTGGCCCCGTGGGAGGATCCCAAGCAGGGCCTCTGGCGCCTGGTCCTTCCCGCGCTCACCCTGGGGACTTTTTTCTCCGGCCTGGTGGCGCGCATCATCCGCTCGAGCCTGCTCGAGGTCCTCGACCAGGACTACGTCAAGGCCGCGCGGGCCCGCGGCGTGCGCCAGGCTGCCCTCGTGTACAAGCACGCCATGGCCAACGCCCTCATCCCGGTGGTGACGGTGATCGGGCTCCAGTTCGGGACGCTGCTCGGCGGCGCCGTGCTGACGGAGACGGTGTTCGCCATCCCGGGGATGGGACGGCTGTCCGTCGCCGCCATCTTGAATCGGGACTACGCGGTGGTGCAGGGCGCCATCCTGGTGGGCGTCGTCGCGGTGGTGGTGGTGAACCTGCTGGTGGATCTCACCTACGCCTTCCTCAACCCGAGGATCCGGGTGGCATAGCGGCGTGGCTCGCCCTCTAGGCGCCGACGGTCTCCCCCTCGATCCCGAAGGCCTGATTGTCCCCGCGCCCGGCGCCCCTCCGGAGGCGGCGCTCGGCACGCGCGTGGTCCTCGGGCGCATGTGGCGGCGCTTCGCCCGCAACCCCGGCGCGGTGTTCGGGCTCGCGGTCTTCCTGGCCATCATCGCGATGGCCGTGTTCGCCCCCGTGCTCGCGCCGTACGACCCGCTCGCGCAGGGCGTGGGCAAGCCGCTGGACCCCCCGAGTATGGCCCACTGGGCGGGCACGGACAGCTTCGGCCGCGACATCATGAGCCGCATCATCTACGGCGCCAGGGTGGCGCTCATCGTGGGCATCGTCTCGGTGTTCCTCGCCATGGTCATCGGGGTGACGCTCGGGCTCATCTCGGGCTACTACGGCGGGCTCGTGGACGTGGTGATCATGCGGGTGATGGACGGGCTCTTCGCCTTCCCCATCATCATCCTGGCCATCGCCATGATGGCGGTGATGGGCTTCGGCGTGAGGAACGTGATCATCGCAGTGGCGGTGGGCTTCATCGCGCCCTTCGCGCGGGTGACGCGCGGCGACGTGCTCGCCGTCAAGGAGGAGCCGTACATCGAGGCGGCCCGCCTCACCGGGGTGCGGAGCCTCACCATCATCTTCCGGCATGTTCTGCCCAATGTGCTGGCGCCCATCATCGTTCAGGGGGCGCTGCGCGTCTCGGGCGCCATCATCACCGAGTCGGGGCTGTCCTTCCTGGGCCTGGGCCCGCCCCCACCTACCCCGGCCTGGGGCCGCATGATCGCGGAGGGCCAGACCTTCATCGTGATGGCGCCGCATGTGGCAACCATCCCGGGCATCGCCCTCATGCTGGCCATCGTGGCGCTCAATCTGCTGGGCGACGGGCTGCGGGATACCCTCGACCCGCGCATGCGGCGCTAGCGTGACCCCCACAGGCGCCGAGCCGGTTTTGGACGTGCGGGGGCTGACCGTCGAGTTCAGCTCGGAGGACGGGCCCCTGCGCGCCGTGGACGACGTGAGCTTCCAGATCGGGCGCGGGGAGATCGTCGGGCTGGTCGGCGAGTCGGGGGCGGGCAAGTCGCTGACCTCCGAGGCCATCCTGCGCTTGATCCGCTGTCCTCCCGGCCGCGTCACCGGCGAGGTGTGGTTCCACGGACAGAACCTCCTCGCTCTCGACGAGCACAGGCTGGCCGACATCCGCGGCAAGGACATCGCCATGATCTTCCAGAACCCGGGCGCCTCGCTGAACCCGGTGTTCCGCGTGGGCGTCCAGATGCTCGAGGCGATGGCGCTGCACCTGCCGGAGCCGCGGCCGGTCCTGCGAGAGCGCGTGGTCGAGATCCTCGGCCGCGTGGGGATCTCCTCGCCGCGGACGCGGACGCGCGACTATCCCCACCAGTTCAGCGGGGGGATGGCGCAGCGGGTGATGATCGGCATGGGCATCTCCTGCGTGCCGAGCCTGCTCATCGCGGACGAGCCCACCACCGCGCTCGACGTGACCATCCAGGCCCAGGTCCTCGCGCTCATCCGCCAGCTCGCCCGCGAGCTGGGAGTCGCCGTGCTCCTGGTCTCGCACGACCTCGGCATCATTTCCCAGATGTGTCATCGCGTGCTGGTGATGTACGCGGGTCGCGTGGTCGAGCAGGCCTCCGTGGCGGCAATCTTCCGGGCCCCCGCTCACCCGTACACCCGCGGGCTCATCGAGTGCCTGCCGCGCTTGGACGGCAATGGGCGGCTGGGCGCCATCGGCGGCACCATGCCGGGGCTCCGGGCGCTGCCGCCGGGCTGCCGCTTCCACCCGCGGTGTCCCGTGGCCGAGCCGCGCTGCGCCATCGAGACCCCGATCCTGGGCCCGCTTCGCGCCGAGCATGACGTGGCCTGCCACGTCGCGAGGGCCTCGTGAGCGCAGCGCGCCCCCTCCTCGAGGTCCAGGATCTCGTCAAGTATTTCCCCGTGCGCACCAACCCGCTCGCCGTCCTGCGGCGCGGCGTCCCCCCGCGCGTCGTCCATGCGGTGGACGGCGTGAGTTTCGACGTCGCGGCAGGCGAGACCCTCGGTCTGGTCGGCGAGTCGGGCTGCGGCAAGACCACCACCGGCCGCCTCGTGCTGCGTGCCATCGAGCCCACGCGCGGACGTATCGTCTTCGAGGGCGAGGACATCACCGCCCTGCCCGCGAGCCGGCTCCTGCCCTTCCGCCGCAAGACCCAGATCGTCTTCCAGGACCCTTACTCCTCGCTCAACCCGCGGATGACGGTGGGCGCCATGGTGGGCGAGCCCATCCGCGTGCACCGCATCGCCGAGGGAAACGAGGTCGAGGTGCGCGTCCGCGCTCTCCTCGACATGGTGGGGCTCTCGCCCGAGTACGCGCGGCGCTATCCGCACGAGCTGTCCGGCGGCCAGCGCCAGCGGGTCGGCATCGCGCGCGCGCTCGCCGCCGGCCCGCGGCTAGTGGTCGCCGACGAGGCGGTCTCGGCGCTGGACGTCTCCGTGCGCGCCCAGATCCTCAACCTCCTGGTGGATCTCCGCGAGCGCCTGGGGCTGGCCTACCTCTTCGTCTCGCACGACCTCGGCGTGATCCGCTTCGTGAGCCATCGGGTCGCCGTGATGTATCTGGGCAAGCTCGTGGAGGTGGCGCCCGCCGACGCCCTCTTCAAGCAGCCGCTGCATCCCTACACCCAGGCGCTCCTGGCCGCCATTCCCGCGGTGGGTGACGGCCAGACGTCGATCTTCGACAACCCCGCCCGGCTGCTCGAGGGCGAGCTCCCCAACCCGATCGACCTGCCGCGAGGCTGCCGCTTCGCGAGCCGCTGTCCCCACCGGATGGCACACTGCGACGAGGTCGAGCCGGCCCTCCGCGAGCCGGCGCCGGGCCACGCCGTGGCGTGCCACCTCTACCCCGAAGGAGGAACGACATGAAGAGTCGCGATGGATTCGAGGAAGTCAACCGCGAGCTACGCGAGGGCGCCTGGGTCCACGACCCTCTCACCCGCCGCGCGATGCTCCAGGCGCTGGGCGTGGGCACGGCGGGGCTCGCCGGGCTCTCGGCCGGGTTGCCCGGGCCCGCGGAAGCGCAGGCGGTCAAGCGGGGCGGCACGATGCGGATCGGCAGCTTCCAGAACATCGACACGCTCGACGCCCACAACACGACCTTCATCACCGCGTGCGCCATCCACAACAACATCTACAACGGGCTCCTGAAGATCACGTCCACCGACGGCAAGAGCGTGGACTTCAAGCCGGAGCTTGCGCGCGAGTGGGAGGTCCAGGGCGATCGTGTTCACGTCTTCCGCCTCAACAAGGGTGTGACCTTCCACAACGGCGACCCCTGCACGTCCGCCGACATCAAGTGGAACCTCGAGCGGGTCAAAGACAAGCAGCAGGCGCCGATCCACGCCTGGAAGCTCGCCCTGCTCGAGTCCATCGAGACGCCCGACCCGCAGACCATCAAGCTCTCCTTCGCCAAGCCGTACCCCTTCCTCCGCGTCGCCTTCACCGGCTCCACCGGCCGGGCCGCCACCATCCTCTCGCCGCGCGCGGTCAAGGAGAAAGGCAAGGCCTACGGCCGCAGCCCGGTGGGAACCGGACCCTTCAAGTTCGTGGAGTGGAAGGAGGGGGACTACATTTCCCTCGAGCGCTTCCCGAACTACTGGGAGACGGATGCCGCCGGCGGCAAGCTCCCCTACCTCGACAAGGTGATCTTCAAGTTCATCATCGAGCCCTCGACTCTCGTGGCCGCGCTCAAGACCGGCGAGGTGGACGGGATCAACAACGTGGCGCCCCAGTTCGTGGCCGATCTCCGCAAGGATCCCAAGCTCACCGTGTCCACGGCGGTGGGCGGTAACTGGCGCTGCATGCACATGAACCTGGCCAAGGAGCCCTTCTCGGACAAGAACCTCCGCAAGGCGGTGACGTTCGCGCTGGACCGCCAGGAGCTCCTGACCAAGGTCCAGTTCGGCGAGGGCATCATTGCTCATGGTCCGATCTCGCCTCCGATGGGCGGCTTCTACGATCCCGCGTTCGAGACGGGGAAGAACGGCCAGTACTTCGACCTCGAGCAGGCCAAGCAGCTCGTGAAGCAGTCCAAGTACGCCAACGGCGCGGAGGTGCTGCTGCTCTCCAACAATTCCGGCATTGACCCGCGCCAGGCCGAGATGGTCCAGGCGCAGCTCGCCAAGATCGGCATCAAGGTCAACATCGAGCTGGCCGACTCGCCCACGTTCCGGCGACGGTGGCTGCAGGAGAAGCAGTGGGACCTGGTACAGATACAGTGGGACGCGGACCTCGACCCCGACGAGACGCTCTACCCGGAGCTGCATTCCACGGAGGCGTGGAACGCCGGCAAGTGGGTCAACGCGGACTTCGACAAGATGGTCGAGGGCGCGCGGTCCGAGAACGACTTCAAGAAGCGCAAGAAGTACTACGAGGAAGCGGTGCGGCTCATCGTCGAGGACGCGCCGGTGGTCATCCTCCTCCACATGAACGAGCTGAAGGTCTTCCACAAGTACGTGAAAGGCTTCCAGATGATCCCGGCCGGCCTCACCGACATGCACCGGGTCTGGCTGGACAAGGCCTAGCCGGGCGGCGATTAGGACCCAGCTGCGTCGTTGGCGCCCTCGGCCACACGCTCAGCGTACGGAAAGTACGCCTTCGCGTGCGGCCGTCGGGCGCCGCCTCGCATCTGGACCCTTCTCACCGCCCGGCGGGGCTCCCGCCCTTGACGCGCGGAGGGACTGCCCGCATAGTGCGCTCGGACGTTAACCCCGCGAGGAGGATCACCATGGATATGCGGGACCTGTTCCTGGCCCAGCACAGTGCCGTGCACACCGTCGCCGTCGGGGGCAACAAGCTTTCGGCCGCCGAGCGGGTGCTCAACGGCCTCACCGACGCCCAGATGCGCGTCCGTCCCCGGGAGGATCTCAACTCCATCGCCTGGCTCGTGTGGCATATCGCGCGGGCGGAGGACATCTTCCTCAACCCGGTGCTCGCGGGACGCGACCAGGTGTTCGACGACGCCTGGATGAAGCGCCTCGGCGTGAATCGGAAGGACTTCGGGATCGGCATGAAGAGCGCCGAGGTCAGCGATCTCAGCCAATCCATCAACCTCGACGCGCTTCGCGAGTATCGCGACGCGGTGGGCAAGCGCACGCGCGAGCTGGTCGGCGGCTTCCAGCCCCAGGACTGGGAAGGTCAGATCCAGCAGTCGGCCGTGGAGCGCGCCGCCGGCGAGGGCGCCTTTGCGCCGCCGGTGGTGCAGGCCTTCACGGGTCGGCCGCGGATGGCGGTGCTGAGCGGTCTCGCCCTCTTCCACCCTGCGGGGCATTTCGGCGAGGCTACCACCGTCCGCGGCGCGGGAGGCTTCGGCACCGGCGTCTAGTTTCCGTCTGTGAAGTCATGTTAACGGCCACGACCGAGCGCCTTCTTGACGATGGCCGCCGGGTCTTTGGTCCACACGAACGGGGTGGGATGCGTATTCCAGTCGGCGATGTAGGCGTGGAGGTGACGGATCAGGGCGCGCACGGTGTCGAACGAGCCCCGTCGCACCGACTTGCGCGTGAGGATCCCGAACCACGCCTCGACCATGTTGAGCCACGAGGCGCCCTTCGGGGTGAAGTGAAAGTGGATCTCCGATCGCGCCGAGCCCTGCTGCACCGCCAGGGTCGAGTGCGTCGAGGAGTTGTCCAGGACCACGTGCACCGCCCGGCCGCGGTACCGGCGGGCCACGCGCTGCATGAAGCGCAAGAAGTCGGCCGCCGTGTGCCGCGGCGTGCACTCGCCCAGCACCCGGCCGCTGGCGATCTCCAGCGCCGCATACAGGCTCGTCAGGCCATTGCGTTGATAGTCGTGCGTCTGGCGAGCGGGCAGGCCCGGGCGCAAGGGCAGCAGCGGCTGGGTGCGGCTCAGCGCCTGGATCTGGGTTTTCTCGTCGAGGCTCACCACCACCGCATTCGTCGGCGGATTCAGGTACAGGCCGACGACGTCGTAAATCTTGTCCTCGGCCGCGGGGTCGGTGGTGAACTTGAAGGTTGAGATTTGATGGGGCTTCAGGGCGTGGGCGCGCCAGAGGCGGTGCACCGTCCCGTGGGACACACCCGCCTGCCGGGCGAGATCCCGGGTCGACCAATGGGTGAGGCCGGCGGCGGGCGGCTTCAGGGTCAGCGCGACGATCTGGGCCCGCTTCCGCGCGGTGATGGTCGGCGGCCGGCCCGACCGGGGGCGGTCACCCAGGCCCGCCACGCCGTGCTCGGCGAACCGACGGCGCAGCCGGCCGACTTGCACCACGGTGTAGCCGGTCCGGGCGGCGATCTCCACTCCCGCGACGCCCTGGGCCATCAGCAGGACCGCCCGCGCTCGCCGATTGAGCCCGGCGCGCACGGCGGGCGACCGCTGCAGGCGCTCCAGTTCACGCCGATCGGCCGCGCTGACGACGATGGGACGAACGTGATTGGCCATGGATTCCCTCCTTGGAGAATGCCATGGCATATATTAACCTGACTTCCTATACGGAACACTAGGAGCGGCGGGCGCAAGGAGTCCGGCGATGACTGATGCTCGTGACCTGCTCAACGAGACGCGCCGCGAGCTGGCGCGCTTCTCCACGCTGCTCGAGCTGCTGGTGGGCGAGCTGGATGAGGCGACCTGGAGGGCTCGACCGGCGCCCGGCGAGTGGGCGCCGGTCGAGATCGTCTGCCACCTGCGGGACGAGGAGACGGAGGACTTTGGCGCCCGCCTGCGAGTCATCCTCGAGGGAGGAGCGCGGTTCGAGCCCATCGACCCGGAGCGGCTGGCGGTGGCTCGGCAGTATCAGCAGGCGAATCCGTCGCAGGCGTTGGCGGCCTTTCAGGCGCGGCGCATGATCAGCCTCGAGTTGCTCGACTCCGTGCAACCTGATCGCTTGCTCGGAACCGCCGAGACGCCCAGTGGCCGACGCCTTTCCGGACTCGACCTTCTGGCGAGCTGGGTGGCCCACGACCGGCTGCACCTGCAGCAGCTCGCGGGCACGCTCGCGCGCCGGTGGGCCGATCGGTGGGCGCCGCTCCAGGTCGAGTACGCTGGGCCGATTCCTTACGAACGCCGCCAGACTTGATGGCGCCTGGCGCCGGTGATGGCAAAGGGGCATCGCCCTTGCCGGCGCTTGACTTCGCCTTCTCGGGGTGCGAGCGTGGCGCGCGAGCAGGGGCAAGGAGATAACGGTTGACGCGGGAGGGCTGGGCGCAGGCGCAGGTGCGGGCGGTCGGGAGCGAGGGCGCGCCTTGAACGAGCCTCAGCGTCACCGTGACGTCGCGCCCGGGCCGTCGCTTCCCGATCGGATGCAAGAGCGGAAAGTCGTGTCCATCCTGTGCGTCGACCTTGTCGGGTTCGTCGCGCGATCGGATCAAGCGGATCCCGAGGATATCCGAAGCACGCTGCGGCCATACTACGCCTGCGTGAGACAAGAGCTCGTGCGGTGGGGCGGCACCGTGGAGAAGTTCATCGGCGACGCCGTCATGGCCGCCTTCGGCGCGCCCGTCGGCCATGAGGACGACGCCGAGCGAGCGGTGCGGGCGGCCCTTCGCATCGTCGAGGCGGTCCAGGAGCTGAACGCAGCCGAGCCAGGGCTCGAGCTGGCCCTGCGGGCCGCCGTCACCACCGGGGAAGCGGTGGTGGGGCGCGGGGCCAGGAGAGTGGAAGGCGAGGGCGTTGCGACCGGCGACGTCGTGAACACGGCGGCCCGCCTCCAGGCGATCGCCCCGGTCGGAGCGGTAGTCGTCGACGAGGCCACCTATCGGACGACCCGGCATCTGGTGGACTATGAGGCGCTCGATCCCGTCTCGGTCAAAGAGCAGGTCGAGCCAATGCGGGTGTGGCGAGCCAAAGCCTCCCGCGGGCGATACGGCGCCGATCCCGCCGAGGCGACGCTCTCCCCCTTCATCGGCCGCACCCACGAGCTGGCCCTCCTGAAGGCCCTCTATGCTCGTGCCGCGCGAGAGGGTTCGGCCCAGCTCATCACGGTGGCCGGCGAGCCGGGGCTCGGGAAAAGTCGCCTGGTCCGCGAGTTCCGCGCCTTCGTCGACTGGCAGCCGCAGGGGGCGCGCTGGCGACAAGGCCGATGCCTTCCCTATGGGGAGGGCATCACCTTCTGGGCGCTGGGGGAGATCGTCAAGAGTCAGGCGGGAATCCTGGAATCCGACAGTCCACACGAGGCCTCCGACAAGCTCGCGGCGGCCATCGGGGCCATCATTGAAGATCCCACCGAGCGAGACTGGCTCAAGACCCGCCTCGCCCTCCTGGTCGGCGCGAGCACCCCCGGCGCCGGGGGCCTGGCCGAGCGATCCGAATCCTTTGCCGCTTGGCGGCGTTTCCTCGAGGCCGTCGCGGACGACCAACCGCTGGTCCTGGTCTTCGAGGACGTGCACTGGGCCGGCGCGCCATTGCTCGAGTTCGTGGAGTATCTCGTGGACTGGGCGGCGGGTCTGCCGTTCCTGGTGGTCTGCACCACCAGGCCTGAGCTCTTCGAGCGCCATCCCGGATGGGGTGGCGGCAAGCGGGACTCCACCACCATCTCGCTTGCCCCCCTCTCTCGTGAAGAGACGAGCCGGCTGATCGCCGCACACCTCCCCGGCGTGGAGCTCCCGGATGACACGCAGACCGCGCTGCTCGAGCGAGCCGGCGGAAACCCGCTCTACGCGGGGGAATTCGCTCGCATGCTCGCTGACCGCGGGATCGTCGAACATCGGGGACAGACCATGCAGGTTGCGGCCGGCGCCGCCATCCCGATCCCCGAGACCATCCAGGCCGTGATCGCCGCCCGTCTCGACACGCTCCCGGCTGAGCGGAAGGCGCTGCTCCACGACGCCGCCGTCGTGGGCACCGTCTTCTGGGTGGGCGCGCTCGCCTTCATGAGCGGGCTCGACGAGCGAGTGGTGGAAGAAGGGTTGCAGATGGTCGCCCGAAAGGAGCTCCTGCGTCCCGTTCGGACCTCGTCGGTCAAGGGTGAGGCGGAGTATTCGTTTCGGCACCTGCTCATCCGCGACGTCGCCTACCAGCAGATCCCCCGAGCGGCGCGGGTGCGCAAGCACCGGACGGCGGCCGCCTGGATCGAGCGCCTGGCCGGCGAACGCGTGACCGACCACGCCGACATCCTCGCGCACCACTACGGACAGGCTCTTCAGCTTGCGAAGGCGGCCGGCCTGGATGATGACACGCACGAGCTGGAGGCGCAGGTCCGGCGCTACCTGATCATGGCCGGCGACCGAGCGCTCGAGTTCGATGCCCGGAAGGCAGAGGCCTTCTACCGGCAGGCGCTCAAGCTCTCTCCCCCGCTTCATCCCGAGCGGGCCAGGCTACTCGGGAAGACCGCCGAGGCCGCCCTCGTCGGGGGCCGGCTGTCCGAGGCCCAGCGTGACTTCGAGGAGGCGATCGTCGAGTTCCACGCGCAGGGGGCGATCCTCGGCGCGGGCGAGTCGATGGTGCGACTGGCCAGAACGTACTGGTTCCGGGGGGAGACCGACCGAAAGCGGGCGCTTCTCGCGCAGGCAATCGAGCTGCTCGAGCGCGAGCCGCCCGGACGCGAGCTGGCCTTGGCCTACACGCATAGCGCGGCCGACCACATGGTCGCCAACCGTTCTCCTGATTGCGCGGTGTGGTCGGAGAAAGCCCTTGCCCTCGCCGAGGACCTCGGGCTCGATGCCGAGGCCATCCGAGCGCGTCAGCTCCGGGGCCTTGCGCGGTGCCAGCTCGACGACCTGGTCGGAGGCCTCGCCGACCTCCGGGAAGCGCTTCGCCTCAGCCTGGATCTCGGCCTGGGGAACGAAACCATCCGGTCCTACGGAAACCTCGGCGACTGGGTGTGGGTCGTCGAGGGCCCCGCCCAGGCTCTCGACGTGAAGCGAGCGGGAATCGAGTTTGGAGAGCGGCGGGGGCTCACCCTTCCGGTCATGTGGGCCGAAGCGGAGACGCTCTGGCCCCTGTTCGATCTCGGGCGATGGGACGAGCTGCTTCGCATCGCCGGCGACTTGATCGAGAGGGACCGGCGGCAGGGCGGGGGTCAGGTCACCGTCGTCGCGCTGACGTACATGGCGTACGTCTTGGTGTGCCGCGGGGAGCTGAGCCAGGCGCATGTCCTCGCGGAGGAGTTCCTGCCGCGCGCCCGGGAAATCCGGGACCCCCAGGTGCTCGTCCCCGCCGTGGCCGTCGTCTCGCTCATCGAGCACACACGCGGCAACCACGTGACGACCGTGCGGCTGATCGAGGAGATCGAGGAGATCACTCGGGATCGCCCGGTCTTTCGGGCCCGTCACCTGCCCGAGGCGCTCCGAGTGAGTGTGGCGGCGGGCGCGATCCGTCTCGCCGAACGCCTGCTGGACAGCAGCGCTCACCGCGCGCCCCGCCACCAATACTCCGTGCTCGCGGGCCGTGCCGTGCTCACCGAAGCTCAAGGCCGCCCGGATGCGGCAAGCGCACTCTACGCCGAGGTGGCGGCGCACTGGGCGAGCTACGGGTTCGCCCTGGAGCACGGGCAGGCGGCATTGGGGGCGGGCCGCTGCCTGGTGGCGGTGGGTCGGCCTCACGAGGCGGTCGCCCACCTGGGCGAGGCTCGGAGAGCATTCGACGCGCTCCGCGCCGGGCCTCTGGTTGCCGACACCGACCGGGTCCTGGCGCAAGCCAAGCGCACGGCCTTCTGAGCGCAGAATGGCCGAAGAGCGCCGCATCGTCACCGTGCTGTTCGCCGACATCGCGGGCACGACCATGCTCGGCGAGGCGCGTGATCCCGAGGATGTTCAAGCCCTCCAGACGCGCTATTACAACATTGCGAGAGAGGTGGTCGGCACGCACGGCGGCACCGTCGAGAAGTCCATCGGCGACGCGGTCATGGCCGTCTTCGGGCTGCCCCACGCCCACGGCGACGATGCGCAGCGCGCGATGTCGGCGGCGCTCGAGATCCGCGACCGCGTCCGGGTGGACCCGAAGCTCGCTCCCCAGCACACGGTACGAATCGGGGTGAACACGGGCGAAGTGGTCGCCACGCGTGACAACGCGTCAAGCGACTTCCTGATCACCGGCGACGCGGTGAACATTGCAGCGCGCCTGCAGCAGGCGGCCGAGCCGTGGTCCATCCTGTGCGGCGAGCGGACCGCCCGGGCTGCTCGAGACCGGTTCAACCTGGGGAAGCCGACCGAGATCGACGTCAAGGGAAAGCGGCTGCCGATCCAGGCGCTGCCCCTCCTCGGGCGGGCGGCCGAGGTCACGCGGTCCCGCTTTCCGCTCATCGGCCGGGATGACGACCTGGCGCAGCTCGAGCTCGTCGCCCGGCGGGCCTTCACCGACCGCCGGCCATTTCTCGTGAGCCTCGTCGCCCCCGCGGGGGCCGGGAAGACGCGCCTCGTCGAAGAGTTTCTGCTTCGGCTGCCCGCCCTCTCGTCCGACGCGACGGTGGCAATCGCCCAGTGCCTTCCCTACGGCCAGCGGGTCACCTACTGGCCGCTTCGCGCCCTCCTGATCCGCCTGGTCGGCTTGAAGGACGAGGCGGCGCCGGAAACCGTGCGCGAGGAGATCCGGGTCTGGCTTCACGACCGCGGCGTCGAATCGCCCGAGCGGGTGGCCGACCTCCTCGCCGCGACCATCGGCGCCGGTGAACCGGAGGTGATCGACCGGACCGCGCTTTTTGCCGCGTGGCGCACGGCCGTCGAGGTGGCGGCGCGACGGTCGCCGCTCGTCCTGGTATTCGAAGATCTGCACTGGTCGAGTGACAGCCTCCTCGATCTCGTGGAGGTCATCGTGCAGCCCCGAGGCGATGCGGCAGTGCTGATGGTCGCCCTGACCCGTCCGGAGCTGCTCGATCGGCGCCCGGGATGGGGAGGAGGCCGGCGGAACTACGTCTCCATGTCCCTGGAGCCGCTCAGCGACGACTCGGTCGCGCAACTGGTTCGCGACCGGATCGGCTCGAGTGCCCCGCAGATCGTCGAGCGTGTCGTGGTCCGCGCCGAAGGCAACCCCTTCTTCGCGGCGGAGATTGTCCAGTCGATCACGGAACGCGTCCTCTCGCTGAACGACGACGCGGCCCTCGAGCAGACGCTCGCGACCCTCCCCGACACGATTCAGGCGACCATCCTGGCCCGACTCGACCTCCTGGAGCCCGAGGAGAGGCGAGTCTTGCAGCTCGGCGCGGTATTCGGGCGGGCGTTCCGCGCGGACGGAATCGCCGCCCTCGGACCGGATCTGGCATCCCATACCGACTCGCTGCTGGATCGTCTTATCCAGAAGGATCTCATCCGGCCATCGGCCGGAGACAGCTTCGCCTTCCGCCACATTCTGATCCGAGAGGTGGCCTATCAGACGCTGCTTCGCGCAGAACGAGCGAACTTGCACGCCGCCGCCGCGCGCCGGCTCGAAGCCCGCGCCGGCGGGCAAGAGGACGCGCTCGCCGAGCTGATCGCCTATCACTTTCGTGAAGCCGCCACGCTCACCAGCGTGACCAAGATCGCGCAGCTCGACGTGGTCGAGATCCGGCGAAGGGCAGTGAGCTGGCTCAAGCGCGCGGCCGACGTCGCCGCGGCCGGCGCCGCCACCGCCGAAGCGGCCCGCCACCTGCGCGCGGCCATCGAGCTGGCGGCCTCCGACGATCTCCCGGAGCTGCAAGAGCGCCTCGGTGACGTGTCGGGGGGAGACGAAGGGGCGGAGGCCTCCCGGGTTGCGCTTCGCCTCTGCCGGGAGCTAGGCCGGCCGATCGACCAGGAGCTGCGCGTCCTGGGCAGCCTCCTCACCCGGTACACACGGTTTCAGGGGACGGTGGGGAACCGCCCGTCCGAGGAGGAGATCCAGCGACTCCGCACGGATGGCCGGACGCTCGTCTCCCGGGCCCGTGATGAGCAGGCCATTGCGAGCTTCCTGATCGCGGACGGGTTCTATCCGTTCTGGCGAGGGGCGCAGGCCACGGCGGCGGACATCGCCGAAGCCGAGGCGAGTACGGGACGCGGCCTGGCGATTGCCGAGCGCCTCGACGATCCCCGGCTCCGCAGCGCCGCGCTCGACGCGCTCACCAGTTGCGCGAAAGCGCGCGGGGCGTTCGCGCAGTCCCGACAGTTTGCCCAGCAGCGCCTCGCCTTCGAGGATCGCCTGGATCTCCATGAACGCCTCGACGCCCATACCATGGTGGCGTGGGCGTCGGCCCTCCTGGGCGATCTCGCCCAGGCGGATCGCTCGACCGCCTCCGCGCTGGGTCTCTTTCAATCCGGCCAGGTGCACTGGTGGGGGCTCCACTCCGCGGCCTGGCGGGCGTACGCCCTGACGCTCCTCGGGCGGTGGGACGAGGCGCTCGCCGTCGCCGAGCACGCCCGGAAGATCTGGGCCGAAGGCGGACTCATCCCGGCGGCCTACTGCGTCCATGGCTTCATCGCCGCCCTGGATGTCGGGCGGGCCCGTCACGACACCCAGCTCGTTGACCGGTATCGGGCGGTGCTCGATGAGATCCTGAAACACTTTGCCGCCGACTCCCTATTTGGGCGCCTGCGCCCGTATGGCCGCGGAGACATCGAAGCGCTGGAGGCAGAAGTCATCGGAGGGTTCGGCACGATCCCGCGCGCGCGGCAGCAGCTCGTCGAGCGCACGCTCTCGCTGTATTCCGACCTCGACCGATCGCTCGCCCCCGAGGCGATCCAGCGGATCGTGACCAGTGCCGCCGCCGACAGCCTGAAGCTGCTCGAGGCGCAGGCCCGACGGGCGCTCGGCATCTCGATGCGAGACACCGCCGAGCTGACGCGCGCCCTCGGGATCTTCGAAGAGACCGGTGCGGTGCCTTACGCCGCGCGGGTTCGCTGCGAGCGGGCGCTCCTCACCGGCGATCAGAGCGAGCTCGAGGCCGGCATGCACGTCCTGGAGGCGCTGGGCGATCTCGACCAGCTTGCCCGCGTGGAGCGCGCCCGCGGAAAAGGTCGTGGCTCGCCGTGACACCGGCTCTCGGGCGCTACTTCACGGTGACGCTCTTGGCCAGATTCCGTGGCTTGTCGGGATCGTGGCCGCGGAGGCGCGCGAGGTCGTAGCCCAGGAGCTGGGCCGGGATCGCGTTGACGATGGCGGTCGCCGGCCCCAGGTCGGCCACGCGAACATGGTGGTCGAAGGCCTCGTGCGGCGCCGGGGAAACGCCGATGACGCGGGCCCCGCGCGCCTTTACCTGCATCGCGCCGCCGAGCACATCGTCGCGGGTGGTGTCGCACGGCGCCAGGGCGATGCAGGGCGTGCCCGGCTCGATGAGGGCGATGACCCCGTGCTTCAGCTCGCCGCCGGCGAAGCCCTCTGCGTGCATGTAGCTCACCTCCTTCACCTTCAGGGCCGTCTCCAGCGCGAGCGGATAGCTCGATCCCCGCCCGATGGCGAAGAGGTGCGCGCGATCCTGGATGGCCTCGGCGATCTGACCGATGAGCGCCCGCCGATCGTCGCCGAGAAACCGCTCCACCTCGTCGGCGGCGGCCGCCACCAGCGCCTGCCCCTCCTCGGGCCGTCCGGCCACGGCGTAGCCGGTCAGCACGAGGAGGGCGAGCTTGGCGGTGAAGCTCTTGGTGGACAGCACGCATTGCTCGGGCCCGGCCCCGAGCGGGATCGCGTCGTCGGCCAGGCGCCAGAGCGACGAGCCCTCCACGTTGACGATGGCCACCACCCGGGCTCCCCGCGCCTTCGCCGCCTGGGCGGCCTCGATCACGTCGATCGTCTCCCCGCTCTGGGAGAACGCCAGCACGAGCGAGCCGGCCCCCAGGAACGGGGCGAGATGGCTGAACTCCGATCCGGCCACCGCCGAGACGCGCCGGCCGGCGATGGACCCGAGCAGGTACTGGGCGGCCAGCGCCGCATAGCCGGCGGTGCCGCAACCGACCGCGACCACGTCGCGCGCGCCGGCCAGATGACCGGCGAGACGACGCGCGTGATCGGCGCCGGGACCCGCGAGCCGACGCAGCACCGCCGGCTGCTCGTACGTTTCCTTGGTCATGAAATCCGGATGGCCCGCGCGGTCGCTGGCGCTGGCCTCGCCGTCGAGCTCCATGACCTTGGGCTGGAGCTCGCGCCCGGTGACCACGTCGAAGAGGCGGTGCCCCTCCGCCGTCACCAGCGCGGCTTGACCGTCCTCGACGAACGTCACCCGGCGGGTGCGCTCGAGGATCGCGCCCTGGTCGGAGGCCAGCAGATGCCCTCCGTCGCTCCAGCCCAGCACCAGCGGCGAGCCGCTCTTCGCGGCGGCGAGCTGGCCCTTCTCCCCATCGAGCACCGCGATCGCGTTCAGCCCGTGCAGGTGGCGGAACGCGGCCATGGTGGCGCGGGCGAGCTGCTCGGGCCCCGCCGGCGTGTCGGCCAGATGTTCCTCGATGAGGTGCGCCACGACCTCGGTATCGGTCTCCGACCGGAAGCGGTGACCGGCCCGCCCCAGCCGCTGCCGGAGCTCCCCGTAGTTCGAGACAATGCCGTTGTGGACGAGCGCGAGGCGTCCGCTGCAGTCGAGGTGCGGGTGCGAATTGGGCACCGTGACCCCCCCGTGAGTCGCCCAGCGCGTGTGCCCGATGCCGAAGCGGCTGCTCGGCAGGCTGGCCACCGCCTCGCCGATCTTGCCGACGCGCTTGTCGACCACCACGGTCCGGCCGGTGGCGACCGCGATGCCCCACGAGTCATAGCCCCGATACTCGAGCCGTCGCAGGCCTCGCAGCACGATGCCGGCGGCCTCTCCGTCGCTGCCCACGTAACCGAAGATCCCGCACATGATCGCCATCCCTCCCGGAGGAGGCGGCGCGAGGCGATCCGGCGCCACCGCGAGCACCCTGCCCACGGCTCCCGAGCGCGTGCCGGCGCGGCATGTCGGTGCCCGCCTGAGCGCGCGAAGATCGCCCGTTGGCGAGAACCGTGACCTCGCTGACGCAGAGAGAGGAGGGGTGACGTCAGTCACGCGGGTCGGAGCGACTCGCGTACACGCTGGGTGGCGTTTGTCAGCGCGTCACCGCGCTGGTTTGCTCCACCCATCACGACCGTGCCGGCCGAGGGACCATCCGCCGAATGACTCGATCGGTCCCTTCCTCGTCATCCGCCCGCGCGAACCTCGCGCGGATCGGATCAGGCGCTGTGTGCTTCACGACCCCTCTATCCCGTTCGGATCCGCTCCTCGACGCCCTCCTTTCCGTGCTTCGACTCTAGCACGATGGTCACTTGCGGGCGGTAGCCAGGTGAGCAGGCTGGGGAAATGCCAGCCCGGTGTCGTCGAGGTGCGGCGCCAAGGTCTCGTTGATCTCGGAGATCAGCTCGCGCCGCTGCGGCTCTGTCAGCTGCCCGAGCAGCCCCAGCATGGCGGGGGCGCCCGCGGTGATGGCCCTGAAAAAGGCCTCGGGCGAGGGAAAGCGCGTCATCTTCACCTCCGCCCGGATGACCAGGTCGCGAAAGCCGGCGCCCGCGATGACGCCACGGAGGGCCGCGCGGTCGCCGAACGAGAAGGGCGGCAACTTGGCCGCGTCCGCGCCCACGTATTTCGCCAGGGCCCGCTCGAGGGCGGCGAAGCCCGGGCAGTGCGCGCTCGACTTCCACACCGCGATGAAAAGCCGGCCGCCGGGCGTGAGCACGCGGTGCATCTCGCGGAGCGCGGCGGCCTTGTCCGGGAAGAACTGCAGCCCCTGCTGGCAGAGCACGAGATCGAAGGCGCCGTCGGGGAGCGGCACCGCCTGGGCGCTGCCCTCGAGCCATTCGACGGGCGCGCCCGCCGTCGCCGTGCGCGCCGCCGCGAGCATGCCGGGATTGAGGTCGAGACCGACTACCCGCCCCGTGGCTCCCACCCGCGGCGGCAGGAGGCGCGTGACCACGCCCGTGCCGCACGCCACGTCGAGGACGCGTGTCCCCGTCGCGGGGGCCGCGCGCTCGACGAGATCCGCCGCCCAGGGCCCGAACAGGCCGGGGACCATCTCGCGCTCGTAGACCTCGCCGGGGCTGGGGGCCGCGGGCGCCGCGGCAGCGGGGTCCGCCACTATCTCAGCACTGCCTTGTAGGTCGGCTCGTTGAAGCCGACGAGGAGGGTGCGGCCCTTGCGCAGGGTGGGGGCGCGGAGATTACCCGAGGGGCCGAGGAGGAGACCCAGCAGCGTGGCCCGCTCCGGCCGGTCCCTCTTCAGGTCGAGGTGGACCACCTTGGCGCCCTTGGCCACGTAAAGCTCGTCGACTTCCTTGAGCAGGCCGAGCGCCTGCTCCGGACCCATCCGCACCTTCTTGGCGTCGACCTGCTCGGCCGTGTCGATCTTCGCTTTCGCAAGGAACCCCTGCGTCTTACCGCAGGTCATTCAGCCCTTCCGATGATAGCTCCAGTCCACCCGGGCCATCGAGCGCAGCCCCTACCTGGCGTCGGGTAGCCCGGCCGCCTTGCGGATCTTGGCGAGCTGGCCGGCGTGATCGTTCCAGTGATAGTCGAAGAGCGCACCGACATACACGGGGATGGGCACTTCCTCGTTCCCCATGAGCTCCTTGAACAGCGGGATGCGCGCCTTGCGCTTGAGGTCGGCGTCGGAGAGCCCCTCGAGATATCCCCAGATGGCCTTGCGCTGGGCGTCGAGGCTGTCCAGGAGCTGCTTGAGCGACGCCGTCTGACGGGAGCCGCTGGTGTCGGACACGCTGGTGATCTCCACCACCGGCAGGTTCGAGGTCGAGAAGCTCTTGAGGAGGGCGACGGGGTCCCAGCCGGGCTCGAAGAGGAGGTGGCAGATCACCTGCCGCGTGGTCCACTCACCGGGGGCGTCGGACTTGTCGAGGAACGGCTCCATGCCCTGGAGCTGCTTGTTGATATTGGCCCATGCTGCGTCGGACTTGGCCTTGAGCCCGTTCACCGTCGCCGTCGCCATTGCCGGAACCTCCTTGAGAACCTCTAGGCCCGAGTATACCGGAACGCTCAGGCGGCGGGGCGCGTAGCGGCGGGGCGCGAAAAAAAGAACCGCGCCGGCGGCGCCGGTCCACAGCGCCGCCGACGCGCATCGAGCTGAACGAGCCCACACTCGCCCAACTCGACTTCCTGCCACCCGGATCAGTTACGAATCATGAAAACCGCGCCGGCCGAAACGACGGCCCGGATCAACCCGTCGCCCCGACCGACGCGGCCCACCGAGGGCCGGGCTATTGCCCGGTGACCTCGACGGCACTGACGACCTTTTGGCCGTCCTTTTCCTCGAAGATCACCTCGATCTTGTCGCCCTCGCGGATCTTCGCCATGAGCTCGCCGCTCATGACACGCAGCTCGGTGCCGTCCTCGAGGATGACCATCCCGATGGCGGTATGCACTTCCTTTACGGTCCCCTTCATGGCGGAATCGACGGCCTCGACGACCGGGCTCCCGACGAGCGCGAGACTCGCGAGCAAGGCCAGACAGCAAGCCAGATGACGCATGCGGTGCCTCCCGGAGTTGACGGGTGAGCAAATCTCGCGGACCCGAGGTCGGCGAGGGCCGCGAGTCTACCGCGGCCGGCCCATCGGGAAAGCTAGGACAGAGGCGGGGCGCGGCTGGAAGCGGTGCGGACGGCGCGACTGTGCGTCGCGTCGGGTGCGGCGGACTCGACCTGCGCGACGACGAGGGCGGACGCGTCCACGCTGGGCGCCGCGGGAGCTCCGAGCGCCTTGAAGTTGGAGAGCGCGAAGGCGTCGTCCAGGTCACCGGCGTCGTACATACCCGGGATCCAGGTCTGCTCGAACCCGGACGCGAGCACGAGGGAGCGCAGCGACAGCAGGCTCGCAACGAGGACGAAGCTGAGCAGCAACCGGCGGCTCATGGAAAGCACCATACTCCGCGTATTCGATGGGCGCAACCGTATTGTTTTGGGGATTCCTCCCGTCAGAGAGAAACGTCACCCAGAAATATGCGTTTGACCTCGGCGGACCGGAGCAGCTCCTCGGACGCGCCGTGAAGGATGGTGCGCCCGGACTCCAGGACATAGCCGCGGTCAGCCAGCCGGAGCGCCAGCTCCACGTTCTGCTCGATGAAGACGATGCCGATCCCCTGCTCGTCTCGGATGCGCCGCATGAGAGCGCCCAGCTCCTCGACGACACGCGGGGCCAGCCCCAGGAACGGCTCGTCGATCATGAGGAGCCGCGGCCGCGCCATGAGCCCGCGCGCGATCGCCACCATCTGCTGCTCGCCCCCCGAGAGCGAGTGGGCGAGCTGGCCGCGCCGGGCCGGGATCATCGGGAAGAGGCGCTCGACGCGCGCGAGGCTCTCGTCGCGGTGCGGACGCGCCGCCGGATTGTGGGCGCCGAGGAGCACGTTGTCGAGCACGGTGAGGAATGGGAAGAGGCGCCGGCGCTCCAGCACGTGCGCCAGGCCCTCGCCCACCGTCCGGTGCGCGGGCAAGCCCTCGATCCGCTTGCCGCGGAAGGTGATGCGGCCGGCGCGCGGCGCGATGAGCCCGGAGATGGTGTTCATCAGCGTGGACTTGCCGGCGCCGTTGGGCCCGAGCACGGCCACGATCTCCCCCTCGCCCACCTCCAGCGCGGCCTGCCACAGCACCTGGAAGTCGCCGTAGGCGACGTCGAGGCCCTCCACGGCGAGCAGCGGCGCGCTCATCGAGTGTAGGCCGCGCCGAGGTAGGCCTCGATGACCCGGCGGTCCCGTGTGACCACGTCGGGGGCGCCGTCGGCGATCTTCTCGCCGAGGAAGAGCGCCACGATGCGCTGCGCGACGGCGGTGATGACGCGCATGTTGTGCTCGATCACGAGCAGGGTCAGCCCATCCCGATGGAGGTCGCGCACGAGCTGGACCAGGCCGGGAATGCTCCGCTGATCCACCCCGCCGGTCACCTCGTCGAGCAGCAGCACGCGCGGCTCGGTGGCGAGGGCCCGCGCCAACTCCAGGCGCTTGCGCTGGCCGGTGGAGAGCGTGCCCGCATGAGCCAGCGCCTTCTCCGCGAGCCCCACCCGCTCGAGCAGGGCATGGGCCCGCGTGCGGGCGTGCCGCACGTCGCGGGTGCGCGTGAGCGCGCCCACCATCACGTTGTCGACCACGCTCATCCCCGCGAACGGCCGCAGCTTCTGAAACGTACGCGCGATGCCGAGGCGACATACGCGGTCCGGCGAGAGCCCGGTGAGGCGTTGTCCGTCCAGGCGCACCTCGCCCGCGTCGGGGTGGTAGAACCCGCTGATGATCTCGAAGAGCGTCGATTTGCCCGATCCGTTCGGTCCGATGATCCCCACCAGCTCCCCCGGCGCCACCTCGAACGAGACTTCTCTATTCGCGGTGATGCCGCCGAACCGCTTGGTGACGCCGGCCACCGAGAGCCGGCTCATGACGCGACGCTCGCGGCCGGGCGCCGACGCCGCCACCGCCCGAGCCAGGGAAGTAGCCCCTGCGGCGCGAAGCGCATCATCAGGATCAGGGCCACGCCGTAGATGATCAGGTAGATCCCCACCAGCCCGGCGCCGATGCCGCCGAAGTGGGCCCGGAGATAGGTCTCCAGTGTGGTGATGAGGGCGGCCCCCAGGAAGGGGCCGAGCGCGGTGCCGATACCGCCGGTGACGGCGGCGAGCGCGAAGCGAATCGAGAGATCCACCGAGAACACGTAGAAGGGATCGACAAAGCCCACGTATTGGGCCCACAGGGTCCCGCAGGTCGCGGTGAGGGCCGCGCTGGCCACGATGGCGGCGACCTTGAGCCGGCGCGCCGGCACCCCCAGGGACAGGGCGGCGTCCTCGTCCTCGCGCACGGCGGCGAGCTGATAGCCGCGGCGCGACCGCTCGAGATAGAGCTGAACGAGATAGACGCCCACGGCGAGGAGGAGGATCAGGTAGACCCACGCGCGCTTGTCCGCGAGGCCGAGCGTCCAGAAGCCGGGACGGAAGGGAACGGGAATGCCCTCGGAACCGGAGGTGAAGCCCCGCCACCGGCTGCCGGCGATCAGGAAGACCTGGGAGAAGGCGATGGTCGCGAGGACGAAGTACGGGCCGCGCAGGCGATTGCTGAGGAATCCAATAACGAACCCGACGAGGGTGGCCAGGGTCGCGCCCACGACGAGAGCGATCCACGGCGAAAGATTCCACTTGGTGCCGAGCAGCGCGGCGGAGTAGGCGCCCAGGCCGAAGAAGACGGAGTGTCCGAGCGACACCTGACCGGCATAGCCGCCGGCCACGTTCCACGCCGACGCCGCCGCCCCCCACAGCAGGATGAGGACCAGCCCGTCGAGGAAGAACGCGTCGCGCACGACGAGGGGCACCAGCGCGGCGACGCCAAAGAAAGCGACCGCCGGCCCCACGCCGCCGAGCGCGTCCCTCACGTGCCGATCACCTCGGCGCCGCGCTGGCCGAAGAGGCCGGCGGGGCGCACCACGAGGATCCCGATGAAGAGGAGGAGGTAGAGGACCTCCTTCCACGCGGTGCCGATCAGGTAGGAGCCCACGATCTCCACCGTGGCCACGATCAGGCTGGCGATGAGCGCGCCCGCCATGTCGCCGAGCCCGCCAAGCACCACCGCCACGTAGGCGATGAGGACGAACTGGAGGCCCACGGTGGGGTACACGGGATAGATCGGCGCGAGGAGCATCCCGGCCACGCCGACGCAGGTCACGCCCACCGCCCACGTCAGCGAGTACACGCGGCCGGTGTCGATCCCCATGAGGGAGGCCGCCTGCCGGTCCTGCGCGGTCGCCCGCATGACCTTGCCCGTGTAGGACCAGCGGAGAAAAGCGAATAGCGCCGCGGTGGCGAGCACCGCGACCACGAAGGCGACGAGCTGCGCGAGGTTGAACGCGGCGCTGCCGAGGCGCACCACCACCGCGTAGTAGGAGGTGCGGATGAACTGGGCGTCCGCCGTCCAGAGAACCAGGGCGACGTTCTGCAGCGCGATGGAGAGCCCCACCGTGGTGAACACCTGCACGTTGTGGGAGGCGTGGATCACCGGCCGCATGACGATCTGATAGCTCGCCAGGCCGATCGCGAAAACCAGCGGCAGCCCCAGCACGAGCGTCACGTAGGGGTCGAGCTGGAGCAGCGCGAAGGTCCAGAACGCGAGATACATCGCCAGCATGAGGAACTCGCCATGGGCGAAGTTCACCACGCGCATCACCCCGAAGATGAGCGTCAGACCCACGGCAATGAGCGCGTAGACCCCGCCCAGCAGGAGGGTGGAGACGGCGAGCTGGGGAATCGCGTGCACGTCAGATGGCGGGGCGGCCGGAAGAACGCGCGACGCCCCGGGAGCGGCCCGGGGCGTCAACGCCCATGCCGGCGAAGGAGCCGATCGCTACTTCCGCTGGTCCCACGCGCCGAGCGGGATCCACTTCGCGCGCATGGTGGTGAACTCCTCGGGCCACACGGTGACGAGCGCCCCGTTCTGCCACTGCAGCATGTAGTGTTGCACGCGCGGGTTGGAGTTCTGGCCGTACTCGTCGAACTTCACGCCCCAGCCGTTCAGACCGGTGCCGGTGGGCATGTCCAGCGCCATGACGGCGGCGCGGAACTTGTCGAGGTCGTCGGTCTTGGCGGCGTCGAGCACGAGCTTGAGGATCCATAGGCCGCCGCCCGAGAGCTGATGGCCGCCCGCAATTTCCGCGCCGGTCTTGGCCTTCACCGCCTCGCGGTACGCGCGCTCGATACGCTGCCCTTCCGGCCGCAGCTTCTCGATGACGAAGCCCGGCCCCGGCTCAATCAGCGCGAAGGGGCCGTTGGCGTCGTTGCCGAACGCCTTGCCGAAGTCCGGCGAGCCGTACCCGGTGGCGCCGGCGTGCACCACCGCCTTCACCTCGAAGTTCTGCTCGCGCGCCTGGCGCCAAAACAGAATCGCGTCTTGATTACGGGCAATATGGTGCAGGATGTCAGGGTTCTGGCCCTTCAGCTTGAGGATGACCGAGGTCAGATCGTTGGTGGTGAAGGTGTAGTACTCCACCCCCGTCTCCTGCATCCCGAACTCCTGCTTCGCCCGCTGGCGCGCCGTCTCCGTCACGCTCTGGCCGTACGAGGAATCCTCGGAGAGGTAGGCGATGCGCAGCTCGTTCGGCTTCTTACCCAGACGGTGGGCCAGGTGCTTGGCGATGAACTCGATGTTGTACCAGCCGAACCCGGTGCCGTCGATCTCGGTGCGGTACACGTTCTTGAGCCCGCGGCGGGTGAGGCGCGGGTCCACGCAGGAGGTCTCCCAGTAGATGACGTTCTGGCGCGCGGCCGCCTCGCTGGCGGCGCCGCACAGCGTGGAGGAGAAGGTGCCGGTGATGATCTTGACCCCTTCCCGCGTGGCCAGGCGGGTGGCCTCGGAGGCGGCGACCGTGGGATCGACGGCATCGCCCACGACGAAGGTGAGCTTCTTGCCCATCACGCCGCCGAAGCGCTCGTTGATGAGGTCGCGCATGATCTCCATGCCTTCGAGATGCCGCTTTCCCTCGGCGGCGAGGTTGCCGGTCAGGGGCTCGAGGACCCCGATCTTGTACTCACCGCTGAGTCCCTGCTGCGCCTGAACGAACGCGCCGACCCCCAGCGCCATTGCGACCACTCCCACCACCGCGACTATCAACTTCGCTGGCCACTTCGCGTGCCTCATGCGGGCTCTCCTCTCGTTGAACGCGGATGCTCTCCCCGGCTGCCCCGCCCTCGTCGAGGGAGCGGGGGCGGGGAGATGATAACACTCCGTCCGCATCCGCGTGCCCCCGCCGGCGCGGGCCTCATAACCAAGCACCTCGCCCCGCCCCGCGCGGGGGCATTCGGTTGTCCCCTCTCCGCGACTCCTGTTACTCTGGGAGCAATGGCCCAGCCGATTTCCGAGACCGAGGTGCCCCAGAAGCCGCCCGCGTCGCCCGTCCCCCCGCCGGCCCGGACACCGGCGGGCGCGCCCGGGACGGTTTCCGACCGCATCGCCGCCTGGCTCCAGCATCCCTCCCTGCCCCACATGCAGACGATCGTGGGCCTCCTGGCGGGCCTCCTGTCCATCGGCGGGTTCGCCTACTCCTATTTCTGGGTCACCGCGCCCGTGGTTCCGACGCGCGGCGACGTGATCGCGGCCGCGGTGGACGCGCGCACGGAAAAGACGATTGCCGACGCCACCCTGGAAGTGTTCACGCTCAAGGACGCGCTGGTGACCACGCTCACGCCGGACGCCAGCGGCCGCGCGCGGCACTCCATCAAGGAAGGTTCCTACCGGCTGCGGGTCAGCCATCCGCGCTTCAACACCGAGGCGCGCACCATTTACGTGATCGCGGGAAATACCGCGGACATCCGCGTGCGGCTGACCCCGCGCCCTTCGACCTCGGCGGGCGCGGCCCCCACCCCCGCCAGCCCGGCCGCGGGCACTTCCGGCGGCGGTGCCTCGCCCACCAAGGAGATCGGCAAGGCCGTGGACGAAGGCGTGAACGCGGTGAAGAAGATCTTCCGCTAGGTCGCTTCCGCGATCGCCTTCAGGCCGCCCGGATTGTCCAGCGAGGAGAGGTCGCCGGGCTCCTTGCCCAGATAGGTCGCGCGGATCACCCGGCGCATGATCTTGGCGCTGCGGGTCTTGGGCAGCTCCGCGGCGAAGAGCACCCGCTCGGGCTTGATGGCCTTGCCCATGGCCTGCACCACCTTCTCGATCAGCTCGGCGCGCAGCGGCTCCGAGGGCGCCTGCCCCGGGCGCAGCACCGCGAAGCAGACTACCGTCTCGCCCTTGATCTCGTGCGGCACGCCGATGGCGGCCGCCTCCGCGACCGCCGGATGACCGACCAGCACCGACTCCACCTCGGCGGGCCCCACCCGCTTGCCGGCGATCTTCAGCGTGTCGTCCGAGCGGCCGTGGATGAACCAGAAGCCGTCCTCGTCCACGAAGGCCCAGTCGCCATGCGTCCACACGCCCGGCCAGCGCGACCAGTAGGTCTCCTCGTAGCGCGCGGCATCCTGCCAGAAGCCCTTGGTCATGCCGGGCCACGGGCGCGTGATCACGAGCTCGCCCACCTGCTCGCGCACGGGCCGGCCGTCGTCGCCGAAGACCTCGGCGGCCATGCCGGGAATCGGCCCCGCGAAGGAGCAGGGCTTGATGGGCGCGATGGGGAAGCAGGAGAGGATGCCGCCCGAGATCTCGGTGCCGCCGGTGTAGTTGATGATGGGCACGCGGCCCGCGCCGATGGCCTCGAAGAGCCAGCGATAGGGCTCGGGATTCCAGGGCTCGCCGGTGGAGGCCACGATGCGGAGCGAGGAGCGGTCGTGCTTCTTCCACCAGGCATCGCCATGCGGCATGAGCGCGCGCACCGCGGTGGGCGAGATGCCCATGTGGGTGATGCGATGCTTCGCCACCAGCGCCCAGAGCCGGTCCGGCTGCGGGTAATCGGGCGTGCCCTCGAAGAGCACGGCGGTGGCGCCCAGCAGCAGCGCGCCGCAGATGAGCATGGGCCCCATGAGCCACCCGAGGTCGGTGACCCAGAAGACGCGGTCGCCCTCGCCGATGTCGAAGCAGTAGGCGAAGTCGTGCGCGTTCTTGAGCGAGAAGCCGCCATGGGTGAGCACGGTGCCCTTGGGCTTCCCGGTGGTGCCCGAGGTATAGATGATGAGCGCGGGGTGGTCCGCCGGCACCGCGGCCGCCGGGCAGTCGGGCGACTCCGCGAGGACCAGCTCCTGCCACCAGTGGTCACGGCCGGGTGTCCACGGCGCGGGCTCGGGTGCCTTCCCGCCCAGCCGACGCAAGACGATCACGTGCTTCACCGTGGGCGAGGCCGCCACCGCCTCATCCGCGGTGCGCTTCATCGGCACCACCTGCCCGCGCCGATAGAAGCCGTCGGCGGTGATGAGCACCTTGGCGTCGCAGCCCTGGAGGCGCGCCGCCACCGCGGCGCCGCCATAGCCCGAGAAGCACGGCGTGTAGATGGCGCCGATCCGGTTGACGGCGAGCGTGGCGATCACCGCCTCGGCGCTCATGGGGAGAAAGATGCCGACGGTGTCGTTCTCGCGGATTCCGAGCCGGCGCAGGGCATTGGCGAGGCGGTTCACCTCGCGCGCCAGCGTGGCGTAGCTGAGGGTGACGACCTCCCCGCTCTCGGATTCCCAGACCACCGCGGGCTTCTCACCCCGTCCCGCCTTCACGTGCCGGTCCAGCGCGTTCACGGTCAGGTTCATGGCGCCGCCGGGAAACCACGACGGCCACATGATGCCGCGTGAGTCGTCCAGCACCTTCGTGTACGGCTTGCTCCAGACGAAGCCGAGGTCGCGCAGCACCGCGTCCCAGTACCACTCGGGATCGTCGATGGACCGGCGCTGCAGCGTGGCCAGCGAGTCGATACTGTGCGCGGCCATGAAGCGGGCGATGCGGGTGCGGGCGGCGACGGCGGGATCGGGGCGCCAGACGACGTCGTCGAGGCTCATGCGGGTCATTCTACTGTAAGCTGCCTCGGGGAGGAGCCCAGCCATGGCGATCCGAGTGGAGAAGCAGGGCGCGGTGACGACCGTGATCATGGACCGTCCCGAGGCACGCAATGCGGTGGATGGGCCGAGCGCGCGGGCGCTGACCGAGGCCTTTCGCGCCTTCGAGGCCGATCCGGACGCGCGCGCGGCAGTGCTCTGGGGCGCCGGGGGAACCTTCTGCGGCGGCGCCGACCTCAAGTCCTTCGGCACCGAGCGCGGGCTTCGTGTCGAGGCTACCGGAGATGGGCCCATGGGGCCCACGCGCATGCTGCTCGGAAAGCCCGTGATCGCCGCCGTCGCCGGCTATGCGGTGGCGGGCGGGCTCGAGCTGGCCCTCTGGTGTGATCTCCGCGTGATGGAAGAGACGGCCACCTTCGGCGTCTTCTGCCGGCGCTGGGGGGTGCCCCTGCTCGACGGCGGGACGGTACGGCTGCCCCGCCTCATCGGCATGAGCCGCGCGCTGGACCTCATCCTCACCGGGCGCGCGGTGGATGCGCAGGAGGCCCTGCACATCGGTCTCGCCAATCGGGTGGTGCCCGCGGGCCGGGCGCGGGAGGACGCGGAAGCGCTGGCGCGCTCGCTGGCCGAGCTGCCGCCGCTCTGTCTGCGCAGCGACCGACGGTCGGCCTACGAAAGCTGGGGAATGGATCTCGACGCCGCCCTCGCGCGCGAGTACGCGCTGGGTCGGGTCACCCGCGACTCGGGCGAGAGCCGCGAGGGCGCCGCGCGCTTCGCTGCCGGCGAGGGCCGCCATGGCGCGCCCGCGCCGCGGCGCTGAGAGCGAATCTGCACGCCCGTGATCGGTCGCTTCAGGGTAGGCCGGGAATGGCCTGTCTCTCTACGCCGGCCGACTCCCCTTCGGGTCGGCGGGGGTGACGAGCTTCTCGACCACGCGGAGCTCGCGGACCAGCAAGCGCGCCACTTTCAGGTCCTCGATCTCGAGGCCCTGAATGCGCGCGTGACGGATCCGCACCCGCCCGATCACGAGGCGGGCGATGGCGAGCGTGCCCAGCGCCAGTGCCCCGACGGCCATGGCGCCCAGGGCAACCGCGCCCACCGCCAGCGAGCCGGACACCTGCGCGCCCATCGCGCTGGAGCCGATGGCCTGGTGGCCGATGCGCAGCTGCCGGATCGCCTGCCGCGGGCGCGAGGGCTCGCGCGGCCCCACCGGTGTCGTCAGCGAGCCATCGATGTCTGATTCCATGACCCTTCACCTCCGTCGAGCTCACCATCAAGGCACGGCCTGTGCGCGGGGCAGACGACGACTCGACCACGATACTGCCATGCGAATGCGAGTCCTGGGAGCCCGCGAGATCCTCCTCGTCCGCTGGATGCGCTCAACACCTGGGAAAACGAGGCGCGCCGGCGTCGGTGACCGCCTCCCCGTGGTAGATCCGCGCCACTCCGGCCCAGTAGGCGGCGGTCTCGCACATGGGGCACGGGCGAAACGTCGTGTAGAGCTCGCAGCCGGCCAGCTGGGGCGTGCCGAGGCGGCGCGCGGCGTCCCGGATCGCCTGGATTTCGCCGTGGGCGGTCGGATCGGGCGTCGTCAGGACCGCACTCACTCCTTCGCCGACGACCTGAGCGTCCCGCACGATGACGGCGCCATAGGCCTGGTCGCCGCGCTCCACCGCGATGCGTCGCATCTCGAACGCGCGCGCCATGAACCGGGAGCGCTCCGCGGGTGGCGTCGCCGCCGCCGCCGCGAGGTGTCCGCACCCGTCAGGGCCATCGCTCCGGCGATCTGGACTACCCCTTTCACCATCTGCCGGCGTGTCAGCTCGCGTCTCATGGCAGGCGGGCTTCTCGCTCGCGTGCAGGGCGTCGGGCGTTCTCCCAGAGCGTGACGATCAGCCCGTTGCCGGCGTCCATCGCCCCCTCCTTTCAGATCCAGACGTCGTTCGGAGCGGTCTTGGCCCCACCCGCATCGCCGGTATTGACGACGCCCTTCGGCTCCACCAACAGGATCCGGCATTCGTCCGGCGCGGACGGCTTGTGCTCGACGCCCTTCGGGACCACGAACATCTCCCCCGGCCCGAGGTCCACTCCGCCGTCCCGCAGCTCGATTCGCATCCGGCCGTCCAGCACGATGAACACCTCGTCGGTGTCGGCATGGCTATGCCACACGAACTCACCCTGGATCTTCACGAGCTTGAGCTGGTAGTCGTTCATCTGGGCCACCACCTTCGGCGCCCAGTGATCGCTGAAGCGGGCGAGCTTGTCCTGGAAGTTGATGGCCTGGTAGCGGTGTGTCATGACTCGCCTGCTCTATTTGAGCGGCTCGGCGACGAAGCGGAGCCCCTTCCCCGGCGCGCCATGCCTACTCGGGGTCCCCGTACCCGTTGGGCCCGTCGGTGCCGGCCAGGAACCCGAGCTCGATGAACGGCCACAGGTTCAGGATGGGAATGAGTCCCAGCAGCAGGAACCATCCGGAATGATCCCGGTCGTGGCACCGCTTCACGTTGACCGCGATCGACGAGTAGAGCGCCACCGCCACGAAGATTCCGGACAGGAGGCCGACGGTCTTCTCGTCGGGGTCGTAGGTTCCCAGCCTCCAGTCGGCCGCCAACAGCAGCAGGTAGATCGCGAGATAGGGCAGGCAGAACTTGAGCCAATAGGTAGACCGGCCGATCCGGCCCTGAACAGAGAACAACAAGCTCATCGCTCTACGCTCTCCACAAGGTCCAGACGCCCACGGCAATGAAGCCCACTCCGGCCACCCGCCCGATCAGCCTGGCATTGAGGTGAGACCCGATCAGGCGAGCACGGTGTCCATTCGCCTCGGGCCGCCTCCCTTGGCCTCCGAAGATACCCCAGGTGGCGCAGCCTCGACGGCCGGCGACGAATCGCTAGGCGAATCACCATCCCCGTGCGATACTCATGACGTTCTCGAAGCGTTTCAGAGAGCCCGAACGGCGGTTTCCCCCGGCAAATCCCCCCGTTCTTCCCAAATCACGCCGGACACACAGTAGCGCGGTTCCTTGCCCGGCGAGAAGCCCGCTCGACAGAGGTCGAATCTCCATGTCCTTCGCTGCCCTGAATCTCCACTCCGCCTTCCTGCGCGCCGTCGAGGCCCTCGGCTTCACGACGCCCACGCCGATCCAGCGCGACGCCATTCCGCCCGTGCTTGCCGGCCGTGACGTGGTCGCCTGCGCCATGACCGGCAGCGGCAAGACCGCCGCCTTCCTTCTCCCCATCGCGCAGCGCCTGATGGACAAGCCGCGCGGCGCCGTGCGCGCGCTCGTGATCGCGCCCACGCGTGAGCTGGCCGCGCAGATCGAGGCCGATCTCCGCGATCTCGCCCGGTTCACGCCCGTCAAGGGCGCCGCGGTGTTCGGCGGCGTCGGCATGGGCCCGCAGGAGACCGCCTTCCGCCGTGGCGTGGACATCATCGTCGCCACGCCGGGCCGGCTCCTCGACCACATGCAGCATCCCTATGTCCGCCTCGACGCCCTCGAGGTGCTGGTGCTCGACGAGGCCGACCGCATGCTGGACATGGGCTTCCTCCCCGACATCCGCCGCATCCTCGGGAAGCTCCCGAAGCAGCGGCAGACCCTCCTCTTCTCGGCCACCATGCCCGCGCCCATCGCCGCCCTCGCGCGCGAGTTCCTGCGGAACCCGGTGCCGATCAACCAGGAGCGGCAGGCGGCGCCGGCCATCGGCATCACGCATTCCGTCTACGCGGTGGCGCAGGATCTCAAGGGCGGGCTGCTCGCGGCGCTCCTCAAGCGGGAGGAGATGCGCAGCGTGCTCGTCTTCACCCGCACCAAGCACCGCGCCAACCGCCTGGCCGAGCAGCTCGCCAAGCGGGGCATTGCCACGGACCGCATCCACGGCAACCGGAGCCAGGCCCAGCGCACCCATGCCCTGGAGGGCTTCAAGCGCGGCAAGTACCGCGTGCTGGTCGCCACCGACATCGCGGCGCGTGGCATCGACATCGACGAGCTCTCCCACGTGGTGAACTTCGACGTCCCCAACGTGCCCGACGATTACATCCACCGCGCCGGGCGCACTGCGCGGGCGGGCGCGGTCGGAGAGGCCGTCACCTTCGTGGCGCCCGACGAGATGGGTGATCTCAAGGCCATCGAGCGCGCGGTCGGCAATCCCCTCCCGCGGCTCAAGCTCGAGGGCTTCGATTACGCGCAGCGGCCGGCCGAGCGGCTGGAGATCCCGCTGGCGGAGCGCATCGCCGCCCTCCGGGCCCAGAAGGCCTCCGAGCGAGCCCGCGCCCGTGACAAGGCCGCCCGGCAGGGTCCGGCCCACGCGGCGGGTCAAGGGCGTGGTCAGGGCCCGGCGCACCCGCCGGCCCGGAGCGGCGCGGGCAGCCGAGGCCGAGGCTACTGGGCCGGGGCTTCGAACCGAGGCCGGTAGGGGTTCTGAAGGTCTCCCCACATTTGATGGGAGCGACTATGCGAGAGGAACATCCCTTCCAAAATTGTAGATACATCAGGGGCGTGATAGTAAAAATATAATTTAAACAGGTACTTGGAGTCGATGGCCTCTGGCCCCGGCCTTGCAATCCACCAGGGTCAGGAGGTCATCGACGATCATGTCCGGCACCGAGACGCTGAGTGGCAAACGGATTTTGGTGGTAGACGACGAGGCCCCCCTGGCCATCCTCATCGCCGAGATTCTCTCCGCCGATGGGCATCGCGTGGACACGGCCCCCAATGGCCTGGCCGCGCTGGCGCGGGTGGAGCGCAACGAGTACGACCTCATCCTCAGCGATCTCCGCATGCCGGAGCTGGACGGCCCCGGCCTTTACCGCGAGCTCCAGCGCCGGCGCCCCGACCTCCTCACCCGGATTGCCTTCGTGACCGGCAGCGCCCAGACCGGCAACATGGAGGAGTTCCTCGAGGCGACGGGCGTTCCCATCCTCTACAAGCCCTTCCACATGGAGCAGCTCACCAAGCTCGCGACCGATCTCCTCGACCGCAAGCCCTGAGGTCCGTGCGAGGAGCTTCAGCGGGGCTCGGGACCGAGCTTCACCACCATCTTGCCGAGGTTGTCGCCTGAGAAGAGCCCGAGGAAGGCCTTCACCGCGTTCTCGATCCCCTCCACCACCGTCACCTCGTGCTTGATGCGGCCCGCCTTGACCGCGCTCCCGACCTCCGCGAGGAACGCCGGATAGCGGTCGAAGTGGTCGGAGATGATGAAGCCCTGCATGCGGACGCGGTTGCCCACCATGTTCATCATGTAGCGCGGGCCGGGCTCGGGGGTCTCCAGGTTGTACTGGGAGATCATCCCGCAGAGCGGAATGCGGGCGAACGGGTTCACGAGGCGGAGGACGGCGTCCAGCATGGGACCGCCCACGTTCTCGAAGTAGATGTCCACCCCCTTCGGGCAGGCGTCGCGCAGCGCCTCGAACAGATCCGGCGCCCGGCGATAGTTGATGGCGGCGTCCGCGCCCAGCTCGCCGGTGAGCCATTTGCACTTGTCGTCCGTGCCCGCGGTGCCCACCACGCGGCAGCCGAGGAGCTTGCCGAGCTGGACGACGAGCGAGCCGGTCGCGCCCGCGGCACCCGAGACCACGAGCGTCTCGCCCGGCTTGGGCTGCCCGATCTCCGTGAGACCGTACCATCCGGTGAAGCCGGGCACGCCGAGGACCCCCAGATAGCTCGCCAGCGGCAGCGAGCGGTCCAGCGGCGTGAGGCCCTCGCCGGGGGAGACGAAATACTCGCGCCAGCCCAGCATGCTCGAGACGAGAGTGCCCGGCTTGAATCGGGGATCGTTGGACTTCACCACCTCGCCGACCGCGCGGCCATCCGCGGGCTGCCCGACTTCCCAGGGCTTGGCGTACGAGCGGCGGTCGTTCATGCGGCCGCGCATGTAGGGATCCACCGACATGTAGATGTTGCGGACGAGCACCTCGCCCGGCCCGGGCTCGGGGATCGTGGTCTCGACGAGCGTGAAGTCGCTCGACTTGGGCGCGCCCGCCGGACGGGCGGCGAGCAGGACCTGGCGATTGACGGTGCTGGGCATGGAGCCTCCCCGCTAGACGGTCGCGGCCATGCCGCCGTCGAAGTTGATGGCGGTGCCGGTGATGTAGGCGGCGCGATCGGAAACGAGGAAGGCGACGAGATCGCCGAACTCGGAGGCATGCGCCACGCGGCCAAGCGGGATGCGCTTGGCCAGCTCGCGATAGTGGCCCTCGAGGTCGCCGTCCTTGGCGCGTCGGTCGATCTGCGCGCTGCGGACGAGACCGATACAGATGGTGTTCACGAGGATCTTGTCCGCGGCGTACTCGTGGGCGAGGGACTTGGTGAGGTTGATGCCCGCCGCGCGCGAGACGCTGGTCGGAAGCGAGCGCGGCGCCGGCGCCTTGCCGCCCACCGTGGTCACGTTGACGATGCGGCCGCCGCCGCGCTTCTTCATCTGCGGGATGACGAGCCGGCAGAAGCGGATGGCCCCCATCACCTTCAGCTCGAAGTCCTCGTGCCAGGTGTCGTCGTCCACCTTCTCGAAGGCGGCCGCCGCCGAGGTGCCCGCGTTGTTGAGGAGGATATCCACCCCGCCCCAGCGCTCCACGGTGGCGCGCACCACGTTCTCGATGTCCGCCGCCTTGGTGGCGTCCGCCGGCAGCGCCAGCACCTCGTTGCCGGTGGCCTCCTTGATGCCCTTGGCCGCGGCCTCGAGCACGTCCTTGCGCCGCGCGCAGATGGTCACTTTCGCGCCCTCGCGCGCCAGCCGCTCCGCCGCCGCGCGGCCCAGCCCCTCGCTCCCCCCGCTGATGATCGCCACCTTGCCCGTGAGCCCCAGATCGAGCGCCATGATCCCTCCCGTCGCCGTGGGTTTGCGGTTGCGGTTCGGTGACTACGCGTCGCTGCTGATCTCACCCGTCGCGTTGTCCACCACGACCGGCGTGTCGAAATACGTGATGAGGGGGTCGGCGCCGTACCGCTCGCGGATCATCCGCTTCCACTCGGCGGTATAGGTGCGCTCGGCGTCCTCGCGCGACTTCCAGAGGTAGATACCGCCGCCGGTCTTGGTCTCCGCGCTGTAGAGATAGTACTTCCGGACGAGTCCGGGCAGGTCCCGGTACTTCGGGGCCGACCCTTTGAAGAGCTCGGCGGCCTTGTCGCGGGACACCGAGGCGGGCAGGGGGAACTGGACCAGCGCGGTGATCATGAAGGCTCCTCCTCGAGACATCAGGCACGGGTGCCGGAAGGTGAAGGCCGAGGGCTTGAGAGTACAATACCTGCGCTCCACCATCCAGACCGGAGGTCACCATGCCCGAAGCCCCTGCCCAAGTCTTCAGCGCCGTCGGCCGCTCGCTGCCCCGCCCCGACGGCGGGGAGAAGGTGGCCGGCGCGACTCGCTTTGCCGCCGACATCCGTCTGCCCGGCATGCTGCACTGCCGGCTCGTGCTCAGCCCGTACGCCCATGCCCGCATTCGCCGGGTGGACGGGAAGGCCGCCGCCGCGCTGCCCGCCGTCATCGGCGTCTACACCGCGCGCGATCTCCCGCTCGCGAATACGGATCCGGCCGACCGCAACCGCTGCCCGCTCGCGCTCGACCGCGTGCAGTTCGTGGGCCATCCGGTGGCGGCGGTGGTGGCGGAGACGGAAGCCGCCGCCGAGGACGGCGCGGCGCTGGTGGAGGTGGACTACGAGGAGATGCCGGCGGCGGTGGAGCCGCTGGGGGCGATGGCCATGGACGCCCCGCGCGTCCGCGTGGCGGAGGGCGGCAGCGGCGAGGAAGCGCTGGCCATGCACGGGGCGGGCGGCGCCGCGCAGGCGGTGAAGGAGAAGACCGGCCCGAACGTGTTCAGCACGACGCACTTCACCCGCGGGGACGTGGCCAAGGGGTTCGCCGAGTCCGCGGTGATCGTGGAGCGCACCTACACGACGCCGGTGGTGCATCAGGGCTATCTCGAGCCGCGCGCCGCGGTCGCGAATGTCGAGCCCACCGGCCAGCTCACGGTATGGACGACGACCCAGGCGCTCTTCTACACGCGCTCCGAGGTGGCGGAGGCGCTGGGACTGCCCGAGCATCAGGTGCGCGTGATCGCCACGCCGCTGGGGGGCGGATTCGGCGGCAAGTTCATCCTGCTGGAGCCCCTGGTGGCCGCGCTGGCGCTCAAGCTGCGCCGGCCGGTGGGCGCGGTGATGACGCGCACGGAGGAGTTCCTCGCCGCCACGCCCGCCCCGCAGTGCCGCATCGAGGTGAAGACGGGCGCCCGCCAGGATGGCACCCTGGCCGCGGTGGAAGGCCGCATCGTCTTCGACGCGGGTGCCTTCCCGGGCGCGCCGGTGATGATCGCCGCGCTGATGCTGGGCGGGTACTACCGCTTCGAGCACATGGACATCAAGGGCTACGAGGTGCTCACCCACAAGGTGGGCCAGGGCGCGTACCGCGCGCCCGGCGCCGTGCAGGCGTCCTTCGCCATCGAGTCGCAGATGGACGAGATGGCCCGCGCGCTGGGGATCGACGCCCTCGACTTCCGCATCCGCAACTGCGTGGTCGAGGGTGACCCCATGAACAACGGCCGCACCTGGCCGCGCATCGGTCTCCGGCAGGTGCTGGAGCGCCTGCGCGAGGCGCGCGACACCCGCCGCCCCGCGCCGGGGACGCCGTCGTCCGGCGGCAAGCTGCGCCGTGGGGTCGGGCTGGCGGTGGGAGGCTGGATGGGCGGCATCGAGCCCGCCAATGCGGTCTGCCGGCTCGATCGCGACGGGACGCTCACCATCGTGCTGGGCACGGTGGACATCAGCGGCACCAACACCGCGTTCGGCCAGATCGCCGCGGAGGCCTTCGGACTGCCGGTGGACTCGATCCGCGTGGTCAACCCCGACTCGGAGTCCGCGCCCTACGCGGGCTCGAGCGGCGGTAGCAAGATCACCTACACCGTGGGCGCCGCGGTGGAGAAGGCGGCGCGCGACGCGCGCGAGCAGCTCTTCCGCATCGCCGCCGACCACCTCGAAGCCTCGGTCGCCGACCTCGAGCTCGTGGACAAGAAGATCCGCGTGCGCGGCGTGCCCGACGGGGGCGTGGAGGTCGCCGCGCTCGCCAAGCTCTCCATGCAGTTCGGGGCCAAGTACGAGCCGGTGCTGGGCCGCGGCGCCAGTGCCACCGTGCAACGGGCGCCGGCATTCGCCGCTCATCTCGCCGAGGTGGAGGTGGATACCGACACCGGACGCACACGAGTGATCAGCCACTTGGTCGTCCAGGACGTGGGGCGGGCCATCAATCCGGCCGCGATCGAAGGGCAAATCCAGGGCGCGGTGGCGCAGGGCGTCGGCTGGGCGCTCTTCGAGAAAATGGCCTACGACGAGGCGGGGCAGCTCCTGTCGGCGACCTTCATGGACTATGCCCTGCCCCAGAGCGACCAGGTGCCGCCGGTGGACACCATCCTGGTCGAGGTGCCGTCGGAGCTGGGGCCCTATGGCGCCAAGGGCGTCGGTGAGCCCCCCGTGATCGCCGCCCCCGCCGCCATCGCCAATGCCATCCGCGACGCGATCGGAGCGCGGCTCACCGAGCTGCCCATCACGGGGGAGGCGCTGCGCCGGGCGCTGGCGAGCTAGGCGGGCGCCCGGCGCCGCGCGGGGTCAGCGGCCCTTGAAGACGGGCTCGCGCTTCTCCACGAAGGCGCGGGTGGCCTCGCGCCAGTCCTCCGTCATGCCGCTCCGGGTATGGCCCCAGGCCTCGAGGTCGAACACGTCGGCGAGGGATCCGGACTCCGCCGCGTTGAGATTGCGCTTCATGTAGCGATAGGCCACCGCCGGGCCCTTGGCCAGCCGCTGGGCCAGGGCCATGGTCTCCGTCTCCAGCAGGGCGTCCGGCACGATCCGGTTGACCATTCCCAGGGCGAGCGCCTGCGCGGCGTCCACGAGATCCGCGGTGAGGTAGAGCTCGCGGGCCTTCGCGGTGCCCACGAGCTGGGTGAGGAAGTAGCTGCCGCCGAAATCCCCGGAGTAGCCCACGCGCGCGAAGGCGGTGCCGTACTTCGAATTGTCCGAGGCGATCCGCATGTCGCAGGCCAGGGCCAGGGAAAGCCCCGCCCCCGCCGCCGGTCCCCGCACCATGGCGATGGTGGGCTTGGGCATCTCGTGGAGGAAGCGCGAGACCTCCATGCGGGACCGGAGCGCCTGGGCTTTGTCCTCCAGGCTGGCGCCATCGCCCTCGCGCCCTTCCGCCATGGCCTTCACGTCGCCACCGGCGCAGAAACCGCGGCCCGCGCCGGTGATGACGACCACGCCGACGTCGGGGTCATTGGCCAGGCGGGGAAGGGTCTCGAGGAGGGCATCCAGCATGTCCCGCGACATGGCATTGAGCCGGTCGGGGCGATTGAGAGTGAGGACGGCAACGCGGTCCTTGAGGACTTCGAGCAGATCCTGGGTCATCGGGGCTCCTCCGGGCGGCAGGGGTCGATGCGCTGTCGAGTGCCGCGATGATCGCCGGGCACGTCGGCCGGCGCAAGCCCCCTGCCCCCTTCGCGAGCCTAGTGCGAGAGCCAGCCGCTGATCATCCAGCAGCCACCGGCCACCGCGCCCGACACCGCAAGGAGCCCGGCCGAGAAGTCGCCCGAGACCGCCATGGTCATCGGCATTGCCACCGCTGCCATCCCGATCAAGGTCTTCATGGCCAAGCCCCCCTTACCGAGGGGATCTAGCAATCGAAGTGCCACCGATCGCGGATAACAGATTCGCTCAGTTACCCGCAGCAGAGGGTCGAAGTGAAGAAGGGAAGTACCCGAAGGGCAGGAAGACTTTGCCTGGGCGTAGCGAAAGGTCAGCCGACGGGTTGGGGCGCGCCGGGAGGGAAAGCGAGGGTCAGGCGACGGGTTCGGGCGCGTCCAGAGGGACCATGAAGGCCCCCACGGACGCCAGCGACTCGTCATTTTCAGGCCGCCAGCGGCGATGTCCGTGCCGCCGCTCTGAATCCGTATCGGTCAGACGCCGCCGCCGCTCGCCGCGCCGCCGATCGATGGTCACCAGCACGTCCTCTTCATCGGAAAAATGCCGCACGAGGTAGTCAGCGAGATCGGGTCTGGACTTCGAAACGACGAACAGATAGCGCACCATGTCCACCCCCGACGCAGGTAGCAAGTTCCCTGCCTCTACCGGAACCCAAACAATTCCGCCAGGATCAAGCCGAGGGTCGCAAGCCTGTTACGGGAACCGTAAGTTTTTCCGACATCTATCGGTAATCTTTACCATAGAGGTCCTCGCGTGTGGTGGGCACGTCGAACGTGCCATCCCACTGCTTGCGCATGAGGACCTGGTAGAGCCCGATATGCCCTTCCTGGAACGCCACCGACGAGCAGGTGAGGTAGAGGCGCCAGATGCGGTAGATCCGCTCTCCCACGAGGGCGCGCGCCTCGTCGGCCCGCGCTTCGAGCCGCTCCACCCACTCGCGGCAGGTCCGCGCGTAGTGGAGCCGCAGCCCCTCGACGTCCACGATCTCCCAGCCCGCCCGCTCCTGCTCGGTCATGGTCTCGGTGAGCCCCGCCAGCTCCCCATTGGGAAAGACGTACTTGTAGAGGAAGTCCGTCTGGGTGGTGGGCTTCCAGTGAAACTCGTGGGTAATGCCGTGATTGAGGTAGTAGCCGCCGTCGTTGAGCATCGTTCGCACGCGGCCGAAGAACGCCGGATAGTTGGCGAGGCCCACGTGCTCGATGATGCCGATGGCGGCGATCTTGTCGTAGCGCGCATCGGCGGGCAGGTCACGGAAGTCGCGGTACTCCACCAGGCAGCGCCCGGTGAGCCCCTCCCGCTCGATGCGCGCGGCGGCGAACTCCGCCTGGGCGCGGGACAGCGTCACGCCGTGAGACCGGACGCCATAGTGCTGGGCGGCCCAGATGGCGAGACTCCCCCACCCGCAGCCGATGTCGAGCAGGGTCTCGCCGGGCTTGAGCCGCAGCTTGCGGCACACCAGGTCCAGCTTGTCCGCCTGGGCCTGCTCCAGCTTGCCGTCGGGGTCCCGGTAGTAGGCGCACGTGTAGACCATGAGCGGGTCGAGGAACAGGGCGTAGAACTCGTTGGACTGGTCGTAGTGGTACGAGATGGCCTCGGCGTCCCGCTTCTTGCTCCGCCTCATGAAGTGGCCTCCTTCATGCCGAAGATCGAGTCGAAGACCACGCGGCGCCGCGCGCGCTCCGAGCCGAGCACCACGCGCACCGCCAGCCGTGCCAGCACGTCCGGGAGCCGGCCGATCTGCCGCCCGATCCAGGAGGGCTCACCGGGCCCGTAGAGCGCCACCACCTCGCGCGCATAGCCATCGAGGGAGCCACCGGCGCGGAGGAGCCGGTGGGCCGCCGCGGCGGCGAGGATGCCGCTGCGAATCGCGGGCCCGATGCCTTCGCCGGAGAGATCGCGGGCCAGCCCCGCCGCGTCACCCACGAGGCAGAAGCCGGGGCCGGCGAGGCGCCGCGGCGCCTGGCGGCGCACGACATACGCGTGCCCCTTGAAGGGGTCGAGCGGCATCCCCTCGGGCACTCGGCCGGTGGCGCGCAGCATGGCGAGCAGCGCGTCACGCCGTTTCGGCAGGCTCCCGTCGTTGCCCCCCGTGATGCCGATGCCCACGTTGATGAAGTCGCCCTTGGGGAAGAACCAGCCGTAGCCCCGCAGGTCGGGCTCCACGTAGATCTCGGGCGCGTCCATGAAGCGCTCGATCCGCGCCCGCCACTGAGGGAGTAACCGCGTCTCGGTCTCCTGCGCCGCCACGACCTCCTCGCGCGCGGACACCGCGCCGAGATCGCGGGCCACGGGACAGCGGTGGCCGCCGGCCCCGATCACCAGGGGCGCCTCGAAGTCGCCCTGCTCGGTCTCGACGCGCGCACCCGAGGGGCCGGAGGTGACCGCCTTGACGCGGACGCCCTCGCGCACCTCCGCTCCCGCGGTCGCCGCGCGCTCGAGGAGGAAGTGATCGAACTCGCGGCGGATGATGCCGTAGGAGGCGGGCCGCCGCCAGTGCGTGTCATGGCGCGCACCCTCGAATGCCAGCGCGCAGGCGGCGAAGCCCTGGATGGTGAGCGGGTACTTGTCGGGCTCGATCTCGAGGTCGGCGAGCGCGGTGGGCGTCACCCAGCCCGCACAGATCTTCTGACGGGGGAAGACGGCGGCGTCCAGCACCAGCGGGCGCAGGCCGGCGCGGGCCAGTTGCCAGGCCGCGGTGCTCCCGCCGGGGCCGCCTCCCACCACGAGGACGTCGTGGACGGCCACGACTCAGGACTTCCAGAGGGAAAGCAAGATGCGCAGCCGCTGGCCGGGGGTCACCTTGATCTCCTCGACCTCGTTGGCCACGCGCATGGCGTCGAAGAGATTGCCCTGAATGTCGATGGCGTTGGAGGCATACGCCTCGGCGAAGTGGCCCGGGCTGGGATCGCGGATGAGGGCGATGAAGGTCTCCGGCGCGTGGATGACGACGCTACAGGCCGGCTCGCCCTGACCGAGCCGGACCTCGGTGCCGTCCCACAACCGGAAGGCGAGGGGGTGCCGCAGACCCTTGAAAACCTCGCCCAGGAGGGGCGCGGCGACACGGGCGCTCGGGCGGGGCCGAAGAAGTGAGGGCATGTCGACGTCCTCAATGTTTTGTATATGTACGAAGGCGGACTTGTCAACCGACGGACAGCGGGCTGGGAAGGGCCGGGGCGGAGGACAACGGACGTCAAATCGAGGGGTCGGGACCCCCTAACCGGGGGGTCCCGGGAGCGAATGCTCGAACCGGGCGTCAGCGCAAGACGCGGTCGCGTCAGGCCTCCGCGTTGATGGCGGAGTGCACGCAGTTGCTGACCACGTCGAGCCGCGCGCTGTGCCAGGGATCCGGCACCCGGCTGTTGGTCAGGTAGGAGAAGGACACCCCCGACTCCGGATCGCCCCAGCAGTAGGACGAGCCGACGCCTCCGTGGCCGAAGGTGCGCGGCGAGGCGAGCGAGCCCAGGCCGCGGATGCTATCGGTGGTGCCGCGCGAGTGGGGACCGAGGCCGCGGTGCATGGGCATCCCCATGTAAGCGTCCACGCGGTCGCCGGTGAAGTTGCGCGTGACGTACCGGACCATGCGCGGGGAGAACAGGCGCGTCCCGTTCAGCGTGCCGCCCTGCACCAGCATCTGGTAAAAGGCCGCCATGGCCCGGGCGCTGGCATAGCCGCCGCCGCCCGGCGTGCCCGCGCGGTAGAAGGCCGCGTGGTTCTCCTCCGCCCGCCGATTCTGTCGACGCCAATCGGCCGACGGCTCGTGCATGTCCACCGTCCGCGCGTGGTGCGCGTCAGGCAGTCCCACGAAGAGGTCGCCGCCAAGCCCCAGCGGCTCGATCACGTTCTCGCGGATGAAGGCACGGTAGTCCGTCTTGGTGAGCGCCTCGATGAGGACCGCCGCCGTCCAGTGGGCAGCGCGGCCGTGGTAGTGCACGCGTGAGCCGGGCGTGAACTCGAGGGTGAACCCGCACACCGTCTTCCGCAGGAGATCGTGGTCCTCCCACGCCGCGGTCGGCACGTCGGCGTTGGGGAAGCCCCCCTGGTGGGACAGGAGCTGGATGATCGTGACCTCGCCCTTGGCGTTGGCCTCGAAGCCGGGCACGTGGTCGGCCACCCGGTCGGTGAAGCGCAGAGCGCCGCGCTCGGCGAGGATCCACAGCGCACTCGCGGTGATGACCTTGGTATTGGAGTAGAGGAGCCACAGGGTGTCGTCGCGCGCGGGCCCGCGGGTTCCTTCCGTCCGCGCCTCGCCCAGCGACTTGAAGAGTGCGAGCTGGCCGCGCCGGGCCACCGCGATCTGGGCGCCCGGATAGCGGCCCTCGGTGATGTGCCCCGCGATGATCTCGACGAGGCGCTCGAGCGCCTGAGGATCGAGGCCCAGCGACGACGGATCGGAGAGGGTCAGGGGGAAGGCCATGGTGTCCTCGCGAGGTTGAAGGGCACGGCAGCGATCGGCGGGAGTGTAGGCCCGCGGCGCGGCGACTGTCAATGGCGCGGCTTGCTATACTGCGCCGGTGAGCGCGCCCGGTCCCGCCCTGCTCGACGGCCTCGTCGTGCTGGATTTCACCCGCGTCCTCGCCGGCCCCTACTGCACGCGCCTGCTCGCCGACCTCGGCGCGCGCGTGATCAAGATCGAGCGTCCGGGCGAGGGCGACGAGATGCGCCGGGCGCACCTGCAGCTCGAAGAGGGTCGGGACGACCAGAGCACCTACTTCACGCGCATCAACACCGGCAAGGAGAGCCTGGCCCTGGACCTGGCCCATCCCGCCGCGCGCGAGGTGGTCCTCGACCTCGCGCGTCGGTCCGACGTCGCGGTGGAGAACTTCGTGCCGGGGGTCATCGCGCGCCTGGGCTGTGACTGGGCGGCGCTGTCGGCGGTGAAGCCGGACCTCGTCTACTGCTCCATTTCCGGCTTCGGTCAGACCGGGCCCTGGCGTGGACGCGCCGCCTTCGCCCACATCGTCAATGCCGCGTCGGGCATGATGCACCTCGAGCGGGGGGATGCGCCGGCGCCCCACTCCGCGAATATCCAGGCCGCCGACGTGCTCGCGGGCACGCACGCCTTCGGCGCCATCATGGCCGCCCTGTGGCGCCGCGCGCGCACCGGGGCCGGCGCCTACCTGGACGTCTCCATGCTGGAAGCCCTCATCGCCTGCGACGACGTGAGCTTCGGGTCCGTGCTCAACGGCGGCGACGAGATGGGAGCGCCGCGGCCCGGCATGTGGGTGTACGAGATCGGCGGGCGCCATGTGGCGCTCCAGACCACGGGGGCCCCCGCGCTCTGGCCCCGCCTGGTCGCGCTCCTGGAACGCCCGGAGCTGGCCGCGGACCCGCGGTTCGCCACGCCCCTGGCCCGCCGCGAGAATCGCCTCGCGCTCGGCGAGATCATCGGCGCGTGGATCCGCCGCTTCGCCACCGTGGACGCGGCGATCGAGGCCCTGACCGCCGCGCGCATCCCCTGCGCACCCGTCCTCGCGCCCCGCGAGGTCCGCGAGAATGCGCACCTGGCCGCGCGCGAGTTCTTTCCCACGGTGCCGCATCCCACCCGCGGCAAGGTCCGCGTCACCGGCACCCCCTTTCACCTGGACGGCGGCGCGGTGGGGCCGGCGGGCCCGGCGCCGTATCGTATCGGCGAGCACACGCGCGCGGTGCTCGAGGACCTGCTCGGCTATCCATCGGCGCGCGTGGAGGCGCTGCGTGAGACCGGCGCCATCGCGACGCCGTGAAGCGCGGCCGCCCCCGGCCGTGTTAGGCTTTCCCGCAATGGCGGCGGTTGTCGACGCATAACCTCAACGCTCGGGAGATCCCCATGGCCCGGATGACCGGTGGCGAAGCACTCGTCAAGCAGCTCTATCACGAAGGCATTCGCGTGGTCTTCGGGCTCCCCGGCGTCCAGCTCTACGGCGCGATGGCCGCGCTGCGCGAGGAGCCGCGCATCCGCTTCATCCAGACGCGGCACGAGCAAGCCACCTCCTACATGGCGGACGGCTACGCCCGCGCCGGCGGCGGCGTCGGCACTGCTCTGGTGGTGCCGGGACCGGGGCTCCTCAATGCCTCCGCCGGGCTCAGCACCGCGTACTCCGCCTCCTCGCCCGTCTTCATGATCTCCGGCCAGGTGCCGAAGAATCAGATCGGCAAGGACATCGGCGTGCTCCACGAGGTCAATGACCAGCTCGAGTGCATCCGGCCGGTGACCAAGTGGCGGCGGCGCGTGCTGGAAGTGGCCGATGTGCCGGCGGCGGTGCGGGCGGCCATGCATCACCTCACCACCGGCCGGCCGCGCCCGGTGGAGATCGAGATGCCGCCCGAGACCATGGAGGAGGAAGGCGAGGCGGTGCTGATCGACCCGGTGCGGCCGGTGCGCGCCGCCGCCGCGGCCGCCGACGTGAGCCGCGCGGTGGACTTGCTCGTCGCCGCCCAGCGGCCCGTCATCTACGCGGGCGGGGGCGCGGTGTTCGGCGGGGCCGGCGAGTCGCTCACCGCGCTCGCCGAATATCTCCAGGCCGGCGTGATCACCAGCGCCGAAGGCAAGGGTGCGATCAGCGACCACTCCGACCTCTCGCTCGGCGCCACCGTCTGGCCGAACTCGCCGGTGCGCAATCACCTGCTCCAGGCCGACCTGATCCTCGCGGTGGGGACCCGTTTCGCGCTCGCGGTGCCCAAGGCCGATCAGCAGGTCATTCACATCGACATCGATCCGGACGAGATCGGCCGGAACCACCGGAAGTCGCTCGGGCTCGTCGGCGACGCCCGCGCCACCCTGGATGCCATCGTGGAGAGCGTTCGTAAGGCCACTCCCCCGCGCTCCTCACGTAAGGCCGAGCGCGAGGCATTGCGTGCAGAGACGGCGGCGCTGGTCCAGGAGCCCCAGGCCGGCATCCTCAAGAGCCTGCGCGAGGGCACGCCGGAGAACGCCATCTTCATCGCCGGCATGACCCAGATCGGCTACTACTCGCGCCCGTGCTGGCCGACGTACGAGGCCCGGACCTATCTGTCGTCCTCGTACTCGGGCAATCTCGGCTACGAATATCCGGTGGCCCTCGGCGCCAAGGTGGCCTGCCCGCAGCGGCCGGTCATCGCGGTGATCGGGGACGGCGGCTTCATGTACAACGTCCAGGAGCTCGCCACCGCCGTGCAGCAGAAGATCAACGTGATCGCGGTGGTGTTCAACGACAACGCCTTCGGCAACGTGGCCCGCGATCTCGACGACTGGTGGGGCGGGAGCTACGGCGCGGCGCTGCACAACCCCGACTTCATGAAGCTGGCCGATGCCTTCGGCGTCCATGGCATGCGCGCCAAGGAGCCCACCCAGGTGGGCGCCCTCGTCCGCGAGGCCATCCAGCTCGACCGGCCGGTGCTCATCGAGGTGCCGGTGGGCCGCATGCCCACGCCCATGTTCTTCCCGCCGCGGAAGGCGCCCACCAAGTACCAGCGCTGAGAGACACCACGGCCTGAATCACCCCGACCGGCCGACCGGGTCAATCAGCGCGGGGAGAGTTCAATGGCGGGGACGTCCGGTGGCTCCTCGCGCGCCCGCGCGGCGCTGCTCTCGGCGTGGCGGGCGCTGCGCCGCCGCTGCCCGCGCTGCGGCGCGGGGAAAGTCACTCAGCGCTGGCTGATCCTGCGCCCGGCCTGCCCGAACTGCGGCCTCCGGCTCGACCGCGGGGAGCCGGACTACTGGCTGGGGGCGATGCTCTTCAACCTCATCGCCGCCGAGACGCTCTTCGCGGCGGGCCTGGTGACGGTCCTCGTCCTCACCTGGCCCGATCCCCCCTGGGCCACCCTCCAGTGGGGGAGCATCATCGCCATGATCGTGGCGCCCCTCATTCTCTTCCCCTTCAGCAAGCTCCTCTGGCTGGCTTTCGATCTCGTCTTCCGCCCGTCCACGCCCGAGGACTTCATTTCAGGGTCGTGAAGGTGAAGGCGCGGATGATGTGCCGCTGCGCCGCCACGAACACCACCAGCACCGGCGCCACCACGAACATGCTGCCCGCCATGATGATGTGCCAGCGCGCGCCGGTGCCTTCCTCGCGCAGCATGGCCACCCCGATGGGCAGGGTGCGCACCGCGTCCGTGGTCGTCATCACCAGCGGCCAGAAGAAGTCGTTCCAGTGATACACCACGCTGAAGAGCGAGAAGGCCACCAGGGTCGGCCGCGCGATGGGAGCGAGGATGCGAAAGATGAGGGTGAAGGTGCCGGCGCCGTCCACGCGGGCGGCGTCCACGATGTCGTCGCTGATCTGCATGAAGGCCTCGCGGATGAGGAAGGTGCCCAGGGCGGACACCGCGTAGGGCAGCACCAGGGAGGCGTAGGTGTTGAGCAGGCCCACCTTGCTGAACAGCATGTACAGCGGCACGAAGCGCACCTGGGGCGGCACGATGAGGCAGGCGATGACGATCAGGAAGCAGGCGTCGCGCCCGCGGAAGCGGAGCTTGCTGAAGGCGAAGCCGGCCAGGCAGCCGAAGAAGAGCTGGAGCACGAGGATGGCCACCGTCTGCACCGCGTTGTTCAGGGCGTAGCGCAGGAACGGGCCGGAGGCCCAGGCCTTGGCGTAGTTGTCCCAGCGGGCGGGGCTCGGCCAGAAGGTGGGCGGGAACCGCGTCACCTCCGCGAGGTCCTTGAGCGAGGTGGACACCATCCAGAGATAGGGAAACACCTCCACCAGCGCCACCAGGGCGAGCACGCCCACGGTGAGGGCCCGCAGGAGCGGATGGGAGCGGCGCCTCATGTCGTGTAGTGCACCCGCCGCCGGAAGAGGAGCCACTGGACGAGCGTGAGCAGGACGATCAGCACGAAGAACACCACCACCCCCGCGGAGGCCTTGCCGAGCTTGAAGTACTGGAAGGCCTGCTCGTAGATCCAGTACACGTAGATCATGGTCGAGGTCACCGGCCCGCCCTGGGTCATGATCTTCACGATGTCGAAGCCCTGGAAGCTCGCGATGGTGAGCGTGACCAGGAGAAAGAGCGTGGTGGGGGTCAGCAGCGGCCAGGTGATGTGGCGGAAGCGCTGCCAGCCCCCGGCGCCGTCCAGGGCGGCCGCCTCGTACAGATCGCCGGGAATGGCCTGGAGCCCGGCCAGGTAGATCACCATCGGGTAGCCGACCGTCTTCCACACCGTCACCAGCACGAGGCTCCAGAGCGCGATGCGATGGTCGCCCAGCCAGTTGACCGCGGGGAGCCGCACCAGCCCGAGCAGCCAGGCCACCAGGCCGTATTGCGGGTCGAGGAGCCAGATCCAGAGCAGCGACACCGCCACCCAGGAGACGACATAGGAGGAGAAGATCGAGGCGCGGAAGAGCGCGCCCAGCCGGGTGCGATCGTTGAGGAAGATGGCGAGGAGGAGCCCGAGCGCCTGGGAGAGCACGACCACCCCACCCGAGTACTTGGCGGTATTGGTCACCACCTCGAGGAACTCGGGAGTGGCGAGCGCGCGGTAGTTCGCCGTCCCCACCCAGCGGGCGGGGCCGGCGAGGTCCCATTCGTAGAAGCTCACCCACGCCGAATAGGCGACGGGGTAGAGATAGACGAGGGCGAACAGGGCGAGCGACGGGGCCGCGAGGGCCCAGCCGAGCCGGGCCTCACGCCCCCGCCGCCCGCGGCGCCCGCTAGTACTTGCCGAGGATCTCGTTGGCCTTGGCCTCCGCGGCCTGCATGACCTCGGCGGACGTCTTGATGCCGAGCACGGCGGCCTCGAGGTTGGGCTGGATGACCTCCCGCTGGATCTCGAAGAGCGCGGGTGAGAAGGGGAAGCGCTGCGCGGTGCGCAGCTGGTCGATGGCGGTCTTGTAGTTGGGATTCTGCCGGTAGAAGTCCTGCATCTCCGCCGAGGCGACCGCGGAGGTGCGGATGGGCATGTAGCCGGTGGCCTTGGAGAGCGAGATGGTCTGCGCGGGCTCCGTCATCCACTTGATGAAGGCCCAGCCCGCCTCCTTCTCGGCGGGAGGCGCGTCCTTGGCGATCACGAAGAAGGTGCCGCCGGTGGGCACCGCCTGCCTCGCCTTGCCGGGCAGGAATGCCGTGCCCACCTTGAACTTCGCGTTCTCGGTGATGTAGTTGAGGAAGGCGGTGGAGGTGAAGATCATCGCCACCTTGCCGTTGAGGAAGTCGGTATTGGTCACCTCCCAGGCGCTGTAGTCCTTGCCGGGCGGCCGCTTCATGGTCTTGTCCTTGTTGACGAGGTCCACCCAGAACTGCAGCGCCTCCGTCCCCTTCTCGCGGAACGCCGCCTTCTTGCCGTCGGGGCTCAAGAGGCTGCCGCCGGCCTCGTGGAGCAGCGCGTACCAGAACCACCAGTCGACCGGCACCTCGAAGCCATACACCTTGACCTCGGCGCCCTCGCGCACGGTGAGCTTGTCGGCGGCGGCGCGGAACTCATCCCAGGTGCCGGGCACCTTGATGCCCTTGGCCGCCAGCATGTCCGCGTTGTAGTAGAGGATGGGGGTGCTGCGGAAGAACGGCAGCGCGAAGGTCGGCGGCTGCGGCTTGCCCAGATAGTCGAAGTAGGTGTGCTGGGTCTGGCCGGGAAGATAGTCGGCCAGGTTGGTCCCGTTGGGCCCCGCCGCGTAGGCATCCAGCGGCTCGAAGAGGCCGGCCTGCCACAGCTGCGGCATCGCCTCGCCCACCACGTGGAAGACGGCGGGCGCGGTCTTGGTAGCGGCGGCGGCGCGGATCTTGGCCAGGGCCTGGAAGTAGTCGCCCTGGAACGTGCCCTCGATCCGGTACTTCGTCTGCGATTCGTTGAACTTCTTGATGTGCGCCTCGGTCACTTCCCGGTTCTTGCCCCCGAAGGAGTACCAGAACTGGGTGGTGAGGGGGCCCTGCGCGGCGGCGGGTTGCGCCCCCGCGAGGAGCCCGGCGGCCAGCAGCACGGCCAGGGTCCGTCTCATCGGCGACCTCCTTGAGCTTGGGCATCGGGCTTGACGTTGGACTTCGGTGTGATGCTCCAGCAGGCGGCGCGCAGCTCGCGCTCGACGTCGCGTCCGCCGTAGACGATGCGATGAAGCGCGCGCAGCAGCGGGACCTCCACCCCGCGCCCGGCGGCGAAGCGCCAGCACCAGCGGATGGCGGCGTAGCCCTCGGTGAGCTGGTCCCGGCGCGCGAGGCGCCGCACCACGGTGCGCGTGGCGAGCCCGGCGCCGCGCAGCTCGCCGAAGATGCGGTTGCGCCCGGCCACCGCGGTGACGTGGAGATCCCCCACGCCCCCCAGCCCGTACACGGTCTCCGGTCGTGCCCGCACCCGACGACCGAGCCGCGCGATCTCCGCCACCGCCTGGGTGTAGATGAGCGACTTGGTGTTGTACATCGCCTCCGCCCGGCCCGCCTCGACGAGACCGTCGCAGAGCCCGACCGCGATGGCATAGGCATTCTTCAGCGCGGAGCACAGCTCGAGCCCCCGCTGATCCGCCGTCTCGGTGATGGCGTAGTAGGGCGTGGCCAGCGCGCGGCGCCACCGGCCGCGCGCGCGCGCGTCCGGCGAGGCGTACACCACGGCGGTGGGCACGCGGCGCGCGAGCTCCATCGCCTTCGAGGGGCCGCCCACCGTCACGATGCGAAGGCCTGTCGCCTCCGCCACCGCGGTGGACAGGGTCACGATGCGCCCGCGGCTGCGCGTGAGCCCCTTGGACACGGAGAGCAGCGGCACGCCGGGGGGAAGGTGGCGCGCCGCCTGCCGCAGCACGGACACCGCCGCGTCCGAGGTCACCGCGTTCACCACGAGGTCGGCGCCGGCCAGCGCCGCGCCCAGCTCGTCCGCGGGAAAGGGCGCCACCGCGCGCGACAAGCGCAGGCCCAGCCGGGGGTGCGGGCGTCCCGCGCGCACCGCCGCCACCAGGCGGCCGTCGAGCGCGGTGCCCCAGAGCGCCACCGAGTGCCCGTTGTCGGTGGCGGGCACGGTGAGGGCGCTCCCCATGTAGCCGGCGCCGAGGATGGCGATGTGAGCCATCAGGCGACGCGCCGGAGCGCGGGATAGAGGGTCAGCCGCTCCGCGAGCATGGCGGTGTACATCGCGCCGCGCTCGGGGTCGGGCGTGTGGCGCACCAGTCGCCCGCGCCAGGCCTTGGCCGCCGCCACGCCGGCGAGCGCGCCCGCGCCGAGTCCGGCGAGCAGCGCGGCCCCCGCCGGAGCACCCTCGCCGTCAGGAAGATAGGCCAGCGGCGCACCGAGCGCGTCGCAGAGGATCTGCCGCCACAGCGCGCTCCGGGCGCCACCGTTGACCGCCACCACCTCGTCGAGCGTGGCGCCGTGCTCGCGCAGTACCTCCAGGCTATGCCGCAGGGACAGCGCGATGCCCTCCAGGACGGCTCGATAGAGATGACCGCGGCCGTGGGCGAGGGACAGCCCCACGAAGGCGCCGCGCGCGCTCGCATCCCAGAGCGGGGTGCGCTCGCCCTGGAGATAGGGCAGGAGCCGCAGGCCCTCCGCCCCCGCCGGCACCGCCCGGGCCTCCGCATCCAGCGTGTCGAAGGGCACGCCTCGCGCGAAGACGCTGCGGAACCACTCCAGCACCGCGCCGCACAGCGTGGCGCCCAGCGCGAGATAGCGGTCGCAGCCCACGTGATGCGCGTTGATGAGGCGCGTGTCGAAGTCGGGACGCGCCTGCGGCACGATGAGATTGCCGGAGGTGCCGAGCATGAGACAGGCCTCGCCGGGCTCGGTGACGCCGGCGGCCAGCGTGGAGGCGGCGAAGTCCGCGCCGCCCACCACCACCGGCGTACCGGGCGCGAGCCCCGTGTCGCGGGCCGCCGCCGCGGTGACCGCTCCCGCCACCGCCCGGGCGGGGCGCAGCGCGGGCAGCCGCGCCACCTCCACGCCCGTCGCCGCCGCGCCCTCGGCCGACCAGGCGCGGGCCCGCGCGTCGTAGAGCGGCGCGCAGAGCGCGGCCGAGGAGGGATCGGTGACGCGCTCGCCGGTGAGCCGCAGCACCGGAAAGCTGTGTGATTGCAAGAAGGTGGCGGTCCGCGCCCAGACCTCGGGGGCGTGCCGCCGGAGCCAGACGGCCTTGGGTCCGAGATAGTACGCGTGCAGTCGATTGCCTCCGATGGCCTCGGCGCGTGGGCCCATCGCGTCGGCGAGCGCCGTCGCTTCCGCCTCGGCGCGGACGTCCAGCCAGAGGATGGCGGGAGCGAGCGGGCGGCCGTCCGCGTCCACCGCCAGCAGCGTGGGGGCCTGCCCGGTGACGCCGACGGCCTCCACGCGCCCCCCGGCGGCGGCAGCGAGGCCACCAAGGATGCGGCGCACCGCGTCCCACCAGGAGTCCGCATCGGCCTCCGCCCAACCCGCCGCGGGGACACGATGCGCGTAGGCGATGGTCTCCTGCGCGAGCAGGCGTCCGTCGAGGTCGAAGGCGGCGCCCTTGGCGGACGTGGTGCCGACGTCCACCCCGAGCAGAACACGGGCCGTCATGGCGGCGGCGATTATAGCGCGCCCCCATTGCTTGCGCGTTACGGTTCGCGCGTGCTACACACCAGGATCGTGACGATGGCGCGGCCCGATCTCCTCATCATGCTCAGCATCGACGGCCTCGCCGCCGGCTACGTGGACGATCCGCGCCTCCACCTGCCCGCGCTACGCGGCCTCGCCGCCCGCGGCGTTCGGGCGCGGCGCCTCACCTGCATCTTCCCGACGGTGACCTGGCCCTGTCACACGTCCATCGTCACCGGCGTGTCGCCCGCGCGGCACGGCGTGGTCGGCAACGTGACGTTCGACCGCGACACCGGGACGGTGGTGGAGCACTACGGGGACCGTACCGAGCGCGGCATCGAGGCGGAGACCCTGTGGGATCGCCTCCACGCGCGCGGTGAGCGGACGGCCAGCCTCTGCTGGCCCAAGACGCGCGGGGTCGCGACGATCCCGGACAATATTCCGGAGTTCTACGAGCAGGAGCTGTTCGAGCGCTATGCCTCGCGCCCGCTGTGGACCGAGCTGGCGTCGCGGGGGCTGCCGGTGAGCCGCTACGGGCCGTGGAGCGCCGCGCATCCGCTGGGACCGATGCAGGACTGGCTCACGCTCGAGGCCGCACGGCACGTGCTCGCCGTCCGCCCGCCGCGCCTGCTGCTGCTCCATTTCCTCACGCTCGACTCGTACCAGCACGACTTCGGCACCGACAGCCCCGAGGCCCGCTGGGCGCTGCTCCAGATGGACGCCCTGGTGGGGCGCCTCCTCGACACGCTCACGGAGCTGGGCCGCGCGGAGACCACCGCCCTCATGGTGTTCGGCGATCATGGGTTCGCCGACATCCAGCGCACGCATCACCTCAATCAGATCCTCCTCGAGGAGCGGCTGCTGGAGCTGGACGCGCGCGGGGCCGTCACCCGTCGCCTCGCCTGGGCCGCCGGCAATGGCGGCTCGGCGCATGTCTACGCGCTGGACGGCGCGCCGCGCACCACCGTGGCTCGGCTGCGCGAGCGCTTCGCCGCGCTCCCGGGCGTCGACGTGATCGGCCGCGAGCGCTTCGCCGAGCTGGGGCTGCCCCTGCCCGGCCCCGGCTCGACGCAGGGTGACCTGATGGTCGCGGCGGAGGACGGCACCTTCTTCACCGGCCACGCGACGCTGGAGGCCGCCGCCGCGGCGCCCGCGTATGTGGCGGGGCACGGGCACATGCCCGATCTGCCGCGGCTGGGCGCCGCGCTCGTGCTGGCGGGGCCGGGCGTGCGCGCGGGGGCGACGGTGGGGGACGTGTCCATGCTCTCGCTGGGGCCTACCGCCGCGCGGCTGCTGGGCGTGGAGCTCCCCGGCGCCGAAGCACCGCCATTGGTGGAAGCCCTCGCCGGCCCGGATCGCGCATGACCACCGGGAACCCCGGCGGCGTATGGGCAATCGGGAGCGCGTACGAGCGCTATATCGGCCGCTGGAGCCGGCTCGTCGCGCGCGACTTCCTCGGCTGGCTCGCCGTGCCCGCGGGCCGGCGCTGGCTCGACGTGGGCTGTGGCACGGGCGCGCTGAGCCGGACCATCCTCGAGCACAGCGCCCCTTCGACCATCGTCGGCATCGACGCATCCGCGGGGTTCGTCGATCACGCCCGGAGCCTTGCCTCCGACCCGCGTGCGTCGTTCCAGGTGGGCGACGCGCAGGCGCTCCCCTTCGAGAACGCCGCCTTCGACGCCGCCGTGTCCGGTCTCGTGCTCAATTTCGTTCCGGAGCCCGCCCGGATGATGGGCGCGATGCGCCGGGTGGTAAAGCCCGGCGGCGTGGTGGCGGTGTACGTGTGGGACTACGCGGGGGAGATGCAGCTCATGCGCTACTTCTGGGACGTGGCGGCGGAGCTGGACCCCGCGGCGCGGGACCTCGCCGAAGGTCTGCGCTTTCCCCTGTGCCGGCCGGGGCCGCTCGCCGAGCTGGCTCGCGCGGCGGGGCTCGACGAGGTCACGACGCGGTCCGTGGACGTCGCCACCACGTTTCCGGATTTCGACGACTACTGGACGCCGTTTCTCGGGGGTCAGGGCCCGGCACCCGCGTACTGCATGTCGCTCAGCGAGGAGCACCGGGCGACGCTACGGGAGCGGCTCCGTGCGGCCCTTCCCATCCGTCCCGACGGTAGCCTCGCGCTGATCGCGCGCGCCTGGGCGGTGAAGGGCCGCGCGGCCTGAGCTCGAGCGCAGGCGCCGGTCTTCGTCGGTCGTCACTCACGCTCTCAACAGGGGTCCTTGCCTTTGCGGGGAGCCTGGACCAGCTCGAGCCGCGTATCGTCGGGACCGCGAAGAAAGGCGATGCGCCCGCCGTTCGCCATATTGATCGGCCCCTCGAGCGTCTGAGCGCCCAGCCCCACCAGCCGCTTGATATCGGCCTCGATGTCGGTGGAGTCCAGGCCGAAGTGCTCGAGCCCGTGATGCGCGGAGGCGTCGCCGGGGCCCAGCGTCTCGCCGCTGCGGGCGCCGGAGATGTTCACGTTGACGCCGCCTTCCGCGCTGGAGCACCGGATGAATCGGTCGCCGAATACTCGCACCTCATCCGAGTTGATCGTGAAGCCAAAAGCCGTGACGTACCACTGCGCGGTCTTGAGCGGGTCGGGAGACTTCAGGTGGATGTGGTTGATCCGATACGGCATGCGCGCGCCTCCTCGAGTGGTGGGATGGACAAATCGCGGCTTCGAGCCCAGTATAATCGGCCGGAGGACTTCCATGGCCCCGACGTTCGACTTCGATCGCCTCATCGACCGGCGTCCCACCGCGAGCAACAAGTGGCGCAAGTTCGACAAGGACGTCCTGCCGCTCTGGGTCGCGGACATGGACTTCGCCTCCCCCGAGCCGGTCGTTCGCGCGCTGCGCGAGCGCGCCGAGCACGGCGTGTACGGCTATGTGTACGAGGAGCCGGAGTTCTTCGAGGTGGTGGCGGATCGGCTCCAGAAGCGCTACGGCTGGCGCGTCGGCCCCGAGGCGGTGGTGCTGCTGCCGGGCGTGATCGCGGGCCTGAACATGGCGGCGCGCGTCTTCGCCTCGCCGGGCGACGGCCTTCTGGAGCAGGTGCCGGTCTACCCGCCCATCCTGCGCTGCCCGGGCAACATGGGCCTCACCCGCGACGAGGCACCGCTGGCGCGCCGCGCGGACGGCCGCTACGAGGTGGACTGGGAGGCGTTCGAGCGCGCGATCCACAGTCGCACCCGCGCCTTCATCCTGTGCAACCCGCACAATCCGACCGGCCGCGTCTACACGCGCGAGGAGCTGGCGCGGATGGCGGAGATCTGCGGGCGGCGCGGCGTCGCGATCATCGCCGACGAGATTCACTGTGATCTGATCTACGCGGGGCAGCGGCACGTGCCCATCGCCTCGCTGGGCCCCGAAGTGGCGGCCCGCACCGTCACCCTCATGTCGCCCTCCAAGACGTTCAACCTCGCCGGCCTCAAGTGCGCCATCGCGGTGGTCACCGACGCCGCGCTCCGCGAAAAATTCCTCGCCACCAAGGTGGACCTGGTGGCCAATCCCAACGTCTTCGGCTTCGCCGCCGCGCACGCCGCCTATCGCGACGGCGGTCCCTGGCTCGACGCCCTCATGGTCTATCTCGAGGCCAACCGCGACTACACGGTGGCGTACGTGCGCGAGCACTTCCCCGGCGTCGTGGTCCATCCGCCCGAAGGCCTGTACCTCGCCTGGCTCGACTTCCGGGGGGCGGGAATCTCCGGCAACGATCCCTACACCTTCTTCCTGGACCAGGCGCGCGTGGCGCTCAACGACGGGGTCACCTTCGGCCCCGGCGGCCAGGGTTTCGCGCGGTTGAATTTCGGCTGTCCCCGCGCCCTGCTCACCGAGGGCCTCGATCGCATGCGGGACGCCTTCCGCCGTCGGCCCCGCTGACCGCCGACCGCGGGTCGGGGCCGGTTGCCGAGCCCCGGCGCGCGTGCTAGGTTGCGCTGGTCATCGTGGTCCCGGCCGTCCCGGCCCTGTCATCCCGGCCAAAGGAGACCGTAGTGAGAGAGAATACCCTCCGGAAGATCTGGGCGCGCGGCGAGGCGGTGGTGAACGGCTGGCTGGCCATTCCCAGCGCGTTCTCCGCCGAGGTGATGGCCCATCAGGGCTTCGACTCCCTCGTGGTGGACATGCAGCACGGTGTCGTCGACTACCAGGTGGCGGTGACCATGCTCCAGGCCATCTCCACCACCGACGTGGTCCCGATGGCGCGCGTCCCGTGGAATGATCCGGCGCGGCTCATGAAGATTCTCGATGCCGGCGTCTATGGCGTCATCTGCCCCATGATCAACACGCGCGAGGAGGCGGAGGCGCTGGTGCGCCACTGCAAGTATCCGCCCCGCGGCCACCGCTCCTGGGGTCCCGTGCGCGCCTCCATCTACGCGGGCGCCGACTACGGCGACCATGCCAACGACGACATCGTGGTCATGCCCATGATCGAGACCGCGGAGGCGCTCAAGAACCTCGACGACATCCTCAGCGTGCCTGGGGTGGACGCCATCTACGTGGGCCCCTCCGATCTCTCCCTCGCACTCGGCTGCAAGCCCCGCCTCGACCAGACCGATGCGCCGGTGGTGGAGGCCCAGCAGAAGATCGTGGAGGCGTGCAAGAAGCATGGAGTGATCGCGGGCATCCACAACAGCACGTCCGCCTACTCGCTCAAGATGATCGAGGCCGGCTATCAGTTCGTCACCCTCGCCAGCGACAGCCGCTTCCTCGCCCAGCGCGCCGCGGAGGAAGCGGCCGCGGTCAAGAAGACGGGCGTGAAGGCCGGCAAGCTGCCGGGCTACTAGGCGCGCGCCATGGCCCGCCTCGACGGCAAGGTCGCGATCGTCACCGGCGGCGGCACCGGCATCGGCCGCTGCACCGCCCTCATGCTGGCGAAGGAAGGGGCGCGCGTGGTGATCAGCGGGCGGCGCAAGCCGCCGCTGGAGGACGTGGTGGCCGAGATCACGGGCGCCGGCGGCCAGGCGGTGGCGCATCCCGGCGACGTGTCCCGGCCCGCCGAGGCCCAGGAGCTGGCCCAGTGGACGCTCGCGCAGTTCGGCAAGGTGGACGTCCTCATCAACAATGCCGGGCACTCCAGCAAGGTCCGCAACCTCCGCTGGATCGGGCTGGAGGAGTGGGAAAAGGTGATGGCGGTCAACGTCACCGGCGCCTATCTCCTCACCCAGGCGGTGCTGCCCAGCATGATCGAGCGCGGCGGAGGCACCATCGTGACCGTCTCCTCCTATGCAGCGCTGAAGCCCGGCCTCATCGGCGGCTCGGTGTACGGCGCCGCCAAGGCGGCCCAGCGCAACATGATGGGGCACGTGCACACCGTGCTCCGCGACAAGGGCATCCGCGCCACCACCATCATGCCCGCCGAGGTGGACACGCCCATCCTCGACAACCGCCCGATGCCGCCGGACGCCGCCGCCCGCGCGACCATGATGATGCCGGAGGACGTGGCCGAGGCCATCCTCCTCTGCGTCACCCTGCCCGCGCGCACCGTGATCGAGGAGATCGTGATCAGCCCCACGCGCTCGCGCGACCAGAGCCGGGAGATCGCGGTGGCGCGGGACATGGGCGCTCCGCCGGGCGCCAAGTAGTGCCGAGCCGCCAAGTAGTGCCGAGCCGATTGACGTCGCCAGACTTCGTTCTCGGTCGCTCAACGTACACTCACGTACGCTTCGCGCCCACGCCTCCCTCGGCCCTCGTCTGGCTCGTCACTCGACTCGGCACCGGAAGAGAATAGCGGTGTCTACCGCGGCGGTCGACGGCGCTGGCCTGCACTATGACGTCGACGGCGCGGGGCCCGCGCTGCTCCTGTCGCACGGCTTCGGCGCTACCGGCCGCATGTGGGACGGCCAGCGCCGTGCCCTCGCCGATCGCTGGCAGGTGATCACCTGGGACATGCGGGGCCACGGCGAGACGGAGAGCCCCGATGATCCCGCCCACTACTCCGCCGACCACACCGTGGCCGACATGCGGGCTCTTCTCGTCCACCTCGGAATACGGCGGGCGATCGTCGGCGGCCTCTCGCTGGGTGGCTACGTCTCCCTCGCCTTCCACGCGGCGTATCCGGAAATGGTGCGCGCGCTGGTGATCTGCGACTCGGGCCCCGGCTACCGGAACGCGGAGGCACGCGCGGCGTGGAACGAGCGCGCCTTCCGCCGGGCCGCGGAGCTGGAGACCAGCGGCCTCGGCGTGCTGGCCGGCTCGAGCCGGGAGATGCGCGATGCGGTCCGCCACCATCGCTCGGCGAAGTGGCTGGCGCACGCCGCCCGGGGCATGCTCGCCCAGCACGACGGCCGCGTCATCGAGACCCTGCCCGCCATCCGCGTGCCCACCCTCATCATCGTGGGCGACCAGGACGAGCCCTTCCTCGCGCCCTGCCGGTACATGGCGGGCAAGATCCCCGGCGCCCGCCTCGAGGTGATCGCGGGGGCCGGGCACTCGGCCAATCTCGACCAGCCCGAGGCGTTCAACCGCGTGCTGGGCGAGTTCCTCGCCGCGCTGCCGCCTGACTCCGCCTGACCGCGATGCCCGGCGCGCCGTATCGCTTCATCGTGGTGGACTCCCCGCGGCCCGGCGTGCGCCGGGTGACGCTCAACCGGCCCGAGAAGCGCAATGCGCTCAGCAACGAGCTGCGCGGCGAGCTCTTCGACGCCCTCCGCCGCGCCGACGGGGACGACGCCGTGCGGGTGTCCATCGTGCGTGGCGCCGGGGTCTGCTTCTCCGCGGGCTATGACCTCGGGGCCGACCTCACCCAGGGACGGCCCTATCCGACGGCGGGGGGCGACGGGCACTGGCCGCGCCACGTGGTGGACGGCTGGTTCCAGATCTGGGACCTTGCCAAGCCGGTGATCGCCCAGGTACACGGCTATTGCCTCGCCGGCGGCAGCGAGCTGGCCGCCGCCTGCGACCTCGTCTACGTGGCGGAGGACGCGCAGATCGGCTATCCGCCGGTGCGCCTCATGAGCCCGCCCGACACTCAGTTCCACCCTTGGCTCGCAGGCATGCGGCACGCCATGGAGCTGATGCTCACCGGCGATCCGGTGTCGGGCGCTGAGGCCGCGCGCATCGGGCTGGCCAATCGCGCCTATCCGGCCACCCGCCTCGAGGCGCGTGTGCTCGAGATCGCGGAGCGGGTGGCCAAGATCCCCACCTCGCTGCAGCAGATCAACAAGCGCTCCGTCCATCGCGCGATGGAGATCATGGGCATGCGCGCGGCCATCCGCGCGGGCACCGAGCTCCAGGCGCTGGCCTTTCACCAGCCCGAGTCGGTGGCGTATCGGAAAGAAGTGCGGGCCAACCTCAAGCGCGCGCTCGACCAGCGCGACGGGCGCTTCGGCGACTATCGGGCCGCTCGGCACGGGGCCAGGAGAACCGCTCGGCGGACCACCGCCGGCGCGGCCAAACGCAGCACGAACGGACGAAAGGAGAAGGGCTCCTGATGGGACTCCTCGACGGCAAGACGGCGGTGGTGACCGGGGCGGGCCGCGGCATCGGGCGCGGCATCGCGATCGCGTTGGCGAAGGAAGGGGCCAAGGTCGTCGTCAACGATCTCGGCGCCGCGCTGGGCGGTGAGGGTACCGACAAGTCGCCCGCCCAGCAGGTGGTGGACGAGATCGTCAAGGCCGGCGGCCAGGCGGTGCCGAACTTCGGCTCGGTGTCCGACTTCGGCCAGGCCACCGACATGGTGGAGCAGGCGGTGCGCGAGTGGGGCCGCATCGACATCGTGGTGAACGTGGCGGGCATCCTCCGGGACCGCATGATCTTCAACATGACCGAGGAAGAGTGGGACATCGTGCTGGCCGTCCACCTCAAGGGCACGTTCAACACCATCCGCGCCGCCTCCGTCCACATGCGAGAGGCCAAGGCCGGGCGCATCGTCAACATGTCCTCGGTGTCGGCGCTGGGCTCCCCGGGCCAGCCGAATTACGCCGCCGGCAAGGCGGGCATCCTCGGGCTCACCTGGTCCACCGCGCACGCGCTGGGCAAGTACGGGGTCACCAGCAACGCCATCCTGCCCAGCGGTGCCACGCGCATGATCGACTCCACGCCACGCGGGCGTGCGGTCTTCGAGCAGACCGGCAAGTGGCCGAGCGAGCAGGCCAAGGGCACCGAGCGCGATCCCGACAACGTGGCGCCCCTGGTGGTCTTTCTCGCCAGCGACGCCGCCGCCCACGTCAATGGGCAGGCCTTTCACTCCTTCGGCTACGGCTATACTCTCCTCGCCCAGCCGCAGGCCATCCGGCGCCTGGAGGCAGACCATCGCTTCGAGCCCGCGGAGCTGGTGAAGCTCTTCCCGGAAACGCTCGGTCACGACCTGCGCATGCCACCCGCGATCGACTTCGGCAAGTCGCTGGACAAACGCCCCGCCGCGGAATGGAAGGATCTGGGCAAGGGCGTGCGCTTCTGGCAGTCGAGCTTCGAGGAGAAGTAGGCGGAAGCGGGCGGGGCGAGCGGCGAGCCGTCAGGGCTGCTTGCGCGGCGGCGTGCCCGGGAGGGGCTCCTCGAGGTCCGTCACCGTGAAGCCCGCCACCAGCAGGATCGTGAAGTCGTCGAACTTCGAGCGTCCGGTCGTGTCGGGGAGCACCTCGACAAAGGTTCTCTGCGTGGCGTCGAACGCGTAGACACGGAGGTCCGCCCGGCCCCGGTTTCGCACCCACTTGAAGAGCGCGATCTCCGGAACTGGGATGGTGAGCACGGGGACCTGGAACGCGGGAATGCCCACGAAAGTCTGGCCGCGATCCGATCCCAGGGTCAGCAGATAAGCGTGCAGGCGGAGCTCCGGATGGTCGGCGCCCACCTCGACGCCCTTGGTGCGCAGCCACGTCTCGAGATATGCGGCGGCGAATTTCGGCTCTTTTTCCAGGCCGAGCTCGCCGAGCTGAGAGATGACTTCGAGGGCCACCCGGCGGCCTCGCAGCCGCGTCAGATCGAGGTCGGCGACGGCCCGCTCGAGAGCGCGGAACACGAGCAGCTGACTGGTGGCGGACGGGCTCGTGGCGATGACGTCGACGGCGGACGCGCATCCGGCCAGGAGCAGCGCCGCCCCCGCGGTGCGGATCGCGCGGCCCCATCGCGTCACGATCACCGATAGATCCTCCGCGACTTTCCGGGTTCCCCGCGCCGCACGATGGAGGGATTATAAGACACAGGAGGAAGCGCCATGACCCGCATCGTGGTCGTCGTCACCATGGTGGCATTGCTCGTGGGAGGTACCGCGGGATATCTCTGGTGGGGCGTGCCGGCCGGACGGCAGGCCGGCGAGCTGGAGCAGGCGCGCCACCGCGCGGAGGCGGCGGACGAAGCGCTCGCGAAGGCGCGCGAGGAGCTCCAGGTCACCCGCGGCGATCTGGAGCGCGAGCGCGGCATGCGCGCCCGCCTCGAGCAGGTGGTGACCGAAGGAACGAAGTGACGCTCAGGCGCCGAAGAGCACCCGGGTGCCGGTCGAGGGCATCACGAGCTTGGCCGGCAGCTCGCGCTGGACGGCGAAGATGGTGTTGAGCCCGGTGCAGTGCATGGGAATGATGTAGTCGGGGTTGATGGCCTTGAAGGCGGCGACCGTCCTGGCCACCACTTCATCGGAGGCGGGGGCGAGATGGAAGCCACCCACGACGGCGTGGACCTTGTCGATCCCGGTAGCCTTCTGGACCTGCCGCACCGAGTTGATCACGCCGGCATGACCGCAGGAGGTGATCACCACCAGTCCGCGGTCCCGGACGTGGAAGGCGGTCGCATGCTCCCCCTGGAAGGTATCGGGCACCAGCTCGCCCGGATTGGCCACCACCTGGGTGAGCCCGAAATGCGTGACCGCGCAGGCCGAGTCCGGCGGCCCGGCGACGAGCCGCGCCGACCCCGGCGGCCGCTCGAAGTCGGTGACACGGGCGATCTGGCCCGAGGTGAAGGCATGGCCGGCCACGATCGTCGGCTGCTTGGCGAGCGCGACCCGCAGGCCCAGGGCCTCCAGCGCCGGCGCGTCGAGCCGACCCTGGTCGAGGTTCCCGGCGTTGGTCACCACCACCCGCGCGCAGAAAGTGTCCTCGCCGCCCGCGTACACGGTGGTGCCGGTCCTGAACTTCCCCTGCCCCAGCCGCGCCAGCGTCGGTAGCGCGCCGTAGTGGTCCCGGTGGCCGTGGCTCAGAATGAGGGCGTCCGCCGCGTAGGGATCCACCTTGAGCGACTGGTAGTTGTTGAACAGGTTGATGTCGGTGAGGCTGAAGTCCAGCAGGATCTGGCGCTGCTCGGCGCCGCGATGCGACTCGATGTGATACGCGAGCCCGTGCTCGGCGAGCAGCGGGGCGGGCCCCACCGGCGTGCGCTGCACCGTGATGGTGTCGAGCCGGCCCGCCTTGGCGAAGACGTCGTAGATATTGTCCACGACATTGGTGAGGACCAGCCGGTCCACCGTGGGCACGGAGCCGATCTGAGCCGAGGCCGTCCGCGTGCCGAGCCGCGCGAGCCCTCCAACAGCGAAGGTGCCGCTGGCGACGAAGCCGAGCTTGAGGAGCTGTCGACGGTTCATGGTCACATCCTTTCGATACGCGTCACGAGCGCATCAGGGTGGAAAGACACGGTATCACTATCCTGACGCGCGATGCCGAGGTGGGCGCGCAGCGACACCACGTCGCCGATGACCGCGGTGACGGGTGGGGGGAGCGGTACGGGCCCGGAAAGCGCGGCGAGCGCATCGAGCGTCGAGACGACGGTCTCCTGCTCCGGCGTCGTGCCGCGATGGATGAGCGCCACGGGCGTGTCGCCGGGGCGGCCCCGCGCGATCAGGGTTCGCGCGATACCGGGCAGCGACTCCGTGCCCATGAGCACCACCAGCGTATCCACCGCGTGGGCGAGCGCGTTCCAGTTCACCGTCGGCTCGCCCTTGGCAGGGTCCTCGTGGCCCGTGATCACCGCGAACGAGGCGGCGACGCCGCGGTGGGTGACCGGGATGCCGGCGGCGGCGGGGGCGGCCAGCGCCGCGCTCACGCCGGGGACCACCTCGCAGGGAATCCCCGCCGCGGCCAGGGCCGCCGCCTCCTCGCCGCCCCGCCCGAACACGAAGGGATCGCCGCCCTTGAGCCGGACCACCTGGAGGCCCCGCCGCGCCAGCGCCACCAGGATGGCGTTGATCTCGGGCTGGGACACCTCGTGGGCGCCTGGGCGCTTGCCGACGTAGACGCGCTCCGCCGCGGGTGGCGCCTCGAGGAGCAGCGCGGGCGCGACGAGGCGATCGTAGACCACCGCCTCGGCGGCCTGGAGCAGCGCGAGTCCGCGCACCGTCATGAGGCCGGGATCACCCGGCCCCGCGCCGACCAGCGCCACGCGCCCCACTGTCTTCGCTGGCTCCGCCGGCATCCCGTGCTCCGCTGGCCCCGGGCGCTCCCCGCGGATCACGTGCCCTCCAGCCGCGAGCGGAGGCGCGCGCCGGCGCCGAGCGCCCCGTCGCCCACCCCGCTCCCGTTCGACCACGCGCGCAGCTCGTCCTCCAGCGCGGACCGCCAGCCCTCGGCCGTGACCGGCGCGCCCCGCTCGCGGAGCTCGCGGCGCAGCGCGGCCACCACCTCCACGAAGCCGCCGAAGTCGGCCGGGAAATAACGCTCCAGCTCGTCACGCACGGCGCGCGTGAGCGCGGGGCTGGCCCCGCCGCTCGACACCGCCACCGCGAGCGCCCCCCGGCGCAAGACCGCGGGCAGGAGGAAGTCGCAGTGCTCGGCGTCATCGGCCGCGTTGACCCAGACGCCGCGCGCCCGGCCCTCCGCCCGGATGGCCCGGCTCACCGCGCGATCCCCGGTGGCGGCGAAGGCCAGCGCAGAGCCCGCGAGATCGCCCGGCGCGTACTCGCGGGCCTGATGCGTGAGATGACCCTCCGCCGCGAGCGCGGTCAACGCGGGCGTGAGCGTCGGGCTCACCACGGTGACGCGCGCGCCCGCGGCGAGGAGCCCGCGCACCTTGGCCTCGGCCACGGGGCCGCCGCCGGCTACCAGGCAGGGGCGATCCACGAGGTCGAGAAAGATCGGATAGGGAACGCTCACCGGTCCGGCTCCGACATCAGGGGGCGAGATCGCCAAGGCTCGCGCTCATCGTCGTCTCCTGCGGTCTATTCGAGATTGTGAGGGGTGGCGGCCACGGGCAGGTCGCGGGCGACGGCCCCCACCGCCCCGCCCGCAAGGAGCGCCCGCAGGTCGTCGTCGGTGCGTGCGGCCGCGAAGTCCCGGAAGCTCTGGCCGGGCGCGCGGAGGTCCAGGTACGCGCGCAGCAGGCGCTCCAGGGCGGCGGGCGTCTCGCGCGCGGGCACGCGGAAGCCCACCGGGCGCGCGACCGAGGCGTGCCGGCCCAGCCCCCCGCCCACGCAGATGTAGTACGCGTCTTCGAGACCGGCCGGGCCCTTCACCTTCTTGCCCTCGAGCCCGATGTCGGCGATCCAGTGCTGGCCGCAGGAATTCGGGCAGCCTGTCACGTGAATCTTCACGTGCCGGTCGAAGCCCGGCAGGCGCGTCTCCAGCTCCTCCACCAGGTGCCGCGCGAAGCCCTTGGTCTCGGTGAGCGCGATCTTGCAGAACTCCGTGCCCGTGCAGGCCACGGTGCCACGCCGGAACGGCGAGGCGGACAGGGCGAGTCCGGCAGCCTCTGCTTCCGCGGTGAGCGCGGCCGCCCGCTCGCGCGGCACGTCGAGGATCACCAGGTTCTGCATGTGGGTGGTGCGGAGCGCGCCGGAGCCGAAGCGCTCGGCGAGGTCCGCCGCCGCCCGCATGGTGTCCGGATCGAGGCGCCCGCGGAGGATGGGGAAGCCCGCATAGGTCAGGCCCGGCTGCCGCTGCTGGTGCAGCCCCACGTGGTCACGATACACGTCGTCCGGCGGCGTCTCGGGTACGGCGGGCGCCAGGTCGTGGCCCAGCCGCGCCTCGATCTCGGCGCGGAACCGCTCCGCCGTCCAGCCATGGCGGAGGAACAGGAACTTGAGCCGCGCCTTCTCGCGGTGCTCGCGGAGGACATCGCTGTCCCGGAAGATCTCGGCCACCGCCTTCAACACCGCCAGGGCCTGGTCCCAGCGCACGAAGACGTCGAGGCGCGGGGCGAGATGCGGATCGGTGGAGAGCCCGCCGCCCACGCGCAGCGAGAAGCCCGTCTCGCCGGAGTCGGGATGGCGGATGGCGGTGAGCCCCACGTCGTTGATCTCCGGGTACGAGCACCACACACGGCAGCCGGCGATGGAGACCTTGAACTTGCGCGGCAGATTGTAGAACTCGGGCGCTCCGTTGAGCATGGCGGTGGCGGCCTCCACCAGGGGCGAGGCGTCCGCGATCTCGTCGGCGTCGACCCCGGCCACCGGGCAGCCCGTGATATTGCGGGTGACGTCGCCGCAGGTGCCGATCGTGGTGATGCCCACGCGGGACAGGGTCGAGACGATCTCGGGCAGGCTCTCCACCTGCACCCAGTGGAGCTGGATGTTCTGGCGCACCGTGAGGTCGGCCACGCCGCGGGCATGACGCTCGGTGAGACCGGCGATGGCGCGGAGCTGGGTCGCGGTGAGGAAGCCGTTCGGGATGCGAATCCGCTGCATGAAGTAGCGGAGCGCCTTGCCCTCGCCGCCGGTCCCGCCCACCGCCCCGATGCCGTCGCCCTGGGTGTAAAGGCCCCACCAGCGGAAATAGGTATTCAGCCACTCCGGCGGGATCGAGTCGAAGCCATCGCGGGCGAACCGCTCGATCTCCGCGTAGGCCGTCCATGGATTGAGCGCGCCCTTGAGCCGCTCGGCCCGCTGAGCCTTGGTTTCCTTGGGCGGCACCGGCGTCACGACAACCCCATTGCCCTCGGCCATGGTCATCTCCCTCGTCTTGCGAATCTACCCAGGAACACAAAGGCCGGGGACGGGCTCCCCGGCTTGGTCATCTGCCTCAGCCCACAAGCTACGCTATGAGAAGCCACTCCGCTTTACATCGCAAGCACTTACAGCACGATTCCATGGAAGATCGGCTCATGACAACGGTATTAGACGTTTCCCGGTCGGATTTGTCAAGAGATGCTTGACCCTTCATAAACGAAGCGGTGCGATTCTGGTAACATCCGCCGCGACCCGACGTTTTGGAGATGCCCATGCCCGATATCCTCTATGACCTCGCCGTGATCGGAAGTGGCCCCGCCGGCCAAAAGGCGGCGGTGGCCGCGGCCAAGCTCGGCAAGCGTGTGGCCGTGGTAGACCGCCGCGACATGATCGGGGGCGTTTGCATCCATACCGGGACCATCCCCAGCAAGGCCCTCCGGGAAGCCATCCTCTATCTCTCGGGCTTCCGTCAGCGGACCTTCTATGGCCGCGACTACACCCTGCAGGACCGGATCTCGGTGGCGGACCTCGTGTCGCGGGTGCGAACCGTGCTGGACCGCGAGACCGAGATTGTCCGCAGCCAGCTCAAGCGCAACGGCATCGAAACCGTCCACGGCACCGCGCGATTCGCCGATCCGCATACCCTCGTCGTCGAGACACCCAGTGGCGGGGTTCCTCTGGCCGCCGAGCGGATCCTCATCGCCTGCGGCACGCGCCCCGCGCATAGCGCGGGCATCCCGCTTGACGGCCGTCACATCTTCGACTCCGACCAGCTCCTCACCGTGGACAGCTTGGGCAAGCAGACGATCGTGGTGGGCGCGGGCGTTATCGGCCTGGAATACGCGTCCATGCTCACCGCCCTGGGGCACACGGTGACCGTGATCGACCAGCGGCCTACCATCCTCGACTTCCTGGATCAGGAGATGATCGAGGCGCTGTCGTACCACATGCGGCGTCAGGGGGCGACCTTCCGCCTCGGCGAGACCGTCATCGGCGTCGAGCGCGACGCGCGCGGCCGGGTGCTGGCGCGCCTCGAAAGCGGCAAGACCGTGCAGGGGGATGCCCTCCTCTACACGGTGGGCCGGCAGGCCAATACCGAGGGGCTCGCCCTCGAGGCAGCGGGCCTCCAGGCCGACTCGCGGGGACGGATCGCCGTCAACGGCGCCGGCCAGACCGCGGTCCCGCACATTTACGCGGCCGGTGACGTGATCGGCTTCCCCTCGCTCGCCTCGACCTCCATGGAGCAAGGGCGGCTCGCCGCCTGCCACATGTTTGGCCTTCCCTGCGTGAGCCGCCCCGAGCTGCTGCCCTACGGCGTCTACAGCGTGCCGGAGATCTCCATGGTGGGGCGGACCGAGCAGGAGCTCACCCGCGCGCGCATCCCTTACGAGGTCGGCATGGCGAAGTACGCCGAGCTAGCGCGCGGGCAGATCATCGGGGACGACATCGGCTTCCTCAAGATCCTTTTTGATCCGCTGACGCGGAAGGTGCTGGGCGTCCACGTGATCGGAGAGGGCGCGTCCGAGATCATCCATATCGGCCAGGCGGTGCTGACCTTGGACGGCACCATCGACTACTTCCGCGACACGGTCTTCAACTACCCGACCTTGGCCGAGGCCTACAAGGTCGCCGCGCTGAACGGGTTCAACAAGCTCTGACTTCCGGCCGCTCAGCCGCCGGCGACGGTGACCCAGCCCCCGCGCCGCTCCGACTCCAGCACCGCGTCCAGCACCGCCTGCGCCCGCATGCCGTCCTCGAAGGACGGGCTCGCACTCTCACCCTTGCGGATGGCGGCGAGCAGCCGCTTCACCAGGGGCGCGATGGTGGCCTTGCCCACCGACTCCATGGCGTCCCCGTCGCCCGCCGAGCGCGGCACCACTGCCGGCACCTTCACCGGCTGCAGACCGCCGCCGTTCTGAGTGGCGCGCAGCTCGGCGTGCCACCACCGCGGGGCCTCGCGATTCATGCGGTAGACGAGCGCGCCCTTGTCACCGTAGGCCTCCAGCGAATTCTCGTTGGCGCCGCGCGCCGCGCGGCTTGCCTGGAGCGTGACGGTGGCGCCGGAGGCGAGCTCGCCCAGCACCGCGCAGTAGTCCTCCGCGTCCGCAGCTCGCTCGCCGCCGGGCACGGTGCGCGAGGGATGGGCCACGCGGCCCAGCGCCGCCACCTGCCGGAACTCGCCGAAGCTCCAGCGCACGAGGTCGACCAGGTGCACGCCCATGTCCCCCATGGCGCCATGGCCGGCCTGCGCGCGGTCCATGCGCCAGGTCGAGGCTGCCGACTCGTCGGCCCAGCGGGCGCCCAGCCAGCGGCCGCCCAGGTGAAAGGGCCGGCCCACATGACCCGCCTGGACCATGTCGTGAAAGCGCAGCATGGAGGCGGAGAATCGCCAGTTGAACGCCGTCATCCCCACGCGCTTGGCGCGGGCCGCGGCCTCGATCATGGCGCGCGCCTCCTCGGCGTCCATCGCCAGCGGCTTCTCGCAGAGCACGTGGGCGCCCCGCTCGAACGCGGCCAGGGCGATGGGCTTGTGCAGCGCGGGCGGCGCGGCGATGACCACGACCTCGGGCCGCGCCCGGTCGAGCATCTCCTCCCAGCGCGTGAAGGTCTGGGGCACGCCGTAGCGACCGGCGATCTTCTGCGCGGTCGCCTCGTCGCGCTGGCACACCGCCACCACCTCGCACCCATTGGCCTGGAAGGCCGGGATATGGGCGCGGCCGAAGCCGAGCCCGACGATGCCGACGGTGGGTGCCTTCCGCGCCATCACTCCGCCCCCCCGAGCCCTGCCTGGAAGAGGTCCCACTGCGCGCCCGCGCGCGCCACGATGGCGGGAATGTCCTCGGCGAGCAGGTGACGCCGCTCCACCGCCGCCTGCGCCGCCGCGCGCACCCGCTCGAGATAACCCGGCCGGTCGCCGTAGCGCTCGGCCATGGACGCGCGCGGATCGCCCGCCGCCTCCCGCGCGGCGGCGGTGGCGGCGAGCGGGAAGGTCGAGCCCATCATGCTCATGAGGTCTCCGGAAGCGCCCTGGGACGGATGCCGGAGGTTCCAGCCGGTGAAGGTGGCCAGCGGCGCCAGCAGCTCCGGCGGCCGGATACCCGCCACCTCGTTGCCGTCGGCGTCCACCGCCGAGACATGGCTCACATAGGCCGGGCCCGCCTTGGGCGGCAGGTTGGAGACGACGCCGCGCGCCCAGTCGGAGCCCCAGTCGAGCCGCACGGGCCGGCTCAGGCGATCCGGGAAGCGCACGCCCGGGATGCGCGCGAAGGTGGCCGCCGTCGACTCCGCGGCCACCGCGGTGCCATCGGCCAGTCGCGGCACCGCGCTGGGCGGTGGCGCGGTCCCGTCGCTGACCCAGCGATCGAGGTTGACGAGGGTGGCGCGGAGCAACGGCGCGTAGTCCACCGTATTGAACGGGACGCGGCCGCGGTCGCCGGTATTGGGATCCGCCGCCGGCGGCGGCAGCGCCCCCGGTGTGTGCTGGGTGCCCGCGAAGAGATAGATCCGGACATGGTCGGGCGGCTCCACGTCGGCGCGGCCCTCGATGTCGGTGTGCACGAGCGAGGCGTCCCCGCGCCAGTACTCGGCGGAGGTGTTCACGGTGAAGATCTTCGGCATCTTGCCGCCGGCGGCCAGACGCGACAGCAGCCCGTCACGCTGCCCGGTCACCGGATCCAGCTGCTCCGAGTCGGTGAACGGGAAGAGGCTGCCCACGCTCTGGGTCGCATTGAGCGAGGGCTGGCCGAAGCGCATGTTGAACTCGCCCCGCCGGCCGCCCGCCACGTGCGGGAACACCGCGTCGTAGACCTGGCGCCCGCTCTCGTCCTCGTTGAGCCCCAGATAGAGGAGGTGGCGGAGGAAGCGCCCGGTCTGCGAGACGCCGAAGGCATAGGCGCGGTCGAGCCGCCCCGCGCTGGGATTTCCCGCCGCCGCGGACCCGAAGCGCAGCCAGGCGCCCACGTCGCGGACGGCCAGCAGACCGAGGCCCACCAGGGTCGGATCCTGGGAGCGGTAAATGAACTCGTAGATCCGACCCGGCTCGAAGCCGCCGGGGAGATGCAGATACGAGGCGTCCGGCGACACGCGCCCGTCGGCCTCCCGGCGGGCGAAGCGCCACGCGGCGCGCGCCACCGGCAGGCGGGGCGCGCCTCCGTGCTCGCGCACGGTCAGCTCCGCCTCCGCGTCCTCGAGCGAGGCGGCGGGATACGGGATGTGATACCGGTCGGCCAGGGGCAGGGTGTCCACCTTCGCGCTCGGCCGCCACTGGCAGCGGAGCCGGCCGGTGACGGGACCCTCCGCCCCGCGCGCCCGCGGCGAGTCCAGCGCCATCAGCCCGTCCTGGCGCGGCACGTCCGGCTGCCAGCCCACCCAGGCCACCGTGTAGCCCCAGCGCATGAGGAAGCCGTTGCCGAAGTCCTCCGCGGTGGTGGGATCGGCGGCGCGCGGCGTGCTGTTGAACATGCCGAGCGCCACCTTGCGGCCACGGTTGGGCACGTCCACCAGCAGGCGACCCCGCGTGGACTGGACGGGCTGCAGGAGATAAAAGTCCGCGCTGAACTCCACCCGCCCCGCGCCGTTCCGCGGCGCCAGCTCGAGGTCGGTGATCGCGCGGTGCTGCGGATGGACGGGGTCGACCTCGAAGCGCAGCCGGCCGGCGATCTTCTCGTAGGGCCCGGCGTCGCCGAAGGGGCGGCCGGCGAGAATGGGGGCGCGGGTGGTGATCTCGAGCGCGGTGACGGTCATGGGAAGACTCCTTCCTCTTCGGGAATTCCGAGATAGCCGCGGTAGAGCCGCCGCGTCCAGGCACCGACGCCCAGCGCGAGCGCGACGAGCAGGATCAGCGGCCCCGCCACCGGCACGAAGCGGACGAGAGCGAGCGCCAGCACCGCCAGGGCCAGCCGGGCGATGCGTGCCCCGCGGCCGTGAGCGGCGCCGAGCCGGAAGGCGCGCGCGCCGACATCACCCAGAGCGAAGGCGGCGATGATGAAGCCCAGCAAGAGGGCGAGGACGTAGAGGGCGGCCAGAGCCAGCGCGAGCGGGATCGCGATGACGGTGAGGGCAAGGAACACCGCCGCGAGGGGCGTGAGCACGAGGACGGCGACGCCGGTGCCGAGGCTCGTCCACGGCCGGCGCTCCGCCGTGCGCGCGGCCGCCACCGTGAAGCGCGGGAACAGGAGGAAGAGCACCACGCCGCTGACGAAGAGATTCACCACCACCAGCGTCCGCGTCACCAGCTCGAGCACGGTGAGCACGCGGCCGGCGCGGTCGAAGAACCGGGGCTGGTGCTGGATCACCCGGCCGGCGATCCGGGCCTCCGGCGCGATGCGCGCCTCCTGGCCGCTCCAGTAGCTGAGGCTTCCCGTGATGCGGGCGCCGGGGAGGATCTCGATGTCCCGGGCGGCGAGATAGACATCGCCCTCCACGATCCCCTCGATGCGCACCCGCACCGCGGTCACCCGCAGCTCGCGCCGCACCCGTCCCGACACGTCGACCCGCCGGCCGAGAATCCAGGCGGAGCCGCCCACCTGGGAGGGACCGGTGATCCGCACCACCTCGCCGGCGGCGAGGAACCCGTCGCCCACCTCGCCGGCGAGGACCACCAGCTGCCCCGCCACGCGCACGTCGTCCAGCACGCGGCCCGCCACGAACACCGAGCCCGCAGCGGCCGCCACGTCACCACGGACGAGGCCTTCGATGGAGAGGCTCCGCGCGGCGGCGGCGAGGTCACCGTCCGCCTCGCCGCGGAACTCGATGCGCGCGCCGGCCAGGTAGAGATCCTCCGCGGAGGTGCCCGTCTTCACGAGGTGCAGGGCCTCCTGCCCGGGAGCGGGCGTCGCGCCCGCGACGAGCACGAGCAGGACAAGAAGGCGGAACGATACGGTGCGCATCGCCGACCGCCCGACGTTAGCATAAGTTCCCGCCTTGACGAGTCGGGCGCATGCGACTACTCTCGGCGGGTCGTCACGCAGTCTCCACGCGAAAGGAGCCCGCCCTCACCCATGAGTCCCGAGCTCGAGCGTCCCCTGCCCCAGCCCATCACGCCGGAGGCCAAGCCCTACTGGGACGGCCTCCGCGAGCAGAAGCTCATGCTGCCGAAGTGCCAGGACTGCGGCCACTGCTTCTTCTACCCGCGCGTCGTCTGCCCGCAGTGCCACTCGCGCCGGATCGGCTGGGTCCAGTCCAGCGGCCGGGGCCGCCTCTTCTCCTTCGAGATCTCCTACCAGCCGCTCAACAAGGCGTTCAAGGTGAAGCCGCCCTACGTGCTCGCCATGGTGGAGCTCGAAGAGGGGCCGCGTCTCCTGTCCAACCTCGTGGGGATCGCCCCCGATCCCAAGCTCATCCGCTGCGACATGCCGGTGGAGGTCGTCTACGAGAAGCTCAACGACGAGTTCACCGTGCCCCTGTTCAAGCCGGCGGGATCCGCCGGCGCGGGAGCGGCGCGATGAGCGGGACCATGAAGGAGCTTTCCAATTCGGCCTGCATCGTCGGCGTGGACGAGAGCGACGAGATCGGCATCCTCCCGAACAAGAGCCAGCTCGCGCTGCACCTGGAAGCCATCACCAACGCGGTGCGGGACGCCGGCCTCAAGGTCCGGGACGTGGACGGCATCTTCACCGCCGGGCAGCACTCCCCGTCGCTGCTCGGCGAGGCCCTCGGGGTCACGCCCCGCTACGTGGACGGGACCACCGTGGGCGGCTGCTCCTTCATCATGATGGTCGGTCACGCGGTGGCCGCGCTGCATCACGGTCTCTGCGACGTGGCGGTGGTCTCCCACGGCGAGTCGGGGCGCTCCGGGGTGGGCGTCACCCGCAGCCGGGACACCAGCCTCTCCGGTCAGTTCGAGATCCCCTACGGCTTCGCGGGCGCGCCCACCTACTTCGGCATGATCACCACGCGCCACATGCACGAGCACGGCACCACGCTCGAGCAGTGGGCGCAGGTGGCGGTATCCACCCGGAAGTGGGCGGCGCTCAATCCCAAGGCGCGCAACCGGGAGCCCATCACGGTGGCCGACGTGCTCAGCTCGCGCCCGGTCTGCTACCCCTTCAACCTGCTCAATATCTGCCTCGTCACCGACGCCGGCGGCGCGGTGGTCCTCACCCGCGCGGACCGCGCCAAGGACTGCGCGAAAGCGCCCGTCTACGTCCGCGGCGCCGGCGAGGCCACCGAGCACGTGATGGTCACCCAGATGCGCGACCTCACCTACAGCGAGGCCACGCGGATGTCGGGCGAGAAGGCCTTCGGCATGGCGGGGGTGGCGCCGAAGGACTTCGACCACGTCATGCTCTACGACGCCTTCACCTCGGGCCCCCCCATCATGCTGGAGTCGCTGGGCTTGGCCAAGCGCGGCGAGGGCGTGCACTTCTTCGAGGAGGGGCGCTCGACGCCGGGCGGGACCCTGCCCATCAATACCAACGGCGGGGGACTCTCGTACACGCATACCGGGATGTACGGGATCTTCCCCATCATCGAGTCCACCCGCCAGCTCCGCGGCGAATGCGGCGCGCGCCAGGTGCCGAACTGCAAGCTCTCCCTGGTCAACGGCATGGGCGGGATGCTCTCGGCCGCGGGCACCCTCGTGCTCGCCAACCAGCGCTAGGAGGGACAGTGCAGCGCAGCACCGACCGCATCCTCACCACGCATACCGGCAGCCTGCCCCGGCCCGAGGACCTCACCAAGACCATGTTCGCGAAGGAAGAGGGCGTGCCGGTGGATGCGGCCGCCCTCGCCGCACGCATCGAGGCGGCGGTGGCGGAGGTGGTGGGCAAGCAGGTGGCGGCGGGCATCGATGTGGTGGACGACGGCGAGTACAGCAAGCCCAGCTACGCGACCTACGTGAAGGACCGGCTCCACGGCTTCAAGGGCAAGTCCGAGCCCCTCCAGTACCGCGACCTGGTGGACTTCCCCGGCATGGCCCGCCGCGTCTTCGGGGACCCGGGCCGGGCCCGCCGGAAGACTCCCGCCTGCACGGAGCCGGTGGCGCTGCGCGATCCCGAGGCCGCCCGCACCGACGTCGCCAATCTTCAGGCGGCGCCCGCGCGGGCCCGGGCGCGCGAGGCGTTCCTCACCGCCGCCTCTCCGGGGGTGATCTCGCTCTTCTTCAAGAACGAGCACTATCCCAGCCACGAGGCCTACCTCTTCGCCATCGCGGAGGCGATGAAGCACGAGTACGAGACGGTGGCGCGCGCGGGCTTCGTCCTGCAGATCGACTGCCCCGACCTCGGCATGGGCCGGCATATCCAGTTCGCGGACCTCGGTATCGAGGAGTTCCGCAAGATGGCCCGGCTCCACATCGAGGCGCTGGACCATGCCCTCGCCAACGTCCCCCCCGGGCAGATCCGCATGCACGTGTGCTGGGGCAACTACGAGGGGCCGCACCACTTCGACGTGGCGCTGGCGGACATCATCGACCTGGTGCTGGCCGCCCGCGCCACCGCCGTCTCCTTCGAGGGCGCCAACCCGCGGCACGCGCACGAGTGGCGCGTGTTCGAGACGGTGCGGGTGCCGGACGGCAAGACCATCATCCCGGGCGTCATCGATTCCACCACGAACTTCATCGAGCACCCGCTCCTGGTGGCGGAGCGGATCGCCCGCTACGCGCGCCTGGTGGGCCGCGAGAACGTCATGGCGGGCACCGACTGCGGCTTCGGCACCTGGGTGGGCCAGGCCGCGGTGGATCCGGACATCGTGTGGGCCAAGCTGGGCAGCCTGGCCGAGGGGGCTCGCCTGGCGTCGCGCGAGCTCTGGTAAGGCAGGCCCGGAGGGGAGAGCTTGGTTCCGGCGCCGCCGCGGGAGCGCTTCCCCGCGGCGGCGCCGGCCGGTGCTACGGAGCGGAGGTCAGCAGGTCTGCGCGCTGGGCGCGGCGTCCTTCACCTTGAAGGTGGTGGTGAAGTTGTCCTCCCACACCTCGAGCGCGATGCGCCCGTGCTCCTCGGTGCCGTCGAAGTAGTTGAGCTTGGCGCGGCTCACCAGCTCCGTCGCGGGCACGCGCCGCGTGACGAAGCCCTGCGCGGTGGCCTTGTCCACCCAGAACACCAGGCTCTCGTTCACCTTCTGGTCGGAGCCGGGCTTGGTCCACGACAGCACCACGCCGTAGCCCTGGAGGCCCGCGTCGCCGGCCACGCCCTTGAGCGCGGTCATGCGCCGGAGCAGATCCACGCCGTAGCGCGAGAACATCGCGGAGGCGCGCCGCTCCACCGGAAAGGCCCCGAAGCGCCCATCGTCCTTCTGGTCGATGAGGATCCAGGTGGTGAGATAGCGCTCGTCCTCCTTGGCCCACTTGGGCTTGCGGAAGCCGATGCCGCGGGTATTCACGTTCACCCACGGCAGGCAGGTGCTGATGCTCTCGTAGAGACCGACGAGCTGGGCATGGTGCGTGCTCGCCAGCGTCCGCGCTTTCGCGCTATTGTACTGATCCGGCGTGCCGATGGCCTCGTCCGCCGGCGCCGCCGCCGCGAATCCACCGCAGCCGAGCGCGATGGTGACCGCGGTCGCCACGGTGAGATACTTGAGATCGAGAGCCGCGCGCAGCGCGCGGCGAATGGTCACACGGTCCATATAAGCCTCCTCGAGCGGGGCCTTCCAACGCCCGGGAATCCGGGACACGGCCGCGCCACAGGGAGGAGGAGCAACTGGGATGCCAGGCTCGGCCCGGGACCCTCGGCGAAAAACGCCCTTGCAGGTCAACCACATCGGTGTGCGCTAGCGGTAGAGGGCCTCTTCCACCGCCCCGAGGACGTCAGTCTCCTGACGGACTGTCCGCGCGGCGAAACACTCAGGAGGACCGACCATGGGCTTGCTCCTCTCCCTCATCATCGGCGGCATCATCGGCTGGCTGGCCAGCCTCATCATGAAGACCGACGCGCAGATGGGGATCATCGCCAATATCGTGGTCGGCATCGTCGGCTCCGCCCTCGGCCACTTCCTGGCCGGCGTCATCGGGATGGCCGCCTACGGCGCGGCGGCGCGGCTGATCGTCTCGGTGGTGGGCGCGGTGCTGCTCATCGTCATCCTGAGGGCGCTCGGACTGTTCCACTAGGCGCGCCCCCCGCTCAGGCCAGCCGGTACACCTCCACCTCGGCGGCGCGCCCCTTCACGTGAGCGGCGGCCGCGCGGATCAGCGGGATGCGTCCGCCCAGCCGCGCGTGGGTGGTGCCGCTCACGAGGATGTCGCCGCCCAGCTCCTTGGTGAGGCCCTGGATGCGCGAGGCCAGGTTGACGGCATCGCCCACCAGCGCATAGGAGAGGCGCTCGCGGCTGCCGATGCTCCCCGCCAGCACCGTCCCGGTATGGACGCCGATGCCGTGGCGGAGGGGCGTCTTGCCCGCGCGCTCGCGGTCCCGGTTCCACGCGGCCAGCCTCGCCCGCATGTCCATCGCCGACCGCACCGCCTGCTCCGCATGATCGGCATGGGCCACCGGCGCCCCGAACACCGCCTCGATCTCGTCGCCGATGTACTGGAGCACCAGTCCGCGCTGACCGCGAATGGCCGCCTCCATCTCGCCGAAGTAGCCGTTGAGATCGCGCACGACTTCACGGGGGTCGGCGGCCTCGACCCACGGCGTGAAGTCGCGGAGGTCGCAGAAGAGGATGGTCACCTCCAGCTGCTGGCCCTCCAGGGCCACGCGGCCGGCGAGGATCTCGTCGCGCACCTCTCGCGAGACGTACTTGCCGAAGATCTCGGTCACGCGCTCGCGCTCCTGGAGCCCCTGGACCATCCGGTTGAAGCCTTAGGTCACCTCGCCGATCTCGTCGTTGGAGACCACCGGACAGCGGGTCTCCAGTCGCCCCTCCTCCACTTGAGCCATGGCGCCGGCCAGGGCGCCCAGCGGCTCCGCCACGCTCCGCGACACCGAGATCGCCAGCCCCACGGCGGCGGCGATGCCCACCGCCATCACGAAGCCGATGAGAACGAGCACGTCGGTCGCGAGCGAGCCCGCCGCGCCCGCGTCCGCGCCCACGAGCAACCGCGCGCGCGTATAGGACACCACCCCGAGCACCGACATGGGCAGGACGCTGATCAGGAGGAAGACGATGAGCAGCCGCGAGCGCACGCGGAGGCGCGGCACCCCGGGCACGAGGGCAAGGCCACCCTCCGGAAAGAAGGCGGGAAGGATGAGGCGCCATCGCCGCTCGGCGGAGAGGAAGGCGTAGAACGCGGCCACGGTGCCGGCCACCACGGTGGTGCCGAACATGGTGCGCAGGGCGAGGGGCCAGCTCAGGCCGCCCAGCAGCCACGGCAGCACGACGCCCCAGATGACGCCCGCGAGCACCCAGCCCACAAGCGTGATCCCGCCCAGGAGGAAGGGCACCAGCAGCGCGCGCCGGCGGATCGCCAGGATCCGCCGCCCCGTCCCCGGCTGGCTGGAGCCGCCGCGTCCAGCGCCGGCCCATCCAGTACCCGAGGCCGGCCAGCACCGCGAAGGCCACCACTGAAAACGTGAGCTCGATCCATCCCGGACCGCGTCCCGATCCCCTCCGGGACGGGTCCACGTAGCGGAAATACACGAAGGTGAGCACCGCCCCCAGCAGGTTCTGGGGTACCGCGGAGCGGACCAGCGCGCTGCGGATCGTCGCCCGATCGTCGCTCAGAAGACGAACACGCCCTTCCCCGTGGTCTGGGTATCGAAGAGCCGGTAGGCGTCCGTCGCCTGGTCCAGCGCGTAGCGGTGGGTGAGGAGCCGCGAGAGCGGCACCTTGCGGTCGGCGATGAAGCGCGCGCACTCCGCCTGGCCCACGGTGTTGAACGTCCACGAGGCCACGATGGTGAGCTGGCGGCGCAACATGTCCGGGCTCACGTCGAGCGTTACCTGCCCGCCCTCGCCCACGAAGCACACCCGGCCCCAGGTGCGCGTGCTGCGGACCGCGGCGGCCCGCGCGTCCGCGTGGCCGGTGCAGTCCATGGCCGCGTCCACGCCCTCGCCATGGGTGAGCTGCTTGAGCGCGGCGATGGGGTCGGTCTCCTTCGAGTTGATCACCGCCTCGGCGCCGAAGTCGCGGGCGAGCTTGAGCCGCTCGGGCGCGATGTCCACCGCGATCACGCGCGCGCCCATGGCCGCGCCCAGCATGGTGACACTGAGGCCCACCGGGCCCTGGCCGAAGACGGCGAGAGTGTCGACGCCGGAGATGTCGATGCGGCGGAGCGCGCCGTAGGCGGTGCCGGTGCCGCAGGACACCGCCGCGCCCTCCTCGAAGGACAGCTCGTCGGGCAGCGGCACCAGCGTGAAGGCGGGTGCCTTCATGTAGGGCGCATGGCCGCCGTGGCCGGTGACGCCATACACCGTGATGCCCTTGCCGCAGAGCTGGGACCAGCCGGTGCGGCAGTGCTTGCACAGGCCGCAGCCCTTGTAGTGATGCTGCATCACGCGCTGGCCGATGGGCGCCTCCGCCTCCGTCACGCCGGCGCCGCGCTCGGCCACCACCCCGCAGGGCTCATGCCCCGCGATGACGGGCCCGGCGTCGCCGCCCAGTCCCAGCGAGGCGGCCATGCCCCCGCCCTTGCGCGAGGCGCGATAGGCGTGCAGGTCGCTCCCGCACATGCCGGAGGCCTTCATCTGGAGGATGACCTCACCGGGCCCCGGCTTGGGGTCGGGGAAGTCACGGATCTCGAGCTCACGGTCGCCGAGGAAGGTGATGCCGCGCATGGGCCTTCTCCTTTGAGGGGCTAGGCGATGGAGGCGCCGATGGCGTCCACGCCGGTGACGACGACGTCCGCGGTCCGGGGCCGCACGATCTCTCAGCCGAGGCGGGGCATGACCTTCTCGCCGAAGAGGCGCAGCGACCGCCGCACCGCCTCCTGGGGAAGGCCGCCGCGCGAGAAGGCGCCCATGAAATACGTGATGCCCAGGGCCTCCGCGTGCTGGCGGATCTTGTCCGCGACCTCCTCCGGCTCCCCCACGATGGCCGCCTGGTCGAGGGCCTGCTCCTCGGACAGCGAGAGCAGGTTCTCCCGCACGCGCCGGTAGAACTTGTACTGGTCGGGCGGCACGCCGGAGGGATCGGCGATGAGCCCGGCCTGGGTCTGGAAGAACCAGCGGATGGGCTCGCGTAGATTGTCGCGCGCCTGCTGCCGCGTCTCCGCCACGTGGATGATCTTGTTGAGGCAGATCTCCCCCTCGCCGCCGTGGGTGGTCCGGTACTCGGCCCGGTACGCGTCGTAGTTGCGCCGCAGGATGTCGAAGGGCGTGAACGACGGCGAGGTGAGGATGCGAAGGCCCCGGCGCCCGGCGAGGGCATAGGTGTCGGGCGATACCGCCGCCGTCCAGAGCGGCGGGTGCGGCTTCTGCACCGGCCGGGGCAGGACGGTGAGGTCGCGGAACTTGTAGAACTCGCCCTCGAAGGTCCAGCTCTCCTGGGTCCACGCGCGCCGGATCACTTCCAGACCCTCGTCGAAGCGCTCGCGCGTCCGCTCCATGGAGACCCCCAGCCCGATGAACTCCTTCGGCTGATAGCCGCGCCCCATGCCGAAGTCGAGCCGGCCGCCGGAGAGGATGTCCAGCATGGCGAACTCCTCGGCGATGCGCACCGGATGGCTGAAGGGCTCGATCACCACCGCGGTGCCGATGCGCACGCGCTTCGTCTCCCGCGCGACGGCGGCGCCGAAGACGGCGAGGTTCGGGCAGATGCCATAGGGCGAGAAGTGATGCTCGGCCAGCCACACCGCATGGAAGCCCAGCTCGTCGGCGAGCCGGCACTCTTCCAGCGAGTTGGCGTAGACCTCGGGATGGCTCTGCCAGTCCCGCCACGACAGGAGATTCTGGATCGCGAACTGCATGCCGTCGCTCCTCCCGGGGCTCTCAGCGATAGAATCGGAACAGCAGCCACGACACGTATCCGATCAGGATCACCACCACCGCCATCGCGAACGGCACGAACCGTTGCACGCGGCCCACGAGCCGGGCGCTCCGATCCTGGATCGCCTCCGCGCGCTCCTGCAGCTTGTGCGTCCGCTCGAACTGCTCCTTCTGCAGGGCGAGGGTGTCCGCCTGCCGCTCGAGCTGGGCCTTCTGACCGTCGCGGATCTCCTCGAGCAGCCGCGCGATGCGGTCCAGCTTCTCCGCGTCGCTCACCGCGCTCCCCGCGCAGGCTCCACCTGATCATGCCGCGGGGCGTAGGGGTACGGGCCCTGCGGCGAGCGGCCCTCGGCAAAGCGGCGGAGGCCGAAGGCCGTGATGTCCACCGTCTTGGCGTGCCCCTCGGTGATGAGCTCGGCCATGCACTGGCCCACCGCGGGCGCGATCTTGAAGCCGGAGCCGCTGAAGGCGGTGGCGAGATAGAGGCCATCCACGCCGTCCACCGGCCCCAGGATGGCGTGGCGGTCACCGCTGTAGCCGTCGAAGGCGCGATAGCCGCGCGCGAGGGTGGCGCTCTCCATGGCGGGGATGCGCCGCGTGAGGATGCGCGCGCCTTCCCCCGCCGCGTGGGGCGGCAGCCCGGTACTGGCCGTGTCGGGATCGATGTCCCACTCCTGGCACGGCACTCCCACCAGCGTGAGGCCGCCCGCCTCGGTACGGAAGTAGCTGCCCTGGACGTTGTCGATGAAGACCATGTGGCCCTGCGCGAGCGCGGGCGGCCGCGTGACCGCCACCGTGTCGATAGCCTTGGGTCGCGCGGGGAGCGTCACCCCGAGCTCGCGGCAGAGGCGCGGCGCCCAGGCTCCCGCCGCCACCACCACCGCGCCCGCGTCGATGGCCCCCGCCGCCGTCTCCACGCCGGTGACCCGACGGCCCGACCGCCGCACCGCCGTCACCGCCGTCCACGGCCGCACCGCCGCGCCGAGCTCACGGGCGCGGCGCGCGAATCCTTCCACCACGTCCACGGGGCTCGCGTAGCCCGAGTCGGGCTCGTAGGCGGCCGCCCCGAGGTCGTCCACCGCCGCGAAGGGCTGGAGGTCCCGGAGGTCGGCGGGAGAGAGCACGCTGGTATTGATGCCGAGGCCGCGGAGCATCTCGACATTCCTCCTGAGCGCCTCCGCGTACTCCGGCGCGACGACGTTGACGAAGCCGGTATGGGTGAAGACGGGCGGACCGCCCATGAGCTCCGCCCAGTGGCGGAACACCGGAAAGCTCGCCCACGCCAGGCGCGCGTCCCATTCGTTCGTGTAGTGCATGCGGACGAGCGCGCTCGAGCGCCCCGATGCGCCGTGCGCCAGCGCACCCTGCTCGAGCAGGATCACCCGCTTCACCCCGCGCGCGGCCAGCGCGTAGGCGAGGCTACACCCGTGGACGCCGCCGCCGACGATGACGACGTCCGCGGTCTCCACGCTCACCTCGCCACCACCGCCGTGGCCTCGATCTCCACCAGGATGTCGGGCCGCACGAACTGGGAGATCTCCACCAGGGTGCTGGCGGGCCGGTGGGCGCCGAAGTACTCCTTGCGCGCCACGTTGACCTTCTCGCGATCGGCGATGTTCTTGAGGAACACCGTCACCTTGCAGACGTCGGCGAAGGTGGCGCCGGCGGCAGTGAGGCAGGCCTTGATGTTGTCCAGTGCCTTGCGCGCCTGGGCGGTGGCGTCGTCCCCGCCCACGGTGCGGCCGTGCTCGTCGGAAGCCACGCAGCCCGAGACGAAGACGATGTTGCCCGCCCGCACCACGTGGGTGAAGTGGCTGATCGGCTCCGACATCCCGGGGACGCGGAGCTCTTGCCGGTGGGGACGGCTCGCCCGCTTCGGCCGTGCCGACCGTTTCACTGCCCGCCCGCGCTTCGCTCGCTTCGCCATGTTCGCCCTCCCGTGGGGGTTCGCCGCCATGAACCGTCGAACACCAGCACCCTAAGGAGGGCCGGGCGGCGGGTCAAGCGCGAAAAGGGGGCGCGCCGAGCGGCCCGCCCGCGGCCCGGTGAATTGGTGTACTCTCTCGGCTATTCCAACCAAGGAGGCGTCATGAAGGTCATCGATGCGATCGCCGAGATCCTGAAGCGCGAGGGAGTCGAGTTCCTGATCGGCTATCCCGTCAACCACGTGCTCGAGGCCGCCGCCGCCGCCGACATCCGCACCATCATCGTGCGGCAGGAGCGCACCGGGCTGCACATGGCGGACGCGGTGAGCCGGATCACGTCGGGCCGGAAGATCGGCGTCTTCGCGATGCAGCACGGGCCCGGCACCGAGAACGCCTTCGGCGGCGTGGCTCAGGCCTTCGGCGACTCGGTGCCCATCGTGGTGATCCCCGGCGGCTATCCGCGGAAGATCGCCGGCATCACGCCCAACTTCTCCTCCACGCTCAACTACCGGCACGTCACCAAGTGGGCGGAGTGGGTGATCCGCGCGGTGGACGTGCCCGACGCCATGCGCCGGGCCTTCACCCAGGTGAAGAACGGCCGGCCGCGCCCGGTGCTGGTGGAGATCCCGGTGGACATGATGATGGAGGAGGTGCCGGAGCCCCTGGTGTACAAGGCGACGCCGCGCACCCGCATCGCGCCGGACCCGAAGGACGTGGCGGAGGCCGCGCGCGTGCTGGTGGCCGCCGAGCGCCCCGTGATCTACGCGGGCCAGGGCGTGCACTACGCCCAGGCCTGGCCGCAGCTCCGCCAGCTCGCCGAGCTGCTCGAGTGCCCGGTGACCACCAGCCTCGAGGGCAAGAGCGCGTTCCCGGAGAGCCACCCGCTGTCGCTCGGCTCGGGCGGGCGGTCGCTGCCCAAGGCCGTCCACCAGTTCCTCCAGGAGTCCGACGTCATCTTCGGGGTGGGCTGCAGCTTCTCCACCACGAACTACGGCATCACCTTCCCGAAGGGCAAGGTGATGATCCACTCCACCCTCGATCCGCTCGACCTCAACAAGGACGTGCCCGCCGACCACGCGCTCATCGGCGACGCGGGGCTCGTGCTGGATGCCCTCATCGTCGAGGTGAAGGATCGGATCAAGGGCGCGCCCCGCGGCCGGCTCGACAAGGTTACCGCACGGCATCAAGACGGTGAAGTCGGAGTGGCTCAACCAGTGGATGCCGCGGCTGACCCAGAACACCAAGCCGCTGTCGCCCTACCGCGTGATCTGGGACCTCATGCAGACGGTGGACCTCACGAACACCATCATCACCCACGACGCGGGCAGCCCCCGGGACCAGCTCTCGCCCTTCTGGGAGACGGTGACGCCGCTGTCCTATATCGGCTGGGGGAAGACCACCCAGCTCGGCTACGGGCTCGGGCTGGCCATGGGCGCCAAGCTCGCCGCCCCCCAGAAGCTCTGCATCAACCTCTGGGGCGATGCCGCCATCGGCTTCACCGGCATGGATTTCGAGACCGCGGTGCGGGAGCGCATCCCCATCCTCTCGGTGCTCCTCAACAACTTCTCCATGGCCATCGAGCTCAAGGTGATGGCGGTGGCGACGGAGAAGTTCCGGAGCACCGACATCAGCGGCAACTACGCCGACATGGCCAAGGCCTTCGGGGGCCACGGTGAGCGCGTCACCGAGCCCGGCGAGATCGTGCCCGCCATCAAGCGGGCGATCAAGCAGACGCAGGAGGGGAAGCCCGCGCTGCTCGAGTTCATCACCGAGAAGGCGGTGGACTTCTCGATGTACTCGTGAGCGGCGGCGCGGCGGGGTGAGCGCGGCGCGCGAGTACCGCTTCGTCCACGTCGACGTCTTCACCGATCGCGTCTTCGGGGGCAATCCCCTCGCGGTCGTGTTCGAGGCCACCGGCCTGACGGACGGCGAGATGCAGGCCATCGCCAAGGAGATGAACCTCTCCGAGACGACCTTCATCCTGCCGCCCACCCGCGGGGACTGCACGGCGCGCGTCCGGATCTTCACCCCCGCCCGCGAGCTCCCGTTCGCCGGGCATCCCACCATCGGCACCGCCTGGGTGCTGGCCGCCCACGGGCTCCTGCCGGAAAACGCCTCCGCGTTCAATTTGGAGGAAGGCATCGGCCCCGTGCCGGTGACGCTCGAGGGCGATCCCGCCCGGCCCAGCTTCCTCTGGATGCGCCATCGCGAGCCGGAGTGGGGGCCGGAGCTGGCCAATCGTGCCGAGGTGGCGGCGGCGCTCGGCCTGGCCGAGGCCGACCTGGTGCCCGGCGCCCCCATCCAGTCCGGCTCCACCGGCTCGCGGTTCCTCTTCGTGCCGCTCCGCGACCGGGCCACGGTCGACCGTGCCCTCCTCGACGTGCCGAAGATCATCAAAGCGCTGGGAGACCAGCCGCTGGTGGGCATCTTCATCTTCGCCCCCGGCCCCGATCCCGCCGCCGGCCGCGTTCACTCGCGCATGTTCGCCCCGCACACGTCGGGCATTCCCGAGGACCCGGCCACCGGCTCGGCCAGTGGACCGCTCGGCGCGTATCTCGTGCGGCACCGGCTCGTCAACGCGAGCGGCAAGGTCGAGATCGTGAGCGACCAGGGCGTGAAGATGGGAAGGCCGAGCCGGTTGCACATTCGTGGAGTCGCGCGCGACGGCCATCTCGCCGAGATCGAGGTGGGCGGCAGCGTGGTGCCCCTCATCGAGGGCCGGCTCCAGGTGCCATGACTCGAGCCGAAGGCGAGGCGAGCGGAGAGTTCGAGCTTGGCGAGCTGCAGCCGAAGGCGAGGCGAGCGGAAAGTTCGAGCTTGGCGAGCTGCAGCCGAAGGCGAGGCGAGCGGAAAAATAGTATACGATGTCGCGGTAACGTGTCGATTCCTTCCCTCGAATCTGGAGGTCGCGCGATGAAGATCGGACGCCTCGGCATCCTCGCTCTGCTCCTCCCGCTCGCGCTGACCCTGGGCGGCGGGTCGGCCACGGCCCAGCCCGCCGGCACGCTCGTGGTCGGGCTGGTGGCGGAGCCGGTGAATCTGGATCCCGCGCAGGTGACGGACTTCAACTCCAACCGGGTCGGCCGGCGCATCGTGGAGCCGCTGGTGACGTTCGCGGAAGAGACCACCCAGATCGTGCCCGGCCTGGCCGAGTCCTGGACCATCTCGCCCGACGGGCTCCAGTACACCTTCAAGCTCCGCAAGGGAGTGAAGTTCCACGACGGCACTCCCTTCAACGCCGCCGCCGCGAAGTTCTCCATCGAGCGCCAGATCAACCCCGAGCATCCCGCCAACAAGCTGGGGAAGTACCCTTTCGCCAACTACTTCTTCGGCAACGTGAAGGCCATCGAGGCGATGGACGATTCCACTGTCCGCTTCGTCTTGAAGGAGCCGCGCGCCTCCTTCCTCGTCGTCATGGCCGCGGCCGCCGCCTCCATGGTGAGCCCCACCGCCGCCACCAAGGCCGGCGTAGATTTCGCCCTCGCCCCCGTGGGCACCGGCCCCTTCCGCTACGGCTCGTGGGCGCGCGGGCAGTCGGTGGTGCTCGAGAAGTTCCCCGAGTACTGGAAGGGCGCGGTGAAGTTCGACCGCGTGGTCTACCGGCCCATCGTGGAGGACCAGGCACGCCTGACCGAGCTCCTCACCGGCACCCTCGACCTCATCGTGGGCGTGCCCCCCGACTTCGTGGCCCAGCTCGAGGGAAGCCCCAAGGCGAATCTCCTCAAGCAGGTGGGCGCGCATGTCTGGTACCTCGGTATCAACAACACCAAGAAGCCGCTCGACGACAAGCGCGTGCGCCAGGCCCTGAACTACGCGGTGAACAAGGACGCCATCGTCAAGGACGTGCTCAAGGGCACGGGGGCCGTCTCGCGCGGCCCCGTGCTGCCCGGGACCTGGGGCGCCGATCCCAATCTCCCCGCCTATGCCTACGATCCCGCCAAGGCCAAGAAGCTCCTCGCCGAGGCGGGCTACCCCAACGGCTTCTCGACCACCATGTGGGTGCCGGAGTCGGGCTCCGGCATGCAGTCGCCGGTGGCCATGGCGGTGGTCATGCAGTCGAACCTGCGCGCGGTGGGCGTGAACGTCACGCTGCAGACCATGGAATGGGGCGCCTACATCGCCAAGCTCCGCACCAAGGAGCAGGATCTCTTCGCGCTCTCCTGGGCCGCCGGGTCCGAGGACCCGGACATGGTGATGTATCCGCTCTTCCACTCGAGCCAGTGGACGCCCAACGGACCCAATCGGGCCATGTACAAGAACGAGAAGTTCGACGCCCTCCTCGCGGAGGCGCGCCAGGTCACCGATCAGGCCAAGCGGGCGGCGCTGTACCGCGAGGCCCAGCGCATCCTGATCGAGGACGCCCCCTGGGTCTTCGTGGACCACGAGATCCAGATCGCCGCGACCTCGAAGCGCGTGCAGGGCTTCAAGCTTCACCCGAGCTTCGACCTCCGCGTGGAGACGATCAGCCTCCGGTAGCGAACGGCGCCCCTCTCCGTGGGTCCCTTCCTCGCGCGCCGGCTCCTGCATCTGGGGCCCGTGCTGCTCGGGGTGTCGGTGATCGTGTTCATGGTGCTGCACCTGGCGCCGGGCGATCCCGCCGAGGTGATGCTGGGCGCCAATGCCAACAAGGAGGATCTCGACCGCCTCCGCACCCAGCTCGGGCTGGACCAGCCGCTGCACGTCCAGTACCTGCACTGGATCGGCCAGGTGGTCCAGGGCGACCTCGGCCGCTCGCTGTGGATGAAGCGGCCGGTGCTGGGCGAGGTGCTCGAGCGCTTCAAGGCCACGCTCCTCCTCACCGGGAGCGCGCTCCTCCTCTCCACCCTCGGCGGCATCGCGCTCGGCATCGCTTCGGCCACGCGCGCCAACTCCCTCCTCGACCGCCTCTCCGGCGTCGCCTCCCTCTTCGGGGCGAGCATGCCGGTGTTCTGGCTGGGAATCGTGCTGATGGTGATCTTCTCCCTCTGGCTGGGCTGGCTGCCGGCCTCGGGCATGTACGCGCCCTATGGCGGGGGCGGGCTCGGAGACCTCCTCGCCCATCTCGTCCTGCCCGCGGTGACGCTCGCGGCGGCGTCGGTCACCATCATCGCCCGGCTCACGCGCGCCACCATGCTGGACACGCTCGGCCAGGACTATGTCCGCACCGCGCGCGCCAAGGGTTTGGGCGAGCGCATGGTGGTCTGGCGGCACGCGCTCAAGAACGCCCTCATCCCGATCGTCACCGTGGTGGGCGTGCAGGCCGGCTATCTGCTCGGCGGTGCCGTCCTCACCGAGACCGTCTTCGCCTGGCCCGGCGTGGGCACCCTGGTGGTCCAGGGCATCCTGGCGCGCGACATGCCGCTCGTGCAGGGGGGCGTGCTGGTCATCGCGCTCTCGTTCGTGCTGGTCAACCTCGCGGTGGACACGCTCTATGCGTGGCTGGATCCCCGGATCAAGTTCAATAAATGAGGCGAAGCCACCTTACAGAGGTCGTTGCTCGCGACGACCGTAGATCAGATTCGCCGCTCGTCCACGCGCTCCGTCGTAACCGCCTCGCCGTCGTCGCCGTGGCCGCCATCGCGCTGGCCATCACGGCCGCGCTCGCCGCGCCCTGGCTCCCGCTCCCCGACCCCGACACGGTGGACACGCCGAGCCGGCTCAGGCCGCCGGGCACGCCCGGGCATTCCCTGGGCACCGACGAGTTCGGCCGCGATCTCCTCAGCCGCCTGGTCTGGGGCGCGCGGGTCTCGCTGCTCGCGGGGGTCGGCACCGCGGCGGCGGCGATGCTGATGGGCGTGAGCCTCGGGCTCCTCGCCGGCTACTACCGTGGCTGGGTCGAGTCCCTCATCATGCGGTTCACCGATATCCTGATGGCCTTCCCCTTCATCCTCCTCGCCATCGCCATCGTGGCCGGGCTGGGCCCCGGGCTCCGCAACGCCATGATCGCCATCGCCATCGTGGGCTTCCCCATCTACGCGCGGCTGGTGCGCGGGGTGGTGCTCTCGGTGCGCGAGCGCGAGTTCGTGGAGGCGGCGCGCGCGCTGGGCAGCCCCGACCGGCACATCCTCGCCCGCCACGTGGTGCCCCACTTGCTCTCGCCCGTCGTGGTGGCATTCAGTCTGGATGTCGGCGCCAAGATCCTCACCACCGCGGGGCTGTCCTTCCTCGGGCTGGGCACCCAGCCCCCGACGGCGGACTGGGGGAGCATGCTCGCCACCGGCCGGCAATTCGTCATCCTGAGCCCGCACGTGGTGCTCCTGCCGGGCTTCGCGATCTTCGTGATGGTGCTGGCCCTCAACCTGGTCGGCGACGCCGTCCGCGATCTGCTCGATCCCCGGACACGCACGGCCTGAGCGCGGAGGCGACCCCATGCGGCTCGACACCGGCTTCCTCTCCTTCGACCTGCGCGCCGTCCCCGACTACGCGCGTCGCGCGGAGGAGCTCGGGTTCGGCGCGCTGTGGGCCGCCGAGACCAAGCACGACGCGTTCTTGCCCCTGGCGGTGGCCGCCACGTCCACCTCGCGCATCGCGCTCGGCACCGCCATCGCCATCGCCTTCGCGCGAAGCCCCATGGTGCTCGCCCAGATCGCCTGGGATCTCCAGAAGGCCTCCGGCGGGCGCTTCACCCTGGGGCTGGGCACCCAGGTCAAGGCCCACAACGAGCGGCGCTTCTCGGTGAAGTGGGAGCCGCCGGGTCCGCGGCTCCGCGAGATGGTGGAGGCGCTGCGGGCCATCTGGCACACGTGGCAGACCAAGGCGCCGCTGAACTACCATGGCCGGTGGTACCGCTTCGATCTCATGACGCCGTTCTTCGATCCCGGACCCATCGAGCACCCGCATATCCCCATCTACCTCGCGGGAGTGAATCCGTACATGGCACGGCTGGCCGGCGAGGTGGCGGAGGGGCTGCACATCCACTCCTTCCACTCGGCCAAATACCTCCGCGAGATCCTGCACCCCGCGGTGGCGGAGGGCCTGCACCGCGCCGGCCGCTCGCGGCTCGACTTCACCTTCCGCGCCTCGACCATGGTCATCGTGGGCGACACGCGAGAGGAGATCGAGCAGCAGAAGCAGGCGGTGAAGCAGCAGATCGCCTTCTACGCGTCCACCCGCACCTATGCCGCTGTGCTCGCCGCCCACGGCCTCGACGATCTCTCTCCTCGGCTGCACGCGAAATCGCTGGAGGGCGACTGGAAGGGCATGGCCGATCTCATCAGCGACACCATGCTCGAGGACTTTGCGGTGATCGGCTCGTGGGCGGAGATCGGCGCCCGCATCCGGGAGCGCTTCGCCGGGCTCTACGACCGCACCCAGCTCTATCCGTCCTTCGCGCCGTCCCTGGACGACCCGCGGATGCAACGCCTCGCGCGGGAGTTCAACGGGTGAGCCGCATCGTGGCCGCGCGGCTGGGCGTGCTCGTGCCCTCAGGCAACCCGACGGTGGAGCCCGAGCTCTACCGGATGGCGCCGCCAACGGTGACCCTGCATTTCGCGCGGATGGCGTCGGTGGGCGACGGCCCGCCCGGCGCGCCCGCCGGCATGGAGCAGCGCACGCTCGGCTATCTCGACTCCGTGCCGGCCGCCGCGCGCACGCTGGCTGACGTCGGGCTCGCCGCGCTCGTCCTTGCCCACACGGGGGTGAGCTATCTCACCGGCTACGCGCGGGAGGACCCGCTGCTCCGGCAGCTCCACGACCTGGCCCGCGCCCCCGCCACCACCGCGGCGCGCGCCATCCTGGCCGCGCTCGCGCACCTCGGCGTGCGCCGGGTCGCCCTCGGGACACCCTACCCCGACGTGATCGCCACCGCGGGGCGCGCCTACTGGGAGGCGGCGGGGCTCGAGATCGTGGACCACCGCCGGATGGACGGCGTCGCGAACATCTACGAGGAGACCACCGAGCGCGTGATCGCGCTCGGCCGAGCCGCTGACGCGCCCGGCGCCGAGGCCGTCCTCATCAGCGGGACCGGCCTGCCGACCGCCGACGCCATCGAGCCGCTGGAGCGCGCCCTGGGCAAGCCGGTGGTCACGAGCCAGAGCGCCTCGCTCTGGTGGCTCCTCCGCGCGGCCGGCGCGGGCGAGCGCGTGGCGGGCTGGGGCCGGCTCCTCGCAACCCAGCCGCGCGCCTGAACGCTGGGCAGCCGTCCGCGACTCACTCAATCACCCCACTTGCTCTCGCCCGTCGTGGTGGCATTCAGTCTGGATGTCGGCGCCAAGATCCTCACCACCGCGGGGGCTGCCGGGCTTCGCGATCTTCGTGATGGTGCTGGCCCTCAACCTGGTCGCCGACGCTGTCCGCGATCTGCTCGATCCCCGGACGCGCACCGCCTGCGGCGGTATGCGGGGCTCTACGACCGCACCCAGCTCTACCCGTCGTTCGCGCCCTCGCTGGACGATCCGCGCATGATCGCGCTGGCGCGCGACTTCAACGCCGGCTGAGCCGACCGACCCTCCACGCTTGGTAGGGCCGACGGCGCCGCCCTGTCGGCCTCTCCGACGGTTAGCTCAGCGCAAGACTTTCGTGGCCGGCAAGTAGCTATTCCGCCAGTCGCTTCGCGCCGGCCTGCTTCTGGCACCGCCCTTGCCTCTCTACCAGGCCAGTTGTCACCACCAAAGAAAAAGGGGAGACGTCATGCAAAAAGTGCTTCGTCGAATGCTGGTCGTGCTCGCCGGCCTGGCCGGGATGATTCCCGCCGGAGCGGGCGCGACGACCATTACATATACCCTGCCCGGCGCGCCGATTTGCCTGAGCGCCAACGCGCCGGCGCCGTGCAACGAGGGTGGGGCATCGCTTACCGCCTACGCCTTCAGCTTCGATTTCCCGGGTGTCCCGGGCGCGGACGAGATCATCACCGCCGCCACGCTGACGCTCGATGTCTGGGACGACTTCGGACGGTCGGATGGAAGCGAGAAGATCGACCTCGTGCTCGACGTCGACGATATTCTGGTGAACGGAGACGTGCAGAACGACATCGTGATCTCGCTGGCCGATCTGGACGCACTGAGCGATAACCTCCTTCTCGTCACCCTCGGGGCCGACACCGGCGACTTCTTCTTCGGGGGCGCGACCCTGACCCTCACGGTGGAGGACCGTCCCGAGGAGGATGTAGTCCCGGTGCCGACCGTCAACTCGGTGCCGCTGCCGGCCACGCTCGTGCTGCTCGGGCTCGGTCTGGTCACGATGGCGGTGCGGCGGCGAGCCTAAGGGCTAGGCGGCGCCTCGTCCTCTTCGGGCGTCGGCGGCTCGTCAGTGTTCTGGCCGAAGGTCAGCATGTGGCCGTCGGGATCGAGGAGCGAGAACTCCTTCATCCGGTAGAAGGTGACGCACAGGGTTCCCACTTCTACCCCGCGCGATCCGAGGGCGCGATGCAGCGACTCGACGTCGTCGGGGTAGAAGTAGAACATCACCGGCCAATCCGCGGAAGTAGCGCCCGGCCGCCGGATGGGGCCCCCCTCCAGCCCACCGGCCAGCATGAGATCCACGCCGTCGCGGCGGATGTGCGCCCAGCCCCAGTCCGTCACCGCGGACTCCGGCGACACCAGCGTGAAGCCCAGGGCATCGCGATAGAACGCCCAGCTCCGCGCCACGTCGGCCACGTGGAGCATGGGCGTCAGACGGGTGAGCGCCACCGCTCCCCCTAGCCGCCCGCCGCTTCCTTCTTCACCTCGGCGAAGGTCTGGCGGGCCACGAGCATGGCGTCCCGCACCAGCGGGGCGCCCACGTAGCCCATCAGGTGCAGGAGCGTCTCGGTCAGCTCGGTCTCCGTCCAGCCCTGGCGCAGCGCCATCCGCAGGTGAATGGCGAGCTCGGGCTCGCGCCCGGTGGCGGCGTCGGACACCACGGTGACGAGGGTCCGGGTCTTCAGGTCCAGCCCCGGGCGTGTCCAGATGGTGCCGAACACGCTCTCCTGGGCGAGGTCGATGAACTGGGTCATCATCTGGTCGCCGTAGGTGTTCTTGTTCACGCGCTCGACATAGGCGTCGCCGAGCAGCTTCCGCCGCATCTCGCGCCCCTTCTTGTAGGCTTCGCTCTCGGGCATCATCGGCTCCCCATGACCAGACGTTCGTGTAATGCGCTCGCCATCTCGTCGATTCCCGCTCCCGCCCACAGGCGGAAGAAGGGCGCCTTCTGGAAGGCGCCGAACTCCCGCCCCGCGCGCTCCGCGGTCTGCGCCGGGCGTCTCGCCGGGGCGCGGGGCACGGATCTTCTCCGTCACCACGCGGTCCTTGTGATAGATCGCCGGGAGCTCCGTGTAGTGGTAGAGGTACCGCTGATCCTTGTCGTAGAACACGACCACCGGGATGGACTGCCAGCGGCCGCCGTTCTTCTCGTTCATGAACTCCGCCATGATGTCCGCGTTCTTCCCGTGATCGGGCTCGCTCAGGGGATCGGCCGTCTTGCCGAACTTCTGCCCGTCGCGGTCGAAGATGCGCAGCTCCATGCCGCTGGCCTCGGCCACCCGCGCCAGCATGGGCACGTCGCGCCGGCAATCGGACGACCAGTCCTCCGACAGCACGAGGATCTTGGCCGGCCCGCCCGGCTGGGCGGCCAGCCACTTCCACGCCGCCGCCTGGGCGTCGGTGAGGCGGCTGCCCTCGTACCACTCCCGCATCACCGCCGAGTGGTCCGGGCGCTTCGAGCCGCCGGTGCCCTCGCGCGCGAGATTCTCCGGCGTGCCGATGTAGGCGAGGTATTGCTCGAAGGTCCGGCCGGACTTGAAGCGCTCCGGCGTCACCACGCTCTTGCTGCGGTCCATGCTCGGTCTCCTCAGAAGATGGCGATGGGATGCGCGGGCGCGCCCGTGCTGCCCATGAGCCGCAGCGGCGTGGCGGTGAAGAGGAACTCGTTCCGTCCCTCCTCCGCGCAGACCTTGGCGAGCCGCTCGGGATAGGTATTGTCCACCAGGGCCAGCCCCAGGAAGGGGATGGCCAGATGCGTGCTCATGCCGAAGCCGCCATAGCCGCTGGGGCGCTCGTCCATCATGTCCCACGAGATAGCCGCAATATCCTTCTCACGAAACCACTCGAGGCAGGACAGGTGCAGCCCCGGATGCGGGTCCACGCGGAACACGAAGTTCGGATGCGCCGTGAGAAACGCCTCGTTGCCGCTGCGCACCACCACCACGTCCCCCGGCTGCACCTTCACTCCCGCGCGCGCGGCCACCGCGTCCAGCTCCTTCGGCGTCACCGGCTCGCCGGCCTTCACATAGCCTTCCTTGCGTCCCGCCGCCACGTCGAGAAAGACGCCGCGGGTGGTGATGCCGTCGAAGAGCGGGTCGATGGGGCACCAGGTGGCGCCGGCCGCGCTCAGGCTGTCCCCGAAAGGCCGCCCATTGTAGAGCTCGCCGTCCCAGGCCACGTGACAGAGCGCGTCGATGTGGGTGATGGTGAAGCCGTGATAGACGAGGTCGAAGCGGTCCAGCACCACGTCCACGCGCTCGCGCTTCGAGGGGAAGGTCGCGTGATACATGAGGACGGGCTGGGGCCCGATGTCCCGCGCGAGCGACACCGTACGGCCCTTCTTGATGAGGGTCTGGGCCTGCGCCTGCTTGGCGGGCGTGATCAGATTCACCGTGCCCTTCTGGTCGTCATGTCCCCAGCGGCCCCAGTTGTTCAGCTCCTTGAAATAGGCTTCGACGCGGTCCTGAGTCGGCAGCTTCGAGTCGGCCATGGGTGGCTCCTCGGGTGAAGGTGGGCGACGCGGTCACGAGGCAATGACGGAGCGACAGTAGCGGTCCCGCGCGCGCGCGTCAAGCGTGCTATAACACGCCGGTGAGCACGGAGATCCCATGACCCGCGACCAGCTCAAGGCCCGCATCCTCGAGGCCATCGACCGTCGCGCGCCCGAGATCATCGCCATCGGCGAGCGCATCCGGACGAATCCCGAGCTGGGCTTCAAGGAAGTCAAGACCGCGCGGCTCGTCGAGGACACGATGCGCGGCCTCGGATTGTCTCCGCGCACGGGCCTGGCCTTCACCGGGGTGCGCGCGGACGTGTCCGGCGCCCAGGGACCGGGGCCCACCTTCGCGGTGCTGGGCGAGCTGGACGGGCTCCGCGTGCCGGGCCATCCCGACGCCGATCCTCAGACCGGCGCGGCCCATGCCTGCGGCCACAACGCGCAGGTAGCCGCGATGCTGGGCGCGGCCATGGGCCTGCTCGATGCCAAGGCGTTCGAGCATCTCGCCGGGCGCGCTACCTTCTTCGCCGTGCCCGCGGAGGAAGGCGGCGATCTCGAGTGGCGCGTGAGCCAGGTCAAGGCGGGACGCCTCGAGCTGCTGGGCGGCAAGGCGGAGCTGCTGCGGCTCGGTCACTTCGACGACGTGGACCTGGCCATGATGATCCACCTCACCCCGCGCGCGGAGGACGGCAAGGCCAGCGTGCCCCTGTCGAACAACGGCCGGGTCGGCAAGCTGGCGCGCTATATCGGCCGCGCCGCGCACGCCGGCGGGGCGCCGCACCTGGGGATCAACGCGCTCTATGCCGCCAATATCGGCCTCATGGCCATCAACGCGCTACGCGAGACGTTCCGTGACGAGGACACCATTCGCGTCCATCCCATCCTCACCGCGGGCGGCTCCCAGGTGAACGTGATCCCGGCGGAGGCGCGCATCGAGACCTATGTGCGCGGACGCACCCTGCCCGCCATCATCGAGGCCAACGCCAAGGTGGACCGCGCGCTGCGCGCGGGCGCGCTCGCGCTGGGCGCCACCGTGGAGATCGAGACCTTCCCCGGCTATCTGCCGCTCGACTGCGACCCGACCATGGCGCGCTACTTCCGCGACTCCGCGGTGGCGCTGTGGGGCGAGTCGAATGTCATCGAGCTGGGGCATCGCACCGGCTCCACCGACATGGGCGATCTGAGCCAGGTCATCCCCTGCCTGCATCCCTACATGGGCGGGGCCTCGGGTCACGGCCACGCGGTGGACTACCGCATCGCGGATCCGGACCTCGCCTATGTGGGCCAGGCCAAGGCGCTCGCCGGCATGGTGGTGGACATGCTCGCCGACGGCGCCGCCGGCGCGCGCGAGGTGCTCGGGAACGCGAAGCGCCCGCTCACCCGCGAAGGCTATCTGGAGCTTCAGCGCGGCATGGCGCGGCGCGAAGTCTACGAGGGCCGATGACATGCCGCTGACGACCGATCCCCCTCTCCGCCTTGACGAAGCGAGGCGTGGGCCTCAAGCGTCCCGAGGACGTGGTGGTGAGCCGCGACGGGCACGTCTGGGCTTCGGACGAGGCGAGCGCCTGCGCCGAGATCCTCGCCGACGGCACCCTCCGTCGCGTGGGCAAGGCGGGCGGCCGCCCCAACGGCATCAACATGGATCGTCGAGGGCCGAATCCTCATCGCCAACTTCGCCCTCGATACGCCCGACCCCGGAGGACTCCAGCGCCTGGATCCCCACACTGGCGCGATCGAGGCGCTCTGCGGTGAGCTGAACGGCCGCCCGCTCAAGGCCTCGAACTATCCCCTCGTCGACCGAGCGGGCAATGTCTGGTGCAGCCACTCCACCTGGGACCGCGCGGGGGCCGCGGCGGGCTCGGGCGACGGCTTCGTCTATCGCGTGAGCCCCGACGGCCGCGCGCAGCTCGTGGCCGAGGGCTTTCACTTCACCAATGGCCTCGCCATGGACCCCGACGAGTCGCACCTCTACGTCTGCCAGACCATGGGCCAGGACGTGGTGCGGCTCCCCATCCGCCGCGACGGCACGCTGGGAGTGCGCGAGCGCTACGGGCCCTTGCTCGGCGAGCGCGCCATCCCCGATCCCACTCTCGAGCAGCGCGCCACCTTCGGGGCCACCGACGGCTGCGGCTTCGACCAGGAGGGCAATCTCTGGGTAACCCTGGTGATGGCCAACAAGGTCATCGCCATCACACCCGCGGGCAAGGTCGAGGTCATCATCCACGATCCCACCGGCGACCTGATGGACTGGCCGACGAACGTCACCTGGGGCGGGCCCGATCTTCGCGATCTCTACATCGGCAGCGTGCGGAAGGATTACGTGCTCCACGCGCGGTGTCCGGTGGCGGGCGCCCCGCTCGCGCATCAGCAGTAGGACGCCGCCCGCCGCGCCCCGCGCATGCCCAGCAACACCACCGCCGCGGCGGCCAGCTCCCAGGCGATGCAGATGAGCAGCGCCGCATCGTAGGAGCCCCAGCGGTCCCGCGCCCAGCCGAGGATCCCGGGTCCGAAGGCGAAGGTGAACTGGTTGACGGCGAGCACCAGCCCCACCACCTGGTTGAAGGACTCCCGCGGAAACTCCACCTGCACGATCAGCGAGGGGAAGGTCACCATGTTGCCCACCCCGAGGCCGTAGAGCGCGCTGCCGATGAAGAGCATGGCCGGCGACGGCCACACCAGCATCAGCGCCAGCGCCGCCGCCTGGACGGCGAGATTGCACGCGGTGGCGACGCGGCGATCGATTCGATCGATGAAGAAGCCGGTGCCCACCCGGCCCACGATGGCCGCGATGGTGGTCAAGCTCACCGCGAGCGCGGCCCGCTCCAGGCCCAGCGCCGGGTTGAGGAAGGTGAGCTGATGAGTGAGAAAGCCCACCTGCGCGAGCAGGGCGAAGGCAAACGTCCCCGACACCGACCAGAAGTGAAGGGAGCGCAGCAGCGCGGCGCGTGAAAGCGGCGCCATCGCGGCGCGAGGAGCGGGTGCGCCGCTCCCGGCGCGCCCGGCGGAAGCGGCGATCCCATCCGGGCCGAGCCCGATGGCCTCCGGCCCCCGGTGCAGGCACACCGCGACAAAGGGCCACAGCAGCGCCAGCATCAGGCCCACCACCACGAGCGCCGCGTGGGCGAAGCCCAGGCGGGCGATGAGCACGGTCCAGAGCGGCACCAGCAGCACCCCACCCGCGCTGGCGCCGTTCATGGCCAGGCTCACCGCCATCCCGCGCTTGCGCTCGAACCAGGGCGCGACGATGGCGTTGACGGCGGCGCCGCTCATCCCCGCCCAGCCCACCGCCATCGCGCCCAGCGCGAGGTAGAGCTGCCAGGGACGGGTCGCGGCCGCCACGCCGAGCACGCCCACCCCCATCGCGCCCACCGCGACGAGCACGGTGCGCCGCGGACCCCAGCGCGCGAAGAAGTCGCTCAGGTACATCACCAGCACGCCGCCCACGATGTAGTAGCCGGTGATGGCGGAGGAGATGAAGGCGATGGGCCAGCCGTGCTGCCGGTGCAGCTCGACGAGGTAGATCCCGAGGCCGTAGAAGCCGAGCCCCCAGCCGAAGGTGGCGATCGCGAACGCGACGAGGACGACCACCCAGCCGAAGAACATTCAGCGCTGCACGGTAGGTACCCAGGCGGTGGTGCGCCCGCCCACGGTGATGTGCCGGATCCTCTCGCCGCGCGCGGTGCGGGCCTCGGCGTTCCGTCCCCAGCGGTGATGGAAGAGCCAGCCGCGCGGAAAGCGCGCGTGGTCCGAGCGCGCCGCCACCGCGGTGGCGACGATTGATCGCAAGGACGCGCGCACGCGCCCGGCCTCGGCGGCGGTCAGGGTATGGGCGCGCCGCGACGGGGCGATGCGCGCCTGGTAGAGCACCTCATCGGCGATCCAGTTCCCCACCCCCGCCGCGAATCCCTGATCGAGCAGCACCGCCTTGATGGGCGCGCGCCGCGCGCGGAGCATGGCCCGGAACTTCGCCGGCGGCGGAAGCTCCCGGTGGGCGTCCCAGCCGAGCAGGCTGATGGGCGACTCCGCGCGCGGATCCTCGCGCAGGCGGATGCGCCCCAGCCGCCGGCCGTCGGCCAGGGCGAGCTCGCCGCCGCCCTCGAAGGTGAGATGCAGCTTGGTGAAGCGCGGCGGCCACTGCGCGGCGGGGTCGCGGCGTCCGTGGGCGATCAGGCGCACACCGCCGCCGGCGGGAGCATGGAAGCCGCCCGTCATCCCGAAGTGGAAGATGGGCCAGGGCCGGCGGTCCAGCTCGAGCCAGAGGTGCTTGCCGTGCCGCCGCACCGCCGTCACGCGCCGCCCCCGCAGCGCGCGGGCGAAGCGCGCCGGGCTCACGCCCTCGAAGACGATGGGGTCGGGCGCGCATTGCACCGACGTGATGCGGCGGCCGCGGGCCACACGCTGGATGAGCGCGCGGGCCGCCTCCACCTCGGGCAGCTCGGGCACTACGCGCTTGCCCTGCCGCCCGGCACTAGGGCTTGACGATCTCGAGCAGCTCCACCTCGAAGACGAGGGTGGCGCCGGGCTTGATCGTGGGCGGGGCGCCGCGGTCGCCGTAGGCGATGGTGGACGGGCAGACGAACCGGCTCTTGCCGCCCACCTTCATGGTCTGCACGCCCTCGGTCCAGCACGGGATCACCTGATTCAGCGGGAACGAGGCGGGCTCCTTGCGTTGCACGCTGCTGTCGAACACGGTGCCGTCGGTGAGGGTGCCGTGATAGTGCACCTTCACGGTATCGGTGGGCTTCGGGGACGCGCCCGTGCCCGGCTTGACGGTGGTGACGATGAGGCCGGAGGGAGTGCGGACGGCACCCTTCTCCGCCGCCGCCTTGTCGAGATACGTCTGCCCCACCTTCTTCTCGGTCACGGACGATGCGGCGAGGCGCGCCTCCTGCAGCTCCTTCACCTTGGGACCATAGACCTGGACGTCCAGCTTCTGCTCTTTCTTCAGCACCCCATCCGCCACCCCCGCCTGGACCAGCGCCAGCTCGGCCTCGCTCAAGCTGAAGGCGCCCAGGCTGCGGCTGATCAGGAGTCCCAGGGTATAGAGGGTCTTCTGCTCCTCGGTCTTCAGCTCGGGCGCGGCGGCGCGCGCGCCCGTCGGCAGGGCGAGCACGAGGGCCAGCGCGCAGGTGAGAACGATACGCATCATGGGTCTTTTCTGGTCCTTTCTTGGAACGCTCAGCTCAACCCGGGATAGAAGGCGTCGCGGCCCCGGGCATAGGTGGGCTGGCGCTGGCCGGGATTGCGGTTGATCAGCGGTCGGAAATACATCGGATGGGTGAGGCAGCGCACCTCGTGCTCGAGAGTGGCGAGCGGGGCGCCGGAGTCCAGATCCACGATCTCCTGGAAGCGATACTGGATGTCGCTGCTCTCCTCGGAGACGAGCCCGCGCTCCTTGAGGCGGCCGTGCGGCCCCGAGAAGTCGGCGATGTACACGGCGATGTGATGGCCATCGAAGGGGCGGATGTCCCCCGCCGTCTCGCGGAACACCAGCTCCTGGCGGAGCTGGCCGATGCGGATACGAGCCGCGGCGCTGCCGCCGTTGCCGGTGACCGCCCCGGGGGCGGAGAAAACCGTTTGGTAGAAGCGGGCGATGCCGGCAGCGGTGCCGGGACGCACCGGCACTTCCACCCGGGCCAGGCCGAGGGTGACGTCGCCGAACTCGGGCGCGGGGGCGAAGCAGCGGAACGTATTGCCCCACGGGCAGGTGACGCGGACGTGCTTGTCCTCGTTCGCGAAGGCGAACTCGGTGCCGGCCAGCTTGCTGCGGACCTCCTCCAGCCGCTCGCGCAGGGCGCCCAGGTCCGGCACCACCAGCTCCACGTGACCCGGCAGCACGTTGGGCGCGCCGGTGGGCAGGTGGAACTGCGACTGCCCGGCATTGGCCCACATGTTCTCCGTGCTCACCATGAGGTAGGGATCGCGCGTGAGGCCGAGCCCCGCGATGTAGAAGCGGGTGGCGATCACCTGGTCGGGCACGCGCACGTTGACGTGCTCGAGAAAGACGATATTGCCGACGTCCTGGGCGCTCCGGTCGAAGTTGCCTCCGCGCATGGTCGCTCTCCTCCTCTAGCTCGGCACTGCTAGCCCAGCACTGCGATTTTCTGCCGGTCGATGCGGGCGAAGTCGATGGTGGCGCCGAGGCCGGGGGCGTTCAGCGCGTGCACCAGCCCGTTCCCGTCCACCTCGATGTCGTCCACCAATCCGAACTTCTGCGCGCCCGCCGGCAGCAGCACCTCGAAGAACTCGGTATTGCGGATGGCCATGATCACGTGAAGGTTGGCCACGTTGTTGAGCGAGTTGCCGCCGTGATGCACCTCGAAGTTCATGTGGAACGCCTCCGCGAGGTGGGCGGTCTTGACCAGCGGGGTGATCCCGCCCTTCACCGCGGGGTCGCCGCGCAGATAGTCGGTGGCCCGCTCGGTGAGCCAGGGCACGAGCGCGGTGAAGCCGCCCGGGGCGTATTCGGTGGCGAGGATGGGGATGGTGAGCTGCTGCTTGAGCTTCACATAGTTGTAGAGGTCGTCGTCCGCGAGGGGATCCTCGTACCAGTGAAAGCCCAGCTCCTCGATGGCCTTCCCCACTCGCAGGGCCTCCGGGTACTGGTAGGCCCAGGTCGAGTCGAGCATCACGGTGAAATCGTCGCCCACCGCCTTCCGCACCGCGCGGCAGACGGCGATGTCCTTGACGGGGTCGGTGGGCGGATGGATCTTGTAGGCGCGCCAGCCTGTCGCCTTGAAGTGGGCGGCCTCCTCCGCATACGCCTCGGGCGAGGCCAGCACCGCGGAGCTCGCGTAGGCGGGAATCTGGTCGCGGTAGGAGCCGAGCAGCCGGTGAATGGGCAGGCCGGCTACTTTTCCGGCAATATCCCAGAGCGCGATGTCCACCGCGCCGATGGCGCGCAGGGTGGTGTTCCGATTCTTCTGCCAGAGCGCTTGCCAGAGCCGCTCGCGCTCGAGAGGATCCTGCCCCATCACCACCGGCTTGAGGTAGTGGATCAGCGACTCGCCGTCGAAGCGCGCGCCGCGCATCGCGGAGCCCAGGAAGGCGTGGCCCACCACCCCATCATCGGTGCGGATCGCGAGAAGGCCCAGCTCGCTCTTCCCCGAGAAGGTGCCGGTGTGGCGGCCGTACTGGGTGGCCGGAATTCCCTCCCAGGAGAACAGCGTGAGCGTGACGTCGCTGATTTTCATGTCGGCGGTCCCCCTCCTCCCCGGGCCCCAGGTTACACCAGAATACTGCTAGACTACCGCCCATGACGCGGAGCCGCCTCGTCTACTCCACCGACGGAGGACGCGCCCGGCCGGCGCGGACGCCGGCCCCTCCACCGCGATTCACCCCGCCGTCGGCGCCGTCGTCTCCGATCGTTCCCGATGACGGCGTGGTGCGCCTTTTCCGTGACCGGAGTCAGCGGGGGGGCAAGGTGGTGACGGTCGTTCGCGGGCTGCGCGAGCGGGGGCCCGCGCTCGAGCGCCTCGCCGGGGAGCTCAAGCGCCTCTGCGGCGCCGGCGGCACCGTCAAGGACGGCCGCATCGAGGTCCAGGGCGACCATCGCGAGCGCGTGGCGGAGTGGCTCCGCGCGCGCGCCTACACTGTCAAGCTCGCCGGAGGGTGAGGAGACCCGACATGGACTACCGCGTCATCTCCGCCGACTGCCATCTCGATCTGATCTGGCTGCCGCCCGATCTCTTCACCACGAACGCGTCGGCGGCCATGCGGGACCGGATGCCCTATGTGACCGACGGGCCCAAGGGCCCGATCTGGGTCTCGAAGAAGGGCGCGCAGTTCGGGCTGGTCAACGGCATGGGCTCGGCCGGCCGCGAGTACGTGCCGGGACAGATCCACCGCTCCGACCGCATGGCCTCCACCGGGCTCTACGACGACGGGCGCCGCGGGGTGCGCCGGCTCACCGACCCGCACCTGCGCCTCAAGGACCAGGAGCGCGACGGAGTGCAGGCGGAAGTGCTCTACGGCATTCTCGGCACCAGCGATCGACTTCAAGATCCCGAGGCGGCCGCGGAGGTGATGCGCATCTACAACGAGTGGCTCGCCGACTTCTGCGGGGCACATCCCGAGCGCTACGCGGGGCTGGCCTGCATCCCGAGCCTCTCCGTCGAGGCGGCGGTAGCCGAGATCGAGCGGGTGGCCAAGCGCGGCGGAGCGCGCGGCATCGAGGTGGCCAATTCCCACGACATGCCCGCGCTCTACGATCCGGTCTGGGAGCCGCTGTGGGGAGCCGCCCACGCCGCGGGCCTGCCCGTTCACTTCCACACCATCGGCGGCAAGCGTCCCGACTGGTCGAGCCTGCCGCCGCGCGTGGCCCGCGCCGCCTTCGCCACCCACATCACCGGATTCCAGCTGGGCATGGCCAATGTCCTCATGGGCGTGATCTTCGGCGGGGTGCTGGAGCGCTATCCCCAGCTCAAGATCGTCATCGGCGAGAGCGGCATCGGCTGGATCCCCTACATCCTCGACCGCATGGACCTCGAGTGGGAGGACCAGTTCAAGGATCTCGGGCTCTCGATGCGGCCGAGCGACTACTGGCGGCGGCAGTGCAAGGCCACCTACCAGACCGACCGCATCGGCATCGCCCTCATCGAAGAGCTCGGGCCCGAGACCATCATGTGGGGCTCGGACTTCCCCCATCCCGACGGCATCTGGCCCGACTCGCAGGAGTTCATCGCCCGGGAGCTCGGCCATCTCCCCGAGGCGACGCGCCGCCAGGTGATCTGCGAGAACGCGGGCCGGCTCTACGGCTTCATCACTCACTGACCGGGAGGCACCATGAAGATCGGCGTCTGCATGTTCGCGACCGACTATGCCATCCGCATCGACGAGCTGGCCCGGGCCGCCGAGGACCGCGGCTTCGAGTCGCTGTTCGTGCCCGAGCACACCCACATCCCGGTGAGCCGGCGCACGCCCTTCCCCGCCGGCGGCCCGCTGCCCAAGGAGTACTCGCACACCTTCGACCCCTTCGTGTCCCTCATGGCCGCCGCCGCCGTGACCAAGAAGATCCGGATCGGCACCGGCATCTGCCTGATCATCGAGCGCGACACCATCGTCACCGCCAAGGAAGTGGCGAGCCTGGACGTGCTGTCCGGCGGGCGCTTCGAGCTCGGCGTGGGCGCGGGCTGGAACGCGGAGGAGATGGAGAATCACGGCACCGAGTTCAAGACGCGCTTCAAGAAGATGACCGAGCAGATCCTGGCCATGAAGGAGATCTGGAGCAAGGACGAGGCGGAGTACCACGGCCAGTTCGTGAACTTCGACAAGATCTGGTCCTGGCCCAAGCCCGCCCAGAAGCCGAACCCGCCCGTGCTCATGGGGGGCGAGAGCGGCCACACGCTGCAGCGCGTGGTGGACTTCTGCGAGGGCTGGTTCCCGCGCGGGCGGGCGCCCGAGATCATCCTCTCCGGGCTGGCCGACCTCAAGGCGCGCGCGGCCAAGAAGGGGCGCGACATGAAGACGATCTCGGTCTCGGTGTTCGGCGCCCGCCCCGAGGAGGCCGGTCTCGACCAGCTCGCGCAGGCCGGCGTGACCCGCGCCATCCTTCGCCTGCCCTCCGACGGTCGGGACGTCGTGCTGCCGCTGCTCGACCAGTGGGCCAAGTTCATTCGCTGAGCGCCGCCACCGCGCCGCCCATGCCGCCGGGTCCCATCACGGGGCCGTCGGCGTGGCGCGGCGCGGAGCTTGCCCGCTCGGAGGAGTGGATGGTCCGGCTCTCCGCCGCGGACGTGGCCGAGCTGGAGGCGGCGCTGGCGGCGGTGCGCCGCCGTGGCCTCGCCCTGGAGGACATCCGGAAGGCGGACTTCCCCCTGCCCGCGCTGGGGCCCCGCCTCGAGGCGCTCCGCGCGGAGCTCCTTCACGGTCGCGGCTTCGCGCTGCTGCGCGGGCTCCCCGCCCAGCGCCATGACCTCGCCGACCTCGCCGCGCTCTACTGGGGGATGGGCGCCTGGTTCGGTCGCCCCCGCTCCCAGAACGGCAAGGGACATCTCCTCGGCCACGTGCGCGACCTGGGCTACGACGTGCACGATCCCAGCGTCCGCGTCTACCAGACGACGAAACGGCAGAACTACCACACCGACTCCGTGGACCTCGTGGGCCTCCTCTGCGTGCGCAAGGCGAAGGCCGGCGGGCTCTCGAGCCTGGTGAGCTCGGTGACCGTCTTCAACGCGATACACGCCCGGCGGCCGGACGTCCTGCCGACCCTCTTCGAGCCCTTCCACACCGACCGGCGAGGCGAGGTGCCCGAAGGGAAGCGCCCGTGGTTCGCGGTGCCCGTCTTCAACTGGCACGCGGGGCTCCTGTCCACCATCTTCGTGCGGCGGTACATCGAGTCGGCCCAGCGCTTCCCCGAGGTGCCCCGCCTGACCCCGCGGCAGATCGAGGCGCTCGACGTGTTCGACGCGACGGTGGAGGACCCCGCCCTCGTGCTCAACATGGCCTTCGAGCCCGGCGACATCCAGCTCGTGCACAACCACCAGGTGCTGCACGACCGCACCGAGTACGAGGATTGGCCGGAGCCTTCGCTCAAGCGTCACCTGCTTCGACTCTGGCTGTGCCCCCCCGACGGCCGGCCGCTGCCGCCCGCTTTCGCGGATCGCTACGGCGGAGTGGAGATCGGCGACCGCGGGGGCATCGTCCTGCCCGGCGCACGGCTGAGCGCGCCGCTCGAGCCCGTGTAGCTCCCGGCGCGCCGGTCCTTAAGTGGCTGTTATCGCGTTGTCATCAGTTTGTGCGCTTACGGTATGGGCTGCACCAGTCCGCGCCTCGCAAATCTGGTAAGTACTTGTCGGTCTTGACAATCCTTCCTCCATTAGTGTATGTGTTCCAAGACCCTCTCCCACGCATAGGAGCTTCGCTCGTGCCTTACGTCTTGCTCGTCCTTGTCCTCCTGACGGCCTTCCTCTGCTCACCCGCGTCTGCAGCCCCGTCACCCGACGTCCAAGCGCACCTGGCGACGGGGCGCGCCGCCTTCGAGCGAGGCGCCTTCGATCGCGCGATCGAAAGCTGGATGCTCGCCGCGAGCGCGTCGGAGCAGGCGGGCGATCGAGCGGGCCAGATCCTGGCGCTGGTGCACGCGAGCGAGGCATACGCCGCGCTCGGACGGTACCGGCAGGCCGTCGGAGTCCTCGATCGGGCGTTGAAGCTGGCGGAAGGCTCCGAGGAGCGCGCGCACGTCCCGTGGATCCTGTCCCGACTGGGAAATGTCCTCATCGCGACCGGCCCCCCCGACGCCGCCGAGATCACGCTGAGGCGGGCTCTCGACATGGCACGGGAGGGCGGGGACACGGCGCTCACCGCCGCCGTGCTGAATGACCTCGGGAATTTCCTGGCCACACGGAGGAAGGCGCCCGAGGCCGTCGCCGTCTATCGCGAGAGCGCCGCGCTCGCGGAGCGAACCGGCGACATGTCCCAACGAACGCGGGCCCGAGTCAACCTGGCCCGAGCCCTGCGGGAGGCCGGGGACGCCCGGGCGGCCCGGGAGGCCCTCGACGACGCGCTCGCTTCGGCGGAGCAGTCCAGCCCCTCCCGAGAGGCGTCATTCCTCCTCGTGAGCATTGGCGTCGGCTATCGCGAGCTGCGCGGGACGGGTCCGGACCCCCGGGGCGAGCTGATCCTGCGCGCCGCCCGGGCTTTCAGCCGGGCGAGCGAAATCGCGGAGCAGCTCGGCGACCGGCGGACCACGTCCTATGCGAGGGGCTACCTCGGAGCCCTGTACGAGGACGAGCGCCGGTACCCCGAGGCGCTACAGCTGACGCGCGAGGCGATCTTCGCCGCGCAGCAGGCGCACGCGCCGGAGGCGCTGTACCGGTGGCAGTGGCAGGTGGCGCGGCTGCACCGGAAGATGGGCGCGATGGATGAGGCCCTCACCGCCTATCGCGCCGCCGCCCAGCACGTGGCCGCGGTGCGACCGGAGCTGTCGGTGCGCTACGACGCGTCCGCGGATTCGTTTCGCGAGTCCATCGGACCGCTCTACTTCGAGCTCGTCGACCTGCTCCTCCGCCGGGCGGGCGATGGCCAGGCAGCCCCGTCGGGAGCGGCCGGAGGGACCACGCTGGACCGGGAGCGCCTGACCCTCCTCACCGAAGCGCGTGAGGTGGTAGAGTCCTTCAAGGTCGCGGAGCTGCGCGACTACTTCCGCGACGACTGCGTGGACATCGCGCTGTCGCGGATGACCCAGCTCGACGTCGTGTCGCCGACCGCCGCCGTCGTGTACCCGATCGTGCTGGCCGATCGAATCGAGCTGCTGGTCACGCTCCCGTCCGGGCTCCGGCGCTTCGTGGTGCCGATCGGGGAGGCCAGGCTCACGCAGGAGGTCCGGCGGTTCCGGAACCTGCTCGAGCGTCGAACCACCCGCCAGTACCTGCGCCCCGCTCAACAGCTCCACGAGTGGCTGATCCGCCCGCTGGAGGCCGAGCTGGCCGCCGCCAAGATCGACACCCTGGTGTTCGTGCCGGATGGCCCGCTCCGTACGATTCCGATGGCGGCGCTCCACGACGGTAAGCAGTTCTTGATAGCAAAATACGCGCTGGCCATCACCCCCGGCCTCAAGCTCACCGACCCGCGCCCGCTCGATCGCAAGAACCCCCGGATCCTGGCGGTGGGAGTGACCGAGGCGGTCCAGGGGTTCGCGCCGCTGCCCGAGGTCGAGACGGAGATCGCCAACGTGCGGGAGGTCTTCGGCGGGACCACCCTCCTCAACGCGCAGTTCTCCGTCGCCAGCCTCGAGCGCGAGCTGAAGACGGGCACCTACTCGATTCTCCACGTCGCCTCGCATGGCGAGTTCGGCGGCGACGTGGACAAGACCTTCCTCCTCGCCTTCGACGGCAAGGTGACGATGGACCGCCTCGATCAGCTGATCGGGGTGCTCAAGTACCGGGACGAGCCCCTCGAGCTCCTGACCCTGAGCGCGTGCGACACCGCCGAGGGTGACGATCGGGCGGCGCTGGGGCTGGCCGGCGTCGCCGTCAAGGCCGGCGCCCGGAGCGCGGTGGCCACGCTGTGGAGCGTCAATGACGAGGCCTCCGCCGGACTGATTGCGGATTTTTACCGTGAGCTGAAGAGCCCCTCGGTCTCACGAGGGGTGGCCCTCCAGCGCGCGCAGGTGAAGCTGCTGAGTGATCCACGCTACGAACATCCCGGATTCTGGTCGCCGTTTCTACTCATCAACAACTGGCTGTAACGCGATGACGAACGGTACGTGCGAGCTTGAGGGCTCGCGGAAGGAGTGACAAATGAAGACCACTCTGCTATGGATTCTTGCCCTTTTCATGCTGGCCGCGCCGGGCGCGGCGGAGGCGTTCCCCACGGTATCGATCACGGCGACGCGGGTGGGCCGAATTGCACCGCGGTCCCGGACACTGCCCACCGGGCCACCTTCACGGACAGCGCAGGCAATCAGCGGTGGCGCTCGCGTGCACGAGCAACGTCCGCCGGGGCCCGAACTGCCACCCGCGCACCACGCCGCCTGCTCGCGAAACGATCTCAGGTCGCCAACACGCGACGGTGACGATCCGGGACATCTCCACCGCGAACCGGGCCCGCGTCTACCGCGTCGACGGGCTGTCGAGCGACATCCTGAACCTGGCCGGGCTGCTCGCCACTCTCCGGCGCTGGCACCACGCGTCGACTCCGGCGGTGACGCTCAAGATCACCTATGCCTCCGCCTTGACCGGACCACGAGTACCGGCGCTCACTGGCAACCTCTACGCGTACACGGCGGCGATGAGCGGCACCTTCTTCAAGTCGACCGGGGCTGGCCGCGAGCGCCTGCGCCTCCACAGTACGACGCCGCCGCATTGCCTGACGCTCAAGCTCCTCGCCAACAACGTCACGGTCAACCAGTTCGGTGACAATGCGGTGGCGACGGTCAACGTGCACAACCTCACCACCGGGGGCGCGTTCGGGCCGCCGACGCACCCGTCCGAGACCAAGAGCATCCCTTGCGGCACCGTCGGCGTGGCGTCGAGCTGCAAGCCGTCGCTGAAGGGCGAGCTCACGGCGATCTACAAGGGGGCCACCGAGACGCTGAGGGTGGTGGGCGGCGCCGCCGTCGGCGGGTCGAACAACAGCGTCATGACGCATGGGGTGATCGACACCTCCGTCGACGTGGCCGCGCCCGAGTTCACGGCAGACGTCAACACGGTCGTTGACTACACTCAGCAACCCACGCTTCGCGCGTTTCTCGAGCAGAACCAGGGACTTTTCCCGAAGCTCCAGCAGTCGGGCAAGTTGCCCCTGTGGTGGAACCTCGAGAAGGTGACCTTCACCCCGACGATTGACCCGGGCACGCCCACGGTGCTCCGCTCGGACCTCTTCAACAACACCGATCTCTTCGACGACGGGGCCTACCAAAGCTGGGTGCCGACCCCCGGGTCAGTCCAGCCCCGGGACCTCACCTCCCTCAAGGTGGACTACGCGTGGCAGACCGCGACTGCCCGAACCCGAACACTTTGTTCGTCGAGCTCCAGCTAGCGACGATTTCGAACGGCGCGTTTGAGGTGATCAAGATTCCCCTGGGCTGCGATTCGAGCGGGGCGAGCGGGGCGAACCTTGTGAACTCCAATAACGTCCTGCTTCCCAACGGCACGATCACGAGTTTCAAGTCAATGCCGTCCCAATATGCGGGGGCCGACCTTCGGGCGATCTCGGTCATCCTTACCACCACCACCCCACGGTGGACCAGGAGGTCGAGCTCAACAGCTTCACCATCGGCGCGTTCAAGACGACCGTTCGGGCAAACCGGAAGCCGACCGCCGATCTTCGGGGAGGACCTGAAGTGCGACTTCCCGGGTCTCAGACGAGTTCACGATGCGGGTCACCCCGCTGGATGCCAACGGCGATCCCGCCGGACCCTCGTTCATCTGGGGCGATGGTCCCGGCGAGACCTTCACGAAGGCGGAGAACGTGCCCGTGCAGCCCGACTGCCAGCTGCGCACCGAGATGCCGGTGACCAGCTTCCCCCTCATGACCGCGAGGCGGCCTGGAAGTTTGAGCTGCTCTACAACCTGGAGCCGGTCGGCCCCGGCGACACCATCTTCCTCTTCTCCCAGTGAGGAGTCAGTGTGAAGCAGCCGGCCTGCGAGCGGACCCGTTGCCGGCAGGCAGACCGGCTGGCAGGAATAAGGTAGACGTTAGAGGAGCGTATGGGTATCGTCTTCCTCGTCATGTTAGCCCTCCTCCTGGGCGCGGCGCCGGCCCGCGCCCAGGGGCCCACGGCGATCACCTCGAGCGGGCTGGGGACCACGGTCACACCCTCTCGGGCGGGACATACGAGATCACGGGCGGGTACCCGCGGCGGCCAGAACCTGTTTCACAGCTTCGGCCAGTTCAGCGTCGGGTCCTTCGACACCGCCCAGTTCAAGAACACGACGCCGAACCTGGTCACGCGCAACATCCTGAGCCGCGTTACGGGGGGCGAGATGTCGAGCATCTACGGGACCATCGACAGCCTCACGTACCCGGGCGCCAACCTCTTCCTGATCAACCCCGCCGGCGTGATCTTCGGTGCCGGCGCGACGCTCAACGTCGGCGGGTCGTTTCACGTCAGCAGCGCCGACTACATCCGCTTCGTCGACGGCAGCACGTTCTGTGTGTCGACGTGTCCGAACCAGCAGGCGAACGTGCTCTCGGTGGCCGACCCCGCGAGCTTCGGATTCCTGGGACCGCGCGGGCCCATCATCGTCGATGGCGGCTTCCTGCAGGTCCCCCCCGAACAGACGCTCGGGATCGTGGGCGGAGCCGTGACCATCGCCGGGGGGCGTACCTGCAGGCGTCCAGCGGCCGCCTGCAGGTGGCGAGCGTGACGGGCGGCGAGGTCTCCATCGCGACGCTCCAGGGCACCACGGCGAGCCTAGGCCAGGTCGGGATCTCGGGCAGCGTTCTCGACGCGAACGGCGACCCGCACGGCTCGGTCGTCATCCGCGGGGGCCAGGTCACTATAGACGGCGCATTCATCAGCGCGCAAAGCTTCGGCGAGTTCAACAATACGTCCGAGGTCGGGATCGACCTGGGAGCTACTCAGAGGCTAGAGATCATCAACTCGTCGACGGTCGTGACGGAGACGTTCGCGGGCGGCCGAGGGGGCGATATTCGGTTGGCGGCGCCCGCCGTGGAGGTCTCGGGATTTTCGTCGGTGACGGCGGCGACCTCGGGTGCCGGCCGCGGAGGCAACGTCGACGTGACGGCGGACACCCTTCGGGTCACGAGCGGCGCCTCGATCAACAGCGTCACGCAGTCCGGGGGCGGCCAGGGCGGCAACATACGGATCACCGTGGGCCGGCCCGCGGACGGGGTCAGCGGATCCATCGAGATCGCCGACGGCGCCGTCGTGAGCACGCTGAGTTTCCTCGGCGACAATGCGTGCTGGGAACGGGCGCGGGATCGCTCACCGTCACCGCGACCGGTGGAACGGTGACGCTGGCAGACGGCCGGCGCCCTCGAGAGCGTGAACCTCGGCTTCACGGGACCAGGGGGCAACGTCGCGATCTCGGCCGACACGATCACCATCTCCGGCCGCGACGTGTTCGGAAGCCCGAGCCGCGTCAGCAGCATTACGATCTTTGCCGGCGACGGCGGCGGGCTCTCGCTCTCGGCGCGGACCGTAACGGTCGACGCTGGCGCGACGGTCGTCTCGCAGACGTCGGACGACGGGCGGGCGGGCGACATCTCGGTCAACGCGGGGTCCTTCAATCTGATGGCGGGCAGCACAATCGGCAGCCACAACGCGGCCAGCGCCTTGCCCGGCGGCAACGTGACGGTGACGGTGACGGGACCCGCCCTGATCTCGGGGGCGGGCAGCACGACGAGCCCGACCGGCATCTTCACCAGCAGCAGCTCGGGCACGACGCCGCTGGGAGATCCGACGCCTGCCGGGCGCATCACCCTCGACGTGGGCAGCCTCGACCTCCGCAGTCAGGCAGTGATCCAGAGCGGCGACGTCACGGCGCAGGGGGGCGGCATCACCGTTACGGCCCACGGCCCGGTCAGCATCACCGATCGGGCGGGGATCTCGAGCCAGACCTTCCGCCAGGACGTCGGCAGCGTGACCCTCTCGGCGCCAACGGTCGTGATCGATGGGGGGTTCATCAACTCGAGCACCCTGGAGACCGGGCGGGCGGGTGCCATCGTGCTCAACGTCGGGACGCTGCTGCTCACCGGGGGCGGTCAAGTCGCGAGCAGCAGCGTGCTCTTTGCGACCGGGCCGGCCGGGCAAATAGACGTCACTGCCAGCGAGTCGATCACGATCGCCGGGGCGTCGCCGACCGGCGAGTCGGTGCTTCCCGCCCCGTTCGGGGGCTTCGTCAACGACGCCCGGAGCGGGATCTTCAGCACGACCGCCGGCATGGCGCCCGGCGGGAACATCACCATCCGGTCCGCCCAGATCCAGCTCTTCGACGGCGGCACCATCTCGGCGTCGAGCACCGGCGTGATCCTGGCGAGCGGGCCGGCCGGGCACATCAACGTGACCGCCAGCGACTCGATCACGATCACCGGGGCGTCGCCGTCCGGCGAGTCGGTGCTTCCCGTCCCGAGCGGCATCTTCAGCACGACCGCCGGCACGGGGCCCGGCGGGGACATCACGCTGAGCGCGCCGCAGATCCGGCTGGCCGACGGCGGCACCATCTCGGCGTCGAGCACCAGCCTGCTCCCGGCGAGCGAGCCGGCCGGGGACATCAACGTGGCCGCCAGCGGATCGATCACGATCACCGGGGCGTCGCCGACCGGCGCGAGCGGCCTCTTCAGCACGACCGCCGGCACGGCGCCCGGCGGGAACATCACGCTGGCCGCGCCGCAGATCCAGCTGGCCGACGGCGGCACCATCTCGGCGTCGAGCACCGGCGTGATCTCTGGCGAGCGGGCCGGCCGGGCACATCAACGTGACCGCCAGCGACTCGATCACCGTCACCGGGGCGTCGCCGACCGGCGCATCGGGGCTTCCCGGCCCGAGCGGCGTCTTCACCACGACCGCCGGCACGGGGCCCGGCGGGGACATCACGCTGAGCGCGCCGCAGATCCAGCTGGCCGACGGCGGCACCATCTCGGCGTCGAGCACCAGCCTGCTCCCGGCGAGCGGGCCGGCCGGGGACATCAACGTGGCCGCCAGCGGATCGATCACGATCACCGGGGCGTCGCCGACCGGCGCGAGCGGCCTCTTCAGCACGACCGCCGGCACGGCGCCCGGCGGGAACATCACGCTGGCCGCGCCGCAGATCCAGCTGGCCGACGGCGGCACCATCTCGGCGTCGAGCACCGGCGTGATCCTGGCGAGCGGGCCGGCCGGGCACATCAACGTGACCGCCAGCGACTCGATCACCGTCACCGGGGCGTCGCCGACCGGCGTCTTCACCACGACCGCCGGCACGGGGCCCGGCGGGGACATCACGCTGAGCGCGCCGCAGATCCGGCTGGCCGACGGCGGCACCATCTCGGCGTCGAGCACCAGCCTGCTCCCGGCGAGCGGGCCGGCCGGGGACATCAACGTGGCCGCCAGCGGATCGATGACGATCACCGGGGCGTCGCCGACCGGCGCGAGCGGCAGCATATCTGCATCGAGCACCAGTCTGCTGCCGGCGAGCGGGCCGGCCGGGACATCAACGTGGCCGCCAGCGGATCGATGACGATCACCGGGGCATCGCCGACCGGCGCGAGCGGCCTCTTCAGCACGACCGCCGGCACGGCGCCCGGCGGGAACATCACGCTGGCCGCGCCGCAGATCCAGCTGGCCGACGGCGGCACCATCTCGGCGTCGAGCACCAGTCTGCTCCCGGCGAGCGGGCCGGCCGGGAACATCGACGTGACCGCCAGCGAGTCGATCACGATCACCGGGGCGTCGCCGACCGGCGCGAGCGGCCTCTTCAGCACCACCGCCGGCACGGGGCCCGGCGGGAACATCACGCTGGCCGCGCCGCAGATCCGGCTGGCCGACGGCGGCACCATCTCGGCGTCGAGCACCGGCGGCCCCAGCGCCACCGCGGGGAGCATCAACATCATCTTCGGCGGCCTGTTCGAGATGGATCACGCGTCGATTTCGACCGACTCGGTACAGGCCGACGGCGGCAACATCACCATCACCTCCACCGGCTCGCTGCTGCACATGATCGACAGCCAGATCACCACGAGCGTCCGGAGCGGTGTCGGCGGGGGCGGCAACATTACCCTCGGATCGAGCGGACACCCGCTCGACTTCATCGTGCTGGACAACTCGGGCATCCACGCCGATGCCTTCGGCGGTCCGGGCGGCAATGTCAGCATCTTTGCGAACGTGATGCTCAGCTCCACGCCCATCGCGACGGCGGTGACGGCGTCGTCGGCGCTGAGCGCGCCCGGCACGGTCAACATCAATGCGGTGGTCACCGACGTGAGCGGGAGCCTCGCCGAGCTGTCGACCGAGGTGCTGGAAGCGGCCGCGCTCCTGCGCGCCTCCTGTGCCGCCCGCCTGGCCGAGGGGAAGACGAGCAGCCTGGTCGTCGCCGGCCGCGAGGGGCTGCCCCTCGAGCCCGGCGGCCTCCTGCCGAGCGCGCTGAGGGAGCTCCGACCCGCCGGAGTGGCCGGGGGCGCGGGGCCGTTTCTCGCCAGTGAGTGGCCCGGGCTCCGCCGGTCGTATCTGGACGCGGCGTGTGGCCGGTGACGGTAAGCAGCGACCGACTCGCCTGCGCAGCACGGCTTTCCCGCCGCGCAGGGAGTGTCATCTCGATCGTCTTCCTCCTCCTCCTCGTGCTCCAACCGGCCTCGGCGAGGGCCCAGGTCCCCCCGGCCGAGCCCGAGGGAGTCCTGCCGCCGCTGGCGCCTCCGCGGCAGCCCGAGATCGGAGTGCCACTGCGTCTGCGCGTGTTCGTCCAGCGCGTGAACGTGGTGGGCAGCACCGTCTTTCCCCCCGAAGCCCTGGCGAAGATCACCGAGCGCTACGAGAACCGGTATCTCACCCAGGAAGATCTCCAGGCGCTCCGACTCGAGCTGTCGCGGCTGTACGCGGATGCGGGCTTCGTGAACTCGGGCGTGATCCTTCCCGACCAGACCATCCAGGATGGCCAGGTCACCTATCAGGTGATCGAGGGGGGCGTGAGCGAGCTCAACATCAGCGGGAACCGGTGGTTCCGGACCGGCTACCTCCGCCGCCGGCTTGCGTTCACCGCCCCCCTCAACGTCAACGAGCTCCAGCGCCAGATCCAGCTGCTCCTCGACGATCCGCGGATCCAGCGCCTCCGGGTGGACCTCAAGCCCGGCCTCCGGCCCGGTGAGAGCGTGCTCGACGTGCAGGTCGAGGATCGCCAGCCCTTCCGCCTCCTGCTGGACTTCAACAACCACCAGTCGACCTCGGTCGGCGCGGAGCGCGGCATCGTCACGCTCGAGAACGTCAATCTGCTCGGCTGGGGAGACATCCTCACCCTCCGATACGGACGCTCGGACGGGCTGGATCCGCTGCTGGACTTCCGGTACGCCGTTCCCCTCAACGCCTGGGACACGACGGCGAGCTTTCAGTACCGGCGGAATGCGTTCAGCATCGTCGACGAGCAGTTCAGGGAGCTGGACATCAAGAGCGAGTCGGAGATCTTCACTGCGGGAATCCGACAGCCTGTGTATCGCACGCCCCAGACCGCGGTGGCGGTCGAGCTGATCGGCGAGCGGCTCAAGGAGACCACGTCGCTCCTCGGCAAGGGGTTTCCGCTCTTGCCGGGCTCCACGGACGACGGGGAGACCGTCGTGAGCGCGTTGCGCGTGGCCCAGGAATTCGTCCACCGGACGCAGCGCCAGGCCATCGCCCTGCGGTCGCGCTTCTCGTTCGGCATCGACGCGCTGGGGGCCACTGTGAATTCCGATCCTGACGTGCCCGACGGGAGATTCTTCTCCTGGCTGGGGCAGGTCCAGTGGGCGAGTCGCCTCCCGGTCCTGGACAGCCAGCTGATCGTCCGGGCCGACGTGCAGCTCACCCCCGATCCGCTCCTCACGCTCGAGCAGGTGTCGATCGGTGGCCGCTTCACCGTCCGTGGCTACCGGGAAAACACGCTCGTTCGGGACAATGCCTTGCTGGCCTCGGTCGAGCTGCGGGTGCCCCTGGTCCGCAATACGCGGTGGGCGGACTACCTGGAGCTCGCCCCCTTCTTCGACTACGGCCGCGGGTGGAGCGCGGTGGGGGAGACGCCGGATCCCATCGACATCTCCAGTGTGGGGATTGGCCTCCGGTGGGCCCTCACCTTCCCGGGCGTCGTGTCGGTGAAGCCTCAGTTCGAGATATATTTCGGATACCGGCTGCGGGATGTCAGGATCATCGGCAGCCCCGACACGTTCCAGGACGTTATCGTCACCAAGGATCGCCACGGGGAGAAGGGGCAGGCCGGCGTGCACTTCCAGTTCTTGCTGGCGGCGTTCTGAGATGCGCCGACTCCGACTCGTGCTGCCCACCTCCCTTCCCGGTTGGGTCGTCCCCATCGTGGTCGCCCTCGCCGTCGCCGCGATCGTGCTGGGCCTGCGCGGGTTGCGGCTCCTCGAGCCGGCGGAGCTCGCTCATTACGACCGCTTCCTCCGGATCCGGGCGCCGGGGCCGGACGCGATGCCCGACCCCCGCATCGTCGTGGTGACCATCAGCGAGCGCGACATCCAGGAGCTGGGCACCTGGCCGCTCACCGACGCGGTGCTGGCGCAGACGCTCGACGCGCTGCTCGCCCTCGGCCCCCGGGCAATCGGGCTGGACATCTATCGAGACGTGCCGGTGGCGCCGGGCTCCCTCGAGCTCGATTTCATTCTTCGCGGGCCGCAGCCGGTCGTGGTGGTGACGAAGTTCGCCGACGGCTCCTCGGCCGGGGTGGCGCCGCCCCGGGTGGTGAAAGGCACGGAGAAGGTGGGCTTCAACGACATCGTCGTCGACTCGGGCGGCATCGTGCGGCGAGGCCTTCTCTTCCTGGACGACGGCGAGACGGCGCTGTACGCGTTCGCCCTTCGCCTGGCCCTGCACTATCTGGAGCCGGAGGGACTGGGGCTCGGCGCCGATGCCGCCGACGCGTCCCTCGTCAAGCTCGGTCCGACCGCGATCCGCCCCCTCGGGCCGAACGATGGGCCGTATGTCGGCCTGGACGCCGGTGGTTACCAGTTCCTGGTCGACTATCTCGCCGGCCCCGGGCCGTTCCAGCGGGTCTCGCTCGGCGCCGTCCTGCGGGGCGAAGTGCCTCCCGAGCTGGTACGAGGCCGCGTCGTCCTGATCGGAGTGACCGCCGAGAGCGTCAAGGACGACTTCTACACCCCGCTCAGCGCCGGGCTGCGTCCGAAACAGCAAGTTCCGGGCGTCGAGATCCACGCTCACCTCGTCAGCCAGCTCCTCCGCACCGCGCTCAAGGGCGAGCGTCCGCTCTGGAGCCCTCCCCTGTGGCTTGGCTGGCTGTGGGTCCTCCTCTGGGCCGGCCTGGGAGCATTCCTCGGCGTCCGGACGCTCAACGCGTTCAGCCTGACCGTGGCCGTCGCCGTGGGTCTCATCCTGATCGCGGGGACCGCCTACGTCGCCTTTGTCAAAGGGTGGTGGTGGCCGGTGGTGCCGCCGGGGCTCGCCTGGCTCGGCGCGACCGGCTTTGTGGTCGCATATCGTTCCTATCGAGAGAGCGCGGAACGCGGTATGCTGATGCGTCTCTTCTCGCAGCATGTGTCCAAGGAAGTGGCAGAAGCCATCTGGCGCGACCGGGAACAGTTCGCCGGCGGCGGCCGGCCCCGCCCCCAGCGCCTCGTGGTGACCGCGTTGTTCACGGACCTGACCGGATTCACGACCGTTTCCGAGCGTGTCGGCCCGGAGTCGCTCATGGATTGGCTCAACGAATACATGGGCGCGTTGGCGCCGGAGATCAGCGGTCACGGCGGTGTCATCCGACAGTATGCCGGCGACTCGATCGTGGCCCTTTTCGGCGTGCCGGTACCCCGGCGTACCGAGGCCGAGATCGCCCGCGATGCGGTCAACGCCGTACGGTGTGCCCTGGCGCTGGAGCGCCGGTTGCTCGAGCTCAACCAGGTCTGGCTGGCGGCCGGGAGGCCGGTCACCGGCATGCGGGTCGGGATCGTCACCGGAGAGGCCGTTTCGGGCACCCTTGGCAGCACCGATCGTTGGGAGTACGTTGTGGTGGGCGACACCCTGAACACCGCCTCGAGACTGGAGAGCTTCGACAAGGACGTGCACCCGCCCGATCCTCTCACCCGACCATGCCGGACCCTCATCGGGGACTCCACGCATGCGTACGTGGCTGACGTGTTCGACACCGAGTGGGTCGCCGAGGAGCGACTCAAAGGGAAACAGCAGCTGGTCACGATCTATCGAGTGCTAGGCGAGCGGAAGCCGGAGCCGGTCCAGAGCTCGGCCGAGTCCCTCGCCGGGTCGCGACCGTTACAGGCGGGAGACCCTCCCCGCGCGACGTCACGCGTCGCCGGAACCGGGCTGCCGCGGGAGGCACAGCAATGAGCGCAGCGTCGAGGTTTTTGGCCCTGGAGCGCATCGCGATCGCATCCATCGCCCTGTGTTCCCTCACGGTCCTTGTCCCCGTGGCCCCGGGCCATGCGCAGCAGAAACCGCCGGCGGCTGCGACCCCCGACGCCAAGGCCACCGCGTCGGCGCCGGTCTACAAGCCGCCCTTGCGGGGGGCCCCCGGCGGCCGGGTCGGTGGCGGCACCCGCGGAACGGGCCGTGAGGCGTTCATCCTCTCGGTCCTGGCGCCGGCCCACACGGGGCTGACGTCCAGCGAGCAGCCGGTGCTGTACTGGTTCATCTCCAGCCCCAGCTCACACCCGGTCGAGCTTACCCTCGTCGATCCGCAGAAGAGCGACCCCCTCGTCGAGCTGCGCATCGAGCCGCCGGTCAAGGCGGGCGTCCATAGCGTCCGGCTGGCCGACCACGGCGTCCGGCTGGCGCCCGGGGTCGCCTACCACTGGTACGTCGCCGTCATGCCCGACACCGGACGCCGGTCGAAGGACATCCTGGCCGGCGGGTCCGTCGAGCGGGTCGCCCTGCCTGACGGGCTGGCCACCAAGGCCTCGGGGACACCGAAGGCGGACCTGCCCGCCCTGTACGCCGAAGCCGGCCTCTGGTACGACGCAATGACGGCGCTGAACGACCTGATCGATCAGGCTCCGGAGAATCCAGCCCTCAAGACGCAGCGCTCGGCGTTGCTTCGACAGGTTGGCCTGCCCGACACCACCAGCGAATAGAAGGGCTCCGGCAGGCGCCGCGCGGCTCGGGCCGGCGCGGCGCCTGCCGGATGGACTCCTCCTCCCGCTCTCGTGATACGCCCGCATCTGAGGGTGACGCCCGCGGCGTCGATCGCAGTACCCACCGCCTAACAGCACCGCGGCGCTCGTCCGCCTGATCGTCTGCTCGAGCCTCCCTTTTGGAGGGCCCTTCGGCCGAAATCCGTCGACTTCTTTTACACCATTTTGTTCCTCCCAGTGAATCGCTCCGTAAGTGGCTGTTATTACGTTGTCCTCGGCACGCTCGGTGGATGGCACGGGTCATGCCTATGTTCTATAGGTGACGCGGGTGGTCTGTCGAACGATCGAAAAGCGCAAACGGGGGACAACATGTTGAAGCGATTCGCGGTGCTCGTGGCCTTGATCGGCCTGGTCGGTGGTCTCTTTCTGCCGGCTTTGGCGTCGGCGCAATCGGCGCCGCCAGCGTCGATCATCATGAAGCTGGTCGCCGGCCTCACGGATCAAGCGCAGGTCGACGTAATCGCAAGCAACGGCGGCATCCTCAGATCGTCCATCCCCGCCCTTCGCCTCTACGTGATCGGTGTCCCGGCCGCCGAGCTCGCCGACACCCTCGCCCGCTACCAGGCCGACCCTCGAGTGGAACGCGCCGAAGAGAACAAGGTCCGTCTTTCCGAGTCCGTTCCTGGCGATCCCCTCTACCCGGACCAGTGGGCCCTGCCGAAGATCGCCTGGGACCAGGTGTTCGGAACGGTGACTCCGACCGGTATTGCCAAAGTTGCCATCCTCGACACCGGCGTCGACGCCCTCCATCCCGAGCTGGCCGGCGTGGTCGTCCCCGGGACCTCGATCCTGGATGGCTCCAACGGGATGACGGATCCGAGCGGCCACGGCACGTGGCTGGCGGGCATCATCGCCGCCCAGACCGGCGGCACGTCGCCCGACGGCATCGCCGGTGTCGCCTACGACGGCGTGCGGATCATGCCGGTGACCGTGCTCAACGCGAACGGCGAGGGCCTCGACAGCGACGTGATCGCAGGCGTGATATGGGCAGTCGACCACGGCGCCCACGTCATCCTGATGGCGTTCAGCAACCCGGGCTTCAGCCCCGCGCTCCAGGAGGCAATCGACTACGCGTGGTCGCGTGGCGTCGTACTCGTGGCCTCGGCCGGCAACAGCGCCTTGAGCACTCCGGCGTTCCCGGCCGGAGACCGCGGCGTGATGGGCGTGGCCGCCACCGACCAGAACGACGCGCAAGCCGCCTTCAGCAACGAGGGTCAGGCGGTCTTCATCGCCGCCCCCGGCACCGACATCCCGACGACGAGCTCCGGTGACGCCTACGCGGTGATCAACGGCACCTCGGCCGCGGCCGCCCACGTCGCGGGTCTTGCCGCGTTCATGAAGGCCGTCGACCCGACGCTCTCGAATGGCGTCATCGTCTTCCGCATCGCCAGCACCGCCGACCCCGCCGGCACCCAGATCCAGACCGGCAACGGGCGCATCAATATGGCCCGCGCCCTCGCCTCGACGGCGACCGAGTCCATCCAGCCCGCCGGCGCCGACCCCCTGGCCGAGGGCGGGCCGTTCGTGGGGCCGTACCGGGCGGACGCGAATCAAACGGTGAGCGGCACTGTGAAGGGCACGCCAGCACGCAATGCTCCGCATCGCGGGCAGCAGCTCAGCTGCCACCCGCGGCCAATGGCTGCAATGGGACCTCAACACCACGACGAGCGCCGACGCGACGGGAAACTACTACGCTAACCGTTCAGTTTGCTGGCAATTCAATGCCACGATCTCGATCACCGCTTCGAAATCACGGATACGTGACGCAAGACCTCACCCCTCGTTCGCGATCACCAATACCACGCCGGTCACGGCGCAAGAACTTTGCCCTCGTGCCGGACAACACCCCGCCGACCATCGCACGTAACAACGGATCAGTGGCTGTGAACGAGGGTGCGACGGCTTCCAACTCCGGGACCTGGTCGGACGCGAACGCGGGCGACACGGTCGCGCTATCCGCCTCCGTCGGGTCAGTCAGCAAGTCCGGGACCAATGCGGCCGGCACCTGGAGCTGGTCGTTCGCCACGACCGACGGTCCGGCTCAGAGTCAAACCGTGACGATCACCGCCAACGACGGTAATGGCGGGACCGCGACGACCACGTTCTCCCTCACGGTCAGCAACGTGCCGCCGACGGCAGCCATCATGGGGGCACCGGCGAGCAGCGCCGAGGGCGCGACGATCACTCTGGGAAGCACCGTAACGGACCCGAGCTCGGCCGACACCGCCGCCGGGTTCACGTTTGCCTGGAGCGTCACAAAGAATGGGAGCCCGTTTGCATCGGGCATCGGGGCGGGCCTCAGCTTCACGCCGGACGACAACGGAACCTATGTGGTGAGCCTGTCGGCGACAGACAAGGATGGCGGCGTCGGGAACGACAGCAAGACGATCACCGTGACCAACGTGCCGCCGACGGCAGCCATCACGGGGGCACCGGCGAGCAGCCCCGAGGGCACCGCGATCAATCTGGGAAGCAGCGTAACGGACCCGAGCTCGGCAGACACCGCCGCCGGGTTCACGTTTGCCTGGAGCGTCACAAAGAATGGGAGCCCGTTTGCATCGGGCATCGGGGCGGGCCTCAGCTTCACGCCGGACGACAACGGAACCTATGTGGTGAGCCTGTCGGCGACGGACAAGGATGGCGGCGTCGGGAACGACAGCAAGACGATCACCGTGACCAACGTGCCGCCGACGGCGGCCATCACGGGGGCACCGGCGAGCAGCCCCGAGGGCACGACGATCACTCTGGGAAGCACCGTAACGGACCCGAGCTCGGCCGACACCGCCGCCGGGTTCACGTTTGCCTGGAGCGTGACAAAGAATGGGAGCCCGTTTGCATCGGGCAATCGGGGCGGGCCTCAGCTTCACGCCGGACGACAACGGAACCTATGTGGTGAGCCTGTCGGCGACGGACAAGGATGGCGGCGTCGGGAACGACAGCAAGACGATCACCGTGACCAACGTGCCGCCGACGGCAGCCATCACGGGGGCACCGGCGAGCAGCCCCGAGGGCACCGCGATCAATCTGGGAAGCACCGTGACGGACCCGAGCTCGCAGGACACCGCCGCTGGGTTCACGCGGAGCTGGAGCGTGACGAAGAACGGGGCTCCCTTCGGGTCGACGGGGAGTGACGCGGGCTTCAGCTTCACGCCGGACGATAACGGGACCTATGTGGTGAGCTGTCGGCGACGGACAAGGACGGGGGCGTCGGGAACGACAGCAAGACGATCAACGTGACGAATGTGGCGCCGACGATCACTGCGGTGACGCCGAGCCCGACGAGCGTCCTCGTGGGGGAGACCGTAACCTTCACGGGGACGGCGACCGATCCCTCGAGCGCAGACATGGCGGCGGGATTGCGGTGGTCGTGGAACGGTGGCGTGACGTTCGGTGAACCTCACACAAACACCTTCGCGACGTCTTACGGGGTGTGCGGCTCCTACACCGTCGCCGCACTGGCGAAGGACAAGGATGGTGGGGTCTCCACATCCTTCCCCTCGACTGCAGTGACCGTCTGGAACGGTAACTTCCTCGAGCCGCTGAGAGAGGGGACGTCCAACCTCGTCCAGAAGGGCCGGGTCGTGCCGGTCAAGATCAACTTCGGCTGCGGCGGACACCGGAGCGGCTTGGCGCCGGCGATCCAGTTGCTCAACGGTGACTTTGTCAGCAGTGCGGGCACCGAATCGGCGAGCAACTACATCGACACGCTTTCCGTGTCGAATGCCGACACGACGGGAGTAATGCGCGAGGTCGACAGCAAGTACATGTACAACCTCGCCATCCCGAATAACTCCACGTGGGGAGCGGGAAAGCCGTTGACGATTCGCGTGTCACCCTTCGGCAACGGTACGTCGCCGGTGATGTACATCCTTCTCGAGATCAGGAAGTAACGGCGGCGAAGGCACCTGGGCGGGGACCTTCATTGTCCCCGCCCAGAAGCGTGTCCGCGGCCGGCTAGGGCTGGCGCGGCGCCTGGCGGATGGACTGCTCCATCTCGGGCGTGATACGCCGCATCTCGTCGGTGATGCGCGCGGCGTCGAGCGCGGTGCCCACCGCGCGGGGGGTGATCAGGATCAGCAGCTCCGTCCGCTCGAGCCTCTGCTCGACCGAGCCGAAGAGATAGCCCAGGACCGGAATGCGGCTCAGCAAGGGAATGCCAGAGTGGACCCGCGAGCGCCGGTTCTGGATGAGTCCGCCCAGGACGAGCGTTTGGTTGTTGAGCAGCACGACGGAGGTCTCGACCTCCCGCTTGGTGAAGCGAGGCGAGTTGATGGGCGGGGGCTCGTTTTCGCCTACCTGGTTGAACTCCTGCTTGACGTCGAGGGACACCGTCCCCTGCTCCCCGATGCGCGGGGTGACGCTGAGGATGATGCCGGCGTCCTTGTACTCCACGGCCTGCGTGATGGAATTGCCGGTGATCCCGCCGGTGGCCACCGGCACCTGCTGAGACGTGACGATGGGCACCGAGGTCGAGACATTGATGACGGCCTTCTTGTTCTCCGCGGTCATGATGGACGGGTTGGACAGCACGTTGACCTTGTTCTCGCTGGCGAGGGCGTTGAGCGCGGCGAGGAACTTGTCGGCGGCGAAGGCGAAGGCGCTGAATCCATGGGGGACGATACCCCCGAGGGGGATGAGGGCGCGATCGGGCCGCCCGGGAAGCGTGCCGGACGGCGAGGAGATCGCGGTGAACCTGCCGGAGCGGATCGCCCATTCCATGCCGAGCTTCATATCGTCGTTCAGCGTGACCTCGGCGGCGAGGACCTCGATGAGTACCTGGCGCGGCATCTTGTCGAGCTTCTTGATGGTCTCCTCGATCTCCCTCCAGAGCCGCGGGTAGGTGGGCACGATGATCGAGTTGGTGACCTCGTCGGCGATGATCCGGACCTCGGCCACGGGAGGCCCGCCCTCGCCGCCGGCCAGACCCGGGAAGCTGCCGATGGGCAGCCGCCCGCCCGGCCCCTGAGCCGACAGGGACGACGACAGGGGCGACGACAGGGGTGACAGGGACGGAGCCAACGGCGCGCCGGGAGCGGTGGTGGTGGGCGTGCCGTACGGGCTGGAGATGCTGGGCGACCGCAATGTCGGCTGGACGCCGGTGATGGAGGGGCCCCGATCGGAGCCGTAGATGGCGTCGAGGGTCGTGGCGAGGTCCTTGGCCTTGGTGTTCTCGACGAAGTAGATGAAGACGCGCCGGCCGCCGTAGATGTCCACGTCGAGCTTCTCGACCAGCCGGCGGATGGTCTCGATGTCCCTTCTCCGCGCATGGACCACGAGGGAGTTGGAGCGGGGTTCGGGCAGAATCAAGGGCGCCTCGCTCCCCAGTGGAGTTCCCGCGCCGGCAGGCGGCGGCCGCGGGGCCGCCGGCGGCGCTCCGGGCGCTCCGGGCGCGGGCGGCGGCGGCGGAGCCGGGGCGGGCACGCCGGCCCCCACACCCGAGAGTCCCGTGCTCAGGCGACCGCTGGCGAAGACCTGCGTGAGGAGCTGGGCCAGCTCCTGGGCGTCCGCGTGCATGAGCGGGATGATCCGCAGCTCGCTGTGGGCACCCTCCACGTCGACCAACCTCACGATGTCGAGGAGTCGGCGGATGTTCGCAACCGTGTCCGTGACGATCAGCAGGTTGCTCTCTGGATGCGCGCCGAGGGTGCCCCCCGGGGGCACGAGTGGGCGGAGCAGCGTCACCGCATCCGAGGCTCCGAGAAATCCCAGCGGCACCACCTGGGTAACGATTTCGTCGGCCGGCTGCGCCGGATCCACGTCGCGACCCACGACCGTCTTGATCGATGTCTGGGGCGCGCCTTCACGCGGGATGATCCGGTACAGGTTGCCCGTCCGGACGGCGGCCAGACCGTTGACATCGAGGATAGTGAGCAGGACCCCGAAGACCTCGTCGGCCGAGATCTTGCCCAGGGTCTTCACGGTCACGGTGCGCCCGCGAACTCCAGGGGCCAGCACGTAGTTGAAGCCCACAATCTCGGCCGCCGCCTGTATCACCAGCTCGACGTCGGCGTTGTCGAAGTTGAACACGATCTGCCGCCGGGCGGGGGCTGCCGCAGCCGAGGGGGGCCCGGCAGGCGTGACTGTGGGGGTTTCCGTCTTGGGCGTCTCGGCGGCCGGGGAGGTCTCTGCCTTGGCCACCACGGCGACGGCCTTCGGCGCCGGCTTGCTCGCGGTTGGCTTGGGCGCATCCGCCCTGACGGCGGTAGCGGAGGAATCGAAGATGATCGACAGACCCTCGGCACTCGGCTCGATGCGGTAGCCGACCTTGCGGGTCAGCTCGAGGACGATGCGGGCCGTGCCCACCTTCCACTGGCTGCCCCGGATCTCCCGGATCGGGGCCACGTCCGGATTCACGCGGGACTTGTCCCAGGCGTAGGCGGTGCCTGTGAGGTCGATCACGAGTCGAGTGGGGGCGTCGATCAACGAGGCCGAATAGCTCGGAATCCCCGTGGTCCAGAGCTTCACGGTGACGGAGTCGGCCTGCTGTTCCACCTGTACGTGCTTGAGCTGCACAGCGCTCTGTCCGGCGGCAACCTTAGGAGCAGGGACCGGGGGTTGGGCCACCTTGGGTGAAGGCGCCCCGGGCGCCGTCAGCGCGGGCGGCGCCACGGGGGATGGCTCCGCGGGCTGGGCCGGGCCTACCGAGAGCGACGAGAGGGGACCGGCGGGCGCTACCGGTTCTGGTCCCACCGGCCCAGCCGGCGCGCTCGGCACGGGTTCAGCTTCTGTGGTCACTTCCACCCTGGGCCGGGGCGGGTCAGCCGGCGTGACGGTGGGGCCCGTCTGGCCGCCGGGCGGTGCGGCAGCCGAGGCACAGCCGGTCAAGGCCCATATCACCAACAGCCACCGCGCGAATCGGGCGCGACTCATCGGGGCAGGGCCTGTCTTGGCGGCTGGGACTGCACGGCGCCGGGGCCGGGCGAGCGCGCTGGCTCGGGCAGTACTCGCTGCGTGGCTGGGCCGGCTGCCGCGGGCGCCACCGGCTTGGGCTTCGACGGGTCGTGCAGCAGCACCTCCACCGGACCCTCGGGCCGCGCGATCACCACGCGGTCGGAACGAATCGAGTCCAGCCGGCCCCCCGCGATGGTGTCGCCAACCGCGTAGCCGAAGACCCGCTTGGCCGGTGGCTCCTCCAGATACGCGCGGCTCTTGTCGCCGTCGAGCATGACGCCGTGGAGAACGGGCTTGGGGCCCGACGCTGCGACGCTCGCCACGGTCACCTCGGAGCGCGCCGGGTTGAAGAGGTTCTTGGTCGCGATAGTTTGATAGGCGACGATCGGTTCCGGCTGGCTGGTGGGGGCTCCCCCGGCCTCGGGGGCGGTCTGGCTGGCGCGGGGAGCGGGAACCGGCGGCAACGGGTGCCCGGTGCTCACCTCGCGGATCAGGCCGGCCGCGAACAGGCAACCGAGCGCGCCCACGAGTACATTCACGATGAACAACCGTCTCGACACGTCTAGCCGTCCTTCCTGACCGCGGGCTTGACTTCGGGCCGCGACCCCGCGTCCGGCATGACATAACCGGCCACGGTGAGCGTGGTCATCAGCTCACGCGGCTGTCCAACCGACACCGTTCGGAACTTGAGGTCCTTGATCATCAACAGGCGGTCGGCATGCTCGAGCCGGTAGAGCGCGGTCATCGTATCGCGGATACTGCCGGCGACGATGATCTCGATGGGGACCTCCTGGAGCCCTTCGCGATCCGTCGCCGGCAGCACGCGCTCGCTCCGGACCTCCATGTTGCTGCTGGCGGCCACGTCCTTGACCAGCTTCTGGAGCTCCGAGGCGGCCAGCGGCGCCGTCGGACCGCGCAGGAGCCGCGCGGACTCGGACTCGAGGCGCCTGGTGACGCTCTGGAGCTCCTCGGCGATGCGCGGGCCCTGGGCGATCAGGAGCCGCCGCCGCTCGAGGGCAGCCTCGCGCGTCACCGTTCGGCCCTTCGCCTCTCGGACCCGATCCACCAGCGGCTCGACCACGAAGAGGTAGAGGCCGATCACCAGCACCGTGCCCATGCCGAGCCCGATCAGCGTGCGTTCGCGGCGGCTGAGGGTCGTCATGCTAGCGCACCGGGGCGGGCGGCAACGCCCGCGGGGTTTCCCAAGCCGCCCGGAGGCGGAACTGCTCCTTGCCCTGCAGCTTGGTCACCGGTGAGGTGAACTCGACGCGCTCGAGCCAGCGTGAGGCTTCGAGCAGCGGGATGAGCTGGCTGGCAGCATCGGCTTGCCCGGTGAGCTCGACGCCTTCGCGGTCCATGTTCAAGACCTGGAGCCAGGCAGTGTCCGGCAGCGCTTCCGTGAGCTCCCGCAGGAGCGGCAGCGCCGGAAGGCTCGTGCGCTGTACCGACTCCAGTCCGGCCAGGACGCGCCGGCTCCGGATCCGCTCGGCCGCCTGCGCATCGACGGCACTGACCTCGGGATCGAGGCGACGGATCTCCTCGGTCAGACGTCCGAGGTAGCGCTCGGTTCTCTGGACGTGGGCGAAGGCCAGCGCCAGGCCCAGCAGCGCCGTGACTGAAGCGATTCCGGCCGTCACGAGCTGGGCGCGCGACAGCGTCCAGGGCCGCAGCTCCGCCGGCAGCAAGTCGAGCGCAGGCCGCCGGGAGCCGAGGGCCAGTCCGAGCGCGAGCAGGGCCGCACCGCCGGCCTCGGGCGGCAGGGACGCGACGAGGGCTCCGCCGCGTGCGGAGTAGGGCGGAGCGGAGACCGGCGCGTCGAGAACGGCCGCGAGCTCGGGAGCGGCGATCCAGCCGGGGGCCTCGTCGCCCGAGATCCACACCGCCTCGCAGTCGCTCCAGCCCACCAGCGGCAGACTCCGCTGGATCTCCTGCGCGAGCCCCGCGGGATCGGTGATCGCGACCGAGCGGCTCATGAGGAGGGTGCGGCCGATGAGCAAGAGCACGTCGGTACGGGTGCCGTGCCGGTGAGCCCAGACCGCGCGCCGGGCCGGGAGCGCACGGGGCAGGAGCGCCGGCAGCTCGTGGCAGGCCACCGTGATGGCGGCGGGCCGGCGCTTGACCCCGGCCAGGAGGCCCAGAGGCCGCTCCACGGCCCGCCGCCCGCCCGCAACCACGAGCAGGCGGCGCGACTCGTCGGCGCCGCTCGGCAGCTCGATCCAGCTGAACCGCGCTTCCTCGGGCGGAAAGGGCACATGCCGCTCCAGCTCGAATCCCACCATCTGCCCGAGATCACCGCTGCTCGCTCGGGGCAGCTCGAACGCCTTCACCACCACTGATCGCCGATCCAGACCGACGTGAATGCGGCGGGCTCGGATCTTTCGGGCCCGGAGCTCGACATCGAGCGCGCGGGCGGGGTCCTCGACACCCTCGACCACGAAGTACGTCAAGCGATCGTGGCCCCCGACGGCGACGACGGTGAGCCGGCCGTCTTCGAGCGAGAGCCCGATGGAGTCGCGAATCATCAGTCGATCTCCGGGCGCCACAGGCGGAACGTCACCCCCACCGCACCGGTCTGCCCACCTCGTTGAACGATGGCGAGGACGCGGCTCGGCGGTGAGCCGGGTATGCGGCCCTCGGCCTCGATCCGGAAGATGGCGCTGCCGACCACCAGGCCGCGAGCCGCGAATTGGCCCGGCACCGTGAGGTAGGGAGTTCGGACGCGCGTCTGAAGGACGTCGGAGACTTCGGCATCCGCGAAGCCGAGAGCCTTGAGGACCGGCGCGGGGGCAGTGTTCAGGTTGACGCGACCGACCGCGACGGCGGTGACCAGGTCGCCGAGTCCGGGGCGGTCACCCGTCCCCACGTAGAGCTCGTGGCTCACGCCCCGGATCTGGCGTAGCTCCGCCGCATCCTGGAGATTGCCGTTCCGCGAGCGGTACGGAACCGGCAGCCGGAGATAGACGTCCTCGCTCTCGGCGCCGTTGAGCCGGTGCACCTCGTCACGGTCGCGCCAGTCCTGGAGCGAGTCGTTGATGATGTCGCGCTGTCGCCGCTCGACGTCCAGGGCGGCGAGCAGGCGGTCCAGCCGCGCGGGGGTGCTCGTGTTGATGTCGAGCCGTGCCGCTTCGTCGGTGATCCGATAGGAGAACTCTCCCCGTCCCAGGGGCACGCGGGTGCGCGGCAGGGGCGGCAAACGCTCGGGGGTGGTCTGCCCCGGGAGGGCTCGGTAGAAGACCAGCTGCCCGTCCTCGTCCAGTGCGGTGATCTGGGCCTGGCTCAGGACCTCGCGAATGGCCTGCTGCACCCCGCCTTCGGCCAGGTGCGCGGCCAGCACGCTGTCCCGATACGAACGGACCATCGACGCCTCGAGCCGCATGGAAAAGACGAACTCGGTGACCACTACCGCGAGGAGAGTCAGCGCCAGCAGGACGGAGATCAGGACGAAGCCGCGCTCGGTCTTCATGGCGTGAAGGCCCTGATGGGCACGAGGAGCGGAGGCTGCTCCACGGCGCGATTGCCGACGGCGGTGGTCAGCACGATCTCCACCGCGCGAGGCAAGCTGTCCTCCTTGGTCATGTCCCACCGGTCCTTCCAGTCTTCCTCACCGAGGTAGCGGAAGCGCACCGCGATGACGGTCGGATCCACCAGGACGGGCGCGACACGATCGACCGGCTCGAGGTTGGGCAGGGGGAGCTGGCGCACCGCGAGCCCCTGCTCGTCCCGGGACAGGCTCACCGCGGTGAAGGTGATTGGGGCCAGCGCCGGGATGGAAGGCGCGAGGGTGACGAAGGTAAATCGGTCCGGCTGGCCTTCGAAGATGATACGCACGGGCGCACCCACGACCGGCGCGCCCCGATAGGGATACGTCCCCGCCACGGCCCGTCCGAGGACCTGGGCGAGGGTGCGACCGTGCTCGAGGGTCATCGCCCGCGCTTCGCCCCGGCTCCACGCGGCCAGCCCCACCCGGACGCCCCCGAACATGGCGACGAGCAGGGCCGCCCCGATGCTCAGCGCCAGCAGCATCTCGATGAGCGTGAAGCCGCGAGCGCGACGGTCGGTCATCGGATTGCGCGCTCGGACGTCGTGCCATCCGGCGCCCCTACCACCGTGCGGAGGCTCACCAGCTCCAGCGTGCGATTGCGCCCCCAGCGCACCGCCACCGACACCGCATACATGCGGGACGGCGGTCCCGCGGCGGGAGTCAGCTCCTCCGGCACGGGCACCAGCGTGGTCCGGCGCTCCCAGCGAAGGACCCCCTGCTGCCCCGCCTCCACGCGCTCCTGCGCGGGCTCGATGCCGCCCGCGAGATGGTCAGCCAGGCGCACCGCCTCCTGGTAATCTTCCGACAGGCGCAGCAGGCGCAGGCCCTGGGCGGACAGCTGCAGCAGGGCCACGAGGGCCAGCGCCAGGATGGTCATGGCCACGAGGACCTCGAGCAGAGTGAATCCGCGGCTCATGCGTCCACCCGCTGTGTCGTCACGCGCCCCGTCAGCGGATCCACGGTGATGAGGTACACCCGCGGCCCCACCGCCTCGATCCGCAGGATTCCGCCGCTCGACCGGCCCTGGGGCATGAAGGTGATCCGCGTCGGGACGTGGCCCGGCGCGGCGGTGACGTGGAGCAAGGGCGAGAGGACGCGGCGCGCCTCGACGCCCGCCCTCGACTCGCCGCCGGCGCGGCGGAACAGCAGCGTGCGCGCCCCGGAATCGAGCGCCACCTCGTACGGCTCTCCACGCGTGACCGCCTGCTCGCGGGCCCGGCGCAGGAACGACGCGACCCCCGCCACCTCCGTCCGCACCTTCACCCCGTCGATCGTCCGGCCCACCGCGGGGGTCATCACCGCGCAGGCCACGGCGAGCACGGCCAGGACCATCACCACCTCGATCAGGGTGTAGCCGCCGCGGTGCCCGGCGCGTCTCACCGCGCGTCCCACGACGTGACGTCGGCGTTTTCGCCCTCGCCGCCCGCGGCTCCGTCCGCCCCGTAGGTCCAGATGTCGTAGTCGCCCCGGTCCCCCGGGCAGCACTTGTACTGATAGGGCTTGCCCCACGGATCGAGGGGCACGAAGTTCTTCTTGAGATAGGGACCGTTCCAGTTCGCCGCGTTGGGGCTCTGGATCAGCGCCGACAGGCCGACGCCCGCGGGCGGATACGCGCCGACGTCGAGACGATACTGGTCGAGCGCGGCGCCGAACAGCTCGATCTGGGCCCGGGCCGTCGCTTGCTTGCTCTGCCCGACCCGGCCGAAGAGCCGCGGCCCGACCAGTCCGGCGAGCAGGCCCAGGATGATGATGACGACCAGCAGCTCGACCAGCGAGAACCCCCGCTGGCCGTTGGATGCCGGTTCATCGAGCACGGTGGACACTGACGTCACGGTACGTCCTCGGTTGGGCAACCTAGATCGGAATGTCGGTGACGGAGAGGATGGCCAGGAGCATGGCCACGACGATGAAGCCCACCACCAAGCCCATGACCAGGATGACGGAGGGCTCGGCGAGCGCGATCAGCCGCTTGACGAGCTTGCGGCTCTCGGCCTCGTACGCCGTGGCGATCCGCAGGAGCATCTCTTCGAGCCGGCCCGTCTCCTCGCCCACGCGCACCATGTGGACGGCCAGACGCGGGAAGACGCCCGCATCGGCGATCGGCTGGGCGAGACCGGCACCGCGCCGAACACCATCCCCCAGGCCCTCGACCGCGCGAGCCAGCGCGCGGTTCGCCAGCAGCTCGGTGACCACGGCGAGGGCGCTGACCAGGGCCACGCCGCTCCGGAGCAGCGTGCCCAGGATGCGGGTGAAGCGCGCGACCTCGATCTTGACGATGACGTCGCCGACGATGGGAAGGCCGAGGAGCAGGCGATCCGCCCGGAGTCGGCCCGCCGCCGTCGCCAGCACCATCCGGATCGCCACCAGGGCGGCCAGAGCGCCCAGGCCCAGCAGCCACGCGTGCTGCTGCATCCCCTCGCTCAAGCGGAGAAGGAGCAACGTGGGGAGCGGGAGGGTCGCGTCCAGGTCACCGAAGATGGCGGCGAAGCGCGGGACGACGAACGTCAACAGGAAGATCACTGCTGCCGAGCCCACGCCGACGAGCAGCGCCGGATAGATCAGCGCCGAGACCATTGCGTCTCGGAACTCTTGGGACTCCTCCAGGAACTCGGCCAGCCGCCGGAGGGTGGACTCGAGCACGCCCCCCTTCTCCCCCGCCCGCACCATGTTCACGTAGAGCCGGGAGAACGGCCGGGGATGATGCTTGGCGAGCGCATCGGCCAGCGAGGAACCGGCGCGCACACTGCGCAGCACATCGCCCATGATCGAGCGGACCCGGGCGTTCGGCGCCAGCTCGACCTGGATCGTCAGCGCGCGATCGAGCGGCATGCCGGCCTCGAGCAGTGTCGCGAGCTGCTGGGTGAGGGCCAGGAGGTCACGGCGGGCGACACGCCCGAGGCCCAGGTCCGGCCACGCGAGACCCAGCACGCGACGCCGCCCACCCTGGGGGACGATCGTGATCGGGAAGTATGCGTCGCGCTGCAGCCGATCGACGACCGTCCGGGCGTCGGGCGCTTCCATGACTCCGTCGATGCTCTGGCCGCTCCGGTCCGCGGCCCGGTACGCGAAGATCGTCACGCTAGGTCTCTTCCTGGGTGACCCGCAGGATCTCCGCCACTGTCGTCACTCCCGCGCACGCCTTGGCCCAGCCGTCCTCCCGCAGCGTGAGCATCCCGTGCGCGACGGCGTGGCGCCGGAGCTCGCCGCCGGACGCCTTCCGCACGATCAGGCTGCGCACCTCCTCGTTGATCCTGAGGAGCTCGTAGATGCCGGTGCGGCCGCGGTAGCCGGTGCCCCGACACTCGTCGCAGCCCTTGCCGTGGAACAGCTCCTCCGCCCCGGTGGCGGCGACGCCCAGGGCGGCCAGCTCGGAGGGCTCGGCCACCTTGGGGGCCCGGCAGACCTCACAGATGCGCCGGACCAGACGCTGGGCCAGCACCCCGTTCAGGACCGACGAGAACAGGTACGGCTCGCACCCCATGTCCTGCAGCCGCGTGATCGCGCCGGGCGCGTCGTTGGTGTGCAGGGTGGAGAAGACGAGGTGTCCGGTGAGCGCCGCCTGGATGGAGATCTCTGCCGTCTCGAGGTCCCGGATCTCGCCGACCATGATCACATCGGGGTCCTGCCGCACGATGTGGCGGAGCCCGGCGGCGAAGCTGAGCCCGATCTTGGGCTTGACCGGGATCTGATTCACCCCCTTGAGCTGGTACTCCACCGGGTCCTCGACGGTGATGATCTTGAGGTCGGGGCGATTGATCTTGTCGAGCGCCGCGTAGAGCGTGGTCGTCTTGCCGGAGCCCGTGGGGCCGGTGACGAGGAGGATGCCGTGCGGCCGCCGGATCAGCCCCTCGAAGGTCTCCGCGGTGCCGCGCGAGAAGCCGAGGCGATCGAAGGGCAGGAAGACCGAGGATCGGTCGAGCAGCCGCATCACGATGGACTCGCCGTGGATGGTCGGAACAGTGGAGACGCGGATGTCCACGCGCCGGCCGTGCGCGGTGACCCGGATACGTCCGTCCTGGGGCAGGCGGCGCTCGGCGATATTCATCTCGGCCATGATCTTGATACGCGAGGTGAGCGCGGCCCGGAGTCGGCGAGGGGGAGCCTCCTGATCGTACAGCAACCCATCGATGCGGTAGCGGACGTGCAGGCTGTCCTCGAAGGGCTCGATGTGGATGTCGGAGGCATCGGCGGCCAGCGCCCCGTCGATGAGGATATTGACCAGCCGCACGACCGGCGGCTCGAACGCCATGTCCCGGAGGTGGTTCACGTCTTCCTCGAACTCGCCGTCGCGCTCGCCGCCGGCTGGCCCCATGCCCTCGACGATCTTCTGCAGCGCGGTGTTGGCCCCGTACGCCCGCTCGATCGCCTCCAGAATGGCCGGGGCGGGGGCTACATACAGCTTGACCGTCACCCCGAGGCTCTGCTGCAGATCGTCCAGCAACTGGGGATTGGTCGGCTCGGCCGTGGCCACCATCAGCACCGAGCCCTCCATGGCGATTGGACAGGCCACGTACTGGCGCAGGTACTTGGGGGAGAGGTCCTTGAGCGCCAGGGGGGTCGAGGGCAGCTCCTCTCCCGAAAGGAAGGGCAACCCCTGCTGCTCCGCCAGTGCCCGCAACACATCGGTAGCGGTGGCGGCGCCCAGGGCGATCAGCACCTCCCCGAGACGCCGCTGGTCTTGACCTGCCTGCGCGAGGGCCTCCTCAAGGGTCTCAGGGGTGATAATGTCAGCCCTTACGAGGATTTGGCCCAGGGAGCGTTGCCCCGGAAATGCAGTTTGCAAGGTACTGAGATTATGGTCCCTTTTGAGCGGGATCGTCAACAATCGCCTGCTAGGCGCTCTTTTCTTTCCCCTAGGCGCTCTCGCTCTGGGGTGCGGGCGCCTTCACCGGCCCCACCCCGGCGCCCGGCCCCCCCGACCCGCCACCGCCACGCCGCCCCCGGCGACGACGCCCGCCACGGCGCCGGCGCCGCCCCGTCCCCGGCTCCGATGGCTGTCCCGGCTCCCCGCGATTGCCGGGCTCCGCCTCGTTCCCGGGCCCGGGCTCATCCTCCGAGTCACTCTCGGTCTCGGGTTCCGGCTCGCTCCTGGGCCCCAAGGACGCGAAATTCGAGGCGACGATCTCCGGCATGCCCGCGAGCTGGGACACGGCGCGCAACGGAGGCGGCTCGTTCCGCGGCGGCTCGGCCCGTGGAGCCTCGGCCCGCTCGGCCCGCGGCGCCTCGGCCCGCTCGCTCCCCCCCGGCTCGAGAAGCCGCACGATTCCGGCGCGGGTCACCTCGATGCCCTTGAGGTTGCGCAGCCGCGTAATGAGCCGCGGCGAGCCGGGCGTCCGGCGAAAACCGCGCGATTTCAGGGCGTTCGAGAGGGTGTCGAGCGTGATGCCGATGGGCGAGGTGCGGAGCAGCTCGTCCACCACCGCGCGAATCTCCTCGGCCGGCGCGGTATGGGCCGCACCGGTGACCGCTGCCGGGGCGGCGCGGTGCGACGGCGCCGCCGGCTCCCGGTGGGGCGCAGGGTGTGACGGGCGCGCCTCCACGCGTGACTCGGAGCGGGGCGGCCCGTGGCGGTCCCCACCACGTCCGCCGCGCCGGCCGCGCCGCCGGCCCCCCCGTCCGCCCCGCGACTCCGCGGAGACCGAGGAAGACACCACCGGGAGCACGCCCATCCCCGCCAGCCCACGGAAGGAGAGGCGCTGATAGTGCACGCCCAGGCCCGCCGCCACGTCTCCCACCGCGTCGAAGGCCTGATCGTCGGTGATGATCTCGATGGCGTCGCCCGGCCGCGCGCCCGCGAGCCACACGCCCGCCGCCACCGCGATGCGGAGGTCGCTCCAGTCCTTCACCCCGGTGGACGGCGCGCTGTGGATGAGCTGCGCGCCGCGCTGGGCGAGATAGCGCGCCGTCTCCGGGCTGGCCACCTTCCAGTTCCCCACCGCCAGCAGGTCGGTGAGGTGATGGCCGCGGTCGATGTTGAGATGCTCCAGCACCGCCGCCACGTGCTCCGGACGGCTCGAGTTCTCGACGTCGAAGAAGATCCCGCGCCGGACCACGGGCAGCGGGCGCGGATGAGCCGTCTCCGGGCGGCGCGCGGCAAATACCAGCTCCGGGGCCGAGATGGCGATGGGCTCCGGCACCGCCGCCGGGGGCGGGACCAGGGCTTCCGGCGGGGCGGGCGGCGTGGTGGGCGCGGGCGGCGCGGCGGCTACGGCGGGGCGGCGGGTGGAGCGAGCGGGGGGCCGCCGTGTCGGGGTGCGCTTGGCCTTGGGCCGGCTCATGGCCGGGGTATCGCGGAACTCTGCATTGGCCGCGAGTATACACCGGGCTGTCCAATTGGCCGCGACGCGATTAGACTCTGGAGCCGTCATGACTGCCGACCCGGCACTGTCCGAGCGCCCCGACGTCACCGCCGCCATCTCCGTGGTCGCCGCGTGGATCGAGAACCAGCGCGCGTACAGCGGCCTGCCGGGGGTCTCCATCGGCCTCGTGCACGATCAGTCCCTCGTCTGGGCGCAGGGCTTCGGCTGGGCCGACGTGGAGCGCCGGGTCCCGGCGACCGCCGACACTCTCTACCGCATCGCCTCCATCACCAAGACCTTCACCGCCACCGCCATCCTCCAGCTCCGCGACGCGGGCCGGCTCCAGCTCGACGATCCGCTGACCCGCCACTTGCCGTGGTTCGCCGTCCCGAGCAAGTCCGCGGAGGCGCCGCCCGTCACCATTCGCCATCTGCTCACCCATACGTCCGGGCTACCGCGCGAGGCCGCCTTCCCCTACTGGACCGACTTCGACTTTCCGACGGTGGAGCGCCTCCGCGAGGGCCTCGCCCGCCAGGCAGGTGTCATCGCCACCGAGACCCAGTGGAAGTACTCGAACCTCGCCCTCGCCCTGGCCGGCGACGTGGTGGAGGCCGTGTCCGGCGAGCCCTATGCCGCTTACGTGACGCGCCACATCCTGGAGCCGCTGGGGATGAAGGACACCTCCGTGTCCTCGCCCGACCCCGCCGACCGGCGCCTGGCCCGCCCCTATGGCCGCCGCATGCCCGACGGCAGCCGTGCGCCGGCTCCCTACGTGGACACGCGCGGCATCACCGCCGCCGCCAACATGACCACCTCCGTGACCGATCTCGCGCGCTTCGCGATGCTGCAGCTCCGCGACGGACCCGCGGGCGGCGCGCAGATCCTCCGCGGCAGCACCATCCGGGAGATGCAGAGAGTTCACTGGCTGGAGCCGGACTGGCAGGCGGGCTGGGGGCTCGGCTTCCGCATCCAGCGCGCGGGCGGCAAGACCAGCTTTGGCCATGGCGGCTCGCTGCCGGGGTACCGCACCCTGCTCCGTATCTGGCCCGCCGACAAGCTCGCGGTGATTGTGATGACCAATGCCGACGACGGCAATCCCGAGCAGTTCGTGGACCGCGCGCAGCAGTACGTGGGCCCGCCCATCGCCAAGGCGACGGCGCGCGACGACGGGCGCGCGCCCGATCCGGCCTGGCAGCGCTATGCCGGCCGGTATCGCAACCGGTGGAGCGACGTGCAGGTCCTCCTTGTAGACGACGGCCTCCTCTTCATCGAGCCGGGCCTGCCCGATCCGCTCGCCATGGCCACGCGCCTGCATCCCATCGAGGGGCGGGAGCACACCTTTCGCGCCGAGGAGAAGGACAGCTACGGCTCGCATGGCGAGACGGTGGTGTTCGAGCTCGGCCCCGACGGGCGCGTGCGGAGGATCCGCTTCGGCGAGAATTACATCGACGCCGTAGAGAGCTGGTAACTTAGCCGGTCGCCGACGGCAGATTGGCGTACGATAGGCGTCCGCGTGAACAGGAAGCCGTTTCCCTCGTCACGAGAGCTCGATGCCACCTTCTGAAGAACGCAAGCTGGTCACGGTGCTCTTCGCCGATCTCGTCGGCTCGACCGAGCTCGCGGTGCGGCAAGATCCCGAGCAGCTCCGCGCGCTCCTGTCCGCATTCTTCGACGAGATGACGCACCAGATCCGCGCCTTCGGCGGCGTCGTGGAGAAGTACGCGGGCGACGCGATCATGGCCGTCTTCGGCGTCCCGCAAGTGCACGAGGACGACGCGGAGCGGGCGGTGCGGGCGGCCCTCGCCATGCGGGAAAGCCTCGTCCAGCTGAACCCCATGTTCGAGCAGGAGTACGGCGCTCGCCTCGACCTGCGCGTCGGCATCGCCACCGGCGAGGCGGTGGCGGTGACCGATCCCGCCCGGGAGCTCATGGTCACCGGTGAGGTCACGAATCTCGCGGCGCGGCTCCAGTCGGCCGCCCACGGAATTGTGGTGTGCCCGGAGACGCTTCGTCTTGTACGGTCCCTGATCGAGTCGGAATCGGTAGGGCCGCTCTCGCTCAAGGGCTTCCCGGCGCCCGTCAACGCGCATATCGTCACGGGCCTTCGCTCGATCCCCGAGCCGCGCGGAGTTCCCGGACTCTCCTCGCCGCTGGTCGGTCGTGAGGGCGAAGCGACGGCCCTCGAGCGCTGCGCCAAGGAGCTGGGCGGGGGTCGCGGACAGATCGTCTCCATCACCGGCGAGGCCGGGATCGGCAAATCGCGCCTCAAGAACGAGCTCCGGGAGAATCCCCCGCCGAACGTGCGGTGGCTCGAGGGTCGCTGTCAGGCCTTCACCCAGACGTCGAGCTATGCGCCGCTCGTCCAGATCCTGAGAGCGGTGCTCCAGCTCACCGGGACGGAGAGCCAGCAAGTGGCGCGGACGAAGCTGAGGGTGACGCTCCGCTCGCTCGTCGGCAGCAAATACGAGCAGGTGCACCTCGCGGTGGCCCACCTCCTCGGCATGCAAGGCGAGCCCGGACAGCCCCTTCCTCCCGCCATGGACCCCCGGGCCCTGCAATCCCAGCTCGTGCTCGCGCTGCGTTCGATCGTGGAGGCGCTCGCGACCCGGGAACCGGTCATCCTGACCGTCGAGGATCTGCACTGGGCCGATCCGGCCACCATCGAGGTCCTCACCGTTCTCAGCGAGCTGACCGATCTCCTGCCGCTCATGATCCTGGTGACATCCCGACCCGATCCGGAGGGCGGGTCCTGGGATTTCCGATTCCACGCCCAGCGAAACTATCCGCACCGCCTCACCGAGCTCACGCTGGCCCCGCTTCCGGCCGATGCGTCCGAGCGTCTGGTCGAGAACCTGCTGCACGTTGCCGAGCTGCCCGAGGCGATCCGCAAACGAATCCTCGCGCAGTCCGAGGGCAATCCATTCTTCGTCGAGGAGATACTCCGTACGCTGATCGAGGAAGGGGTGCTTCGTCGGGAAGGGAGTCGATGGATCGCGGCGGGCGACGTGAGTCGCCTCGCGATGCCCGCCACGCTGCGAGGCTTGATCGCGGCCCGGATCGACCGCCTGCCCCCCGCCGCCAAGGCCACGCTACAGCGCGCCTCCGTGATCGGACGGTTCCTGAGCTATCGCGCGCTCCGCGCGCTTCACGAGGGCGACGGAGAGCTCGATCGGTCGCTCGCCCATCTCTTGCGCGCCGAGCTGATTCGTGAGTGGGCCCACGTCCCCGAGCGCGAGTACCTATTCAAGCACGCGCTCACCCAGGAAGCCGCCTACGCGAGCATCCTTCTCGATCAGCGCCGGGAGCTCCACCGGCGGCTGGCGACCTTTCTCGAGCAGGAAGCGACACCGGCCTCGGATCGGGCGCCGCTGCTCGCCCACCACTGGCAAAGGGCCGAGGAGTGGGAGAAGGCGTTGACCTACTCGCTCGAGGCCGCCGATCGGGCGATGAAGCTCTACGCGCGTCCCGAGGCCATCGCGCACTACTGGCAAGCGCTCGAGCTCCTGGACCGGCTGCCGGTCACCGCGGAACGGAATCGTCTGCGCATCGACGCCGTGCTCTCGCTCGTGGACCTCCCGGGCTGGCGACGCAATGACCGGGAGCGGACGGCCGGCTTCGAGCACCTCGATCGGGCCCTGACGGCGGTCGCTGAGCTCGACAATGAGCCCCTCATGGCGAGGGTAGAGGCCGTCCGCGCCTGGCACCGGCAGGACGAGGCGAGTCTGCGGCGGGCGCTGGAGAGGGCCGAAGCCTCCGGCGACGACTCCGCTCGTGCCTATGCGACGTTGCATTACGGTGGGCATCTCGGTCAAGTTGCCAGGTATGAGGCCGCGCTGAGCCACATTCGCCAGGGTATCGATCTCCTGGGGACCCTGGGTCGAACGCTCGATCAGGCGTGGGAGATGGCATCCAGTGGACGGTGCTACTTCGCGCGCGCCGGACGGATTCCGGAGTCACTCGACTACGCGGCGCGGGCTCGGCATCTAGGAGATAGCCTGGACGATCCCAAGCTCAGGGCGTGGCTGGCCATGGAAGTCGAGCCGTACATGTACAAGGGCCAGTGGGAGGACGTGGTGCGCATCGCCGAGGAAGGCCTTCCCCATTGCTGGGTGATCCGAGAGTGGTCGCCCCTCTTCTGGATCTCGGCGTGGGCCGCGATAGCTTACGTGAGGCTCGGCCGCCTCGAACACGCCAAGAGGCTCCTGGACCGCGCCTTGCCGGAATGCGAGGCCCAGGGATCGTCCCAGGTATGGATGATGGTGTGGCTCCAGATGGCGCTGGCCGAGCTTTCCGTCGCCCTCGGGGACAGGACGGCGGCGCTCACCGCGGCGCATCGTGCGGCGCACGATGCCGGACAGAGCCACTTACGGATGGAGCACGGAGCGGCACTGCGCGTACTCGGACGGACGTGCGAGGCCCTCGCTGACCGTGACGCGGCCGACACCGCGTTCCGTCAGAGCCTGGAGCTACTCGAGGCCATCCAGTCCCGCCCCGAGCTCGGACAGACCCTGCTGGCGTATGGCCGTTTCCGAGTTCGTGACGATGCGGCTGCCGGTCGGGCGCTGATCGAGCGCGCCCTCGGCTTGTTCGAAGAGATGGGCGCGACGGGCTGGATCGAGGACGCCCGCGCCGCTCTCCAGGGACCGCGCTAGGCGAAGACGAAGGCGCGGCGCGGATTGTCCACGAGGAGGCCGCGGATCGCGCGGTCGTCCAGCCCCTTCCGCCGCAGCCGCGGCACCACGTTGACCAGCAGGTGGTGATAGCCGCAGCCGCCCCACTTTGTCAGCAGATGCTTGTAGGCGATGTCGTGCGACATGAGCACCTGGCGCGTGTGCCCGTCCTCGATGAGGCGAAGGATCTGCGCCATGCGCCCGCCGTCATTGGGCATGTCGAAGTCGGGATTGTAGGGATAGTAGGACGTCTCGAGCCCGAAGAGGTCGTATTCGAGATAGCAGCCGGTCTGGGCGAGCTCCATGAGGTGCTTCCGGTCGGCGATGGTCCGGTCGATGTGGCACATGATGGTTCGCTTGAGGTTGCCGCCTTCCTTCCCCACCAGCTCCAGGATCTGCATGGGCGCGCGCGGGTTGCGCCCCGGGTGGATCATCAGCGGCGCGCCGGTCTCCCGCTGGGCCGCCACCGCCGCGCGCACCACCTTCTTCTCGTCATCCGTCCACGGCCAGGTGCAGCCGATCTCGCCGATGAGGCCGGCGCGCACGCCGGTGTCACCCACCCCCACGGTGAGGTCGGCCACGATCTCGCGCGCGATGTCGTCCACGCTCCTCCTGGAGAGTGCCGGCGGATGGGCGGCCTGCACGTAGTAGCCCGCGCCCATCACGATGTGGAGCCCGGTGGCCCGCGCGATCCGCGCCAGCGCGGCGGGATCCCGCGCGAGCCCCCCATTGGTGGGATCGACCATGGTCTGGCCGCCCGCCTGCTTGAAGAGGAGCGCCTCGTCGCGGGCCACGTCCTCGTCGAGAAGGCGGAGGTTGTCCAGGCTGGACGAGAAGTTCTGACGCACCCAGCCGAGGTTGGCCATGGTGACCGGCGCCAGGGCGCGGCCCTTGTCGGCCGCCGCCTCCGGCTCCTTGAACATCACCTTGAAGTCGATGAGGAGATGCTCGTGGGGCAGCGTGATGCCCATCGTGTCGCCGTCCACGGGCCCGAGCACCGTTTGCGCCTTGCCGGAGAGGGGGGTCTTGGCCATGGGCGGGACTCTAGCATGGGCTCCCCCCTCCTATTGTGCGGACGCGCCGGCCTGTGGTATACGCAGGCAGGCTCTGAGGTCATCGTCGCCCTCTCCTACTTACGACCGGATCCGTGACCGAGGAGGTACCCCCATGAAGCGATGGACCCTGCTGGCAATCGTGCTCACCGTCGCGGCGCTCGCCGCGATCCCCACTGCCGCCCAGGCGCAGGCGAAGGACACCCTCACGGTCGCCCTCGTCTCGCATGCCCCGACGCTGGACCCCCACATGCACTTCGAGCGCGTGGGCATCCTCGTCAACATCAACATGTTCGACTCGCTCCTGCACCGGAACCCCAAGCTCGAGTTCGAGCCCTCCATCGCGACCTCGTGGAAGGCGCTGACCGACACTCAGTGGGAGTTCAAGATCCGAAAGGGCGTGAAGTTTCACAATGGCGAGACGCTCACGCCCGACGACGTGAAGTATTCGTTCGACCGGGTGATCGACCAGACGAAGAAATCCCCGCAGTATGGGAACATCCGCGCCATCAAGGAAGTCCGCGTGGTGAACCCGGAGACCGTCCACATCATCACCGACAAGCCCTTCCCACTCCTCCTCGAGCGCCTGGTCTTCTTCCCCATCGTCCCGAAGAAGCACGTCGAGACGGTGGGAGATCAGGCCTTCGGGGCCACCTCGCCGGTGGGCACGGGACCCTGGAAGTTCGTGGAGTGGAAGCGCGACCAGCTCATCCGGCTCGAGGCCTTCGACCAGCACTGGCGGGGTAAGCCGGCCTTCAAGACCTTGATCTTCCGGGCCGTGCCCGAAGTCGCGACCATGGTGGCCGAGATCAAGACGGGCGGAGTGGACCTGATCCGGGAGGTCTCCCCCGATATCCAGCCCGAGCTCAAGACCCACCCGCTGGCCTATATCTCCTCGACGCCCATCCTGCGCGTCCACCAGATCGAGCTCGACATGCGCGTCCCGCCCTTCGACAAGAAGGCGGTGCGACAGGCCGCCAACTACGCGATCGACAAGCAAACGATCATCCAGAAGCTCATGGCCGGGCTCGGTCGCCAGGTCGCGACGGTGGTGCAGCCGCTGGCCTTCGGCTTCGACGCGGACATCAAGCCTTACCCGTTCGACAAGAAGAAGGCCAAGGAGCTGCTCGCCCAGGCCGGCTTCCCGAACGGGGTGGACATCACCCTCCATAGCTCGTCCGTCGCCAACCGCCCGCAGTTCGAGGCCCTGTGCGAGATGCTCACCGAGGTCGGCATCCGCGCCACGCCCAAGATGTGGGACCCGGGTCCGGCCTGGAACAAGTTCTCCCAGACCGAGGGCAAGGGCACGCACGGCATCTACGGCACCTGGGGCAACTACTCGGTCTTCGACGCCGACGCGGTGCTCCACCCGCTCTACCACTCCGAGCCCGGAGGCTGGTACGGCAAGTGGTACACGCGCGTGGAGGGGCTCGATCGGCTCATCGACGAGGCGCGGTCCTCTGTGGATCAGCCGCGGCGGAAGCGGACCTACACGCAGATCCAGCAGATGATCCGCGAGGAGGCGCCCAGCGTATTCCTGTGGACTCAGTACGACACCCTCGCCATCTCGAAGAAGGTGCAGTACGCCGCCCGTCCGGACGAGTGGCTCTGGCTCTTCGACGCCAAGCCCGCGGCCCGGTAGGGCGGGACGAGCGGTGATCTCGCTCCGGTGATCCCGTTGCCGTGCTGACCCTGCTGGTACGCCGGGTCGTCCGCCTCGTGGTAGTGCTCGTGGGCGTGTCCCTCGTCACGTTCGCGATCCTTCAGGCGAGCGGCGACCCGGTGGCGTTGATGATGCCCGAGGCGCCCGAATCCGACCGGGCGGTGCTCCGCCAGAACATGGGCTTCAACGACCCCCTGGCGATCCAGTTTGTGCGCTTCGTGGGGAACATCGCGCAGGGCGACTTCGGTCAGTCCTTCTTCCACCGCAAGCCGGCGCTACCGCTGGTCCTCGAGCGCATGCCGACCACGATGCTCCTCACCGTGCTCGCCATGGGGCTTTCCCTCGCCCTCGCCGTGCCCATTGGCATCTTCAGCGCGGTCCGCCGCAACTCGCTCTTCGACCACGCGGCGACGTTCGTCGTCTTCCTCGGCACCTCCATGCCGGTGTTCTGGACCGGCATCATGCTCATCCTCCTCTTCGCGGTCCAGTTCCGCGTCCTTCCCGTCTCCGGCTGGGACAGCTGGGCGGCCCTCATCCTGCCCGGGTTCACGCTGGCCACCTTCTCGACCCCGCTCCTGCTCCGCATCGTCCGCTCCAGCATGCTGGAGGTGATCAACCTCGACTACGTGCGCACGGCGCGGGCCAAGGGCGTCTCCGAGTGGTTCGTCATCTGCCGCCACGCCCTCATCAACGCCGCGCTCCCGCTCGTCACGGTCGCCGGCCTCCAGTTCGGGCTGCTGCTGGGCGGGGCCATCGTGACCGAGACCGTCTTCGCGGTGCCCGGACTGGGCCGGCTCGTCGTGGGCGCCATCCGCCAGCTCGACTTCCCCATCGTCCAGGCCGGCGTCTTCGTCCTGGCCCTCGTCGTGGTCCTCGTGAACTTCGCGGTGGACATGCTCTACGTCTACCTGAACCCTCAGATCCGGGTACGCTGAACGGCCATGGCCATCGGCACTCTCGCCCCGCCCCTGGGCGTGCCCGCCGGCGCCGAGCGGGCCACGGAGCGCTCACGGACCTGGCGCAAGTTCGCCCGCAACCCGGCCGCCATCGCCGGTGCGCTCATCCTCTTCGTCGTCGTGGGCGCCGCCGTCTTCGCGCCCTGGATCGCGCCTCACGAGCCCGCGCGCCAGAGCTTGATCCGGCGCTTCACCCCACCGGTCTGGGCGGAGGCGGGCAAGGCCGCCCACGTGCTCGGCACCGACCAGGTCGGACGTGACATCCTGAGCCGCATCATCCACGGCGCGCGCATCTCCCTCCTGGTGGGAATCGCCGCGGTGGCGGTGAGCATGACGGTCGGCGTCACCCTCGGTCTCCTCTCCGGCTTCCTCCAGGGTCGCGTGGACACGGTGATCATGACCGTGGTGGACGTGACGCTCTCCTTCCCGCCGCTGCTCCTCGCGCTGGCCTTCGTGGCCGCGCTGGGCCCGAGCGTCACCACCATCATCGTGGTGCTGGGCCTCACCGGCTGGGAGCGCTACACCCGCGTGGTGCGGGCGGAGGTGCTGGCGCTGCGCGAGAAGGACTTCATGGAGGCCGCGCGCGCCATGGGCGCCTCGTCGGCCCGGATGGTGCTTCGCCACGTGCTGCCCAACACCTTCTCGTCCATCATCGTCATGTCCACGCTGCAGGTGGCGCAGGCCATCCTGCAGGAGGCGGCGCTTTCATTCCTCGGGGTGGGCACGGGCAGCGCCTATCCCACCTGGGGCCAGATGATCGCGCTCGGGCGCGACTTCGTCAGCGTGGCCTGGTGGCTGCCCACCTTCCCCGGCCTCGCCATTCTCCTGACCGTGCTCGCCATCAACCTGGTGGGCGACCGCCTCCGCGACGCCCTCGATCCGCGCATCGGCTAGCCCCCTCCCCCTGGCGGAAGGGTAGGAGTAGAGTACGGTCATGACAACCCCCACCCGCGCCAGCGCTGACGTCGGTCTGATCGGGCTCGCCGTGATGGGCGAGAACCTCGCGCTCAACATCGCCGACCACGGCTACCGCATGGCCGTCTACAACCGGACCACCTCGGTCATGGAGAAGTTCGTGGCCGGGCACCCGGACACGCCGGGCGGCCTGGTGGGGGCGGCCACGCTGCCGGACTTCGTGGCCGCGCTCCGGAAGCCACGCAAGATCCTCATCCTCGTCAAGGCGGGGCCGCCGGTCGACGCGGTGGTGGAGCAGCTCCTCGGCGCGGGCGTCGAGACGGACGACATCGTGGTGGACTGCGGCAACAGCCTCTGGACCGACACCATCAGGCGCGAGAAGCAGTACGAGGCCCGCTGCCGCTTCTTCGGCTCCGGCGTGAGCGGCGGCGAGATCGGCGCGCGCTTCGGCCCCTCGCTGATGCCCGGCGGTCACCCGGAGTCCTGGGAGCATCTCCGCCCCATCTGGGAGGCCGTCGCCGCCAAGGTGGATCCCAAGACGGGCCAGCCCCTGGAGGACTATGCGCCGGGCAAGCCCGTGCAGGGCGGCGAGCCCTGCACCGCCTACATCGGCCCCAACGGCGCCGGGCACTACGTGAAGATGGTGCACAACGGGATCGAGTACATCGACATGCAGCTCATCTCGGAGGCCTATCACCTCCTCACCGCGCTGGGCGGGCTGAAGCCCGACGCGCTGGCCGAGGTCTTCACCGACTGGAACCAGCAGGAGCTCAGCTCCTACCTCATCGAGATCACCGCCGACATCCTCAAGCAGCGCGATCCGGCCAACCCCCGCCGCTTCTTCGTGGACGCGGTGCTGGACACCGCGGGCCAGAAGGGGACCGGCAAGTGGACCAGCGTGAACGCGCTGGACATGGGCATTCCCGCCAATGCCATCGCGGAGGCGGTCTTCGCGCGCTGCCTCTCCGCGCTGAAGGAGGAGCGGGTGGCCGCGTCCAAGGTCCTCAAGGGACCCAGGGCGCCGTATCGCGGATCGAAGGCCAAGCTCGTCGATGCGGTGCGCCGCGCGCTCTACTCCTCCAAGATCTGCGCCTATGCCCAGGGCTTCCAGCTCATGCGGGAGGCGCAGAAGGAGTACCGCTGGACGCTCGACTTCGGCACCATCGCCGCCATCTGGCGCGGCGGCTGCATCATCCGCGCGCGCTTCCTGCAGAAGATCACCGAGGCCTATCGCCGCGACCCGAAGCTCGTGAACCTCATGCTGGATCCCTACTTCAAGAAGGCGCTCGCCGACCGGCAGGACGCCTGGCGCGAGGTGGTGGCGCTCGCGGTGCGGCACGGCATCCCCGCCCCCGCCTTCAGCAGCGCGCTGGCCTACTTCGACGGCTACCGCTCGGCGCGGCTCCCCGCCAATCTCCTCCAGGCGCAGCGGGACTACTTCGGCGCCCACACCTACGAGCGCGTGGATGCGCCCCGCGGGAAGTTCTTCCACCTGGACTGGCCGGATTCGAAGCGCCCACAGTATCCCGTCTGACCCGGCCCGCGTGACCGCGCCGCTCACCTTCGGCACCAATCGCTTCGGCTTCCCCGATCCCACGCGGCTGGCCGAGACCTGCCGCGAGGCCGAGGCGGCCGGGTTCACCCATCTCTGGTTCCCCGACAGCCAGCTCCGCACCGGCGACGTCTTCCTCAACCTGCTCACCGCCGCCCGCAGCACCGAGCGCGCCCGGGTCGGCACGCTCCTCGTCAACCCGGTCACGCGCCATCCCACCGTGCTCGCCTCCAGCATCGCCACCGTGGATCTGTACGCGCCGGGCCGCGTCCTCCTCGGCATCGGCGCGGGCGACACCTCCGTATTCCAGGTGGGGCTGCGCCCGGCCCGCCTCGCGGACCAGGAGGCGGCGGTGCGGACCATACGCGGCCTCCTCGCCGGCGAGAGCCTCTCGCTGGGCTGGACCGCGCCGTCCCGCCTGCAGCATCCGCGCCCGGTCCCGGTCATCGTCGCCGGCAGCGGGCCCCGAACCCTCCGGATGGCGGGGCGAGCGGCCGACGGCGTGGTGATCCGCATCGGCGCCGACCCCGCGCTGGTCCAGTGGGGGTACGACGAGTTCTGCGCGGGCGCGCGGGAGGCGGGCCGTGATCCCGCGTCGCTCTGGGTGGCCGGCCACTTCCACACCGTCATCAGCGACGACGCGGAGCTGGCCGAGGCGCGCGGCCGCGTGATGGCGGCGGGCTACTACGAGGTGAACCGGGGGACCTGGGCGCATCTGGGCCTGCGCTGGCCCTGCGCGCCCATCGAGGACATCCTCAAGGAGGTCCGCCCCGACTTCCACCACGCCTTCGACATGGCCCTGGCCGCGAAGCACGTCGAAGCCATCCCGCTGTCGGTGGCGCGGCGCTTCTGCCTCATGGGCTCGGGGGCGGACGTGCGGCATCAGCTCGAGCTGCTGGTGGACCGCTTCCCCTGGATGCGTCACGTGATCCTGCAGCCCAATATGCCCGGCTCCGCCTTCATCGAGTCCTGCGGGGCGGAGATCATCCCGGCCTTCCGGTGAAGCGGCAAACCCCCTTCGCGCTCGCCCTGGCGGTGGTGGCCGCACTGGCCGCGGGCTGCGCCGGCCTCGCCGTCTGGGCCGCGCCCGAGAAGACCGCGAGCGCCACGCGCACGGAGGCGGCGGAGCGCGCCGACGCGCTCTTCTGGTCGACGCTCCACGCGGGGGACTACGAGGGAATCCCGCGCGCCCTCACCGCCCTCACCGCGGCCTATCTGGCGGACCCGCGCGACCCGGTCACCGCCGCGCATGTCGGCTGGCTGCACATCTGGCGGCTCGCCGAGCGCGCGCGGCTCGATCCCGCGCCGCCGGGCATCACCGACCACGCGCTGCTCTCGCGGAAGTACTTCGAGGAGGCGGTGCGCCTCCGTCCCGGGGAGGCGCGCTATCTCGGCTTCTACGCGTCCGCGCTCCTCGCCGAGGGCAGTATCCACAAGGACGAGAAGGTCACCCGCCGAGGCTTCTTCACCCTCCAGGATTCCGTCCGCGCCTTCCCGGAGTTCAATCTCTTCACCGCGGGCTACACCATGTCCGGCCAGGCCTGGGACAGCGACACCTATCGCGAGGCGCTGGAGAACATGTGGCGCAACATCGAGGTCTGCGTCGGCGAGCGCGTGGACCGCGCGAATCCGGATTACGCGCGCTACATGCGTCTGGAGACGCGGGAGGGGCCCAAGCGTGTGTGCTGGAACGGCGAGATCGCCCCGCACAACTTCGAGGGCTTCTTCCTCAACTTCGGGGACATGCTCGTGAAGAGCGGCCAGGTGGCCACGGCCCGCATCATGTACCGGAACGCCGCCCTTGCCCGCGACTACACGACCTGGTCCTATCGCGGCGTGCTGGAAGCCCGCCTCCGCGACGCCGACGCCAACGTGGCGGCGTTCCGCGCCGCCAATCCCGCGCCCGGCGCCCCACGCATCATGGTGGCCTCACGCTTCGCCTGCGTGGGCTGCCATCAGCGCTGAGCCCGGCCCCCCTCAGCTCCCGTAGAGCCGCATCGCGCGGCGCACCTCGGCCAGTGTAGCCGCCGCCACCGCGCGGCCGCGCGCGGTACCCTCGTCGAGGAGCCGGGCGACCGCGCCCAGGTCCTGCGCCCACTCGGCGCGGCGCCGCCGGATCGGGGTCAGCAACGCGTCGAGCACCTCCGTGAGGCGCGCCTTCACCACCACGTCCCCGAGGCCGCCCGCGCGATAGCGCGCCTTGAGGGCAGCCACCGCCGTGGGATCCGGATCGAAGGCGTCCAGATACGCGAAGACGGGATTCCCCTCCACCGTGCCCGGGTCCTCCACGCGGAGATGGCGCGGATCGGTGAACATGCCGCGGACTTTGCGGGCCACCGCGTCGGCGGGATCGGACAGATTGATCACGTTGCCCAGCGACTTGCTCATCTTCGCGTCGCCGTCCGTGCCCGGCAGGCGGGCCACCGGCCCCAGCAGGGCCTCCGGCTCCACCAGCACCGGCCCGCCGGCGCCCGGATACGTCCGATTGAAGCGGCGCACCAGTTCCGCCGCCTGCTCGATCATCGGGACCTGATCGCTGCCCACCGGTACGAGATCCGCCTTGAAGGCCGCGATGTCGGCGGCCTGGCTCACCGGGTAGACGAGGAAGCCGGCAGGCACGTCCGCCTCGAAGCCCTTTTGCCGCATCTCGTCCTTCACGGTGGGGTTGCGCTGGAGGCGGGCCACCGAGACGAGGTTGAGGAGAAACATCGTCAGCTCGGCCAGCTCGGGCACCCGGGACTGGACCACCATGGTGGCGACGACGGGATCCAGCTCCACCGCCAGGTAGTCCAGCATGACCTCCAGCACATTGGTGCGTACCTGCTCCGGCTCGTCGAAGTGATCGGTGAGGGCCTGGAGATCGGCGATGAGCACGTAGGTCGCGTACTCGCGCTGGAGCGCCACGCGCTGCTGCAGCGAGCCCACATAGTGGCCCAGGTGGAGCGGGCCGGTCGGCCGGTCCCCGGTGAGAATCGTCCGCGTCATGGTCTCCCTCCGCGAAAATGCGTGAACCGCCGGCCCCGACCGGGGCGGCGGTTCAAGAGACCCGGAGCCGCCCCGTTTCGAGGCAGCCCCAGTCGATCAGCGATGAGCTAGGGGGCCGCCGATACCGGCGGCCGCCACCAGGAACACTGGAGTATCCGAACCATGCCGTCCTCAGCGCTTTCCCGCCGGCACCTGCGCCAGCTCGTCGTAGAGGTGGATGGTGGAGCGCATGGCCTTGACCCAGTCGCCCAGGTGCAGGCTCTCGTTCTCGGAATGCGCCTGGGTATAGGGATCGATGACGCCCATGAGGATGCAGGGCGCGCCCTTGAGCAGATCGGCGAAGGGCTGGACGAATCCGATGGTGCCGCCGGACCCGACCATCGCGGTGGCCTTCCCGAAGCCCGACCGGAGCGCGCGCCGCGCCGCCTCGAAGGCGGGGCCCTCGGGATCAGTGGTCCACCACGGCGTGGTCCCATTGACCTTGGCGGTGACCTTGGCGCCGAAGGGCGGCTTGCGGGTCAGCTTCTTGACGATGAGGCGGCCGGCCTCGCGCGCATCCATGCCGGGCACCGTGCGCAGTGAGAGCCGGGCGCGCGCCGCCTCGATGATCTGGTTGGAGGAGCCGAGGAACGGCCGCGCCTCCAGCGCGATGACGGTGAGCGCGGGGCGCGTCCACATCTGTTCCAGCAGCGAGAACTTCTTCTCGCCCCAGAGCTGCACGCCCGGCAGCATGCCGGACTCCTTCTTGAACTTGGCCTCGCTGAGAGGCAAGGAGCGGATGCGCGCGAGCTGCTTGGCGCTGGGCCGGGCGACCTTCTTGTAGAGGCCGGGGACATTCAGCGCCCCGTCCCGGGTGCGCAGGTCGGCGATGAGCGCGCAGAGGATCTGCACCGGATCCGGCACCGGGCCGCTGTAGCCGCTGTGCAGGGGCTGGCGCAGCGCCTGCACTTCCACGTCGAGCTCGCAGAGGCCGCGGAGCTGATACGTGAGCGCGGGATGCCCGACGTCGTAGTTGCCGGTGTCGGTGAGCACGATGAAGTCCGCCGCCACGCTCTTCTTGTACTGCTCGAGGAAGCGGCCCAGGTTCATCGAGCCGATCTCCTCCTCGCCCTCGATGATGAACTTCACGTTCACCGGCAAGGTCCCCGCCGAGCGGAGATACGACCCCACCGCGGCCACGTGCGCCATGACGCCGCCCTTGTCGTCGGCGGTCCCCCGGCCGTAGAGGCGGCCGTCACGCTCGGTGGGCTCGAAGGCGGGCGAGAGCCATTTGTCCTCGCGGCCCGGCGGCTGGACGTCGTGATGCCCGTAGAGGAGCACGGTGGGCGCGTCCGGCCGGTGCAGCCAGTCCCCGTACACATACGGATGCACGCCGGGAATGGTGAGCACCTGGACGTTCTCGACGCCGGCGTCGGTCAGGGCCTGCGCCACCGCCTGGGCGGAGCGACGGACCTGCTCCACCGGGAACCCCGACGCCGACATGCTCGGGATGCGGCAGAGGTTCACCAGGACCCGCTTCCAGTCGCCGAGATGCCCGTCCAGATAGCCCAGCGCCTCGCGGGCCATGCCGTTCGCCGTCGCCATCCCACTCCTCCTTGGGGTCGGGGCCCTTCAGCCGGCCTTTACCATAGCGCGGATGGCCGCGCCCTGGGTCTTGAACCAGTCGAAGAGAATGCCGACGTCCCAGCCCATGCAGAAATGCCGCACGCCCATGTCCAGGTAGCGCCGCGCCTGATCGGGGTGATCGATCTCCACGCGCGGGGCCACGCCCAGGCGCAGCGCGGTCTTGATCACGTGCGCCTCCGCCTCCTGCACCCGCGGGTGATCCCACTGCCCCGCCAGCCCGATGCTCATGGAGTAGTCCGCGGGGCCGAACTGCACCATGTCCACGCCCTTCACCGAGAGCATCGCCTCCACGCTCTCCACCGCGGACGCTTTCTCGATCATCACCGCCACCACCGCGTCCTCCAGCGCCTGGACGAAGGCGGGCGAGCCCACGTCCACCACGTAGCCCACGTCGCGGCGCATGCCGACGCCGTGGATGCCGCCGGTGGCCGGCGACTCCGCCCGCACTGCGCGCACGCACTCGCGCACGTCGTCCACCGTGCGCGGGTCGGCGAAGAGCAGATTCTGGATGCCGGCGCCGATGGCGCGCACGGCCAGGTAGGTCCGCGGCTGCTGCTCGATCTTCATCATCGCCGACATGTGGGGGAAGGTGTCCACCGCCCGCGCGAAGTTCTCCAGGGCGAAGAGGTCATAGGGGGCGTACTCACCCACGAACTCGATGTAGTCGAAGGCACCGGAGTGACCCACCAGCTCCGCCACCGCCGGCCACACGGTGTGGAGGTGAGTGCCGAAGGTGGGCTGACCGGCGCGCAGCAGTTCACGGAGTCGGTTGGGGCGCATGACGGGCTCCTTGACGAGGGTGAGCAAGTTTTCCGGGCGCGGCGACGCGCTAGGGGCCGCGGCGGCGCGCGAGGAGGCCGCGCGCGATGGTGAGGCGGAGCACCTCGGTGGTTCCCTCGGCGATGCGCCACGAGCGGATGCGGCGGTAGAGCCGCTCCAGCGGATGACCCGCCACCACCGCGGCGCCGCCGGTGAGCTGGATCGCGCGATCCACCACGCGGGCCACCGCCTCGGTGGCGAGCGCCTTGGCCATGGCGGTCTCCACGTCCGCCGGCTCGTCCGATGCGACGAGGCGCGCTACTGAATAGACCGCCGAGCGCGCGGCGAAGAGATCCAGAGCGCTCTCGGCGAGCATGGCCTGGACTTGCTCGCGCTCGGCCAGCGGCGTGCCGCTGCGATGCGGACGGTCCACCTGCCCGAGCACCCAGTCGAGCGTCCAGCGCGCGGCGCCGCAGGCGGTGGCGGACAGGCGCAGCCGGGTGGCCGCGATGTCCTCGAGGGCGCGGGGGAGCCCCTGCCCCACCTCGCCGATCATGTCCGCGGCCGGAACGCGCACGTCGCGCAGCTCGAACTCGCCGTGCAACGCGCCGTCCAGCGTGGCCAGGGTGCGACGGAGCGTCACGCCGGCGGCCGCGCGCGGGATCACGAACACCGCGGTGCCCTGGGACGCGCCCGCGTTATCCACCACGCGCGCGACCGTGAGGAGCAGATCGGCGGCCGGGCCGTCGGTGACAAAAGACTTCACGCCGCTCACCCGGAAGCGGTCATCCTCGCGCGTGGCGGTGGTGCGCGGTCCCTCGCGCGCGTCGGTGAAGGCGAAGGACGTCGCCAGCTCGCCGCGGAGCACGGGCAGGAGAAAGCGCTCGCGCTGCTCGGCATTGCCATGGCGCAAGAGCCCGCCCGAGCCTCCCACCACGAGCCCGGCCAGGACCGCCCCGGTCGCGGCCAGCGCCTCGTGCAACGCCACCTGGCCGAGCGGCCCGAGTCCACCGCCTGCCCAGCTCCACCGGCTGGGCGAGGCGAAAGAGCCCCGCCGCCTCCGCGCGAGACCGGATCAGCCGGCGCAGCTCCGGCGCGGCCTGTCCCTCCTCGCCCACGCGCGCCTCCCGCTCGGCGGGCAGCAGCACGTCCGCGGCGAAGGCGCGGGCCCGAGCCCGGAGCGCCTCGAGCTCCGGGGGCAGCGGCTCGTCGGCCAGGGCACCGGCCGTCACGCCCTCGCCCTCACGGCTCGCCCCGCAGCGCGCGCGCAAGCTGGGCCAGATGATTCTCGTCGTGCCAGGCCATCAGGGAGAGGAAATCGTCGAGCGTGCGTCGTCCCCGCGAGTCCATCTGATGGCCGGCGCGGGTCCAGTCGTTCCCTCGGAGCGCGCCGAAGAAGGCGAGGGAGCCCTCGCGATGGCGGCGGAACGCCGCGAGGGCGTCGTCCGACTGCTGCCGAAGATACTCCCGCTCCTCGGCCACGCGATTGGGGTTCACGGAGGGAAAGCGCGGCTCGTCGGTGGCCATGATCTGGCGGAGGCGGTCGAGAAAGGACTCCTCGGCGTCGCGGAGATGGCAGAGCACCTCGATGGGCGCCCAGTTCGCCGCATCGGGCCGGCGCGTCAGCGTGGGCACGTCGCGGCCGCGCACGGTCGCCTCCAGGTCGTCGGCGGTGCGCGCGAGCCGCGCCAGCCGCGCCTCGCGCGGATGCTGTGCCCACTCGTCGATCGACCGCGGGAGGGGGGATCGCGGGACGGGCGGGCTCGGGTCGGCCACGGCCTGGGCGGAAGGTTAGGAGCGACTCGGCGGGCGGGGCGGCGGCGATGCCGGCGCGCTGAGCCGGCACGCGATCAGGACACGCTTCCAGAGCGGAGCGGGACGGGGCTCGCCACCGGTCGGCGGCGCCGGAGCAGTGCGACGCGTTCTCCAGCCAAATGGTGGGCCCGCGCAACCGCCCGGCATCACGCCATGCTTCGTCATCAGGGTGTCGTCCTCCAGACGCCCGCAGTATACGCTGCGTGAGCGCCGCGCGGAGCGGTCAGGCGCCGGCCGACTTCCCTGCCGCGGCGCCCGCGCGCGGAACACGTCCCGCCACCAGCCGGACCTTGCGTGGAGCCGCGAGCCATATCGCGACCGCCGAGATCAGGCTGGCGGCAATCCCCACCTCGAAGGCCAGCACGTAGTCGCCGGTGCGGTCGTGCAGCCACCCCGTCACCCAGGGGCCCGCGCCCGACCCGAAGCCGATGGCGAGGGAGAGCGTGCCGAAGACACTGCCGTAGTGCCGCCCCTGGAAGAGCTCGGCCGGAATGGCAGCGAACACCGAGGCCATGCCGTAGCCGAGCACGCCCTGCGTCAGCACCATGGCCCAGAGGAGGGAGGACGTGGGAGATGTGCGCATGGCGAGGAGGAGCAGGAAGCACGCCACGAAACCCGCGCAGCCGAGGGTCCAGATCGGCTCGCGGCCGAAGCGGTCCGAGAGATGCCCCATCGCGATCTGCCCCACCACCCCGGCGAGGGCGACCATGCCCAGCGCATACGCGGCCGGCTCGGGGCGGAACCCGATGTCGATCAGATAGCGCGTCTGGTGGACCTGGATCGCGTACCAGGCGAAGAGCCCCGTGAAGAAGCCGATGAACACCCACCAGAAGCGCGCGGTCCGTGTGGCGCGAGCCAGGGTCCACTCGGTGGCGGCCCAGACGGGATCCACGATATTGACGGGCGCGACCGCGGGAGTGCCGGCCGGTTGCGCTCGGGCGCCGTCGGGCAAGAGCCCGATGTCCTCCGGGACGGCGGCGCGGGAAGATGGCATTGAGGGGGATCAGCACGGCGAACATGACCACCGCGAGCCCGACGCAGGCCGTCCGCCAGCCCCGCGTGGTGATGAGGTGCTGCGCCCACGGCAGCAGCACGATGGAGCCCACCCCCACGCCGGAGAACGCGATGCCCATGGCCAGCCCGCGACGGCGCGCGAACCAGTGGGGCAGGAACAGCGCGTGCCCGGTATAGCCCAGGCAGAGGCTGCCGCCCGAGACGAGAAAGCCCAGGGTGAGGTAGAGATGCCACGGGCGCGTGATCAGGGTGGCCAGCGCGAGCCCACTCCCCATCATGAGCACGCCGAGCAGCATCAGCGCCCGCACCCCGCGGCGGTCCATCAGCCAGCCGAGCCAGGGTGAGAACGGCGTCGAGACCACGAACCCCACCGCGAAGGCGCCCGCGGTGAGCCCGCGCTCCCAGCCGAACTCGTCGAGGATGGGCGGAAACAAGAGCGAGAAGGCGGTCCGCGCGTTGACCCCGATGGCCATGGTGACGAACGCGGAGGCCACCACCACCCAGCCGTAGAAGAAGGGAAGCCGCACGGGAGCGGAAGCGCTAGCGACCGAAGAAGCCGCCGCGGGGGCGCGCGTGCGCGTGGAAGTGGTCGGGGATATTCCGCATGTGGTCGTCCACCCAGTACTCGCCCACGCGCTCCGCGGCCACCTTCTTGAGGCACGTCAGCATGTGGGCGAGGTCCTCGGCGGGCGGCGTGACCCCGTGCCGGCGCCAGACCACCATCGGGGTCTCGCAGATGTCGCACTCCGCGATCCAGCAGATCTCGTCCTCGTGATACCAGGGCGTGATCTTCTTGGCCCGGCAGAGATCGCAGTGGGCGACCTTACCGTCCGGCGTGCTGCCGCCCGGCGTGGGACCGCCCGGGGCCGCTCCCTCAGGCGCGGGCGACGGCGGGAACGCCATGACGGCGCACCTGGACCACGGTGGCGATGGTGAGGAGCATGAAGACCGCCGCCACCACGAAGACGGCGCGCGGCTCGCCGTGGTCGAGCAGCCAGCCGAAGGCCAGCGGCGTGAGCGCCGAGCCGAGGTCCAGCCCGGAGTAGACGAAGCCATACACCTTGCCGGAGGCGCCGGGCGGCGTCGCCGCGCGCACCAGCATGTCGCGCGACGGCGAGGTGGAGCCCAGGAAGAAGCCCGCCAGCGCCATCACCACCGGCAGGAGCGCCGCCGGGGGCGCCGCGCTCGCGAGCACCAGGGCCAGCACGGCGCCCGCGGTCATGCCGCTCGCCGCCACCACGTGGTGGCGCGAGGTGCGGTCGGCGAGCACGCCGCCCGCGAGCACGCCCAGCGCGGAGCCGAGGAACATCGCGGTGAGCGCGCCGGTGGCCAGTCCGAGCGGCACGTGGTAGATGGCCATGAGCGCGGCCACCGAGAAGGTCTGCATGCCGATGAGCGAGATCGCCAGCAGCGTGAAGTAGCCGAAGGCGGCCAGGATGGGCGCGGCGGTGAGGAGACGGAGATCGTCGGCCAGGTTCCGGGGTCGGCCCATGGCGGGCGCCGCGGCTCGACCTCCGCCGTCGGCGAGGAGATGCGCCTGGGTGGCGAGGAGCGCGACCGCGCCCAGCCCCACTGTGCCCACGATCGTGAGCGCGGCGCGCCAGCCGTACAGCCCGGTGAGACCGACCACCACCGCGGGCGCCGCCGTCCAGCCGAGATTGCCGCAGATCCCGTGCACGCTATAGGCGCGGCCGAGCCGGCGCGCGTTCACCGACGCGTTGAAGATCGAGTAGTCCGCGGGATGGAAGACGCTATTGCCGAGCCCGGCGAGGATGGCCACCCCGAGCAGCGCCCCGTACGAATGCGTGAGGCCGATGGCGGCCATGGCGCCCGCGAGCAGCGCCATCCCCGCCAGCAGCACGCGGGCGGCGCCCCAGCGGTCCACCAGGAAGCCGGACACCGTCTGGCCGATCCCCGACGCCGCGAAGAAGACGCCCATCACCAGGCCCAGCGCGACGTAAGGCACGCCCAGCTCGTCCTTGAGAATGGGGAAGAGCGGCGGCAGCACGAGCTGGAAGAAGTGACTGAAGAAGTGAGCGGAGCCGACGAGACCGATGACGCGGACGTCGCGTCGGAGCGAAGCTTCGGCGGAATCGAGCACGCGCTACAGGATGTCACCTCGCCTCGGTTCCGTCAAACTCGCTGTGTTACCATTCGACGGTCGCCGGCCCCTCGGGGCCGTCCAGCCCGCTCACTCGCAAGGGAGGCCACGGTATGCCTGTCCAGCAATACGTCGGGCGCCCGATCAAGCGCGTCGAAGACCCCAAGCTCATCACCGGCAGCGATCCCTACGTCAACGACTTCAAGCTCGCGGGGGCGGTGTACCTGGCCTTTGTCCGGAGCCCGCACGCCCATGCCGTGCTCAAGAGCATCGATACCAAGGCCGCCCGGGCGGTGCCGGGGGTGGTGGCCGTCCTCACCGGCGCCGATCTCAACGCGGAAGTGGGCGTCATCCACACGCCGCTGCCGCCCGAGATGTTCGCCTCGATGAATCGCCAGGGGCACACGCTGCTCGCCGAGGGCCGGGTGCGCCATGTGGGCGAGCCCGTGGTGGTGGTGGCGGCGGAGAGCCCCGCCGCCGCGGTGGACGGCGCCGACGCGGTGATGGTGGACTACGAGCCGCTGCCGGTGGTGGTGGACGCGGCGGAAGCGCTGAAGCCCGGCGCGCCGCTCCTCTATCCTGACACCAAGACCAATCTCGGCGTGAGCCTCAAGGCCGAGTCCGGCGAGGTGGACGCGGCGTTCAAGAAGGCGGACGTGGTGGTGGACATGCACATGTTCAACCAGCGCGTGCTGCCGGTCTGCATGGAGCCGCGCGCCTGCAGCGCGGCCTGGGACGAGAAGGCGCAGCGGATGGTCATGTACGGCGACACCCAGATCCCGCACACCATGCGGAACCAGATCGCCGAGCGGCTCAAGCTCCAGCCCGACCAGATCCACCTCATGACCGGCCGCGTCGGCGGCGGCTTCGGCGCCAAGGTGCCCGTCTATCAGGAGGACACCATCGTTCCGCTGCTGGCACGCCGGCTCAAGCGCCCGGTGAAGTGGGCAGCGACGCGGAGCGAGGATCTCCAGGTGACCGGGCATGGGCGCGACGTGCGCATTCATCTCCGGCTGGCCGCCGACAAGACGGGCCGCATCCTGGCCCTCGACGCCAAGATCGTGGGCAACGCGGGCTTCTGCCTCTATCACGTCGGGTGCCTCCTGCCCGTGCTCTGCGGGCAGATGATCACCGGCTGCTACGACATCCAGACTGCGCGGGTGGACATCCAGGTGGCCTTCACGAACACGATGGGCACCGTGCCCTATCGCGGCGCCGGCCGGCCCGAGGCCGCCTATTTCATCGAGCGCGCCATGGACAGCCTTGCCGCCAAGCTGGGCATGGATCCCGCGGACGTCCGGAAGCGGAACTTCATCCCGCCCGACCGCTTCCCCTACCAGACCGTGATGGGCAACAACTACGACTCCGGCGAGTACGCCCGCGCCCTGGATCACGCGTTGACCAAGGCGGGCTATGCCGAGCTGCGGCGGGAGCAGCAGCAGGCGCGCGCGCAGGGGCGCCTGGTGGGCATCGGGTTGGCGTCCTATGTCGAGATCTGCGGCTTCGAGGACGACGAGACCTCCGATGTGGTGGTGGCCGACGACGGCAAGGTGTCGGTGATGACGGGGGCGGCCTCGCACGGCCAGGGGCACGAGACGGCCTTCGCCCAGCTCGTGGCCGACGAGCTGCAGGTGCCCATCGCGGACGTCACCGTGATCCAGGGCGACACCGTGAAGGTCCGGAGCGGGGTGGGCACCTTCGGCAGCCGGTCCATCGCCAAGGGCGGCATGCACGCGCTGGGCAACGCGGTGAAGGTGCGCGAGCAAGCGATGCAGGTGGCGGCCGGTCTCCTCGAGGCGGCGGTGGCCGACATCGTCCACGCCGACGGCAAGTTCTCCGTGCGCGGCGTGCCGAACCGCTCGGTGACCTGGTCGCAGGTGGCCGCCGCGGCCAAGGGCGCGCTGACCTCCTGCGGCGACATCAAGGGCAATGGCACGCTCTTCCCCTTCGGGGCGCACGTGGCCATGGTCGAGCTGGACCGCGACAGCGGCAAGCCGAAGATCCTCAAGTACTTCTCCATCGACGACGCCGGCTTCCTCGTGAACCCGCTGCTGGTCCAGGGCCAGGTGCACGGCGGCCTCGCCCAGGGCATCGGCCAGGCGCTCTGGGAGGAGGCGGCCTTCGACGAGAACGGCCAGCTCCTCTCCTCGACCCTGATGGACTACACGCTGCCCAAGGGCGACGACCTCCCCTCCTTCGTGAACGATCACACCCGCACCGACTCGCCGCGGACGACGCTGGGCGTGAAGGGCATCGGGGAAGCCGCCACCATCGGCTCCACGCCGGCCATCGCCAACGCGGTGGTGGACGCGCTGCGCCCGCTCGGCATCGAGCACGTGGAGATCCCGCTGACGCCGCAGAAGGTGTGGGCCGCCCTCCGCGCGGCGCCGAAGAAGTGAGCGACGACGCGCAGGTACGCCGGGTCCTCGACGGGCTCGGCGTCCCGTACGAAATCGTGGAGATCGACCCCGCCTTCGCCGACACCGCCGCCTTCTGCGAGAAGTACGGCTACGGCCTCGACGTCAGCGGGAATACCATCATCGTGGCTTCGAAGAAGGAGCCGAAGCAGTACGCCGCTTGCCTCGTCCTCGCCAATACCCGTCTGGACGTCAACCACGCGGTGAAGCGCCTCATGGGCGCCTCCCGGGTCTCCTTCGCCTCGGCGGACGAGACCATGGCGCTGACCGGCATGCAGATCGGCGGCGTCACCGTGCTCGCCCTGCCCCCCGACCTGCCCGTCTACGTGGACGACCGCATCATGGCGCTGGATTGGATGATTCTCGGCGCGGGCAGCCGCTCGGCCAAGGTGAAGATCTCGCCCCAGGCGCTCTTGCGACTGGCCGGGGTCCAGGTCGTGCCGGGCCTCGCCCAGGCGGCGCCGACGGGCTAGTCGCGGAGGATTCACCTAGTCGCGGAGGATTCACTTGCCCGCGCGGGGGCTTTCGCCTAGCCTAGCGACCAATGCCGCGCAGTCGCGGCACCCATGAAAGGCGAGAAACAGCCGATGCGTCGGGGCGCAAAGCCCGGGAAGTCGAAGGTCGCCAGCGACCCCGCGCCCCGCCGTCCGGCCCCCACGAACGACGCCTCCTCGCATCGCCGCCTCGAGCAGCGCCTCGCCGAGGCGCTGGAGCAGCAGGCCGCCACCGCCGAGATCCTGCGCGTCATCTCCAGCTCACCCCACGACGCTCAGCCCGTGTTCGAGGCCATTGTCGGGAGCGCGGCGCGACTTTGCGAGGCAGAGTTCAGCGCGGTGGCGCGGTTCGAGGATGGGCTGCTGCATCTCGCGGCGATCAGCAACATGTCGCCGGCCGAGACCGCGGCGTATCAAAGCCTGTTCCCGCGACCTCCGCACCGGGGGTTCATCATTGGCCGCGCCTTCGTCGACGGACGACCGGTGCATGTGGAAGACGTCCGAGAGGACCCCGACTACGACCCGCACACCCTCGAGGTGCTGCAGCATGCGGCGCCCTATCGCTCGTACCTCGGGGTCCCGATCCTTCGAAATGGGGTGCCGATCGGAGCGATCGGGTGCGGGCGCCGCGACGTGAGGCCCTTCACGGCGACGCAGATCGAGCTCGTGAAGACCTTCGCCGACCAGGCGGTGATCGCGATCGAGAACGTCCGGCTCTTCAAGGAGCTGGAGGCGCGCAACCGCGATCTGACCGAGACGCTGGAGCAGCAGACCGCCACGGGCGAAATCCTCCGGGTCATTTCCGGCTCGCCCACCGACATCCAGCCCGTGTTCGACGCCATCGCGGAGAGCGTGGCGCGGCTCTGCGAATCGTTCGACGCGGTCATCTACCGTCGGGACGGAGATCGCCTCGTGCTCGCCGCCCACCACGGCCCAATTGCGATCGGGCGAGTCGGCGACTTTTCCTTCCCGATCCACGGGTCCGTGGCGGGCCGCGCGGTGCTGGATCAGCGCGCCGCCCACGTCGGTGACGTTCAGGCGGAGGCGAGCAGCTTTCCCGTGTCCAGCGGGCACGCTCGCGACTTCGAATTCCGCACGATACTTAGCGTTCCGTTGATGCGAGAAGGCAGCGCCATCGGCGCGATCTCGCTCCGTCGCACCGATGTTCAACTCTTCACCGTCCGCCAGATCGCCCTGCTCCAGACCTTCGCCGACCAGGCCGTCATTGCCATCGAGAACGTGCGCCTGTTCACCGAGCTGGGAGCCCGCAACCGCGACCTCACCGAAACCCTGGAGCAGCAGACCGCGACGAGCGAGATCCTTCGGGTGATCTCCAGCTCGCCGACCGACGTCCAGCCCGTCTTCGACACCATCGTCGCCAACGCGGTAAGCCTCTGCGGCGCCCGGATGGGGGCGGTGTACCGGTTCGATGGCGAGCTCGTGCACCTCGTCGCCCATCACAACTATCCGCCGGCGGTGCTGGAGGTCCTGCAGCGGATGTATCCGAGGCCTCCACGACCCGACCAGGCCTCGGGTCGGGCGATCCTCACGAGCGCGGTGGCACAGATCGAGGATATGCTCGCTGACCCATCGTACCCGCGCGAGATCGCGCTCGCGGGGGGTTGGCGAAGCATCCTCGCGGTGCCGATGCTTCGTGACGCGGTGCCCGTTGGCGCGATCGTTATCACCCGAAACGAAGCCGGGCCTTTCTCTGACGGTCATATCGAGCTTCTCAAGACCTTTGCCGACCAGGCGGTGATCGCCCTTCAGAACGTGCGTCTGTTCAAGGAGCTCGAGGCCCGCAATCGCGACCTCACCGACACCCTGGAGCAGCAGACGGCAACAAGCGAGATCCTGAGCGTCATCTCGAGCTCGCCCACCGACGTGCAACCAGTCTTCGACACCATCGCGAGCAATGCCCGCCGGCTCTGCAATGCCGACAGCGGGAGCGTGTTCACCTATGACGGCACCCTGGTGCACCTGCTAATCCCTCGACAACACCAGTCCCGAGCGCAGCGATGCCCTGCGAGGGGTGTACCCGCTGGTGCCGACGCTCGAGACGGTGGGGGGGCGAGCGCTCCTCACCCGTCAACCCGTCCACATCTCCGACGTGCGGGACGACCCCACCTACGTCCTCCCGACCCTGCAGGACGCGGGGCTGCGCAGCGTGCTGAGCGTGCCCATGCTCCGCGATGGACTCCCCGTCGGCATCATCATCGTCCACACGTGGGAGACGCCTCGCCCGTTCACCCGCACCCAGATCGATCTCCTGAAGACCTTCGCCGATCAGGCCGTCATCGCGATCCAGAACGTGCGCCTCTTCACGGAGCTAGAGGCGCGCAATAGCGAGCTGACCGAGACGCTGGAGCAACAGACCGCGACCGGCGAGATCCTGCGCGTCATCTCGAGCTCGCCGACGGACATCCAGCCCGTCCTCGACACGGTGGCGGAGAGCGCATCCCGGCTCTGTGACGCATTCGATGTGAGCATCTTCCGCCTCGACGACGACCGGCTCCGTCTCGTCGCCCATCACGGACCGATTAAGGCGGGGCCCATCGGTGAATTTACCGTGCCGCTTGTCCGCGGCACGGTCGGGGGTCGATCGGTGATCGATGCTCGGCCTCTGCAGGTCGCGGATCTGCCGGCCGAGGTGAACGAGTTTCCGGAGGGCGCACAAAACGCGCGACGGTTTGGTTTCCGGACTATCCTCAGCGTTCCCTTGCTCCGCGAAGGCCTCGCGGTCGGCTGTATCCAGCTCCGCCGCGCCGAGGTTGAGCTCTTCAGCGACCGGCAGGTCGCACTGCTCCAGACCTTCGCCGACCAAGCCGTGATCGCGATCGAGAACGTGCGACTCTTCAAGGAGCTCGAGGCCCGCAATCGCGACCTCACCGAGACGCTGGAGCAGCAGACGGCGACCAGCGAGATCTTGCGCGTCATCTCGAGCTCGCCGACCAACGTCCAGCCCGTGTTTGACACGATCGTGCAGAACGCCCGAGGACTGTGCGGGGCTGATTCGGCGTCCGTCCTTACGTATGACGGCCAGCTGATTCAGCTCGAATCCCTTCACAATGCCAACCCCGAACGCGCTGATGCCTTACGGCAAGCGTACCCGATGCCGGCGACCCGAGGGCATGCCACCGGCCGCGCGATTCTGACTGGCCGCCCCGTCCACCTTCCTGACGTGCGCGAGGACCCCGAGTACACCCTGGATTTGCTGCGAGATACTGTCGGGCTTCGCAGCCTGCTGTCGGTGCCCATGGTGCGCGACGGAATCCCGATCGGTACGATTACCGTTCAGAGGTGGGGGACGCCCCGGCCGTTTTCCGACCATCAGATCGAGTTGCTGAAGACCTTCGCCGACCAGGCCGTGATCGCGATCGAGAACGTGCGCCTCTTCACGGAACTGGAGGTGCGCAACCGCGATCTCACCGAGACCCTCGAGCAGCAAACCGCGACCGGCGAAATCCTTCGCGTCATCTCGAGCTCCCCGACGGACATCCAGCCCGTGCTCGAAACCGTGGCGGAGAGCGCCGCTCGCCTGTGCGAGTCGTTCGACGCGGCCATCTGGCGCCAGGACGGCGACCGGCTCCTCCTCGTCGCCCATCACGGTCCGATCCCCGTCGGCCCCATCGGGGAGTTTTCCCTTCCGCTCATCCGCGGAACCGTCGCCGGCCGATCGGTGCTGGAGGGGCGGAGCGTCCACATCGCAGACACACAAGCCGAAGTGGATGAATTCCCGGAGAGCAGCAAGAACGCGCGGCACATGGGCTTTCGCACGATCCTCAGCGTCCCCTTGATGCGAGAAGGTGTCGCGATTGGCTCGATCCAGATCCGCCGTACCGAGGCGCACCTATTCACCGAACGACAGGTCGCCCTCCTCGAGACCTTTGCCGACCAGGCGGTGATCGCGATCGAGAACGTGCGGCTGTTCAAGGAGCTCGAGGCACGCAACCGCGACCTCACCGAGACGCTCGAGCAGCAGACCGCGACCGGCGAGATCCTGCGCGTCATCTCGAGCTCCCCGACGGACGTTCAGCCGGTGCTCAACACGGTGGCGGAGAGCGCCGCTCGCCTGTGCGAGTCGCTCGACTCTGCCATCTGGCGTCGCGACGGCGAGCAGCTCCTCCTCGTCGCGCATTACGGTGCGATCCCCAGTGGTCGCATCGGCGAGCGCGCCCTCCCTCTCGTCCGCGGTGTGGCCGCTAGCCGAGCGATGTTGGAGGGGCGGACGATCCACGTCGCTGACATGCAGGCCGAATCGAACGAGTTCCCGGCGAGCAGCGAGATCGCGCGGCAACAGAGCTTCCACTCGGTACTCTGCGTTCCGTTGATGCGAGAAGGCGTCGCCATCGGCGCAATCTCGCTCCGCCGCAACGAGACCCAGCTCTTCACCGACCGACAGGTCAGGCTCCTCGAGACCTTCGCCGACCAGGCGGTGATCGCGATCGAGAACGTCCGGCTGTTCCAGGAGCTGGAGCTCCGCAACCACGCTCTCTCCGAGGCGCTCGAGCAGCAGACTGCGACCAGCGAGATCCTGCGCGTCATCAGCGGGTCGCCGACGGACGTGCAGCCGGTGTTCGACACGATTGTGCGGAGCGCCGTCCGCCTGTGCGACGCACGGTTCGCCCTCGTTCTTCGACTGGAGGGCGAGATCGTCCAGATCGTCGCGCATCACAACTATCCGTCCGAGGCGCTCGAGCACTTCCTGCAAACCGCGTCGCGGCGGCTGGCGGACGGCGATACGCTCGCGGCGCAAGCGATGCTTCGGGGAGAAGTCGTCCGCGTTCCCGACATCGAGCTCCACCCGGGTGTCTCCGAGGCCGTGCGTGAGCTGGCTCGCTCGACGGGCTATCGGAGCGCGCTCGCGGTGCCCATCATGCGCGAGGGAAGCCCGCTGGGGGCGATCACGGTCACCCGGAACGCCGCCGCCGGAGCGTTGAACCCGTTCTCGGACGACGAGATCACGCTACTCAAGACTTTCACCGAGCAGGCCGTCATCGCCATCGAGAACGTGCGTCTCTTCAAGGAGCTGGAGACCCGCACCGCTCAGCTCACCCGCTCGGTGGATGAGCTCAAGGCCCTGGGCGAGGTCAGCCAGGCGGTCAGCTCCACGCTCGACCTCGAGACCGTGCTCGCCACCATCGTCAGCCGGGCCGTCCAGCTCTCGGGCAGCCATGGCGGCATCGTCTACGAGTTCGACGACCCGACCCAGGCCTTTCACGCGCGGGCCGCCCACCAGATCTCGCCGGAGCACCTGGAGGCGGTGCGGGCGGCGCCGATCCAGCTCGGCGAGGGCGCGATCGGGCATGCCGGCGTGATCCGGGAGCCGATTCAGATCGCCGACATCCAGGACGAGCGGCAGCTCGTCGCGCCTCAGGCGCGCGGGCATCTGACCCGGCAAGGCATGCGCTCGCTCCTCGCCATGCCCCTGGTTCGAGAGAACCGTCTGCTCGGAGGCCTGGTCATCGTGCGGCGCGAGCCGGGCGTCTTCTCGCCCGAGGTCGTGGCCAGCCTGCAGACCTTCGCCTCCCAGTCCGTGCTGGCGTTCCAGAACGCCCGGCTCTTCCGCGAGATCCAGCGTCAGAAGCAGTACGCCGACGCGCTGGTCGAGGCGAGCCCGGTGGCGATCGTGACCATGGATCTCCGCGGCGCGGTGGTGGGGTGGAATCCCGGAGCCGAGCGGCTCTTCGGGTACACGCAGGCGGAGGCCCTCGGCCGTCAGATGGAGAACCTCGTGGCGACCCCGGAGACGCGCGACGATATCCGCGCCAATATCCGCCAGACGCTGGAGGGCGAATGGATCCAGTCGATCACTCAGCGCGCCCGGAAGGACGGCTCCCTGGTGGACGTCGAGATCTCCTCGATGCCGGTGGTCGTCGACGGCGCCAAGGTGGGCATGATCGGGATCTTTCACAACATCACCGAGCTCCTTCAGGCCCGCCGGGAGGCGGAAGCCGCCAACGAGGCGAAGGGGGCCTTCCTGGCCACGATGAGCCACGAGATCCGGACGCCCATGAACGCGGTGATCGGGATGAGCGGGCTCCTCCTCAATACCGCCCTCACCGAGGAGCAGCGCGAGTATGCCGAGATCGTCCGCCAGAGCGGCGATACGCTCCTGACCGTCATCAACGACATCCTCGACTTCTCGAAGATCGAGGCCGGCCGGCTCGAGCTGGAATCCCAGCCCTTCGATCTCCGCGAATGCGTCGAGTCGGCGCTCGACCTGGTCGCCACCCGGGCCGCCGAGAAGGGCCTCGACCTGGCCTACCTGATCGGCGACGGGACTCCGGCCGCGGTCGTCGGCGACGTCACGCGCCTGCGCCAGGTGCTCCTGAACCTGCTCTCGAACGCGGTCAAGTTCACCGAGGCCGGGCGAGGTGGTGCTCTCGGTGAGCGCCCAGCGGCGGGACCGCGACGCGGGCCCCTCCACGACCTGACGTTCGCCGTCCGCGATACCGGCATCGGCATCCCGCCGGATCGGCTCGACCGGCTGTTCCAGTCGTTCAGCCAGGTCGACGCCTCGACCACACGCCGCTACGGCGGCACCGGTCTCGGGCTGGCCATCAGCCAGCGGCTCACCGAGCTCATGGGTGGCCGCATCTCCGTCAGCAGCCAGGTGGGGGTGGGCAGCGAGTTCCGCTTCACGCTCCGCGCCCCCGCGTCGGAGTCGCCCCTTCCCGCCCGTCGCGACCTCAGCGGCGTGCAGCCCTCGCTGCGAGGCAAGCGCGTACTCGTCGTGGACGACAACGCGACCAACCGCCGCATCCTCGCCGCGCATCTCGACGCGTGGGGGATGGTGGCCCGGGCGACCGAATCGCCGATCGAGGCCCTCGCCTGGGTGCGGGACGGGGAGCGATTCGACGTCGGCATCCTGGACATGCACATGCCGGAGATGGACGGCGTGACGCTGGCGCAGACGATCCGGGAGCGGCCGGCGGGAGCCCCGCTGCCGTTGATTCTCTTCACCTCGCTGGGTCGCCGCGAGGCGCGCGCGGAAGAGGCCGGCTTCGCCGCCTACCTCAACAAGCCCATCAAGCCCTCGCAGCTCTTCGACGCGCTGGTGTCCGTGCTGGCCGAGCAGCCCGTGCACATCCCGCAGCGACGGGCGGCGCGGAGCGAGCTCGACCCGGAGATGGCCGCTCGCCACCCGCTGCGCATCCTCCTCGCCGAGGACAACGTGGTCAACCAGAAGGTCGCGCTCCGGCTCCTCGCGCAGATGGGCTACCGGGCCGACGTGGCCGCCAACGGGCTGGAGGCCATCGAGGCCGTCGAGCGGCAGACCTACGACGTGGTCCTGATGGACGTGCAGATGCCGGAGCTCGACGGCTTCGAGGCCTCCCGCGAGATCAACCGCCGCTGGCCGGGCGCGCGCCGGCCCCGCCTGGTCGCCATGACCGCCAATGCGATGGAGGGCGATCGCGAGCTGTGCACGGCGGCGGGGATGGACGACTACGTCGCCAAGCCCGTGCGGGTCGAGGAGCTGGTGGCCGCGCTCGGGCGCTGCCGGCCGCGCGGGGAGGCGGGCCCTCTCACCTCCTCCGACCCCGGCGGCGTGGTCGCGCCGGCGGCCGCGGGCGCGCCGGCCGCCGCAGGCACGCCGACCGCCGCAGGCACAATCGACCGGGCGGCCTTCGACCGGCTCACCGCCACCATGGACACCGCCTTCGTCGCGGAGCTGATCGACACTTTCCTGGAGGACGCCCGCGAGCTCATCGCATCCCTTCGCCGTGCCTTGGCCGGGGCGGACAGGGATGCGTTCCGGCGGGCGGCCCACTCGCTCAAGTCCACCAGCGAGAGCCTGGGCGCCACCGACATGGCCACCCTCGCGCGGGAGCTCGAGAACATCGGCCGATCGGGAGTCCTGTCTGATGTCGGCGACCGGATCGAGCGGCTCGCCGCGCAGTACGAGCTCGTGACCCGAGATCTGGGAACGCTTCGCGATGGCCTTGCCCGCTGACACGCAGTCCGGCCGGCTCCTCGTGGTGGACGACAACCGGGTGAACCGGCTCTTGCTCGGGCGCGCCCTCGAGCAGCTCGGCCACACGGTGACGTTCGCCGAGAACGGGCGCGAGGCCCTCGAGGGCCTGCGCAAGACTCCCGTCGATCTCGTCCTCCTGGACATCGAGATGCCCGAGATGGACGGCTATCAGGTGCTGGCCGCCCTGGCCGTCGATCCGCACCTCCGGGAGCTCCCCGTGGTGATGATGTCCTCGGTGGAGGAGGTGGACAGCGTGGCCCGGTGCATCGAGATGGGCGCCGAGGACTACCTCTTCAAGCCGGTCAACCCGGTGCTGCTGAGGGCGCGCGTGGGCGCCAGCCTCGAGAAGAAGCGGCTGCGCGACCGGCAGCGCGAGCTCTTCCGGCAGTTCGCGACCGCCGAGGTGGCGGAAGAGCTCCTGAAGACCGGCCTGACGCTGGGGGGCAAGCACGTCGAGGCCAGCGTGATGTTCTCCGACATCCGCGCGTTCACCAGCCTCACCGAGGCCCGCTCGCCGGTGGAGACGATCGAGCTGCTGAACAGCTACTACACGCTCATGTTCGACGCCATCGGCGGTCACGGCGGCATCGTCAACCAGATGCTCGGGGACGGGCTGATGGCGATCTTCGGGGCGCCCCTGCCCCACACGGACCACCGGGAGCGCGCGGTGCAGGCGGCCCTGGACATGCTCGAGCTGGTGGAGGGGTTCAACCGCGAGCAGAGCCTCCGGAACCGGCCGGAGATCCGGATCGGCATCGGTATCGCCGCGGGGCCGCTGGTCGCCGGCTTCACGGGGACGCAGCAGCGCGTGACCTACACCTGCGTGGGCGAGACGGTGAATCTCGCCGCCCACCTGGAGGCGCATACCAAGGTCCTCGGCCGGCCGATCCTGATCGACGAGAACACGCGGAACGGGCTGGGCAAGGACGTCCGCGTCGACGCGCACGGGCCGGTCCAGCTCAAGACGCGAAGCCACACCGTCGAGATCTACTCCGTCCCCGCTCGACAGTGACGGGCCCGGCCTCGCCCGGCGAGTGGCAGAACTGGTCGGGCTCGGTCGCCTGCCGGCCGGCCCTCCGCGCCGCGCCCACCACCGAGTCCGAGGTCATCGACCTCGTGCGCGCCGCCGTCCGGGCGGGCCAGCCCGTGCGCGTCGCCGCCACCGGTCATTCCTTCGTCCCGCTGTGCGCCTCCGACGGAGTGCTCCTCTCGCTCGCGGGGATCCAGGGCGTGGTCTCGGCCGATCGCGCGGCCGGGCTCGCCACCGTCTGGGCGGGCAGCACCATCCAGCAGCTCGGTCCCCTGCTCCGCCAGCACGGCGTCGCGATGGCCAACATGGGCGATATCGACCGGCAGGGGATTGCCGGGGCGATCAGCACGGGCACCCATGGCACCGGGCGTGGCCTCGGCAATATCTCGACCCAGGTGGCGGGACTCCGCCTCGTCTCCACCGCGGGCGAGCTCGTCGATTGCGACGCCGACCATGAGCCCGAGCTCTTCCACTGCGCGCGCGTCGGGCTCGGCGCCTTCGGCGTGCTCACCCAGATCACCCTGCGCGTGCTCCCCGCCTACCGCCTCCACGAGCGGAAGTGGGAGGAGCCCTTCGACGAGTGCATGGCGCGCATCGACGCGCGCATCGCCGCCACCCGTCACTTCGAGTTCTTCTGGCGCCCGCGCACCGACCGCTGCGAGATGAAGGCGCTCCAGCCGACCGAGGCTGCCCCCGAGTCCGTGGCCGGGCGGGAGGGCGAGCGCATCGGGTGGAGCGACGAGATCTTCCCCTCGGAGCGCAACGTGAAGTTCAACGAGACGGAATTCGCGCTGCCCGAGGCGGCGGGGCCCGACTGCATCCGCGAGATCCGCGCCCTCATGCAGACGCGCTTCCCCGACGTGCAGTGGCCGCTCGAGTACCGGACCCTGGCCGCCGACGAGATCCCGCTGAGCCCGGCGCAGGGGCGCGCCACCGTGACGATCTCGGTCCACGAGGCGGCGGAGCGGCCGTACCAGCGCTTCTTCGCCGACGTGGAGGCCGTGTTCCGCAACCACCGGGGACGGCCGCACTGGGGCAAGCACCACACCCACCGCGCGGCGGAGCTGCGGGCGCTCTATCCCCAGTGGGAGCGCTTCGGGAAGGCGCGGCGGGCGGTGGACCCCGCCGGCCGCTTCCTGAACGACTATCTCCGCGGCGTGCTGGAGGGCTAGCGGTCAGGCCTCGACGAGGGCGGGCTTCCCCTGGGGCCCCTCCGCGCGCTGGTAGCCGAGCTGCTCGGGGAACTCCGGGTCCAGCGGCCAGGGCTGCGGGAACTTGAGCCAGAGGCGCAGCATGTGGCGCTGCTGGTGCCGCTCGGGCCCATCGCGAAACCCGGTCCGTGAGTGCAGGATCGTGTAGTTGTTGCAGAGCTGGACGTCCCCGGGCTGGAGGTCCATGTCCAGACGCAGATCGGCGCGGCGCGTCTGCTCGTCCAGGAAATCGAGCGCGGCCTTCTCCAGCGTGGTGTGCGGCGTCTCCCGCTTCACCGCGCCCGCGTTGATCTGGTTGCGGATGTAGCGGCAGCTCACCACGCCGTCCTTGGCGCCGAACACCGGCACCGGCCGGTCGGAGACGCCCTTGGACCCGAGCGCTTCCTCGCGGCGGATGTAGTAGAAGCCGTTGTAGAGGAGGCCCATGTACTCCGGATGCCGGGCCAGGATCTCGTTGTGCACCGTCACCGAGCTCACGATGCTGCTGAGCCCGCCCTCGAGGCCCTTGCGCAGGCAGAGCAGCCCCACCAGGTCGCAGCCGTCGGTGTGATACGGCAGGTAGGCGTTGGTCTCGTACCCGCGCACGTCGATCTGCCCGTAGGCGCGGCCGTGATCGTAGACGTGGCCCAGCAGCTCTCCCTGGGGGTTCTGGTAGAGCGGCGAACCCAGATAGCGCCCGAGGCCCCAGAGGATGAGCCCCACGTCGTCGTCGTCGTAGCGCTCGACGGGAAGGCCGCGCAGGAGGACGAACCCGCGCCCTCCATAGACCTCGTCGAGGACGCGGGCCAGCCGCTCCCGCGTCACGGTGAGCGGAAAGTGCTCGCGGTCGATCTCCTCCACGGTCCGCCCGCTGGCCTTGGCGGTGGCCAGCGCGCGTTCGATGTCGGCGATCTCCGCCGCGCCGAGCGTCTCGGCCCAGGACGTCTCGCGGGCCAGCCCCTCGCCCCGCCACGCCCGGGGCCCCGCCACCGGCTGCATCAGGATCTCGCGCATCGGATCATGTCTCCTTAGTAATGCTTCGGGTCCAGCGCGTCGCGCAGCCCGTCGCCGAGCACGTTCAGCGCCATCACGATGAAGAATATCATCAGGCCCGGATAGAGCGCCATCCACGGCGCCTGGGACAGGTAGCGCTGCGCGGCGTTGAGCATGCTGCCCCAGGACGGCGCGGGGGGCTGCTGCCCGAGCCCCAGGAAGGACAGGCTCGCCTCCGCGATGATGGCCGCGGCCACCGTGATGCTCGCCTGGATCAGGAGCGGGGGCACCATGTTGGGCAGCACGTGGCGGAGCGCGATGCGCGGGCGCGAGCAGCCGAGCGCGCGGGCGGATTCCACGTAGTCCTCCGTCTTGATGCCGAGCACGGTGCCCCGGGCGAGCCGGAGGAAGGTGGGCAGGGCGGCGATCCCGATCGCGATCATGGCATTGGTGAGGCTCGGGCCCAGGAAGGCGGCCAGCGCGATGGCCACGATGAGGAAGGGAATGGCCAGCATGGCATCGGTGAGCCGCATGATGAGCCCGTCGATCCAGCCGCCGACGAGGCCGGAGAAGAGGCCGAGGGGAATGCTCACCACCACCGCGATGGACACCGGGATCACCCCGGCGAGCAGCGAGGCGCGGGCGCCCCAGATGAGCCGCGACAGTACGTCGCGCCCGACCTCGTCGGTGCCGAGGCGATAGACGGCGGAGGGCGGCTTGCGCACGGCGAGGAAGTTCGTCGCCACGGGATCGAAGGGCGCCACGTGGGGCGCCGCCACCGCGAGCCCCACGAAGAGGAGCACCACGCCGGCGGCGATGACCGAGGGCGGGCGCCGCAGGAGCCGGCGCAGCACGTGGGAGCGCCGCGCGATCGGGGGATCGGCCACGTCAGCCCCGCAGCCGCGGATTGGCGAGGAAGTAGAGGATGTCGGCGGCGAGATTGAGCAGCACGAAAAGCGTGGCCGAGACCAGCACCACCCCCTGCACCACCGCGTAGTCGCGGTTGAACACGCCGTCCACCAGGAGCTTGCCGAAGCCGGGGATGGCGAAGATCTGCTCGGTGAGGACGGCCCCCGCGAGGAGGCGCCCGAACTCGATCGCGCCCAGGGTGATGACCGGGATGAGGGCGTTGCGGAGCGCGTGCTTGAGGATCACCGTGCGCTCCGGCAGGCTCTTGGCCCGCGCGGTGCGCACGTAGTCGGCGCCCAGCACGGAGAGCATGGCCCCGCGCGTGTGGCGCATCATCACGCCCGCCACCCCGGTGCCGAGCACGAAGGCGGGCATCAGGAGCGTGGTGAGGTTCTTTTTCAGGTCCTCCCAGGGCGGCACGTAGCCCGAGGCGGGCAGCCAGCCGAGCTGCACCGCGAAGAGCAGGATGAGCATGATGCCCAGCCAGAAGTGCGGCACCGAGAGCCCGGTGAGGGCCAGGAGGTTGGCGGTCACGTCCAGCGGAGTGCCCTTGCGGGCGGCGGAGATGATGCCGGCCGGGATGCCGAGGATGAGCGCGATCGCCATGGAGGCCAGGGCCAGCTCCACCGTCACCGGGAGCTTGGAGAGGAGCAGCTCGGACACGGGAATCTTGTTGCGGAGCGACTCGCCGAAGTCGCCGCGGAGGACCTTGCCCATCCAGATCCCGTACTGGACCGGCAGCGGCTGGTCGAGGTGATACTTCTTCCGGATCGCCTCCACCGCCTGCGGATCCCGCTCCTCGCCGGCCAGCGCGAGGGCGGGATCACCGGGCAGGAGCTGCTGCAGCGAGAAGATCATGACGGAGACGAAGAAGAGCGTCGGCACCAGCACCGCCAGCCGCTGCGCGACGTAAACCGGAAGCGTCACGTCAGGACAGCTTCAGGCCCCGGAGGCGGATGATCCCGTCGGGATAGGGCGTGAACCCCTGCACCTTGCCGCTCATGCCGGTGAACACGCGCCGGTGCCAGAGCATGAGCGCGGGCGCGTCCCGCAGGACGAGCTCGATACCCTGGTCGTAAAGCTTCTTCCGCTCCTTGGGATCGGCCACCTGGCGCGCCTTGAGGAGGAGCGCGTCGAGATCCTTGTTGCAGTGGTGGCTGTCGTTCTGGGCGCCCTCGCAGACGAAGTGGGTGTACGCATTGCCATCGGGGTCCGGCCGGCCGCTCCAGAAGGTGAAGTAGGCCTCGAAGTCGCCCTTCTTCCCCGACTGCAGCATGGTGACGTTTTCCTGCGTCTGGAGATTCATCGTGATGCCGGCCTCGGCGAGCATGGCCTGGATCACCTGGGCCGCCTCCTGGCGGTCCCGCTCCGGCGGCAGGATGAGCGTAAAGGTGAGGTTGGGCTGTCCCGCCTCGCGCAGAAGCTGCTTGGCCCGGGCCACGTCCCGCTTCCGCACCGGGAGCTTCGCGTTGTAGTAGGGGCTGCTGGGGCTCACCCACTGATTGCCCGGGATGTACTCGTTGTTGAACACCGCCTTCACCAGGGTCTCGCGGTCGATGGCGAGATCGATGGCCTGGCGCAGGCGCACGTCGGCCCCGAGCAGCTTCCCCCGGGGGCCATTGTTCACGTTGAGCCGGATGACCTGGTAGCCCAGCTCGGGCACGCCGGTGACCTTGATCCGGCTGTCGGAGCGGAGCTGCTCCAGGTCCGCGGGCGAGACGCGCTCCATCATCTGGAGGTCACCCGAGCGCAGGCTGGCCGAGCGGGCGGTGGAATCGAGGATGGGGACGAACTCCACCCGGTCGAGGTGGATGTTGCCCTTATCCCAGTAGTCGGCGAAACGCTCGGTGACGATCTTGCCCTGCGCCACGCGCTCGACGAACTTGAAGGGCCCCGCGCAGACCGGCCGGGTGCCGAACTTGTCCCCGAGCTCGCGGGCCGCCTTGGGCGACACCATCATCCCGGCGCGGTCGGTGAGAGCGGCGAGGAGCGGCACCAGGGGCTGGGAGAGGTGCAGGCGCACGGTGAGGTCGTTGACCACCTCCACCGTCTTGATGTCGCCGATCTCCGACTTCCGGAAGGAGCCGGGCGTGTTGATGTGCCGCTCGATATTGAACTTCACCGCCTCGCCGTTCAGCGGCTCGCCGTCGTGGAACTTCACCCCCGGCCGCAGCTTGATGAGGAGGGACCGGCTGTCCGCCGCCCATTCGTAGCCGGTGGCGAGCTGCGGAACGATGCGGAGATCGGGGGTGACGTCGAAGAGCTTGTCGCAGACGGCGGCGAACACCAGCCGGCCCACATAGGCGCGGCTGATGGTGGGGTCGATCGCGTCGGGGTCGTCGTTGAGCCCGATGCGCAGCACCCCCTGCGCGCCCGCGGGGGCCGCGGCGGCGAGAGTGAGCGCGAGGACGGCGAGCACGATGCGGATCCGGGTCATGGTCAAGATTCCTCCTTGGGGATATCGGCAAGCGTTCCACGGCCGTCCACCGCCACCGCGCCCATGCCGGCGCGCCGCACGATGAGCGGATTCACTTCCAGGTCGATGAGGCGCGGCCCGAGGTCGGCGGCGAGCCAGGAGAGGCGCACCAGCGCGTCCCCGATGGCGTCCACGTCGAGCGGCGGGCGGCCGCGCGCGCCGGCAAGGAGCGGCGCCATGCGGAGGGCGGCGAGCATGGCGCGGGCGCGGTCCGGGGACAGCGGCGCCGGCGCCACCACCACGTCCTTGAGGATCTCCACCGCGATTCCGCCCAGCCCCACCATGGCGATGGGCCCGAAGTGCGGATCGCGCCGGGCGCCCACGATGACCTCCGCCTCGCCCCGCACCATCTCCTGCACGGAGAAGCCCTCCAGCGCGGCGTCCGGCGCCGAGACGGCCAGCGCGCGCGCCATCTCCTCCGCCGCCGCCCGCACCGCCTCCGGCGTGGCCAGGTCGAGCCGTACCGCGCCCACGTCGCTCTTGTGCGCGATCTGGCGCGACACCGCCTTGAGCGCAACGGGAAAGCCCAGGCGCGCGGCTTCCGCGGCGGCGGCCGCCGGCGTGGGGGCCACCGCTTCCCTGGCCACCGCGATCCCGTAGCCCGCGAGCAGGCGCTTGACCTCGCTCTCGGTGAGCGGCCCCGGGGGAAGAGTGGCGAGGGCGGAGGGCGCCGGCAGCCCATCCGGGCGGAGTGGCGCCGCCGGCGCGCCGACGCGGAGCGCGTCGTGCTCGGCCAGCAGCACCAGGACGCGCAGCGCGTCCTCCGTGCGGTCGAAGAAGAACTGGCCGATGTCCCGCAGCGCCTGGCGCGGCCCGTCCGCCGCCGCTCCCGGCGTGAACGCGATCATCACGGGCTTGTCGGCCTTCTGCGCTGCCTCGGCCATGAGCCGGCTGCGCGCGGAGAAGAACGGCATCGAGGTGAGGATCACGAGGCCGTAGGCCACGCCGGGATCGTCGAAGAGCAGCCGCGAGACGTCGCCCGAGATCTCCACCTCCTCGGGCGCCTTGCGTCCCCCGAGGTCGACCGGGTTGTCCGCCTGGAGCGGGAGCAAGAGCTCGCCGAGCGCCGCGCGGGTGCCGGGGCTCAGCACGGCGAGCGGCACCCCCAGCTCGGTGAGCCGGTCGGACGCGATCCCGGTGCCGCCGCCCGAGGAGGAGATCACGCCGACCCCGCCCCGCCGCGGCTTCCGGTGGCGGACGAGGAAATGCGCCGCGCGCACCATGTCGTCGGGATCGCGGGCCAGCACCGCGCCCTCCTCGCGGCACACCGCCTCGAACACCTCGAAGGCCCCGGCGAGGCTCGCGGTGTGCGAGCGCGCCGACCGCACGCCGGCCTCGGTGCGCCCGGTCTTCACCACCAGCACCGGCTTGCCCGCGCGGCGGGCGGCGGCGAGGCCCCGGCGGAAGCGCGCGCCGTCCAGCAGGCCTTCCACGTAGAGGCAGATGGCCTCGGTGCCCGCGTCCTCGACCAGGTACTCGAGGAAGTCACAGATCTCCAGGTCCACCTGATTGCCCATGGAGACGCAGTGGCGGAAGCCGATGCCGTCGGTGCCGGCCCGGTCGAAGATCGAGACCATCAAGGCGCCGCTCTGGCTCACCAGCCCGATGGGCCCGTCGCGGAGCCGGTCGGTGTCGAGCACCACGGACGAGCAGAGGGCCAGGCGATGATGGGGGACGATGAGCCCCATGCAGTTGGGCCCCACCAGGCGGATGCCGGTCTGCCGCACGATCTCCACCAAAGCCGCCTGGCGCGCGCGCCCTTCCTCGCCCGCCTCCGCGAAGCCGGTGGAGATGATGACGCAGCCGCCGACGCCGGCCGCCGCGGCCTCGCTCACGCTGCGCACCAGGGACTCGGAGGGCACCGCGAGGATGGCGACGTCCACGTCGGCGCGGAGCCGCGCCGATATCGGGATAGGCGCGGCGACCCAGCACCTCGGTGCGGCGCAGGTTGATGGGATAGACCTCCCCCGGAAAGCCGTGGCGCAGGAGGAAGTGCATGATGCGGCCGCCGAACTTGTCCTTGCTGTCGGAGGCGCCGAACACCGCCACCGAGCGGGGATGCAGGATGCGGTCGACGCCGACGCGGGGTTGGACGCGATCGGCCCCGAGGTGGGCGGCGTGGAGGATGGCGGTCATCGGACGAGGCTAGACGTTGACCGGCGGCCGGTCCAGCGTGATGGTGGACACCCCGTCGCGGTGATCGAGTCGGATGCTCTCGTATGTCATCGGGGCAGAATCCTCTCTACTCCTGGCGCTGCGTGAGCGCCACGCCCAGGGCGGGATGCGGCCCCGCGGGAAGCGGCACGCGCCGTCCACTCGCGAACTCGAGCGCCAGCGGGCCCTCGTCGCCGCGCGGGTCGAGCTCCACCACCAGGCGCATCGGCGAGCCCGGCCAGCGATACGTCACCGCATCGGGCCCGCTCGCCTCCGCGACGCCCTGGAGAATCTGCCCCCACTGGCGGTCGGCCCGCTCGCGGCTATGCGCGCGGAGCCGCAACCCGAGCAGCGTGAGCGGGGGCGGCGGATCGGGAACGCCGGGCGGCGGCTGCTGCGGCCGCTCCGCGCCCGTCTCGACTCCGCGGGACTCCGCGAGCTGGACCACGATGCCCAGCGACTCCTTGGGATGGAGAAAGGCCTCGATCCAGTTGGGATCCGAGTCGTCGAAGCCCACCGGATTGAGCCCGAGCGCCCGCGCGCGGTCGCAGGCCGCGCGAGTGCTCGGCACCTTGAAGGTCACGTGGTGGACACCGGGCCCGCGCTGGGCCAGGAAGCGGTGGACGAATCCGTCGTCACCGGTGGGCTCGATCACCTCGATCTGCCCACCGCCCTCGTAGGCCCAGGTGGCCCAGCGGAAGACCCCCGAGGGCCGGCCGCCGTCGGGCACGCCGCCCAGCAACGCCGGCGAGCACGGGGGCCGCGTCGGCGATACGGGGCAGGCCGAGGGCGATGTGGTCGAAGAGGACGCGCTCCATCCGCTTCAGAGCTTCCAGGCGCTGGCATCGAAGCTCGCCGGCAGCAGAATGAAGAGGCTCTTCCGTGGCGCTTCGATCTCCCGCGTGATGTGCCCCTGCCCGGTCGTGTCGTCGGCCAGCATGATGTCGCCGGGCCCGAAGCGTTGCTTGGTGCCGTCGCCGCACTCCACCTCGACGCGCCCGGCCAGGGTGATGACGAACTGGCGCCGCGGCGCCACGTGGAAGTCCAGCGCGCCGCCCGCCGGCGTCTCGCGGAAGATCACGCCTTCGGAGGGCACGAGATCGGAGAGGGTGCCGTAGGTGCCGGGCTTGAGCGGAATGTCCAGATCCTCGAAGTGCGACTTCTTGTCGGCGCCGGTGTAGATCCGAACGGCCTTCATGAGCGCTCCATGATCTCGCGCATCTTCCGGAAGACGAGCGCGCGCTGGCGATTGGCCTCGGGCAGGGTGGCGAGATCCACCTGGGCCACGGTGAGCCCGTAGGCGGGATAGGTCGGGATGTCCTCGTCGGCAAGCGGCTTGAGCTTCTCTTTTCTCTCGAAGGCGGCGGCCACGTAAGGGGCGAGCTCCCGGGCCTTCCGCTCGGCACGCGCGGCCTCCCGCTCGCGGAACTCGGGCATCACCTGCCCCGCGAAGAGCTCCAGCGACTCGCAGATGTGCTCGTGGCGGTTGTTGCCGCCCTGCTGGATGAAGACGGTCTGATCGACGCCCGAGTCCTCGAAGGTCCGCAGGTGGTGGCGCAGCTGCTCCGGCGTGCCGATGCCGCCGGTGCCGCCACCCATCAGCTCCATGCCCAGGGCATCGCGCACCGCCACGTACTTGTTCCAGATATTGGTGCGCCCCGGCTTGTGAGTGCCGAAGGCATAGTGGTGGCCCAGGGCGAACTGGAAGAAGCGGAAGCCGTCGGTGCCTCGCCGCCGCGCCTCGGCCTCGTCGGGATGGCAGGAGAAGGAGGTCACCATGGCGATGTTGGGATTCACCGCGTGGCCGATGGGCACGCACTCCTTCTTGAACGTCTCGTAGTAGTCGTCCACCCACTGCCGCGCCTCCGCGGGATCGATGAACGCGAAGGTGAGGGCGCCGATGCCGAGCTGCGCCGCGAGGTGGATGGTGTTGCGATTGGAGCAGGCCACCCAGAGCGGCGGGTGGGGCTTCTGCACCGGCTTGGGGACGACATTGCGCACCGGCATGGAGAAGTACTTCCCCTGGAAGCCGGGATAGGGATCCATCACCATCATGTTGGCGACCTGCTCCACCGTCTCGCGCCACATGGCGCGGCGCTCGTCCGCGTCGATGCCGAAGCCCTCCAGCTCCGCGCGGGAGGCCGACTCGCCCGTGCCCCAGTCCACGCGGCCGTTGGAGACCAGATCCAGGGTGGCGATCCGCTCGGCGATGCGGGCGGGCGCATTGTAGCCGGGCGGCATGAGCACGATTCCGTGGCCGAGCCGGATGCGCTTGGTCCGCTGGGAGGCGGCGGCGAGGAACACCTCGGGGGCGGAGGAGTGGGAGTACTCCTCGAGGAAGTGATGCTCCACCTCCCAGGCATGGTCGATGCCCAGCCGGTCCGCCAGCTCCACCTGATCGAGCGCGTCCTGGAACAGTCGCTGCTCCGCGCCCTCGGCCCAGGGGCGCGGGAGCTGATGCTCGTAGAAGATGCCGAACTTCATCGGGTGCCTCCGGCGGAGGGGGTGCCTCCGAGAGGGACCGGAGAAAGGACCACGAGGGCAACGAGCGTGAGGAAACGGGCGGCGGGCGGACGGCGAATCACGCCGCCCAGACTATCACGCGGCGCGCGCGGCGTCAGCGCCGGTCAATCCCGCCCGGTGCCGGCGTCAGGGCCGACCCACCGCCGACGTCAGCGGGCCCACGTCAGTCCTCCCTTGTCGGGTTGGGGCGGCGGCGCAGGGCGCGGCGGGACGTCGCGCGCCCCCGCGTACACTGCGAGTCCGGCGGCGAGGCCGGCCGCGATCACGCCGAAGGTGACCCGGTACGCCAGCTCGGGCGAGCCGCCCCCGGACGCGGGAAAGGCGGCGATGATGGCCCCGGTGAGGATGGGGAGCCCCGCGCAGCCCACCACCTGGGCCAGGTTCACGGTGGTCACGCCGCGTCCCGCCAGCTCGTCGGGAAAGAGGCTCCGCCCATGCGCCACGATCACCACGCCGTACGCGGTCACCAGGCAGAACAGCACCAGCAGAACCACCGCGAGCCAGGCCGGGGGCCGCGAGAGCGCCGCCAGCGTGCCGAGGATCACGACGGAGCCGACCGCGCCCGCCAGCACCACGCGCTTGCGCGAGTTGAAGATCCGGTCGAGCGGCCCATACGCGAGGATGCCCACGAGCTGTGCGAGCCCCATCGCGAGGAGCACGTTGCCGCGCGTGATGGCGTCCATGCCGTGGACGTCGTGGAGGTAGGGCCCGGCCCACAGCCCCAGCACGGTGATCATGCTCGCGTAGGCGAACGTGTGGATGGCGAGCACGCGCGGAAGCCCGGGGCTCCGCCATACTTGCGCGAGCCCGCGCAGGATGGCCCCGAGGCGCTCCGCGGTGGGCGCGGCAGCCGTCCGGCCGGGCGGCGCATCGCGAACGAGGAGATGGAAGAGCACGCCCACGAGCACCGTCACGCCGGTGGCGTACACGAACGCCCATCGCCATCCCACGTGCTCGGTGACCGCGGCGAGCGGGGTGGCGGCAGCGAGGGTGCCGAGATTCGAGAGCGCGAAGATCCACGACAGCGCGGTGGTGAAGCGCGCGCCCCCGTACCAGCGATGGCAGAGCACCACCGCGCCCATGAAGCTCCCGGCGCAGCCGAGCCCGATCACCGCGCGGGCCACCACGAGCGCAGTGGCGGTGGTGGCGGCGGCGTGGAGCAATGAGCCCGCCACCGCGAGCAGGGTGAGGGCGCCGATGGTGCGGCGAGGGCCCACGCGGTCGAAGACCATGCCCACCGGGAGCTGCACCACACCCAGCGCGAGGAAGAAGACGCCGTTGGCGAGTCCGAGGGCGTCGGGGGACAGCGCGAGGTCATGCGAGACCTCGGGGGCGATGGCGGAGAGCGAGGCGCGATAGAACTGGCTGACCGCGGTGAGAGCGGAGAGAAGCGCGACGACGCGGAGCGCGGGACCGGCAGAGTCCTTCACGGCGACGGTCCCGGAGTTCGCCACGGAATCGGCCACGGAATCGGCCACAGAGTCGGATGGTAGCACGGCGGGGCGGACCGCATCGGCGGCCCGCCCCGCGTGTCAGGCCGGCGGGATCGGCTCCGTCGGATCAGGCGGCGCGGCGAAGCGCCGTGTCGCCGACCGACAAGCCCGGCTTGGCCGAAATGGGCGCGGCGTGCACCACCAGCTCATAATCCGCGGGCACCCGCTGAGCGACCGCGGCCCACGAGCGCTCCACCATCCAGCCATATCCGGCCGGCGCGGCGAGCACCACGCGGCCCACCGCCCACGGCGTCGGTGCCGTCACGTCCACCGTCACAAAAGCGTCACCTTCGAGCCGCTGTCGTACGGCTGAACGGGCCGCGGCCGCGACGACGTCGGCCTGCTCGCGCCGGCGGTCAGACCAGACCGACACGGCGAGAGGCACTACCACCATGGCCAGCACCAGGAGTCCTACGAGTATCGCTTCCATGACAGCCACCTCCACCCTTCCGATGCGGGAGGCCAGGGCGGAGATTCCGATGAATTCCCCCTAATAAGAGGGGAATCCCTCGCGGGCGCGCGTCCCTCTAAAGAGGCGGAAGAGGGAGGTGCAATCATATGGCAAAGCGAATTCTGGTTCCGCTGGATCGAAGTGAGCATGCGGAGGCTGTCCTGCCCCTCGTGGCCGATATCGCCCGCAGTAGCGGCGCAACCGTCCGGCTCCTGAACGTGGCCCGGCTTCCCGAGCAGAAGCTCGGCGACTACGGCCGCGTCGTGGCGTACGAGAGCCAGGAGATGGAGCGCATCACCTTCAGCCGGCTCGACTACCTGCGCGGCGCCCAGGCCCACCTGCAGGGCGTCCCGGTGGAGTCGGTGGTGCGCTTCGGTGAGCCTGCGGACGAGATCGCCGAGGAAGCGGAAGCCTTCGGCGCTGATCTGGTGGCGGTCACCGAGCCGCGCCGTGGCTGGTTCGGCCGGCTCTACGGCTCCCTGGCCAGCGGGCTGCGACGGAAGTCGTCGGTTCCGGTGCTCGTCCTCAGCGGACGGTAGATCGCGCGGGAGTTCGAGGGCGGCGAAAGCGAGAACGCGCGGGCGCGACGAGGTCGTCGCGCCCGCATCGCGTTCGGGTACGGTTACTTGGTCGCGCCCGTATTGCCTCCGAGCACGAAGAACGCCGGCCCCAGTCCGGTGAGCTGGGTGCGCACGCGCCACGGGGCCGGCCCCACCTGGTCGAGGGGGAAATACGCCACCGTATTGCCGTCGGCGCGAGTGTCGCCCACGGGCATGGTGGTGCCCACGCCGACACCCGTCCCGACTCCGCCGCCGCCGCCCCTGTATCCGCCCCCACCCACCCCGATCCCGAAGCTCACGCCGCTATCGGTGCGGAAGGCGGGGTACTCGATGGTCTGGGGACGGATGGCGGATCCGTCCGGCATGAGGATCTGGATGTCCTCCAGGCGGGCGCCGCGCGTGTCGATCTCGACCCGGACGCGGTCGACGAGCACCATGTAGTCGGCGGAGATGGACGCGCCCACGCCCGGCGGCTCCGGCTTGTACCGGAGGCCGGACGAGGTCGCGCACCCGGAGAGCAGCGCCATCGAGACGAGGATCATCGCGCCCGCGCCGTACCGCATGCTTCTAGCTTACAGCAGCCGCCTAGGGGAGGCTCACGGTGGTGGCGTCGCCGCTGGTCGAGACGGTGAACGTGCCGCCCGCCGTCGAGGTATAGCCATAGGCCGTCCAGCCCGCCGGCGGGGCCGGGGTCGAAGCCATGAAGGGCCCGGCGGTCTGCCCCATGCTGTTCGTCGCCACCGAGTTCAGGGCGCTGAGCGCCGCGGGGAGTGTGCCCATGTGGGCCGAATAGATGCTCACGGCGGAGACCAGGGTCCGCGCGTCCGCCTGTGCTTTCGCGATCCGGGCTCGGGCCTGGATGTTCGCGTAGAGCGGGATGGCGATCGCGGCGAGGATGCCGATGATCGCCACGACGATCATCAGCTCGATCAGGGTGAAGCCGCGTGCGCCCGTGAGCCGGCAAGACATGGGACGGCGTGCTTCGATCATGAAGGGTCCTCCTGAGGTGAGAGACAGGACTCGGACACTGAGACGCCGCGACCGTATGCACGGCGGGTGCCATCGAAGACGCCCCGTCACGAATGGCGCATTGCCTTCATTTCCGGTGTTTCCCCGTTGCAGAAAGCTTGCACCCCAGCTCATGCCGTCGAGGAGATGACACCGCGTTAAGATTGGCGACATGGTCATGCTGACCCGCCGCGAGCTCCTGTCCGGCGCCGGAGCGCTCGCGACCCTGGCCCTGACGGGCCATACCCTGGCCGGATGCGCCCGGGCCAGAGCCCGTTTCTCCGACCATCCCTTCAAGCTCGGCGTCGCGTCGGGCGACCCGCGACCCGACGGCGTGGTGCTCTGGACGCGGCTGGCCCCCGAGCCGCTCAAGCGCGACGGCGGCATGGGGCCGGATCCGGTGACGGTGGGCTGGGAGGTGGCCGAGGACGAGCGCATGCAGCGCATCGTGCAGAAGGGAACGAGCGTGGCCACCGCGGACCTCGCCCACTCCGTCCACGTGGAGCTGCAGGGACTCGAGCCCGCGCGCTGGTACTGGTACCGCTTCCACGTGGGGGACGAGGTCTCGCGTGTGGCGCGCACCCGCACGGCGCCGCGGCCGGACACCCGTCCCGAGCGCCTCCGCTTCGCCTTCGCGTCCTGCCAGCACTGGGAGTTCGGCCACTACGCGGCCTATCACCACATGCTGTCCGACAACCTCGACCTCGTCGTGCACCTGGGCGACTACATCTACGAGACCTCGGCGAAGACTCCGCCCGTGCGCCGCCACGATCTCCCCGAGGCCACCGACCTCGACGGCTATCGCCGCCGCCACGCGCTCTACAAGACCGACCCCGATCTGCAGGCCGCGCATGCCGCCTATCCCTGGGTCGTCACCTGGGACGATCACGAGGTCTCGAACGACTACGCCAGCGACCGGTCGCAGCACCGCGACGATCCCGGAGCCTTCCGGCGCCGGCGCGCGGGCGCCTACCAGGCGTACTACGAGCACATGCCCTTGCGGCGCTCCACCCTGCCCCACGGTCCCGACATGCGGCTCTATCGCGACCTCGGCTGGGGAACGCTGGCGAACTTCTTCGTGCTCGACGGCCGGCAGTATCGCGCCGTGCAGGCCTGCGGCGAAGGGCGGCCCGGCGGCGGCCAGCTGGTGACGGACTGCGCGGCCCGCCTGGATCCCGCCCAGACGCGACTGGGCGCCGCGCAGGAGCAATGGCTGTTCGAAGGCCTCGGCCGCGCCCGGTCGCGCTGGACGATCCTGGCCCAGCAGCAGCTCATGGCCCAGCTACGCCAGCGCAACCGAGCCGGCGCGGAAGCCTACTGGACGGACGGCTGGGACGGCTATGCGGACGCGCGGCAGCGCGTGCTCGCGCAGCTCCGCGACCGGCGGGTGCCCAACCCCGTCGTGATCGGAGGAGACATCCATTCCTACTGGGTCACGGACCTCAAGGTGGACTTCACCGAGTCGGCGCCGGTGGTGGCGACCGAGTTCGTCGGCACCTCGATCAGCTCGCCCGGGATTCCCTACGACCGCGTCGCCCGGCTGCTGCCGGACAATCCGCACGTGCGCTTCTTCGACAGCCGGCCGCGGGGCTATGTGCGCTGCACGGTGACGCCGGAGCGCTGGCTCACCGAGCTACGCGCGCTGGAGAATGCGGTGGATCCGAGAACGGCGATCGGCACGCTCGCCTCGTTCGTGGTGGAGAGCGGGCGGCCGGGCGCCCAGCGCCTCTAGCTCTTCGGCAAGCCGGAGGCCTCGGCCAGCGCCTCCAGCGACTGCACGCCCTCGCGCCGGCTGCCGCCGATGTCCCAGGTGGGAAAGACGCGCACCCCCGCGCGCTCGCAGCGCTCCGGCTGCGCGTTCGGCCCCTTGGGATCGCACTCGACATAGGGGAGGAGGCCGGCCGCTCCGCCGAACTGGTGCTTCTGCTCCTGGCAGTGCGGGCACCAGTACGCGCCGTAGAACACTGCCTTGGACTGGGCGAGATGGCGCGCGAGCGCGAGCTGGTACGGCGTGGCGCCCGCGGGCCCCGCCGCGAAGACGAAGGCGCCGAGCACGATGGCGGCCACCGCCGGCGCCGACGCCGAGCACGGCCAGCGGGAGGCCCCGCGCGCCGGCGGGCGCGCGCGGACGCCGAAGGAGCAGCACGACCAGCAGCAGCACGGACAGGCCCGCCGAGACGAGGCAGTAGAGGCACGTCGTCCCGAGCTGGGTGATGGAGAGGAAGGTGAGATAGGCGGAGAAGCCGACGGCGCCCGAGGCCAGGACCACGGCCACGCGCCACTTCCGTCCCTCGAGGCCCAGCAGCGCGAGGATCCCGAGGGCCAGGTACACGAGCGCGCCCCAGAGCGCGGTGGGCACGCCCAGGAAGATCGCGTAGCGGCTGGCCTGGACGATGTCGCAGCCGCTCCCCGCCGTGCAGAAGAGCGCGCCCGTGCCCGACCACTTGATCCAGGCGAGGTAACCCGCCACCACGAGGCCGGCGAGCGCGACGATCAGAACCGGAAGATCGGGCTTGCGCGCCGCCACCGCCATGACCTCACTCTACACCGCGCCGCTTGCGACGCCGGGGGCGGTCGCCTATCATTCGCTCATGACGCCCACCATCGAGGTCGATCTCTACAGCGACACCCTGACCAAGCCCACCGCCGAGATGCGCCGCTTCATGTGCGAGGCGGAGGTGGGCGACGAGCAGAAGTTCGAGGACCCGACCGTCAACCTCCTCCAGGAGATGGTGGCCGAGCTCCTGGGCAAGGAGGCCGCGGTCTTCCTGCCCTCGGGCACCATGTGCAACGAGATCGCCATCCGCGTCCACTGCCGGCCGGGCGAGGAGATGATCGCGCATCGCACCGCGCACCCCATCCACTTCGAGTCGGGCGGGCCCGGCGCGCTGGCCGGCGTGAACGTGCAGGCGGTGGACGGTCCGCGCGGCCAGTTCGACGCCGCCACCGTGGAGGCCGCCATCCGGGCGCCCGAGGTGCGCTACTTCCCGCGGAGCCGGCTCCTCTGGGTGGAGCAGACGGCGAATCTGGGGGGCGGCAGCATCTGGCCGCTCCGGCAGATCGAGGCGGTGACGGAGGTGGCCAGACGCCGCGGCCTCAAGACCCACATGGACGGCGCCCGGCTCATGAACGCGGTGGTCGCCAGCGGCGTGGCCGCGCGGGACTTTGCCGCGCCCTTCGACTCGACGTGGATCGACTTCACCAAGGGGCTGGGCGCACCGGTGGGGGCCGCGCTGGCGGGCTCCCGCGAGTTCATCACGGAAGCCTGGCGGCTCAAGCAGCAGATGGGGGGCGCCATGCGCCAGGCCGGAATCATCGCCGCGGGCGGCGTCTACGCCCTCCGCCACCACGTCAAGCGCCTGGCCGAGGACCACGCCAATGCCCGGCGCCTCGCGGAGGGACTGGCCGCGCTGCCCGGCGTCCGTCTCGACCCCGCGTCGGTGGAGACCAACCTGGTCTTCTTCGACCTCACCGGCCCGCTGGACGCGCCCACCGTGGTCGAGCGCCTGCTCGCCCGTGGAATCCGGATGGGCGCCATGGGGGCGAAGACGATTCGCGCCGTCACCCATCTCGACGTGAGCGCGGCCCAGGTCGAGCAGACCCTCGAGGTCGCCCGCGCCGTGCTCGGAGGCGCCAAGTGAGCGCGTCGGGCGCCGCCAGCGGGCGCGAGCCGCACCGCGGGCACGCCGTGGTCGTGCAGCCCGGCGAGGGCCCGTCCTACTGGCAGCCGGTGCCGGCGAACGGGCACGCGGATCCCGCGCTCTCTCCGGACAAGACGCGCTTCAGCGGGCTCTCCATGGGCTACCAGACCATCGCGCCGGGCGGACGGGTGCGCGAGCACTCGCACGGCGATCAGGTGGAGCTGCAGATCTGCTTCCGCGGGAAGGGCCGCGTGGTGGTGGACGGGCAGAACCATCCCCTGGTGCCCGGCACCGCCTGCTTCCTCGGCATGGACGTCAAGCACGAGATCATCAACGAGAGTGCGGACGAGCTCGTCATGATGTGGATCGTGGCCCCCCACGGCCTCGAGGAGTTCTTCCGCTCCATCGGCCGCCCGCGCGCGGCGGGCGAGCCCGCGCCGGCGCCGTTCGACCGGCCGACGGACGTGGTGGCGATCGAGCGGGCGCTGGGGATGAACGACACGCGGTAGCTATGCGACCCGACCCGACCCGGCCCGGGAGTGGGGGCAGGGGGCGGCGGGGTCCGCGACCACGGCGTTTGCGTGCGCTTCTACCCGCCGCGGCTGGGCTCCACCGACGCGCGGGATTCGAGTTGCGGTCGGAGGGGAACGGGTCGCTGACCCCGCCGCCCCCTGCCCCCACTCCCTCCCCTGGGCGTCCTGAACCACAGCACCCGCCCTCCCCCACTCCCTTACCCTTGCCGTCCTGATCCGCAGCGCCCGCCCGCGCCCTACCCTTGTGCGTACTGAATGGATAGGGACCGGGAGCGGGATCGGGTGTCGGGGGGGCGGGCGGGTCAGGAGACCCGTTCCCCTCCAACCCCAACTCGAACCCCGCGCGTCGGTGGAGCCCAGTCCCAGGCGGTAGAAGCGCACGCAAACGCCGTGGTCGACTGGACCCGCCCGCCCCCCCGGCGCCCGATCCATGGAGCCGGGCGCTACGCGTACGAGCTACGCGTACTGGATGCCGAGCGTCTCCGCGACCATGGCGGGCCGCTGCTGGCCTTCGACTTCGATGACGGCCTCGAAGGTGATGCGGACGCCGTTGCCCTCGACGGGCTCGACGTTCTTGATGGTGGAGCGGAGGCGCACGCGGGCGCCGGCGGGGACCGGGCTGACGAAGCGCACCTTGTTGGAGCCGTAGTTCACGCCGCGCGAGCGCTTGGTCACCTTGAGCAGCTCCGGCATCATCCGCGGGAGGAGCGACAGCGTGAGGTAGCCGTGGGCGATGGTCTTGCCGCCCGGCAGCTCGCGCTTGGCGCGCTCGACGTCCACGTGGATCCACTGGTGGTCGCCGGTGGCCTCGGCGAACTTGTCGATCGTGGCCTGGTCCACCGTGATCCAGGCCGACGGGCCCAGCGTCTCCCCGATGTGCTTGCTGAGGTCCTGCGGCGTCTCCACGACCAGCATGATGGGCTCCTTGTCGGCCGCCCGCGGACGCGGACGGCGTCTCGTTGAGAAAGAGCGGTCAGGCCTCCACGGCGGGATGCTGCGTGTGCCAGGCCGTGCGCGCCTGATACTCGCGGCCCGCGGTGAGCAGCGTGTTCTCCTCCCACGCGCGGCCGAGGAACTGGAGGCTCGTGGGTAGCCCACGGTCGCCGAAGCCGTTGGGCACGATGAGGCCGGGGAGTCCCGCGCCATTGCCCACCGCGCCCATGACGTCGCGCGCGGTGCCGCGCATGCCGCCGCGGAACTCCTGGTCGAGCGCGGTGGCCACGGTGAGGCGGCCGGGGGCGACGAGCACGTCGAAGCGCTCGAAGAGCCGGTCCGCCTCGCGGGCCATGAGGCCGCGGATCCGCATGGCCTTCACGTAGTCCTTGGCCAGCACCGCGTCGCGCGCGTACGGCAGGAAGTGGTCCTCGGGTGCGGTGAGGCCGGCGATGCCGCCGCTCTCGATGAGGTCCTCGAAGGCGCTCGCCGCCTCCGCCTGGAGGATGATGCGCGTGGCCGCCTCCCAGGGAAGATCCGGCAGCGCCGCGTCCTCGATGGTGCCGAAGTCCCGCAGGACGTCCAGCGAGCGGTCGTACGCCGTGCGCATGTCGTCGCTCACGCCGTCGAGCGCGCCTGCCAGCACGCCGAAGCGGAACCGCCGCACGCCCGGCGTCGACTCGTATCGAAAGCTCCGCGGGCTCGTGGTGGGGTCCGCCGCGTCGGCGCCCGCGATGGCCTCCAGCACGAGGCCGCAGTCGTCGGCGGTCAGGGCCAGCGGGCCCAGCTTGTCCAGCGTCCAGCACAGCGCCATCGCCCCGTGCCGGCTCACGCGGCCATAGGACGGCCGCAGACCCGCCACGCCGCAATTGCCGCCGGGCGAGAGAATGGACCCCCAGGTCTCCGATCCGATGGCGAACGGGACCAGCCCCGCGGAGACGGCCGCCCCCGAGCCCGAGGATGAGCCTCCACTCCACGCCTCCCGATTCCACGGCGTGAGGCAGGGCCCGGTGAAGGAGGCGACGGGCTGGCGATAGCCCATGCCGCCCGCCAGCTCGATCATGGCGAGCTTGGCGCAGAGCACGGCGCCGGCGGCCTCGAGCCGCTGGATCACGGTGGCGTCTTCCGCGAAACGCTGCTCGCGGAACGGCGCCGCGCCCCAGGTGGTCGGGATGCCGCCGCCGGTGGCGAGAAGGTCCTTGGCGCCATAGGGGATGCCGTGCAGCGGGCCACGGTAGCGGCCGGCGGCGATCTCGCCCTCCGCCCGCCGCGCCTCCGCCATGGCGCGGTCGCGCGTCACGGTGACGACGGCGTTGTAGCGCGGGCCGATCTTCTCCAGCCGGTCGAGGAAGGTCTCCGCGAGCGCCACCGGCGAGACGCGCCGGGCGCGCACGTGGTCCGCCAGCTCGCGCACCGGCATGAAGACCGGGTCGAGGCTCATGGCCGCGGCGCCTCGTCGGCACGATAGGGCCGGAACGTCTGATAGGGCTCGTCGGCATTGCCGAGCCGCACCGCCCGCACCGCGCGCGCCTGCTCCACGATGCCCTCGATCGCCTTGCGCACACCGTCGAGCTGCCGGGCGTCGAGCCGGCTGCCGTAGCGCGCGCTCACCAGCGCGAAGAGCGCGGCCGCCTCGGCGGCGGCGGGGTCAGGGGATGCGGCCGGGGGCGGGGCCCCGGCGGCTTCACGGTCGGCCATCAGGTGTGCATACTAGGGGCCCGCGGAGGGATTGTCCAGGCGTCATGCCACCCGTCGAGCCCGTCGAAGATCCGGAAGACCCGCGCCTCGCCGACTATCGCGATATCCGCGACGCGCAGCGGCGCCTGCGCACCGGCACCTTCATCGCCGAGGGCCGCCAGGTGGTGCGCCGCCTCCTCGACGCGGGACGCTATCGCGCGCGCTCCGCGCTGGTGACGCCGCCGGCGCTCGAGGCGCTCGGGCCGGCGCTGGACGCTGCCGGCGTGCGGACCTTCCTCGTGCGGCTCGAGATCGTGCAGGCCATCGTGGGCCTCGAGTTCCACCACGGCTGCCTGGCCGTGGGCGAGCGCGGCCTCGAGCCCTCGGCCGATGCCGTGTTCGCCGAGGCGCGAACCGACCGGGTGGTGGTGCTCGAGGACCTGGGCGACGCGAGCAATGTGGGCGCGATCTTCCGGAACGCGCTGGCGCTCGGCGCGGGCGCGATCCTGCTCTCGCCCGGCACCGCCGACCCGCTGTACCGGAAGGCCGTCCGCGTGTCGGCGGGGGCGACGGTGGCCCTGCCCTTCGCGCGGCTGCTCGACTGGCCGCGCGATCTCAAGCGCGTGCGCGACGCCGGCTACACGCTCGTCGCGCTGACGCCGCGGGAGGACGCGGTGGCCATCGATGCGCTGGGCCGCGACCGGCCCCTGCCCGCGCGGCTCGCGCTGCTGCTGGGTACCGAGGGCCGCGGACTCAGTCCGGAGGCCCTCGCCGCCGCCGATCTCCACGTCCGCATTCCCATGACGCCGGCCATGGACTCGCTCAATGTCGCGACGGCGGGAGCGGTGGCGCTCCAGGTGCTCCGGCCCCGCTAGATCCCGGCCACCGGGGACGCGCCCACCAGGGTCCGCGCGAGCTCGATCTCCCCGAAGTGGGTCATGCCGTGGGTGAGGCAGACGTTGCCCAGCGCCACGATGGCCGGCATCTCGCCGAGCGGCTTCACGGTGACGGTCTTGCCCAGCATCGCGTCCCGGTCGGGGCGCGCGAGGAACTCGTCCGTGCTCGCCCAGACCCGGCTCATGTACTCGCGGAAGAGCGGCACGTCCGTGATGCGCAGGGCCTGCGCCTCCGCGGTGGACATGCCGGTCCCCTGCGCCACCGGCGGCAGCCCCAGCTTCTCGGCGTAGCCGCCCTCGCCCCATACCGTCGGCCGTCGATCCTGGAGGAGATAGCGCACCACGTTGTCCTCGGTGCGCGCGTAGTGCCAGAGCCCGAAGGCGATGGAGTTGGCCCTGGGATGGCCGGCGGGAATGGCGTGGAGCTGCTCGGGCGTGAGGTCGGCCATGGCCTTGTCCAGCGACTTGTGAAGACGGGTGAGCCCGAGCTGCATGAAGTCCGCGGCGCTGAGCATGCTGGCCCCCTCCCGGGTGGGCGCGGACATGATAGCCTACCCGGGTTCGCCGAAAGGAGACTCCATGCGAATCGGGATCATCGGGGCGGGGGCGATCGGCTGCGTGGTGGGCGGGCTTCTCGCGCGCGCGGGCCAGGACGTGACCTTGGTGGACCAGTGGCCGGAGCACGTGGAGACCATGCGGTCGCGCGGCCTGCGCCTCTCGGGCACCTGCGGCGACCATCTGGTGCCGGTGCGCGCGCTCCACATCCACGAGCTGCAGCAGGTCGCGGAGCCCTTCGACACCGTCTTCATCGCGGTGAAGTCCTATGACACCGAGTGGGCCACCGCGCTCGGCGTCGCCTATCTCAAGCCCGACGGCGTGGTGGTGGACTTCCAGAACGGGATCAATGACCATCGCGTGGCCGCGGTGGCGGGGCGCGAGCGGACGCTCGGCTGTGTGATCCTCATCAGCGCAGGCATGTACGAGCCTGGCCACGCGCTGCGTACCGACGCGGGCAAGTCCGCCTTCAAGATCGGCGAGCACGACGGCAAGGACACGCCGCGCGCGCGGCGCCTGGCGGAGCTGCTCTCCGCCGTCGCCCCGGCGGAGGTCACCACCAATCTCTGGGGCGAGCGCTGGTCCAAGCTCGCGCTCAACTGCATGGTGAATCCCCTCGCCGGACTGTCGGGCCTGGGCACCGCCGAGGTGCGCCTGGATCCCGCGATGCGGCGCCTGGCGGTATTCCTGGGCGCCGAGGTGATCACGGTGGGCCGCGCGGCCGGCTACGAGGTGGAGCCCATCTGGGGCATCGCCACCCAGCGCTTCGTGGACGCGGCGGCGGGACGCGGCCTGGCCGAGGTGGAGCAGGCGGTGTCGGCCGACGCGGCGAGCCGGAAGGGCGGGCGCCCGTCCATGCTCCAGGACGTGATGCGCGGCCGGCGCACCGAGGTCGAGCACCTCAATGGCTATGTGGCGGCCGAGGGCGCTCGGCTCGGCGTGCCCGCACCGCTGAACGCGGCGGTGGTGGAGGTCTTCCGCGCGCAGGGGGCCACCATCAAGCCCGATCCGGGCCATCTGGAGCCCCTCTACCGCCTCATTCCCGGGGGCGTGCCGCCGGCATGAAGATCGCCCAGATCGAGACGCTCCACGCCGACGGGGGCTGGCGCAACTTCGACTTCGTCAAGCTCACCACCGACACCGGCCTCGTCGGCTGGAGCGAGTACAACGAGAATTTCGGCGGCCCCGGCGGCGTGACCGGCATGATCGAGCAGCTCGCGCCTTCGCTCGTGGGCAAGGACGCGCGCGCCTTCGAGGCGCACGTGGCGCTGATGTACGCGCTGCGACGCCAGGCCTCGGGCGGGGTGACCCAGCAGGCCATCGGCGCCATCGAGAACGCGTTGCTCGACGTCAAAGCGCGCGGCCTCGGCATCCCGGTCTACGAGCTCCTCGGCGGGCCCGTGCGCGAGCGTATCCGCCTCTACTGGTCCCACTGCGCCACCTATCGCGTGAGCCGGGCCAAGGAGATGGAGCTGCCGCCGGTGCGCACGCTGGATGACATCGTGAAGGTCGGCAAGGAGGTCGTGGCCAAGGGGTATACCGCGCTGAAGACGAACGTCCTCTTGCTGGGCGACAAGCCCACCGCGCACGTGCCCGGCTTCGCGCGAGGCGCGGGCTTCCCCGAGCTCAACGCCGACCGCCACGTGGTGCGCGCCATCCGCGACCAGCTCGCGGCCTTCCGCGAAGGCACCGGGCCCGACATGGACATCCTGGTGGACCTCAACTTCAACTACAAGACCGAGGGCTTCCTCACCATGGCCCGGGCCATGGAGCCCTTCGACCTCTTCTGGGTGGAGATGGACACGCGCGACGCCAAGGCGCTGCGCTATATCCGCAGCCACACCCGGATCCCCGTGGCCTCGTGCGAGTGCCTCTTCGGCCGGCGCGACTACCGGCCCTTCTTCGAGGAGCAGTCGGTGGACGTGGCCATCGTGGACACGCCGTGGAACGGCGTGGCGGAGGGGCTCAAGATCGCGGCCATGGCGGAGGCCTACGAGGTCAACGTGGCCCCGCACAACTTCTACGGCCACCTGGCCACCATGATGAACGCCCACTGGAGCGCGGTGGTGCCGAACCTCCGCATCATGGAGATCGACCCCGACGTGGTGCCGTGGTACGGAGACCTGGTGACGGTCAAGCCGGAGGTCAAGGACGGCTATCTGACCATCCCGCGCGGACCGGGCTGGGGCACCGAGGTGAACGAGGCCGCGGTGCGCGCGCACCCCGCGCGGGTGGGCGCCTGAGCGGCGATGGTAGAATTCGTGGTGAGGACCGCCCGGTGATCGAGAATCCCACGCCCGCTCCCGGCAAGCACTTCATCAGCCAGATCGTGGCCGACGACGGCCGCACCGGGCGCTTCGGCGGCCGCGTGATCACGCGCTTCCCTCCCGAGCCCAACGGCTATCTCCACATCGGCCACGCCAAGAGCATCTGTCTGAACTTCGGCCTGGCCCGGGACTTCGACGGCACCTGCCACCTGCGCTTCGACGACACCAATCCCACCAAGGAAAGCGTGGAGTACGTCGAATCCATCATGGCCGACGTGCACTGGCTGGGCTTCGACTGGGGCCCGCACCTCTACTACGCCTCCGACTACTTCGAGCAGCTCTACGAGTGGGCGGAAGACCTCATCCGGGCGGGCAAGGCGTACGTGGACGACCTCAGCGCCGACCAGATGCGCGAGCACCGCGGGACCCTCACCGAGCCCGGCCGGCCGAGCCCCCACCGCGACCGGCCGGTGGCGGAGAACCTCGACCTCTTCCGCCGCATGCGCGCGGGCGAGTTCGAGGACGGCGCGAAGACGCTCCGCGCCAAGATCGACATGGCCGCGCCCAACCTCAACCTGCGCGACCCCGTGATGTACCGGATCCGGCGCGTGCCCCATCACCGCACCGAGAGCCGGTGGTCCATCTATCCCATGTACGACTGGGCGCACGGGCTCTCCGATTCCCTCGAGCGCGTCACGCACTCGATCTGCACGCTGGAGTACGAGGACCACCGGCCGCTCTACGACTGGTACCTCGACGCGCTCGGCGTCTATCACCCGCAGCAGATCGAGTTCGCGCGGCTCAACCTGAGCCACACCGTGATGAGCAAGCGCCGGCTCCTGGAGCTGGTGGAAGGCCGCCACGTGACGGGCTGGGACGATCCCCGCATGCCCACCCTGGCCGGGCTCCGCCGCCGCGGCTATACGCCGGAGGCCATCCGCGACTTCTGCGAGCGGATCGGCGTGGCCAAGGCGGACAGCATGGTGGACATCGCGCTGCTCGAGCACTGCATCCGCGAGGATCTCAACCGCCGCGCCGCCCGCGTGATGGCGGTGCTCCGCCCCCTGCGCCTCGTCATCGAGAACTACCCCGAGGGGCAGGTGGAGGAGCTGGACGCGGTGAACAACCCCGAAGATCCGGCCATGGGCACGCGGAAGCTCCCCTTCTCTCGCGAGCTCCTGATCGAGCAGGACGACTTCCGCGAGGACCCGCCGAAGAAGTATTTCCGGCTCGCGCCGGGCGCCGAGGTGCGGCTCCGCTACGGCTACTTCGTCCGCTGCACGGGGGTGACCAAGGACCCCGCCACCGGCCAGATCACCGAGGTCCGCTGCACCTACGACCCCGCCACGCGCGGCGGCGACGCCCCCGACGGCCGGCGGGTCAAGGGCACCATCCACTGGGTGTCGGCCGCGCATGCGGTCCCCGCCGAGGTGCGCCTGTACGAGAACCTCTTCACCAAGGCGAATCCCTCGGACGAAAAAGACGGACTCGACTGGAAGGCGCATCTCAACCCCGCATCCATCGAGCGCGTCACCGACGCGCGGGTCGAACCCGGCCTGGCCGGCGCCAAGCCGGGGAGCCGCTATCAGTTCGAGCGCGTGGGGTACTTCGCCGTGGATCCGGACTCGCGGGCGGGCACGCTCGTCTTCAACCGCACCGTCGGGCTCCGCGACACCTGGGCCAAGATCGAGCGGGCCGACAAGACGTAGACCGGCAGGGCGTGTTGCGCCGCCGCCAGGCTTCTCCCACGAAAGAGATGACTTACTCGATCACCTGATCCGCCCGGTTCAGCAGTGCGGGCGGAATCGTCAGGCCGAGGGCCTTCGCCGTCCTGAGATTGATCACCAGGTCGAACTTCGTGGGCTGCTCGACGGGGAGGTCGGCGGGCTTTGCGCCTTGGAGAATCTTGGCTACATAGATGCTCGCCCGTCGGGACGCCTCGGCCACGTTATGCCCGTAGGCCATGAGGCCACCCGCCTCTACATGCTCCGGTGGCCCGTACATCGCGGGAAGGCGGTTCCTTGCCGCAAGGTCAGCGAGCTGTCTGCTGTTGAAAAGGAACGCCGGGTCGGCTTGCACCAGAATCGCGCCGGCGCGCTCTTTGATCATGGCCGCAAAGGCCCTCTCGAACTCGGCGGCGCCTCGCGCATCCACGGTGTGAAGCTGCACCTTCAATGACCGGGCAGCGAGCTCCGCTTCTCTGATGAACACGTGAATGTCTGGACTGGTCGGATTTCTCAGCACGGAGACGCGGGAGAGCGTCGGGATTGCTTCCTTGAGCAGCGCCAGTCGTTTGCCGATGATCTCCGGGCTGACCAGGGAGCTTACTCCCGTGGCGTTCCCCCCCGGCCGCGCCAGGCTGGCGACGAACCCATGGGCAACCGGGTCGATCGCTCCCATGAAGACGATGGGGATCGTGCTCGTCGCCTGCTTGGCAGCGAGAGTCCCTGGCGTGTTCCCCGGCGTTACGATCACGTCGACCTTCAGACGGACCAGCTCGGCAGCGAGGCCGGAGGACAACCCGTGCTCACCTCTCGCATACCGATGCTCAAAAGCAACGTTGCGTCCCTCCACATAGCCCTGCTCTCGCAGACCTTGCCGGAAGGCGTCAAACCTCACGCGTATCGGGGGATCCTGAAGGGAGCTGCCGAGCCAGAGCATGCCGATCCGCCAGACCTTTCCCGCCTGCTGCGGCGCGGCGGCGAGCGGCACGGCGAGGAGTGCGAAGACGAGAGTGGCTGCGAACCAAGCGCGGGTGATCATCCGGTGATGGAAACCCGCCGCAATCACATCCGCCCGATCCCGCCCGCCCCCAGGCTCTCGTCCACGTCCCGCCCACCCGCGGCTGCGCCCGACGCCGCATAGCACGCGAGGGCGGCCTCCACCCCCGCGCCCGCCTCCGCCTTCCACCCCTCGCGCCGCAGCACGCTCTCCAGCGCGACGAGCGCGAGCAGCACGTTCTCGCGGCGCGCGGAGTAACCCATGGTGCCGATGCGCCAGATGCGGCCCTGGAGCGGGCCGAAGGCCGCGCCGATCTCGATGCCGAAGTCCGCGATGAGCCGGTGGCGCACGCGCAGCTCGTCCACGCCCTCGGGCACCACCACCGGCGTGATGAAGGGCAGCCGGCGCTCGGGCGGCTCGGCGCCGAAGAGCGTGAGCCCCAGCGCGGCCAGGCCCGCGCGCAAGGCGTCGCCATGGAGCCGGTGGCGGGCGAAGCGCGCGGCCAACCCTTCCGTCTGAATTGCGCGCAGGGCCTCGCGGAGGCCGTACACCATGGATGTCGGCGCAGTGTGGTGGTTGTAGCGCTGCGGGCCCCAGTAGTCCGCGAGCTGGCCGAGGTCGAGATAGTTGCTCTGCACGCGCGTGCGCCGCGCGGCCAGCACGGCCTCCGCGCGCGCGTTGTACGTGACGGGGGCGAGGCCCGAGGGACAGGAAAGGCACTTCTGCGTGCCCGCCACCATCACGTCCACGCCCCAGGCATCGGTCTCGACCGGGCAGCCGCCCAGGGTGACGACGGCATCGGCCATCACGAGGGCGTCGTGCGCGTGGGCAAGCCGCACGATCTCGGCCAGGGGCTGGAGCACGCCGGTGGAGGTCTCCCCGTGGATGAGGGCAACCATGCGGGTCTTCCCGCCGCGCAGCGCGCCGGCGATGGCGTCGGGCTCGAGGGCGCGGCCCCACTCACCGCGCACCGGCACCACGTCCGCGCCGCAGCGCTCGGCGATCTCGATCAGCAGGAGGCCGAAGCGCCCGCATTCGCCCACGACCACGCGCTCGCCCGGCTCGACGAAGGAGGCGATGGCCGCCTCGAGCCCGGCCCGGCCCGTGCCGGGCACGGGGAAGGCCCGCGCGTTCGCCGTCTCGAAGGCGAAGCGCGTGAGCGCCATCACCTCGTTCATGATGCCGGTGAACTCGGGGTCGAACTGGCCCAGCAGCGGCGTGGCCATGGCGCGGAGCACGCGCGGGTCTGCCATGGTGGGGCCGGGCCCCAGCAAGATGCGGGGACCGGGGAGGAGATCGCCGAGCGAGGGAGCATCCATGGGCGAGACTCTACTAAGATCGAGTCCGATGCGAAAGCCGCTCGGTCAGCCCACGCGGGGGAAGACCGCGCCGAATCGCCTCCGGAAGACGGACACCTTCCTGGCGGTGGCGTTCCCCGCCTTCCTGCGTCACCTGCCCGGCCTCTACGTGGATCTGGGTTACGGCGCCTATCCCGTGACCTCGCGGGAGACGCTCCACAGGCTGCGGCGACTGAACCCGAGGCTGGAGATGTTGGGGGTCGAGATCGACCCCGCGCGGGTGGCGGAGGCGCAGGCCTTCGCGGAACCGGGGCTGGCCTTCCGGCACGGCGGCTTCGATCTGCCCCTGGCGCGCGGCGAGCGGGCGAGCGTGATCCGCGCCTTCAATGTCCTGCGCCAGTACGACGAGGCCGCGGTGGCGGGGGCGCTGACGGCGCTGGGCGCCGCGCTCACCGAGGACGGGCTGCTCATCGAGGGCACCTCGGACCCGCATGGCCGGCTGCTGGCGTTCACCCTGTTCCGGAAGGGGGGGACGCTCGGCCGCGCGGGGGTGGTGCTCGCGCCGCGGGTCGGGGCGGACTTCACGCCGCGGGTGCTCCGCGCGGTGCTGCCCAAGGCCTTCATCCATCACGCGGAGCCGGCGGGGGCCATCGATCGCTTCTTCGCCGCCTGGGAAGCGGCCTGGCAACGCGCGAGGGGACGGGCCCTCACCCCACGCCAGCGCTTCGTGGCCGCCGCGCTGGGGCTGGCCGACCGCCACGGCTACGCGCTCGACCGCCGCGACGCCCTACTCCGCCGCGGATTTCTCTGGCTCGACCCCCGCTGGCCCGAGCCGCGCTGACGGGAGTGGCGGTGGGGTCGGACGTCGGAAGGGGGACAGCGCGCGGAGCCGCAGGAGATCCAGCTCGGCCACCATCCACATCCGCAAGCCCCGTAGCGTCATGCGGACGGGCGCCCAGTCCAGGGCGAAGTACGGCTTGAGCCGGCGCCCGTGATTGCGGCGGCCCTCGGCGCCCAGTCGCCGGCGCGCCAGCGCGATCGTTTTGAAGCGCCGGTTGTAGGAGCGCATGAAGTGATAAACGAAAGAGGCCTGCTTCGCCCCGAGCACCGGCATCCAGAAGAAGCGCTTGCGCACCCGGTAGGCCGGAATGACCACGAAGAGGTAGTACTGCGCGGTGTCCATCAGGAAGGAGGCCGAGAGGAGATCCTGCTCGCCCATGTAGTAGTACTTGTCGCGATAGACGGCCTGGAAGAACCGGTGGTAGGAGCGCACGAAGGTGGCGTTGTGCTCGTCGATGCGGGCGTCCAGCGGCTCTCCCGCCCGGTCCGCCTTGATCATCGCGAGAGTGGCTTCCACCGAGAACGCGGCGTGATCGAGCCCGGGCGAGTAGTAGGGATCGAGGAACGCGGCGGCGTCCCCGAGCAGCGCCCACCCGCGCCCCATGTACTGGCGGGTGACATAGGGCAGATGCGCGTAGAAGCGCAGGTCCTCGCCGCGCGGCTCCGCGCCCTCCAGCAGCTCGGCCAGCGCGGGGATGGCGCGCAGGAAATCGCAGAAATCCCGCATGCGGTCACGGCTCGCGCTGAGGCCTATGAGCCGGGTGTCGTAGACGACGCCGATGCTGGTCTCGCCGTGCCCGAGCGGAATCACCCAGATCCAGTAGCCGAAGCCCATGTAGTGATTCGTGGCGAGGCGGCGCGAGCCGAGCCCGCGGTGGGCAAGCCCGCCATCCCCGCGTGCGGCGAGGTCGTCGATGTGCCGCACGTTCTTCCAGCGGCACCAGATGGCCGCCGTCGGGTGCTGCTCGTTCTTGTCGATGAGACCGAGGCGCTTGCCCAGGAAAGTTGCCTTCCCCGTAGCGTCGAGCACCCAGCGGCAGGCCACCGTCTCCGCCCGGCCTTCATGCTCGAAGGTCACCTGATGGTCGAAGTCCCCCAGCGCCACGTCCCCCACCCGCGCGGGACGCACCAGGCTCGCACCCTCTGCCACCGCGGTGGCGAGGAGGTGCTCGTCGAGCGCGTCCCGCCGGAGCTGGAAGGACGGCACCGCGCTGCGGAGGAAGCCGCCCGTCTCGGAGGCGTCGGCATGGCTCCGCACTTTTTCGTTGGAGAACCAGTAGCGAAGGCCCTCCTTGGGGAGCTGCTCGACTTCCAAGTGGTTCCACATCGCGAGGCGGCGGGTAAGGAACATGGCCGACATCTCGGTGGTGGCCTCGCCCACCTTGGCGTCGAAGGCAGGGGCGCGCTCGATCACGAGCACGGACAGCTCGGGCTGCTCGCGCCGGAGCAGAATGGCCGCGGAAGCGCCCGAGAAGGCCCCGCCGAGGATGACCACGTCGAAGCGACGCATGGGCTGCATTCTAGCGCCGCGCCCGCCGGTTGTCTTGCCCCTCGAGCGCTGGTAGCCTCGGGGCGGAGCGAGCCATGAGCGAGCCGGGAGAGACCAAGCCAGGAGAGACTCAGATCGACGTCCAGGAGCGCGGGGCCGGCGGCCAGGCCCTGGACCGGCGGCTCTACATGCAGCTCCAGGTCTACGGCGGCTGCGCGGATCCCAAGCCGCTCGCGGCCGCGCTGGAAAAGGCGGGCGTGGAGGCGGCCCTCTACCGCGACGTCAACGATCCCCGCGGCGTGGGCGTGCTGGGGATGCACGAGGACCCGGCGTTCTTCGTCACGCGCTTCCGCGAGATCCTGGCCGCCGAACCCTTCGACACCCTCACCCACCGGCCCGCGCTGACCATGCTCGGCCGGAGCTATGCGTCCGGCTTCGAGCCCGATCTCGCGGAGTGGCTCCTCCGGCGACCCCGGCTCACCGCGCTGAATCCGGCCTGGCCCTGGGCCATCTGGTATCCGTTGCGCCGCACGGGAGCGTTTGCCAAGCTCTCGCGGGAAGACCAGGGGAAGATCCTGCGCGAGCACGCCACCATCGGCCGCGCCTACGGTGCGGCCGACCTGGCGCATGACATCCGGCTAGCCTGCTACGGGCTCGACACCAACGACAACGACTTCGTCATCGGCCTGGTCGGACCCGAGCTCCATCCGCTCTCGCACCTGATCCAGGCCATGCGCCGGACGATCCAGACCTCGGAGTACATCGAGCGGTTGGGGCCGTTCTTCGTCGGCCACGCCTCCTGGCAGGCGCCCGAGCGGCGATAAGGGTCCATCTGCTTCGTTGGCGCCTCTCGGCCGCATGCTCGACGTAGAGAGACTACGCCTCGCATCCGGCACTCGGGCGCCGCCTCGCATCTGGCCCCTTCTCGCCGACTCGGTGGCGTGGGAGCGGCGGGGCGCCTACGGTAGGCGGATGTTGATGCCGCCCTTGAGGGTGGGTCCGTCGAGATCGCGGCGGAACAGTCCGGTGCTCGCGGCGTCGGCGGGATCGGGATTCACGTGCAGGAAGCGGTACTCGCCGAACAGCTCCACGCGCTCGAACAGCTTCCACGCGACTCCCGCGCCGACCTCCACACCCTTGCGCGGATTCCGCGCGTTCTCGAACAGCGGGCCCGTGGCATCCCGGCCGCTGTCGAGGCCGAGCAGGTTGGCGCCCACCGAGAGATAAGGCACGAAACGACTGAAGCGCGCCGAGTCCCGCGCATCGTCGCCGGGCGCCAGCGGCATGCGCAGCGCGCTCTCCGTGCCATCGCGCACCACCGAGATATCGAGGTAGCTGAACGGCGAGGGCGTGGAGTCCGCGGCCTTCGGCGGATCGATGAAGGACAGGCCCGACTCCTCGAGCCAACCGGCCGAGGCCGGCAACGCCGTCAGGGCGAGGATTGCCCCCGCGAGGAGCCCGAACGACCGCACCGATCCGCCCGCCATGGCCCACATGTCAGTATCAAGACTACACCCGGATCAAGGGCCCCGGAACCCGACCGGGGCGCCACCCATCTGGGTGACGCCCCGGGGGAACGGCGCGCTCGAGAGCTAGTTCTTCGAGGCGGGCTTCGCGGGCTCGGCGGGCTTGGCCGGCACCGCGGGCGTGGCCGCCCCCTTGTCACCCGGCGTGGCCGGCGCCGCCGGCGTGGCGGGGGTGGCCGCCGACTTCTCGGCCGGCTTGTCACCCGACTTCGTCATCTTCTCCTCGCCCTTGGCCTTGCTCTTGGCGGCCTTGGGGTCCTTCGCCTTACCCTCTTCCTTGGTGGCCGACTTCTCCGTGGGCTTGTCGGCCGGCTTGGTCTCCATGGCCGGCTTCGCCGGGTCCGCGGGCTTGGTCTCCGCCGGCTTGGCGGCCGGCGCGGGCGCCTGCGCGACGGCGGAACCCACGGTCCACACCGAGAACGCGGCGGCCACGAACATCGCTACGAGGCGAATCCTGCTCATTGAATGCTCCTCCTGGTTGAGTTGTTCGACGAGGGCGCGCTGATCGTTCGGGCGCCCCTCGCCGCTATCGATCCGTTCACCAGTCCTAACCGCCGCGCGGTTGGAAGAGTTCACCGGCCACCACCATGCTCGCGAGATGCGATCGCGCATGCGTCGTAAAATGGCGCGCGGCAAGGACCTTCCGCCGCCCGCACGCCGCGGGAGAATTCTTCGCCGGCAGCGAAAATGGAGGAATTACATGGCGAGAGTGTAAGCCTTACACTTGTTCGGCATGGACTCGACCACTCCCTACGACGCGATCCTGCTCGTGTCCTTCGGCGGTCCCGAGAAGCGCGACGACGTGATGCCATTTCTCGAGAACGTCACGCGCGGCCGCAGCGTTCCGCGCGAGCGCCTCCTCGAGGTGGCGGAACACTACTACCGCTTCGACGGCGTCAGCCCCATCAACGCGCAGAATCGTGCGCTGCTGGCGGCGCTGCGGGCGCTCCTGGACTCCCAGGGACCCGCCTTACCGCTCTACTGGGGCAACCGCAACTGGCAACCGCTCCTCACCGAGACCGTCGCGCGGATGGCGGACGACGGCATCCGCCGCGCGCTGGCCTTCGTCACCTCCGCCTTCGCCTCATACTCGTCGTGCCGGCAGTATCTGGAGGACATCGCGCGCGCCCGCGCGGAGGTGGGCGCCCGCGCGCCCGTCATCGACAAGCTCCGCCTGTACTGGGATCACCCGGGCTTCATCGAGCCGATGGTGGAGCACACCGAGGCGGCGCTGGCCATGCTCCCCGATGATGCGCGGGGGGAGGCGCATCTGGCCTTCACCGCGCACAGCGTGCCGCGGTCCACCGCGGACACCAGCGCCTACGTGGCCCAGCTCGAGGAGGCCAGCGGGCTCGTGGCGGCGCGGCTGCGGAGCCGGCACCCGTGGGCGCTCGCCTTCCAGAGCCGCAGCGGGCCCCCGTCCCAGCCCTGGCTCGAGCCGGACATCCGCGATCACCTGGCCGCGCTCCGGGCGCGGGGCGTCACCGAGGTGGTCCTCGTGCCCATCGGCTTCGTGTCCGATCACCTCGAGGTCCAGTGGGACCTGGACATCGAGGCGGCCGCGCGCGCCCGCGAGCTCGGCATGCGACTCACCCGCGCCGCCACCGTCGGCACGCATCCGGGTTTCGTGGCCATGATCCGCGAGCTGGTTCGGGAACGCACCGGAGACGCGCCCCGTCTTGCGCTGGGGCGCGGGGGCCCCGCGCCCGACGTCTGCGCTCCCGGCTGCTGCCTCGCGCCCGCGCGGCCGCCCATGGCCCCGGCAGCGCCTCGCGACTAGTCGCAACCGCGTCGCCCGTCCGCTAGCTATGGAGGGGTCGCGCGCAGCGTCGGGCGCGACCAGACGCACACCAAAATCACGAGCCAGGGAGGCAGATCCGTATGTCTGATTCGAGCACGGGGCTCAAGCTGGGGCAGATCGTCCCGGACTTCGAGCTCACCACTTTCGACCCCGTCAAGGGAGATTTCGGCAAGTTCAGCCTCAAGGATCAGATCGCCAAGAAGCGCTGGTCCATCCTCTTCTTCTACCCCGCCGACTTCACCTTCGTCTGAGCGACCGAGTTCGCTGCTCTGGCAGAGCAGCATGACCGGTTCGAGCGGATGGGCTGCGACATCGTCACCGTGAGCACCGACACCCAGTTCTCCCACCTCGCGTGGCAGCGGAGCGAGAAGGAGCTGGCCAACGTGAAGTACCAGATGGGCGCCGATCCCACCGGGAAGATCTCGCGCATGTTCGGCGTCTACGACGAGAACACCGGCCTGGACCTCCGGGGCACCTTCATCATCAACCCCGAGGGCAAGCTCCTGAACATGGAGATGAACTTCTACAACCTCGGCCGGAACATCGACGAGATGATGCGGAAGTTCAAGGCCAACCTCTACATGGGCAAGAAGACCAACGAGGTCTGCCCGTCGAAGTGGAAGGACGAGGGCGACAAGACCCTCGTGAATCCCGGCGCCAAGATGGTCGGCAAGGTCCACGAGGCGCTCAACTCCTAGGCCTCCGCCGGGCGCCGCCCCCTCGAGCGGGGCGGCGCCCGGCGTGGCCGCGGGCTGCCTACGCGCGCGGCTTCACCCAGGTTTCCGACCACGCGAGGCAGGCGCTGGAGCCTTGCCGGTCGCCTCGCATCTCGGGCCACACGCTGCCCGTCGCCACCTTGCCGTTGATCTCGAGCTGGGCCGACCGCGCGGGGAAAAAGGTGCTGAAGACCCCGATGGGGCGGTTGTTGAAGCCGGGCGGCGCGTGGAGCACGAAGGGGTCGATGCAGTCGTACCAGGACATGGTGATCCGGGCGTCGGAGGCGGCCACGGTCTCCGTCGCCGCCGAGCGCGGGCCGCCCGCGCGCGCGAACTCCGCGGACATCACCGGCAGCGCGGTGTCCGCGAAGGTGGGGAAGAGCAGCGACTCGATGTTCGTCTGCAGCCAGCGGGCCACCGCGATGTTGTCCGAGTAGATGCGGACCTTGTTGTCGGTGAGCGTGCTCTGGAGGAACAGCGTGTGGCCGGCGCCCACGGGGCACCAGAGCACCCGCCAGTGGCTGGCGCGGTCCGACAGGTTCTTGCCTCCATCCAGACTCAGCCGGATGAAGGAGTTCTCACCGGTCATCATGGGCTCATTGGGGTCGACGGGCGGCATCGCGGGGTCTCCTTATTCTGAGGGTGTGAGGCGCGGGTCCCGGGAGAACATAGAGGAAATGGCGGCCCGGAGCAAGTCGCGACCCCGGTGGGGACTTCGAGTCCTGGCTCTGGTCCTGCTGGCCATGCTCGGCTGGGCGGGCTGGGAGTACTGGACCTGGCCCGACGTGGCACGCCTCGCCCGCGAGCGTCCCGTCACCACCGCCTTCATCGAGGACCACCGGGCGCGTCTGCGCGCGGAGGGCAAGTCCGAGCGGATGGTCTGGACGTGGACGCCGTACGCGGCCATCTCCCCCAGCCTCAAGCGCGCGGTGCTCGTGTCCGAGGACATCGGCTTCTTCTCGCATCATGGCTTCGCGCTCAAGGAGATGCAGAACGCGGTGGAGGAAGCCCTCCGCGAGGGCGGCCTGCCCCGGGGCGCCTCCACCATCACTCAGCAGCTCGCCAAGAACCTGTGGCTCTCATCGTCGCGCAGTCCACTGCGGAAGCTCCGGGAGGCCGTGCTCACCTGGCAGCTCGAGCGCGCGCTGCCCAAGCGGCGCATCCTCGAGCTCTACCTCAACGTGGCGGAGTTCGGCCCCGGCGTCTACGGCGCGGGCGCGGCGAGCCAGCGCTACTTCGGCAAGGCCGCCGCCGATCTGGAGCCGCGCGAGGCGGCCGCGCTGGCCGCCGGCCTGCCCAGGCCGCGCGCCTGGCATCCCGGGGCGACGTCGCCCGCGTATCAACGCCGAGTGGTGAGCATCCTGAACCGCATGGACAAGGCCGCCTTCCTCGCCCGGCAAATCTGAGCCGGGACGCGGTATCATACCCGCCATGACCCCCTTCCCGCTCGCCCTCGACGGTGTCCGTGTGGTGGATCTCTCCCGCGTGATCGCCGGCCCCTGGTGCGGCGCCCTGCTGTCCGACCTCGGCGCCGACGTCATCAAGGTGGAGGACACCGGCACCGGCGACGAGTCGCGCACCTGGCCGCCTCACAAGGACGGGGAGGCGGCGGCCTACCTCCTCTTCAACCGCAACAAGCGCGCCATGACGCTGGACCTCAAGGCGCCCGAGGGCGTGGAGGTGGTGAAGGCGCTCGTGAAGGGCGCCGACGTCGTCATCGAGAACTTCCGCACCGGCACCATGGAGAGCTTCGGGCTCGGCTACGAGGTTCTTTCCGAGCTCAATCCCAAGCTCATCTACTGCTCGGTCTCCGCCTTCGGGCGTACCGGGCCCCGCAAGGACGCGCCGGGGTACGAGGCGCTCATGCAGGCCTTCAGCGGCATCATGTCCATCACCGGTGAGCCGGGCGGTCAGCCGGTGCGCGCGGGCGTCTCCTTCCTCGATCTCTCCACCGGGATTCTCTGCGCGCTGGGTGTCTCCGCCGCGTTGCTCCAGCGCCAGCGTACCGGGCTCGGCCAGCGGGTGGACGCCTCGCTGCTCGAGACCGCGGTGAGCCTCCTCGCCTTCCACGCCGAGGGGTATCTCCTCACCGGAGCCATCCCCACCGCGCTGGGCTCCGGGCATCCGTCGCTGTCTCCTTACCGGAACTTCAAGTGCCGCGACGGCCAGTGGATCTTCATCGCCGCCGCGAATGACCGCTTCTGGGGCAAGCTCGCCCGCGCCATCGACCTGGGCGGGATGACCGAGGATCCGCGCTTCGCCAAGAATCAGGATCGGGTGAAGAACCGCGCAGAGCTGGAAGGCATCCTGGAGCAGGCGATCGCGCAGCGGGATCGGGAGCCGCTCCTCAAGATCCTGGAGGAAGCCGATGTGCCGGCGACCCCGGTCAATACCGTGGACCAGGTCATGAACGATCCCCAGACGGCGGAACGCGGCATCGTCCAGCGGGTGCGCCACAGCAAGCTCGGCGAGATCCCGGTGGTCGGCACCCCGCTCCACTTCTCGCGCATGAGCCCGGGGGTGCGGCGGGCCGCGCCGCAGCGAGGGGAACACACCGACGAGATCCTGGCCGAGCACGGCTACACGCCCGCGCGCATCCAGGCGCTGCGGGACAAGAACGTCGTCTAGCGGCGCCCGGGGGCGCCGAGGAGGATTGTCATGCTGGGTTTCAAGAAGATACTGTCGCTGATCAAGTCGGACGAAGCGCTGCCGGGGCGCGCCGCCAAGCTGGCGGTGCCCGACGCGCACTTCGTCAACGGCGCGCGGCTCGAGCCCCCCTTCCCCGCCGGGACCGAGCAGATGGTGGTCGGCCTGGGCTGTTTCTGGGGCGCGGAGCGCCTCTTCTGGACGACGCCGGGCGTCTACACCACCGCGGTGGGTTATGCGGGCGGCCACACGCCGAACCCCACCTACGAGGAGGTGTGCTCCGGGATGACCGGCCACACCGAGGCGGTGCTGGTGGTCTTCGATCCCAAGGTGGTGTCGTACGACGCGCTACTACGCGTGTTCTGGGAAGGCCACGATCCCACCCAGGGCATGCGCCAGGGCAATGACGTGGGCACGCAGTATCGCTCGGCCATCTATACCCATGGCCCGGAGCAGCAGCGCGCGGCCGAGGCCTCGCGCGACCTGTACCAGAAGGAGCTCACCAAGGCGCGCTACGGGCGCATCACCACCGAGATCCTGCCCGCGCCGCCCTTCTACTACGCGGAGGACTATCACCAGCAATACCTCGCCAAGAATCCCTGGGGCTATTGCGGCATCGGCGGTACCGGCGTCGCTTGCTCCACCGGGCTCACCGCGAGTCGCTGAGCGTCCTCGGGAGTCGCTGAGCGCTACTAACGGCCGCTGGGGGTGGGGACCGGCTCCGGCTTGGGCGTCTCCGCGGTGATCGTTCGGGCGATTTTCATGCCGTCACGCAGGTCGTATCTCGCCTGGACCCGCGCCCCCTCGGGAAGGTCGGCCAGGCGGGCTTGCTGGCCGTCCAGCAGGATCTCCGTGCGATCCGTAACCACGAGCCGGGCGCCGAACAGTCCCAGCAGATCCGACGCCAGCTCGATCCGAGACTCCGCGAGATCCACCTTCTTCACCGTGGCGTCCTCTACCTCGAAGCTGGAGCCACGCGACTCGCGGCCGCGGTCGGGTTTCGGCGCCGGGTGAACGTCGACTAGTGCCCGCGTGACGGAGTAACCGGCGACGGTAACCAGCAGCGCCGTGACCGCGCCGATCGCGGCCCGGCGCCCCTTCAGCCACTTCACGCTGCGTGTTCCCGCATCACGGGATCCACCCACACCTTGTCCTCGATCTCCACCTGGGCGGCACGGTCGGCGAGCGTCCGCATGGCGACCCGGGAGGCGAGCTCGTGCTGGTCGGGCGTGGGCACCCGCCCCGCGATCTCGAGCTTCGGCGCCTTCCGCGGCCACAGCGGCACGTGCATGCTGGCGGTCACCGCGAGCCCCGCGAGCCCGGGCTCGAGCATCAACGCGTCGGACACGCGCGACTGCAGACCGAGCGCCTCGTCCTCGCGGCGGCGCCGCAGATCGAGCAGGCGCCCGATGATCCCGATGGCGAGCAGCACCACGATGCCGAACGCCACCATGGCGACGAAGGTGGTTGCCGTACCTTCTCCGTTCATGACGTCCTCCTTGTTGATCGCGCGCCGACCGCCGTGGTCCCGGGCGCTCGCACCACCATCACCCATGGGTGACGGCGAGGTGCGAGTTCGAGGAGACGCCCGAGATGGGCAAGACCGTCACGGAGCCGGCGACGCATCTCTTTCCGCGTCATGCATCGCAGAACGGAGCATCCACCGTGCCAGGGGCCGGTGCGTCGCAAGCGCCCGCCACACAGTCGCGAGCGGGAGGAGGCCGGCCTGGGAGCGGGCGAGCCGGTCCGGAATAACCGTGTAAGGGCGTGTAATTATTGCTCGATGCGGAGGTTACGGACATCCGCAAAAGGTGGGGGAAGAACGCGCGCGGCTAGTTGCCCATGACGAGGCCGCCGTCCATGTTGATGGCCTGGCCCGTCATGTAGTCGGAGTCGGGGCCGGCGAGAAACTGCACCAGCCCCGCCACGTCGTCGGCCGTCTCGGGACGGCCGAGCGGAATCCCGGAAGTCCGGCGTTTCCAGGCCTCCCCCGGCGCGAGGCCTTCGAGCGCGCCCCACTCGCGATCGATCTGCTGCCACATCGCCGTGTCCACCGCGCCCGGGCAGATGCAATTCGAGGTGATGCGCCGGCGCGCCAGCGCCTGGGCGGCGGTGCGCGTCAGGCTCACCACGCCGGCCTTGGAGGCGGCGTACGGCCCGACCATCGGATTGGCGCCGCGATAGGCGGCAATGGAGGCGGTCTGGATGAGCTTGCCGCGCAGCTCCGAGCCGGCCATCGGCGTCTGATCCACCATGCGGTGCGCCGCCGCCTGCAGCACGAAGAACACGGCGCGGAGATTCACGTCGAGCACGCGGTCCCACTCCGCCTCGGTGACGTCCAGCATGGGCTGCACCCGGATGACGCCCGCGTTGTTGAACAGCACGTCGAGCCGGCCCCAGCGCCGGTAGGGCTCATCGACCATTCGCGCGATATCGGCCGGGCGGGTGACGTCGGCGGCCACCGCGGCGGCCCCCAGCTCCGCGGCGAGCTTCTCGACCCCGCCGCCGTCGAGGTCGGCGAGCACCAGGCGGGCCCCCGCGGCGGCGAGCCGACGCGCGGTGGCGGCGCCAATGCCGCCGGCGGCACCGGTGATGAGTACGGTGCGCCCGTCCAGGGACGGGCCCGCGGTGGGGGTGGACATGGCGCGTACCTTAGCGTGGCCCCGGCGCCCTGGCAATGGCCGCCTGGCGGCAACGAAAAGCCTTCGAGAACCAAGGTTCGGTAGGAGGCTTACGGAACCAGACGGAGCAGCGCTGTCACGGTCGCCATCAAGCGCGCATCGTCGCACCCAGACTTCACCCGGGAATTACCCAGGAAGTTGCTCCCAACGAGAGCCAAAGAGCGCCCAAGTCACTTGCGTGAGAGGCGCTAGTTTACGACGTGTTGTTTGTGGCGTGGGCTGTGGTCGCGAACGGGAAAGGGCTCATAACCCAAGGGTCGCTGTTCAAATCCAGCCCCCGCAGCCATGAACGACGAGGGGGTTAGCCCCTTTTCATTTACCCAGACTTCACTCAGGAATGTCACTCAATTGTGCCGACTGTGCCGCTACTTGACGTCTCCCGGCCGGCCGCGCAGGAGGCAACCAAGCTCGCGGCCGCAACCGCTCGAACGGCTTCGAAACCCCACTTACACTAGACCATATGATCTCGTACCTAGAACAGGTGAAGCCCTAGCGTACCATCGCGCGGCGACGCACGTTTGGATCGAGGGAGCTCGGCACGTCAGCGAGCGCGACGGTCGAACGCGGCGACCACTTGCGGGTCAGTGGCGAAGTCGTGCAGCGTGCGGGCCAGCGCGGCATCCATCACCTCGCGGGCGACGTCCTTGGCGTCGGCATCGGCCTCGCGACGTTTAGTGGCGGCGTAGTGCCTGGTGAACAACGTTTCGCCGTTGCGGCCGTCGATCACGGCGAGCGCGAGTACGACCTTGCCGACATACTGCGCATGCGAGCGGCCGACGACCACGTCGAGCCAGAACTCTTCGACCTCGGCAGCGAGCACCACATCCTGGGCGTCGGGAAGCACCACGTGACCGTTACGGCTGACCTCGACCGTGAGCGCGTCGCGCACAATGTCGCTGACGGGGCGGCGCGTCACCATGGCCCGGCCGTCGTTCGGCAGGGAGCCGATACGGCTCGTGTCCAGTCGACGATCGACGACCGGGCTGATGCCGACGCGCTGCGGCGGTACCGAGGCCAGCAGCGCGCGGTTGACGCCGGCCTCCGGGTAGCCCACGTCGAGCCTCTGATTGCGCGCGCACCCGGCGCCCGAAGCCAGCGCCAGGCTACACAGGAGTGCCGCAATCGCCACCGAGCGGCCGGCGTTCATCGGCCGGCGCTTCTCGCATAGAGCAGCTCGCTGGCGAGGCGTTGGCCCCCGCGTTCCAGAACGTCGATCAGCTGCTGGCGCGTGAAATTACGATCGGCGGAGAACGTGGCGAGGGGCACACGCTCAAAATCCGTGACGTCCTCGGAACGCTTCCAGACGATGACGCCCGTGCCCCGCAAGACCAGTTCGGCGCGCACGTCCGCGAACGTGGAGTGAAGATCGGGTTCGCCCTCGCGCACGCGCACCAGGCCCCACGCCGGCACGGCGAGCCGTACGATCGCGTCCGTGCTTCGGCGATCGTCGCCGCTGGGCTCGGCCGTGAGTGTGGTGATCTCGTCGTACTGTCCGCTCGCGAGGAGAGTCGAGGCGAAGGCCGCGGCGACCACCTCGCGCGGCGAGACGCCCCCGAGGCCCGCGCTGGCGTCGGACTTGCGGTTGAGCTGGAGCAGCCAGTTGATCCCTCGGTGGGCGAGGTCGGCGGCGGGCTTCCACCACCAGCCGCCAAATGAGCCCCACTTCAGGATCTCGTCGAACGTGCGGCCGGGCTCCGCGCTGTGCTCGGTCACCGCGAAGGTGGTATCGCCGGACGCGACGACAACGAGCTGGCGGAGGTTCTCGAACGGACGCGCGGTGGGTTGAGGCGGAGACGTGGAAGCGCACCCCGAGGGCACAACGACGATCAGCACCAACAGGATGGCAACGGCACGATGCATCACGACGTTTCCCCGACTTCCCGAAAGTGAGTTCCGGCGGGGGCCCGGAGGAGGAGCGTGAAATGCGGGATAGTCCATGCCGCCGATCTCGTCAACAAATTTCAGCGAACCGGCAAAGTGAAGCCGCCGGTCCCGACGCTCCCGATGCCGCCGAAGCAGCAATTCTTTGGCATCAGTCGCGATGCCGCCGATCAATGACAGGAAGCCTGGCCTCACGCGGCGTGGCGATCCGCGCTCCATGTTCACCTCGAGCGCCGGGCAAGCAAATAACCAAGGCCGCCTTCGTGCGGAGCGTTTTCCCGGATCAAGGTCGCCAGCGATCCGATCTTCTCGCCGACGACTGTGGCCGCTTCGTTCGCCTTGGTGGCGTAAGTCGCCCCGAGCTCCTGAGCCGCGGCAGTCATTGTGGCGACTTTCCCCACCGTTTTATCGTCAGAGGTACCGCCGTTCATGAAGTGTCCTCACTCATTCGTTGAAGGTTTGGCGGTCTTTACGCTGTCGCAATTGTGGTTGGCGAGTCTGAGGTGAGTCTGTGTTACCCGGTATCGATTACCCACGGGAACGGCGTCGGAGTTGAGCGTGGCGAGGTTCTGCTCTAGCGTTCGTCGCCGATCCTGTGCTGCGCGTAGCGCGGTGACGAGTCCCTGAAGGTCTTGGCCGCTGCACGGCGTCGATCGGAGGGCTTCCTGGGGTCGGACGGTCCTGATTCCTCCTCGAGGGCACGCCGCCGTGAGACTAATCTCCACGACCAAACTGGTAAGAAACAGCTGCCTCATTGGGTTCCCTTCCCTTGGATGAGCAAGGCGTCTGCCAAGTACGACGGCCTGGAAAACGTGAGCGGATGCGACGGGGCCGTAAATGGTCCTCCAAGAATACCGGCGCGAATGACGCCGTGAAAAAGCTCCGCCGACGCGGCACATGGAGTTGGCAGAGCCTCGCGACCAGGGAGAGATCGACCGGGGCGCTTCATCGCAGGCGTCGCCCTTACCACGAGCGCCGGCCAAGCAAATAGCCAAAGCCGATACCAATGAGTAAAGATTGGACCGGGTAGGTGCGGATCAACGAAGTAACGCCGGGTGCCAGGTCGGCAAATTTCTTGTCCCGCAAGTACGAGCCAGCCGACGCGATCTTCTCCCCGACGACTGTGGCCGTTTCGTTCGCTCTGGTGGCGGCACTCGCCCCGAGCTCCTGAGCGGTGGCCGTCATTTTGGCGAACGTCCCGCCCGTTTTGTCATTCCACTCCTTGAATCGCCGCTCGACCTCTTGCTCGGCCTGAGCGCGAGCATATCCGTATTTCTCTTGCACTAAGCCGATCAGCTTGTCCTTTTGACCCTCGATTCTGTCTACGTCGTAGTCGGAGAGTTTCCCCCACCACGATTTCACGTCACCGCGCATGTGCTTCCACTGGCCTGCAAAGACATCCGCGTTCATAAATTGTCCTCCACTGTCTGTTAGGCATCCGCTTCTTCAGGGGGACTGCATATGCCGTGCCTCGCGTCAGGACGAGACGGGCCCAGCATTGGCGGGCAATAGTTGCTCCTGTTATGATGCGAGCTTTCGGGACTACCGAGGTTAGGGACTAACGACTGGGTAACGGGGTATGTTGTTCCGCTCTCATGGGACCGGCTGAAAGGAAGTGCCGTCCTTCTGATTCATGAAGCCAAGACGTGGACCGATCCCGGAAGCGGGGTAAGCTAACGTCGGCAGTATTTCCTTCCTGGGGCGCCCTGGCAATGGCCGCCTGGCGTCTGGTGCCCGGCGAACGCGAATGATATGATTTTCCGACAATTGGCCGGGGCGAAGGCCCGCGGGCCTCGGTGCGAAACCTGGATTGGAGGTCACACCCGATGTCGAGCCAGTTCCTGTACCGCCTGCCCGTCGAGCAGACGCAGTGGAAGGTCGAGGGCCAGACCACCACCGCCTTCACCTGGGAATACGAGGACGGCAGCGCGGATCTGCTGAAGCTCTACGGGAAGGGCAAGAAGCAGCAGTGGGACGCCGCCGAGCGGCTCGATTGGTCGCTGCCGGTGGATCCGGACAATCCCATGGGGCTCGACGACCGCACCATCGCGATCTACGGCACCGACCTCTGGAACCGGCTCGACGCCAAGGAGCGGGCCCACGTACGGCGCAACCTCCAGGCCCACACCCTTTCGCAGTTCATGCACGGTGAGCAGGGCGCGCTGATCGCGACGGCCAAGATCGTCCAGACCGTCCCCAGCATCCAGGCGAAGTTCTACGCGGCCACCCAGGTGATGGACGAGGCCCGCCACGTCGAGGCCTACGCGCGGCTGCTGCACGAGAAGGTCAAGCTCGCCTATCCCATCACCCGTACCCTCGCGCTCCTCCTGGAGAGCACCATCACCGACAAGCGCTGGGACATGACCTATCTCGGGATGCAGGTCCTGATCGAGGGCCTGGCGCTCGCCGCCTTCCAGCGCATCCGCGACACCTCGTCGAACACGCTCGCCGCCGGCGTCAACGCCTACGTCATGCAGGACGAGGCGCGCCACGTCGCCTTCGGCCGCCTGGCGCTCCGCGAGTACTACCCGGAGCTCACCGACGCCGAGCGGGACGAGCGCGAGGAGTTCGTGGTGGAGGCCTGCTACCACATGCGCGACCGGTTCAACCAGGGCGAGGTGTGGGAGAACCTCGGGCTGCCGGTGAAGGAATGCGTGGAGGCGGTCGAGAAGTCCGAGTACATGAAGATGTTCCGCACGCGGCTCTTCTCGAGAATCGTCCCCACCGTCAAGGACATCGGCCTCTGGGGCCCGCGGGTGCGCAAGGCCTACGAGGACATGGGCGTGATGGAGTTTGCCCAGGTGGACGCCCTCGCCATCCTCGAGAACGACGCCAAGGTGGCCGACGAGTTCGACGCCAAGATGTTCGTCGAGAAGGCCCTCGGCGCGTCGTAGCCTCCCGCTCGCGCCCATGGGCACCTTGGCGGCCCGTCCCCACCCGCTCGCGCTCGATCCGGCGCGCGCCGCGCTCGCCGTGGTGGACATGCGGAACGCCTTCGTGGAGCGGGGCGGGCTCTTCGACCTCGCGGGGCTCGACATCACGGGGGCCCGCGCGGTGGTGGACACCGTGCACCGCATCATCACCGACGCGCGGCGGCGCGGCCTCAAGCCGGCATCACCCACCTGGTCTTCACCGGCGTGGCCACCAATGTCTGCGTGGAGTCGACCCTCCGCGACGCGTTCTTCCACGAGTACTGGCCCATTCTCGGCGCCGATGCCACCATGGCGGCCGGCCCCGAGGGGCAGCAGGCGGCGACGATCTTCAACGTGGAGACCTACTTCGGCTCGGTCACGGGGGCGGCGGACGTGATCGACTGGCTCCGGGGCACCTCGACCGGCTGATGGCGCGGGAGAGCCTCGCCGGCGCGCGCATCGGGAAGAGCTTCGGCGGGCTCCGCGTCCTCCACGAGGTGGGCTTCAGCGTCGCCGAGGGGGAGATCGTCGCCCTCATCGGGCCCAATGGCGCGGGCAAGACCACCCTCTTCAACGTGATCAGCGGCCTCGTCCGGCCGTCGGCGGGAAGCCTGCGTCTGGGCGCGCGCGAGCTGGTGGGGCTCCCCGCCTTCCGGATCAGCCGGCTGGGCGTGGGGCGCACCTTCCAGACGCCGCGCCCCTTCCTCGATCTGTCAGCCGCTGGACAATGTCCGCGCGGCGGCCCGGTTCAGCGAGCGTGCGGCGGAGGCGCCCGAGGCGCTCCTGGCCCTGCGTCGGCCTCGCCGGGCAGGCGGCCGCGCCCGCTCGCGCGCTCACCGCGGTGGGCCGGAAGCTCCTCGAGCTGGGGATGGCGCTCGCCCTGGGCCCGCGCTTCCTCCTGCTCGACGAGTTACTGGCGGGGCTGACCCCCACCGAGGTGGGCGGAGCCATCGCGCTGTTCCAACGCATCCGCGACGAGCGCGGCATCGGACTCTTCTGGGTCGAGCACGTCATGCACGCGGTGATGGCGACCGCCGACCGGTGCATCGTGCTCCATCACGGTGAGGTGATCTGCGCGGGCCCGCCCGCGACCGTGGCGCGCGACCCTCGCGTGGTGCAGGCGTACCTGGGGGAGCCGACGGCGGCTCCCGTCTGACCCGACATCCGACTCCAAGGGGGAGAACCCACATGACCATGCACAGGCGCGAGTTCCTCAAGACAGCAGCGGCAGGCGCGGCGACGGTGCCGATGTGGCATGGCCGCGCGCGCGCCCAGGCCAAGGCGGTGCGGATCGGCTACACGCTCTCGGCCACCGGCCCGTACGCGGTGGGAGCTGGGATCACCCAGGCTCCGAACTACACCCTCTGGCAGGAGCAGGTGAACGTGCGCGGGGGGCTCGCGGTCAAGGGCGAGGGCCTCGCGGCCGATCGAATTCCTCGACCATCGACGACCGCAGCGAGATCGAGACCGCGGTCCGCTTCTACGAGAAGCTCGCCGCCGACGACAAGGTGGACCTGATGCTGCCGCCCTGGGGATCGGCCATGAACTTCGCCATCGCCCCGGTGGCGAGCAAGTTCGGCTATCCTCATGATCGGGCCCACCGCGATCTCGGCCAAGTTCAAGGAGCTGGCGATCCCGAACTTCTACACCATGCTCGTGCAGCCGGAGCCGCAGATGAAGGCCTTCGGCGCCTATCTCAAGGACCTCAAGGCCCAGGGCAAGATCAGCAAGGTCGCCGTCGCCTACGTCAATGACCTGTTCGGCATCGAGCTGAACACCGCCACCGCGCCGGCGCTCAAGGAGGCGGGGATCGAGATCGTGGACACCAAGAGCTACCCGCTCGGCGTGAAGGACCTCTCGCCGGTCCTCAAGGGCTTCAAGGCCGCCGGCGCCGACTGCTTCATCGGGCTCACCTATCCTCCGGACAATATCCTCGTCACCGGTCAGGCCAAGGAGGTGGACTGGAACCCCGCCGTCTTCATCACCGCGGTGGGCACGGCCTTTCCCTTCTATCGCGACCGCTTCAAGGGCGCCGAGGGCGTGACGGGCATCGCGGGCTGGAACCCGAAGGTGAAGTTCCCGGGGGCGCGCGAGTACTACGACGCCCACGTCAAGAAGCACACGAAGGAGCCGGACCGGTGGGCGAGCGCCTTCGCCTACGCCTCGCTGCAGATCCTGGAGCGCTGCGTGGGCGAGGTGGGGCTGGATCGGCCGAAGATCAAGGCCATGCTCGACGCCACCGAGTTCCAGACCGTGGCCGGCCCCATCAAGTTCGTGAAGGGCGAGAACGTGAGTACGCCCGGCATGGTCGGCCAGTGGCAGAAAGGCGAGTTCGAGCTCGTCTGGCCCAAGAGCGTGGCGACGGGCATCCCGGTGGTGCCCAAGCCCGCCTGGGCGTGAGCCGTCGGGGGCCCGGCGCGCCGGCCAGCGTGCGCCCGTGACGGGAACGCTTCTCGCCGACATCGTCATCGGCGGGCTCACCACGGGCGGCATCTACGCGCTCGTCGCGCTGGGACTGAACCTCCAGTACGGGCTCATGCGGGTGCTCAACGTGGCCCACGGCGAGTTCCTCATGCTCGGGGCCTACCTCACCTTCACCCTGCACACGGGGTGGGGGATGCCCCCGCTGCTCACCCTGCTCGTCACCACGCCCGCGGCCTTCGCGGTGGGTGTCGCGCTTCACCGGCTCCTCTACGCGCGCGTCCTCGCCGCCGGTGAGGCGGGCGGGCTCGAGGCTCGCTCGCTCCTGCTGTCCTTCGGCCTTCTCTTCGTGCTGCAGAACGGCGCCCTGCTGATCTGGAGCGCGGATCTCCAGGGCTTTAGCTACCTCGCCACGCCCGTGCGTCTCTTCGGCACCGTGTTCCCGGCCAACCGGATGGTGGCGGCGGGCGTGGCCCTTTTCCTTTCGCTGGCCTTCTACGTCTATCTCCGGCGGAGCCTCGCCGGCAAGGCGGTGCGGGCCCTCATGCAGGAACCGGACGGCGCCCGCCTGGTAGGGATCGACGTCGCCCGCCTGCACGGCCGGTGCTTCGGCGCCGGCATCGCGATGTCGGCGGCCACCGGCTCGCTCGTCAGCATGCTCTTCGAGCTCACGCCTTTCATGGGGCTGCCCTACACCGTCACCGCGCTCGTGGTGGTGATCCTGGGCGGGCTCGGCAATGTCCTGGGGAGCCTCGCGGGCGCCCTCCTCCTCGGGCTGGTCGAGACCGCCGCCGTGTACGCGCCCTCCTCCGTCATCGCGTCCTACGGGGTGCTGTCCCTCATCCTGTCCTCCGCCCCCGGTCTCTTTGGTCGCTAGGCTCGCGCCCGCCCTCGGCCTGATGGCCCTCGCGGCCGCCCTGCTCGCCGCCCCCGCCGGGCTGTCCAGCTATCACCGCGTCGCTCACGCTCGCCATCCTGCCGACGTGGCGCTCGCCGTCGGCTGGGCGATGTTCTCGGGGCCCTCGCGCTACCTCTCGCTCGCCACCGGCGCCTTCTTCGGCCTCGGCGCCTATGCCAGCGCGCTCACCGTCGCGCGCGCTGCCTGGCCCATCCCGGTGCTGGCGGGCGCGGCGGTGGCGGCCGGCTGGCGCTCGCGGTGGGGCTCCTCGCTCTTCGCCTGCGCGGCCCCTACTTCGCGTGTTCACCTTCGGCCTCGCCGAGCTGGTCAAGCACTCGCTCATCTGGTACGAGACGAGCGTCACCGGCACCGTCGGGCGCCTCATCCTGGCTCCGCCCGGCCCCTCGCGCTCTACTACACCGTCCTCGCCATCGCCGCGCCGCCGTCGTCACCGCCGCCCTGCTTCGGCGCTCGCGCTGGGGGCTGGCCCTGGTGGGCATCGGCGCCGACGAGGAGCGCGCGGAGACGCTCGGGATCGACACGGTCCGGGTGAAGATCGTGACGTTTGCTCTGAGCGCGTCGTTCCTGGGCGCGGTCGGGGCCGCCATGGCGCCCCGCTGGACCTACCTCGATCCGCAGGTGTTCAGCCCGCTGGTGTCCTTCCAGACCGTGATCATGGCGCTGGTCGGCGGCGCGGGAACCCTCTGGGGCCCGGTGCTGGGCGCCGCCTTCCTCGGCCTGGCCGGCGAGATCCTGCTCGTGAAGTTCCGCTATCTCTACATGCTGGGGCTGGGGCTCACGCTCATCGTCGTGGTGCTGCCGCTGCCGCAAGGTCTCGCCGGGCTGGGACGCCGGCGCGCATGAATCGCCGGGCTGCCGGCCTGGTCCTGGCGGCGGCAGTGTGCTTGTCTGGGTGCTCCATGATCGACGCCTACACGTTCTTCCCCGATCGGAGCATCGGGCCGCCGCCCGCCGGTGTCGAGGAGCGCTGGATCACGACGGAGGACGGGCAGCGCATCCACGCCTGGTACGCAGGGGGACCGGCCCCGGGGGCGACCCTGCTCTGGTCACACGGCAATGCCGGCAATATCGGCGGGCGCGCGGACGTCCTCCTGGCCCTCGCCCGCCGAGGGCTCCGCGTCCTCGCGTACGACTACCGCGGATACGGGCGCAGCACGGGGGCTCCGAGTGAGGCCGGGGTCTATCTGGACGCCGTCGCCGCCTTCGACCACGAGATCGGCCGAGGGACCGCGCCGGCACGTATCGTCTGCTTCGGCGAATCCCTCGGCGGAGCGGTGTCGATCGCGCTTGCGGAGCGCCGGCCCTGTGCCGGAGTCGCGGTGGTCTCGACGTTCACCCGGCTCGCCGACGTCGCGCGCCGGCACTACGGTCCCCTGGGCCTGCTCGCCGGGAACCGCTTCGACTCGCGGGCCCGCGTCAGCCGCCTGGCCATGCCGCTCCTCGTGGCCCACGGCGACCGGGACGAGATCGTGCCCTTCGAGCTGGGGGAGGAGCTGTTCGCCGCCGCCACCGGCCCCAAGCGCTTTCATCGGATCATCGGAGCCCATCACAATGACGCTCTGGCCTTCCCCGACCTCCTGGATGCGGTGGCCGCCTTCGCCCGCGACGCCGTGGCCCCTCGCTAGGCCGCGGCCCAGTAGCTCGGGGTCGGCCCTTGCCTGGCCGCACGCCCCATGATAGGTAGCGGGTACGCCGCGGTGTGGCGGCGTGTCACCCGCGGTCAAGGAGGACATCGTTTGAAGAGCCGCCGACCGAGCCGTCGAGAGTTCATCGCCACTGCCGGTATCGCGGGCATCCTCGCCGCGGGGCGCGCGCCGGCTCTGGCGCAGGGCACCACGCTGCACCTCCTCCAGTGGTCGCACTTCATCCCCGCCGCCGACACCCTCTTCGAGGCGCAGGCTCGGGAATTCGGGAAGCAAGCGGGCGCGGAGATCCGCATCGAGCGAATCAACCAGAACGACATCCAGGCCCGCGTCACCGCGGCGGTGCAGAGCGGAGCCGGCGCCGACATCATCATCATCGCCAACAACCACCCGCTGCTCTACGAGAACTCGCTGGTGGACGTGTCGGACGTGGCCGAGGAGGTCGGCGGCCGGCAGGGCGGCTGGTACGACTACGCGCGGGTCAACTGCATGGCCGGGAACCGCTGGGTGGGGGTGCCGCAGTTCATCGTCTCCTGGGCCGTCACCTACCGCGAGGACTGGCTCCAGGCGGAGGGCCTCCGCTACCCGCAGACCTGGGACGAGTTCCGCGCCGCCGGCAAGCGCATGAAGGCCAAGGGCAAGCCCTTCGGCCAAGCCTTCGGCCACAGCATCAACGACCCGAACAACTGGTCCTATCCCCTCGTCTGGATGTGGGGCGGCATGGAGGTGGAGAAGGACGGCCGCACCGTCATCCTCAACCGCAAGGCCACCGTGGACGCGGTCAAGTTCAACAACGTGCTGTGGAAGGAGTGCTTCGACGAGGGCGGGCTGGCCTGGGACGACAGCAACAACAACCGCGCCTTTCTCTCCAGCGAGATCTCGCTCACCGGCAATGCCCCCAGTATCTACGTGGCGGCGCGCGGGAAGTTCCCCGACGTCTACAAGGGCACCAATCACGGCCACTATCCACCCGGTCCGGCAGGGCGCTTTTACTGGCTCCCGGCCTGGAACAGCTGCGTGATGAAGTACGGCAAGAACCAGAAACTTGCCAAGGACTTCATTCGTTACTACATGGACCGCGCCCAGTTCGACAAGTACTTCGAGACCATGGACACCTTCGGGATCCCCGGCACGCGCGGGTACAAGGACCATCCGCTCTGGCGGAAGGATCCCAAGACCGCGGTGTTCCCGGAAACGCTACAGTTCGCCCGGCAGGTCGGTCATGCCGGCCCTCCGGGCCGCAAAGCCACGGAGGCGCTGTCGAAGTACATCCTCGTGGACATGTTCGCCAAGAGCATCCAGGGCTTGGCCGCCGAGGATGCCGTCAAGTGGGCAGAGGGCGAGCTGCGGAAAATTTACGAGGCCTGACAACGTCCGATCTCTCTTGAGGGGAGGCATCCATGCGCGCTTCGGCATACGCCCCGGCTCCCGATCGATCCCAGGTCACACGGCGAACCTTTCTCGCGGGCGCGGCGACGGTGTCCGCCCTCGCCGGCCTCGAGGGCATCCTCGCGGCGCGGCGCGCTCCCGCCTTCGCACAGGGCACCAAGCTCCACATCGTCCGCTGGGTGGACTTCATCCCGGAGGCCGACGTGGAGCTGAAGCGCCAGGCGCCGGAGGCGAGCAAGGCCCTCGGCGCGGAGGTGCAGTTCGAGTTCATCAATGCCAACGACCTGCAGCCGCGGATCACCGCCGCGGTGCAGTCGGGCAGCGGCGCCGACATCATCCAGATGCTGTGGAACTGGCCTCAGCTCTACCAGAACGCCCTCGTCGACGTCAGCGACGTGGCCGAGCCGATCGGCAAGGCGCAGGGCGGTTACTACGACGTCTTCACCTCCACCGCCAAGGTGGGCGGCAAGTGGCTGGCCGTGCCCCACGGCACCGGCGGCAACGCGGTCGCCTACCGGCGCTCCTGGCACAACGAGATCGGCGCCCGGGAGTTCCCCAAGACCTGGGATGAGTGGCGCGAGGTCGGCAAGAAGCTCAAGGCCAAGGGCAAGCCGGTGGGCCAGGCGCTCGGCCACAGCTTCGGCGACCCGCCCACCTTTGCCTACCCGTTCCTGTGGGATTTCGGCGGGGCGGAAGTGGACCAGAGCGGCAAGAAGGTGGTCATCAACAGCAAGGCGACGCTCGAGTCGGTGAAGTTCCTGCAGGCCTTCTGGAAGGACGCCTGCGACGAGGGCGGCGCCGCCTGGGACGACACCAACAACAACCGCGCCTTCCACGCCGGCGAGATCAGCGCCACGCTCAACGGCGCGTCGATCTACATCGTGGCCAAGCGCCAGAAGGACAAGCTCAAGGACGACAAGGGGGAGGCGCTCTTCCAGGACATCGAGCACGCGGCGCTCCTGCCCAAGGGGCCGGCCGGGCAGTTCGCTCTCTACGGTGCCTTCCAGCACTCGATCATGAAGTACTCGAAGAATCAGAAGCTGGCCAAGGACTTCCTCACCTGGCTGCACCAGGACGCGAACTACGGCAAGTGGTTCGAGGTCAACGAGGGCTACAGCGTCGGCGCCACCAAGAAGTGGGAGGACCACCCGATGTGGGCCAAGGTCGACAAGCCGCTGCAGGTGTTCCGGCAGGCGGCACGGCAGTCGCGGATGCTCGGGTACCCGGGACCGGCCTCGGGCAAGGCCACCGAGTCCTATACCAAGTACATCATCGTCGACATGTACGCCAAGGCGGTCACCGGCACCAAGGCCGAGGACGCCGTCAAGTGGGCCGAGACGGAGCTGAAGAAGATCTACGAGTCCTGAGCCACTTACCCGACCCACATGGAGGAGCACATGCGCGACACCACGACCGACCGTCCCGATCCAGGCCGCCGGGCCTTCCTCGCCGGCACCGCCGCGCTGTCGGCGGCGGCCGGCCTCGAAGGCATTCTCGCCGCGCGCCGCGCGCCCGCCTTCGCGCAGGGGACCAAGCTCCACCTGCTCCGCTGGGTGGACTTCATTCCCGCCTGCGACGTCGCGCTGAAGCAGGACATCCTGCCCGCGGCCTCCAAGGCCCTCGGCGCGGAGATCCAGCTCGAGACCGTCAACGGTAACGATCTCCAGCCCCGTATCACCGCCGCCATCCAGTCGGGCAGTGGCCCCGACATCATCATGATGCTGCACAACTGGCCCCACCTCTACCAGAACGCCCTCGCCGACATGACCGACCTGGGCGAGTGGCAGGGCAAGGACCAGGGCGGCTACTACGCCCAGGCGGAGGCCGCCTCCAAGGACGGGAAGCGCTGGCTCGCGCTGCCCCACGGGATCGTCGGTCTCCAGATCGCCTACCGGAAGTCGTGGTTCGCCGAGGTGGGCGCCACCACCTTTCCCAAGACGCTCGAGGAGCTGCGGCAGGTCGGGATGAAGCTGAAGAAGAATGGCCATCCCTATGGCCAGACCCTCGGCCATACCTTCGGTGACGCCCCCGCGTGGAGCTACCCGACGATCTGGGCCTACGGGGCATCCGAGGTCGACCAGACCGGCAAGAAGGTCGTGTTCGAGAGCAAGGAGGCGGTGGAGGCGGTGAAGTTCATGCAGGCCTTCTGGAAGGACGCCTGCGACGAGGGCGGCCTGGCCTGGGACGACACCACCAATAATCGGGCCTTTCTTGCCGGCGAGATCGCCGCAACGCTGAATGGCGCCAGCATCTACATCGCGGCCAAGCGTGGCCAGGACAAGATCAAGGACGAGAAGGGCGAGCCGATGGTGCGCGATATCGAGCACGCGCCGCTCCCCGCCGGGCCCGCCGGCACCTGGAGCTATCACGTGGCGTTCTCGCACGCCGTCATGAAGTACGGGAAGAACCAGAAGCTCGCGAAGGACTTCCTCAAGTGGCTCCACGGCAAGGAACAGTTCGGCAAGTGGTTCGAGGTCGCGGAGGGCTTCTCGGTGGGCTCCACCAAGTACTGGGAGCAGCACCCCCTGTGGAACAAGGTCGACCAGCCCATGAGGATCTACCGCCAGGCCGCCGCCGCCTCGCGCATGATCGGCTACGCGGGCCCGCCCTCGGCCAAGGCCACCGAGGTCTACTCCAAGTACATCCTCACCGACATGTTCGCCAAGAGCGTGCAGGGCATGAAGGCGGAGGACGCGGTGAAATGGGCGGCGGGAGAGCTCCGGAAGATCTACGGATGAGGCGCGCCCGGATCCGCGTCGCCGCCGTCGGCCTCATGGCGCTCGCGCTGGGAGTGGGGATCGCCCCGCGACCGGCGCCGGCCCAGCCCCTCCAGATCACCATCGCGCAGCCCGCCGAGGCGACGACGATGGACCCGGGCCGCAGCACCCAGGTGCTCACCGTCAACTACTTCTACAACCTCTACGACTCCCTCACGCGCTGGGACTCGGCCCTCGTGCTCCAGCCGGGACTGGCCACCGCGTGGCGCGCCGTCAACGACACCACCTGGGAGTTCACGCTCCGCTCCGGCGTGAAGTTCCACGACGGCGCGCCGCTCACCGCCGACGACGTCAAGGCCACCCTCGAGCGCAACCTCGTGCCGGGCAAGACGGGGGTGACGGCGGGCTTCGCCACCATCGAGGCGGTGCAGGCCCCCAACCCCGGCCTCGTGCGTATCGTCACCAAGAAGCCGGACCCCCTCCTGCCCGTACGCATGGCGCAGATGGGCTCGCAGATCCTCCCCGCCCGCCTCACCACCGACGAGGGCGTCAAGGAGCTGGCCCGGCGCCCGGTGGGCACCGGCGCCTACCGCTTCGTCGAGTGGGTGAAGGACGAGCGCCTCGTGATGGAGGCCAACCGCGACTGGTGGGGCTGGGAGGGCAAGAAGCCGGGAGTGGACCGCGTGGTCTGGAAGCCCATCCCCGAGGACTTCCCCCGCCTGGTCGCGCTCGACCGGGGCGAGGCCGACATCGTCACCAATGTCCCGCCCGACCGCATCAAGGCCATCGCGGAGGGGCGGACCACGCGCATCGTGAGCGTCCCCTCGTCGCGCACGGCGGCGTGCGCGATGAACGCCACCCAGGGCCCGCTCGCCGACAAGCGCGTCCGCCAGGCCCTGCATCACGCGCTCGACATCAATGGCATCGTCAAGGGCATCTACGCCGGCTACGGAAAGCCGTATAGCGGGGGCGTGGCCGACACCGACTTCGGCCACAACCCCGCGCTGAAGCCGTACTCCTACGACGTGGCGCGCGCCAAGGCCCTCCTCACCGAGGCCGGCTTCCCCGGCGGCATCGACGTGACCCTGCATGCCGGCATGGGCACCATGGTCAACGACAAGCAGCTCATCGAGGTCATCGCCGACATGTGGGCCAAGGCGGGTATCCGCGCCCGCATCGCCATGATGGAGATGGGCGCCCGCCAGAAGATGGTCAACGACCGCGCCATCCCCGTGGGCGGCCTCCTCCTCATCAACCCCCAGTCCACCCTGCTCGACGCGGACGGAAGCATCTGGCGCCTGCTCCATCCCACCGGGCTCAACGGCAAGTACTGGGCGGGCAGCCAGCCCGGGCACCGCTTCCACGAGCTCATGGAGCAGGCGCGCTACTCGCTGGATCCGGCCCGACGCAAGCCGCTCTACACCGAGGCCACCCAGATCATCCACGACGAGAAGCCGTGGCTCGAGCTCTTCCAGGAAGTCATCGTCTACGGCACGAGCCAGCGGGTGACGTTCAAGCCACGCGCCGACTACCGGCTCATCGCGGCCGAGATGCAGGTCTCCCGCTAGCCATGGCGGTCCGGGTTCCGCTGATGGAGACGGGCCGTCTCTGGACCCGCGTGGAGGAGCTGCGCGCGCGCAAGGGCACGCCGCCGTGGTCGGAGGCGCTCGTGCTCACCGACGACATCCAGGCCTTCATCATCTGCCAGCCCCCGGGCCATCCGAACGACACCCACTACCACCTCCACGACGAGTGGTGGGTGGTGGTGGCGGGCGACATCGACTGGTACATCGAAGACGAGCCCAAGCCGATCCGGGGGCGCGCGGGTGACTTCGTCTTCGGCCCCAAGAATCGCTGGCACCACCTCGAGCCGCGGGGGCCCGAGCCCTCGATCCGCGTCGCCATCAATGCGCGAGGCGAGTTTCACCGTTACGATCGTCCCGGCTGCAAGCCCCTTCCCTGATCACCACGGCAGCACGACGGGAGATCCGACATGTCGCATCGTCGCGCGATCCTCGGGCTAGCCTCCGCCGCCGTCCTCGTGACCCTGCTCGGCGGGTGCACCGCCTTCTTCTGGTCCAGGCCGGGCGCGACCCCGGAGCAGTTCGTCAGCGACAGCCAGGAGTGCGCCAAGGAAGCGGCCCCGACGCCCACCTACCCGGTCATGATCCAGGACGTGTACCGCGGCTGTCTCAAGAAGCGCGGGTACGTCCGCTCCAAGGAGTATCAGCCGGTACCCCCCGGCTATTTCCGTGGCATCGAATAGCCCGCACCCAAGGAGACCGTCCCATGCAGACCGTCAATCCCTCACGCGCCGAGATCGACGAGCGGGTGGCGCGCTTCGCCCGCCTCGAGCCCATGTCCACCATGAAGGGCAATGACCGGGTGCCGCTGGCCGCCCGCGACATCATCTTCGCGCGGAAGATCATGCCGGTAGTGCTCGAGAAGACCGACTCGCCCTTCGGGAATCAGGCCCCGGTGTACGGCGCGGCGGGCATGACCATGTTCATCTCGGTCTGCCCGCCCGGCCAGGGCCCGGCGCTGCACGCGCACGTGAAGACCTTCGAGACCTTCACCGTGCTGGAGGGCAAGTTCGAGTTCTACGTGGGCGACCGCGGCGAGGAGACGGTGGTGCTGGAGCAGTGGGATTCGTTCTCCTGCCCGCCCGGCTGGTGCCGCGGCTTCCGCAACGTGGACACCAAGGACAGCGTCCTCCAGACCGTCATCACCGGCGGTGTCCACGACCGGAACGACATCGGGTTGCCGCCCATCGTCGCCGAGCAGCTCGAGGCCATCGGGCCCGACGTGCTGGACGAGTTCAAGAAGATCGGGCTGTCCTTCGACGCGGGAGTGGCCGGCGCGCGCTAGCCAGCTGCAAAACAACTCGCCGGCGGCTCAAAAAGGTCCAGATGCGAGGCGGCGCCCGAGAGTCGCACGCGAGGCGTACTCTCTACGTTGAGCGTGCGGCCGAGGGCGCCAACAAAGTAGATGGGCCTTTTTCAGCCGCCGGCCGGCCCGATCCGCTTGAGGACGAGGCGCGCGGGCGCGCCCGGGAAGGGCCAGCCCGGGAGCCAGGCCGAGAAGCGCCCCGCCGGGCCGCCTGCCACCACGATGTGCAGGTGCTCGGGGGCCCGGAACTTGGGTACCAGCGCCCCGTCCACGCGGGCGCGCGTCTCCGCCCAGAGAAATTCCCGCACGTCCGCCTTGGACCAGCCGTCGGCGCCGATGGTGCGGGCGTGCTCGGGCCCGATCACGAGCAGGGTGTCGGTGAGCCCGGCGTGGCCGTCGCTGGCGATCACCGCGCCGCTGCGCGCGATGGTGGCCAGCACGTCGCGGGCGGTGCGGTGCTGGGTGTCCGCCACCACCTGGAGCGTCTCCGCCGCCATCGCCGCCACCGTGCTGTCGGTGGCGCCGAAGCCGTGCTCGACGTGCAGCGGCTCCCAGGGGCTGGCCTCCTCGTTCTCGCCGATGCAGTAGGAGTAACGGCCGGGCTGGGAAAAGGTGGACATGCTGATGAGCCCGGCGGCGGCGCCGCCGATATTGAGCCAGCAGAGACGGACGGCCCGGCCGATGGTCGCGTTCGCGCGCCAGCCGGGACCGAAGGCGCCCGCGCCCGAGTTCACGTCGAGGGCCTTGCGCACCGGCCCGTTGAGGATGAGCAGCGGCGCCACCGCGTCGGTGGTGCCCGAGACGCCGACCAGCGAGAACTCGGGGTCGCAGATCGCTTCCACCCCCGCGATCACCGCCGGGAGGTATTCCGGCCGGCACCCCGCCATCACCGCGTTGACGGCGATGCGCTCCACGGTGGCGCGCCCGAGCCGCGGCGCCACCAGGCCCACCACCTCGTCGCCGGCGCGGCCGCTGGCCGCCACCGCCTCGCGCACGCGCGCCGCGGTGGGTGGCACCACCGGCAACCCATCGGTGACGCCGCGCGCGTAGAGGGTCTCGAGAGAATCCTCGTCGGAGGCCACGTCCGCCACCATCGGCCGCCGGCCCCCCATTGTCAAGCGAGGCCCCTCGGCGCGGGGCCGCCGGCTAAGAAACTTCTCACGCTCGCTTCATCCTCCTCTCATCCGTGTCCGCTATGGTCTAGGATGAACTTCAATCTCTAGTGAATCCCGTACAACCGTACATGGAGGAGCCATGGACTTCCCGACCATCCGCCGCCACTGGGCCTGGCCCGCGACGGGCCTCATCGCCATTGTCTTCACGCTCGGAGCGCTGGGCGCGGTCTCGCCGGGCTTCGGCAGGACCGACACGCCGATCTGGACCGATCGTCCGGTGGCGGTCACCGCGCCGACCGTTCCCGCCCCGGCCTGGGTCGAGCTGGCCCGCGCGGTCAAGCCCGCGGTGGTGAACGTCAGCGCCACGCGCGCGCAGGAGTCGCCGCAGCTGCGCGCGCCCTTCCCCTTCACGCCGGACGATCCGTCCGACCGCCTCCAGCGGAAGGGCCGGAGCCTCGGCTCGGGCTTCATCATCAACGCGAGCGGCTACATCGTGACCAACCACCACGTGGTGGACGGCGCCACCCAGGTCCGCGTCAAGCTGGCCGACGGCCGCGAGCTTCCCGCCAAGGTGGTGGGCCGTGACGCCCGCACCGACCTGGCGCTTCTCAAGGTCGAGGCGACCGATCTTCCCGTGGTGGCCCTCGGCGACTCCGCCGCGCTCCAGGTGGGCGAGGCGGTGATGGCCGTCGGCAACCCGTTCGGCCTCGCGCAGACCGTGACCACCGGCATCGTGAGCGCCACCGGGCGCGTGATCGGCGCCGGTCCCTACGACGACTTCATCCAGACGGATGCCTCGATCAATCCCGGCAACAGCGGCGGCCCGCTCATCAACTCGCGCGGACAGGTCGTCGGGATCAACGCGGCGATCTTCAGCCAGACCGGCGGCTCGGTGGGTATCGGATTCGCCATCCCGGTGAACCTCGCCAAGTCCGTGGTGTCGCAGCTCGCGTCCACCGGCCGCGTCGAGCGGGGCTGGCTGGGCGTTTCCATCCAGGAAATGACGCCCACCCTGGCCAAGGGCCTCGGGCTCGAAGCCGGCAAGGGCGCGCTGGTCGCCCAGGTGACGGAGAGCTCGCCCGCGGCCAAGGCCGGTGTCCGGCAGGGTGACGTGATCGTCGAGCTGGACGGTCACGCGGTGACCCGCACGGAAGACCTGCCGCGGCTGGTGGCGGATCTCCCCGCGGGCCGTCAGGTGCCGATCAAGGTGCTGCGTGAAGGCAAGACGCTCACGCTGTCGGCCACCATCGCGAAGCTGGAGGATCGTGACACTGACGTGGTAGCGGCCAAGGCGGACGACAAGGGCGCCCTGGGGGTCACCGTGGCCCCCATCACGCCGGAAGTCGCGCAGGCGCTGTCCCTGCCCGCGGGCACCAAGGGCGTGCTGATTCGCGACGTCCGCAATGGCAGCCCCGCCGCCGAGGCCGGCCTCCAGGCGGGTGACGTGATCGTGCAGGCGGACCGCCGGCCCATCACCAGCGTGGAGGATCTGCGCGAGGCGGTGGACAAGCGGGCCAAGGACAAGCCGTTGATGCTCCTCGTACGCCGGGACGGCAACGACCGCTACGTGGCGGTCACCGGCTAGCGGAGCCGACGATCCCCCACACGGACCTGGTGATCACGCCGATCGCGTAAGTGACGCTGACAGCGGCGGCGATGATCACCAGGTTCGTGAGGAGTCTCCGGCCCACGTCCATGCCGGACAGAAACGACAGCACCGTGGACACCGCGATGATGATGCTCCCCGCGGTGAGGATGGTCGGGACCACGGTGGTAGCCCCGAAAAGGAAGGGGAGCACCGGCACCAGCGCCCCCAGGAAATAGCTGATCCCCACCACCAGTCCCGTGACGACGGGGCGCTCGACGGGGACCTTGCCCTCCGCCTCGCCCAGGAAGCGCCGCCGCTCCACCTCCACGCGGGCCACCTCGATCTCGGAGCTCACCGCGATGTAGGCGCCGGCGGCCATGGACAGCGCCCCTGCCACCGCCACCGTCAGACCGGCCATCACCAGGGTGACCGAGGCCCCGAAGGCGGCGAAGAAGCCGCTCATGGCGCCGAGAATCTCCACCAGGCCGTCATTGCCGCCGAGGAAGATGTCCCGCACGCGCTCGGCGTTGATCCAGCGCGACTCCCCGCCCGTCACCACCACGTCCTCGTGACGGAACTCGTCCTCCAGGACCTCCCGTACCGCGGGCCCCAGCGGCCCGTCGCCGTACGTCTTCCACACCCCGAGATACTTGCGCACGCCGTGCACCTCGATGGCCTCGAGCACGAGACGGATGGCGGGCGCCCCCAGTACCCGGCAGACGAGCACGAGGAACGCGAGCTTGAGCCGGCGGCCCCAGTCGAGCCGGTCGAGGCGGAGGGCGAAGAACCGCTGCCAGAACTCCAGGTGCCGCCGCTCGACGGGGATCAGCTCGGCCAGCACCTTGCGTTCCGGCGGCGGCGCCACGCGCTGCAGCGCCTCGTAGAGCGAGAGGTCGAAGAGCTCGTCGAGAATCAGCCGCCGCGCGAGGCGGGGGTTGGCGGGGGTCGAAGAGGTCACCCTGGCTCGGGTATCACGCGCCGCCAAGGGCTGTCAATGTTTCCTCCGCCATGCCATAATCCGCGCCATGCCAAAGAAAATCCTCTTCATCGGCGCAGGGGCGATCGGCAGCTATCTGGGGGCCTTCCTCACCCGCTCGGGCCACGACGTGACCTTGGTGGACCCGTGGGCGGAGCAGGTCGAGACGATTCGCCAGAAGGGAATCTCGGTCACGGGACCGCACGATCCCTTCGAGGCGCGGCCCACCGCGGTGCATCTCAACGACGCGGCCCGTCTGCCGCGAGACTTCGAGATCGCCTTCGTGGCCATGAAGGCCTACGACACGCCGTGGGCCACCCAGCTCGCCCTGCGCCATCTCTCCCCCGAGGGCTATGTGGTGTCGTCCCAGAACTGCTGGCCGGACCCCATGGTGGCCGCGGTGGCGGGGGCGGGCCGCTCGGTGGGGCTCATCATGTCCAAGATCGGCGTGGCCCTCTGGAAGCCGGGTCAAGTCGAGCGCGGCATGGAGCGAGGCACCGGCAAGGGCCACGACGTCTTCCGGCCCGGCGAGCACGACGGGCGGATCACCCCGCGCGTGAACGAGCTGGCGGAGATGTGCTCCGTGATCGATGGCTCGCGGGCCACCGACAATCTGTGGGGGGAGCGCTGGTGCAAGCTGTCGCAGAACTGCATGGGCAATCCCGTGCAGGCCATGACCGGGCTGGGCAATCTCGAGGTCGCCTCCAGCGAGGCCGGCCGCGCCATCACCATCCATCTGGCCGCGGAATCCGCCCGCGTGGGCCTGGCCGCGGGCCTGCGCATTCCCAAGTTCGGCGGCGTCGAGGCCGAGGAGTGGGCGCGGGCGGATCAGCGCGAGACCTGGGAGGCGCTGGACCGGATGCTAACCCCGGCGGCCGCGAGCGGGCGGAACTGGCGCGCCTCCATGGCGCAGGACGTGATCAAGGGCCGGCCCACCGAGATCGAGTACATGAACGGCCACGTGGCGGCTCAGGGCCGCGAGCGCGGCGTGAAGACGCCGGTCTCCAACGCGGTGATCGAGACCATGCGCGAGGTCGAGGCCGGGAAGCGCGCCCCCAGCCCCGCCAACATCGAGGCCACTCTCAAGCGGGCGGGCGTCTAGCCCGCGCGCGCGGGTCGGTCGGACGTCAGGGCGACTGCACCGACTGGATCACGAAGGACTCGACGGTGATGCGCCGCGTCCCCTTCCGCTCGGGGATCGGGAGGCGGAAGAAGGCACGATCGCCGGGCCGCAGGTTGCCGTAGGCCCAGCCCTGCTGGCGCTCCACCACCTTCCCGTCGTCGTCGATCACCTCGAGACGCAGGCGCACCAACCCCACCGTATCGCGGCTGTCGTTGTAGAGCCAGCCCGCGATCGCGCCCCGGGTGGGTGCCTCACGGTCCACCTCCACCCGGAAGGAGTCCGTGCTCGCCGACTGGGCCCCCGCGGTCCGGGTCCCCATCATCGGGGCGCCGACGGCGACGAAGGCCAGCAGAGAGACAGCGAGGATACGGGCGCGCGCCATCACTGCCAACGGATGTGCGCCTTCACCTTCGGATACTCCGGCGCCTTGCCCTCCACGTCGACGATGCGCAGGCTCTTGTCCGGCGCCTCGAGGAGGAGGTTGTTGTTGCCGAAGGCGACGAGCTTGCCCCAGTCCTTCGGGACCACCACCTCGTACCTCGGGCTCGTCGTCTGGGCCTGGGCGGGACCCGGCTCCGGAATCCACGGGCGCACGGCGAGGACCGTGAGCGCGACGGCGATGACGGTCAGCACGACCCTGGTGTAGCGGTCGACAGTCACGGGCGGCCTCCTGGCAATGGGTGCACTCCACTCGACACTCCCTCGACCCACCATGGATACCACGTGCCCACGGAGCGGCGCAAAGGAACGCGAGCGCCTTGTCGCCGCGCCGCGATCCCGGTACCATCACGGTATCGTGCCCTCGGCTCTCCCCCGCCCACGGAGGTTCCCATGCGCCAGTCCCGGCCGGTGATCGGCCTCGTCGTCACCCTGCTCCTCCTCGCCGTTCCCGCCTTCGCGCAGGCGCCCGCGCCGCGCGAGGGCAAGCCGGGCGGGGTGCTCAAGCTGGTGCACCGTGAGGATCTCCCGCAGGGATTCGCCATTCACGAGAGCGCGACCAACTCGGTCACCTGGCCCGCCATGCCCTGCTACTCCAACCTCGTGGTCTTCGACCAGCTCAAGCAGATGGAGCGTCCCGAGAACATCATGCCCGAGCTGGCCGAGCGGTGGTCCTGGCAGGACGGCTACCGGAACCTCGTATTCTTCCTCCGGAAGGACGTGCGCTGGCACGACGGCAAGCCCTTCACCTCCCGCGACGTGAAGTTCACCTTCGACGTGGTCCGCGAGGCGGCCGACGCCTCCGCGAAGCTCCGTCTGAACCCCCGCAAGGAGTGGTACAGCAACGTCGACGCCATCGAGGCGCCGGATGCCCACACGGTGGTGTTCCGGCTGAAGCGGCCGCAGCCCTCGCTGCTGGTCATGCTCGCCTCCGGCTATTCGCCGGTGATTCCCGCCCACGTGCCGCTCGCCGAGCATCGCTCGCGCTGCATCGGCACCGGCCCCTTCAAGTTCAAGGAGTGGAAGCGCGGCGAGACCGTGGACCTGGTGAAGAACCCCGACTACTTCGTGAAGGGCCGGCCCTATCTCGACGGGGTGCGCTACATCGTGGTGGTCGAGCGCGGCACGCGGGTGGCCGCGCTGCAGGCCGGTCAGGTGGACGTGGCCTATCCGGGCGACACCACCGTGGACATCGCCGAGCAGCTCAAGGGCTCGGTGCCGAAGATGGTGTTCACGGTCACCTCCACCAACGTCAACGAGAACATCCTCATCAACACCACCCGGCCGCCCTTCGACAACGTGAAGGTCCGGCGCGCGTTCAGCCTCGCCATCGACCGGCGCTCGTACGTGCAGGCGGTGCACCGTGGCAGCGCCGTCGTGGGCGCCTCGCTCTCCCCCAAGCCCTGGGGCGTGTGGGGACTCGCCGAGAAGGACCTCACCCAGCTCGCGGGGTATGGCAAGGGCCCCGACGAGAAGGGGCGCGCCAAGAAGCTGCTGGCGGAAGCGGGCTTCGGCCCCGGCCATCCCCTGCGCGTGGAGATGGCCACCCGCGCCATCGCCATCTATCTCGACTTCGCCGCCTTCGTGATCAACGAGCTGAAGGCGGTCGGGGTGGAGGCCACGCTGAAGCAGGTGGAGACGGCGCAGTGGCATCCCCTCGCCACCCGCCGGGAGTTCCAGGTCGCGGCCAACCTCACCGGGCTCGGGGTGGACGATCCCGACGGCAATTTCTTCGAGAATTACGCCTGCGGCTCGTCCCGCAACTACAGCGGGCACTGCGATGAGGGCATCATGAAGCTGATCGAGCAGCAGTCGCAGGAGACGGACGCCGCCAAGCGCCTGGTCCTGGTGGCCCAGATCCAGAAGCGGCTCGAGGAAGAGGCCCCGCGGCCCATCATGGGCTGGCGGGTGGACCGCTTCGCCCACCATCCCTACGTGAAGAACCTGATCCCGCACAACGTCGTCTACAACTGCTGCCGGCTCCAGGACACCTGGCTCGACAAGTGACCGGCGCGGCGGGTCGGGCCTAGATGTAGACCGCCTTCATCTGCGCGGCGGGATAGCGGGTGCCCGCCGCCGCCCCCGCGGGAACCGCGGCGGAGATCCGCTCCACGTCGCCCGCGTCCAGGCGCACGCGGAGGGCGCCCAGGTTCTCCTCGAGCCGGTCCTTGCGCTTGGTTCCCGGGATGGGCAGGACGTCGGTCCCCTGCGCGAGCAGCCACGCCAGCACGAGCTGGGCCGGGGTGCAGCCCTTCTCCGCGGCGATGGCCTCGAGCCGATGCACCAGCGCGACATTCGTTCCAAAATTCCCGTCCTGGAAGCGCGGGTGGTCGCGGCGGCGGTCGCCCTCGGGAATGTCCTCCGGCTTCTGGATCTGGCCGGTGAGGAACCCGCGGCCCAGCGGCGAGTAGGCGACGAAGGAAATCCCCAGCTCCCGGCAGGTGCGGAGCGTCTCCTCCGCCTCCGTGCGGTAGAGCAGCGAGTACTCGGTCTGCACCGCGCCGAGCGGATGCACCGCGTGCGCCCGGCGGATGGTGGCGGGCGCCGCCTCGCAGAGGCCGAGGCTTCGCACCTTGCCCTGGGCCACCAGCTGCTTCATCGCGCCCACCGTGTCCTCGATGGGGACCGCGGGGTCCACGCGATGCTGGTAGTAGAGGTCGATCACCTCCACGCCGAGGCGCTGGAGGCTGGCCTCGCAGGCCTGCGGCACGTAGTCCGGCCTGCCGTTGACGAGATTGCCGCCGCCGGCGGGATTGCGCACCTGGCCGAACTTGGTCGCGATCACCACGCCGGCCCGCCGGCCGCGGACGGCGCGACCGATCACCTCCTCGTTTTGCCCCCAGCCGTACATATCGGAGGAATCGAGGTGGGTGATGCCGCGATCCAGCGCGTGCTGGATGAGCGTGACCGAGGCCGCGTCGTCGGCCGCCCCGTAGACCCCGGACAGTGACATGCAGCCGAGACCGAGAGCCGAGACTTCCACCGCCGTCCCGCCGAGCTGACGTGATTGCATGCGGGGATCATACACCGGCGTTGACGGGTCCTGGACCTCCGCGTAGGCTCTCACGCCATGCGCCCCGCCGTCGTTCGCGTGCACCGCTGGATCGGGCTGCTCACCGGTCCCGTGGTCCTGGTCCTCGGCCTGAGCGGCTCGGCATTGGTCTATCGCGAGGAGCTCGGCGCGGCCCTCGACGGACGGCCGCCGGCGGTCGAGCCCGCGGCGTCGGCCGCCTCGCTCGACGCCGCCGTGGCCAGCGCCCGCGCCCGGTACCCGGGCGCCGAGCCGCGCGCGGTCCGGCTCGCGCGCTCCGCACGGGAGCCGCACCGGATCGAGCTCCGGTGGCGCGGCGACCGCGTGGAGGTCTGGGTGGATCCCTATCGCGGCACCGTGCTCGGCAGCCGGTTCCCCGATCGCTCCGTCCTGGTGGCGGTGCACCGGCTTCACACCTCGCTGCACATGGGCCGCCCCGGCTCCGCCATCGTGGGACTGCTGGGGCTGCTGCTCCTGGTCGAGGGAGCGACGGGGCTCTGGCTCTGGCCGCCGTCCACGTGGCGGCGGCGGCGCGCGCATCCTTCCCGCCGGCGGCCCAGCGGCGGCGGGTTGCACCGTCTGCTGGGCGCTCTGACCCTCGCGGTCAACGGCCTCCTGGGTCTCACCGGCGCGCTGCTCGCCTTCGCGGCCGTGCTGGGCGGCCCGCCGGACGGGATCCTCGCGCACGTCCGCCTTCTCCATGGCGGTGGCATCGGCGGCGAGGCGGTGCGGGTCACCTGGACTCTCATCGGGCTGGCGGTGCCGATTCTCGTGGTGAGCGGCGTCCTGCTGGCCGGGAGCGCCGAGCGCGCGGGCCCGCGGCGGCCGCAAACTACCGGGTAGAGGGTACCGCGGGCCGCCCGGGAGGGGGCGCGCGCTCCATCCCCACGGGCACTTGGCGCGCACTGACCCTGGCAGCCGCCTTGCTGCTCCTGGGGTGATGATCCAGATCTTCGCAACCCCGGGCTCGGGCAATGGCCGCGCGCTGGCCCTGGCGCGCCGGCTGCAGGTCGCGCTCGAAGCGCGCGGCTGGCGGACGCGGCTCGACGCCATCGCGGATCTCCGCCGCCTCGCCCGCTGGCGCCGTCCTCGCGGCGCGCGCATTTCGCACCTCGTCTGCGTGGGCGGCGACGGCACCATGAGCGCGGCGGCGCGGGTGGCGATACGCCACCAGATCCCGTTCGTGCCGGTGCCGAGCGGCTTCGGCAATCTCTTCGCGCGGGCCTTCGGACACCGCGGCCAAGTGGAGGCGGTGGTGGAGCTGCTCGACCACGGCGAGATCATCCGCGCCGACGCGGCGGCCGCCAACGGCGAGATCTTCCTCTGTCACTCGAGCTACGGCATGCTGGCGGACATCCAGGCCGCGGTGGAAGCAGTGGGCGCCCAGCCCCGCTCCCGGCTGCGGCGGCTCCTGGCCTACGTGTGGACCGCGCGGCGCTTTCTCGTCGAGCCACTGCGTGGCGCCATCCGAGTCGAGGTCGACGGCCGGACCGTGTCCCGGCAGGCGGCGCTGGTCACGGTGGCCAATGTCGAGGCGTACGGGGGATTCCTGAGCCTCACTCCCGCGGCCTCGCCCACCGACGGGCTGCTGGACGTCTTCGTGCTGCCCCGCACCACCCGGCTGGCGCTGTGGGGCCGATTGCTGCGCCGGCTGCTGCGCCTGCCTACCGCCGCCGCGGACGCTCTCCTCGTGCGCGGCCGGCGAGTCTCGGTGGTGAAGGGCCCGGTCAAGGACGAGATCGAGGTGCTGCCGCGCGCGCTGCGGCTGCTCGTCGCCGCGCCCGCCCCTTCTCCGCCCTCCCGCGCCGCTTGAGCGTGATCGGCGCGACAAAACGGGTCCACTGCGCGCGCACCCACCGCGCGCGCATCGCCGCGAGCACCACGATCCCCGCCACCACCCAGATGGCCTGACGGGCCCGCCGCAGCAGGGTGAAGGCGAGCCCCGCGCTGGCGCCGAACCCCAGCGTCACGAAGACGGCGGCGTTGGCGCTCTCGAGCACCCCCACGCTGGCGGGCACGAAGAAGGTGAGGAAGCGCACGCCGGCGCCGAGGGCTTCCACCACCGCGGCGACACTCAGCCCGCTCCCCACGCCCACGAGGTGCAGCGCGTAGGCCGCCTCGACCACCGCCACCAACCAGCCGGCGAAGTGCCAGGCCACCGACGCCAGGAATCGCGGCCATTCCTTCGCGTAATAGCCACGGAGCGCGCGATCCAGGCGATACACGTGCAGGCCCGCGGTGGGCACCCCCACCGCGGCGAGCACGCGGCGCGACTTGCCGATCACGCCCGTCACCTGCAGCGCGAAGAATCCGCCCACCGCGAGCGCCTCGATCACGAGCAGCCCGAGCATTGCGCGCACGACGAGGCCGTCGAGGTCCAGCGTGGTGAGCGCCAGCACCGTGCCGACGAAGAGGAGCACGAGCTGGGCCGCGGTGATGGCGGTCTTGGCGATGATCACCGAGGCCACGCTCTCTTCCTTCGAGGCCTCGTCGCTCACCAGCCAGGCCTTCACGGGCTCGCCGCCCACCCCGCCCAGCACGGTCACTGCGTTCACCGCCTCGCCGGCCGAGCGCGCCGCGAGCAGCCGGAAGAACGGCACGCGCGCGCGCGCGAACGCGCAACGCCAGCCGATGGTGTCGAGCACCTGGGAGACACCATAGATGAGGCAGAGGAGGATGAGCTGGGCAGGACTCACCGAGCGTATCGACGTCCATACGGAGTCCGCGCCCAGTCGCACCAGCAGGACGAGAACCACGATGAGGCCGGCGACGAGCGCCAGGCCACGGAGGACGCGCATGGCCTCCGCTACTGCAACCGGGATACCAAGGGCTTACGGACTGTGTGACAATCTGACGGATGCGGATTGGCCCGGTCTGGCGGTGGCTTCGGGATCCCCTGAGGGGAGCGACCGCCTTGTCCACCGTCGCCTTTCTCTCGGTCGCCGCCCTGGCCATCCACGACTACCTGGGTAGTTTTGACCAGGGGGTACGCCGGCTGGTTCAGCAGACCCAGGGGCCGGCCCTGGGCGCCGGCATGGGCGCGGTCACCTCACTCGGAGACGCCGGGGGGCTGATCCTGCTCATCCTGCTGGTCTCGGCCATGACCTGGCGGGGCAATCGGCGTCACGCCCTGCTCATCCCCCTCTTCATGGCGGGCACGGGGGTGCTGCAGTTGGTGGCCAAGCGCCTGATCGATCGGCCCCGGCCCAATCTGGAGCCCTGGGGCTTCCCCAGCGGCCATGTGCTGAGCCTGGTGGTGCTGCTCGGCCTGGCGGCCTACGTGCTGGCGGGGTCGCGCGCTCGGCGGCGCTGGCGCGTGCTGGGCGGCGCGCTCGCGGGGGCGACGGTGGTGGTGGTGGCGGCGAGCCGGCTCTACCTGGACATGCACTGGATCTCGGACGTGCTGGGTGGTTTCACCCTGGGGCTCGCCTATCTGCTCGCCGCGCTCCTCGTGCTGGAGCGCGGCGGACTCCGTCTCCGCGGCGGAATCCCCGGACCGGGTCAGGCGGGCAGCTTCGCGTACATGCCGTGGACCTCCGCCCCGTGGAAGCGCGCTACGTGGTTGGTCGGCGGCAAGGGCTCGGAGTAGAAGAACCCGGGCAGCTCGTCGTCCTTGTCGGTGAAGCCCGCCTGCCGGTTGAACTCCCACTCGAGCTTGAGGGTGTCCCGCCCCAGCGCCTCGAAGAAATCCTTGGTCAGGCTCGTGCCGTGGGCGGAATTGATGGCGTCGGTGATGAAGTCGAGGTTGGCGGTGGTGACGCCGCCGCCGAAGATGCAGAGCCCCAGCGAGTCGCTCGCCGCTACCCGGGCCTGCTGGAGCAGGCTCTGCTCGATGATGGCGGGCAGCTCCATCTCACGGGTCTTGAGCCGCGGGAGATTACCGGCGGTGTGGTCCGCCCCTTGCGCGGTGGCCATCATGGTGACCCCGGTGGCCTCGACGACACGTGGATCATACGCGCTGATAGCTTGCTTCTTGATGACGGGCACGCGCCGCACCTTGTAGTGCTCACCGACGCGCGCGGTGCCCTGCGCCCAGATGCGGCCGTTGGCGGTGCCCTGGCGGATCTCGGCGAGGGTGTCGGTCATGAACTTCACGTCGCCGAACACGCCGAGCCCCGCCTCCATCAGCACCGCGATCATGGCGCCCAGCTCGATGGTGTCCACGCCCAGGTCGTTGGCGATGAAGTTCATCTGGGCGAGGTCGTCGGGGTCACTGAGCCCGCAGTTCGTGCCCAGGAGCCCGAGGGTCTCGTACTCGACCGGCGAGACCACTTCCTTGCCGGCGGCGTCGTGATAGACGTTGCTGCACTGGATCACGCAGCCGGGCATGCAGGCGTGCGTGTGATCGCCGCCACGCGACACGTTCAAGGGTGCGATGTGCTCACCGCCCATCTTGAACTTCTCCCCCGCCGCCACGTCGGCTTGCTGGCCGGCGCTGAAATTTTTCACCGGAAGCCCGCCCAGCGCGTTCTGGAGGTCGGCCATGCCCATGGTGCCGATCTTCGCGTAGAAGTTCTTCACCATGGAGTCGTCCTGCAGCAGCTTGGCGTAGCTCTTGATGGCGGCGTTGACCTTCTTGGAATCCTCGAAGGGCGGGATGCGATCCAGGTCCACCACGATGGCTTTGACCTTCTTGGCCCCCATCACCGCCCCGACGCCGCCGCGTGCGGAGAGGCGGGCGGGGCGGCCGTCCTTGTCGCTGAAGGCGATGCCGGCGATGAGACCCTGATACTCGCCCACGGGCCCGCAAAGGCCGATGGTCACCTTCTTGCCGTAGCGGGCGTGCAGCATGGCCTGGGCCTCGAAGTTCCCCTTGCCCAGGTACGGGGTCGCGTCGTCCCAGTCGATGCCGCCGTCCTTCTTGAAGTGGAGCACCACCCAGGTGGGCGAGACGCCGTGCAGGGTGAAGCCGGCGATCTTCTGCTGGCCGAGCCCATAGCTGAAGGTGCCCCCGCCATTGGCCTCCTTGACGCCGCCGGTGAGCGGGCTCTTGCAGCCCACGCTGGTGCGGTTGGCGTTGGAGAAGCTCGAGCCCGCGAAGGGCCCCGCCGAGAAGATCAGCGGGTTCGCCGGCGAGAGCGGGTCCACGGTGGCGGCGCCGGCCTCGAGGAGCGTCTTGGCGATCAAGTACCGGCCGGCCTTGACCACGGCCTCGCCGGACAGCTCACGCGTGGTGACGGTACGGTCGTCCAGCTTGATGTCGAGGTACTTGCGCATTGATGGCTCCTGATTCGGGCGTTGACTCGGCTGCCGGTTCGTGGCCTCGGCGCGGGCCCCGCGGGCTCGTCTGATCCCGACGATCCTGCCATAGCCGCCCGCGCGCGTCAAAGCGCCCGGGCGGAGCGGACCGAGCGCGAGGTCCAGGCGAAGCCCACCATCACCACCACGAGGAGGATGGCCTGGACGACGAGCCCCTCCGCGCTGGGATAGAGGCCGATGAGCGGCACCGCCGGGATATTCACCGTGTGAGTGGGCAGGGAGCCGGCTTCCTGGAGTGCGGCGATGCCCTTGCCCGCGAAGGCGATGGCGAGGAGGCCGATGAGGACCGAGGAGACGCCGAAGAACAGGCCGAGCGGCATGCGCAGGCTGCCGCGCACGATCAGCCAGCTCAGCACAACCAGGGTTGCCGCGGCCGCCGCGAGGCCTCCCAGCAGCATCAAGGTCGATCCGGGCCCGGCCTCGGCGGCCAGGGCCTCGTAGAACAGAACCGTCTCGAACACTTCCCGGTACACCGCCAGGAAGGACACGAAACCCAGCGCCCGCATGGTGCGAGCGGACAGCGCCCCCGCCAGTCGCGACTCCAGGAATGCGTGCCAGCGTGAGGCGCGGCTCTTGCCGTGCATCCAGAAGCCGACGTAGAGGAGCACCGCGGCGGCGACGAGCGCGGTCACCCCTTCCGTCATCTCGCGCGTCGCCCCACTGATCCTCACCACGGTGGAAGCCACCCACCAGGTCAGCCCGCCCAGCAGAAGGGCGAGGATCCAGCCCGCATGCACCCAGGGCAGCGCGTCGCGGCGGTTCGCCTTGACGAGCAACGCGATGAGGGCGGCCAGCACCAGGATGGCCTCGAGACCCTCGCGCAGGAGGATGATGAAGGCCGACGCGAAGACGGCGCCGGCCGGCAGCCCGCCGACCTCCAGGACGTCCCGCGCCCGGGCCAGCAGCCCCTCGAGCGTGCGGGCCTGGGACTCCACCGCGGCCAGCGGGGCGCCGTCCTTGACGAGTCCGCGGAAGCGAAGCATTTCCGCCTCCACCTCCATGCGCAGGCCGCGGTCCACCGCATCGAGACTCGGCTCCGCAAGCTCGAAGCCGTCCAGATAGCTCGAGACCGCGAGGTCGTGGGCCTCGCGCGCGCGTCCCTCCCGGTACGCCTCCACACTGTCGCGCAGGAGGCGCTGGCTGGAGGCCAGGGCGGCATTGCCCTTGGCGCCCAGCGCATCGGGCTGGGCGCGCAGGAAGGCGAGAAGCGCCCGCGCGTCGGCGCCGTGGCGGGCCTCGACCTCGCGCGGGCTGCGCGTGGCGATGCTCGCGAGATCGGGAAAGGCCGTCCGCCCCTGCCCGGCGTTCCACAGCGCCATCCCCCGTTGCCGCTCCGCTTCGGGCGTGCCGAGCGCGGCCACGTGAAAGGCCAGCGCCCAGCGCTCGTCTTCGCTGAGCGCGCGAAACCCCACCATGGCCGTCCCCTCCACGCCCAGGGTGATGGTGCTGTAGAGACCGTAGAGGCTGCGCTGGGCCATGCGCTCCGTGTCGTGGAAATCGCTGGGCTTGGGATCGAGGCGGGTCCCCGCGGGCCCATCGCCGTGGCCGGTGGCACCGTGACAGAGGGCGCAACGCTCGGCGTAGAGCGCGGCGCCCCGCCGGAGATCGGGCGGGCGTTTGGGCGCCACCTCGATCCGGTAGGCGGCGATGAGGGCCCAGCGCAGCTCGCCGGCCAGCGTGGCCACCTCCGCGCCGGGGCGTTTGTCGCGCACGAGCGCGATGAGGCGTTCGGCCTGGGCTTCCAGCGCCGCCCGCTCGGGCCGCGAGGCCAGGCGCGCGAGGAGGGCACGGGCCTGGGCCACGAACTCCACCTGCTCCTTGTACTCGCCGTCGTCGAGCACCCGGCCGTCCTTCACCGCGCCCGGATAGTCCACGGCCACGTAGTCGAGAATGTGGAGGACCATCGGCGCCGGATCGGTCTCACCCGCGGGAGGCGTTGGGGACTGAGCGGCGCCGGGCGCCGGCCCGAGCACGGCCGGAAGCGCGAGCAGCAACACGAGCGTCGTCACCGCGGCTCTCGCGGGTCGGCGCCAAGAAGGACGCGAGCCGGGCCGCCTTCGGCGAGCAGCCGGATGACGTCGTGCATGTTGGTTAGATACACCTAACAAATTTACTATGTCAATGTTAACGTCTCTCCGGCGGGCTCTCCGGCGAACTTCACCGGCAGCTCGGTGCGCATCGACATCTTCGGGAGCCTGCAGGACGTCTGGATCGACCGGGAGCCCGGCCGCTAGATCTGGGAGTAGCCGCTGCCCTTGGAGTCCACGCCCCGCCCGCGGGCGTCCGTGATCCAGCCATGCTCCTTGAGGATTTCCTGGCTATAGGTCACCCGCCCGGTGATCTGCTCGCACGGGAGCGTGGCGAGCAGCAAGCTTGCGCGCGCCATCAGGATGGGCGGCTCGCCCCGCGGGTCGTCCATGCCGCGCACGAGCTTGTGATGCACCGTGCCCGGCGTGGGCACGACCTGGGACGGCGACAGCGCGGTGACGGAGATCCCGTGGGGATAGACCTCGCGGGCCAGCCCCTGGGTGAAGCGCTCCAGCGCCGCCTTTTCCGCGCCATAGCAGGTGCCTCCGCTATAGCGCTCCGGCTCCGGGTACGGCCCGCGACCGGGTCCGATGGCCGAGCCCGAGGAGATGTTCACGATGCTCCCCCGGCGGCGCGGCACCATGTCCGAGAGGACGAGCTTGCTCAGGATGAAGGGCGCGTGCACGTTCACCGCCCAGGAGCGCAGCCACTTGTTGACGGGATAGTCCTGGACCGGGATGAAGTAGGTCAGCGCGGCATTGTTGACGAGCACGTCCACCGGGCCATAGGCCTTCCGCGCCGCCTCGAGCAGACGCTCGCATTCGGCGGGCTCGGAGATGTCGACCGCCACCGCGGTGGCCTCGCCTCCGACCCCGCGGATCTCGCTCACCGTGTGCTCGAGCGAGCCCTCCAGGGGATGATCCCCCTCGCGAAGCGTCCGGGCCGCGCACACCACGCGGCCGCCCTCGGCGGCGAAGAGCCTCGCGATGTCGGCGCCGATGCCGCGGCTGGCTCCCGTGACCACGATCACTTTCCCGTCGAGCGATCCCATGGGGCCACACATTAGGGCCTGCGCCCCCAACAGGCAAGGGCTCCTACGGCCCGGGCGGCCCGAGGCGCCGCACCCGGCGCGCGAGGTTCCGAAGGCGCCGCGGGAGCTCGGCCGGCGAGATATACCATTCCAGGCGATCGGTGGGGAGAAACCGATCCACGCCACGCCGGGACCGACGGAGCAGCCACCCCGCGGCAAGGCCTGCCTGGCGAAGGGCGATCGCTGTCAGCAAGACGGCCTGGTCACGCCGGGTGAGCCGCGCGCGGCGCGCGAGAGCTCGATGGGCGGCGAGGTAGGCCATGCGCTGACCGAGCGTGTACCGGTTCAGCGTGGAGACGCTGCCCCGGTAGTACCGCTTTCGGCAGAGCGGGCGGGCCTCGTGGACAAAGCTCCCCAGCAGCGCCAGGCGGAACAGCCACAGGTCGTCGGCGTAGACGCCCCACGGCCCGGGCTCGAGGCCGCCCACCGCCCGGATCGCTCCGCTCCGGACCACCCCGCGGAAGGGAATGAATTTCTCGTTCTCCGTCCACCAGAGATAGCGGAGCCCCCGCTGGAGTGGCGTGGTGGCGCGGTGTAGGGCCGCATGTCCCGCGAAGCGGCGGAGGACGCTCCCGTGCTCGTCGATGGCCAGCGTGGTGGCGTACGCAAGCACCGCGTCTGGCCGTGCCTCCAGGAGGGCGACGAGGGTCCCCACATAGGCCGGATCGTAGACGTCGTCGTGCGGCACCCACAGGAAATAGTCCCCGGTGGAGTGCCGGAGGAGTGAGTTGTAGTTCGCGATCCATCCCATGCGCTGGGCGTGTCGCTCGACGCGGCACCGGGCGTCCCGGCGGGCGTAGGCATGGCAGATATCCGGTGTCCCATCCGACGACGCGTCGTCGGAGATGACGATCTCGAGGTTGGGATGGTCCTGCGCCGCGACCGACTCGAGCGTCTCCTGCAGGAAGCGCTCGGAATTGTGGACCGGAAGCCCGATGACCACCTTGGGCACGCGGCGAGTCGCGGACGGGCCGATCGAATCCATGCCCGGGTCCTAGGAGCTCCGCGGGGCCACGACCCGGCCCGCCACCCGGTCGGCCGCGTCCACTGCGAAGAGCGGCGCGGTGGTGAGCTTGCCGGTATTCACCGAATGGTACCCGTCGGCGGACTCGACTCCCGTCTCGTCGCGGCGGTGCAGTACGCTCGCGGGGTCCGTGATGTCGGTTTGCCCCCAGCTGAAGATGACCCCGGCATCGACGGTCCGCACATCGGCGCCCGCGAGGCCGGGCACGAGCCGGTCGAAGGCGTCGAGGACCCGTCGTCCGATGGCGAGCTGCTCGCCCGGCGGCAGGCGGCCCGTGCACGCGGCGGCCCAGTCCACCGGCGGCTCCACCTCGGTGCTCCAGCCGCGGAGACATTCCGGATACCACGAGACATAGGCCTCGCCGCCGGGGTAGGCCGCGACGTCGCCATACGGACCCAGGACGAAGGACAGGGACGGCATTTGGCGGAGACGGTCCGGCCGTGCCACCATCACCCGGTACTTCAGCCGATGCACCCAGGGGCGCGTGGGCAGGAGGCCGAGCCCACGATCGATGTTGAGCCGCCCGTCCCAGAGAGCGTTCACGACCTGGTCACAGTCCAGGCTCCAGTGTTCCGCCCCCGCCGCGTCCCCCTCGACGCGGAAGCCCGCGCTCGTGCGGACGACCTGCCGGACGCGCTTGCCCAGGAGCAGACGGATCCGGGAATGCGCCGAGAGGACGCGCCGGAGCACCGCCGCGGTTTCGCGGAGATCCACCGAGACCTCGGCGGTGGCGAAGCCGGCCTGCACATGCTCGGCGGCGGCAAATGCCGAGTAGTCGCCCCGGTCGAGCGGGCGCCAGAGCCGGTCGGGCGCCAATCCGAGGTAGTCGCCGCCGGCCCGCACGCCGTCCTCGTACAGCCGCTCCACGGCGGCATAGTGGGCCGCCAGCTCGGCGGGCGGCAGGGCCGAGTCTTCCGGGACCAGATAAGTGAAGGGCTCCGAAAGGACCGGATGGTCCAGCGCCCCCGCCGTCCATTCGGAGAGCAGACGGCGGTAGGCGAGCGCGCCCTCGATCATCAACCGGGCAGTACGAAGCGTCGCGTCCCTCGCGTACACGAAGCCGAGGTGGATCTTGCCTTCGTTCCGCAGGCTGGCGCGATTGAGGGGCTCGAGGTCCTGATCGAGGAGATCGACGTCGAACCCACGACGGGCCAGCTCGAGCGCGATGCAGGTGCCTTGCATTCCCGCGCCCAGAACGGCGATCGGCACGCCGACAGTATAGCCTCCGCGTCGGCGCAGCGCCGAACGTTACCGCGTCACGGGACCCGGTTGAGCGGCGGCTCACCTCGTGCCACGCGCGCGATATTGCCCGCGATGACGTCGGCGCGCGCGGCCAGCATGCCCTCGGTCCAGCCCGAGACATGGGGCGTCATCAAGACATTGGGCAGCTCGTGGAAGGGCCGGCGGCCGGGCAAGGTGGGGCCCGGCGCGGTGGGATAGCGATACCAGACGTCGAGCGCGGCACCGGCAATGGTCCCGTCGGCGAGGGCCTGGTAGAGCGCGTCCTCGTCGAGGACCTCGCCCCGGGCCACGTTGACGATCACGGCGCTCCGCTTCAGGAGGCCGAGCTCGCGCGCGCCCAGCAGGCCGCGCGTCTCCGGGGTGAGCGTCAGGGTGATGGCCAGGTAGTCCGACGCGCGCAGCAGGTCATCCAGCGCCTCGGGCCCACCCAGAACGGTCAGGCCCTCGGCGCTGGTGCCGCGAGGCTCACGCCGGATGGCGTGGATCTCCATGTCGAAGGCGCGGGCGCGGCGCGCCACTGCCCGTCCGATGCGGCCATAGCCGAGGATGCCGAGCGTCTTGCCGGCCAGCTCGGGCGCGGTCGGCGGCGGCGGGGCATCATGCGACCAGGCCGCCTCCCAGCGGCCCTGGCGCAGGCTCGCGTCGAGCCGGCCGAAGCCGCGGTTCAGGGTCAGCATGGCGCCCAGGACGTACTCCGCGATGCCGGCTTCGTGCCCGTAGGCATTGGCGAGGGACGCGCCGGCCGGCAGCGCGGCGGAATCGATGCGGTCCGTCCCCGCGCCGGGCACCTGGACGAGACGGAGCCGGGTGGCCGCGGCTCCCATGGCGGGGGTGAAGGTCATGCCGACGAGCACGTCCACCTCGGGCAGCCGCGCCACGATGTCTCGCTCGTCCGCCAGCACGAGCTCGCACGCCGTGGTCAGGCGCGCGCGCACCGGCTCGACGAAGCATGCCGCGAAGCCGCCCACGAAGGCGACGCGGAGGGGCGCGGGCGCGCCGGTCACGTGAGTACCATCTGGGTCTGGATGGTGAGCGAGAGCAGCCGGCCGCCGTCGTCGGTCACGCGCGTCTGCCAGACCTGGGTCCGCTTGCCGCGATGGAGCGGCGTGGACTCGGCATGCGCGGCGCCGGAGCGGCCGGCGGCGAAGAAATTGGTCTTGGACTCGAGCGTGGTGGTGGTCGCGCCCTCGGGCAGGTTGAGCACGGTGGCCACCGCGCCCACCGTGTCGGCAAAGGCCATGAGGGTGCCGCCGTGCAAGGCGCCGCCGACGGTACGGAGCGCGTCGCGAATCGGGAGCCGGGCGCGCACCCGGTCCGGCGCCGTCTCGACGAACTCGATGCCGAGATGCTCCCCCAGGGTCCCCTTCCACCGCTCCGTCATCAGCGCAGGATCCAGGCCGCTACCGGTCATCAGGAAGCCTCCTTGGGCGTCAGTGGTGGTCCACATCGTGGCCGGGGAGCGGCCCCGCTTCAATTACCTCCGAGGTAATGTCCCACATTCAGCGCGCGGTGTAGACTCCCGGCATGCAAGGAGCACGGGACGGGCTGCGGGTGAATCGCGTGCGCGCGGGCCGCACCGTCGGGGGACTGCTCCGCCAGTGGCGGGAGCGGCAACGGATGAGCCAGCTGGCCCTCGCCGTCGAGGCCGAGGTCTCCGCGCGACACCTCTCCTTCATCGAGACGGGCCGCGCCCAGCCGAGCCGCGAGATGCTCTTGCTGCTGGCGCGCGTCCTGGAGGTCCCGCCGCGGGCCCGCAACGAGCTGCTCCTCGCGGCCGGCTTCGCCCCCATGTATCGCGAGCGGGCGCTCGACGCGCCCGAGATGGCGCAGGTCCGGCGGGCGCTCGATTTCATGCTGCGCCAGCAGGAGCCCTACCCCGGCCTGGTGGTGGACGGCCGGTGGAATATCCTGCTCACCAACCAGGGCGCGCAGCGGCTCGTCGGCCTCTTCCTCGATCCCGCCGAGGCGGCCGCGCTGGGCCCGCCCAACGCCATGCGCCTCTTCTGCCACCCACGCGGCATGCGGCCCTATATCGTGAACTGGGAGGCCACCGCCGCCGCCCTCATCCAGTGGCTTCACCGTGACCTCCTGCGAAGCGCGGGCGATCCCGAGACGGTCCGCCTCCTCGAGGAGCTCCTGGCCTACCCCGACATACCCCGCCAGTGGCGGACGGTCGATCTGGACGCGTCGACGGCCCCCTTCCTCGCGGTGGAGCTCGCCAAGGGGGACCTGCGGCTGTCCTTCTTCTCGACGCTGGCCGGCCTCGGCGTCCCCTACGACATCACGCTCCACGAGCTGCGCGTGGAATGCTTCTTCCCCGCCGACGCCGCCACCGAGGACCTGCTCCGCCGTCTCGGGCGCGCGACCGACGCGGGAGGCTAGAGCCCGCCCCACACCTCGTGGGCCAGCTCGACGCAGAGGGCGAGCTTGGCGCGCTGCTGCTCCACCCCGACTGCGTTGCCCTCGACGGTCGAGGAGAAGCCGCACTGGGGGCTCACGCCGAGCTGGTCCAGGGGGACGTACTTCGAGGCCTCGTCCAGCCGCCGCTTGAGGTCGTCCTTCCTCTCGAGCGTGCCCGATTTCGACGTCACCAGCCCCAGCACCACCCGCACTCCCTTCGGCACGTGGCGCAGCGGCGAGAAGTCGCCCGAGCGCGCGTCGTCGAACTCGAGGAAGAAGCCGTCGTACGGCATCTGCGTGAAGATGGTCTCGGCCACCCGCTCGTAGCCGCCCTGCGCGCGCCACGACGAGCGGAAGTTGCCGCGGCAGAGATGCGTGCAGACGGTGAGGTCGGGCGGCCGGTCGCGCAGCACGCCCTGGACCATCTTGACGGATAGCGCGAGCTGCGCGTCGGGATCGTCACCCCGCTGGCGTCCCTGCTCGCGCATCGACTCATCGCAGAGATAGGCCAGGCTCACGTCATCGAGCTGGAGATAGCGGCAGCCCGCCGCGTAGAGGTCGGCGATCTCCGCGCGATAGGCGGCGACGGTGTCCTCGGCGAAACCGTCGAGACTGCGATAGACGTTCCGATCAACGTTCGCCCTCCCGACTTGGGTGTAGAGCATGGACGGGGACGGGAGAGTGAGCTTGGCGGTGCGCCCCACCACCGAGCGGAGGAAGCGGAAGCCCTCGACAAAGATGGGCCGCGGCCGGGTGATGCGCGCGGTCACCGAGAGATCGGGACGCGTGAAGAACATCTCTCCCGAGGCACCGGTGAAGGTCACCGGCAGCGACTTGCCTTCGCTGGACAGGCCACCGAGCTGGAGCAGGAAGTCCATGTGCCAGGACTTCCGGCGCATCTCGCCGTCGGTGATGCCCTGGAGTCCCACGCCTTCCTGAAGCGCGACCGCGTCGCGGATGGCCGCGTCCTCGGCGGCGCGGAGGGCGTCGGGAGTGGCGTGCCCGGCCTCGCGCTCGAGGCGGAGCGCCTTCAGCGCGGGCGGCCGCAGGAGGCTGCCGACATGGTCGGCGCGGAACGGTGGCCGCGGGTCCGGCATGCCGGCCATCCTAGCACCGTTCCGGCGGCGTCAACGGCAGGGAGGCCCTGGGTCCGCCTCCCCTGCCGTTGCCGGCGGCGTCAGCGCGCGGGCTTGTCCACCGCCGCGTAGATCATGTCCTTGAGGAGCGCCCGGTAGTACACGCGCTGCTTGGGCGACTGCATCATGAAGACCACGAACATGTTCTCCTTCGGGTCCACCCAGAAGTACGTGCCGCCCGCCCCGCCCCAGTTGTACTCCCCCACCGAGCCGGGAAAGGGCGACACGCCTGCGTCCTTCCGCACCGCGAAGCCCAGACCGAAGCCGAAGCCGGCGCCGGGCAGGTAGAGCGCACCCGGTGCGACCGCGCCCATGTGATCGGCGGTCATGTACGCCACCGTCTTGGGGCCGACGATGCGCTTGCCGTCGAGGGTGCCGCCATTGAGCAGCATCTGGAGAAAGCGCGCGTAGTCCATGGCGGTGCCCACCATGCCGCCGCCGCCCGACTCCCACTTCTGGACCATACGGGGGTCGTTGAACTCCGCCTCCACGCCGATGCTGCGGTCATTGGGGAAGGGCTCGGCGATGCGATCCTGCTTGGCTTTGTCGGTCACGTAGAAGGATGTGTCCTTCATGCCCAGCGGGTCCAGGATGCGCGCCTTCTCGAACTCGTAGAGGGTCTTGCCGGACACCACCTCGATGAGCCGCCCCAGCACGTCCGTCGAGTGGCTGTAGTCCCAGGTGGTGCCGGGCTCGTAGGCCAGCGGCAGCTTGGCGATGCGGTCCACGAACTCCGCGTTGGAGGGATAGTCCACCCAGAGCTTCGAGTCGACGTAGGCCTTCTTCACGGATCCGGAGCCGAAGAAGCCATAGGTCAGGCCGGAGGTGTGGCGGAGGAGGTCCTGCACCGTCATCGTACGCCGGGCCGCCACCAGCTCGAGGGTGGGCGTGCCGCCGCTTCCATCCGCCTTCTCGACGCCGACCTTCAGCCCTCCGAGCTGGGGGATGTACTTCGCCACCGGATCGGCCAGCGAGAGCTTGCCCTCCTCGAAGAGGATCATGGTGGCCACGGAGGTGATGGGCTTGCTCATCGAGTAGATGCGGAAGATGGCGTCCTTGGTCATGGGCGCCTTGGACCCGGGATCGCGCACGCCGACGGTGTCGAAGGCCGCGATCTTGCCGTGGCGCGCCACCAGCAGGATGGCGCCGGGAATCGTCCCCTTGTCCGCGTCGGCCTTGAGGATGGCGGTGATGCGGCCGAGCCGCTCGGAGGACAGCCCCACCTGCTCGGGCTTGACCTGGGGCAGGCTCTGGGCCTGGGCCAGGCCCGCCGTGATGAGGCAGAGCAGCGCGACCAGGAGGTGGAGCCGAAGCGATCGCATCATGGTGGTGTCCTTTCGCGAAAGTGATTCAGGTGGCGAGATTCGCGGGACGGCGCGCCGCCCACGGCCGCGCCGCCTCGAGCTGGCCGCCCAGGCGGAAGAGGAGAGCCTCGCCCCCGAAGGGCGCCGCGAACTGGACGCCGAGAGGCAGCCCGCCTCGCGACCAGGCCAGCGGCACCGACATCGCCGGGTTGCCGGACGAGTTGAAGAGCGCGGTGAAGCCGATGGAGGCGAGCACGGCGGCCAGGTAGGCGTCCGTGTCGGCGCTCGACATGTCGAGCACACCGAGGGGAAAGGGGGGCTGGCACATGGTCGGTGACAGGATGATGTCGTGCCGGGTGAAGAAGCGCCCCACCGCGCGGCCCGTCCGGTGCACCACGCCGATCGAGCGCGCGTAGTCGGCGGCGGTGTGGGCGCCGCCCACGGCCGCGAACTCCCAGGTCACGCGCTCGACGTCACCGGCCTCGAGCGGCCGCCCGCGCGCCCTCGCGCCGGCCTCCAGGGCCGCCCGCACGTTGGCGCCGATGATGAGGCGGGTGGCCTGGGCGAGCGCGTCGCGGTCGAAGTCGGGACGCGCTTCCTCCACGTGATGGCCCAGCGACTCGCAGAGTCGCGCCGCGTCCGTAGCGGCGGCGGCGCATTCGGGGTCCACCGGGGCGCCGTTCCAGGACGCGGTGGCCAGCGCGATGCGCAGCCGTCCGGGAGGACGGCCGACCTCGTCGAGGAACGGCCCTGCCGGCGGCGGCGCCCAGTACGGATCGCCCACGTCGGGCCCCGCGGTGACGTCGAGCAGCGCGGCGCTGTCGCGCACGGAGCGCGTCACCGCATGGCCCACCGAGGCGCCGCCCCAGCCCTCCCCCGCATCGGGTCCCATGGGATTCCGGGCCCGGGTGGGCTTGAGCCCGAACAGCCCGCAGCACGAGGCCGGGATGCGGATGGATCCGCCGCCGTCGGTGGCGTGGGCCATGGGCAGCATGCCCCCGGCCACCGCCGCCGCCGCGCCACCGCTGGAGCCGCCCGCGCTGTGCGCACGGTTCCACGGATTGCGCGTGGGGCCGAAGAGCCGCGGCTCGGTGGACGGCGCCAGCCCCATCTCAGGGGTGTTGGTCTTGGCGAGGATGACCAGTCCGGCCCGCTTCAGCCGCGCCGTATATTCGCTGTCGTGGTCCGCCACCGCGCCGGCGAAGAGCCGGCTCCCGTAGCTGGTCACCGCCCCGGCATAGAGCGCTCCGAGATCCTTCAGGGCATAGGGCACGCCGGTGAACGGCCCCGCGGGGACGCCAGCGGCCAGGGCCGCGCGCGCCTGGTCGTACAGCCGGGTCACCACCGCGTTCAGGGCGGGATTCAAGGCCTCCACCCGCTCGATGGCGGCCTCGAGCACCTCTTCCGCCTTCAGCTCGCCCCCTCGCACCAAGCCGGCGAGGCCGAGGCCGTCGTAGCGCTCGTAGTCCGCGAATCCCATCAGCGTCTCCTCACGGTACCGTGCCCTCGAGCTCGAGCACGTGCCCCGCCCGCATCACCTTGGCCTTGATGGGCGACCCGGAGGAGAGCTGGCCCATGTGATCCCGGATCCGGATGGCGTCGGCGGCGCTGCCCACGGTGATGCCTTCGACCTCGAGCAGGATGTCGCCGCCCACCACCAGGGTCTGGCCATCGATGACGGCGGTCTTGGTGCCGCCACGTATCCCCATCTCGTCCGCCGGCGAGCCCTTGGCCACCGTCTTGACCATGAAGCCGAGCATCCGCGGCGGGAGATTGAAGAGGTCGGCGAGCTCCGAGGAGAGGAGCTGGCCCTCGAGCCCCGTCCAGAAGGAGCGCCGCTCCAGGAGAAGCTGCTTGGCGGTATTGACGGTGGCCACGAAGCCCAGGCCCTCGCTGCCCCCGCTCTTCGAGATGTTGTGGCTGACGATGCCGATCACCTCGCCGGCCATGTTGAGCATGGGGCCGCCCGAATTGCCGGTATTGATGCTGGCGTCGGTCTGGAAGAACTCGGCCAGCGGGAGGGCCTTGTACACGGTGTTCGGAGCCCAGCGGGCGCTGATCCAGCCCACGCTGAGGGAATGGCTGAGCCCGTAGGGGGCGCCGATCACCATCACCTGATCGCCCACCCTCACCGCGTTGGAGTCGGCCAGCCTGGCCACGCGCGTCCCCGCCGGCACGCGCTCGAGCTGGAGGAGCGAGAGATCGGCGGCGGGCTCGGAGGAGAGCACGCGGGCCTTGACCGTCTCCCCGCCCAGGAACTCCACCGTGACCTCGTCCATGGTATGGACCACGTGGGCCGCCGTCATCACCTTGCCGTCGCTGGAGATGAGCACGCCGGAGCCCGTCTCGCTGAAGCGCGTCTGCCCGCTCGCCTCCACGTCCCGCCCCCGGGCCCGGATCACCACCACCGAGGGGGCCGCGCGCCGGAACACGTCACCCACACTCTGCGCGTCAACGGCCGCCGGCCACACGGATAGGCAGACGCCGAGGCTGAGCCCGACGGCGACCGCTCGTCTCGCGAGATACCCTTGCTCCTTCAGTAACAGCTTGGGCGGCACGAGCTTGGGCGGTTCGGGATCGCCCTCGTAGGCGGGCGTCATCGGCGCCGAGCGTAGCAGCGCGGCGTGCCTCGGGCAACCGCCTTCACGGCCGCGACCCGGCCGATGGTCCAGAGCGCGCTCGCCCCGACGAGCGTCTCGCGCTCTGAACCACGGCCTCGACAGCTACTGCCTAGCGGTCCTTGGTGAGGAACTGGTCACGCCGGTTCCGGGCGTAGCAGGCCTCGGTTGACTCGGTGCAGAGGGGCCGCTCCTTGCCGAAGGACACGATGGTGATGCGGTCCCCCGACACGCCCTTGGAGACCAGGTAGTCCATCGCGGCCTTGGCCCGCCGCTCGCCGAGCGCCAGGTTGTACTCCGCGGTGCCGCGTTGGTCGCAGTGCCCCTCGATGAGCAGCAGATTGTCCGAGTTGCGCCTCAGCCAGTCCCCGCTGGCGTCGAGGATCTTCGCGTCGCCGGGACGGATGACGGCCTTGTCGAAGTCGAACTGGATGGGCTTGAGCGCGTCGTTCGCCGCGTACTCCTTCGGCGGCGCCGGCGTGGGGGCAGGAGTGGGCGGCGCCACCGGCATCGGCGCGGGGGCCGGAGCAGGAGTGGGCGCCGGCGCGACCACCGCGGGCGGCGGCGCGGGAGCCGGAGCCGGAGCGGGGGCGGGCGGGGGCGGGGGCGCCGGCGCGGCCACCGGGGCCGGCGCCACCGGCGGCGGTAGCAGCGGGCGCTTGGGACAGCCGGTCAGGACCAGGGCGAGAGCGAGGGTGGGAAAGACAAAAACGAGGGATGCCGGGCTGGCTCGCATGATGGGTGTCCTCGCCTAGTCCTGGAAGATCTGGTTCGGGTTGACGGTGAGGGCCGTTCCCCACCAGTTCTCGCGGGGAGCCGCAGCCATGTCGGCGCGGGTGACACGGAGATTCGACCCGTCCTTGTTGTTCCGTAGCGAGAACCCCATGTGCTTGTCGGAGGCGAAGTGCGACGAGTGGCCCTTCCACTCCGCCCATTCCTCCGACGTCGCGCAGCCGCTCAGCCAGACAGCCGCCGCCAACGCCACTAGTGTGGTCACCGCTCGTACCCGCATGTGGAGTTCCTCCTGTCGGTCTCCGACCCGGTCGGCGACCGGCTGGGGCGTCGACGTCCCCAACCGGGGGCCCCGCGCCGTGATCCCCGTTCGCGCCTCGATTGTCCCCGCATCACCCGGCGCCGTGGGTGGTACCGCCGCCGCGGCCGCGCCGCAGTCGTCGGAAGATTGTCTGGTACTGACGCGACAGCACATGGTCCAGAGCGTAGTGCGCCGACGGTGGGGCCCGATATGGGACCATGGTCCTATCGCCCGTTGACCGATCGTCCGGAGATTCACGCCGGCGGGCCTCGTAGATCCGCAGCGCGGCGAGGACCAATGACATCACGACCGGACCGACGATCAATCCCGCTAAATCCATTACCTCCACCCCCCGAACAGCGCCACGAAAGTGGCCACCAGTCGCAAGACGCCGAGGCCCTCCGCGAGCCCGGCCCATGATACTGCAACTCAAAGGTGAAGGCGACGGGCCGCCCGGACCGGAAGTCGCAGGACGACTATTCAGGGCGGCACCCAGGGCATCGCCGTTAAGATTGGGGAGTGACGACGCGCCCCGCACGGGGATTGGACCAAGGTCCAATGCGGTGGGAGACCGAGGGGTGAGATCCTCCGGAAGACTGCCATGCCCGTGACCGAGCCCTGCCGCACGGTATATGTCGTGGACGACGACGCGTCGGTACGGAAGAGCTTTGGCCGGCTCTTGCGCACCGCCGGCTATCAGGTCGAGACCTTTGCCTCCGCCGACGAGTTCCTCTCGCACCCCCTCTCGATCGAGCCCGGCTGTCTCCTGCTCGATCTCAAGATGCCGGGCCGGAACGGGCTCGAGCTCCAGGAAGCGTTGGTGGCCGCGCGCAAGGCCATCCCCATCATCTTCGTCACCGGCCACGGCGACGTCTCCACCAGCGTCCGCGCCATGAAGGGCGGGGCGGTGGATTTTCTGACCAAGCCGTACTCCGCCGAGGACCTGCTGGAAGCGGTGGAGCGCGCGATGGCCAAGGACAAGCGGGACCGGCGCGAGCGGGCCCAGCTGACCGACTTGCAGAGCCGTGCCCGGACACTCACCCCCCGCGAGGCGGAGGTGCTTCGGCTGGTCGTGCGTGGACTACTCAACAAGCAAGTCGCCGCCGAGCTCGGCATCAGCGAGAAAACGGTGAAGGTCCACCGCGCGCGCGTGATGCAGAAGATGCGGGCAGATTCCATGGCCGATCTGGTACGCATGGCCGGCCGGCTCCACCCCCACGGAGCGCGCTGAGACCGACCCAGCCCCCGGCGCGGAACCTCCGCCCTTGGACCAAGGTCCAATGTCGAACGTCCCGGGAATGGTCTAGCCTCCGTTCTATTGGTCACCACGAACCTCATGATGCTCGTGTCCATCATCGACGACGATCTCTCGGTGCGCCGCGCCCTGCGCCGCCTGGTCGCCTCGGCCGGATTTTCCGTCGAGACCTTCGCCTCGGGGCCGGAGTTCCTGGATTCGGAATCGCTCGGCCGGAGCCACTGCATCGTGCTGGACATCCACCTGGGCGGGCTGAGCGGCCTCGACGTGCAGGAGCGGCTGAAGACGATGGGGGTACAGGCCCCGGTCATCTTCATCACCGCCCACGACGACGAGGCTACCCATGGGCGGGTCCGGCGCTCCGGCGCGGTCGCCTACCTGCGCAAGCCCTTCGAGGATCACGCGCTGCTCGAAGCCATTGAGCGCGCCCTCGGAACGCCGGATCTCCGCTGAAGGACGAGCCTGGTCCTGAGCGCCTAGGACGGCAGCAGGAGCGGGGGAGACCGGGAGGCCAGGGTAGGCCTAAGGTCCGATGTCCGGCGGCTCCCTCTATTGCGTATGGTGCGGCAAGGTACCGCGACCCGCACACAATCCAAGGAGGACAGCCATGCGCAAGCTCGCGATGGGAATGCTGATCGGCGGAATGATGCTCGTTGGGGCCGCGGCCTGCTCGACCGCTCCGTCCGCCACGTCCGGCGCGCCGCCCGCCACCGATATCACGGGCACCTGGACCGGCCCCTGGATGTTCGAGCCCTCGACCGCGGGAAACGGCACCTTGACCGTCAAGTGGACCCAGAACGGCAGCCAGGTGAGGGGGACGCTGGATATCCAGGGGCCACATCGGGGGCGGGCAGGGTTCACCAATGGCATCATGTCCGGGAATGACATCCAGATCACCGGACCCGACGCCACGGGGTGGTTTAAGGTGAACGGGAACGAGATGACCGGACAGATCAACGGGGTCATGCCCGCCACCGTCACGCTCCGCAAGGTACAGTAGCATCCGATGACAAGTAGCGCGCCGAGGCGGCACGGACTCGTGCTGGCGAGCCTCCTCGGCGCGCTCTTGCTTGGCAGTCTCCTCGAGATCGCGCGACCCGCATCAGCCTCACCGCGAAGCTCAACCTGATCCTCGGCGGGTTCGGCTGCTACTGGGCGGAGCGGCCGGTCAGCGCCCCCGAGTGGGGCATCCGCTTCGTGGCCACCATCCTCCTACCGAAGTAGCAAGGCACGCAGAGCGTCCACCACCGCGCCGGGCTGCTCGCGCGGCATGAAGTGGCCGGCCCCCGCCACCACGCGGCGCTCCGTCCCCGGGGGAAAATACTTGAGGTGCCCCTCGGTGCGCGGCGGCCGATCCACCGTGTCCTCCGCGCCGTGGAGAATCACCGACGGGACGGTGATGGGCGGCCGCTCGGCCAGCCGGCGCTCGATGGCGTCGAAGCGCGGATCGCCGGGCGCGTGGCGATGGCGGTGGCGGTAGGAGTGAATCACGATGGACACGAAGTCCGGATTATCGAAAGACGGCGCGGTGCGCTCGAACGTCGCCTCGTCGAAGCGCCAGCCCGGCGACCAGTCCGCCCAGAGCATGCGGCAGATCTCGCGGCGATTCTTCTCGAGGCCCAGCCGGCCCCGCTCGGTATTGAAGTACCACTGATACCAGTTCGCTCGTTCCTGGACGGCATCGGCGGGCCGCGGCGGCCCCAGCGTGTCCTGCACGTTGTAGCCGCCGATTGTCACCAGCACCCGCACGCGCTCCGGCGCGAGAATGGCGGCGATGCACGCGGCCCGGCCACCCCAGTCGTACCCCGCGAGCGCGACGGGCGGCAGGTCGAGCGCCGTGATCAGGTCGAGCAGATCCTGGCCGATGGCGGCTTGCTGGGCCATGCGCGGTGCCGACTCGGAGAGGAAGCGCGTGGGGCCATAGCCGCGCAGGTACGGCACGAGCACGCGATGGCCCGCGGCCGCGAGCGGCGGCGCCACCGCGTCCCAGGCGCGAGCGTCGTCGGGAAAGCCATGCAGCAGGATGACCGGCGCGCCGTCGCGAGGGCCGTACGCCTCGCAGGCGATCTCGAGCGTGGACGTGCGCGCGGTGAGGAGCTCGGGCGGCATCGGCTCGCAGTCTAGCAGAGCGTCGGCGCGACGGCCTCAGTCACGCCGGGCAAGCAGGCCGCGCGCGCCGAAGAACAGGAGCCCGCCCGCGACCCAGGCCAGCACGCCATCGAAGAGAAAGGCACCGGGCAGACTCACCGCCGCCAGCGCCCCGGTGGCGAGCGGGCTCACCGCGGTGCCGACCTGGACGCTGAGCGCAAGCCAGCCGAAGGCGGAGCCGCGGCTCGCGCTCGGCACGATCTGTCCGCCCAGCGAATAGGCCAGCGTGAGCGAGCCGCCCAGACACAGGGCGGAAGCGCAGCGCAGGAGGAGCAGCGAGAGCCAGCCGTCGGACCAGGCCATCAGCGCGCACGGAATGCCGCCGGCGAGGCAGCCGACAAGGAGGAGCCAGCCCAGCGGCCAGCGCAATCCCAGCCGGCCGGCCAGGCTCGCGGAGATCGTCGCGCAGACCGCCGCCACCGAGATGATGAGCCCCGAGGTGGCGGCCACCCGTTCGATGCCGGGCAGGTGCGCGACCTTCAGCGGGACCATGAGGGCGAGGCTGCGGTCGATGTACTGCGCGAGGAAGAGCAACCCCAGCACCGCGGCGAAGTGCGGGATGCGGAACATCTGCGCCAGCGGCAGCCGCTCCGGCTTCTCCGCCGCCGCGCCGGACGCGGACGGCCGCGCCTCGGTGAAGAGCAGGATCAGTCCCAGCAGCGAGAGCGCGCACATGCCCGCGGTCACGAAGAAGGCGGCACGAATGCCCCAGTGTGACGCGACATAGCCCCCCGCGGCGGGCCCCACCGCCACGCTCAGCAGCTGCGCCGACTGCACCCGGCCGATCGCCACCGGCACCTTGTCGCGAGGGCACGAGACGCTGGCCAGGGCCATCGCGAAGACCGAGAAGCCCGCGAAGACGCCCTGCAGCACCCGCGCGACGAGGAGCTGATAGACGGACGTTACCAATCCCATGGCCGCGATGATCACGACGAAGGCCACCAGCGAGCGGACCATCATCAGCTTTCGCCCCACCCGATCGGCCAGCGCGCCCCAGAGCGGGCCCAGCAGCCCCGACACCGCGGGCGTGACGGCCAGCAGCACCCCGGACCAGATCGCGATGTGGCCGGGGTCGGTGACGCCCAGCTCGTGCACGTAGAGCGGGAGGAATGGCGAGAAGAACTGAAAGCCCACGAAGGCGGTGAAGACGATCAGCGCCAGCGCCCAGACATTGCGCTGCCAGTCGTCCCGGGCGGTCGGCATGGGTGCGGCTATCGTACCCGATGCCGGCCGCGCCCGGATCGTGAGCGGCCTCTAGCGCAGCCGGCGCAGCCCGATCACCTCCAGGACCGAGAACCCGAGCACCGCCGCGGCGACCGCCGCCACCGCGCCCGCGCCCAGAAGCGTCAGGGGACCATCCACGATGAGGATCAGGCTGCCCACCACCCAGACGGCGTTGAGCGCCACCGCGAGCACGGCCTCACTCCGGCTGGGGACCGGCCGGCGCGCATTCCAGAGCAGCGCCACGGCGAAGATGAGGAGCCCGACGCCAACCGCCCGTGCGATCCCGGGCGCGGAAAGGCCGATGAGGCGCGAGATGGGCGGCGCGGCGAGCACGAGCAGCGCGCCGGTGAGCCCGGAAGCCGCTCCGTCAAGCTGAAGGCTTCGCCGCAGAAAGGTCGCGTTGTCGCTAGGTAGGGGCATGACGTCCTCCTTTTGCCCCATGGTGAGGACGCAAGGAAGGACGCGCAATTCCCCGCGAGGTAATGGCGCCCGGCCGGGCTGACGGAGCGGTGAGCTCCGTCAGCCCGGCCAGTCCTAGTAGCGGTAGTGGTCGGGCTTGTAGGGGCCCGGACCTGTCCACCCCGATGTAGCGCGCCTGCGCGTCGGTGAGCACCGTGAGCTTCGCGGCCAGCTTCGTGAGCTGGAGCCGCGCCACCTTCTCGTCGAGGTGCTTGGGCAGCACGTACACGGCAATGGGATAGTCGGCGGTCTTGGTGAAGAGCTCGATCTGGGCGATCACCTGGTTGGCGAAGGACGAGCTCATCACGTAGCTCGGATGCCCGGTGCCACACCCGAGGTTCACCAGGCGCCCCTCGGCGAGGAGAATGATGCGCTTGCCGTCGGGGAACACGATGTGGTCCACCTGCGGCTTGATGTTTTCCCACTTGTATTGCCGGAGCGAGGCAATGTCGATCTCGCTGTCGAAGTGGCCGATGTTGCAGACGATGGCCTGGTCCTTCATCCGCCGCATGTGGTCGTGGGTGATGACGTGGTAGTTCCCGGTGGCGGTGACGAAGATGTCGCCCTGGCTCGCCGCCTCCTCCATGGTCACCACGCGGTAGCCTTCCATCGCCGCCTGGAGGGCGCAGATGGGATCGACCTCGGTGACCCACACCTGGGCGGACAGGGCGCGGAGCGCCTGCGCCGAGCCCTTGCCCACGTCTCCGTAGCCGCACACCACCGCGACCTTGCCCGCGATCATGACGTCGGTGGCGCGCTTGATCCCGTCCACCAGCGACTCGCGGCAGCCGTAGAGGTTGTCGAACTTGCTCTTGGTCACCGAGTCGTTGACGTTGATGGCGGGAAACTTCAGCTTCCCGTCCTTCGCCATCTGGTAGAGCCGCTTCACCCCGGTGGTGGTCTCCTCGCTCACGCCCCGGATCTTGCCGAGCCGGGTGGAGTACCACGTGGGGTCCTTGGCCAGCTTGGCCTTGATGGCGGTGAAAAGGGAGGTCTCCTCCTCGTTGGTCGGATGCGCGATAGGGGCAGCGTCGCGCTCCGCCTGGGCGCCCAGGTGGAGCAGTAGGGTGGCATCGCCACCGTCGTCCAGAATCATGTTGGAGTGGCCGCCGTCGGGCCACTCGAAGATGCGATGCGTATAGTCCCAGTACTCGTCCAGCGACTCGCCCTTCACCGCGAATACCGCGACGCCCGAGGCGGCGATGGCGGCGGCGGCATGGTCCTGGGTGCTGAAGATATTGCAAGATGCCCAGCGCACCTCCGCACCGAGCGCCCGGAGCGTCTCGATGAGGACCGCGGTCTGGATGGTCATGTGCAGCGAGCCCGTGATGCGGGCGCCGCGCAGGGGCTGGGTGGCCGCGTACTCCTCGCGGATGGCCATGAGACCGGGCATCTCGGTCTCGGCGATCTGCATCTCCTTGCGGCCCCAGTCGGCGAGGGTGATGTCAGCAACGACGTGGTCGGCGGGAGCGGAATTCCGATTGGCGCTCATCTCGCGCCCTCCTCTGAGGAATGGAGTTTGCGAGCGCCGTTGCACCGACAGCCGGCCCGTGAGGCCGGCCGCTCCGAGCCTGGCGGGATGGGTTCCCGTCGCAACGCTCCTCGAAGCTCCGAACGGATTATCCCAAGGCGGCGGCCGCGGCGCAAGTATCGTGTATGATCCGGCCGCCACGATGACCGCTCACCGTACCGGCGTGCTCCTGCTGATCACCACCGTGATCTGCTGGGGCCTCACCTGGCCCGTCCACAAGGTCCTGCTCGAGTCGCTGCCGCCGGTGTGGTCGGTAGCGCTGCGCACCGCCATCGGCATGGTCACGATCTTCGCCATCGCGCTGCTGCGGGGCCGTCTGCCGCGGCCGGCCCGCGCGGACCTGCCGGTGCTGCTGAGCATCACCCTGCTCCACATGGTGGGATTCACGCTGCTCTCGACGTGGGGGCTTCAGCAGGTGACGACGGGCCGCTCGGTGGTGCTCGCCTACACCACGCCCTTGTGGGTGACGCCGGGCGCCATCCTGTTCCTCGGCGAACGGCTCACGCCACGGCGGCTGGCCAGCGTGGCGCTGGGGTTGCTGGGCCTGGTCGCGCTCTTCAACCCGCTCGCCTTCGACTGGGGGGATCGACGCGCGGTGCTGGGCAATCTGGCCATTCTTGCCGCGGCCTTCCTCTGGGCGAGCAGCATCCTGCACATCCGGGCGCACCGATGGCGGGGAACGCCCTTCGATCTCCTGCCCTGGGAGATCCTGCTCGCCACCGTCATCCTCACCGCGGTGGGATTCGCCACCACGCCCTTCCCCGCCGTGACCTGGAGCCCGCGCCTTGTGCTCATGCTGCTCTACGCGGGCATCCCCGGCTCCGCGCTGGCGTACTGGGCGGTGGCAATGGCGAGCCGCAACCTGCCCGCCGTCACAACCGCGCTGGGGCTCCTCATGACGCCGGTGGTCAGCGTGGTGACCGCGACGCTCTGGCTGGGCGAGACACCGACCGTGTCCCTCATCGCGGCCATCATCCTCATCCTGGGCGGCGTCGCCCTCGGCGCGACGGGAGCGCCTACGGCGCGGCACGATGGAGCGGGAAGGCCGGTGGAATGATCTGATCCACGCCCGCCTTGTCCCAGCGCCAGCGGGGCACATGCTCCCAGTAGCGCTGGGTCACCTGGCGCACCTTCGCATACACCGCGTCCTCGTCCACGCGACTGACGCGGCCCCCCTGCACCAGGATCTTGCCATTGACCATCACCGTGTCCACGTCCCGGCCGCAGCCGGCGTCCACCAGCGACTTGATGGGATCGGCATAGATGCCCGCGCCCAGATGATCGAGGTTGATGAGGAGGAGGTCGGCCTTGGCGCCGGGCGCGAGGCGGCCCAGATCGGTACGGCCGAGGAACTTGCACCCGCCCAGCGTGGCCGCGTTGAAGACGTCGCGCGCGAGCCCGGCCTGGTAGTTGGCGTCCGCGATCTTGGCGAGGATCGACGCCCAGCGCAGCTCGGCCACCATGTCCATCGGGAAGGTATCGGTCCCGATGGCGATGTTCACGCCGGCCTCGAGGTAGCGCTGGAAGGACTGGAGCGTCATCGCCATCTTGGCGTACTTGTACGGGCAGTGCCCGACGGTGGCGCCGGTCTGGGCGAGCACGCGCAGGTCGTCGCCGAATTGATAGCGCGGCCAGGGATGCGCGGTGGTGAAGACGGCGTGGCCGAGCAGGGTGCGCTCGTCCAGAAAGCCGATGTCGGCCAGGAACTGGATGGGCGTCTTCCGGTACTCCGCCATGATCCGCTCGAACTCGATCAGATTGCCGCCGGCATGGGTGTGGATGGGGATGTTGAGCGTGCGCGCCGCATCCTTCCCCGCCCGCAGCAGAGACTCGGTGCAGGTCTCCACCTGCGCCGCGTTGAGCATGCCCCGCAGGCGCCCGCCGGCGGAGCCGTCGAACTTCTTCACGAACTCCAGTGCCTCCTTGAAGGCGGCCTCGCCTGCCGCCGCGTCGTGGTCGTAGTAGAGCCGCCCCTGCGCGTCCATGAAGGTGTTCCGGTCGCGGAAGGTCGGGCTCCCATACACGCGCACGCCGAGGTCGTCCACCAGGCGCGCGTAGCCGTCCCAGTCGCCGCGGAGCCCGCCCACGTCGATGATGGTGGTGGTGCCGCCCTTGAGGGCGTGGAGAAAGACGAACTCACGGATGGCCGCCACCGCCTCCGGCGGCGGGGGCGTCATCGCGCCCTTGAGCGGGGCGGCGAAGCTCATGTAGTTGGCGGTGCGGTAGTCGTTCTTGGCCATGTCCAGGAGCAGGTAGTCGCCGCCGTTGCCGGCGGTGTGGACATGCGTATTGATGAACCCCGGCGAGACGAGCTTGCCCTTCGCCGAGATGGTCGCGTCGGCCGGCCCCCCATACGGCGGGCCCGCATGGAGCACGTGATCGTCCTCCACCACCACGCTGCCCCGCTCGTGGACCTCGTGCGTCCTGCCGTTGAACGCGACGACCCAGCCGCCCTCGATATGGGTTTTCATGGCCCTTCACCCTATCCCAATATCCGAACCGTTGCCGTCCGAAAACGCGGCCCCTCGAGTGACCGACCTGGCTTATGCTATCGGAAGTTTCGCGCCGGCGCGGACGCCGGCTCACAACCCCGTCGAGGAGGACACGCCCACATGTCCGAGCACGAGTCGCATCGCATCACACGCCGACAGATTCTCAAAGCCGGGGCCGTCCTGGCCGCCACCCCCATGCTGGGCCGGGTCGCGCCGGCCGCCGCGCAGACGCCCGCGAAGAGCACCAAGGTCCTCGACTTCATGACCGGCGCGGACGTCGCCAAGGCGGAAGCGGAGGGCGAGGTCGTCTACTACAGCCACGACGGCGAGGCCGGGATCGCCGCCTTGCTCGACGCGTTCCGGAAAGACTTCCCCAAGATCAAGACCAGCTATGTGCGGGCCCAGACGGGCGCGCTCTACGCCAAGATCACCGCCGAGCGCTCGGCCGGCCGCTTCGCGTGCGACGTGCTCCAGCTCTCCGACATCTCGCCCGCCATCGACTTCCAGAAGAAGGGCGGCTACGAGCAGTACGTCTCGCCCGAGCACGCGTCCTACAAGGCGCCGTATCAGAGCACGCCCGGCGGCTATTTCACCTGGATGGGCGTCACCTTCGCCGGCATTTCCTACAACAAGTCGAAGGTGAAGCCCGAGCAGGCGCCCAAGACCTGGAAGGACATGCTGAACCCCATCCACAAGGACGGCATGAGCGCCAAGCTCGCCACCTCGGGCATGCAGCACATGCAGTGGTACATGCTGCGCAAGCTCTACGGCGCCGACTACTGGCAGGAGTTCGCCAAGCTGCGGCCGCGCGGGTTCGACTCGCGGGCCCAGCTCTTCGACCGCCTCGCCAAGGGTGACGACCGCATCTGCGGGCTGGCGGAGTACGCGGGCTATACGCTCTTCAAGGAGAAGGGTGCGGAGATCGAGTTCGTGGCGCCGCCGGATGGGCTGCCGGCCACGCCGGCGCTCATCGGAGTGGCCAACAAGGCCCCGCATCCGGAAGCGGCCAAGCTCTTCGTGGACTGGGCGCTGTCCAACCGGGGCCAGACGGTGAACCAGACCCAGACCATCCTCCTCTACGGCTCGGTCAAGAACGACGCGCCGCCGATGGCCACCGGCAAGAAGCTGTCCGACTTCAAGCTGCTCTTCCCCACCGACTGGACGGACTTCCAGACCAGCCACGCCGCCTTCGTGAAGGAGTGGAACGGGATCATGGGGCTCTAGAGGAGCCGCCGCGGTGGCGCGCCTCGTCAGCCTCCTGGTCGGGGGCGCCGCCGCGGTTCTCGTCCTCTATCCGATCTTCTTCCTCCTCCAGGCGTCGCTCAGCGTGGGCGACCCCCAGGCGCGTCCGCCCGAAGCCTACGGGCTCGACAACTTCGCGGACCTGCCCCGCTACAGCCACATCTTCGGCAATACGGTGACGGTGGCGGTGGTGGCCACCGCGATGGCCGTCGTCTTCGGCTTCGTGATGGGCTGGATCCTCACGCGTACCAATGTCCCCGGCCGCGCGGCCCTCGAGCAGCTCATGGCGCTGCCCTACTACGTGACGCCGCTCATGGGCGCGCTGGCGTGGAGCCTCATCGGCTCGCCCAGCGGCGGCTTCCTCAACCAGGTGTGGCGGGCGCTGGGCGGCGAGGGCCACCTCATCGACGTGACCACGCCCTACGGCATCGCCTGGGTCATGGCGCTCTTCGAGGGCTCGGTGGCCTTCGTCATGATCGGGGCGGTGATGAAATCCATGGATCCCGCGCTGGAAGAGGCGTCGCAGGTGCTCGGGGCGGGGCGGCTGCGTACCATGCTGCGCATCACCTTGCCGCTGGTGCTGCCGGGTGTGCTCGGCGCGGCCATCTTCGTCTTCGCCGAGATGCTGGGCTCGTTCTCGGCGGCGCTGGTGCTCGGGCTGCCCAGCCGCTTCTACGTGGTCACCACCGCCATGTACCAGCTCGTCTCGCAGTACCCGCCCCAGTTCCCCCGCGCCGCCGCCATGGGCGTCTCGCTCTTCGCGGTGATGTTCCTCATGGTCTACATCTATCGGCGGGTGGTGAGCGGGGGCACCTTCGTGACCATCACCGGCAAGGCCTTCCGCCCGCGCGTGATGAACGTGGGCTCTCTCCGGTGGTCGCTCCTGGCGGTTTGCTGGGCCTATCTCGGGGTGGCGGTGATCCTGCCCATCTTCACTCTGCTCTACTCCTCCATCCAGCGGCTCGCCACCGCGTTCCCCAGGGCCGGCAACTTCACGCTGGAGAACTACCGGACCGCGCTCTCGCTGGACGCGGTACGAGGGGCGCTCTGGAACAGCCTCCTGCTCGGCGTGGGCACCGCCAGCCTCGGGGTGCTCATCATGGGCTTCCTGGCGTGGATGATTTACCGCTCGCGTCTTCCCGGCGTGGGCGTCATCGAGTACGTGCTGATGTTCCCGCAGGCGGTGCCGCGGCTGGTCTTCGCCTTCGGGATGCTCTGGGCCTGGCTGATCTTCCCGATCCCGGTTTACGGGACGCTCTGGCTCCTCCTCATCGCCTACCTCACCGTCTTCCTGCCGCTCGGTCTCCGCACCATCGCCGGCGTGATCCTCCAGATCGACCGCTCGCTGGAGGAAAGCGCCCAGATGTGCGGCGCCTCGTGGGGCTATCGCATGCGCACCGTGACCATGCCGCTGCTCCGCCCCGGCCTCATCGCGGCCTGGCTGCTGCTCTTCATCGCCAGCGTGCGGGAGCTGGGCGCGTCCATCCTGCTCATGGGACCCCATTCCAAGGTCATCACCCCCGCCATCGTGGAGTCGTGGTTCTCCACCAGCACCGAGCTGACGGCGGCAATGGCGCTGCTCCAGACGCTGGCGGTCGCCATCGCGCTGGTACTCCTCTTCACCGTGGCCCGCCGCGCCATCCAGCATCCGGGTGAGTAGCGTGAGCGGGCCGTCCGGAGGATCGACGCGCCGGGGCTCCATCGAGGTGCGCGACCTCGTCGTTCGCTACGGCAAGGTCCCCGCGGTGCGGGGCGTCTCCTTCACCGTGGCGGCGGGCGAGCACCTCACGCTCCTGGGACCCTCCGGCTGCGGGAAGACCACCACCCTCCGGGCCATTGCCGGGCTCGAGCAGCCGGAGTCGGGAGAGATCCGCATCGACGGCAGCCCGGTGTTCGCCACCTCCCCGCGTGTCCACGTACCGCCGGAGAAGCGCGGGCTCTCCATGGTGTTCCAGTCCTATGCCATCTGGCCGCACATGACGGTGTTCGACAACGTCGCCTACGGGCTGCGCGTGCGCAAGCTGCCCGCCGCCCTGGTCGCGGAGAAAGTCCGCGGCGCGCTCGAGCTGGTGCAGATGGGCGAGCTGGCCGACCGCAGCGCGGCCAAGCTCTCCGGCGGCCAGCAGCAGCGGGTGGCGCTGGCGCGCGCCTTCGTGTTCTCGCCCTCGGTGCTGCTCTTCGACGAGCCGCTCAGCAACCTCGACGCCAAGCTGCGCGCCGAGATGCGGCTCGAGATCAAGGAGCTGCAGCGCCGCCTCGACATCACCTCGGTGTACGTGACCCACGACCTCGAGGAGGCGCTGGCGATCTCCGATCGCATCCTGGTCATGCGCGACGGCGTGATCGAGCAGATGGGCACGCCCAACGAGATCTACGACCTCCCCCGCAATACCTTCGTCGCCGACTTCATCGGATCGGCCAATCTGATCCGGGGCCGCCACCGGCCGGATCTCGAGCGCGACGGGCTCGTGGTACTGGAGACTGCCGGCGGCGACTTCGTCCACGGCACCGCCCATGGCCGTCGCATGGGCGCGGAGGCGCTACTGTCGGTGCGGACCGTTCACGTGCGTCTCTCGCGCGAGCGCCCGGCCGGCGCCCTCAACGTGTGGCCGGCCACCGTCCGCCGCCGCGTCTTCCAGGGCGACTTTACCCAGTACCACGTGGACTGGGGCGGACGGTCCCTCGTGATCCGCGAGGTGGCGACGGACCCGGTGGCCGAGGGCGAGGCGGTCTTTCTCATCGTGGAGCCGCGGCACTGCGTGCTGCTGGAGGACTGACCATGGTCAAGGCGCTCTCGTATTTCCGCCGCCGGCCGGAGCTCACCGTCGAGGCCTTCCAGGAGTACTGGCGATCGAAGCATCCCGAGGTGGTGACCCGGCTGCCCGGCATCCGGGGCTACGTGCAGTCGCACACCTTGCCCTCGGGCTACCGCAAGGGCCGTCCCCTCTACGACGGCATCGCCGAGGTCTGGTTCGAGGACACCGCCGCCATGCGGGCGCTCCAGGGCACGCCGGCCATCGAGGCCGTCGAAGCCGACGAGGCGAAGTTCATCGACCGCTCGACCATGGGCCTCCTCATCGTCGAGGAGCACGTCATCAAGGACGCCCCCGCGCCGGCGGGCGGCGTGAAGAACGTGGAGTTCGTCACCCGCAAGCCCGGCATGGAGGTGGAGGCCTTCCAGCGCTACTGGCGCGAGACCCACGGGCCGCTGGCGGCGACCATCCCGATGGTGCGGCGATACGTTCAGAGCCACCTCCGGCGGTCCGCCTATGACGGGGGGCGCCGGCCCGCGTGGGATGGCGTCGCCATCACCTGGTTCGACGACACCGCCGCCATGCGCGCCTCGGCCGCCAGCCCCGAATACGCGCGGACACGGGCCGACGAGCCCAACTTCGTCGCGCCCGACCTGCCCTTCATCATCACGCGCGAGCACGTGATCATCGCGCCCTGAGGGCTCCGCCTTGACCGCTCCGGTGACGTCGTCTAAGCTCGCGCCACTCATGCGGCTCGACGGCAAGGTGGCGATCATTACCGGCGGCGCGGCGGGCATCGGGTTCGCGTACGCGAAACGGTTTCTCGCCGAGGGCGCGCGCGTGGTGGTGGCGGACATCGCCGATCCCCGGTCCGCCGCGGACAAGCTCGATCCCACTGGGCGCGCGCTGGGCGTGCCCACCGACGTGAGCGACGCGGCCTCTGTCCGCGCCATGGTGGAGGCCGCGCTGGCCCGCTTCGCCCGCATCGACGTGCTCGTGAACAATGCCGCGGTCTTCGCCACGCTCAAGCCGCAGCGCTTCGACGAGATCCCCGAGGCCGAGTGGGATCGCGTGATGGCGGTCAACGTCAGGGGCGTGTGGAACTGCGCGCGCGCGGTGGTCCCCACCATGCGCGCCCAGGGCGGCGGGCGCATCGTCAACGTGGCCTCCGCCATCGTGGCCAAGGGCACCGCGCTGCTCATGCACTACGTGACGTCCAAGGGTGCGGTGGTGGCCATGACCCGCGCGCTGGCCCGCGAGCTCGGGCCGGATCGGATCACCGTCAACGCGGTGGCGCCGGGGCTCATCCTGAGCGATACCGTGCAGGCCAACCCCGATATCACGGGCTTCCAGGAGGCCGCGATCATGCAGGCCCGGTCGCTCAAGCGCGACGCCTTCCCCGACGACGTCGAAGGGACCGTGGTCTTCCTCGCCTCCGACGACAGCGCCTTCATGAGCGGTCAGACGCTCATCGTCGACGGCGGCTCGGTGTTCTCGACGCTCTAGGTCATGACCTCCGTCCCCGTCATCGACCTGACGCCGGCGCGCGCCGGCGGCCGGGCCGCCCGCCTGGAGGTGGCGCGCGCCATCGACGCCGCCTGCCGCGAGATCGGCTTCTTCGCCATCGGCGGTCACGGGGTGCCCGACTCGCTCGTGCATGGCCTCCGCGCCCGCGCGCACGAGTTCTTCGCGTTGCCCCTCGCGGAGAAGCTCGCCGCCCGGCATCCCGTCCCGGGCACCAACCGCGGCTATCACCCCGTGGGGGGCGAGACGCTCGCCACCGCGAACGACGTGGCCGCACCGCCGGATCTGAAGGAGTTCTTCCACGTCGGCCCGGTGGACGTCTCGGGCGACGCGTACTACACGGGGCCCAGGGGCCGGCGGCACTTCGAGCCGAACGTCTGGCCGGCCGCGCCCGCCGGCTTCGAGTCGGCGGCAACCGCGTACTACCGGGCCATGAGCAGCCAGATCCGCTTCCTGATGCGGCTGGCCGCGCTCGCGCTGGACGTGGAGGAGGGCTTCTTCGACGACAAGGTGGACCGCTCCATCGGCACCATGCGGCTCAACTACTACCCCGGCCAGGCCGCTCCGCCCGAGCCCGGTCAGCTGCGCGCCAGCGCCCATACGGACTACGGCGGCTTCACCATCCTGAGCGGCGAGGACGTGCCGGGGGGCCTGCAGGTGCGCACGCGCGATCAGCGCTGGATCGAGGTGCCGACGTCACCGACGACCTTCGTGGTGAATATCGGCGACCTGCTCATGCGCTGGACCAATGACCGGTGGCTCTCGAACTTGCACCGCGTGGTGAACCCGCCCGCGACCGGCGCGGCGAGCGCCGCCCGCCTGTCCATCGCCTTCTTCAACCATCCGAACTACGACACCCTGATCGAGTGCCTGCCCTCGCAGGGAGCCCCCCGACATGCGCCGGTGCTCTCCGGGGAGTACCGCGACGTGAAGTACGCCAAGACGGGGTTCACGGGCGCTCGAGCCGGGTGAGCACGCCGCCCGGGGCTCCTAGGCCCCGGGGCCCAGGACCTCGTCGTTGACCGCCTCGATGAGCGGCTGAAGCCGGTTGAACACCATCACCATCTCCTGCGCGCCCTTGCGCTGGATGGACCGGCCCTCGGGCGAGCCCCAGAAGCGGGCGAGGGCCTCGAGCTCGGCGACCGTGTAGAGGGTGGCCTCGGCCTCCTCGAGAATGGCCTCGATGGCCTCCGCTCGGGCGCGCCACGCTTGCTCGTACTGCCCGCGCAGGGCCGGCTCGACCGAGTCCATCTGGCTGACCAGCTGGGCCAGCAGCGGTTCGACGAGAGGCTTGGTCGCCATGTAGCGGCGGGCCGCAGCCTTCCTGGCGTCGAAAGTGTCCTCGCTCATCAGTCATCCTCGCTTTCCCGGGCCGTTTCGTGATATCAGAGAACCATTGATCTTCATGGTGATTTGGCCTTGCAGTTGCTGTGGCAGTTGCTCTGGATGATCTGGCTCGCAGTTACCTTGACGGAGAGGGGTCGGCGGGGGCAAGATTTGAAGGAGCCGCCCAACCGCCGGTTTCGTCAGAATCCGGCGCGGGAGGGCACCGACATGGCCCAGCATCTCTGCATCGTGGCGCACGACAGTCCTCTCCTCCTTGGCTACCTGAATATCGTCCTGCAGCACCTCACCGCGGACGGCAACGAGCTTCAAATCATCATCGACCGGCGGCCTGACTTGCCCCTCCGCAAGGAGCCGGCCCCACCCCCGCCGGCGATGGTGTCGGACCAGCGGCGCGTCCGCGGGGTGGACGAGCTGCTTCGCACTCAAGGCTACGCCATCGTCTCGCGCAGAGACGGCATGTCATGGCAGCTCAGCGACGGTGGCCAGTTACCCGCGGAGGAGCTGGACGCGGCGGACGAGCTCGAGGAAGAAGACGCCACGCGCACCCCGGGACGGCGTCGAACGTTGGTGTCCGCTCTGGTCTTCGCAGCAGCGGTGGTGAGCGTGGCGATGGTGCTGCCCCGCGATACCATTCACCGCCTCGCCGACGGCGTGGCCGGGGTCGCGGACCGCGGGACGTCCTGGCTCAGCGCCTCGGTCGACCAGCCGCGGACGGCGCCGGGCAGGCAGCCGGCGGCGGCCGGCAGTGCGACGGACGAAAGCCGCCCCATGCCGGCGCCCGTCGAGACGAAGGTCCCGACGCCGCCCGACGCTACCACGGCTCTCCGGTCCGCCCCCCCGGCCGCGCCGCCCGAGATGGCGCCGCCGCGTTCCGCCGAGCCGCCGCGTTCCGCCGAGCCGCCGCGTTCCGCCGAGCCGCCGCGTTCCGCCGAGCCGCCGCGCCCCGCCGAGCCGCCGCGCTCCGCCGAGCCGCCGCGCTCCCGCCGAGCTGCCGCGCCCCGCCGAGCCACTGCGCTCCGCCGAGCCACCGCGGTCCCGCGAGCTGCCGCGCCCCGCCGAGCCGCCGCGGGCCGTTGAGCCTGCGCCCGCGGTCGAGCCACCGTCCCGCGCGGTCGCCTCCGCGCGCACGGTCGATCGGCCCCGCTCCACGAAGGCAACGCGTTCCGCCACGCCCCCGCCCGCCGTGGAGCGGGCGGCCGCTCCCGCGCCGCGGACCGAGCTTCCCCCAAAGCAAAGCGCCGCGCGCGGGGCGAGCGCGATACCCGCGAGGGAGGAGGCCATTCCGGCGGAGAAACCGTCCGAGCTCGCCGGCCTGCCACGGTTCGAGATGACGCGGGAGCGCGACGCCGAGGGCCGCACCGCCGCCATCACGGTGCGGGTAACGGATACCGCGGGGCGACCGCTGCCGACCGCCGACGTACGGATCCGTCGCCAGCTTGTCGACGGCGGCATTCGCGAGACCCAGCTCGTGGCCACGACCCCGGGGAGCTATCGGGGGGCGCTGCCCAATGCCGGAGCGAATACGAACGGGCTCACCATGCGTATCTTGCTCGGGAGCTTGCGCTACGAGGTGCCGCTAGCCGAGTGAGCCGGTTCGCCGACGCGAGCGGGCGCTGAGTGCAGATCTGGGTCGACGCCGATGCGTGTCCCCAGCCGATCAAGGACATCCTCTATCGGGCCGCCGAGCGCTCCCAGGTCATGACGACGCTGGTGGCCAACACGCCGCTCCGCACCCCGCCGTCGCCCTTCATCCGGACCCTCCGAGTGGCCAAGGGCTTCGACGTGGCCGACTCCCGGATCGTGCAGGAGGTGCAGCCCGGGGATCTGGTCGTCACCGCCGATATCCCGCTGGCCGCCGAGGTCATCGCGCGCGGCGCACAGGCGCTCGACCCGCGGGGGGAGCTCTACTCGGAAGACAATGTCCGTGAGCGTCTCGCCATCCGGAATCTGATGCAGGACCTGCGCTCTCAAGGCGCGCTCATCGGCGGGCCCGCGCCGCTGGGCCCGAGCGACCGGCAGCGCTTCGCCAACCATCTCGATCGCCTCCTGGCTCGGCGACCACCACCGTGATCCTGGCCACGTGATCTGGCCAACGGCGGCGGCGAGTCTCGGTGACCCGCCGCCGCTCAGGCGTGCCCTTCGCGAACGGTTTACTTGGTACTGGTCAGCAGCTTGGCGCACTCCTCGGAGACTCGGCTGTCACTCTCCGCCTCGCCGGGCATCTTCGACCATCCCACCTTCTTCAAGAACTCGCCCCGCTCATAGCCGCTGAGGGCGGTCAACTCTTTCAGCTTCTCGACCTTCTTGGGATCCTGGCCGGACTGAACGACACAGATCGGAGCCAGCCGCTTGACCACCGCCTCGTCGGCCATGGTCTGGGCCATGGCCCGGGCGGTGCCCCCCGTGACCCATCCCCCCCACGTGAAGCCGACGATCATGGTCGCGACGACCGCGGCCACCGCGGACCAGAAGAGGAGGGTTTTCGAGGCGCGCGATTCGCCCATTCGCTGTCCAAAGCTCAATTTCCGTGCGGTCGGTTCCATTGTCCACTTCCTCCATGAACGAGCCGTTCAGCCCGGAGCTCCGGGACGAACCGATCCCCCTGCCCTCGGACACGCTCACCAATCTGAGCGCGGGATGGTCCGCTGATTCGACGGTAGCGTCCTACCCGACTAGAAGTCTCCGTGCGGCATCGGCGGGGCCGCCGGCCGGTCTTCCGGGAGATCCGTGACGAGGACGTGCGTGGTCAAGATGAGCGAGGCCACCGAGGCCGCGTTCTGCAGCGCGACGCGCTCGACCTTGGTGGGGTCGATGATCCCGGCCTGCATCATGTCCACGAACTCGAGCGTCTCCGCGTCAAACCCGCGGTTGGCTCCCTTCTCGGCCTTGACCTTGGCCACGATCACGCTGCCTTCGAGCCCCGCGTTCGCCACGATCTGGCGGATGGGCTCTTCGAGCGCGCGCTTGACGATCTGGGCGCCCACCTTCTCATCGCCCTCGAGCGTGAGGCTCTCGATCACCGTCGAGGCCCGCAACAGGGCGACCCCGCCGCCGGCCACGATCCCCTCTTCCACCGCCGCGCGGGTCGCGTTGAGCGCATCCTCCACGCGGGCCTTCTTTTCCTTCATGGCCGTCTCGGTCGGCGCGCCCACCTTGATCACCGCCACCCCGCCGACCAGCTTGGCCAGTCGCTCCTGCAGCTTCTCGCGGTCGTAGTCGGAGGTGGTCTCCTCGATCTGCGCCCGGATCTGCTTGATGCGGGCCTCGATGGCCGCCGGCTTGCCGGCCCCATCCACGATGGTGGTGTTGTCCTTGTCCACCACCACCTTCTTGGCCTTGCCCAGGTCATCCAGCTTGATGTTCTCCAGCTTGATCCCCAGATCCTCGGTGATGGCCTGGCCGCCGGTCAGGACCGCGATGTCCTCCAGCATGGCCTTGCGGCGATCGCCGAAGCCCGGCGCCTTCACCGCCACCGCGTGCAGCGTGCCGCGGAGCTTGTTGACCACGAGCGTGGCCAGCGCCTCGCCCTCGACGTCCTCGGCGATGATCACCAGCGGCTTGCCGACGCGGGCCACCTGCTCCAGCAGCGGCAGCATGTCCTTCATCACGCTCAGCTTCTTCTCGTAGATCAGCATGAGCGCGTCCTCGACCACGACCTCCATGCGATCGGGATCGGTGACGAAGTACGGCGAGAGGTAGCCGCGGTCGAACTGCATGCCTTCGACCACGTCCAGGGCGGTCTCGGCGGACTTCGACTCCTCCACCGTGATGACCCCGTCCTTGCCGACCTTCTCCATCGCTTCCGCCACCAGATCACCGATGGTCTTGTCGTTGTTGGAGGCGATGGTGGCGACCTGCGCGATCTCCTTCCGGTCCTTGGTCGACTTGGACATCCGCTTCAGCTCGCCGACCACCACGTCCACCGCCTGGTCGATGCCGCGCTTGAGGCCCATCGGATTGGCCCCCGCGGTGACGTTCTTGAGGCCCTCGCGCACGATGGCCTGGGCCAGCACCGTCGCGGTGGTGGTCCCGTCGCCGGCGATGTCGGAGGTCTTGGAGGCGACCTCCTTGAGCATCTGAGCCCCCATGTTCTCGAAGGGATCCTTGAGCTCGATCTCCTTGGCCACCGTCACGCCATCCTTGGTGATGGTGGGGCTGCCGAACTTCTTGTCGATGATCACGTTGCGGCCCTTGGGGCCCATGGTGGCCTTGACGGCCGAGGCCATCACGTTGATTCCGCGGAGCAGGGCGGCGCGCCCTTCGTCGTTGAACAGGACTTGCTTCGGCATTCACATTCTCCTTCTCGATCCTGCGATCGGAATGACCGGCGCGGTCGGCCCGGTCGGGTTTGCCATTCGGGTGAGTTACTCGACGATGGCGAGAACGTCCTCTTCCTTCAGGATCAGGTACTCCTCGTCGTCCAGCTTCACCTCGGAGCCGGCGTACTTGCCGAAGAGGATGCGGTCGCGGGCCTTCACGTCCAGGGGGACCTTCTTCCCGTCCTCGTTCACTCGCCCGTTGCCCACCGCGACGACCTTGCCCTCCTGGGGCTTTTCCTTCGCGGAGTCGGGAATGATGATGCCGCCCTTCTTGGTTTCCTTCTCTTCCTCGCGCTTGACGAGAATCCGGTCGTGCAGGGGACGTATCTTCATGGTCAGGTCGCCTCCCGATCTTGGCTAAGGGGGACTTCGTGGATGGGTCCCATCAGGAGGGGGGAGGAGAAGCCTGGCACTCACCTGACTCGAGTGCCAATATGGGCGCTTCCGGTCAGGAAGTCAAGGAACTTGGCGGGAGGTGATTGACGACTCGTCATGCACGCTGACGTCGCTCCGCTTCGCGTGCATACAAGGGTGGGAAGCGACAAAAACCACCCGCCGGGTCGTCAATGCTCCGTCCATCAGCTCGGATCCTCCGCCACACTCGGGAGCTCTCGGGTTTCGTCGGCCAGGCGCTTGGGATCGACCGGTACGCGGGCCCGGATCAGCTTCGCGACGAGCTTCAGCTCCCCTTCCGTCTTGGCATCCTCCGGATCCCCGCCCCGGTTGAGACCCATCGCCGCGCGCAGGGTCCCATCCTTCAGAAAGAAACCGAGAAACTTCCGGCTGCCCGGATCTCCCCGGAAGACGACACGATCCCAGTGGGTGGCATAGCCGACGTACTCCAGCAGGTGCTCGTACTGATCCGACCAGAACGAATGGAGGTAGTCGTAGGGTTGCGTCCCGCCCAGCATGGTCCGGGCGGCGGCGCGCCCCTGCTGGAATCCGTTGTTCCAGTGCTCCACGCGTAACCGGCCGAAGAGAGGGTGGAGGTGATTGGCGACGTCGCCCGCGGCATAGACGCCGGGCAGCGAGCTCTGGCAGAGGGCGTCCACGAGGATGCCGTTGTCGACGGCGGCTCCCGCGCCGGCCAGCAGCTCGCTGTTGGGCACGATGCCGATCCCGGCCACCACCAGGTCGCACTCGAGGGTCCGGCCCCCCTTGGTCCGCAGCCGCTCCAGGCGACCGGCGCCCTCGAAGGCGGACACCGCGTCCTCCATCACCAGCTCCACGCCCTTCTCGCGGTGGATCTCCGCCAGCACCGTGCCCACCTCGTTGCCGAGGACACGGGCCAGGGGCACCGGGTGGCCCTCGATGGCGGTGACCGCGAGCCCCATCTGGCGGAGAGACGCCGACACCTCGGAGCCGATGAAGCCGAGGCCGATCACCACCGCGCGCGCGCCCGAGCGGGCCACGGCACGAATGCGGTCGCAATCCTCCACCGTCCGCAGCTGGAAGATGCCCGGAAGCTCCGCGCCGGGGGTGGTGAGCGTCCGGTTCCGCCCGCCCGTGGCGACCAGGAGCCGGTCGTACGGCACCTCTTCGCCGCCGTCCAGGCCGACGACTTTCCGCCCCGGATCGACCCGGGTGACCCGGACCCCGAGGCGGAGCTTGATGTCGTGCTGGGTGTAGTAATCGGCGGGGTTGACGAGCTGATCCTCGAAGCGCTCCTGGCCCCGGAGGTATCCCTTCGACAGCGGCGGGCGATTGTAGGGGAGCTGCGGCTCCGCGCCGATGAGCTCGACGGTGCCGTCGAAGCCGCCCTCGCGCAGAGCGGCGGCGGCGCTGGCCCCGGCCAACGAAGCTCCGATGATGACGAACCGCTCATGTTTCATCGCGCAGCCCGTGGAACGGTGGTAACCACCGTCGTTTTCAGCGTACCACCCGCTCCGACGAGGTCAAGGTGCGATAAAATCATGGCCCATGAGCGAGGGTCTCGACTGGCTCGAGCGCGATCTCCTGCTCGGCGCCCAGATTCCCTGACCGCGGCCGCTTGGTACTCTGGACCCATGAGGGACACCAGGCTGACTCGACGGGCCCTTGTCCTCACCGCCGTGGCCGGGCTGCTGAGCGGAAGGCGGGCGCCCGCGTGGAGCGCTCCCGCGCCGGTGAAGTCCGGGCAGGTGGTCGAAGACTGGCGCGACGTACCGCTGGGCTCCCGCGGGGTGCCCCCGGGCTGGCAGAAGTACGAGACGCCGGGTGGTCAGCCGGCGTATGACTTCACCGTGGTGGAGGATGGCGGCCGGCGCGCCCTCGATCTGAAGAGCGCCGCCGACCATTCGACCATCGCCAAGGAAGTGCACGTCGCGCTCGCGGCCACTCCACTGCTCGAGTGGGAGTGGAAGGTGCTGGCCCTACCCCGAGGCGCCGACCTGCAGGAGCGCGCCACTTCCGATACCACCGGCCATCTCTTCGTGATCTGGCCGCGCTTCCCTGCCCTGCTGCGCTCTCGTCTCATCGGCTACGTGTGGGACGCGAGCCTGCCGATCGGGACCATCGTGAAGAGCCGCAAGACGTCCACGGTGACCTTCATCGTCGTGCGGCGGGGCGAGGATGGCCTCGGTCAGTGGCTCCGGGAGCGGCGCAACGTCGTCGATGATCATCGCCGGGTGTTCGGCGAGGCACCGGACGATCCTCAGGCCATCGCCCTGTCCATTGACACGAACGACACCCGATCCACCGCCGAGACCCGGTTCGCCCGCATCGCCTTCGCCGGCGCCTAGCTGTGAACTGTCAGGAGATTGTCCATCCGGGTCTCCCCTGCGAAGCTGGTGGTTGCGAGTCGACCATCCCCGCAGAGGAGGAGGCCCGGATGAACATCCATAAGAATGCCCGGACGACGCCCCGGAGTCGAGGCCAGATCGTGGCGCGCGTGCTGACCCAGCGCGAACGGCCCGCGGCCGTAGCCGCCGCGGTGGGCGTGAGTGAACGGACGGTGCGCAAGTGGGTGGCGCGGTATGCGCGGGAGGCGACCGCGGGGTTGGCCGATCGCTCGTGTCGCCCGCGGCGGAGTCCGATCGTGACCCCGCCGCTGCTGACGAGCTGGGTGGCGCACCTGCGCCGGCAACGCTGGACCGGGGCGCAGATTGCCCAGGCCCTGCAGCTCAGTGCCTCGACGGTCGCGCGGATCGTGCGGCGCCAGGGCCTGGCGCGGTTGCCCGCGCTCGAGCCGCCGGTCCCCGTCCAGCGCTATCAGTGGGCGCGGCCCGGGGGACTTGGTGCATCTCGACGTCAAGAAGCTCGGGCGGATCGGGCGGGTGGGCCACCGCATCACCGGGATCGCGCGGAGCCGGGTGCGCGGCATCGGCTGGGAGTTCGTGCACGTCGCCATTGACGATGCCTCCCGGCTGGCCTACGTGGAGGTGCTGGGCGACGAGGGCGGCGCCACCACTACCCGGTTTCTGTGGCGCGCGCTGGCCTGGTTCCGGCGGCACGGCATCCGCGTGCGTCGGGTGCTGAGTGACAACGGCTCCGGGTACCGTCGCCGAGCGGTTCGCCCGCCTGTGTCGGAGCACCGGCCTGCGGCATCTGCCGCACGCGCCCCTACACCCCGCGCACCAACGGCAAAGCCGAACGCTTCATCCAAACCCTGCTGCGCGAGTGGGCGTATCGCCGCGCGTATCCCAGTTCTCGCGCTCGCACCGACGCGCTGCCCGCGTGGCTCTACTACTACAATTGGGAGCGCGGCCATAGCGCGCTTCACGGTCGTCCGCCCATCCGCTTCCTGGCGGCCCCGAACAATCTCATGGCAGTTCACACCTAGCGGCGCGGGCGCGGCCCGGCTACCGCCACGCGTCCACCGACACGCTCTTCTGATAGGTGCAGCCCATGATGCGCCAGTAGCCGTTCGTCTCGCCGCCCACCACCACCGCGTGAATGTCTTCTCGGCGGAACATGGGGATGAGCGCGTCGGGCGCGGCGCGAAGCTTGGATGCCCACGGCTCCTCCCCGAAGGTGGCGCGGGGGAAGATGTAGTTCTGGACGAGCTGATAGTCCCAGTACTCGCGCGCCGGCATCCAGGCGGTGTCGTACAGCCAGTCGATGAGATCGGCCTTCTTCACGAAGCCGCCCCGATCCACGAACTGCCGCGCGGCGATGGGGTCCAGCAAGAGGGTGGGCGGGATGCTCGGGTCCATGCCCCGCAGGAGGTTGCGCACGTGCTCGCGCCAGTGCGTCTCGCGGAGCCCGAGCGCGAACGCGGTGGACCGGCAGCCCGAGAAGACGCTCACCGCGCTCTCCGAGCCGGGGAATCCCTGCTGCACATGGAAGGGCTCCCAGGGGCTACGCTCCTCGTTCTCGGCGAAGGTCACGCTGTTGTACGCGTAGCTGTTGCCCTGATTCCCCATGTAGCTGAGCCCGGGCACGGAGCCGCCCTGCCCATTCTGCGAGAGGAGGCCGTAGGCCCGGCCGATGGTGGCGTTGGCGTGGCTGTAAGGTCCCATCGCGCCGGTGCCCGCGTTCATCGCGATCTCGTGCCGGATGGGGCCATTGACGACGGCCATGGAGGCCATGGCGCTCGAGCTGCTGCTCCGCGCCGTCACCCCGGTGGCGGCGAGAGCCAGGATCACGGGAAAGTACTCGGGCCGCGCCCCCGCCATCACGGCGTTCACGGCCACCTTCTCGACGGAGTACTCCCAGTACTCGCGGAAGTGCGTGGAGCGCATGCGCCCGACCACCTCGTCGGCCTTGCGTCGCGTGCCGGCCAGCATGGCGGCCACGCGCTCCTCGGTGGGGAGCACGATGGGGAGCCCGTCGGTCCAGTGGCTGTCCAGGAACAGCCGCTCGAGGCGCTCGGCGGTGTCGGGGCCGATGAGGCGGGCGCTGGTCCGGTCGAACTCGGAAGGACCTTCTTCACCCTCCTCGAACGGCCGTGTGAGCCCCTCCACCACCTCCTGCATCACGGGCCGCCCGGTGATCTGATCTTTCCCGTCGACGTACCCGCGCAGCTCGCGGGCCGTCTTGCCCATGATCGGTTGCGGGACGAAGACCTGCCGGAGCCCGGGCATGCCGTTCACCGTCGCCACCGACCGGACCACCCGGTCGAACTTGTCGGTGTGGAGCGCGACCGTGGGCACTCCATACCTCGCCTCGAGCGTCATCGCGTGCGCGGCGACCGCCGGCGCGCAGGTGCTTCAGTGGCCGACCCCCACGATGGCGGCGTGCCCTCGGGACCGGATCTCTTCCCAGGTGGCGGGGTCGTCGTTGAGATACACGCTCGAGATCCGCTTCACCACCGGGGTGACGCCGGGCAGATGCTCGGCGAACCACGCCCGCATCTGCTCGAGGAATACGTCCGAGTCGTCGAAGCGGCAGTCGACCAGGTACACCGTCTTGCCCTCGAGCGTGGGCAGGCGCGGAGCCAGCGCCCGGCGTGTCACTCTCGGCGCGAAGCCCATCGGGTTCAGGACCGCGATCGTCTCTGCCATGGCCTCTCCTCCCCGTGTCGCGTGATCGCCTGTGCCGCCGCTACAGAATACGCTCCCGAGGCCGGACGAGGGTCACGGCGTGACGTACCAGCGGTCCAGGGCCTGCTCGAGGGCCGCCGGGTCCGCCCAGTCCCGGCCCGCTCCCGCGAGCAGCAGCTCGGCCTCGTCCGCGCGGGGGCGCAGGTCATCCACGGCGATACCGAGATCATATGGAGACATGGCCGCCGCGGGCAGGATGGCGTCGAGCCGCAAGACGTCGACGTGGCGGCGGCGGAGCACGTGCTCGTACACCGCGGAATACAGCGCGGGGTCGTAGGGCGCCGGGGCCCCGGCGACCGGGGCGCCCGCCAGGCCGAGCACCGCCGCGACGCCGGCGAGCTGGCGCCAGAGGTCACGGAGCACCTCGGGCGGCGCGTCCTCGCGCTCGCGGGGATGCAGCGGCTGGGCCGCGCGGCGGGCACGCTCGGCCTCGAGGTGGTGGCGCAGCTCGGGGGACGGCACCGGGACGACGAAGCGCGTGCGCGGGTCGCTCAGCACCGGTTCGGCGGCGTCGTCCAGTGGGCGCACCAGCTCGACCAGCCGGTGGCCCACCAGCGGCGCCTCGCCGACGAGCAGGGCGGTGGAGTCCGCGGCGCGCGCGGCCCATTGCGCGACCGCGACGCGCGCCCATCGCCCCACTGCCACGCGCACGACGCCGTGGGTCACCCCGCGATGCGCCGGGTACGCGCGGGCCGTCGCGTGATTCTCGACCGCCGGCCGTGCCACGTCCCACTGCAGGAGCGAGACCGTGCGCCCCTGCCGATGCGCGAGCTGGACGAGCTGGTGGATGAGGAGGCTCTTGCCGGTCCCCGGGAGCCCGGCGACGAAGACGGCCCGCGCCCGCTCGGCGAGGCCGGCGAGCGTCGTGTGCAGATCGGAGGCGGGATCCAGGAGCAGCATGGCGGCGGGCGTGCCTCGTATTCAGGCACGCCCCGCCGCTCGCGTCAACGCATGCCGCCCGAGATATGGAGGGTTTCGCCGGTGATGAATGCCGCATCTTCCGAGGCCAGGAATACCGCGGCGGGCGCGATATCCTGCGGCTGGCCGATGCGGCCGAGCGGAGTCTGGGCCTCGACCTGCTTGCGGAAGTCGCTTTCCTCGAGACCCGCGGTCTTGAAGCCTTCCGTCTCGACCGGGCCGGGATTGATGGCATTGACCCGGATACGGCGAGGGCCGAGCTCCTTGGACAGGGAGCGCGTCACCGCGTCGACGGCGGCCTTGGTCGCGCTGTACACCGAGGCATTGGGCGGCGCGGCGGTGCTGGCCACCGAGCTGATATTGACGATGCTCCCGCCCTCGGCGCCGAAGTGCTTCACCGCTTCCTTCGCGGCCAGGATCAGTCCCAGGACATTGACGTCGAATTGCCGGTGAAAGTGTGTCTCGGTGATCTGCTCGAGCGGCATGAACTCGTAGACTCCGGCGTTGTTGACCACGATGTCGAGCCGGCCGAATGCCGTCTTCGCGTCCGAGAAGAGCCGCTCGACGTCGCTCGGCCTTGGCCATATCGGCCTGGACCGCCACCGCCCGGCCTCCCTTGCCCTCGATCTCGCCGACCACACGATCGGCGCCTTCCTTGCTGGACGCGTAGTTCACGACCACCGCCGCGCCGGATTCAGCCAGATGCTTGGCGATGGAGGCTCCGATCCCCTTGGATGCCCCGGTGACGATGGCGACTTTCCCCTCGAGCTTGCCCATGCGCGAAGTCCTCCTTGGCCTTCTGTCCTTGAGATGGCGCGATGTCCACGAGGATTCTTCCCGCGCCGGTTGCCCACCTTGCGGGCAGCCGGGACCGGCGGCTTGCTCGGCAATCTCGCGTGGGTACGCGGCGGCGATCACCGCCGAGCTGGGTGAACTATGCCCGGCCGCCCGCCGGTAGACCTCCCTAGCCCGGGTGGCAGCACTCGCCATGCGCCGTCGGGCGCGGGACGTCCAGCGCGGGGTTCCGGTCGAAGAAGCCGCTGGGCTTGAGCATGAAGCCGATCGTGGTCACCGGCATCACCGGCCAGTCTTCGGGCCGGACCACGTGATGCGAGCCGAAGGTGTACCAGACGACGAGGTCGGTGTTCTCGATGGGCGCGTCGTCCTTCACGTAGCTGGGCAGACCGGCGCCCCCCGCGTGCTGATTCGGATACTCCCCCGCGGCGTAGCGCTCTCGTGAGTCGTGGCGCGTGACCCAGAGATGGCGGGACATGAAGCCCGCGCGCTTGGTGATGGAGGCCTCCGGTCCCGCGAAGGGCAGCACGTTGTCCCCGGGCATGAGCTTGTAGGCCACCGGCTCGCCCATCCGATTTCGGACCGACGGATTGGCGATCTTCCAGAAGCGTCCGGCGAGCGGGTTGATCACTCGCGAGGCGGTTGCCTCGGAGCGCAGCAGGGTCGCCTCCGCGTGGAAGGCATTGTGGTGCGGGTTGTCGGGGCCCGGGGGATCGGCGACCGTATTGACCTCGTACACGGAGTTCTCGAGCCCGTCCACCATCATGTCGACGCGCGCGCAGAAGAAGTGCTGGTGGATGGGTCCGTAGACTCCCGGCGCCACCATCTCGCCCCAGAGGGGCTTGTCCCCCGGCCGCTCGGCGCCGTTCGAGATGACGCCGGTGAGCTTCACCTCGAGCTGGATGGTGCCGTCCTGATAGAAGTACCAGTAGAAGCCGTACTCGTAGTTCCCCACGGTGGAGATGGACGAGACGACGAGCCGTCGCGAGCGGCGCACCTCGGTGGTCCGCAGGCGCATGTCGAAGTGCTTCCAGAGGATGCCCGCGTCTTCCTCGTGGATGCAGATGGCGTTCGGCAGCGGCAGCGCGTGGCCCTGGCCGTCGTTGACCACCGCGTCGAGGTAGCGGATCTCGCCCAGGCAATCACAGCCGTTCTCGAGCGCATTGGCGAGCGAGCCGATCCCGTACTCCCCCACGTCGAACGCATTGCGGTGGAAATAGGTCGGCCGCGGATCGCCGTAAGGCACCACCATGTCGGCCACGGAGGCGCGATAGAGGACCGGGCGCTCCCGTCCCCCGTCGTCGTAGGTCACGGTATGGATCACCAGGCCTTCGCGGGGCGTGAACCCGATCCGCATCCGCCACTTCTGCCAGGCGAGCTCGTGGCCGCGAAGCTCGAAGCTCGGGCCCTCGGGCTGGCGGATCTCGATCGGCTTGAGTCCCGAGCGCACCCCGGCCGACTCGGCCGTGTAGTTGGCGTCTTCCGGCGGCAATGGGACGACGCCGCCGTCCTCGACACGGAGCACCTTCATCTCGTTCAGATCGACGACGGCGAGGAGATTGGCCACGGGCCGCGCATAGCCATTGTCCGCCGCGTGGCGGCGCACCCACGTCAGCGTCCGGACGAGCCGGCGGCCCTCTTCGCCCGGGAGCCCGAAGTTGCCCGCCGACCACGGATCCACCATGGTCAGGCTGAGGTCGGTGACCCCGCGCTTCCGCATGGCCTCCTGCCAGCGCGGATCCTCGCGCACGGCCGCCTCGCAGGCCAGCACCTCGTCGAGCACGATGGCCGGCTGGACGCCGGGGACATGCTCCCAGCCCACCACGCGACCCTGGGTCAGGGAGACGGTCGCCTCGTAGGTCTTCCCGGCCGCGCAGTCCACGAGCACCACGAAAGCCGCGCGCTCCACCGCGTCACCCGGACGATGCGCGAGCACCACCTTCTTCTCGGGCTCGTGCAGCATGGTGAAGATGAATCGGGTGCGCGACCCGAGCCCGCGCTCGGTCCGCACGATCTCGGCCGCGCGCTCCACCTCCGCCGCGCTCAGGGGATCCAGGGGATGTGCGCTGGGAATGACCGGCTTCGCGATCGATAGCATGCCTCGTCTCCTTTCACCGCCTCGGACTGACCTGAGCGTGATTGTAGCGGAAGCGGCGGGTCCTGATCTTGCTCGCGTGGCGCCGGCTCGGGCCCCGCGCTTAGCGAGACCCATTGTTCTAAGGCCTTCCGGGCGCATTGACATCGCGCCACTCCTCTCTACACTTTCCGGAGGGGAGGATACGCCATGATCACATCGACGCGTCTGCTCGCAACGGTCGCGCTGTCCACCGCATTCCTGGTCGGCTGCAGCACCGCGCCGCCCACCCCCGAGGCCAAGGAAGAGCTCTCCCGGACCGCCGCGTCCGAGCAGCAGGAGTGGAACAAGCTGGATCCGCAGATCGAAGCGTTTGCCCGCACGAGCCACGGCTTCGCCTTCTTCCCCGAGGTGACCAAGGGCGGGGCGGGGATCGGGGGCGCCTACGGCCGCGGGGTCGTGTACGAGCAGGGACAGCACGTCGGCTATGCCGACATCACGCAGGGCTCCCTGGGGCTCCAGCTCGGAGGCCAGACCTACAGTGAGCTGATCGTGTTCGAGGACAAGGCCGCCCTGGAGCGATTCAAGGAGAACCGGATGGACTTCGGCGCCAATGCCACCGCCGTGATCGCGACCACCGGCGCCGCGGCGAACAGGCGTTTCGTCGACGGTATCGCCGTCTTCGTGAGGCCGACGGCGGGGGCGATGGCGGAAGCGAGCATCGACGGCCAGCGCATCACCTACGTCCCCAAGTAACGGCGGGCGTCAGCGCCGGACGGTCAGCCCCTCGAGGTCGAGCTCGGGCATCCGCCCGTTCATGAGGTCGGCGACGATGCGGGCCGTCCCGCAGGCCATGGTCCAACCCATGTGGCCGTGGCCGCAATTCAGGAACAGATTGCGGTGGCGGCCCAGCCCGAGGATGGGCGGCCCGTCGGGCGTCATGGGCCGCAGGCAGGCGCGGTACTCCCCGCGCTCGTAGTCGGCGGCCTCCGGGAAGAGGTCGCGCGCCAGGCGCAGAATATTGTTGAAGTCGCGGGGCGTCCAGCCCCAGTCGTAGCCGGCGAACTCCGCGGTCGAGGTCAGCCGCAGCCGGTCGCCGAGCCGCGACCAGCCCACCAGCCACTGCTCGTCGACGCCGGAGATCGCCGGCGCCCGGCCGCCGGGCTTGAGCGGAAAGGTCGACGAGTACCCCTTGGCCGGATAGATGGGCAGGCTCACGCCCGCGGTGCGGGCGACGATCGGCGCGCCCACGCCGAGCGCCAGCACGTAGTTGTCGGCGGTCAATACGCCGTCGCTGGTCACCACGCCATCGATGCGGTCGCCGTCCGCGCGAAGCGAAATCACCCGTGTCCCCAATCGCAGGGTCACCCCGAGCCGGTCGCGACCGATGCGGGCCAGCGCCTCCGAGAACAGCCGCGAGTCGCCGCTGGAGTCACCGAGATCGCGGATGGCGCCGGCGATCTTGGTCCGCACCGGCTCGAAGACGGGGTCCAGGCGTGCGAGCCCATCGGCGTCGAGGATCTCCTGCTTCTGCCCGTGCTCGGCCAGCAGCGCCATCTTCTTGATCCCCGCCTCGAGCTCGACCGGATCGCGGTGGAGATAGATCGCGCCCCGGTGAATGGCCTGGTACTCGATCGCCTCGGCGCGCACCACCTCGTTGAGCACGCGCTGGCTGTACTGGCAGAGGCGGAGCTTGATGAGCGTGTTGCGGCGGGCGCGCGTGGTGGTGCACTCGCGCAGGAAGCGGAGGCCCCACGCATAGAGCTGCGGATCGGCATTCAAGCGCACCCGGATGGCCGTCTCGCCGCCCCGCAGCGACTGCCAGAGCATGCGCGGCGCCCGCGGCGAGGCCCAGGCGAACGAATGCCCGGGCGCGATGATGCCGGCGTTGCCGGCGGTCGCCTCGAGCCCGACGCCCTCCTTCTCCTCGAGGAGCGTCACCTCGTGCCCGGTCTTGGCCAGGAAGTATGCCGTCGTCACGCCGACCACGCCGCCGCCGAGGACGAGCGTCTTCATGTCGAACGCCATGAGAGCGCGCCGCGGAGGCGGTGTCAAGGGACGCGGGGGAGACACAAGATCCTCCTATCCCGCGGACACGAGGCGGTCACGGTGCGTGGTATCCTCTCCCGCGGGAGGCGCCCGATGGATGCGCTCGATTTCTTCCTGATTCGTTACCACGAGTTCCACCGCACTTTCGCCGACGACCTGATGGCCGGGCTGTCGCCCGCGCAGGTGCGGGGGCGTCCGCAGCCGGGCGTGAACCCGATCGCCTGGAACGTGTGGCACGCGGCGCGCGTCGAGGACGTCGGCGTCAACGCCTTCATCGCCGATCGTCCGCAGGTCATGCACTCGGGCGCCTGGCTCGACCGCCTGAAGTCTTCCCGCCGTGATGTCGGCACCGGCATGACCGACGCGGAGGTCGATGCGCTGTGCGGAGCGATCGATCTCGATGCTCTGCGCGAGTACTGGGAGGCCGTCTCTCGCGCGACGCTCGAGGTGGTGGAGAGCCTCCGCGGCCAGAGCCTGACGGACGTCGTGCCGGCCGACCGGGTGGGACGGGTCGCGAACGAGCTGGGCGCGGTCGGCCCCAACGCGGGCTGGCTCACCGAGTTCTGGGCGAAGGGGCGCACGCGGGCGTGGATGCTGGCGCAGACGCCGCTGCTGCATCCGTACGGCCACTGGTTCGAGGCCCGCGTGGCGCGCGGGCTGTGGGGCCGCCCGAGTCCGTGAGGCGAGCGCGGCGCTAAGAAGGCCGGCGGGCAGGCTTACGCGAGGTAAGCGTCTCCGTCTGAGTCTGTCGTCTCACGCGTCGAGGAGGAAGCCGGCGCGCAGCGGGTCGGCCGGGTCGAACAGGAACTGGCTGAAGCCGGTGAGATAGGCGGTGCCGGTGATCTCGGGCAGGATGGCCGGCCGCCCTTCCAGGGTGGTGTCCCCCGCGATCCGGCCCCGGAAGTCGAGACCGAGCAGCCCGCGGCTGATCATCGTCGATCCGACCGTCATCAGGCCCCGGTGGCGGAAGAGCGCCATGCGCGCGCACGTGCCCGAGCCGCATGGCGCGGCATCGACCTGGCCTGGGCCCCACACCAGCGCGTTGGGGGATACGCGGTCGGCGTCGGGCAGCTCGTGAACGAGGACGTTGTCCACGGTGGTCTTGCCCAGGCCGGGGACGTCGACGTGGAGCTGGGCATTCACCGCCTCGCGCACCGCCATCCCGCGCTGGGCGATCTTCCCCACCTGCTCGCGGCGAACGGCGAGGCCCAACCGCCCGGCTTCCACGACGGCGAAGACGTTGCCGACGCCGACCGAGATGTCCACCGGGATCTCGCCGATCCCCTCGACCTCGATCCGTTGATCGGCGAGCGCCACGAACGAGGGCGTCCAGCGCAGCGTGACCTCGGCGACGCGATCACCGTCCGAGCGGACGACCGTCTCGACGAGCCCGGCCTCGGTGTCGATGAGAACCGGCGTCTCCGCGCCCTGGCGCTCGATCATCCCGGTCTCGATGGCCACCGTGGCGGCGCCGATGGTGCCCTCGCCGCAGGAGACGTAGTAGCCCCCGGGATAGATGAAGAAGAGCCCGAAGTGCGCGCCGGGTGTGACCGGCTCGGTCATCACCGCGATCAGGAGACTGCGATGGCCGCGGGGCTCGAGGCAGAGCCCGGTCCGGAGGTGGTCGAGGTGCTCCTCGAACCAGCGGCGCTTCTCGCCGATCGTGACGCCCGGTAGCCGCCCCAGGCCGCTCGTGAGGAGCCGCATGCCGATCCCCGCCGTATGGAAGTCCGTCGTCGCCAGCACCCGATCGGAGCGCATCCACACCTCCCGGTTGGCGTCATGAGACAGCCTCACGGGAGCGGTGTCAAGGGAGGGGGGCGTCAGACCCCTATCGTGTCGCGGCCGGAATGATGGTGAAGCTCTCCGCGAAGTAGGGTGTATCGCCGAAGCAATTGGTGGGGATGCCACGATGTTCGCGGTAGCGCAGCTGCATATTCTGCCCCACCACCTTGAATAACTGCTGGGCCACCGCTTCATCACGCACGCTGAAGTACCAGATCTGCGGTGCGACACCGCTGACCACATACTGTGCGACTTCGCCCTCGTAGGTCTTGCAGATCCAGCCCTTCCGGGAAAACTTCTGCAACACGCCGGCGCGCTCACCGACGGAGTATGACCACGACAACGTAAGCCATGTCCATCCGGCCACGATCATCACGACTAAGGCCGCGAGTACCAGCACAAGTCGCGCTCCACGCCGCACGAGACTGGCCGGCTTGTCATTCACGCTCAGCTCCTTCATTCAGCTGATCCTGCCCCGGCCCCCGTCCATCTCTTTCGCACGGGCTTGGAGCGTAGTCAACTGCACGGCCCTGGTGCCGGTCGCCCCGTCCTCTAGCCTGGGCGAGGCTTCACAAAACTTTACCTGCCAGACAAGCGCGGTTCACGCGGCGCGGGCAGGCTGACTTCGAAAGGAGATCCGCCATGAGTGACACGACCGAGACCCCGCAGACGCCCGCTCCTTCCGCGGGCACCCCCCGCCGCCGCTTCTTCAGGCGGGCCGCCCTCATCACCGCCGTCGCCGTCCTCGCCACCGGAATCGGCCTCAAGGCCTTCGCCTCTGGCCACGGCTTCGGCGGCTGGCACCGCGGCGGCCTGATGGGCGCCCATCTCGATCCGGCCAAGCTGGACGAGCACCTCGACCGGATGCTCAAGCACCTGTACGTGGAGGTGGACGCCACCGACGCCCAGAAGCAGCGGCTCGGGCCGATCGTGAAGGCCGCCACCCGCGACCTGCTGCCGATGCGCGATCAGATGCGGGACGCGCGGCGGCAGGCCGTCACGCTCCTGTCGCAGCCGAGCATCGACCGGACCGCGCTCGAGTCCCTGCGGGCCAGCCAGCTCCAGCTGGCCGAGCAGGCGTCCAAACGCTTCACCCAGGCGCTCGCCGACGTCGCCGACGTGCTCACCCCCGAGCAGCGGAAGCAGCTCGCCGAGCGGGTGGGGCGCTGGCACGGCCACCGCGGGTAGACTGGACGTGTGGGACCGCACATCCTGCTGATCGAGGACGACCGCCGCCTCGCCGAGATGGTGTCCCAGTATCTCGGCGAGGCGGGCTTTCGCGTCTCGGTCGCGGGGGACGGCCGCACCGGGCTCTCGCGTCTCGGGACCGAGCCGTACGACGCGCTCGTGCTCGATCTGATGCTGCCCGACATCGACGGCCTGGAAGTGTGCCGGAAGCTCCGCGCGTTCTCCGACACCCCCGTGCTGATGCTGACGGCGCGGGGCGACGCGATGGATCGCGTCGTCGGCCTGGAGGTGGGCGCCGACGACTATCTCCCCAAGCCGTTCGAGCCCAGGGAGCTGCTGGCCCGTCTGCGCGCCATCCTGCGACGGAAGGGGCCGGCCCGCTCGTCCAGCATCCTGCGCTTCGGCCGGCTCGATATCGACCGCGACGCGCGGACCGTGCGGGTGGACGGCGCGGAGCGCCCCCTCACCGGCCATCAGTTCGCGCTTCTGGTGACGCTGGCCGAGCGGGCGGGGCGCGTGCTGTCGCGCGACACGCTGATGGACCTGGTCCGGGGCGAAGGCCTCGACGCCTTCGACCGGTCGATCGACGTTCACGTCTCGCGCATCCGCGCCGCGATCGAGGACGACCCGAAGCGGCCGCGCCGCCTCCTCACGGTGCGCGGGGCCGGCTACGTCTTCGCCCGGCAGCAAGATTGATGCGCAAGCTCTACCTCCGGATCTATCTGGCCGTCCTGGTGAGCCTCGTGGTCTTCGCCCTCGTGGCCGGGATTCTCTGGCGCTACCTGGGTGACGGCGGCGGCCACCACTTCGAGGTCGCCGGCGTGCTCGCCCAGAACGTGCTGCCGTCCGGCGACGCGTCCCCCGGCGAGCAGCAGGCTGCGCTTGAGCGACTCGCCGCGAACCTCCGCGCCGACGTCGCGCTGTTCGCGGCCGACCGCACCCCGCTGGCCTCGGTCGGCGCGCCGCTCCCGGCGCCCGACCCGGGCCGTGAGCGCGGCGGATGGCTGCGCGCGTGGGGTCCGCCGGCGGGCGTGATCCACCTGCGCGACGGCCGGTGGCTGGTGGCGCGCGTGCGGCCCGAGCATCGGCCCGGCGGCGCGCCCCTCTTCTTCACGCTCGTGCTGCTCGCGCTCGCCGTCGGCGTCGGCGCCTACCCGGTGGTGCGCCGTTTGACCGGCCGGCTGGAGCGTCTCCAGGCCGGCGTCGAGTCGCTCGGCGCCGGGAACCTCGCGGCTCGGGTACGGGTGGAGGGACGCGACGAGGTGGCGCAGCTCGCCGAGAGCTTCAACCGTGCCGCCGGCCGGATCGAGCAGCTGGTGGGCGCCCACAAGGCCCTCCTCGTCAACGCCTCCCACGAGCTGCGCACCCCGCTCACCCGCATCCGGATGGCGGTGGAGCTCGTGAAGACGGACGCCGACCCCCAGCGCCAGCTCGATCTCGAGCGCGACATCGCGGAGCTCGACGTGCTGATCGACGAGATCCTGCTGGCCAGCCGCCTCGAGGCCGTCGTCGAACGGGAGGTGGACGAGGAGGTGGACCTGCTCGCCCTCGCCAGCGAGGAGTGCGCGCGCTACGAGCACACGGCGCTGACCGGGCAGCCGGTGACGGTGCGCGGTGACCCGCGGTTGCTCCGCCGGATGATCCGGAACCTGCTGGAGAACGCCCGGCGGCACGGCGCGCCCCCGGTCGACGTACACGTGCGCGCCGTGGGCGGCGCGGTCGAGCTCACCGTCTGCGACCACGGGCCCGGCATTCCCGACGCCGCGCGCGAGGACGTGTTCCGTCCCTTCCGCCGGATCGGCGGGACGGAGGCGAGCGGCGGGGCCGGGCTGGGACTGGCCCTCGTGCGCCAGATTGCCCGCCGACATGGGGGCGAGGCGCGCTACGTCGGCCGGGGCCTTCCGCCGAGCTGCTTCGTCGTGAGCCTGCCGCCCGTCACGTCAGCCGCGCGCGGCTGAGGCGGTCCGGCCGCGGGGCGGAATGCGCTGCGCGGGCACCATGTCGGGGCGGACGGGCCCCATCCCCTTGACGGTCTCCGCGGTCACCACGAGCTCGTAGCCGGGCGGCATCGCTGCGGCCACATCGTTCCACACCTCGCCCACGAGCCACTGCCAGCGATCGGGAGCGGAGAGCCTCACCCGGCTCTTGCCCCCTAGGGAGGCTGGCTCCACCGACACCACGAGAAACGACTCGCCGCCGAGTCGCTGATTGGCCTTGAGCTGAAGTACGGCCTGGACGCGCAGCGCGGCCTCTTCACGCTTGTCCTGGCGCGCGCGCCAGACGAGGGGAGCAGCTGCGAGGGAGCCGATGCCGAGCACCGCGATCAAATCACCGAGCATGTGAATCCTCCTTGACGCATTGCATAATCATTTACGGTTCCACTCTTCATCACCTCCACTATATGACCAGTAAACTATTACAACTTAATGACTAATTCGTTATGAGAATATGTTGCGCACTGCGCTATTCTGCTGGTTTATCCCGCAGGTCCGATGCATCGCCCGCGCGCTCCTCACAATGCGATCGAGAGTCCCGCGTCCACCGTGAGGACGTGTCCGTTCACGTAGGACGCGGCGTCCGAGGCGAGGAAGATGGCCGCGCCGACCAGCTCGTCGGGCCGGCCCCAACGCCGCAGCGGGATGCGCCGGCCGACCTCGGCGGCCTGGGACCCGCCGAAGAAGGACGCGTTCACGTCGGTGAGAAAGAACCCGGGCGCGATGGCGTTGGCGGTGATGCCCTTGGGCCCGAGCTCCACCGCCAGGGCGCGCATGAGCGCCGTGAGCCCGCCCTTGGACGCGGTATAGGCAGGATCGCCCTGGAAGGACTGCGGGCCCACCATGGAGGTGATGAAGATGAGCCGCCCGCCCCGGCGCCCTTCCATGTGGCGGGCGGCGAGGCGCGACACCTCGTAGGCCCCGACAAGATTGGTCTCGAGCAGCCCACGCAGGTCGCCGGCGGCGATGTCCTGGAACGACCGCCGATCCCGGAGGGCGGCGTTGTTGACCAGGCAGTCGAGGCGCCCGTGCCGCGCCACGACGGCATCGATGCCCCCGGCGGCGGCGGCAAGGTCGGTGATGTCGAAGGGGGCCGCGAAGGCGTTGGGGATGCCCGCCGCCGCCTCTTCCACCAGCGCCGGGTCACGGCCGTTGATGCCGACAACGGCGCCCGCCGCCGCCATGCCGCGCGCCATCTCGAGGCCGAGGCCCCCGCGCGCGCCGGTGATGAGCACCACGCGGCCCTCCAGCGAGAACCGCTCGATGCCTCGCGTGTCCCCCATTCAGCGGCCCGTCCGCGCGATCTGCGCCTCGATGGCGGCGCCCGTCTCCTCGACGTTGATTGACATGGGCCTCTCCGGTTACCGATAATCCGGTCCGCAGAAGCATACTTCGCCTGGTGAAAAGAGCCAAGGAGGGCGCGCCGTGGGCACCAGCATGACCAAGACCTTCCCCGTGTTCGACTGCGACAGCCACGTGGTGGAGCCCCCGGCGGTGTGGGACGAGTACGTGCCGGCCAAGGAGCGCGCGTGGGTGAAGACCCAGTTCTGCTTTCACACCGATAGCGACCTCCTGATGATCAATGGCCGGGTGGTGCCGGCCGCGCGCGAGCGTTCCAACGCCGCCGAGGTCGGGTGGGCGCGCTGGGACAAGAAGGAGGTGGGCCGGCTGACGCCCGGCACCGAGGAGTGGAAGGCGAAGTTCGGCCGCCTGCTCGGCTGCCGCGATCCCCACGCGCGGCTCAAGGACATGGACGCGCTCGGCACCGACCAGGTGATGCTCTTCCCCACCTGGTTCGTGCGCCTGGCCCTGCTGCGCGACCCCGGCGCGGCGGCGATCCTCGGGCGCGCCTACAACGACTGGGTCCACGACTACTGCGCGCCCGACCGCGCGCGCCTGTTCCCCTGCGCGGTACTGCCGCTGCAGAGCGTGGAGGCCTCGATCGCGGAGCTCCGGCGCGTGGCCAAGCTCGGGTTCAAGGCGGCCGCCGTCCGGCCCTGCTTCTGGAACGGCCGCTATCCGACCTTGCCCGAGTTCGACCCCCTGTGGCGCGAGTTCGAGGGCCTCGGTGTGGTGCTGGCCATGCACACCTTCCCCTCGCGCGAGGCGCTCACCCCGGACTGGGCGCAGCGCATGGCGCAGGCGCGGGGACACTCCGGCCAGGGGCTCATGTTCACCGACGAGGCAGTGGTCTATTCCCCCGGCCAGTTCGTCTCGAATATCACTGCGGCCATGGACCCGGCCATCGACGCCTCCGAGACCCTGGGCTTCGTGATGGAGGCGATGACCTGGCTGACGGTGGTGGTGCAGACCGGCTGGCTCGAGAAGTTCCCGCGGCTAAAGGCCGCGGTGCTGGAGTCGAACGCCTCGTGGCTCCCCCTGGTGCTGCAGCGCGCGTCGAACTTCTCCAATCTCTTCGCCTTCCAGCGCGGCAACCGGCCCCTCCGCGATCCCGTCGAGATCTTCCACGAGCGCTGCTTCATCGGCTTCGAGTCCGACGAGACGCTCGTGTACCGGCTGTGGGACGAGTTCAAGGACGTGGCCATCTGGTCGTCGGACTATCCCCACCACGACGCCGAGGACGCCTGGGACGGGCTCGCCCACATGGCCGAGTTCGACGTGCCCGCCGAGGTGCAGCGGAAGCTCCTGGGGGAGAACGCGCGAAAGCTCTACGGCATCGAGCCCCTGATGGTGGTGAAGGAACGGATCGAGCACTACGAGCCGGCGATCCTGGCCTGGTAATCCGCGAGGAGCCCGCCAAAACCGTCAAAACGTCGGGATTGTAGCTAGGACGTCACGGTGCCGGGCAGGCTCCGGCGCTCGACCACCTCGCCCGACTCGATGTCCATCAGATCCCGCCGTGGCCCCAGCGTCCGCATGGCCTCGAAGCCGTGCTCCACCATGTCGCAGTAGAGCTCGACGCGGTTACCGTCGGGATCGGGGAAGTACACGCTGCGGGTCACGTTGTGCTCCACCGTGGCCTCGACGGAGACGCCCAGCGCGCGCAGCTCGCGATGGGCGGCCTGCAGCTCCTCGAAGCTTCCGAGCTGCCAGGCCACGTGGTGCAACCCGGGCTGCGCCTCCCCCGGCGCCTCACCGGTGGCCAGCTGGAACAGCGCGAGGTCGTGATGCTGCGTCCCGAGGCTGAGGAACACCGCGCCCGGGGAGTCGTAGGCCACCTTCAGCCCGAGGGTGCGCGTGTAGAAGTCCTTGGAGCGCTGCGCATCGCGAACCTTCAACACCACGTGGCCGATCCTGCGAGCCTGGATCATGTCGGTGCTCCCTCCCGCCCGCGATTGGGCGACCCCAGTATAGAGCCAGCCGTACGGAGATGTCGGATGCGGGGCGAGGGCAGAGAAAAGGGGCGCCGGCTGTGCCGGCGCCCCTGGTGCGTTCTAAGGTGCCTTGGTGCGGTGAGGCTTAGCCGCGCTGACGCCGCCGCCAGGCCGAAGCTCCCAGCCCCATGAGCCCCGCGCCGAGGAGAATCAGCGTTCCGGGCACCGGGACGGGCGGAATCTGCGTGACCTGATCACCGGTGAGGATGAACAGCTGCTCGAATCCGTTGTTGAGGTCGGTGAGATCCAGTCTGATCGAGATGCTGTCCCACGGGCACTTCGTGGTGTTGATCGCCCTCTGCGCGCACGTGGCGAGTAGCGCGTTCAGCACGGTGGAGAACGCGGCGTAGGCCGCCTCGTTAGCGCCGAGGTTGTGGTTCTCGGGCCCGAAGGCGACCGGGTCTCCACTACCATCGCACGCTCTGGGCACCGCCCGCGTCGAGGCACACGTCGCCCTTGGCGAGAACATAATCATTCGGCAGGTCCGTGATCCCGTCGGTAGGCTGGGCGCCGTCGGTGAACAACCGTGGTCGGCCCCTCCAGCTCAACGTATCGTTGTTCGTGGCCTCCTGGTGGTCGACCAACGTCAGCTGACCCGTAGACGCACACGTCCTGGCCGGAATGTGCTGCCCGGGCACGAACCATCGGGCGCGTTATTGTTGGTGTCGTTCTGGTTGAAGAAGAAGAGTCGGGGTACTGCCGTCAAGGAACCTGATGAAGGCAGAGAGCGTGCTATCCCACGTTCGCACGTCTCCGCGCGAACTGCCCTGTCCCGCCCGGATCGGCCAGCCGTCGTCGTGGAGAACGAGGAATTCGGCGGGCATCCCCGGTGACCGACGGGAAGGCATTGTCCATGCCCGCGAAATTGGTGGTCACGGGGCCGCCGTCCGAGCCCGTGTACACCACGACGCCGTCCTGGATCTGCCCCGGCGACGACTGCACCGTGACCCCTGCGAAGGGCAGGGACATGACGGCGAAGTCGCCGTCAAAGGCACAGATGATGTCGTGCAGGCCGGCAGGGTGACGGCCTCACCGGCGGAGGACCAGCCCGACACGAGCGCCACGGTGAGAACTGCTGTTAGAATCGCGAGCTTTCCCAGTTTCATTGCTTATCTCTTTCTTGGCTATCGGCCGACCCCGGGGGCCGGGACATACGGGAGATAGACCAAGACTTGTCAAATGTCCTCTTGGCAGTGGCTTAGAGCAGGAATCATGCCTGGATATTAGGTCTTGTTTTTCAATGCCTTATAGATAGGAAATTAAATTCCCGGGCCGGATTGTAAAGTTCTACGACGCACTCCGTAACGGGGCGGCTAGTCGGGCAGCTCCGGGTGTATTCTGTGCTCGGCATGCAGAATCTCAGGACACGACGCCTGCGGTACACCTTGGGCGGCGGACCAAGATCGTTCTCGCTAGCCCTCACCCTGCTTACCCCTCTCGTCTTTCTCGGCTGTACCCAGGATCCCGTCGTCAAGAAGCAGCAGCACGTCGAACGGGGCTCGCGCTTCCTGGAAGAAGGCAAGTACAACGAAGCGGTCATCGAGCTGAAGAATGCCCTGCAGCTGGATCCGACCTTCGTGCCCGCCCTCCACGCCCTCGGCCGCGCGTATTACGCCAAGGGATGGTACCTCGATGCGGCCAGGGAGCTGAGCCGAGCGGCGGAACGGGAGGCGGGGGCGATCCCGATCCGGCTCCTGCTCGGGCAGTCATTCCTCGCAGTGGGAGACTCGAACAAGGCGGAAGAGCAGGCCGAGGCGATTCGCCGGATCGAGCCGGACAGCCCCCTCGTCAACTATCTTGCTCGGAGCCGCCCGGATCGGGAAGGGCGATCCCAAAGAAGCCGTCGCGCTGCTCGAGCGCGCACAGGCCAGTGCGGGCGCCATTCCCGAGATGCATCAGGCGTATGGCGATGCCTTGACCCAGGCACGGCCGGATGGACAAGGCCGAGGCCGCGTACCGGACCGCGCTCGGGCGTGAACCCCCGGCTGACCGGGGCCCAGGTGGGCCTCGCGCGCATACTTCTCCGCCAAGGCAAGAGCGAAGAGGCCGCGAAGCTGCTCGACGGAGGCAAAGCGGGCGAGCCCGGACAATCCCCAGGTTCGCCTCGTCCGCAGCGCGCTGCTGAACGCTGAAGGCAAGATTGCCGAGGCGATCAAGGAGCTCGAAGGGATGCCCCCGGCGGCTCGATCGATGCCGGTGGCGCTCGCGCTCGCCGACCTGTATTCGCGGGCGGGCCGATTCGGCGAGGCCATCAACCTGCTCACCCGCATCACTCAGCGATTCCCGAACTTCACGCTCGGGCTCGCCACGTGCTCGGGCAAGTGGCGCTGCAGGCCGGTCGTCCCGATCTGGCGATCACCGAGTTCACCGAGGTCACCAAGCAGGTCCCAACCAACGCGTGGGCACGCCTGAGCCTGGCCACCGCCTACGTGCAGGCGAGTCGGCCGCAGGAGGCCCTGGAGGAGCTGGACAAGGTGGCGAAGCCGCTGGCCAAGGTGCCGACCTATCACCTGCAGCGGGGCCGAGCGTATGCCACGCTGGGACAGTGGCGGGAAGCGGTGCGGGCCGCGGAAGAGGCGCAGAGGCTCGCCCCCTCGAGCCCTCAGCCGTATGCGCTGCTCGGCCAGATCCACGTGGCGCGGAATGACTTCGCCAAGGCCCAGGAGATGTTCGCCAAGGCCCTGGAGGTGGCGCCCCAGTTCTCCCAGATGCACATGGCCCTGGGCCAGCTCTACAACCTGGAAGGCAAGCCCGACGCGGCGCTCCGGGAGTACGAGGCGGTGCTGCTCGCCAATCCCAGACACCCGGCCGCCCTGCTGAGGAAAGTCGCGACGCTCCTCCGGGACCGGAAGCAGGACGAGGCGATCGCCTATCTCCAGCAAGTGATCGCGGCCGACAGCAAGAATGCCCAGGCGCGGACCCTGCTCGGGGGCATCTACCTCGCGAGGAAGGAGCCGAAGAAGGCGGAGGAGGAGTACCGCCGCGCCCTCAAGGCAGACGAGCGCTTCGCACCCGCGCGCTTCCAGCTCGCCCGTCTCCTGCTGGATACCAAGCGCGATGCCGAGGCGGTGGCGCTGCTCCAGGCGAATTCTCAAGACACAGCCGGGCTCGGCCCCCGCGGCGCTGATGCTGGCGCAGGTCCATGCCCGCGACGGCAGATACGAGCAGGCGATCCCGGTCCTGGAGGCGGTGCTTCCGCTCAACCCTCAGGCGCCGGAGCTCGTCCTGCCCCTCGCCGATTTCTATCTGAAGAAGGGCGCGCCCGACCAGGCCATCGCCAAGCTCTCGCCGCTGGTCGCCGCGAAGCCCGGACTGGTCGAGGCCAGGATGCTCCTGGGTCTCGCCCACCTCGGCAAGCGGGACCCGGCAGAGGCCCTGAAGCAGTTCGAGCAAGTGAACAAGCTCAATCCCGGCCTGGCCCGCAATCACTACTATCGCGGGCGCGCGCTCGTCGCCAGGGGCGATGTGGCGGGCGCGCGACGGGCCTACGAGCAGGCCCTCAAGCTCGACCCCGACCTCAAGCAGGTCCGGATCGAGCTGGCGGCGCTCTCCGGTGAAAAGCCGAGCGACGAGGTCCGGGCCGGCCACATCGACGACCTCAAGCGTGCCCTCGACCGAGATCCGCAGAACATCTCCACGCGCTTCGCGCTGGCTCAGGCCCTGCTCGCGGCGCGCCAGCTCCCGCAGGCCGAGGCCGAGCTCAAGCGCATCCTCGAGATCAGCCGGTCAGTACGTGCCCGCGAACATGGCCATGGCCGGTCTGCTCGTCCTGCAGGGCAAACCCGACGCGGCGACCGAGTACCTCAAGGCCGTGCTCCGTGTCGAGCCGGAGAACGTCGAGGCGAACCGGCTCCTCGCGGGCTATTACCAGCGCCGTGGCAGCCGCGAGGCCGCCATCGAGCATCTCAAGGTCGTCGCCAGGGCCCTGTCCCGACCGTCACGACGTGAAGCTCCAGCTCGCCAACCTCTACGGACAGGTGGGGCGATTCGACGAGGGGATTGCGCTGACGCGGGATGTCGTGGCCGCCCAGCCCAAGCTCGCGCCGGCTCACGTCCTCCTGGGCGAGCTGCTGCTGGGGCGCGGACAGATCGCGCCGGCCATCGAGTCACTGAACACCGCGATTCGTCTCGACCCCAAGCTCGTGCTGGCCCACCTCCGGCTCGGAGGCGCCTACGAGCAGCGTGGAGAGCTCGACGCGGCCCTGGGCGCCTACCGACGCGCGCTGGCGCTCGCTCCCAACGATCCGCGCCCCTTCAACAACGTGGCGTGGATCCTCGCCTCACAGGGCAAGAACCTCGACGAGGCGCTGAGTCATGCTCGCAAGGCTCAGGAGCTGATTCGCGCCGACCAGGCCCGGGCGGCGAGCTTGCCCGGTGTGCTGGACACGCTGGGGTTCGTGCACTACAAGCGAGGCGAGTACGCGGAGGCCGAGCCGCTGCTGCGCCAGGCCTCCGAGCTCTCGACCAAGGACGTCGTGATCCAGTACCACCTCGGCCTCACCTATCATCGGCTCGGACGCAAGGCCGAGGCGGAGACGTGGCTCCGCCGCTCTCTGCAAGCGGGAGGGAAGTTCGCGGGGGCGGACGAGGCGCGGCAGCTTCTCAAGGAGCTCGGCAGCTAGGTCGAGCGGGAACTTCCTCCTTAAAACTCGCGCGACGCCGCCCGAGTTCCCCTTCTCTCCATGTAAATTCCCGCCCCGCTTCCTGCGTCTACTCCATCAGGAGCACGACACAGGAGGTCACCCATGAAGCGCTCACTCACGTGGGTTCTCGGATTCGTCGTGGCGGGTTCGGTGCTGGGCGGATGCTTCGCGGTCGTCGATCCGTCGTATCCCGGCGTGTACGTTCCCGGCCCGCCGGTCATCGTCTCGCCGCCGGTCGTGGTCGCCCCGCACTACCGCGGTGGATGGCACGGGCGCCCCGGGGGCTGGGAGCGGCGCGGCTGGGAGCGGCGCGGCCATCGGTAGCGCGTGATCGTGTGGACGAGCAATGCGCGCGTGATTGCCGAGTAGGGTTCACCGAGACGTGGAGGCCCGGGCCGCTGCCTATCATCGGTCCGGGTCGCTTTCTCATGTGCTAGCGTGGGCGGATGTGGCCCTCAGGTCGCACCGCGCGGCAGCGGGCGGTCATCCTGTGCGCCATCGCGATCGTCCTCGCGGTATCGGTTCCCGCCGCCGCCGAGGATCCTCCGGCCGCGCGCGAGCGGGCCTGGGGGGCCGGCAAGAATTACCTGAACTATCTCATCCCCGCCCTCGAGGTCACCGGATTCGTCTTCGCGATGAATCAGTTCAACCGGCACTTCATCGACGAGGAGGAGTACGGCAGCAACGCACGCACGTTCTGGGACAACGTGACCAGCTCGACGGTCATCGACAAGGACCCGTTCAGCATCAATCAGATCGGACATCCGTATCAGGGCAGCATCTACTACGGCTTCGCGCGCTCGGCGGGGCTGAGCTACTGGGAGTCCCTGCTCTACACCCTCGCCGGAAGCTTCCTCTGGGAAACCTACGGCGAGACCACGCGCCCCTCGCTCAACGATCACATCACGACCGGCATCGGGGGCACCTTCGTGGGCGAGGCGCTGTTCCGCATGGCGAGCCTGCTGCTCGAGGGCGGCGGCGGCGAAACGCCCGGGTTCTGGCGCGAGCTGGGCGCGGCCCTCATCTCGCCGCCCACCGGGTTCAACCGGCTCGTCTTCGGCGACCGGTTCGACGCCATCTTCCCCAGCCGCGACCCGGCGGTGTACATCCGGCTCCGGCTCGGCGCCACCCTCACCACCAGCGTGAAGAACGAGGGGCTGGGCGGCAACGTCGAGGTCAACGATGTCGAAGGCCTCATCGAATACAACATGTCTTACGGGCTCCCCGGCAAGCCGGGCTATCGCTATCAGCGCCCGTTCGATTTCTTCACCTTTGACCTCCACGTCGTCCCCAGCGCCGACGACGTCTCCAACGCCATCGAGAACGCGTCGATTCGCGGGCTCCTCGTTGGCACCGGCTACGACGCCGGCACCAGTGGGCGCGGGCTCTGGGGTCTCTTCGGCAGCTACGACTATCTCTCGCCGCAGATCTTCCGGGTCTCGACCACGGCGCTCTCGCTCGGCACCGTGGCCCAGAGGTGGCTGTCGCAGGTGGTGGCGCTCCAGGGCACCGCGCTGGGTGGCGTCGGCTTCGGCGCGGCGGGCACCGTCGCCGACCGGGCCGAGCGGGACTACCACTTCGGCGTGGTCCCGCAGGTCGTCCTCGGCGCGCGGATCATCTTCGGCGACCGGGCCATGCTCGAGGTGCTGGGGCGCGGCTTCTTCGTGGCGGCGGGCTCGGGCCGGGAGGGCGGCGTGAAGACCTCCAACTTCGGCGACGAGATCATCGGCCGCATCAACGCTGGCTTGAGCGTCCGGCTGTGGGGGCCGCACGCGCTGGGACTCCAGTACTCCCGGTCCATGCGCCACGCCACCCAGGCCGGCCTGCCCGATCGCCACCAGAAGATCGAGACCCTCAGCCTCACCTACAACTTCCTGGGCCGCACCCGGTTCGGTGCCGTGGAGTGGCGCGGGGACGAGGGCGGCCGGCGCTGACGGGCTCCGTACAGCTCAGGGCGCCTTGTGGAGCGCGCCATCCTTCATGATCATCCGGAGCGCGTTGCGGTCCTGGAGGATCGCGATGTCGCTGAGCGGGTCGCCGTCCACCAAGAGGAGATCCGCCAGCGCGCCGACGGTGACGACGCCCAGCTCGCCGGGGCGTCCCATGATCTCGCCGCCCAGCTTGGTGGCAGCCACGATGGTATCCATGGGCGAGAAGCCGAGGATCTTGACGAAGAGCCACAGATCTCGCGCGTAGGTGCCGTGCGGCGTGTAGGTGAACCCGTAGTCGCCGCCGGGCAGGACGCGGATACCCCGCTTGCGCATCCGGGCCACCGTCTCCACCGACACCTCCAGCTCGCGCTCGAAGGCCTGGGACCGCTCGGCGGTGACGCCCCACTGGCCGCCGGCCTGGCTCAGGTTGTAGGTGATGCCGAGGGCGGGGCCCACGAAGATGCGGTCGCGCGCCGCCTCCAGCGCGTCGAGCGCGCGCTCGTCGGCCCAGTTCGCATGGTAGATGACCTCGACGCCGTGGCGAAGGGCCCGCAGCACGGACTCCGCGCTCCGGCAATGCGCGGCCACGCGCAGCTCGGCCGACCGCGCGACCTCCATGGCCGCTCCTACCTCGGCGTCCGTCATCGGGGTCTGCTCCGACGGGAAGCTGGAGGTCCCGATATCGCCCGACAGGTTCAGCTTGAGCAGGTCCACGCCTTCGCGCGCGAGGAGACGGCACACCCGGCGGATCGCATCGGGCCCGTCGGCCACCCAGGAAAACGTGGGCGTCTCGTAGTGGGGCAGGTGCAGCAGGTTGCTGTCGCCGAGGCCTCCGGTGACCGTGATCTCGGGGCCATTGGCGAGGAGGCGCGGTCCCGGCACGCGACCGGCTTCGATCTCGCGCTTGAGGACCACATCCAGCCGCGGCTTGGGCGCCGCCGCGGAGAACGCGCTCGTATAGCCGCAATCGAGCATGGTCTTCGCGTTGCGCACCGTGATCAGCATGTGCTCCTCGGGGGGGAGCCGCGTCAGCTCGTGGGACGTCATGTCGGCCAGGCCGATATGGGCGTGGGATTCGACGAGGCCGGGCATCAGCGTGGCCCCGCGGCCATCGATGACGGTGGCGCCGGCGGGAACGGGCGCAGCCGGGCCCGCGAGGACCTCGGCGATGCGGTTGCCCTCGACGCGGACGGCGCCGTTGAAGGGCTCCCGCCCGGTGCCGTCAAGGACTTTCACGTTGGTGATCAGATAGCCCATCGACGGTCTCCCCATTGAGGTTGCCGGCGGGCAAACACTAGCGGCGCCCCCCGCGATCTGTCAAGCGGAAGGCATGCCCTTGACACCGCCCCGGGTTGGGCCGATTCTCCCTGCGAACAGGCCGGAGCCGGGACCCAACCCACACCAGCGGGGAGAATTCACGATGAGCAAATTCACTCGACGGGATGTGCTGAAACTGGGCGGCGCCGCCGCGGCGGCGGGACTCGGCTTCCCGGCCGTGCTCCGGGCCCAGTCGAAGGAGCTCCCCGTGCTGGGTCTCTGGTCCTTCACCGGCGCCTTTTCCGACGTCGGTCCCGTCCTCGACCGCGGCATGAAGATGGCCCTCGACGAGCGCGGCATGAAGGTCCAGGGCAGGACGATCAAGTACATCACCCGCGACGACGAGACCAAGGCGGGCAGCGCCACGCGCCGCGCCGAGGAAGCCATCGACGCCGACGGCGTCAAGTACATCATCGGCCCCTGGTCCTCGGGCGTCGCGCTGGCCGTGTCCGAGGTCGCCAAGCGGAAGAAGACCTTCCACTACTTCAGCGGCGGCACCGAGGACATCTCGGGCGCGCGCTGTCACAAGTACTCCTTCCAGTGGGCGGCGAGCCCGTATACGGCCGCCAAGACCGTGGTGGACACCTTCATGCAGGCCAATCCCAGGGCCAAGCGCTGGCACCTGCTGGTCGCCGACTACGCGTTCGGCTGGTCGGTGGAGAAGTACATCAAGGAAGTGGGGAAGGGACACGGGATCGAGTTCGTGGGCGCCGACCGGCACCCGCTCGGCGAGCGCGAGTTCTCCAACTACGTGACCAAGGCGGCCGCCAACAAGCCCGACGTGGTGGCCATGATCAACTTCGGCCTCGACGCCGTCACCGGGGCGCGCGAGATCTTCAATTTCGGGCTCACGCCCAAGGTCCCCCTGATCTTGACCTGGTCCTCCGGCGTCGAGGAGCTGGTCCAGCTCAACCCGGAGATCCGGGAGAACATGTGGGTCGGCTCGAACTTCTACTACACGGCGGATACGCCGGTGGCGCGCGAGTTCGTGAAGAACTACCAGGCCAAGTTCGGCGGCCCTCCCGGCTACGCGCCGGCCGCCGCCTACGGCATGACGCGGATGATGCTGCACGCGATGGACAAGGCCAAGTCCACCGAGGTGCCCGACGTCATCAAGGCCTGCGAGGGGCTCGAGGTGGAGGACCTGGTGGGCAAGATGCGCGTGGATCCGAAGACCCACCAGACGCTGCGCCCCTACTTCTTCATGCGCTGCAAGAAGAAGGACGCGATGAAGCACCCCATGGACTTCGCGGACATCGTCGCGACGGGCTCGACGCCGCTGCCGGCGGAGTACGCGGCCTGCAAAGACATAGGGTCGCTCTAGCGGGCATCTCCGCCGCGTGAAGGCCCCCCTTCTCTTCAGCCAGGTCCTCAACGGCCTGGCCACGGGCATGCTTTACGCCCTCATGGGCATCGGGCTCTCCATCATCACGGGCGTGCTCAATATCCCCAACTTCGCCCACGGCGCGCTCTTCGCCCTCGGCGCGTATTTTCTCTACACGGTGATCCAGCTCGTCGACAACTTCTGGCTGGCGCTCCTGCTGGCCCCGCTGGGGGTGGGGCTCCTGGGGGTCTTGATCGAGTACGGCGGAATCCGCCCGCTCTACAAGGCCGGCCACGACTACCAGCTCCTGCTCACCTTCGGCCTCTCGCTCATCGTCACCGAGGGCATCATCATCGTCTGGAGCCCGGTCGGCATGAGCCAGCTCCCGCCCCCGATCTTGCGCGGCGGCATCGACCTCGGGATCACGTTCTACCCGAAGTACCGACTCTTCGTGATGGTGGCGGCCGCGCTCCTGGTGTTCGGCGCCTGGCTCTTCCTGGAGAAGACGCGCTACGGCGCCATCATGCGCGCCGGCATCGAGGACAAGGAGATGGTGGCCCTCCTCGGCATCGACATCCACCGCCTCTTCACCGCCGCGTTTGCGCTGGGCTGCGTCCTGGCCGGGGTCGCCGGCGCGCTCACCGCGCCCATTCGTGGCCTGAATCCCTGGATGGGCGTGGACATGCTCGGCATCGCCTTCGTGGTCGTCGCGCTGGCCGGGCTCGGTAACCTTCTGGGCTCCATCGTGGCGGGACTGCTCGTAGGCCTGGCCCAGAGCCTGGTGGCGCTCGTCTGGCCGGAGGCCTCGGTGGCGGTCATCTTCGCCGTCATGGCCGCCGTCCTCCTCGTGCGCCCGCAGGGGCTGTTCGGCATCCGATGACGGCGAGCACCAAGGCATGGCTGGCGATTCTGGCCGCGGTGGTGGCGCTTCCCCTCTTCGTCCGGCACGCCATCGCCACCGAGATCTGGATCTTCGCGATCTTCGGCCTCGGCCTGAACCTGCTCATGGGCTATACGGGGCTGCTCTCCTTCGGGCAGGCGACGTTCTTCGGCTCGGCCGCCTACGTGGCGGGCTACCTGCTGAAGTTCTACGGCATCAACGTCTTCCTCGCCCTCGGCCTCGGGATCGTGGTGGGCGCGGTGTCGGCGGCCGCCGTCGGCTATCTCTGCGTGCAGCGCTCCGGTCTCTACTTCATCATGCTGACCTTCGCCCTGAACCAGATGTTCTACTTCACGGCCTATCAGTGGACGACGGTGACGGGGGGCGAGGACGGCATGCCCGGGATTCCCCGCCCGAGCGTGCTGGGCCTGGACATCCACGGCCCCCTCGCGTACTACGCCGCCGTCGCCCTGCTCTTCCTCCTGTCGCTCTGGATCATGAAGCGCGTCGTCGAGTCGCCGCTCGGCAAGATCCTCCAGGCCATCCGCGAGAACGAGCTGCGGGCGGAAGCCCTCGGCTACAACGTGCCCCGCATGAAGCTGGCCGCCTTCGTGGTGGGGGGCGCCTACTCGGGCCTGGCGGGGGTGCTCTACGCCATGCTCTTCGGCATCGTGCCGCTCGAGTCCATCGGGTTCGTGTTCTCCGGCAATGTCGTCTTCGCCACGCTCATCGGCGGCTCGGGGTCGCTGTACGGACCGGTCATCGGCTCGTTCGTGTTCATCTGGCTGTCGGAGTCGGTCAGCTCCATGTGGGCCCGCTGGCCCCTCCTGCTCGGCGTGGCCTTCGTGATCGTGGTGCTGTTCTTCCGGGGCGGCGTGGTGGAGGCGTGGGCGCGCTTCTGGGCCTGGCGCGCGGCGCATCGCGCGCCCACCGTGGTCGGAGCCGATGCCCCTCGTTAGAACCGAGCGCCTGACCAAGTCCTTCGGGGCTCTCGTCGCGGTCAACGCGGTCACGCTCGAGGTCGAGGAGGGCTCGCTGCACTCCGTGATCGGGCCGAACGGAGCGGGCAAGACCACGTTCTTCAACTTGCTCACGGGCCAGCACGCGCCGACGTCGGGCCGGATCATCTTCGACGGGCGCGACATCGCGGGAACGCCGCCGCACCGCATCGCCCACCTGGGAATCGCCCGGTCGTTCCAGCGCACCAGCATCTTCCCCACCCTGTCGATCCTGGACAATGTCTGGCTGGCCACCTTCGCCCGGCAGCAGTCCTGGCGGGGAATGGCGTGGCGACGGGCCGACCGCTACCCGGAGCTCACGCGGCGGGCGCTCGAGGTGCTGGGCGAGGTGGGGCTCGGCGAGAAGGCGGGCCTCCCCGCCCGCGAGATCTCCCACGGCGAGCAGCGGCAGCTCGAGCTGGCCATCGCGTTGGCGGCCGCCCCCCGGCTGCTGCTGCTGGACGAGCCGGGGGCCGGGCTGTCGCCGGACGAGACGCAGAAGATGGTCACGCTCGTGCGCAAGCTCAAGGGGCGGTACACCATCATTCTCATCGAGCACAAGATCGACGTGGTCATGACCATGTCCGACCGGATCTCGGTCATGCATTTCGGCAGCGTGATCGCCGAGGGCAATCCGCTGGAGATCCAGCGCAACCCCGAGGTCCGGCGCGCGTACCTGGGGGGCGTGGTCGCGCCATGATCCTCGAGGTCCGGGGCATCGACACCTACTACGGGCTCGGCCACATCCTGCACGGTCTCTCCCTCGGGGTCGACGAGGGAGAAGTGGTGGCGCTCCTGGGGCGAAACGGCGCCGGCAAGACCACGACGCTCCGATCCATCACCGGCCTCACGCCGCCCCGGAGCGGCGCGATCACCTACAAGGGAGCCAGCATCGTCGGCCTTCCCGCCCATCGGATCTCCCGGCTCGGCATCGCCCTGGTCCCCGAGACGCGCGGCATCTTCTCCTATCTCACCGCGCGCGAGAACCTGGACATCGCCCGCCGGCCCGGCTCGCGCTGGCCGATGGAGAGCATGCTCGAGCGCTTCCCCAAGCTGCGCGAGGTGCTGGACCGCAAGGGGCGCTTTCTCTCCGGCGGCGAGCAGCAGATGCTTGCCATTGCCCGCGCGCTGCTGACGGGCCCGGATCTGCTCCTCCTGGACGAGCCGTCACAGGGGCTGGCGCCGCTGGTGGTCGAGGCCGTCATGGGAACCGTGCGGGAGCTCAAGCGCGAGCACGTCAGCATGCTGCTGGTCGAGCAGAATGCCGAGATGGCGCTCGGGCTCGCCGATCGCGTCTACATCATCGATCACGGGACCATCGTCTTCGAGGGCACGCCGGCCGAGCTCCGCGCCAACGAGCGGATCACCACGACGTACCTGGGCCTCGGAGGCTGACCAGCCTTCTACCCCGTCGTCAGGCTTACTTCTTGAGCGCCAGAACAGTTCGGTCACGCGGTATCCGAGCTGGGGGCGATCCAGCTCATGAAGATCTGATACCCGAGGGCCAGGAGCGTGGCCCCCACGAACATCCCCAGGATCCCGTGAGTGGCCATGCCGCCCAGGGCCCCGAGCAGGATGACCGGCATCGGGGCATCGACGCCGCGACCCAGCATCATCGGCTTCAGGACGTTGTCGGCCATGCCCGAGAGCAACAAGGTGATCGTGTGAGCGATGGCGGCGCCGCTGCTGTAGCTGCCGCTCGACCAGAGGTACACGATCGCGGGAAGCGTGACGATGAGTGCCGGGACCTGAGCAATGCTCAGCACGAGCGTGATGGCCGCCAGAACCCCCGCCAAGGGGATGCCCGCGAGAAGAAGCGCGAGGCCGACCAGGATCGCCTGAATGAAAGCGACGCCGATGACTCCCTGCGCCACGGCCCGGATCGTGGCGGTGGAGAGCCTCCTGAAGCTTTCGCCTCGCTCGCGCCCGATGACGCGCTCGAAGATCGCTTGACTCCCGCGCGTGCCCGCCTCGCCGTACGCCGTCAAGATACCGGCCACGATGAATGACGCGAGGAATTGCAGGATCCCGAGGCCGATGCTGGCCACGGTCGACAGCGCCTTCCGGGCCAGGTCGCCGATCTTCGGCTGCATGCTGTCGACGAGGCCCGGAAGATCGCTGTGCGCCTTCGACCAGAAGCCATAGACCTTCGTGCCGACGATCGGCCATTCCTGGATGCCCGCTCGCGGCGGAGGTACCTGCAGGGTTCCGTGTTGCACGGCGGTGACGACCTCGTGGACGGAGCTCCCGAAGGAATTTAGCAGGAGCGCTGTCGGGATGACGATGAGGATGGCGCCGCCCACGACGAGCATGGTCGCGGCGAGGCCCTGCCTCCCACCAACCTGGCGGGCGAGCCATCGCTGCAAGGGATAGAGCGTGACGGCCAGGATGAGCGCCCACGCCATCAGCGTCAGGAAGGGCGCGAAGACGACGTAGCACAGCGCCGCCAGGAGGCCGATCAGGCCGGCACGGATCAAGACGTCGAGCAGACGGGACGAGATGCGCTCTTCGAATTCGTGGTCAGGCTGCCACGGTCTGGTCATGGGTCGATCGCACACCTCGGCGAATTAGTCGGAGATAGTGGCCGACCGTACTTGGCACACGGCCGAGTCAGCGGCGCGGCGCTTTCACATGGGGAGCTCGACGTTGACGGTGAGCCCGTGGTCCTCGTTGGCCGTTGCCCAGATCCGACCACCGTGCGCCTCGATGATCGAGCGGCTGATCGCCAGGCCCATGCCCAGTCCCTGAGACTTGGTGGTGACGAATGGGTCGAAGATGCGCTTAAGCTCGGATTCCAGCACGCCGACGCCGGAGTCGGCGCCGAGCTTCGGACAGCACGAGACTAGATTACGCCGTCGATCCAGTCAAGCCGAGGCCCGGAGTGGACTCATTTGGTCCACAGACCGCACGCGGCCGGGCTCCCGCGCCGCGGCCGTTGCTGCCGACCAGCGACAGCAGCAGGACGACGAACATGTAGCGCGCCGGCACACCGATCTTCCGGTAGGCGTATCCGAGGATCCTCCACTCGCCCACGAACACCAGGGCCACGAGCAAGAGCAAGAAACAGCCGAGGACGAGCGGAAGCGTGGCCGGGAAGATCATGACTTTTCGAGGACCCGCCCACGTCCCGCGGGCATGCGGGGGGAAGTTTCAGCAAGAATCAGCAAGCACTCACTACACTCGCCGCGCCTCCGGCCGGCCGAATATCCCATGGGGTCGCACGAAGAGCACGCCGAGGAGCAGGACGTACGGGGCGACACTGCTGAACCCCGCGCCGAGAAGGGGGTCCACGTAGCCCGCGGTCAGGCTCTCGAGCACGCCGATGGCCACCGCGCCCACGATGCTCCCTGGGATGCTGTCGAGGCCGCCGATCACGACGATGGGAAAGACCTTGAGGCCGAGCAGCACCAGGCTGAAGCCCCCGCCCGTCACGAGGGTCCAGAGCGTGCCCCCGATCACCGCGAGCACGCCCACCATGCCCCACGCGATGGCGAGGTGCCGGTGGACGTCGATGCCCATCGAGGCCGCGACCTGCTGATCGTCGGCGAGCGCCCGCAGCGCGACGCCGGTGCGGCTCCAGCGGAAGAACGCGCTCACGCTGGCGATGGCCGCCGCCGCCACCGCCAGGGCCACCACCCGGCCGGCGGGGATTCGGATGCCGTGGATTTCGATCGGCTCCTCGGGAATCGGTAGCGGGATCGCCACGGGAAGGCCCGCGAAGAGGATCGGCGCCACCCCGCGCATCAGCGCGCCCAGGCCCAGGGTCACCATGATGACGCCGATCAGCGGCTGCCCGACGAGCCGCCGTAGCACCACGCGATTGAAGGCCAGCGCGAGCGCCACCATGGCGGCGCCGGCGAAGGCGAGTGCGCCCGCCGGCCCGAGCCCCGCCGCATGCAGCCCCATCGCCGCCAGGCGCGAGCCGAACATCACCCACTCGCCCAGCGCGAAGTTGATCATGCGCGAGGCCTTGTAGACCACGACGAAGGCGAGCGCGATCAGAGCATAGACGGCCCCGGCGAGAATCCCGTCCACGAGGAGGGAGGCGAAGAAGAGCACCGCGCCAGCCTATCACCCTGACTCCGTCTCGGCCCACGGTCGAGCGGACGAGCTCCTCCAATGAGATCACCGAGCCCCTGACGCCGGGGCGGCGGATTCGCACCCTCCTACTCGATCGTGAAGTGCGCCTCGGTGGTCCGCCCGGTCCGCCCGTTGATGGGGAGAATGTCCTGGGGACACGCGGAGAACGCCACCACCAGGTCCATCTCTGCCCGGAAGCGCGCGTAGCTCCCCGGCGCCGACACGGGCTCACCCCACGCAAGCGCGCCGGCGGCCGTCCATGGAATATTCATGAACACGTTGAGGGAGGGCGGCGTGGCCGGGATCGTGACGCCGAGCTCGGCCAGGGCGGCGTGGAGGTTGTCTCGGCAATTGTCGTGGTACCCCTCGACGCCGAGGAGCGCGTAGCGATACCGGTCGCAGGGCGCCATGAGCGTGTCATGGGCGCAGCCCGACGTGTCCTCCACCAGGGTGAGGATGGGGCGCCGCCGGTTCGTCACGAACGAATCCCCGACGGCCGCCGCCAGCTTCAGGAACCACGCGCGGCTGGCCTCCATCGCCATCCACTCCGTGGGGTCCGCCGTGCTGAACGCCCAGGCGTCCACCACCTGGGTGCCGTGCGTGTTGACGATGCGGACGTGCTGGCCGGCCCGCACCCGTGCCGCAATACCGCGGCGCGCAGGAATTGTGACGAGGTCAGCCATCGAGGCCGTCCTCGGGGCCGCGCAGGCCGTGGCCGCCGCGATAGTCGGAGACGGCGGGCGGGCGCCACTCGCCCAGCAGGGCCGGCGCCGGCTCCCAGATCTCGACCCCGAGTGGCCGGCAGACGGCGAGGGCATCGCCGGCGTCCGGCCCCCACACCGGCACCGAGAGGTCGCCGTGCGGGCAGACGGAGATGGCGCACAGCACGTCGATCTCGGCGAAGCACTCGAGGAAGTCGCCGCGCCGGGCCGGACTCGGCTTGACGAAGTAGCGGCCCTCCGCGGTGAGGCCGGTGACCTGGAAGACATTCAGCACGTCGTGGACGTCCCGCTCCGCGAGGTGGTAGGGCCGCACTGCGCGCACGAGGTTACTGTGGCAGCAGAGATCGAACTCTTCCCCGTTGAGCAGCTTGTGCACGTAGGGGTCGCAGCGGGTTCCCAGGAGGTCGTGGCAGCCGCCGCCGTCCGCGTCGCGCCCGTACTGGATCGTGTCGGCGGTGATGGTGAGCATGGGCCGCAGGTAGGGCAGGCACGACCAGAGGCGGTCGAAGGTCGTGAGGTGCGCCTGGTGGAGCTGCCGGGTACGCGCGGCCCAGAACCGCTCGCGCGGATTGGTGAGGCTCCACACGTTGAGGTCCGCGACCTGCGGGCCTTCCACGGCGACGATACGAACGATCTGTCCCGCGCGGAGAGGCCACGCCCGGCCCGAGCGCCGCGGGACGACGAAGCGCTCGACCAGCGTGCGGGAGCCGGTCTCGCGCGCGAGGCGCGCGTAGAAGTCGCGGTCGACGGCCAGCGGGGACCCTGGTTTCGGCTCGTAGATCACGCGCGGTGACGGCACGATGTTCTCCCCTCCCTCACCGAGTGCTCGCCGGGTGAGCGGCTGATGGGCCGTTGACAATCGAGCGGGAGCCATAGTCTCATACGGCGGAACTCGACCCGGGTCCCGATCTTACCGCCGATCAGGGAGGCCAGTCATGAGAGTCACACGCGTCCTCGCCCTCACCGTCGCGCTCCTGGGCATCGCCGCCTTCTCCACCCCGACCGAGGCTCAGCAATGCCCAAAGGGCAAGCTGCGCTTCTACACCTCGTGGCCCATGCAGGGAGCGATGCTCCCTGAAGGCACCGGGATGAAGAACGGCGTGGACCTCGCCGTCGCGGAAGCGGGCGGAACAGCCGCCGGGTTCTGCCTGGAAGTCATCAACCTCGACGACGCCTCGCCGCAGACCGGCAAGTGGGACGGCGCGGTGGAGGCGGAGAACGCCAACAAGGCAGTCGGCGATCCGCTGGCCATCGTTTACATCGGCACGTACAACTCCGGCGCGGCGAAGGTCTCCATCCCCATCACCAACCGCGCCCACATGGCCCAGGTGACTCCGGCCAACACCTACCCCGGCCTCACCAAGAAGCGCGGCGCCGCCCCCGGGGAGCCGGAGATCTACCGGCCCGGCGGCTTCGTGAACTACTTCCGGCCCGTCCCCGCCGACGACATCCAGGGCGCGGTGGCCGCCAAGTGGGCCAAGCGCCTCGGCACCAAGAAGGTGTTCATCCTCAACGACCAGGAGCTCTACGGCAAGGGCATCGCCGACGTCTTCGAGGCCACCGCCAAGAAGATCGGGCTGGCCGTGGTCGCCAACGAGGGCATCGACTGGAAGCAGCCGGACCAGAAGCCCATCCTCACCAAGATCCGCGCGTCCGGCGCCGACCTCGTCTACATGGGCGGTGTCATCGAGACGGGCGCCCAGGTGGTGATCCGGCAGATGAAGGAGGTCGGGCTCACCGCGCCGCGCACCCGCTTCATGGGGCCGGACGGTCTCCTCGAGGAAGAGCTGCTGAAGGGCGCTACCTGCGACGCCGCCCTCGCCACCGAGATGCGGATCACCTTCGCCGGCCTGCCCTTCGAGAAGATGCGGGGCGTGGGCGCCAAGACCTATGAGACCTACAAGGCCAAGTACGGCAAGGAGCCCACGTCCTACGCGCTCTACGCCGCCGAGGGCACCCGCGTCATCATCGACGCCATCAAGCGGGCCGCCCCCGCCATCGAGAAGGCCAAGGACCCCACGGAGAAGCGCGAGGCCCTGCGCAAGGCCATCGCGTCCACCAAGAACTACGAAGGCATCAACGGCAAGTGGAGCTTCGACGAGAACGGCGACGTCGACTACGACACCATGTCCGGCTTCAAGGCGGTGAAGGCGGACGGGCCCCTCGGCTGCAAGTTCCAGTTCGAGTCCATCCTCGAGTAACCCCCTACCCGGGGGAGGGCCGGGCGGCCGGCCCTCCCCCACCTCGCCGGGTCCCGACCCTTGGAGTGGTGGGAAGTTCTGGTCCAGCAGACCATCAACGGCCTCACCCGGGGCGCCGTCTTCGCCCTGATCGCGCTGGGCTACACCATGGTGTACGGCATCGTGGAGCTGATCAACTTCGCCCACGGCGACGTCTTCATGCTCGGCCTCTTCATCTCGCTGGCCTGGTTCACGCTCCTCGGCGTCTCCACCACCCTCGGCCCCTGGCAGCTCGTCACCCTCCTCCCGCTCGTCTTCCTCCTCACCATGCTGAGCACCGCGCTCCTCAACGTCTCCATCGACCGGTTCGCCTACCGGCCGCTGCGCCGGTCGTCGCGACTGGCGCCCCTCATCACCGCCATCGGCGTGTCGTTCATGCTCGAGAACCTGGCCCTCCTGTGGAAGGGGCCCGCGCCCATCGCCTACCCCGACGTGTTTCCGTCGGTGGACATCCTGCGCGAGTGGTTCGGCGTCGACTCCGCGATCTTCATCACCACCAAGGACGTCCTCGTGGTGGGGGCGACGCTCCCGCTGATGCTCGCGCTGAACTACTTCGTGACCCGCACCCGCTGGGGCAAGGCCATGCGGGCCACCGCCCAGGACCGCGAGACCGCGCAGGCGATGGGCATCGACGTCGAGCGCACCATCCTCCTGACCTTCTTCGTGGGGGGCGCGCTCGCGGGCGCCGCCGGGCTGATCCAGGGCATGTACTACAACATCGGCATGTGGTGGATGGGCTACCAGGCCGGGCTGCGCGCCTTCACCGCCGCCGTGCTGGGCGGCATCGGCAACATGCCGGGGGCGGCGCTGGGGGGCCTCCTCATCGGCTTCCTCTCCGCGTGGAGCGATCAGTACATCTCGGCACGCTGGACGAACGCCATCGTGTTTTCCATCCTCATCTTGGTGCTCGTGTTCCGTCCCCAGGGTCTCCTGGGCGACCGTACCCCCGAGAAGGTCTAGGCGCGCATGGTCGCGCGGCGCGGACTCGGGCAGGCCGCGCTGGTGGTGGCGCTGCTCGGCTATCCCTTCCTCGATCGCATGCTGGGGTTCCAGACCGTGCACGCGGTGTCCGACGGGATGATCTACGTGCTCCTCGCGCTGGGGCTCAACATCGTGGTGGGCTACGCGGGCCTCCTCGACCTGGGTTACGCGGCGTTCTTCGCCATCGGCGCCTACGCCATGGGGCTCCTGAACTCTCCCGTCCTCGGCTCGCCGCTCTACGGGCACGCGTGGAGCTTCTGGCTCTGCATCTGGATCGCCGCCGCGGTGTCGGCGCTGCTCGGCGCGGTCATCGGCGCGCCGACCCTGCGTGTCCGTGGCGATTACCTGGCCATCATCACCCTGGGGTTCGGCGAGATCATCCCCGTCGCCATCCGCAACCTCGGCGACGTCACCGTCGACATCGCCGGCTGGCGGCCGGTGGAGCGGCTCAACCTCACCGGCGGCGAGAACGGGGTTAACCCCGTGGGCCGCCCCTACCTGCCCGGGGTGCCGTTCGAGACCGATCCGATCCCGTGGTACTTCCTGATCCTCATCGTCGGCGCGCTCTCGCTCTGGGCGATGAGCCGGCTCCAGGACTCGCGGCTGGGCCGCGCGTGGATGGCCATCCGGGAGGATGAGACCGCCGCCGACTGCACCGGCGTGAACCCGATCTCGACCAAGCTGCTGGCCTTCGCGCTGGGCGCCTCCTTCTCCGGCTTCGCGGGCTCGATCTACGCAGCCAAGCTCCAGGCCATCACGCCGGGCGCGTTCGAGTTCCAGGTCTCGATCATGCTGCTGTGCATGGTCGTCCTCGGCGGCGCCGGCAGCCTCAAGGGCGTCATCCTGGGCGCGATGCTCATCACCCTCTTCGATCGCGTCGTCCTCGCCGAGGCCACCTTCTTCACCCGCTGGGTGGGCCGGGGCCTCGGCGTGCCGCTGCTCGCCGCCGCCGACCTCACCCTCTGGCGCTGGTTCTTCTTCGGCCTCGGCCTGGTCCTCGTGATGCTGCTCCGCCCCGAGGGTCTCGCCGGGCGCCGGGTCCGGCCCCTCGTGGCAGAGGCCGACGACACGCTCGACCTCGCGCCGCCTCCGACTCCGCGCATCGAGGCCATCCCGGTCTGGCTGCAGGAGCGCGCCGGTCACGAACGCGCGGCGAGGGGAGCGCCGATTCTCGAGGTGCGCGGGCTCACCAAGCGCTTCGGGGGGGTAGTCGCGCTCAACGAGATCGACCTCGTCGTCCCGCGAGGCGGGATCATCGGCTTGATCGGTCCCAACGGCGCCGGCAAGACGACCTTCTTCAACGTGGTGACCGGCCTCGTCCGCCCCGACGGCGGCCGCATCGCCTTCGAGGGGCAGCCGCTGGCCGGGCTGCGGCCGAACGCCATCGTCGCCCGCGGGATCGCCCGCACCTTCCAGTCGATCCGGCTCTTCGCCAACATGACCGTGCTGGAAAACGCGCTGGTGGGCGAGCACTGCCGGCTCCGCGCCACCGTCCCCGGCGCGGTGATCCGGCCGCCCTCGGTGGTCGCGGAGGAGGCGCGCGCCCGCACGCGGGCGCGGGAGGTCCTGGCCTTCGCCGGGCTTGCCGGCAAGGAGGACGACCTCGCGCGCAACCTGTCCTACGGCGACCAGCGGCGGCTGGAGATCGCCCGCGCGCTCGCCACCGAGCCGCGCCTGCTCCTGCTCGACGAGCCGTCCGCGGGGATGAATCCGCGCGAGACGGAGACCCTGACCGAGCTGATCGCGCTCGTGCGGCGCGAGCTGGCGCTGTCGGTCCTCCTCATCGAGCACGACATGCAGGTGGTCATGACGATCTCCGACCGCATCACCGTGCTGGACTACGGCACGCGCATCGCCGAGGGGACGCCCGCGGAGATCCAGCGCCACCCGCGCGTCATCGAGGCCTACCTGGGCACGGGCTACGAGGCCGATCCCGCCGCGCCGGGCGGCGCCCGGTAACGGGCATGCTCGCCCTCGACGACGTGCATACCTACTACGGCAATATCCGGGCCCTGCGCGGGATCTCGCTCGTCGTCGAGCCGAGGGAGATCGTCACCCTCATCGGCGCCAACGGCGCCGGCAAGACGACGACCCTCCGCACCATCCTCGGCGCGGTGCGGCCGCGCCGGGGCACCGTCACCTTCAACGGTCAGCGCCTGGACGGGCTCGCCACCGACCGCATCGTGCGCCTGGGGATCGCCCAGTCACCGGAGGGTCGCCGGATCTTCCCCCGCATGACCGTGCTCGAGAACCTGGAGATGGGCGCCTTTGCCCGCGCCGACCGCGACGCGATCGCGCCCGACCTCGAGCGTGTGTTCACGCTGTTTCCGCGGCTGCGCGAGCGCACCGCCCAGAAGGGCGGCACGCTGTCCGGGGGCGAGCAGCAGATGCTGGCCATCGGGCGCGCGCTGATGGCGCGGCCGAGCCTGCTCCTGCTCGACGAGCCGTCGATGGGCCTCTCCCCCATCCTCGTCGACGCCATCTTCAAGATCGTCGAGGACATCAATCGCCAGGGCACCACCATCCTGCTCGTCGAGCAGAACGCCCGCATGGCCCTCCGCGTCGCGCACCGGGGATACGTCATCCAGACCGGACGCATCGTGCTCCAGGACGCGGCCGCCGAGCTGTTGCGCTCGGACCTCGTCCGGAAGACCTACCTCGGCGAGAAATAGCCGGTAGGGAGGCCGACGGGTCAGACGACCGGTACGGTGCCGCCATCGATTGCGTATTCGCTCCCGTGAATCGAGGCGGCCCGGTTGGAAACGAGGAAGGCCACCAATTCAGCGACCTCTTCGGGCCGGCCGGGCCTGCCAATCGGAATCCCTCCAAGAGTGGCGATCAGGCCCCGGCGGGCAGCATCCTCGTCAGTCCCGGCCTGTTCTGCGAGCCGAACGATGAGGCCATGTGCGGCCGTCGTTTCGATGAAGCCGGGCGCGACCGTATTCACGCGGACGCCCCTGGGCCCGACTTCCTTCGACAACCCCTTGCTGTAGGTCGTCAGCGCGGCCTTGGCCGCCGCATAGGCGAGCGTCGCCTCGAACAGCGGCAGGCGCCGCTGGATCGACGAGATATGGATGATGACGCCGGATCCCTGCTCCAGCATACCGGGCAGCAGCCCGCGGTCGAGGCGGACCGCCCCGAGCAGGTTGGCGTTGATGGTGTCCTGCCAATCCTGGTCGCCGAGAGCCAGCACGCCGCCGCTCGGGGCGGAGGAGCCGCCGACGTTGCTGACGAGGATATCCACCCCGCCGAGACGGTCCAGTACTCCTCGGACCACCTTGTCCACGCCCTCGCCAGTGCTGATGTCGGCTTGGACGAACAATTCCACAACCTGGCTTTCTGGTAACGGTGAGCGTGCGGTGGTCGCCACCCTCGCGCCGCCGGCAGCGAGGCGCCGCACGATGGCCTCACCCATGCCCTTGGTCCCGCCAGTGACAAGGGCACGCTTGCCGGCGAATTCGGTCGGATCGAATGAAAAGGGCGTCACCTGGGTCATGAAGGTTCGGGACACGGATTCGGGTCGTCCGATGGTCATCTCCGGTCCTCCTCGTCACGCTCCTCGTTGCATTGCATCGGTCAGAGGATAGAAATATGCTGACCCAATGGCAAGAACGCACAAGAAAGTAAGGTACCGACCTGAAGGTAAGGGCGGTGAGCTGACACCGACTTCGGCCGCTCGAGGCGTTGAGGAAGCCCTGAAGATTCTCGAGGGGCGCTGGAAGCTGATGATCCTGTTTCATCTCTTCGGTGGCAAGGTGCTGCGCTTCTCGAGCCTGGAACGGGCGATTCCGGCCATTTCCCAGAAGATGCTGATCCAGCAGCTTCGCCGGATGGAAGCCGACGGAATCGTCCGACGTATCGTCCACCACCAGGTTCCACCCAAGGTCGAGTACTGCCTGACGGACTGGGGCCAGGCCCTGTGCCCGGCGCTCGACGCCTTGCTCAAGTGGGCGGCGCTGTTCAAGGCGATGTCGGACCCTGAGCGCCAGCTTGAGCCGCTTCGCCTTGACCGAGGCGAGGGCGCGTCCTAGTCTGACGGCATGGTGCCGGCGCAAGACGACCCCGCGACTGCGCGCATCCTCGTCGGGACCTCCGGGTACAACTACCCGGAGTGGAAAGGAGCCTTCTATCCGGAGGGCCTCTCGACGGCCAAAATGCTCCCCTACTACGCCGAGCGCTTCCCCACCGTCGAGATCAACTACACTTTCTACCGCCTGCCGAACGCCAAGACCGTCGCCGGCTGGACGGCGGCCACCCCGGATCGCTTCACCTTCGCGCTGAAGGCGTCCCAGCGGATCACCCACTTCCAGCGGCTCCGGGAGGTGGAGGAGCCCGTCCGCTACTTCTGCGACACGGCGCGCCTCCTCGCCGGGAAGCTCGGCCCCCTCCTCTTCCAGCTCCCGCCGAACTTCAAGAAGGACACGGAGCGCCTCGGCGGTGTGCTCGCGCTGCTCCCGCTCGATCTGCGCGTGGCCTTCGAATTTCGCCACCCGAGCTGGTTCGACGAGGAGGTCTACGGGCTGCTGCGCGGGCGGAACGTCGCGCTGTGCATCGTCGACCACGACGACGGCGCTACCCCGGCGGTGGCCACCGCCGACTGGGGTTATTTTCGCCTCCGCGCCGTCGAATACTCGCCGGAGGCGCTCGCGCACTGGGCGGGGACGATCCGCGAGCTCTTCGGCGCCGGGGGCGCCTTCGTCTATTTCAAGCACGAGGACGGCGCCACCGGCCCGCCCCTGGCCCGGAAGCTCACCGAGCTGCTGGCCTAGCCGGGCGGCGAGAAGGGCCCATCTGCGTCGTTGGCGCCCTCGGCCGCACGCTCAACGTACAGAAAGTACGCCTTCGCGTGCGGCCGTCGGGCGCCGCCTCGCATCTGGACCCTTCTCGCCGCCCGGCGTCCCGGCTTACCGGGACGTCGCAGATGGGCCCTTATCGCCGCTCGGCCAGGCGCGCCAGCGTCTCGGCGAGATCGATGCCCGGGTGAGTGAGGATCGCCGCGAGGGGGTCGCGCATCCGCGCGAACCGGGCCGGCGCGGTGGCGATGGTGAAGCGCGCGGGGTCGAGCTTCGGGGTTACCTCGTCCCAGCGAAGCGGACACGACACCGGCGCCCCCGGCAGCGGGCGCACGGAGTACGGCGCCACGATGGTGCGGCCGTGGCCATTCTGGCCGAAGTCGATGTAGACCTTGCCGCCACGGGCCCGGATGGGACGGGCAATGGTCGCGATGCCGCCGGCCGCCTCGACGCCGAGCGTGGCGAGGAGTCGCGCGAAGGTGCGCGCCTCGTCGTGGGTGTAGCGGGCGCCGAGGGGCACCAGGATGTGCAGCCCGGTGGCTCCCGAGGTCTTGACGTGGCTCGGCACCTCGAGCCGCTCGAGAATGCGCCGGAGCGTGCGGGCGACCGCCACCACGTCGGTGAACGGCGCGCCCTTCGGGTCGAGGTCGAGGACGAGCCAATCCGGCCGGTCCAGGTGCGGGACTCGCGCCCCCCAGAAGTGGAGAGGGATCGTGCCGAGGTTCGCCACGTAGCGGAGCGACTCCACGTCGTCCACGACGAAATAATCGATGTCCCGCTCCGTGTCGTGCGAGTAGATGCGCTCGGTGCGAATCCACGCGGGGGCGAAGTCGGGGGCGTCCTTCTGGAAGAAAGACTTGCCGGTGATCCCGTCGGGATAGCGTGTGAGAACCAAGGGGCGGTCGCGAAGGTAGGGCAGGAGGTGCGGCGCCACCGTCTCGTAGTACGCGACGAGATCGGCCTTGGTATAGCCTTCCGCCGGCCAGAAGACCTTTTTGGGGTTGGTGACCTTCACCACCTGGCGTTCCACCGGAGGCGGCGGCGGCGCTTCTCCTTCCTCGGGGGCCGCCGGCGCCGGGGGGGCGGACGGAAGCTCGAATGGCCGCTCCCGCCGGCACTCCTCGGGCCGTCGGTCATCCCGGAGTCCGAGGAAGGCGGGATGGCGGATGCCCCCGTCGGCCGTCCAGTCGGTGAAGCGTACCTCGCAGACGAGCCGCGGCTCCACCCAGTGATGCCCGCGGCCGGTCGGCGAGCCCGCCGCGAACGGTGACGTGGCGCGGGCGAGCGGGGCAAGGCGCTTCGCGATCGCGGCGAGGGCGCGCTCGTCGAATCCGGTCCCCACCTTGGATACGTAGACGAGGCGATCCTCCTCGTAGAGGCCGAGGTGGAGCGCTCCGAAGTAGCCGCGCGAGCCCTGGGGCGCGGTGTAACCGCCGATGACGAACTCTTGCCGGTGCTGGCACTTCACCTTGACCCAGTCGCGGGAGCGCCCGCCCGCGTAGGCGCTCGCCGCCCGCTTGGCGACGATGCCTTCGAGACCGAGCTCTCCCACCGCCTCGAAGAACGCGGCCCCGCCCCCCGCGACGTGCTCGCAGTAGCGGGCCACGCCGCGGGTGGGCACCAGGAGCTCGAGGCATCCCTTGCGCTCGAGGAGCGGCCGGCGCCGGAGATCGCGACCTTCGATGGCCAGGCAGTCGAAGAAGATCCCGGTGGCCGGCACCGCCGCGCGGGCGGCATCGATGTCGTCGGCACGCGTGAGGTGCATCCGGGCCTGGAGACGCTGGAAGCTCGGCCGGCCATCCTCGCCGAGGGCCACGATCTCGCCGTCGATCACGAAGCGGGATACCGGCAGAGCCCGGAGCGCGCGCACCACCTCCGGATAGCGCGCGGTCACCGCATCTCCCTTCCGGCCGTAGAGCGCCACCGTGTCGCCGTCCCGCTCGGCGAGGACGCGCACCCCGTCGTACTTGATCTCGAAGAGCCAGCCGGGTCCCGCCGGCGTCCGCTCCGCGAGCGTCGCAAGCATGAGCGGCTGCCGCCGGGCGACGACCTCGCCGACCGGCGCCTCGAGCGACGCGAGGACGGTATCGAGCGCGGCGCGCTTCTCGGACTCCCCGCCGATCTCCTCCACGGTGAGGCCGGAGAAGACCGATTCGGGCGCGCGCTCGACCGGCTCCTCGCTATCGGCGTAGGCGTCGGGCGCCTTGAGGAGGAGCCAGTCCTTGGCCGGTGCCACTCCCTCCGCGCGGCGCCCGCCCATCCGCGCCAGCGTCCAGCGCCCGCGGAGCTTCATCCCGTAGAGCTCGAATTCGAGCTTGCCCTGCGCGAGCTCGCGGAGGGGGTCTTCGCCTTTGGCGAGACGATACCAGCCGCGGTCCCAGACGATCACCGAGCCGGCGCCATAGTTGTCACGCGGGATCACGCCCTCGAAGTCCGCGTACTCCACGGGATGATCCTCGACGTGGACGGCCAGGCGCCTCTCGCCGTGACGCATCGATGGGCCCTTGGGCACCGCCCAGCTCTTGAGGACGCCGTCCATCTCCAGGCGGAGGTCGTAGTGGAGGCGCCGGGCGGCATGCTTCTGGACGACGAAAAGCCGGCTCCCCGCCGCGCGCCGCCCGCTGAAGGGCTCGGGCGTCCGCGCGGGATCGCGCTTGGCCCGGTACGCGTCGAGCGCCCGGGCACGCGCGCTCATACCATCCCTCGCCCATGACCGCCGCCTCGCACCCTATCCATTGGAGCCGGCCGCCGACGCTGCCAAGGTTTTGAACCCCCGAGAAGCCCGTGATACCGTCGAATTCAGTTCACCATACAGGAGGAGTGCTCCATGCCGCCGCATTCCATCGGGTCCGGCACCATCTCCTTCGGGCTCGTCTCCATCCCCGTGAAGCTCTACTCCGCCGCGGTCTCCGCGAACGTGGCCTTCAACATGCTCCACGCCAAGTGCGGATCCCGCATCAAGCAGCAGACATTCTGTCCCGCCTGCCAGGTGGTGGTCGAGCGGAACGAGCTCGTGCGCGGCTACGAGTTCTCCAAGGACCAGTACGTGCGGGTGAGCGACGAGGAGCTCAAGTCGCTCGAGGGCGAGGACTCCAAGGTGATCGACATCGCGGAGTTCGTGCCCCTCACCCAGGTGGATCCGATCTACTTCGAGAAGACGTACTACCTCGGACCCGACAAGGGCGGAGACAAGGCCTATCGACTCCTCGCCGAGACCATGGCCAAGGCCAACCGCGTGGCGGTCGCCCGGTTCCTCATGCGCGGCAAGGAGAGCCTCGTCCTGGTCCGCCCCGCGCAGGACGGCCTCATGCTCCACACGATGTACTTTGCCGACGAGGTGCGCGACTTCGGCGAGATCGACAAGGGAAAGTCCGCCAAGGTCCAGGAGCGCGAAGGGGAGCTCGCCCGGAAGCTGGTCGACGAGCTCTCGACCGAGGAGTTCAAGCCCGACCAGTACCGGGACGAGTATCGCGAGCGCATCCTCGACATGGTGAACCAGAAGGTCGAGGGCAAGGAGATCACGACGGCGACCGCCGAGGCACCGCGGAGCCAGGTTATCGATCTCATGGAGGCCCTCAAGGAGAGCCTCGCCAAGCGCGCCGCCGGGGCCGCCCCACGCAAGCCTCCCGTCAAGGTCGCCCGTACCGAGCCCGCCGCCACGACCCCCGCACGGAAGGCCCAGGGCGGGAAGAAGTAGCCGTCCCGGGCTCGGTCCGGCCGCGTCGCTCCCCGAGCGACACGCTCCCCTCGGCGGTCTCAGAGCGCTTGGAGGGAGCCGCGAAGAAGGCCGCTCGGAGCCCAGCGAAGATCGTGCGCCGACTTCCGATCCGTCGAAGGGACGCCCCGCTGTTCAGTCGGTCGCGGCAATCGACGCCCCCCGAGCAAAGCAGGACTAGCGCGCACCCGGTCGAGTAGGGGCGGTCAATCGCGCGCTATCCGTCGGCAGCCCGTAAGGGCCGTGCGAAGGAAAGGGCGTGGCCGTCAGGGTCGGTCAGGTGAAAATAGCGCTCGCCCCATTCCGCGTCTCGAGGCGGCGCCTCCGGCGCGAAACCGCGGGCCAGCACACGCGCGTACATGGCGTCAACATCGTCGACGTAGAAAATCACGCGCACCATTCCCGTGAACGGCGGCTGATCGTCCGCCCGCGTGAGATTCAGGGATCCCGGGCCGACCCGGAACGACGTGAAGGCCGCGGTCTCGCCCCCATAGGCTTTCGAGAAGCCGAGCGCCTCATAGAACCGCACCGCGCGGGCCATGTCCGACGTGGCAAACGTTACCGCGTTGATCGAGCGGATCTCCGGCATCCTTGAATTCCCAAGCCATCGTCTCACGCCCAGCCGTCCGGTGTCCTATCGGTGCCGTCGACGGGCGGCGATCCCTTCCAAGCCACTGCTCTTGACACCGCAGGCGCCGGAGACGATCATCCCCGGCAACCCACAAGGAGGTAAGACCATGACCGGTTTCAAGCGCCTCGCCCTCGTCGCGCTGCTGTCCTCGGGTGTCCTCGCCGTCACGGGCCCGGCCCTGGCTCAGCCCACCGAGCTGGTCATGGGCAACGTCAATCCGCCCAAGCACGGAACCGCGCTGGCCGCACAGCAGTTCAACGACAAGCTCGCCGAGCTGACGGGCGGCAAGCTCAAGGTCGTCCACCACCACTCGGGGGCCCTCGGCGGCGAGCGCGAGGTGGGGCAGCAGGTCCAGCTCGGCACCGTCGATTTGTCGCCGATGACCACCGCTCCGCTCTCGACCCTCGTGCCGGAGATGAGCGTGTTCCAGCTCCCCTACATCTTCCGCGACTACCAGCATGTCTACGCCGCCCTCGACGGCACCGACACCCTGAAGAAGTACTACGATCCGGTCCTCGACAAGAAGGGTCTCAAGCTCGTCGCCTTCTTCGCCGCAGGCTACCGCGGGATCTATGGCCATTTCCCCGTCAACTCGGTCGCCGACGTGAAGGGCAAGAAGATCCGCGTCCAGGAGGACAAGATCCTGGTGGCGACCTTCAAGGCGCTGGGAATGATCTCGACGCCCATCGCGTTCCCGGAGGTGGCGACGTCGCTCCAGACCAAGGTGATCGACGCGGCGGAGGGCGGGATCAACACCTTCTACCACAACAAGTTCTACGACATCGTCAAGTACGTGGCGGATGTCCGGCACACGCATCAGTGCGTGGCCCTCATCATGTCCAAGGCCTCGTGGGCGAAGCAGGACGCGGCCGGGCAGAAGGCCATCATGGACGCGGCCCGGCACGCCGAGCAGTGGAACCGCACCTTCATCCTCGACGAGGACAAAGGTATCCAGGAGCAGGTGAAGGCCAAGGGCGTGACCATCACCAAGCCCGATGCCACGCCGTTCCGGCAGGCGACGATGAGCGTGTACGAGGAGTTCTACGCGACCCCGGCGGGCAAGGACGCCCGCAAGATGGTCGACTACATCCTGAGCATCAAGTAGCGTGGCGGGGGGCCCGCTCGACCCCGCTCCCTACAACGCCTTCGACCGCTGGGCGCGCGTGACCTACCGGGGGCTCGGCTACCTGGGCGGCCTGCTTCTGGCCGTCATGACCCTGGCCGTCTTCGCCCAGGTGATCATGCGCTTCAGCGGGTTTGCCGGCATCGACGGTCTCGACGAGGTCCCGCGTTATCTGTTCGTCTGGCTCGTCATGATCGGCGCCGCCGCCGCCATGCAGCGCGGCGAGCACACTCGCCTCGAGTACTTCGTGGAGCGCATGGGGCCGCGGGCCGGCGCGCTCATCAGCGTCGTCGTCAACGGGGCGGCGATTCTCTTTTTTCTGTCACTCCTCCGCTCGAGCTGGGTCCTCGTGCCGAACGCGCAGCTCCAGTCCAGCGCCGGGCTCAGCTTGCCGCTCGGCTGGGTGTACGCCGCCGTCCCTGTGGGCGCCCTTCTCATCCTGCCGCCGATGCTGCGAAATCTCGCCGTCTCGCTGAGGGCCCTATGGCGGAAACCCTCCTGATCGTCTTCGTCATCTTCGTCGTCCTCGGGATGCCCATCGGCATCGCGCTCGGGGTGGGCACCCTGGCCGCCGCCTTGGTCTTCCCCACGCTGAATCCGATCATCATCCCTACGCGTTTCGTGGGACTGCTCTCGGACTCGTTCCTGCTCCTCGCTGCCCCGCTCTTCATCCTCGCCGGCAATATCGCGGCGCGGGGCGGCGTGGCCCGGGCCATCATCGACCTCGCGACCGTGCTGGTAGGGCGGTTCCGGGGCGGCCTCGCCTACGTGAACATCGTGGACAGCATGATCTTCGGCGGCATCTCCGGCTCGGCGGTGGCCGACGTCTCCGCCCTGGGCACCTTCCTCATCCCCCAGATGGTCCGCAAAGGCTACGACAAGGACTTCGCGACGGTGCTGACCATCTGCACCGCCATCCTGGCCCCCATCATCCCGCCGTCGATCGTGGCCGTCATCTACGCGTGGATGGCGGACGAATCGGTGGCCGCCATCTTCGCCGGGGGCTATCTCCCCGGCCTGCTGGTCGGCATCGGGATGGCGGTGCCGACTTTCATCATCGCCCGGAAGCGCAACTATCCGAAGGAGCCGCCGCCTACCCGCGCCCAATTCGCTCAGGCCCTCCGGAACGCGCTGCCCGCCATCATGATCCCCGTCATCATCATGGGCGGCATCCTCATCGGCTGGTTCACGCCCACCGAGGCGGCCGCGGTGGCCGTCGTCTACGCGCTCCTCGTCCCGCCGCTCTTCTACCGGGAGCTGTCGTGGCGCGACATGCCGGAGATCTTCGCCGACTCCGCGCGGCTCAGCGGCGTGATCGGCCTCATCATCGGGCTGGTGGGCGCCTTCGGCTGGGTGCTGACCTACTCCAAGTTCCCCTTCCGCGTCGCCGAGGCGATCACGGCGGTGGCGCCGAGCTGGTGGGGATTCATGATCATCGTGATCTTCCTCTACATCTTCCTCGGGACGTTCCTGACGCCATCGGAGATCATCCTCGTCACCGTGCCGGTGCTGCTGCCCGGGGCTCAGTCCCTCGGCATTCATCCCATCCACTTCGGGATGGTCTGCGTCATCGCCTCCGCCATCGGCCACGTCACCCCACCGGTCGGGCTCTGCCTCTTCCTCGGCATGGCCATCAGCGGCCTGCCCATGGAAAAGCTCGTGAAGCCGCTCTTGCCCTTCCTGGCCGCCATCGTGGCCGTGCTGCTCCTGGTGGCTTTCATCCCTGACACCGTGCTCCTCATCCCGCGCCTCCTGGGTTTCGTGAAGTAGCGGGATTGATATTGTTGCCGGGGCACGTCACCTTACTTTCTTTGGGAGGCTCATGATGATGCATCGTCGCTTTGCCGCCATTGCGGTAACCGCTCTTCTCTGCGCGGGTCCCGCGCTCGCCCAGGACAAGCTTCCGCCGCTCAGGACCGGCGTCGATGGCACCTTCGCGCCGCACGCCATGCCCAAGATGGGCGGCGGCGTCGAGGGCTTCCAGATCGACCTTTTCACCGAGGTCGCGCGCCGCCTGAAGCGCGAGATCACCATCGACGCCGTGAGCTTCTCCACCCTGATCCCGGGCATGCAGTCCGGCCGCTACGACTTCATCGCCGCGCCGACCACGGTGACCAAGGAGCGGGCGGAGAACATGCTGTTCACCGCGGGCTACCTGTGGACCGCGTACCAGTTCGGCATCAAGAAGGGCTCGGCCCCGATCAAGGACTGGACCGACCTCAAGGGGAAGTCGGTGGCCGTCAACAAGGGCACCCCGTATGAGACGCTGTCCAAGGCCAAGGGTGCCGAGCACGACTTCACGGTACAGGTCTACGACAACCAGCCGGACGCCACCCAGGCGGTCCTCTCCGGCCGCGCCTATGCGACCCTCGGCGGCAACACCACCATCGTCTACGCCGCGTCGAAGAACCCGCAATTCGTGGCCGACCTGGAGCTCAAGGACACGCGCGCCCACTGGGCGGCGCCGGTGCCCAAGAACAACCCGAAGCTCCGCGCCGAGCTCCAGGATGCGCTCGACTGCATGAAGAAGGACGGCAGCATCGCCAAGCTTTCCGAGAAGTGGTTCGGCCGCAAGCCGCCGGCCGACGGCCTCGAGGTGGTGATCACGCCGGGCTACGGCGTGCCGGGCATGCCGGGCTACGACCCCACGCCGCACGAGCTCAAGTGCAGCTGACCTGAGGGAATGAACAACCCGATCGTCGACGCGCGCGGCCTCCACAAGCATTTCGGCGCCCTTCATGTCCTGAAGGGTGTCGATCTCCGGGTGGCCGAGCGCGAGCTGGTGTTCGTCATCGGGCCGTCGGGCTCGGGCAAGTCGACCCTGCTGCGCTGCCTCAATCGACTGGAGGAGCCGTCCTCCGGCAGCGTGGTGGTGGACGGTATCGACATGCTCGACCCGCGGACCGACATCAACCATGCCCGCCAGCGCATCGGCATGGTGTTCCAGTCCTTCAATCTCTATCCGCACATGACGGCGCTCGGCAACGTGACGCTCGCGCTCCGCAAGGTCGCGGGCAAGTCGCGTGCCGGCGCCGAGGCGCTGGGCCAGGCCGCCCTGGAGCGGGTCGGCCTCGGTGACCGCGCCGGTCACACGCCGGGCCAGCTCTCGGGCGGCCAGCAGCAACGAGTGGCCATCGCGCGCGCGATCGCGCTCGAGCCTCGGGTCATGTTGTTCGACGAGCCGACCAGCGCGCTCGATCCGGAGCTGGTGGGCTCGGTGCTCGAGGTCATGCGCTCCTTGCGCGAGAGCGGCATGACCATGATCGTGGTCAGCCACGAGATGGGCTTTGCCCGGAACGCCGCCGACCGGGTCCTCTTCATGGATGAGGGCGCCATCGTGGAGCAGGGTCCGCCCGCCGCCATCTTCGAGAACCCCGCCCAGGAGCGCACGCGCACCTTCATCGGCCAGATCCAGCGGCATTGATGTCGTCGAGGTGGGATCGCTTCACCGAGACGTCCTTCAACGTCACGTTCGACATGCATCCACGTTGGCCCACTCGAGGCAGCGCTCGCGGAATCCGTCGGCGGGGCAGCTGGGGTCGAACAATCCCCGGAGAAGGTCCGGAAGCAGTTGGCATAGGCCCTAAGTCCTATGCTGCGGCTCCGTCGGCCGCGAGTAGAATGCCCCTGGCCAATTCCACTTAGCGCCAGGAGAGTCACATGACCACGTCCTCTACCGGGTTGGTCCCGCCCGTCGGCGGGTCTCTCGTCAACCTGATTGTCCCCGCAGAAGCCCAGGCCGAGCTGCGCGCCCGCGCCAATCGTCTTCCCTCGATCCAGCTCTCGGAGCGCGCGGTCTATGACCTCGAGCTCCTGGCCACCGGCGGGTTCTCGCCACTCAACCGTTTCATGAGCCGGAGCGACTTCGAGCGGGTGGTAGGCGAGATGCGGCTGGCAACCGGCCAGCTCTTTCCCATCCCCGTCGTCCTGCCGGTGGACCGGACGCCGGCAGTGCGCCTCGACCAGCAGGTGGCGCTCCGCGACGCCCACAACGAGCTGCTGGGGCTCATGACGATCGATGAGGCCTACGAGTGGGATCGGGCGGCGACAGCGCAGCAGGTTCTCGGTACGTGCGATGTGCGCCACCCGCTGGTCGCCGAGACGCAGCGGTGGGGTGACATCAACCTGTCGGGCCCCTTGCAGATCCTGGCCCTGCCGCCGCGTCATGACTTCCGCGACATCCGCCTGACCCCCGCCGAGACCCGCGCCCGGCTCGCCGCCCTAGGCGCCGCCAATGTCGTCGCATTCCAGACGCGGAATCCGCTGCATCGGGCCCATGAGGAGCTCACCCGGCGCGCGGCCGACGCGGTGGCAGGCACCCTACTCCTGCACCCGGTGGTGGGGATGACCAAGCCGGGCGACGTGGACTACTACACGCGCGTGCGGACCTACAAGGTGCTGGTCGAGCGCTACTACGAGCGTGGGCGCGTGCTCCTGGCCCTCCTCCCGCTCGCCATGCGCATGGCGGGACCGCGCGAGGCAGTGTGGCACGCTCTTATCCGGCGCAATCATGGGGCGAGCCACTTCATCGTCGGCCGCGATCACGCCAGCCCCGGCCTGGACTCCGCCGGCAAGCCCTTCTACGGGGCCTACGACGCCCAGGAGCTGGTCGGGCGCTTCCAGGAGGAGCTGGGCATCGGGATGCTGCCGTTCGGCGAGATGATGTACCTGCCCGACGAGGACCGTTACGAGGAGATTTCGCGCATCCCCACGAACGCGCGGACTGCCTCCATCTCGGGCACCCAGGTCCGTGAAGATTTCCTCAACGCCGGCGAGAAGCTCCCCGGTTGGTTTACCCGGCCCGAGGTCGGCCAGATCCTCATGGACACCTACCCTCCGCGCCACCGACAGGGCGTGTGCGTGTGGTTCACCGGGCTCAGCGGCGCCGGCAAGTCCACCACCGCCGAGATCCTCACCGTGCTGCTGCTCGAGCGCGGCCGGCAGATCACCGTGCTGGACGGTGACGTGGTACGCACCCACCTATCCAAGGGCCTGGGCTTCAGCAAGGAGGACCGCGACACCAATATCCGGCGTATCGGATTCGTCGCCGCCGAGATCGTGCGGCACGGGGGCGTGGCCCTGTGCGCGGCGGTGAGCCCGTACCGCACGACGCGCGACGAGGTGCGCCACCTGGTGGGGGCCGATCACTTCGTCGAGGTCTTCGTGGACACGCCGCTGGAGGTCTGCGAGCGGCGCGACAGCAAAGGTGTCTACGCGAAAGCCCGGCGCGGAGAAATCACGGGGTTCACGGGTATCGACGACCCCTACGAGACGCCGGAGTCCCCCGAGATCACCCTCGACACCGTGGTCACCGGCCCCGATCAGAACGCACGCCGAGTGCTCGAGTATCTCGAACGCCAGGGCTTCGTCAGGTAGTGTCGCGCCTCACTGCGGCGAAACCTCTTCCCGGGGCACGCCGTAAAACTCGCGATAGGCCTTGAACCGCCGGGCAAGATCGTCCGCCTCGAGCCCGAACGAGCTCAGGGAGTACCGATGGGCGCCGTGCTTGTCCTTGGGGTTCTCGGCGAGGAACCGGCGCATCGACTCCGCCGCGGCCTCGGTCAGCGGGATGTCGAAGTGCGCGTAGATCCGCCGCACCACCGCCATGGGGTCACGGACCATCTCGTGATAGTGCACGTCGATGAATCGCTCGGCGAGAACTCGGCCGCTGCGCCGGAGCCGCATGGCCCGGTCGAGCCCGTTCGTCCAGCGCCGGCTCACCTCGCGGCCGATCTCGAGGGGGTTAAGGTCGTCGGTGAACGCGCGCTGGAGGACGGCGGTCAGGCTCGCGACGGACGCCAGCACGGTGAGTGGATCGCGGTGGGTCTGCACGATGCGGGCGTCGGGATACGTCTCCAGGAGCGCGTCGAAGGCAAAGAGGTGCGAGGGCGCCTTCAGGACCCATCGCCGGGCCGGCGCCCGCCATTGCAGCTGCTGGAGAAACCGACGGTGAAAGCGGTAGGCCGGGCGCAGGTCTTGTCGCTCGAGCCACTCCTGGTATGTCGGCACGTGGTAGGTCGTGTGGAAGCGGGGGGAGAGAAAGGTCGGACTCATGATGGCGATGCACTCGAGCGCGAGCTGTGCCCCGAGGGGGTGGATCGACTTGAACTCGGGGGTGAGCGCATCGAACCACGCGAGCTGCCGAGCGGCACGGGCGATCCGCGGGTCGGTCTGGTACCTCCGGGCCTCGGGCGGCGGCGACGGGAACATGACCTCCCATGCCTGGGCGACGCGACTGCCCGGGTCCTGGGCCAGAAGGTGGTGGAGGAGCGTGCTTCCCGTGCGCGGCAGCCCCACGATGAAGAGCGGCTGCGGGACGTCTTGCGCCCCGATCTCCGGATGCCGCTTGCCGTCCTCCTCGAGACGCAGGCGATTCGCGAGGAGGCCGATGACGTCTTGCCGCGCCGCGATGCGGCCCACGAGCGTGAGCCGGGCCTCGGCTTCGAGTCCCTGCAGCACCATCCTCAAGGGCTCGCGAAAGCCGTCGCCGCCCAGGTCGTCCAGCCCCGTGGCGCGGCGGGCGGCGTCGAGCAAACTTCCCTCGTCGAGCGAGACGAGAGGCAGCCCGGCTCGGCTAAGCATCGAGCCTGCGGCATTGGTGGACCGGACAATTGCGCGAAGCACGCTGGCCGTCCGCATCATCGTGTTCGATCTCCTCTTGACGACCAACAATCTCCCGTTTGCTCCCGGGTGCTCGTCCAGGTGACGCACACCACGATCAGGTGACGCACACCACGATCGGTGCCTTCGCCGGCCTGATGGTGGCGGGGCGCTGGCTGGAGCTCGGACTGGTCCCACCATGGTATCGGGTGGCGGGAGCGGCGTCCAGCACGAGCATGCTGGCCATCGCCCTCATCCTCATCTTCTACCGGGCGGCGAACGTGGTGCTTCCTCCGGATTGACCTGCCATCCCCCGCCGACTTGACTGGGATCACGGTGACCGGGCAGAGTGTCGCCCATGATCGTGGTCAGCCACGAGATGGGCTTTGCCCGGAACGCCACCGACCGGGTCCTCTTCATGGATGCGGGCGCCATCGTGGAGCAGGGTCCGCCCGCCGCCATCTTCGAGAACCCCGCCCAGGAGCGCACGCGCACCTTCATCGGCCAGATCCAACGGCATTGAGCGGGAACTGGGACCGCTTCACCGACACGTTCTTCAACACCAAGGTCATGCTCAAGTACCTGCCGGACATCCTGTCCGGCGTGGTGGTCACGATCGAGCTGGCCCTCCTCATCGTCGTCACCGGCATTGCCGCCGGCCTGGCCCTGGCGCTGCTCAGAAGCCTCGCCATCCGTCCGCTCAACTGGCTCATCATCTTCACCGTCGACCTGTTCCGCTCGCTGCCGCCGCTGGTCGTCATCGTCCTCATCTATTTCGGCCTGCCCAGCGTCGACCTCTCACCCTCGGGCTTCGTCTCGACCTGGCTGTCGCTCGCCTTCGTGCTGATGGCCTTCTCCGAGGAGATCTTCTGGGCCGGCATCACCTCGGTGCCCAAGGGCCAGTGGGAGGCCGCGCGCTCGACCGGCCTGTCGTTCGGCCACACCCTGATGAACGTCGTGCTGCCGCAGGCCCTCCGGCTCACCATCCCCCCGCTCACTAACCGTACCATCGCCATCACCAAGGGCACCGCGCTTGGCACCGTCGTCGCCGTCACCGAGATCCTCGGGCAAGCAAGCTCGGCGATGTCCAACTCCTACAATCCCTCGCCGCTGATGATGGGCGCCGCCGCCTACCTGGTGCTGTTCCTCCCCGTCGTGGTGGCGGCCCGCTGGGTCGAGACCAAGTTCGCGTGGAAGCGATGATCCAGACCTTCTTCAATCCGGAGATCATCGCCGCTTCCTGGCCGATCGTGCTGGCGGGGCTGCGCAACACCGTGCTGCTGTCGCTGCTGGTGGTGCCGCTCGGCCTGTTCGGCGGGCTGATCCTGGCCCTGCTGGCAAGTGTGAAGAATCCCGTGCTGCGCTGGCCGCTGATGGCCTGGGTCGATTTCTTCCGGGCCTTTCCGCCCTTGGTGCTACTCATTCTATTGTTCGCCGGGCTCCCGTTCGCGGGGCTGGAGCTGGGCGGCTTCGCCTGTGTGGCCGTCGCCTTCTTCCTCAACACCGGGGCCTACTACGGCGAAATCCTGCGGGCGGGAATCGATTCCGTACCGGCCGGCCAGGTCGAGGCCGCGCGGTCCACCGGCCTCTCCCGCCTGCAGGCCATGGCCTACGTGGTGCTGCCCCAGGCGGTGCGCAACGTGCTGCCCGACCTGCTCTCCAACACGCTCGAGGTGGTGAAGCTCACCTCGCTCGGCAGCGTGGTGGCTGTGCCCGAGCTCCTCTATCAGGCGCGTCAAGCGCAGAGCATCACCTACAGTCCGACGCCCATCGTGGTGGCGGCGGTAATTTACTTTCTGATGCTGTGGCCGGTGGTACGGCTCTTGAGCCGGCTGGAGAATCGTGCCCTCGCCGGACGGTAGCGGCCTCGTCGATTCAGGCAGAAGCCCCGCTCGACCGGCCGTGGGTTCGGAGCCAGTGCCGCGCGATCGCGTCACGCCGGGCGATCCAGGCCCCGCCCCGGCGCTGGATGTGGGCGAGCACGCGGTCGAGGCCGGCGATGCGGGCCTCCTGCGCCGTGCTCGTGGCGCCAGCTCCTCAGGCCGGGCCGGCAGGCGGCCGCCGGGCGAGCTTGGTGACCTGGTTCACGGCGACCTCGGCGAGGTAGAGGTTGCCGCGCGAGTCGCCCCACACCCCGTGCGCGCCCATCGTCACCGGCCGGCCCCGCGACAGCACGCGCCCCTCCGGAGAGTACATGGTGATGCGCGGAATCTGGTCCGTGACGTAGACAGTGCCGGCGCCGTCGACATAGATGTCCATCGGGTGATACAGGTCGGCCCACTCGCTGTAATAGTCGCCCTCGGGGCTGAAGAGCTGGACGCGGTTGTTCTCGCGGTCGGCGACGAGCACGCGCTCACGCCGGTCGATCCAGATGCCGTGCGGCGTGGTGAACTGCCCGCGGCCGGCGCCCGGCGCTCCCCAGGAGCCGAGATGCTTGCCCTCGGGCGAGAAACGGTGCACGGCGGAGTTGCCGTAGCCATCTGCGACGTAGATCTCTCCGTTCGGCGCGACGGCCACGTCGGCGGGATGGTTGAAGGGTGCCTGCAGCGCCGGCCGGCCGCGCTGGCCGAGAGTCAGGACGATCCGGCCCTCCGGTGTCAGCTTGAGCACCTCATGCTCGTCCCGGTTGCAGACGTAGAGGTGATCGTCCGCGCCCGCGTAGATGCCGTGCGCATCGCGGAACCGGCCGTCACCCCAGCCCGTCAGGAAGTTCCCGTCCCGGTCGAACACGAGGATCGGCGGGTCCTTGCGCTGGTAGAAGTACACGCGGTCCTTCGAGTCGACCGCGACGTGGCTGATCAACCCGAAGCTCCAGCCGGCGGGCAGGACACCCCAGGGGCGGAACACGTCGTAGAGGAAGTCGCCGGTGCCGACGACGAGGCCGGTCGCGTTATCGGGGATGTTCGGGCGCTCCACTGTCATGGGGGCCCCTTCATATACGGAGATCAGCTGGAGGCTGTCAAGGTCGACTCTGCTCGTCGTCGTGAGCCGCCGCGCTCCACACCACGCGCGCTCCACTCACGGCTTGATGTTCTGGTTCAGATGGAAGACGTTCTCGGGATCATAGCGTCGCTTGACCTCGCGCAACCGCTTCCAGTTCGGCCCGAACGCGGCCTCCACCGCGCCCGCCTGGTCCATCTCCTCCGCGTTCAGATAATTGACGTACCGGCCCGCGGCGAAATGTGGCGCCAGCGCGGCATATGCCCCGCGTGTCCAGGCGACGTTGGCCGTGGTGGCCGAGGCCTCCATCCACTCCCCGACCGCCAAGAAGTTGTACCCCACCGCGCGGTGGGGGAAGGCGGTCTCCGTCGGCCCCACGCGCGTCGCCGCACCGTGGAAGTGCTCGAGCAGAAGGCCGCTCATCGGCGAGGGCGCGCCGGCGAAGTGCTCGATCATCGTGTCGATGGCCGCGTCACCGAGCGTCGAAAGGAAGTTCGACTTCCAGTAGTTCAACGCGCCGCGAGGAAATCCCCCGTCGACCATCATGTTCACCGCCGTGTACGGCATCGGTCCAATCACGTCCATGACGGGCGAGCCGAAGCGCTTGACGGGGGCCACCGCCGCGGCTCCGGCCTCCAGACTCCCCGCATGACACACGATGATGGCCGCCAGCTTGGCGCCCGAGCCGTCGGGGGCGTGCAGGAGGCCGGCGAACGCCGTTAGCTCGTCGGGCAGTGACGCCGTGAAGTCGCGGTAGAATCTGAGGACGTCGCGCGCCGCGGTGAAGGGGTGCGCGACGAGCCCGGCGATCACCGTCGGGCCCACCGGATACAGCTCGTATTCGAGCCACGTCGCGACGCCGAAATTGCCGCCACCCCCGCGCAGGGCCCAGAAGAGGTCGGGGTGCTCCTTTGGGCTCGACTGCACGATCTCGCCGGTGGCGGTGACGAGCTCGACGGCCCGGAGGGTGTCCACCGCCATGCCGTGCTTGCCCATCAGCCAGCCCAGCCCGCCGCCGAGGGTCAGCCCCCCGACGCCCGTGGAAGAGACGACGCCCCCAGTGCTGGCGAGGCCGTGGAGCTGGGTTTCACGGTTGTAGTCCCCCCAGGTCGCGCCGCCCTGAGCCCGCGCTCGGCGCGTGCGCGGGTCGACGTGCACCGCACGCATCGGAGACAGGTCGATCATGAGGCCGCCGTCGCAGACCGCATTGCCGGCCACGTTATGGCCGCCACCACGGACGGCGATCTCGAGGCCCCGCTCGCGGCCGAAACGCACGGCCGCCTGGACGTCGGCCGTCCCGTGGCAGCGGACGACCAGGGCCGGCCGCCGGTCGATCAGGCCGTTGTGAAGGCGTCGGGCGTCGTCATATTCCGCATCCGAGGGGGCGAGAACGGAGCCGGCAAGCTGGGAGCGAAGGGCAGCGATCGGATGAGTCTCAAGGGTCATCGTGACGCTCCTTGTCGACGGGAGGCTGCGGGCGTGGGGCCCGGCCGTCTCACGTCCGAGTTTCGTTGACCTCGGCCGCTAAAGGCAACGCGAATGCCAGGCACCAACTGCGCGGAAACACGTGTCGCCTACTCCCGTTCCATTCGACACTCCGGGTATCGTGTCCGCAAGGCGCGGAGGAATGCCCGGAGCAGGGCCGGCGCCGCGGGGGGGGGCGGCTCCGGGACGTCTCTTGGAGTAAGCTGCCAACCGTCGAACGTTCGCTGGTCGGCAAACAGGCGATCCGGGCATCCGCCCGGCGCAAGGGAGGCGAAGACGATGACGACCCCGGTCGGTGCCCCGGTAGTGGATGCCGATGGCCACGTCCTCGAGCCGGCCGACACCTGGCTGAAGTACCTCGAGCCCGCGTACCGGACTCGCGCCATCCAGATCGCCCGCGACGAGCAGGGCTACGAGGTGCTCCTCATCGACGGCCAGCCGCTTAAGACACTGCGCGGGCAGATGGGAGCGCTCGGCGGTATCGAGATGGATGCCACGCGCCTCCTCACCCGCGGCGGGATGACCTACGCCGAGGGGAGTCCGGCCGGCGGCTATGATCCTGTGGAGCGGCTGCGCGTCATGGACGCCGAGGGAATCGACTCGGTTCTCCTCTATCCCACCATCGGCATTTGCTGGGAGGGGCACGTCACCGACGGGGGGCTGGCCACCGCCTACACGCGCGCTTACAACCGGTGGTTGGTGGACTTCTGCCGCACGGATCGCAAGCGGCTCTACCCGGTCGCCCACATCTCGCTCCTCGATCCTGAAGGCGCCGTGCAGGAGACCATTCGCGCGCGGCGAGACGGCTGCGTGGGCATCTTCCTCTCGCCGGACCTGGCCGCCCGCCGCGGCCGCCACTTTGACGACCCGCTCTTCGCGCGCTTCTGGGAGACGGCTCAGGAACTGGAGATGCCGATCGCCTTCCACGTGATCGTGCGCGATCGACAATGGTTCCGACAGTGGCAGCGCCGCGATCCCTCCGACGCACTGTTCAGCATCGCGTTCCTGGCTATCGATGTGATGGCGGCCTTCACGCAGATGCTTGCCGCCGGGATGTTCGAGCGCTATCCGCGCCTCAAGTGCGCGGTGCTGGAGGCCGGCTCCAACTGGATCGCGGCCTGGCTCGATCGCCTCGATCACAAGTACCGGATCATGAAACACCAGACGCCCATCCGCATGGAGCCGAGCGCGTATTTCTACCGCCAGTGCCTGATCTCCGCCGACCCGGACGAGTCGGTCACCGCGCAGATGGTCGAGCACCTCGGCGCTGACTACTTCATCTGGGCCTCCGACTATCCGCACATCGACGCCTCGTTCGGCGTGGTCCGCGAGCTGAAGGAACGCCTGGCGCCGTTGCCCGAGGACGCCCGCCGCAAGGTTCTCGGTGAGAACGCCCAGCGCTTCTATCGCCTGGCGGGGTGATGGTTGGGGCAGGGCTTCCTCGATACTTGATGCTGTAGGTGGCGTCCACCACGAGCAGGGCGAAGACGAATCGGGCGAGAAATCTGCCGAGGGTCAGACGTTCGGTGCCGGCCACGGCGCTATCATACCGCCGGAAATCAGCCGCCGAGCGCCACCTTCACCGAGGTCGCCTCGTCCTCTCGGTACATCACCCGGTACTTGCGGCCCTTGGGCAGATCTCCGTCGAAGAACTTCTTCACGTCCGGAACCTTGTTCGTGAAGTGGATGGTGTACTCGGCCGCCCCGCGCGCCTCGGTCAGCATCGCCAGCATCTCCACGTCTGGGTTGTCGTGTCGCCCGTCCGCAGAGATCACGTAGTGGTCGGCGGTGACCTGTTCGAAGAAGTCCCTCCTGACGTTCCGGGCGCTGCCGTGATGCGGCACCTTCAGAAGATCGACGTGAATGCGGTCGTTCGGGAAGAGGCCCGCGTCTCGCAACCCGTCACGGACAAAGTCGCCGCGCGCATCTCCGGTCAGCAACATGCGACGGCCGCCGAGGGACGCGAGCACCACGATGCTCGACAGGTTGTAGACCGACTTGTCCACGAAGTCGGCCGCGATGGCCCGCGCCTCGGCCCCGGGCTTCTTCTCTTTCATCTCCTGGAGCTTCTTGTCCCAGTCCGCCCGCAGCGCCTCCACCTGGCCCTCGAGCGGGCCGATGACCCTGAGCGTCAGGCCGTCCTCGAGCGCGACTTCCCGCTTCTCCGTGGTCGGCGCCCACACCAGCCCCTTGAACGGCTGGTTGACCGACAGCTTGAGCGCCCGGGCGTCGTCGCGCAGGGTCTTTCCCTGCGCGACGCTGGCCATGACGAGCGCGCCATAGCGGTCGAGCCCCAGGTCCGCGGGCAACGGGGCGTCGTTCATCACCGGCGCCACCGCCGCTCCCAGGGCGGACGACAGCGGCTCGACGTTGCCCACGATGTCATCGAAGGCGTTGTGCCACAAGCTTTTCACTTCCCACGGGAGGGGCTTACTCTCCTTGCGCAGATCGGCCATGTGACGTGTCCAGTCGAGTACGCCATGGATATGGTCGTCGTCGATGTGGCTGACCATGAGCATGCGGATGGGCAGCGTCTCGACGTCGCGCTCCGCCCGGATCGCCTCGAGGCGGGGCAGGAGTGTCTTGCGAAAGACGCCAGAGGGCCCGCCGTCGATGACGATCAGACGCTCGCGGCCCCAGTGCAAGAGCAGCGAGTCGCCGTGCTTCGCTTCCAGGGCCTCGAGGGTGAACGTCATGTGCGCCTCCTCAAACGGACTGCAGGGCGCGGAGCGTGTCAACCAGCCCGGCGCCCTGGAAGTAACGCTCCCGGCCCAGATCGGTCGCGGTCGCGCAGAGCACCTCCTTGATCCGGGCGGGCTGGCCGGCCAGCTCCCGGTGACGCGCGATCAGCAGCGCCGCCGCGCCGCTCACGTGCGGCGTCGCCATGCTGGTCCCATCCATGCGCTTCAAGTCGTCCTTGCCGCCCACCGGCGCCTCGATCTTCTCCCCCGGGGCCACCACGTCGGGCTTCGCCCGCCCGTCGCCGGTGGGCCCGCGACTCGAAAAGTAGCTGACGCCGTACGTATGCGGCTGGAACCGGTGCGTGGAGCCCACCGTGATGACGCCGGCCGCGTTGCCGGGGTCGGTGATGCTGATGCTGCGATAGCTGTCCTGCGGACCGCGCGGGGTCAGGTACTGCAGATACCCGTCGTTTCCGGCCGCCGCCACCACCACGATACCGCCGCCCACTAGCCGTTCGCACTCCTCGCACACCGGCGTGCGCCCGCAGGCGAAGTTGGCGATGTCGTGCCGGATCGACAGGCTCACGTTCGCACCGTGCACCCTCATGACGCCGTGATTCGAGTTGAGGTGCCGGACGAACTGCAACGACGCCATCACGTTGAATTCGTCGCCCTCGCCTCGGGCATCGAGCACGCGCAGGTCGTAGAGCTGCAGGTCCGGGCAGATGCCCACCGGAGCGGACGCGCTCGAATCGTCGCGGTCGGTGGAGCGACAGTCCCCCGCCAGGATCCCGGCCACGTGGGTCCCGTGCTCTTGCTGGGGAGGCCGATAGCCCTCGCGCCCGCTGGTCGTCACGTGAGGGATCTGGATCAGTCGACCGACGACGTCCCAGTCGATCTCCGCCCCTCGCTCCAGCCGGCGCTTGAGGACCTGGACATCCACCTCCCGCTGGGCAATCTCGTCCGCGGTACGCCCCGCCGGCAACTCCAGGAGAGTGGCGTCGAGTGTCTCCTCGCTGAGCAATCGGCGCACGATGCTGAAGTCGTAGCTGGCGACGATGCGGGTCCGGTTCTTGTCGTTCTCGAAGGGCTCGTCATAGGGCTTCCCGTCGCCCTTGCGGCGACGGAACGCGATGTGACGCGCGTCGATGCCGCTGTCGATCACCGCCCACGCGAGCTCGCTGCAGGTGATGTCGAAGACCCGCGCGGCGGCGTCCGCCTTGACGGTAGCGCGCGATCGCCACATGGTGGACCGCGCCTGACGGTTCAGGCTGACCGTCCACACCATCGGCTGATCCTGCATGGCCGTCTCCAGCTTCGCGTCACTCAACCAGGGTGCGTCCTCGAGGCCTTCCGTCAGCGCGATGACGCTCTTCACGACCTCGCGGTAGTGCCGAGCGAGCGCCTCGTCATAGAGCTGGCGCCGCGCCGCGTCCATCTTTCCCACCACCTCTTCGTCCTCCGGCCACCACTGAGCGGTGGTGTCCTGAGCGCGAGCGCGCGTCCACACCAGGCCGAGGCTGCCGACGATGTGCACCATCCAGAGGAGGTCGGGCGCGAGCTCGGGCGGCGCGGCGGCCGGGTGGGCGAGCGCCTCGGCAAGACGCTGTTGCCCCGCCGGCGCGCGCAACGACTGCAACAGGTTCCGTCGCGTCAGCCGCCGCGCGGCCGCCTGCGCGTCGGGTGCCGTGTCCGGGTCGGCGCCCGTCGGCCGGCCCGTCTCGCCGAGCCGATGCCACCAGGCCGACAGCGGCAGCACCACTCGCACCAGCTCGTCGAACCAGAGACGGGCGAGAACGGTCGACTGGTTGTAAGCTACCGAGGCGCCGCGGCCCTCGTGGCGCCGGGGCTCGCCGGGAGGGCGCCGGCCCTGCGGCAGAGCCAGGCACGCCTTGAGCACTCGGCTCAGCTGGCCCGCAGAGACGGTACCCTCCTGCGAATCCTGGAACGGCGTCAGCAATAGCTCATGGGGCTCGTTCGGCGCCTCGGCGTACTTGATCCAGACGTCGGGCAGCACCGGCGAGTCCTGCGTGAAGCGCGGGCTGCTGCGCCCGCCGTAGAGCAGTGCGTCCATCTGCTCCCGGGTGAGCTTCCCGGGCTGCCCTTCTCCAGGTCCTTGCGCCATGGGTCTCATCCTCCAGGTCAAATCCCTCGCGCGGGGTACGGCAGGCCATCCGGCTTCGGCAGCCCCGGTTCCACGTGGCGGCGGAGCGCGGCATCACAGACCGCGAAGCCCCAGTTGATGAGGCGCTCCTGGATCTCGGGCTCCATGCGCTGGAGCCGCGTCGGCAGGTTGGCCAGCTCGAGGGTCCTCGCGAAGGGGCCCGGGAATGCGGAGGCAAGCTGATAGTCGTCAATGTCGGTGCGAATGCCCCAGTACGCCCCCTGACGCGTTCCATCCTTGAACGCCGCGATGACCTGGCGCTTGCGAAGACTCCGGACCTGGTTGTCGACCAGGTTGAGGACGCGCAGGGAGTGCCGCGCCCAGTCCTCCCCGGGCTCGTCTTCTGGCTGAGTCTTGCCGCCGGCGTCGCTCACCAGCACCGTCTGATAGCGCTTCCAGACGGTTTCGAGCCCCATGTTGTCATAGACACCGCCGTCGGTGAGCACCACGTGGGTCGTGTAGGGGGCGCGACACAAATCATTGCCCGGCTGCGCGCGTACCTGGCCTGGCTCGAGCTCGAGCTCGACGGGTGAAAGGACGGGGGGAAACGCGGAGGAGGCGGCGACGGCGAGAGCGAGCGGGAGCGTGGGTCCGTCCACTCGTCCCACCCGGTAGTCGGCCATGAACGGCTTCGAGAATCGCCACAGGGCGCCGGACTGGACGTTGGTGGCGTTGATGACGAAGCGCGGCGTGTCGGGCAGGTCCTGAAGCGTGGCCCCGTGAAAGAGGTGCCGGTCGTAGGCGGCCGCCACCTTTTCACCGATGCTGCCCGGCAGGAGCAGCCCTCCGAGGATCGACTTGGCGTCGAGCGTCCGGCCGGCGAGGTCCCGAATCGGGCCCACGACCTGCTCCTGGAACGCCTTGGCGATGCCCGCATCGAACGCCAGGTCCTTCCAGTGCAGGGCGAGGACGCCGGCCGTGATCGACCCGCCCGAGACACTGGAGATGCGAGCCAGGCGCGGCAGGTAGCGCGCCTCGTTGAGACGCCAGAGCACGCCCACGTGGAACACCATCGCCCGGTATCCCCCGCCGGAGAGGCACAAGGCCGGCCCGGCCTCGAGGGGCTCGGCCGTCGCAGAGGACCGCTCGTCACGAACGGGAGAGCTCGGATCGGTGACACGATCCGGCTCGTTCACAGAGTCCATGGGCATGACGTTTCTCCTTGATCTCCGCAAGCGGTCGGATACAGACTATCCGATCTCCCGACTCGCGATGCCACGACTCCTCGTCTGGCCGCGAGACCGCAATCGTGGGACAATCGCCGGCACCACGACCGACACGGGAGGAACGATATGGCTCGAGTGTTGACCGACGCGACCATTCACCGCCTGTCGCCCGCGCTGGGCGCCGAGGTGGTGGGAATCGACCTGGCGCAACCGCTCGACGCCGCGACGGTGACGCGCGTTCGCGATGCGTTCCAGGAGCACCATCTGCTGTGCTTCCGCGACCAGCACCTCACCGACGACGAGCTCATGGCCTTTTCGCTCCAGTTCGGTCCCCTCGAGGGGTTCCCCGAGAAGGACAAGACGCGGGGGAAGGTCGAGGTCTACAACGTCGCCAACGTCTCGCCCGAGGGCGTGCACCTGCCCGCGGAGGACCCCCGGGTCATCTTCCAGCGTAACAATGCGCGGTGGCACACGGACAGCTCGTATCGCTTCGTCCCGTCGCTGGCCTCCATCCTCTACGGCATCGAGGTGCTGCCGGAGGGCGCCGAGGGCGGCGAGACCGGCTTCTCGAACATGCTCCTGGCCTACGACGCGTTGCCCGACGACATGAAGCGCCGTCTCGAGCCCCTCCACATGGTTCACAGCTACGAAGGCATCCGGCGGCTGGAGCCCGAGATGCCCCCCACCACCGCGGCCGAGCGCGACGCCTTCCCGCCGGTGACCCACCCCCTGATCCGCGTGCACCCCGATCGGGGCAACCAGCGCTCCCTCTACTTCACCTGCAACACGTCGCGCGAGATCGGCGGCGGAACGCTCGAGGAAGGCCAGCAGCTGCATGACTGGCTGCGCGAGCATGTCAGCGAGCCGCGCTTCTGCTACTTCCATCGGTGGCGTCCCCGGGATCTGGTGATGTGGGACAACCGCTGTCTCATGCATCGCGCCATCCCCTACGACTACACCCAGTACCGCCGGGTTCTGCGACGGACCACGGTGGCCGGGAGCGGGCCCGTGGTCGGCCCCTTCTCGGTGGGGCCGCGGAGGACTGAGTAGACGCCGGTGTCGTGACCCTTGCCCGGGGTCGATCAACCCACCGGGACGATGGTCTGTGTGCGCGAGCGGACATGCGGGGCGAACTGGTACCAGCCCCGCATGGCCTGGAACTCCGGCGTGCCGGTGGCACTCGGGCTGTCGAGCTCGTAGATCGTCGTGTAAATCCGTTTCGTGGTCCGTTCGGTCTTGCCGCGGGTAGTCTCTGATATCTCGCCAGACGACACATACCGTCGCCCACTTCTCACCCCCGGACACTTCAGCGCGTCCGGCAGGTGAACCGCGTCGTACCAGTGATTCCACTCCGCCTCGACCGCCGCGTCGACTTCGGCGGTTACGATCAGCAGGCATTCGGACAATTTTGACATTGCGGCCTCCTCGAGTTGCTCGCGCATCAAATCGTTAGACGGCGATCCGATAAACGCGAGCCGCCGTGTCGTGGAACATCGCGGCGCGGTCGGAAGCGGAGTAGCCCTTCGTCAATCGCTTGAAGGCGTTGTACATCACGTGGTACGAGTACGCGACCTTGTCGACGGGGAAGTTGCTTTCGAACATGCAGCGGGTGGGCCCGAACTGCTCGATGCAGTAGGTCATGAAGGGAGCCATTGACCCCGCCAGCTCTTCCGAGCCGATGGGCTTGCTCCGGGCATGCCAGTCAAACCCGGTGCGGGGCATGCCGACGCCACCGAGCTTGACGTAGATGTTGGGGCACGCGGCTACCGCCGCGATCCCGCGGCGCCAGGTGGCGAGCACCTCCTCGTCTCGGTTGGCATAGGGGCCGACCCGCAGGAGACCGCCGATATGATTCAGGATGATCGGCAGGTCCGGAACGGCCTTGGCGAACGCCGCCAGCTCGGGAAGCTGCGGAAAATAGAGCCACGCGTCGAACGACAGCCCCATCCGCGCCAGCACCCGCGCGCCGGCGCGGAACTCGTCGCTCGCCAGCTGCCCCTCGATCTTGTGCGCGGCGGTGTTCTCCACCGCCGGGTGGGGATCCCACGTCACGGAATGGCGGATGCCCCGAAACCGGTTGGGGCTCGCCGCCTGCAATGCCTCGAGCACCGGAGCCACGCGCGCCCCCAGGTTCAGGTTGGCGTGACCGACGATGGCGGCGGCGGCTCGACCAGGCCCGTAGAGCTCGCTGGCGCTCGCCGCGGCCAGTCCCTGGACGAATTCGACCTCCCCCACCGGACGCATCTCCTCCGGGCCGCCGGCGCGGTACATCGCCCGCGCCTCGACGAACACCGTGGAGCGCACGTCGTGGCCGCTGTGGATGTCGGCGGCGAGCTCGTCGAGCAAATACCGCTGATAGGGAATGCGCTCGGTGCGGAAGTCCCAGAAGTGGTGGTGGGGATCGCAAATGGGCATCGCCGGCTCCAGCGCCGATTCCCGGGTCAACGCGAGCCAGTCATTCCCTCCGAATGGCACGATGGCACCTCCCTCGTCGTATCGAGCGTTCAGAACCGCACCCGTCAACGCGGAACAGCTTCGGTGATACCGGCGGGCGGGGTAGCACTCGCCCGGACGCTACGCCTTCCGCGCGGGGCGACCCGGCCGCGCATCGAGCAGCAGCGCGCCGTCGCGAATCACCGGCGCGCCGCCGACCAGAAGGTGCCGCACTCCCGCGGACGGCCGGGTGGACGCCTCGTAGGTCGCCTGGTCGCGGAACGCATCCGGCGCGAACACCACGACGTCCGCGTCCGCTCCCACCGCGAGCGTGCCCTTGCGCGCGGCGCCGCCGCTGGCCACCTTGAGCACCTCCGCGGGAAGCAGGCTCGCGCGCCGGACGAACTCGGCGACGCTCAGGCCGCCGTCGCCGACCAGCCTCCGGAAGGAGCGGGCGAAGGTTCCTGCCGTGCGCGGGTGCGTGAGCGCGCTCGGCGGCAGCGGCCACGTCTCGTCGGCGGGGGCTCCGAGCCAGGTCAAGGGCATGGCATCGCTGGCCACCATGGTGTCCGCGTGGCTCAGGGCGGCGCGCATCACCGCCGCGTCACCTGCGTTCGTCTCGTCGAGGAAGTGGACGATGCAGAGCCCGCCCGGATCGTCGGCGCGCAGGCGATTGAGGTGCTCGGCGTCGCGCACTCGCTCGTTGGTGGGCACATAGAGGAGGTCGGTGGGCCGGAGGCCCCGCTCGGGGAGCCGCTCGGGCGAGAGGAACGCCGCCCCGATCGCGGTGCTCCCGGCGCCGTAGGGATAGGCCTCGGTGGTAACGGTCGCGCCCTCGCGGCGCACCCGATCGACGAGACCGAGGACCCGGTCGACGTGGCGCAGCGAGGTGCTGTTCACGTGGCAGTAGTGCATGTGGGCGCCCGTCTCGGCGGCGGCGCGCACCAGCTCCTCGGCGCCGTCCATGCGCGTGGTGGGCGCGAAGGCGACGAGATCCCGCACATGCGTGAAGGTCGGCACCCGGCTCGACGCGGCGAGACGCGCCACCCGCAGGTATTCGGCGGGGCTCGTCCCCGGCGCGTAGCCCACCAGCACGCCGATGCCGAGGCCGCCTCCCGCCAGCTCGGTCTCCAGGAGGCCGACGATGCGGTCTTCCTCGGCGGCGGTGGCTTCCCGCTGCCAGGCGGGGTTCGCGAAATGCGAGAGCATGGTCGTCGCCCGCCCGTCGCCGCGGTGCCCGGCGAGCACCTGTATCCGGGCGGCGGCCCAGGACGCGGAGTAGCCGAAGTTCAAGGGCCGGCCCTCCGCGGCCGCCCGGGCATACGCCTCCGCCACCGGGATCGCGCCCGCCTCGAGCTCGAGCGTGGTGGTGACGCCGTCGAAGGCCTGGAGCCGGTGCCCGCCCACGCTCTGCGCGTGGCTGTGCAGGTCGATGAAGCCGGGCGCGACCACACAGCCCTCGGCCGGGAGCACGGCGCGCCCGCGCAGATTCGTGCCGACGGCGGCCACCACGCCGTCCTCGATGGCGACGTCCCGCGGCGTGTCGATTCCCTGAGCGGGATCGACCACACGCCCGCCGCGGATCACCACCGCGAACTCGCCATCCACTCGCCGGCCGCTCTCGCGCACTGCCATGGGCTATGGGCTCCCCTCCGCGAGGCAGATCCTATCCAGCCGCCACCAGACGGTCAAGCCGGCGCCAGCGGCGGCGAGGGCCGTATGGTACGATCTCGCCCGCATGCACAGGAGGAAGCCATGGCCTACGATCTGGTGATCAGAAACGGCATGCTGGTGGACGGCACCGGCGCAGCGGCTCGGCGGGCCGACGTGGCGGTGGCGGACGGCAAGATCGCCGAGATCGGCCGGGTGACCGAGGGCGCCGCCACCGTCATCGATGCCAGCGATCTCGTGGTCGCGCCCGGCTTCATCGATCCGCACACCCACTATGATGCCCAGATCTGCTGGGATGGCGCGGTGACACCCTCATCGTGGCACGGGGTCACCAGCGTCATCATGGGAAACTGCGGGGTCGGCATCGCGCCGTGCAAGCCCAAGGCGCGCGAGGTCGCCATGCGGGACCTGGTCAACGTCGAAGCGATTCCGTTCGACGTCCTCAACATGGGCATCACCTGGGACTGGGAGACCTTCCCCGAATTCCTCGAGGCCGCGGCACGGCGGAAACCCTCGCTCAATCTCGGCTTCCTGGCGCCCCTGACCCCGTTCCGCCACTACGTGATGGGGGAGGCGTCGATAGAGCGCGCCGCCACCCCCGACGAGACGGCGCAGATCAAGGCGCTGCTCGGCGAGGCAATCGACGCCGGCGCCTTCGGCTTCTCGACCACCATCCTCAACCAGCACGTCGGCTTCCAGGGTCGCCCGCTCGCCTGCCGCAACGCCAGCCGCGACGAGCTCAAGGCCTACGCGAACGCGCTGAAGGAGCGCGGCAAGGGCGCCATCGAGATCGCCTTGACCCGCAAGATCGCGGTGATGGACGACGAGGAGTACGAGCTGCTCGACTTCCTGCTGCGCGAGAGCGGCCAGCACGTCACCTTTCTGGCCCTCTTCGATCGCGACGACATCCCGGAGGCGGTGCGCGAGACGTTGCGAAAGGCCGCGCCGTTGATCGCGCGCGGCGCACGGCCCCAGACCTCGCCCCTGCCCCTGACCCGCGACATCAACATGCGCAACCCGTTCTCCTTCGCCGCCTTCCCGAGCTGGAACCGGGTGTTCGTCGACAAGTCGAAGCCGGCCCAGGCGGCGGTCTACGCCGATGTCGCCTTCCGCAACCAGTTCCGCGAGGAGCTGAAGCAGCCGATGGCCTTCGGCAACTGGGCGCGCATCAACGTGCACGAGGTCAGGTCGCCGGCCCTCAAAGCGCTCGAGGGCCGCTCGATCGCGGATCTCGCCCGCGAGCAGGGCAAGGACGGCGTCGACACCTTCCTGGACCTGACCCTCCAGGACGACCTCGAGGTCGAATTCACCATGGCCTCCTTCAACACGCGGGTCGACCGGATGACGGAGATCCTGAACGACAAGAGTGTGCTGGTGGCGCTGGGTGACGGCGGCGCCCATGTCGACATGCTGTGCGACGCAGGCTACCCGACCTACCTGCTGGGCACGTGGGTGCGCGAGCGCCAGGCGCTGACGCTGGAGGAAGGCGTGCGGCGGCTCACTTCGGATCCGGCCGAGGTATTCGGGGTCCGCGACCGTGGCCGGCTCGCCCCCGGTCTCGCCGCGGACCTGGCCATCTTCGACGCGGGCCGGGTCGGCTCGACCAATCGTGGCGAGCGGCGGTTCGACCTGCCCGGCGGCGCCAAGCGGATGGTCATGCCGTCGCGCGGCGTCGAGTACACGGTCGTCAACGGCGCGGTGACCTGGGCGGACGGAAAGCTCACCGGGGCGGCCGCGGGCCAGGTGCTGCGGTCCTGAATACGTGATCGACGGCGGCACGGTGCCGGCAGTGTGACGTCCGCCCGCGTCCTGGAAACTTCTTCCGCTTGCATCGCGTCATTCCTACCTGATAGTGTTCGGTAAACTTTTTCCCCCATCCAACCGGACATCAGACATTACGAGTGTCTGAGCGCGCTGGCACGTCGGCTGCAGTGTCGGCAGCCATGGGTCGACGAGCCATGAGCGTATTCGCCATCGGACTGACCATCCTGCTCGCGGGATGCACGCTGACTCGACCGCAGTACGCCACCCCCGACGTGCGCGTCGGAGAGCCGGCCTTCGTCCGGACGCTCGAAGCCCATACGCTTTCGACGCCCGTTCCCGGCAATCGCGCCCAGGTCCTGTTGAACGGTAACGAGATCTTTCCGGCGATGCTCGCCGCGATCCGGAGCGCGAAGTCCACCATCACCTTCGCCAACTTCATCTACGAGGACGGCGACATTTCCGGGGAGCTGGCGGCAGCACTGGCCGAGCGGTGTCGAGCCGGCGTGAGCGTCAACGTGCTGGTCGATGCGGTCGGCTCGAGTCACATGCCGCGGCAGTACTGGACGATGCTCGAAGACGCGGGCTGTCAGGCGGCGAAGTACAACTCGCTCAATCCGCTGGCCATCAAGCGCATCAATCACCGGAACCACCGCCGCATCCTCGTGGTCGACGGCCGGGTCGGATTCACGGGCGGAACCGGCGTGGGTGAGCAATGGACGGGTGACGGACGGCAGCCCAAGCACTGGAGACAGACCGACGTACGGGTGGAAGGGCCGATCGTGCGCTTCCTGCAGTCCGCGTTCGCCGAAAACTGGCGGGAGGCCACCGGAATCCTGCTCGGCGGCGACACCTACTTCCCCGAGTCTCGGCGGCGGGGCGCTCTGGCCATCCAGTCGGTGAAGAGCTCGCCGGCAAGCGGCGCCGCGGAAGCCTACCTGCTCTTCCTGCTCGCCATCGATGGGGCGCGCTCGTCGATCTACCTGACCAACCCCTACTTCGTACCGGATGAGGCCATGATGGACGCTCTCGTCCGGGCGGCGCAGCGCGGAGTCGACGTGTCGATCATCACCGCGGGCGTGACGCAGGGTCTCCTGGACCGCCTGGTACGCCTGTCGAGCCAGACGCATTTCCCACGCGCCAGCAAGGCAGGGGTGAAGATCTACGAGTACGCACCGGCCCTCCTGCACGCGAAGACCATGGTCATCGACGGCCGGTGGTCGAGTATCGGGAGCGCCAATCTGGACAACCGCTCGTTCGCGTTGAACGCCGAGCTCAACCTTGTCTTCCTCGACCCCGGTATCGCGCGTCGTCTCTCCGACGTCTTCCGGGAGGATCTCAAGCTCTCGCGCCGGCTCTCCGACGACGATATGAAGCAAGGGCTCAGCCGTCTCTTCTATCTCCCCCTGCTGCCAATGCGCGATCAACTGTAGCCGCTCGCTTCGACGCCCTCGAGCTTCATGTACAATCGCCGGGGAGAAGACCCTCATCCAGTGATAGGCCGTCGCACGTTCCTGACTCGCGTGGGCTTTGGTCTCCTCGCCGCGCCGCTCGCCGCCGAGGCGCAGCAAGGGGCGACGGGTCTGCCGGGAATCCCCGCTCCTCGTGCCGTGGTCCTGGAGCTCCAGCAGACGCTCGCTCACGCGATTGAACGCTTCCAGGCCCTGGACGAGGCAGGGGTGCTGAGGCATGTCTCGGACCGCTATCGATCCGATCCGCTCACGAAGCCGGCCATCCGCGAGCAGCTCCGGGTGATGTTTGCGGTCTATGACACCCTCCAGGCGCGGGTCCGTATCGACGAAGCGCGAATGGCGGGAGACCAGGCGTGGGTCTACTCGACGGGCGAAGTCTCGGGGCGGCTACGGTGGCTTGGCACGTGGACATCCATCCTCTCGTGGCAGCGCGAGCCAGAGGTCGCCCAGCGAGAGCAGGGGGTCTGGCGGCTCTACGGCTACCAGCAGTGACCGTCGCGCCGACCGCGCTCCACCTTCTCTTCTCGTACGGCACCCTCCAGCTCGAGGCGGTACAAATGGCGACGTTTGGTCGGCAACTGACGGGTACCGGCGATGCGTTGCGAGGATTCGAGCTGGTCTCGCTCAGGATCGAAGATCAGACGGTCGTCGCCATCAGCGGAAAGGCGCTCCACACCATGGCCAGGTTCACCGGACGCGCTTCCGACGTTGTGTCCGGGACGGTCTTTCCGGTCACGCCCGATGAAATTCAGCATGCCGACCGGTACGAAGTGGCGGCGGTCAAGCGAGTGGCCGTCGTCCTTCAATCGGGAGTACGCGCGTGGGCATACGTCGATGCTCGATACGCGCCGTCGGATTCCTGATTCACCGCGAAGAGAGGGATCTCGTAATGCGGGACATGAGCGCCGCGGCTCGGCAGCGCGGGCTCCCCGAACATGGAGGTCACACATGGCAAACACCGGCGCGCGCACGGGACTTCAGCTTCGTTCAACGGTCAAGAAGGAGGGCATCCTCGAGCTATCGCTCGTCAGTATCCCCACCCCTGAGCCCAAACCCGAGGAGGTAGTCGTCCGCATCGACGCCGCCCCTATCAATCCCTCCGACCAGGGACTTCTCTTCGGCGGAGCCGACATGAGCACGGCCAAGGCGTCCGGCACGGCTGACGACCCCGCAGTGACGGCGAGCATCTCGCCGGCGGTGATGAAGGCGATGGCCGGGCGTCTGGAGCAGTCGCTGCCCGTCGGCAACGAAGGGGCCGGGGTGGTCGTCCAGGCGGGGACGTCTCCCGCCGCGCAAGCGCTGATGGGGAAGACGGTCGCCATCCTCGGTGGCGCCATGTACTCGCAGTACCGCTGCATCAAGGCCGTGCAATGCCTGGTACTGCCGCCAGGTACGACCGCTGCCGAGGGCGCCTCCTGCTTCGTCAACCCGCTCACCGCGCTCGGCATGGTCGAAACCATGCGCGCGGAGGGTCACAAGGCGCTCGTGCACACGGCAGCCGCCTCCAATCTCGGGCAGATGCTCAACAAGATCTGCATCAAGGACCGCGTTGGCCTGGTGAACATCGTGCGCAAGTCCGAGCAGGTGGACGTCCTGAAGAAGCTCGGGGCCCCCTACGTGTGCAACTCGGACTCGCCAACCTTCATGGACGAGCTGACCGAGGCTCTGGTCGCCACCGGGGCCACGGTGGCCTTCGATGCGATCGGCGGGGGAAGACTGGCCGGGCAGATACTCACCGCCATGGAGATTGCCGCGAACAAGACGGCGAAGGAATACAGCCGCTATGGGTCCACCACCCACAAGCAGGTATACATCTACGGGGGACTCGACCGCGGGCCGACCGAGTTCAACCGCGCCTTCGGCATGGCGTGGGGGATTGGCGGCTGGCTGCTCACCCCCTTCCTGCAGAAGATTGGCTTCGAGGCCGCCCAGAAGCTCCGAGAGCGAGTCGCGGCCGAGATCAAGACCACGTTCGCGAGCACCTACACGAAGGAAGTTTCTCTCGCCGAGGCGCTGCGGCTCGAGGAGATCGCCGTCTATGGCAAGCAAGCCACCGGCGGGAAGTATCTGATCAACCCGAACAAAGGACTCCGCTGAAGGCGGCGATCCGCGACGAGAAGTAAGACCTGAAGCTGGCGGCGCGCGGGACGCGCACCCCCGACCTTGCGTGGCCGTTCGCGCGCCGCCGTTTTGACTCCCTCGCGCGCTTGACGGGGCTACCGCGACCGGGCAGAGTGTGGCCCATGATCAATTTCGGCACCTTCCTCCTGATGCAGTCGCCGTCCATGCGCTCCTCGCAGGAGATCTACTCGCGGGCCGTCGACATCGCGCAGGCGGCCGAGACGCTCGGCTTCAGCAATGTGTGGCTCGCCGAGCATCATTTCTCGACCTACGGCTACCTCTCGCGTCCGGCGCAGCTCGCCACCTTTCTCGCCGCGAAGACCACGCGGCTGCGCGTGGGGACCGCTGTCATCGTGGTGCCACTGCATCACCCACTCGTCATCGCGGAGGAGATCGCCACCCTGGACCAGCTGGCCGGCGGCCGTGTCGACATCGGGCTCGGGCGCGGCTACCAGCACTACGAGTTCGAGCGTCTGGGCCTGGAGCTCGACACCGCCCGGGCGCGATGGGAAGAGTCCGTCGACATCATCCTCAAGGCCTTCACCGGGGAGCCGTTCACCTACGCCGGCAAGCTCTTCCAGATTCCGGAGACGACGATCTTCCCGCAGCCGCTGCAGAAGCCGCACCCGCCCATCTGGGTGACGGCGCAGAGCCCCGAGTCGGTCGAAGCGACGGTGCGGCGCGGCTTCAACCTGCTCACCGGCGGCTTCGGTGTCCCGATCGAGCGTATGGCGGACTTCCGGAGGCAGTTCGATCGCCTGATCGCGGAGCTGAAGCCGTCTCGCATGCCGGCGGTCGGCGTGCAGCGCGCGGTCTATGTCACCGAGAACGCGGCCGACGCGCGCGCCGCCGCCGAGGAAGCGCGCTGGAACATGCGCGTCACGCTCAGCCTGCGCAATCACTACGAGAAAGTGGAGCGCGGCCGCGCCGTGGCCGTCCCCGGCCCGAAAGAGCCGGACACCGACGACCTGCTCGATCGCTTCCTCGTGATCGGCACGCCGGACACCGTCATCCGCCAGATCACGCGCGTGAAGGAGATGGTCGGCATCACCCACTTCAACTGCAGCTTCTGGTTCGGCGACCTCGAGCACCCGCGCATCATGAAATCGATGCAGCTCTTCGCCAAAGAGGTGCTGCCGGCGTTCCGGTGATCGCGACATGTGCAGCCCGAGTTGCTTCGATTGGTGGTCGCAGCTCCTGGCCGTTGCCGACCTGCGGCACAAGGCCGGCGGACTCAGCCGGCGCGGCTTCCTCGCCACGGCGGCCGTACCCATCGTGGCCACGGCCTGCGCCACCGTCGGAGCTCCGCCGTCCGGCCCCACGCGCGAGCTGCTCGCGGCCACGCTTTCGTTCGACCTCCACTCCCATCCCGGCCTCTTCCGGAGCATGTCGAACGATTCGCTTGCCGGTCATCGGCAGGCCGCCGAGGCCGGACTGGTGAAGCTGATCAGCCTTACCGCCACGTCGGACGCGCCGGTCCTGGGCGTCAATTCACGCGGGGGGCTCTACGCCACCCGCGAGCCGCGGCCGGGCGAGCTGTATGCGTCCATGTACCGGCAGCTCGACACTCTGGTGGGCTGGAGTGCGAGTGCGGGGATGCCGACAGTGCTGAGCGTGACGGCCGCCGAGGACCCCGGCCCTCCGGTGCGGGGCCTGCTCGCCGTCGAGGGGAGCGACTTCCTGGAAGGCCGCATCGACCGGGTACAGGAAGCGTTCGACCGTGGCATCCGCTCGCTACAGCTCGTCCATTACCGGGTGAACGAGCTGGGAGACATCCAGACGGCGCCGCCGGTGCATGGCGGACTGACCGCCTTCGGCCGGGCGGTCGTGCGGGAGATGAATCGATTGGGCATCGTGGTGGACGTGGCGCACGCCACCCCTGCCGTCGTGGCAGGGGTGGTGGAGACGACCACCCAGCCCATCATCCTGTCCCACTCCAACATCCAGGACGCCACCGGCTGGTCTCGCTTCATCAGTCCCGAGCACGCCCGCCTGGTGGCCAGGACGGGCGGCGTCATCGGCGCCATGCCGATCATCTTCGGACGGCGCGGCGATGATATCAGCGGCTACGTGCACTACGTCTCGCGCCTGGTGGACGTGGTAGGAGTCGACCACGTCGGCCTGGGCACGGACATGGATGGCATCGGCCCCAACGCCATCTTCACCAGCTACGCGCGGTGGCCATCCCTCGCCGCCGCCCTGCTCGACCATGGCTACCGAAGCGCGGAGGTGGCGAAAGTCCTTGGCGGAAACGCCCAGCGCGTCTTCCGGCAGGTTCAGGCGGCATCCAGACCGTCCTGAGCGCTCGGTGGCGGTATGGTAGCCTGCAGTCGCTGGTTCGCGTCCATGCAACGCCTCTCACAACGTCGAGGGGGGAGCCCTATGGATCGCCGCACCTTCATCACCGGGGCCGCCGTATCAGCCGCCGCCGTCGCCTGCTCGCGAGCCTCCACGTCGCCGCCGTCCACGGCCACAGCCACCAAAGGCGCGGTGACCACCAACGACGGGGTCACCCTCCGCTACGAGGAAGCCGGATCCGGTAAGCCACTCATATGCATCCCGGGCTGGTCGCAAACCGCCGCCCAGTTCAAGCATCAGCTCAGCGGCCTCAGTGACCGCTACCGGGTGATCGCGGTGGACATGCGCGGCCATGGGGAGTCGGACAAGCCCGACAACGGCTACACCATCCAGCGGCTCGCCAAGGATGTGCAGGACCTGCTCATCGCCCGTAACTTGACCGACGTCACCCTCATGGGGCACTCGATGGGAAGCTCCGTCATCTGGAGCTACTGGCAGCTCTGGCGCCAGGACCGCCTGTCGAAGCTGATCTTCGTGGACCAGATGCCGATGATCACCGCGGACCCTCGGTGGTCGCCGCAGGAGAAAGAGGACGCGGGCGCGATCTTCGACCCCACCTCCCTCTACGACACGATCAACCAGCTCGCCGGCCCGGACGGGGTCAAGACCACCGAAGGGTTCATCGGGGGAATGTTCACGAAGGCCTACTCCCGGTCCGAGGTGAGCTGGGTGGTCCAGCAGAACCTGAAGATGCCGCGGCAGTACGCGGCCGCGCTCCTCTACAATCACGCGACCCAGGACTGGCGCCGGGTCATTCCGCGCATCAACCTGCCGACTCTGGTGGTCGGGGGCCGGGCGAGCGTCGTGCCCTGGAAGTCACAGGTGTGGATCCAGAAGCAGGTCCGCGGCTCGAGGATCGAGATCTTCGAGGAGAACGAGGGCGGAAACCACTTCATGTTCATGGAGAATCCGGACAAGTTCAACCGGATCGTCCGGGACTTCATGGGGTGACCTGGGCCGCGACTCTCAGGCCGGATCCAGGCCCTTGGATATGAGCACTCCGCCCCACACCGAAGGGCCCGGATCATGGGCTCAATCTCTCCGGGGCGCTAGTCGGTCCGCCAGAAGGGCCTAATCTCGATCTTCCCGAAGCGCGCCATGGGGTGCTTCGCGGCCACCCCGATCGCCTCATCAAGGCTTGCGCACTCAATCACGTCATAGCCGGCGATCCACTCCTTGGTCTCGGCAAATGGCCCGTTCGTTTTCAGGACCTTACCGCTCCGCTTGCGGACGGTGATGGCTTGATCCACCCCGGCCAAGCGGTCGCCCGCCTTTCGAATTCCCTTGCCGTCCATCTCGGACACCCATGACTCGATATTGTCCTGCTCGGGGTCGTATGGCTCCGCCGACGGATCGGTGCAGATGAGCATCAGATAGCGCATGATCGCTCCTTTCCGGGTCTCTCAGGCTGGGCATTCCAGCAAGTAGTCGAACGGTGGCCGACAGGATCGACAGAAGCTCGATGGGTGCCCATGATCTGCTCGCCCTGATGAGCTGGGCGACTCAGTTTTCGCCGGACCCCAGCCCGGCGGGTTCGATACAATCGGGCCGCAGCCATGCGGGGCGCCCGCGGTATGGGGGCCCGTGATGCGAGCCGGCGTAGGTGTTTGCTGTGTCCCGAACGGCATCACACAGGAGAGAGCCCATGCGCGAGCAGCATCCACGATTCGATCATATCGGCCGTCGCGACTTCCTGGCGGTGGGCGCGGCGGGCCTGGCGCTGGCCGGCGCGCCGGGCCTGGCCGCCGGGCAGGCCAAGCGCAGCGGCGAGATCGCCGCCGGCCTGTCCGAGCGCATGCTCACGCTCGATCCCGCCAACCACTACTCGATCTCCACGACCTCCGTCCTGCGCCACCTCTTCGACCCGCTCATCGACGTGACCAATGACTCCAAGTTCGTTCCCGCGCTCGCCGAGACCTGGCGCCCGATCAACAACACGACCTGGCGGTTCACGCTCCGCAAGGGGGTCGCCTTTCACGACGGGACGCCGTTCAACGCGGACAGCGTGGTCTTCACGCTCAGGCGCGTCCAGAGCAATAGCAAGCTCATCAAGTCCTTCGTGTACCAGGACATCGAGTCCGTGGAGAAGGACGGAGACTACGCGGTCATCGTCACGTCCAAGCGGCCCTTCGGCTCCCTCCCCGCCCATCTCACCATGCTGGGCATGCTGCCGCCGAGCGTGGCGAAAAACGAAGAGGCCTTCTTCCAGAAGCCAATCGGCACCGGTCCCTTCCGTTTCGCGTCCTGGACCCACGGCGATCAGATCGCGATGACCGCGAATCCGAGCTACTGGAAGCCGGGCATCCCCAAGGTCGAGAAGGTCACCTTCCGGTTCATTCCGGAGCTATCCACGCGCACGGCCGCCCTCCGGGCCGGCGAGCTGCAGGTGATCGACCGGGTCACGCCGGATCTGGTTGAGACGCTCAAGGGCACGCGCGGCGTCAAGGTGCTCGACGTGCCCGCCATCGAGGCCCAGCGCTGGATCTTCCAGCTCGGCCGCGAGCCCGTGAAGGACCAGCGGCTGCGCCAGGCCATCTCGCTCGCCATCGACCGCAACGTGATCATCAAGGAGCTGCTCCTCGGATATGGGCGGTCCGTGGACAGCCCCGTGCCCCCCGGCCTCATCGGCCATGCGAGCCTGCCGGCCAAGGTCTATGATCCCGAGAGGGCGCGGCAAATCCTCAAGCAAGCCGGCTACTCCAATGTCTCCGTCGATATCGTGCTGATGAAGGACCTCTACCCCAAGCAGCTCGAGATCACGCAGGCCGTCGCGGCGATGCTCGGCGACGTGGGCATCAAGCTCAATATCAAGAACCTCGAGATCGCCTCCGCGCGCGAGCAGCGGACGGCGGGCACCTACGATCTCTTCTTCTCCGGCTGGGCGCACATGCCCCACGACCCCGACTGGTACTTCGGCCAGTGGTTCACCAGGGCCGGCTCCGAGAAGCTCACCCGGTACACGAATCCCCGGGTGGAGCAGCTCGTCGCGGAGGGGCGCGTGCCTGACCCCAAGGTGCGGCAGGCGAAGTACGAGGAGCTCGAGCGCATCATCTGGGACGAGGATGCCGAGCTCTGGCTCTACTACACCGTCGCGATCTACGGCGTCAGCGATCGCCTGCGCAACTTCGAGGCGCGCCGCGACTACTACGTCCTCCTGAGTGACGTCGGCATCGTGTAGCGGGCCGGCCGCGCCGGAGCCGGCAGAGCCGCGCGACCGATGAGAACCTATATCCTCCGGCGCGTGGCGCAGTCGGCGCTGACGCTACTGGGCGTATCGGTGCTGGTGTTCATCATCCTTCGCGTCCTGCCCGGCGACCCGGCCCGGATGCTGCTGCCCGACGGCGCTCCCGAGTCCGCGGTGGCGGAGCTGAACCGGCAGCTGGGGCTGCGCGAGCCCTTGATCGTCCAGTACGGCCTCTTCCTGCGCAGCGTGGCCCAGGGGGATTTCGGCCAGTCCTTCCAGTACCGGGCGCCCGCCCTGCGGGTGGTCCTGGAGCGGCTACCCGCCACCGTGCAGCTCACGGTCGCGGCCATGCTCGTCACGATCGCCGGCGGCGTCTCGCTCGGCATCATCACCGCGGTGCTCCGGGGCACGCGCTACGACGTGGCTGGCACCATCCTCGCCGTGCTCGGTCAATCGCTGCCGAATTTCTGGCTCGGCATCATGCTCATCCTGCTCTTCGGCGTGGCGCTGCGCTGGCTGCCGACCTCCGGCTTCGCGAGCTGGACGTCCCTGGTCTTGCCGGCGGTAACCCTCGCGGCCTTTCCCACCGCATTGGTCGCGCGTCTCACCCGCTCGAGCATGCTCGAGATACTCAATCGCGACTATATCCGCACCGGCCGCGCCAAAGGCCTCGCCGAGCAAAGCGTCGTGCTCCGCCATGCCCTCCGCAATGCGGCCATCCCGGTACTGACGGTCATCGGGCTTCAGATCGGCTCGCTCCTCGGCGGCGCCGTCATCACCGAATCGGTCTTCGCGTGGCCAGGCATGGGCAAGCTCATCGTCGATGCCATCTTCTTCCGCGACTTCCCGGTGGTCCAGACGGTGCTCATCCTCTCCGCCACCGTGTTCGTCGCCATCAATCTCCTCGTGGATCTGCTCTACACGGTCATCGATCCCCGCATCCGGTATTCGTGATGGCATCCCGCGACGACACCGGGCGGCTTCGGCGCTGGGGACGTCGCCATCCCACCATTGCGATCGGGGGCGTTCTGTTCGGCGCCGTTGTCTTGGCGAGCCTCCTCGCCCCGGCGCTCACGAGCTACGATCCCGTAAAGCCGAGCTTCAGCCAGCGCCTCGCTCCACCCTGGGGCCTGGGCGGCACGCGCGCGCACCTGCTCGGCACGGACAATCTCGGCCGGGACATCCTGGCTCGCCTGCTCCACGGCGGGCGTGTCTCCCTGGCCCTCGCCGCGACCGCCGTCGCCATCGCCGGAGTGGTGGGCGTGGCGGTGGGGCTCGCCGCGAGCTGGGGCAGCGGGAAAACGGACGCCGTCATCATGCGAGTGGCGGACGTGCAGCTGGCTTTTCCGGTCATCATGCTCGCCATCGCCATCGTCGCCGTGGTCGGCACGAGCCCGATCACGCTGGTGGGGGTCCTCGCGCTCAGCGGATGGGTGCTCTACGCGCGGACGATCCGGGCTCACGTCCTCACGATTCGCAGCCTCGACTACATCGATGCCGCCGCCATGCTCGGCGCCCGCGATATGCGCATCATCCTGCGACACGTCCTGCCGAATACCGTGGCGCCTATCCTCGTGATCGGCTCCAGCCAGTTCGCCACCATGGTTCTGCTGGAATCCGGTCTCAGCTTCCTCGGGATGGGCGTCCAGGCGCCGCTGCCGTCGTGGGGTTCAATGCTGGCTGAGGGCCGTGACTACCTGTCCAATGCGTGGTGGCTCGCCACCGCTCCCGGGCTCATGATCGCCCTCGTCGTGCTGGGCGCGAACCTGCTCGGCGACGGGCTGCGCGATCTCCTGGACCCGACGCTGCGCAATGCCGAAGGCTGAGGTCGTCGGGCATCTGGCCGACGTGGAGCGCGTCTTTGGCTACCGCCCGCTGTGCATCGCGCGCGCCGACCCCGTCAAGTGGAGTCAGGTCGAGTTCGCGGACTACGCGGCGGCCGCCAGCTTCCGCGAGCGTCCACTCGGCGACGTCGTGGCCGAGCTCATGGCGGTGCGCGTCCATCGCGTTCCTGCGCGGCCTGAACGCGGCGGCCTGACAACGCCGCACCCCCGCGGACTGGACCATCCGGAGCGTACGCGCCCTCGCCTACATCATTGCCGGCCACGAGCTACATCACCAGGCCGACATCCGCCGGCAGCACGGCTAATGGCTGTCAAATATCGTTGACGCCGAGTTCGGCTAGGTCCTAGGCCGGATCCAGGCCCTTGGACTTGAGCACCCCCGCTCCCACGGGCCCCGTGACATATTCGACCAGCGCCTTGGCCGCCGCTGGAGCCTTGCTTGCGAGTCCGATGCCGGCCGCGAAGACGGTTACATTGTTCAAGTCTCCGGGCAGCGGGCCGACCAGCTGCGCGCCGGCGATGGGAACGATCTCCGACGCCTGCGCGACACCCATCTCGGCTTCGCCCCTGGCGACGACCTCGGCGGCCTGGGCGCCCGGTACCAGGATCGTCTTGGACTTCATCTGCTCGGTGATGCCGAGCCGGTCCAGGACCTTCGCGAAATAGACCCCACTCGCGCCGCCCTTGACCGGGTCGGCATAGACGATCGACTTGGCGGCGAGGAGGGTGCGCTTCAGCGCGTCCGCCGATCCGATGTCGGGCTTGGCGGCGCCGCCGCGCACCCCGATGGCCACGTAGGAGCTCGCGAGATTGACGATGCTGCCCGGCATGGCCTTGCCTTGGCCCTGGAGGTCGTCGAGCGCAGCCCGCGACAGGATCATGACGTCCGCGGTCTCGCCTTCCTGGATCCGCTTCCGCAGATCGGCGATGACGCTGTAGACGATCGTGACCTTGTGGCCGGTGGCCGCCTCGAATTTCGGCTTGAGCTCGTCGAGCGTGGCGGTCATCGCCACCGTGCTCATGACCTTGATCTCCGCCGCGCCGACGACGGGGGCGACGGTCAAGCTCGGCAGGAGAAACGCGAGACCGATTGCGGCGACGTTGGCGGAGCAGCGTGTGAAGCGTTGGCTGATCATGGCTCTCCCGGCCCTCCTTGAGTGGTCCGCTTCTACCCGAACGCGAAGCCCCGGTAGCCTGCGGCGGCGACCTCGTCGCACCGCTCGCGGTACTTCGGCGCCCCGCCCGCGTAGACGATGAAGGTGCGCTTCTGCTTGCCCGCCACGTTGGAGTTGATGCCCATCATCCACGAGTCGACCTGGGTGAAGAGCATGCGGCGGCCGGTGTCGTGCACATGCTGGGTCCACTCGCGCTCCGCCTCCAGCGTCGGCTCCACCCGGGTGTGGCCCTGGTCGCGCATGTAGGCGATGAGCGCGGTCACCCAATCCACGTTCTGCTCGATGCAGCGCGGGATGTTGCAGAAGGTCGCCGCGTTGTGGGGCCCGACCAGCGTGAACAGATTCGGGAAGCCCTCGATCTGGAGCCCCAGGTAGGTGCGCGGGCCTTCCGCCCACTTCTCCCGCAGTCGCCGCCCGCCCCGCCCGCGGACGTCGATGCGGTCGAACGCTCCGGTGACGGCGTCGAAGCCGGTGGCGTAGATGATCATGTCCACCGCGTACTCCGCGTCGCTCGTCTGCACGCCGGCGGGGGTGATCCGCTCGATCGGCGTCTCCCGGATGTCGACGAGGCGCACGTTCCCCTGGTTGTAGACCTCGTAGTAGCCGCTCTCGAGCGGCACCCGGCGGGTGCCGAAGCCGTGATTGGTGGGGATCAGCTTCTCCGCCACGGCCGGGTCCTTCACGCGCGCGCGGATCTTCCGGCGCATGAAGTCGGTGATGGTGGCATTGGCCTCGTGGTCGATCAGCACGTCCCGGAAATTGCCCATCCAGATGCCGAAGCCGGGCTCGCCGTAGAGCTTCTCGAAAAAGGCCTCGCGCTCCTCGGGGCTCACCTCGAGGGCATTGCGCGGGTCGGCCTGGTGGATGAAGCAGCCGAACGACTCGCGGCAGACCGCGAAGATCTCCGGATAGGTGGCCTTGATGCGCGCCTGGGTGGCCGCGTCGATCTTGGAGTTGTGGAGCGGCGCGCACCAGTTGGGCGTGCGCTGGAACACCGTCAGGTGGCCCACCGTCTTGGCGATCTCGGTGATCGCCTGCACCGCGGTCGCTCCGGTGCCGATCACCGCCACGCGCTTGCCCACGAAGCTGACCGGCTCGTGCGGCCACCGGCCGGTGTGGTACGCCTCCCCGCGGAAGCTCTCGACCCCCGGGATGGTGGGCATGGTCGGCGCCGACAGCGGCCCGATGGCGGTGATCAGGAACCGGGCCCGCGCCCGCCGGCCGTCCTCGCTCTCGATCTCCCACTCCCCGCCGAGCTCGTCGTAGACCGCGGCCTTGATCCGGCAGCCGAACTCGATGTCGCGGCGCAGGTCCAGCTTGTCGGCCACGAAGTTGCAGTAGCGCAGCGTCTCCGGCTGGGCCGCGAAGTGCTCGCTCCACTCCCACTCGCGCAGGATCTCGTCCGAGAACGAGTAGCCGTAGGTCCACGACTCGGAGTCGAACCGGGCCCCCGGGTAACGGTTCCAGTACCACGTGCCCCCGACGCCGTCGCCGGCCTCGAAAATGCGCACGCGCAGGCCCAGCCCGCGCAACCGGTGGAGCTGGTACATGCCGGAGATGCCGGCCCCGATGACGATCACGTCGTAGAAGGCGACCATGGCTGAGCTCCCCTGAAGCTTCGCACGTTCCTGCCGCGGTTCGACCTTCATCGACAAGGAGCTCGGACTGGTGGAGACCCTTGCGGATCAAGCCGTGATCGCGATCGAGAACGTCCGACCTTTCCAGGACCTCCAGGCGCTGTGCGCTACCGCCAGCTGAGGGTGACGACCTCCAGCGGCTCCGAGAGCCCCTTGAGCGTCACGAGCCGCGGGGCGGAACGCGTGATCCCCGGCAGGGCGGAGTCGACCGTGTCCCGGCTCGCCAGGATCTCGCCGGCCTCGGCGAGCGCCGCGATGCGCGCCGCCGCGTGCACGCCCTTCCCGCGGTACGCGGCACCGTGGCGCTGCGCCGGCGCCGCGTGAAGTCCGATGCGCACCTGCGGGGCGAAGCCCTCCTTCCGGCGGTGATCGAGGAGCGTTCGCTGAATGGCGACGCCGCACTCGATCGCGGAGCGGGCAGCCGCGAAAGCTACAAAGAAACCGTCGCCGGCATGATCGACTTCCTCGCCGCCGGCGGTGGTGAAGAGGGCGCGGAGGGTCTGGTCGTGCCAGCGGACAAGATCCGCCCACGCCTCGTCGCCGATGGCCTCGATCAGCTGGGTCGACCGCACGATATCGGTGAACATGAACGTACGGGTCTCCGCCCGCGACAGCTCGGGCTCAGCCGCGAGGGCTGGGGCCACGCCGGCCTGCGCCTGCACTGCGCGGGCGATGTCGAGCACGGCGCCCAGGCGCTCGAATGCCAAGCGGGCCGCTGCGAGCTCGAGGGCGGCAGTCTCCAGATCGCCGGCAGCGCGGTACACGGTGGCCAGGGTCATCCGCGCTTGCGCCATCTCGTACGGGGCATCCAGCTCCTGCCACAGGCGACAGCCCGCGCGAAGGCTCCGCAACGCCCCCGCCTCGTCGCCGGCCGCGACCTGGACCCGGCCGCGCATGCAGTGCGCGGCCGCCCCCAGCGCGGGCGTCGCGTACACGGCAGCGATGGCCTCGAGCTCGTCAGCCGCGGCGCGGGCGCCGTCGAGGTCGCCCGCGGCCAGTGCGATTTCCACTTGCGTGGGCAGGAGCTGGCTCCGGGCGAGCCGATCCCGGGATTCGTCGGCGAGGGCGCTCTTGATCGCCGTGCGCGCGGCCTCCACCTTGCCCTCCGCCAGGCGGAGAAGTGCCAAGCCGGGCTGCGGGTCGCGGCCCAGCTCGTGCGCCTGCCTGAACGCCTCCCCGGCCGCCGCGAGGTCGCCCAATCTGAGACGGACCTCTCCGAGCTCGTAGAAGGCCTCGGCGGTCGCGCCCACAGCGTACGGACGCAGCTCCTCGCAGGCGTCGGTGGCCTCGCGTGCGGCGTCCAACAGCGCGCCCCGGAGACGCAGGATGCCGGCCCGGTACACGCGGCACACGCCCGGGAACCCGAGGATGCCCTGGCGGTCGCACCACTGGCGCGCGGCGTCGGTCCACTCGCTGGCGCGCCCGAAGTCGGCCAGTCTCCGGCAGACATCGATGGCGTTGCAGAAGATGTCGCCGGTGGCGAGGGGTCCGAGGGTGCCGCTGACCGCGTGCATGGCGGCGTCCTCGAGGAGCGCCAGCCCCTCGGCGACCTCGCCTTTGGCGACCAGGAGCCGTCCTTGCTCCTAGCAGCTCCAGGGCGGCCAGGTCGCGGTCTCCCAGGCGGGTTGCCAGCTCGTACGCCGCACGCGCATGCGCCAGGCCCTCGTCATGGTTCTTGGCGAGGAGGCCACGCGCCCTCAGCAGATGTCCGTACTCGATCGAGTCCTGATCCGCCTCGAGGAGCCGCTCGGCCCGCCGTATCCACCCGTTCCCCATCGAGCTCTGGCCCTTGGCGAAGTAGTCGTGGCTCATCAGGAGGGCGATGAAGCCGGCACGTCGCCGATTGCCCTGGGCGAGATACGCGGCGTGAGCACGGTCCCGCACCGCGATGCAGTCGTCGAGCCGGCCGACCCACTGCGCGGCCTCGGCCAGCAGCTCGAGATCCTCCGGCGGCAGAGGCTCCGCAGCGTCGGCGCCGCGCAGCTGCTCGAAGGCTTCGCGCCACGAGTGACGCTGGAGCGCCTCGCGGCCGGCGGCAAGTTGGTCTTCCGAGTTGCCCCGCATTGGCTGTTCTCTGGATGAGTCCGCTGATAGCGCAACGCTGCCGCGACGACTGGGTCGAACTATAGCACGCGGCACACTCGCCGCCGCGCACCCGGCTCAGTTACGAATCGTCATGGACGGACGGGAGCCTCGACTTACGATGAGCTCGCCTACAGCTCACCGTTGCTCGTGACGTGGCCACCCTTCAGGATGGGCCTCCGGCCGGGTACCGTCGACCGTGAAAAGCCGCCAAGTGCCCGGTACTCCCTTGAGGTCATGCACCCCCTGGTCCCTGAACTCGACCCCCGAGCCGGCCACCAGGTCCTTCACCGTGCTGGAAACCAGAATCTCTCCCGGTGCGGCGAGCGCCGAGACCCGAGCGGCAATGTGCACAGCGATACCGCCGACCCGATGTCCACCCTCGCGCAACTCGATCTCCCCAGCATGCAACCCGGCGCGGATGTCGATCCCGAGAGCGCGGATCGATTCTTGGATCGCCGCGGCAGCCCGGATAGCGCGCCCCGGCCGATCGAACGTGGCCAGAACTCCGTCTCCGGTAGATTCGATGAACCGACCCTGGAACCGGGCGACTTGGTCTCGAGTGATCTCGTCATGAGTCTCGAGTACTGCCTTCCACCGACGGTCGCCCATGGAGGCGGCCTGGTCGGTCGAGTTCACGATATCGGTGAACAGCACGGTGGCAAGAACACGATCGGACATGGACGCGCCACGGATACGGCTTAGGAACTCTTCGATACTGTCAAGGATCTCGCTGGCACACTCAGTCACAAGGACCCCGTCCTTCCCGGGCAGTTCGACGAGTCTCGCGTCCGGGATGTGCTCGACAAGGTAGCGAGCATGGTCCGGAGTGACAAGCGGGTATCCGCTCCGGTTGAGCACGAGGGTCGAACAGCGAATGAGGGGCAAGACATGCCGGACGTCGGCCGAGAGGAGATTGCGAAGCTGTGCCGCGGCCTCACGGGGTCGCGCCGCCGCCCGCAAATACCGCGCATACCGTTGCCGGAAGCTCTCGTCCTGACCGCGGCTCGGTGCGGCAATTGACACGAACCCTTCTGTGCCCCAAAGTTCCTCGACCATGTGGAGGAGCTGGTCGGCCATCTCGGGGGCAAAACCCTGAGGGTAGTCTTCGGCACGCACGTACTTCGCCGCGGTGTGAGCCAGAACAAGGGCCGCCGTCCGCTCGGGATAGGTGGCGGCAAACAGCATGGCCATCGGTCCGCCATCTAGCCAGGCCATAATAGCCGAGCGCTCGGAACCGACGGTGTCGAGGACGACCCGCATGTCGTCGGCCCACTCCTCCCAGGTGGGAAGATGATCGAACGGCACTGGATCTGAGACACCGGTCCCGCGCCGGTCGAAGAGGATCAGACGACTGAACGATGCCAGGCGGTGGAGGAAGTACTCGTTCAGAGGTTCCTCCCACCGAAGATCAATGTGAGAAGACATGCCGGTGAGGAAGACCAAGTCGATGGGGCCGTTCCCTAGGACCTGGTATCCGACCCGGTCATTCCCGATCCTGGCAAACTTCGTTGTAGGTCGCATCGCTCAGATACATCCTAGCTCTACGAGACTCGTCTCTTCCCGGACCTCGAGTACAGCTTCAAGCACGCCCTCGAGTACTTGTCAGAGATCGCGAAACACCTGCCCGGCTGCATCTCGTCCACAGCATATACCTCTCCCGATGGCGAGCGCGTGGGAGCCCGCAGACCACTTGCGGGCCTGGCGTGATCACTGATCAATCTGTGCGCCCTGCAAGCGACACAAACGATTCCGCGCGGCAAGGTAGTAAAAACCAGTGCACAGGTCGCGCCGCGCCAGACGCACTAAGCCGCCGTCACTCTGTACGGTAGTGGGCGAGCCGCCGGGGCATCACGCTCCGGCAAGGAATAGACGGCTGGGTGGATTTAGAGGCGACGAACGAAAGGTCAAGCAAGTGCTCCTGATCCTCCTGTCATATGCCCTGAAGTTTGCCCCGGAGGGCAGCCGGGTGGAGGTGCGCGCGGGACTGGCCGACGGCATGGTGGAGAGCATGGAGACGCCGTGAACGCTCGCCGCCACCTCTGAGGGAGGGCGGTGTCAAGTGCCCCGCTCTCACACGAAGGATGCCGCCGCCGTATGGCCTCGCGTAAGATGGGTACGGGACTTCCATGAAAACGCTCGCCATCCTGGTCGGCGGCGGCCCGGCGCCCGGCATCAACGCGGTCATCGCGGCCGCCACCATCGAGGCCCGCAACCAAGGCCTGGAGGTCCTCGGGTGCTATGACGGCTTCAAGTGGCTTGTTCGGGGCGATGCCGAGCACGTCACTCCCCTTCGGATCAACGACACCTCCCGCATCCACTTCGACGGCGGCTCCATCATCCGGACGTCGCGGACAAACCCGACGACGGCGCCGGACGGCATCGCGAAGGTGGCCGAGACTCTCAAGCGACTGAGCGTCGATCACCTGATCACGATCGGCGGGGACGACACGGCGTTCGCCGCGTCCCGACTGGCTCGGGCCCTCGATGGCTTGACGGTGGCGCATGTGCCCAAGACCATCGACAACGATCTCCCCTTGCCGAGCGACGTCGTCACCTTCGGCTTCGCCACCGCGTGCAACCTCGGCAAGGACCTGGTTCGCAACCTGATGCAGGATGCGGCCACCACCGAGCGCTGGTTCTTCGTGACGGTCATGGGCCGCCACGCCGGGCACCTCGCGCTCGGCATCGGCGGCGCGGCGGGCGCCACCCTGACGGTGATCGCGGAGGAGTTCACCCAGCCGCAGATCACCCTCGACCGCGTGGCCGACGTGCTGGAGGCGGCCATCATCAAGCGGCGGACCCACGGGCGCGAGCACGGCGTGGCCATCCTGTCCGAGGGCCTGGCCGAGAGGCTCGATCCGGCCACGCTGGGTGGAGTGGAACGGGATACCTATGGCAACGTGCGTCTGGCCGAGCTGGACCTGGGGGGGATGCTCAAGGAGCGGGTCAATGCCAGCCTGAAGGCCCGCGGCTTGGATGTGACGATCGCCGCCAAGGACATGGGATACGAGCTGCGCTGCGCGCCCCCCGGCGCCCACGATATCCAGTACTGCCGCAGCCTGGGGTACTGGGCGACCCGGTTCCTGCTCGAAGGCGGGAGCAGTGCGATGGTCACGATCCAGGCCGGCCGGCTGGTCCCGGTGCCCTTCGACCAGATGATCGACGCCAAGACGGGCAAAATCCGGGTGCGGTACGTGGACGTCGGATCCGAGGCGTACGAGACGCTCGCCGCCTACATGGTGCGACTCAAGGCCGAGGACCTCGAGCAGCCCGAGACGGTAGCGGCGCTGGCGAAGGCCGGCAACCTCTCACCCGACGAGTTCGTCCGCCGGTTCGGCCCGCTCGTGGGCCGCGCGTAGCCGCGGCAGATCCTCGCGTACCGGGGCCTCCTCCACGCCGGTTACGGTATCCTCGGGGGGTGTCCGCCGCTCATTCACTGCCGGCGTTCTTCGTCCGCGACGGCGATCGCTTCGTCGCGACCGAATCGACGCGCGGTCCGTGGAGCCGTGACTACCAGCACGGTGGGCCACCCGCCGCGCTGCTGACTCGCGAGCTGGAGCGGCTCGCCGGCGACGGTGTCCTCCTCACGCGATTGACATTCGACTTCCTGCGTCCCGTCCCCATTGCGCGGCTGGCGGTGCGCGCCGAGACGGTTCGGGCCGGCGCGAAGGTTCGGCGGCTGCAGGCCGTGCTCACCACCGCCGAGGGGACCCCGCTGGTCCAGGCTGCGGCCGTCGCGATGCGCACGGCGGCCGTGCTCCCGGCCGCGCTCGGCGACGACGACCCCGGCCCATTGCCGGTGGAGCGGGCGATGCCGTTTCAGTTCGGCTTTTTCCCCGACCCCGTCGGCTATCACACCGCGATGGAGATCCGCGTCGCCAGCGGCACGTGGGGCAAGGGACCCATGGCGGCGTGGATGCGCCCGCGGGTGGCGCTCGTCGAGGGCGAGACGGTCTCGCCGCTCCAGCGCTTGATGATTGCGGTGGACTCGGCCAGCGGCATCGCGGTCGTGGTCGAGCCGGCACACTACACGTTCGTGAACGCGGACCTCACCGTCGCCATCCACCGTGCGCCCGAGGGCGAGTGGATGTGCCTCGACGCCGCCACCGTGGTGGAAGCGCACGGCATCGGACTCACACGCGCGCGGCTATGGGACCCTCGCGGAGCGTTCGGCGTCTCGCTCCAGTCCTGTGTCGCTGAACGACGCGCCACCCAGTAAGTCGACATCATTGCCGGAGGGCTCCGATGAGCAAGCTCGAAGACTACGCCAACAAGTACCAGACCATCCGCATGGAGCGGCGCCACGGCATCCTGCAGATGACGCTCCATACCGATGGCGGCTCGCTGCGCTGGGGATTCCTGCCCCACGGCGAGCTGCCCAGCGCGTTCTACGATGTCGGCGCCGACCCGGATAACCGGGTGGTGATCATCACCGGCACCGGCGCCGAGTTTTCCGGGCCGCGGGCGAACCCCGGCACCTCATCCTTCCCTACCCGTCCGTCGATCGAACGGATCGACCGCATCCACTGGGAGGGCCGCCACCTGTTGATGAAGCTCCTCGAAATCGAAGTGCCGGTGATCAGCGCGATCAACGGGCCGGCCTGGCGCCATTCCGAGATTCCGCTCTTGTGCGACATCGTGCTCGCCGCCGATACCGCGCAATTCCAGGATTCGGCGCACTTCCCCTCCGACGTGGTGCCGGGCGATGGTATGCACATTGTCTACCCGCTGCTCTTGGGGATGAACCGCGGCCGCTATTTCCTCTTGACCGGCCAGACGCTCGACGCGCAGAAGGCGCTCGAGCTGGGCCTCGTGGCCGAGGTCCTGCCCCCCGACCAGCTTCTGGCGCGGGCCTGGGCACTCGCGGAGGACCTTGCCCGCCGCCCGACTCTGCTATTGCGTTACACCCGGCTCCTGCTGACCGAGGCGCTGCGCCGGCAGATGCACGACCTCCTGGGCTACGGGCTCGGCATGGAGCTGCTCGCGCTCGGCGAGAAGCCTGAAGGGCCCCCGCGATGAGCCCACCCGTGCGCGGTAACGGCTGCGCTCCTGCCCGGACCGGCGCGATGACTGACGGGCGAAGACCAGATCAGGCCGCCTACTCCATGCACCCACTCCTGGTGCTGTGCGCCTTGCTCGTGGTCCTGTTCTCCGGCCATGGGCATGCGCGGGAAGCAGCTAGCACAACCACTGGGCCCACCGTCCGGCACCTGAAAAGTATCCCGATCCAGCATCAGGTGAATCACTTGACGATTCATCCGGACGCGCACGTGGTGGCCTATACCTTTCTGGGGGAACTCGGGAGAGCCGGAGGGTTCCGGGCGATCGACTACGTTTCCGGCGCCGAGCTCGATGCCTTGCCGGCACGATCGCTGCACTACGTCCATATGAAGCTCAGCCCCTCCGGGAAGCGGCTGGCTTTTGCCCAGACGGAAAAGGGGGAATCGACCCTGAAGATCGGCGACCTTGACGGGTCCAACCCCAAGGTTTGCGCGGCGTCGTCCAGCTACTATCGGCCCTTGGCTTTTTCTTTCGACGAACGACTGTTGCTGGCGCTGAGCTCCCAGGACAATGACCACCAGATCCTTCTGTGTAACTCGGCGGGAGGCCAGCTGCGCTCGTGGGCGACCACGACCCTGCGGGAGCGCCTGCAAGAGCGTCTCACCCTGCGTCTCCACGGCCGGCCGTCATGGATGCTCGATACCGCTTCCTTCTCGACCGATGGAACGCAGATCTTGTCCGTGCGTACCGACGGGCAACTCGTTCTTTGGGATCTCAATGGCACGCGCCTACAGGAATCAACCCTCAAGCCGTTTTCGCTCGGGTCATCCGATCGCCTTGTTGCCTTTGCCGAAGACGGTTCGGTTTCTACCTTCAGCCACACGACCACCGATCGGCAGGGCCGGACGCCACTGATCGTTTCGACGCTCTTCCCCGAACGACAACGTTTTGAAGTCCTGCGTGAGGCACGGGTCAGGGCCGCGCCCGGAACGAATCATGTGTACCTGTACCCCACCCGGCAGAAGCTTTACCTGATCTATTTGAAACCGTCCGGCGTCGCTCTCGTCAGCGCCCGCACTGGTGAGGTGGTGGCCGAAGTGCCGGTAACGGCGGCGGTCTCCGCGCTGTCAATCAGTCAGGATGGTACGACCCTCGGCATCGCTCAGCTCGGCAGTCTGGAACTATGGCAGCTGGCCCCGGAGAGGACGGCTGGGAAAGGGGTCAGCAGCGGCGACGTCCGCTGACCCCCTCGCCGCGGTTGAACGGGTTCAACGGGCGTTACTACGGTACGCCCGGCGCCGTCTTGACGGACGCGGGGCGGGAAGGCAATATCGGCCGGAATGCTTCCCGACAACCTCGGCTATCTCTTCGACACCGCGTGTGCCCTGACTCCCTCCAAGCCGGCGGTGTTCCAGGGCGATACCGTGCTCACCTACGCGGAGCTGGACGCCCGCGCCAACCGGGTAGCGAACGCCCTGGCCGCGCTGGGGGTGACCGCCGGCAACCGCGTCGCGCTGCTGTTCAACAACGACTTCCGCTTCCTCGAGACCCTCTTCGGTGCCATGCGGCTCGGCGCGGTGGCGGTACCGCTCAACATCAGGATGGGCGACGAGGCGCTGCGCTACGTCGCCGCGGACTCCGAGGCGGTGGTGCTGGTGGCCAACGCCGCGCTGGCCGAGCGCGGGCGGATGCTGGCGGCACAGATCCCGGCCATCAAGCACGTGATCGCCGACGGGCCCGCGGCCGACGGCGCGCTGGCCTACGAGAGCGTGCTGGCCGCCGCCGCGCCCACGCTGGCCCGCCGCGCCACCGCCTTCGACGAGGTGTGCATGCAGCCCTACACCTCGGGCTCCACCGGCCGGCCCAAGGGCGTGCTGCTGACCCACGGCGGGCAGCTCTGGAACGCCGACATCCTGCGCAAGGCGCTGCTCGCCGATGACACCGAGCGCGCCCTGATCGCGGTGCCGCTCTATCACAAGAACGCGATGGCGGGGGCGGTGAAGCCGTTCCTCCTCGCGGGCGGCTCGCTCGTGATCCTGCCCGGCTTCGACGCGCTCGAGGTCATTCGCGCCATCGACCGGTACCGGGTCACCTACCTGACCGGCGTGCCCGCGATGTACAAGATGATCCTCGCCGAGAAGGACGCGCTCGCCCGTCACGACGTCACCAGCGTGCGCTACGCGGTGTGCGGCTCGGCGGAGGTGCCCGAGGAGCTGCTGGACGAGTTCCGCCGCGTCTTCGGCGCGCCGATCGGCGAGAGCTACGGGCTCACCGAGGGCGGCCCGGTGCCGATCGTGAACACGCGCTGGGGGCTCAAGAAACGCAACTCGTGCGGGCTGGCCTTCCCCGGCTGCGACGTGCGCCTGGTGGACGAGGCCGACCGTGACGTGGGCGTGGATGGAGTGGGCGAGCTGGTGACCCGCAACCCGGGGCTGGCCAAAGGCTACTGGAAGCTGCCGGAGGCGACCGCCAAGAAGTTCCGCGGCGGCTGGCTCTACACCGGCGACCTCATGCGTCGGGACGCCGACGGCTACTATTACTTCGTCGGGCGCCGGGACGACATGATCAACGTGGCCGGCGAGAACGTGTACCCCAAGGAAGTGGAGGACATCCTGCTCCAGCACCCGAACCTGCGGGATGCCTGCGTGGTGCCGGCGCCCCACGAGGTCAAGGGCGAAGTGCCGATCGCCTTCGTGGTCGAGCGCGAGCCGGGGAAGACCACCGAGGACGACGTGCGCCGCTTCTTCCTGGAGCGGGGCGCGCCCTACGCCCACCCTCGCAAGGTCGTGTTCCTGGATACCCTGCCGCTCAGCGGTACCGGCAAGATCGACCGCACCGGGCTGAAGGCGCGCGCGCGCGAGACTGCGCCGTGAGCGGGCCGGACGTCGACAACCTGAGCTTCCGCCACTCGCCGTTCATGCGGTTCCTCGGTCTCGAGATCATCAAGGCCGAGAAGGGCAAGGTCGAGATCCGCCTGCCCTACCGGGAAGAGTTCCTGCGCAACGACGGCTCCGACTGGCTGCACGGCGGTGTGGTCAGCGCGCTGGCCGACATCGCGGGCGACTACGCGGTGATCACCGAGACCGCGCCGGGCGTGCCGACCATCGACATGCGGGTGGATTACCTGCGTCCGGCGCGTCGGGGCGACCTCACCGCGGTCGGCAAGACGGTGCGGGTAGGCCGGACGGTCAGCGTCGCCGACGTGGAGATCCGCGACTCGCTGGGCACGCTGGTCGCCGTCGGCCGCGCGTGTTACGCTTCGCCGCGACCGCCTGCCGACGAGACCGAGCGGAAGCCCTGAGAGGAGACCCCATGAGCCCCCCCATGCCTCCCGACAACCTGAACGAGATCGGCGTCCTCAAGCGCCGCGAGATCGAGGCGCGGATCCTGATGCCGGTGCTGGAGGCGCTCGGCGCCCAGTACGGCCATGAGCAGGTGTTCGAGACCGCGCGCCAGGTGATCATCGACGTGGCGCGCGCCCAGGGCAAGGAGCTGGCGGGGCGCGTGGGTGGCGACAGCCTCACCCACTTCGCGGGCGCGCTGGAGGACTGGAAGAAGGGCGACGCCTACCGCATGGACGTGCTCGAGCAGACCGACGAGAAGCTCTCGTTCAACGTCACGCGCTGTCGCTACGCCGAGATGTACCGCGCGCTCGGCATCCCGGAGATCGGCGCGCTGCTCTCCTGCAACCGCGACTTCTCGCTGGTGGAAGGCTTCAATCCCGCGGTGAAGCTGACGCGCACGCAGACCGTGATGGAAGGCGCCTCGCACTGCGACTTCCGCTTCGAGCTGCGCCGCCCTGGCCACCACGCCGAAGCTAGCACCCACCGGACAAGCAATGCGGTGGGGGGGTCTGGGGGAGGAGCGGCGCCGCTCCCCCCCAGATAAGAACAATTGCGCGCCGCCGCCATCGACGCCCACGGAGGCCTCGACCAGCTCCGGCTCCGCACGGACTGGCCCGAGCCCGCCGCCGGGCCCGGCCAGGCGGTGGTCACCGTCAGGGCCTGCGGCCTCAACTACCTCGACATCTTCGTGCTCCAGGGCATGCCCGGCCTGCCCGTCACCATGCCGCGCATCCCGGGCGGCGACATTTCAGGCGTGGTGCATTCGGTCGGCGCCGGGGTGGGGCGCGAATGGGTCGGCCGGCGCGTGCTGATCGACCCGCACATCAAGCCGGGCGGCGCACTGGGCGAACACGCCAACGGCGGGCTCTGCGAGCGCATCGCGGTCGAGGCCGAGAACCTGATCCACATGCCCGACGCGGTCACCTTCGAGCAGGCCGCGTCGCTCCCCATCGCCTACGGCACCGCTTATAGAATGATGATCACGCGCGGGAGGCTGCAAGGGGGCGAGCTGGTGCTGATCCTGGGTGCGAGCGGCGGCGTCGGCACCGGCTGCGTGCAGATCGCCAAGAACCTCAAGGCGCGGGTGATCGCATGCGCTTCCTCCGCCGACAAGCTCCGGCGCCTGAAGGAGCTGGGCGCGGATTACGTGATCGACTACACGAAGGAAGACTTCTCCAAGAAGGCGTGGGAGATCTCGGGCAAGAAGGGCGTGGACGTGCTCGTGAACTACACCGGCGGCGACACGTGGGTGCCGAGCCTGCGCACCCTGGCCACGCACGGCCGCCTGCTCACCTGCGGCGCCACCGCCGGCTTCGATCCGAAGACCGACATCCGCTACATCTGGCGCCGCGAGGTCAACATCATCGGCGCCAACGGCTGGACCCGCGAAGACCTCGAAGCCCTCCTCATCGAGGTCGAGCGCGGCACCATCAAGCCCATCATCGACCGCGTCTTCCCCCTCGCCGAATCGGCCGAAGCCATGCGCCTACTCCAGGACCGCGAAGTCTTCGGCAAAGTCATCGTCATCCCGTGACCAGGCGGGTGAACGTCGGAACGCTGATCGCGCCCTCCTCCCGACCCCCTCAGGGGAGCGGGCAAGGTGAGGGGCGGATCGCGATCGTAGATCTCTCGCGCCCGGATACCCCCCGCGAGATCACCTACGAAGCCCTCGACGCACGCTGCCGCGCCGTAGCCGCCGGCCTGACCGCCCGCGGCCTGACCCGCGGCGACCGCGTAGGCATCCTCGCCCTCAACCGTACGGAGTACATCGAAGCCCTCTACGGGACAATGCGCGCCGGCGCCATCCCGGTCCCGCTCAACATCAAGCTCCCCGCGGAAGCGCTGGCCTTCATTGCCCGCGACGCCGGCCTGAAGCTGCTGTTCATCGACGCCGCGCACGGCAAGGTCTCGCCGCCGGGCATCCCAACGGTGGACTTCGACACCGGCTACGCCGACTTCCTCAAGCCCGGCCCCTTCGCCGCCGTCGAGCCCGCGCCCGGCGACGTCTGCCTCCAGCCCTACACCTCCGGCTCCACCGGCCGCCCGAAGGGCGTGCTCCTCACCCACGCCGGCCAAGCCTGGCAGATCGACGCGCTCGTCAAGGCCCGCCGCATGACGCCAGACGACCGCGTCCTCGTCGCCGCCCCGCTCTACCACAAGAACGCGCTGGTGTGGACCAAGGTCGGCATGGCCGCGGGCTCTTCGCTCGTCCTGCTGGCCCGCTTCGACCAGCGCCTCTACGTGGAGTCCATCGGCCGCTACAAGGTCACCCGACTCTCCGGTGTGCCGACCATGTTCCACCTGATCCTCAACGACCCGGCCCTCGCGCGGACCGACGTCAGCTCGGTCCGCTACGTGGGCGTGGGCTCCGCGCCCGCGTCGCCCGCGCTCTTCGAGGCGCTTCACCGCGTGTTCCCGAACGCGGTCGCCACCAACGGCTACGGCGTGACCGAGGCGGGCCCGGTGATGTTCGCGAATCACCCGGAGGGCAAGCCGCGCCCGGCTACCTCGATCGGCTACCCGCTGGCCGGCTGCGAGATCCGACTTGACCCCGGGCCCGACGAGGGTGTGCTGCTCACGCGCAACCCGGGCGTGATGGCGGCCTATCACAACCTGCCGGAGGAGACGGCCCGGCGGCTGAAGGACGGCTGGTTCGATACGAGCGACGTCTGCCGGCGCGACGCCGACGGCTTCTACTACTTCGTGGGCCGCACCGACGACATGTTCGTCTGCGGCGGCGAGAACGTCTACCCGGGCGACGTCGAGGGCACGCTGGAGCGCCATCCGGACGTGCTGCAGGCCGCGGTGCTCCCGGTGGATCACGAGCTGAAGGGCCAGGTGCCGGTGGCCTTCGTGGTCGCGCGGGCCGGCTCCGGCCTCACCGAGCAGGCGGTGAAGGACTGGGCCCTGGCCCACGGCCCCGCGTACCAGCATCCGCGGCGCGTATTCCTCGTCCCCGAGCTACCCCTGGCGGGGACGAACAAGATCGATCGCGCGGCGCTCACGGCGCGCGCGCTGGCTGCCCAACCCGCAACACCACGAGGAGGATGAGGCCATGTCTATCGATCGCCGGACGTTCGTGAAAGGCGCCGCCGTCACGGGCGCGGCCGCGGTGGCGCCTCAGGTGCTGGTGCGCAGCGCCCGGGGCCAGGACAAGAACAAGGTGCTGTTCGTATCCGAGGAGTCGAACCCGAAGGCCATCGCCGTCTACGACAAGATCAACGCGGACTTCAAGAAGGAGACCGGCATCGAGGTGGTGATGGAGTACCCGGGCTTCGCCAACATCGCGAAGCGCGTCGCTACCCTGATCGCCGCCGGCACTCCCCCCGAGATCGTCTGGTACGGCGCCGGACAGGCCATGAACCTGGCGATGGAGAACCAGCTCGCGGACGTGGGTGACGTGCTCAAGGCCACCGGGGGCACCGCCGAGAATCTCCGCATGGTTTACAAGGGCGCGGACCGCTCGATCCCGACCAGCCAGCAGTTCACCTACGGCTGGTACCGCAAGGACCTCTTCCAGGCGAAGAAGCTCGAGGCGCCCAAGAGCTGGGACGACTACCTGAAAGTGGCCAAGGCGCTGAACGATCCGCCCAACATGTACGGCTGCATCGTACCGTCCGCGGAGACCGGCGCCTCCACCCTGCTGCTCGAGACCATGTTCATGAAGAACGACGTGCACTGGTTCGAGTGGAACGCGGGTAAGAAGGAATATGAAGTGGCGCTCGATAAGGGCAACCAGCGCAAGCGCGCCATCGAGACGCTCGACTACCTCAACGAGCTGCACAAGTTCTCGCCCGAGGCCAGCACCTACAACTGGGGCGAGCTGATGTCCACTTACTTCACCGAGAAGGCGGCCACCTCCTGGTACGTGGGCTCGCGCCTGCTCGACCAGACCATCGCCAACAACCCCAAGATCGCCGACGCCACCGTGCCCTTCGAGCTGCCGAAGAAGGTGACCGAAGCCTACTACCTCTCCATCCAGGGCTTCCACATCCTGGAGAAGTCGAACGTGGAGGGCGCCAAGAAGTACGTCACCTTCTTCATGAAGCATCCCGACGTCATCTCCTGGTATCACGCGGTGCCGCTGCACATCATCCCGGCCAGCCGGCAAATGCTGCACTCGGCCAAGTACCAGGACAACCCGGTGATCCAGAAGCGGATGGACGTCCTGAAGTTCCTCGACTCCGTCTGGACCAAGGGCGTGCCGCTCTACTACTGGGACGGCAAGGAGCTGAACCAGCACATCGGCCTCTTCCACAACGAGAATCTGGCCGGCTGGATGCTCGCGATGCGGAACATCAAGGGCATGAAGTCCGACGCGGTCGTCGACGAGGCTGCCGCCCAGGTCCGCAAGAAGATGCGGCGGGCCGGCTAGTACCCTTGAGGAGTTCCCCGTCGAGCGCCGGCTTCGCCGGCGCAACCGCAGGTCGGAGGGGGCCGTCGAGGCCCCCTCCGATGAAGAACGCGCAGACCGAACGGCGCGCGTGGATCTTCGGCACCACCGCCCCCGCCCTCGTCTTCCTCCTGGTGATCGCGTACCTGCCCATCGCGTACGCGGTCATGCTCAGCTTCTTCAAGAAGACCGCCTTCAACCCGGCCATGAAGTGGGTCGGGCTGGCCAACTACCGCTACATCCTGGAAGAGCCCGAGCTCTGGAACGCCTTCTGGCGCTCGGTGGTCTTCACGCTGGGCGCGGTCGGGCTCCAGCTCGTCTGGGGCCTCGTCGCAGCCTTGCTGCTGAACCGCGCCTTCCGCGGGCTCAACTTCGTGCGCAGCCTGTTCGTGCTGCCGTACCTGCTGCCGTCCATCGTGGTGGCGCTGATCTTCCAGTGGCTGCTCTCGCAGGAGTACGGCGTCGTCAACCAGATCCTGATGCAGACCGGCGCGGTCGCGCGGCCCATCAACTTCTTCGGCGGCCTGGCCACCGCCATGTGGTCGGTCATCGGCATGGCGGGCTGGCAGTACGGCTCCTTCGCCACCCTGCTGATCCTGGCCCGGCTGCAGGCGATCAACCCCAAGCTCTACGAGGCTGCTGCCGTCTCGGGCGCCGGCACCCTCCGCGCCTTCTGGGACGTCACCCTGCCCAACCTGCGCACCACGCTGATCGTGATCGCCCTGCTCCGGGGCATCTGGATGTTCAACAAGTTCGACTCGATCTGGCTGGTGACCCACGGCGGCCCCCTCAAGCACACGGAGACGCTGCCGCTCTACGCCTACCGCCTGGCCTTCGAGGAGTTCGACTTCGGCCTGGCCGCGGCGGCCTGCAGCGTGATGTTCGTGGTGCTGCTGGTGGGCGCGGTCGTCTACTTCAGGCTGTTCGACCCCACCAAGGAGATCGAGGTGGGGCGGTGAGCCGGCTGCAGATCTACGGGCCGTTCGCGCTGTTGCTGGTGGTGCTGGTGCTCGTGGCCTTCCCGTTCTACTGGATGGTGCTGACCTCGTTCACGCCGAGGGAGGCCCTGTTCCGGCCGCCCTACCAGTTCTTCCGCCTCGACTTCTCGCTGGGCAACTACCGCGAGCTGCTCTTCGCCACCGAGTTCGTCCGGTACTTCGTGAACAGCCTGATCGCGGCGGTGGGCGCCATCGTGCTCAATGTGGTTGCGGCGACCTTGGCCGGCTACGGCCTCACCCGCTTCGCGTTCCCGGGCAAGAAGACCTTCGCCTTCGGCACGCTCTTCTCCTACATGTTCCCGCCCATGCTGATGGCCATCCCGCTCTACATCCTCTTCTCCGCGCTCCAGATGCGGAACACGTATACCGGTCTGATCCTGGCCCACATGGCCATCAGCCTGCCGCTGAACATCTGGCTCATGTGGCAGTACTTCCAGATCGTGCCCCAGTCGCTGGAGGAGGCGGCGTGGGTGTCGGGCGCCAGCCGCCTGCGCGCCCTGCGCCAGGTGTGCCTGCCCTCGGCCCGGCCGGGCATCCTCTCGGTGGCCATCTTCTCCTTCGCGCTCTCCTGGAACGATTTCACCTTCGCATTTCTCTTACAGACGGACCGGAAGATGTTCACGCTGCCCGTCGGCCTCGCCAGCTTCGTGGAGCAGACCGGCGTGCACTGGGGCATGGTGATGGCCGCCGCGGTACTCGTCTCGGTGCCCACCTTTCTGCTCGTCTTCTTCCTGCAGCGCTACCTGCTGAGCGGCCTGCGGACCGCGGGCTAGAGCATCGAGCATGGCGGTCTCGGTCCGGCTCGAGCACCTGGACAAGCGCTTCGGCCGCGGCGCCCGCGAGGTGCACGCGGTGCGCGACCTCTCCCTCGAGATCGGCGAGCGCGAGTTCTTCACCTTCGTCGGCCCCTCCGGTTGCGGCAAGACGACGACCCTGCGGATGATCGCCGGCCTCGAGACCCCGACCGCCGGCCGCATCTGGTTCGGCGACACCGAGGTCACCTCGCTGTCCCCGCAGAAGCGCGACATCGCCATGGTCTTCCAGGACATCGCGTTGTTCCCGTACATGACCGTGCGCCAGAACATCGGCTACCCGCTGCGCATCGGGGGCCTCCCCCGTGCCCGCGTGGACGAGAAGGTGGAAAAGGTGGCGGCCACCCTCGGCCTCTCGGACAAGCTCGCCATGAAGCCCGGCCAGCTCTCCGGCGGCCAGCAGCAGCGCGTGGCCATCGGCCGCGCCATCATCAAGGAGCCGAAGGTGCTGCTGATGGACGAGCCCCTTTCGGCCCTGGATGCCCGCCTGCGAGTGGAGATGCGCACCGAGATCCTGCGCCTGCACCGCGAGATCTCCGCCACCATCATCTACGTCACCCACGACCAGGTCGAGGCCATGACGATGTCCACGCGGGTGGCGGTGATGGACCAGGGACGGGCGCTGCAGATCGACCCGCCGCGCGTGATCTTCCGCCGGCCGGCGGACATGACCGTGGCGACCTTCATGGGGACGCCGGCGATGAATATCATCCCGGCGTCGGTGGTGGCGACCCCCGGAGGGCCGGCGATCGATCTGCTCGGTCAGCACGTCCCGGTGGCGCCGCGGCACCACGCGGCCTTGCCGGGTCTGAAGCGGGTGGGGGTGGGGATCCGGCCGCACGCGCTCCGGCTGGTGTCGCCGGCGCCCGACCGGATCACCGGGCGCGTGTTCTTGCGGGAGCCGCTGGGTCTAGAGGACGAAGTCTTGGTGGAGATGGCCAACGGCACGCAGGTGAAGGTGGTCGTGACGGCAGGAGAGGAGTTTCCGGAAGGGGCGGCGGTGGGGCTCGACTTCGCGCCGGCGGACCTCCATCTGTTTCACCCTGAGTCGGGGGAAGCCGTTTGCCACGGGATCGCGTGAGGGATCCCTTTCTGGCCGAAGGCGCCGCTCAGTAGAGAGGAGAGCAGTACTGCCGGAAGGCCCGGAACTGGGGCACCGCCACCCCGCAGAGGGGGGCGGGGCGGAACCGTTGCGCGCGACAGTCGAATCGAACCACGCCGGGCCCCTGGGGGTCGTTGGGGTCGAAGACGGCGAAGTCCACTATATCGGGCGCGCGCTCGGTGTAGTCGTACGCCAGGACCGAATGATTGAGCTTGATCCAGGGGAAGTCCGTGATGAAGAGCTGCACCGGCCGCCCTCCCTGCAGCTCGGAGACCGCCTCGGCGGCTACCCGCTCCTGCTGACCGTGCGGGTGAGGAAAGACCATCCGCCAGTTCGACCAGTGGACGAGAGTCCACAGCCGCCCGCGGAGGCCGGCCTTCACCGCCTTCTCCATGTCGCGGGTGAGCTCGTGGAGTGAGGCGAAGCCCGGCACCACGATGCGCCGGTGGGTCGGGAGCGGCGTCCACCAGGCCGGCCGCCGGGTGATGCGACGGACGAGCGCGGTGTACTCGGCGGGCGTCAGGCGGGGCGCGTCCGGTTCGAAGCGGGCAAAGCGCTGGAACTGGACCACCGCCCGCGCGATCACGAAGCACCAGTTCGCGTACAGGTCGGGCTTGCCCCGATGATGGATGCGGCTGTCGTTCCGGAAGGCGAAGGTATCGACGCCGAACCGCAGCGCGGGCCCCCGCGAGGGCCGCCGGAGGACTGCCGTCAGGGGTGCCGCCGAGGCCAGCGCGCGCGTGAGGCCGGTGGCGATCAGGGCCACCACCACCGGGGCCACGATGGCGAAGACGGCCAAGAAGACGGCCAAGCGGATGAGCATGGCGGTAGGATTCTACCGCAACCAGGCCCGCGCCGTTCTTGACCTTTCCCCGTCCTCGGGGCCCACATCGGCCCTCGATGAGTGGGGAAAGACGATCCCGCCGCGGTGCGCTACGGGCGTGTCGCGCCGATGGCGGCGGCGTGGAAGCGGGGGAAGCGCTCGCTGAACGCCAGCACGTCCGGCAAGAAACGAACGTCGGTGAAGCCGGCGGTCTCCAGGGTCGCCTTCCACTGGCCCGGCAGCAAGAACCCCGCCGGCGGCTGGCCGGGTGTGTCAGGACGCTGCGACCGAAAGGTCGCCATCAGGTTGAAGATGAACTCCGCGTTGAGCGGCTGCCCCGGCTGCATGCGCACGCACTCCGAGAAGACGAGACGCCCTCCCGGCGCGAGCGCGTCACGGATCTCGCCAAGCGTGAAGTAGAGATCGCGCGCCACGTGGAGGGTGTTGACGGCGTAGACAACGGACCGGCTGCCGGGCGCCACGCCCTGCGGCTCGAATGGACGGTTCATGTCCAGGGGGGCGAACGTGAGCCCGGGCAGATCGGGGAACCGTGCCTGGAGCGTCTGCTGCCCGCGGCGGAGGAAGGCCGGCACCAGCTCCGTGAAGTGGTAGGCGCCGAGCGCGCCGAGACGACCCGCGGCAGCGAATTCCTCCAGGAGCGCGCACGCGGCGCTCGCCAGCCCGCCGCCCAGCTCCAGAATGGTGGCCCCGGGGTGAGGCAGCCACTCCGCCACGGCGATGGCCCCGACGCGGTTGTTCACGGCATAGAGGCCGTTGGCATTGGAGAAGTAGTCGATCCACAGGCGGAATCGGGCCGGCGAGAACAAGACCTCCTCCCCCGCGACCTCACCCCGGAGGAACCGCACGTAGTCCCGCGCCACCGTCTCCGCGAGGGTATAGGCCGGCAGCCACGAGGGATCGAGCGCGGCCTGTTCCTCGCGGATGGGGCCGGGATCGAGGGCGGGAAGCGGCGCGGAGCTCCGGTGCCAGCGGGTGCCCTCGGCGGCGCGTACTTCCTCGAGGAGCTGCCGCGCGGCGAGCTGCCGGAGGATCCAGTCGAGCGGGATCAGGGCCGGTCCCGGATCAAGGCCCGCGCGGGCCGCGACGTCCGACGTGCTGCCCGGCTCTCGCATGGCCGCCTCCAGTCCAGCGCCCTCGAAGACGCGGAGCGTCAGCCGGGAGACGAACTCATCGTAGAGGTCCCAGGAGCGGAGGAACGAGCCGCCGAATAGCGGGTGTAGCGAAGGGGGGAGGGCCTGCTGGAGCGAGGCCGCGGCGGCGGTCGCTTCGGCGAGCGCGATCTCGCTTCCCGTCACGTCACCTCCCGCTCTGCCGGGAGGCGACGAAGTCGACGAGGGCGCCGACCGACTTGAAATGGGGCGCCAGGTCCTCCTGGTCGTCGATCATGACGCCACAGCGCTCCTCGATTCCCATCGCCAGCTCGATGAAGTCCAGCGAGTCGAGTCCCAGAGAACCCTCGATCCCCTTGGGCAGCGACGTATGCACGGTGATGTCGGCCGCCCGGGCGGGATCGAACTTCAGCCGCTCTACCAGGAGGGTCTTGATGGCGTCCAGGACCTTTTCGCTCTCCACGTCGAGGCTTTTCGCGTTACCCGGAGATGGGGTTCCAGACGTCGAAGAAGTTGAACCACTGGGTCGGGTGCCGGCGGACGGTGTCCTCGAGGAGCGCGACCCAGGTGCGGAGGGCGTCCTCTTCGCCCCCGGCGGCGACGGTCAGCGGCTCCGGGACGGTCACCTCGTAGCGCCGGTCGGAGTCGAGCATGCAGAAGGCGGGAACCAGGGGGACCCGCAGCGCGCGGGCAAGGATGAACGGTCCCAGCGGAAACGGCGCCGGGCGCCCGAAGAACGGGACCAGGGCATCCCCGCGGGTTCCCAGCGCGCGGTCTCCCTGCACCGCCACGACCTCCCCTCGCCGGAGCGCGGCGACCAGCTGGAGCGAGACGGTCGGCGCGGAGCGGGGAACGAAGCGCACGCCATCGCCATCCCGACGCACCCATCGCTTGAGCGCCCGTACTTCCTCCTCGGCCACCACGACGTGGGTCGGCCGCGCGGACCGGAGCGCGAGCAGCCGGCCGGCGAGCTCCCAGTTGCCGACGTGGGCGGTCAGCGAGATCATGCCGCCCTCGAGCCTCTCGAGCCGCTCGGTGCCGCGCGCCTGGCTCACGTGGGCGGTGAGCCGCGTCGACGGCTGGCGGTTGGTGGTGACGAGATCGCTGAAGCACATGGCGAAATCGCGGAAGACGCCGGCGGTCAGCTCGTCCAGCCGCGCGCCGCTGGCGGCCGTCATCACCTCGAGCGTCGCCCGGACGACGGCCCGCTCGGCCGGGAAGAGCCGCCGCGCCGCCCGCCCGATCGCCCGGGCGAGCCCGAGCCGGGCTGGGCGGGGCAGCCATCCCATCGCGGCGGCGAGGCGGTAAACCTCGGGGCGATTGTACGCGTGCGAGTACCAGCGCGGGGGGACGCGCCCTCCCTCCTCGGCTCCTGAGAGCGGCGCCAGGACGGAAGGGGCGAGGGATGGATCAGTCATGGAAAGACACCGACCGCGATACTATACCAGGATCGAAGGCTAGTGCGCAGCCTCGAAGGACACCACGACGATGAACCTCGCCGACAAGGCCGGACTCGTGACCGGAGCATCGCGCGGCATCGGCCGGGCCTGCGCGATCAAGCTCGCCGCGCTCGGCGCGCGCGTCGCGGTCAACTACAACACCCGCGCCGGCGCGGCGGATGACGTCGTCGCCGCCATCAAGGCGGCCGGGGGCGACGCGATCGCGGTACAGGGCGATGTGAGCCAGTTCGCCACCGCGCAGGGAGTGGTGGGCGCGGTCACGCGCACCTACGGGCGGCTCGACTTCCTGGTGAACAACGCGGGCACGACCCGCGATGGCCCGCTCGTCACGATGAAGGAAGAAGACTTCGACACCATCATCCAGCAGAATTTGAAGAGCGTCTTCAATTGCAGCAAGGCGGCGCTGCGCCAGATGATGACGCAACGGTACGGGCGCATCGTCAACATGACGTCGATGGCGGGCATGGTGGGCATCGCGGGCCAGACGAACTACTCCGCGGCCAAGGCCGGCATCATCGGCTTCACGAAGGCGATGGCGAAGGAATATGGCAGCCGGAACATCGCCGTGAACGCCGTCGCGCCGGGTCTCATCCCGACCGACCTCACGCAAGGATTGCCGCAGGAGGTGAAGGACGGCCTCGTCAAGCTGACCGCCTTCGGTCGCATGGGAACGGCGGAGGAAGTTGCCAACGCGGTCGCCTTCCTCGTATCCGACGAAGCGAGCTACATCACGGGCCAGGTCCTCGGTGTGGATGGCGGGCTGACCTAGCGTGCACAGAGCGCGCCGCCCCCACGGACCGTTCGGTGTCGCCCTCGCCGCGTGTTTCGTGTTCACCCTCACGTTCGCCGCCGACCTGCCGCGTGCCGGCGCCCAGGGTCAGGGGCGCGACGCCTTCGCCATGGCCGAGGAGGTCCGGACGATCCTGACGCGGTTCCAGGCGGGCGACGACGCGGCGGTCCTGAGCGGCGTGGAGCAGTTCTTCGCCAAATACCCCGTGGATACGGACACGTGGTTCTTGCTCCTGTACCGGGCCGAGAGCCAGCGTCGACGGGGACAGCTGGCGCTCGCGCGGCCGGACTACGAGCGCACGCTCCCCTTCATCGAAGGGCTCAACAACGTGCAGCAGCGTCGATACGCATTCGTCAGGTTCCGCCTGGCCTCCATCTACGCCGCCGCCGGAGACCAGGCGGCGGCCATCAGCTCCCTCGAGTCGGGGCTCGGTCTCGAGCCGCAGAGCATGCTCCATCAGATCTTCCTGGGCGAGCTGTACGGGGCGCGTGGCGATCGCGCCCGCGCGGTCAGACATTTCCAGGACCTGGCGGCGACGGCGCCCCCGCGGAGCGAGGGCCGGGTCGTCCTCGACATCAAGCTCGAGAAACTCGGGGTGGGCGGCGCGCCATCCCCGGCGCCCGTCGACCTGGCGGTGGCCCCGCTTCACTCCGGGCTCCGCTTCCGGCTCCTGTCCATCAACCAGGCCGACCCGCGCATCGCGCTCAAGGACATCTGCTTGATGCTGGAGAGCAAGTGGCGTCTGGCCTGCGACGTCCTTCCTGCGATCGTGCTGCCGGAGGAGGACATGCTCGACCGCGCGCGCGGCCAGTACGACGGCAGCCGCGTGCTGGACCAGATCGACCGCCGCTATCCCGCCGCGGCCCGCCCGGGGGAGTTCGTCGTCGCCATCGTCGGGCGTGACATCTTCGGGCCCGGCACGCGGTACGTCTTCTCCTTGCAGGAGCGGGGCCGCCGCGTCGGGGTCGTGTCCTCCCTCCGATTCGTCGACGAGATCGAGGCCTACTACGAGCCGGACACGATCGCCACGCGGCGGCTCGGCATCCAGCTGCTCTCCACCACCGCCTCGCTCCTCGGCTTCAGCCGCGCCACGCGCTCGGATTGCCCTACCGCCTACCCCAACGAGTTCTCCGAGTTCCTGCTGAAAGGCGCCGCGCTCTGCGACTCCGAGATCGCCCAGCGGGACGAATTGCTCCGGCGCCTCGGCGGGCCGACGGCCCCGATCGGCACCGCGCGGAGCGGGGAGATCGCCCGCGTGTACCGCGCCTACCGCTTCGACTAGCCCGGACCCTCACCGCTTCATCAACGTCGAGACCGCGATCCTGGGCGATTTGCTACCCTGGCGGGCGTGCCCGGCAAGGAGGCGGGGCTGCCATGGCCTACTGGTTGTTGAAGAGCGAGCCCGATGATTGGTCGTGGGCCGAGCAGGTCGCGAAGGGCCGCCAAGGAGCGGAGTGGACCGGGATCCGCAACTTCTCGGCCCAGAACCACCTGCGCGCCATGAAGAAGGGTGAGCAGGCGTTTTTCTACCATACCGGCAAGGAGCGCGCGATCGTCGGCATCGTCAAGGTGATCGCGGAAGCGCACCCCGATTCGACCGATCCCGCCTGGCGCTCCATCGATGTCGCTGCGGTGGAGCCCCTCCCGACCCCGGTCGACCTCGATCGGATCAAGGCCGACAAGCGCTTCGCCGGCATGGCCCTGGTCCGGCTGCCCCGGCTCTCGGTTCAGCCGGTGACCGATGCCGAGTGGCGGCTCGTCTGTCACATGGGGGGCCGCGGCTAGGCCCACTCCTGCCGCGCCCGCTCGCGGAGCTTGACCTTCTGAACCTTGCCCGAGCTCGTCATCGGGAACTCGTCGACGAAGACGACGTGGCGGGGAATCTTGAAGCTCGCCACCCGCCCGCGGCAGTGCTCGATGACCTCCTGCTCGGAAAGCGCCTGGCCGGCCTCGCGCTGCACGAAGGCCACCGCCACCTCGGACAGCCGCGCGTCGGGCAGCCCGACCACCGACGCCGCCTGGACGGCGGGATGGGTCATCAGGAAGGCCTCGACCTCCATGGGATCGACGTTCTCCCCGCCGATCTTGAGCATGTCCTTGTAGCGGCCGAGGAACCGCATGTGGCCGTCCGGGCGCATCAGCCCCATGTCGCCGGTGTGGAACCAGCCTTCGGCGTCGATGGCCTTTGCCGTCTCCTCGGGCCGCTTGTAGTAGCCCCGCGTCACGATGTACCCGCGGACGAGGATCTCACCCGGCACCGACACCGGCTGGTCGACCCCCGTCTCCGGGTCGATGATGCGCACCTCATAGCCGGAGCCGGGATAGCCGTTGGCCTCCACGCATTGCTCCTCGGTCGAGTCGAGGAAGGAGAAGGTCACGCCGATGCCGACCTCGCTCATCCCGAATCCGGTCATGAGATTGCCGAATGTCCGCCGGGCGCGACGGGCGATCGGAATGGAGCTCGACATGCCGGTACCACAGATACCGGTGCGCACGCTCGACACGTCCCGGGCCCTTCGCTCCTGGGCGTCCAGCAGCTCCTTGTAGTGGGTGTCGAAGCCGTGAATGATCGTCGCCCTCTCGCTGGCGATGAGATCGAGGCACGGGCCGGCGTCGAAGGTGTCGGTCAGCACCTGACGGGCGCCCCGGATCATCGACATGAGCGGCCCTTCCACGAAGCCGAAGGCGTGAAAGAGCGGCAGGTACATGAGGATCACGTCGTTGACGGTCAGGCCCATGCGATCGCCGTGATCCCAGGCGTTCCGGATGATGCCGTGGTTGTGCACGGCCCCCTTGGGAAACCCGGTCGTCCCCGAGGTGTAGAGGATGAAGGCGCTGTCCTCGGGATCGACCCGGGCGGCCCGGTCGCGCAGGGCCGCCGCGGTCACCGACGTCCCCCGATCGAGCACCTCGCTCCAGTCGGTCACGTCGGCGGCGGCCCGATCCGCGAGCACCACCGCGTGGCGGAGGCAAGGAAAGCGCGAATCCGGCGACTTGCCCAGGGCCGGTACGACTTCGCGCATCATGCCGAGGTAGTCCACCGGACCCGAGCGGTCGGCGAGGAGCACCGCGGCGGCGTCCGACTGCGCGAGGATATAGGCCATGTCCTCGGTGCGGAAGCGCGTGTTCATCGGGACGAGAACAGCGCCGATCTTGATGATGGCGAACATCGCGTCGATCCACTCGGGACGGTTGACCATCCAGAGGGCAACCTTGTCCCCCGGCGCGATGCCGAGTGACAGGAGTCCCTTCGCCACCGCGTCGACGCGCGTGTGCAACTCCGCGAATGTCCACCGTCGTCCCTGAAAGGCCAGGGCCTCACGCGCGCCCCACTGCCGGGCCGCCCGCTCGGGCAGAAGTCCGATCGTCTGCTTGGCGTACCAGTCGCCCATGACGGCCTCCCGTCGGCGTCGACGTGTCAGGCGCTCGTCCCGCCCGCCCCACCCTCCCGCTGCCGGCGCAGGAAATCCTCGACGTCTCGCATCAGCCGGTCCGAGTCGAGCTCTCCGCCCGGTAGTGGCTGCTGCTCCTCGGCCGCCGCCGCGTCGTACTCCTGCTCCAGCTTCTGCACGTGCTCGCGGGTCGCGCGGTCCCGGGCCACCGCCCGATCGCATTCGACGCGAAAGTCCTGGATGGCCTCGACGAAATGCGACATGTCCGGGGTCAGGTTGAGCAGACGAGCCACGTAGGTGACCAAGGTTTCGATCGCGGCCGGATTCTCGGAATCGGGCAGATAGTGCGGCGCCTGGCCCATGAAGCCGACGTGCTGCATTCCGCGTCGCTCCGCCGCGTCCAGGACGATCGTGGAGATTCCGGTCGGGCCTTCGTAGGTCGGAGGCCGATAGATACCCCAGGCTTCGAGCAGCGCCTTCGCGGCGGGGTCGGTGCAGCGAGCCGTGACTCGCACCGGCCGGGTGTGAGGAGCGCCCGCCAGGAGCGCCCCGAGCGAGACGATCCGCTTCACCCCACAGCGCTCGGCCACGCCGAGGAACGCCTTCGTGTAGGCTTGCCATCTCTGATGGGGCTCCGGACCGCAAAAGAGGAGAAGGCCGTCCCGCCCCTCTCCTGGATGCCACGCAAAAAACTCGCTTCGGGGCCAGTGAATGTCGCGGCCCCCGTCGGGCCTCAACCGCACCTCGGGCCGCTCCTGGGTGAACACGAAGAACTCTTCGGGGATTATCCGCGCCAACCGCTCGGCCCGGAGGTCGCGGGTCAGGTGGCGCAAGGCGCCCGTGGCCGCCCGGCCGGCATCGATCCATCCCCCAAACGCTATGACCAACGTCGTCAAGTTGGCGGGCGGCTCGCGGTCGAACTCTACATGGTCCATGCGCATCCTCTCGGCAGTGTTGGCGGACCCTGGATCGGACGTGTCAGGCGGGATCGAGAGACCAGCTTAGCAAATCCGCACGGAAAGAAGCTACGCGGTCGCGCCCCGCCGGCGGGTTTCTCGGTGAAGGATACTCCCGTGCGGCAAGCCCCACTTCTTCACAGCGTAGGCTCTTCCAGTTGGAGTATCTTCGGAATCGACACTTTGCATCGATGCGCCCACTGCCGGAGGGGGCGCCTTCGCCCAGCGTGTCGGCAGTCCCTGCCAGTCGTGAAGCCTGTGAGATGCAAGGAGAGGCCGATGCGTCGGGGTGCCAAGCCCGCGAAGGTAAAGTCCGGCAAGTCGCTGAAGGACCCGAGCCCCAAGGTCCGCGACCTTGAGAATCGCTTGGCGGAAGCGCTCGATCAGCAGACGGCGACGAGCGAAATCCTGCGCGTCATCAGCGACTCGCCTGCCGACACCCAGCCAGTCTTCGACACCATCGTCCGGAACGCCGCGCGTCTCTGCGACGCCGTCTTCAGCGGGGTAGCCCTCCGGGAGGGAGATCAGCTTGCCCTGCCTGCGGCTCACGGGCTGAACCCAGCCGACATGGAAAACTTCCTTAGATCATTTCCCATCCGTCTGGGCCCTGACTCCTGCTCAGGCCTTGCCATCCTGGAAGGCCGCGTCGTGCACGTCAGAGACCAGGCTGCCGAGCCCGCGTACGCCAGGAACCCCGGCCAGCGGGTCGGGACGCGGAGCATTACGGCCGTGCCGATGTTCAGACAGGGTAGCCCAATCGGCGCGATCACCGTCTGGCGGCGCGGAGGTTCGGCCGTTCACGGACGCGCAGATCGAGCTCCTCAAGACCTTCGCCGACCAGGCCGTCATCGCCATCGAGAACGTGCGCCTCTTCAACGAGTTGCAGGCCCGCAACCGTGACCTCACCGAGGCGCTCGGGCGCCAGACGGCCACCAGCGAGATCCTCCGAGTCATCAGCGGCTTCCAGACCGATGTCCAGCCGGCCTTCGATGCCATCGCGGCCAAGGCACTGGAGCTCTGTCGGGCCACGACCGGTTGGGTCTACCGGTTCGATGGTGAGCTCATCCACATCGCCGCGGCCCACAGCCTGAGGCCGGAAGCCGTCCAGGTCGTTCGGCAGAGCTACCCGATGCCTCCGAGCCGGGGTGGGGCGAGCGCCCGCGCGATTCTGAGCCGGACCATCGTCTACATTCCGGACATCCGTGAGGATCCCGAGTACAGGCTCGAAGCCCTCGCGAAAGCCGCCGCCTACCTGAGCGTCCTTGCCGTGCCCATGTTGCTAGAAGGCAAGCCGATCGGGGTGATCACGGTCACGGGGGCCGAGGCCGGAGCGTTCTCGCAGAGGCAGATCGAGCTGCTTCAGACCTTCGCCGACCAGGCCGTCATCGCCGTCGAGAACGTGCGCCTGTTCACGGAACTGGAGGTCCGGACCGCCGACCTGACCCGCTCGGTCGACCAGCTCACCGCCCTCGGGGAGGTCGGCCGCGCGGTCAGCTCCACGCTCGATCTCGAGACGGTGCTGACCACCATCGTCTCGCGGGCCGTCGAGCTCTCGGGGCTCGACGGCGGCGTCGTCTTCGAGTACGACGAGGACGATCAGGAGTTCGTCCAGCGGGCGCAGGCCGGGACCGGCGGAGCCCTCGCGGCCGCGCGGCGGGCGACGCGCATCCGAAAAGGAGAAGGTGTCGTCGGGCGAACCGCCATCACTCTGGAACCGGTCCAGGTGTTCGACATCACCGAGCCCGGCGCCTACGTGGGTCCGAACCGCGAGAACCTGATCGAGTCCGGCGTCCGGGCCATCCTGGCCGTGCCGATGGCCCGCGAGGGCCAGCTGATCGGCTGCCTGGCGGTGACCCGCAACCAGCCGGGGGGGTTCCCGACCGAGACGATCGAGCTGCTGCGGACCTTCGCCACCCAGTCGGCCCTGGCGATCCAGAACGCTCGGCTCTTCCAGGAGATCGAGGACAAGAGCCGACAGCTCGAAGCCGCCAGCCGGCACAAGAGTGAGTTCCTGGCCAACATGTCGCACGAGCTGCGCACGCCGCTCAACGCCATCATTGGATTCTCCGAGGTGCTGACCGAGCGCATGTTCGGTGAGCTGAACGAGAAGCAGGACGAATACCTGAAGGACATCCACGCTTCGGGGCAGCACCTGCTGTCTCTCATCAACGACATCCTCGATCTCTCGAAGATCGAGGCCGGGCGGATGGAGCTCGAGCTGACGGACTTCGACCTGCCCACCGCGATCGAGAATGCGCTGATCCTGGTACGAGAGCGGGCGATCCGCCGCGGGATCACGCTGAGCTGCACCATCGACGAGCGGCTGGGCGATGATCGGCGGCGACGAGCGGAAGATCGAAGCAGGTCCTCTTGAACCTTCTTTCCAATGCGCTCAAATTCACGCCGGAAGGCGGACGGATCGACGTCGCGCGCCCGCCTGCGACGGCCATGGCAGAGATATCGGTGATGGACACCGGCATCGGCATCGCGCCCGAGGATCACGCCGCGGTGTTCGAGGAGTTTCGGCAGGTGGGCACGGCGGACAAGAAGGCGGAAGGTACCGGGCTCGGGTTGGCCCTCTCCCGGAAGTTCATCGAGCTCCACGGCGGGCGAGTCTGGGTGAAGAGCCAGGTGGGGCAAGGCTCGACCTTCACCTTCACGATCCCCCTACGTCCTGGCGCATGAGGGAGCCTACTACAAGGAAGCGCTCGCCCTTGCCGAGGAAGCCGAGGAGCCACCGCTGCTCTTTCCCTGCTACGATGGCCTCGCGACCGTCCAGCTGGATCTGGGTGACGAGGGGCAGGCGGAAGAGTTCATGCAAAGAGCCCAGGCGGTCTGCGAGCGCGTCGGGCTCGAGCCCGACGCGCTCGTGGTGCTGCCGTTCCTGGATTGGCGCGAACACGACTCGAGTGGAAAGGCAACGACTCATGGCATCCATGCTTCTTCGCCCCGGTGATCCCGCCCCCGACTTCTTGCTGCCCGCGGTCAACCGAGAGGGCCAGGTCTCGCTCGCCGACTATCGCGGGCGCAGTCCGGTCCTGATTGCCATGTTCCGCGGCCTGCACTGCCCCTTCTGCCGGCGCCAGCTCGCCCAGCTGGGCACCACGCAGGAGAAGCTCAAGGCGGTGGGCGCGGAGACGATGGCGGTGGTCAATACCCCGCTGGAGCGCGCGCGGCTCTACTACAAGTATCGCCCCGCACGCGTGCTGCTCACCGCGGACCCGGAGGCGGCGACACACCGGGCGTTCAGGGTGCCCGAGGGCACCCTCGTCGAGAAGGAATCGGAAGCCTCGTGGTCCCAGGGGAAGGTCACCATGGGTCAGCTGCAGGCGGCACGGATCAATCCTACCGGCGAGCTCCCCACGCCGCAGAATCCCTTCGAAGCAATGGCGACCCTGAACAAGCGGGACGGATTCGAGGCCACCGAGGTCGACAACCAGATCGCGATGACCCACGGCTTGCAGCTGAGCGGACACTTCCTCATCGATCGGGACGGGATCATCCGCTGGCAGCATATCGAGGCTCTGGAGGGGATCGGAGACCTCTCCAAGTTCCCGAGCGACGAGGAGATCGTGCGCGCGGCCCGCGCCCTCTAGCCGTCAGGATCACGGGAGGCCGGGCGCGCAGACTGATCGCGCCCGGCCTCTCGCGTACTGAGTGTGCTCAGGCCTTGAGCTGGTCCCGGATCGGCAGCCGCCGGATCCGCTTGCCGGTGGCCGCGAAGATCGCGTTGCAGAGGGCCGGCGGCACCGGCGGCACGCCCGGGCTCGCCCACACCGCCCATCGGCTTGCCGTAGTCCCCGCCGGGAACGATGTGGACCCGGATCGTCGCGCGGCGCCTCGCCATCCGCGTGAGCTCGTAGGTGTGGAAGTTGTCCTGCTCGGCGCGGCCGTTCTTGAAACGTCATCTCGCTCGAGCGTCGCGACGCCGACCCCCATGACGCCGCGCCCTCCATCTGGGCGCGCACCCGCTCGGGGTTGACCGTCGCGCCGCAGTCCACCGCGATGTCCACGCGGGGGATCGTCAGCGCGCCGCTTGCTGTCCACCGCCACCTCGACCACCGCCGCGACGTAGCTCACGAAGCTGTAGTGGGCCGGCGATGCCGAGCCCCCGGCCCTTCGGCATCGTCCGGCCCCAGCCGGCCTCGCGCGCCACCGTCTCGACCACGCGTCGCAGGCGGCCCGTGTCGACCGGGTAGCGCTCCGGCGACTCGCCGTGGTTCCAGGTGTCGCCGCAGCGTCCTCGGGACTGATCTTGCGCGCCGGGCCGATGACCTCCAGCAGATAGTCCTTCGGATCGCGGCCGGCCGCCGCGGCCAGCTCGGCCACGAACGACTGCACCGCGAACGCGTGCGGGATGTTGGAGACCGAGCGGAACCAGCCGATGCGCGTGTGCGCGACGGCCTCCGGGTTCTCGATGCGGACGTTCGGGATCGCGAAGGGCACGTTGATGACGCCCATGCCGAGCTCGAGCGGCGCCTCGTTCTTGGCGCCCGCGTCGAACGTCGAGACGATGCGTCGGCGCCACGCTCCGGTGTAGCCACGCCACCGGCTTGCCCTGCGCGTCGACGCCCGCTTCCAGATGCTCGACGGACACCGTGTGGAAGTAGGCGTTGCATCAGGTCGTCCTCGCGCGTCCACGTCACCTTGACCGGCTTGCCGTCCATCGCCTTGGACACCACCGCGGCCTCGACGCGCGAAGTCGGGCTTCGACTTCCGCCCGAAGCCGCCGCCGAGCAGCGTGACGTGCACGGTGACGTCGGCGGCGGACATGCCGAGGCGCTTGGCCACGCAGATCGCGCGTCGCCTGCGGGGACTGGAAGGAGCCCCACACCTCGCACTTGCCGCTCGGTGATGCGCGCGGTCGCGGCGGGCGGCTCCATGGTGGCGTGCGCGAGGTGCGGGACGTAGTACTCGGCCTCGACGCGCTTGGCGGCCGCGGCCATGGCCGCGTCGACGTTGCCGTCGTTGCGCACGACCTTGCCCGGCTTGCGGCGCGGCCTCCTCCAGCGTCGCCTTGAAGGCCGCCGAATCGTAGCTGGCGTTCGGGCCGTCGTCCCACGTCGACCTTGAGCGCCTTGCGGCCCTGGATCGCCGCCCAGGTGTTGTCGCCCGACCACGCGATGCCGCCGAGCGGGTTGAAGTACGGCGGGCGCGGGGCTCGCTTCGATCTCCACGACCTTCACCACGCCGGGCACCTTGAGCGGCCTCGGTCGCGTCGAAGCTCGCGACCTTGCCGCCGTACGACCGGGCGGCCGCGCCACGACTGCGTAGAGCATGCCGGCGCAGCCGCGTGTCGATGCCGTACTGGGCCTTGCCGGTCACGATGTCGCGCCCGTCGACCAGCTTCAGGTTGCCCTTGCCGATGTAGCGGAACTTCGACGGGTCCTTGAGGCGCACCGTCGTCCCGCGCCGGTACGGGCTGGGCCGGCGGCGGCCTTGGCCAGCGAGCCGTAGCCGGCCGCCGGCCCGATCTTCGCGTGCACGACCTCGTGGTTCTTCGCCTCCACTTCGCCCACCGGCACGCTTCCACCGCGCGGCGGCGGCCGACTCGAGCATGGTCCGGGCCGCCGCGCCGCAGCGGCGCATCGGCTCGAAGAAATGCCGGGTGCTGCGCGACCCGTCCGTGTCCTGGTTGCCGAAGCGCTTCTCGTCGCCGGGCGCCTGCACGACGCGCACGCGCTTCCAGTCGGCCTCGAGCTCGTCGGCGACGATCATCGGCATGCCGGTCCGCACGCCCTGCCCCATCTCCGAGCGATGGCAGACGATCGAGACCGTGCCGTCATCGGCGATGGCCACGAACACCAGCGGGTCGTCGACCCAGCCGTTCGGCATGCCGTCGCGCGCCGTACTTCGGCGGATCGGCGGCGCCGCGGCCGTGACGGCAAGCCGGCGGCGAGCACGAAGCGCGCCGAGCGCCGACATCCCCTGGAGGAACCGCGCGCCGGCTCACGTTGGCGATCGAGGGACTGGCCGGTCGCGACGTCCGAGCCGCGGCGCGCTCATCGCGCGCCTCCCTGTGGCCGCGACCTGCTTGATCGCGGCCCGCATCCGCACGTAGGTGCCGCAGCGGCAGATGTTGCCGCTCATCGCCTCGTCGATCTCGGCGTCGGTCGGCTTCGGCGTTCGCTTGAGGAGCGCGGCGGCCGACATGATCTGGCCGCCCTGGCAGTAGCCGCACTGGGGCACGCCCGACATCGACCCACGCCGCCTGCAGCGGCCTGGCCGACCGTGTCGCGCGCCGATCGCCTCGATGGTCGTGATCTTCTTGCTGGCCGACCGCGCGCGACCGGCGTCATGCAGGCGCGCACCGGCTGCCCGTCGACGTGCACGGTGCAGGCGCCGCAGAGCGCCATGCCGCAGCCGAACTTGGTGCCGGTCAGCCCGAGCTCGTCGCGCAGCGCCCACAGCAGCGGCGTGTCGTCGGGCAGGTCGACGTTCGAAGCGCTCGCCGTTGACGGTGACCGCGGTCATCGCGATTCTCCTCTCGTCGATCGGACGGGACCGGTCACCTGTGCCCGCCGAATAGCACGCGCGGCGAGAGCCTGTCAACGGTTGTCAGACAGCAAGGATACGCTTGGCCAACGCGCCTCCGGCTTGATCCGGCATGAGCTCCGGTGGGATAGTTGGGACCTCTGGACCCGGTGATTCGAGCCCGCGAACACTCCCAGGAGGATGGCTCATGGCGCACGACCTCGTGATCCGCGGTGGCTACATCGTCGACGGGACCGGCGCGCCCGGGTACTCCGGCGACCTCGCCATCGCCGGTGGCCGCATCACCGAGGTCGGCACCGTCTCCGGTCGGGGCGCGCGCGAGATCGACGCGGACGGCCTCGTGGTGGCGCCCGGCTTCATCGACCCGCACACGCACTACGACGCCCAGCTCACGTGGGACCCCAGTGCCTCGTGCACGTCGTGGCACGGCGTGACGACCATCGTGACCGGTAACTGCGGCTTCACGCTCGCGCCGTGCCGCCCCGACGACCGGCTCACCCTGATGAAGATGCTCGAGTACGTGGAGGGCATGTCGCTCGAGGCGATGCAGAAGGGCATCCGGTGGGAGTTCGAAACCTTCCGCGAGTACCTCGACAGCCTTGACCGCCTGCCCCTGTGGGTCAACGTGGCGCCCCTCATCGGCCACTCCGCGGTGCGACAGTTCGTCATGGGAGACGCGGCGTGGACGCGCGAGGCCACCCCCGACGAGCTCGAGCGCCTGGGGGCGGAAGTGCGGCGCGCGATGGCGGACGGCGCCATCGGCTTCTCGTCGACGACCAACCTGAACCACGTGGGTGACCGCGGGCGACCGGTGCCGAGCCGCCTCGGGAGCGACCGCGAGCTCGAGTACCTGGCCGCCGCGATGGGATCGACCGGACGTGGCATCGTCGAGCTCACGATCGGAGGAAGCCGGCCCGACCGCGTGGCCGAGGTCGACCGCTACGCGGAGCTGGCGCGGGCCGCCCAGCGGCCTGTCACCATGGTCTCCGTGCGCCACAATCCCGTGCGCCCCGAGGAGCATCGCCGCATTCTCGAGAAGGTCGAAGCGGCGTGGCGGGAGGGATTGCGGCTGCATCCGCAGGGGACGTGCTCGCCGCTGACCTCGACCTTCACGATCACGAACGGCTTCGTGTTCGGACGCTACCAGGCGTGGCGCCGCGTCCTCGAGGCCAAGCCGTCGGAGTGGCGTGGCATCCTCGCCGACCCTGGCTTCCGCGCCGAGTTCCGCGAGAACGTCCGCCGCACCGCGCTCTTCAACGGCGACATCGTCCCCCTTCGGATCAAGCGTGTGATGAAGCCCGAGCTGCAGCGCTTCGCGGGCAAGAGCGTGGTCGAGCTGGCGCGCGACACCGGGAAGGATGTCGTCGACGCCTTCCTCGACCTGACGCTGGCCGACGATTTCCGCACCGAGTTCATGTCGGCCACCATGAATACCGACGCGGCCGCGGTGGCGGAGATCTTCCTGCATCCGACGGCGGTGCTGGGTCTCTCCGACGCGGGGGCCCACATCACCCAGTTCTCGGAGGCGGGCCAGACGAGCCAGCTCCTCGGCCACTGGGTGCGCGAGCGCCAGGCCTTATCGCTCGAGGCCGCCGTGCGCCTCATCACGGGAGCTCCGGCGGAGATCTTCGGCATCCCGGACCGCGGGCGCCTGGCCCCGGGGCTCGCCGCGGACATCACCGTCTTCGACCCCGGCACCATCGCCTGCCACGAGGAAGAGATCGTCCACGACATGCCGGACGGCGGGCCGCGCTACGTCGCGCGCTCGACCGGCATTCAGTGGTCGTTCGTCAACGGCCGCCCGATCATCCGCGACGGGCACTTGCCCGAGCCCGCCGCCGTCGCGGGCGCCGGACGCGTCATCCGCGCCGCGTGAATCCTGGGTAGCCGCGCGGGGGCGCAGGACGAGAAAAAGCTTGGCGAGAACACTCGCTTCCTTGTCGGCGTCGAGCACCGGGAGAGAGGAAAAACGCGCCGACACCAGGGGCCGCCGCAGCCCGCTGGCGGCTCGCCTGGCATCGGCGCTTGCCCTTACTGCTTCGTCAGTGTGAAATTGTAAGGACCTTGCTGATCGCGTCCGATGCCGGAAATTTTCTGAGGCTTCCCGTCTTTCTCGGTGACCGTTAGCTCGGCCCTTCCGACGCCGGCGATCGCCGTGCTGCCACCACTGACGAGGCTGCCCTCGGCGATGAGTTTGTCACCCTCCTTCTTAATGACGCCCTTCCCCGAGGTGTCCTTCCACCGGGTCGTATACGTACCGTCGGGCTTGACTTCGACCTGGAGAGTGGTCTCTGAGCCGCTCGTGGGTGCCGCATAGCCGAGCCACTTGCCGGCTAGGCTCTTGACATCAACTTGCGCCGAGACGTCCGCCACGGCGAACACGACAACCATCAACGTAAAGCCAAGAATTGTTCTCGCTGTCCGCATCTCCATTTCTGTCCTCCTCGCCAAGTGATGTTTCATCTCACGTCCTGCTTGCCGGCAGCATGGCCCCGGGGCGGGCCCCATTGCCCACCCGAATAGCGTCCTCGGAGTTTACCGCAATCCGCGTGTCAAGAGCGTATCGATTCCGGGACACGAGGTTATGCGCGGCCGGCCTTGAGATGGCCAAGAAGATCGGCGACCTCGGGTTCCAGTCGCGCCTCTACGCGAATCTCGCGGTGGCCTACTGCGCGCTCACGAACCGCTGCGACGAGCAGGGCGTCGGCGCCGCACACGCCGCGAACGATCTCGACCGGCGCTTCGGACAGCTCGATCACCTCGCGGTGCCGCTGATCGTGCTCGGGCAGATCTACCAGTGTCACGGCGAGCCGACCCGCGCGATCGCCCACTACCAGGAAGCGCTCGCGCTCGCCGAGGAGGCCGACGAGCCGCCGCTGCTGTCTCCCTGCTACGATGGCCTCGCCACCGTCCACCTGGGCCTGGGCGACGAGGAGAAGGCCGAAGAGTTCATGCAGAAGGCCCAGGCGGTCTGCGAACAGGCCGGAGTCGAGCCCGACGCGCTCGTGGTGCTGCCGTTCCTGGATTGACGCGAACACGACTCGAATCGAAGGTGCATCATGCCGTGCTATCGGCTCTGGTGGGCGCGCTTGACCCTCACCCTCTCGACGTCCACGACATGCCGGACGGCGGTCCGCGCTACGTCGCGCGCTCGCGCGGCATTCAGTGGTCGTTCGTCAACGCCGCCCGATCATCCGCGACGGGCGCCTGCCCGAGCCCGGCGCGGTCTCGGGCGCCGGACGCGTCATCCGCGCCGCCTAGGGAAAAGCGCCAGCGGCATCGCGAGGATGCAGAGCAGCGCCATCCCCAGGAAGGCTCCGGCGCCCAGGCGTGCGTAGAGGACGCCCGAGGCTACTGTCAACAGGGCGGTCGCCGCTCCGGCGCCGAGCGCGTACATCGCCTGGGCGGTCGCCGCCAGGCCGGACGGAACGGTGGCCGAGATGACGCGCATGCAGGCCAGGTGCAGCGCGGCGAACGTGAGGCCGTGGAGCGGCTGCACGATGGCCAGCGCCGTCACCGCCGTGGTCGAGGCCACAACGACCCAGCGCAGAAGGCCGGCCGTGGCGGCGAGTGCCATGACCCCGTGAGCGCCGAGCCGGGTCACGAGCGAAGGCCCGAGGAGAAAGAACACCACCACCTCGGCGGCAACCGACTCCGACCAGAGCACACTGACCATGGCTGAGCTGATCCCCGCTCCACTCCAGCGAATGACGGCGAAGGTGTCGTGCAGGGCGTGGCTGCCCAGCACGAGGGCGGACACAAGCACCACCCGTCGAAAGGCGGCGATCCGCAACAGCCCGAGCATACCGTGTATCCCGGGCGGCTCGGTCGCTTCCTCCACGCGGCTCATCGGCGCAGGTGCCGGGAGGAGCAAGACGGCGACGACGGCGAGAACCAGCTGCACCGCGTGCAGCACCAGGATGGCGTCGAGGCCCCAGCCGCCGACGATCTGGCCGCTGAGGAGCGTGCCGAGAATGAAGGCCCCGGAGCCCGTCCCGCGCACCCAGCCGTACTCGAATCGCGTGCCCGCCGGGGAGCCGGAGCCGGCGCCCGCGTTAAGCGCCAACGCGTCGCCCAGCGAGGTGATCGGCGCCAGCGCCGCTGCGTGGAGAAGGCTGATCGCGAGCAGCGCGGGAAACGTCGTCGCCCCGAGGAGACCCAGCGCCACCGCCGCCGCCAGGGAGGCGCACACGGCGAACATACCCCGCAGACTACCCATGAAGTCCGCGAGGCGGCCGCACATCGGCCCAGAGATGAGCCGGATCGCTGTCCCGGCGCCGAACAAGATGCCGAGCTGTTCGGGAGTGAGCCCGCGCCGCTCGAAGAGGGCCGGCATGAACGGCGAGGACACGCCGAAGGCGCCGTACATGAGTGCGTACAGCGTAATGAACCGCGAAGCGAACTCACCCGGCGCTCAGTCGCCTCGATGCCGCGACGATGCTCCAGGCGGCCAGGAACAGCGCGGCAATGATCGGCCCGATGACGAACCCGTTCACCCCGAAGACCGAGAGTCCCCCCAGCGTGGCGACCAGCACCACGTAGTCCGGCATCTTGGTGTCCTTGCCGACGAGCACCGGGCGCAGGACATTGTCCACGAGCCCGATGACGAGCACCCCGTAGCCGATCACGAGGAGCCCCTGCCCGACGGCGCCGGTGCCCAGGAAGTAGATCGCCACCGGCACCCACACAATCGCCGTGCCGAACGCGGGAAGCAGCGAAAACACGGCCATGACCACGGCCCACAGCAGCGCGCCGCGGATGCCCAGCAACCAGAACAGCACGCCGCCGAGCGCGCCCTGCACGACCGCCACCACGAGGGTGCCCTTGACCGTTGCCCGGATGACGAGGGTGAAGTTCTCGGCCAGGGCGCGCTGGTGATCGGTCCTGAGCGGCACCGCCGAGCGGATGCGGCGCGTCAGCTCGTCCCCGTCGCGCAGCAGGAAGAACAGGAGGTAGAGCATGACGAACAGGCTCACGACGAAGTCGAAGGTGCTCTGCCCGATGCTGATGGCCTGCGTGGCGAGGGACTGGCTGCCCTGCATCAGCGCGCCGGACAGGCGCTCCTGGACCGCCGAGAGGTTGGTCAGCCCAAAGCGGTCCAGCAGCCTCACCGCCCACGCGGGCAGGGCCTGGACGACCTGCTGGAAGTACAGGCCAAAACTCAGCTCCCCGGACTTGATCCTCTCGTACGCGCCCGCCACCTCGCCGATCAGCGCCGCGCCCACCACCGTCACGGGCAAGATGACGATGACGATGACGATGTTCAGGGTCACCAGCGCGGCGAGCGCGCGGCGCCCGGAAAATGCCCGTCCCAGCCGCCGGTTCAGCGGCGCGAACACGATCGCGATGATCGTGCCCCAGAGAATCGCTCCCGACAGCGGCCAGAGGATCCACGCGAAGGCCAGGGAGACGACGACGACGAGGAGCAGGAACGCTCGATCCCTCAGGACGGGCGCGTCGCCTCCGTCGGGGGATCCCATGCTTTCAGCCTACCGGCAAATCATGCCGCTCGGCCACTAGCCGGGAGAAATGTCGCCAGCCACCTGTTGGTGATGCGCTCATACCGCGGTCCGAGCCCCGACCACGCGAGCCACGCCTCCGCACCCGCCTCGTCGGGCGTGGTCTGGTCGGCTATGGCCAAGGCAGCCCGTAGATCCCGGCGGCGTTTCCCCCGAGCACCCGCCGCCCCATCGCAAGCGCCTCGTCGCCGTCCAGCGCGCCGAGGGTGATCAGCTCGTCCAGCACCGTCCCGAGCCCGCGTCGCCCCCAGCGCGCAGCCAGCCAGAACAGCTCGGGGATCTGCGAGGCGTCGCTCGAGTACAACACCTTGGTCGAGGGTGCGAGGCTCAGAACCTGGCGCAGCATCGTTGGAATCTCGGCGGCGAGATGCGGGATGGCGAGCCCCACGTCGGCATAGACGTTGGCGTAGATGGCCGCCAGGTATCCGAGCTCGCGGACGTAGGGGTAGCTCGCGTGCAGGAGGACGAAGGGCACGTTCGCATACCGGCCGCTCTCGAGCAGTGGACGCAAATGCAGCGGGTTCGCCTCGCGGAGGTCGAGATCGGCATCGCCAAAGCCGGTGTGGATCTGCACGGGCAGGGCCTGTCGCGCCGCGATCTCGAGCGCACGCAGGAGCAGGTAGTCGTTGAGCGGCTTTGCGGCGAGACGCACTCGACCGTCGCGCCGCGCGCGCTCCTTCACGGGGCCGAACGCGGCGGCGGCGGCGGCGCGCGACGTCGGCGCCACCGCGAGGCCCGTGCGGTACGCGACGATGCTCTTGAGGGCGACGAAGCCATCCGCCTGTGCCCGCTCGACGACCGCGGAGTACGCGTCGAGCAGGGCTTCGAAGGTCTCATGGAGGACGATCAGCTCCTGGGCGAGCGCCTCGAGGCGCAGTATTGGCAAGACACGACACGGCACACGCGCCGCCAGCTCAGCCGGCGGCCACGTCTCTTCGGTTTGGTAGCCGTGATCGACCAGGAGCACGGCGATGTTCGCCTGCCCGAGCAGACGCTGCGCCAGCGCGGCGGTCGACATGCCCCCGCGCGCGGCGACCACGGCCTCGGTCGTCGGCGCGCAGGCCAGGATCCCCGCGAGCTCTCGGATGGCCCATCGGTAAAAGACGGTTTCGGGGACGTGGTGCGCGTGCATCGTCGGATCGCCGCTCTCGGAAAAGAATCCTGCGTAGACGACGGCGTCGGCGACCGTCCCGTCACGCAGCAGCGAGTGGCAGTGCTGATCCAGTATCGGGACGGCGTCGAGGTCCACCTTCAGAACTTCCAGAAGTGGTGCTTCGTCTCGAACGCCGCGTCCTCACGTCCGAATGCCGCCGCTTCCGACCGCTTCACGGCGAGGTACGCGCGGGCCAGTGTCGGGCCGAGGGCTGACATGAGCACCGGATCACGCTCCAGCTGATCGAGCGCTGCGTCCAGCGTGGTCGGGTACCGCTGGATCCCGCGCTCGCGCCGCTCGGTCTCGGATAGGGCGCCAGGGTCGACGAGCACGGGCTCGCCCGGATCGAGCGCGCGCGTGACGCCGTCAAGCCCGGCCGCGAGCACTCCGCCCAGCGCGAGGTAGGGATTCGACGACGAGTCCGACGCCTTGAGCTCGGCGTTGGTCGAGCCGGCGCGGTCGGAGGGAAACGTCGACGGCACCCGTACCGCCGCCTCGCGATTGTCGGGCCCCCACGCCTTGTAGGCGGAGCTCCAGAAGTGCGGCTGGAGCCGACGATACGAGTTCACGCTCGGACACGTGAGCGCGAGCAGAGCCGACAGGTGCTCGAGGACGCCCGCGATGAAGTGATAGCCGAGCGTGCTCACGCCATAGCGGCCGCGCGGATCGTACATGCGGGATCGGCGGCCCGCCGCGTCCCACAGGCTGAAGTGGATGTGCGCGCCGTTGCCGGCCTGATCGACGAAGGGCTTGGGCGCGAGCGAGGCCCAGAGTCCGTGGCGGTGAGCGACGGCCCGCACCGTCTCACGATAGAAGACCTGGTGGTCGGCGGCTTCGAGCGCCGGCGCGTGGCCAATCGTCAGCTCCTGCTGGCCGTGGCCGAGCTCCGGGTAGTACTGCTCGACCGGAATGCGCTGCGCCTCGAGGGCGGCCACGACGTCGTCCATCACGGGCGCCGCCGTCGTCATCCCGACGGTGGAGAAGCAGAGGCTCTCGTCCAGCGGCGCGAACCCGCCGTCGGCCTGCTTCACGGCCAGCGTGAACTCGCATTCGAAGGCGGCGCGCACGCTGAACCCTGCCGCGCCGCAGGCGGCGATCTGCCGCTTGAGGAAGGCACGCGGGCACGCCTCCCAGGGCGCCCCCTCCTGCGTGAGCATGTCACTCGTCATGGCCGCCGTATGCGGCGCGTACGGGAGCACGGTGAACGTCTGCGGATCAGGGATCAGCCGGATCTCGCCGACGGGACCGAGGCCCTCGACGGGCTGGAGCTGATCCAGCATGTTCATCGCTTGCATGGCCACCGTCAGCCCGATGCCGTCGGTCAGTCGATGCGCGAGCGCGTCCACGTGCGTGGCCTTCCCCCGCGTGATGCCGCCGTTGTCGGTGTAGAGGAAGCGCACGAGACGGACGCCGGCCCGCCGGGCCTGCGCGGTCAGGTCGGGACGCGGTCGGCGGGGATGCCGGGTGGCCATGGCGCGCGTAAGGATAGCGCATCCGTCTCCGATATGTCGGTCGCGGCTAGCCACTTCATACCTAATCAGGTAAGGGCGAGGCGTAGGGCAGTCTTCCCTGACTCGGGACAAGCCCGCAGGACATTCGCCCACTCTCCAGCCACCCAGTTGTCTCGCCGTTCGGATAAAGACTCGAAATGTCGCGCTTGGCCGCCGTGGCACGCTAGTTGCCCCGCCTTCGCTCGAGAGGTCGACGAACCACACACAGGAGGTAGCAATGGCCACCTACACGTACGAAAGCACGCTCGCCACGGCCCAGAAGGTCAACTGGAAGATCGAGGACATCATCGGAGGGGACAAGCGGATCGACTTCACCAAGCCCTTCATGCCTGAGTCGCTGGCCGGTGTAAGGGCGCTCGACTTCCTCTCGAACGGCGAGCAGCGGACTTTGAATCAGATCCGGGGGCTGGGCTACCTCGTCATGTTCGGGCTCGTCGAGGAGTTCATCCTGCCGTTCGTGCTGGACCACGCGAGGCCGCGCCTAGCCGGCGACAACTACCGGACGCGGGCGCTCATCCAGTTCGCGAGCGAGGAAGCCAAACACATCCAGCTCTTCAAGCGATTCCGGGCGGAGTTCGACGCGGGCTTTGGCCACCCCTGCGAGGTGATCGGGCCCCCGGAGGCGATAGCGACCGAGGTGCTGTCGCACAGCCCACTGGCGGTGGCGCTGCTCACGCTCCACATCGAGTGGTTCGTGCAACGGCATTACCTGGAATCCATCAGGGACGACCAGGATCTCGACCCCCAGTTCAAGAGCTTGCTGAAGCACCACTGGCTGGAAGAGGCCCAGCACACCAAATTCGACACACTGATGGTCGACGAGCTGGCGGCGGAGATGGCGCCCGACGACATTGGCAAGGCGGTGGACGAGTACCTCGAGCTCGGCGGCTTCATCGACGGCGGAATGCAGCAGCAGACTCGGCTCGACTTGGCCAGCCTGGAACGGGCCACGGGGCGTCGCCTGACCCTTGAAGAAAAGGAGCGGGTCAGCGCCGCTCAGCTCAAGACGCTCCGCTGGACGTTCATCGGCTCGGGGATCACGCATCCGAATTTCCTGACCACGGTGGGCAAGCTGGGCCCCGGTCTGCGGGAAAAGCTCGAGGCCGTGGCGCCGGCATTCTGCTAGGAGGGACCTTATCGACTAGCTTGACGACGATGGCATCGAACCCCGGCACTGCCCGAAGGGGGGCGTGTCGCTGTCCAGTAGAAATGTCCGCATAACTGTTCAGTGAGAATGTCCTCCCTCCGGTCGGGGTGAGGTCGCGTTGGCGCTCGCGTTGGCGGCGGGAGAAGGTATGCCGCCAGGGATGTGGGCGGGCGGAGCGCCGCAGATGCTGGGCCAGCGCCGCGAGCGCCGCGAGCGGCGCCGCGTGGCCCAGGGGGGCGGGGCGCAGGGGGCTCCGGGAGGCGCGGCGGCGGGGTGGGCGGCGGGGGACCAGGACGAAGTCGCGCCGCGGGCGCGGGCGCAGTGGCGAGGCGGCGGCCCTGGTAGTCGACGAGCAGGCGCCCGTCGAGGCATTCGTGCAGGGTCACGCGGCAGCCGGCGTACGAGCGGCCGTGCGGCCCGCGGGGGATCTGGACGACGCGCGCCCCGAGCCGGACGGTGTTGTCACATGCGACGCGCCGGGGGTAGCGGCAGCTGAGACGATCGGCGAGATCGCGCGGGGGGCGGCGCCACGCGGGGTCGGCCACGGCCGGCGGGCTGGGCGAAGCGGCGGTTGTGGTCGACGAGATAGGTCGGGCAGGATAGGCCTCGGCGGCCGCGACGGTGTGGAGGCCACGCAGGCGCAGTTCGGCGACGAGGCGATCCTGCAGGGTGGCCCAGAGCCGTTCGATGCGGCCCTTGGCCTGCGGCGAGTGCGCGGCGATATAGCCGATGCCGAGCTCCCGGAGCACCTGGCCGAACTGGGTGGGGTGCTGCGCGCCCTGCAGTTCCTCCTCGAGGCTCCAGTGCGCGTCATTGCGGACGAAGACGCCGAGGCGATCGCCGTACAGGCTCACCGGCAGGCCGTGCGTGCGTCGGCGAGGCCGCGGAGCAGGGTGAGATAGCCGTGCAGATCCTCGGCGGGCCGGAAGTGGAGGGCGAGGACGGTGCCCGTGGCATCGTCGATGGCGCCGAGCAGGAGCAGAGGCGTGCCGGTGCCCAGCCAATCGAACGCGCTGCCGTCGATGAGGACGAGGGCTGCCGCCTGGCGGCCCGCCGGGGGCGGCGGGCGCGGTGCTGCGGAGGGCGGCGGCGGCGCTTCGCGGCCACGCCAAGGCCCGCGGCGGAGTCGGCGGACGGTGCTGCGGCTGACCACCAGGCCCTCGACCTCGCGGAGCTTCTCGGTGGCGTGGCAGTCATTGAAATCGCGGTAGGTGGTCTGGACCAGTTCGCACACCCGTTCCCGCGACCTCGACGTCCCCCGTGCGCGGCGAGGGGCGCCCGCGCAGCCGATGGACCAGGCCCCGGACGCCCGCCTCCCGATAGCGCGACCTTGAGTCGCCGAAACTGCCGCGAGCGACACGTCGAGGGCCTGGGCGCCTTGCGCATTCGTGATGCGTCCCGCCAGGGCGGCCTTGACCAGGCCCGCTCGCGGAGCCTCCTTCCGACTCATCGTGACGGTCTCCCATTATAGAATAGAGGAAGGGGGGCGTTGACGGCCTCCGGACCCGCGGGCTACTCTCGCCCCGGGGGCAAACTGCCGGGCCCGATCAGTGGAGGACCAATATGCAGTGCCCCCGGTGCCAGCAAGAGAACCCGCCCGCAGCTCGTTTCTGCATCGTACGCATTGATCCCCTGTTCAACGCGAACCCGCCGTCACGCGTGTCTGGCGGCCGCGTTACGTTCGAGCTCGGCGCTCGGGCGGCTTGGCACACCCACCCGCTGGGTCAGACGTTGATCGTGACCGCTGGCCCCGGCTGGACTCAGCAATGGGGTGGTCAAAAACGGCGAGTGGATGGAAAAGGTCAGCGACGAGCAATACCGCCGATGACGACGGGTCACCTCATCGACGCGCAACGGGCCTAGTATTGGCATCCCGAGGAGGGCCACCATGGCGACCACGTTTGCGACATGGACCATCGATCCGGTGCACTCGAGCGTCGAGTTCTCGCTCGACTACATGGGGTTCTCGACCTACCGCACGAGCTTTCGCGCGCTCGAGGGATCGCTCGAGTTCGATGCGGCCCGGCCTGCCGGGTCGTCGGTCAACGCCTCGATTCCGGTGGCCAGCGTGGACGTGACCAACGATCGCCTCATGAGCCGGCTCATGGACGCCGACCTGCTCGGCGGCAGGGACCATCCGACGATCACGTTCAGGAGCACCCGAGTCGAGGCTCTCGAGCCGGCGCACTGGAAGGTGACGGGTGACCTCACCATTCACGGCGTGACGCAGCCGGTGGTCCTGGACACGCGCTATCTCGGCCAGGCCAAGCACCCGTTCAGCGGCAAGATCGCCGCGGCCTTCCGGGCGGAGACGGCGATCGACCGGCGCGACTTCGGGGTGACCTGGAACGCGGCCATGGACACGGGCGCCGCGTACCTCGGCGAGCGCGTGCAGGTCTCACTCACCATCCTGGCCGCTCGTCAGGACTGATCGCGACGATCACGTCTCCGGTCACACCGGGTCCGTGAACAGGGCCGATAGGCTCAGAGCGTGATCCACTTTCCGTCGACCGAGGACGACGTGTACGGCCCGCGTCTCAGGCTCTTCGGCTCCCTTGGTCTTGCGGCTCCGCAATGAAGACCGGGATTCGACGTGTGGTGCGCGCCTGGTAGTCCGCGTAAGGTGGATACGCCGAGACGGCGAGCTTCCACAGCCGCGCCCGCTCGTGCTCCTCGTCCACCTCGCGGACCCGCATGGCCTGGACCACGGTATGGTCGCGGATCTCGACCGCGGGGTTGGAGCGCAGGTTGTATACCCAGACCGGGTGTGCCGGCGCTCCTCCCACCGAGCCGACGAGGACGTAGTTGGCGCCGTCCGTGACGCGCATCAGCGGAGTCTTGCGAATCGCGCCCGTCTTGTTTCCGGTGTGCGTCACGATGATCACCGGCAGCCCCGTCTCGCGGAGGGTAGTGCCTTCGGTCCCACCACTCCCCTCGTAGAGCTGCACCTGGTCACGCACCCACTGCCTTGGGCTGGGTATGTACTCCGACATAATCGTGATCTCCTCCTTTTTTCGCGCTACCTTATCCCACCCTGGACGCGCCGTCAGGTGACACACGGGCGCGGGCGTCTTGATTCTACTCGAGCAGTTCCGTTAGTGGCATCCCCAGGGACGGTGGCTCGACCACATCGAGAGCCAGTGGCGAGCGGGTGGAGATGGTGGACACGATCGCGTGTGCAACCGCCGACCCAGGCGCTACGCCTGATCGCGGCCGCCAGACTGATTTGGCGCAGTCCTAGGATGTTGCAGACGGCCGCGTCTTGACTGCCCCGCGGTCGCCGGTGCACGATCGCAGTTGATGACCGTTCTCGCCTTGAGCAGCACCGCGCTGCTCTGCTTCATCAGCCTCTGCAGCTGCTTCTCGATGGGCGCCTTCAGCCCGCTGCTGCCCGAGATCGGCCGCGCCGGCGCGCTGGCCGACTGGCAGCTCGGCGTCGTGGCCGGGGCGCTGGGCTTCGCCCGCATGGCCGCCGCGATCCCTGCCGGCTGGCTGGCCGGCCGCTACCTCGGCACCACACTCTGCGTGGCCCCCGCACTCATGCTCGCCGGCACCGTGTTGCTGGCTGCATCCTCGTCGTTCCCCGTGCTGGTGCTCGGGCGGCTGATCCTGGGCTTCGCGTACACCCTCGGTACCGTGAGTGGGCTCATCGCGCTACTACTCGATGACCGAGGGCCCGGGGCCTCCGTGCGCCTGAACATCTTCGAGTTCTCCGCGATGATCGGCGTCCTCGGCGGACTCGGCCTCGTCGGGCTGCTCCCCGGCCACTGGGGCTGGAGCCTCTCGCTGCTGATCGCCTCGGCGCCCCTGCTCCTGATCCTCGCCGCGGTGCCGAGCATCCGCCGGCGCTTCCCCGACGCCTCGAGGGCACCGGAGACGCGCGCGGCGCGCACATCGGACGCGGGCCGCGGGGATCGGATGTCGGTGGCGCTGTGGACGATGTTCGCGGCGGGCATCGTCCTCGCCCTGGCGTGGTCCGCGGTCAGCCAGTTCCTCCTGCCGCTCCGGGGGACGCGCGAGTTCGGCCTCGACCGGGGTGGCGTCTCGGGCCTGCTCATGCTTGCCCAGCTCGTGGACCTCGTCGCGCTGCTGCCGGTGGGCCGGCTCGCCGACGGCCTGGGGCGCACGCCCGTCCTCGGCTTCGTCATCGTGGTGCTCGGGCTGGGCACGGCCGCGGTCGGCCTGGGGTCGTTCCCGTGGTTCGTGGCGGGCTGCGCGTGCTTCGGGTTTGGCCTCGCGGGCTGGATGCTGCCGGTCGGCGTGATCCGCGAGCACACGCGCGCCGAGCACCTGGCGTGGCGGATGGGCCTATACCGCGTCGGCGTCGACGCCGCGATGTTCGTCGGCCCGTTCGCGAGCGGTCTTCTGGGCGAGGAGAATGCGCGGATCTTCGTGACCGCGGTGGGCGGGCTGGCACTCGTCGTCGGCGGGCGCCTTCTCCTCACCCCGAGCGGCCGCCGCACCGCCGAGGTCTAGTCGATCGCGGCGCGCCGGAAAGAAGAGGCTCGTACGCGACGGCCTCGCGGCCGGCAATCCCCGGCGCGACGACCCTGCGCCGCCGGCGCGCGAGCGGTCCGCCGCGCAGGCGGGCGGGCGTTGCTATGATGCGCCCGTGAGCGGCGAGCCGCATATTCGCAAGGTCCGGCCGGACGAGCTCGAGGAGGTCTGGCGGGTGCACGTCGCCTCGAGCAACGACCTCCAGGTGCGCAGAGGCCGGCCGGCGGCGAGGCCGGCCGACGCCCCGGTGGCGAGCGATGCCCGGGCGGGACTGGCCAGCGACCCCGACGGCTACTTCTGCGCCGTCGAGGAGGGGCGGATCCATGGCATGGTCTCGGCCCTGGTCCGCGGCCGAGTGTGGTACCTGTCCATGTTCTTCGTGCTTCCCGGCAACCAGGGGCGAGGCCTGGGGCGGGCCTTGCTCCAGCGGGCCTTGGCCTACGGTGAGGAGCGCGGTGCGGAGGTGCGCTGCACCTGGGCCACGCTCGACCCGCGCGCCCAGGCCCGCTACGTGATGGCCGGGATGGCGCCGCGCTGGCCGATCTACCGCCTGGAGGGGGATGCCGCGGCGGTGGCACGGCTCAGGGCGCGGGTCCGGCTCGACGCGCGGGAGCGGGAGTTGCCGTGCGATCCCGGCGCCGCCGAGAAGCTGACCGCCGAGGTCTTCGGCCACGGGCGCGCCGACGACCTGGCCCACTGGCGGAGCGACACCAGCGCGGCGGTGGCGATCGAGCGCGGCGGCATGCTCACCGCCTTCGCCTATCGGCGGGGGGAGCGGATCGGGCCGGCGGCGGGACGCGACGAGACGGCACTCCTCCAGGCGGTGGCGGCGGCCGCAAACGCGGGCGGCGGGGGAAACGTGACGATGCGCGTCCCCGGCGCCTGCGCTTCCCTGCTCGAGGCGCTGGTCGGCTGCGGCTTCCGAATCGGCGAGCTCGCGATCTTCCTCGCCTCGCGGCCGTTCGGCCGGCCTGAGCTCTACCTCCCCTCGGGGCCCATCCTCTATTAGAAAATACATAGTTTGGATGTGTGTCGAATCTGGGGGCTGCCAAACGACTAAGGGTGAAGGACCAAACTAAGATCCAAGGAGAAGACCCATGCAATTCATGATGCTGATGATCCCGAATGTTTATCGAGACAACAAGAAGTTGGACCCCGGCTTTGTGCCCGACCCAAAGAAAGTTGAGGAGATGGCCCGCTTCAATGAGGAGTTGGGCAAGGCCGTCAAAATCCTCTCGCTGAACGGCCTTCATCCGCTCAACACCGGCGCGCGCGTTTCGTTCGGCAAAGGGAAGCCGATGGTGACCGATGGGCCATTCATCGAGACGAAAGAAGTGCTGGGCGGTTATTGGATGGTGGAGGCCAGCTCAAAAGAAGAGCTCGTGAAATGGGCGCAACGGTGCCCCGCCGACGAAGGCGACGTGATCGAGATCCGTCAGATTTTTGCCCAGGCGGACTTCGCTATCAAGAAATAGGAGGCGGCCACAGCTCTTCGGCCCCGCCACGGAACTACCTGCCTCCAGCTGCGGTCGCGCGGCACGCGTGCCGCCGTCCCCGTGGCATAATCGGCCGGACCGGAACGCCCCCGTCGGCGCCATCCCGCCGCAATGGAGGATCAGATGGACTACTACGACCTCGGCCCGTACACCCGCAAGGTCACCACCTCCGTACCCGACGCCCAGCTCTGGTTCGACCGGGGCCTCAACTGGCTCTACGGCTTCAACCACGGTGAGGCGATCGCCTGCTTCCAGAAGGTGCTGGAGTTCGACCCCGGCTGCGCCATGGCCTATTGGGGTATCTCCTACGCCGCCGGGCCGAACTACAACCTGCCCTGGCACCGTTACGATCCGGCCGGCAAGGCCGCTGCGCTTGCCGCCGCCTATGACGCGATGCAGAACGCCCTGACCCATGCGGGCAGCGCCAGCCCGGTCGAGCAGGCGCTGATCCGCGCCCTGCCCGCGCGCTATCCGCAGCGCGAGAGTATCGAAGACCAATCGCCGTGGGATGCCGCCTATGCGGATGCCATGCGCGAGGTGTTCCGCGCCCATCGCGACGACCTCGAGGTGCGCGAGGTCTTCACCGAGTCGATCTTGAACCTCACGCCCTGGAAGATGTGGGACCTCAAGACCGGAGGCATCGCCGAGGGCGCCGGCACGGCGGAAGCGGTCGAGGTGCTGGAGGGCGCCTTCCGCGACATCCCCGCCTCGTGGAACCACCCGGGGCTTCTCCATCTCTACGTCCACCTGATGGAGATGTCGCCCTTCCCGCAGCGCGCGCTGCGGGCGGGCGACCGGCTGCGCGATCTGGTGCCGGATGCCGGGCACCTGATCCACATGCCGACCCACATCGACGTGCTCTGCGGCCACTACCGCGACGTGCTGGTCTACAACCAGAAGGCGATCGCCGTCGACCGCAAGTTCCTGGCCCGAGAGGGGGCGCTGAACGTCTACGCGCTCTACCGCACCCACGACTACCATTTCGCGGTCTACGGGGCCATGTTCCTCGGCCAGTACGGGCCGGCCATGGAGGCGGCGCAGGAGCTAATCGACACCACGCCCGAGGAGCTCCTGCGCATTCCCTCACCGCCGATGGCCGATTTCGTCGAAGGCTACCTGCCGATGAAGCAGCACGTGCTGGTGCGCTTCGGCAAGTGGCACGAGATCATCGCCCAGGACCTGCCCCGTGACCGGGAGCTCTACTGCTCGACCACCGCGATGATGCTCTACGCCCAGGCGGTGGCCCATTCGGCGCTGGGCCACATCGCCCAGGCCGAGGCGGCCAAGGCAGCGTTCATCGAGGCGAAGCGGCGGGTGCCGGAGAGTCGGCTGGTGCACAACAACACCGTCCGGGACCTGCTGGCAGTGGCCGAGGAGATGCTGAACGGCGAGCTGGAGTACCGGCGCGGCAACTACGAGGTCGCCTTCACCCATCTGCGGCGCTCGGTCGAGCTTGACGACGCGCTGCCCTACGATGAGCCGTGGGGCTGGATGCAGCCGACCCGGCACGCGCTCGGCGCGCTGTTGCTGGAACAGGGCCAGGTCGCCGAGGCCGAGGCGATCTACCGTTCGGATCTCGGCCTCGACGGCAAGCTCAGCCGGGCCTGCCAGCATCCCGACAATCTCTGGAGCCTGCACGGGCTGCACGAATGCCTGACCCGGCGTGGCGAGACGGTCGAGGCCGCCCTGATCAAGCAGCGTCTCGACCTGGCGCTGGCAAGGTCAGAGGTGCCGGTGAAGGCCTCCTGCTTCTGCCGTATGAAGGTCGCGGCCTGAGCGGCCGCCATGAAATTCTGCGCGATCCTCTGGCCCACTCGTCGAAAGGAGCCATCGATGGCACGCATGTCCTACGCTCTTGTAAGCGCTGCCCTGGCCGCCGCCTGCCTCTTCGTGACCGCCCAGGCGCAGCAGCCGACACCGCCGCCGTTCGCGACCACCAAGGTCGACGGCACCGACAACGTCTACATCTTCCGCTACGGCAACGCCCAGTCGATGTTCGTGGTCACCTCCGAGGGCGTGATCGCCACCGACCCCATCGGCTACGGCCGCCCGCAGGCGGTCACGACCTACGTCGACGAGATCCGCAAGGTCACGAACCAGCCCATCAAGTACGTCATCTACAGCCATCACCACCTCGACCACATCGCGGGCGGCAAGCCCTTCAAGGACGCCGGCGCCACCTTCGTCGCGCACAAGCGCGCCAAGGAGCGCCTCGAGGTGCTGAAGGACCCGCACACGGTCCTGCCCGACGACTCGTTCCGCAAGGACAAGACGCTCAAGCTCGGGGAGACTCGCCTGGAGCTGACCTACCTCGGCCTCAACCATTCCGACAGCTCCATCGTCATGCGGCTACCGAAGGAAAAGCTGCTCTTCGCCGTCGACTTCATTCCGGTGGGCTCGTTTCCGGGGCGCGGCATGATCGACTCGTATCCGATGGAATGGGAAGACTCGCTGAAGAAGGTCATGGCGATGGAATGGGACCGGCTGATCCCCGGCCATCCTGGACCCGGCGGGCGGCTCGGCACCAAGGAGGACGTCCAAAACTTCCTGACATTCCTGCAGGACGCCTCCGCCGCCGTCAAAGCCGAGGCCCACGCCGGCAAGTGCTGGGACGGAGTCGAGAAAGAGCTCAAGCTGCCGAAGTACGCGAGCTGGCCTGGATACGAAAACAATTTGCCGTACGTGCTGCGCCGCTATTGCGGGCTCTGGGGCCGGGGGACATGACGCCAGCACCTCCGCCGATCATCGCTTCCAGAACCCTTGCGAGGGGATGCGGAACGCCCGGTTGAAGCGCGAGGATGCGTTCTCCCACGCGATGATCATCGTCAGCTCCGCGATGGTGTCGTCGTCGTAGTGCCGGTGCACGCGCGCGAACAGCTCGTCGTCCACGTCGCGGCGCGTGTCCGTGATCGCGTCGGCGTATTCGAGCGCCACCTTCTCCGCATCGGTAAAGAGCGGGCTCTTCGCGTAGTCGTTGAGCGCCTCGAGCTTCTCCGTCGAGACGCCGAGCCTGCTGCCCACGGCAGCATTGGCGTCCTGTCAGAACTCGCAGCCGTTCCACCAGGCGACGCGACGGTTGAGCAGCGCCCTGAGCGTACCGGGCACGCGCTTCGTCTCTTGTTGGAGGGCGGTCCACATCGCCTGCGCGGCGCGGAAGTACGCCGGGTTGCGCGCATAGAAGAGGTAGGGATAGAGCGGCGCCCCCCGAAGCTTGCGCTGTTCCTCGAGCACCTCCCGCAGGTCGTCCGGAAGCGTCTCGACGTCGACCGGCGGAATGCGGGTTTTCCCCTCGAGCATGGCCACCTCCCCCACGTCAGCGATGCGGCGTCCCACGCCAGCCACGAGCCGTTCGCCACGCGCCGCAACGCGGACCAATCTAGACGGCACACCCACGATGAAAGGGCTGGTTAATCCTGACGGCGATCTTACATCCGAAACGGTCGAACGCTGCGCTCAACACTTCGGCGATGATCGAAGCATCTACCGGGGTTCCGCGACCGACGGCAAGACGTCGGCAGGTCGCCGTGGATCCGTTTCCGAGAGCGAATGGCCTCGCGTTGGCTTCTCGAGCGATCCCACCCGATCATTCCCCGGCCGCCACTAGCGTGTCCGTCGCTCGCCCGGGTCGGACGCGGCGATGCCGAAGCTCTCCTGGAAGCCCCGCCGCCCCAACGGGGTGACGATAACGGCGTGGCTGCGCTTCATCCTTTCCATCCAGCCGAGTTCGAAGCAGCGCCTGGTGATCGCGGCCCCTACCGCTCCCGCGATGTGTGGGCGTCGTTCGGTCCAATCGAGGCAGAGTCGGCAAAGGGGCCGGCGGGTCGAGCGTAGTCTGGACAGCTCGATCCCGAATGTGCTGAGAAACCGGGTGCCCGCGGTCGTGATTTCAGCGGTCTCCTCGTCGAGCACGATGTATTTTCGGGCGACGAAAGCATCGGTGAGATCAACGCTGAGGCGGCCCGCAAGGTGGTCGTAGCAAATGCGGGCCGCACTGAGCGCGCGTGCTTGCTGGGATAGGGGGCGGTATCGTGGTCTCTTCTCTAGAGCGACGGCGACGATCCCGTCGATCATGTCTGCCACTGTCGGCGAGGCAAGCCGGAAATGGCGCTCCCGGCCATTGCGGACCACCGAAAGCATGCCCGCCTCTGTCAGCTTCGCGAGATGAGCGCTGGCGGTTTGAGGCGTGATTCGCGCCGTACCGGCAAGCTCGCTCGCGGTCAGGGCGCGGCCATCGAGAAGCGCCGACACCATGGTCGCTCTCGCAGGGTCTCCGACCAGCGCCGCGATCTCGGCGATGATAGGGCCTGTAATCATGTCCGCTATCTAACACCAGAATCGGTCCGCGTGGCTGGAAACTGCCTCCCGGGGAGTCACAGCGTGTGGCCGGGCGGCCTCAGCGGGGGCCCGAACGGTCCCTCTGGTTGAAAGCCCCTGCTCCGAGGTAAGCTTTCGGCCAGCGAGACCGAAGAAGGGGCCCACACCCGCTTCGCACAATAGGAGGATGACAAGAATGGCCTTTACTACCCTCACGAGAGCCGCCGTGGTCGCGGCGGTGTCGATCACGGTGGCGTTCGCCGGACCAGTGCCCGCCCAGCAGGCCCAACCGCCGCGAGTGCTCAAGATGCAGTCCGCGGTGCCGGCGTCATCCACGACCCAGGAGGCCTTCAAGTTCTTTGCCGATCGAGTCGACAAGCTGACCGCGGGCCAGCTCAAGATCGACGCCTTGCCGGGCGGGGCCATCGTGCCGCCGTTCGAGATCCTCGACGCGACCCACAAGAAGGTGATCGACGGCGCCTACGGGATCTCCTACTGGTGGTTTGGCAAGAACAAGGCGGCGACGCTCTTCGCCAACACGCCGGCCGGCATCGCGGGGATGGATGCCATCGACTTCATCGGCTGGGTCTATGACGGCGGCGGGCTCGACCTCTGGAACGAGTTCTACCAGAAGGAGCTCAAGCTCAACCTCGTCGCGTTCCCCAGCATCCCCCCGAGCCCGCAGGCGATGGGCTGGTTCAAGCGCCCGATCAAGGACCTGGCCGACTTCCGGGGCATGAAGTGCCGCCAGACCGGCATCGTGGCCGAGCTCTACTCCAAGATGGGGATGGCCGTGGTCAACATGCCGGGCGGCGAGATCCTGCCCGCCGCCGAGCGTGGCACCATCGACTGTGCGGAGTGGGTCGGCGGCGTCGAGGACCACCGGCTCGGCCTCCACACGGTCTGGAAGTACCACTACACGCCGGGCATGCACGAGAGCGCCTCGGTCGCCGAGCTCGCCATCAACAAGGACGTCTGGGACAGCCTGACGCCCCAGCAGCGGGAGGCGATCCAGTCGGCCACGTCGGAGACCTTCCTGCGCTGGTGGGCGTCGTGGCAGCGGCAGAACGCGGACGCCATCGCCGAGTTGGTGGAGAAGCACAACGTGAAGCTGCTCACCACGCCGCCCGAGATCAACAAGGCGTTTCTCAAGGTGTGGGACGAGTTCGCGGCGGCCGAATCCGCCAAGAACCCGTTCTTCAAGAAGGTCTACGAGTCGCAGCGCGCCTATGCGTCGAAGGTCGTGCCGGCCAAGCGCTTCATGTTCCCGCCCTACAGCTTCCAGGCTGATCACTACTGGCCCGCGAAGCGCTGATCGCCGGACCGGGTCGAGACACGAGAAGGGCGGCCCCTCGGCCGCCCTTTCTTTTCGTCTCCCCGGCGGCGTCTCCCCTACCGCACGAAGTGCGGCAGCCACAGGGCGATCTTCGGGAAGAGCAGCAGCACGATGAGGACGAAGACCTGGATCACCATGTAGTCGGCCATGCCCCGGTAGATGGTGGACAGGCTCCATTGCGGCACCACGTTGCGCAGATAGTAGGCGGACATCGCCACCGGCGGACTCAAGTACGCCGTCTGCATGTTGACCGCGATCACGGTGCCGACCCAGATCAGCAAATCGAGCTTGTTGAGGCCGAGCTGGAACTTCTCGATCACCGGCAGGACGATCGGCAGAAAGACGAGGATGATCACCGGCCATTCGAACGGCCATCCCAGGATGAAGAAGATGGCCATGATGAGCGCGAGCTTCCACCAGTCGCCCACCGGGAGGGCGAGGAGCGAATCCGTGATCAGGTTGGCCGAGCCCAGCTTCGTGAAGACGGACGCCGAACACGTTGGACGCCACCGCCAAGAACAGGACCATGGCGACGGTGACCATCGTGCCCATCGCCGCGTTCTTGGCCGACTTGAAGTCCAGCCGGCCATAGATCAAAGCCAGCAGGGTGGCGCCGAACGCTCCGCACGAGGCCGCCTCGGTCGGCGTCGCCAGCCCGCCGATGATGGTGCCGAGCGTGAACCCGATGAGCGCGCTCAGCGGCGCGACGCCCAGCACCACGCGCCCGGAAGTAGCGGTTCCGGAAGTAGGGGACCGCGGTGGCCAGCGCGGGCAACAGCGCGACGCCCGACACCGACGACCGGGCCGACGCTGACGGTGAGCGGCGGAACGTCCAGCCGACTCAAGACGACGTCGGCGCCGAGATAGGTCATCGCGACCATGCAGACGAGACCCAGCACCGACCACGGGAAAGCGGACCTTCTCCGTCGTCATGTCGTCGTAGGCGGCCCGGCGCTCCTCCATGGTCATGGCCGGCCCCAGCTTCGGGTTGATGAAGCTGCGCAGGAGCGTGTAGCCGATGTAGCAGGAGGCGAGCAAGAAGCCGGGGCCGAAGGCCGCCGAGTACAGCATGTTGACGGGCACGCCCATGACCGGGCCCATCACCACCAGCATGATGCTGGGCGGAATCAGGATGCCGAGCGTGCCGCCGGCGGCGATCGCGCCGGCCGACAAGCGCGCGTCGTAGCCGGACTTGAGCATCATCGGGGCGGCCATGATGCCGAGCACCGTCACCGCCGCGCCGACGATGCCGGTGGCCATGGCGAAGATGGTGGCGGTCAGGATGACCGCCAGATAGAGCGAGCCGCGCACCGAGGCGAGCAGGCTCCTCATCGCCCCGAACAGCCGCTCCATGAGCCCGGCCTGCTCGGTCATGAAGCCCATGAAGATGAAGAGCGGCACCGCGGGGAAGATCTCGTCCTTCATCGTGCCCCAGATCTGCAGATAGGCGAGATTGAAGGTCTGGTTCCACCCCAATCCCAATCCGCCGAACACCAGGGCGAGGAACAGCAGCGTGAAGGAGATCGGGAAGCCGATGAAGATGACCGCGACCATGCTGAGGAGCATGAGAAATCCGAGCGCCTCGTTGACGCTCATGCCCTCAGATCTCGATCTTCTCGTGCACGGTCAGGAACTCCCCGGTTCGCCAGGCCCAGAGGCTCTTCATGAGCTCGGAGATGCCCTGGACGAACAGCATGAACGCGGTCAGCGGGATCACGCCGCGCAGCGGCCACAAGATCGGCGTCCAGGCGCCGGAGCTGGACCGCTCGTCGATCGAGATCGAGTAGAGGAAATCGTCGATGGAGATGGAAAACAGCACGGCCATGGTCGGCAGGAAGAAGATCAGCAGGGCCACGCTGTCGATCATCCCCTTCTTTCGGTCCGAGAACCGCTCCCATAGCATGTCGGTCCGGACGTGCGCGCCCTTGAGAAGGGCCAGTGCCGCCCCCAGCATGAAGAGGGCCGCGTAGGACATCGTGGTCACGTCGAGGGCCCAGACGGTCGGCGACCGCAGCACGTAGCGGGCGAAGACCTCGACGACATTGGCCAGGATCAGGGGAATGATCACGACCACGAACACGTAGCTGGTGATCTCGGTAAACTTGTCGATCGTGCGGATGATGGCCAAGTAGCCGCGAGGGGGCGTTCGCCTCCGTGCGGAGGCGCTGGCCATCGTGTCAGGAGCTGTCTCGCCGGTCAATTGGCCGTGACCCGTTCCGCCTCAGGTACAGCCCGGGCGACCAGCGTGTCAAGGAATTTTTGTGCTCACGACGGAGAACAGGATGCTCCTGGTCACGCGCGAAGGGCTAAGCGCTGAGATCGCGCCTCGCTCGCTCACTCATCCTTCGCCGGAAGGCCGGCCTGGACCCATGCCTGGACCCCACCGCGGAGCGCCTTGGCGTTCTCGAATCCTCGCCCGATGTACCGTGCTGCCTGCCCGGCAGCCGACGCCTCGGCGGGTCAAGCGCAGTAGAAGATGATCTCCTGGGTCTTGGGGAGGGTCGCCGCCATTGTCTCGAAACGGGCCAAGGGGATCGAGCCCTCCAGGCGACCCTTTCCGGCACTTCGCATCGTCCTCGTAGGCGCAGACGAGGAGCGCCTGTCCACTCGACACGTTCTTCCGTGCGGTTCCGACGTCGATGCGCTCTACAGTGGCTGCCATAGTGACCTCCGGTCGGTGTCGATCCTATGTACGACCGCCGACACGCTTAAATGCACACCCCGGCTCGAGCCTTGTCAAGCCGATGGGGCGGGTAGGAATGCGCCGGGATCGGGGCTTTTCGACCCCGTAGAATGGGGGCGTGACGCTCTTCGCCGATTTCGCCCGCCTCGGCCGGCGGCTCGAGGCCACGCCGGGGCGCCTCGACAAGCGGCGGCTCGTGGCCGACTTCCTCCAGGCCGTCGACACGAGCGAGCTCCCGTCGGCGGTGGCGTTTCTCACCGGCCATCCGTTCCCCACTTCAGATCCCCGTGTGCTCGGCGTGCGCGGCCTGCCGCGCGGCCTCCCGGCGCGCGGGGGCCCGCCGCTCACTCTCGGCGACGTGAGCGCCGCGTTCGCGGCGGTAGCCGAGGCAACGGGCAGTGGCTCGCGCGGAGCGCGGCAGGCGCGCCTGGCGGAGCTGTCGGCGCGTGCCGGCGAGGAGGAGCGCGAGTTCCTGAATCGAATTCTCGGGGGTGAGCTGCGCACCGGCGTCTCCGACGGTCTCGTGCTCGAGGCCATCGGGGTAGCCGCCGCCGCCGACCTGACCGCCGTCCGCCGGGCCGCGCTGTTCCTCGGCGACCTGGCTGCGGTCGCGGCGCTGGCGCGGGCGGGCGGGGCGGCGGCCCTCGCCGGCGTGGCGCCGCGGCCGTTCGTCCCGCTGCTGCCGATGCTGGCCGAGCTGGCGACCGACTTCGAGGACGTGCTGCGCGCCCACGGCGGTCGCACCGCCCTGGAGTTCAAGTACGACGGCGCCCGCGTGCAGGTGCATCGCGAGGGTGACCGGGTGGGCATCTGGACGCGCCGTCTCTCCGACGTCACCCGGAGCCTGCCGGACGTGGCGGCCGTCGCTCGCGGGCTGCGGGGGGCGCCCTTCATCCTCGACGGCGAGGTCGTGGCGCTGGACGCGGAGGGCCGGCCGCTGCCCTTCCAGGAGCTGATGCGGCGCTTCCGCCGGGTCCACGGCGTGGAAGCCCTGGCCCGCGAGATGCCGCTCGCCCTGCACTTCTTCGATTGCCTGCACGCCGACGGCCGCTCGCTCATCGACGCGTCCCAGGCCGAACGCTGGGAGGCGCTGGCCCGCGTGACCGGCGGCCGCTACCTGGCCGAGCGTGTGCTGATCGACGACGCCGAGTCGGCCCGGACGTTTCATGCCCGCGCGCTTGCCGCGGGCCACGAAGGGGTGATGGCCAAGGACCCGCGCTCGCCGTACGAGCCGGGCGGGCGCGGCAAGCGCTGGTTCAAGCTCAAGACCCCGGAGACCATCGACTGCGTGATAGTCGCCGCCGACCGCGGCTCGGGGCGGCGGCGGGGCTGGCTGTCCAACTATCATCTGGCCGTGCGCGACGGAGAGACCTTCGCGGACGTCGGCAAGACCTTCAAGGGCCTCACCGACGCGGAGTTCGGTGTGATGACCGAACGCCTGCGCGCCCTCTCCCTCGCCGACGACGGCTACACCGTGCGGGTGCAGCCGGAGGTCGTCGTCGAAGTCGAGTACAACGAGATCCAGCGCAGTCCGACCTATCCCTCGGGGATGGCGCTGCGCTTCGCCCGCATCGCGCACATCCGTGAGGACAAGGGCCCGGGCCAGGCGACCACGCTCGAGGAGCTTCGCGCGCTGTACGAGCGGCAGTTCGCCACCAAGGGCCGGGCCGGGGAGACGCCGTAGTGGAAGCCCGGCTCCCCCTGACGGCGTTCCCCAGCGTCGACGTCCACGTCCACCTTCACCCCGAGGGGCTCGCCCGGGCGATCGAGCGCTGGTTCACCAATCACGGCTGGCCGGCCGGGCACTCGTTCGAGCCGTCGGCGGTGGCCGATACGCTACGAGCCCGCGGGGTGCGTCGCTTCTGCTTCTTCTCCTATGCCCACAAGCCCGGCATGTCGCGAGCGCTGAATCAGTGGTTGTCCGCGCAGGCGGCCCGGCTCCCGGAGGCGATCGCGCTCGGCACGCTGCACCCCGACGACCCCGACCTCGACGACATCGCGCGCGAGGCCACCGGTGACCTCGGGCTGCGTGGCTTCAAGTTCCACCATTCGGTGCAGCGCTTCCACGTCGACGACGAGCGGCTGTTCGGCGTGTACGAGCGGGCGGAGGAGGCGGGCCACGTGTTCGTGCTCCACGTGGGCACCATGCCGTATCGCGATCCCTTCACGGGGTTCGAGCGGTTCGCGCGGCTGATGGCGCGCTTCCCGCGACTGCGCGTCTGCGTCGCCCACATGGGCGCGTTCCAGAGTGCGGAGTTCCTGGCGCTGCTGCCGGCGTACCCTCACCTCTACGTCGACACCACGATGGCCATGACGTCCGCACGCCACGCCGTACACGGGGGCGGATCCCGGCGCCGTGTCCGATGCGGACCTCGTCCGGCACCAGGACCGGGTGCTCTTCGGCTCGGACTTCCCGCTGATTCCCTACGACTACGACGAGGAACGCCGCTGGGCCTGGGAGCGCGGGCTCGACGACGTCGTGCGCCGCAAGATCTTCCACGACAACGCGCTCCGGTTCCTTCGCTGACGCAACCGGACGGCATGGAAATACCGGCACCCATGTCGAGCGTGGTGTTCGCTTCTTCACGCCCCCGGCGCAGGCCGGGTCGGCCTTGGCCAGGTGGCCGACCATGCGGCTCGGTAGCGTTCGGTCAACCTCGACGTGGTCGGGAATGACCCGATGCCACGTCGAGGCTGGTCGGCACAATGACTGCTACGGCTTAGTCCCTGAGATCACGCGAGGTCGTAGCGATCGAGGTTCATCACCTTGGCCCAGGCAGCCACGAAGTCCTGGACGAACTTCGCCTGCGCATCCGAGCTTCCGTAGACCTCGGCCAGGGCCCGGAGCTGGGAGTTCGAGCCGAACACGAGATCGACGCGCGTGCCGGTCCACTTGAGCGCGCCCGTCTTCCGATCGCGCCCCTCGAACACATCCTTGGCGTCCGATGCCGCCTTCCACTCCGTGCCCATGTCGAGCAGGTTCACGAAGAACTCGTTGGTCAGCGCTTCCGGCCGCTTGGTGAAGACGCCGTGTTTCGTCTCTCCGACGTTGGTGTTCAGGACGCGCATGCCGCCGATGAGCACCGTCATCTCGGGCGCCGTCAGCGTCAGCAACTGCGCCCGATCGATCAGGAACTCCTCGGCCGGCACGGGGTACTTGCCTCCGACGTAGTTTCGGAAGCCGTCCGCGACCGGCTCGAGGATGGCGAAGGACTCCACATCGGTCTGCTCCGCCGAGGCATCCATGCGGCCCGGGGCGAAGGGCACCGTCACGGCGTGACCGGCATTCTTCGCCGCCTGCTCGACACCGGCGCAACCGGCCAGCACGATCAGGTCGGCGAGCGAGACCTTCTTGCCGCCGGACTGCGCGCGGTTGAACTCGCTCTGGATGCCCTCGAGCGTCTTGAGCACCTTCGCCAGCTGGGCAGGCTGGTTGACGTCCCAGTCCTTCTGCGGCGCGAGGCGAATGCGCGCCCCGTTCGCCCCGCCGCGCTTGTCGGAGCCACGGAACGTCGACGCCGACGCCCAGGCCGTCGACACCAGCTCCGAGACGGACAGCCCCGACTCCAGGATCTTGCCCTTGAGGGCGGCGATGTCCTGCTGATCGATCAGCTTGTGATTGACCGCGGGGATGGGGTCCTGCCAGATGAGCTCTTCGGCCGGAACCTCCGGGCCGAGGTAGCGGGCGCGCGGGCCCATGTCTCGATGCGTCAGCTTGAACCATGCCCGGGCGAATGCGTCGGCGAGCTGGGCCGGATTCTCGTAGAAGCGCCTCGAGATCTTCTCGTACGCCGGGTCTAGCCGCAGCGACAGGTCCGTGGTCAGCATCGCGGGCGCGTGGCGCTTCGCCGGGTCGTGGGCATCCGGGATCGTGCCGGCGCCCGCGCCCCCCTTCGGTCTCCACTGATGCGCGCCGGCCGGGCTCTTCGTCAGCTCCCACTCGTAGCTGAACAGGTTCTTGAAGTAGTCGTTGCTCCACTTCGTGGGCGTGGTGGTCCACGTGACTTCCAGGCCGCTGGTGATCGTGTCACCGCCCTTGCCCGTGCCGAATGTGCTCCGCCAGCCGAAGCCCTGCTCCTCGATGCCGGCCCCTTCGCAATCCGGCCCGACATGGGACTCCGGGCCGGCGCCGTGCGTCTTGCCGAACGTGTGACCCCCCGCGATGAGTGCCACCGTCTCCTCGTCGTTCATCGCCATGCGCTTGAACGTCTCGCGGATATCCGTGGCCGCCGCGATCGGGTCCGGATTGCCGTTCGGGCCCTGCGGGTTGACGTAGATCAGCCCCATCTGAACGGCGCCGAGCGGATTCTCGAGATCCCGCACGCCGGAGTACCGCTTGTCCCCCAGCCACTTGTCCTCCGAGCCCCAGTAGACCTCCTCCGGTTCCCAGACGTCCGGACGCCCGCCGGCGAACCCGAAGGTCTTGAACCCCATCGACTCCAGCGCGACGTTGCCCGCCAGGATCAAGAGGTCGGCCCACGAGATCTTCCGACCGTACTTCTGCTTGGTCGGCCACAAGAGCCGGCGCGCCTTGTCGAGGCTCACGTTGTCGGGCCAGGCGTTGAGGGGCGCGAACCGCTGCTGGCCGGCGCCGGCGCCGCCGCGGCCGTCGCGGATGCGGTACGTACCGGCGGCGTGCCACGCCATGCGAATGAACAGGGGGCCGTAGTGGCCGAAGTCCGCCGGCCACCAGTCCTGCGAGTCGGTCATCACCGCCACGAGGTCCTTCTTCACCGCCGCCAGGTCCAGGCTCTTGAACTCCTTGGCGTAGTTGAAGTCCTTCCCCATGGGATCCGCCGGCTGCAGGATCTTGAGGTTCAGCTGATTGGGCCACCAGTCGCGGTTCGACCGGGCGCCGCCAGCCGTGTGCGTGAACGGGCACTTTGCTTCGGTTGACATCTGTTCTCTCCTTTCGTCAGTGGGTCGCCGACATCCCCTGCGTGCCGACGCGGGCCGGCTTCCGGTATCTCGCCACGGGCCTCACTTGCTCTTCGGGCGGGAGCCTGGCGCCGTCAGGCCTTCACCCCCTCCCCGCCAGCAGGCTCGACATCCGCCGCTGATACGCCGCCTGGCGCTCGCTGCTGATGCCCGCCTTGCGCAGCGTGTCCTCGGGGGTGGTGATGGGCTCAGGCGGGGCCGGCGAGAGGGTCGACTCCAGCGCCGGGGCTATCCAGCCCACCACAGCGAGAAACTTCTCGCGGCAGTCAGGGCAGAAATCGGGCACACGGTAGGGCGGAGTCGGATCAGGCACCATCTCACACCGTCCTTTCGCCCGGGCGGGGACCGCCTTTGGCGTCGAAGATCCTAAGCCGATGCGACCAAGCTCGAGCCGCACCACGTTGGCATCGGCCACAGCGACTCCTTTAGTTGTGAGACACCCCTACTGCCGTCGTGCACATCGGTCTTTGCGAAGCCTTCGCGCCGGGCGCTGGGACCTCGAGGTCCGTCGAGCGGCACAGACCTGACACATCCCATGGACCGTCAAGGTGTGCGTCAAGACGACGTAGCCTTGCTTCGCGAGGGAACTCAGATCGACCGGTCGAGCTTTGCGCAGGAACAGGTCGACCACTCGACCGCATCGCTCGCAGACGAAATGATCGTGCTGGCTGGTCTCGGGATCGAATCGGGCTCCCTGTGCGTCCAGAAGGAGGGTGCGGATCTTACCCTCGTCGACGAGACTGTGAAGGTTGCGATAAACGGTGGCGAGACTGATCCGAGGCAGCTTTTTGTGAACCCGCTGGTAGATCTCATGGGCGAACGGGTGAGTGTGATCGCCCTGGAGAGCTTTGAACACCTGCTCCAACTGGCGTGTCGTACGTTTGCGGGCGGCCCGCCGCATCGCCTAACCTCGAAATCCTGGCTACCGGGCGGATCGGATCGAACCGTTAGTGGGAAGGGTTATCAAATCGACGGTTTCCTGTCAAGCGATTCCCCAGGCGACCCAGTGAGCTCAGGTGGCGCCGAAAGGGACGAGACCGGGCTGTATGCCCCCACGCGACTATGAGGTCTTCGCGTGCAGGAGGACTCGCTCGTAGGTCGTGCGCACGCGCGTCGAGAAGGCGCCGATGTCGCGGTCGTAGATCTTGATCAGCTCCCTGATCGCGGGGCCGCTGAGCGCGTCGGCGAGCTTGGCCGCGCTCTCGAAGGCGTAGAGGGCCATGTACTGATGCGAGCCGTCACCCAGCACGACCTTGTAGCGCGCGGCGCCCATGCAGCCGGGGAGCATCCGCACGGCATCCGGGACGTGCTCTTCGTCGTACCATCGGTTGAACTCGGTCTCCCGGCCCGGCTCCACCGTGGCCCGCACGCTCAGCATGTGTTCAGGGAACATGTCCACTCTCATTGCGGTGTCACTCCTCAAAGAGGTTGCATCGCTCACGCCGACACGATAAGACGCATGTACACAGTGTAGGCGACCAGGAGCTCGAAGAAAGGGCTGGGAATCGCATGGCCGACAACGGGGCGATCCTCGTCACCGGGGCCGCCGGTCAACTGGGCGCGGTCGGGCGCACCGTGACCGGGCTGCTCCTCGATCGCGGGCTTCCGGTTCGCGCCATGGTCCGCCGCGAGGACGATCGGGCGGCGGGCTTGCGGGCCGCCGGCGCCGAGGTGGTGGTGGGAGACCTTCTCGAACCGGCCGACGTCTATCGGGTTGTCAGCGGCTGTCGGCGAGTCTACTTCGGCATGTCCGTGTCCGCCGGGTACCTGGAAGCGACCGTGACCATGGCGGCGGTCGCTCGGGAAGTCGGGGTGGACGCCCTGGTGAACATGTCCCAGATGACCGTCTCCCAGATGAGCATCCAGAACACCACCCCGAGCCGTCAGCAGCGGCAGCACTGGCTCAGCGAGCAGGCACTCGCGTGGTCCGGCCTGCCCGTCGTCACCATCCGGCCGACCATGTTCCTGGAGACCTTCTACCCGCTTGCCGGCCCGACCGTTCGCGACCGAGGCCGCATCGAGCTGCCGTTCGAGCGCGGCAAGACCTCTCCGGTCGCCGCGGAAGACGTCGCTCGGGTCGTCGCTACCGTCCTCGCCGAACCGCGGCCGCACCTGGGCCGGCTCTACGAGCTCACCGGTCCGCGGTCGCAGGACATGCACGGGGTCGCACGGGAGTACTCGGATGCGCTCAACCGTGAGGTCACATACGCCGACATTCCCCCCGAGGATTGGGAACGTCAGCTGAAGAAGGCGGGGGTGCCGGAGCACCTGACCCAGCATCTGCTGACGATGGCCGAGTTGCACCGGGCGGGTCGGTATGACCGGCTGACGGATGGCGTGGAGCGGGTGACCGGCCGGCCGGCGATGAGCGTCCGGGACTTCGTGTCGCTTCACGCGGATCAGTTCGGCGGTCGTCGATCTTGAGCCCGTTGAACGTCGTGCTTCACGCGGTGGGAAGCGGAAGCGACCCGCGGCTGGAGACGGACTGGCCGGTGAAGGTCTCCGTCGCCGAGCGCTATCGGCCAGCTCCCGCCCCCGCGCCGCGGTAGTATCCCTCGACCCTACGAATGCTGCGCGAACGCCTCCTTCATGCCCGCCTCCATTTCTGCGGGCGTCAGATCTCTGACATGCGTCGCGAATGACCAGCTATGGCCGAACGGATCGGTCACCACGCCGTAGCGGTCGCCCCAGAACATGTCGCCCGGGGGCATCTGCACGGTGGCACCGGCGTCCGCGGCCCGTTTGATCGCGGCGTCGCAGTCCTCGACATAGCGGTGGATGGTGACCGGCGTGCCGTTCAACGCCTTCGGCGACGAGGCTTTGCCGCCGCAGAACTCCGGAAAATCGTCCACGAGGAACACGACGCCGCTGCCGATCCGCATGGCGGCGTGCATGATCCGGCGCCCGTCGGGGGCGGGAGCCCGATTGAGCTCCTGGGCGCCGAAGGCCTTCTTGTAAAACTCGATCGCGGCCGCGCACGGGTCGCACACGAGGTGGGGAATCAAGCCCTCGTGGCCGGGTGGAATGGGCTGGCTGGCCTTGGTCATTTCTTACCTCCTCTTGGGTCTACGGGTACGTAGGTTGTGTCGGCCACGATGCCTTCTCGTCACCGATTCGGCTCTCTCTGGGGTTAGTCGAATGACGCTCGACCAGATCGACAGCCGCTCCAGCCACCACGTCCATCGCTCAAATGCGCGATTTCATTGCCGAGGACGACCTCTTCTCCACTGCCCTCATCTGCTGATCGCGTCAATTGGCCAGCATGAGGAGCGGTTTCCCCTTTTCGACGATGTATGTCGCGAGCTCCGCGGCGCGGCCGGTGCCGACGTTCCTCGCCGAGTGGATGGTGCCGGCCGGGATGAACAGGACGTCCCCGACCTTGAGGGTCACCGGCGGCTTGCCCTCCACCGTGTATTCCCACGTGCCTTCGAGGACATAGATGATCTCTTCGCCCGGATGCCAGTGCCGGGGGGCCGTCGTCCCCGGCGCGAGCTCGACGATCGTCTGCACGACCTCCCGGCCCGCGACGCTCAGGTCGTGCCGCTGGAGATCGATGCGCCGGCCTCCCACTTGCTGCGCCTGCGCCACGTAGAGCGCCAGGCCGGTCGTGACGATCAGCGCCGCGATTGCCATGATTCGAGTCGTTTTCATGAACATTCCTTTCGTCCTTTCAAGGTGATCCCCGCAGCGATCGGAACGCGCGCGGAGTTCTTCAGAGAAGAGTTGCGGCTGTTCCCAGGCTTGATCCGGGTCACGTCGACGTGGGAGATGAAGTAGTCACGCTCGGCACTCTTGAACACGACCACCTGGACCGGACCAGTTCGGGCCCCAGAAGATTCATGGGGGGTGCTCCGATTTCCGCGAACAGCACGGACCCTTCCTTGCGCACGGTGAGGGTCTTGAACACCATGGGACCTCTGGCGGTGGTCGGGTCTGGCCCCACGCTCCGGTAATTCGGGGCTTGGGCCTGGCCCTAGCAGGGGTCAGCCAGCATGATGAGGCCGAAGGCGGCGGCACGCAACCGATTCCGGCCGAGTCATTGCTGGCACCAAGCGGGGCTTCCGCGTCCTTCGGCTTGACTCCTCAGCAGTCTGTGAGCAGGCTGGCCAGGAGAACCTGCGGTTGCTCGGACTCGTGAGGACCCACGTCCAGAGAGCTCGACAAGGAGGGCCCAGATGCCTGCTCACAAGGTGGTGAAACACGACGAGTGGCTCAAGGCACGGAAGAAGCACCTGGCGAAGGAGAAGGAGTTCACCCGGATGCGCGACCAGCTGAGCCGGGAGCGTCGCGAATTGCCCTGGGAGCTCGTCGAAAAGCAATACACGTTTCAGGGCGAGAGCGGGACGCAGACGCTCAGCGACGTCTTCGGGGGACGCGGCCAGCTGGTCATCTATCACGCGATGTTCCATCCCGACACCGCGGGCCCGCATACGCCCTGGACAGCCGACGCGCCGTGCTTCGTCTGCTCCTTCTGGATGGACAACTTCAACGGCATCACCGTCCACCTGAACCACCGCGACATCACGGTGGCCGCGGTCTCACGGGCTCCCCACCCGAAGCTTGCCGCCTACAAGAAACGGATGGGCTGGGGCTTCCCGTGGCTGTCATCGCTCGGCAGCGACTTCAACTTGGACTATCGCGTCTCTTTCACCGATGGGGCCGAGAAGATCGATTACAACTACCGGCTCCGCCCGTGGGGGTTGACTGAGGGCCCCGGCATCAGCGTGTTCGTGAAGGACGCCGACCAGATCTACCACACGTACTCGACCTATGAGCGTGGGCTCGACATGTTGAACGTCGCCTATCACTACATGGATCTCGTACCGAAAGGCCGCGATGAGGGCGACTCGGGCGCGGGTGGGTGGGTTCGCCGTCGCGACGAGTATCAGGACTGATGGACGGCCGGCTCCTTCTGGCAATCGGGCTCGTCCGGCAAGCAAGGCCGGGCGGATTCTGTCCAGCGTGCCGAGTCCTGATGAAGGCCCTCGACGCCCGACAGGAGCTGGCCAAACCTACGGTGGCCGCATTGGTCGTCCTCGCTGTCGCCGGCGTGGCGTGGGCCTTCATGGTTCAGCACTCGCGCTCCATGGCCGAAATGGACGGAATGGATATGGGCCTCGGCCCCCTCGAGTCCTTCGCCGCGACCTGGGCCGTGATGATGGCGGCGATGATGCTGCCTTCGGCGATCCCGGTGGTTCTCGAGTTCGCGCGAACGGCCGAACGGCGACGCGGATGGCAGGTCGCCACTGGGGTGCTTGCGGGTACGTACCTCGGCGTATGGCTGATGTTTGGCGCGGTGTGCTATGCGCTCTACACCGCCCTCAGAATGCCCTGGCCCAACCAGGCTCTGGTGGCTGGAGTGGCTCTCGCTCTGGCCGGCGTCTACTCCGTCAGCCCGATCAAACGGGCGAGCCAGGCCCGCTGCCGCGAGCTGTGCGCGCTGCATGGGCCGCTTCCCTTCAACCTGATGCGGAGCGCCGCGGTCGCAGGCACGCGCTACGGCCTCAGCTGCATTGGATGCAGTGGGGCGCTCATGGTGGCCATGGTCCTTCTCGGGATGTCCAGTCTGTGGTGGGCGGTAATCCTGAGCATCGTCGTCCTCGTCTACAAGTTCGCGCCTCCGCTGCGAATGCGATATGAACTGGTCCTTTCGCTCGCTCTCGTGGCTCTCGGCGTGGCTTACATCAGAATGGCTTGAGACGGACGGCGCACCGCCACAATGCTCGTGCCGACTTATGGCTGACGCCACCGACCAGCACTTCAATCCAGAGCATCACGGCCTACTTAACGAGAGCCAGGGAGAAGCGGCGATGACGAGCGTGAACGTTCGGTACATGGTCAACGACGTCGAAGCCGCGATCGCGTTTTACACGACCCACTTCGGCTTCACGCTCCTCTCCAAGACGCTGCCAGCGTTTGCCGATGTCGCGCGCGGTGATCTCCGGCTGTTGCTCAGCGGACCGACAAGCTCCGCCGGCCGGCCAATGCCCGATGGCCGGCAGCCCGCGCCCGGTGGGTGGAATCGTATTCACCTGATCGTGGAAGACATCGCCACCGAGGTTGCGCGGCTGCGCACAGCCGGTGTTCATTTTCGCAATGACATCGTGACTGGGCCGGGTGGATCACAAATCGTCCTCGACGACCCATCGGGGAACCCAGTCGAACTATTCCAGCCTCGGAGAGAGTGACCGAAGGACACTGGCGACCTCAGCCTCCAGTTCTTAAACAGGGCCCATCAGACTGTCAGTATTCCTCGGGCACCAGGGTACTGGTCGCGGAGCGATCGGCTTTGGTGATGATCCAGATGCGGCGCCGTCGCGCAGTTCGTAGGCCGACCGGGGGCGAGGGGAAGACAAGGCCAACGCGGTAAACTTTCGCTGCCGATTGTGCTTCGGCGGCAAGCGGCACGGCAAGCAGCGCGGCCGAACCGGCAAGGAACGCTCGGCGGTCGGTCACTCTATCACGTCATCAGCCCGCTGTAGGAGCGCCGGCGGAAGCGTGAGGCCGAGAGCTTTAGCGGTCTTCAGGTTGATCACCAACTCGAACTTCGTGGGCTGCTCCATGGGCATATCACCGGGCTGGGCACCCCGAAGAATCTTGGCGACGTAGGCAGCCGCGCTGCGATACGAGTCGGGCACGGGGGTGCCATAAGACATGAGGCCACCTGCGTCTACCCCAGCTCGAAGGGGCCACATGGAAGCCAGTCCACTCCGTAGTGCTAGATCGTTGACCCGTCGGCTGTTGGGCCCGAAGAAGAGCGGCTCACCAAGGACGACAAAGCCGGTCGCCTCCGCTTGCTTCATCAGCACAAATGCCTGTTCGAAGTCCTCCGGGCTGCGGACTCCCGTCGGGACAAGTCTCACCCCCAGCTTGCCCGCCGCCTCTTCAGTGGCCTTCAACCAGAGTGCGTTGACGGAAGACGTGGTATTGAACAGAGCCGCGATGCGCACCCTGCCGGGAAGGACCGCCTTCAGCAACTCCAGGTTCTTGCCATAGATCTCGGCGCCGGCCACGATCGCGATCCCCGTGATGTTGCCACCCGGCCGGGCAAGACTCTTGACGAGCCCAAGGCGAACTGGTTCCTCGGCACGCGTCATCACGATGGGGGTCTTCGGCGCTGCCTCTCGCACGACCATGGCGACTCTGTTGACGGTCACCAGGAACACATCGACGTTGAGGTGAGCCAATTCGGCGGCAAGAGGGGAAAGCCGCTCAACTCTTCCCTCAGCTGATCTGCTCTCAATCGCGAGGTTTCGTCCCTCCATGTACCCGTGTTCACCCAATGCCTGCTTGAATGCATCGAGGGGGCCCACGGAACTACCGGTCAGATACCCGATCTTGGCGACCTTCGCCTGCTGCGCCTCGGCGGCGCGCGACGCGGCGAGGAGCGCGGCAGCACCAGCCAGGAACGCGCGGCGGTCCATCACTCGATCACCTGATCCGCCTGCAGCACCGGGATCGTGAACGTGAACGTCGAGCCGATCCCCACCTGGCTCTGGACCCAGATCCTCCCGCCATGCAACTCGATGAACTTCCGCGACAGGGCCAGGCCGAGTCCGGTGCCTTCTACCTTCTTGGCCGCCGTCCCCACCTGCCGGAACTCCTCAAACACCGCCTCCTGATCCTCCGGGGCGATGCCGACCCCGGTATCGCTCACTGACACCTCCACGAATTCGTCCCTAGACACTGCAGCGACGCCGATCCGTCCCCCCTCTGGTGTGAACTTGATGGCGTTGGACAGCAAGTTCAAGACGACTTGCCGGAGCTTTCGTTCATCCGCCCGCATCTGGCCGAGCCGCTCATCGACGCTCAGGTGCAGCGCGATGCTCCTTCGCCCGGCGCGCTCGCGGATGAGACTCAGCGCGCTGTCGAGCGCCGTGGGGAAGTCGAAGTCCGTCAGCTCGAGCTCCATCCGCCCCGCCTCGATCTTGGAGAGGTCCAGGATGTCGTTGATAAGCGACAGGAGGTGCTGACCGGAGGCATAGATGTCCTGGAGGTACTCCTCCTGCTTGTCGTTGAGCTCGCCGAACATCCGCTGGAGGAGCACCTCGGAGAACCCGATGACGGCATTGAGCGGCGTGCGCAGCTCGTGCGACATGTTGGCGAGGAATTCGGACTTGTGACGGCTCGCGACTTCCAATACACCGATCCGCAGATTGCGGACGTGGGATGAGATCAGGCCGGCGATCGCCTGAAACGTATCCACGTCACCTTGATCAAGGGGTGGATACAGCGGCTTGGCCTCTTTGAGCCTCCCAGAGAGGAGAAGACCGAGCGGTAGACTCTCACCGGTGACCGGCACGCAGACGAAGTAGGGCAGCTCGAGGGTGGAGCGGATGTGCTCGACCAGCGGCGTCACCGCAGATGCCCTGGTTGCCACCAGGCACGCCGCGGCTTGTGTAAATTCTGCCGGAAAGATAAAGACCGCCGAAGCGAAGCGCGGAGTGGCTTCGTCCCCCCATCCCAGCCATTGGCTAGGCCGATAGGAATGTTCGCGGTCCGCCGGCACAAGGACGATGGTCTTATCCATTCCCAGCGTCGCAGTGACGGCGCGTATCGTCCGCTCAAAGATGTCGGCTACGTCGGTGTGAGCGGCAATGGACTGCTGGAGATCGGAGAGCAGTGCGAACGCCTGCCGCTTCTGTGTGAGTTCGTGGCGAAGGCCGGACACCGCATAGTCAAGCCTGAGAATCTCGCCGCCGAGCTCGTCTACGTGACGACGGTAGTACTCGACTTCGCGTCGAAGACGCTCGTGCTCGTCGCCGGAGGCTTCGGGCACGGGAAGCCGTCACTCGCTGAACATGCAGAGAACGCCCGTCCAGTCGAGGGCCTGTATGTCTCCGCCGACCATGGCGATTTCGACTCCGGCGTATATCCCGAGGAGAGGGACACGAGATCCAATGACGCGCTGGACCTCCGCGGCCTCTTCCCGCTCGGTGCCACAGTAGGCGCTCGCGCGGCCCGCACAGTCGATGTAGAGGGCGAAGAATGGGGTGCGGCCCCCGAGGCGGCCAAGAAGCTCGTCAGTTCGCCGGCTGATGTAGTCGAAGTCGATGCTTCGCCGCATGAGTTGGACTTCGAAGCCCTGCTTGAGATCGTTCTCGAACATGACCAGTGCCCGCCGCTCCTGATCGACGGCCATGACGAGCCGGTTCGCGTAGTCCTCCTCCTTGAATTGACCGAACTTGTCCCCTTTGTTCACGCCAAGCGTGACGAAGAGCGGGTAGTCCTCCCAGCTCTTGTCGCTGTCGGGCCCGAGCAGGTGGGCGATAGCATCGAGGGCAGGCTTGCCGTCGATCTCCAGGACGAGCGGTCCCTCGGCCTTGGTGATCGTGTGGTAGCTGCCGGCGGGTCGGCAGCCGTGCATGATGATCGTGTCCATTCGCGCGGCGCCCGATAATACGAGGGCCATCGCACTATGCTGCTCAATGCGATCGTCGAACCACTGGAAGGTGGGGTTCCACTGCATGCTGCCCATCATGCCCACGCCGGCGGTAGGCGGCCAGGTACCGATCGCCTCGGCGATGCCCTCGATGAGCGGCGTCGCCATGTTCAGCTCCAGACCCTGCGCGGCCGAACGGATGACGGAGTCGTACATGAGCACGATATTGGGTGAGCCCGCGTAGCGGTTTCGTTTGATCTGCTCACCGAGCGCGAGCCCGACCTTGTGCTCGTTACCCACCAGGCCAGTCTCGATGAACATGTCGACGTTCACGGAGTCTGACGACATGACGGCGACACCTACCTGGTGTCCATCGTAGCCGAGCCGATCCCTCGAGATGATACCCATCGAGTACCCACCGATAAGCCTCGGTGCCGAGCCGACTACCTCGCGGACTCCGTCGCGCAATCGCTCGGGATCATGCTTCTCTGTCCCGAACAGAAGGACCAGATTGCACGAGGCGAGGGAGGCATCCGCGAGAGCGGCCCGAGCGGCCTCGGCTCCTGCCTCATGGGATTTCGCGTGTTCGCTGTATCCGACCCCTACCTGGGTGGGCATCTGCGCCTCCACTGTTGCCGCCGGTATGCCTCGAGCGTCTCAGAAGCTTAAGGAATATAAGCACGCCGCGGACCGGGCGGTGAACACTTCGTACTCGGAACCCGAGCCCGGCCCGGGGGATCGCAGGCAACCGCACCTCAAGGGCGAGAAGGGCGTGTCGGCACGACGATCGGCCTCTGACCCCGCGTAATCCTGCGCCGCCGCAGCCCCGTGGTCAAGGGCCCCTCAACCCCTTCGACCAGACACGCCGCCATTGAACCGCAAGGCGAACGCGAGTCCCTTCACCGGCCGGAGCAGACCTCCTGGCCGGCGTCAGGTTACGCTGTCTTCTTCAGCTTCGTTTTCTTGGCGATTTTCGGTACATTCAGTACAACTGAGACCGGAGGGAGGCTAGGATGCAACCACAGGATGTCACTCGAGTGCTTAGCGATCCGCTGGCACAAGAGCTAATGCAATCCAGTATTCCGGCGCGGTTGGCATACCTCGGACCGGACGGATTTCCGCGCGCGATCCCGATTGGCTTCCACTGGAACGGTAGTCAGTTTGTGCTTTGTACGGTTCCGCACGCGCCCAAAGTTTCGGCACTGAAAACAAATCCGAAGGTGGCATTCACCGTTGATACGAACGCTTTCCCGCCGCATGTTTTGCTCGTGCGAGGTACTGCCGCCATCGATATAGTGGATGGCGTACCGCCCGAATACCTCGCTGCATCTAGAAAGGGTGTCGGACCCGACCAGTGGGATGCTTTTGAGGCGCAGGTGCGCGCGATGTACAAGCAGATGGCTCGTATTAAGATCACGCCGCTTTGGGCCAAGTTGTTGGACTTTCAGACGCGATTTCCAACTTCAATCGAGAAGTTGATCCGCCGGGCGAGCTAACGAACTGGACTCGCAAGCGGGTTCCAGCATCGCAAGGGTAGTGGGACCCGTCAGCACCTGAGTGGCGCCTTGCGGAGCCACGCGCCCATCCCCTATTCTGCCCCCTCAGAGCAACGGTGGGTCAGTCGGCCGCCTCCCTGCATGAGGTCCATGGAGACATCGGTGTGATCGTCGACGAAGCCGTTCGAGGGCACGTACCGCCTCTCTGGTTCTGGGCGTTGCCCGGAATCGACCGCATCCGGGCGTTCGAGCAGTCTCAGCTGCCCTCTCCCCCGATCGCCCGTCTACTGGGAATACGGGCGGGCCATGTGGGGCCAGGGTCTGGAACCTGGGTGATGCCGGCAACGGGGTGGTCGTCGATCACCACGGGAGAGCTCGAGGTCTCGATGCTCGCCGAAACTGCGGTCACCGGAGTGGCGATGACCACGCTCACACCCGGCCTGGATGTTGAACCGGTCTCGCTGGCGCTCAACTATTTCCGGCCGACCCGTCCTCAGGCCGGCAACTTGCTGGCTCGCGCGCGCGTCGTCAACGCCAGCCGATTGTTTGTGTTCGTGGAGGTCGAGGTCGAGGATCCTCAGGGGCGGAAGGTTGCGCACGGAACCAGCCATTGCGAGGTCCGGCAGGTGGAACCGTCCCCGCCACCGCCGCCTTCAGAGCTTCGTCGGGTGGATGAAGCGGCCTACCCGACACCCGACCCCTATCTGCGCGCCGTCCGGAGCAGGCTCGCTCCACCGGAGATGCTCGACGAGCAAGGTGGCTTGGCCTTCCTGCAGGCGTACCTGCACGGCCGATTCCTCACCCCGTTCTCGGAGTTGACCGGATGCCGGATCGAGGCGATCGACGAACACCAAGGGGCGGTGACCATGGCCATGACCATGCCCGCCACCGAGTGGCTCTGCCGGTTCTCTCGCTGCGTGGCGCCCGGCGCCATCGCAGCGCTGGCCAACTTCGCCTCGCGCACCTCCGGCTTGCTGCTCGTGCAGCCCGGCCAGTCGTTTGCCGGCCTTGCCCACTCGACATCCTTCTTCCGGGCGGTTCCGGCCGACGGCAGACTCCTGCGTGCCGAGGCGAAGGGCATGATCCGTGGTCGAGGGCTCGCCATCGCCGACATCGACGTGTACGACGCGGATGGCCAGCTGGCCGCGTCCGCCCAGGGCGTCGCGCAGCTCATCGACTCTTCGAAGCGTCAGAAACAGACGGTGAGCGAGGTGAAGCGCATTCTCGCCACGCTGCTCTTCACCGACATCGTCGGGTCCACCGAGCATGCCCGGCGTCTGGGCGATGCCGGCTGGCGGGCTGTGCTCTCGCAGCATCACCATGCCGTGCGTGCCGAGATCGCGCGGTGCGAAGGCATCGAGGTCGACACGGCTGGCGACGGGTTCTTTGTCCGCTTCGATTCCCCTGCGCGCGCGCTCGAATGTGCCCGGGCAGCACGAGAGGCCGTGAAGCGTCTCGGTATCGACATCCGGGCCGGTATACACACTGGCGAATGCGAGCTGCAAGGGCGCACGCTGACGGGGATGGCGGTGCACGTCGCGGCGCGAATCCAGGGACTCGCCGGCCCTGGTGACATCCTGGTGTCCAGCACGGTGAAGGACATCGTCGTCGGATCGGACGCGCGCTTTGAGGATCGCGGGCAGCACTCGCTGAAGGGTATGCCTGGAGAGTGGCGACTCTTCTCGCTCGTCGACTAGACTCTCTGACCTGGCCATCGAGTATTCCGGAGATTCGCCACCGCCAACGCGACCCATGCACGAGGAGATCGACCCATGCCTCAGAACAAACCAACGGTGTACGAATTCATTCCCAAGCTGGGGCAACTCCGCGACGACGTGCTGTTCGGCGACGTATGGGAGCATCCCGACCTCAGCAAGCGTGACCGTAGTCTGATCACCGTGGCCATGCTGGCTGCGCTCTACCGGACCGACGAGATGCGGGGCCACATGCAGAGGGCACTCGACAATGGGGTAACGGAGACCGAGTTGAAGGGGCTGATCACCCACGTGGCGTTCTATGCTGGCTGGCCCTGCGCGGTCAACGCTGGCCGTATCGCCATCGATGTGTTCGGACCGAAATAGCGCTGGTTCCTTTTCGAAGTTCAGGTCTAGGCCCATCGGCCGCGTTGAACCTGTCGCCGTTTGCTGGCCCAAGCGGCCCCACCCCTTCCCGTCGCACACCCACACCGCCTGTCCGTCTCGCTCTCCTCCGTCCGCCGGTCAGTATCGTCCGCCGAGCTTGCGGTGGTCCCAGCTGACCACCTTCTCCGGAACGATCTTGAGCACCACGCGCTTCGGCGCGCTGGCCAGCGCTCCCGGCTGGACCGGCGACGCACTCGCTTGTGCCCCCGCCCGCGCCTCGAACGCCGCCCTGACGCTGGTTTCGTCCTCGAGGACCTCGCAGCGCCCCCGGATCATCACGCCCCGCAGTTCGGCGTACTCGTCGCCGGCCTCGATCATCAACGCCACCTTGGGATTCCGGCGGATGTTGACGACCTTCTGCGCCTTCCCGTACGAGGTCATGTAGAATGCGCCGTCCCGCGCGAAGTAGTTCATGGCCACGACATGGGGGAAGCCGTCCTTGTCGATGGTGGCCAGGGCGGCCTTCTTGCGTTCCCGGAAGAACGCGGCCTGCTCGTCGGGGCTCAGCCGGATCTGCTGTCGTCGGTCGGTCGCCATTCGTGCCCGTCTCCTCTCACGCGTGCAATCAGCCCGCGCCGCTGTCAATCTTATCCAGTAACGGGCAGGTATCTCGCCAGGAAGCGCTTGGCCTCGTCGAAGCTCTGCTTCGCCGCATCCTCGGCATAGCCGGGGTGGGTGCGCACGGCAAAGCCGTGGCGGGCGGCGTCGTAGAACACGAAGGCGCAGACCTTGCCGAGGGCCCGCATCCGTGCCTCCATCCGACGCATTTCCGCCATGGGCGCCCGCTCGTCCTCCGTACCGTGCAGCACCAGCATGGGGACGTTCACGCCCCCGGCGAGATCGTAGGGCTCGGCGCCTGGCTGAGCCCCCGCCGGCCGGAAGGCGAAGCCGTGGAAGACGACGATCACGCGGATCTCCGCGTGCGCTCGGGCTGCCATGAGCGCGTGCACCCCACCGCGACAGAAGCCGAGGACGGCCAGTCTCTTGAGATCAGCCGGTCCGACCGAACCCAGGAAGGACATTGCTCCCTGCAGATCGGCGTACACGGGCTCATCCGCCGGGTCGGCCCCGCGAACCTTCCAGCCGTGTACCAGGGCCACATAGCCCCACTCGGCGAGGCGCCGGGCAATCTCCGTGTACCCGTCGTCCGGTCCAGCCACGCCCCGGAGAATCAACACGACCGGATGGGGCCCGTCGCGGTCCGGGATGGCCAGGTACGACGGGACGCGCGTCGCCCCGTCTCCGCTCGTGAACGTCACCGACTCCAGCCGCACGGTCATGACCGACCTCCCGCCTCCGTGATGCACAGGGGTTACGCCCGCGCAGCCAACGCATGCTGCGCTCGGCACGTCCGGAGAGAGTATAGGCCCACTGGGAGCCGCGCGATGGGCCCTGCGCCTTTCACGTTGCCTCTGCCGGCGACACCGGCTATTCTCCGGACCTCCCGCCCGATATGGATAGAGGTGACGAACCCGCTTGGCACGGAGGAACGTTCCGATGGCCACCATCGATTCCCAGGTCCACGTCTACGAGGCGAACACATCGAAACGGCCCTGGCACACTGTCCCGAACTGGCCCGATCACGTCACCGGTGACGAGATGGTGGCGGCGATGGACAGGGTCGGCGTCGACGGCGCGATCTTCATCTCCGCCTTTTCCATGTACCGCTACGACGCGAGCTATGCAGTGGAAGTGCAACGGGCTCATCCCGGCCGGTTCGCCCTCGTCAAGCCGGTCGATCCGGATGATCCGGCCGTCGCCGACGTCATCGCCGACTGGAAGAGAACGCCGGGCACGGTCGGCATCCGGATCATGATGACGAAGGAGGCGGGGCGCGATCCGCGCGACCCGGGCCTCGACCGGATCCTGCGCGCAGCGGTCCGGCACGACCTTCCGGTCAACATGCTGTGCTGGGGCAACGTGGACGCGGGCGCGGCGCTCATCGACCGCCACCCCGACACGCGATTCATCATCGACCATCTGGCCATCATGCAGCCCCGAACGCCGCCCGCCCCGCCGCAGCCCTGGGCCGATCTGCCCAAGGTGCTCGATCTCGCCAAGCGCCGGAACGCGGTGATCAAGGTCAGCGGTGCCTGCACGCTGTCCCGGGAACCCTATCCGTTCCCGGACATCTGGGACCCTCTCGCTCGCGTGTTCGACGCCTGGGGCCTCGAACGTTGCCTGTGGGGGACCGACTGGACTCGCGCCTTCGCCGTCGTCAACTACGAACAGGCCGTCGAGCCCTTTCGCCAGACCGATCGCCTGAGCGCCAGTGAACGCGCAGTCCTGATGGGCGGCGCCTGCGCCAAGGCGTATGGCTGGTCCCCGAAGAAGAACTAGTCATGTCGTGCACAACACCACTTCGACTCGCTGTGGGGAGGAGACCATGCTGAAAGCCACGATCCTGTTCGCGGTTGGCCTGTGCGCCAACGTTCTCACCGGCCTGCCGGCGATGGCGCAAGCGCCGGCCGAGGTCACGCTGACACGCATCGACTGCGGCACGGGCGCCACGCCGACGGACGTCGGCCAGCGCTTCACCGATACGTTCGCCTACAAGGACCTCAAGCTGACGTTCACGTTCAGCTGCTACCTGATCAAGCACGGCACCGAATACATGGTGTGGGACACCGGCTTCGCCCCCGGCACGAGTCCCAACGCGCCGAAAGTCGGTATCGTCGATCGCCTGAAGGAGCTCAACGTCACCCCCGACCAGGTCAAGTACGTTGGCATCAGCCACTTTCACGGCGACCATACCGGGCAGCTCGCGCCGTTCTCCAACGCGACGCTACTCATCGGCAAGGGCGACTGGGACGGGATCATCGCGCCGACGCCGATGCAGGGCGCCAATGTGGCGGGCTTCAAGAGCTGGATCGACGAGAAGAGAAAGGTCGAGCCGCTGACCGGGGACAAGGACGTGTTCGGCGACGGCAGCGTGACCGTTCTCAGGATGCCGGGTCACACGCCGGGCCATAGCTGCCTGCTCGTCAGGCTCAAGGACATGGGCCCGGTGCTGCTCACCGGCGACCTGGTCCATTTCCGCGAGAACTACGACAGTGGCGGCGTGCCGCACTTCAACGTCGACCGCGCCGCGACGGTCGCCTCGATCGAGCGCATGAAGCAGATCGTCGCGAATATCAAAGCGACCGTCGTCATCCAGCACGACATGCGCGACATCGGCAAGCTGCCGGCGTTCCCGGCGGCCGCGAAGTAAGGAGGGATTGCCAATGACGCGTGCGTACAACGTGATCGACGCGGACGGCCACATCCTCGAGCCGCTCGACCTGTGGGACAGGTATATCGATCCCGAATTCCGCGAGCGCCGGCCGCGGTTCGTCATCGACGACAACGGCAAGGAACGCTTGAGCGTCGAAGGCAAGCTGCTGGGCAATCCGCGGGGCATCGGCAGCCTGGGTTCCGTCGGCGTCCGACAGGGGATCGTCAAGCCCAACACCCTGAAGTATGCCGAGGGGCGCAAGGGCGGGTTCGACCCGCACGCGCGCATCGTCGACATGGATGCCGACGGCATCGATGCCGCCTTCCTCTATCCCAGTCTCGGCCTGTTCGCCGGCGCCGTCGAGGATCCGGCCCTCGCCGCCGCGATGTGCCGCGCCTACAACCGCTGGCTGGCCGACTACTGCGCGCCGTATCCCGAGCGCCTGTTCGGGGTCGCGATGCTGCCGATGCAGTCGGTCGATCTGGCGGTCGATGAGATGCGCCACGCCCGCGAGAAGCTTGGGATGCGCGGCGGGTTCCTGCGGCCCAACCCGTATCACGGCAAGAAGATGATCAGCGATTCGATGTACGAGCCGTTCTGGGCCATGGCCGAGGAACTCGACTTCTCGATCGGCTTCCACGAAGGGTCGACCAACGCGATGCCGACCGTCGGCGTCGACCGCTTCGAGGAGGACCGCGCCGCGCGCCACATGATCTCGCACACCATGGAAATGATGCTGGTCGCGCTGAGCGTGATCTGGGGCGGCGTCGTCGACCGTCACCCGCGCTTGCGCGTCGCATTTCTCGAGTCGGGCGGCGGCTGGATCGCGCCGTGGCTCGACCGCATGGACCGGCACTTCGACGACCAGGGCTTCAACGAGTCCGCGCCGAAGACGAGGCCGAGCGAGCTGTTCCAGCGCAACTGCTGGATCTCGTTCGAGCCGGTCGAGAGCAGCATCGCGGTGCTGGCCGACTACATCGGGCCGCACAAGATCATGTGGGCCACCGACTATCCGCACTCGGACGGCTTCTTCCCGGGCGCGCCGCAGATGCTCCGCGATCGGCTCGGGCGGCTGTCCCCCGAGGCGAAGCACCAGGTGCTCGCCGGCGGTGCCCTCGGCTTCTACGGCCTGAGCAATGGCAGCCTCGAATAGGCCGCTGTGGCAGTGGAGCGCCTGCGAGCTGGCCGAAGCCATCGCAGCGCGCAGCGTGACCGCGGTCGAGGCCGTGGGGAGCGTGGTGGCCCGCATGCGCGCCACCAATGGCCAGATCAATGCGGTGGTGGACGATCTCGGTGAGGCCGCGCTGCGCGAGGCCGAGGCACACGACCAGGCGATGAGTGCGGGCGGTCCGATCGGGCCGCTGCATGGCGTGCCGGTCACGATCAAGGAGAACGTGGATCAAGAGGGGTGCGCGACGCCCAACGGCGTCGTCGCCTTCAAGGGCGTGATCGCGCCGGCCGATGCGCCCGTGGTCCGAAACCTCCGTCGGGCCGGGGCCATCATCGTCGGGCGCACCAACACGCCGGAGTTCTCCTTCCGTGGGACCACGGTGAACGAGCTGCACGGCCGCACGTTCAATCCCTGGAACGACACCGCCTCGGCCGGCGGCTCCTCGGGTGGCGCGGCCGCCGCGGTGATGATGGGCTACGGCCCGATCGCGCACGGCAACGACATCGGCGGCTCGCTCCGCTTTCCGGCCTACGCCTGCGGCGCGGCCACCGTGAAGCCCGGTCTCGGCCGGGTACCGGCCTACAATCCCTCGGCCACCGTCGAGCGCGGCATGCTGGCGCAGGTGATGTCCGTGCAGGGCGTGATCTGCCGCGAGGTCCGCGACGTACGCCTGGCCATGCGCTCGCTCGTCGCCTACGACCCCCGCGATCCCTGGCAGGTGCCCATGCCGTTCGAGGGGACGCCCGAGCCGAGGCCCATCAAGGTCGCCTTCACCCGGAACACCTTCGACTTCCCCCTGCACCCCGCGGTCGCCCGGGCGCTCGACACCGCGCGCACTGCGCTGGCCGCCGCCGGGTACGACGTGCGCGAAGTCGAGCCGCCCCTCCTCGAGGAGGCAGCCGTCACCGGCGCGCGCTGCCTCTTCGGCGAGGCCAAAGCGCTGATGGACGCCGACGTGCGCAAGTACGGCTCGAAGACCGTCGTGGCGATCTTCGACGAGTACTACCGCTACTTCCAGCCGTTCGAGGGCCTCGAGTTCCTCAAGGCGCTCGCCGACCGGAACCGCTTCATTCGCGCCTGGACCACGTTCATGGCCGACTACCCGCTGGTCCTCACCCCGTTCCTTCCGGCGCCGATCTTCACCTGGAACCGTGACGAGCAGGGCGCCGAGGGCGTGCGCGAGGTGCTCGGCAGCGCGCTCTACAGCTATGCCATGAACTTCATGGGCCTGCCCGCGGCCATCGTGCCCGCGAATGAGAACGACGCCCAGCCGGTCGGCGTCCAGATCGTCGGCCGTCGCTTCCGCGAGGACATGATCCTCGATGCTGCGGAGGCGGTGGAGCGCGCGGTCGGCGTGATGGCCGAGCGGCTCTGGCGGCGCGCACCATGACTTCCTTCCCTCCGTTTGATGTATCCTGCCCATCGCCCTAGACCAGCCGCGAAAGGGGAGCACCATGGCATTTTACGAGAAGGGCCCTGTCCGCATCCACTACCAGGAGGCTGGCTCCGGCTTCCCGCTCTTCGTCATTCCCGGCGGGGGCCAGAACTCGACCATCGGCTTCATGTCGGACCGGGCGCCGTTCAACGCGACCGAGGAATTCAAGGACGAGTACCGCTGCATCACGGCCGACCTGCGCAACGCACCGAGCGGCCAGTCCTCCGGGCCGCTCGAGATGGATCGGCCGTGGGACTCCTATGCCGACGACCATCTCGCGCTCATGGATCACCTGGGCATCCAGCGCTTCATGGTGATCGGCTACTGCATCGGGGGGCCGTTCATCTGGAAGCTGGTCGAGCGCGCGCCGGAGCGCATCGTCGCCGCCGTCGTGTCGCAGCCCGTCGGCTTCCGCAAGGAATCGAACCCCATGTACGACAACAGCCTGCAGACCTGGGGGCCGGCGCTGGTCAAGCAGCGGCCTGACCTCACGATGGACATGATCGACAAGTTCCTGACCCGGATGTACGTCACGAACGCCGACTTCGTGTTCAGCGTGCCGCGCGACGTCGTCCAGGGCTGCCCGGCGCCCGTGCTGGTCATGCCGGACGAGACCCCTTCGCACCCCTACGAGCCCGCCCTCGAGTCGGCGATGCTGTCCCCGAAGGCCGAGATGACCTTCTACCCCTGGAAGGACACGAAGGAGAAGATCCCGCTCGCGGTGCGGCACGTGCGCACGTTCCTCAAGGCGAACCGGCCGGCCTGATCGCGAGGAGGATCCATGGCGTTCGGATGGGGCATCGTCAGCACCGGCAAACATCCCGACATCAAGATCGCGCCCGCGATCGCCGCGGCCGACGGCGGCGACCTCGTCGCAGTGTACAGCCGCGATCAGGATCGCGCGGAGGCGTTCGCGCAGAAGCATGACGTGCGCGCGGCGTACAGTCAGCTCGGCGACCTCCTCAAGGACTCGCGGGTCGACGGTGTCTTCGTGGCCTCGCCGAACGCCCTGCACGCCGAGCACGTCGGCCAGGCGGCGGCAGCCGGAAAGCACGTGCTGTGCGAGAAGCCGATGGCCACGACGATCGCCGACGCCGTGCGAATGGTCCACGCGTGCCGCCGCGCGGCCGTCACGCTCGGCGTGGCCTTCAACTTGCGCCAGCACCCGGCCTATAGACGGGCCCGCGAGCTCGTCGCCGCCGGCGCGCTGGGGCGCATCGTGCTCGCCCAGGCGCAGTGGGCCTTCGGCGTGCGCGGCCGCGACGGCTCACCGCCGCGTACGCCGCTCACGCAGTGGTGGGACACGCCGGAGCTGATCGGGGGCGCGTCCACGATGATGGGCACCGGCGTGCACTCGGTCGACTTGCTGCGCTTCGTGCTCGGCGCCGAGGTGGACGAGATCACTGCGGTCACCGACGGCCAGACGGTCGCGCGCCCGCTCGAGCAGCTCGCCTGCCTCACGTTGCGCTTCGACAACGGCACGCTCGGCCAGGTGGTCGCGAGCCGCCTTCTTCCCGATTCGCGCAACGATTTCCGCGTGTACGGGATCACCGGGCTCATCGCCGGACACCACTCGATGTGGGAAGCGCGCACCGGCCACTTCGAGATCACGAGCGACACTGTCAACGAGACCGCCGACTACCCGGAAGCGTTGCTGCCGAACTACGTGGCCGAGATCGAGGACTTCCAGCGCGCGGCCGCCACCGGGGGCCAGCCCGCCGCGACCGGCCTGGACGGGCTGCGTGTCGTGGAGGTCACGCTGGCGATGATCGAGTCCGCGCGCACGGGTCGGAGCGTGAAGATCGAGCGCGTCGAGCCTTAGCGCCATCACAATATTCAGATCTGCCTGGGAGAACAGGAGACTTCGATGAGTGTTCACACGTCGCCACGGTCGGACATGGCACCAGGGCTTCCCTACGACCGGCGCCGCCTGGAAGACATCGGCTACATGACCTGCATGGCTCTCACCCTGCTCGGCAATTATGCCCAGACCGGGCATTTCGGCGGCCCGCTCGCCTACACGCCATTCAACGTAGCGGCGCATCTGGCCGGGCCCGAGCTGGGCGGGCTCCGCTATGACTACCGACGCCCCAAGCATCCGTACGGCGACAAGTTCATGCTGGCGGCGGGACACTGCGCGCCCACCTGCTACGCGCTGTGGATGATCCTGGGGCAGGCGCTGTACCGGAAGCATCACGCGACGGGCGATCCCCGCTATCACGTGGCGCCAGACGTCGCCATGCTGCCGGTCGACGCGCTGGGATTTCGTCGCGGCGCCGGCGCGCTGAGGACCTTGCTCGCGGACCAAGGGCTGTCGGACCATCCGCTGTTCGCCCAGGCGAAGGGGCGCGGCATCCGGGCGCTGTCCGGGCACATCGAGTCCACCGATCTCACCAACGACGTCAACGGGGGCCCCTCGGGCGTCGGAATCGCTACGGCAGCGGGAAAGGCGGCGTTCTGGGACATCATCGGCGCCCCCATGGGAACCCCGAAGGTCATCGCGCTCGAGGGCGAGTTCGCCATGACCGAGGGACACGCCCAGGAGCTCAAGACCCAGGCGATCGCGCTGCAGGTCGGCAAGCGGCTCCGGATCTTCCTGTCCGACAACAACGCCGGCATCGACGATTCGCTGATCGGCGGCGTTGTGGCCAGCAAGTTCTCCGGCTACCGCCTGGTCGACCAATGGACTTCGTACGGCTGGAACGTGCTCACACTGCCGGATGGTCACGACTACGACCAGATCGTGGGCGCGCTCCGGACCATGGAGGCCTGGGATCCGGCGGATCGCCGTCCGATGATCGTGATCGGCACGACCACCAAGGGATACTGGCCCGGCGCGGTGAACGGCAAGATCCCCGGGGCGGGCGACCAGGTGGTGGGCTACCCGAGCCATCCGTACGGGATGAAGATGAACTCGGAATATTTCGTCGCCCTGGCGCGCACGTTCGAGGCACGCTACGGTGTCGAGTTCCAGGGGATCAGCAACGGACCGGTCACCGACCCGCGCGAGCGGCTCATCCAGTTCAAGACCAACATCGACGTCGTCATGTCAGTCCTCGAGCGCGATGGCCTCGGGGATTGGCTGGCCGATCGTCTGGTCGAGATCGGCGACTCGGTGCCGGCCGAGATCCCGCTCCGCGTCGACATGAAGCACGACCCCTTCCTCGACGACCGTCTCAAGGTCGCCAATCTTCCCGAAGAGCCGCAGACGCTCACTG
>CAVYTA010000004.1:0-312251 GCA_963771355.1 uncultured Candidatus Rokubacteria bacterium | reverse complement strand
GGTGCAGATGTCGCAGATGCGTTAGGTAGGCTTCCTTCGGGGTGCCCGTGATGCGGCACACCGTGTCGGCGTCGTAGCGGGCAAAGTGCCGCTCCAGCAGCCGGAAGACGCAGCGCGGGTGCTTGAGGGTGGGATCGCGCCGGGGCCGGCCCTGGGCGTCCAGCGCGTAGGCCCACCGGCCGCGGTCGTAGCGCACCGCCTTGGGATCGAAGCCGGAGAACAGGCCATCGGTGAAGTCGTAGCCCTCGCCGACGATCCAGGAGGCGTTGGTGTACTCGCGGACGTACTCCTGTTGGATGCGGTTGTGCTCGATCGCGTACCGGATCATGCCGCCCACGAAGGCGATGTCGGTGCCCGAGCGCAGCTTGGCGAACACATCGGCGATCGAGCTCGTGCGATTGAAGCGCGGGTCGACGTGCAGGATGTAGGCGCCGCGCTCCTTGGTGCGGGTCAGCCAGTTCATGGCGATGGGGTGATCCTCGGCCGGGTTGCCGCCCATGATCAGCACGACGTCGGCGTTGATCATGTCGATCCAGTGGTTGGTCATCGCCCCCCTGCCGAACGAGGCCGCCAGTCCGGCGACCGTGGAGCTGTGTCAGAGGCGGGCCTGGTGCTCGACGTAGACCAGGCCGAGGGCACGCATGAGCTTGGCCAGGAGGTAGGCCTCCTCGTTGTCGAGCGCCGAGCCGCCCAGGCAGGCGATGGCCTCGGTGCGGTTGACCACGCGTCCGTCCACCGCCGTCTTGAACGTCTTGTCCCGCGTCTCCTTGACCCGGGTGGCGATGCGCTCCAGCGCCCAGGCCCAGGTCTTCTCCTCCCAGGCCTTGCCGCCCGGCGCCCGGTAGAGCACCTTCTGTAGGCGGCGCGGGTTGTTGACCACCTGGATGCCCGCCGCGCCCTTGCTGCAGAGCGTACCCTCGCTGACCGGGTGGGCGGGGTCGCCCTCGATGTTGATGACGGCGCCGTTCTTCGTGGAGACGACCTGGCCGCAACCGACGCCGCAGAAGGGGCAGACCGTGGTCGTGGGCGTCGCGCCGAGGGTCTTGATCGGCGGAATCGCCGGGCCGCACCCGGCCTGCGAGAGGGCGCCGGCCGCCACCGCGCCCGTAGTCAACCCGCCGAAGAACTGGCGGCGCGTCGGCTTCACCTGGTCTCCATCGTTCATCGATTGCTTCTCCTGGGGGCGCCCCGTGGCGCCCCGCTGGTTGACGGCTACCGCTCGCGGCCGAACACGGGCGTGAGGAACAACGCGGCCAGGACCGTGATGAGCAGGATCCCTGCGAGGTTCAGCCAGAGGCCCGCCTTCATCATCTGGGGCAGCCGGACCAGGCCGGTCCCGAACACGATCGCGTTCGGGGGCGTACCCACCGGCATCATGTAGGCGGAGCTGGCGGCGAGCGTGCATGCGAAGATCAGGACGTAGGGGCTCATGCCGAGCGCGGGTGCCATGGCGGCGAGCACCGGCACCATAGTCGAGACCTGTGCGGTGTTCGAGGTGAGCTCGGACAGGAACACGGTCATGGTGACGATGACCAGCAGGAGCACGAGCGGGGGCAGGCCGGCCAGGCCGCGGCTGGCGTTCCCGATGAACGCCGACACGCCGTTGGCCTCGATGGCGGTGGCGAGCGTAAGCCCACCGCCGAAGAGCATCAGGACGCCCCACGGCAGCTTCTTGGCCGTGGCCCAGTCCATCGCCCGGGTGCCCGTCCCGCGATCTACCGGCCAGAGAAACAGCGCCATCGCCGCCAGCATCGCGATCCCCGTATCGGAGAGCCCGGCCAGCGGCCGGGTGCCCGCGACCACGAGGCCCTTGAGGAGGGGACTGCAGATCCAGAGAAAGGCGGTGGCCGCGAACACCGCCAGCACGGCCTTCTCGCCCCGGGTGAAGGGGCCGAGCTTGCGATACTCCTCGTCGAAGTACCGGCGGCCCCCCGCGATCTCGCCGAGGTCGGCGCGGAACAGGACGCGGGTCACCAGCAGCCAGGCGACCGGCAGGAACAGGAGCGTGAACGGTCCGCCCACGAGCAGCCAGTCGAAGAAGCTCAGGTCCCGGCCGTAGGTCTGCTGGATGTAGCGCACGGCGATGCCGTTGGGGGGCGAGCCGATGATGGTGGCGATCCCGCCGATCGAGGCCGCGTAGGCGATGCAGAGCAGCAGGCCGGTGGCGAAGTTGCGCTCGGGCACCCGCTCCTGGGGAATCCCGCCGGACTCCTTCAGGCCGGCGCCGGTGCGGGTCCTCAGGACGAGGTCGATGACGCTCAGGGCGATCGGCACCATCATGGCCGCGCACGCGGTGTTGGAGACCCACATGCTCAGGAAGGCGGTGACCACCATGAAGCCGCCGACGATGGCGCCCGGCCGCGCCCCGACCAGGCGCAGGGTGAAGAAGGCGATGCGCCGGTCGAGACCCCAGCGCTCGATGGCCAGCCCGATGATGAACCCGCCCATGAAGAGGAAGATCACGTCCGCGGCGTACGGCGCCAGGACCTTGCCGAGGGGCGAGATGCCCAGCAGCGGGAAGGCCGCGATCGGCAGAAGCGCGGTGACCTCGATGTCCACCGCCTCGGTGAGCCACCACCCCGCCATCCAGACCATCATGGCGAGGGTGGCCCGCCCCGCCGGCGTGAACTCCACCCACTGGTTGGACCCGGACGAGTACTGGGTGGGCAGCAGGTGATAGCTGAGCAGCCCCAGCAGCGGCCCCCCGAACAGGCCCATGCGCTTGACCGTCAAGGCCGTCATGCGGACGCGTCCACCTAGAACATCAGCTTCGCGAGCACGAGGCCGACGAAGACCGCGACGGACGTCGCGACGAGCCCCGGGATCATGAACGAGTGATTCAGTACGTACTTGCCGATCTTGGTGGTCCCGGAGAGGTCGAAGTTGATCGCGGCGATCAGCGAGCCGTAGGTCGGGATGAAGAAGTAGCCGTTGACCGACGGGAACATCGCGATCAAGAACTGGGGCGGGATGCCGAGCGCGAGCCCCAGCGGCATCAGGGCCCGGGTGGTCGCCGCCTGGCTGTAGAGCAGGACGGACGCGCCGAAGAGGCCGAGGGCGAACGTCCAGGGCGCCGCCTCGGTCATGGCGCTGATGGCCGGGACGATCACGGCCTGGTTCGCCGCGATGAAGCTGTCGCCCAGCCAGGCGAGGCCGAAGATACCGATCACCGCCACCACGCCCGAGCGCAATGTCGGGGTCTTCGGCACGTCGTCCACCGCGACTTTCGTGGTCACCAGCATCACGGCCGCCACGGAGAGCATGACGATCTCGATCACGATCGGCATGGCGAGCGGGCCCTTCGCGCCCGGAAGGTGGCGCAGGGCGGGGAAGAAGCCGAAGAGCACGACGAGCGCCACGCCGACGATGAAGACGAAGGCCGAGAGCTTCGCCCCCGGCTTGAGCGGCGGCCGATCGGCGGCGGACTTGGGCGCGGGGATGGCGCCGGACTTGAGGCGCGCCTGGTACTCGGGGTCGTCCTTCAAGTCCTTGCCGACGAACATCGAGACGATCGCCGCCGCGAGGACGCCGATCAAGGTGGCCGGCACGCACACCATCAGGATCTGGGGCAGTCCCCACTGGGTGAGGCCCTTCTCGGAAAAGAGCCCGATCAGCGCGGCCGTCGCCGCCGCCACCGGGCTCGCGGTGATCGCCTGCTGCGAGGCGATGGTCGCGACCGCCATGGGTCGCTCGGGCCGGATGCCGCTCTGGTGCGCGGTCTCGTAGATCACCGGCAGCAGCGGATAGACGATGTGGCCGGTGCCCGCCACGAACGAGAAGCTCCAGGTCGTGAGGGGGGCCACGATCGTGACGTACTTCGGGTTGGCCCGGATGACGCGCTCGGCGATGCGCACGAGATAGTCGATCCCGCCGGCGGCCTCCATCACCGAGGCGGCCATGATGACCGCCAGGATGATCAGCATGACCTCGACGGGAGGCGAGGTGGGGTTCACCCCGAAGGCGACGACGAGGATCAGCAGCCCCACGGCGCCCCAGAGCCCCAGGCCGACGCCGCCGAAGCGCGCACCCATCCAGATGGCGGCGAGCACGACCACGAACTGCAGCGCGATGGAGATCGTCATTCCGCCACCCCCCGGTGAGGATTCATGCCTTCTCCCTCATTGCTCGAACTTGGGGCTGATGAGATTCTCGAACGAGAAGACCTCGTCCCATTTCTCCTGGGTGAGGAGCTTTCGTTCCTTCACGACGATCTCGTGCAGGCTCTTTCCCGTGACGTGACCCTCGTGGGCGATCTCGGCGCATTGCTTGTAGCCGAGCGAGGGCTTGAGCACCGTCACGATGCCGAGCGAATTGAGCACCATCTCCTGGGTGTGTTCGGCGTTGGCGGTGATGCCTTCCACGCAGTTCACTCGGAGGCTGGTGACCGCGCGCTCCATGGCGGCGATCGAGGCGAAGAGCGCGAAGGTGATCACCGGTTCCATGACGTTCAGCTGCAGCTGTCCGGCGGAGGCCGCCAGGGTCACCGTGAGGTCGAGGCCGATCACCAGGAACCCGGTCTGATTCACGACTTCCGGGATCACGGGGTTCACCTTGCCCGGCATGATCGACGAGCCCGGTTGCTTCTCCGGCAGGTTGATCTCGTTGAATCCGCAGCGCGGCCCCGAGGCCAGCATGCGGAGGTCGTTGCAGATCTTGGTGAGCTTGACGGAGGTGTGCTTGAGGACACCGGACAGCAGCACGTAGTCGCCGGTGTCCGAGGTGGCCTCGATCAGGTCCTCGGCCAGGGTGAACTTGATGCCGGTGATGTCGGCGAGGTGCTTCACCGCCAGCGCAGGGTAGCCGGGCGCGGCGGTCACCGTCGTGCCGATCGCGGTGGCGCCGAGGTTGACACCGTGCAGGAGCTGCCGGACCTCGTCGATCCGTTTCACCTCTTCACCGATCGTCGTGGCCCAGCCGTGAAACTCCGCGCCCATGGACATCGGCACCGCGTCCTGCAGGTGGGTGCGGCCCATCTTGAGTACCCGGTCGAACTCCCGCGCTTTTCTGGAGAAGGCCGCCTGCAGCTGGCGCAGGGCCTCCATGTAGCTCTCCAGGCGCAGGATGAGGCCGAGATGGAAGGCGGTCGGATAGACGTCGTTCGTGGACTGGCCGAAGTTCACGTGGTCGTTGGGGTTGACGTACTGGTACTCGCCCTTCTTGTGACCCAGACTCTCGAGGGCGAGGTTGGCGATCACCTCGTTGGCGTTCATGTTGGTCGAGGTGCCGGCGCCACCCTGGATGAAGTCCGTCACGAACTGGTCGTTCATGTCGCCCGCGATCACCCGGTCGCAGGCGCTGATGATCGCGTGGGCGATCTTGGCATCGAGCACGCCGAGGTCCCGATTCGCCATGGCGGCGGCCTTCTTCACGTAGCCGAAGGCCTTGACGAAGTTCGGCTCCCGGGAGATGGGCATGCCGGTGATGTGGAAATTCTCCTTGCCCCGGAGCGTCTGCACGCCGTAGTAGGCGTCGTCGGGAACCTGCTTCTCGCCCAGGAAGTCCTTCTCGATGCGGTATCCCATTGGTCACTCCTCGTCGCGCGAAGGCGCGCGCGGCCGTGTCGTTACTTGAGTCCCGCCACGACCATCTTCCTTCTCAGGAAGGCGATCTGGGTCTGGAGTGGCAAGTCTTTCGGGCACAGGTCGTGGCAGGCAAGCAGGGACATGCAACCGAACACTCCGCTGTCGTCGCCGATCAGCTCGTAGTACGCCGCATCCTCACGCGTATCCCGCGGGTCGAGACGAAAGCGCGCGATCCGATTGAGCCCCACCGCGCCGACGAAGTCCTCGCGCATCCGCGCGGTGCCGCAGGCGGCGACACAGCAGCCGCACTCGATGCACCGGTCGAGGAGGTAGATCTGGTCCGCCAGCTCCGGCTCCATCCCCTCCTCGATGCGCTGCAGGTCGACTTCCTCGGTCTTCATGTGCACCCAGGTCGCGAGCCGCTCGCTCATGTGGCGCATCCACTTGCCGGTGTTGACCGACAGGTCGCCGATCAGCTCGAACACCGGAAGCGGCGCCAGGGTGGTCTCCGGCGTGAGCTGCTTGGTGAGGGTGCGGCAGGCGAGCCCCGGTCGGCCGTTGATCATCATCCCGCAGCTGCCGCAGATGCCGGCCCGGCACACGAAGTCGAACTGCAGTGAGGGGTCCTGCTTCTCACGGATCTCGTTGAGGGCGATGAAGAGGGTCATGCCGTCGGCCTCTTCGAGCTGGTAGGGCTGCATGCGGGGCGTGCTGGCAGGCTCCTGCGGGTTGTAGCGCAGGATCTGGAGAGTGAGCGTGCGGTGCGTGCCGTCGTCGGCCATGGTCAAAACCTCTCGTCGATGCGTTCGTTGGGGCCGCGGAAGCGCGGCGGGAGCAGCTCCTCGTAGGGCAGGAGCGCCTTCTGCACGGCGAAGCGTCCGGCCGGCGCCAGCTTCGCCCTGAGAGCATCGACTTCTTGCTGTCGCGCGGGAGTGTCGGGATGGTCGGTGTAGTCCTTGGTGCCATACCCGCGCCAGCCGGGCGGCAGCTCCATCGTCTTCACATCCAGGGACTCGTAGCGCAGGGTTGGCAGCGTGTCCTGCTCGTTGGTCCAGGATGCGAGCGTGCGCTTGAGCCACTCGGCGTCGTTGCGGCGCGGATAGTCTTCGCGGAAATGGGCGCCGCGGCTTTCCGTGCGGACGAGGGCGCCATAGGCGACCGTGACCGCGAGCTTCAACATCTTCTGCGTGCGGTACGCCGCCACCAGCTCCGGATTGGCGCCGGCGGCGCGGGAGCGCACGCCGATGTTGCGGCTGCGTACCAGCAGCGCCTGCAGCTCATCGACGGCCTCCTCGAGATCCGCGCCGCGCCGGAAGATGCCGACCTTGCCGGTCATGATCTGCTGCATCGCCACCCGGAGGTCCATCGCGGCTTCCGTGCCGCCGCCCGTGAGCATGGCCGTGAGCTTGGCCTGCTCGCGCTCGAGATAGCCGTGCACCAGGGCGGTCGGGATGTTGACGTTGTTCTCGGATCGGTCGCAAAAGTCACTGATGAACTCGCCCACGATCATGCCGGCCACGACGGTCTCGGCTACCGAGTTGCCGCCCAGGCGGTTGAAGCCATGCATGTCCCAGCAGGCCGCTTCGCCCGCCGAGAACAGGCCCTTCAAGGTCGGGCTCTCGCCGGTCGGCGTGGTGCGCACGCCGCCCATGGTGTAGTGCTGGGCCGGGCGCACCGGGATCCACTCCTTGACCGGGTCCACGCCGAGGAAGTAATGGCAGATCTCGTAGACCTCGCGCAGGTTGTGCTTGATGTGGTTCTCTCCCAGCAAGGTGATGTCGAGCCAGAGGTGTTCACCGAAGCGGTTCTTGGCGCCCTTGCCCTTGCCGAGGTGCTCTTCCATGCGCCGCGAGACCACGTCGCGCGAGGCCAGCTCCTTCTTCTCGGGCTCGTAGTCCGGCATGAAGCGGTGGCCGTCGACATCCTTGAGCAAGCCGCCGTCGCCGCGGCACCCTTCGGTCACGAGAATGCCGGCCGGGAAGATCCCGGTGGGATGAAACTGCACCGCCTCCATGTTGCCGAGCGTGGCGACGCCGGTCTCGAGCGCAATCGCGTGGCCGATGCCCTCGCAGATCACCGCGTTGGTCGTGACGCGGTACAGGACGCCGGCCCCGCCGGTGGCGATGGCGGTGGCCTTGGCCACATACGCGGTGAGCTGGCCGGTGATCAGATCGCGGACCACCGCCCCGTAGCAGCGACCGCCATCGTGGATCAATGCCAGCGCCTCGGTGCGCTCGTGCACCGGAATCGAGGCGGCGATCGCCTGGTCGGCCATGGCGGTGATCATCGCGTGACCGGTGCCATCCGAGACGTAGCAGGTGCGCCACTTCTTGGTGCCGCCGAAGTCGCGTTGCGCCAGCAGGCCGTGCGCGGCATCGCGCTCGGTGATGGTGATCTTCTGGCCGTTGATGATGACCTCGCGATCGCCCTTGCGGACGCGGCTCCACGGCACGCCCCAGGCGGCGAGCTCGCGCACCGCCTTGGGCGCGGTGTTGACGAACATGCGCACGACTCGTTGATCGGCGCCCCAGTCGCTGCCGCGCACGGTGTCCTCGAAGTGCACGTCCTCGTTGTCGCCCTGCCCCTTGATGACGTTGCCGAGGCTCGCCTGCATGCCGCCCTGGGCGGCCTTGGAGTGCGAACGCTTGGCCGGCACGAGCGACAGGATGATCGCCTCGTGGCCGCGGCGCTTGGCGCCGATCGCCAGGCGTAGTCCGGCAAGCCCGCCGCCGATGACGAGGACATCGGTGTAGATGATCTTCATCGGCGGACCCCCGATGGCGGGCTGGGCTGTACCCAGCTCGGGACGTATTCCTCGCCGACGCGGTCACGGTGCTGATAGCCGATCTTCATGTACGCCCCGAGTGTGAGCAGCCCGAGCGCGAGGAAGAACGTGGTGATCCCCCACTTGAGGCGGGTGAGGCGCCGACGCGAGCGATTGGGGTCGCCGCCTTCGAGCCAACCCCACTTCACGACCAGCCGATACAATCCCACCCCCCCGTGCAGCTCGACGCAGAACAGCAAGAGCAGATAAAGCGGCCACCACATCCCGCTCCACACGCGATCCGCGGACCCGTAGGGGCCGATGCCTTCCGGATGCATGAGCATCTGGTAGAGGTGGGGAGGGCCAAGGAAGAACAGCAGGAACCCGGTCACGACCTGCAGCCACCACAAGCTGGTGTCGGAGTGATGCAGCAGGTTCTTGTGGCCGACAAACAGGCGGTACTGTCGGTAATCGGCGGGGAACTTGCGCATGGCCAGGAAGGCGTGGGCCATGAACAACACGGACACGATGGTGACGATCACCGAGACGAACTTCGGGAAGGCTCGCCCGAAAACGTAGTAGCCTTCGAACGCCTTCGTGACCATCCACATCGCGTCGTTGCTGATCAGGATGGTGGACACGAAGAACATGTGCCCCCACATGAACAGACCGAGGAGCAGTCCGCTGGCACTCTGCGCGAGATCCATACGCGCCGGCCAGTGGCTCTTGCGCGGCCGATCGGCGAGACCGACGCCGGCTATCACTTTGCTCATACGATTCGTCCTCGCTTCTTAGAGGCGGGCGGGTGGCCGGCCGTTGAGCAGGGTGTCGCGCATTTGAGGCCCACCTGCGTGACGATAGGGATGGCCGGCCGACCCCACAATAAGACCTTAGTCCTACCGAAACGGGGCGGGATCGAGGGCCCCCCCACGAGAGCGGATCGGAACGACTAACACCCCCTCCGCTGGGGGCAGCGCTGAGTCGAAAGCCGCGCATGTCTACCATCCCGAGAAGAGGAACTTCCCGATCAACATCGTCACCGCCGCCGTCACCGTGAACACCAACCAGTCGCTCATCATGACGCCCTCCGAACTCGCGTCCTCGGTAGTCGTGCCCCTTGCGCGCCCGAATCTAGGGCCAGCCCGGGACCATCGCTATAGGACCTTGGTGCTAGCAACACGTAGTGCGACGGGAGGGGTAGCGGCAGATTTGCTCGAGGCGGGCACGATCATTGCGGCGCCCCTGGCGAACCGGCGAGTCTGGTGCCGGGTCACTTCTGGGCGGCTTGGCGGCTGAGTTGGTGCGCGGCTTGCTGTTCCCGTAAACTCCAAGATCCAGTTTCCCGGCGATTCTACCGTGCCTCGAGCGGTGCAAGAGTTCGCCCGGCGAGTGATCGAGACACGCTGCAACTACCAGGCGTACGAGTACCAGGAGCGCTCGTTCTGGGCGCCTATGACGTGAAGACGAGGAAGGCCGGCCCGGGTGTCATCTATTCGATTAGCATCCTCTCGGAACTGCCATGGAAAAAGACAGATCCGTCCGGCTTCATCGAGATGACCGTCGTGGATGATGGCGGGTTACGGCTCAGCGCGCTGAAGTCCTCGTTCGTCGTCTGAGAGGCGTGGCGACGAAGATCACGCGCTGGTCGATGACTTACAGATCAGTGGTGCCGAAGGGGGGACTCGAACCCCCACGGGTTGCCCCACACGCCCCTCAAACGTGCGCGTCTGCCAATTCCGCCACTTCGGCGCCAGCGAGCGGAAAGTATGCCCTGCGCCGGCGCGCCTTGTCAACGAACGCTAGCGCCTGGCGCGACCGATCCGGCCCGCGCGGGCCTGGCGGAGGCGCGGGTCGAGCGCGTCCCGTATTCCCTCGCCCAGGAGGTTGTAGGACAGCACCGTGATCAGGATGGCCAGGCCGGGGTACAGCGTCATCCACCAGGCGATCTCGAGGGCGTCCTTGCCGTCGGTGAGGATATTGCCCCAGGTCGCGTACGGAGGCTGGACGCCGAGCCCGAGAAAGGACAGGCCCGACTCCGTCAGGATAGCCGCGGGGATGCCGAGCGTCATGGCCACCAGGACCGGCGCCAGGGCATTGGGCAGGATGTGCCGGAATACCACCCGCGCCGCGCTCGCGCCGATGGACTCCGACCACACCACGAACTCGCGCTCGCGGAGGGTCAGGAACTCCGCCCGCACGAGCCGCGCCACCCCCATCCACCCCGAAAGCCCGATCACCACCATGATGGTCCAGATGGATGGCTTGAGGAAGGCGAGCACGGCGAGGAGGAGGAAGAAGCGGGGGAACACCAGCATGAGGTCCACCGCTCGCATGATCACTGCGTCCACGAGGCCGCCGTGATAGCCCGCGGCGGCGCCGAGGAGGATCCCGATGATGGTGGCGATGCCCACGGAGACGAACCCCACCGCCAGGGACACCCGCGCGCCGTAGAGCACACGGGAGAGCACGTCGCGGCCGATCTGGTCGGTGCCGAGGGGGTGACTGGGCGAGGGCGGCGTGAGGATGCGCCGGGTATCGGGCTTGTTGGGATCCCAGGGCGCGAGCAGGGGGGCGAATACCGCGAGGGCGACCAGGAAGCTCACCACGATCCCGCCCCCGACCGCGAGGTGATTGCGGACGAAGGTCCGCCAGAACGCGCGCATCTCCCCGCGGCCGCGCACCGCCATCAGCGGCGCCCGCGGCGCCCGCCCAGGCGGATGCGCGGATCCACGAGACCGTAGGCGATGTCGGCGAAGAGATTGGCGAAGAGCGTGAGGACCGCGACCACCACCAGATTGCCCATCACCACCGGGTAGTCGCGCGCGTAGATGGACTGCACCATGAGCTGGCCCATGCCGGGAATGGCGAAGATCGACTCGATGATGACGCTGCCGCCGATGAGGCCGGGCAGGGAAAGACCGAGGATGGTCACCACGGGGAGCAGCGCGTTCCGCAGCGCGTGCTTGCCGATGACGACCCGCTCGGACAGGCCCTTGGCCCGCGCCGTCTGCACGTAGTCCTGACGCACCACCTCGAGCATGCTCTGCCGCATGTACCGGGAGAATCCGGCAAGCCCACCGAAGGTGGCCACGGCGATGGGCAGCGCCAGGTGGCTGACGAAGTCGAGCTGCTGGTGCCAGAACGACAGGTACTCCCAGTTCAGCGAGCGCAGCCCCGAGATGGGCAGCCAGCCCAGCTGAGCGCCGAACAGCGACATCAACAGGAGCGCCAGCCAGAAGTCCGGCGTGGCGAACCCGATGAACACGAACAGCGTGGTCACCTTGTCGAAGTTCGAGCCCTGGCGGACGGCCGACATGACGCCGATGGGCACCGCCACCGCCAGGATGATGAGCATCTCCACGATGTTCAGCAGCAGGGTCACCGGCAGCCGCTCGCCGATCTTGGTGAGCACGGGCTTGCCGTCCGGCAGGAACGAGCGCCCGAAGTCGAGCCGCGCCAGCCGGGTGAGCCAGCTCCAGTACTGGACCACCAGCGGCTTGTCCAGCCCGTAGAGCTCGGTGAGCTGCTTCCTGACCTCCGGCGAGAGGTCCGGGCTCTCCCCCTCCAGGAAGTCCAGGGGGCCACCGGGGGCCAGCGAGATCACGATGAAGGACACGAAGGTGATACCAATCAGAAGCGGCACGACGACCAGGAGCCGCCGGATGAGGAACGGTCCCATCTAGCCGGAAGTGTAGACCTGGAGCGGCGTCGGCACGAACCACTCGTGGAAGTTGTAGGTGATGCCGGACGGCCCCGGATCCAGCCCGTGGATGCGGGAGGACACCACCGGGAGGGCGTCGCGGACGTAGAGGAAGAGCATCGGCACGTCCTCGGCGAGGATTTCCTGGATGCGGTGGTAGTGCTGGAGGCGCTGCGGCTGATGGCAGGACGCCCGGCCGCGCTCGAGGAGCGCGTCCACCTCGGGATTGGCGTAGCCGGTCCGGTTCATCTGATCGGGGCCGGTTTGCGAGGAGTGCCAGATCACGTACTGATCCGGGTCCGTCCCGGACCCGAGCCCCAGGACCAGCGCGTCGAACTTCCGCGGCTTCACGAACTCCTTGATGAAGGAGGCCCAGTCGATGATCTGGATCTCCGCCTTCACCCCCACCTCGGCCAGGCGCTGCTGGATGATCTCGGCGATCTTCTTTCGCTCGTCGTTACCCTGATTGGTCCGGATGGTGAAGACGAAGGGCTTGCCGTCCTGGTCCTCCACCAGCCCATCCCCGTCGCGGTCGCTCCAGCCGGCCGCGGCCAGGAGCTCCTTGGCCTTCGCGGGATCGAACTCGAAGTGCGTCACCCGGTCGGTATAGGCCCAGCTCCCGGGCCGCACGGGGCCGTCCACCTCGCGGGCCAGCCCCATGGCCACGCCCTCGACGAGCTCCTTCTTGTTGATCGCGTGCGCGAAGGCCTGGCGGACCCGCCGGTCCGCGAAGCGGGGGTCCTTCAGGTTGAAGGCGAGGAACGTGTAGCTGTTGCCGGGATACCGGAACTTCTGATAGGCCTTCCGGAAGGCAGGGTATTCCGTCTGGCGCATGTACTGGATGGCGGTGAGCCCCTGGGAATAGTCCACCCCGCGCGCCTTGAGCTCGAGGAAGATCGTCGCCTGGCTCGGGATCACGCGGTAGACGATGCGAGAGAGGTAGGGCTTGCCCAGGTAGTAGTCGGGATTGGCCACCAGCACCACCTTCTCGCCGCTCCGCCACTCCTTGAAGCGATAGGCCCCGGTGCCGATGGGCAGCTTGTTCTGGGGTGATTCGCGCAGCTTGCCCTCGGCCACGTAGGGCTCGAGCCGATGCTTGGGCAGGATGTACTCCTGCCAGCTCTCCAGCGCCCGGGCATAGGGCTGCGGATAGGTCACCCGCACCGTGTGCGGGTCCAGGGCCTCCACCGTCTTGATCTGGAGGAACTTCTCCTTGAAGGGCGCGGGCGTCTTGGGGTGAACGATGGCCTTCCAGGTGAAGACGACGTCCTCGGCGGTGAACGGCTCCCCGTCATGCCACTTCACGTCCCGGCGCAGCTTGAAGGTGAGCGCGAGGCAGTCCTCGCTGAAGCTCCAGGACTCCGCCATCGCGGCCACGTTGTTCAGGTTCTTGTCGTGCCGCACGAGCCCGTCGTACACCCAGCCGCCGATCTCGTGCGAGGGAGCGTCGGAGGCCAGCGTGGGGATGAGCGTGCCGATGTCGCCGATGGAGGCCTCGACGAAGGTGTCGCCGTAGGCGCGGGCGGGCGCGCTCCCATCCGCCGCCTCCGTCCGCACCTCCACGTCGGCGCCGCATGCGGCGAGCGCACCGGCCGCAAGCAGCAGGAGCACGCGGCCGGCGCGGTGGAGCATGCTACTTCTGACCGGCGGGGGCCGGAGCGGGCGCGGGAGGGGGCGCCGCCGCCGGAGCGGGAGCCGACGGCGCCGCGGGCACGCCCGACTCGGTGGCCGGCATGATCGTCGTCCCCCGCTTGCCGCCGTGGGAGGCCAGCCAGAACGACGTGATCATGAAGGCGATCGCCACGCCGGCGGTGACCTTGCCCAGCAAGGTCGGCGTGCCCATGGAGCCGAACACCGCCTGGCTGCCCGAGCCGCCGAACGCGGACCCGATGTCGGCGCCCTTGCCGGCCTGGAGCAGGACCACGGCGATGATCAGCAAGCAGACCAGCACGTGGATGGTCACGACGAGGTAGAGCACGGCGACGTCACTCCTTTGCGCCGCCGCTCTTCGCGGCGGACTTCTTGACGATGGTGATGAAGCCGGCGGCCTGCAGGCTCGCGCCGCCGACCAGGGCTCCGTCGATTTCCGGCTCGGCGGCGAGGATGCCGGCGTTGTCCGGCTTCACGCTGCCGCCGTAGAGGATGCGCAGGGCCTGGGCGGTTTCCTTGGAGGCGAGCTCGGAGACGATGCCCCGCAGATAGCCGTGCACCTCCGCGGCCTGGGCGGGGGTGGCGTTCTGACCGGTCCCGATGGCCCACACCGGTTCGTAGGCGATGAGGCAGCGCGCGATCTCCTCCGCGCCGAGCCCGGCGCAGCCCGCGCGGAGCTGCCCCTCCACGATGGTGAAGGTCAGCCCCTGCCGCCGCTGTTCCGCCGTCTCGCCCACGCAGAGCAGCGGGGTGAGCCCGTGGCGCAAGGCGGCGGCCACCTTGCGGCTCACGTCCTCGTCCGTCTCGCGGAAGAGGTGGCGGCGCTCCGAGTGCCCGAGGATCACCACCTTGCAGCCGAGCTCCACGAGCATGGGGGGGGCGATCTCACCGGTGAAGGCGCCCGCGTCCTCCCAGTGGCAGTTCTGCGCCCCCAGGGCGATCGGCGAGCCCGCGAGCACGCTCCCCACCACGTGCAGCGCGGTGAACGGGGGACAGATGGCCACCTCCACGCCGCGCGGCCGCTTGAGCCCGTCGCGCACGGCCTGCGCGAGCTCACGCGCCTCGGGGTCGCGACCGTGCATCTTCCAGTTGGCGACGACCAGCGGCGTGCGCATCAGGCTGTCCCCTCGCGGGCGGTCCCCTCGCGGGGCGCGTCGGTGAGGGCGGCCACCCCGGGCAGCTCACGGCCCTCGAGGAACTCGAGGAAGGCGCCGCCGGCGGTCGAGATGTAGCCGATCCGGTCGGCCACGCCCGCCGCCTGCACGGCGGCGATGGTGTCACCGCCCCCGATGACCGAGAAGCCGCCGCAGTCGGCCACCGCCCGACCCACCCCCATGGTGCCGGCGGCGAACGGCGCCTTCTCGAAGACGCCCATGGGCCCGTTCCACACCACGGTGCCGGCGCCCTTGAGGGCGGTCGCGAACTGGTGCACCGTCGCCGGGCCGATGTCCAGGCCCATGAGGTCGACGGGGATCTCGCGTACCGGCACGGTGCGGATGCCCTCCGTGCTGTCGAGGCCCGCCGCCACCACGACGTCCACGGGAAGCCGGATCGTGACGCCGCGGGCCCGCGCGCGGTCCATGATGGCGCGCGCCGCCTCCACGCGGTCGGGCTCGAGAAGGGAGCGCCCCACGCCGTGGCCGAGGGCGACCAGGAAGGTGAAGGCCATGCCGCCTCCGATGAGGACACCGTCCACGCGATCCAGCAGATGCTCGACCAGGGTCAGCTTGTCGGAGACCTTGGCCCCGCCCAGCACCGCCTGCACGGGCCGCTGGGGCCGCTCGAAGATCCGCGCCAGCGCCTCCAGCTCGCGGCTCATGAGGAGGCCGGCGACAGCGGGCTTGAGATAACGCGTGATGGCCTCGATGGACGCATGCGCCCGGTGCGCGGCGGCGAAGGCGTCGTTCACGTAGATGTCGGCCAGCGCGGCGAGCCCGCGCGCGAAGGCGTCGTCGTTGGCTTCCTCCTCGGGATGGAAGCGGAGATTCTCGAGCAGCAGGACCTCGCCGGGCCCGAGCGCCTTGGCCATCGCCTCCACCTCCGGGCCCACGCAGTCCGGGGCCAGCGGTACCGGGCGCCCGAGCAGCCCGGCGAGGTGGGCGGCCACCGGCGCCAGCGAGAATGCCGGATCGGGCTTGCCCTTGGGACGGCCGAGATGGGAGGCGATCAGCACCGCCGCGCCCGCGTCGAGACAGTGCCGGACGGTGGGGAGGGCAGCGGTGATCCGGGTGTCATCGCCCACCTGCCCGTTCTTCAGCGGGACATTGAAGTCCACCCGAAGAAAGACGTGCTTTCCTCCGAGATCCACCTGCCCGAGACTGAGCTTGGCCAATCCGGCCTAGAGCGAGCCGGCCATGTAGCGAATGAGGTCGCGTACGCGGCACGAGTATCCCCACTCGTTGTCGTACCAGGCCAGCACCTTCACGAGATTACCGTCCACCACCGCGGTGGAGGGCAGATCCACGATGGAGGAGTGCGGATTGCCGTTGAAGTCCACCGACACCAGCTCCTCGTCGGTGGCGTCCAGGATGCCCTTGAGCCGGCCGGTGGCCGCCTCGCGGAAGGCGTCGTTGACCTGCGCCGCGGTCACCGTCTTTCCCAGCTCCGCGGTGAGGTCCACCACCGAGACATTGGCGGTGGGGACGCGGATGGCGATGCCGTCCAGCTTGCCCTTGAGCTCCGGGAGCACCAGCCCCACCGCGGTGGCGGCGCCGGTGGTGGTGGGGATCATGCTCACCGCGCCCGCCCGGGCGCGCCGGAGGTCCTTGTGGGGGAAGTCGTGGATGGGCTGGTCGTTCGTGTACGAGTGCACGGTGGAGGCGAAGCCGCGCTTGATGCCGAAGTTGTCGAGGAGCACCTTGGCCACGGTGGCCAGACAGTTCGTGGTGCAGGAGGCGTTGGACACGAGCTCGTGCTTGGCGGGATCGTACTTTCCCTCGTTCACGCCGAGCACCACGGTGATGTCGGGATCCTTGGCGGGCGCGGTGATGACGACCTTCTTGGCCCCGGCCTGGAGATGCTTCGAGGACGTGGCCTTGTCGCGGAAGATGCCGGTGGACTCCACCACGATGTCGACCCCGAGCTGGCCCCAGGGCAGGGCGGCGGGGTCTTTCACCGAGCACACCCGGGTCTCGCGGCCGTCCACCAGGATGGTCTCCCCCTTGATCGAGACTTCGGCGCCCAGGTTGCCGTGCACGGAATCGTGCTTGAGCAGGTGGGCCAGCGTCTTGGCATCGGCGAGGTCATTGACCGCCACGACCTCGATGTCCTTGGACGCCAGCGCGGCCCGGAAAAAGACACGACCGATCCGCCCGAACCCGTTGACTCCCACTCGCACTGTCATGTGCGCTCCTCGCTCTCGATTTCAGTCAGCGTGAATTACACGAGTAATGACCAATACTTCCGGTGCTTCACCGGGGTTGCATTATAGCGGCCGGGGCGGCGGCGAAGCAAGCAGAGGCCCGTTACCCCGCGCGGGCCACCGTGACCACGCCCACGATGGCCGCGCCGGCGTCGCGCAGCGCCCGGGCGCAGGCCCCGGCGGTGGCCCCGGTAGTCATGATGTCGTCGACCAGCACGACGTGACGGCCGGCCACGAGCTCCGGGCGCCTCACTCGGAAAGCGCCGCCAACATTGATCCGGCGGGCGTCGGCGCCGAGCGCGGTCTGGGGGGCCGTGGCGACCCGCCGGGTGAGCACGTCGGCACGGGCCGTGACCCGCCAGGCAGCCGCCACCCGGCGGGCGAGGAGCCAGGACTGGTTGAAGCCCCGCTCCCGTTCGCGCCGCGGGTGGAGTGGCACGGGCACGATCACGTCCACCGCCTCCAGGGGCAGCGCGGGGCCGAGCTCGGCGAGGAGATCGCCCAGCGGCGCCGCGAGCGCCCGCCGCCCGCCGAACTTGAAGGCGTGCAGCGCCTCCCGGGCGTGATCGCCGTAGTGGGCGGCCGCCCGCGCATACGCGAAGGCGGGCGGGTGGCGACGGCACGCGCCGCAGGTGCCGCCGCTTCGGTCCGCTCCGCCGGCCGGACGCGCGTCGCCGGCGAACTCGCCGAACGGCAGCCCGCACCGGGCGCAGCCGGGAGCCGTGATCCGCTCGAGACCCTCCCAGCATCGGCCGCAGAGGGGGTCGCGGCGGGCGGGCCCGAGCCGCTCGGCGCAGATGGGGCAGAAGGGCGGGAAGACGAGATCGACGGCGGCGGTGAGCCACTGCCGCCACCCCGGAGGCGACGGGCGTGGCGGCGCTAGGGCCGGAGGCTGTTCCAGCGACGACATGACGGACACCGATCGGCCCAGCCGGCGTGCTCGGCCCCGCACGCCGCGCACCGGTGGGGCCACTCGAAGCTCGACAGGGCGCGGAGCGCCCGGCGGTACTCCTCGAGCGCTTCGCGGACCTGCCCCCGCCGCTCGAACACCGCCCCCAGATAGGCATGGATGACGGGGAGGTCGGGCATGCGCACCTCGATCTTCTCCAGCTGCTCGGCGGCCTCGTCCAGCATGTGCAGGTCGAAGTACACGCGGCCCAGCGCGAGCGCCACCGCGAGATTGTCGGGTGCGCGCGCCACCGCCGCCTGGTACAGCGCGATCATGCGCGTGGGCCGGCCTTCCTCCCTCCACTGCCGCTCGATGCGGGACAGGAGCGGCAGGGCGGGCTGGGCCTCGGCCGCGCGCTCCCACACCTTCACCGCCTGGGCGGCGTCCCCGGTGGCGAGATGGGCGTCGCCGAGCGCGACGGCAGCGGGGATGAACTCCGGCTGCACGCGGAGGGCGTCGCGAAATGCGGAGATGGCGCCGTCCGGGTCCCCCGCGGCGGCGCGCGCGCGGCCCCGCTCGTAGTGCAGCCCGGCCAGCTCCACCTGCTCGCTCGCGCGCTCCCGCGGCTCCGCGCCCGCCACCAGCCGCTCCTGCGCGGCGACGGCGTCGGCCCACCGGCCGGCGGCGGCGGTGAGGTCGCGCAGGCCGCGGAGCCCGGTGAGATGGCCGGGAGCCCGCGCGATCACCTCGGTATAGAGCGCCACTGCGTCGTCGAGGCGGCCCACCCGCCCGTAGGCGTCGGCGGCGGCCAGCATGATCTCGGGGCGCTCGTCCACCCGCATGGCCTGGAGGAAGTGGCGGAGCGCGGTGGCGTCGTCGCCCCGGGCGCGGGCCAGCTCGCCGAGCCGCGCGTGCGCGGCGGCATGGCCGGGCTCGCCGCGCAGCAGCGCCTCGAAAGCGGCCACCGCCGGGGTCAGCCGGCCCGCCACCGCCGCGTCCTCACCCAAACGGTAGAGCTCGGCGGACAACGCGGAGGCTGCCCCGCCCCCGGACACTGCCGCGTCGCGAGCGGCACCGGAGCGGGCGCGGAGCAGGCCGAGCGCGATGGCGAGCACGGCACCGGCCGCAAAGGCGCCCGCGGCGAGGATCCAGAGGGGCGGCTCCCACGAGAGACCCGGTCCCAGCGGGATGGGAACGCGGCTGGGACCGCGGGAGGCGAGGTAGGCGACGGCGCCGCCGGCGACGAGAAGGACGACGAGGGCGAGCCGGATCGGCACGGGGACGGTCGAGCGGCGGAGGCGCTAGCCGGCGGCCGTCCGCTCTTCTTCTTCGACGGCGCGCTGGCAGTCGATGCAGTAGCGCGCGAACGGCAGGGCTTCGAGCCGCTTCTCGCCGATGGTCTCGCCACAGCGCTCGCAGGCGCCGAAGCTGCCGTCGTCGAGCTTCTGGAGCGCGGAAGCGACGTCCTTCAGCTGCCGGCGCTCTCCGTTGCCCAGCCCGAACAGGAATTCTCGGTTGTACGCACTCGAGGCCTGGTCGCCCAGGTCCTTGATCGAGTCGTCTTCGGGGCCCTTCCCGTACTGGACGTTCTTACCGACCTCGTCCACCAGCTGGCGATGCTTCTCCTCCAGCTTCTTCCGGAAGTGGGCCAGACGCTCCTTCCTCATCGCGACCTCCTTCTTGCCTCTCTTCTCGCTGGCTTGAACGCCGCGCGACGGCACGCGGTAGTCGCGGAGGCTACCATGGCCCCCAGGCAATTTCAATCCCTCGGACCCGGTCAGCGCTCGACGGAGAGCAGCGGCGCGTCGCCCCACAGCCGCGCCAGCCCGTAGAACGCGCGCGTCTCCTCGTTGAACACGTGGATGACCACGTCGCCGTAGTCCAGGAGGAGCCAGCCGCTCTCCGCGGTGCCCTCCCGGTGCCGCACGCGGATCCCCTCCGCGCGGAGCGCCCCCTGCACCGCCTCGATGATGGTGTCCATCTGCGCGGTGGAGCGCCCATTGCAGACGAGGAAGAAATCGGCGAGCGACGAGAGGCCCTGCAGGTCGAGCACCACGAGGTCGCCCGCCTTCTTGTCCAGCGCCGCGGTGGCGGCCAGGCGCACGACGGCTTCCGCCGAGCGCGCCATCAGCCTGCGTCCCGGTACAGCCCGTGCTCGCGGATGTAGGCGACCACGGCGGCCGGCATGCGATAGGCCAGGCTCCGCCCGGTCCGCGCGCGCTTGCGCAGGTCCGAGCCCGAGATGGGCAGCGAGGCCGCCTCCGTCAGCACCGCGCGCCCGTCTTCCCCCGGTCCGCGTGAACGGTCCGAGCGCGAGCTCGGTGAGAACCTTCTGGGCCGCCGGCGCCGTGGGATCGAAGGCGTTACCGCTTCGCGGCACCACCACCAGGCGCGCGAGGCCGGGGAGCCGCCGCGGCTCGTGCCACGAGAGGAGGTCGAGGAAGGTCTCCGAGCCGATGATGAGGTGCAGGTCGCCGCGCGGCCGCAGCGCCTCCAGCGTGTCCACCGTGTAGGAGGGCCCGCTCCGGCGCAGCTCGACGTCGGAGACTTCGAAGCGCGGGTGCTCCGCCACCGCCAGCCGCGTCATCGCGAAGCGGTGGACGGCGGGCGCGAGCTCGGAGACCGGCTTGTGCGGGGGCACCGCCGCGGGCACGAAGAGGACACGGTCCAGCCCCAGCGTCTCCGCGATATCGTCGGCGACGAGCAGATGTCCGAAGTGGATGGGATTGAAAGAACCACCAAACACGCCGATGCGCGCGGGCAGCGGGTTACTCCCGGATCTGCCCGTCGCCGATCACGACGAACTTCGTGGTGGTGAGCTCGCGCACCCCCACCGGGCCCCGCGCGTGGAGCTTGGAGGTGGAGATCCCCATCTCCGCGCCCATGCCGAACTGGCTGCCGTCCACGAGGCGCGTGGAGACGTTGACGAGCACGGCGGCGGCGTCCACCTCGTGCGTGAAGCGGCGCGCGCGCCGCAGGTCGGCGGTGACGATGGCCTCGGCGAGCCCCGAGCCGTGGCGGCGGATGTGGGCCACCGCGTCGTCGAAGCCGTCCACCACGCGCACCGCGAGGATCGCGTCGAGGTACTCGGTGTCCCAGTCCGCCGGCTCGGCGGGCCGGGCGGCGGGCACCAGGGCCCGCGTGCGCTCGTCGCCGCGCAGCTCCACCCCGGCCTCGGCGAGGCGGGCGGCCACCAGGGGCAGGAAGCGGGGCGCCACCGCGGCGTGCACGAGGAGGGTCTCCATCGCGTTGCACACGCTGACCCGCTGCGCCTTGGCGTTCACCGCGATGGCCACCGCCATGTCGAGGTCCGCGCCCTCGTCCACGTAGACGTGGCAGAGTCCCTTGTCGTGCTTGAGCACGGGCACGGTGGCCCGCTCGTTGACCAGCCGGACGAACTCCTCGCCGCCCCGCGGGATGATCAGGTCGAGGTAGCGGTCGAGGGTGAGCATGGCCATCACCGCCGCGCGGTCCGGGGTGTCCACGTACTGGATGGACTCGGCGGGCAGCCCGGTCTTCTCCGCCGCCTTGGCGAGGAGCTGGGCGATGATGGTATTGGACTCGAGCGCCTCGCTGCCCCCCCGGAGCAGGACCGCGTTTCCGGACTTCAGGCAGAGCGCGGCGGCGTCGGCGGTGACGTTGGGGCGCGACTCGTAGATGAACCCGATCACGCCCAGCGGCACGCGCACGCGGGAGATCTCCACCCCATTGGGGCGCCGCCACACCTCCACCGTCTCGCCCACCGGGTCGGGCAGGGCCGCCACCTGACGCACGCCCGCCGCCATCTCCTCGATGCGCGAGTCGGTGAGGGTGAGCCGGTCCACGAAGGCCCGCGGGTATCCCTTGGCGCGGGCGCGGTCGAGATCCGCGCGGTTGGCCTCGACGATGGTGCCCGCCTTCTCTTCGAGCGCGCGCGCCATCAGGGTGAGCGCGTCGTTCTTCACCCGTGTCGTCGCCAGCCCCAGCGCACGGGATGCTTCCTTGGCCGCGCGGGCCTTCGCCGCCACCTCGGTCGCCACGTCCGTCGTCATGCCGCTCCTGTCCCGACTAGAGCACCACCAGGTTGTCCCGGTGGATGACCTCGCCGAATCCCTTGTAGCCCAGCGCGCGCTCGATGTCCGCGGTCTTGGCGCCGCGGATCTTCCGCAGCTCGACCGCGTCGTAGTTGACGAGCCCTCGCGCGAACTCCCCGCCCTCCGCCTCCATGAGCGCCACCACCTCGCCCGCCTGGAAATCGCCCGCCACCTCGACGAGGCCGGACGGCAGCAGGCTCTTGCCCCTCTCAGTTAAGGCCTTCTTGGCGCCCGCGTCAACCGTGAGGCGGCCCTGGGGCCGCACCGCGAAAGCGATCCAGCGCTTGCGGGCGGCGAGCCGGTCGTCGCGCGGCTGGAAATAGGTGCCGAGGTCCTCGCCCTTGAGCAGCCGCGTCACCACCGAGGGCTCGCGGCCGCTGGCGATGATCATGGGGATGCCGGAGGCGCCCGCCTTCTGGGCCGCCTCGAGCTTGGTGCTCATGCCGCCCACCGACACCCCGCCCGCCCCGTCGTAGACGAGCCGCTGGATGTCCCCGGTGATCGCGGCCACGGTGTCCACGCGCCGGGCGGAGGGATCGCGGCGCGGATCGCCGGTGTACAGCCCGTCCACGTCGGTGAGGAGGACGAGCAGGTCCGCGTCGATGAGGTGGGCGACCAGCGCGGCGAGATTGTCGTTGTCGCCGACCTTGATCTCGTCCACCGCCACGGTATCGTTCTCGTTGATCACCGGCACCACGTCGAAGTCGAGCAGGGCGAGCAGCGTGTTGCGGGCATTGAGGTAGCGACCACGGTCGCTGATGTCCTGGCCGGTGAGGAGCACCTGGCCCACCATGAGCCCGTGCTTCTTGAACGCCTGCTCGTAGTGCCACATGAGGGCGGACTGCCCCACCGCCGCCGCCGCCTGTTTCTCCGGGATGGAGCGCGGCCGCGCCTCGAGCCCCAGCCGCGCCATGCCCGTCACGATGGCGCCTGAGCTGACCAGCGCCACCTCGCGGCGGTCGGCGATCACGGCGGCGAGATCGGCGGCGAGCGCGCCGATACGCTTGGAGTCGGGGCCCTGGCCGGGGGCGGTGATCAGGCCGCTCCCCACCTTCACCACGAGGCGCTTGACCCGGCTCAGCGCTCGACGGCCGCCCATCGCTCTGCTCGGAGCCGCGCGCCGACCTCGCCCACGAGCTCGGTGAGGCCCTTCCCCGTCACCGAGGAGATGGCCCGGAAGGGCAGCTGCCGCGCGGCACAGAAGCGCTCCAGCTTCTTGCGCCGGGCGTCGGTGCCGGGCAGATCGGCCTTGCTCCCCAGGACGATCTGCGGCCGGGCGGCAAGCTCCTCGGAATACGCGGCCAGCTCCCGCTGGATGACGTTCCAGTCCTCCACCGGATCCCGCTCCTGGCTCGGATCGAGGTCCACCAGGTGCACGAGCAGGCGGGTACGCTCGGTGTGGCGCAGGAAGCGCAGCCCGAGGCCCTTGCCCTCCGCCGCGCCTTCGATGAGCCCCGGGAGGTCGGCGATCACGAACGACTCGCCCTCGTCCACCCGCACGATCCCCAGCGAGGGCACCAGCGTGGTGAAGGGATAGTCCGCGATCTTGGGCTTGGCCGCGGAAAGGCGCGAGACCAGGGTGGACTTGCCCGCGTTGGGGAAGCCGATCACGCCCACGTCGGCGAGGAGCTTGAGCTCCAGGCGGATCCAGCGCTCCTGTCCCGGGCGCCCGAGATCCGCGCGGCGGGGGGCACGGTTGGTGGAGGAGACGAAGCGCGCGTTGCCGCGCCCGCCGCGCGCGCCGTGGGCGACGGTGAAGGTCTGGCCGGGCGTGGTGAGGTCGCCCAGGAGCTCTCCCGAGTCACGCTCGTAGACCGTGGTGCCGAGCGGCACGCGGAGCACGGTGTCGCCGCCGCTCTTGCCGTGGCGGTTGGCCCCCTTGCCGTGATGCCCCCGCTCGGCGTTGTAGTGACGCCGGTAGTGGAAGTCCAGCAGGGTGGTGATCCCGGGATCGGCCTGGAGTACCACGTGGCCGCCGTCGCCCCCGTCGCCGCCGTCGGGCCCGCCGCGGGGGACGAACTTCTCGCGCCGGAAGCTTATGCAGCCCGCGCCGCCGTCGCCCCCCTTGACGAATACGCTGACTTCATCGACGAACATGGCGGGCCCCGGTCATCCCGGGGGAAATCAGGCGGGCTGCTGGGCGATGCTGACGTACTTGTGGTCGCCCTTGCGCTCGAAGCGGACGTACCCGTCGCTCTTGGCGAAGAGCGTGTGATCCACGCCGAGACCGACATTGGCGCCCGGATGGAACCGGGTGCCGCGCTGACGGACGAGGATGCTCCCCGCGGTGACGAACTGGCCCCCGAAACGCTTCACCCCCAGCATCTGGGGATTGGAGTCGCGTCCGTTCCGCGAGCTGCCGACGCCCTTCTTGTGCGCCATTGCCCCTACACCTCGATCTTGGTGATGCGGACCGCCGTCAGGATCTGGCGGTGTCCGCGATGCCGACGATAGTTCTTCCGCCGCTTGAACTTCACCACGAGGACCTTGCGCTCCTGCTTCTCGACCACGACCTCGCCGGTGACCTTCGCCGACTTGAGTGCCTTGGGCTCCACGGTGACCTGGCCATCCTGGTTGACGAGGAGGACCTGCGTGAACTCCACCGCGGTGCCCTTGTCCTTGGCCAGACGCTCCACCTTGATGACCTGCCCCGGAGCCACCCGGTACTGCTTGCCGCCCGTCGCGATCACCGCTTCCATGACTTCACGACCTCACTCGAAAAGATTCACCGCGAAGGGTAATAAGACCACACGCCCCCGCTCCAAGTCAAGGATCGGCCCCCGCCGCCGGCGGTCAGGCCGCGTTGAGATAGCCCGAAAGCCGCTGCCGCAGGAAGAGCCGCGACCGGTGCACCCGCGACTTGACCGCGGGCAGGCTGATGCCCAGGCTCTCGGCGATCTCGGGGTTCGAGAGGCCCTCGACGTCATGCATCAGGAACGCGGTCCGGTAGTCGTCCGGGAGGTCGCCGATGGCCGCGGACAGCACCTCCCGGAGCTCCTTCTGCAGCGCGGGCTCCTCGGCCTTGGCCGACCAGTCGCTGCCCGGATCGAGGTGATTGCCCAGCTCGTCGAAGGAGGGGAACAGCGCCTCCCACGAGACCTCGTTCTTCTTGCTCTGGCGCCCCCGCAGCTTCTGATAGGCGGTGTTGGCGGTGATGCGGTAGAGCCACGACCCGAAGGCGGACTCGCCCTTGAAGGTGTGAATCTTCCGCGCCGCCGTCCAGAGCGCATCCTGCGTCACTTCCTCGGCGTCCTGCTCGTTGCCGGTGATGCGGATGGCCAGCCGGTACACGCGGTCGCCGAAGGTGGCCACCAGCTGCTCGGGCGCGTCCGGCTCCTCCCGGCGGAGCTTCGCGACGAGGGCCGCTTCCGGGTCGACGCGTCCCGCGCCCACCCGCGCGCCCCCTTCCGGCGAAGCCGCCGTGTCCTGCGTCGGGGTGCTCATGTTCTGTCTCCTGCGCGCCGAGCTGGTCGCCGCGCTCGCCGTCACGGTTACATCAGCCTCGCGCATACAGCGTGAGGTGGTGCTTCAGCTCGGTCACACACTTCTCCATGACCGAGATGTCCTTGGTCACCTTCGCCATCAGGATAGCGCCCTCGAGCGCCGCCACCACGAAGCCCGCCGCGCTGGGCGCGTCGAGGTCCGCACGGAGCCGCCCCGATGCGCGCCCTCGCTCCAGCGTCGTCGCCAGCGTGACCCGCCAGCGTTCGAAGATGTCCGCCAGCCGCTGCCGGAAGCCCTCGTGGACGTCCGACAGCTCCGAGGCGAGATTGCCCATGGGACAGCCGCCCACGCAGTTGCGCTGGCGCTGGACCTCGAGCAGCCGGTCGAGGAAGGCACGCACCTGATCGAGCGGATCGGCCGTGAGATCGACGAAGGCCGGCTCGAGCGTGCGCTCCAGGAAGCGCTCGACCACCCGGTCGATGATCGCGAAGCCGAGGTCTTCCTTGCTGCGGAAGTAGTAGTAGAAATTGCCCTTGCCGACGCCCGACTCGCGCAGCACGTCGTCCAGCGAGGTGCCGTGATAGCCGCGCAGGTGGATGAGCCTTGCCGCCGCGTCCAGGATCTGATCGCGGGTGGCCGCTGCCTTGGCGCTCCTGCTCTCTACCGCCATCGTCTCTTTTCACCTTGACCGGCGATTTGTACCAACTGGTCGGTACAGAGTATAGATGGACCAAGGGAGAACGGCAACTTAGAGCATATTACGTTTGCATAACAATTACTTAGGTGCTAGATTCCCCCCGGCCAATGGGCCAGATGGAGACCGCATGAGCACGCTTTCGCATCCCTCGATTTCCCATCGCGTGGTCGAGACCAACGGCATCCGCATGCGGATCGCCGAGCAGGGCGAGGGCCCCGCGGTGGTCCTCTGCCACGGCTTCCCGGAGTCCTGGTACTCCTGGCGGCATCAGCTCCCCGCCCTCGCCGCCGCCGGCTACCACGCGGTGGCTCCCGACATGCGCGGGTATGGCGGCACGGACCGGCCCGGCGCGGTGGAGCAGTACACCCAGCTGCATCACGTGGGTGACATGGTCGGCCTGCTCGACGCCCTCGGGGTCGAGCGCGCGGCGATCGTGGGGCATGACTGGGGCGCGCCGGTGGCGTGGAACGCCGGCCTCCTCCGGCCGGACCGCTTCCCCGCCGTCGCCGCGTTGAGCGTGCCCTACGCGCCGCGGGGAGGCACCCGTCCCACCGAGGGCTTGGCCCGGGCCGCCGGGGCGCACTTCATGTACATGCTCTACTTCCAGGCGCCGGGGGTAGCGGAGGCCGAGCTGGAGCGCGACGTGCGCGACACCATCCGCCGCGTTCTCTATGGCATCTCGGGGGACGCGGGAGACGCCGCCGCCTGGCGCGTGCCGCGACCACCGGGCTCGACCTTTCTGGGCGACATGCCGGCGCCGCCGCGCCTGCCGCCCTGGCTCCGCGAAGAGGACGTGGACTTCTACACCGCGGAGTTCACGCGGACGGGCTTCCGGGGCGGGTTGAACTGGTACCGCAACCTCGACCGCACCTGGGAGCTGATGGCGGCCTGGCAAGGCGCGCCCGTCACCGTGCCCGCGCTCTTCGTGGCCGGCGAGCGCGATCCCGTCATCGCGCGACGTCGCAGCGATCTCCCGCGGCTGCGAGAGACCGTGCCCGCGCTGCGCCAGTCCCTCATTCTCCCCGGCTGCGGGCATTGGACCCAGCAGGAGCGTCCCGCGGAGGTCAATGCCGCGCTCGTCGACTTCCTGCGTGGGCTCGACGGATTCGCGCCGTGACCGCCGACTCGACGCGGGACTAGCGCTTGCCCGTCACCGTGAACGTGCAGGCCAGGAACTTGCTGCCGGCGAGGACGAGATCCCGCGAGCCCAGCGGGGCCAGATAGACCTCGGAGGCGCGGTCGGGCGCATCGACCTGGGCGCCGTCCACTCCGCGCGTGACGGTGGCATGGCGCTGCTCGGTGGCGAGCGCGGCCAGCTCACTCGTCCCCAGCACCACCGAGAAGAGCAGGCGGCCCTCCCGCACCAGCTCCACCGCGCGGCCCTGCTGGACCAGCTCCACCGGGCCGGACTCGACAGGGCAATCCGTCCCCTCGGCCCGCCCGGTATAGGTCCCGGCCAGCGGCGGGGCCGCCGGCCGTGCTGCCAGCGAGCGGGCGGCGATGCGCGCGAGACCGCGCTGCAGCCGCCAGACCTGCACCAGCGGCAGCCGCCGCGTGGAGCCGTCCGGCATGTAGACCAGGTGCTGAGCAGCGTCGACCTGGGCGAGAAAGGCCGACTCCTCCGTGAAGAGACCGCGCAGCACCCGGACCGTCAGCTCCGCGCTCCGCACCGCGTCCATGGCTCGAATGAGCTCGCGGGCCAGGCTGTCGTCCTCCATGCGGCCGGCCGACTCGGCCAGCTCGGCGCGCTTCTCGGGGCCGCCCATCGCGCGCAGCTCCTCCGCCTCCCACGAGGGGTTCAAGGCCAGCAGCGCGGCGTGCTCCGCGAAGAAGGAGCCGGCGACTACTTGCTTGGGGTCCGCGAGGGGAAATCGCCGGGCTTCGAGCTGGGCGGTGGCGGAGGTCGTCACCGCCAGGAGGAGCGCGAGCGCGCATGCGGAGAGACGCGCCAGCTTCCCCATGCCTCCTAGAATAGCGTGGCGGCGACGCGAAGGGCACTCAGAACGAACGGCTTGGGATAGATCCCCATGATCACCACCCCCAGGCTGCAGATGAGGATGGCCAGGGCCAGCAGCGGCGGCACGGGGATAGGCGCCGTGCGCTCGGGCGCATCGATGTACATCCGCTTGGCCACCAAGAGGTAGTAGAAAAGCGCGACCACGGTGAGGACGGCGCCCAGGAGCACCAGCCAGTACAGCCCCTTGTCGGCGGCGGCCCAGAATACGTAGAGCTTGGCCCAGAAGCCGGCCACGAACGGGATACCGCCGAGAGACAGGAGAAAGAGGAGCATGGCCAGCGCGAGGACGGGGGACCGCTGGGCGAGCCCCTTGTAGGCGTCGATCCGCTCCGAGCCCTCGGACTGCGTCACCGCCTCCACCACCAGGAACGCGCCCATGTTCCCGAAGAGGTAGGCGACCAGGTAGAAGAGCATCATCGCGACGCCGTTGGCGGAGACGGCGGCGAAGCCGATGAGCATGTAGCCGATGTGCGCGATGCCGGAGTAGGCCAGCAGGCGCTTCACGTTCTGCTGAGGAATGGCCATGAGATTGCCGGCCACGATGGTGAGGGCGGCGAGCCCGGTGGCGATGGGCACCCACAGCACGGCGCGGTCCCCCACCCCCTCGAGGTAGAGGCGGAAGATCACGATGAAGCCGGCCGCCTTGGGCGCCACCGAGAGCCATGCCACGAACGGGGCATTGGCTGCCTCGTAGGTGTCGGGCACCCACATGTGGAAGGGGACGGCGGCGATCTTGAAGCCGAGCCCGGCGAGGGTGATGACGAGCCCGAGGATCATGAGCGGTGAGCCGGCCGAGAGCGCGGAGGCCACACCGGGCAGCGCCGTGGTGCGGGCGATGCCGTACACGAAGGACAGCCCATAGGCGATGAGCGCCGACGAGACCGTCCCCACCAGGAAGAACTTGAGCGCGGCCTCCACCGCCAGGTCCTCGCCCTTCTGGAAGCCGGCCAGCACGTAGAGCGGGATCGACATCAGCTCGAAGGCCACGAAGAGGAGGATGAGATCCCGCGCGGACGCGAGCACCAGCATGCCCAGCAGCGAGGCGAGCATGAGCAGGTAGTACTCGGTGGCCCGCCGCGCGAAGACCGGCGCCCTCAAGGTCAGCGAGCCGAGTATCCCCAGGGCGGTGGCGACCAGGAACAGCCGCTTGCCGAAGAGCGCCAGCTCGTCCTGGACGAAGCCCTCCCCCAGCCACGTGGCTCCCGGCTCCATCCGCAACGCCCAGCCGAGCAGCACCACCAGCCCCAGCACCGAGATCACACCCACCCGCCGCGTGTCGTCGCGGCGGCCGAAGAGCCCACCGAAGAAGACGACCAGCATCACCGCGAGGACGCCCAGCTCCAGCCCGAGCGCGCTCAGGGCAGCACCCCCAGGCGCACCAGCAGGGGCACGGTGGCGGTATCCACCGGGCCGATCGCGATACCCGGAGCCACGCCGAAGAGCACGAGGGCACCGACCAGGAGGATGAGGGCCACCCACTCCGGGCCCTCCGCATCGGCCAGGCCCCGGAAGTGGGGATCCTTCGAGGGCGGGCCCCAGAAGATCTGCTTGGCCACCCGCAGGACGTAGATCGAGGTCAAAAAGGCGCCGAGCACGGCGGGAAACAGCCACCAGCGATGGCGTGACTGCCAGGCGCCCAGAAAGGTGAGGAACTCGGCGACGAAGCCGGCGGTGGCGGGCAGGCCCAGCGAGGAGAGGCCGCCGATGGTGAAGGCGGTGGCGATGCCGGGCATCATCTTGCCGAATCCGCTCATCCTGAAGATGGCGCGCGAGTGCGCCTTCTCGTAGACGAGGCCCACCAGCGCGAAGAAGAGGCCGGTCATGAGCCCGTGGGCGAACATCTGGAACACGGAGCCGTTGAGGCCGCTCTCGGTCAGGGTGGCCGCCCCCAGCATCACCACGCCCATGTGAGAGACGGACGAGTAGGCGATGACGTACTTGAGGTCCACCTGCGCCATGGCGGAGAGCGCGCCGTAGACGATGTTGATGCAGGCGATGAGCCCCACCAGCCACATCCACTCATGCGTGCCGTCGGGCAGCAAGCCCATGCCGAGCCGGACCACGCCGTAGGCGCCCAGCTTCATCAGCACGCCCGCGTGGAGCATGGAGACCGCGGTGGGGGCCGACGCGTGGCCGTCGGGCGACCACGTGTGCAGCGGCCAGATGCCGGCCAGGATGCCGAAGCCCACGTAGAAGGCGAGGAACACCCACGACTGGAGCCCCCGCCCGAACTTCACCTGCTCCAGCTCGAGCAGCGAGAAGGACGACGAGCCCGAGGCCACGTAGAGGGCCAGGATGCCGACGAGGATGAACGCGGACCCGAAGAGGAGGTAGAGGGTCAGCTTCATCGCCGCGTATTCTTTGGTCCCCACTCCGGTCCGCCGGAACGCCCAGCCGAAGATGCCCTGCGGCCGCACCTCGCCCGAGGAGCCCCAGATGCCGATGAGGAGGTACATCGGCAGCACCGCGATCTCGTAGAAGAGGAAGAGCACGAACAGGTCGAGAGAGACGAAGACGCCGTAGACGCCGGTCACCAGCAGAAGGAGGAGCGCGTAGAACTCCTGGCTCCGCTCCTTCACCGTCCACGACGCCCACACCCCCGCGAAGATGATGATGGAGGTGAGCAGCACCATGAGGAGGCTCATGCCGTCCACGCCGACCTGGTACGAGATGCCCAGCGGCGGGACCAGCGACACCTCCTCGTAGAACTGGTAGCCCGCCGCGTCGCGGTCGTAGAGCCAGAAGATGCGCAGCGAGAGCAGCAGCGAGATCCCCGTGGTGACCACCGAGATCAGCCGCACCAGGAACGGGTTGTGCCGCGCCCCGAACATGATGAGGAGCGGCCCCCAGGAAGGGCATCCACGTGATCAGGGACAGGATGGGAACGGGCACGGGACTCATCGCGGCCACTGGACCCAGATGAGCAGCAGCAGGAGCCCCACCGCGAGGCCGTACACGTAGTCCTGCGGGAGACCGCTCTGCATGCGCCGGAGACGGTCGCCCCAGGTGAGCGTCCACGCGGAGAGGACGTTCACGACCCCGTCCACGAGGTAGCGGTCCACCCAGCCCACCGCCGCCGACATGCCGAGGAGCGCGCCGCGGTAGAGCCCTTCGAAGAGGTCGTCCAGCCAGAAGCGCGCGAGGGCAGCGCGGCGGATGGGCGCGAAGATCGCGGCGAGGAGGTCCGCGCTGATCACGCGGCGCGAGTAGGTGAGCCAGGCCAGCGCGATGCCGCTCACCGCCACCGCAATTGCCAACGGGCTGAGCCAACGCGGCGTGGTGAACTCGGGCTCGCCGTGATGCATGGTGAAGTACACGCCGATCCCCACCGACAGGACGGCCAGGAGCCAGAGCGGCAGGGTCATCACCGGGGGCGCGTCGTGGAGGTGGCCGCCGCCGGGGGTCCCGTGGCCGCCGTGCGCCCCATGCGCAAGGGGAGCGGGCGCCGCCGGAGCGCCGAAGAAGGCGATGAACACCACCCGGAACATGTAGAACGCGGTGAGGAAAGCCGCCGTCACCAGCATCCAGAACGGCACCGAGAGGCCGCCGCTCCACACCGCGCCCAGGATCTCTTCCTTCGAGAAGAAGCCGCCGAAGAGCGGGATGCCGGCGAGGGACAGCGTGCCCACCAGGAACACGATGGTCGTCTGCGGCATGTGCCGGCGGAGCCCGCCCATGCGGTAGATGTCGTTGCTGCCCACCGCGTGGATCACCGCCCCCGCCCCGAGGAAGAGCAGCGCCTTGAAGATGCCGTGGGTGAGGAGGTGCAGGAAGCCCGCGGCGGCGAACCCCGCCCCCATCGCCGCCATCATGTAGCCGAGCTGGGACACCGTGGAGTACGCGAGCACGCGCTTGATGTCCGACTGCACGCAGGCGAGCACCGCGGCCAGCAGCGCGGTGAAGGCCCCGATCCAGCCCACCAGGAGGAGCACGTCGGGGGTGAGGGCGAAGAGCCAGTTGGTGCGCTTGAGGAGGTAGACCCCGGCGGTGACCATGGTGGCGGCGTGGATGAGGGCGGAGACGGGCGTGGGGCCTTCCATGGCGTCGGGCAGCCAGACGTGGAGCGGGAACTGGGCCGACTTGCCGACGGCGCCGAGGTAGATGCAGAAGGTCACGAGGCCCAGCCCCGCGAGGGGGAGCTGGCCGGCACGCACGAGATCGTAGAGCTCCAGGAAATCGAAGGTGCCGGCACGGAACCACAGGAGCACGATGCCGACGAGCAGCCCCACGTCGCCGGCCTTGGTGGTCCAGAACGCCTTCACCGCCGCGCGCGCGGCCTCCGGCCGGTCGTACCAGTAGCCGATGAGGAGATAGGAGCAGAGGCCCACCAGCTCCCAGCAGATGAAGAGCTGGACGAAGCCGGGCGCCAGCACCAGCCCCATCATCGAGAAAGCGAAGAGGGCCTGATAGACGTAGTACCGGCCCAGCGAGGCCGGCGGCTCCGTGTCGAGATAGCCCAGCGAGTAGAGCTGGACGAGGAACGACACCAGGGCCACCAGCACCAGCATCACGGTGGAGTCCGCGTCGGCGAGCACGCCCACCGTGGCCAGCGATCCCGACTCCTGCGGGATCCACTCGACGACGATGCGCGTGAAGCCCTCCGCGCTCTGCAGCTGCCACGCCCGGAGCGCGGCGGCCAGGGCGCCCGCCGCGCCCAGGACGGACACGATGCCCGCCGCCCGTCCCCGGCGCCGCAACGGATACGCGAGCGCCAGCAGGAGGAAGGTCGTCGCGGGCAGGAGGAGCGCGAGGATGACGAGGGAGCCGGGATCGGTCATGGCGCGGGCGTCATCCCCTGAGGAGGTCGAGATGGTCGGCGATGGCGGTACGGCGCACCCGGAAGATGAGGATCACCAGGGCCAGGCCCAGCGCGACCTCCGCCACCGTGATGGAGATCGTGAACAGCGTGAACACCATCCCCACGGTGTCGCCGTTGAAGCGGGCGAAGGCGACCAGGTTGATGTTGACGGCGTTGAGCATGAGCTCGATGCCGAGGAGGATGCCGATGGTGTTCCGGCGCGTGACCACGCCGAAGAGCCCGATCGCGAAGAGCACCGCGGCGAGGATGAGATAGCCCTGGAGCGAGACCGAGGCGGGCATGGCGCTAGTCGTCCGGGCGCGCGAAGTAGAGGGCGCCGAGCAGGGCGGCGAGGAAGAGCATGCCCAGCAGCTCGAAGGAGAGCACGAAGCGCGTCAGCACCGCGTCCCCGATGGCGCGCGTGAGGTCGCCCGCCAAGGGCGGCCGCGGCCGCGTCAGCGGCGCCCGCAGGATGAAGGTCAAGAGCCCCACCAGCACCGCGCCCGCGATGATGAGCCCGCTGAAGATCTGCCGGCTGGTCTGGGTGATGCGGTCGCCCACCAGCCGCTCCGTCACCACGATCGCGAAGACGGCGATGGTCACCACCCCGCCCGCGTAGAGGAGGAGCTGGACGGCGGCGAGAAACTCCGCGTCGAGGGTGAGGAAGATCCCCGCGGTCCCGGTGAGGGTGAGGGCGAGCCAGAGGACCGAGTGGAAGAGATTCTTGGTGAGGACGACGGCGAGGGCCGAGGCCACCAGCAGCACCGCCAGGGCCCCGAAGGCTATCGGCTCCAGGCTCACTCCGCGGTCCCCGCCGCCTTGCCGGGGGTCACCTCGGCCGTCTTGGCCGCCTTGGGCGGCGACTGCATGTCGCGCAGGAGGTTGCCGGTGGCCCAGGAAGGGGCGAACTGTAGCCCAACGGCATGGAGGCGATCCTTGTCGAAGAGGAGCTCCCGCCGGTCCGCGGTGGCCACGTCGAACGACTTCATCATGATGATGGCGTCCGTCGGGCACACCTGCACGCAGAGCTCGCAGAACTCGCAGGCGTACAGCTCGAGGGTGAAGATCTTGGCGAAGTTGCGCTTCTCCGCCTTGAGCATCTCCACCTTGATGACCTGGGGCGGGCAGATGTACTCGCAGAGCCGGCAGCCGATGCAGTTCTCCTCGCCCGTCTGCGGATCGTAGGTGAGCGCGAGCACGCCGCGAAACCGGTCCGGGTAGTCGCGGGTGACGGTGGGGTAGTGCACCGTGACCGGTTTCCGGAGGAAGTTGATGAAGGTGCTCCCCATGGCGCGGAACACCGCGCGGCAGAGATTGCCGACTTCACCCAGGAAACCGCGCGGAGACCCCTCAGGCGCCACCGCCGCTCCTCCACGCCACCCACACCGCCGTCGCCATGAGCAGCAGCAGCGTGGCGGGCATCATGATCTTCCACGAGATCTGCAGGATCTGGTCCACGCGAATGCGGACGAAGCTCCAGCGCACCCAGGTGACGAGCAGGAAGATGCCCATCGCCTTGAGGAGGAACCAGAGGGGGCCCAGCGCCTCCGGCCCCGGGCCGGACCAGGCGCCCAGGAAGAGGAGCGCGCCCAGGAACGAGGTGGCGATCATGTGCGCGTACTCGCCGAGCTGGATGAGGGCGAACTTCATGCCCGAGTACTCGACGCGGAAGCCCGCCACCAGCTCCGACTCCGCCTCCAGGATGTCGAAGGGCACGCGGTTCTCGGCGGCCAGCGTGGTGACGATATAGGCGAGGAAGGCGAGCTGGCCGATGAGGGGGTAGAAGATGAACCAGTTCGGCAGCAGCCAGGGCGAGAAGCCCGACTGCGCCGCCGCGATGTCCCCCAGGCGGAGCGAGCCGGTGAGGATCACCGGCACCAGGGCCACGAAGATGAAGGGCAGGTCGTAGGAGATGATCTGGTTCACCGCCCGCATCGCGGAGAGCAGCGCGTACTTGTTGTTCGAGCCCCAGCCCGCCATGAACAGGCCCACGATCTCCATCGCGGACACCGCGAGGAAGAAGAGGATGCCGATATTGAGGTCGGCCACCCCCAGTCCGGGCGCGAAGGGAATGGTGGCGAAGATCAGCATGCAGGGGATCAGGAAGACGATGGGGGCGAGGTTGTAGACGCCGCGGTCGGCCAGGGCCGGTACCACGTCTTCCTTCATCATCAGCTTGAGCGCGTCGGCGATGGGCTGGAGCAGGCCGTGCGGGCCGACGCGATAGGGCCCGATGCGCGACTGCATGCGCGCCGCGAACTTGCGCTCGAGCAGCGTCACGTAGGTGACCATGCCGATCACCGCGTTGAGCACGGTGAAGGCGACGATGGCCCCGTACAGTGCGTCAGGCATGGCGACCCGCTCTGATCACCATCAGCGGGGGCCTCGAAATGGCCCCCGCTCTCCCCCTCATCGATGACGCCTCTGGCGTCATCGATCGACTTCTCCGAACACGGGGTCCACCGAGCCCATGATCGCCACCACGTCGGCGACCTTGTGGCCGGGAATGATGTGGGGGAGGACCGAGAGGTTGGAGAAGGAGGCGCCCCGCCACTTCATGCGATAGGGCTTGGCGCTGCCGTCGGCGATGAGATAGCAGCCGACCTCACCCCGCGCGCCCTCCACCCGGGCGTAGCCCTCCCCCTTGGGGACGCGCACCTGCCCCACCGACTTGACGCCCGGCCGTGAGGAGATGGGCCCGTCCGGCAGTCCGTCCAGGGCCTGGCGGACGATCTTGAGAGACTCGCGGAACTCCTGCATCCGGACCCGGTAGCGCGCGTAGCAGTCACCCGCCGTCTCCACCGGTACCTTGAAGTCGAAATCTTCGTAGGACGAGTAGGGCTCCATCCGGCGGATGTCGTAGTTCACCCCGGAGCCGCGGATGAGGGGACCGGAGATGCCGACCTCCTGCGCGAGCGTGCGCGAGATCACCCCCACCCCCTGGGTGCGCGCGAGGAAGAAGGGGTTTCCCTCGAGCATGTCCTCGTACTCGTCCACCCGCTTGTCGATGAGGGCCACCGTCCGACGACACGCGTCTGCCCAACCGCTTGGTAAATCGTAGCGGGTGCCGCCCACCTGGTGGAAGCCGTAGAGGAGGCGCGCGCCCGACCAGCGACTCGAAGAGGTCGAGCACCGCCTCGCGCTCGCGGATGCAGTAGAGGAACACGGTGGCGCCGCCGCCGAGCGCGCCGCCCATGTCCAGGCACCAGGTGCCCAGCCAGAGACAGTGCGAGGCCACGCGCTGGAGCTCCGCCACCAGCACGCGCAGGTACTGGGCGCGCTTGGGCACCTCGAACTTGCCGATGATCTCCGCCGCGCGCACGTAGGCGAGCTCGCTGGTCATCGCCGCCACGTAGTCGGTCTTCGACGCGATGGAGGGGTACTGGGTGTAGGTCAGGCTCTCCCCGAGCTTCTCGTGGCAGCGGTGGAGGTAGCCGATCACCGCATCCACCGCCGCCACCGTCTCGCCCTCGAGGGTGAGGATGGCGCGGAAGACCCCGTGGGCGGACGGGTGCTGCGGCCCCATGTTCATGGTGAGCCGCTCGCTGCCGCCGTAGCCCATCTCGATGACTTTGCGCGCTTCGGGGTCGGTCATGGCGAGTCGCGGCCGGGCTTAGCGCATGACAGAGAACGGGGCGGGCATGAGCACGATGGCCTGCATGTGAGCGAGGCAGGAGATGGACTTGGCGAGGAAGTCCTGCCAGGCCGGCTCCTTGGCCAGGCGTCCGCGCGCTTCCGCGCGCTCCTTGAGGTCGCGGAACGCCCACATGTGCACGACCTCGTTGAGCTGGGCGATCTCGGTCTGCCAGAGGCCGACCCGATGCATGTGCTTCTCCCGCGTGGGCATGACCGCCGTGAAGTGGTCGAGCCACTCCTTGGCGCGACCCACGTGGGTACGGTACCAGCGCAGCTCGTAGACCCAGCCGGGATCGGGGGTGGGATTGAGCGGCAGTACCGGAGACATGATCTTGTTCTCCTGCGCCAGCATCAGGGGCCGGACCTGCGGGATGTACTCCTTGTTCCACGCGTCGTCCTTGGCCAGGAGGCCCCGCAGCCGCTCCCGCTCGTTGAGGTCGGGAAAGCTCCAGAGATGCACCAGCTGGTTCAGCGTGCCGAACTCGGTGAACCAGAACCCCTCCTGCTTGCCGAACCGGTCGCCGCGGATCTTGCGGCCAACCTCACCGGAGAGCTGGAGATACTTCGCCTGGGCGCCCGGCTGCAGCGTGTAGGTCCGGAGCTCGTGGATCATGGCCTCGCCTCCCTCACCGATAGGGCGGATGCGGTGTGTCCACCGCGTAGGACTTCAGCAGCGGATGCCCCTCCCAGTCCTGGGGAAGGAGGATGCGCCGGAGATCCGGATGGCCCTCGAAGCGGATCCCGAACATGTCGTAGCACTCGCGCTCCATCCAGTCCGCCCCGCGCCAGAGGGAGGTCAGGGACGGGCACGCGGTGACGCCGGCGCCGAGCCGGGTCCGGAGGGTGAGCGCGAAGGGCGCGTCGAGATTCTCCACGCGCGCCAGCACCTCGAGCCCCTCCTCCTTCCAGTCCACCGCGCTGCAGAAGTTGAAGTAGACGCAGCCGAGGGCCTCGCGGGCCAGGCGGGCGGCGGTGAGCCACTGCCCGGCGGGCACCGTCACCGCGAGGGCGGGGCCCTCGCCGGTCGCCGCCACGCCGAGCTTCTCCTGGATCACCGCGCGGGCCTGGTCGGGCGTCACGCTCAGTCGATCTTCGCCGTGGGGGCGGGGCGCTTCCCCGACTGGCGGAAGTGCGAGATCTGGTCCTGGAGGATCAGGAGCCCGTTGAGCAGGGACTCCGGCGGCGGCGGGCAGCCCGGTACGTAGACGTCCACCGGCACCACGCGATCCACGCCCTTCACCACGTGATAGCCGTGCCGGAAGGGGCCCCCCGAGTTGGCGCACGAGCCCATGGACACCACCCACTTGGGATCGGGCATCTGGTCGTAGATGCGCTTGAGCATGGGCGCCATCTTGATCGTCACCGTGCCCGACACGATCATGAGGTCGGAGTGGCGCGGCGAGGCCCACGGCACCATGCCCAGGCGCTCCACATCGAAGCGCGAGGCGAAGGTGGCCATCATCTCGATGGCGCAGCAGGCGAGGCCGAACGTCACCGGCCAGACGGAGGACTTGCGGGCCCAGTTGAGAAACCCGTCCGCCACCGTGGTGACGAGGAAGCCACCGGGGAAATGGTGGATGCCGTCGGTGATCGCCTCGAAGAGCGCGGAGTGCTTGTCACCCTCGGGCCGCGACTGATGATACTTCTCCCACTCCTGCAGATCCTTGAACTCGGTCCACACCGCGGGGGGAATCTGCGGGACAGGTCCCTTCACTTCCACTCCAGGATGCCCTCCCTGAGCGCGTAGAGCCAGCCGAGCGACAGGAAGCCGAGAAAGATCGCCATGGCCCCGACGGCGGGCAGCCCCAGCCCGCGGAGCGAGAGCGCCCACGGGAAGAGGAAGACCGCGAGGGCGTCGAAGACGATGAAGATCAGCGCCACCAGATAGAAGCCCACCGGGAACTGCACCCAGGCCTGGCCGATGGGCTCCGCGCCGCACTCGTAGTTCTCGAGCTTGGTCACGGTGGGCCGGGCGGGACGAAGGATCATGGCCATCCCGAGCGACACCACGCCGAACGCGACGATGAGCGCCAGATAGATGACAACGGGCAGATACCCGCTCACGGAAACCTCCGGAGGAATTGATACATCGACGCGAGTATATCACTGCCAACTCCGCGTCGGCCCTGCTACAATTCCTCCTCATGAAACCCCCCGCGAACCCTCCGAACCCCTCCACGAAAACCCCCAAGAAGCCCCCCACGAAATCCGTGGTCGGCGTCGTGATGGGCTCGCGCTCGGACTGGGAGACGATGGCCCACGCGGCGGAGACACTCGACTCCTTCGCGGTGCCCTTCGAGGTCCGGGTCCTCTCCGCGCACCGCACGCCCGACGCGCTGCTCGAGTGGGCGTCCACCGCGGAGGCGCGCGGCCTCGCGGTCATCATCGCCGCCGCCGGCGGGGCCGCCCATCTGGCCGGCGTCACCGCGGCCAAGACGGTGCTCCCCGTGCTGGGCGTGCCGATGGAGTCGGCGGCGCTCAAGGGCATGGACTCGCTCCTGTCCACCGTGCAGATGCCCGCCGGCATCCCGGTGGCCACCTTCGCTATCGGCCGCGCCGGCGCCACCAATGCCGCGCTCTTCGCGGTGGCCATCCTCGCCGCCCACGACCGGCGGTTGCGCGACGCCCTCCACCGCTTCAGGAAAGAGCAGAGCGACAAGGTCCTCGCGGTGGGCGATCCGCGGTCGTCCCCGACGGAGTCCGCTCAGGCGGGCCGGCGGAGTAGTCGCAACACATAGGGTGCGAGGAGGGATCAGGGGGCCACGCCGAGGCCGCGCAGCACGGTGGCGATCCGCGCGGTCTCGGCCTCAATGGCCTCACCGAAGGCGGCGCCCGCAAGATACGCGTCCTCCCAGCTCTGCTTTCTGAGGGTCTGCTTCCACGTCGCCGACTTCGCCAGTCGCTCCATCGTGTCGAGGAGGGCTTTGCGGTCGGCGACGGAAACGCCCTCGGGCGCGACCACTCCGCGCCAGTTGCCGAACTCGATGGCGACCCCCTGCTCCTTGAGGGTGGGCGCGTTGATCCCGGGCACCCGCCGCGGCGACGAAATGGCGAGCGCGCGCAGCTTGCCGGACCCGACATGCGCCTGGAGCTCGCCCCAGCCGCCGATACCGGCCGCCACCCGCGCCTCCAGCAGCGCCGCTACCGCGTCGCCGCCGCCGGCGTAGGCGACGTAGTTGACCCTGCTGGCGGGCACGCCCTGCGACTCGGCGATGAGCGCGGCGAGGATGTGGTCGGAGCCGCCGCGCGAGCCGCCGGTGATGGACACCGTGTCGGCATCCTTCTTCAGCCTCTCGGTCAAGTCCTTGAGCGTCCGGAACGGCGAGCTCGCCGGCACCACGATCACCGCGGGCTCGGAGGTGAGCCGCGCGATGGGCGTCACCGAGGCCAGCGTACGGAGCGACCCGCCGGTGACGATGGCGGCGATCATCGTCTGGCCCATGACCATGAGGGAGCCGGCCTCCCCCTTGGCCCGGGCGAACCTGGCGAGCCCCGCGGTGCCGTCGCCGCCGCCGCGGTTGGTCAGCCGGATGGGCCCCGCCACGAGCTTCTCCATCCGGAGCGCTTGCTCCATCGCGCGAGCCATCTGATCCCAGCTCCCGCCGGGATCGGCGGGGATGAGGATCTTCAGCGAAGCCGGCGGCTGGGCCGGCGCCGGGACGGCCAGGCCCAGGACGGCGAGCAGGGCGAGGAGCGCGCGACGGCGAGCGCGCATCCGCCTCAGCGCACCGTCCAGAGCATCAGCCGGTAGGTGCGCTCCCGGCTGCGGACGATCACCGTCTTGTCCGGCGCCCACTCGCCCATGTCGAACTCGTTGGAGACGATGCGCGAGCCTTTGCGCAGCTCACGCTGGAGCTTCGGGCGCAGGCGGAGATTGAGGTCCTGCCCGAGATACAGGGTCACCACGGTGGCCGGGCTCACGTCCACGTCGAAGAAGCTCTTCTGGACGAACTCCACGCGGTCGTCCACCTTGAGCTTCCGCGCGCTGTCGCGGCTCTCCGTCACCAGCCGGGGCTCGATCTCGACCCCCACGCCCCGGGCGCCGAACTGGCGGGCGGCCAGGAGGACGATGCGGCCGTCGCCCGAGCCGAGATCCCAGACCGTGTCCTCCGCCCGCACGTCGGCGAGCCGCAGCATCTGGATGGCCACGTCGTCGGGCGTCTGTACGTAGGGGACCTCGGACTGCGGATGCATGCACCCCGCCGCCACCAGCGCCGCCGCCAGCCACCGTGCGATCCGAGCCATGTCGGGCCCTCCCGCGCGCGAGGGTATCGCACTCCGGGGCCCCGCACCGCATGCGCCTTGACCGTCTCGAAGCCCCGTGTTACCAGGGTGGCCTACGTCCATGGTCCGCGCTTCCACTATCCGAACCCGCTCAGCCGAAGGAGAATCCGCGATGACGCGACTGCTCGCCCTCGTGCTGTGTCTCGGCCTGGCCCTGCTCGTCGCCGTCGCGCCCGCCGCCGCGCAGACGACACCTACCGCGCCAATGGTCTGGAAGATGGGCACCCCCACCGGCCCCGATAGTCCGATCAACCTGGCGGCCGCCGTCCTCGACAAGACGCTCCAGGAGAAGTCCAAGGGCCGGATGAAGATCGAGCTCCATCTCGGCAACTCGATCGCCAAGGGCGAGGCCGCGCATCTGGAAGGCGCCCAGCTCGGCACCATCGACATCGTTCCCATCGGCTCCGCGCCCATCGGTGGCATGTTCGAGCCCCTCTATCAGGCGCTCGACCTTCCCTTCCTCTGGTCGAGCCGCGAGCAGGTCTGGAAGGTCATGGATGGCCCGCTCGGCCAGGAGCTGCTCAAGAAGATGGAGGCCAAGGGGCTCCGCGCCTTCTGCTTCGGCGGCGGCTGGGGCTTCCGCAACATGATGTCCAACAAGCGCGCGATCTTCACGCCGGAGGACATGAAGGGCCAGACCATACGCGTGCAGGAGTCGCCCACCTACATCTCGCTCATGAAGGCGCTGGGCGCCAACCCCGTCCCCATGCCCTACGTCGAGGTCTACCTCGCCATGAAGCAGGGCACCATCGACGGGATGGAGCTACCCTCCTTCACCGTCACCGCGGACAAGTTCCAGGAGGTGACCAAGTTCTACTCGCTCACCCGGCACTCCTACCCGCCCATCGGGTGGTTCGCCAACCTCAAGAAGTATCAGGCCCTGCCGCCGGATCTGCAGAAGGCGGTGGACGAGTCCATGCGCGCCGCGTGCGACGCCAATCGCAAGATCGAGGTCGAGCGCGAGAAGGCGGACTTCGACATCATGAAGAAGGCGGGGACCCAGATCAACGAGGTGAAGGACATCAAGCAGTTCCAGGCGCTCATGAAGCCGGTCTACGACAGCGTCGAGTCCAAGGTCGGCAAGGAGTTCATGGGGCGCCTGAACGCGGCCATCGCCGCCGCCGGCAAATAGCATCGTAGCCTCTCGGTGATTCGTCGCGCGCTCGGCAATACCGTCGAGGGCATCCTCCTCGTCATGATGGTGCTGCTCTGCGCGGACGTGTTTCTCGGCGTCTTCTCGCGCTACGTGATGGGCCGCACGTTCACGTGGTACGACGAGATCGCGCGGCTCCTCTTCGTGTGGATCGTGTTCCTGGGGGCGGCGGTGGGCGTGAAGCGCGCCGCCCACTTCCGCCTCCATCTCGTGATCGACCGCTTCCCGGCCGGGCTCCGGCGCCAGGCGACCATCCTCGGCATCCTGGCCGTGATCGGCTTCGGCTGGATCCTCATCGAGCAGGGCTGGAAGCTGGTGGAGCTGGGCCAGTTCCAGCAGACGCCGGTGATGGGGCTGTCCAAGCAGTACGTCTACGCGTCCGTGCCGGTGGGGGGCGCGCTCATCATTCTCTATAGCCTGCCGCATCTGTGGCGCGCCTTCCGGGGCCGGCCCGCCGTCGAGGCGGACGGCCACTGAGATGGTCGTCCTCGTCGCTCTCGCCTTCATCACGCTTCTGCTGCTGGGCGTGCCGGTGGCCTTCGTCATCGGGCTGGCCGGCTTCGTCGGGCTCTGGTGGTCGGGAGCCTACCCCTACACCGTGATCGTCAAGCAGACGTTCGAGGGCGTGGACTCCTTCGTGCTCCTCGCCATTCCCCTCTTCATCCTCGCCGGCGCCCTCATGGAGACGGGCGGCATCGCGGTGCGGCTGGTCCGTCTGGCGCAGGCACTGGTGGGCTGGATCCGCGGCGGGCTCTCCATGGCGGTGGTGGTGGCCGAGTACATCTTCTCCGGTATTTCTGGCTCGACCGTCGCTGACGTCTCCGCCATCGGCTCCACCATGATCCCGCCCATGCTGCGCGCGGGATATCGCCCGGAGCAGGCGGTCGCGGTGGTGTCCGCCGCCTCCGCCATGGGCATCCTGGTGCCGCCGTGCATCCTCATGATCGTCATCGGCTCGGTGGCGAACGTCTCGGTGGCGGCGCTGTTCGCCGCCGGCTTCCTGCCCGCGGTGGTGCTGGCCCTCGCCATCATGGTCTACATCTGGTTCGACGCCCGGCGCAGCGGCATCGAGGCGCGCCAGGTGGCCGGGCTCCGCACCATCTGGAAGGCCTTCGTGGACGCGGTGATCCCGCTGGGGCTGCCCGCCATCATCTTCGGCGGCATCCTGGGGGTGTGGTCACCCCCACCGAGGCGGCGGTGCTCGCGGTGGTCTACGCCTTCATCGTGGGCGTGTTCGTGTACCGCGAGATCAAGTGGCGGGATCTCCCCGGCATCTTCATCACCAGCGCGGTGGTCACCGCGACGGTGTGCTTCCTCCTCGGCACCGCCGCGGTGGTGGCGTGGATCCTCGCGGTGGAGCAGGTGCCGCAGATGCTGCTCCGCCTCATGCTGGCGGTGCCGGGGGGCAATATCGTCTTCCTCGTCCTCACTGCGCTCCTCTTCATACTCCTCGGCGCCGTCCTGGAGGGTTTACCGGCCGTGGTCATCCTCCTCCCCACCTTCATGCCGGTGGTGCAGCGGCTCGGCATCGACGTGATCCACTACTCCACCGTGGTGGTGGCCGCCACCGGGATCGGCCTCTTCCTGCCGCCCATCGGCGTCGGCTTCTTCATCGCCTGCGGCATCGCCCGGGTGCCGGTGGACCGCGCCACCCGTGACATGATGCCGTACGTTTACATGATGTGCGCCGGCCTCCTCATCGTGATCCTGGTGCCGTGGGTCACGCTCATCCTTCCGCGCCTCCTCAAGCTCGGCTAGCGCTATACTCGCCACACACTGGCGCGCTGCCGCGGGACGGGGCAGCGAGAGGAGGATGACCATGCGTCACGATCGTCGGGTGTTTCTCGGACTGGCCGCCGCCGGGCTCGCGGCGGCCGCGATGACGGGGCGGACCGGCCGCGCCGCCGCGCAGGGCACCAAGATCAAGCCGGGCGCGCAGGACGTGCTGCTCGTCATCGACGTGCAGAACTGCTTCACGCCGGGCGGCTCCCTGGCGGTGAAGGACGGCGACACCATCGTCCCGCTGATCAACAAGCTGGCGGGCGGCTTCGAGCACGTGGTGCTCACCCAGGACTGGCATACCCCGGGGCACGTGTCGTTCGCGTCCAGTCATGCGGGGAAGAAGCCGTTCGAGATGGTCGCGCTGCAGTACGGCCCCCAGGTCCTCTGGCCCGATCACTGCGTGCAGGGCACCGACGGCGCCAACCTGCACCCCGCGCTCAAGATCCCGCACGCCGAGCTCGTGATCCGCAAGGGCTACCGCAAGGACGTGGACTCCTACTCCGCCTTCATGGAAGCGGATGGGAAGACGCCCACCGGGCTGGCCGGCTATCTTCGCGAGCGAAATCTCTCTCGCTGCTATTTCGTGGGGCTGGCCACCGACTTCTGCGTGGCCTGGTCCGCGCTGGACGCGCGCAAGGCCGGCTTCGAGGCCGCGGTGATCGAGGACGCCTGCCGCGGCATCGACGTGGACGGCTCGCTCGGCAAGGCCTGGAAGGAGATGCAGGCGGCCGGCGTGAAGCGGATGCAGTCGGCGGATATCGCCGTCTAGTCTGCCCTAGTCTGCCGCTGAAAAATGCGCCGGTGGTGTTTCCGTAGCCGGCTAGGGGAGACGGGCGAGGAGGGCGGCGATGGCCGCGCGCTGGGCGTCCCCGGCGGGCTCGAGGGGAGGCGCCGGGCGGCCATTGCCCAGCCCGAGTTGGGCGCACGCGCTCTTGAGCGCGGGCAGCCAGTGCCCCTGCTCGTACACCCGCGTCAGCCCCGTCACCTGCTCCTGGAGCTGGGTGGCCCGCGCTGAATCTCCGGCGTGGGCCGCGCGCACGAGGTCCACGCAGAGCCGCGGCGCGATGTTCGCCACGCCGGGCACCGCGCCGTCGCCGCCGTGCAGCACGCTCGAGGCCAGCAAGGACTCCTGGCCCTGGAGCACGCGGAAGTCGGGCCGGTCGCGCTTCACGGCGAGGTAGCGCTGGAAGGTCAGGAAGTCCCCCGCCGAGTCCTTCATCCCCAGGACGCGCGCGTCACGCGCGAGCGCGGCCACCGTGTCGGCGGCGAGCACCGCGTGCGTGCACTGCGGGATATTGTAGAGCAGGCCGGGCAGCCCCGCCGCCTCCAGCACCGCCTCCACGTGGCGCCGATGACCGCCGCCGTCCACGGCGAAGTAGTAGGGCGAGCCCACCACGAGCGCGTCGGCGCCCTCACCGCGCGCGCGGCGCGCCGCCTCCACCGCCGGCCCGGTGGCGGGCAGCATCACCGCCGCGAGCACGGGCACGCGGCCCGCGGCCGCCTTCACCGCCGCCCGCACGACGGCGTCGCGCTGGGCGGTGGTGAGCCAGGCGCCCTCCCCGCAGCCGCCGAGCACGAAGAGGCCGGTGCAGCCGCCCGTGACCACGTGCTCCACCAGCGCGGCCATGGCCCCGGCGTCGGCGTCGCCGCCGTCGCCCAGCGGGGAGATGAGCGGCGGGACGACCCCGGTGAGCGCGTGGTCCCAGGTCCAGGTCGCGGTCATGTCGGCGAGCGTACCACGGCGCCATCGGCTATGATCCCGCCCATGACCGACAAGCGACCGGCAACGGCATCCCGCGGCATGGTGGTGACCAATCACCCGCTCGGCTCGGCGGCGGGGGCGGAAATGCTCGCCGCGGGCGGCAATGCGGTGGATGCGGCCATCGCCGCGCTCTTCGCGCTCACCGTGGTGGAGCCCATGATGGTGGGCATCTTCGGCGCCGGCATGACGCATCTGCGGCTCGGCGACGCCCGCCATCTCGTCATCGACAACTACACCACCGCTCCCGCCGCCTCGCGGCCCGACATGTACCGGCCCCTCGCCGACACCTGGCCCGACTATCTCCGCGTGGACGGCGATCTGAACCTGATCGGCCCCCTTGCGGTGGGCGTGCCCGGCACGCTCAAGGCCTGGTCGGAGGCAATGGCGCGCTTCGGCCGGCTCGATCTCGAGACGGTCATGCAGCCGGCCATCCGCCACGCCGAGCGCGGCTTCCGCGCCACCCCGTATCTGGTGGAAGCGGTCACGGAAACCGCGGCAGACCTCGCGCGCTTCCCGGAGAGCGCGCGCACCTTCCTGCCCGGTGGCGCTCCCATCAAGCCCGGCGACCTCGTGGTCATGCCCGACTACGCGGCCACGCTACGCCTCATCGCGGCCAAGGGCCCCCGCGTGCTCTATGGCGGGGACCTCGGCGCCGCGGTAGTGGACTACATGCGCCGCGCCGGCGGCATCATGACCCTCGACGACCTCGCGCGCTACGAGACGGTCGAGCGGCGGCCCATTGTCGGCCGCTACCGCGGCTTCGAGATCGCGGGCGCCCCGCCGCCCACCGCGGGCGGGCTCCACCTCGTGGAGATGCTGAACATCCTCGAGGGCTTCGACCCGCGCGGCCTGGGTTTCGGCACCGCGGACTATTTCCACCTCATCGCGGAAGTGCTCAAGATCGGCTTCGCCGATCGCAATGCCTGCACCGGTGATCCCGCCTTCGTGGACATCCCGATGGAGCGTCTCACCTCCAAGGAGTACGCGGCGGCCCGGCGCGCGGAGATCCGCCCGGATCGTGCGGGCAACTACGTGGGGAACGCCGCCACCAGCGCGCAGGGCGCCTCCGCCCACACCACCCACGTAACGACGGCGGACGCCGACGGCAACGTGGTCGCGATGACCCAGACCATCAACAATCTCTTCGGCGCCAAGGCCACCGTGCCGGGCACGGGCATCCTGCTCAACAACACCATGGCGCTCTTCGATCCGCATCCCGGCACGCCCGCCTCCATCGCCCCCGGCAAGCGCGTGACCAGCAGCATGGCGCCCACCATCGTCTTCCGCGAGGGCAAGCCCGCGTGGGCGCTCGGCCTGCCGGGCGGCGTGCGCATCTTCACCTCCGTGTTCCAGGCGGTGGTCAACCTGATCGATCACGGCATGACGCTCCAGCAAGCAGTGGAGGCGCCGCGAGTGTGGAGCCAGGGCCAGGAGCTCGAGATGGAGCAGGACATTCCCGCCGCCATCCGCGACGCAGTCGCCGCCCGCGGGCATCGAGTGGTGACGGTGCCCGCAGTGGCGGGCGGGATGAACGCGGTGGCTTTCGCCGGAGACGGCACCCTGGAGGGCGCGGCCTGCTGGCGCGCCGACGGCACGCCCATCGGCGTCGGGGGCGGGCTGGCGCGGCCGGGGATCCGCTTCAGGCCGGACGCGAGCCGCCCGCCCGCCTAGCGCGCCGCATCGCACATCGCCCGGATCTCCTCGACCACGGGATGCTGGCCGCCGAGCGCCCGATGCGTGAGCCCGTCACGGAATCGGGGGATGAAGACGAAGGTCGAGCCGAGCTCGGTCGGGGCGCGCATGTCGATCACCACGCGCCAGGGGCTCACCGCCCAGCTCTGGTAGACATGCCGGATCTCCCCCACCGGGATCCGCAGCTCCCGCCGGTAGTTCGAGACGAGCAGATCGGGCCCATCTCGCGTCACCCGCTTGAGCCCGGTGGCGAACCAGAGTAGCGCCGGCGCCCCCACGAGGGACACGAGCAGGAAGGCCCATTTCAGCGACTGGAGCCCGGGATCGGGAGCCTTCCCGCGGGAGACGAAGAACACGGACTCCGCGCAGACCACGAAGCCGGCGATCCAGGCCGCCGGGAGGACAACCTTCCAGAAAAAGGTCAGCGACGACGATAGCCGCCGTCCCGTCATCGCCGTCGGCTCCGCGACGCCGCCGGTGGGAATCTAGCGCCGCTCCCCGAAGTAGAGCGTGTGCCCCTGATCGTCCTTGACCGCGAACTCCCGCGTCTCCCAGGGCGTCTCGTGCAGCTCCTTCACCAGCGGCACTCCGTTCTTCTTCAATCCGGCCACCACCGCGGCGGCATCGTCGGTCTCGAAGTAGAGGTGAAAGTGCTCCTCCTGGTCCACGAACGCGATCGACGGGTCCTTCTCGTCCGAGAGCTTGAGGTGGAAGACCTGGTTCCCCGCTCGGATGCCGGCGTAGAAGTCCTCGTACTGGAATTCGAGCGTCAAGCCGAGCTTGGTGGTGTAGAACCGGATCGAGGCCGCCAGATCGGTCGTCCGTAGCTGGGGAATGACGCCCGTGATCTGCATCTGCCCTCCAGGCAACTCACGCTAGCTCCATGACATGCGTGCTGTCGTCGGCCTCGACGCAGCGGCGAAACCCCATCCGCTCGTAGAGGCGCGCCGCGGTCGGATTCTCCGTCCGCAGCCGGAGCGTGTCAAACGTGCCGCGGGCCGCGGTGATCACGGCGGCCACCGGCAGGCTAGGCGCCATCCCCCGCGTCGATGAGCTCGATTCGTCTCTGGTGACGCCCGCCTTCGAAGGGCGTGGTCAGCCACATGTCCAGCATGGCCAGGAGGTCCCCCTCCGCGACGAACCGCTCCCCCAGCGACAAGACGTTCGAGTCGTTGTGCGCGCGCCCGAGGCGCACGGACTCGACGTTCCACCCGATCGTGCACCGGATGCCGCGGACCCGGTTGGCGACGATCGCCTCCCCATTGCCCGACCCCCCCAGCACGAGCCCCCGTTCGAACTCACCCCGCGCGACTCCCAAGGCCACCGGCCGGATGAACAGGGGATAGTCGACGGGCATCGACGAGCTGGTACCGAAGTCGCGCACCTCGTGCCCGCGCGCGGCGAGGGCGGACTTGAGAATCTCCTTGTAGCGGAATCCGGCGTGATCGGAGCCAATCGCGATTTTCATCTATCTCCCCGCGAGCCGGGCGACGACGGGAGCGAAAGCGTCCACGTACGGCTCGAAGATGACGTAGTAGGAGAGACCCCACCGTGCCCTGCGCGCTTGAAGATCCTCGACCTGCTCGTCGATCGTTCCCACCAGGACGTACGGGCTCGACAGGATCTCGGCCGGGCTCAGCGGCGTCCAGCGCCGCGCGAGCTCCTCGGCAGCCCGGCGGCGATCGTCGGTCACCACGACGCGCTGGACCAGCGCGTTCAGCTCGAGCTGCGCGTAGCGGTCGCCGGCCGCCTCCCGGATGAGCTGGATCCGCTCGTCGACGCCCACGGTGCGCCAGCCGGACAGGTCCCGCTCGACCCCACCGCTCCGGAACGTGATCCCCGACAGCCCGACGATGTCGGCTTCCTTCGCCGCGAGGGTGAGGAGGCGCCGGCCATTGCCGCCGATGAGGATGGGAGGGCGGGGGCGCTGGACGGGAAGCGGGTAGACCGTGTGCCCGGTCACTCGGTAGTGCCGCCCGGTGGAGGTGACCGCCTCACCCCCGAGCAGGCCCTTGACGATGGCGACCGCCTCCGCCAGCCGCTCGACCCTGGTGGCCCCGGCCTCGAAGCGCAGTCCGGCCTCGTCGTATTCCGACCTCATGTGGCCGGCGCCCAGGCCGAGCTGCAGCCGGCCATCGGTCAAGACGTCGGCGGTGGCCGCCTCGCGCGCCACGACCACGGGATGCCGGAAATCGTTGTTGAGCACGTTCGTGCCCACGCGAAGATGCGTTGTTGCCTGCGCCGCGCTCACCAGCGCCGGCATGGGCGCGAAGAACTCCCCCAGGTGATCCGGCACCGTCAGGATGGAGTAGCCCAGCGCCTCGATCTTCCGGGCCTTGTCGATCCACTCGCCCCGGGATCCAGCGCCCCACACGTTCACGCCGAAGCGAAACGGCCTCAGCGCCGTCACTCCACCACCCGGTCGGCGCGCCCGACCAGCGACCGTGGGATGGTGATCCCGAGCGTCGCCGCCGTCCGGGCATTGATGACCAGCTCGAACTTGGTGGACTGTTCGACGGGAAGGTCGGCCGGCCGGCCGCCCCTCAGGATCTGGTCCACGTACCGGCCGGCCCGCTGGTACGCCTCGAAGTAGTCCGGTCCATAGGTCATGAGGCCACCGGCGTCCGCGAACTCTCGCGTCCCGCTCACCGTCGGCATGCGGTGCCGGGCGGCCAGCTCGGCAATCCGCGCCCAGTGCGCGCCGAACATCGGATCCCCCAGGACAAGGAGCGCCTCCGGGCGTTGCCTCGCCATCGACGTGAAGGCGTGATCCAGCCGGTCGGGGGTCCGGGCCTCGAAGAGCTGGATCTGCAGCCGCAGCTTCGCGGCGGCCGCCTTGACCTCTCCCAGCTGGAGCTTCTGGAACACAGGATTCGCCGGGTTCCAGAGGGTGGCCACCCGGGAGACCTTGGGCAGCATCTCTCGCAATGACTCGAGCTGCTTTCCCACCACATTGGCCGCCAGGGACGACGTTCCCGTGACATTGCCGCCCGGTCGCGCGAGGCTCGCGACCAGCCCGACCCCGACGGGGTCGGACACGCCCACCATGACGATGGGGATCGTGGCCGTCGCCTTCTTTGCCGCCAGAGCGGCCTGAGTCACCACCGTGACCAGGACGTCCACGTTGAGCGCGATCAGCTCCGCCGCGAGGTCCGGCAGCCGGTCGAAGTCCCCATTTGCCGACCGGTACTCCAGGACAAAATTCTGGCCCTCGGCGTAGCCGAGCCGGCGCAGCTCCTGGCGGAACACTTCCTCACGCGCCGGCTGCGAGGTGGGGGTGAGGTAGCCGATCCGGGCGATCCCGGCGGACCGCTGAGCCTCGGACGGAGAGGGCACGCAGAGGAGGCCGAGCACGATGGCCACGAATACCCGGAGCCTCCGCATGACCGGCAACCTTCTTGTCATGTCCCCCCTTTCATGACAGCGTGATTCTGAACCGGAGGGTCTCAGTCGCCCCGAGCTGGGCGGGCGTTGTGAAGCGTTCGACCAGAACACCACCATTGGCCCGGATGACTCGCTGAGAGGCCATGTTCGTCGGGTCGGTGGTGAGCTCGATGAACGGCAACCCCTCCGCGCGGGCCTCTGGCAGCAATAGCCTGAGCGCGAGTGTTGCATACCCTCTTCCCTGCTTCCAAGGAACGACCGCGTATCCTACGTGCCCCAGGCAATGTGGCGGGAGCGCCGGGGTCCCGGGCTGCCAGCGAAAGCCGATGCTCCCGCAGAACTCACCATCCCACATCCAACGACGATACCCGGGAAGGCGTGGGACCCTCGAGCCGTCGGGAAGGGTGATGGGCGAGCCCTTTGCCTCACGGTCCACCAGACCGGCGAGGAATGCGGCGGGGTCGGTGGCGATCGACCTCAGCTCCTCGCGCGCGGCCGTCTCACCGCGAACGTTGTCGGGCGACCAGCCGCGCTCGAGGGCGGCGACATAGCTTTCGAGGTGCTGCGGGGAAGGCCAGACCAGCTCCATGGCGCGACGGCCTCTCGACCGCACCCGTCCCGCTTCAGCCGCCAGGGCTCGAGGTGGTCTTCATACTCTGCTCCCTTGAGAACCCGCGCTCTCGAACGCCGAACGACACCACGCTTCCTCGCCCTTGAACCACCCGCAAAATACCCACTCTGGCCCGATGTCGTCGAGATCGAAGCTGATCTGGACCGAACGGTAGTGCTTGATCCGGGTGGCGCCGGCTTGGAGCGCTTCCGCCCGTTCCCGCTCGGGAAGTCGGAGCGCGTAGGTGTGGGTGCCGCCCGCGAAGCCGAACACGATGCCCGTCGTGGGGTGCATCAAGACGGGCATGCCGTAGAAGACCACTCGACAATCCACGGGCAGCTCGGCCGGGAGCTCGTCCCAGAGTCGGGCGACCAGATCAGGATGCGTGCCCAGCGTCTCGTACGGTCGCACGACCTCATCGGGAGAGGCGAGCGGCGGCATGCCCGATCGCTGAGCCTGCGCCTGGCAGTGGCGACGCAGGCCGGTGTTCGCGGGGTGGTCGGGAGCCGAGGGGTTCACCGCTCAGGGCGCGGCGCTACGAGACATAGGGATCCCAGAAGCCCGGCGCCGGCTCCGTTTGCTCCACCACATCAACCCAGCAACCCGACGGATCCCGCAGTGCGAAGCGACGCTGGCCCCACGGTTCGTCTCGCAACGCGTAGACAAACGTCGCGCCCCCCTGCTCGAGCCGCGCGTACTCCGCGGCCGCATCCGAGACCTGGAACGTGAGGAAGAGACCCGTGCCGTTGAAGGTTTCGGGGCCTGGAGGCGAGGAGGGATGGTCGGGGGCCATGAAGGCCACCGTCCGCGGCGGATCGCCGGGCAATGCCAGAAGGACAAACCACGACGCCTCGAACACGACGGCGGCTTCGAACCAGCGCGCATAGAAGTCCCGGCACTCCTTGTGCTGGGGCGTGACGATGACGGGGTACATGTCCTGCAGCGGCATCGGCCCGTGCTCCTTTCGAGGTGTTGCCGGTGGCTCGCCGGTAGGTCCGGTTGACCGCGCTACTATTCCGTGAGGACTTTGTCGGCCCACTCCACGAGACCGACGAAGATCGTCGCATTCGAGAAGCTCGCGTTCTTCCCGGTCAGATCGGTATCGAGGACCCCCCGGGCCCTGGGCGTGTGCGACCGCGCCGCCATGCGCGGGCTATTGCATGTACTTGACCTCACAGCGATAGGTCTTGTACTCCCCGACGAAGAACGGCTGGAGGGCGGGCGCGAACTCCTTCTGGTAGAGATCGCTCTTCTCGTAGGCCTGCATCTCCGCCGCGTTTTCCCACAGGCTGACCGCGAACCCCGTATCCGCATCGGCCGTGTCCTGCATGAGCCACCGTCCACGCAGGCCTTTGCTGGTGCCCCCCTTGGCGGCCACCGTCGCCTTGTACGTCCTCTCGAACTCGTTCCATGAGCCGGGCCGGAGCTTGCCCCACGTGATCCGCATGATCATGGCTGTTCCTCCCCAGAATGATGTTGTCGAACCGCCGCGAGAGTTCGCGACAAGGGCGACGGGACCATTCGAACTACAAGCGGGGGCCCGTCGCCACCGGCTGCACGTAACCGCAGGGCCTGCATGTTCGAAGCGCTTCACTCGCATTGAACTTCTCCGACACCCTTCGCAGGTCCAGCAGGAGGTCGCCCTCCCCCCTGGACATGTCGTACAGCTTGGCGTCGCACTGCTCACAGTACCAGGCGTAGCTTTCAGGTTCATGCGGGCCTCGGACGGGCTCCACCACCAAGCCCACCGTGTTCGCCGGCCGCTGTGGAGAATGAGGAGTATTGGCCGGTAACAGAAGTACGTCTCCCTCCCGGATCTTCTCCCGCTGTCTCTTGCCTCTTTCGTCGATGAGCTCCAGGATCATGTCGCCTTCAAGCTGGTAAAAGAACTCATCGCGCGGGTCGATGTGGAAGTCTCGGCGCGCGTTCGGGCCCCCGATGAGCATGACCATGAACTGGGAGTCCTTCCAGATCACCTCAGCCCCTACCGGAGGCTTCAACAGGTGACGGTGTTCGTCGATCCAGCGTTTCAGGTTCAGTGCCTTCAGGGGCTCGGCCATGTGTTTCTCCTCTATCCGTCGCGCCAACCGCGAAGCTCGGCCACCAGGCGTGAAGAGGTTTGCAGGTTGACGAGCCCCGCATCGTCACAAGAGTCGCGTCAGCGGGCAATCATCATCACAAACCATAACACCAGCGACCATCGCGCGCCGGGGACGGGGGCGGTGCCGACTTGGCATCTACCCCCTGAGCGCACGCAGCATCAAGACGAATGCCACCACGCTCAATGCGGTCCGTACCGCGTGAAGCGCGTTCCACCGCTTGAGCAGCTCGCGCGCGTTACCAATCTGACCTTCGGCATGGAGCTCCAGGAGGCGCTTGTTTGTCGGGAAGACGACGAGAAGTGTGAACGGCACCACCGCCAGCAGGAGGAGAGCCCCGACGAGGTAGCCGAGACCGCCCAGGAGCGCCCACGCCAACACGCCGGCCACGCCGCCGATCACGGCAAGGGACGCCTGCATGACCGAGGCACGCTTGTAGCTGGGCGCCCACTCACGGAGCGCAAGGTCCACGCCGCAGCTCATTCGAGCCGGATGCTCGACCAGGTTGACGTAGAGCGCGGCGCCGGCGAACAAGCCGCAGCACCCCACCGCCAGGAAGCCGAACAGGTTCAGCATCGACGACCGCCCATGCCCTCTCGAAGTCCTCTGTCCCACCGTGGTTCAGCCCTTGCGAGCACGGGATCTAGCCGCAAGCGTCGATCTGACCGAAGTGATCCAGCTGTCGCGTCCAACCTTCCTGCCCACCGCGGTTGCGTACCTTCGCCCACCACACGGTCTCCGGTTCCTCGACGATCTGGGCGGCACATGGACCGGGTGTTCGGGCGTGCCCAGCGCAGGTGTGCTCCTTGCTCGCGATCTCAAGGTGGTAAAGTCGTCCCCGCGCCCAGATCTTCCACACTCCCTCGCCGATGTAGTTGACGACGGACACTGCTTCACCGGGTTCAAGCGCGAGCTTGTCCGTCTCGACGACTATCGGCTCCCGGATCGTGGCCCTACCCAGCTTCCTCGTGACCACGACGCCCGTGAGACCATTTACCTGCTCGCCCGGACGGACACGAAAGGCCACCGGGGCGGTGTCCCGGCGATCCGTGCGGACCGGTGTATCGGCTTTGACCGTCCACGTCCGATAGGTGCAGCACTCGAAGGGACACGCACCGTGGTCCTCATAGGGAACTTGGGGAAGACTGGGGCGCCCCGGTCCGGCGGCCGCGTCGGCGACGCCAGCCGCCGCCAGGCTCGCTATGAGCAGAGCGACAAAAGCCGCGACCAAAGCCTTCCGCGCCCTCGAACTACACACGGCGGCCTCGCGCGAGACCCATGTCTGGTCAACCTCGTCATCGCTCATGATCCGCTCCGGGCGGCGCGCTGCCCGTGGCTGGCGTGTGCCGCGAGAGCCACACTGGTCACCAGCGACATAGATGTCACGATGAGCAGAAGTGCAAGCACGGGATAGAAACTCAGCGGAACAGGGCCTCGATGCCGGCCGAACACAATCGCTTCGGGCCATGCCAACATCGCCAGCGCGAAAGCCGGGATCTGAAGTGGTCCGCCCGTGTGCTCGACTACGTACCACCCCGTACAGGCCAACACCGCGCGCGTGATGCCAACCGATGCGCCGATCGTGGCGGCCGAGCGCCACCGAGCCCGCCCATCCCGCTTCCTCACGAAGTACCGGTACAGTGCCACCATCGCTACCGGAACCAGCAGGCCGACCACCAGGATCAGCATCTAAGCCGGAGACGCCCGCGCGGGAACCGCGCCGCGCTGCTTCGAGTCGATGGTGCACCGTCACTCACCTTCGCCTCGGCGGGGCGGCCGTTCACCGCACGCCTGATCCGCGACACACTTCCGATGTGACGAACATCAAGGACAAGTCCTTCTCCGGCACGCTCACCTGGTGGGCCTGTCCTGCCGGCACCGAGGTCGGGATCGACGTCACCTTGAATCCCTTCTGCCGCATAAGCCCGGCAAACGAGTGCGGGTCGTTGATACCACCGAGGTCGGGCACCTTGCGCTTGAGGGTGTCGACTTCCACGCAATCCCCATGTCGGGACATCAGGTACCAGCGCTCTGTCGCTTGTAGCGACGGCCACGTCGTCAAACCCAGGCAGGCCAACACCGTCAGTATCGCGGGAGGTCTCAGCACCACTCCGGCGCCCGAGCTAGACGGCCGCGGGTGGGAGCCCCGAAGCCCACCGTTTGCGTTCAGCCATTCGTCGAATTGCCCTCCAGCGTCCGCTTCATGGCGACGATCCCCAGCTGGATCATTCCGTCGATGGTCCCGGCCATCTCGTTCGGCAGCAAGTCGGCGATCCAGACGAGCCGGGTATGACCAGCCCCCTCGGCGAACACCTGCACCGACGCATTGTGGTGCGTGAGCGGTCCTCCCACCACCGCCCATGCCAGCCGGCGCGCGGTGTCGTCGACGTCCACGATCAGCTCGCGTACGACCAACCCATTGGCAAAGGTGACGATCCGGGCGTCGCCTTCCAGGCGACAGTCGACCACGAAGCCCCGTACCAGGCGCACATGGATTGCGCCGACATCGCGAACCGCCGCCCAGACATTCTCCGGGCTGACCTCGACTACGATCTCTTTACGAATCGATGCCATGTGAGATCCCCTTCGGGCGATCCTACCACCGCTCCGACTTCATGCCCGACCTTCGAGTGCGCGGCGGAGCTGGGTGACGTGGTTGTCATCGTGCGCGGCGAGCCTGGCCACCCAGTCCGCCAGAGTGAGGCGACCCTGGCTGAGATGAATACCTCCGCGCTGCCATTCCGCCGGCGAGAGGGAACGCAGGAGCACCAAGACCTCGGTCCGGCGCCGCTGAAATGCGGCCAGCGCCTCACCGGTGTCGTTGCGGAGATACTGGCGCTCCTCGGCCCACCGCCCCGGATCGAGCGGGTGGCCAATCGCGCCTCCGATCCGCCAGGCCGCCAGGTCGTTCGCGCGCGCCCCCAGCACGAGGATGCGAGGCTCGTCGAGGGCCACCACGGTGTGGAACCGGATCTGGAAGAGCTCCTCGACATCACGCAGGTGACAGACGATTTCCTTGACGGCCCAATTGTGGGCGTCGGGGCGCCGGGAAAGCTCGGCGTCCGTCTTTCCAGACAGGTCGCGCTCCAGCTCGCCCGGCGTCTGCTCCAGACGTCGGAGACGAGCCTCTATCGGGAGCCCGCTGTACTCTTCGAGAGTAGCCATCCACGCCCTCTGTTCGGCAACCCCGTCACTTTGCCTTCATCGAATGCTCGTCCCAGAGCCGAATCAAGTACCCGTCGGGATCGACGAGCTCGGCCCCGTAGCCCCAGTAGGACTTGCGCGGGCTATGGGCGAACTCGACTCCTCGTGCGGACCAGTCCGTGAACATGGTGTCGACATCGGTGACCTGAAACCACAGAGCGCACTGGTTTGGCACGACGGGAGGGGGTACCTCCTGAAGAAAGATCGTAAAGCCGTCGCTGTCCTGGAGCGCGACCGTCTGCCGGTCCGGAACCTCGAACTCGACCTTCAGGCCCAGCGTGCGAATGTACCAGTCGCGCGAGCGCGCCAGATCAGTGACCGGGATCCTGAGATGATCGAACTTGATCATGCCTCCTGACCTCCCCGGCATAGGGTGCGGGCCGATTGGAGCATGGCGCTCAAAGGTTGCTTCGCCGTTGGCGAGCATACCCGTATGCCGCCATCCCGCCGACTCGTAGAACCGGTGGGCACGTGTGTTGGGATCGGTACTGAGCCATAGCCGCTCGAGACCGCGAGAGAACAGCCACTCGACCATGGCATCGTGCAAGCGGCGGCCATGGCCCTGACCTTCATGCGCGGGATCCACGAACAATGCCCAGATGTTCCCGGTCGCCGCGTTTCCGACCGCAAAGCCTACCACCCCACCGTCGACTTCGACGACCCACCCACGACCGGTTTCCTCGATCGCCGGAATATAGTCCTCTTCGGTGATCCTCGAGGTGAGCCGGTTCTCACGCACGGCGAGCCGAACACGATGCATCGCCGGAATGTCCGCGCGGCGAGCCTGTCTGAGGGTGGCCAGCACGGGCAGCGCCCTAACGCCGGCGGAACGGCGTCGACGGCATGCGGGGTTGAGCGGTCACTCCCGCGGGAATTCTGGATAGCGCTGGGGTGCGTATCGACTCGCGAGCAATCCGGTTGCTTCCTCGACCTTGATGGCCTGCACCAGTACGCCTTCCTGCCCATAAGGGAGGTACGCCTGGCACTCGCCGGACGGGGTGATCAGACTTGTCGCCGATTCCTGGAAGCGCAACGCGTAGTTGACGCTGGCAAAGTAGATCGTGTTCTCCCGGCTGCGCATGGCCATCGCCTTCTCGTAGTACGGGCTGCTGGCCGCGCCCCATTCCGACAGTCGGACACCTTCTCGATCACTCCCCGTGTGATGGGGGTGGAAGACGATCTTGGCGCCCCGCACCGCCGCCCACCGCACCGTCTCCGGATAGCGCCAGCCCTCATGGCAGATCGCCACTCCAAACTTCGTCCCGTTGATCTCGAAGAGTCGCCGGGTATCGCCAGGCACGTAGAACTGATCCTCGGTCGGGTCTAGTTGGTTCTTGGTTTGGTATCCCTGAATCTGGCCCCGGGCGTCGATGACGAACGCGACAATCTGCCGACCCGCCCCCGTGATCCTTTCCATCCCGAGGATAGTGGCCACCCCATAGGTTCGCGCCCACTGAGCCACGGCCCCGAGTGCCCGCTCCTGGAGCGCCAGATCAAAGGGCATTACTTCAAAATCCTGTCCCCGCAGTCCCGGGAGATAGGCTTCCGGGAAACACACGATCTCCGCGCCCTGGGTCGACGCTTCGGACAGGAGCCGCTGGATCCGGTCCAAGCCCTCATCAAGGGTTGAGGCGATACCAGGCGACGCCAGGCCAATGATCATGGAGGCCCTCCGAGGTTAGCTGGTCGTGTATGTCCCACCCACATGGCCATAGCTTACTTTGATGGCTCCTCTCTCACCCGGTCCCGTCCCCTCAGATGACACTGCCATTGAGTTCGATCAATGCCCAGCCCTGAAACCGAGCACCCAGCGTGTGTTCCGTGTCCCAGTCCGTCCGATAGGCAATCTCCACCGTATCGACCCCGTCCAATGGTTCGATCAGCACGCGCACGACCGAGATATGCCCCCACACTTGCTCCGGACTCGCAAGGCGCGGGACTTCCACCAGATGCCCGGCCTCGCCTGATGCCACCGCCTCGGCATACGGCTCTTGGTGCTCGAACAGCGCCCGCTCGATGGCCGGTAGAAGCGTCGCGTACCGAGGACCGAGCTCGCGAGCGAGTCCGAGGCCTGCTTCGTCCGGAGCGGCCCGAGATCCGGCGAGAAGCATCGGCACGTCACGCTCCGATCCGAGGCTGATCTGGCCTCGCCAGTAGCGCCCTTGGCGGAGAAGATTGCCCACCACCGGATCTCTGAACGCGGGCCGCTTTAGGAAGTCCAGAATGCCCATCACACCGGCCCTTTAACGTCCACGGTCAGCGGTGCACCGAGCGCGTCCGCTCCCACGTTGATGGAGAAATCCTAGGCTCTGACGGGCTCGTGCGCCTTGAGGAAGCGCCGCGCGTGCTCCACGACCTCGTCGATGTGCTCCTGCGAATCCTTCCAGGGATAGATGGTCACCTCGGCGTTCCGGGCGAGGCTAGCCACCTCCATCGCGACCTTGTACGGGTGCGCGGGCACGTCGTCCGGCGCGATCAGCAGCGGCGTCTGGATCGAGCGCACGAAATCGCGCGACACGGTGAAAACGAAGTCGGCGCGGTTGGTGTACATGCTGGTGAGGAAGTCATGGACCATGGCCATCGTGACGTCGGGGCGCTTCTCGCACAGCGCGGGTCCCCAGCCCTTGATGTTGTTCTGGTAGAACAGGTCCGGGAGCTCAGGCCTGGACCCGCTGGGTTGCATCATCGCGGCCGCGACGACGCGCTCCGGCGCCCGCTTGATCAGGTTATGGATCATCGGTCCGCCGATGCAGAAGCCCATGACCAGGAACTCCCGGATGCCGAGGTGGTCCATCAGGCCAAGCTGGTCGTCGGCATAGGCGTCCCAGGGACGGTCGATCTCCAGCGGGCCGCTGGACTGGCCGGGATTGGCATTGCGCAGGTCGGCGCAGATACAGCGGAAGTCGCCCTTGTACCGTTCCATCGGGTTGAAGGGCGAGGCGGTCTGCCAGGATGATAGGGCTGAATTGAGCCCGCCGCCGGGAATGAGCAGCAGGGGGAAGCCGGAACCTGCCTCCTGGTAGTGGATGCGGACGGGGCCTCGTTCGTAGAACGGCATGGCGATTCTCCTCTCTCAGTGTGATGGCCAGCAGCGCGAGCCCGCAAACCGCTGGACTGCGGGGTTGGACATCCGCCGGTTCGGCGTGGGGGTCATGCGCTCAACTGGCCGAGCTGCTGTAGGATGCTGAGCTCATCCGCCACAGACGCAGCGAAGATGTCGTCGATCGCCTCTAACGCTTGCTTGTTCCAGACGTCCTCGAAGAACCGCCGAGCGATCGCCTTGTGATTTTCTGGTGTCACCAGGGCCTCCTCTCTGATATCGGACGCTCCGTATCGGGGGCCACGACCACCGCGTTTCCGCTCAGCTATGCCGAACGGCCAGCTCGGCGGCATCGCTGATAAAGCGCAGAGCGCCATGATACCCGGCCTCGCGCACAAAGAAGCGATTGGGCCGCCATGCCGCGATCGCGGCCGGCCCGTCCCGACCAACGAACCGGGTGCACTCTGCACCCGTGTAATCGTCGCCCCCGGCTTGGATCTCGTCCATCAGCCGGCGACACTCGTCCACGCTCACGGCATACACGTCGAAGCGGCCCGCGTCCAGATCGAGATTGAAGCCCGCGTCGCTCCGTGCGAGAAAGTCGTCGCCGTGGATGGCTCGAATCACCTCCCGATGGACCCCGTATCCTTTGGGAGTGAAATCGACGTGACCGACTCGGTATTCGGTGATTACCTCCGGAACCCTGGAGGCGGCCCTCCGTCGGGCGTCCGCGCGAAGGGCCGCTGCGGTCAGGCATGACATCAGCCCACGTGTCTGAAGCCGCCGGAGGGCCGCCGCCAGCTCTGGACGCGCCGGGTGGCCACGAGGGTCGCCTTCCGTGACTGCGAACGCGTGCGAGACGAACGCCTCGGAAGGCAGCGTCACGCGATAGCCCGCCGAGCACATCACGTAATGCTCGGGCAAGGTTAGGCCGTGTGCGCTCAGAACGCGCGCCGTGTGTGCCAGGCGGTCCGGGTCGGTCATGACGATTGCCGTGTGTCCGCTGAACACGGGGCGTCGTCCCAGCCCCTTACCATCGCGTGGCCCATGCCGGCGCGGGAATCGGGTTCGGCTCGGAGACAGACAGGTCTTCTTCGAACAGTACCTCGGAGCCATCGCCATCGAGTTTCCAGACCTGAAGCTGCCCGCTCCGTGTGGCGACCAGCAGGTGTCCTTCTCGATCCCAGTCCGCCCATTGGAGGTGATTCAAGAGTTGGATCTCTCCACTTACTTCCAGCCAGTAGCTGACACGCAGGCCGTCGACCGCCTGATCGACGCCGAACTCGCCTCCCGCCCGTCCGAGACTTTCCACACACAGTAGCCGGTCGCCGCCGGGCTGGCGTTTCTGGATGCGGGCGTTGCGGCGCTCATCCCATGCGTCCCCGGGGTCGCGTGGGGGAGAGTCCGTCGCTTCCTCCCAGCCGCGACGTCGTTCGTTCGCAAATTGAATCACCGGAATGGAGCGCAACCCGTAGGGGATCGGAAGGTTCGTCTCCGCTGGGTTCTCGTCATCGTCAGCCTCGGTGAAGTAGTAGCCACGCGTCCACGTGCCACAGGTACGGAAGGCGTGGAGCGCGGTGAGCCAGGGGACCTTCGACAAGGCCACGTACGCCTCCCCGTGTTCCCAGGTGGCGCTGGGCTTATGCGCAAAGTAGCAGAGGAAACGACCGTCGGGGGAGAGATCGGACCGTCGTGGAAAGATCCGTCCACCGAGCCACGCGCCGGCCTCGTACCGTCTCTCTCCGAGATCCCAGCGACCCACGTGGGACCAGTTCGTCGGCCCGCGCCGGAACACCGCCACGATCGGCGCCACCGTCGCTGGAATGCAGTAGATCCGTGGAGGAACGCTTCCCGTCATCGCTGAACTGCGAAGTTATCGGGGCCTATACCCACTTCTTCCCAAGCGCATCGAGGCCGGCACGGGCCAGATCCTCCGGTGTCATCGCCACGCGGATCTCTACATCTGCGTTGAAGGTGAGAAACCACGGCTCCACCAACGCCGGAATCTTCGACGGGTCGTCCAGATTCACGATCAGGATCCCGCCACGGTGCCCGTCGCGCTCCGTGAAGTAGACTGCCTCCGGCTTCGTAGCCTCCAGAATTCGCTTCAGTTTCTCCCCGGCGCTCCCGTCCCGGACTGCAGCGTTGAAGGTCTCATGCGGAATCTTGACGTCCAGAAGCATTCTCTTTGTCCTCCTCCTGAAGGGGCCCCTTAATGGGCTATCGCTCTGAGTTTACCCTACGCTGCTCGAGCCCATGCCCATGGTGGCGCCAGCGTGCCTTACGTGATTGTGCAGCCTGATGCGGTCCCCTTCGCCAGCACGGATACCTCCGCTGTGATCACGGCATTCGGCGGGATGCGATCGGGGATCCCGGTCTCACCGAAAGCGAACGAGGGCGGAATGCGGAGCTTTCGTGTGCCCCCGATTCGCATCCCCTCCATCCCGTAGAAGAGGCCAGGAATCAGGAAGGCTCGATCCATGCGCACGTCGGTAACGAGTGTGGCGCCATCGTCCTCGAGGTATGCCTGAGTAAGAAAATCCCAGGGACGCTCCCATCGAACCAGATCGCCTCGGTTCAGCCACATCTTCACGCGGATGCGGTACGACTCGCGGCGTTCGACGATCGGTCCGTCGCCCGGCTGTTCACCCAATACCTCGATGCCGTATTTCATCCGGCTCCCTCTAATGTCCCGGTCGCGCGCGAAGCGCGTCCGCTCGAGCGCGAGGGTCTCCGTCCCTATTGGGGTGGCGGGATCCTGCCCGCCAAGCGTCCCCCCCGTGGAAGATGGCCGGCCGGCAGCTTCTCAGGGGTCGGTTGAAGCACGAGCGTTTCGGCCTGTTCCAGGGTGAATCCGGTCAGGCGCCCGACGGTCAGCGCGTGAGTCACCAGCACCAGCGTGCCCGGTCCCCGCCACGAAGACACCATCTCCTCCAGCTCCAGGACCCGGGCTCTACCCGACCCGATATCAGGCAGGAGGCCCCCCGAAGTCTCAACCGAGCCGACCGCCATCAACTGCCCCGTCTCCACGCAGCGGCAGATGGGCGAAGACACGATCCGGTCCACGCGCACGCCGTGCTTCCGAAATGCCTCACCAAGCGCCCTGGCTTGCTCGCGCCCCACGTCATCCAGGTTCCGTTGCGTCTTGCAGTCGTCGAACCTGAAGCCGGGCGGGTCGCCGCCATAGCCGGGCGGCGCGTTACCGTGCCGAATCAACGCCACGTGGCCGCCCTTGGCCAGCGCCGCCCACGCTTCGCTGGAATCGTCGCTGGCGAGCCCCGGCGCGACCATCAACAAGATGGCGAGAGTAGCCGCTGCCAGCTTATTTGCGTGCTTCATTGCCGTCTAGTTCTCCTCGTAGTGTGCGGTTGAAGAAGCTGAGCGCGTCGGCGCTGATCCTTCTGTGCACTTCCTCCCTGTCGATCTCGTCAGGGTCAGTGCAGAGCGAGCGCGCCATGACTTTACCCAAGAAATTGCATCTGGCGAGGAACGTATAGTGCATGACGTTGGGGATAATCTCGAGTTCAGCGTACGGAATGGCAGATGCTATCGGCCTCGCGTTGACGTCTGGAGCCGCTTGGTCATCCTTCGAGCCGACGATGATGCGGACCGGAGCCTTAACCTCAGCCAGACTGGCCCTTGTCATGGCCGGCCCGAGCACCGGGGCAATGGCGAATGCTGCCCTGACTCGTGCATCACGGAATGACTCGTGCGAGTGGCTGACCGCCTCCTTGACACGATCATCGTGATCGAGAAGTCGCTGGACGTTTGCCATAGAGAAGGAAGCTTCCGGGGGCAAGTTGCAGTTTGGCTCTAGTGGCTGGCTGGCGCAAAAGCTCTTCCACTGCTGATACGCGAGCCTGGCGCCAACCGTTGCCAACGCGGTATACCCACCTAGAGAGAACCCTGCGACTCCGATTCGAGATGGGTCTATGTGAGCGCCAAACTGTGGGTCGGCCGACACCTTGTCGATGAGGACCGAAATATCCCTCGCCCGTTCCCACCACAGGATAAACCCTTCAAGCTGGTATGAAGGTTCGGCCGCCGTGTTGCCGTGGTGATTTACAGCAGCAACGATATACCCATTCGACGCGAGGGTCTCGGCAAGCCAGGCCATTCCTGCCGCTCCACCGCCGGTTCCGTGCGATAGGACGACCAACGGACGTTTGGTGGTGGCAGCGGACAGCGGGGCCTTTTGTGCGTTCCACCCGGCGTTGAAGATGCCGACTCGCCATTCAGATTCACGACTTCCCGGCGCTGCGGGATACCAGATCGCCGTGGCCAATGGGCGGTCCTGAGGCCCGGTCCAGCTGCGGCGCGCAGCGTCTTCATACGCAGCAAAGGAAAGGCCAACAGGGTTCACTCTCTTAGGTGGCACGGCGCACGCGACCGTGGAGAGGGATAGTGCAGCAGCAATGACTCTGATAGGTAGCCTAGTGTTGATGGGGTTGAGAAGAATGATTTGCGCTCTAACGGATCGGCGCAGACGGCCGGCCCCGCTCTAACGGCTTGCTAGACGGCATCCCAGCGCTCCGCTAAGTTCTTGAAGACAGTTAGAGCGGATTGGGTCCGACGATCTCCCAGCCGTGACGCTGGAGCAACTCGGTCCCCGCACGCTCATGCGTCCGCTGTTGCTCCTCAACCAGCCCACCCGCCGCGGCCGGGGTGTAGAGGAACAGCACCCGTCCGGCTTCCGCGCCGCTGTTCTTCCAGGCGTGCTGGACGCCGCGCGGCATGAAGGCGCAGGTGCCGGGACCACCGGCGGTGACCTCGTCGCCAATCTTGAATGTGATCTCGCCGCTCAGGACGTAGGCTACCTCGTCGCTGTCATGATGCAGGTGGAACCAGCTCTTCGTCCCTGCGGGAACGGTCTCCTCGAACAGCATGATGCTGCCTCCGGTCGCTCCGCCCAAGAGCTTGAGCACGAGCGATCGGTCCTGCGATATGTTCCAGACCGAGCCCTGTCCCGGCAGTACAACGACCCCTTGTGCACTCATCACCATTTCTCCTCCGAGTCCTAGTGTTGCACTCAGCGGCGGCGCTGTCAGCATCTCGACTTGACCATCCATCCATCAACGCCGCCCGCTCCAATCAGTTGTTAGGCTGACTTTCGAACCCCTATGCCTACTCGTTCCCCTGCACGTCGACCAGCCCGCGCAGCGGGCTATACACGTAGCGCATATCGGTGCCGCGGCCGCGCCCTTCCATGAAGAGCCAGTGGAAGCGCAGCGAGTGTGGCACGCCGTCGTAGACGAAGTCGATCTCCTCGATCGCCACTCTGAGCGGGCGCTTACCGCGCGCGCAGTCGAGCTGGTACTCGCGCACCTCGCCCTGCTTCCAGCGGCCGAGCGGAAATTTCACCTCGCCGCGGCAGCCGAGCTGCGGATAGCGCGAGTCGAAAACGCGACCGAGGCCCGTCCGGTCGTCGCGGATGGCGAAGAGCTGGAGCTTGTCGCGGTTCAGGCGCTCGTAGACCTGGATACCGTTCCAGGTCGTCGGCCCCTTGATGCTCTTGTCTCCCTGCCGCCCGAACTCGAGCGCCGCGGGCGCCATGCGGATCTCCTGCGTGCCGTCCCAAGGCGCGCCGGTCCAGAGTTCCACGGGAATGAAGCGCGTGCGCGTCGCCGGATCGTGGGCGCGCTGCCACGCCGACCAGTCCTCCGCGCGTGCCGCGCCGGCGAGCGCGAGGCAGAGTGCGATCAGCAGGAGAGTTTTTGCTTTCGGCAATCGGCGCCTTTCAGTCGCAGATTGGTCGCAGCGCGACGCTCCTGACGGTTGAGACCCAACGTTTGAGTTCACCCGCTCGCGGAGGTTGGCGAAGCCAGCCGTAGCGAGGTCGGGTGTAACGAAGGGTTAGCCACCATGCGGCTGATTCGTGGAATTGCGGTCAAGAAGAACTCTCCACGGATGGACGCTCTCAATGCGCAAGAGGTCCATTGTTGACCAAGGATCGAGTGCAAGGCGACTGCAAACCGTGGCCTCGGAGTTTGACTCGACAATGAGGAGCACGCGTTGCCCGTCGCCGAGCGGGCCACCTAAGACGATGAATCGGTTGGCCGCGAGGGCATTCATGAACGCAGCATGTTCTTGCCAAGCGCGCTGTTCGCGCATTTGACGGGCCGGCTCCCAGGCCGCGCCACGCACGCGAACGACGGCGAAGAGCGTGTTCGATGATTCCATGCGCTGGCTAACGCTCGCGCTCAGCGGCCGGAGGGCGAGCAACGCGAGCCTCCGGTCCGCTGCAGCGGGAAGTTCGACGCCCGAATATGTCGACGCAAGCTGGGATCGCATGCTTATCGGTCGCGCTCATTCGATGACCTCATCGGCGCGAGCCAACACCGGTTGCGGGATCGTGAGGCCAAGCGCTTTGGCGGTCTTGAGATTGATGATCAGCTCGAACTTCGTCGGCTGCTCGACCGGGAGGTCGGCCGGCTTCGCGCCCCTGAGGATCTTGTCCGCGTACGCGGCGGAACGCCGCCAGAAGTCCTCGTGTTTCGGGTAGTAGCTCATCAGACCGCCGGCCTCTATGAAGAGCCTTCCCTGGTACATCGTCGGCAGCCGATGCGCGCCGGCTAGCTCCACGATGCGCCCCCTCGCGTTGTTGAACGGGACGGTGTTGAAGACCAGCGCGGCTTCCGCGCCAGCTTTGGCCATGGTCGCGAAGGCGCTTTCCAGCTCACCGGCGCTCCGCGCCCCGACGGGCTGCAGCTTGAGGCCGAGCGTTCGCGCTGGACCCTCCAGCGCCTTGAGCCCGGGCACGGCTGACGGAGTGCCCTGGTGCCACAGCACGGCGACACGCGTGGCCGAGGGGACGACGGCGTGCAGGAGCTCTAGGCCCTTGGGGCCGAGCTCGGTCTGGAGCACCGCCATCCCGGTGATGTTTCCGCCCGGCCTGGCGAGGCTCGCGACGTGGCCGGTCTCCACAGGATCCGCGTGGCCGACGAACACGATGGGAATGGAGGATGTCGCGGCCTTCAGGGCGCCGGTGAACAGCGAGCCCCGCGTCACGATCACATCCGGCTTGAGCCGGACCAGCTGCGCCGCCAGCTCCGGAAGCCGCGCGGCATTACCCTCGGCCCACCGGTATTCGATGGCGAGGTTGGCGCCCTCGGACCATCCGTGCTCGCGCAGGCCGTCGCGGAAGACCTGCCAGAGATGCTTCTCGGAGGCGTCCGCCGCCTTGTCCCCGAAGATGCCGATGCGGGCCACCTTCCCCGTCGGCTGCGCTCCTACGGCGAGGGGGACGGCCAGCATCAAAAGGGCGAGAACGAAGGGCCCGACCCAGGACCCTGACACGACTCCTCTCGCCGTTCCTTCTCGCCTCACCGACCCCCCACTCAGCGGCGGCGCGGAGCGCCCTCCGTGCAACCGGTTGTTAGGCGTCACTCTGACCCCGGCGCCGGAGCACAACATGGGTTGCCTTCTCTGAGGGCACGTGCTCGACGCAGCTGTATCCAAGAGATCGCAAGTCGACTCCCTCGAACAGTCGCTCTCCTCCACCTAGCAGGATGGGCGCGATAGCGATATGCAACTCATCCACGAGGCCAGCACGAAGGTACTGCTGTATGGTGTGGGGCCCACCGCCAATGCGCACATCCATCCCGTTGGCTGCCTTCCGCGCCCGATCCAGCGCTTCGTGAATGCCGTCCGTGACGAAATGGAACGTGGTATCGCCTTCCATCTGAATAGGCGGGCGGGCGTGATGAGTCAGGACGAAGACTGGAACATGGTATGGCGGATTGTCCCCCCACCAACCTTTCCAGTTCATGTCCGGCCAGGCTCCGCGAACCGGTCCGAACATGTTCCTTCCGAGAATCCATGCACCGACGTTCCTGAAGCCACGTGCGGCGAAGTCGTCATTGATCCCCGTAGCGCCGCTGTCGGCGCCAAAGAGTTTCCGCTGGAATGTGCGCGTCGGAAATGCCCATTGGTGCAACTCAGTCCCGCCCGCACCAAGCGGATTATTGATGTCTTGATTCGGACCAGCTCCGTATCCGTCAAGTGAGATGGCAAAACTCTCGACTCGTATTCGTGTCATCTTCACACCTCGATCCAGATTGACGCTTAACGTCCGCGTTGAGTGGAGCGCCGTCGCGGCGCGTCCGCCTCCAACGCGCTGTTGGACGGTGCCGAGACACGCCGATGATCGGAGGTGTAGCCACCTGACGCAATGAGCGCCCTCAACCGGCGAACAACCGCCCTCGCGCCGGGACGACGGGCTCCGCCATTCTCCAGAATGCCGACCGCCTCCGTGAGCCCACTCGCGAGATTCTCTAAGGCGTCGCTCGCCATGTTGAGCAAGCGCGTGTGTGCAAACACCAGACTCTCACGTTCGCCCAGCCATTCGATACGGCCACCAGCACGCTCTGCCTCCGCAGGGAGAGTGAGAGTGACGAACTGGAACGCCAGGACAAGCGCTTGGAGGGAATCTTCACCGGCAATCGACCTCAGCCTACGCCTGCCCAAGCCGGCGATTTCGACGGGGCACCACCACGGATCCTTACGTTCGGCTTGTGGGGACCTGAGCGGGCGACCGAATCTGACGCGGACAGTGCGGGCCCGTTTCCGGCGCCGCACTAGCCTCAGCCGACGTTCCGCGATGATGCTGCCCAGTCTACTCGGTCGCCACACTCTCTCTTCCTCTATCCGTCTAACGAAGGTAGGTCAGAGGCGCCGGGGGCGGCGCCGCATCCCAGAAGATTCGCCAAACCGTGGCGCGCCCGGTGTCCTCTGCACCCACGTTGTTAGGCACGATGCGCTTCAGGTTGTGGCATGGACAACCTTGGTCAGGAGGTGCCCATCGTCCGGACTATGGTGCCCACGATCGGCCACTCCCAGCCGACACCCAGGATAACTAACCCGAGGAGGGTCATGCCGAACACTAACAGCCAGAAAGTGACTGGCCGTGTAGCCCGGTCGACATGCCCGTCGTCCACGTCATACAGCGTTCCTCTAAAGACGGCTATAGCAGCGTATGCGAGGAAGCCACCGCCGATGAGCGTGGCAATGACACGGAGCCCCTCTTGAGTGCTCATCAAGTCTGCGAAATCGGGCGAGTCGGCCTAACGCTGCGGTCAGCGGCGGCGGGCGAGCAACGTGAGCGCGCCGTCCGCTGCACTGCTGTGTTGGACACCGAGGCTGCCGCGTCCTTCGCAAGCACTCGTCACGTGGGCAACGCTCCCAGCTGCTGCAGTATGCCCAACTCGTCGGCGACGGCCCAATCCTCCACGATCCGGCCCTGGGAAAATCGAACGACACTGATCTGGGTCCATTTCACCTGCTTACCAGTCGGGGCAATCCCGCGATACTGACCCCGGTGAGTGGCTTGCCACGTCCGGCGTGTCGACACCTTCTCGCCCTCGGCGATCTGATCGTCAACCGTAACCTGGATATCGGGGAACGCGGTACGGCGACCTGCGAGAGCCTGCTTGAGCGCGTCGCGAGTGATCGGCTGCCCGTTGAACACTACGGTCGGAGCGAAGATCTCATCGATGACGTTCAAGTTCTGCTGATTCCACGCTTCCTCGAAGAATCGCCGCACGATCGCTTTGTTCTCTTCCTGCGACATGCAAGTCTCCTCGTTGTTGCGCCTAACGACCCAAGCTCAGCGACCCGGCCCACGGGAGGCGTGGATTGCCACCAGAGCGCGATGGCCGGGTTCGCTGAGCGCATGGTTAGGCATCAAGGGTTCCATTGCAAATGTGCATGAATGTCCTCGCCGAACCCAGCCGCCATCAAAGTGTCACGCCAGTCGCAGTGCGCGCCCTCTATCTCTCGCCGCAGCCGCTCCAAGTCCCCGCGTGACAGCTTCAGGACTGCAAAGCGAACGCGGTCAAAGCCGGAAGGATCGGGTCCCATGTGAGTCGAAAGGGGAAGGTCAGTCCCGCACCGCTCCGCGAGCAGTCGCCGCGCTGCGTCTCTGCTCTCTGGCAGAAAGAGTGCATCGATCTTCTGCGAGACTGCTGGAGTAATTGGCGTCATGACGCCTAACGACTAAGCTCAGCGGCGCCGACGCGCGCGAAGCGCGCGGAGGGAAGGACCGCCGAAGGCGGGACCGTCCGCTGCAGCGATGGGTTGGACGACAACTTCACTGATTGCTTACGGACCGCAAAGCATCTGGAAGCTCACGCAGGGACTTGATGAGGCACGTTGCGGCCGAGAGTTGCTGCGCCGTGTGAGTTGTAAGTATTCCTATGACTCGCATTCCTGCCCTGACTCCAGATTCAACCCCGGACGGCGCATCCTCCAGCACGATGCACGCCTCAGGTGCAGTACCAAGCGCCTGCGCTCCTCGCAAGTAGGGCTCAGGGTCAGGCTTGCCGCGAGACCAGCATTCCGGCGTGATGAGGAAGCGAGGCGTCGGTAGCTTCGCTGCTTTCAGCCGAGCTTCCGCAAGACGGCGTGGACAGGACGTAACGATGGCCAAGTTGTCGTGCGATGAAAGGAGTTCGCTTGCGCCGTCCAGCGCAATGACGCCGGCGGTGTCTTGCTCCTGCCGTTGATCAAGTAGGGCGCCTTCCTTGATGTGATCTAGGTGTGGCGCAAGTACCGCCGCCGCGTCCGTTGATGTTCTTCCAAACGGAATGCGCGAGGCGGTATCGGCAGGAAGACCTTTCGATTCCGCCCACCACCGGAAGGCGGCAACCACAGAGGCCTTCGAATCAATCAGCGTGCCGTCCAGGTCGGACAAGATTGGCAAGGGTGGGAGCTTCAACGTTGTTTACCTATTGTTGTCGTCCAACGCCCGCATCAGCCGCGCGCGATAGCGCGTCGGCTGAATGCAGGAGTTGGGCGGCTGATTCGTCGCATTGGCTCGGCACACCCTTCACGGCGGCGTCACTCGATGACCCGCGTTGCCTGCAGCAGTACCGAGGGCGGCATCGTGAGCCCGAGAGATTTGGCGGTTCGGAGATTGATCTCCAGGTAGTACGTGAGGGGATACTGCACCGGAAGGTCGCCGGGGCGCGCGCCCTTCAGGATCCTGTCGACGTAGAGGGCGGCCCGGCTGAAGTTGTCCGCGGTCCTCGGTCCATAGGAGGCGAGGACACCAGTTTCGGCGAATCCGAGCTCGAACACACCGGGAAGTCGATATCTGAGCACGCGTTCGGCGATCGCCTTCCTGTTGTCGGACAGCCGCCGCGAGGCCAACTGCAGCAGGGCCCCGGCGCCCTGGCGACGGGCCTTTTCGAACGCGGTGTCGAGATCTGCGCGGTCGCGCACCGGCAGGGACTCGAGGTGGAGGCCGAGCGCCGGTGCTGCGGCAGCCGCGGCACGGAGCTGGGGCTCGCCGGAGTCCGCATCCCACAAGACAGCTACGCGGCTGACGGTTGGGACCATCTCCTTGAGGAGCTGCAACCGTCTTCCTGCGAGGTCCGCGTACGGGAGCATGAATCCGGTGACGTTGCCGCCTGGCTGGGCGATGCTGGCCACCAGGCCACTCGCCACGGGATCAGTCGAGGTCCCCATCACGATCGGAATGGTCTTGGTGGCAGCCGCAGCGACACGAGCCACGGAATCCCCACCGTCGGTCACGATGACGTCGACTCGTAGGCGGACGAGATCTGCGGCGAGTTCGGGCAACCGGTTGAGGTGACCATCTGCGAGGCGGAACTCCAGCGCTATATTCTGGCCCTCGATGTAACCAAGCTCACGCAGCTTGTCCCGAAGGGCGGAGAACGGGGACGCCGAGGCCGCCCCGATCGGCGCCGGGCTGAGAACGCCAATGCGTGGAATCCTCGTGGCTTGCTGGGCTCCGGCGGAACACGGGAGGAGAAGCAGCAACAACGCGACGACCAGCCGACAAACTGTCATATACGCTGCCTTACGTGCACGAGACCATCGCCAGCCTTGCTCATAGCCCGCCCAACTAGAATTATCTTGGTCTGTGTAGCGCGGGGGACCGAGCGAGGGGGGCTGTGTAGCATCGCTGGGGTGGTCTCCTTATCTTCAAGGATAGCCCAGGTGGTGCGTAGTTGGCTGGACTCTGGGGGTGGGGCGGGCGGGGATAGGCGGACCAGTGTAGCGCGGCGGAGACTGCGGGCATGGGGGAAGGGTCAGAGGCCTATGCGGTCGGCGGGGCTGCGGACGCCGGCGGGGCCGCGGTTGAGGACGGGGTGTAGATCTCTCCCTGGAGACACGCCCGTCAGCGCGGCAGGACGTGCCCTCATGGCGTTCCCTTGCTAGTGCTGCGGCGTCAGTCGGAACTCGCTCCCGACTCCCGCGCGGGAAAGCGGCCCGCCGTTCTCGCGCGGGCCTTCGACGCTTCAACCTCACGATCGCGCGGCGGGGAGTTAGTGACCAGCGCGCCGAGCAGGGTCCGGGCCGCCCGTGTCACCTCGTCCACCCCCTGGGCAAAGGCGGCCTCGTTGGCCTTGGACGGCCGCGCGAAGCCGCTCAGCTTCCGGACGAACTGAAGCGACGACGCGCGGATCTCCTCATCCGTGGCCGGCGGCTTGAAATTGTGCAGCGTCTTGATGTTGCGGCACATGCAAGATCCTCCATGGAAGCGGATTCAGCGCGGCAGGACGGCGGCGATGGGCTCCAGGTTCTTGGGATCCGGCTTGAGCGCGCCCACCTTGAAGGAGAGCACGGTCTTGACGACCACGTCGTTCACCGGCGTGGGCACGCCGAGGCGCCGCCCCTCGTCCGCGACGTAGCCGTTCAGGTACTGGATCTCGGTGCGCCGCCCGCGCATCACGTCCTGCAAGAGGGACGGGCGGCCGCCGGAGAAGGACTTCGCGCTGGCCGCCATGTCCGCGGCCAGCTCGGCGTAGCCGTGCCCCGCGGCGGCGTCCACGAAGCGCTGGGCGGCGACGCCGAAGATGGGCTCCACCTCGTAGCCGGCGGCGCGGCCCACGCGGATGGCCTCCGCGGCCACGAAGATGGCGATGCGGCTGGGGACAGGCTCGCTGCGCACCTCCGCCGAGCCCAGGCCGGACAGCCCCGCGATCGGATTGGCCATGCAGTTGACGGCCAGCTTGGACCAGCGCTCGCCGAAGAGGTTGGTCGTCACCTTGGTGGCGGCCACCGCGCTGAGCACTTTGGCCAGGTGCTGCGCGCGCGGGGTGTCCTTGCCGTCCAGCTCACCGATCTTGAAGCCGACGCTGCCATTGTCGGTGCGCATGGCGTGCCCGGGCTCGTACATGCCCGCGCCGATGGTGATGACGCAGCCGAGCGTGCGCTCCTTGCCCGCCACCGCGGCCACGCGGTGGTCGTTGATGCCGTTCTGGAAGTCCACCACCACGCCGTCGGGCCGGCGGAGGTACTGGATGGCGAGCGCGGTGGCCCACTCGGTGTCGTAGGACTTCACCGCCACGAAGGCCGCCTCGAAGGGCTCGCTGATCTTCTGCAGCTCGTGGATGTGGATGGCGTTCACGGGAATCAGATGGTCGCCGCAGGTGCCGGAGAGGCGCAGGCCGTGGGTGCGCATCTGCTCGACGTGCTCCGGCCACTGATCGGCCAGGGTCACGTCGTTGCCCGCCTTGGTGAGGAGCCCGCCCACCACGCTGCCGATGGCGCCCGCGCCGATGATGCCGATCCGCATGTCGAAGCTCTCCCGCGCCCTCGCGCTACGGGCGCTCGCCCAGGGTGACCGGAGCGGTGAAGATCTCGCCGTCCCGGAGATAGACCACGCGTGCCGTCTCGCCCGGGCGCCGGCGCCCGAGCGCGGCCACGAGATCCTCGAAGCCGCCGATGCCGCTCTCGTCGATGCGGATGACCACGTCGCCCGGGCGGAGCCCGCCGCGCTCGGCTCCGCTGTCGGGCACGACCCCGCCGATGCGCAGCCCCTCGCCGCCCTCGCCGTCCGTGCTCACGCCGAGAAAGGCGCCACCCGCCGGCCGCGCGCCGGTGGCCTCGCGCGTGCGGCCGCCCGCGGGGGGCGCCACCTTCACATAGACCGGGCGCGCGGAGGCCGCCAGGCCCGCCACCGCGCGCATGCCCACGGCGGCGATATGCGCCATGCCGGCGGTGTCGAGGCGGTCGGCGGTGTCGGTGGGCTGGTGGTAGTCCGGATGCTGCCCGGTGGTGAAGAAGAGGACGGGCACGCCGGCCGCGTAGAACCGCGCCTGGTCGGAGGGGGCGAAGGGGGATTCGCGATACGAGACGGCGAGCGGCACGCCCGCCGCGGCCGCGGTCATCAGCGCGCGCAGCGCGTCGCCGCTCTCGACGCCGGCCACGGTCACACGCCCCTCGCGCATGCGCCCCACCATGTCGAAGTTGACCATGGCCGACGCGCGCTCGAGGGGCAGCACCGGATGGCGCACGTAGTGGCCGGAGCCGATCAGGCCCACCTCCTCGCCGGAGAAGAGGACGAACACGAGCGTGCGCGGCGCGCCGCCCGCCGCCGCGAAGGCCTTGGCCAGGCCCAGCACCACCGCGGTGCCGGAGGCATTGTCGTCGGCGCCGTGGTAGATGGCGCCGCCGATGCGTCCCATGTGGTCGTAGTGCGCGCCGATCACCACGGATTCGCCCGCCAGCCCGGGATCGGTGCCCGGCAGGATGCCGATGACATTGTCCGCGCGGCGGTCGGCGGGCTCGAGGCGGATGGCCAGCCGCGCGGTGACGCCGGTGGCGATGACGGGCGCGGGGCTCCCCGGGGCCGCCGGCGTCCGTGTCAGCGACGCCACCGTCATGCCCGCGGGCGCAAGCAGGAGGTCGGCGGCCGCCGGCGTCACCGTCGCCGACGGAAGGCCCGCGCTCACCGCGGTGCGCTCGAGCGCGAGCAGGTTGTCGCCCACCAGGAGAAGCGCTACCGCCCCCGCGCGCCGCGCGGCGATGAGGCGCTCGAGCCGCGTGGCGCCGCCCTCGAGGACGAGCGCGATCTTCCCCCGCACGGCCTCGCCCATACTGTCGCCCCTGCCCGCGCCGGCCGGGCCCACGAACACCAGCTCCGCCTCGACGTCGCTCGCCGGCGCGCCGCCATGGGGGGTCCAGTCGCGGGACACCTCCAGCGCGAGGGGGGTGCCGCCGGTGCGCGCCAGCGCATTGCCCGGTGCGAGCCGGGTGCCCGGGCGCAGCACGAAGGACTGGCGCCAGCCGCCGGCGTCGCCGCCCGGCCGCAGGCCGGCGGCGGCCAGGCGCTCCTCGATATAGCGCGCGGCGAGGGCGCCGCCGGGCGTGCCGGAGCCGCGGCCCTCCATCTCGGGTGCGGTGAGGGCCACCGTGTGCGCGGCGAGCTCCTCGGCGCCGGGCGGAACCAGGGCGGGCTGAGCGGGCCCGAGGCTCGACGTCAGCAGCAGCGCGAGCAGGACGATCCCGGAAAGAGAGGCAGGGCGGCGGATCACGATCACATTCTATACTGCGGGACATGACCTCGCAGCGGGGAGGGGGGCGGGCCCGCGTCGTCGCGATCGCGGCCGGCGTGGCGGCGCTGCTGCTCGTGGCGCATCTCCTGGACGCCCGGGCGTGGCTCGTGAGCGCGCTGGAGTGGATCCGCGGGCTCGGGCCCTGGGCGCCGGTGGTGTTCTGTGCGCTCTACGTGGTGGCCTGCGTGCTCCTCCTGCCCGGCTCGGTGCTCTCGGTGGGCGCGGGCGCGGTCTTCGGCCTGGTCAAGGGCATTGCCGTGGTCTCGATCTCTGCCACCCTGGGCGCCACCGCCGCGTTCCTCGTGGGGCGTTACGTCGCGCGCGGCTGGGTCGAGCGCACCATCGCCGCCGATTCGCGCTTCCAGGCCATCGACGCCGCGGTGGCGCGCGAGGGCGGGAAGATCGTCGCGCTGCTCCGGCTCTCGCCGGTGGTCCCCTTCAACCTGCTCAACTATGCCTTCGGCGTCACCCGCGTGCGCCTCCGCGACTACGTCATCGCCTCGTGGGCGGGCATGCTGCCGGGCGTGTTGCTCTACGTGTACCTGGGCTCCCTGGCCGGCGATCTCGCGAGCGGCGTGGCCACCGGGCGCACGCGCACCCCGGCCGAGTGGGCGTTCTACGCGGTCGGGCTCCTGGCCACGGTGGCCGTGACCATCTACGTGGCGCGCGTGGCGCGCGCCGCGCTCGCGAAGCGGGTACCGCTATGAGGGCCGCGGCGCCCGTGCGCGTCGAGCCGTGGGACGCGCACAACCAGGCGCTCGTCGCCAATGTCCACCCGCCGGACTGGGTGAACCCGACGCCGGCGCCCCGCTACAACCTCGTGGTGCTCGGCGCGGGCACCGCGGGCCTGGTCACCGCGGCCGGCGCGGCGGGGCTGGGCGCCAAGGTGGCCCTGGTCGAGCGGGATCTCATGGGCGGCGACTGTCTGAACGTGGGCTGCGTGCCGTCGAAGGGCTTGCTCCGATCCGCGCGGGCCGTGGCCGACGTGCGCGGCGCCGCCGCCTTCGGCGTCCGGGTCACCGGCGAGGCGGCGGTGGACTTCGCGGCGGCGATGGAGCGGATGCGGCGCATCCGGGCGGGGCTCAGCCCCCTCGACTCCGCCGCGCGCTTCCGGGGGCTGGGCGTGGATGTCTTCCTCGGCGCGGGCGCGTTCACGGGACGGGACGCGGTCGCGGTCGGCGACGCCACCTTGCGCTTCAAGAAGGCGGTGATCGCCACCGGCGCGCGCGCGGCGGTGCCCGCCGTCCCGGGTCTGACCGAGGCGGGCTATCTCACCAACGAGACCGTGTTCTCGCTCACCGCGCTGCCGCGCCGGCTGGCGGTGATCGGCGGCGGACCCATCGGGTGCGAGCTGGCCCAGGCCTTCGCGCGCTTCGGCGCGCAGGTCACCCTCGTCCAGACGGGAGCGCAGCTGCTGGGCCGCGAGGACCCGGACGCCGCCGCCCTGGTGCGCGCGGCCCTGGGGCGGGATGGCGTGCGGCTCCTGATGGGCGCGAGCGTCCGCCGCGTGGAGCGGAGCGCGGGCGGCCGGACGCTGCACGTGGACGCGGGCGGCGCCCTCGAGACGCTCGAGGTGGACGCGATCCTGGTGGGCGTGGGGCGCAAGCCCAACGTCGAGGGCCTGGGGCTCGAGGCGGCGGGGGTGGCGTACGACGCCACCGCGGGCGTGCGGGTGGACGACCGCCTGCGCACCACCAATCCCCGCATCTATGCCGCGGGGGACGTGTGCACGGCGCAGAAGTTCACCCATCACTCGGACTTCCAGGCGCGCCTCGTCATCCGGAACGCGCTCTTCCTCGGCCGCGCCCGCGCCAGCGCCCTGGTGGTCCCCCGCTGCACCTACACCGATCCCGAGGTGGCCTCGGTGGGGCTCGACGCGCAGGCGGCATCCGCGCGCGGACTCCGCGTGACCACCTTCGTCCAGCCGCTGGCGGAGGTGGACCGTGCCGTGCTCGACGGCGAGACCGAGGGCTTCGTGAAGGTCCACGTGCGGGCCGGCAGCGACCAGATCGTGGGCGCCACCATCGTGGCCCGGCACGCGGGCGAGCTGCTGCCCGAGCTCACGCTGGCGGTCACTCGAGGCATCGGGCTCGGGCGGCTCGCCGACGTCATCCACTCCTATCCGACCCAGGCCGAGGCCATCCGCAAGCTCGGCGACGCCTACAACCGCACCCGGCTCACGCCCACGGTGAAGCGCCTCTTCGCGGCCTGGCTGCGCTGGACGCGCTAGGGAGCCTGAGCATGACCCGCTACTTCTGCCACGAGCATCCCGAGACCCTGCGGCTCGAGACCCGCGTGGTGAATGCGCGGCCGGGCGCGGTGATCCTCGAGCAGAGCCCGTTTCATCCCGGCGGCGGCGGCCAGCTCGCCGACCAGGGCTCCCTTCGCTGGGGCGGCGGCGAGGTACGGGTGATCGGCATCGAAGCCACTGCCGAGGGGTTCTGGCATCTCCTCGCCGAGCCGGTGGAGCTCGCGGGGGTCGTGGAGACGGGCGTGGATGCGGACTTCCGCTCGATGATGGCGCAGCTCCACACGGACACGCACATCCTGAACGCGCTCGTCTTCCGGGATTTCGCGGGCGCGCTCGTCACCGGCGCCCAGTTGAACGCCGACGGCACCGCGCGCATGGATTTCGACCTGCCCGACGCCGACAACGAGCGGCTCCGCGCGCTCGAGCCCGAGATCAACGACGTCATCCGGCAGGACCTGCCGATCCGCTACGCCTATGTGACGGAGGCAGACGCGCTCGCCGAGCACGGGCTCGTCCGCAACCGCTCGGTGGCGCCGCCGCCGGCGTCCGACGGAACCATTCGCGTCGTCGAGATCGTCGGGCTCGACCGGCAGGCCTGCGGCGGGACGCATCTGGCGTCGACCCGAGGCTCCCGGCCCCTCCGCATCCTCAAGATCGACAACAAGGGCCGCCACAACCGGCGCGTCAAGATCGGTCTCGCGGGCCCGAGCGGGGGGTAGTGCTCTCCATCATCGTGCCCGTGCTGCGCGAGGCGGAGAACCTCGCGCGCCTGCTGCCCGCGCTTCGCGCCGAGGCGCCCGGCGCCGAGGTCATCGTGGCCGATGCGGGGAGCGACGACGGCAGCCGCGAGATCGCCGCGCGCGTGCCCGGCGTCACCGTGCTCGACTGCCCGCGCGGTCGCGCCCGCCAGATGAACACGGGCGCGGCGGCGGCACGGGGCGACGTGCTCCTCTTCCTCCACGCCGACACCGTCCTGCCCGCGGGCTTCGAGCGGGCCATCGCGCGCGCGCTGGCGGAGCCGGGCGTGGTGGGCGGGCGCTTCGACGTGCGCCTGGACAATCCCCGCTGGCCCTTTCGCCTGATCGGCGGGCTCATGAACTGGCGCTCGCGCCTGTCCGGGATCTCGACGGGCGATCAGGGCCTCTTCGTCCGGCGCGCCGTCTTCGAGGCCCTGGGCGGCTATCCGGACATCCCGCTCATGGAGGACATCGAGCTCACGCGCCGGCTCAAGCGGCGCGGCCGGGTCGGCGCGCTCCGCGAGCGTGTGATCACCTCGGCGCGCAAGTGGGAGCAGGAGGGCGTGGCGCGGACCACCCTCCTCATGTGGACGCTGCGCCTGCTCTACGCCTGCGGCGTGAGCCCGGCGCGGCTGCACCGCTGGTACTACCCGCGCCTCGGCGTGACCGCCCTCGCGCTGCTGCTGGCGCTGGGTGCCCCCGGCGCCGGCGCGCAGGCCCCCTCCGGTTCCCCGTCGGTGGCCCCGCTGGACGTGCTCCGCCTCGGCCCGCCCGCCAGCCCCGACGCGCTGCCGCCCGACTGGCGCCCGGTGACCTTTCGCACGATCGACCGCCACACGCGCTACCAGATCGTGCCCGAGGGCGCGGGGTGGGCGCTCCGCGCCGACAGCGAGGCCGCCGCCGCCGCGCTCTATCGCCCGCTCGACCTGGACCCGCGCGTCTACCAGCTGATCGCCTGGCGCTGGAAGGTCTCGCGCGTGCTCGAGAGGAGCAACCCCTTTCGCAAGTCCGGGGACGACTATGCCGCGCGCGTCTACGTGGCGTTCCGCTACGATCCGGAGCGGGCGGGGATCTGGGAGCGGACCCGGTACGAGTTCTACCGGGCCTTCTACGGCGAATACCCACCCGGCGCCGTCATCAACTACATCTGGGACAGCCGCCTGGCGAAGAACACCGCCCTGCCCAATGCCTACACGAGCCGCGCGCGCATGCTCGTGCTCGAGAGCGGAGGGGAAGAGGTCGGCCGCTGGGTGGCCGAGACCCGCAACCTCTACGACGACTACAAGCGGCTCTTCGGCGGGGAGCCGACGCGGCTCGTGGGCGTGGCGGTGATGACGGACACCGACGACACGGGCGAGACCGCCACCGCCTGGTACGACGCCATCACCTTGCGGCCCCGCCCCTAGGACGCGCGAGCAGCGGCGCCAGGGCGGCGCAGAAGCGCTCGATCTCCTCCTCGCTGTTGTAGTAGTGCACGGACGCCCGCACCACCCCCGGCAGGCGGCGGGCCTCCATGTCGAGCCGCGTGCCCGCGTACGAGGACACCGAGACATTGATGGCCTGGGAGAGGAGCACCTGCCTGATCAAGGCCGCCGCGCAGCCCGCGGCGGTGAAGGTGACGATGCCGCAGCGCTCGGCCCCCTTGTCGCGCAGGGTGATGCCCGGCAGCGCCGCCAGCCGCTCGCGGAGGCGCGCCGCGAGCAGGTACACGCGCTCGCGGATGGCGGGCAGGCCCCAGGCGAGCGCATAGTCCACCGCCACGCCGAGCGCGATCTTCCCCGCGTAGTAGGTCTCCCAGTTCTCGAAGCGCCGCGCGTCCGCCCGCACCTCGTAGCGGTCGCGCGCCACCCAGGTGGCCGCGTGCAGGTCGAGGAAGGGCGGGGTCATCTGCGGGAGGAAGTCCCGCCGGACCCAGAGAAAGCCGGTGGCGCGCGGCCCGCGCAGATACTTGCGGCCGGTGGCGGAGAGCATGTCGCAGCCCAGCTCCGTCACGTCCATCGGGAGCTGGCCCACCGACTGGCAGGCGTCGAGGAGATAGGGCACGCCGGCCTCCCGCGCCACCCGGCCCACCGCGGCGGCCGGATTCACGAGGCCGCCATTGGTCGGCACATGGGTGATGGCGATGAGCTTGACGCGGTCATCCAGCATGCGGCGGAGCGCGTCCACCGACACCTGGCCGTGCTCGTCGTCGGGGATCACCTCCACCACCGCGCCGGTCCGGGCCGCGACCTGGAGATAGGCGATGTAGTTGCTCGCGTACTCCGCGGTGGCGGTGAGGATGCGGTCACCGGGGCCGAAGCGGAGCGAGTAGAACGCCATGTCCCAGGCGCGGGTGGCGTTCTCGATCACCGCGATCTCGTCGCGGTGCCCGCCCAGCAGGTGCGCGAGGGCATCGTAGACGCGCTCCACCGCGGCGTGCTCGCGGTCCGCCGCCTCGTAGCCGCCGATGGTGGCCTCGAGCTGGAGATGGCGCTGGAGGGCGTCCAGCACCGGCTTTGGCATGAGCGCGGCGCCGGCATTGTTGAAGTGCAGCACCGTCGCGCAGCCCGGCGTCTCGCGCCGGGCGCGCTCGAGGTCGAGCGTCACCGCGTCACGTGCTCCGCAGCGCCTCGCGCACCGCCGCGAGGCGCTCGAGCGAGCCCAGCACGTCGGCCTGCTCGTCGGTGAGGTGCCGGACGATCACGTCGGTATAGCCCATGGCGGCCAGCGCGCGGAACTTCTCGGTCACCTGCTCCACCGAGCCCCAGACCAGGGCGGCGGGATCGAAGCCGCGATAGCCCCGCTTCACGATGGGACCGGCCACGGCCTCCGCCGCCTCGGGCGTGGCGCCCACGAAGATGTCGCGCCGGATGGCGACGGCCGCGGGCGACCGGCCGTGCTTCGCGCAGCGCTCGCGGTAGAGCTCCACCTGGCGGCGCGCCATCTCCGGAGTCTGCCCCGGCGAGGCCAGCCAGCCATCGGCGATGCGCGCGGCGCGGTCGATGGCCACGTCCGCGCTGGCGCCGATCCAGTACTCCACCGGCTCGGCCGGGCGCAGCGCCACGCGCGCGCGCTCGAGGCGGAAGCGGCCGGACGCGCTCACCGTCTCGCCGCGGAGCAAGCGCTGCACGAGATCGAAGGACGCCTCGAAGGCCGACGGCCGGAAGCGGATGTCCGCCCCCATCGCCGCGAACTGCTGGGCGTCGTCGCCCAGGCCGCACTGGAAGATGAATCGGCCCTGGGCGATGGCGGCCAGCGTGCCCACCTGCTCCGCGATCAGCACGGGATTCCACAGCGGCAGGAGGAAGAGGCAGCCCGCAGGCGTCGCGCCCCACTCGGCGAGCAGCCGGCCCATGATGGGCACGTTCTGGTAGTAGGGGCCGGGCGTGGCGTGGTGATCGCCCACGAAGAGCGAGTCCAGGCCCGCCTGCCGCGCCGCCGCCGTGCGCTCCACCATCCAGCGCGCGCCCGCGCGCGGATCCGACACCGTGCGCCCGCTCGTGAGTGAGATCCCGATTCGCATGCGCGCCTCCTCGCCGGATGCTAGGCGGCGGGGTCGGCCGAGTCAAGCGTGCTAAGGTCGGTGGATAGTGCGGCAACCCGCCCACGCATTCCCCTGGTACCTCACCGGCGTCGCCTCCTGGTTCTCGAGCTTCGGGATGCAGAACATCGTCTTCCCCTGGCTCGTCACCGTGGTGCTGCACGAGCCGGCCTCGCGAGTGGGGGTGGCGGTGATGTCGCTGATGGCGCCCTCCATCCTCTTCATGCTGCTGGGCGGCGCGGTGGCGGACCGTGCCGACTGCCGGCGCCTCCTCGTGCGCGGGCATTTCCTGGTGGCGCTTCTCCCGCTGGGCCTGGCCCTCGCCGTTGCCGGCGGGCGGCTCTCGTATGGCGCCCTCATCGTCTACGCGCTCGGCGTCGGCACCGTCGGCGCCTTCGTCCTGCCCGCGCGCGACGCCATGCTCACGCGCGTGGCCACGGGCAATCTGGGCCGCGCGGTGGCCATCATGACCGCCACCCAGTTCGGCGCGCAGCTCGTGGGCATCGCCTCCGGCGCGGCGGCGGAGACGGTGGGCGCCCCGGCGCTGCTCCTGCTCCAGGCCGGGGTGCTGGCGCTGGGCGGTCTGGCCGCCCTGCAATTGCCGCCCGGTCCGCCGGCGGCGGCGCCGGTCGTGGAGAGCCGGCTCGCCGCCATGCTGGACGGCCTGCGTGAAGGCGCGCGCTCGGCCGTGATCGCGCCGGTGCTGGTGGCCCAGCTCGCGGTGGGCGTGCTCTACGTGGGCGCGTTCTTCGTGATCCTGCCGCTCATGGTCCGCGACGACTACCACGGCGGATCGGCGGAGCTGTCGCTGGTCTCCATCTGCTTCTGGGGCGGCACCATCGCCGCCACGCTCGCGCAGATCAAGCTGGGCGCGCTCCGCCGGCCGGGCCGCGCCATGATCGTCGCGCTGGCCTTCGGGGCGATGATCCTGGCCGCCATGTCGATCGGGCTCCCGTTCCGCGGCCTCCTGCTGCTGTGCCTGCTCTGGGGGCTCGGCGCGGGCGTGGTGATGACCCAGGGCCGCACCATCGTGCAGATCGCCGCGCCCGAGACCCACCGCGCGCGCATCCTCTCGCTCTTCCAGCTCGGCCTCATGGGCGGGGCGCCGGTGGGCTCGCTCCTCATCGGCTATCTCGCCGCCTTCACCGGGCCGCGCCAGGCCGCCGTCTATCCCGCCGCCGGCATGCTGGTGGTGCTCGCCGCGCTCCTCACGCGCTCGCGCCTCTGGCGCCAGGTGGCGGCGTGAGGACGCCCGCTCAGGCGAAGCGCCAGCCGTCGAGCGCCTTCGGCTCCGCGGGGACGATGCGGAGCGGAAGATCGCGGCGGGCGATGAGGCCGTGCGCCAGGAGGAGGGCCAGCGCGCCCCCGCGCGGCGGCACCGGCACGCCCTGCCACCACGGCATGACCGCGAGCCGGCGCGCGAGCGCATGCGCGGAGGCGGGCAAGCTCAGCGCGCCGCCGGGCACGCGCAGCGTGAAGGCGCGCGCGCCGGGGCGCAGGTGGCCCGCCAGCGCGGGCGCCTGAGCCCAGAGCCGGTCGCGACTCGCGGGCGGCACGCGATCGGCGCGGCCCGGCGCCACGTCCCAGTCCAGCAGCGCGGCGGGATCGGGCCGAGCACGGCGCCCCGGCCGCTTCCACGTCAGCGACAGCGCGAGCGAGCGGCCGTGATAGACCACCCGGTGCGGCGTGCGCGGCGGTAGATAGAAGAGCGTGCCGGGCCCCAGCGTCCCCGACCACCAGCCGCCGGAGGGCTGCGGACTCCCGGCGCGACGCGCGGGGATCACCCGCGGGTCGAGGTCTTCCGGCGTGCCGCGCGGGACGGGCGGGCCGACCGTGAGGTGGCGCCGGCCCTCGAGCTGGAGCCAGAAGGCATCCGTCTCGCCGTCGTGGTGGAGGCCCAGGGCCTCGCGCCCGCGCCCCTCGGCGAGAAAGAGGAAGGAGCATTCCTCGCGGCCCCCGCCGAGGAAGCTGGCACGAAGCGCCACCATGAGCCGCATGAGGCGCGGAAGCACCTGGTGCACCTGGGGGAAGAACACCGACTCCCCCGCGGCCAGCGCGCGCGGCAGACGGCGGCGGTCGGCCGAGCGGTCATAGCGCCGCTCGACCGCGGTCTGGAAGGGCGAGCCCGCCTCGGCCAGCGCGAGGCAGTCGGCGAACGCGGGCGCGATCGCCCGCCAGGCGCGGTCGCGCGGGGACAGGAGCGCCGGCCGCGCGCCGAGCCGGTGCCGCCGGAACGCGTCCTCGGCGGCGGCGCCCTCGAACCAGGAGGCGAGCGGCGAGCGCGGGGCTACGGCTTGTCCGCGGTGCGGATTGCGGCCGAGCCACCGTTGACGTTGATGCGCTCGCCCAGGTCCTTCAGCGAGACGTCGTCCCAGCGCAGCACCTGGACGTTCCGCTCCACCATGTTGCCCACGAGGATCACCTTGTTGTCGGGCGAGAACGCGACGCCCTGCGACCAGCGGCCGATCCACGCCGCCCCGAGCCCGAGGAGGCGCGTGCCGTCGAGGCGATAGAGCAGGAGCTTGCCGGAGTCGTTGTAGAAGGGGGACTCCTTGGGCTTGTTGCTCCCGTTCATCACGATCACGCCCAGCAAGGTGCCGTCCGGCGAGAGCTTGATCCCCTCGGGCGTCTGGTCCACCGAGATGGTCTCCACCACGCGGGGCGGCCGGGCCTTGAGGTCGATGACGCTCACGCTGTCGTTGTCGCCGAGGCCGCGGCCGATATTGGCGACCACCGCCACCGCGCCGTTCTTGCTGATGTCGAGCCCGTAGGGCCGGAGCCCCGCGGCGAGATCCCGCTTGGTGTACTCGACCTTGGTGCCGTCGATGGACAGCACGGAGATGTAGCTGTCCCCGTCGCGGGTGACCAGCGCCATCTTGCCGTCCGGCGTGATGGCCACGTGGCTCGGACCCCCGTTGGCCGGCCCCACCGCGATCTTGCCCAGCCCGCTCACGGTCTTGCCGGAGATGGTGAAGACCGAGACGGTGCCTTCGCCTCGATTGGCCACCAGGGCGAGATTACCCTGCCGGTTGATCGAGATCCCGGCGGGCGACGCGCCCGTTTCCATCGTGCCGAGCAACCGGGGCGGACTCGACGAGAGATCCACCACCGACAGGCGATTGTCGTTGATGGTCTTGGTCTTGTCGGCGGGATCCACCTTCATGGCAGAGGTGACCAGCGCCAGCCCCTCGTCCGGCGTGATGGCCACGGACAGCGGCGGACCCACCACGCTGGCGGGCACGGGGATCTCGGCGATCACCTTCGGCGAGCCCCCCTTGAGGTCGAGCACGGTCAGGGTGTCGGGGGCGGGGTTCTGCACCACCTGGACGGCGCCGTTGACCAGCACCACCTTGTTGTCGTTCACGGAGATCGCGAGCTGGGCTTCGGCGGCGGTGGCCATCCCGAGTATCAGCACCAGACTCCACATTGAGCGCATGACGCACCTCCCTGGGCTCGCTCGAGCCGGGCGTGGGCTGTCCGAGCATCGGGTAAGATAGCAGAAACCGTATGACCAGCGATACCGCCGCCACCCAGTTTGCCTACCTGGACAGCCCCATCGGCCGCTTGCTCCTGGCCGGCCGCGCGGGCGCGCTCTCGCTCATCTACTTCATGAGCGGGCCGGGTCGGATGACGCCGGATCCGGCCTGGCATGAGGATCCGCGCCCCTTCGCGGACGCGCGGCGTCAGCTCGAGGCCTACTTCGCGGGCCGCCTCGAAGTCTTCGACCTGCCGCTGGCGCTCGACGGCACGCCCTTCCAGGTGAAGGTGTGGCGCGCGGTGGCGGAGATCCCGTATGGACAAACACGCGCGTATGGGGAAGTGGCGCGGCGCATCCGCCGGCCGAACGCGGTGCGCGCGGTGGGCGCCGCCAACGGCCAGAACCCGCTGCCCATCGTCATTCCCTGCCACCGCGTGATCGGCAGCAACGGCAGCCTCACCGGGTATGGCGGCGGGCTTCCCATCAAGCGGGCGCTCCTCGCCCTCGAATCGCGCCAGCGCCCGCTCCTTCCGTGACCGAGCCGATTCCCGCGCCCTTCGACCGCTACCGCACGCGTGTGCGCCCCGAGTGGATCGACAACAACGGGCACATGAACATGGGCTACTACGTGGTGGTCTTCGACCTCGCCACGGACGAGTGGCTCAGCTGGGTGGGGCTCGATGCCGCGCACCGCGACACGCATCGGGTCACCACCTTCTGCCTCGAGGCCCACGTGACCTATCATCAGGAGGTCCGCGAGGGTGATCCGCTGCGCTTCACCACGCGGCTCCTCGGTCACGACGCCAAGCGCATCCACTACATCCACGAGATGTTCCACGCGGACGCCGGCTATCTCGCCGCCACCAACGAGCTGATGTCGCTGCACGTGAGCCAGGCCACCCGCCGGGGCGCGCCGATGGCACCGGCCATCCTCGCGCGGCTGGCCCAGGCCCAGGCCGCCCACGACGCGCTGCCGCGCCTGCCGCAGGTGGGCCGCGTGATGGGCCTCGCGGCGCGCCCGGCTACGAAGTAGAGCGCGCCACCACCTCGAACAGCGCCTGATCGCCGCGCGGCGGCGTGACCTCGCCGATCAGGGCGGCGTCGCGCCATCGCCGGCGGCCCGCAGCGCGGCCAGCGCCGCCTCCGCGCGCTCGGCGGGCACCGCGAAGAGAAGCCCGCCCGAGGTCTGCGGGTCGAAGAGGATGTCCAGCGCCGGATGGGCTTGCGCGCCCGCGTCTATACGGAGCGCGCGTCGCGATTTTGCGTTCTCCGGGTGGAAGGTGCTGCGGTCGCCGCGGGCCAGCAGGGCGCCGGCGCCGGGCAGGAGCGGCAGGGCGGCCAGATCCAGGATCGCCGCGCACTTGCTGGCGCGGAGCATCTCACCCAGGTGGCCCGCCAGGCCGAAGCCGCTCACGTCCGTGCAGGCGGTGGCGCCCAGCGCCCGGGCCACGCGCGCGGCGGCGGCATTGCTGCGCACCATGGACGCGATCGCGGCCTCCATCCACTCGCCCCGCGCGCGGCCGCGCATGTCGGCGAAGAAGAGCACGCCCGTGCCGAGCGGCTTGGTGAGGATGAGCCGCTCGCCGGGCGAGACGCCGCCCTTGCGCATCAGCGCGTCGGCGGAGGGCGCGGTTCCGTGCACCGCGAAGCCCACGTGGAGCGCGGCGCCGCTGGTGGTGTGCCCGCCCACGAGCGTGATGCCGTCCGCGTCCAGCGCGGCGCGCGCGCCCGCCAGCGTCTGATACAAGGTCTCCTCCGCGCGCGCGGGCTCGAGGTCCGGGATCTCCACCGAGGCCAGCGCCCAGCGGGGCGTGGCCCCCTTCGCCCACAGGTCGCTGGCGGCGTTCACCGCGGCCACGCGGCCGACGAGATAGGGATCGTCGGTGAAGGCGCGGAACCCGTCCACGCTCGACACCACGATCTCGCCGCGCTCGGTGGCCACCGCGGCGACGTCGTCGGGCACGCCCAGGCCCAGCACCACGCTGGGATCGCTCGCCACGCCCAGTCGCTCCAGCGCGCGGCTGAGGGTGGACTCGCCCACCTTGGCCGCGCAGCCGCCGCAGACCACCTCGGCGCCAGGCATCGCGGGCAGAGGCGCGAACTCGGGGGCGAGCGCGCCGTCGGCCGCGAGCACCTGGAAGCGCGCCATGAAGCGCCGGTCGATCCAGTCCTTCAATCGGAACACCCAGCGACCCTCGAAGCTCACGCCCCACTTGCTGCCGATGGCGCGTCCGTCCCCCAGGTTGAGCAGCGACAGGAAATCGCGCTGGGGGCGATAGGGTTCCAGCGGCTGCCCCATGAGGCGGGCGCGGAGATTGGCGGTGAGGACGGGCCCCTCGCGCACGGCGTAGACTCCGGCCTTGGCCAGATCCGTCGCGCCCTCGAGGCTCGCGCAATCGCCGACCGCGAAGATGTCCTCGTGCTCCAGGAGCTGGAGCGTCCGGCGCACGCGCACGAAGCCGCGCTCGTCGAGCGCCACGCCCGCCCCGTGGAAGAGCGGCAGGCTCGCCGCTCCCGTCACCCACACCAGCGCGTCGAACGGGACGACCTGACCGTCCGCCAGCACGAGCTCCGACGCGCGCGCTTCGGCCACACGCGCGCCCAGCCGGATCTCGATGCCGCGCGCGCGGGCATTGGCCTCCACCCGGCGCGCAGTGCCGGCGGGATAGCCGGCCAGCACGCGCGGGCCCGACTCCAGCAGCAGCACGGAGGCCTCGCGCACGCCCTCCCGCTCGAGCCGCGCCCGGAAGGCGAAGGCCAGCTCCACGCCGCCCGCGCCCGCGCCCACCGCCACCAGCCGGCAGCGCCCGCGCTCGCGCGCCCGCGCGACGAGGGCCTCGACGTGCTCCACGAAGCGCCCGATGGGCCGCGAGGCCAGCGCGTGCTCGCGCACGCCGGGCAGCGCGAGGCCCGCCACCGTCGAGCCCACGTCGAAGGCGGCCGTGTCATAGCGCAGCGGGGGCCGGCCGGCCAGGTGAATGAGCCGCTCGCGCGGGTCCAGGCCCACCGCCGGGGTCACGATGAAGCGCGCTCCGGCCCGGAGGGCCAGCGGGCGGACGTCGATCTCGAGGTCTTCACGCCGGTACTGGCCGGCCACGAAGCCGGGCACCATCCCCGAGTAGACGGCCTCGGGCCAATCCACCACCACGGTCAGCCGGACCCCCGGCACGGGGCGCATGGCCCAGGCCCGCAGCACCTGGACATGGGTATGACCGCCCCCCACCAGCACGAGATCGTGGCGAATTTCGCCGCCCGCGGTCATCATGACGTCGTGACCGAGCGTATCATGGCGCTGCTGCTGGCTCTGTCGGTGGGCCTGGCCGGCTGCGGCAACGGGCGCAACAGCTTTTCTCAGGAGCCGGGCTTCGCGGAGTACTTCGCGAAATCGCCGCCGGCCTCCACGGCCGCCGGCCCCGTCGAGCAGGCCCTGCTCCGTCGGCATCGGCCGCACTTCCTGCTGCCGCCGGACCATCCCGGCTTGATCGATTTCTATGTGGACTATGTCCCGCAAGGCCATCTCACCGACGGCGCGGGCCGCCGCGTGTCAGGCCCGCTCGACCGGCTGGCCCTCAATGCTCACAAGCGCGATCCCGGGGCGGTCTTCGTCCACGAGCCCTCGGGCCGGCCGGGCACTCCCACCGTGTACGGGCGCGTGGACCAGGAGGACGTGACGTTCGAGACGGAAGGTGGCCCCGTGGTCGAGCCGTTCACCTTCCTCACCTATCACGCGGTGTTCCGCCGCTCGGGGCTGCCGGCCGGCATGCTGGCCTGGCAGGAGTGGCTGATCGAGCGCGTGGCCTCGCCGGAGGACTGGCGTCAGCTCGACCACTACCCCGCGGCGATTGTCGCCCTGGACCGGCGTGCCAAGCCGGTGGCCCTCATGCTCCAGCAGCACAATCACATGCACACCTATCTCTTTGGTCGCGACGCCATCCTGTCCCCCGACGGGCGCGTGGTGCTGGACGTGTCCGTTCGCTCCAACGTGCTCTACCCGCATCAGCCCGGGCGCGTGTCCCACCGGATGATGGGGACACCCGGCGCCGCCTCGCTGCGCTACCTGATCTCCGGTGAGAAGCGGCCGCTGCTGGGCGCCGAGGACATCACCGAGGGCCGGACGGAGCCGGACTATCGCCTCCAGTTCCTGCCGCCCGACGACGCCTTCTACGTCTTCCAGGGATCGCTCGGCGAGCGCCGGCGACTGCCGGGACGCAGCGGGCCGCCGGGCGCCTCCTACCACATCGCGCCCGCGCTCAAGCCGCGGGGCCTTCAGCTCACGGCGTTCTACTGGCGGGAGGGCGACGCGGGGGATCTCGAGCGGCTGGACGCGGTGCTGGCCAAGGACCGCGGGCTCGTGGAGTTCGCGCGCGTCCAGTCGGCGATCTTCTACCGCGACTGGCGGGGGCCCCCACGCTGACCGAGGACCCTCACGGGGACTCGCTGAGCTCCGGCAGGGGAGCCGCCAGCTCCTGCTTGGCGCTCACCCCCGGCCGGCAGGCGGTCGGCAGTCGCACCAGCGCGTCCATGCCGGTGCTCAGCTCGCACGAGGCGATCGCCTGCTCGTAGACGCCAAGGCTGGCGCCTTGAAGGACACCCGGTGCCAGCGTGGGGATGCCCGGCGCCAGCGGCGGGACAACCGGAGCCACCGGCGGGGCGATCGGGAAGAGAAGAACCCCGTTGAAGAAGATCTGGCCGGGCACGGTGAGGGGGAACTGCAGGGTATTGTCACCCGTCGTCCCGTTGATGTTGACCGATACTCCCGACTGCGCGCCGTTGGCGTTGACGTTGGCGAGGCCGGCCACCGCGATCTCGAGCGGGTCGGTGAGCGTTCCGATCACGCCGCCGGCCTGGAGCGCGGTAGTGCCGGCCGAGACATTGAGCGCGGCGGCATTGCCGTCGAGGATGGATCCACCCGTCGACGTCACCCCCGCCACGGCGCCGCTCGTCAGTGAGCGGAGGGTGATGTCGCCGGCCGCCTGATAGGTGACGTTCCCGCCTGCCGTGCTCTGTGAGCCGCCGGCCATCGTGATGGGTCCGGCCGCCGCCGTCACCGTGATCGGCCCGCCCGTGGTCAGGTTCGCGTTCTGGACGATCGTGTTGCCGCTGATCGCGATGGAGCCCGTTCCGGTGCTGGTCGCGCCGGCGATGGTGAGAGTGCCCGTGGTGCTCGCAAGGCTGACCGGTCCCGCACCCGTCGCCGTCGCCGTGAAGCTCGCCCCGTCGGTCTCCGTGATGAAGACGCCCCCCGACCCAGCCGTCGCGGTCACCGCTCCCGTCGCGGTCTGGATGGGCGCTCCCGCGGTGCCGATGCCGCTCGTTCCCCCGGAGGGGGTCGCCAGTACCACGGCGCCCGGGCCACTCTGCAGGAGTCCGCCCGTCGGCTGGCCGATCGATCCGCCGGTGGCGTTTCCACCGATGTCCGTGCGCACCGTGATCGTGCCGCCGGAGCCGGTGGCGATGTCGCCGAGGACGGCGCCACCCGTTCCCCCGCCGGCGGTGTTCACATTCACCCGCACCGCCGTCGCAGTGGCATTGCTGGTCGTGATGCTGCCGCCGGGATTCTGGGTGAATCCCTCCAGCCCCGCGGCGTTGGTATTGGCGTTGACGGTAACCGTACCGGAGCCGGCTCCCCCCACGTTCGCGCTCAGCGACACCGCATCGCCGCTCGAGAGCGTGATGTTGCCGCTCCCCGTGCCGGTGGCGCCCGCGATGCCGAGGGTTCCCGTGGTGCTGGTCAGCGTGATGGGCCCCGCCCCCGTCGCCGTGGCCGTGAAAGCCGCTCCGTCGGTCTCGGTGATGAACACCCCGCCCGAGCCGGCGCTCGCCACCACCGTGCCCGCCCTCGTCTGCATCGGGGTCCCCGCGGTGCCGACGCCACTTGCCCCCGCCCCGGGCGTCGCGAGCGCAACCACGCCTGTCCCCGCATTGAGAACGGTCGCGCCGGTCCGGGTGATCGACCCACCCGTGACGTTGCCGCTCGTATTGGTCCCGACGGCGATGGTGCCTCCGGAGCCAGTGGTGATGTTCCCGAGCACGGCTCCGCCCGTGCCGCCACCGGCGGCGTTCACTGCGATCGCCACCGCGCTCGCCGAAGCATCGGTCGTGGCGATGGCGGCGCCGGCCGCCTGCGTGAAGCCCTCCGCGCCCGCCCCGTTGGTGTTGGCGCTGATCGCGAGAGGGCCCGAGTATGCGCCGGCGCCGAGGTTGGCGTTGACCGTGACCCCGTCGCCGCTGGCGAGCGTGATCGGCCCGCTGCCGGTCGTCGTCGCGCCGGCGATGGTGAGGGTGCCGGCGAGGCTCGTCAGGCTGATCGGTCCCGCCCCCGTTGCCGTCGCGGTGAAGCTCGCCCCGTTGGTCTCGGTGATGAAGACGCCCCCCGACCCCGCGGTCCCGGTCACGGTGCCCGCCGTGGTCTGGATGGCGGCGCCCGACGCGCCGATGCCACTCGTCCCCGCCGTCGGCGTCCTCAGGATGACCGACCCCGTGCCGGTGCCAAGCAGAAGACCGGCGCTCTGGGTGATCGAGCCTCCCGTGGTATTGCCCCCGGTATCCGTGGCCACCGTGATCCGCCCGCCCGAGCCGGTCGTGACGTTTCCGAGCGCCGCCCCGCCGGTCCCACCGGCGGCGGCGTTGACATTCACCTGTACCGCGGTCGCCGAGGCGTTGGTTGTCGTGATGCTCGCGGCGGGGCTCTGGGTGAAGCCCTCCGGTCCCGCCCCGTTCGTGTTCGCGTTGACCGTGATCGTCCCCGAGCCGCCGCCGACATTCTCGTTCAACGCCACCGCGTCCCCGCTCGCGAGGGTGATCGCGCCGCTTCCGGTGGTCGTCGGCGCCGCGATCGCGAGCGTGCCCACGGTGCTCGCGAGATTCACCTGCCCTGCCCCCGCGGCGGTCCCCTGAAAGCTCGCGCCGTCCGCCTCGGTGACGAAGATTCCGCCGGAGCCCGCGGTGGCGGTAACCGACCCCGATGTGGTCTGGATGCGGGCAGCGGCAGTGCCGACGCTGCTCGCCCCGGTCGTGGGCGCCGTCAGCACCACCGACCCGGCGCCGGTATCGAGTGAGCTGCCCGCGCGGGTGATCGAGCCGCCGGTCGTGTTGCCGCCGGTGTTCGTCGACACCGTGATGGCGCCGCCCGACCCGGTGGTGATGCCCCCGAGCGCCGCCGCGCCGGTGCCCCCGCCGCCGGCGTTCACGTTGATCGCCACGGCGCCCGCCGACGCGTTGGTGGTGGTGATGGTGCTCGCCGCCCCCATGGTAAAGGTCTGGTTGCCGACGCCATCGGTATTCGCCGCGATGGTGACCGGCCCCGCGCCGGCATTCACCACGCCGCTCAGGGTGACGGCGTTCGGCGATCTCAGCAGGAGGCCACCGGACTGGAGCGTGCCGGACGACTGCGTGATCGCGCCCCCGGTGAGATTCCCGCCCGTATCGGTCCGCACCGTGATCCCGCCCCCCGCCCCCGTGCTGATATCCCGGACCGTCGCCGTGCCCGTGCCCCCGGCGGCGGCGTTGACGTTGATCGCCACCGCGCCGGCCCCGGTATTGGTCGTCGTGATCGAGCTGCCGGTGGCCATCGTGAAGCTCTCAGCACCCGCCCCGTCCGTGTTGGCCTGGATGGCGACGGCCGCCGGGCCGGCATTGATCGCCCCGTTCAGCGTGACCGCGTTCGCCGAGCTCAGCGCAGCCCCGCCGGCGAGCGTCGTCCCCGCCACCTGCGTGATCGTCCCACCCGTGGTGTTCCCGCCGGTGTTCGTCACTACCGTGATGATCCCGCCCGTCCCCGTGCTGATATCCCGGACCGTCGCGGTGCCCGTGCCCCCGGCGGCGGCGTTGACATTGATCGCCACCGCATTCGCCGTGCTCGTCGTGGCAATCGAGCTCCCCACGTTCATCAGGAAGCTCTGGGCGCCTATCCCGTCGGTATTCGTCTGGATCGTCACCGGCCCTGCCCCGGCATTGACCACGCCGCTCAGGGTGACAGCGTTCGGGGAGCTCAGCAGGAGGCCGCCGGACTGGAGCGTGCCGGAAGACTGTGTGATCGCCCCCCCGGTGAGATTCCCGCCCGTATCGGTCCGCACCGTGATCCCGCCCCCCGCCCCCGTGCTGATGTCCCGGACCGTCGCGGTCCCGGTGCCCCCGGCGGCGGCGTTGACATTGATCGTCACCGCATTCGCCGCCGTGCTCGTCGTGGCAATCGAGCTCCCCGCATTCATCAGGAAGTTCTGGGCGCCCGCTCCGTCCGTATTCGTCTGGATCGTCACCGGGCCGGACCCGGCATTGACCACGCCGCTCAGCGCGAGATTATTCGGCGTGCTCAGGAGGATACCGCCAGCGCTGCTCGTCAACCCGCGGGCAGCGATGTCACCTGGAGTGCCCCCCGCGAGACCGCCGACGCTCAGGCTGATCGGCTGACTCCCGGCGTTGATGGCGGTGCCGACGGCCATGGTGATGCCGCCCGCGCCCGCGGCACGGTCGGCGAGGGTGGCGCCGGGGGAGTTCGCGGTCAGCGAGATGGGCCCGTTGTTCGTGGCTACGTTGGCATTGACCATGATGCTGCGCCCGGCCTGCATGGTCAAGCCGACCGCCGCGTTCGCCATCGCGATCGGATCGGTGACGGTAATGTCGGAGTTGGCCTGGAGGATCACGTTCGCCGCCGCCGCGTTGATGCTCGCGGGCGTGATCACGGTGGTGGCGCCGAGGTTGTTGCCGAAGAGGTTGTTGACGCCGGGATTGTAGGCGACACCGCCCGTGGTCCGGACGGTGATGTTCCGCGGGTCCAGGAGGAGCGTGCCGGTCGCGCCGGCCGGCGCCCGGGCGTCCACCGCCGCGTCGAAGCTCAGGCCCACGCCCCCGGATACCTCTACGAAGCCGCCGTGGCCTCCCTGCTCCCCGCCACGCGCCAGGATCGTGGCGCCGGTGGCGGCGGTGGTCTCCTGATCGGACCAGACGGTGACCCGCCCCGCGCTCGCGTGTCCGACGCCACTCACGTCGATGGCACTCCCGGGCAACAGGACGCTCCGCTCGGTGGTGGCGATCCCCACCTCGCCGCCGCGGCCGCCATCCGCGCCGCGGGCGTCGATCGTCCCCACGTGGCCGACGCGCTCGCCCACCAGCAGCACCTGGCCCGGCGCCGCGCCCGCCTCCCTGGCGGAGACGTCGATGGTTCCCGTATTGCTGACGATGCCGCGCACCACGCCCGCGGGTCGGATGGCGCCGCTCGCGGTCGCCGTCGCGGCGGCATCGTCACCGCCGATCAGTCGTACCACGCCTCCTCGGTTCACGAGCGAGCGGGCCTCGACGATGCCGCTGTTGTTCACGACACCGTTCAGCACGTCACCCGCGGTCTTTGCCGTGAGCTCCACCAGGCCGCCATCGGCTCGGATGCGCCCCTCGTTCCGGACTCCTGGGAACTCCGTGCGCGCCTCTGTGCTCGCGGGGGCGCCCACCAGCGCCCCGTCGACGGCGAAGCGGACGAGGCCGTCGCCCGCGAAGTCCACGATGAGCTGTCGGCCCGAAGCAAGATGGACGCTGCCCAGCTCAGCGGTGATCGTGCCCCGGTTGATGACCCCGGGCGCCACCAGCGCGACGACACCGCCCGGGACCACGGTGATCGTGCCCTGGTTCAGGATCGTCGCCAGCTGGCCCGGCCCCTGCTCGAAGAGGAGGCGCCCGGTTCGGAGGTCCGCATCCCGGAGCTCAAGCGTCGTCGCGACCAGCCCCGCCACCTTGATGAGCCCGCCCGCTCCCACGGTGATCCCCGCGGGGTTGATGAGCACGATGCGCCCATTGGCGAGGAGCTGACCCATGACGACCGACGCGTTTCCCGCCGCAACGCGGTTCACGGCGAGCGACGCTTGCCCCGGCTGGAGGAAACGGACGAGCTCGCCGGCGCCAATGCTGAAACTGCTCCACTGGATGACCACGGGGCCGCCGACCTGGACGACCTGGAGCGTACTCGGGCCCGTCCGAGAGACTGTTGCATTCCCGGACACCACCACCGCGCCATGCGGCAGGCCCCACGCGGGTCCCGTGGCGAAGAGAACGGCGAGAAGGCTCGCGAGCCCCCGCCGGACCGGTGGGGGCAGGAATCCGGTGAAGGTGGTCCGGCTCGATACTCGAGGTCGACGCATGAGGGCGTTCGTGATCCTACCCTAGAAAAAATTGAAGAACTTGACGGCTCGGAAGTAGACGACATTGTCCCGACCATCGGAGGATCGCGGACCCACCGGTCGTGCGTATTCGACATTGACCAGGAAGTTCTGGGCGACGCTGGCGCTCGCCCCCGCGCCGACGCTCGTAAGGAATTGACTCCGCCGCTCGTCCGGCCCTGGTTGCCGGAGCCAGGCGCCGCCGTGGTCGACGAAGGCATAGAGCCGGAGGATCTCCCCCCAGTTCTTGCCGAGGAACGCCGGGACGTCGGAAAAGCCCGGCGCGACGAGGTGAACCTCGCCCGTGACCGCGTAGCCGCTGTCCCCCGCGAACTGGGCGAGTGCGTACCCGCGCACCGTGCCAACACCCCCGATGAAGAACTGCTCGGCGGCGACGAGGTCGGTGTTCGCCAGCTGTCCGGCGGCCTTGGCGTAGACCGAGACCGGTCCCCACACTCGCTGGAGCCGGGACACCTGGCCGACGAACTTGAAGAAGCTCCCGCCCGCCCCAGGGCGGCTGGCCTCGGGATCGTTGTCGTTGTCGAGCCCTCCGAGGAAACCCCCGAGCCCCTGATACAGGGTGAGCGACAGCGCGGAGGCGCCCTGCCAGCTGTCCACGGTGTTGACCGTGGCCCCCGCGCTCAGCACGCGAAGGCGATCGCGCGTGCTCACCCCTTCGCCTGCCGCCTCACTCGTGTTCTCGAGATTCGAGATGTCGAAGCCGCCATAGACGTAGAGGCTCCACGCGCGGCTCCTCCAGATCGGGTGGATGAGGGCCACGCTCCCGATGTCGCCGCTGCCGGTGACGTCGATGGGCCCGATGACCTCCCGCACGTCGGCCGCCGCATTGATGTGGGTGTAGGCGAGGGAGAGTCGCGTGCCCCAATGACCGAGCGCCACGCTGTAGGTCCCGCGGGCGAACCAGAGGGCATCGATCTCGCGGGAGACGAGCCCGCGGATCCCGAAGGTGTCGTTCCAGCCGAACGGGTTATTGAGGTTCAGCCCGAGGGCGAAGCGCTCGTAGCCCGTCTCCCGCGAGCCGTAGTTGTTGGCTTCGAGATCTCCGGTGAGGAGAAACTCCTTCTCCACATCGAGGACCACGTCGGTCGTGCCGGGGATGGCCCCCGGCCTCAAGGTGCTCTTCACCTCGAGACCCGGGAGGTCGTTGAGCAGGAGTAGGCTGCGCTCGAAGTCATCCGCCTGGAACGGCGGCCGCTCGCGATCGAGCAGCACGTGAGCCCGAAGGAATCCGGGGTCGTAACGACGCGACCCCCTGACCTCCACGGCGCCGATCTGGCCCTCGGACACCGTGATCTCGACCACCCCGTCCGCGAGGTCCTGCACCGGCACATAGGCACGGGCCAGAAGATACCCGCGCGCCCGATACCATGCGGTGACGCGCGCGGCGAGCGCTTCGATCTGGGCGAGCGTCAGCTCACGGCCTACTCCGTCCGAGACCAGAGCCGGGAGCTCGTCCCACTGCAATATCGTGCTGCCGGTGATACGGAAGGCCGAGACGCGCACGACACCCGGGGCGGGGCTGGGAGCCGGGGCCAGCGGGGCCCGGGCGGAGGCGGACGCAGCCAGGAATGGCATCGTGGCCAGAAGCAGGGCAAAAACCGTTGCTCCCTGGCCGGTGCTCATCAGCGGGAGGTCACACCAGATATCAAATAGGTACGCGGTATTCTCATGATGCTTTCGTCCCTGGAGATCACAGGAAAATACCACGGCCGGGTCCGAACCTGGGAAATTCGTGGGGGTCTCCCTGCCCGTTGAGCCCGAGGGTGGAGCCGACTAGCGGGCGCCGGAAAAGCGGTCGGCGCGGAACGGCGCCAGGTCCAGCGTGGGGGCACGGCCCCGCACCAGATCGCAGACGAGCGCGGCGCTGTAGGGCCCGAGCGTGAGGCCGGATGGGCCGTGGCCGGTGGCGACGTACGCGCCGGCCACGCCGGGGATGGGGCCAAGCACGGGCAGGCCGTCCGCCGACAGCGGCCGCAAGCCCACGCGCGTCTCGAGCATGCCCGCACTCGCAAGGCCCGGCGCCACGCGCAGCGCCTCGCCGAGCACTTCATGGACGCCGGCGGCGGTGATGCGCGGGTCAAAGCCCGAGCCGGTCTCTCGCGTGGCGCCGGCCACGACCCGTCCGCCGCTCCACGACACGATGTAGTGATCGTGGAAGGCGTGCACGATCGGCCAGTCGCCGGTGGCGCCCTCGGCAACCTGGAGATGGATGATCTGCCCGCGCTGAGGCGTTACGGCGATCGAGACGCCGAGCGGCCCGGCCAGGGCCGGCGTCCACGCGCCGCCGGCGATGATGACGTGCCCGGCACGATGAACGTCGGCGCCCGCGACCACGCCGGCGAACCGGCCGCCCTCGAGGACGAGACGGTCCACCCCCGCCCGGACCACCGTGACGTTGCGGCCGGCGGCGGCTTTGAGGAGCGCCTGGTTGAGCAGCCGCCCGTCCACACGCGCCGCCGTCCGGTCGTGGAGCGCCCGGAGCGGGCGGGCCAGCGGCGGGAAGAACGCTCGCGCCTCGTCCGGTTTGATCTCGCGCACCTCATCGGCCGTGGGGTAGCCATGCCGCGCGCGCCGCTCCTCCAGGATGGCGACGAGCGCCCCGAACGGCTCGAGCTCGTCTTCCGTCACGGCGACGCGCAGGTCGCCGCACCGCGCATAGCCCGTGTCGCCGCCGCCATCCTCCGCGAGATGGCCGAGGAGGGTCGAGTAGAACTCGCCGGAACGGACCCCGAGCTCGAACAGGACCTCGCTGCGGCTGCTAGTTCGTGGCGCGATGATGCCCGCGCCCGCGTCGGTGGCGCGTCCGGGGTCCGCGCGATCCAGGAGAAGCGTGCGGAGCCCCCCGCGGGCGCAGAGATACGCCGCGGTCGCGCCCACCACCCCGCCTCCCGCCACGATGACGTCGTACATGCGATCAGCTCTCGAGCTCAGTCACGACGCCTCGTCACCACGCCTCGCCACAGCGCATACGCCTCCCTGATGGGGTCCCCGGGCTCTTTGTACACGGCAGTCTGCACCATGACGAGGCGACTCGTCGGATCGACGAAGATCGCCTGGCCGTGAACGCCCAGAAGGACGAACATCCGCCGCTCTCCCGGAAGTAGCCATACCTGATAGCCATAGCCCAGGTACCCACGGGCGGTTCCCGGCCGGAGATGCGGCTGATCGTCGCGCACCCGGGTGGCCTCGTTGATCCACGCGGCGGGAATGAGCTGGCGTCCACGCCAGTTCCCATCGTGCGCGAGCAGCAAGCCGAGCCGCGCGTAGTCGCGCAGCACCGCGTTGAGACAGCAGAAGGTCACTTCCTGGCCGGTGCGGTCGACGAGCCAGGTCGCGTCCGCCTCCGCCCCCATTGGCTCCCAGATCTTCTCGTGGAGATAGTCGACCACCGGCCGCTGGATCGCGCCGCGAAGGACCAGACCGAGCACCTGGGTCTCCACGGAGGCGTAGGAGAAGATGGTGCCGCTCGGCCAGCCCCGCTCGTTGTACGGCTTCACCGCCTCGACCCCGCCCGCGCCGTCCTGGAGAACCGTCTCGACGAAGAGCCGCGCCACATCGTCCCGGCCCGAGTATCGCTCGGAGAACCGGACGCCCGAGGACATCTGCAGCAGGTGGCGGAGCGACGTGCGGCCGTACTCGGTGTCGGCGAGCGCGGGCACGTACGCCGCGGCCGGATCGTCCACCGAACGGATGCGACCCTCGGCGATCGCGACGCCGATCAGCATCGCCGTGACCGTCTTGGCCATCGAGAACGAGGTGAAGCGGTGCCGGTCGCTCCGGGCGTACTGGTAGCGCTCGACCAGGATCGTGTCACCGCGCGCGATGAGAAGTCCGGTGATGGGATTGTGCGCCAGGTAGTCGTCGAGCGTGAGGGTCTTGACCCCGTACTCGTAGCGCAGGGGCGGCTCGGCGGAGGCCCGGTGGAGGCGCGACGGCGTGGCGGCCCGGCGGACAATCCGGCCTTCGAAGAGCTGGTCGTAGTGACTGAAGGCGCCGACAAGGAACGGGGCGCGCGAGATGATCCTGACCGGATAGCCCTCGCGCGCGCCGTACTCCTCGGCGTCCGGGCCGTCCGCGGCGAACCGAGGTCCGGGGGTGGCTGACGACCCGGCGGAGGACGAGGCGCTCACCACCGCGCCGTTCGTGGGTGGGCCCGACGGCCCTGCGCAACCGACGCACGCGGCCACGAGGATCCCGAGGGCGAGCTCACGCACGGCGGCTACCCCTTCTTCGGATAGCCGAGCGCCTTCAGGTACCCCGTGATCTCGTCCAGGATCACCGGATCGTCGATGGTCGCGGGCACGGTGTAGTCCACGCCGTCGGCGATGCGCTTCACGGTCCCGCGGAGGATCTTGCCCGAGCGCGTCTTGGGCAGGCGCTTGACCAGCGTCACCACCTTGAAGGAGGCGACGGGGCCGATGCGCTCGCGCACCATCTCGACCAGCTCCCGGGTGATCTCGGCCTCGGCGCGCGTGACGCCCGCCTTGGTGACGGCGAAGCCCACCGGGATCTCACCCTTGATCTCATCGGCCACGCCCACCACCGCGCACTCCGCGATGTCCGGATGCGCGGAGAGCACTTCCTCCATGGCGCCGGTGGAGAGCCGGTGCCCCGCCACGTTGATGATGTCGTCCACCCGGCTCATGATGTAGAGGTAGCCGTCGGCGTCCTGGTAGCCCGCGTCGCCGGTGAGGTAATGGCCGGGATGCCGCGCGAGGTAGGACGCCTCGAACCCCGCGTCGTTGTTCCAGAGGGTGGGCAGCGAGCCCGGCGGCAACGGCAGGCGCACCGCGATGCTGCCGATCTGGCCCGCCGGCATCTCCTGGTTGTCCTCGGAGAGCACGCGCACGTCATAGCCCGGCACCGCCTTGGTGGGCGAGCCCGGCTTCACCGGCAGCATGCCGAGGCCCACGCAGTTGGCGGCCATGGGCCAGCCCGTCTCCGTCTGCCACCAGTGGTCGATCACCGGCACCTGGAGGCGCTCGCGCGCCCAGAGCAGCGTGTCCGGGTCGCAGCGCTCGCCCGCGAGGAAGAGGGTGCGGAAGCGCGAGAGATCGTACTTCCCGATGTAGGCCCCCTGCGGATCTTCCTTCTTGATGGCGCGAAACGCGGTGGGCGCGGTGAAGAGCGCGCTCACCCCGTGCTGGGAGGCCACGCGCCAGAAGGCGCCGGGATCCGGCGTCCCCACCGGCTTGCCCTCGTAGAGAATGGTCGTGCAGCCGCGGAGGAGCGGCGCGTAGACGATATAGGAGTGGCCGACCACCCAGCCGATGTCGGACGCGGCCCAGTAGGTCTCACCCGCGCCCATCCCGTAGACATTCCCCATGCTCCACTTGAGCGCCACGGCATGGCCGCCGTTGTCGCGCACCACGCCCTTGGGGATGCCCGTGGTGCCCGACGTATAGAGGATGTAGAGCGGGTCGGTCGCCGCCACCGGCACGCAGTCCACCGGCGAGGCGCCCGCCACCGCCTCTGCCCAGTCCACGTCGCGGCCGGGAACGAGCGCGCACGTTTCTTGTGGGCGCTGGAGGATGACGCAGCGCCGGGGCTTGAAGCTCGCCATCTCGAGGGCGGCGTCGAGCAGGGGCTTGTAGGGGATGACGCGGTTGCCCTCGATGCCGCAGGAGGCGGAGAGCATCACGGTGGGCTTGGCGTCGTCGATGCGGGTGGCCAGCTCCTTGGACGCGAAGCCGCCGAAGACCACGGAGTGAATGGCGCCGATGCGCGCGCAGGCGAGCATGGCGATCACCGCCTCCGGCACCATGGGCATGTAGATGATGACGCGGTCGCCCTTGTCCACGCCCCCCTGGCGCAAGGCGCCGGCGAAGCGCGCCACTTCATCACGGAGCGCCGCATAGGTGAAGGCCTTCACCGTGCCGGTGACCGGGCTATCGTAGATCAGCGCGGCCTGCTTGCCCCGGCCGCGGTCCACGTGGAGGTCGAGCGCGTTGTAGCAGGTGTTGAGCATGCCGCCCGTGAACCAGCGGTAGTACGGCGGGCGGGAATCGTCGAAGACCCGGTCCCAGCGCCGGTCCCAGTGAAGATCCTCGGCCGCCGCGCCCCAGAAGCCCTCCGGGTCTCGCCGCGAGCGGGCGTACACCTCGTCGTAGACACTGCGCATGCCGGATTCCCCCTTCACGATCTAATAGGGCTTCCTGGATATCAGTGCAACCGGTATCGACGTACCCGAATCCCGGCCTACTTGCCCTCGTATCGTGATCCAGTCGGATCGCCGAGGTCCGGAGTCGCCCATGTTAGCCTGCTCGCGTGACCCTTCTGCCGCCGAGCATCACCTTCCAGGGGCGCGACTGGAGCGGCGAGACGCTCGCGGGGATGGCGGCGGGCTGGCATGCGCGGCGTCGTCGAGCGGCTCCCGGCGATGCCGGACGCGGTGGCGCTGGTGGCGCGGAGTCATCCCGAGACCTTCGCGCTCCTCTTCGCGCTGTCGGCGCTCCCGGCGCCCGTCGTGCTGCTCCACCCCGAGCCCAGCACCTGGCGTAGCGACCCTCCATTCCCCACTGTCATGCCGGTCTTCCTCACTCCGGCCACCGCGGAATTCGCGCCCGCGCTCGAGGAAGCCGGGCTCTCGGCCATCGCGCTTCCCGAGCCTGGCAGGGCCCCCGGCCCGCCGCCCACCTTCTTCTCCACGCCCGGCTTCGTCATCTTCACCTCCGGCTCCACCGGCACGCCCAAGCCCGGCTTCCGGTCTACCAAGGGGCTCTTTCTGGCGGTTCAGGCCATCGCCGAGACGTATGGGCTCGCGCGGGGCGCGCGCATCGCCGCGTGCTTGCCGCTGGCCACCTCGTTCGGGCTCAGCCAGAACTTCCTCTTGCCCGCCTATCTCCACGGGCATGTCGGCCTGCTCGAACGCTTCGATCACCGCTCGCTGCTCCACCTCTTCGCGCAAGGCGGATACGACTACTGGCCCGGCACCGCGCTCATGGCCGATCTGCTGGTCCGCGCGCCGCTGGGGGAGTGGCCGGGGCGGACGCCCGGGATCTGTCACATCAGTAGCGGGCATGTGGCGGAGGCGGTGTATCGGGGCTTCCTCGAGCGCTTCGGCGTGCCGATCCGCCAGAGCTACGGGCGCACCGAGTGCAGCTTCATCACCTCCGACCCGGCGCCGGTGACCGAGATCCGGCCGGAGACGGTCGGCTTCCCGTCTCCCGGCGTGGAGATCCGCTGCGGCGAGACGCCGGAGGCCGCGGTCCCGCCCGGGCAACCGGGGCGCGTCTGGATTCGCTGCCCCTGGCACAGCGAAGGCTATGGGTACCCGCCGGATGTGCAAGCGCTGTCCCGAGAAGACGGCTGGAGCGGCACCGAGGACGTGGGCACGCTCACGCCCGAGGGACGCCTCATCCTGCTGGGTCGGCTGGACGACTGCTTCAAGACCAGCGGTGGCTATCTGGTGAGCCCGGCCCAGGTCGCAAACGCGCTGCGCACGCACCCCGGCGTGCTCGACAGCGTGGTGGTACCGGTCCCACGCCGCGGCGCCGCCGTGATCGGCGTCCTCGTCGCGGCACGTGAGGGTGTCGGCGTCCCGGACATCCACGCCGTGGCGAGCCGGACCCTGCCGGCGTGGCTACAGCCCGCCATCGTGGCGGTACGCCCCCAGATCCCCGCGCTGATCACCGGGAAGCACGATCGCGCGGCGGTGATCCGATTGCTGGAGACGGCTCACGACCCGGCGTCACCTGCCGCCGGGTCATGAGCCGCCGACCGCGATCGACGCGCGGTGCGCTTACGCCTGCTGCTCCTTCTCCTCCCGCCAGCCCCGGATCTGCTCGGCATGCTCGCGGTAGTGCCCCGTGGTCGTGCCCGACACCAGGTCGCCCGCGCCGCCGCCCGGCAGGAAGTGCTCCTCCGGCAGCGCCGCCGCGGCGGCCACGAAGGCCGCGTGATTGGCGGCCAGCTCGGCCAGGATCCCCGAGGCATTGGCGCCCAGCCGGGCCTCGACGAAGCGGGCATTCCAGGCATCGACGTCGTCATACGTGCCGGCCGCATACGGGGCTTCGCCCCGGCCCACCCGCTGGAGCGCGGGAATCATCTCCCGGTCCCAGGCCGCGATGTGAATGAGGATCTCCCGCGCGCCCCAGGTGCCGAGCCAGACCCGGCTCAGCTCGAGGTCGGTGAGGCCGGCCACGGCCTCGGTCAGCTCGGTGTAGGCCTCGTCCGCGTCCTTGAGCAGCTTTCGCTTGTCCGCCATACGCCCTCCCCTGGCTCCAGTGAGCCGGTCTTGGTGTCACCGGCTAAGACCCCGGCCGGGGCCCGGCGTGAAATGGCCCCGTGCTGATCGACGACTATCTCCCCGAGTTCGACGCGGTGGAGCGACATAGCCTGGTCATCCGGGCTGCCCCGGCGCGGGTTTGGGCCGCGCTCCGGGCCGCCGACTTCGGCCGGTCGCCCCTGATCGCCACGCTGCTGGGCCTCCGGGCGCTGCCCTCCCTGCTGACCGCTCCCCGCCGCACGCTCCGCCGCCTCCGGGAGCGCGACGCGGAGCGCCTCACACTGGATACTTTCTTCTCCCGCGGCTTCGTGGTGCTGGAAGAACGGCCGGACCGCGAGATGGTGATCGGCCTCGAGGGACGCTTCTGGACGGCGGCCGGCGATCTCCGCCCCACCGATGCGCGGCGGTTCCGGGAGGCGCTGGCCCCGGGCCTGGCGCGCGCGGCCTGGGACTTCCGCGCCGAGCCGCTCCCGGGCGGCCGCGTGCGGCTCACCACCGAGACGCGGGTGTGCTGCGCGGACGCGGCCACGCGTCGGCGTTTTCGCGCCTACTGGCTCATCGTGCGGCCCGGCAGCGGCCTCATCCGGCGCGCCATGCTGCGCGCGATCCGGCGCGCGGCGGAGTCGCCCGAACACACATAGGTAGCCGAGAGCGTGTGCGCCGATGGCCGGAGGGCCATGCTAAACTTTGACCCTGGCGGCGAAGCCGTCAACCGGTATGCGAACCCCGTATAGCCCGACCACCGTTCGCCGCATTCTCTGCGTGTTCCCGCGCTATACGCCGTCCTTCGGGACCTTCCATCATTCCTATAGCCTCCTCGGCGGTGTGCGCGCCTTCATGCCGCCTCAGGGCCTCCTCCTCATTGCGGCCTATCTGCCCGAGTCCTGGAAGGTCCGCTTCGTGGACGAGAACCGGAGCGCGGTGACCCCCGAGGATCTCCGCTGGGCGGACGCGGTGCTCGTCTCCGGCATGCACGTGCAGCAGCGCCACATCGAGGACATCACGCGCCGCGCGCACGCCTGTGGGCGGCCGGTGGCCATCGGCGGGCCGTCGGCCTCCGGGTGTCCCGAGATGTACCCCGACGCCGACTTCGTCCACGTGGGTGAGATCGGTGACGCCACCGACCAGCTCATCGAGATCCTCGACGGCCTAGACGGCCGACCGGAGGGGCCGCAGCAGGTTCTCACCACCAAGGACCGGCTGCCGCTCAACCAGTTCCCGATGCCCGCCTACGAGCTGATCTCCATCCCCGACTACTTCCTGGCCAGCGTGCAGTTCTCCAGCGGCTGTCCCTTCACCTGCGAGTTCTGCGACATCCCCGCGCTCTACGGGCGGAACCCGCGGCTCAAGAACCCGGAGCAGGTGGTGGCGGAGCTGGACCGGCTCCGGATCGGCGGCGCCCAGTCGGTCTACTTCGTGGACGACAACTTCATCGCCAACCCGAAGGCGGCGGCCGACCTCCTCCCGCACCTCGTGACCTGGCAGAAGCGTCACCGTTATCCGCTCCGCATCGCCTGCGAGGCCACGCTGAACATCGCCAAGAACGAAAAGACCTTGGCGCTCATGCGTGACGCCGGCTTCGTCACCATCTTCTGCGGCATCGAGACGCCGGAGCCGGAGGCGCTCCAGGCGATGTCGAAGTCGCAGAACCTCCGGCTGCCCATCCTCGACGCGGTGGAGACCATCAACAAGTACGGGATGGAAGTGGTGTCCGGCATCATCATCGGGCTCGACACCGACACCCCGGATTCGGCCGGCCGCATCGTCGAGTTCATCCGGGCCTCGCAGATCCCCATCCTCACCATCAACGTGCTCTACGCGCTGCCGAAGACCCCGCTCTGGGACCGCCTCGAGCGGGCCGGGCGGATCCGGAACGAGGAGGGGCGCGAGTCCAACGTGGACTTCCTCCTGCCCTACGAGACCGTGCTCGGCATGTGGCGGAAGTGTATCGAGGCCGCCTACGAGCCGAGCGCCATCTACGGGCGCTACGCGCATCAGCAGCGGCACACGTTCCGGAACCGGCCCTGGTACCCGATGGACCCGCGCCGGCTCGCGCCCCGCAATGTCCGGCGCGGGCTCGGCATCTTCGCGCGGCTCTTCTGGCGGCTGGGCGTGCACAGCAGCTATCGCGGGGACTTCTGGCGGATGGCCGCGCGCACGCTGGGGCGCGGCCGCTTCGAGGAGTTCGTCCAGAGCGCGGTGGTGAGCCACCACCTGATCGAGTTCGCGCGGCAGTGCCTGGCCGGCATGCCGGAGCCGTCCTTCTACGCCCCTTCGAGGACGCTGGCGCCCGTGCCTGCTGCCGAAGCATAAGTGTTCGACGCCTGGGGCCGTTTCGTCTTCCGGAACCGTCTCTCCGTCCTGCTGCTCTCCCTGCTGACCCTCCTCCCCGCCGCGTGGTTCATTCTTCGCGGCGGCGAGTTCGATAACAACCCCACCCCCCATTCCACGGAGGCGGGCCGCGCCGCGCGCCTCATCGAGCGCGAGCTCCCCAGGAAGCCGCCCACCTTCCACCTGATCTTCAGCCACCCCACCCTGCGCGCCGAGGATCCCGCCTTCCGCGCCGAGGTGGAGCGGGCGCTGGCGCCCCTGCGCTCGGATCCGCGCGTGGTCCGGGTGAAGACGCCCTACGATCCCCTCACCCCCATCGACGTGCCGCAGATCGCCCGCGACGGACACCGGGTGATGGTCACGGTGGAGCTCAAGGGCGGGCCGTCGGAGTTCGCCTCGCTCAGTCTCGGCCAGAGCGAGAGCGGCGCCTACAAGGAGCTCCGCCCGCTGGTCCGCTCGGAGACGTTCGAGGTGGTGCCGGCGGGACCGATGGCGCTCAACCACGACTTCACGGAAACGGCCACGCGCGCCATCCGGCGCGCCGAGCGGGTGATCTGGCCGGTGGTCCCGTTCCTCCTCGTCCTCGTCTTCGGCTCGCTCATCGCGGCGATCTTGCCGCTGGGGGTGGGCATGCTCGGCGTGGCCACCGGGCTCGGCTTCACCTACTTCCTCTCGCAGTTCCTCCCCGTGTCCGTCTACGCCGTCAACGTGGTCTCCATGGTCGGCTTCAGCGTGGCGGTGGACTACTCCCTCTTCGTGATCAGCCGCTTCCGCGACGAGCTGGCGGAGCGGCCCGCGGAGGACGCGCTGGGGCGCACCATGGAGACGGCGGGGCGCGCCGTGCTCTTCTCCGGCCTCACCGTGGCCATCGGGCTCCTCGGCATGCTCTGCCTGCGCCTGCAGAGCCTCGCCTCCATGGGGCTGGCCGGCACCGCGGTGGTGCTGCTCGCGGTGCTCTTCTCGCTGACCTTCCTCCCCGCGCTGCTCGCCATCCTCGGCCCGCGGGTGGACGCGCTGCGGGTGCCCTTCCTCTCCCCCGTGCAGTCGGAGCGGAGCCGGCGGGCCTGGCGGCGGCTCGCCGCCGCGGTGATGGCCCATCCCTGGCGCGTGCTGATCCCGGTGGTAGCGGTGCTCGTCCTGGTGGGCTCGCCGTTCCTGCGTCTCCGCCTGGGCGCCAGCGACGCCAGCGTGCTCCCGGCCACCGCGGAGGCTCGGAGGGGGGAGGAGCTGCGGCGCGAGTTTCCGTCGGGCGACGCCAATCAGGTGGTGATCGTGCTGCACGACCCGCAGGGCCGCATGCGCTCGCCGGAGTCGGTGGTCCGCGCCTATGATTTGGCGCGCTGGCTCGCTGGTCTTCCCGGCGTGAGCCGGGTGGAGGGGCCGGTGGCGCTGCATCCCGACATCACCCTCGCGCAGTACCGGCAGATCTTCGCCGCCGCGCCCGGGGAGCTGCCTCCCTTCATCCGCGACGCGGTGGCCCAGACCGCCAGCGAGCGGCTGATGGTGCTGGTGGCCTCCACCCCCCTGCGCGCCGGCTCCACCGAGGCCCGCGAGCTCGTGCGCACCATCCGGCGCACCCATCCGGCGGTGGACGTCGAGGTGCTCGTCACCGGCCAGACCGCGCTCGACCTCGATTTGGCGGAGGCCATCGGCCGGCACGCCCCCCTCACCGTGGCCGTCATCATGGTCGCCACCTACCTCGTGCTCTTCCTGCTGCTGGGCTCGCTCCTGCTACCGCTCAAGGCGGTGGTGATGAACGTGCTCTCCATCAGCGCCTCCTACGGAGCGCTGGTGTGGATCTTCCAGGACGGCCACCTCCGTCACTGGCTCGGCTTCACGCCGAGCCCCATCGAGACCTCCACGCCCATCATCATGTTCTGCGTGATGTTCGGGCTGTCCATGGACTACGAGGTGCTGCTGCTCAGTCGCGTGCGGGAGGAATACGAGCGCACCGGGGACAATACACAGGCGGTGGCGAGCGCTCTGGAGCGCACCGGACGCCTCATCACCGGCGCCGCCGCCATCATGGCGGCGGTGTTCTTCGCCTTCGGCACCGCGGACATGGTGCCCATCCAGGCCATCGGAATCGGCATGGGCATCGCGGTGGTGGTGGACGCCACCATCGTCCGCGCCCTGCTGGTCCCCGCCACCATGCGGCTGATGGGCGAGTGGAACTGGTGGGCACCCGCCCCACTCGCGCGGCTTCACCGGCGGCTGGGCCCCAGCGCCCAGCACTGACCCCTCAGGGCGCGCACACACACGAAGGAACCGAAGCCCCGGAGCGCGTCCATCTCCTTCGCCGGGTCGAGTATGATGGCGGCATGCCCGAGCCCTATGAGGTCGTCATCGTGGGCGGCGGCGCCGCCGGCTATACCGCCGGGATCTTCGCGGCGCGGGACCGCTGCCGCGCCTTGCTGCTCGAGCGATTCTCCTCGGGGGGACAGGTGCTCAACTGCGAGCACATCGAGAACTTCCCCGGCTTCCCCGACGGCATCGCCGGATATACGCTGGGCCCCGTCCTCCAGCAGCAGGCCACCGCGGCCGGCCTCGAGGTCCAGATGGGGGAGGTCGCGTCGGTGCGCCGAGAGGGCGGCCTGACGGTCCTGGAAACCGATACCGGCGACGTCCGAGCGCGAGCGCTGGTAATCGCCGCCGGCTCGAGCTTCGCAACTCTCGACATACCCGGCGAGACGGAGTTCGTGGGCAAGGGCCTTTCCCACTGCGCCTCCTGCGACGGCTCCTTCTTCATGGGCCAGTCGGTAGCGGTGGTGGGTGGGGGCGACGCGGCCATCGACGAGGCGGTGCACCTGACCCAGTACGCCTCGCAGGTCACCGTCATCCACCGCCGCGACACGCTCCGCGCCTGCGCCGCCCTCCAGGAGCGCGCGCGCGGCCACGCCAAGATCAAGTTCCGCTGGAATGCGGCGGTACGCGCCATCGAGGGCGCGGAGGGCGTGCAGCGTCTCGCCGTCGAGGACCTCGGGTCCGGCGAGCGCGCGCCCCTGCCGGTGAGCGGGGTCTTCATCTATGTCGGCCTCCGCCCCAACACCGCCTTCCTGGGCGACCTGGTCCCGCTGACCGCCAGCGGCCACATCGTGACGGATCTCTGGATGCGCACCGCGGTGCCGGGGATCACGGCGGCGGGCGACATCCGCGCCCACTCCGCCCGTCAGCTCGTGACCGCGGCGGGCGACGGCGCCACCGCGGCGCTGGCTGCCATCCGCTACCTGCGCACGGGAGAGTGGGCGGGCTAGAGGGCGTTCACCGCCGCGAGCACCTCGGCGGCGTGACCGTCCACCTTCACGTTGTCCCAGCGGCGCGCGACCTTGCCGTCGGGCCCGATGAGGAAGGTGGTGCGCACGAGCCCCATGAACTGGCGCCCGTAGAGCGTCTTCTTCTTCCACACCCCGTACCGGTCGGCCATTTCGTGGTCGGCGTCGGCGAGCAACCGGAAGGTGAGGCCGTGCTTCTTGGCGAACTTGGCCTTGCTCACGGTGTCCAGGATGCTGACGCCGAGGACCACCGCCTTGGACTTGCCGAACTTCGGTAGCGCATCCTGGAAGGCGCAGGCTTCCCGGGTGCACCCGGGGGTGTCGTCCTTGGGATAGAAGTAGAGGACCAAGGGCTTCCCCGCATAGTCCCGGAGGCGGTGGAGCACGCCGTCCTGGTCGGGGACCGAGAACGCGGGGGCCTTGTCGCCAGCTTCGATGGTCGCCATGCCCCCTATGATGCCACGTTGCCGCGCGGAGGCGGGGCCTCGAACGGCGCCGGGCTGCCGCGGCGCTTGCGCGACGGCGCCGCGCGGTCTACCATTCGGCTCACGCACGGCCCCTCGACCGCCGCCACGGAGACCACGCCATTCACAAGCGCCGCCGCCCGACCGCCACGCTCATCCTGCTCGTCCGCCATGGGCGGACGCCGACCACGGGCACCATCCTCCCCGGTCGCGCGCCGGGGCTCCATCTCGCGGAGGAGGGTCGCAAGGAAGCCGAGGCCGCCGCCGAGCGCATCGCCCGGCTCAAGGCGGTGGCCGCCGTCTACAGCTCCCCGCTGGAGCGCGCCAGAGAAACGGCAGACCCGATCGCTCGGCGTCGCGGGCTTGAAGTTCGGATCGAGCCGGGCCTGGTCGAGTGCGAGATCGGCGAATGGACGGGGATCGAGCTGGCGAAGGCGGCCAAGCTGCCCGAGTGGACGGTGGTGCAGCGGCACCCGAGCGGCTTTCGCTTCCCCGGGGGCGAGTCCTTCATGGAGATCCAGACGCGCATGTCCGACACGCTGCACGCCCTGGTGGCCCGCCATCCGGGCGAGACCATCGTCGCCGTGTCGCACTCCGACCCCATAAAGACCGCGGTGGCGCATGCGCTGGGCACGCCGCTGGACCTCTTCCAGCGCATCGCCATCGGGACCGCATCCGTCTCTGCCATCGCGTACGGCCGCATCGGCCCCACCGTGCTGACCGTCAACTCCACTGGCGGTGATCTCACCGCCTTCGCTCCCTGATGGCGCCCTCGTTCGACTTCGAGGCGCCGGATTTCTTCACCACCGGCACGGTGGGCGTGCCCGGGCGGCGCACCTTCTATCTCCAGGCGCGCGAGGCGGGCAGCGTCGTCACGCTCAAGCTCGAGAAGGAGCAGATACGCGCGCTGGCGGAATACCTCGCCAAGCTCCTCAACGATCTCCCCGATCCCGGGGCGCTGCCGCGCGACATGGCACTGCTCGAGCCGGTGAGCGAGGCCTGGGTGGTGGGCTCGCTGGGCGTGGCCTACGACGAGGCCGCCGACCGCATCCTCATCGTGGCCGAGGAGCTGTCGGAGGAAGCGGAGGAGGAGGAGGACGACGACGACGACGAAGCCACCGAGGAGTCGGCCGCGGAAGAAGGGCCCCGCGCCGCGCGCGCGCCGGCGGAGGCGGTGGAGCCGCCCGAGCCGGGCGAGCCTCCCGACACCGCCAAGGCGCGCTTCCGCCTCACGCGCCCGCAGGCCGCCGCCTTCGTGGAGCGCGCGCGCAGCCTCGTCCAGGCGGGGCGTCCCTCGTGCCGGCTCTGCGGGCTGCCCATGGATCCCGACGGCCACACCTGCCCGGGTACGAACGGGCACGTCCGCCACTGAGTGCCCACGGCGTTCGATCTCCTCACCCGCGGCGCCATCGAGGTCAAGGGCCGGATGCCCGCCTCGTCGAACGTCACGCTGCTGGTGGAGTGCACGCTGGGCAAGACCAGCGCGCTCGCCGTCTACAAGCCGCGGAAGGGGGAGCGGCGGCTCTGGGATTTCCCGCCGGGGCTCTGGAAGCGCGAGCTCGCCGCCTTTCTCCTCTCGGAGGCCCTGGGCTGGGGGCTGGTGCCGCTGACGGTCCCGCGCGAGGGGCCGCACGGCGAGGGCTCGCTCCAGCTCTTCATCCACGCGGACTTCGAGCAGCACTACTTCACCCTGCTCGACGACGCGGCTCACCACGACGCTCTGCGGCGCATCTGTCTCTTCGATCTGCTGACCAATAATGCCGACCGGAAGAGCGGCCACTGCCTCCTCGGGCCCGACGGGCAGATCTTCGCCATCGACAATGGGCTGATGCTCCACGCGGCGGAGAAGCTCCGCACCGTGATCTGGGACTTCGCGGGCGAGCCCCTGCCCGCCCCCCTGCTCGCCGATATCCGGCGATTGCTCCAGAGGGGCTTCCCCGATGGCCTCGGCGAGCTGGTGACGCCGCCGGAATGCGCCGCCCTGCGCGAGCGCGCCGCCGCGCTCCTGGAGGAGGCGGTGTTCCCCACCGACCCCTCCGGCATGCGCTATCCCTGGCCGCTGGTCTAGTTCGCCCGCTCGCGCTTGAGCGATCCCCGCCTGCTGGTCCCGCTGCTGCTCGTGGCCGACAGCCTGTACTACGTGTTCGCGCGATTGCTGCTGCCGCACTTCCCGCCCGCCGCCGGCGCCTTCTACATGATGGCGGTGGGCGGCGCGACGATCCTGGCGCTCCTGCGGGGCCGGATCCGGCTGGCCACCTTGACGCGGCACCCGTGGTTCTTCCTCGCCATCGGGCTCCTCGTCGGCGTGAACACCAACATGGGATTCGTCGCCGTCCGCTACGTGGACCCCGGCACCGCCTCGCTGCTCTCGCGCACGTCCATCATCTTCAGCCTGGCGCTGGGCCTGCTCTGGCTGCGCGAGCGCCTGACGCGGCTCGAGCTCGCCGGCTCGGCCCTCGCCGTGGTCGGCGTGGTGGTGATCAGCTTCCAGCCCGGCGACTACCTGCGGGCGGGCGCACTGATCGTGATCGGGTCCACCTTCCTCTACGCGCTGCACTCAGCGGTGGTGAAGCGCTACGGCGGGGACATCGCGTTCGGCGAATTCCTCTTCTACCGGGTGAGCGCGGTGGCCGCCGTGCTCCTGCTGCTCGCGGTCGCCCAGGGCGCGCTCGTCTGGCCGTCCGCGGTGGGCTGGGGCTGGCTACTCCTGGCCGGCACCGTGAACGTGGTGGTCAGTCGAGGGCTGTACTACCTCGCGCTGCGCCGGATGGACATGAGCGTCCTCACCATCATCCTGACCCTCACCCCGGTGATCACCTGGGCCTGGTCCATGGCGATATTCGGTGGCCGGCCGGGCGTGGCGGAGATCGTCGGGGGCCTGGCGACGCTCGCCGGCGTGCTCATCGTCACCGCCAGCCGGGCGGGGCTCCTCGGCCGCGCGGGCGGGTCCGCTAGGCCGGCTTCCGCGCGATCGCCAACCGCGTGAGGGCTCGCGGCCAGGTTCCATCTCTCGCTCAATGTTCTTCTCTCTAGTTTGCGAGACAGATGGCGGCGTGAGCCCGAGGCGGGCCCGGTTACCGCCCGGGCACCGGGGGCAGTCCCTCCTGGCGCCGGACCTCGTTGATCACCTCGAGGACACGGGTGTGCAACCCGGGGTACTCGATCCCGAACTCCTTGGCCAGACGGCTCCAGTCCACCAGATAGTTGCCAGACTCCTCGCGCCCGCTTTCCTTCGCAAACGTGATCTGCGCATCCGGGAGAAACCCACGCACGATGTCCGCCAGCTCCCCTAGGCTCACCGGGATCCCGCCCGAGTTGTAGAGGGGGTGGCGGGGCGCATCGGCCAAGAGCACGCGGGTGAACACTTCGGCAATATCTTCCACGTGAATCATGAGGCGCATGAGCCCCTTGCTCGGGAGATGCACCGGCCGGCCGCGCGCGGCGTCGACCATGATCTGCACGTGGTCGACCGAGCCGCGGACCTTGTCGGGACCGGTGACGTTGGCGGGGCGCACGCCCGTGATCGACATTCCGTAGTTCGTGATGTACTTGCGGGCCTGGAACTCATTGAAGATCTTGTGCATCGCGTACTGGCTGGTGCCGTGAGTCGGATCGTCCTCGTTCACGAGCCGGTCGCCGAAGTGGCTCTGCTGGCCGCTTACCGCGATCGAGCTCGCGTAGACTACCCGCTTGACCCCACCCAGGCGCGCGGCCTCGAAGCAGTTGTCCATCCCCAGAATGTCCAGGCGCATGACCTGGTGCGGGTTGCCCTCGCCGGCTCCGAGACCGTAGGCGAGGTTGATGAGCCGATCCGGCTTCACGTCGAGGACGGTCCGCATCACATCCTCGAATTGTGTGACGTCCCCGCGGGTAACGGGCGCGCCGATCGGCACGTCGCCGAACGCCGCCGCGCCGGGGTTCACGTCCATGCCGACCACCGATTCCCCTCGCGCGACCAGCCGCCGGATGAGCCGCGGGCCGATGAAGCCCGTCGCGCCGATCACCAGCACCGACATGCCGGGCCTCCTAGTCCTGCCGCGTGGACTGCCAGGCGATCATCCGCCAGTGCTCCCCGGCCTTCGCGTAGACCGCCAGATAGCGGACGGTGAAGCGATTCTCCTTGCCGTCCCGCTCCACGTGCATGTCCGACACGCCGTGGACCAGGCCGACCCCGCCGTGAACGCGCGCCCGTCGCTCGCGGGGCGCGATGCCGCGGTATCGCGGCTGGCCGGCGCGGAGGTTCGCGATGTGCTCGGCCTTCGACTCCTGGCGCGCGGTAGAGTGGACGTACACCAGATCGTCGGCGAGCGCGGCGTCGAGGGCGGCCCAATCGCCCGTGCGCATCGCCTCGAAACGGCGGTCGTCGGCACGGAGAACGTCCGCCTCGACTCCGGTCTGCTGCGTCACTGTCGCCATGAGAGCCTCCTGAAGGAATTCAATGGATTGCCAGAGTCCGCCTCTACTGACCGAACACGTTCTGCGCGATGCCCGCCGCGGCAAAGACATGGTCGCGCGAGGCTTCGAGCTGCCGGCGAAGATGGTTCAGATCGACGCCGAGCAGCTTTCCCTTCCACTTCCGGACCGTGCCCGCCACGATCACCGTCTCGACGTTGGCACGGTCCATCAGCGACACCACCGCTCCCGGCACGTTGTTGAGCGGCGCCACGTTGAGCGCGGTGGCGTCGAGCAGGATGATGTCCGCCTCTTTGCCGGGCGTGAGCGAGCCGGTCTTGCCGTCCAGTCGCAGGTGCTTCGCCCCGTTGATGGTGGCGAACCGCAGCACGTCGCGCACATTGAGAAGCGGCGGCGTGCCGGGAGCCGGCGTCGGCCACTGGTTGGGCGGGGTGAAGGTCCCCTGGTCGAGGATCATCTGGTTCACGACCATGCGCTGCATGGTCATCGCGGAGCGCATCTGGGTAAAGAAGTCCGCCGTCATGGTGACTTCGACGTCGGAGCTCAGGGACGGCTCCATGCCCAGGCGCTGCATCTTGAGGATGGGTGGAGTGCCGTGCCGCATGTTCATCTCGATCGGGAAGGAGATCGAGACCTGCGCGCCGGCGTCCTTGACTCCCTGCCAGCCGAGGTCGGACATCCCCGTCATGTGGATGAACAGATTGTCGGGGCCGAGCGCGATGTCGTTGTTGACGCCGCCCGTGCCCTGGGCGAGATCGTCCAGGATCGGGCGGATGCCGAATGGCGACAGGATGTGCGCCGCAATCTGAAGATCGAGCTGGCGCCCGATGTTCCAGGCCTGGGTGTAGGTCGGTTCCCCCAGGTACACCTCCCCGCCCATGATCATGTGAACGAGCTGGTCGCTCGAGGAAAACCACTGCTGCTTGATCCGGTTCGCGTCCTGCGGATACTGGTTCCCGGTCACGCCACCAGCACTCTCGAAATAGCCGAACGCGGCTCGGCGCCCCGTGTCGAACAGCGCCTGGATGGCGGCGTCGGAGTGCTGGGGCGAGTGATGGATCTGCGAGATGTCGTGCACCGTGGTGACGCCGCCGTCGAGCTGCGCCAGTCCGCCGAATAGCTCGTTGATGTACACGTCTTCCGGCCGGTACACCGGCGCGAATTTGAGCAGAATGTATTCGAAGTACGTGGGATCCGCGCTCGGCGAGCCGGAGCCGTCGTTGATCAGGATGCCGTTGGCGAGAAAGCTGCGCAGCGCGGTCTCGAACTGATGGTGATGCGTATCGATGAAGCCGGGCATCACGATGCAGCCGGTCGCGTCGATGACACCCGCTCCCGAACCCGGCTTCAGATTCGGCCCGACGGCGACGATTTTCGTCCCCTCGACCAGCACGTCCCCCTGGGCGAAGTCACCCACCTGCGGGTCCATCGACATGACGTGCCCGCCGCGAATGACATAGCGGCGCCGGCGCGCGCCGGTGTCGGCGGGAGGTCCTCCGTCGGGCTTGGCCTCGGCCGGCGACGCGCTCAGGAAGCTCATCCCCGCGGCGGAGACCGCCGCCGCGCTCGAGGCCTTCAGAAAATCGCGCCGTGAACGGCCGAGTGAAGTGGTGTGGTCTTGCGGCATTCCCTCGTCACACCGTTTGCACATATTCGCCCTCCCCTGATGTCTTTTCTAGTGTCAGCGCTTCTCGCGCTTGAACGTGATGAGGACATACCCGGAGCCACGTGGGGCCTCGAATGCGGCGGGCCGGCCCTTGTCCAGGTTGGGTGCGTTGTCGCACACCCTCAGGGTGTCGCCGGCCAGAGCATAGATCCCCTTCCACGCCTTCCCCCCGAGGGCCCCTTCCGTATGCTCGAAGTCAATGGCCGCGGGCTTCGCGCTCGGGTCGAGCCGGACGGTTCCCGCGTGGAGACGCTGGCCGTCCTGGGACTGGATCTGGAAGCGGTTGCCGGTAACGGAGAGCCGATGTCCGACAACGTCAGCGGCGGCGCTGCCGTCGCGCTCCGCCTTTGTTGCTGTCCAGGTCCCTTGCAGTTTCTTCTGGGCTTCCACGGCCGGCTGCGCGAAGGCGGGAACAAGCCCGGTCGCGAGGATCAACGAGCACAGCAGCAACGTCAGTCGGTGCATGCTACGTCGCCTTGCGGGTGGCATCGTTGACGCATAGCGCCTGGTGGCGGCCCAGTATTACACGGACCGGGATCGCGCGGTGCGCGCTCAGGCGCGAAAGCGCGCTAGCGCCTTCGGGTCGAGCTCCACGCCGATGCCGGGCCGATCGGGCACGAGCACGCAGCCGTCCTCGATGCGGAGCGGCTCGGTGAAGAGCCCCTGCCACCAGTCCATGTGCTCGAGGATGAGCGCGTTCGGCGCCGCCGCGAGCACGTGGCAGGAGGCCTCCATGAAGAGGTGGGACGAGACGGGCTGGCCATAGGCGCGGCAGAGATCGCCCGCGCGGCGATACTCCGTGATCCCGCCCATGCGCTGGAGATCGGGCATGAGCACGTCGGCGGCGCGCACGTCCAGGTGGCGCTTCATGCCCAGGCTGCCGTAGTCGGATTCGCCGGTGGCAATGCGCATGGTGAGCGCGGCGGCCACGCGCGCGCAGCCCTCGAGGTCTTCATAGGGCAGGGGCTCCTCCAGCCAGTAGAGATCGGCGGCCGCCTCCAGCTCGCGCCCCACGCGGATGGCCGTGGGCTCGTCCCAGCCCTGGTTCACGTCGGCGAGCAGCTTGATCTCCGGGCCCAGCGCCTCGCGCAGGAGCCGCGCCCGCTCCACGTCGACCCGGGGATCAGGGCCGCCCACGCGCATCTTCATGGCGCGATGGCCCTGGTTGCGGAACTGGTCGGCCTCGGCGAGGAGCTGGCCGACGGAGTAGTCGATCCAGAGACCGGAGGAGGCATAGGTGGGCACCCGTGTCTTCTCGCCGCCGAGATAGCGGTAGAGCGGCAGGCCCGCCGCGCGCGCGGCCAGGTCCCAGCACGCGGTGTCGAGCGCCGAGAGCGCGATCACCGCCAGGCCGGAGTGCCCGATGAAGTTGATGGACCGCCAGGCCGCCTCGAAGTGGGCCACCACCGCCGCCGGGTCCTTGCCCTCGTAGAAGGGCACGAGGTCCTCCACCAGCGCGGCGAGAGCGGCGGCACGCTTGGCGCCGAAGGCGAAGCAATAGCCCGAGCCCACCGCGCCCGCGTCGCTCCGCAGCTCCACCACCACGGTGTCGGCATGCGCGTGGTTGTGGATGGCGGTGCGCACCGGGCGCGGCAGCGGCACCGAGAGACGATGGACCACGACCGAGCTGATCTTCATGGCCGGGACCATGCCACAGGCGGTGCGCGCGGACAAGAGCGCCGCCGGGCGCCGCCGGTTGCCTCGCCGCGCCCGTCCGAGGATAATGCGCGCCGGAGGTGCGCCCCGTGAAGATCGTCCGCGTGGAGTCCACCATCGTGAAGCTGCCCTTCACCCAGCCCGGCCCGCCCACCGGGTTCTTCGGCCGTGTCTTCTCCACCGTGGACATCCTCCTCGTCCGCGTGGACACGGACGCGGGCCTCACCGGCTGGGGCGAGGCGTTCGGCTACGCGGTGAATGAATCGACCAAGGCCGCGCTCGACTCGCTCATCGCGCCCTTCTGCGTGGGCCGGGACGCCACCCAGATCGCCGCCACCCGGCTCGAGATCCAGAAGCGCTTCCACAACCTGGGCCGCGGCGGCCCGCTGATCTTCGCGCTCTCGGGCCTCGACATCGCGCTCTGGGACCTCGCGGGCAAGGCGGCGGGGCTGCCGCTGCACCGGCTGCTCGGCGGAGGCGCGCGCACCGAGGTGACCGCCTATGCGAGCCTCTTCCGCTATGGCGACGCCCCGGTGGTCGGGCGCCTCACCGAGGACGCGGTGAAGCGGGGCTATCGCTACGTGAAGCTCCACGAGGTGACCGAGCCCGCGGTGCGCGCCGCGCGCGAGGCGGGCGGGCCCGAGATGAAGCTCACGGTGGATACCAATTGTCCCTGGACGCCCGTCGAGGCGCTCGAGATGGCGCGGCGCTTCCGCCCGCACGATCTCCTCTGGCTGGAGGAGCCGGTGTGGCCGCCGGAGGACTGGGCGGGGTTGGCGCGCGTGCGCGTGGAGGGGGGCATCGCGCTCGCCGCCGGCGAGAACACGAGCAATCCCATCGACTTCAAGCACATGTTCGACGCGGGGGCCGTCACCTACGCCCAGCCCAGCGTCACCAAGATCGGCGGCCTCTCCGCGCTGCGCGAGGTGGCCACGCTGGCCGAGGCCGCCGGCGTGACGCTCGTGCCGCACTCGCCCTACTTCGGCCCCGGCCTCCTGGCCACGCTGCAATTCCTGGCCGCCCAGCCGCGCGAGCCGCTCGTGGAGCGGATCTACTGCGACCTCGAGCCCGATCTTTTTGGTGGCGCCACCGCGGCGCGCGGCGGGAAGCTCGCGGTCCCGCCGGGGCCCGGCCTCGGCGCCGACCCCGACCCCGCGGTGATCGCGCGCTACCGGGTCGCGTAGCGCGGTGGCGCCCCCGCGCATCGGCGTGGCGGTGAGCGGCGGCCTCACCGCGCCGGAGATCGTCGACTGCGTGCGCCTGGCGGAGGATCTCGGCTACGAGTCCGCCTGGGTGGCCGAGGGCCATGGCGGCGACCAGTTCGCCATTCTCGCCGCCTGCGCGACGGCCACGACACGCATTCGCCTGGGCACCAGCATCAGCAGCGTCTTCGTGCGCAGCGTGCCCACCATCGCCATGGCGGCGGCCACGGTGGACGCGCTCTCCGGCGGTCGCTTCGTGCTGGGCCTGGGCTCGAGTCACCGCGTGCAGGTGGAGGGCGAGCACGGCCTGCCCTATGCCAAGCCCATCGCGCGGGTGCGCGAGAGTGTGGAGGCCATCCGCGCGCTGCTGCGCGACGGCGAGGTGACTTACCAAGGTGACGTGCTTCAAATCGATCGCTTCGACCTCTGGTTCACGCCCCACCGCCGCGTCATTCCCATCTATCTCTCCGCGCTCTTCCCGCCCATGCTGGAAGTGTGCGGCGAGATCGCCGACGGCCTCATCCTCACCTGGAGCACGCTGGAGGCGCCGGCCCGCGCCGCCGCCCACGTGGCCGCGGGCGCGCGTCGCGCCGGCCGCGCGCCGGACGCGGTCGAGGTGACCTCGCTCCTGCCCTGCGTGATCGCGCCGAGCCGCGCGGAGGGCCTCGACCGGATGCGCCCCGCCGTCGCCATGTACGCCGGCTTCTTCCCCCGCTATAACCGCCTGATCGCGGAGGCGGGCTTCCCCGAGGCGGCGCGCGCGATCCAGACCGCCTGGCAGGCCGGTGACCGCGAGGGCGCCGCGCGCGCGGTGCCCGATGCCATGGCCGGCGCGGTGGGCGTGGTCGGCACGGCGGCAGAGTGCCGCGCGCGTATCGATGAATACCGCGCCGCCGGCCTCACGCTCCCCATCATCAGCCCCCGGGCCCGCGGCGCCGGCGCCCGCGCGGCCTTCGTCGACGCCATCCGCGCCTGCGCGCCGTAGTCAGCCGCAGCAACCACCCGGCGGCCCGAACCTACCCGGTCGGAAGCGCCCGCTTCCGCCTTTCGCCCCCGCAATAAGTCGCGCCGCGCCGCGTTTTCACCCGAGAGGGGAACCATGCGCGGCGCTCATTCATGGCATGTCACTTGCCTGACGGAGGGCATGCGTGAGCGGAACCACCACCTTCGAACCAGCGAGGTGCACCCATGAAGATCGAACTGCGGGGCGACTCCATCCGCGACGTCATGACGCCTGAGCCCGTGACGGTAGCCGCCACCACCACTCTCGAGCAGGCGGCGCGCCACATGCGCGACGCCGGCATCGGCAACGTGATCGTGCTAGAAGGGGAGCTGATCACGGGTATTCTCACCGACCGCGACATCGTCGTGCGCGCCGTAGCGGAGGGCTGGGACCCCAGCCAGACGCCCGTCGGTGATGTCGCCAGCCGCGAGCTCACGACCATCTCCCCCGACGAGCCCGTCGACGCCGCGGTAGCCCTCATGCGTGAGCGCTCCATCAGGCGTCTGCCCGTGGTGGAGAGCGGGCGACCCGTCGGCATCGTGTCCCTGGGCGACCTCGCCCTCGAGCGCGACCCCGACTCCTGCCTGGGGGAGATCAGCGCCGCGCCGCCCAACGACTGAAGGCGGCCCCGGGGGGGCGACGGGGGCGTGGCGCGCACGCCCTGGGCTAGAGCAGCTTGTCGAGGGTAATCGGTAGATCGCGCACGCGGCGGCCGGTAGCGTGGAAGACGGCGTTGGCGATGGCGGCGGCGGCGCCGGTGATGCCGAGCTCGCCGATGCCCTTGGCGCCCACGGGATTGGCGCGCTCGTCGGGCGCGCCGATCCAGGACACGTCCAGATCGGGCACGTCGGCCTCCACGGGCACGTGATAGTCGGCGAGATTGCCGTTCACGACACGGCCCAGCCGGCCGTCCATCACGGTGTCCTCGGTGAGAGCCATCCCGATGCCCCACACCATGCCGCCGATGAGCTGGCTGCGGGCGGTGCGGGCATTGAGCGCCCGGCCGATGTCGAACACTCCTGTCATGCGGGTGACGCGGAGGCAACCGAGATCAGCGTCCACGTGGACCTCGGCGAACTGGGCGCCGAAGGCGTACATGGCGTACCGCTCCGCTTCCGACCCCGGCGCGGAGTCCGCTCGCTTCTCCACCTGGCTTCGTCCCTGCCGCGCGAGCAGGTTCGCGAGACGCTCGCCCCGCCCGGAGACGCGGGAGTCGAAGAGGCGCCCCTCTTCGATGCCCACGCACTCGGCGGGTACGCGGGAGAGCGGGCTCTCGGGATCGCCGATCGCCATCCGCAAGAGCTCGGCCCGGAGCGCCGTCACCACCTTCTGCACTGCGGAGCCCGCGCTGGCAGCCGTCTGCGAGCCACCCGACATCGGGCTCTCCGGGTAGAGGGTGTCGCCGATGCGCACGAGCACCTGCGCGGGCGGAACCCCGAGCGCATCCGCCGCGATCTGGGTGAGGATGGTGTAGGTGCCGGTGCCGAGGTCCTGGCTGCCGGTCTCCACGACCAGGGTGCCGTCGTCGTGAAGCCGCGCAAGCGCGGACGCCTCGCTCCGATGCGTCGGGTAGACGGCCGTCGCCATGCCCCAACCGACCCGGGACGTGCCGTCGCGCCACACACCCGGTTGCGGCGCGCGCCGGTGCCAGCCAAAGCGAGCGGCGCCGATCTGGTAGCACTCACGCAGCGCGTTGCTCGACCATGGCCGCCCCGTCTCCGGATCTTTCGCGGCGTAGTTGCGCAGGCGCAGCTCGACGGGATCCATGTCGAGCGCCCAGGCCAGCTCGTCGAGGGCGCATTCGAGCGCGAAGGTGCCGGGGGCCCAGCCGGGCGCGCGCGCATAGGACGGGGTCGCGATGGTGGAGCGCACCAGCCGGTGCGTGGTAACGTTCGCGCGCGAAGCGTAGAGCATGCGGGCGGGCAGGCCGCAGGGCTCCATGAACTCATCGAACGTCGACGTCTCCGCGAGGGTGTGGTGGTGGACGGCGGTGAGGGTGCCGTCGCGCTCGGCGCCCAGCGCCACCGTCTGCCGCGTGCGTGAGCGCCATCCCACCGGTCCGAACATCTGCGGCCGCTCCAGGACGAGCTTCACCGGGCGGCCGACATGCTTCGCGGCCAGGGCGGCCAGAATCACGTGCGACCATACCGGCCCTTTGCTTCCAAAGCCTCCGCCCAGGAAGGGCGAGACCACGCGCACCCCCTCCTTGCGAAGGCCGAAGATGCGGGCCACTCGGGCCCGGCAGTCGAAGAGTCCCTGGGTGGAGTCGTGGAGGATGAGCCGCCGGGGGCCCTCCCACTGCGCCACCGTCGCGTGCGGCTCCATGGGATTGTGGGTCTGGAGCGGCGTCGTGTAGACGCGCTCGAGGCGGAGCGCGCTCCCCTCCAGGCTTGTCTTCACGGAGCCGCGCGCGGTATCCGCCTTCTGCTCGACGACGTGCTTGGGCCGGAAGGAACGCCCCCGCGCGGGATCGAGGCCGAGTTGCGGTGGCGTCTCCGCGTAGCCGAAGGCCAGGCGCCGCGCCCCCTCACGCGCCTGCTCGAGGCTGTCGGCCACCACCACCGCGATGGGCTGATTGGCGTAGCGGACCGCCGCGTCCTGCAGCGCGTGGATGGCGTGATTGCCGTCGGCGTCGCGCTCGAGACGCCCCCGAAGCCGCGGCGCGTTCTCGTGCGTGAGCACCGCGAGGACGCCGGGCACGGCCTCGGCCGCGCCCGCGTCGACCGACTCGACACGTCCATGGGCGATGGCGCTCGTCACCACGACCGCATGGGCGACGTCGGGGAAGTGGTGATCGGCAGTGTAGGTCGCGGCGCCCGTCACCTTGGCACGGCCATCCACTCGCTCGAGGGGGCTGCCCACCACGTCCGGCATCGACGGCCTCCTCAGCCTCGGGTCGCGGTGACCGTCAGCGCGCGTAGCACGCTGCGCCGGGCCAGCTCGACCTTGAAGGCGTTGTCGCGATAGGGCTCGGCCCCGCGCAACAGGGCTTCCGCCGCCGCGCCATAGGCGCCGGCCTCGGCGCGCCGGCCGACCAGCGCGTCCTCGGCGTCCACGACGCGCCAGGGCTTGTGCGCGACGCCGCCCAGGGCGAGACGGGCGGCACGGATCGTCCCGCTGCCGTCGAGGTCGAGCGCGGCCGCCACCGACACCAGCGCGAAGGCGAACGAGCTGCGGTCGCGCACCTTCAAGTAGTGCGACCGTCCCGCGAAGGACCTCGCGGGGAGGTACACCGCGGTGATCAGCTCGCCCGCGCGCAGCTCCGTCTCCACGTGAGGCGTCCGGCCGGGAAGCCGGTGGAAGTCGCCGATGGGGATGGCGCGCTCACCATCGGGGCCGAGCACCTCCACCACCGCGTCCAGAACCGCCAGCGCCACCGCCATGTCGCTGGGATGCGTGGCAATGCACTCCGCGCTCGCACCGAGAATGGCGTGCATGCGCGTGTAGCCGCGCCGCGCGGCGCAGCCGGAGCCGGGTCGCCGCTTGTTGCACTCGGCGAAGGCGGGATCGGTGAAGTAGGGGCAGCGCGTGCGCTGCAGGAGATTGCCGCCTACCGTGGCCATGTTACGGAGCTGGGGCGAGGCGCCGGACAGCAGAGCCTCCGTCAGCACCGGGTAACGCTGGCGAATGAGCGGGTGGCGGGCCACGTCGGTGTTCCGAGCGAGCGCGCCCACGCGGACGCCGCCGCCGTCCCCCTCCTCGATCTCGGCGAGGGGCAGCCGGGTGACGTCCACGAGATGGCCGGGCTCCTCCACGCCTTGCTTCATGAGATCGACGAGGTTGGTGCCCCCCGCGAGGAAGCGTACGTCGGAGCCGCGACCGGCGGCGGTGACGGCCGCGCGCACGTCGGCGGCGCGCGTGTAGGCGAAGGGCTTCATCGCGAGGAATTCCGGGCGGCCGCCCGCACGGCGGCCACGATGTTCGGATATGCGCCGCAGCGGCAGAGATTGCCGCTCATGCGCTCGCGAATCTCCTCCTCGGTGAGCTCGATCGCGCCCATCCGGGCGGGCTCGGGCGTGGCCGCGCTCGGCTCGCCCGCCGCGACCTCGTCCAGCAGGGCGACGGCGGCGCAGAGCTGACCCGGCGTGCAGTAGCCGCACTGGAACGCGTCGTGCTCGAGGAAGGCGGCCTGCACGGGGTGCAGCGTGCCGTCGGGGCCCGCCAGGCCCTCCACCGTGGTCACGTGATCCCCAGCGTGCGTCACCGCGAGGCTCAAGCAGGCGTTGATGCGCCGGCCGTTGACGAGCACGGTGCAGGCCCCGCACTGCCCGTGATCGCAGCCGACCTTTGTCCCCGTGAGGCCGAGATGCTCTCGCAGGAAGTCGAGCAGGCTCACCCGTGGATCGGCGGGAAGCGTGCAAGGCGTCCCGTTGACGAACGCCCGCGAGCTGTCGGACGAGATCGTGGCCTCGTCGGCGGCGGCCGCGCGGCCGCCCGTCGCTTCTTCCGCCCCCATGGGTTCCGTGAACGGTCGTCGTGCCATCGGGAATGTCCTTCACGCCGAGGACCTGCAACGAAGGTGCCACGCGCGTCGTGCCCGAGGGCAGCCGGTTGGCGGCGCGCCGCGGGCGCCGCGTGGTCGATACTCCCGGGTAGTCGGGACTGGCCCGGTAAAAAGCGGCTCGGCACGGGCGGAGTGTACGCTGAATATATCGCCATCGGAGAGGAGGGCTGGCGCATGTGGAATCCTCGAACGTGGATGTGGATCTGGCTCGGCGTGGAGTGCGTCGGCCTCGCCTATGACTTCGCCTGGCACGGGTTCCTGAATCCCGGCTTCGACGCCACCACGATGGACGAGATGGTCAAGCACCTGAGCACGGTGCACCTCCCCCTCTACTTCGGCGTGGCGGGCATGCTCGTCTCGAGCACGTGGGGGCTCGTCGATCACCTGAGGCGCTCCGAGACCGGGCTCGCCATCCCGGTCGCCTTCGTGGGGTCCCTCATCCAGACGGCGGGGGAGACCTGGCACGCCTACAGCCACCTGCAGCTGACGACCCACATGGGTCCGATCGCGTTCAGCGTGTCCTTCATCGGGATGGTGATCGTGGCCGCCGCCCTGGTGGCCGGGCGACGTGGGGACCGACGGCGCGCGGCGGGAGTGGGCGAGCGGCGACGCGCAGCGTAGTCTGCGCAACCATTGACTCCTCGCGCGCGGACCCCTAGAGTAGGTCGCCGAACATGACGCCACCCATGAATCGTTCGCGAATGCTTTTTCGGCTCTCACCGTCCCGCCGTGTAGATGTTCGATATGCTGAATGACGGGCCGTAGCGTCGGCCCGAGCGTTTCCGAAGCCCTCGCCGGCTGGGCGGCCGCGCTCACCTGGAAGGGCTTGCCCGCCGAAGTGGTGGCCATGGCGAGGCGCGTGCTCCTCGACGCGCTGGGCTGCGCGCTCCAGGGCAGCACCACGCCCGAGGCCCGTCATCTCGCCCGCGCGCGAGCCGATCTCGGCGCCGCCGGGACCTGCACCGTCTGGGGCACCAAGGGTGGCGCGCCGCCCCAGGCCGCCGCGCTCTTCAACGGCGCGCACGCCCACATGCGCGAGCTGGACGATATCGGCGGGGGCGGCCACGCGGGCGCCTGCCAGGTGCCGGCCGTGCTCGCCGCCGCGGAGCTGTCGCAGGGCGACGGGCGCGACGTGCTGCTGGGGCTGGTCGCCGGCCACGAGATCACCTCGCGCCTCACCGACGCGGCGAGCTACGACGTGATGACACTCCGCGGCTGGCACACCACCGGGGTCTACGGCAGCATCGGCGCGGCGGTGGCGGCGGCGCGTGTCCTCTGCCTCGACGCCGAGCGCACCGCGGACGCGCTGGGGCTGGCCGGCTCCTATACCGGCGGGACCTGGGCCTTCATGGCGGACGGCGCCATGAGCAAGCGCCTGCATCCGGGCCGCTCGGCGGAGATCGGCCTCACCGCCGCGGTGCTGGCGCGGCGCGGGGTCACCGGCCCGCGCGAGGTGCTCGACGCGTCCTGGGGCGGGCTCTTCGCGACCTTCGCCCCCGGGGAATCCGACCCGAGCGCGCCGCTCGCCGGCCTCGGTGAGGGCTTCCGGATCCTGCGCAAAGGCTTCAAGCCCTATCCGGTGTGCTGGGGCATCAACAGCGCGGCGGACGCGATGCTGGAGCTCCGCGCCAAGCACGAGATCGCCGCCGAGGAGGTCCGCCACGTGCGCGTGGTGCTGTCCGAGATGAGCCGCCGCATGATCGGCGGCGTCCATCTGGACTCCGTGCTCGAGGCCCAGATGAGCGTGACGTATGCGCTCGCCTGCATCATCCGCTTCGGGCGCCTGACGCTCAAGGAGTTCACCGCCGCCGCGGTGGGCGATCGGGTCACGCGCGCGCTGATGCAGCGGATCACGCTGGTGGTGGATCCCGAGGCCCACGGCGAGCGCCAGACGCTGGAGGTGGAGACCCGGGACGGCCGCCGCTTCTCGTGCCGGATCGAGGTGCCGCTCGGCCACTGGGACAATCCGCAGTCGGACGACGCGCTCCGCGACAAGTTTCTCCGCCTCGCCGGCGCCGCGCTGGGCGCCACGCGCGCGGCCAAGGTCGCCGACCTCGTCGCGCGGGTCGACAAGCCGGGAGCGCTGACGCGCCTCTTCGCCCTCCTCCGCCCGGCCTGATCCGTGCTTCGGTACCGCGCGCGCCCTGACCTCACGGAGATGCCGCGCGCGATGAGGCCTTGGCCATGACGGGCGAGCGCCGCGGCCGCATCTTCTACGGCTGGTGGGTGGTGGCGGCGGGCTTCGGCCTGGAGGCGCTCATCGGCTCGCTCTTCTTCTACGCCTACGGCGCCTACGTCGTGCTGCTGCGCGAGGAGTTCGGCTGGAGCCGCACCCTCCTCTCGGCCGCCTTCGCGCTGGCGCGCGCCGAGAGCGCGGTGCTGGGCCCCATCCAGGGCTGGCTCACCGACCGCTTCGGGCCGCGCGTGCTCATCCGCACCGGCATGGTCGTCCTGGGCATCGGCTTCATGCTCTTCAGCCGCGTCCACTCGCCGGTCACCTTCTTCCTCACGTTCTTCGTGATGGCGGTGGGCGCCGGGCTCGGCGGCTACCTCCCCATCACCGTGGCCATCGTCAACTGGTTCCGCCGCCGGCGCGCGCAGGCGCTGAGCTACTCCTCGGTGGGGATGGCCATGGGCGGGCTGATGACGCCGCTGGTGGCCGCGGTGATGCTGCAGGTGGGCTGGCGCTGGACCGCCTTCCTCTCCGGCGTGGTCATCATCCTGGCGGGGCTGCCGCTGGCCCAGCTCATCCGCCACCGTCCGGAGGCCCATGGCTGGCGGGTGGACGGCGACACCGCCGACGCCGAGCCCGCGATGGCCGCCGCGCGCATGACCGCCGACGTCGACTTCACCGCCCGTCAGGCCATGCACACCCGCGCCTTCTGGCTCATCTCGGCCGGCCACGGCTCCGCGCTGCTCGTCGTCTCCGCGGTGATGGTCCACATGGTGGTCCACGTGACGGAGCGCCTGGGCATCTCGCTGGCCCAGGCGGCGGGCGTGGTGTCGCTCATCACGATCTGCCAGATCGCGGGGCAGCTCTCCGGCGGCTGGGCGGGCGACCGCTTCAGCAAGCGGGCCATCGTGGTGGCCTGCATGGTGGGGCATGCCGCCGCGCTGCTGCTCTTGGCACACGCCAGCGCCTACTGGATGGTGGTGGTGTTCGCCATCCTCCATGGTCTGGCCTGGGGGATGCGCGGGCCGCTCATGGCCGCCATCCGCGCCGACTACTTCGGCAGCGGGTCCTTCGGCATGATCTCGGGCATCTCGTCCATGGTGGTGATGCTGGGGATGATCGCGGGCCCGCTGGTGGCGGGCATCCTCGCCGACCGCACCGGGAGTTACGTCTCGGGCTTCACCGTGCTGGCGGTGCTCGCCTCGCTCGGCTCGATCTTCTTCCTGCTCGCCCGGCGGCCCGATCCGCCGGCCGCCGCTCAGCGCCGGGTGCCGGTGCCCAGCGCCGCCGCCACCGCGTCCACGTCGTAGACGCAGCCGCCCCAGGTGCCCCCGCCCGTCTGCTGGAGGAGGGCCCAGAGCCGCGTGTCGTCGGGGAGATCGGGATCGGGCGCGAGATCCGGGCGCGGCGTGCGGGCGGCCAGCACGCGGGCGCCTTCCTCGGGGCCGTACTCGCGGCCGTCGTGGCCGACCAGATCCAGGCTGCCCTCCAGGCGATTGCGATCCACGACGATGCGGATGCGATCGCCCTCGAGGACGCGGCCGATCGGCCCGCCCGCCAGCGCTTCGGGGCCCACGTGGCCGATGCAGGCGCCGGTGGAGACGCCGGAGAAGCGCGCGTCGGTGATGACGGCCACCTGCTTGCCCCACGACAGATGCTTGAGCGCGGCGGTGATCTGGTAGATCTCCTCCATCCCCGCGCCCAGCGGGCCGCGGCAGATCAGCACGAGCATGTCGCCGGGCTTGAGGCGCTCGGGCCCTTGGCTCTTGATGGCGGCGATGGCCGCCTTCTCGGTGGTGAAGACGCGCGCGGGGCCGATCTTGCGGTACACGCCGTCCGCGTCCACCACGCTGGGATCGATGGCGGTGCTCTTGATCACCGAGCCCTCCGGGGCGAGGTTGCCGCGGGGAAACGTCACCGTGCTGGTGAGCCCGCGCTCGCGGGCCCGCGCGGGGGCCATGATCACGTCGTCCGGATCCACGCCGTCGGCGGCCTGCAGGCGCTCGCGCAGCGCGCGCCGGCGCTCGGACCCCTCCCACCAGTCGAGGCTCCTGGCCAGCGGCTCGCCGCTGACGGTGAGGCAGCGCTCGTCGAGAAGCCCGGCGCGGCGCAGGTGCAGCATCACCTCGGGGACGCCGCCGGCCAGGAAGACGCGCACCGTCGGGTGATTGCGCGGGCCGTTGGGCAGCACGTCGACCAGGCGCGGCACGCGGCGGTTGACGTCCGACCAGTCCTCGACGGTGGGCCGGCGGAGGCCCGCCGCATGCGCGATGGCGGGGAGATGCAGGAGCAGATTCGTCGAGCCGCCGAACGCCGCGTGCACCACCATGGCGTTCCGGATGGCGGCGTCGGTGACGATGTCGCGGGTGCGGATTCCGCGCGCCTCGAGCGCCACCAGCGCGCGCGCCGAGCGCCGGGCCATGTCGAGCCAGAGCGGCTGGCCCGAGGGCGCCAGCGCCGAGTGCGGCAGCGAGAGGCCCAGCGCCTCGCCGACCACCTGCGAGGTCGCCGCGGTGCCGAGGAACTGGCAGCCGCCGCCGGGGGAGCCGCAGGCGCGGCAGCCGAGGTCCTGCGCTTGCTCCAGCGAGAGCTCGCCGTGCGCGAAGCGCGCGCCGATGGACTGCACGGTGCCCGCGTCCTCGCCGCGCTCGGGTGGCAGCGTGACGCCGCCCGGCACCAGCACGCAGGTGAGATCGCGAAGCGCGGCCAGCGCCATCATCATGGCGGGCAGGCCCTTGTCGCAGGTGGCCACGCCGAGCACGCCCTTGCGGGTGGGGAGCGAGCGGACGAGGCGGCGCAGCACGATGGCGGCGTCGTTGCGGTAGGCGAGGCTATCCATCATGCCGGTGGTGCCCTGGGTGCGGCCGTCGCAGGGATCGGAGCAGAAGCCCGCGAAGGGGATGGCGCCCAGCTCCTTCAGCTCCGCCGCCGCGGCCTGGAGGAGAAGGCCGATCTCCCAGTGGCCGGTGTGATAGCCCAGCGCGATCGGGGTGCCGTCGGCGGCGCGGATGCCGCCCTGGGTGGAGAGCATGAGGTATTGCGGGCGCCCCAGCTCGCGCGGATCCCAGCCCATGCCCGCGTTCTGGGTGAGGCCGAAGATGTCGCCGCTGGGCCGCTCGAGGAGCATCTCGGCGGTGAGCGGCAGCTTCCCCGCCGGGCCCGCCCCCGCCGTGCGCACCTCCCACGTGCCCTCCCTGCTGCCCTCCTTCGTCGAAGTCCCGCCCACGATCTCCTCGAAGCCGATGCTGCGTGCCGGCGCGGCCATGGAGTCTCCTACTTTCCGGAGAGACGGCGATTGATGCGCTTCTCGATCACGTGGGTGACGGCGGAGAAGTCTTCCTTGCCCCAGCCGCTGTCGAGCGCCTCGTCGTAGGTGCGCTTGGTCTCCTCCAGCATGGGCGTGGGCACCTGCACCGCGTGCGCGAGAGCCAGCGCCAGGGTGGCGTCCTTGCGCATGTGCTCGAGCATGAAGGTGGGCGAGAAGTCCCCGTCGAAGATACGCTTGGCGCGGCGGTCGAAGTAGGTGCCGAAGGCCATGCCGCCGCCCTGGCGCACCACGTCGTAGAAGGTGCCCGGGTTTACGCCCGACTGCACGCACATGGCCAGGGCCTCCGCCACCGCCACCGAGGTCACCGCGGCCAGACCGTTGTGGATGAGCTTCACGCGATTGGCCATGCCGGTCCCGCCCACGTACATGTTGAGCTTGCCCATGATCTCGAGGTAGGGCTTGATCCGCTGCCAGCTTCGTCTCGTCGCCGCCCACGATGAAGAAGATGTCGCCGGACACGGCCTGCGGCTTGGAGCCGAGCATGGGCGTGTCCATGTGGGTGATGCCCTTGGCCTTGAGCGCCGCCGCCACCTTCACCGTGACCTCCGGGCTCACCGTGGAGCAATCGCAGGTGATGAGCCCGGGGCGGCCGCCCAGCGCGACGCTGCCGGCTTCGAGATAGGCGCCCAGCACGATGTCGTTGTTGGGGAGACAGGTGAAGAGGACGTCGGCGCGCGCCGCCACCTCGGCGGGTGAGCGCAGCACCGTGACGCCGGGAAGCGCGCTCGCCACCTCCTCCGCGGCCGCGCTCGCGTCGTGGACCACCAGCGCGGTGCCCTTGTGCGCCAGGTTCGACAGCATCGGCAGCCCCATGGTACCCAGCCCGATGAATCCCACCGTCTCGCTCATGACATTCCCCTTTTGGTCGGGCCCGTCGTCGGGCGCGCGATAAAGACTTATCATATGCGGCATCTCAAGGAGGATGCGATGACCCCAGCACTACTCGACCTCTTGCCCGACACCATCGAGCGCCTCAAGGCGATCTCCACCGCCACCCTCTGCACCCAGCTCTTCAAGGCCGGGTTCAAGAACGTCTACCTCGCCGGCGTGCGGCCGGTGGTGCCCGGCGCCCGCATGGCCGGGGAGGCGGTGACGGTGCGCTATGTCCCCGCGCGGGAGGACCTCGCCACCTTCGAGAGCCTGGGCGATCCCAACCATCCGCAGCGGCGCACCATCGAGGAGTTCCCGGCAGGCAAGGTGCTGGTGCTCGACTGCCGCCGCGTGGGCACGGCGGCCGGCGTCGGCGACATCCTCGTCGCGCGGCTCAAGGTGCGCAGGGCGGCGGGTGCGGTGATGGACGGCGGCGTGCGCGACTACGCGGGTGTGGCCGCCATGGGCCTGCCGGTGTTCGCCCAGGGGCCGGCGGCGCCGGCGAACGTCCATCGCCACCACGCCGTCGAGGCCGATGTGCCCATCGGCTGCGGCGAGGTGCTGGTGATGCCGGGCGACATCATGGTGGGCGACGGCGACGGCGTGGTCTGTGTGCCGCGCGCCCTGGCCGACAAGATCGCCGCCGCCGGGACCGAGCAGGAGGAGCTCGAAGCCTTCGTGCTCGCGAAGATCCAGGCGGGGGCGCCGCTGCGGGGCGCCTATCCTCCGGGGCCGGAGACGCGCGCCGAGTTCGAGGCCGCGCGCCGCGCTCGAGGCTGAGCGGCGGCCGGGTCAGGGGGCCGAGAAGCGCTGGGCATTCCCCATGTGCGGCCAGGCCTGCGCCTGCACATTGGTCATGATCTGCTTCAGGTGATTGCGGTCGTGGTGCACCCACTCGTGGACCACGTCGCCGACCGTGAGCCGGCCCACCTTGGGATGCGCCCCGCCGCGGCTCAGCGCCGCCGCCGGCAGGCCTTCGACCAGCTTCACGCTGTCCGCGCGTAGCGCGCTCAGCTCGTCCACCAGGGCGCTCAGCGGCCGCGCGCAGTCCTTCCGCTCGCGCGCTACCACCTCCTGATCCCAGCCCACGCACGCAGGCTCGTCTCTGGCGACGAAGTCGCGCACGCGGCCCGCGAAGCCGCGCCGCTCGGCCTCGATGATGTGGCCCAGCACTTCCTTGACGCACCATTCGCCGGGCGCGGGATGCCAGGACGCCGCCCGGTCGCCGAGCGCGGCCGATTCGGCGCGCAGGGCCTCCATGGAGGCGCGGAGCAGGGCGGCCATTTCTTTCGGGGTCAAGGCAGACGTGGGATCAGCGGGCATGAACTCCTCCGTCTATCCGGGCGTCGCGGATAGGATGTCGGGCGCCGGCCATGAGCAGCGTGGGGGCGCCGGTGGACTCGTCGAGATAGGGTGCGAGCTGCTGCATGGCGACGCGCCCGAAGCGCGCGCGAAAGGCGCCGCGGCGCACGCGGGCGTAGAGGTGTCCGGCTTCGGTCTCGAGCCCGGCGGGATCGAGCGCTTCCGCCAGCTCACCGGCGAGGAGCATCTCCGCCGCGCGCAGCCGGCCGTCGGCCGCGTCGAGCCGCAGCCGCTGGATCACGAAGGGCGTGTCGGCGGCCTCGAACCAGTTCTGCTCGCCCTGACAAGGCACCAGCCAGCGCCCGTCGGGCTGCCGCCGCATGCCGAGCAGGAAGAAGCGGAGGGTCGGCGCGTCGACGATCTCCGTCCCGTCGTGGAAGACGCGCCCGTCGCCGTCCACGCGGTACTGATACTCGCGCATCGTCAGGCCGCGCGCGCGGGCCACTCCGGCGGATGCGTGCCGAGCGGCACCGAGGGGCGGGCCCAGAATCCCGGCGTGGCCGAGAGCTTCGCCGCGGGCGCCACCGCCAGCAGGCTGCCCCACGGCGTCTCGGACGTCTCCATGAGATCGGCGACGTCCTCCGGCGGGAGGTCCGGCGTGCCGAGGCCGTCCACGCGGCCGAGCCGGTCGATCCAGCGCCCCGTCTGGGCCAGCGACACGCGCACCATCCAGCTCCCGCCCTGCGTCGCGCGCTTGGCGAGCGCCACCATGGTGCCGAAGGCGGCGAGATAGCCGCTGGCGTGGTCGAGCGCCTGGCACGGCAACGGCCGCGGCTGGTCCACGCCCATGGCACGGCCGCCTTCCCCGGCGATACCGGTCACCGTCTGCACCAGGCTGTCGAAGCCGCGACGCCCGCTCCACGGGCCCGTGTGGCCGAAGGCCGAGAGCGTCACGTAGACGATGCCGGGGCGGAGCTTGGCCACCGACTCCGGGGAGAAGCCGTGTCCGGCGATGGCGCCGGGGCGATACCCCTGGCTGAAGACGTCGGCCTGACGGATGAGCCCGCGCAGCCGCTCCGCGTCCGTCTCCAGGCGAAGGTCGAGCGAGGTGGAAAGCTTGCCGCGTCCCATGTCCTGGACAAGCATCCCGATGCTGGGCAGGTGCGCGGCGGTGACCTGCATCACGTCGGCGCCGTGCTCGGCGAGCGTGCGACCGCAGACGGGCCCCGCGATCACGCGGGTGAGATCCAGCGCGCGAATGCCGGAGAGCGGCCGATCTCCCGGCGGCAGGGGCTCGGCGGGCGCGTCGCCGATGCGGATGATCTCCAGCGGCAAGAGCATGGCCAGCGCCTGGGCATGCGGATGCGCCTGCCACTCCTCGGGCATGCGCATCATGCCCGCGCACATCTCGGCGGCGGTGAGCGCGTCCTCCAGCTCGGCCGCCTTCCAGTCCTTGATGGCGGCGGCCACCGCCTCGCGCTTGTCCTCCACCTGCAGGAGGCGCAGCACGCCCTCGCGGTGGTGGGGGAAATTGCAGTGGAGCTGGATCCAGCGGGCATCCGCGGTGCGGTAGTAGCCGGAGATGGGACTCCATGGATCAGGGGGCTTCTCGCCGTTGACGCGGAGATAGCGCTCGCTGCGGAAGGTGGCGGCCGCCGCGCGCGCGTCCACCCTCACCGTCTGGGGGCCGGCGCCGCGAAGCTGGGCCAGTTCGGCCGCCGCCAGCCCGGCCGCCGCGATGGAAGTCATGGACGCGGTGCCGACCTGGAAGACGCCGGGCAGGATGGGATCACCGCCGGTGAACCTGACCCGCTCCAGCGCGAAGGGAGGACAGCCGGCCCAGCGCCAGACCTGGGCGAGGGCGATGGCAGGCGTGGTCATCGGGCGCGCCCGATGCGGCCTCAGTCGCTCTCGGAGCCGTCGGAAGCGCCGGGCGCGACGGTGGCGCCGCAGCGGCAGCGGCACACGAGCTGGCCGTCGACGCGGACCAAGCTGAACAGCGCGGCGCCGCAGGCGTCGCAGGACTGCGGCAGTACTTCCAGCACCGCGGCCTCGCCCTCGTCCACCGCCTCGCTCTCCCCGGCTTCGGTGCTGATCTCGAGCGTCTCCGACTCACGCTCCAAGATTTCCTCGAGGTCGGGATGCACCCAGGAGTGGCCACAGGTCCGGCAGTGGTGCTGCTCGTCGCGGAAGACGCGCTGGGTGCAGCCGGGGCAGATGAACACGTCGCCGTAGATCTCGGGCTGGCACCGCAGCGGCTTGGTGCCGCAGGCGGGGCACTCGACCACCGGTGAGGAGCCGAGGTAGATGACGTCCGACGTCTCCGCCATGTACGCTCCGGAGCAGGTGCTCTCGACGTCGCGCGAGCTGCAAGCTATGCACGCAGGCATCGGTCCCTCCTGGCCATCCACTCTACCCGCCCCGTCGCCGCGACGCAAATCCCGCCCGCCTTCGGGACCCCGTCGCGGCGACGGCCCGGCTCGGCTAGAAGCGCGACGAGGTCAGCGTGACGTCGGCACGGGCCCAGGCGCGACGGAATCGCGCGTCGGTGGTGGTGGCCTCGTCGGTCTTGCCCTGCGCGCGGAGCGCCTGCGCGAGGCCGAAGAGCGACCAGCCGTTCTCCGGATTGCGGCGCAGGTCCTCGCGATACACCGCTTCCGCCTCGGCGGGGCGGCGGGCGGACAGCAGGATGGCGCCGAGGGACTGGCGCACGGGGAAATACCAGGGCGGCGGCTCGGTGAACCAGTGACCGTCCTGGATGCGCGCGGCCTCGGCGAGGTGGCGCACGGCGGCGTCTCCCTCGCCGCGGCGCGCGGCGAGCTCGCCGGACAGCACCTCGACGGCGAGAGTGAGCATCTCGCGCGTCTTGAAGAATCCGGCCAGCGTGCGGGCTTCCGGCACGCCGTCGCGCACCGTCTGGAGCGCGGCCAGCTCGCGCTGGGCCTCGGGCGACCGTCCCGTGCTCGCAAAGGCGAGCCCGCGGCTATAGTGCCAGACGCCCCGCCAGTAGGGCAGGTCGGCCGGCGGCGCCGGCTCGCGCAGGATCTCCTCCCAGCGGCCGAAGCGGGCCAGCGCGAAGATGGGCGCGGCGGGCGCCGTCTCCATGTCCGACATCTTGCGCAGCATCGGAAGCGGCACCTCGCCGGCGAAGTCGCGCGCCGCGCGCACCGTGTCCGCGCCCCGCCCGTCCATGCTGGCGGCATGCCAGATGAAGTCGAGATTGTGCGGGTAGTACATGCCGCGGTAGATGGGGCTGGGCATGCCCTCCCGGAAGTAGGCGCGGTCCGCCTCCGCCGCCCGGACGTTTGCGGTGACCGACTCGTCGTAGCGTCCCACCCGGAGGTAGATGTGGGACGGCATGTGCACGAGATGCCCGGCGCCGGGCATGAGGCCCCGCAGCCGGTCGGCGGCCTCGGCGGCGCGGCCCGGTGTCTGGCTGGCCTCCACCGCGTGGATATAGAGGTGGAGCGCCCCGGGATGATTCGGATTCTTTGCCAGCACGCCTTCCAGCGTACGGACGATCTCCTCCGTCCCCGGCTGTGGCTGGCCCTCCGGGGTCCAGAGATTCCACGGCCGCAGGTTCATCATGGCGTCCGCGAAGAAGGTGGCGGCCTCGAGATCGTCCGGGAAGCGCTGGGAAACGTCGCGCATGGCGTCGGCATAGGCCCGATCGAGCGTGACGCGCTCGCCGCCGGGCTGATGCCGCTTGACCAGCGCCTCGATGAGGGCGCGCTCGGCCGGGGTCGCCGTCGCCGCGAGGGCCTGCGCCTTCTGCGCCGCGGCCAGCGCCCCCTGCTCGCGCTCTGGATTGGTGGGGTCGTTGTAGTTGGAGCCGTAGGTGATGGCGACGCCCCACTGGCACATGGCGCAGGCAGGATCGACACGCGCCGCCTCGCGGAAGGACCGCTGGGCTTCCCAATGGTTGAACCCGTAGGTCAGCCTGAGGCCCTGGTCGAAATACGCCTGTGACCGCGACGAGACGGTGGTGACCGGATGCGAATAGCTCCCGAGATTCTTCCAGAGCGGCGGAGGACCACCGAGCGCGGCCGACGACGGTCCGGTGGCCGGCGCGGCGGCCCCCGGCGCGGTCGAATGAGCATGCTCGGACTGGCCGGCGCAGCCCGCGGCGAAGAGAAGGACCACGATGAGCGGAGCGAGCAGGGAGCGCCTGGTCATGGGAGACCTCCTTTGCGGGTCATGATCCACTACACCTACGGCGTGAGCCGGAAGAAGTGATGCGTCGCGGCGGCGCCGGGCAAGAGGTCCACCTGCCTGAAGCCCGCCGCGCGGGCATACACGGCGTCGACCAGAGCATCCCCCCGCGCCGCCGCCACCAGCACCGTGCCGCCGGGGCTGGCGAGCTGGCGCATGCGGCGGAGCGCGCGCAGCGAGTGCGCGAGGTCGTCGTGATCGTCCAGCGCCGCCACCAGGTCGTATGGACCGGTGAGCGGCGCGTCCTCGGGTGACGCGACATGAAAGACCAGGCGGCCGCTCACGCCGGCCCGCCCGGCCGCCCAGCTCGCTGTCTCGACGGCGTCCCGGTCCGTGTCCACCGCGTCCACGCGGACACGCGGGAACTCCTGCGCGAGCTCGATGCCCGACTTCCACGCCCCGCAGCCGATATCGGCCACCCGGCCACCGGCGCGAAGCCGGGCGGCCACATCGGGCAGGAGCTGCTCGATCGTCTGCTCAGCCATTCCTCGTCTCCTCCTACCGTCTATAGCGGTCAGTCATTCGCCGCGACCCCTGAGTCCGCCGGGCACAGGGGGACAAGGACAGCAGGAGGTGTGCCACGCGCTTCCGATGTGATTTCGCGGGCGGTTGCGTCGCACTGTGCTTACAGACGGAGGGAAGGCCGCCCGGGCGGCCGCCGGCCTTCGGGCGGAGCGCCGCCGTCAGCGGGGCTTGTCGCCGCCCAGCGTGATCCGGTGCATGAGACGCCGGTGCCCGTGGTAGTCGTTCACGGCGTTGTGCTGCACACAGCGATTGTCCCAGAAGGCGATGGAGCGGGGCCGCCAGCGGAAGCGACAGGTGAACTCGGGCCGGATCTGATGGCGGAAGAGATAGTCGAGGATGGGCGCGCTCTCCTCGCGGCTCAGCCCCTCGATACCCACCGTATGCCCGACGTTGACGTACAGCGCCCTGCGCCCGGTCTCGGGATGGGTGCGCACGATGGGATGGTGGGCCACGTACTCCGTGCGCGCGTCCTCCCGCGCATTGTCCTTCAGCCGATCCTCGCGCGTCTTGGACGCGTCCGCGCTCGCGGAGCTATTGATGCCCCTCAGCCCCTCCAGGAGCCGCTTCATTCCCTCGGAGAGGGCCTCGTAGGCCAGATACATGCTGGCGAAGAGGGTGTCGCCGCCGGCGGGCGGCACTTCCCGCGCGATCAGCATCGAGGCCATGGGCGGCAGGTCGAGGTAGGTGGTGTCGGAATGCCAGAGGCCGCCGAAGTTGATGCGCTCGCTGGCCAGCTTGAGCACCGGGATGATCTCGGGATGCTCGGGCAGCCCCTTCACGAAGGGATACTCGATCGGCTCCCCGAACTGTCGCGCGAACTCGAGGAAGGTGGCCGGCGGCAGATCCTGCTCCCGGAAGAAGATCACGCCGTGCTCGAGCCAGGCGCGGCGGATGGCGGCCACCGTCTCGGACGAGAGCGGCCGGGTCAGATCGACACCGGAGAGCTCGGCGCCCAGGGCGCCGGCCACCGGCTCGACGACGAGTGATGCCGCGCTCATGCGGGGGTGAAGGCCGGCAGCGGCGGTCCGCCCGCGGTGGGCTTGAACACGACTCGCACCGGCTGGCCGATGCGGATGCCGTCGAGATCGCAGTCCACGATATTGGTCATCATGGTCACGCCCTCGTCCAGCGTGACGTAAGCGATGGCGTAGGGGGTCTCTGCCCGCCGCATCACGCTCCAGGAATAGACGGTGCCCCGGCCCGACGCCGGCTGCCAGTCGGTGCGGTCACTCCCGCAGAAGGGGCACAGCGCACGCGGATAGTAGTGGACCTCGCCGCAGTCTCCACACTTCTTGAGGAGGAGCTGGCCTTGCGCGGCCGCCTCCCAGAAACGCTTGGTCTCGGGATTGGGCTCGGGGGCGGGATACGTGCGCTCCTTAGATGCCATGGGGGGGGCCATGGCTTACTCCCGCTCCAGGATGACGGTGGCGCTGCCGTGCCGCGTGCCGAGCGAGCCGCCGGTGCCGTGGGCCAGGGCCAGGCGGCAGCTCGGCACCTGCACCTTCGGATGCGCCTCGCCGCGGAGCTGGCGCACCGCCTCGATCACCTTGGTCATGCCGCCGCGATTGGCGGGATGGTTGTTGCAGAGGCCGCCGCCATCGGTATTGAAGGGCAGCCGGCCCTGGCCGGAGATCAGATTGCCGTCGGCCACGAATCGCCCGCCCCCGCCCTTGGGGCAGAAGCCGAGGTCCTCCAGGCAGATCAGCACCGTGATGGTGAAGCTGTCGTAGATGGACACGTACTGGATGTCCGCGGGCGTGACGCCGGCCTCCGCGAAGGCCATGGCGCCCGAGCGGGCGGCGCCGGTATAGGTGAGGTCGATCTTGCCGCCCATCTGATGCTTGGGCGCCTCTCCCGCGCCGAGCAGGCGGACGCGCGGGCGCCGGAGCCGCTTCGCCACCTCGGGCGACACCACCACGAGGGCGCCGCCGCCGTCGGTGATCACGCAGCAGTCCAGCCGGTGCAGCGGGTCGGCGATCATCGGCGAATTGACCACCTCGTCCACCGTGACCACCTCGCGCAGGAGCGCGTGGGGATTGTGCTGGGCGTGATGCGAGGCCGCCACCTTGATCCACGCGAGCTGGGCGCTGGTGGTGCCGAACTCGTGCATGTGGCGCTGGGCGGCCATGGCGTACATGTTCACCACCGTGGGCCCGAAAGGATACTCGAACTGCACATCCGGGGCCGCCGACCCGTAGTTGCGGGGCGCGGTGCCGGTGGCCATGCCCTCCGCACGCGGCCGGCCCGCCAGCGTGATGAGCGCCACGCTGCACTTCCCGGCGGCGATGGCTTCCGCGGCATGGCCCACGTGGATCACGTAGGACGAGCCGCCGGTCTCGGTGGTGTCCATGTGGCGCACCTTGGAGCCCCATGTAGTCCACCAGCGAGAGCGGGCCCAGGCCGGGCGCGTCACCGGCGCAGAAGTAGCCGTCCACGTCGGCGCGGGTGAGCCCCGCGTCTTCCAGCGCGCCCTTGGCCACCTCGGCGTGGAGCTGGGCCAGCGACTTGTCGTCCGCCTTGCGAGTGGGATGCTCGTAGATGCCGGCGATATAGGCCTTGCCCTTGATGGTCATGGCGGCAATTCTAGCCGACGGAGGCCCGTGCGCGCACCAGGGGCTCGGAGGCTTCGAAGGCGTGGCGCCGCGCGGGATCGGGCATGGCGCGATTATACGCATCGGATATGCGACAATCGCTTCTCCATGGCACTCCCGGTCACCGTGGTCGTCGTCCCTCGCGAGCGCTTCAGCATGGCCGCGCGCGCCCTCGACGTCCTCTACGAGCGCACCGCCGCCCCGTTCTCGCTCGTGTACGTGGATGCCGGCTCGCCGCGACCGGTGCGCCGTCTCGGCTTCTTCCTGCTCCGCTGGAGCGACGCGTGGAACCTGTCCACCCTCTGCCGCTTCCGCGAGAAGTGGCAGCTCGACGCGGATCCGCGTCTCCCCTGGCAGCTCGACTGGCTCCGCGACTACCGCCACGAGGCGCTGGGCCTGAACCGACTGCGCGCGGGGATCCGGCGGGCACTGGGCTGGCGGCTCGGCTCGTGGGTGTGCGGCCGCCTCGACGTGGTCGTGGGCGGCCTGGAGCGCCTGCTGATCCGGCTGCTGGCCCGTGACGGCCGGCGCGGCCGGCATCGCCTCGACTACCGTCGCGCAGACCTCACCGCGCCGCGCGCCGCGCGGCGGGTGGCCTGATGGCCCGCGTCCTCACCGTCGGCGCCGCTCAGCTCGGGCCCATCGCGCGGAGCGAATCGCGCGGCGAGGTGGTCAAGCGCCTCCTCGCGCTCCTCGGCCAGGCCCACGCCCGCGGGTGCGATCTGATCGTGTATCCCGAGCTGGCGCTCACCACCTTCTTCCCCCGCTGGTGGATGGAGGACCAGGGGGAGATCGACGCCTTCTTCGAGCGCGAGATGCCCGGCCCGGAGACACGCCCGCTCTTCGATGAGGCCCAGCGGCTCGGCATCGGTGTCTGTCTCGGCTACGCCGAGCTCACGCAGGAAGCGGGCCGGACCCGGCGCTACAACACGTCCATCCTGGTGGACCGCCGGGGATCGCTCATCGGCAAGTATCGAAAGATCCACCTCCCGGGGCACGCGGAACACGAGCCCTACCGCGCCTTCCAGCATCTCGAGAAGCGCTACTTCGACGTGGGCACCCTGGGCTTCCCGGTGTGGCGCGCCTTCGACGGCATCGTGGGCATGTGCATCTGCAATGACCGGCGCTGGCCCGAGACGTATCGGGTCATGGGCCTGCAGGGAGTGGAGCTGATCTGCCTCGGCTACAACACGCCGGTGCACAATCCGCCCGCCCCCGAGCACGATCTGCTCGGCCCCTTCCACAATCACCTGGTGATGCAGGCGGGCGCCTACCAGAACGCGACCTGGGTGGTGGGCGTGGCCAAGTGCGGCCGGGAGGAGGGCTGCGACATGATCGGCCAGAGCGCCATCATCGCGCCCTCGGGAGAGATCGTGGCGATGTGCGCGACGCTGGGGGACGAGCTCGTGACCGCCCGCTGCGATCTCGACGCCGCCCGCTCCTACAAGGAGACCGTGTTCAACTTCGCGCGGCACCGCCGCCCCGAGCACTACCGGCTGATCATCGACCGCACCGGGGCGGAGCCCCCGGCCTAGGGGTGCTGTTCTTACGATGCGATAGTCGGCGTCGGCGATTCGCCCGGCGCCGGGGGCGGCCGGCCGTGAACCCGGCGCCGGGGGGCCGGCATCTCAACCGTGGAGGCGATACCCATGACTGATCCGAGTGTGCTGCATCTCGACGACAAGACCTTCGACGAGGCCTTCGCGACCGCCGAGGGCGTCCTGATGGTGGATTTCTGGGCGGAGTGGTGCGGCCCCTGCCGCGCGGTGGGGCCCGTGCTCGAGGATCTGGCCCGGACGTCCGGCGGGAAGGTCACCCTGGCCAAGGTGAACGTGGACACGTATCCCGCGCTGGCCGCGCGCTTCGGGGTCCGCTCCATCCCGACCATTCTCTTCGTGAAGGACGGGAAGGTGCGCGACACCATGATCGGCGCGGTGCCGAGACCGGAGATCCAGAAGAAGCTCACCTCGCTCGCCTGAGCGAGTCACGGAACCCCTCGGGGGCGGCCGGCCTTCCGGCCGCCCCCGTCACCCTCGCCCCATTCCTCCCAGACCGAGCGCGGCGCCCGCCGCGGCCGTCAGCGCCACCACCATCCAGGGGGGCGCGTGCCACACGGTGAGGAGCACGAAGGCCACCAGCGCGAGGGCGAAGTCCGGCGGGCCGAGCACGGCGCTGGTCCAGACCGGGCTGTAGAGAGCGGCCAGGAGAATGCCCACCACCGCAGCGTTGACGCCGCGCATGGCCGACTGCGCCCAGGTCCGGCGCCGGAACGCGTCCCAGAACGGCAGCGCGCCCGTCACCACCAGGAGCCCGGGCAGGAAGATCGCGATGAGACCAAGCGCGGCCCCGGCCCAGCCGTTCGGCGGCGGCCGCATCACCGCGCCCAGATACGCGGCGAAGGTGAAGAGCGGACCCGGCACCGCCTGGGCGGCGCCGTAGCCGGCGAGAAACGCGCCCTCGCTCACCCAGCCCGGCGGCACCACCGCCGCCTCCAGGAGCGGGAGCACGACGTGCCCGCCCCCGAAGACGAGCGCGCCCGCACGATAGAACGCCTCGAACACCTCGACGGCATGCCCCGCCCCGAGTCGGACCGCGAGCGGGAGTCCGACCAGCAGCAGGAAGAACGCGGCGAGACAGGCCGAGGCGACCCCGCGCGGCACCGCCACCGGCAGCCCACCGGTGGGCGCTCCCGGTGCGTCGCGGCACCGCCAGAGGCCGAGCACGCCACCCAGCACGATGGCGCCGATCTGGCCCGCCGACGTCGCGGCGAAGAACACCACGAGGGTGGCCAGCACCGCGATGCTGGCCCGCTCGCGATCGGGACAGAGGGCGCGTGCCATTCCCCACACCGCCTGGGCGACGACGGCGACGGCGACCACCTTGAGCCCGTGAAGCGCCCCCAGGCCGGCGGGGCCTGTGATGCCGCCCGCACCCAGGGCGAAGAGCGTGAGCGCGATTGCCGAGGGCAAGGTGAACCCCGCCCAGGCGGCGAGGCCGCCGGCGAGTCCGCCACGCGACAGCCCCACCGCGAAGCCCACCTGGCTGGACGCGGGCCCCGGCAGGAACTGGCAGAGCGCGACGAGATCCGCGTAGGCCGACTCGCTGAGCCACCGGCGCCGCTCGACGAACTCACGGCGAAAGTAGCCGAGGTGCGCGATGGGCCCGCCGAACGAGGTGAGGCCGAGACGCAGGAAGACGCGGAAGATCGCGCCGGCGGAGTCGAGCACCGCGCGTCTAGTACCGGTTGGCGATGGGCAGCGTATCCGCGGGGAACAGCGTGATGATCTGGGCGCCCTTCGGCGTCACGATGACCTCCTCCTCGATGCGGGCGGCGGAGATGCCGTCCGAGGCGGGGCAGTAAGTCTCCACCGCGAAGACCATGCCGGCCTCGAGCTCCATCGGATCCTCCAGTGAATTCAAGCGCGAGATGATGGGACGCTCGTGGAGACCCAGACCCAGGCCGTGGCAGAAGTTGAGCCCGAAGGCCGCCATCTCGCTCTCGAAGCCGATCTCCTGCGCCCGGGGGAAGCACTTCGCGATGCGGTCCGTACCCACGCCCGGCTTGATGAGCGCGATGGCGCTGTCCATCCACTCGCGTGCCTTCTTGTAGGCCGACTGCTGGGGCGCGGTAGCCCGCCCCACACTGAAGGTCCGGTAGTAGCACGTGCGGTAGCCCACGAAGGACTGGATGATGTCGAAGAACGCCTGGTCGCCCGGACGGATGAGGCGATCGGTGAAGTTGTGCGGGTGCGGCGAGCAGCGCTCGCCGGAGATGGCGTTGATGGCCTCCACGCAGTCCGAGCCCATCTCGTAGAGCCGCTTGTTGGCCAGGGCCACGATTTCGATCTCGCGCACCCCGGGTTTGAGCGCCTCGAAGATGTCCTGGTAGACGCCGTCGCCCATGGCCGCTGCCATGTTCAGCAGCGTCAGCTCGTCGGCGCTCTTGATGACGCGCGCCTCCAGCATCACCTGCTGCCCGTCGCGTACCTCGATACCCTCTTTCTGCAGCGCGAAGAGAAAGGGCGGCTCCACCACGTCGATGCCCAGGGGCATCCCCGCCACGCCCTCCCGCACGAGGATGTCCTTGATCTCGCGCGCGGCGCGCTCGAACAGCCCCGCCCGGGGCGACACCGCGCCGCGCATGCCGACCATGCCGGCGATGCAGTGGGTGGGATCGAGCCAGGGGGCGTGGAGGCGATGGTGACGTGCGGCCGAGCCGAAATCCCACACCCAGGGCTCGCCGTTGCCGGTGAGAAGGCAGTACCGGATGAGCTTGTCACGCGCCCACTCCCCGATCACCGTGCTCGAGATGTAGCGGATATTGTGCTGGTCGAAGGTCAGCAGCGCGCCCAGCTCGGAGCGGGCCAGCGCCTGCCGCGTGCGCCCCAGGCGATAGGCGTGGAGCCGCCGGAAGTCGACGCGCTCCTCGAAGTCCACCTGCATGTGGCCGGGCGCCTGGATGGGCCGGTCCCAGCGGTGCTGGGGGTCCACGGCGTCGGGAGTGACCTGCCGGGGCGACGCGGCGGGGGCCTTGCTCGCTCGGGCCATGCTAGTCCCGCCTCGAAGTCAGATAGCGGACGGCGCCCACGATGAAGAGGCCGATACCCACGATGACCGGAATCCACTCGCGGGCAAGGCGCAGCTCGCGAACCAGGATGATGCCGAGACCCACCATGGTCACGATGGCCCCGGCGGTCATGAGATGCCTACCCGATCGATCGACCACGGCCGCGCCTCCCCGGTGCGAGATGGTGGAACGGGCGCATCTTAGCCCCCCCGGCCGCGCATCACCAGACGCCTGCCGCGCGGGTTCCCTGTCGTATCCTGGAGTGGTGACGCCCACCGCGCCCGCGCGCCCGCTACGCTACCACTTCTCCGGCATCGCCGGCGCGGGCATGAACCCCCTCGCGCGGCTCATGCGGGCGCGCGGCCATGCGGTGCAGGGCTCCGACCGCGCGCTCGATCAGGGCAAGAGCGGCGATCTCGCCGCCCTCCTGCGTGGGCTGGGCATCACGCTCCTGGCCCAGGACGGGGCGGCGGTGACGGCCGGCCTCGACCGCTTCGTCTACTCCACCGCGGTGGAGGCGGAGACGCCCGAGATGCGCGCGGCGGGCGCGCTAGGCATCGAGCGGGTGGCCCGGCCCGCGCTGCTGGCGGAAGTGGTGAACGCCGGCCGGCCGGGAGTGGCCATCGCGGGCACCAGCGGGAAAAGCACCATCACCGGCATGGTGACCTGGCTCACCCGCGAGGCGGGACTCCCCGCCACCGCGCTGGGCGGCGCCGCCCTCGTGGGCGAGGGCGTGAGCGGCTGCTTCCTCGCGGGCCCCGACGCGGCACCGGTGGCCGCCGAGGCCTGCGAGTCCGACGGCACGCTCACCGGCTATGCGCCCGCCCTCGGCATCATCCACAATATCAGCCGCGATCACGGCGAGGTGGCGGCGCTACGGCCGCAGTTCGAGGCCTTCGCGCGCAATGCGCGCCGGCTGCTCGTCAACACGGCCTGTCCCGAGGCCGCCGCGGTGGGGCGCGCCGTCGGCGCCGGGACCTACGGCACCACCAACGACGCGGAGGCGCGGCTCGAGATCCAGAGCGTGGGCCCGCATCGGGCCCGGGGCGTGCTTCACGCGCCGGCTGGGCGCGTGCCCCTCGACATCCCGCAGCCGGGTGCCCACAATCTCGAGAACGCGGCCGCCGCCGCCCTGGTCGCCCTCGCCCTCGGCCTCGCGCCGGAGGCCATCGCCCGCTCGCTGGCGCGCTTCCCAGGCGTGGCGCGGCGCTTCGAGGTGGTGGGCACGACGCCGAGCGGCATCCGGGTCGTGGACGACTACGCGCACAACGGCGAGAAGATCCGTGCCGCGCTCACCACCGCCCAGGCGGGCGGGGCGCGCGTGGTGGCAGTGTTCCAGCCGCATGGCTATGGCCCCGCGCGCTTCCTGCGCCCGGAGCTGCGCGAGCTGCTGACGCGGATCCTGCGCCCCGCCGACCGCTTCTGTTACGCGGAGGTGTACTACGCGGGCGGCACCGTGGTCCGGGACGTGACGGGACGCGTGCTCGCGGACGACCTGCCCGCCGATCTCCACTGCGGTCATGCCGCCGACCACGCGGAGGTCGTGCGCTGGGTGGCGGCGGAAGCGCGGCCGGGCGACACCGTGCTCCTCATGGGCGCCCGCGATCCCGATCTACCGCGGCTGGCGGCCACGGTCTACGCGGCCCTCGCGGGCGGGGGTCTGCGCCCGCGCGGGTGACGCCGCGCCGACGTCACCGGCGGGGCGGCGACGCGGTGCTCAGACCCCCGGGGCGGCGCCGCCCTCGCGAACGAGGCGCAGCGCCCGGGCGGCGCCGTCGAGAGCGCTCCGCACCTGGGCGAGCGCCAGCAGCGGGAAGTAGGTCCGGTAGAGCGTGTACCGGAGATAGAAGACGCCGGGGAACCCCGTGCCGGTGGCGAGCGTCTCGTCCCAGGTCCCGTCGGCGCGCTGGGTATCGAGGAGATATCGCGCGCCACGGATGAGGTTCTCGCTCTCCACCTGGCCCGTTGCCAGGAGCCCCAGCAGCCCCCACGCGGTCTGGGACGGCGTGCTCGGCGCGGCCACGAAGGCACCCTCCCCATAGCTCGCGCAGCTCTCACCCCAGCCGCCGTCGGCGTTCTGCACCGACGCGATCCAGCGCCCGGCCTTCCAGATGGCGCGCGAGGCGGTGCGATCGTGAGAGGCGCGCAGCCCCCGGAGCGCGAGAAAGCTCCCGTACAGGTAGTTCACGCCCCAGCGCCCGTACCAGGAGCCGTCCGCTTCCTGGGTCTGGAGGAGATAGGCGACGCCGCGATCGATCGGAAGGTCGGAGAGTTTGAGCCCGCGCCGGCAGAGCGCCTCCAGCACCCGGCCCGTGATGTCCGGGCAGGTGGGATCCAGCATGGCGTTGTGATCGGCGAAGGGCACGCGGTTGAGCAACGCCCAGTTATTGTCCACGTCGAAGGCGGCCCAGCCGCCGTCGCTGGACTGCATCTGCGTGAGCCAGTGCTGGGCCCGCCGCTCGCAGCGCGCCTGCGCCTCCAGGTCGGAGGCGCGCGCGTGCTCGAGCGCCAGCAAGACCATGGCGGTGTCGTCGATGTCGGGGTAGTGCTCGTTGCTGAACTCGAAGGCCCAGCCGGAGGGCTCGAGGTCCGGCCGCTTCACCGACCAGTCGCCGCGCCGCCGGACCTCCCGCGCGATGAGCCAGTCCGCAGCGCGGCGCTGGGCGTCCGCCGCGGGAACACCCGACTCGCCCAGCGCGAACATGGCAAGCGCGGTGTCCCAGACCGGCGAGAAGCAGGGCTGGAAGTAGACCTGGTCCTCCGTCTCGGTCAGCAAGCCCTCGAACACGCGGATCGCCTCCACGAGATCGGGATGGTCGCGCGGGTAGCCCAGGCACTCCAGCGCCATGATGAAGTACATCATCGAGGGATAGATGCCGCCGAGCCCGTCGCTGTGGCGGGTGCGGTCGAGCATCCACTTCTCCGCCTCGCGCAGCGCCGACTTGCGAATCATCTCCGGCGCGCCCTTTTCCCAGACCTTGAGCGCGGTGTCGAGCTGGCCGAACACGGCGGAGAGCCCGTCGCGCCGCGGGAGCCGGAAGCTCTTGCGCGGCGCGGCCAGCTCGTCCAGATCGAACCCGGCGGGGACGGGACGCCGCCCCGCGCGCGCCTGGACGATGGACAGCGGCACCACGATGGCGCGGGTCCACGACGACATCTCGTAGATGAGGCCCCCGGGCAGCAGCACGAGCTCGGGGGGAATGGTCGGCACGTGCCGACGGGGGTAGAGGCCGAACAGGCTCAGGTTGATGCGGACGTAACTGTTGGTCTCCTGGATGCCGCCCAGGCGCAGGACGCACTCCCGCGCGCGCGTGAGGGGCTCGCTCTCGGCGGGCAGGCCGGCCAGCTTGAGCGCGGCATAGGCCTTCACGGTGGCGTTCAGCTCGGCGGGGCCCTCGGGATAGACGTTGAAGCCGCCGTCGGGAAGCTGCCGCTCCAGGATGGCCCGGCGGGTCTTCTCGATGCGGCCGCGGGTGGGCGGCCGCCAGGCGCCGTCCTCGGGCGGGTGCAGCCAGAGCTGGAGCAGCACGTAGTCGGACTCGAGCGTGGTGTCGCCGAGAAGATCGCCGCACCAGTACCCGTCCCCCTTCTGGAGCGCCAGGACCGCCCCGCCCGCGCGCGTGGCGGCGCCGCCCGCCGCCTCGGCGAGGGCCGCACGGCTCGCGACGGCGCTCTCCGCGGGGCGCGGGGCCACGCGGGTATCGGGGGGCTCGAGCCAGGACGCCGACATACCGCTCCAGTGTAAACGAAGCGGCCCGACTCCCCGAAACTCGGCGCGCGCCCCGTGTGGTACCATGCCGCTTGCGGCGCGCAGGGCGCTCCACATCCCCTTTCCATCCCACGAGACCATCAAGGAGGATCCCCATGGCGATCAAGGTCGGTGACAAGCTGCCCGGCGGCACCCTCACCGAGATGATCGAGACCGAGCAGCCCGGATGCAGCATCGGGCCCAACAACTTCAACGTGGCCGACCTCACCAAGGGCAAGACGGTGGTGATCTTCGGCCTGCCCGGCGCCTTCACCCCCACCTGCTCCGCCAAGCACGTGCCCGGCTACGTGGCCAACCACGACAAGCTGAGGGCCAAGAAGGTGGACGAGGTCTGGTGCGTGTCCGTAAACGACGCCTTCGTGATGGGCGCCTGGGCCAAGGATCAGAAGGCCGGCGGCAAGGTGCGCATGATGGCCGACGGCAGCGCGGTGTTCACCAAGGCGCTGGGCCTCGAGATGGATCTCACCGCGCGCGGCATGGGCGTCCGGTCCCAGCGCTACTCGATGCTGGTGGAGGACGGCACCGTGAAGGCGCTCAACGTCGAGGCCCCCGGCAAGTTCGAGGTGAGCGACGCCGACAACATGCTGAAGGCGCTGTAAGGCGCTTCCCCCCGCCGTGGCCCGACTGCGGGTCGGCGTCCTCGGGCTCAGCCACGATCACGTCTGGGCCAACCTCGCGGCGGTGGCCGCGGGCGAGCCCGGCGTGCTCGTGGCCATCGCGGAGCCGGACGCGCGGCTCCGCGAGCGGCTCGGCCGCGAGCACGGCGGCGTGGCCGCGCTTCCCACGTACGAGGCGCTCCTCGAGCGCACCGATCTCGACGCCATCCTCTGCTTCGCCGACAACCGCGGCTCCGCCGAGTGGGCGGCGCGCGCCCTGGAGCGCGGGCTGCCCGTCATGATCGAGAAACCCATGGCGGCGGATCTGCCCGGCGCGGAGGCGGCACTCCAGGCCGCGCGCCGCGCGGGCCAGCCGCTCATGGTCAACTGGCCCACGGTGTGGCGGCCCGCCTTGCGCCATGGCCTGGCCCTGGCCGCCGCGGGGGCGGTGGGGGAGCCGGTGCAGCTCACCCACCGCGGCGGGCACGCGGGGCCGCGCGAGTTCGGCTGCTCGCCCCAGTTCTGCGACTGGCTCTACGACGCCCGCCGGAACGGGAGCGGCGCGCTCGTGGACTACTGCGGCTATGGCGGCATCCTCGCCCGGACTCTGCTCGGCCGGCCCCAGGCGGTCACCGCGGTGGCCGCACATCTCCGAAAGGTCGGGCTCGCCAGCGAGGACAATGCCGTCGTCATCCTCCGCTATCCGCGCGCGCTCGCCGTGCTCGAAGGCTCCTGGACCCAGATCGGCGGGGAGCCCGCCTTTGCCATGGTGGTCTACGGGGACGCGGGGACCTTGATCGTGCATCAGCCGCGGCCGATTCGCGAGGGCGACCGGCCCGGGCCGGGGCGAGTGCAGCGGGTGACCGGGGACGGCAGCGAGACGCTGGACGCCCCCGCGCTGCCGCCGGACGAGAAGGACGGCGTGACCTACTTCCTCACGCGCGTGCGGGACGGGCGGCCCATCGAAGGCCTCTGCGCGCCCGAGGTAGGGCGCGACGTGCAGGAGATCCTGGCCGCGGCGCTGCGCGCCAGCGCCACCGGGAGCACGGTGGCTCTCCCGGCCGCCGCGCCCTGAGCTAGGGGCCGCCGCCGGCTTCCAGCCGATCCACCACGCCCGTCGCGACGGTGAGACTCTCGCCGCTGGCCGCTTGATAGCGCTTGATGGCGTCGGCCTTCTTCCCCGCCTTCATGAGCGCCGTGATCTCGGATCGGAGGGAATCAGGAAGACCGTCGGCCAGCGTCTTCACGCGCGCGTCCTGCGCGGCGTTCGCCTTCTTGGCCGCGCGGAAGGCGGCGAGGCCCTCCGCGGTGGGACAGGGCATCACCTGGAGCCAGGTGCCCGCGCTCTGCGTCACCTGGAGCAGGATGGTGACGAAACGGTAGGGAGCGGGCTGCGCGTCGATCTGGATCGTGTGGGTGGGCGGGACCGGATTGATCGCCATGTGAGCCGGCACCATGGGCGGCGCATTCGGCCCCAGCGCCCGCACGCTCTGGAGGCGGTAGGTGTCGGGCAACGTGCGGCGGAAGGCGCGCGCCACCCACTCGTCGTAGAAGTCGCGGTTGTCGTCGGTGATGCAGGCGAGCGACTGCGGATGCACGAGGCGGCGGAATCGCTCCGCGTCGCGGGCGTTCACCGCGGCCACGTACTCCGCGACGAAGATCCGGTGGCTCGCGTTGATGGGAACCTCGCTGCCCTGGGCCCAGGCGGACCCCGCCGTCAGGAGGAGGAGGCCGAGGGCGAGCGGCGGCGGGATGGCGCGCACCGCCCCACCATAGACCCGCGCTCCGCGCGAGGGAAGCAATTCGCGCTACCATCCCGCCGTGAGCGAGTCGATCGAGACCGTCATCGTCGGCGGTGGCCAGGCCGGCCTCGCGCTGAGCTATCACCTTCGCGCGCTCGGCCGCGAGCACGTCATCCTCGAACGCGGGCGCGTGGCCGAGCGCTGGCGCAGTGAGCGCTGGGACTCGCTCACCTTCCAGTTCCCCTCGTGGAGCATCGAGCTGCCCGGGCACGCGTATCGCGGCGGCGATCCCGAGGGCTTCGCCCCGCGGGACGAGGTGGTCCGCTTCCTCGACGAGTACCGCGACCTCATCCGGGCGCCCCTGCGGACCGGCGTGACCGTCCGCGCGGTGCGGCGCAAACCCGGCTCCCCGCGGCTCCGCGTGGTGACGGATGGCCTCGCGTACGAGGCCGCCCACGTGGTGGCCGCCACCGGCCCCTATCAAGAGCCCGTGCGGCCAGCGGCGGCGGCCGCGCTGCCGCCGGAGATCGTCCAGGTCCACTCGAGCCGCTACCGGAACCCCGGCGCGCTGCCGCCGGGCGGGGTGCTCGTGGTCGGCTCGGGCGCCTCCGGCTGCCAGATCGTCGAGGATCTGCTGGGCGCCGGCCGCCCCGTCTACCTGTCGGTGGGGCGGCACCGGCGCGTGCCGCGGCGCTACCGCGGCCGCGACGTCTTCTGGTGGATCCGCGAGATGGGCGGGCTGGACCAGACGATCGCCGAGCGCCCCGAAGCGCGCCAGACCCCCAACCCGCTCGTCACCGGCGCGAGCGGTGGCCACGACATCGACATCCGCGCCTATGCCGCCCGCGGCGTGGTCCTGCTGGGGCATCTGCGGGGCGGCGCCGACGGACGCCTCCACTTCGACGACGACCTCGACGCGCAGCTCGCGAAGGGCGACGAGGGGTGGACCGCGTTCCGCACTTCCGCGGACGACTACGCGCGGCGCGCGGGGCTCGAGCCGCCGCCCGCGCACACGGACCCCGCGGCGCCGGCCGCTACCCGCCGCGTCACCTCGCCTCCCCTCCTCGACCTGCGCGCGGCCGGCGTCACCAGCGTGGTCTGGGCCACGGGCTTTCGCGCGGACTTCGGCTGGATCGACCTGCCCGCCTTCGACACCGCCGGTGAGCCTCGGCACCGGCGCGGCGTGTCCCCCTGCGCGGGCCTCTACTTCCTCGGCCTGCCGTGGCTGCACAAGCTCAAGTCGTCCGTCCTCTGCGGCGTCGGCGAGGATGCCCAGCATCTGGCGGAGCGCATCGCCGCGCGCTAGGATCGCTCCATGCCCATCGAGGTCATCGGCATGATCGGCGTGCGGCCGGAAGGCGCCGACGGCGCCGCCGTCCACGTCATCGGCGGCGAGATCGATGCCGCCTGGGTGCGGGACTTCTCCCGCGCTCACGAGCGCGCGGGCTTCGACAAGGTGCTGGTGGGCTACACCTCCACCGCCGCCGAGGGCTTTCTCGTCGCCAGCCACGCCGCCGCCCACACCGAGCGGCTGGGCTATCTCATCGCCCACCGGCCGGGCTTCGTGGCCCCCACCCTGGCCGCGCGCAAGGCCGCCACCCTGGACCAGTTCACCGGAGGGCGCGTCTCGCTCCACATCATCACCGGCGGCAGCGACCTCGACCAGGCCAAGGACGGCGACTGGCTCGACCACGACACGCGCTATCGCCGCACCGACGAGTATCTGGCCCTGCTGCGCCGCACGTGGACCGAGGAGCAGCCCTTCGACTTCGAGGGCGAGTTCTATCGCGTGGCCAAGGCCTTCTCGGAGATCAAGCCCGTCCAGAAGCCGCACATCCCGCTCTACTTCGGCGGCGCCTCGGAGGCCGCGCACGCCATCGGCGCCAAGCACTGCGACGTCTACATGCTGTGGGGCGAGCCGCTGGCCGCCATCCGCCAGCGCGTCGCCGAGGTGCGCGCGGCGGGCGCGCGGGTGGGGCGCGAGCCGCGGGTCAGCGTCTCGCTGCGGCCCATCATCGCGCCCACCGAGGACGCCGCCTGGGACAAGGCGCGCGGCATTCTCGCCACCGTGCGGGCCAAGCAGGGCGACCGCACCTTGCCCCTGCCGGAGGCGGTGGGCGCGCAGCGGCTGGTGGAGTTCGCGCGCCAGGGCGAGCTGCACGACAAGCGGCTCTGGACGCCCATCGCGGCGGCGGTGGGCGGCGCGGGCAATACCACCGCGCTGGTGGGCACGCCCGAGCAGGTGGCCGAGTCCCTCCTCGACTACTACGACCTCGGCGTCACCACCCTCCTCATCCGCGGCTTCGACCCCCTCAAGGACGCGGAGGAGTACGGCCGCGAGCTGATCCCGCGCGTGCGCGCCGCGGTGGCGCGCCGCGACCACGACCGCGCGGCGGCCTGAGCCGATGCTCCGGCTCGCGGCGGTGGTAGGCGCGGTGACGCCGCCCGGGCGGCTCCATGCCGCCATCCGGACGGCGGTGGACGGGGCCGCGGCCCGGGCCGGGGTCTCGGCCTCGCTGCTGAGCCTCGCCGACTTCCGGCTCGGCTTCGCCGACGGCCGTCCGCCGGACCGCCTCGACGACGACACCGCCAAGATCGTGGCCGCGCTCGCCGAGGCCGACGCGGTGCTGCTCGCGAGCCCCGTGTATCGCGCCTCCTTCACCGGCGCGCTCAAGAATCTCCTCGACCTCACGCCGCTGGAGACGCTCCGTGCCAAGCCCATCGGCATCGTGGCCATGGGCGCCTCGTCCCATCACTATCTCGGCGTGGACTGGCACCTCCGCGCGGTGCTCGCCTGGTTCGGCGCCCTGGTGGCGCCCACCAGCGTCTATCTCGAGTCTGCCCACTTCAAGGACGGCCGCCTGGCCGACGCCGACGCCGTCTCCGCGCTGGGCGACCTCGTGGACACGCTGCTCACCATGGCCGGGCACCCGCGCGATCGCCTCGGCCCGCCGCCGCTGGCCGCCGGCCGCGGGTGAGCGCGTGAAGGCCCTCGGCCTGATGGGGCCGCGCACGCTCGAGCTGACGTCCGTGCCCGACGTGCGCGAGCCCGGGCCGGGCGAGGCGCTCGTGCGCGTCACCGCGGTGGGCATCTGCGGCACCGACCTCCATTACTACCGGGGCGAGACCGGCGGGCCGGACTCCCTCGAGCGCGGCTTCGTGATGGGCCACGAGTTCGCCGGGGTGGTGGAGGCGGTGGGCCCGGGGGTGGTCCGGGTGCGCGCGGGCGACCGCGTGGCCGTCGATCCCGCCATCGCCTGCGGCGCGTGCGAGCTCTGCGTGGACGGCCATCCCCACGTGTGCCCGCGTGTTCGCTTCGTGGGCTCGCCGGGGGTGGCCGGCGCGTTGCGCGAGCGGCTGGTCCATCCCGCGCATCTCCTCCACCCCCTGCCCTCGGGCGTGAGCGACGCGGCGGGGGCGCTGCTCGAGCCCCTCGGCGTGGCCCTGCACGCGGTGGACCTGGCGGCGCCGCGCATCGCCGCGATCGTCGCGGTGCTCGGTTGCGGGCCCATCGGCCTCCTCCTCGTCCAGCTCGCGCGCCTCGCCGGCGCCCAGGCGGTGCTCGCCACCGATCTCCACGACTACCGGCTGCGCCTGGCCAAGACCGCGGGGGCCACCGCCACGTTCAATGCCGCCCGCGAGGATCCGGTGGCGGCGATGCTCGACGCCACCGGCGGACGCGGCGCGGACGTCGTCTTCGAGGCTGCGGGCGCGCCCGAGACCCCGGACCAGGCGGCGCAGCTCGCCGCCGCGCTGGGGACGGTGGTGGTGGTGGGCATCTGCGCCGACAACCGGACCGCGTTCACCGCCGCACCGGCCCGCCGCAAGGGCCTCACCCTCAAGATCTCCCGCCGGATGAAGCCCGTCTATGCCCGCACCATCGCGCTCGCCGCTCACGGCATGGTGGACCTCGAGTCCTTCGTCTCTCATCGGGTCCCGCTGGAGGCGGGGCCGCGAGCCTTCCAGGCGCTCGCCGACTACCACGAGGACGCGGCGAAGGTCGTGATCTCTCCCGCCTGATGCGACTCTGGTGCGTCGCGGTCAACGCGGCGATCGACAAGACCTATGTCGTGCCCGGCTTCCGCGCCTCCGCCGAGTACCGGGTCGGACGCGCGCTGGCGGTGGCGGGCGGCAAGCCGCTCAACGTGGCCAAGACTGCCCGACTCCTCGGGGTCGAGGACGTGGTATGCACGGGCTTCGTGGGCGGACGCACGGGCGCATGGATCCGGCGTGATCTCGCCGACCGCGGCATCACCACCGATTTCGTCGAGGTGCCGGGCGAGTCGCGGGAGAACGTGCTCATCGCCGATCCCACCGGCGCCTCCGAGACGCGGCTGCTCGAGCCCGGGGACCCGGTGACCGCCGATGCCGCCGACCAGCTGGTCGCACATCTGTCCGACCGGGTTCACCCGACGGACCTGGTGGTGGTGGCGGGCAGCCTGCGCCCCGGCCTCGTCGCTTCGCTCTACGGCCGGCTGGTGAGTGCGGCACGTGCCGCCGGCGCCCGCGTCTTCCTCGACGCGGAGGGCGACGCCCTGCGCGCCGGGGTCGCCGAGAAGCCGGAGCTGGTGGCCCCCAACGAGGAGGAGTTCATCGAATGGACGGGCTGCCGCACCGATGCGCTCCGCACCCTCGCCGGTCGGGCTCGGGAAGCCGGCGGCGGCACCACGGTGGTCGTCAAGCTGGGCCCGCGGGGCGCGCTGCTCAGCGGCGCCGGCCGCGCCTGGTTCGCCGCCTCGCCCGCGGTCCGCGCGCTCAGCACGGTGGGCAGCGGTGATGCGCTACTCGGCGGCTACGTGGCGGCCATCGCCAAGGGCGAGTCGCCGGCGGACGCGCTGGCGCTGGGCGTCGCGGCGGGCGCGGCGAACACCCTCACGCCGGGGCCGGGGGTGGTGGATCCTCCCACCGTGCAGGGCCTTCGGGCACAGGTGGTCGTGCACGCGGTGGAAGACTAGCCCCGCGCGGGCGCGGGGCTAGTCCATCAGGCGGAACTGCTGGCGCAGATGCCGCGCGCATTCCACGCAGAGGCCGTGGCTGAATTCCGCTTCCGAATGGTCGCGGACATAGATTTCCACCGGCCACCAGGTGCCTTCCGCGTCGCGGATCTTCTTGCAGGACGCACAGATGGAGATGGTGCCGCTCAGCGTCCGGCCGCGGCGGCGCTCGGTGATATCCACGAAGGACATGACCACGCCGTGGGGCGCGGTGTCGCCCGAGCGGATCAGCGGATGTGCCCGCACCGAGATCCAGCTGAGCTGGCCGAACTCACGGCGGACGCCCATGACCACGCGCGGTGAGGGCAGGCCGCTGCGGAGGGCGAGCGCGTCGGGCTGCTCCTCGGGCGGGAAGGGCGAGCCGTCTTCCTTGACGGCGTCAGCGCCCAGGCGCTCGACGGCGGGGCCGAGAATGCGCCGCGCGCTGGGGTTCCAGCCCGAGATGGCGCCCGCCGCGCTCTTGAAGAGCACCCCTTCCTCGAGGCCCTCGATCACGGTGCGATAACGCTCCTCGCTGTCTCGCAGCAGCGACTCCACGTGAGCGCGCTCGGTGATGTCCACCGCATGGCCGATCACGTAAGGCTCGCGCCCGGGAAGGCGGAAGAGCGCGTTGCGATAGGCCCAGAGCCGCTCCTGGCCGTCGCGGCTCACCAGGCGGAGGAGGCCGCGGTCCGCCTCCTTTTCGAGGATGCGCGCCAGATAGCCGTCGAAGAACGGGCGCACCGAGGGGGCGAGGAACTCCCGGAGGTTCCGGCCCACCCCGTCCTCCGGGGCATACCCGAGCTCCCACGCGGACGCCGGGCTCACGTAGAGGAGATTGCCCTTCAGGTCGTGGCTGCAGACCAGGCCCTGACTGTTCTCGACGAGCTGGCGGAAGAGCTCCAGCCGGTCTCGCAGCCGCTCGTGCTCGCGCTGATCCGCCGCCGTCAGCTGCTCCTTCTCCTCGCGCTGATCCACGCCTGTCTCCCCCGCGTCTTACCGAGCTCTCAGGACCGCGGGATGCTGCCTACGGTCGAGGCAAGCGCCCGCTTCGCTTCCAGGTCAAGATAGACCACCGGCCCGCCCAGCGCCATAGTGCCTGGCGCCGCGCGTTGATCTCGGTGTCCTGCTACACTTCGCGCTCGAGGAGGAGCGCGATGGATCTCGAGTTTCTGATGGCGGCGGGCGCCCCGCCCCCGCCCCCCACTGCCGCCTACAGCCATGCCGTCCGCGCGGGAGACTTCCTCTTCGTCACCGGTCAGCTCGGGGTGGACCCCCTCACCAACCAGCTGGTCGCCGGGGGCATCGTGGCCCAGACCCGCCAGGTGATGCAGAACCTCCAGACCGTGCTCCGTGGAGCGGGCACCAGCCTTGACCGGACGGTGATGGCGCGTGTGTATCTCACGGATTTCGGCAACTACGCGGTCATGAACGCGGAGTATGCCCGCCACTTCGCCCCCGGCCGGCTGCCTGCCCGGACCACGGTAGGAGTGACCGGCCTCGCCCTGGGCGGCGCGGTGGAGATCGACCTCATCGTCCGGCCCTGAGGGAGGGACGCCTTGCGCATCCCGGGCCGCGAGCGGCTCGTGGCGGGAAAGCATGTGGCTCGAGCAGGATGGGCGCGTAGTTACCAGAATGGACGCCGGGCAGGACCGACGCTCAGGAGGCGCGGTCAGGACGGGCGACGCAGATGCCGGGTGGAGCGGTAGCCGGGAGCGGCGACGGTACGATCGACGACGTTCATCTCCACGAGGCGCTTCGCGCCTTGGGCCACCGCGGTCGCGATGGTCGGGAAGACCTGGTGTGACTCCTCCACGACATCACCGGAATAACTGACGATACGCCAGCGCCAGGAGGTATTCGCGGGGGTGCAGAAGGCCAGGACTTGCATCACCCACATCATGACACATCCTGGCCTGCGCTGCCGGATGGTTTCGGCGGAGGTTTCGGAGGCGGGTTCAGTCGCCCGATTTGAGGAGCGCGCAGAGCGCGGCCACGCCCGCCTCCACGATCCCGGCCGAGAGCACACCGGGGACACCGCCCGACAGCCCGGTGGCGAGATCGAGGTGTAGCGCCCCCGGCTCCATCTTCCGGAACTCGCGGCTCACGGAGACGCGATCCTGCAGGAGCCGCACCGCGAGCGGCCCATCGAGCCCCCGCCGCGCCGCGTCGTCGCGAAGGGCCTCCTCGCGCTTGAGCGCGGCCACCACGGTGTCGAGCTGCTTGGCGTCGAGCATGGAGAGCGGCGCCCGGCAGTACGGACACCCCGCCCCGGTATCGAGGTCCACCGGCGCCCCGCAGCTCGAGCAGGTGACGGTGCGAATGTTCTGCTTCAGCTCCTCGATCTCGACGGGGCTGAGCGGGCGAACGAAGTTCTTCTCCCGCAGGAACTCGAAGAAGGTGATGAAGTGCCCGTGGTCCCCCGGACAGCGCCAGTAGGTGAAGCGGGTGGTCCGCTGCATGTTGACGGTGCGCACGAGGCGCCCGTGGCAGTGGGGACAGGCGAGGTTATCCCCCAGCGGGTTGCGCGTGGCGGGGCGGTTGTCGTTCATCACCACGAGAAGCTCGAGGATGGAGCCCGGCGACAACCCGAGGCTCTCGAGGCCGTCGAACCAGAGGGCAGAGCAGCCGTGGCAGAGGTCGAGGGTGATGGAGCCGACGTACTTGCCCTCGTACACTTTCGACGACATCTCTCCGCTGCAGCCGGGACAGTTCATGCGGTTGCGCGCGGCCGGCGGGGCGGGTTAACCCAGCGGCGCCCCGCACTCGGGGCAGAACTTGCTGGGCTTGTCGAGTCGCGTCTGGCAGCGAGGGCAGACGCTGCCCACCGCGCCGGGCGCGGCCGGCGTGATGCCGGCGCCGCCCTGGACCGCCGCCGTCCCGGAGGGCGACTCCCCTCGCCGGGCCTGCGCCTGCCCCGCCTGAGCCAGCTGGATGCCGTGGGACATGGCCTGGCCCATGGCGATACCCGCGCCCAGCCCCACGCCGGCGCCCGCCGCCCCGCCCGGCGCCGCCGCTGCGGTGGGAATGGACTGGGCCACCTGGAATTGGGTATAGCGCGAGAGATCGCCCACGATGCCCATGCCGATGCGCTCGTCGAGGCGCTTCTGCAGCTCCTCGGGCAGCGACACGTTCTGGATCTGGAAGTCCTCGAGCCCCAGACCCAGCGCGGCGAAGGCCGGCCGCGCCTTCTGCAGCACCGCGCGCCCCAGCGCGTCGCTGTTGGCGGCCATGTCGAGGAAGGGGACCTGGCTCTCGCCGAGGTGGGTGGTCAGCGTGGTGATCAGCGTGCTGCGGAGCTGGCCCTCGAGCTCGGCCACCGCGTAAGTTTCGCGCGTGCCGGAGATGTTCCGGAAGAACACGGAGGCATCGTTGATGCGATAGCTGTACACGCCGAAGCCGCGCACCCGCACCGCGCCGAACTCGCGGTCGCGGATCGCGAGCGGGTTGGCGGTGCCCCAGGTCTGGTTGAGCCGGAGCCGCGTCGAGAAGAAGTACACCTCGCTCTTGAACGGCGACTCGAAGAGCTTGTCCCAGTGCCGGAGGTCGGTGAGCACGGGCAGGTTCGCGGTCTTGATCGTGTAGGTGCCGGGATCGAAGAGGTCGGCCACGTGCCCCTGATCCACGAACAGCGCCTTCTGCGTCTCGCGCACCACGAGCCGGGCGCCCTGCTGGATCTCGAGATCGGCGGTCGGGAAGCGCCAGGCGAGGAGGTCGTCGCCACCCTCGGTCCACTGCAGGATGTCGATGAGCTGTTTCTTCGCGAAGCTCAGGATGCCCATGGTCTCCTCCCGGGCCAATGGCGTACACTGCCCGAAGCTCCTCTAGAGCAACCGACGTGCCAACGAACTGGGCAATGGCCATCGGTAGTTAGACACCGCCCCGCCCGCGCGACTGCCACGGAGTGTGAGAGGAGCGACAAGCGGCGGCATGGACCTCTCGGCGAGTATCCACCTCCTCGGCACGCTCCTCGGCGAGGTGCTCACGGAGCAGGAAAGCCCCGCCCTCTTCGAGGTGGAGGAGCGCATCCGTGCGCGCGCCAAGGACCGGCGCGCGGGCGTGGCGGGCGCGGCGGAGGGACTCGCCGCCGAGGTGGCGGCGCTGCCGCCGCTGGCCGCGCGGGGCGTGGCCGCCGCCTTCACGCTCTACTTCGATCTCGTCAACCTGGCCGAAGAGGCGCAGCGCGTGGCCGCGCTCCGCGACCGGGAGCGCGCGCAGCATCCGGCGTCCCCGCCCGAGAGCGTGGCGGAAGCGGTGGGCCTGCTCAAGGCGCGCGGCGTCGGGGAAGCGGCGATGCGCGCGCTGCTGGACCGCCTCACCATCGAGCTGGTGCTCACCGCGCATCCGACCGAGGCCAAGCGGCGCACGATACTGGCCAAGCTCCGGCGCGTCGGCGAGTCGCTTCACGCGCTGCACCGCGCCGATGTGCTCCCCCGCGAGCGGGAGGAGCACGTGGGCGTCATCCGCAGCGAGATCACCGCGCTCTGGCTCACCGGCCGCGCGCGAACGGTCCGCCCTGCCGTCACCGACGAGGTCCGCACGGGGCTCTATTTCGTGGAGGACATCTTCTGGGAGGCGCTGCCGAGGCTCTCCCGGGACCTCGAGAGCGCGCTGGGCCGGCACTATCCGGGGCTCGCCGCTCCCCCGCGCTGGCTCACGCTCGCCTCCTGGATCGGGGGGGATCGCGACGGCAATCCCGGCGTCACCGCCGACATCACTGCGGAGACATTGCGCCTGCACCGCGGGCTCGCGCTGGAGCGGCATCGCCGGTCGCTCCAGGATCTCGCGCGCCGCCTCTCGCTCAGCGCGCGCCGGGTGCCGCCGCCGCCCGCCCTCGAGGCCTGGCTGGCCGCGCGGCGGCCCCTCCCCGCGCGCGCCGCCTATCTCGACGCGCGCTATACGGACGAGCCCTACCGCCTCGTCCTCGCGCTGCTCGCCGCCGATCTGGAGGCGGCCGCGCGCGAAGACATGACCGCGCGCCTCCTCGAGGCGACGCCCCACGCCGCGCGCGTGAGCCTCGCCGATCTCACCCGGCCGCTGGATCTCATCGCCTCCGCGCTGCCGCCCGCGCTGGCCCGTGACCGGCTGTGGACCGTGCGCCTCCAGATCGAGGCGTTCGGCCTCCACGCGGCTCGGCTCGACGTCCGGGAAGAGTCCTCGCGCCTGGCCGCGGCGCTCGGCGAATTGCTGAGCGCGCTCGGGCTCGGCGCCGGATTCGCCGAGGGCGACGATCGCGCTCGCACCGAGACCTTGCTCCGGCTCCTGGCCGGGCCCGTGCCGGAGACACCTGCGAGCCTGGCGCTCTCTCCGGAGACCGCGGAGACGTGGGCGCTCTTCCGGCTCCTCGCCCGCGCGCGCGCCGTCTACGGGCCGGAGCTCCTGGGGCCCTTCATCATCTCCATGACCCGCGGGCCCGCCGATCTCCTCACGGTGCTCCTCCTCGCTCGCTGGGCGGGCGGCGAGGCGGGACTCGAGATCGTGCCGCTCTTCGAGACCTTGGGCGACCTGGAGGCCGCCCCGCGCATCCTGGACGATCTCTTCGGCTTTCCCCTCTACCGCGAGCACCTCGCGCGCGCGGGCGGGCAGCAGACGGTGATGATCGGGTACTCGGACAGCAACAAGGACGGCGGCTACCTCGCCGCGAACTGGGCCCTCTACCGCGCCCAGGAGGAGATCGTCCGGGTCTGCGCCGCGCGGGGCGTGCCGCTCACCCTCTTCCACGGGCGCGGCGGGACGGTGGCCCGGGGCGGCGGCCCCGCGGGGCGGGCCATTCGCGCGCAGCCGCCGGGCACCGTCGGCGGGCGCTTCCGGCTCACCGAGCAGGGCGAGGTGCTCGCGGCCCGCTACGGTGACCCCGCGCTGGCGCACCGCCATCTCGAGCAGATCGTGAGCGCGGTGCTGGAGGCGTCGTCGCCTGCCGGGGCCGGGCCCTCCGCGACCGGCGGGGAGGAGCCCGGCGCGTTCCCCGGCGCTCCAGAGGAGTGGCGCCGGGCCATGGAGGCGATGGCGGAAGCGGCGCGAACGTCCTACCGGTCCCTGGTCGAGGCGCCGGGCTTCGTGGAATTCTGGCGCGCGGTCACGCCCATCGACGAGATCAGCCGGCTGCGCCTGGGCTCACGGCCTGCCACGCGCCGGGGCGCCACCCTGGAGATTGCGCAGGTACGCGCCATTCCCTGGGTGTTTTCCTGGATGCAGAGCCGCTTCAATCTCCCCGGCTGGTTCGGGCTGGGCGCCGCGCTGGCGGAGGGCGGGGCCCCGCCCGATCTCCTGCGCGAGATGCACCGCCGCTGGCCCTTCTTCCGGGCCCTCCTCGACAATGCGGAGATGTCGCTGCTCAAGGCCGATCTCGGTATTGCCACCCTCTACGTCGGCCTCGATCCCGAGCGCCCCCGCGCGGCGGCACTCTTCGCCCGCATCGAGGCGGAGCACCGGCGCGCCCGCGAGGCCATCCTCGCCATCACCGGGCATCGCGCGCTGATGGACGGTGAGCCCGTCATCCAGCGGTCCATCGAGCTGCGGAATCCCTACGTGGATCCGCTCAACTATCTCCAGGTCGAGATGCTGCGCCGGTTGCGCGCCCTCCCGGACCCGGAAGGTCCCGAGGGGGAGGCGCTGCGCGAGGTGATCGTCCTCACCGTCAACGGGATCGCGGCGGGACTCCGGAACACCGGCTGAGGCGGACGCCGAGGGGACTGCCTACCAGCGGCCGCCGCTGCTACCGCTGCCGCCGCTCCCGCCGCGGCTCCGATACCCGCCCCCGCCGCCGCTCCGACCTCCGCCCGCCCCCGCGGAATTGGCCAGCTCCACTTTCAGCGTGCGGCCGTCCACTTCCTTGCCATTGAGCAGCTTGACCGCCTCGGCCGCCGCTTCCGCCGACGCCATCTCGACGAAGCCGAATCCCCGCGAGTTCCCGGTGTCACGGTCGGTCACCACCGCGGCCGACTCGACGGCTCCGGCTTGAGCGAACACCTCGCGCAGACGCTCGGTGGATGTCGAGAACGCCAGGCCTCCGATGAAGAGCTTGTGTGCCATGACTTGCCTCCGGATCGATCTCCCGCGGTTGGGGACACGCTCCGGATCGCGGAAGTTGGCTGCGGAGTCGTGATCTGGGAGGGTGGGGGTCCCACGAGGAACCGACGGCCGGGCCAGACAGGGCCATCATGACACATTCCCGCGTAGAATGCGGGGCGTGACCTACGGGTGCGCGTTCTGCGGAGAGGAGAACGACCTGACGGTGGATCCGAGCGGGGGCCCCCGGCAGACGTTCACGGAGGATTGCACGGTATGCTGCCGGCCCAACCTGATCACACTGACCCTCGACGACGAGGGTGAGGCTTCGATCGAGGTCACCCAAGAGTACGAGGCATAGGCGACGGTGGAAGCGGAAGCCGGGAGTCGGAAGCATCCGGCTCCCGGAAGCGCACCAGCGGGTCCGCGATCACCCACAGGCTCAGCGCGGTATAGACGACCATCAGCGCGGTGAGCGGAAGCGACGCGCGCCGCGCCCGCCGCGGCGGGCTCCACTCGCGCAGGGCGACACGATGGGCCAGCCACACCGAGATCACATGCCCCGTGACGATGGCGCCCACCGCCGCGTACCAGGTGAAGCGCGAGCCCACCAGGGTGACGTCGGGGCTCCACGTCGCGGTGCCCAGGAGATCCCAGCCGCGCCCGAGGGGATCGGACAGAAGCGGGATCAGCTCCTGCCCCTCGAGCAGCAGGTAGGAGAGGTTGTGGGCGACGTGGTACGCGGTCGCGATGGGGACGAGGCTCGGCGCCAGGAGTCGCGCGGTGGCGGCGGCCGAGCCCACGCCGGCGAGCCGGGAGGTGAGCCAGGCGGTGGCCAGATAGGCGCCCAGCAAGACCAGCCACACCGCGAGCAACCCGGCGGTGGCGAGCAGATATCCCTCGCGATCCGCCACGCGGGCGAGCCCCTCGCTCAGCGTGCGGTCGAGCGCCCGCCACGCCCGCGTCCCGAGCATCCCGTCGAAGAGCACCGTGGCCAGCATGGCGATGACGAAGCCGATCAGGCCCGCGGGCACGGGCTCCGGCGCCATCAACCCGCGGCCCGGGAGGCGCAGGATCAGGCTGCGCCCATCGGGTCCCGGCGCCAGCGGCGCGAAGCGGCCCAGCGTCGCGAAGTACACGGCGAAGACGTCGACATTCCGCTGCCAGGTGTCCGCGCCGAAGCAGACCATGCCGGTGAGCGTCACCACCGTCCAGGCCAGCCCGAGGCCAGCAATGCGCGAGGGCACCGAGGCGTCCGGAAAGATCACCTCGAGCCAGACGAAGAGGAGCAAGAGCGCGGCGGCCGGCCACACCCCGGCCCGGGCCGGGTACGGCAATCCGAGCGCGAGGCCGCGGCCGCCTCGTAGGCGGCGCGCCAGCGCGTCCGCCCCGTCGAAGAGGGTGCGCCAGGGGTCGAGCACGGGCCACACATTGCCCGCGCAGGCCGTCACCAGGGAGAGCCCCACCCACCAGATGATCCAGACGAGGGTGGGCGCGAGATTCTTCAGGGGGTGCGGATCGCCCAGGAGACCCGCCGCGATCACCAGGACGAACAGCCCGAGCCCGACGAGCCGGGCGACCGGACGCAACCGCGCGAGGAATCGACCCAGGGGAATGACGCGCCCGGCGCCGGAGGCCGGGCGCGGCGCCGCGCGGGCGGCGCCCGCGGCGGCGGCGAAGGACAGCGCCACCGTGAGCGCCGCGCCGGCCACGAAGTAGGCGAGCGGCAGCGGGAGATCGTAGCGCTCACCCGCACCATGGGCAGCCGCCATCCGCGCGGCGAGCGAGACGGCCGGCGGCGAGGAGCGCGAGCGACCGCGCGCTTATCGCTGCGGCACCTCGTCGGGCGCGGAATCCTTCATGGCGGGCTCCTTTTCGGCGGCGGCGCCCTCGGAACGGTGGCGGGATGATGTCACCGCCATGACTTCTTGGTCAAGCCGCGGGATCGCGGCCTATAATCCCGGACAGACGCGCGCGCCGCGCGCGAGAGAGGGGGTGAGTTCATGGCCAAGGGCACTGGAATGCGGAAGGAGAAGAAAAAGCCGAAGAAGGAGAAGAAGAAGTAGGGCGCCCGGGGGCGCCGGCGCGTCCCCCGGCGCCCCCGCTAGTGTCTCGCCGCACCGGCCGCCGTGTCGGCGGCGGCGAAGCGCTCCAGGTGATGCTCGGCGTCGCCGAAGGTCTGCGCGATCATGGTGAGCCGCCGGAAGGTGTGGCTGACCTTCAGCTCCTCGGTCATGCCCATGCCGCCGTGCATCTGCACCGACTCCTGGCTGACGTGGCGGCAGGCGTCCGCGATCTTGATCTTCGCCGCCGAGATCACGCGCCGCCGCTCGGCGGCGTCCGCGGCCTCCACCTTCACGCAGGCGAGACAGGCCATGGAGCGGGCCTGCTCGTAGCTGATCACCATCTCGACCATGCGGTGCTGCAGCGCCTGGAAGGTGCCGATGGGCACGCCGAACTGGCGCCGCGTCTTGAGGTACTCCAGCGTGGTGTCGTTGGCGTAGCGGATGCCGCCCACCGCCTCCGCGCAGAGGAGCGCGGTGGCGTAGTCCGCCACCTCCTCGATGAGGCCGAGCGCCTGCCCCTCACCGCCCAGCACCGCGTCCGCGGGCACGCTCACGTCGCTGAGCCAGAGGTCCGCCGCTCGCAGCTCGTCGATGGTCCGGTACTCCTTGAGCGTCACGCCCGGTGCCCCGCGGTCCACCAGGAAGAGGCTGATGCCGCCCGGGTCTCCGTCCCCGCCCGACGTCCGCGCCGAGACGATGAGGGTATCCGCGGCGGCGGCGTGCAGCACCGCCCGCTTCTCGCCCTCGAGCGTCCAGTTGCCGCCGGCGCGCTTGGCGCGGGCGCCCACGTGCCGAAGGTCATAGCGGCTGCCCGCCTCGGTGTGGGCGAAGGCCAGCCGTTGCTTGCCCTGGATCAGCGCGGGCAGGATGCGCTTGGCCTGCGTCTCGGAGCCCCCGCGGGCGATGAGCCGTCCCGCCACGCCCACATTGGTCCAGTACGGCTCCACCACCAGCGACTCGCCCAGCGCCTCCATCACCAGCATCATGTCCACCGCGCCGCCGCCGAAGCCGCCGTGCTCCTCGGCGAAGGGAATCCCGAGCAGGCCCATCTCCGCGAAGGCCGCCCACGTCTTCTCGTTGTATCCGATGGTGGATGCCACCACTCGGGTGCGGGCATCGAACGAGTAGTCGTTGGCGAGATACTTCCGGAGGCTGTCGGACAGGAGCTGCTGCTCTTCGCTGAGCTCGAAGTTCATAGCCCGAGCGTCGCCTTCGCAATGATGTTCCGCTGGATCTCGTTGGAGCCGGCGTAGATCGTCGCCTTGCGCATGTTGCAGTAGCGCGGGGCCAGCCGGGCGGTGAAGTGGTCGAAGTCCATGGCGTCCACCGGGCGATAAGCCTGGGCCAGCGGGCCGGCCGCCTGCATCATCAGCTCGGTGATGGCCTGCTGGATCTCGGTGCCCTTGATCTTGAGCATGGAGACGTCCGCGCCGGGGGGCTTGCCGCTGCGGCGCATCTGGTCGAGGAAGCGCAGGTTGGTGATCTCCAGCGCCATCAGCTCCACCTCCACGCGGGTGAGCCGGTCGCGAAAGCGGGGGTCGTCGAGGATGGGCTTGCCGTTCTTGGTGTGGTGCGCGGCCAGCTCCTTGAGCCGGGCCAGCTCGCGCTTGGAGGCCCCGATGCGGCCGGTGCCCATGCGCTCGTAGCCGAGGAGGTACTTGGCCACCGTCCAGCCCTTGCCTTCTTCGTGGACGAGATTTTCCGCCGGCACCTTCACGTCGTCGAAGAACACCTCGTTGGTCTCGTGCCCGCCGTCCATCAAGATGATGGGTCTCACCGTGATGCCGGGGGTCTTCATGTCGATGAGGAGGAAGGAGATGCCGTCCTGCCGCTTCTCCTTGGAGGCGTCGGTGCGTACCAGGCAGAAGATCCAGTCGGCATAGTGCGCGAGCGTGGTCCAGATCTTCTGGCCGGTAACCACGTAGTGGCCGTTGTCCTTCACCGCCTTCGTCTTCAGCGAGGCGAGGTCGGAGCCGGAGCCGGGCTCGGAATAGCCCTGGCACCAGAAGTCCTCGCCCTTGTAGATGCGGGGCAGGAAGCGCTGCTTCTGCGCGTCGGTGCCGAAGCGCAGCAGCACCGGCGCGCACATGCGGAGGCTGAAGGCCACCAGCGGCGGGGTGGCCGCGAAGCCGCACTCCTCCTCGAAGATGTACCGCTGGGTCACCGTCCAGTCGGTGCCGCCCCACTCCTTCGGCCAGTCGGGCGCCACCCAGCCCTTGTCGGCGAGGATGCGGTGCCAGCGGAGGAGGTCCTCCTTGGAGAGCTCCTGGTAGCTCTCCACCTTCTGGCGGAGCTCGGCGGGGAGATTGCCGCGCAGCCAGCTCCGCACCTCGTCACGGAAGGCGAGCTCCTCGGCGTTGTAGTTCAGGTCCATGGCGGCCCTCCTTTCCCGCCCGCGGCGGCGGCTCGATCGCCGCGGCACCCCGGGGAGGGCCACACCATATCATTTTTGGCCGGAACGCAAGGCCTGGGGCAGGGGCAGCTTCGGCGCCTCTGTGGCACGCCTCGGCCGCTCTTTCCGATACCCCGTCCGGAGGTGAATCAGCTGCTCCACCAGGAGCCATACCGGCAGGGACAGCAAGAGCACATACGCGGCTAGCTCGGTCGACATGATCTGAGATCTCCCATGCGCGAGTGCTATGCGGATGTCGTGCCACTCGAACGCGCCGAGAGAATGCCGACACGAAGAGGACTTAGCGACGTGGTCATCACCAGCTTACCACTGCTGCGCAGGGATGCTGCCGGGATTTGACGCTTGCTGACCACTGCGCGATCACACCGGTGAACGCATTGACCGCCTGCCGGCTTCTCGGGTAGGGTCTCGACTGGAGGACTCATCCGATGACCGGTGACCGGGCGTTCCGCGGCGTCATCCCCGCGATGGCCATTCCCTTCCGCGACGACTTCAAGCTGGACGGCGACGGGCTCGCCCGCTTCGCCCGCTGGTTGGCCGGCTGCCCGGGCGTCACCGCCGTCATGACCAATGGCCATACCGGCGAGGTGGGGTCGCTGCTCCCGGAGGAGCGCGCCGAGGTCACCCGCGTGGTCGCCGAGGCGGTGCGGGGGCGGGTGCGCGTGGTGTCCGCGGTGTGCTCGGAGGGCACTTTCGAGGCCATCGAGCACGCCAAGGCCGCCGCCCACGCCGGCGCCGACACCGTGGACGTGATGCCGTGTCACATGTGGCTGCGCTTCGGCGTGAAGGAAGACGCGGTCTACGAGTATTTCAAGGCCATCGGCGCGGAGAGCGGGCTCGACATCATCGTCCATGTCTATCCGGCGAACACGAAGGCGTCGTACTCCACCAAGCTGATGACCCGGCTGGCCGGCCTGCCCCAGGTGAAGGGCTTCAAGATGGGCGAGCGCGACCTCGGCAAGTACGAGCGGGACATCCGCGCGCTTCGCGCCGACGCGCCGCACGTCTCGCTCCTCAACTGCATGGACGAGTACCTCTTCCCCACCTTCGTGCACCGCCTGGACGGGACGCTGGTGGGCTGCGCGAGCCTCATTCCGGAGCTCACCCACGCGCTCCTGGAGGCCATGCAGGCCGACGACCTGACGCGGGCCCGCGCGCTCAACGACCTGATCTGGCCCGTCAAGGAAGCGGTGTACGGCGCCGGCGAGCCCTCCGGCGACGCGCACGCGCGCATGAAGGTGGGCATGGCCATGCGCGGCCTCTTCCGCAGCGCGCTGGTGCGCCCACCGGTGCTCCCGCCCTCGGCGGAGGAGATCGCCACCATGAAGGCCGCGCTCGAGGCGAGCCGCGTGCCTCGAGTAGACCTCTAGTCAGCGGGACCGGCGGGCGGGATCCTCGTCGAAGAGGTGGCAGGCGACGAGCCGGCCGCCGACGACCTGGAGCCGGGGCTCCTCGGTGGCGCAGCGAGCCATGGCCTGCGGGCAGCGCGGGTGAAAGCGGCAGCCGTCCGGGGGCGCCATCGCGCTCGGGACTTCCCCGGCCAGCGTGATCTCCTCGCGGGGCCGATCGAGATCGATGGGCAGCGCCGCCGCGAAGAGCGCCCGCGTGTACGGGTGCTGGGGCGCGAGCGCCACCTCCGCCGCCTCCCCCCACTCGACGATCTTGCCGAGATACATCACCGCGATGCTGTGGCTCATGTGCGCCACCGCGGCGAGGTCGTGGGCGATGAAGAGGTAGGCCACGCCCAGCCGCTTCTGGATGTCGCGGAGCAGGTTGAGAATTTGCGCGCGAATCGAGACGTCGAGCGCGGACACCGGCTCGTCCAGCACGATGAGCCGCGGGGACAGCGCCAGCGCGCGGGCGATGGCGATGCGCTGGCGCTGCCCGCCCGAGAACTCGTGGGGGTAGAGGTCGGCCGAGCGCTCGGGCAGGGCCACGAGGTCCAGGAGCTCTCGCACCCGCCGGCGGCGCTCCGCCGCCCCGAGCCGCTCGTTGATCACCAGCGGCTCGGCGATGATCGTCCCCACCCGCATGCGCGGATCCAGCGAGGCGTAGGGATCCTGGAACACCGCCTGCACCGCACGGCGATAGGCCCGGCGCCCGCCCCGCTCCAGCGTGGCCACGTCCGCGCCCTCGAAGCGGATGGCCCCCGCGGTGGGCCGCTCCAGCCCGAGCACCATCTTGGACGTGGTGGTCTTGCCGCAGCCCGACTCCCCCACCAGCCCCAGCGTGGTCCCCGCCGGGATCGTGAACGAGACGGAGTCCACCGCGCGCACCACCGCGGTCGACCAGCCCATGAGGCCGCGCCGCACGGGGAAATGCTTCACCAGGCCGGAGGCCTCGAGAAGCGGAGACGGCGGGGCTCACGGCCGTCACGCTCCCGCCGGGCGCCCACAGCCAGCACCGGGCCACCTGCCCCGGCCCCGCCGCGAACTCCGGGCGGCGCCTCCACGCGACACCGGTCCATCACCCGGACGCACCGTGGCGCGAAAGAGCAACCACCTGGAAGCCGCGTGAGATCGGGCGGCTGGCCCTCGATGGCGGTGAGGCGGTCGGTCCGGTCGCCGAGCCGCGGAATCGACTCGAGGAGCGCCTGGGTATACGGATGCGCGGGAGCGGTGAAGATCCGGCGCACCGGCCCCGACTCGACGATACGCCCCGCGTACATCACCGCCACCCGGTCGCAGATGCGCGACACGATCCCGAGGTTGTGGGTGATGAAGATCATGGCGAGGCGGTGCCGGTCCTGGAGCTCCTCGAGCAGACCGAGATACTGGGCCTGGATGGTGAGGTCGAGGCTCGTGGTGGGCTCGTCGGCGATGAGGAGGCGCGGCGGCGCCGCGATGGCCATGGCACCCACCACCCGCTGGCGCATGCCGCCGGAGAGCTGATAGGGAAAGGCGCGCAGCCGCGCCGCCGGGGACGGCATGCGCACCGAGGCGAGCAGCGCGGCGGCCCGCTCGGTCAGGGTGGCGCCGCGCAGGCCGTGGTACATGGTGAGCGGCTCGCGCACCTGCATCCCCACGGAGAACACGGGGTTGAGCGAGCTCATCGGGTCCTGGAGGATCATGGCGATCTTCCGGCCGCGGATCCGCTGCATCTCGGCTTCTCGCTCTTGGTGGCGAGCTCGTCGCCGTCGAGGCAGCACCGCGCCGCCCACGATCCGCGAGGCCGCGGTCGCGGGCGTCAGTCGCACGAGGCTCAAGCAGGTCATGCTCTTGCCGGAGCCGGACTCGCCCACCAGACCGAGCGTCTCGCCCTCCGCCACGCTGAAGGACACGCCGTCGACCGCCCGGATGGTGCCCCAGCGGGTCACCAGGTGGGTGCGGAGATCGCGCACCTCGATGACGGGGGCGGACACGGGCGGAGCCGGGATCAGAGCTGGCGCAGCTTCGGGATCCAGAGTGTCGCGCAGCCAGTCCCCGAGCAGATTGAAGGCGAGGACGACCAGCAGGATCGCGAGGCCCGGGCAGGCCCGACACCCACCAGGCGCTCGTCACGAACTCACGCCCTTCGGAGATCATGGAGCCCCAGGCCGGGGTGGGCGGGGGGATGCCGGCGCCGAGGAAGGACAGCGACGCCTCCACGATGATCACGTAGCCGATCTGGAGCGTCACCAGCACCACGAGCGTATTCAGCGTGTTCGGGAGGAGGTGCCGGGTGATGATGCGCCAGCCGCCCGCTCCCGCGATGCGGGCCTGGGCGATGAAGTCGAGCCCCATCAGGGTCAGCACCTGGCCGCGGATCACGCGCGCATAGCGGGCCCAGAGGATCACCGCGATGGCCACCACCACGTTGGTGAAGCTCGGGCCCACCGTCACCGCCAGGATGAGCGCGAGCAGGATCACCGGGAACGACATGGTCGCATCGGTGGCGCGCATCAGCACCGCGTCCACCGTCCCGCCGTGGTAGCCGGCCACCAGGCCCACCGCCGCGCCGAAGGCGCTGGCGAGGAGCACGGTGACCACGCCCGCGGCCAGGGACACGCGCGAGCCCCAGATGATGCGCGAGAGCATGTCACGGCCCAGCCGGTCGGTGCCCAGGAGGTGCTTGGACGACCCGCCCTCCATCCACACCGGCGGCTTGAAACGGTTCCGCAGCGACTGGCTCCTGCGGATCGACGCGGCTGAGCAACGGCGCCAGGATCGCCACCAGGACGAACAGCGAGATGATGCCCAGCGACACCACCGGCAGGCGACGCGCGCGCGCGGCCTGCGTCCCGGGCCGCGCGGCGACGTCCGGGGCGCGCACAGCGGGCCGCCTCGTCAAGGGCTCAGCGGGCATGGCGGATCCGCGGATCGATGACGGCGTAGAGGCAGTCCACGCCGAGATTCACCACCGCCACGATGGCGGCGGTGGTGAGCACCACCGCCTGGATCACCGGGAAGTCCCGCGAGCTGATGCCTTCATAGGCCAGCCGGCCGAGCCCGGGCCAGGCGAACACGGTCTCCACCACGATGGCGGTCGTCACCAGGATGGAGAAGTAGATGCCGGCGAAGGTTACCACCGGGATGAGCGCGTTCTTGAGCGCGTGCATCCACACCACGCGATGCTCGACCACGCCCTTCACGCGTGCGAGCTTGACGTACTCCGAATCCAGCACCTCCAGCATGCCCGAGCGCAGGAGCCGCATCATGCCCGCCACCACGAACCAGCCCAGGGTGAAGCCGGGCAGGACATAGCTGGCGAAGCCGTCGCTTCCCCCGGCGGGCAGCCACTGGACCGCCCCGCCACCACCTCCACCAGCACGATGGCCACCCAGAAGGTCGGGAGCGATTGCCCGAGCACGGCAATCATCTGCGCGGTCCGGTCGAGCCCGGTCCCTTTCTTCACCGCGGCGAGGACACCCAGCGGAAACGCGATGGCGAGCGAGATCCCCATGGCGAAGGCGGCCAGACGCAGCGAGTTGGGCAGGCGCTCCTGGATGAGCTCGATCACCGGCCGGCGGGCGCGGAGCGAATTGCCGAAGTCGCCGGTCACCGCCCGGCCCACGAAGGCGAGGTACTGCTCGACGTAAGGCCGATCCAGGCCGAGATAGCTGGCGGGCGTCGGCGTAGTCTTCCGGGGTCGCCGACATGGGCAGGATGAGCTGGAGGGGATCGCCGGTGGCCCTGGCGAGGATGAAGACGACGACCGACAGAATGGCCAGGGCCACCAGCGACTGCAGCACCCTCGAGAAGACGAAGCGAATCAAGCGCTACGGTCGCTTACTTCCCCGAGGCGAGCTCGTCGAAGAAGAGATCGTACATGACGTTCCCGGATTCCACTTCCCGAGCTTCTTGGACGCCGCGTAGGGCGAGTGGAGGTAGACGATGGGCATGCCGAGATGCTCGCTCGCGGATCCGTGTGAAGATGCCCCGCATGAGCGCGTTGATCTTCTCCCGGTCGGTCTGGCTTGATGACCTGGGCGATCATCCCGTCCACCTCGGGGTCGTTCACGGTGTCGTTGGGCTTGGACGGCGAGTAGGCCATCTTCTCCATGAGGGCGTAGGTGCCCATCCAGTCGCGGTTGGCGATATTGAAGTAGCCGATCGCACCCGGCGTCTTCCGGTCCACCCAGTTCTTGCGGAAGGCGGGATAGTCTACCGGGATCAGCTTGACCTTGATCCCGATCTTCTCCCAGTACGCCGCTCACCGCCTCCGCGAAGGCCTTGCCCTCGGGCAGCCCGGGGAGCTGATAGGCGTAGACGTCGGTGCTGAAGCCGGTCCCCTGCCCCGCGTCGGCCAGGAGCTTCTTGGCCCGCACCGGGTCGTAGGGATAGCCATGTCGGGGGTGACCTTGAGCCCGATCTCCTTGAAGGACCATGACAGCCCCAGGGGGATGGCGGCGGGCTCCGCGCTACCCGCGAAGATGGACTGCGCGATCTCCGTCCGGTCGACGGCGAGGTTCATCGCCTCGCGTACCCGCTTGTCCTTCATCGGCGGGATCATGCCGTCCGGGCCCATGACCCACCACATGGAGAGGATGGCCTCTTCCCGGCGGAAGTGGATAGGAAAGCTCTCCCTCTCCAGCTCCTTGACGCGCTCGCGGCTCACCTCGGTGACATCCACCTCACCCCGGCGCAGCAGCGCGATCCGCGTCGTCTCCTCGGACACCAGCCGGAACAGCATGTTCTTGTACTTGGGCGTCCCGATCCGCCAGTGGCTGTCCACCGCGGTGAGCCGATATGCGAACCCGTCACCTGCTCCACGAACTTGTAGGGGCCGCTGCCCACCGGCTTGCGCGCGAAGCCGTCGTCTCCGTTGGCCTCGATGTATTTCTTCGGCAGCACCATGCCCTCGGTGGAGAGCGCGCGCGAGAGGTAGTTCGGGACGATGAGGGTCGGCTCCTTGGTGACGATCACCAACCGGTCGGGCGCCGGCGTCTCGATGCTCGCCACCAGCGTGCGGAGGATGCCCGCATAGCCGGTAGTGGACCGCTTCCCCGCCGCGCGCTCGAGGCTGAACTTCACGTCCTCCGACGTCACTCGTCGCCGTTGTGGAACTTCACGCCCCGGCGCAGGTGGAAGGTCCAGCGCTTGTGGTCGGGCGAGCTCTCCCAGCGCGTGGCCAGGCCGCCCTCGCGCGAGGGCACGCCGTCCGGGCGTGGTGCCCACGAGATAGTCGAACATCATGGAGAGGTAGTACTTGACGAGGTGCCCGCCCAGCGCCGGATCGAGCGTCTCGGTGGCGAAGCTCGACAGGGCGATGGTGAGATCGGGCTTGGCCTGTGCCCCGCTCGATCCGGGCAGGACCAGGAGCGCGGCGATCAGGAAGAGCAACACCCTCGGGAGGCGACGCTCCGCTCGCTTCATTGGCTTGCTCCTCCGTTCGAAACGCCTGTGGGAAGGCCGGTACGAAGGACAACGACGACGCCCCGACCGTACCCCGGGACGGCCCCGCACGGCAAGTCCCCCCTTCGAGCCCGGTGAATGTCGGTTCTTACGCAGTATATTTTCCCTGGATTGAGCGAACCGCGGCCTCCGCTCCACACCAGGATGGCGGAAGATTCGCGGCTTTGCGCTGGGACCGCCCCTCCACCGAGCGGTCGGCATCTCGATTGCTCTCCACCACACTGGCCAATTGGTATGACGCGCTCCCGACGATCCCTGGAAGGCCGTCTGTCCCTTCTGGCCGAGGTGGGCGCGCTGCTCGCCTCCACGCTCGGACGTGACCGCACGCTGTCCCGGCTCGTTCGCCTCGCGGTCCCCGTCCTGGGCGACCTGTGCGCCATCGACATCCTCGGCGCGGACGGCACCCCCAGCCGCGTCGCCTGCACGCACCGGGACGAGGCGAAAGAAGCCCTCGTGTACGAGACACCCATTGGCGTGCGGGCGGCCCTCCGCTCCGGGCGGCCCGTCATGGTCTCCGGGGCCACCGAGACCGACTTCATGACGGAAGCGCAGAACGCCGATCAGCTCAGGCGCCTCCAGCAGCTGAGCCCGCGCGCGTGGCTCGTCCTGCCCCTGACTGCCCGCGACCGCGTCCTCGGCGCCATCACCTTCGCGATGACGGAGTCGGCCGGTTCCTACGATCGCGTGGACGTGGGAACGGCCGAGGTGGTGGCGGGTCAGGTCGCGCTCGCGCTCCACAGCGCGGATCTGCAGCGAGACACCGAGGCGGCGAACCGCGCCACCGAAGCGGCGACCCGGGCGAAGGACGAGTTCCTGATGACCCTGTCCCACGAGCTGCGGAACCCGCTCAACGCGGTGTCGGGGTGGGCGAGACTGCTCGAGGCGGGCAAGCTCGGCGAGGAGCAGTCACGCCGAGCGATCGCGATCATCCTGCGCAATGTCGAGGTGCAGGTCCGGCTCGTCGACGATCTCCTGGACATGTCGAGCGTCGTGAGCGGGAGGATGCGGCTGGCCATCCAGCCGGTCAATGTCGCGGACGTCATCGGAGAGGCGCTGGATGCCGTCCGGCCGGGAGCGGATGCAAAGGGCATCCAGCTGCAGTCGGTGCTCGACTCGCCGGGGGCGCAGGTGAGCGGCGATCCCGGTCGGCTCCAGCAAGTGGTGTGGAACCTGCTGTACAACGCGGTCAAGTTCACGCCGAAGCAGGGCCGTGTCCTGGTCAAGCTTCAGCACGTCATGTCCCACGTCGAGATCGTCGTGAACGATACGGGACAAGGTATCAGCGCGGAGCTCCTGCCCTATATCTTCGATCGCTTGCGCCAGGGAGACAGCACCCGCAGCCGAGCGCATGGGGGACTGGGCATCGGTCTCGCGCTGGTTCGCCACATCGCCGAGCTGCACGGCGGCAGCGTCTTCGCGGAGAGCCCGGGCCCAGGGCTGGGCGCCACCTTCGTCGTGAAGCTGCCCCTGATGGTGGCCGGGGTCCGCGAGCACGCGGTGGCGCAGGCCAAGGGCGGGCCTCCCGAGAGTCCTTCCCTGGTCGGCATCCGCATCCTGGTGGTCGATGACGATCCGGCCGCGGTGGAGCTGGTGCAGGAGGTGCTGGCCCAGGCGGGCGGAGAAGTTCGGGGCACGGTGACGGCGGAGGAGGCGCTCCGCATGCTCGAGCAGTGGCGCCCGGACGTGCTCGTGTCCGACATCGAGATGCCGGGCGAGGACGGCTACACGCTCATTCGCAAGATCCGCGCGCTCTCCCCGGAGCGGGGCGGGAAGACGCCGGCGGTGGCGCTGACCGCGTTCGGCCGCCCGGAAGACCGGATCCGGAGCCTCATGGCGGGTTTCAACATCCATGTCTCCAAGCCGGTCGACCCCGACGAATTGACCGCCATCGTCGCAAGCTTGGCGGGCCGCGCGGGATGAGCCTCTCCCGCGGGCTCCGCCCCTGGACACCGCCGGGTGAACACGATAGGCTCTGCCGGGTGGGGGACCGCGTGGGCGCACACAATGACCTGCCTTCCCGTGACGGACACCCTGCCCGGAAACCCGTCATCGCCGTGTTCAACTCCAGCTCGGATACGGTGGACATGCTGCGCACCGCGCTCGAGGGGCAGGGGTTCCAGACGGTCAGCGGTCACATCCCGGAGGTGAAGAGCGGCCAGTTCGACTTCATCGAGTTCATCCAGGACCACGCGCCCTCGGTGATCGTCTACGACATCTCCCCGCCTTACGACGCCAACTGGACCTTTCTCCGCCTGGTCCGCAGCTCGGAGCCCGTGAAGACCCGGCAGTTCATCATCACCACCACGAACAAGCCCGCCCTCGATAACCTGGTCGGGGAGACGGAGGCCATCGAGATCATCGGCAAGCCGTACGACCTGCAGCAGGTGGTGGACGCGGTGCGGGCCGCGCTCCCCCCGACGTCCCCCGCCTGACCCCGCGCCCTAAGGTCATGAGACTGGAGGGGAAGACCGCGCTGATCAGCGGGGGCGCGCGGGGAATCGGCGCCGCCACCGCGCGGCTTTTCGCGCGCGAGGGCGCGCGGGTGGTGATCGGCGACCTCCTCGAGGCCGAGGGACGCCGGATGGAGGCCGAGCTGGCGGCGGCGGGCAGCCAGGCGCTGTATCTCCCCCTCGACGTCACCAGCGAGAGCGCCTGGCCGCGCGCGGTGGAGACAACGGTGAGCCGCTTCCAACGGCTCGACATCCTCGTCAACAACGCCGGCATCGGCAGCGCCGGCCGACTCGAGGATACCCGGCTGGAGGACTGGAACCGGGTGATGGACGTCAATGCTACCGGCGTCTTCCTCGGCACCCGGGCCGCGATCCCGGCGCTTCGGCAGGCCGGCGGCGGCTCCATCGTGAACATCTCCTCGCAGCTCGGCCTGGTCGGCATGGATGACAGCAGCCCGCAGTACCAGGCCTCCAAGGGCGCGGTGCGGCTCCTCACCAAGCTGACCGCGCTCCAGTACGCGAAGGAGCGCATTCGCGCCAACTCCGTGCACCCCGGGCCCATCGTCACCCCGATGACGGAGGGGCGCCGCGCCGACCCCACGATCTTCGCGCGCATGACTTCGCGCATTCCGCTCGGCCGCTACGGCGAGGCCGAGGAGGTCGCCTACGGCGTGCTCTATCTCGCTTCCGACGAGTCGCGGTTCGTGACCGGCAGCGAGCTGGTGATCGACGGAGGCTGGACCGCGCAGTAGCCGCCGCCGATCACCCTCCCCGCTACTCGGGGCTCGCCAGCTCGTCCGCCGCCGACCGCAGCACGATCAATCGCGCCGGATGGCTGCCGAGCCGCTCGACGCGAACGATATCGCCGGTGCGCACCGGGGCGATGCTGTCCTTCGCCACCGTCGTCCAGCGCCGGTGCTCGGCGCACTGGAACCGGCCGGCCGCCTCATCCACCTCGAGCACCGTCATGCGCTCCGTCTGCAGCCGTTCCGTCAGCCCGGCGGCCAGAGCCGCCGACGCCGCCACGAACACCACCGTGAGAGTCCGGATCCGCATCGCTGGCCTCCTTGTCGAAACTTGCCGTGACGCAGGGCAAGGAGGGGGCCAGCGCCCGAAGTGCTTGATCGCATGCTTGATTGCATGAATGTCCCGGACTTGCTTCGGGCTCGGGGCCCGGGCCTCCCCCGGGAGCATTGGCCGGTCGCGCGAATGGAAGCCGTGGTCGACCGCCGCAAGCGGCTAGGGGGTCTCGGGCGTCGCCGCCGGCTCGTCGGCGCCGATCATGCGCGCGAAGTTCGCCACCAATGCGGGGTGATGGAAGGTGCCCACGCGCTCCCGGATGATCCCGAGCGCGACGGAGCGCGCGCGCGCCTTGTGGTACGGCCGCGTGGTGCAGAGGGCGTCGAAGACGTCCGAGATGGCCGTCATCTGGCTGGCCAGGGTCGGCTTCCGCGGCACCGCCGTCACCGGGTAGTTCGGCTTGCCGTCATAGCGCATGTGGTGCTCGTACGCCACCAGAATGGCCAGGGGGTAGCTCCCCTCGATCCCGCACAGGTGCAGCGCTCCCACTTCGGCGTGGCTCTTCATGATGTTCCACTCCTCGCCCTCGAGCTTGCCCGGCTTGTTGAGCACCTCGAGGGGGATCCTGAGCTTGCCCACGTCGTGCAGCAGCGCCGCGACCCCGATGGCATGAAGCGCGTCTCCCGCGAAGCCGAACGCGCGCGCCTGGGCCAAGGTGAGAAGCGAGACGTTGACGGAGTGGACGAAGGTGTAGTCGTCGTGGGTCTTCAGCGGCGCCAGGGGCAGGATCTCGCGCGTGGCGGAGGACAGCGCCTCCATGAGGCTCCAGACGATCTCCTCGAGGCGCCCCAATCCCCCGCGCCGGTCGGAGCGGAACTGGCCGAACGCCTCGCGCGCGCGGTCCACGCTCTCCGAGGAGAGCCGCTCGACGCCGGCCGCGTCCACCGGACGCGATGCCGTTGTCGCCCCCGCCCCGCCCGCTGGGCGCATCTCCACCCGGCCCACGATGATGTGCTCGCTCGACAGCGGAATGCCTCCCACCACCATCGGCGTGAGAAAGTCCAGGCACTCGGCGGCGGTCACGCCGCGGGCAATGGTCAGCCGCTCCACGCCCCGCCGGCTGAGGACACGGATGAACTGATCGTGGTGAAGCCCCCCCTTGCGCATCGGCTGGTTCTCGACGACGAGATCCCCTCCCACCACGAGGAAGGTGAGCGCGTCTTTCTTCCGCTCCGCGCAGGCCGCCTCCACGCTCTCGATGAGCCGCTCGACGTGAGCCGCCACCGCGGGGTGCGTGCCGGCGTAAAGCGACCGCGCGTTGATGGCCCCGGCGATGTGGGCGATGAGTCGGTCGACCGCCGGCGGCACCCCGGGCAGGAGCTCGCCGGTCACGGGGTCTTCCCGGGCGGCGCGTCGGATTGCTTGGCGAGCCGGTCGCAGATCGCGCGGATGACCGAATCCTTGGACCGCTGGCCTCGCCGCACATACGGGGCCCGTAGCGCCTCGGGGTAGGACTCGAGGAGCCGGAACGCGGCCCGGCGCTCCTCGAGGCGCACCAGGGGCACGCGCCAGTGGCGGAAGTACCGGGCGAGCCGGGCGAGCACCTCCGGGTCCGCCGCCACCGTGGCGGCCTTGAGCGTCTTGAGCGCCCGGAGGGCCTGCAGCCGCAAGGACAGCCGGCTCCCGAGAGGGTCCCACCGGAGCAGCATCGCCACCAGCGGGTCGATCGCCTCGACGATGCCGTGCTGGCCGGTCAAGGCGACGGTGGCTTCGGCCCTCTTGGGGTCCGGGTGATTGATCATCTTGCCGAGGAGGTCCCGCGAGACCTTGGAGTCGATGGCGAGGAGCATCATGACCGCCTCGAGCCCGACCCGCGGATCCAGAGCCTCGGCACAGCGCTGGATCTCCTTCAGGGCCGACCGATCCCCGACCTTGCGGAGCAGGAGGATCATGTTCCGCACCACGAACCAACGCGTGTCGAAGAGCAGCCGGGTCGCCTCCGGAACGACGGCGGAACCCAGGGACTCGGCGAAGTCGAAGAGCTGGAAGCGCCGCCCGCGATCGGGCTCGGCGGCCAGCGCCTCGAGGACGGGGCGGACGGCACCGGGGCCCAGCTCGGCGACCACGCTCTGGATCTGGCCGAGGGTCAGCCGTTCGGACGCGCCGGCCTCGGCGAGGAGCGACGAGAGCGGCAGGGACTTGGCGAGATCTCCAAGAAGCGCGGCGCGCCCCTCCCGCTGCGCCGACGTCAGGCGCGGGTCCTCCGCGAGGGCACGCACCCCGCGGAGGATGCCGACGGCACGCTCGAAGCGCCCGGTGGCGAGGGATTGCCCGAAGAACGCCCGCAGCCGTTCGACGACCATGGGGAGAACCGGCTCCGGGCAGGCGGCGGCGAGGTCGAGGAGCGTCGCCACCAGGCTCGTCTCCACTGCGGCCTCGGTGAGGGACTCGGTCTCCGCCTCGATGAGGCTCCGGTCGGACACGATGGAAACCGGCGCGATCATGAGGTCGACCGCGGCCACCTGCGCCAGGAGCGCACGGTGATCCTCGGAGTTGAAGCGGTCCACGTCCTCATCCGCGAGGAGTGCCGAGACCTCGGCGATGTCCGCCGACACGCTCGCGAGACGATCCGGGCTGGTCAGCTGCTCGCGCGCCGCGGCCAGGGTCTGGATCATGCGGAGCGCGTGAGACGAAAGCCGCATCCCCTCGGTGTTGAGGCGCCGCAGCGACTGCAGCACCTGATCGGGCCCGAGCGACGTCACCAGGCTGGCCAGGCGCTCCTGGGACTGCTCCTCGGTGTCGAGGGTCCGGAGCGCGGCGGCGAGCAGCGGCTCACGCACCCCCGCCGGGAGCGCGCGGAGGAGCTCCGCGACCTGACGAAGGGAGAGGTCCTTTTCCTGGCCCCTGACGCGAGTGAGGTGCTCCGTGATCGCGCCGGCCAGGGCAGAAATCGCCGCACCGCCTCCACCCTCGCCCGCGGCGCCGCCCGCCCCACTGGTCCCACCCCGTCCGCCCGGCCCACCGGCCCCGCCCGGCCCGCCGGTCCCACCCGCCCCGCCGGTCCCACCCGCCCCACCCAAGCCACCAGACCGGATCAGGAGGTCGGCGAGGCCCGTCGCCGAGTAGGTCCCGCCCGGCAAGGACCCGGAGTCGTCGAGCGTGAGGTGCTTGCCGGAGAGGAGCGCGCCGATCAGCGTGTCCCAGAGGGATCCGGCCGGGCCGCGCTCAGCGACCTTGAGCTGATCGGTGGTGACGAGGCGCGTGTAGTCGATGGAGGTGACGGTGATGCGGTCAACGTCGGCCGCACGCAGCTCCTCGCCGATGGTGGCGCGCTCGGGTCCGCCGGGCGCGTGGGCGAGCAGACGCAGGAGACACTCGAGGTCACGGGGGGCGACGTCCTCATCGATGTAGACCAGGGCCGCGTTCCGACGGTAGAGGGCCTCGGCGAACATTCCCACATTGGCGGACTCGATCTTCTTCTCTCCGTAGAGGAGACCGTCCCGGGTCACGCCCAGCGCCAGGCGGCCCCACTCGGCCATGAACGCGGCGAGACGGAGGTGCGCGGTGTCGAGGGAGGCCGCGCGGGCGGGGTGCCCGGGTGGATAGGCGAACAGGTTCTTCCACGCCGTGACGAGGAACGCCACGGCCTCCAGAAGTGCCTGCTCGGCGGCCTGCCGTTGCTCCATGCGTAGGGCCAATGCGCTGGCGCCTATTCGTTAGCATACTCGGGCGCCCCGCGTCGCATTGTCTCGTCGCTTCCCCCCCATTGCATGCACCCGCGCCGAGGACGAACCCCGATCACGGCCGCCCGGCCGGCCGCTGGCCACCAAGCTTGACTGCGGGCCCGCCTGGGCCAATAATCCCCGCGGCCCCTCGGCAGACATTCGTCTCGAGCCCGCGCCCATCCCGTCGAGCGGGCTCTCCATGTTCCGCCATGTTCCGCCGCGCCTGAGGAAAGGTGGACCCGGATGACACACGAGAGCGTCCCTCGCGAGTCGCGCCCCTCCACCTCCCGGCGCCGCTTCATCGCCGCCGGTGCCCTCGCGGGCGGGGCTGCCACGCTGGCGTTTCCCGCGGTGATCCGCGCCCAGGCGCCGATCAAGTGGCGCGTCCAGACCGCCTGGAACGCCGGGCTCGGGGGCTACACGGCGTTCCAGAAGTACTGCGCGAACGTGAAGACCTTGTCGGAGGGGAAGCTCGAGTTCCAGCCGCTGCCGGCGGGCGCGGTGGTCGGGACCTTCGAGATGTTCGATGCCGTGAAGGGGGGCGTGCTCGACGCCATGCACGTCTTCACCATCTACTGGGCGAGCCGGATGCCGGTCACGGCGTTCCTCTCCTCCTATCCCCTGGCGCTGGACCGGCCGGACCAGTGGGAGACATGGTTCTACGAGCTGGGCGGACTCCAGATCGCGCGGAAGGCGTACCAGGCCCAGAATCTCTTCTACGTGGGCCCGATCCAGCATGACCTGAACCTGATCCACTCCAAGGTCCCCATCCGCTCCTTCGAGGACTTCAAGGGGAAGAGGATTCGCCTGCCGGGCGGGATGATCGCCGAGATCTTCAAGCACGCCGGGGTCTCCGCCGTGATCCTCACCGGCGGCGATGTCTACCAGGCGCTCGACACGGGGGCCATCGACGCCGCGGACTTCGTCGGCCCCGCGAACAACTACGACCTCAGGTTCGGCCAGGTCGCGAAATACATCATCATGGGACCGTCCACGACACCGTGCCTCCACCAGCCGGTCGACCTCGCGGATCTCACCGTCAACCTGGCGAAGTGGAACGCGCTGCCGAAGCACCTCCAGGAGGTGGTGATCGCCGCCACGCGCCAGCACTCCTGGGACCACTACGCCTACATCCAGAAGGAGAACATCGCAGCCTGGGACAAGTACAAGGCCCAGGGGGTCCAGATCATCCGGCTCACCGAGTCGGACGTCCAGAAGTTCCGGCGCTATGCCATTCCGGCGTGGTTCCAGTGGGCCAAGAAAGACCCGCTGGCCCGGGAGGCGTTTGCGTCGCAGCTCGCGTTCATGAAGACGTTCAACGTCGGCTACATCACAGACTCGATGCTGGTCGACATCGACGGGAAGACCAAGCTGACCCTCTAGGATCAGCCCTCCGGCGCCAGCTCTCCGATGAGCCGGCGCAGCTCCCGCGGGCTGTACGGCTTCGAGAGGTAGGCGGCGGCCCCCGCCGCGCGGGCCTTCTCCTCGTCACCGGCCAGCGCGAACGACGTCATCGCGATGATGGGGATGTGCGCCGTCGCGGGCTCGGCGCGGAGCTGACGGGTGGCCTCCAGCCCGGACAGCTTGGGGAGCTGGATGTCCATGATGATGAGGTCCGGCAGCGTCTCGCGCGCCGCCGCCACCCCGGCCTCGCCGTCGGTGGCCTCGATCAGCCGGTAGGAGGAGCGTCCCAGGAGATCGCGAACGATCTTCCGGTTGAACTCGTTGTCCTCGACGTAGAGTATCGTTTTCACGCCGTAGCCCCCCGCTCCACCGTCAGCGGCATCGAGATGAAGAACGTCGAGCCCTTCCCGGCCTCGCTCTCCACCCAGATCCGCCCGCCGTGGAGCTCGACGAACTTCTTCGTGATGGAGAGCCCCAGCCCCGTTCCGCCGAATTCCCGTGTGATGGTGGCGTCCACCTGCCGGAACTCCTCGAAGATGTGTCCGAGCTGCGAGGCGGCGATACCGATCCCGGTATCGGAGACCCGAAAGAGCAGCGCCCCGTCCCGGATCTCCGCCCCGATCTCGACCCGTCCTTCGCGGGTGAACTTCAACGCGTTCCCGGCCAGGTTCACCAGGCACTGCGTGATGCGCTTGGCGTCCCCGTGGCAGATCGGCATGTCCGGCTGGACGACGGTGACGAAGTCCAGCCCCTTCTCCGCGGCCAGCGACCGCAGTGAGGTCTTCACGGTGTTCACGACATCCTCGACCGAGTAGGCATCGAGGGCGAGCTCCATGCGCCCGGCCTCGATCTTGGAGAGGTCGAGCACGTCGTTGATGAGACGGAGGAGCTGCCGACCGCAGGTGTTGATGTCGGCGACGGGCTCGCGAATCTCGGGCGGCACGTCGCCGTAGACGCCGTCCACGATCATCTCGGTGAAGCCGAGGATCGCGTTCATCGGCGTGCGGAGCTCGTGGCTCATGTTGGCCAGGAAGTCCGACTTGGCCCGGCTGGCCTGCTCCAGCTCCGCGTTCAGCCGCTGGAGCTGCTGCGCCGCCCGGCGCTGGTCCTCGTTGAGCTGATGCAGCTCTCGGCTCATCGCGTTCATCCGGGCGGCCAGGGCGCCGAACTCGTCGCGATTCGGGACGTCGATGCTCGTGCTGAAGTCCCCCTTGGTGACGTGCGCCAGGAATCCCTCGGCCTCCCGGACGGGCAGGATGAAAGACCAGGAGATGACGAACCCGAGCAGGAGCGCGAGGAAGATCGAGGCCGCCGCGAAGCCCCCCATGAGCCACAGGGCTTTCCGGCTCGCCGCGGCCACCTGCGGCCGAAGCCGGGCCATCTCCGCCTCTTCACTTTGAACGACCCGGGTGACGAGGCTGGTGACCTCCCGGTAGAGAGGCTGGCTTTCGTTGAGATGGAGCGTCATCGCCTCGTCGACCTTGCCCGCCCGGATGAGCGTCGCCACCGCCCCCACCGTGCTCAGGACCTGGGTATGGACCTCGCGAATCCGCTGGATGGCTTCCTTCTCCTCCGACGCGGCGGACCGATCGAGGACGGCGAGCGTATTGCCGAACCGGTCGCTCTCCCGGAGGATGCTCTCGATGGTCGCCTCGTCCCGGAGGAGCACGGCATTCCGGATGAAGTTCATCTGCGCACCCACGGTGCGGGCGATCTGGCGGGAGTCCTCCACCCGCTGGTGGGCCTGATCCAGGAGCCGGCTCTGGCGGGCCACGCTGTTGATGGCCTGGAGGCTCATCACCGCCATGGCGATGAGGAGGAGCGCGATGAGAAGGAACGCGCCCAGCAGCTTGGCGTGGACGGACGCGCGGATGCGAGCGACGCGCCGGACCAGGGCGCCCAGCGGCGAGCGGGTCAGGAGCAGGCGGGCAAAGCGTTCGCCGAGGCTCGCCCCCTCGGGGACTGAGTCCGGTCGATCGGCGTGGTTCATGGGCTCGCGGTCACCGGGTCACCTCATTGGCCCTCGGTCAGGTCCATCCCTGAGCCCAACTCACAGGCTGGCGGGAGTCTAACAGAGGATGAGGAGGTTCTGGCGCGAGGCCTCGACTTCTGGAATAGTCACCCGGAGCAGGAGACAAGGAGGACAACCTCGATGGTGATCGAGCGGAAGGCCGCGATCGTGACCGGCGCGGCGAGCGGCCTCGGCCGGGCCATGGCGCTCGGCCTCGCCGGGAGCGGCATGGATGTCGTGGCCGTCGATCGCAATGCGACCGCGCTGGCGGCGCTGGCACCCCCCAAGATCGGCACGCCGGGCTCCATCCTGACCGTGCCGGCCGACCTCGCCCAGCCTGACGCGTTCGATCGGATCGTGGCCGCCGCGCTGGAGCGATTCGGGCGCATCGACGTGCTCGTCAACAATGCCGGCATCGGACAAGCGTCGGTGCGCGCCGATCAGCGGCGCAACCCGATTCGGTTCTGGGAGGCCAGCCCGGATCAGTGGAGCCGCTTCCTCGCCGTGAATGCCACCGGGCCGATCATGATGGCCCGGGCGGTGGTGCCCCATATGCTGCGCGCCCGGCAGGGGCGCATCATCACCGTGACCACCAGCCTCGGCACCATGGTCCGCGCGGGCTATCTGCTTTACGGCGCGAGCAAGGCCGCCGCCGAGTCCGCGACCGCCATCATGGCGGCGGATCTGGCGGGCACCGGCGTCACCGCGAACGTGCTGGTTCCCGGTGGCGTGACCAACACTCCGCTCGTCGGTGACGACGCCGGCGACCGCGGCAAGATGCTCCAGCCCGAGATCATGGTGCCGCCGCTGCTCTGGCTGGTGTCCGACGCCGCCGCCGGCGTCAACGCCCGGCGCTTCGTGGCCGCCGACTGGGACCCGCGCGCTGCCGGGCGCGCAGGCCGCCGAGAAGGCGGGGGTGCCCATTGCCTGGCTCGGGATCGCGCGGATGCCGATCGAGCCCACCTGAGGGGACCCGGCGCGAGGGTGGGAGCGCGGGGAGCTAGCCGCGATTCGGGAAGTCGTCGCGCGCCGAGGTGCTATTGCCCGGATTCAGATCGAGGCGGAGCGTGGCTCCCGTGTTCACCTCGATCTTGAGCCGCCACTGAGGCTTGCCCGCCACGCGGTCGGTGAGCATGTAGAAGCCCGGCATCACGTTACCGAATCGGAAGGAGCCGTCGTTGCCGGTTCGGAGGACGTGACGCTCCTCCTTCGTCGGGCTGTCGGGTTGGCCGACGAGGTGGAGCTGCATCCGAACCTGTGGCTGCCGCTGGTCCGCGCTGCCGAGATAGGCCTGGCCCTCGATGACCCCGTTCCCGCCCCGGTCGGCCTCGACCGGAGTGACGGCGGCCACCGACGGTCGAAGGACGCCCGCCGCGATCAGCCAGCGGCGGGCCGCGTCGACCTCTGCCGAGTCCGGCACCCCATGGGCGAGGACCCATTGGAACTCGCGGATGGTGTCGTCCCGCAGGTTGAGATTCGAGCTGGCGACGCCGAGCCCATAGTGGGCGGAGACGCTGTCGGGCCGCCGCTCGATGGCCTTGCGATACAGGATGGCGGCCTGCGCATAGTCGCCCCGGCCGAGGGCGGCGGCGGCCAGCGTCTCGGGGTCCTCCACCGCCGTGGCGGGCGGTGGAGGATTGCGGCACGCGCCGACCACGAGGGCCAGCGCCAGAACCGCGAGGAGGGCGCTGCGGTACTTCAGTCGGAGAGCTCCTTGTACGTCCCCGCCTTCACGGAGAAGGTGACCGGCACGAACCCGCCGCCCTCCCGCGCCTTGGCGCAGTCGTAGACGATGCTGGCATTACCGCCGGTGTTGGTGTCGATCGTCGTGGACGAGGTGTCCCGAACGTTCCGGCTCAGCATCGCGCCGACGATCTGGCCGGTGCCCGTGCCGGTATAGGTCAAGTCGTTCTGGACGTACCCGTACCCCCACATCTGGAAGTTTCCGCTGATGGCCAGCGAGCCATTGATGATGAGCCAGCCGTGGAAGATGCCATCCGCGGAGGAGGGCGCGTTCCCGTGGATGGTGACGTTCGCCATGTCCGACGGGTCGCTCGTATCGGTGACGGCGTTGCCGCTCGTGGAGTCCACGAAGATCACGCCGTTGGGCATCCGATTGCTCGCGCTGAACTCCACCGTGCCCTGGTAGTAGGTGCCCTGCGACTTCGCGTAAGCCTTGAGCATGGCCATATCGCTGTCGCTCAGGAGATACTGGTCGAAGGCGGCCGTCGGCTGGCCTTGCGCGACATCGCCGGTCTGGTTCTGCGCGGTGTTGCCGTCGGCGCCGAACACATTGGCGGAGCCGCCCTGTATATCGGTCGTCCCCGTGGTGTAGGTTCCCGGCTTGGAGCCACAGCTCGTGTCGTCGTGGGCGCTGATGTGCGTGTTACCGCCCACCTGGAGCTCACCCCGGACGGACAGCGCCGCCGGCGGATCGAGGAACTTGAGCTTGACCACGGTGACCTGGATGCGCTGCTTGGACTTCGGGCTCGCCTCGGAGGGGAGAAAGCCGAGCGAGACGATATTCCGCTCGTTGGCGGCCGCGGCGGGGGTCACCGTGACCCGGTAGACCCCGAGGGTGTTGCCGCCCAGGCTCACGTTGACGGAGGCGCTGCCGTCGTATGGGGCGGGAACAGTGCCGGGGAGGGGATTGGGCAGGCCGCTCGCATTGCGTGTCGTTGTTGAGCGCCCAGATGGCGCGCTCCACCCCCGACTCGGCGACGGCCCGGGCCTGGGCCACCGTGAGCTGGTTATTGGCGATCAGAGGCTCCGTCGTGGCCAGAACCGAGAAGGCGACGATGAGCGTGGTGAGCATGACCATCGCGATCAGCGCGAGTGGAAGGGCGGCCCCCCGCTCGTCGGTGAGTATCTGAGTGAGCTTGCGACTATGCATGAGGGATCCTCCGTCAACTGTTCCGGAGCATCACGGTGGATTCCACCGTCGCCCGCTGGTCGCCAGGTGTGCCGGCGCCGGCGGGCCGCTCCGGACGGGTAGTGAGCTGGATGCGGACAGCCTTCAGGTTCCCGGGGACGGTGGTGGTCGGCCCGGTGTTGGTGGCGGGATCGAAGCCGGCGGCGTAGTAGGTCAACGAGAGGGACTGCACGCCTCCGATGAGGACACCGCCGACACCCGCTGCCGTCCGGTTCAGGGTAGTGCCGCTCAGCTGGTAGCGCACCGTGGTGCCGGTGACATCCACAAAGGTGACGTCCGTCGCGCTGCCGATCGCGGTGATGGACTCCGCCGACCGGAGCTCCCGGACCATCTGTTCGAGCGCCACGCGGGCGTTCTGCTGAGTCTCGACGCGGCCGGCGCCCATGAGATAGCTGTTGGTGCCTTCCTGTTGGATCGCGAAGACCCCGGCGAGGACCAGACCGGTGAGCGCCATCACGACCATGAGCTCCGCGAGAGTGAAGCCGCGCTGGTCTCGCACCGTCCGCGCCAGGGCACTCATCGGCGCGCCACCACCAGGGACACGATGGCCGATTTCGTGGTGCCGGCCGCGGCCTGTCCCTGACCGGTCAGCGGTTGGTAGCTCACCGTCACCGTGACCTGCTTGAGACCGGCGTGCACCACGCCGCCGCAACCGGCACCGGTCCCGCAATCGGTGATCCGCACCGTCCGCGTGAACTGGGTATACGGGGCGGCCACCGGGTTCTCGTCCGGAAAGGTCGTCGTCACTCCGGCCTGCTGCGGCGCGGCGGTGGCCGACGCGGAGACGCCGATAAGGTCCACGTCCGGCTTCACCGTCCATTGCTTCAGCTTGACCTGCTCCAGGCGCTGGTTGGCGAGGAAGGTCGCCGTCGTCAGCTGGCTCCCCTCCTGGATGCCATAGGCGGAGATCGGGATGGCGGACGCCAATGCGACGAGCGCCACCATGATCACGACCACCGCCGCGAGGATCTCGGGGACGGTCATGCCCCTCTGGTCCACGAACGGGTGCATGGTGACCTTCTTCACGCTCTTCACATCATCCATTGCCCTTGAGCCCCCTGAAGTGTTGTGCGCGGTGATAGATTAACTCCATCGGTAAGCAGGATTATTGCCATATCTCCTGGAGCGGCCAAGTGCTCGATATCACGTATAAGCCGAACAGTCCAACGCCAGAGGGAGCCGCCAAGCCTGTCATCAGGGTGACGTGGAGTACCAGGACTGACGACAAAGTTCGGAGAGAGCTACAAAGTCTGTGCACCACGCCTCCTACCTGAGCCCCTTGCGACCGCCACGGGGCCAGGGCCCGGGGCCCCGATGGTAGTATGACGCCTCGGGGCCGGAGTGGAGAAACGGCAGACTCGCGGCGCTCAAAACGCCGTGCCCGCAAGGGCGTGCGGGTTCAAATCCCGCCTCCGGCACCAGATCACACGGTTCTCGCGCAGCCTCGTTCCCCGGGCGCGCGCAAATAGCGGCCATTCTTGACAGAACGGACCGCGAAAAGTATTCTGGGCGGCACGTGGGGCTGTAGCTCAGTTGGGAGAGCACAAGGCTGGCAGTCTTGGGGTCAGGGGTTCGAGCCCCCTCAGCTCCACCAATTCTTCACGCGGGGTTACGGAGCGATCCGTGACCCCGCGCGTGCGTTCAGTGGCCCGCTGGTTGCGCGGGGCCGCTCAGCGGCAGGTTACGCGGACGCGACCGCGTACAGGGGCCACGTCCCGGGAATCCCTTTCAGCGTGTGGGTGCCGCGCTCAACGAATGTGATCCCGGAGCCGGCGACCAGATCCTTCACGGTGCCGGAGACGAGCACTTCGCCCGCGGCCGCGAGCGACGCGACGCGCGCGCCTGTGTGCACGGCGATCCCGCCGAGCTTCTCGCCCATCACCTCGCACTCGCCGGTGTGGAGGCCGGCGCGGACCTCCAGGCCGAGCCGGCGCACCTCGCGCGAGACGGCGGTGGCGCAGCGCACGGCGCGCGCCGGCCCGTCGAACGAGGCGAGGAATCCATCGCCGGCGGTGTCGATCTCGCGTCCGCGGAATCGCGCGAGCTGGTCGCGCACCAGCGCGTGGTGGCCTTCCAGGAGGCCGCGCCACCGCGCGTCGCCAAGCCCCGCGGCGGTTTCCGTGGCGCGCACGATGTCCGTGAACATCACGGTCGCCAGGACGCGGTCGGGCTCGAACCCGTGACGCACGCCAGTGAGGAATTCCTCGACCTCGCCCAGAATGGCCTCCGTGTCGCCCACCCATGGAAAATGATCTGCGCCCGGCAGCTCGACGACCTTCGCGCCGCGAATGCGCTCGGCCAAGTATCGAGCGCCCGAAAGACGGTTCATGAGATCGCCCTGCCGATGAATGACGAGCGTCGGGACATGAATGGCCGAGAGGACACCGCGCGCGTCAGTGTCGGCGGCCATGCGGATCAAGGCGCGGGCTCCCGAGGGGCTCACCGCATAGCGCTCGAACCGCGCCCACGATTGGCGAAAGCGCTCGTCCGAGGCCCGGCTGGGCGCGAAGAGCTCTGCGCTGATCGCGCCCGTGCCCCAGGCGGCTTCGACGCGCTCGAGTAATTTTACGGTCGCGGACTCCGGGGCGCCGATGGGATAGTCCGGCGCGCGCGCCAGCTTCGCGAAGGTGCCGTACAGGACGAGCGCCGAGGTGCGCTCGGGATAGGTCGCCGCGAAGGTCATGCACATCGGGCCGCCCTCGGAGACCCCGAACACGGCTGCCCGCTCCGAGCCGGCCGCGTCCATCACCGCGCGAACGTCGTCCATCCGCTCCTCGAGCGTGGGAAGTTCGGCGACGCGGTCCGACAGCCCGGTGCCCCGACGGTCCAGGAGGATGAGACGAGAAAAGGACGCGAGCCGCTTCAGGAAGTCCGAGAAGGACGGGTCTTCCCAGGCGTACTCGACATGCGAGACCCAGCCCGGCACGAGCACGAGGTCGTTCGCACCGTCGCCCACCACCTGATACGCGATGTGGACGTCGCCGCTCTTCGCATACCTCGTCGCCGGTGTGGCCGCCATGGATCCCTCCGCAGGGTCTGTGGCCGGCATTCTTTCACGCAACGCGCGTGGTCGCAACGCGCCGCAAGGGGCGAGGGTCTCAGGCCCGTGAGGCAGCGTTTTGCCGAGCGAGGTGGGCCCACGAGGCCCTGTGCGAGCGATGAGGCGGATAGCTACGGCGCGCCGTTGAAATTCGAAATGACGTCCTGCACCGTCACGCGGTAGGCAGCGCCCGGCGTCTGGGGGCGCGCCTCGTAGTAGACGCGGCCGCCAGCGAAGTCCTGGTCCACGAAGACGACCTGCTGTGCGATCGGCTTGCCCGCGGCGTCGAGAGTCTCCATGAGCAGACGGGGGCGGCCGCGGCCCCCGCCATGGACATACCCCCAGACAATGGGCCGCCCCTTCCGATCCGTGCCCGGCGTCGCGTCCACGCGAAAGTACCGATCGGCGGTGACGGTGGTCGGGCCGGTCTGGGTCGGCGGCTCGACGGGAGCGCAGCCGGCGGCGAGCAGCGCGGCCAGGGCCCCCAGAAGTGCTCGGCGCGTCATCGCCTAGAGACCTCCCATCTTGCCCCAGTCGGCGGAGTACACGGTCACGCGGTAGGCCGGGCCGACCGTGCCGGGCCGCACCTCGAAGTAGGCGCGGTTGTAGAGAGGCACCTCGCTGTCCACGTAGACGATCTCCCGGGCGATGGGCATGCCCGCGGCATCGAGGGTCTCGAGCAGGAGGCGAACGCGGGCGCTACCCTGGCCCTTCGAGTGGAGATAGACATAGCCCCAGACGATGGGGCGACCCTTACCGTCCATGCCGGGCTGGGATTCGACACGGAAGAACTTCGGGGCGGTCTCGGCAGTGACACTCTGGGCGTGAGCGGGGCTGGCCCAGCCCGCGAGGAGCGCGATCGGGAACAAGCCCAGGATGGTTCGGCGGGTGACGGGGCTCATGCGATCCGACTCGGGACTAGGTGCTACGGGTCCAGTCGCCCGAGTGGACGGTGACCCGATAGCTCGCGCCCGGCGTCTTCGGGCGCACCTCGAAGTAGCGGCGGCCGAAGAGGGTAACCTCGTTGTCTACGTAGTCGATTTCCTGGGCGATGGACTTGCCAGACGCGTCGAGCGTCTCCACCAGGATTCGCACGCGCGCATTGCCCAGGCCTCGCTCGTTGTGGATGTAGCCCCACACGGTGGGCTGCCCGTCCCGGCCGGGGCCGCTCTGAGACTCGACGCGGAAGTAGTTGGAGGCGTTGCTCGGAGTGATGCTCTGGGCCTCCGCCAGCCCGGCCAGGGGCCCTAGCCCGAGCGGAGCCAGGAGAAGCGTCAAGAGCGAGCGCCGGGTCACCATCATATCGTTAGAGCCTTCCTCATTCACTGAGACGCGCGAGGGGCTGCGACCGTTCCCCGCGGACTCAAACTTGCGGGGAAATACGGATCCGGCGGGTCGGGGCCGGCCTGACGGGGCAGGCGGCGCCCCAGCCGGGATCGGCCTGACGGGGCGCGTGAGGGGTTCGAAGTGCATAGCCATCATTAGCGCGATTCGGTGGCGTTAGGCGAGCCTCCTGGTCCCCACGGGCGTGAAGGGGGGCACCGGACAGTTACCCTGCCGAGCACGTCCAAGTCATGGACTGGCCCCTAGTGTAAAATGCGCCAGTTCTGCTCAGACGAGGCCCGACCCGCTCGGGTCCGGATCGCCGCCTGAACCCTGGAGGAGGTAACTACCCGTGAAGCGCGTCATGCTGTTCCTGGCAACGAACCTGGCCATTATCGTCGTGCTGAGCATCACCCTCCGGCTCCTCGGCGTGGAGCGCATCCTGGACGCCCAGGGCGTGGACCTCGACCTCAAGGCGTTGCTGGTCTTCGCGGCCGTCTTCGGCATGGGCGGCTCGTTCATCTCGCTGGCCCTCTCCAAGTGGACGGCCAAGCGCTTCACCGGCGCCCAGGTCATCGAGCGGCCGTCGAACCCCACGGAGGAGTGGCTCGTGGAGACGGTCCGCCGCCAAGCGCAGGCCGCCGGGATCGGGATGCCCCAGGTGGCGGTGTTCGACTCGCCGGATCCCAACGCCTTCGCCACGGGCGCCCGCCGTAACAACGCTTTGGTGGCCGTGAGCACGGGGCTTCTCCAGCGCATGCGGCGCGAGGAGGTCGAGGCCGTGCTGGGCCACGAGGTGAGCCACGTCGCCAACGGCGACATGATCACGCTGGCCCTGATCCAGGGCGTCGTGAACACCTTCGTGATCTTCCTCTCCCGCGTCCTCGGCCACATCGTGGACCGCGTCGTGTTCAAGACGGAGCGGGGGCACGGGCCGGCATTCTGGATCACCACCATCATCGCCGAGCTCGTCATCGGCATCCTGGCGAGCCTGATCGTGTTCTGGTTCTCGCGCCGGCGCGAGTTCCGGGCCGATGCGGGCGGCGCGCGCCTGGCGGGTCGCGAGCGGATGATCGGGGCGCTCGAGCGCTTGCGGGCGAGTTATGGTCGAGAGCCGCTGCCCGACCAGATGGCGGCCTTCGGTATCTCGGGCGTGACGCGGCGAGGGCTGATGCGGCTATTCATGACCCATCCGCCCATCGAGGAGCGGATCGAGCGGTTGCGGCGCGCGGGCTGACCGCACCGTCCCGCCGCGACGGTCCCGGCGAAGCGGACGGTCATCCTTCAGCGCGAGCCGTGCCACCGCCTGGTCCCTGGCGGCACACTCCACCTGCGCGTCATCAAGGTCATCTACCTAAAAGGCGGCCAACAGCTCCAGCAAGGCCTGCATGACCGCGAAGAGGACGGTCACGTGCTTGCGGTCGCCTTCGAGGTCGGCCTTCGATTACAGGATCCGCTCGGCGACGTCCTTCTGGGTCAACCGTGCAGCGTCAGGGTTCGACGTGCGGGGGCGCTCTCGGATGAACCCTAGCGGCGTTGGCCGCGAGTGGGTGCATTTGTCTCGATTGGGGGGTTCGTCTCAGTTGGGGGCCAGCTCTTCTCGGGTCATGACCCTTGGCCGTTTGACTCGGCGTCAGGATCGAGAAGCGTCGTCGCCGGTCAGGTCGGCGACCCTCAGATCCATCGCCAGGCGCTCCGCCCGGTCGAGGTACCGGGGCGCCCGGGCCGCCTGGAACGCGCGCAGCGCCTCGCCGAGATGCCGTCGCCTTCCCACCGCGGCGTCGTGCGCCTCCGGCAGCCGGGCCAGGTCCAGATGCGTCCGACCCATCTCGAAGCGCGCCGGAATCGCCCGGAACAGCTCGAGCGCGGCGTGGAGATGATTGCGAGCGGCGGTCTCATCCTGAAGGACCATGGCGACGCGACCGAGCTCGCGCTCCGCGGCCGCCCGCGCCCAGGCGAACGAGGTCAGCCGGCTGACCTCGAGGGCTCGGAGGGCGGCGTCCCGTGCCTCGGCGATCCGGCCGGCCTCCCGGTAGGCCGCCGCGAGGGAAACCGTCACGCCGGCCTGGCGCAGCCGGAATGGCTCGTGCTGCCGCTCCGCCTCCTCCAGGAGGGGGATAGCCCGTTCCGCGTCGCCCGCCTCGGCCACCGCCATCGCCAGCAGGGCCTCGGCCGTCGCCCGGTTGGAGGGATCCGGGGAGAGGTCCAGTGCCCGGCGCGCCGTTTCCTCGGCGGCCACGACGTCGCCGCGACCGACGTGGCACAGCGCGCACGTCCATAGCGCGGTGGCTTGTCGCCCCTGGTCGCCCAGCGACTCGGCGATCGCGGCCATCCGCATCTCCGACTCGATGGCGGCGTCGAACTCTCCGAGCTGGTACTGCAGGAATCCGGAGATCCAGCAGGCCTGGGCGAGCCACGCCCGATCACCGGCCTGCTCCATCCGCGCGACCGCCTCTCGCGCGTGCGCCAGCCCGCCGATGGCGTCGCCGGTCGTGAATCCCTCGACGGCGAGCACATAGTGCGCCATGCCGAGCGTGGCGCGATCGCCGCACCGCTCAGCCTCCGCTTGCGCCCGGCGCGCCGCTTCCTCGCTGCGCGCGTGGTCGCCGAGCAGGCTCCGGGTCAGGGCCATGCGCGCGAAGTACGGCCCGGCGACCCGTGGCTCGGCGAGACGGCCCACGACGTCGTGGAGGGGTTCCAGCACGTCCATGATCTCGCCGAACCTACCCACGATCGACAGGGCGACGGCCAGCTCCAGGCTCACACCGATGCCGTCGCGCGCACGGTCCGCGACGGGCAGGCGGGCCACGTGCTCGAGCGCCTGGCGCAGGATCCGGATGGCGTCCGCGATGGCGTAGCGCCGGCCCGCGGCGTCCGCAAGGCGGCGCAGGTACCGAACGGCCTTGGGCGCATCGCCGGCCTGCGCGTAGTGGTGGGCGAGCCGGTCGGCGACCTCGTCCAGCCGGTCGGCGTAGAGCGTCTCGAGCGCCCGGCCGATCGCGTCGTGCAGGGCCGGGCGCGCCGGCGAAATCACGCGGTCGTGAGCGGCCCGGCGGATCCAATCGTGGGTGAAGTCCAGCCGCTCGCCGACGGCGTGCAGGATTCGCCGCGCGACCAGCTCCTCCACCGCCTCGGCGGCTTCGGTGGCCTCGAGCCCGCCCGCATGCTGCAGCACACGGAACTCGAACTCCTGCCCGACGGCGGCGGCCACGCTCATGAGGCGCCGGGCGCGCTCGGGGAGACGCTCCAGCCGGCCGACGATGGTGTCGCGCACGCGCTCGGGCAGCGGCAGGCCCGCCACCGCCGCCGTGGTGCCGCCTTCGGCGAGGGCGCGCATCGACTCGACCACCATGAACGGGTACCCTTCGCTGACCCGCCACATCTCCTCGCCCAGGCGCTCGAGGCTCGCCGGGTCCGTGCCCGCTCGCGCCAGGGCCCGGACCAGCGCCACCGTGGCCTCGTGCGACAGGGGCGTCAGCCGTATCTTCACGCCGCGTCCCTCGCGCTCGAGCTCGGCCAGCACCTGCTGGAGCAGCGGCGATCCGGCCAGCTCCTCCTCGCGGGCGGACACGACGATCGCCACCGAGGCGCCCTCCACGCGTCGAGCGAGGAACGCCAGGAAGCGGAGGCTCGAGTCGTCGGCCCAGTGCAGATCCTCCAGCACGAGCAGCAGCCCGGACCGTGCGAGCTCCCTCACGACCTCGCTCAAGGCTTCGAACAGCCGACCGGGGTCGGTGGTGACGCCCGCCGGCTCCGCCTCGAGGCTCGCCAGCTCGGGGAGCAGGCGCGCCAGCTCGCCGAGGCGCGTCCGATGCCGCTCGACATGCCGCCGGATGTCGGAGAGCACGCCTCGCTCCCGGAGCGTGTGGATCCAGACGCCGAACGGCAGCTGGGACTCCGTCTCGTACGCGCGGCCGACGACCACGCGCGCATCCTGCGGGGACAGGGTGGCGACGAGCTCGTCGAGGAGGCGCGTCTTCCCGATCCCGGCCTCACCGATCAGGGCCAGCACCGGCGGGCCTCCCCGTCGCGCTGCCTCGTAAGCTTGCCCGAGCCGTGCCAGGTCGCTGGCACGGCCGACTAGCGGTGCGGGATACACCGCGGGCGCCTCCGCGAGGCCGGGCGACGCCATCGCGGCCTCGGGCGGCGCCGGGCTGCTCGCCGACTGGAGGAGCTCGAGATAGAGCGCTCGGGTCTCGGCTTCGGGCTCGGCCCCCAGCTCCCGGCGTAGCGCGTCCAGGCAAGCCTGGTACTGCCGGAGGCCGGCGCCCCGGCGGCCCAGCCGGAGGTACAGACGCATCAGCGTGCGATGCACGGTCTCCTGCAGCGGGTCGAGAGCGACCAGTCTGAGCGCCGTCTGCACGGCCTGAGCGAGGGCATCGGCTCTGATGTGGCCGGCGAGGATCCGGGCCAGCGCCTCCAGAGCCAGCTCGCGCAGCCGCTCCCGCTCGGCCATGAGCCATTCCTCGAAGGGCGCCTCGGCCACGCGGAGGCCTTCGAGGAGCTCGCCACGGTAGATCCCCGCCGCCTGCTCGAGCGCTGCCGGCCCACCGTTCGCGAGCAGGGCCTCGAACCTGGCCACGTCCACGTCCACGGCGTCGGAGTCGAGGCCGACGGCATCGCCGCGCTCGATCAGGCACGAGGAGACCGGCGCCAGCGCGAGGCGGAGCTCCGCCAGCGCCGTGCGGAGGCTCTGCCGGGCCCGTGGGCCCGGCGCGTCGGCCCAGAGCAAGGCCGCCAGCGTGTCCCGTCGGTGTAGCCGGCCGGGGGTCGAGGCGAGGAAGGCGAGCAGCGCCGCGACCTTCTGCCGGGCGAGGGTCAGGCGGCCGCCGGGGTCGAGGCGAGCGTCGAAGCTGCCGAGAAGAGCCAGGTGGAGTCGGGTCATGGAGCGGGCGGCGTGACCGGCCGGACCGAACTCTAGCATAGCGTTCCACAGGGCCCGTGGGCCGGAGTCGGATCCTGTGATGTTCCTGTGACGCCCACCGGCGTACACCTGCGGCATGAACGAGCGGACAGGCTGGGCCCCGGTGGCCTTCTTGGTGCGGGTCGTTCCCGACGAGACCGGCGGCCTGGTCGGCGTCATCGAACGCGTCCGGACCGGCGAGAAGGAACGTTTTCACGAGGCCGCGGCGATCGGTCCCCTGATCGCACGGATGCTCGGAGCCCGCCGCGACCATATCGAGGGGCCGGATTCCATCCCATGAGGAGGACGAAGATGAGACTGCTCGCGTCGTTGCTGATGGTGCTGGCGGTAGTGGCGGTGGCGCACGCGGCGCCGGGCGACCTGGATACGACCTTCAGCGGCGACGGCCGCCACGTCGAGACCGGCCTGCCGACGGGAACGGTCAGCGCGATCGCCATCCAGGCCGACGGCAAGATCGTCGTGGTAGGACAGTCCGCGGGCGATTTCGCCGTCCTGCGGTACAACCGAAATGGCACGCTCGACTCCACGTTCGGCGGCACCGGCATCGTCCTGACCGACTTCGGCGGCCTCTCGGTCGCCGACGCGAGGGCCGTCGCCATCCAGAGCGATGGCAGGATCCTGGTCGCGGGGCGCGCGGGGGCAGAGTCCAATGGCCGCGTGGGGATGGCACGCTACAACACCAACGGCACGCTGGACGGGACCTTCGGCGACAGCGGCGTCCGCACGCTGGAGTTCTCCAATCCGAACGGCGGCGCCGCCCAGAGCGTCGCGATCCAGGCGGACGGTCGGATCGTCATCGTGGGGGGCACGGGCAGCGACTGGGCGATCGCCCGCCTCGACGCCAGTGGCGCGCTCGATACGACGTTCGGCCCCCAGCCCTCCACCGGCATCATCGCCAAGAACTTCGGCGGCACCGAAGCGGCCGTCGCCGTCGCGATCGTCCCCGACGGTCGGATCCTGGTCGCGGGCACCCGGATCTTCCTGGGGCGGAGAGCGTTCTCGTGGGACTACATCAACGGCGGGTTTCCGCAGAACATCGGCCAGACGTCGGACACCGTCAACGGCGCGGACCACACGCTCTTCGGCGGCGGGGGAACCGACGTGACGGTGAAGGCCCTGGCCGTGCAGGCCGACGGCAAGATCCTGCTCGTGGGAGACATCCAGGTCACGACCGGCGGCGGCGGCATCCCCATCACCACCGACAACGGCATGGCGATCGCCCGCTACAACGCCGACGGCACCATGGACGCGAGCTTCGGCACCAACGGCCTGCGCACCATCGACTTCGGCCCCGACTCCTTCGCCTCGGCGGTCGCGATCCAGCCCGACGGCAAGATCGTGGTCGCCGGTCACGTGAACCAAACGGTGGGAGCGACGTCGAACATCAACATCGCCGTGGCGCGGCTCAACGTGAATGGCTCGCTCGACACGACCTTCAGCGGCGACGGCCGGCTCATCACCGACTTCAACGCGACCCAGAACGACTTCGGCAAGGCGGTCGCCATCCAGCGGAGCGACGGGCGCATCGTCGCGGCCGGCTCCGCGGGCGGCCGGATCGCGCTGGCCCGCTACCACGCCTTCGTGTGCAACGGCCTCAACGTGACCATCGTGGGCACGAATGGCCCCGACTCCATCACGGGCACTCTCAGGGACGACGTGATCCACGGCCTGGGCGGCAACGACTTCATCGACGGCCGCGCCGGGAACGACACCATCTGCGGCGGTGACGGCAACGACACCTTGCTCGGCGGCGACGGCAACGACACGCTGATCGCCGGGACCGGGCAGGACACGCTCAGTGGTGGCGGCGGCACCGACGTGTGCACGGGCAGCAACCTGGGCTTCCTCTTCGACCCCGCCGACACCTTCGTCGGCTGCGAGACGGTCAACACCGGCGTCGCCGGCGTCTCCGGCGAATGGCTCGACGTCGAGCAGCACTGCAATGCCTCGGCCCATCGGCCCCAGTGCTGGCTCGTCGGCGCGCTCCGGGCCTTCAATCCGGGCCTCGAGACCACCGCCGTGCCCTCGACAGTCGCCTTCTACCTGTCCGAGGACGACACCCTCGACGAGGGCGACACGTTCCTCGGCTACGAGAGCGTCAAGACGCTCGAGCTGGGCGGGGAGGAGCTCGTCCGGCTGAATCTGCGGCTGCCCGAGGGGATCGACGCGGCCGGGCTCGTCGTCATCGCCGTCGTCGACTTCTTCAACGACGTGGCGGAGCGGAACGAGACGAACAATGTGGCGGTGTCGCCCCCGGTCTCCTCACGCCGGGGGGCACGGGTCCGCTGAGCAATCCGCGTTCCCCGTCTTGACGCGGGGCCACGGGCAACCCGTGGCCCCGCGCTGATCCAGCGCAGATCGGGGCCGCCACCGCCCCGGAAGTCCCGCGAATTCCCCGCGTGCCCCGTGCTGACGCACGGGTTTGCCGTCGTCTCCGCGCGAGTTACGCCGACCGCGTGTTCATTGAGCTTCCATAATTGAGTATCATCGGATGCATGGGGCGAAGCATCCGTCGGGACGTCGACGCTCCGAGAGCATCGGCATGACGAGAGATCAAGGGCCCGCGATGGTTCCGGACGAGGAGCAACAAAGCCGCCAATACCTCCTCGCACGTTTCTGGGACTCGGCCCTCGGCTTCTGGCGGAAAGGCGGCGGACGCACCGCCTGGCTATTGACGTTCATGGTCATCGCCATCGCCCTCGTGAATCTCGTTCTGCAGTATCGGCTGAACGTCTGGCACCGCGTGACGTTCGATGCCCTCGACAAGCGTGATGGCAGCGGTCTGCTGCACCAGGCCCTCATCTTTTTCCCTCTGATCGCCGCGATCGTGGGGGTGGCGGCCGCGGCCACGTTTGCGAAAATGACCCTCCAGCGCCGGTGGCGCGAGTGGCTGAACGCACACGTGCTCGATCACTGGCTCACCGGCGGCCGCTACTATCAGCTCAACCTGGTGCCGGGCGATCACACCAACCCGGAATATCGCGTGGCCGAGGATCTGCGTATGAGTGTCGATGCCCCCGTCGAGTTTTTTATCGGCGTCTTCTCGGCCGTCAGTTCAGCGATCGTCTTCATCGGCGTCCTCTGGTTCATCGGCGGGGAGCTCACGCTCCCCCTCGGAAGCACCGTGCTCCGGATCCCCGGCTTCCTGGTCGTCGCCGCCTTCATCTATGCCATGCTGGCCAGTGGATCGATGGTGATGATTGCCCGCGCCTTTGTCTCGGTCTCCGAGAACAAGAATCAGGCGGAGGCGGACTACCGGTACATGCTCACGCGCCTCCGGGAAAACGGCGAGAGCATCGCGATGCTGGGCGGGGGCAATGAGGAGCGCGCCGGCCTTGACGGAGCGTTCTCGACGGTCCGCCAGCGCTGGTACGAGCTGATGATGCAGTACATCCGCACCACCCTCGTCTCCCAGAGCAGTAGCGGGCTTGCGCCGATCATTCCCATTCTCCTGTGCGCCCCCAAGTACGTCGCCGGGACCATGACCCTCGGTGAAGTCATGCAAGCCGCCTCCGCGTTCATGATCGTGCAGGTGGCGTTCAATTGGTTGGTCGAGAACTATCCACGTCTCGCCGATTGGACCGCCTCGGCGTCCCGATTGGCCTCGCTCCTGGTGTCGCTGGACCGCCTGGAGCGTGCCGAGCGGGAGGAAACGACCGGCCGAATTGTTCGAAAGGAAGCGGAGGCGGGGACGCTCCGGCTGCGGGACGTCTCGGTAACGCTGGACGACGGAAGCGCGGTGGTCAACGAGGCGGACATCGAGATCGCTCGCGGCGAAAAGGTGCTGGTCGTCGGCGAATCCGGCACGGGCAAGAGCACGCTGGTGCGGGCGATCGCCGGACTGTGGCCGTGGGGCCGCGGAGAAATCCTGGTCAAGTTCGAAGGGCTGTTCTTGATGCCGCAAAGACCCTACGTGCCGCTGGGGACGCTACGCCGGGCGGTGACGTATCCGCTCTCGCCCGAGGAGGTCGACGACGCGGTGGTCCGTGCCACCGTCGAGGACGTGGGCCTGGGTCATTTTCTCGATCGGCTCGATGAAGACGCGAACTGGGAACACGTGCTCTCCGGCGGAGAAAAGCAGCGGCTGGCGTTTGCCCGCGCGCTCCTCCAGCGTCCGGACACGATCGTGATGGATGAGGCCACCGCCGCGCTCGATCCGCTGAGCCAGGAACAGCTGATGCGACTCGTCCTGGAGCGGCTGCCCGAAGCCACCGTCATCAGCGTCGGCCATCGCGCCGAGCTCGAGGCCTTTCACACCCGGAAGCTCGTGCTGGAATATCATGCCGATGGCGCGCGCCTGGTCAGCGACGAATCCATTCGAAGAGCGTTCGGCCGTTCCGCCCGCTTGCTTTCGAGGCTGCCGATCCGCAAGAAATCCCGCAAGACGGCTCGCTGAGCGAACGGCCGGTCGCCGCTCAGTCCCGCGCGGGCGTCTCGATCTCGCTGCGCTTGAGCAAGTAGTCGAGGCCGCCGACCCGGTACCAGCGATACCCGTACGCCTCGAGGAGCAGGCGATGCTTGCCGTCCTTGGCCGCGTAGCTGTGGTTGTCGCTGAGCAGATTCACCAGCACCCGGCCTTCCGGGCCGCGCACCCCGGTGGAGAACGTCACCTCCCGCGGGCTGTCCGAGAGATTGTGCAGGAACACTACCGAGTTGTTGCGCCAGTCATAGCGGAGCGCCAGCACCGCGGGGCTCCGCATCGGCAGGACCTCGAACTCGCCCCAGCCGACCTCCGGGATCTCCTTCCGCATGCGGACGATACGCTCGGTCCAGTTGAGCAAGGACTTCGGGTCCCGCCGTTGCTCCGCGGTGTTGACATGCTGATAGCTGTAGGGCCCCTCGCTGATCACGGGCAGGATGGGCTTGTCCGCGGTGGTGAATCCGCCCTGGGGCTCCGCCGACCACTGCATCGGCGTGCGCGCGCAGTTGCGCTCCGGCAGCTTCAGGTCGTCGCCCATGCCGATCTCATCGCCATAGCGGAGGACCGGCGTCCCGGGCAGCGTGAACAGCAGACTGTAGGCCAGCTCGATGAGCCGCCGATCGCCGTTGAGCATGGGGGCGAGCCGGCGCCGGATGCCCCGCCCGTAGAGCTGCATGCTCTCCTCGGGGCCGAAGGCCTTGAACACCTGCTGGCGCTGCTCCTCGGTCAGCCGGCCCAGGTCCAGCTCGTCGTGGTTGCGCAGGAACAGGCCCCACTGCGCCGCCTCCGGGCGGTAGTCCGTGGCCTTCAGCGAGCGGACGAGCGGGCGGCAGTCGGACGCGGCCAGCGCGTAGAACAGGTTCTGATTGACGTGGAAGTTGAACATCATGTGCATCCGGTCGCCGTCCTTGCCAAAGTAGTCCAGGCCGGTTTCCGGCGAGACGTTCGCCTCGCCCAGGATGATGGAGTCGCCGACCCGCCACTGGAGGAACGCGCGCAGCGACCGCAGCATCTCGAGTTGCGCCACCGCCTTCTTGACGCGCCCGCCCTTGGTCGCGATCAGGAACGGCACCGCGTCCATCCGGAACCCGGAGACCCCGAGCTGGATCCAGAACCCCATGATCTTGAGGATCTCCGCCTGGACGTGCGGGTTCGAGGTGTTGAGATCCGGCTGGAAGTCGTAGAAGCGGTGGAAGTACCAGGCGCGCGCTTCCTTGTCATAGGACCAGGTCGACTTCTGCACGCCGGGAAAGACCATGCCCTGGTTCGCATTGGCCGGCTTCTTATCGGACCAGACGTACCAGTCGCGGTACCGGGACTTGGGATCGCGGCGCGCCTCCTGAAACCACGGATGCTGATCGGAGGTGTGATTGACCACCAGGTCGATGATGACGCGAATCCCCCGCTGCTTGGCGCCGTGGGTGAACTCGACGAAGTCGCCCAGTGTCCCGTACGCGGGATTCACGCCGTAGTAGTCGGACACATCGTAGCCGTCGTCGCAGCAGGGCGAGGTCTGGAACGGCATGAGCCAGATCGCGGTGACGCCGAGCCCGTGGAGGTAGTCCAGGCGGCGCATGAGCCCCTGGAAGTCCCCGACTCCGTCTCCGTTGGCGTCCATGAAGGTACCGACGGAAAGGCAGTAGATGACCGCGTTCTTGTACCAGAGATCGCTGATCGCCGGCGTCGGTCGCGCGGCCGCACGCGCGGCGCGGCCGCGCGGTACTCGTTCCACCGTCAATGCCGCCTCCCTGGTCGACTCGTAGCTCCGCTTTCCCTTCGATTCCAAGCAAGCCGAATGCCGTCCATCTTGAGTCTCGATTTCATGCGGAGTTCCGACGAAGGGCGCGACCCGTGGCATGAGCGTGCCAGGCGATCTTTACCGGCCCGGCAGGTCGTTCGGGAAGGCGCCAGCGATAATGCGGAGCGTAGGAACGACTCGGTAGGTCCTGCTCAACCCGTCTTCGACCTTTACAACGATTCGCTGCCGGTGGGGTCGGCGGGTGGTCGCGCGGATCAAGGGTCTCCGGTCCACTATACTGGCCCGATGGAGAGCTTTTACTCTCTCGATACGCTCGTCCTGTTGCTGGTCGCGGTTCTCGTCTGCACCGCGCTCGCCCGCCGCATCCTGATTCCGGATCCGATCTTCCTCGTGCTGGGCGGGCTCGCGCTCAGCTTCGTCCCCCGGCTACCCGTCGTGCCCCTCGACCCGGAAATCGTGTTCCTGATCTTCCTGCCGCCCATCCTGTGGTCGGCGGCGTATTTCACCTCCCTGCGCGATTTCCGCCTCAATCTCCGTCCTATCACCCTCCTCGCGGTGGGACTGGTCGTGGTCACCACCGCCGCCGTGGCGGTGGTGGCGAGGGCGGTCATCCCGGGCATGAGCTGGCCGGTGGCCTTCGCGCTGGGCGCCATCGTCTCACCACCCGACGCCGTTGCCGCCACCAGCATCGCCCGGAAGCTCCGCATCCCCTATCGACTCGTCACCATCCTCGAGGGCGAGAGCCTGGTCAACGACGCTGCGGCCCTGATCCTGTATCGCGTGGCGATCGCCGCCACGGTGACGGGTGTCTTCGTGGCCACGGATACCGTGTGGCAGTTCGTCCTCGCCGCGGCAGGAGGGACGATCATCGGCCTCGTGGTGGGATTTCTCGGTGCGCGCGCGGCGCGATTGGTCGGCGAGAGCCTGCCCCAGATTGCGATCACTCTGCTGGCACCCTACGTGGCCTGGATCCTGGCCGAGCGCTTTCACACCTCCGCGGTTCTCGCCTGCGTGGCGGGTGGACTCTATGTCCGGCAGGGTTTCAGCGCGCAGATCTCACCCATCACCCGCGTGCAGGCCCGCGCGGTCTGGGATCTGCTCCTCTTCATCCTCAATGGGCTCATCTTCATCCTCATCGGACTTCAGCTCGGGGCGATCCGCGAGGCCGGGCTGCCCGGCTCGCCGCGCACCTTGCTCTGGCAGGGCGCCCTCATCAGCGCCGCCGCCATCGGGGTTCGGCTGGTCTGGGTCCCTCTCATCACGGTGATCCCACGACTCCTGAGTCCCGCATTGCGGCGCCGCGATCCCATTCCGCCGTGGCCGTATATCCTGCTGGTTTCGTGGATCGGGATGCGGGGCGTCGTCTCGCTCGCGGCCGCTCTCGCGCTGCCGGTGACGATCGCGGGCGGCGCGCGCTTCCCCTTCCGCGACGAGATCATCCTCTTCACCTTCGGGGTGATTCTCTCGACGCTGGTGCTGCAGGGGCTGACCTTGACCCCCCTCATCCGCCGGCTGCGGCTGGCCGAGGACGAGACGCTGGATCTGGAAGAAGCCTGGGCGCGCGAGGCGGCGGCGCGGGCCGCGCTCACGCGGCTGGAGGAGCTGGCACGGGACACGGCTTCACGCCGGGAGGATGTCGAGCGCCTCAAGGCTCTCTACGGCCAGCGGCTTCAGCGCGCCTCCTCACTCTCGATGGACGATGGCAACGCCGTCGGTCGCGCCGCCTATCGCCGGCTCCGACATGAGACCCTCACCGCCGAGCGGCGGGCGCTCATTGCGCTCCGCGACGAGGGCGTGGTGAGCGACGAGGTCCTGCACCGGCTGGAAGGGGAGCTCGACGTGGAGGCCATTCGCATCGGTCTCGGAGAGATCTCACTGGACGATTGAAGCCCAGTGGACGTGCTCCCCGCGACGCTTCCTTGACAGGGCCGCGGCCGGGATGGTATCGGGTCGCGTGGACGTACGTTCCTCTCCCCGCCAGCAGGAGCTCATCGCGCTCGCCCGGGGCCTCGCCCGGGAGCGGTTCGCGCCCCGCGCCGACCGTCATGACCGGGAGGCCTCCTTCCCCTTCGATGATTACGCGGACTTGCGGGCGGCGGGGCTTCTGGGGCTCTGTGTGCCCGAGCGGTTCGGCGGGCTCGGGGCGTCCTACGAGACCTACTGCCTCGTTGCGGAGCAGATTGCCCAGGGCAATGCCTCGACCTCACTGACCTTCAACATGCACTGCCTGACCATGCTGATGATGGGGGTCATCGCCGACGCCATGCCCATGCCCGAGCGGACGCGGGAGCGCCACGAGAAGCTCCGGGCCGAGAAGTTCCGGGAAGTGGTGCAGGACGGCGTCTACTACGGCCAGCCGCATAGTGAGCCGGTCGAGCAGGGGCAAACCGATACCGCGCTGACCATGGGCGGGCGGCGCTTCGGGACCACCGCTCGCAAGGTGGACGGCGGTTATGTGGTGAACGGCCGGAAATTCTTCGTCTCTCTCGCGGGCGCCGCGCCCTACTTCGCCACGCCGGCCATCCGGCTTGGCGACGAGCCCTGGATCGAGCGCACGCTCTATCTCAAGGTGCCGAAGGACGCGCCCGGGGTGAGCTTTCCGGGCGAGTGGGACCCCATGGGCATGCGGGGCACGGTCAGCCTGGACATGGTTCTCAAGGACGTTTTCGTCCCGGATGAAGGCGATGTGTTGCCGGCCGGCCTCTTCGGCGCCATGTACAATGCCTTCCCGCATCTCTCCCCCTTGACCTTCTCCGCGACCTTCCTCGGGATCATGCAGGCCTCGTGGGACTTCACGGTGGCCTATCTCACCGGGAAGATCCCCGGGGCGCCGGGCCTCCAGACCGAGGCCGCCACCAAGGGGCAGGCGGTGGCGGAGATGCTCTTCACCCTCGAGGCCGCGCGGGCGCTCTACTACCACGCCATCGCCGAGGCTCAGGTCGACGCGCCGGTGGCGGCGGTGCAGCGCGCGCGCGCCGCGCACGTCACCGTGCAACGCTCCGTGGTCACCCTCACCCAGGAAGCCATCCGGATCTGCGGCGGGCGCGCGCTGCTCAAGCGCTATCCGCTGGAGCGGTTCGCGCGCGACGCGCGGGCCGGCGCCGTGATGCGCCCGTGGACCCAGGACATCGCCACCCAGCAGGCCTGGGAGGTGGCGCTCGGCGTCGGGGGCGCCGGCGGCCGCGGTTCCGAAGACTCCCCGCCCCCCCGCGAAGGTCACTAGGCGCGAAGGTCACCAGAGGAGACGCTCATGCCCGGACGGCTCGCGGAAAAGGTCGCGCTCATCACCGGCGGCGCCAGCGGCATCGGACGCGCCTGCGCGGTGCGATTCGCCCAGGAAGGCGCCAAGATCTGCGTGGCCGACCGCGACCTGGCCGCGGCCACCGACACCGCGCGAAAGATCGACGGCGACGGCCGGCGCGCGATCGCGGTGGCGGTGGACACCACCGACGAGGCGGCCAACGACGCCATGGTCCGGCGCTGCGTCGAGGCGTTCGGCGGCGTGGACATCCTGGTGGCGGCGGCGGGCATCGGCAGCCCGCGCCCCGATCCCGACTCCGCCCGCCCCCACAATGTGCTGAGCATCCCCACCGCCGATTTCCGTATGGTGCTGGACGTCAATCTCTGGGGCGTGCTCCACGGGAACCGCGCGGTGGCGCGCTGGATGGTGGCGCAGAAGCGGCGCGGCGGCAGCCTCATCAATCTTGCCTCCATCATGTCGCGCATGCCGTCGTCCGGCGCCGCCTACAGCGTGAGCAAGGCCGGCGTCTGGATGCTCACCAAGTGCCTGGCCCAGGACCTGGCGCCCCACGGCATCCGGGTCAACGCCATCGGGCCCGGCTTCATCGAGACGCCCATGACGGCGGCGCTGCGCGGTGACGCCGCGCGCTCGGAGTGGGCCATGAAGCTCACGCCCATGGGCCGCTACGGGACACCGGAAGAGGTCGCGGCCACCGCGCTGTTCCTGGCCTCCGACGACGCGTCGTTCTTCACCGGCGAGCTCCTGCATCCATCGGGCGGGGTCTTCGTCGGCTGAGCCTCCGCAAACCGAGCGAGGAGGGTGACATGACCGACATCCCCATGTATCACGAGGGCTCGCGGGGCCTTCAGGACCGCTACGCCACCCGCCGACTCGCCGACCGCCTGGTGGAAGTGGTGGCGCATACGGCCTTCACCGACAAGGATCGCGAGTTCATCGAGAGCCGGCCGATGTTCTTCCTCGCCACCGCCGATGCCGAGGGCCGGCCGGACTGCTCGTACAAGGGCGGCCGGCCCGGCTTCGTCCGCGTGCTGGATCCGCACACCCTCGCCTTCCCGAGCTATGACGGCAACGGCATGTTCAAGAGCCTGGGCAATCTCGTGGTGAATCCTCAGGTCGGCATGCTCTTCATCGACTTCGAGCGCCCGAGCCGACTGCGGGTGAACGGCCGCGCGGAGTGGCGCGAGAACGATCCGCTTCTCGCCGACTTCGTGGGGGCGCAGCTCGTCGTGCGCGTGCGCGCGGAGGCCATCTTCCCCAATTGCCCGCGCTACATACACAAGATGCAGCAGGTCGAAACCTCGGAGTACGCGCCCTGCGAGGGGCATACGCCGCCCATTCCCGAGTGGAAGACACGCCCGGTCTTCAACGAGGTGCTGCCGCCCGGCGACCCCGCCCGCTGACCCGGCGTTCCTCGCGGCCAGGCCCGCCGCCGGCACGACCGACGGAGAACGCGGGCCGCCCGGGTGCTCATGATCACTTCAGACGGGATCGTTTCAGATCGAGTTCAAGACGTGGTCGGATACCCTAGTCTGGGCTGCCGAGGCTAGCTGGAGTGCCTTCGGAGACTAGCGGTCGTGAGAGGGTAGGCACCCAGGGTGAACGAGAGCCGCGGTATGGGTTCCCCGGGCGCCGAGTCTGCTAGCCCCAAACGAGGGCACGGTGACCTCGCGCCCGTCATCCCGCGCCTGGAAGACGACCTCGTAGTCGGCCATGCGCTGGTACCGCTGCCACGCGCTGACCCTTCCTCCTGATCGCGGGCCTATCGGCTGGGCGTGAAGGGCAGGAAATCGACCGCCGCCGTTTCCAGGTTGTACATCGCCCCGGCGATTTTAACGGCGCCCGTGGTCTCGAGCGCCGCGATGACGGCACTACGGCTGTGGATCTCGGCCATGGTGAGCTCGACATTCTTTCGCGCCACGGCGTCGACGAAGCCGTAGTTCTTCGCGGAGCGCTCGCCTTGATACGCGGTGGCATCCACCGCCGGCTGGATCTTGGCGAGCAGGCCGGTGAGGTTGCCGAGCTGGACCCGGTCGATGGCCCCCTTGATCGCGCCGCACGCGGTGTGGCCCATCACCAGCACGACCTTCGCGCCGGATATCTTGCAGGCGAACTCCATGCTACCGAGAATGTCGTCGTTGGCGACGTTGCCGGCCACGCGGGTGTTGAACACGTCGCCGATGCCGAGGTCCATGATCGTCTCGGCCGGCGCGCGGGAGTCGATGCAGCTCAGGAGCACCGCGGCCGGATACTGTCCCTTCGCGCTCGCTCTCTGCTGACCCAAGTAGTCCTGCGTTGTCTTCTGCCCCATTCGGAAGCGCTGATTGCCTTTCTTCATGAGCTGGATGATCTCGTCCGGCGTCATCTTGTCGCGCTGAGCCTTGGTCAGTGCGGCGGCCCAGGCAATTCGGCCCGGGAGCGCGGAGCCAACGAGGGCGACCGCGCCGGTTACGCCCGCGGCTTTGAGGAATGCTCGGCGGCCGAGACGCTCCGGATTGCGCATGTTGATTCTCCTCGGTCGAGCCTTGTTGCTCGGACTGGGGCCAAGGTCGTGTGGAGCCGCTTTACCGCGGCTTAGCTTCTAAAAACGGCGCAGATTTGAAATTAATAGATGTAGCCGCGGTGGGCGAGGTACTCGGCCACCAGGAGACCGCCGCGGGCGGCGCCCATCTTGGTGTTGTGGCTCACCAGCACGTACTTGATGCCATTGGGCAGCGCCGGATCCACGCGCACGCGGCCGACCGAGGTCAGCATGCCCTGCTCGCGGTCGCGGTCCAGCCGCGGCTGCGGTCGGAACGGATCCTCGCTCACGTCGATGAGGGCCGACGGCGCGGAGGGAAGGCCCAGGGCAAGGAAGTCCTTCCCATGCCCCCGGAAAGCCCGCTTGACGTCGTCCGGGGTCGCCGCGCGGTCGAAGGCGACGTTCACCGTCTCCGTATGCCCCTCGAGCACCGGCACGCGAGTGCAGGTGGCAGAGACGCGGAAGGCCGCCGGGCGTACGGTGTCGCCTTCCACCACGCCCAGGATCTTCCGGGTTTCGGCCTCGACCTTCTCTTCTTCCTTGGGGATATAAGGAATCACGTTGTCCATGACGTCGAGCGTCAGCACACCCGGCGAGCGGCCCGCGCCGGACACGGACTGCAGCGACGTCATGATCACCTGGCGTATCCCGAAGGCGTCGTGGAGCGGCTTGAGCGTCATGGCCAGGCCCATGGTGGTGCAGTTGGGCACCGGGGTGACGAAGCCCGTCCAGCCGCGCCGCCGCTTCTGCACCGCGATGAGCCGATCATGGTCGAGATTGACGCCGGGGATGAAGATGGGCACATCGTCCTCGTAGCGGAAGGCGGAGGCCGTCGAGATCACGGGGGTGGTCTTGGCGTAGCGCGGCTCCAGCTCCTTCGCCGCATCCGACTCCACCGCGGTGAAGACCACGTCCACCGAGGTGGCGTCGAGCTTGGCGGCGTCCTGGACCACAAGGCCGGCAAAGGCCGGGTCGAGCGGCTCCGCGCAGTACCAACGGAAGGCGCCGCTCGCGTCGGTGATGGCGTCGCGATAGACCTTGCCCGCCGAGCGCTCGGAGGCTGCCAGCGCCGTCACCTCGAAGAGGGGATGGCCCGCGAGCGCGGCCAGGAACTGCTGCCCCGCGATCCCCGTCGCCCCGATCACCGCCGCTTTCTTCCGTGCCATGGCTGACAACTAGCCTAGCACAAGCGCGGTGGTACACTGCGACGGCGACCCGACATGAGCGAGACCGACGGCGACAGCCTCACCCCCGGCATCCCCGAGCGCGGCGGCCCCCGGTCCGCCGACGCGCCGGAGCCCGCCGCCCCCGAGCGGGTGATGTCCATCCACGCCCACCCGGACGACCAGGAGTTCACCATCGGCGGCACCCTGGCCAAGTGGGCGAAGGCGGGGAGCCGCATCGTCACGGTGTGCATCACCAGCGGCGGCGCCGGCTCGAACCAGTGGACCCCGAAGGAGATGACGCGGACCGCATTGACCGCGATCAGAGAGACCGAGCAGCGTGAGGCCTGCCGCGTGCTCGGAATCCCCGAGGTGTTCTTCATGGGGTACGAGGACGGGATGCTCGAGCCGTCCATTCCGCTCCGCCGCGCGCTCACGCGGCTGATCCGTATCCACAAGCCGACGGTGGTGGTCTGCGGCGACCCCACCGTGCGCTACTACGGCAACGTCTATCTCAATCACCCGGACCATCGCGCGGCGGCGGACGCGGCCCTGGATGCGGTGTTCCCCTCCGCCCAGACGCGCCTCATCTTCCCCGAGCTGCTCGACGAGGGGCTGGAGCCGCATCACGTGGAGTCGGTGTGGATCCACGGCGCGGACCGGCCGGACACCTGGGTGGACATCGGGGAATTCCTGCCCCTGAAGCTCGCCGCCCTGCGCGAGCACAAGACCCAGATGGGCGAGTGGGATCCCGCGGAGATGATCACGGAGTGGGCGCGCGAGCAGGGCCGGAAGCGCAAGCTCGCCGCCGCCGAGTCCTACCGCGTGATGCGCCTCATGGAGATGTGAGGACGGCGGGCTAGCCGCCGAAGCTCTTCAAGAAGGCGGCGTTGGTCGGGGTCAGCTTGAGGCGGTCCAGCAGCATCTCCATGGCTTCGACGGGCTTGCGGCCGGAGAGAGCCCGCCGCAGGAGATGGATCTTCTTGAGCTCGTCGGCGGTGAAGAGCAGCTCCTCGCGCCGGGTGCCGGAGCGCATCATGTCGAAGGAGGGGAAGATCCGCCGGTCGGCCAGCTCGCGCTCGAGATAGAGCTCCATGTTGCCGGTGCCCTTGAACTCCTCGAAGATGATCTGGTCCATCCGCGAGCCGGTGTCCACCAGCGCGGTGCCGATGATGGTGAGCGACCCGCCCTCCTCCAGCGCGCGCGCGGCGCCGAAAAAGGCGCGCGGCATCTGGAAGGCGCGGCTGTCGATGCCCCCCGACATGGTGCGGCCGCGCGAGGTGAGCTGGTTGTTGTAGGCGCGCGTCATCCGCGTCAGCGAGTCGAAGAGGATGAGCACGTCCTTCTTCTGCTCGGCCATGCGCTTGGCCCGGTCCAGCGTCTGCTCGGTGACCTCGATGTGGCGGGCATAGGGATTGTCGTTGCTCGAGGCCACCACCTCCGCCCCGGTCTTGGCCAGGGTCATCCGGAAGTCGGTGACCTCCTCCGGCCGCTCGTCCACCAGGAGGATGATCACGTGCACTTCCGGATGGTTGGTGAGGACGGCCTTGGCGATCTGCTGGAGGAGGACGGTCTTGCCCGTCCGGGGCGGCGCCACGATGAGCCCGCGTTGCCCTTTGCCGATGGGGCAGATGATGTCCATCACCCGCATGCTGATCTCATCCGTGGTCGTCTCGAGCCGTAACCGCTCCTTGGCATGGATGGCGGTGAGGCTCTCGAACAGCGACGGCGGAGGCGGAGCGGGGGCGGGAAGTCGCGGGCCCTGGCCGGACTGCGGACGTCGGCCGTGGCCGTGCGGACGTCGGGAACGCCTACTCAAGCGTGAACACGCTCATGAGCATCAAGTACTTGCACATAACGTAGCGCGGACCATGCCTCGCTGTCCACTCCTGTCTCGGAGGGGGTCAAAGCCTCATTCGCGCAGCGCGCCCGCCACCAGCCCGCGCACGAGATAGCGCTGGAGGCCCACCACCACCGCGATGGGCGGCAGGCTGGCCAGGATCGAGGCCGCCGCGATGTCGCCCCAGGGCACCTCGAAGACGCCGGGGAACAACGCCAGCGCCACCGGAGCGGTACGGCTGGCCTCGGTGGCGGTGAAGGTATAGGCGAAGAGGAACTCGTTCCACGAGAAGAGAAAGGTCAGCAGCGCGGCGGAGGCGAGTCCCGGCGCCACCAGCGGAAGAACCACCCATCGGAACGCCTGTAGACGGCCGGCGCCGTCCACGGCGGCCGCCTCCTCGAGGGCCACCGGCAGGTCGCGGATGAACCCCGCCAGCAGCCAGACCACCAGCGGCAGGGCGAACGAGGTATTGGCCAGGATGAGGCCCAGCCACGTGTCGCGGAGCCCCAGCGCCCGCATGAGGAGATAGAGCGGGCTCACGGTGGCGATCTGGGGAAAGGCCGTGCCCGCGACGATGGCGAGGAGCAGCGGACCCTTGCCGGGAACGGGGAAGCGCGCGAAGCCATAGGCGGCGGCGAGGCCGAGGATCAGCGCCAGGACCGTGGTGAGAAGTCCCACGCCCAGGCTGTTCACGAGGGCCCGGAGCATGAGGCTCCGCTCCAGCACCACCTGATAGTGCTCCCAGCTGAGCCGGCTCGGCAGCAGCGGCGGCAGGCGCATCAGCTCCGCCTCGGGCTTGAGCGAGGTGAGCACCTGCCAGAAGAACGGCAGCGCGTACAGGACGAGCCCCAGGAGCACGGCGGCGTCGCGCAGCGCCGGTCGCGGCCGGCCCCTCACGCGGTGAGCCCCTCGCGCCGCAGCGCCCGCAAGTAGCCCCAGGCCACCATCATGACGAGGCCGAAGACCACCACCGCGATGGCCGAGCCCAGCCCGAGGTGGAGCGTCTGGAAGAGACTCCGGTAGGCGTAGACGGTGAGCGTCTCCGTGGTGCCGGCGGGCCCGCCCCCGGTGAGGATGAACATGAGGTCGAAGGCGCGCAGCGCGTCCAGCGTTCGGAAGAGGAGCGCGATGAGCAGGATGGAGCGGCACAGCGGCAGCGTGATCCGCAGGAAGGTGGCGAGCGCGCCCGCCCCGTCCACGCGCGCGGCCTCGTAGATCTCGGTGGGAATCGTCAGGAGGCGCGCGTAGCAGAGCAGCGCCACCAGGGGCATGGTGCGCCAGACGTCCGCCGCGATGAGGCCCGGCAGCGCGAGCGCGGGGTCACCGAGCCAGTTGATCTGGGCACCCAGGAGAAGATAGTTCACCAGCCCAGCGGCCGGATTGTACAGCCACTCGAAGAGCTTGGCCGTCACCACCCCGGGCAGCGCCCACGCCAGGAGCAGCAGGGACAGCGCGAGCCGCCGGCCGCGCTGCTGGCCGGCCAGGGCCATCGCCACCAGGAGGCCCAGCACCAGCTCGAGCAGCACGGAGATCACGGTGAAGGCCAGCGTGATGCGCGTCGCGCTCCAGAAGCGCGGGTCGGCGGCGAGGAAGAGATAGTTGCCCGCCCCCTCGAACTGCGCGATGCCGAAGATGGGCACGCGACGCTGCAGCGAGAGCCACAGCACCCAGAGGGCGGGATACGCGGTGACGGCGGCGAGGAGGAGGAGCGCGGGGGCCACGAGAAGGAGGCCCGTCCGCCGCGGGGCGCGAGGCCTCACCCGCCCAGACCCTCGAGGAGAAACTCGAGACGGCGTCGTGACTGCGCCACCGCCTCGGCCGGGGTCTTGACCCCCACCAGCACCGCCGAGAGCTCCGGCTGCAGCGTGGTGGAGAGGATCACGTAGACGGGCGTCACCGGGCGCGGCCGTCCCGCAAGAGTCAGGTCATGAATGCGCGGCAGGCTGGGGAAGGCGCGCACCAGCGCGGGATCGCGATAGAGGGCCGGGCGGGTGGGCTTCACCGCGCCCGTTTCCGCCATCACCCGCTGCGCGCGCTCGCTGGTGAGAAAGCGCGCGAGAGTGATCGCGGCCTCGGGATGAGTCGTGGAGCGTGCTACCGCAAGATGCGCGCCGCCGGTGGAGCCTGCCCCCGCGGTGCCGGCGGCATGGCGTGGCAGCGGCGCCAGACCCACCTTGCCCCGCACCGGCGAATCGGGGAGCTCGAAGAGGTCGGCGGCATAGGGCCAGGAGCGGAGAAAGATGGCCTCGCCTTGCCCGAAGGCCCGCCGCGTGATCTCTTCGTCGGCGGCGGTGGTCCACGGAGGGCTCAGCCCCTCGGCGATGAGGCCGCGGAGAAAGCGCAGCGCCACCTCCGCGCGCTCGGGCTCCGGAAACGCCCGCCCGTCGTCGCCGAGCACGCGCGTCCCCGCCGCCCACAGTCCCTCCAGCGCATTGACCACCAGCCCCTCGTACTGCTTGCCCTGCCAGAGATAGCCCTCGAGCTTCGGATTTCCCTCCGCGGCGCGGATGCGGCGGATGGCGGCCACCAGTTCGTCGTAGGTCTCGGGGGGCTGCAGGCCGTGGCGGGCGAGGAGATCCGCGCGGTAGTAGAGCAGGCCCACGTTCATCATCCACGGCAAGGCCCAATCGCGGCCGCGATAGCGGGCGGCCTCCGCGGCGGAGGGAAAGTGGGCGGCGAGCTCTCCGGGAGGCAAGGACGGCGTCAGGTCGAGGAGCCAGCCCGCGCGCGCGAACTCCGGCACCCAGATGCAGTCGAGCATCATGACGTCGAAGCCCGGATTGCCGCCCTCGAGGTTGATGACGAGGAACTGCCGCTGCTCGTCGCTGGACCAGGGCAAGGCCTCGGCCCGCACGCGGATCTCGGGATGGAGGGCCGCGAACTCGGCGAGCAGCGGGCCCATCGGGTCCACCGGCCCCAGCAGCTTGGCGTGCTTGAAGACCACGGTCACGGGCCCACGTCCGCCGTCGCGCGTGGGGGAATCGGCGCAGCCGGCCAGGGCGAGGGCGCCGGCGAGGCAGACGGCGAGGAGGGCGCGAGTCATGGGCTCTTGACGGGCAGGTATAGCACACGTGGCGTGGTACCCGGCATGGGCCGCGTCGCCGTTCGTCCCCTCACCCCCTCGCGCGGGCGCGCGCCGACCCGTCCCATCGTGCGTGCCCGTGCCGGGGCCTGTGCTACGATTTCCCCCGCGTGGCGCCGGTCGGACACCACGCCCAGGGAGATTCGACACGGACCCACATCCTCCGGAAGCTTCGACCTCCGATGCGCGGCGCCACGCGCGCGTCGGCGCCGTCCTGCTCCTGGTATTCCTCGGCGTCGCGGCGCTGTGGTCGGGTCGGGCCGGAGGACAGCCCCCCAGCACCGGCACCGGCTTCCTCGTGCGCCACGACGGGTGGATCCTCACCGTGGCCGAGGTCGTGGTGGGGGCGCGCCGTCTGGCGGTGACCTGTCCGGGGCGTCCCACCGTGGCTGGCCTGGTGGATCAGGTGGTGCCCCGGCTGGACCTCGCGGTGATCCGGGTGCCGCTCGAGGGCGTGCCGTTTCTCTCGCTCAATCTCTCCATCAGCGTGGGCGAGGTGGTGCGGGTGGGCGCCCCCCTGGATATGGTGGCCTTCATCGCCACCGAAGGGCGGAAGCCGGAGGCGGTGGTCGGCGAGGCGACGGTGACGGGACTCACCGGGCCCGGCGACGCGTTCGAGTTCTTCCAGGTCACGATACCCAAGGAGCGGCGCGGCGCGGGCGGACCGCTGGTGAGCGTGCGCGGCGACGTCATCGGCCTGCTCACCACGATCGACGTGACGCGCGTTCCGGTGATCGTGCTGGCGCCGGACGACGGACCCACGTGGGCGATCAAGGCTCAGGCGGCGCGCCCGCTCTTCATCGCGCCGCCGCCGCAGCCCACGGCCAAGTCACGCGAGGAGGCCATCGAGCGCGCGCGCGGCGCCACCTGCCTCATCGAGGTCACCCGCTAGGCGTCTCTTTTCACAGACGCTGCCCTGTCTCCATTTCTGGTCATTCCGCCGGCCCCCGTCCTGCCCGCATCCTCGGGGCATGAACGGACTGGTGAAGTTCTACGACGAGCCGACCGCGTGGGGCCTGATCGTGGGGGACGACGGCGCGCTGTACGTGCTGCGCGGCGCACAATTGCCGGGGCCTCCGCCCCGCGTGGGTGAGCCCGTGGTCTTCGAGCCGCAACCGGCGCCGGGCGGCCTCCGCGCCTCCGGAGTCCGGCGCATCGCCACCGACGGCTGACGGGCTAGCGGGCGGCGGCCTCCACGACGATGACGCGATGGCCGGCGGCCGCCATCCGCTGCGCGGCCTCCTCGGCCTCACGGCGGGTCGCGTAGCGGCCCACGCGGACCCGCCACACCGGCCGGCCCCCCACGTCGCCCTTCTGTACGTGCGCGCCAGGCCAGCCCCGCGCCAAATCGACCGCGCGACCTTCGGACGAGTACGCCCCGAGCTGCACCGTCCAGCCCTCGGGCGGCAGCGCGGCGGCCTCGCGCGACGGCGGGACGGCTTCACGCGGCGGTGCAGCGGCCTCACGCGGGAGCGGCGCGGCGGCGCGTGGGAGCGCGGCAACTTCCCGCGGAACCACGGCGGCCTCGCGCGGCGGCGCGGCAACGTCGCGCGGCACCACGGCGGCCTCACTCGGTGGCGCGACGGCTGCGCGCGGGGGTGCGGCAACTTCACGCGGCACCACCGGAGCCTCGCGCGGCGGCGCGGTAACTTCGCGCGGCACCACGGCACCCTCACTCGGCGGCGCGACGGCCGCGCGTGGGAGCGGGGCAACTTCGCGCGGCACCACCGGAGCCTCGCGCGGCGGCGCGGCGGGCTCACGCGCCGCCTGGCTCGCGCCCGGCGACGAGTCCGTGGCACCGGCCACGGGGGTCGCGGGCGGCGAGATGGGCGGCGAGGATTCGGGAGTCAGTGGCGGAGCGGGTGCGGCCGCGCTCGGCGGGGCCACGGGATCGGACGCGGCCGGTGGGGAAGTCGCCGGCGGCGGAGTGGGGAGCGGCGGGGTGGCTCGTGCCGTGCCCGGCAGCGCGATGACGCGGATCCGCACCGGGATGACGCCGGGCCCCACCACACCCAGGAGCCGTGCCGCCGCGTACGACACGTCGATGATGCGCCGGTCCGGATCCTTGAACGGGCCGCGATCGTTGATGCGCAGCTCGACTCCGCTCCCGTCCACCAGGCTCTCCACCCAGACGCGCGTGTCGAAGGGCAAGGTGCGATGCGCGGCCGTCATCTGGTTCATGTCGTAGATCTCGCCGCTGGCGGCGCGCCGGCCATGATACGGATTCCCGTACCACGAGGCCTCACCCCGCTCCTCGTAGCCGACCGAGAGGGGCCCGGCGGGCTGAGCCCCCTTCGACGGCGCGGCAGGGGCGGCCCTCGGCGCGGGCGCAGCGGGTCTCGTGGCCGATGGCCCGGACGGACTGCCAGGCGGACTGGTGGGCGGGGCAGCGGGCGCGCTCGCGATGCGCTGGCCGGCGCAGGCCGAGGACAGGAGCAGCGCGCCGAGGACCAGTCCGAGTCGAGCGTATCCCATGGAGGCCACTCTCCAGCATACCGCGCAACACCCGCCGCCCGCTCCTTCCGGGGCATATCGAGGGCCGGGGCGGTAGTATAGGCGGCGCACCCGCGCCCTCATGCCCTCGCCCGCGCCGCCCCCGCCCGCCGTGCCGGTGCCCTCCCCGGAGCGCCCGCCGGCCGTGCGTCAGCCGGCGGGGCTCGCGCTCGCGCTGCTCGCCATCGCCGAGCTCCTGGCCATGACGCTGTGGTTCTCGGCCACCGCGGTCATGCCCGCGCTCGTGTCCGCCTGGGCGCTGTCACCCACCGGCGCCGCCTGGCTCACCGCCGCCGTGCAGGCGGGCTTCGTGGTGGGCGCGCTGGGCTCCGCGATGCTCAACCTGCCGGACGTGCTGCCGCCGCGCCGAATGTTCGCCCTCGCCGCGGTCGCGGGCGCGCTGGTGAACCTCCTGCTGGCCTGGGTGGCCGACGGCATCGGCATTGCGCTGGCGCTGCGCTTCCTCACCGGCGTGGCGCTGGCCGGCGTCTATCCGCCCGGCATGAAGATCGCCGCGGGACACGTCAGCGGACGGGGCCGCGGGCTTGCCATCGGCGCGCTGGTGGGCTCGCTCACCCTGGGCAGCGCCACGCCGCATCTGGTGGCGGGGCTGCTCGACGCGCGCGGGCTCTCTTATGCGGCCGTGCTCACCGTCTCCAGCGTGCTGGCCCTCGCCGGCGCCTTCATCGTGGCGACCATGGTCACCGACGGCCCCTATGCGCCGGGGCGCGCGCCCTTCGATCCGCGCCAGCTCGGCCGCGTGCTGCGGGATCGCGCCGTGCTCCTCGCCAATCTCGGGTACTTCGGCCACATGTGGGAGCTCTACGCGGTGTGGACCTGGCTGGCCGTCTTCCTCGCCGAGGCGCTGCCGCCGGGCGCTCCGGGCGCGCCACGGCTGGCCGCCTTCGCCATCATCGGCGTGGCCGGCGCCGCGGGGGCCTTCGCGGGCGGCTGGCTCGCCGATCGCATCGGGCGCACCACGGTGACCATCGCCGCGATGGCGATCTCGGGCGCCTGCTGTCTCGCGAGCGCGTGGGCCTATGCCGGGCCCGCCTGGCTGCTGGTGGCCTTCGGCCTCGTGTGGGGCGCCAGCGTGATCGCCGACTCCGCGCAGTTCTCCGCGTCGGTGACCGAGCTCTCCGAGCCCGCCTACATGGGCACCGCGCTCACGCTCCAGACCAGCCTGGGCTTCGCTCTCACGCTGGTGACGATCTGGGGGTTACCCCTGCTCGCCCAGCACGTGGGCTGGCGCTACGCGTTCCTCGTGCTGGCCCCGGGCCCCTTCCTCGGCTGCTGGGCCATGGCCGCGCTGCGCCGCCGTCCAGAAGCCCGCCGTCTCGCGGCCGGCCGGCGATGAATCCGACGGCCCCCGCTCGCACGTAGTACTAGCTCGCCTTCTCCGTCGCGTCCCACCCCCCCTGCACGGACCAATCCGCGCGCCCCCCGCGCGCGTAGCAGAGGGTGGAAAGGAGGCAGCCCCATGACCCGGCTCACGATCTCGGCTCTCGCGGCACTGGTGGTGACCGGTCTCACCCTGGCGCACGTCCCCCGCCAGCTGCCCGCGCCGGCGGCGCAGGCGGCCGACACTGAGGTCGCTATCCGTCTCTTCGCGTTCGCACCCACGCCGGTGACGGTCAAGGCCGGGCGCCACGGTGACGTGGACCAATGGCGACGACATCACCCACACGGTGACGTCGGGCACGCCCGCGGCCAAGGATGGCCGCTTCGAGGCCCGCCTCGCGGGCAAGCAGGCGAGCTTTCGCCGCACCTTCAGCGAGGCCGGGACCTATCCGTACTTCTGCGAGCGACACCCGAACATGGCCGGCGAGGTCCTCGTCCGTTGAGCCCTCGCCTCGCGCCGACCCCCACAGGAGGCAGAACATGAAGCGCATCGCCTGGATGCTGATCGCTCTCCTCGCGTTCACCGCGGCGCCCGCGCTGGCCGCCCACGGCAGCAAGAGCGCCTCCGATCTCCGCACCGGCTACAACGCGCTCCTCGCGGAGCACGTCTTCCTGGCCGGCGCCGCCACCGGCGCCGCGCTGGGCGGACGCCAGGCGGAGTTCGAGGCGGCGGCGGCGGCGCTCGACGCCAACTCGCAGGACCTCGCGACCTCCATCGGCTCCGTCTACGGCCCCGACGCCGAGAAGGCGTTCCTGCCGCTGTGGAGAAAACATATCGGCATGGTGGTGGACTACACGGTGGGCCTGGCGACCCGGGACAAGATGAAGCAGGACAAGGCGGTGGCCGAGCTGGTCGGCTATACGCAGGACTTCGGCGCCTTCCTCGCCGCCGCCAACCCGAACCTCCCCAAGGAGGTGGTGGCGGATCTCGTGAAGCACCACGTGTTGACCCTCAAGAGCGTGATCGACCCTCAGGCCGCCGGCAATCAAGCGGAGGCCTACCGCGCGCTCCGGGCGGCCGCTGGCCACATGACCATGATCGGCGATCCCCTCGCGGGGGCCATTGCCAAGCAGTTCCCCGCGCGCTATCCGGGCGACGGCGCCGCGTCGGGCTCGGCGCTGCGCGCGACGCTGAACCTGGCCCTCCGCGAGCACGTGTATCTCGCCGCCGACGCCACCGGCGCCGCGCTGGGTGGCCGCAAGGCCGAGTTCGAGGCTGCCGCGGCGGCCCTGGACGGCAACTCCCAGGACATCGCCCGCGCCATCGGCTCCGTCTACGGCGCCGACGCGGAGAAGGCGTTCCTGCCGCTCTGGAGACGCCATATCGGGTTCGTGGTGGACTACACGGTAGGCGCGGCGTCGAAGGACAAGGCCAAGCAGGACAAGGCGGTGGCCGAGCTGGTCGCCTACACCGACGACTTCGGCGCCTTCCTGGCCTCGGCGAATCCGAACCTTCCCAAGGCCGTCGTGGCCGACCTGGTGAAGCACCACGTGCTGACGCTCAAGGACGTGATCGACGCGCAGGCCGCCGGCAATCAGCCCCAGGCCTGGAAGAGCGCGCGCACCGCGGCGGGGCACATGGCGAAGGTCGCGGACCCCCTGGCCGACGCCATCACGAAGCAGTTCCCCCAGCGCTTCGCGACCGGTTACTAGAAACCCTCAGGCGGGCTCGCCGACGTGCAGCCGGGAACGGCGCACGTCGGCCTGCACGTCGCGGACCTGGTCACCGTCCAGCTCGATGGTGACCACGTGCTCCTCCACCTCGACGTGCCGGACCGTGAAGAACCACCCGAATACGCGCCCCGCGCTGGGCCGCGTCCGCTTGCCGCGATAGATCAGGGTCCGGCGCCGCTCCGGCGCGAAGCGGTCGTACTGCTCCGGATCGGGCCCGCAGAGCGCGAGCACTTCGGCCCGCGTGGTCTTGCCGGGGATGATCTGGCTCACCACCTCCGGGGGGACGATGGTGCCGGTCTCGCGGCCGCTGGGGACACGGTTCCAGCCCCCCAGCCGCACATTGGCCACCATCCGGCCGCCCACGAAGGCGGCCACGCGGGCCAGCGCGGGGCCGACCGCGTAACCAAGGGCGAGGAATATGGCAGGCAGTGCCACCAGCGCCGCCGCCTGCAGCCGCGAGAAATAGCCGTACTGCACCGTCACCTGCTGCGGCGAGATGCCTTCCGTGGTGTCGAGAAAGAGCGACACCACCTCGGTGCTCTCGAGCGTCTCGGAGATCCGGCGGATGGTATTGCGCGGGAATACCTCGTCGATCTTCAGCTCGTCCGAGTGGGAAAAGTTCACCGCGAGCTCGGCGGGGGCATCGGCCAGCCGCACCGCGCGGTCGCGGTTGGCGAAGTACATCTGGAACATCGGGCGGTCGCGCACCTCGTTGAAGCTGATCGAGATGAGGTACTTCTCGCCGAGCACCAGCGCCTCCACCCAGGAGGCCTTCTTGGGCTTGACCAGCGAGGGGCTGCGGAAGCGCAGATCCATGAGCCAGCGCGGGTCCGGCAGGCGCGACGACCAGGGAATGCGGATCCAGGTGGCGGGCGGGGAGAGCCCCAGCGCCCCGCCGTACTGCACGAAGGTGACGAAGGGGACTCCGCCGGGCACCGGTTCCGCCTTGGTCGCCCCCTCGGGATCGGCCAGTCTCTGCGCGTAGAGTGGGAGCCGTCCTTCCGCGATCACCTCGAAGCCCAGCCCGGTCACCATCCGCGCCATCTCCGGATCCGACCGGCCCGGCGCGGCCTCGCTGGTCACCTCGCCCGGCCAGAGCAGATAGAAATCCTGAGGCGCCGCCCCGGCCGTTCGCGTGGGCGGGGGCACCATGCTCCAGAGCACGTTGACGTGCGCCACCGGATCGCCCGGGTTGACGTTGGCGCGCACGATGAGCGGGCCGACGTGGAAGCCCGTATTGGGCTGGGTGGAGAAGAAGAGCTGGGCAGACGCCGGCGCCGCGGCGAGGAGGAGGACGAGGACGGTGGCGCCGATCGCGAGAAGCCGTGGCAGCGAGAGCACCATGGAAGGCCGATGATACCCCGCGGACCCGTCATTGACCACGGCGCCCCCGGAGGCTACCCTCGTACGCACCATGACCGACACCGCCGCCCTCGTCGGGTCCCGCGCCACCGCCGGCGTCGCCGAGTTCCTCGTCAAGAGCCGGTGGGAGGACTGCCCCCCGGAAGCGGTGGAGGCGGCCCGGCGCGCCATCCTCGACTGCCTCGGCGTCATGCTGGCCGGCTCCGTGGAGCCCCCTGCCCGCATCATCCAGCGGATCGCGGAGATGGAAGGCGGCACGCCGCTGGCCACCGTGGTCGGCACCGGCCGACGCACCGGTGCTACGTGGGCCGCGCTCGCCAACGGCACCGCCGCCCACGCGCTCGACTACGACGACACCAACTTTGCCATGATGGGGCATCCGTCGGCACCCGTCCTGTCCGCCGCGCTCGCCGCCGGCGAGCTGGCCCTGGCCGACGGGCGCAGCCTCGTCCACGCCTTCCTCCTCGGCTTCGAGGTGGAAACGACGCTGGCCGAGGTGGTGAATCCCCCGCATTACTACCGGGGCTGGCACGCCACCTGTACGCTCGGCACGCTCGGTGCGGCCGCGGCGGCGGCGCACCTCCTCGGGCTGGACGCGGCGCAGACGCGGGTCGCCCTCGCCGTCGCCGCCTCGCAGGCCTCCGGGCTCAAGGAAAACTTCGGCACCATGACCAAGCCGTTCCACGCCGGCCATGCCGCGCGCAGCGGCGTGCTCGCCGCCCTCATGGCGCGCGAGGGCTGGACGGCGTCCGAGCAGGCGATCGAGGGACCGCAGGGTTTCTTCGCGGTGCTGGGCGCGGGCGACCTGCGTCTCGAGCACCTCGCCACCCTGGGCCGACCCTGGAAGATCCTCACCACCGGCGTGGCGGTGAAGCCCTATCCCTCGTGCGCGTGCACCCACTCCATCATCGACGGCGCGCGTGAGCTGCGCGAGCGCCACCGGCTGCGCCCCGACGACATCCGCGAGGTCACGGTGGGCGTGCATGCCTCGGTGCCGAACATCCTCATCCACGACCGGCCGCGCACCGGGCTCGAGGGCAAGTTCTCGGGCGTGTTCGCGGCGGCGGCCGCGCTGGTGGAGGAGCACCTGGGCCTCCAGACGTTCACCGACGCCAAGGTGCAGGATCCGGCCATCCGCGGGCTCATGTCGCGGGTGAAGATGGTGGTGGACCCGTCGATCGACGGCGACCACGAGCGCCACATGTGGACGCGCGTGCGGGTGCACCTCACCGACGGACGCACGCTCGAGATCGGGCCGCGCCAGGTGCCCGGACATCCCGCCAATCCGCTGAGCGCGACCGCGCTGCGCGAGAAGTTCGAGGAGTGCGGGGCCATCGCGCTGCCGCCCGAGCGCGTCTCGATGGTGCGCGAGATGGTCGAGGGGCTGGACGGTTGCCCCGATCTGCGCAGCTTCACCGCGATTCTCTGAGCCGCTAGCTCACGGGATCGCGGAGGGCGGCGCCGGCCGCCTCCAGGAAGCGCGCGATGTGGCTCTCGTCGTGGGCGAGCGAGAGATAGAACTTGGTGGACATCGGGTTGAGAAAGATCCCCCGCCGGAAGAGCCCGAGCAGGAAGGCGCGGGCCCGCTGCCGGTCCGACGCGAACGCGCTGCGGTAGTCCACCACCTCGCGGTCCGTAAACACCACCGCGGCGAGCGGGCCGTCGCCCTGGACGTGGCCCACCACGCCCGCGGCCGCGAGCACCCGGCGGAGCCCGCTCCGGAGCGTCTCGCCGAGCGCGAAGAGGCGGGGATACACGCCCGACTTCCGCAGCTCGCCCAGCGTGGCCGCCCCCGCTGCGCTGGACACCGGATTACCGCCGAGGCTCGACGCCCACCAGACATAGCGCCCGTCGCCCAGGCGATCCTCGCGGACCAGATCCATCACCTCGCTCCGGCCCGCCACCGCGCCGATGGGATAGCCGCCGCCGAGGGCCTTGCCCAGGCAGGCGAGGTCGGGCCGCACGCCGTAGTACTCTTCCGCGCCGCCGTAGGCGAGACGGAAGCCGGTGACGGTCTCGTCGAAGATCAGGAGATGACCCCCCTCCGCCGTCAGCTCGCGCAGCCCCTGGAGAAATCCCGGGCGGGGTGGCGTGCAGCGATGCAGGGGCTCCACGATGATGCCGGCGAGCTCGTCACGATGAGCCTCCACGATCCGGATCGTCGCGGCGAGATCGTTGTACGGCGCCACCAGGACGTCCGCCACCGCGCCCGGCGTCACCCCGGCCGAGGTCGGCTCGCCGGCGGGAAAGTCCAGCAGCCGCGACGGGAAGAGGCTCACCGTGCCCACCTCGTTGGCCCCGTGATACGCCCCCTCGAACTTGAGCACCCGCGGCCGCCCCGTGAAGGCCCGCGCCAGCCGCACCGCATACGCGGTGGCCTCGGTACCCGGACGCGCAGAAGCGCACGCGCTCCGCGCAGCCGACCGCCCGCACAATCTCCTCCGCCAGCATCAGCGCCGGCTCGCTCACATAGGCGAAGTTCGACCCGCGCCCCGCCTGCGCCACCGCCGCCGCCGTCACCGCCGGATGCGCATGGCCAAGGAGCACCGACCCCCACCCCATGGTGAAATCGGTGAACGCGCGTCCCCCGGTGTCCCACACCGTGACACCTTCACCCCGAGTAAGAACGACGGAGAGATCCGGAGGAAGGTTGTACTCACCCAGCGATCCAGCAGGAAAGACCGCTCGCGCGCGCTCAGGCGGAGTGGAAGCAACCGGGGAAGAAGAAATCAGATGAGGGGGACGGCGGCGGGCTCAACGACACAAACGTGCTCGTGACAGCCAGGTTGGCGGCTATACGCGGGTTGACGCGATAAGGTTAGACCACGGTCAACATGCGAAAAGCATGTTGATTCAGTGATGGCAGGTCACGCACTCGAGCGGCGCGGCGAACTTTTCCTTGGAGAGCTTCGGCAGGGGCTTGGGCAGCCAGGTGAGGCTGGCAAGCTGACCGCCGTTGGCGGCGCGATGGCACTCCACGCACCAGCCCATGGACAGGGGGTTGGGCGCGGTCGGCACCAGCGCGAGGTTCATCAGATCGTTGATGGTGCTCTGCCCCGTCACCGGCGCCGCCACTTGCTCCATCGCCTCGATGCGGCCGTGGCACGTCTGGCAGGGCAGGCCCGCCTGGATGTGATTCTTGTGCACGAACCGGGCGTGCTCGGGCACCTTGAACACCCGGACCCAGGGGATGGGCTCCTTGCGCTCCCAGTAGCCGTGCAGCTTCTGGACTTCGGGATTGCCCTGGGCGGCCACGATCTTGTGACAGCCCATGCAGCGCTCCACCGAGGGCAGCCCCGCCGCGCTCGAGCGCCGCGCGCCGGTGTGGCAGTACTGGCAGTCGATCTTGAACGCGCCCGCGTGGATGACGTGGCTGAAGAAGATGGGCTGCACCGGCCCCTCACGCTTGACCGGCACCGGCAGGACCTGCGTGGGATCGTAGGCGGGCTCGGCGAAGGTGCGGATATAGGCCACCACGTCCGAGATCTGGGCATCGGACAAGGTCGGCTTGAAGGGCGGCATCAGGTTGGAGAGGCCGATGGATTGCGGCCCCTCCGCGACGGCGCGGATCAGCATGTGGTCGGGCAGCGCGTTGAGGATCCGCCCGTCGGCGAGGTTCTGCGGCTTGATGGCCAGGTTCTCGCCGCCGGGGCCATCGCCCAGGCCCTTGTCGCCGTGGCAGGTGGCGCAGTACTGCGCGTACACCTTCTGACCGGACGCGACGTGGACATTGGCTTTCGCGTGGCCGCTCCTTCGCGGGCTCGGCCGCGCTCTTGGCCGTCGAATTCTGGGACCAGCCGAGGAATCCCAGCGCGATTCCGGCGGCGACGACGGCGGCGGCGAGGGCGGGGCGGGCCAGGCGCATGGCGCGGATTGTACTTTAATTCACCCGCCGAGGTAAAGGCGCTTGACCTCGGGGTCGGCCAGCAGGGATCGGCCGGATCCTTCGAAGCGGTTCCGGCCCAGCTCGAGGACATAGGCGCGGTCGGCCACGGACAGGGCCTTGGCGGCATTCTGCTCCACGAGCATGAGGGTATAGCCGGCCCGCTTCATCTCCACGAGCTTCTCGAAGATGAGCGACACGTACTTGGGTGACAGCCCCAGCGACGGCTCGTCCAGGAGCACCAGCTTGGGCGTGGTCATGAGCGCCCGGCCGATCGCCACCATCTGCTGCTCGCCCCCCGACATGGTGCCGGCCTTCTGACGCCGCCGCTCGGCCAGGATGGGGAAGAGCGCGTAGACGCGCTCCAGCGCCTCCCGGATCCGAGCCGGATTGCGCTCGATATAGCCCCCCATTTCGAGGTTCTCGAGGACCGTCATCTGCGGAAACACGATCCGGCCCTGGGGGACATAGGCCAGGCCGCGGCGGAGCACCTGATCGGGCCGGCGGCCGGTGATGTCGTCGCCGTCGAAGAGCACCCGGCCTTGGGTCGGCTTGAGGAAGCCCACGATCACCTTGAAGGCGGTGGACTTGCCGGCGCCATTGGGCCCGATCACCGCCACCAGCTCGCCCGGCGCGATGATGAGGCTCACCTCGTGGAGAATGGGCATCTTGCCGTAGCCGGCGGTCAGCGCCTCGGCGCGAAGCAGGGTCGAGATCACGGCCGGCGCTCGGCGATGTAGAGGATGTGCGGGTACGGGAGGAAGTCCACCATGAGGTGGCGGCGGACGCGGAAGCCCACGTCCTCCAACAGGCCGTTGAGCTCCTCCGCAGGCCAGTAGTGCACCGGCGTGCGCGGGTCCATGGCCAGGTCGAGCGCATGGGTGAACCAGCGTTTCCACGCGGGGCGGCTGTCCACGTCCTTGACGAGGAGCGGGGCGCCCGCGGGCAGCGCCTTGGCGAGCTGCTCGAGCAGCGGCTTCACCGTCTCGGGCGGGATGTGGTGGACGATGTCGAGCATGTACGCGGCGTCATAGATGCCGCCGGCCCGGAATTGCCGGGCGTCGTCCACTTCGTAGCGAACGTTGGCGAGACCGAGGCGCGCCGCCGCCGCCCGCGCCATCTCGATGCGGCGCGCATTGCGGTCCAGCCCCTCGAGGGTGAGGCCCGGCCGCGTGGTGGCGTAGTAGAGCGAGAAGAGCCCGAAGCCGCAGCCCACGTCGAGCACCCGGCCCCGCGCGGGCAGATACTGGCCGATCTCGTCCAGGAAGCGCTGGCGCAGGATGCCGAAGCGTCCCCAGCAGTACGCCCGGACGATCCAGTCGTCGTAGGCGCGGATGACACTATGAACCGCTTCGTTTCGCATAGATCCGGTAGTCGTCGCGCTGGACGGCCAGCACGTAGTCGCGCGCAAGAAGGTCTCGCAGCTCGGGGAACCGATCGAGCCGATCATAGCCCTGCTCCAGCCACGAATCACGCAGCACCACCACCGCGGCGGGCCGGCCCCGCTCGAGCCCCCTCACGAGCTCCGCGCGGAGCGCCTGGATACGCGGAGCGGTCTCGTCGTGGAAGAAGTGGAAGTCGTAGAGGAAGCGGGTGGGCTGGCGGAGCCCGAGCCGCAGGAGCGCGTGGATACCGCCCTCCGTCACGTCCAGCACCTGGGCGGTGCCGCCGGCGGTAACCAGGGGCCCGAGGTCCCGCGTGATGGCGGCCACGCGCCGGGCCTTGGCCTCGATCCAGCCCGCGTCCATCGCCTCCACGCCCTTGGCGGCCAGCACCAGCGCGGTGGCGGCAAGGACAGCGCGGGCGAGCGCGCGCGTCCGCGGGATGGCGGCGGCGGGCGCCTCGCCCGCGGGCGCGGCCAGGGCGCAGAGGAAGAACGCGAGCGGGTAGAGATGATACTCCCAGCCCTTGCCCTGCAGCATGAAGTGCAGGGCCCCTGCTACCACGCCCAGGGCGGCCAGATGCCGCCGTATCCCGAACGAGGGCGCCGCGGGCACCAGCAGACCCCAGAGCGCGAGCACGCCGAGGAGCGCGAGGAGAGTCCGGCCGTACGCGTGCCCGCTCAGCGAGGTCCAGATCGGCTCGCGGCCGAGGTGGCTATAGAACGGGATGACATAGCCCATGAGCGTGTCCCAGAAGGCGCCGAGGCCGCCCCGCGCGCCGAGCCAGCCGAATACCAGGGCCGGCACGGCGAGCCCGGCGCCGAGGACGGCGACCGCGCCCGGCAAGGCCGCGCGGCCGGCCCGCCGCGCGGCCGCGGCGCCCGCCGCCGCGCTCCCCAGCCAGAAGAGCCCGACCGCATAGGGCTTGACCGTGAGTCCCGCGCCCAGGGCCGCGCCCCCGCAGAGCAGCGCCAGCCGCGAGCCTCCGCGGTCCCAGGCCCGCGCGATCCCGCACGCGCCGGCGCCGAGGAAGAGGCACAGGAGGAAGTCACGCTGGCCGACATGCCAGGCGCCGCCGGCAAGGTGATACAGGACGAAGAGCAGCGCCGCGCCGGCGGCGCCCACGCCGCCCCCCAGCGGCCGGCAGAAGGCGAAGAGCAGGGCTGCGGTGGCGGCGAGCCAGCCGAGGTCGACGAGGCGCCAGGCCAGATCACCCGCTCCCACCGTCGCCAGGACCGCCCAGTGCAGGAGATACACGCCGGGGAGGTTCATGTCGAAGATGTCCCGATAGGGCACGAGTCCCTGCCCCATCAGCCACGCCACGTAGTGGAACAGCGGCGCGTCGTGGATGAGCGGCCAGCCGAGCGAGCGGGCGGCCAGAGCGCCCGCCAGCAGCGCGCTAGCGGCCAAAATAGGCTTCAATCACCCGCTCGTCGGCCTGGATCACGCCGGGCGGCCCTTCCGCCAGCTTCTCTCCATGGTCGAGCACGAACACGGTCTCGCAGAGGCCCATCACCACCTTCATGTCGTGCTCCACGAGGAAGATGGTCTTGCCCCGGTCGCGCAGCGCCTTCACCGCCTCCAGCAGCTCGTTGAGCAGGGTCCGGTTCACGCCCGCCGCCGGCTCGTCGAGCAGGATCAGCTCCGGATCGGTCATGAGCACGCGGATGAACTCCACCAGCTTCTGCTGGCCGTAGGAGAGATTCCCCGCGTACTCGTCGGCGAGCCCCTCGAGCTTCACGAAGCGGAGCAGCTCCTCGGCCCGCTGGCGCGCCGGCCCGAAATCGCCCGTGGTCACGACGAGGAGGTTCTCCAGCGCGGTCAGCTCGGGAAACACCCGGATGATCTGGAAGGTGCGCCCGATGCCCCGGTGGAAGATCTGGTGCGGCTTGAGCCCGTCGATCCGTCGGCCCTTGAACCCCACCCCTCCCGAATCGAGCTCCTCGATCCCCGTGATGCAGTTGAAGAGCGTGGTCTTGCCCGAGCCGTTGGGCCCGATCAGCCCGTAGATCTTGCCCGCCTCCAGTGAGAGGGAGACGCGGTTGACGGCGGTGACGCCGCCGAACCGCTTCACCAGGTTCTTGACCTGCAGGATGGGGGCCACGACTCACACCGTCCGGGGCAGATTGTATTTCTGCTGGAGCACCCCCAGGATCCCGCGCGGCATCACCAGCACCACCGTCACGATGATGGCGCCCAGCAGCACCTGATGGGCGTGGGGGAAATGCGCCCACACCAGCTCCTGGAAGGTGAAGAGGATGACGGCGCCCAGCACCGGCCCCCAGATGGTCCCCTTCCCGCCGAAGAGCACCATCACGATCATGGTGATGGTGGTCACCAGCGGGAAGACGGAGATGGGCTCGATGTAGCCCATGTCCCGCGCGGCCAGCCCGCCCACGATACCGGGCGCGGCGGCGGAGAGAAGAAAGGCGTAGATCTTGTACCGGAAGGTGTTGATGCCCATGGCCTCGGCCGCCACCTCGTCCTCGCGGATGGTCATGAGCCGCAGCCCGAAGCGCGAGGTCACGATGAGGTAGGTGAGGGCGGTGACCGCCATCGCGACCAGCCCCATCGCGTAGTAGATGCGCACGCTCGCGTCGAGCGTGGGCAGGGACAGCCCGAGCCCGCCCCCGGTGAGCCCCTCGAAGTAGGAGGCCATCACGCGGAGCACCTCGTTGAGCCCCAGCATGGCGATGGCGAAGTAGGGGCCCTTGAGACGGAGGCAGGGCCAGCCGATCACGAAGGCCAGCACCACCGCCATCACGCCACCGGCCACCGCGGCCAGGGGCCAGGCCATGCCCTTCACCACGAGAATGGCGGTGGTGTAGGAGCCCATGCCGAAGAAGGCCACGTGCCCGAAGGACACGTAGCCGGTGAGCCCGGAGATGAGGTTCCAGGACTGGGCCAGCGCGATCCACATGAAGAGCTGGAGCATCGCCCGCACCCCGTACCCGGTGGCCCAGAGGGGGTACACGGAGAGGACGAGGAGGGTGAGCGCGAGCGCGGGAGGGAACCAGCGGGTCCAGTGCTTCACGTCGAGCGCCCGCCCAGGAGCCCGGTGGGCCGGAGCAGAAGGACGAGCACCAGCAGCACGTAGGCCACCGCCTCGTTGACCTGGGTGGTGAGGAAGAGGGAGGCGAGCTGTTCCACCAGCCCGAGCAGGAGACCGCCCAGCAGCGCGCCCGGATAGTTCCCGGCCCCGCCCAGCACGATGACGAGGAAGGACTTGAAGGTGTAGACGGCTCCCATCTCCGGCTGGATCGCCACCATCACGGTCATCAGGGTGCCGCCGGCGGCGGCCAGGGCGGAGGCCAGCCCGAAGGCCAGCAGGTGGATGCGGTGGACATTGATGCCGCAGACCTGGGCCACCTCCCGGCTCTGGGACACCGCGCGGATGGCCTTGCCCAGTCGCGTCTTCTGGAGGAACAGGAAGGCGAGCGCGGTGATCGCCGCCGCGAACAGGCACGCGATGACGCGCGCCTTCGAGAACGCGAAGGGCCCGATGAGGAACGAGCCGGTGATGAACTCCACCGAACGCAGGTCGGAGGTGAAGGCGATCTGGGCGAAGTTCACCAGGGCGATGGAGATCCCGAAGGTCAGGAGCAGCGAGGACAGCTCGGGTGCGTCCACCACCCGCCGCACGAGAAAGTGCTGGAGGGCGACGCCGATCACGAACACCACCGGCATCGAGACGAGGAGCGAGAGATACGGGTTCAGCCCGACCGCGTTGAAGAGCCAGTACGTGATGTAGGCCCCGAGCATGAGGAGCGGCCCATGGGCCACGTTGAGGACGCGCATGACCCCGAAGATCAGCCCGAGGCCGAGCGCGACCATGGCGTAGAGAGCACCGGCGAGGAGACCGGACACGATCACCTGGCCCAGCATGACCGGGGTGATGTGGGGCGTCATGCCGGGCCGGCGGCCGCGTGCGGGCGCCCGCCGGAGCTCCGGCGGGCGCTCGCGGCTCGCGTCACGGGCACTCGGTTACCGCTGGTTCCACGGCGGCATCGGGAAGCGGACCTTGCCGGTGGCGAGCTCGTCGGGCCAGACGGTCACCTTCTTGCCGTCCTGCCACTGGAGCATGACCATCTTGTGCGCGACCTGAAAGCCGTCTGGGTCGACCTTGTAGTCACCGAAGACCGTCTTCAGCTCCATCTTGAGCAGAGTCTCGCGCACCTTGTCGGAGTCCAGCGAGCCCGCGCGCTTCACCGCCTCGAGGTAGATCACGCAGCCGGCATAGCCCGCCGCCGAGTGGTAGACGGGCTCCCGGTTGAACTTGGTCTTGTAGGCGGTGAAGAACTCCTTCTGCCCCGGGTAGGGCAGGGTATGCTCCCACTGCGTCGCGCCATAGATGTACTCCGCGTTCTGCTTGAGCAGGTCGTAGAATTCCGGAAGGTCGCCGCCGACGGTGACCGCGTACATCTTGGGGTTGACGTTCAACTCCTTCATCTGACGGGTCAACGCCACCGCGTCGTCGAAGTAGGTCGACGCGGCGATCACGTCGGGATTGGCCGCCTTGACCTTGGTGAGGAGCGCCGAGAAGTCGGTGTTCCCCTTGGGATAGGCCTCTTGGAAGACGACCTGCATGCCCCGCTTCTTGGCCATCTCCACCGCCCCGATCGCGGAGGTCTTGGTGAACAACGTGTCTTCGTTGACGATGGCGATGGTCTTGAGACCGCGCTTGGCCGCCATGTCCACCAAGCCCTCGAGGTAGACCTCGGCGGGCGAGATCACCATGAAGATGTACTTGCGGCCCTTCTTGAAGATCGAGGTGGTCGCGGCGAGCGGCGAGACCATCACCTTCTTGTACTTCTCGGTCACGTTGGCCACCGCCTCGGAGATGGGCGACGAATAGGGCCCCATCACCGCGTCCACCTTGTCCTCGGTGATGAGCTTCTCGTACAGGCGCTGGCCGGTGGTGGGGGTGGACTGATCGTCGTAGACGACGAACTCGATCTTGCGTCCGAGCACCCCGCCCTTGTCGTTGGCTTCCTGGGTGCAGAGCTCGTAGCCCTCCTTCTGATAGGACCCGAGCTTGGCGTAGGTGCCGGTCAGCGACAGGGACGCGCCGATCTTGATCGGCGTTTGGGCGGCGGCGGGCAGGGCCCCCGCCATGACGGCGGCGACCACCGAGGCCGCGGCGGCGGTTTTCCAAGACAGCCTTGTCATGGTGAACCTCCCACTGGAGTTTTTGCGGCAGACGGCGGAGAACATCTCGAATTAGCGTGTTTTTTAGCAGACTTACGGAGACGTGTCAAGAATCAGTGTCCGTTGCCGACCAGGAGGATCCGCCGGCCGGCCACCGTCACCGAGGCCATTTCCCGCCACGAGGGATCCGCTCCGACCTGGAGCGCGGTCCAGCGCTCCTCGCGGATCAGCAGGACGCCCTTCGGCGACTGGCGGCCCACCAAGGCCCGCACCGCCTCGGGCTGCGGCATCTCCTGGATGGCGCCGCGCAGGTAGAAATCGTAGGCGAGACTGGCGTCGGGATACGCGAGCACGACGCCCCCGGCGGGGCGCTCCTTCCGCACGCGCTCGACGAAGCTCCGCACGTCGTACCAGTGGGCGTAGCGGGCCGGGTACGTCGCCGCCTCCACCGCGAGCACGGCGAGCAACGCGGTGGCCAGCCGCAGGGTCACCGCCAGGCCGCCGGCCCCGCGCAGGGCCGCGACGAGCGCGGTGCCCGCGCCCGCCAGGGCGAGGGCGGCCACCAGCCAGCGCTCGGGGCCCGGCGCCGGCACATAGATGAGGTTGTGGCTGGGGGCGCCGGTGAGCTCGGGCAGCAGCATCAGCACCGCGGCGCCCAGCGCGGTGCCCACCGCGATTACCCCCGCCACCACGGCGAGGGCGCGGCGGCGGGCGCGCCGAGCGCGGCGGGGGCGCGAACGAGGAACTCGGCCACGAGGAGCGCGAGCACGGGCAGCACGGGCAGGAAGTAACGCGAGCGCTGAGCCCCGGAGATGGCCACCGCCACCACGAACACCGTGCCCCACGCGAGCAAGCGGCGCCGTCCGCGGTCGGGGGCGACGCGCCACCACCACACCGCCGGGCCCAGGAACAGCGTCCAGGGGAGAAAGCCACCGAGATAGTTGCCCAGTCCCACCAGCCGCGAGTCGCCGCCGGAGCGGAAGTACCAGGTGAGGTAATCGGTCAGGAGGACGGAGCGGGCATAGCTCTTCTCGGTCTGGAGGACATACGGCAGGAGCCAGGGCAAGGTGGTGAGGCGCGATGAGGCCGATCCCCGCCGGCAGCCGCAGGGCCCGCAGGCCGGCGCGGCCGTCGGTGGCCAGCGTGGCCGCGATGGCGGCGGCGAGGGCGAGGAGTGCCACCGGGCCCTTGCTGCCGAGCGCGCCCGCCACGCAGAGATAGAAGCCGAGCAGCGCCCCCGCGCCCCCGCCCGGCGCGGTGGCGCGCAGGTAGAAGTACAGCGCCCACGTCAGCCACGCCGTCAGCATCATGTCGGTGAGGACCTGGTGGGCCATGAAGAAGTAGAAGGGCGCGGTGGCGAGAATCAGCGCCGCCCCAAAGCCGGCGGAAAAGCCCCACAGCCGGCGCCCGATGGCGAGCACCCCGAGCAGTCCGGCGAGGGCGGACACCACCGAGACCAGCGGGGCGGTGGTGTCCGAGACCCCGCCCGCGGGCAACGACACGAGGGCGACCGCCCAGAAGAACAGGGGCGGCTTGTTGAGATACACCTCGCCGCGCACGTGGGGCAGGACCCAGCGCGAGTGGTCCACCACCTCGCGCGCGAGCATGGCGTAGCGGACCTCGTCCTGGTTGAAGAGGGGCCGGCGGCCCACCGGGAGGGCGAACACCACCGCGGCCGCGAGCAGGAGCACGGCGACCGCGGCGGCGCGGCGTCCGGCCACTCAGATCACCCCGGCGTGGCGGGCGCGCTCCACGATCTTCCGCGCGCGCGTGAGGTGCGGCATGTCCATCATCTGCCCCTTCCAGGCGAAGGCCCCGGCGCCGCGGCGCGCATGCTCCTCGAAGGCCGCGATCAGCGCCACCGCTTCCTCGGCGTCCGCCTTGGAGGGTGTGAACACGGAGTTTATCACCTCGATCTGGCTGGGATGGATGGATATCTTCCCGGAAAAGCCCATCCACATCCCCTCCTGGCACTCGCGGCGCAGGCCCTCCAGGTCGGCGAGGTCGGTGTACACGGTGTCGAGCGCCTCCACGCCTGCCGCCGCCGCCGCCACCGCGCACATCACGCGCGCGTACCGCGGAATGTCGAGATAGCGGCCCTCCGCGTCCCGGGTACGCGGCAGCCCCATGGCCGCGGACAGGTCCTCGATGCCCCAGGACACCGCCGCGATGCGGGGGCTCGCCGCCGCCACCTCGCGGATATTGAGCAGGCCTTCCGGCGTCTCGGTGGCGATGAGCACCAGCCGCGTCGAGCCCCACGGCAGCCCGTGACGCTGCTCGAGTCGCTCCAGCACCGCCGCGATGCGGCGGATGTCGCCCGCGTGCCGCGGCTTCGGCACCACGTACCCGTGCGGCCGGCCGGCGATGGTCTCCTCCAGGTCGGTCTCGCCGTACTCGGAGTAGATGGGATTCATGCGCACCCAGCGCTCGCGAGGCCCGAAGTCCCGGCTTTCCAGCCACTGCCGCACGATGGGCCGGGTGGCCGCCTTCTTGTCGGGCGTCACCGCGTCCTCGAGGTCGAGGATGAGGCCGTCGGCGGGCAGCGTGAGCGCCTTGGCCAGCATCCGCTCATTGCCGCCCGGGACGAAGTGCAGCGAGCGCCGCATGGTCCCGCCCCGCTCTCAGGCGCCCCGCCGCCGCATCATGGCCGCGCGGCGGCAGCGCATGACGAGGTCGCCGTGCTGGTTCCGGGCCCGGTGCTCGAAGATCACGATGCCCCACGCCGGGCGCGACTTCGACTCGCGCTTCTCCACTACCTCGGTCTCGGAGTAGATGGTGTCGCCGTGGAACACGGGCTTGGGAAACTCCACCTTCTCGAAGCCGAGGTTACCCACGGTGGTGCCCAGCGTGGTGTCGCCCACGCTGAGCCCCACCGCCACGCCCAGGGTGAAGAGGCTATTGACCAGCGGCTTGCCGAACTCCGCCTGCTGCGCGGCGTGGAAGTCGACATGCAAGGGCTGCGGGTTCATGGTGAGGCAGGAGAAGAAGACATTGTCCGCCTCGGTGACGGTGCGGCCGGGCTGGTGCTGGAACACCTGCCCCGTCGCGAGCTCCTCGAACAGCTTGCCGGCCATGGGATCCTCCTCGCGAACGCGACGGATCAGAGAGACGGAGTGCGGGCGGAGGCGGCGCCGAGCTCCACGAGGACGTCGGTGCTCGACGCCACCCGCCCGAGCAGGCGCTGGAAGTTCTCGCAGGTGGCCTCGTGGAGTCGCGGGCTGGCCGCCCCGCAGCCGTCCTCGACGAGCAGCGCCTGGAAGCCGCGGTCGGCGGCGTCCCGCGCGGTGCCCTCCACGCACGAGTTGGTGGACACGCCGGTGAAGCAGAGCTGCGACACCCCCCAGGACCGCATCAGGCGCTCGAAGCCCGAGGAGTGGAAGGCGCTCATGGTGGTCTTGTTCAGGACGGCCTCACCGGGGCGCGGGGCGAGATCGTCGAGGATCTCGTGCTCGCGCCGCCCCTCCGTGTTACCGATGCTTTCCGCGAAGGGCCGCATGTGCGGGAGGAGGTCGCTGAAGTCGGGGAGCGTCGAGCCCACGGTCAGATAGACCACGCGCAGCCCGCGCGCGCGGAAGCCGGCGAGCAGGCGCTGGATGGTAGGCACCACCACGTTCTCGATCCGGTCGAAGCGGTACGCGCCCAGCGACTCTTCTCCCCGGTCCTTGAGGAGACGGCCCAGCCCCTCGCGACGCGAAGCGCTGGCGTACTGCATGTCCACCACCACCAGGGCCACCCGGGCAGGATCCAGCGCCCACGGCGGGTTGAACTGGTGGGCATAGTCTGGCGAGCCGCTGCCGGAGGCGAGGCGAGCGGATACGTCATCTGGCGAGCCGCTGCCGGAGGCAAGGCGAGCGGATACGTCATCTGGCGAGCCGCTGCCGGAGGCGAGGCGAGCGGATATGGAAGACGAGGGGGTGGCACCTTCCTCCCAAGCTTCCTTCATGGCCCGATTCTAGTACGGAATGGCGGGGCCAAGTCCGGGCGGATTCGTCCGTGTTCGGCATTGCGGCCGGCCTGTGGCTGGGTCACTCTCGGGGCATGACAATCCAGATCGCCGTGTTGATCTACGACGGGTTCACCGCGCTGGACGCGGTCGGACCCATGCAGGTCCTGTCCGCCCTGCCCGGCGCCACCGTCAAGTGGGTCGCCGCCGAGCCGGGACCGAAGCGCTCCGACGCGGGCGTCGCGCTCGTCGCCGATCACAGCCTCGACGCGGTGCCGCGGCCCGACATCGTGGTGGTGCCGGGCGCCCTGGACGTCCGGCCGGCCGCCGGGGACCCGCGCGTGCTCGACTGGCTGACCGCCGCGCATCGGACCACGACCTGGACCACGTCCGTCTGCACGGGGGCGCTCATCCTGGGCGCGGCGGGCTTGCTCCGCGGCCTCCAGGCCACCACCCACTGGGGCGCGCTGGACACGCTGGCGACGTTCGGCGCCCGGCCCATGCGCGAGCGCGTGGTCCGCGACGGCCGCGTGATGACGGCGGCGGGCGTGTCGGCGGGCATCGACATGGCCCTCCGCCTGGCCGCGCTCGTCGCCGGTGACTCGGTGGCGCAGACCATCCAGCTCATGATCGAATACGACCCCGAGCCGCCGTACCGGGCCGGCTCGCCCGCCACCGCGCCCGCGGAGGCTCTCGAGCGCGCCCGCCGCGTGCTCGCCCGCGCGGCGGCCGCGCCCACGACCTGATCAGGAGGCAGCCATGACCGAGACTCCCGCAGTCAAGCGCGTGGCGGTGGTGCTGTTCGACGGCTTCACCGTCCTCGACATGTACGGGCCCGTGCAGGCCTTCGGATCCTGCCGTGTGACGCGGCCCGATGGGACCCAGCGCCAGTTCTTCGAGGTGTTCACGGTCGCGGAGCGCCGGGGCCCCATCAAGGGCGCCCAGGGTCCGTCCACCCACGCGGACTACACGTTCGACGACGCCCCGCCCTTCGACATCCTCCTCGTCCCCGGGGGTCCCGGCACCCGTGACGAGGTGACGAATGCAGCCTTCCTCGGGCGCCTCCGGGCGGCGAGCGAGAAGGCGTCCGTGACCGCCACCGTCTGCACGGGCTCGGCGCTCCTCGCGCGCACCGGCCTCATGGACGGCCGCCCCGCCACCAGCAACAAGATCGCCTGGGACTGGGTGGTGCCGCAGGGACCCAAGGTGCTGTGGAAGCGCAAGGCGCGCTGGGTGGACGACGGTGATCTCATCACATCTTCGGGGGTGTCGGCGGGCACCGATATGGCGCTGGCCCTCATCGCGCGCCTCCACGGCCGCGACATGGCCATCGCCACCGCTCGCAACATGGAATACGTCTGGCACGAGCAGGCGGACGACGACCCCTTCGCGTAGCGGAGCTTCCGGCGCGCCTCAGCCGCCGCCGAGCCCGGCCACGAGCCGCTCCACGTTCGCGACGATGCGGTCGCGCGCCGCCTCGTACCCGTCGCTCACCGCCGGCACGTCCCACTGCTCCAGCGGCTGACCGTGGGTCGGCGTGACCTCGCAGCCGAAGCCCACCACCCGGATGGCGCGATCCAGGTCGTGCAGGGTGACCGGGCGCGGCCGCGCCGGCGCCGCGCGAAGCCCGTCCCCGGCCAGCCCCTTCACCGCTCCCGGCGCCAGCTCTCCATCGGGCTCCGTGCCCGCGGCCACCGCGTCGATGGCGAGCCCGCGGGCCGCCGCCAGCCGGCGGAAGTGCGCGGCCGCGATCACGCTCTTGGCGGCACCGTGGAGACAGACGAAGAGCACGCGCGACCGCGGCGGGACCTCGGGCGTCTCCAGGCGGGCGAACGCGTAGAGCGCGTCGTACAGGGGGAACTGATGCGCCATGTTGTCCGCGTCATCCCGACTGATGGCCTGGAACCCGGTGGCGGCGGCATAGAGCCCCGCGGACTCGGGGGTGAGCCGGCGGTCGTCGGTGTCGGCGCCCCGCACGATCACCGCCAGCCTCGTCAGCGCCGCATCGTTCAGCTCGTAGCGCGCAATGAACGCGTCGAACGAGCACTGCGGGCCCTGGTGGCCGAGCTCGACGTTGGGCACGTCATAGGGGATCGCGCCTTCGCGCGTGGCGACCGCCATCACCTGTCCCGCGGGGACGAAGAGGAACTCCGGCCGGGGGTCGATGAAGCGGCGGATGAGCCAGGGGCAGGCGATGCGGTCGACACGGGCGCGTTCACGAGTGATCCATTTCATGGTGATCCTCCTCAGCGAAGGGAAACGATGATGACGCCCGCCGCGGCACCGGCCGCGATGAGCAGGGGTTCCGGAATCTTGAAGCGGAGCGACACCCCGAGGGCGGCGAGGGCGATGAGCAGCGTCGGCACGTCGATGATGGCCCGCCGCGCGAGCACGAAGCAGGCGCCCGCGATGGTGCCGGAGGCCGCCGCCGTGACCCCGGCCACGAATGCTCCCACCTTGGGGTTGGCGCTGATCCGATCGAAGAAGGGAAACGGGATGACGACGAAGAGATACACGGGAAGGAACACGCCGATCGAGGCGGCCACGGCCCCGGGCACGCTCGCCACCAGGTAGCCGATGAACGCCACCGTGATGACGACAGGGCCGGGCGTCAGCATGGCGACGGCCACCGCATCGAGGAACTGCTTGTCGTTCAGCCAGCCGAGCTCCTGCACCACGCCCGCGTGGAGGAACGGCACGATGGCGAGCCCGCTGCCGAACACGAAGGCCCCCGCCTTGGTGAAGAACCACAGGATCTGCGCGAGCAGCTCGGGCGTCACCGCCACCGCCAGGCACGCGGGCGCCGAGCGCTTGAGCCACGCCGGGGGGGCCTGAGCCACCATCACCACCACCCCCGAGAGCAGGAAGAGCAGGAGGAACTCGGACTCGGTCCACGCGGTGACGACGGCCATCGCCGCGAAGATCGCCCACTGGAGCCTGGCCTTGGCCAGGGTGAGCCTCGCGAGCTTGCCGGCGGCCACCACGATGATCCCGATCACCACCGCGCCCACCCCGTAGAAGGCCGCCTGCATCCAGGGAAGCCCTCCGAAGCGGACGTAGAGCCAGCTGATGGCCAGCGTCATGACGAACGACGGGAGGATGAACGCGAGCGACACCCAGGTGGCCCCGGCCACGCGCGAGTGGATGTAGCCGAGGCAGATGGCGACCTGCGCCGCCAGCGGGCCGGGCGCGAGCTGCGCCAGGGCCAGCGACTTCATGTACTCCTCCTTGGTGAACCACTGCCGCCGCTCCACGAGGTCGCGCTGCATGTACCCCACCAGCGCCACCGGCCCCCCGAACCCGAGGCTCCCCAGGTAGAGGAAGTACTTCAGGAGCGCCCCCGTGGTCGGGCGCACCAACACCGGGCCCACCGAACCCTCGCGCCCGTCAATCATCCAGCCTGACCTCCGTACCGCGGCCGGCCCCGCGCGCCTTGTCGTACAGCGCGACCGCGGCGGCGACGTCCTGCAGCGCGGTGCCGGAGCTGTCGAAGATCGTGATCTCGTCCGCGCGCGTGCGCCCCGCGCGGCGCCCGACCACGACGTCCGCCAGCTCCGCGTGGACCTCGTCCCGCGTGATGAGCCCGGCGGCGAGCGCGTGCTGCAGCTCACCGATCTCGGCGCATTGCTCCAGGACGTCCACGACCAGGGTGGCGGTGGCGACCAGCTTGGGGTCGAGCTCTTGCTTGCCGTGACTGTCGGCCCCCACCGCGGCGATGAACGTCCCCGGCCGGACGTCGGCGGCGGCCACCAGCGCCTCGCGCGAAGGCGTGCACGTCACGCAGACGTCGCTTTCGCTCAGGGCCACCGCCAGATCCCCGGCCGCGGTCACGGGAAACCCCAGACGCCGCCCCGCGCGCTCGGCCAGGCCCTCCGCGCGCGCCGGGTCGATATCGAGCACCCAGGCGCGCCGGAGCGGGAGCACCGCCGCGAGCGCGGCCAGCTGGATCTCGCCCTGCGCGCCCGCGCCCAGCACGGTGACGGTCTGCGCGTCCGATCGGGCCAGGTACTTCGCGGCCACGGCGGTCGCCGCCCCCGTGCGCAAAGCCGTCACCGCGCCGACTCCATCATCGCCAGCGGTGTGCCGGTGCTCGCGTCGGCGAGCACGACGATCCCCTGGATGGTGGGGAGCCCCACGCGGCGCGGGTTGTCGGGAAAGTTGGCGTTGATCTTGGCCGCGAAGTAGCTATCGCACCCCGACGAGGCCGGCGGCCTTGATGTGAAAGCCCCCCGCGCCGGCGCGTATTCCCAGCACGCCGGGACCGAGGGTGCCGCCCTCGGCATGGAGCCGGAACGCGCGCTCCACCGCGTCGATGCAGTCCCGCAGGGAGAGGAGATCGAGCACGTCCCGTCGGGAGAGGACCAGCATGCTAGGCCTTCCTCGAGGTGGTGGCGTAGAGCCCCTCGAACAGCGCCATGCCCTGGGCGAGCACCAGATGGTCGTCGGAAGAAGCCGCGAGCAGGGCCCGACTGGCGGCGTCGATTCCGCGCGCCTCCTCGTGCGGGAACTTCCCGTCTCGCAGGTCCGCCTCGTGGACCAGCTCGGCGAGCCGCGCCAGGCGCCGGTCGCGCAGCTTGGCCCGCCGTACCAGCGTCTCGAAGGTGCAGTCCTCGCCCTCGTGGCTGAGCTCCACACCCGGGGCGTCGAACGGGATCGCGTCCTTGGGGAACTCCGCCGGCGGCGCGAAGACGAACTCGGCCTCGGGATCGATGAAGCGCTTGATCAGCCACGCCGACGCGATGCGGTCGACATGCGGCCGCGGCCGCGTGACCCAGCGCCGCCCGCGAAGCTTGGTGAGATCGAGCGTGGGGCGCGCTTCGCGCCGGGCGGATTCGGGACGTCGTGTGCGCATGGCGATGGCCTCCTCGAGACGCCGGACCTCCGCGCCCCCCGGGGCGTCGAAGAAGTCGATGTCGCGGATACGTTGATGCTCCTTGGACAGGCGCGTCACCTCGTCCCGCACCCGGGGACTGGCGGCGGCGGACTTGCGCTCGAGGCTCTGAAGCAGCTTGCGCTGGCGCGTGGCGAGCTGCCGGTACTCCCCGTTGCGCGGCTCGTGAAAGAGCCGCCGCACGTCGTCCGGCGCCATGTTCTCGATCTGCTGGACCCGAACGAGGGTGGCGTCTCCGCCCTCCCGCTGGATCTCCTGGGCGAGCCACTGGAAGTCCTCGTACCGCTCCGGCACGTCCGGCAGCAGGTAGGCCGACCGCTTCAGCGCCACCGCGCCGAGGGACCGCAGGCGGCGCCACACGCGCACGCGCAGGCTCGACGGGGTGGGCGGGAGTCCGACCAGCAGGAGGAGGAGCGAGTGGTTCATGTTTCATGTTGTAACACTAGTTGCATTTACCTGTCAAGCGCTGTATGTTTCGCCCAGAAGTGAACAGCTCCCATGGAAAGGACACCGAACATGAACACGCCGATTGCCCCCATCCCGGTACGTCCCTGGACCTTGAATGGACTGTCGGAACGCCTCATCGTCAGTCACTACGAGAACGACTACGGCGGCGCCGTGCGCACCCTGAACGCCGTCCGGAGCGAGCTGGCGGGGCTCGGGGCGGGTACCCCCGGCTATCGCCTCCGCTCCCTCAAGGGTGAAGAGCTGGCGGCGGCCGGATCTGTCGCTCTGCACGAGCTCTACTTCGGGAACCTGGGCGGGGAGGGCAACAAGATCCCGGCCCCCGTGGGCGCCGTGCTCGAGGAGCACTTCGGCAGCGTCGCCGGCTGGCGCCGGGACTTCGTGGAGGGCGCTAGGTCTCTGGCCGGAGGCTCGGGCTGGGCTCTCCTCACCTGTTCACGGCGGCCGCAGCGCCTGTGGAACCAGCTCGCCCCCGATCATTCACAGTGCGCGGTGGACGCCGCTCCTCTCCTCGCGCTCGACATGTACGAGCACGCGTATCACCTGGACTTCGGCGCGAACGCCACCGCCTATATCGACGCCTTCATGCGAAACATCGACTGGGCGGCGGTGGCCGAGCGGATGGCCGTCGTCCACGCCGAGCGGCCCTTGCCGGTGGAGGACCCGTCCGACCCGAGCCTCCTCCCCTCGCTGTCCGTGGAGGAGCTCGCCGCCCAGCTGGCGAAGGGCGAGCGGGTGCAGGTTCTGGACGCCCGGCCCCGGCACCACATCTCGCGGACGGTGGACCTCATGGAGGGCGCGACCTGGCGCGACCCGGATCGGGTGGAGGAGTGGATCGGCGAGCTGTCGCCCGACCGGCCGGTGGCGGTGTACTGCGCCTATGGCTTTCACGTGGGCTGCAATGTCACGCGGACGCTCAGGGAGCGGGGCTTCGACGCGCGCTATGTCCGCGGAGGCGTCTCCGCCTGGTACGCGACGGGCGGGGGCCGGGCGCTACGCCCCGCGGGCGGCTAGCCGGCCCGCCGACGGCGCATAGCGCCCGATCGATGCCTAGCAGGCCGCGCGCCGGAGTATGGACCCGTCGATCTTGCGGGTGAGGAGGCGGCCGTCACTGGTGGAGCCGAGGAGCTTTCCGCGCTCGGCGATGACCTTGCCGCGCAGGAGGGTCAACACCGGCCAGCCGGTGACCGGCCAGCCCTCCCAGGGGCTGTAGTCGGACACGTGGAAGTCGTCCTTCGTCAGCGTCTTGCGAATCGTCGGATCGATGAGCACGATGTCGGCGTCGCTGCCGGGCGCGATCGCGCCCTTCTTCGGGTACAGCCCGAGGATGCGCGCGGCATTGGTGGCGGTGACGTCGGCGAAGCGCGGGAGCGACATCCCGCGCCGGCCGACGCCCTCCGTCCACGCGATACCCATGCGCGCCTCCGCGCCGAGATTGCCCCCGGTGACGTCCTCGATGGTCTTGCCCTTGAGCTTGAGCTCCAGGTTGGTCGGATACTCGTCGGTGGCCAGCGCGGAGATGCCGCCGTGCACCAGCCCGTCCCAGAGCGCCTGCTGGTCCTCCGGCAGCTTCAGCGATGGATAGGTGTGCGAGCAGAAGCCGCGCGGGGTCTTGTAGTACTCCGCGTTGAAGCAGGCGTACTGATGAAGGGTCTCCGCGTAGATGGGCAGGCCCTGGCCGCGCGCCTCCACCACCGCCTCCACGCCCTCCCGGGCGGAGGTGTGCACGAAGTAGACGGCGGCGCCCGAGGCCCGCGCCAAGGCAATGGTGCGCCGGAAGGCGAGCGACTCGGACAGCTTGGTATGGACGAGGTGGAGGTTGGTTCCCTCCATGCGTTTCTCCTCGCGGAAGCGCTCGTAGTTGAACTGGACCAGGTCCTCGTCCTCGCCGTGGACCACCATGAGGCCCCCCGCCGGCGCCACCTTCTCCATCGCGTAGTGGATGCGGCCGAAGTCGATGCGGTTGCCCGCACGCTTGGGATGCGGCGGCAGCACATTGGTGGTGAAGACCTTGAAGGACGGGAAGCCCGCCGCGATGGCCTCCGGAATCTGCTCGAAGATGCGCAGCGGCAGCGCGCCCGCCAGCGTGATGTGGAAGGTGTAGTCCACATAGGACTGGCCCTTCCACCGCGCGGCGCGCCGCTCGATCACGGGCTGGATGTCGCCGACGTCCGGCCGCACGTAGGCGAAATCCACGTGGGTGGTGGTGCCGCCGCAGGCCATGCCCTTGGTGTCCTCCTCGGGGCCCAGGGTCTCGGCGGGCTGCTCCGGATGCGACATGATCGAGTGCGCGAGATGCGCGTGCGGCTCCACGCCGCCGGGGGTGACGATCTTGCCGGTGGCGTCGATGACGCGCACCGACTCCGTGGGCAAGGTCCCCGGCGCCGCCACCGCGACGATCCGCTCCCCCTCCACCCCGATGTCCCACGACCCCACGCCGCCGGGGGTGATCACCTCTCCGCCGCGAATCACGAGATCGAGCATGGTCCTCTCCTCTCAGGGTCTCCGTCTACATTCCCAGATACGCGCGCTTGACGTGCTCGTTGCCGAGTAGCTCGCGGCCGGGGCCCACCAGCACCACCCGCCCGTTCTCGAGCACGTAGCCGCGCGCGGCCAGGGCCAGCGCCTGGCGCGTGTTCTGCTCCACCAGCATCACCGTGGTCCCCGCGCGGTTGATCTCCGCCACGGTGCGGAATATCTCCTGCACCACCATGGGCGCCAGCCCCAGCGACGGCTCGTCCAGCATGAGGAGGCGTGGGCGGGCCATCAGCGCCCGGCCGATGGCGAGCATCTGCTGCTGGCCCCCCGACATGGTGCCCGCCGCCTGGCCCGCGCGCTCGGCGAGAATGGGGAACAGCGCGAAGACGCGCCCCAGGCTCTCCCCGCGGTGCGGGCGGGCCGGACGGGAGTAGGCGCCCAGCTCGAGATTTTCCCGCACGGTGAGGCTCGGGAAGATCTTCCGCCCCTCCGGCACCTGCACCACCCCGCCCTCCACTACCGCGTGGCTGGGCAACCGGTCGATGCGCCGGCCGTCGAGGAGGATCTCCCCCGCGCGCGGCCGGAGAAGACCCGAGATGGTGCGCAGCATGGTGGTCTTGCCGGCGCCGTTGGCGCCCACCACCGAGAGGATCTCGCCCTCGGCGATGGTCAGCGAGACGCCGCGGAGGGCGGGGAGATCGCCGTAGGACACGTCCACGCCGCGCAGCTCGAGCAGGCTCATGGTGCCGCCGTGTCCCCCGCCTCGCCCAGATAGGCCTCGATGACCTTGCGCTCTCGCGCGACCAAGGCGGGCGGCCCATCCGCGATCTTCTCCCCGTGATGGAGCACCACCAGGCGGTGCGACAGCGCCATGATCGCCTGCATGACGTGCTCGATGATCAGGAGCGTCACCCCGCGCTCGTGGATGCGCCGGATCGTGCCGATGATGGCCTCGATCTCGGTGGCGTTCAACCCCGACATCACCTCGTCGAGGAGCAGAAGCTCCGGCCGCGTGGCGAGCCCGCGGGCCATCTCCAGCCGCTTCCGGTCGGCGAGGGTGAGATGGCCCGCCGCGGTGCCGCGGCGCGGGCCCAATCCCACGAAGTCGAGGATCTCCCCCGCCTGGCTGCGCGCGGTCGCGATCTTCCGCTCCCGCGTGAAGGCTCCCACCATGACGTTCTCGAGCGCGGTGAGCCCGGCGAAGGGCTGCACGAGCTGGAAGGTCCGCGCCAGCCCGCGCCGGCAGATGGCGTGGGGCTTGAGCCCCACGATGGAGTCGCCCTTGAAGCGGATGGTCCCCGTGCTCGGCGGGTGAAACCCCGCGATCAGGTGAAACGCGGTGGTCTTGCCGGCGCCGTTGGGACCGATGAGACCCACAATTTCGCCGCTCTCGATGGTGAGGTCGAGTTGGCTCACCGCGGCGAGCCCGCCGAAGCGCTTGCCCAGCCCGCGCAGCTCGAGGAGGGTCACGGGGCCCGCCGCGCGCGCCACCAGCCCATCAGGCCCTGCGGCAGGAACGAGATGACCAGGATGAGCACCAGGCCGTAGAGCATGATGTCGGCGCCCGCCCGCCCGCGGAGCGCCGCCCGCGTGAGCTCGGAGACGGGCGTGAGGACGAAGGAGCCGAGCACGGGCCCCACCACGGTGCCGGCCCCGCCCACGATGGCGGGCAGGAGACCCTGGATGGAGATGGTGGGGCCGAAGGCGATGGTGGGGTCGAGGTAGGCAAAGTACTGCGCGTAGAAGGTGCCGCCCAGCGCGGTGAGGAAGGCCGAGATGGCCATGGCCCGGAGCTTGGCCCCGCGCGCGTCCACCCCCGCCGCCTCCGCCGCGTCCTCGTTCTCCCGCACCGCCACCAGGCAATAGCCGAGCCGCGAGCGGGCCACCAGCCGCGTGAGCGCCAGGGCTCCGGCCGTCATCCCGAAGATGACGTAGTAGTAGGGCAGCTTGTCCGCGAAGACGAAGAGCAGGGCATTGGCCTGGCCGCTGGGAATCACCAGGCCCAGCGAGGAGCCCACCACCTTGAGGTTCACCGTCACCACGCGGAGCATCTCCGCGAAGGCCAGCGTCACCAGCGAGAAGTACGGGCCCCGCAGCCCGTAGCGGAAGGAGAGATAGCCCTCGAACAGCCCGAAGGCGGTGGCGAGCAGCCCCCCCGCGAGCATGCCGAGCCAGGGCGACAGCCCGATGCGGAGCAGCAACAGGCTGGAGGTGTAGGCGCCGATCCCGAAGAAGGCGGCGTGGCCGAACGAGAACTGCCCCGCATAGCCACCCAGGAGGTTCCAGGCCAAGCCGAGATAGGCGAAGAAGAGGATGCTGATCAGCACCTCGAGAAAGTACTTGGGCAGGAGCGGCGGCGCGGCGACGAGGGCGAGGGCGGCGAGAACCGCCAGCCCCCTAACGGCCACGCGCGCCTCCGAACAGCCCCTCCGGCCGGAAGAGCAGCACGAGGACGAAGATGAGGAAGACCACGAACTGCTTGAGCGATCCCGGAAGGAAGGCCGCCCCCAGCGACTCGGCCAGGCCCACGATGAGGCCGCCCACCAGGGCGCCCAGGAAATTCCCCATGCCGCCGAGCACCACCACCACGAAGGCCATGATGTTGAAGGACTCGCCCACGTCGGGCGCGATGTAGAAGAAGGGCGTGATGAGGGCGCCCGCCACCGCCGCGCAGGCGCAGCCGATGCCGAAGGCCACCGAGCGGATCCGGCCCACGTCGATACCGACCAGCATGGCCCCTTCCCGCTCCTCGGCCAGCGCGCGGATGGCCTTGCCCAGATCGGTACCCCGCAGGAAGCCGTAGAGCGCCACCGCGATCACCACCGCCCCCGCGGCGGCGATGAGCCGCGGCACCTCCACCAGCGCCTCGGCGATGAAGAAGGACGCCGACGCATAGGGTACCCGGAGCGTCCGGAAGTCGCCCTGCCAGAGCACGAGCGCGAGGTTCTCCAGGAAGAGTGCCAGCCCCAGGGTGAGGAGGAGCTGGTTGTGCTCGGCGGCGGCGCGGTTGGGCTCGATGACGATGCGCTCGATGGCGACCCCCACCCCGAAGAAGACGGGCGCCGTCACCAGCACGGAGAGGTACGGATCCAGGCCCACCAGCACCCACAGCCAGTAGGACGCGTACATGCCCAGCATCATCACCGCGCCGTGGGCGAAGTTGATGATGCGCAGCACGCCGAAGATCAGGGTCAGCCCGCTCGCCACCAGCCCGTACACGCCCCCGAGCAGGAGGCCGCTGACGACGGCCTGGAGGAAGAGCCCTCCGCTCACCTCCCGCGCTCGGCGGGACCTACCCCTTCCACTTGGGAACCGGGAAGACCGGCTTCGTTTCCGCGAAGCGCGCGGGCCCCACCACCACCGGCTTCCCGTTCTGCACCTGCAGCAGGGCGGGGGTGGCGTTGATGCCCTCGCCGGTGTCGTCGAAGCGGATGGCGTCCTGGGTGAGGATGTGGTCGGTGAGATTGGTCTTGGCGATCGCGTCGCGCACCTTGTCCCGGTCGCTGGACGCCGCCCGCTCGAGGGCATCCTTGAGGACGTAGGCGACCTGGTAGCCCTGCACGCCGTGGTTCGACATCGCCGAATTGAACTTCTTCTGATAGGCGTCGAGCACCGCGCGCGACCGGGGGCTCTGCGGGTTGTGCCAGTAATTGCCGTCGAAGAGGTGCTCGGTGAGCTCGCGGTTCTCCGCGATGAAGCGCGGGTTCGAGTAGGCGGCATTGGCCAGCCCCACCACCGCGCTCACGCCGATGCGGAGCTTGGACGCGGTCTCGGCGATGAGCTTGGAGTCGCCGTAGTAGCCGCTGATGAGGAGGAGGTCCGGGCGCGTGGCCTTGACCTTGGAGAGCTCGGCGGTGAAGTCGGGGGAGCGCAGGTTGTAGGGCACGCGCTGCACCAGCTCGTAGTTCATGGTCTTGGCGAAGGCCTCGACGTGATTCCCCATGGTGGTGCCGAAGTTGCCGTCCTCGTGCATGATGGCGACGCGCTTGAGGGGGATGTTGGCGCTCTTCGCCATCTCCAGCATGTTCGACACCGTCAGCGTGGCCATGCCCTTGCCGTGGGGCTGCATGCGGAAGGTGTAACGCAGCCCGCCCTCGGTGAGGTTGTCGGCGACGCAGGCGAGGAGCAGGAACGGCGTCTTTCCCTTCTCCGTCACCTGGCGGACCGAGAAGGCCACCAGGCTCGAGAAGGTCCCGATGATGGCCACCGCGCCCTGATCGATGAGGCGCGCCGCCTCGGAGTTGCCCAGCTCCACCTTGTTCTGCGTGTCGCCGGGCAGCAGCGCGAGCTTCGCCCCGCCCAGGGACTTGACCCCGCCCGAGCCATTGATCTCGTCGACGGCCAGGAGCAGGCCGTTGAGCGCGAGCTGCGCCTCGAAGGCCAGCGGACCCGTCACGGGGAGGAGATAGCCGACCTTGACCGGCGGCGGCGATTGCCCGCGCACGATCGAGGGGAAGCCGGCCACCGTGGCCGCCACTCCGGCGGCGCCGAAGGCCTTGAGGAAGCCGCGCCGATGAATGCTGCCCAGGTCGAGATGGCGGTGGTCGGGCATCGCGCGCTCCTCCTGACTAGATCGAGCTGACGAGGTCGAGGGCTCCGGGACGGCCGCCGCGCCGCGCGGATCGAAAAGGCGCGGCCAGCCTAGCACCGGCTCCGGAGAAGTGTCAACGCGCGGGCGGTCCCTGCACACCACTGCGCAAGAACTTGGACGACACCCGGAAGTGAGACACGTCTGACAAACTGTCGCCCGAGTCACCACGATTTCATCCCCACGTTACCCACCGGTTGGGGATGAAACTTCTCCGAGCCCCAGGATATGGTACCCGACTCACCGGGCAATCCAGAAACGCAAATGTTGACAAGGGTTTAAGGTTCAGTTACAGTTGTGTCGACCGCCGACCCCGAAGGACAGGGTTGTCCCCAAGCATGTAGAGGAGGCCCAATGATCACGGTTCCCGCGCACCGGGTGAAGCAATTCGGGGTGGAGTTCTTCCAGGCCTCCTTCTCCGCCAAGGACATCGATCGGCTGGTGAAGTTCGAGGTCCTCGGCTACGCCGGCAAGGAAGTCCCCGACGCCAAGGCGAAGCGCGCCAACCGAGCCCGCGTCAACTGGGAAATGCTCGAGAAGCGGATCGGCGAGAGCGAGGCCGCCTACCAGCGCCCGGTGATACGCCGGAAGATCGACGAGCTGGTGGCGTACTACCGCGACTGCAAGGAGGCGGGGACGCTGCCCGCCATCCCCGGCGCCGTCATCATCACCTCCGAGAAGCGCTTCACCTTCACCCCGATGGCGAGCCAGCACGACCTGGGGCTGCTCCAGATCCCCGAGGAGCATGGGGTGCTGCGCGTGCTGGACGGTCAGCACCGCCTCCTGGCGCTCCACGCGGTGACCCAGGCCGGTGAGAACCTCGGCATCGAGGTGCCCGCGGTGCTCTTCGACCGGCTCGACGCGCGCCAGATCGTCGAGCTCTTCGTCACCATCAACGCCAAGCACACGCGGCTGAATCCCTCGCACATCGTGAGCCTGGCCGGGCGCAAGCTCTACCCCGACCCCAACCAGGCCCTCGCGCACGACGTGATCCGGTCGCTCAACGAGGACGAGACCTCGCCGCTGGTGGGCGAGATCAAGATGCTCGGCACCGGGCGCGGACGGGTGTCGCAGGCCCCGCTGGCCGAGGAGATCGTGGACTTCCTCGAGACGGTGGAGAAGATCGGGGGCGGCGCGCGGATGAACGAGCTGCGGCAGGGGGCCAAGCGCTTCTTCCTCAACTACATGAAGGCGGTGGCGGGCATCTTCCCGACCGCCTGGGTGGGGCGCAAGTACTCCATCAAGACCGGCGCCGCGCTCCGCGCCTTCATCCGCGTGGCGCCGGACGTGATGGCCCGCGCCCGCGAGCTGCGCAAGGACGCCTATGACTTCCACGCCATCCGCGAGGCGGTGAAGCCCTGGGGCGACCGGCTGCGCGACCGCCGCTTCGAGACCGAGGGCGAGTGGAAGTCCAAGCTCGCGGGTGGTACCCGCGGCACCGTGGAAGCCCTTACCCGCGAGCTGCGCGAGGGACTGCGGCCCTAGTCCTCCGGCGGGCCAGCCAGGCGGTAACCCACTCCCGGCTCGGTCAGGAGATGGCGCGGCCGCGCGGGATCGGGCTCGATCTTCCGCCTGAGCTGGTTCATGAAGACGTGAAGATAGTGCGGCTGATCGTCGTAGGGACGCCCCCACACCTCCTTGAGCAGCTGCTTGTGGGTGAGCACCTTGCCCGCATGCTTGATGAGGGTGGTCAGCAGCCGGTACTCGATAGGCGTGAGGTGCACGGCCTGCCCCTTCACGGTGACGCGCCGGTGCGCGCAGATCCACCACGAGTCGCCCGCCTGGTACGCTCCGCTCCTCCACGTCCCGGACCGTTCGCTCCGCGTGGCGCAGCGAGACGCGCATGCGGGCGAGCAGCTCGCCCACTCCGAACGGCTTGCCCACATAGTCGTCGGCGCCCGCGTCCAGCGCGGCCACCTTGTCGGCCTCCTGGCCGCGCGCCGAGAGCACCAGGATGGGGACCGCCGTCCACTCGCGCAGCCGCCGGATCACCTCGAGCCCGTCGAGGTCGGGCAATCCCAGGTCGAGGATGATGAGATCGGGCTGGCGTGTCTCCGCGGCCTGCAGCCCTTCCCGCCCGGTCTCCGCCTCCACCAGGCGGTAGCCATGCCCGGTCAGGGTGGCCCGGAGAAACCGCCGGATCTCCGGCGCGTCCTCGATCAGTACCACCACCGGCCCCGGGCGTCGAAGGGGTCGCCGGCAGCTGCTCGCCGGCTCAGCCATCGGAGAGCCCCCGGCCCCGGGGGGAGCCTTCGAGCGGCAGCGTGAACCGGATCGTGGCCCCGCCCCCCGACCGGTTCTCCGCGGTGATGCGTGCCGCCGTGGATCTCGACGATGGCCCGGCAGATCGCCAGACCGAGCCCGACCCCGCGCACGCGGCGGAGCGGCCCCGGTAGAACTTCTCGAACGCCCGCTGCTCGTCGCCGGGCGCGAAACCCGGCCCCCGGTCGCTCACCTCCACCACGACCTCGAGCTCCCGCCACTTTGGCCGAGATGTCGATCGGGCTGCCCGCGGCGGAGTACCGCGTCGCATTGTCCAGCAGATTGAGAAGTACCTGCTCGACCAGCACCGCGTCGATGGGCACGAGCGGGAAATCGGCAGGCAGATCCACGCGCACCGGCCGGTCCCGCAGGAGAGTCTCCAGTCGCTGGAGCGCGGCCCCCAGCACGCCGTCGAGCGCCTGCGGCTCCCTGCGGATGGTGACCGCGCCGGATTCGAGCCGGGTCATCTCGAGCAGGCTGTTCACCAGCCGGTCGAGATGGCTGGCCTCCCCGTGGATGGAGCGGACGAGTCGCGACGCGTGGCAGAATCGAGTCGCTCGGCGCCGTCGAGGAGGCCGCTGGAAGCCCCGATGATGGTGGCGAGCGGCGTTCGGAGGTCGTGGGAGACCGAGCTCAGGAGCGAGTTGCGCATCCGCTCCGTCTCCGCCCGGACCTCGGCGCGCCGCGCCTCGTCGGCCAGCTGCGCCCGCTCGATGGCCAGGGCCGTCTGGTTGGCGAAGGTCTCGAGCTGGTGGAGGGCCTCGGGGATCTCGAAGGCGTGCCCGTCCGCGGGGACGATCGCGAGCACGCCCACCGCGCCGCGCGGGCCGGCCAGCGGAACGCACAGCGCGCGGGCGCCCGGCAAGGTGGCCGTGCCCAGACCCGGCGACCTCCCGGTGCTCGAACGCCCACTGGGCCACCCCCGCTCGGTCGCGCCCATCGCCATGCCCTCGGGGGCCACGCGGCGCGGGGCCACCGTGCCCGCTCCCATCGGCGCAGGAGCAGCGGCGATCTGGCCGGAGAAGACCTCGCCCATGTGGCGCAAGGCGATCTCCAGGAGATCGTCGACCCCGTGCACGCTCGGCCAGCTTCCGGCTCATGCCGTACAGCGCCGCGATCCGCCGCTCCCGCTGGCGCGCCGCCTCGACCTGGGCCCGGATGCGGACGGTGAGCCCGCTGGTCACCAGCGCCACCACGCAGCATCACGCGAAGGTCAAGAGGTGCTCGGTGTCCGACACCGCGAACGAGAGGTACGGCGGCACGAAGAAGAAATCGAAGGCGACGACGCTGAGCACGGACGCCAGCACCGTCGGGCCCGCGGGAGGCGCGCGTGGCCACCGCCGACCACGCCGAGCAGGTACACCATGATGAGATTCGACGAGCTCAAATAGGGAAACATCAGCCACGCGACGCCGGTGCAGACACCCACTACTCCCACCGCGGGTCCATACCAGCGCCAGTCAAGCGCCTTCGCGCGCGCGAGGAGCGCGTCCGGATGCGAGCGCTGGCTGCTCACGCGGGCGCGCGTGGAAGGCGGAGCCCCAGGATAGCCACCGCGATCTGCAGCGTCCGCCACTGATCGATGTCGAACCCCCGGGGATCGCCTTCCCACAGGTCGAGCTCCATGGGCCCGCGATTGGTCTCGAGACGGAGCCGGCCCCCTCCCTCGGGGAGGCGAAGCCCACGGGAGCCGAAGCGGTGAAGGGTGGCGGCGGCGGGCAGTGGCGAATCCAGCGTAATCTCGGTTTCCGGCCGCGCGCTGGTCCCCGCCTCCGGCGGCGTCACTGCCACCACCCGCCCGTCCGCGTCGCGAAGCACCACCGCCCCCAGCCGGAACACGCGGGCGAGATCGCCGAGCACCCGGTCCAATGCGGCGCGGCCCCGCACCTGGTCCACCAGCCGACGGAGCAGGGTGATCTCCTCGTGCGCGCGCCCCGCCGCCCGGGACCACCGCTCGCGCCGCGAGCCGAAGGCTGCCGCGATGAGACCGCACGCGGCGAGGGCCACGAAGGCAATGAGGTCGTCGGTCTTGCTGATCGACAGGGTGAGGTACGGCTCGGTGAGGAAGAAATTCAGGCTCATCGCGGAGACCAGGGCCGCCACGAGGGCGGGGAGCGCCCCGCCCAGCTCGGCTACGACGATGGTGAAGGCCAGGAAGACGAAGGCCAGATTGGAAGCGGAGGTGGCCTCGCGCAGCGGCGTGAGCAGCACGCCCAGCGCCACCGCGCCCAGCGCGGCCAGCGGGGCCCACAACTGCGTTCGCTCCCATCGCTCCATGTCACGATCTCCCAGGGCCGGGCCCAGTATAGCGGGGATCGGTCGGTCACCAGCCCGTCGAGGCTGACGGGCGATGTCGAAGACATGCACCAGCGGTATCGCGAGACCGATCCTCGCCGCCGAAGCCTAGGCGGAGGCCGGCTCAAGATGCCCTCAAGAATGCGCCCGGCTGGATCAGAAGCGGCTCCGGACCGCGCAAAGAGCAGCCGACGAAGGAAAAACCGGACGCGAGCTCGGCGAGGCCGGCGCTACTCCGTCGACGGCAAGGAGAAATTCGCCGCGAGGATGTGGAAGGTCTTCTTGCCGGCGGGCAGCTGCACCGTCACGGTGTCGCCGACCTTCTTCCCGATGAGGGTCCGGGCCAGCGGCGCCAGGATGGAGATGCGCCCGTGCGCGGGGTCCGACTCCTCCGAGCCGACGATCTGATAGACCACTTCCTTGCCGGACTCGTCCTCGAGCCGGACGGTGGAGCCGAAGGTGATCCGGTCTCCCGAGGTGGGCGGGTTGATGACCTCCGCGGTGCCGAGCATGGCCTCGAGATCCTTGATGCGCGCCTCGGTCATCCCCTGCTTCTCGCGGGCCGCGTGGTACTCCGCGTTCTCGGACAGGTCGCCATGAGCCCGCGCCTCCGCGATGGCCTTCGTGATCGCGGGCCGCTCGACGCGCTTGAGCCGCTCGAGCTCCGCCTTGAGGCGCTCATGGCCGGGACTGGTCATCGGAGTGCGCTGAATCGCCATATGGTCAGTATGTTACGACACGACGGCGCCGGGGTCGAGCGCTCGCGGGGCGATGCCACCTGGGGTAGACTTGTGGCCTCATGCACCCCGGCCTCGCCGTAGTCGCGCTGATTGCCCTCACCGTCCTCCCCGCCACCGCCTGCAGCAAGTCCGACGCGCAGGCGCCCACCCCGCCGAAGGGCGCGGCCGCCATCAAGCCGCTGCCGATCACGGTGGCGAGGGCCGAATCCCGTCCGGTGCAGCGAACGGTGGAGACGGTGGGCAGCGTGGTGGCCTGGCAGGAGACCGTGGTCAAGACGGAGCAGCCCGGCACCATCGCCAAGCTGCTGGTGGATCTGGGCGACGCGGTCACCGCGGGCAAGATCCTGGCCGAGTACGACGCCCGCGAGTTCCAGTTCTCGGTGGAGCAGACCGAGGCCGATCTCCTCTCCGCGCGCCAGTCGTATGCGCGCGCCCAGGCCACCGTGGCCTCCAGCGAGGCCTCGCTGCGGCGCTCGCGCGACGGGCTCTCCGCGCTGGACGCCGAGGTGGCGCGCAACCAGTCGCAGGTGGAGTGGGCCAAGTCCGAGCTCGACCGCACCCAGGAGCTCTTCCGCCGGGAGTTCATCGCCAAGCGCGACGTGGACAGCGCACGCAACGGGTACAACACCGCGCTGGCCCAGCTCCAGGTGGCGATGAACGTGCGCAGCCTCCACCCCGACCACGTGCGCATCGCCGAGGCCCAGCTGGATTCCGATCGCGCCGCCCTCCGGGTGGCGGAGGCCGAGGTCGCGCGCCGTGACGCCATGCTCGGCATCATGCGCAAGCGGCTCGGCGACACCACCATTCGCGCGCCCTTCGCGGGACAGATCGCCAAGCGGCACGTGAATGCGGGCGAGTACGTGAAGGAGAACACGCCGGTCTTCTCGCTGGTGGCGCTGGACCCGCTCAAGTACACGGGGACGGTGCCGGAGCGCTTCGCGCCCGAGCTCAAGGTGGGCCAGCGCCTGGAGCTGTCGGTGGAGGCCTACCCGGGGCAGACCTTCACCGGCCAGGTGACGCGGCTCTCACCCGCGGTGGAGGTGCAGACGCGCAGCCTCGCCCTCGAGGGGCGCGTGGCCAACGGCGACAACCGGCTGCGGCCCGGCTTCTTCGCCAAGGGGGTGGCCCTGACCAGGCTGGACGCGGTCGCCGCCTTCGTGCCCGCGGAGGCGGTGGTCTACTTCGTGGGGGTCAGCAAGGTCTTCGTGGTGAGCGAGGGCAAGGTCGCGGAGCGCATCGTCCGGGCGGGCTCTCGTCAGGGCGCGCTGGTCGAGATTCTCGATGGGGTGAAGCCCGGTGAGACGGTGGCGATCACGAATCTGTCGCAGCTCTTCAACGGCGCGCCCATCATCCTGGGGAACGGCTCCGCTCCCTTGCCCAAGACTCCGCCCGTCCGCTGATGGGCTTCCTCGAAGTCTTCGTCCGCCGCCCGGTGTTCACCACCATGGTGATCGCCACCATGGTGGTGCTGGGACTCGCCTCCTTCGTCCAGCTGGGAGTCGACATCTTCCCCAAGGTGGATCTGCCCACCATCACCATCACCACCCTCCTCCCCGGCGCCTCTCCCGAGGAGATCGAGAGCCAGGTCACCAAGCCCATCGAGGAGGTCGTCAACACCATCAGCGGCCTGGACGAGCTGCGCTCCTCCACCATCGAGGGGCAGTCGCAGGTGTTCGCCACCTTCGTGCTCGAGCGCAACGTCCAGGAGGCGGCCAACGACGTGCGCGAGAAGGTGGGGACGGTGCTCTCGCGCCTGCCCGCGGGCACGGAGTCGCCCATCGTCGAGAAGGTGGATCCCGACTCGGCCCCCGTGATGGCCCTCGTCGTCTCGGGCCAGCGCTCCGCGCGCGAGATCACCGAGATCGCCGACAAGCGCATCAAGCGGGCGCTGGAGACGGTCAAGGACGTGGGCGCCATCACCCTGGTGGGCGACCGGAAGCGGGAGATCCAGATCCTCGTCAACCCGGACAAGCTCTCCGCCTTCGGGCTGTCCATCCAGCAGGTGAAGGACGCCCTCCTGCGTCAGAACGTGGAGATCCCGGGCGGCCGCCTCACCGCGGGCGGTAACGAGGAAGGCCTGCGCACCCTGGGCCGCATCGAGTCGGTGGCGGCGTTCGAGGACCTCATCGTCGCCGACGCCAAGGGCAGTCCGGTCCGCGCGCGCGACGTGGCCACCATCCGGGACGCCGAGGAAGAGCCGCGCACGCTGTCGCGCCTCAACGGTAACAACGCGGTGTCCCTCCTCATCCGCAAGCAGTCCGGCACCAATACCGTGGCGGTGGTGGACCGGATCAAGGCGCGGCTGGCCGAGGTGCAGAAGGGCCTGCCCCAGGACATCCAGTTCGAGATCGTTCGCGATCTCTCGCGCTTCATCAAGCGCTCCTTCCACGAGGTGCAGGACCACCTGCTCCTCGGGGGCCTGCTCGCCAGCCTCATCGTGGCCTTCTTCATCGGCCGTCTCCTCTGGTACGAGAGCCTGGTCCTGGTGGCGGTCATCGCGGCGGTGAGCGCCGCCTTCCTCCAGGGCGACCCCGAGTTCCTCCTCAAGGTGACCGGCGTGTGCATCGTGGTCACCATGGTCTTCTTCTTTTCGGTGAAGAAGCTGCGGCCCGCGTTCGTGGCCGCTCTGGCCATCCCGGTGTCGATCATCGCCACCTTCACCGCCATGCGGATGGCCGGCTTCACGCTGAACAACCTCACCATGCTGGGGCTGTCGCTCTCCACCGGCATCGTCATCGACGACGCCATCATCGTGCTGGAGAACATCTTCCGGCACACGGAGGAGGAGCGGCGCCCCCCCTTCGAGGCCGCCATCACCGGCACCCGGGAAATCTCCCTGGCCGTCACCGCCACCACCGTGTCCCTGGTGGTGATCTTCCTGCCGGTGGCCTTCATGGGCGGACTGGTGGGCAAGTTCTGGAACTCCTTCGGCCTCACCGCCGCCTTCGCCATCATGGTCTCGCTGGTGGTGGCCTTCACCCTCACCCCGATGCTCGCGGCCCGTGTCTTCTCCGGAATGGGCCCGCACCGCGACGGCGGGCCGGCGGGGCATGCGACCTCCAAGTCCGCCGGCTTCTACCACCGGCTGGAGGTCGCCTACGAGACGGCGCTCGGCTGGTGCCTGCGGCATCGCGCGATCTGCTTTCTCGCCCTGGGCGCCATCATGGTGGGCGGCTGGTTCCTCATCACCTCCTCCAAGCTCGAGTTCGTGGTGGACGACGACATGAGCGAGTTCGAGGTGGTGGCGGAGGCGCCGCCGGGCTCGTCCATCGAGCGGAGCGCGACTCTCAGCCGCGCCATGGAGGAGGAGATCCGGAAGGTGCCCGAGGTGCTGACGCTCTTCACCACCATCGGGGTGCGCGGCCAGTACCAGTCCAACGTCACCGACATCTCGATCTACGTGGGGCTCAAGCATCTGTCGCAGCGGAAGCGGATCCAGCTCGAGCTCATGAACGACGTGCGCCAGCGGCTGGCCGCGTTCCCCGGGATGCGCGTCAGCGTGCAGAACATCAGCCTGATCAGCGGCGGCGGCTTCCGGCAGACGCAGTTCAACCTCATCCTGCGCGGGCCCGAGCTCGCCCAGCTCGAGCGCCACGCCCAGGGTGTGATCGGCGTGCTGAAGACCAAGCCCGGCTTCGTGGATCTCGACACCGCCCAGTCCCTCCGCCAGCCCGAGGTGCAGGTGCAGATCGACCGCAACAAGGCCTCCGACCTGGGAGTGCGGATGGACGCGGTGGCCACCGCGCTGCGGACCATGGTGGGCGGGGAGAAGGTCGGCTTCTACCGGGAAGCCGGCGAGCAGTACGACATCCGGCTCCGCCTGGACGAGGGCTATCGGAAGGACGCCTCCGGGCTGCCGGCCCTCATGGTGCCGGCGGGCAACGGCTCGCTGGTCAAGCTCTCCAACGTGACCACGGTGGGCGCGGGCATGAGCCCGGGCCAGATCGAGCGCTACGCGCAGGAGCGCTCCATGACCATCGTCTCGAACCTGCTGCCCGAAAAGCCCCTCGCGGAGGCGTACAAGGAGGCCTTCGCCGCGGTGGCCGCCCAGCACTTGCCCCCGGAGTACGGCATCCTCGTCACCGGCCGGGGGAAGCTGCTCCAGGAGGCGCTCGCGAACTTCGTCGTCGCCTTCGTGCTCTCGCTCTGCTTCATCTACATCGTGCTCGCCGCGCAGTTCGAGTCCTTCGTCCACCCGCTCACCATCATGGTCTCGATGTTCCTGTCCATTCCCTTCGGGATCCTGACCCTGAAGCTCCTGGACAAGACGCTCAACATCTACTCCATCATGGGGCTCTTCCTGCTCATGGGGGTGGTCAAGAAGAACGCCATCCTGCAGGTGGACTACACCAACGTCCTTCGCGAGCGCGGCATGCCGAGGGACCAGGCCCAGATGGAGGCCGACCGCGCGCGGCTCCGGCCCATCCTCATGACCACGCTCGCCATCGTGGCCGGCATGCTGCCGGTGGCGCTGGGGCGGGGCGACGGCTCCGCGTCGCGCGCCTCGCTGGCCACCGTGGTGGTGGGGGGCCAGCTGCTCTGCCTGGTGGTGACGCTCCTCATCACGCCGGTGATCTACTCGACCTTCGACGACATGCGCGGGCTGCGCGCCTTCGCCGGCATCCGCTTCCCGCGCTGGAAGCGTGCGCTCGCCGGACGGCTGGCCTGGGGCGCAAGCCGCTTCGGCGCGCGCCGCCCCGAGACCGATTCCCGCTAGCCTTCCTCCCGCGCCCGGAACCCGGCCACGAAGGCGCGCTGCCCCGCCGTTTCCACCGTGTCGCGTCGATAGAGCACCCGCGTCAGCGCCACCGGATCTCCCTCGGCACCGGCCAGCGCGAGGAGGCAGGCCACCGCCGTTCCGGTGCGCCCGCGGCCCATGGCGCAATGCACGTAAATCCCCTCGCCGGCGCGCAGGTCCACCAGCATGCGCTCCAGGAAGGACCGGAAGGCCGCGGCATCCGTGGGGACGCCGAAGTCGGCGATGGGAAACCGGCGAAGGGTGAGCCCGGCGTCACCGTACGCGCGCACGAGCCCGGGCGGCAGCTCGTCCTCTCCGAGCAGCGAGACCACCGTGGTGATGCCCCCCTCGCGCAGCCGCGCCGCCGCGGCGGCGAAGGGCGGATCCGGGCGCGGACCGGCGAAGAGCCGACCGGGAACGGGAAGCACGGGATGGACGATCTCGATCACGCCGGCGACGCCCTGCGCGGCCCGCGCTCAGCCCTGCTTTGAGCCCTGCTCTGAGCCGATCACGTCCGCGCTCGACCGCACCTCGGCGAGAAAGCCGTTCAGGCTGCCGAGGTGGGTGCGATGGACCACGTCATGGGGAATGACCACGCCGTCCGGCCCCTTGACGTCCATCGCCGCGGTGGCGTCCGACAGCATGGTGACCGAGAATCCGCGATGCGCCGCCTCGCGCGCGGTCGTGTCGCAGCACATCTGGGTCATGAAGCCGGACACGATGACCCGCTCGATCCCACGCTCGCGCAGCTCCGCCTCGAGCCGCGTGCCGGTGAAGGAGCCGGGGAGGTGCTTCTGGATCACCGGCTCCCCTTCCCGAGGCGCCGCCAGCGGGTGCACCGCCAGCGCGGGGGAGCCCGGGGCGAAGATCTGCGCGCCCGGCTTGCGACTCTCATGGACGATGTGGAAGACGGGCACGCGCGTCGCCCGCGCCCATTCCAGCAGGCGCGCGATGCGCGCCACCGCGGCCGGTCCGCCCGGCAGCACCACCTTGCCGATGGGCGCGAAGTACTCCTGCTGGGCGTCGATGACGAGGAGCGCGGCCCCCTCGATGGCGCCGGGGGCTATCGACCCGCCCCCGCTACCGGACCGCCCATCTCGATCTTGGCCGACTGGCCGAGCGCGCGCATCCACGCCTCCCACGCCTGGGTGCGCTTCTGCTCCAGCACCTGCTTCGCCAGCTCCTCGCGCTCGAGGTCGAAGGCGCGGGGATCGGCGGGCTGGCGCTCCAGCGATTTCACCACGTAGACGCCGGCCGGAGTCTTGACCGGGTCGGCCACCTGGCCGGTCGGGGTCTGGAGCGCGGCCACCAGCACCGTTCCCGGCAGCGAGGTCCGGTCGCGAGGCGGCTCCGCTCGCGAGAAGAAGCCGGTCTCACCGCTGTTGACCCCTTCCTTCTTCGCCACCGCGGTGAGGTCGCCCTCCCGCGCCGCCGCGGCCAGGGCCTTGGCCTTTTCCATCGCGAGCGCATCCGCGCGCTCGCGCTTGATGGCCTCGGTCACCTCGCTCCGGATGTCGGCAAGGGGGGGGACGCCCGCCGGCAGCACCTCCTGGACCTTGACCAGCGCGTAGCCCGAGGGGGTCTTGAGCGCGCCCGACACCCCGCCCGGGGCGAGAAGGAACACCGCCTCCTCGAGGGGGGCGTCACGGCCGATGCCCTCGAGCCCGTCGCCGCGGGCCATGGTCGCCTCGCGAACCTCGACGCCGAGCCTCCGCGCCTCGGCCGGGAACTCCTTGGCCGCCTGCAGCGGCGCCTTGATCTCCTCGACCTTCGCGGCGGCGGCGCGCTCGCTGCGCTCCGCGAGGAGCTTCTCCTTGATCTTGGGCGCCACGTCCTTGAACGGCGAGCGGCCGCCCTCCTGTGCGTCGAACACCTTGATGGCGTGGTAGCCGAAGGGGGTGCGCACCGGCGCCGCCGTGATCTCGCCCTTCTTCAAGGCGAACACCGCCTGCTCGAACTGCGGCACCATCTCACCGGGGCCCACGAAGCCGAGATCCCCGCCCTGGGGCGCGGTGGCGGTATCCTCGGAGGTCTCGCGCGCCAGCTTGGCGAAGTCCTCGCCGGCCTTGGCGCGCCGGATCACGTCCTCCGCCTTGGCCCGCGACTTGTCCTCCGCCTCGCTGCCGCCCACCGAGGGCACCCGGACGAGCACATGCGAGGCGCGGAGGCGGCGCGGCTTCTCGAACTCCGCGGAATGCTCGGTGTAGTACTTCTCCGCCGCCGCGTCGGACACGGGTTCCGCGAAGGCCCGGGTGTTGACGAGCGCATACTGGATCTTGCGCCGCTCCGGCCGGGTGAACTGCGCCTGATGCGCCTTGAGATAGGGCTCGAGGTCGGCATCGGCCACCGTGACCCGCGCCATGAACGGGACCGCCTCCACTCCCGCCCAGGCCGCGCGCACCCGATCACGGCGGAAGGAATAGGCCTGCTGCAGCTCGTCGGGCGTCACCTTCACCCCCTCGCGCACCAGGCCTTCCATCTTCCGGCGGACGAGGTCACGCCGCTGATCGGCCTCGAAGTCCGCGGGGTCGATGCGCACCTGCTTCAGCACGCTGAGATAGCGCTCGCGTGAGAAGCGCCCCTCGTCCTGGAAGGCGCGCACCTGCTGGATGCGGGCGCGCACCTCCTCGTCCGTCACCGTCACTCCCTCGCGCTTGGCCTGCTGCGTGATGAGCGCGTCCTGGACGAGCTCGTTGATCACCTGCTGGGTGACGCCGAGACGTTCCGCCATCTCGGGGGTCAGGCGGTCCTTGTAGATCTGCCGGTAGAACTCGATGTAGCTGGAATAGGCGCGGCGGAAGCGCTCCACCGGGATCTCCTCGCCGTTCACGGTGGCCACCGCGTGGTCGCTGACCCCGCCGCTCATGGAGCCGGTGCCGAAGTAGACCACCGAGGTGGCGACGAAGGCGACGATGACGAGCAGGAGGACGAACTTCAGCCCCCTGAAGTATTCGCGCATGGTGCTGATCACGACACAACCTCCTGGGAGAAGACGGATGTTCGAGGGCCGGACACCTTAGATTATCACGAGAGCCAAGTGCGGCCCGCCTCCGGGCGGCAGGCTCAGCGGGCCGCCGCGGCCGGGCGCAGGCAATCAGGCCGGGCGGTGGGGTCAGCGCCGGCGACCGCCGGCGCGGCGCCGCGCGGCGCGGCCCGGTGGCCGAGTCGCGCCGTCACCCCGGCCGCCTCGAGTCCGGTGGTCAGCGCATCGGCGATGAGCTGATGCTGCCGGGGGTTCGCGTGGGGATCGCGTCCCAACGTCAGGGTCTCCCGGAGGAGCTGGCGCGCCTCCGCCCCTTCCCGCTTCCCCAGCCCGAAGGCTTCGGGACCCAGCCGGATCACGTGGACCCGGCCGCCGGCGTCCACGAGTCCGCCGAGGCTCTCGGTCAGCGCGGCGGCGGCCGGGCGACCCGTCGCGTCATGAACGACGAAGGTGATGGGGATGTCGACGCAGGCGGTGAGGCGAGCCATCTCCTCCCAGGCGGCCCGCCCGTCCCGCCACGCCGCCCGGCCGGCCGCGGGGGAGCTGTCGCCGCCGCCGGGAGCGGGCCGCTTCCTCAATGGCGCCGGCACCAGGGCGGCGCGGATCCGCGGGACCTGGGCCTCGAACTTGTTGTAGAGGAACGGGACGAACTTGGTCACGCTCCGCAGCCGCTCGCGCCACTGGGCGGTCGCGATCTCCCGCTCGAGCTCCGCGGGCGGCGGCACCCGGAAGTTCCGCTGGCCCACCGCCACCCGCACGAGCACGCCGTCCACGCGATGCGCCTCGAGCGCGCGGCGCAGGAAGACGACCTGATGATAGGGGCCGTGGCCCGGATGGGAGGCGTTCACCACCTGGAGCGCGGCGAGCTCGGGACGGCGCCGAAGCGCACTCTCCAGTCGCGCCGTCCACACCTCGGGGTCCTCCACTCCGGCGCCGAAGGACTCGGAGTCGCCCACCACGAGCATCACCGGGCGCGACCAGTCCGTATCGCGGCCCCGGTGTCCGTCCCGGTTGATGGTGATGGGGGGACTCTGGAGCGACATGTTGCCGAGCCAGACATAGCCGACCTGGTCGGGACGGAGCACGCCCCCGAGCTCCCGATCCGGCCGGTACTCGAGCCGCTGCGGGATGAACGGCAGCCGCATGTATACCTCGCCCAGGAGGAGCAAGAAGGCGAGGGACAGCGCGAATAGGCGCGCGCCCGACCCGACATAGGCCAGCGCGGCGGCCAGGCGCCGGGTGGGGAGCCGCCCCTGCCCGCGCAGCCCCTCAGAACTGGAAGTAGATGAAGCTCTCACCGTCCTGAATTCCCCAGATCAGCCAGGTCAGCAGCAAGATGGAAATCACCGCCGCGCGGCCCAGCAGGGGCAGGCGCAGCACGACGAGATGGTCCTGGAGCCGGTACTGGATCCACTGCACGATCATCAGCGGCAGGCAGAGCACGGCCACCCGCACCAGGAGCTCCAGGCTGGTTGCGTCCAGGCCGAGCCCGTTGCCGAACGCCGACAGCATCTCCACTATCTGGGCCCAGCTATCGTCCCGCGATACGCCGTCCACCCACACGCGTCGCGTGCTGCGGAAGATGAGCCAGCCCAGGAGCGTGAAGTGGAACATCACGATCACCGACAGCCACCAGCCGGCCCCGCCCGTCCCCGGTTTTGCCGGCGGCCGCTCCCCGCGCAGGAGCCGGTGGCCGATGAGCAGCGCGCCCTGGTAGGCGCCCCACCAGACGTAGTTCCACGCCGCGCCGTGCCAGAGGCCGCCCAGCAGCATGGTGAGCCCGAGATTCCGGTAGGTTTTGGCTTCGCCCCCACGGCTGCCGCCCAGCGGGATGTAGAGGTAGTCCCGCAGCCAGTTCGACAGGCTGATGTGCCAGCGCCTCCAGAAGTCGCTGGGGTTGGTCGCGAAGTAGGGGAGGTTGAAGTTCAGCATGAGCTCGAATCCGAGGAGCCGCGCGACCCCGCGGGCGATGTCCGAGTAGGCGGAGAAGTCGCAGTAGATCTGGAACGCAAAGGCCACCACGCCGAGATACGCGGGCAGGGCGGCGACGGTGGCCGAGCCCGCGAAGATGGGGTCCGCGATGAGGGCGAGGTTGTCCGCGATCACGATCTTCTTCCACAGCCCCCACAGGATCAGCCAGCCACCGCTCACGAAGGCGGCGCGGCGTCAGGCGGCGCGGCCGCGCCACCTGGTGCAGGAGATTGGCCGCCCGCTGGATGGGGCCGGCCACCATGTGCGGGAAGAACGCCACGAACACCGCGAAGTCCAGCAGGCTTCGCGTCGCGCGGATCTCCCGCCGGTACACGTCGATGGTGTAGGACATCTCCTGGAACGTATAGAAGGAGACGCCGATGGGCAGGACGATGTCGAGGCGCAGGCCCTCGCTGCTGAGTCCCAGCGGCCGGAGGAGGTCGTCTCATGCTCTCGACGAAGAACCCGTAGTACTTGAAGAAGCCCAGCACGGTGAGGTTGCCGATGACGCTCGCCACCAGGAACATCCGCCGGCGCCGCTCGTCCGTCGCGTCGTCGATGGCGCGGGCGCAGACGTAGTCGAGGGAGGTCGAGCCCAGCAAGAGCCCCAGGAAGCGCCAGTCCCACGCGGCGTAGAAGTAGTAGCTGGCGCCGAGCAGGAGGAGGTTCTGGAGCCGGCGCGTGGGCAGGAGCAGGTAGAGCAGGTACACCACCGGGAAGAACAGCGCGAACTCCCACGAATTGAAGACCACGGCGCGGGCCCCTCAGGTCGACACGTCAGCGGCGGCTGAACGTGAGGACGGTGTCCTGTCCGGGACGGATCGCGACCTTTTCCACCGTCACCAGCCCCCACTGGTCGACGGTGACCTCGCCGCTCGCGCCCGCGGCGGTGGTCCAGCGCAAGACCTCACCGGGACGGGGCCGGAATTGCTGAGCCCGCCGGGGCGTCACGTCCACGGTCATGGGATCGGGGGCCAGCACGTTCGAGAAGCTGACCGCCCAGCGGTCGGGCTCGTCGGTCGGATCCTTCCACACGAAGCCGAGGTTGATCCCGCCTTCCATGGCGCCCCGGGCGGGGTCACCATCGCCGGGATCGTCGTCGATCGAGCTACGGGTGAAGGCGGGGTAGCTCAGGTTTCGGCGGAAGCGGTCGGGCGGGTAGTACTTGTAGACCTCCTCGATGGGCTTGGTTCCCGCGCTGTGGCCTCCGTTGTTCCACGCGAAGGCGAACCCGTGCCGGGCCGCCGTCAGCGCCTTGGCCATCTCCACCTGCTGTCCGAAGGTCGCGAACCCGTCGCGCCGCCCGATGGCCCAGCCGATGAAGGGCAGGTCCGCGCGATGCTCGCCGACGAAGCGCACCATGTCCATCCGCTCGAAGTATGGCGTCTTGCCGTCATCCATCAGCGGACGCTGCCCGCGCTTCGGCGGCAGGCCGGGAAGCAGGTGCTGCCGGAAGCGCGGCAGCAGGGGGAAGACGGCGGCGAAGCGCTCGGGGTGGCGCAGCGCGAAGGTCGCGGATCCCCACCCGCCCATGGACTGCCCGCTGACATAGACGCGCTCCGGGTCGGTCTGATACTGCTGCTGCGCCCAGGCCAGCATCCAGAGCAGGCGCCGCTCGGTGAAGGGGTAGGCGCGCGGCTCACGCTGGGTCGACCACTGCGGCACGCCGTAGTAGCCGAACCAGAGCGACTGATGTCCGCCGCCCTTGGGGCTGTCGGACTCGATGGCGTCGCGCGGCTTCACCACCAGGGCGCCGCCTCCCTTCTCGCGGCGCTCCTCCACCGAGAAGACCCCGGGCATTCCGTCCCGGAACCCCAGGTCCTCGGAGCCGAAGTACACGTAGTAGTCGCCGATCCGCCCCGCCGGCCCACCCTCCGAGGCGCTCGGATGCAGCCAGAGATGCAGCGGCAGTCCCGCGGTGCCGCTGATCACGCCCTGCCCACCGGCGCCGCCGCGGGCGCGCGAGTCGATCTGCTTGATCGGGCGGAGCTCGCCCGGCTGCTCCTCGATCGGCGCGGTGGTGGCATTGGTCCCGGGCACGACGCGGCTGAGCGCCTTGTGACTGCTGTCGGTGGTGACCACCGCGTAGTACCCGCGACCGGCCACGCGCGCGGTATAGACGCCGATCCCGCTCCACAGCGGCAGCGGGGCGCCCCCCTCCTCGAGAATGGTCTGGGGACGGTCCGGGTCCAGCCGCTCCTGCGGCCGGAACGCCTCGCCGAAGCGCCGCGCGGAGTTGTTGAGGATGCCGCGTCCGACGAGCCGGGCGTCGCTGAGGTTTCCGTCGGTGATGGGCACGTCCGCCCGATAGAGCGCGTAGCGGAAGCGCGCGCCCGCTTCCCCCGAGGCCGCGTCCATCCATGTGACGAAGGTCTGTCCGTTGCGGTGGACGGCGCGGATCGCGGTCGCGTTGGGCTCGGACTGGGGCTGGGCGGCGGCCCCCGCGAGGAGTACGAGCCCGACGGCGAGCAGGAGACGGAGCGGGCGCACGCGGGACTAGACCCCGAGGAGGCCGCGGAGGCCGGGCAAGACGAAATAGATCACGAAGGCGGCGGCGGCCGCCCACATCATCGGGTACACCGCGCGGGCCTTGCCCCGCACCAGCTTGATGAAGCAGTAGCTCACGAAGCCCGCGCCGATCCCGTTGGTGATGGAGTAGGTGAAGGGCATCACGGTGAGGGTGAGGAGGGCGGGAAAGCCGTCCTCGATGTCGGCGAAGCGGATCTCGCGCACGACCCGGGTCATGAGGTAGCCCACGATGAGCAGCGCGGGGGCGGTGGCCTGGGCCGGCACCACGCCGGCGAGGGGCGAGAAGAAGAGCGCGAGGAGGAAGCAGAGCCCGGTGACCACCGAGGCCAGCCCCGTGCGCGCGCCCGCAGAGACTCCCGCCGCCGATTCGATGTAGGTGGTGGCGGACGAGGCGCCCGCGGCGCCGCCCGCCGCCGCGGCGAGAGAGTCCACCAGGAGCACGCGGTTGAGGCGCGGGAGCCGGCCGTTCCGGTCCAGCCACCCCGCTTCGCCCCCGATGCCGATCACCGTGCCCATGGTGTCGAAGAAGTCCGAGAGCATGATCGCGAAGATCGTCACCACCGCGGTGACCACGCCCACCCGCGCGAAGACCTCGAAGTTCACGCCGGCGCCGACGCTCGAGAAGTCGGGCCAGGCCCAGAGCCCGCGCGGGATCACCGCCTGGCCGGGAATGGGAAACGCGCGGCCGCCGGTGGCGGAGTTCACGGCGACGGCGAGGACGGTGGTCACCAGGATGCCCACCAGCAGTGCGCCGCCCGAGCCGCGGGCCTGGAGCCAGAGCGTGATGAAGAGGCCGACCACCGCGACCGCCACCGGGGCCGCGGTGAGCTCACCCAGGGTGACCGGCACGCCGGGAGGCCCCGGCTTCACGATACCCGCCGACACCAGCCCGATGAAGAGGATGAAGAGGCCGATGCCGACGCCGATCGCCTGCTTCAGCGCGAGGGGGATGGCGTTCATGATGGCCTCGCGAAAGCCGGTGAGGACCAGCGCGGTGATCACCAGCCCCTCGATGAACACCACCCCCATCGCCGCCGGCCAGGGCAGCTTGAGGCCGGCGATGAGCTGGAACGCCACCACCGCGTTGAGCCCCATGCCGGAGGCCAGCGCGAGCGGATAGTTGGACGCGAGTCCCATGGCGATGGTCATCACCCCCGCCACCAGGCAGGTCGCCGCCTGGGTGGCGGCGAACGGCGGTCCCTGCCCCTCGAGCGCCGCGATGCCGGCGAAGGACAGGATCGCCGGGTTCACGAAGATGATGTAGGCCATCACCATGAAGGTGGTGAAGCCGGCCCGGGTCTCCCGCGCGGCGGTGGTGCCCCGCGCGGTGAGCCCGAACCAGCGCTCGAGCATGCCTCAGTCCACCTCGGGCATGCTGATGCGCGGCTGGAAGGGCGAGTCCTCGGGAACCACGCGCCGGGCCACGGTGATGAAGCCCGTATGCGCGACCATTCGATGAAACGGGCGCACGGACGTGTTCTCGATGTTCCAGGGCCGGAACAGCGTCTCGAAGGTCTCGATCAGCGTGTAGCCGGGATGGCGGCGCAGGGCCTCGGTGAGCTGATGCGACTGGATGATGGTGGGCAGATAGGAGAGGAGAATGCCGCCCGCGCGGAGCACGGCGGACACGCCCTCCACGAGATGCCACGGCTCGGGCAGGTCGAGCACCACCCGATCCACCGGCTCCTCCTCGGCCAGTCCCTCCTGCACGGGGCGCAGCCGTACCGCCAGGTTGGTCACGTCGCCCATGCGCAGGTGGATATTCGCCAGCGCGCGGCGGGCGAAATCGTCCCGCTGCTCGTAGCTGATCACCTTGCCTTCGGGCCCCACCGCGCGGAGCAGCGCCAGGGTGAGGGCACCCGAGCCCATCCCCGCCTCGAGCACGCGCGCGCCCGGATAGATGTCGGCCCAGAACATCACCATGGCGAGGTCCTTGGGATAGATCACCTGCGCGCCGCGCGGCATGTCGAGGACGAACTCGGCCAGCGTGGGCCGCAACGCCACGTAGCGCGTGCCCTTGGAGGTGCGGACCCAGGAGCCGTCGGGCTGGCCGATGACGGCGTCGTGCAGCACCCAGCCTCGATCGGAGTGGAAGGTCTCGCCCTTGCGCAGCATGAAGAGATGGCGTCGGCCGCGCTGGTCGATCAGCAGCACCTGCTCGCCGTCCTGGAGCTTGTCCGCCGTCACCGCGACCGAGGCTCCGGGAGGAAGAGAGCGGTGACGAAGCCCGCCAGCGGCATGAGGGCCGAGATCCACAGGGCGCTCGCGAGGCCCCAGTGATCGGCGACCCAGCCGAGCGCGCTGGCGCCGAGGCCGCCGGCGCCGATGGCGAAGCCCACGATGAGCCCGGAGGCCAGGCCGGGATTCTTCGGCAGGTACGCCTGCCCCAGCACCACCGACACCGTGAAGGTGGAGACCAGGACGAAGCCGAGGAGACCCAGGAAGACGTACACGAGCCAGCCCTGCACGAAGAGAAAGCCCACCGCCAGCGGGGTGGCGAGGAGGAAGACCGCCACCACGTAGCGGCGTACGCCGACGCGGTCGGCCACCGGCCCCGCCGCCAGCGTGCCCACCGCGCCGGCGCCGAGGAAGACCGCGAGGAGGGTCCCCACGTGCCGCGGGTCACCGTGCAGCACTTCCTTCCAGTAGAAGGGCATGAAGGTCGTGAAGCCGAGGGTGGTCCAGGAGCGGATGGCCACCACCAGGATGAGGAGGCTCATCGCCCCCACCATGGTCTGGGCCCCGCTGGCGCTGGCCTGCGCGCGCGCCACCGCCGGCGCCGGCGCGGACAGCCTCGGCAGCACCGCGGTCAAGAGCAGCGCGACCACCAGCCCCGGCACCAGCATGCCGAGGGTCCCCGGCATCCCGAAACCGGTGAGTAGCGCAGTGGCCAGGGGCGGGCCGAGCGCGATCCCGATATTGCCTCCGGTGGAGAAGATGGACACCCCGGTGGCCTTGCGGTCGCCCGCCACCGCGGTGGCGGTGCGATAACCCTCCGGATGATACGAGGCCACCCCGAACCCGGTGATCATCACCAGCGCCAGCACCGCCCAGTACGACGGAGCCAGCCCGAGAAAGCCCAGACCCAACGACGAGAGCAGCACCGACAGCGGCAGGATCCAGCGGCGCTCCGTCTTGTCCGCGAGATAGCCGAAGAGCGGCTGGATGACCGACGAGGTGATGTTCGCCATCAGCACGATGACGCCGGTGGCGGTGTACGAGATCTTGAGCGCGTCCTTGAGGAACGGCAGCACCGCGGCCAGCGAGCCCTGGTTGATGTCGATCACCATGTGCCCGAGAGCGAGCAGCCCCAGCAGGCGCATGTCCGGACGGACGCGCACCGCCCCGCCGGCGGCGGGCAGAGGGACGGCGGTGGCCGAGGATTCGGGAGGGGTCATGCGCCTATGCTACACCGACTCAGATACCGAACGCGTCCAGGCCCGTGACGTCCCGCCCCACGATGAGCACGTGGATGTCGTGTGTGCCCTCGTAAGTGTTGACCGTCTCGAGATTCATCATGTGGCGCATGATGGGGTGCTCGTCCACGATGCCGGCGGCGCCCAGGATGTCACGCGCCTGGCGCGCGGTGTCCAGCGCCATCTGGACATTGTTCATCTTGGCGAGGGAGATCTGCTGGGGCCGCGCCGTTCCCGCGTCCTTGAGACGGCCGAGCTGGAGACACAGGAGCTGCGCCTTGGTGATCTCGTTGATCATCCAGACGAGCTTCTGCTGGACGAGCTGGAAGGAGCCGATGGGTTTGCCGAACTGGATGCGCTGCTGCGCGTACTGAAGCGCCCAGTCGTAGCAGCCCATGGCGGCGCCGATGGCGCCCCAGGCGATGCCGTAGCGCGCCTGGGAGAGACAGGACAGCGGGCCCTTGAGCCCCTTCACGCCGGGCAGCTTGTTCTCGAGCGGGATGCGGCAGTCCTGGAAGGACAGCTCCGAGGTGATGGAGGCGCGCATGGAGAACTTCCCGTGGATGTCCATGCTGCCGAACCCGGGCGTCCCCTTCTCGACGAGATATCCGCCGATCTCGCCGTCGTCGCCCTTGGCCCACACCACCGCCACTTCCGCCACCGAGCCGTTGGTGATCCAGAGCTTGGTGCCGTTGAGCACGTACTCGTTCCCCTTCTTCACCGCGCGCGTCTTCATCGAGCCGGGGTCGGAGCCGTGGTCGGGCTCGGTGAGGCCGAAGCACCCCATGGCGGCGCCCGACTGCAGCCGCGGCAGCCACCGGTCCTTCTGCGCGTCCGACCCGTAGGAATAGATGGGATACATCACGAGCCCGCTCTGCACGGAGGCGAACGAGCGGAGCCCCGAGTCGCCGCGCTCCAGCTCCTGCATGATGAGGCCGTAGGCCACATTGTCGAGGCCCAGGCAGCCATAGCCCTTGAGGGTGGCCCCGAACACGCCCATCTCCCCCAGCTCGGCGGCCAGCTCCACCGGGAAGGTTTCGTGGCGGTGATGCTCGGTGACGATGGGGAGGAAGCGCGACTCCACCCAGTCGCGCACGGTGTCCCGGATCATCCGCTGCTCGTCGCTGAGCTGCTCCTCGATCCCGAAGTAGTCGACGCCTCTGAATTTCTCCATGGCTCTGCCCTCTCCTGGCTGGTGCGGCGGACTCCCTCCCCGGGCGCCCTCAGGCGCCGGTGAGGAGGGCGAAGATGCGGCGGATCAGCTCTTCGTGATCGGCCACATTGTGCGCGAAAATCCCCATCTCTTCCACCTCGGAGACATCGCGGGTCTGGCAGGGGGCGCCCGGCGCCCAGCCCGCGAGATGAAAGGCCTGGAAGCAGGACCGGCCCGGCTCGGGCTTGTCACTCACGAGCACGAAGTACAGCTCCGGCCATTGCCGCCGTGCCATCTGGAAGAGGGACCGCTCGCCGCGCTGACTCTCCACGGAGAGGAACTGTCCGATGTGCGGATGGTACTTCACCTCGATGAGGAAGTCCTTGGTGCCCCCGGTGCCGCCGGGACCGCCCTCGCCGGAGGGCTTCACCCAGAAGTCCGGGGAGAAGTCGTCCCGCCCCACCCGGAGCCCCGCCGCCGGCGACCGGCGATAGGGAGTGATGTCGTAGCGGGCCCGCCGGAAAATGGACTCGACGAGCGCCTCGGCCACACGATTCTTGGCTTCGAGCAGGTCCATATTCCCTCGCTAGAGATTGGTGGAGTGCGCGGGACGCTCTTCGCTGAGCGCGGCCTCCAGCGCGGTGGCGAGAAGGTGATCGTGCTCGTGAGTGGTGGCGAAGATGCGGCACTGGGCGACCTTGCCGGGGAGGTACTTGAGCAGCTCCACCAGCGGCTCCGCGGACACCGTCCGGGAGGCGGAGTCGTACACGTAGATCTGCCGGTCGCTCATCTTGAGCGGGTTGAGCGGTCGCGGGTCCTGGAGCGCCATGTCGACCTTGAACGGGATGTTCCGGAGCGCGGGAGGCAGGTGCTCGTACACGCGCTTCTCGACCTCCTCGGCGGCCATGAACGCCTGACCCCGGCGCGGCTCGAAGAGGTCGAGCACCACCTCGTGTGCCATCCGCCAGCGCAGCCGGCGGTCGAGGATCTGGCGCCACTCCCGCGCGAGCTCGCGGCGCTCCGGCTTCTCGGAATCCGTCCAGCGCGCGACCTCCTCGAGGAGCGTCCACTCGGTGAGGTGGAGATAGGGGCCCAGGTCTTCCCGCAGGTCGTGCGGGAACACCTCCAGCATGGTGGGCCGGAAAATCTCCTTGAGGTGCAGGTCGATGCCGCGGGTGGTCCGGTGGTAGTACACGTTGGTGTACATGTAGAAGCGCGCGTTGAGGAACATGATGAAGGCCTGGATGCCGCCGCGATCGAGGGTGAGGCCCTTGTCGCTGAAGAACGAGTAATACATGATCCGCTCGACGTCGATCGGCCCCACCGCCACCCCGCACATGTACGAGTCGCGGAGCACGTAGTCCATGTTGTCCGCGGTGTAGATCCCGGACAGCAACGGCTTGAGATGGGCCAGCCAGCGCGGGTGCCCCGGCTCCGGCCGGGTGCGGTCCTTGCCCATCAGGTAGCAGATCCAGTCGGGATCGATGGCCTCGCCGGGCGCGAACGGCCCCTCCGGGCTCCGGCGCAGGCCGCGGATGAGCTCGGCAAGCTCTTCCCGGATGATGCGCTGGCCCAGGATCTCGTGGGTGAGCTCGTAGTCGGCGAGGAAGTTGTCGTCGAAGAAGTGGCCGAAGGGGCCGTGCCCGATGTCGTGCAGCAGCCCGGCCATGCGCAGCAGCTCCTCGAAGAGCGGCGCGGACGGCGCGTCGGTGAACTCGGCCCGCAGCGAGGGATACAGCTGCTGGGCGAAGCGGCCGGCCAGGTGCATGGCGCCGAGGGAGTGCTGGAAGCGGCTATGCTCGGCGGCGGGGAACACCCACCGCGCCGACTGCAGCTGCGGCACGCGCCGGAGGCGCTGCATCCAGGGGGAGTCGATCAGGTCCTGCTCGGTCGCCTCGCCGGGCCGACCGTCCGGGCGCGTGTAGAGGATGTACCGGTGAATGGGGTCCGCGATCAGGCCGCGACCCTGATAGGTGTCGATGCCTTGCATGGCTAAAGGCTACTCCAGTTGAGACCCGTCCGCCTATCTCTGCGTGCCCGCGCGCCTATCGTGGTTCCCCGCCTTCGGTGGTCCGATACAGGCGGTAGCGATCCGCCGGGCGCACCGTGAGCGTGGCGCGCCCCGACTCGCGCTGTACCAGGACCTCGACGGGCTCGCCGATCCGGGTCTCCCAGAGACGCGTGTAGAACTCCTCCTGGCTCGCCACCGCCCGGCCGGCGATGGTGAGGATGATGTCGCCGCGGCGAAAACCGGCCGGCCCGGCGGGGCCGATGGGATTCACGCCGAGCACCACCACGCCGCGCCCGGCGAGGGTGTCCGTGTAGAGCCCCAGCCAGGACCGGGCGCCGCGGCTCGACACGCGGCCGGTGGCGAGCAGCTCATCCCGGCCGGCCAGGAATTTTTCGATGGGGATGACGAGGTTGGTGAAGGGGCGCTCGCCCAGACGGAGCGAGGTGATGCCGACCACGGCGCCGGTGCCGTCGACCAGGGCGCCGCCGCCGAAGGCCGGATTGGCGGGCGACACCACGAAGGCGCGATCGAGCATGTACTCCCACGCGGCGATGTAGCGCTGCACCCCCTGCACGCGGGCCTCGACGGCCACGAGCTCCCCGCCGTCGCCCACGCCCAGGGTCCCCGCCCCGTCGCCGACCTTCACCCGAGTCGAGTCGCCGAGGGGCGCGGCGGGCCAGGGGCCAACCCAGCTGAGCTTGATCACGCCGAGCCCGGTCTCGAGGTCGAGCCCCACCAGCCGGGCAGGCACGGTCAGGCCGGCGCGCAGGGTCACCTCGATGCGCTCGGCGTCGAGAAGGAGGTAGCTCACGCTGAGTGCGTAGCCGGCGGGGTCGAAGATCACCGCCGAGCCCGCGCGCTCCGTGCCCAGATTCGCGGAGGAGGGCGCGTCCGGCGAGGCCTCCACCCGGAGCCCCACCATGGCCGGCGCCGCGCGCCGGGCGAAGGCGGGGGTGCCGTCCACGGGCGGCAGGTCCGGCCGGGGCGAGGTGCCCCGCGGCGCGGCGGCGAGGCCCACCGGGACGAGCAGGAGGAGCAGCAGGAGCAGCAAACGAGCGAGCGGCGGGGGGGTCCGCATGCTCGTCACCGCGCGGAGTACTGGCGCTCGTAGTAGGCGCGGAACTCCCCCGACTTGATGGGCCGCCACCAGGCCTCGTGGGCGCGGTACCACTCCACCGTCTTCTCCAGCGCGGCGGGAAACGGATGCGCGGGCTTCCAGCCCAAGGCATGCGTCTTCGCGCTGTCGAGCGCGTAGCGGCGATCGTGCCCCGGCCGATCCGCCACCGGCGTGATCAGGGTCTCCGGCTTGCCGGTCAGGCGCAGGATCTGGCGGGTGAGCACGATGTTCTCCACCTCGTTGCTCCCGCCGATATTGTAGATCTCCCCGTCCTTGCCCTTGCGGAGCACGAGATCCACCGCCGCGCAGTTGTCCACCACGTAGAGCCAGTCGCGCACGTTCTTGCCGTCGCCGTACAGCGGCAGCGGCTTGCCCTCGAGCGCGTTGGTGACGAAGAGCGGGATCACCTTCTCCGGATACTGGTAGGGCCCGAAGTTGTTGCTGCTCCGGGTCACCACCACCGGCAGGCGATGCGTGATCCAGTAGGCGCGGGCGAGGAGATCCGCCGCCGCCTTCGAGGCCGAGTAGGGATTGGACGGATTCAGCGGATCCAGCTCGCGCGACGCCCCGCGCGTCACGCTGCCGTAGACCTCGTCGGTGCCGATGGCCACGAAGCGGCCGAGCTTCCGCTCGCGGGCGGCCTCGAGCAGGGTGAAGGTCCCGGTGACGTTGGTGCGGAGGAACTCGTCGGCGCCCGCGTTGGAGCGGTCCACGTGCGTCTCCGCCGCGAAGTGCACCACCGCGTCCACGCCCGCCATGAGGTCCCGCACGATGGCGCCGTCGCAGATGTCGCCCTGGACGAATCGATAGCGCGGTTCATTCTTGAAGTCGGCGAGGTTCTGCGGGATTGCCCGCGTAGGTGAGCTTGTCGAGATTGACCACGGAGTCGTCGGGGTGCGTGGTCAGCACGTGGCGCACGAAGTTCGACCCGATGAAGCCGGCGCCGCCCGTCACGAGGATCTTCACGCGGTCCGGTCCGTGGCGGCGAACTCAGCCGCGCACGGGCTCCCAGATATCGGCGCCGGCATGATCCCACGGCAGGCGGCCCTCGTCGGAGGTGTCGGGATCCGGCGAGAAGTGGGTGTCCACGAAGTAGATGATGCGGCCGCGCGTGCTCGCGAGGTTGCGCACCCCGTGGGCCACCCCGGGCGGGATGCGCACCAGCCGGGACGACGCATCGCCGAGGATGAGGCGGCGCGCCGCGTTCTCGGTGGGGGAGCCGGCACGGGCGTCCAGCAGCACCAGCAGCATGCGGTCGCCCGGAGGGACGAACCAGACGTCGGTCTGCCGGCGGTGGAGATGGAAGGCCTTGATCACGCCGGGATCCATCTCGGTGTAGTTGACCTGCTTGACCTCGAAGCCGCGGAAGGCCGCGTGGGCGCCCGCGGTCAGCCGCCCCAGCTCGATGAGGGCCCCGCCGTCGTCGGCGAAGCGCTTGAGGTCCACGATCTCGACACCGGGGATGGCCGCCGAGGGCGAGTAGTCCTGCAGCGCGTACGCGCGCTTGGCGGCGTCGCCGAGATTCATCAGACGAGGCCCACCTCGCTGCGGTCACCCAGCATGAAGGTGAACGAGCGCGGCTTGGTCTGCGTGCGGTAGATGGCGGCGTTGCGCCCGATCAGGCTGGACTCGATGCGCCCGCCCACGTCCACGATGCGCGAGCCCTCGAGGAGGATGGAGTGCTCGACCTCGCTCTCGCGGACGATCACGCCGTCCCCGATGGAGGTGAACGGCCCCACGTAGGCATTCTCGATCACCGCGCCCTTGCCCACGATGGCCGGCCCCCGGACGGTGCTCCGGACGATGCGGGCGCCCGCCTCCACCACCACCTTGCCGAGCAGCTCGGAGTCCGTCACCGTGCCCTCGTTGCGCGGCACCAGCGTGTCGAGGATGATGCGGTTCGCCTCCAGCATGTCCTCGAGCTTCCCGGTGTCCTTCCACCAGCCGCTGATGACGTGCGGCCGCACCGTATGGCCGGTGTCGATGAGCCACTGGATGGCGTCCGTGATCTCGAGCTCGCCGCGCCCGGAGGGCTTGATCGCCTTGGCGGCCTGGAAGATGGTGGCGTCGAACATGTAGACGCCGACCAGCGCCAGGTCCGAGGGCGGCACCTTGGGCTTCTCGACCAGCCGCACCACCTTGTCGCCCTTGAGCTCGGCCACCCCGAACTGCGTGGGGTCGGGCACGTGGGCGAGCAGGATCTGGCTGTTGGGCTTGTCGGCGCGAAAGCGCTCCACCAGGGGCGCGAGCTTCTCGCGGATGAGGTTGTCGCCGAGGTACATGCAGAAGGAGTCGGTGCCGATGAAGGGCTCGGCGGTGAGGACGGCATGGGCGAGCCCGAGCGGCGCCTCCTGCTGGATATAGGCCACCCGCACGCCCCACTGGCTGCCGTCGCCCACCGCGTCACGGATCTCCTGGTGGGTGTCGCCCACCACGATGCCGATCTCGCTGATTCCGGAGGCGGCCAGGGCCTCGATGCCGTAGAAGAGAATGGGCTTGTTGGCGACCGGGACGAGCTGCTTGGCGGAGGTGTAGGTGATGGGGCGGAGGCGCGTTCCACGACCTCCGGAGAGGATTAACCCTTTCATTTCGCAGCCGATTATAGCAGTCTTGGCGCGCTGGGAACAGCCGGGACGGGATTCTCCCTGCATCCGACCGGGAATAGCGGTAATCTTAACAACGAGCACGAAGTCATCACTCGGTCACAGAAACGAGGAGTTACGGCATGAAGACCTTGAAGGAGATGCTGGCAGAGGCCCGCCAGGTCGTCCCCGAGCAGGGGCCGGCCGATCTCAAGCGCCGGCTCGACGCCGGCGAGCCCGTGGTGGTCGTGGACGTGCGGGATCCCGACGAGTACCGTGACGGCCATATCGAGGACGCGGCGAATATCAGCCGCGGCTTCCTCGAGTTCCGCATCGGCACCGTGGCGCCCGAGCCCACCACCCCGCTCGTGCTCTACTGCCAGACCGGTCTGCGGTCCATGCTCGCCGCACGCCAGCTCAAGGAGCTTGGCTACGAGAACGTCATCAACCTGCAGGGCGGCTTCCAGAAGTGGGCGCAGTCCGGCCTGCCCGTGGCCAAGGACAAGCCGCTCACCACGGAGCAGATCCAGCGCTATAGCCGCCACTTCCTCCTCCCGCAGGTGGGCGAGAAGGGCCAGCGCAAGCTGCTCCGCTCCAAGGTGCTGCTCATCGGCGCGGGCGGTCTCGGCTCCCCGACCGCGCTCTACCTGGCCGCCGCCGGCGTGGGCACCCTCGGGCTCATGGACGGGGACGTGGTGGACGTGTCGAATCTCCAGCGCCAGATCCTCCACACCACCGCCAGCGTCGGGCGCCCCAAGGTCGAGTCCGGCATGGAGGCCATTCGCGCGTTGAATCCCGACGTGAACGTCATCCCGCTGCCCACCCGCATCGAGGTGGACAACGTGATGGACATCATCAAGGACTACGACCTGGTGGTGGACGGCTCGGACAACTTCGACACGCGCTATCTCATGAACGACGCGTGCTATCTGGCGGGGAAGACCAATATCCACGGCTCGATCTTCCAGTTCGAGGGCATGGCCAGCGTCTTCGCCCCGAATCAGGGGCCGTGCTATCGCTGCCTCTATCCGACCCCGCCCCCCCCGGGGCTGGTGCCCTCCTGAAGCGAGGCCGGCGTCCTGGGCGTGCTCCCAGGCATCATCGGAGTGGTACAGGCCACCGAGGCGATCAAGGTGCTGCTGGGAATCGGCGAGCCACTGATCGGCCGGCTGATGACCTACGACGCGCTCGGCATGCGCTTCCGCGAGGTGAAGCTGCGGCGCGATCCGAACTGCCCGCTCTGCGGGACCAGCCCGACCATCAAGGACCTGTCCATCCACCGCGCGGGCCATGCCGACGCCTGCGCCGCCGAGGGGTCGGGCAATGGGCAGCCCGCCCAGGCGGGCGCGCCCGCCGCCAAGGCCGGGGGCTGACCGACCGGCCAGGCGGCGAGACGGCTTCCGCTACTTGGGCTTCGCCCCCCTTACTTCGGGTTCGCCCCGCTACTTCTGCTTCGCAATGATGTGGTCCTTGATCTTGTCGTAGGTGGCCTGCGGCACGACCTTCTTCGCGACCAGCTCGTCCTTCCGCTTGTACGGCCGGTTGTCGATGATCTTCTTCGAGTAGGCGTCCCCGATACCGGGCACCCCCTTCAGCTCGTCCGCGGATGCCGAGTTGATATCGATGGGCTCATGCTTGCCCATGTCCTTCTTGGTCTCGGTGGCCGGCTTGGCCGCGGGCTTGGCGTCGCTCTTGGCGGGCGGGGTCTGGGCGAAGGCGTCCGGGAGCCCACCGAACCCGACCAGGAACAGGAGCGTGATCAGCAGGGCGAGTATCCGATTCATGGAGAGCCCTCCTTCATTGGGGTAGTGACGCCGGGGTAGTGACGGCGGAGTCGTGACCGTCCCCGCCCTCCTGGGCGCCTTGCGGCGAATTACAGCACAATGCCCCCCTGACCCTAACTTAATTGTGGACGGGCGCTATTGGGGGTGCTAGTGTGCGGCCGTGCGCACGCTCGTTGCCATGGCAACGGAGTCGGGCAGCATCGGAATCCGGATCCTAACCGGAGTCGTTCTCGTCGTCTTCTTCGCCGCCTACGCGACGTTGGGCTTCATCCTCCTCCCCTTCGTGGCCGCCGCACTCGGGATCGCCACCCTGCCAGGCTGGTCCCGTACCATCGCCCGTCGGCTAGTCCGCTGGGCGCTCGGGGCGCGCGTGGCACTCCGCGCCGTGCTCGTGGGATTTCTGTCGCTGGGACGGTAGCGGCCACTCAGAAGCACGCCCGAGCAATCCGTCACGAGTCCGGCATGCCCCGTGCAGCTTGAGCGCCGGGGCCCCTTAGCTCTACGGCCGGTTGCTGCGCGAGCCGCCGTCGACCTGGATCGTGGTCCCCGTGACGAACGATCCCCGCGGCGTCGTCAAGAGCCCGATCACCCTCAGAACAAATTGCCAAAGCGCAGCACGGTGCCTCAAAATCAAGTCCATGAAAGGCCGTCTCATCCTCGTTCCCTGCGTCTTCGCCGGGCTCCTGGCGGTGAGTAGCGCTGGGATGAGTCCGGTTCGAGCGGAGCCGGCGCGCTTTTCGATAGTGGCCCCAGGCATCGCACACGCGATTTTCGACGTGCGCCCGGTCGACGCGGAGCCTTTCTCGGGCCACGCCTTCAAGATCGACCTCGAGGTGGCAGAACTCCGTCTAGCGCCGGCGGGAGATCCTCCGGCGCGGCGCACTGTAGCGCAGATCGTTGCGCCCTATCCCGTTGTCGTTGCCGTCAATGCCAGCTTCTTCGACAAGGAGGGCCGCGCGATGGGCCTCGCTGTCGACGAAGGTCGAGCGATTGCTCTGAGCAAACAGCGGAACTGGGGCGCGCTCGTGATTGATGGGAAAAAGGGGCGGATCATGCTCGGTGCCGAGATCCAGGACCACCTTGCCCATCGCCTCATCGTCCAGGGTATCCCCCGTCTCCTTGTCGGGGGACAGGTCCAGCAGTTAAAACCCCAGATCGCCGAGCGGACTGCGGTGTGCGCCGAGGAGAATGTCGTCGTTCTCGTCGTTTCGACGAAGGCCGAAGCTCCCGCCTTCGCACGCTTCCTTGCCACCCCGCCTGACAAGGGAGGGCTCGGATGCCGGGATGCCCTCAACCTCGACGGAGGTCCGTCGACACAGCTCGTGGCGAAGCTCCCCCCACTGGCGCTGTCGCTACCCGGGTCGGGAGTGCCCAACGCCCTAGTCGCTACTCCGGGCAAGAAGTAGCCCGGACCACGTCCGCGCCGCGGTGGAGGCGCCTCCGCTCCTTCTCGCCGGCTACTGTCTCGGGGGAATGCCGGTCGACTGCCACGACACGAACTCGAGCCCGGACGGCCGCTTCGCCCAGATCGCGGTGAAGCGCAGCGGCACCGTGCGATCCTGGCCGGCCGACGTCACCTCGTAGACCGCGGTCCCGGTGATGATCGCGATGCAGCCATACGTGCGCGCCTTCACGTCGCTGTTCGGCGTCATCGTGCGGTACTTCGTACGGCCCGAGCGCATGCCGTCGATGTACTTCGCCTTGTCGTCGGTGGCGGCAGAGGAGTGGTTGTACGTGAGATCGTTGCCGAACAGCTTCTCCATCGCCGCGAAGTCGTTCGCGGTTTGCGCGACGTAGCGCGCGGTCTCCGCCTTCATCGCCTCGTCGGCGGTGATGGTTCCACTGCAATCCTGGGCGGCGGCGGCGCCGGCGGTGACGAGTCCCAGCAGCGCGAACAGGGCGAACAGTCGCAGGAACTTGTGTGCCATCATGCTCTCCTCTGCTTGGCCCTGGAATAACGGGTGGACGCACCCCCTCGTTCGATGTCTGCTTGGTACAACGCTGCCGAATCCCTGGTCAAGCAGGAAGTTGGAGCGGAGGGTCGCCTCGGGTTGACGCAGGACTGCGTCGGGAGGACGTCGCCATGGTGGTGTACGCGTTCGACGTGGACGAGACACTGGAGGTCAGCGAGGGACCGGTGAAGCTGGTCGATCTCGTCAAGCTGCGCGAGCACGGCCATATCATCGGCCTCTGTGGGAACTGGGCGATGGTGACCCTGCACCATCCGGGCTGGCACCACTTCTGCTCGTTCGTGGGGCCCTGCGGCATCGAGAAGCACGACTTCTTGCGCCAGCTGCGGCAGTACATTCCGGGAGATGACTACGTGATGGTCGGTAACATCTTCGGTGTTTCCGGTTCCAGCGACGACCAGGGCGCGGCGGAGCGCGCAGGCTGGCGCTTCATCCAGGAAAGCGAGTTCGCCAACGGCGCGCGCTGATCCAACGGTGCGCTCGGGTCATTAGAGGGGGTAATCTTGGATGGAGAATCCGCAACCAAGGAGGACACCATGCTCAGTGACCACGACAAGATCGATTCTCAGAAAGTCATCCGTAGTCTCAATACTATCCTGGAGCTTGAGCTCGCTGGCGTAGTGCGCTACCTGCATTATTCGCTGATGGTCTTCGGCCACGCGCGCATTCCGATCATCAGCTGGATGCGCAACCAAGCCACGGAGGGCATGAACCATGCGGCCATGGCCGGCGAACATGTAACGTCGCTTGGCGGACATCCTTCCCTCAACATCGGCAAACTGGTCGAGTCCCACAAACATGACATCACCCAGATTCTGAGTGAAGCGTTGGATCACGAGCGCGCTACACTTCGCGAGTACTACAACCTGCTCGCGCTCGTAGTGGACAAGAGCGTGTGGCTTGAAGAGTACGCCCGGGAACAGATCACCCTCGAGGAGCAGCATATCGCCGAGGTCGATAAGATGATGCGCAAGCCCGGCGAGCTTCATCCGACCGGGTAATGTCGCACTCGCGCTTGATTCTTTCGCACGCCGGCCGCGCGCGAACCAAGGGCTGGTAGCCGATCAATCTCACCCTGGGAAAGAGAGGGGTAGCACGCCCGCTCGGCCGCAGGCCCCTCTACGTGGAGAGCTTGTTTCGCTCGAATCCCCACGCCGCGAAGCAGCGCACATGGACGTGGTACTTGTCCAATCCGGGCGCATCGCCATCGTGGACGAATTCGATCTCGATCTCCATCTGGTCTTTCGTGACAGCGAGCGCGCAGACCGCGCACGCAGCTCCGACGCCAGGCCCGCCCCATGTGCGATCAGCCCGGCGCGCGGGTAACTTTCCGCTTCGGATAGCAGCGTGCGCTTGTTCGCGCAAGAGTGTCTCGTCAGGCATCTGGCCGACGTTCATCCGGCGAGGAAGTAGGCGACGACAGCCATGGTCGCGATCGCGATAGCGCGAATGATTGTCTGTGCGATGTGGATCATTTTGAGTCCTAGGGATGCACATACTCGCGCGTCTTTTCGCCGAACGCTAGAGGGATCCCGAAAAATTCGCGAGGTTCTTCAAAAACAGAATTGCGGAGAGGACGTGACGCCGCTACATCTCCAGATCGGTCGGGTAGAGGAGCACGCGGCCAATCCGGCTTCGGTACCCCTGCGTGGAGCACGACGGGGCCGCCCGCGTCCAGGACTGGAACGACCCGAGGACTTTGTGGTGGCCGATGGCCGTGATTCTATCTCGCGCGCGGCATCGGCCCGGGCGGACGCGGGGCCTTTGGTGGATGCTGGACAATGAGCGGGCGGGCTAGTTCCTCAGGTCTGGCCGGGCTCGCTAGCCCCTCATCAGGCGCCGCCATCTTTACCGCCAACACTGCGGTGAGCGGGCATGCGACTCTGATGCCTCCAAGTTCGAGCCAGGTCGCCCCTTTTTCTGCCGCCGCACCCTCTAGGTATCTTCCGTCGCGCATGAACTCGAACTTCATCACGTCGAAGGAATTGTCCTCAACGTCGTGCCAGCCGTCAGCAAGCAGCACTTGGTCCACCATCGTCACGTCCACGTCGAGAGTTATAGGCTCAGTCATACGTCAGAATCCCCTCCTATCAGCTGTGGCCGGTCTGTGGCTATTTCCCCTCGCTGTGGCTCATTCTGGCTCACGCCAGCCACAATGAACGAAACCCGGAGGGCTGGATAACCCCCGGGATGCTTGCACTTCAGTGGCGCGCCTGGAGGGATTCGAACCCCCGACCCCCGACTTAGAAGGCTCGCATGCTGCCGGCGCCCCGCCGAGTACGCCCGCTAAGTCGCCGTGTTCGCACGATAGTTTTTACTCCCCGCCGCCCCATAGTCTGTGGACGTGTGTGGGAGAACGTGAAAGCGCGCCGGCGCGGGCATAAGGGCGGGCATGAAAGGGTGCCGGGCGGCGTCCGCTGAGCTGGTCCTGGCCCTTGGGGACTGCTCCTTCCGGGACTGGCACCGCCCCCTTTTTATGGCTATCAGCGACCTCCCGACGGACACGCAAAATGGGCCCGGACGGCGCAAGGTTTCGGTTTGTCGCTGTCCAGTGAAAGTGTCCGGGTTAACTGTTCCGTGAAAATGTCCGCTGCCGCCACGCGCGCTGCAGGGTGCGGCTGTGCGGGGTGACGCCGGGGCGCCAGGGATGGGTCGCGCTCGTCCGGGTGCGACGGGAGGTGACCGCGGGGGTGGGCCGCGGCGGCGGCACGGACGTCGTCGGGGGGTGTACGGGCCGTCGCGACCGGCGCGTGCCGCGTGGGAGGGGGCGGGGCCGGAGGACAAAGCCCGGGCCGGGACTGCGCTGCGAGGCGAGGACCCGCTGGTCGTGGAGCACGACGAGGCGCCCGTCGAGCAATTCTCGGAGCTCGACGCGGAGCCCGGCCCAGCTGCGGCGGGGGCCCGGAGGCAGTTGCACCCAGCGCAGGCCGAGGCGGAGCCGGCGGACCTGCCGTTCACTGACGCGCAAGGCCTCGGCCACCTCCCGGGTCCTGATCCGTCCCGCCACCACTGCGTTGAGCCGCCCGACGCGCGGCGCTTCCTTCCGACTCATCGTGAGTATCTCCCGTGGGTTCATGGGAGGACACTTTCACGGACCAATTACGGGAGGACAATTTCATAGACCAACAGCAAGCGCAAGGTTTCGGTTTGACTTGTCCCGAGCGCTCTGACAGGATCGGCGCGAGATGGCACGGGTCGTCCGCGCTGTGACACGGACGGCCAGGGACGTCGGGTCGGAGACCGGCAGGAGGGATTCCACATGCGGGTACGAGCGGTCACCACACTGATGGCTCTGGCGGCGGCCGTCTCGCTGAGCGGCTGCGCGACGTCGGAGGAATGGGCGGAGTGGAAGGGCCACTCGACGCACTTCGCCTCCGACAAGCACATGGGGTTCTCGCTACGGAACAACAAGGACGGGTCGAATCTCCGCGTCACCCGGGCCGACATGGCTGCGGCTCCCCGCGAGAACTGGTGGGGGACGGCCCTCACGGTCAACCCGAACCAGATCTTCCAGGACTAGGCGAGGACACCCATCATGCGAGCCAGACCTGGATCCGTCGCCTTTGTCTTTCCCATGCTCGCTCTGGCCCTGTTCCTGACCGGCTGCCCCAAGCGCCCGCTGATACCGGCGCCGGCGGCGCCGGCCCCGGTGGCCGCCCCTGCACCGGCGCCCGCCCCTGCACCGGCGCCCGCGCCCACCCCGGCTCCGGCCCCCGCGCCGCAACCGATGGCTCCCGCTCCGGCCCCCACGCCGATGCCGGCGGCGCCGCCGACCCCCGCCCCCACGCCGGCGCCGCCCAAGGAGTACGCGGCGCACGACGCGCTCAAGCCCATCACCTTCGAATTCGACATGGCCGAGATCCGTTTCGACTTCGACAAGGCCTTCCTTCGTTCCGCCGCCGCGAAGACCCTCGACGCCAGCGCGGACTGGCTGAGGCGCAACCCGAACAATCTCCTGCTCATCGAGGGGCACTGCGACGTGCGGGGCACCGCGGAGTACAATCTGCTGCTCGGCGAGCGGCGGGCCAAGGCCGCGATGAATTATCTGGTCTCCAAGGGCGTGTCGTCGGACCGCATCACCATCGTGTCGTTCGGCAAGGAGCGGCCCCTCTGCCCCGAGTCGACCGAGGCCTGCCACGCCCAGAACCGGCGCGACCAATTCCTCACCAAGGAACGCTAGCCGTAACTCTCGAGTCCGCCTTTCGGCGTGACGCATCGAGGCAACTGGCGGGCAACGTAGCTTGGCCGATTCGGTGAGCCGGGCGGCGGCCGTGCGGAAGCCAGCGACGGCCCTCCGCGCGACAGGAGTGGGAGAGCAGGCTCATCACTTCTTGTCTCGGTCGCCCGCCTGCCGAAGGTACTCCGTGCGGAACGCCTCCTTCTCTCGCGTCCAGTCGTACTCGCAGTACCAACTCTTCTGCTGTGGGCTCATCTCGACGGAAGAAGGCGTTGTGTACCGGAAGATCCCGTCCTTGTCCGGCTGGGCGTAGTGGATCGTCGATCGTGAGCAGTCAGCTTCGACCGCTGAGAGGAGGGATTCCCCCTCGTACCGTATAGTCATCTGCCTGAAAGCGCCCTCCACTGGAAGCTCAGGCGTGATGATTGTGACTGAGCCGATTGGCGCGTTTACCAAAGTCAGCGGCTCCAGGATGTGGCCCACCTTCATCGTGTGGACCACTCGCATCCAACCCTTGCCTTCAACCTGCGCCAGTGTCTGCTTCTCGAAGTGGTAGCGCGGGATGCTCGGGAGGACAACGAGTCCGATGAGAACTACCGGGCCGACAACAAAGATCGGATCAGGAGCCTTCGGGAACCGCTTTCGCAACTCTCATAGGGCCACGTAGAGGAGCGCGGCGACTAAGAACTCCATCCGCCGCGACGTACCCAGCCCTCCCGCCCCATGTATCTGAGCGACCAGCTCCTCTCGACGGTAGTGCGTGAGTCGGGCATTCTTGTGGATGTTCATCCAGGAGTCCTGTCCCAGGTCGGCCTGGGTGAACAACCTCTTGCTTCGTCACAGCTAGCTACATCTCTTCTCTTTTTGCTCATCCCCGCCCCGCGCGCCGGCCGAGCGCTCCCTCAATTTCGAAGCCCCCCTCTCAGGCCACGGGAACCACGCCCCTGCCGAAAGAATTGCACTCAATACTTTCGCGTACTTGACGCGAAACTCGCTGGCAGCGGCCTTGCAATTCCAGGTGGTCACGATGCCGTCATCTCTGAAGGAGGAGCACATGCTGCTCCGTGCCCACTTCTCGCGCTTCGCGGCCGCGCTGCTCGCGCTGGCGCCCGCGGCTCCCTCCCCTCTGGAGATTCTGTGATCTTCAAGCAGATCCTTATCGGGGCAGGCCTGATGGCGCTGGCCGTGATCGGCCGGGTCGGACTCCACGTCGCGCACATCTTGAAGGGGCGGCGTATCTAGTGCTGGTCAACCTTGCAGCGGAGCCGAAGCCGGAGCCACCGAATCCGATCACGCACATCTTTCGGATCAACGTATCTGATGACACGCTCGTGCGGCTACTCGCCCTCGCCAGCGTCCGCGCCCCGCTCTACTTGGACGTCCTGGGCCGAATGCTCCGGCTGGCGGTCCGCAACGGCAAGCTGACTCGGCTCCCCGACTTCCGGGATCTCAAGCCGAAGGAGGCCGCCCCGCGGTCAGGCTTCTTCGAGGATCATCAGTACGAGGCAATCCGCCGGCACCTGCCGGAGGATCTCAGGCCGGCCGTCACCATCGCCCATACGTACGGCTGGAGGACGTAGTCCGAGGTTCTGTCCTTGACGCTCGCGCAGCTCGACCTGGAGGCCGGGACGCTGCGCCTGAACCCCGGCACCACGAAGAACGACGACGGCCGGCTCCGTGTACCCAACCCCCGAGCTGAAGGCCATGCTGGCGGCCCAGGTGGCGCGTGTAGAGCCCTGCAGCACCGGCTCGGGAAGATCATCCCCGAGCTGTTCGTTCACCAGACCAGCTAGGCGCCGGGCCTCGTAGGCAACCCCATCCGCGACTTCAGGAAGGCCTGGAGGACGGCCTGCCGGCGCGCTGGCGTGCCGGGCGCCATCCGGCACGACTTCCGGCGGACGGCCGTGCGGAACCTCGTTGCCTCGGGGGTGCCTGAGCGGGTCGCCATGACCGTCACGGGCCACCGGACGCGCTCCGTCTTCGACCGCTACCACATCGTCAGCGCCGCCGATCTAAAAGAGGCCGCGCGCAAGCTGGCGGCGCGGAGTTGATGGCCGTGGTCACGTTCTCGTCACGTTCCGGGGAAATGGTGCGAGGTAAGTTGGCGCGCCTGGAGGGAATCGAACCCCCGACCCCCGGCTTAGAAGGCCGATGCTCTATCCAGCTGAGCTACAGGCGCGTCAGGCACTTACGATACACCAGCCGTAGCCGGCTGCGGGCCTCAAGGGTAGCGTTGGTCGTTCTCTAGTCGTTCTTATGGGCTGCCATGCGGGCGAGTTGACGAATAAGCCCGATGGCGAGTTCCGGATTTGCGCGGACCATGCTCTCGAGTCGCTGAGCCGGGATCACGAGGAGGGTCACATGCTCCACGGCGATAGCGGTGACCGAGTGGGGCGCATCGCGGAACAAGGCCACCTCACCCAGCAAGTCGCCCTTGACGAGGGTGTTCAGGACCCGCTCTTCTCCGTCGACCCGGCGCCGCGCCTCGACCGTACCCTCATGGACCAGATAGGCTTCGCTCTGCGACTCATCGCCTTCCCGGAAAATCACATCTCCGGGCTCGAATGTCTTGGTCGGTACCTCTTCGATCGGCTCAGCCACGGGGCCACCTCGGAGATGATGGTACCGCCGTTCGCGACTGTCCTCCTGATGATTGGCGCGATTCCGCTTTACCCGGGTGATTTGCAGGACATACCGACATTCCCTAACTCTCAGGCGGGGGCGCTGGAAATCATCACCTAGGGGGGCGTGCGGATGGATCGACACGTTGAAGCGAGATTGGCCGGAGACTCCCAATCCACACTTGACCAGTCATCTCGTCCCCACTGACCGTCAGCTCACCTTCCACAGTGCCGTCCGGCTGTCTGAATCGGAACACGTCGCCGGTCACGGCGCCTTCGATGGGCCGCGCCGTAGCGGGCAATCCAAAGCCTCTGGGGCCCACGTATTGCATATTCCCCTTGACCGTTGATCCCTGTTGCTCTAGCTCGAACCAGAGACTGCCACCCACGTTTGCTCCCCCGGCTCCTCCCACACTCGCGCTCCAGGTGCCCGTCACATCCACAGTGACCAATGTCCGCTCGATCCAGTCGGATCGCGCACAGCCGGAGCCGAAGACCAGGGCCGCGATAATCAGCACCCTCGCGAGGGCCTTCATCCGGCAGGACCTTCGTTTGGCATATGACCCTCCCCGCGAGGGTGACGACGGTGAAGTGGTCATCGAGGCGGCGCGCCCGGGCGAGAGGATGGATCGACTCGTCCTAGATAGATTGCGCGGAGACTACCAGCGAACCACGCTTGACCGGTCATCTCGTCTCCACTGACCGTCAGCTCACCTTCCACACTACTCCCGGATCGCATTCGGAAGCGGAACACATCGCCAGCCACGGTGCCGTCGATCGGTTCCAACCCAGAGCGCAATCCAGGGCCTGCGGCGCCCAGGTATTGCAGACTCCCCTTGACCGTCGACCCCTGTGCTCCAGCTCGAACCAGAGAGTCCCCCTGGCCCACCAATTGCTCCGCCGCCTCCCCCCACCCTGCCACTCCAGGTCCCGGTCACGTCCACGGTGACCAGCGTCCGCTCGATCCAGTCGGATCGCGCACAGCCGGAGCCGAAGACCAGCGCGGCGACGATCAGCACCCCCGCCGTGGCCTTCATGCACCCGCGCCCTGGATTGGCTTCACGCTCATATGACCTCCAGATCGGTAGCGGAGTCGTCATCCACGCGGGCGAGAGGATGGATCGACTCGTCGAAGAGAGACCGGGCGAGGACCCGAGATCCACACTTGACCAGTCATCTCGTCTCCATTGACGGTCAGCTCCCCTTCCACACTGCCGTCCCTATCTTTGAAGCGGAATACATCACCGGCCACCGTGCCGTCGATCAGTCGCGGCATGGTTCCATAGCCCCTGCTTGCAGAACCTTGTAGATTCAGTCGAATGGACCCCTTGACCGTTGATGCCTGTTGCTCCAGTTCGATCCAGAGAGTGCCAACCACGTTTGCTCCCCCGCCTGCCCCCCCACGCTCCCATTCCAGGTCCCGGTCACGTCCACGGTGACCAGCGTCCGCTCGATCCAGTCGGTCCGCGCACAGCCGGAGTCGCAGATCAACACGGCGAGCATCAGCACCCCTGCGATAGTCTTCACCCGCCCACGCCCTCCCACTGGATCAGTCACCGAGGCGGCCGAGAGGATGGATCGACTCGTCGAAGAGAGAGTGAGCGAGAACTACCCGCGAACGACCCTTGACCGGTCATCTCGTCCCCACTGACCGTCACCTCACCTACCACATTGCCGTTCCTCTGTTTGAAGCGGAACACGTCGCCAGCCACGGTGCCGTCGATCTGCTGCGTCCGGACTCCATAACTCGCTATGTCACTTTGCATAGACCCCTTGACCGTTGATCCCTGTTGCTCCAGCTCGAACCAGACACTGACGCCCCCAGGTCCTCCGCCCCCTCCAACGCTCCCATACCAGGTCCCGGTCACGTCCACGGTGACCAGCGTCCGCTCGATCCAGTCGGTCCGCGCACAGCCGGAGCCGAATGCCAGCGCGGCGACGATGATCAGCGCCCCCGCGATGACCTTCATCCGCTCGCGCCTGGGTCCTCGGGCAGGAGGCGACGGATCAGCTTGAGCAGGTCGCGCGGGCTGTACGGCTTTGCCATGTAGGCGGTGGCCCCGGCCGCCATGGCCTTCTCCTCGTCGCCACCCAGGGCGAAGGAGGTGATCGCGATGATCGGCGTCTGGGCCGTGGCCGGGTCACCACGAAGGGTGCGCGTGGCCTCGATGCCAGAGACCTTCGGAAGCTGGACGTCCATCAGGATCAGATCGGGGCGCTCCTGGCGCGCGAGGGCCATGCCGGTCTCGCCGTCGGGGGCCTCGATCAGCCGGTAGGAGGTGGGCTTCAGAAGATCCTGAACGAGGCGTCGGTTCACTTCATTGTCTTCGACGTACAGGATGGTCTTGGCTGTCATGCGGCTCTCCCCGCCTCTAGGCGCAATGGGATCGAGAAATAGAAGGTGGATCCGATGCCGACCTCGCTCTCCACCCACACCCGGCCCCCGTGCATCTCGACGAATCGCTTGGTGATGCTGAGCCCGAGCCCGGTGCCTCCGAACTCACGGGCGATCGTCGAGTCCGCCTGCTGGAACTCCGCAAAGAGCCCCGCGATATGCTCGGGAGCAATGCCGATTCCGGTGTCCGACACTCGGAAGCGAAGCGTGTCATCGAGCTGCTCGACGGCGATCTCGACTCGCCCCCGCTTGGTGAACTTGAGCGCATTGCCGACGAGATTCGTGAGGCATTGGATGATGCGCTTGCTGTCCGCGTAGGCCAGCGGAATCCCCGGTGGAACTGCGGTCACGAAGTCCAGGCCCTTCTCTATCGCGAGAGCTTCCGAGCGCGTTTCGCCAGCTTCCACCGCATCCCGCACCGAGTACTCGCCGAGGGCGAGCTGCATGTGACCCGCCTCGATCTTGGACAGATCCAGTACGTCGTTGATGAGGCGGAGCAGGTGCTTGCCGCTCTGCTGAATGTCCGTGAGCGGTCTGCGTAGATCCTTGGGGATCTCTCCATAGCCTTCGTCGAGGATCAACTCGTTGAAGCCGAGGATGGCGTTCATGGGCGTCCGCAGCTCGTGACTGACGTTGGCCAGAAAGTCGGACTTGTGCCGACTGGCCGCCTCGAGCTGACGACTCTTGTCCGCGAGCTCCTTGAAGAGCCGAGCATTGTCGATGGCCACTCGCGACTGGTTGGCGAGCGTGCTGAGCAGCTCCACGGTCCGGTCGTCCAATCGGCCCGGCTCGCGCCCGTATACCACCATGACGTGCGACACGCTGACGCTCCCCATCGGTACGGCCACCAGCGCTCGAAGTCCGGCCTGCAGGTATCCATCCCGGTTCGAAAGAGTGGCGCCGGCGATGTCCGGAACCTGGACCGTCTGTCCGCTCCCCAGTGTCCGCGCGATCGGGCCAGCATTCGACCCGCCCCCGACGATGATTGGTGTCCGCTCGAGCATCTCCAGCACGCTCGGGTCCAGGCCCAGCGAGGCCACCACCACCAAGCGCTCACGCGTCGCATCCAGCTCGAAGATGCCGCAGGCATCCGTCCCCGTCAGCCGGAGCGCATGCGTGGAGATGGTGCTCAGGACTTCCGCGAGATCCAGTGACGAGCCGATCGCCCGGCTCACGTCCCCCATCGCGCGGACCTCCGCGAGGGAGCGCTCCAGGGCCACGCTGCGCTCCTCGAGCTCGACGGTACGCCGGCGGATGCGATCCTCCAGGGTCTTGATTCAGCTCCTGTAGCTCGCCCAGGGCGTGCTCCTTGTCGCGCATGGTGCCTTGCAGCGATCCGGTCATGCTGTTGAAGGCCGTCGCGAGCTGGCCGATCTCGTCGCGCGACTTCACCACGATCTGCTCCTCCAGATGCCCGGCGGCTATCTTCTGCGCCTGCTCGGTCAGCTGCTTGACCGGCTTCGTGATGCGCCGCGAAAACCCGTAGATGGCCAGGGCGCTGATCGCGAGGAACGCCAAGGTGATGCCGCCCCAGAGCTTTGCGAGGGCACGTACCTGCTCCTCGACGCCGGCCAGCGAAAGACCCAGCCTGACGCCTCCGATGACCTTTTCCTTGGCCGCGCTGCTCCCGGGCGGACCCGGCGCGCCGATCAGGAGTTCATCCGGGGTCTGCGTCTGCTCCGGAGACGATGGGCGAGACGAATTCGATGAAGCGCTGGCCGGCGTTCTCGACGTGTCGCGACAGCGCTCGGTCGGTCACCGCGTTTCCTCGGGCGGCGCGGCGGCTCGCGGCCTGCCGTCCGCCGTTGGCGAGCACCCGCCCATCCCCGCCACTGGATGACCACGTAAGCGACGTCGGGGTTCCTGAGCGTGCCCCGCATCGCGATCGTCAGGAGCTCTGCATCCTCGCTGAGGGCCCCCAACTCGCTGGCGAAGCCGAGATTCGCGGCGAGTGCCTGCCCCCGCTTCTCAAACTCCTCCGTGACGAGGCGCCGATGCTCCCGGATATTCATCCATGCCCTGAAAGACGAGGAACAGACACACGATCGGGACGACCGACCAGAACACCCGCGCGCCGAAGCTGGAAAAGCCGCGGAAGCGCAGACGAGTGTTCATGGGGTCACTGGATCACGTTGGTAGCGCGCGACAGGATGGCGGCGCGGGATCTCCAGGCCGAGCTTCTGCGCGGCCTTGAGGTTCACCGTCAAGTACACCTTCCGCGCGTTCGTATAGGGGACACCCGCGGTGCGCCGTCCATTGAGGATGGCTTGAGCGAGCTCACCCGCCTGACGGCCGATGTCCTCGCCACTCGCGAACGAGAGCGCGAAGAGGGCGCCCATCTGGCGTGGCGGTCGGAGAGACCCAGCAGCGGGATCTTCTTCCGGTAGGAGAAGAGAAGCATCTGTTGAACGACGGCCTGAGACAGCGTGGTCTCGTCCGGGACGATCCAGAGCGCGTCGATGCCGTCCTGCAGCGATTCGAGTGCCGCCACGACGTCCTTGGGGAGCTGACCTCCCGCGTGATCAGCTCCAGGCCCTCCTCGTGGGCCACCGCCTGCGCCTGACGAACCAGATAGCCGGTCCGTTGCCGATTGAAGATGATGCCGATGCGCTTGACCTGCGGTCCCAGCTGCTTGAAGAGCCGGATGGGCTGCTCCACGGGGACGTTCATGCTGGCCCCGGTCACGTTCTTCGCATCCGCGCCGAGCACGCTGGGCGGGTTCAGGACCATCGCGTACACGACGGGAACCGACGGCGGCCGCGAGACAACGGCCTGGAGCGCCCAGACCCCCACGGCGAAGATCAGATCGGGCTTGATCTTCTCCTCGATCTCGGTGAGCTGCTTCCGTCCGCGGTCCATATCGCCGTCCATGTCGTAGACCGCGGCAATCTGATGGGGGGTCGCCTCCCGAAGCCCTTGAGCGCGTCCTCGTATTCGCTGACCTTGGCGCTCAGGAGGACGGCCACCGCGCCGCCGCCGCCGGGCTCGCCAGTGCTGCGAGCGACAGAATGAGGACAAGGACGATGGTGAGGGGGATCCGCATCGTGCCCTGCGGTGATCCTGACAGAGCGCCGGGGTGAGGTCAATGCGGCCCGGAGCAGAGCTTTACGGCGTCGCGAAGGGCGCGGGATCCAGGAAGCGGCGCAGGACGTTCCGCGTGAGGCGGGCGATGTTGTTGTCGTAGCCCTTGTGGGCCAGGCTCCCCACGTAGGCGATGGACCCCGTGGAGAAGACGGCCCCGCCCCCGGGATGCTCGAAGAAGACCATGTCCGCGCGCACCGCGGGAGAGAAGCGCCCGTCCGAGCCGGCAAAGGACACGTTCATCTCCTCGTTGACGAGCTGGAAGGCGTTCGAGTGGTCCTCGGAAGAGGCCACCACGAGGGCATGCGCGGGCGATCCCAGGCTCGCGTTGAAGGCGTCGAGCTCGAGCCCGGCGGCGCCGCTCCCGGCGATGCCGAAGTCGCCGAGGATCTCGTCCTCGATCCCCTCGAAGATGAACCGCGCCCGCGGGTCACGGCTGGCGGCGGTGCGGCGGTAGTACGACGAGCGGTCGAAGCCCTGGGCGACGAAGCCCACGCCGGCGAGCGCGTTCGGGGCCCGGCCCTGCCGCCGCCACATCCCGCCATACTCGCCGGTGGAGCTGTGGTAGTACTCGCCGACCGCCTCCACCCAGGCGCGGGTGCCGTCCTCGGCTCGTCGCACCTCGAGCAGGCCGGGTTGCGCGGCCGGATACGAGACGCGCCAGTAGAAGCCGTTGCCGCCCATGTACATGAGCCGCCCGCCGCCGTCGAGATGGGCTTCCAGCGCGTCCAGCATCTCGCGGGAGTAGTACTCGGGGTGGCAGCCGGTCAGCACCACTGCGTAGCCCTCGAGGAGGGCCGGGCCCTCGGCGTGGAGATCGTCGTCGGTGACGACGTCATACGGCTGGCCCTCGGCCTCGAGCCAGTCGAGCAGGCCGAAGTCGAGAAAGAGGTTCCAGAGCCAGCCGGTCGGCCGGGTATTGACGATGGGGCGGAGCCGCGAGACGTGGCAGACGCCCGAGCCGTCCGAGTGCGTGTCATAGGTCGAGCTGCCCAGCTCCGGGTGATGCATGAGCAGGAGGTCGGTGGCGTCGACTCTGGGCAGCGCGCCAATGAAGAGCTCGGCCGGGCCCGGGCGCATCCGCGCGCGGTAGTTCGAGTACGCGAGGTAGGTCGCGGTGGAGGCGAGAAAGGCCACGCGCGCCCGGGGCCCGCGACGCGGCGGCCGCACATAGAACACCACCCAGAACTCCGGGCCTCCCGCCGCCTCGAGCCGGAGCGCGTAGACGCCACTGCGCGCCTCGGCGGGGACGGTCAGCGTCAGGCTGGGGGTCCAGCCCGCATCGTGAAGGTCGTCGTCGTGAAAGTGGATGGCGCCGTACTGGTCGGGCGCGCGGCGCCAGTCCATCTCACTGCCATCCCAGTTGTGGCCGGTCACCGCGCGCTTCGGCGCATTCACCGTCCGACCGTGGAGCTGGCGCGGCGAGCGATCCCTCACCTGCACCGTCGCCATGTCGGCGGCGAGATCCCAGATCGCGATGGCGTCCGCGTCGGGCACGCCAGGGCTCCGCTCCGCCGCCGCGACCGCGAGCTCGGCCGGGGTCAGGGCGCGGCCCGAGAGGCGGGGGTGATCGATCTTGCCATTGAAGTGCCAGCAGGTCTGGAGACGGCCGCCCTCGACGCCACGGCGGGCGGCGGCGAAAAAGAGCTCGCCCGCCGGCGGCGCGTCCACTCGCACGGGCGCCGTCACCGCCACCGGGCGCTCGAGGCTCGGCGTGTGGTCGGCAAGCGGCGTCTGGCGAAGCGAGACGGTCCCCGCCACGAGGTCCACCGAGGCCGCCACGTGATACCACCGCCGTGATGTGAGCGGCACGCGCGTCGAGACCAGGGCGGCGGCCGCGGGCCCGCTGCCGACGAGCAGGGCGAGCGCGCCGGTCTCGTCGAGCAGGAGCGCGAAGCCGCCCTCGCGGTCCTCGGCCCAGGTCCCCATGATGACCTGCCGGCGCGGCTCGGGCCGGATGGGAACCCGGGTGGGCTGGATGAAGGCCTGGAGGGTGAAGCGGGTGAGCCCGCCGAAGGCCTCCGGGCTCTCGACGATGACGTAGGAGCCGGCGTCGATGAGCTGCGGGTGGCCCTCGTGCTCGCCCTCGATCGGCGTGGGAAGCCGGACGGTCTTGAGCCCGGGGCCAGCGGGCCCCGTGTCGCCGCAGACGACGCGGACCACCTCCGCGCGATAACGGCGGGGTCCGTCGAGCGTGCCGACCATGAAGCGGATCGTCTCCCCCGGCGCCGCGCTGAGGGGATCCGCATAGCCCAGCACCCGCGGCATCGGGACGCTCACGGGTCGGCCAGCGCCTCGCCGGTGACCGCCTCCCACCGCATCCGGAACGCCTGCCACTCCGCCGCCTCGACGCTGTCGAAGGTGAGGCCCGGGAGGAGCCGGGGCGGCAAGCCGTGCGGCTGCTTCTCGGCCAGCGTCCACTCGGTGTGGGGCCGCGTGCAGACGAGCAGGAGATTCTGGCAGTGGAGCGAGCCCCGCAGCACGTTCAGCACCGCCTGGAGCTCGGGGCTATGCGGGCCGAAAGGGCGCTGCTTGAACTCCTGCGCCAGGTCCGTCCGGCGCGCATCGATGGTGAACACCGCGGACGCCCTATTCGCCGGCCGCGTTGGCGCCGGCGATGCGGCCGAACACCGCCCCCGACATCAGCCCGGTGCCCCCCGGATAGTTACCGTGGAAGAGGCCGCCCACCATCTCGCCGCACGCGTAGAGACCGGGAATGGGCGCCCAGGAAGTGCCGATCACCTGCGCGCGCTCGTTGATGCGCACGCCGCCGAAGGTGAAGGTGATGCCGCCGGTGACCGGGTACGCGACGAACGGCGGCGTGTCCAGACGCTGCGCCCAGTTGGACTTGGGCAGCTCGAGCCCCTTGGTGGCGAGGCCGTCGCGCACGGTGGGATCGAAGGCGCCCGCGCTCACCGCCGCGTTGTAGTCGTCCAGCGTGCGCCGGCAGGCCGCGCGGTCCACCGGCAGGCGGTCGACCAGGGCGGCGAGGTTGTCGGCGACCAGCGGCGTCCCCGTCTTGTAGCGGCCCTCGAGGAGATGCGTCACCTTGGCGTCGAAGATCTGATAGCCGACGCCGCTCGGCTCGTTCAGGATGATGCCGCCGAGCTTGGCGTAGGTGTAGAACTGGAAGTCCTCGCCCTCGTCGAAGAAGCGGCGGCCCCGACGGTTGACCAGCACGCCGTAGGGATACGAGAGGCGATTGGTCTTGTCGGTGAGCTTGCGGTCGCCGTAGGGCGGGGCGTCGGCGTCGATGGGGGTGGAATGGCAGCCCGTCCACTGGCCGAAGGGCAGCGCGTGGATGTCGATGGCCATGCGGAGCCCGTCGCCGGTGTTGTAGCGGGTGCCGCGCACCTTCGCGTGGTCCCACGGGCGGCCGAGGTACCGTGCGCGCCAGGCGGGATTGGCCTCGAAGCCGCCGCAGGCCAGCACCACGGCGCCCGCGGTGAGGTCCTCGAAGCCGCGCGCGCTCTCCGTCGTCACGCCGGTCACGCGACCCGTGCGGTCCTGGACGAGGCGGGCGGCGCTGGTGCCGTAGCGGATCTCGACGCCCGCGCGCTCGGCGATCTCGAACCAGGCGCGCGAGAGCCCCACGCCCTCGTGCTCGGCGCGGATCACCGCCCCCGGCGACCACTTGATCTTGTCCCCCACGCGCACCCCGCTCAGCGACAGCGCGGGCTCCAGCGCGATGCCCTTGCCGGCCATCCACGTGACGGTGTCGTAGGACCGTCCGATCAGGATCTCGCCCAGCTCGGGATCGGCGCGACCCTCGGTGACCCGCAGCAGGTCCTCCCAGAAGCGCGGCTTGGGATACGGCTCGACGTCGGAGAGGAAGCCGGGGATGCGGCGCTCGGCGTCGGGGACGAGCGGCCGCAGATCCTCGCCCGTGTCGAAGGCGAAGCGGAAGAGGCCGCCGCTATAGTGGGTGTTGCCGCCGCGGAGCTCCTCGGGCGCCTTCTCGAGGACGAGCACGCGCCGGGCTCCCTGCTCCCGCGCGGAGACGGCGGCGGCGAGGGCGGCGTTCCCCGCGCCGACGACGAGAACATCATGCTCAGGCATGGCCGCCGGCGCTTGCCTTGTCGCGCACCTCCACGCCCGCCCACTCCTCGTAGAGGCGCGTCACCGCGGCCATGTCCTGGTTGGCCAGGCCCTGGGCCGTCGCCGCCTCGTAGACCTGCCGCACCGCGGAGGCGACCAGCATGGGCAGGCCGAGCCCGGCCGCCAGCCCCAGCGCCAGCGACACGTCCTTCTTGGACAGCGCGATGCTGAAGTTCGGGGTGAAATCCCCCGCGAGCACATTGGGCATGCGCTTGAGGAAGTGATGCGAGCGGCCGCCGCTGGTGGAGAGGATCTCGAAGAGGCGGCGCGGATCGACGCCGGCTTTCACGCCCAGCACCATGGCCTCTGCCGCGACGACCATATTACCCATGGACATGACGTTGTTGACGAGCTTGACGACCAGGCCCGAACCCAGCGGCCCCACGTGGTGAATCTCGCTGGCCAGCGCCATGAGCACGGGACGGCAGCGCTCGAGCACGGCCGCCTCGCCGCCCACGATGAAGACCAGCCTGCCGCTCCCCGCCTCGGCAGGACCGCCGCTCACCGGCGCATCCAGGCAATCGATCCCGGCGGTGGCGGCCTTCGCCGCCACCTCGCGGCAAGTCTCGGGGTCGATGGTGCTCATGTCGATCCAGGTCATGCCGGCATGGGCGCCCGCGAGCACGCCGGACTCGCCGAGGTAGGCGGCGCGGACGGCGGCCGGATCCGGAAGGCTCGAGAGCACGACGTCGGAGGCGGCGGCTACGTGCCCCGGCGAGGAATCGAGGGCCACCCCGGCGACCTTGGCGCGATCGGCGCGCTCCGCGTTCACGTCGTAGCCTCGCACCGTGTAGCCTTGCGACACGAGGCGCCGCGCCATCTGGCCGCCCATGGTGCCCAACCCGATGAAGCCGATCCGCGCTCGGACGGCCGCCATGGTCAGGGCGTGGAGAGGGCGGCGGCGGACTCGGCCTGCGCCTGGGCGGCCTTGGCCTTCCACATCGCGTTGGCGTGATCGATCTTCGCCTTCGCGTCGGTGTGGTGGGCCTTGGCCTCGGCCATCAGCTTCTTGGCCTGGTCAAGCAGGGTGCGGGCCTCCGGCGTCAGCTTCATGGCCTCCGCCTTCTTGATGGTGTCCTCCGCGGACTTGATCTGCACCGGGCAGTTCCACGCGGCTGCGGGGGAGGCGCTCAGCGCGAAGACGACCGCGCAAGCCGCTACGAAGCTCAGGGCCCGGCGTTCCATGGGCCCCAGTATTCCATAAAAGAGCCCACACAAAAACCGTCCGAGCCGGATGGCATTGCATGGGAGCAGCAGACGAGGCGCCTCTCGAGGGCGCCCCTTTCAGGACGTCAAGCGCACGCGTTGCGCGTTGGAGGAGCGGATCCGCTGGTGTCTCCGCTCCGACATGACGCGCGCGACGATCACCGAGAGGATGACGATCACGGTGAGCGCCGGCCAGCGGAGGGCGAGGCGCAGAATCCCTGTGGCCGCGATGCGATTCATGAGGCCGCCGTCCGCGTTCCGGTAAGCTGCGGCCAGCCTCGGGTCAGCGACCGTGTCGAGGCCTTCAATTACGCGTCGCAGGATCGTCCTCGCGAGAATATTCATGGGCTCCTCCGAAAAAATGGGCATACGAAAGTTGCCGCGTCGCGCGAACCCGGCGCGTGGACCTGGTCCTACCGCCAGGGAAGGGCGGAACTACTCGGTAGGTCTTCCTCGACCAGCCTCCGACACCCCTTCGCGAACCCTCTCCCGAGTGCTCTCGATCCGCGAAGAGACCCCCTTCTTCGCCTGGTCGAGCAGGGTCTCGGACGTCTGCTGAACCGTCCGGAGCAGCCCGTCTACCTTGTCCCGGGCCGGTCCCGCGTTACCTTTCACGTAGTCACGGAGAGAATCGCGATACTTCCACACGACCCACCCACCGGCGATTGCCCCTACGAGTACTCCCAACATTGTGCGTCCTCCTTGGAGTGTCTGTGGCTGACCCTTGGTACAGCATCTCCTGTGCCAGCCTGCGAGAGGGCAGGTCCTCGGAAGAGGGGTGGAGTTTCGAGGCGGTCGAAGTCTACCGGCTGGCGCTTCGGCTCCCGGAGGAGAACGTCCTACCGCGCCGGCCTGCGTCAGGCCGGATTGGTGCCATGGAGTATCGCGTCTACCGTCTGTTCCAGGCGGCGTACGCGGCGCGACAGGATCGTGAGAATCCGCCGGATCAGCTCCGGGGTCTCATCCAGCAATCGCCAGAAATGGTCACGATCCACAACGAGCAATCGGAGATCGGTCGCCGCCACGATCGTCGCCGATCGGGGCTCCCCATCGAGCAGGCTCATCTCGCCAAAGAAGTCGCCCGGTTTTAGCTGGCTACCAGATCCGACCGGAGTTCGCACCCCCGCCATGCCGTCGATGATGACGAAGAACGAATCGCCCGCGTCGCCAATCTGCGTGATGACCGTCCCCGCCGGAGCCTCGACGATCCTGGAGAGCTCGGCGACGCGACGAAGCTCGGCCTCGTTGAACCCGCTGAAGAGCGGAACTCGCTGCAGATGTCGTCTCTGAGCATCGTGGGAGGGCGCAGTCCCGCTAACCTGGGCCAGCACTTCCTCGTCAGGATCATGGAAGGGCAAAGGACCAGTGGATCCTGGGTCGAACGCCATAGTCACCTCCTACGCAGGTCGCTCAGAATCGCAAATCCGGCAAGGAGCCCGGAGCGTTGACGTCGGTCGAGACGCTGATCGGCCGCCAGCGTTCTGCATCGGCGGCCCGCGCCGCCTCGGCTTGGCCAGCGTACTGAACGGCGTCACTGCCCAGCAGGAGATGGGCCGGCAGACGATCGCTGGCCGCCAGACGAAGGACCACCTGAGCCACCTTGGCCGGATCGCTATTCTCCTGGCCCCAGAGAGGCTTCAGCATCTCGGCCAATGCACCCACGGATGGCTGATAGTCCGGGAGCAGGTCAGGTGTTTCCTTGCTCGCACGAGCGCCCCAGTTCGTCCGCATTCCGCCGGGTTCGAGCGCACACACCTTGACGCCGAACGGGGCCACTTCCTGGGCCAGGGCTTCGGTGAATCCCCCCACTGCCCACTTGGCGGCGTGGTACGCAGCGCTGCCCGGAAGGGCCAGGCGACCGCCCACCGACGAAATCTGAAGGATGCAGCCACTCTTTTGCTCCCGCATGATCGGTAGCACAGCGCGGGTCATGTTGACAACGCCATAGAAATTGGTGTTGACCAGCGCCTTGAATCGCTCCGAGCTCACCTGCTCGAACGGTGCGATATCGCCGTAGCCCGCGTTGTTCACAACGACATCGAGGCGCCCGAACGCGTCCACCGCCATCCGCGCTGCGGCATGGGCCGCGCCCTCATCTGCCACGTCGAGGGGAGCGGTGCGAACCTGATCGCCATACTTCCCCACCAGATCCTCCAGGCGGCGAGGATCGCGGGCGGTCGCGACGAGGCGATCGCCCGAGGCGAGCACCGCTTCCGCGATGTTGCGGCCCAACCCGCTCGCGCTGCCGGTTACCAACCAGACTTTGGACATGCGCAGACCTCACTTTGCTTAGGTCGGCAACTGAAGCGGCTTTCGAGACTACGGAAAAGGTTGGTCGGGGTGAGAGGATTTGAACCTCCGACCCCCTGCTCCCAAAGCGCGTTGGCGTGACGGCCTGAGGTGTCCTAACTGTTCCTAAACACAGCCTTCCCCGCTCTTCCTCTGCCCCACGCGGTCCCAGTATCCCACAGAAGATCCTCCAAAAACCGTCCGCAAAACGTCCGCACGGATCTTCGAGGAAAGAACCCGACGGGGCGGCCGCTAGAGGGTGAAAGCCGAAAGATAACCCCGGGATGAATTGCGCGACCAATTTAAGAAGACTTACCCGGGACCGCCGGGCGAGTTAGAGGCGGATCTAAAGAAGGGTTTGGAAAGCCTTGAGAAGAGTAAGAGTGTACAGGTCGAATACGGGATCCTTCGCCTAACTGAGGTCATCGTCATCCGACTCTAAGTTGTGTCAGCCGATCCTGCCTTTCTCTTTCACTCTCGGCGGGCCGAGAGGTAGGCGCTCGCGGGAGCGACAAGCAACAGGAGACAGGTGACGGACGACAATTAGTGCTTGCGGCTCTTGCTAATCCCACCTAAAACACGGTCTCCCTGGCGGCCTTGAAGCCTTCGCGCCCGCTGCATTACGATAGTCGGTACGAGAAACGAACTTGAAGGCGACGACCGCAAGACTCGATCCCTGGAGCTCTTCCGAATTCATTCGTCAGTCTCGGTGACCGTGAAGAGTACTCCGCCACCGACCGGCGCGCTATCATTGCGCGGTGAGGAATGGGACTCGGAGATAGCTCGGGCGCGAGGCCCGAGCAATGTGCAGCTCGGCATAAGGGGGAAACCGGATGGCGCGTGTGTGGGTAGATTATTTGATCGCGATAGGATGGGGAGTTGTTGGTGCGGTGTCGATGGCCTGTGGCCTGGCGATTCTATTGAAGGTTTTTGACTGGCTGACTCCAATCGATGAGTGGGAGGAGATTCGGAAAGGGAACGTCTCCGTTGCCATTATTTTGGCCGCTGTGATCCTTGCCTTAGGGATCGCGATCGGGTTTGCCATCATGCCTGTTCCGGCCGCCCGGTAGTACGCATTCGGAAGCAGCCGTTTGTCCGTCCTAAGGCGCTCAAGCACGCGCGCGTCGCGGGGTTGAGCGTCAGGTGTCGGCGTGCAAGAGAGCTGCGCGTCGCACGAAGCTGGCGGGCGCGAGAGCCCCGTAGTGGCGAACGCGGCGCATATGAACTACTCGGTAGGTCTTCCTCGACCTGCCTCCGACGCTCCCGTGCGGACCTTCCCCCGAGCACTCTCGAGCCGCGAAGAGACCTGCTCCTTCGCCTGGTCGAGCAGTGTCTCGGACGTCTGTTGAACCGTCCGGAGCAACCCGTCCACCTTTTCCCGGGCCGATCCCGCGGCCTTCACGTACTCACGGAGAGAATCGTGGTACTTCCACACCACCAGCCCACCGGCGATCGCCCCTACGAGAAGTCCTAGCATGTGGGTCCTCCTTGGAGTTTTGACTCACCCTCGGTACAGCATCTCCTGTGCCAGACTCGGAGCCGGCAGACACATCAAAGAACACCGAACCCTTTTGTTTGTTCCCGAATCATGACTCCTGCGCCCGAAGTCTGGCTGCTTCGTCGCGCCAGAGATTGAAGCAGGCCTGATGGAATACTCCGCGCCGGGACTCTACCTCCACCTCGACCTCGGTGTCCGGGGGGCGGATGGCCACATGGCATACCGCACAATGCCCGCCCCTTCCTCGCCCGACCCGAGCCCCCGGAATGAACTTCGGCAAGACCCCGCTTTGAATCTTTGCCGCGACGGATTGATCGAGGATGCTCATCGGTTCCCCCCACTGGCGTGCTGGCGCGGGCCCTAAGCGCTTTGGGCAGCCGCCCAGCACGCGCCCGTCGTGTGAGTTGTCAGGAGTTCCAGGATGGCCCCACCTGCTGTCACTTGATCCGCATGTCGTTCTTGACGGACTTCACGCCCGCGACCCTGCGTGCGACCTTCACCGCCTGGTCGATGTCCGCCTGCGACCTGACGAAGCCGCTCAGCTGAACCACGCCCTTAAACGTTTCGACATTGCGATACTTCGGCCAGCGGTCGGCCGGCTTCCGCCAAGGCATTCCGGCGGCGCCGGCCCCGTTGGGCTCGCGGCCCCGCTACCTGCGCCAGCGAGAGAATCCCCAGCCTCCACCACCGAGTAGGAGCACCACCAGAAGGACAATCACCCAGGGTTCCATGTGTCATCACCTCCCACCACTGAAGACGGCGTGACGCGTCGTAGATCTCTCGTCGCGCGATCGTACCGTCGGCAGTTCCTTCGCGGACTAAGTGTAGTCAACGTCGTCCCGCCTGCCTATTGGACTTTAGGTCTACCGCTAACTGCACTCGCAAACACCCGCTTCACGACGCGGGTCTCCGGTTCGCGTCTTTTCGGTACCTAGAACTCAACGATCTAAGAACTCCTCTCGGGCAATGCGCCGGGCGAGCTGGGCGCCGCAGCTGCAGGCCATGACAATCACGGCTGGCTCTCGTTCGGAGATCTCCGCCTCGCAGCTCGCCGCAGCGCCGGTGCTCGAGGTAAAAGGCATCGAGGTCGGCCATGACGCGTGGCATGCTGGCCCCAGGCTATCGATATGCTCGTTCCTCGAGAATGCCCACAATCTGATAAACCCCCGGCGGCGGAGTAGAGGGCGAAGGGACGGGGCCGGCCGACGACAAACCCGAAACGACGTCGCCGACCGGGCCGATGCTTCGGATCCTCCGTAGGAGTAACCGATGCCAACACCTGGGGTCCGCGTTAAGTCGGACACTAGCAAGTGGTTCCTCACGGCCCAACCCATGGGCGTCTTGGAGCTCATCGCGGCGCTTCGACGGGCGCCACATCCTCGGGCGCTGCTGTCCCGAGTTGCCCGGGAGTGGCTGTTGCAGGCTTGAAGCCTCGCCGAAGCTTCCTGCCGGTCGCGAGGCGTCGGCCGGAACTGCGGCGGGCGCGGCAGGGCTGCCTCGCCGACTTCCTCGATCAGCTCGCCCAGGCCTGGTGCGTAACAGACAAGAGGGCCAAGGCATCCAAACGAAACCCGCCCAAGTAGGGCTGGTGCAAAAAAGTCGACGACCGCCGGATCACGTTCAGATGGCTCACGAGAATTTGACGGAGTAATGGACGGATGTCCGCGTCTACAACGGCATTCTTTCTGCCAATGAAGTTAAGCGCCTCTACACCATGGCGCGCTAGTCGACCTACTAGTCAGTCTTCCCCTTCGGTGGCCGGCCCCGGCGCTTAGCAGCGCCCTTGGCTTTCGGAGGGCGCCCTGGCCCGCGCCGCTTCTTCCCCGATCCGGGCGGTCGGCCGCGGCGCTTCCCCGTTGCACTCCCCGATGGCCGGCCCCGGCGCTTTGGAACAGACGCCAGCGGTGAATGCTAGGTCGGAGAGCCCGTTGCAAAACCGTCCGCAAAACGTCCGCACGGGTTAGACCGGCAGCAAAACTGTCCGCGAAGTACCTGGAAAATTGGTCGGGGTGAGAGGATTTGAACCTCCGACCCCCTGCTCCCAAAGCAGGTGCGCTACCAGGCTGCGCTACACCCCGAAAACCGCGAGGATATTAACACTGGGACGGCTGCTTGGCGACCCTGGCCTCACGCGTCGCGGGGCTCGTCGCGGATGAAGCGCCCCGTGCGAAGGTCCTGTAGCGCCTGCTCGATCTCGGCCCGCGTGTTCATCACGAAGGGGCCGTGGCGGGCGATCGGCTCGCCGAGGGGCCGGGCGGCCGCGAGGAGAAACCGGCCTCCGCCCGGACCGGCCGAGGCCTCCACCGTGTCGCCGTCACCGAAGATCACGAGGGCCGGCGCACGCGCGGGCTTCTGCTCGGGTCCGAAGCGGACCTCACCCTGGTCGAGGTACGCGAACGCAGTATGACCTCGCGGCACCGCTTCACGGAACACCGCGCCCGCCGGCAACGTCACGTCGACGAACTTGGGAGCGACGGCGAGACCCTCCACCGGCCCCACCAGCTTCCCGGCGGCCGCCTCCCCCGCGATCACGCGAAGCCGCGCGCCGCCCTCCACCTCGGTCTCGGTCAGACGCTCTCCCGACAGGTCGCGATACTTCGGCCGACTCATCTTCTCGCTTGCCGGCACGTTGAGCCACAGCTGCAGCCCGCCGATACCTTCCGGGCGGACCTGCGGCATCTCCTCGTGGAGAATGCCGCTTCCCGATGTCATCCACTGGATGTCGCCGCCCCCGATGCTGCCGCTGTGCCCCAGTGAATCGCGGTGCTGGATCTCGCCCTTCCGGACGATCGTCACCGTCTCGATCCCGCGATGCGGGTGATACGGGAATCCGGCTTCGTAGTCCGCCGGATTCCCCGACTCGAAGTGGTCGAGCAGGAGGAAGGGGTCGAGATGGTCGAGTCGGCGGGTTCCGAGGCTCCGGCGGAGATGCACGCCGGCGCCTTCGATCACGGGCTCCGGCGTCACGAGCTGCGCCACCGGGCGCGAGGACTGGCTCATGGATGGGCCTCCTTGTCGACGTCACGCTACCGTCAGGAGGATCGTACCACTCGCGTCCACTCGCGCTCGTTGGCTCCGGACGCCGGTCTAGGACGCGGCGCCGACGCGGCGCCAGTCCAGCAGCAGCGCACGGGCGCGGGCCATCGCGATCCCCCGGTGGCTCACCGCGTGCTTCTCGTCCGCGGAGAGCTGGGCGAAGGTGGCGTCCAGCGGTGGATAGTAGAAGATCGGATCGTAGCCGAACCCGCCGGTGCCCACGCGCTCGTCGAGCAGGATGCCGTCGACCGCCCCTTCGAGTGTGGCCTCGCGGCCGGCGGGTGCGGTCGCGCGGCCGGCAGGCTCGACGAGCGCGATGACGCAGCGGTAGCGGGCGGAACGCTTGAGCGGTGGCACGCCCTTGAGCGCCTCGAGCATCTTCGCGCACCGCTCCGCGTCCGACAGGCCCTCGCCGCCGTAGCGCGCGGACAGCACGCCCGGCGCCCCGCCGAGCGCATCCACCTCGATGCCTGAATCGTCGGCCAGCGTGAGCGCCCCGGACGCCGCTGCGGCCGCCCGCGCCTTGGCCAGCGCATTCTCCACGTAGGAGTCGGCACCCTCGGGCGGCAAGGTGACGCCGGGGAAGTCGGCGAGGGTGCGCAGTCGATACGGAACGCCGGTCAGCAATGCCGCCAGCTCACGAGCCTTGGCGGCATTGGCGGTGGCCAGCAGCAGCACGGCGTCAGAGGACGAAGGACTTCTCCGCGCGCGCGGCCACCGCGCGCCGCTGGAGCCCGACCAACGCATCGATGCCGCGCTCGGCCAGCGCCAGCAGCTCGGTGAGCCGATCCTTGCTGAAGGGCGTCTGTTCCGCGGTCCCCTGCACCTCGACAAAGGCGCCGGTGCCCGTCATGACCACGTTCATGTCCACCTCCGCGGTGGAATCCTCCGCGTAGTCGAGGTCGAGCAGCGGCCGGCCGCCCACGATGCCCACGCTGATCGCGGCCACGTTCTCGCGGAGCGGCGAGCCGGGCAGCGTGCCCGCCTGGACGAGCCGGTCCAGCGCATCGCCAAGGGCCACCCATGAGCCCGTGATGGCGGCGGTGCGCGTGCCGCCGTCGGCCTGGATCACGTCGCAGTCCATCCACACCGTGCGCTCGCCGAGCTTGGCCATGTCCACCACCGCGCGCAGGGAGCGGCCCACCAGGCGCTGGATCTCCTGCGAGCGGCCGCTGGGACCAGAGCGCTCGCGGCCCATCCGGGTATTGGTCGAGCGCGGAAGCATGCCGTACTCGGCGGTGACCCAGCCCTTGCCCTGCCCCTTGAGGAAGGCCGGAACCTTTTCCTCCACCGAGGCGGTGCAGATCACCTTGGTGTCGCCGAACTCCACCAGCACGGACCCTTCGGGATGGCGGAGATAGTCGCGGGTGAGGACGACGCGCCGGAGCTGGTCCGGCTCCCGGCCGTCGTGCCGCGGAGCGGGCAGCGAGCTCATCGGGTGGCGGCCCGTCCGGGACGCGCGACCGCGGCACGCATGCGCTGGTCGTGACGGCGCTTGTATTCCTGGAGGCCGGCAAAGATGGCCCGCGCCGTCGCCTCACGATACTCCGGCGTCGCCAGCTTTCGTTCTTCCTTCGGGTTCGTCAAGAAGCCGATCTCGATGAGGATGGCGGGCATGGCGGCGCCGCCCAGCACGAAGAAGCCCGCCTGCTTGACTCCGCGATTGACGAGGCGGAGCGAGCGGGTCATCGAGTCCAGCACGGTCTCGGCCAGGAAGCTCGACTCCTGCTGGAACTCGGATTGGGCGAGATCCCAGAGGATGCTCCGGATGGCGTCGGTCTTCTGCCGCGCGGCCGGGGACTCGAGCTGGACGGCGCCATTCTCGATCGCCGCCGTCTGACGCGCCTCGGTGTCGCTGGCCTCGGACGAAAGGAAATACGTCTCCACCCCCTCCGACACCGAGCGCGGGTGGGCGTTCGCGTGAATGGACACGAAGAGGTCGGCCCGCTGCTTGTTGGCGAAATTGGTGCGGTCACGCAGGGGCACGAAGACATCCGCGCCGCGGCTCAAGACCACCTTGATGCCGAACCCGCTCTCCTCCATCATGCGGGCCACCCGCCGCGTGACGTCGAGCACCACTTCCTTTTCCTGGACCCCGGTGGGGCCGGTGGCGCCCGAGTCATGCCCGCCATGCCCGGCGTCGAGCACGATGAGGCGGAGCGGCTGGGCGGCGGCCCCGCCCGGCGTGCCCTCCGGACCCGCGCCTTCCCGGGGGCGGTAAAGGTCCAGCACGATCCGATAGGGATCCTGCAGGGCGAAGTCCTTCACGTGGCCGACGGAGGCCTCGAGAACGATACGGAGCACGGCGCCGACGCTCGCCGGCTCGAGTCGGAGCTCCTTCACCAGTCCATCGTCGATCTCTTGCCTTTGGGGTCCGGCGAGCCGAAGCCCCGGGAGCCTCATGCGGATCTCCCTCCGCTCCGCGCCCTCGTCCACAATGGCGTAGCCGACCGGCCCCGCCGTCTCGAGCACGATGCGAGTGAAGGACGGATAGGAGCGTAGGCGCAGATCCTCGAACGGGACCGTGGGTGCAGCGGCGGCCACCGGCTTGGCCGTTGCCCGCGTGGCAGGCGCCGGCGCGGCGACCACCTTCATGGTGACCCCGGGAACGAGGCGCGTCAGGCCTTTGGCGAGGAAGTCCTCCGGGATGAGCCAGCCCGAGGCACCCAGCCGGGCCGGGGAATCGAGAGTGAGGGCATTCCCGGCGATCAGCACGCGCGCTTGGTTGCGGTTGAACTGAGCCGAGCGGGAGCCCACGGTGAGGGTGCCACGCGTCCCCTTGGCGGACCAGGTGCCCTTGAGCACCGCGGCGAGGCGCTCGGCGGCAAGATACGAGCCGCCTTCATCGAGACTTACCGGGGTGAGCGAGCCCAGGGAGCCGCCCTTCCCCCTGATCTCTATGGTTCCCGAACGAGCGGCGTCGCCCGTGCCCGGGAAGGCTCCCAGGAGGGCGAGGCCGAGCATGATCCGACGGAGCCAGGCTGCCATTGCGTTGACGGGACGGTACCGGCCATTCTAGCAACCGGCCGGAGGGCCCGTGAAGCTTTCTATCGGACTTTGGTCCGAGAGTCGCCCGGCCGGCTCCCCTACTAGTCTCGGCTCAAGGAGGGCACCATGAAGAACGCTTCCCTGGCACTGGCGCTTCTCATTGCGGCACTGGGCGTGGGCGGTTGCTCCTACTACTTCCGGATCACGGATACCAGCAACGGCCGCGTCTACTACACCAAGGACTACGCGCGGGAGCCGAACAATGTCCGGTTCAAGGACGCAATGACCGGCAAGGAGATGACCCTACCGGTGGCTGACGTCCGGTCGATCTCATCCGAGGAGTACGAGGCCAACGTCAAGAAGTGATGCGCCGGCCGACGGGCCTGGAATGAGACCTTCGTCGTATTGTCATCCCAGGCTCGCTCGGATCAAATCCAGCGTGATGCGAGGATCTCGTCAGCGGTTCCCGCTCGTCGTCCTCGGCAGCTCCGAGCCTACGCGCGGTTTTGACCGAGCCGGCCTCGCGCCGGGGACCCTGAGGGGGCATCGGACTTTGGTCGTACTTGACCGACTTTCTCCGCCGCTCGGACCGGGAGGATCAGGACATGCGCTTGGGGCCCTGGGGGACATTCGTGTTTCGGACCACCGTGGTGGGACTGCTGGTGGCGGCGACCTTCGGCATGGCTCAGGAAGGTCCCCCCTCCGGCAAGGTCTCGATGGAGAGCAAGTCCGTGGCGCGCGGCATCGGGGTGAGCTGGGGCGACGGTAAGCTGACCTATCAGGGGAAAGAGCGCGTCTTCTCCGTGGACGGGCTCAGCGTGGTGGACCTCGGGGTCTCCAAGGTGACCGCCACCGGAGAGGTCTTCAACCTCAAGAAGCTCTCGGATTTCTCCGGAAACTATGTCGCCGGCCAGGCCGGAGCCACGGCGGGTGGCGGCGCCGGGGCGATGACAATGAAGAATCAGCACGGGGTGGTCATGAAGCTGACCGGGACGGGAACGGGTGTGGAGCTGACCGCCGGCGCCAAGGGCCTGGACGTCAAGCTCAAGAACTAGGAAGGCCGCGGCGCGTGACGGGTCAGGGCCGGACGATGCAGCGGAAGCTCACGTTCGAGGTCGAGGTGGGACGCCGGCGGCCGCGGGGGCGAGGTCGACGACTTTCAGCTTGGACGGGCCCTTCCCCGGCATCCCGATCCCCTCGCCCTACGGGCGGTTGATGAAATCGAGAATCTCGCTCCGATGCTCCGCGACCAGCTTGGTGGCGGCTGTCGCGAGGAGCTGCCGGTCTCACTCGGAGCTAATCGCGAGCCGCGTCGGGATCTCGGCGATGCGCTCCACCACCTGCTGAGGAGTCTTGAGCGGTTCCGGCTCGGCCTTGCAGGCGGGCGGCAGGTCGCTCATGTCCTGCGCCCACTTGGCATCGGTATGGCGAAGGGCCACGGTGCCCAGGGTCTTACTGTCGAGGAAAACTCCTTCCAGCTGGAGAGACCGGAAGAAAAGCGCCTGATAGGTCGTGGCCCGCTCCTCCATGATGCTCGGGATGCGGGAAAAATCGAAGTTGAGGATGGAGAACGGCAAGGACCGAAGCCCGAGCCGGCGTTCTCCGACCGCGAAGGGAAACGAGCTGTCGAACGCGTTGAGCAACGCGCGCTTGGTCCGCTTCGCCTGCAGCTGCTTGAGATACATCAAGAGGAGCGTCTCGGCGCCGTTGTTCTCGTAGAGGCCGCCGTCGCCGGCATGCCAGTAGGTCTTTTCCCCACCCACCTGCATGGTGATGGGCCCGACGAGCGGCGGGAAGGATGCCGACGCGGTCGCCACACCGGCCAGGGGGAGCGGGCACGGATCCATGTGTATCTCGAGCGGGGTCATCGGCCTGAGCAGGGCCCAGCGCTTCTGCATATAAGGCGCCGGCTCCATCTCGCGCCCGCGCGCCCGGAGGGACTTCTCCAGGTCCGCGAAGAAGTCATAGTCGAAGGCTTCGGTCGGCAGGACGGTGGCGGCGAAGCGACGGCCATTGTTGTAGAGCGTACTGTTGACGATGAGGCCGGGGCTATCTCCCCTCGCCTCGCGCTCGCTGATCTCACCAAGGGTCGCCATGCCGAAGAGGCGATCGCGCAGGATCTCCGCGAGCGATCGCGCCGCCAGGGCGGGATTGATCCATCGGAACGACAGAAGCTGGTTCCAGATCAGGGGCGTCTCGAAATCCTGGCCCAGGTCGGCTCGGTACTGGGTGAAGAAGGTTCGGTACGCGTCGGAAAGGGAGCCATCCGGCTTGAAGATGGCGACCTCTCGACCCGGCTTCTTGAGGGCGTAGTAGCTGGCCGCCAGGCTGCCCCCGGAGACGCTCGACAGGTGCGAGACCTTTCCGAGGACCGATGCGCCGTCCGCCGCCCTCAACTCGGCCAGAGCCTCCAGGCCGGCCAGGCCGAACAGCGCCGCGCGACTGCCCCCGCCGGACAGCGCGATGCCGACCAGCAAGTCCTGCTCGGGAACCGGTCGCAGGCACGGCACGTCCGCCGTCGCTCGTTTCACGGTGACCACGTGCGCGCTGGCGCAGCCAGACAGGAGCGTCACGCCGATGAGCGAGAGCACTACACCAAACTTCGTCATTGAGCCACCTCGGGGGTCTGGGTGTCGTCGCCATTTCACGTACGGGAGCGTCAGGATGGCGGCGCGCGTGCGCTCCCGGGCGAGCTCGGTCGAGAGCGAGCCTCCGGAGCCTGGCGCGGGATCGGCCACGATGTGCACCCGAGAGTGCCCCGGGGTGCACCGAGGGGGTATCAGGCCTTGGTCGTACTCGCCATCTCCTGACGCTCCGCCGCGACCCAGCGCCGCCGTCCGAGGACCGCCAGGACCGCGATGACCCCCGCAGCGACCACCGCGAGTCCCGTCACGGCCCAGGACATGTTCCCGGACACCGCCCGCAAGACCGAGTCCGCCCCCAGGACGAGGAGCGCGTTCATCGGCACCATCCCCACCTCGGACCAGGCGAGGTAGCGCCAGAAGCCGATGCGCGTGAGCCCCAGGCCATAGTTATTGACCACGAAGGGGAACGGGACCACCCGCACGAACGGGATCACGATCCAGGCATGCTCGTCCAGCAATCGGTCGAGCTGCTTGAAGCGGGGGTGGCTTCCCAGCCGACGCCTCACGGCGTCGCGGGCGAGATGGCGGGAGACGAGAAAGGCGCCCGAGGCCGAGAGTGTGCTTGCCACCACCATGGTGACAAAGGCGGCAAGGCTACCGAACAGCAACGGCGCGACCACCGTGAACGGCGTTCCCGGCACCCCCACCATGGTGGTGGAAACGTACAGCGCCACGAAGGCTACCGGGCCCCAGGCCCCCAGGGCGTCGATGCGGGTCCGGAGTCGCGGCACCAAGTCCGTGACGTCCAGGCTCATCGCCAGCGCGCCGAGACCTACGCCGAGTGCCACGACGACAGCAATTCTCCAGCGGGACACTCCGACACCTCAGTCGGAGGCCGCGCGGAGAGCGCGGGTCAAGCGGCTGCGACCTCGTCCGGCTCCCACTCGACGCGCGCGCAGCGCTCGATCACGTGGCCACATGGCTCCAGCTCCAGCACGAGATTGTCACGATGTTCGCGCCAGTCCCTTACTCCCTGGAGCTTCGCACAGCGCGGGCAGTAGATCGTATGGATCAGCGACATGACGACACCTCCTTTCAAGTTGGGAGGAAGCAACATCCGTGCCTTCGTGGAAGTCGGTAATCGCTGCCCTGCGATTCCTACCTTGTCGCGTCCCTGGCACGACTCTGGCACCCCAGGACTGTTGAGAGAAAAGGAGGGCTCCGCTATGCGCGCGAAAAACGTCCTACTCGAGGGTGCCACCGCCGGACTCATCGGTGCGGTGATGGTCGCGGTGTGGTTCCTCGCCTACGATCTTCTGAGGGACACGCCGTTGCGGACGCCGAGCCTGCTCGGTGCGGCGCTCTTCGATGGCTGGAGCCACGCCGCGCCGGTCGAGACCAGCACCCGACTCGTCGTCAAGTACACGATCGTGCACGGCCTCGCGTTCATCGTGTTCGGCTGCGCGCTTGGCGGATTGTTCGCGATCGCCGACCGGGATTTCCGCTTCCTGTTCGCCATCTTCATGCTGCTGTGCTGTTTCCAGGTCGCTTTCCTGGCCCTCCTGGTGGTGCTGGCGGAGGGGCTCCTGGACCCGATCCCGTGGTGGGCAATCGTGATCGGCAACGTGTTCGCGACGATCGGGATGCTCGGCGTCTTGCTTCCTCGGCATCAGTTGGCGCTGCGCCGCTTTGCGCGGACCGGCCTCGAGGAGCCTGCCTAGCTGGCACGAAAGCTGCCTCTTGCATACGGGCAGACAGCACCCACTACCTCGATGTGAAACACAGGAGGATGTGATGAAGCTCGATCGCTTCAGCCGGAAGATGCAGGAGGGCCGTGCGCTCACGTACGTGATTCTCTGGATGCTCGGCGTTCCTGCCAGCATCCTGTTCCTGTTCTTCATCCTCGGTATCGGACGCTAGCGACCGGGTAGGTCTCTACCCGGTATCAAGGGGACCGAGACATGGGTAAGAAGAAGCAGCCCAGACCCGATACTTATCGCGACCCCAAGGAAACCCGTCCTCCCGAGCCGGAGCAGCGCTATCCGGACAAGGATTCCGGGCCGGCTCGGGAGCCCGGGCTTGACGAAGAGACAGGCGTCCCCGTTGAACGCTAATGCAATGCGCGCCCAGATCGCGTGCCTCGTGGCGGGCGCGGCGCTGGCCTGCGTCGTGGGCTCCGCCCCGGCGCAGCCCAGCAACCCGCCCGCCACCCCGAACCCGACCGGACCGGTTCAGGGGTATCAGGGCGGCTATGACCCCACGGACAAGAGCCAGGCTCCCGCGGTCAGGAGCAAGGCCCCGACCGACGCGGCCAACCCCGACGAGGGAGGCGTCACCAAGGAGGTGACGGGACGGGTCGCTCGGGTGGATAATGCCGCCATGACGCTCACCCTCGAGAGCGGACACGTCTTCGCGCTGCCCCCAACGGTGAAGGTGGACCGGGCGGGGCTCAGGCCGGGCACGCCCGTCCGCGTCACCTTTCAGCGGCGTGAGGGCGTGGACCTCGTGACCGCGGTGCGTATCGCCGAGGGCATTCCGCGGTAAGGCCGCGGGCGACGCCGTCGCGGCTCTCCGATGCCAGCCGACGACATTGCCCTGCTCCTGCAGCGAAGCCTCGATCGGCTGATCCGTCGCGTGCGGGCCGGCCGTTCGCCGGAGCCGACCTACCGGCGCTTCGTCATCGTGCAGATCGACGGGCTCTCGGCCGAGGTGCTGGACCGCGCGCTCCTCACCGGCCGCATGCCGTTCCTCCGGCAACTCCTGGCGCGCCACGGGCACCGGCGGCGACCCATGTCGGTGGGCATGCCGACCTCCACGCCTGCCTTCCAGATGGCCTTGATGTACGGCGTGCGGCCGAACATTCCCGGCTTCCACTATCACGACAAGCGCCGCCGGATGGACATCCACTTTCCGCGAGCCGGCCATGCCGAGCTCGTGGAGACGGATCATACCAAGGGCCGCACCGGCGTGCTCTCCGGCGGAAGCGTGTACGGGTGCGTGTTCACCGGCGGAGCTGACGATGCGCTGTTCAGCTTCACGCGGCTGAGCCGGCCGACGCGGCGAGGCCTCACCAGCGTTCTGACCGGCGCGGTCGTGGTCGGCTGGGTGATCTTGAAGAGTCTGGCTCTGACTCTGCGCGAGATCGCCCTCGTGGTGCCGCGGATGGTTCGCGAGCCCGGCGCGGTCAAGGTGCACTGGCAATGGTTGCAGCTTCACGTCGGCATCTCGGTGTGGATACGGGAGCTCTTCACCCTCGCGGCGTCGCGCGACGCCTATGCGGGGTTGCCCGCGATCTACGTCAACTTCCTGGACTACGACGTGTCGGCCCACGCCTTCGGCCCGCGGAGCCGCCATGCGGTCGACTCCCTTCGCGGCGTCGACGCCTCCATCCGTCAGATCTGGCGGGTGATCCGGCGCGTTC
>CAVYTA010000003.1:0-96528 GCA_963771355.1 uncultured Candidatus Rokubacteria bacterium | reverse complement strand
CCTGACGTTGCTCACCGGACTGATGGTGGTCGTTGGTTAGTGTCGATCAATGACCAGTTTCGCCGTATCGCGCAGCACTACATCTGATGGGCGCGCGCACCATTTGTGTATATTCGGCCAAGCGTTCCGAAGGGCATCGGGCTATGCCCGCCGCAATTTGGGACGTCTTCTGGAGGCGGTGACCTGCGGCGAATTGATCTGCTTATCACCGAACACGCCTCGCCGTTGCCACCGTTGCCACGACGGCCCCCGCTTGATGGCAAGCCGATAGAGGCTGCGGATCAGCGCCTGGTACTCGATGGCATCGACGAAATAGAAGACGGCCCAGGCGACGGGCGCCAGGACCAGGAGGTTGCAGTGATATCGCGAGTTCCGATCGGACGCGATCTGAAGCAGGGTCACGATCGCGCCGGACACGACGACGTAGGTCAACGCATTCAACCCGCCTGCCGTTAGCGCATAGGCGTAAAAGGCGATCAGAAGAAATGGCGCAAATATCAACAATGCCTCGCAGTACAAGGTGACCGGCAGGACGAAAAGCGTCAGGAACTTGTTGTGATCCCGGTCGAGGCTGAAAAATAGGCGTCGGAATTTGAGGAAAGTCAGTATCCGCCCATACTTCCAGCGCAGCCTCTGCAAGCACAGGGACCTGAAGTCGCTTGGTCCCTCGGTAAAGATCGTTGCATCCGGGGCATAGCGCACCTTGAAGCCAAGCGCTTGCAGCCGGGTCGACAGCTCGATGTCCTCGGTAATGATGGTCTCGTCGAACCCACCGGCCTCGACGAGGATCGAGCGACGGTATGCGGCCGCCGCACCGCCGACGATATAAACGGCGTTCAGCATGCCGTCGGCCCGCTTGAAATAGAATCCGAACAGATACTCCAGTTGCTGCATGAGGCCGATACAGCTGTTGCGATTGCCGATGGCGACATTGCCGGCCACGGAAGCCACCTTCGGATCGCGAAATGCTTGACGAGATTCCCGATGGCCTGCCGCTCGACAAGGCTGTCCGCATCGATGGTCACGACGATCTCGCCGGTGGCAAGCTTCAGCGCGGTGTTCAGCGCGCGCGCCTTACCCCCATTTCGGACGCGTCGGAACCGGATGTCGCGGTGGCCAAACTGCCGATCGCCCCGAAAGCGGGCCGCAACCTGCTTGATCTGCTCATAGGTGCCGTCGGTCGACCCATCGTCGATCACGATCAGCTCAAGGTCCGGATAATCTGCCTGCACGACGGAAAGCATCGCCGCGGCGATGCCCACTTCCTCGTTCCAGGCGGGAATGAGGACCGAGACCTTGGGGGCCGCGTTGGCGCTCCTTCTTCGCGCCCGCCGCTGTTCGACAATCGGGTGCCACAAGGCGATCGACAAGCCGACCACGAACTTGAGCATCAGCGGCGCGAACAAGACCAACATGAAAATCTCGAACGTCGTGAACGCAGGCTGCTCCGCGCCGCCCTCGCCATGAACACGAAGTAACACAAACGCTGACAGCGGGTACAAGAACAGGAATGCACTGTATTGCATTTAAATTGTCACTTTTTTGAGTACACTGCTCGCCGGGCAGATGCCACGCTCCAGGACCTTTCGCAAGCCGGATGTTCACTCGCAGTGTGATCGGCGTGTTTCTGCTTGTGCGGAGGGCACGAGCAGCAGCCGCCCAAGCGCCCACTCGGCCCGTCCTGCGTCCACCAGCGGCGCAGTGGATGCCGGGTGGAGCCCACGTTGTGGGCAGAGCCGACCAGCAGCCTGCGCCAATGTGAGGCTGAGCGGAGAAATGGCCGCGTGTAGCCGTCGCTAGAGGGTCGGAGACACCATCGGCGCAAGCGTCGAGACCGTTCAGGATCGTCTCGGCCTCTCGGAACGGCATGCTGCTGTGGAATGGGAAGCTGACCGAAACCCGCATGTAGCTCGTGCCCGTCGATCTCGTCGATCTGCCACCTCGAGATCGGTGCCATCGATATTCGGCGAGGGCGCTCTCGAGCAGCGCCTGCACCTCCTCGGGCGTCGTCTCGGGATTGAGGTTGACCGCGCGCGTGGCGCGGCTCAGCGCGTGGCTCATCTCGTTGCGAGCGGCCAGCGTCCGTCCGAAGTCGAGCGAGGCCAGGACGATGATCGCCAGCAGCCCGATGACGACGGCGAACTCAATCGACGAAACGCCGCGCTCGTCGGCGACGAAACGCCGCGATGACCCGCGCAGCCGGTCGGTGATCAGCGGATCTGGACACGGGTCTGCGAGTGCAACGACGCGGTCGACGCAGGATGCCCTCGAACGGGCGCTGGCGGCAATGTCGAAGTAGACCGAGGGTGCCTCCCCGGAGTCGCACGGCACGGTGCAGGATGCGGCCTCTTCGCCGCACGCGCAGACCATCGCGACGTCGACGGCGACATCGGCGAGGTCGCCCGACGACGCGAGCACGATCGTGCGGATCGCATCCGGGTCGTTGTTGAGCGACATCGCCGCCTGGGCGCCGGAGCGCACGTTTCGGTCGAGCTCCATGCGCGTCGCCGCCGACATGCCGGTGTCGACCATCGCGAGGACGCCCGAGGATCAGCACCGGCGCGCCGATCGCGAACTCGATGGCGGCCACGCCGCGCGCGTCTGCGCGCAGGCGCCTGCAGCGAGGCTGAACGGTCCGCATGCCCGTTCCCCTACTCGACCAGCGTGACCAGCCGCGACGAGCGGATGTCGCGGACGCCCGGACCCGGTGCAGTCGACGCCGATGCCCGGCGCTGCCGCTGAACTCGATGGTCCGGGCGACGATCTGGGTGCAGCCGCCGCCGAAGGTGCTGCTGCCGTTCATCCGCACGTGGCCGTTGGCCGCGTAGATCGCTCCGTTCACCGTGGAGCCGGAGTTGCCGTTGACGGTGTAGTCGTTGAAGGGCTCGTCGCGGTCCACGAACACCAGCACGCCGGAGTAGGTGCCCGCGGTTGGCGCGCTCAGGTCGACGTTGGCGCCGCCGTTCATCGACAGCGTCGCTCCGTTGGTGAGATAGAAGGTGACGCCGCTGCCATTGACCGTGGCGGTGGAGTTCACGCTGAGCGATCCGCCGTCGATGACATAGACCCCCGGCGCCATGTTGACGGTCCGCCGGATGTCCATGCCTTGATAGCGTCCGGGGGTGATGTCGTAGGTCGCGCCGGCCCCGCCGCCGAAGACGTTCGGCGTCGTTGCAGGCTGGCTGGTGTCGGGCACCGGCAGGTCGGCATAGGGATCGGGGGCCTGGTCGGCGTTGATGTAGGGGACGGCGCATTCGGTCAGCGTCAGGCCTTCGGTCACCGACACGCCGCCGGAAGACGAGAGGCAGGGCGTCTCCACCTCGGCCGAGCCGCTGACGACGACGCCGGTTTCGGACAGCGAGTTGGCGTGGACGTTGCAGCCGACGAGGATCGCGCCGGTCGAGCCGGTGAAGGTGACGGCGCCCGAGGCGGTGTCGTCGAGCGCCAGCACGCAGGTCTGCTGGCCGGCCCCGACCAGCGCCACCGCGCGCCCGGCGACCTCGACGTCGCCGTCGGCGAACAGCGCGGTGAACATCCGCGGCAGGTCCTCCTGCACGTTCACCTCGACCGCATTGGCGTCGCCGGCGTAGGCACCGGAGGTTGGCGGCGTCACCGCGGAGATCATCCCGCGGGAGGCCTCGTAGCCGGTCTTCTCGGCCGCCTCGAGCGCGAAAAGCTTCGATCGTCGAGCCGTCGTCGCCGGCGCGAAGCGCGACCGCGCCGGCGTAGGCCGCGACGTCGGCGCTGTTCTGGACCTTTCGCTGGCCGAAATACCAGTAGCCCACCTCGGCGCCCATGCCGAGCCCGCCGACGAACACCGGCAGCGTGACCGCCATCATGACAGCGGCGGCGCCGGTGCGGTCCGACCAAAGTTCCAGAATTGCTCGTCTTTGCATGCTCTGACCCTCAAACCCGGGCTCAGTTTTCGCGATTCTGTTTAATGGATGGTAACAATTCGATGTTGAGCCACTAGGTTTTGGTAATCATGCTTAAAAATGTCCTTCAAGAGAAGGTCATTCCCTTGCTGCTCGCGACCAAATCCAACGTGCATTGCGCAGCCAACGATGGTTGGACGTTGCGTCTCCGGACGCGGCACCTCCTGACCGCGTCCCGCGCTGGAACGCTGCCTCGGTCGGAAGAACGATGCCCTGCAGATGTGGCGACGTGGACTATGGCGCCTTGAGACCGACGCCGGAGCCCGGCGCGACCGAACTGATCGCGAGGCCGGTTAACCCTGCCTGACCTGCGCTGGGGCCGTGGATGCCCGATGTTAACGGTTTGCCCGTGTGCTCTTTCGGCGGGCGAGGGGATCATGCCGTCGATTGAGGTGGCGCAGTCCCCATCGATGATGCCCGCCTGGAAAGGGTGGGACTTCCATGCAGCGATCAATTGTACTGATTGTGCTTGCGCTTGGGGCGCCGGCGGTCTGGGCGCAAGACGCCACCGATGTCACCGGCGACGAGGCGATCGTCGAAGCGACGAACGAGACCGCCGCACCGACACCGGACGCCGGCACCGATACCAGCACCGGCACTGGCACCGAAACGGTCCCCGAAGTCACGGAGGAGGAGACCGACGTCGCCGGGCACCGCTACGATCTGTACGTGCTCGCCGATCACGGGCAGACCACCTGCGTCGACTTCCGCGCCCTGAGCGGGGGCCAGCCGTTCGAGCGCGTGCTGATCGAGGAGCTGGTCGGCCGTCCGACCGCCCCGGCGGCGAAGGTCGAGCGCGAGCCGTCCTATCGCCACGGGCTCCAGACCTATGGCATCAGGCGGCCCAAGCCGGACACCCTTCCCGCTGCCCCCGACACGGACTCGATCTACGCGGAGAGCGGGGGACGCGAAGCATATCAGCGCGACGGCATCCGCGTGGTGTCGGCCGGCCCGAATGCCTTCATCTACTTCCTCGACAGCCCCGAGCCACTCGACGCCGAGGAGATCGAGCGCCGTCGACCGGGCTTCGCCACCGCGGTGGCCAAGGTATCGGGGGTGGGCTTCGTCCTCGCGCGCTCCCCCGAGGGGCCCGTTGTCTACTGGCGCGGAGAGGTGCATCGGCTGGGCAAGGGCGAGGCGGGGCCCTTTGCTGACCGGCCCGACCGCGAGGCGGTGCTGCGCGGCATCGGGGACCTCATGGCGATGCGGAGCGCGGGCGACCTCGTCATCTACGGGAACGGTGCCCCGGGCGGGAGTGTCTCGTACGTGCCCGAGATCGGCGCGCATGCCGGCCCCTCACCCGAGGAGCTCCATACCTTCCTCATCCAGCCCGCGCGCGTGAAGGACCACGGCCCCGTCCGGCATCCGCTCGAGCTCTACGATCTCTTCGCCAGCTACCAGACCGAGCGCGCGCCGGTCGACGCCGACCCACGCAAGTCCGCCCCCCCGGCCCCCCGAGGGTAAGCGCGGCAGCGGGCGGCCCTCCAGGGGGCGTGCCGGCGTCCTTCCAGATCAGCGAGCGCGCGCATGAGACCGACATCGGCGGCGGGAAGCCGCCAGCCGTCGTCAAGGCCCGCGCGAGCACAGACGGCGGCCCCGTACGCGAAACCGCCCTGCCGGGCTGGAGCTGATCCAGGCCCGGCAGGGCGGTTCTAAAATGGTGGAGGCGGTGGGCATCGAACCCACGTCCGGAAATCCTCGGCGGCAGGCATCTACATCTTTAGCCGGTTTTCTTCAGCTCTCGCCGCTCTCGCCGCCAACCGGCGGGCTTCTCGAGCAGCCAGCTCCTGAATATCTCGCCCCTCACCCCGGAGCAGGGCTTGGAGCCAGTCACCAGAATATGACGTCTGTGCCCGGACCCTGATGACTCGATCCGGCAGACGCTAGCGGGTGTTAGGCCGCCAGGGCTAGCTGATTGTTGGCAGCTAGTACGGTGCCCTCGGATTTACGAGGAGAGAGCAACCTCGAGATGCCGCCTGCGCTTCACTGATCCCCGTCGAAACCAGTCGCCCCCTTGTAGCGGCTTCGGCCACTCAGGACCGCTGCCGCGCTCTGGCCTCCTTGGCGAGCTCGCGTCGTTCGTCGCGCTCGCGGATGGAGGCCCGTTTGTCGTAGGTCTTCTTGCCGCGCGCCAGCCCCAGCTCGAGCTTGGCGCGCCCCTCTTTGAAGTATAGACGAAGGGGGACGATGGTCAACCCGCGCTCGGCCACCTTGCCGAGCAAGCGCTCGATCTCCCGGCGGTGCAGAAGGAGCTTCCGCGAGCGGTCCGGATCGTGGTTGGCGTCGGTACCGTGGTGGTAGGGCGCGATGTGGCAGCCCACCAGCCACGCCTCGCCGCGGTCGATGGAGGCGTAGGAGTCCTTGAAGTTGACCTGACCTTCACGTAGCGACTTCACCTCGGTCCCGCGGAGGACCAAGCCCGCCTCGTAGGTCTCCAGGATCTCGAAGTCGTGGCGGGCCTTGCGGTTGGTCGAGATGACCTTCTCGCCTTCGCCTGACGCCATCGGGCCCCCTTGACTTCACTCGCTTCGCCGGTATTCTAGTGAGGCTGTTCGGGCCGAAGTGGCGGAATTGGCAGACGCGCATGATTCAGGGTCATGTGCCCGCAAGGGTGTGGGGGTTCGAGTCCCCCCTTCGGCACCAAAGAACACGCAACCCTTCCTCGAGGCCCTCTCCGAGACCCTACTGTAGCAGACCTGCGCGACGCCGCGCGTGTGGAGGCTGAGCGATGTCGCGTGACGAGGATCGTGCCCCGCTGCCGCCGCACCCCACGCTCGACCGCTACTATGCGGACCAGGCCGGGCAGCGCGAGTTCCTCGACTCCATGTTCGAGGCCACCGCGCCCCACTACGGCCGACTGGACGGCCTGGTCTCGTTCGGATCCGGCCCGTACTACCGCCGGAACGCCCTGCGCCGCGCCGGCCTCAAGCCCGGGATGGTCTCCCTCGACGTGGCCACCGGGACCGGGCTGGTGGCGCAGGCAGCACGCGCTCTCGTCGGCCCCACGGGTCGCGTGACGGGACTGGACCGCAACGGGGGCATGCTGGCCGAGGCGCGCCGCACGCTCGGCCCCGGACTCGTCCAGGGCACCGCCGAGTACCTCCCCTTTCGCGATGACCGGTTCGACTTTCTGAGCATGGGGTACGCGCTCCGTCACGTGACCGATCTCGGGGTGACCTTCCGGGAATATTTCCGGGTGCTCAAGCCCGGCGGCACCGTGCTCATCCTGGAGTTCTCGCGGCCACGGTCGCGGCTCGGGTTCGCGGTGGGCCGCCTCTACCTCAAGCGCATCGTGCCCTGGCTCGCCCGATGGCGCGCGGACTCGCGCGAGGCGGAGATCCTCATGAGCTATTGCTGGGACACCGTGGAGCACTGCGTGCCGGGGGATCTCATCGTGGATGCCCTCACGCGATCGGGCTTCGACACCGTGCGGCGCTCGGGCTGGTTCGGCGTCTTCGTGGAGTACGCCGCGCGGAAGCCCGGCCCGCCGCGCCCAGACGCTACGGCTTGACGGCGGGGGCCCGCCGGCGGGCCTTCCAGAGCTCGAGCACCACCGGGACCATGGATAGCGCGATCACGACCAGCACCACGATGTGGATGTAGCGTGAGATGTCGGGAATGAGGGTCCCCAGCAGATACCCCGCCCAGGTGAGGCTGGTCACCCAGAGGACGCCGCCGAACACGTTGTAGAAGAGGAAGCGCCGGTACTGCATCTGGCCGATCCCCGCCACCACCGGCGCGAAGGTGCGGAGGAGGGGGATGAAGCGGGCCAGCACGATGGTCTTCCCCCCGTACTTCTCGTAGAACTCCCGCGTCCGGAGCAGGTGCTTGCGGCTGAAGAGAAGGGACTGCTCCTTCGTGAACAGGCGGGGGCCGGCGCGATAGCCGATGGCGTAACCCACGCTGTCGCCGATGATCGCGGCGGGGATGAGCAGGAGGTTGAGCAGCCAGATGTCGAGGGACCCGGCGGCGGCCACCAGGCCCGCGGTGATCAGGAGGGAGTCGCCGGGAAGGAAGAATCCCACCAGCAGGCCCGTCTCGCAGAACACGATGGCCACGAGCACCAGGTAGCCGCCCCAGCGGATGAGGTCCGCCAGGGAGACGCTGCCGTCCAGGAGCCCGTAGAAGAACTCCACGCCGGCGGACCTAGCCGAGCTCCGCGAGCGTCACCCGTCGGCCGAGGGCCGACGACCGGTGGGCGGCCTCGACCACGCGAAGCGCGGCGAGACCCGCCGTCACATCCACCGGCGGCGCCCCGCCATCGCGTGCGGCGGCCAGGAAGAGCTCGAGCTCGCGGCGCAGCGGCTCGGGTCCGGTGGCCTTGAACGTTTCGACCTTGCCCTCGCGCGCCTGCCAGCCGCCCGCTCCATGCACGTGGTGATTGTCGTGGACGGCCACCTCCGCGGAGCCGAAGTCGGCCGTCAGCGTCGCGCGCTCTCCCACCATCACGCACTCGCGGAAGCTTCCCGGCGCGAAATAGCCCGCCTCGATGACGACGGGCACCGCGCCGTACTCCACCGTGCAGAAGGAGAGGTCGTCCATGCCGCGGCCGAGATGGTCCCGCAGCGTCGCCGTCACCGCGGTCGCCTCTGTCCCGAGGAGGTGAGCGAAGAGGTCGAAGTAGTGGATGGCATCGGTCTGGGTGACCCCGACGTCCGCCCGCGGCCGCTTGAAGCCCGCGAAGCGGCCGGTGCAGTATCGCACCGGCCCCACGCCCCCCGAGGCCAGCCGCTCCCGCAGCGCAACCGTGACCGGATGAAAACGGAAGATATGGCCCACCTGCAGCACGCGCCCGGTCGAGGAAACCAGCGCCGCCAGCTCGCGGCCTTCCGCCACCGTGAGCGTGAGCGGCTTTTCCACGAAGCAGTGCCGCCCCGCCCGCAGGCAGTCCCCCGCGATGGTCAGGTGACTGTCCGCCGGCGTGACCAGGTCCACCGCCTCCACGTTCGGCAATGCGTCACGATAGTCCGCCACCGCGCGCTCGCGCGGGACGCCCGCCTTGATCGCGAAGGCGCGTCGCTCCTCCACGACGTCGGCCACCCACACCTCCGCCCCCAGCTCGGTGAGCACGCGCAGATGCTTCTCGCCCCAGCGCCCCAGCCCGATCAGGAGGACTCTCACCGCCGCGGCTCCCCGGTCCCCCCGAGATCCTCGGCCACCTCGTAGCGGAGCGATCGGTCCTTCATCCAGCGGACGACCAAGAGGTCGGCGAAGGCCTTGAACACGCGGTTGCCGATGCCGTATTTCGACTCGCCGAAGCGCCGCGGCCGATGATTCACGGGCACCTCGAGCACGCGGAACCCACGCATCTTGAGGAGGGTGGGAATGAACCGGTGAAAGCCCTTGTACAGCACGAGGTCCACCAGGCACTCACGGCGGAACGCGCGGAACGTGCACCCGCTGTCCTGGATGATCTCCTCGCTGAGCGCGTTGCGCACCCGATTGGCTACCCGCGAGGAGATCCGGCGCACCCGCGAGTCGCCGTCCCCGCGGTTCACCCGCCAGCCGGTGACGGCATCCCACTGGTCGAGATGCTTGAGCATGCCGGGGAGGTCGCGCGGGTCGTTCTGGAGATCCGCATCCATGGTGACGACCCAGCGGCCGCGCACGGCCTTGAATCCGGCGTCGGTGGCCGCCGTCTCGCCCGCATTGGTCTTGAGCCGGACCAGCCGCACGCGCGGGTCCGCCTCGCGGAATCCCCGGACGATCTCCGCGCTCCGGTCACGGCTGCCGTCGTCCACGAAGATGATCTCGTAGCGAAGACCCGTGGGCGCCAGCACCTCGCGGATCTCCGGCCAGAGACGAGGCAGGTTCTCCTCCTCGTTGTACACGGGGATGACGATGGACAGGTCGAGGGCTTCGGTCATCGATCGCTTCGGTGGCCCGTCGGCGGGAGCCTCACCCCGTGGTGGGGGGCGCGGCCGGGGGCGCGGGCGGTGGACCGCCCCACTCCGGCACGAGGGATTGCGGCAGCCGGAGGCGGTCGAGCACCCGGGCGAGGGTATGGTCCACGATCTCGTCGATCTGCTTGGGCCGGTTGTAGAAGGCCGGCATCGGAGGCAGGATCACCGCCCCCATCTCGGCGAGCTGGGTGAGGACGCGGAGGTGGCCCAGATGAAGCGGCGTCTCCCGCACGCAGAGGATGAGCGGCCGCCCCTCCTTGAGCGTGACGTCCGCCGCCCGCGCGATCAAGGTGTCCGCGAGACAGGCCGCCACCGCGCCCGCCGACTTGATACTGCACGGAACCACCACCATCCCGTCCGTCTTGAACGAGCCCGAGGCGAGCGCGGCGCCGATGTCGCGGTCGCTGTAGCGCCGCGTGGCGAGCGCCTCGATGTCGCGCAGCGCCCAGTCGGTTTCCTCGGCGATGGTGCGCTTGGCCGCCTCGGAGATCACCAGGTGGGTTTCCACCCCCGGCAGCGCGCGTAGCAGCTCGAGGAAGCGAATCCCATAGATCGCGCCGGAGGCGCCGCTGATCCCGACCACGATGCGTGTCATAGCGTCATAGCCGGAATCGCCGCCGGTACACCTCGTCCCGGGTCTTCTTGTAGAGCACCTCCCACTCCGCGCTCCCCTCGGGGGCGGGACGGGAGTAGGTGGACAGGGTGCGGCGCACTTCCTGGTCGATGGACTCGTCCAGCTTGGTCTCGTCCTCCAGCACGCGGAACACCTCGGTGCGGAGCTGACCGCGGACCTTGTCGTCGGCCAGCCCGCGCCCGGTCACCGCCTCGGTGGCGGAGAGGTCGGCCACGATGCGGTCGGCGAGGGCGAAGAGTCGCTCGCGGCTCATCCGTGTCACAGGACGAAGCCCCGCTCCTTGGCCAGCTTGCCCTTCACGAGGGCGAAGACCCGCTTGTAGTCGGAGGCCGAGTCCCGGATCTCCTTGGCATGGTCCATCAGGAGGGCCCGCGCGTCGGCGTCGATCTTCTCCTCGGCAAGGAAGTTCTCCGAGAGGATACGCCGGGTCACCTCGAGCGCCCGGCCCTCGTCCCGGACCTCGACGAGCTTGCGCGTCACGAGGCGCTTGACCACCGCCTCCGCCATACGGCCCGCCAGCTCGTCCCGCCTCGCCATCGCCGGGCTCCAGAGTACACGCGGCCGGGCGGAGGTGTCAACTCAAATAGTTGGAAAATCGGGTAAAAGTGGCGGTCAGGCGGGCAGGGTCACACGAAAGACACTCCCCTTTCCAGGCGCGCTCTCCACCTCGATTCGCCCCCCATGAGCCTCCACCAGCGCGCGGACCAGGCTGAGGCCCAGACCCAACCCTCGGACCGAGGCGGTTTCCTCATTGGCGATCCGCACGTATTTGTCGAAGATGCGTGGAAGCTCGGCGGCCGCTATCCCCACGCCCTCATCCTCCACCCGCAGCTCGACGAGCCCGTCGGCTCCGGCCCGCGCGGTCACCCGGATCTCCCCGCCCCGCGGGGAATACTTCACCGCATTGGACAGGAGATTCTGCAGCACGCGGTCCACCGCGTCCCGATCCGCCCGAAGCGTCGGCAGCGCATCGTCGGCCTCCCAGCGAAATCGATGCGTGGGATGGACACCCGCGAAGAGCTCGATCTGTCGCTCCACGTGGGCGGCCAGGTCGAGCGGCTCCCGCTTGAGGTCGGGCGCCACGCCCACCTCGAGCCGGGAGAGATCCAGCAGCTCGGCGACGATGCGGCCGAGCCGCCGGGCTTCCGCGTGGATGTGGCGCAGGAAGCGCGCCGCGCGCTCAGGCGGCACCGCGCGCGTGAGGAGCAGCTCGGCGAACCCCTCCAGCGCGGTCAGCGGCGTGCGGAGCTCGTGCGACACCACCGACAGGAACTCCGACTTCGCCTGATCGATCTCGCGGAGCCGGCGCGTGGCGGCGGCAACCTTGTCCTCCAGCTCCTCGGCGAAGCGCCGCTGGCGCAGCGTGAGGCGCGCGTTCTCGACGCCCAGCGCCAGATGCAAGGCGATCTCGGCCGCGGCCGCGGCAGTGCCGGTGGCCACTTCGCCCCGCCATTCGAGGGCAAGCACGCCCACCGGGCCGGCGCCCGCGTCCATGGGCAGGATGAGTCCGCGCAGCGGCGCCGGCGCGGGCGGGCCGGGTACCGTGAACCGGCCGTCCAGGGCGAGGTCCGGGCTCCGCACGGACCGGCCGGTCGCGAGCGACCAGGCGGCCGCCGACACGGGCGTGAGCCTCGCGCCCGGCGGCGCGCTCCCCAGCGCGGCCGCTTCCGCGCTCGTGCCCACCAGGACGCCCACGCGCGCGACGTTCAGCCCGCGGCGGACTACCGCCGCCACCGCATCCAGCCGAACGGAGAGCGGATCCTCGCGCGCGAGACATTGCTCGATCTGGAGCAGGGCCGCGAGCCGGCGGGCACGGGCACGGCTCTGATCGCAGAGCAGGCCCGCGAGGACGCCGACCGCCGGCGGCATGGCCAGCGAGACCAGCCCGTCCACCGCGGCACCGGTCAATCCTGCGCGCTCGATGGCGGGCAACACGAGCGGCACCTGGAAAAGCCCGGCCATGAGTCCCAGGAACCCGCCCGCCCGGGCGCCCCCGTGCAGGGCCGCCCAGGCCACGGGGACCAGGTAGAGATGGCGGAGCGGCGATACCGGCGTTCCGCCTTCCCATACCATTCCCGCCGTGACCGCGAGCAGCAGGCCGAGCGCGGCGGCTACCACACGACGAGGGCCCGATAGGCGGCGAAGAAGGCGACCGAGGCGAGATAGCCCGGCACGAGGCTGCCGCTCCAGGCTCGCAGCACCGCCGCGCCGAGCGCGAGAGCGGCCAGGTAGACGATCGCGCCGGCCCGCGCCTCCGGCGACTGCGGCAGCGCGGGGTCGAGCAGATAGCGGACGAGGGTGAATGCCGTGGAGACGGTGACCGCGCCCCAGAAGCCCCAATGACGCCACCAGTGCGAGAACAGCGCGCCCCGGAACAGCCACTCGGCGGACAGGGCATTGGCGCCGACGTCGTAGGCGACGGCTGATGTGTAGGCGGCGACGCTCACCACGCTGATCGCGTAGCCGAAGGTGAGCGACGACGTGACGAGGAGATGCGCGCCGAGAAAGGCGCCGACCCCGAGTCCCACGAGCAGGCTTGCCGGCCGCACCGGGGCGAGAAATCCGATGCGCCGGAGCGTGGAGTGGCCGCGGCACTCATGGACGAGGAGCGGGGGGATGAGGAGGAAGGCCAGACTCCCCCAGGGCACGAGACGACCGAGGAGAAAGGCTGCGAAGAGCGCCCCCGCCATCCGCAGGGCGATGGTGGCGCCGCCCGGTCGGCCGGCCAGGGTGATGATGAGGCCCTGGGCGATGAAGCCGCCGTGGACGGCCACGCCCTCGATGGCGAGGCCGAGCTCGCGGGCGAGGCCGCCCTGACGCTCCAGCCACTGGCCTCCCACGACCCCGCCCAGCATGAGCGAGCCCGCGAGGCAGAGCGCCCCCACCACCGGCGCGAACCGGCGGCGCCGCTCGACGTCAAACGGCGCGGTCAGGAGGTCCATCGGGATAGGTATCGGCGAAGAGGACGACCAGCTCGCCGTCTAGCGTGCGTCCCGCCTCGCCGAGAAGCCGCTCCATCGCCTGGGGATGGGACAGACGCCGGCGATACGCGCGGTCGGACGTGAGCGCGTCGTAGACGTCGGCCACGGCGACGATACGCGCGCCCAGGGGAATGGCGGGGCCGCGCAGCCCGTCGGGATAGCCGCTGCCGTCGAGGCGCTCGTGATGGTGCCGGACGATGAGCATCCCCTCGCCGAAGAACTCCAGCGGGGCCAGGATCTGGGCGCCGGTGAGCGGGTGCAGGCGCATGACGGCCCACTCCTCATCGGTGAGCGGGCCGCCCTTGCCCAGCACGCTTTCCGGCACGCCGATCTTGCCGAGATCGTGCAGGCGCCCCGCCTGGGCCACCGTCTCCGCGACCGGCGACGTTAGCCCGGAGGCGAGCGCCAGCGCGCGGGCGGACGCGGCCACGCGGTCCGAGTGACCGCGCGTGTACACGTCGCGGGCCTCGAGGGCATTGGCGAGCGCGAGCAGGCTGTTGAGAAAGGCCCGCTCCATGCGCCAGTAGGTCTTCTTCAGGTCGGCGGCATAGCGCAGGGATTGGCGATGCGACGCACGCAGCCGCGCGTTCACGTGCTTGAGCTCCCGCTCGCGCTCCTGCCAGACCTCGCAGACAACCTTGAGGTCTCGCGCATAGGCAAGCGCCTGCGATAGCGCTACGTCTGCGGCCATAGTGTCGCCTCCGGGAGCAAGGAGCGGACGAGGGTGAACAGCGCCAGGGGAGAGAAGGGCTTGGTGAGGTAGTCGTCGGCGCCGGCGGCGAGGCCGCGCGCGCGATCGGCGTCCTGCCCCGCGGCGGTGAGCATGACGATGCGCGTGCCGCCGAGCGCAGTGTCCGCGCGGAGCCGCCGGCAGACCTCGAGGCCGTCGAGGCGGGGCATCTGCACGTCGAGCAGGATCAGGTCGGGCCGCGCGGCATGCGCCACTTCCAGTGCCTGCACGCCATCCGCGGCCTCGAGCACGCGGATCTGCTCATCCTCGAGCGTGTATCGGACCAACTCCAGGATGGGCGGCTCGTCGTCAACCACCAGGATCGTCGGCATGCCTCGCGGAAGAGCGAACGGCGTGCCAGGCGAGCCCGCCTCGCTAAATCAGCGGGTTGAACGCGTCGCGCCCCCGGCGCTGCACAGAGGATCGTGCAGCGGGAAGATCAGGGTGCCCAGGAGGCTGGGCAGGACCGAGCTGACGAGCGCGCGCGGGAGGGCGGGAGGGTTAGCTGGTGCGAACGCGGCCGGCCACGATGATCCGGGCCAGCGCGCGGGCGAGGGCGGCGAGGGCGCGGTTGTAGTCGATCTCCCCTTCGTTCTCGAAGCCCTGCGGATGCCGGCCGGACAGCCGGAGCTCGGCCCGCTGACGCGCCCGCTCCGCCCGCTCCCGGTCGATCTCCTCGGGCGCCTCCGCCACCTCGGCGAGGATGATCACCCGGTCGGGCTGCACTTCCGCGAATCCGCCCGCCACCAGGAGGTACTGCTCGCTCTTTCCGGTGCGATAGCTCACCTCGCCGCTGCCGAGCGTGGTCAGCAGCGCCGCGTGCCCGGGCAGGACGCCGAAATAACCCTCCACCCCGGGCGCGACGACCTCGTCCACGTCGGCGGAGACGAGCATTCGGGTCGGCGTCGCGAGCTCGAAGCGCACTACTTCGCCTCGCGCATCTTCTTCGCCTTCTCCTGCGCCTCCTCGATGGCGCCCACCATGTAGAAGGCCTGCTCGGGAAGGTCGTCGTGCTTGCCCTCCACGATCTCCTTGAAGCTCCGGATGGTGTCGGCCAGCTTCACGTAGCGGCCCGGCTGCCCGGTGAATACCTCCGCCACCGAGAATGGCTGGGAGAGAAAGCGCTGGAGCTTGCGGGCCCGGGACACCGTGAGCTTGTCCTCGTCGGAGAGCTCTTCCATGCCGAGGATGGCGATGATGTCCTGGAGATCCTTGTAGCGCTGGAGGATCCCCTGCACCGCGCGGGCGGTATTGTAGTGCTCGGCCCCCAGGATGATGGGATCCAGGATGCGCGACGTCGACGCGAGCGGATCCACCGCGGGGTAGATGCCCAGCTCGGTGAGCTGCCGCGAGAGCACGGTGGTGGCATCGAGGTGGGCGAAGGCGGTGGCCGGCGCGGGGTCGGTGATGTCGTCCGCGGGCACGTAGATGGCCTGCACCGACGTGATCGAGCCCTTCTTGGTGGAACAGATCCGCTCCTGCAGCTCCCCCATCTCGGTCCCCAGCGTGGGTTGATAGCCGACGGCGGAAGGCATGCGGCCCAGCAGCGCGGAGACCTCCGAGCCCGCCTGGGTGAAGCGGAAGATGTTGTCGATGAACAGGAGCACGTCCTGCCCCTCCTCGTCGCGGAAGTACTCCGCCGAGGTCACGCCGGTGAGCGCGACGCGCAGCCGCGATCCCGGCGGCTCCGTCATCTGCCCGAAGATAAGGGCGGTCTTGTCGATGACGCCCGACTCCTTCATCTCGTGGTAGAGGTCGTTCCCCTCACGGGTCCGCTCGCCCACTCCCGCGAAGACCGAGATGCCGCCGTGCTGCTTGGCGATGTTGTTGATCAGCTCCTGGATGAGCACGGTCTTGCCGACGCCGGCGCCGCCGAAGAGACCCGTCTTGCCGCCCTTGGTATACGGCTCGAGCAGATCCACAACCTTGATGCCGGTCTCGAACATCTCGACCTTGGTGGACTGCTGATCGAAGGCGGGAGCCGGGCGGCGAATGGGATAGGTCTTGGTGGACTTGATGGGTCCGCCCTTGTCGACCGGCTCCCCGGTGATGTTGATGATGCGGCCGAGCGTCTCCTTGCCCACCGGGATGGAGATCGGCTGCCCGGTGTCCTCCACCGGCATGCCGCGGGTGAGGCCGTCGGTGGCGGCCATGGCCACCGCGCGCACCTGGCTCTCGCCGAGATGCTGCGCCACCTCGAGCACCAGCTTGGAGGAGTAGGCGAAGACGTCGGTGCTGCCGGCTCCCGTCACCTCGAGCGCGTTGTAGAGCGCGGGGAGCTTGCCGGGCTCGAACTCCACGTCCACCACCGGTCCGATCACCTGCACGATCTTGCCCGTGTTCATGGCCTCTCCTTACGCTTCGGTCATCTGGCGCAGGGCCTCGGCCCCGCCGACGATGTCGAGCAACTCCTTCGTGATGCGCTCCTGACGCGCCTTGTTGTACTGGATGGTCAGGACGCCGATCATCTCCTTCGCGTTCTTGGAGGCGGACTCCATCGCCGTCATGCGCGCGCCGTACTCGCCGGCTACCGACTCCATCAGCGCGCGGTAGACCTGGGTGGTCACGTGCCGCGGGAGGAGCGCGCCGAGGATGGCCTCGGGGCTGGGCTCGTAGATATAGTCGCCGCCGCCGGTCCCCGCGCCCGCTCCCCCGCCCGCGGCCGCCTCAGCCTGGATGGGTAGGAGCTGCTGCCGGGTCACCCGCTGCACCGCCACCGAGCGGAACTCGTTGTAGATGAGGTGCACCTCGTCCGTCTCGCCGGCGAGGTAGGAATCCATGAGGGGCGCGGCGATCTCCTGCGCGTGCGAATAGGCGAGCCGATCGAAGAACCCCAGCATCTCGGCCTTGATCGCCCACTCCCGCCGGCGATAGAAGTCGCGGGCCTTCCGGCCCACGACGACCAATGTGAGGTCGACGGGACCCGTCTCGCGGATAAAGCTCAGCGAGGCGCGGAGGACATTGGAGTTGAAGGCGCCGCAGAGCCCCTTGTCCGCGGTGATCACCACCAGCCGCTTCCGGCCACCGGTGCGCCGGGCGAGCAGCGGGTGCCCGTCGTCGCCGGCCAGCCCCACCAGGCTCCCGAGGAGCTCGACCATCTTCTGCGCATAGGGTCGCGCGCCGATGACGCGCTCCTGGGCGCGGCGGAGCTTGGCCGCGGCGACCAGCTTCATCGCCTTGGTGATCTTCTGGGTGGACTCGACGGAACGAATCCGCCGCTTGATATCCCGGAGCGTGGCCATGAGAGAGCGGGCCCTAGGCGGCCTTGATGCCCCGCGACGCCGCGAACTCCGTCCGGGCGTCGTTGATGGCTTTGGTGAGCGCCTCCCGCATCTCGTCGGTCAGCTCCTTCTTGTTCGCGATCTCGGCGAGGAGCGCCGCGTGGCGCCGCTCCATGAGCGGGTGCAGGAATTCCTCGAAGGCGCGCATCTGATCCACCGGAAGATCGTCGAGGAGACCCTGGGTGCCCGCGAAGATGATCACGATCTGCTTCTCGACCGGAAGCGGCGAGTACTGACCCTGCTTGAGGATCTCGACCATCCGCTGCCCGCGCGCGAGCTGGTTGAGCGTGGACTTGTCGAGGTCGGAGCCGAACTGGGCGAAGGCGGCCAGCTCGCGATACTGGGCGAGGTCGAGGCGGAGCTTGCCCGCGATCTGGCGCATGGCCTTGATCTGGGCGGAGCCGCCCACGCGCGAGACGGACAACCCGACGTTGACCGCGGGCCGGATGCCGGAGAAGAAGAGGTCCGACTCCAGGTAGATCTGGCCGTCGGTGATCGAGATCACGTTGGTGGGGATGTAGGCGGACACGTCGCCCAGCTGGGTCTCGATGATCGGCAGCGCGGTGAGCGAGCCGCCGCCCAGCTCGTCGTTCAGCTTGGCCGCGCGCTCGAGCAGCCGCGAGTGGAGGTAGAACACGTCGCCCGGATAGGCCTCGCGGCCCGGGGGCCGGCGGAGGAGGAGCGAGAGCTGGCGATAGGCGGTGGCGTGCTTCGAGAGGTCGTCGTAGATGCAGAGCGCGTGACGCTTGGTGTCGCGGAAGTACTCGCCCATCGCACACCCGGCATAGGGGGCGAGGTACTGGAGCGGCGCCGACTCCGAGGCGGAGGCCACCACCACCGTGGTATACGCCATGGCGCCGGTGTCCTCGAGGATCTTGACCACCTGGGCCACCGTGGACCGCTTCTGGCCGATCGCGACGTAGAAGCAGAATACCCCCTGCCCCTTCTGATTGATGATCGTGTCCACGCCGATGGCGGTCTTGCCGGTGCCTCGGTCGCCGATGATCAGCTCGCGCTGGCCGCGGCCGATGGGGATCATGGCGTCGATGGCCTTGATGCCGGTCTGGAGCGGCTCCTTGACCCCGCGGCGGTCCACGACCCCCGGCGCGTAGCGCTCGACGGTGCGGAACTCCGTGGTGGCAATGGGGCCCTTGCCGTCGATCGGCTGGCCGAGCGCATTGACCACGCGGCCGGTGAGGGCCTCGCCCACCGGCACCTGCGCGATGCGCTTGGTGCGGGTGACGGGATCACCTTCCTTGATCTTGGCGTCGTCGCCGAGAAGCACCGCGCCCACGTTGTCGGCCTCGAGGTTGAGGACGAGGCCGAATACCCCGCCGGGGAACTCGAGCAGCTCGCCGGCCAGCGCCTTCTCGAGCCCGTAGATGCGCGCGATCCCGTCGCCGACCTCGAGGACCCGGCCGGCCTCCTTGAGGTCGACCTCGGTCTCGAAGCCCTGGATCTGGCGCTTGATGATCTCGCTGATCTCTTCCGCCTTGATCATGTCCTATCCCCTTGCGAGGCGCTCGCGCACCCGCGCCAGCTGCCCGTCGAGACTGCCGTCCAGTACGAGACTGCCCACCTGGGCGATGAATCCGCCCAGGAGCGAGGGATCCACGGTTTCCTTGATGATGACCTGCTTGCCCAGCGCCTGGCCGAGCCGCGTGGCGAGCAGCGTCTTCTCGTCCTCGGTGAAGGCCACCGCCGCGCGCACGCTGGCCCGGACGCGGCCCGCCTCGGCGTCCACGAGCGCGCGGTAGCTGTCCACCAGCTCGGGGAGATGGTCCATGCGGCCGCGCGCGGCGACGAGCCCGATGGTCTTCTGCACCAGCGGGCCGCAGCCGGCGCGCTTGGCTACCTCCACCGCGACCTGCTGGCGCTCCGCGGGCTTGATCCAGGGCCGCAGCAGGACGGTCTCGAGCTCCCGGCTGCCGCGGAGCTCGGCGGCAAACTGCTCGAGCTCGCGGACGAGGGCCTCGGCGGTGCCGGCCTCGCGCGCGATCGAGAAGAGAGCCTTGGCGTAGCGCGCCGCGGTCGCGTGGCGGGACTTCATCTAGTTGACGCGATCAACGCGCGCGAGAGTTTCCTGCACGATCCGGTGGTGATCCTCGTCGCGGAGACTCTTCTTGATGAGCCGCTCGGCGACCTGGACGGCGAGGTCGGCCACTTCCGACCGGAGCTGCTGGCGGGCGCGGACGATGTCCTGCGCCGTCTCCGCCTTCGCGGCCTCCACCAGGCGCGCCGCCTCGGCTCGAGCCGCGTCGATGAGGCGCCGCTGCTCGTCGGCGGCCTCCTTGAGCGCGGTCGCGCGAATGGCCTGCGCCTCGGCGTACGCCGCCTTGATCTGCGCCGCATGCTCGGCTCGCTGCTTCTCGGCCTCGGCCCGCGCCGCTTGAGCTTCCTCGAGGGACTTCTTGATGGCCTGGGTCCGCTCCTCCATCTTGGCCACCAGCGGCTTGTAGAGGAGCTTCCACAGGATGAAGAGCAGGACGAGGAAGTTCACCAGCTGGATGGCGAGGGACTTGTCCAGGTTGATGAGCCCGCTGTCGTGCCCGCCGCCTTCGGCGGCCAGCGCGGGCGTGGACAGCAGCAGGACGGCGAGCGCGATCAGCCCTAACGTGCGACGCATATGGTGAAGGCTCCGGCGGTAGCGTGTTGTGAAATTAGGGACAAACGCAAGAGAAGTATCACGCCCCGAGGAAAACTGTCAAGCGCCTTCCCCGTTGGCGCGCGCGATGACGCCGCCGCCGACGACCAGCTCGCCCTGATAGAAGACGACCGATTGACCGGGCGAGACGGCGCGCTGAGGCTCCACGAACCGCACCTCGGCGCGGCTTTCTTGCCGGGGCCCCGCGACGGGCGGAAATATCGTCGCGGCGACGGGCACTTGGCTGTGGCGAACCTTGGCCTCGACCTCCAGCGGACGCTCGAGCGTGGCCACCGAGATCAGGTTCACGTCCTCCGCCCAGAGCCGGTCTGTCTCCAGCTCCGCGGCGGGGCCCACCACCACCGCGTTGCGACCGGGGTCCAGGGCTGTGACGTAGAGGCTCCGGCCCGTCGCCAGGCCGAGACCACGGCGCTGGCCGACCGTGAAGTCGGCAATTCCGCCATGGCGCCCGAGCTCCCTCCCCGTCCCGTCCACGATGGGCCCTGGACGGAAGACCTCGGGAGCCCGGCGCCGGAGGAATCCCCGGTAGTCGTCGTCCGGGATGAAGCAGATCTCCTGGCTCTCGGGCGTTTCGGCGGTGGCCAGGCCGAGCCGGCGGGCCTCCGCGCGCACCTCGTCCTTCACGAGCGCGCCGACGGGAAAGCGGGCGGCGGCCAGCTGCTCCTGGGTCAGCGGCCAGAGAAAGTCGGACTGATCCTTGCGCGCATCGCGCCCGCGCCAGAGCAGATGGCGTCCCGTCGCCTCGTCGCGGGTGATGCGCGCGTAGTGGCCGGTCGCCACCGCCACCGCGTCCCATGCCCGCGCGCGGGCGAGGAGCGAGCCGAACTTGACCTTGCGATTGCACGCCACGCAGGGCACGGGCGTGCGGCCCGCCGCGTACTCGCGCGTGAACTCCTCGATGACCGCCGCGTCGAACTCGCGCTCGCTATTGAGAACGTAGTAGGGAATGCCGAGCTGCCGCGCGACGTCCCGCGCCCCGGCCACCGTCTCCGGCGAGCAGCAGGAGCCGAAGCGCTTGGTCTCCTCCTCCGGGGCGCGCCAGGGCCAGACGCGCAGGGTCACGCCGACGACGTCATAGCCCTGCTCGACGAGGAGCGCGGCGGCGACGGACGAGTCGACGCCTCCGCTCATGCCCACGATCAGCCGCTCGGTCATCGCCCGCGTCGTTCCCGCTAGCGCTTCGAGACCAGGATCTCGGTGATGCGGTCCAGGTCCTCGCGCGAGGTGTAGGCGATCTCGATGCGCCCCCGGTGCTCGTTGCCGACCAGACGCACCCGCGTGGCGAGCGTCTCGCGAAACGAGTCCTCCAGCGCCGTCAGCTCGGGGACGCGCCGGGCCGCGCGGCGCGGCTGCAGGCTACGCTTCTTCTGCACGCCTTCCTCGGTGGCCCGCACCGACCAGGAGTGCGCGAGAATCTCTTCCCGCAGGCGGAGCTGCTCCAGCTCGGAGGTCAGCGAGAGCAGCGCCCGCGCGTGGCCCATGGTGAGCCGGCCGGCGCGAAGGTCCGCGCGGATGAGATCGGGCAGCTTGAGGAGACGGAGACAGTTCGAGATCGTGCTCCGATCCTTGCTCACCCGCTCGGCCAGATCTTCCTGGGTCCAGCCGAACTCGGCGAGCAACCGCTGATAGGCCTCGGCCTCCTCGATCGGATTCAGGTCCTCACGCATGAGGTTCTCGACGAGGGCGAGCTCGAGGCTCTCCACGTCCGACACATCCCGCACCACGGCCGGAATGCGCTCGAGCCCGGCGAGCTTGGCCGCCCGCCAGCGCCGCTCCCCGACGATGAGCTGATAGCCGGATCCCACCTTGCGCACCACCACGGGCTGGATGACGCCGGACTTCTTCAGCGACCCGGCAAGGTCGTTTAAAGCATTGATATCAAAGTCTTTTCTGGGTTGTCTCGGGTTGGGCGCGATGTCCTGGACCGGGATCTCCTGAATTCCAGTGGCCTCCGAGGAAGCCGTCCCGGACGATGGCGTCGATGGGAGCAGGGCTCCGAGCCCGCGACCTAGACCATGACGGCTAGCCATGAGCAAGAACCTCCTTGGTGAGCTCCAGGTACGCGATGGCGCCCGAGGACTTCAAGTCGTAGAGGAATACAGGGCGACCATGGCTCGGCGCCTCAGTCAGCCGAACATTCCGCGGGATCACGGTTGTAAAGGTCTGGCCCCCCAGATGCTGGTGAACCTCGGTCTTGACCTGGGCGGCCAGGCTGGTGCGCCCGTCGAACATCGTGAACAAGATTCCCTCGACCGCCAGCCCGGGATTCAGGCGCTCCTTCACCATGTTGACGGTCCGGATCAGCTGCGCCAACCCCTCCATGGCGTAGTACTCACACTGGAGTGGGATCAGCACCGAGTCCGCCGCGGTCAGCGCGTTCAGTGTGAGAAGTCCGAGTGAGGGGGGGCAATCGATCAGGATGAAGTCATAGCGGTCGCGGGCGGGATCGATGGCCGACTTGAGATGCCGCTCGCGGTCCGTGGTCCCGACGAGCTCGATTTCGGCTCCGACAAGGTCCATCTCCGATGGAACCAGGGTCAAGGCCGGGAGCTCGGTCGGCACGGTGGCCTCTTCCAGGGGGAGTCCGTCGAGAAGGACGTTGTAGATGGTGGCCTTCTGATCAACCTTGCTCACCCCCAGCCCGGTGGTGGCATTCCCCTGGGGGTCGAGGTCGATCAATACCGTCCGGCGCTCGGCGAGAGCTAGGCCCGCCGACAGGTTCACTGCGGTGGTGGTCTTGCCCACGCCGCCCTTCTGATTTACGACTGCAATGACTCGTGCCACGTCCACTCCCATGTTCCACGTGAAACACCTGCACTACGTTCCACGTGGAACAATACAGGAACCTGCGTCGCAGAATCAAGCTTGGCGCTTGACGATGAGAAATAGCCGGCGCCGCTTGCCCCCTGGGTAGGGCACGGTCACCCAATCGGCATCGAACCCGACGGGGAGCGACGGCAAGTCAGGTCCGGGTGGCGGGCCAGCGACAATCACGCGCCCGCCAAGGGTGACGTACTTCAGACACGCCGTAAGGAACTTCGGGGTCGGGGACACTGCCCGCGTGACGGCTACGTCGAATCGATCTTTAGTTTCAGGCGCTTCTAAGGCGATGTCCTCGGCTCGGCCTTCCAGAAGGCCGATTTGCGCGAGACCGAGCTCCCGCTTCAGAGCCGAGAGAAAGGACACGCGCTTTCTCCGCGACTCCATGAGCGTGAGCTCGATCGCGGGGTCGACCAAGTGCAGCGGCACGCCAGGGATGCCAGCGCCCGCGCCGATGTCCACCAGTCGAATCGGACGCTCCGGTAGCAACGGGAGAAAAAACAGGGAATCGATGAAGAGCACTCGGACGATGTCGAACGGCTTGTCGAGCCCGACGAGATCGTGGGTCCGATTCCACTGCACGAGCAGCTCGAGGTAACGGGCGAAGCGCTCACGCGCCTCACGCGGCAGAGCATGCCCGGTGAATGCCGCGATCGCGTCGGTCAGCTCGTCCAGCGGATCGGGAGCGCGCCGCGAGGTCATTCTTCTTGCCTCGCGGCGCGGGGACTCGCGACGCGCGGGTGCACGGTGCATGAGCGCATGGCGCGGGAGGAGAGCCCGCGGCCCGGCGGGCTCACGCCTTCTTCGTTGCCCGCGTCGGCGTCTTCGCCACCTTGAATCCGCTGTCCATGTAGTGCTGCTGGGCGATCTGGAGCACGTTGGAGAGCGTCCAGTAGAGCACGAGCCCCGAGGGGAGGTTCAGGAACATGAAGGTGAAGACCACCGGCATCAGCAGCATGATCTTCGCCTGGCGCGGATCGCCCATCACGGGCGTCATCTTCTGCTGCACGAACATGGACGCGCCCATCAGCAAGGGGAGGATATACGTCGGATCGTAGTCGGCGAGATTACAGATCCAGAGCTCCTTGCCGCCGAGCAATGGCAGCCAGGAGGACGCCCGCCCGAAGCAGATGAACGGCGCGTTCTGTATCTCAACCGCGACGGACAGCGCCACGTAGAGCGCGTAGAACACAGGGATCTGCACGATCATCGGCAGGCAGCCGCCGAGCGGGTTCACGCCGTGCTGGCGGTACAGCGCCATCGTCTCCTGCTGGAGCTTGGCGGTATCGTTCTTGTACTTCGAGCGGAGCTGGTTCACCTGCGGCTGGATGGCCTGCATCGCCTTCATCGACCGCATGCTCTTCACGGTGAGCGGGAAGAAGAGCGCCTTCATGATCACCGTGAGCAGGATGATCGCGACGCCGTAATTGTGCGTGTACGTGTAGAACAGGTGCAGGAGCCAGAGCAGGGGAACCGTCACCCACTCCATCGGCAGGCCACCATAGTTTTGTGGCAGCGGGAAACCGCCGAAATATATAGCCTTTTCGAGCCCGATCCCGAACGCCTTGAGTCGGTCATACTCCTTGGGCCCGACGTAGCTCAGCACGGTGCCTTCCCAGGCCTGGCCCGGCTCGAGCTTCGGCAAGGTCACGCGGACGCCCACCTGAGCGGTGCCGTTGACCTTGGCCTCGACCAGCTTGAAGCCCGGGCTCTTGGGGATGAGCGCGGACAGATACCACTCGCTCTCGAGCGCGATCCAGGTGCCGTCGGCGAGCCGGGTCGCGGTGTGGGCGAGATCCTCGCGCCGCAGCCCCTCCTGGAAGAGCCCCACGATGCGGATCGGGTGCTGGCCCTGGAACTGCTCGGCTCTGTCCTTGGGCCATTCCACGGGCGTCCGCCAGGCGAGCGACAGGTCTGCGCTTTGCGCCGTTGCGCTCCGGTTCTCGACGCGGATCACCCGCTCGACGGTGTAGTTGTCGGCGCGGAAGCGCAGCGTCTCGCTGATCCGAAGCCCGGACCCGGCCTCTCCCGCCAGTCGCAATTCTCCGTCGGGCTTTTCCGGAGTGGGCACGAGGCGATCCCCGGAGAGGGAGAAGTCCACGATCTGGGCGGGCGCCCCCGGACGCTCGACGGTGAGACCGGTGGGGCCCAAGAGACCGGGCATGACCAGCGGCTTCTGACCGCGATAGATGAGCTCCCACTCCTGCAGATCCCCGCCGCGACTGATGACCTTGGCCCGATACAACGGGCTCTCCACGGACGCGGTGTGCTCCGGCACGGCGGGCGCCGGAGTGGCGGCGGAAGCGGCGGGCACGGGCGCCCCGGGCGAGGTCGAGCCGGGGGACGCGGGAGCCTGGGCAGCTCCCGGGGTAGGGGGGGCTGAAGAAGTTGGCGTTTTTGCTGGTGTTTCAGTCTTTTGCGGCTGCGGCGTCTCTGCCGGTGGCGACAGGAATAGCGTCTGATACAACATCAACAGGCCGGCCATCAGCATGGCGGCCAAGACGACTCGCTTCTCCATCACTTCCCTTGTCGGTTGAGGTTGGGCAGCCGGGGCGGTGGAGGATCATAGCCCCCCGCGTGAAAGGGATGACATCGGCCGATGCGCTTCACCGTCAGCCACATGCCGCGCATGAGCCCGTGCTCGGCCAAGGCCATCCGCGCGTATTGCGAGCAGCTCGGCTCGAAGCGGCAGGCCGCCGGCAGCAGCGGGCGGATCGCGAGTTGATACCCGCGCAACAGGCCATCCGCGATTCTGACGAGCAAGATTACGTTGCCTCGGACGGTCGGCCCGCTCGCGAGCCCGGCTCGCGCCCCTGCCGCCGCAGCATGGTGAACACGTCGCCCAAGCTCTGGACAAGCACGTCGAACGACACACTCTGGACCAGGGGTCGGCCGACGAAGACCACTGATATGTCTGATGGAAGAGCCGCGCGCTCCTGCCGGAACGCTGCCCGGAGCCGCCGCCTGGCTCGGTTTCGCTTGACGGCCCCTCGGACCTGCCGGCTCACGGTGAACCCCACTTTTTGTCTGCCCGGGGTGGGGATCCACAGGGCGACGAACGCGGGCCGCTCCACCCGCTTGCCCCGCTCGAATACCGCCTGAAATTCCCCCGCGCCGCGAAGCCGCGTCTCGCGCGGCAGCGCGAACAGCTTCGCACCGCGGGCCGTCACGGTCGCGCTAGACCGTGAGCCGCTTCCGCCCCTTGGCGCGCCGCCGCTTCAGGACCTTGCGGCCGCCCTTGGTCTTCATGCGCTCGCGGAACCCGTGCGTCTTGGCTCGGCGACGCCGGTTGGGCTGATACGTCCTCTTCATCGTGAGATCCTTTCAGTCGAATAACCCCCGTAGAGTACGGAAGCCCCTCGGCCAAGTCAAGGCAACGGACCCCTTGCAGGCCGATTTCTTCGTGTGGTACTGTTCGCCACCGCACTCCTCCGAGAGCCCGAGCGCAGCGCCTGGGCAGGAAGGGCTCGTGGCCGCTTAGCGACCAGACTGATGGGAAGTGACCTGGTGGGCCGTGTTTCGTGTCGCCAACCCCTTGATCACGAAAGCCCCCTGAGTTATCCACCCCTGTGGATAACTCTGTGCGTAACTCCTCCAACTGTCTGTTTCGGGTTGAGTCTCCCCTATGCTTGATTCTCTCTGGACCCGGCTTCTGACTGTCCTCGAACGCAAGCTTCCGGCGACCACCATCGAGAACTGGGTGCGGCCTTGCCGTATCTCGGCGCTCAACGGCGACCACCTGCGCATCGCCGCGCCGAGCAAGTTCACCCGTGACTGGCTCGCGCAGCACCACACCGACGTCATCCAGGGCGTCGTGCGCGAGGTGCTCGGCGGCAATCCTCGCGTCACCATCGAGGTGGATCGGGAAGCGCCCGCGCCGGATCTCGCCGAGCCGCAGCCCGCCAGCGATCCTGCCTCCGCGCCGGCCACCGGGCTCTCGGCGCGTTACACGTTCGAATCGTTCGTCGTCGGCAACTCCAACCAGTTCGCTCAGGCCGCCTGCCAGGCGGTGGCCGATCTGCCCTCGCGAGCGTATAACCCGCTCTTCATCTATGGCGGGGTGGGCCTCGGCAAGACCCATCTGCTCCACGCGGTGGGCCATCAAGTCGCCAAGGCGTATCCCCACCTCCACGTGCTGTACCTCTCCTCGGAGCGCTTCACCAACGAGCTCATCAACGCCATCCGCTACGACCGGACCGCGGAGTTCCGCGCCAAGTACCGCAACATCGACCTCCTCCTCATCGACGACGTCCAGTTCATCTCGGGCAAGGAGCGGACGCAGGAAGAGTTCTTCCACACGTTCAACGACCTCTACGAGGCGCGGAAGCAGATCGTGCTCTCGTCCGACGCCGCCCCCAAGGAGATCCCCGAGCTCGAGGAGCGGCTACGCTCCCGCTTCGAGTGGGGGCTGATCGCCGACATCCAGCCCCCCGACTTCGAGACGCGCGTGGCCATTCTCAAGAAGAAAGCCGAGGTGGAGCGCGTCCAGCTCCCCGACGACGTCGCCTATCTCATCGCCAGCCGGATCAAGGCCAACATCCGTGAGATCGAGGGGTCGCTCACCCGCATGATCGCCTTCTGCGCGCTCAGCGGGCGAGACATGACGGTGGAGCTGGCCCAGGAAGTTCTCTCCGATCTGTGGGGCGAGGACGAGCGGATCATCACGATCGATCACATCCAGCGGAAGGTCGCGGAATTCTTCGGGATCAAGCTCTCGGACCTACGCGCCAAGAATCGCACCAAGGCCATCGCGTTCCCGCGCCAGGTCGCGATGTACGTGGCGCGCCAGCTCACTCACGCGTCCCTCAGTGAAATCGGACGTTCCTTCGGCGGCAAGGACCATACCACCGTGCTCCACGGTGTCGAGAAGATCCACTTGATGCTCCAGGAAGATCCCAAATTCAAGAAGACCATCGACTCGCTTATACAGAACATCTCGCTATGACCCACCGCGCCCCCCGCTCTGTCCACGCGCCCGTCCACAGGCATCGCGCCTCCCAAACACCGCCGCCCTCGGCGCTTTCGCGTCCCGCTCGTTCTCCACACGTCCTACGTCTCCTACGACGACGGTAGTATCTTTCTTCTTTCTCTGAAACAAGGGAGAACTTAATGGAAGTGCATGTGGATCGCGACGCTTTCATCCGGGGACTACAGCTCGTGCACAACATCGTGGAACCCCGGCAGACCTTACCGATCCTGGCCAATGTGCTGGTGGAAGCGGGAACGGAGGCGGTGCGGTTGACGGCGACCGATCTCGAGGTCGCTGCCCGTGTCTCGGTGCCGGCCAAGGTGACCAAGCCGGGATCCATCACCATGTCGGCCCGGAAGCTCATGGAGATCGTGAAGGAGTTGCCCGCCGCGCCACTGGCCATCCGCGTTCAGGACAATGCCTGGGTGGCCCTGCGCTGCGGGGGCGCCTCGTACAAGCTGGTCGGGCTGGCGCCGGACGATTTCCCCGCGGTGGGAGTCGGGGAGTCGGCGTCCTGGATCAGCCTCGACGGCAAGGTGCTCCGGGACATGCTCGCCCAGACCAGCTTCGCGGTGTCGCATGACGAGAGCCGCTACGCGCTGAACGGGGTCCTCTTCACCATCCAGGGGAAGGAGATCCGGCTGGTGGCCACCGACGGCCATCGCCTCGCCCTGGCCACGCGGCCCCTCGTGAACGGCGGCGGGGGTGTCTCGGGAATCGTGCCGCGGAAGGCGGTGCAGGAGATCGCCCGCATCGTGGGTTCCGGTGAGGAAGTGCAGGTCTCGGTCACGGACAATCAGTTCCTGCTCCAGATGCCGAGTACCCTCCTCATGGCCCGCCTCATCGAAGGAACGTTCCCTAACTACGAGCAGGTGGTGCCGAAGGCGCACCCGCGGCGGATCACCGTGGCCAAGGCCGCGCTGAGCGCCGCGCTGCGTCGAGTCTCGGTTCTCTCGGAGGAGCGGACCAAGCCGGTGAAGCTCATGCTCTCTCCGGGGACGTTGAAGCTCGCCGCCTACCATCCGGATTTCGGCGAGGCGGAGGAGAGTCTCGAGGTGGAATACGCGGGCGAGGACATCACCATCGGGTTCAATTCGCGCTATCTCCTCGACGCGCTCACCGCCCAGACCGGCGAGCAAATCGTGCTCGAAATGAAGGACGGAATGAGCCCGGGAGTGGTCAGGAGCTTTGAGGAGGAGGGAGCGCTGTGTGTTATAATGCCCATGCGAATTTAGGATTCAGGGAGGAGCGAATCCCGGGTGCATATCGAATGGATAGTGCTGTCTGATTTTCGTAACTATCCCACGCTCTCCTATTCGCCGACCCCGACCCTGAACGTCATCACTGGCCCCAACGGCCAGGGCAAAACGAACCTCCTCGAAGGGCTCTGTCTCCTCCTGGTCGGCCGCTCGTTCCGAGGTGGCCGGCCGGCCGAGCTCGTGCGCTGGGACTCCTCGCACGCCGCCGTTTCGGGAGAGATTCGACGCGCCGATGCCACCCGCACGATCAAGCGAATGGTCTCCACCCGCGACGACGGCGCCTGGGTGATCACGGGCGAGGGGTGTCCCTGGGCCCGCGTCATCCCATTCGGCTGGCAGGACCTCGCCATCGTCAACGGCGGACCGCAGGCGCGGCGCGGCTTCCTGGACGGCTTCACCGGGAAGCTCTTTCCCGCGCATCTCGCGGCGCACGGGCGCTACCGGCGCGTGGTGGAGCGGCGGAACCATCTGCTCCAGAGCGGCCTGGCCCCGGCCGCCCTCGACGCGGCACTGGAGCCATGGGACGAGCAGCTGGCGGTGATCGGACTCGAGCTCCTGGGCCGTCGCCGGCTCGCGCTGGATCAACTCGACAATGAGGTGCGGCGGCTCTATCCGGAGATGGCGGGCGCGGGGGATCTCCGGCTCGGCTATCGCGGCACGCTGCCGGACGGCGTCGACGCCGCGGCCTTCGGGGACGCCCTGCGGAAGCGGCGCGGGGAAGAGGCGCGCCGCGGTCAGACCCTGGTGGGGCCGCATCGGGATGATGTCGCGGTGGATCTCGACGGCCGGGACATGCGGAGCTTCGCCTCGCGAGGCCAGCAGCGCCTCCTCGCCCTCGCCCTGCGGCTGGCCGAGGCCGGCCCAGTGGAGCGGGCCATCGGGAGCGCGCCGGTCCTGCTCCTCGACGACGCGCTATCCGAGCTGGATCCCACCGTCCAGGCCAATGTGCTCCGGCACGTCGAGGGAGCGGGGCAGGTGTTCCTGACCACCGCGGAGGAGAGCGTGCCCGCGCGCCGAGCGGCCTGGTGGTCGGTGCGGGACGGTAGCGTGCTGGATGTAGGGGCGATGGCCGTGCAAGGAGCGGCATGAGCGCCGAGACGTATACCGCCAGCGACATCAAAGTCCTGGAAGGGCTCGAGGCCGTGCGCAAGCGGCCCGCCATGTACATCGGCGACACGGGGGCCTACGGGCTCCACCATCTGGTCTACGAGGTCGTGGACAACTCCGTCGACGAGGCGCTCGCGGGGTACTGCGACAGCATCAAGGTCATCTTGCACTCGGACGGCTCCTGCTCGGTGGGCGACAACGGGCGCGGCATTCCGGTGGACACCCACAAGGAATCGGGGAAGTCGGCGGCGGAAGTCGTCCTCACCGTGCTCCACGCCGGGGGCAAGTTCGAACACTCCGCCTACAAGGTGTCGGGCGGTCTTCACGGCGTCGGCGTGTCCGTGGTCAACGCGCTCAGTGAATGGCTCGACCTGGAGATCCGCCGCGACGGGAAGGTGTGGACGCAGCGCTACGAGTACGGCGTGCCCCAGGGGGATCTCGCCGCCGGCGAGAAGACCACCAAGCACGGCACCATCGTCAAGTTCAAGCCGGACGCGAAGATCTTCGAGGAGACCACGTTCTCCTTCGACACGCTCTCCAACCGCCTCCGCGAGATGGCCTTCCTGAACAAGGGCCTCAAGATCGTCATCGAGGATGAGCGGGACGAGCGGAGCCACACCTTCCTCTACAAGGGCGGCATCATCGAGTTCATCAAGCACCTCAACCAGAACAAGACCCCCGTCCATCCCAAGGTGCTCTTCTTCGAGGGCAAGCGGGACGGTATCGAGGTCGAGGTCGCGCTGCAGTACAACGACGGGTATCAGGAGAACGTCTTTTCTTTCGCCAACAACATCAACACGCGCGAGGGCGGCACGCATCTCACCGGCTTCCGCGCCGCCCTCACCGGCACCATCGGCAACTACGCCAAGGCCAACGGCTTCCTCAAGAACTTCAAGGGCGATATGTCGGGCGACGACGTGCGCGAAGGGCTCACCGCGGTGGTCTCCATCCGCATCCCCGATCCCCAGTTCGAGGGGCAGACCAAGAGCAAGCTCGGCAACTCCGAGGTGAAGGGCCTCGTCCAGCAGATCGTCAACGACCGCCTCAGCGAGGCCTTCGAGGAGGACCCGACCACCGCCCGGAAGATCGCCGACAAGGCGGTACGCGCGGCGCAGGCGCGGGAGGCGGCGCGCAAGGCGCGCGACTTGACCCGCAAGGGCGGGCGCGACGACGAAGGACTCGCCGCCAAGCTCGCCGACTGCTCGGAGCGCGACCCCCAGTTCCGCGAGATCTTCCTCGTGGAGGGCGATTCCGCGGGCGGCTCCGCCAAGCAGGGTCGCGACCGGAAGGTCCAGGCGGTGCTCCCGCTGCGGGGCAAGATCATCAACGCCGAGAAGGCGCGCTACGACAAGGTCCTGTCCCACAATGAAATCCGGCTGCTGATCTCCGCGCTGGGTACCGGCATCGGCCCCGAGGAGTTCGACGTCAGCAAGCTCCGCTACCACAAGGTCATTCTCATGACCGACGCCGACGTGGACGGCGCCCATATCCGGACGCTCCTGCTGACCTTCTTCTTCCGCCACATGGTCCAGGTGATCGAGTCCGGGCACCTCTTCATCGCGCAGCCGCCGCTCTTCAAGGTGAAGAAGGGCAAGGCGGAGCGATATCTCATGAGCGAGCGCGAGATGGAGGAGTTCCTCCTCGAGAACTGGGTGGAGAAGGCCGGTGTGAAGGTGCCCGGCAAGACGGCGCCGCTCAAGGAGCAGGCGCTGCTGGAGACCCTCAAGCGCGCGCTCGAGTTCCGCTCGTTGTTCGGCAAGTTCGGTCGCCGCGGGATTCCCGCCGCCATCATCGACGGGCTCCTCCGCCGCAAGTTCAAGGGCACCAAGCGCGGGGTGGGGGACACCGAGATCGTGGCGGCGGTGAAGGAGGTCGTGGACGAGCTTCCGGGCTGGGAGGTCCGCGTGGTCGGAGGCGACAACGGCGATGCCGCCATGCTCCACGTCAGCGGCCCGCACCCGGCGGTGTTCAGCCCCGATCTGCTGAAGTCGCCCGACTATGCGCAGCTCCTGGAGGCGCACGCCGAGATCGCCGCGCTGCACAAGGGGCCCAGCACCGTGATCGACGCCGGCGGCAAGGAGACCGAGGTCACCACCCTCGACGCGCTCCTGCGCCTGATCATGGAGCAGGCCAAGGACGGCGCCACCCTGCAGCGCTACAAGGGGCTGGGCGAGATGAATCCGGAGCAGCTCTGGGAGACCACCATGAACCCGGAGACCCGGACTTTGCTCAAGGTCACCATGGAAGACGCCGTCGGCGCCGACGAGATGTTCACCGTCCTCATGGGGGACGCCGTCGAGCCGCGGCGCGAGTTCATCGAGAAGAACGCGCTGGACGTCATCAACCTGGACGTCTAGGCGGCACCAGTCCGAAGGAGCCTCATGTCCCCCGAACGTCAGACGCCGGTTCCCATCGAAGAGGAGATGCGCAGGTCGTATCTCGACTATGCGATGTCCGTCATCGTCGGCCGCGCCCTGCCCGACATCCGCGACGGCCTCAAGCCCGTGCACCGCCGCGTGCTGTACGCCATGTCCGAGCTGGGCCTGGTGTTCAACCGCCCCTACAAGAAGTCGGCGCGCGTGGTGGGCGAGGTGCTGGGCAAATATCATCCGCACGGCGACTCGCCCGTGTACGAAGCCCTGGTCCGCATGGTCCAGGAGTTCTCCCTCCGCTACCCGCTGGTGGACGGGCAGGGGAACTTCGGCTCCATCGACGGCGATCCGCCCGCGGCCATGCGCTATACCGAGGCGCGACTGTCCCGCATCGCGCACGAGCTCCTCGCCGACATCGAGAAGGACACCGTCGACTTTCTCCCCAATTTCGACGAGTCCCTCCAGGAGCCCACCGTCCTCCCCACCAAGGTGCCGAACCTCCTCATCAACGGCTCCTCGGGCATCGCGGTCGGCATGGCCACCAATATCCCGCCCCACAACCTGGGCGAGATCGTGGACGGCCTCGTCCTGCTCATCGACAACCCGGACACGTCGATCGAAGACTTGATGAAGGTGATCCCGGGGCCGGACTTCCCCACCGCCGGCTACATCTACGGCCGCAACGGGATCCGCGAGGCCTATACCACCGGGCGCGGCATCATCACCCTGCGCGCCAAGGCGCACGTGGAGAAGCTCCGCGGCGGGCGCGAGGCCATCATCGTCACCGAGCTGCCGTACCAGGTGAACAAGGCCACGCTCATCGAGAAGATCGGCGAGCTGATGCGCGAGAAGAAGATCGAGGGCATCTCGGAGCGCCGCGACGAGTCGAGCCGCGAAGGCATCCGGGTGGTGCTGGAGCTGGGGCGCGGCGAGATCCCGCAGATCGCCATCAACCAGCTCTACAAGCACACCCAGATGCAGACGACGTTCGGCGTGATCATGCTGGCGCTGGTGGGCCGGCGGCCGCAGATCGTCAACCTCAAGCAGATGCTGCAGGAGTTCATCGCCTTCCGCCGCGAGATCGTCACCCGCCGTACGAAGTACGACCTCGCCCGGGCCGAGGAGCGCGCGCACATCCTCGAAGGCCTGCGCAAGGCGGTGGACGCGCTCGACCTCGTCATCGCCATCATCCGCGGAGCGGAGAATCCCGACGCCGCCCGCGAGGGCCTGATGCGGCGGCTCCAGCTCACCGAGATCCAGGCCAAGGCCATCCTCGACATGCGGCTCCAGCGCCTCACCCAGCTGGAGCGGCACAAGATCGTGGAGGAGCACGAGCAGACCCTGGCCCTCATCGCCGACCTCAAGGGCATCCTCGAGTCCGACCGCCGGCTGATGGGCATCATCCGGGACGAGCTATTGTCCCTGAAGGAGACCTTCGGCGACGCGCGCCGCACCGAGATCCTCGCCGAGACCACCGACCTCACCATCGAGGACCTCCTCGCCGACGACGACATGGTGGTCACCATCACGCGCTCCGGCTACATCAAGCGGACGCACGTGGAGTCCTACCGCAGCCAGAAGCGGGGGGGCAAGGGCGTGACCGGCATGGAGACCAAGGAAGAGGACATCGTCGACGATCTCTTCGTGGCGTCCACCCACTCCTTCCTCCTCTTCTTCACCACCAAGGGCAAGGTGCACTGGCTCAAGGTGCACGAGATCCCCGAGGGCGGGCGGCAGGCCAAGGGCAAGGCCATGGCCAATGTGCTGGCGCTCGCCGAGGGCGAGTCGGTGGCGACCTGCGTGCCCGTGCGCGACTTCGAGACCGGCGGCTGGGTCATCTTCGCCACCCGCCAGGGCAAGGTGAAGAAGACCGAGCTGTCCGCCTTCTCGCATCCGCGCTCGGGCGGCATCCAGGCCATCACGCTGGAGGACGGCGACGAGGTGATGGCCGCCCGCCGCACCGACGGCCAGCGTGAGGTCCTCCTCGCTACCAAGGCGGGGATGATCATCCGCTTCAGCGAGGAAGAGGTGCGCCCCATGGGCCGCACCGCCGCCGGCGTCCGCGGCATCGACGTGGACGAGGGTGACGCCGTCATCTGCGCCGACGTGGTGCAGGAGGGCGCGAGCATCCTCACCGTCACCGAGCGCGGGTACGGCAAGCGCACCCCGCTGGAGGAGTACCGGCTCCAGGGCCGCGCCGGCAAGGGCATCATCGACATCAAGACGGAGGGGCGGAACGGAACGGTGGTGGGCATGCTTCAGGTGCGCGACGACGACGATGTGCTGCTCGTCACCACCAAGGGCAAGATGATTCGCTTCCACGCCACCGACGTGAAGCTCCAGGGCCGCAATACCATGGGCGTCCGCATCGTGGACCTCGACGCCGACGACAAGGTCGGCAGCCTCGCCCGCGTCGACGCCGAGCAGACGCCCGCCGCCACCGTCTAGCCGGGGCCCCGCCATGCTGGACATCCGCCTCCTCCGCGAGAATCCCGAGGCGGTGGAGCGCGGGCTCCGGGACCGGGGGGGCGCCGAGCTGGTCCGCGAGATCGTCGCCAAGGACGCCGAGCGGCGCCGGCTCATCGCGGAGGTGGAGGCCCTCAAGGCCGAGCGCAACCGCGCCTCGGAAGCCATCGGTCAGGCCAAGCGCCGCGGCGAAAATCCCGAGGCCGTCACGGCGCGGATGCGCGAGGTCGGGGACCGCATCAAGGATCTCGACGCCCAGGTCAAGCAGGTCGACGAGCAGGTCGAGGCCCTGCTGCTCCAGCTACCCAATCTCCCGCACCCCTCCGTCCCGCCCGGCACCACGGAAGACGAGAACGTGGAGATCCGCCGCTGGGGCGAGCCCCGCCAGTTCGGCTTCGACCCCAAATCCCACGACGTGCTCGGCGAGGCCCTGGGCCTGCTCGACTTCGCCCGCGCGGTCAAGCTCGCCAAGTCGCGCTTCACCGTGATGTGGGGCCCCGCGGCGCGGCTTGGGCGCGCGCTCACCCAGTTCATGCTCGACCTCCACACGCGCGAGCATGGCTATACCGAGCTCTGGGTGCCGCAGCTCGTGAACGGGAGCACCATGCTCCGGACCGGGCAGCTGCCCAAGTTCGAGGACGGGCTCTTCAAGACCCACGAGGCGGACGAGAACCGGCTGCTCTACCTGATCCCCACCGCGGAGGTGCCGCTCACCGCGCTCCACGCCGACGAGACCCTCGCCGAGGCGACCCTGCCGCGCCGCTACACCGCCTTCACGCCCTGCTATCGCCGCGAGGCAGGCACCTACGGCAAGGACATGAAGGGCATGATCCGCCAGCACCAGTTCGACAAGGTGGAGCTGGTGAAGGTCACCACGCCCGCCCAGTCCTACGACGAGCTGGAGTCCATGGTGGTCGAGGCGGAAGAGGTGCTGAAGCGCCTGGAGATCCCGTACCGCGTGGTGCTCCATTGCGCGGGGGACGCGAGCTTCACGGCGGCCAAGAGCTATGACATCGAGGTGTGGCTGCCGGGGCAGGGGAAATATCGAGAGATCTCGTCCTGCTCGAACTGCGAGGCCTTCCAGGCCCGCCGGCTCGACCTCAAGTTCCGGCCCGCCGGCGGCGGCAAGACGGAATTCTGCCACACCCTCAACGGCTCCGGCCTCGCGGTGGGCCGCACCCTCATCGCCGTCCTCGAGAACTACCAGGAGGCCGACGGCAGCGTCACCGTGCCGCCCGTCCTCCGCCCGTACATGGGCGGGCTCGAGCGCCTCGATCGCGCGCAGTAGCGCTCGGATGGTCGCCCGCGCGGCTCCTCGATGACGACGCCGCCCGAAGGGGAACCAAGCAACCTCGACTGGGTGACGTCCCTCCGCGCCGACAGCGAGGCGGCGTGGGCGGCGATCCGGCAACAGGTTCAGCGAAGCCTGGTCGTCTATCTGCGACGGAATCGGCCGGCCGGTATCGCCGAGGGCGAGGTCGAAGCCTTCGTCGAGGATGCCGTCCACGACACGCTGGTCACGGTGCGCGCCAAGCTCGACACCTTCCGGCACGAGAGCCGCTTCACCACCTGGGTCCATCGGATCGCGGTCAACGTCCTGCTCGGGCAGCTGCGCCGGCAGCGCTGGACCCCGAGACTGCCCGATTCCCGCGATGGCGGTGTTCCCGACTGGCCCCTCGACGAGTCCCCGGCCCCCGACCGCGCCGCCCTTCAGCGGGAGCTGTGGGCGAGGATCAAGCAGATCATCGAGACGGAGCTGACCGCGCATCAGCGGCGCGTGCTCCTCGCCCACGTCTTTCATCAGCAGCCACTGGATCTCCTCGCCGCAGACCTTGGCATCTCGCGCGACGCGGTGTACAAGGCCATCCACGACGCCCGGCGAAAGCTCCGCGCAGCCTTGCTGGCCGGCGGGGTCAGCCTCGAGGATGCGCTGAAAGCCTTCGAAAGGGGGTCCTCCTAGGATGGAGCGCGCGGCGCTGATCCGGTTCCTCGGCACGGTCTTCGAGGCGCGCGAGTCCGAGATCGTCTGCTCGGAGTTCTTCGAGCTGCTCCCCGCCTACGTCGACCTGGCCGCGAGCTCCGGCGCGCCCGCCGCCCAGGCGGCGTTCCCGCAGGTGGCTCAGCATAGCGCCCAGTGCTCGGAGTGTGGCGAGGAGTACCAGGCCCTCCTCCAGATCACGCGCCCCCCGCAGTAAGATCTGGCGTTCTCGCGCATCTAAGCGTTAGCAGGCAGCGCTGCGCGAGGAGACTGACCATGAAGATCGGCGCACGGGTCGGGAGCATCGTGGTCCTGGCCGGGTTGGCGGTGGCGGCGTGCATGTCGATGCGGGGGCCCGAGACTGGCGGTGACATGTCGAGGGGCTTCGATGGGGCCATCGGCGAGAATGCCCGCCGGCTGATGGAGGAAGGGCGGGCGGCCTTTCGCAACGACACCTTCGGCAGCGAAGGGTTCTGGGGAGGCGCGCTCCAGCTCCATCGGGGGATCGCGGGGCAGAAGAACGGCGGCGTCGGCGCCGGCGTCTCGCCGAAGCAGGCCCTTGCCGCCGGCCTCAAGGTCGACCTGGCGGCGCTACCGTCGTCGCTCGTTGACGCCCTCAAGGCGGGGAAGGTGGACCTCGACGACCCGAGCAGCACGCTCGCCCTCCTCAAGGCCAATGCGGTGGTGGGCGTGACAGGGTTCTTCGATCCGCAGGGCCGGATCACGTCCGTGGGTATCCAGTGCGCGCTCTGCCATTCGCATGTGGACGACGCCCTCGCGCCCGGCATTGGCCGCCGGCTCGACGGGTGGCCCAACAGCGATCTGAACATCGGCGCCATCGTGTCGCTGGCCCCGACCTTGAAGCCATATGTCGACCTGCTGGGGGTCGACGAGGCGACGGTTCGCAAGGTGCTCGCAAGCTGGGGGCCGGGCAAGTTTGACGCCCAGCTCACCCTCGATGGCAAGGCGTTCCGTCCCGACGGCAAGTCCGCCGCCACGCTGATTCCGCCGGCGTTCGGTCTGGCGGGGGTCAATCAGCATACATGGACGGGCTCCTGGGGCGGGGTGACGTACTGGAACGCATTCGTGGCCAACCTCGAGATGCATGGCCGAGGCAATTTCTTCGACCCGCGGCTGAACAATCGGGAGCAGTATCCGGTCGCGGCGCGCGCGGGACTGGCGAACAAGCGCACGCCGGACGATCGGATCACCCCCAAGCTGGCCGCGCTCCATTTCTATCAGCTCGCCATGCCGGTTCCAAAGCCGCCCGCGGACACCTTCGACCAGGCGCGCGCCGCGCGTGGCCAGGCGACCTTCTCCGGGAAGGCGCGATGCGCAACCTGCCATGTGCCGCCCATCTTCACGGAGCCGGGCTGGAATCTCCACAAGGCCGACGAGATCGGGATCGATTCCTTCCAGGCCGACCGGTCCCCGGACCGTGCCTATCGCACGACGCCGCTCCGGGCGCTCTGGGAGACGAAGAAGATCCACAAGGGCGGCTTCTACCACGACGGGCGGTTCTCGACGCTGGCGGAGGTCGTGAGCCACTACAACCGTGTCATGAGCCTCGGGCTGACGGCGGCAGAATCACAGGACCTGATCGAGTACCTCAAGTCGCTCTAGAGTTCCGGGGAGAGGTTGGCCGAAGGCGCCTACCCGGCCCCCCCGCCGCGGCTGGCTCGGCGCTGGCCCTCACCCGGTCACGTCTGCCTTCATCTCCGTCCAGACCCCCTGGGCCCCATCGCACCACCTCTGGGGCTCATTAGGCCCCCCGCCCCCTGGCCGCTCCACGTAGCGCAGGGAGGGCCGCCCGCACGCCCCTGAAGCTCTGTCGATCCCGTCCGGAATCTCTGGCGCCAGCAAGAGCCCCTTGCGCACAGAGCCCGAGACGCAGTTCAGGGCGGCGAGCCGCGCACTTCTGGTAGACTCCCCCGCAGCCTGGGAGGCAATATCCGATGGACCCGGCCCGCGTACCGCAGGCTCCGCATTCCTTCGCGCCTGATTCGCAGACGACTTTTGGGGAGGGCCCGGTGATAGAGCGGCGCGTGTTCCTTGGAGTAGTCGCGGGCGGTCTCCTCGCCGCGCCGTTCGTCGTCGAGGCGCAGCAAGCGGGGAAGGTGGCCCGGATCGGGTATCTGTCCTCCGGCACCTCGACGGCAAGTGCTGGGGTAACCAAGGCGTTCACCGGTGGGCTTCGGGATCACGGATGGATCGAAGGAACGAATATCGCGGTCGAATACCGATGGGGGGACATGGGGAAGACGCTTGACGCCCACGCGGCCGAACTGGCGCGCTTGCCCCTGGACGTCATCGTTGCGGTGAACACGCCCGCGGCCCTCGCGATGAAGCGGACGGGGACGACCCTCCCGGTCGTCTTCGCCACGGTGAGTGAGCCGGTCGTGACCGGGCTGGTGGGAAGTCTGGCGCGGCCAGGTGGCAATTTCACCGGGCTCACCACGATCAATCGGGAACTCATGTCCAAGCGTTTGGAGGTGCTCAAGCAGGCGATCCCCAGTCTCGCTCGGGTAGGCTACCTGGCCAATCCCGGCTATGCGGTCCACCAAGCTCAACTCACCGAGATGAATGCCGCCGCCCGCAGCTTGGGACTGACACTTCATCTCGCCGAGGTGCGCACTGCTTCCGAGCTCGAGGGGGCGTTCGCACGCATGGCGGCGGCTCAGGTCGGTGCACTCATCGTGCAGCAGGATGAAATCTTCAGAGATCATCGGTTGGCCATCGCGGACTACGAGAGGCAGCGACGCTTGCCTGGGATGCACGTGTTCAGCGTCTTTCCGAAGTCCGGCGGACTCATGTCGTACGGAGCCAACGCCGAAGACCTTTACCGACGAGCAGCCGACTACGTGGATAGAATCCTCAAGGGCGCCAAGCCGTCCGAGCTGCCGGTCGAGCGGCCTTCGAAGTTCGAGCTGGTCATCAACCTGAAGACGGCCAGGGCGATCGGGCTGACGATCCCGCAGTCACTCTTGCTGCAGGCGGATCAGGTGATCGAGTAGCAAGAGCCCGCGCGCGGAAATGCTAAGATTCAGCGGCTAGTTAGGGCGACGGAGGGGTGGCCGAGTCCGGTTGAAGGCGCCGGTCTTGAAAACCGGAATCCCGCAAGGGATCGGGGGTTCGAATCCCTCCCCCTCCGCCACTCTCCCCCGGGGCTCAGGCCGACTGCGCCACCTCCTCCAGGGTGGCCGGCCCCGCGCCGGTGCCCGCCCCGTTCGGCCTGATCACGAGCCGGCGCGCATGGAACGGCCGGAGCGTGCTCCGGTGTCCCACGCTGATGACGGTGGCGCCGGGTAGCCGCTCCCGCAGCAGCGCATAGAGCGGCCCCTCCGACGCTTCGTCGACCGCGGAGGTCGCCTCGTCGAGGAACAGCCAGTCGGGCTTCTGCACCAGCGCCCGCGCGAAGGCGATGCGCTGCTGCTCGCCCGGCGAGAGGCGCAGCGCCCAGTTGGCCGACTCGTCCAGCTTATCGCCCAGCTGGGGGAGCCCCACCGCCTCCAGCCCCTCTCGCAGCGTGGCGTCCGTGAGACCGGCTGGGGGGGTCGGATAGCTCACGATCTCGCGGATGGTGCCCAGTGGGAGATAGGGCTTCTGCGGCAGGAAGAGGACGCGGTCCCCCGCCGGCATGGTGATCCGCCCCCGTCCGAACGGCCAGATGCCCGCGATGGCGCGGAAGAGCGTGCTCTTTCCCGCGCCCGAGGGCCCGCTGATCAGCGCGTTGTCCCCGCGGCGTAGCGAGACGGAGATGTCCTCGACGAGGGGGCGGCCGTCGGGCAGGGCCAGGTGCACGTGCTCCAGACCGAGGCCGCCCGCGGGGGCCTCCTCGTGCCGGATGCCCTGGATGGCGGCCTCGGTGCGCACCTGGTCGAGCGCCTTGTTGAAGCCTACGAGTCGCGCCACCACGGCGCGCCACTCGGCGATGTCGGTATACGAGGAGATGATATAGGACAGGGCGTCCTGCACCTGACCGAAGGCCGAGGCGGTCTGCATGAGCCCCCCCAGCGCGAACTCGCCGCGGAAGTAGCGGGGGGCGGCGACCACGAAGGGGAAGATGATCGCGACCTGGCTGTAGCCCGCGGTGAAGGAGGTGAGCCGCTTCTGCTGGCGCATGATGCCCCACCAGTTCCGCACCACGTTCGCGAACCGGTCGCGGAAGCCGCGCAGCTCGTCGGCCTCGCCGCGGTAGAGCGCCACCCCTTCCGTGTTCTCGCGGAAGCGCACGAGCGAGTATCGGAAGTCGGCCTCGTAGCGCTGCTGGTTGAAGTTGAGCTGGATGAGCGGCCGCCCGATGAGGTTGGTCAGCCAGGTGCCCACGATGGCGTAGAGCAGGGCCGTCCAGACCATGTAGCCCGGCACCGTCACATTGACCCAGGGGATGGTGAACGGGCCCGAGAGGACCCAGAGGATGGCGATGAAGGAGACCAGGGTCACGATCGCGCGCAGGAAGCCGAGCGACAGGCCCAGCGTGGTCGAGACGAAGAGGCGGAGGTCTTCCGCGATGCGCTGGTCGGGGTTGTCCGTCTCGGTGGCATGAAGCTGCATCCGGTAGTAGGCGGTGTCCTTCAGCCAGCCGGTCAGATAGCGGTCGGTGAGCCAGCGCCGCCAGCGGATCTGAAGCATCTGGTTGAGGTAGAGCTGATACACCGCGGCCACGATGTAGGCGGCCGCGAGATAGGTGAACTTGAAGAGCTGGCTGACGAAGGCGGCGTAGTCCTTGTCCTGGAGCGAGTTGTAGAAGGCATTGTTCCACTTGTTCAGGAGCACGTTGATGAAGACGATGCCCAGGTTGAGGGCGATCACCGCGACGAGCAGCCCGCGGCCAGCCCACCGGTCTTCGGAGAACCAGTAGGGCCGCGCGATGGCCCAGGCGTCGCGGAACAGTTGGCGCATCCGACTCATGGGGTATCCTCCCGCCGGTATAATGCCTTATACTCAACAGGCTTTACTGTTGGAGAGGTGGCCGAGTCGGCCGAAGGCAGCCGCCTGCTAAGCGGTTACAGGGGCAAAACCTCTGTCCCGGGTTCGAATCCCGGCCTCTCCGCCAGACGCGCCCTTAGCTCAGTTGGATAGAGCGTCGGACTACGAATCCGAAGGCCAGAGGTTCGACTCCTCTAGGGCGCACCATTTTCTCGCATAGTTGCGAGGGGGTCGGGATTGTGGCCCCCTCGCGCTGTGCGGGATGTGTGCGGCGTTTCGAGTTGCGTGGCCATCTGCGCGAGCCGGCGGGCTCGCGCGTCGTGCACCGCTATGGCAGTGTGATGCCGCCCACCCCGGAACGCCCATGACCGAACGCTCGAGCCAGCGGCCCCGCCTCGTCGAGCGGCTCCTCGATCCGGCTCTCTATCCACATCCGGCGGACCGCGTGGAGCTGATCGACGGGATTGGGACGACGGTGGCGCGGTTCCATGCGGCCGCCGACACCGGGGGTGAGATCGACGAGCTCGGCGGCATCGAGACGATACGCGCTTCGCGGCGTGGGTCGCCGCCCGGCGCAGCCGCGACTGCCACGGGGACCTGCAGGCTCAGCACGTCTGCTGCGTGGAGCCCGTGCAGATCTTCTTCGACTGCATCGAGTTCATCGCGAGCGGGCTATGCTCGAGTAGATCCTTGACCTCAAGGGGCGGGGCGCCTCGCTGAGCCTCACCAGCCAGCCCCTCACCCGGCCCTCTCCCCAGGGTATCGAGGGTTTGAGGGCCGTGAGACCGGTGCGCTCGGTCAGGGCGCGGACCAGCTCGCGCACGTCGCCGTGGGCGCCCGGATCGTGCAGCCGCAGCGAGAGGCCGGCGGAGGCCAGGCGCCCCACCGCGGAGATCAGGAACAGGACGTGGAGGTTGGTCCACGTCTCCCCGGCCAGCTCGAAGTGGGCGGGGAAGAGAGCGACGAGCTGGCCGGCCAGCATCGAGGCCGCGCCGAAGCCGAGGCCGCCGGCAGTCGCGAAGGCGCCCAGGTAGAAGGGCCGCGACACCCGCGGAGCGAGGCCGATGGTCAGGTCGAAGGCGGCGATGCCGTGGCCCGCCCACAGAAAGCCGGCGAACACCGCATCGAAGGCGATCGGCCACAGGCGGTCGGGCGTGATGAATAACCAGGTGAGCGGCACCGCCGCGATGCCGAAGGAGCAAAAGACCAGCACGGGCCCCGCGCCGATCCGGTCCACCGCGTGGCCCCAGAGGCGGGCCGAGGCGATGCGCACCGCGGCCACGCCGACGCCGTGGGCGGCCACCACCAGGAAGCCGGTGTGAAGGTTCGTCAACATGTGGTAGGCGAAGAAGCTGGCCGAGATGCCCACCGCCGCGTTCCAGGCGAAGAGATAGCCGAGGAACGGCCGGGCCTGCAGGTCGCCGAGCGCGAGCCGGAGCGCCCGCCAGGCGGACACACCGGGCTCGGCGGCAGCGGGGGGCTCGTGCTGGCGCAGCATCAGCACCACGCTGGCCACGCCGGCCAGGCAGGCGACGAGGGTGAGCGCGCACAGGGCGGTGCCGGTCCAGCCGATCGGCGCGAGCCGGTCGAGCAGGACCGCGGCCCCGAGCGAGGTCAGCGTGCCCGCGATGCTGATGACGATGGTCCGGCGACCGACGAAGCGGCCGCGGATGCGGTCCGGCACCAGGTCGCCCATCCAGGCCACCCAGGCGCTGTTGCCGACCACGCTGAAGATCGTGCTGACCGCCACGATGGCCAGGAACAGGTGGAGCTTCGTGGACGCATCCACGTTGAGCGTCGGGAGCGCGAGCAGAGGCAGGAAGGTGAGCCGCGAGATGCCGATGGCCCAGAGCGTGACGGCCTTGCGGCTGCGTGCGCTGGTGAGCCAGGCGGCGGGCAGGCTCACGACCTGGGCGCCCAGTGGCAGAGCGCCCAGGAAGCCGATCACCGCTGCGCTCGCCCCGAGGTAGAGCGCCCAGCCGATGATCACGGCCCCGCTGGCGCAGGCGGCAAAGACCTCCGCTGAGGCTCCCTCGGCGACGGCGGCATTGAGCGAGCGGCGCAGCGGCCGGGCCGGCGCCGGCGCCTGGGCGGCCGCCCGATCCGATCGCGGAGCGCCCGTGAGGGCGGGGCTGGAGCCGGGGAGCAGCTCGCCGGGTTGGGGGATCGAGAAGGCCGAGGCGATGCGAGCGAGCGACGCGAGAACGATGGAGGCGCGGAGTGTCTTCACAACTGGGGAGTGCTATGCACGTCCTAGGCCAGGGATTTGGCGCGGGATTTCCTCGAGAAATCGCGTGGCTCGCATAGTTCTGGGAATCGTGGCACGACGATCAATGTCAACGCGTTGACGTAGATCGGCGGGGGAGGTTGAGGAGTACCCTCGGAAGCTATGGACGCCCGGGTCGGGCAGACCGCGGAGGAGTTGGCCCGGGCGGAGCGGCTCGCGTGACCGAACGCTCGAGCCGGCGGCCCCGCCTCGTCGAGCGGCTCCTCGATCCGGCGCTCTATCCACATCCGGCGGACCGCGTGGAGCTGATCGAGACACACATCTCCTGGGTTCTGCTCGCCGGGGACCGCGTATACAAGATCAAGAAGCCGGTGAACCTCGGATTCCTCGACTTCACCACGCTCGCCCTGCGGCGGCGATTCTGCCAGGACGAGGTGCGGCTCAACCGGCGCCTTGCCTCCGACGTCTATCTCGGCGTCGTGGAGATCAAGGGCAGCGCGGAGGCGCCGCGCTTCGAGGGCCGGGGCCGCACGCTCGAGGTCGCGGTGGTGATGCGGCGGCTTCCCGCCGAGCGCATGCTCGATCGGCTCGTGCGTGAGAACGCCGCCCCGCCCGCGCTGCTCGACGGGATCGGGACGACGGTGGCGCGGTTCCATGCGGCCGCCGACACCGGGGGCGAGGTCGACGAGCTCGGCGGCCTCGAGACGATACGACGGAACTGGGAGGAGAACTTCGCCCAGACCGACGCGGTGGGCCCGGAGCTGCTGCCGGACGACACGCGCCGGCGCGTGCGCGAGTACGTGGGGGCCTTCCTCGAGCGCGAGGCCGCGCGCTTCGCGGCGCGGGTCGCCGCCGGGCGCAGCCGCGACTGCCACGGGGACCTGCAGGCTCAGCACGTCTGCTGCGTGGAGCCCGTGCAGATCTTCGACTGCATCGAGTTCAATCATCGCTTCCGCTTCGGCGACGTGACGGGAGAGATCGCCTTTCTCGCCATGGACCTGGAGCGGCTGGGCCGCCCGGACCTGGCGATCCGCTTCCTGAATGCCTATCTCGAGGAGAACGGCGACTACGAGGCGGTGCCGCTGCTCGACTTCTACCGCGCCTACCGGGCGTGGGTGCGGGCCAAGGTGACGGCCTTCCAGGTTGCCGATCACCCGGAGCGGGCGGGCGAGGCCCGGACTCTGTTCGAGCTGGCCGGGCGCTTCGTGGCGCCTCATCGGCGCCCGCGCCTGGTCATAACCACCGGCGTGATGGGCACCGGCAAGAGCACCGCCGCGCGGCACGCCGCGGCCCGGCTGGGCGCCATCGTGGTACGGACCGACGCGGTGCGGAAGCGGCTCGGCGGCGTGCCGCTGCGGGAGCGGGTGGCGCCCGCCTTCGGGGAAGGGCTCTACACCCCCGAGATGGGTCGGCGGACGTACGTGGGGGCCGCGCGACTGGCCGACGAGCTGCTCCGGGCCGGCTGGCCCGTGATCGTGGACGGCAGTTTCTCGCACGCCGCGGAGCGGGCCGAGGCCCGCGCGGTGGCCGACCGCCATGGCCTTCCGTTCGGCGTGCTCTGGTGCGACGCCCCCGACGAGGCTCTCGTGGAGCGGCTCCGGAGCCGGAGCAAGGACCGGCACGAGGTCTCCGATGGGCGGGAGGAACTGCTGGCCGAGCACCGCGCCCGTTACGAGTCACCGGCTCACGAGCCGGGGGTGGTCCGCCTCGACACTGCCGGCGAGGTGGAGGGGGCCGTCGAAAAGGCCCTACTCGCGATCGAGAACAAGTAGCTGTTTCTATTCGAGTTATAAATACGACCTTTCTAGTCGCCATCTCCACAGGATGGGGGTACGCTGAGCTATGTAGACGGGGAGGGGGACAAGCGAATGAGCAGCAGCGGCAGCCAGAAGATCATCGAGGAGTTCGCCAACCGGGCGTACCCGTATGGGTTCGTCTCGGCGGTGGAATCCGACTCGACGCCGCCGGGGCTGGACGAGGACATCGTCCGGACGATCTCGGCGAAGAAGAGCGAGCCGCAGTTCATGCTGGACTGGCGGCTGCGCGCCTACCGACACTGGCGCACCCTGGAGCGCTCGGCCGGCGAGCCCCGCTGGGCCAACGTCAGGTACCCGGCGATCGACTACGACAAGATTGTCTACTACTCGGCGCCCAAGCAGAAGGTAGCGGCGCGCCTGGAGGACGTGGACCCCGAGATCCTCCGGACCTTCGAGAAGCTCGGCATCCCACTGGACGAGCAGAAGCGGCTGAGCGGGGTCGCGGTGGACGCAGTGTTCGACAGCGTCTCGGTGGGCACCACCTTCAAGGAGAAGCTGGGCGAGCTGGGAATCATCTTCTGCTCGTTCTCCGAGGCGGTACAGGAACACCCCGCGCTGGTGGAGCGCTATCTGGGCTCGGTGGTCCCGTACACCGACAATTTCTTCGCGTCGCTCAACTCGGCCGTTTTCAGCGACGGGTCGTTCTGCTACGTGCCGAAGGGCGTGCGCTGCCCGATGGAGCTGTCGACCTATTTCCGCATCAACGCGGCCGGGTCGGGTCAGTTCGAGCGGACCCTGATCATCGCGGAAGAGGGCAGCTACGTGAGCTATCTCGAGGGCTGTACCGCCCCGATGCGGGACGAGAACCAACTGCACGCGGCGGTGGTGGAGCTGGTCGCCGCGGAGGGCGCCCACATCAAGTACTCCACGGTGCAAAACTGGTACGCGGGCGACCGCGAGGGCAAGGGCGGCATCTTCAACTTCGTCACCAAGCGGGGCAAGTGCGCGGGGGCGCGCTCCCGTATCTCGTGGACCCAGGTGGAGACCGGCTCGGCGATCACCTGGAAGTATCCGAGCGTGATCCTGCAGGGGGACGGGTCCGTTGGCGAGTTCTACTCGGTGGCCCTCACCAACAACCACCAGCAGGCCGACACCGGCACCAAGATGATCCACATCGGGAAGAACACACGGAGCACGATCGTCTCCAAGGGCATCTCGGCCGGCCACGGCAGCAACACCTACCGGGGCCTGGTGAAGGTGCTGCCGCGGGCCGTCAACGCGCGCAACTACACCCAGTGCGACTCGATGCTGCTGGGCAGCCAGTGCGCGGCCCACACCTTCCCCTATATCGAGGTGGCCAACCGCTCGGCGGTGGTGGAGCACGAGGCCTCGACCCGGAAGATCAGCGACGAGCAGCTCTTCTACTGCAAGCAGCGCGGGCTCTCGGGTGAGAACGCGGTCTCGATGATCGTCAACGGCTTCTGCAAGGAGATCTTCCGGAACCTGCCGATGGAATTCGCGGTGGAGGCGACCCGGCTCCTGAACGTGAGCCTCGAGGGCGGGGTCGGGTAGAGGGAGAGGAATGGACATGTTGAGCATCCGGAAGCTGCACGCCGGCGTCGCGGGCAAGGAAATCCTGAAGGGCATCGATCTCGAGGTGCGCGCGGGGGAAGTGCACGCGGTGATGGGGCCTAACGGCTCGGGCAAGAGCACGCTGGCGCAGGTGCTGGCCGGCCACCCCGGCTTCGTGGTCACCGGCGGCGAGGTCCTCTACGAGGGTCGCAACCTGCTCGAGATGCCGCCCGAGGAGCGGGCGCGGGCTGGCCTGTTCCTAGCCTTCCAGTACCCGGTGGACCTTCCCGGCGTGCCGAACGCCGAGTTCCTCAAGGCCGCCGTGAACGCGGTGCGCGAGCACCGGGGGCTCGAGGAGCTGGACGCGATGGAGTTCCTGACCTTGCTCAAGGAGAAGATGAAGCTGGTGGACATGGACCCGACCTTCATGAGCCGGCCGGTAAACGAGGGTTTCTCGGGCGGCGAGAAGAAGCGCAACGAGATCCTCCAGATGGCCGTGCTGGAGCCCCGGCTCGCCATCCTGGACGAGACCGACTCGGGCCTCGACATCGACGCCCTCCGGACAGTGGCGGACGGGATCAACCGGCTCCGTCGCCCGGACAACGCCATTGTCCTGGTCACCCACTACCAGCGGGTGCTCGAGTACGTCACGCCGGACCGGGTTCACGTACTGTCCGGCGGCCGCATCGTGAAATCCGGCGACAGAACCCTGGCCCACGAGCTCGAGGCCCGCGGATACGAGTGGCTCGAGGCGTCGGCGGAGACGCTCCCGCGATGACGGACCGGACCACTAAGGAAACCTTCCTCGCGGCGTACGGCGAGCGCGAGCGGCGAGGCGCCGTCGACGGATCGGCCTGGCTGCGCGAGGCGCGCCGGGCCGCGATCGACCGCTTCGCCGAGCGTGGCCTGCCCACCACCCGCGACGAGGAGTGGAAGTACACGAGCCTCGCGCCGCTGGTGGCGGCGCCACTCGACCTGGCCGCCGATGCGGCGCGGGAGATGCCGTCCGAGGAAGACCTGGCGCGCTTCTCGATGGGGCCGGACTCGTGGAGCCGCCTCGTGTTCGTCGACGGGCGGTACGTGGCCAAGCTCTCGACTATCCAGCCGTTGCCGCCGGGCGGCCGTCTCGGCAGCCTCGCGGAGGCCCTGATCACCGACGAGCCGACGGTGCGCCCCCACCTCGCCGGCGCCGCGGAGCCCCCCGCCGCTGAGTCCGGTGACGCCTTCAGCGCGCTCAACGCGGCCTTCTGGGCGGATGGCGCGTTCCTGCATGTGCCGGCCGGGGTCAGCCTCGAGGAGCCCATTCAGCTCCTGTTCGTGGCCACCGCGTCAGGGGGGCGCGCCGACCATCCGAGGAGCCTGATCGTGCTCGAGCCGGAGAGCCGGGCGGTGCTGGTGGAAAGCTACGTCGCCCTGGCCGACGAGGCCTATCTGACCAATGTGTCCACCGAGATCGCCCTCGGCCCGGGTGCCGTCCTCGACCATCACCGCGTCGTGCTGGAGGGCCGCCAGGGCATTCACGTGGGCCGCACCCGGGTGCGCCAGGGGGCGGACAGCCGGTTTGCCTCATGCGCCGTGACCCTCGGCGGGCGGCTCGTCCGGAACGACGTCGACGCGCGGCTTGATGCCGAAGGGGCGGAGTGCACGTTGAACGGACTCTTTGTGGTCGGGGGTGTCCAGCACGTGGATACCCACACGGTGGTGGATCACGCCCAGCCGCGGACCACGAGCCGCCAGCTCTACAAGGGTGTGCTCGACGGTCGGGCGCGGGGCGTATTCAACGGGCGGGTTGTCGTCCGGCCGAGGGCCAACGGGACCGACGCCCATCAGACGAACAAGAACCTCATCCTGTCGGACGGGGTAGAGGTGGACAGCAAGCCGCAGCTCGAGATCTTCGCGGACGACGTCAAGTGCAGCCACGGCGCGGCCGACGGCCAGCTCGCGGAGGACGCGATCTTCTACCTCGAGAGCCGCGGGCTCGACGAGGTAGCCGCCCGCTCCCTGCTCACCCACGGGTTCGCCAACGAGGTGCTCGGCCGGATCCGCGTGGAGCCGGTGCGGGTCTGGTGCGAGGAGCTGCTGCGGCGCCGGCTGCGCGGCGGCCGGGTCCCCGAGGAGGCGGCATGAAGGAATCAACGATGGCCCTGGACGTGGAACGGATCCGGAAAGACTTCCCGATCCTCCACCAGGAGGTGCACGGGCGGCCGCTGGTCTACCTGGATAGCGCGGCGACGTCCCAGAAGCCGCAGGTCGTGCTCGACGCACTCGCGGACTACTACGCGCGCGACAACGCCAATGTGCACCGGGGCGTGCACCAGCTGAGCGAGCGCGCCACCGAGGCGTACGAGGGCGCGCGCGGGCGCATCCAGCGCTTCCTCAACGCGGCCCATTCGCGGGAGATCGTCTTCGTCCGGGGGACGACCGAGGGCATCAACCTGGTGGCGCAGACCTACGGCCGGCGGACGGTGGGGGCGGGTGACGAGGTGATCATCACCGCGCTCGAGCACCACTCGAACATCGTGCCGTGGCAGATGCTCTGCGAGGAGACGGGCGCGACGCTGCGCGTGGTCCCCATCGACGACGCGGGCGAGGTGGACGTCGACGCCTACGAGCGGCTGCTCGGCGAACGGACCCGGCTGGTCGGGGTGGCCCACGTCTCCAACGCGCTCGGCACCATCGTACCAGTCAAGCGGATGATCGAGGCGGCCCACCGTCGCGGCATCGCGGTGCTGGTGGACGGCGCCCAGGCCGCGCCGCACCTGCGGATCGACGTCCAGGATCTCGACTGCGACTTCTACACGTTCTCCGGGCACAAGACGTACGGACCGACCGGCATCGGCGTCCTCTATGGCAAGACCGCGCTCCTCGAGGCGATGCCGCCCTACCAGGGCGGGGGCGACATGATCAAGTCGGTCAGCTTCGAGAAGACCGTCTACAACGACCTGCCGTACAAGTTCGAGGCGGGCACGCCGGACATCGCGGGCGCCATCGGCCTCGGCGCCGCCCTCGAGTACCTGGAGGGCCTCGGGCTCGACCGGGTCGCGGCTCACGAGCACGCGCTGCTCGTCCATGGCACGAAGCGGCTCTCGGCGCTCCCCGGCCTGCGCCTCGTCGGCACCGCGCGCGAGAAAGCCTCGGTGCTGTCGTTCCTGGTCGACGGAGTGCACGCCCACGACGTGGGCAGCATCCTCGACCGCGAGGGCATCGCGGTGCGGACGGGGCACCACTGCGCGATGCCGGTCATGACGCGGTTCGGCATCGCGGCCACCGCGCGAGCCTCCCTGGGCGTCTACAACACGCGTGAAGACATCGACGCGCTGGTCGAGGGGCTCGCCAAGGTCCGGGAGGTCTTCGGATGACGTCCGAGCTGCGCGATCTCTACCAGCAGGTCATCCTCGATCATAACCGGAAGCCGCGGAACTTCCGGACGCTCGTGCACCCGAGCCGGGCGGCCGAGGGCTACAACCCGCTCTGCGGCGACCGGCTGACGGTGGAGATCGCGCTCGAGGGCGAGGTGATCCGCGACATCGGCTTCCAGGGCTCGGGCTGCGCCATCTCCAAGGCGTCCGCGTCGATGATGACCGCCGACCTCAAGGGCAAGACGGTGACCGAAGCCGAGGAGGCCTTCGAGCGGTTCCGCGCCATGCTGACCGAGAACGGCCCCGACGCGGAGCTGGGCAAGCTCGGCGTCTTTGCCGGCGTGCGGGAGTTCCCGAGCCGCATCAAGTGCGCGACGCTGGCCTGGCACACGGTGCACGCGGCGCTGGCGGGCAAGGCCGAGCCCGTGACTACAGAATAGAGAAGGTCATAGGAGGCCGTCATGGCCGAGCAGGCAGAGATCGAGAAGCTCGTCGTGGAGGCCCTGCAGACGGTCTACGACCCGGAGATCCCGGTGAACATCCATGAGCTGGGGCTGATCTACGGGATCGCGATCGACGCATCCGGGGCGGTCACCGTCCGGATGACCTTGACCGCCGCGGGGTGCCCGGCCGCCCAAACGCTGCCCCGGGAGGTCGAGGAGCGGATCCGCGCGGTCCCCGGCGTCAGCGACGTGAAGGTCGACGTCGTGTTCGATCCGCCCTGGGACCAGAGCCGGATGTCGGAGGCGGCGAGGCTCCAGCTCGGCCTGTTCTGACGGTCAGACAGCCGTCCCGCGCTTGTGCGCCGGTGCCCGCAACATCCCGAGGTGGAATGGAGACGCCGGGGCCCCTCATCTTGCCCTCTCCCCGGAGGGGACAGGGTGCTCGATCAGTCGCGCGGGGTCCGGGGGCGACGGCGGGGCGCCCCGATCGGCCTCGGGGTCGGTAACGATGGCGCAGAGAGCCGCCGCCACGGCCAGCGAGAGGCCGCCGATGACGACAACGGCGAGCCGGTTGTCGCCGCCCAACAACAATACCAGCGCGCTCTCGTTGGTGAGGAGGCGCTCCATGATCGTGCCGAAGCCGAGCGCGGCCAGGATCTCAGGAATGACGATGAAGAAGTTGAAGATGCCCATGTAGATGCCGGTCTTCCCGGCGGGCAGGGCGCCGGCCAGGATGGCATACGGCATGGTGAGGGTGCTGGCCCAGGCCACACCCACGCCCACCATGGGCAGGAGGAGCAGGTACTTGTCATCGATGACGGCCACCGAGACCAGGCCGATGGCCCCCATCAGCAGGCACAGGCCGTGGGTGAGCCGGCGGCCCAGCCACCCGGCCACGGCGGGCAAGGCGAACGAGAAGGCGAAGCAGACGGCGGAGTACATGGCGAAGCAGTTACCCGCCCAGGCGATGCCCTGCTCGTAGGCCGGCGTGCCGGGGGTGCCGCCGAAGATGTTCCGGGCCACCGCCACCCCGAAGTAGAGCCACATGCAGAAGAAACCCAGCCAGGTGAAGATCTGCACCCAAGCCAGACGCCGCATGGTCGGCGGCATGGCCAGCACGTCGTGGAAGATCTCGGCGACGGCGGCGCCGAAACTGGCCTTCTCGGCCTTCATCCGCCGGAAGGCCTCCAGGTCCTCCGGCGGATGCTCCCGGGTCGTGAAGATGGTCCAGAGCACGGCCGCCAGGAAAGTGAACGCGCCGAGATAGAAGGCCAGCCTCACCCCGAACGGAATGGATTTCCCGGGCGTTCCGCCGTCACCGCCGGCCGGGAAGATGTCGTAGAGCAGCCAGGGAAGCATCGAGGCGATGACCGCCCCCAGCCCGATGAAGAACGCCTGCATGGCGTAGCCGCGCGTGCGCTGCTCCGGCGGGAGCAGGTCGGCGACGAAGGCGCGGAAGGGCTCCATGCTGATGTTGATGGAGGCGTCCATCACCCACAGCAGCCCGGCCGCCATCCAGAGCGTGCCCGAGCTGGGCATGGCGATCAGCGCGAAGGAGGCGAGCAGCGCGCCCGTGAGAAAGTAGGGGCGGCGCCGGCCCAGGCGATTCCAGGTGCGGTCGCTCATGTGGCCGATGACAGGCTGCACGAGCAAGCCGGTCAGCGGGGCGGCGAGCCACAGGATGGGGATCTGGTGGGCATCGGCGCCGAGGTACTCGTAGATCGCGCTCATGTTGGCCATCTGCAGCGCCCAGCCGAACTGGATGCCCAGGAAGCCGAAGCTCATGTTCCAGATCTGCCAGAAGCTCAGGCGTGGTCGCGAGCCCTCTCCGGTCATCTCCGATCCTCCGCGGGACTACTTGATGAGCAGGACCTGCCCCTCGTGCGGACCGAGCGCGAGCGGCAGCCGCCCGTCCGGGCCCAGCTTCCCGAGCGTCTTCTCAGCGAGGAGGTCGGCGACCGCCCCGCCCGGCGGCGCCGTCTTGAGCGTCACGGCCTCGCGGACGGCCGCGCGGCCGAAGTTGACGGCAGTGACCTGGGTGCCCGCGCCGCCGGGAAGTCGGTGGACCATGACGACCAGACTCTGGGCCTGCACCGCCGGCAGCTCGACCTGCTCGCTCTCGTTGATGCGGTATTGCGCGCGCACGCGCAGCATCTTGCGGAGCTCGGAGGCGAACGAGTCCGGGCGCTTGAGCTGCTCGGGGAGCGGGCCGTAGAGGGCCTGGGCCCGCGGTAGATCGCTGCTCGACTTCGCCACGCCGGAGTGCTTGCCCAGCAGGTCATAGGCGCCCCGGTTGATCCAGCGCGTGTCGCCCTCGGCGATCAAGGGTTTCACGGACTCGCCCGGCAGCGTCAGGGCGCCCACCAGATCCCAGCCGGAGAGGGCGAAGACGCCCGGTTGCATGGCGTTGTACAGGGCCAGGAGCAGATGAGCGCGCTGGATGTCGCGCCGCTGCGCCTCGGTGAGATGCCCGATATCGCGGATGCCGAGGGCGGCGGCGGCCACGGTGGCGGTGGTGCAGGAGACGCCGTTGGCGGCTTTGAGGTTGTAGGGGGCCGCCGGGCCCAGCAGGCGGCCGTGCATCTCGGCCCGGATGGTCTCGCGCAGCGTGCCGCCCTTCACCGGTTTGCCGCGGAAGGTGAACGTGGTGTCCTTGTGTCGGGTCCAGAAATGCACCAGCTCGAGCGTGAGCTCGTCGTGGTTCTGGAGCGCGTGGATGAGGGCGGCCGGGTCGACCTGGTAGGCTCGCTGCAGGCCGAGCATGAGACGGAGGAACCCGGCGTCGCCGGTGACGAGGGCGTGCTGGTAGGCGGGGCGCGTGACGAAATCGTAGGAGAGATCCGCGCCCCCCTGGGACATCGCCTGGATATCCTCGAGCGTGAGGTTGAGCTCCTGGAAGGTGAAGCCTCCGAGCTTGCGCACCAGGCCGGCGATGAGCTGGTTGGCGGTGACCGAGAGCGGATGGCCCTCGGACCAGGCGCGGCTGTTGCTCCGGCCGACCTCGATGCCGAGGAAGCCGTTGGCGTCCAGGCGCAGCATGCGCTCGCCCAGGGTGGCCAGCGAGTGGATGGCGTCGCCCGCCACCAACCGCGGCGCTGCGAAGGTGGGGTCGAGCCAGTTGAAGCTGGGCTGCCCATCCTTGAAGTAGTGCAGGTATACCCACCGGCGGCGCTTGCCGTCGGCGCCGACCACGACGTCGGTGGCCGACCAGTCCGTCTCCTTGACGCCCGGCTCGTAGAAGATGGTGCGCGGCAGCTGCCCGACGATGTACCCGCCCGCCTTGAGGGCGTCCACCGCCGCGGGCCCGAGGTTGATCGAGTCCTTGCCGGCCGGCACCGCGGGGAGGAGGCTCCAGTCCGCCGGCCGGATCTCCACCAGGTGGTAGAGGCCCGGGTAGTCGCCGTAGCCCCGCTCGGCGAGACGGAAGTCGGCGCCCTTGCCGCTGTGGCCGGGGATGACGTCGCCGATGAGCACGGCACCGTGGTCGCGCGCGTGCCGGACCATGGCCTGGTACTGCGCCTCGGTGCCGAAGCCCGGGTCGATCTCGCTGCTGATGCGGTCGAAGTTGCCGTCCACGGTGGGCGTGTACTCGCGCTCGCGGATGCCGCCGGCGCGCTTCATGGGGCCGGTGTGCATGCCGCCGATCCCGATGTCATGAAAGACGCGCCAGAGCTCTGGGTCGCCCAGGCTTTCCAGCACCGACTCGCCCGGCCCCGTGATCTGAGACGGCGGGTACGCGGTGAACCACACTGAGGCCAACGCCGAGGCGGCGCGCGGCTGCGGCGTGGCGTAGGGATGCTGCCACATCTGTCCCTGGCCCGCGAAGCGCCGCGCGGCCAGCTCCGCCTGGTGGAGCATCGAGCGCTCCACGAGCCAACGGATGTAGGTCTCGCCGGAGACGACCTCCGGCGCTGGCACCGACGGCGCCGACGGAGCGGGCGCGGCGGGGGCGGGCGCGGCGCTGGGGGCTGGGGCGGGCCTGGGTGTGGGCAGCGGCTGGCAGGCGGGCCCAAACGCTCCGAGGAGCGTAGCCAGGACGAGGAGGACGCCGCGCAGGCGGGTCGTGGCTGCGGCTGCCATCATGGAGCACGAGAACAGAAGCGGCCCCGGCGGTCAAGGGCGGGCCCCTGAGCTGCTGGCATCACAGTTGCTCTCCGGACATTACAGTTGTGTCCCAGCTTGACCAAAGGAGGAAAAGGTCATGATGCCGGAGAAGAGCACAGTGGAGCGAGCTGAAAAGGACAAGCGCGAGGGGAAGGCCCCGTCGACGCAGGCGGGCGAGTTCGTGCGCGAGGAGATGCATCACGTTCGCGAGGGCAAGCATGGGGCGCGGTCCCCCGAGCAGGCGATCGCGATCGGCCTCTCGAAGGCGCGGAGCGCCGGCGTGAAGCTCCGGGCGCCGAGGAAGGGGAAGGCGTCCGCGAAGACGCGCCGCAACGCAAAGCTTGCGCTGAAGCGCGCTCGGTCACGAAAGAAGAAGCCTTCGCCGAAGCGGTCGCGCGCCGCCCTTACCGCGCTGAAGCGCGAAGGACACTCGGCCGCCTCGAGAGCGGCGGTGGGGCGCCAGGCGCGTTCCGCCGCGCGCCGGCGTGGCCCTCGTGCACGCTCGGTGGCGGCCGGCAAGGCCGTCCGAACCAAGGGCCCGCGCCGTCGCTCTGCGGCGGCACGAAAGGCGGCGCGGACACGCGCTCGCTCGGGCCGTTGAGGCATAGCGATGAGTCAACCATTCACGGTCGGGCAGGACGAAGTGCCGATCACCGGGTGTGATCGGTGTGGTCTGTCCGAGGACGAGGCGTTCAGTCCAGAGTCGTGAGGCTCGACTAACGCTACGTTCTTACCCGGTAGGTTCTCACCGGCGTACTTTCTTGCCGCTGTCATCCCAGGAGCTTATCCCGTTTTCCACGCTCGAAGGCCGTCCACCGCCTGGCACCGAGCTTGCTGAACCTCCTCGCCATGAGGACGATCCTGGCTCTCTCGACGATGTTCATCACCCTCGAGAAGCTCCTCTCCGGGCTGCCCGCATGATCCGCCGGCTTCCTGGAGGAGGATACCGGCTCTATTCCCGCAAGAAGAATCCGCGCACCGGACGCCGCCGCAACCTGGGAACGTTCAAGACGCGCGCGGCCGCCGAGCGGCATGAACGGGCGGTGCAGTTCTTCAAGCGCGGCGGCTGACCCGAGACGGCTGGACGTGAATGAGATCCGGCAGCGTCTGGAGCATGAGCTGAGCAGCAATGCCGAGTCGCGCGTCCGCGTCGACGAGCCCGACGAAGTCTGATCCGCCCGCCGACCTCTATCCGATCGCGACAGCAGGGTTCAACGTGACCTCAATCTGCGATTGTGCTTCCGCGCCGAGGTTTTCGTGCCCGGCGTCACCGGAACCTCCTGATCCGGGCCTTCATCGCGGCCGCGACGGCGAGCGGGTGCTGGCTCGGTGGGGCGATCGGTGCCTCCCGGGGACTTCCGGCGGCCGCGCGCCGGGACCTTCTCCTGTCGACGGATCTCTTCGTCGAGTGGATGGTTCGAAATGCCGGTTGCATGGGTGGCCTGCTGCCGCTTCACCGCTCTAGCCATCGTTGTCCTCCTTGTGCAGCTAGCATCCGCGGATACCACGTAGCCAGCAAGGCGTGTACCACGACAGATCGGAATGAAAGTGAGCGACATAGCGGCCAAAGGCAGCAGGCCGCGAATCCGGAGTGGGTAACGACTGCCTGGTTGCGGTTTACGCGGAACATCGCGCTCTCGGCGCATGGCATGGATGATGCTGGAAAATGGGACATGGAAACCCAGGTCAATATCACGTTTCGCAATGCGTCGCCGGATCCAGATATCGAATCGGTCGTACAGCGCGAGGCCGCCAAGCTGGAGCGCTACGGGCGGAAGCTCGTGTCGTGCCGCATGACCATCGAGCAGCCGCAGCGACACCAGCGAGACGGCAACCGCTTCCGGGTGCGCCTCACCATCGGCGCCGGATTGCAGGAGCCGATCGTGGTCACGCGCGAGCCGGGCGATAGCGACATGCACGAGAGCCTGCAGACGATCGTCCTCGGCGCCTTCCGCGCGGCCCGCCGCCAGCTGCAGTCCAGGAGCGACCGCCGGCGGGGTGAGACGAAGAGACCGCAGGAGCCGCGGGCGCTGGTCGTGCGCCTGTACCCGGGCCCGGCGGGAAACGAGGGCTATGGGTTCCTGATGACACCGGATGGCCGCGAGCTGTACTTCCACCGTAACAGCGTCCTGCACGAGGACTTCGAGCGGCTCGCTGTCGGCACCGAAGTGCGCTTCGAGGAGGAGGAAGGCGAGGAAGGCCCGCAAGCCAGCACCGTCCAGGTGGTGAACAAGCCCGGCGTTCGCGTCTCGATGTCGGATCCGGCCGTCGTGGAGCCACCCCGTGGCTGGCGAGACGCCGGCAAGCGCCGGGCGGGTCGCCGCCGGAAGCGCGGGACCGCGGCGTGACCGACTGTTCGCCTGAAGACGCTGGTCCGGGGCGCGCGGCACGAGCTCGACACGCCGTAATGGTGTCCTTTTGTGACCGCGGCGCTGCGAAGGTGGCGTCGAGCCAGTTGAAGACGAGTGCTTGCCGCATCGGGCACTTATGGGCTAGCGTTGGGGTCTGTCGCGCCTGTTCCAGACTACGAATCCGAAGACCAGAGGGTCGACTCCTCTAGGGCGCACCATTCGAGGGCAGGAGGGCGGGCGAAAGCAGGAGATGGGCGAGCCCGACGACGAGCGGTACATGGGGCTGGCGCTGGACGAGGCCCGGACCGCGCTGGCCGCGGGCGAGGTGCCGGTCGGCGCGGTGGTGGTGCTCGACGGCCGGGTGATCGGCCGCGGTCACAACCAGCCCATCGGCCTGAAGGATCCCACGGCGCACGCGGAGGTGCTGGCGCTCCGGGCGGCCGCGCAGGTGATGGGGAACTACCGGCTTGGCGCTGCGGCCCTGTACGTCACCGTTGAGCCCTGTGCCATGTGCTGCGGCGCCGCGGTGCTGGCGCGGGTCACGCGTGTGGTTTACGGGGCGCCCGATCCGAAGGCGGGTGCGGCGCGCACGCTGTACCGCCTCCTCGAGGACGCGCGGTTGAATCACCAGGCAGCGGTGCGCGGGGACGTGCGCGGCGAGGAGAGCGCCGCGCTCCTCCGCGAGTTCTTCCAGACCAAGCGGCAATAGCGCCCCAGGGGAGAGAGCCCGCCATGGCAAAGATCAAGCACATCGCGCTGTCCACCGCGAATCCCGAGGCCACCGCCAAGTTCTACGTGGACGTGTTCGGGATGAAGGAGATCGGCCGGCTCGACAATCCGAACCTCAGCGGGTTCTTCCTCACCGATGGCGATCTCAACCTGGCCATCCTCAAGTTCAAGAACGACGTGGTAGCGGGGGTGGAGCGCGGCAAGGACTGGACCGGCATCCATCACTTTGGCTTCCAGGTGGAGAGCCTCGAGAGCATCGCCGAGAAGCTCACCGCCGTCGGCTCCGAGCGGCGCGACGACATCAACGAGGCCCTCGGTGTGGGTGGGGCCGGGCGCTTCGCGAACGTCGAGGTGAAGTACACGGGCCCGGACGGGGTCACCGTCGATGTGTCGGAGACGGGCTGGGTCGGTACCCCTTCATTCGACCCCGCCGCCGCGATTCGCAAGCAGCCCTGACCGCCGCCCCAACGAAGGGCGGCACGCCGAACAGCCGAGCGGGTATACTTGGCCCTCAGTCGTCGCGCGCTTACGCAAAAGCTCGCGGAGGGGTGGCCGAGCCCGGTTGAAGGCGTCCGACTCGAAATCGGATAGGGGCGTAAGTCCCTCGGGGGTTCAAATCCTCTCCCCTCCGCCATTTTCGTCTGACCAGAGTCGCGTCGTGGTGGCCGGAATCGCGTGGAGGGGTGGCCGAGTGGCCGAAGGTGCGGCACTGGAAATGCCGTGTACGGGCAACTGTACCGTGGGTTCGAATCCCACCCCCTCCGCCATTTTTCGACTTGGCCGTGCTAGACGGGGAGGTAGCGGTGCCCTGTAACCCGCAATCCGCTATAGCGGGGTTGAATTCCCCCTTGAGGGGCGCTCGTGTCGAATGAGCCGGATGGGGCGGCGTTGAGGGCTGGGCCCCACGCGACGGGAACTGCCGAACCCCGCCAGGCCCGGAAGGGAGCAACGGTAAGGCATCCCTCCCGAGTGCCGTGGGAGTACCTGGCCGGAGCAGGTTCCATCCGGAGATCGCGGTACGGACGTTTCGATGGGGGGTGCACGGTCTTTTGATGTACCAGGTCCTCGCCCGGAAGTGGCGGCCGCAGGTCTTCGACGCCGTGGTCGGTCAGGAGGCGGTCACCCGCACGCTGCGCAATGCGCTGGCGAGCGGGCGCGTCGCCCACGCCTATCTCTTCACCGGCCCGCGGGGCGTCGGCAAGACCACCACCGCGCGGCTGCTCGCCAAGGCGCTGGCCTGCACCGCGCGCACCACCGAGCCCGAGGCCTGCGGCAAGTGCCCCTCCTGCCTCGACTTCGTCTCGGGGGCGCCGGTGGACGTGCTCGAGATCGACGCCGCCAGCAACAACGGCGTGGAGGAGATCCGGACGCTGCGGGAGAACGTGAAGTATTCTCCCGCGCGCGGCCGCTTCAAGGTCTACATCGTGGACGAGGTCCACATGCTCTCGGGCCCGGCCTTCAATGCCTTCCTCAAGACGCTGGAGGAGCCGCCGCCGCACGTGGTCTTCATCCTGGCCACCACGGACCCGAAGAAGATCCCCGCCACCGTGCTCTCGCGCTGCCAGCGCTTCGACTTCCGCCCCATCCCGGCGGATCTCCTCACGCGCCAGCTCACCGACATCCTCACCCAGGAGGGCGTGACCTTCGACGCGGCCGCCCTGCCGCTCCTCGTGCGGGCCGCGGAGGGCAGCCTGCGGGACGCGCTCTCGCTGCTGGACGCCGCCATCGCCTATGGCGAGGGCCGGCTCGAGGAGGGCAGCGTGGCCCGGCTCCTGGGCGCCTCCTCGCCGGTCCAGGTGCGGGCCCTCGCGGCCGCGCTGCTCGGGCGCGACAGCGCGGCGGCGCTGGAAGCCATCGATCGCGCCGCGCGCCAGGGGGAAGACCTCGAGGGCTATTGCCGCGATGTGGTGGAGATGCTGCGCCGGCTCCTCGTGGTGAAGGTGGCGCCGGCCAACCCGCCCGCCGAGCTCACGCCCGCGGAGGCGCAGGAGCTGGCCGCCGTCGCCGAGCCCGCCTCCGTGGACGATCTCGTCTATCTCCTTCGCGTGCTGCTGGAGAGCCAGGCGGAGATGCGCCGCTCCCCCTATCCGCGGGTGGAGCTGGAAGTGGGCGCCGTGCGCGCCGCACGCCGACCCCAGCTCCAGGCCCTGGACGCGTTGATCAACAGAGTGGAGGAAGCCGAGCGGCGGCTGCGCGCCGGCGGAACCGGCGTGGTCCCCGCGCGCCCCGCGTCCGCGCAGGGCAGCCTCCTCGGCGCCGACCCGCGGTCCCCGGGTGCGGGCGGTGGCGCGCCCGCCGCCGCGCCTTCGCGCCCGGCCGCGCCGCCAGTCGGCGCCGGCGCGCCTCCCCGCAGCCAGGAGAGCGACGAGCCGCCGCCGCGTGAGCTCGCCGCCGAGCGGGGACGAGGGCAGGCCCCCGCGCCCGCCGCGCCGGCCGGCCCCGGCGGCGAGCTGGGCGAGGCCTGGCAACGCGTGGTGGCCGCCGTGCTGGCCCGCAAGGCGCTGCTGGGCTCGGTGCTCCAGCACGCCACGCCCGTCGCCGTGCGCGACGGCGCGCTGGCCGTGAGCATGGTGGCCAGCGCGTTTCACAAGGAGATGCTCGCCGACCGCGCCAATCGCGACCTCATCAATCAGGCCATCGAGCAGCACGTCGCCGGCGCGCGGCGCATGGAACTGAGCGCGGAGGCGACGCCCGGCGCGGGCGCCCTCGCGCATCCCGCGGTGCGGGCCGCGCTGGCCGCATTCGGCGGCGAGGTGGTGGCGGTACGGCCGCGGATCCCCGACGAGCCCACGCCCCAGGAAGGAGACGGTCAGTGAAAGGCTTCGGCAATATCATGAAGGAAGCGCAGAAGCTGCAGGCGCAGATGGAGGCGATGCAGGCGGAGGCGGCCAAGAAGCTGGTCGACGCCACCGCCGGCGGGGGCATGGTCACCGTCGTCGCCAACGGCAAGCAGGAGATCGTGTCCATCAAGATCGATCGGGAAGTCATCAATCCCGAGGACGGCCAGATGCTCGAGGATCTCGTCCTCGCCGCCTGCAACGAGGCCCTGCGCAAGTCGCGGGACATGATGCAGGCCGAGCTGGGCAAGCTCACCGGCGGGCTCAAGATCCCCGGCCTCGGGATGTGATGGCGTACTTTCCCGAGCCGGTGGCCCGCCTCATCGAGGCGCTGCAGAAGCTCCCCGGCGTCGGGCCGAAGAGCGCCCAGCGGATGACCTTCTTTCTGCTCAAGCGGCCGGCCGACGAGGTGGGCGAGCTCTCCGCCGCGCTCACCGCGCTCAAGACCCGCATCGTGCACTGCTCGCGATGCTTCAACGTGACGGAGGAGGACCCCTGCCGCATCTGCGGCGATCCCGCGCGTGACGCCCGGAGCCTCTGCGTGGTGGAGGAGCCGAACGACTTGCTCGCGGTGGAGCGCACCGGCGAGTTCAAGGGCCGCTACCACGTGCTGATGGGGGCGCTGTCGCCGCTCGACGGGGTCGGGCCGGAGGACATCCGGGTGCGCGAGCTGCTCCACCGGCTCGACGGCGAGGCGGTGGACGAGGTGATCCTCGCCACCAACCCGAGCGTGGAGGGCGAGGCCACCGCCATCTATCTCGCCAAGCTCCTCAAGCCGCTGGGGCTGCGCGTCACGCGCATCGCGCGCGGTCTGCCGGTGGGCGGCGATCTCGAGTACGCCGACGAGGTGACGCTGAGCAAGGCCCTCGAGGGCCGGAAGGAAATGGGGTAGCCCGAGTCATGTACACCCAGGTCATTCAGAGCGTGTTCTTCTGGGCAGGGCTGCTGGCGGTGGGCTCCTGGCTCGCCATCGAGCTGCTGAACGCGTGGGATCACTACCGGCTCCATACCGCGGCGCGGGCCCGGCTGGGCCTCGACGAGCAGCCCGCGCAGTCGGCGTGGGAAGAGCGGATGCGGCTGCAGGCCGCGGTGGCCGGCGAAGATCCGGACGGCGGGCGGTCACTCTAGACGGACACGCTAGCGCGCGCGGCTTGGCCGGAGCGCAAGCATATGATATATCAAAGGTCCCGGTTCAATCCGGCGGTGGTCACTCCCCGATAGCTCAATGGTAGAGCATCCGGCTGTTAACCGGAGGGTTGTAGGTTCGAGTCCTACTCGGGGAGCCAACCTCCGGTGACTGACCTCCGCACCGGCGGCCAGTGGGTGGTAGACGCGCTCGCGGCCGAAGGCGTGCGCCACGTCTTCGGCATCCCCGGCGTCCACAATCTCGCGATCTACGACGCCCTCATCCGGCAGTCCGCGATCACCCACATCCTCGCCCGTCACGAGCAAGGCGCGGCCTTCATGGCCGATGGCTATGCGCGCGCCTCCGGCCGGCCCGGGGTGCTGGCCGTCACCACCGGCCCCGGCGCGACCAACGCGCTCACGCCGCTGGTGGAGTCCTTCGCGACCTCGGTGCCGGTGCTCGCCGTCATGTCCGATATCCCGGCGGCCCTCATCGGCCGGCACCTGGGCGCGCTCCATGAGGTGTCGAACCAGATCGACTGCTTCCGCCCCGTCACGCGCTGGGCTGAGACCGTGCGCGAGGGGGCCGCCATCGCCCCGGCCGTCCAGCGCGCGTTCGAGCTCTTCCGCAGCGCGCGGCCGGGTCCGGTGGCGCTGTCCATCCCCACCGATCTCCTCATGGCGCCCACTGCGGGCGCGCTCCACCCGCCGCGCGGCGCCCGCCCGGGCTGCGATCCAGTGCTGGTCGCGCGCGCGGCCGAGCTCCTCCGCGGCGCGCGGCGGCCCCTTCTCATCGCGGGCGGCGGCGTGATCGCGGCGGGCGCGGGCGATGACGTCCGCACGCTGGCGCGCCGGCTCCACGCGCCCATCCTCACCACGGTCATGGGCCGTGGGACGCTGCCGGAGACGGATCCGCTGTGGCTGGGCGTGCTGCCCAATCGCCTCGCCAGTCAGGCGGCTCTGGAGGCGGCCGACGTGGTCCTCGCGGTGGGCTGCCGCTTCGCGCACCGGTCCACGAAAGGCCTCCTGCTCAATCTGAGCTTCCGCCCCGAGCAGGCGCTGATTCACCTCGACCTGGACCCCGAGGAGATCGGCCGCCAGCACGCGGCCGCCATCGGCATCGTCGGCGACGCGCGGGACGGGCTGGGGCGCCTTCTCGGCGCGCTCGGCAAGGAGGCGGCGGTCTCCCAGTGGGACTGGGTGGCGCTGGCGCACGCGCGCGACGCGCGCGGGACGCGCTGGACGGAGACGGACGACCGCCTCATCCGCATCCTGCGCGATGGGCTGGCGCCGGATGCCATCGTGGTGAACGACCAGACCGGGCTGAACTACTGGATGGAGTGGCACTACCCGGTGCTGGCACCGCGGACCTTCCTCTATCCGGTGGGCTCCGCCACGCTGGGCTATGCCGTGCCCGCGGCCATCGGCGCGGCGGTGGCCGAGCCGGGGCGCCAGGTGGTGGCGGTGGTGGGCGACGGCGGCTTCCTCTTCTCGGTGAACGAGCTGGCCACGGCCGCAAAGTACTCGCTGCCGATCGTCTTCCTCGTCCTCAACGACAACCGCTATGGCGCGATCAAGTACCTCCAGGAGGAGATGTTCGCGGGACGCTGGGGCGAGACGGACCTGGCCAACCCGGACTTCCCCGCGCTGGCCCGGGCCTTCGGCCTGGAGGGCCGGAGGGTCGAAACCGTTGACGACCTGGGGGACGCGCTCGAGAAGGCCCTCACCCACGGGGGGCCCACGGTGCTGGAGCTGCCCGTCGCCATCACCCCTCCGTGGGAGCTATAATCACCACATGGCCCCGCTGACCGACGCGCGGAAGCTGACCCTGCGCCGGGAGATGGAGGCCCTCCTCGGCAAGGGGGCCGTGCTCTCCGACCCCGAGGAATTGCTGGTGTACGAGTCCGACGGCCTCACCCTCTTCCGCGCGCTGGCCGACTTCGTCGTCTTCCCCCAATCCGCCGAGCACGTCTCCGCCCTCGTCAAGCTGGCCCAGCGCGAGGAGATGCCCTTCGTGGCCCGCGGCGCCGGCACCGGGCTCTCCGGCGGCTGCCTTCCCGCCGAGGGCGGCCTCGTCATCTCGCTGATGCGGATGAATCGCGTGCTGGAAGTGGACTATGCGAACCAGATCGCGGTGGTGGAGCCGGGGCTGGTCAACCTGCACCTCTCCTGGGCCGTCGGCCCGCAGGGCTTCTACTACGCGCCGGATCCCTCCAGCCAGCAGGCCTGCACCATCGGCGGCAACATCGCCAACAACTCGGGCGGCCCGCACACCCTCAAGTACGGCGTCACCACCAACCACGTGCTGGGCCTGGAAGTGGTGCTCCCGGATGGCGAGCTGACCTGGATCGGCGGCAAGACGCGCGATGCGCAGGGCTATGACCTCACCGGGCTCTTCGTCGGCTCCGAGGGCACCTTCGGCATCGCCACCAAGATCATCGTCCGCATCATGAAGAAGCCGCAGGCGGTGAAGACCGTGCTCGCGGTCTTCGACGTGGTGGATCAGGCCTCGGAGGCGGTGTCCGCCATCATCGGCCGCGGGCTGGTGCCCGCCGCGATGGAGATGATCGATCAGCTCACCATCGGGGCGGTGGAGGATGCCTTCGGCTGCGGCTACCCGCGCGATGCCGCCGCCGCGCTCCTCATCGAGGTGGATGGGCTCGCCGCCGGCATGGACGAGCAGGCCGAGCGCATCTCCCAGGCCTGCCGCGAGGCCGGCGCGCGCGAGGTGCGCGTGGCGCGGGACGCGGCGGAGCGCGACCTGCTCTGGAAGGGCCGCAAGTCCGCCTTCGGCGCCTATGGGCACATCTCGCCCGCCTACATGGTGATGGACGGCGTCATCCCGCGCACCAAGCTGCCCTACGTGCTCCGGCGGGTGAACGAGATCGCGGCGGCGTACGGCCTGCGCGTGGGCAATGTCTTCCATGCCGGCGACGGCAACCTGCACCCGAACCTCCTCTACGATCCCCGCGTGCCGGGCGCGGAGGCACGGGTGGTGGCGGCGGGCGGCGAGATCCTCAAGGTCTGCGCGGAGGTGGGCGGCTCCATCTCGGGCGAGCACGGCATCGGGCTCGAGAAGGCCGACTACATGCCGCTGATCTTCTCCGAGGCCGATCATCGACTGCATGTACCGGCTCCGGCGCGCCTTCAATCCCACCGGTCTCTGCAATCCCGGCAAGATCTTCCCCAGCCGCAAGGCCTGCGGCGAGGCCGGCATCGCGTATCGCCCGCACCCCATCGAAGAGAAAGGCCTCGCCCAGCGCTTCTAGCGCGGGGGCGTGGCGAATCCCTCTCGTGGATCCCGATCTCGCGCGACGGCTGGCCGCCATCGTCGGCGAGCGCCACGTGCTCACCGGCATCGAGTGCTCGCCGTATGTGCTCGAGGGCCGCACCCCCGAGGCGGTGGCCTTTCCCGGCACGCGGGAGGAGGTCGCCGCGCTGCTCGTCCTCGCCGGGGAGGACGGGCTGCCGGTCACGCCCTGGGGCGGCGGCACCCGCATGTCGGTGGGCATGACGCCGGCGCGCCCGGGCCTCGTGCTCTCCCTCAAGCGCCTCGACCGGCTGCTCGAGCATGAGCCGGGTGACCTCACCGCCACCGCCGAGGCCGGGCTGACGTTCGGCGCCTTCCAGGAGGCGCTGGGCCGGCGCGGCCAGTGGCTCTCGCTGGATCCGCCCAATGCGCGCCAGGGCACGCTGGGCGGTATCCTCGCCAGCAATGCGTCGGGGCCGCGCCGGCACCTCTACGGCACCATGCGCGATCTCCTCATCGGCCTCACCATGGTCCTGGCCGACGGCTCCATCGTGCGCGGCGGCGGCAAGGTCGTGAAGAACGTGGCGGGCTACGATCTCCCCAAGCTCGCCATCGGCTCCTTCGGCACCCTCGGGGTCCTCGTCGAGGCCACCTTCAAGCTGCGCCCCCGCCCCGACACGGACCGGCTCGCGCTGGCGCGCTTCGAGCGCGTGAAGGACGCGGGCGCGGCGGCGCGGGCCCTGATGGCGTCGGACCTCATTCCGTCCGCGCTCGACCTCGTGGATCCGGAAGCGCTGCGCGCGCTCGAGCCCGGCGGGCGCGAGGGCGCCGCGCTGCTCATCGGCCTCGACGGGATCCGGGAGCAGGTGGAGTGGCAGTGCGCCGAGCTCCCGCGGATACTCGGTACCGGCGCCCGCGTGGACACGCGCGTGCTGGACGGCGCCGAGCGGGACGCCCTCTGGCAGGCCGCCGGCGCGCTGCCGCGCGCCGTGTTCCCCGAGGTCACCGCGGTGATGAAGTGGGGCGTCTTGCCCACCCAGGTGGCCGAGGTGGTGGAGTCGGGCGGCGACGTGGCGCGGCGCCATGGCCTCACCGCCGCCTTCAGCGCCCATGCCGGGATGGGCATCGTGACCGCCATTCTCGGCGCGGGCATTGTCGGCTCGGGCGGCGGCGGGGCGGTGGCGGCCACCACGGTGGCGTCGGCGCTGGGCGACTGGCGCGCGCTGGTGCAGGCCGCGGGCGGGCATGCGATGCTCGAGTGGGCGCCGCTGGCGGTGAAGGAGCGGGTGCCGGTCTGGGACCCGCCCGGCGCTCCGCACCGGATCATGGCCCGGCTCAAGGCCGAGCTGGACCCGCGCGGCATTCTCAACCCGGGCCGCTTCGTGGGAGGAATCTGAGCGCATGGCGCATGACACGGAGACGGCGCCCCTCGCGGGGCCGCTCCGGCTGCACGGGCACGACGTCGAGGGCGTCAACCGCTGCGTACACTGTGGCCTCTGCCTCGCCTATTGCCCGACCTTCTCCATTCTCGGCACCGAGATGGATTCGCCGCGCGGCCGGATCTTCCTCATCAAGTCCATGGCGGAGGGCCGCATCGGCCTGACCGACTCCGCCGCCGCCCATCTGGATCTCTGCCTCGGCTGCCGGGCCTGCGAGACGGTGTGCCCCTCCGCCGTGCCCTATGGCCAGCTGATCGAAGCCGCGCGCGCCGACATCGAGCGACAGCGTCCCGGCGGCGTCCTCCGTCGATTCTTTCGCTGGGTGAATTTCGACGTGCTGCTGCCGCACCCGCGCCTGCTCTCGCTGGCCGCCGCGGGGCTGCGCTTCTACCAGGTGAGCGGGCTCCAGCGCCTCGTGCGCGCCTCCGGGCTCCTCCGCCTGGTGCCGGGACCCCTGGCCAGCTGGGAGCCGCTTCTGCCCGTCATCCCGCCGGCCGCCGCCCGCGCGCCGCTCCCCGAGGTCACCCCGGCCGAAGGCGCGAAGCGCGCGACGGTGGGGCTCCTGACCGGGTGCATCCAGCAGGTCGCCTTCGGGCCGCACAACCGTGCGACCGCCCGCGTGCTGGCGCGGAACGGCGTGGAGGTCATCGCGCCGCGCACGCAGACCTGTTGCGGCGCGCTGCACGCCCATGCCGGCGAGCACGCCACCGCGCTCGAGCTCGCGAAGAGCACGATCATCGCCTTCGAGTCCGCGGGGGTAGAGCCGGTGGTGGTGAACACCTCGGGATGCGGCGCCCACATGAAGGCCTACGGGACGCTCCTGGCGGGCGACCCCGTCTGGGCCGAGCGCGCGCGGCGCTTCGCGACGCGGGTGAGCGACATCTCCGAGTTTCTCGCCCGGGAGCCCCTGCGCGGCCCGCTGCGGCCCGTGTCGCGCACCGTCACCTACCACGATCCCTGCCATGTCGCCCACGGCCAGAAGATCCGCAAGGAGCCCCGGGCGCTGCTCGCGCAGATCCCCGGGCTCACCGTGCGGGAGCTCCACGAGGCGGACTGGTGCTGCGGCTCCGCGGGCACCTACAACCTGACCCAGCCGGAGATGGCCGGGCAGCTGCAGCGCCGCAAAGTGGAGAACATCCGCGCCACGGGGGCCGACGCGGTGGTCACCGCCAATCCGGGCTGCATCATCCAGATCCAGCAGGGCCTCGAAGGCGGCGCCCGCCCCATCCGGGTGCTCCACATCGTCGAGCTGCTGGACGAGGCCTACCGCCGGTGAAGACCAAGGTCCTCGACGTCGCCGCCCTCCCGCTCCTCACGCCGACCCTCGTGACGGTGAACGGTGAGGACGTGGTCCTCTACCGGCGCCTGGACGAGATCTTCGCGATCGGCAACGAGTGCCCGCATCAGGGCGGCAATCTCTGCGATGGCTGGATCGAGGGCGATATCCTCAGCTGCCCCCTGCACGGCTGGGAGTTCGACCTTCGCTCGGGCGTCTGCATGACCATCCCCGGCGAGCGCGTGCCCCGGTACACGGTCAGCGTGGAAAGCGGCGCCATCTATCTCGAGCCGGTGGAGTGACGGCGCCCCCGGCGATCCCATGGCCGACGTGAAGCCCGATCAGGTCGCGCAGGAGCATCGCAGCACCGGCCCCCGGCAGGCCGGCTGCTTCGTCCTCACGATCTCCGACTCCAAGACGCCCAAGGACGACACCAGCGGCCAGCTCATCCGCGAGCTGCTCACCGCCGCGGGGCAGACCGTGGTCGGCCAGGCCATCGTGCGCGACGAGCCCGCCCAGGTGGTGGCGGTGATCCGCGAGGGGCTCGCCAAGCCCGATCACCAGGTGTTCATCCTCACCGGGGGCACCGGCATCACCTCGCGCGACTCCACCTTCGAGGCGGTCGAGTCCCTGCTGACCAAGCGCATCACGGGCTTCGGGGAGCTCTTCCGCATGCTCTCGTATCAGGAGGTGGGCGCCGCCGCCATGATGTCGCGCGCGCAGGCCGGCGTGGTCCAGGGCCGGCTGGTCTTCTCGCTCCCCGGCTCGCCGCATGCCTGCCGGCTGGCGCTGGAGAAGCTGATCATCCCCGAGCTGGCGCATCTGCTCCGCGAAGTCAACCGCTAGGCAGCGGTCCCGCGCCGTGGCCCTGCGCTGGGAGGACTGGGGGGACGCCGCCTTCGCGCGCGCGCGCGCGACGGGCCGGCCGCTCCTGCTCTCCCTCACCGCGCGCTGGTGCGGCGCCTGCCATCGCATGGACGAGGAGACCTGGGACGATCCCGGCGTGGCGGCGCGGGTGGCCGCCGTCGCGGTGCCGGTGCGGGTGGACGCCGACGCGCGGCCCGACGTCTACGGCCGCTACCATCTCGGCGGCCTGCCCACCACGGCGCTGCTCACCGCCGAGGGCGACTTCCTTCGTGGCGGGACCTTTCTCTCGCCGACCCAGCTCTTCGGCCTGCTCGACGCGGCGACCGCCGACCTGCGCGAAGGGCGGCGTCCCGCGCCGCGCCCGCGCCCCGCGTCCCTGCCGCCGGGCGCGCCGCCTGCAGGGGCGTCCCCGGGCGCCTTGGTGCACGAGGTCGTCGCGCGCCTCGTCCGCCGCGCCGATCGCGAGCACGGCGGCTTCGGCGGAGCGCCCAAGCACCCCGAGCCCGACGCGGTGACGCTCCTCCTGCGCGAGGCGCGGCGGCGGCCCGACCCGGCGCTCGCGGCCATCGCCCGCGAGGCGCTGGACGCCATCGCGCAACACCTGGTGGATCCCGAGGACGGCGCCTTCTTCCGCTATGGCGCCGCCGCCGACTGGACGGGGCCCCACACCGAGAAGGTGACGCTCGATCAGGCCGCGCTGATCCGGCTCTTCCTCGAGGCGGCGGCCACGCTCGGCGCGCCGGAGTATGAGGCGGTCGCCCGGCGGGCGCTGGCGCATGCGCGGGAGCGCCTGGTGGACGCGACCGGTCGCGCCTACGCGAGCATCGCCGCCCAGCCCGATGCGGAGGTGGACACCCGCCGCTTCGCCGACGCGGGCGCGGCCCTGGCCTCGGCTGTCCTGCGTGCCACCGCGGCACCCAGCGAAGCGGCGCCCGGGGCCGCGGGCCCCGGATCTCTGCCGCCGCCATCCCTGCCGCCGCTGGAATTCGTCACCGCCGCGCCGGACGGGGCCGTGCCCCATCGCCTCGACGCCCCCGAGGGGGAGCCCGGGCCGCGCGGGCTGCTGCGCGATCAGGCGCTGGCCATCACCGCCGCCCTCGACGCGTATCGCGCGGCCGGTGACCCCGCGCTGCGCGACTGGGCCGCGCGTGCCGCCGACTGGACCATCGCGCATCGCTGGGACGCCGCCGCGGGCGCCTTCCTCGACTCGGAGCCTCTCGCCCCCGCGCGGGAGAGCGGGCTGGGGCAGGGGGCGTTCACGCCGATCACGGGCAATGGCGAGATGGCGCAGGCCCTGCTCGCGCTGGCCGATCACGCGCCGCCCGGAGACGCGATGCCCGGAGACGCGCCCGGGGACGCGCCGCCCCGGGATGCGAAGCCGGACGCCTGGCGTGCCCTCGCCGCCCAGGCCATCGCCTCGCTGTCCGCCCAGGCGGCGCGCTCGCCGGCGGGCGCCACGCTGGCCCTGGCCGCGCAGCGGCTGCTCCCTAGTCGCGCGGACGGCAATTAGCACCCTACGGTATACTGATCGGTAGTGAGGAGGTCCTCCATGGCATTCAGTCCCCGGCGCGCCCTGCTCGTCACCCTTGCCTTCGCCCTGCTCGTCGCCCCCGGCCTTCCCGGCCCGGCCGCGGCCCAGCAGCCCCCGTACTGGACGGAGAGCCACGGGCGCCAGCGCGCCGGCCGATATCCAGCGTCTCAACGACTTCATGAACGGTCTGGCCGAGCGGATGAAGCCGGCACTGGTGCAGGTGCGGGTGCGCCGCGGCACGGACCCCGACTCCACGCCGAGCGTGCCCATCCCCGGGCAGCCGAATCCCGATGAGCGCCGCGCCTCGGGCTCGGGCTTCATCATTCGCCAGGACGGCTATCTCGTGACCAATGCGCATGTGGTGGAAGAGGCCGAGCGCATCCAGATCCAGCTCTACGACGGCCGCCGCTTCGCCGGTCGCGTGGTCGGCTTCGACAACCGCGTGGACCTGGCCCTGGTGAAGATCGACGCGACCGCGCTCCCGGTGGCGGTGCTCGGCGACTCGAACCGGCTCCGGGTGGGCGAGTTCGTCCTGGCGCTCGGTCATCCCTTCGGGCTCGAGCAGACCGTGTCCTTCGGCATCGTGAGCCGCAAGGGCGCGCCGCTCGACGTGGCCGCGCCCGGCTTCGACTTCATCCAGACCGACGCGGCGGTGAATCCGGGTAATTCCGGCGGGCCGCTGGTGAACATGGCGGGCGAGATCGTGGGCGTGAACAGCATGGCCGCGCGCAACGGGACCATCGGGTTCGCGATCCCCATCAATCTGGTGAAGGGCCTCCTGCCGCAGCTCGCCCAGAACGGCAAGGTGGAGTGGGGGTGGCTGGGCGTCTCCATCGCCGAGATCGGCGAGGACGAGGCGCCGAAGTTCGGCCTGTCCGAGGCCAAGGGCGTGCTGATCCGCCAGGTAGTGGTGGGCCAGCCCGCGGACCAGGGCGGGGTGAAGGCGAACGACGTGGTCCTGGCCGTCGACGGCACCTCGCTCCAGGGTCCCCGCGATCTGCAGCGCATCATCTCGAGCACGCCGGTGGGGCGCACGGTGAAGCTCAAGGTGTGGCGCGAGGGCAAGCCGACGGAGCTGGACGTGGTGGTCGGCGCCTACCAGGGCGCGACCCGCCCGCCGCGGCGCACGCCGCAGACGCCGCCTCCCGGACCGCAGGAGCCGCCCTCACCGCAACAGCCCCCCAAGTAGGGGCGGGGGGCAATGGCGCTCCGGGCGCTCCTCCGGCGTCGCTCCGTCCGGTGGCTCGCTCTTGCCGCCTGCGCGCTGATCGAAGCGGCGGCCGGGGCGCCCGTCTGGGCCGCTCAGGTCATCGCGATCTTTCCCAGCGACCGCTACACCGTCGCGGATCCCGCCCAGCGCACGGGCCGCCGCGTGGTGCTGCCCGAGCCGAGCTGCCCGGTGGATCCCTCCGGCTGTGACGAGGTCGCCCTGCTCAACCAGCTCGACGGCTTCTCCGTGCACCCCCGCCTCGCGCTCACCTTCGACGAGCCCATCACCGTCGAGAGCGTCACCCGCGAGGCGGCCTTCATCCTGCCGCTCGTCCCCGAGCCCCTGACGTCCCCGATCGCGCTGGGGCAGCTCGTCTGGAACGGGGAGCACCGGGTGCTCTACGCGCGCCCCGAGCGCGCGCTTCTCCAGGGCCGCCTCTACGTGCTCGTGGTCACCACCAAGGTCACCGACGCGGAGCGCCGCCGCCTCCGGGTCTCGCCGGATCTCCTCAAGCCGCTCGACGAGACCGATCACCCGTACGCGGTGAACGCGAGGATCACGCGCGCCCTGCTGGGCGCCGGCGTGAAGCGCGCCGACATCGCCGCCCTCGCGCTCTTCACCACGCAGTCGGTGACGGCGGATCTCGAGCGGATGCGCGCGGTGCTGGAGGCGAAGCCGGAGCCCGCGGTGACCTTCGATCTCGCCCCGGGACGCGGCGCGTCGGTGTATCCGCGCGCCGGGCTCCAGTCGATCGAGCTCCGCCGCCACGTTGCCACCAGCGGCATGCTCCTGGGCGAGTCGGTGCCGCTGGCGCTGAATCTGCTGCCGCCCACCGAGGTGAAGGCCATCGCCTTCGGCCGCTACCGGAGCCCGTCCTTTCTCTCCGCGGAGGGGCACATTCCCGCGGTGGCCACGGCGAAGCCGCTGGCCGCGCCGGCAACGGAGGACGAGATCCACGTCACGCTCTTCCTCCCTGAAGGCCAGAAACCCCCCGGAGGCTGGCCGGTGGCGATCTTCGGCCACGGCTTCACCAATGACCGGCACGTCATTCCGCCCATGGTGGCGGGCACGCTGGCCCGGAACGGATTCGCCACGATCGCGATCAACGTGGTGGGCCACGGCGCCGGGCCGGAAGGCACCCTCACGCTCGTGCGCACGGACGGGCCGCCGGTGACCCTGCCCTCCGGGGGGCGCGGCATCGACCGGAACGAGGACGGTAAGATCGAGCTCGCCGAGGGCGTGAGCACGCTCCCGGGCACTCCGCTGGCCACGGTCGCCGCGCGCGATGGGCTCAAGCAGACGGTGGCGGATCTCATGCAGCTCGTCCGCGCGATCCGGCGTGGCATCGACGTGGACGGCGACCGCCAGCCGGACCTGGACCGCGAGCAGATCTACTACTTCGGACAGTCCTTCGGCGGCATCTACGGCACCTTGCTCATGGTGGTGGAGCCGCGCGTCCGTATCGGCGTCCTGAACGTCCCGGGCGGGCCCATCGTCGAGATCGCGCGCCAGGCGCCGGCCTTCCGGCCCGGCGTCATCAGAGCCCTGTCTTTGCGGAACCCCTCGCTCATGAACGGCGAGAAGGACTTCACCGAGTCCATCCCGCTGTCCGGCGAGCCTCCGGTCAAGCAGCCGGCGACGGGCGCGCTGGAGATCCAGGAGTTCTTCGACCGCGTGGAATGGCTGAACCAGTCGGCGAACCCCGTGGCCTTCGCGCCCTATCTGGTCCAGGCGCCGCTGGGGCCGCCGCGCGCCGTGCTCGTGCAGTGGGCCCTCGGCGATCGCACCGTGCCCAACCCGACCACGGACAGCCTGGTTCGCGCCGGCGACCTCTATCTCTGGAGCAGCGTGTACCACCACGAGCTGATGGCGGGGAAGCTGCCCGAGCGGTTCCGCAACCCCCACGGCTTCCTCACCTGGACCGCCTTCCCCGAGGTCGCCGACATCGGGCGTGCCGCGCAGGAGCAGGTGGCGCGCTTCTTTCTCTCCGGCGGCAAGCGGATCGAGCAGGTGGATCAGCGCTTCGAGCCGCAGCCGCGCCGGCCCGGGCCGGGCGCGGGGACGAGGTAGCGCCCGGTTGCGCGCCGTCCTGCTCGGCACCGGCTCGCCGCCGCCCAATCCCCGGCGCCGCGGGCCGGCGACACTCTTGGCACTGGGCGAGCGGCGCTTCCTGGTGGACGCGGGCTCGGGTGTCGGCGTCCAGCTCATCCAGGCGGGCGTGCGCGCCTATGACTGGCCGCCCGTGTTCATCACGCATCACCACTCCGACCACGTGATCGACCTCGGCCACCTCCTCATCACGCGCTGGATCGTGGGACAGAACGCGCCCTTCGAGGTGTACGGGCCCGCCGGCACGCGGCGTCAGATGGACCTCCTGCTGGACTACCTCGCCTGGGACATCGACATCCGCCGCGCCCACATGCACGACCGCCGGCCGCCCGAGGTGCGCGTCACCGAGATCGAGGAGGGCCGGGTCCTCGAGACGGGCGGGGTGACCGTGAGCGCCTTCGTGGTCGAGCACGACCCGGTGCGGCCCGCCTTCGGCTATCGCTTCGAGGGCGGCGGGCGCAGCGTGGTCGTGTCCGGCGACACGAAGCCCTGCGAGAACCTCATGAAGTGGAGCCGCGGGGTGGACGTGCTCATCCACGAGTGCTGCGAGATGACGAAGACCGGGTGGTTTCCCGGCTGCGGCTGGCCCACGCTGGAGGAGAAGATCCGCGACCTCCAGTCCTATCACACGCCGCCCGCCGAGCTCGGCCGCGTGGCCGCCGGCGCCCAGGCCCGCCGCCTGGTGGTCAGTCACCTCATGCCCGGCTCCGTGCCCGAGGAGCTCCGCGCCGCCGCCGCCCGCGACTACGCGGGGCCCGTCGTCATCGGCGAGGACCTGCTGGAAGTCTAGGGCGAGCTCGGCCCGCGGCTCAGGGCTTGACGTCCACCTGATAGCAGAAGGTCGGATTCTTCCCGAAGGGCAAATCGACGGTGTTCGACAGCGTCGTCTCGGCTTTGAGCGCGGCGAGCAGCGGCCGGCGCGGCACTTCCGTCTTGTTCGCCACCTTCCCGTGCTTGCCCGGCATGGTCGAGAGCAGGGTGACCAGCCGCTGCGCCCCCGCCTTGTTGCGGTGCTTGAAGTCTTCCCACAGGAGCGTCTTGGGCGTGGCGTTGAGGCTCCCGTGGTGGCCGACCTTGTAGACGTCCACGTCCGCCAGCAGCGCGCGCGTCTTGGCGGCGTCCGGCGCGTCCTCCAGCGCGTAGCTCCAGTTCTCGATCTGGGCGTCGCCGGGGAAGAGCAGCTTCTTCCCGAACACCTCGAAGAGCAGGATCAGGCTCGTATTGTTCATCTGGTCGTCCAGCGTCCGCACGATCTGGAGGAGCTGCTCGGCGCGCAGGCGCTCGAGCCGGTCGCGGAACCAGCGGGCCTCGGGTGGCACGCTGTGGCGGTCGGCGGCCCGGCCGCTCGCCAGACCCTTGGCGAGGGGCTCGGCGGTCTGGAGCGACTTCGGGCCGGCCAGGAGATGCCAGAACTGATCCGGGTCCGTTTGCCGCATCTTCCGGATCTTCTCGGTCTGGGTGAGATCGGGCGGCCCCAGGACGTGGACCTTGACCCCGGGCAGGAGCTTCTCCAGCCCGGAGTCCGAGCCGTGGTGCGCCCACACCGCCGTCGCGCCCTTGGCCTCGCCCATGGCGATCAGATTGTCGACCGCGGACTTGTTGTGGATATTGTCCATGCCGAGGAAGCGGAGCTCCTTCTGGAGCGCGGGGCTCATCCAGGCGGGGCGGCTCTGCGCGAGCTGGAAGATGGACTCGGCGATATTGTGCATGGCGGTCAGCCCCGCGGCGAAGCTCTTGGGCGAGCGCAGGGAGTCCTTGGTGGCCTTGGTCGCGTTCTTGGCCGCCCGCGGATCCTCCGTCCATGGCTGGAGCACGACCTTGGGATTCAACGCCCGGATCGTCTCCCCGGACTTCCCGGTCTTGCCGTCCGTGCCGAAGCCGCTGATGTGATCGGCGTGGCGGTGGGTGGCGACCACGGCGGTGAGGTTGCCGCCACACACCTTGGCGATGTGGCTCGCGACCTGGGGCATGTGCTCGGAGGCCTTGGCCGCCTTGCGCGGCGTCCCGCGGGTCGGCAGCTCCATGGTCCCGAAGTCGATGAGCACGTGGCGCTTGTCCGTGGCCGAGTAGACGAACGAGAGCAGGAAGCAGTCCCCGAATCCCACCTGGTAGCCGCGGATCTCCACCGACTTCGGCGAGGTGGCCATGGCTACCAGCCTTCCGCGGGAACTCTCCGCGCGTCGAGCGCGCGGAGGCGGTGCAGGGTCGAGAGGCGGCCCGCCTGTAGCCGCGCCTGGCGCAGCCCCGGCTCGAGCTGGCCCGTCTCCCAGAGGTATTTCAGCCGTCGGGCCTGGCGCCGCGCATGGAACACGTCGTTGTGGATGTGGTATTTCAGGCGCCCGTACTCGTCGAAGATGAGGACGCCGCCCCCGTAGATGGGGGTGGTGGCCAGGCTCTCGTCGTCGTCCGCGTCGCGCCCGTCGTCGGCGCCGGCCGGCGGCGCGTCGCCATCGTCGGCGCGCTCCCGGGCCTTCGCCTGCCGCTCGGCGGCGGCGCGGCGCGCCTCCGCGAGGGCCACCAGGTAGTTCTTCGGCACCGTGATGCCGGCCCGCTCGAGCTCGGGAGGTGTGAGGCGGGCGACCTGATAGTACTCGGCCACCGTCTCGCGGAGGGTGAAGCCGTCCGGGCCCACGCGCACGCAGGGGCGCACCGAGAGCACCTCCGTGTACGCCCCCTTCCGCAGCTCGACCTCGAGATCCTTGCGGTTTTCCCAGAGGAAGCGGAAGACCTCGTCCTTGTCGCTCCGCATGGACTCGAAGCGCACCCGGTCATAGTTGAGCCCGCCGGGCGCATGCTCCCACGTGCCCGTCGCGGCGTCGGCCGATTTCGGCGGCGCGATGCCATAGATCAGAAACGCCTTGCGCATGTGCTCGCGCAGGTCGTAGCGGGAGTCGTCGGGGCGCACCTCGGTGTCCGCGGTCAAGGCGGCGCTCAGCGCGTCGCCGAACTCGAGGTGTACCGGCGGCATGTAGTCGAGCGCCCGGATCCACATCGTGGCCAGGGTGTCGGCGATGTCCGCCCCCTGCTCGGCCACCCGCGCCACCGCATAGGACTGCTGGCCGGGCACGCCCAGGTCCTGGATACGCGCGGCCCACACGTTGATGAAGCCATTGAGCACCGCGGCCACGAGCACCTCGCCTCTCCGGTGCGGCTCCTGGAACTCGGGGGAGTCGAGGAGCTGGGGTGTCGCCACGAGCTGCGCGCTCTGGCGAAGCGGGCCGCCCCGCGAGCCCTGGATCTCCTGACCCATCTGTGCCGCCAGCCCGAACAGCGCGCTTTGCTGGAGCGCGGGCACCGTCACGTCGGCCCGGTCGATGAGCGCCGCGTCGCCCCCCTTCTTGGTGGGCGGCGCCAGGAGCATGCGCACCATCTCGGGCTGCGAGAACACCGACAGGATCGCGATGACGTCGGCGAATCCCTCGTGAAAGGCGGCCTGGTCGGGGCTGGACGGGTCGAGGTAGCGCTCGCGGAGCCCGTCGACCAGGGCATGGGTGGTCTCGTGCACCACGATGTCGTGCGAGAGACAGGTGTACACGGTCTCGCCGCTCTCGCCCGCGAAGTACCCGAAGACGAGCCCTTCCTCACGCCGGGTATAGAAGGCGTTGGCGTCCAGCATCCCGTGCGGCGAGACCTTGAGCTGGTGGGTGTGGAAGGACCACCCCACGCGCCGGCCCAGCGCGAACTCGAAGCGGGCCAGCGTCTTCATGACCAGCGCGTACACGTTCTGGGCATGGAAGCGGAAGTCGGTGAGGATTCTCGCGTCGCCCTTCGCCCATCCGGGCGGCTCGTCCTTGAGGCTCTCGGGGAGGTCGTGAGCTCCGTTGAAGCGCCGCGTCGTGGAGTCGTAGTCCACGACCTGCACGCGGTAGCCGATGGGCCCGGGGATGAGATCCTCCGCGGGCACCGCGATCTTCGCCATGAGGATGGGCCCGTTGGGGCCGTTCTCGCGGACGCTGGGATCCTGGGCGATGACGGTCACGTGGCGCTGGGCGGGCAGCGCGGCCACCGCATCCATTGGACGCTTGGCGTTTTTCATGGCTTCCTCCGCTTCCAGCTTCTCAATGATTCCCTTGACTTGTCGAGAGGGGGACGCGACAAACGGAGGATCATCCACTGGAGGTGAGCGGGTGGCGACCTTCGTATTGGCGCACGGTGCGTGGTCGGCGGCCTGGGCGTGGAAAAAAGTTCGGCCGTTGCTGCGCGCGCGCGGCCACGAGCTCTATACGCCGACCCTCACCGGGCTCGGCGATCGCGGGCATCATGCGAGCCCGGCGGTGGACCTCGAGACGCATGTCAGCGACGTGGTCGCGATGCTGGACTATGAGGACCTCCGCGACGTCGTCCTGATCGGCCACTCGTACGGCGGCATGGTGGCGACCGGCGTGGCCGACCGCGTGCCCGAGCGCCTGCGCCAGGTCGTCTATCTCGACGCCTTCGTCCCCGCGGAGGGCCGCTGCCTGCTCGACTACATGCCGGAGGGCGTCCGCAAGCACATGGTCGAGAACGCGGCCGACGGCTGGCGGGTGCCGGCCAATCCCATTCCACCGGACACCGCGCCGGAGGACGTGGCGTGGATCGAGCCGCGGCGCATGACGCAGCCGCTCCGCACCTTCCAGCAGCCGCTCCGCCTCAAGCGCGGCGAGACGTCGCTGCCGCGCAGCTACATCTACTGCCGGCTCGCGCCGCCCGGCGACCCCTTCCGGCAATTCGCCGAGCGCGCGAAGCGGGAGGGCTGGCGCTATTTCGAGCTGGACGCCAGCCACAGCCCGAACGTCACCGCGCCCGAGGCGCTCGCCGACCTGCTCGCGGAGATCGCTAGGCCGTCCGGTTCTTGAAGTAAGAGCACTTCAGCGCGATCTTGTCCCCGGCGAAGGTGAACACGTCGCAGCCGTTCACCTCCATCTTCTTGCCGTCGGCGGTGGTGGCGGTGAAGAGCCACTCCGACACGCCGCGATCACCGGCCACGAAGTGCCGCGCGTTGCCGAAGTGCGCGTCCGGGAACCGCTTGAACACGCCGGCGAACGCCTCCCGCACCTGCTCGCGGCCCGTGATAGCGCTTGCCGCATGCCTCCGGGCCGGCGCTGGTCTCGAACACGCAGTCCGGCGACATGAACGTCATCAGCGCGTCCACGTCGTGCCGGTTCCAGCCGTCGCCGAATGCCTCGAGGTCCTTGATCGTCACCATGGTCTGTATCCTCCGTGAGGGTGAGGATCGCGGCGGAGCGCATGGCCGTCAAGCGTCGATTTTGCGTGCGCGTTGTATGGTATCGGCGCGCGCGGCCGACCAGATGTATCGCGGTCAGCTCAGCAGGAGCTTCGCGCCGCCCGCGATGGCGATCGCGATGAGGGTCAGCGCCAGCGCCCGCCGCGGCAGCCGCGCATTGAGGCGGTAGCCGACGAGGCTTCCCAGGTAGACGAGCGGGGTCATGACGATGGCCAGCAGCGCCAGCTTCAGGGTCACGAAGCCGATGGCCCAGTAGGCGCCGAGCTTGAGCGCGTTGGCCGCGGACACCACGCCCTGGCCCGTGCCGACCACCGCGGCATTGGAGAGCCCGAGCCCGGCCAGATAGGGGCCGAGGATGATGCCGCCCGAGTTGGCCACGACGGAGGCCACTCCCACGGCGATGCCCACCCCCGCGCTGACCACGGGCGAGGAGTGGGGGCGCGGCCGGTGCGCGCGCAGCAGGCCCACGAGGCTCACGCCCGCCATCAGGAGCGCGGCGGCGCCGATCAGCCGTCGCAGCCCGGCCTCGGACAGCCCCGCGAGGAGCCAGGCGCCCAGGACAATGCCCACGAGCGAAGAGGGGATGAGCCGGCGCAAGAGCCCCGGATGCCACTGGCGCCAGTACAGCCGTAGAGAGATCGGGTCGGACAGCACCATCAGGCACCCGATGAAGCCCAGCACCGCCGAGGGCGGCAGGATCAACGTGAGCAGCGGGGTCAGCATGAGCCCGATCCCGCCTCCCACGCTGGTCTTGAGAAAGCCCAGCACGAGCGCCGCCGCCGCGGCCAGCGCCGCGAGGACGGGCAGAGCGGGCTCGGCCACTCAGACGGCCCGCAATGCGTCGAGGAGCGCCCGCACCCACGGGGCGCCAGGGTCCGGCGCGGGCGCATACGTGATGCCGCTCGTGATGCGCGCCGCCCCCTCGGCTTCCGTGGGCGCGTCCTCCAGCACGTCCTCCACCGTGAGGTCGAAGCGCGCCAGCTCCCCGAAGACGCGCGGCGCCCCGCCCGCCCGGCACTTGAGATACACGCTCCGCTCCGGCTCGATCAAGAGGAAGGTTCCTACCCGCTGGGACTGGAGATTGGCCGCGCTGCGGCTTCGCATGGCGATGGCCAGGCGCAGCGTGGTCGCGCTCACGGCCAGAAGCTCCAGGTAGGAGCAGAGCATGGGATGCGGCCGCCCGTCCGCTCCCAGCGTGACGAGGGGGATCCCGCGTCCCAGCAGCGGCGCCAGGTCGCGCTGGGACAGCCGGTCCAGGAGATCGGCCGGCAGCGCGGGCCCGAGCGAGCGTGACATGGCCGGCCGCGCGCCGCGCGCTAGCTCCCGTCCCCGCCCATGTCCGCGATCAGCGTGGCGACGAGGTCGTCGATCAGGGCCATGATCTCCTCCCGTGAGCGCCGCCAGGGACCCAGCGCGTGGCGGTCCACCTGCCAGACGATGGCGGGGATGGCGGCGGCGGGCGGCGAGCCGGGGAGAATCATCTGGCGCTCCACCGCGAGGCGCACCGTGCCGACGCCGTAATAGCCGGACCACGGCAGGTAATAGCCGCGGAGGTCGCTGGTCGTCACCTGGCGCACCGCCACCACCAGGCGCAGGCGGTCCGCGCTGCGCGGATCGGGCTTGGGGGCGGCGGGGTTGGCCAGGAGCGCGTCCTCGAGGCGCTTTTCCACGACCTCGGGCGCGAGCTGCGGATGATCCGGAGCGAACACCACCTCGATGGCCACGCGCTTGACCCCGCGGAGGCCCGGCCAGGCCGCGTCCACCCGAGAGGCGCCGGCGACGACTACGGTCAGAAGCAGGCCTAGAAGCAGGGCGAGAAGCGGGGTCAGCCGCGCGACCGGGGCCAGGCGCACCGCCGGGCCCATGCTAGTAGCCGCGCGCGCGATCCACCGCGTGAAGGAGGGGCGTGCCCGCCAGGAAGCGCCGCAGGTTCTCCACGAAGAGCTCGGCCACCACGGTGTCCCGCTGCGGATGCAGCCCGCCGATATGCGGCAGCACCGTGATGCCCGGCGTGCCCCAGAAGGGATGCTCGGCGGGCAAGGGCTCCTGGCGGAACACGTCCAGCACCGCGCCCGCGATCACCTTGCGCGTCACCGCGTCCACGAGCGCGCCGTCGTCGATCAGCTCGCCCCGGCCGAAGTTGAGCAGCTGCGCGGTGGGCTTCATCTTGGCGAGGAAGCGCGCGTTGACGACATTGCGGGTCTCGGGCGTCACCGGCAGGAGGAGCAGCACGAAGTCGGACTGCGCCAGCACCTCGTCCGTGGCGTCGGGCGTGTAGACGCGCTCCGCGTGGGGCAGGGGGCCCGGGTCGCGCTTCGTCCCGATGACGCGCATCTCGAGCGCGGCGGCCTTGCGCGCCACTTCCACGCCGATGGCGCCCAGGCCGAGAATGCCCAGCGTCTTCCCGGCCAGGGTCTCCGACACCCGCCGCGTCCACTTGTGCTCCTTCTGGTCCGCGACGATGCCGGCATAGGGCTTGGTGAGGTGGAAGAGCGCGCCCAGGATGTTCTCCGGCATCTGCACGCGATGGGTGCCGCGCGCGCAGGTCAGGGCGACCGCGGGCGGCAGATCCGGCAGCGCCAGCCAGCCCTCGACGCCCGCCGTCAGCGCCTGGATCCAGCGGAGGCGCGGGGCCTTGGGCAGCATGCCCGGCGTGGCGCGAAAGGCCAGGAGCGCCTCGGCGCGCCCCCAGGCATCGGCCGACGGCTCCGCATTGCCCGGCACCGCCAGCACCTGCACCTCGCCCGCGAGGCCCGCGTCCGAGATGGCCGTACGGTAGGGCCCGTCATTGCTGTGCCAGAGGAGGACGAGGGGGGCGGCCATGGGGCGAGGGGCAGTGTAAACTGGCGCCTATCATGACGCAAGGGAGCGCCGCTCGCGTGAAGGGCCGCCGCTAGTGCGCGCCCTCGTCGTCGGCGCCTCGGGCCAGGTGGGCGGCGCGCTCATGCAGGTGCTGCGCGCCCGCGGGCACGAGGCCACCGGCACCTACACGGCCCATGCCGTGCCCGACGCCTGGCCGCTGGACATCCGCAACACGGACGCGGTGGAGCACGCCGTCCACTTCGTCAAGCCCGACTGGATCTTCTGCCCGGCGGCCATCAGCCACGTGGACTACTGCGAGGATCACGCGGAGGAGGCCTTCGCGCTCAACCGGGACGCCCCGCTCTTCCTCGGACGCATGGCCCAGCGGGCGGGCGCGGCCTTCGTCTACTACTCGAGCGACTATGTCTTCGATGGCAAGGGCGGGCCCTTCGGGGAGGAGGACGAGGCCCGGCCGCTGAACGTCTACGGGAAGAGCAAGCTCGAGGCCGAGCGCGCCATCCTCGGCGCCATCCCCCGCGCGCTCGTGCTGCGCACCAGCGTGGTGTACGGCCCCGAGACCCAGCAGAAGAACTTCGTCTACCAGCTCATCCGCGCCTGCCGCGAGGGGCGCCCCTTCCGCCCCGCCGTGGATCAGCGCGCCAGTCCCGACCTATGGGCCCGATCTGGCGGCGGCCAGCGTGGAGGCCTGCGAGCAGGGCCTCACGGGGCTCTACCACGTGGCCGGCGCCGACACGCTGGACCGCTGGGCCTTCACGCAGCTGGTGGTGGAGACGTTCGGGCTGGACGGGAGCCACCTCACCCCCGTCAAGACCGCCGAGCTCACCCAGAAGGCCGCCCGCCCGCTGGAGGGGGGGCTAAGGGTAGGAAAGGCCCAGGCCGCGCTCGCGACACCGCTGCGCGGCGCGGCCGAGGGCCTCCGCGCGTTTTACTTGGGCTTCACCGCGTAGAGAGAGCACCAGCCCTTCGGGACGATCTTGCCTTCGACCATCTTGCACTGGTCCGGTGCCACCCAGTGCAGACACGTGTCGCACTGCTGCTTGTTCTTGGGCGTCAGCTGGTACTGCACCATGGCGGGCTTGACCTTCTGCTGCGCCACTGCCGGGTGGGGGGCCAGGGCCGGCACGATCACCGCCGCCACCGCCGCCACGCCCGCCCCCAGCACCGCCCGTCTCGAGACCCCTTCGCGCTTCATGACTGCTACTCCTCCTTGAGTAAATTTCGCCTTGAGCTACCAACGATATAACCGTACCACGGCCGCCCCGGTTGCTTCCCCCTGGGGCCTACGCTAAGATGACGTCTCGGCTGTCGTCCGGGGATGGTGACCGTAGCTCAATTGGTTAGAGCACTGGCCTGTGGCGCCAGGGGTTGAGGGTTCGATTCCCTTCGGTCACCCCAATCCCGGTGACGGGTCAGCCAAGAGCGGATCAGCCAAGCGTGGTTCAGAAGGAACGCACGGGCGCCCATAGCTCAGTTGGATAGAGCGTTAGCCTCCGGAGCTAAAGGTCAGAGGTTCGAATCCTCTTGGGCGCACCAAATCTCCGGCCGCCGGGGTGACTCGGCGGCCGCGGTTCGTGGTGTGTCGTGCGGCGGTCATGGCGGTGAGCAGTGGTCGTGCGGCGCTGGTGGGACTGAGACGGGCCGTTAGCTCAGTTGGTAGAGCAGCTGACTCTTAATCAGCGGGTCCAAGGTTCGAGTCCTTGACGGCCCACCAATCCTTTCGGGCGCTTCCAGATCAGTGGAAGCGCCCGAATTGCGTTTGGTGCCCAATTGGTGCCCACGCCACGGCGTGCTCGTTCGTGGTTCTGCCTTTAGAGTTCTCACTCGCTTCGCCTTCGGGCCCGCGAGCCGGTCCAGGAAACAGGCAATCGCGAGCTTCAACTGCTCGGTGATCGCCCTTTTCCACTTCTCCGTGAAGGCGTTTGACACCAAGCGCCGCGAGTTTCTTCCACTCTTGCATCGGCATGAGATCCGCGGCGTGCCCATAGCCGGTCTGGGCCTTGCTGAATTCACCGATCTCTTCGTAACCTTGCCCACGCTTGAAATAGACCATTCCATCCTGAAGGAAAGGCACTCCGCAGGGTCGTGAGCGCGGTCATCGCTCGCCGCGAGGGGGCTACTTCTTCTGGGCCAGGTCCCAGATCTCGTGCGTGGAGGCGCCGTCGCCGGCGGGCTTCTTGATCACGCCGAATTTCAGCGCGATGTCGGCCGTCTGCTTGAACGAGGCGGGGTCCATCTTGCCGAGCGGGCTCCGGGGCGCCGGCGGCCCCCAGATGAGCTTGTTGATCTCGGTCATCATCCAGGTCTGATGCTCGCGGCCGAGCACGGGGCTCTCCTTCAGAACGATCTCCACGCACTCACCGGGCTTGTCCTTGCAAAGCTCCCAGCCCTTGAGGGACGCGCGCAGGAAGCGAGCGGCGACCTGCTTGTTCTTGGCATCGAGGATCCAGTCGGCCTTGACGAAGATCCCGTCTTCCAGCATCGCCGTACCTTCCTTGTTGAAGTCGATGACCACGAGGTCGTCCGGCTTCACGCCGGCGTCCAGCACCTGCTTGTACTCGTTGTAGGTCATGGCCGCCGCGGCGTCGACCTGCTTCTGGAGCAGCAGGTTCATGTCGAACGGCTGCTGCACCAGGGTGACGTCCTTGTTCCGGTCGATCTTGTGCTTCTCGAGTGTGGCGAGCAGCTCGAACTCGTTGCCGCCGAACCACACCGCGACCCGACGGCCTCTCAGATCAGCAGCGCCTTTGATGCCAGACGCCTTGAAGGCGATCTCGCGCATACCACTGTAGGCGAACACCTGGGCGATATTGACGAGTGGCGCGCCCTGGTCACGAGCGGATAGCAGGCTGGGCAGCCAGTCGATCCCGAACTGAGCACCGCCACCAGCCACGACCTGCTCGGGCACGATGTCCGGACCACCGGGGCGGATGGTCACGTCGAGCTTCTCGGCAGCATAGAGGCCTTTGGCCTTCGCCGCGTAGTAGCCAGCAAACTGAGCCTGGGTGACCCACTTGAGCTGGAGCGTCACCTTATCGGCAGCCTGACTCAGCCCCTGATCGGGTCGCAGGGTGAGAACGAGCAGGGCAGTCATGATCCACAGGAGCCATCGTTTCACCATCGGGTAGTCCCTCCTCTGTTCACCCTTTCCCTCGCCCACGGCATGGCCAGGTGCTCGGCCAACGCCACCGCGAAGTAGAACAGGAGTCCCAGCGCACACGCAACCAGGATCGCCGACCAGCCTTGCCGCGTCTGGAAGAGACTGGCGGTGCTCTTGATGTACACCCCGAGCGATTTCACCGGCCAAGCAGAGCGCCACGGTGCTCGACCTGATCCGGAGAGTTCGCGACCGGGGACTGTCGGTGGTGCTGATCTCAAACGACATGCCGCACGTGTTCGAGATCGCGGACCGGATTCACGTGGCGCGGCTGGGGAAACGCGTGGCGTTGCTGGACCCACGCGCGGTCAGCATGAGCGAGGCGGTGGCGATCATGACCGGAGCGCTGGTGCCGACGGGCCCAACGGGGTCAGGCCCCGCGCGATGACAGGCGCCGATCACCGGCGACGCGGCGGCGGGGCGAGAAGCCCGGGCGTCGGAGCCGAAGGCCCCGCCGAGTCAGCGCTCCGAGGTCACTGCGCTCTCATGCCAGCGCCGGAGGGCGCGATCGGTGACCAGCGAGAGGCCGTAGAAGATCACGATGCCGGTGACCGACAGCAGGAAGAGGGCCGCGAACATCCGCGGGGTGTTCAGGCGGTAGCCCGACTCGGCGATCCGGTACGCGAGACCGGAGCCGGCCCCCGCCGAGCCCGCCGCGATCTCGGCCACCACGGCCCCGATCAGCGCCAGGCCGCCCGCAATGCGCAGCCCGCCCAGGATGAAGGGCATGGCCGCCGGCAGCTTCAGGTAGCGCAGGGTCTGCACCCGCGAGGCCCGGTACAGCGCGAACATGTCGGCAAGGTTGCGGTCGACCGAGTGCAGGCCGAGCGTGGTGTTGGCGAGCACGGGGAAGAACGCCACCAGCCAGGCGCAGGTCAGCACCGCCGCCTCCTGGGGCAGGTAGACCAGGAGCAGCGGCGCAATGGCCACGATCGGCGTGACCTGCAGGATCACCGCGTACGGGTACAGACAGTACTCGGCCAGCCGTGACTGGTTGAAGATCACGGCGAGCCCCACGCCACCCACGGCGGCCAGCGCGAACCCCTCGAAGGTGGTGACCAGCGTGCGGGCCAGCGACGCCCCCAGGATCGCCCAGTCGGACACCAGCGTGCGGAAGACCAGTTCCGGGGCCGGCAGCACGTACGGGGGAATGCCGCGGATGCGGACGATCAGCTCCCAGGCCAGGAGACCCAGAAGCAGCACCGCGATGGGCAGCGCCACGCGCCATACGCGGTCCGCGCGCTCGTGCTCGGGGGGCTGCGCGCGCCGTACGGTGGGTCGCGGCCCTCCCGGGCGCACCACGCCTCCCGGCCGAGCGCCGGGCACGCTCATCGCGCCCTCGTCGCCATCGCGCGGGCCAGGGCCTCCGACACGCGCCGGCACGCGGCTGCGTACTCGGCGGACGTGCGGAAGGGCTCGTCGCGCGGATACGGCGCGTCGATGGTCAGCTCGGCGAAGATCCGCCCGGGCCGCGCCGTCATCACCACCACGCGGCTGGCCAGGTACACGGACTCGAACACGGAGTGGGTCACGAACACCACGGTCTGGCCCAGCGTGTGAGACACCGCCAGGAGGTCGTTGTCGAGACGGAACCGGGTGATCTCGTCCAGGGCGGCAAAGGGCTCGTCCATGAGCAGGAGCTCCGGCTCCGTCACCAGAGCCCGGGCGATCGAGACCCGCATCTTCATCCCGCCCGACAGCTCGCGTGGGTACACGTCGCCGAAGCGCTCCAGGCCCACGTGCTCGAGCACCCGCGCCACCCGCGCCTCGGTCTGCTCGGTCGGCAGCCCGCCGAGCCGGAGGGGCAGCCGCACGTTGTCGGCCACGGTCGCCCACGGCATCAGTGTGGGCTCCTGAAACACGAACCCGATCCGTCGCGAGGGTTCGGTCGGCCCCTCCGACCACTCCACGATGCCGGTCGTCGGGTCGCTCAGTCCCGCGATGATGCGAAGCGCGCTCGACTTGCCGCAGCCCGAGGGCCCGAGCAGGGTCAGAAACTCGCCCCGCCGCACCTCGAGGTCGAGCCCGTCGAGGGCCAGGGTGCCGTTGCGGAACATCTTGCCGACGCCGCGCAGGGTGACGACGGCCACCTCGCTCACGGCCGCGGCCTCAGCTCGAGCCCCACCTTCTTGTTGACGAACTGGGTGGTGTAGGACTTCCGGATGTCGACGGTGGGCTTCATCACCCCGGCCTTGACCATCGCGTCGAAGAACGTGCGCATGCGCGCGTCGGTCATGGCCCCGATGCCAAGCGTGACCGCGTCGCCGGAGTCGACGATACCGAACTCCTTCATCTTGGCCGTCGAGTAGGCGTTCAGCTCGTCGGTGGCCTCGGGGTTGTGCTTCTTGATGAGGGCGTTGGCGGCCCGGCTGTCGCCGTAGAGGTAGCGATACCAGCCGATGATCGACGCGTCGACGAAGCGCTGCACGAGGTCGGGCCGCTTGTCGACGAGGTCGCGGCGAGTCCCGATCAGCGTCGAGTAGCTGGTGAAACCGTGGTCGGCGAGCAGGAACAGCTTGGGCTTGAACCCGCCCTGCTTCTCGATGGCGAAGGGCTCGGCGGTCACGTAACCCTGCATGGCGCTGCGCCGGTCGGCCAGGAACGGCTGCGGGTTGAACGTGTAGCGCTTGACCTGTGAGTCCTTGAACTCGTACTGGGCCTTCAGCCACTGAAAGTACGAGACCATCCCGTCCGGCGAGATGAACAGCGTCAGCTTGCGGAGGTCCTCCAAGCGGTCGATCCCCTGCCCGGGATGGGCGATCAGCACCTGCGGGTCCTTCTGGAACATGGCGGCGACGGCGACGATCGGCACGCCCTGCTGGACGGCGTCGAACACCTGCAGGCTGTTGCCGATCATGTAGAAGTCGAGCTTGCCGACCGCGAGCAGCATGCGCTGGTTGACCTGCGGCCCGCCCTGCACGATGGTCACGTCGAGCCCGTGCCTGGCGTACGTGCCGTCGGCCACGGACTGGTAGAACCCGCCGTGCTCGGCCTCGGCCACCCAGTTGGTCCCGAACCGCACCGGGTCGAGCTTCTGGCCCCACGCGGGCCCCACGGCCGCGACCACGAGCGCGGCGACGGCGGCGACGAGAGAGGATAGGTAACATGAACGCCCACCGGAGGCAGTGGCCCCGTCCGTGGCCCATTCCCCGTGACATAAGGTGCCAGACCCGGACACTGGCCGCCCCAGGAGCCGACCGCACAGGAGGATAGGTAACATGAACGCCCTCCGGTGGCAGTGGCCCCGTCCGTGGCCCCCTCCCCGTGACATAAGGTGCCAGACCCGGACACTGGCCGCCCCAGGAGCCGACGGCACAGCACACATTAGCGGCCTGCTCGCGGGTCGAGCGAGCCGACGCGGGTGAGCGGCATGCTATGCCAGACACACCGCCGCCGTCAACCGGCCACGGACCAGCCGGAGCAGCGTTGATGGCGCCTCGTGGGGCGTCCGCCGCGCCCCCGAGCAGATCGGATCAGGACGCGGCAGCGCCGGGCTCCGGCGGGGCGGGGCCGGGGCTCGGCCCCGAGGCGCCGACCCCCACGTGCGCGCGAATCCTCCGGATGACGGCGCGATCGTGCAGGGTGGCGATCAGTCGCAGCCGTCCCCCGTGCTCGAAAACGGCACGCCACTAAAGCGTGCCCCGCTGAAGTTCCCTGAAACACGGATTCAAATTCGGATCTCGAACCTGAACTCGAGGGACCTGTTCGCCCCCAAGTGGTTGCGGGCCCGCGCATTGAACCCGCGACTTCTGGGACGTGCGGGCTGCGTTTGGTTCCACTTTGGTTCCAGCTTACCCCGATCCACAACGATATGTGAGCACGTCGCTCCAGTCCGATGTCTAAGAATGTCAACGTGATACGTTGTCATCGGTGTTCGTGCGCGGTTCTTGGTTCTCGCTCTTAATCAGCGGGTCCAAGGTTCGAGTCCTTGACGGCCCACCAAACTTTTCGGGGAGTTCCAGATCACTGGGACTCCCCGAAGCTGCTTCTGCTACCACTTCGATCGTCGAGGGCATTCACGGCCGCCTTGTTGCCCATCGGTAACCACTTCCTGTAGGTGTCCACCGTGAGCTGAATTGAGGCGCGCCCGAGCTGCGTTGCACGTAGGCCGGGCTCTCCCCCTGCTGCAGGAGGAGGGACGCAAACGTATGCCGCAGGCCGTGCGACGAAAAGTGGGGCGGTCGCTGTTATCGCGCTGTTCTGAGCCATCAGGTCTGCCCGTGTGGTTGACGGGGACTCGCTCAGAGGCCCTTTCCATCGCCCATCAGACCCTCGGGCGCGTCTGCGAATTCCGGAGGCCAGCAAGTTTGTTCATGACTCGCTGGCCTCCGACAACTGCTGGGGCACCCGCGCGCGCAACCACTTGCAGGCCAAGCCGCGGCGTGATTGTCCCTGTCTGGCTAAAACCTATTGCTCCAGGCCGATATCGCTCGACGGGGAGCCAAGTGACTTCTGAAAGACGAGTCTGTAACTCTCGAGCGTCCCGTCTCGCTGAAGCTGATGTGCGCCGCCCCAAAGGTACATCTGAAACAAGCGGAAAGTCCGTTCGCTGAACCTTTGCGTTACAACGTCGTGCGCAGCCTCGAGATTCCGCGCCCAGCCTTGCAGGGTAAGAAAGTAACTGTGCCGATCGTTTTGGAGCGAAATCAGTTCAAAACGTGTTCGATTGGCTGCCGCTAAGAGACTTGGGAGGACGACAGGACTGTGGGCACCAGGGAATATGTGGCGATAGGTGAAAGAACTTACGGCGAACTTTCTGCGACTGGCGGCGAAGTCCATATATAAACGGCCGTTCACCTTCAATAGCTGGTCGAATTTGCTAAACAAGGCGCGGTAATCGGGCAGGTGCTCCATAACGCCCGACAGTACAATCGCGTCGTACTGCCGAACTGACGTGTACGCGAAGATGCTCTCGTAAATCACCTCCATCGTGCATGAAAGCGTATTCGTGGCGCACCGCCGAACTAAATAGTCATACTGCGCACGAGAAATCGTCAGCATTGAGACGTTGATACCGCGAGCGCCAGCATATTCAGCAAAAGACGCCCATCCGGCGCCAACGTCAAGGACATGTGAGCCAGTCGGCAATCGACATGCGCGTATGATGTACTCCAGTTTGTTCTGAGCCGCCTGCTCAAGGGTGTCGTCTTCGGATCGGAAAAGGGCCTGCGAATAGAGTCTCGCCTGGCGGTCCAGAAAGGAAAAATAGAAGTCGTCTCCATAATCGTAGTGCTGGGTCACCCAGCGCTTGTCGCTCTGGTTCTTGCCGAAGAGAAGCGGCTGCAGGAATCGCCAGACTGAGCGTAGCGGATGAGAGTCGGACAAGAATGTTCGCAGATCAAGGGCGGCCAGGAAGTCGCCCTCGAAGTCAATGGCCCCGTTCATGTATGCGTCGGCTATGGCGGCCTCGTCGAGGGACGCCAATGCACGGACCGCGGCGGATGACCGAAGGCGAAGGCTAAACGAGGGCGAGCCCTCCTCGCCCCCTACCCGATGAGTGGAGCCGTCAGGCAACTCCAGATCGAAGACACCAACTTCTCGCCCGGCCAGGCGTTTCTGCAAGGAACGAATCAGGAAAGGCGTAGCGACGGCTGACCGCGCTTGCGCCGGCCCCGCAGAGGAAGATTCCTTCTGACGGACGAGACGATGTCTCAGCCGGCTCATGCGGTTCCCTTCAGCTCCTTCCGCCGGCGAGCGGTTTGGCGACGGCTCGGCATTGTATGCTCCACACGAGCGTGACGGGCTCGAGGCCGCGAATCACATCGCGGCCCAATGGTCAAGGACACCCGGCCAATCAACCACGGAGTCCCCAGTCTGTAAGTAGACGCCAATGGTTGCAGCTCGGCCGATCCAAAGGATCGGGCTGGCTCGAAGGAACCAGATAACTGACCGTCACATCGGCCGAATTTGCGCCGAAACTATAAGCGCTGTCAAGCCTCTTGTTGACGTCCTTGACCGTTCCCGGCTGCGCGACTAGACTCGGCATACTCTCCGTGGTTCCACCGCTCGCCTCGCAGGGGGCCCGTGACATGAAGTGTGTCCGGTGCGGCGAAGAAACGCCTACCGATGCCGGCTTCTGCCCGGAGTGCGGATCGAAACTACCGGTGCTCTGTGCAGACTGCGGCACTCTCAACGCGCCGGGCCACAAGTTCTGTACGAGCTGCGGACAACAGCTCGCCGTCGCCAACAGGACCACGCAAGACGCTGAAAGACTGATCTCGCCTGCACCCTCGAACTACACGCCCAAGTACCTAGCCGAGAAAATCCTCAACTCCAGGCACGCCCTGGAGGGTGAGCGCAAGCGGATTACGGTGTTATTCGCTGATCTTAAGAGTTCCATGGAGCTGCTTGCCGGCCGCGATCCGGAAGAGGCCCGCAAACTCTTGGACCCGGTGCTCAACCACATGATGGAAGCCGTGCACCACTACGAAGGCACCGTAAATCAGATCATGGGGGACGGGATCATGGCGCTCTTTGGAGCGCCACTCGCCCACGAGGACCACGCCGTGCGCGGCTGCTACGCTGCGCTGCGAATCCAGGAGTCGGTCAAGCGGTACGCAGAAGGGGCCCTCCATAGCCATGATGTTCCGATTCGCGTCCGTGTCGGATTGAACTCGGGAGAGGTGGTCGTGCGTTCTATCGGGAGCGATCTTCGTATGGACTACACCGCCGTCGGACAGACCACCCATCTCGCGGCGCGGATGGAGCAGATGGCGACGCCCGGCTCGATCCTAATCACCTCGGATGTCTTCCGAGCCGTCGAAGGCTACGTCGAGGCGAGACCCCTGGGCAAGGTAAAGGTCAAGGGCTTGAACGGCCCCATTGAAGCGTATGAATTGACGGACGCGGCAGCAGTACGGACGCGCCTGCAGGTCGCGGCGACGCGAGGTCTCACCCGCTTCACCGGACGCGACGTTGAGATGGCGGGACTTCACCAGGCCCTCGACTTGGCGGCGGCGGGTCGCGGTCAGTTCGCCGCAGTGGTAGGAGAGCCTGGCGTCGGGAAGTCTCGCTTACTTCACGAGTTCACTCATTCGGATCGGACACGAAGCTGGCTTGTTCTTGAGACCGGATCAGTCTCGTACGGAAGAGCTACGCCCTATCTTCCCCTCATCGAGCTTTTGCGAAGCTACTTCAGGATTGACAGCCGAGATGATCATCACCAGATTCGTGAGAGAGTCGCCGCTAAAGTTTCGGTGCTCGACCGAGCGCTTACGCCTATCCTCCCAGCCCTGTTGGCGCTTCTAGATGTCCCGATCGAAGACCCTAGATGGAAGGAGTCTGACCCGTCGCAGCGTCGCCGCCTTACTCTCGAGGCGCTGAAGCGGCTTTTCCTTCGAGAGAGCCAAGCTCAGCCATTGCTCCTTGTCCTCGAAGATCTCCACGGCATCGATTCGGAAACGCAGGCAGTACTAGAGGTTCTCGTGGACAGCATGGGAACCGCAGCGATGCTCATCCTGGCGAGTTACCGGCCTGAATATCAGCATCGATGGGGCAGCAAGAGCTACTACAAGCAGCTGAGGGTCGACCCATTGCCTATCACGAGCACAGAAATTCTCCTTGAAGCACTTCTGGGCGAACAGCCGAGCCTTCGCCCACTTAAGGATGTGTTGATTCAGAGGACCGCTGGGAATCCGTTCTTTCTCGAAGAAAGCGTCCGTACCTTGGTTGAGACGGGCGTGATAACTGGTGAGCGAGGAGCCTATCGCCTGGCGAAGGAGCCTCAAGACGTCCAGGTTCCATCCACGGTTCAAGCAGTCCTGGCAGCCCGTATCGACCGGCTCGCGCCGGAGGACAAGTGGCTTCTTCAGATCGCGGCCGTTGTCGGCAAGGACGTTCCGTTCTCCTTGCTCCAGGCCCTTGAGCCAGAGAACGAGGATGCTCTCCATAGCGGACTGAGTCGTCTTCAGGCCGCGGAGTTTCTCTATGAGACGAGACTCTTTCCCGAGTTGGAATATACCTTCAAGCACGGGCTAACCCAGGAGGTAGCGTACGGCGCCTTGCTCCACGAGCGGCGGCGGGTCCTTCACGCCCGCGTCGTTGAGGCGCTTGAGCGGCTCGCAGGGAGCCGGCTTGCAGAACAGGTTGATCGCCTTGCCCACCATGCGCTACATGGCGAGCTCGGACAAAGGCGGTGACGTATCTTCATCAGGCTGGTCTCAAGGCCACTGCCCGCAGTGCATCCCGCGAAGCGGTCACTTGTGTAGAGCGAGCTCTTGTCGCCCTCAGCCATCTCCCCGAAACTCGTGTGACAACCGAGAGGAGTATTGATCTAAGGTTCGACCTTCACAGCGCTTTGATTCCACTTGGAGAGGTGGATCGCATCTTTGAGGTCCTGCGGGAGGCTGAGACGCTGGCCCAAGCCCTGGGTGACCAACGTCGGCTCGGGCGAGTATCAGCCTCTATGGCGAGCTGCTTTTGGTGGATTGGCGACCCGGATAGTACGGTGGAGTGCGGCCAGCGTGCCTTCGCGATCGCGTCGGCCCTCGGCGATGATGGGCTGGAGGCTCTGGCTAATCATCGGTTGGGAGAAGCCTACGTGGTTCTGGGACAGCACCGGAAGGCAATCGATAGCTTCAGACGAAATCTTGAGATGCTGAAAGGCGCGCCAGCTCGTGAGCGTTTCGGCATGGGTGGGCTTGGATCAGTCACGTCTCGCGCGTGGATGGCCTGGTGCCTCGCCAACCTCGGAGAATTCGTCGCCGGGATAGCAGTTGCCGAAGAGGGGATCCGGGTTGCCGAGGCGGCCAACCACCCATACAGCCTCGCCGTGACGCATTCCGGAGCCGGTCAGCGCCAGCTGATGCAGGGTAACCTGATTGAAGCAATTGCATCGCTGGAGCGGAGCGTCGATATCTGTCAGCGCGGAGACTTCGCGCCTCTGTACCTTCTGACTGCGGCTAATCTCGGATTTGCTTACGCTCTTTCCAGAAGGCTTCCAGAAGGTCTTGCGATTCTGGAGCGAGTAGCGAAGCGGTCCGCCTTGATGAAGATCGTACCGACCCATACCATGGCCCTCACTTTTCTCGGGGAGGTACAGTTCCTTTCTCGAAACATTCCGGAGGCCCTGGAGTCAGCTCAGAACGCCCTCGCGCTGAGCCGGGCCAACCGACAACGGTTCGCAGAGCCCGAGATCCTTCGCCTCTTGGGTGACATTCGGGCGGCCCAGGACCCACCGGAATTTGAAAATGCTGAGACGTTCTATCGGGAGGCACTCTCCCTTGCAACTGAATTGGAGCTCCGTCCCCTCGTCGCTCGCTGCCACCTCCAACTCGCTACATTGGACGGCAAGAGCTTGGGACGGGTGGAAGCTGGTACGCACCTCACGGCAGCGCTTGGCATGTTTCACGACATGGGCATGTCATTCTGGTTGGCCAAGGCAAACGCGGCAATGGGAGAGCTGCTAGGATGACGACGGTTGACGAACTCTTCAATCCGCTTCTGCCCGATTTCCAGTCAGACCCCTATCCGTTCTACCATCGCTTGCGGTCGGAAGACCCTGTGCACCAGACTCGCGCGGGTTTCTGGGTCGTGACGCGTTACGACGATGTTGTCACCGTTCTTCGCGACGCTCATTTCGGGCGCGAGGATTCGAGCACATTCTCACGGCGGTGTACGGCCCGACCCCGGACGAGGAGAGGGTGCCTCGACCGATGGTTTTCCGGGATCCCCCAGCCCACACGCGGCTGCGGGGGTTGGTGAGCAAGGCCTTCACGCCACGTGTCGTGGAGAGTATGCGTCAGCACATTCAAGAGATCGTCGATCGCCTTTTGGATCACGTCCAGTCCGCGAAGGAGATGGACGTTATCGCGGATCTCGCCTATCCTCTTCCGGTCACAGTGATCTGTGAGATGCTCGGCGTGCCGGCCGCCGATCACGCTACGATCAGACAGTGGTCATCTGATATTACGCGCAGCTTAGACGCCCTGGGCTTATCCTCGGATAGGGACATCGTTAAGCGAGGAAGAGCTGGCCGCCGCGCACTTGGGGATTTTCCGCAGCCTACTTCCCAATCGTCGTGAGCACCCGCAGGCTGATCTCCTTAGTTCCTTGATCGCCGCCGAAGAGCGCGGAGACAAGCTCTCCGAAACGAACTTCTCGCGACCTGCGTATTGCTCTTCATCGCCGGGCACGAGACGACGGTGAACCTTATCGGCAATGGCCTACTCGCGCTCCTCCGACATCCGGATCAACTGAACATGCTGAGGGAGGATCCGCTCCTCATTGCGAGCACAGTAGAGGAGTTGTTACTTACGACAGTCCGGTACAGCGAACGGTGCGTCTAGCTAACGCTGACGTCGCCATTGGCGGTAAGACGATACCCAACGGGAGCCTAGTCATAGCGACGATTGGCGCAGCGAATCGAGATCCAACACACTTCGCGCAGCCAGACTCGCTCGATATCACCCGGAGCGATAACGACCACATCGCCTTCGGTTTCGGCATCCATTCCTGCCTCGGCGCCCCGCTAGGAAGGATTGAGGGACAAATTGCACTCGGCACTCTGCTGCGTCGCATGCCACAGCTAAGGCTCTCAAGCGCCACGCCGGCATGGCGAGAATCGTCAACGCTACGAGGACTTAAAGCACTGCCCGTGACCTTCTGAAAACCCAGGCCTTGGCACGTAAGAGGCTTGCACAAAACGATCACCGTGCGGCACCATGGCGCAGCACCGTGTCTCCATTGCCGACCCGTGCGCGCGGCTGTCACCTTATTGGCGAGTCTAGGTTGAGGATGACGAGGCTGCACAACGGGGCGTAGCGGTTGCGGGGTACGAATGGAACGAGAAATCGTTGAGCGAGATGTCGTCGACATCGTCGAAGGGCTAACTCTGGAGTTAGGAACTTGGCGAACTGGTCCCCTTTCGCTCGATGAATCCCTCGACCACGATCTCGGTATCGGCAATGGAGAGCGCGTCGAACTCCTCCTCCGCTTGGAGCAAGCGTTCGGAGTTCATCTTGCCTCCAGTGTGATGTCCGACGCCGAGACGCCGCGAGACCTTGTGAGCGCGATCTTCCGGGCTCAGCCTTCTTTCCCCGAAGCCCTTCCGGAACCACGCGCGAAGGTCAGAGCCGCGGGGCGAGTACCCCAGTCCGCTCGAACGCTGGTGGA
>CAVYTA010000002.1:0-130480 GCA_963771355.1 uncultured Candidatus Rokubacteria bacterium | reverse complement strand
CTCACCGGTCGAGCCACGCGCTCATCAATCGCCCGCCGTAGTCGTTGCCGATGTTCGGCATGAAGTTCTTCACGTACGGCTCCCAGGCCGAAACCACGCGGGCCGCCGGGCTCACGAAGAGCTGGTAGGCCTGCTGGGAGAAGTACCGCTGGATGTCGAAGATGATCTCCCTCCGCTTGCTCTCGTCGAAAGTCCGCCGCTGGAGCAGGATCATGTCGTTGAGCTTCGGGTCATTCACCCCCGCGGTGTTCTGCGGCCTCCCGGGCAGGAGGTTCATCAAATAGGGATCGGGCGTCGTCGCCCCGCCGCGTAGCGTGATGATCATCTTCTCGAAGGTGCGGGCCATGCTGCTGGCGATGAAGGCATTCCCTTCCTTGAGCTTGAGCTCGGTCTCGATGCCGGCCTTCTTCCACTGGCTCAGGATGGCCTGGACGACGTCGGAGAAGGCGGGGCCCCAGCTGCCGGTGGACTCGACGGGGAACTTGAGCCCACTCTGCCCGGCCTGGGCGAGCAGGCGTTTGGCCTCCGCCGGGCTCGCCTCGTATAGCTGCCGGCCCTCCGGGGGGAGCTGATCGATGGGGATAGCCCACTCTCGCAGCGCCGCGGGGACGATCGGGTTGGACGCGCCGTGCCCGTGCCCGAACGGGTTGACCGCGATGACCTCGGTGCCGTTGACGGCCATGTGCAGCGCGCGGCGCACTCGCACGTCGCCGAAAGGCGCCACCTCGAGCTTGGGCGCGGCGAAGGTGGAGATCAGCCAGGTGAACTCCGTCATCTGTAGATTGGGCTTGTGGCGCCGGACGACGTCGAGATCGGTGCGCTGTACGGTCATGTGGATCTCGGGAGCGAAGTCGTACTGGCCACTGAGCCACGCGGCGAGCTTGGAGGCGGGGTCCGTGTCGATGCGCACCTCGATGGCGTCGACGTAGGGGAGGCCCGGCTGGAAGTAGTGAGGGTTCCGGACGAAGGTCAGCCGCACGTTGGGCTCGTAGCGCTCCAGCATCCAGGGGCCGGTGCCGATCACCGTCTCCGGCCTCTTGAACAGGCCTTCCTTGTCGGCGGCCTCCTTGGGCAGGATCGAGGCGAGCGCGGGGCTCTGGAGGAACCACGCGAAGGGCTGATTCATGGTGAAGCGCACGGTGTATCGGTCGAGGGCTTCGACTCGATCGATCTCCTCGAAGACGGCGCGTATGGGGTTGCCCTTGATCGTGAGGGCCCGCTGGAAGGTGAAGACGACGTCGTCCGCGGTCAGCTCGCGCCCGTTGACGGGGGGCTTGGCGTGCCACCGGACGCCTTTGCGGAGCTTGAAGATGTAGGTCGTGTCGTTCGGCTGCTCCCACGATTCGGCCAGATGCGGCTCGATCGGCATGGTGCCCGGCTGGACGCTGGGGCCGGCCTTGAGCCGGACGAGCCCGCCATGCGTCAGGGATGTGAAGATGAAGGTCCACCAGTGTGGGGTCTGGTGGGGGTCGAAATGCGGCGGGTCGAAGCCGGGGAAGCGGAAGACGCCGCCCCGCTTGGGTGTCTGGGCGGCGCTGGGGTCGGGGCGCAGCACATCGATGGCGCCGCCCGCGGCGCCCGCCACCGCGGCGGCACCGGCGAGCTTCAACAGGTCGCGACGACTCACGGCGGAGGAGTGCTGATGCATGGCCAAGTCCTCCCGGACGCTTTAGGTGGGAAACAGCAACGCGACTCTACCCGCGACGCGGAATGGGGTCAACCGTCGGTGACGACCCGCTCCCGCGGGAGTCTCTCAACGGCGGGGGAGCGGCCGCACGCTACCAGGCGAGCGCGTAGGTCGGCCGGCGCGGATCCGCCCCGGCGGACAGCACGCCGGTCTCCGGATCGCGTCGCGTCACCACCGCGCCCACGCCGCAGGCGCCGATCTCGGTGACGGTGTGGCCGAGCGCCGCCAGCTCCGCGCGGGTGCCCGGCGGGATCCCGGGCTCCACGTTGAGCACGCCCGGCTTGTACGCGCGCGGGTAGAACGAGTTGACCAGGGTCTGGGTCGAGAAGCGCGGGGCCTCCACCGCCTGCTGGGGATTCATCCCGAAGATGAGGAGGTTCAGCACGATCTGGAGATCGGCCTGCGCCTGATCGTCGCCGCCCGGGCAGCCGACGGTGGTGGTGGGCACGCCGTGCTCGGAGATGAGATAGCTCACCAGCGTGGTGCGCGGCCGCTTGCCCGGCGCGAGCGCATTGGGGTGGCCGTCCTCGAGCACGAACATCTCGCTGCGCGTGCTGAGCGTACAGCCGAGCTCGGGGGCGAAGGCGGACTTGCGAAAGACGCCGCCGCTGGGCGTCAGCGCGATCAGGTTGCCGTCGCGGTCGATGGCGGCGATGTGGGTGGTGCCGTCCGCCACCGGCGCGGGGGTGCCGGTCTCCGCGACGCGTGCGGGCGCGGGCGCGCCCGAGCCCGCCGCTCCCTGCCGCCACGGATCGCCCGGCAGCGGCGCCGCCGGCGCCGCGCGGTCCATCTTGATCAGCGCGGCGCGCTCCCGCGCATAGGCGGGCGAGAGCAGCTCGGCGACGGGGATCTTCGCGTGCTGGGGATCGCCGTAGTAGCGCTCGCGGTCCGCGAACGCCAGCTTGAGCGCCTCCGTCACCGTGTGGATATAGGCCGCGGAGTTGTGGCCGAGCGCGCGCAGGTCCAGCGTGTCGAGCATGCCGAGGGCCTGCAGGAGCACGGGCCCCTGTGTCCACACCGACTGGCCCAGGATCTCGCGTCCAGCGAAGGTGATCCGCGCCGGCGTGTCGAACTGCGCGCGATAGCCGGCCAGGTCCGCGGCGCGCAGGAGCCCGCCCAGCCGCTCGGAGAAGCCGCCGATCATGGCCGCCACGTCCCCGTGATAGAAGCGGGTCCGCGCGGCCGCGATCCCCGCGGCGCGGTGGCCGCGCGCCTGCGTGTCCGCCTCCACGAGCCGGCGCAGCGTACCCGCCAGCGCGGGCTGGGTGAAGAGCGCGCCCACCGGTGGCACGCGGCCGCCCGGGTAGAAGACGTCGTGGCCGCCCGGCGGATAGACGTCGAACTGGGCGCGCGTCTCCGGCATCTCGAGCATGCGGTGCATGTACTCGTACATGGGGAAGCCGCGCTCGGCGTAGTGCACCGCCGGCGCCAGCACCTCACTCACGGTCCGCGTGCCGTGGGTCTCGAGCAAGGTGAGATATGCGTCCACCGCGCCGGGCACGGTGAAGGACAGATGCGCGTCCGCCGCCGGCCCGGTCGGGATGCGGTCGAGCCCGCGCCCGCGGAAGAAGGGGATGGTGGCCAGCGCGGGCGCCGTGCCCTGGCCGCTCAGCGCCCGCGTGTCGCCCCGGCGCACGTCGTACACCAGCGCCACGCACTCGCCGCAGAGCGTATAGGACGCGGTGGGCTCCACCACCGCGGCGGCGAAGCCGGCGGCCACCGCCGCGTCGAAGGCATTGCCACCCGCCATCAGCATGCGCAGGCCGGCCATGGCGACGAGGGGATGGCCCGCCGTGACCACGCCCTGGGTGCCGGAGACGACCGGGCGCGTGGTGGCCCGCTCCGCGGTGTGGTGCTCCATCTCGTGAATCCGCCCGGTCGGGGTGGTCATCCGTGTCGACGCCTCCTTGCGCTCCCCGATCGTGACACAAGGTGCCTCACCGCGCCCGGATTCTCAGGATCGGTGAGGCCGGCGCCCTTGACACCGGCGGCGGTGCCCCCGTATAAACGTCGAAGCATGTATGCACGGATGAAGCGCGCCGGTGACAAGAGCCGGCTGGGGTCCCGGTATCCGGGACGCCCAGCGACGGTGGTGGCGCGCGCCGGAGGAGAGCCCCGGTCGTAAGTTAACGACATTCCCCGGACTCATGAGGCCCGCGACCACCCGGTCGCGGGCCTTTGTGTTTTCCGGGCATCGGAGAGGAGACGCGCATGACGGAGATCTCGGGGATCTGGCTGCCGATCATCACGCCGTTCGTGGACGGGGCGGTGGACCTCGCCGGCTACGAGCGGCTGCTCGCGCACTACCTGGCCCGCGGGGTGACGGGCATCTTCCCGCTCGGCACCACGGGCGAGAGCCCCACGCTGGACGAGGACGAGATGGAGGCCATCGTGGACCGGACGGTGGCCGTGGTCGCGGGCCGCGTCCCGATCTTCGTGGGCATCGGCGGCAATGCCACCGCCAAGGTGCTCAAGACCCTCGCGCGGCTCGAGCGGTATCCCTTCGCGGGCATCGTCTCCGTGTGCCCCTATTACAATCGCCCGAGCCAGGACGGCCTGCGCGCGCACTTCACGCGCATCGCCGAGGCCACCCCGCGGGACATCCTCATCTACAACATTCCGTACCGGACGAGCGTCAACCTCGCCAATGACACCCTCCTCCGGCTGGCCGAGCTCCCCAACATCGTCGGCGTCAAGGACTCGTCCGGCAATCTGGCCCAGTCCCTCGAGCTGCTGCGGCACCGGCCGGGAGGGTTCGCGGTCATGACGGGTGACGACGCCTCGCTCTACACCATGCTGGCCCACGGCGGCGACGGCGGCATCCTCGCCTCCGCGCATCTGCGCACGGAGCGGTTCGTGGAGGTCTACGAGAGGATGCAGGCGAACGACCACCGCGCCGCGCGCGCGGTCTGGGCCGGGCTCGAGTCCCTGGTGCCGCTGCTCTTCCGGGAAGCCAATCCCATGCCCATCAAGCACGCGCTCTGGCGGCAAGGCCTGATCGGGTCGCCGGAGTGCCGGCTTCCGCTGACGCAGATCTCGCGCGAGCTGGCGGACGATCTCGAAGCCGGCCCTGCGCGAAGACGTGCCGGCGCGGACCGCGGTACCATACGCGACGCGGGGCCACTGAGGTGAAACCGTGAGTGCGACCATACGGGTGGCGGGGCCGGATGACGCGCCGGCGCTGGCGACCCTGAACGAGCATGTCCACGGCCTCCATGTGGCCGCTCGTCCCGACTTCTTCCGGGTGGCCGCGCCGGACGAGCTCGCCGCCTGGTTCGTCACGCTCGTGGAGGGTCCGACCTCTCGCGTGTGGCTCGCGGCGGAGGCGGGTGCGCCAGTGGGCTATGTCCTGGCATACTTCCGCGAGCGGGGCCCGGTGCCGTTCTCGTACGCGCGCCACTGGTGCGAGATCGACCAGATCGCCGTGGACCCGCGGTGGCGGCGGCGGGGCACGGCGCGCGCGCTCATCGGGGCGGCGGTGGACGAGGCCGGCCGCCGCGGGATCCGGGACATCGAGCTGAGCTCGTGGGCGTTCAACGTGGACGCGCACGAGACGTTCCGGCGCATCGGATTCAGGCCGAAGGTGATCCGCTTCGAGCTCTATCTCTGAGGAGGCGTGAGGATGGCGAAGTTCTGGCGAGTCTATAGCGGCACCGACGGACAATCGAAGATCGTGGAGGCGCCCCCGGAGATGCGGCCCTTCGAAGACACCGAGGGCGCCCACGGCGTGGGCAGCCCGCTCGTGCCGGCCACGGGCATCGCCTTCCGCGTCGCGCCGCCCGGCTACGTCCTGCACTGGCACTGCGCCCCGCGCCGGCAATATTCCATCACGCTGTCGGGCCGGGCCGAGATCGAGGTGGGCGACGGCACGATCGCGCGGATCGAGCCGGGTGACGTGGTGCTGGCGGAGGACCTCACCGGCCAGGGCCACATCACGCGGGTGGTGGGCGACGCCCCGCGCCTGTCGGTGCTGGTGCCGCTGGCGGGGGCGTGAGCCTGCGTCGCATCGGGCTCCTGCTCGTCGGCGCGCTCGTCCTCGCGGCGCCGGCCCCCGCGGGCGCCCAGCTCTTCTTCTCGGACGCGCCGAGCCCCGACCTCCGGATCGCGCCGCTCACCATCCGCGCGGCGGTGACGCCGGCGCCGGGGCCGGTGCAGGTGCGGATCCTGTTCAGCGTGACGGCGCCGCCGGGCGCCGCGGTGCCCGACCTCTACCTCCTCTGGCCCGGCGAGGTGAAGGGCGATCCCGCGCTCGGCGCCCGTGATCCGGTCCTCGCCCAGGCGGTGACGGCGCTTCGGTTCGACGTCGTGGAGGAAGGGCGGCTGCCCCTCCGCGCCCGGCAGGTCAGCGGGGAAGGCGACGCCGCCGCGCGTGAGCCCGTTCCGGGGGGCGCCCCCTACGTCACTTTCGTCCAGACCGGCGGTGCTCTCGGCCTGAGCGCGCCCGCCACCTGGATCCGCATTCCCGCCTCGCCCCGGCTCACCGACGCGGACTGGATCATGACGCTCGAGGTGCCGAGCCTCTCGGTGGTGAAGCCGAAGCCCACCTCCTGGATCGAGCGCTGGTTCCTCGGCGAGCGCCGGCTCCTGGCCATCAGCTTCAACGAGGCCCGCGGGCGGCCGCTCCGGCGCATGTACCTCGCCCACCGCGACCGCGTGGTGCGGCTGGGCGACGCGCCCGCCGAGATGACGGTGAGCTTCAGCGAGGCTGACCATCTCAAGATCGACACCATCGCCCCGACGACCGCGGTCCGCGGCCTCAGCGAGACGGCGGAGAGCACGGAGACCGTCGCGCTCTTTCTCGACACCGGCGAGGGCTCCACGCCCCAGCGCCTGAACGTCCAGTACGGCTACTTCTCACGCACCCAGGCGGCGGCGGTGGTGGCGGTGCCCGTGGTGTTGCTCCTCCTGGGGTACGCAGTCGGGCCCCTGGTCGGGCGCGCCGCGCTGGCCGCCGTGCAACGGCTGACGGGGCACTTTCACGTCTCCGGATGGGACGGCGCGCCGCGAGAGAAGCTCTCGGGGGTGGTGCTCTCGCACGACGTGCTGGCGCGCATCCGTCCCGGCCATACCACCTATGACGAGGTGCTGCGGCTTTGCGGGCCCGACCCTGAGGTCGCGGAGCGCTTCCCGGCCGCCGAGCGACGGACCCTCGTCTACCACGGCCGCCGTGTCCGTCCGGCGACGCGGAAGCTGTTCGGCTTGCTCGCCTCGGTTCAACACCTCGAGCTGGAGCGCCAGGAAGTGACCATCGAGTTCGAGGGCAACGTGGTGCGGGACGTCCAGGCCGATATTCGGCGCTCGCGGGTCCCCCCCGGAGAGCCGACCTGAGAAGCGCAGGCTTACCAGGCTGCGGAAGCTCGCCGGCGGCTCAAAAAGGTCCAGATGCGAGGCGGCGCCCGAGAGCCGCACGCGAAGGAAGGCTGCGGCAGCCGGTCACCCCATCGGATCGACATCGGGGACGCCCAGCAGGATCTGCCCCAGGCGCTCGTACGCCGAGTCGCTCACCATGAAGTGCTGCCCCCCCGCGTGGATGTCGCGGAGGCAGCGCTGGAGGATGCCGGCGCGGTAGAGCGCGCCGCCGCCGGCCGCCCGGAATATGCGCGTGACGATGTCCACCGCCGTGTCGGTGGCGTAGGTGGCGGCGCTCCGCAGCTCGGCCTGCTGGCGCCGCTCCGGCGTCGTGCCGGCGCTGGCTGTGACCCAGGCGGCCTCGAAGAGCTCGAGCGCTCCTGCCCGCACCATGCGCAGCCGGATCTCGCTCTCGCCGAGCAGAGCCTGGAACGCGGCGCGTCCGGCCAGCGGCGACGTCACGACGATGCCCCGCCGCTTGCCCTGGGCGAGCTCCAGGCCCGCGTCGATGGCCCGGCGCGCCACCCCGAGAGCGAAGGCCACATGCTCGTAGGCCACGAAGGCGGGCATGCCCAGCCGGAAGAGCGCGCCGCCGCGCCGGGGCCTCGCGGTGGCGGCGTTCCACGCGAAGGCGGCGGGCACGAAGAGGTCGGTGACAGAGAAGTCGCTGCTGCCGGTGCCCTCGAGCCCGGCCACCTTCCAGTTGTCGTGGATCTCGGCGGCGCCGGCCGGTATGACGACGATGTGGCGCTCGCCGGGCTCCTGCGCATCGCGGCGGACCATGGCCCCGGCCGTCAGCCACTCCGCGTGTCGCACGCCGCTGGCAAAGGGCCAGCGCCCGCTGAGCCGATAGCCGCCGTCCACGGGAGTGGCGGTGCCGCTGGGGAAGATGGCGATGGCGGCGGGCGGGATGCGGCCGCCGGCGAGAATCTTGCCGATGGCCTCGTCGGGGAGAAAGCCCGCGGGCAGGCCCACCGCCGTGCTGGCCACCATGAGACACCAGCCCGCCGAGGCGTCGATGCGCGTGAGCGCTTCCAGCACCTCGAGCTGGGTGACGGGATCGGCCTCCGCGCCGCCGAGCGCCTCGGGGACCTTGAGGGCGAGGAGGCCCGATTCCGCCAGCGCGCGCACGGTCTCCGGCGGCAGCGTGCGCAGGCGCTCCCCTTCCTCCGCGCCGGCCGCCACCACGTCGCGGATGCGCTCCACCGCGGCGAGGAGGGCGGTGCGCTTGGCCGCGCGCTCGGTGGGGAAGGTCACGCTCACGTGCGCCTCGACCGGCTCATCGGCTCGGCGGCGCGGCGGCGAGCTCGCGCCACTGCTTGAGGCCGACGCGCGCGACCACCTCGAAGTCGGCGCCGCGGGGCCGTAGCACGTCAGCCTCGCCCTCTTCGAGGTATTGCCCGCCGACCAGGCTGTAGTAGGGATACGCGTGGCCGACCAGGACCGGGTTGGCGCCGGGCGCCACCGGCGTGGAGAGAAGCACGCGCAAGGCCTCGTAGCGTCCCGGGCTACCCGGCGGGAGGGGGCCGCCCTCTCGAACCGCCATCGATTTCTCCGCGACGCCGAAGGCGAGCATCGCCGTCTCCACGGTGCGACATAGCGGGCTCGCGAGCACCGATCCGATCGGGATGCCCAGGGCGCGGATCGCTGCTCCGATGGCGCGCGCATTCTCGCGTCCTCGATCCGAGAGGTTTCGCTGAGCGGCGCAGTCCTCGAGGTTCATCCCGCGCGTATCGTTTTGCGTCCAGTCAGTATCGGCGTGGCGGAAGTAGAGGACAAAGCCACCCCCGCGCAGGGCGGCGAGGAGCTCGGCGCCCCGGAGGGGGACCGCCGCGGGCGTCTGCGCCGCGGCCGCCGCCGGTGCGATCAGGGCGAGCGCCAGCGCGCCGGCGAGCCTCCACGTCAGCATGGTCGCCGCTCGCGCTACTGCGTCAGGTCCACCAGCACCTTCATCACCGGCCCGCCCTTGAGCGCCTGCTCCATGCCCTCGCCGAGCCCCTCCAGCGGGATCTTGCGGCTCACCAGCGGCCCCAGCGTCACCGCCCCGGTGGCGGCGAGGCGGATCGCCTCCTCCCAGGCCTCCCAGGTGTAGAGCCGGCTCGCGTGCATGTTGAGCTCACGCGCGAACATCTGGAGGAGATTCACCGGCATGGGCTCGGAGTGGATGGCCACGATGCTGATGGTGCCCCAGACGCGCACCACCTCGGTCATGAGGCGCACCGCCTTGGGATTGCCCGTCACCTCGAAGGCGACGTCCACGCCTTCGCCGTTCGTCCACTCCTTGACGAAGGCGGGTACCTCGCGATCGGGGCCCACCACCTCGAGCCCGAGGCCCAGGAGCATGTCCACTCGGAACGGATTGATCTCCGCCACCGCCACCCGCGCGCCGCGATGGCGGCAGACCATGGCGATGAGGGCGCCGATGGGCCCGCCGCCGAAGACGAGGACGGCATCGCCCGGCTTCACCTGGGCGCGGGTGACGTCATGCGTGGCCACCGCGAGCGGCTCGATGAGGGCGGCATGGTCGTCGCTGAGCGTGTCCGGCACCTTGAGCAGCCGGTCCACCGGCACCGGATAGAGCTCGCGCATGCCGCCGTCCATATCCACGCCGCGGACCTTGAGGTTGTAGCAGACGTACGACGCGCCCATCTTGCAGGCGCGGCACTCGCCGCACGACACCACCGGGTTGATCACCACGCGGTCCCCGGCGCGGACGGGAGCGCCGGGGGGCGCCTCCACCACCTCGGCGAAGGTCTCGTGGCCGATGATGCGCCCCTTGGCCACCCGCGCGTCGAGGTGGCCTTCGTAGATGTGCAGGTCGGTCCCGCAGATGCCCACGCGCCGCACGCGCAGGAGGGCTTCGCCCGCCGCCGGCGTGGGCACGGGCGCGGTGCCCGCATTGAACTGCCGCGCGCCTCCGTAGAACTGCGCCCGCATGGTCTGGTCCGCGGTCATGGTCGGCCCTCCTGGTGTCCGCGGATCTCCGCGTTGTGCTCGCCGAGCGTGGGCGGCGCGCGCCGGATGCGGGGCTTCTCGCCGTCGAAGTTGAGCGGCAGCGCCACCAGCTCCAGGTTCTCGGCGCCCGGCACGGGCTGGAGCATCTGGATCGCCTTGGTCTGGGGATGCTCCACGATCTCCGGAAGGGAATGGATCGGCGCGCAGGGCACGCCGGCCGCCTCGAGGATGTCCACCCACTCGCCCTTGGTGCGCGTGGCGACGATCTCGCGGATCTTGCCCAGGATGTCCTCCTTGTGGGCGGAGCGGCCGGTATTCTTGGCGTAGCGCGGGTCCGTCGCCCACTCGGGGTGGCCGAGCGCCGTGGCCAGCTTCGCGAAGAGCCGATCATTGCCGGCCGCGATGATGATCTCGCCGTTCTTGGTCTCGAACCCCTCGAACGGGATGAGGCGGCTCGAGCCGGTCCGGTGGCGCACCGGCACCTCGCCCGAGATCCGATAGGACGCGTAGTGCCCGGTGAGCCAGCCCAGCGCGGTCTCCAGGAGCGATGCGTCCACCACGCAGCCGCGGCCGGTGCGGCCGCGCTGGATGATGCCGGCCAGCGCGCCCATGGCCGCCCACATGCCGGTGCCGAAGTCGAGGAGCGAGGTGCCGACGCGCGTGGGCGGGCTGTCCTCGTCGCCGTTCATGGCCATGAGGCCGGAGAAGGCCTGCACCATGGGCTCGAAGCCGGGGTTGAGCTTGAGCGGGCCCGTGCGGCCCAGCGCCCAGATCGCCGCGTAGACGAGGCGCGGATTCTTCGCCAGCATCACGTCGGAGCCGAGGCCCAGCTCCTCCATCACGCCCGGCCGCATGTTGTGGACGAGGACGTCGGAGCGGCCCACCTCGTCCATGAGCCAGGCGACGTCCGTCGGGTCCTTGAGGTCCAGGGTGATGCCGCGCTTGTCCGAGTTCATGGCGAGATAGGCAGGGGACACGCCGTTCCAGAAGGGCGGCCCCCAGCCGCGCGCGTCGTCGCCCTCGGGGCGCTCGACCTTGATCACGTCGGCGCCCATGCGGGCGAGGATCCCCGCCGCGAAGGGGCCGGCGAAGGCCCCGCCCAGCTCGATGACGCGGATGCCCTCCAGCGGCAAGGCCATTTCAGGCCTCCGGCGCCGGCGTGAAACGGTGGCCGCCGTCCTTCGTGACGATGAAGCCGGGGCGGGGGAAATGCGCCGCGCAGACGAGCACCTTCGAGTCGGCCATCTGCTCCACGAACGCCTTGCGGGTGCGCGCGGCGTGCGCCATGTCGGTGCAGAAGCGGCTCGACCACTGGGGCTCGGCCACCTGCACCACGCGATGCATGAGGTCGCCGGAGAAGACGGCCTCGCCCGCCTGGGTGGTGAGCCGCACGCAGGAGTGGCCCGGCGTGTGGCCGTGGGAGGGCTCGAAGCGGAGGTGCTCGTCCACCTTGAAGGTCTCGTCCACGAGCACGGCCTTGCCCGCCTCCATGATGGGCGCCACGCTGTCCGTGAAGCAGCCGGACGCGTCCCGTCCCTCCTGCTGCTCGCGCTTCCAGAACTCGAGCTCCGAGCCCACCATCACGTACTTTGCCTTCGGGAACGTCGGCACCCACTTGCCGTCCACCAGGCGCGTGTTCCACCCGACGTGATCGACGTGCAGATGCGTGCAGAGGACGAAGTCCACCTGCTCGGGCGTCACGCCCGCGGCCCGGAGGTCGTCGAGAAAGGTGCCCTTCTTCTTGTTCCACGCCGGGCACCTCGTGGCGCTCCTTGTCATCGCCCACGCCGGTGTCGATGACCACCGTGTGCTTCGGCGTCTTCACCACGTAGGACTGGATGCGCGAGCCCATATCGCCGGTGGTGTCGTCCCAGAAGTCCGGCTTGAGCCAGCCGTGATGCCGCGCGATGGCATCGGCGCTGGAGTCGGGCAGCATGGACGGGGTCGGATTGAACGAGCGCGCGATCTCGACCACGCGGGTGATGCTCACCTCGCCGAGCTGGGTCATGGGCATGATGGACCTCTTGCGTTGATCAACGTGAAGTCAGGAGCGGCCAGAGGGCCTGGGCGCCGCGGGCGGCGACCTCGCGGCCGAGCCGCTCCGCCCAGTGGCCTTCCCCGCCGAACTCGGCGCGCCAGGACCACAGCCGGCGCGTGACGAAGTGGAGCGTGTGCTCGTAGGTGAAGCCGATGGCGCCGTGCGCCTGATGCGCGATGCCGGCGCCGAGGCCCGCCGCCTCGCCCACGCGCACCTTGGCGCAGGCGATCTCGAAAGCGGCGTCGCCCTTCTCCATGGCGTGGAAGGCCGCCTGCGCGGCCATGCCCGCCGCGGCGGTGTGGCCGGCGAGCAGCGCCAGGTTCTGCTGGATGGCCTGGAAGGCGGCCAGCGGCTTGCCGAACTGCTTGCGCTCGCTGACGTACTTCACCGATTGCGAGAGGAGGAACTCGAGCCCGCCCGCCATCTGCGCGGCGCGGGCCATGGCGCCCGCCAGCCACAGCGAGTCCGGTTGCAGGCTGTCGGCGGTGCCGGCGGCGGCCACCGCCGCGTCCGACCAGGTCAGCGTGTCGCGCGGCTCCAGCGCGAGATTCGTGTCGGGCTCGACCCTGGCCGCGCCGCCGGCCACCCGCGCCACCGTCGGCTTGCCCGCATGGTCCGCGAGGACGACCACGTGCTTCGCGTTACGCCCCCACGGCACGCGGCCCGCGGTGCCGCTGAGCTTCCAGCTTCCGCCCTCGCGGCGGAGGGAGAGCCGATCCGCGGCCTGGGTGGGCGCCACCGTGATCGGCCCCATGGGCACGTCGAGGCCGGCCGTGGACAGGAGCCAGGCGCCGATCATGGTCTCGGCGATGGGCAGCGGCACGGCGAAGCGGCCCGCCGCGCTGAGGACGACATGCGCGTCGTCCCAGGAGCCGCCGGCGCCGCCATGCTGCTCCGGGATCTGCGGCAGGGTGAGGCCGCCTTCTTCCACCGCCTGCCAGAGCGCCTCGGGCCACTGGCCCTTCTCGGCGGCTTCGATGAGGGCGGGGGTGACGCGATCGGTGAAGAGGCGCGTGCAGGTGTCGGCGAGGAGATTGCGCATTTCGGTGGCCATGTCAGGTCCTCTTATCTCAAGCCCGAGGCCGCGGGCGATGATGCCGCGCAGGATCTCGCGCGTGCCGCCGCGCAGGGAGAAGGACGGGGCGTGCTGGACGAGATAGCCGAGCGTCTTCTCGAACTCGCTGCCCGTGGCGAGCCGGGGCTCGGCACCGACCAGCGCGTGCACCAGCTCGGGGATCTCCTGCTCGAAGGTGGTCCCGATGTCCTTCACCACGGAGGCCTCGAGGTTCGGGCTCTTCCCCGCCTGGAGCATGGCGGCGACGGACAGGGACATCTGCCGGAGCGTGTTGAGGTGCGCGGTGAGCCGGCCGAGCAGCACCGCCGCGCGCTCGCCCGGCTCCTTGCCCACCTCGTTGATCAGCTCGAGGACGAGCCGGATCGAGGAGAGGTAGCGCTCGGGGCCGCTCCGCTCGAAGCCCAGCTCCGTCGTCACCTGCTTCCAGCCGTCGCCCTCCTTGCCCACCCGCAGCTCCTCGGGCACGAAGGCGTCTTCATAGTGCACCTCGTTGAAGTGGTGCCCACCCGCGAGGTCGTAGATGGGGCGGATCGTCATTCCCTTGGTGTTCTTGAGGTCCACGAGGAACTGGGAGAGGCCCTCGTGCTTCTTGTCCGGCACCACCTGGGTGCGGAAGAGCGAGATGGCGTAGTCGGAGAGGTGCGCGTTGCTCGTCCAGATCTTGGTGCCGTTGACCTTGTAGCCGCCCGGTACCTTCTCGGCGCGGGTGCGGATGGAGGCCAGGTCCGAGCCGGAGTCGGGCTCGCTCATCCCGATGGCGAAGGAGAGCTCGCCCCGCGTGATGGGAGGCAGGAAGCGCTCGCGCTGCTCCTCGGTGCCGAAGCGGAGGAGGAGCGGCCCGGACTGACGGTCCGCCACCCAGTGGGCGCTCACCGGCGCGCCCGCGGCCAGGGTCTCCTCGAGCACCACGTAGCGGTCGAGGAAGGAGCGCTCGTGGCCGCCGTACTGCTTGGGCCAGGTCATCCCGATCCAGCCGCGGGCGGCGAGCTTCTTCGAGAACGCGGGGCTATGCCCGCCCCAGGTGCGTGGCCGCTCGTCCGGCGAGAGCTTGGGCAGCTCGGTGCGCAGGAACTCGCGCACCTCTTGCCGCAGGGTCTCGGCCTCGGGGGGCAGCTCGTGGAGCTCGAAGTTGAAGGTGGCCATGGCGGGTCCTCTTGGGGGCGGGGCTACCGGCCCTTGAAGGCGGGCTTGCGCTTCTCGAGCATGGCGGCGGCGCCTTCCTTGGCATCCTCACTGCGGTGTGCCTGGCGCGCCAGGGCGTCGATGTCGTCGTGGGGGATCTGCTCGCGGAGCGAGATCATGCGCGCGATCGCCGCCTTCATGCCCGCCAGCGACTGGGGCGCATTCTCCGCGATCTGTCGGGCGAGGGTATAGGTGGCGTTCTCGATCTCGGACGGCGCCACGAGCTGATGCACCATGCCGATCTCGTAGGCGCGCCGGGCGTCGATGGGGCGCCCGGTGAAGAGGAGATGTCGTGTATGGGCGGGGCCCAGGATCTCCACCAGCTTCTGGCCGAGCGCGAAGGGCACCAGGAGGCCGATGCGCGCCAGCGGCATGCCGAAGCGCGCCCCTTCCGCGGCCACGCGCAGGTCGCAGTGCAGCGCCAGCTCGCAGCCGCCCGCGATGGCGTCGCCGTGGACCATCGCGATGGTGGGATGCCGGGAGCGCTCCACCCTCTGGAGCACCTGCGTGACGCCGCTCTCGGGATCGCCCTTGGGGTCGTCCTGCCGCTGGCGCATCTCGCGCAGATCCATGCCCGAGCAGAAGCCGGGGCCCTCGCCCCGCACCACCACCACGCGCACCTCCGGATTCGCGTCGAGCGCCTCGAAATGCTCGACCAGCCCCGTCAGCATGGCGCGGTTCATCGCGTTGCGCCGGTCCGGGCGGTTCATGGTCAGCGTGGCAATTCCACCGTCTATTTGCAGTCGGAGCTCGTCGGTCATGCGACGCCCTCTATTGTTTGGAGCTGGGGGGGAGCGAGGGCCGCTCCTCCCCCAGGCCCCCCCACCCACTTTATTTCAGCGCAAGAGGCCGCCCCCACCCGTTTCGCGTCAGCGCGCGGCGGTCTGGTCATCGCAGGAGGTGCCGGGCGATGACCATGCGGTGCACTTCGGAGGGGCCCTCGCCGATGCGGCGGACGCGGGCTTCGCGATACCAGCGCTCCAGGGGGAACTCCTTCGACACGCCGTACCCGCCGTGGATCTGGACGGCGGCGTCGATGACGCGGCCCAGTACCTCGCTCGAGTAGAGCTTGGCCATCGAGGCCTCCACCCGCGCGTCCTCGCCGCGGTCGGCCTTCCACGCGCCCGACCAGATGATCCAGCGGCAGGCGCGGAGCTCCACCTCCGCGTCCGCCAGCATCCACTGGATGGCCTGGCGCTGGGCCAGCGGCTGGCCGAAGGTGGACCGCTGCTTGGCATGCGCGATGGCCATGCGATGCGCCGCCACCGCCACCCCGAGATTGCAGGCGGAATAGGGGAAGCGGTTCTTCACGAGCAGATCGAAGGCCAGATCGAGCCCCTGGCCCTCGGCGCCGACGAGGGCGTCTCCCGGCAGCTCGCAGTCCTCGAATACCACGTCGTTGGGCCGGGCGGCGGTGCGAATCACGCGAATCTCGCTGGTGTGAAAGCCCGGGGTGCCGTGCTCGAGGATGAAGCAGGAGATGCCGGCGCGGCCCTTGCCCTTGTCGGTGCGCGCGAAGACCACGCCCCAGGGCGCGTCATGGGCGCGCGAGATGAAGACCTTGCGGCCGTTGAGGACCCACTTGTCGCCGCGCTTCTCGGCGCGCGTCTGGATGGCGCCGGCGGGGTCGGAGCCGCCCGAGGGCTCGGTGATGGCAAAGAAGGTCTGCCACCCCTCGCGAATGGTGGGCACCGCGTATTTCTGGATCTGGGCCTTGGTGCCGGCCCAGATCGCGGGCGGGGGATAGCGGCCGAAGACACCGCAGCCGGGGACGTAGAGGCCCATGCGGTGCTGCGACATCTCCTCCAGCGCCACGCACATGCCGAAGGTGTCGAGCCCACCGCCGCCGTACTCCTCGGGGGCGCCCAGCGCCCAGAGGCCGGCGGCCCGCGTCAGGTCGGAGAGCCGTTTGTGGTCGTCGTCGGCCAGCTCCTCCGCGTCCGGATCCACGCGCTGCTCGGCGGGGATGATCTCCTCCTGCACGAAGCGGCGGATCTGCTCGCCCAGCATCCGCAATTCATCGGGAAGGGCGAACCCGGGAAAGGAAGGCATGCAGCGCTCCGAGCGGCTACGTGCCGGCGCGAGCAGCGAGCCAGAGCGCTGATCGGGCCGGCACTAGTCGTAGGACTCGCGCTTGCGCAGCTCGACGAAGAGGCCGTGGCTCTCGCGGGGGTGCACCCAGGCGATCTTGTCGCCCCTCTGATCCACCTTGACGCCCTGTTTCTTGAGGTGCTCGGCGGCGCCGGCGACGTCCTTGGTCTCGAAGCCGACCAGGTAGACTCCCTCGCCGTTCTTCGCCAGGAAGCGGCCGGCGGGCTTGTCGGGATCGGTGGGCTGGAGCAGCTCGATGTGCCCCGCCCCCAGCGGGAGGATGGCGCTCTTGAAGCCGAATTCCTTCGATTCGAGGCGATGATGCTCGCGCAGGCCGTAGAGCCGGCCATAGCGCTCCACCGCGGCGTCGAGGTCCTTGACGACCACGGTCAGCTCGATCACGTCGCCCATCATGGGGGAGGCCATATCCGCTAGACTGTGGGGCGACTCTACCCGAATCGCAACCCCCTCACAACCCCGCCGGAGGAAGGCATGGCCCAGCCGCGCTGGTCGCTGTCGGTACCCCAGGATGGCTTCACGCTCGCCGAGCATGTCGCGCTCGCGCGCGAGGCCGAGGCCTGGGGCTATACGGATGCCTGGTCCTTCGAGTCGGACGGCATCGATTGCTTCTCGCCGCTGGCCGTCATCGGCGCGAGTACCGGGCTCCGGCTCGGCACCGCCATCGCCAATGTCTACACGCGCGGGCCGGCCACGCTCGCCCAGTCGGCCGCCGGCGTGGCCGACGTCGCGCCCGGCCGCTTCATCCTCGGGCTGGGCTCCGGGTCGCAGGTCATCATCGAGAAGTGGAACGGCGGCCGCTTCGACAAGCCCGCCACCCGGGTGCGCGAGACGGTGCTCTTCGTGCGGCAGGCCTTGACCGGCGAGCGCGTGGTCTTCAAGGGCAAGACGTTCGAGGTGGACGGCTTCCGGCTCACCAAGCCGCCGTCCTGGCCGGTGCCCATCTATGTGGCCGCGCTCCGCCCCGGCATGTTGAAGGTGGCGGGCGAGGTCGCCGACGGCGTCATCCTCAACTGGCTCGCGCCGGAGGACGTGCCGAAGTCGGTGAAGGTGGTGCGCGAGGCGGCCGAGCGTGCGGGGCGCGATCCCAAATCCATCGAGATCACCGCGCGCATCTTCGTGAACCTCGACCCCATCACGCCGGAGTCGGAGACGGCGGTGCGGCGCCACGTCGCCGGTTACCTCAACGTGCCCGTCTACCGTCACTTCCAGGAGTGGCTCGGGCGCACCGAGGCGCTCGCCGCCATGTGGCGCGCCTGGGAGGCGGGCGACCGCAAGGCCGCGCTGGCGGCCATCCCGCAGACGTTGCTGGACGACCTCTTCACGCGGGGCCCGCTGCCCGAGATCCGGAAGCGACTGCTTCGCTACTTCGACGCGGGGCTCGAGACCGCTTTCCTCGCGCTCTCGACCACGGAGCCCGATCCCCAGCGCAAGCAGGCGATCGTGCGCGAGGCGCTGCGCGTCATCGCGTCCTAGCGAATTCCATGGCCGGGCCGTCGATCACACGGGGCATCGTTGCCCAGGCGCGGGCTCTCCTCGTCGGCCAGGTCGCGGTGATGCTGTTCGCGGTGGTGGACACCGTGCTCACCGGGCACGCCTCCGCCGTCGATCTCGCCACGCTGGGGCTGGGGCTGAGCGTCTACTCCACGGTGTTCGTCGGCCTCATGGGCGCGGTGAGCGCGCTCAATCCCATCATCGGGCAGCATTTTGGCGCGGGTCGTCTCGCCGCCATCGGGGCCAGCTATGGCCAGGGCCTCTGGATGGCGCTCCTGCTCTCGGCGGGGGGCTGCCTCGTGCTCGTCTTCCCCGAGGTCTGGCTGCCCTGGCTCGACTCACCGCCCGAGGTCCAGCCGCTGGTGGCGCGTTACCTGAGAATCCTGAGCCTGGCCTTGCCCGCCTCGCTCATGTTCCGCGTCATCTACTCGCTCAACGCCGCGGTGTCGCGCCCGCATGTCGTGATGACGATGCAGCTCGGGGGCCTCGTGCTCAAGGTGCTGCTGAGCTACGCCCTGATCTTCGGCCAGCTCGGGCTGCCCCGCCTGGGCGCGCTCGGGGGCGCGCTGGCCTCGGCCATCGTGTTCTGGGCGCTCTTCCTCGCGGGGCTCGCATACATGCGCTTCAACCCCTTCTACCGGCGCTTCGACATCCACTGGGCCTGGCCGCGGTGGTCCATCCTGCGCGAGCTGCTCCACCTCGGTATCCCCATGAGCCTCTCGTACACGCTCGAGGCGACGTCCTTCACCGTCATCACCCTGCTGGCGGCGCGGCTGGGAACCACCGTGATGGGCGGGCATCAGATCGTGGCCAACCTCGCCGCGCTTTGCTTCATGCTCCCGCTCTCGCTCTCCGTCGCCACCGCGACGCTCACCGCCCAGGCGATCGGGGCGGGCGAGCCCGCGCGGGCGCGGAAGACCGCGGCCACCGGGATGCGCATCGGCGCCGCCGTCGCGGTGACGACGGTGCTCGTGGTCTGGACGCTGCGCCACGCGATCGTGGGGCTCTATACCAGCGACCCCGCGGTGGCGGCGATCGCCCTGACCCTGGTGCCGTATCTGGCCGCGTTCCACTTCTTCGACGCCATCCAGACGGTGGCCGGCTTCGTGCTGCGCGCGCACAAGATCGTGGTCCCGCCCACGGTGATCTACGCCGTCACCCTCTGGGGGGTGGGAGTGTTCGGCGGCTACCAGCTCGCCCTTCGCGGAGCGGCGGGGCCTCCCTGGGGCATCACCGGGATGTGGCTGATGCAGTCGATCGCGCTCGCGCTGGCCGCGGTGCTCCTGGTTGGCTTGTACTCGTGGCTGATGCGGGCGCGGGCCGGGCAACCCTCCGCGGTGACCGCGACGTGATCAAGGGGAAGGCCATCGGACTGACGCTTCGCCGGCGATCCTGGAGCGAGCGGATCAGATCCTTCGGTAGGGGACGCGTGCCGCTTCAGCGCGTGGCGAAGACGCCGGTGCGCCCGTTACCGTCGAACGTCAGCACCTGATAGCGCTCGGGCTTCATGCCGGGCGACTCCATGCCGGGCGAGCCGACGGGCATGCCGGGCACCGCGAGCCCCACGATCTTCGGCCGCTCGCGGAGGAGACGGTCGATCAGGTCGGCGGCCACGTGGCCCTCGAGCACGTAGCCCTCGATCAGCGCGGTATGGCAGGACTCCAGCGCGGTGGGCACGCCGAGCCGCCGCTTGACCGGGGCGAGGTCGGTCTCGTTGCGCTCCGTCACCGGGAACCCGTGGCTGCGCAGGTGCACGACCCACGCGGTGCAGCACCCTCAGGTCGGCGATCGGTGGACGGTGACGGGCGGCCGCGGAGCGGCGATCGCGCGGCCGCCGATGAGGGTGACGCCGGCCAGCGTGAGGGCGCTCCGGAGAAATCCGCGTCGCGACGTCATATCCTGAATGTCCGGCGAACCTAGCCGGCGAAGGTGAAGCGCGCGTCGGCGGCCGGGATCGGCACCTCGGGCAGCTTGAGCTCGCGCCGCACGATATTGGCGCCCAGATTGATGGCCACGCTCTTGTAGAAGGCGATGCGGCGCGAGAGGCCCTCGCGGCCGAAGCCGCAGTCGGTCGAGAGAATGAGCCGCTCCACCGGCACGTACTCCAGCGCCTTGCGGATGAGGCCCGCCACCACCTCGGGCGGCTCCACCGCGGTGACGGTATGGCTCACCACGCCGATCACGATTTTCTTGTCGGTCCGGTAGCGCCCCAGCAGCGGCAGGTCGCGGCCATTGGTGCTCGCGCACTCGAGCCCGATGGCGTCGGCGTCGGTCTGGAGCAGATAGGGCAGGGCGCGCTCGTAGGAGGGACGCTCCCAGTGCAGCGGCTGCTGATTGGGATTCCCCCAGCAGGTGTGCAGCCACACCTCGGTCTCCACGCCCTTGATCTCCCGGTTCACCGCGTCGGTGAAGAACTGCAGGTCCTTGTCCGAGGCCGCGCCCGCCGCCGCCGAGATGTGATGGCGCGGTTCTTCGACCTGAATGACGCCGCAACCCGCGGCCGCCACCTCGCGGAGCTGGACGTTGAAGATGTCGGCCACGTCCATGATCAGCTCGCGCTCGGAGGCGTAGTGCTTGTTCACCAGCATCTTCACGAGAGTCTGGGCGCTGATGGCGCCGAACTTCACCGGCCGGTCGGCAAGGCGCTGCGCGGCCTTGTACAGCGCGGCGTACTCGAGATCGCCGGCGGCGAGCTTTTCTCCCACGATGGAGGGTTGATACGCCTCCATCACCTCGTAGAGGATGCGGCCGGGACGCAGCACCTTCCAGTCGCCCGCGGTGGAGGCGTCGGCATGCCCGGTGATGCCGCGCAGCCGCTCGATCGGGTAGTAGAACCACGACTTGCCGCCCACGGTGAGATCGAAGCGCGAGTCGCCGTCGGTGAGGATGTCGAGCCCCGCGCGCTGCTGCTCGGCCAGGAGGCAGGACACCGCGTCGAGATACTGCTCGCGAAAGCGGGCGTGGCCCAGCGCGTCCTTGAAGGAGCGGCCGTGCAGCTCCTCGGTGAACCAGGCGGGGCGCGGATAGGAGCCGGTGACGGTGGTAGGCAGGATCTTGTCGCGGGTCGCGTTGAGCATGGACCTTTACCCTATCACGGCCTCCGATGGCCGGGCGCCGCGGGCGGGCCGGCGCGGAGCGCCCACGCGCACGCCCGCCGGGGACGGCGTCATCTCAGGCCGACCAGCCCGCCCAGCGCCCGCGCTCCACGGAGGCGAGGAACTCGGTGACGTGGAGATTGAAGAGCCCGGGCTCCTCGATGTTCGGCGTGTGGCCGCAGGCGGGGAAGACCACCAGGCCCGCGTGCGGGATCAATCCCCGCATCATGAGGGAGGGCTCCACGCACGGCGCGTCCAGGTCGCCGACCATGATGAGGGTGGGAACGCGGAGCGCCCGGAGCCCCGCCGCCACCTCCGGCACCGTCTTCCGCTTGGACATCACCTCGCGGGCGAGGTGGGCGCAGGCCTGCGCGTCGTGCTCGCCGGCCTGGCGCGCGAACTCGGCGAAGCCGCGCGGATCCTTGGCCTTGAAGGACGTGCGGGTGGCGAGCGTCTCGAAGCCGCGCACGCGGTGGGCCTGCCCTTCGCGCTCGAGCCCGTCCGCGATGGCCGCCTGGCCGGCGAGGAACTGCTCGCGGTTGACCGCGCCCGCGCCGGCGCCCACCATGATGAGGCTGCGCAGCTTCTCCGGATGCGCCAGCGCGAAGTCGCGCGCCACGTTGGCGCCCATGGAGCAGCCGCCCAGATGCACGGGCCCGAGCCCCAGGTGCTCGAGCAGCCGGTGGAGATCTTGCACCAGGTGGTCCTGCGAATAGCCGGCGGCGCCCTTGGGGACGCTCGAGGGCGGGTAGCCGCGGTGGTTGTAGGTCACCACCTGGTAGCGCCGCGAGAAGTAGCGCACCTGCGGCTCCCACGAGCGGTGGTCGCCGCCGAACTCGTGGCTCCACACCAGCGGGGTACCCTCGCCGGTGATCTCGTAGTAGAGCTCGACGTCGCCCAGCTTCGCGGTCGGCATCACCAGGTCTCCCAGTGCACCAGCTCGGTGAGCGGCCGCCGGGGACGCGCCACCGACGCGGGGGCGGCCGCCCGCGCGGGATCCACGTAGCCGAAGCCGATCACGCGGTTCACGACAATCTCGGATGGAATGCCCAGGAGCTTCGCGAGCGCGCTCTCCGGGAGATGGGCGGGGCAGGAGCCGATGCCCTCGGCCCAGGCGGCCACCATCATGTTCTGGGCGCAGCGGCCGGCGTCGAACTCGTGCTTCTCGGTCTGGCAGATGACGATGGTGGCGGCGGAGCGCCCGAGGAACTTGGCAAAGGGGCTCAGCGCGGCCACCTTCCCCAGCCGCTCGGCGTCGCGCACGACGACCAGGCGATTGGGCTCGACGTTCTTGCTGCTCCCGGTCATCCGCGCGGCCTGGAGGATGCGGCGCAGCGAGTCCTCGGGGAGGGGGCGGGGAAGGAACGCGCGCTGGTCGCGCTTGTCCACCACCGCCCGGTAGGCGTCCATGGGCTCAGGCGCCCGGGTGGCGCTTCCGGACGAGGTACTTCTGCTCGCCCTCCATGCAGAGCTCGCGCCGCTGATTGTGGACGGTGGAGCGCAACGTGATCACGCCGGTGGTGCGGCCCGGGGTGAGCGCGGTGACGGTGAGGAGGGGATAGACGGTGTCGCCCGCGTACACCGGCTTGAGGAAGCGCGAGGACTGCTCGATGAAGCCGATGAGGGACTCGCCCACCACGTGCGGGAAGATGCCGGCGCCCGCCGCGGTCTGGGCCAGCACCTGGAAGCCGTGGGCGAGGAGGCCGGGATGCCCCTGGCGCCGGCAGTACTCGAGGTCGTAGTGGATCGGGTGATTGTCGCCCGACACGGTCTGGAAGGCGGCGAAGTTGGCGTCGGAGAGCGTGCGCGAGGGGAGATAGAAGGTCTCGCCCACCTTCATCTCCTCGAAGTAGCGCGGCTCGCCGAAGCGGTGCGTGAGGGGATCGAAGCCGGTCGCGTCCGAGGCCATGGGAGGTCGAGGATAGCGCGTCGCCGGAGGCGCGACAAGGCCGACGGCGCGTGTGATAATCCCGCGATGCGCTTCGGCACCTTCTACTTCTTCCAGGCCGCGCCCGGCCTCACCCACGCGGAGGTCGTGCACCGCGAGCTCGAGCAGATGGAGTGGACGGAGGCGCTGGGCTATGACCAGATCTGGCTCACCGAGCACCACTTCATCGACTATGGCCTCGCGGTGGATCCGGCGAGCCTGGCTGCCACCGCCGCCGCCCGCACCCGCCGGGTGCGCATCGGGCTGGCGGCCGCCATCCTGCCCTTTCACCATCCGCTCCGGTTGGCCGAGCAGCTCGCCCTCATCGACATCATCTCCAAGGGCCGGCTCGACGTCGGGGTGGGGCGCGGCAATCGCCCGGCGGAGTTCGCCGGCTATCAGGTCCCGCAGCAGGAGAACCGGGAGCGCTTCGACGAGGCCTGCGACATCCTCCTCAAGGCCTGGACCGAGGAATCCTTCACCCACGCCGGCCGCTTCTTCAACCTGGGCCCGGCCCGCGTGATCCCCAAGCCCTGGCAGAAGCCGCACCCGCCCATCTATCAGGTGTGCGGCAGCGACGACGGCATCGAGAGCTCGGCCGCGCGCGGCTGGCCCATGCTGAACTCCATCCTCACCGGCCCCGTGGACCAGCTCGTCAAGCGGCGCGACAGCTACCTGACGGCGCTACGGAAGCACGGCCGCGGCGAGGCCGAGATCGCCGCGCTCATGCGGGACTGGGGAGTATCGCGCCAGATCTACGTGGCGGCCACCGACGCGCAGGCGCTGGCCGAGGCCAAGGAGCACGAGATGTGGTACCAGGACTCGCTGCGCCGCTTCCAGGTGCCCGAGCGCATCGAGGACACGCACCCGAGCCTTCAGCCGGGCTTTCGCGCGGCGGCCGAGCGCTTCAAGAAGGTGACGTGGGAAGGGCTGGTGGCGGAGACGGTGGCCTTCGGCTCGCCGGAGACCGTGACGCGCCACATCGAGACCATGCAGAAGATGGGCGTGGGCCACGTGCTCTGCTGGATGAACTTCGGCGGGCTCCCCCAGGACAAGATCCGCCGCTCCATGGAGCTCTTCGCGACGGAAGTGATGCCGCACTTCCGGAAGTGACCGTCTCCCGCTAGCTTGCCGCGATGCGGGTGCCCTCGCGCCCGGTCTCCATCGGCAGCGCGGGGTCGGCCGCCCATTCGCCCAGCGAGCCGTCGTAGACCGCCACCTGCGGGTAGCCGAGGAGCGTGAGCACGAAGGCGTCGTCAGTGGCGGCGATGCCGCCGCCGCAGTAGGTGATGATCTTCTTGTCCGGCGTGGCGCCCACCTCGGCGAAGAGGGCGCGCAGCGCCTCCGGCGAGCGGTAGACGCTGGACTTCGGCTCGTGGAGCCGGCTCGACACGACATTGACGCTGCCCGCGATCCGGCCCGGCCGGCCATAGCTGGTGCCGCCCTCGCCGGTATGCTGCACCGTCGACAGCGCATTGATGGTGCACGCGCCCTGGTCCGCGATCTTGGCCTGCACTTCTGCCTTGGTGGCGATCAGCTCGGGGCGGGGGCGGGCCACGAAGCGCGCGGGCGGATGGTTGGGCGGCGCGGTCGAGACGGGGCGGCCTTCGGCCACCCACTTCTCCCAGCCGCCGTCGAGCACCGCGGCGGCGTCGAAGCCGAAGGCGCGGAGCATCCACCAGATGCGCGTGGCCCACATCTGGCTTCCGATGCTGTAGAGGACCGCCCGCGTGCCGTCGCCCACGCCGTGCCGGGACATCGCGGCGGAGAACTGCGCCGCCGAGGGCATGGTGAAGCGCAGCCCGCTGGTGGTGTCGGAGAGCTCACCCTGCAGGTCGAGATGGCCCGCGCCGGGGACATGGCCCTCGGCCCACTTCGGCCGCCCGCTCTCGGCCCGGAACGTCGTGACCGGATCGGGCACCAGAACGGTCGTGCAGTCGAAGACGCGGAGGTCCGCGTCGTCCAGATGCTTGGCGAGCCACTCCGTGTCGACGAGATACTCCGGGTGCGCGAAGGCTCCGCCCGCCGCCGCCATCGCCGCGCCTAGCTCTTCTCGGAGCCGACCACGGAGACGAACGACACGCACTCGCCCGGCGCGCCGCCCAGATTGTGCGTGAGCGCGAGCTTGCGGCCGCGGGCCACGCTGGCGATCTGGCGCTTGCCCGCCTCGCCGCGGAGCTGGAGCCACGCCTCGAAGAGCATGCGCAGGCCCGAGGCCCCGATCGGATGCCCGAAGGACTTGAGCCCGCCGTCCGGGTTCACTGCCAGCTCGCCCTCGAGGTCGAAGGTCCCCGCGAGAACCTCCTTGACCCCCGATCCGCGCTGGCAGAACCCGAGATCCTCCATCAGCACCAGCTCGGTGGGCGTGAAGCAGTCGTGGACCTCGGCCATGGCCAGCTCCGCGCGCGGGTCCTTGATGCCGGCCTGGGCGTACGCGTCGGCGGCCGAGGCCACCACCTCGGGGAAGGTGGTGTAGTCGTAGTCGGGGTCGATGGGGCCGGTGGCGGGGCCGGCGATGAAGGACAAGGCCTTCACGAAGAGCGGCTTGTCCGTGTACTTGTAGGCGTCCTCGGCGCGCACGATCACCGCCGCCGCGGAGCCGTCGGAGACGCCCGAGCAGTCGAAGATGCCGAGCGCGCCCGCCACCTGGGGTGAGCACGCGATGACGTCCTTGGCCACTTCCTTCCGGAACTGGGCGCGCGGGTTCAGCGCCCCGTTCTTGTGGTTCTTCCAGGCGATGCGGGTCATCGCCTCCTTGAAGGTGGCCGGGTCCACGCCGAACTTCTTGGCGTAGGCCGGCGCCAAGAGACTGAAGGTGGCGGGGGCGGTGAGCCCCGCGCGGGTCCCGTCCTCCGGCGCGCCGATGCTGGGCAGGCCGGAGATGCCGGAGTCCTTCAGCTTCTCCACGCCGATGGCCATGGCCATGTCGTAGGCGCCGCAGGCCACCGCGTAGCAGGCGTTGCGGAAGGCCTCGGAGCCGGTGGCGCAGTAGTTCTCGAGCCGGCTCACCGGCTTGTAGTTGAGCTTGAGCGGGCGCGAGAGCGTGAGGCCGCTCTGCCCGGAGAAGAGCGTGCCGAGCCAGAAGGCGTCCACCATGTCGATCGGCACGTTGGCGGAGTTGAGGGCCTCCTGGGACGAGTCCACCAGGAGATCGCTCACGCTCTTGTCCCAGTGCTCGCCGAAGGTGGTGCAGCCCATGCCGACGATCGCCACGCGGTCCCGGATGCCGTTGCTGGCCATATGTGATCTCCCCTTCTAGGTGTGGAGAGGACGGGCTTTCCAGAAGTAGTTGTGGACGCCGGCGGCGGTCATCGGGCGGCGGAAGGTCATCTCCACGCGATCGCCGATCTTGACCGACGCCGGATCCACGTCGGTGAGCTCGCAGGTGAAGCGGCCGCCGCCCTCGAAGTCCAGCACGCCCACCACCACCGGCGGCGAGAGCGAGTAGGCGAGCCGGTCCACGGTATAGGTCGCGATGGTCGCGGGCACGTCGGCCATGCGCTCGGGTGCCATCTTGTCCACCGCATGGCACTTGAGGCAGACGCGCGCGGGCGGCAGATGCCGCGAGCCGCAGGCCTGGCAGCGGCTGCCGGTGAAGCCGAACTTCCACGCCTCGGACCGGCGCGAGGGCGGGGCGGCCGGCGGCACCGGATCGGGCCGGCGCGGCGGCTCGCGCTTGAGGAAGCCGCGCCAGGTGAGGAAGGTCGGGTAGGCGACGCGCGCGCCGCCCGCGGCCTGCGCGGCCACCGGCGTGCGCTGGCGCCGGCTCGCGAGCGCCGCCGTCGCCCGCCACAGCGTCACGTCGCAGCCGTCGGCCAGCGTGACCACGGCGATGAGGTCATCGGCCTGGGCGCGGTCGAGGGCATCTGCGAAGAGGAGCGCGGCGTGCGCGGTGCCGGCGTTTCCCACCGTGCCGGTGAGATCGTCGGCGAAGGCGCCCGTCTTCGCGCCCATCCCGGCCGCCGCGCGCTTGTTGGCGCGGCCATGCGAGCCCGCCACCACCACGTGCGCGAGCGCCGGCGCGGTGATGCCGGCCTGCTTCAGCGCCTCGGTGATGGCGGCCTCCGCGAGCGGCACGTAGACGTGCTCGCCGAAGCGCTCCTCCCACTGCCGCGAGGCGGGATCGCCCGGCACGCGCCAGCGCTCGAGGAACTCGGCCGTCGCCGCTCCGGCGCCGATCGGCTCCGCCAGCACGGGATGGTCCGCGTCGCCGCCCGCGAAGAGAAAGGCCACCGCCGCATCGCCCCCGTCGCGCTCGTCCGCGCCGCCGGGCAGCCCCGTGCGGATGTCGGAGATCACGGCCAGCGTGGGCCGGCTCGCGTCCGCCGCCGCCCGAATCACCGCCGACCCAGATCGGATGGCCCCGAGCATGTCGTAGGCCATCGCGGAGGTGTCGAGGTCGAGCGCCGCGTGGATGGCGGTGGCGTTGGTCTTGTCGAGATAAGCGGGGTCGGCGGTCGCGAAGTACAGCGCCGCCGGGGCCAGGCGCGGGGCGCCGCGCAGCGCGGCGCGCGCGGCCTCCACGCCCATGGACGTGGTGTCCTCGTCGTAGGAGGCGACGGCGCGCGTGCCCTTGCCGGCGGAGGATCCGAGGGACTCGCCGATGGTTTTGCGGTCCAGCCGGAAGTAGGGAATATAGCTGCCGTAGCTGACGATTCCGTTCATGGCGTGAGCCTCACCCTATCAAGGGACGTTCTCCCGGTCAAATCGGCCGCCCCAGGCGCGAAGTCGACCTCGATGGTGCGCTGCCGCGGGCCCTCGAACTCCACCAGGACTATGCGTTGATACGCTCCCAATCCGAGCCGGCCCTCGCGCACTGGCACCGACACCGAGGGCCCGACGAGCGCGCTGAGCACATGCGCGCGAACGTGGTCGGCCGAATCATGGACGTAGGCCGTTGTCTGGGGCACCAGGCCATGGAGCACGTTGAGCAAGTCCTCGGCGATGCCTTCCTCGTTGGTGAGGACGGTGAGGGCACAGGTCGTGTGCTGGGTGAAGAGGCTGCAGACCCCGTCGCCCCGCCCGGCCGCCAGCGCCGCCACCTCCTGGGTGATGTCGATCACCTCTTCGTGCGCCAGACTCTTGACGGTGATGGCGTTCATGGCTCGCTTCCTCCTCTAGCCGAACAGCTTAGCCGAACAGCGGGATGCGGATTCCGCGGTGGTGTCATGCCGGCCTCAGGACAGAATACCCGCCGCGGTGAGGCGTGCGATCTCCTCGCGCGACATGCCGAGTATCCCCCGGAGCACCTCCTCCGTATGCTCGCCCAGCAGCGGCGCGCGGCGCGGCGGCGCCTGGTCCGGGCCCAGGCGGAAGGCCCAGGTCTCGTAGGGCGTGCGCCCCATCTCGGGATGGTCCACCAGCGGGAAGGCGACGCGGCTGGCCAGCTGCGGGTCCGCGTGGAGATCGGCGCAGGACTGCACCACGCCGGCCGGCACCCCCACCGCCTGGAGCCGGGCGGCCAGCGCGCTCGCCTCCTGGGTCGCGGTGAAGGCCGCCAGCCGCGCGTCGAGCTCGGCCTCGCGCGCCTTGCGTCCCGCCGCCTCCGCCAGCGCGGGATCGCGCGCCCAGTCGGGGGCGCCAAGATACGCCACCAGCGCGCGCCACTCCGCGTCGGTCTCGCAGACGATGGCGCACCAGCGCTCGCCGCCCGCGGGCGCGCACGGATACACGCCATGCGGGGCGACGACGGCGTCGGCATTGCCGTGCGAGCCGGGCACGCGCCCGTTCACGGTGTAGTCGAGGATCTCGGGCGCGAGGAAGTGCAGGCTCGACTCGAGCTGGGAGAGATCCACGTGCTGGCCTTGCCCCGTCCGCCGCTTGTGATCCAGCGCCGCCAGCACCGCGGCCGAGGCGAAGTAGTGGGCCACGAAGTCCGTGTAGGCGCCGTAGATCATGGCCGGCTCGCGGTCGGGCCAGCCGGTGAGCGTGTAGAAGCCCGCCAGCGCGGCGGCGAGCGAGCCATACCCGCGATAGTGGGCGTGGGGCCCTGTCTGTCCCTGCTGGCAGGAGGAGAGGTAGATGAGGTCGGGCCGGTCCTTCGAGAGCGTGGCCCAGTCGAGCCCCCAGCGCGCGGTGGTGCCCGCGCTGAAGGACTCGACGACGACGTCGGCGGTGGCGATGAGCCGTCGCGCGATCTCGCGCGCTTCCGGTCTGGCCAGGTCCAGCGCCACCGACCGCTTGGCCGCGTTGTAGTTCGCGAAGCCCTGGCTCCGGTTGGGACCGGCCTTCTGGTCGGCCCACGGGGTGAGCGTGCGCCCGGGATCGAGACGCCGGGCCGATTCGAGGCGGATCACGTCGGCCCCGAACTCGGCGAGGAGTCGCCCGGTGAGGGGGCCGGTGGCCACCCAGGCGAAGTCCACCACGCGAATGCCCTCGAAGGGGAGGCTCGGAGGCGGCGCGGCGGCGGGCGACTCCGGCCGGGCCGGAGCGCGCGGCCGCCACTCCGCCCGCACCTCCGCCGTGTGCTCGCCCAGCCGCGGCGACGGGCGGGGGGGCCGCAGCGGCGTCGCGGAGAGCTTCGCCCAGGCGCCGGGGAAGCGCACCGGTCGACCGACGCGCGGCTCCGCCACCGGCACGAAGAAGCCGCGCGCGGTGAGCTGGCGGTCCGCGGCGAGGTCGGCCATGTCGGCCACCGGCGCGATGAGGAGCCCCCGCGTCAGCGCCGCCTCGTACAGCTCGGCCTTGGTGCGGGTAACGGTGAAGGCCGCGATTGCCTCCCCGACCCGGTCGATGTCCTCCTGCCCGCGCGCGCCCGCCGCGATCAGGTAGGCGTTGTCCCACTGGTGCCAGTCGCGCTCGCGCATGAACGGCGGCGCCTGGCCCTCGGCGGCCATCCACGCGACCAGCGCCGTCATCATGGCGCCGGCGAGTGCGCCGCCGCCCACGGTGAGCGCCACGAAGCCGTCCCGGCAGCGGAAGAGGATACGCCGGCGAAACCCCGACGTGCGCACCGCCGAGCCCTCGCGCGTCGGCGTGAAGCCGTGGAGCACCGGCAGGGCCGTCTCGCTCAGCAGACAGGAGGTGAGCGCGTGCTGGGCGGCCGTGTCCACCCAGCGGCCGCGGCCCGTTCGCTGACGCTCGAAGTGGGCGACGAGGGTGCCGAGCAGCGCCTGGCCCGCGGCCTGGCAGGAGGCCTGCGCGCCGCCGACGCGCACCGGCGCCCGGTCCGGATCGCCCACCGGATGCAGCATGCCGCCCATGGCCTGGAGCACCAGCTCCGGCGCGCGCCATCCCGCGTGCGGCCCCGCCTGGCCGAAGGGGCTCACCGAGGTGAGGATCAGGCGCGGGTTCTCGCGCGCGAGCACGGGCCAGCCGAGGCCCAGCCCCTCGAGCGTGCCCGGCGGCAGCGACTCGAGCACGAAGTCCGCCGCGCGCGCGAGGGCGAGGAAGTCGGCGCGTCCCGCCGGAGCGGCGAGGTCGAGCGCGACGCTGCGCGTGCCCGCGGCGTAGGTCCACCAGGCGAGGCCCCGCTCCGGATCGGCCACGCCGTCGGCGAACGGCGGCCGCCGGCGCAGCGCGCTGCCCTCCGGGGGCTCCACGCGGACCACGTCGGCGCCGAGGTCGGCGAGCATCTTGCCGGCGAGCGGGCCGAGCGCGCCGGTGAGATCGAGGACCCGATACGGCGCCAGCGCGCCGCCGACGGCGGTCACGGGGCGAGGCGGGCGAGGAAGGCCGCGATGGCGCCGCCGATCTCGTGCGGGGAGTCCTCCTGGATGAAGTGGCTCCCCTTGACGGTGATCTCCTCCTGGCTCGGCCAGGCTCGGCAGAACTCGCGCTGGGCGCCGGTGAGGATGGAGCCCGGCTCCGCGTTGATGAAGAGCTTGGGCAGGGGACTCTGCGAGAGGAAGCGCCCGTACCGAGTGACGGCGTCGACCACGTCGGCGGGCTCGCCCTCGATGGGAATCTGCGCGCGGCCAGGTCAGCGTGGGACGGCGTGACTCGCCCCCCTCGAGATAGGGCTTGCGGTACACCGCCATCTCCGCCTCGGTCAGCCCGCGCAGCACGCTCGCGGGCAGGATGCGCTCGACGAAGACGTTCTTGCTCAGTACCAGCTCCTCGCCGGCGGGCGAGCGCATGGCCTGGAAGATCTTCCGCGCTGCCTCCGGCCAGTCCGCCCAGGTCACCGGCTGCACCAGCGCTTCCATGTAGACGAGGGCGCGCACCCGCTCGGGATGCCGCCGCGCCCAGTGGAAGCCCAGCGCCGAGCCCCAGTCGTGCACGACGAAGGTGACGTCCCGCGCGAGCCCCATGCCGTCGAGCCAGCCGTCCAGGTAGCGGGCGTGATCGACGAAGCGGTAGGACCCCGCCGGCGCCTTCCCGGAGTCGCCCATGCCCACCAGATCAGGAGCCAGACAGCGATGCGTGGACGCCACGTGGGGGATGATGTTCCGCCAGAGATACGAGGAAGTCGGATTGCCGTGGAGGAAGACCACCGGCCGGCCCGACCCCACGTCCACGTAGGCCATCTCGGTGTCGAGGACGCGGGCGCGCCGGCGCGGGTGCGGATCGGTTGCGGAGATCGCGTCGCTCATGACGGCCGCGCGGCCAGGAACTCGCGGATGTGACGGTTGACCAGCGCCGGCTGCTCGTGCGCGACCCAGTGGGTGCCGTTGGCGACGCGGCGGATGGTGAGATCGCTCACGACGCGGTCGAGCCCGTCGAGGTTCTCGGGCAGCAGCGCGGTATCTTTCTCGCCCCAGATCACGAGTGTCGGCACCTTCACCACCCACCCCGAGAGGTCCCCCGCGAGATTCCGCGGCGTCTCCCCCGGCGCGGGCGGGCCGACGCGCGCAGCGCGGTAGAAGTTGAGGCCGCCGGTGAGCGCGCCCGGCTGGGCCCACGCCTCCAGATAGGCGATCCGGTCCGCCTCGGTGGCCCAGCCCCAGGGCTGGCCCTCGCCCAGCACCATCTGCCGGAGCAGGGCGAAGTTATCCGCGGCGAGGGTGGCCTCTGCCTCCGCGCCGCGGAAGAAGAGCATGTACTGGCTGGCCTTCTGCTGGCCCGGGTGCTCGGCGAGGAGGCGCTGGAAGATGGCCGGATGCGGCGCGTTCACGATCACCAGGCGCTCCAGCCGGTCGGGATGCAGGAGCGCCACCGCCCAGGCGATGGCCCCGCCCCAGTCATGCGCCACCAGGGTGAAGCGGCGGTGGCCGAGGTGGTCGGCGAGGGCGACGAGGTCCTCGACGAGGAGGGGAACGGCGTAGGAGTCGAGCTCCGCGGGCTTGGACGAGAGATTGTAGCCGCGCATGTCGGGCGCCACCGCGAAGTGGTCGCGGCCGAACTCGGCCAGCTGGCCCTGCCACGCGTACCAGAATTCGGGGAAGCCGTGGACGAACATCAGGAGCGGCCCCTGGCCTTCCGCCGCATAGTGCAGCCGCACGCCGTTGACGTCCGCGTAGTGGTGTGTGGGCATGGCGGCGTGCCTACTTCGTCTCCTTGGGCGGCGCGGCGCCGGTGGCCTGGAGCGTGACCGTATCGCCCACCACCACGAAGACCACGGAGCCGTTGGAGGCCTTGTAGGTCCAGGTCTCCAGGGGGCCGATCTTGGAGAGGTCCGTGGGCTTGCCGAGGGCTTTTTCCAGCTCGGCGCGCGTCTTGACGTCGCGGGCCTTGCTCAGCAGATCCTCCTTGGTCGGCGGGCCGCAGCCAGCCAGCACGAGGAGCAGGACGACGGCGACAAGACGGACGAGCGTGCGGGGGGTCATCGAGCCTCTCCTTGGCACAGGGGATGATACGCCATCCGTGTCTCCGCGGGGAGACACTTGAAGCCGCCCTCACGCTGGAGTAGACATGGGGCCATGTCGCCCACGGAGTTTCAGGACCTCATCGAGTTCCTCGGACAGCGCTTCGAGGCCATCGCCGCCCGGTTCGACGGGGTCGATCGGCGCTTCGACGCGATGCAGGGGCAGCTCGACGGGAACCACCGTGAAGCGCTCGGCCACTTCGATGAGGTATATCGGCGTCTGGAGCGCCTCGATCAGGAGTATGTCGCGGTCACGCAGGCGCTGCGCCGGCTCGAGCGCTAGACGCGCTCAGCCCTTCACGCCGCCCGCCACCAGGCCTTCCGCCATCCAGCGGTGGATGAACATGTAGAGCGCCACCACCGGGATGGTGGTGATCACCGAGGCCGCCATGAGCTGGCCCCAGTGGAACACGTCCCCGTAGATGAGGAGGTTGAGCCCCACCGGCACCGTGAGGGCCTTCTCGTCCTGGATGAAGACCAGCGCGTAGAGGAACTCGTTCCACGACAGCGTGAAGGCGAAGATGGCCGAGGCCACCAGCCCCGGCGCGGCCAGCGGCAGCAGCACGCGCACGAAGGCGGTGATGCGTCCGGCGCCGTCGATCAGCGCCGCCTCCTCCAGCTCGTCGGGCAGCGCCTTGAAGAAGCCGATGAGAAGCCAGGTGCAGAACGGCACCGTGAAGGTCGGGTAGGAGAGAAACAGCGCGAACAGGCTGTTGGTGGCGCCCAGCTCGGCCAGCACGCGATAGAGCGGGATGAAGAGCAGCGCGGGCGGGATGAGATAGACGATGAGGATGATGCTGGCCACCGCCTCGCGCCCGGGGAAGCGGATGCGGGCCACCGCGTAGCCGGCCAGGGCCGCCACCACCGTCGAGATCAGCGTCACCACCAGGGCGGTGACGACGCTGTTGCGGAGCCAGAGCGGGAAGCGCGTCTCCGACCAGAGGCCGGTATAGTTCTCCCACGTGAAGGGCTTGGGCACGTAGATGCTGCTGGCAAACTGGATCTGCTCGTAGGTCTTGAACGACATGCTGGCGATCCACCAGAAAGGCACCAGGATCACGAGCAGGAAGAGCACCAGGCCGGCGATGGTCAGGGCGCGCGTCATTTGCCCCGCCCCTCGCGCAGGAGATAGCGACTGATCAGGGCGATCCCCACCACCAGCAGCGGCACCAGGAAGATGGAGATGGTCACGCCGCGGCCCCAGCGCAATTGCTGGAAGGCCACCTGGTAGGAGTAGGTCGCGAACACCTGGGTGGCGGAGCCCGGCCCGCCGCGGGTCATGACATAGATGATGTTGAAGTCGTTGATGGTCATGATGAAGGAGAGCAGGGTGGTCACGATGATCACGTGCTTGAGCCCGGGCAGGGTGATGTGCCAGAAGCGCCGCCCGGCGCCGGCCCCGTCCACCGAGGCCGCCTCGTAGGTCTCGCGCGGGATGCTGGCCATCCCGGCCAGGAAGGACACGCCGAAGAAGGGAAAGCCCCGCCACCAGTTGGCGACGATCACCGCCATCATGGCGCCCTCGGGCGTGGCCATGAAGGCGATGGGCTGCTTGAGGATGCCCGTGTCCAGCAGCACGCTGTTGAAGAAGCCACGCCCGGGGAAGGCGTCGAACATCCAGCGCCAGGTGAGCGCGATGATGACGGTGGAGGTGATCCACGGCAGGAGGAAGAGGCCGCGAAAGAAGTTGCGCCCGCGGATGATGCTGTTGAGGACGAGGGCCATTCCGATCCCGGTCACGATCTTGAGCCCCACCGACACCACGGTGAAGACGAAGCTGTTGCGGATGACCTGATGGAAGGCATCGTCCTGGGCCAGGTACTCGTAGTTCCGGAGGCCCACGAAGCGCTCGGGATAGCCCACGAGCTTGTCGGTGAAGGACAGCCACACCGCCCGGTAGAAGGGGTAGAAGATCAGCCCCAGCACCAGGACGAAGAGCGGGAGGAGGAAGAGGGCGGCGGTGCCGAGGTCGCGATTCCGCTGGCGGCCGCGCCGGCGACGGCGCGGCGCGGGAGCGCCCAGGGCGAGCGCTCCCGCGTCCCGCGTCACGCGCGAAGGGTATCGTAGATTTCTTTGATCTTCTTGTCTTCCCACTCGATGGCCTGATCCACGGACCACTTGTCCACGATCACCTTGGCGGGCGCGTCGGTGAGGAGGTTGCTCGCCTGCACCTCCGCCGCCGCCGCCGTGACGGGCCCGGGCCAGCCGGTGGGCGCGAACCACTCCGCCGCGCGCCCGAACGTCCGGTAGTTGTCATTCTTGTTGAAGTAGTCCTTGGAGGCGGTCTTGGCCTTCTCCAGCACCGGTGCGAACTGGCCGTAGGAATCCTTCATCACCATCACCGTCTCCTCGGGGGAGACGAGATGGGCGATCAGACTCATGGCGGCCTCCGGGTCCTTGCTGCCCTTGAAGACGCCCATGGACATCGCGATGGCCTGCATGCGGCGCCCGTCCGGCCCGCCCAGGTGTGGCAGGGCCACGTGATTCGCGAGCGCGTCCTCCTTCATCTTCTTGTCCTTGGCGTCGGTGGCCTTGGCCACCGCGTTCTCCATGGCGAAGGTGATACTGGGGCCGTTGGAGGTCTGCGCGATGTTCTTGGCGATGAAGTTCTCGTTGTTGCCCGAGCCCGTCCAGGTCAGGGTGTCGGCGGGCTGGAGCTGGTTCGTGTAGATGTCGGTGGCCCACTTCATGACCGTCTGCATCTGGGGGGTCTTGATGGACTTGTACTTGCCATCCTTGCCCGCCCAGCCCACGCCGTGGGAGTACATCAGGCTCTGCATGACGCCGTAGCCGTCGGCGGTGCGGTTCCAGCTTTGCCCCATCCCGTAGAAGTTGTCCTTGGGCCGGGTCAGCGCCTGCGCCGCTTCCTTGGCCTCGGCGAAGCTGCTGGGGAGCTTGACCTTGGCCTTCTCGAACACGTCGCGCCACACGTACCAGAAGGCGCCCATGACATACCACGGGATCGAGTACACCTTCCCGTCCATCATGGTCACCGGCGCCACGTTGGCGGGCGCCTTGCCCGCCTGGCTCTCGATCTGCTTCGAGAAGGAGGTGAGGTCGAGGAGCTGGCCCATGCCGGCGAAGCGCGAGGGCGCGCTCGTCTCGAGCTGCCCTACGTCCGGCGTGCTGTTGCTCTCGATCGCCGCCACGTACTTGGTCTGCATGTCTTCGAAGGTGAAGTACTCGACGGTCACCGCGGCGCCGTGCTTCTGCGCCCAGCGCTGGGCGCTCGCCTCGATGGCCTTGTTGGTCGGCTCCACATAGGTCTTGAGGATCCAGAGCCGGAGGCTGGTGCCCTTCTTCACCGCCGGGAAGCCGAGGCGGGGCAGGGCCAGGGCGGCGGAGGCGCCGAGGGCGCCGGCGAGGACGGTGCGGCGGCTGAGGTGGCGAGACGGCATGGTGGGTCTCCCTTGATCTGCGTTGATCATGGCGTGCCTGGGACCATCGGTGCGCCTTGAATGTCGGTCAGCGGCGGCGGCCTGTCAAGCGCCCGGTTCGGCCCGGCATGGTACGCTGGAAGCAGAAGCGCGACGCATTCGGCATGGCGAACCGCCCGGGAGACCCCGATGATCAGTGAGCGCGACGTGGCGTTCTACCGTGAGCAAGGCTATCTCGTCGTCCCCGACGTGCTCGAGCCGGAGACGCTCGGCGTCCTGCGCCGCGACCTGGCGGTGATCCTCGAGGGTGCGCGCGCGGTGACCTCGCATACGGACGTTTACGACCTCGAGCCCGGCCATCGCGCCGATGATCCGCGTGTGCGCCGCATCAAGACTCCGCACAAGTTCTTGCCCGCATTCGAGCGTCTCACCCGCCATCCGCGCCTGCTCGCCGTGCTCCAGGCCCTGCTCGGCCCGGGGGTGCGGCTGCACGGCTCCAAGCTCAACATGAAGTCGCCGAAGTACGGATCCCCGGTGGAATGGCATCAGGACTGGGCGTTCTACCCGCACACCAATGACGACATCCTGGCGGTGGGCATCATGCTGGACGACGCCACCAGCGACAACGGCCCCCTCATGGTGGTGCCCGGGAGCCACCGGGGCCCCATCTTCGACCATCACGCGGACGGCTACTTCTGCGGCGCGGTGGATCCGGCGGCGGTCAAGGATGAGGTGGCGCGCGCGGTGCCGATGACCGGCCGCGCGGGCTCGATGTCCTTCCACCACGTGCGCCTGCTCCACGGCTCCGCGCAGAACGTCTCGAGCCTGCCGCGGTCGCTGCTGCTCTTCGAGTATGCCGCCGCCGACGCCTGGCCGTTGCTCAACGCGCCGTCCCTCGAGGACTTCGACAAGCGTCTGGTGGCGGGGAGCGGGACCATCGAGCCCCGCGTGACGCCGGTGCCGGTGCGCTTGCCGTTGCCGCCCGCGCGCAATCAGGGCTCGATCTACGAGAATCAGACGGCGGCGCGCCGCTCCTTCACGCTGACCACCGAGACCGAGCGCGCCGCCCGGACCTGAAGCGGACCCGCGCCGGCGCCCGCCTCACGAAAAGAGCACGAGCAGGAGCGCGATCGCCCCCGGCGCCGCCTGCACCCAGAGGATCTTGCGGCTCGCGGTGAGGGCGCCGAAGACGCCCGCCACCACCACGCAGCAGAGAAAGAAGATCACGATGTGCCGGCCCGCGGGCCCCAGGCTGAGACCCCACAGGAGCCCCGCGCCGAGGAACCCGTTGTAAAGCCCCTGATTGGCGGCGAGCGCCTTCGTGATCGCCGCGCGCTCCCGCGTATTGCCGAAGGTGCGCAGTCCGTAGGGCTTCTCCCAGATGAACATCTCCAGCACGAGAAAATAGAAGTGGAGCAGGGCCACGAGCACCACGGCAGCCTGCGCGGCAAGTATCATCGGTGACCTCCACCTCCGATCCCCTTCAAGCCGCCGCCGGTTTGACCTCCTTCACGAAGCGCTCCATCACCGCGAGCATGCCCGGCACGTCCGCCTTCGGCATGTCGAAGGTGAGCCACTCGCAGCCGAGCTCCGCCGCCCGCTTCACGTCCGCCGCCACCTGATCGGGCGCACCCTCGTAGGGCGCGCGCTCCCCGCCGGCCTTGGCGCCCAGCGCGAGCCCATTGCGCGGGCAGATGCGCACCGCGCCCGCGGACCGGCCCGCGCTCTTGGCCAGCTCCTTCACCGTGGCCATGCCCTTTTCGAGATCGGCCCAGGCCGAGCCCGAGCGGGTGCCAGCCGTCGCAGAGGGTGGCCGCCCGCCGCATCGCGGGCGCCGAGAGCGCGCCCGGCGCGCCGCCCGCCCAGATGGGCGGATTCGGGGTCTGCCGTGGCCGCGGCGAGAAGGTGGCGCCGCTGAAGCTCATGTAGCGCCCCTTGTACTCCGGCACGTCCGCCGCCCACGCGGTCTTCATGATCTTGAGGTACTCATCCGTCATGGCGCCGCGCTCGCGGAAGGGGAGGCCCAGGTCCTTGAACTCCGCCTCGTCCCAGCCCACGCCGATGCCGCAGATGAAGCGGCCCCCCGAGACCTGATCGACCGTGGCCGCCGATTTCGCGGCGACGAGGGGATTGCGGTAGGGCAGCACGATGACGCTCGCCCCCACCTGGATCCGCCGCGTCCGCCCCGCGAGAAAAGCCAGGAGCGCGAAGGGGTCCGGCCAGGTCGGCCCGTAGTGCTGGGTTGTCGCCGGCTTGGCCATGATGTGGTCGGGCACGAAGACGCCGTCCCAGCCCAGCTCCTCCGCGCGCAGGGTGATGCGCTCGGCATCCGCCATCGTCAACCGCCAGATCGGGATCACCACGCCGAACTTCATTGGTCGGCCTCCTTGCAGGTGCTGCGGGGTCAGGTCGGGACGCGGTATAAGTACCTCGCCGAGGGGATTATGTCACTGGCAGGAGGTATCGTGGTGGGGCGATTGGTGCGCGCGGTTCTCGTCTTGCTCTGCATGGCGGCCGCGCCGGCCTGGGCGCAGACCGAGCGCGTGGTCGACATTCCCACACGCCCCGGCGTCACCCAGCGCATTCTGGTGCTCGGCCCCGAGAAGCCGAAGGCGGCCGTCATCCTCTTCGCAGGCGGTCACGGCGGCCTCATGCTCACGCCGCAGGGCGAGATGGGCTGGGGCAAGGGGAACTTCCTCGTGCGCACGCGCGCGCTTTTCGCCCAGCAAGGCCTCCTGGTGGCCGTGCTCGACTCGCCATCGGACCACCAGACCCCGCCCTATCTCTCCGGCTTCCGTCAGACTCGCGAGCACGCCACCGACGTCAAGGCGGTGATCGCGTGGCTGAGGAAGGAGGCGAGCGTGCCGGTCTGGCTCGTCGGTACGAGCCGTGGCACGCAATCCGCAGCGAGCCTCGCCACCGCGCTGCCGCTCGCGGACGGCGGGCCCGACGGCATCGTGCTGACCTCCAGCATTCTCACCGACCCGCGCGGGCGCCCGGTGCCGGACATGCCCATCGACCGGATCAAGGTGCCGGTCCTCGTCGTCCACCACAAGCTGGACGGCTGTGCCCTGTGCCGCTACGCGGACATCAACGCCCTGATGGGCCGGCTCACCGCCACCCCGCGCAAGGAGCTCCTGAGCTTCGACGGCGGCACCAGCAAGGGCGACCCCTGCGAGGCCTTCGCCCACCACGGCTATGCGGGGATCGAGGGCGAGGTGGTGGCGAAGATCGGGGCGTGGGTGGTTCGCTAGGGCTGCTGCCCAGCCGCGGCCTCTCCGGCTGCTCACCGCGCTTACTGGATCACGTCGTTTGCTCGGAGCAGCAGGGAGGGCGGGATCGTCAGTCCCAGCGCCGCCGCCGTCTTGAGATTGACGGTGAGGTAATACCTCGCCGGCTGCTGCGCCGGCAAGTCGGCCGGTTTCGCGCCTTTGAGGATGCGATCGATATAGAGCGCAGCCTGACGGAAATCGTCCTCGGAGCTGGGCCCGTACGACATCAGCCCGCCATCGCGGACGTGGAGGTCGGTCTCGTACATGGCGGGAATGCGCTGCGTCGACGCAAATTCGATGAACCGTTTGCGGTTCATGATCGTCATCACATCCGCCACCAAGAACATGGCATCCGGACGCTGCCGGGCCATCGCGGAGAACGCGACCTCGAAATCATCGGGCTCGCGCACGCCGTGCGCCTGCACCTCCACGTGGAGGAGCCGCGCCGCCTTCTCGATCTCACGGTAACGCAGCGTCATCCCCTGATCGGTCGCGTTCCAGACGACGGCGATCCGCGCTGCCTTCGGCACCGCTTCCTTGAGGAGCTCCATCCGCTTCGCGCTGAGCTGGATCGACTCGTCGGTCAGCCCGGTGATGTTCTGGCCCGGGCGCGCAAGGCTCGCGATCAACCCGGTGGCCACGGCGTCCCCGGCGGCCGGCGCCATGACGATCGGAATGGTCGAAGTTGCCTGCTTCGCCGCCGCCGCCGCCGCCCCACCTTGCGCCACGATCACGTCGACCTTGATCCGCACGAGCTCCAAGGCCATGGCGGGAAGGCGCTCCATCTTGCCTTCAGCAAAGCGGGCCTCGTAGGTGATGTTCTGGCCCTCGATATAGCCGAGTTCCCGCAAACCCTGGCGAAGCAGACCCGGCGGTGCCCCGTCGGGTGTCCGCCCGCCCCCCGCCAGGTGACCGACTCGAAAAACCGTCCGGGTCGGCTGGGAGGCGGCGAGGAACGGCAGCGAGAGGATGCCCATCGCCACGAAAGCAATGAACGCGAATCGTGTGATGAGCCACGGGAGACCCGGGCGAGTGTGATCAGGCATTGACGCGTGGTCCTCCCGACAGCATTCGGTCAGTCCCTGCTTCGCAACCACTACGGGCCACTCGAGAGGTTCCGCTCGGCCTCGTGGCGCGTCTGGAAGACGTGGGCGGACACCTCGCGCTTCCCGAGCTCCTTGCCGAGCTTGAGGCGCAGGAAGCCGCTGTTGGTGAAGCGCGAGACCTTGAGGTAGTACGTCGTCTCGACGTACCTCACCGCGTCCATGTAGGCATTCATCGCGTCGTCGTCGACGGAGAACCCCTCGTAGTTGACGATCGAGTTGACGCGCTTGCCCAGGGGGCCGAGCAGGCGGTCCACCGCGGCAATGATGGCGTCGATGTCCTCCACGCTCCGCACCCGCATGCCGGCGTAGTTCATGAACACCGTATTGGTCGCGGGATCGTAGGCGAGGCGCTGGTCGATGTGGATATCGAGCATGCGGTCCCGCAGACCGAGCGGCTTCGATTCGAAGAGCGCGGTGTCCATCACCGTCACGCCTTCCACCAGCGGCCGGAAGGGGAGATGCCGCAGGATGTCCCGCTCGATGTCGATGCCGGGAGCGACCTCGCTGAGCGCGAGTCCCGCGCCGGTCAGCCGGAACACGCAGCGCTCGGTGACGAACAGGACGTCCTTGCCCCGCGTCGCCGCGGCGGGACCGTTGAACGTGACCTGCGCGACCCGCTCCACGAACTTGCTCGCCTTGCCCTCCCGGACGATCCGGAGCTTTCCCTCCTCCACCGCGAACTGCGCGCCGCCCGCGGTGAAGTTCCCCATGAACACCAGCCGCTTGGCGTTCTGGGTGATGTTGATGAAGCCCCCACATCCCGCGATGCGATCGGCGAAGCGGCTGGCGTTGACATTGCCCAGGCGGTCGCACTCGGCGAAGCCGAGGAAGGCGCAGTCGAGGCCGCCGCCATCGATGAAGTCGAACTGCGAGCAGTGGTCGATGAGGGCCTGGAAGTTGATGGCGGCGCCGAAGTCCTCGCCACCGGCGGGAATGCCCCCCATCACCCCGGGATCGACGGTGAGCGTCATGAGATCGAAGATCCGCTCCTCGCTCGCCACGCGGCCCACCGCGTCGGGGAGCCCGATGCCGAGGTTCACCACGCTGTTCGGGAGGAGCTCCATGGCCGCGCGCCGGGCGATGACCTTCCGGTCGTCGAGGGGAAGTGGCGGTACCGTCTGCACGGGAATGCGGACTTCCCCCGACAGGGCCGGGTTGTAGGCAGCCGTCCCGTAAGTCTGGGTGTGGTACTGGGGCTCGGCGACGACCACCGCGTCCACGAGCACGCCGGGCAGGCGCACATGCCGAGAGTCGAGCGAGCCCTCCGCGGCGATGCGCTCGACCTGGCAGATCACGTAGCCGCGGGAATTCCGTGCCGCGATGGCGAGCGCCAGCGTCTCGAGCTGGAGGGCCTCCTTCTCCATCGTGATGTTGCCGTCCGGATCGGCGGTGGTGCCGCGAATGAAGGCCACGTTGATGGGCAGCGCCTTGTAGAAGAGGTACTCCTCGCCATTGATCACGATCACCTCGACCAGGTCCTCGACGGTGGCGCGATTCATCTTGCCGCCCTCGAGCCGCGGATCGACGAATGTCCCGAGCCCCACCCGGGACACGGTGCCCGGCTTGCCGGCGGCGATGTCGCGGTACAGGTTGGTGATCACGCCTTCGGGAAGGTTGTAGGCCTGGATCTTGTTGTCCTGGACGAGCCGGCCGATCTTGGGGGTGAGCCCGTAGTAGCCTCCGATCACCCGGCGCAGCAGCCCCTCGTGGGCGAGGAGATTGAGTCCCTTCTCCCTGGCGTCGCCCTGGCCGGTGGCGTGGATGAGCGTGAGGTCCCGCGGCCGACCCGTGGCGAGGAACCGCTGCTCCAGCGCGACGAGGAGCTGCTCGGGCATCCCGTGGCCACCGTAGCCGGAGGTGGCGAGCACCTCGCCGTCCTGCAGCACGGAGACCGCGTCCTCGACCGGGATGACCTTCTTCAGCACCTGTCTCGAGCTCATCGTCTCCCCGGGTCACGTGACGTGGTCGCGGCGGGGGCCGCGGACACATTGCCGACCATAGGTCGGTCCGTCGGGTCGCGGGCAGGGTACTGCGAAGGGCCGGCCCCACGCAACCGCAGCCGAGCCTCTGGCTACCCCAGCACCAGGCACACCGCGCCGAGCACGGTCAGCAGCGCGGCGGCGAGCCGTCCGGCCAGGCCCTCCTCCTTGAAGAGAGCGCTGCCCAGCAGCACCGTGAAGACGGCCGAGGTGCGGCGGATGGAGGAGACGTAGGCGGCGGGCGCGAGGACGAGAGCGAGGACTTGCAAGGCAGTGCCCGCGAGCACGATCAGCGCGTGGCCCAGAACGCGCGCGAGCTGGGCGGGGCGCAGCGAGTCGGCGAGCGCGCGGGGGGCGTGGACCAGGACGAGCAACAGGAGGGGGACGGCGAGTACCGCGTAGGCGACGACGAAGTAGGACGGCACGCTCATGGCGAGCACGTTGCGCCGGTCGACGGCCGCCAGCACGCCCAGGAAGACGGCGGAGCCCAGGGCGTCGAGGGCGTCGCCCCGGGAGAAGAAGGCACGGAGGTCGAGGCGCCGGGTCGGCGTGCGGCTGAGCCCGGCGGTGCCGACGACGGAGAGGCCCACCCCGATCCAGCCGACGCCGCGCGGCAGCGTGTCGGTGAGCCACCAGTCCGGCAGGATGGAGAAGATCGGCGCCAGCGCCAGCACCGGGCCCACGATGGAGATGTCCCCCCGGCTGCTCGCGCGCGTGAGGAGATAGGAGTAGGCCCCGGCGCACAGCGCGGCGAGCGCGATCCAGCCCCACATGTGCGGCGGCACGTGGATCGCCGTCCCGGTGAGCCAGATGCCGAGGGCCCAGCCGGCGACGCCCACCGCCTGCGTCCAGAACACCATGATCAGCGGCGGGATGCCGCGGGCCTGGCCCTTGACGAAGGTGATCTGGGCCGCCTGCAGGAGGGCGGCGCCGAGGGCGAGCGCGAACCAGGTCAGAGGTAGGCGAGGAGGCGGCCGCAGGTGATCACGGACAGCCAGAGCGCGATGGAAAGAACCGCGGCGACACGGGCGCGGGGCGGAGCCGGCATCTCGCGGTCCCAGCGGGCCACGCTGCGGAAGGGCCAGCGGTGGAAGGCCCACGCGTTCAGACCGGCGGCGATGATGAGGAGCATCTTCACGCGGAAGGCGGGGTTCTCCGCCCACTCCGTCGCGTGCGCGGTGAACATGAGCGCGCCGGAAACGGCCATCAGGCCCAGGCCCACGCGCGACCACGGCAGGAGGTGCCGGGCCAGCGTGGCGACGGGAAGGCCGCGCGAGAGGCCGAGGAGCCGCAGGTCGAAGAAGATGGCCCCGCCCACCAGGGCCACGATGCCGGTGATGTGGACGATCTCCACGGCGGGGTATAGCCACATCCACTTCCGCATCGCCACCGCGAGCGCGCTGGACTCCAGCCAGACCAGCCAGGCCGCCGCCTGCGGGTCGTGGATCAACGGAGCTCGGTGGTCTTGCCGTCCAGTGTGATTCGCTCCGCCCGCAGCTCGTTCGGGTCGGTGCGGTTCGGGTACCCGACCACCGTCGCGGTCTTGCCCGGTGTGAGGGCCGCCCGCTGGAGTCCGCGGTTCTCCATGCGCGAGGGTGGGGCCAGGACGACGAGCCAGGTCTTGCCGGGCACCTCGAGCCTCATGTAGCCGTGCGGGTGCTCGTAGCCGGCCTCGCGGATGGTGCCGGTGAGGTTGAGGGTCTTGTCGCTGTCGTACCCGCTCCAGCCGTGATGGGCCAAGGCGGGGCCCGGCGAGAGCGCGATCGCCAGGAGTGCGGCGTAGAGGTATCTCATGAGGGGATTGTCCCAGGTTCGCGCCGCCGCTTCAACTTCGCGCGCCCGGCGTGGGCGAGGCCGGCCGGCCGCGTCCGACGCCCCGAAGGTGGCGGCCAGCGAGCGCGTCGCGGCGGCGGTGGGCGGCGCCAGGGGCGCTCCGCTCAGGCGCGGACGCGCGGGCGGACGTCGGCCGTGATGCGCTCGAGCACGTCGAGCATCTCCGGCACCGTCGGCACCGAGAAGTCGAGGATGAAGTGCTCCACGCCGGCGGCGACGTAGAGGCACAGATCCTCGACGATCTGGTCGGCGGAGCCGGTGAGCGGCGGGCGCTCGACGGGTGCGGCCAGATCGAACTTCACGGGGCCCTTGAACGTGACCACGATGCTCCCGGGATCGCGTCCGGCTGCGGACGCCATGTCGCGGAGGCGCCGCACCGCCGCGCCCATCTCCGGCGGATGCAGCGCCACCGGCGGCCGCAGGCCCAGGGGGTGCCAGCCGTCGGCCAGCGCCACCACCCGGCGGAGGGCGGCGTCGGTGTGGCCGCCGATCCAGATGGGGATGTGCGGGCGCTGTACCGGCTGCGGGAACACTCCGCCCGCCTCCTCGATCTGCCAGAAGCGCCCCTTGTAGGTGATGCGCGGCCGGGTCCACACCGCCTTCATGATGCGCAGCGCCTCGTCCGTGCGCGCCGCGCGCTCCTCGAAGGGCACGCCGAGCGCGGCGAACTCCGCCCGCCACCAGCCGACCCCCGCGCCGAGGATGATCCGCCCCCCGGACAGATAGTCCGCCGTCGCCAGCGCGCGGGCGGTGAAGACGGGATTGCGATACGGCACCACCAGGACGCTGGTGCCGACGTGTATGCGGCGGGTGACGGTGGCCAGGTAGTTCACCGCGGTGAGCGCCTCGAGCCAGGGCTCGTCGGGGCCCAGCGGGAAGGCGCCGGTGGGGGAGTAGGGGTAGCCGGAGGTCGGCGAGACGGGAATGAGCATGCGGTCGGTCACGAAGATGGAGTCGAACCCGAGCGTGTCCGCACGCTGAGCGAGGCGGGTGATGGCCTCGCGGTTGGCCAGGGCGCCGCGCCCGGTGAGCGAGAAACCGAACTTGATGGGGGCGATCACGGCACGTGCAGAGTATCAACTTCGTGTCGGCTCCGGCCACGGTAGAATCCCCCAACCATCATGAGGATGCGGCCGATGCGCCTCGCCGGGCTCCTCGCCGGACTGTACGTCCTCTCGCCCGTCCCGACCCTGGCCCAGTCGCCCCCCGCGGCTCCGTCCGAGGCCGCCCCGCCGGCCGTCTCCCCCAGGGTGCCGGACGACAAGCCGCCGTCATTCCGTGACGAGCTCAAGCTCTTCGCCTATCTCGAGCAGAGCTTCACGTGGAACCTGACCGGCGCCAGCCGTGGCGGGGTGAACGATCTGCGCGTCTACGACTACTACGAGGGCTTCACGTTCAATATCGCGGAATTCTCCATCAAGAAGGACCCGTCCGAGCGCTACCCGTTCGGGTTCGGGCTGGTGGTGACGGCCGGGCAAGACTCGCAGAAAAATCACTCGCTGGGCATTTTCCGCGACGAGGACGACCAGTTTCCCTTCCGGAACACATCCTACTTCGACGTCCAGGAAGCCTACTTCTCGGTCAAGATCCCGCTGGGCTCGGGGATCACGATCAAGGGCGGCAAGTGGGTGAGCCTTCTGGGCTATGAGGTGATCGAGTCGCCGAACAATCTCAACTTTTCCCGCGGCTACCTCTTCAATCTGGCCGGTCCGTTCACCCAGACCGGCGGGGTCGTCAACTACTCGTTCACGGACTGGCTCACCGTCCAGGTGGGTGCGGCCACGGGCTCGGATACCAGCGAGGACAATAACCGCAGCCCCTCTTTCGGGGGCGGATTCCTCATCACGCCGAGCAAGGAGTTCTATGTCGCTGTGGGCACCATCGTGGGTCCTGAGCAGACCAACAACGACACCCACCAGCGCTGGATCCTCGACGCGGTAGCGGTCTATACCGGCATCGAGAAGGTGACGCTTGCCGCCGAGCTCACCGGAGGCAAGGAGACGCGCGAGGCCTCCGAGGTGGCAGCCGGCAACCGGCAAAACACGGACGCCACCTGGTGGGGCTGGGGGCTCTGGGGCGCCTACAATTTCACCGAGCGCTTCCGGGTGGCCCTGCGCCAGGAATACTTCAAGGATGCGCAGGGCGCGCGCACCGGGCTCGACAACAAGGTCTCGCTCTGGTCCACCACGGTGACGCTCCAGTACCGCCTGTGGCGTGGGCTGGTGGGCCGGGTCGAGTACCGGCACGACCAGGCCGACGAGAAGGTGTTCCGGGCACGCTACGACGAGAGCCACGTGCTGGCGCCCACTGCGCGATCGATGGACACTTTCTCTGTCAGCATGTACTACACGTTCTTCTAGCCCGCCCCGCCTGGAGGCAACCCGCGTGAAGACCGATCTCCTCCTCATTCCAATGGGCGCGACGTGGGCCGGTATCCGGGCGGCGGCGGTGGCCGCGGAAGAGGCGGGCTTCGACGGCCTCTGGACCTGGGATCACCTCCGCGATCCCGATGGCGGAGGGGACTCGCCGGTGCCCGAGGTCTGGACCGTGCTCTCCGCGCTGGCCGAGGCCACCCGGCGCATCATGCTGGGCTCGCTGGTGCTCAATGTCGGCAGCCGGCATCCGGGCCTTCTCGCCAACATGGCGGCCACCCTCCAGCAGGTGTCCGGCGGCCGCCTGCTGCTCGGCATCGGCGCGGGCGGCAATCGCAGCCTGCCCTACGCGCGTGAGCACGAATCCATCGGGCTCAGGGTCGAGCCCGACGCCGTGCGTGCGGCGCGGGTGGCCGAGGCGTGCCAGGTGATGAAGCGACTCTGGGCGGGGGACCCGTCGGATTTCGCCGGGACGCACTATCGCCTCGTGCGCCCGGATGGATTTCTCCACCCGGGGCCGCCGGCCGGCGCGCCGCCCATCGTGGTGGGCGGCTTCGGGCCGCGCATGGCCGGCATCGCGGGGCGCTGGGCCGACGGGTTCAATACCCAGGCCCGGCATCCGCAGCTGGCCGAGCTGGTGCGGGTGGCGCGGGACGCGCATCGCGAGTCGGGGCGCGACCCGGCGGGCTTCCTCGTCACCGTCTTCACGGGGCTGGCCGACGGCTGGCTCAGTGCGGGTTCGGCTCCGCGCGCGGGGCTCGAAGCCCTCGGCGTGGCCCGGCTCATCCTGCTCGTCCAGCCGCCCTACGACGTCGGCAAGATCCGTGAGGCTGGGCGCCGGCTCATGGCGCGCTGACCGGGCCGGGGTGCCGCCGCCCCGCGGTCAGCGCGCGATCGGCGGGAGCCGGTCGAACCAGGGACGCGCCTTCTCGAGCTGGGAGGCGAGGCGGAACATCGTGGCCTCGTCGCCGAAGCGGCCCACCAGCTGCACCGCCACCGGAAGCGCGTCGCTGACGCCCAGCGGCAGCATCATGGCGGGCTGACCGGTGAGGTTGAACCACACCGTGAACGGCGACATGTGGAAGACGCGCCGCCAGTATTCCTGCACGTCGTCCAGCATCATGTCGATCCAGCCCAGCCGCGGGGGCAGGGTGGCCAGCCCGGGGGTGAGCAGCACGTCCCAGCGCAGGTGAAAGGCGGCCATCTGCCGGCCCAGACGATGCGCGGTCTGCGTCGCCCGCACGTACTCGGCGCCCGTCACCTTCTCGCCGAGCTTGCCCGTGGCCCACGTCACCGTCTCCACCTCGTCCTCGCGCGCGGGCCGGCCCGCGGTGGGGTGGCTGCCGAGGTTCACCACGGTATTGGCGGCGGCGAGGGTGAGGAAGGTCGGCACCACGGCGGCGCCATCGATCTCCGGATCCACTTCCTCCACGGTATGGCCGAGCTCTGCGCAGAGGCGGGCCGTCTCCTGCAGCACGCGGAGGCTCTCCGCTTCCACCGGTGCGCCATTGGGCGTCTTCGACGTGAAAGCGATGCGTAGCTTGCCGGGATCGGCGCCGACCTCCCGGACATACGGACGCGTGGCGGCCACCGTCTGATAGGGATCGCCCGGGCCGGGTCCGGCGGTCGCGTCCAGCAACGCGGCACTGTCGCGCACCGAGAGCGTGACCGCGTGCTCGGCCGAGAGTCCGCCCAGCCCCTCGCCGGTGAAGGGCGCCATGGTATTGCGCGCGCGCGTCGGCTTGAGGCCGACCAGCCCGCAGCACGCGGCGGGCGCCCGGATCGACCCGAAGCCGTCGGTGGCGTGGGCCATGGGCAGCATGCGCGAGCCCACCGCGGCCGCGGCGCCGCCGCTGGAGCCGCCGGAGATGCGGCTGGGGTCCCACGGGTTCCGGGTGGGCCCGTACTGCCGCGGCTCGCAGGTCAGCGAGAGGCCCAGCTCGCAGGTGTTGGTGCGCCCGAAGATGACGAGGCCCGCGCGCTTGAGCCGCTTGACGTGCTCGCTGTCGGCGGCGGCGGGCGGGGAGTCGGCGAAGAACTTCGAGCCGCGGGTCATGGGGACGCCGGCCAGGGAGGCGGTGAGGTCCTTCATCAGGAACGGCACGCCGCGGAAAGACCCCTCGGGAAGCCCGTCCGCGATGGTCTTGCGCCCGTAGTCGTAGAGCTTCATCACCACCGCGTTGACGATCGGATTGCGCGCCTCGACGCGCTCGATCGCCGCCTCGAGGAGCTCGGGCGGGGAAACCTTCCCCCACTTCACCAGCTCGGCGAGGCCGAGGGCGTCGTATTGCTCGTACTCGGGGAAGGACGTCATGCTCGCGCAGCTCCGGCCACTAGCGGAGCTCCGGCCACTAGCGGAGCTCCGGAATGATCCACATCGCCCGGTCGCCCCGGGCCACGCGCTGGACGTTGTCGAAGGCGTTGCGGAAGGCCTTGGGCCAGTTCTCCCAGGTGGGGCCGGCCATGTGCGGGGTGATGGTGATGTTGGGGGCGGCGTAGAGGGGATGCCCGGGCTTGCCCGGCTCCTCCGCCATCACGTCGAGGCCGGCGCCCGCGATCTGGCCGCTCACCAGCGCCTGGTGCAATGCGGTCTCGTCCACCACCGGACCCCGGCAGGTATTGATGAGCACCGCGGACGGCTTCATGAGGCCGAACTGCCGCGCGCTCATGAGGCTCTTCGTTGCCGCGTTGAGCGGCACGTGCAGGCTCACCACGTCCGCGGTGCGCAGGAGCTCGTCGAGGAGCACGAAGCGGACGCCGAGCGCGTTCTCCTGGTCCTCGGTGAGGCGCACGGTGTCGTAGTAGATCACCGGCATGTCGAAGCCGTGGGCCCGGCGCGCCACCTTCTTGCCGATGGTGCCGAGCCCGACGATGCCGAGCGTCTTGCCCTCCACCTCGTAGAGGCGGTTCTCGGCGAGGTCGCCGATGCGCCACTTCCCGGCCACCACGTTGTTGTGCTGCCAGGCCAGGCGCTTGAGCACGCTCAGGATGAGGAGCCAGGTGTGCTCGGCCACCGCGGTGGAGTTGGCACCCCCGTTGTTGGCCACCGGCACGCCCGCCTGCTTGGCCGCCGCCACGTCGAGACGGTCATAGCCCGCGCTGATGAGCTGGACGAGCTTGAGCTTCGGCAGTGCCTGGTAGAAGTTCGGTCCCATGTCCCCGCGGGCAAAGCCGATGAAGTACTCGGCGTCCCGGTGGGCCTCGATGCCGCCCCCGACCCCGCGCTCCACCACGGCCAGCTCGTATCCTTGCGGGACCATGGCGCGGCACTCGTCCATGATGTCCTTGGGCATCGGCGGGGAGAAGACGATCTTGGTGGGCACGGGACGCTCCTTTTCTGGTGCGGGATCAGTCTAGGGTTTCGGCGCCAGGATCATGTAGGTCGCGCGGCCGACCGCGACCACGGTGCCCTCGTCGTCGGAGATGGACGCCTCCCCGAAGGCGATGGTGCGGCCGCGGCGGAGGATACGGCCCTCCGCGACGACGTCGCCGCGCGCGGCGGCGAGAAAGCTCACGTTGAGGTCGAGGGTGGACTGCCCCACGCCGCCGGTGGCGGACGCGTGGAGGGTCGACAGCGCGCCGCCCACCGCCATGTCCACCAGGGCGGAGAGGACGCCTCCGTGCACGGGGGCGCCGGCGGCATTACGCAGCTCGTCCCGCGCCGCCACCCGCAGCCGCACCCAGCCCTCGCGCGCGTCCTCCACCTGGACGCCGAGCGTCCGCCAGTAGAGGTTCGCGTGCGCGCGCTCGCGGACGGCGGCGAGGAAGTCGTCGGATGTCGATTGCATGGTAGGGTTGGACGCAGCCCGAATCATCGGCCAGACCCGGCCGTACGTCAAGGAGGACGCGCGCATGATCGAGTTCTTCAATCCGCCCGCCGCGCCGGCCCCCGGCGCGTTTTCCCGGGCCACGCGCGCGGCCGGCCTCGTCTTCGTCTCCGGCACCGGGGCCGGCAACGACACCGGGGGCGCCGCCCCCACCGGCACCGCGGCGGAGCAGACGCGGCAGGCGCTGGAGAACGTCTCCGCCATCCTGCGCGCGGCGGGGTCCTCGCTCGAGCGGGTGGTGCAGATGACCCTCCTCATCACCGATCCCGCCGACTATCGCGAGATCAACGCGGAATACGTGAAGCATTTCCCCGGCGGGCTGCCCGCGCGTCACACCGCGCGCTTTGGGGTGCCGACCACGGCCAAGGTTGCTTTCGCCTGCATCGCACTGGCCGACGGCCGATAAGGGCCCATCTGCTTCGTCGGCGCCCTCGGCCGCACGCTCAACGTACCAGGGGTACGCCTCGCGTACGGCCGTCGGGCGCCGCCTCGCAGCTGGACCCTTCTCGGCCGCCGGCGGCCTGTGCCACCGGGGACTAGATGCAATTTCCGGCTGGGCTGCGGGCGCTGAACCATCCGGACTACCGGCGGTTCTACATCGGTCAGGTGGTCTCGCAGGTTGGCTCGTGGATGCAGTCGGTGGGGCAGGCGTGGCTGGTGCTGCAGCTCACCGGCTCGCCGCTCAAGCTGGGGCTCATCGGCACCTTGCAGTTCGCCCCCGTGCTGCTCTTCTCCGTGTTCACCGGCGCCCTCGCCGACCGCCTGCCGAAGCGCCGGGTGCTCCTCTTCACCCAGATCATGATCTCGCTCCTGGCGCTGACCCTCGGCCTCCTGGTCCGCTTCGGCCACGCGGAGTACTGGCACGTCTGCGTGCTCGCGCTGCTGCTCGGCTGCGTGAACACGGTGGACATGCCCACCCGCCAGTCCTTCGTGGCCGAGCTGGTGGGCAAGGCGGACATCGTCAACGCGGTGGCGCTCAACTCCGCCGCCTTCAACTCCGCGCGCATCATCGGCCCGGTGGTGGCGGGGCTGCTCATCTCCCGCTTCGGGGTGGACATCGCGTTCCTCCTGAACGCGCTGTCGTTCACGGTGGTGATCGTCGCGCTGGCCCGCATGCGCACCGAGGGCCTGCCCCGGGGAGCGCGCGGGCGCTCCATGCTGGCGGATGTGGGCGAAGGCCTCCGGTACGCGCTGTCCGTGCGCCGCATCCGCCTCCTCCTCCTGTTGCTCTTCGTGGTGAGCCTCACCGTGTTCAACTTCTCCGTCTACGTGCCGCTGCTCGCGCGCGACGTGCTGCGCGTGGACGCCGCCGGCTTCGGCTTCCTCATGGCGGCGGTGGGGGTGGGCGCGGTGACCGGCGCACTGACGCTGGGCAGTCTCCGCCAGCCGCAGCTGCCGCTGCCGCAGGTGCTCGCCGCCGGGTTCCTGGCCTGCGGCAGCCTCATCGCCATGAGCGCGGTGGTGCACTTCTGGGTGGCGGTGGTGATGCTGTTCGTGATCGGCGTGTCCGGCATCATGCTGGTGGCCTCGTGCAATACCGCGCTGCAGCTGGCCGCTCCCGATGCCCTGCGCGGCCGCGTGATGAGCCTCTACACCCTCATCTTCGGCGGCACCTTTCCCCTCGGCTCGTTCATGGTGGGCTGGATCTCGGAGCGCAGCTCGGTGTCCGCCGCCTATCTCGGCGCCGGCGTCAGCGGGGTCGCCGCGCTGGTCCTCATCACCTTCTGGTGGCGGTCGGACCCGGAGTGACAGCGCCCGCGGCCTCTGCTACCTTGTGGCGGCCGAGCACCCAACCTGAGGGGGACGCATCATGAGCAAGACGCGGCTGGACTGGACGCAGGAGGCGGACAAGCGGCGCGAGGCCCTGGTGGCGCTGCGGCGGGACTTCCACCGGCATCCGGAGCTGTCCTTCCAGGAGCAGCGCACCGCGCAGATCATCGCGGAGCGGCTCCAGGCGGCGGGGCTCGAGGTGCGCGCGGTGGCGGGCACCGGCGTGGTGGGCGTGCTGCGGGGCGACCTGCCCGGCAAGACGGTGGCCTGGCGGGCCGACACCGACGCGCTGCCGCTCACCGAGGTCCTGGAGGCTCCCTTCGCTTCCGGCACTCCCGGCGTGATGCATGCCTGCGGCCACGACGGCCACACCGCCATCGCCATCACCATGGCCGAGATCCTGGCCGCCCGGCGCGGCGAGATGCCCGGCATCGCGGTGTTCCTCTTCCAGCCCGCGGAGGAAGTGCTGGGCGGGGCGCGGCCCATGATCGCGGCGGGCGTGCTCGACAACCCGCGGGTGGACGAGGTCTACGGCCTCCACCTCACCACGCTGAACGCGGTGGGCAACGTGCAGGTGCGCCCCGGCCCCACCATGGCCTCCGCCGACGCCTTCACCGTGGAGATCAAGGGTGCCGGCGGCCACGGCGCGATGCCGCATCTCTCCATCGACCCCATCACCGCCGCGGCCAGCATCCTCCTCGGCATGCAGAGCCTGGTGGCGCGCGAGGTGCCGGCGCAGGAGACCGCGGTGCTCACCGTGGGTCAGATCACGTCGGGGACGAAGGGCAACATCATTCCGGACCGGGCGGTGATGAAGGGGACCATCCGCGCCTTCGAGCAGTCGGTGCGCGACCAGCTCATCCAGCGCCTCGGCGATTTCGTCGCCCATCAGGCCCGCGCCTTCCGGGCGGAGGCGCGGCTGCTGATGGATGGGGGCTCCTGCCCCGCGGTGGTGAATCACGCGAAGGAGACCGACTTCGTGCACCGCTGCGCCGCCACCGCCATGGGCGAAGCCGCGGTGGACGAAGGCCGGCGCGTGATGGCCTCCGACGACATGAGCCTCTTCCTCCGCGAGCGGCCCGGCTGCTACTTCCGCGTGGGCATCGCGCCCGCCACCGGGCCGGCGCGGCCGCACCATGCCCCCGAGTTCGAGATGAACGAGGACGGGCTGCCGGTGGGCCTGCGCGTGGGGCTCGAGGTCATGCTCACCTCGATGCGGGGCTAGGCCATGGCCAAGAAATCGGTGGTCCGCAGCACGCAGGCTCCCGCGCCCTTCGCGGGCGCGCCGTACTCCCAGGCCATCCGCGTGGGGGACCTGGTCTTCGTCTCGGGGCAGATCCCGCTGCGCCCCGGCTCGAGCCGAGCTCGTGGGCAAGACCATCACCGAGCAGACGGAGCAGGTCCTCGCCAACCTCCGGGCCATCCTGGAGGAGGCGGGCAGCGGGCTGGACCGCCTCGTCAAGACGACCGTGTACCTGAAGGACCTGGCCGACTTCGCGGCGATGAACGAGGTGTACAAGAAGCACGCGGGCGCCGAGCCGCCCGCCCGCTCCACCGTGCAGGTGGTGGCGCTTCCCGCCGGCGCGCTGGTCGAGATCGAGGCAGTCGCTCACCTTTAGGGGTGCGGTGGCCCGGCCGCCGCGGCGGGCTCGCGCGCAGTGCCCCTCAGCGCTTCCGATTTTGGCCGGCGGCGCTGACGGCTTTGGTCCACCGCCGACCCGCGCAACCTCTGCGCGAGGCCCGTAAGTCCGCGCACGTGAACGCGAACGGGAGCCCGTGCCTGGGTGTCCTCGCCCACCAGGCCGCTGGCCCGCTCCGTGCAATTGCTCTCGGTCATGAAGCTCGAGCGGGCAGGGGGCGCGTATCTGGCGGCGCGCGAGCGTCGTCACCAGCTCGAGCTGATGGGCTTCGCCGGCGCGGGCCTGGTGGCCTCGGTGGCGGCGGGCGTCGCGGTGAATCCCCTCGTCGGGCTCGTTGCCGGTCTCGCCGCGGGGTCCATGGCGGGCTCCGCGCTGGGCCGGCTGCGGAGCGTCCGCTCCGGCCGGGTGGGCGAGGAGAACGTGACCGAGCTGCTGGGCCGTCTCTCCGACGACTACTTCCTGGTCAACGACCTGATGCTGCCCTACTACCGCGGCAACGTGGACCACGTCCTCATCGGGCCCTTCGGGATCATGGCGATCGAGACCAAGCGCTGGGGCGGGAGCATCCGCGTGCGGAACAACCGCTGGCGGGTGAACGGCATTCCCCGCGGCGACGTCGCGCGCCAGGTGACCGAGGGCGCGATCGCGGTGAAGGAGTTTCTCTGCCGCGCCCATCCCGAGCTGGGCCGCTCCCTGCTGCGCTGGGTGGACGGCGTGGTGGTCCTCACCCATCCGCTCTGCCGCGTGAAGGTGGATCGGTCCTGGGCGCCGGTGGTCCGCTTCTCGGACCTCCTCTCGCTGATCGAGGCCAAGCCGGTCCGTCCGCGCTACACGCCGGCGCTGGGCCAGATGCTCGCGGGCGTGCTCTCGCGCAGCGCGCGCGACTCCGCGCTCCCCGCCTAGTCCTCCTCGCCGGATCCACTCCCGGGGCGGCCCGGTTCCCGGTATAGTCGCGCGATGCGCCACTCCGCCCTCCGGCTCGCGCTGGGCCTTCTCCTTCTCGGGGTCAATGAAAGTGTCACCCCCTAAAGTTTCCTGTTTTCCGCCCCTGCTACAATAGCCGCGTCGCCATGTTCCTCCCCGCCGTCGAGCTCCGCCATCTCAGCAAGTTCTACCGGGAGGGCGACGGCGAGCGCGTCGTCCTCCGCGACGCCGGCGCCACCGTCGGGATCGGCGAGATCGGCGTGCTGGTCGGGCGCAGCGGCTCCGGCAAGTCCACCGTGCTGAACCTCATCAGCGGGATCGACCGGCCCTCCGAGGGGACGGTGCGCGTCAACGGCACCGACCTCACCGCGCTCGACGAGGGCGCGCGCACGCGCTTCCGGCGCGAGCACATCGGCTTCATCTTCCAGTTCTTCAACCTGGTCCCGCTGCTGACGGTGGAGGAGAACCTGCTCTTGCCGCTCGAGCTGCTGGGGCGGGCCGACGCGCGCGGGCGGGCGCATGCGCTGGCCCTGCTGGCGCGGGTGGGCCTGGCCGATCGGGCCCGCACCTACCCCGACCGGCTCTCCGGCGGCGAGCAGCAGCGCGTGGCGGTGGCGCGGGCCCTCGTGCACGATCCCGCCCTCGTGCTGGCCGACGAGCCCACCGGCAATCTCGACGCCGACGCCGCCGAGGTGGTGCTCGACCTCCTGGACGGGCTCGCGCGCGAGCTGGGAAAGACGGTGGTGATGGCCACCCACAGCCGCGAGGTGATCGGGGTGGCGGACCGCGTATTCCTCATCCAGCAGGGCCAGCTCGTCGAGCAGCGGGTCGCGGAACGCGCGTGAGCCGGCTGCTCTGGCGGGCGAGCCTGCGGCATCTCCTCCGCCACCCGGGTCAGATCGGCCTCAGCGTGCTCGGCATCGCGCTGGGAGTGGCGGTCGCCCTGTCCATCGATCTCGCCACCGAGAGCGCGCGCCGAGCCTTCGCGCTGGCCACCGAGGCGGTGACGGGGCGGGCCACGCATCAGATCGTGGGGGGGCCCGCCGGGTTGCCGGAGGCCTTCTATCGCACCCTGCGCCTGGACCTGGGCGTGCGCCGGGCCGCGCCGGTGGTGGCGTTCGACGTGGCGGCGCCGGACCACCCGGGGCGCACGTTCCAGCTCCTGGGCGTGGATCCCTTCGCCGAGTCCGCGTTCCGGCCGCACCTGGCAGGGGGGGATCCCCTCGGCACGCTCGCCGATCTCGTGGGACGGCCGGGCACTGCGCTGATGTCCGGGCCCACCGCCCGCGCGCTCGGCCTCAAGGGGGGCGCCCCCCTCAGCGTGCGCGTGGCCGGGGTACGACGCTCGCTGACCCTCATCGGCACCTTCGAGCCCGCCGACCGCCTCTCGACGCGCGCGCTGGAGGGCCTGCTCGTGACCGACATCGCCACCGCGCAGGAGCTGGCGGGCACGCGGGGCCGGCTCACCCGCATCGACCTCATCGTGGGCTTCCGAGCGCAGGACCAGGCCCTGCTCGAGCGTATCCGCACCGCGCTGCCCCCGGGCGCCGAGCTCACGCGCGCCGGGGCGCAGGCCGAGACCGCGGCCTCGATGACCGCCGCCTTCTCGCTGAACCTGCGCGCGCTCTCGCTGCTGGCGCTGGTGGTGGGGATGTTCCTCGTCTACAACACCATGACGTTCTCGGTGGTGCAGCGCCGGCCCCTCATCGGCACGCTTCGCGCGCTGGGCGTCACCCGCGGCGAGGTGTTCACCCTGGTGGCCGGCGAGGCGCTCGCGGTGGGCGCGGTGGGGACGCTGCTGGGCATCGGCCTCGGCCTGGCGCTGGCCCAGGGCCTGCTCGGCCTCGTCACGCGCACCATCAACGACCTCTACTTCGTGCTGTCGGTGCGCGAGGTCTGGCTCACCCCGGCGGCGGTGCTCAAGGCGGTGGGCCTCGGCATGGGCGCCACTCTCCTGGCCGCGCTTGCCCCCGCGCGCGAGGCGGCGGGGACGCGGCCGCGCGAGGCGCTGCTGCGCTCGCTCCTCGAGGCGCGGGCCCGCCGGACGGCGCCGCGCGCCGCGCTCGCGGGAGTGGCGCTGGCCGGCGTGGGCGGGCTCCTGCTCCTCCCGCGGGGCGGCGCGTTGTGGGGCTTCGTCGGGCTCTTCGCGCTGCTCATGGGCGCCGCGCTCGCCACCCCGCTGGCCGCCTCCGCGCTGCTGCGGGTCCTGGAATGGCCGGCGCGGCGCATCGGGGGTCTCCTGGGGGGAATGGCCGCGCGCGGCATCCATGCCGCGCTCTCGCGCACCGGCATCGCCATCGCCGCGCTCATGATCGCCGTCTCCGCCACCATCGGCGTGGGCATCATGATCGCGTCGTTCCGGGAGGCGGTCGAACAGTGGCTCGAGGGCACGCTGCGCGCGGACGTGTACATCTCGCCGCCGAGTCTCATCGGCAGCCGCCCCGACGCCGCGCTCGACGCAGGGCTGGCCGAGCGGCTCGCCGCCACCCCCGGCGTCGCGGCGGTGAGCACGTCGCGCGGGGCCACCGTGGCGAGTCCGCGCGGGTCGGTGCACGTGGTGGCGCTGGGGGTCGCGGCCGGGCGGGCGCCGAGCTTTCCCATGAAGGAGGGGCGGCTCGAGCGCGTCTGGGCCGCGGTGGAGAACGGCGCGGTGATGGTCTCCGAGCCCTTCGCCTATCGCCGCGAGCTGAACCCGGGCCGCCGGGTGCATCTCACCACCGACCGCGGCCCCCACGCGTTCCCCATCGCCGGCGTCTTCTACGACTACGGCTCGAGCGCCGGGGTGGTCGTCATGAGCCGCGCGACCTACGAGCGCCACTGGGACGACCGCGCGGTGTCGGCGATCGCGCTCTACACGGCTCCGGGCACCGACCCCGACGCCCTCATCGCCGCGCTGCGAGCGCGCACGGCGGAGGGCACGCCGCCCGCCGAGGTGGTCATCCGCTCCAACCGGGCGCTGCGGGAGGCGTCGCTGGAGATCTTCGACCGCACCTTCGCGGTGACGCGTGTGCTCCGGCTCCTCATCGTGGTGGTGGCCTTCGTGGGCGTGCTGTCCGCGCTGATGGCGCAGGCGCTGGAGCGCACGCGCGAGGTGGCCTTCCAGCGCGCGCTCGGCCTCACGCCGCGCCAGGTCTGGGGCGTGATCACCGCGCAGACGGGGCTCATGGGGCTGGTGGCGGGGCTGCTCGCGCTGCCGATGGGCGTGCTCCTGGCCGCCGTCCTCGTCTTCGTGATCAATCGCCGGTCCTTCGGCTGGACCATGCCGCTCGACGTGCGCCCCGAGGTGCTACTCCAGGGCCTGTTGCTCGCGGTGGTGGCCGCGCTCCTGGCCGGCCTCTACCCCGCGCTGCGCATGGCGCGGGCGGTGCCCGCGGAGGCGCTGCGCGATGAGTGAGCCCGGCGGGCCGGGGGCGTTCCGGCGCGGCGCCCGCCGGGTGGCCGTGGCGGCGGGCCTGGTGGCGGGCGCGGCGGTACTGGTCCTCGCGGTGCTGCTCACGCTGACCGAGGGGCCGTTCCGGCCGGCGCGCGGGCCCGTGGTCGCCACGCTCTCCGTGGCGGAGGCACTGTCCGGGGGCCGGGTCGAGGGCTTCGCCCGCGCGGAGGTGCCGCGGGCCTTCGTCTTTCCCCGCGACCACGGGCCCCATCCGGAGTTCCGGGTCGAGTGGTGGTACTGGACCGGCAATCTCCGGAGCGCCGACGGGCGACACCTCGGCTTCCAGCTCACGTTCTTCCGCCGCGCGCTGACGCCGGACGCGCCGGGCCGTGGCTCGGACTGGGGCGCCAGCCACGCTTATCTGGCGCACCTGGCGGTGACGGACGCGCGCGGCGGCCGTTTCCACTTCGGGACGCGGACCAGCCGTGGCGCGCTCGGCCTGGCCGGCGCCCAGGCGGAGCCCTTCCGCGTCTTCGTGGAGGACTGGGAGGCACGGAGCGACGGGACCTCCACCTTTCCCCTGCACCTGCGCGCGGAGGACGAGGACATGGCGCTGGACCTCCAGCTGGAGAGCGCCAAGCCGCCGGTGCTGCAGGGTGAGCGCGGGCTCTCGCGCAAGGGACCGGAGCTCGGCAACGCCTCGTACTACTACTCGCTCACGCGCATGCCCGTGCGCGGCACCATCCGGCTCCGCACCGAGCGGTTCGAGGTGGAGGGGCTCGCCTGGATGGACCGCGAGTGGAGCACCGCCGCGGTGGGCAAGGACCTGGCCGGCTGGGACTGGTTCGCGCTGCAGCTCGAGGACGGGCGCGAGCTGATGTACTACCGCCTCCGCCGGCGGGACGGCACCGCCGATCCCTTCAGCGCCGGCGTGGTAGTGGACGCGCGCGGGGGGGCGCGGGCGCTGACGCGCGACGGGGTGCGCCTCGAGGCTACCGGCGTCTGGCGCAGCCGGCGGAGCGGGGTCGAGTATCCCGCCGGCTGGCGGCTCACGGACACCGCCGGGCGCCTCGAGCTGACCATCACGCCGCGCCTGGCCGACCAGGAGCTGGACGTGAGCCCGCGCTACTGGGAGGGCGCGGTGGAGGTGCGCGGCACCGAGGGCGGACAGCCCGTGGCGGGCCACGGCTACGTGGAGCTCGTCGGCTACGGTGAGGCGGGCCGGCGGCCACCGACGAAGCAGTGAAGCCGGCCCCCCGAGCACTCGTTCGAGCCCGCGTAGTATAGTCAGCCTCTCGCGAGAAAGGGGAGCCATGGCGCATCCTGGATTCGATCTCACCGGCAAGGTGGCGCTCGTGACCGGTGGCAATAGCGGCATCGGCCTCGGCATGGCCGAGGGACTGGCCCGGGCCGGGGCCTCCGTCTGCGTGTGGGGCACCAACGAGGACAAGAACGCGGCCGCGTTGAAGCAGCTCCAATCACACGGCGGCAAGGCCATGGCGCTCCGCTGCGACGTAGCCGACGAGGCCGCGGTGGAGCGCGCCTTCGCGGACACCGTGAGCGCCTTCGGCCGCGTGGACTCCTGCTTCGCCAATGCCGGCGTGAGCGGGCGCGGCGGCGCGGCCGGCTTCGCCAACATGGCCACCGCGGAGTGGCGCCGCGTGATGAGCGTCAACCTCGACGGGGCCTTCTTCACCCTGCGCACCGCCGCGCGTCACATGATCGAGCGCGGCGGCGGTGGCTCGCTCGCCGTCACCTCGTCGCTCTCCGCCATGATGGGGGCCCCGCGCAGCCAGCACTACGCCGCCACCAAGGGCGCGGTGATCTCGCTCATGCGGGCCCTCGCGGTGGAGCTGGCGCGGCACCAGGTGCGGGTGAACGCCATCGTGCCGGGCTGGATCGACACCCCGATGACGGAAGTGGCCCTGCACGGCGAGGCCTTCACCCAGAAGGTGCTGCCGCGAGTGCCGCTCCGCCGCTGGGGCGTGGGCGAAGACTTCAGCGGCATCGCGGTGTACCTGGCCAGCGACCTCTCCGCCTACCACACCGGCGACACGCTCGTCCTCGACGGCGGGTACGTCCTCTTCTAGCCCATGGGCCACTGAGCCGATGGGCTATGTCGAGCGGCACCTCCTGCCCGGCGAGCGCGTGCTCTACAAGACGCGCCTGCACTGGGTGCTGTTCGCCCGGCCCGCGCTGGTCTTCCTGATCGGGGCCGGCCTCACCGTCGCCGTTCGCTACATGGAAGCGCAGCCGGAGGCCGCGCGCTGGGCCGGCTGGATCGGGCTCGGCATCATGGCCATCGGCCTCTTCTGGGGCTTCGTCCACTGGGTGGAGCTCCGCACCAGCGAGTTCGCGGTGACCACCACCCGCGTCATCTTCAAGGTGGGGCTGGTGGCGCGCTATACCACCGAGCTCCTCCTGAGCAAGGTCGAGTCCATCGCGGTCCAGCAGAGCCTGACCGGCCGCATCCTCGACTATGGCGACCTCACCGTGATCGGCACCGGCGGCACCCGCGAGGTGTTCCGGCGCGTGCGCGATCCCATCACCTTTCGGAACTACGTGCAGCAGGTGTCCACTACCCAGGGGGCCCCCGCGGGCCCGGAACGGAGACCGTGATGCTCGGCGTCGTCGCAACGATCAAGGTGAAGCCCGGGATGGAGAAGGAGTTCGAGGCCGTGGCCAAGGAGCTCGTGGCCAAGGTCAATGCCGGCGAGCCCGGCTGCAAGCTCTACGCGCTCCACAAGAACGAGGCCGCGGGCACCTACGTCTTCATGGAGCGCTACGTGGATCAGGCGGCGGTGGAAGCCCACCGGGCCACCGACTACTTCAAGGCGCTCGGCCGCCAGATGGGCGAGTACATGGACGGGCGCGCGGACGTCGCCCGCCTCACCGAGATCTAGCGTTCCGTGGGGGATCCTGGTCCCAGGTTGCCGATGACGCCGTCGCCGAGTAACCCGGCTAGGATCCTGACCACGAATCCGTCCCGATCTCTCGGGTCGTGGTCCCCCTCGTGTGGGTCAGTCGGAGAGAGTACGTCGGATTGCCCGAGATGTCCGCGCGCACGCTGACCTCGACGAGATCGCCCTTTTTCACCGACGTCGCCGTTTTCAACCTGACGTAGGGAATGGACCAGTGTTCGTGCGGTGCTTCCAGGTGTCGACACAATTCGTCTCGTCGAGGTGAAGCCGGATGAAGAAACAGACGCCTCGCAATTGGCCGTCGCGCATGATCTCGAAGCGGAGCTGCCGGCTATTCTGGAGCTCAGGTGCGGCATCGAATGCGATGTCCTCGAAGATCTTCGGCTCGGACAGGACCGCGCCTCGCCGGGAAACCGATAGAACCTGACGAAGGAGAGCGAGTCGCAACCGCTTGGACCTTCGGTGCAGTCTCTGAATGTTTCCGCGAACACGCAGCCGAGGTTTCGGGTCACTCCGGCGAGGTGCATGCCTTCCTGGGAATGACCGCCTGACTACGGTGCCACGTAGCTCGGTAGGGCATTCAGCAGCCGCCCCTTGACGATCCTCGATGAAGCGACCATGCCCGTCCGCGCTTGCCATGATTCCCGAGCCGATGAGATCGGGACGAGCACATCATGCATCGCTCAGGCACTTCGAGGAGAGGAGAACCACGTAGAACAGCCCCAGATTCTCAACCGCGTTGGCGGCGTTGAGGTCGCGCCGTCGGCGGTAGCGTTCGCTGATGGCGCCACAGTGCCACGAGGGCGTAGGTCATGACGAAAAGCCAGAAAAGAAGAAACACCGCCGCAAGGGGGCCAAGATCCGGCACGTATGGTGCGACATTCCGCCAGCTCACGGCGCCGCGCTCGCGCGTGGAGACAAGTATGAACAGAGGCGACTTATGAGTACGATCAGGATGCCGGCAAGGACCCAGAAAGCAGCAAGCACCCGGGCGCCCGCGTTGGCGTAGTGGTCTACGAAGGCATAGACGAAGTGGATGACCAGGGGAAGTGATATCGCTCCGACGACGTATATTCCACGCGCCACACGAGAGCCTTGACGGCGCGGTCGCGTTGACGATCATCAGGTCGGCAAAGGCGACCATGGCGGTGCACGCGAGTAGGTGAGCGAAGGCGAGTCCACACGTCGTCCGTTACCTTCCATGACCCCGTAGATCGCGACGGCGAGGGGCGCCGCGAACGCAAGAGCAACGATATCCAAAAGCGAATAGGGGTTGATCGTGATGACATCGAAGGCCATGGTCACCTCATGCGCCACGGCCGGCGATGTCGCGATCGCGTCAGGTGACCGGTCTCATCATCGAGGGCCCACGGATGAATCCCGTCCGCTCTGAAGTAGTTGAACAGCCTGGTCAGGAGATGCATGACGTAACCTCCGGGCGCGGGCGCGACGGGTCCCGCAGAGTGACTCTGCACGATCCCGCTCCCCGCTACTCCGGCGGGCGGCGGTCGCGGAGGGCGGGGGTGGCCTCCTCGAACGCATGCGCGATGCGCAGCGCCTTGGCCTCGCCCCAGCGCGGGCCCACGATCTGCAGCGACAGCGGCAGCCCGCTGGGCGCCCAGCCCGTGGGCACCGCCACCCCGGGCAGGCCCAGCACGTTGAGGGGGCCGCGCATGGGCACGCCCACCGCGCCGAAGGTGACCTCCCGGCCATTGATGCGCGAGGTGCCGGTGGCGAGGAGCGGCGCCTCGCAGGGCGAGACGGGCAGGATCAGCCCGTCCACCTCGGCGAGGAGCCCGTCCATCGCGCGGCGCACGCGCTCGCGCTCGCGGCAGGCGCGCACGTAGTCGTCCAGCGTGGTGGCGGCGGCCTCCCGGAGGCGCTCGCGCACGTCGGCGCCATAGCCCTCGGGGGTGGCCGCGAGCCGCTCGCGGTGGAGCGCGAGGAACTCGGCCTGGGCGATGGCCTTGCGCGCGAACTGCAGCGCCTCGCGCAGCGGGAAGGCCACCGTCTCGATGCGCGCACCGAGGCCGGCCAGCGTCTTCACCGCCGCCTCCATCGCCGTCGCCACCGCCGAGTCGAGCTCGCCGTAGTGGAGGTCGGGACAGAGGGCCAGCCGCAGCCCGCTCACGCCGGCCTCGATCCCCGCGGTGAAGTCGGGCACCGGCACGTCCTCGGTGGTGGGATCCTGCGCGTCGAAGCCCGCCATGCCCTGAAGCAGCAGCCCCGCGTCGCGCGCGCTCCGCGCGATCGGTCCCGGGTGGTCCAGGCTCACCGCGTTGGGATAGATGCCCCGCTGGCTCACGCGGCCATAGGTGGGCTTGAGCCCCACCACGCCGCAGCAGGCGGCGGGGCTCCGGATGGAGCCGCCGGTGTCGGTGCCGGTGGCCGCCGCGCAGAGAAAGGCCGCCACCGCGGCGCCGGAGCCGCCGCTGGAGCCGCCCGGGGAGCGCGCGAGATCCCACGGGTTCCGGGACGGACCGTACCAGGGATTGTTGGTGGTGGAGCCCGCCGCGAACTCGTGCGTGTTGCACTTCCCCACCACGATCGCGCCCGCGGTCTTGAGCCGCCGGATGGACTCCGCGTCTTCCGCGGGGACATGATCGCGGTAGAAAGACGAGCCATGAGTGGTCCGGATGCCCGCGGTGTCGAAGATGTCTTTGACGCCCACGGGCACGCCGTGCAGCGGCCCGCGCCAGCCGCCGCGGGCGATCTCGGCCTCCGCCTCCCGCGCCGCCGCGCGCGCCTCCGCGGCGGCCACCGTGACGTAGGCGCCGAGCCGCGGGTTCAGCCGCTCGATGCGCCCGAGCTGCGTCTCGATCACCTCGACCGGCGAGACCTCGCGGGTCCGGATGAGCCGGCCCAGCTCGGCGACGGAGAGGAAGGCGAGCCGCTCGTCGCTCACCGCGACGACCAGCCCGGCGCGGCTTCCTTCGGCGCGTCGGCGGGCGCGCCCTCGATGGGAAGCCCCGCCGCCTTCCAGGAATTAAAGCCGGTCTCGAAGTTGGCCACGTGGGGGAAGCCCATCTCGCGCAACACGTCGGTGGCCAGCACCGAGCGGCCGCCGCCCGCGCAGTACAGCACGATACGCTTCTCCGGGTCCACCTTGCCGCTGTAGTAGGGCGAGGTGGGGTCGAGCCAGAATTCCAGCATGCCCCGCGGCACATGCAGGGAGCCCGGGATCCAGCCGAGCTTCTGGCGCTCGCGCACGTCCCGGATGTCGAGCAGCTGGATGCCGCCGCCCGCGAGCTCCGCCTTGAGCTGATCGACGGTGACGTTCTCGATGCGCTGCTTGGCCTCGGCCACGAGCTGGCCGATCGGTTTCGTGGGTGTGAACATGGCGGCGAGTCCTCCGTCTCCGGTATACCCTCGCGCCTTCACTCGATCAAGGGGCGCGCGTGGCCGCCGCCTCGCGCACCACCCGGAGCTGCATCCGGTAGAGGAGCCCACCATAGAGGCCCACCACGCCGGTGAAGAGGAGGACGAGCACACTGGCGCCGTGCGCAGGATGGAACCCGCGGAGCAATTCCAGCACCGCGGTGGCGACGAAGCATGCGATGGCCAGCCGGGCCAGGCGATGGCCCGCGCGCTCCTCGCGCCGCCCGCGCGACTCCGCCACGGTGTACCCGAGCAGGGTGAAGGCGCCCAGATACTCCAGCGCGCGCAGCATGGGGACGATTCCGGGCATGTCGGCGATGCCGGCGAGACCCCAGCCCACGCGCCACGACCCCGGCGTCCAGGGCAGCGGCCACAACGCGCTCACGATGAGATAGCCCACCAGCAGGGGCCAGACGCGCCGGAGCGTGGGCAGCTCGAAGCGGCGCTCGGGGGCGAGCGGGGTGGCGCGGGCGGCCTCCAGCCATGCGACCACCGCGACGAGCCCCGCGCCGCCGAGGACGAGGAGGGGCCGCCGGATCAAGCCGGGCGCGGCGCCGACCACGTACCAGCCCGCGGCCAGCCAGGCCAGCCGCGGCGGCGACAGCACGCCGCGCTCGGCCAGCCGATGGCGCCAGACCGCGGCCAGCACGATGGCGCCGGCCAGGCCCAGGAGCGGCGAGAGCACGAGCCGCCGCGCGTCGGGCCCGGCCGCGAAGCCGTCCAGCCAGAGGAGCGGCACCAGGAGATAGACCACGTTCATGAGCGGCAATTCCAGCGCGAGGCCGCGCACGAGCCGGCCGTCGAGATGCGCGGCGATGCGCGCGTGGAGCCACGAGCCGAGCCCGGCCCCGAGGGTATTGGACAGCACGTCCACCGGGCTCGGATAACGGCCGGGCAGGAAGATCTGGAGCGTCTCCAGCGTGGCGCTGACGAGGAGCGCGGCGCCGATGGTGGGCCAGTGGCTGGGTCGGGCGGCCGGGTGCGCCGAGATGCGGTAGAGAAACCCCAGGGGAACGAAGAGCAGGACATTGGCCACCACGTCGCCTGGGTTCACCAGCCAGGCGAGCCGGGGCTCGACGGGCCCCGCGAAACGGAACGGGGCGAGCGTGATGACGGCGGTGACGACGAGGAGGTAGCCGAGGAGGTAACCGCCGGCGGGAAACCGCCTCATCGAGGGCCCTCGCGGCGAGCCGCCCGATAGGCCTCCAGCGCGGCGGCGAAGCGCGGCGAGCGCTCGCGCAGCCGCTCCGCCGCGATGCGGCCGCCGCGCGTGAGATAGGCGTGCGCGAAGGGCAGGGGATCGAGCGGCAGGGCGTCGCGGAAGCGCTCGTACCAGATCCCGCTCTGCCGCGCCACCTCGAGGAGCCGCTCCGCCGCCGGCCGGCGCGCGGCCTCGAAGGCGGCGAGCGCGCGGGGAATCGACTCGCGCGGGGGGCCCGCGCCCGCTTCGGCGAGCGCGCGCGCCAGCGCGATGGCGTCCTCGAGCGCGGTGCGGGTGCCCGAGCCGATGGAGAAATGCACGGTGCGGAGCGCGTCTCCCAGCAGCGCCACGCGGTCGCCCTGCCAGTGGCGGCAGGTGACGTTGCGGAAGGAGAGCCAGGCGGAGCGGTTCGAGAGGAGGGGATGCCCGCCCAGCTCGGGAGCGAAGACCTCCTCGCAGTAGCGCCGCGTCGCCTCCTCCGACATTCCGGCGAAGCCCGCCCGCTCCCACGTGTCGGCATCGCACTCCACCACGAAGGTGCTGGCGTCGGGCGCGTGGCGATAGTGGTGGGCGACGAAAGCACCAGCCACCGCTTCCCTGAACGTCAGCGTGAGGCAGTCGAAGGGCTGGGCGGTGCCGTACCAGATATAACGGTTCGAGAGCGTCTCCACCCGGGGCTCGAAGCGCACGCGATGGCGCTCGCGCACCACGCTGCCGGCGCCGTCGGCGCCCACCAGGAGATCGGCGTCCGCCAGCGCGTCGGGATCGGCGCAGCGCGTGCCGAGCTCGAGGCGCACCCCCCGCCGGCGGCAATGCGCCTGGAGCACGCCGAGGAGGGCCAGCCGCGCGATGCCGGAGAAGCCGAGGCCGTCGACGCGCACCGTCACTCCGCGGTGGACGATGGCCTGCTCGCCCCACGTCTCGAGCCGGGGCGCGAGGTCGGCGTAGGATTCGGGATCCGCCTCGGCGAGAAATCCCAGGGCGCGGTCGGAGAAGACCACGCCCCAGCCATACGTCGCGCCGGCGGGATTCTGCTCGACCACGTGCACGTCATGCCGCGGGTCGGCCCGCTTGAGGAGGAGGGCCAGGTAAAGTCCCGCCGGCCCGCCCCCCACGATGGCGATCCTCACGCGCCCTCTTCTACACGATCGGGACACGCGGAGCCAGTTTCCGCCCAGTGTTACCATCACCGCGCGAACGCCGCGCGGCGTTCGCAAGGATGAATGCACGAAGACACCGCGATGACTGACGTGGAGATGATCGAGCTCGCGCAGGCGCTGGTGCGCATCCCCAGTGTCAGCGGTGACGAGCGCGCGGTCGCCGAGTATCTGGCCGACCGGATCAAGCCCGTCTTCGACGAGGTGCGCGTGGACCGCCACGGCAATGTGATCGCGGAGCTGACGGGGGATCGCCCCGGGCCGACCATCCTGCTCAACGGGCACCTGGACGTCGTGGACGCGGGCGCGATGGACGATCCGTGGAGCGGCGAGCTGGTCGATGGCACCCGGTGGGGGTCGCCCGGCCCCGTGCTCTGGGGCCGTGGGTCGTCCGACATGAAGGGGCCGGTGGCGGCGCTCGTCGCCGCCGCGGCCACCGCGCGGGCGGAAGGCTTCGCGGGGCGTCTGGTGCTCACCGCGGTCGTCGAGGAGGAGCCGGGTGAGGGCGTGGGGACGCGGCAGGTCACGCCCGCGCTCCCGCACGCGCCCGACCTCGCCGTGCTCGCGGAGCCCACCAACTTCGAGATCTGTCTCGGCCACCGCGGCAAGGTGGAGTTCGAGCTGGAGACGCGTGGCCGCACCGCGCACAGCAGCATCCCGCACACGGGGACCAGCGCGCTCCTCCTCATGAATGCGTTTCTCAATGCCTGGCCCGAGCTGCCCATGCCGGAGCACCCGCTGGCCGGCCGGTGCACGTCGGCCATCACCAATATCACCGTCTCGCCGGGTCGGCTGGCGGTGATTCCCTACCGCTGCCGCCTCCACTTCGACGTGCGGTTCCTGCCGGGCGAATCGCACGAGCGCCCCGAGGCGGACGTGCGCCGGCTTCTCGAGCGGCTGGCGGCCACCGTCCCCGACTTCCAGTACGAGCTGCGCCGGCGTCTCGTGATGCCGTCCTACCTGATGCCGGCCGACCATGCGGCGGTCGAAGCCCTCGCCGAGGTGGTGAAGGCGGTGATCGGTCGGACGCCGCGGCGGCAGTGCTATACCGCCGGGACGGACGGCACCTATCTCTGGAATCAGTTCGGCATCCCGGTGCTGGGGTGCGGACCCGGCCGGATCGAGCTGGCCCACAGTCCCATCGAGCACATCGGGGTCGGGGAGCTCGTGAAGGCCCGCGACATCTACGCGCGCCTGATCCAGGCGCTCGGCCGACGCGCGGACATCGTTCGGAAGTGAACCCAGCGGCGCGAGCCGAAACCTCCAGGAGAGCGACGATGAGACAGCATGAGCGGACGGGGCGAGCGGGCAAGGTGAGCCGGCGGCGGTTCCTCCAGGGCGCGCTAGGCGCGGGGGCGGGGGTCGCGCTGGGCCCGTCCGTGGGTCCGGCGGTGCGCCGGGTGGCGGCCGCCGCCCCCGCCGACACCCTGCGCTACGCCTTCGCGTCGGAGCCGCCCTCGCTGGATCCGCATGCCACCGGCTCCATCTGGTCGTTCCGGTCCGTGCTCGCCATGTGCGACACGCTCACCTGGCAGGACGGCAAGGGCACCGTGGGCCCGGGGCTCGCTACGCAGTGGACGAACTCGCGCGACGGACGGCTGTGGACCTTCAAGCTTCGTCCCGGCGTCGTCTTCCACGACGGCACTCCCTTCGATGCCGCCGCGGTGAAGTTCAACCTCGACCGTATCGTCGAGCTGAAGAACGCGGGCCTCGGCCAGATCGCGGAGTACGAGTCGGCGGAGGTGGTGGACCCGACCACCGTGCGCGTGAAGACCAAGAACCCGTACGCCCCGTTCCTGGCCGGCCTCGCCCACGGGTTCACCGGCATGGTGTCGCCGGCCGCGGTCCAGAAGCTCGGCGCCCAGTTCGCGGTGGGCCCGGTGGGCAGCGGGCCCTACGTGTTCAAGGAGTGGGTGCGCCAGGATCGGCTCGCCCTCGTCCGGAACGGCGCCTATGCCTGGTCGCCGGCCGGCCTGCCGCCCACCGGCAAGGCCCCGGTGCCGAACATCCTCATCCGGTTCATTTCCGAGGAGGCCACGCGGGTGAGCGCGCTGGAGCGCGATGAGGCGGACGTGATTGAGAACGTGCCGGCCCAGGAGGTCGGCCGGCTCCAGAAGTCCGGCAAGTACCGGATCTCGCGCGTGCTCCAGACCGGCGCGCCCTGGCATATCAACCTGAACGTGAAGAAGGCGCCCACTGACGACCTGCGCGTCCGCCAGGCCATCATCCACGCGGTGGACCAGCAGGCCATCGTGGACACGCTGTTCTTCGGCATCGGCAAGCCCGCCTACGGCCCCCTCACCCGCGCCACCTTCGGCTACGATCCGGCGGTGGAGACGATGTACAAGCACGATCCCGCCCGCGCCAAGCGGCTGCTCGAGGAGGCGGGCTGGAAGATGGGCGCGGACGGTACCCGTGAGAAGGACGGCAAGAAGCTCCGGGTGATCTTCCAGGTCATCGCGGCGGGCGGCTACGACTCCACCGCCACCATGGTGCAGACGCAGCTGCAGGCGGTGGGGATCCAGGTAGATCTGCGCCTGCTCGAGCGCGCCCGGATGTTCTCCGACGCCAACAAGGGCGAGCACAACCTCGGGCTCAAGTTCTGGCTGACCGCGGACCCCGAATTCCTCCGCCTGCACTTCCGCTCCACCAACATCGGCAACTGGAACTGGTCCATGTACAACGAGCCGAGCATGGACGCGCTGCTCGACGAGGGCGCCTCCACGCTGGACCTCACCAAGCGCGCGAAGATCTACAGCGATATCCAGCGCCGCATCATGCGCGAGGCGCTGCTGGTCCCGCTGTTCGACGCCGAGTACGTGAATGCGCAAGCGCCGCGGGTGCAGGGTGTCGAGTACGACCGGCGGACGGCAATCTGGTTCCACAATGCGAGCGTGGGCGCCTGAGGACTCCGGGCGGGGAGGCGCGGTGACCGGCTAGGGCCGGCCGTGTTCGCGTACCTGGTACGGCGGTGCATCCTGTCGCTGCTGGTGCTGCTCGGGGCCGCGGTGGTGACGTTCCTGATCCTGCATCTGGCCCCCGGCGACCCGGCGTTGCTCATGATGGGCGACGTGGGCGCGTCGCCCGAGCAGCTCCGGCGCTGCGCGAGCAGCTCGGGCTCAACGACTCGCTCCTCACCCAGCTCGGGCGCTTCCTCTGGCGCTCCGCGCAGCTCGACTTCGGGTACTCGTTCTATAGCCGACAGCCGGTGGCCACCGAGCTGGCCCGCCAGCTGCCCGCCACCGCCGAGCTCGCGCTGGCGGCCTTCGGCCTCGCGGTGGCGATGGGCGTGCCGCTCGGCGTGGTCGCCGCCCTCTGGCGCGGCCGCTGGCTGGACAGCCTCGCCACCGGCGGCGCGTGGTGGGCATCTCCATGCCCTCCTTCTGGCTGGGCCTCCTGCTGATCTTCGTCTTCGCCGTGCACCTCTGGTGGTTCCCGGTCACCGCGCAGGGCGTCTCTACCGCCTCGTGCTGCCCGCGGTCGCGCTCGCCGTCCGTCCGGGCGCGCTGATCGCGCGCCTGGTGCGCTCGAGCGTGCTCGACGTGCTTCGAAAGGAGTACGTGCGGGTGGCCCAAGCCAAGGGCTTGCCGCCCGCGAGCGTGCTGATCCGGCATGTCTTGCGCAACTCGCTGATCCCCGTGGTGACCATCGCCTCGTTACAGCTCGGCGCCATGCTGAGTGGCGCCGTGGTCATCGAGACGGTCTTCGCGCGCCAGGGGGTGGGACGCCTGGCGGTGACGGCGATCCTCGCCAAGGACTTCCCGCTCGTCCAGGGCGTGGTCTTCTTCGCCGCCGTCGTTTACGTCTCCATCAACACGCTGGTGGATGTGCTCTATGCCCTCCTCAACCCCGCCATCCGCCTTCGCTGACCCCGTCGCGGAACGCCGGCGGGTGCTGCCGCGGCTGGCCCGCAACCGATCCGCGTGTATCGGGGCGGCGTTCCTCGGTCTGGTATCCGTGATGGCGCTGCTGGCCCCATGGATCGCGACCCACGACCCCCTCGCGATGTCGCCCCGGCAGGTACTCCGCCCGCCCTCGATCGCGAACCCCTTCGGCACCGATCAGTTCGGGCGCGATGTCTGGAGCCGGGTGGTCTTCGGCGGCCGTGTTTCCCTCTGGCTGGGCTTCATCTCCGTGAGCATCGCCGTCACCCTGGGCGGCGGCCTCGGCCTGGTGGCGGGACTGTACCCGGGGCGCATCGCGGGCCCCATCGAGTGGGCCACCGAAGTGCTGCTGGCCTTCCCCGGCATCCTGCTCACGCTCGCGGTGAGCGCGATCCTTGGACCCGGCCTGGTGCAGGCCATGGTGGCGGTGGGCCTGTCGGCGGTGCCGTTCTATGTGCGCCTCGTGCGCGCGACCACGCTGGCCGTCACCGCGGAGCCGTACATCGAGGCCGCACGGGCCCTGGGAGGCCGCGACCTCCGCATCGCGCTGCGCCACGTCCTACCGAACATCGCCGGCCCGCTCATGGTCTTCATCTCCATCGGGCTCGGCACCGCAGTGCTCACCGGCTCGGCCTTGACCTTCCTCGGGCTGGGCGCACAGCCCCCCACGCCGGAATGGGGCGGCATCCTCTCGGAGGGCCGCAACTACATGCGCCAGGCCTGGTGGATCACGCTCTTTCCCGGCGTGGCCATCATGCTGACCGTGCTGGGATTCAACATGCTGGGTGACGGCCTTCGTGACACGCTCGATGCGACACTGCGGGGTTAGCACGGTCCCCGGAAAGGCTTGACCTCCGGCGCGCGCCGCCCTAGGGTCTCGCCATGAGCCCACGCCCCATCTCCCGCGCCGGTCTCGCCGCCGTCCTGGTCGCCACGCTGCTCCTCGCCGGCCTCGCGCGGCCCGCCGCCGCGCCCGCCGCGGAAGGCGAGCTGCGCTGGGCGCTGCACGTCACCCTCGCCGCCAAGTGGCTGGACCCCGCGGAGACCGAGGCCTTCATCTGGGGGGTGGGGCCGCGCGTGGAGGAGAGCGGGGCCAGCCTCATCCCCGGCTACGCGTACTCCGCGCCGATGGAGGATCTGAGGCTCAAGAAGTAGGCGCGCGTGCCCCACTACTCGCTCGGCATCGACATCGGCGGCACCTTCACCGACCTCGTGGTCTACGACCACGATACCGGCCGGCAGTGGAGCCGGAAGGTGCTCACCACCCACGATGATCCCGCGCGCGCGGTGGCGGCGGGAGTCACCGCGCTCCTCGCCGAGGGTCGGCTCGAGCCCTCGCGCTTCACCCGCGTGGTCCACGCCACCACGCTGTTCACCAACGCGCTCATCGAGCGAAAGGGCGCGCGCACCGGGCTCCTCACCACCGCCGGCTTCGCCGACACGCTGGAGATCGGGAGAGAGCGGAAGTTCGACCTCTACGATCTCGCCATCACCAAGCCGGAGCCCCTGGTGCCGCGCGACCTGCGCCTGGAGGTGACGGAGCGCGTGGGAGCGGACGGCCGCGTGCGACGGCGTCTCGACCGCCGCGAAGTCGCGGCCCGGGCCCGGCGCCTCGCGGAGGCGGGAGTGGAGGCCATCGCCATCGTGTTCCTCCACGCCTACGCGAACCCGCGTCACGAGGCGGAGGCCGCCCGCATCGTGGCGCGCATCCTCCCGCGGCTGGCCGTCACCACCTCGCACGAGGTGGCGCCCGAGGTGCGCGAGTTCGAGCGCGCGTCCACCACGGTGGCCAATGCGTATATCAAGCCGCTGGCCCAGCGCTATCTGGAGCTCATGGGCCGCCGCCTCTCGGAGGCCAGCATTCCCGCCCCGCTCCTCCTCATGCTCTCCAGCGGCGGCCTCACCCATGTGGCGGAGGCGGAGCGCGCGCCGGTGCGCATGCTGGAGTCGGGCCCCGCCGCCGGCGCCATCGCCGCCGCTTTCTTCGGCAAGGACGACGGGACTTCCATATCCGCTCGCCTCGATCCCCGATGTCGCCTCCCTTCGGCTGCGGCTCCCTCCGGCAGCGGCTCGCCAAACGTGCTCGCCTTCGACATGGGGGGCACCACCGCCAAGCTCTCGCTGGTGGACGGCGGCGAGCCCTTGACCGCCTACTCGTTCGAGGCCGCGCGGCAGCGGCGCTTCATCGAGGGCAGCGGGCTGCCCATCCGCATCTCCACCATCGAGCTGATCGAGATCGGCGCCGGCGGCGGCAGCATCGCGTCGGTGGACGAGATCGGGCTCCTCAAGGTGGGCCCGCGCAGCGCCGGGTCGCTGCCGGGCCCCGCCGCCTATGGGCTCGGGGGCACGGAGCCCACCGTGACCGATGCCGACCTCCTGCTGGGCTATCTCGATCCTGGCTACTTCGCGGGGGGCGCGATGCCGCTCGACGTGGCCGCCGCGCGCGCCGCGGTGGAGCGGCTGGCCACGCGGCTGGGCCTGCCGCCCACGGAGGTGGCGTGGGGCATTCACGACGTGGTGAACGAGAGCATGGCGTCGGCGGCGCGCGTCCACGTGGCGGAGCGCGGCCGCGACCCGCGCGCCTACGCCCTCCTCTGCACCGGCGGCGCCGGGCCGGTGCACGCGTGGTCGGTGGCCGCCAAGCTCGGCCTGTCCCGCGTCGTCTGCCCGCCTTCCGCGGGCGTGGCCTCCGCCCTGGGGCTGCTGGTGGCCCCGGCACGCGTGGATCGCGTGGCCACCGTGGGCATCCGCCTCGATGAGGGGAACGTGGCCGAGCTGGAGGCTGCCTTCCGGCGGCTCGAGGACGAGGCGCGCGCGGTGATGGCGGACACCGGGCTCAAGCTCGAGTCGGCCACCATCCAGCGGCTGGCCGACGGCCGCTTCCTCGGCCAGGGCTTCGATCTGGTGGTGAGCCTGCCGGAGGGCCCGTACGCGGACACCGCGGCGGGCCGCGCCCGGCTCACCGCCGCCTTCGAGGAGGCCTATCGCGAGAAGTTCGCGCTCACGCCGCCCGGCGTGCCGGTGGAGTTCCTCAATATCCGCGTGGCGGTGCGCGCGCCCGTGTCCGGCAGCGAGGTGGTGCTGCAGGGACGCCCGGGCGGGGGCGCCGAGCGCGCGCTCAAGGGGAGCCGCCCCGCGTATTTCCGCGAGGCGGGCGGCTTCGTGCCCACCGCGGTGTACGACCAGCGCCGGCTCGGCGTGGGCGACACGATATCCGGGCCGGCGGTGGTGGAGGAGGAGGGCTCGACGCTCGTGATCGGGCCCGGCGCCATCGCGCGCGTGGCGCCCAGTGGCAATCTCGTGATGACGCTCGCGGAGGCGGCCCCATGACCACCCGCTTTGACCCCATTACGCTGGAAGTGCTCTGGACGCGGATCATCTCGGTGGTGGATGAGGCGGCCAAGGCCATCGTGCGTACCTCCTTCTCCACGCTGTCCAACGAGGCCAACGACTTCGCCTGCGTGCTGACCGACGCGCGGGGCAATGCCCTGGCGCAGAACTCGGGGAGCATCCCGTCCTTCATCGGGACCCTGCCCGCCACCGTGCGCCATTTCCTGCGCGAGATCGGCCCGCAGCGGATGCGACCCGGCGACGTGCTCATCACCAACGATCCGTGGCAGGGCACCGGGCACATGAGCGACGTCTCGCTCGTCAAGCCAATCTTCCACAAGCAACGACGGGACGGACCGGCTGGTGGCGTTCTCCTCCACCACCTCGCACATGCCGGACATCGGCGGGCGCGTGCGGGCCATCGAGGCCCGGGAGCTGTTCGAGGAGGGGTTGCACATCCCGCTCACCTGGCTGATCCGGGCGGGCGAGCCCGACGAGACCCTCCTCCGCCTGATCCGCGCCAATGTGCGGACCCCCGACCAGACGGTGGGCGACATCTGGGCGCAGGTGAGCGCCAATCAGCTCATGGACGCGCGGGTGCGGAAGCTCGTCGACGACTATCAGCTCGACGGGCTCGACGCCCTCGGCGACGAGCTGTTCGGCCGGTCGGAGGCGGCGATGCGGGCCGCGATCAGCAAGGTCCCCGACGGGACCTATCGCTACGCGCTGGACTCCGACGGCTTCGAGAAGCCGTACCACTTCGCGCTCGCCCTCACCGTGAAGGGCGACGCGATCGTCGCCGACTTCACCGGCACGTCGCCCGCCCAGCCGCGCGCCATCAACTGCGTGATGGCCTACACCTACGCCATGACCGCGTACGCGGTGCGCTGCGCGCTGCTGCCCGGGCTGCCCAACAACGAGGGCATGTACCGCCCGGTGACGGTGGTGGCGCCGGAGGGCTGTCTCCTCAACCCGAAGTTCCCCGCCGCGGTGGTGAGCCGGGCGCAGACCGGGCACTACGTGCCGGTCCTGGTGCTGGGCGCGCTCCACCACGTGATTCCCGACCGCGTGATGGCCGGCGCGGGCTCACCGCTCTGGGCGGTGGCCCAGTCGGGGACGCGTGACGACGGGCGGCCCTATACCACGGTGCTCTTCTACAACGGCGGCATGGGCGCGACCTCCGCCAAGGACGGCGAGGGGGTGCTCTCCTGGCCCAGCAATATCTCGAGCACGCCGGTGGAGGTGGCGGAGCGCAACGCGCCGCTCTTCTTCCACTACAAGCGCATGCGGCCGGGCTCCGGCGGCGCCGGGCGTTTCCGCGGCGGCCTCGGCCAGGACGTGCTCTTCGAGTCGGAGTCCCGCCGCCCGGTGGTGCTGAGCTTCATGGCGGAGCGGACGCGCGTCCCCGCGCCGGGGCTGGCGGGCGGACGGCCGGGCGGGCTCGGGGACGTGCGCATCAACGGGAAGAAGGTGAATCACCGCCGCCAGTGGGTGCTCGAGCGGGGCGACCGCGTGCAGGTTTCGACGCCGGGGGGCGGCGGCTACGGACCGCCGGGGGCGCGCGACGCCGCCCGGCGCCGCCGCGACCGCGCCCTGGGCTATGTCGGGCGCGGCCGCAAGCGGGCGACCTAGACTATTGGTTCGGGATCCACGTCCAGCGGTAGGCGGTGTCTCACCCCGTCCCCCTCGAGCACGTACTTGCCGTGCGGGTAGATGACCTCGCGCTGGATCTCGGGCGCGGGGGCTGGAGCCGCCACCGCCGGGGGCGGCGCAGTATATACCGGACGGGGGCGGAGCGACGTAGACGCTCGGCGGATAGTACCCGTAGGGATAGGGATAGCCGCCGTAGTACCCGCCATAGTAGGGATAGCGGTAGTACCCGCCATAGTAGGGATAGCCCCGAAGCCGAAATCCGAAATGGACGCGCGGCCACGAACCCGCCAGCCGTGTCCCCGGAACCCGTGCCGCCCGGAACCCGTGCCCCCCGCCAGTTCCCGTGCCCCCGGGACCCGTGCCCCCGTCCCGGCCTCGGCCGCGGGGGCCACGGCGAGGAGCGCCACGCCGACGACCACTATCGCGAGAACCTTCCGTATCATGTGTTCCCTCCTAGGCGCGCTTCAGCTCGTCCGTGCGTATCGGCAGCCGCCGGACGCGCTTGCCGGTGAGCGCGAAGATCGCGTTGCACACGGCCGGCGCCACCGTGGGCACGCCCGGCTCGCCGAGCCCGCCCGCGGCTTCTCCCGAGTCGAGGATATGTGCCTCGATCACGGGCGATTCATTGATTCGCAGCATTGGGTAGTCGTGGAAGTTGGACTGCTTCACGCGACCCCCCTCGATCGTGATCTCGCCGTAGAGCGCGGCGGTCAGCGCGTAGATGGCCCCGCCTTCCATCTGGGCGCGGACCTGGTCCGGATTCACCGCGATGCCGCAGTCGATCGCGCCCACGATCTTGTGCACGCTCGGCTTGCCGTCGGGCGCCACCGAGACCTCGGCCACATGCGCCGCGTAGCTCCCGTAGGAAAACGCCACCGCGATGCCCCGCGCGCGGCCCGGCGGGAGCGGCGTGCCCCAGCCCGCCTTCTGCGCGGCCAGCTCCAGCACCGCCCGATGGCGGGGCGACTTGCCCAGCAGCGATAGGCGGTACTGCACCGGGTCCTTTCCCGCCGCGTGCGCCAGCTCGTCCACGAAGCTCTCGACGATGAAGGCGTTCTGCGAGGGCCCCACCGAGCGCCAGAAGCCCAGCGGAATGCCGAAATCCTTGTTCACCCATTCTACGCGGACGTTCGGGACGTCGTACGGCATGTTGCGCACGCCTTCCATCGCCGCGGGGTCGATGGTGACGCCCGCCGCCGCCCGGCCCTTCTGAATGAGAATCCCCGGGCCGACCACCCGGTTCCACCAGGCTTCCGGCTTTCCGCTGCCGTCCAGGGCGGCGCGAAAAACGTTATAGGTGGCGGGGCGATAGAACCCATGCTGGATATCGTCTTCCCGGGTCCAGATCACCTTGACGGGCCCGCCCACGGCCTTGGCGGTCTCCACCGCGTCCACGATGAAGTCCTGCTCCCCGCGCCGGCCGAATCCGCCGCCGAGGAGCGTGGTGTTCACGGTGACCTTCTCGAGCGGGAGCCCGGTGAGGCGGGCGGCGGTGATCTGGGTGCCGCCGGGGTTCTGGGTGGGAGCCCAGATCTCGCAGGCATCGGTCCGCACGTGCGCGGTGGCGTTCATGGGCTCCATGCACGCGTGCTCCAGGAAGGGCACCTGGTAGATGCCCTCGACGACCTTGCCGCCGCGCCCCAGCACCGCGTCCGCGTCGCCGTCCTTGCGCGCCTCCTGCCCCGGCCTCTTCGACAGCGTCTCGTACTCGCGGTCGATCATCGCGCTGGTCACCTGGGCCATGGGGCCCTCGTCGTACACGATCTTGAGCGCCTTGCGCCCATTCACCGCGCTCCAGAACCCGTCGGCCACCACCGCGATGCCATTGCTGACCTGCACCACCTGCTTCACGCCCGGCACCTGCTTGGCCGCGGTCGCGTCGAAGCTCCGCACCTTGCCACCGAACACCGGGCAGCGCTCGATGGAGGCGATCAGCATGCCCGGCACCTGTACGTCCATCCCGTAGATGCCGCTGCCGTTGATCTTGGCCGGGGTGTCGCGGCGCCGCGTCTCCTTGCCGATATAGCGGAACTGGTCCGGGGTCTTGAGCTTCGGATTCTGCGGCACGGGGAGCTGGGCCGCCTTGTCCACCAGCTGTCCGTAGGGGAGCTTCCGTCCGGAAGGCGTGTGGACCGCCGCGCCGGGCTCGGTGGTCACCTCGCTCACGGGGACGCCCCACTCCTTGGCCGCCGCCTCCATCAGCATCTCGCGTGCGGCGGCCCCCGCCTTGCGAAGCATGGCGAGGTGATCGCGCACGCCGCGGCTGCCGCCAAAGGACTGGGAGCCGGTGACGGGATTCGCGTAGAGCTTGGGGTTGGCGGGCGCCTGCTCGACCTTGACGCGCGGGAGATCCACGTCCAGCTCGTCGGCCACGATCATGGGCATGGTGGTCAGCGAGCCCTGCCCCATCTCGGGCACCGAGTTCACGATGGTGACGACGCCGTCGCGGTCGATCTTGAGCCACTGGTTGGGCGCGAAGACACCTGACGCCTGCGCGTCGGCGGGCCCGGCGCCGAGTGGCAGCCGGAAGCCGATGAGCAGCCCGGCGCCGGCGACGAGACCGCTCTGGAGCACGGCACGGCGGGAGAGCGGGAACGCGGCGGGGCGGCGAGCCCGGGCGGCCGGCATCACGCGCCTCCCTTCTTCGCGGCGGCCTGGAGCGCGGCCGCGCGATGAATGGCGGCGCGGATGCGCGGGTAGGTCCCGCAGCGGCAGATATTGCCGGTCATGGCGCCGTCGATGTCGGCGTCGGTGGGCTGCGCCTTCTGCGCGAGCAGCGCGGCCGCGGACATGATCTGACCGGACTGGCAGTAGCCGCATTGCGGCACGTCCACTTCCATCCAGGCCTGCTGCACCGGATGGTCGCTCTTGTCGGAGAGTCCCTCGATGGTGGTGATCGCGCGGCCCGCCACCGCCGAGACCGGCGTGGTGCACGAGCGCAGCGGCTGTCCGTCCACGTGCACGGTGCAGGTGCCGCAGAGCGCCATCCCGCAGCCGTACTTGGTCCCGGTGAGCAGCAGCTTCTCCCGCAGGACCCAGAGGAGGGGCATGTCCGGCGACGTATCGATGTTCTGCGGCTTGCCGTTGACGGTGAGAGAAATCACGGGCATGCCTCCTCTATGGGGGGACCGATCGACCCTCTTCGGCCATGCTACCATCGGCCTCTATGAACTGGAAACCGGAGATGGACGAGCTGCGTCGGCGCGAGGAGTTCGCCGAAGCCCTCGGCGGCGCCGAGCGGGTGAAGCGGCAGCACGACGGGGGCCGGCTCACCATACGGGAGCGAATCAGCCGCTTGGTGGACGACGGCTCCTTCCACGAGATCGGCAAGATCGCCGGCCGGGCGGCCTACGACGAGCGCAACGAGCTGGTGAGCCTGACGCCGTCCAACTTCGTGTTCGGGCGCGCCCGGGTCGAGGGCCGGCCGGTGGTGGTGGGCGGCGACGACTTCACCGTCCGCGGCGGCTCCGCCGACGCGACCATCAAGGGCAAGCACCTCATGTGCGAGCGGATGGCCAACGAATTACGCCTTCCGTTGATCAGGTTGGTGGAAGGCTCCGGCGGCGGCGGCTCGGTCAAGACCATCGAGACCACAGGCCGCGCCAACGTGCCCGGCGTGGCCGGCTGGGAATGGGTGGTGGCCAACGTGGCGACGGTGCCGCGGGTGGCGCTGGGGCTGGGCTCGGTGGCCGGGCTCGGCGCCGCGCACCTGGCCGCGGCGCACTTCTCCGTGATGATCAAGGACCGGTCGGCGATGTTCGTCGCGGGTCCGCCGGTGGTCGAGCGGCTCGGCCAGAAGCTCACCAAGAACGAGCTCGGTGGCTGGCAGATCCAGCTCCGCGCGGGCGGCGTGGACAATGCGGTGGACACGGAGGAGGAAGCCTTCGCGCTGGCGCGCCGCTTCCTCTCCTATCTGCCGTCGTCGATCTACGACGTGCCGCCGCGGGGGCCGATCACCGACGACCCCGCGCGCCGCGAAGAGTGGCTGGGCGACGCGATCCCGCGCGATCCAAGAAAAGTCTACAAGATGCGCGCCATCGTCGAGGCGGTGGTGGACCGCGACTCCTTCCTCGAGATCGCGCCGCTCTACGGCCGGAGCGTCATCACCGGGCTGGCGCGGCTGGACGGCTGGCCGGTGGCGGTGATGGCGTCGGACCCGTTCCACTATGGCGGCGCCTGGACGGCGGACACCTGCCAGAAGGTCGAGCGCTTCGTGGACATGGCCCAGACCTTCCATCTCCCGGTGGCCTACCTCGCGGACTGCCCCGGCTTCCTCATCGGGCTCGAGGCCGAGCAGACCGGCACCATCAAGCAGGGCGTGCGCGCGATGTCGGCCATGTGGCAATGCACGGTGCCGTGGTGCGCGGTGATCGTCCGCAACTCCTTCGGCGTGGCGGGCGCGGCGCACCAGAACGGCGGGCGCTACTGCACGCGCTATGCCTGGCCCTCCGGGCGCTGGGGCTCCTTGCCGCTGGAGGGAGGCATCGAGGCCGCGTATCGCGCGGACCTCGACGCCGCGCCCGACCGCGGCGCCAAGATGGCCGAGATCGAGGAGCGCCTCAACAAGCTCCGCTCGCCCTTCCGCTCCGCGGAGACCTTCTGGATCGAGGAGATCGTGGATCCGCGCGAGACGCGCCCGCTGCTCTGCGAGTGGGCTCACCTCGCCGCCCCCCTGCGCACGCCGGGCCCGTCGGCGCACGGCATGCGCCCGTAGCCATGCGGCGTCATCCCATAGAAACCTGGCGGGTGGCCGAGGACACCGTCCGGCTCTGGCTCGAGTCGGGGCCACCCGGGGACCGGATCAGCCTCCAGGCGGGGCGCACGGTATACGAGCAGGGCGAGGTGAGCCCCTACTTCTACTTCGTGCTGTCCGGCAAGCTGAAGGTGTCCGTGCTGCGCCCGGACGGGACGGAGCTGGTCATGGAGTTCATGGGCAAGGGTGCGCTGTGCGGCGAGGCGGCCGCCTTCGATGGGCTGCCGCGCTTCTCGATGGCCACCGTGCTCGAGGACGCGACCCTGGTCCGCTTCAACGCCGAGAAGATCGAGGACGCCATTCGCGAGACCCCGGAGCTGGCCTTCTCGCTGCTGCGGCTCATCTCGGTCAAGCAGCGCATCGCCACCGTGCGGCTGGCCTATTCCGCGCTGTCCTCCGCGGAGGTGCGGATCGCCGAGCTGCTGCGCCGGCTGGGGGAGATCTATACCGAGGTCGAGCTCACCCACGAGGAGATCGCCGGCCTCACCGGGACCACGCGCGTCACCGTGACCCGCGCGCTCAAGCGGCTCTCGCTCGCCGGCGTGATCGAGAACGAGGGGGGGCGCATCCGCGTCCTGGACCCCCTGGCCCTCGACGCCCGCTAGGCCGTCCCGCTCCCGCCGGAGAGCCCATGCGCGCCGGGATAGCCCATGGGCGGCCGGGATAGCCCATGGGCGGCCGGTATAGATTGATACAGCCCGCGGCCGGGGGCCGGGGCGATAGTGCTCAGTTAGATCGCCGAGCCAGCCATGAGTGAGATCACCATCAGCCGCCTGACGAGACGCTACGGCGGGATCACCGCGGTCGATGGGATCGATCTGGTCGTTCACGAAGGAGAATTCCTGTCCCTGCTGGGCCCCTCCGGCTGTGGCAAGACCACCACGCTCCGCTGCATCGCGGGGCTCGAGTCCCCGGACGAGGGCCGGATCACCATCGGCGGCGCAGTGATGGCCCACGGGGAAAAGGGCCTGTCCGTCCCCCCCAACAAGCGCGGGCTGGGCATGGTCTTCCAGAGCTACGCCCTCTGGCCCCACATGCGCGTTTATGGCAACGTCGCGTACCCCCTCAAGGTCCGGGGCGTCCCGCGGGCCGAGATCCGCGGCCGCGTGCGGGACGCCCTCCGGCTGGTAGGGCTCGACGAGCTGCACGAGCGCGCCACCTCGGATCTGTCGGGCGGGCAGCAGCAGCGGGTGGCGCTGGCGCGCGCCCTGGTCAGCAAGCCCCGCGTGCTCCTCCTGGACGAGCCGCTGTCCAATCTGGACTCGTCGCTGCGCGCCTACATGCGACGGGAGCTGCGCCGCATCCACCGGGAGATCCGGACCACCTCGGTCTACGTGACCCACGACCAGCTCGAGGCCGCCACCCTGTCCGACCGCGTGGTGGTGATGAACCGGGGCCGCCTCGAGCAGATCGGGACGCCGCGGGAGATCTTCGGCGCCCCGGCGAACCGGTGGGTGGCGGAGTTCGTCGGCTACGACAACTTCCTCGAGGCCGAGGTGACGCAGAGCTCGGAGGCCGCGCTCTCGGTGCGGCCGAAGGGCTGGCCCACCGGGCTCACCGGCGGCGTCCCGGATCGCGCCCGGCGCTTTCCCGTCGGCGCGCGGGTCACCCTGGCCATCCGCGGCGGCAGCTTCCGCGGCGACGCGGCGCCCGAGACGTCATCGCTCAAGGCCCACGTGGTGGACGCGATGTACGTGGGCGACCTCACCGAGTACGTGCTCGACGCCTACGGCACCCGGCTGGTGGCGCGACTGGACGAGCGCGCGGCGGGCGGGGCCGCCGGACGGCTCGAGGTCGGGTCCGCGGTGGAGCTCTTCGTGGCGCCCGATCAGATCGTGGTGCTGGCCGCCTGATGGGCGCCCGGCTCGCCATGGGCGCGCTGGTGCTGCTGGTGGGGTTCCTCTTCGTGTGGCCCATCGCCATGCTCGTCATCGGGATCTTCAGCAGCACCCCGCCGGGCGTGCCGGGACACTGGACCCTCGACACCATCACGCGCACCTTCAGCAGCCGGCACACCTATGCCGCGCTCCAGAACTCCGTGATCTACGCGGTCACCACCACCGCGCTGGCGACCCTGCTGGGCGCGATCTTCGCCTTCCTCGCCACGCGCACCACGGTGGCGCTGCGCCGGCTCATCACGCCGGTGATGCTGCTGGTCTTCGCCGCGCCCAACCTCTTCTACGCCATCAGCTGGGCGCTGCTCGCCGATCCCGGCGCCGGGCTCCTCAACGTGGCCACGCGCTTCCTCAGCGGGGGCGCGTGGAGCCCGTTCAACGCGTACTCGTGGGCCGGCCTCATCGTGGTCCAGTCGCTCAAGCTCACCGGCTTCTGCTATCTCCTGCTGCTGGGCCCCTTCGAGAGCATGAACCGGAGCTTCGAGGAAGCCTCGCTGATCGCGGGGGCGGGCCGGCTCGGCACCGTGTTCCGCATCGACATCCCCCTGATGACCCCGGCGCTGTTCGGCGTGGTGATCATCGGGACGGTGTTCGGGCTGGGCACCTTCGACATCCCCCAGATCCTGGGCGGCCTGCCGCAGATCTCGGTGCTCTCGACGGAGGTCTTCAAGGCGGTGAACTTCTCCGTCCCTCCGGACTACGCCCGCGCCAGCGCGCTGGCGCTGTTCATGATGGCGGCGCTGGCCCTGCTCCTCGCCGTCCAGTGGCGCGTGGTGAAGCTGGGCCGGTTCGTCACCGTCACCGGCAAGGGTTTCAAGCAGGATCGCTGGGACATCGGCCGGTGGGGCGCGCTGGGCACCGCCGCCATCGTGGTCTATGCCCTGGTGAGCCTCGTCTTGCCGGTCACCCAGCTCGTGCTCACCGCGTTCCAGCCCACCATCGGGATCTGGGGGATGACGCTCAAGAATTTCCAGGCGGTGCTGGGCGACCGCCAGACGCTGGGCGCCTTCCGGACCACCGCGGAGCTGGCCATCCTGGGGGGCTTCATCGCGATGAGCCTGGCCATGCTGGTGGGCCACGTGGGCCGCCGCTCCGGGAAGTGGCTGGAGCGCTATCTCGAGACGGCCGTTCTGAGCCCCATCGTCATGCCGGGGGTGGTCCTGGCCATCGGGCTCATGTGGGCCTACGTGTCGGTCCCCGGCCTGCGCCGGCTCTACGGGACCTTCTGGCTGACGCTGATCGGCCTGGTGGTCGTGGTCATGCCCATCGCGAGCCGCGCGGTGCGGGGCGCGCTGGCCCAGATCGCGCGCGAGCTGGAGGAGGCGGCGGCGGTGAGCGGCGCGTCCTCGGCGCGCGTGCTGGTGGACATCGTGCTCCGGCTGACGAGCCGGAGCTTTGTGGCGGGCTGGCTCGTCACCGCGGTGATCGTCGCGGGGGCGCTGGACGTGCCGCTGATGCTCCTGCCCTCCACGCGCCCGAACGTCGCCGTGCTCGTCTACACCCACATCATCTCGGGAGTTCCCACCCAGGCGAGCGCGCTGCTGGTGCTGCTGCTGGTCGCCATCGTCGGGGTGGCCTTGCTGTACGTCGCGCTCAGCGGGCTGGTCGGCCTGGTGTCCAGGCTCCGCTTGCGCAGTGCCTATCGAGCGGCATGACCCCCTATCCAAGGAGAAGGACATGAGAAGTCGGAAAGTGTTCCGGATGGCGGTGAGCGCGGTCGCGATCGTCGCCGCCGGTCTGAGCAGCTCGGTGGCCGGCGCCCAGGATGTGTCGTGGGCGGGCGGCGACACCAATGCCCGGGCGGTGATGCAGCTCTACGCGGCCGCGAAAGAGGCCAAGCAGTCGGAGGTGGTGGTCTACGGCGGCTACTCCGCCATCTTCAAGCCGCTGTGGGAGGTGTTCAGCGCGCGCTTCCCCGGCATGGCGGTGGTCCCCAACCCGCTCTCCGGGGCCGCCCTGGTGAGCAAGCTCGACGCCGAGGCCGCCAGCGGCCAGTACGGCGCGGACATCCTCATGGCGGGCATGACCGAGCTGCTCTCGAACGTGGCCAAGGACCGGGCGCAGCCCTTCCGCCCGCCGAACCTGGGCGCGCTGCCGCAGCGCTACGTGGACCCGCAGGGGCGCTTCGTCATCCAGTTCGCGGACGTGTTCGGCGTCGTCTACAACACGCAGAAGATGACCGAGGCCGACCTGCCCCGGAGCATCAAGGACCTCACCGATCCGAAGCACAAGGGCATGATCATGGACAACCCGCTCGCGGGCGCCCTGATCGCCTTGTGCTGGATCGAGCTCTACAACAGCGGGAAGATCGACCCGCCGATGATGAAGGCCTTGCGCGACAATGCCACCACGGTGCCGAGCGTGACGCCCTACTACGCGAACCTCACCCAGGGCTCGGTGCGGATGATCCCGTGGGGCTCGTTCTCGCGCTACCTGCGCCTGAAGGAAGCGGGCGCGCCGGTGGGCTTCCGGGCCGTCCCCGGCATGGTGGTCCCGCTCTACGGCGGCACCGCGATCCTCAAGGGCGCGCCCAATGCCAAGATGGCGCAGCTCTTCCAGGCCTGGTTCGTCACCCCGGAGGCCCAGATGGCGCTCGTCACCAAGGGCTATAGCTATCCGCTCATGCCCGGGGTCCAGACGCCGCCCGACTGGCCCAAGCTCCAGGCGCTGGTCGACGCGCTGGTGCCCATCGCGCCGGCGGACTACATGGCGGTGCGGGCCAAGTTCGAGGACACCGTGCGCAAGACGCTCGAGTAACGGGCCCATGGCCACGCGAGGGTTCACCGGCCTCTCGTTCCAGCCGTGGCGGCCAAACGCCGCGGGACCGGAGCACCGGTCGCTCTGGCTGCACGAGGCCTTCGACGCGACGACCGAGCCGGCGCACGTTCTCCAGGGCGCGCGCTGGGTCGACGTCGCCATCATCGGAGGCGGATTCACCGGGCTGTGGACGGCGATCCGCCTGCGCGAGCTGGATCCCGGGGTGACGGTCGCCGTCGTCGAGGCCGATCTCTGCGGCACCGGGGCCAGCGGCCGCTGCAGCGGCGGTATCGGCACCTGGTGGGGCAAGCTGCCCACCCTGATCACGATGCTCGGCAAGGAGGACGCGCTGCGCGTGCTCCGGGCCAGCATCCAGGGGGTGGAGGATATCGAAGCCATCGTGACCGAGCGCAAGCTGCCGTGCGAGTGGCGCCGCGGCCGCTCGGTATGGAGCGCGACCGCTCCGGCCCAGGTGGGCGCGTGGGAGGCCGCGTTCCGCGCCGCCGACGAGGTGGGCCTCGCGCCGCCGTGGCGACGGCTCGGCGCGGAAGAGCTGGGTGAGCTGTTCGGGCAGAAGGGCCCCTATCTGGCGGGGGTGATCGACGAGCGCGCGTCGCGGGTGCAGCCGGCGCTCTTCGCGCGGGGCCTGCGCCAGACGGCGCTCGCCCTGGGCGCGGAGGTGTACGAGCGCTCGCCCGTCAGCCGCATCGCGCCGGGGCCCCAGGGGCTCGAGGTCCAGACCGCGGCGGGCACCATCACCGCCGACAAGGTCGTCATGGCGGCCAATGCGTGGATGGCACACCTCTCCGAGTTCCGGCCCTCGGTGATGGTGGTGTCGAGCGAGATCGTGGCCACGGATCCCATTCCGGAGCTGCTGGAGCACCTCGGGTTGCGCCGGCGGCCGGGGGGCTTCAACTCGCGCCTGATGGTCAACTACGGCGGCATCACGCCCAAGGGCCAGGTGTACCTGGGCCGGGGCGGCGGCACCATCGCCTTCGCGGGCCGCATGCGGCCGGCCTTCGACTGGTCCCCGACGCAGTCGCGAGAAGTCGAGCGCGACTTCCGATTTCTCTATCCCGAGCTGCGCGACGTTCCCATCACCCGGAGCTGGGCGGGGCCCATCGACCGCTCGACCACCGGATTGCCCTGGTTCAGCACGCTGTCGTCGAGCGACCGCATCCACTACGCGATCGGCTACTCGGGCCACGGCGTGGGGGCCAGCGCGCTGGGCGGCCGCATCCTCGCCTCTTCCGTGCTGGGCCGCCGGGACGAGTGGGCGGCCCTGAGCGAGTGCTTCGAGCGCGCGCGGAGCGGTCGCTTCCCGCCCGAGCCGCTGCGCTTCCTCGGCGGCCACGTGGTCCGCGCCGGCGTGGCCCGCAAGGAGATCGCCGAGCGCGAGGGACGCGCGCCGTCACGCCTGGACGTGGCGCTGGCCGGGCTGGCGCCCGCCACGATGTCCGACTATCGCCGGAAACCGTCGTGAACCCGTCGCACCGCGACCACGAGGACTTCTGATGCCGCATCCAAACATGGGGAACTGGCGCTCCAAGATTGCCGGGAAGCCCGTCGAGTACACGCGCGCCACGTCGGTGCAGGATCTGGTCTCCCGGCGCCCGGCGGGCGCCAAGCTGTTCGAGGATCTCAACGTGGATCTGCCCGAGATCGGGAAGAGCCACGACGTCGTCCTGCGTGAGGCGGGGGGCGGCTATCCCAACGCCGAGATCTACACGCCCAAGGGAACGGGTCCGTTTCCCGTGCTGCTGCACATCCACGGGGGCGGCTGGTTCACCGGCAGCGCCAAGGGCGAGCGGAAGTTCGCCATGCAGCTCTGCGCGGCGGGCTTCGTGGTGGTCAACCTGAACTATCGCCTCGCGCCCGAGCATCCCTTTCCCGCGGGGCTCCAGGACTGCATCTACGCCGCGCGCTGGATCGTCCGCAATATCGCGAAGTACGGGGGCGACCCGAATCGCCTGGCGGTGGGGGGCGGCTCGGCGGGCGGCAATCTCAGCGCGTGCACCACGCTGGCGCTCCATGGCTCCGAGGAGGGGCTCGAGGGTGGGGACCTGGCCGGCGTGCCCGTGCGCTTCCGCGCCGCGGTGCTCCACTTCGGGGTGCTGGACGTCCCGCGGTGGATCTTCGAGCCGCACTACTATGCCGGTATCGCCGAGCTCTTCGTCGTGTCCTATCTCGGCACCAACTTCACCGACCGGATGCGCCATCCGCTGGTGAGCCCCATTCACAATCCGCATCTCGCGAAGATGCCGCCCACCTACATCTCGTGCGGGGACGAGGACGCCTTCCTGAGCCACTCGCTGGCCATGACCAATGCCCTGACCCTGGTGGACGTGCCCACCACGCTCTCGGTGGTGGAGGGTGCCGACCACGAGTTCCTGAAAATTCCCGAGCGGGTCGAGGAGTCCGGGCCCGAGCGCGAGCGCATCGTGCGCTGGCTCCACAAGCACCTGAAGTAAGGCGGAGGACACGTCATGGGAAACGTCGAGCGCTGCGACAAGACCCTGCCGACGAACGAGATGATGTACCACATTCGAAAGGACGCCACCCTGCGCGCGCGCTTCGTCAGCGATCTGGACGGGGTGGCGCGCGAGTTCGGCCTCAGCCCGGCCGAGTACGAGGCCATCCGCGACCTGGACCCGCGCCGCATGATGGATCTGGGGGTGCACCAGTACTACGTGCCTCAGATCTTGCGCCTCTTCTTCGGCACCGCGAACAATAGCAACTCGAGCGCCGCGCTCGAGCGCTATCAGCGCGCCTATCCCGAGGAGACCGCCAAGGCCCTCGCGCTCAAGGCGCGCCTCGAGGGGACGCGCTGATGGCCCAGATCGTCGCCGCCATGGCCATGACGCACGCCCCCGGCATGACCGGCTGGTTCACGCAGGCGCCCAAGGACCACCAGGAGCTCACGCTGCGCGCGACGGCCGCGCTGCGACAGCGCCTCGTGGCCGCGCGGCCGGATGTGGTGATCATGTTCAGCAACGATCACCTCCTCAACTGGCCCATGAACAACACCCCGGAGTACACGGTGGGGGTCGGGGACGAGCACGTGGGGCCGGCGGACTGGTTCGACGAGTGGCTGGCCATGGAGAAGTACCACGTGCCCGGCTACTCGCCGCTGGCCCGATTCATCGTGAACGAGAGCGCGCGGCGCGGGCTGGCGCTCGCCCATCTGCGCGACATGCAGTTCGACGACGGGATCTCGGTCCCCACGCACTATCTCAACCCCGATGGGAAGTTCCGGCTCATCCCGGTGACCATGAACTGCACGGTGCCGCCCATTCCCCGGCCGGAGCGGGCCTACGCGGTGGGGGAGATTCTCCGCGACGTCATCCGCGCGTATGAGGGATCCGAGCGCGTGGCGGTGGTCGCCACCGGCGGGCTCTCGCACGAGCCCGGTGGGCCGCGCTACTTCTGGGTGGACGAGGAGTTCGACCGCTGGTTCCTCGATCTCCTCCACCACGGGGACCACGCGGCCATCCTGCGCGAGTGCACGCTCGAGCGCATGGAGGCCGCGGGCTCGGGCGGCACCGCGGAGCTCCTCGCGTGGATCCTGGTGCTGGCCTTCACGCGCGGGCCCGCCGACATCCTGGCCTACATGCCGGCCATCGCGTGGCGGTCCGGTGCCGGCATGGTGGCCTGGAACGAGCTGGCCTAGTCGCCGCCCGCCTCAGTCGGTGACGTAGGTGGGAATGGCCCGCATGGCGGGGGCCGCGGTCGCCTGCAGCTGCCCGTCCACGATGGACTCCACCGGCATGAACTCCTCGAACCAGCGGCGCGGCGGCGGCGGGCCCCACAGCGTCTGGCGGCGCGGGTCGTCGAGGCTCCAGCGAATCGGCTCGAAGCCGGGATCGGCGGTGAGGTAGTCGCTGGTGTAGAACTCGACGCGATTGCCGTCCGGGTCGCGCACGTACTCGAAGAAGGCGTTGGAGATCCCGTGCCGGGCCGGTCCGCGCTCCAGCGCGTCCCGGAAGCCGGCACTGGCGAGCATGTCGCACACGCGGATCACCGCCATCTCATCCTTCACCGTCACGCCCACGTGGTGCGCGGCGGGGCCGGGCCCGGTCATGATGGCGATGTCGTGGACGGTGGGCTTGCGGAAGAGCCAGCTCGCCCAGATGCGCGATTCCGGCGGATCGGACTCGGTGTACTCCGAGCAGCGAAAGCCCAGCTCCTGCGTGTACCACTCATGCCCCGCCCGGGCGTCCGGCACCAGCACGTTGACGTGGTCGACCCGCACCGGCGCGGCGCCGCGGTGCCGGTGATAGGCCTGGAGCAGCCACGGGGCCGCGTCCATCGCCGCGTGGTACTCCACCGGGAACCCCAGCGGGTCCTGCATGCGGAGCGCGCGGCCCAGGGCGCGCTCCTCGCCGGGGGCCAGCCAGCGTGTGGGGAGGCCGAGGCCCTGGAAGCGGCGCGCCAGCAAGTCGAGCGAGCCGTCGTCGGCCACCTTGTAGGCGAGGTGGCCGAGGCCCGCCCGCGGCGCCCGCCGCAGGACGAGCGAGTGATGCTGGCGGTCCTCCACGCAGCGGAGGTAGAGGTGCTCGGCGTCGCGGTCGGCCTCGGTGAAGCCGAGCAGGTCCACGTAGAAGGCGCGCGAGCGATCGAGGTCCCCGACCAGCAGCTCCACGTGGCTCAGGCCGAGAATGTTCGCGCACTCGCGCACGGCAGCGGCCGCCATGCGCTCAGCATGACCGAGGCCTTCGCGGAGCGCCAGTATCATCTGATACGAGTGCTACGAGCGCCGGCGAGGCTTTAGGATGGTGCGAGGAGGAGCGCCCCGTGCCCTGGGATCCCGCGCAGTATCTGCGGTTCGCCGATCATCGCCTCCGTCCCGCCGTCGATCTCCTGGGTCGCGTGGACCTCGACGCGCCGGGCGAGGTGTACGACCTGGGCGCGGGCGCCGGAAACGTCACCCGGCTCATCAAGGCGCGCTGGCCCGAGGCGCGCGTCACCGGCGTGGATTCCTCCGCCGAGATGCTGGCCAAGGCCGCCGCGGCCGAGCCCGCGATCCGGTGGGAGCGGGCCGACCTCGCCGGCTGGCGGCCGCCGCGCCCCGCGGACCTCATCTACTCGAACGCGGCGCTGCACTGGATCGAGGGCCACGCGCGGCTGTTCCCCGCGCTGCTGGGCGGGCTCGCTCCCGGCGGCGTGCTCGCGGTGCAGATGCCGCGCAACTTCTCCGCGCCCTCGCATACCCTCATTGCCGAGGCGGCGCGCGGCGGCCCCTGGCGCGCCCGGCTCGAGCCCCTGCTCCGGCCTTCGCCGGTGGGTGATCCCGCCGTCTACCACGATGTGCTGGCGCCGCACGCGGCCGCGCTCGACGTGTGGGAGACGGAGTATCTCCAGGTGCTCGAGGGCGACAATCCGGTGAAGGAGTGGACCAAGGGCACCTGGCTGCGTCCGCTCCTCGACGCGCTGGACGAGCCCGAGCGCGGCGGCTTCGAGGCCGCCTACGCCGCGCTGGTGGCGCGCGCCTACCCGCGGCGCGCCGACGGGCGCACGCTCTTCCCCTTCCGGCGGCTCTTCATCGTGGCTCGCGCCCGCTGAGGCGCACGCTCGTGTCGGTGAGGAGCACCATCACGCTGACCAGCAGCAGCGCCACCGCCAGGATCCCGAACAGGCGCTCGTAGCTTTCGAGCCCCAGGAGGAGGACGGACGAGCCGATCGGCGCCAGCGCCCGCGCGCCGTTGGCGCCGAGCGCGATGGCGCCGCTGAGGCTCCCGTAGTGGCGGCGGCCGAAGATGTCCGAGACGATGCTGGCCCGGGCCAGGGTCGACATGCCGTTGGCGGCGCCCAGCAGGACGACGATGGGAATGGCCGATGGCAGCCAGCCGATGAACGGAAGCAACCCCATCCCCGCCGTCTGGGCCAGAAACAGGCCCGGGACCACCCATCTCGGTCCGACCCAGGCGGCCACCGGGACGAAGAAGATGCGTCCCCCCACCTGCATGGCGCCGATCCATCCCACCGTGGCGGCGGCGAGGGCGGCGGAATAGCCGTACTGCATCAGGTAGGGAATGAGGTGCACGGTCCCGGAGGTATGCGCGAAGTTGCTCATGAAGAACGCTACGGCGAGGATCCAGAAGATCGGGTGGCGGAGGGCCGCGCCGAGGGACAGGCCCGGTGTGGCCGCGGGGGCGGCCGCGCCCGCCCCGCGCGAGACCGCAAGGTGCGGCGGCGGCCGCAACAGGAAGGCGTGCAGGGGAATGGTGGTGACGGCCAGCACGGCGGCGAGGATGACCAGCGCCTGGCGCCAGCCCACCGACACCAGCAGCCAGGCCTCGATGGGCATGAAGATCGTGCTGGCGAAGCCGGCGGCGATGGTCACGGTGAGGAGGGCCCGGTCGCGGCCGGTGGGAAACCACTGCACCACGGCGGCGAAGGCCGGCTCATACAGCGTGGTAGCCATGGCGATGCCCATCAAGGCCCACACCGCGTAGAGCGCGGCCGGCGTCTCGACCATGGACCAGAGCAAGGTGAGGCCCGCGGCGAGAGTGGAGCCCAGGGTCATCAGGAGCCGCGCGCCGTGGCGATCGAGCCAGCGACCCACGGGCACGCCGGCCAGCGCGGCGACCCCGAGCCCCAGCGAGAAGGCGCCCGTCACCACCACCCGCGAGGCCCCGAGGTCCCCCTCCATCGCACGCAGGAACACCGGGAACCCGTAGAAGATGATGCCCCACGTGATCGTCTCGGTCACGGAGAGGGTGGCCACGATGACCCAGCCGTAGTGTCGCCGGGACGCGGACGCTCCGGGTTCCCGCTCCGCCGGCCGCCCGTCGCTCAAGGCGGGCGGGGGCGGTCGGGGACGACGGGAGACTCCGCCTCCGGAGCGACGGGAACCAGCCACGCGAAGAGCGCGGTGGCCGCGGCGGCGCCGACGAGCTGGGCGGCGATGAACGCGGGGACGTCGAGCGGGCGAATGCCGGCGAAGGTGTCGCTGGCCGCCCGCGCCAGGGTCACCGCGGGGTTCGCGAAGGACGTGGACGCGGTGAACCAGTAAGCGGCGGTGATGTACGCGGCCACCGCGAAGGGCACCGCGGACTCTCGGAGCCGCGCGCAGCCCCAGATGACCATGAGGAGCCCGAACGTCGCCACGAACTCGCTGAAGACCTGCGCGCCCCCCGCGCGCGCGTGGCGCGAGGCGAAGAAGAGGCGCTCCCCGAACATGAGGTGCGCGGCGGCCACCCCCGCGAAGGCGCCGGCGACCTGCGCCCCGAGATAGGCGGGCACGTCGCGCCAGGACCGCCCCCCCTGGGCGGCGTCGGCCAGCGTGACGGCCGGATTGAAGTGGGCGCCGGAGATCGGACCGAAGGTCAGGATGAGGGCGACGAGGGCGGCACCGGTGGCGACGGTATTGGCGAGGAGGGCCACGGCGGTATTGCCGCCGGCGAGGCGCTCGCCCATGATCCCGGAGCCCACGACCGCGGCCAGGAGGAAGGCGGTGCCGACCGCCTCCGCGGTCACCCGGCGGGCCAGCGACGGGGCGGGACTCACCGGTCGGCCTCGGCGAGCCAGCGGCGCAGCTGCGCGTCGATGGCGTCTCGCACCCGGCGGAAGACCGCGAGCCGCTCCGGCTCCGAGCCCGGCGCGGCGGACGGATCCTCGAAGCTCCAGTGGACGCGCTGGGTGCGGCCGGGAAAGAGCGGGCAGCGCTCGTTCGCCTGGTCGCACACCGTGATCACGTAGTCCCAGGGCTCGGCCACGAAGCGGTCGAGCGTCTTCGAGCGGTGCCCGCTGATGTCGATGCCGATCTCCCGCATCACCTCGATCGCCAGGGGATGGACGCGGGTGGCCTCGGTGCCCGCGCTCTCGACCTCGAAGCGCTCCGGCGCGAGCCGGCGCAGCAACCCCTCGGCCATCTGGCTCCGCGCCGAGTTATGCGTGCAGAGGACGAGCGCCCGCGGTCGCGTCACTCAGTCGCAGCGGCGGGGCGGCGCCAGACGCAGCCCGCCGCGTCGAGGCCGGAGCCCGGAGAGGAAGTCCACCAGCGCGTCGAGCGCGGCCAGGTCCAGGGCGTAGTACACCCAGCGGCCCTCGCGACGATCGGTGACGAGGCCGGCGTCCTTCAAGACCTTCAGATGGAAAGACAACCGAGATTGTCCGGTGTCCAGGGAGTCGGTGAGGTCGCACACGCACTGCTCGCCGGCGCGGAGCAGGTCGAGGAGCCGGAGCCGCGTCTCGTCGCTGAGCGCATGGAAGCAGCGCTGCGCGTGCGTGGCCTCCCGGGCGGCGGCGGTGGGCACCGGCCGAACATATCAAACTCGGTTGATCTGTCAAGCCGCCCCTGGGATACTCACGCGATGGCGAGCGGCCCGATCAGCACGCGGCTGGCGACGCCGGCGGACGCGCCGGCGATCGCGGCCATCTACAACGAGGGCATCGCCGATCGCGTCGCGACCTTCGAGACCGAGCCGCGCACGGAGGCGCAGCTCGAGGCGCAGCTCCGGGACAAGGGCGACCGGTTTCCCACCGTGGTCGCCGAGCGCGAGGGGCAGATCGTGGCCTGGGCCTCGGCGGGCCCCTACCGGAGCCGGCCGGCCTATGCCGGCGTCGCCGAGCACTCGGTGTACGTGGCGCGCTCGGCGCGGGGGATGGGCGCGGGCCGGGCGGCGCTCGAAGCGCTGTGCCGCGCCTATGCGGCGCGCGGGTTCTGGAAGCTCGTGTCCCGGATCTTTCCCGAGAACACCCCGAGCCTCGCGCTGCACGAGCGCTGCGGGTTCCGCGTGGTGGGCGTGTACCGGCGCCACGGCAAGCTCGAGGGAGCCTGGCGCGACTGCGTGATCGTGGAGCGGATGCTCGATGAGGCCGACCCCGCGTGACGATGCGCCGGGAGGTGGTGGCGATGTGCGCGGCGCAGGCCTGCGCCCAGATCGGCGCGTTCGGCGTCGCCGCCCTCATCCCGACGCTGATTCCCGCCTGGGGCCTCACCAACACCGAGGCCGGCTGGATCAGCGGCATTTACTACGCGGCCTATACCCTCGTGGTGCCGCTGCTCTCGTCGCTGACCGATCGGGTGGACGCCAAGCGCATCTATCTCGCATCGGTCGCATTGACCGCGCTGGCCTTCGCCGGCTTCGCCTGGATGGCCACGGGGTTCTGGTCCGCGCTGGCGTTCCGCGCCCTGATGGGCATCGGCTGGGCGGGCAGCTACATGCCCGGGCTCAAAGCGCTCAGCGACCTCACCGAGGGCCCGGGGCAATCGCGCGCGGTGGCCGCCCATGCCGCCGCCGTCGGCGTCAGCGCGGCGCTCTCGTTCGGCGTGGCGGGGGCGGTGAACGCATGGCTCGGCTGGCGCTGGGCGCTGGTCCCGGGCGCGCTGGGCGCGGCACTGGCCTTCCTGTTCGTTCTGATCGGCCTCCCGGGCCGTGCGCCGCGTCCGTCGGCCGGGCCGCGGCCCGGGCTGCTCGACTTCCGTCCGGTGCTCCGGAACCGCTCGGCGCTGGCCTACTCCCTCGCCTATTGCGTGCACACCTGGGAGATGTCCGCGCTACGGGCCTGGGTGGTCGCCTTCCTGACGTTCGCCGCGCTTCGGAGTGACGGCGCCTGGGTCCCGCTGGCCCCCGCCACCGTGGCGAGCGTGATGGGGCTGGTGGGCGTGTGGGCGAGCGTCTGGGGCAATGAGCTCTCCATCCGGTTCGGGCGCCGGCGGTTCATCCTGGGCACCATGCTCGTCTCGGCGGCGATGGCGGGGGTCGTCGGCTTCGGCGCCGCGCTCCCGTACGGGGCAACCGCGGCGCTGGTGCTGGTCTACGCCCTGCTGATCTGGTCGGACTCGTCCTCCCTCACCGCGGGCAGCGCGGGCAGCGCCGCGCCGGGCCGGCGCGGGGCCACCCTCGCCGTGCACTCGACGCTCGGCTATGCCGGCGGCTTCGTCGGGCCCCTCGCGCTGGGCGTGACCCTCGACCTCTTCGGCGGCGCCAGCGTGCTCGGCTGGGGACTGGCCTTCGGACACGTGACGCTCGTGCTCGTCGCCGGCGCCATCGCGTTCGTCGCGCTGCGCCCCGCCGACCTCGCCGGCGACCGCGCGGCCGTCGCGGCGCCGCGGGCGACGGGCCCGCGCGCGTGAGCCGGGCGGCCGCCATGCTCGTCTATCGCGACGCGCCTCCCGAGGTCACCGGCCAGGTCTGCCACGCGCTGCTACTCCAGGCGCACTACTACCGGGGGCAGCTCGTCAACGAGGCCAACGTGCTCTTCCTGCGCCTGGCCGAGGGTCCGTGGCACCGGATCTTCATCGAAGCGGGGGTGGTGTTCTGGCAGATGGTCGACTCGCTCGACAGCCCCGACCAGGACCGCCATCACTACACGCTGACGGATCTGGGCGCCGTCCACGGCCTCGTGGGCCAGCGGCTCGTCAAGGTCACCACCGCCGACGTCCCCGCCGGCGGCGAGCTACGGCTCCTCTTCTCGGGCGATGTCTGCGTGAGCGTACGCCACGTGGACGGGCGGTCGCGGGTGGCGGTCGAGGAGGGCGGTACCAGCGTTGGCGGCGATCGGCTTTAGCCCGAGTTCGGCCGTCTGAACGGGCGTGCTTGTGCTAGCGTAGAGCCCCCCGGGGCCCCGCAATATCGCCCCGGAGGGCTGGACCCCGCGATGGACGCAGTCAGGGACATGGTTTCCAGGTAGTTTCCGCTCGGCTCGGCGTGCCCCGTCGGCACGCCGAGGAGGTCTGGGATATGGAGCACGCAAAGCCAGTTGCGTTCCCCGGGGCCGACCCGGGATCCCCGGTCCGCGCCGACGGCCAGAGGGATCCCTGGATCGGCCAGGCGATCAAGGCGCGGTACAAGGTGTCGCGGCGGCTTGCCACGGGGCCATCGGGGAATCTGTACATCGCGCAGGACGGGGAGACGGGAGCGGCGGTGACCATCAAGCTCCTGCCCATCGGCATCGAGCTCGATGACGATCAGGTCCGCCGCGTCCGGGACGAGCTGTCGGTCACGCGCGCCGTCGCCCGGATCCGACCCAACGTGGCCATCGTGCACGACTTCGACCGCACGGCGAGCGACCGCGCCTTCCTGGTGCTGGAGCCCCTCGCCGGGCAAAGCCTGGCTGATGTGATTGACCAGGGGGGGGCGCTGCCCGTCGAGCGCGCGCTGCGCCTGGCCTTCGAGATCGCCGACGGCCTCCAGGCCGCCCACAATCTCGCGCTGGTCCACGGCGCGCTTGACGCCGAGGACGTGCTGGTCGGCGCGGACAACACGGTCAAGCTCATGGGATTCGAGGTCGCGCGCCTTGAGACGGCGGAGCCTGCTGGAGGGCTGACCGAGCAGGCGGACATCCAGGCCCTGGGCCTGCTCCTCGTGCAGATGCTCACCGGCGCGGTGCAGCCCCCGAGCGAAGGCTCCAGCGCGCGCCCCGAGCGGCAGCTCGGTCCCGAGGTGCCCGCGGCCGTCAAAGAGCTCGTGATGCAGGCCCTCGCCAGGTCGCCTGAGTCACGAGCCCCTGATATGGGTTCCGTGGCCAACGCGCTGTGGGTGGAGCTCTATCGGGTGGCGGAGCGGCCAGGCCCCACGGACCGGGACTCAGCATCCGCCGTGCAGCCGCGGGCGCGGCGGCGGGCGCCGTGGCGGATGGTGGGCATAGGCGCCCTGGTCACGCTGGTCGTGGGGGTCATCGCGCTCGGCGCCTGGGTCTCCTGGCACCTTGCGACGGCCCCGCCGCCGGAGCCGATCGCGATTCAAGGTCCGGTTCGCCGGACCCCGCCAACCCGGGCGCCGAGAGCCCCCGCGCCGGCGCCAGTCGGTCGATCGGCGGAAGTCGCCGTCAGGACGCCGATCACACCGCCGCCTCCTCGCAGCGAACCGATTCCTCGGAATGAACCGGCCTTCAAGAGCCCGCCGGCGTGACGCCGGAGGGGATTTCGGTGACGCCCCGAGCCACACCGCCCGATCCGGCACTACCGGCGACCGGGACCCCGCCACCCTCGATAGCGGGAAGCGCTCAGGGCACGCCTCTCGTCCGGGTCACGCCCGGGCCAACGCCCGTGAGGGTCAGGCCCCCGACAGAGTTAGCGAGTGTCGCGCCCCCGCCGGTCACGCCCCCGCCGCCGGCGCCCCCGCCGGTCACGTCCCCGCCCGCGCCCGCGACGGTCGCGCCCCCGCCGGCAGCGACCCGCGACGGTCACGCCCCCGCTGTCGGCGCCCGCAACGGTCGCGCCCCCGCCAGCACCCGCGACAGTCACGCCCCCGCTGCCAGCGCCCGCAACGGTCGCGTCCCCGCCGGCACCCGCGACGGTCACGCCCCCGCCGGCGGCGCCCGCGGAGCGCGTGGAGGCGACGTCCGGTGTCCCGCTCAGGCCTGTGCCGGAGAGCGGTGCCTCCAGTCAAGAGCCCCGTCCGGAGCGGGATCCCTCCGCGATCATCGACTGGCTCCTGCGGTCTCCACGCCAACAGCGCTGATCTGCTGGTCCGGCGGGGAGCCACTTGGCGAGCGCGAACGAGCGTTGGGCGGCTTCGACCGACTCGCAGTACGGCACGGCGGTGGCAGGTGCGTATCGGCACGTTGACGGCCGAGCCCGCGGCTCAGGTGCCCGCAGCGCCATCCTGGAGACTAGCGGGGCGCATCTCGGCACGGCTCCGACAGCCGCTTGACGAGGTGCCCCCGCCGGGTCAGTATCCCCCCCAACATACAGGTCACGGGTCGGGCAGGGTGGCGGGGCCGGGGCAACGGGGCCGCGGCCAGCACGCGCACGGACGGCAAGGGCAAGCGGCAAATGGGGGGACGCGTCATGACCGACCTTGGGCGAACGCCGCGGACGACGCGAGCGACGGTCCCGCTACATGATTGCCCTCGTGGTGGGGCTACTCACCATCGGGGTTGCCGCGGGGGCCCTGGCCCAGATGGCCAAGAGCGGCCTCATCGGCAAGCTGGAAGGACCGGAGGTCGTCACCGACCAGGCGAAGTGGCCCAAGGCCTTCAAGGAAGCCCCTCAGCTCGCCGAGCTGGTCAAGGCCGGCAAGCTCCCGCCCGTGGCCGAGCGGATCGGGCAGGACCCGCTCGTCATCAAGCCGCTGCGTCGAGATCGGCAAGTACGGCGGCACGTGGCGCGCCGGGCTTCACCGGCCCCGCGGACTTCTGGAATGGCTTCCGATGCTGCTCGGGGCCGGACCATCTGATGTTCTGGGACTACACGGGCGACAAGGTGATGCCGAACCTCGCCCGGGGCCTCGAGATGCAGGACGGCGGCAAGGCGTGGCTGGTGCACCTGCGTCGCGGCATGAAGTGGAGCGACGGCAAGCCGTTCACCGCCGACGACTTCGTGTTCTGGTTCGAGGACATCTACCGGAACAAGGACCTCGTGCCGACGCCGTCGGCGACCCTGGCCATCAACGGCAAGCAGGGCGTGATCGAGAAGGTCGACACCTACACGGTGCGCTACAAGTTCGCCGAGCCCTACTTCATGTTCCCCGACGTGCTGGCCGGCTCCACCGAGCTCGCGGGTCAGATGTGGGGCTACCGCGCGCTGGGCGGCTTCGCGCCCGCGCACTACCTGAAACAGTTCCATCCGAAGTACGCGAAGGCCGAGGAGCTCGACAAGAAGGCGAAGGACGCGAAGTTCGACAGCTGGGTGCGCTACTTCCTCAACCGGAACGACTGGGCGACCAACCCCGACCTCCCCGTGCTGTCGCCGTGGAAGACGGTGACCCCGATCAACACCGCAACGTGGACCCTCGAGCGTAACCCGTACAGCGTCTACGTGGACACGGCGGGGAATCAGCTGCCCTACATCGACAAGGTCGTGCTGACGCTCGCGGAAAATCTGGAAGTACTGAACCTGCGCGCGATCGCGGGGGAGTACGACTACGCGTCGCGGCACGTCGATCTCGGCAAGCTCCCCGTGTTGATCGAGAACCAGCAGAAGGGTAACTACAAGGTCCATCTGGATCCCGGCGACTACTGTGACCTCATCATCAAGTTCAACCTGAACTACGACGCCGATCCGGAGATCGGCAAGTGGTTCAACACCGCCGACTTCCGCCGCGCGCTCTCGCTCGGGATCGACCGCGACCAGATCAACGAGACGTTCTGGCTCGGCACGGGCACGCCGGGCTCGGTGGTGCCGGTGGACAGCAACAAGTACAACCCCGGGCCGCAGTACCGGAAGCTGTGGTCGACGCTCGACATCAAGAAGGCCAACGAGATGCTCGACAAGCTCGGCCTCGCCAAGAAGGACGCGGAGGGCTACCGCCTGCGCGCCGACGGCAAGGGGCGGCTGCGCATCGAGATCATGACGCTCGGTGGCCAGTTCGTCCAGTACACGCAGATCTCCGAGATGATCCGCGAGCAGTGGAAGAAGATCGGCATCGACCTGAAGGTGCAGGAGGTGGAGCGGAGTCTCGCGCTGAAGCGCACCGCCGCCAACGAGCAGCAGCTCGGCGCCTGGAACAACGACGGCAGCGAGCACCTCTTCACGTTTCCCCTTCACGTGTTTCCCTTCGAGGTCGACGCCGTCGCGTCCTCGGGGCCGCTCTATGCAAAGTGGTTCCAGTCCGGCGGCACGCAGGGGAAGGAGCCCGAGCCGAAGATGAAAGAGCTGATGGAAAAGTGGAGGAAGGCCTTCGGCGTGCCGGAGAAGGAGCGGATCCAGCTCGGCAAGGACGTCTGGAGGATCGCCGCCGAGGAGGTCTTCATCATCGGCGTGGTCGGCCAGGGCCCGGCCGCCATGGGCGTGCGCGTGGTCAAGAACAACATGGGCAATATCCCGTCGCGTCAGTACAACAGCCCGGACGGCAAGACTCCCGGCATCTCGCGTCCGGCGACGTTCTACTACAAGAACTAGACGGCCAACGCGCCCGGGTCGCCGCCCCTGCCGGCGGTGACCCGGGCTTCGTCCCATGCTCGCGTACATCGGCCGCCGCGCCCTCCTCGCGATCTTCACGGTGTGGGCGATCTCCGTCCTGTCCTTCGCCATCATCCAGCTCCCGCCCGGCGACTACGTGACGTCCTACATCGCCCAGATGGCGTCCATGGGCAGCGTGGTCTCCGACGAGGAGGCGCAGACCCTCCGTATCCAGTACGGGCTGGGGCAGCCCATGTACGTGCAGTACCTCAAGTGGATGAAGCTCGTCGTCCAGGGCAATTTCGGCATGTCCATGGAGTGGCGGCGGCCCGTCACCGAGGTGATCGGCGAGCGGCTCTGGCTGACGGTGGTGATCTCGGTGGCGGCCCTGTTCATCACCTGGGTGCTCGCCCTCCCCATCGGGATCTATTCCGCCGTCCGGCAGTACTCCGTGGCTGACTACGTCTTCACCTTCGTGGGCTTCATCGGTCTCGCCGTCCCAAATTTTCTCCTCGCGCTGGTCCTGCTCTATCTGGGTTTCACGCTCTTCAACGCGCATATCGGAGGACTGTTCTCGCCGGAGCTGCAGGACGCGCCGTGGAGCTTGGCGCGGGTGTGGGACCTCCTGAAGCATCTGCCGATCCCGGCCCTGATCCTGGGTCTCGCCGGCACCGCGCAGCAGATCCGGATCATGCGAGCCAATCTGCTGGATGAGCTGCGCAAGCCCTATGTGGTGACGGCGCGCTCCAAGGGGCTTCCCGAGCGCACCGTGATCTTGAAGTACCCGGTGCGGGTGGCGCTCAATCCCTTCGCGAGCACCATCGGTTACACGCTCCCGTACATCGTGTCGGGGAGCATCATCGTGTCCATCGTGCTGGGATTGCCGACGGTCGGGCCGCTCCTCCTCAAGGCCTTGATCGCCCAGGATATGTTCCTGGCCGGCACCATCGTGCTGCTGCTCGGAGTCATGACGGTGATCGGCACGTTGATCTCGGACATCCTGCTCGTATGGGTCGATCCGCGCATCCGGTTCGAGGACACGTGATGGCCGAGCCCGAGCTGGCCCTCGATCCCGCGCGCGCCCCCCTTCGCGGAGGGGGCGCGGAGGCCGCCGCCGAGCAGCGCATCTTCGTGGCGTCGCAGTGGCAGCTCATGTGGTGGCGGTTCCGGAAGCACAAGGTGGCGGTGGCGAGCGCGGTGATCGTCCTCGGCTTCTATTTGATCGTCCTCGGTGCGGACTTTCTCGCGTATGCCGACCCCAACGCGTCCGAGGCGCAGCGCTCGCTCATGCCCCCCCAGCGCGTCTACTGGTTCGACGACGGGCGCTTCGGCCCCCACGTGTACGCGGTGAAGGGGGCGCGCGACCCCCAGACCTTCCAGCGGGTGTATCGCGCGGACCCGGCGGAGAAGATCCCCATCCGATTCTTCGCCGAGGGCTTCGAGTATCACTTCCTGGGGGTGATCCCGACGACGCGGCACCTGATCGGTGTCGACGGGGGCCGGGACGTCGCCAAGACCATCTTCATCCTGGGCACGGACGTGCAGGGGCGGGACCTCTGGTCGCGGCTGATGTACGGCACGCGCATCTCGCTCACCATCGGCCTCGTCGGGGTGACGATGAGCCTGGTCCTGGGGGTCTTTCTCGGCGGGCTCTCGGGCTTCTACGGGGGATTCGCCGATACGCTCATCCAGCGGGTCATCGAGATCCTCCGCTCGATCCCCACCATCCCGCTGTGGATGGGGCTGGCGGCCGCGCTCCCCCGCGACTGGTCGATCCTGCAAGTGTATTTCGCCATCACCATCATCATCTCCCTCCTGGGCTGGACCGAGCTGGCGCGGGTGGTCCGGGGACGCTTCCTCGCCCTGCGGGAGGAAGACTTCGTCGTCTCCGCGCGGCTGGTGGGGTGCAGCCAGATGCGGACCATCTTCGTCCACATGGTCCCGTCGTTCATGAGCCATATCATCGCGGCGACGACGCTCGCGCTGCCCGCCATGATCGTCAGCGAGACCGCGCTGAGCTTTCTCGGCCTGGGCCTGCGCCCGCCCGCCATCAGCTGGGGGGTCTTGCTGCAGCAGGCCCAGAACGTCCAGACGGTGGCGCTGTCGCCGTGGCTGATGCTGCCGGCGGTGCCCGTGATCATCGTGGTCATGGCCTTCAACTTCCTCGGCGACGGCCTCCGGGATGCCGCGGACCCCTATGGCCGCTAACCCCCAGCCGGCTGCTGACCCCCGGACGGCCTTGCTGTCCGTCCGGGATCTGAAGACCTACTTTCTCCAGGACGAAGGCACCGTGAAGGCGGTCGACGGCGTGAGCTTCGACCTCTATCCCGAGGGCACCCTCGGCATCGTGGGCGAAAGCGGCTGCGGCAAGAGCGTCACCGCCCGCTCGATCCTCGGCATCGTGGATCGCCCGGGACGGATCGTCGGGGGCGAGATCCGATTCCGCCGGCAGCCCGCCGGGGCCGCCCTCGGCGACGGGGTGGTGGACCTGGCGAAGCTGCCGCCGAACGGCCCCGAGATGCGCGCCATCCGCGGAGCGGAGATCGCGCTCATCTTCCAGGAGCCGATGTCCTCGTTCAGTCCGGTGCACACGGTGGGCAGCCAGATCGTCGAGGCGATCATGCTCCACCAGCAGGTCAACCGGCGCGAGGCGCGCGCCAAGACGATCGAGATGCTGCGGCGGGTCGGGGTGTCCTCGCCGGAGCAGCGGATCGACCAGCTCTCCAACCAGCTGAGCGGGGGCCTGCGACAGCGGGCCATGATCGCGATGGCGCTGTCCTGCCATCCGACCCTGCTGATCGCCGACGAGCCCACCACCGCGCTCGACGTGACCACGCAGACTCAGATCCTCGAGCTCATGCGCCAGCTCCAGCGCGAGGACGGAATGGCGATCATGCTCATCACCCATGACCTGGGGGTGGTGGCGGAGATGGCCACCGACGTGGCGGTGATGTATCTCGGCCGCGTGGTCGAGCAGGCGCCGGTCGACGAGATCTTTCATACCCCGCGGCACCCGTATACCCAGGCCCTCCTGCGCTCCATACCCCGCATGCGCTCGCGCTCGCGTGAGCGGCTCATCCCCATCGCGGGGGCGGTGCCGCACCCCTACGACCGGCCCTCCGGCTGCCCCTTCCACCCGCGCTGCCCGGAATTCATGGTGGGACGCTGCGACGTGGAGGCGCCGACCCTGCGGCCGGTCGGCGACAAGCACACGGTGAGCTGCTTCCTCTATCCATGAGCGCGCCTCCCTCCCTGCTTCCTCCCCTGCTTCCTCCCCTGCTTCCTCCCGAGGTCTTGCTGCAGGTCACCGGGCTCCAGAAGCTCTTTCCGATCCGGAAGGGCTTCTGGAAGCGGACGGTGGGCCACGTCCGCGCGGTGGATGGCGTCGACTTTCACATCGACGTCGGGGAAGCGCTCGGTCTCGTGGGGGAGAGCGGCTGCGGCAAGACCACCACCGCGCGCTGCATCATGCGGGCCATCGAGCCGACCGGCGGAGAGATTCTCATGCGCCTCACGGACGGCGCGGTGGTCGAGGTGGGCCGGTTGGGCCGGACGGAGCTGCGGGCGCTGCGCCGGGAGATGCAGATGATCTTCCAGGACCCCTTCTCCTCGCTCAATCCCCGCATGACGCTGTTCGACCTCGTCGGCGAGCCGCTGCTGGTCCATGGCGTGAAGAGCCGGCGCGAGCGCGAGGAGCGCGTGGCCGAGCTCCTCCGCCGCGTCGGGCTCCGGCCCGAGTACATGCGGCGCTTCCCCCATGCCTTCAGCGGCGGCGAGCGCCAGCGCATCGGCATCGCCCGCGCGCTCGCGCTCCGGCCCCGCCTGGTGGTCGCCGACGAGCCGGTCTCGGCCCTGGACGTCTCGGTCCAGGCCCAGATCCTGAATTTGCTCCAGGACCTGCAGGCCGAGTTCCAGCTAACCTACCTCTTCGTGGCGCACGATCTCAGCGTCGTGCGGCATATCAGTGACCGCGTGGCGGTGATGTACGTCGGGCGCATCGTGGAGCTGGCGGAGACCGAGGATCTCTTCACCGCGCCCAAGCATCCCTACACCGCGGCCCTCCTGTCCGCGGTGCCCGAGCCGGACCCGCGCATGCGCTCGCGGCGCATCATCCTCCAGGGGGAAGTGGCAAATCCCGCTTCGCCTCCCAGCGGGTGCTATTTCCACCCGCGCTGTCCGCACGCGATCGAGGTGTGCCGGACGCAGGCGCCGGCATGGCAAGAGATCGCCCCCGGCCGTTTCGTCGCCTGTCACCGCGCCCGCGAGCTGCAGCTGGCCGGGGTGGAGTGAGCACGCCCCGCGCGGAATTAAGCCCCGCAGGCCCGACCCCGGCGGTAGCATGACCGTGATCATGCAGTCGACCGATGGGCGAGACGACGACGCGGCGGCCGGGGCCCTACACCCTTCGCGTCTGAGAGGAGCACAAGGGATGATGCTCCGTCGAGCGCTTCGAATCGGGTTCGTGCTTGCGGTGTGCCTGTCGATCACATCTCCGGCGTACGCGTATCTCGATCCGGGGACCGGGAGCATGCTCCTTTCGGCCGTGATCGGAGTGGCGGCGGCGGTCGGCCTCGCGGTCAGGATGTTCTGGTACCGGCTCGTGGGCTTGGTTCGCGGCAGGAGGCCGGGACCGATGGACGGTGCCCGTCCTCCCGAGGACCAGTAGGCCCTCCGACGCCGCATGACGATCTGGCGGGAGTGGGCCAGCTATCGCCGCTTCCGGAAGCTCCCGCCGCGCGAGCGCAATATCGCCTTCTATTCCGAGACCTATCAGGACTGGCATCATCTCCAGCCCCTCAGCGACTTCCTGACCGAGCGGCTCTCCCGGACGGTCTGCCACCTCACCTCCGAGCCCGCCGTCGCGCTGCCATCGGCGCCGAGCGGTCGGCTGCACGCGTTTCGGGTCGGCGCCGGCGCGGTGTGCACCTGGCTCTTCCAGACGCTCAAGGTCGACGTCATGGTCCTGACCATGCTCGATCTGGGGAATTTCCAGCTCAAGCGATCGCTCCACCCCGTGCACTACGTCTACGTATTCCATAGCATGGGCAGCACGCACATGGTGGACCACGAGAACTCGTACGACCACTACGACAGCCTCCTCTGCGCGGGCCCTCATCATGTGGAGGAGATCCGCCGGCGCGAGCAGCTCAAGGACCTCCCACCCAAGCACCTGTTCCCCCGCGGCTATCCGCGGCTCGAGCGGCTGGCCGAGATCGCGACCGCGCCGCCGCGCAAGCCGTCGGATCCCGCCACCGTGCTGCTCGCGCCCACGTGGGGCGAGCAGTCGACCCTGCACGTTTGCGGCGAGCCCTTGATCGCGGCCCTGCTCGGGGCCGGGATCCGCGTGATCCTGCGCCCGCACTACCAGACGGCGCGGCTCGCCCCGCGGCTGGTGGAGAGGCTGATTGCCCGGTTCGGGGCGGATCTGCGCTTCCGGCACGTGGACCGGATGGAGGAGAGCGACTCGCTGCTGGAGTCCGACCTCTTGATCAGCGATTGGTCCGCGATGGCGATCGAGTACGCCCTCGGCCTGGGCAAGCCGGTGCTCTTCGTCGATGTCCCGCCCCGGGTGCGGAATGCGAAGTACGCGGAGCTGGGCCTCGAGCCGATGGAGATGCGCATCCGCCGGGAGCTCGGGAGGATCCTGCCGCTCGATCGCCTGGCGGACGCCCCGCAGTACGTCGCGGAGCTGATCCGCGGGGCGGGGGAATTCCGCCACCGCAGTGTCGCGTTCCGGGAGCAATGGGCGTTCAACTTCGGCCGGAGCGTCGAGGTGGGAGCGCGGGAGATCGCCCGCATCGCCGACGAGCGGGCGGGAATCGGCGCGCTCGGGATTGTCCGCTAGCGTGGGGCGCGCGGGAGACGGATCGCGGTGAGCTCGAGGAGGCGCCTCCTCCGGTGGGCGAGCTGGTTCGCGGCCGCCAACGCGGCCCTCCTGGGGATCATCGGGCTCCGGTATCTGTGGCTCTACGTTCGTCTCTCGCCGTCGGTGGCCTGGGGCTACGTGCCTCTCGCCTATGTGGGGCACGTGAGTGCGCTCGCCTATCTCCCGTGTCTGCTGATGCTGATGCCGGTGATCCTGCTGAGCCCGCGGCCGCGGCTGGTGGTGCCGCTCGGCGTCGTGCTGGGCAGCATCGGCGGGAGCCTGCTGCTGCTGGACAGCCTGGTCTTCGCGGAGAACCGGTACCATCTCAGCGTCCTGACGTTCATCCTGCTGGCGCCGCAGACCTGGAGCTTTCTCGGCCTCTACGTCGTCGTGGGCGTGGCGATCGAGGGAATGCTGGCGGGCTGGGTCTGGCAGCGCACCGCGCGGCCCCCGGCGCGCCGCTGGGGGCGGTACCTGGCGCTGGGCCTGGGGGCCTGCTTCGTGGCCGGTCACCTGATCTACGCGTGGGCCGAGGCACGCTACGACGTGCCGGTGACCTCGTTCACCCGCTACCTGCCGCTCTACGGACCGCTGAGGGCCACCACGCTCCAGGTGAAGCTGGGCCTCGTGGACCGGGCGCGGGCGCGGGAGCGAGGCGTCATCGCCGCCCTCGGCGGAACGCCGGCGGGCGAGCTGCGCTACCCGCTGGCGCCCCTGCGGTGCGAGCCCCGCGCGCCGCGGCTCAACGTGCTGCTCGTGGTGATCGACGCGATGCGGGCGGATGCGCTCACGGTCGCCGTCGCGCCGCGGCTGGCCGAATTCGCGCGCGGTGCGATCCAGTTCGACCAGCATTACAGCGGCGGTAACTCGTCGCGGGCCGGCATGTTCTCGCTGTTCTACGGCATCCCCGCGACCTACTGGGACGCCTTCGCCGACCTCGCCCGGCCCCCGGTGGTGATGGACCTGTTCCGACAGTACGACTACCAGCTCGGGTTGTTCGTCAGCGCGCCGCTCGACGAAGGGGTGGGGCTCGATCGGACGGCCTTGGCCGGCGTTCCAGATCTGCGCCTGAGGACGAGCTCGCGATATCGTGGGTGGAGCGAGAAAGACCGGGGCTTGACCGACGAGTGGTATGGCTGGCTCGATCGGCGGGACCCGGCGCGGCCGTTCTTCGGGTTGCTCTACTACAACGCCGCGGTGGCGGTCGACCCGCCGGACAGCTACGCCCCGGTGGTCCCGATCGCCCCCGGCGCCTCGACGCAGCAACGCCGGTACGGCCGCTACCTGAGCGCGGTGCACTATGTGGACTCCCTGGTCGGGCGGGTGCTCGACGATCTGGAGCGGCGGAAGCTGCTGGAGTCCACCGTGGTCCTCGTGACGTCCGATCACGGCATGGAGTTCGACGAGAACGGGCAGGGCTTCACGGGGCACGGCACGGCGTACAGCCGCCACCAGCTGCACACCCCCCTGGTGCTGGGCTGGCCCGGGCGGCCGCCGGGACGCGTGGCGCGGCGGACCTCGCACAACGACGTGGCGCCGACCCTGGTCGCCGGGCTCTTCGGCTGCGCGAATCCGGCGTCGGACTACGCGAGCGGCCGGGATCTCTTCTCGGAGGGGGAGTGGGACTGGCTCATCGCCGCGAGCTACAGCGAGTTCGCCTTGATCGAACCGGACCGGGTGACCATCGTGTATCCGGCCAGCTACGAAATCCGCGATCGCGACTACCGGCTGGTGGCCTACCCGGCGCTCCCACGCGAGAGCCTGCGGGCCGCGCAGAAAGAGATGAGCCGGTTCTTCCGCTGATGGCTGGACGGAACCGCCCGACCGGCTCGCTCGTCGGCCTGCTCCTGCTCGCCGGCGCGATCGCCAGCCCCGTCGCCGCCGAGGAGACGAGCCCCAGCCGGGTCCGCCTGACGACCGGCCAGCTCGACCTGGTGTTCGCCCTCGAGGGCGCCGGCCCGGTGGCCTGGCGGGCCTGCCATCCCTCCTGCGCGCTGGCCGACGGAGCATCGGGCACCTCGGTCCGGTTCACCGGCGCCGATGATCCGCCGCAGGCGCGGCTGAGCCTCCGCGGCCCCGGTCCGGCCGTGGATCTCCAGCGCCTGCGCTTCACCGCCGCCCTCACCGAGGAGGCGCGCGCATGGCACGTCACGTTCCAATCCGACCTGTCGGGCGGCCGCATCCGTTTGGTGAAGACGTTCGAGGTCTCCAAGGATGGATACGAGGTCGTCATGACGGTACGACTGCTGGGCGCGGACGCGGCCGCGTTCATGACCGACCGACGACTGGAGCTGGACCTCGAAGCGGGCCATGATCTCCACCCCTCTCCGGCCACCGGCTTCGCCGCGCAGCTCGAGCGCGTGCAGCGGGTGGTCGTCGCCGACGGGAGCGTCCGCGTTCTCGGCGACGACGGCCGGGATCCAGTCTCGCTTCGGGCCGGCGACTGGGCCGGGGTTCGCAGTCGGTTCTGGGCGATCGTCCTGCGTCCGGACCGGGCCGCCGCCCTGGCTCCGCGCCCCGGCGCGGGCGTCGCCCTGCTCGCGGACGCCTCGGACGAGCTCTCGTGGCGCTACACGTTTTATTCCGGGCCGCTGGAGGGCCGCGCCTTGACCCGCGCGGATCCGTCGCTCGAGGCGATGCTCTTCTCGGGGCTCTGGTCCTGGCTGCGGGTGCTGAGCCTGGCGCTCCTGTCCCTGTTCCGCGGGCTGACCGCGATCGTCGGCCATCCCGGCGTGGCGATCATCGCCCTCGCGATCTGCGTCAAGATCCTCCTCCTGCCCCTGACCGTGGTGGCCGACCGGCTGCAGGAGCAGGTCAATGCCACCCAGGCGCGGCTCCGGCCCGGGATCGACGCCATCAACGCGGCTCATCGAGGCGAGGAGCGCGCCCGGCGTACGGTGGCCCTGTACCGCGACGCGGGCGTGCACCCGCTGTACACGCTGAAGAGCCTGCTCGGCTTCCTGATCCAGATCCCCGCGTTCATCGCGGTGTTCGACATGCTCGCCGAGGACTTCACTCTCTATCGGGCCTCGTTTCTCTGGATGTCCGATCTGTCGCGTCCGGACGAGCTGCTCCGCCTGCCTGGATGCCTGCCGTTCTTCGGGTGCTACCTGAACCTGCTGCCGTTCCTGATGAGCAGCGTCTCGCTGGCTGCGCTGCTACGGTTCCACTCGCCCGTCCTCCCGCCGCCACTGGTTCGCCGGCAGCGCCGGAACCTGTCCGGCATGACCCTGCTCTTCTTCCTGCTCTTCTACACGGCCCCCGCCGGCATGGTCCTCTACTGGACGTCGACGAACGCCGTCCAGCTCGTCATCCAGGAGCTGCGGCGGCTCCGACGGTCCCCGCGGCCGCCGTCGCGGGCAGGGGTGGAATAAGGCAAAGTTCGGGCATCTGGGACGGCCGCAGTCGTGCTAGCCTTGGGCCCCCACGGACCCCGCGATACCGCGCAGGTGGAGTGGAACCCGGTGATGGTCATGGAGCCCCGGCTCGGCTCGGTTCGCCGCACAGGCACGCCGAGGAGGTAAGGGATGATGGAGCCCAATCCTTCGCTCGAGGACAGGGTCAAGGAGCTTGCGCGCCTCCTCGGGATCGCGGTCGACGAGCAGCTCCATCGAGCCCTTGAGGTCGGCGAAAAGGACGGTGAAGCGAAGCCGGTCGCGACCCTGGACGCCGATCCGGGATCCTCTGTCCGCGCCGACGCCACCCAGGATCCCTGGATCGGCCGCGCGATCAAGGCGCGGTATCAAGTGTCGCGGCAGCTTGCCGCGGGGCCATCGGGCAATCTGTACATCGCGCATGACGGGGAGACGGGCGCCGAGGTGACCCTCAAGCTCCTGCCAGCCGGCATTGAGCTGGATGACGAGATCGTCTCTCGCCTCCGGGCCGAGCTGTCGGTCACGCGCGCCGTCGCCCGGATCCGCCCCAACGTGGCCATCGTGCACGACTGCGACCGCACGGCGGACGGCCGGGACTTCCTGGTTCTGGAGCCTCTCGACGGGCGCAGCCTGGCTGATGTGATCGGCCAGGAGGGAGCGCTCCCCGTCGAGCGCGCACTGCGCCTGGCCTTCGAGATCGCCGACGGCCTCCAGGCCGCCCATAATCTCGTGTTCATCCACGGCGCCCTCGACGCCGAGCACGTGCTGATCGGCGCGGAGGACACCGTCAAGCTCACGGGATTCGAGGTCGCGCGCCTCGGAGGGGCGGGTCTCAAGGCTGGAGGCTTGACCGAGCAGGCGGATATCCAGGCTTTCGGCCGCCTCCTGATGCAGATGCTCACCGGCGCGGTGCGGCCCCAGAGCGAAGGCTCCGACCCGCACCCCGAGCGGACGCTCGGTCCCGAGGTGCCCGCGGCAGTCCGAGAGCTCGTGATGCAGGCCCTGGTCAAGTCGCCGGAGCCACGAGCACATGACATGGGTGCCGTGGTCAACGCGCTGTGGGTGGAGCTCAAGCGGGCGACGGAGCGCCCCGTGGCGGATCCCCCAATGGCGGATCGCCCAATCCCCGCGGTCGAGGGCCCAGTGCGCGCCGTGTGGCCGCGGGCGCGGTGGCGGACGGTGGGCATAGGTGCCCTGGTCGTAGCGGTGATCGCGCTCGGCGCCTGGGTCACCCGGTACCGCGCGACGGACCCGCCGCCGGTGGCGCCGGTGATTCATGCCACTCCGGCTGCTCAGTCCCCGCGCGTCCCAGCGGCGGGAGTCCCCGAGCCGGCGGCGGTCGGGCGACCGGCGGAAGTCGTCATAAGCCCGCCGGTCCCGCCGCCGGTCCCGCGCACCGAACCGATTCCTCCGACGCCACCGGCCGTCACAAGCACGCCGTCCTTGGCGCGGGAGGGGACCCCGGTAATGCCCCGGGCCACACCGCCCGTGCCGGCGTCACCGGCGAGCAGGACCGCGCTACCCTCGACGCCGGAGGGCACACAGGGAACGCCTCGTGTCCGGGGCACGCCCCCGCCACCGTCAGAGAGGGTCAGGACCCCACCGCCGGCTCCGCGGAGCGCGCAGAAGCGACGTCCCGTGTCCCGGTCAGGCCTGCGCCGGAGAGCGGTGCTGCCTCCCGTCAAGAGGCCCGTCCGGAGCGTGAGACCCAGGATCCCTCCGCGATCATCGACTGGCTCCTGAAGGAGTCTCCGCGCCAACAGCGCTGACGTCCGATAAGGGGCAAGGCCACGTGCGCCGGTCCGTTTGGTGCCGTTGGCCGTGGCACGCTGGCGTTTGCTGCCCGCCTCAGCATGACTTGAGCGCGGCCTGCGTCTTCGTCGTCTCGTCGAGGGTCAGCTGATCGGGGGGCCGCAAAAAGCGGCGGCGGCGAAGTGGCGGACGCCGCGCACGTAGCGCTCGCGGCTGGGTACACACACACCGCCCCCAACTGCCTAGACAGAAGGGGGCGGTCGCGGGGTCAGGGCGTCTTATTCTTTAGACAGGCCGCGTCGAGATGTTCCGCATCCGCCTCCAGAGGCCCCCCACGAATGCCAATCCGAGCCCACTGAAGAGGAGAACTGACGGCTCCGCGACTGCAGTGCACGGACCGGTGGTACTCCCACCTGAGCCGGCTACAGTGTCGGAAATCCATCCGCTGCAGGTGCCCCCACCCGTGCCGGGAATCCCCTGGACATGCGCGGCCGTGTGGAAGGGGCCTCCTGCGCCTCCGCCCGGTGCGCTGAGCCCACTAAACGTCGCTTCGGTAATTCCAGTACCAGTGATGGTGTACGCCGAGGTACCGGCAGTGAATCTGTCGGCTTCACTGCTGGGAAAATCGAACTCGATGTCATACTTTCCATCCCCATCAGCCTGGAACGAATTGCTGCCCAAGCCCACGCTCTCCGCTTCAGCCCCGGAGACGTACGTGAACGTGAGGCCGCTGGTGACCGTGCTGTTGAAATCCCACTCCGTGATGAACTGACCGCTTCCAAGGAGGTTCGTCATCGTCAGCGTAACCTCATTTGCCCCAGTACTTAGGAATGTCGCGGTTGCGTACGGGGTGCCGCCGGACGGTGTGGCGCCGGAGAACACGTGATCCAGGTTATATGTCAACAACGCCTCGGCGCTCATCGCAAAAGATCCGACGGCCAACACCGCCATCAACGCGATCAGCCCCGCCCTACCTGCGCACTTCCTCAGTCCTTCCATAATGCCTCCCTGCTCTTGGTGATGGGGATCGGACGTCTGTGGTGACCGTTTAGCAGCACGGAGCATGCCACAGGTTCCCGTCCAATATTTCAATAGTTTAGAGCCAATGGGGTCGCATCCTGTTGCAGGATTGCTGCATGAGACTGCAGCGGCTATGTAGTGCATTGACGGCGATCCCCAGCTAGTCGATCTTGGCCAGGATTGTCTTGGCCTCATCCGCTCCCTGGAATGTCGGGCTCAGTTTCAGGGCCTCGGCGAGTGCTTGTTTCGCCGCTGCCTTGTTGCCCAGCTTGAAGTGCGTCATCCCCAGGTGGTACTGCACCTCGGCGTTCGCGGGCATCTTGCCCGCGCTCTCCTGCAACAAGCTCAAGGCGCGTTGGTAGACGCCTCGCTTGTAGAGGATCCACCCGAGGGTGTCCGAGATGCCGGGGTCCTCTGGGAGCGCCTCCCTGGCCGTCTGAGCGAGCTGAAGTGCCTTCTCCTTGTCGCCCCCGTACTCGGAGTAGATCCAGGCAAGGTTGTTCGCCGCGGGGGCGAGCCGGGGATTGATCGCCAGCGCCTGTTCGTAGGCCCGTTGTGCGTTCTGCATTTCACCCTTCTGCTGGTACAGAAGGCCCAGAACCGTGAGCGCGACCACATTCTTCGGGTCCAGTTTGAGCGCGCCATTCAGCTTCGCGATTCCTTGATCGTACTGCCCTGAACTTGAGTAAAGATTTGCCAACCGCATGAATGCGCTGAACATCCGTGGCTCCAGCTCGAGGGCCTTCAAATAAGCGGTCTCGGCGAGGCCGGTTTCCTTTCTTGCTTCATGGACCCGCCCCAATTCGGAATAAAGTTGCGGGGACTTCGGAGCAAGTGCGAGCTGCCTCTTGACGCGCTCGAGAGCGGCGTCGGGTTGCTTCTCGGCGAGCGCCATGGAGACTAGCTGCTCGAGCGCAGGCACATGAGCGGGCGCAAGATCGAGAGCCGTCTCGAAGTGCTTCTTGGCCTCAGGCGTTTTCCCTTGAGCGCGGAGGCCAACCCCGACAAGGTAGGGACCCTGCGGGTCCTTGGGCGCCAGCTTCAACAGCTTGCGATAAATCTCGGTTGCCTTGACGGCCTCTCTTTTCGCCAGGTACGCTGAGCCCAATAGCACATACGCGTGGACTGTATCGGGTCGCTTTGCAATTAGCCTTTCCAAGCCCTCGATCGCTGGCTGCGTAGCGCCTGCCGGAGGTCCGACTCGGCTAGCTGCAACGCTGACTCGATGGAGTCTGGGGCAGCGTTGAGAGCTGCCCTGAAGGCCTGTCTCGCCTGGGGAAGATTTCCACTCCGGAGGTACGCCAGCCCAAGGCTGTGGTGGGCTCGGGCCAGCCGCGGCTCGAGCTTCACCGCTTGGAGGAACTCCTGGATGGCCTCTTGGAGGTGATTCTCACGCAGCTCGAGTCGCCCCAGGTAATAGTGCCCCTCCACATCCGAGGGATTCTTGGCAAGAAGCGTCTTCAGCTCCCTTCTCGCATCGGACAGTTTCCCTTCTTTCAGTAGCACGCTGATCAGTCCGTGACGGGCCCGGACGTTGTCCGGGTTCTTGGCGAGCATCTCGAGTAAAAGCGCCTCGGCCTCCGCCCAGCGCTGCTGACTGTCGTAGAAGTCCGCCAGCGCCAGCTTGACCGGGGCGGAGGCAGGATCATCGATCTTGAGAGTTTCCTTGTAGGTTGCCTCGGCTCGAGCTGCTTGTCCGAGCCTGCGATAGTGGTTCGCCAGGGCCAGGCGATACTCGATCTTGGTGGGGGCGAGGCGAATGGCCTCGAGCATATGCTTCTCCGCGCCCTGATTATCCTCCTGTGCCCGCAGAAGCTCGCCCAGAGCAGCATGACTTCGAGCATCATCAGGCCTGTTCTCCACGATGGGGGCCAGCTCTGCGATTGCGCGCTTTCGGTCTCCTTCCCCTTCGTAGACGGCAGCCATGAGAAGCCGGGCGTCATGATTTGTTGCATCCTTCGCCTGGACGGTCTGAATCTGGTCGCGGGCCTTGGCCCAATCCCGCCTGGCGATGAGCACGGTGGCGAGCTTCAACCTGGCATCTGGTTGCTCCGGGTTCAGCTCCAGGCTCTTGGTCAGGGCTGTTTGCGCGAGCGAGCCCTCCCCGAGCTTGAAGGCGGCGAGCCCGATCCGGTAGTAGGCCTCGGCGTGGTTGGGGTCGAGGACGAGGAATCTACGGAATTCGAGGATGGCTTCGCGGTCTTTTCCTTCTCCGCGAAACTCAGTCCGCGCTGCCAGTGCCTGGCCTTCGTGGCCTCGGGGCTCCGGGAGCAGCTGAGGCTGAGGAACGCGAGCCCAACGAGTAAAAGCAGAAAATAGGCGGAGGACCCACGCTTCATCGTGACGCCCCTCCGAGTGGTACCGAATGAGATGCTTCGAGGCGTGGGCTTTCACCACCGCGTCGCAGGATGAACGCCAAAATGACGAGCGGCACGAGGGTAATGGCCCACACACCCTTGGCGATGGAGTCATGGATGAAGCCTTGCGCCGCGCTGGGCCCGATATAGTACGCAGCGAGGGCAATTGTGGCAACGCGGACCGCGTTGGCCAGGATGGCGATCGGGAGCGCCGAGGCTATCAGGATCAGCTTGCGCGGCAGACTCCGCTGGCTCAGGTGGGCGAAGGCGATGGTCACCACCAGGAGCGCCAACAGGAAGCGGAGCCCGTTGCAGACCGTGGCCACGGCCAGCGTGATGCCGGGAAGCTGGATCTGTACGCCGTCCAGAAAGAAGGGGACGTCAAAAGCATCGAGCGCCGCCCCAGCGATCCACGCCGCGAAGAGCTGCAAGTCCTCGGTCACGGCGCTGACCACCGGGCTCGGGAGGGGCAGCATGAATAGAAGGAATGCGACGGGGAAGGCCGCGGCCTGCAACGTTCGCGGCCCGAGGATCCAGAGCACCATACCCGCCAGACACATGACGAGGGACACACCCTGCAGGAGGAGGCTTGCGGTCGAGCGCCCGGCGAAGAGGAGTCCCAGCGCCAGCAGGATGACCGCAAGGCCGATCACGTGCCCCGGCGTGGCGGCGGCTCGGATCCGGGCTCGATCGGTCCAGAGCACGAACGCGCTAAACGCAGGGACCAAGGGCCCATGCCCCGCGTACTGATGCGTCCACCAGGCCTGGGCAAGGTCTCGGGCGACGGGCGCGTAGAGGGGCGCCAGGATGAGTCCCGAGACTATGAGCTTGAGAAGAGTTGTTTGGTTCAAGGCCTGAGCCCGCGATCACGCAGGCAGGCTCGAACACAATGAACATACCCGCCCGTTGTCAAGGCGTCAGGCTTTTCGGCGAAGTGACACTTCCATGGCCTCGCCGGCGTTCATCGACTCGGCCTGCCTCTCGCTGCGTTCTCCTGGGATTTCCTGATCTGCTCCAGTACTGGGTCCTGTGACATCGCGCACTTGGCGATCAGATCTGGCGTCGCGCACGCTCGGGGCATGAATTGCTCCGCGCGCTCCTGTGCGCGGCACGCCGGGCGCGCTCAGTCTCCTGCTGGGCCTCGATCCGACGGGCGGCGTCGATCTCTTTGGCCTCACGGGCCTCCGCGCGCGCTCGACCTCTTCGGCCTTACGCGCGCGCGCGGCCTCCTGACGCGCCCTGCTCTTCTCCTTGGCCGCCTGCTCGGCTGTCTCCTTCGCCTGGGCCTCCGCCTGCCGTCGCGCTTCCACCTCCGCCGCCGCGGCGCTGGTGCTCGCGCTCTACCGTCTCTTTGGCCTGGCGCCTGAGCTCGTACTCGCGCTGGGCTTCGTAGCAGGCTAAGTGACGTTCTATGTCGATCCCCTGGGCATGCGACGGCCGCACCGAGTTTGACCCGCTGCCGGTGGCTAAACAGCGCGTCAGGGAGAACTCGTCGGCTCCGGCAGGGACCACGGTCACGACGGCGGCCAGCCAGGCCCCGAGGAGCGACCATGTCATCGAGCCGCGACTCATCTCTCTCCCCCTTCGCTTCCACTACTTAATAGGTCGTAGGAGGTGGGATCATCCGGGGCATCCGCGGACACCTTCAGATCGCGGTGGAGGAGGACGGTCCTCAGGAGCGCCGCCGCCGATTGTCACGCCGTTCCGGCAGGGCCGGGTTCAATAGCCCCCGTTCGTCATGCGGCCTCATGGAGTCCTGAAGGGCCAGCATCGCTTATACCATCCTGTTGGTGCACGTCACCGCGGTTCGTCGCAGTCTAATCATCGGACCCAGCGCGGGTCGAGGATTCGTACACAAATTCATCGCCAAGGAGGTGTGAGTCGTGTACTCATCCCTCGCGGCATCTGACGCTCCTGTGAGGCGCCCTGGCGAGCACGAAGCGGCGTTGCATGATCTGTGACGTTCCTTGCACAGTTACGGTAAGCGCTTGCATTGGAAGACTGGCTTCCGTGGAATTCCGGAGCCCCGTCGATCGCGGCCGCCCGCGGGCCACCCCAAGAGACATTCTGGCTGAGGGCTAAGCGGTTCCTCTTTCGGCATTCCGGGGGCTTGTATCATCGGCACTGACTCAGGAGGAGGAGGAGGCTTTCAATGGAGCGCCCGGCGAAGAGGAGTCCAAGCGCTAGCGGGATCCTAGCAAGGCCGATCGAGTGCACTGGTCCCCGGCAGCATGGAGGAGGCTCTCCAAGAGCCCTCAGGTGGTTCCTTGCGCTGGCGCTGTTGTCGTCTCTGATCCTGCCTGTCCCCGCGGCGACAGCTCAGACCCTCGATCAATACGGCGGCTATACATCCCTGCCCGTGCCGGGTGGCGCGACGGGGCGCTTCCGGGTCGGGAAACTCGGTAGTCGGTCGGTATTTGTCACGCCCGCGGGCAATGCATTCTGGATGACCGGGGTCTTCAACATTGATGTCGATACCCGGTTTGTCGATATTGCGGCGAAGTACGGCGGGACAAACCCGCAGGCATCGTTTGGCATCCAGGCGACCAAGCGCCTGAGATCGTGGGGCTTCAATTCCGTCGCGGAGTTCTCGTCGGCCTATGTGTACCCGTATCGAGCGGGTGTCGTGAAAATGCCCGCGATGATTTTGGCGCGCCCGACCTAGGAGGAGCTCGGGAACTCGGGGGGTCATGTGCCTGCAGGCGGCGCGTTCAAGGACCTGATCGACTCCTTGGGTCCCTCTATACTTATGCGAGTCGTTCATTCCCTGACGTATTTGATCCCGCGTACGCAACGTATGTCAATGCCTACATGCCGGCCCTTGTGGTGCGATCCCTTCTGGGGTGGGCTGGCGACCTTGCCGTGGTGCATCGGCGTCAGCGTGGACGACGCGGACGATTCTTTGGATTCGGGCCGGGCCCAGAGGTGCCTTCGGCACGCCTCCATCCGCATCCTTCGTGATTTGCCATGGCGGCATTCCCAGCGAAGGCGTCCAGCGCGAAGTGGAAGCAGACGTACACCGACACCAAGGTCTACACGAAGTACGCCTTGCAGGGATTCCTTCAGGGGCGTTACGCGACTATTGGCGCCCTGAACACGGCGTGGGGGTCAAACTATACGACGTGGGGCAGTGCCGGCGGCTGGGGGGTGGGCACCGGCTGGCTCGATGAAGATGGGCGCCACACGGCCTGGCTTGGCGCGAGACGCCACCCTGGCGGGCGCCACGCCAGGGGTCACGAAAGACCTCGATGATTTCCTCTACGAGATTGCGCATCAATACTTCTCCATCGTGGCGGCCGCGGTCCGGGCGACCGCGCCATCAGCTCATGTGGGGCCCGGCCTCGCTCAACGGGTGGGGCGGGCTCACGAGGAAACAGATTCTGCAAGCCGCCGGCGAGTCGGTTGATGTGCTGAACGCGATGATTAGCAGTCAGAATGTCGCGGACAAAACGAAGGCCTACTACGGTGATAAACCCGTTGTGACCTGGGAGGGGTACACGGCCAATCTCGATTCTGGGATTTACGCTCTACCCTGAATAGCCGCTCAGTGACAATGTGGCCTATCAAGTTTACGGTGGCCGATCAAGCCGCCCGGGCATCGTACTACACGACACGTATGGCCTTTCTTCTGTCGGTACAGACGGTTGTCGGGCTCAAGTGGTGGGCATGGCGGGACTCGTGGGGCGAGAAGCGCAACTGGGGGCTGACGTCTCTGAAGGACAATGCCTACGATGGGGTCGAGGCGCGGATCGCCATCGGCACCGATCCCTGGGGCTACAAGACCGGCGGGGAAGAGCGGAACTACGGGAATTTCCTGAGCTCGGTCAAGAGCGCAAACGCAGGGGTGGCCGCGGCAATCGGCGGCCCGACCGGTGGGATCCGTTGACAGCTGTCGGGCGAGGCAGCAAGGCACGGACCACTATTCTGCCCTCCGACATGATCACAAGGAGCTCGCCCGCCCGCGGTACGCCGGAGGTTGATCGGCTGGCATCGCCTTGCTCAGACCTTCGAAACAGGGCAGCTCCCTAGGTCCCCCGCAGTCCGAGCGGGTCAGAGTCGGCCCCGGGCGCCTCCTCGCAGAATTGACCCACTGTCGACCAGATGACACTGTTACGACGATCGAACCATCCGCTCACATGGCTTCAAGTGGCCTGGATTGTAACCGCTTGGTCTTACAGAAGAAAACTTGTGGCACGCCCGTTGCTGCTCTGAAAGGCCACAGAGGCAAAGAGCGAAAGCCCCGTCCCGAAAAGGCAAACCCGCCGCGAGGTGGGGGCGCAAAGCCACGGGTCAGGCATCGGGCCTGACAGCCGGGCTGTCGAAGGAAGGGAACGAGGGTCATCGCAACGTGGAGGAGGTTCTCCAATGGCTCTCAGGTGGCTCCTTGCGCTCACCCTGCTGTCGTCTCTCTTCCTGCCTGTCCCCGCGGCGACGGCTCAGACCCTCGATCAATACGGCGGCTATGCGTCCCTGCCCGTGCCGGGTGGGGCAACCGGGTACTTCCGGGTCGGGAAACTCGGCGACCGGTGGGTCTTTGTCACGCCCGCGGGCAATGCATTCTGGATGACCGGGGTCTTCAACATTAATGCCGATACCCGGTTTGTCGATCTTGCGGCAAAATACGGCGGGACAAACCCGCAGGCATCGTTTGGCATCGAGGCGACCAAGCGCCTGACATCGTGGGGCTTTAATTCCGTCGCGGAGTACTCGTCGGCCTATGTGTACCCCTATGAGCCGGTGTCGTGAAGATGCCCGCGATGATTATGGCCCGACCCACGTCAAAGGGATTTGGCAACACCGGCGGTTATGTACTGGCAGGAGAAACGTACAAAGACCTTATAGACGCCGTTCCCTCTACCTTTCCTTTATCAGTCGTTCGTTCCCCGATGTATTTGATCCAGCGTATGCAAACTACGTGGACGCCTACATGCCGGCTCTTGTGGTGAACGATCCCTTCTGGGGTGGGCTGGCGACTCGCCGTGGTGCATCGGCGTCAGCGTGGACGACGCGGACGATCTCTTTGGATTCGGGCCGGGCCCAGAGGTGCCCTCGGCACGCCTCCATCCGCATCCCTCGTGGTATGCCATTGCGGCATCCTCAGCCACGGCGTCCAGCGTCAAGTGGGGGCAGACGTACACCGACACCAAGGTCTATACAAAGTACGCATTGCGGGAATTCCTTCAGGGGCGTTACGCGACGATTGGCGCCCTGAACACGGCGTGGGGGTCAAACTACACGACGTGGGACAGTGCCGGCGGCTGGGGTGTGGGCACCGGCTGGCTCGATGAAGATGGGCGCCATACCGCCTGGCTGGGCACGACGAACGCCACCCTGGCGGGAGCCACGCCAGGGGTCACGAAAGACCTCGATGATTTCCTCTACGAGATTGCACATCAATACTTCTCCGTCGTGACGGCAGCGGTCCGTACGGCCGCGCCCAATCAGCTCATGTGGGGGCCGGCCTCGCTAAACGGGTGGGGCGGGCTCACGAGGAAACAGATCCTGCAAGCTGCCGGGGAGTCGGTTGATGTGCTCAACGCGATGATTAGCAGTCAGAATACCGCGGACAAAACAAAGGCCTACTATGGTGACAAACCGGTTGTGACCTGGGAAGGGTATACGGCCAATCCCGATTCTGGGATATACGCGTACCCTGATAGTCCGTCAAGCAACAATGTGGCCTATGATTTTACAGTGACCAATCAGGCTGCGCGGGCTTCGTATTATCCATCACGCATGGCGTTTCTCCTCTCAGTGCCGACGGTTGTCGGGCTCAAATGGTGGGCATGGCAGGACTCGTGGCGAAAAGCGCAACTGGGGGCTGACGTCCTCAAGGACAATGCCTATGATGGGATCGAGGCGCGGATCGCCGCCGGCACCAATTCGTCTGGATTCGCGGTGGGCGGGGAGGACAGGGACTACGGCAATTTCCTGAGCTCGGTAATGACCGCGAACGCTGGGGTGGCCGCGGCAATCGGCGCCGGGGCGGCACCCGCCATCGGCCTCAGTGTCAATCAGCTCAACGCCCGGGAGCACGGTGCAGCAGACCGTCACCGTCTCCGCAGCAGCCTCGAGCTCCGCCGTTCGTGTCGATTTGACTTTGAACGGGAGCCTTGTAGGCATTTTTGGTGGGACGGTGGTCCAAGTATCCCTGGGATACGACGAAATCGCAGAACGGCACGCACCGGTGGGTCGCGAAGGCCTATGACGGTTCCGGGACTTCAGTCACGTCCTCTCCCGTGGACGTCACCGTCAGCAACGCCGGCAGCGCGGATACCACGCCGCCTGTGGTGTCCATTACGCAGCCGACGAATGGAAGCTCCGTCGTCCGCAAGACGAAGGCCACGATCCAGGCGACCGCCTCGGATAATGTCGGCGTAACGCGCGTGGAGTTTTACCTCAACGGCGTCCTGAAGTGTTCGGCTACCGTAGCCCCCTATGCCTGCCAATGGCAGGTGCCTGCGGCCAACCCGGCCAGCGGGAAAGCGTATAGTCTCCAGGCAAAGGCCTACGATGCACGAGGTAACGTGGGTTCCTCCAGTATTGTGACGGTGGAGGCCCAATAGGAATCCTCGGTGCCTCCGGACCCTGGGGATGTGGTGGGACATGGCCTCACCGCTCGTGTGCCCGCTGGGGTGCCCATCGAGCTGTGGCGACGTTGGCAGCGGGTTCGCCTGCGATCGTCCGGATTGTGCTCAAGACAGGGAGCTGCCTGTCTTGAGCACAATCCGGACGATGGCAGTGGAGCCACTGCCAACGTCACCACAACTCGTGGGCACCCCAGCGGGGGCACGAACAGTGAGGCCATAGACCACCACATCCCCAGGCGTCCGGAGGCACCGAGGACTCCTATTGTGACTGCACCGTCACAATGCTGGAGGAGCCCACGTTACCCTGTGCATCGTAGGCCTTCGCCTGAAGACTATACACTTTTCCGTGGCCGGGTTGGCCGCAGGCACCTGCCACTGGCAGGCATAGGGGGCTACGGTAACCGAACACTTCAGGCTGCCGTTGACGTAAAACTCCACGCGCGTTACACCGACATTATCCGAGGCGGTCGCCTGGATCGTGGTCTTCGTCTTTCGGACGACGGAGCTTCCATTCGTCGGCTGCGTGATGGACACCACAGGCGGCGTGGTATCCGAGGTGCCGGCGTTGCTGACGATGACGTCCACGGGAGAGGACGTGACTGAAGCCCCGAAACATCATATGCCTTCGCGATCCACCGGTGCGTGCTGTTGGCGACGCCGTCGTATCCCAGGGATACTGGGCCACCGTTCCACTAAAGATGCCTACAAGGCCCCGTCCAAAGCCAGATCGACGCGAACGGCAGAGGTCGAGGCTGCTGCGGAGACGGTGACGGTCTGCTGCACCGTGCTCCCGGCGTCGGCGAGCTTATTGACACGGTGGTCGACGGCGGACGGCCGCCTCCGGCGCCGATTGCGCGGCCACCCCAGCGTTTGCCGTCATTACCGAGGTCAAGAAATCGCCGTAGTCCCTGTCTTCCCCGCCTAGTCGCATAGCCCCACGGATCGGTCCGACGGCGACACGCGCCTCGACCCCATCATAGGCATTATCCTGAGGGTCGTCAGCCCCCAGTTGAGCTTCTCGCCCCACTTGTCCTGCCACTGCCCACCATTTGATGCCCGACAACCGATCGGCGCCCTGAGAGGAGAAACGCCATATCGTGCAGGCGTAATTCGAGCCACGCGCACCCTGATCGGTCATGTGAAATAATAGGCGAGAGTCGTGCCGCGGCGATCGGGTACGGGGACATGCCAGAATCGGAATTGGCCGTAAACCCCGCCCGAGCACACAGGGTTTGTCGCCAGGGTAGGCCACTGTTGTCCGCGGTACTCTGCACCGCTAGCTCGTCGCGTTGAGAACATCGAGTGTACTCCCCGGCCGCCTGAAGGATCTGTCTCCGCGGGAGCCCGCCCCACCCGTTGATGGGAGGCCGGCCCCAGATGAGCTGATTGGGCGCGGCCGTACGGACCGCTGCCGCTCGAGACCGAGAAGTATTGATGTGGCAATCTCGTAGAGGAAATCATCGAGGTCCCTTCGGACCGCCTGGCGTGGCTCGCGCTAGTTGCCGTCGGTCGTGCCCAGCCAGGCTGTCTGGCGCCCGTCTTCATCGAGCCAGCCCGTGCCCGCTCCCCAGCCCGCCGGCGCTGTCAAACGTCGTGTAGTTTGACCCCCACGCGGTGTTCAAGGCGCCAACGTCCCGTACGCCCCTGGAGAATTCCGGAGTGCGTACTTTATGTAGACCTTGGGGTCGGTGTACGTCTCGCTTGCTTGGCGCTGGACGCCGTGGCTGAGGAGCCGCGATGGCATACCATGAGGGATGAGGATGGAGGTGTGCCGCGGGCACCTCTGGGCCGGGCCCAAAGCCGAAGAGGTCATCAGTGTCGTCCATGCTAACGCCGATGCGCCACGGCGAGGTCGCCGCCCGCGCATAGTAGGGATGGCCACAAGGCCGGCATGTAGGCATCCAGTAGTTGCAAAGCTGGATCAAAGATATCGGGGAACTTACGACTCTTAAAGGAAAGGTAGAGGAACGGCGTCTATAAGGGCTTTTGTTACGTTTCTTATGCTGTACATAGGCGCCGTGCAGCGAATTCCCTTTGGCGCTTGATCGGGCCATAACCATCACGAGGCATCTCCACGACACCGGTCGATAGGGGTTCACATATGCCGACGAGTACTCCGCGACGGAATTGAAGCCCCACGATGTCAGGCGCTTGGTCGCCCCGATGCCAAACGATGCCTGCGGGTTTGTCCCGCCGTATTTTGCCGCAAGATCGACAACCGGGTATCGGCATTAATGTTGTAGACCCCGGTCATCCAGAATGCATTGCCCTCGGGCGTGACAAAGACCCACCGGTCGCCGATTTTCCCGACCCGGAAGGAGCCGGTTGCCCCACCCGGCACGGGCAGGGACGCATAGCCGCCGTATTGATCGAGGGTCTGAGCCGTCGCCGCGGGGACAGGCAGGAAGAGAGACGACAGCAGGGTAGCGCAAGGAGCCACCTGAGGGCCATTGGAGAACCTCCTCCACGTTGCGATGACCCTCGTTCCCTTCCTTCGACAGCCCGGCTGTCAGGCCCGATGCCTGACCCGTGGCTTTGCGCCCCCACCTCGCGGCGGGTTTGCCTTTTCGGGACGGGGCTTTCGCTCTTTGCCTTTGTGGCCTTTCAGAGCAGCAACGGGCGTGCCACAAGTTTTCTTCTGTAAGACCAAGCAGTTACAATCCAGGCCACTTGAAGCCATGTGAGCGGATGGTTCGATCGTCGTAACAGTGTCATCTGGTCGACAGTGGGTCAATTCTGCGAGGAGGCGCCCGGGGCCGACTCTGACCCGCTCGGACTGCGGGGGACCTAGGGAGCTGCCCTGTTTCGAAGGTCTGAGCAAGGCGATGCCAGCCGATCAACCTCCGGCGTACCGCGGGCGGGCGAGCTCCTTGTGATCATGTCGGAGGGAAGAATAGTGGTCCGTGCCTTGCTGCCTCGCCCGACAGCTGTCAACGGATCCCACCGGTCGGGCCACCGATTGTCGCGGCCACCCCTGCGTTTGCGCTCTTGACCGAGCTCAGGAAATTGCCGTAGTTCCCCGCTTCCCCGCCGGTCGCGTAGCCCCACGGATCGGTGCCGACGCCGATCCGCGCCTCGATCCCATCGTAGGCGTTGTCCTTGAGGGACGTCAGCCCCCAGTTGCGCTTTTCGCCCCACGAGTCCCGCCACGCCCACCACTTGAGCCCCACAACCGTCTCTACCGACAGAAGAAAAGCCATACGTGTCGTGTAGTGCGATGCCCGGGCGGCTTGATCGGCCACCGTAAACTTATAGGCAACGTTGTCACGGGGCGGATTGTCTGGATGAGAATGCATCCCAGAATCGGGATTGGCCGTGTACCCCTCCCAGGTCACAACCGGTTTATCACCATAGTAGGCCTTTGTTTTGTCCGCGACATTCTGACTGCTAATCATCGCGTTCAGCACATCAACCGACCCCCCGGCAGCCCGCAGGATCTGTTTCCTCGTGAGTCCGCCCCACCCGTTGAGCGAGGCCGGCCCCCACATGAGCTGGTTGGGCGCGGCCGTACGGACCGCTGCCGTCACGACGGAGAAGTATTGATGTGCAATCTCGTAGAGGAAATCATCGAGGTCTTTCGTGACTCCTGGCGTGGCTCCCGCCAGGGTGGCGTTCGTCGCGCCCAGCCAGGCGGTGTGACGCCCATCTTCATCGAGCCAGCCGGTGCCCACGCCCCAGCCGCCGGCACTGTCCCACGTCGTGTAGTTTGACCCCCACGCCGTGTTCAGGGCGCCAATAGTCGCGTAACGCCCCTGAAGGAATCTCTGCAAAGCGTACTTCGTGTAGACCTTGGTGTCGGTGTACGTCTGCTTCCACTTCGCGCTGGACGCCTTGCCTGGGGATGCCGCAATGGCATACCACGAGGGATGCGGATGGACGCGTGCCGAGGGCACCTCTGGGCCCGGCCCGAATCCAAAGAGATCGTCCGCGTCGTCCACGCTGACGCCGATGCACCACGGCAAGCTCGCCAGCCCACCCCAGAAGGGATCGTTCACCACAAGAGCCGGCATGTAGGCATTGACATACGTTGCGTACGCGGGGTCGAACACGTCAGGGAATGAGCGCCGCGCATTCGTATAGACGGGACCCAACGAGTCGATCATGTCCTTGTAGGCGCCGCCTGCAGGCGCGCGATTCCCCGAGTTCCCGAGCCCCGCCGACGTCGGTCGAGCCATGATCATCGCGGGCATTTTCACGACACCCGCTCGATACGGGTACACATAGGCCGACGAGTACTCCGCGACGGAATTGAAGCCCCACGATGTCAGGCGCTTGGTCGCCTGGATGCCAAACGATGCCTGCGGGTTTGTCCCGCCGTACTTTGCCGCAAGATCGACAAATCGCTTATCGACATCAATGTTGAAGACCCCCGTCATCCAGAATGCATTGCCCGCGGGCGTGACAAAGACCCACCGACTACCGAGTTTCCCGACCCGGAAGCGCCCCGTCGCGCCACCCGGCACGGGCAGGGATGTATAGCCGCCGTATTGATCGAGGGTCTGAGCTGTCGCCGCGGGGACAGGCAGGATCAGAGACGACAACAGCGCCAGCGCAAGGAACCACCTGAGGGCTCTTGGAGAGCCTCCTCCATGCTGCCGGGGACCAGTGCACTCGATCGGCCTTGCTAGGATCCCGCTAGCGCTTGGACTCCTCTTCGCCGGGCGCTCCATTGAAAGCCTCCTCCTCCTCCTGAGTCAGTGCCGATGATACAAGCCCCCGGAATGCCGAAAGAGGAACCGCTTAGCCCTCAGCCAGAATGTCTCTTGGGGTGGCCCGCGGGCGGCCGCGATCGACGGGGCTCCGGAATTCCACGGAAGCCAGTCTTCCAATGCAAATGCTTACCTTAATTATGCAAAAAACGTCATAGATTATGCAGTACCGGTTTGTCCGCGCCGCTGGGCTCTCGCCAAGCACGTCTCAGGAGGAGCGTCACGATGCCGAGAGGGACGAGTATCACGACTAACACAAGTCTTGGCGATGAATTTGTGTACGAATCCTTGGCGCGCGCTGAGCCCGATGTATTAGACTGCGACGACAACCGCAGGGACGTGCACCAACAGGATGGTGTAAGCGATGCTGGCCCTTCAGGACTCCGTGAGGCTGCTTGACGAACGGGTGCTATCGAACCCCGGCCCGGCAGACACGAGCCCCACCAATCCGGACGCGCTCCTGATGTCCGACCTCCGCCACCGCGATCTTAACGTGTCCGCGGATGCTCCGGATGATCTCCGCCTCCTACGACCTATTCAAGTAGTGCGAAGCGATGGGGGAGTGCGATGAGTCGCGGCTGGGTGTACACGTCGCTCCTCGGAGCCTGGCTGGCCGCCGTCATGCTCGTGGTCCCTGCCGGAGCCGACGAGTTCTCCCTGACGCGCTGTTTAGCTACTGGCAGCGGGTCAAACTCGGTGCGGCCGTCGCATGCCCAGCGGATCGACATAGAACGTCACTTCGCCTGCTACGAAGCCCAGCGCGAGTACGAGCTCAGGCGCCAGGCCAAAGAGACGGCAGAGCGCGAGCACCAGCGCCGGGCGGCGGAGGTGGAACGCGACGGCAGGCGGAGGCCCAGGCTCAAGAGGCAGCCGCCCAGGCGGCGAAGGAGAAGAGCAGGGCGCGTCAGGAGGCCGCGCGCGCGCGTAAGGCCGAAGAGATCGAGCGCGCGCGTGAGGCCGGAGGCCGAGCGCGTGCGTAAGCCAAAGAGACCGACGCCGCCCGTCGGACCGAGGCCCGGCAGGAGACTGAGCGCGCCCGGCGCGCCGCGCAGCAGCAGCCAGGCGCGGAGCAATTCATGCCGGGGGCGTGCCCGACGCCAGATCTGACGGCCAAGTGCGCGATGCCGCAGGACCCAGTACTGGAGCAGATCAGGAAATCCCAGGAGAACGCAGCGAGAGGCAGGCCGAGTCGATGAACGCCGGCGAGGCCATGGAAGTGTCACTTCACCGAAAAGCCTGGCGCCTTGACAACGGGCGGGCTATGTTCATTGTGTTCGAGCCTGCCCTGCGTGATCGCGGGCTCAGGCCTTGAACCGAACAGCTCTTCTCAAGCTCATAGTCGGGGGGCTCATCCTGGCGCCCCTCTACACGCCCACCCTCCGGGACCTTGCCCACGCCTGGTGGACGCATCCGTATGCGGGGCATGGGCCCTTGGTCCCTGCGTTTAGCGCGTTCTTGCTCTGGACCGACCGAGCAAGGATCCGAGCCGCCGTCACGCCGGGGCAGCGATCGGCCTTGCGGTCATCCTGCTGGCGCTGGGACTCCTCTTCGCCGGGCGCTCGATCGAAAGCCTCCTCCTGCAGGGCGTATCCCTGGTCATGTGTCTGGCGGGCATGGTGCTCTGGATCCTCGGGCCGCGCGCGTTGCAGGCTGCGGCCTTCCCCGTGGCATTCCTGCTCTTGATGCTGCCGCTCCCGAACCCGGTGGTCAGCGCCGTGACCCAGGACTTGCAGCTCTTCGCGGCGCGGACCGCTGGGGCGGCGCTCGATCTCTTTGACGTCCCGTTCTTCCTGGACGGCGTGCTGATCCAGCTCCCCGGCATCACGTTGACCGTGGCCACGGTCTGCAACGGACTCCGTTTCTTGTCGGCGCTCGTGGTACTGACCATCGCCTTCGCCCACCTGAGCCAGCGGAGTCTGCCGCGGAAGCTGATCCTCGTGGCGTCGGCGATCCCGATCGCCATCCTGGCCAACGCGGTCCGCGTTGCCACAATCGCCCTCGCCGTGTATTACATCGGGCCCAGCGCGGCGCAAGGCTTCATCCATAACTCCATCGCCAAGGGCGTGTGGGCCCTTACCCTCGTGTCTCTCGTCATTTTGGCGTTGATCCTGCGACGCGGTGGTGAAAGCCCGCGCCTCGAAGCATCTCATTCGGTACCGATCAGAGGGAATTGACGATGAAGCGTGGAGCCCGCACCTATTTTCTGCTGTGTGTCCTCTTGGCGGGGTTCGTGGGTCTCGCCGTCGGCTGCTCCCGGAGCCCCGAGGCGACGAAGGCCAGGCACTGGCAACGCGGGGTGAGCTTTGCGGAGAAGGAGAAGTACCGCGAGGCCATTCTCGAGTTCCGCAGGTTTCTCGTCATCGACCCCAACAACGCCGAGGCCTACTACCGGATCGGCCTCGCCGCCTTGAAGCTCGGGGAAGGGTCGCTCGCCTTCGCGGCGCTAAGCAAGAGCCTGGAGTTGAACCCGGCGCAGCCGGAAGCCCGACTGAAGCTCGCCGGTATTTTCCTTGCCAAACGAGACTTCGCCAAGGCGCGGGAGCAGATTGAAGCCGTGCCGGCGAAGGATGCCACGAGCCGGGAGGCGCGGCTCCTCATGACCGCGGTGTACGACGGCGAGGGAGATCGGAAGCGCGCGATCACGGAGATGGTCGCGCTGGTGACCGAGCAGCCCCTTGACGCCAACGCCCATGCGGCGCTGGCCGAGCTTCTCCGGGCACAGGGGGACAACCAGGCCGCGGAGAAGCACGTGCTGGAAGCTATCCGTTTGGCCCCCACTCGGGTCGAATATCGCCTGACCCTGGCGAGCCTCTACCGCAGGCAGGGACAGGCCGCTCGAGCCGAGGAGATCTACAAGGAAGCCCTCAAGATCGATGACCCTGCCTCCGCCCAGGTCAAGCTGGCGCTGGCCGCCTTCTACGACGCTCAGCAGCGGCGGCCGGAGGCCGTGGCGCTCCTGGGCGAGATCCTGGGCAAGAACCCGGACAACCTCCGAGCCCGCCGAGGACTCATCACCATTCTCCTGAAAGAGGGGAACCTCGTGGAGGCGCGAAAGGAGCTCAAGACCCTTTTCGCCAAGAACCCCTCGGACGTGGAGGGCCATTACCACCAGGGTCGGCTCGAATTGCGAGAGGGCCACACACTGGAGGCCATCCAGGAGCTTCTCCAGGCCCTGAAGCTCGAGCCCTGGTTCGCCGAGGCTCACTACACCCTTGGTTTGGCCTACCTCAGAGACGGAAAGGTGCAGCAAGCGAGGCAAGCCTTCAAAGAGGCCCTCAACACTGCCCCGGATTTCGTCGCGGCGACACTGCGGCTCGCGGAGTTGGACCTCCAGGCGGGAGCGCACCAGCCGGCCATCGAGGGACTGGAAAGGCTGCTCGCAAAACACCCGGAGGCGGTTGACGCCTATATCCTGCTGGGCTCGGCGTACCTGAAGAAAGGGGACCCCGCGAGGGCAACCGAGGTCTACCGCAAGATCCTGACGCAGGCCCCCAAGGACCCGCGGGGCCCCTATTTCGTCGGCGGGGGGCTCCGCCTTCAAGGGAAGACGGCCGAGGCCAAGAAGCAATTCGAGGCGTCCCTGGCCCTCGCTCCCGGCTACGTCGATGCGCTGGACCAGCTCGTGACGATGGCCTTGGCCGAAAAGCAGCCCGATGCGGCGCTCGAGCGCGTGAAGAGGCAAATCGCGCTCGTTCCCGACTCGCCACGGCTCTATGCGGAGCTCGGACGGGTCCATGCAGCGAGGAAGGAGGTCGATCTGGCGGAGGGGGCCTACCTGAAGGCCCTGAAGCTCAATCCGCAAATGTTCGGCGCATACTTGAAGCTCGCCGGTCTCTACGCGGCGGCGGGCAAACACGATCAAGCGCTCACCAGGCTTGACGAGGCGCTCCGCGTCAACCCCAAGAACCTGACGGCGCTCATGGTCTCGGGCATGGTCTACGAGCAGAAGGGCGAGACCGCGAAGGCCCAGCAAGCCTACGAAAGGGCGCTGGCGGTCGACCCGCGCTTTGCTCCGGCTGCAAACAACCTTGCCTGGCTCTACTCCGAGCATGGTGGAGACAAGGAGAAGGCGCTTCAGCTAGCCCAGACGGCCAAGGAAGGGCTCCCGGACGAGCCCAGCATCTCGGACACCCTGGGGTGGATCCTCTACAAGCGCGGGGTCTACCAGCGCGCCCTCAGCTTGTTGAAGGAAAGCGCCACCAAGATGCCGGCCAACGCCGAGATCCAGTACCACCTCGGGATGACCTATCACAAGCTGGGCGACAAGGCGGCAGCCAAGCAGGCCCTCGCTCAGGCCCTGAAGCTGAGCTCGGGGTTCCCGGGTGCAGAGGAAGCGAAGAGGACCCTCGCGGAGCTCAGCTAGCTTTGCGAATCAGCCACGTGCGCTTGAATCATTGCATGTTCCTAGACGTCATGTGCACGGCGCTGCACATCGTATGCAGGCCTTAGACACAAAGATCGTATGGAAGGAGCTGTAACAGGCTGAAAATAAAGGGATCCCTTGGCGCAGACAGCCTGGCATCGCACGTGCTTAGCTGTTGGACTGTGGCGGGTATCGGAGCAGGAGTCAGCGATCCACCACCTAACCGGCATCAGTAGAGAGAGAGTCGCTTATGGAAAGACTGGTTCGATTTGCAGGATTGAGCTTGACCATCGCAGTCGTCGTCACCGTCTTCTCTATGGGGCTTGCTTCCCAAGTTGGCGCTATTACTATCTTGACGACGAGCAGCGACGAATTCCTCGGCGCTTTCACCCCAGACAATCCAGCTGGTGACGCTGATCAGGTGAATTATATCAACCACTTGATTGGCATGGCTTTAAACAGCTCCGATTCTGCCTTGGGTCAAGACTTTGATCGCTCGGGGAACTCTTGTGGGACCTGCCCTACAGCTGAGACGACGGGTTTAGTCAAGGACGAGACTGGGCGGCATGCACGCCCATGCCCTCACTCCTTGCGGATTCG
>CAVYTA010000001.1:0-257375 GCA_963771355.1 uncultured Candidatus Rokubacteria bacterium | reverse complement strand
GCATCGCAAGGACGTTCTCGCCCCGAGCGCGATCAGCCATTGTCATCGCCGCCATCGCATTCGTCCTGACGGGCTGTGCGACGAACCACCTGATGATGCCGACCCCGGTGCTCTACACAGGGGCGAATGCGAGGCCGCTTTTCACTCAGTTGTCGAGCGACGGTCGCCGGCCGTCTCTCGATCTGCTGTTCATCACCGATCGCGCACCGGCAGACCAAGCCGGTGACTTGCCCTATACCGCGGGCCGATCGCGTTCGATGGCGTTCGGATCGGCGATCATCGAGTTCGGCGAAGACGTCTCCTGGGACGTACTGGTTAAGGAAAGCACCGCGACGCAACGCGTTAATCCACTGCGGCTCAAGCTCGGGGCGACCACGGAGCTCGGTCGCTTTCCGGCCATGCCGTATGAAGTCACGGTCGCTCCGGATGGCATAAGACGTGCGCCCGCGGTCGTCGAGGCACACGAAAAGGCGAAGCAGCAGCTGCAAGCCGAGATTGCGAAGCGGCTCGCTATCGCTCGCCGCAAGGAAATCGTGCTGTTCGTGCACGGGTACCGCAGCAGCTTCGCGAGTGCAGCCCTGACGATGGGCGAGCTGTGCCATTTCCTTGGTCGGGAGTTCGTGTGCGGCATCTTCACCTGGCCCGCGGGCGGACGGCGCGGCATTCTGTTCGGCTACGACATAGACCGCGAGTCAAGCGAATATGCGATCGAGGACCTGTTGAAGGCGATCCGGATCGTCGCCCGGACGCCGGGCGTGGAGCGTCTCCACCTCATCGCGCATAGCCGCGGCACGGACACTCTCACATCGGCGCTGGCCGCGCTCAGCGCCGAAGCCTACGCACTGCAGAGCTCGCCGGGTCGCGAGTTCCACATCGGCAATGTCGTCCTCGTCGCTCCCGACATTGATGGCGACGTCGCGCTGACCAAGATCTTCAAAGTCTTCTCCGATCCTGACTTGCCGTTCGGCGGGAAACCGGACCCGGGCGCCATCATGCCCCCTTCACCCGGCCTCAGGGTCACACTCTACGTGTCGCCCGACGACAAGGCGCTCGCGGCGGCGAGCTGGCTGTTCGGCAGCATCGTCCGGCTCGGGCGGATCGACGCCATCATCTTCAGCGCTGAGCAAATCGAAGCAATCGCCTTGTTGCAGGCGGTCGACATCATCCAGGTGAGCGGGACGAGCGACTTTTTCGGCCACAGCTACTTCACGTCGAATCCGCACGCGAGCGCCGACATCATCGCGCTGTTGCGGTACGGCCTACGGCCCAACGAGCCCGGCCGGCCCCTCGAACACATCGCAGGGCCTTTCTGGCGGGTGCCAGCGCAGTGATTTGAATCCCAACGCGTGGACGCGGCCCAGCTGGAGCGCCTCATCTTCCGCGCCGCCGCGCCCATGCTCCACAGCGTGGCGTCGTGGCATATCACGTGCAGCAGCGAGCGCGGCGCGGCGGCCAGCAGGTAGACTGGGTCGCCTTCGCCGGCGACGCTCCCAATATTCTCTGGCAGCTCGGCACGGAGACGCTCTTCGCGCTGGGCGGCGGCCTCATCGGCGCGTGGTACGCGGCGCGTCTCGCCGCCCGGCCGAAGATCGAGGTACGCGTCGAAAAGGTGTGAGCCGCGGGGCCTCACGTATACTGAGCCGCATGGATCCGACGGTCGCCTCTTCCACGGTCACGCCCGCGCAGCTCGCCTCCTACGCCCGCGACGGCTATCTGGTCCTCCGCGGCCTCTTCGATCCCGCCCAGGCCGCGCGCCTCGCCGCGTGGACCGACGAGATCACTGCGTGGCCGGAGGTGCCGGGCCGGCACATGGTGTACTGGGAAGCGCACCGGCAGGAGCCCGGCCGGCGCGTGCGGAGCCGCATCGAGAACTTCCATCCCTACCACGCGGGCTTCCGCGCCGCCTTCGACACGGGGCCGCTCGCGGCGGTGGCGGCGGCGCTGCTGGAGGGCCCCGCCGTCCTCTTCAAGGACAAGATCAACTTCAAGATGCCGGGCGGCGAGGGCTTCGAGCCGCACCAGGATCAGCAGGCGGGCTGGTCCACCTATGCCCCGCTCTTCGTCACCGCGCTGGTCAGCATCGACGCCGCCACGCGAGAGAACGGCTGCCTCGAGCTGGCGGCCGGGCATCACCGGCGCGGGCTGGTGGGCGCGGAATGGAAGCCGCTGGGTGAGGCGGAGATGGCGGGGATGCGCTTCGAGGCCTGCCCCACGCGACCGGGCGACGCGGTGTTCTTCGACTCCTACGTGCCCCACCGCTCGGAGCCGAACGCGACGGCGGCGCCCCGGCGCGTGCTCTACGTCACCTACAACCGGCGGGCCGACGGCGATCACCGGGTCCGCTATTACGCCGACAAGCGGCGCAGCTTCCCGCCCGACTGCGAGCGGGAGCCCGGCCGGGAGTACGTCTACCGCGTCTGACCCGACGCGCCGGCGTGCCCCGCCGGCCTCCGGGCGACGAAGTTCACCGGCTTGAGCGTCATCACCACCTCGCCCGCCTGATTGAGCAGCTCGCAGAAGTTGCGGACCAGGCCGCGGTCCGGCTTGGACCGCGACTCGATCACCTCCAGCACGGTGGTGCGCAGGCGCAGCGTGTCGCCGGGGCGGACGGGCTTGAGCCAGCGCAGCTCGTCGATGCCGGGCGAGCCCATGGAGGCGCAGTCGCGGAAGAGCGACTCGTAGAAGAGGCGCATCATCAGCGACCCCGAATGCCAGCCGCTGGCGATGAGGCCGCCGTACATGGTCCCGCGCGCGGCCGCCTCGTCGGTGTGGAAGGGCTGCGGGTCGAACTCGCGCGCGAAGGCCATGATCTCGTCCTTGTTGATCGTGCGCGTGCCGCTCTCGATCACCTCGCCGACCTTGAAATCCTCGAAATAGCGCATGGGTCCTTTCGTTTCAGAGCAGGGGGCGGGCCAGGACCACCAAGCGTGACACCGGCGGCTCCGGGCCCTTGAGCAGGATGGCGGCGGTGGCCGCCACGGTGGCGCCGGCTTTCTCGAGCAGCCGGTGCGCGGCGCGCACGGTGCCGCCGGTGGCGATCACGTCGTCCACGAGGAGCACGCGGCGGCCCTCGATGAGCGCCCAGTCCAGCGGATCGAGCACCAGCGACTGCGCGCCCGCGGTGGTGATGCTCGAGACCTCCTCGACCAGCGGGCCCCGCGGCGCCCGCGGCATGTAGTTCTTGAGGCCCTTGCGCAGCACCACGTAGCGGTCGCCGCCGAAGGACTCCACCAGCACCTGCACCATCCCCACCGCCTTGGACTCCGAGCACACCACCGTGTCGAAGGCCGCCTCGGGGGCGATGCCCTCGTCCATCAGCCGCTCGTAGAGGAGCTCGCCGCAGCGCTGATTGAGCCGCCCCTGGCCCAGCAGGTTGAAGGAGGCGATGTACTGGCGCGCGCCGTGGAGCCGCGTGATGGGCCGATCGGTGGTGAGGGCGCGCGCGATGCGCAGCTCGTACCAGCCGATCAGATCGCCGGGAGCCCCCGCGGCGGCGCCGTCCGGGCCGCCCTCCACCAGCCGCCAGCCCTGCACCTCGGCCAGCTCGCGGGCGAGCCCGCGCGCCTCGGCGAGGCCGCCGCCCTCGAGCGTGGTCAGGCACTCGATGCCGGCGTCGCGCAGCGCCAGCCGCGCGCCGTCGGACACCGCCGCGCGCGGCAACACCGCGGCGCGCCGAGCGCCCGCATCGGCGCCCAGCGCCGCCACCGCCTGCTCCGCGTCGGCGAAGGCTCCGATCACCACCGCGGGCGTCGCCTCGCTCACGCCGTCACCGCATCGCGGCCGCGATGGCCGCCGCCATCTCGACCGTGCCCGCCCGCCCGCCGAGGTCCGGCGTGCGCACGCGCCCCTCGGTCAGCACCTGCTCGGTGGCGGCGCGGATGCGCTGCGCCGCCCCTTCCTCGCCCTGATCCTCCAGCAGCGCCGCGGCGGCGAAGATGATGGGGAGCGGATTGGCCCGGTCCACGCCCACCACCTCGCGGGGCGCTCCGTGTATGGACTCGTAGACGCGGACGCCGGTCCCGTGATTGATACCCACGGCGGCGGAGATCCCGCCCACCAGGCCCGCGCCCAGGTCGCTCAGAAGGTCGCCGTAGAGGTTGCCCGTCACCAGCATGTCGAACTGCGCGGGATTGGTGACCAGCTGCATGCAGCAGTTGTCCACGATCATCTCGCGCGTCTGGATGGTGGGGAAGTCGCGCGCGATCCGGCGGAAGCACTCGAGGAACAGCCCGTCGGCCAGCTTGAGGATGTTCGCCTTGTGCACGCAGTGGATGGTACGCCGGCCCCGCGCGCGGGCCAGGTCGAAGGCGAAGCCGCAGACGCGGCGGCAGGCGGCCTCGGTGACCACCTTGATGCTCTGGACCACCCCCGGCACGATCTCGTGCTCGCCCGCCGCATAGAGATCCTCGGTGATCTCGCGCACGAGCAGGATGTCCACGTCGCGGAACCGGGCGGGAATGCCGGGCAGGTTCCGGAGGGGGCGCACCGAGGCGAAGAGGCCCAGCGCCCGCCGCAGCCCCACGTTGAAGTTGGTCTCCTGACCTTCGGGAGGATTGAGGAGCTTGGTCTTCAGCGCGACGCCCGCGCCGCGCACCGCTTCCAGCATGGCCGGCGGCAGCGGCGGCAGCCCCCGCTCCATCGCGGCCAGGCCGGCCGGGAACACCTCCCACTCCACCTCCACGCCGGCGGCGGCCACCACCAGGCGCGCGGCCGCTTCCTCGTCGAGGCCGACCCCGCCCCCCTGGATGAGGATGATGCGCCGGATCATGGACCGGCCGCCGCACTCAGGCCGCGCCCGCCGATGGCTGACTCGCCCGGGGCAGGCTCTCGATGATGGCCTCGGTGAGGGTCCGCGTGGTCCCGTCGCCGCCCAGATCGCGGGTGAGCCCCCGCCCGCGCTCGAGCGCGCGCATCACCGCCGTCTCGATGCGCCGGCTCGCCGCGCGCTGGCCCACGTGGTCGAGGAGCAGCGCGGCGGAGCGGATCACCGCGATGGGGTTGGCCAGCCCCTTGCCCGCGATATCGGGCGCGCTCCCGTGCACGGCCTCGAACACGGCGTAGCGCCCGCCGATATTGGCCCCGGGCACGAGGCCCAGCCCGCCCACCAGCCCGGCGCACAGGTCGCTGATGACGTCGCCGAAGAGGTTCTCCATCACCAGCACGTCGAAGCGGGAGGGATCCAGCGCCAGCTCCATGCAGAGGTTGTCGATGCGCCGCTCCTCGAACTCCATGAAGGGGAATTCCTCCGCCACCGTCCGGGCGGAGTCGAGGAACAGGCCGTCGGAGAGCCGGAGCACGTCCACCTTGTGGCAGAAGGTCACCCGCCGCCGTCCCTCGCGCCGCGCCAGCTCGAAGGCGAAGCGCACGATGCGCTCGGCGGCGGCGCGGGTGACGATGCGCAACCCCTCGATGACGCCGGGCACCACCACGTGCTCGAGGCCGGAGTAGAGACCCTCGGTGTTCTCGCGCACCACCACGAGGTCCACGCGCTCGAAGGGCACCTTGACTCCGGGCAGCGTCCGCACCGGCCGCACGCTGGCGAAGAGGTCGAGCGCCTGGCGCATGCGCACGTTGATGGAGCGGAAGCCCTCGCCGATGGGAGTGGTGCAGGGCCCCTTGAGCGCCACGCGATGCTCGCGCACGAGGGCCAGGGTAGCCTCGGGCAGCGGGTCGCCGAAGCGCTCGGCGGCGGCGGCGCCGGCATGGGCGACCACCCAGTCGATGGCCACGCCGGTGGCCGCCACGACCTCCCGCGCCGCCGCCGCCACCTCCGGCCCGATGCCGTCGCCGGGGATGAGCACGACCTTCATGGACGATCACTATATACTGCTTCCTCACGGGAGGAGCCCCGCATGACCTGGATCGCCGAGACGCATGAGGACGCCGCGGAGGGCCCGCTCAAGGACGCGTACGCGCGCATCGTCCGCGCGCTGGGCCGCGTGATCCCCTTCTACCGGGCCTACAGCGTGAGCCCCGCGCATCTCGACGCGCACCTGGACTTCTACGAGCGGCTCGGTCGCATCGGCGCGCTCTCGAAGAAGCGGAAGGAGCTGATCGCGGTGGCGGTCTCCGCCGAGAACGGCTGCCGCCACTGCACCGGCCTCCACGCGGGCTTTCTCCGCGCCCACAAGGTGGAGGAGAGCGTGGTGGCGGCGCTCGCCGCCGACCCCGGCGCGGCGCTCGACGCGGGTGCCGTCACCGGCGCCGACGCCGCCATCCTCCGCTACGCGCTGAAGCTCACCCGCACGCCCCGGGCCATGACCGCGGACGACGTGGCCTCGCTCCGCGTGGCGGGACTCTCCGAGGCGGAGGTGTTCGAGGTGGCGCTGCTCACCGGCTACTTCAACTACACCAATCGCGTGGGCGAGGGCCTCGGGGTGGCGCCCGAGTAGGCGGCGGTCCGGTGCTCACCCGCACCGTGCTCCACGGGCGCTAGGTGCGGCGGGCCATGGGGGAGGCGCCGCGCACGAAGGCGAGCACCAGCAGCGCCGAGACCATGAGGGCCACGCAGAGCGCGTAGGCAACACGGAGGCCACCCGACTCGAGCAGGGCGTAGCCCACGAGGGGGCCGATCGCCGCGCCCAGGTCTCCCGTGGTGGCGAGCCCACCCATCACCGCCCCGCGAAGATGCGGCGGCGCATTGTCCCCCGTCCATACCACCACCGCCGGCCCGATGAATCCCTCGCCGATCGAGATGAGCACCACGCCGGCGATCACCAAGCCCACGCTTTGCCCCGTCGCGAGAACCGTGAAGCCCCCCAGGCTCACCAGCGCGCCCAGCGCGGCGACGGCGCGCCGGTCGCCGAATCGGTCCAGGAGCTGGCCGGCGATGGGCGCCTCCACCATGCCCGCGAGGCGGCGCACCGCGAGGAGGATGCCGGTGAGCGAGGCGATGGGCACCGCGAAGCTCGCGTCCGGATCGGACGCCAGCTGCCTGAGGTAGAGACCGAGCGTCGCCGCCACCACGCCGCTCCCGGCGAAGAGGCTCACGAAGTTGACGTAGGCCGGCGCGAGGAGGCGGGGATCGAGCCGGCGCAAGGTCGCCGGGATGCCGAGCCCGCCCGGGGCCGCCGCCGGTCGGCGGACGGGCCCGTCGTCGCGGTGGCGAAGCACGAGGACGGCGACGAGGATCCCCAGCGCGGCCAGCGGGACGTAGATCGACGAGAGTGCCGCGGTAGCCGAGGAGGTCGGTGAGAAAGCCCGAGAGCACGAGGCCGATCAGCGTCCCGCACTGGGCCAGCGACGAGTACGAGCCCACGGTGCGCCCGCGATCCTCGTCGGTCGATACGTCGAGGATGATGGCGGCTCCGACCACGTGGATGAGCGCGAAGGCGATGCCCCAGACGACGCGCGAGAGGAGGAGGGGCCAGAAGCCGTCCGAGACGAGGTAGCCGGTGGTGGAGACGAGAGCCAGCAGCATGCCGAGGAGATAGGGCTGCCGGCGGCCCAGCCGATCGGAGAGGAGCCCGGCCAGCGAGTTGGCGGCCAGCCGCACGAAGCGGTTCGCGCTGAGAACCAGGCCGAGGCTCGCCGTCGCGATGCCCGCCGCCACCGGGTGCGAGGGCAGGTAGACGTAGAGCATCTGGTCGCCGAGGAGCGCCAGCGAATAGGCCAGCGCGAGACCCGAGGCCAGCCCGAGGTGCCGGTTGCGCACCGCCCGATGCTACACCGAAGGAGCCGCGGGGAAGCCTTCCGGCGGCGACACGAATACGTCCATCGCGTCGGCCTGGACAGGCGCGCGGGCGCCGCGTACTCTGCCGCCACGGAGGACTCCATGCCCCTCGCCCCCATCCCTCGCTCGCTGCGCTCGCTGCTCCTCGCCGGCGTCCTCGCGCCCGCGCTCGCGTTCGCCGTCGCCGAACGCGCCGGCGCCGCGCCGGAGGGCACCATGACCTGGGGCGTCCACGTGACGCTCGCCTCGCGCTGGCTGGACCCGGCGGAGACGGAGGCGCTGGTCACGCCGTTCATGGTGCTGTACGCCATCCACGACGCGGTGGTGAAGCCCATGACCGGCGCCATGTCCGGCCCCAGCCTGGCCGAGTCGTGGACGGTGTCGCGCGACGGGCTCGTCTACGAGTTCGTGCTGCGCAAGAATGCGCGCTTCCACGACGGCTCCCCGGTCACCGCCGACGACGTGAAGTTCTCCTTCGAGCGCTATCGGGGCGCGGCGTCCAAGCTCCTCAAGGACCGCGTCAAGGAGGTCCAGACCCCGGATCCCGGTCGCGTGCGCATCGTCTTGAAGGAGCCCTGGCCCGACTTCATGACCTTCTACGGGACCACCGCGTCGGGCGCGGCCTGGGTGGTGCCGAGGAAATACGTCGAGCGGGTGGGCGAGGAGGGCTTCAAGAAGGCGCCCATCGGCGCGGGGCCCTACAAGCTGGTGTCCTTCAATCCGGGCATCGAGCTGGTGCTCGAGGCCTTCGAGGGCTACTGGCGCAAGCCCCCCGCCATCAAGCGGCTGGTCCTCCGCACCATCACCGACGAGACCACGCGCGCCGCCGCGGTGAAGCGGGGCGAGGTGGATCTCATCTATCTCGTGTCGGGTCCGGTGGCCGAGGAGCTCAAGCGCACGCCGGGCTTCAAGGTGGCCTCGCCGCTCCCGTCGGTCGGCCAGTTCTGGCTCGACTTCCCCGAGCAGGGCGACTCGAAGTCGCCGTGGCACGACCGGCGCGTGCGGCTGGCAGCGAGCCTCGCGGTGGACCGGAAGGCGGTGAGCGAGGCGGAGTGGCTCGGCTTCGCGCGCCCGAGCGGCAACATCGTGCCCAGGGCGCTGGAGTTCGCGCTGGAGCTGCCGCCGCATCCCTATGACCCCGCGCGGGCCCGGGCGCTCCTCGCCGAGGCCGGCTATCCGGGCGGCCTCGACGGCGGCGACTTCACGCCCTTCCCCCCTTACAATTCGATGGGCGAGGCCGTCGCCAACTTCCTGCGCGCGGCCGGCATCCGCACCCGCATCAAGAACATGGAGCGCGCGGCCTTTCTCACCGCCTGGCGCGAGAAGAAGATCCCCGGCGTGATCATGGCGCTGGTGGCGCCGTCGGGCAATGCTGCCACGCGGCTCGAGCCCTTCGTCACGCGCGACGGCTTCTACTCCTATAGCGCCATCCCCGAGGCCGAGGATCTCTACGCGCGGCAGTCGCGCGAGCTGGACCGGAAGAAGCGCGAGGCGATGCTGCATCAGATCCAGCGCCTCATCCACGACCGCGTCACCCATGCGCCCCTGATGGAGTCGGCCTTTCTGTGGGCGGTCGGCCCGCGCGTGGAGGAGTCGGGCCTGTCCCTCATCCCGGGCCATGCCTACTCCGCGCCCTATGAGGACCTCCGGCTCAAGCGTCCGTGAGCCGACATCCGCGCGTGACACGCGCGCTTGAAGAGCACGTCCCGGCAGCGTAGAAGGTAAAGATGGTCGATGCCTCCAGTGACGGCGGACCGGCGCGCTTGATCGACCCGCTCGCCGAGCTCATGGGCGAGAGCACGGCCATGGTGGCGCTGCGGGCCCAGGTCCGCCGCCTCGTCCAGATGCAGTCGAGCGCGCGGCGGCTACCGGCCATCCTGCTCGTGGGCGAGACCGGCACCGGCAAGGGTCTGCTCGCGCGGGCCATTCACCGCGCGGGCCCCCGGGCGACCGGGCCGTTCCAGGCCATCAACTGCGCCGCCTTGCCCGAGCATCTCGTGGAGGCCGAGCTGTTCGGCTTCGAGCCGGGCGCATTCACGGACGCGCGGCGGGCCAAGCCCGGGCTCTTCGAGATCGCCGGCGGCGGCACCCTCTTCCTCGACGAGATCGGGCTCTTGCACGAGCCCGCTCAGGCCAAGCTGCTGACCGCCCTCGAGGAGCGCGTCGTGCGCCGGCTTGGCGCTACCCGGGGCGAGGCGGTGGACGTGAGCATCATCGCCGCCAGCAATCTCGACCTGGAGGCGGCCGCCCGCGAGCGGCGTTTCCGCGAGGACCTCTATCATCGTCTGGCGGTGGTGACGCTCATGCTGCCGCCCCTCCGGGAGCGCGGCGGCGACATCGTGGTGCTGGCGGAGGCCTTCCTCGAGCGCGCCTGTCGCGAGTACGGGCTGCCGCCGAAGACCCTGGACGCCGACGCGCGCGCGCGCCTGCGCGCCTATCCCTGGCCCGGCAATGTCCGCGAGCTCGCGAACGTGATGGAGCGCGTCGCGCTCCTGACCGATGCCGCCGCCGTGAGCGCCCGGATGCTGGAGCTGGGCCCCGGCCGGGCGTCCGCCGACGGGTCGGCGGCAGGAGCGCCCGCGCCGCTCACCGCGGACGACGCGGCCCGGCACCAGCTCCTGTCGGCGCTCGAGGAGACGGGCTGGAACATCTCCGTCACCGCGCGGCGGCTCGGCATCACGCGGAATACCGTGCGCGCGCGGATCGCGCGCTACGAGCTGCGCTCCCCCGGGTTGCCCCCCCACCCCGATCCCCCCGAGCCGGAGCCCCTGCCGCTGGCGCCGGCCCTGCCCGCCGAGCCGCAGAAGATTCCGGCCATCGCGGAGCCTGGTCCGTCGGTGGCCCGGCGGCCGGTGCGCCCGCTGCGCTGGATCTCGCGCCGGGTGACCTTCCTGCGCGTCCGTGCGGTGGGCGAGCGCCGGGACGACAGCTATGGCTGGAGCCGCCTCGCCGAATCCTTCGTGGACAAGCTCGAGGCCTTCGGCGGGCGGCTCGCGGCGCTCAGCCCGCTGGGCTTCCTCGCCGTGTTCGGCGCCGAGCCGATGGAGGATGTGAGCCGGCGCGCTGCCCATGCGGCGATTGCCATGGCCTCCGCGGCGGAGCGGGCCCGCCGTGAGAGTCCCGAGGTGCCGCCGGTGCGCCTGGCCCTGCACTCCGACCAGGTCGAGCTGGCCGAGACGCGCGACGGTATCGAGATCGACTCCGACGCCCAGCGGCGCGCGCTGGAGTTGCTCGACGGGCTCTCCGAGGCGGTCGGCGATGGCGTCATCGCGGTGAGCGACGCCGCGGTCGGCTTCCTCGCCCGTCACTTTGACCTCGCGCGGGTGCCGGCCCCGGGACCGGGCGGCGCGGTGGTGCATGCGCTGCGCGGGCACGAGACGGGCGCGGCCGCCGCCGGCTATCGGACCGCCTTCGTGGGACGGCGCGAGGAGCGCGAGCTGCGGGCCCCCGTCTACGTGGAGCAGGCGCGGGCCCTGGCGCGCGAGCTGGGCCTTCGCCGATCCCAGAGGAGCTTCCATGAGCGACGAGATCAGCATTCAGTTCACGCGCTTCTCGGCCTTTTACTCGCCCCTGATCGCGACCATCGCGGGCGGCTTTCTGAAGGAAGAAGGCTTCACCCCGAAGCACTCGATCGCCCCGCCCGGCAAGTCGGCCATCGAGGGGGTGGTGGCGGGTACCGTGCACGTCTGCCAGTCGGCGCCGTCCCAGGGCTTCGGTCCGCTCGAGAAGGGACAGGTCCCGCCCGCCGTCCACTTCGCGCAGATCAACGAGAAGGACGGCTTCTTCCTCACCGGCCGCGCCCCCGACCCCGCCTTCACCTGGGAAACGCTCGACGGCAAGACGGTGCTGGTGGATCACGGCGGCCAGCCGCTGGCCATGTTCAAGTTCGCCTGCTACAAGCAAGGCCTCGATTTCAACGCGATCCGGGCGCGCGACATTCCCAGCGGTCAGATGGACGCGGCGTTCCGCAAGGGCGAGGGCGACTATATTCACCAGCAGGGGCCGGCGCCGCAGCAGCTCGAGCACGATGGCGTGGGCCACGTGGTGTCCTCGGTGGGCGAGGCCATCGGGCCCTGCGCCTTCTCGAGCCTGGCCGCCACGCGTGACTGGCTCAAGACGGACGCGGCGCGGCGCTTCATGCGCGCCTACCGTAAGGCGCGCGCCTGGCTCCTCGCCACCCCGGCCGCCCGCGTGGCCCAGGCGGAGGCGCCTTTCTTCCCGGAGATCGACCAGGCGGTGTTGACCGCTACCATCGCCTACTACCAGAAGCTCGGCTGCTGGACGCCGCACGTGGAGATCACCCGCCCCGCCTTCGAGGTCACGCTCGACGTCTTCCAGCACGCGGGCCTCATCACGAAGCGCCACCGCTACGAGGACGTGGTCGTCCCGCCGCCGGCGGCCTGAGGCGCGAGGGCGTAACGCTCGAACGCCCGATCAACCGTCCGGCAGGGCGCGGAGCACCGCCGCCAGATTCGCCTCCACGGAGGCCTCGCCCTCGAGGCGCAACACCGGGCCGGGCAAGGTGGCCAGCCAGTCGTGGTGAAGGCGGAGGCTGCGGATCTCGAGTCCGCCCTCGTCGTAGGCGGCCGCCCATTTCATGAAAGCCACGGACCCGGTGTGCATCGCCCCGCCCGGCGCGATCGTCTCGGCCCCATAGCGGGCCACCTCGCGGGCCGCCAGCCGCGCCATCCGCAGCTCGTGCGGGATCCAGAGAAACACCACCAGGTCGAAGAGCGGGACATAGATATCGCCCCAGCCGCAGAGAGAGCCCGACAGCACCCAGCCTCCGGGCTTCTCGAGATCGGCGCTCAGCAGCGCGCGCCGGGCCTCGCGGTCCCGGATATGCTGGAACGGCGGCTCACTCGGCAGCCAGAAGTAGTCGTCGACGTCGTGGTGCCGGCAACCCAGCTGCGCCCCCAGCGCCTGCGCCAGGGTGGTGGTCCCCGACCCCGACGCGCCGAGAATGTGGACGCGCCGGGCCACGCCCGTTAGCGACCCTGCAGCGCCCGCTCGAGATCCGGGAGGTGATCCAGACGGTGGGCGCCGCGGTTGAGGCTGACCGGCGTCCCCGCGGCCGCGTTCCGTGCCACCAGATCGTCGCTGAAGCCCGCCGCTTTCGCATCCACCGCCTGCGCGATGGACAGCCAGAGTTCGGCGGCGCGGCGCGGCGGCACCGCCAGGAGCATGGGCTTGGCCGCGTCGTTCATCCAGTCGACGTCCTCCTCGTTGTTCGCGGGCGGCGCCGTGCCCTTCTTTTCCCAGTGCTCGAGCAGGATGAGGGCACGCTGGTCCCAGAAGGCGAGATGCCCGAGCACACCCGCCACGGTCCACCCCGCCGCCATCGGGCGCGCCAGGTCGGCGTCGCTCCGGCCCGCGAGGAGAGCTTGGAGCCGGGTGAGCTGGGTCTTGTTCTCGGCGATATAGCTACGGTCGACGCTCATCGGTGTCCTCCCCAGAAAGATTGGCCCCGAAAGATTGGCCCCGGAGGTTAAACCCCGCTGGGGGCCTCCCGTGAAAACCAGGATACAAGAACGTCAGGCCAGTCCGCGTCGGGTCAAGTCCACGATGGGCAGGTCGCGGGTACGCTCGTCCGCGGCGGTGGCCTGCTGGAGCCGGTCCGCCGCCGCCTGCACGTCGCGCCGCACCTGGTCCGCATCCACGTTGGCGAAGCGCCCGTCGCGATAGATGACCTTGCCCGCGACCATGGACAGCGACCACGTTCCTCCCCGTTTCGCCGTAGACGAGATTGGCCACGAGGTTCCGCGCCGGGCGCAGCAGCACCGGCGCCAGGGGCGGGTGCGTGAGGTCGAGCAGGATGAGGTCAGCCTCCTTGCCCACCTCGAGCGAGCCCACGCGGTCGGCCACGCCCAGCACCTCCGCGCCCTCGATGGTGGCGCTCCGCAGCACCTGCCAGGAGGGGATGGCCAGGGGGCTCTCCGCGCGGATCTTGGCGTACATCGCGGTGGCACGCATCTCGCTGAAGATATTGTGCGAGTTATTGCCCGGGGCCTGGTCCGACCCCAGCGCCACGCGCCCGCCGAAGCGCTTGAAAGCCGCCGCCGGCGGCATCACCCCGTCGATGATGCCGATCGAGTTGGCGCAGCAGACCATGCCTGCCCCGCTCCGCACCACCGTCTCCACCTCCGCTTCGGTTGCGGTTGAGAGATGGACCGCGATCAAGTCGGAGGCGAGAATTCCGATGGACTCGAGGTAGGGAATGGCGCGGAGGCCGAACCGCTGCAGTGTCGCGTTGTTCTCCCGCGGGTCCTGCGCCACGTGCAGATGCAGCCGGCGCTCGCGCTTGCGCGCCTCCGCCTGCACCCGCAGCAGCATCTCCTTGGAGAGGAAGTCCGCCGCATGCGGGCCGAAGATCACCCGGATGCGCCCCTCGTCGTGCCCGTCCCACTCGTCGAAGAGGCGAAGCGAGCGCTCCAGCGAGGCTTGACCCGCCTCCGGGTCCAGCGGCGTGGGATCGCCCGGCTTCCAGCCCTGCGCGATCCACTGCTCGCGGTTGGCGAAGTTCCGCTCGCTGATGCTGTCGCAGACCACACCACGGCTGCCCAGGCGCGCGTGGCTCCTGACCAGCTCCCCCATCGGGCGCGTGTAGTCGGCGAAGGTGGTGGTCCCGTTGGCCACGCCTTCCATCAGGGCCCAGAGCGTGCCCAGGGGCGCGTCGGCCGGGTCCGCGTTGCGCAGCAGCGGCCCATAGGCCGCGTCCATCCACTGCTCGACCTCCTGCGCCCAGCCTCGGCCCAGCACCGCCGCCGAGTGCATGTGGGCGTCGATCAGCCCGGGCAGAACGAGGCGATCGCGCGCGTCGATGGTGGTGGCCGCGGGCCCCTGCGCCTCCACCTGGTCGCGTGGCCCCACCGCGACGATCTTCCGGCCGCGGATGCCGACGGCGCCGTCCTCCACGAAGCCGACGCCCTCCCCGGCCATGGTGAGGAGGTGGCCGCCCGTGATCAGGGTGTCAAAGCCTTGCGTCATGAGCGACATGTTAACCGAGAGGGGCTCGCGCTAGCGCTGGACGATGTCACTGATATCGAGTTATGATATCGCCATGGCTACTCTGCTCATTCGAAACCTGGAGGATCAGGTCGCTGAGCGCCTACGCCTTCAGGCGAAGCTCAAGGGCATCTCGATCGAGGAAGAGGCGCGCCGACTCCTTGCGGAAGGCACTCGGCTCACGCGGCAGCAATTCGCGGCGGAGGCAGCGGCGATGCGAGCGCGCCAGCGTCCAAACAAGACCCGAGCGGTTGATCTCATTCGAGAGGATCGGACCCGCTGAGCCGGCGTCGCGCCGTTCGTGAGCGACCGGCCGGCGTCGGTCCGATCGTGGTGGACGCATCGGTCGCCGTGCAGTGGTTCGCGCGCGAGCCCGGTTCGGAAGCCTCCGCTGCCCTCGTGGAAGGCAACCAGCCGCTCGTCGCGCCGGACATCATGCCGCTGGAAGTCGCGAACGCCCTCTGGAAGAAGGTGCGCCACGGGGATGTGCCGGCGGCTGACTTGCAACCGGCGGTCACTCGCATCCTTGCCTCTGACATCACCCTGGTCCCGACCCTGACCCTGCTCGAGCGTGCCGTGCGGCTCGCGGTCGAGATCAACCATCCTGTCTACGACTGCGTTTATCTCGTGCTCGCGGAAGAACGCGGAGCGCCTCTGGCCAGTATCGACGAGCGTCTGCGCGCGGCAGCCCGAGCCCGCGGGCTTCGGGTCTGGCGCCTCTGATCGGCTTCGTTCAGCTACAGGCCGGGCAGGCGGACACCGAGTCTTCGTCCGTGACATACCCGTTGACCCGATCCTCTCGCGCCCGGGCTGAATCCCGCTCGTTCGCTTCGCCGTAGCCGCCGGAGCCGGGCGCATGCATCACCACCCGCGCGTCGGCGGGCGCGGTGAGCGTGCCCTTGGTGTTCAGCCGCCGCTCGCGGCCGTCGGGATAGATCAGGCTCACGCGAGAACCCCCGCCGGGGCCGCCGCCGGCCAGGCCGAAGGGCGGGGTGACGCCGCGCTCCATGCAGACGCTGATCTGCGCCGGCAGCCCCAGGATGCGCCAGACGCGCTCCACGCCGCAGCCGCCGCGGTACTTCCCCACCCCGCCCGAGTCCGGCAGGATCGCGTAGCGCTCCACGCGCACGGGGAAGGACATCTCGAGGATCTCGATGGGCGTGTTCATGGTGTTGGAGATGCCGCTGGACATCCCGTTGACGCCGTCCTTGATGGGCCGGGCGCCGAAGCCGCCCTTGATGGTCTCGTAGGAGACGTAGCGGGCCCCGTTGCGGTAGTCCACGCCGCCCACGGTGAGGATGGCGGAGGTGCCCTGGGAGCAGGCCATCACGCGCGTGGGGCAGAGCTGCGCGAGGGCACCGAAGAGCATGTCGGCCACGCGGTGCGAGATCTCGTGGTTGGCGAAGACCACCGGCGCGGGCGACTGCGCATGCACCACGGTGCCGGGCTCGGCGGTGAGCTCCACCGGGCGCCAGCAGCCGGAGTTGGGCGGGACCAGATCGGTGGGGTCGGCCACCATCTTGATGGCGCAGTAGATGCCGGAGGCGGTGACGTTCAGCGGGGCGTTCATGGGGCCGGCCACCTGGCGGTCGGTGCCGGCGAAGTCCACCGCGAGCGTGTCGGCGCGCTTGGTCACCGTCATGCGGATCTTGAAGGGGCGGTCCTCGGTCTCGCCCTCCTCGAGCACGCCGTCGCCGTCGCAGAGCTCCTCGAAGCTGGCGGTGCCGTCGGGCAGCGCGGTGAGCATGGCGCGCATCATGCGCTCGGAGTAGTCCATCACCTCCTGCATCACCTTGAGCAGGCGGCCCACCCCGTGCTTCCGCGCCAGCTCCTGGAGCCGCGTAATCCCACGTAGATTTGCCGCGACTTGTGCCCGCAAGTCACCTCTCCGCTCCTCGGGGGTGCGGACATTGGTGAAGATGATGGCTTCCACGTCCGCGTTGGTGACGCCGGCGCGGGCCAGGCGCACCGGCGGCAGCCGCAGGCCCTCCCCGTAGATCTCGGTGGCGGTGCCGTAGGAGCCGGGGGTATTGCTGCCGATGTCGGGCCAGTGGGCACGCACGCAGGCGAACCCCAGCAGGGTGTCCTCGTGGAAGGCGGGCATGACCACGTTGACGTCGGGGAGATGGCTCCCGCCGAAGTAGGGATCGTTGTGGATGAAGACGTCGCCGGGCTCGAAGGCGGGGAAGGCGCGGATGACGGCCTTCACCGCGAGCGGCATCGAGCCGAGATGAATGGGAAGATCGGGCCCCTGCGCGACCATCTCGCCGGCCACGTCGAAGAGGCCGCAGGAGTAGTCGCCCGCCACCTTGAGCAGCGGCGAGTAGGCGGTCTTGGCCAGCACCACCTTCATCTCCTCGGCGGCGCAGTAGAGCGCGTTCTTCACGACCTCGAACGTCGCGGGATCGGTGGCAGCCAGCGCGGTCATCGGCTCGTCTCCGGGGGCGTCTGGGTGAGACGGATGAAGCCGCCCTCGTCCACGCGACAGTACCAGCCGGGTGGGACGACGACGGTGGTGTCCATGGCTTCGATGACCAGCGGACCCGCGCGGCGCGTGCCCGGCGGCAGCGCCTCGCGCGGCAGCACGTCGCAGCGGACGAGGCCGGTCTCCTTGAAGTAGGCCTCGCGCGTTTCCACGGTACGCGGCAGGGCGCCCCCATCGGGCCTTCGCGAGAGCTCGAGGCCCGCCTGATGCCCCACCGCGGCCAGGCGCAGGTTCACGCACTGGACCGCCTCGTCGGGGCTCGCGTGACCATAGGTCTGGCGATGGCGGTCGTGGAAGTCGGCAGCCAGGCGCGCGAGGGTCTTCTCCGTCACGGGCCCGGGCGCCACCGGCACCGTGAGCTCATAGGCCTGGCGGCCGTAGCGGCAGTCGGCGGCGCGCGTCAGCTCCCACCGGTCCTCGGGCACGCCGGCCGCGCGGAGCACCTCGCGGCCCGCCGCTTCCATCCGCGCGTACACCGCGGCCACTTCCTCGAGCCGCGCCTCGTCCAGCCGCGTGTAGAAGGTCTTCACGTAGTCGCGGCGGAAGTCGGAGGCAACCAGGCCCAGCGCGGAGAAGCCGCCGGGGATGGGCGGCACGATCACCTCGGGGATCTCGAGCTCTTGCGCCAGCCGCGCCGCGTGCACCGGGCCGGCGCCGCCGAAGGCCACCAGGGCGAATTCGCGCGGGTCATGCCCGCGCTCCACGGAGACGATTCGAAGTGCGGCCGCCATGCCCGCCGTCACCACGTCCACGATGCCGGCGGCGGCCTCGAGCACGCCCTGCTTGAGCGGCCGCGCCACGCGCGTCTCGATGGCGGCGCGCGCGCGGTCCAGGTGCACCGGAAGCCCGCCGCCCAGCAGCGCCACCGGGTTGAGATAGCCCAGCACCAGATCCGCGTCGGTGACGGTGGGCTGCTCGCCGCCCTGGCCGTAGCACACCGGCCCGGGCTCCGCGCCCGCCGACTCCGGTCCCACGCGCAGCGCCCCGCCCGGGTCGATCCACGCGATGCTGCCGCCCCCCGCACTGACCTCGGCGAGGTCGATCACCGGCACCCGGATCGGATGCCCGGTGCCGTGCATCCACCGCCGGGCATTCGTCCCGCCGCCCACCTCGTATTCGCTGGTGGTGTTGATCTGGCCCCCCTCGATGAGGCTGGCCTTCGCCGTCGTCCCACCCATGTCGAAGGAGAGGAGATTCGGCAGCCCGAGCCGGCGCCCGATGAGCTGGGTCGCGATGACGCCGGCGGCGGGGCCCGACTCCACCGCCATGGCCGGCATGCGCACCCCCTCCGCCACCGTGAAGACGCCGCCCGAGGAGCCCATCACGTAGGGCGCGGGAAAGCCCTGCTTCGTCACCGCCGTCTCCAGCCGCTCCAGATAGGACGCCAGGATCGGCCCCACGTACGCGCACACCGCGGTGGTGCTGGTGCGCTCGAACTCGCGGATCTCCGGCAGCACCTCGCTGGAGAGAAAGACGGGCAGGCCGGGGAGCGCCGCGCGCAGGCGCTCGCCCACGCGGCGCTCGTGCGTGTCGTCGAGGAAGGAGTAGAGGAAGCACACCGCGACCGCCTGGATCTCGTGGCGCCGGATGAAGTCCACCGCGGCGTCCACGTCCTCCATGGCCAGCGGCGTCACCACCTGCCCCTGGGCGTCCAGGCGCTCGCGCACCTCGAGGCGCGCATGGCGCGGCACCAGCACGCGGGGCCCGTCCTGGAAGAGGTCGTAGAGGCTGGCGCGGGCGGAGCGACGCAGCTCGAGCACGTCGCGCATCCCCTGGGTGGTGAGGAGCGCCGTGCGCGCGCCCTTGCCCTCGAGCAGCGCATTGGTCACCACGGTGGTGGCATGGGCCAGCAGGGAGACGTCGGCCGGCCGCACACCGTGGGCGCGGGCGGCGGTGGCGAGCGCGTCCAGCACGCCCTGAGCGAAATCGCGCGGTGTGGTGGGGACCTTCACCACCTCCAGGGTCCCGCGCGCCTCGTCCGCCACCACCACGTCGGTGAAGGTGCCGCCGATGTCCACCCCGATGCGCCAGCTCATGGTGTCGGCGTGAGGGCGAGGCGTCGCCGACGCCTCACGGGGCCTTCCCCGTCAGCTCCAGCACCCGTCCCGCGCGCAGGACCGAGGCCTTGAAGGGCGCGCCCGCGGGCAAGCGCCCGATCATGTCACGGATCCTGGCGGAGTTCGCGGGTGACATCGCCACGCCCTCGATCGACATGATGATGTCGCCCCCCAGCGGCACGTCCAGGCCGCCGATCCTCACGACGGTCCGGCCGCCCCGCAGGCCGATCTGGTCGCCGGGCGAGCCCTTCGCCACCGTCTTGACGATGAAGCCGCTGGCTCCTTCCGGCACGTTCAGGAGATCGGCCACCTCGTCGCTCAGAAACACGCCCTCCAGACCGCCGTAGAACGAGCGTTTCTCGAGCAGGAGCTGCTTGGCCGTGTTCAAGGTCACCACGAAGCCGAGCCCTTCGCTTCCACCGCCCTTGGAGATGTTGTGGCTGACGATCCCGATGAGCTCGCCCTTCATGTTGAACATGGGGCCACCCGAGTTCCCGGTATTGATGGTCGCGTCGGTCTGAAAGAACTCGGCCATGGGCATCGTCTTGTACACAGTGTTGGGCGCCCAGCGCGCGCTGATGTACCCGGCGCTCAGCGAGTAGCTCAAACCGTAGGGAGCCCCCACGATGACAACTGGATCGCCCACCTGCACCGCGCGCGAGTCCGCCATCGGCGCCACTCTCGCTCCCTTGGGCACCTGATCGAGCTGCAGCAGCGAAAGGTCGGCCGCCGGCTCGGAGCCCACCACGCGGGCCGAGACCGTCTCGCCGCCGAGGAATTCGACCGAGATCTCATCCATGCCGTGGACGACGTGCGCGGCCGTCATCATCTTGCCGTCCGCCGAGATCAGGACCCCGGACCCGGTCTCCGCGAAGCGCGTCTCGCCCCCCGCTTCCACGTCCCGGCCTCGGGCCCGGATCACTCCCACGGATGGCACCGCCTTCTGGAACACCTCGCGGACGGTCTGTGCGTCGCTGGGGCCAGCCGGCCAGAGGGCCAGGCTGCACGTCACGGCGACGAGCGTCAGGCCGCCCCCCCGTCGATACGTCTCTCTCGGCTCAGTCATCGTCGTCCTCCGCCGGCCCACATCAAGCGCCAGCTCACGGGGCCCGTCTCTCCTCCACCTTTGGCAGCCTCGGCGTGATCCCGCTCAGCTTGGCGAAGCGGCGCGCGAGCCGCTCGCCGAAGCGGGAGGTGTCCAGCACGGTCAGGACCGCGCCACCCCTCGTACCCGCGGCGGTGCGGTTCTCCGCCACGCGCACCAGCCCGCGCATGCACGCCAGGGCCTCATAGTACCGGAGCGTGGCCCGGTCCAGGGGCTGGGCGCGGCGGTGCCCCGCCATGAAGCGCCGGACCAGCACGGCGCGGGCCGCGCGGAGCAGCCAGCGGAGGTGGCGCGGCACGCCCGTGACGCCCACGGGCGTGTAGCGGAGAATGACGCGAGTGGCCGCCACGTCGCAGGCCCGGTCGGCGAGCAGCATATTGGGCCAGTCGAGCACCCCGGTCACCTCATGACGCTCATCCACGAGGACGTTCTGCGGGTGGAAGTCCGCGTGGCACACGACGGGCGGGCCCTCCAGCGTGGGGCGATTCGCGCGCAGCCAGCCCAGCGCGGGCACGAGCCCCAGGAGCGACGCCGCGCACGATGCGGGTCTCCATCTGGGCGAGAAGCCCGTCCACCGTGTGCGCGGCACCGCCGCCGGGCACCGCGGCCTCGATGGCCCGGCGCACCGCCTCCGCATCCAGGCCGTGGAGGCGGCGCTGGGCGCGAACCAGCACGCCGGCCATGCCCAGCCCGCGCCGCTCCAGCAGGGGGCGGCCGGGCCGGCGCTCCATGACGAGGAAGCCGGCACCCAGCGCGGCGGGATCGGCGCAGGCCAGCTGCGCGCGCGGCGCCGGATAGCCTTGGTCGGCCAGCGCGTTCTGGATGGCCTGCTCGCGCAGCGCGCGACGGGGATCGGGGTGCGCGGCGAGCACGCGGAGGATGAGCGGTCCGGACAGCGCGGGCGGCGCGCCCACGAGGTGGAACGTGTAGATGCGCGTGTCGAACCCGCCGGATACCGGCGCGGGCGGCTCGGCCAGCCCGAGGCCGGGCGCCCCCGTGTCCTTCCTCAGGTAGTCGAGGAGCCGCGCGCCGTCGATCACGCGGCCGGGCCCGGACTCGCGCTCACGCCGCGCGGCCGACCACGGCCAGCGACCACGCGTAGTCGAAGGCGATCTCGCGGAGGAAGTCGTAGCGGCCGGAGGCGCCGCCATGTCCCGCCGCCATGTTGATCTTGAAGAGCAGCGGACCTCGGGCCGCGTCGCGGGGCATGTCCAGCGCGCGCAGCCGCGCCACCCACTTGGCGGGCTCCCAGTACATGACCTGGCTGTCGTTGAGCGCGGTACGCACGAGGATGGCGGGATACGGACGCTCGGCCAGGTTGGTGTACGGGCAATAGGTCTTCATGTACTCGTAGTGCGCGCGGATCTTGGGGTTGCCCCACTCCTCGAACTCGCCCACCGTCAGCGGCAGCGACTCGTCGAGCATGGTGTTGATCACGTCCACGAAGGGCACGCGGAGCAGCGCGCCTCGGAAGAGCTCCGGCCGCATGTTCACCACCGCCCCGATGAGGAGCCCGCCCGCGCTGCCGCCCTCGATGAGGAGGCGATCGGGAGACGTCAGACCCGCCGCCACCAGGAATTCGGCGCCGGCGATGAAGTCGGTGAACGTGTTGCACTTCCGGAGCATGCGGCCCTCGTCGTGCCACCGCTTGCCCAGGTCTCCGCCCCCGCGCACGTGCGCGATGGCAAAGGACACTCCCCGATCCAGCAGGCTGAGCCGGTTCGACGAGAACACCGGCGAGGCCACGATGCCGTAGGCGCCGTAGCCGATCAGCACCAGCGGGCTCGAGCCGTCGCGGGGCGAGTCCTTGCGGGAGACGAACGAGATCGGCACCCGGGTCCCGTCGCCCGCCTCGGCATGGAGCCGTTCCACCCTGTAGAGGGCGGGATCGTAGTCGCCCAGCACCTCCTGGCGCTTGAGGGCGCGGAGGGTGCCCCCCGCCACCTCGTAGTCGTACACGGTGGGCGGGGTGATGAAGGACTGGTAGTGAAAGCGGTAGGCGGGCGTATCGAACTCGGGGTTGGCCTCGGCCTCCACGTCGTAGGCGGGCTCGGGAAACTCCACGTAGCGCGCGATCCCGTCGTCGAACCGCACGACGCGGAGCCGGTTGAGCCCGCCCGCCCGCTCGAGGACGACGTAATGACCCGCGAAGACGTCCACCTCCTCGAGCATCACGTCCTCGCGGTGGGGGATGAGCTCGGTCCAGCGCTCCGGGCGGGGGTCGTCCTCGGGTGCGGTCACCAGCCGGAAGTTGCGGCGGCCGCCGGCATTGGTGCGGATGTAGAAGAGGCCGGCGCCGTGATCGACCTCGTACTCGTGGTCGTGCTCGCGCGCCAGCAGCATCCGCCAGGGCGCCGTGATGTCGTGGGCGGAGACGTAGCGGTACTCGGTGGTGGTGAACGAGCGCGAGGCGCAGAAGAGGAGCGTGTGGCTGCGCGAGCGCCAGACGCCGAGCCGGAACAGCTCGTCCGGCTCCTCCCACAGGAGGGTGTCGTCGGGGTCGCCCAGCTGATGCCGCCACAGGCGAAAGGCGCGCTTGGCGTCGTCCTCGGTCACGTGGAAGAGCGTGGCCGAGTCCGCCGCCCAGGCCGCCGAGGACACCCGCTCGATCCGGTCGCTCAGCAGCGCGCCCGAGCGGAGGTCTTTCACGTAGAGCGTGTACTCGCGGAAGCCGGTGGTGTCGAGGCTATAGGCCAGGAGGTGGCCGTCGTCCGACACCGTGTAGAGGCCCAGGGCCAGGAAGGGGTGGCCGACGGCGAGCCCGTTGAGATCCAGCGTGATCTCTTCCGGCGCCTCGAGGCTGCCCGCCTTGCGGCAGTAGATCGGGTACTGCTTGCCGGTCTCCGTGCGCACGTAGTAGAAGTGGCCGCCCCGGCGATAGGGGACGGAGGCGTCGTCTTCCTTGATGCGGGCCAGCATCTCGTCGTACAGGCTGGCCTGGAAGGCCTCGGTGTCCTTCATCGCCGCGTCGGTATAGGCGTTTTCGGCGTCCAGGTAGGCGGTGACCTCCGGGTCCTCCTTGCGGCGGAGCCAGAAGTAGTCGTCCACGCGGCGGTCCCCATGGACGATGTCGACACGCGGGTCCCGACGGGCGACCGGCGGCCGGACGCTCGGGGAGGTCAGCAGGGACGGGGAGGAGCCGATCGCAGTCACCCCATCTATATAACTCGGTTTAGAATCTGGCGAGATGGGAGAGATCCGAGGTCCCCGCCCCCAGCCCTTCGAGGGTATTGAAATCGTTGAGTTCGGCCAGTTCATCGCGGTGCCGTACTGCGCGCAGCTCCTCGCCGACGGCGGGGCGCACGTCATCAAGATCGAGGCGCTGGAGGGCGACCCGGTGCGCACGCTCAACCCCCTCGCGCCGGGGGAGACGCGCCACTTCCTCTCGCGCAACCGGGGGAAGCACTCGCTGCCGCTCAACCTCAAGCACCCCTCGGCTTCGCGGGTGATCGAGGCCCTCCTCGCGCGCGCGGACGTGGTGCTCACCAATTTCCGGCCCGGGCTGGCCCGCGAGCTGGGGCTCGACCACGCCACGCTGGCCCCGCGCTACCCCCGGCTCATCGTGGGCAATGTCACCGCCTTCGGCCAGCGCGGCCCCGACGCCATGCTGGCGGGCATGGACCTCGTGGTCCAGGCGCGGAGCGGGCTCATGGCCTCCAACGGGCGCATCGTGGATGGCAATCCCGCCGCCGGCGATCCGCCCGTCGCCGACTACATGTGCGCGATGAGCCTGGCCTTCGGAGTGGCATCCGCGCTCTATCGTCGGGCGACCACCGGCCGGGGCGGCGAGGTGGACGTGGCGTTGCTCGCCGCCGCCCTGGTGGTGCAGAACAACGGCATGGTGCGCGTGGAGCGGACGGACGCCGCCCCGCGCCGCGATCTCCTCGAGCGCCTGGCCGAGCTGCGCGCCGCGGGCGCGCCGTACACCGAGCAGGCCGAGCTCCTGCCCAATATCCGCACGCCCGGCATGGTGCGCGTGTACTACCGCACCTACGCCACGAAGGACGCCGCGCTGGCGGTCGCCTGCGTGAGCGCGGGGCTCCAGCGGGCCTTCATGCGCGCGACGGGCATGAAGGACCTCGCCCACGAGCGCCCCATCGCGGACCCCGCCGAGCAGCAGCGGCACTACGACGCGCTGGGGGCCGCCATGGAGGCGCTCATGAAGACGCGGACCACGGCCGGGTGGCAAGCGGCCTGCGACGCGCATGGGCTCCCCGCCGCCGGGGTGCGGCTGCCCGTGGAGCTGATGGACGACGAGCAGGTCCTCGCCAACGAGATGCTCCACGATCTGGACCACCCGGCCCTCGGCCCGGTGCGGGTGGTGTCCAATCCGGTCAAGCTGGACGACGCCGGCTTCCGGCACTCCCCCGCCACCCGCCCCTTCGGCACCGAGACCCGGGACATCCTCGCCGAGCTGGGCTTCACTGCCGGGGAGGTGGCCGACCTGCTTCGCGAGGGCGTCACGCGCGAGACGAAATAGGCCAAAGCTCGGCCTCCCTTTCTGGCACCTATGGGGTGAAGGAGGGGCGATGGACCTCGAAGCGCTGACCCGGCAGGCAAGGCACGGCGACCTGGAGGCGTTTGCCGAGCTCACCCGGCGCTTCCAGCACATGGCCTTCGGCTACGCGCTGTCCTTCGTGCGCGACCTGCAGCACGCCGAGGACATCGTGCAGGAATCCTTCGTCGCCGCCTGGTTCTCCCTGCCCACGCTGGAGGACCCCGCCGCCTTCCCGGGCTGGCTCCGGGGCATCGTGCGGCATCAGGCCCATCGCCAGCTCCGGCGAACGCCACCGGTTTCCCGGCCCCTCATGGAGGCCGACGGGATGTTCTCCGGGGAAATGAGCCCCGAGCGCCGCATGGAGCGGCGGCAGCAGTACGGCGCCGTGCTCGCCGCCGTCGGCGGGCTGCCGCGGCCCCTCCGCGAGGTCGTCACGCTCTTCTACGTGCACGACTGCTCGCAGCAGGACATCGCGACCTTTCTGGGGGTGCCGGTCTCGACCGTCAACAACCGCCTGCATGCGGCGCGCGCTCAGCTCAAGCGGAGGAACCTCACCATGGTCAAGGACACGCTCGAATCCCATCCCCTCCCCGACGACTTCGCCGCCCGCATCGGGCGCATCGTGCGGGCGCGCGAGCGTGTCATCGAGGCGCGCTTCGACCCCTCCGCGCTGCCCGACGTGCTGACCGAGCTGACGGTGAGCGACGACGCCGGGCAGCGGGCCATCTCCGTGCAGGTGATCCAGCGCCTGCCGGACGGAGTCGTGCGAGCAGTGGCCACCACGCCAACCGAAGGATTCGCGCCGGGCATGTCCGTGCTGAGCGAGGGGCGCCATGTCCAGACGCCGCTGAACCGCGTGGGCTTCGAGCGCATCGTCCAGCTCCTGGCCGACCCCATGCCCGATGGGGACGGCGGAGCGCGGCTCCTCGAGACCGGGATCAAGGTCGTGGACGTGATGTGCCCGCTGGTGGCGGGCGGCACGGTGGCGGTGGCCGGCGAGTTCCGCGCGGGGACCCTGGTGGTGGTGGAGGAGCTGGCGCGGCGGCTCGGCGCCGGGAATGATCGCCTGTCGATCTTCGCGCTCGTGCCCGGGCCCATGACCACATCCTTCGAGGAAGTCTGGGAGAAGGAAGGCTATAGCGGGGGCACCGTGGGCCCCCTCCAGGCCTTCTACTTCCTCCGGGAAGAGGGGCCGTGGACGAGTGAGGAGATCTCGGCGCTCCGCGGCGTGGACTCGGTGATCCGTCTCTCCACCGCGCTCGCGCAGCTCGGGATCTACCCCACCGTGGATCCCCTCGGCTCGCGCTCACGGCTCCTCGACGCCCGGCTGGTCGAGCGCGAGCACCTCGAGATCGCGACGCGCGCCCGCGAGGCGCTGGCCTTGCTCGATCTTCCGCCCGATCAGCCAGTGCCGGAGGGCGAGGAGCCCATGCGGGCGCGGGCGCGCAAGCTTCGGCGGTTCTTCGCCCAGCCCTTCTTCGTGGCCGAGCCCTACACCAAGCGGCCGGGGCTCCATGTCTCCCGCGCCGAGGCGCTTCGCGGGTGCCGCGCCATTCTCGATGGAGAGGTCGACGCCCTGCCGGAGCAGGCGTTCTACTTCACCGGCACGCTGGACGATGTGCTCAAGGCCGCGGCCGCGATGCCCCCCGCCGCCCCCGGCGCTCCGTCACCCGCTCGGCCAGGATGAGCAGGCGACCCGACGCGCGGCGGAACGGCCGTCCCTTGAAATCTCCGTAGGCGCGGACGAGGCGCAGCCCCGCCTCACGCAGACGCCGCCGCCACTGGGCGAGGGTCCAGAGGCGGAGGCGGAACGCCTTCCGGATCACGCGCCGGTCGCCGCGCCGGAGGATCTGCCACGTGGCCTCGTGCACGTTGGTCCGCCGGTCGATCTCGAGCGTCCACAGCACGTAGAGCCCGGGCCGGGGCTGGCGCCACGAGTGCGTGGGGAGCTCCGCGTCGTATGCGGGATTGCGGTGATCGATGAGGATGCGTCCACCCGGCCCGAGCGCGCGCGCCATCTTCCCGAGGGTGTGGACGTTCTCCCGCTCGCTGAAGTAGCCGAAGCTCGTGAAGAGGCAGACGACGGCGTCGAACTCGGCGCGGTAGGCGATTCGGCGCATGTCGCCGCGGACGAAGCGAAGCCGCGCGTTTTCGCGATGTGCTCGGCGGGCGGCACGGAGCATGGTGGGCGAGAGGTCCACGCCGACCACCGCGTAGCCGCGCCGGGCAAGCTCGCTGGAATGTCGCCCGAAGCCGCAGGGCACGTCGAGGACACGCGCGCCGGGCCGGAGCGCGAGCACCCGGGTCACGAAGTCGATCTCCGCCCGCGCGCGCTTCTGCATGGCGGGCCCGTCCGTCGCCAGGTAGGTGGCGTCGAAGAAGCCCCGGAACCACTCGCGCGGCGCCGCCACGGCCCTACGCCCGCTCCAGGAACCCGCGCACGAGCATGCTCACGGCCTCGGGCGCCTCCTCGGGCGGGAAGTGACCGACCCCGTCCAGCCGGATGACCTCGCGGCGCGCGAAGACGCTCTCCAGCCGTGTCAGCTCCTTCTCGCGGAAGGCCCGGTCCTTCATTCCCCAGACGATGAGGGTGGGCTTGTCGCGCAGCCGCTCGCGCCGCCGCCACAGCGACTCGTACCACTCGCTCCCGCCAAGGAGGGACCGCGCATAGGCCCAGGTAGCGGCCCGCGACTCGGGGGTGGGGAAGGGACCGAGATACTGGGCATGGATGCGGGGAGGCAGGCGCGCGCGGTCGGCGAAGGAGTACTTCAGCATGACTCGGGCCGCGAAATTGTGGCGGAGGTAGAGGAACCGACCGAGCCGCCCCGCGACGAAGCGGCCGGCCCACTCGAAGTGCCGGTCGCCGCGGAGCGACCACATCCACGTGTTCATGAGCACGAGGCTGCGGACATTGTCGGGCCGCTCCAGCGCGTACGAGAGGCCGAAAGGCCCGCCGAAGTCGTGGAGCACCAGGGTCACGTCGCGCAGCTCGAGCCGCTCGATGAGGGTGCGGAGATTGGCGGCCTGGTTCTCGGGCAGATACCAGGAGCCATGCGGCCGGTCGGAGAGGCCGAAGCCCAGATGGTCCGGCGCCACGCATCGGTAGTGCGGGGCCAGGGCCTTGATGAGGCCGCGCCAGAGAAAGGACCAGTCGGGCGTGCCGTGGACGAACACCAGCGGCCGGCCCTGCCCCTCGTCCACGTAGTGCAGGCGCCCCGAGGACAGTGTCAGCCACTTGGAGGTGAAGGGATATTCGGCGAGGTCGAGCCAGCGGGGAGCGGTCACGCTCCCGCCGTCAGCAGCCGAGCTTGTCGGCCAGGTCGATCATGCTCTCCGCCACCGCGTCCCAGGACTGGTCGGCGCGGAGATCGCGCGTCTGCGTGGGGCCGTACTCGGTGGGCCGCCGCACGAAGGCGGTGCGGAACCCCACCCGTGCGGCGGCGGCGAGGTCCGAGTTGTGCGCGGCCACCAGCATGCATTCCTCGGGAAGCCGGCCGAGGAAGTCGGCGGTGCGAAGATAGGCCTCGGGCTGCGGCTTGTAGGCGCGCGCCGGCTCGGCCCCGAGCACCGCGTCCCAGGGAAGTCCCGCCCGCTTGGCCATGTTGACCATGAGCGCGATGTTTCCGTTGGAGAGCGTGGCGAGGACGTACTTCTTGCGGAGGCGCGTGAGGCCCGGTACCGAGTCCGGCCACGGATCGAGGCGATGCCAGACGTGGTTGAGATGCTCGATCTCGGCGGCGCTGAGCCCCTCGATCTTGAAGTCCTCCAGCAGCCGGTCGAGGCTCATGCGGTGGAGATCGTCGAGGCGCGTCCACGGCATCGCGCCGCTGCGCACCTTCTCCAGCGCGGGCTGGTAGAGGCCACGCCAGGCATCGGTGAAGGCCTCCCAGTCCACGTCGAGACCCTTGGCACGGCCCAGCGCGTGCCCCTCGCGGATGATGCTCGCCCGCCAGTCCACCACGGTGCCGAACACGTCGAAGCCGAGCGCCTTGACCCCGGCCAGACGGGAGGCGCTCACGCCAGCCGCCAGCCCGCGGGATCGGGCCGCCGCGTGTGCCAGTCGGTGGCGCGCTCGTAGGCGCGCGCCACGCGCAGCACGGTGGCGTCGTCGCCCATACGCCCCACGAGCTGGATGGACACCGGCAGCCCCGCGCGCGTGAAGCCGGCCGGCACCGACACCGCAGGCAGGCCGAGGAGATTCCACGGGCTCGTGTAGCGGCCGCCGGGCGCCATCACCTCGAGGCTCGAGATGTCCTCGAAGCGCTGGGCGGGGCCGGCCTGGCCGGGGAAGACGAGCACGTCCACCGTGTCGAGGAGCGCCTCGATCTCGCGCTGGAAGCGCACGCGCAGGCGCTGGGCGCGGAGGAAATCCTGGGCGGAGACCAGCGCCCCCATGTAGAGGCGGACGCGGGTGCCCTCGCGGTACTTCTCGGGCGCGCGGCGCGACATCTCCCGATGGTACTCGTACATCTCGGCGAGGAAGCAGGTCCAGATGGCGGGCGCGAGGTCCAGGGTGGGCGCGTCGACATCACTGACCGTGGCTCCTTCGCGCGTGAGGACGTCGAAGGCGGCCAGGGCAGCGGCGCGCACCTCGGCGTCGAGCCCCGGCCAGTCCACGTAGAAGCGGCGGAGCAGGCCCAGCTTGAGGGCGCGCGCGCCGTCCTCCAGATGCGCGAGGTAGTCCGGCACCGGCGCGGCCAGGCTGCTGGTGTCGGCGGGGTCGTGCCCCGCGATGGCCTGCAGCATCACCGCCGCGTCCCACACCGAGCGTGTCATCGGTCCCACGTGATCGAGCGACCAGTCCATGGTGAGCACCCCGCTACGGCTCACGAGCCCGTAGGTCGGCTTGTGGCCGACCAGCCCGCACATGGCCGCGGGACCGCGGATGGAGCCGCCCGTGTCCGAGCCCAGCGCGCCCGCGCAGAGTCCGGCGGCCGCGGCCACGCCCGAGCCCGAGGAGGAGCCGGCGGGCGCGCGGCGGATGTCCCAGGGATTGCGCCCGGTGGGAAAGGGCCCGTCCAGCGCGGGCCGGCCGAAGGCGAACTCGTGCATGGCGAGCTTGCCGAGGATCACCGCGCCGGCGGCATGGAGCCGCTCGGTGACGAAGGCGTCGCGCGCCGGCACGTGATCGGCCAGCATCTCGGAGCCGCCGGTCATGCGCACGCCGCCCACCGCGATGAGATCCTTGAGCGCGATGGGCACACCGTGGAGAGGGCCGCGGCGCCGGCCGGCCGCCTGCTCGGCGTCGGCGGCGCGGGCGCGGGCCCGGGCCGCCTCGCCCATCACGGTGATGTAAGAGCGCAGCACGCCGTCGTGGCGGGCGATGCGGTCGAGATAGGCCTCGGTGGCCTCCACCGAGGTGACCTTGCCGGCGGCGAGCGCCTCGCTGACGCCGCGTAGATCGAGATCACAGACCCAGGAGCCGCTCACCGCCATGGCTCGTCCTCCAGTGCCGGCGCGGCCGCGCGCAGGGCCTCGCGCTGAGGCAGGTGTTCCTTCCACATCGCGAAGAGGAGATCGTAGTCGCGGCCGGTGATGGTGAGCCCGGCAGCGGCGAGCTCGGCGTCGAAGCGGGCGCGGAGATCCACCGTGATGTCTGGGGCCATGGCGTCAGTCCACCGCCGGGCGCTTGGCCGCCCAGGGCCGCGCCTTCTCGAAGGCGGCCGAGGCCTGCAGCACGGTGAGATCGTCGCGCAAGCGGCCCACGATCTGCAGTCCCACCGGCAGCCCGGACGGCGTGAAGCCGCAGGGCACGCTGGAAGCGGGCTGCCCCGTGAAATTGAATGGGTAGGAAAAGGACGCCCAGGGGATCCAGTCCCACACGTGCTGGGGCCAGTGCTCCGGGTTCAGCCGCATCACCGGGAAAGCCGCCACCGACAGGCTGGGAGAGAGCAGGAGATCGTACTTCTCGAAGAGCGGGCGCACGCTGTCCCAGTAGGCGAGCTTGCGGTTGCGAATCTGGATGTACTGCTCCATGGTGCAGCGGTAGCCGTCCTCGATGCAGGCGACGAGCCCCGGATCCATCTTTTCACGCCACTTGGGCAGGTGCTCCCCGTAGATGCCCGCCTCGTGGGCGGCCCAGGTGACGCGAATCATGTCGTGGCTGTCGGCGAAGTTGCACTTCACTTCCTCAACGGTGGCGCCGGCCTCCGTGAAGGCGCCCACCGCGCGGCGCACCACGTCCGCCACCTCGGGATCCACGCGGAGCGTGTCGAAGTCCGGGCTATAGGCGATGCGCAGCCCCTTGACCCCGCGGTCGAGCAGGCCCACGTAGTCCGCGGGCGGGGCATCGAGGGCGGTCTTGTCCCAGTCATCCGGTCCCGCCATCACCGACAGCATGAGCGCCGCGTCCGCCACCGTGCGGGTCATGGGGCCGTTGTGCGTCTGATAGTCGTTATTGGACACCGGCCACTGCGGCACGCGGCCGTAGGAGGGCTTGTGGCCAAAGACGCCGCAGAAGGCGGAGGGGATGCGGATGGAGCCCGCGCCGTCCGAGCCGTGGCAGAGGGGGCCGAGCCCGGTCGCCGCCGCCGCGCCCGCGCCCGCGCTGGAGCCGCCGGTGGTCATGGCAGTGTTCCACGGATTGCGCGTGATACCGAGCAGGGGGCTATCGCTCAGCCCCTTCCATCCGAACTCCGGGGACGTGGTCTTGCCGAGAAACACTCCGCCCGCCGCCTTGAGCCGCCGCACGAAGGGCGCGTCGTGGTCGGGCACGCGATCGGCATAGATGTGGGAGCCGCCGGTCGTCCGCACGCCCTTGGTCATCGCGAGATCCTTGATGGAGAACGGGATCCCCAGCAGCGGCGGCAGCGCACCGCCCTTCATCACCGCCGCCTCCGCCGCGCGGGCGGTGGTCAGCGCCTGCTCCGCCAGCACCACGCAGAAGGCGTTGACCTTGGGATTCACGCGGTCGATGCGCTCGAGCACCGTCCGTGTCAGCTCGACGGGGGAGATCTCCTTGGCCCGGATCATGGCGGCCAGGCGAGTGGCGGGCGTGTAGCAGAGGTCGGTGGCATTCATCCGGCGAGCTCCTCCTCGATGGCCATGGAGATCCTCATCCCTTGTTCTCCCGCGGAGCGCGCGTATTATCGCACGAGATGGAGGAGCGCCGACACCCGGGTCAGGACATGGAAGGCTATCTCCGCGAGCTCGCCGAGTTCGTCGGCTTCGATGCGGCGGCGAGCGCGGCGGTGCGGGCGAGCGCGCCCGCGGTGCTCAAGCACGAGGCCGCGCTGACGGCGGCGGTGTACGAGCACTTCCTCAAGTTCCCCGCTTCCGCGCGTTTCTTCCTGGCGCCCGACGGCACGCCGGACGCGGCCCGCATCGAGCGGAGGCGCCACAGCCTGGGCCGGTGGCTGCGGGAGACCGCGGAGGCCGCGCTGACCCACGACTTCGCCTACTACCTGCTCGGCGTGGGCATCTCGCACAGCCACCGCGAGTACGGGCCGGGCGGCAAGATCCCGCCGCATCTGATGGTGGCCACCATGAGCATTACCCAGTCCGCCCTGGCGGGCGTGCTGCGCGCGGAGCTGGCGAGCGCGGAGGCCGCGTTCGAGGCCGCGGTGGCCTGGAACAAGCTGCTCCTCCTCCACCTCAACGCCTTCCTGGTCGGCTATTTCCTGCCCCCGCGCGACTAGCGCGCGAGACCGCCGCGCTCCCGGAGGAGCCGGGTCACTCCTGGGCGAACTTGAGCGCGGCGCCGTTCATGCAGTAGCGCAGGCCGGTAGGCTGCGGACCGTCGTCGAAGACATGGCCCAGGTGGCCGCCACAGCGCCGGCAGTGCACCTCGGTGCGTGTCATGAAGAAGCTCCGGTCCGACGTGGTGCCCACCGCGTTGTCCAGCGGCGCGTAGAAGGACGGCCACCCGGTCCGGCTGTCGAACTTCGTGTCCGACGAGAAGAGCGCCAGCTCGCACCCCGCGCAGAGGAAGGTGCCCTTGCCATGCTCCTTGTCCAGCGGGCTGGACCCCGCGCGCTCGGTGCCGTGCTCGCGCAGCACCCGGTACTGCTCCGGGGTGAGCCGCTGACGCCATTCCGCCTCGCTCTTGGTAATCTCGAACGTCTGCTCGGTCTTGGCCTTGGCCATGTCAGCCTCCTTGGTCTCGGGGCCAGCCTACCATGCGAGACGGATTGCGTTCGGCTGCCGATTGCCCGACTTTAGATGGGCCATGGCGCCAAGCACCGAGGAACGAGCCAGTCCGCCGCCCGGCGAAGGGACCCGTTGGCGACTCGCGCTGCTACTGCCGGTGATGGCGCTGTCGGGAGCGGCGGTGGTGTGGACCTTCCTGCGCGTCTGGGAAGCGCAGTCGCGGCTGGCCGCCGCGGGCGCTCCGCGCACCTGGTGGCTGGGGGTGAGCGTCCGCGAGTCGACCGCGTACGCGGTGCTCGGAGAGTGGCGCGCGCGGGGGCTCATCCCGGCCGCGCACGCCGCGGTACGCGCGGACTGGTGGCTGCTCGGCGCCTACATCGTCTTCCTCACCTGCACCGGCCTGCTCCTCATGTGGTTCCTCCGCTACGAGCGGCGCTCCTTCGCCCCCGTCCTGCTCTGCTTCCCGCTCGCCGGCGCCCTGCTCGGGGTCGCCGAGAATCTCTGCGTCCTGGGCATGCTGGCCGAGCCCGAGCAGCCGTCCGTGCTGCTGGCCGCGATCGGTGGCGTCGCCGGTACCAGCAAGATCATCCTGCTCGCGGAGACGCTGATCGCCATCGCGTGGGCCGTCGGCCGCCTGCCCCACCGCATCCGACGCGTGGATCCTCACGTGCTCAACTTCTTGGGCGTGCTCGCGGGGGAGCGGCGGTATCTCGCGCGACGGCGGGTGCTGGCGGGGGTGACGGCCTCCCCCACCGCCGCCGAGAGCGCGCGTCCCATCGGGCTCGCCCTGTCGGGGGGCGGGATCCGGTCGGCCACGTTCAATCTCGGCGTGCTGCAGGCGCTGGCCCAGCTCGACATCCTCCGACGCTTCGACTACCTGAGCACCGTCTCGGGCGGCGGGTACATCGGCGCCTGCCTCAGCTCGCTGCTCTCGCACCGCAAGAGCTGGCCCGCCGGAAAGCCCCGCACCGGGCAGGAGGCTTACACCTTCGACTCCGGGGAGACCCCCTACTTCGGCACCAAGGCGGCCACCCTGCCCTTCAACCCCGATGTGGCCGAGCAGCCCACGATGCGCGAGTTCAACGGCCAGGACGAGATCCGCCACCTCCGCACCCACGGCGACTTCATCATCGTGAGGCACCGTCTGCTCTCTCGAGAGGTCCTGCGTGCGGTCGGCAACGTCCTCGGCGGCCTCTTCTACCACCTGTTCCTGTTCGCGCTCTTCCTGGTCGGCGTGGCGGGGACCTACTGGGGCATCGTGACCCTCATGGCGGGCCCCGAGCTCCTCGAAGTCAGCCTCCTGACCGCGCCCGACTATTTGTGGTCCCTCCTGGACTGGCCGCTGGCCGGCGAGGTGCGCGGCAATCCGCTCCTGTGGGCGATCGGCATCGGCGCCGCCGCCACCATGGTGAGCCTCTTCATCGCCGGCCGCGTGCCCTATGTCCTTCCCGACCGGCTCTTCTACGTGGAGGGCCAGTCCGTGGAGGAGAGCCGCGAGTACTTCTCCCTCTGGGCCATCACCATCGTGACCCTCGTCACCGCCGCGGCGATCACCATCTACTACGTCGTGGTCACGGGCCCGCGGCTCGGCTATCTCATGCTGCCGCTCGGCGTCTACGTGGGCGGCCAGGCGGTGGCCCTCCTCCTCCATCCCTTCGTGTCCATGTCCGACCGCTTCGAGCGCAACGACCGCTCCCGATTCGCCGCCGCCAAGGGGATCTACAACTACATGACGGCGATCTCGGTGGTGGTGCTCTGCCTGCCCTGGCTGGCCTATTCGGTGCACACCGCCGGCTCGCCGCTGCGTGTCCTGGGCGGCTGGCTCGTCAGCGTGGCCGCCGCCCGCTTCCTCGCGCGGGCGGGCGGCGGGCCGCCGGCCCCCGGGGGCTCGCTCCTGGCGGGCTTCACCAAGCTCTCCGCGCGTATCCGCAATGCCCTGCTGGCGGTGTGCGTGGTGGTGATCGTCCTCGGGGGGGTGGTGCTGGTGTGCGCCGCCCTCATCGCGCTGGATCCCGGCGCTCCGGTGCCGCCCTATGTCCTGCCCTTCACCGCGGGCCTGGTGGCCCTCGCGCTCTTCGGCACCCTCGGCGTTTCGCTCGATTTCAACAAGCTCTCGCTCCACTACTTCTACCGCGACCGGCTGGTGGAAACCTATCTCCAGACCTATGTCTCGCGCGCGGACGAGCGCCGCGAGGGCTATCAGGTGCTGGTGCGGGATGACGCCGAGATCCACCTCACCCATCTCCACGGGGTGGCGGACGGCGGCGCCGAGGACGCCTGCGTCACCGCCGCACCGTTCCACTTGGTCGTCGGCGCCCTGAACCTCACCGCCAGCCGCGACATGGTGCGCCGCGACCGGAAGAGCGACTACTTCGTCTTCTCGCGGCTGCACTGCGGGTCGGAGACCACGGGCTACATGGAGACGCCGCATTACCGGAACGGCGAAACCAAGCTCGCGCGGGTCATGACCATCTCCGGGGCGGCGGCCTCGGCGGCGATGGGGCACCAGACCTTCCTCGCCCAGTCCTTCGCGCTCACCCTCCTCAACGTGCGGCTCGGCCAGTGGCTGGAGAATCCCCGCTTCCGGGGCGGCCGGCGCGCCCACCGCACCGAGACCGGTGTGTTCTGGCCGCTCTACCTCCTGCGCGAGATGCTGGGCTCCACCGACGCCAACCGGCGCCTCATCAACATCTCCGACGGCGGCCATACCGGGGACAATCTCGGCATCTGCCCGCTGCTCAAGCGGCGCTGCGCCATCATCGTGGCCAGCGACGCCGAGGCCGATCCTCGTCACGCCTTCGGCTCGCTGACGGAGGCCCTGCGCCAGATCTACATCGACGAGAACATCTCGGTGGACCTCAACCTCGACAAGCTCCGCCTCGATTCCGCCACCGGGCGCACCAAGGCCCACCACACGGTGGGCATCATCAGGTACCCGCGCGTGGTGGACCCGGACACCGGCGCGGAGCTGCGGCCGGTGGAGACCGGCTTCCTGGTAGTGCTCAAGTCGTCGCTCATCGGTGACGAGTCCGTCCCCATCTTGAACTACTGCCAGGACAATCCGGACTTCCCCCACCAGACCACCGGGGACCAGTTCTTCGACGACGATCAGTTCGAGTCCTACCGCGCGCTCGGAGCCCTCACCGCCCACAGCGCCTTCCGGGAAGTGTCGGACACCGCGTGGGAGCCGGCGCGCGGCGAGGTGTGGGAGGGCGCGTGGGGCAATCGACCCTGATGGTAAGATAGGCGCCATGAGTGCTCTGCGTCGACGGAAGACCGTGGTGGTGGACGTGGGCGGGGTGCGGGTGGGTGGCGAGCGGCCGATCGTCGTCCAGTCCATGACCAATACCGACACTGCGGACGTGGCGGGGACGGTCGCGCAGGTGCGGGCGCTGCACGCGGCGGGCAGCGAGCTGGTGCGCGTCACCGTGAACAATGACGCCGCCGCCCGCGCGGTGCCGGAGATCGTGCGCCAGGTGGAGGTGCCGATCATCGGCGACTTCCACTACAACGGCCACGTCCTCCTCATCAAGTACCCCGACTGCGCGAAGGCCCTGGCCAAGTACCGCATCAATCCGGGGAATGTCGGGGGCAAGCACCACGACGACAACTTCCGCGCCATCGTCCAGGTGGCCATCGACAACGGCAAGCCCGTCCGGATCGGCGTCAACTGGGGCAGCCTCGACCAGAACCTCCTCACCGAGATGATGGACGCCAACGCCAAGAGCCGCGAGCCGCTGGACGCGCGCGACGTCACCATGAACGCCATCGTGGAGAGCGCGATCCAGTCGGCGGAGCTGGCCGAGCAGACGGGCCTGCCCCACGACCGCATCATCCTGTCCGCCAAGGTCTCCGGCGTGCAGGACCTGGTGGACGTGTACCGGAAGCTGGCGCCGCGCTCCGACTATCCCCTGCACCTCGGCCTCACCGAGGCGGGCATGGGCGCCAAGGGCGTGGTGGCGAGCACGGCGGGGCTCAGCATCCTCCTCCAGGAAGGCATCGGCGATACGATCCGCGTGTCGTTGACCCCGAAGCCGGGCGGGGACCGCACGGAAGAGGTGCAGGTGGCCCAGCAGATCCTCCAGTCCATGGGACTGCGGAGCTTCCTCCCGCAGGTGACCGCCTGCCCGGGCTGTGGGCGCACGACCTCGACCTTCTTCCAGGAGATGGCCGAGGAGATCCAGACCTACCTCCGCACCCAGATGCCCGGATGGAAGGCGCGCTACGCGGGGGTGGAGGAGCTCAAGGTCGCCGTGATGGGCTGCGTGGTCAATGGCCCCGGCGAGTCCAAGCACGCCGACATCGGCATCTCGCTGCCGGGCACCGCCGAGGAGCCCCGGGCGCCGGTGTTCGTGGACGGCGCGCTGAAGCTCACCCTCAAGGGCGACACCATCGTCGCCGACTTCCTCAAGCTCCTCGACGACTACGTCGAGAAGCGCTACGCCGGCCGGACGCGCTAGCTACGGATCCGCCGAGGGGGGCCCCTTCCGAGAGGCCCGGCGCCGGCGCGCGGCGGCGGAGACGTGCGCACCGGGTGGCGCCCATACGCCCGCGCTATAGAATCGCCCCGTGAAGACCCGCCGCCGTCCCGCCGCGCGTCTCGTCCGCTTCGCCGAGTGCACCTGGGTGGAGGCGCGCGCCCACGCGCGCCATCGCCGCACGGTCGTGCTGCTCCCACTCGGCGCCCTCGAAGAGCACGGCCCGCACCTGCCGCTGCTCGTGGACTGGCTGGGCGCCGAGGAGCTGGCGCGACGCCTCGCCCCGCACCTCGCCCGCGCGGGCTGGCGCCCCCTGCTGGCGCCGTCCCTGCCGTATGGCGTGAGCCCGCTGGCCGAGCGCTGGCCGGGCACGGTGTCGCTGTCGGAGCCCACGCTCTCCCGGCTGGTCGTCGAAATCGTGCGGGGGCTCGCCGGCCACGGCTTCCGGCGCTTCGTCCTGACCAACTACCAGGCCGATCCCGCGCATCTGCGCGCCATCGCGACGGCCCGGCGGGCCCTCGCGCGGAGCCGCCTCCAGGTGCTGGTCGCCGGCTTCTCGCCCGATCCCGACGAGCAGGCGCTCATGCTGACCCCGCGGGTGCTCTCCCTCATGCGGAGCCCACGGCCCGAACGCGAGTGGCACGCCGGCGAGCTGGAGACCGCGCTGATGCTCGACGCGCGCCCGGACCTCGTGCGCCGGGCCATCGCACGACGGCTCCCGCCGCGCTGGGTGGACTTCCGCGCCGCGCTGGCCCGTGGCGTGCGGCGCTTCGAGCAGATGGACCCCGGCGGTCGGGGCTATTTTGGCTGGCCCGCGGCGGCGCGGGCGGGCACCGCGCGCCGGGCCATGGCGCTGCGGGTGCGGCTCATGGCCCAGCGGATCACCGAGGCGCTCGCATCCCGGGCGTGATTTTCAGGGGACACGCGCTCGCCGTCGCCAGCGGGCGCTGAGAAATCACCACATCGGACCGCATCGGTTGACACACCAGCGTCGGGGTCGCATAGTGGCGTCAATCTTCCAGTCCAAGGAGCCGGCATGGGCAGAGCGCGCACGGTCAAGGAGCTCCGCGACAGTGGATACACGCCGAAGTCGGTCAAGCAGGAGCTGCGCGACAACCTGATCGCGCGCCTCCGCGACGGCAAGCCGCTGTTCCCGGGCATCATCGGCTACGAGGACAGCGTGGTGCCGCAGATCGAGAACGCCATCCTCTCCGGCCAGGACATCGTCTTCCTCGGCGAGCGCGGCCAGGCCAAGACGCGCATGGCGCGGCTCCTGGTGGGCCTGCTCGACGAAGAAGTACCCGCGCTGGACGGCTGCGAGACCAACGACGATCCCTTCGCGCCCATCTCCGCCACGGGGCGCGCGCTCCTCGGCGAGAAGGGCGACGCCGCCCCGGTGACCTGGATCCCGCGCGACCGGCGCTACGGCGAGAAGCTCGCCACCCCCGACATCACCATCGCCGACCTCATCGGCGAGGTGGATCCCATCAAGGTGGCGGAGGGCCGCTATCTCTCCGACGAGCTGACCATCCACTACGGCCTGCTCCCGCGCACCAACCGCGGCGTCTTCGCCATCAACGAGCTGCCCGACCTCGCCGAGCGTATCCAGGTGGGCCTGCTCAACATCATGGAGGAGCGCGACGTCCAGATCCGCGGCTACAAGGTCCGGCTGGCGCTGGACCTCTTCGTGGTGGCGAGCGCGAACCCGGAAGACTACACCAATCGCGGCCGCATCATCACCCCGCTCAAGGACCGCTTCGGCTCGCAGATCCGCACCCACTACCCGCGCCGGCTCGAGGACGAGATCGCCATCATGGAGGCGGAGCGCACCCAGTTCTCCGCCGACGGCTTCGTGTTGCGGGCCCCCGAGTACATGAAGCAGGTGGTGGCGGAGCTCACCCATCTCGCCCGCAAGTCGGCCGAGATCAGCCAGCGCTCCGGGGTCTCGGTGCGGGTGACCATCTGCAACTACGAGAACCTGCTCTCCAACGCGCTCAAGCGCGCCATCCGCCTGGGCGAGAAGCAGGTGGCCCCGCGGGTGTCGGACCTCTCCGCCATCGTGGCGTCCACCAGCGGCAAGATCGAGCTGGAGACGGTGGGCGACGCGGGCGAGGAGAAGGTGCTCTCCAAGCTGGCCCAGCGCGCGGTGCTCAACGTCTTCAACAAGAGCTTCTCCGGCGGGGAGCTGGACGAGGTGGTGTCCGCCTTCCAGGGCGGCCTGCGGGTGGAGGCCTCGGACGAGATGCCCTCGGCGGACTACGTGCGGCAGATCGGCGAGATCCGGCCGCTGCACGCGGCGGCCAAGAAGCTCGGGGCCGCCGATCCGCCCGGCGTCGCCTCCGCGGTGGAGTTCGTCCTGGAGGGGCTCCACCTCTCGCGCAAGCTCAACAAGGACATCCACGCCGGCCGCTTCCGTTACCGGGGCCAGTAGGGCGGCGCCGTGCTCTTCCGCTACTCGCGCTGGGACGGCTCGCAGGACGTCCCCGATCCGGACGCCGACGACCTGCTGGAGGCCATGTCCGACGACATCATGTCGGACGGTGACCTCTGGAGCGCGCTGCGCCGGCTCTTCCAGCAGGGCGCGCAGCCCCCGCAGGGGCCGAAGATGCCCGGCCTCCAGGACCTCGTCAATCAGCTCCGCAAGCGGCGGCAGCAGGAGCTCCAGCGCTACGACCTCGGCTCCGCGCTGGAGGACATCAAGAAGAAGCTCGACGACATCCTCAAGACCGAGCGCGAGGGCATGGAACGCCGCCTCGCCGACGCGCGCGAGCGCCGCGAGAAGGGCGAGATCACGCCCGAGCAGCAGGGCCAGCTCGAGCAGATGGCGGCGCAGCGCCGGCAGGCCCTCGACGCCTTGCCCAAGGACCCCGGGGGGCGGGTGCGCGGGCTGCAGGGCTACGAGTTCATGGACCCCGACGCGCACCGGATGTTCTGGGAGCTGATGCAGTCCCTCCAGCAGCAGATGCTCCAGCCCTTCATGCAGGGCATGCAGCAGGGACTCCAGAACATGAGCCCCGAGGACATGGCGCGGATGCGCGAGATGCTCCGCGACCTCAACCAGATGCTCCGCGAGCGGGCGGAGGGCGGAGACCCCGACTTCCAGGCCTTCAAGGACAAGTGGGGCCAGAACTTCCCCGGCGCGGAAAGCCTCGACCAGCTCCTCGAGCAGCTCGGGCAGCAGGCGGCGCAGATGCAGTCGCTGCTCAACAGCATGTCGCCGGGGCAGCGGCGCCAGCTCCAGGACATGATGCAGTCGCTCTTCGCGAAGGACGAGCGCCTCGAGGCGGAGATGGCCCAGCTCGCCATGAACCTCGCCGACCTCATGCCCATCGACGAGATGGCCCGCCGCTACGACTTCCAGGGCGACCGCGAGGTGACGCTGCGCGAGGCGATGAAGCTCATGGAAGAGCTCCAGCGGATGGACGAGCTGGAGCGCCAGCTCAAGCGCGTGCGCGACCCCAAGGACCTGGAGGGGCTGGACCCCGCGGAGGTGGAGCGGCTCCTGGGCGACCAGGCCGCCCGCGAGCTGGAGCGCCTCCAGGATCTGACCCGGAAGCTGGAGGAGGCGGGCTACCTCGAGCGCCAGGGCGACCGGCTCGAGCTCACCGCGCGCGCGCTACGGAAGATCGGGGACAAGGCGCTGCGCGACATCTTCACCCACCTCAAGCGCGATCGCTTCGGCCGCCACGTGGTGGAGCGGCGGGGCGCGGGCGGCGACCGCACCGACGACGCCAAGCCCTACGAGTTCGGCGACCCGTTCCTGCTCGACCTGCGGGAGACCCTCATGAACGCGGTGGAACGGCAGGGCACGGGCACCCCGCTGCGCCTGGTTCCCGCCGACTTCGAGGTGTTCCGCACCGAGCTGTCCACCCAGGCCGCCACCGTGGTCATGCTCGACATGAGTCGCTCCATGATCTTCAACGGGTGCTTCCTCGCCGCCAAGAAGGTGACGCTCGCGCTCAACGCGCTGATCCGCGGCCAGTTCCCCCGCGACCAGCTCCACATCGTGGGCTTCTCCCTCTACGCGCGCGAGTTCCGCGCCGAGCAGCTTCCCGGGCTGGCCTCCAGCGAGTGGAGCGTGGGCACCAACATGCACGCGGGCTTCCAGCTCGCGCGGCGGCTGCTGGGGCGACAGAAGGGTGGCAACAAGCAGATCATCATGGTGACCGACGGCGAGCCCACCGCCCACATGGAGGGCACGGAGGCGGAGTTCGCCTACCCGCCCACCCGGCGGACCATCCAGGAGACGCTCAAGGAAGTGCAGCGCTGCACCCGCGAGGGCATCACCATCAACACCTTCATGCTCGAGCGGAGCGAGATGCTGATGGCCTTTGTCGAGCAGATGGCGCGCATCAATCGCGGCCGGGCCTTCTTCGCGACCCCGGAACGGCTGGGCGAGTACGTGCTGGTGGACTACGTGGGGTCCAAGCGGCGCAAGTCCGCCTGAGCGCGCCGAACTAGTAGAGGGTCTGCAGCTTCTCCTTCCGGTCCGCCTCGTAATCCTCCACGCAGGCGAAGCCGGACCTGTCCGGCACCTGGTCCCACATGATCTTGGCCATCGACGCCACCGCCTTGGGGTCGGGCCAGCGCTCGGGCTTCCAGAGCCCGGAACGCATGAAGGCGCGCGGGCAGTGCATGTACGCCTCCTCGACCTCCACCCCGATGGCGAAGGGCGGCCGCTTGCCCTGGACGACCATGCGGTCAAGGATGGCGTCGTCCTCGACGATCCATGCCTTCCCGTTGACGCGGAGCGTGTCCTCTCGCCCGGGGATGAGAAAGATCATCCCGACATGCGGATTCTCAAGGATGTTCCGCATGCCGTCGAGCCGATTGTTCCCGATCCGGTCCGGGATGGCGAGGTGGGTGTCGTCGAGCACCTGGACGAAGCCCGGCCCATCCCCCTTGGGCGACACGTCGCACCGACCCGCGGTGCTCGCGGTGGCCAGCAACAGGAAGGGCGAGCTGGCGATGAAGTTGCGGAAGTGCTCGTCGAGTCGCGCCTGCTCCTTCAGGAGCGCGCGCGTTCCCGGCTGGCCCAAGATCTCGCGGAGCCGTTGCTCGGAGGCCACGACCTTGTGGAAGCCATTCGTCCCCATCTGCCCCTCCTCGTCGGTGCGCTCGGGTGCGCCCAGTGTATATCACCGGAGCGCTTCCGGAATCGCCCGGGCACGTGACCCTCAGGGCATGCAGAGGCCCGTCCCGTCGTAGGGGACGGACGGGGCCGGGGTCGCGCGGATCCGGTCCAGATACGGGAGGTCGGCGCGACCGAAGAGCGCGGCCAGCGGATCCTCGTAGAGCAGCGTCCAGCCCGGCTTGAGGCGGAGCAAGTTGTCCGAGGGAAGGAAGCGGCGCACGAGCGCGAGGTGCGTGTCGTGCTCGCGCAGCAGAGCCTCCCAGTCGCCCTGGCCGAACCTGAAGTCGAGGTTCTGGTGGTAGACCCGATCGTCGTAGGCCGTCTCCCGCCGCCCGTCCACCGAGATCTTGATGGCCGGCGCCACGTGGTACATGGCGTAGAGCCCCCAGTCGAAATCGATCGCCAGATTGCCGCTGATCCCGCTCGCGCGGAGCAGTCCGATCGCCCGCACGGGTTGGCCCAGGGCGGACGGCGGGTCGATGACGATGCAGCCGAGGCGCGGCACCGCCAGGACCACGAACAGGACGGCCCCTACCGTCGCCGCGGCGGCCAGGACTCGCTCGACGGCCGCCGACGGCGCGGAGCTTCGTGCCGAGCGCGCGCTCGACCATCGCTCCCAGGCGTCGCCGATATGCTCGCCGGCAAGCACGGCGATCGCCAGCGCGGCGAGCGGCACGTGCCGCCAGGCCACCAGTGGGAGCAGGCCGCACACCACGAGCACCCCCAGCAAGGGCAGGCTGCGGGGCCGTCGGCTATAGCTCCAGCCCGCGGCCGCGGCCGCCGCCAGGAGCAGATAGGTGATGCCTTGACCGCTGACGAGGAGCAACGGCTGCCACTCGCTGATCTCGGGTCGCGGCACCGTCGCGGTGCGCCAGAGGAATGGGAGGAGATGGAATCCCCAGGGATTGAGCCCGGTGGCCAGCACACAGGCAACCAGGATCGGGATGACCGTCCACATCGATGGGCGCGCCGGCGCCGCGGGCGCTTCCCTTCTCGAGCCAGCGCCGCCCGAGCTCGACGACGGTCCAGATCCCCAGCACGCCCAGCCCGGCGAGGAACCCCGGATGGAGGTTCGCCCAGAGCGCGAAGAGCGCCGGAGCGGCGTAGAGCCATCGCGCATCGCCTCGATCCATCGTCCGGAGGAGCAGGAGGACGACGAGGAAGAACGCGTACGTGACGAGGTGGGGACGCACGGTGAGGAAGAAGGGCGCGAGGAAGTGGATGACGGCCACCACGACGATGCCGGCCCGTAGCGGGGGAAGGCCCTGACGCCACAGGAGGCGGTAGACGATTCCGAGCAGGAGCAGCCCGACGGCAACCTTGAGGACGATCAACCCCGGCGGGCCCAAGGCGGCGAAGATCCGGAAGAGCAGGACCTCGAAGAGCCACTCGAAGTTGAGCCACTCGTGGCCCGCGGTCACGTAGGAAAACGGGTCGGGCTGCCGGATCCGGCCCGTCTCATGGTAGAGGCGGCCGATCGCGATGTGTCCCCAGATGTCCGGATCGGCGAGAGTGCGGGCGAATTGATACAGGCCCAGGCCCATCACCAGGGCGACTATCGCGAGGGAGACCGGGGGGAGACGCTCTCCGCCTCGCGCCGGGCCGGTGGTCACCGCGGCCGAGCGGGCGGACATCCATGGCGGGAAGGGTCGAGCCAACTTCCCTAGCGGGGTAGACTTCGGACCAGACCTCCCGAGCCGACCCCGGTACAGGAAGAACCCGCCAACAAGCAGAATCACGGCAATGAACTAAGAACCCTGGTACGTAGTGCTCACGAAGGGCAAGAGAATGCCAGACGATACCCAATAGGATAGCGATCATTCCGACGATCTTCATGTCGACTTCCTCCCTTTCAGGGTTAGCCGCGGCGGCCGGGCCCCGGGTCCCGACCGACCCGCGCCCGGGGTCCCTACCGAAATACTTCTAACACGCGACACGGGAAGCTCATGGGTGTTTTCGGCACCGCCGGGGCCCCGCGAGCTACCCGCCAACCACAACGTTGCGCCGGCGCGAACCGCCGTGCGATCATCCGCCTGTGACGCGACGGAGTTTCACGAGAGTGGCACGGTTCGCGCTCCTCGCCTCGACGCTCGGGATCGTGCTCGAGGCATGCAGTGTCTTCCGACCCGGTGCGCCGCCGCCGAGCCAGCCGGCGTCACTCGACTCCACCTTCAAGACGGTCGCCGCCTCCCGGGCCGCCCCGGACTGGCGTCCAGGCGACCGGTGGCTCTACGGGTTGCTGCTCGGCACCGAGCACGGCACCAAGACCGTCGAGGTCGTCGAGATCCGGGACATCAACAGCGCCCTCTTCTACATCGTCCGGGTCGGCGAGCTCGAGCACTTCTACAACACCCAGCTGCAGTGGGCCGGACATGCCCGCGAGCGGAAGATCGAGAGCCGGATGAGTCCTCCGCTGCCCTGGTTCACCTGGCCGCTGGAGCCGGGACGACAATGGACGTACCGTGGGACCCTCCAGGACCCGAGCGGGGCCGTCGAGCGAACTGGCACCTTCATCGTCCTCGGGTCCGAGGTCGTCGAGGTCCCCGCGGGACGTTTCACCGCGCTCAAGATAGTGCACGAGAGCGACCAGGGCGATCGCAACGAGTACTGGTACGCGCCCGACGTTCGCTCCTACATCAAATGGGTCTGGCGCCGAGGCAGCTCCCGCACCGAGGAGCAGCTCCGCGAGTACCAGGCCGCGCCTCGTTCCTAGCGACGCAGCAGGGCGGCGACCGCACTGAGGCGGCCGCCGGCCACGCGCCAATCCGCGATCAACGCGGCCCAGAGCGCCAGCGTGGCCCAGAAGTACGCGGAACCAAGAAACACCGTCGCCCAGGCGCTCGGCTGGAACGCAATGGTCGCGGGCAAGGGCCAGAACAGCCCCGGCACCGCGACGAGGAGCAACGCGCGGCGCCAGCATCTCGTGTTCGAGGCCGGCCACCGCTCCACGTGGGCATCCCGGGCATCCCGCCCCCACCGGGAGGCGACGACCGCCACCATCGGGCCCAGTGCGAGCCACCAGTAATACGTCCAGCCGAGCGGCGAGACCAGCAAGGCGGCGAGAAGGAGCAAGGCAAAGGCCCGGTCGACGGCCCGCTCGTCCGAGTCGGCGGCGGCCACCGCGAGGGTCACGACCCCGATGGCGCCGGACAGTAAAAGCCAGACCGGCGCGATGAGCCCCGGCACCTCGAGCAGCGGCTCGTAGTACAGGCTCGGCGCGAGCACGCGCTTGAGGAAGCCGAGCACGGACGCGTTCATGGCCACCCACTCCCAGCTCACCGCCGAGAGCCCGGCGATCCACGATCGGTGCGCGTCCCACCCGAACACGCCCAGTCCGACCAGGAACGCCGCTGTTCCCGCGCCAACGGCGGTCGCCAGCGTGACGAACCGACGCCGCAGGACGAGATAGGGCAGGAAGATGGCGAGGAAGGGTTTGACGCTCATGGCCAGGCCGAGATAGACGCCGGCCTCGGCCCATTTCCCCCTTCGAGCGCGGATCCACGCCAGCGTCACCGGAAGGAGGAGGAGGAATGAAACCTGCCCGGTCAGCGCTACCGCCCCGAGCCCCGCGAAGCCCAGGAAGGCCAGCACCGCGAGCCGGCGCCGCCACCGGGTCAGGACGATACCGGATTCACGCGCGATGAGGCGGAGCGAGAACGCCAGGCAGACCAGGCTCACGATGCCCCAGACGACGAGCGCCCAGCGAGGGGAGAGTGGCGCCAGCGGCAGGAGAATGAGGTGGAAGTGGGGCGGGTTGAGGTTCAGGAACGGGATGTAGTGGAGGACCTGATCGGTCATCCCGCGCACCGGACTCAGCGTGGCCGGCCCCAGGTCATACATGTCGCGACCGGCGAGAAAAGCCTGGGCGGAAGCGTGGAGCTTCCCGAAGTCGCTGCGGACGATCCCCCGCTCCATCACGACGACGAGCGCCACATTCCAGCCGAGCAGCGCGAGACACGCGAGCATGACCGCCGTCCGGCCGAGCGCCGAGAGGAGACGAGGTCTCATCTCGGCGCCGGAGACGCCCGTCATCGAGGCTGCAGCCGGAGCGCTCCCTCGCGCGGATCGAGGGTGAAGGTGTAGCGGGCCAGGAAGGAGTTGCCGAGCAGACCGTTCAATCCCATGGGAAGCTCGACGACCACGGCGCGCACCCCGCGCGCCTCGATCTCCCCGACCTGGATCGAGGACAGAGTGACGATGGGACCACGCGTGCGGCCGGCGATCCCCTGGACCTCTACCATCTGGGTGTCGGGACCGATCGAGATCCCGGCGGCGCGGGCCACGGCGGGGGAGACGAGCGTCACGCTCGCTCCCGTATCCAGCAAGAGGGGCCCGGTCCACGCGCCGTTGACGACGACCTCGGTCAGCCAGCCGCCCGGAATCCGCGTCAGCGCAATGACCGTCTCATCGGCGGACCGCCGGGGTCGAGAGGGCGCGCCCAGCGCACCGATGGCGCGGAGGCCGTCCCGCGCCGCCGCGGCCACCGCCGGCGGCGGATCCAGGCGCAGAGCCGTCTCGTAGGCGGCGGTAGCTTCACGGATGCGTCCGAGCCGGGTGAGAGCGGCGCCGCGGTGGTAGTGGAGCAAGGGGTCGCTGGGCGTCCGGGCCAAGGCCTGAGTGAAGAGGCGCTCGGCCTCCGCAAAGTCGCCCCGCTGATAGGCATTCTTGCCCGCTTCGTTGAGATCTCCCGGCGCCGCCCCCAGCAGGGTGACGAAGAGGACCGGCAGCACGAGGAGCGAGCGCCGGCTAGCCACCGGCACCTCTCAGGCTCTCGAATTGCTGAATCACACGGAACTCCTTTCGCAGGGACTCCAGGGGCTCGCCGATCTGCGCGATCTGCTCGTACTCGATGTTCCCGAGGAATTGGGCCGCGTGCTGGAGGTACTTGATCTTCCGCGGATCGATGCTCATGAGGCGCGCTGCCGTCGCGTCGACGGCCACGAGGTCGTCGCCGAAGACGAGAGCGCCGCACGGCTTCGCATCGCCCTGGATGGGGCCATTGCCTTCCATTCCGACGATGCCGTCGACGATGGCGAACTGGGGCGCCGGCAACGAGCTGTTGATGTCGACCACGCTCTCATGGATGCCCGCCCAGTGGAGGACGTTCTTCGGCCAGCCGTAGATCATGCCCGGCACGATCCCGAACATGTTCTTGAGCGACAGCGTCACCCCCGCCCAGTGGTGGGTCTTGAGCTTGGGCATGGAGACGATCAGGTCCGCGCCGAGGATGGTCTCGGGCAGGTGGAGCCGGCCGAGCGTGGTGAACTGGCTGCGAAGCGTCACCGCCCGCACGTCATCGTGATTGAGGTCGACATACCGGGCGCCCAGGTCCGTGAGGGTGCGGAACAGTCCGGAGGCGGCAACGAGGTGCTCGGTGTCACGCCGATGGCCCGGGCCCTCGGCGACGACCACCTCGCGCGCGCCGAGTCGGCGAAAAGCCTCCACCGCGGCCGCGATGACGGCCGGGTGGGTGTTGATCACTCCCGCGGGGTCGAACTCGACGAGGTTCGGCTTGAGAACGATCTTCCGCCCGACCACGGGGAGGCGGAACTGCCGGATGCCCTGGAGCACCACGTCCGTCAGCGGCACCGCGTAGTCCCGGGCCGAGAGGATGGCGACCCGCGAGCGCTCGGCCTTCCGATAGGCCGCGCGATCCCAGCCCGGCGTCCGGCCGCAGCCGGCCGCGGCGGACGCCGCGGCAGCCGCGCCGAGAAAGTGCCGGCGCGTCATGGGACCGCTCACAGCCCGAACACCCTTTCGGGTGAGCCCGACGCGATGAGCGCCAGGGCGAGGCTCGGGGTGGAGCCGAGAAAGCCCGTCCGCGTGTAGCTTTCTGCCAGCCGCCGACGCTCCGCGCCCGTGTCCTGACCGTGAACGGCCAGGCACGCGATGACCCAGCTCAGCGCCAAGCCGGAATCCACCTCAGGGAGCATCCGGCGCATCGCCTCGACGCTCGAGCGGTTGACCGGCGTCTCGCGCCGGTCCTGGAGGCCGAGCAGAGCCACCGCGGTGACCTCGGGGTAGGGCGCGACGTTGACGCCGTACACGTTCGTGTTCCCGTAGTTCCAGCCCCCGCCCTCGCACACGCGATCGTAGAGCATCGCCTCGCCTTCCCGGATGCGGGCGTCCACGTCCGGTCCGGAGAGGACGGTGCGTCCCTTCTTGAGCGCGAGCAGGGCGTATGCCGTGGGCTCGACCCAGCTGAAGGCGTCGGGGTTCCAGGACCAGCCCTTGAGGGTGGGATTCATCCGGACCGGCAGCGCGCCCGGCCAGACTCGATAGAGCACCCTGATGAGCCAGCCGGGATCGATCCCGGCGTGCCCGACCAGCCAGCGGAGCCCCCCCACGGCACGATCGCGGAGCTCCGGCCGGCCCAGCACGGCAAGAACGGCCAGCGGAGTCGGCCAGGTGCTCTGGTCGTGCCCTACTCCGAGAGGCCACCCTCCGTCCGGCCGCTGCTGCTCGACCAGCCAGGCAAGCGCCCGGCGTAGCGCCGTGGAGGCGGCGGGGTCGGGGGACGTTCCCAGCGCCAGGACCGCGAGTGCCGTCGCCTCGGTATTGCTCCGCTTGCCGGATTCGGCGCCCCAGCCGCCGTCCGCGGCCTGGGCGGCGAGCAGAGCCGCCGTCAACGGAGGTCGCTCTTTCGCTCGGTCCACGTGATCCCTTCGGGCAGGCGGAACTTCGTCACCGTCTCGGCGCTCTCGCTGCGTCCCGAGAACCAGTCGTCCTGCTCCCAGAGAATACCCTGGGGTAGCAGGACCTTCGCCACGATCGCCCGGCCGGTGCCCTGGATCGGCACGGGCTTGAGCACGTGCGGCACCAGCGTGCCGCCGACGCTCAGATACAGAACCGGCTGGGCGACGCCGGCGGCCTGGGGGGTACGGTAGCGGAGGACGAACGTGTAGACGCCGGGCCGGAGATTGCGCAGGTAGAACACCTCCGGGCGCCCGCCACTTGGTGCCGCGCCTCCGCTTCTCAAGGTCAGCGGCTGCGTCGGGACATCGACTCTATCGGGAACCCCTCTCCAGCTTCCGCTGACCTCGACCTGGTCGCCGGCGAGGAGCGGAGGCCAGTCGACGACGAGGATTCCGATCGACCCGGCCGGCGCCTCCGCGTAGACGGTGACGGCCTCGCTTCGCTGCTTGACGCCGTCAGCCGCCGCGCCCTCCGCCCAGATCTTGAGGATGGGTTCCGTCGCGGGAGCGATGTGCCGGAACCGGCCCTCCCGGACCGGGACCACGGTCTGGCGGCCGTTCACCACGACCGACACGCTCCCGATGCTCTTGTCATCCACCCTCCCCTCGACCACGACGAAGGGTGGGTCATCGGGCGAGAGCCTCGATCCGTCGGCGGGAGCGAGCAGCACGATCTGGCTCTTCGGCACCGGCGGGACATACTCCACCGTGACCGAGTCCTCCGTCTCGACGCCGTCGGATCCGATCGCGACTACCCGTACTCGGTTCAGCCCGGGCGACAGCGCGACCGACGCCTCGAAGCTCCGGCCCTCCACCGTGACCGGTTGTGGGCTGCCATTCACGTAGAGCGTGAACCGGTCCGGCGACGGTCCGATGATCCGTCCCGCCAGCGGCTCGACGGCCCGTTCCGTGACCCGGTGACGCGGGCCGTGGAACTGGACGATGGCGCGCGCGAGGCCGACCCCAACGGGGGAGCCCGTCGGGGCGCTCGCTGGGGGGCGGGGCGGGACCGAAGGGGGGGCGGGAGGCGTGGGAACACCGACCGACGGTGCCGGGATCACAGGCCCGGGGGCCGGGGCCGCCACCACCGGTGCCGAGGCGACCGGAGCCGTCGGCGCAGCCTGCGGCCGCGCGGGAGCTACGGGGCCTGGTGCTGGAGCCATCGCCACCGGGGCCGGGGCCACGGGCGCCGCCGGCGCAGCGGGCACGGGTGCGGGCGTCGAGGCCACCGGCGCAGCGGGCGCCGCCGGCGCGGGGGCTACTGGGCCTGGTGCCGGGGCCACGGCCGTCGGGGCCGGCGGTACCGGAGCTGGCGCACTGGCCACCGGTGTGGGCATCGGCGCCACCGGCGCCGCGGGAGCAACCGGCGCGGGTACCGCCTGCACCGGCGGAGCCTGAACTTCGGTGGGTGCCGCGGGAGGCGCTGGTGGCACGGCGGCGATCACGGGCGATGGCGCGACGGGCACGGGGGCTGGCGGGAGAGCAGCGGGCGTCGGGGGCGCCTGAGGCTGCGCAACGGCAGCGGGCGGAGGGGCAACCACCCGGGGCGCCGGTATCGGCTCCGGGGGAGAGGGGCGTGGCGCGGCCTCGGCCGCTGGCGGATCGGGCGTGGGCCTCTCGCGCGCAACGAGCTCCCCTGAAGCCGCCAACGGCGCCGGCTCCGCCAGTGGAGCCCTCGGGACGGGCGGAAGAGCCTCCGCGGGTCGTACTGTCTCGGCCGGTCGGGCCGGGGAAGGCACGGGAAGAGCCGCAGTCGCTTCGGTCTCCCGGGGCTTCATGGGGGGTGGCGGAATCGAGGGCCCGTCGGGCATGGAGCCACGGGTGGTCCCGCCCTCCGGCTCTGCCGGAACCGCCGGTATTCGCTCTCTTGGCGGCTCTGGCGTGGACCAGGTCAGGGGCGGCGAAGTCGGGGCTTGCTCAACCCTCGGCGAGGGGACCGGTGGCGGCGGGACAGGCGCCGCGGGCGGCGGCGGCGAGGGCGACCGGTGGCGGCGGGACGGGTGCCGCGGGCGGCGGCGTGGCGATCGCCGGCTTGGGGGGATCGGGAGATGCGGTGGGAGCCGGAGGGTCGGGAGACACGGTGGGAGACCGGGGGTCGGGGGCTGGCAGCGGTGCTGCCGGGGTGTCCACCCGCGAGGGCGCGACTCGCCTCGGCTGCGCCACGGGCGTGGACGGTGCTGGCTCGGGAGGAGCCGCCTCGCTCAGCAGGCTCGGCGACCCCTGCGCGGGGAAGACCTCCAGAGCGCTCATTCCCGGAGGGACGCTCACGAGCCAGACAATGAGGCCCAGCACGACGACGTGGACTGCGAGCGAGCCCGACATGCAGATGCCGCGCGTCACTGCTGGGGAGCCCCGCCCGGTGTCGATGGGCAAAGGCTCGGGATGCCCATGAGAGGCGGGGCCCGGATCAGTCATGAGTCCATTGTTGCCGAGGGTGCCGGCGTTCGCCTACGGCTTGCTGCGTGTGTCCGAGAGCCCCCCGGCCCGCCTGAGGGTGTCTCCCCGCTCGGGCGAGCCGGCGAGCGCCGGGCTCGAAACGGGGACGTCACGATCGGCGAATGAAGCGGGGGATGCGACGGGCAGCGTCCCGACGGCGGCCGGCGGCGTGGCGCGCTCGACCCCAGCCTCCCTGGGCGAATTCGCGGTCGGTGGCAGCTCGGAAAGGCTGCGAGCTCCCGCGGCGAGCGGCAAGACGCCAACCGCCATGTGGCGCTCAGCCGGCTGACCCTCAGCGAACCCCGCGCTGGCGCCGCCACCGACCACGAGCGAGCAGGCGAGAAGCGACCCGCAGAAGCGGCCGGTCACCGAACCAGTCTGAGCCTGGTCGCGAGAGCCGAGCGCGGAACCGGGTCGAGGGTCGCCACCTGGCCCAGAGTGTCGCAGAGGAAGTAGCCGAACACCGCGCGGAGGCTGGGGTCCGACGTGCCGCAATAGGCCGCCGCCTGCGGATCCATGTTCGGCGAGACGACGCAGCCGGCGTTCTGGTCGAAGATCTGGGTCACCACGAACTTGCTGTAGTTGGGATCTGACTCGTGCCGGTCAGTGGCCCCGGCGGAGCAGGCGCTCTGCACCATCATGACGCCGACCTCCCAGCCCCCCGACTAGGCGGGGTACGCCACGACGGGAGATCCCGTTCACGATCTTCATGATGTCTCCACCGGCCAGGGTCGAGGTCCGCTCGGCGACGAAGGTATTGCGCAGCAGGTTGAAGGTCGGCTGGACCATCCCGTTGTCGAGATAGGTATTGGTGCCGGCAGGCGCCGTGGCATTGCACGCCGGGTTCGTCGAGGCCCGCGTTCGTGATGGCCCCCTGGTGCTGAGCGTTGGTCCAGTTGGTACCGTCCAGACTGGCCCAGGCCGCGGAGTTGCACGACTTGCGCGCTGCCGGGCGAGTTGTCGCAGATCCGGTTGCTCGAGATCCAGGTCAGGCCGGTGCCGCAGCCATTGCTGTTGTTGAACTGTCCCGGTCCCCGCATCGTAGAACGCGCAGGGGGTCACCGCGATGGGCAGGATCGGCGTGCCGCACCCCGGCAGCGCCGGCGGGTTGGACACGGCGATCGCGTTGGCCGCGATGGGCAGGTCATTGACTCCGAGCAGCCGCAGGAACGAGGTCGGGATCGTGGTCTGGATCTGGCAGCGGACCGCGTTGACCTGGTTGCCCGCGAGCGACGGGTTGAAGCTCCCCGCGTTCCAGACTACCCAGCACGATGTTGCCGGCCGGATCATTGGGCGTATTGAGGCTGAGGGTCACCGGACCGGTTCGAGTGGGGTTCCGGGTCCCGTAGTCACGGGCGAACGCGCGCGCGGTGGGGAACACCGTATCGTCGAAGCCGAGCTTGCCGGCTCCGGCGAGGGCGGCGGCGTCGATGCTCCGCTGCAGCTCGGTGCGCGCGGCGGCCTGGAAGGCGAAGTCCATCGCGAACCCGCCCATCACCAGCAGGAAAACGAGCAGCGTGAACGTGAAGAGGAGAACGCTGCCTCGCTCGTTGTGCAGCCGGTCACGCAGCCATTGAAGTCTCATAACGTAGTTCTCCTCGTCACTAGCGCTGGAAGCGGACGGACTCGATGTCTTCCCACGAGATGTCCAGGCGGCCCTCGGCCGTCTGGCCCCGGAGGATCAGCGTTCCGAGATTGATGTAGTCCCCCTCGAGCCGGGAGCCGTCGGTCATGACCGCGGTCGCGGCATACCGGAAGTGCCGACTGACCAGGTAGGGCGGCAACGAGCTGTTCGAGACCGGCTGCCGCGTGAACGTGAGGCTCGTGATGCTCGCGAGCGGCAGCCGCGTCTCGACCGCGCCGCGACGGATGGTGATGTATTCGGCCTGGCGGCGTCCCTGCCGCGGCTCCGCGCCCGAGTCGAAGAAGCTTTCCAGCGCCTGGACCGAACCGGACATGGATAGCGACGATTTACCCGCCGTGCCCGCGCCGCCGGCCGGGGCCGCGCCATACGACTCGGTGGCGCCCTTGGCCGGCGCCGGGATCGTGTAGAAGATCTCGAGGGAGGGCTGCGCCAGGCGCCAGGACTGACCGGCCCAGGTCCGCACCTCCGCACTCGTGTCCTGGGCCGCCGACGGCGTGGCCCAGAGCGCAAGGCATGAGACCAGCACGGCACCGACTCGCACGAGAGAGGCCAGGGGCTGCGTCATTGTACTAGGCTCCTGAACGACTTGATGAGGCCGAGGAGAGAGGGGGCCATCGCCACCAGGAAGAACGCCGGCATGAGAAACAGCACGGTGGGGAAGATCATCTTCAGCGGCGCGAGGGACGCCCGCTCTTCCGCGCGGTGCCGGCGCTGGACGCGCGCCGACTCGGCGTGGACACGCAGCGTCTTGCCGAGCGGCGTGCCGAGCCGATCGGACTGGATGAACGCACTCACCATCGATCGCACTTCCTGGATGCCGCAGCGGTCGCCCAGCGAGCGCAGGGCTTCCTCGCGCGGGCGTCCCGCCCGGACTTCCAGGTGCATGCGCATGAGCTCCTGGTGGAGCGGGCTCCGCTCCAGCTCCTCCTGCTCGGCCACGCGGGCCACCGCCGAATCGAAGCCCAGCCCGGCCTCGACGCAGACCATCAAGAGGTCGAGCACGTCCGGCAGCGTGTTCAGGATCGCCCGCTGCCGCTCCTTGATCCGGTTGTACAGCCAGAAGTCCGGGAGGAGGAACCCGACCGCAAAGCAGGCGAGCGATATGAGCAGCATGTTCGAGAGCAGCCGCTGGACGAGAAAGCCGAAGAACGGATAGGCGAAAAGCCCGATCAGCGCGCAGACGAGCTTGGCGCCCCAGAGAACGGCGACGCCCCGGGGATCGTGGATGCCGGCCTGCGCCAGCCGCGTCCGGTAGCGTGTGAGTCGAACCGTGTCCTTCGGGATGACGTTCCGGCCGATCTTCTCGATGGTGCGCTGCAGCCCCGTCGCCGGCTCGTTCCCGAATCGCAGGATCGATTCGGCCCCGCCTGCCGTGGTCGCCGGAGTGAGCCGGTCACGTCCGATTGCCGGCCAGAGCCGCAGAATGATCAGCGCGCTGACGAGAGTGACCCCGAGCACCACGACGAAGGTGACGATCGCGTACGTGAGTGGGTTCATGCTCGTCTCATACCTTGATCTTGGCGATGCGCCATACCATGAGGAAGCCGATGGCCTCCATGACGAAGCCCGCGCCGAGGAGCAGCGGCGCCAGGGGGGACTCCATCATGGGTGTGAAGTACCCGGGGTTCAGCAGCTCGAGAATGAGCGCGAAGGCCGCCGGGCTGACCCCCACACAGATGGCGGACCAGCGATGCTGGGCCGACAGGGCACGAGCATGGCTCAGGATCCTGAAACGCTCGCGTATCACTTCGCTCAGCCGGTCCAGAATCTCCGCGAGGTTCCCGCCCGAGCCGCGCTGGATGGCGACGGCGGTGCAGAAGAAACGGACGTCGTCCGTCGGCGTACGCTCGGACAGCCGTGAAAGCGCCTCGCCGGGATCCATGCCGAGCTTCGTTTCCTCGAATACCCGGCGGAACTCGCCCCCGATGGGATCGGCCATCTCTTCAGCGACGAGCTGGATAGCGGTGCTGAGGGCGTTTCCGGCTCGGATGGCGCGCGCCATGGCGTCGAGCCCGTCGGGGAACTGTGTCTCGAACTGCTGCATGCGCTTCTGCCGCTTCCAGGCGAGGAACACGAGAGGAGCGGAGCCCACGACGGCGGCCGCCCCGATCCCCCAGATGAGCTCGCCCGTCCGCATCAATCCCAGCAAGAAGCCGAGGAAGGCACAGCCGCCGATATAGAGGAAGATGGTATCGGCCAGTGCGGGATAGCCCGCCTGGTCGGCAAGGCGCGCCAGACGATCGCGGAGGGCGGCCCGGCGCGGTTCCCCATCGGCCCCACGTCCCGCTTCGACCCGGAGGAGATCGCCCTCGACGCCTAGTCCCGCGGACGACCCCGCCACGAGACGCTGGCGGAGACGACGGGTGCCCTCGAAGGACCAGGTGATGCCGGCGATGAGGGCCACCACGAGCAGAAAGGTCAGCGCAGCAACGACCAGCGGCATCAGCGCGTCGCCTGGCGCTTGGTGGGGTCGAACATGTCCGGGCGCAGCTCGATGCCGGCCCGGCGGAGACGGTCGGCGAACTTCGGCCGGACCCCGGTGGCGCGGTGGTAACCGATGACCTTGCCGTCCTTGTCGATGCCCTCCTGCTCGAAGACGAAGATGTCCTGGGTGGTCACCACGTCCTCTTCCATGCCGACGACCTCGGTGAGCCGGAGAATCTTCCGGGTTCCGTCGCTCAGCCGGGAGAGGTGGATCACGACGTCGAGCGCCGATGCGATATAGTCGCGCATCGCCCGCACCGGGAGCGAGATCCCCGAGAGTAGGATCATGGTCTCCAGCCGGGCCAGGGCATCACGGGTCGAGTTCGCGTGCACGGTGGACAGCGAGCCGTCATGGCCGGTGTTCATGGCCTGCAGCATGTCCAGCACCTCGGCCCCGCGCACCTCGCCGAGGATGATCCGGTCGGGCCGCATCCGGAGCGCGTTGCGCACGAGGTCCCGCTGGGTCACGTTCCCGGCCCCTTCCACGTTGGCCGGGCGCGTCTCGAGACGGACCTTGTGCTCCTGCTGGAGCTGGAGCTCGGCCGAGTCCTCCACGGTGACGATGCGCTCGTGGTTCGGGATGGCCTCGGAAATGACGTTGAGGAGGGTCGTCTTCCCCGAGCCCGTTCCTCCCGAGATCAGGATGTTCAGGCGGGACTTGACCGCGGCCCGGATGATCTCGGACAGCGCGGGCGTCCAGGTGCCCAGCTCGAGCAGGTCCTCCGTCTTGAGCGGGTCCACCGCGAAACGGCGGATCGAGAGCACGGGGCCGTCCAGGGCCAGCGGCGGGATGATCGCGTTGATACGCGAGCCGTCGGGCAGCCGCGCATCCACCATGGGGGACGACTCGTCCACGCGCCGGCCCACCGCCGACACGATGCGCTCGATGACCTGGAGGAGGTGCGTGTCATCGCGGAAGACGACGCGGGTGCGCTCGAGCTTCCCGCGTCGCTCGACGTAGACGGAGCGGGGCCCGTTGACGAGGATGTCGGACACCGTCGGGTCCTGCATGAGCGGCTCGATGGGGCCGAGGCCGAAGGTCTCGTGCTGGACCTCGACCACGAGCTGCTCGCGCTCCTGCCGGCTCAGCGGCGTGTCGTCGGTCGCCAGCATGTCTTCCACGATGCGCTGGATCTGCTGCTGAACGGCTTCGTGGGGCAGCAGGGCGAGCTTCGTCAGGTCGAGGCGCTCGATGAGCTGGCGGTGGATCCGGGTCTTGAGGTCGAAGTACGCCGACTCACCGGCGCGCTGGGGCTCGCGGGCGGCGCCGTTCGTCGTCGTCATAACCGGGGCGGGCTCGGGGCCGCGCCGTCGCTGGAAAAGTGCCATGTATTACGCTCCTGGGAGGCTCTTGGGATTCCAGACCATCCCCAGCAATGAGGTCGAACGTTTCGAGGCGGGCGCGCCCCCCTTGGGCCCGGGCCCGGCAGCGGTGAGCATGTCCGCGAGCTGTCTGAGGTTGCGAGCGAACTTCGAGCGCGGGGAGGCAGTCACCACGGGCTTGCCCGAGTTGATCGCCGATACCACCGCCTGATAGTCGCTGGGTGTCCGCCAGTACACGGGTACGCCGAGGGCCTCGCGGGCGTGCTTCAGGGTCACGTCCTCGCCCGTGTCCTCCCGCATCACCACCACCTTGATCTTGTGGGGATCGAGCCCGAGCAGACGGAACCCGGCGAGCCCGGCCGCACCGGACCGCAGCGCCGAGACCTCGAGGCTGGTGAGGAACATGATCGCGTCGGAGGCCTCGAGCCCCGCGAAGGTCCCCGGGGAGGTGTCGTGCCGGAGGTCGAGCACCACGTTGTCGAAGTGCGAGCGGATGATCTCGAGCCCGGCCCTGACCTGCTCCCCGTTGAGCTGGGTCCGCTCCATCCGGAGCGGGCCGGGCAGCACCCAGAGCCCGCTCGAGTGCCGCGTGAGGAGCCCGCGGAGGAACGACTCATCGAGGCGGTCGATGTTCTCGAAGGCGTCGAGCACCGAGTAGGTCGGGCGCAAGTCGAGGAAGGTCGCGATGTCGGACTGCCGCGTGTCGAGCTCGATCAGGAGCGTGTTGTCCGGCGCCTTCTCGGCCAGGCAGACCGCGAGGTTGATCGCCACCGTGGTCACGCCGAGACCACCCTTGGTCGAGAACGCCGAGACCACGCGGCCGGTCTTCCGGGCGTTCGGCGCCGGTCCCCGCCGCACGCGCGTGATCTTCTCGAGCGCCGCCGTCAGGTCGCCGCGCTCCACCGGCCGGGGAAGGAACTCGAAGGCTCCCGCGCGGATGACCTTGATCACGGTCTCGGCCGAGACGTCCGTTCCCATGGCCAGGATGGCCGCTTCGGGCAGCGCCTCCGCGAACTTCCGGATGGTCTCGCCGGAGGCGTCGCCGTCCCGGCCCGCGGCCGGCGACGGCACCTCGATGAGCAGAAGATCCGGGCGGCGATCCGGGGTCTCGAGCATCGCTTGCCGGACTTCACCGAATTCCCCCACCACGACTGCTCCCGGCGTCCCGCCCAGGATCTTGCGCAGGGAGGATCGGGACTCGGGATCGGAGTCGACGACGACGATACGGAGCACGTTGGGCATGGTCAGGCCTGGGTCACTTTGGGGTCGGAAGGCCGCTCTGGCCGAATGGGCGGTCCATGACCTCGCCGACGCCCGGGATCCCCGGGAGAAGGGTGAATTCGGACTTCTCCTTCGGGCGAAGCTCGAGCATCTTGGCGGCCTCGGGAACGCCAGGCGAGCCCACCGGCTCGGGCTTCACGACCTTCACGGTGACGAGGAACAGGAGCTCGGTCTCATTGTTCTGGAAGCGCGCGCTGCGGAAGAGCGCGCCCAGGATCGGAATGTCCCCCAGGAGCGGAATCTTCGCCACCGCCTGGCGCACCTCGTTGTTGATCAGGCCGGCAATCGCGAAGGTCTCGCCGTCTTTCAGGCTGACATTGGTAGCGGCCTGGTTCTTCCGGATCACGGGGATGCTGAAGCCGGCGGAGACGAGGCCCTGGCTGAAGTCGAGGCTCGAGACCTCGGGACTGAGCTTGAGGTTGATCGTGTCGCCGTCGACGACCACCGGCGTGAAGAGCAGCCCGATGCCAAACTCCTTGAATTCGATCGTGACCCTGTTGTCCCTCCTGAGCGACCGGGTACGGGAACTCACCCCCGGAAATGAATTTCGCCTGCTTGCCGCTCTGGGTGATGAGGTTCGGCTTCGCGAGCGTGCGGAAGAGGTTCCGCTCGGCGAGGGCGCGAACCAGCCCGGCGTAATCCCGCGCCCCCGAGGACAGGAAGAAGTTGCTCCCGGGGAACGCGAATTCCGGCGTGTTCTGGCCGACCGCATAGTCGGCCAATCCCCGCGCGGCGACCGCGCCCAGGGTGCCCAGGCCCGGGAAAAAGGCGTTGCCCGGCATTGCGGCCGCCTGGAGGGTGTCGCCGAAGGCACGAATGCTGAAGCCGAGCTCTCTCAGCGCCTCGCGCGTGGCCTCCGCCACATGGACTTGCAGCGAGCACCTGCTGGGGCTTGACGTCAGTGACGCTCAGCAGGCTGATCACCTTGCCCTTGGGCGCGAATACCGACGCCACCTCGATCGCCCCCGCCATCACCTGCTCGCTCGTGCTGGTCCCCGTGAGGATGAGCGACTCCTGCGCGGCTTGAACCTCGATCTCGTCCTTGGGCGCGACGTGCTTGAGCCGCTCGCGCAGCAGCGCGAGGTCCGTCTGCACCAGGAGATCGAAGAAGACCGTCTGGCGCGGGTAGAACACGATGAGGGACGTCGTCCCTACCGCCTTGCCGCTCACCAGGATCTGGTTGGGAGTGACGACGAACACGTCTGCGATGGCCGGGTTGGTCACCGAGACCCGCGTGAACGGCTCCTTCAGCTCTACGACCTGCGACTTCCCGATGGTGACCTCGAGCCGGATGACCCCCTGCTCGTTGGCGTGCGCGGGCAGCGCGCCCATCGCGAGGCCCAGCACTCCCAGCAGGAGCCCCACCATGACTCGTGCCCACCCCTGCCCGGCCGCATAGCGCATTCGATCGCCTTTCCGTCCCATCGTCTGGTTCACTTCTTCACGGGCTCGGCGTCCTTCACCGTGCCCAGCTCGATCCAGAGTTCTGACTTGTCGCGCAGGAAGAAGCGCTGGCTCACCTGTTCGCCCCGATGCACGAGGACCGAATGCGGCTCCGGGCTCACCGGAGCCGACGTCGAGGGCAGTGCGGCACCAGGGTGGACGACGAGATCGTACTGGCGCTGCTTGTTGCCGGCGAAGATCAGGAGCAGCGAGGTCCGGCCCACGGCCTTCCCCGTGAGGAGGAGCTGGGTCGGGTTGAGCACCTGGACGTCCGCCACATTGGGATTCGCGACCACCACCTTCGTCAGTGGATCGGGACCCACGGTGAGGACATTGGCCTGGTCCGAGGCGACGAAGAGCGCGAACGGCTCCTGGGCGCCGGCCGATCCCACCGCCGCGCCGAGCAGCATCGCGAGGCCGAGCAGGAGTGCGCCGAGCACGGGGCTCACCGCCGCTCCGCCTGCTGCGCTTGCTGCCGCTCCATCCAGCCCCGGTCGCCCAGCTTGATGAACTGCTGCTCGCTGAGCCGCGACCCGCGCAGCACCGACACCGTATGGCCCTCGACGGCGGGGGCCGGGAGCGGCGCCGCGGCCGCGGTCGTTCGCCGCGCCACCGGCGCCGTCGCGGTCGGACCCGTTGCCACCGCGGGGCGCGCCATGTCGCTCAGCAGGGTCGCCTGGGTGGCTCCCGGCGTCCTGACGAGCTGGTTGTCCCTCAGGTTGCGGGTCGTCAGCGTGATCCGCCCCTCGCTCTGCGCCACCGCGAGCCGCTCGGTCTGCTCGGGGGTCAGCGCGAGGGTGACGGTCGTCACGGTGATCGGCTTGTTGTCGCGCATCTCCACCGTCTGGCCGGCGGCCAGGATCAGGACGTCCTGGAGGATCACCTTGGCGATCTTCTCGTTCTGGGACCCAGGCTTGGCCATGCTCACCAGCACGTCGACGCGGCTATTGGGGAGGATGAACCCGCTCTCGCGAATCGCCTGGTCCACACTGATCGAGACACCGCGCTGCCCTTCGGGAACCAGCATCGCCATGACGCCGCCGCGCCCCGCCAGCTCGGGCGCCAGCCTCGACTCGAGGAGTGGCTCGCCCGCCACGATGGCGCTACGCACCACGCGCCCTTCCGCGTTGGCCAGGGTGCGGATCGCTCCCGCGGGAATCGCGCCCTTGGGCCATTGCGCGACCTTGACGTGCTGACTCGTCACCGATTCGGCCATGCTCATGTTGACGGCCGCCACCACTACCGGCTCGGTCGCTTCGGGGCCGCCCGCCATCGCCAGCTGGCGCACCACCTGGTAGACGAAGAAGCTGGCGATGAGCCCCACGATCGCGGCGAATACCAGTACCATCACGAGTCGACGATTCATGGCTGCACGATCCTATTCGTACCGCATGGATGCGGTCTGGGTGATGTTCATGTTCCCGAACATCGCGGGAAGGATCAGCGGGACGACGGTCTGGAACTGAAGCGTGACCGTGGCTGACACGACTTGGTCAGGCGCACAGGGGGACGCCGCACAGGTGACACCGCCCGTCCACGTGCCGTTGCCGAGGATCGAATTGATCTTGGCATCGCCCGCCGTGCTCACCGAGTCGGCCGGCGCGACGACGCCCGCGCGCACGCCTTCGCGCGCGGCGGCGGTGGCCAGATTGAGCGTGAGCCAGGCCCGGCTCAGCTCCACGATCGAGAAGAGAACGAAAAGGAGCACCGGGAGTACGACCACGAACTCGAGGGTCGACGTCCCGCGGCTATTGACGAGCTTTCGCACTAGTTTCATGGTGGCATCCAATGGTGCAGGGCACCGCAGAGAAGGTTCAGGAGCTCGCCAAGCCGGTAACCTGTTGCACCGATCGCGTTGATCGCGGTGGTCAGCTGGGTTTGAAGCGTACCCGGATAGATCGCGATACCGATCGCGACGATGAGCGCCCCCACGACGATCCACTCCAGCGTCTCGACCCCACGCTCATTGCTGATGTACGACCAAGCCGTCTTGAACACGCTTTTCCTCCTCCCGTTGGTTTGAGATTTCACGACGCGGGCGCCCCGAAGTCCCGGGGCACCCGCGTCGTGGTCCGTCGTTACGAGCTGGCGAGACCCGAGATCCGCGAGCCGATCGCGTTGACGGCGGTGACGAGCTGGCCCTGGAGGGCGCCCGTATACACCGCGATGCCGACGGCCACGATGAGGGCGCCGACGACGATCCACTCAAGCGTCTCCACGCCCCGCTCGTCCTTGACGTAACCGATAAGTCGCTTCATCTGCTTCTCCTTTTGTCGTTCACTGCTCGCCCGTGCACTGCGTGTCAGCGGAAGCCCACCTTCCGCCGTAACCCCAGCTGCATGCCGTGCCCAACCGGCTCGGCTCCGCGCCAACGGGGTTGCGCTCCTTACTGCCGCCCCCGTGAGGCCACTCGCCCCTCAGGGGATCGGGTGGACATCACGACCTTCGTACGCCCGGACATCCGCGAATCCAGAGCTCTCGAGCCCCACCACCACTTCTGCCAGCCGCTCGTGTGGAACTCGAAAGACCACCGCGTTTCCATCGACCGGTCCGGACGGCGCCTGGGCCGCATCGAACCCCAATCCAAGCTGACCGAGAACCTCGTGAACAGAGGGGGACGTCTCATCCCGCGCGGCTCCGTTCACCACCACGATCGCGTGCCCCAGAGTCCGGTCTCCCTGCAAATGTTCAAAAAAGCAATTGATCTTCACTCCGGGCACCGTTCGTTTACGCTGTCCGGCTGGATAGGCAGCACGTACCATGCCAGCGCGATGCGGGGGAAAAGTCGCTTTCGATGAACGGCTCCCTCGATAGAACTCAGAGGTTTCCAGCCAATGTCGGAGAAACTTACGGAATTGTGTTACCCAGTATTTCAATCCGTTCCTAGATATTAACGGCACCAAATAAAGGCGCTTGACATACTCAGGTGGCTGAATTAGAAGTGAAAGGCCGTCTCAATGCAAAAATGAATGCCTGATCCAATTTCGACCCCAAGCGTCAAGCCTTGGCTGACTCTCCAAGAGTGCATGCAACTACAATGGGCGGCGGCCGCTTCACGAATTGTAGGTTCCGCTTTGTCGAGAAATGTCATTCGACTTCCGAAAAGCGAGCGCAAATACGCGAAACAGCGCGTATGAACTTGGGCGAATCGGCTGGCATTAACTGTGCTCTTTAACGACGGAAGTCGGGACCTCGGGCGGCGAAAAGGCTGACGAGAGAATGGAGCGACTCATCGTGAACGGGAACGTAATGGAGACGGGGCTGCTCGACGCTATAGTCGAAGGAGCCCTGGACGGTCTTTGCCTTCTCACCGCCGACGGAGTCATTCTCAAGGCCAATCGCCTCGCGCTCGAGATGCTCGACGTGACCCGGGCCGACGTGATCGGGCGCTCTGCCACGACCGTGCTCAGCCGGAACGGCCGCGAGAGCTCGGTCATCGCCGAGGTCCGGGAGCAAAAGCTCACGGTCACCGCGGTGCAGACCTTCGGCGACGGCAGGCGAGTTCTCGTGTCGGGCACGCCGATCTGCGACGAGATGGGCGAGCTCCGGCACATCGTCCTGAACCTCCGCGACACTACCGGGATGAGTCGCGTCATGCAACGGTTGCAGGAAACCTTCGGACCTTCGGAATCGTATCGCCGGCCCGCCGGCAGCTCCGACACCCGAGAGCTGGCCACGCCCGAGGCGGTGTTCCGGAGCGAGGTGATGCGGACGCAGCATGACAAGGCGATCCAGTACGCGGCGGTGGATTCACCGGTCCTGTTGCTCGGCGAGACCGGCACCGGTAAGGGCGTGTTCGCCCGGCTGGTTCACCGGTCGTCACCCAGGAGCGCCGGTCCCTTCGTCGAGGTGAACTGCGGCGCGATCCCCGAGGGGCTGATCGAGGCCGAGCTCTTCGGTTACGTCAAGGGCGCCTTCACCGGAGCGGACGCGAAGGGAAAGACCGGCCTCGTCGAGCTGGCGCACATGGGCACGCTGCTCCTCAACGAGATCGGGGATCTTCCGGTCGGGCTCCAGGTCAAGCTTCTCCGGTTCCTCGAGGATGGCGAGGTATGGTCCATCGGAGCGGTCAAGCCCAAGCGGCCCAATGTTCGCATCGTGGCCGCCACCAATCGCGATCTCGCCCGGATGATCCGTGAGGGAAGCTTCCGCGGCGATCTCTTTTACCGCCTCAACGTCCTCACCATCAATATCCCTCCCCTGCGGGAGCATCCGGCCGACATCGCCGACCTCGTCCACATGATGCTCGGCAAGCTCGAGCGCAAGGTCGGGCGCCGGCGGGCCTTCACTCCCGACGCCCTCAAGGTCCTCGCCGGCTACCGGTTCCCCGGCAACATCCGGGAGCTGTGGAACCTCGTCGAGCGCCTCGTGGTGACGACCTCGGGCGAAATGATAGTGCCGCGCGATCTTCCCGCCGAGGTCATCAGCGCGGGGAACCCGGCCCGCCTCGACGACCACGAGCGGCCGAGCCTGCGGAAGGCCCGTCAGAAGGTCGAGGCGCAGATGCTCCGCGACGCCCTCACCCAGTTCGGGACCCAGGCGCGCGCGGCCAAGCATCTTGGCGTCACCCAGTCCACCATCGCCCGGAAGGCACGTCAGTACGGCATCTCCGGCAATGGAGTCGCCTGACCCCCGCGAACCTCGCGGGAACCCCTCCCTCAGAAGTGAAGCGTCAGGGGCAACCTTCTCGCAGGCGTTGATCATCGCGGGAGGCCGGAAAATAGCCTGCGATGACGAGGGGATCCGGCCCGATCGATTCCCTCGCTCTCCCCGGACTTGCCCTTGGCTCAGCCTTTGCTACTCAGTTCAACAGCGGCCATGCCGCTGAGAATGCGCCTCGAGGGGAGAGCTCGATGCCAACCATGGCGAATCGTCTGGGCGACGGGGCCCTCAACATCATCGAGCAACTGATTCCGTCGGCGGCCCTGTTCGAGGATCACAGCGTGGTGATCGGACAGTGCCTGCTCGTGGCCTTCGCCCTGATGGTCGTCTGGTCGGTCTCGGGCCTCGTTCGGAGGTAAGGGGAGAAGTCGGCGCCGCGCCGGCCGCAACGGTCTAGAGAGCGTCCGGAGGAGACTCATCGCGCCCATGGTCCCCCCTCCACACGACGGGGGAGTGGGCGGCCCAGTGCATGCCACCAGCGGCGTCTGCTACAATCGCGCCCTGGCCCTCAGGAGCGACCGGGCCCACTACGGATACAGGAGACCGCCGTGCCGCTCGTGAACGAGCACCATCTCGCCATCAAGGGCAGCTACCTCTTCTCCGACATCGCCAAGCGCGTGAAGGCTTTCGGGGAGGCCAATCCCTCCGCCAAGCTGATCCGCCTGGGTATCGGGGACGTGACCCGGCCGCTGGCGCCCGCCATCGTGCGGGCCATGCAGGATGCCGTCGCCGAGATGGGCCGCGCGGAGACCTTCCGCGGCTATCCGCCGGAGACGGGCTTCACCTTCCTCACCGAGCTCATCGCGGCGCACGACTACGCACCCCGCGGGGTCCACCTCACCCCCGAGGAGATCTTCGTCTCCGACGGCGGCAAGACCGACGCCGCGAATATCCAGGAGATCTTCGCGCCCGAGTGCGTGATCGCGGTGGTGGACCCGGTCTATCCGGTCTACGTGGACAGCAATGTGATGGCGGGCCGCGCCGGCCGACCCACGGAGAACGGGCGCTACGACCGGATCGTCTATCTGCCCGCCACCGCGGACAACGGCTTCAATCCCGCGCTGCCCGAGCGGCACGTGGACCTGATCTATCTCTGCTACCCGAACAACCCGACCGGCGCGGTGCTGGGCAAGGATGCGCTGAAGCGCTGGGTGGACTACGCGCGGCGCGAAGGGGCGGTGATCCTCTACGACGCCGCCTACGAGTCCTATATCCGCGACCCGGCCATCCCGCGCTCCATCTACGAGATCGAGGGCGCGCAGGAGGTGGCCATCGAGCTGCGGTCATTCTCCAAGACGGCGGGCTTCACCGGAGTCCGCTGCGCGTATACCGTGGTGCCCAAGGCCTGCATGGGCCGGTCCGCGTCGGGCGAGGCGACGAGCCTGCACGCGCTGTGGTTCCGCCGGCAGTCCACCAAGTTCAACGGGGTGTCCTACATCATCCAGAAGGGCGCCGCCGCCGCGTACTCGCCGGAGGGCCAGAAGCAGGTGCGCGAGTCCGTGGACTTTTACCTCGAGAACGCCCGCATCATCCGCGAGGGTGTGGCGGGCATGGGGCTCACCGTCTACGGCGGGGCCAACGCGCCGTACATCTGGGTGAAGACGCCCAGGGGCCTCGGCTCCTGGGACCTCTTCGACAAGCTTCTCAACGAAGGCCACGTGGTATCCACGCCGGGTGCGGGCTTCGGGCCGAGCGGCGAGGGTTATCTTCGCCTCACCGCCTTCGGCAGCCGCGAGCAGACGGCGGAGGCGGTGGAGCGCATCCAGACCCGAGTCCGGCTCTAGCGTGTCGGACCTGCTGGAAGCGCTCGAGGTCGAGGTCGGCCTCGCCACCGGCGGGCCCGTGGACGCGTCCATCATCTGGCTGCACGGCCTGGGCGCCGACGGCCACGACTTCGAGCCTATCGTTCCCGAGCTGCCCCTCCCACCGCGGCTCCGCGCCCGCTTCGTCTTCCCGCACGCTCCGGTGCAGGCAGTGACCATCAACTACGGCCACGTGATGCCCGCCTGGTACGACGTTTACGGCGACACGCGGCAGGACGCCGACGGCATTCGCGCCTCCCAGGGGCGCATCGAGGCACTCATCGCCCGGGAGCGCGAGCGGGGCGTCGCGCCCGGGAGAATTGTCCTCGCGGGGTTCTCTCAAGGCGGCGCCATCGCGCTGCAGACGGGGCTGCGCCATCCCGAGCGGCTGGCGGGTATCCTCGCGCTCTCGACGTATCTGCCCCTGGCCGAAACGGTGGCGGCGGAGGCGGGGCCCGCCAATCGCGACGTGCCGATCTTCATGGCCCATGGCACGGAGGATCCCGTGATCCCCCTCCAGCGGGCCGCGATCTCACGGGACGCGCTGCGGAAGCTCGGCTACCAGGTCGACTGGCGGGAGTATTCGATGCCGCATGCCGTCTGCCCGGAGGAAATCGGGGACGTCGGCGCCTGGCTCGACCGGGTGCTCATGCCCTCGCCCGCGCGCTGACCCGCGCCGATCTCTCGTCCGCCTACTGCTGACGGCACTCCAGGCGGTTGCGCACCGTGATCATGCCGGTGGGGAAGAACTGGGATACGCTCTGGTCGCCCTCCCGCTTCCAATAGCCCGGCGTATAGCTATCGTTGGAGGATTTGAGGGTATTCATGTAGTGTTCCAGCACGGCCTGGCAAGCGGCCTGGCTCGCATAGCCATCCACCAGACGGGAGTCGGCGGGAAATGGCTGTACCCCGAACAGCCACCCGCTCAGCAGAAGTCGAGGATCATTGTCCAGCGAGGTGGTGGACCACAGCGCCCAGATGAGCACCAGCCCGTGCGCCGCACGCCGCATCGAAGCCTCCTGTTGATGAGAGCCCGTGGGGGATCTGGCGGGATCCAGATCCCTACCTTAGCAGAGGGGCCTGCAGGCGCCTAGATCATGGTGGCCAGGGCGTCCCCGACCTCCTTGGTGGAAGCCTTGCCACCGAGGTCGCGCGTCACCGTCTTGCCCTCCTCCACCAGCTTCTCGATGGCCCCCACCACCGCGTCGGCGGCGTCTTGATGGCCCAGGTGCTCGAGCAGCATGGCCGCGGTCCAGACCTGCGCCACCGGATTGGCGATGCCCTTGCCGGCGATGTCCGGGGCCGAGCCGTGGACCGGCTCGAACATGGAGGGGTACTCCTTCTCCGGATTGATGTTGCCCCCAGGCGCGATGCCGATGGAGCCGGCGATGGCGGGCCCGAGGTCCGAGAGGATGTCGCCGAAGAGATTGCTGCCCACCACCACGTCGAACCAGTCCGGGTGCTGGACGAAGTGGGCGGTGAGGATGTCGATGTGGAACTGGGCGGTCTCGACGTCGGGGTACTCCTTCCCGATCGCGGCAAACCGCTCGTCCCAGTACGGCATGCTGTGGATGATGCCGTTGGATTTGGTGGCGGACGTCACGTGCTTGCGCGGCCGCTGTCGCGCGCGCTCGAAGGCGTAGCGCATCACGCGGTCGCAGCCTTTCCGGGTGAAGATCGCCTGCTGGATCGCCATCTCGTTGTCGGCGCCGCGGAAGAGCCGGCCGCCGATCTCCGAGTACTCGCCCTCGTTGTTCTCCCGCACGATGAGCATGTCGATGTCGGAGGAAGTTCGTCCCGCCAGCGGTGACCTCACGCCCTTGAGCAGCCGCACCGGGCGCAGGTTGATGTACTGGTGGAAGCTCCGCCGGATGGGGATGAGGAGGCCCCAGAGGGAGACGTGATCGGGCACGCCCGGGAACCCGACCGCGCCGAGGAAGATGGCCTCGAAGGCGCGGAGCTGGTCGAGCCCGTCCTCCGGCATCATGCGGCCGGTCTTGGTGTAGCGCTCGCAGTTCCAGTCGAAGTGCGTGAAGGCGCACTCGAAGCCGAAGCGCCGGCCGGCCGCCTCCAGCACGCGCAGGCCCTCGGGCACCACCTCGTTGCCGATGCCGTCGCCGGGAATCACGGCGATCTTGTGTCTCATCGCGTCTCTCCTCGCAGTGTCGGGTATAGGCCGCGGTAGAGTCGGTACTGGCGCTCGTAGCGGGCGGTGTGCTCGGGCACCGGCGCATGCACGATCGGCGGCGCATCGGTCGTTGCTCCCACGGGTCCGGTCCGCTCCCAGTCCCAGCAGCCGGCCGCCACGCCGGCCACCCAGGCCACGCCCCAGGCGCTGCCGAGGTCCGCCCCCGGAGCATACTCGATGGGACGTCCCAGCACATCCGCCAGGATCTGGCGCCAGAGCGGGCTGCGCGCGCCGCGATCCATGATGCGGGTGACCCGGATGGGATGCCCACCCTCGATGAGCACGTCGACGTGGTGGCGGAAGCCATAGGCGACGGCCTCGAGGACGGCACGGAAGAGGTGGCCGCGACTGTGCGCTAGCGCGAGCCCCGTCACGGCGCCGCGAGCGCCCGCGTCGAAGATGGGTGTCTTCTCACCCAGGAAATACGGCAGCATCACGAGCCCGTCGGCGCCGGGCGGGGTGGCCTCCGCTTCCGCGTCGAGCCGCGCGTAGCGCGCCTCTCCGTCGCCGAGGTCGCGGGCGAATGCTTCGGCGAACCACTTCACCAGCGCGCCGCTGGCCACCATGCAGCCGTTGAGGAGAAAGCGGCCCGGCAGGTCGTGATAGTCGATGTACAGGCGCGGGTCGGGTGCGAAGTGGTCCACCCCGTAGAGCACGTCGCCCCCGCCCCCGATCTTGAGCACCAGCTCGCCGGGCCCGGTGCCCGCCGCCAGCGCGGCGGCGACATGATCGGCGCTGCCCGCGATCACTCGCGTCCCCACGCGGAGACCGGTGGCGGCGGCGGCCTCCGGGGTCAGGGCGCCCACCACGTCGTGCGGGGCGCGCACGGACGGCAACCAAGCCTCCGGCGTCTCGGTGGCGGCGAGGGCGGGCGCGTACCAGCCTCGCTGCCGCGCGTCCCAGAAGCCGGACTCGAGCGCCCAGTTGCGCTCGAGGCTCCACTCGCCCGTGAGCCGGTGTGTGATCCAGTCATAGGACCCGAGCACGCGACGGATCTGACGGTGGATTGCGGGCTCATGCGCCCGCAGCCAGAGAAGACGCGGCAGCACGAGCTGCTGGCTGAGCGGCTGCCCCGTGGCAGCGAAGAAGTCCGCCGCGGCGAGCCGGTCGCGCAGCCACTCGATCTCGGCCTCCGTGCGGGCGTCGTTCTGCTGGATGGAGGGCCGGAGCAGGCGCCCGGCGCCGTCGAGGCAGAGGAGAGCGGGGACCATGCCGCTGACGCCGACCATCGCGACCGCGTCGATCGGCGTCTGCTCGGCGAGGCGGCGCAGCGCGCTCACCGCGCCCCGCCACCAGGCGTCGGGATTGCCCTCGGACCAGCCGGGCCGCGGCGCGAGCCCGTCGTGGGGGATGCTCGCGGTGGCGGCGACGCGCCCGTGCTCGTCGAGCGCGATCGCCTTCACCGCGGTGGTGCCGATATCGACGCCGAGGACGCGGGCCGTCACGGGGCCGAAGTGTCCGCCCCGCGCGGCCCGGACGTCAAGCCGACCCGGAGAGCTGGCCGGGGATCAGTCGCGATTCTTGGTGCGGGGACCCGACTCGGGGACGGCCCCCGACTCACGATTGTCCCGCTGCCCCCTGCCGTCGCCTCCGCCGCCCGGTCCAACGGACGGCGCCCCAGACTCCAATCGGCGCGTGCGAGGCTCCGGCTGGGCCGTGGCGGGCCGCTCGACCGGCGCCGTCGGCGCCGGCCGCTCCATCTGGGCCGGCCGCTCGATGCGCGCGGGAGGAGCCGGCGCGGGCGCGGGGGCCCGTGCCGGCTGAGCGGGAGGCATCACCCTGGGCTCCGGCCGCGTCTCCTGACGCGGCCGAGGCGCGGAGGCAGCCGGCGCAGGCATGGGCTGGGCCGGGACGCTCGACCTGGGTTCGGGGCGTCCCTCATCCCGACCTCGCGGGGTCGGCATGGGCGAAGGCGCCACCGGGGGCTGGGGCGGCGCGTTCAGCCTGGGATCCGGCCGTCCCTCGTCCCGACCTCGCGGAGCCGGCGCGGGTGCGGGGGGCGCCGGGGGCTGAGCCGGCGCACTCTGCCTGGGCTCCGGTCGTCCCTCGTCTCGACCTCGCGGAGCCGGCGCGGGCGCCGGGGCCGCCGGGGGCTGCGCCGGCGCGCCCTGCCTGGGTTCGGGGCGTCCCTCGTCTCGACCTCGCGGAGCCGGCGCGGGTGCCGGAGCCGCCGGGGGCTGCGCCGGCGCGCCCTGCCTGGGTTCGGGGCGTCCCTCGTCTCGACCTCGCGGAGCCGGCGCGGGCGCCGGAGCCGCCGGGGGCTGCGCCGGCGCGCCCTGCCTGGGTTCGGGGCGTCCCTCGACTCGACCTCGCGGAGCCGGCGGAGGCGCTGGGGCCGCCGGGGGCTGCGCCGGTGCGCCCTGCTTGGGCTCCGGCTGTCCCTCGTCCCGCACTCGCGGAGCCGGCGCGGGCGCCGGAGCCGCCGGGGGCTGAGCCGGCGCAGGTCGCTCGGCTCCTCGCACGCCGTCGTTCCGCTCGGCCCGTCCGGGTGCGCCGGTCGGACGATTGTCCCGATTGTCACGGCGCGGGGAATCGGAACGTGTGACGGTCGGCGCCGGCGCCGGCACGAGCTTCGGCGCAGGCTCCACCGTCGCTGGCTTGCTCTCGGGCAAGCCCTGCTCGCGGAGCGCCGGGCCCTGGTCACGCGGGGCGCGGGTCGCCACCACGCGGCGGTTCTGCACGGATACGGGCGGCTTGGCCGCCGAGCCATTGCTGGCTGCCACGCTCGCGGCCACGGGCTTCACCTCGGGAGCGCCGCGCACCGGCGCGAGCTGCCGCACCTCCGACGTGTTTGCCCGGGTCGCCACCACCGCGCCGCGGCCGAAGCGGTCGGCGGGCACGCCCACCACCGCGTTGTTGACGGTCACGTTCCGGTAGACGTTGATGTTCTGTACGTTCACCACCGTCGTGTTGTTGACGACCACATTGTTCACGACGCGCGGACCACCCCAGCCATGCCAGCTAGGCACGCCGACGAAGCCGCGCCGCCCCCACCACGGAACGCAGGGCTCGCCCCAGCCGAGCGGGGCCCAGTACACCGGCCGGCCCACGCTGAGGTGCACACCGCCGCCGAGGAACACGACCAGCGCGGGCGAGTAGACGGGCCGCACGACGACGGGCCCCGGCGCCCAGGCCCAGTAGTTGTGGACATGCACCCAGCGGCCATAGTGATACGGCGCCCAGCCCCACGGGGCGTCGTCGAGCCAGGTCCAGCCGAAGCGTGGATCCCAGATCCACCGGCCGGTGCTGTACGGCACCCAGCCCGCCGCCACCGTCGTGGGCACCCAGACATTGCCGTAACTCTCCACGTTGCGCCAGGTGCCGTGCTGGTCCAGCGTCTCCGTTCCGTACACACCCTGGGGCACGTAGCGCGCGCTCGCCGGCTGAGTGAGATAGTCCGTGCGCTGATAGTTCCACTGGTCCCAGGCGGTCAGCGCCGGAGCCGCCCCAACGACCACCCGGGGCGACTCCGTGCCGGTCACCACCGCCTGCTGATTGGCGGGCACCGGTGTGGCGGCGCCGCCCGCGGGCGTCATGGTGGCAGAACCCGCTCGATGCGCGCGGAAGGTCGTGGTGTCGTCGCTGACCTCCGCGTGGTAGTAGCCGTTGCGCTCGATGGTGAAGGCTGCGCCCGGCGTGGCCAGCTCCAGCGTGTCGCCGGAGCCAAGCTCGCGGATGTCGACCGCGGCGTGACCGGCGGTGAGGCGGAGCTGGATATAGTCGGGCTCGTGATTGTCGAGCGCGATCTGAGCGCCGGGCGCGGCACGCACGAAGGCGCGCGGCCCGACCTGGATCTCGACGGTGCCATCGGAGCCGGTATAGAAGACGTCACCGGGAGCGAGCGGCGTGTTCACCTTGGCGGGCGTCCAGTCACTGGCCCCCGGGCGCCAGAAGGAGACCTCGCCGTTCAGATAGCTCACCCGCGCCGGGGTGATCTCTCCGCCGGGAGCGGTCGGTGTCGCTTGCGCCTCAGAGTCGGGTGGTGGCGGGGACGCAGGCGGTTGAGCCTGAGAGAACGCGTAGCCGGTGCTACTTACGAATATTCCTAGCACCAATAAGGCTGAGAATAGCTGCTTCACGTTCAGCATGTGGCCCATTCCTCCTACTGGGTAGACGGGAGGCGACCCCCTCCTGTTTACTCGAAGCAAATACGGGAGGGCGCGGGTTATTCTCCTCCGGTGAGCAATCGCTGGGGCATCCTCGGCATTATTTTCCTCACCCGGTTGTCCATGGGGTTTCAGTTCCAGTCCATCGCCTCCGTGGCGCCTTTTCTGGTCGACGATTTCCAGGTCGGCTATGGCCAGGTCGGGGTGCTGATGGGCCTTTACTTGCTCCCAGGCGGCGTGATCGCCCTGCCTGGCGGCATGCTCGGCTCGCGCTTTGGGGAGCGGCGCCTCGTGCTCATCGGACTCACGCTGATGGCCGCGGGTGGGCTCATCCTGGCGGCCAGCGACACCTTCGCCGTCGCCAGTGCCGGGCGCATCGTCAGCGGAATCGGTGGTGTCCTCATGAACGTGCTGCTGGCCAAGATGGTGGCCGACTGGTTCCAGGGCAAGGAGATCGCGACCGCCATGGGCGTCATGCTCACGTCGTGGCCCATCGGGATGGGCCTGGCCCTGGCGAGTCTGGGCACGGTTGCCGCGCAGCACTCGTGGCGGGGAGCGGTGCACCTGACCGTGGTCGCGGCCGTTGTCGCGTTTGTCCTCATGCTCCTTTTCTATCGGAATCCGCGCGCCGTGCCCACGGGGGGAGCCGGGCGCCTCATCCCAGGCCTCGCGCCGCGGGAGCTGGCGCTCGCCACCATCGGGGGGCTCGGCTGGGGCGTGTTCAACGCGAGCTATGTGGTCTTCCTGAGCTTCGCGCCCGCGTTTCTCGCGGTGGGCACGCGCTCGGTCGGAGCGGCGGGCGCCATCGTCAGCCTGGGCATCTGGGTGACCCTCGTGTCCATCCCGCTGGGCGGGCTCCTGGCCGACCGACTCGGCCGGCCCAACCTCCTCATCGGGGCCGGCGCCCTCAGCGTGGCGCTGGCGATGCTGGCGTTCCCCTACTTCGACAGCCCCGCGGTCTGGTGCGTCTTCGTGGGAGTTCTCGCGGGGGCCGCGCCGGGGGCGCTCATGTCGCTCCTCCCCAAGGCCCTGCCCCAGGCGGCGCTGGCGACGGGCTTCGGCGTCTACTACACCGTATTCTATCTGAGCATGGCCGCCATGCCCGGCGTGGCCGGAGGGCTGCGTGACCGCTACGCGAGCCCCGCTGCCCCGCTCTTCTTCGCGGCCGGCCTCATGGCCGCGGTCGTCCTGGCACTCGTCGCCTTCCGCGCCGCGGAGCGCGCCCCTCGCACCGCGGAAGTCTGACGTCCGCTCGGCCCCGAACGAGGAGATCATCGATGGCCAGACCGATGCGCCGCGTCGTCACCGGACACAATGCACAGGGCAAATCCATCTTTCTCACCGATGGCCCCTCGTCTCACGTGCTCGAGCTCGAGGCGGTCCCGGGGCTCGCCCTCACCGATCTCTGGGTCACCGACCGCGCGCCCGCGGGCGGCAATGTGGGCACGGCCGATCCCGCGGCGCGGCCCGTGGTACTCGAGCCGCCGAGCCGCGGAACGATCTTCAGAGTGGTCGATTTCCCGCCCGAGCGGCCGGGCGGCACACCGCCGGACCGGAAGAAGCTCTTCGGCGCCATGGGCGCGGATCATGCGATGGATCCCAGCGCCGCGCGCCATCCCGCGATGCACAAGACGAGCACGGTGGACTATGCGCTGGTGGTCGACGGCGAGATCTGGGCCCTGATGGACGAGGGCGAACGGCTCTTGCGCGCGGGAGACTGCCTCATCCAGCGGGGCACCAACCACGCGTGGAGCAATCGGTCGGACCGCCCCTGTCGGGTGGCCTTCGTGCTCGTGAGCGCGGAGCCCGTCTAGGGAGCGGGGTGGCGCTCGCCGCTGCGCCCACGCGGGCGGGCGGCCCGATCGGGGCGCACGGCGGGACGATGCAGCAGCTCGCACCAGAGGCGATTGCCATCCCCGCCCGCCTCCGCGCTCCCGAAGAGGGTGCCGTTCGAGCTCACGAGGGCGTCGTCCGCGCCCTCGCGGGCGGGCAGATGCGCCTCGCACCACTGGACGTCGAGGACTTCTTGCTGGGCGTCGGCAAGCGGTTCACAGCCCGGACAGTAGGCACGCGCTACAGGGGGCTTCTCAGGCGGGAAGTCCGTCACGACCCGGGCCTCGATGGCACCCGAAGACGACGTAGGTCATCTGCAACCATGCTAGCAGCCAATAGCGCCGGGGAAAAGAAATATCTCGGCCCGCGCATGCGCCGATTGACGTGGACGCGACCGCACGCTAGGCTCGGCCCCATCATGGCTCCCGACATCCTGCCCTTCGTCGGCGCCCGCGGCTCCTGGGGAGCCATGGGCGAGCAGGTCGGCCAGGTCTTCGCGCCCCTCATCGACCGGCACCTGGAGGCGTGGATCGCGCACGTGTGCCGCGAGACGGGCGCCGCGCGCGACGCGGTGATCGCGGCCGCGCAGCCCTATGCGCAGCCCATCCGTGAGCACGCCCCGTTCCTGTGGGAAGAGCTACAGGGCCTGGCCCTCGGCGCGGACATTCCCGTGGCGGAGCTGCTGGTGCTCCAGGCGCGCGCGGAGGTCCTGCGTGCCAAGCGCCCGACGCCGGCGCCCGCCTCACCCGGCGAGTGCACCACCTTCGCGCTGGGCGGACGGCGGGGAGAAGCAGGCGGCGTCCTCTTCGGGCAGAACGTGGACCTTGTCCCATTTCTCGAAGAGTTCGGCGTCATCGTGCGTCAGGAGCCCGCTGACGCGCCCGCCACCGTGATGTACACGACGGCGGGCCTGCTCGGCCATGCTGGGCTGAACGAAGCCGGAGTCGGAGTGTGCGCCAATTTCGTGGACGATCCCAGCGGCTGGGGGGAGGGCCTCCCGCGCTATCTGCTCTCCCGCTTGGCCCTCCGCGAGAAGACGGCGGAGGGAGCACTGGAGGCGGCGATGCGTCCGCCCCGGGCGGCCTCGCGCAATCTGCTGATCGCCGACGCAACGGGCACGTTCGTGGACGCCGAGCTGCTCCGGCGCGAGGCCGGCCTCATCCACGGACGCGACGGGCTCCTGGTCCACGCCAACCACCTCGAGGCGGCGGTGTTCCAGGGACGGGAGACGCCGTCCGAGAACTCGTTGAAGCGTCGGGAGCGTCTGGAGACGCTCTTGACCGGTGCCGACGGACCCGTCGGCGTGAGCGACGTCCAGCGCTTCTATCGCGACCATGCGAATGCGCCGCATACCCTCTGCGCCCATCCCTTCCCCGGGCGCAATGTCCAGACGGTCGTCTCTCTGATTGGCGATCTCTCGCGGCTCGAGCTGCACGCGGCCAAGGGCGCCCCGTGCCGGGCAGTCTATGCGACCTACACGGTGGCCACCTGCCGCCAGGGCGTGCTGTCGGTGACGGTACGTGACGCCTACGAGCCGGAGCCTACCGTCGCGTCCTAGGTAGGGCGCGCGCTGGTAGTGGTGTCGCCAGGAGGATAAGTCGGGTGCAGACCGCACTGCTACAGTGGTCATCCATGGCCCCGGGGCTGAGCGTAGTACCGGGTGACGACATGGCGACCCTGACGCGCTTCGATCTCGATGCCTGGGTGGCCCGTTCCGGCGCCCTGGACCTGTCGGCGATCGCATGGGAAGAGGTCCCCCGCCATCGCCTGGCGCCGGAGGCAGCCCGCACCCTGCGATACATGCAGGATATCGAGAGCCATACCATCGTCTATCTCCGCTCGCTCCTGGCTACCCGCGCCATCGACGATCCCGAGGTGGCCACCTTCTTGGCCTGCTGGCTTCACGAGGAGACCTTCCACGGCCTGGCGCTGGCACAGTTTCTCGAGGCGGCCGGCCACCCGGTGAGCGCCCGGTCCCGAGCGCGGGGCCGCGAGCCCCTGGGCAAGCGGCTGGAAGCCGGACTGACCGCGCTGCTCTCGCGCGCCTGGCCGGATTTCTGCGCGGTGCACATGATCTGGGGCGCCATCAACGAGCTGACCACGCTCACCGGCTATCGCCGGCTGGCGGCCCTCGCCGGGCACCCCGTGCTCGCGGATCTTCTCGAGCGCATCACGCGCGACGAGTCCCGGCACTTCTTCTTCTACTATCGCCAGGCCGAGATCCGGCTGCGGCGGCCGGGCGTGGCCCGGGTCGCCCGCGCCCTGGTTGACCGTTTCTGGGCTCCCGTGGGCAGCGGCGTACAGCCGCGCACGGAACTCGAGTTCCTCGGGCGATATCTCTTCGACGGGTCGGAGGGGCGGGCGGCGGCCCGCAAGGTGGACGACACCATCCGGCGGCTGCCCGGATTCGAGACCGTGCGGCTTCTCGAAGCGTACATGGACAGTCGGGCAAGCTGAGCGGCTCGGAGTAGCCCAAAAAGGAGAGCGACATGGCCACCGCAACGACTGAGCGACCGGCAACGACCGAGCGATCCGACGCCCCGCAGCACTACCGAGCCTACACGCCGAAGCCGTTCACACGCGCGGAGCGCGATTCGGTGACCATTCTCTTTGGGGGCCTGCACTGGCGCGTGGAGCGCATCCTGCAGGCGGTGCTGGAGAGCGGGGGGCACAAGGCGGAAGTGCTGCCCGTCGCCACCAAGGAGGACCTCCTCACCGGGCGCGAGGTCGCCGACATCGGCCAGTGCTGCCCCACCAGCTTCACCACCGGCAACTTGATCAACGTCCTCAAGAAGAAGTCAGGGGAGATCGGCGCGGAGGAGGTCAACAAGAAGTTCGTCTACCTCACCGCCGGCTCCTGCGGAGCCTGCCGCTTCGGCCAGTATCACCAGAGCTACGAGCTGGCGCTGCGCAACTCGGGGCTCGACGCCTTCCGCATGTTCCTCCTCGCCCAGGACCAGCTCGACCAGAAGGCGGCCATGGGCGACGGCATCGACCTGAACCTGCCGGTGACCCTCGGCTGCCTGTGGGCCATCTTCACTACCGATCTGGTCCAGGACCTCGAGTACCAGGTGCGGCCGTACGAGGTGGTGCCGGGGGCGACCGACGCGGTGGCGAGGGAGTCGGTGGAGCTCCTCTACCAGGCGTTCCGCCACCGGCCCCAGCTCGGCCCCTACAAGTCGGTGGCGTGGTACCTCACCACCCGGCGCTTCGTGAAAGCCATGCGCGCGATCCGGCAGAAGTTCGCGTCGATCGAGCTGGACCGGCTGCGCGCCAAGCCCACCGTGAAGATCACCGGCGAGTTCTACCTTCAGACCGTGGAGGGCGATCCCAACTACAATATCCATCGCTGGCTGGAGGCGGAGGGCGCCGAGGTCTATCCCGCGGGCATCACGGTGTGGATGGACTATCTCCTGCGGCTGGGGCTGCAGAAGTTCGAGGACTACTCGGGTATCGAGCGCGGCGCCCGCCTCAAGCTGGGCATCGGCCGCGCCGTGCAGGCGATCTACCGCGGCGTGTTCGGCCGGCTGCGCCGGGCCATGGGCAGCCTCGCCCACGAGCTGCCGTATCAGAAGGAGCTGCGCCGCCTCGCCGCACCCTACTTCAACCACCGGCTCGACGGCGGCGAGGGCGACATGCTGATCGGCAAGGCCATCTGGGCCCATACCAAGAAGAAGGCCCACATGATCTGCGAGCTCTCGCCCTACTCCTGCATGCCGAACACCATGAGCATCGGCGCCATGTCCGGCGTGATCGGCAAGTTCCCCGACCTCCTCTACGCGCCGCTCGAGATCAAGGGCGACGCGGAGGTCCACGCGCTCTCGCGTTGCCAGATGATCCTCACCGAGGCCAAGAAGCGCGCGCAGCGCGAGTTCGATGAGGCGCTGGCCCGGAGTGGCATGACGCTCGACGCCATCCGCGCCTACCTCGAGGCGCACCCGAAGATGAAGCGGGCCGACTACAAGGTGCCCCACATGGGTTGCGCGGGGACGGCGGCCAACATGGTCCTCCACGTCGCACGCAAGGCGGGGCATCTCAAGGCGGCGGCATGAAATACATCGGCATGGATGTCGGCTCCACCACGGTGAAGGCCTTGGTGGTCGAAGTTGGGCGAGACGCAGCCGAAGGCGAGGCGAGCGGATATGGAAATGCTTCCCGAGCGGAGCGAGGGGGGCCAGGAAAGGTAATCTGGCAGGACTACCAGCGCCACAATACCCGCCAGGCGGAGAAGGTCCTCGAGTTCCTCGGCCGTATGGAGGAGGAAGCGCAGGTCACGGTGGGCCGCGACCGCGTGTTCTTCACCGGCTCGGGCGCGGGTTTCCTCGGTCCGCTGGTGGGCGCCAAGATGGTCCAGGAGGTGGTGGCCGTCGCCGCCTGCGTGGAGCGGCAGCACCCCGACGTGCGCTTCGTGTCCGAGATCGGCGGCGAGGACATGAAGACCATCTTCTTCACGCCCAGCGGCGCCGGGAAGTCCAAGCAGGTCTACATGCAGTCCGCGTGCAGCGGCGGCACCGGTACCTTCATCGAGAAGACCGCGCGCAAGCTCTCCGTGGCCAGCGAGCGGCTGGCCGACATGCCCTACGAGGGCATGAGCCTCCACAAGGTCAGCAGCAAGTGCGGCATCTTCGCCGAGACGGACGCGAACACCCTCGTGAAGACGGGGGTGCCGGTGGAGGAGATCATTGCCAGCCTCTTCGAGGCGGTGGTCTACCAGAACCTCGCCACGCTCACCAAGGGGAATACGCCCTCGCCGGAGGTCTTGCTGCTGGGCGGGCCCAACCTCTTCTTCCGGGGGCTCCAGGAGGCGTGGCGGCATCACCTGGCCAAGCTCTGGGAGCAGCGCAAGATCACGCTCCCCGAGGGCCGCACGCCCACCGACTGCATCGTGGTGCCCAAGGAGGCGCTCTACTACGCCTGCATGGGCTGCGTGGAGATCGGCCAGGGCGAGCCCGAGGGGGTGGCCGTCTACCAGGGACGGGACAAGCTGCGCTGGTGGGTGGACGAGGGCCAGGCCGAGCAGAAGGCCAAGGCCGGCGGCAAGGCCCTGGTCTCCTGCGCCAGCGACCTCGAGGCCTTCGTCTCTGCGTACGACCTCAAGCGTCCCGGCGCGTCCGCGCCGCCCGTGGAAGTCGCGCCCGTCCACGCGGGCCCGGTGCTCGTGGGCTGCGACTTCGGCAGCACCACCGCGAAGGCGGTGGTGCTCTCGCCTGAGCGCGAGCTCCTCTTCTCCTGCTATGCGCTGTCCAAGGGCAATCCCATCGAGGACGCCCAGTCGCTCTTCAAGCAGGTGCGGGAGGCGGGCTTCAGCGAGGTGGCGGGGCTCGCGCTGACCGGCTACGGCAAGGATCTCCTCAAGGACGTGCTGGGCGCCGACATGGCGGTGGTGGAGACGGTGGCGCATGCCACGGGGACGCTCCACTTCTTCCCGGACGCCGACGTGATCTGCGACGTGGGCGGCACCGACGTCAAGATCATGATCCTGCGCCAGGGCACGGTGGCCGACTTCCGGCTGAACTCCCAGTGCTCGTCCGGGAACGGCGCCTTCCTCCAGGGGGTGGCCGAGCGCTACTCGATCCCCCTCGAGGCCTATGCCGACCGCGCGTTCGAGGCCAAGGCCATGCCGACCCTGGCCATGGGCTGCGGCGTGTTCCTCCAGTCCGACATCGTGAACCAGCAGCGCAAGGGCTGGGCGGCCGAGGAGATCATGGCCGCGCTGGCCGCGGTGCTGCCCATCAACGTGTGGATCTACGCCGGTCAATTGCAGAATCTTCGATCCGTCGGGCGCAAGTTCGTGCTCCAGGGCGGCACCCACCGGAACATGGCGGTGGTGAAGGCCCAGGTGGATTTCATCCGCGGCAAAGTGCCGGACGCCGACGTGGTGCTCCACCCCTACTCCGGCGAGGCGGGGGCCATCGGCGCCGCCCTCTGTGCGGCGGACTGGCGCGCGAAGGCCGCGAGCAGCCGCTTCCGCGGCTTCGAGGCCATCGCCGCCCTCACCTACACGAGCACGACCGCGGCGGAGACCGTCTGCAAGTGGTGCCCGATCAACTGCACGCGCACCTTCATCGACGTCCAGCTCCCCGGGGCGCAGGGCCGCCCGTGGAGCAAGCTGCCGCTCGCCAAAGGCTGGGAGCGGGTGATCAGCGGCAACTCCTGCCCCAAGGGGCTGGTGGAGGACGTCAACGAGCTGCGCGAGGTGAAGTCCAAGCTCGAGGAGGTCAAGCGTGAGTACCCTAACGTTGCCGAGATGGTTCGGACGGACGCGTTCCGCCGCCCCCGGGTCGAGTCCGCCGCCGCCGCGGGCTAGCCTCCGGATCGGGATCCCGCGCGTTCTGAACCTCTGGTCCACCCATCAGTTCTGGGTGGGATTCTTCGGGGCGCTCGGCGTGGACGCGCGGAAGCTCGTCTTCTCCTCGGACACCTCGGAGGAGCAGGGCCGCCAGTTCGGCAAGGGCCGCGGCACGGTGGACTGCTGCTATCCCGTCAAGTGCATCGCCGGGCACTACGGGGAGCTGATCTTCGGGCAGAAGGAGAAGCTCGACGTCCTCTTCTCGCCCATGATCTACAACCTGCCGTCCTTCCTCTCCGGCCACGTGGCGCGCACCCTGACCTGCCCGCGCGTGATGGCGGCGCCGGAGAACATCAAGGCCGGCTTCATCAAGGAGCGCGACGTCTTCGCCGAGCAGGGCATCCGCTACGCCTCGCCCTTCGTCTCGCTGGACGAGCCCAAGCTCGTGCCCAAGCAGCTCTGGGAAGGCCTCCAGGAGGCCATCCCTGGGCTCACCGCCGAGGAGACGGCGCGCGCGGTGGACGCGGGCTACAAGGCGCTGGCGGACTTCAGCACGCGGCTCCGCCGTAAGGGCCGCGAGGTGCTCGAGTGGTGCGCGCGCGAGGACCGGCCCTGCCTGCTGGTGCTCGCCCGGCCGTACCACATGGACCCCGGGATCGGGCACGAGATCGAGGTGGACCTCCAGGCCTACGGCTATCCTGTCCTGTGGGCCCAGTACTTCCCCACCGATCCGGACCTCATGGAGTGGGCCTTCGGAGACGACATCCGCGCCGGCCACATCCGCTCCCCCTTCGACATCCGGGACGTGTGGCCCTCGTCCTACTCGTCCAACACCAACGAGATCCTCTGGGGCGCCAAGGCGGCCGCGCGCACGCCCTGGGTGGCCTGCGTGGTGCGGCTGGCCAGCTACGAGTGCGGGATGGACCAGCCGACGTATACGCCGGTGCAGCAGATCGTCGAGCGGTCGGGGACGCTCTTCTTCTCGTTCCAGGATCTCGACTCCACCAAGCCGGCGGGCTCGGTGAAGATCCGCGTGGAGACCATCACCCACTACCTCGCGCGCTACGCCAAGGACATCATCGCCAAGAAGAAGGCGGCGATGCCGCCGGGCTGCCCGCTGGGAGCGCGCGAGCCCGCGACGGCGGCGGCCCCGACGTCGTCGGCCTGACCGCGGCGGTCGAGTGCTGACCGACCGGGCTGGGCGCCTGCTCGCGATCCGGCCCGGCGAGGGGCGCGCCGCGCTGTGGTCCTTCGCGTACTTCTTCTGCGTGCTCGCGAGCTACTACGTGCTGCGGCCCGTGCGCGAGGAGATGGGCGTGGCCACGGGCGTGGAGCAGCTCCCGTGGCTCTTCACCGGTACCTTCGCCGCCATGGTGGCGGCGGTCCCCCTCTTCGGCTTGCTCGCGGCCCGCTTCCCGCGGCGGACGCTCCTGCCGGTGGTGTACGCATTTTTCATCGCCTGCATCCTGGGGCTCTTCGCGCTGCTCCGGGGAGTGGGGGCGCCGGCCTGGGCGCCCGCCGCCTTCTTCATCTGGCTCAGCGTCTTCAACCTCTTCGTGGTGTCGGTATTCTGGAGCTTCATGGCGGACGTCTGGCGCGAGGAGCAGGCGCGGCGGCTGTTCGGCTTCATCGCCGCCGGCGGCAGCGCGGGGGCCCTGGTGGGGCCCGCGGTGACCGCGCTGCTGGCGCCCCGGATGGGCCCGGTCAACTTGTTGCCGGTGGCCGCCGCGCTCCTCGCCGGCGCGCTGGTCTGCGTCGCGCGCCTCCGAGGGGACGCGGCCGGGCCCGGCACCCTCCCCGCCGACGAATCGCCCCTCGGCGGCGGCGCGCTGGGCGGCTTCACGCGGGTGCTGGGATCGACCTATCTCGCCGGCATCGCGCTCTTCGTCGCGCTCGGCACCCTCTTCGCGACCTTCGTGTACTTCCAGCAGGCGCAGATCATGCGGTCGGCCTTCGCCGACCCCGGCCGGCGCACCGCCGTCTTCGCCGTGATGGACCTGATCGTGAACGCGCTGACCATTGGCGCCCAGCTCTTCGTGACCGGAGCCCTGGCGGCGCGCTTCGGGGTGACCCGCGTATTGCCGGCGCTTCCGGTGCTGACCCTGGCCGGATTCACGGTGCTCACCCTGGCCGCGACGGCGGGCGTCTTGATCATGTTCCAGGTGCTGCGGCGCGCGGCGCAATACGGGATCACCGGACCGGCCCGTGAGATGCTGTTCACCGTGGTACCCCGCGAGGACAAGTACAAGACCAAGAACCTCATCGACACGGTCATTTCCCGGGGCGGCGACGCGCTGAGCGGCTGGGCCTTCGCCGGACTGTCCGCGCTCGGCCTCGGGATGGCCGGCGTCTCGCTGGTGGCGCTTCCGCTGGCCGCGCTGTGGATCGCGCTGGCCGTCTATCTCGGCCGGCGGGAGGAACAACTGCGCGATGACGCCTGAGCAGGTCGGCTTGCCACTCACCCGACGAATGGCCCTCCGTCTGCTGGCGGCGGCCGCCGTCGTGCCGAGCCGCGCCGCGTCCGCGGAGCCGCTCCGGGCGCGCCCCATCCCGTCGAGCGGCGAGATGCTGCCCGTGGTGGGGCTGGGCACCTGGCGCACCTTCGACGTGGGCGCCGGCGCCGCCGAGCGCGCCCCGCTCAAGGAGGTAATCGGCGCCTTCGTGGCCCTGGGCGGCCGCGTCGTCGATTCGTCACCCATGTACGGCGCCGCCGAGGCGGTGGTGGGCGACCTCGCCGGCGAGCTGGGCGTCGCCGACAAGCTCTTCTTCGCCACCAAGGTCTGGGCGAGCGGACGCGAGGCCGGCCTCGCGCAGATGGAGCAGTCGTTCCGGCGCCTGCGGGCCCGGCGCCTCGACCTCATGCAGATCCACAACCTGCTCGACTGGCGCGCCCAGCTCCGGACGCTCCGCGACTGGAAGGCGGCCGGCCGCCTCCGCTACATCGGCGTCACCCACTACACGGCGGGCGCGCACGACGAGCTCGAGCGCGTGCTGCGCGCCGAGCCGCTGGACTTCGTCCAGGTGAACTATTCCGCCGGCGAGCGCGAAGCGGAGCAGCGCATCCTGCCGCTGGCCCGAGACCGCGGGATCGCCGTGCTCGTGAACCGCCCCTTCACCGAGGGCGCGCTCTTCCAGCGCGTGCGCGGCCAGTCGCTCCCCGCCTGGGCCGCCGACTTCGGCGCCGAGAGCTGGGCGCAGCTCTTTCTCAAGTGGATTCTCGCGCATCCCGCCGTCACCTGCGCCATCCCCGCCACGAGCCGGCGCGAGCATCTCCAGGACAACATGAAGGCGGGGATCGGCGCGCTCCCGGACGCGGCCGCGCGCGAGCGCCTGCTCGCGCTACTGGGCTAGCCGAGGAGGCGCGCGTGCTCAGGCGATGCCCTCTCGCCCTCGTGACCACGACGATCGCGCTGGCGCTCGTTCTCTTGACCTTCCCCGCGGCGGCGCGTGCCAGCGAGCCCCTCTGGACCCTGCTGAAGACCGGCGGTCAGGCCGTCCTCGTCCGCCACGCCGTCACGACCCCCGGGGTGGGCGACCCGCCCGACATGCGCCTGGACGATTGCGCCAGCCAGCGCAACCTGACCGACGCCGGCCGTGCCCACGCGCGGCGGGTGGGCGAGGCCTTCCGCGCGCGAGGCATCGTGGTGGACCGGCTGCTGACGAGCCCGTGGTGCCGGTGCATCGAGACCGCGCGGCTGGCCTGGGGGCCTGCCGAGGTGTGGACACCGCTCGGTAATCTCTACGGCCGCGCCGAGCGGCAGGCGGATCAGGTGCGCGAGATGCGGGCCCTGGTCGGCGAGCGGCGCGCCGGCGGCAACCTGGTGCTCGTCTCCCACGGCTCCACCATCTCAGCGCTCACCGGCGTCTCTCCGGATCCGGCCGAGCTGGTGATCGTCACGCCCCAGGGCGGGGGGCGCTTCGCGGTGGCCGGCCGCGTGGTGGTGCCCTGAGGCACGCGGCGAACCTACCGCCGGGGAGTCACGCGGACGAGAGGGCCGGCCACCGGAAGCATGAAGCCCAGCGCGAACAGCGCGTTCACCGCCATGGCCGCGGGCACGCCGATGCCGCCGGCGAGGAAGCCGATCCAGAGCGTGCCCACCGGCTGGGTGCCGATGCACGCGGAGAGAATGCCCATGGTGCCGCCGCGTGCGTCCTCCGGCGCCGAGAGCAGCACCAGCGTGCTCTGCATCGTCGCGAAGCCGGACTCCGCCGCGCCGATCACCATGAGTAGCGCGAGACAGAGCCAGGGCGAGCGCGTGGCCGCGAAGGCTACCAGGAGAAAGGGCGCCACCAGCACCGAGAGGGCGAAGATCCGGCGATGGGGCACGAAGCCGCGGCTGGCCGCGATGGCCAGCGCGCCGATGAGCGCGCCCAGCCCGTCCGCGGCCACGAGCGCGCCCAGCCATTCGGGCCCGGCGCCCAGCACTTCGCGCGTGAACACCGGCAGCATGTTCTGGTACGGGAAGAAGAGCACGTTCATCAGCACCGTCACGATGAGAACCGCGCGCACGGTGCCCTCCGTCCACGCGGCGCGCGCGCCCGCCAGCAGGCTCGCCGCCACCGAGGCGCTGGCCGGCGATACCGGGCCGCCGATGCGGCCGGGCAGGCGGCTGGACACGAGGAGGCCCACCGCGTAGAGCGCGGCGACCGCGCTGTAGCAGGACTCGGGTCCGAGCCACGCGAGCCCGAGACCGGCGAGCACCGGACCCCCGATCTTCGCCACCTGCATGGACACCGTCTCCAGCGACACCGCGCTCGCTACCCGGCCTGGGCCCACCAGCGTGAAGAGCGAGGTGCGCCGTGCGGGGAAGTCGAGCGCCCAGAGCACGCCGAAGAGCACCTCGAGGCCGACCAAGGGCCAGAAGCCGCCGGTGCCAAACGCAAAGAGGGCGGACAGCGCCAGCCCGGTGACGAGGCCCAGGGCCTGGGTGAAGAGGAGCACGTGGCCGCGATGCATGCGGTCCGCGATCACACCCGTGAACGGCCCCAGCGCCATCATCGGCGCGGAGCGTGCGAAGGCGGCGAGCCCCACCATGAACGCGGACTCGGTGAACTGATAGGAGAGCCACCCCAGCGTGACCAGGTCCATCCATCTCGCGGTATTGAGACAGAGGCCGGAGAGCCAGAGGCGGCGGTAGTCGGCTTCTCCGAGAATTCCGAGCCGGGCGGAACGGGCCGCCGGCATCGTTGCCGGCGGAGCGACGGGGCTCACCCGGACAGGGATAGCACGAAATGCGATACACTCCTCGCGATTCCAGATCCTATTCAGGAGGCGTTCCATGCGCGTCATCGTGACGGGAGCGGCGAGCGGCATCGGGCGGGCCACGTGTCTCCGGCTGGCGCGAGACGGCAAGGCGGCGGGCAAGCCGGCGCGCATCGCCGCGGTGGACCTCGGCGGATCCACGGCCCTCGACGCCGTTATCACGGAGCTGGCCGCGCTCGGCGCGGAGGCGATGGCGCTTTCCGGCGACATGGGCACCGCGGAAGCGCCCGGTCGCGTGGTGGCGGACGCGGTGGCCCGCTTCGGTGGGCTCGATGGCCTCGTGAGCAATGCCGGCATCAACCGGCCCGGGCCCCTCGTCAGCTATCCCCTCGCGGACTGGGACCAGATGTTCGCCGTCAACGTGCGGGCGACCTGGCTCCTCGCCAAGGCCGCGCATCCCGCGCTCAAGGCCGCGGGCGGCGCCATCGTCGCGGTGGCTTCCATGTCGGGCAGCAACGCGCACGCCAACCTGGGCGCCTATGGGCCGAGCAAGGCCGCCGTCATCATGCTGTGCCAGGTGCTCGCGCAGGAGTTCGGCCGCGACGGCATTCGCGCCAATACCGTCTCGCCGGGCATGGTCCGCACCGGCATGACCGCCCAGGTCTACGCCGACCGCGAGGTCGCCGCCGCGCGCGACGCGCTGGTGCCGCTCGGGCGCGTGGCCACGCCGGAAGACATGGCCGACGTCATCGCCTTTCTCCTGGGCCCCGACGCCCGCTACGTCAACGGCCACGACCTCGTGGTGGACGGGGGCGTCACCGGCAATTTCCTGGGCCGCATCCCCGGGCTCGGCAAGATCACGCGGAGCTGACCCCATGACGGTGAAGCTCGGGATGTTCACCATGCCGTTCCACCACCCAGATCGCAATTACGCCGAGTTGCTCGCCGAGGACCAGGAGGCGGTGGTGCTGGCCGACCAGCTCGGCTTCTCCGAGGCCTATGTGGGCGAGCACTTCAGCTCCTGGAGCGAGCGCATCACGTCCCCGCTCATCTTCCTCGCCACCGTCATCTCGCGAACCCGGCAGATCCGGCTCGGCACCGGCGTGCTCAACCTCCCGCAGACCCACCCCGCCACGGTGGCCGCGCACGCGGCCATGTTCGATCAGCTCTCGGGCGGCCGCTTCATCATGGGCATCGGGCCGGGCGGGCTCGTGAGCGACCTCGAGATGTTCGAGGTGGGCCAGGCCGAGCTGCGGCCCCAGATGGTGCAGGAGTCCATCGACATCGTGCTCAGGCTCTGGGCGCAGGATCCGCCCTACGAGATCGACGGTCGTTTCTGGAAGTTCGCGCTCAAGACCGGCGTGTGGCCGGAGTTCAAGGTCGGCTATATCCCGCGGCCGCTGCAGCAGCCGCACCCGCCCATCGCGCTGTCCATCATCACGCCGAACTCGGCGAGCGCCAAGGTGGCGGCGGAGCGGGGCTGGATCCCCATCTCCGGCAACTTCTTCCACCGCCGCTATCTCCGCGGCCACTGGGAGAAGTACCTGGAGGGCTGCGAGGCGGTGGGACGCCGGCCCGACCCCGACGTGTGGCGGGTGTCCCGCAGCATCCTCGTCACCGAGACCGACGCGGAGGCGGAGGAGTACCTGGCCGACCCGGACAACGGGCTCTCCTTCTACTACAAGTTCTTCATCCACAGCTTTGCGCAGGGGCGGAAGGCGCTGTTCATGATCAAGCCGGACGTGGACCTGCCCGACGAGCGCGTGACCGTGGACGCGGTGAAGCGGGGCATGATCATCGCGGGCAGCCCCCGCCGCGTGCTGGATCAGCTGGTGGCGCTGCGGGACGAGATCGGCCACTTCGGGACCCTGCTCATGGCCGGGCATGACTGGGACCGCCCCGCGCTGTGGCGGCGGTCCATGGAGCTGCTCGCGCGCGACGTCATGCCGCGGTTCGGCGCGCACGCGGCGGCGACGCCCGCGCGCTGAGCGCGGGGGCCGCCGCCGGGCCGTCGAAGCCGGCTAGGGGGCGATCCAGGTCTTCATGAAGGTGTTGTTGTCGTAGACGGTGACGCCGGGCTTGAAGCCGCGCAGCTTCTTGTCCTTGAAGAACCAGCCCTCCACCCAGCCCACCGCGATGGACGCGTGGTCCCCGCGGCTCAGGAGGTGGCGCTGGAGCTCCCAGTAGAGCGCCTTGCGCTTGTCGCGGTTGGTCTCGCGCAGCGCCTTGTCGGCGAGCTCGTCCACCTTGGCGTCGGTGTGGCGTCCGTAGTTGCTCCCCGCCTCGGTGGTGTAGACGATGTGGAAGATGCCCGAGGGCTCGTTGATGTCCATGGCGCGGTCCTGGGTGGCGATGATGGTGAAGTCGCCCTTGCCGAAGGCGGCGTAGCCGGCCGCGCTCTCGTGCGTCTTGAGCGTGCCGCGGATGCCGATCTTCCGGAGCTGGGCGATCACCACCTGGGCGCGATCCACGTAGTTCCCGACCGCGCGCGTGGCGATCTCGATGTCCAGTCCGCCCGGATGGTGCTTCTCCACCAGCCGCTTGGCCTCGGCGATGTCCTGCTCCTTGGGCTGGCGGCAGCCCGGCGCCTTCGCCACTTCCTCCAGCGGCAACGCAAAGTCGCCGACCAGCTTGGGATCGAGGATGGCGCACGGCACCCCGGCGCCTTCCAGCGCCTTGGCCACCAGCTCCTGCCGATCGATGACGAGATTGACCGCCCGGCGGAGATCCGCGTTGTTGAAGGGGGGCTTGGCGGCGTTCAGGAAGATGACGAACATGGTATTGATGGGCGCCTGATAGATGTCCACGTCGTCGCGCGCCCGCTGGAGCTCGTCGGCCTGGGTCTTGCGCATGGGCGGCCACGCGTCCCACATCATGACCTTGCTCGCCTTGGCGGCGGCGAGCTGGGTGGGGCCGGCGACCAGGATGAACTGCTTCACCCCGTCCAGATAGGGCAGGCCCTTCACGAAGTAGTCGGGGTTCCGCTCCCACTCGATGATGCTGCCCCGCTCGTACTTCTTGAACTTGAAGGGCCCGGTGCCGATCTGGGCCTCGGGGGCGTTGAGGTCGCCGTACTTGGCCAGGATGTGCTTGGCGGCGACGCGGCACCACGCCGAGGCCACCGAGGGCAGGAACGGCGCGGCGGCGAACTTGAGCTGGAAGGTGACGGTGCTGGCGTCCACCGCCTCCACGCTGGCGACCATCGGCTTCAGCGAGGCGCCGCACTTCGGGCTCTTGAAGTCTGCGTGGAGGACGCGGTCGAAGGTCGCCTTGACGTCGGCGGAGGTGAAGGGCTGGCCGTCATGCCACTTGACGCCCTTGCGGAGGTGGAACGTGTAGGATTTCCCGTCGGGGGAGACGGTCCACTTCTCCGCGAGATCCCCGACCACCTTGGTGGGCTCGTCCGGGTCATAGTGCAGCAACCCGCTGTAGACGCCCGCGGTGGCCTGCTGGACCACCAGCGGCGACTCCGCGTGCACGTCGAGGCGGCCGGGGTCGCCGTAATCGAACCAGGTGAGGATGCCGCCCTGCCGCGGCTTGTCCTGCGCCGAGGCGCCGGTGCCGATCAGCAGGGCAACGAGGACGAGACTCACGATCCGGGTGATTCTCATGTTGCCTCCGTTGGAGTTACTCCTACTGGGTGCCCGACTATTGAGTTACTCCTGCTTACTGGCTACCCGAGCCCCCCGCGCAACCGCGGGTCGGTGAGGTCACGGATCGAGTCGCCGAGCAGATTGAGCGCGAACACGGCCAGGCTGATGGCCAGGCCAGGAAAGAATACCATCCACGGCGCCGTCTCCAGCGCCTGCACGCCCGCCGTGAGCATGCCGCCCCAGGAGGGCTCGTCGGGAGGCGCCCCCGCTCCGATGAAGGAGAGCGAGGCCTCCACCACGATGGCGTAAGAGACATTGGTGGTGAAGAGGACGATGTAGGAGGCCAGGCAGTTCGGAAGGAGGTGACGCATGATGATGCGCCCATGCGAGCAGCCGGCGGCGCGCGCCGCCTCCACGTAGGGCGCCGCCACCACGCCGAGGGCCACCGAGCGGACGGTGCGCGCCGCGGTGGGGGTGAGGAGGATGGTCAGCGCCAGGACGACGTTGGTGATGGACTGCCCCAGCGCAGCCATGAGGGACAGCGCGAGGATGATCGGCGGGAGCGCCATCAGGCTGTCGACGATTCGCTGGCTCCCCGAGTCCCAGGCGCCGCCGAAGTAGGCGGTGGCGGCACCCCACAGCGAGCCCAGCGTGATGCCGAACACCACCGAGAAGAGCCCGATCTGGAGGGAGAGCCGCGCGCCCCAGATCACCCGGCTCAGAACGTCGCGGCCGACCTGATCGGTGCCCATGGGAAACTCCGCGCCGGGGGCCACGTACGGCGCGAACCCGGTTTCCTTGGGGCCGTGCGGCGCCAGCGCGGGCGCGAACACGGCGACCAGGATCATGGCGAGCACGATCACCGCCCCCGCCGCGCCGAGCGGCTGGCGAACGAGGAAGCGGCCGAGTGCGCGCGCCATCACGCGTACCGGATGCGCGGGTCGAGCCACGCGTAGAGAAGGTCTACCGCCAGGTTGATCAGGAGGAACACCACCGCCATCACGAAGATGAAAGCCTGCACGGTGGGATAGTCGCGCTGCGAGACCGCCTGCACCAGCGAGGTCCCCATGCCGGGCACGACGAAGATGATCTCCATGATCACGAGGCCGCCCAGCAGGCGGCCGCCCCACCAGCCCACGAAGGTGACCACGGGCAGGAGGGCATTCTTGAGCGCGTGGCGGTAGACCACCGCGCGCTCGGCGAGGCCCTTGGCGCGCGCCGTCCGGACATAGTCGTGGCGGATCACTTCGAGCATCTGCGAGCGCGTGAGGCGGGTGATGGGCGCACTGATGTAGTAGGCCTGGCAGAGCGCGGGCCAGATGAGCTGCTTGAGGTTCTCGAGGGGATTCTCGGTGAAGGGCACGAACTCCAGCGGCGGGATCCACCGAAAGAAGCGCACCAGCAGCCAGAGGATGAGGGCGCCGGTCACGAAGAGCGGCAGCGAGAGGCCCGACAGGCTCAGGATCCTGGCCAGGTAGTCCACCCAGCTGTTCTGGCGCACCGCCGACACCACTCCCAGCGGCACCGCCCAGATCACGGCCAGGAACAGGGTGAGGGCGGCCAGCTCCATGGAGCGCGGGAAGCGCTCGGCGAGGATGGCGCTCACCGGCCGCCGCTGCGAGTAGGACTGGCCGAAGTCGCCGCGCAGCGCGTCCCACATCCAGTGCGCGTACTGGACCAGCACCGGGCGGTCCAGGCCCAGCTCGGCGCGGATCTGCTGGATCTGCTTCTTCTGGACCGTGCTGGACTCCGACCCGGTCTGGTAGACAAGGATCTCGGCGATGTCGCCGGGGACCAGCCGGAGCAGGACGAACACGAGCAGCGAGGCCCCGAAGAGGGTGGGGAGGAAGAGGAGCAAGCGGCGCAGGACATACCGTCGCATGCGAGGCGCGGGTATGCTACGGGCGCGGGGCGCGCCCGTCAAGCGCGGCCGCTAGGAGGGGAGGAGCATGGCGCCCGACGTCCACGTCATCGAGCATCCGGTAGTGCAGCACAAGCTGGCTCTGCTGCGGCGGAAGAGCACCAGCACCTCGGAGTTCCGCAGCCTGGTCGCGGAGGTGAGCATGCTCCTCGCCTACGAGGTGACCCGCGACATGCCCACCCGGCCGGTTCCCGTCGAGACCCCGCTCGCCCGGACCAACGCGCCGATGCTGGACGGGAAGAAGATCGTGCTGGTCTCCATCCTCCGCGCGGGCACCGGCATCCTCGACGGGATGCTACGCATTCTCCCCAGCGCCCGGGTGGGGCATATCGGGCTGTATCGCGACCCGCGGACGCTCGCGGCGGTGGAGTACTACTTCAAGGTTCCCCCGGTCATGCGGGACCGCGACGCCATCGTGATGGACCCCATGCTGGCCACCGGGAACTCCGCGGTGGCCGCGGTGAATCGCCTGAAGGGCACCGGGCCGCGCTCGATCAAGTTCCTCTGCCTGCTCACCTGCCCCGAGGGGCTGCGCCATTTCCACGCGGAGCATCCCGACGTGCCCGTCTACACCGCGGCGGTGGACAGTCACCTCGACGGGCACGGCTATATCGTGCCGGGGCTCGGCGACGCCGGAGACCGCCTGTTCGGGACGAGGTAAGGCGCCGGCGGCTCAAAAAGGTCCAGATGCGAGGCGGCGCCCGAGGGCCGCACGGGAGGCGTAGTCTCTCTACGTCGAGCGTGCGGCCGAGGGCGCCAACGACGCAGATGGGCCTTTTTCAGCCGCCGGCACTAGATCGGGCAGACGAGCTGGCCCAGCCGCTCCGTCAGCCGCGCGTTCTCGCCATAGTCGACGGGAACGTCGACGATGGCCGGCCCCGGGTGCGCGAGGGCCTCGGCCAGGGCCGGGCGCAGCTCGCGCGGGGACCCCACGCTGAAGCCACGAGCCCCGAAGGCCTTGGCGAGCGCGACGAAGTCGGGATTGCCGAAGCGCACGCCGGACGACCGGCCCATCTGCTTTTCCTGCTTCCACTCGATGAGGTTGTAGCCGCCGTCGCGGAAGATCACGCAGACCACCGCGACCCCGAGCCGGTGGGCGGTCTCCAGCTCCTGGACGTTCATGAGGAAGCCGCCGTCGCCGCACACCGCGACGACCCGGCGCTCGGGGTGGACGAGCTTGGCCGCGATGGCCGCGGGCAGCGCGAAGCCCATGGCGGCGTAGCCGTTCGAGATCAACACCGTGTTGGGCTCGTAGGCGGGGAAGGTGCGCGCCACCCAGAGCTTGTGGGTGCCCACATCCGAGATGAGGACGTCCTCCCGCCCCATCAATCCGCGCAGCTCGCGCAGGATGCGCTGCGGCTTGATGGGGAAGGTGTCGTCGGTGGAGCCCTCCTCGATCTGCTCGAGGATGTACCGCCGGAGAACGGCAAACGGCGCGGGATCCTTCTGCCCCTTGACGAGGTCGCCCAGGAGCTCGAGCGTCTCGCGCACGTCCGCCACCACTTCCACCGCCGGCTGGTAGTAGCCGTCCACCTCGGCGGGGGTGAAGTCGATGTGGACGATGGTCTTCTTCTTGTCCGGATTCCAGAAGCGCGGGGCGTACTCCACCGGATCGTAGCCCACCGAGAGGATGAGGTCGGCCTTCTCGAAGCCGCAGGAGACGTAGTCGCGCGCCTGGAGCCCCGCGCTGAAGAGACACAGCGGGTCGTCATAGGGCAGACACCCCTTGGCCATGAAGGTGTTGACCACAGGGATACCGTGACGGCGGGAGAACTCGCGGAGCTCGCCGGAGGCGCCGCCGCGGATCACACCATTGCCCGCGAAGACGAGCGGGAAGGAGGCCGCCTCGATGAGCTGGGCGGCGGCGTGCAGGGCCAGGCGATCCGGCGAGGGCCGGCGCGTCCGCTCCGTGGACAAGGGCGTCCCCTCCGCGGTCTCCTCGGCCACGTCCTCGGGCACCTCGATGTGGCACGCCCCCGGCTTCTCCGATTCCGCGAGCTTGAACGCCTTGCGGATGACCTCCGGCACCACCGCGGAGACCTCGAGCCGGGTGTTCCACTTGGTCAGGGGCCGCATCGACTCGACGATGTCCACGTACTGGTGCGACTCCTTGTGGATCCGGTCGCGGCCGGCCTGGCCGGTGATGGCCACGAGCGGCGCGCGGTCGAGGTTGGCGTCGGCGACCCCGGTGGCGAGATTGGTCGCGCCGGGGCCGAGCGTGGCCAGGCAGACGCCGGCGCGGCCGGTGAGACGGCCCCAGGCGTCCGCCATGAAGGCGGCCCCCTGCTCGTGCCGAGTGGGCACGAACTCGATCCGCGAATCCACCAGGGAGTCGATGATGTCGAGGATCTCCTCGCCGGGGACTCCGAAGACATAGCGCACGCCTTCGTTCTCCAGACACCGCACGATCACGTCGGATGCCTTCATGAGGACCTCCATCGCCAGCATACGCTTGAGGTTGCAACCCCGCCATCCCGGGTAGACCATGACAGCACGGTTGGATGGTGGCAGTTGATTGGCGAGCCGCAGCCGAAGGCGAGGCGAGCGGATACGTAATGGTTTCCCGCGCGGAGCGCGGGGGCGAGCCGCAGCCGAAGGCGAGGCGAGCGGATACGTAATGGTTTCCCGCGCGGAGCGCGGGGGCGAGCCGCAGCCGAAGGCGAGGCGAGCGGATACGTGACGCGTAATGATTCCCGAGCGGAGCGAGGAGGCCACCCGATGGCGATCCAGTCCGTGAATCCGGCGACCGGCGAGGTAGTGGAAGTTTTCGAGCCGACGTCTCCCGCGCTGATCGAGCGAGCGGTCAGCGGCGCGCACGCGGCGTTCCTCGAGTGGCGGCGGGTGCCCGTCGCCGAGCGGGCGGTGCCCATGCGTGAGGCCGCGCGGCTCCTGCGGGCCCGCAAGACCGAATACGCGCGCACCATGGCGCTGGAAATGGGCAAGCCCATCGCCCAGGGCGAGGCCGAGGTGGAGAAATGCGCCTTGGCCTGTGACCACTACGCCGCCGAAGCCCCCTCCATGCTCGCCGAGCAACCGCGCGAGACGGATGCCTCCCGGAGCTACGTGCGCTTCGATCCCCTCGGGGTGGTGCTGGCCATCATGCCGTGGAATTTTCCGTTCTGGCAGGTGTTCCGCTTCGTGGCCCCAGGCCTCATGGCGGGTAATGGCGGCGTGCTCAAGCATGCCTCGAACGTGCCGCGATGTGCGCTCCAGATCGAGGAAGTGCTCCAGCAAGCCGGCTTTCCCCACGATCTCTTCCGCACCGTTCTGGTCGAGTCCACCGCCGTCGCGGGTCTCATCGCCGACCCACGTATCGTCGCTGCGACCCTCACCGGGAGCGACCGCGCGGGCTCCAAGGTGGCGGAGGCGGCCGGCCGGGAGCTGAAGAAGACCGTGCTCGAGCTGGGCGGCAGCGACCCCTTCATCGTCCTCGCCGATGCCGATCTGGCCACCGCCGCCCGCGCCGCCGCCGACGCTCGGCTGGTCAATGGCGGCCAGAGCTGCATCGCCGCCAAGCGCTTCATCGTGGTGGAGTCGGTGGCCGACCGTTTCCTCGACCTCTTCCGCCGCGAGCTCGGGGCGCGGCGCATGGGCGATCCGCTCTCGCGCGAGACCCAGGTCGGCCCCCAGGCGCGACACGACCTGCGCGACTCCCTCCATCACCAGGTAGAAGAGTCGCGGAAGCGCGGGGCCGTCGTGCTCCTCGGCGGCGAGATCCCGCCCGGGCCGGGCGCCTTCTATCCGCCCACCCTGCTCGCCGCCGTGGACAAGGGCATGCCCGCCTTCGACGAGGAGACCTTCGGTCCGGTGGCGGCGGTCATCCGCGCCAAGGACGAGGCGGATGCGGTGCGCCTGGCCAATGACTCGATCTACGGCCTCGGCTCGTCCCTGTGGACCCGCGACCTCAAGACGGCGGAGCGGCTCGCCGCGCAGATCGAGGCAGGGAGCGTCTTCGTCAACGGCGTGGTGAAGTCCGACCCGCGCCTACCCTTCGGCGGGATCAAGCGCTCGGGTTATGGACGGGAGCTCTCGGAGTACGGCATCCGCGAGTTCGTGAACGTCAAGACGGTGTGGATCGCTCCGCCGGGCGCGACGGAATCACCCATTTCCGAGTAAGCGGCGCAGGAACGCAGCGTGATCCCATGCGCCGCGCCCGACGCTGAGGCCCAGGCGAACGACCACCAGCCGGCGCGAGGGGATCACGGTGAGGATCTGCCCCTCGTGGCCGATGGCGTGGTAGGTATCCGGCGGAATCCCGTGCTCGCCCGAGCGCGCGTAGCTGGCCTCGCCCAGGCGTAGCCAGAAATGCGCGCCGTAGACGCCGCCCGGCGCGGCGGGCGCCGGCGTCACGCTGAAGGCCACCCAGCCCTCGGGCAGGATGCGCTGGCCCGCCCACGTTCCATCCTGAAGGAAGAGGAGCCCGAAGCGGGCCCAGTCTCGCGCGGTGGCGAACATGAGGGAGGAGCCGACGAAGGTCCCCGCCGCATCCGGCTCGATGATCGCGCTGGTCATGCCGAGAGGCTCGAAGAGCGCGCGGCGCGGGAAGAGCTGATAGTCCGCCTCGGTGCCGCCGACGGCCCCGCGCAGCGCGCGGGAGATGATGTTCGTGGTCCCGCTCGAGTACGACCACCGCTGCCCGGCCGGCGCGGCGAGCGGCTTGCGGGCGGCGAAGCCCGCCGCGTCTCCCGTCCCGAACAGCATCCAGATCACGTCGCCGAGAGGGTTGCCGTAGCTCTCGGTGAACGCGAGCCCGCTCGACATCTGGAGGAGCTGTCGCAGCGTGAGCGCGCGCCGCGGATCGTCCGGCGCGCTCCATTCCGGCGCCCGCAGCGGCGCGTCCAGCGCGAGCTTGCCCTCCCGCACGAGCACGCCGGCCAGCGCGTTCACCACGCTCTTGGTCATGGACCAGCCCGGGAGCGCGGTTTCCGGACCATGGCCCGCGCCGTAGCGCTCGGCGACGAGGCGTCCGTCCTGGACCACCACCACCGCACGCGTGCGGCGGGTAGGCACGGGACCGGGCTCCGCGAAAGCGTCGTCGAGCGCCGCCGTGATGGCCACCGGGTCCAGGCCGGAGGGTCCGCCGACGGCGCCGCGGGCATCGCGCGTGGGCCACGAGGTTCCCGTCGTCGGAAGGGCCGCCACGTTCGAGGGAAGCCCGCGCGAGGCCAGCTCTCCGGCGCCGACGCCGAGAGCCAGGGTGCAGCCCAGGCCGTCGCGGAACACCGCCACCCGCTCCCCCAGCCCGAGGAAGGCGCTGCGCACCGTGCGGCTGCTCCGCTCCGTGTCCGCGCTCACGAGGCGGAGGATGCCGGGATCGTTGAGGCGGATCTCCGCGTCCAGCACCCCCTGCGGCTTCCGTCCGGACACGAAGACGCCCGAGCACACCGTCTTCGCGACATAGCCATTGCCGACGAGAATGACCTGCCGCGCGAAATAGCCGGCAGTGACCAGAACCGCGGCGACGACCCCGAGCGTGGCTATTCGGAGCCGCCGGCGCCACGGGGAGCCGGCGGCCGCGCTCACCCGCGGAGCCGGGCGATCACGTCCAGTACGCGCAGGATCTCGCCGCCCTCGCGCACCATCTGCCGGTCACCGGCTTGCCCCCAGCGGAGGAGGCCCTCGCGGTCCACCACGAAGGTGGAGCGATAAGCCACGTTGCGGTCGGCATCGTGGATGCCATAGGCGCGAATGACGCTGCGGTGGACGTCGCTCAGCAGCGAAAAGGGGAAGCGGCGCGCGGCCTGAAAGGCCTCGTGGCAGAACGGCGTGTCACCACTGATGCCGAGGAAGACGGCGCCGCGCCGCTCCAGCTCCGCGACGGCCTGGCCCAGGCCGGTCAGCTCCGGCGTTCAGATATTGCCCCAGTCGTAACAGTAGAAGGCGAGCACCACGTCCGCCTTGCCCTTGAACTCCCCGAGGGACAGGGGACGGCCGAGGGTGGACGGGAGGGAGAATTCCGGAGCGGGCTGGCCCCAGCGCAGCGCGGGGACGGGATCCATGGCGGATATGCTAGCCTCCTTTCAAAGGAGAAGATATGTCCCATCGCGGCCTGAAGTTCGGCATCTTCCTGGCGCCCTTTCACCGGGTGGGCGAGAACCCCACGCTGTCGATGGACCGCGACATGGAGCTGATCCAGTGGCTCGATCACCTGGGCTACGACGAGGTGTGGGTCGGCGAGCATCATTCCGCGGGGTGGGAGACCATCGCCTCGCCGGAGGTCTTCATCGGCGCGGCCGCCGAGCGCACCCGTCACATCATGCTGGGCTCCGGCGTCACCAGCCTGCCGTATCACCATCCGTTGATGGTCGCCAACCGCTTCGTCCAGCTCGACCACATGACGCGCGGGCGCGCGATGCTGGGCTGCGGCCCCGGCGCGCTGCCGTCGGACGCCTACATGATGGGCATCGAGCCCGTCACCCAGCGGCCCCGCATGGAGGAGGCGCTGGAGGCCATCATGCGGCTCTTGCGCTGCGATGAGCCGGTGACGATGAAGACGGACTGGTTCGAGCTGCGTGAGGCACGCCTGCACCTGGCGCCGTACACCGACCCGCATTTCCCCATCGCGGTGGCCAGCACCATCACGCCGGCCGGCGTGATCGCGGCCGGCAAGCACGGGCTCGGGGTGCTGTCCATCGGCGCGGGACTGCCAGGAGGGCCGGAGGCCCTGGCCGGCCAGTGGAAGATCGCGGAGGACACGGCGGCCAAGCACGGGGTCACCATGGACCGGAAGAAGTGGCGCGTGGTGGTGAACGTGCACCTCGCGGAAGACGACGAGGAAGCGCTCCGCGAGGTCGGCGCGGGGGAGCGGCGCGAGACCATCACCTATTTCGAGGAGACCCTCGGCCGCCCGCCCGGCCGTGCCGACGATCCGCTGCGCGAGGGCGTGAAGATGGGCACCACCTTGGTGGGCTCCCCGGAGACGGTGATCCGCGGCATCGAACGGCTGCAGGGCTATAGCGGGGGCGGTTTCGGCGGCGTCCTCTTCCGGGCGCACGAGTGGGCCACTCGCGAGCTGACCCTGCGGAGCTATGAGCTCTTCGCGCGCTACGTGATGCCGCACTTCCAGGGCTCGCTGGTCACCGTGCGCGACTCCAACGAGTGGGCGCGGTCGAATCGGAAGACGGTGTTCGGGCCCAATGTGGAGGCGGTGCGCCGCGCCTATACGGACGCGGGCCGCACCGTCCCGGAAGAATACCGCGCCCGCACGGTGGGGGCGCGCGATGTGCCGGAGGGTCTTCCAGAGGGCTGACCCTAGCAGCGCCCCTTCTTGGCCTGGCCCGGCGGACAGTCCTTGCCGCCCTCGTCCCCGCGCGACATCTTCTTCGCGTGGCCCGGAGGGACCTTGTAGTACTTCACGGGCACCGCGATCACCGGCGGGGGCACTCTGCCGACCTCGATCACGACCCACGGGCCACTGTGCGAGCTGGCGACCAGCCACCGGTCTTCATGCAGGCTGTAGTAGCGGCCGTCGTGGAAGAAGAGATTCGCGTTGACCTCGGGCGCGTACTTGACCGGGGAATTGGGCACGACAACGAGCTTGGGCGGCGACACCAGGACGACCGGCGGCGCGACGTTCACGTTGACGCGCACCTGAGCGAGGGCCGTCGACGGCAACCCGAGCCCGGCGGCCATGGCGAGGGCCTACGATGAGATTCTTGTACATGGGCAGTCCTCCTGCCCATCGGAGGAGCAAGACGGATGCCAGGCACACCTATCGGGATTCCGGATACTTATCCCGATGGTCTCCGGCCCTGGTGCCGTTTCCGGGAACCAGGCACCGGAAAAGTTACAGCACTGGCTACGGAAGCTGAATCTTGCCGCCGCCGCGCGAGCCCGGGCCACCCAGCCCCGGCCCGCCGAGTCCCCCACCCCCCATGCCGGGCGGTACGCGGTCGGGAATGACGATCGACGAGGAGGCCTCGCGCCGCATCTCCTGGAGCTGGCGCATCGTCCGCTCCACGCCCACCTCGGCCGCTGCGGCGAACTTCTCCGCCGCCTCCCCCAGCGACGTGGCGTCGATCTCGAAGGCGATCGGCAGCGCGCCTACCGAGGTGACGAGCTGCGCCTCGCCCAGGTAGAGCACCGGGCGCACGGGATCGGGGGCTCCGTCTCGGGTTACCGGCGTGAGGACGCGGATGGTCCCCATGCGGCGATCGGTGTACACGTCCTCGCGATAGAGGCTCGCGGGATCCATCTTGAGCTGGGCGCTCTCGGCATCGGTCGACATCGCACGGGACCTCTCGTCTTCGGGTAGTGGGCCAGCCGCAGTATTATAGCCCCCTCGCGTCACTCACCGTCGAGGAGACTGCTCATGCGCCTGCCGCTCGAAGACGTCACCGTGCTCGACCTCTCCCATGCCCTCGCGGGCCCCTTCTGCTCGACCATGCTCGCCGATTTCGGCGCCCGCGTGATCAAGCTCGAGCCCAAGGGTGCCGGGGACATCGCGCGCGCCTGGGGCACCCCCCTGCCCGGCGGGGAGACCGCGTATTTCGTGAGCCTGCACCGCAACAAGCAGGGCATCGAGGTGGATCTCAAGCATCCGGACGGGAAGGCGCTCTTCTTCAAGCTGGCTCAGCGCGCGGACGTCGTGCTCGAGAACTACCGGACCGGCGCGCTGGAGCGGCTGGGACTCTCCTACGAGGAGGCGCGCGCGCGTAATCCCGGCATCATCTACTGCTCGGTGTCGGGATTCGGTCAGGACGGGCCCTATCGGGACCGCGCCGCGCTGGATCTCATCCTCCAGGCGGAAAGCGGCATGATCTCGGTGACGGGTGAAGAGGGTGGCCGCGGCGTGCGCTGCGGCACGTCGGTGGCCGACATGACCGCGGGCATGTACGCGGCCTTCGGCATCATGCTGGCGCTGCGCGTGAAGGAGAAGACCGGGCGCGGCCAGGCCATCGACGTGTCCATGCTCGAGGGCCAGATGTCGCTGCTCGGCACCATGATCGGCGGTTACCTCGCCGACGGCGAGCTGCCGGAGCCCATGGGCACCGCCTACAAGGCGCTGCTTCCGTATCAGACCTTCCGGACGAAGACACGCGATCTCGCGCTGGCGGTAGGTAGCGAGAAGCTCTGGCAGGTCTTCTGCCCGGTCATCGGCCGCTCCGAGCTCGCCAATGACCCGCGCTATCGCCGGAACGTCGACCGGGCAAAGAACCGCGCCACCCTCATCCCCATCCTCCAGGACGTGTTCCTCACCAAGACCTACGAGGAGTGGGAAGCCATCTTCCTCCCCGAGGGCATCCCCTTCGGCGCCATCAACAATATCGAGCAGGTGGTGAATCATCCCCAGGTGAAGGCGCGCGGAGCGCTGGTGGAGATGAATCATCCCCGCGCAGGAAAAGTCCGCATGGTGGGCGCCCCGGTGCGCCTGTCAGAGACACCGGGCTCGGTGCGCACGCCGTCGCCGATGCTGGGTGAGCACACCTCCGAGGTGCTGCGCGATCTCCTCGGGCTGAGCGCGGCGGAGGTCGACGCGCTGCGGGGCAGCGGCGTCATCGGCGGCCGCTGACCGCGCGCTCCGCCCCGGTAGCGAGGGGCCGAGCGCGCGGTCCGGCTCGCCCGGTTACTTCTTCAGCATGCCGCCGCGCGCCTGCTTGGCGCGCTCGGCGCCGATCGCCGACTTCACGTCCTTCTTCTCCTCGGGCGGCGGCAGCACCGCCGGCATGCCCAGCGCGGCAATCCAGAGCTCGCGGCCCCAGCCCTTGGTGTGGTACAGGTGCTCGTCCTCCTCCTCCTCCACCTCCTCGTGCGCGGCCTTGAGCGCCTTCGCCTCGTCCCCGGTGAGCTTCTTCGCCACCTGCCCCATCAGCTGCCAGTTGAGATGGTCCTTGGTCTCCGCGAGCGCGATGCACTCGGCGGCCACGATCTGCGCCGCGTCGGCATTGCCCGCGTCCATCGCCATCTCCATGGCCCGCACCAGGGACTCTCCGATGTGGCGCACCACCAGTCGGCCGGGCGTGTCCGTCTCGGGATCGAGGCCGAAGGTCTCGAAGAGGCCTTCCATGACTTCCACGTGACGCTCGGTCTGCTCGAGATACTTCTCCCACTCTTCCTTGAGATCCTCGTTCACCGCGCAGCGGACGGCGGTCTCGTAGATCTCGACGCCGCCTTTCTCGGTTTCGAGGGCCTGGTACAGCAGCTCCGCGATCTGCTCCTTCTTCATGACACTGCCTCCATTGGGTCGGGTCGGATTGAGTTTCGACGACGAGTCTCGAGGGAGCAAGGCGCGTGCCGTTCCGGCACAGCCCTTGCTTGGTCTTGATGGGTGCTGCGGTAGTCAAAACCCGACCTCAGGGAGGATCGTCATGGGTGTTCTGGGCTGGATCGTCTTCGGTCTCGTCGTGGGAGTCGTCGCCAAGCTGGTCGTGCCCGGACGCGATCCGGGCGGACTCTTCCTGACCATGGTGCTCGGAGTCGTCGGCGCCTTGGTTGGCGGCTATCTGGGCCGCCTGCTGGGCCTGTACGGCCCGAACGATCCGGTGGGATTCCTCATGGCGGTGGCCGGCTCCATCGTGCTCCTCGTGCTCTACCGGATGGTGGCCGGACGCCCGCGCGCCGCGCGGATGTGAGCGCCCGGCGCTCATGACGCGCGACACCCGCCGAGAGCGGACGAAGCTACCCGGTAACAGCTACCGGCGACGCACCCAGCCACCGCGGATCGAACCACCCACCCCGCCCCCGGCGGGGGCCGCCGCGAGCAACGTGGAGAAGATCGCGCAGCTCGAGGCCGAGCAGCTCCACCGCCGGTCGTTCTTCGAGCGCATCGGCGACCGCGCGGTGGCCATCGTGGGCAGCGGGTGGGTGGCCTTGTTCCACCTGCTGTGGTTCCTCGGCTGGATCCTCGTGAACACGGGCCGCGTCCCCGGCGTCGAGCCCTTCGACCCCTATCCGTTCAACTTCCTCACCATGATCGTCTCGCTAGAGGCCATCTTCATCACCCTTGCCGTGCTCAACAACCAGAACCGCATGACGCATCAGGCCGACAAGCGCGCGCATCTCGATCTGCAGGTGAATCTCCTCGCGGAGCAAGAATCGACGGCGACCCTCCGGCTGCTCCAGCGCGTGGCCGAGAAGCTCGGCGTGTCGCCGGAGGAGCTCCACCAGGTGGAGGCCCTCACCGAGGAGACCGACGTCGCCGAGATATTGACCAAGCTGGACGGCACCTTGCCCGAGCCCGAAACCGCCCCCGAGCCGGGTGCCGCCACCCCCGCCTCCGCCGGTACTCGGTTGACAGGAGGCAAGTCCCGAGGATAATCAGCGCACCGTCCTGTCCGAGCCCTCGTGCTGCAAGGAGGCCGTCCATGTTCCTTCGACGCGCTCTCGCGCCCGCCCTGACCGCGCTGCTGATCCTGCTGGCCTCGTCCGCGCGGGCCGATGCGGCCCCGGAAGGCCAGCTCACCTGGGGCGTGCACATCACGCTGGCGCCGACCTGGTTCGACCCGGCCGAGACGCCCGGCATGATCACGCCCTTCATGGTGCTCTATGCGCTGCACGACGCCATGGTGAAGCCCATGCCCGCCGGGCCGCAGACGCCGAGCCTGGCGGAGTCGTGGTCGGTGGCCAAGGATGGGCTCTCGTACGAGTTCGTCCTGCGAAAGAACGCCCGCTTCCACGACGGCTCGCCGGTCACCGCGGAGGACGTGAAGTTCTCCTTCGAGCGCTACAAGGGCACCGGGAGCAAGGGCTTCAAGGATCGTGTGGCCGCGGTGGAGACGCCGGATCCGGGACGCGTGCGCTTCCGGCTCAAGCAGCCCTGGCCCGATTTCATCACGTTCTACTCGAGCGCCACCGGCGCGGGCTGGATCGTGCCGAAGAAATACGTGGAGCGGGTGGGAGAAGAGGGCTTCAAGAAGGCGCCCATCGGTGCGGGTCCCTACAAGTTCGTCTCGTTCACCCCCGGTGTGGAGCTGGTGATGGAGGCGTTCGAGCAATACTGGCGGAAATCGCCGAGCGTGAAGCGGCTGGTCCTGCGCGTCGTCCCCGACGAGTCGACCCGGCTGGCCGCGCTCAAGCGCGGCGAGGTGGATCTGGCCTACTCGATTCGCGGCGAGCTGGCCGAGGAGCTCCAGCGCACGCCGGGCCTCGCGCTCAAGCCCGCCGTCATCCAGGGGACGTTCTGGCTCTATTTCCCCGACCAGTGGGATCCCAAGTCCCCCTGGCATGACCGTCGCGTGCGCCAGGCGGCGAGCCTCGCGGTGGACCGCCCGTCCATCAACCAGGCGCTCACCCTGGGCCACTCGAGACTCACCAACAGCATCATCCCCAGCATGTTCGATTTCTTCTGGGCGCCGCCCGCCCCGGTGCATTCGGCGGCGCGGGCCAAGGCGCTTCTCGCCGAGGCCGGACACCCCAATGGCTTCGACGCGGGAGAATTCTACTGCGACGGCTCCTACGGAAACCTCGGCGAGGCCGTGCTCAACAATCTCCAGGCGGTGGGCATCCGCGCGAGGCTCCGGCCGCTGGAGCGTGCGGCCTTCTTCAGCGGCTACTCGGACAAGAAGTTCAGGGGCGGCCTTGTCCAGGCCTCGAGCGGCGCCTTCGGCAATGCCGCCACGCGCCTGGAGGCCTTCGTCGTCACGGGCGGCGCCTATGTCTACGGGACCTATCCGGACCTCGACGGGCTCTTCCAGGAGCAGGCGGCGGAGCTGGACCGCAAGCGCCGCGAGGCCACGCTGCACAAGATCCAGCAGCTGCTCCACGAGCGCGTGGTGTACGCCCCCATCTGGGAGCTGGCGTTCCTGAACGGCGTGGGGCCGCGCGTGGGCGAGTCCGGTCTGGGTCTCATCCCGGGCCACGCCTATTCGGCGCCCTACGAGGACGTGACGCTCAAGGGGAAGTGAGGCGCCGCTAGACGCTCCAGCGCACGCGCGGCGCTCCCGGCACGATGGCGAGGTGGATGGGATTCACTCCCGGCACCTGGCCGGCGAGGGCGTGGATGGCCTCCTCCGCCTGCTCGATGGGGAAGGACTTGGTGTGGAGGCGGTCGAAGGGATAGCGTCCCGACGCGATGATGTCGACGGCGCGAAAGGTCTCTTCCACCGGCATGCTCAGCACGCCGCGGACGGTGAGCTCCTTGTAGATGAGGTCGTCCGCGTTGAGCTCGCGCGTGAGGCGCTGACCCTTGAGGCCCGCCACCACGATGCGACCCTTCCGGACCGCGATGGCGATGGCGTGGATCAACGACTCCGGCGCATAGGGCGTGGTGTCCACCACCACCTCGGCGCCGCCGCCCGTCGCTTCGCGGACCTGGGCGACCACGTCACCCGCCTCCACATCGATCGCCACGTCCGCTCCCAGCTCGCGGGCCAGCGCCAGCTTGGCAGCGTCGCGCGCGAGCCCCGTGATCACGACCTGGCGGGCGCCCGCCTCCTTGGCCGCGATGACGCAGCAGAGGCCGCGCTGCCCCGCCCCGAGGATGACCACGCGGTCCGTCGCTCCCGTCTTCGGAATGGAGGCGGCCCAGGACAGCCCCGCCGCCAGCGGATTGAACATCACCGCCACCTCGGCGGACGTGCGCTCGCCGGTCTTCTTCACCACGGAGAGCGGGGAGAGATACATGTGCTCCGCATAGCCGCCCCAGAGCTGCGGCGGCTTCTCGATCGTGGTGTAGCCGTAGGTGCCGCCCCGCGTCCGGCAGGCGACGGGCTCCCAGCGCGCGCAGGCCTCGCAGCGGCCGCAGCCATACCCGGAGCGCACGGCCACGCGGTCGCCCTCGGTGACGCCCCAGCGCTGCTTCGCCCGGGCGCCGATCTCCTCGATGCGCCCGAGCGGCTCATGTCCCGGCACCACCGGGAAGGACGTGTAGTCCTCGTGCGGCGGCTGCGCGCCGTCATATTGCTCGTAGTCGCTGCCGCAGATCCCGCAGGCCTCGATGCGCAAGAGGGCGTCGTCCGGCCCGATCGCGGGGCGCGGGAACTCGCGCAGCTCGAGGGTCTTGGGCTTCAGCAGCACCGCCGCCTTGACCTTTGCCGTCATCGCCGTCTCCTTGCGCTCAGTCGCTCTCGTCGGGTCGCGCGCGCAGGCGCTTCACGTCGGCGCGCCGCTTCTTCCCGGCCAGCCGCCGGTGGCGGGCGCCGGGCCGGGGCGCCGTCCGCACGCGCGGCACCGGCGGCGTGAGCGCGGCCCGCACCAGCGCCGCCACGCGGGCACGGGCGGCCTCCAGGTTGCGCGCCTGATTGCGCGTCACCTGGCTCGTGACCACCAGCCGGCCCTCGGCATCCAGCCGGTGACGGGCCAGCTCCACCAGCCGGGCCCGGGCGGCCTCGGTGAGCCCCTCCACCGCCCCCAGGTCCACCCGCAGGTCGATCTTGGTGGCGACCTTGTTCACGTTCTGCCCGCCGGGTCCCGAGGCGCGGACCGCGTGAGCTGTCAGGGCCGAGGCCGGCACGCGCACGGTCGCCGTCACGCGGATCGCCTCCGCCACGCTGGCTCCGCCCTCGGCCTCAGCAGCCGCAGCCGCCGGAGATCGGGCCCGCCGGCAGCACGCGATCCGGCTCCCAGCCCCAGGGCCGCGGGCCCCAGTCCGGCGTGAACACGCGTCCCCGCTTCACCGTCACGAAGGGCACGAAGGCCTTCGATACGCGGAGGCTGGCCCCGACCACGTCCTTCACCACCCAGTCGCCGTCGCGCAGCTCGAGAACGGAGATGTCAGCTTGCCGCCCGACGGCCAGGCGGCCGAGCCGCCCCTCGGCGCCGATGGCCTTCGCGGGATTCTCCGTGCTCATGGTCACCACCTGCGCCAGCGTGAAGCCCAGCCCCAGGAAGCGCGTCATGATCTCGGTCATGCTGTGCACGGTGTGGATGCGTCCCGGCACGGTGAGATCGGTGCTGATGCAATGGGGCAGCAGACCCTGCTCGATGCAGCGGCGCCCCACGTCGAAGGAGAAGTTCATCCGGCCGTGCGCGGTGTCGAGCCAGACGCCGCGGTCCGCCGCCTCACGCGCCTCCGGCACGAGCTTCCCGTTGCCGTCCAGCACACCCCCCGGATTCGCCGTGAAGTAGTGGGTGAGGATGTCACCCTTCTCGAGGATCGGGAGCAGCGAGCGGATGACCTTCGGGTCGTATCGCTTCTCCGTGTCCCCGATGTGCACCATGAGGCGAATGCCGCTCTCCTTGGCCGCGCGCTTGGCGAGCTTCGGCATCTCCATGCCCATGATCTCCAGCGCGGGCGAGACCATGCGGGCCTTGATCCCGTGGATCAGCCCCTTGTACTGCGCGCACGTCTTCAGCGTGTCGTCGAGGTTGATGCTCGACTCGGCGATGATGTCGGGCATGGTGGCCAGCCCGGTCTGGCAGATATGCAGGAAGGGAATGACCTCGGTGTGGCAGGCGGGCAGGATATGCGTCGGGAAGGCCGCGAAGGTCGCCGCCCCCGCGCTGCCCGCGTCCACGATGGTGGTCACGCCCGCGTAGACACCGCCGAGGTCCGGATTCACCCCCATGCGGTTGACGCCCTCGAAGACGTGCGCGTGGAGATCGATGAGTCCCGGCGTGACGAGCTTGCCGCCGACCTCGATGACGCGGGCGGCCTCGGTGGCGGGGATGTTGGCCGCAATGCGCGCGATCTTGCCGTCCTGCACGGCAATATCGTGGAGGCCGTCCAGCGCGCTGGACGGATCGACGACCCGTCCCCCCTTGAGCACGAGGTCGAACATGGGTTTCCTCCCTTACCAGTGTGGGCTGTCCTTATACCATGGATGGCTTGCAGATGGCTTGGGGATGGCCTGGCATGTGGCTTGCTCCCTCCAGGAACAGGCCCACATTCCCGAAGGAGGCAAACCATGGGACTCGATCCGGTCTGCGGAATGGAAGTGACTCCGGTCACGGCAGCAGCCCAGAGCGACTATGAGGGCGTAACCTTCTACTTCTGCAGCGAGAAGTGCAAGAAGGCCTTCGACGCCGACCCCTTACGCTATCTCGACGAGGTTGACCTCGCCGAGGCGCGGGCCATCCAGGCGAGCCAACGCAAATCCTCCTAGCGTTATCAGCATCAGCACCGGATCACCTGGACCCGGTAGGAATGGGAGGGGGGTGGGGATTTTTCCGCCCAGCGCCCCGCGTGCGTGAAGTGGAGCGTGACCGTTCCGGAACGGCGCGCGAGAAAGACGAAGGTCTCCTGCGCGCCGGAACCCGGGACACCGAGGGGCTCGCGCCGCAACAGCTCGACGGTCCCCATCTCGGCCCCATCGACGGTCCACGAGGGACTCGTGCCGGATGGGCCGTCCAGCACCACCTGGAAGGTGCTGCCCTCCGACACGGTCAGGTCCCGATCGCTCGAGGCGATCGGGGCGGTGGCGCAGCCGTAGGCCAGCAGCAGGACCCCCAGCAGAGCGGACGAGATACGCGTCTTCGCCATGCCCCGACCATAGCACCCCTGGAAGGACTCCGGACAAGCGAGCGGGCACCGATTAGCGCGCGGTAAGTCTCCGATGCGTCACGAATGCCGCCCCCACCAGTCCGACGCCGAGGAGCAGGAGGCTGCCGGGCTGGGCCACTTCCGTCACGGACCGTGCATTGGGCCGCTGCACGAGGAGGAAGGGCTGGTTCGGGCATGACGTGCCATCGCAGTTAACGTCGCCGATCCCAGCGTTGTCCCGCACGGCGAACAACATCGTGTCGACGCCGCCGTTGAGCAGAGTGCCACCGAAGTAGTCGAGGAAGTCGCGCCCAGCCAGCTCGTCGGCGGCCACGGAGCCGAACGCGGTCGAGGTCCGCGGGAGCAACGAGCCCTGCGCGAAGCTGAGGCCATCCTGGTCATTCGAGGAGGTGAATCCTGGCGGGGCAAACGCGGGCGGCGGAGCATCCTGCTCATCGGCAAACCCGACCGGGTCGAGCAGCTCCTGGGCGAAGGAGACCCAGGGAACGCCGCTGGAATTGGTGATGATCTTGGTCACGATATAGTCCACCTCATCGTCGAGCCCGCTCAGCTGCACGATGCCCGGCCCGGTGCTGTTCCAGGTCTCGCGGAGCGTGATGGTATTTGTCGGGGCGTCGAACTCGAACCCGAACGCGCTGATCCCCTGATTGCTCGCGTGAAGTGCGGCGATGGGGATCGCCTGCGCAGCGCCCCCGAGCGCCAGGAAAAGAAGTGCGCCAGATCCGATCACTGCTCTCACGAGAAGCCCCATGTGTCATGCCCCTTCCTGATGTCGATGTCTGTGTTTCTGTAAATCTGTATCTATACGCACAGTTCATGCCTCGATGAGAAAGCCTTTATCTTCCATCATGTTGCTTGTTTTGCCTGGGAACATTGAGGGGCCTTTGGGCAAGAACGTCGACAGGCCCCGGCGCCGAGGCAAGGAATGGAATGCAACTCTAGTGGTGAAAGATGTCGATAAATCGACGGCAACTCGGGGTCTTAGACTTTTCTCAGATAATGTAAAGTTTTACCTACACCCCCATCTACACAAATCAGGGCCAAATGCTGATTTGTAGGAATCAGCCGCTGATAGAAACTGTAAGTAATTGATTTATTAGTCACCAAAAGATGGTATCGCGTTTGCTCTATGGAGGGCCATGGATGATCAGGACGGGAGGAAACCAGCGGCTACATCGGGTCACGGCAGCACGGGCGGGACGCGGACCAAGCGGCTCACCTTGGATCTCCCAGAAGGCCTGCATCGTGCCATCAAGGTGAGCGCCGCGAAGGACGGCGTGACCATGGCCGAGAAGCTCCGGGCTCTTCTGCTGAAGCATTACGGGCTCGACAGCTAACCCACGATCCGGGTGGTGTATCGTACCCCCATGGTGGGGGCCTCTCGGTGACGGTCCGGGCCCGACGCATCGCGCTCGCGACGGCCATCGGGTTCATTTATGTCCTGAGCGGCAAGCTCGGGCTGGACTTCGCGTTCCTGCACTCCAGCGCCAGTCCGGTCTGGCCCCCGGCGGGCATCGCGCTGGCCGCCTTCCTCCTTCTGGGCCTGCGCATCTGGCCGGTCATCTTTGTGGGCGCCTTCCTCATCAATATCAGCACCGCGGGCTCGGTCGCGACGTCGCTCGCCATCGCGCTGGGCAACACGCTCGAGGGGGTGCTCGGCGCCGAGCTGGTGAATCGCTTCGCGGGCGGTCAGAATACGCTCGACCGCATCCGGAACATCTTCCTCTTCGTCGTCCTCGCCGGCTTTCTGAGCACGACCGTCAGCGCCACCATCGGCGTGACCAGCCTGGCGCTGGGTGGCTTCGCGCCCTGGAGCGGCTACGGCTCCATCTGGCTGACGTGGTGGCTGGGCGACGCCGCCGGGGACCTCATCTTCGCCCCGCTGATCCTTCTCTGGAGCCGGCAGCCCGGCCTGGGCGCGCTCCGAACACGGTGGGCCGAGGCGCTGCTGCTGGGTGCGACGGTGCTCGGGACGGGCCTCCTCGTCTTCGGCGGCACCCTGCCGCCCTCCATGCGCAACCTGCCGATCGCATTCCTCTGCATCCCCCCGCTGCTCTGGACGTCGATCCGCTTCGGACAGCGCGAGGCGGTCACGGCAATCGCGATGCTCGGCGCCATCGCGGTGACGGGCACCGTCCGCGGCGTCGGCCCCTTCGCGATCGGCCCGGCCAATGAGTCCCTTCTCCTCCTGCAGGCGTTCATGGCCACACTCGCGGTGACCATGCTGCCGGTCGGGGCCGGTGTGATGAACCAGCGGCGCGCGGAGACGGCCGTCCGCGACAGCGAGAAGGGGCTTCGCCTGGCCGTCGCGGCCGGCGGGATGGGCACGTGGGAATGGTCGGTGGCCACCGGCCGCGTGACCTGGTCTCCCGAGCTCGAGGCGATTCACGGTCTCGCGCCCCGCGCCTTCCCGGGCACCTTCGCCGGGTTTCAGGCGGACATTCACCCCGAGGACCGCGCCCACGTGGAGCGGACGATCCGGAAGTCCCTCGAGGACGGCACGCACCGGCTCGAGTACCGCATCGTCCGGCCCGACGGCGCCATCCGCTGGGTGGAGGCGCGGGGCGAGGTGTCCTACGACGAGGCCGGCCGCCCCGAGCGCCTGCGTGGGATCTGCATGGACGTCACCTCGCGCAAGACCGCCGAGGCGGAGCGGGAACGCCTGCTCGCGCAGGAGCGCGCGGCCCGCGCGCAGTCGGAGGCCGTGGAGCAGCGCCTCGCCTTCATGGGGGAGATCGCCCGGTCGATCTCCGCCTCGCTGGACGTCACCACCGTGCTCGAGCGCATCGCCGACGGCGCGCAGGCCCTCTGCCGCAGCGACGGCGCCTCCATCTTCCTGCGCGAGGGAGACACCCTTCGGCCGCGGTATCGCGTGGGCCCCTGGCCCGAGATCTACCAGACGCTGCGCATCCGGCCCGGCGAGAGCATCGGCGGCGAGGTCATGCTGACCGGCAAGCCCACCCGGAGCGAGGACTACGCCTCCGACCCGAGGGTGCCGGCCTCCCATGCCGTCCTCGCGCAGCAGACCGGCATGGTCTGCGTGATGGTGGTGCCCATCGTCATCCGGACCCAGGTGGCCGGCCTCCTCTACATCAGCAACCGCACGCGGCGCGTCTTCACCGACGAGGACGAGACGGTGTGCACCCGGCTCGCCGAGCAGGCCGCCATCGCCATCCAGAACGCGGAGCTCTTCGCGCGGCAGGCGGCGGCGCGCCAGGAGGCGGAAGCCGCCAGCAGCGCCAAGGACGAGTTCCTCGCCATGCTCGGGCACGAGCTACGGAATCCCCTCGGCGCCATCAGCAACGCCGCGCATGTCCTGGGCCTGGTCGAGAACGCGGGGCCGCTGGTGGAGCGCGCGCAGGGCATCATCAGCCGCCAGGTCGTCCAGCTGGGGCGCGTGGTGGACGATCTCCTCGACGTCTCCCGTGTCACCAGCGGCAAGATCACCCTCGAGCCACAGCCCCTGGACCTCGCCGATCTCGTGCGACGCGTGGCGAGCCTCATCGGCTCCCCGGGGCACGCGGTCCTGCTGGACACCGCCGAGGTCTGGGTCGATGCCGACGCGGCCCGCCTGGAGCAGGTGATGGTGAACCTGCTACAGAACGCGGTGAAGTACACGCCGGCGGGCGGCGAGATCCGGGTCCTGGTCACGCGCGAGGGCCTCGACGCCGTGCTCTCGGTCCGCGACGGCGGCGTCGGCATCGCCCCCGAGCTCCTGCCCCGCGTCTTCGACATCTTCGTGCAGGGCGAGCATTCCCTCGACCGCAGCAAGGGCGGGCTGGGGATCGGGCTCACGCTCGTGCGGCGCCTGGTCGAACAGCACGGCGGCACCGTGGCGGTGGCCAGCGAGGGCACCGGTAAGGGCAGCATCTTCACCGTGCGCCTCCCCGCCATCGCGCGGCCGGCGAAGACGCGCCCGTCCGCCCCCGAGCCCCGCCCCGCCGCCGCCCGCCGCGTACTCGTGATCGAGGACAATGACGACTCGCGGCAGATGTTGCGCGAGCTGATCCGTCTGCTCGGCCACGAGGTATTCGAGGCGGTGGACGGCGTGACCGGCGTGAGCTCCGCCCTGACGCTGGAGCCCGATCTCGCCCTGGTCGACATCGGCCTGCCCGGTATCGACGGCTACGAGGTGGCCCGCCGCCTGCGCGAGCATCCGGCGGGCCGGCGCCTCCGCCTCGTGGCGCTCACCGGCTACGGGTTGCCTGAGGACCGAGAGCGCTCCCGCGCCGCCGGCTTCGATCTCCACCTCGTCAAACCGGTGGACCCCGCCCGACTCGCGGAGCTGCTCTCGGACGCAGACTGACGCGGAGATCAGCGCGGCGGCGCGGACAGCGTGAGCAGGTCGCCGAGATTTCCCCCCAGCACGCGGTCCTTCTCGGCCGCGCTGAGGAACTCGCAGTAGCGCCGGATATAGTCCACGCATTGCCGGTACGTGCAGAAGCGCTCCACGTTCGGCATGTCCGAGCCCCAGACGAGCTTGGTGGCGCCGTAGCGATCGCGCAGGTCCTTGATGAGCGCCTGCGCCTCCGGATACGGGTAGTCCCAGACGCCGCCCCAGGCGATGGGAAAGGTCATTTCGAGGCGCACCGTCTCCCGCGCGTAGACCTTTCCGACTATCACGGGGAACTCCCACCGCCCGTTCCGGGCAAAATAGGACACCGGCGGTTGCAGCACCAGGAGCCAGCGGAGACCCGGGAAACGGGTCATGATCCCATCCAGCCGCCGCATGATCTCGAGATAGCTCGCCTCGTCATAGGTCGGGATGTGCATGGGCTCGAAGAACACCGGCACGCCGAAGCCCTCGATCATGGACCAGAACGCGTCGAAGCGCCGGTCGTCGAACCACCACCGGAAGTCGTAGCGGGCGAAGGTGTCGGTCTGATAGTGCAGCCCGCGCAGCCCGAGCTGCTCCACCGCCCGCCGCGCCTCCGCCATCCAGTGCGCGGTGTCCGCCATGGGCTCGTCCACGTGGAAGAGGCCGGTGAACCGCCCCGGGTACTGGCGCTGCGCGAGCGCGTTGTAGTCGTTCATGTAGCCGTAGGTGAAGCCGGCCTGGAGCACGCAGTGGTCCACGCCCGCCGCCGTCATCTGCGCCAGCAGGAGCTCCGGCCTGGACTCCAGCTCCACCATGCCCACCGGCATGTACTGGACGACATAGTCCTCGCCGTCCACCCGGAACTCGAGCCGGCCGTAGCGCCCCGGCCGGAACTCGATGTCGTCGCGGAGCCCGGCCCAGGTATTGTCGCCCGGCCGGAAGAGGTGCTGGCCGGAGGCCTCCGCGCCGTCGCGGAGGCGATAGACCTTGGCGGAGGGGCGCGTGAGCGTCTTCTGCAGATATTTCAGGTGCACCTCTCGCGAGGGCAGGCCGCAGGAGCCGGACCAGTGCTGGAAGATGTGGGCGTGGGAGTCGATGATCGGCATGCGCGCTTTCGTCCCGGCGGCTATCGCTGCCGGTCGCGGAGGGTTTTCCGGTCGATCTTGCCGGCCGGGGTCTTGGGCAGCTCCGCCACGATCTCGATGGCCCGCGGGTACTCGTGCCGGCTCAGGCGATCCTTCACGAACTCCTGCAGCTCGCGTACGAAGTCGGGGCCCTTGCCCGGCGCCACGATGCACGCCTTGGGGATTTGCCCCCGCAGCTCATCGGGCACGCCAATCACCGCCGCCTCGCGCACGTCGGGGTGGGCGAGGAGCGCCTGCTCGATCTCGAGCGCGCTCATCGTCCACCCGCCGGAGATGATCACGTCGTCGGAGCGCCCGGCGTGGAAGAAGTAGCCGTCGGCGTCGACGTGGCCACGATCCTTCACGCGGAACCACTCGCCGCGGCGGCGGACGGCGATCTCCCCGAGCTCCCCGGCGGGGAGCGGCCCCGCCTCGCCGACCACCGCCACCTCCCAGCCCGGCGCCGCCTTGCCGAGGGCGCCGCGCCGGACCTCGAAGCCGTCGAAGCCCGGGTAGTTCACGATGATCACCCCGACCTCCGTGCTCCCGTACATGCTGCACGGCTTCCGCCCGAAGGTCTCCTCGACGTACTCCCAGGTCTTCCCATCCATGGGCTCGCCCGTGAACGAGAGCTTCTCGGGAGCGAACCGGCGACGGTCGGCCGCACCGGACTCCCGGATCATCCGGTACACGGTGGGGGCGGCGGCGAGATTCGTGACCCGGAAGGCGTCGAGCGCCTCCACGATCCGCTCCGGGCTGAACTTGCCCGAGTAGCTGCCCACCGCGATCCCGAGCGCGAGCGGCGCGACCGTTCCATGCCAGAGCCCGTGCCCCCAGGCGGGGGACGAGGGACAGAAGTAGCGATCGCCCGCCCGGAGCCCCACCCCGTAGAGCGCCGCCACCATCAAGGTCACCACCGAGCGGTGCGTGTGCCGCACCGCCTCCGGCAAGGCGCGCGTGGTGCCGGACGTGTACTGGAACAGCGCGAGGTCGTCGGGCGCGGTGGCCGGCGTGTACCGCGCGGGCGCCGCGCGCAGGCGCTCGGCGAGGTCATCCACCGCGACCACGTTGACGTCGGGGAACTGCGCGCGCCAGCGCGCCGCGTCCCGCTCCACCAGCAGCATGCGCGGCCGGCAGTCGTCCACACGCAACGCCAGCCCCTCGGGGCCGAAGAGCGTGAAGAGCGGCACCGCGATGGCCCCGCGCTTCATCGTCCCGAACACCGCCCCGTAAAAGGCCAGCGACGGCTCCAGCATGATGGCCACCCGATCGCCGCGGGCAACGCCCTCGGCTTCGAGGAGATTGGCGAAGCGGGACGACCACTCGGCGAGCGCCCCGAAGTCGTGCTCCTCCCGATGCCCGTCGGCGAACTGGATGCGCAGGGCGGTGCCCTTGCCCACGTGCCGGTCCACGCACTCGTGGGCGAGGTTGAGGCGCTCGCGGTCGCCGTCCACGAGATCCCAGAGCGCGTCCCAGCGAAACCCGTCCCGCGCCTCGGGATAGCGGCGAACGTCGAGGATCGACGTCATCGCGTGGGGAGCACCACCTCGGCGGTGCCGGAGGCGATGACCTCGCCCCGCTGATTGGTGCCGTCCATCTCCAGCGTCACCACACCCCCGGACGCCTTGCCGGTCACGCGGCCGCGGCACCACGTGGTGTCGCCGATCAGGTTGTGGCGCAGCACCTTCACGGTCAGGCGCCGGAGGAAGCCGGCATTGCCCATCCAGTTCGTCACCAGGTGGCCGAGCCAGGCCACCCGCTCCGGGCCGTAGTCGTAGGGTCCGGGCACGCCCACCGCCCGCGCCAGCGACTCGTCCCAGTGCACCCGCTCCGGCGGCTCCGGCACGCCGAAATCGTTCGGGATGCCCAGCGCGGGGTGACGGTCGAACAGATCGAAGGCGAGGCCGTGGGCGCGCACGTACAGGCTGCCCCAGCCTTGCACGAAGGCGACCACCGAGGTGACCGTGAGCGGCCCCTTCACCACCACCGGCATCGCCTCGCCCACGGTGACGTCGTCCCAGCGCCGCGGCGCCGCGCCTCGGACCTCCTCCGTGGCATAGGCCTGCCGGATGTCGGCGATCTCGGTCTCGGAGTACCGGTGCGGCCCTTCCGACTTGTACTTGCCGCGCTCGCGGGCGGTCTCGCGCTCGGTCCGGAAGCACCAGGAGTCCGCCACGCAGACCTGCTCCCCGCGCTGATTCGTGAAGGTGGTGCGATAGATCTGCTGGATGGCCCGCTTGGCGAACTTCGACGGCTTCTCGATCAGCGCGTGCAGCACGCTCTCCCCGACGATCTTGTCATCGACGCGGATCGGCCGCTCCCAGCGAAAGTCCGTGCCCGCGTACATCGCGTGAATGCCGGGAAGCCCCCCGACATAACCGGAGACGATCCGATCCAGCGCGAAGAGAATGGTCGGAGGCGCCACGCCTTGGTCCGCCCAGTAGGGATTCCGGTCGCCGATGCCATGCGCCCAGTGCCGGATGGCATCGCGCGTGGCCACCTCGATGTAGGGCTCGGGCCGGCGCACCGGCTTGCCGAGCCGCTCCTGCAGCGCGGCGAGGGTCTCGGGGGTGATGGTGGGGAATCGGGTGGTCGCCAGGGTGCTCATGATGTGTCCTCTCTTCTCTCGGGCTTCGCTTACCGCAGCCCCAGCGCGCTCGGAACGAGGAGCGTCAGCCAGGGCCAGAAGGTGATGATCAGCACCGTCGCCATCATGGTGGCCAGATAGGGCAGCAGGACCGGCGCCACCTCGGTCACGCTCACGCGGCCGATCGCCGCCGCCACGATGAGCCCGAGGCCCACCGGCGGGAGAAAGAGCCCCACCCCGATATTGGCGATGAGCACGATGCCGAAGTGTAACGGATCGACGTTGAATTGTATGGTTCGTCCGTGCTTTCCAGCGTGTGTCGCGTAGCAACCGCCATTGGTGGCCTCCGGCCCCCGTCCTAGAAGGTGGGGGGCGTATTGACCCAGATCGCGCGGGCTTCGGTCTTGCCGTCGTTGACCCAGCGGTGCGGGAGCGAGCTCTTGAAATAGAGCGAGTCGCCCTCGCGCATCACGTGCTCTTCCTCGCCCACCCAGACCCGCAGCCGGCCCTTGATGAGGACGAAGCACTCCTCCCCATCGTGCGTGAAGGTCTCGCGCCCGCTCGTGCTCCCCGCCGGCGCGCGGAACATGAGGACTTCCATGGCGCGGTTGGAGAGGTCGGGGGAGAGGAGCTCGTAGCGGATGTCGGATCCCGGATACGTCAGCGTCTTGCGCTCGTGCGGGCGCACCAGCTTCGCCCCTGCCCCGGGCTGGCCGTGCTGCGCGAGGATCTGGCCGACGGACACCCCCAGCGCGGTGGTCATCTTCATCAGGGCCGCCACCGAGGGGGCGACGAGGTTCCGCTCGACCTGGCTGAGATAGCTGGCCGAGAAGCCCGTCTTTCGGGCCACGTCCATCAAGGTCAGGTCGAGGGCTCGCCGACGAGCCCGGATGACATCGCCCACGTAGGAGCGGGGGGGACGCTGCGGCATGGCGGGAGAATACAGTATCTATGAAATTTTATAAACTATGCTGCATGGCCGCTCCGACCGGCCACCGCTGACCCCGGCCGTCACCGTTCCACGGTACCGTGGGCTCGATGGCCAGGCCCCACGGGCTGTCGAAGTCCCGCGTGCTCGCCGGCCTGCAGTGCCGGAAGCGCCTCTATCTCCGGGTGACGGCGCCCGAGCTGGCGGAGGCGCCCGATGCCGCGCTCCGGTTTCGCTTCGCCCAGGGCCAGGAGGTGGGCCGGCTCGCCCGGGAGGCGTTCCCGGGCGGCGTGGCGGTCGAGGGCGAGCTCGATCGTCTCGACACCGCCCTCGCGCGCACCGCGGCTCTTCTGCGCGACCCGACCGTGCCCGCGATCTTCGAGGCGACGTTTCGCCAGGAGGACGTCCTGGTGCGCGTGGACGTGCTCGCGCGCGGGAGCCGCGGAGGCTGGCGGCTCATCGAGGTGAAGTCCACCACCGGCGTGAGGGAGCACCACTTCCCCGACGTGGCCATCCAGCGCCACGTGCTGGTGGCCGCCGGCCTGACGGTAGAGTCGGTCGCCGTGATGCACCTGAGCCGTGAGTACGTGTATGCCGGCGGGGCGCATGATCCGACGCGGCTCTTCGCCGTCGTGGACGTCACCCCGCAGGTGGACGCCCTCACCCTCGACCTGCCGCGCCTGCTGGCCGAGCTGCGGGCCACGCTGGACGCGGACGCGCCGCCGGAGGTCGCGCCCGGCCTTCAGTGCACCAAGCCCTATGCCTGCGAGTTCTACGACCAGTGCAATGTTCCGTTGCCCCTGGACGACATCGCGAATCTGCCTGGTCTCTACGGGAAGCGGCTCGAGGCGCTCCGCGCCCGCGGTATCACGCGCATCGGCGAGGTGCCGGATGATGTCGCGCTGAACCCGCGCCAGGAGCGAGCGCGCCAGGCGGTGCTCGCGGAGCGGATGCTGGTCGCCGCACCGCTCGCGGGCGAGCTGGCCGGGCTCGCCTATCCGCGCTACTTCATGGATTTCGAGACGCTGGGCCCCGCCATCCCCCGTCATGCCGGCATGCGCCCGTACGACGGCATCCCCTTCCAGTGGTCGGTGCACGTGATCCAGGCCCCCGGGGCCGCGCCCGAGCATCGGCAGTTCCTCGCCGACCGCGACACGGATCCGCGCCGCCGCTTCCTCGAGACACTCATCCCCGCCGTCGGGGAGACCGGGCCCATCGTCGTCTACAACGCGCGCTTCGAGGGTCAGCACCTCGACACGCTGGGGCTGACGCTCCCGGACCTGGCTCCCGCCGCCGCGCGAATCCGCGCGCGCCTGTGGGATCTCCTGCCCGTCGTGCGCCAGCACGTCTACCACCCCGAGTTCCGCGGCTCCTTCTCGCTCAAGCGCGTCCTGCCCGCGGTGGTCCCGGCCCTCGCCTATGAGGGACTCGAGGTCGCGGAAGGCTCGGCGGCGGGGCCCGTCTGGGACCTGCTGGTGCGCGGCCACCCCGACCCGGCGGAGGCCGCCCGCCTGGAAGCCGCGCTCCGTGAATACTGCCGGCGCGACACGCTGGGGATGGTGGAGCTGGTGCGCGCGCTCAGGGCGTCCGCCGTCTGACCCAGCCCGTAGCCTCAGAGATAGGTTCGCTCGCGCGCCCGGATGGCGCGATAGCGAGCGAACGCACGGCGCTCGTCCTCCAGTCCCGCTCGCCGCGCCCCCTATTCCCTGACGTCGGAGGACGACGGGACGGCCAGAGTGGCGCGGGCGTCGACCGCCAGCACCCCATCCGGCCGGGCGACCAGCGGGTTGAGCTCGATCTCCGAGAGCATGGGCAGGTCGGTGAGAAGGCGGGAGAAGCGCGCGACCGCCCGTGCCAGAGCAGGAAGATCCACCTCGGCTTCGCCGCGGAACGCGCGCAGCACCGGAGCCATCCGGAGCTCGCCCAGCATCTCGACCGCCTCCTCCTCACTGACCGGGGCGAGGCGGGCGGCGGTATCGCGGAGCACTTCCACGTACCGCCCGCCGAACCCCACCACCACCAGCGGCCCAAATTGCGGATCCCGCGTCATACCCACCAGCAGCTCGCGCCCCGGCGACGCCATGGTCTGCACGAGGAGGCCCTGAATGGTGGCCTCCGGCCGTGCCCGCCGCACATCCGCGAGCATCTTCTCGGCGGCCGCCGCCACCTCCGCGGGTGCTCCGAGGCCGAGCCGCACCCCGCCCACGTCGCTCTTGTGGCTGACCTCCGCCGAGACCACCTTGAGCGCCACCGGCAAGCCAAGCTCCGCTGCCGCCGCGGCGGCCTCGGCGGGACCGGCGACCTGACGGGAGCGGACTACTGGGATCCCGTACACATCGAGGAGAGACTCGAGGTCCGCCATGCCGAGCGCCCCACCCACGCGCCGCTCCAACGAGCGCGTGAGACCGGCGGGCAGATCCGGGCGCGGCGGCAGTACACGCTGTGGCGTGGCCCGGCGGCGCTCGGCCACGCGTGCCATGCCCGCGAGGGCCGAGACCGCGCGCTCCGGAAAGGCATAGCAGGGCACGTGGCTCTCCTCGAGCGCGCGGGTCCCGGGACGCACCCGGGGGCCGCCCACGAACGCGGTCACGAGTGGCATGTCCCAGCCGCGCGTCGAGCCCACGATGGCGCGCGCCGCCGCGCTCGCGTCAGTCGCCGCCTGCACCGTCAGGATCACCAGCGCGGCGTCGCAGTCCTCGTTCGGGTGAATGGCCTCCAGCGCGCGCCGATAGCGGTTCGCGTCGGCGTCGCCGACCAGGTCGACGGGATTGGCCACGCTGGCATTAGGCGGCAGCACCTCGCGCAGCCGGGCGCGCGCCGCGTCGGAAACAGGGGTGACCGCGAGCCCGGCGGCGCGCGCGGCGTCGGCTGCCACGATGCCCAGCCCACCTCCGTTGGTGACCACGAGGACCCGGCGTCCCTTCGGCAACGGCTGCGTGGCCAGCGCGTCGGCGAGATCGAAGAGCTCTTCCACCGTGGTCACGCGCACGGCGCCGGCCTGCCGGACCGCGGCGTGGAAGGCGACGTCGGAGCCCGCGAGCGCGCCGGTGTGCGAGGCCACCGCGCGCGCCCCCTCGGCCGAGCGGCCGGCCTTGATGAGCACGACCGGCTTGGCGGTGGCGGCGAGGGTCAAGGCCTCGACAAAGCGCGGTCCGTCGGCCACGCCTTCGATGTACGCCGCGATCACGCGCGTCTCGGCATCCTCGGCCGCCGCCTCCAGCACATCCGCTTCGGTGAGGTCCGCCTGGTTGCCCAGACTCGCGAAGAAGGAGAAGCCTAGCGAGCGATCGCGGGCCCAGTCGAGGATGGCCGTGGCGAGAGCACCGGAGTGGGATACGAACCCGATGCCGCCCCGGATCGGCATGCCGGGGGCGAAGGTTGCGTTGAGGCGGCTCGAGGGACGGATCCAGCCGAGGCAGTTGGGGCCCATCACTCGGATGGGCTGGCCGCGGAGCCATGATCGGAGCTTGGCCTCGCGGGCCTGGCCCTCGGGGCCGGCCTCTCGAAAGCCCGCGGAGATGATGATGGCGCCCGCCACGCCGCGGGCCACGCACGCTTCCAGCGCGGGCAGCACGTCGGCGGCCGGTACCGCGATCACCGCCAGGTCCACAGGCTCTTCCAGGGCGAGGACCGAGGGCAGCGCGCGTAGACCCTGGATCGAGCCGGCGCGCGGATTGATCGGGACCACCCGGCCCGGGAAGCCGGCCGCGCGCAGATTGGCCAGCACGCTGCCGCCGACCTTGGAAGGATCGCGCGAGGCGCCCACCACGGCCACCGACCGCGGCGCCAGGAACGCGGGCGGAAGAGATCCCCCGCTCACGATGCGCCTCTGCCGAGCGGTTTCATTTGAGCTCGCTCAAATAGGTCGCCAGGCGCTCGATCTCGGCCTTCGAGAGCCGGATGCGGGGCATGTGCGCGCGCGGCGCCTGCGCCGCCGGATCCTTGAGCCAGCCGACCAGATACGCCCGCGACCGCTTGGCGCCGATGCGCGAGAGATCCGGCCCGATGGGCGTGCCCGCCTTGCCCACGGTGTGACAACCGTGGCAGCCCTGGTCGTAGAAGACCTTTTCGCCCGGCGTGCTCTCGGCCGCCGAGCCCGGGCGTGTCCCGAGAACCGCCGGCGCGAGCGCCAGCATCAGCGCGCTCACGAAGACCCTAGAGCGCATAGCGAAGCTCCGCCGCGATCCCGCCGGCATCCGCCAGTCCCTCATGCTCCAGGAGCGTCTCGACCGTGCCGCCGTCGGCGATCACCCGCTCCGCGATGCGCTCCCCGAGCTCAACCGGTCGCGTGGCCTTGCCGCAGAACCGGCACGCGGGCTCATCACCGGCATGGAGACCTCCGCACGTCGCGCAGGCTCGGCCGGGCTCGCGGAAGCTCTCGAGCAGATAGAGCCGATGGACGGCGCCCCGGCTCAGCGCCTGGAGAACGAAGCCCAGCCCGGCGGCGGCCCGGCCGCCCTTGGCGGCCTCGGTCAGCATCGCGTCCACGGAGGCACGCGCCTCGCGCTGCCGGCTCTCCTGCAGCACCTCCGTCGCGCGTCGGACCAGCGCACTGCCCGACTCGTACCAGGTCCCCGAGACCTCTCCCGCGAGGCGCGCTCGAAGCCCGGGCTCGAGCAGGTCCCGGAACGTGGCCACGGCGCGGACCTCTCCGGCGAGTACGACGCGCGCGGCGGGGCTCCCGGCCAGCGCCGCCTCGAGGGACTCGGCCACCGCCTCGAGATGCTGGCTCCGTTGTTCATTCATCCGGCGCTGGTAGCGCGACTGCGCAAGGAGGCTCCAGCCGCCCTGGCGGTGGTGCCCCGCCACCTCGTGCTCCAGGGTGATCTCTTCGCCCGCCCCTTGCGCGGTGAATGGGATCAAGCGGGCGCGCTTGGCGTCCACGAACACCACCATCGACGAGAGATTTTCACCGGCCAGCCCCAGGAGAGGACGGAGGAACGGCGTCTCGGCGACCACGAAGGCGTTCTCGATTGGAGCCGCCACCGGCAGGATCTCGCGCAAGCCGCGGCTCCCGCCCCCGAACAGCGCGACCCCGAGGGCATCGGGCCTGCTCGGACGCCCGATGAGAGCTTCGGCCTCGCCGCGGATCCAGTCGAGATCGGCCGCAAGGCGCGCCCCGCCGGCCGAGTCTCGCGCCTTGGCGAGCTCGTTCTTGAGGAATACCCGCGTCCGCTCCCGCTGCTGCTCGTCCTTCCAGCGCGTGTCGAGGTACACGCTTACCACGGGCGTCTCGCTCGGGGCGATACCGGCCAGCTCTTTCACGCGTTCGGCCAGGTCGTTCATCGACGTCTCCTTGGACTCGGGGATCTATCGCTTCTTGAACTTCGGTCTGCTCGCCGGCCAGGTAGCCCGAGAGCCGCCGGGGGCCTGGTGAATCGTGGTGTCCTTGCTGAAGGCCGTCTGCGCGGACTTCTGGCGGCGCCGCACCCGCGGCGCGAGCACGCGCTCCTCGGGCGGCCGGCCGGCCTTGGCGGAACGGGATGGGAGCGTTGTCTTGCGGCGTGCGGACTTCGGCCGGCTTACCAAGGGGGATTCCTCCTTTTGCTTGGGAGCATGTATTGCAACCTTGCTGCCAGAACACCCCGCGCTCGAAGCGCGCGCTATCTCCTCACCAGATGGACGGCTCTCGGTCCGGCGGCCCGGAGTGGCAGAACCGACTCTGCCATCACTGGGGCGCCGGTGCCCGCCCTGGGGTGGCGCCGCCCCGAGGCGCACGGGGAGTCGGTGCGAATCTCGCGAATATCTCGTCGATTATCGCGCGGCATCCGGCTTGCACTTCGCGAGGTCGGGAGGAGCGCGCGATGAACATCGCGGAGGTCATGAACTGGGATGTGATCGCCGTGACGCCAGGAGTCTCGATACAGGACGCCGCCCGGCTCATGATTTCCCACGGGGTGAGCGGGCTTCCCGTGGTCGACGACGACGGCATGGTGGTCGGGATGGTCAGCGACGGCGACCTTGTCGTTCGCCACCGGCCCCGGCGCCGCGCGCCCTGGTGGCACGGTGTGCTCCGAGGTGACGATTCATCCGCCTACGAGTTCCCTTCCGCGGGCGATATCACGGTCGGAGAGGTCATGACCCACCCGGCGCTCACCGTGGGGCCCGACCTGCCGGTCGCAGCGGCCGCGCAGGTGCTCGACGAGCACGGCATCCGGCGCGTCCCCGTCGTCTCGGGTGGGCGCCTCGTCGGCCTCGTGAGCCGGGGAGATCTCGTCCGGGCCCTTGCCCGATTCCCTGTCGCGCCGCCGGAGCCCGACACCCGTCTGGTGTCCGCCATGCGCGCACGAATCAACCGGGGAGGGTGGGAGCCCCGCGCCGTCGTCGTGGAGGCAAGCGATGGGGTTATCGCGCTCTGGGGCGTCGTAGGATCACCAGCCGAGCGCGAGGCCCTCGAAAGCCTCGCGCGTACTATCGAGGGCGTCCGGCGTGTCGACAACCGCCTGGCCGTCGATACGGACCGCAGGGCCTGGAAGGGCGAGCTCTAGGCGGGCGAGCCCCGGCGCCCGCTCCGCTCCGCGTCGCGCTTCTGCTCGAGCGCCTCTCCCCGAATGCGGGCCCGGCACGTCTCGCAGATCAGATCCTCCGTCTCACCGGCGCAGACCGCGCAGCGACGGGAGGCGGGCGTTTCCGCCGCGGTCCGGGCGGCGGCCTCCTTCGGCGTCTCCGTCGTCGCGACCTCCGTGGGCGCGGGCACGATCAGAACGGGGCAGGGCGCCAGGCGGGCAACCGCCTCGGCCACGCTACCCATGAGCACGCGGCTCACGCCGGTCCTCCCGTGCGTGCCCACCACGATCAGGTCCGCGCCCTGGTCGCGGGCGTATGTCACGATCACCCGCGCCGCGGATCCAAACAGCAGCAGCGCGGTCACTCTCTTGAGACCCGGACCGACGGCGCCCTCGATCGTGGCGAGCTTTTGCGCCGCCTCCCCGGGCGAGGACCAGAGTGGCACGACGTGAACGAGATGAAGAGTGGCGTTCGCCGGCCGGGCGAGCTCGCCCGCGAGCCTTTCCGCTTCCCGGACGGCCGGCGAGAAATCGGTGGCCAGCACAATCGTGTGAAATGACATGCCCTGGCCTCTCCCTATCCCCGCCCTCGCACCGTGAGAACCGGGCAGGCGGCGGTAGCCACCACGCGCGACGCCACGCTCCCGAGCATTAAACGGGCCAGGCCCGTCCGACCATGCGTGCCGATCACGATGAGATCGGCGCGGTTCCGCCGAGCCGCCGCCACGATCCGTTCGGCGGCCACGCCTTGGATCAGCGCGGTTTTGGCGCCCACGCCGGCTTTTCGCGCCCGCGCGAGCAAGGCAGCGAGTTTCCTCCGCGCATGCGCTCTCGACAGAGCGCTGAATGTCGTCGTAGACACTGGGCGCCACGTAGCCGTCGACGGGCAGCACCACCGAGGGGCTCAGGACGTGCACGATGGTCAGCTGCGCCTTGGCGTCCCGGGCCAGCGCCAGCGCTTTCGTGAAGGCGGCGCTGGACGCCGGCGAAAAATCCGACGGATACAGGATGTGACGGACGGATCCACTCTTCGCGCTAGGCATGGAGGGCCTCCTTGGCTTCACGGGGCTCGATCGTCCGCACGGGAGTATCAACGGGGGCGCTGGGGGCCCGGACCAGCAGGATCGACTTGGACGTGGCGCGCAGGACCGACTCGGCCACGCTGCCGAGAACAAGTCGACCGATGCCGCTCCGCCCGTGGCTGGACATCACGATGAGATCCGCCTCCCGCCGGTGAGCCGCCTCCACGATGCTGGGCGCCGGCGCTCCGTACCAGACTGACGTCACCACGCGCGCGATCCCGTCACGTCGGAGACGTCTCGCCTGCTCATCCAGATAAACCTCCGCGTCGCGCACCACCGCCACCTGCGCCTCGATGAGATCGGAGCCGTGCATGATCGGCGCTTCGACCGCTCGCATGAGCACGAGCGTGGCGGACGCGTCCCGGGCCAACTCGGCCGCCGGGGCGAGAGCACGTTCGGCGAGGGTCGAACCATCCAGGGCCACCATGATGCGCTTCACATTCATTGTCCTGTCCTCCTGGCCAGCACCAGCAGCAACCGGTGTGCCATCCTGAGATATGAGTCAAAACACGAACTTGTGAGCGCTCAGCGAACTTGCGACGAGGCCCAGCTACCGCAGTGGGACATTGCTGTCCCGGCGGCCGGTGTCAGTTCGCGGATGATCGAGGAGTGACCGCACGAGGTCGCGCAGCGCGGCGGCCGAGAAGGGCTTGGCGACGAAGGCGGAGGCGCCGGCCGCGATGGCTTCCTCCCGCGCGCCACTCGATGAGCGTCCGCTGACCACGATGATCCCAGAGGTCGCCGAGGCACCGCGGGCCGCGCGAACGAGATCCAGCCCGTCGCCGTCCGGCAATTCCAGATCCGTGATGATGAGATCGGGCGGCCACGAGTCGATGAGCAAGAGACCACCCGCGCGCGTTGCCGCCGACGTCACATCGTAGCCGTGACGGTGGAACAGACGACGGTACGTCGCGACCAGGTCCGCCTCGTCGTCAACGACGAGGATCCGGATGGCGCGAGTGGCGCTCATGCGGGGGACCCGACCTCAGTGCGCGGCCGGGGGCGACGCGAGCAGGACGAATGCGCGGAGGAAGTCTGATTCGGTGACAATCCCCACCACCCGGTCACCCTCGGTGACGGCGAGGCAGCCGATCTTGTGGTCCAGCATCAACCGGGCCGCTTCCACCGCCTCGCGCGCTGGCTCCACCATGACCACGGCCTTGGTCATCACGGTCCCCACGGTGAGTCGAGCGAGAAGATAGTTCAGCTCCCACACCGACAGACTCGTGGCCTGAGACGGCAGATTGAGGCGGATGTCACGGTCCGTGATCACGCCCATCAAGGACCCATCCTCGACGACCAGCAGATGGCGGAAGCGGCCCTTGGCCATGAGCTCCCTGGCCTCGAGTACCGGCATCTTCGGAGAAACCGTGGTCGGGGTAGTGGTCATGAGGTCACGCACTTTCATCGCGACTCCTTTCATCCAGATCACCCATCTCATGGCGTCTCGCAGTTGCCGCGGGCAGGCTCGCCGCGAGGCGCCGCGCCGCCGGTCTCGCACGTCCCCGTGACGCCGTTTGCGATCGGACCCGCCGCGGCCGCCGGCCGCGCCACGCGGTTCCAGGGCATCCGCGCCAGCAGGAGCGCCATGCCGCAATAGCCCGTGAGGCCGGCCACGGTCAGCCCCCCGCCCGCAAGCGCGCTGATGAGATAGAACCAGTGATCGACGAAGGCGCCGAGTCCCAGGCCGGTGAGGACCAGCAACCCGGCGGCGAGCTGGACCTGACGCATGATCGGCAGGACCCGGCGGCCACCCTGATGCGGCAGCCCCGCCTTCACCCAGCCCCGCATACCCCCGTGGAGGACGCGATAGCGGTCCACGTCGTGACGCTCGAGGATCTGCGCCGCGAGGCGCGCGCGGTTGCCCGACTCGCACAGCAGTACCAGGAGGCTCGCCGAGGCGCGGAGCTCGCCGATATGCTCCTCGAACTCATCCAGGGGCACGTTCGTCGCGCCGGCGATGCTCGTGGCGTCGACCTCCTGCCTCGTCCGGACGTCGACGAGGCGGAGCGCGGTGGGATCGGCCTGCAGCATCTCGTGAACGGTCCGGGGATCGATATCGGCGCCCGGCTCGTCTCCCCGGCGATTGAAGGCCAGGACCTCGGCCATGCCCGGCGGCAGGGGCCCGCGCGCGGCCAGCCGCTCGACGACCGCCGCGCGATCGCCGGCCGAGTAGAGGGGGTTCGTCTCCCGCTCACGGCGGAGCGTGCTCTGGCGATGGCCGTGATAGTCGTGCGCGGGCCAGACCACGGAGTCGGGCGGGAAGTGGGCCAGCCGCTGCAGGCTGTCGTAGAGCTGGCCGGGATCGCCTTCCGTGAAGTCGGCACGGCCGGCTCCGCCGATGAGGAGCGTGTCGCCGGTGAAGAGGTGGCCATTGGTCCAGATGGCGAGGCCATCCGGCGTATGGCCGGGGCTGGCCACGATCTCGAGCGCGAGCCGGCCGACCTGGACACGTTCGCCTGCGGTCAAGGTGCGAGAGACGGCGGTCACCCGGTGTCCCTCGAGCATCGCGTACGGCACCCCGATGCGTCGCGCGAGCTCTGCGGCCCCGGACAGATGATCCGCGTGCGTATGCGTGTCGATCACGATCTCGAGCCGGAACCCCTCCCGCTTCAGCAGGTCGAGATAGGTGTCTACCTGGTCACGGCGCGGGTCGACCACCACGGCCAGCCGAGACTCGGGATCCGCGATGAGATAGCTCAGGCAGGCGCGCCCCTGGGTGGGGATCTGGCGCACGAGGGGAGCCGGATCGGTGGTCGGGGGAGAAGGGAACTCCTGGGTATTGGTTGTCATGACCCAGAAGAGAGCAACCCCGGTGCCATCCCGGATTGTCCGTTGTTTCACTTAGTTCCGGCACTTCGGAGGGAGAGTGGGGCACGCCTGTGTGGCAAGGGCACCCCGTTCCCGGTGCGGTACCGCCCCACTGCGTCTCTTAGGTCGTGTCCACGTCCCCCTGCCATTCCGGGAAGGTGAGCGTGAAGGTCGTCCCCTCGCCGGGCCGCGACTCCACGTCGATCGTGCCGTCGTGGTCACGGATGATGCCGTAGGTCAGGGAAAGACCGAGCCCGGTTCCGGTCTCCCTGGTCGTGTAGAACGGGTCGAAGATCCGCGGGACGACGTCGGCCGGAATCCCACCGCCCGTGTCGCTCACCGTCAGGCGCACGCGACCGGGAGGGCCCGGCACCAGCTCGGTCGTGATGAGTACCCGGCCCGGACCGGTGATCGCGGCCTGCGCGTTGGTGAGGAGGTTGAGGAGCACCTGCTCGAGCGCGTTTCCGTGGCCCAGGACGAAGAGCGGCCGCGCGTCCAGTAAGCTCTGGATCTCGATGCCGTCCTTCCCCATCTGGTTCCGGGTGAGCAGCAGGGTTTCCTCGATGACCTCGTTCAGATTCACTCGGGCGCGGACGGTAGGGGTGCCCCGGGCGAAGGACAGGAGCCCCTGGGCAATGCGAGAGACGCGCGCGACATTCCGGTGCAACACGCGGAGATCCTCGATGACGTCGGCCGGAAAGCCACGGTCCGGCGCCTCCATGAGCATCACCTCGATGCGCGAGTTCAGGATGCCCATGGGATTGTTGATCTCGTGCGCTACGCCGGCGGCGAGCGTGCCGAGGGAGGCCAACCGCTCCGCCTGGCGGGACGCCTGTTCCAGCGCCCGCCGCTGCGTGATGTCGGTGATGAACGCCATGGCTTGGCGCCCCTCCTCCGTTTCGATGTAGCTCAGGCTGATCTCGATGGGGAACTCGGAGCCGTCCTTTCGGCGGCCCACCAGATCGAGTCCCCGGCCCATGGGGCGAATTCGCGGATCGGCGAAATAGCCGTCGCGGTGGCCGGCGTGGATCCCACGCAGTCGCTCGGGCAGCAGAATCTCGAGTGACCGTCCGAGCATCTCCGAGCGCGTGTAGCCGAACAACGACTCCGCCTTGGCGTTGACCGAGACGATCCGGCCCGCCCGGTCCACGATCACGATGCCTTCGGACGCCGCTTCCAGCAAGGCCTCGGCCCGCGCCTCCATGCGGCGCCGGGCCTCGTCACTCCGGCGAGACCCGCTCAAGTCTCGAATGAACGCGAGGAAAAGCATGCCGTCGGCGGTCTCGGTGAAAGACAGGCTCACGTCGAGTGGGAACTCGGTACCATCCCGGCGCAGCCCGGCCAACTCCAGGCCGCGCCCCATCGGGCGAGGGAACGGGCTGGCGGCATAGCGCTCCCGGTGGGAGACGTGGCTGGCCCGAAAACGCTCGGGAACGAGACGTTCCACCGGCTGGCCGAGCAGCCCGTCGCGCTCGTAATCGAACAGCGCGAGCGCGTTCGCATTCACCGACACGATGCGGCCCTGGCCGTCGGTGATGACGATGGCCTCGAAAGGCGACTCGAGCAAGGCGCCCGCGCGTTCCTGGCTCTCGCGCAGAGCGCTCTCCGCACGCACCTGATCCGCCTTCGCGTGCTCGAGCTCGGCGATGCGGGCGCGGAGGGCGTCGACTTCACTCCGTGGCTCTGGAGGGCTTCCGGGCTCCATGGGCTGTCCGCGTGTCGCGGACGGGCCGAGTCTACCACCCTGCGCTCAGTCGAGGATGCGTACCTCTTCCGAGATGACGGTATGACGGCCTCCCAGAAAGTCATCCACCAGGAGGCGGCCCGCGGCGTCCACCGCGCGCGCCCTGCCTTCGTAGGCCCCGTCGGGTGCGCGGATCTGCACGCGTCGGCCGATCAGGATGTCGCGATCGCGCCATGCGGCGAGGATCGCTTCGGGTCCGCTTGCACGATGCCGGCTGACCCATCGACCGAGATGGTTCAGGTACGACGCGGCGAAGGTGTCCCGATCGATCGTCCTGCCCAGGACGTGAGACACAGAAGTCGCGGCAAACCCGCTCCCGTCGAGCGCGGCCCTCAACGCCGCCGGGTCGACGTTCAAGTTCACCCCGACGCCAAGGATGAGGAAATCGATCTCGTGGCCGCGTGTCGCGCACTCGACCAGCGTGCCCGCGACCTTCTTCCCGTCCAGGATCACGTCATTCGGCCACTTGATGCCCGGCTCGCCACCCAGCTCCCGGAGGGCGTCGTACACCGCGAGCGAGGCGACGAAGGAGAACGATGCGGCGTCCCGCGGAAGGAAGCTTGGACGGAATAGCGCCGAGGCATAGAGATTGACGCCAGGGGGCGAGAACCAGGGCTGGCCGTGCCGCCCGCGCCCATGCGTCTGGGACTCGGCCACCACCACCGTGCCCTCGGCACCGCCCGCTCGGGCAATGGCGCGCAGGCTCACATTGGTCGACTCCACTTCCTCCAGGAGATAGAGATGGTGACCGATGAGCGGAGTATCGAGCCGTCCCCGGATATCCTGAAGCGAGAGTCGCTTCGATTCGAGCTGCTTCTCCAAAAGATGCACCTCCCGCTCATTACGGGAGAGCAATCGAGGTGCCACTCCAGGAATGCCGTGAATCCAAGAGATTCGGCGTATGCGTCATCATGGTGCTGTTGCGTCGAGACCCGGAAATGGGACATGGATGCCCCGAGCTAGGCGGGCGGCGACCTCGTCGATCTCCAGCTAACACGCGCGGCGCATCAGCTGCGCCGGCTTGCCAGGGGCGTATCCATGCGGATGAAGGCCCGCAGCACGTCGGTCTCGGTGACGATGCCGACCAGACACCCGCCGTCCTCGACGGGCAACGCCCCGATCTGGTGCTCCATCATCAGCCGGGCGGCCTCGCGGGCGGGGCGGTCCGGCCCCACGGTGATCACCGCCTGCGTCATGACCTCGTCGACGGTAAGCTTCGACAGCAGGTGTTTGATCTCCCACACCGAGAGGCTGGTAGCCTGGGACGGCAAGTTCAACCGGATGTCCCGATCGGTGATCATGCCGAGCAGCTCGCCGCCGGGGGCCCTCACCGGCAGGTGGCGGATACGCTCCTTGATCATGAGATTGCGCGCCTCGAGGATGGGCATCCACGGCGGCGCGGTGATCACCGCTCCGGTCATCAACTCTCTGACGATCATGGCATTCCCCTTTCGGGTGTTTCGGGCCGATTGGCCAGCGCGCTTCTCAGACGCTGGACGAGAATGAGGACTTGCTCCACTTCGGTCCAGATGTCGTGCACATCCGTCCGGAGCGCGAGATCCGGGCGCGACGACTCCTCGTAGTCCAGCACGATGTCGGGGGCCCTCGCGGTGCCGCCGCGAGAGACATCGAGACCGGAGGCGAGCCCCCAGTGGACGGCGCGCTCGCGCTCGAGACAGATCTCGGCGGGGCAGAGGAGCTGGACTTCCGCAAAGCACGGGATGAGGGAGCGCGCCGCCTCGCGCCAGACGCGGCGTGACGCGGTGGCGTCGACGATCACCGACATGCCGGCCTCGGTCAGGAGCTTCGCCGCGTAGGCGAGGACGCGGTAGATGAAGTCCTGCTCCCCCTCCCCGATCGCACCATCGCCGAGCAGGAAGCTGCGGACGCTGGCATGATTGAGCACGCGCGCATGCACGCCGCGCGCCGCGAGGGCAGCCGCCGCGCGCGTCGCCAGCGTGCTCTTTCCGCTTCCCGGCCGGCCGGTGATCCAGATGGCCCAGCCGGGTTCCGCGGGCTCGGCGGCGGGCGGGACCGCGCCCCCGGCGGCCCGGGCGGCGAGCTCTTGCGCGAGCTGAACAACCCGCGCCGCGCCCTCCATCACGCTCTCCCCTCCGGTGTCGATCACCACCTCCGGCGACGCCGCCGCTTCATAGGGCACGTTGACGCCGGGCACGGTGGCGCGGGGCGATCCCGCCTGGCGATACATGTCCCGCGGGGCGTGGCCGAGGGGCCGGGTCCGCTCCCGTTCCTGGCAGACTTCCAGGGGACAGACGAGCTGGACCTCAGCGAAGTGCGGGATCACCGCCCGAGCCAGGTCGCGCCAGGCGCGCCGGTGGGCAGTCGCGTCGATGAACACCGGCACCTTCACCTCCGTCAGCATGGCCGCCAGATAGGTTAGCGCCCGGTACACGACGTCGCGTTCGGCGTCGGTGTAACGCGGCGTCGGCGTGATGCTCTTCCTGATCTCGTCGAGCTCGAGCAGCGCCACCGGCCGGCCGAGCCGCCTCAGCTCGGCCGCCGCGGCACGGGCGATGGCCGACTTGCCGCTGCCGGGAAGGCCGGTAATCCAGATCGCCCAGCTCACGACCGGCCTCCGAGCAGCTCCAGGACGCGCGCGGGATCGACGGGGCCGTTCGCCATGAGCCGCTGCGCGAAGCCGATGAGCGCTCGTCGCGTCCCGGCGGTCAGCGTCGGGTACCAGCGCGGATGCGCGATCACCAGCGCGTCTTCCGCTTCGGCGGGAGCGTCCTTGAACGGGCGAAGCGTCAGGACCTCGACGGGGCCACGGAGGACTACGGCCAGGTAGGTGATCAGCGCATCCCGATCGATCATGTCCGCCTCCGGCGCCAGGCTACTTGTGCGGCACGGGGGGCTGGGCGGGTTTCCCCTCGGCGCAATGCTGCATCATCTGGCCGCGATGCTGCTCCATCAAGGCGCGCATCCGCCCCATCTCTCCCATCATGTGCTCCATCCGCCCATGCATCGGGCCCATCCCCTGCATCTGCTGCCGCATCCCCTTCATCTGCTCTTGCATATCGCCCATCATCTTCATCATCTGGGCCATCCGCTCGTCGTCCATTCCGGGCCCGGAGCGCGCGGGCAGCGTCGGACCAAGGACGAGCCCGAGCCCCAGAAGCCCAACCATCGCACGGCCCACGATCACACGCTTCATGACATACCTCCCCTTCGTTAATGTCCGGCCAGGTACTCGAACACCGGCGGCCAGATCAAAGTGGTGGCGATTCCCACGCCCACCAGGAAGACGATGAACCAGCGCGAGATCTCCAGATCTTTGTTCCGCAGGGCGAAGTGCAGGATCAGCCAGGTGCCCAGCCAGGCCACCAGCGCCAGCGTCTCCTTGCCCGAGTAGGGCCCGATGCCTGCGGCGCCCGGCATCCAGAGCTTGCCCACCTCATGGACCCAGACGTTGAAGGCCTTCGACCCAGCGGTGAAAACGTTCACCACCGCGAGGGTCAGCATCCCCACCATGGCCGCCATCAACGCCCCCACCGCGATCCCTCCCGGGATGCGCTCGCGCGTCGACGGAGTCCAGGCCACTTCGACGTTCTTCTCGTCCGGCTTGGCAGTGCTCGTTGTCGGGCTCATATTCGTCCTCCCCCGTCAGGCAGGTCGGAGCTTGGTAACCGCGGCGCCCAGACCGAAGGCGACCACGAGATAGAAGAAGGCCAGCCCCATGAGCACGGCCACGCTGTAGCGCAACCAGGGGCGCTCGAGCGTCTGGATTCCGTATCGCCACAGGATGAACGCAGCGCAGACCGCCAGCGGCAGTGTGAACAACGCGCTGAATTCCTTGAACTCGAAGAAGATCCGGTGCACCTCGGGCATGTTCTTGACGAAGTAGGACCGTGGGCTATCCGACACCGGGGCCCGATAGTAGATGTAAAGCCAGTTCCCGAAGCAGATGGCGAGAAACGAGAAGGTGGCGGCCACCACCGCCAGCAGCTGGAGGTCGGCGAATGCCCGGATATGTCCGGTCAGGAGACGCCAACCGAGGTACAGGCCAATGGTCCCGACGAAGAGGTACAGGAACGCCATGAGACCGTGAATCGCCGCCGGCAGCGCGCCCCCGCCGGAACCCATGAGCTTCGCGAGCGGCGCCGTGAGCAGCACGAAGCCGAGCGCGCTGGCGATCATGATCGCGATCACCGCCACCAGCGAAGCGGTGGAAGCTTCTCGTACTTCGCGCACGTCATCGAGTGTGTTCATCGTGCGTTCCCTCCTCCGGAGCCAAACCCCGGTACCGGGTCGTTTGGGACTATTTGCCGCGCACCGTCAGGACAGGACACGGCGAGATGGCGAGCACCCGGCTTGCAACGCTCCCGAGAAAGAACTTGGCAAGACCGGTCCGCCCGTGTGTGCCGATCACCACGAGGTCGGCCCGTTTGCGGCGGGCCGCCTGCACGATGCGCTCGTGCGGCGGGCCCTCCATGAGCAGCCCCTTCGCGCGAACGCCCGCTTTCTTTGCCTTGGCGACCAACGCCGTCAGGTGCTTCTGAGCATAGGCGCGCGCGGAGGCTTCCATGTCCTCGTACACCGTAGGCGAGATATATCCATTGCCGATCGGCAGAAAGGTGGGCGGGATGACATTGACAACCAAGAGTTCGGCCCGGCTGGACCTGGCCGTTTCGACGGCCCGCGCGAAGGCGGCGGCGGAGGCGCCGGAGAAATCGGTGGGGTGCAGCACGCGTCGAATTCGGCTCATTGGTGGCCTCCTCGGCTTCCTGAACTTGGTCGCCCGGTCATGGCGACGAAAGAGTGCAACGGAAATGCCACCCGAAGAGGTGAACGAACACACGTGGTTACTTCGCAGAGCGCGAGGGGGAATGGGAAGCCGGCACCCCGGTGGGACATCGCCGCCCCATCCGGCGCGGAGCCGCCGGCCTCGCCCGAGTCGAGCACCGACTACCGAGCGTCAGACGATGCCGCCCGGCTCCGGGGTGGCGCGGTGGCCGGTAATTTGATCGATGTGAATGCGGTAGAAGACCGGTATCAGCGGACGCTGTGCACCGCAGTGAATCGTCTTCACGTAGGCCGGCTCCCACCACATGGCGGTCTGCTTCAGCAGCGTGTGGGCGAGTGTGCGTGCGCTCTGCCATTGTGGCGTATCCGGCAGCTCCTCGTAGCGACCGAACACGATGACGCTCACCCACTGCTGCGGGCTCACCACCTCGTCCGTTTCGACGCAGACCAGCGGGTTGGCGCGCATCCACTCGATCTTTTGCCCGACCGTGGCAAAGCTATAGAGCGATCGCTCGTGATAAACGAAGTAGACGGGCACGACATAGGGTTGCGCCCCCTGGGCACACGCCAATCTCCCCAGACGCCTGTGCGCCAACAGGTCTAGACTCTCCTGCCTGCTCAGCTCTTGGACCAACATGATGACTCTCCCGCGCCCGGTGGCGGCCAATCATCCACCCGCGTTCGGGGGTCCCAGCCGGTGCAGCGACCGTCAGGCCCCCAACCTCTACGAATACTAAGTGCAACCGAGGTGCCGGGTGACCATCCCATCATGATAGTGCGCGGACCGACAGCACCGGCCGTCCACTTTGTCAGCTTGTCGTCCGCCCAGCGGCGCAGCGAGGCCTGGACCTCGGCGATCCGCGTGCGCGTGAGCGATCCGCCCACAAACCCAGGGGCCGCGGCCACGACGTGGGTAAGAATCAACTCCGCGTCCGAGAGGGCCGCCAGCCGCCTGGCATGATCCCACGCCTCTTCGGAAGGCGGCGAGAAATCTACCGCGACGACGATGCGATAGAACACTCTTCCGTCCATCGGGCGCGCCCTCAATGCGACATCAGCACCGGCACCGTCATGTGCCGGAGCAGCGTCCGGGTGGCCCCGCCGAGGACCATCTCGCGCAGTCGGGTGTGCCCGTAGGCGCCCATCACGACGAGGTCGATGTCGTGATCGGCGACATAGGAGAGCAGGAGGTCGCCGACGGCGACATCGGCACCGGTGATGGTCGGCGTCGCCTGCACGGTCACTCCATGACGGGTGAGGTGCCGGGAGACATGCGCACCAGGCAGGCGGCGCTCCGCAGCGGCGTCCGGATTGATCGACAGAACGGTGACCTGCTCGGCCCGGCGCAACAAGGGCAGAGCGTCGTGGACCGCCCGCGTGGCCTCGCGGCTCCCGTTCCAGGCCACCAGCACCCGGCCGCCCACCTTGGGGAACGAGCCATGGCGCGGGATGACCAGCACGGGACGGCCCACTCCGAGGGCCAGCTCCTGGGGCAGCCGCGCGAGGTCGGCGGAGGCGAACCCGAGGTCGATGCCCTGGGGGAGCACGGTCAGGTCCGCATAGCGGGCCTGCTCGCTCGCCACACGCACGATGTCGCCCTCCGCGACCCGCCAATCCGTGGATACCGTGGTCCGTCCCGCACGCTCGGCGAAGACCGCCGCCGCCCGTCGGGCCGCGTCCTCAAGCTCGAGGATCGGCTTCAGGGGCGGCGGCATCACGTACAGCCCTGTCAGGTGTGCGTGATGCTCGGCAGCCAGCGCGAGCGCGATGTCGAGGCGGGCCGCGTAGGTCGGGTCATTGTCCGCGATGACGAGCAGGTCCTTCAGCGACATGAAGTCTCCTTGTCCGAGGGGCAGGCGATTCGGTTCTCTCGCCCGATCAGGCACCAGACAAGAACAGCAATGGTAATGCCAGGAAGGGTTCTGCAGTGATTCCAGGCCCTTCAGAGTTTCTCGGCGCTAAGGCGGGGCGCGAGGTGAGGCGGGGCGAGCCCCTATCGGGGCAGCCGTGCCCCGCGCGAATCGGATTACCGGCTCCGTCGAGCTTCATGCCCGCGCCGTGTTCGGGTTGGCGCGCACTGTCATTGGGGTCGGGAAGGCATCGTCCCACGTGGGGCAGTGCCGGACGATGTGCGCAGGCCGGAGCAGAATGCGAGCGCAGAGGGGTCCCGGCCCTCGCGCGCTGTTTCGGTCACTTACGAGGGCACTGGCGCCGGCCTCGTGATGGCACCCCCCTTGCTCTGACGGTTTTTTTCAGAGAGACAGCACATGAAGTCGCCGGGCCGTTGATGCCGCACAACGGCGCAGTGACTCGCCGGCGGCCGCTGCCGAGCAAGGACCTGGCGCTGGTAGGAGAGGCGGAGGATACATGGAACGTCTAGGAATCCGGCTGCCGCTGCTGGCGATACTTCTCGTGCCGGGCTCGGCATGGGCGCAGGAGCGGGTCTATGAGTGGCACTGGGGGATGCATCCGATGTGGGGAGTCTGGGGTCTCGGTATGATGCTGTTATTCTGGGCGATCTTGATCACCGGCACCGTGCTCGGCATTCGCTGGCTCGTCGCACAGGGCCGAGCGCCGGGGAAGGACACGGCGCTCGAGATCTTGCGAGAGCGGTATGCCCGGGGCGAGATCAACCGCGACGAGTTCGAGGCCAGAAAACGTGATCTCGCCGGGTAAGATGATCGCGATGAAACGAACGATTTCGACGTGCTGATCTACGCCGGCAGCCTCTGCATCGTGTGAACCAACGCTCATGGCCAACGGCGCCGGCCCGAACCCCATCGACCCTGCCACGTCGCTCCGTCGTGTGCTCGGCCTCATGGAAGTCACCGCCGGCGGCGTGGGAATCATCATCGGGGCGGGGATCTACGTTTTGCTTGGCGCCGCCACCGCACACGCGGGCCCGCTCGTCTGGCTGGCGTTTCTCGTCGCTGCCGTGTTGAGCGCTCTGACTGGTCTCAGCTATGCCGAACTCAGCTCGATGTTCCCCAGCGCCGCGGGCGAATACGAGTACACGCGCCGGGCGATGCCGGAGTGGGTCGCGTTCGTCGTTGGCTGGACGATGATCATGGGCTTGGTTGTGGCTGCAGCTACGGTGTCGATCGGGTTTGCGCGTTACGCGGGCTACTTCCTGGACATCGATGCGCGGGCGACAGCCCTCGGTCTTCTGACCGTGGTGTCCACCATCGCGATGGTGGGGGTCAAGCACTCCGCCCGGCTCACGGTCGCCTTGAGCGCGGTCCAGGTCGGCGGGCTGGTGCTCGTCATCGCCATAGGGGTACCCCATGTCGGAGACGTAGATCTCCTGTCCGGGCATGGCGTCGGAGGTGTGCTTGGGGCGGCGGCACTCGTGTTCTTCGCCTTCATCGGGTTCGATGAAGTCATCACGCTCGCAGAAGAAACACGCGATCCGACGCGGACCGTGCCCCGCGCCTTGCTGCTCGCGCTCGGGCTGTCGACCGGGCTCTACATCGCCGTGGCGGTCGCCGCCGTGAGCGTGCTCGGCGCCGACACGCTCGCCGCTTCGCCGCGCCCGCTGGCCGATGTGATGGCCCACGTGCTGGGAGACCGAGGTGCCACCGTCGTGGCGGCGATCGCCGTCATGACGACGACCAACACCACACTCCTCGTGGTGACCGCCGCGTCGCGGGTCATGTACGGGATGGCGAAGGCCGGGGCGATGCCACGCTCCTTCGCGTTCGTCCATCAGCGTCGGCGCACCCCGATTCGCGCGATCGTGGCGGTGGCGCTGGTCGCGGGAACGTTTGCCTTGTTCGGCGATTTTGCCGTGGTCGCCGCGGTGACGGATTTCGCGGTCTATGTCGTGTTTCTCGCGGTGAACGGGACGGTAATCCTTCTCCGGCGCACGCGCCCGGAGCTGCCACGCCCGTTCGCGGTCGCGGGGACCGTGGGCGGCATTCCCGTGTTGCCGGTGCTCGGGCTCGGGTCGGTGGCCTTCATGATGACGCAGCTGGAGCCGCTGGCGATCGGCCTCGGAGTGTTGCTGTGTGCAACCGGCCTGGCGGCAGGATGGCTGATGCGAGCGCAGCGATGATGCCCCTGATCAGTTCGCTCGTGGTGGTCGCGCTGGCGGAGATGGACGACAAGACGGATCTCATCGCGCTGACCTTGGGGTTGCGCTACTGGCGCTTCCGGGAGTTCAGTATCGCATGCGAAATCCGGGTGTGGTGAAGCCCGACGGCGTCGTTTTCGGTGGCTTCATGTCAATCGACTATCGGGCCCCAAGTCTGGTCAACGAGCATGGGATCATGGCGACCAATGGCTTCCTGCACGAGGCGGTCCTGGCGAGCATCGCTCGAGACCGTTGACGTCTCGCTCGCCCGGGAGTACGTTGGCGCTCTCATGCCTGTCATGGGTGGCGTCGCGGAGCGCCGCTATGTCGCGCTCCTCGCGGCGCTCTTCGCGCTCGTCTGGCTCGGCCTCGCCATCGCGCCCCGCCACCGGGCGGATTGGGCCCTCGAAAACGTCCTCACCCTCTCGCCGTAGCCCTCCTCGCGCTTACTCGACGGCGCGTCCCACTGTCTCGGCTGTCCTATACGCTGATCTTCCTCTTTCTCACGTTCCACGCCGTCGGAGCGCACTACACGTACTCCGAGGTCCCTTACGACGCGTGGTTCACCGCGATCACCGGCAAGAGCCTCAACGGGGCGCTCGGCTGGCAGCGGAATAACTTCGACCGCATCGTGCACTTCATCTACGGCCTGCTCCTGACCCAACCGGTCAGGGAGGCGTTCGTCCGCGCCACGGCGCTTCGGGGTTTCTGGGGCTATTTCCTCCCGATGGACCTGACTATGTCGAGCTCGGCGACGTACGAGCTGATCGAGTGGGGCGCCGCCATGGTCTTTGGCGGAGAGCTTGGCATCGCCTATCTCGGGGCGCAAGGGGACCCGTGGGACGCGCACAAGGACATGTCGCTGGCCGCCCTGGGCGCGCTTCTGTCGACCGCGATCGCGGCCGCCTTCCAGCGGTGGGGAAGCCGGAAGCACGATCGGTTGCGGGGTCGTCGCCTGCTGGATAGAATCCTCCATGAGTCCGAACATGTTGCTGGGAGGGTATCTCGTCTTCTGGGCGGCCCTGGGCCGCGCCCCGTTGGACCCAGGAAACTGGGTACTGGCCAGCATCCTGCCCATGACCTTTGTCGGCGGCCTCGTCTTCGGCAGGCGGGCTTTTCCCCTGTCGTCGGTCTCATACGCGCTCATCGCCGGCTTTCTGGTCTTGCACACCGTGGGCGCCCACTATACCTACTCGCAGGTACCCCTCGGCCATTGGCTCCAGACGGCATTCGGGCTCGAGCGCAATGACTTCGACCGCGTCGTCCACTTCGCCTTCGGTCTCTGCCTCACGTATCCTCTGCTGGAAGTGTTCCGTCGGCGGACTGGCGCGCGGGGCCTGCTCCTCTTCTATCTGGCCTTCATGACCCAGCTCGCCCTCGCCGGTGCCTGGGAGATCATCGAAGCAGGGGTGGCTCAACTCGCGCGACCCGATCTAGGCATCGCCTTCGTCGGGGCGCAAGGGGATCCCTGGGACGCCCAGCACGACATGCTCGCGGCCACCGTGGGGACGGTGGTCGCGCTGCTGGTGAGTGCGAGCACGTCGTGGCTGACGCGGTCAGTACGGTTCGAGGGGCTGTTGCGCCTGAACAAGGCGCCCGGCGGTGTCGACGACCCTCCATCATGACGTCTGGCATCCCTTATTCTCCGCTCCACGTCCACTCGCGGACCTCTGGCATGTCCTCGCCGTATCGCTCGATGTACTGCCGGTGCTCGATGAGCTTGTCGCGGATCGCCTGCTTGGCGTAGGCGGCCGTCGTCCCCAGCCCCGGCACGCGGTCGATCACGTCCACCACCAGATGGAACCGGTCGAGCTCGTTCAGCACGACCATGTCGAAGGGCGTCGTCGTGGTGCCCTCCTCCTTGTAGCCTCGCACGTGGAGGTTCTGGTGGTTGGTCCGCCGGTAGGTGAGACGATGGATCAGCCACGGGTAGCCGTGGAACGCGAAGATGATCGGCTTGTCCGTCGTGAACAGGGTGTCGAACTCCCGATCGGAGAGCCCGTGCGGGTGCTCCCTCGTCGGCTGGAGCTTCATGAGATTGACGACATTGATCACCCGGACCCTAAGCGTCGGGAGATGCTGACGCAGCAGCGAGACCGCCGCGAGCGTCTCAAGGGTCGGCACGTCGCCCGCGCAGGCCATCACGACGTCGGGCTCGCTCCCCCGGTCGTTGCTCGCCCACTCCCAGATGCCGATGCCGGCCGTGCAGTGTTTGATGGCGGCATCCATGTCGAGGTACTGGAGGCCGGGCTGCTTGCCGGCCACGATGACGTTGACGTAGTTCCGGCTCCGCAGGCAATGGTCGGCGACCGATAACAGGGTGTTCGCGTCCGGCGGCAGGTAGACGCGGATCACGTCGGCTTTCTTGTTGACGACGACGTCAAGAAAGCCGGGATCCTGGTGGGAGAAACCGTTGTGGTCCTGGCGCCAGACATGAGACGTGAGCAGGTAGTTGAGAGACGCGACCGGCCGGCGCCAGGAGATCTCCCTGCACACCTTCAGCCACTTCGCGTGCTGATTGAACATCGAGTCGACGATGTGGATGAAGGCCTCGTAGCACGAGAAGAACCCGTGACGCCCGCTGAGGAGATAGCCCTCGAGCCAGCCCTGGCAGGTGTGCTCGCTCAGGATCTCCATGACGCGCCCGTCGGGACCGAGCGACTCGTCCTCCGCGCGCCGGTCGGCCAGCCACGTACGATCGGTGACCTCGAACAGCGCGCCCAGGCGATTCGAGGCGGTCTCGTCGGGCCCGAAGACACGGAAGTCTCGCCGATCGCGATTCAGTCGCATGACGTCGCGCAGGAAGACGCCGAGGACCCGGGTGGCCTCGGCGAACTTAGTTGCGGGCTTGGGGACGTCGACCGCGAAGTCGCGGAAGTTCGGCATCATCAGATCCTTGAGGAGAAGGCCGCCGTTGGCATGCGGATTGGCGCCCATGCGCCGTAATCCGACCGGCGCCAGGGCGGCGATCTGCGGCACGAGGCGGCCCGATTCGTCGAAGAGGGTCTCGGGCCGGTAGCTCCTCATCCACTGCTCGAGCTGCCGGCGGTGCGCCTCGTTCGTGGCCACTTCGGCGAGCGGCACCTGGTGTGACCGCCAGGAACCCTCGGTCTTCTTGCCGTCGACCTCCTTCGGACCGGTCCAGCCCTTGGGCGTCTGCAGGACGATCATGGGCCAGCGCGGCCGCCGGGCCCCGGCCCCGCCCCGCGCGTCCTGCTGGATGGCGCGGATCCGTTCGATCACGGTGTCCAAGCTCGCCGCCATCTGCTCGTGCATGACCTCGGGGTCGGTACCCTCGACGAAGTGAGGCTCATGGCCGTAGCCGACCAGGAGGCTCTCGAGCTCCTGCCGGCCGATCCGGGCCAGGACGGTCGGACCGGCGATCTTGTAGCCATTCAGGTGCAGGATCGGCACGACGGCGCCGTCGGTGGCGGGATTGAGGAACTTGTTTGAGTGCCAGGCCGTCGCCAGAGCGCCGGTCTCGGCCTCCCCGTCCCCCACCACACACGCGACGATCAGATCGGGGTTGTCGAACGCAGCCCCGTAGGCGTGCGCCAGCGAGTAGCCGAGCTCGCCGCCCTCGTTGATCGAGCCGGGGGTCTCGGGAGAGGCATGACTCGGGATCCCGCCCGGGAAGGAGAACTGCTTGAAGAGGCGTCGCATCCCCTCGGCATCCTGCGAGATGCTCGCGTACAGTTCGCTGTACGTGCCCTCGAGATACGTGTTGGCGACCATCCCCGGGCCGCCGTGGCCGGGGCCGCACACGTAGATCATGTCGAGGTCGTACTTCCTGATCGCCCGGTTCAGGTGCGCGTAGATGAAGTTCAGCCCCGGCGTCGTGCCCCAGTGACCGAGCAGCCGGGGCTTGATGTGCTCAGGCGTGAGGGGTTGCCGGAGCAGGGGGTTGTCCAGGAGGTAGATCTGGCCGACGGAGAGATAGTTCGCCGCCCGCCAGTACGCATCGATGGCGCTGAGCTCGTCTCGTGACAGCACGCTACCCATTGTTCACTCCTCCAGGGGACATCTTCTCAGCTCTCGCCGCGTGGAGCGCGCTGCTTGCTCACGCCCCTCTGAAGCGCGATGCCATCTTGCTCAGCTCGCGGAGCCACAGCGCCGAGCTTCCCACCGCCGCGCAGCGCACGTCCTGCAGCCCGGCCTTCCGCGCGGCGACGACGAGCGCGCCCTCGGTCGGGTCGCCCTGCACCGTCCAGCGTCCGCCATCCTCCTGCAGGACGGGCGTCCGCCGCCGACATCTGCCGTAACGCCGCCACCGCTTGCTCCGCTCGTGACTGCTGGACGTAGCCCATGACCGCGTTGAGCAGCACGACGGCAAGGATCGCCATCGCCTCGTAGGGCAAGGCGGAGCCGAGCTCGTAGAGCCACAGCCCGGCCGAGATCGCGGTCGCGATGAGCAGGAAGACGACGAGCACGTCGTGGAACTGGGCGAGAAACTTCCGCCACGCCGGGACCGGCTTCTCCCCAGTCCAGCTCGTTCCTGCCGTAGCGGTCGAGCCGGGCGCGCGCCTCCCCCTGGCTCAAGCCGACGCTCCGGGTCCGTGTCGAGCGTCGCCACCACCTCATCAACCGGGTGACGGTACGCCGTCTGATCGCGCGGAAGGGATGTGGCCGTCACTAGAGCGCCACCAGCGCTCCGCCGAGTTCGCCACCGTTTGACCTTTTCATCCCGGTCGTTGGTTTCATCGTGGTCATCTCACCCGGCGAGATCACGTCTTCTGACCTCGAAGTCGTTGCGATTGATCTCGCCCCAAGGATCAGCACTACCATTTCACGTCTCGTATCCCGATCCAGTAGCCGAGATGATTGATGAGAATATGCCCTCCCGTGCTGAGGAGCAGAATTGTTGCTAGATCGGGCCATGACAATGGGGAGCACCCCCAAGTGAATATGAGCGCGCCCAGCACAAAGTCCAATTGGTCCCAGGGGATCCAGGACTTGCCCGGAGCAATCCCGACGCGCCGCTTCACGAAACTCTTCGCACTGTCGCCAGCCATGGCGCCGACACCAAAGCGCAGTCCAAGCGCGGTCCAGTGACCAGAGGAGACGAGAGCTCCCTCCCAGGCAACGCGCGACTGGACAAACGTGACCACCACCGCCGCCAGCACGCCAAACCCGAAGCCCATGACGGTCTTGTGGTTACCGAGCCAGCGCTGACTGATGGGACGATTCCATCCGTTCCAGTATCGGACAAAGGGTGGAGCCATGTTGGCGATGTACGCTGGCGCCATGAAGTAGAGGAGTTGAGCAACGCGAAACAGGAGTGTCGCGGGGCTAGGCATTTGGGGGCCGGTGGCAGCTTGCCACGGAGGGCCGAAAACTCCAACTCGCCGATACCATGGACATCCTTCTCAAATGTGCAAGGCCGCCTACCTTGGCGATGAGGACGACGCCCTCAGTGAGCTCGATCCCGCGCAGCGGGGCGAGGAGCTACTCTTGGACAGGAGGCAGCGACCATGACACCCGCTCGTCGGCTCGTCGCGATGCTCGCTCTCTCGGCAGGAGTCTACGCGCTGGCCGTACGGCCTCGCATACTTCGCTGGGGCGCCTCAGACGAGGAAGTGCGACAGTCGTATCCCGGCGGCGATCTGATTCCCGGCGGGCGGCGCGGCGCGACGATGGCCGTGACGATCGACGTCCCACCGTCGCGAGTGTGGCCATGGCTCATGCAGATGGGCTGCGATCGGGCCGGCTGGTACAGCTGGGACCGCCTCGACAACGGTGGCGTGCCGAGCGCCGAGCAGATCCACCCCGAATGGCAGAACTTGTCGGTGGGGGATCGCCTGGCATCAACCCCGAGCGGCGGCGCCTGGTTCGAGGTCGCGGCGCTCGACGCGGAGCGCTTCCTTGGATTGCGAGCGCCGATCAATCTGCGCAGCGGGCGCCCCTTCGACACTGCAGGATCGCGGCCCCACTTCTATGTCGATGCATTGTGGGGGTTCCAGCTGAAAGAATTGCCCGAAGGGCGTACGCGGCTTGTGGTCAGCGGTTACGCCTCCGCTCGTCCGCGGTTCCTGCAGGTGATCGCGGATCTGCTCTTCTGGGAGCCCGCGCACTGGGTCATGCAGACGCGCCAGTTCGGGAACCTGAAACGGCGCGCCGAACGCCCGCCTGTCCAACCTTCCGAGCGCGCCAGGCGCAGCTAGCGGACTCCGTATCGGCTGAGCAACCGGTGAAATGTCTTCCGGTCGATGCCGGCGATCTTTGCCGCGGCGGAGATATTCCCGCCATGCTGAGCCAGGAGGTCGCGAAGATAGGCGCCCTCGAGATCCTGGAGCCAGCGCTGCTTGGCCTCCCGGAGGGTCGGCGGCGGCCCCGAGGCGCCCGCCCCATCGCGCGCGGGGAGGGCGGGTGAGCCACGCGACGCGGCAGCGGGCGAGGCCCGCTCGAGCAAGTAGACCGGCAAGTCCGCGCGCGTAATGCGATCGCCCTCCGCCAGCGCGCACGCGCGCTCGACGATGTTCTGCAGCTCGCGGACATTGCCCGGCCACGGATAGCGCTCGAGCGCGGCCATGGCGCCCTCGTCAAATCCCTGGATGTCGCGCTGGCGGTAGCGCTTGAGGAAGGCCTGCGCGAGCAGCGGCACGTCGCCCGCCCGCTCGCGCAGCGGCGGGAGCTGGATCGCGATCACGTTGACCCGATAGAAGAGCTCCTCGCGAAACTGCCCTTTGGCCACCAGGTCGCGCAGGTCCCGATTGGTCGCGGACACGATGCGCACGTCGCACCGGATGAGGGTGGTGCCGCCGACGCGCCGCACCTGCCGCTCCTGGAGCGACCGCAGCAGCTTCACCTGGAGGCTCACCGGCAGCTCGGCGATCTCGTCCAGGAAGAGCGTGCCCCGGTTGGCCGTCTCCATCAGGCCGGGCTTGCTCTTCACCGCGCCCGTGAACGCCCCCTTCTCGTGCCCGAAGAGCTCAGACTCGAGGAGGTGCTCGGGCAGGGACGCGCAGTCCACCGCGATGAACGGCTCGGCCACCCGGGGGCTATTGGCGTGCACGGCGCGGGCGACCAGCTCCTTGCCCGTGCCCGACTCTCCCTGGACCAGGATATTGGCCTCCGAGCGACCGGCTTTGCGCACCAGCTCGAAGACCTCGGACATCTCGGGGCTCCGGCCAATGAAGTTCTCGAACCCGAAGGTCCCACGGAGCTGCGCGCGGAGGTTCCGGTTCTCGAGCTGCAGCGTCCGGTGCCCCAGGGCACGGTCGGTCGCCACCCGGAGCTGGTCCACCGAGAAAGTCTTGGGCAAGTAGTCGAAGGCGCCTTCCTTGATGGCGGCCACCGCCGACTCGATGGTGGCGAAGGCGGTGATGACGATGATCGGCAGCGCCGGATCCAGTTGCCGGGCGCGGCGGATCAGCTCCATCCCGTCGAGCCCCGGCATCTTGAGGTCGGTGATCAGGAGGTCGGGGTGCTCGGACTCCACGAGGCCCAGGGCGTGCTCGGGATCGGTCGTGGTCAGGCACTGGTAGCCCGCACGCGCCAGGATACGCGCGCAGTTCTCGACCATATCCGGCTCGTCGTCGACGATCAGCACCCGTTGGTCGCTCATGCCCGCCTCGTCCCTCCGGCGCCCAAGTCACGGGCGCCCCCACGCAAAGATTGTAGCCGTGCCGCGAGGGGACGGAATTCTAAAACTTGGGGTGCGTCGAGGCCGCGCTGGTCTAGCGGACCACCAGGACCGACATCGGTGCCCTGGTCATGGCCCCTTCCGCGACACTGCCCAGCAGCAGCCGCGAGACACCGCCGGTGCCGCGGGCCCCGATGACGAGTACATCGGTCCGGCTGGCATTCGCCGCGTCGAGCAACCCCTCCAGGGGCGTGGCGACGCGGACCACCTCCCGCACCTTCCAGCCGGCCCGGCGAAGCCGGATCCGCAGCTGCCGCTGGGCCCTTTCCATCTTCCGCCGCCGCTCGGCGGTGAGGCGCGCCGCCTCCGCGCGCAACGTGCCGCCGATGCGCGCGGGCATCAGGGCTCCGGAGGGAACGCGAATCGGCTCGATCACGGAGACCAAGGTCACCCGCCCCCCCGGGGGGATGGACAGGCGCGCCACCATCGCGGCCGCGCGCCGGGAATTGGCCGAGCCGTCCACCCCGATGGTGAAGCGGCGCGCCCGCCTCAAACGGCCCTTGACGACGAGCACCGGGCAAGCGGCCGCCTGGACCACCTGCCGCGACACGCTGCCGAGCAGTAGCCGCCCGAGCACGCCACGCCCTCCGGATCCCACCACGATGGCGCCACCCCGGCCGGACCGCGCAGCGGCGAGGAGCGCGCCGCTCGGAGACTGCAAGGGGTACCGCGCCTGGGCTGTCGGCCACCGCCGACGGAGCGCCCGGAGCGCGCGTGCTCCCACTCGCTGCGCCGCGCCTTGCGCCAGCGCCCGTGCCGCCGGCGACCACTCGAGCACGCCCCGGCTCGCCACCACAAGCACCGCGCCGGCGCCGGCGGGCCAGGGAAAGTGCGCAGCGGCATCCACGGCGGCGCGCCCGGAGGCGGAGCCATCCGTGCCGATCACAACCTCGAAGCTCGTGCGCCCTGCCATCATGCCTCCTTCGTGCGGGTGGTCGGTCCGGCCGGCGGGAGAGAGAATACCAGACTCGTGATCGCGTCCCGGGTTTCGCGTGAGTCCACGCATGTGAACCGCGTGATGAGGTCGAGCATGCGTCGGTTGTCGGCGAGCACGTCGGCCCGGAAGCGGCGGATCCCGCGCTCCCGCGCGGCGGTGAGAAGCGCGGTGAAGAGCACGGTGCCGAGCCCCTTGCCCTGCCACCGGTCCTCGATGACGAACGCGACCTCGGCCGTGCCCGGCTCGGTGGTCGGCTCGTAGCGGCCAACCCCGATCAGCTCGGGGTCAGTGGCCGGCCCCCGCTCGAGGACCAGGGCCAGGCGCCCGCGATAGTCCACCTCGGCCAGGAAGCGGGCCCAGGGCGTCGGAAGTCGCGGCGTGGCGCCAAAGAAGCGCTGGTAGATCGTCTCCCGGCTGAGTCGCGCATGCAACGCCTGGAGCCGCGGCGCATCCTCGGGTCGGATGGGCCGCAGGCGTACGCGGGTGCCGTCTCGGCACGTCACCTCGCGCGCCAAGTCGGCCGGATACGCGCTGGTGCCGCCCATCTCATCTTCTGTGCCCACCGCAATCGCGACTCGGCTCAGCGGCTCTTCAATCGCACGGTCTCCCCTTTTCAACGCGTGCTCCGGAAGCTGGACTGGAGCGAGTGCAACGGGAGTGCCAGGTGGACGCCTCAAGGAAAGCGCAAAGTTACACGCCCGCGCTTACCCCCGCTGTCCCGCGCCGGCCTCGGGAATGGGGCGCCCGCGCCCCGGGTTCAGCGGCCCGACTCGGCCTCAGAGGTAGGTTCGCTCGCGCGCCCGGATGGCGCGATAGCGGGCGAACGCCCGGCGCTCGTCCTCCAGCCCCAGCAGGGACTTGAGCGTGCTGCCCCGGAAGGTGTGGGCGAACATCTTCCCGCCATACCGGAGCGCGAACCACGGTCGGCGGACCAGGGCCTTCGGCAGGTGGCGCAGCTTCATCCACCGCTCGGCGCGCCACCGCATGAACTCGATCTCCTCGGCGTCCAGGTGCTCGCTGCGGACCACCGCGGTGGTGCCGTCGTACTCGTCCAGACGCTCGTTGATGATCAGGCCGCGGGCGCGGAACTCCCGCGTCATGGGCGTGCGGGGATAGGGCGTGGGGTGCTGGATGTACGGGTAGTCCACGTAGCGCCGCGCGAACTCGAGGTTCGCCTCGATCGATTCGCGCGTGTCGGTGGGGTTGCCGACGATGAGCCCGCCGACCACCAGCATGCCGTGCCGGTGCAGGAGCTCGATGGCCCGCACCGCGGCGTTGCCCGCCGGCGCGCCACCCTCGCGCGCGCGGTTCTTGGCGCTCGCCCGCAGGAAGGCGAGGTCCTCCTCGAGGATGTTCTCGATCCCCAGGAAGACCCACCGGAACCCGGCCCGCCGCATCAGCGGCGCCAGGGTGTGGCCGTGGTTGGCGATGGCCGAGGTCATGGCCTGCACGAGGTACTCGAGGTCCGACAGGCCCGCGTCCACGATCGCCCGGCACAGCGCCTCGAACCGTCGCACGTCGAGCGTGATGTTGTCGTCCACGATGAAGATGGACCGCGCGCCATGGGCCCGCGCGTCGCGGATGTCGGCCAGCACGCGCTCGAACCCGTAGGAATGGAAGTTCCGCCCCCGCATCTCGATGATGGAGCAGAAGCTGCAGTCGAAGGTACAGCCGCGCGAGGTCTCGACCACGTCCACCTGACGGCCGACCATGGTGAAGCCGTGCAGCACGCGCGCGGCGCGGTTGGGCAGCGCGATGGCGCCGTCCTCGAGGCCGCTCACGGGGCGCGCGGGGTTCTCGACGACGAGATCTCCGACTCTGAAGGTCAGTCCCGGAATCGCGTCGAAGGCGGTGTCCCGCTCCAGGGCGCGGAGCAGCGCCCGGAAGGTCAGCTCGCCTTCCCCGCGCACGATGAAGTCGGCGGCGCCGGGACCGGGCCGGGTATAGGCCTCCGGCGCCAGGCTGGGGTCGTACCCGCCGACCACGATCCGGACGCCCGGACGGAGCGCGCGCACCAGCTCGATGAGACGCTGGGCGGTGTGGCGCTGGAAGGTCATCACCGAGAGCCCCACCACGTCCGGCGCCTGCTCGCGCACGAGCCGCTCCACCACCGCCCGAACACGAGACTGGACCAGCACGAGGTCGGCGACGGCCACCGAATGGTGGGCATCCACGTTGCCGGCCAGGGAGGTCAGGGCGCCATTGGGCATCCGGATGGCGACCGTCGCCATGTGCTCGAAGGAGTCGGGCATGGCCAGCAGGAGCACCCGCATGCGGGGATCATACCGCCATCCACAAGCTCTCGCGCCCCGCCCCGACGGGACGCGCCCGAACGACGGCTAGCCCTTCTTGAACATCGGCCGGCTGGCGGGCCAGGCGGCCCGAGGCCCCTCGGCGGCCTGTTGTAGCGTGGTTCCCTTGTTGACCGCCGCGGTCGCGGACTTCTGACGGCGTCGCACCCGTGGCGGGAGCACCGGCTCCTTGGGCGGCCGGCCAGCCTTGGCGGAACGGGTCGAGCTCGTGGTCTTGCGGCGCGCGGTCTTCGCTCGGCTTGCCATGGGAGAGTCCTCCTTGTGCTCGGGAGTGAGTATTGCAACCGCGCTGCCAGGACCGCCGGAGTTCGAAGTCGTCGCTATCTCCCTGCCGGCGCGATCGCTTTTGCTCCGTGAGGGCAGGCGGAAGTCGCGGCCCCTCCCTGACCGGTGCGGCATTGCCCGGCAGAAAAGCTTCGCGAGGGCGCGCCTGGCTGAGACGATGCGCCCGTGCGGCTCTTCGACCAGAGGTTCGGCGTCGACTTCCTGGCCGGAGTGCCGACCGCGCCCGGTGTCTACCGCTTCCTCGACGCGGCGGGCGCCCTCCTCTATGTGGGCAAGGCCGGGAGCCTGCGCCGCCGCCTGGCGCAGTATCGGACCGCGGGGCGCAAGAAGAACGAGCGCAAGCGCCGCGCGCTCGTGAAGGCCGCGGCGACGATCACGTGGGAGGTCTGCGCGTCGGACCTGGCGGCATCGCTGACCGAGATCCGGCTCATCCAGACGCTGCGGCCCCGGCGCAATGTGGCGAGCGCGTTCCCGTTCCTCTACCCCTATATCGGGATCCGAGTCGACGGGCGCGAGACCTTCTTCTGCCTGACCACCGGGCCAGAGGCCTTCCCGTCGTTCGAGCTCCACGGCGCCTTCCGATCCCGAGACGCGACCGGCGAGGCGTTCCATGCTCTCGCCCGCCTTCTCCGCTTCGTCGGTCATCCGATACCGCGCGCGCGCCAACGAATCATCGGCGAGGCCGCCTACTCGAGCGCCGCGGCCGCTGTTTATTCAAGCGCCGCGGCCGCCGTTTATTCAACGGTCATCGGTTTCCGCCGGCTACCGGTGGAGGCATCGACCGGGTGGAGCGCGCTTCTTCGGGGTGCCTCGCGTGAGGCCCTCGAGTCACTGGCGCTCGAGCTGCTGGAGCACCCCGGAGCGACGGCGCGCCGCGCGGAGATCCAGGAGGACCTTGCCGCCGTCGCGCTGTTCTTCGAGTCCGAGGCCCTCGCGCTGGCCCGGGCCCGGACGGCGACGGGCTATTCGCGCTACCCGGTACCCCAGGGCGACCGCGACCTGCTCTTCGCCGAGGCCCGAGCCCTACGCGCCGCCACTTGACAGGCCTCCGTCGCGATGGGTAGATGAAGGCCAGTTCGCATCCCGTGGGAGGGTCACCATGAGGCGAATCGTCGCGGCTCTGCTCGTTGCTACCGTCCTCGTCGCGATCGCCGCGCCCGCAGCTCAGGCCGGAGGCCGCCACGGACACGGGGCGGGCGTGATCGGCCTGGCCGCGTTCGCCCTCTTTGCCCCGCTGATCATCGCGGGAGAAGTGCTAGCCCACACCGTTCCTCGGCCCGCGGTCGTCGTCGCCCCGGCGCCCGTCTACGCGCCCGCGCCCGTCTACTACTCGTCCCCGCCGCCTTATTACGCGCCCGCGCCGGCCTACTCCCCGTCGCCGGTCTACTCGGGCCGGGCGAATGCCGCGCCCGCTGCTCCGCAGGTCGTGCGGTATCAGCACGGGCGGTACGAGCTCCGCGGGGATGGCGTCCACACCGCCTACCAGTGGGTGTGGATCCCGAATCCGCCGGCCCCGCCGCCGCCTCCGCCCCGCTAGCGGCGCGACCCTCGCGCGACGCAGCGTCACCCCGCGCGATGTCGTTACCTCGCCTGCCGCTCGCACATCCTGTTGTTCCAGACGCCGCCTTCCTTCTTGCAGCGCTCCTCGTCGGACATGGTCATGCATCCGGCGAAGGCCAGGGTGCACAGCGAGAGGACGGCAAGGGACATCACGATCGTGCGCATGACTCTCCCGGCTATGGAATCAGCCCGTAGAACTTCCCCGCGTTCTCGCAGACGATCTTCCGCACGGTGGCCGGCGGCAGGTGCCCGAACTGCTCCTCGATGTACTTCGAGGACTCCGGCCACACGCCGTCGCCGTGAGGATAGTCCGAGCCCCACATGAGCGTGTCCTCGCCGATCTCGTGCACCAGCTGGGTGCCGATCCGGTCGAACTGGAAGGTGGCCTTGCACTGCCGCCTCCAGTAATCGCTGGGCCTCATGGTCAGACCGAGGTCGCGGAAGCGGTCCTCCCACTCGAAGTCCATGCGATCCAGCGCATAGGGCAGCCAGCCGATGCCGCTCTCGCCGAAGGAGATCCGTAGGCGCGGGTAGCGCTCGAGCACCGCGCTCCCGATCACGGCGGCCAGGATATTGATGAGGTTCATCTGGAAGCCCGAGACGCTGGTGAAGAGGGCGGCGCGCTTGGTGAGGCCGGTGGCCTTCTCGCGGACGCCGGGCGGCATGGTGGGGAAGGTGTGGAAGTGCAGCGGCAGGCCCACCTCGCTCACCGCCTGCCAGAGCGGCTCCCAGGTGGGGTGCCACATGGGCTCCATGTCCCAGGAGCAAGAAAGCTCGAGCCCGCGCAGGCCCATCCGGGCCACGCGGTGGATCTCACGCACCGCCGCGCCGATGTCGCCATAGGGCAGGCAGGCCAGGCCGATGTGGCGATCCGGATAGTGGCGGCAGAAGTCCAGCAGCCAGTCGTTGTAGATACGGAACATCTCCGCGGCCGCCTCGTGGTCGTCCAGCCGCGTGGCCGCCCCCAGGATGCCGAAGATCACCTCCGCCTGCACCCCGTCGCGCTCCATGTCCTGGATACGGAGGTCCGGGTCCGTGGGCCGGCGGATGCCCTTCTTGCCGTCCTCGTAGAGGCCGGTGGAGGCCATCACGTCCGCCCGATAGTGCATGCCGGGGACGTACTTCTGTCCCGAGGGCCCCACCCCGCCGGCCAGCCCGAAGGCCGCCCCGTTCCTCGACGTCCAGCGCGGGCCGTCCGGCCCGTCGGTGACGTACGGCATGCGGTCGCGCAGCGCGGCCGAGGCATTGGCAGTGAAGAGCTCGGGGGGCATCCACGGCATGTCGATGTGGCAGTCGGCGGAGATTCGCTGATAGTTCATGGCTTGAGCCGCAGCTCCTCGTAGGGGGCCGAGTATGGGAAGTAGGGGATGAGGGCGAGCGCCGGCTCGTCCACCCGCGGCCCCACGCCGCGGATGAATCCGTTCTCCCAGATCGGCGCGTAGACGGCCCGCTCGTGGAGCAGCCGCTGGATCTGGTGCAGGATCTCTTCGCGCTTGCGCCGGTCGAGCTCGCGCGCCTGCTGCTCGTAGAGGTCCTGCACTTCCGGCAGCACGCCGGCCGCATAGGGCGCGCCCTTGATGGCCAGGATCTGCAGCCGCGAGGCGGCGTTGCCGGCCGGACCCAGGCCGCCGAAGACCACCCCCTTGAGCTTGCCCTCGCGCCAGGCGGAGAAGAAGGCCGCGCGCTCCATGGTGCGGATCTTCATCCGGATGCCCACCGCGGCCAGGTTGCTCGCGATGGCCTCGCCCGCGCCCTCATAAGGCGGCGCGATGGTGAACTCGCCGCCGTCGAACCCGCGCGGGTGGCCCGCCTCGGCGAGGAGCCGCCGCGCCCGCGCCGGATCGTAGGGATCCGGGTCGATGGGTAGGGCGAACTCCATCGACCTCGGCACGATATTGCCGGTGAGGCCCGCATAGCCGAGCTGCTCGGCGGCATTGAGGGTGGGTCGATCCACCGCCAGGCTGGCCGCGCGCCGCACCCGCGGATCGCGCCAGGGCGAGCCCGCCTCCCACTGGTCGCGAAAGTCGAGGAAGAAAATGGCATTGCTCCGGACCGCCATCAGCTTGAGCCCCGGCGTGCGCCGCACTTCCTCGGCGATGGGCCCGTTGAGGAAATAGGCGATGTCCACATCGCCCCGCTTCAGCGCGGCGCCGCGCGTGGTCTCGTCGGGGAGGCTGCGGAGCACCAGCCGCTTCACGCGCGGCACTTTCCGCCAGTAGCCTTCGAACGCCTCCAGCGTCATCTCGATGCCCGGCACCACGTTGATCACCCGGTAGGGCCCCGCTCCGATCGGGGCCTTCTTGAAGCCCTCCTCGCCCACCTTCTCGACGTACTTCTTCGGCACGATCCATCCCGCGCTGGTGGCGGTGGTGCCGTAGAACGTGAGGAAATCGGGCCAGGGCTCCTTGAGGCGGAACTGGACGCGACGCGCGTCCACCACCCGCACCTCCTTCACCCGGTCCTTGAGGAGGTCGCCGAAGGCGCCCTTGTAGCGCTCGAAGGAGAACTTCACGTCCTCCGCGGTGAGCGGGTCGCCATTGTGGAAGCGAACGCCGTTCCGCAGCAGGAACTCGATCACCAGCCCGTCCGGGGAGACGGTCCACGACTCGGCGAGGCTCCCGGTGGTCGGGCCGGCGGGCATCGGCTTCACGAGAGCGTCGTGGACGGCGTAGAAGATCATGTAGGGCGTGATCGTGCCCTCGTTCTCGCCGGGGTCGAGCCAGCGCGGGGCCAGCGTGAAGTGGACGGCGTAGGTGATCTGCCCGACGGGCGGCGGGTCGGTCGCGCGCGCGGGCGGCGCGGCGGAGACGAGCCCCGCCACGGACAGGGCGAGAAGGGCGAGCAGGCGGGCCACCTGCCTCATCGGGCCCATGATAGTCCATCTCGGGCCCGCGCGCTGTGAGGGGTGCCCGTCCGAGGTCTCGAGGGACTAGCGGGCGGCGACGTCCATGTCCCTGATCCGCTTGACCAGCTCGGGATAGGACGAGCTCCGGATCACCTTGTCGAACTGGGAGCGGTAGTTGCTCACGAGGCTCACGCCCTGCACGACCACGTCGTAGATGCGCCAGCGTCCGTCGCGGCTGATGACCCGGTAGTCGACCGGGATCTCCCGGCCCTGCTTGGTCACGAACCGGGTGCTCACCCCTCCCAGGTCCCCCTCGATCCGCTCACTGATGTAGCGGATGGCCTCGCCGCTGTAGCGCTCGAGCTGGGTGATGTACGCGCGATTGACGAGGTCGCTGAAGATCTGCACGAACTCCGTCCGCTCCGCCTCGCTGCGCGCCTGCCAGTGCTGCCCGAGGGTGCGGCTGGTCATCTCGCGCCAGTCGAAGACGGGGGCGGCGACCCTCCGGATCGCTTCGCGGCGCTTTCCCACGTCGATGCCGTTCGCGCCGGCGCGCTCGACGCTGGTCTCCTCGATGACCCGGAACACCCGGGCCAGATCATCCCTGAGCTGGTCCGTGACCGGGCCGGCCTGCGCGCCCGAGACGGTGCCGAGCACCATCCCCACAATCGCGAGCCACCGCCATCCGCCTCGAAGATTCACCGTCGTCATGTGGGTCTCCTGACTCTCGGTTGAAAGCACGGGCGAGAGTGTCCTCACTTTAGGCGCGACGATCCCGGGCGGGATATTGGACGAAGGACGTATAGCGGCGCGGGGCGACCGAGGACAGGCAAGTGCTAGCGGAGGGGTCGGTAGCGCCTCCCCGCTACCATCGCGTGGACATGGGCCGCCCCGGCCTCCGCCTCCCCGCGCAGCTTCTCCAGATCGATCGTCGTGTGCCGGCCCTGGTCGAGGAGCAGTCGGCCGTTCACCATCACGTGGGTCACCTCGGCGCGGGTGGCGAAGCGCACGATCTCGGTCACGAGGTCCTGAGTGGGCACGAGGTGCGGCGCGTCGCCATCGAGCACGGTGACGTCGGCGGCCTTGCCCGCCTCGAGCGATCCGATCCGATCGTCCCAGCGCAGGACGCGCGCAGCTTCGATGGTGGACATCTCCAGCACGTCGTCCGCGGTCAGATAGTCGGGCTCATAGCGCGGGATGCCCCACACCGCCCCCTGGATGAGGAGCGTCGCCCGCATGGTCGCCAGCATGTCATTGCCCTGATTGTCGCAGCCGAGGCCGACGGGGATCCCCGCGTTCCGGAACCGCTGCACGTCGGGGATGGCATTCAGGTTGTAGACGCACTCCATGGGGGAGTGGGTCAGCGCGGCGCCGCCCTTCGCGAGCAGGTCGATCTCGGGCCCGCTCGCGAGCACGGCGTGCACGGCAACCAGATGGCGATCGATGACACCCATGTCGGCCAGGCGTTCGATGGGCCGGCGCCCCCACACCGAGAGCGCGAACTCCACCTCCTCGCGGTCGCGCGCCACGTGCACCTGGAGGGTGGCGTCGCGCTCTCGCGCCAGCGCAGCGGCGAGACGGAAGTAGGTCTCCGAGAAGCTCGGCAGGGCCGAGACGTTGACCGCGCCTCGGATCAGCCCGGCGCCACGGGCCGGGTAGCGCGCGAGGAAGGCCGCCGTCCGCGTGAGCTCCGCCTCCGCCTCGCCCGGCCGCGGCGTGACCGAGGACCGCTCGGAGAGCTGGCTGTAGAGCGCGGCGTGCGTGAAGTCCTGGTCGGGGGCGCCGCGGGCCACGCACGCGCGGATCCCGACCTCTTCGAGGGCCGCGAGGGTGGCCTCCTCGTGCGCCCCGATCACCGTCCCGTCGCACAGCGTGGTGACGCCCGCGCGGATGAGCTGGGCGGCGATGAGCCGGACCGTCGCATGCGCCTGCGCCGGCGACAGCGAGCGCTGAGCGGGGACGTACACCCGAGGGATCATCGGCAGCTCGTTGGCGGTGAGGGCACGGACGAAACACTGCGTGCAATGCGTGTGGGTGTCGATCATGCCGGGAAGGACGATGGCGCGAGGCCCCCCGATCGTCTGACGCGCCTGATTCGAGCGGAGAACCTCCTCTCGCGGGCCCACCGCCACGATGTCCCCGCCCGCGATGGCGACCGCGCCATCGAGCAGAACGTCACGGGCCCGGTTCAGCGTGACCACGCGGCCGAGCACGATGGCGTCGACGGATCGGCGGGCGGAGGACGGCGGGGCGGGGCTCATGGGGCAGGATTCTAGCGCAGTCGGCGGGCCCCCCGGCGTATTGACATCGCCGAGGAGTTCGACGAGGCTTGCGCCATTGGTCACCTGCGTCGGGGGCCACGGTGCCGTCGCCCGAGCCGAGCGCTCTACTTCACTTGCCCGCTGGTCCGGAGGATCCCATGCTGAGCACATCGCGTTTCTGGATCGCCCTCGCCGCCACGCTGACCTTAGTGGGTGGGATCGCCCCGCCTGACGCCGGCGCCCAGGCCAAGTTCACCGTCGGCAACGCGGGAGGCTCCAGCGCCGACGCGGAGCGGAAAGTGTTCTATGGGCCATTCGCCAATGCGAACAAGATCCAGATCCAGGAAGAATCGTTCAACCAGGAGCTGGCCAAGATCCGCTCCCAGGTCGAGACCGGCAACCTGATCTGGGACATCGTCACCACCACCGCCATCAACGTGGCGACGGGCTGTGAGGAAGGCCTGCTCGAGAAGGTGGATTGGTCGAAGCACCTCGACCCGAGGCTCTTCCGCGAGGTGGGCGGCATCAGCGAGTGCGGCGTGCCCTACCTCTTCGTGTCCGGAGGACTGGCGTACGACGGCAACCGGATCAAGGATGGACCGAAGACCTGGGCCGATTTCTGGAACGTGACGAAGTGGCCGGGGAAGCGCGGTCTGCTCTACCGGGCCGAGCAGACCTTCGAGATCGCCCTCATGGCGGACGGCGTGCCGCCGGCCAAGGTGATGGAGGTGCTGGCCGCGCCGGGCGGCGTGGAGCGGGCGCTCAAGAAGCTGGACGAGCTCAAGCCGCACATCCACTGGTGGAAGAACGGAGCCGAGTCCATCACCCTTCTCGCGTCGGGTGAGGTGGCGATGGCGTACGCCTGGAATGGCCGGGTGGCGTCCGCCAACAAGACGAACAACCTCAATCTCAAGATGGAGCTCGGCGCCGGCCACGTGTCGGGCTGCCAGTACTGGGCCATCATGAAGGGCTCGAAGAACAAGGACCTGGCCATCAAGTTCATCCAGTACGCGGTGGGGGCGCCGCAGCAGGCCGACTTCGTGCGCGTGATCAGCTACGGGCCGGCGAACCGCGATGCCTACGCGCTGCTCACCGACGCGGAAAAGGCCACCCTGCCCGGCCAGCACATGGACAAGGCCTCGCTCCAGCTCGGGAAGCTGTACCTGGGATTCTGGCTGGCCAACGGCGACTCGCTGCTCCAGAGATTCGTGAAGTTCGCGGCTCAGTGAGGACGACGGACCTCCCCGCGCGGGTCCGCCGCGCGCAACGGCGCCATCAGGTCGTCATGCTCGCCCTGGTGGCGCCGTCCATCGTCTTCCTCGCGCTGTTCTTCGTCGCGCCCCTCGGCTTCTTCCTCTTCCGGAGCGTGGACAACTCGGACGTGCCGGGGTGGCTGCCGCGTACCGTGGCCACCCTCGCGCACTGGAACGGGAGCGGCCTCCCCGACGAAGCCGCCTACCGCGCGGTGGCCGAGGACCTCGTCGCCCTATCCGGCAGCACCGCGCTGCCTCTCCTCGGCCGCCGGCTCAATCACAACCTGCCGGGCTTCCGGGGCCTGATCACCGGCACCGGCAATCGCGTGGATCTCCAGCGCCCGGGAAGCATGCGCGAGCAGCTCGTTTCCATCGACGCCCGCTGGGGCGAATCCATCTACTGGCAAACCATCCGGCGCGAGCGGCACGTGCTCACGCCGTTCTACCTCCTCACCGCGCTCGACCTGCGGCACGGCACCAGCGGGGACCTGGAGCGGGTCCCCGGCGACTCCGCCATTTTCCTCGGCCTGCTGGGCCGGACGCTGTCGATCAGCGTGGTGGTCACCCTCCTGTGTGTCTTGCTGGGCTTCCCGGTCGCGGCCACCATGGCCGGCTCGTCGCCGGCGCGCGCCAACGCACTCCTCATCCTCGTCCTCATTCCCTTCTGGACCTCGCTCCTCGTGCGGAGCACCGCGTGGGTCATCCTGCTCCAGAACCAGGGCGTGGTGAACCAGGCGCTCGTCGGGCTCGGCGTGATCGACAGGCCGATGCCCCTGATCTTCAACCGGCTCGGCCTGTACATCGCCATGGTGCACGTGCTGCTGCCCTTCATGGTGCTGCCGCTCTACAGCGTGCTGAAGGGCATCCCGCCCGAGCTGATGCGCGCGGCCTCGTCGCTGGGGGCGCCGCCCTGGACGGCCTTCCTGCGAGTCTATGTCCCGCAGGCGCTTCCCGGCATCGCCGCGGGGGCCAGCCTCGTCTTCGTCCTCGCGCTCGGCTACTACGTCACGCCGGCCCTGGTGGGCGGGCCGGGCGACCAGATGATCGGGTATTTCATCGCCTACTTCACCAATATCGCGGTGAACTGGGGCATGGCCTCCGCCCTGGGCACCATTCTGCTCATCGTGGTCTCCCTGATCTACCTCGTGCTCGGGCGCATCGTCGGCCTGGACCGTCTCGCGGTGCGCTGACATGGCCCTGCCCCCGCACGCCACCTGGCTGGAGCGGCTCTCCCACGTCGGCATCCGCGCGCTCACCCTGCTCGTGATGGGCTACCTGATCCTGCCCATCCTGGTCATCCTGCCGCTGTCCTTCACCTCGGGGGAGCTGCTCGTCTACCCGCTGCCGGCCTGGTCCCTGCGCTGGTACCGCGAATTCACGACGGGCCCTCTCTGGACGCAGTCCACCTGGAACAGTCTCGTGCTGGCGGTGGTGACGACGGTGGTGGCGACCACGGTCGGACTGCTGGCCGCCTTCGGGCTGCAGGGGCTGCGCAGCCGGCTCAAGCCCGTGCTCTTCGGATTGCTCGCCCTGCCCCTCATCATCCCGCCGGTCATGGTCGCGGTGGCGCTGTTCTACTACTATGCGCGGCTCGGTCTGGTGGGCACGTTCGGAGGGCTGGTGCTCGCGCATACCGTGCTGGCGCTTCCCTTCGTCGTCATCACCATCGCGGCCACCCTGCAGGGCTTCGATCAAAACCTGCCGCGAGCGGCGGCCAGCCTCGGCGCCTCGCCGCTCCAGACCTTCCGGATGGTCACGCTGCCGCTGATCCTCCCCGGCGTCCTGTCCGGAGCGGTCTTCGCCTTCGTGACCTCGTTCGACGAGCTCCTCGTCATCCTCTTCGTGGGCAGTCCCGAGCAGCGGACCTTGCCCCGGCAGATCTTCAGCGGCGTCAGCGAGACCATGAGCCCCACCGTAGTCGCCGCCGCCGTCGTGCTGATCGCCGTCTCCCTCATCCTCATGGCGGTGGTCGAGCTCCTGCGTCGCCGCAGCGAGCGCCTCCGCGGCGGAGCCATCCACGCATGACCTCGACGGGGACCACCACGGGGACGGTCACGGGGACCTCGACGGCGCCCCGCACGTGCATCGAGGGCGGCCTGGTCGTCGCTTTCGACGGGACCGAGCATCGCCTCATCCGGGACGGCGTCGTCGTCTATGCCGCCGATCGCATCGTGCACGTGGGCAGTGCCTATGCCGGGCCGCGGGCGCAGACCATCGATGCGCGGGGCAAGCTGGTGATCCCGGGGCAGATCAGCGGGCATGCGCACGTCTCCGCGCAGGAGGGCGGCCGGCTCTTGATCGATGGCGGCCGACGCGACTTCTTCCGGTCGGGCTTTCTCAACTATCTGCCCACGCGCGGCGACGGCGGCACGTCGTTCATGCGGGACGCCGACGGGCGGGCCTCCCTGCGGTTCGGGCTCGCCTCGCTGGTCCGCCACGGTATCACCACCGTGATCCCCTTCGCGCCGGGCGGACCGGATGCGGGAGCGACCATGGTGGAGGAGACGACCGCCTTCGGCGTGCGGATCTATCACGCGCCGGTGGCCCTGAGCGGCCGCTATTTCTTCGACGGCGACGGCCGCCTCCACCGGGTGATCGACGAGGCCGCCGGTCTCCGGGCGCTGGAGGCGACCGCCGCCTTCATCGAGAGCTACGACGGCGCCGCCGACGGCCGGGTGCGCGGCCTGGTCACCGTCGACGAGTTCTACAACGCCACGCCGCGCCTCTTGCGCGAGGCCCGCGTCCTGGCGACCCGGCTGGGAGTCGGGCTCACCATGCACTTCTGCGAGCAGGTGATGGAATTCCTGGACACGGTGCGGGACACCGGCAAGACTCCGGCGGCGGTGCTGCGCGACGAAGGGATCCTCGGGCCCGACGTCCTCCTCGCGCATGCCGTCTACCTGAGCGGACACCGCGCCACCGCCTACCCGCATGGGGGCGATCTCGAGATCCTCGCGAGCTCGGGCGCGTCGGTGGTGCACGCGCCGGCCGGCTTCGCCCGACGCGGGATCACGCTGGAGAGCTTCGACCGCTACCGCGCCGCCGGCGTCAACATGGTGATGGGCACCGACGTCTATCCACTCGACATCCTGAGCGAGATGCGGACGGCGGCGCTCGCCTGCAAGCTCTTCGAGCAGAGCCACGAGGCAGCGCCGGCGATGGCGGTCTTCAACGCGTCCAACCTCGGGGGAGCGCGCGCCCTCCGCCGGGACGACCTGGGGCGGCTCGCTCCTGGAGCCAAGGCCGACATCGTGATGCTGGACTGGGACAACCTGCACATCGGGCCCTTCACGGATCCCATTCGCGCCCTCATCTACCAGGGCTCGCCGGACATGGTGCACACGGTGATCTGCGATGGGCGGGTGCTGCTCGAGAACAAGCGCCTCCTCGTGTGCGACGAGACCGAGGTGCGGTCGGCCGCGCGGCGCTCCGCGGAGCGGGTGTGGGCGGGCTTCCCCGCCTATCATTGGGCCGGCCGCAGCCTCGACGAGGAGTTCCCACCGGCGATTCGGCCCTGGCCGGGCGCGTGAACCCGCTCGTCCGCTTCGAGGCCGTCCAGAAGAGCTACGACGGGCGCATCCTGGTGGTGCGCGACCTGTCCCTCGACGTCGCGCCCGGCGAGTTCCTCACCCTGCTCGGGCCCTCCGGCTCCGGCAAGACGACGACCCTGATGATGCTGGCCGGCTTCGAGAGCCCCACCGAGGGCGAGATCCTCCTCGACGGACGCCCGATCACGCGCCTGCCACCCCACCAGCGGGACATCGGCGTGGTGTTCCAGAACTATGCCCTCTTCCCGCACATGACGGTGACGCAGAACGTCGCCTTCCCGCTCGCCATCCGGGGCCTGGGACGGGACGAGATCGCCTCCCGCGTGGCTCGGGCGCTCGCGGTGGTCAAGCTCACCGGCTTCGAGACGCGCCGCCCCGCCCAGCTCTCGGGCGGCCAGCAGCAGCGCGTGGCGCTGGCCCGGGCCTTCGTCTTCAACCCGCGACTCGTCCTCCTCGACGAGCCCCTGGGCGCGCTGGACAAGCAGCTGCGGGAGCAGATGCAGTACGAGCTGAAGCAGATTCACGAGGCGCTCGGCGTCACCATGGTGTACGTGACCCACGATCAAGGGGAGGCCTTGACCATGTCCGATCGCATCGCCGTCTTCAATGCCGGGCGCCTCCAGCAGGTGGGGGCACCGCGCTCGGTCTACGAGCAGCCCGCCAATGCCTTCGTGGCCCAGTTCATCGGCGAGAGCAATAGCCTCCTGGGCACGGTGGTGGAGGCGCGCGGCGACCGCCGGCGCGTGCGCATCGCGGACGGCTGCGTGATCGAGGCGCTGGCCGCGGACGCGCCGGGCCCGGGCGGCGCCGCGCTGGTATCCATCCGGCCCGAGCACCTCGTCCTCGCCCCGACGACGGGCACCTACGCCAACACGCTGTCCGCTCGAGTCGAGGACCTGATCTATCAGGGAGACGCGGCCCGCATCCGGCTCAGCGTGCTCGACGGGCGTGAGCTCATCGCGAAAGTGCCCATCCGCTTCGCCGACATGAACTTCAAGCGTGCCGACACCATCCCCGTCGCCTGGCCGGCCGAGGATTGTCGCGCCTTCACCCCGACGCCGTAGCCGTCATGTCCGCCCCGCGCCGGTTCCAGGTCATCCGTGGCGGCCGCATCCTGAGCCTGCCCGCTCATCGCGGGGAGCCCGCTGACGTCCTGCTCGAGGGCGACACCATTCGCGCGGTCGGCCCGCCCGGGCTCGCCGCGCCGCCCGAGGCCGAGGTCATCGACGCGCGGGATCGCCTGCTCCTGCCCGGGCTCGTCAACGCCCACACGCATGCCCACGGCGCCCTCGGCAAGGGCCTCGCGGGCGATCGCTGGTCGCTGGAGCTCTTGCTCAACGCGAACCCCACCATCACCGCCGAGCGGACGCTCGAGGACAAGCGGCTCTGCGCGATGCTCTCGGCGGTGGAGATGGTGCGCAAGGGCTCCACCGCCTGCTATGACCTCTTCGTCGAGTTTCCCGTCCCGAGCGTCGAGGGGGTGTTCGCGGTGGCGGAGGGCTATCGCGAAGTCGGGCTCCGCGCGGTGGTGGCCCCGATGATCAGCGATCGCACGCTCTATGCGGCCATCCCCGGCCTGCTGGACGCGTTTCCGGAAGCGGAGCGCGAGCGGCTCCGCCGCATCCAGGCCGCGCCCACCGAGACCAGCCTCGCCGCCTGCCGCGAGATTCTCCAGCGCTGGCCCTTCGATCGCTCCCGGCTCCTTCCCGGCCTCGGACCTACCATCCCGCTCCACTGCACGGACGAGCTGCTCACCGGCTGCCGGGATCTGGCGCGGGAGTGGCATGCGCCGCTCCAGACCCACCTCGCGGAGTCGAAGGTGCAGGCGCTCGCGGGCCGAGCGCGCTACGGCCGGAGCCTCACCGCCCACCTCGAGTCACTCGGCTTGCTCGGGCCGGCGTTCAGCGCGGCGCATGCGATCTGGATCGACGCCGACGACATCCGTCGCCTGGCCGACCGCGGAGCGGCGGTGGCCCACAATCCCCTGAGCAATCTTCGCCTCGGCTCGGGCATCGCGCCCGCTCACGCGCTCCACGCCGCCGGCGTCCGGATGGCGATCGGCACCGACGGCGCCAACACCTCGGATTCTCAAAGCGTGTTCGAGGCCCTCCGTCTCGCCGCCTATCTCTCCCGCGTCCGTACCGGTGATCCGCGTGAGTGGCTCTCGGTCGATGACGTCCTCCTGATGGCCACCGCCGGCGGCGCCGCTCTGCTCGGCTTTCCCCAGCTCGGCCGCGTCGCCGAGGGGTACCAGGCCGATCTGGTCTTTCTCGATCTCCGGCACGTGAGCTACGTGCCGTTGCGCGACGTGACGCTCCAGGTCGTGAATGGCGAGAGCGGGCTGGCCATCGATGGGGTGATGATCGCGGGACGCTGGGTCCTTCAGGGCGGTCGGATGGTTTCGGTGGATGAAGCACGGCTCCGCGACCGCGTCGCCGAGGCGGTGGAGCGGCTCGCCACCGCGACCCACGGGCGGCGCGAGCTGTCCCGCGCGCTCGAGCCCTATCTCAACGCCTTCTGCCTGGCCCAGTCGCAGCAACCACTCTAGTGCTATCGTAGGCCCTCCAAAGGAGGAATCCCTGATGGCCATGAAGACGATCGTCGCGCTGCCCGGCGAGGGCATCGGGATCGAGGTGGTGGACGCCACCTGCGAGCTCCTGATGGGCACGGGCCTGCCGCTCAAGATTCTCACGCCGCCACAGGGCGCGCCGCTGCCGGAGGAAACCAAGCGGGCCGCGCGCGAGGCGGATGGCGTACTCTTCGGCGCCGCCGGTCCGGCCACCTCGCAGGTGGTGTCCTGGCTTCGCTGGGAGATGAGCGCGTGGGCCGGCATCCGGCCGATCCGGTTCTACCCGGGGATGCGCTCGCCGCTGGCCGATCCCGAGGGCATCGACTATGTGCTCCTCCGCGAGAACAGCGAAGGGATCTATCCGGGGCGCGAGGGCCAGCTGGCCGATCTCGTCCGGCTCATGCCCGACCTCAGCGACCGCACCGGGCGGACCCTGAAGGAGTACGGCACCGAGGGCCGCTTCGCGGTGAAGGTGGTCACGCCGCGCGGCGCCGAGCGCATCGCCCGCTTCGCCGCCGATCTCGCCAAGAAGCGCAAGGCGCGGGGCAAGCCCGGCAAGGTGACCTGCGTCACCAAGTCGAACGTGATGCGCCAGACCGACGGGCTCTTCCAGGAGATCGCCGAGCGCGTGGTGCGCGCGGCGAGCGGGATCGAGTTCGAGCACTTCCACGTGGACGACGCCGCGCGGCGCCTGGTGCGCTTTCCCGAAGTCCATGGACGTGGTCCTCTGCATGAACCTCTACGGCGACATCCTCTCGGACCTGGGCGCGGAGACCGCCGGCGGGCTCGGGCTGGCGCCCTCGGGCAACTTCGGCGACGACGGCTGGGCGTATTTCGAGTCGGTCCATGGCTCCGCTCCCGACATCGCGGGACGCGGCATCGCCAATCCCACCGCGACCATTCTCTCCGCCGCGCTCATGCTCGAGCACATGGGCCTGGGCGCCGATGCCCAGCGCCTCGAGGCCGCGGTGGGCCGCGTCTACCGCGACGGCAAGACCCTCACTCCCGACCAGGGCGGCACCGCCACCACCCGCGCGATGGCGCAGGCGGTGCTGGCCGCCTACAGGAACGCCTGATGCCCACCAGCCAGCAGGACAAGGCCATTCGTTTCCGCGCGCTGCACGAGGCGCCCGGCTCCTTCGTGATTCCCAATCCCTGGGACGGCGCCTCCGCGCGCATCCTCGCCGGCCTCGGCTTCCAGGCCCTGGCCACCTCGAGCGGGGCGCAGGCCGGCACGCTCGGTCGCCGCGACGGCAAGGTGTCGCGCGACGAGGCGCTGGCCCATGCCCGCGCCATCGTGCTGGCCACCGACCTCCCGGTGGCGGCGGATCTGGAAAAAGGCTTCGGCGACAAGCCGTCGGACGCGGCCGAGACCATCCGCCGCGCCGCGGAGGTGGGCCTCATCGGCGGCTCCATCGAGGACGCCACCGGCGACAAGGATAGGCCGCTCTACGATCTCGCCACCGCCGCCGAGCGCGTGGCGGCTTCGGTGAAGGCGGCACGCGCGCTGCCCTTCCCGTTCACCCTCACCGCGCGGTCGGAGAATTTCCTGCGCGGCAATCCGGACCTGGCCGACACCATCGCGCGGCTCCAGGCCTTCGAGCAGGCGGGGGCCGACGTGCTCTTCGCGCCGGGGCTGCCCGATCTGGCCTCGGTGAAGGCAGTGTGCGCGGCGCTGAAGAAGCCGTTCAACTTCATGGTGGGCATCAAGGGCAAGTCGTTCACGGTGGCCGAGCTGACGGCGGCGGGCGTGAAGCGGATCAGCCTCGCCACCTCACTCTACCGCGCGGCGATGACGGGACTCCTCGCCGCCGCGCGCGAGGTGAAGGACAGGGGGACCTTCGTGTACGTGGACACGTCGGTGCCCACGCCGGAGCTGAACGGATTCTTGGAGTAGAAGCAGGAGTAGAAGCTCGGCCGGCGCGCGCCCGGATCGAGCGCGCACCGGCATGATGCGGGCGGGCTAGACGGTGACCGCGCGGTAGACGGGCGTCCGCCACTCCGGGAAGCGCGAGTCCACGCCGCGCACGACGTTCATGTAGGTGTCCATCAGCCGCTGCGTGAGCGGCCCCACCCCGCCTTGACCCAGCTTGAAGCGGTCCACGGACAGGATCGGCGTGATCTCGTAGCCGCTGCCGCAGAAGAAGGCCTCGTCGGCGACGTAGAGCTCCGTGCGCGCGATGTGCCGCTCCACCACCTCCATGCCCAGCGCCGGCGCGATGGACTCGATGAGGGTGGTCCGCGTGATGGACTCGAGGATGTCGCTGGTCAGCGGCGGCGTGATGAGCTGCCCGCGCCGGATCATGAAGAAGGTGGCCCCGGACCCCTCCGCCACCGTCCCGCCTTGATTCAGGAAGATGGGCGCGTCATAGCCGTCGGCCTTGGCCTGGAGCGTGGCGAGGCGGCCGTTCTGGTAGTTGGAGCCGGACTTGAGCCGGATGGGGATGGCATTGTCCGAGGTGCGCTGCCACGAGGTGATGCAGCAATTCAGCCCCGCGCCCTCGGCGATGCGCGCGCGACGGCGCGGATTGATGTAGAGCCCGGTGGGCGACGTGGCGTCGAGCCCGGCGCCGCTCACATAGGCCACCAGGTGCATGTGCACGTCCTCGCGCAGCTCGTTGCCCTTGAGCGTGTCGCGCACCGCCTCGTAGAGATCGAGGTCGGCGTAGGGCACGGTGAACCGCATCATCTTCATGGACTCCCGCAGCCGGGCGAAGTGCTCGGCCAGGCGGAAGGCATAGAGCTCTCCGTCCTTCTCGTTCCAGTAGGCCCGAAGGCCCTCGAAGACGTTGGTGGCGTAGAACACCGCCGCGCTGTTCACCGGCAGCACCGCCTCCGCCTGTGAGACCAGCTTCCCATTCATCCAGATCCTGAGCTCTTTCGTATTGCTCGGCATCGCGCTCGACGTCCCCCTGTGGCGAGGCCCTGACCTCGGCCCCGGCTCCCGCAAAGAGTAGCAAAGTTGGGGGGCTTTCGGGAAGCCGGCTACTCGGTCGTGAGTCGCGTGGCGTGGACCCCATGACCGCGGCACCTCATTCAATCACCTTGTCCGCTCGCGCCAGCCCCGTCGCCTCACGGCGCTGAATACAGACGCAACGCGGCCACGAACAGGCCCACCCCGCCCAGCACCAGTGCCACCGCGAGTCCCTGCAAGAGCTGGCCTCGACGCCGGGCCGCCGACCCATGAAGAACGACCGTGTCGCGGATGACCCGCATCCCCGGCGGCGGAAATCGAGACGCGTCGCGGACGCGCGCGCCCAGTCGCCACGCGTGGACGGCCGCGGCCAGGATCACGACGCAGATCGTGCCGGTGCTCCACACCAGTGCCGTGGCGAGCGCCTGCCTCGCCTCCGGAGCGGGCCGCACTCGCAGCGAGTCGAGCCAGTGCTGCAGCCCGACAATCGCGCCCGCGCCCACCCCGAGCGTGAGCAGCAAGGCCAGGATCGCCGCCTTCCGCAGCCGGGCGTCCCCTCGTTCGATGTCCCGGGGCTCCATCCGTATGTCTCGAGTGTTTCACATCCGGGGCCGACCGCCGGGGCAACTTGACCCGGCGAGGGCCTCAGGGCAGGATCGAACGGATGACCCGGCGCCAGCACTCGGCAGGCCTGGACGGGAAGCTCCTGGACGGGCGCGTACATCCGGACATCGCCTGGGCGAGGCTGGCAACGCTGGCCGAGGGCGCGGCCCCGGCCACGAAACCGCTCTACGGAGGCATGCCATGACCGTGGCCACGTCGATCCGCATCCGTCAGGTCGGGCCCTGCTTCGCCGGCGAGGTCGAGGGCCTCGACCTCCGGCGTCCCCTCTCGCCCGAGGAGAACGCCGCCGTCCACGCCGGCATGGATCAGTACGCGGTGCTGGTCTTCCACGACCAGAAGCTCGACAACGACCAGCAGCTCGCCTTCACGCGCGGCCTGGGCGACATCGAGCACGCCATCGGCACCGGCCTCCGCGCGGACAATGACGCGCGCCTGCCCACCACCTTTGCGGACGTGTCGAACCTGAACAAGGACAACCAGGTGTTCAAGCGGGACGACCGGCCGCGGCTGTTCGGCCTGGGCAATCGCCTCTGGCACTCCGACAGCTCGTTCAAGCCCACCCCGGCGAAGTACTCCCTGCTCCACGCTCGCAGCGTTCCGTCCCGTGGCGGCAACACGGAGTTCGCCGATATGCGGGCGGCCTACGACGCGCTGGACGCCGAGACCAAGGCAGAGGTCGAGGGCCTGATCTGCGAGCACTCCCAGATCTTCTCGCGCTCGATCCTTGGCTTCACCGACTTCACCGACGAGGAGCGCGAGCGCTTCGCTCCCGTCCGCCAGGTGCTGGTGCGTACGCACCCGGTCACGGGCCGGAAGTCGCTGTATCTCTCCTCGCACGCCGGCGGCATCCTCGACTGGCCGGTGCCGGAGGCGCGTGCCTTCCTGCGCGATCTGGTCGAGCACGCCACCCAGCGCCAGTTCGTCTACGCGCACGCATGGCGGGTGCACGACCTCGTCATCTGGGACAACCGCCAGACCATGCACCGCGCGCGTCCATTCCCGGCCCACGAGCCGCGGGACATGCGGCGCACGACGCTGATGGGCGACGGGCCCACCACCCCGCAAGTGGCCGGGCGGACGGCATCCGGGCCCGTCTAGGATCCGGGACGCCGATGGATCTCGCCGCGGTCGCCTCTCGCCGGCTCTGATCGCAACCGAAGAGTCACATTTCCCGGATTTGCTTGACAGCCCCCCGATGCCGGGGCTAGCGTGAATTCGTCGAGAGTCCGAACGTCACCGAAATGACTCTAACTCCGCGCCACGATAGTCCGCACTGATCCGTCGTCACCTCCGAACGCACGCGTCCACCGACATCCCCGAATGACCGACCCTCGACCGCGTCGAAGGAGGAAGTGATGGCCCAGTCCCGGTTCACGGAGACCGCCCCGGCGGCGACCGATCCGAGCGGCGAGATCCACGGTATCGTGGGCATCGCGGAGCCGATGCTCGAGGTGTACCGGATGGTCGCGCGCGTGGCCCCGACGACGAGCACCGTCCTCATCCAGGGAGAGACCGGCACCGGCAAGGAGCTGATCGCGCGGGCCGTCCATACCGCGAGCCGCCGGAGCGACCAGCCGTTCGTCCCCGTCGACTGCAGCGCGCTCGCGGAAAGCCTGCTGGAGACCGAGCTCTTCGGCCATACAAAGGGGGCCTTCACCGGCGCCGTCGCGGACAAGCGGGGACTCTTCGAGGTGGCGGGGGGAGGGACGTGCTTCCTCGATGAGATCGGCGAGGTCAGCCCCGGCGTGCAGGCGCGCCTCCTGCGCGTGCTCCAGGAGCGCGAGGTGCGGCGGGTAGGCGGAACCGATCGCTTCAAGGTCGACGTCCGGGTCATCGCCGCCACGAACAAGGATCTGGGCGCGCTCGTCGCGGACGGCAAGTTCCGGGAGGATCTCTTTTACCGGCTGAGCGTCGTGACGATCTCCCTGCCTCCGCTGCGGGAGCGCCGTGAGGACATCCCCCTCCTCGCGCGTCATTTCCTGGAAGCCTACGCCGACGTGAACGCCCGGCCGGCGTGCCGCATCACCCCCGAGGCCATGGCCCGGCTCGTCGCCTACGACTGGCCTGGAAACGTCCGTGAGCTCCAGCACGCCGTCGAGCAGGCCGCCGCCCTGAGCGCGAGTTCCCTCCTCTCCCCTGAGGACCTGCCGCGCAAGCTCGTCGATGCCGTCGAAGGGGCGGGAGCCGCCGCCGCACCGCCCTTGAGCCTTCAAGAGGTGGTCAAAGGCCATTTGCGGCGGGCGCTGAAAGAAGCGGGGTGGAACAAGAAGCTCGCCGCCCAGCTCCTCGGTATCCACCGCCGCACGCTCTATCGGCTGACCAAGCGGCACGGGATCTCTCCGGGCGAGCGCCAGTGAGACGCGGGCGCTCACCGCGGGCGGAACCGCCACACCGCCGCTAAGCTCCCGAACTTCCGCTCCTCCTCTCGAGCTCGGGATGCCGCACGTGTGGCGCTCTGGCGCCCGCTTCCGCGCACGGCAATCCGCGCCCCCATCGACCAGATCGAGAAATGCATTTGTCGGTAGCGTCTTGCCGTCGTCTGCCGAAGCTGGCAAGCGGATTGCGATGCCTCTCCACGTCGGCCGGTACCTCATCCCAGACACCAGAAAGGAGTCCGAATGATGTTCGACACCTCCACCCAGCACGCGTTCGCACCCCTAGGAGCGCTCGGACACCAGCCCGGGCCGTACCAGCAGTTCGGCCAGCCGCCGATGGCGGGCTTCGTGCCGATCATCGGCCTCGTCCCGCAGAGCTCGATCGTGAACCTGGTGGCACAGAGCCTTCAGCAAGCGCAGCTCGCCGGCCTCACACAGCAGATTGCCGGGTCGCCCCTGGCCGGCTTGACCCCGCAGAGTCTCTTTGGCCATGTGCCGGGCCAGTTCGGGCCGCCACAGTTCGGGCAGATGCAGCCGTTCGGGCAGTGCGCCGTTCGGGCAGTCGCCGTTCGGCCAGCCGCAGTATGGCCAGTCGCAGCTCTGGCCGTCGCCCTGGCAGGCCACCGGGGGCTGGGCGGGACAGCCCCAGTATTCCGGCGCGGCGGGTCGCGGCATCCTGACCTACGCCGGCTGATGCAGCGTCCTGCTGATGCAGCGTTTCGTGACGTAGACCGGCTCGACAGCGGGATGGGGCGGACGGCCGGGACCGTCCGCCCCATCGGGAACGGAAACACCGTCTACCATGGAGGATCCCCCAATGGCCGATGAAGGCATCAGGCCCCCGAGCGTGACGCCGCCGCCGGCGACGCGAATCCTGCAGCAAGGCAAGCGGCAGTTCATCCTCGCCCCGCGGCGTGGAAGCCAGGCACTCAACGCAGGCCTACGGCCCATGCCGGCCGGCGCCGTGCGCGCCGTGATCGGACAGCTTCCGGGTCTGGACATCGTGCGCGTGCTACGCCCGCGACGGGCGGTCTCCGCCTACTCGCTGGTCCCCGACGAGGCGACCGAGGTGTACGTGGTGCGAATCGATCACGACCGTGCGGAGCTGGTCAGCCAGATGCTTCCCCCGCCGCTCCTCCTCGAGGAGGACGCTGCGCTCGAATACGGGACGCCGGCCGGACTCTCACGCCCCGCGCCGACGCGGCTCGCCTCCTGGAACCATGCCGGCAGCGTCGAGACCCGCCAGATCCGCTTCCGGGTGATCGGCGACGCCGAGAAGCCGCTCGCCCATGTCGGCGTGAGCCTCGCCGGTGAGGGCTTCCCCCAGGAGGGACGAACGGACAAGCGGGGCGAGATCACCCTGCCCCTGCTCACGCTGCCGGGGCAGCGCCCGCGCTCCCTGTTTGCGAGCGCGCCGAGCAACTACTGGGATGTCTACCTCACCGAGCCGGAGCTGCTGGACGGCGAGGTCAACGTGGTCCGGCTCCGCGCCATCGAGGAGACCCTGGTCGGGTTCCCGGGGAACTTCCGGTATGGGTGGGGACAGCGCCAGATGGGCCTCGACCGACTCCCGGAGACACTCACGGGTAAGGGGGTGCGGATCGCTATCGTGGATTCCGGGGTGGACACCACCCACTCGCTGCTTCGCCACATCCGGCACGGCGTGGACCTGATGAACGGCGCCGACGCTCAAACCTGGACGCACGACGTCGTCGGTCACGGCTCGCACTGCGCCGGTATCATCGCCGCCCATGACGAATCGGGCAAGGCGCTTCGCGGCTTCGTGCCGGAGGCGGAGATCCATGTGGTGAAGGTATTCCCGGGCGGCCGGTTCAGCAGCCTCCTCGAGGCCCTGAACTATTGCCTCGATCTCGAGATCGACGTCGTCAACCTGAGCCTAGGTAGCGTGCAGCGCTCGCTCGCGATCGAGCAGAAGCTCGAGGAGGCCGCGCTCCATGGGATCGCCTGCGTCGTGGCGGGAGGCAATTCCGGCGGCCCGGTGCTCTATCCGGCGTCATCGCCCTATACGCTCGGGGTCGGCGCGGTCGGGCGCCTCAACGAGTATCCGGACGAGACGTGGGAGGCCACCACGGTGCGGCCCAGCCTGATCGCCCCGGATGGCATTTTCTCGCCGAGCTTCAGCTGTATCGGCCCGGAGGTGGCGGTGTGCGCTCCGGGCGTGGCTATCGTGTCCACCGTCCCCGGCGGCTTCGAGTCGCAGTCGGGCACCTCGATGGCGGCGCCCCACGTGACCGGTCTCGCCGCCCTCTTGCTCGCCCATCATCCCGCCTTCCTCGGGCCGCTGCGCGCCCGGACCCAGGAGCGCGTCGCCGCGCTCTTCAACACGATCCGATCGATGTGCGTCCCCTACCCCTTCGGCCCCGGCCGCAGCGGCGCGGGCTTGCCTCGACTCCACGGGCTCGAACGGGTTCTGCAGCCGGGTCCGGAGCGGCGGGAGTTCGCACCGGCGGTTTCGAGCGTCCCGCTCGGCGCCGGCATCGGCAGCACCATGGTCGATCCGCTGTACGTACAGACCTCGCTCGTGGGCGTGGGCCAGGCGTGGCCCGTTCAGGCGCTGCTCGAATCGTTGCGACGGCAGTACGGACCCGTCTGAGCGAGCGTCTCGAGCTCTATCGATAACGAGGGCGTCCCGGTTCTGGGCGGGACGCCCTCGCGCTTCCGGGCAAGCTTGACCATGACACGGCCTCCGGGCAGGATGGTCGGCATGGCGTCCCCGCCGCGCACGCACTTCTCCATGATCCGCAATTTTCACCTGGCGGATCTTTTCACCATCGCCAACGGCTTCTGCGGCGTCGCCGCCCTGTTCGAGGCCATGGGATTCCTCGCCACCGGGGACCGGCGCCAGCTCTACGTGGCGGCCCTCCTGATTCCCCTGGCCTTCGTCTTCGATGTCCTGGACGGACGCATCGCGCGCTGGCGGCACGCGGCGTCCCCGATGGGGCGGGAGATGGACTCGCTCGCCGACGTGATCTCCTTCGGCGTGGCCCCGGCCGGCATCGCCTTCGCCGCGGGCCTCAACAGCCGGCTCGATCAGCTCATCCTCATGTACTTCGTGGGTTGCGGGCTGAGCCGCCTGGCCCGCTTCAACATCACCGCCGACGAGCTCGCCACCGAGACGGGAAAGGTCCACCACTTCGAGGGGACACCCATCCCCACGAGCATCGTGCCCCTCGGGCTCGTGATGCTCGCCTTCTACCTGGGCGCGCTTTACCCGGTCCGCGTGCTCGGCGCGGAGCTGCACCTCCCCGTCCTGCTGTTCTTTCTCTCCGGTAGCCTGATGATCAGCAAGACCCTGAAGATCCCCAAGCTCTAGGCGCCGAGCTCGCGGAGCTCCCGGAGATGGGCGGCGTCGTGCCGCGAGGCGACCAGCACCACGTCGTCGAAGCCCAGCTCCCGGACGTGGCGCAGCCGATCGACGGCCACCGATCGCGGCCCGATGAGATCGAAGGGATCGTCCGGCCCGTCCGGGCTCGGCTGCTCGGCGAGGCGCACGTTCACGTTGGTGAGGACGGCCCGCTTGCCTCCGAGCGCGCGGAAGCGCGCGATTCCCTCGGCGATGAGCCGCCACGAGCTCCGAGCGCCTGACGCCACCCAGCCGTCGAACTCCTTGGCCGCGCGCTCGATCCAGCGGGACCCCGCCCAGGACCCGATCAGGATCGGCGGACCGCCCGCGGCCACCGGCCACGGCGCTCCCAGCTCGGCGGCGCCGACGCGGCCGCCCGCCCAGAGCTGCCGCATGATGCCGAGGGACTCGTCGAGCTGGCGGAAGCGGGAGGTGAAGTCCACGCCCACCGCCGCGAAGTCCGCCGCGGTCGACCCCGCCCCCACGCCGAGTCGGAGTCGCCCGCCGCAGACGAGGTGCGTGGTGAGCACGCGGTGGGCCAGCTCCATCGGCCGTCGCAGTGGGACCTGTAGCACCCCCGTGCCCAGCTCGAGGCGGCGCGTGACCGTGCCGGCCACGGCGAGCGCGGTCAACGGGTCGGGCAGGAGACGGCCGCGGCCGAGGGAGTCGAACACCCAGGCGCTGTCGAAGCCGGCCTCCTCGATGCGACGGGCCGCATCGGTCAGGCTCCCGGTCGTCAGCGGCTGGCCGCCCGTCTCCGTTCGGGGCAGCACGATGCCGAGGCGCATGCCGGTCAGGGCGCCGCGGGCGGGCGGCGATGGAGCGCGCCCGCCGGCGGCGGCACTTGCCGGGCGGTGGCGCTCGTCTCGAACGTGTAGAGGAAGTTCGTGAAGCCCGCGTCGTAGTCGGAGATGCCGTTCTGGCCCATCACCCGCATGCGCGCGTCGTAGACCCGCCGCATCCCGGCATCGACCCGTCCCGCGATCCGGCCGGACGGCGGCCGTAACGAGCCGATCGCGTCGCGGAGCTCGGGCCGGAGCACGGTCCCGGCCACGAGGCGCTGGAATTCCGCCTCGTCCCCGCCCGCGAGCACGCGCAGGTTGCGATAGAACCGCTCGAAGAGCGCGGACTGGGCGAAGGCGGGCTCGCCGGACGCGACCAGCGCTTGATAGGCGAGCACCTGCGCGTCCAGCTCGTTCCAGTAGCCCCTCCGGTGGCTGAACTCGTGCGCGATGATGTGCGGCTCGAAGAGGCCGGTGTCCCGGAAGATGGCCACGTCGCCGGACAGGACATCGCAGGCGCCCAGCGCGAACGGCAGCGCGAGGCCCACCAGGGCGAAGCCGCGGACTTCCGCGCTGGTCCGCACACGCTGCCCGGTGATGCCGGCGATGTAGTCCGTCAGATGCCGCTCGATGGCGACCGCCGCCTCGCGCCTCGGGATGCGCTCGAGGACCAGCTCCTCGTTGAGGCGGGCCGCCAGCACCGCCACTTCGCGCTCACGAACCTCTCGCGGCATGGGCACGAGGTGGCGCAGGTCGGCGCCGAACTCCCGGAGGAAGGCGATACGGAGAACCTTGCGCCGGTCGCGCCAGTCACGAGCGACGCTCCCCAGGTAGGCGCCGAGGGTCACCGCCTGCACGATCCGCCCGATTGGCGACGCACGGAAGAGCAGCTTGGCCACCAGCGGCGCCGCCACCAGGAGGTCCACCGGCGCCACCGGCCAGTAGGTAGCGCGGTTCTCGATGCGGATCTCGTCCTCCGGGCCGGCGACGGGAGCGTTGCGCTTCGCCATCGGCTTCAGCCCCCCTCGCGCGGCTTCGGGACGATGGCGGCGACGCCATGGTCCCGGCAGAGCGCGTTGAACCGGGCGACGTCGTCCGCGAGAGTCCGGTCCAGCCGGGCCAGCTCCGCCTCGGCCCGGCGGGCAAGATCGTCGGTCAGCTCGCGGAGGGCCTGGGTAGGGGCGGCGTCGGAGTACTCGATGAGCGTGACCATGGTGCCGATCCGGGTATTGAGCTTGGCGGGATGCATGCGCGGGTCCTCGGAGCGCACCTGGATCAGCGCCTCCTCGATGGTGGTCAGCGTGCGCGCGAGCGTCGCGGCGGCCCCCTTGATGGCGGGGTTGTCCACGCGCCCCGCCCAACCTTCCGCCTGGGCGCGGACGTCGCGAATCCGCAGCACCTCGTCGTGCACGCGCGAGAGGAGGTCATGGGCCTTCTTCGCCAACGTGTACTGCTCGCGGAGATCCGCGTCCGAGGCGGGCACCCGCGGATCCTTCACGAGCTCGAAGCGCTGCATGATCGTGCGGCCGCTGACGGACAGCCGCACCTGATAGGTCCCCGGCGGGACGCGTGGTCCCGCCAGCATGTCCATGGTGCCGCCCCGGCCCTTGTTATCGGGGAGCTTGGTCGCGTCGGGTCCCCGCAGGTTCCAGACGAAGCGATTGGCGCCCGCGCTCCGGGTCGGATGCGGCTCGTCGCCCTTTTCCGGCGCCGGCGGGTCCAGCGCGGGCTGCGGCTCTTCCCCGCCGCCGGCCGCCGCCCCCGGGCTCTCCGGCGTCACCTTGTCCTTCCGGCTCGTGAACGAGCGGATCTCGCGCCCGTCGCCGTCGAGGAAGGTGATCACCACCTCACCGGCCGGCGCCTCGCGCAGCCAGTAATGCACGATCACGCCGCCGGGCGGATTCTCGCCCGCGTCGAGGAGCCGTGCTTCCTTCTCGCCCGATGGTGATTCCACCTGCCGATAGGCATACCCGAGGGACCCGGCCATGTTGTAAGCGACCTCGCGGTTGGGTCCCGGCTTCATCCCGTGTCCCTTGTACGCCCGCCACCGGACCGTCCGGCGTGGCACCAGGAGCTGGGCGTCGGCGGTGGTGATCGCATCCGCCATCTGATGCAGGGGGGAGAGGTCGTCGAGGATCCAGAAGGAGCGTCCGTGGGTGGCCGCGACGAGGTCGCCGTTCTTGACGACGAGGTCGTGGATGGGCGCCACCGGCAGATTGCCGCGCAGCCGCGTCCAGGACCCGCCGTCGTCGAGCGACACCCACACCCCGGTCTCGGTGCCGCAGTACAAGAGCCCACGCCGGGCCGGATCCTCGCGGATCACCCGCGTGAACTCGCCCGCCGGCAGGCCGTCGCTGATCCGGGTCCAGGTGCCCCCGTAGTTCGTGGTCCGGAAGAGATAGGGGCGCGTGTCGTCGTGCTTGTAGCGCGTGGCCGCCAGGTAGCAGGTAGCCGCGTCGTGCGGCGAGGGCTCCAGCACGCTGATCAGCGCCCACTCGGGCAGCTCCGGCGGCGTCACCGGCTGCCAGCTCCGCCCGCGATCGCGGGAGAGGTGGACCAGCCCGTCGTCGGTGCCCGCCCACAGCACGTCGCGCTCGTGCGGCGACTCCACCAGCGCGAAGATGGTGCCGTAGACCTCGGCGCCGGTATTGTCGTTGGTGATGGGCCCGCCCGACGGCCCCATCTTCGTCACGTCGTTGCGGGTGAGATCGTCACTGGCGATCTCCCAGTGCTGTCCGTCGTCCACGGAGCGGAAGATGCGGTTGCCCGCGATCCACAGCTCGCGCGGCTCCCAGCGCGAGTAGAACACCGGGAACGTCCACTGGAACCGGTAGCGGTGCTCGGAGGGCGGCGTGCCCATGCCATAGCCCTCGGGCCACACGCTGATGATGCGCTCCTGCCCGGTGCGATGGTCGTAGTGGATGAGCCGGCCCATGCCGGGCCCGCTGCCCACCGCGCCCCCCACCACGATGCTGGGATCCCCGGGCTTCACCGCGATGTAGCCGCTCTCCCCGCCGCCCGGCTGCACCCAGTCGATGGGGGTGATGGCGCCGCGATGGGACTGGCTGGGCAGGCTGATCGCCCAGTTGTCCTGCTGGGAGCCGTAGATCCGGTACGGCTGCTGATCGTCCGCGCACACGTGGTAGAACTGCGCGGTGGGCTGATTGTAGATGGTCGACCAGGACAGTCCGCCGTTGAAGGAGACGCAGGCGCCGCCGTCATTGCCCTCGATCATCCGGCGCGCGTCGGTGGGATCGATCCAGAGGTCGTGGTTGTCGCCGTGCGGCGTCGCCCACTCGACGAAGGTCTTGCCGCCGTCGATGGACTTCCACAGCGAGTAGTCCATGATCCAGACGGTGTCCACGTCGGTGGGATCGGCCACCACGTGCATGTAGTACCAGGGCCGGCCGCGCAGTCCCGCCTCCTCGCTGCCGCGCTGCCAGGTGGCCCCGGCGTCGTCCGATCGGAACAGCGCGCCGTCCTCGGCTTCCACCACCGCGTAGACGCGCCGGCCGTCGGCGGGCGAGACAGCCACGCCGATGCGCCCGAGCACGCCGCGCGGCAGCCCCGGGTTCCGGCTGATATCGGTCCACGTGTCGCCGCCGTCGGTGGACTGCCAGAGGCCGGACTCGGGGCCGCCGCTCGACATGCGCGAAGGAAACCGCTGGGCCTGCCACACCGCCGCGAAGAGGCTGCGCGGATTCGCCGGATCCAGCGAGAGATCCACCGCCCCCGCCCGCTCGCTCTTGGCGAGGACGTGCTGCCAGGTGGCGCCCCCGTCGCGCGAGCGGAACACGCCGCGCTCGCGGTTCGGCCCCCAGGCACGCCCCAGCGCTGCCACGTACACGGTGTCGGGATCGCGCGGGTGCACGCGCACGCGGCCGATGTGCCGGCTGTCCTTCAATCCCACGTTTCTCCACGTGCGGCCGCCGTCGTCGGAGCGGTAGACGCCGTCGCCGTGGGAGACGTTGCCGCGGATGCATGCCTCCCCGGTGCCCGCGTAGACCACACTGGGCGCCGACGGCGCCACCGCGATGGCCCCCACCGCGGCCGTCTCGAAGAAGCCGTCGGAGACGTTCTCCCAGTAGGTGCCGCCGTCGGTGGTCTTCCACACCCCGCCGGCGCAGGCCCCGAAGTAGAAGGTCGAGGGCTCGGTGGGATGGCCGGCCACCGCCACCACGCGGCCGCCGCGGTGCGGGCCGACAGAGCGCCAGCGGAGCGAGTTGAGCGCGCGAGGATCGAGGGTCACGGGGGCGTGGGCCGGGCGCTACTTGGCACGCGATCCGACGATCAAGGACTGCACCCAGCTGAGTCCGTACCAGGTGACCAGGAAGGCGGCGCATTCCAGCGTGAAGCTGTGGAACTTGTAGAACACCTCCGCGATCACGAAGGAAGCGGCGAAGGCGGGTGCTTCCTGCGCCAGCACGGTAGGGATTCCGACCTGCTTCACGTACGAGTACATGGATTGCCTCCTTGGCGTTGAGTAGCGGTAGCAATAGCGCCCCCTCCGCCGCATGTCAAGGGCACGCTCTCCGGTACTGTTCCTGCAGCACGCGCTTGAGTGTCTTGCCCGCGACATTGCGCGGGAACTCCGCGACGATCATCACGTCGGACACCCGCTGGAACTTGGCGCTCACGCGCGCGTTGATCCACTCCGCCAGCTCGGCGGATTCGATGGGGCGGCCGGCGTGCAGCACCACCGCCGCCACCGGCGTCTCCCCCCAGCGCGGATCCGCGACGCCGAACACCGCCACCTCGACCACCGCCTCGTGCTGGATGGCCACTTCCTCGATGTCGCGGGGATAGACGTTCACCCCGCCCGAGATGATCATGTCCTTCTTCCGGTCCACGAGATAGAGATAGCCTTCCTCGTCCACATAGCCGAGATCGCCCGAGTGGAGCCACCCGTCCACGATGGCCTTGGCGGTCAGATCGGGGCGCTTGTAGTACCCCTCCATCATGAGCGGGCCGCGGCCGCAGATCTCACCGATCTCGCCGGTGGGCACCTCGCGCCCGGCCTCGTCCATGATGCGCATCTCGTAGAAGCCGATGGGCACGCCCACGGAACCCGCCTTGCGCACCGCGTCCGTCCGGTCCAGGACCGTCATGAACCCCTCGGTGAGCCCGTAGAGCTCGTAGAAGCGGCCGGGGAGGGCGGCGTTGAGCCGATGCTTGTACTCGAGGTGCAACGGCGCGCCGACCGACTGGATCATCTCGATGGAGCCAAGCCGCGCCGGATCGAACTGCGGATGATTCAGGAGCGCGATGATCTGCGACGGCACCAGGACCAGGTGGGTGACCCGGGAGCGCTCGATCTCGGCGAGCATGCGGCCGGCGTCGAAGGCCGGATGCAGGAGATAGGTCCCGCCGAGGAACATCCAGGGCATGAGATCCAGGAAGGCGCCGTTGAAGACCATGGACCCCGCGTGGAGGAAGACGCTCTCCGGCGACATCCGGAACACCGAGGCGAACAGCGTGCAGTAGCCGGCGCGAATCTCGTGCGTGTGCACGATGCCCTTGGGCTCGCCGGTGGTGCCGCTGGAATAGATGATGTTGTACGGATCGGCGCCGGTGAGGCCGGCGTCCGGGGGCTCCGCCTCCGACGCGGCGCCGACCAGCTCGTCGAGGCCACGATAGCCCGGCCGGGCGCCTTCGATGAGCAGCCAGCGGTCGGCCCGGACGCCCGGCACCTGGGCCCGCGCGCGATCGAGCGTGGCCGTGAACACCGCCGTGGAGATGACCAGCTTCGCGTCCGAGTTGCCGAGCAGGGTCACGAGCCCGGCCTCCTGGAGCAGCGGGCTCAACGGCACCGCGACGAGGCCGCACTTGGCGACGGCGCAGTAGACCTCGATCTGCTCCAGGCAATTCGGCAGCACCGTGGCGACCTTGTCCCCCTTGAAGAGACCGGCCGCCAGCAGCGCATTGGCCAGCCGGTTCACCCGGCGGTTCAGGGCCTCGAAGGTGAGCCGGTGGCGCTCGAAGACGAGGGCGAGGTGCTGCGGCCGATACCGCGCGTGGCGGGAAAGGAGGGCGCCGAGATGCATGGGCTCCGATTTGACCACACTCCGGGCGGCGCTTGCACAGCCCGCGACGCGTCCCCTATGATCCGTCGGTGACGACTCGCCAGCTCACGGTCGCGGGCACGCCGGTACCCAGCTTCCTCTACGGCACCGCCTGGAAGGAGCTGGAGACGGAGCGGCTGACGCGCCTGGCGATCGAGGCGGGATTCCGCGGCATCGACACCGCCAATCAGCGCCGGCACTATCACGAGGCGGGCGTGGGCGCCGCCGTCCGGGCCGCCATTGCCGAGGGCCTCGTGAAGCGCGACGAGCTCTTCCTCCAGACCAAGTTCACCTCGGTGGGAGGTCAGGACCACCGCCTGCCCTATGACCCCGACGCGGACGAGGCGACCCAGGTGCGCCAGTCCTTCGCCAGCTCGCTGGAGCACCTGCACGTGGAGCGCCTCGACTCCTACGTGCTGCACGGGCCCTCACGCCGGGTCGGGCTCGCCGCCTCCGACCTCGCGGTCTGGACCGCCATGGAGGAGCTGCACGCGGCGGGCAAGACGCGCTTCATCGGCGTGAGCAATGTGGGCCTCGACCAGCTCGAGCTCCTCTGCGCGCGCGCGGCGACGCCGCCGGCCTTCGTCCAGAACCGCTGCTTTGCCCAGAACGGCTGGGACGGCGAGATCCGCGCCTTCTGCCGCGAGCGCGGCATCGTCTACCAGGGCTTCTCGCTGCTGACCGCGAACATCGGACATCTGCGCACGCCCGCGTTCGCCGAGATTGTCAGACGCGTGGGGCGGACGCCGGCGCAGGTGGTCTTCCGCTTCGCGCTCCAGGTCGGCATGCAGCCGCTGACCGGCACCACGGACCCCGCCCACATGCGGGAGGATCTCGGAGCCTATGACTTCGAGCTCTCCCCCGAAGACGTGCGTCTCATCGAGACGATCGCGGCGGCGTGAGGGCGCGGCGCGCTCAAGGAAGCTTCCCGAGCGCCTCCTCGGGAATCCGCGACAGGTCTCGGAGCAGGAGCCCGGCCCACCGGTAGATGTTGTGCTCGCGGACCGACTGTCGCATGCGAAGCATCCGGGTCCGCTGCTCCTCGGCCGGCATGGTCACCGCGGTCCGGATAGCCTCGGCGAGCTCGTCGAGGTCGTAGGGGTTGACCACGATCGCATCGGTGAGCTCGCGGGCCGCTCCGGTGAACCGGCTCAGCACGAGGACGCCGTGCTCGTCCTCGCGGGCGGCCACGAATTCCTTGGCGACGAGATTCATGCCGTCGTGGAGCGAGGTCACCATGCAGAAGTCGGCGTGCCGGTAGAGGGGAACGATCTCCCGGTGATCGTGGTGCCGGTCCAGATAGATGATAGGGCGCCAGCCCTTGGTCGCGAGCCGGCTATTGACCTCCGAGACCGTCTGCTCGACCTCGCGCTGGAAGTCCTGGTAGCGCTTGATGAGGCTCCGGCTGGGCGAGGCCACCTGGACGAAGGTCACCCGCTCCTTGTACTCCGGGTAGAGCACGAAAAAGCGCTCGAGGGCGCGATAGCGCTCGACCAGTCCCTTGGTGTAGTCCACGCGCTCCACGCCCACTCCCATGAACTCGATCGACGACAGCCCGAGACCGGCCAGGACCTCGGCCCGGGTGCTGGTCACCGCGTCGAGGGGCTCGGGCGCGACGCTGATCGGAAACGGCTTCACCCGGGTGACCCGCTGGCCGCGGGTCACCGAGAAGTGCTCCCAGTCCACCCGGGCCTCGATGGCGCGCTCCACCGTCTCCAGGAAGTTGTTGCAGTGATACTGGGTGTGGAAGCCGATCAGGTCGGCGCCGAGCATGCCCTGCAGGATCTCGGTCTGCCACGGGCAGATGCCGAAGGCCTCGAAGTTGGGCCACGGGATGTGCCAGAAGATCGCCACCCGGGCATCCGGTCGGGCCTCCTTCACGTAGAGAGGCAGCAAGGCGAAGTGGTAGTCCTGGATCAGGACCAGCGGAGCCTCCACGCCGTCCATCTCGTCGATGAGGGCCAGGGCGAACTTCCGGTTCACCGCCTTGTACTGCTCCCAGTCCTCGGGGCGGAACTGCGGGCGGGTGTGGACGATGTGGCACAGCGGCCAGAGGCCCTCGTTCGAGAAGCTGTAGTAGTAGCCAAACTCCTCCGCCGACGTGAGCCACACGCGCCGCAGGGTGTAGCGCGGATCGTCCACGGGGACACCGAGGCGGCCGCGTTCGTCGGACATCTCGCGGTCGGCGTCCCCGTTGCCGTGGGCCACCCAGACCCCGCCGCACGCTCGGAGCACGGGCTCCATGGCCGTCACCAGCCCGCTCGCCGGAGTCTGGGTGACGATCTTGCCGTCCTTCAACACGTGGGACACGGGCTCCCGGTTCGAGACCACGAAGAACGGCCCACCCACCTGGAGGTTCACGAACTGCTTCAGGCGCTCCTCCGTCCACACCGACTCCCCGCGGAGGCGGAGGGCGGCTTCCTGCTCGGCGGCCTGCTCCGCCCGATAGAGACGCCGGGCGAGGCCAGTCACCTCGAACGCCAGGGGGCCGAACAGGCTCGCGTCGGCGGCGTCCGGCGGGGGCCCGGGACGGCCGCTCTTGAGCGATTTGGTCCATTCCGCCATCCGGGCCATCGGCCGCGCGACCGAGATCTGCACGAGGAGGACCGTGATCCCGGACAGCACCAGGGCGAGGACGAGGAAGCGGATGGCGTTGTGCTGCCATAGCGACCGCTCCGCGGCGGCGAGATGCGAGGCGTCCAGGAACACCGCCAGCGCCCCGACCGGCCGATCGTTCCGGGACAGCGGCGTCGCATACACGTAGACACGGCGCTCGTCGATCTGCCGGAAGCCCTGTCGGGCCGAGTCGGTGGAGAGGGCCTCGGTGATCTCCGGCATGGAGGGGATCTGAGCCCGCGCCGAGTCCGGGATGACCGCGATCGGGCTCGCGAAGCGGTCGTAGACCACCACCACCTGATTCGGGCGCCCGAACCGCTTGAGGATCCGCTCGATGGGGGCCGTGGAGCCGGTGCCCATGACCGGACCCACCGCCTCCTTCAGCCCCTCGGCCAGGAGGGCCGCCCGTCGCTCGAGGTCCCGCACGAGGCGGGTCCGTTCCTCGCGGATCTGGAGGAAGGCGAAGCCCCCGACGACCACGAGCACGGCGAGACAGATGGCAGTGACAAGCCGGTAAGTGATTCTCATGGCCGGACGGGTCCTCGGGGCTCTGGGAGGGGCTCTCGAATATTCCGATACCTATCTGTACGACTAAAGAAATACGCGTTCACGCCTGAGTTTAGCGGGAGACGGGCCCGACGACAACCCCTGGTCCGAGACAGACGCGGGCTAGTAGGCCTGGACGGCCCGGTACTCGCCGAACGCCTCGCGGAGGACGTCGCAGATCTCGCCCACGGTCGCGTACGCCTTGACCGCCTCCACGAGCACGGGGACCAGATTGACCCCGCCGTGCGCGGCGGCGCGCAGCGTCTCGAGCGCCCGCGCCACCGCCGGCGCGTCGCGCTCGGCCCGCAGGGAGACCAGCGCCGTCCGGCGGTCCGCGGCCACCGCCTCCACGTGCTGGTGGATGGCTACCCGCGCCGGCTCGTCCTCCACGTACCGGTTGACGCCGACCACGACCCGCTCGCCCGTCTCGATCTCGCGCTGGTGCTCCCAGGAAGCGTCGGCGATCTGCTGCTGCGCCCAGCCGGACTCGATCACCTTCACCATCCCGCCCCGTCCCTCGATCTCGGCGATGAGGGCGCGCGCGCCCGACTCGATCTCGGCGGTGAGCGTCTCCACGTAGTAAGACCCCGCCAGCGGATCGACCACCTCGGCCAGCCCCGACTCGTGCGCCAGCACTTGCTGGGTCCGGAGCGCGAGCTGCACGGAGGCTTCCGTGGGCAGAGCCAGCGCCTCGTCGTAGGCGGCGGTGTGCAGCGACTGGGCGCCCCCGAGGATGGAGGCCAGGGCGTTGAGAGTGACGCGGATGATGTTGTTGGTCGGCTGCTGCGCCGTCAGCTGGCTCGCGCCCGAGCCGGCGCCGGTCCGGAACGCCCAGCTCGCCGGCTTCGTGGCACCGAAGCGCTCGCGCATCAGGCGGGCCCACAGCCGCCGCATGGCCCGGAACTTCGCCGCCTCGCGCAAGAGGTCCGTCCCCGCGGTGAAGTTGAAGGCGAAGCGTGGCGCGAACCGGTCCACCGGTACGCCGCGCTCGATGGCCGCCTGCACATAGGTGATGGCGTCCGCCAGCCCGAAGCCCACCTCCTGGACCAGGGTCGAGCCGGCCTCCCGCATGTGGTACCCGCAGACATTGATGAAGTTCCAGCGCGGAAGCCGGTCGGCGCAGAACTCGATGATGTCGGTGACCAACCGCAGCGACGGGACCGGGGGGAAAATGTAGGTGCCGCGCGCGATGAACTCCTTGAGGATGTCGTTCTGCGTGCTCCCGGCGAGGCGATCGAGGGGCAGACCCTGCTTCTCCGCCAGGGCCACGTACATGGCGAGGATCACCGCCGCCGGGGCATTGATGGCGTTCGCCGGGCTGGCCTGCTCGAGCGGGATGCCGTCGAAGAGCACCTCCATGTCCCGGAGCGAGCTGATCGGCACCCCCACCTTGCCGACCTCTCCGCGGGCACGCACGTGGTCGGAGTCGAGCCCGTGCTGGGTGGGCAGGTCGAAGGCGATGTTGATGCCGGACATGCCGCGCTCGAGCATGTAGCGAAACCGACGATTCGTCTCCTCCGCGGTGCTGAAGCCCGCATACTGCCGCATCGTCCAGAGGCGGCCCCGGTACATCGTGGGATAGATCCCGCGGGTGAACGGATACTCGCCCGGCTGGCCGAGATCCCGCACGGGATCGAAGCCGAGGCCCGCCAGGTCCGCCGGCGTGTAGAGGCCCTCTCCGGGCCGCCCCGCCTCCTTGCCGTCCATGGAGAGAATGCTAGCCGAAGAGGGGTAGGTTCGGAAGCCCACGCCGGAGCGCAAATGATGTAGATTCGCTCCATGAAAATCGGCGTCTGGATCCCCAACTGCCGGCACCTCGCCACCCCCGAGATCATCAAGGCCACCGCCGTCCAGGCCGAGCGGCTCGGCTATGACTCGGTCTGGGTCAGCGACCACGTGGTGGTGCCGCATGCCAACGTGGTGAACTTCGGCGAGACCATCTTCGATCCCTTGATCACGCTCGGCGTGGCCGCCGGCGCCACCAGCCGCGTCCAGCTCGGCACCACGGTGCTGATCGTCCCCTACCGCAACGCGGTCGTCACCGCCAAGATGATCGCCTCGCTCGACGCGCTCAGTGGCGGCCGTGTGCTGTTCGGGATCGGCGCGGGCTGGGTGGCCGCCGAGAGCGCCATGCTGGGGGTGCCCTTCAAGGAGCGCGGCGCGATGACCGACGAGTATCTCCGCGCCATGCAGGAGCTCTGGACTCGCCCTGACCCCGCCTTCAACGGCACCTACACCCAGTTCAGCGGCCTCGTCTTCGAGCCCAAGCCCCTCCAGAAGCCGCATCCGCCCATCTGGGTGGGTGGCCACAGCAAGGCCGCGCTACGCCGCACCGCCGAGTTCGGCGCCGCCTGGCACCCGATCAACCGGCCGGTGGAGGAGCTGCGCGCCGGTCAGGCGGAAATCGCGCGGCTCTGCCACGCCCGCGGACGGGCCACCGTGCCGGCGCTGACCTTACGGAACGACGTCCGGATCTTGCGACCGGGCGAGACCGCGCCGAAGTCCGCCCATGCCGGACGCGTCCTGGCCGGAGCGCCCGCCGCGCTGGTCGAGCAGATCGGCGAGCTGGCGGCCGTCGGCGTCGAGCACCTCGTCTGCGAGTTCCTCGCCACCGACGGCCGCGAGCTGGAGGAGCAGATGGCCGGCTTCGCGGAGCGCGTGCGGCCCCAGCTCAGCTGACCGGCCCGCGCAGCGGAATTCGTCCCGCGTCAAAGTCAGATGCCCGCCGTCGCGGCCGCGGCGACGAGTCCCGAGGCGCCCTTGTCCGACGGAGCGTGCCGGTACCAGCGGGGCACGAGGGCGCCGATCGCGAAGCTGACGATGCCCACGGTCACCACCACCTGAGTCAGCGCCGGCATTCTGTCCAGCGGCGTCGTGTCGAGGAGCAAGCGGTACACCAGCAGCGACACCGGGACCATCACGGCGACCATGACCGCTGCCTCGACCAGCCACAGAGGCCGCCCGCCGAGGCCGACCGCAACCAGATCGGCCGGTTCGTCGTCGGCCAGCGCCGCCACGGCATAGGCGACGACAAAAGTCAGGAAGATCCACGGGAGGCCCTGGCCGAATCGGGCCCAGGCCTCGGTGAAGTTCGCGTGGTAGAGCACCTTTGTTCCGAGGCTCACCGCGGCGCCGCCGACGGCCGCGGCGAGGGCCGAGAGCAGATAGGCGCACCACGGCCGGGTGGACCCGGCCGCGCGGCGGGCGGAAGCCCAGTAGGTCTTCGGGCCCAGCGCGCACCAGATAGAGACGCAATAGATGGCCGCGATCATCACCGAGCGGAGCACGAGATCCACCGGCGACTCGTCCGGTCGTCGGCTGGGCAGCACGGTAAATCCGAACATGAAGAGCACGCTGCCCGCCGTGAATAGCATCATGAGGCTGTTGAGCGAGATATGCCCCACGGGCTGGATCCCCAGCTCGAAGCCCAGCCCGCCGAGCCGGCGCGCCCGGCGGTGCTCCGTGAACTCGCTGAGGAGCACCGCGCGGCTGATCGCGTCGTGGAGATCTCGGACCAGGGCGTCCAGCGCCGCCGCCACATCTTCGCGGTACGCCGCCATCATCTCCAGTGCCCGCGCGTCGGGAGCGCCCAGCGCCTCGGCCGCGGGCCCTCGCGCGAAACCATAGGCCCGGCGCACCTTGGCGCCGATTTCCCGGTAGCGCTCCCGCAGGCCGTCCAGCTCGCCGGGACAGTCGATGAAGTACTCATTCAAGCCGCCTTCCGCCTCCCAGGCCTCCATCCGCCGCATCAGCGTGGCCAGACGCAACCAGCGCGCCATGAGCGTGTCGCCGGTCGCGTTCCTCACGTCGGCCTCGTCGAACCCCTGCGCCAGGAGCGCGGGGGCAATCTCCGCGTGCTCGGCGTCGCTGGCCGGCCGGAACGCGGCCCGCTTCAGCTCGACGGCCATGCGCCGGACTTCATGCGGGATGGCCGCCATGTGCTGGAGCCGGGTGCGAACGAAAGTGTCCAGCGCGGCCAGCGCCGGCACCTTGGACAGCAGCACGGTGAGCAGGAGCGCCACCACCACGGAGGGCGATTGCCGGAGCGCGCTCGGCACCTCGTCGCCCAGCTGGGGGACCAGCGCCCAGATCTTCTCGAGCACGGAGGGCGAGAAGAGCAGGGTGCCGTAGAGGAGCACCCCGATCCCACAGTAGAGGAACACCGCAGTGTAGTAGGAGGCCGCGGTGGTGGTGGCCCGGCTCGGATAGGCCGCCTGGCGCGCCCCCGGCTCCGACGGCGGCTTCCGGAAGCGCTCGAAGCCGTAGAAGGCCACGAACGCCGCACCCACATAGGTCTCGAGCCGCGTGAGGAGCTCCAGCTGGTCAGTCATGGCGTCCCCCTCCTGGGCGCCGCCTCGTGCGACGCCGCACCTGTCGTTCCCGGCTGCCCAGGCGAAATGCATCGGTCGATCCAACAAACAGAGCAGGCGCGAGCCGGTGTAGGAACGCGGACTTACCAGATTTACTTAAACACGGAAATCGGACAGGAGCGGGTGGCGCGCCTGAGGCTCGGGCAGCCTCCCCTCGCATCGTGCCCACTTGGCAGCACCTGAAGATGGTCTCCATCCTGGCTTCCAATGTCTCGTTGAGCCTGCCCGACCGGCCCACTTCCGCCCGCTCCGACCGTGGTAGAGTCGGGGCCGGAGGGCCACCATGAGAAACGACACCGCGACAGCGACCGCCACATCCCCATCTGTTCATCCCGCGGGCAAGCTCGCCTATGCGACGCCCGCCAATGCGCCCATGGTCGAAGGGCGGCGCAGCTTCCTGAAGTATCAGGACCTGGGCGTCTCGGCCGCGAGCAGCGGGCGGATGCGGGCGCAGGTGATGTCGGCCACCGCGGGCATGACCAAGCCCACCGGCTGGCACTATCACGTCTGCGATGGCCAGTTCGTCTACGCGCTCAAGGGCTGGGTGGATCTCGAGTTCGAGGACGGGCAGACGATCCGGCTCCAGGCCGGCGAGTCCCTCTACATCCCGGGCGGCCTCCGGCACAACGAGATCGCCACCTCCGATACGCTCGAGATCCTGGAAGTGAGCGTGCCCGCCGACATGGGCACGGTGGCGTGCGAGCCGCCCGAGGGATCGCGGTAGGACGCAGCGCACAGCCGGCCCGCGGCCCACCGTGAGCAACCAGGTTACCCGCCGTGAGATGGAGACCTGGCTGCTGAGCAACGGCTTCCGGAAGCTCAAGGGCGGGATGACCGGGCACGTGCAGTACGAGGGTCCCGGCGTCAAGATCACGCTCCCGGGCCATGGCCCCCAGGACCTCACGAAGAAGCACGTGGCCCTCATCCTCCGCGCCCTCACCGCCGCCGGCTTCGACCGGGAGCGGGTCCGCCGGGAGCTGGGTCTGTAAGGCGATGCTGGCCGAGCTGCGGGAGCGCGATGCCACCGGCGAGATGGCCGCGATCTACGCCGAGGTCCGGCGGCTCTGGGCCGTTCCGTACGTCTCCTCGCTGCAGCGGCACCTGGCCACGCGCCCCGGCTGGCTCCCCTGGACCTGGGCCGCGCTGGGGCCCGCCTTCGCGAGCGGCACCGCGCAGGCCGCCGCGTGGCGCGCCGCGGAGGGACTCGCGGTCCCGCCGCTCGCGCCCATCTCCCGGGATGCCCTCCGGGTGTGGGGCGTGGACGAAACGGGCGAGCGCACGATCAGGTCAGCTTGCGCCAGCTTCGTGAGGGTGAGCCCCGTCAATCTCGTGCTCTCGGGGCTGCTCCGGCGTTTGCTGAACGGAGACCGACCGCCGGGCCACCCCCGCGTCACGCGCGAGTGGGCGCCGCCGCCGGCCGTTGGCCCCTTGCCACCGCTCGTCGAGCCGACCGCCTTGCCGCCCGCGCAGCAGGCGGTGCTGGCCTCGCTCGGCACCACCGTGGACGGCGAACCCTTCGTCCCCGGCCTCTACCGGATGCTCGCGTCGTGGCCGGCCTTCCTCGCGCATATCGCCACCATCCTGCGTCCGCGCCTGACCGATGCGACCACGCTGGCCGCGGGCCAGAAGCTCCTGGCCGCGGTGGACGCCGAGATCCCGGCCCTGTTCGCCGCGCTGCCGTCCCTGCCCCCCGCGCCGCCGATGCCGCCGGAGGGAGAGTTCGCCGCGGTCCGCAGCGCGCTCGACACCTATCGCAAGACCAGCCCCGAGATGGTGGTGTGCGGCCGGTTGATCGGGGACGCGCTGCCCCCGCTCCAGACTCCCGCCTGACTGCCCCGCCCGACATCCACACAAGAAAGAGGAGCACCGACCCGATGAGCGAGGAGACCCTGCGCAAGCTCTGCCTGCAGGTCCGCAACTGGGGCAAGTGGGGCCCGGATGACGAGATCGGTGAGGACGCACGACTCCCACGCGACGCGCTCGAGCGGGCGGGCCATGCGGCTACTCTATGGCAGGTGGGAAAACAAAAAGCCGGGCCCCCGATAGGGGACCCGGCCTCCGGGTTCAACGCAGGGTTCGCGTTAGACCTTGCGGACGTTGGCGGCCTGGAGCCCCTTGGGGCCCTTGGTCACCTCGAACTCGACCTTATCGCCCTCGGCCAGGCTCTTGAAACCCTGCGCCTGGATGGCGTTGAAGTGGACGAACACGTCGTCGCCCGCCTCCTGGGTGATGAAGCCGTAGCCCTTTGCGTCGTTGAACCACTTAACCGTTCCCTGTGCCATTGAACCGACCTCTTTCTTCTGAGGCTTGCGCCTCGGTGAAACCCGCCACCATGGCGGGGAGCCCTCCTGAAATGGAGGACAAACAAAAACACCGCGGGACCAGGGGTCCTCGCGGCGTTTGATCTCGAATCTCGAGAAGCATGTAACCGGATGAACCTGAAACCTGAACTCACCATACAGGCCCGGCCGCCTCCTGTCAAGACCTCCGATCGGCTCGAGGAGGGCGCTCGGCCGCCGCCGGCCACCCTCCCGGCGAGGTCAGGTACTGGGCACCCAGGGCCAGTACTTGGCGATCGCGCCCGCGTCCACACGCAGGTCCATGCCGGTGACCATCTCGGCGTCGTCGGAGGCCAGGAACACGGCGGCCCGCGCATAGTGCCGCGGGCTGGGCAGCGCGCCGGTCGGGATCATCCGCGCGAAGTCGAGCATGCGGGCGCTCCGCGCGGGCCGCGGCCGGCCCCAGGCCTCCGCGCGCTGGTGGCCCTCCTCGACGTCCGTTGCCGTCGGCGTGAGGCTGTTCACGCGGATCCCGTGCCGCGCGAGGTCCATGGCGGCGGCGCGGGTGAAGTTGAGCAGGCCGCTCTTGCTCGTGCAGTAGCCGATATTGCCCGGCTGGCCCTGATGCCCGGCCGTGGAGACGATCACGATGATGCTGCCCCGGGTGCCGCGCTCGACCATGAGCCGGCCCACGTGCTTGGTGCAGAGAAAGGTCCCGGTGAGGTTCACCGCGAGCTGCCGGTTCCAGCGCTCGAGCGGCATCTCGAGCACGCTCTGGCCGCCGAGAATCGCCCGCGTTGTTGACCAGGACGTCGATCCCGCCGTAGGCCTCGCGCGCCCGGGCGACCATCGCCTCCACCTGGCGCCTCGTCGGTCACGTCGCAGGTCAGGCCAAGGGCCTGGCCGCCGCGTCCCGTGATCCAGGCCGCGCACTCCCGCGCATTGTCCGCGCTCACGTCCACGCAGACCACCTTGGCCCCCTCCTCCGCCAGCCCGCCGGCGATGCCGGCCCCGATATTGGGGCTGGTCCCCGTGACCATCGCGACCTTGCCGTCTAGCCTCACGCGCGACTCCTTGTCTCTCTCAGCCGACATTGCCGCGCACGCCCAGGACATAGGCGGCCAGCGCGCCGGCCAGCGAGATCAGCATGATGATGCTGGCGATGACCACCGCCTCCTCGAGCTTCTTCTGGGCGATGTAGTCGAGCTGCAGGATGGCCAGGGGCCGGTTGGCGGTGGTGCTGAGCAGCGCGATGTTCGCGATGTTCCGCGCGGCGCCCACGAAGGTGATCATCCCCACCGCCATGAGGGTCGGCGCCATCAGCCGCAAGACAATACGGCGGTAGGTGGTCCACCAAGTGGCCCCGGCGATGCGGGAGGCCTCCTCCAGCTCGCCGCCCAGCTGCATGAGCCCGCTCTTGATGATCTGCACGCCGAGCGGCATGCCGGAGATGAGCCCCGCCGCGATCAGCACCGCGGTGGTCCCGTAGAGCGGCCGCAGCACGCGGCGTGCCGAGGAAGAGCCACAGAAGCGCGAGGCCCAGGATCACGCCGGGCACCGTGAAGGGCAGCCAGGAGACGAAGTCGAGCAGCCGCCGGCCGGCGTAGCGCGTGCGCACGGCGATGTAGGCGATGAGCGAGTGCAGGAAGACCGCCGCCACCGCGGTGCCGACGGCCAGCACCAGCGTGTTGCGCAGCGAGCTCGCGAAGAGATCATCGGCGAGGACGGTCTTCCAGTTGTCGAGCGTCCAGGGCTCCGGCACGTTGAAGAAGCCGAAGAGCTTCATGAAGGTGCCCAGCAGCGCGAACACGACGGGCACGCCCAGCACGATCGCCACCAGCCCGAGCGCGAGGGCCAGCGCCGGCCACCGCCAGGCGCCCGAGCGCGTGCCGCTTGTTCTGGAACTGCCCGGTCACCGTGGTGTAGCGGCGGCCGCGCGTCAGCCACTGCTGGGCGAGGATGAGCGGGAGCATGGAGGCCAGGACCAGCACCGCCAGCGCCGTGGCCGCGTCGTAGCGGGGCACGCGCGTGACCAGGAGGTCGTAGATCGTGGTGCTGAAGACGAAGAAGCGGAACGGCGTGCCCAGCACCTGCTCCACCTCGAAGGTCTGGAGCGACACCATGGTGCCCAGCAGCAGCACCGACAGGATCACCGGCGCCATGACGGGCACGGTGATGCGCAGCGCGGTCCGCAGCGTGCTCGCGCCGGCGACGCGCGAGGCCTCCTCGAAGGACGCGTTCATGTTGCGGAAGGCCGGCGTGAGGAGGATGACCTTCACCGTGAGCGAGCCCGTGATCACGTGAACCCAGACGATGCCCCAGAACGAGTAGATGTTGAACGGGCCCTTGCCGAAGAACGGCAGCGCGGCGAGGCTCGTGTTGATCAGCCCGTATTCCGGATCCAGCAAGAGGATCCAGCTCAGCGTCACCGTGAGCGGCGGCAGGAAGAACGCGGCCCAGAAGGCGAACTCGATCCCCCGGCGTCCGGGCAGGTCGGTGCGTGCCAGCAGCCACGCGACGAGGACGGCCAGCGGCAGGGAGAGGAGCTGGCGCACGAACGTCACCGTCAGCGTGTTCCAGAGCGAGCTGCGCAGCGCGGGCTCGGCCAGCGCCGCGCGCCAGCCGTCGAGGCCATAGCGCGCCGGCTGCCCGGGCAGCGCGGTCTGGAAGCTCTGGAGCACGACGAGCAGCACCGGGTAGACCACGGCGAACGAGACCACGGCAAGGACCGCCGTGCCGACGAGGGATTGCGTCTCGACGCGCCAGGCCGGGCGCAGCGGGATGGGCGTTGCTACGCCGGCCACACGCTCACCGTGTCCGGCGGGAAGGCGAGCGACACCGCCTGGCCCTCCTTCCACTCGCGCGTCCGGGGCACGAGCAGCACGATGCGCTGCTCCCCGCCCAGGCTCACCCGGGCCTCGTAGCGGTCCCCCACGAAGAGGAGCGTGTCGATCACGCCGGGAAGGGTCCCGCCGTCGGGCCGCGCGCCGTCCACCTCGATGTCCTCGGGGCGGATCGCCACGTGCACGTCCGCCCCCGGCGCCAGCGCGGTGGCGGACACCGAGCGTCCCGCGAGCGTCCGGCCGGCCAGCGCCCCGTTCATCGCCACGCTGACTCCGTCCGGCCCGAGCGCGCTGACCCGCCCGCGCAGGATCACCGTCGACCCCACGAAGTCGCGCACGAAGGCGGACGCCGGCCGCTCGTACAGGCTCCGCGGCGGGCCCACCTGCTCCACGCGCCCGCGCTGCATCACCGCGATGCGGTCGGAGAGGCTGAGCGCCTCGATCTGGTCATGGGTGACGAAGAGCACGGTGATCCCGAGCCGCCGCTGGAGGAGCCGCAGCTCCAGCCGCATCTGCTCGCGGAGCTTGGCGTCGAGGTTGCTGAAGGGCTCGTCGAGCAGCAGGAGGTCCGGCTCGTAGACGAGCGCCCGGCAGAGCGCCAGGCGCTGCATCTGCCCGCCGCTCAGCGAGCGTGGCCGTCCGCGTCTCCATGCCGGCGAGGCCGACGAGGTCCAGCACGCGCGCCACCCGCTCCCGGATCGCCGCGCGCGCGAGGCCCCGAAGGGTCAGCGGGTACGCCACGTTGTCGAACACGGTCATGTGCGGCCAGATGGCGTAGGACTGGAAGACCATGCCCGAGGTTGCGCTGGTTCGGCTGGACGAAGATCCGCCGCGGCGACCGAGGCCACCACGCGGCCGCGCAGCGTGATCTCGCCCCCGTCCGGCCGCTCGAGCCCGGCGACGAGACGCAGGGTGGTGGTCTTGCCGCAGCCGCTGGGACCGAGGAGGGTGAACACCTCGCCCCGCCGGACGTCCAGCGACGCGCGGTCCACCGCCACGTGCGGCGGGAAGACCTTGCTGACCTCGGCGAGCGTGAGGACCGTTTCGATCGACCTGGACCTACGCTGGTATCGGCCTACTTGATGACGGCCCGGGCGATGTCCTGCGTCTTCACGACCTCGGGCAGGTTCTCCTCGGCGTCGATCTGCATGAACTTGGCCTCGGGCGGCACCGCGTACTGCGGGTTGCCCGGCTCGATCCCCACCCGCCGGCTGTTCGTCTCCACCTCCTTGGCCCACGCGACCTGCGCGTCCCGGGTGAGGAGCCAGTTGATGAAGACCTTGGCCGCGTTGGGATGCGGCGCGCGATTGACCAGCCAGATCGTGCTGCTGCTCGAGCTCATGGTGGCCATCTCGGCGAAGTGCAGGAGCTTGAGGTTCTTGGCCGAGGCCCTGCTTCTGGTACGTGGCGAGGATCTGCGGGTTGACGCCGATGCGCGATGGGGTAGCGCCCGCGCACCATGAACTCCGCCACCTGGCGGTTGTCGCGGCTCAGCACCGGCTCCTGGTCCACGAAGAGCCGCTTGATGATGTCGTCGCCCAGGCTGAGCCGCGCCGCGGTCATGGGCCAGAAGGTGTCGCCCATCACGCGCACGTCCGGCAGGAGCAGCTTGCCCTTCCAGCGCGGGTCGAGCAGATCCTTGAGCCCGCGGATCTCGCTCTTCCTTCACCTGATCGGTATTGATGGTGACCCCGCCGCCGCGCACGGCGACGAAGCCGTAGCAGAGGGCGCGGTCCTTCACCAGCGCGAAGCCGCGCTCGAAGCCGCCCTCCCAGCCCGCGCCGTCCTTCACCTCCGGCAGCACGATGGCCGGGCGGACGGGATCCCACACCCCCGCCGGCCGCAGCACCTGCAGCGCGGTGCTGGTGGGAATGAGCGCCACGTCCCAGGTGAAGAGATTGCGCCTGCCGCTCCTGGAGGATGCGCGGGGCGAAGTCCTGCGAGTGCAGGCTCGTGTGCTCGAGCTTGATCTCGGGATAGGCCTGGGTGAACGCCTTGAGCGCCCGCTTGTAGCCGTCGCCGGGGAAGGTGTTGACGACGACCTTGGCTTCCTTCTTCGCCGCCGCCACCATCTGCGTCCAGTCGGCCGACTGGGCGGCCGCCCGCCGCGCGGGCCCCAGCGCCGCCGCGGCGCCGCCCAGCGCCACGCCCCCGAGGAACCGGCGCCGCGTGATCATGGGCGCGCCGTCCCGCCGTTCCGCCGCGCCCGTTCCTGCAGGTAGCGCACCGAGACCCGCTCCAGCGGCACATTGTTCGGATCGAGGCCGTCGGGGTTGCGGTACTCGAAGGCGGCGCTGCGGCCGCCATGCTGCTTGGTCACCACGAGGCGGCGCCACGCGATGACCTCGGCGTCGGTGCCCGAGAGCTTCTCCGGCGTGTCGTAGCGCTGGTGCAGCATCACCCGCTCGTCCTGGCGCGAGAAGTTGTACTCGATGATCCAGCGCCGGATCGTCGCGTAGGCCGCCCGGTCCCAGAAGCGGCGCCACGCGTTCTTCGGCCGCGTGCAGTGGTAGTACCACACGCGGGTGAGGTGCTCCTCCACCGGCACGCACATGCGCGTGTAGAGATCCCAGCCGAACTCCGCGCGGAACATGCCGGGCAGGTGATGCCCGCCGCACCACCGCGCCGAGGCCGGCGGGGGAATATTGCGGCGCGCGCGATCGGCGAGGGGACGCGTCAACCAGGTCCAGAACCGGCGGTAGTTGGTCTTGGGCCACCGCCAGCCGTTCGGGTAGAGGTCGAAGGCTGGGCTCTTGCGCATGTAGTTACTCTCGGCCACGTCGCCGCCGAAGCCATTGCCCACGAAGATGGGGTGCTCGCCCTGCGCGCCGCGGGCGATGAAGCCGCCGCGCATGACGACCACGGCGTTCCGGTGCACGTAGTTCACGTGCGAGTCCATCGAGTTCTCCAGCGCGACCTCCCAGTTGCACTTCCAGTACACCTGCCCCACCTGCACCAGGGCGTCGGCGTCGAAGAACTCCTCGGGCACGTCCTCCTGGATGGGCGCCGGCTCTCCCTCCCCCATCCACACGAAGACCAGCCCCTTGAGCGTGTGCGTGGGGTACACCTTGGCCTCGGAGCCGGGCTTGCCGCACACGCCGGAGTCGGGTCCCTCCGACAGCACGGCCACGTTCTTGCCGCTCTCGTCGTAGACCCAGCCGTGATACGGGCAGGCCACCGTGCCGCGGTAGTGGCAGTCGCCCTCGCTCAGCCGCGCGCCCCGATGCGGGCAGACGTCCTGGATGGCCGCGACCGCGCCGTTGGCGCCGCGGAAGAGGCAGATCTCCGCACCCAGCAGCGACACCTTCACGGGCTTGCGCGAGCCCACCGAGCGATCCTCGATGGCGGGATACCAGTACTCGCGTAGCCCGAGCTTGGGGATGAGGTGGCGGATGTCGCCGGAGAGCCTGGGGATGCCGGTGGCCGCCGCGGGCGTGGTCGTCGCTGTCGTCATGGCTTGAACACCGCGAAACACTTGTTGGAGTTGAAGATCCACGTCTCGATGAAGTCGCACTCGTCGGGCTTGCGACCGAGCGCCTCCATGGCGCCCGCGAGCATGTACCAGTTGAGCATCTCCTGCTGGCCGGAGGCCTCGATGTCCGCGAGCGGCGTGGCGCGCCAGGCGTCGTAGTCGCCGCGGCGGAGCGCCTCGTAGAGGCGCCGATCCGCCTCGATGTCGGGGTAGAGCTGGTAGTTCTTGTCGGTGAGAAATGCGTGCGACCAGCTCGAGGACGCGATCAGCGCCGTGCGCCACGGGCTCTCCCGCATCGCGCGCGCCACCGCCGCGCCCGCCTCCATGCACCGCTTGGGCGACGGCGAGGGCGGGTCGAGCTCGGCGTCGGCGAGCGGGTTGACGAGGCTCGCGCGAAAGCCGCGCTGGGCGATCACGCGCCGGCCGTAGCAGTTCACCTGGAAGGCGACCACCGGATAGTTGAAGCCCACGCGGTCGTAATCGAGGTACAGGATGGTGTTGAGGAAGGCATGCGCGAGCCCGGGATGGTGCAGCGGCGTGTAGGCGTAGGACACGTCGATGTCCTGCTCGAGGAGCCGCCGCGCGAGGAACTTGCCGGCCTCTCGATGCCCCGGCAGCCGGATCGTCGTGTCCTCGGTCTCACCCCAGACATTGTTCCCGGCGTCGCGCGTCCGGTGCCGCGCCTCGATCTGGTCGTAGGCCAGCACGCAGAAGGGCGGGATGATGTCCTCGGTGAAGTTCTCGTGCTGGTCGTCACCCCAGATGACGACCACCTCGGGCCGGAACTCGTCGAGAAGCTTCCGCGCGTGGCGGAAGTGCTGGAGCAGGCTGGCCCGATGCGCGGCCGCCGCCGCGGTGCCGCCGTCGGCGCCATACTCGCGCCGCATCGGCTCCGGCCAGCCCGCGGGATCGCGGTAGCGCTCGGGCAGGCCCGGATCCTTCAGGATGGTGCGCAGGATGCCGGCCATGTCGCGGTCATGGCCGATGAGGGGCGGGTAATGCGTCATGCCCAAGCCGAGGATCTCGGTCATCAGGTGCCACCTCCCTGGGTCCGGAGCGGCCGGCGTGCGAGCGCTTGGCCCGATGCTAGGCTGCCGTCCGCGCCCTTGTCAAACTGGGAGGGGCGCGCCCACCGCTTCCTGCGCGCGCCCTAGGTGGCGCCGCTGATCTCGTCGATCAGTCCGTATTCAAGCGCTTCCCGGGCGTTGAGGTAGCGCCCGCGCCGCATGTCCTCCGCGATCTCCTCGGCGGGCCGGCTGGTGCGCCGCGCGAGCAGCGCATAAAGCTGCCAGAGCAGGTCCTGTTGCTGCCGGCTCCGCGTCGCGATCTCGTTGGGGGTGCCCGCGAAGCGTGCCGTCGGCTGCGAGAGATGAAACCGCGCGTGCGGGGCAGCGGCGCGGTGGTCCGCCGCCGCGACCACGCCGACGACCGGGCCGCCCACCTGGGCGCGGCACCGGACCTGCAGCGGCGCCCGGAGGGCAGTGACCGCGTCGATGAGGACGAACGCCGCCTCCAGCGCGCCGTCGGGGCAGTCCAGGTGGAGCTCGATCTGCCGGTCACTATCGGCGTCCAGCGCCGTCAGCGACGCGGCCGCCTTCGCGGCGACGTCATGATCCAGCCGGCCCGTGACCGGTACGATCCGGCGCTTGAAGAGCTGCTCCTGCAGCCAGTCCCCCGGGCCCATACCTCGAGCGTAAGCTACGCGAGCGCCTCAAGTCGACGATCAGTGGCGTCACCGATAGTGAACGCGACGGGCGCCGAGATTGTTTTCTCGGCGCCCGTGAGTGACACCCCCCGCGGGTTGAGATCGGAGGAACTACTTTTCCTTGATGGCCGCCTTGACCTTGGCCGCCATCTCGGGCGGGATCGCCGTCAGGTTGTGCGCCAGCCTGGCGTGCTCCACGCCCTTGGCCATCACCTCGGCCTCGTCCTTTCCTTCCAGTACGGCCTTGCAGCCCGGCATCAAGTCACCGCACGCGAGTACCTTCGCCATGGAAGCCCTCCTCTCGACGCTGTGAGTGTTCGCCCACCCCAAGTCTGGGCGAGGGCCGGAACGGTGTCAATCTCCCCTGGCGCGCTGCGCCCGCCGATCGACGCACACCGCGCCGCCCTTGATCACCAGCTCGATCCGCGCCGCGTCGAGGAGCCGCGTCACGTCGTCCAGCGGGTTGCCATCCACCACTACAAGGTCGGCCAGCCGTCCCTTCTCGAGCGTCCCGAGCTCGCGCTCGAGGCCCAGGCACCGCGCCGCCCACTGGGTGGCGGCGCGAAGCGCCTGCATCGGGGTGAGCCCCGCCTCCACGAGATACCGCAGCTCGAGCGCGTTCTTCGGATGGCCATGCCCGCCCGCGTCGGTGCCCGCGGCGATGGGCACGCCCAGGTCGAGCGCCCGCTTGATGCTGGCCAGGTGATGCGCGTGGAGGTCCTCCGCCCGCGCGCGCACGTGGGGCGTGGCGCTCTGCCGGTGGTAGACATAGACGGTGAGCGTGGGCACGAAGAAGATGCCCTCGCGCCGCCATCCGCGCCATCAGCTCCGGCTCCTCGTCGAGGTAGCAGCCGTGCTCGATCGAATCCACGCCCGCCATGAGCGCGGTGCGGAGCCCAGGGCCCCCGAGCGCGTGGCACATCACCCGCCGCCCCTGCGCGTGCGACTCCGCCACCAGCGCCTGCATCTCTTCTGCCGTGAAGGCGGCGTCCCGCGGCCCGTGGCCGGCGCGCGAGCTCGCGCCGCCCGTGGTGGCGGTCTTGATCACGTCGGCGCCCGCGCGGACCATGGTGCGGATCACCTCGCGCACCTCCCCCGGCCCGTTCGCGATGCTGCGCGGCAGCAGCGGGTCATAGCCTCCGCAGCAGCCATGGCTGGAGGGGCCGTGGCCCGAGGGACTCACGCGATCGCCGATGCCGCCCGTGGGCGAGACGATCTGGAGTCCCAGCACCAGGCGCGGGCCGGCGATGAGCCCCTGCTCGATGGCGAGCTTGAAGCCGGTATCGAGGCCGCCGCCGTCGCGGACCGTGGTGTAGCCCATGCCGAGCGTCTCCGCCAGCACCCGCGCCGTGCGGAGGTGCGCCGTGCTGGCCGGCTCGTCGAGCCCGAAGCGCGTGGCCAGGGCATAGCCGTGCGAGGCCAGGTGGTCGTGGGCGTCGATGAGGCCGGGGATGATCGTCTTCCCGCGCACGTCGACGACCTCGGCGTCCCCGGGCCAGGACAGGCTCGAACGTGGGCCCGCGGCCACGATCCGCTCCCCCTCGATGACGAGGGCGGCATCGGCCACCGGCGCGGCGCCGGTGCCATCGATCAGCGTGGCGCCAGTGAACACGATCATGCCGCTACCCCCTCGAGCGAATACACGGACAGCGGAGCGATGCGTCCCCGGATCGATACTTCTCCACGGCGGGTCAATCGCCCCAGAATGGAGGCGCGCACCCCCCGCGTCTCACTCCACGCGCGCCTGACCGTCTCCTCACTCACCAGCGCCGTGACGCCCATCTCCCTGGTCAGCCCCTCGAGCCGGGAGGTCGCGTTGACCGCATCGCCGAGGACGGTGAATTCAAGCCGCGCTCCACTCCCGACGCATCCCGCGATCACGCTGCCGGTATGCACGCCCAGGCCGATCTCGGCGGCCGCCTCCCCGCGCCCCCGGCGCTCACGGTTGAGCGCCGCGACCGACGATATGATCTCGGTGGCCGCGGCGATCCCGAGCTGCGCATGATCGGCCACGCGTCGCGGGGCGCCAAAGACCGCGAGCATGCCGTCGCCCATGAACTTGTCAACGGTGCCGCCGTGCTTGGTGACGATATCGGCCAGGAGCCCTTGCACCTCGTTCAGATAGTCCAGTACCTGGCTGGGCGGCATCAACTCGACGAGCCCGGTGAAATTGCGGAGGTCGGTGAAAAGCACCGTGGCGTCAAGGACGCTCGCTTCACCGATGGCGCCGAGAGGATCCCGCCGGGCCTGCTCGACGAGGTGTTCCGGCAAGAAGCGCCGGAAAATCGTTCGACTGACTTCGCCGTCGAGCGAGGTCCGCACGATGGTCGTGAGTCGGTATCCGAATAGACCGGCGATGGCGATCGCGATCAGCGTCTGGGCATGCAGACCAAGCGAATTGCCGCTCGCCGTGGCCAAGGCGACGAGGGCGAGTAGGGCCGCCGCGGTGCTGAAGGCGGCGGAGACCGGCCAGAGCCGGAGCCCCCCGGACAACGCCACCAGGGCACAGTACACGGCGACATCCTCCATCCCGATGCCAAACAGAGTCGGCTCGGCGGTGGCCAGCACGGTGCCGTACGCGCAAAAGATGAAGGTGGCGTCGACGGCAGGCAAGAGCGCGGTGATGCCCGGGGGGTACCATCCGCGCCGAAGGAGGAACAGGATGGTGATGGCCACCGCCAGCATGGCGGCGTCCGTGAGCGCGTTGATTGGCGGAAGACGGTCGAGACCCTGCAGCCACGGCCAGCGGATCGACGCGGTGTTCAGGCACAGCACGGCGGCGAGAGCGGCCACGCGGACGTAGGCCAGGCGCAGCTCGAATCCTCGAGACTCACGCGCGAGCGTCCCTCGGATCGATTCCGCTACCTGCTCTCGGGTCTCTCGGAAGGCGCGATTCGTCATGGTTCACCTCGGCCAAGGAGCGCGCTAGAAGACGAACGCGAGCGAGAGGCTGACCAGATGGGCGCGACCGAACTCTTTCCGGATCTCCGGGAACGCGTTGTAGACGTACGCCAGCTCGGCCTGGAAGTACTTGGTGGGATAGAACCCGACTCCCGTGCTCACGGTGAACTGGCCGTCGGTGTCGGCGGTGCCCCCCAGCCGCAGCGCGACGACCTGGAGGGGCAGGTATTCGACCCCGGCGAACATGCGACCGACCTCCGCGCTGTCGTCGCTCGATCCGAACCGTTCGTTCCTGAGGCGGAAATACTGCCAATCGGCGTAGGCGCCGAACTTCTCGGATGGTCGCCAGCCGACTCCTCCGCGAATGTTCAGCGAGCGCGTGTTGTCCCTGAAGTCAATGGACGTGAGGCCGGGACCGAACGGCTCCGGAGGGAAGTCTATGAATCCGGTCGTCTCTCCACGAGTCCACCCCAGAGCCACCTGAAGACCGATCAGCCAATGCCGGTGGGGGGCCACCAGGACCCCGAGGCTGCCTTCGACGCCGAGGGATTCTGTTTCCGTATGGAGGGGAAAGTCGGAGAAGAGACTCGAGAAGCCCAGCCTCGATTGGCTCAAACGAACCGCGCCCCCGACCGCGATCCACGTATCGAGCAAGTGGCTGTAGGTGAGGCGCAGCTCGTTCGAGCGCAGGGTGAAGTGGTCCCCCTGATGGCTCTCCACGTCCTGGGAGTCGACCCGCGTGTAGGACGCGAGGATGGTGCCGGCAGACGGCAGGCGGTAGGTGGCGCTCGCGGCCCCCGCGATGATCGAGCTGCCGTTGTTGAACGCCACATAGGCCCCGGTGAGCGTCCCGATCACCCGGAACTGGTTGGGAGGCTCCCGTAGAAAATCGCCCGCCGCCGGGTTCACCGACGAAAGGTAGGGATACGCGGTGGAGGCGGACAACGCGGTGACATCCGTGAAGGTGGAGGCGCGGTCCAGGGCCAGGCCTAGTCTCAGGCCGAAGGCCTCGTCGCCCAGATCGCCGGCGGGCGAGGGATCGACGGTTGTGAGCGCAACGAGGGCGATGGCCCCTAGCGCGACGGCGTAGCGTGCCACGGCTGCTCCTCTTCGCCCGATAACGACAGCATCGAACGTTTTCGCGTGGCGATCGTATCGTACGCGCGGAGTATGACAGGCGCCGAAGTGATTCGAGCGAAAAAGTGCCTGGCCTTGGCTCTACAATGGGAACCGCCTTGCCGATCCGGGTCGATGCCGATGGGTGCCCGCCAGCTATCAAGGAGGCCTTGTACCGCGCCGGGCGCCGCGCGTGAAGGCGCCGGGCACTCGCGCCATCCTGGTGACGTGCCTGCCCGCGGCGGCCGCCATCCTTGTCTTCGGCACCCTCTACGGGGCCGCCGCCCGCGCCGTCATGGGCGTGCCGCTGACGCTGGCGTCCTCGGCGCTCATCTTCTCCGGCGCGCTGCAGTTCGCGCTCCTGGCCTTGCTGAGCGCGGGCGCCACGATCCTGCCGCTCGTGCTGATCGCCATCGTGCTGAACCTCCGTCACCTGGTGCTCGGCGCGGTCCTCCGGCCGCGCATCGAAGGCTCGCGGCTGCGCCGGGCGGCCCTGGCCTTCTTTCTCGTCGACGAGACCTTTGGATTCGCCGTCGCCGCGGGCCACGCCGCCGAGCGCGCCGGGGTGCCCGCGGGGGCGGCGATCGAGCGCACGTTCCTGATCTCGGGCGTCGCCTGCTACCTCGCCTGGCAGGTGGGCACTCTGATCGGTGTGCTGGGAGTGGGGCTCGCGGGCGTCGAGAAGGTGGCGGGCGCGATCTTCCCCGTCCTCTTCATCGGGCTGGCCTCGCTGGCGGTGACCCGCCGCTCCCACGCCGTGCGCGCCCTGGCCGCCGCCCTGCTCACGGCGGCGGTCGCCTTCGCCTGGCCCGACCTGCGCGTCCTCGCCCCCGTCGTCGCCGCGGTGCTCGTGGCCCTACCCGGAGGCGAGCGATGAGCGCGCTGGTGCTCGGGATCATCGCCGCGATCACCTACGGCAGCCGCGCGGTCTCGCTGGCCCTGCTGCCGCGGGCCGGGGCGCGCTTCGAGGCGATCCTGGCGCGCATGCCGGCCCCGATCTTCGCGGGGCTCGCGACCGCGACCCTGGTGACCGGCGATCGCGCGCTGGTCGACGGCCCCATCCTCTGGGCCGCCCTGGGCGCGCTGTTGCTCAGCCCGACCCGCTCGCTCCTGTTCTGCCTGATCGGGGGCGCGGCCGGCTACGCGCTGGGGACGCTAGCCGGCGGCTGAAAAAGGCCCATCTGCGTCGTTGGCGCCCTCGGCCGCACGCTCAACGTAGAGAGACTACGTCTCGCGTGCGGCTCTCGGGCGCCGCCTCGCATCTGGACCTTTTTGAGCCACCGGCGGGGTTCGCCGACCGATGCCCCGAGGGTACGCAGCGGCGGGAAGCGGGCCGGCAGGTCCGCGGCCTCGACCTGGAAGACGGTCTGCGGCTCGCGCAGGCCACGGAACCGATGCGAGCCCAGGCCCCGGAAGCGTATGCCGGCTGGCCGCGCGCGGCCCACGGCATCCCGGGCCGCGGCGGAGAGCAGGATCTGACCCCCGTGAGCCGCCGAGCCGATCCGCGCGACGGTGTGCACGGCCAGACCGACGTAGCCGGAGTCGGTCAGCGTGGGACGCCCGCTATGAATGCCGGCTCGCACCTTGACCTCGACTCCATCGGGCCAGGCCCGTCCTTGCAAGCTCCGCTCGATCGCCAGGGCAGCCTCGAGCGCCGCGGGAGCGCGATCGAACACCGCGAAGAACTCATCCGCGCGAGCGTCCACCTCGCGGCCCTCCGCCCGATGCACGCTGCTCCGGATGATGGCGCGGACCTCGGCGAGGAGGGCGGCGTACCGGTCGCCCAGTCGCTGGAGGAGGCCCGTCGACCCTTCGATATCGGTCAAGAGGAAGGTCACATGGCCGGTGGGCAGGGTCCGCGCTTCGCTGGCCTGGGCCTCGACCTGGCCGCGCAGCCGCTCGTTCTCGACCGCCATCCTGGCCGCTGCCGTCACGGTCTTCACGAGGTCCGGGTTGTCCAGGACGGCGCGGTCGTGCACGAGGGCGGTCATCGGGCGACCCTGATGCTCGAGGAGCGTCACGGCCCGCCCCTCGGGCGCGGCCGGCAGCGCGGCGGGCCGACCGGCGCCGTCGAGATAGGTGCCGGCCGACTCGGACCAGTGCAAGACCGAGAGCGAGGGGTCACGGAGGGCCGCGCGCAGCCGCCGCTCGAGCTCGGCGGGCGTGCCGACCTGTCCCAGCTCGATCACCAGCCGCCCGGCCGCCGCCTCGCTCATCTGAGAACGCAGCTGGCCGGTCATGAAGCCGATGGGCACGATCCGGTACTTCTTGGCCGCCTCGAGGAGCCGCTTGCGCGCCCGCTCTCTGGCCGCCTCATCCTCGAACGCCACCTGGTTGAAGCGCGACAGCGCGTTTCGCACGTGCGGCTCGTCGTGGATCGGGAGTCGCCTCCGTCCCTTCGAATCCACGTAGGCGAAGGCGCTCTTGGGCAGCTTCGCACGCTTCTTGGAGTTGAGCTGGCTCATGGCGGTTCGGGAGATGACGATACTCTAGCGATCATTGAAGCGCCACCGCTGGAAGCGGTAGCCGGGATCCGACGGCGTCCCGCCTTCCGCGATCAGGCGGGCCGCGCCGCCATCCAGAGGGGTGATGCGCTTGACTCCCGCGTGGGCGGCGGGATCGATGGACACGTCCGTGACCGTGACGAAGATCTCGTCCAGGATGCCCGCCCGGTGCAGCGCCTCGAGGATCACCGCCCCGCCCTCGCAGTCCAGGTAGCGCACGCCGAAGTCGGTGAAGAGCCGCTCGTGGGCGTGGACGAGTCCGCCCGACTCGACCCGTTCCTCGCCGGCCACCAGGACGTTCACGCCCCGGTCCTCACTCCGTTGCCCGCGAAGACGACGCTCGCCGGCATTGGTCGTCACGACGATCGCCGTGAGCCCGGGGGTATTGAAGAGCGGGACGGACAGATCGAGCCAGCCCGACTCGGAGTAGATGACCTGGAGGGGAACGCGCCCTCGCCCCTGCTCCGCCCGGAACCGGATCAGCGCCTCTCCGAGCTCGCCGCCGACGTCATCCGCGGCGCCGATGAGATCCGGCTGGTCCCGGAGCGTCTGCGCCCCGAAGGAGACGGCGTCGGCGCCCGCGCGGAGCCGGCGCATGAGCCGGACGTCGGCGCGCCGGCCCGGCCGGCTGAAGTCACCGCCGGCAATCGCGCGGACGGGATCGTCGTGAGCCCCCGCCCGGATCCACGTCACGATCCCGTTCCGCGACGTGATCACGTTCGCGTAGATCCACGGCCGCGTCGGCCACGGCGGAGGGAATCCGACGGGCTCGAAGCCAGCGGGGTCCGCCGAGAATGGCGCCGTCACTTCTTCGGCTTCGGCCCCAGGCCCTGCTCGGCGCGCGCCTCGGCCGTCACCGGCTTCGCCGTCTTCTGCACCTTGAATCCGGAGCCCCGACGCTTGGTCCACACCTTGGTGAACTCGGCGCCGAAGAGCAGGATCTGCGCGGAGTAGTACACCCAGACCACGATGATGACCAGAGAGCCGGCGGCGCCGTAGGCCGAGGCCACCGCACTCTTGCCGAGATAGAGGCCGATGAGGAACTTGCCGGCGGTGAACAGAAGCGAGGTGACCGCCGCCCCCAGCCAGACATCCCGCCAGGCGATCCTCACGTCGGGCAGCAGCTTGAAGATCACGCGCGAAGGCGCCGGTGATCACGACGAGCGAGAGGCCGGTGTTCAGCGCCTCGAGCGCCAGGGCCGGCGCCGGCAAGAGATAGCTGACATAGGTGCTGACCGCGGCGAGCCAGGCCGTCACGACGAGTGACACCAGGAGGAGGAAGCCCGTGCCGACGACCATGGCGAAGGACAAGAACCGCTCCTTCACGATGTCCCGTATCCGCCGCCCGGGCTTCGGCGTCACCCCCCAGATCGTGTTGAGCCCGTCCTGAAGCTCGCCGAACACCCCCCAGAGCCCGAACACCAGCGTGACGATCACCAGAGCCAGCTCCGTGGCGCTCGGCGGAGTGGCCCGCGCGCTCCGGACCGTCGCCTCGATCGCCTTCGCCCCTTGCCCCCCGATGAGCTCGTGGATCTGGCCGATGATCTGGCTCTCCGCGCCCGGGCCGAGGAGAACTCCGGCCAGCGCCATGACGATGACGAGGCCGGGCGTGAGCGCGAAGATCGTGTAGTAGGCGAGCGCCGCCCCCATGCGCTGCGCCCGGTCCTCGTACCAGTCGCTGAAGGTGGTGCTCAGCAGCGACCAGGCATCGCGCACTACTACGCCCCCGGCGCCTCGGGCGCGGTGGCGTCCGACGGCGAGAAGTCGGCGCGGGCGCGCAGCGCCTCCGTCAGCGGAAACCCGCTCAAGATCGTGGCGAGCTGGTGGGCGTCCTTGATGGGGCCATGCTCCGAGCGAAAGCGGACGATGGCGGCCACCTGCGCCGGCCCCAGGCCCGGCAGCTCGAGCAGCTCCTGCGCGTTGGCCAGGTTGATTCGCACCTTGGTTGACATGGGACGTCTCCCCTTTTCACGCCGCGCGCGGCGGCTCCAGGCCCTTCACCTCAGGGCACCATCCACCATTGCCTGCGCCTCGCGCACGATAGCATCGAGATGCGCCGGACTCTTGAAGCTCTCCGCATAGATCTTGTAGATATTCTCCGTCCCGGAGGGTCGCGCCGCGAACCAGCCGCCGGCGGCGATCACCTTCAGGCCCCCGATGGGGGCGTCGTTGCCGGGGGCCCGCGTCAGCTTGGCGGTGATGGGCTCGCCGGCCAGCTTCGCCTCCGTGACCGCCTCGGGCGTGAGCTTCCCCAGCCGCGCCTTCTGCTCGGGCGTCGCCGGCGCATCGATGCGCGTGTAGTGCGGGGTGCCGAGCTCCGCGGTCAGCGTGCGGTAGTGCTCGCCCGGGTCCCTGCCCGTGCGCGCGGTGATCTCGGCGGCCAGGAGCGCCATGATCAGGCCGTCCTTGTCGGTCGTCCACACGGTCCCGTCCTGCCGCAGGAAGCTCGCCCCCGCGCTCTCCTCGCCGCCGAAGCACAGCGAGCCGTCGAGGAGGCCCGGCACGAACCACTTGAATCCCACCGGCACCTCGCACAGCCGGCGGCCCAGCTTCTCCACCACGCGGTCGATCAGGCCACTGCTCACCACCGTCTTGCCGACGGCGGCTTCCGCCGGCCAGTGGGAGCGGCTGGTGAGCAGATAGTGAATGGCGACGGCCAGGTAGTGGTTCGGGTTCATCAGCCCCGCCGCGGTCACGATCCCGTGGCGATCCGCGTCGGGGTCATTGGCGAAGGCCACGCGGTACCGATCCTTGAGGCCGACGAGCCGCGCCATGGCATGGGGACTCGAGCAGTCCATGCGGATCTTGCCGTCGTAGTCGAGGGTCATGAACGCGAACCGCGGATCGATCACCGGGTTGACGACGGCGATGTCCAGCCCGTAGACGGCATTGATCGGCGCCCAGTACGGTCCGGCCGAGCCGCCGAGCGGGTCCACACCCAGCGTGAGGCCGGCGCCGCGGATGGCGTCCATGTCCACGACGTTCCGCAGATCCTCCACGTACGGGAGAACGAAGTCTTCCTGATGCGTGCTCCCCGCCTTGATGGCGGCGGCGTAGGGCACTCGCTTCACGCCGGCGTTCCCGTTCCGCAGCAGCTCGTTGGCACGATCCTGCACCCAGCGCGTCACGTCGGTGTCCGCCGGGCCGCCGCTGGGCGGGTTGTACTTGAAGCCGCCGTCTTCCGGAGGATTGTGCGACGGCGTGACGACGATGCCGTCGGCGCGGTGCGCCGCGCGGCCGCGGTTATGGACGAGGATGGCGCGCGAGATGACGGGCGTGGGCGTCACGCCGTCGTCGCGCTGGATGACCGTCTCCACGTCGTTGGCCGCCAGCACCTCGAGCGCGGTGCGCTGGGCCGGCCCGGAGAGAGCATGCGTGTCCTTGCCCATGTAGAGCGGGCCGTCTATCTCCTGGCTCCGCCGGTAGTCGCAGATCGCCTGGGTGATCGCGAGGATATGCGCCTCGTTGAACGAGCCGCGCAGGGACGAGCCCCGGTGGCCGCTGGTGCCGAAGGCGACGAGCTGGTCGGGATCGTCCAGTTCGGGCCGGCGCGCGTAGTAGTCGCGCTCGAGCCGGCCGAGATCCACCAGCATCTCCGGCGGCGCCGGCTTGCCCGCGAGCGGCGAGGTGGCCATGCCTCAGTCTCCCCTGGATCGCTCCCCACTGCCAGAGGCCGGCCGCCCGCGCGAGGCAAGCTGCCCGATCGCCCTCGCCATCGTGGCGAGGTTCACCGCGAGTCAGGCAACACGGGAACGATGGTGCCTACTCTCCGTAGACCACTGTCGTGTACTTGGCCCAGATGCCCAGGATGTTCTCTGTCTCCTGATCAACGTGATGAATCTTCGTGATGCCACCGTTCGCCATCGCGGCCGATATGCTTGCATCGCCCGTGGAAAAGACCAAAATTCCCCACGCTTCCGCCTTGCCGACCTTGGCGCTGCCCACGGCCGGGCCGGCCGAGACCGGACCCTTCATGTTGAGCGTTATCGGTGCAACGACAGGACCGTGACTGAGGGCACATCCGGTCAGCATTGCCGCACAAGACAGGGTGACGACCAGATGGCTTGCGATTTTCCTCATGGTTTCCTCCGGCGTTGGGGTGAACCGCACCGTTTGCCTGACCCGCGGTGTGCCAACCACCATAGCATCGAGCCGGCATAGCACCGAGCCGGCGGCGCCGAAGATCCTTCACGTCCCCGCGTGACCGGTATCGTTCCATCGTTGAATCACCGTCCTCGCTCGGCTGTGCTCGTAGCCGAGCTGACTCAGGCTCGCGGTGTCGAGGGAGAAATATCGCCCGGCTCCCGGCTCGAGCCCGAGCCAGCGGGCGGTGAGCACTCGCAGCACATGCCCGCTCGAGAAGAGCAGCACGTCGCCCTCGACCGCTCTCACGCGGCTCAGCACGCGGTCGGCGCGGGCGCCCACCTGCTGCGGCGACTCTCCTCCCGGACAGCCATCGCGGAACAATTGCCAGTCCGGGCGCTCGGCGAGAATCTCGACGCGGCGGCGTCCCTCGTACGCGCCGTAGTCCCATTCAACCAGGTCCTTGTCGACCTCGGCGGCGCTGCCGAAGCCGGCCAGCGCGCACGTCCGGGCCGCCCGCTGCAACGGACTCGTCAGCACCTTGGCGAAGCTCCGTCCCCTCAGCCGTTCTCCGAGCCGCCGCGCGTCGCGCTCGCCCCGCTCGGTCAACGGAATGTCGGTCAGTCCCGTGTGCTGCCCGGAGAGACTCCAGGCGGTCTCACCATGCCTGGCGAGATAGACGACCGGCAGCGCTTCGTTCATGACCTGGAGCCTATCGCGCCGCCGTGGTCGCCGTCACCTGCGCGCCAAAGGCTTGACGCGGCACGCTGCGCTTGACAACCGAGCACTTCCGCCCTACGTTCGCGCCGTTGGCGACCCGTCCCCCACATCAGGAGGGGCCCATGATCACGCTCACGGTCAACGGCAAGTCCCAACCGCTCGACGTCGAGCCCGACACCCCGCTCCTCTACGTGCTGCGCGACAACCTGGCTCTGCACGGCCCCAAGTTCGGCTGCGGCCTGGCGCAGTGCGGGGCGTGCACCGTGCTGATGGACGGCAAGGCGGTGCGCTCCTGCATCGTCCCCGTCAGCAAGGTCGGCCCGGCGGCCAAGATCGTCACCCTCGAGGGCCTGGGCACGCCCGAGAAGCCGCATCCCGTGCAGCGGGCCTTCATCGAGGAGCAGGCGGCCCAGTGTGGCTACTGCATCAACGGCATGGTGATGCAGACCGCCGCCTTCCTCGCTGCCCGGCCGGGCAACCCGTCCGAGCGAGAGATCCGCGCGGAGCTCCGGAACAATCTCTGTCGCTGCGGGACGCACCAGCGCATCCTCGCCGCCGTCAAGCGCGCCGCGGCCCTGATGGGAAAGGGGGCCTGACATGACGCCGATAACGCCGGACACGACATCCCAGGCGACCCGCCGCGAGTTCCTGATCGGTACCGGGGCCCTCGTCGTCACCTTCAGCCTGGCCTGGGAGGCCCCCGAGGCCCACGCGCAGGCCGGCGCCCCGGCGGGCGGGCAGACCAAGCCCCTGGCGCTGGACCAGGTCGACAGCTTCCTCGCCGTCCACAAGGACGGCACCGTCACCGCCTACACCGGCAAAGTGGACATCGGCACGGGCATCCGCATCGCGATCCCCCAGATGGTCGCCGAGGAGCTGGACGTCCGCCTCGACAAGATCAAGCTGATCGAGGGCGACACCGCGCTCACCCCTGATCAGGGCCCCACCTGGGGCAGCCTCTCCATCCAGGTGGCCGGCGTGCAGCTCCGCCAGGCGGCGGCCACCGCGCGCCAGGCGCTGATCCAGATGGCGGTGCAGAAGACCGGGATGCCCTCCGTCGACTTCGCCGTGAAGGACGGCGTCATCTTCCTGCGTGCCGAGCCGCTGCGCCGCTTCACTTATGCCGAGCTGATCGGCGACAAGGCCTTCGAGCTGAAACTGGACGCGGCCGCGCCCCTCAAGAACCCGAAGGACCACACGGTCGTCGGCCAGCCGGTGCCGCGGCCGGACGTGGCCGGCAAGGTCACGGGCACCCACACCTACATGCAGGACTTCCGCGTGCCCGGCATGCTCCACGCGCGGGTGATTCGCCCGCCCGCCATCGGCGCCACCCTCGAGCGAGTGGACGAGGGCTCCATCAAGAGCATCAAGAGCGCCCGCGTCGTGCGCGAGGGCAGCTTCCTCGCCGTCGTCGCCGAGAGCGAGTGGGCAGCGATCAAGGGCGCCAGGCAGCTCAAGGCCACCTGGACGAAATGGGAAGGGCTCCCCGACCAGGCCAAGCTCTGGGAGCACGTGCGCGGGACCAAGCTTGCCAAGGACGACGTCGCCGTGGACCGCGGCAATCCGAAGGCTGCCATCGCGGGGGCGGCCAAGACCCTCAAGGCCACTTACGACTTCGCCGTGCATACCCACGGGTCGATCGGCCCGTCCTGCGCGGTCGCGGACGTCAAGAGCGGCAAGGCCGAGATCTGGTCGCCCTCGCAGGCGCCCCACTGGCTCCGGAAGGAAGTCGCCCAGACGCTTCAAATGGATCCCAAGGACATCCACATCCAGTACCTCGACGGCTCCGGCTGCTACGGCCGGAACGGCCACGAGGATGCCACCGCGGACGCCGCGCTCATCTCCAAGATGGTCGGCCGGCCCGTGCGCGTGCAGTGGATGCGCGAGGACGAGCATGGCTGGGACCCGAAGGGCCCGCCCACGCTCGTGGAGATCACGGCCGGGCTCGATGCCCAGGGCAATATCGTCGGCTGGGACTCCGAGCTCTGGGCGCCCAAGGCCGACATCACCGAGTGGCCGCGCACGCTGGCGGCTACCCACGCCGGCCTTCCCCAGAAGGAAGCCATCAACCCGGGCAATATCCACCGCAACCTGGATCCCTCCTACCCCTTCGCCCACCAGAAGGCGGTGGCCCACCGGCTCGAGACCACGCCCTTCCGCCCCTCGTGGATCCGCACGCCGGGGCGCATGCAGAACACCTTCGCCAACGAGGTCTTCATCGACGAGTGCGCAGCCGCGGCCGGCGCCGACCCCGTCGAGTACCGCCTGCGCTATCTCAGTGATCCGCGCGGCATCGCGGTACTCCGCGCGGCCGCCCACATGGCGAAGTGGGACACGCGCCCGTCACCCGGGCGCGATCCGTCCGGCGCCATCGCCCGCGGGCGCGGCATCGCCTACGTGAAGTACGAGAACGTCCGCACCTACTGCGCCGGCGTGGCCGAGGTCGAGGTCAACAAGCAGACGGGGGCGATCCGCTGCACCCGCTTCTTCGTCGCGCATGACTGCGGCCAGATCATCAACCCCGACGGCGTGCGCGCCCAGATCGAAGGCCAGATCATCCAGACCGTCTCCCGCACGATCAAGGAAGAGCTCAAGTGGGACCGCGCGCGCGTGACGAGCGTGGACTGGGCGACCTACCCCATCCTGCGCTTCCCCGAGGTGCCCGAGGTGCACATGGAGCTGATCAACCGGCCCGGGGACCCGCCCTGGGGCGTGGGCGAGCCGGCGGCGTGCCTGCCGCCCCCCGCCATCTCCAACGCCGTCTTCGACGCCATCGGCGTGCGGCTTCGGAGCGTGCCCTACACGCCGGCCAAGGTGATGGCGGCGGGGAAGGGGGCGGGGAAGGCGTGAGGCGCAGGCGCCGTCGCAGCCCGCCCCCCCTAGGTCAGCCGCACCAGGAGGCTCACGATGGACGATTCCAAGCGTAGGTTCATCAAACAGAGCGTCGGCTTGCTCGCGGCGAGCGGTCTGGTGGCAGGCGGAGCAAAACACGCCGAAGCGGCCGAGCCGCCGGAAGTCCCGTCGTCGATGAAAGTCCCCGGGGCCGGGATGTCCGAGTACGGCCGCCCCGCCAAGTACGAAAGCAAGGTGACGCGCACGCTCATCCGCTCGCAGCCCGGGACGACGGGCAGCGGCGCCTCGCGCACGCCGCTGGAGTCGCTCGAGGGCATGATCACGCCCACCGGGCTGCACTTCGAGCGGCACCATGGCGGCGTGCCCGACATCGACCCGGACACGCATCGGTTACTCATCCACGGCATGGTGAAGCGCCCGTTGATCTTCACCGTGGAGGCGCTCCTGCGCTATCCGATGATCTCCCGGATCCACTTCCTCGAGTGCTCCGGCAACAGCCAGGTGCTCTACCAGCCGACGCCGCCCAATCTCACCGCCGGTGAGACGCACGGACTCGTGTCGTGCAGCGAGTGGACCGGGGTGCCGCTGCGCTTGCTGCTCGAGGAGGCCGGCGTCGACCGGAGCGCACAGTGGATTCTCGCCGAGGGCGCGGACTCCGCCGCCATGAGCCGCAGCGTCCCGATGGCCAAGGCGATGGACGACGCGATCGTCGCCCTGTTCCAGAACGGCGAGCGGCTGCGGCCGGAGAACGGCTATCCCGTGCGCCTGTTCTTGCCCGGGTGGGAAGGTAACCTGAGCGTGAAGTGGCTCCGGCGCCTCAAGATCGTGTCCGCGCCGATCATGACCAAGGACGAGACGTCGCGCTACACCGACCTCCAGGGCGACGGCAAGTCGCTGATGTTCACGTACCCGATGGAGGTGAAGTCCGTCATCACGCGTCCCTCGCACGGGATGACGCTGCGGGGCGCCGGGCTCCATCAGATCTCCGGCATCGCGTGGTCGGGCAACGGGACGATCAGGAAGGTCGAGGTGTCGACCGACGGCGGCCGGACGTGGACGGCGGTGCCGCTGGTGGCGCCCGTGCTGCCACGTGCGCTCACGCGGTTCCGGCTCCCGTGGAAGTGGGACGGCACGGCGGCCGTGCTCAAGTCGCGCGCCACCGACGATACCGGGGCCGTGCAGCCGGAGCGCGAGAAGTTCATCGCCGAGCACGGCAACAACGCCATCTTCCACTTCCACGGCATCCAGGCCTGGAGCGTGGCGGCGAACGGCGAGGTGAAGCATGTCTACGCGTGATCTCGTCAGTGTGGCGCTTGCGCTGCTCGTCGTCGGAGGCTGCGCCGGCGCCCGCATGACCTCGAATGCGATCGAGAGCCCGAACCTGGGGCGCGAGGCGACGCCGGCGCAGATCGCGGGCTGGGACATCAGCGTGGGACCTGACGGCATCGGGTTGCCGCCGGGCAAGGGCACGCCGACGACGGGGGCGGTCGTCTACGAGCAGAAGTGCCAGACTTGCCACGGCGCGAAGGGCGTGGGGCAACCGAACGACCGGCTTGTCGGCGGCCAGGGGACACTCACCAGCAAGGCGCCGGTACGCACGATCGGCAGTTACTGGCCGTACGCGACGACCGTCTTCGACTACGTGCGCCGCTCGATGCCTTACATCCAGCCGCAATCGCTCAGCGACGACGAGGTGTACGCGGTCACCGCGTACCTGCTCAATCTCAACGGGATCATCGGCCAGAACGACGAGATGAACGCGCAGACGTTGCCGAAGGTGAAGATGCCGAACCAGTCGAGCTTCATCGTGGTCTACCCGGCGCGGGGGAAGTAGCGGTCGCGCGCTCTATACACTGGCGTCATCACTCGTTCCGCGATGTGCACGATAGGTCTTGCCGGCGGGTAACGCCCTCGTCTAGAGTATGCGGACCGCCGATGGCCGGGCGGGTGGAGTGATCCGACCAACCAGACGGAGGGCACGTCCTATGAGCACGTCCATGCGGAGGATCGCGTTCCTGCTCGGCGTCATGGGGCTTCTCGTCCTGCTGGCCGGCGTGTGGACGCCCGCCCCGGTCGTGGCGCAGGCGCCCAAGGCAGAATTCAAGCTGAAGCTGATGGGCATCAACCGGACCCTCGATCCCTGGAAGCTCTTCCAGGAGTGGGCGCAGGCGGTGGAGAAGCGCACCAACGGCCGGGTGCAGTTCGAGCTGACATCGCTCCCCGAGCTCGGCCTCGGCGGCGCCGAGACGATTCGGGTCGTGAAGACGGGAGTGGTGGACGTCGCCGAGGTGTACGGCGGCTACGTGGCCGGTGAGCTTCCCATGGTCGAGATCCTCGAGTTGCCCGGGATCTTCCCCGACGCGCAGACCGCCAAGAAGGCGATCATGGCCTGGAAGCCCCACGAGACGAAGCTCCTCGATCAGAAGGCCAACGCGGTGGTGCTGGCGATGGCGGTGTATCCCGACCAGGCCTTCTTCAGCAAGAGAGCCGTGCGGAAGCCCGCCGACTTCAAGGGGCTCAAGACGCGCGTGCACAGCGTCGCGCTCGCCTCGCTGGTCGCCGGGCTGGGCGGCGAGCCTCTCACCATCCCGTTCGCGGAGGCCTACACGGCCCTCGAGCGCGGCACGCTCGACGCGGGGATCACCGGCACGAAGCCCGGGTTCGGCCTGCGCTGGTACGAGGTCTCGAAGTACCTGGTCGGTCCCATCTCGATGCGGCCGCACGTCTCCCTCGCCATCAACAAGAACAGCTGGAAGCGGCTGCCGCCGGACATCCAGCAGATCTTGAAGGAAGAGGCAGAGAAGGTCGTCGAGGGCAAGGCGTTCGAGGCGATCGACGTGTGGAACAAGGAGGGGATCGACAGGAACGTCGAGAAGGGCATGGAGCACATCCCGTTTTCTCCGGAGACGCAGGCCGCGATCAAGGACGTGCTCCGGTCGAAGGTGGTTCCGGACTGGGTGAAGCGAGCGGGTGGCGCCGAGGCCGCGCGCCTGTTCAACGAGGTCGTCGCGCCGCTCGTCGGCTTCACGGTCAACCCGTAGGTCGCGCCGGTGAACGAGGCGCGGCCGTCACTGACACGAACGCCGGCCCTCGCGCGCGCGGTGGATCTCGTCTTCACCTGGCCGGGGTATCTTGCCGGGGCCCTGTACATCCTGCTCGCCTTCTTCGTCACCTACGATGTTTTGGCCCGGAAATGGGGCAGCGATGTCGGTCTCCCGACGACGCGCGTGACCGATGAGATCAGCGGCTACATGCTGGCCCTCGCCGCGACCTGGGGATCCGCCTTCGCCCTCCGAACCGGCGCGCACGTCCGCGTCGACGTCGTGTTCCCGTACCTGGCCGATCGCGTGAGGAGGGCGGTGGACGTCCTCGCGCAGGTCCTCATGGCCGCCTTTGCCTCGCTCATCTCGTGGAAGATCTGGTCCCTGGTCGCGGACTCCCTGGAAAACGACATGAGGTCTTCCACCTATCTGCTGACCCCCCTCTACATCCCTCAGGGGATCCTGGGGGTGGGGTTCAGTCTCCTGGCCCTGGCGGCGGTGTTCACCGCCATCGCGATCCTCGCGGGCTGGGACTCCACGGAGGCCCGCGCCGGACCGCAGGGATAGGAGGCACGCTCCCCCATGATCCTCACGATCGCTTCCGTGCTCATGATCGTGCTGTTCCTGGCCGGGCTGCACGTGGCCAGTGCCCTGGGCCTCATCGGCATGGCGTTGATGTACCTGTTCTCCGACCGCCCGCTGTGGGACATGCTGGGGCAGATCGCCTGGAACGTGAACAGCAGCTCCGTGCTGGTGGCCATTCCGCTGTTCGTGATGATGGGGGAGATCCTGATCTACAGCCGTCTCTCCGAGCGGCTCTATCAGGTCCTCTCCCACTGGCTGGCGCCGCTTCCGGGCGGAATCCTGCACTCCAACATCGCCTTCTGCGCGGTCTTCGGGGCCATCTCCGGCTCGAGCGCGGCCTGCGCGGCGACCGTCGGCGCCGTCGCCCTGCCCGCCTTCAGAGCGCGGAACTACAACGAGCGCCTGGTGATCGGGAGCCTGGCGGCCGGTGGCACCCTGGACATCCTCATCCCGCCCAGCATCTCGATGATCATCTACGGCGTGCTGGCCGAGGAATCCATCGGCCGGCTGTACCTGGCGGGGTTCGTCCCCGGGTTCATGCTCGCCGGGATCTTCATGCTCATCATCGCCGTGGCCGCGAAGATCTGGCCGTCGGTGGCGCCGCGCGAGGTGGCCCCGTCGTGGCGGGTGCGCTTCCTGGGACTCCTGTCGCTCCTGCCCGTCCTCGCCCTCATGTTCATCGTACTGGGCACGATCTATCTGGGGATCGCCACGCCCACGGAAGCCGCGGCCTTCGGGGTCGTCGCGAGTCTGTTCCTCGCGGGCCTGGCCCGCGAGGTCAGCGTTCCCATGCTGAAGAAGGTCATGGTGACGACGGTGCAGGCGTCCTCCATGATCATGCTCATCGTGACCTCGGCGTTCATCATGAGCTTCGCGCTGGCGATTCTCGGGGTCCCCGCGCAGCTCACCCAGCTGGTGTCGGGATGGAATCTCACGCCGGGCACCTTCGTGCTCGTCCTGGTGGTCTTCTACCTGATCCTCGGCACCTTCATGGAGGCCCTCTCGATGATGGTGACGACCATGCCGATCCTGGTGCCGGTCCTGAAGTCGATGAACGTCGACCTGGTATGGTTCGGCATCATCATGGTGATCCTGCTGGAGGCGGCCCTCGTCAGTCCGCCGGAAGGCCTCAACCTCTACATCATCCAGGGGATTCGCAAGTCGGTGTCCGAAGAAGCCGGGCTGAAGGTCGGGACGATGCTCGACCTCTGGATCGGGGTGCTCCCGTTCATGGTGGGGATGGCGATCTGTATCGGGCTCCTGCTGTACTTCCCGGGGATCGCCCTCTGGTTACCGAATCTCGTGATGGGGAAGTGACCCCGTCGGCGTCGAGGTCGCTGTGCCAGCCCGGGGGAGGACGCCATGGACGTGACGAGCGCGATGCGGCGTGCCGCGACGTTTTTCGCCGGCCGCGAGGCGGTCGTGCACGGCGGGGACCGGCTGACCTTCGCCCGGGCCTGGGAGCGCGGCTGTCGCATGGCGAACGGACTGATTGCTCTCGGCCTCGAGCCCGGGGACCGCGTCGCGGTGCTGGAGGACAATTCCAAGGAGGCCGCGGACTTCTTCCTGGGCGCAGGCATCGCCAACCTGGTGCGCGTGCCGCTCTATCCCCGGAACTCGCGTGAAGCGCATCTGCACATGGTCGGGCACACCGGCTGCAAGGCGCTGGTGGTCGGCGCCAGCCACGCGCCGGACGTGGCGGACTTCACGCAGCAGCTCCCCGAGCTCCGGCACGTCCTGGTGCGCGACGAGAGCTATGAGGCCTGGCTCGCCCAGCAGTCGCCGGCGGACCCGATGCTGAGGATCCGTCCGGAGGACCCCTATATCATCCGCCACACCGGCGGCACCACCGGGCGCAGCAAGGGCGTCGCCTACACCCACAAGGCCTGGCTGGCCTGCAACCGCGACTGGTTCTACCACTACCCGCCGGTGGAGCCGGGCGACAAATGCCTGCACCTGGGCCCGATCAGCCACGGCTCCGGCTACCTCTTCGTGCCGATCTGGCTCGGGGGTGGCTGCAACGTGATGGTGGACAAGTTCGAGCCGGCCGCGGTGGTCGAGATCATGGAGCGCGAGGGCATCGCCTACCTGTTTGCGGTGCCGACGGTGGTCAACGTGCTGAACCACGAGCCCACGGTGCGCACGCGGGACTGGTCGAAGCTCAAGTGCATGCTGATCGCGGCGGCGCCGATCTCGGACACGACCGCGCTCACCGCGCACGAGATCTTCGGCGACCGCATCTACCAGGGATACGGCCAGACCGAGGTGCTGCTGCTGTCGTTCATGGGGCCGCGGCAATGGTTCGCCGAGGTGGAGGGCTCCGCCCCCCTGCGGTCCTGCGGCCTCGTCATGCCCTTCGCCGACGTCGAGATCTGGGACGAGCGCAACCAGCCGGTGCCCCTGGGCAAGCCCGGGCAGATCGTCGCTCGGTCCGACGGGCAGATGACCGGCTTCTGGAACGACCCGGAAGGCACGAAGGAGCGCATGGTCGACGGGTGGGTGCTCACCGGCGACATCGGCATGATCGACCGGAACGGCTACCTCTACCTGCTGGACCGCGCCGACGACATGATCATCTCCGGTGGCTTCAATATCTGGCCGATGGAGCTCGAGAACGCCATCGCCGGCCACCCCGGGGTGATGGAGGTGGCGGTCTTCGGCATCCCCGACCCGCGCTGGGGTGAGACGCCCTGCGCCGTCGTGGTGCCGAAGCCGGGCACGCGCGTGGCCGAGGCGGAGGTCGCCCAGCTCTGCATCGACCAACTCGGGTCCTACAAGAAGCCGGGCCGCGTCGTGATCCGCGACGAGCCACTGCCCAAGACGCCCGTCGGCAAGATCAAGCGTCGCGACCTCCGCGAGCCCTACTGGGCTGGCCACACCCGCCGCGTGGCGGGAAGCTGACCATGCTGAGGCGGACGAGTACCACGGCCGCGGAGGCTCCGTCCCCGTAACGGTCGGATCTCCGACGTCAAGGGGTGTCGTCGCGGCCGCGGCTGATGCCGTCGCGCTCGTCCTCCTGCCGCTGCTCGAGGGCTCGCTCCTCGGGCGGGCCATAGCCGCCGGCGCCGGGCGTCTCGATCGACACGCGATCGCCGGGCTTGAGGGGATAGCCCCAGACCTTCGGCGGCAGGTCGCGCTCGTCGGGTCCGCCCGGATCGAGCACGAGGCGCGCCCGGCCGCCGGGCTGGCCGCCGCAGAGGCCCCAGGGGGCCAGGCGCGCCCGCTCCGTTGTGCCGAGAAAGCGCGCCTCGTGGCCGAGGACCTCGATGGTGCGCCGGAGCCCGAGCCCGCCCCGGTGCCGGCCGGCGCCCCCGCTGCCCTCGACGAGGGCGTACTCGGCCACGAGGAGCGGGTACTCCGATTCCAGCGCCTCCACCGGCAGGTTCGACGTGTTCGTGACGTGCACCTGCACGGCGTCCAGGCCGTCGCCGGTCTCGGTGGCGCCGGCGCCCCCCGCCAGGGTCTCGAGGTAGACGTAGAGCTTCCCGGTGCTCGGATCGGTGCCGGAGAAGACCATGGCGCAGTTGGCCCCGTTGCCCGCCGCCGGCACGCGCTCGGGCACCACCTGGGCGAGGGCCCCCAGCACCACGTCGGCGATGCGCTGGCAGGTCTGGGTGCGCCAGGCCACCGGGGCCGGCGGCCGGGCATTGACGATGCTTCCCTCGGGGGCGGTCACCGTGATGGCCCGGTAGAAGCCCCCGTTGGCGGGAATCGTGGGATCGAGCACCGCCTTGAGCGCGTAGTACACGGTGGCCAGCAGGGCGAAGTACACGACGTTGATGTCGCCCGCGCACTGCGGTCCGCTGCCCGAGAAGTCGAGCGCCAGCGCGTCGCCCCGCTTGGTGATCGTGACCACGATGGGGATGGGGTTCGGGGTGACCCCATCGTCGTCCATGGCGTCGGCGTATCGCCAGACCCCGTCCGGCAGCGAGGTGATGGCGGCGCGGATCTTGCGCTCGCCATACGCCAGCGACGCCTCGCACGCCGCCCGCACGGTGAGGGCCCCGTAGCGGCCGATCAGCTCGGCGAGCCGACGCTCGCCGAGGCGGTTGGCCGCGATCTGGGCCCGGAAATCGCCCCGCCGCTGGTCGGGCAGCGCGAAGTTGGCCAGCAGGAGCTCCATCACGTCCTCGCGGATCCGGCCGGCCTCGGCGAGGCGGATCGGCGTGATCCGGAGCCCCTCGTCCCAGATCGTCCGGATCCGGTCGGCGCTGCGGTCGGCGTGGTGGGCGATGTTGGCCACGAAGCCGAACAGCACGCCATCGGCGAAGACCGGGCTGATCAGGTTGATGTCCGGGCAGGTGCGTGCCGCCCCCGGTGTAGGGATCGTTGGAGATGAAGACATCGCCTGGCGCCAGGGCCGAGGCCGGATAGCGCGCGAGGATCTCCTGGACGACCCCGAGCAAGGAGCCGAGATGCATCGGGATGTGCTCCGCCTGGGCGATGACCTCGCCGCGGGCGTCGAAGATAGCGGTCGAGCAGTCCTGCCGCTCCTTGATGTTGGTGGAGTAGGAGGACTTGATGAGCGCGGTGCCCATCTCCTCGGCGATGCTGAGGAGGGCGGCGCCGATGACCTCGAGCGTCACCCGATCCATGGCGCTCTCATCGCTCCCGCCGGATCACGAGAAAGCCCAGGTCGTCCACCACCGCCTCCTGGCGCGGGAGGAGCCAGGTGGTGGCGTCGAACTGCTCCACCACCGCGGGACCGGCGAGGCGCTGGCCGGCGAGAAGCCGCGCCCGAGCATACACCGGACAAGGAACCACGCCCTGCGCGTCGTCGACGTAGACGCCGCGGCGGCCGATCTCGGCGGCGCTCGCCTCGGCCCCGCCACGTGGCAGGCGCGCGAGCCGGGGAGGATCGGCCAGGCCCCTCGCGACCAGGCGCACGTTGACGACCTGGACCGGTTCGTCCTCGGCCGCGAAGCCGTACACCTGCTCGTGCGTCTCGAGGAAGCGCCGGCGGAGCGCGGCGCAATCGCCGTCCCGCCACGTCTCCTCGGGCACGGGCACCAGCAGCTCGAAGTTCTGGCCTACGTAGCGGAGGTCGAGCCAGCGCTCGAGGCGCCGCCGCGCCGCCGGCACGGACTCCCGATCGAGCCAGCGCATGGCGTCCCGCTCCATTTCCGCGAACCGGGCGGCCAGCGCCGCGAGGCCGTCGGGCTCGAGGAGCGCCAGATGGGTGCGCACGGCGTCCGTACGCAGATCTTCGACGAGGAGCCCGAGGGCGCAGAGGAGCCCGGGAGCCGGTGGGACCGCGAGAGTGGGAATGCCGAGCTCCTGAGCGAGCTCGCCGGCGTGCAAGGGCCCCGCGCCCCCGAACGGCACCAGGGTCAGCCCCGTCGGGTCCACGCCCCGCTGCACGGTGACAACGCGCACGGCATTGGCCATGTTGGCGTTGACGACGCGCACCACTCCTCGCGCGGCCTCCAGCGGTGACAGGCCGAGCTCGCGCGCTAGCCGGCCGATCGCGGCCTCAGCCCGCGCCGGCTCGAGAGGGACCGTCCCGCCGGCCAGCCCCGTCGGCCCTAGCCGGCCCAATATCAGATTTGCGTCGGCGACGGTGGGCGCCTCGCCGCCGCGCCCGTAGCAGGCCGGTCCGGGATCGGCGCCCGCGCTCTGGGGGCCCACCTTGAGGGCGCCGCCGGAGTCGCGCCAGGCGATGGAGCCGCCACCGGCGCCGACGGTGTGGATGTCCAGCGTCGGCACCCGCAGCATCACACCGCCGATCTCGCGCTCGAAGGCCAGGCCCGGCGTCCCGCCGTGGACGAAGGCGACGTCGGTGCTGGTGCCGCCCATATCGAAGGTGGCGATGGCGTCGAAGCCCGTCTGGGCCGCGATCCACGCCGCCCCGGCCACGCCAGCGCTGGGCCCGGACAGCGCGGTGCGCACGGGCACCCGCGCCGCTTCCTCGACGGACATGGTCCCGCCGTTGGACTGGTTGATGTACGGGAGGGCCGGGATGCCGAGCTCCTCGACCCGTCGGCGGAACGCGCGCACGTAGGCGCTCATGCGCGGGGCGAGGTAGGCGTTGGCGACGGTGGTGCTCAGCCGCTCGTACTCGCGGAACTCAGGGTGCACCTCGTAGGACGCCACGATGGCCAGCGAGGGGAAGCGCGCGCGGGCGCGCTCCAGCACCTGCCGCTCGTGGTCGGGAGCGAGGAAGGAGTAGAGAAAGCAGATGGCCAGGGCCTCGACGGGGCCGCCGGCGGACGGCTCGGCGGCGATCCGCGCCAGCACCCGCTCGACCTCCTCGAGGTCGAGCGGGGTCCGCACGCGTCCGTCCGTCATGACTCGTTCGGCCACCTCGTAGCGGCGATGGCGGGGGACGAGCGGGACCGGCTTCCGCGCGTGGAGGTCGTAGAGGGCGGGCCGCTTCTGCCGCGCGATCTCCAGGAGATCGCGAAACCCCTTGGTCGTGATGAGGGCGGTGCGGGCCCCTTTTCGCTCGAGGAGCGCGTTGGTGGCCGCCGTCGTGCCGTGCGCCACGTAGCCCACCGCGGCGGGCGCCACGCCCGCGGCGCGGAGGAGCCGAACGATGCCCTGCACGATGCCGTCGGCCGGATCGGCGGGCACCGACGGCACCTTCTCGATGCTGAGCGCGGAGGACACGTCGTCGTAGAGCACGAGGTCCGTGAAGGTGCCACCCACGTCGATCCCGAGCCGATAGCCCACCGGGTCAGCCCCTCGCGTGTCGAGTCGGCCAAGCTTCGTTCAACGGCCGCGGCGCCGGTCGGGTCGTCGAAGCCGAGGCGACTATCATAGGTTACCGCCCTGCGTTTCGCTCTGGCTTCGATGGCGGACCCGCGTTGCCGCCGCGACGAGGTTCGCCTCGCCGGAAGGAGACGAGGCCACCAGGCGAGGGCCTCCCGTGGTATTAGCTTCAGTCATGTCCTTGCCCGCCCCCGCCGCGCGCCGCGCGATCCGCCTCACCGTCAACGGCCGCGCCGTCGAGCGCGAGGTGGCGGTGCGCCAGTCCCTCGCCGACTTTCTCCGTGCAAGACCTCGGGCTCACCGGCACGCACGTGGGCTGCGAGCACGGCGTCTGCGGCGCCTGCACCGTCTTCGTCGACGGAGCCAGCGCGCGGAGCTGCCTGCTGTTCGCCGTGCAGCTCGACGGCGCCGCCGTCACGACCATCGAGGGCCTCACGCCTCCCGACGGCCTGAGCCCACTCCAGCAGGCCTTCTGCGCGACGCACGCGATGCAGTGCGGCTTCTGCACGCCCGGCATGATCGTGACGGTCACCGAGCTCTTACGAACGAACCCGGCGCCGTCGCCGGCGGAGATCCGCGAGGCCCTGGCCGGGAACCTCTGCATGTGCACGGGCTACGTCAACATCGTCCGCGCCGTCGTCCAGGCCGCGGCGGCCGCCCGCGCGGACGCCGCCAATCCCGACGCCGGCGATCCGACCGCATGAGCGGGCCCTGGGTCGGGCGCCCCGCTGCCGCTGAAGGAAGACGTCCGCCTCGTCGCCGGGCGCGGCCGCTTCATCGACGACCTCGGCCCGGCCGGCCTCCTCCACGCGGCGATCTTGCGGAGCCCGCATGCCCATGCCCGGATCGTGTCGATCGACGCGAGCCGGGCCGCCGCGCTGCCCGGCGTGGCCGCCGTGCTCACCGGCGCGGATGTCGTGCGCCTCTCCGGGCCCATCCGCCCGCTCATCCCCACCACCGCCGCCGTGTCCGACTACTGCCTCGCGGTGGACCGCGCGCGCTATGTCGGCGAGCCCGTGGCCGCGGTGGCGGCGGGGGATCGCGCCACCGCCGAGGACGCGCTCGAGCGCATCGAGGTCGTCTACGAGCCCTTGCCGCCGGTGGTGGACCCGGAGGAGGCGCTCAAGCCCGGCGCGCCGCTCCTCTATCCGGAGCTCGGCACCAATGTCGTCTGGCACGACACGCTCACCTACGGCGACGTGGACGGCGCGATGGCGCGCGCGCACGGCGTCCTCCGCGAGCGCTTCACCATCCAGCGCTATGCCTCGACGCCGCTCGAGACCTTCGGCGCCATGGCCGCCTACGATGGGGGCACGGACAGCTTCGAGTTCTGGACCAACGATCAGCGGCCGGGGCTGACGATCTCGATCCTGGCCGCCGCGCTGGGGGTCCCGCAGTCGCGCATCCGGCTCTCCTGCCCCGACATCGGCGGCGGCTTCGGCAACAAGCGCCGGCCGGCGTATCTCGTGCTCTGCGCGCTGCTGGCGCGGCGAGCGGGCCGCCCGGTGAAGTGGATCGAGGATCGCGTGGAGAACCTCACCGCGCTGATGCATGCCGCCAACGGCGTGATGGACGTGGCGCTGGCGTACGCGGCCGACGGCACGCTCCTGGCGCTGAGCGTCCGCGACGTCACCGACGAGGGCAAGAACCTCTTCACCCCCACCCAGCACAACCTCATCAAGCTGGGCAATATCGCCAACGGCTACCGCATCCCCGCCATCCGCTACGAGGCCTGGTCGGTGCTCACCACCAAGTGCCCGAGCGGCGCCAACCGCGGCATCGGCAAGCCCTTCATGTGCTTCGCGGTCGAGCGCGCCATGGCGCTCCTGGCCCGGCGGCTGGGCCAGGATCCGGCGGAGCTGCGCCTGCGCAACTACGTCACCGCCGACGAGATGCCCTACACCACGCCCCCCGGCGCGCAGTACGACAGCGGTGACTACCCGGCCACGCTGCGCCGCGCGCTGGAGTGCTTCGACTACGCGGGCTGGCGCACCCGGCAGGCGCAGGCCCGCAAGGACGGGCGCCTCCTCGGCATCGGCATCGCCACCTCCATCGAGCCCGCGGGCACCAACCTCGCCTCCTACGAGCTCCTCACCGGGCGGCGCACGGTTTCAGGCTCGGCCGAGGCGTGCATGGTCCGCATGGAGCCGGACGGCCAGGTCCGCGTGTCCATCGGCGACCCGTCCAGCGGCCAGGGCTACGAGACCGTCATCGCCCAGATCGTGGCGGACGAGCTCGGGCTCACCCCGGCGGACGTCGCCGTCGCCCGCGGCTTCGACTCGGCGACCACGCCCTGGCTCTACCTCTCGGGCAACTACTCGAACAAGTTCTCCGTCACCGATACCGGCGCCATCGTGGGCGCCGCCCGCCGCGTGGCGGACAAGCTCCGCCGCCTGGCCGCGCATCGCCTGGAGATCGACCCCGGCGATCTGGTGCTGCGCGACGGCGCCGCCGTGGTGGCGGGCGCGCCCGACCGGCGCATCGCCTTCGCCGAGCTCGCGCGCACCGCCTACGCCGACGTGCTCGGCCTGCCGCCGGGGGAAGAGCCGGGCCTCGAGGCCCGCCACGCGCACTCGAATCCGCTCGCGACGCCGGTGGACGCGCAGCGCCGCCTGCGCTCCCAGCTCGTCTTCGCCAACGCCGCGCACTGCTGCCTGGTCGAGGTGCACCCGCGCACCGGCGAGGTCACCGTGCTCAAGTACCTCGTCGTGAACGACTGCGGCCGCGAGCTCAATCCCCTCATCGTGGAGGGCATGGTGCACGGCTCCACCGTGCACGGGATCGGCGCCGCCCTGCTCGAGGAGTTCCGCTACGACGCGCAGGGGCAATTCCTCACCTCCACCTTCCTCGACTACCTCAAGCCCACCGCCACCGACGTGCCCGAGATCGAGGTGGAGCGGCTCGAGCATCCCTCCCCGTTCACCCCGCTGGGCGCCAAGGGCGTGGGCGAGGGCGGCGCCATCCCGGGCCCGGCGGCGGTGGCCAATGCCGTCGAGGATGCGCTGGCGCCTTACGGCGTGACCATCCGCGCCCTGCCGATCACGCCGGAGCGAGTGTGGGAGTGGGTGCGCGGCGAGGCGGGGGAGGCGTGACGGCGAGCGGGCGCTACCGGGCCCGTGTCAGCCGGCGCCACACGGTGAGCGCCGCCCCCCGGAACAGGGCGCGGTCGAGGGCCTTCGCGCGCTCGCGCGTGAGCCCCAGCCGCGAGAGGACGTGCCACACGGCATCCAGCCGCTCGCTCCGCGCCACCGCCCGCGCGGCCGCGCGGGCGAGGTCGGGCTCCGTGGCCTGGAGCTCACCGGAGATCTCCTTCCACCGGATGCGGATGAACTCGGGCACGAAGATCCGCGCGACCTCGTCCGGATCGAGCCGCGACGGGAAGCCCGTGGCCTGATCGAGCACGCCATGCACGACGAGCCCCAGCATGGTGCGCACGCACTTCTCGCACTTCCCGCAGTTGTACGCATTCCGCTGCATCCAGCACACGCGCAGCCCGCGGAGCGCCACCGGGCTCCGCGCGAGCACCCCGATCTTCTCGGGCCGGGAGCGCTCGGATCCGTCGTGGACGAAGTCGACCCGCTCGCTCGACCAGAGCGGGTCGAGGTTCGGATGCGAGCCCCACGGCCTGAGCTCCGAGTAGGGGTACGACGAGGCGATGTAGAGGGTGTGGAAGAGGCCCGCCACCGCGTGACCGGCGCCGGCCAGCACCACCCCGTGGGTGAAGTCGAAATCGTCGTCGCCGAACAGCTCCCGGAGGTTGGTCCGGAGGGTGACGAAGCGTTTCCCCAGGGCGGTCGCGGCTTCCCGGAGGGGACCGGAGAGGCGCGCGAAGAGCGCGGCGTCCTCGGCCCGCACGTCGAAGCCATGCATCATCACCAGGTGGGTGATCGACCGGGAATCGCTCTCGGGGTAGCGCGCGATGTTCTTGACCACGGTGTAGAAGGAATCCACCCCGCCCGAGAAGAAGGCGCCCACCCCCGCTCCCCGGCGCGCCGCCACCCCGACCGGCGCCTGGATCTCGACCGCGGCGCCGGGGACGCGCCCGGGCGGCAGCCCCCACGTCTCGAGGAGCGCGGCGGCCCGGTGCGCCGACGCCAGCAGATCGGGCGAGACCTCGGCCTCGATGACGATCGGGCCCGGCCGCCGGAGCGCGCGCAGCAGCAGCGCCGGGAGAAACGGATCGCCGCGCGCGCTCAGGGCGTCGGCGAACGCGGCCGGGACCTCGAACCAGAGGGTCGGCGGCAGGTCCGGCCCACCCCGGAGCCGGGCCGACAGGCGGGCCCCCGTCGACGTTTCGAGGATCTTCACGTCGCTCACGAGCACGCCTGTCATGGGTGCCGATCATACCCCCACTTCACGCTTGACGGGCTCGTGATCCGCACGGTATCAGGGTCCATGCCCCTGCCCACCCCCGGTGTCGGAAAGGACTTCCCCATGACGTCACGCCTCCGGCTCGCCGCGCTGTCGCTGGCCCTGCTCGGCGCTCTGACCGCCTCCTCGTCCGTCGCGGCCCAGGATGCCCTGCGAACGCCGCTGCCGTCACCGGTGAAGGCCAAGCTGGGCATGCTGAACGTGCCCGCGCTCTCCCCGCTCTGGCTCCTGCCCGAGTACGCGGCCAAGTACAACATCCAGATGGAGCCGGTCATGTTCCAGCGCTTCGCGGATGCGCGCACGGCACTGGCCTCCGGCGACCTGGACATCACGGCGTTCGGTCCGCAAGACATCTCGCTGGGACTCGGCCAGGGGACCAAGAGCATGGTCGGCGTGGCCGGCGTGGGCTCGGGCAACGACTGCCTGGTCGTGCGCAAGGGCGACGACATCAAGGACTGGAAGAGCCTCCAGGGCAAGAACATCGGCGTGGGCGCGGGCTCCATCTCCTGGCTCAAGTTCGCGGCCTCCGTCCAGGAGAACGGGGGCGAGTACGGCGCGCTCAAGATCATCAACATCATGGGCGGCGGCACCAACTATCTGAAGGCGCTGCAGGGCAAGGAGATCGACATGGCGGTGGTGTGGCACCCCTTCTGCGCCCAGGGCATCGTGGATGGCTACGCCCAGTACCCGACCATCGATCACAACCGGTCCAAGACGGTGGGCGGGCTGATCTCGGTGCTGGCGGTGAACCGCGGCTTCCTGGAAAAGAACCGCGACGCGGTGCAGCGGCTGGTGGTGGCATACGTGGACGTGCTCAAGTTCGCCCAGGCCAACCCGCAGCGCTGGGCCAAGATCTACGCCGAGAAGGCGGGGCTGCCCGAGCCGGTGGCCGCCGAGAGCATCCGGCTCACCAAGCTGGACGCCACGCTGCCGCTCGAGTCGATCAAGCGCCTGTCCAAGTTCCTCTCCGACAACGGCGTCATCGCCCGCGACGTCTCGGCGGATCTCCCCGCGTCCTACACCTATGACTTCCTGAGCCGGGCCACGGGCAAGACGCCGGCGGAGCTGGGTCTCGAACCAGTAGCGGTGCTGGCCAGGCGCGGCCCCTGGTTCCTGCTGCTGCCGCTGGCCCTGCTCGCGCTCTGGCACCTGGCGGTGCAGCAGCGGTGGGTGGTGGAAGGGATCATCCCGGGGCCGGCCCAGGTGGCCGAATCGTGGTACCGCTGGATCTTCGGCGCGCCCACGCGTGGGCTCTCGCCCTATTCGGGCACCTGGGTGGCCAACGTGCTCTACTCCTCGCGCCGGGTGCTCCAGGGCTTCCTCTTCGCCGCGGCGGTGGGCATTCCCCTCGGCATCTTCATCGGCTGGAATCGCCTCACCGCCCGGCTGGTGGATCCCACCATCCAGATGCTCCGGCCGGTGCCCATCACCGCGTGGCTGCCGTTCTCCATCGCCGTCTTCGGGATCTATGACGCGGGCGCCCTCTTCCTCATCGGGCTCGGCGCCTTCTACCCCATCGTGATCAACACCACGCACGGCGTGCGCGACACCAACCTGCTCCTGCTCCGCGCCGCGCGCATGCTGGGGGCCGGCGAGGGGACCGTGCTCTTCAAGGTGGTGCTGCCCTCGGCGCTCCCGTCCATCTTCACCGGCCTCCGGCTCGGCGTCGGCATCGCCTGGACGGCCGTGATCGTGGCCGAGATGATCGCCGTGAAGTCCGGGCTGGGCTATGTCCTGTGGGATGCGTACTACGTGGGGCGCATGGACATCTGCGTCGCCACCATGTTCTCGGTGGGGCTGCTCGGCTTCCTCTCGGACCAGGCCATCCTGCTCGCCGCGCGGCTCCTGCTGCGCTGGCGGACGCTCGAGGCCCATGCCTGAGGCGGCGGTCGAGCTGCGCTCCGTCTCGAAGGAGTTCGTCGCCCGCGACCGCCGCCTGGTGGCGCTCCAGGACATCGACCTGCGCATCGCGCCCAACGAGTTCGCCGCCATCCTGGGCCCCTCCGGCTGCGGCAAGTCCACCCTCCTGAACATGGTGGCCGGCTTCGATCGCCCGTCGGCCGGGCGCGTCCTCGTCAACGGCACGCCGGTGGAGGCCCCCCACCCCAGCCGCGCCGTGGTCTTCCAGGAGGCCGCGCTCTTCCCCTGGTACACGGTGTGGGACAACGTGAGCTTCGGCCCGCGCACGATGGGGATCCCCGCGGCGCACTACCGCCCCAAGGTCGAGGCCTACCTCGAGCAGGTGGGGCTCCGCGGCTTCGAGCGCCACTACCCGGCCGAGCTGTCGGGCGGGATGAAGCAGCGGGTGGGCATCGCGCGGGTGCTGGTCATGGAGCCCGAGGTGCTGCTGATGGACGAGCCCTTCGGCAGCCTGGACGCCCAGACGCAGGTCGGTGATGCAGGAGCTGCTGCTCGCGGTGTGGGAGCGGCACCACCAGACCGTGCTCTTCATCACCCACGACATCGAGGAGGCGCTGCTGCTGGCCGACAGCGTCTCCGTCATGACGGCGCGGCCCGGCCGGATCAAGCGGCGCCTGGTGGTGGACCTGCCGCGCCCGCGCTCGCTGGAAGTCACCACCTCGGCCGTCTTCAACGAGCTGAAGCGCGAGGTGCTCGCGCTGATCCGCGAGGAGAGCCTGCGGGCGGCCGGCGAGGCCGGCGCCTCGCGGGTCTGAGGCGCCGCGGCGCTACCGCATCTCCGCCGACCGGGCCGCGCCCGTCACCCGCCAGACCACGTTGCCCACGTCGTCGGCCACGAGAAGCGCGCCGCGCCGGTCCAGCGCCACCCCCACCGGACGCCCGTAGGCCTCGCCGTCGGGGCCGACGAATCCCGTCAGCACGTCCACCGGCGTGCCCGAGGGCCGGCCGTCGCTGAAGGGGACGAAGACCACGTTGTAACCGCTCCGGGGCTTGCGGTTCCACGACCCGTGCTGGCCGACGAACATCCCGCGCGTGAAGGGCGCGGGCAGCGCGGTGCCGTCGGCATAGGCCAAGCCCAGCGGCGCGACGTGCGCGCCGAGCGCGTAGTCGGGCTTGATGGCCCTGGCCACCAGGTCCAGCTGCGTCGGCTTCACGCGCTCGTCCACGATCTTCCCCCAGTAGCTGTAGGGCCAGCCGTAGAAGGCGCCGTCCTTCACGGAGGTGAGATAGTCGGGGACGAGGTCGCTCCCGAGCTCGTCGCGCTCGTTCACCACCGCCCAGAGCGCCGCGGTGCTCGGCTCCCACGCGAGACCAACGGGGTTCCTCAGCCCCGAGGCGAAGACGCGCCGGGTGCCGTCGCGGAGGTTCACCTCCCAGATCGTCGCCCGCCCCACCTCCTGCTCGATTCCCTTCTCGGCCACGTTGCTGTTCGAGCCCACGCTCACGTAGAGCTTGGTGCCGTCGGGGCTGGCGATGAGATTCCGCGTCCAGTGGCGGTTGATGGGCCCCGCGGGCAGGTCGGCCACCTTGACGCCCGGCGCCTCGATCCGCGTCACGCCCTGCGTGTAGGGAAAGCGCAGCACGGAATCCGTGTTGGCCACGTAGAGCTCGGTGCCGATCAGCGCCATGCCGAAGGGCGAGTTGAGCCCCTCGAGAAACACCGCCCGGTACTCGACCACCCCGTCGCCGTCCGCGTCGCGCAGGAGGCTGATCCGGTTGGCGCTCGGCCCGCCGGAGCCCGCCCGCTTCATCATCATCTTCGTGATCCGGCCCTTCACGCCCTTGAAATCCTCGGGCGCAGGCGGCGCCTTGGTCTCGGCGACCAGGACATCGCCGTTGGGCAGCGTGTAGAGCCAGCGCGGGTGTTCGAGCCCCGTGGCGAACGCCGCCACCTCGGTCCCCACCGCCGGCGCCGGCCGGCCGCCGTCGGGCCAGCCCTTGGCCGTCGCGATGTGGAGCGTGGGGATCATGGTCTTCTCCGGCGGTGGAATCACCGGGTCGGACCCGACCGTGGCGGAGAGGGGAAGCTTCGCGGGCTCGCCACAGCCCGCCGTCGCGATGAGGACCGCCGTAAAGAGTCCAGCGAGTATTTTCGTGCCAGCCAGGGAGTCCATAAGACCTCCTCACTCACCCATCGGTAGCCCTACGCGGGTGCGGGACGATCGTTGTCGACACGATGCTATGCTCGTGCCAGGACCCCGCCACCAGGCGACATGCTCAACGCCGCGCTCGACTTCCTCGCGACTCATCCGTTCGGCGTCGTGTTCTGCTCCTCGCTCATCGAGGCCGCCGGCGTCCCGTTTCCGAGCCGGGTCATCCTGATCCTGGCCCCGGCCTTTCTCGAGACCGACAGCGACCTGGTCCGGCTCGCGATCGTGGCCACGCTCGGCGCCGTCCTGGGGGACCACGTGCCGTATCTGGCCGGACGGCTGGCGGGACTGCGAATCCTCGCGGTCTACTGCAAGCTGACGCTCGCCTCCGATCGCTGCGTCGAGAAGACCCTGCGCTACTTCGCGCGCTTCGGCGCCGCCGTGCTGCTCCTGAGCCGGTTCTCCACCAGCGTGCGGATCTTCGCCTCCGCCTGCGCGGGCTGCGGGCACATCACCTATCCGCGCTACCTGACGCTGGACCTCATCGGCACGCTCGTCTACTCGAGCGCGTGGGTGCTCGTCGGGTTCCTCATCGGCGAGCGCGCGGTGGTGTTCTTCACCACGGATCGGCGCCGCTTCCTCTTCCTGGGCCTGGTCCTCCTCGGAGGCGCCAGCCTCATCGGGTATCGGCTGTGGCGCCGCCTCCGCCACGGCCACGCGCGCGCATCCGACCTCGAGAAGGTGAGCGGCCGCCCGTCCTAGCGCGACCGGGTGGTATGGGCTTCAGCGCTCCAGGAACCGGCGCAGGGCGCGGTTGAATTGCTCCGGCTGCTCCAGATTGGACATGTGGCCGGAGTCCGCGATCTCCACCAGCTCGGCGCCCGGAATGGTGCCGGCCAGGAACGCCGAGACCTTCGTGCACCAGTGGTCGCGGTCGCCGACGACGATGGCGGTGGGAAGGGCCAGCCGCGCCAGCCCCTCGCGAAGGGAATAGACCGGCGGGCGCGGACCGACCGTGCCCCGGAGGCCGAGCGCGAGGCCCTTGGCCGTGTTCGACGTGATGGCCTTCCAGAGGAACTCCCGCGCGGCCGGGCTCCGATCGGCGTAGTTCGCGAGGATGGGATCCGCCAGGTACATCGCGGCGAAGGCCTCGATGCCGGGGCCCTCCAGGAGATCGATCCAGCCCTGTATCGTCACCGCCCAGGCCGCCGGATCCTCCGACCCGGCGCCGGTGCCGCAGATCACGGCCCCCGACACCATGTCGGGATGGGCCAGGGCCGTGTTCAGCACCACGTTGCCGCCCATCGAGAGCCCGCAGATGACGGGGCGGTCCAGGCCGAGATGGGCGATGAGCTGACGCAGGTCCTCCACCATGATGGGCTGGGAATAGGCCGCCGGATCCGCCGGCACTTCCGAGCGGCCCTGGCCGCGGGCGTCGTAGGTGATGATCCGGTAGCGGTCGCGAAAGGTCGCGACCTGTCCCTCCCACATGCGCGCCGTGGCCGAGAAGCCATGGGCCATCACGAGCGACCGGCCGCGGCCGGCGTCCTCGTAGTAGAGCGATACTCCGTTGACGCGCGCGTGCGGCATCTCACTGCCCTCCGTTCGAGCTCATAGGTTCCGCAGGCGCGGATCCAGCAGATCCCGGATCCCGTCGCCGAGCAGGTTGAAGCCGAGCACCGCGATCATGATCGCCGCGCCGGGAAACACCGCGGTCCACGGGGCCACTTCCATGAAGGCGCGGCTCTCGGACAGCATGCTGCCCCAGGACGGCGCCGGCGGCTGGGTGCCCACCCCGAGGAAGCTCAGCGCGGCTTCGGCGAGGACGGCCGTCGAGACGCTGAGGCTCGCCTGCACCAGCACGGGCGCCACCGCATTCGGCAGGACGTGGCGGAGGAACCGGGGGAGATCGCCCCGGCCCAGCGCGTGGGCCGCCTCCACGAACTCGCGATGCTTGATGGTCAGCACGGCCGCGCGCACCGTGCGCGCGAACACGGGCAGGTAGACGAGCCCGATGGCGAGGACCACGTTCCGCGGCTTCGAGCCCAGCACCGCGATCAGGGCCAGCGCGAGCAGGATGGCGGGAAAGGCGAAGAGCACGTCCATGGTCCGCATGACGAGGGCGTCGACGGCCCCCTCTCGCATGCCGGCCAGCGAGCCCAGCGCCAGCCCGGCCCCGATCGACAGCGCCACCGCCCCCAGCCCCACGCCCAGCGAGATGCGCGTCCCGTGGATCACGCGGCTCAGGACGTCACGGCCGAACTGATCCGTGCCCAGGACATGGCCGGCGGACGGGGCGGCCAGGCGGGCCCGGGGGTTCATGGCCAGCGGGTCGCGCGGCGCCACGAGCGGGGCGAAGAGCGCGGTCAGCGCGAGCAGCGCGACCACGATCGCCCCCGCGATCGATAGCGCGTAGCGACGCATCAGCGGCGCCGCAGCCGGGGATCGAGGGCCAGGTAGAGCATGTCCACGCAGAGGTTGAGGAGCACCACGCCGGTCCCGGCCAGCAGCAGCACCCCCTGGACCAGCGGGAAGTCTCGCTGCGCGATCGAGCGCAGCACGAGCCGGCCCATGCCCGGGAGCGAGAAGATCTCCTCGATGACGATGGCGCCGCCGAGGAGATAGCCGAACTGGAGGCCCACCAGCGTCACCACGGGGATGAGGGCGTTCCGGAGCGCGTGATGGCCGATGACGAGCGTCTCCGCGATGCCCTTGGCGCGGGCGGTGCGCACGTAGTCCTGGGCCAGCACCTCGAGGATGCACGAGCGCGTCATCCGCATCACCATCGCGCCCAGGGCCAGGCCCAGCGCGAGGCTCGGCAGCAGGAGCTGCTTCAGGGCCTCCACCGGCTGGACCCAGAGCAAGACGAGGCCCTGCGGGGGAAACCAGTGGAGATAGAGCGACGTGAAGAGGATCAGGAGGATGCCGAGCCAGAAGCTCGGGATGGACAGCACGAGCAGGACGAGCAGGCTGATCCCGACCGACGAGGCGCGGCCGCGGCGGACGGCGGCGAGGACTCCGAGCGGAAGGCCGGCGGCCAGCGCGACGAGCAGCGAGACGGCCGTGAGCTGAAGCGTGACGGGGAAGGCCGTCAGGATCTCGGACAGGACGGGCCGCCGCGTCACGAACGAGCGGCCGAGATCTCCCCGCAGCGCCTCCCCGAGCCACTCCGCGTACCGCGCGGGCAAGGGCCGGTCGAGCCCGAAGAGCCGGCGCATCTCCGCGAGCCGCGCCGGGTCGCCCGACTCCTGGCCCATCAGGATGTCGACGACGTCGCCGGGGATCAGGTAGAGGAGCAGGAACGACAGCATCGAGACGCCGAGGAGCACGGGGATGAGGACGAGGAGCCGCTGGCTCAGGAACCGGAGCATCGGGAGCCCACTACCTCCGCGCGGGAATCGGCGAGACGACGCCGGCGGGCGGGATCAGCACCGCCCGCCGGCGCCCCGGTCACTTGTCGAGCCAGGTCTCGCTGAGGCCGTACCGGCTCACGCGGTTCGGCTTGTAGCCCTTGACCGGCGTCCGGTGCACCTCGAAGCCGTTGGCGCTGTAGAGATAGATGACGGGGGCCAGCTCCAGGATCCGGCGCTGCACGTCCCCCAGCACCTCGCGCCGCTTCGCCGGCTCCATGGTTTGCCGCGCCTGGGTCACGATGTCGTCCAGCTCGCCGGTGAAGAACTTCGACCGGTTGCGGGGCGACTTCGAGTGGAAGTAGTCATAGGTGAAGCCGTCCGGGTCCGCCAGGGGCCCGCTGGTCAGGCACACGGTGTCGTAGTTCCCGCCCAGCCACTCCTTGAGGAACTGCCCCCACTCCACGAGCTGGATGTCCAGCTCGATCCCGACCTTGCCGAGCTGGGCCTTGATCATCTGGCAGTCCGCCACGTCCAGCGGGTACTGCGGCGACACCTTCGCGGTGGCCTTGAAGCCGTTCGGGTGGCCGGCCTCGCGCAGCAGCGCCTTGGCCCGGTCGAGGTCCACGCGGTAGTCGGGCTTCAGCGCGACGGGCCCCATGCCGGGCGGGATCGGCCCGGACACCACGCCCGAGCCGAAGACGACGGTGTCCAGCATCTCCTTCCGATCGATGGCCAGGTTCATGGCCTGGCGCACGCGCAGGTCGCTGAAGGGCGCCTTGGAGGTGTTCGGGATGAACTGGGCCAGCGTCATCCCGTAGAACACGTTGTCGCCCTCGACGAGGGAGAGGTTCCGGTCGGCCTTCACCGCGGGCGCGTTGACCGCGGTGACGTAGGTGATGTCCGCCGCCCCGGCCCGGGCCGCGGCCAGCCGCGCGGACTCATCCTTGACGATCCGCACATTGAGCCCGTCGAGGTACGGCATGCCCTTCTTCCAGTACCCGGCGTGGCGCTCGAACTTGAGATGGCTGTCCGGCACGTACTCGACCAGCTTGAAGGGCCCGGTGCCCACCGCCACCTGGTTCAGGTCGGTGTGCTGCTCGACCGCCTCCTTGGCCACGATCTGATGCCCGTAGGGGCCGGCCAGATAGTTCAGGAAGGGCGCGCTCGGATACTTGAGCGTGAAGCGCGCCGTCCACTTGTCGGGCGTCTCCACCTTGTCGATGACGCTCCAGATCGCGCGGAACGGCGAGCCGGTCTTCGGCTCGGTCACCCGCTCGAAGGAGTACTTCACGTCGCCGGCGTCCATCTCGCGGCCGTTGTGGAAGGTCACGCCCCGCCGGATCTTGAACTCGTGGACGGTGGGGCTCACGGCCTTCCAGGTCTCGGCCAGGTGCGGCTTGAGCTCACCCTTCTCGTCGCGGATCAGGAGCCCCTCGTACATGATGGTCAGCACCATGCCGGACGACTGGTAGGAGCCGTCCTTGTGGGGGTCGAGCACCGGCGGCCCCACGGGGTCCGCGATGTTCAGCACGCCGCCGCGCTTGGGCTGCTGCGCCTCCCCGAAGCCCGCCAGGACAACCGCTGTCAGGAGCGCGATACCCAGAGCCGGAAGCCAGCGCCTCGTCCGTGGTGTCATGCGTTGCTCCTCGATGTGAGGGGAGTGAATAGCTGCGGGCGCCGGAGGCGCACAGAATAGCAGGGCGTCGCGACGGGTCAAGGTCGAACTTCCTTCGAGGAAGGCCGACCTTAGCGATAGCAGATGCGCTGCTGGTAGTCGTCGTTGCGCACGATCACCCAGCGGTCTTCGTTGGGGACCTGGCGGACCTTGTAGCATTCGTTCGTGTTGCGCTCCCGCTCGACACTGCCGTCCCGCCAGAAGAAATCCATGCTGTAGCGCACGCCGAACGTCGCCTGCCCGCCCTCGATGCCCTGGAACATGACCTCGTACTTCAGGACGTCCACGCGATCGAGCCGGGTGACCTGGCCGCGCCGCCGCTGCGCGATCTCGTCCAGGCCCCGGCGGTAGGCGGCCCCGCTCTTGAGCCGGCCCGTCTGCACCACCTCGGGGGCGAGCTGGCGCAGGTAGAGGTCGGCGTCCTTCTGCATCCACGCCTGGAAGAGCAGGTCGATCGGCTGGCGCATGCGGTCGATGTCCGCGCCGACGCGCTCCGGCGTGTCGCTGCGCGTGAGAAAGCCGAGGTCCCGCAGCGTCTGGACGGTGATGACGGGCAGCCGCGGAATCGGCGGCGCGCCCTGCGCGGTGGAGTGGAGCAGGTACTCGCCCCCGCCGTGCCCGGCCAGACTGCCGAACGCCGGCGTGTGCTTGGGGTTGGCGCTCAGCGCCTGGACGTAGGAGGCCAGCTCGGAGAACGTGATCAGGCCGCTGCCGCGCTGGTTCACCACCCCGGGCTCCAGCCCCTTCAGGAGAAAGTAGGTGAACCAGCTCAGGTTCGCCGGCCCATTGTCCAGGACCTCCTGGTTCTCCCCGCCGGCGCTCAGGTACTGTCGGACCCGGCGGGCGCCGAGGTCGCGGAGCAGGAACGCCTCGCTGTCGTACTGCGGGCGGTCGCCGGCGGTGCGGGTCTGGAAGTTGCCCATCAGGCCGGAGTAGCAGCTGTCGAAGATGAAGAGCTGGTGCCGCGCGCGGTTCAGGCTCCGGGAGTACTCGACGATGTCACCGGTGGAGATGAGCGACGCGGGGTCGTTGCGATCCCGCCCGCCCGGCACCACCAGGTACGCGACGTCGACGCCTTCCTGCCGCTGCGCCTTGCCGTGGCCGGCGAAGAAGAACACGAACCGATCGCGATCGGTGATGCGCGCGGCGATGTCCCGCACCGCCCCCTGCACGCCGCGCTTGGTCGCGGCCCCCGCCCCGATCAAGGCCGTGACCTGGTAGCGCTGGGCGCGGAAGTACCGCTCCACCGCGCGGGCGTCCGTCTCGGCGTTGGAGAGCCGGGAGAGGCCGAGGCTTCCGTAGTCGTCGACGCCGACCACGACGGCGTAGCTCGCCCCGAAGTCCTGGCTGCCCGCCGTGTCCGCCCCGAGCAGCAGGAGCAGGACGACGAGGGCCAGCCGGCCGCTCACTGCCCGCGCACCTTCAAGCCGCTCGAGCTCTGGTCGACCTGCCCGGTGGCGGGCAGCGCCTCCTTCGGCACCACGATCTCGCTCGGCGAGCTCCAGACGAGCGCCGCGATGATCGCCGCGCCGAAGAGCGCGAAGAAGGTGCCGGGCGCCATGTTCCGGACTTTCAGGCTGGAGCCGGCTACCCCGGCCTCGAGCTCCCCCTCGTGCCCCTGAGCGGCAAAGCCCAGCTTGAAGAGCCGATACCCCAGCACGATGGCGACGAGCCCGCAGGCCAGCACACAGATCCGCCAGATCAGCACGTACGCCACGGCGACCATGAAGGCCGTCATCCACTCACCTCCGCCGGTGATCGTTTCGTGTAGCCGCGTTGATCCTCCTCCCGCGACCGGGGCAGCGTCAAGGATTGCGCGCTCACTCCGGGCGCCGGAGGTCGGACCCGCTCACCCGTCCGAACACGCCGGCCACCGTCCACGCGCCCCAAGCCCGGCCGCGCAGCGAGAGGCCGACGAACCCGATTTAAGCTAGAGTAGCGAGCCTGATGGCCGCCACGGACGAGCGCAAGCCGGTCACCGTTCTGTTCGCCGACCTCAAGGGCTCGGCAGAGCTCGCCACCCAACATGACCCCGAGCAACTCCGCGCGCTTCTGTCGGCCTTCTTCGACGAGATGCGTCAGCAGATCGAGGCCTTCGGCGGTACCGTCGAGAAGTTCGCCGGCGACGCCGTCATGGCCGTCTTCGGGGTGCCGCGGGTCAACGAGGACGACGCCGAGCGCGCTGTGCGCGCCGCCTTCGCCATGCAAGAGAGCCTGGCTCAGCTCAACCCCATGTTCGAGCAGGAGTACGGGGCGCGACTCGTCCTTCGAATCGGCATCGCCACAGGGGAAGCGGTCGCCGCCAGCCGCGCCGTGAACGAGTTCATGGTGACGGGCGAGGTGCCGAACCTGGCAGCGCGCCTACAATCCGTTGGCGACGGCATCACCGTCAGCGAGACCACTCATCGCCTTCTGGCCCCGCACCTGGAGGCGGAGCGTCTCGAGGCGCTCTCGCTGAAGGGCTTCTCCAGCTCCGATCACCGCATACCGAGCCCTGGAGCTTCGCCGCGGCGAGCGCCGCCACATGGGCGTCACCGGCCTGTCATCCCCCATCGTGGGCCGGGACCGCGAGCTGGCCGCGCTCTCGGCCTGCCTGGAGGTCCTGCGGCGCGGCCGCGGCCAGTGGTCTCCATGTGGGCGAGGCCGGGATCGGGAAGTCTCGCCTGAAGATCGAGCTGCACGAGAACCTTCCCGAGGGCCTCCGCTGGTTCGAGGGACGCTGTCAGTCCTATACTCAGAGCACGAGCTACGCGCCGATCATCCAGATTCTCCGGGGCGCACTGGGGCTCGGACCCACGGAGGCGGCGGCCATCGCCCGGACCAAGCTCCGAGCGGCGGGCCGGGCACTCGGCGGCTCCGAGGTCGCGCAGAGCCAGGGGGCCTTGGCTCACCTGCTTGGAATCGACCTCGGCCCGGGTCAGGCTCAGGCCATGCCCAGCGACCCGCGGGCGCTCCAGTCCCAGCTCGTCCTGGCTACTCCGCGCGCTGCTCCAGGGACTCGCGGAGCGGGGTCCGGTGATCGTCGCGGTCGAAGACCTGCACTGGGCCGATCCAGCCTCGGTCGACCTCCTGACCCTGCTACTCGAGCTCACCGACTTCCAGCCGCTCATGATCCTGGTGACGAGCCGCCCAGATACTGAGGGGGATGCCTGGACGTTCCGCCTCCATGCCGAGCGTAATTTCGGGCACCGCCTGACCGAGCTGCGGCTGGCTCCGCTCGCCGTCGAGGACAGCGAGCGATTGACCGACCACCTGTTGCGCGTCTCCGACCTTCCCGAGGCGATCCGCGAGCGGATCCTCGCGCGCGCGGAGGGAAATCCGCTTTTCCTCGAGGAGATCCTCCGTGGGCTGATCGAGGAAGGCGTGCTCCGGCGCGACGGTGATCGCTGGACAGCCGCCGGCAGCCCGGAGCAGTGGACGATCCCGACCACGCTTCGCGGGATGATCGGCGCGCGCATCGATCGGCTGCCCGCCCCGACCAAGGCGCTACTCCAGCACGCCGCGGTGATCGGCCGATTCTTCGGGTACCGCACCCTGCGCGCCCTCAGCGACGAGCCAGCAGAGCTGGACCGCGCCTTGGCCCATCTGCTCCGCGCGGAGCTGATCCGAGAGTTTGCCGCCCCACCCGAGCGCCAGTACATCTTCAAGCACGCGTTGACGCAGGAAGCGGCCGAGGCAAGCTTGCTGGCCGAGCAGCGTCGCGATCTTCACGGCCGGGTCGCCCGCCACCTCGAGTCCACACTCGCTAACGGCGCGGCCGAGCAGGCGGCCTTGGTGGCCCACCATTGGTATCACGCCGCCGAGTGGGACAAGGCCCTCGAGCACACGCTCGCGGCCGCCGGGCGAGCGCGAGGGCTCTACGATCGTCCCGCGGCGAGCGGTCACTACTGGAGGGCCCTCGAACTCTTCGATCGTCTCCCGCGGACCGAGGATCGGCAGCGGCAGCATGCGGACGTGACCGAGGCCCTGGTGCAGCTACCCGGCTTTGCGCGCGACGAGACGATGGTGCAGCTGGCCGTCCAGAACCTCGATCGCGCTCTCCAGAGCACGGCCGATCGGGGAGACGTGGCGAGCCTGGCGAGGGTACAGGCGCTGAAAGGGTTCATCGTCAGGAGCGAGGAGCTCCTGAAGGAGGCGCTGGTTCGAGCCGAGAGCTGCGGTGACCCCCTCACCCATGCCTTCGTCAGGGAACGCTACGGAGCCTATCTGGGTTTCAGCGGGCGCTGGGACGAGGCCCTTACCCAGTATGGCCGCTCCATCGCTATCTACGCGGACCAGGGCGATCGTGTTCAGCACGCCATGACCATCAACCGCGGAGGTCGGTGCTACTCTGCGCGGGCCGGCCTGCTCACCGATTCGTTGCGGTACGCGCGCGAGTTCCGCGAGATCGCCGCCGATCTGGGTGACGCTCGGCTTCTGGCCTGGCGGGCGATGGAGGCCGAGCCTTATGTCTATCAAGGCGCCTGGAACGACGTCATCCGCGTCGCGGAGGAGAGCCTGCCCATCGCGTGGCAGATCGGCGAAATCAACGTGATCCTTTTCGGCTCGGCATGGCTCGGCCTCGCCTACCTCAAGGTGGGCAGGCTCGCCGAGGCCCGCCGCGTCATCGACCGAGCCATCGAGCAATGGGAGGCGAGTCGAGACTCGACACCCTACTCCCTGACTTACCTGACCACCGCGGCCGCTCTGACACGCCTCGCCGGGGGTGAGACCGAGGCCGCCCTGGAGACCGCGCGCAAGGCGCTCGACTACGCCGACCGCAGCCGCTTTCGCCTTGAGCAGGGCGCCGCGCACCGGGTGCTCGGGCAGGCCTACGCGGCGACGGGCAATCGAGGCCAGGCGGACACGGCCTTCCGCGAGAGCCTGGGGATCCTGGAAGGCATCCGCTCCCGGCCCGAGCTGGGCCAGACGCTTCTCGCGTACGGTCAGTTCAAGCTGCACGACGATCATGTCGAGGGTCAGGCCCTGATCGAGCGGGCGCGGGCGATGTTCGAAGAGATCGGCGCCACCGGCTGGGTCGACGAGGCCCAGGCCGCGCTCGCTCGACGACCGACATGATCGCGCCCTCCTCGACCGGCTCCTGACGCCCCGCGTCGCCCGGCTATTGCGGTGGCCGGCAGGCGGCGCGATGCTTGCCGCAAGGAAGCGCCATGCGGGGCCACTACCTTCCTCCCCGACTTCCGGCGGCTCTCACCGAGCGATCAGCAGGCCACGCCCACACGCGGAGGTGAATCATGAGCATCGTGGCTATTTCCCCAACCCTCGGCAGCCTCGGCGACGAGATCGGACGCGAGGTCGCGCGAGCGCGCGGCTACGAGTTCGCGGATCGCGAGATCATCGAGAAGGCGTCGGCCCGGTTCGGCGAAGGGGTGATGGAGCTCGCCCACGCCACCGAGGAGAAGCCGACGCTGTGGGAGCGCTTCGTCGACACGAGCCGCCGCTACATGACCTATGTCGAGGCGATCGTGCTCGAGATGGCCGCGCGCGACAACGTCGTGCTGGCCGGCCGGGGTGCGGCGTTCCTCCTCGGCACAACGCGGCATGTCCTCCGGGTGCGCATCACGGCGCCGGAGCGGGTGCGGGCGACCCGGATGGTCGAGCAGCACGGTCTCGTCCCCGAGGCGGCGGAGGGACTGGTTCACCAGAGCGACAACGAGTTCGGCGCGCGCGTCCGGTACCTCTACCACGTGGACTGGAACGATCCGCTCCTCTACGACCTCGTCATCAACACCGACCGCCTGACGGTGCCCGAGGGGGCCGCCCTCATCGACCGGGCGCTCCAGAACGCGCGCTACCAGTCGACCGAGGAGGCCATGACCGAGATCCGCAAGCTCAACCTGGTCACCCAGTGCCGCGCCGCCTTGCTGGCAGACCCCGAGACCCGCCCGCTGGATATCCGGGTGACGTACGACCAGGGCCAGATCACGCTCAGCGGAGTGGTCGAGCACGACGAGCTGCGGCAGCGCGCGGAGGAGATGATCGCCAGGCTCCCGGGGGCGGCCCCGGTCAGCAACAACATCGTGGTGCGCCGGAGGATCGCGATTCCGTCCTGATCGGAAGCCTACTGGATCACGATTCGGATGCGCGGGGTCCGCGGGGGGTCCGTCTGCCGGACTCCCCGCGCCCGCGTATATCCATGGCGACTACGCGATTTCCTTGAACGCCTCCCCCAGCCGTCCCACGCCCTCGATGATCTCGGCGGGGGAGGCGTAGCTGAACGCCATCCGCACGGAGTGCGCGGGGCCTGCGGTGGCATAGAACTGGCTGGCGGGCAGGACCTTCACCCCTCGCCGCTCGGCGGCCGCCGCGAGCCGGTCGCCGCTCGCGCCGTCGGGGAGCTGCACCCAGACGTAATACCCGCCCTGCGGCACGCGCCACTGCGCCTGCGGCAGATCCCGCGCGAGCGCGCCGAGCATGACGTCCCGATGGCCCGCGTAGACCTTGGTCACCTCCGCGATGCGCGGCTCCAGGCGCCCGGCGCGGCAATACTCGAGGATGATCCGCTGCGTGAGGGGGCACGTGCCCCCGTCGGACTTCAGCACGGCCATCTTGCCGAGGATCTCGGACGGCGCCGTCACCCAGCCGATGCGCAGGCCCGGCGCCACGAGCTTGGCGAACGTCCCCAGCCCGATCACGCGCTCGGAATCCAGGCTGGCGATGGGCGCGACGGGCTCTCCCTCGAAGCGGATGCGACGGTACGGGTCGTCCTCGACGATCAGCAGGTCGTAGCGATGGGCGAGGGCGACGAGGGCGCGCCGCCGCGCCGCGCTGAGGGTGACGCCGGTCGGGTTGTGGAACTCCGGCACGTCGTACACGAGCTTCGGCATGGCGCCGCCCGCGCGCTGCAGCGCGGCCAGCCGCTCCGCCAGCTCGTCCACCAGCATGCCGTCCGCGTCCTGGCCGATCTCCAGATACTGCGCCTGCCAGCCGCGAAAAATCCCGAGCGCCGACATGTAGGTCGGCGTGGTGACGACCACCGTGTCCCCCGGCTCGAGGAACAGCTTGCACACAAGATCGAGCCCATGCTTGGCGCCGTTGACGACCGCCACCTGCTCCGGCGTGACCCGCACGCCATCGGCGGCGAGGTACCGGGCGATCCACTCGCGCAGCTCCGGCAGGCCCGGGCGCGGCGCGTACTGCAGCGTCTCCGTGCGGAAGCGCGAGGCGGCCACCCGCGCGAACTCGCCCAGGTCGGGCAAGCTCTCCGGATAGGCGTCGCCGGAGCCGAACGAGATGATGTCCGTCTCGTGGGCGCCGGCCGCGTCCGTCACCCCGCGCGCCCGTTCCGCGTAGCGCAAGCTGTACTTCTGCATCGGCACGATCTCCGTCCGGCTGATTATGAAGAGGTTGTCGACTACCGGTAGCAAATGCGCTGCCGGAGCCCCATTGTATCCACTAGATACGAAGCGAAATGGCGGAGGTTGCTACTTCTTGCGTTGCCTCCAGCCGGATACCCGACTGGCGAGCACTTTCAGGTTCTCGTACACGGCCTTCCGGTGGGCGATCCGGACGACGAGGACCACGATCTGCCTGGCCTCTACCGAGTAGATGACGCGATAGTCCCCCACGCGGAGCCGGAGGAACTTCTCCGCGCCTTTCAGCTGCTCGACACCCGACGGGCGGGGGTCCGCCTGGAGCCCGTCGACCCGCTTCATGATCAGGCGCTGCGCGTCCTTCGGCAGCCCCGCCAGTTCCTCCGCGGCTGTCTTGAGGAACTCGACCGTGTACATCACGCGGGAGGATTACAGCCCCAGGCGCTTCTTCACGGCGGCCAGGGGCAACCGCACCTTGTTCTTCGGGTCCGAGAGAGCCTTTCGAGCGGCCTCGAGATCGAGCTCGTCCTCGAGTAGCTCGAGCAGACGGAGATCCTCGACCGGGACCAGCGCGGCCATATCCTTGCCCCGACGCTCGATGAGCACGCGGGTTGAACCGTACTTCACCGTGCTCAGGAGCTCCGAGAACTCGCTCCGGGCTTTCGTTGCCTCGATTCTGACCATCCGTGACGCCTCCCGCCGCCTTACGTCACGGCTTCCACCCAGCTGGACCTGTCGTAATGTACATTACGTTCATTTAGGACATTCTGTCAAGCGGCGGATGATCAACCTAGTCCCCTGCCTGTAGCGCACGCCGAACCTCGCCTGCCCGCTCTCGATGTCCAGGAACGTGGCGGAAAGCGTCGGGACGGCTGAGCGCGGAGGCGCCCCTCCCCTCACCCGCGCGGACAGCGCCGCGAGCGGCGGGCAGCCCGATCGAGGGCGGCGCCCCAGCTACCGAGGAACGCGGTGACGAAAGCGCTCTCTGCAGCCGGCTCCACGGCGAGCGGGGCCAGCGCCAGGGCCGCGGTGACCGCGACGTGATAGCCCTCCGAGCGTGACGCCACCGCCCGGCGGTATGCGGGGTGGGCCGTGTTGATCCAGATCGTGGATTCGATGAGACTACCACTAGGGAGGGAACGAAATGAAGCCGCGCAAGCCAATCCACCCTGGGGAAATGCTCCTCGAGGAGTTCCTTCGGCCCAGAGGCATGAGCCAGCGCGAGTTCGCGGAGAAGCTCGATTGGACGAAGGCCAAGCTGAACGAGCTGGTGAGGGGCAAGCGGGGCGTGACCGCCGATTCCGCTCTCGATCTGGCGGAGGCGCTCGGAACGTCTCCGGAGCTCTGGATGAACCTGCAGATGACGTGGGACCTGCGGAAGGCCGAGGTCAGGCGTAAGGCGTCGTAGCCACTTGGGGCGATAGAAGCCCCCGCAACCTGACCTTCTTCTTCTCGCGCAACCGGCTGAACGTCGCCATCTCCCGCGCGCAGTGCCTGGCCCTGCTGGTCTGCTCCGCGCAGTGGCGGCGCGCCGCACCGCGATCAGCGCCTCCACCCGCGCTACCACCTCGCGGCCAGGATCGAGCCGCAGAGGTTCACGCCCGCGCTCGGATGCCGGAGGCGGCGATGATCTCCTCGGCAAGGCAGAGCCGGCTGGCGCCGCCGCACCTCCAGCGCTCGGCCACCGCGAAGCGCGGCGAGGTCGAGCTCAGCGGCGCGCCCAGGGTGCCCGCCGCCGCCGACAGCCGCGAGCATCGACCCGGCCGGCCAAGCCCCACCGGGGCCAGGCGGCGCGTCCGCGCCGGGACCGACGCGCCGGCCGGCGGTCGACGCGCTGATGCCCGACCGAGCGCGCGGCGCCCGCCCCAGTCCTCGAGCTCGCGGTCGAGACGGCGCGGCGACAGCACGGAGAGACGGCCCATGGCGTGCGCTCCTACCCCTCGCCGAGCACGCGGATCTCGGGCTCGAGCCGGATCCCGAAGTGGTTCCGCACCCGTTCGCGGGTGAGCTCCATGAGGGCCATGATGTCCGCGCCCATGGCGCCCCCTCGGTTGACGATGAAGTTGGCGTGCTTGGCCGAGATCTCGGCCCCGTTGAGCCGCTTGCCCTTGAGCCCGACCTTCTCGATCATCCTCGAGGCGGTCTCGCCGGACGGGTTCTTCCATACACAGCCCACCGAGGCCAGCGCCAGCGGCTGGGTGGACTTCTTCTGCTTGAGCCGCAGCTTGATGTCGCGCTGGATCTCGGCGTAGGGCCGCCGCTGCAGGCGCAGCCGCGCGCCGATGAGCACCGCGCCGGGCGGCGCGGCGAAGGAACGGTACCCGTAGGCTCCCGCCCCGGGCTTGTACTCGCCGAGGGCGCCGTCGGGGTGGAGGAAGTAGACGGCCGAGACGAAGTCGCCGATGCCGCCGTCCAGCGTGCCCGCGTTCATCGCCACCGCGCCGCCGATGGTGGCGGGGATGCCGACCAGGCACTCGAGCCCTCCCAGGTTCAGCGCGGCCGCCTCGCGGATGAGGGCGGACAGGCTCACCCCCGCGCCCGCCACCGCCTCCTCGCCGTGGAACTCGGCGCGTCCCAGGCAGCCCTCGAGCTTCAGCACCACGCCGCGGATGCCGCGATCGCGGACGAGGAGGTTGTTGCCGCCGCCCACCACTTCCACGGGCAGGCCCTCCTTGTCCGCGAAGGCCAGCGCCAGGCGGATGTCTTCCACGTCCTGCGGCACGATGAAGAAGTCGGCCGGCCCGCCGATGCGCAAGGACGTGTGGAAGCTCAGGGGCTCCTTGAAACGCACCTCGCCGCGGATCTCTCCGAGCATGCGTTATCTCCTCTCGCGCCGGTCGCCCGGTGCGCCCAGACCGGCGAGCACCTCCGCGCCCAGCGCGCCCACATCACCGGCTCCCAGGGTTCTCATAGTGTCTGAGAGCAAGTGGTCAATCGTTGCATGAAGCTCAATCGACTTCTGCTGGATGTCCACGGCCGCACGCGACGCCCGAATCGGTTCGGATCAGCCTTCGATGTTCCCGCGCGGGTAGTCTGCCTAAGCAGTCGTGTCCCACGCGCACCGGTCCATGAGCAGCTTCTCTTGGCAGGTTGTTCGGGGCTGCGGCAAACTCGAGCGGTAGCTTGAATTCTGCAGTGGCCCACATGCTGCCAACCAGGCACGTCTCGAGACTCACATCGTCTTCCCTAGGCGACAGCCGCCTAGGGGCGTTCCTTGCCTCCTGCGTTTGTGAAAACTGTGAACCACTATCCCAGGGACCGAGCGGGGCTGTCTTGACATCTCGCGCCATTCTCTTGACACTTGGGTACGCACGGTACAGAGCGCATGCGCACGGCTCCGACGATCTCTCTGTCCGCGGCGACTGGCCTGATCGACGCAATCGCGGCGAAAGGTGGCGACCCCGATCAGGTCCTGCGCTCCCTCGGGCTTCGTCGGCGCGACGTCGGCGACCCGCACGGGGTCATCGCCTGCGCGACCTTCGCCCGCCTCCTCGAGGCGGCGGCGGAGGCAACCGGCGACGCGTGCTTCGGGCTGCACTTCGGCGAGCGCTACAACCCGAAGAACGTGGGCGCCGTGACCTACCTGGCGCTGAACTCGCCCACCTTCGGGACGGCCTTCGAGAACATTGCCCGCTATCTCAGCGTTCACAACGAGGGAGCCCGTACGTCCTTCGCTGTCGAGGGTGCGCGGGCGTACTTCCGACACGAGGTCACCGACCCTTCCATTGCCGCGCTCCGCCAGCACAACGAGTACAGCCTGGCGGTGGCGCGGAACGTCTTGCGCCTCATGGCGGGAAGCCAGTGGGCCCCCGCTGAGGTCCAGTTCGCGCATCCCGCCCCGCGCGATCCGGCCGAGCACGTCCGGGTGTTCGCGGCCCCGGTCGCCTTCGGCGCCGCCATGAACGCGTTCGTCATCGAGCGGGAGTTCGCTGACCGGCCGGTGCCGGCCGCCGACGAGCGGCTCTACCCGATCCTGAAGCGATATCTCGAGCGCGCGCTGCTGGAGGCGCCGCGCGAAGACGGCCTCCTCGCCGCGGTGCGACGGGCGGTCGGGGAATCACTGCGGGACGGCGCCCCGGACCTCCTGCGGGTTGCCCGGAAACTGGCGATGAGCCGGCGCACGCTGCAGCGACGGCTGCGGGAGGAGGGGCTCGATTTCAAGCGCCTGGTCGACGATACACGCCGGCGCTTCTCCCTCAGCTATCTGCGAGACCGCAAGCACACCCTTACCGAGGTCGCCTGTCTCCTCGGCTATTCGGAAGTCAGCGCCTTCAACCGCGCCTTCCGGCGGTGGACGGGCGCAACGCCCTCGGAGTACCGGGGTCGGCGCTGATTCGAGCCGAGCCCGCATTCCCCGCGGTCGACCTGCCCGGAGCCCGCCTGCAGCGCCGGCTGCTTTGAGCTGCCGGGTGCACCAGGCGTGAAAGGTCGACACCTCGACTTGGTCATCAGCAATGGCGGCCCGGAAGGCATCCGCCAGCACGCGGTTGAAGCAGAGCACGAGAACCCGCCAGTCTGGATGCCGGGCCCGCAGATATCGAACCCGACAGACCAGGACGATAGTCTTCCCGCTTCCCGCAACCCCCCGGAGCAACCGGTGGCCGTCCCCTAACGTCCGCGCAAGACGTTCCTGCTCGCGGTCCATCACCCGGACGATCTCATCGCTCGTGGCGCCCCACCCGATGCGGACTTCCGGATGAAGCACGCTCCGGATCTCATCGACCTGATCCGCGTCCAGCGGCCCCCGTGCTCGCCCCTGGGCCGGAATCAGGCGACGCAACCGGTTCAGGAGCACCTCGGCATCCAGGTCCTCGCTGGTCAGGACAAGCCCAGGGCCGAGTGCCTCCTCCAGGCTCAGGCCGAAGAGCGACGGGCGCTGGGCCTCGTCACGCGTGATGTACGGCAGCACGACGCCTCAGGTAGGTCAGGGGGAGAGATCGTCGGAGGCGTGCACATGCGCTCGGTACCGTGCGCAACCCAGTGTCAAGAGAATGGCGTGAGATGTCGAGACGGCTCCCCTCTGTCCCTAGGATTCTGGATCCCAAGCTCCCCCCCCCCCCCCCCCCCCCCCACCCCGCATCGCGCACGAGGAGGTTGTTGCCGCCACCCACCACTTCCACCGCAGACCCTCCTTATCCGCGAAAACCAGCGCCAGGCCATATCTTCCACGTCCTGCGCACATGAAGAAGTCACCACCCACCATACGCAACACTGTAAGCTCAGCTCCTTAACCACCTCGCCGCATCTCTCCGCATGCGCTATCTCCTCTCGCGCCCGTCGCCCGGTGCGCCCAGACCGGCGAGCACCTCCGCGCCCAGCGCGCCCACATCACCGGCTCCCAGGGCGGCACAAGATCTCCGGAGCGCGTGGATTCGCAGCAGAACAGTCGACTTTGATTCCGCCGCGCATCGCCCCGTTCGATCAGCCTTCGATGTTCCCGCGCGGGTAGTCTGCCTAAGCAGTCGTGTCCCACGCGCACCGGTCCATGAGCAGCTTCTCTTGGCAGGTTGTTCGGGGCTGCGGCAAACTCGAGCGGTAGCTTGAATTCTGCAGTGGCCCACATGCTGCCAACCAGGCACGTCTCGAGACTCACATCGTCTTCCCTAGGCGACAGCCGCCTAGGGGCGTTCCTTGCCTCCTGCGTTTGTGAAAACTGTGAACCACTATCCCAGGGACCGAGCGGGGCTGTCTTGACATCTCGCGCCATTCTCTTGACACTTGGGTACGCACGGTACAGAGCGCATGCGCACGGCTCCGACGATCTCTCTGTCCGCGGCGACTGGCCTGATCGACGCAATCGCGGCGAAAGGTGGCGACCCCGATCAGGTCCTGCGCTCCCTCGGGCTTCGTCGGCGCGACGTCAGCGACCCGCACGGGGTCATCGCCTTCGCGACCTTCGCCCGCCTCCTCGAGGCGGCGGCGGAGGCAACCGGCGACGCGTGCTTCGGGCTGCACTTCGGCGAGCGCTACAACCCGAAGAACGTGGGCCCCCTGACCTACCTGGCGCTGAACTCGCCCACCTTCGGGACGGCCTTCGAGAACATTGCCCGCTATCTCAGCGTTCACAACGAGGGAGCCCGCACGTCCTTCGCTGTCGAGGGTGCGTGGGCGTACTTCCGACACGAGGTCACCGACCCTTCCATTGCCGCGCTCCGCCAGCACAACGAGTACAGCCTGGCGGTGGCGCGGAACGTCTTGCGCCTCATGGCGGGAAGCCAGTGGGCCCCCGCTGAGGTCCAGTTCGCGCATCCCGCCCCGCGCGATCCGGCCGAGCACGCCCGGGTGTTCGCGGCCCCGGTCGCCTTCGGCGCCGCCATGAACGCGTTCGTCATCGAGCGGGAGTTCGCTGACCGGCCGGTGCCGGCCGCCGACGAGCGGCTCTACCCGATCCTGAAGCGATATCTCGACGCGCGCTGCTGGAGGCGCCGCGCGAAGACGGCCTCCTCGCCGCGGTGCGACGGGCGGTCGGGGAATCACTGCGGGACGGCGCCCCGGACCTCCTGAGGGTCGCCCGGAAGCTGGCGATGAGCCGGCGCACGCTGCAGCGACGTCTGCGGGAGGAGGGGCTCGACTTCAAGCGCCTGGTCGACGACACACGCCGGCGCTTCTCCCTCAGCTATCTGCGAGACCGCAAGCACACCCTTACCGAGGTCGCCTGTCTCCTCGGCTATTCGGAAGTCAGCGCCTTCAACCGCGCGTTCCGGCGGTGGACGGGCGCAACGCCCTCGGAGTACCGGGGTCGGCGCTGATTCGAGCCGAGCCCGCATTCCCCGCGGTCGACCTGCCCGGAGCCCGCCTGCAGCGCCGGCTGCTTTGAGCTGCCGGGTGCACCAGGCGTGAAAGGTCGACACCTCGACTTGGTCATCAGCAATGGCGGCCCGGAAGGCATCCGCCAGCACGCGGTTGAAGCAGAGCACGAGAACCCGCCAGTCTGGATGCCGGGCCCGCAGATATCGAACCCGACAGACCAGGACGATAGTCTTCCCGCTTCCCGCAACCCCCCGGAGCAACCGGTGGCCGTCCCCTAACGTCCGCGCAAGACGTTCCTGCTCGCGGTCCATCACCCGGACGATCTCATCGCTCGTGGCGCCCCACCCGATGCGGACTTCCGGATGAAGCACGCTCCGGATCTCATCGACCTGATCCGCGTCCAGCGGCCCCAGTGCTCGCCCCTGGGCCGGAATCAGGCGACGCAACCGGTTCAGGAGCACCTCGGCATCCAGGTCCTCGCTGGTCAGGACAAGCCCAGGGCCGAGTGCCTCCTCCAGGCTCGGGCCGAAGAGCGACGGGCGCTGGGCCTCGTCACGCGTGATGTACGGCAGCACGACGCCTCAGGTAGGTCAGGGGGAGAGATCGTCGGAGCCGTGCACATGCGCTCGGTACCGTGCGTACCCAAGTGTCAAGAGAATGGCGCTAGATGTCGAGACGGCCCCACTCGGTCCCTAGGATACTGGATCCCAAGCTCCACGAAACGCACGAGGCAAAGGAATGCAGAAGGGGATTGCTCGTATCATGACTGGAGCCACCCTCGCGCTCACGGTGCTCACCGGCTGGACCGCCACTGCACCCGCCGCCGCGCACCTGCTACAGGTCCGCGCCCTCGTGGTGGAGATGGCGTCCTGAGTTTCGCAGACATTGTCGCCCAGGTTCAGTCTTCTGTCGTCGGGTCTATCTGCCAACAGGTTGCGGTTCAGGCTTCATCGTTGACCCACGCGGCCTCGTCGTGACGAATCGCCAGTGCTGAGGTCAAGTAGCTCACAGCGGGTTAGCCCTTCCTGCAAATGGGGGAGACTTAGTTTGGGGTTTTTCAGCAATAACTTCGATGACGCTAAAAAGAACGTCGTATCAGCGTTGAAGCGACTCGGGGTCCAGGATACCGAACCCGCCCACGCTGACGACGTCTGTGCGACGTGGAGGCTCACGGTAGGCTCTGCGGACGTGTTTGTCTCTGTCATCAAAGCAGACGGCAACCCAGATTCAGTTGTCTTTCAGGTACTGGCGCCTGTGATGGAATTGCCCGACAAAAACCTCCTTCCGCTATATAGGAAGTTGCTAGAGCTGAACGCGTCCGCGCTCTTTGGCGCGTGCTTCTCGCTCGAGGGTGCTACTGTGAATGTTCTTGGAGAACGACTTGCACTCAACCTAGACGAAGATGAGTTTGTTCGGCTGATAGATCGTGTCGCTGGCTATGCCGACAAGTATGACGACGAACTAGTCTCGGAGTTTGGGGGGATTCGCGCTTCAGATCAAACTGGCTGAATCCTTCGTATCTACGCTGCGGCAGTGGCTCCTGGGGCGGCCGGCAGCGGCTCCCCTTCTCACCGCTATCCTCGAGTGGAGGAGACGCGTGCGTGAAGAATCCGCCCCCGACGATGGCATTGTCCGGATGGTGCAGCTTGAAAAGGAACGGTTCGCCCGGGGACAGCGCGCCGAAGACGCGGCTGCCGCCCGGCTGCCAGAAGTTCACCTCGTCGAGGTGCGGCCGCTGGCTGAGGAACCGGTACCAGTCCTTATCGGTGACGGCCACCCAGGCACGCACGGTCGTATCCTAGCCGATCTGCACGTCTCCAAGCCGTGACATCATGGAGATGCATGAGCCGGGGGATCTGATCCCATGATTCGCCACGCCGACGGTCCAATCCTCTTCTCCCCCACCGACCTGACGGAGTTCGTCGCCTGCGATCACCTGACCCAGCTCTCCCTCGCCGCCGCGCTCGGGGAGCGGCCGAGGCCCTTCTCCCGCGACGCCTTCGCCGAGCTCATCCAGCGCAAGGGCAAGGAGCACGAGGCGCGCTATCTCGCCGCGCTGCGCGACGCGGGCTCGGAGGTGGTCGAGATCGGGCTGGGCGCGCCGCCGGACTTCGCCGCGGGAGCCGAGGCCACCCGGCGCGCGATGGAGGCCGGCGCGGCCTACATCTACCAGGCGGTGCTCGTCTCGCAGCGCTGGCGCGGGGTCGCGGACTTCCTGGAGCGCGTGGAGAAACCCTCCGCGCTGGGCGCGTGGAGCTACGAGGTGCTGGACACGAAGCTGGCCCGGCACCCGCGGCCGGAGCACGCGCTCCAGCTCTGCTTCTACAGTCAGGCGGTCGCGGAGATCCAGGGGCTCACGCCCGAGCTCGCGTACGTCATGCTCGGCACCAGCGAGCGCGTCGCCATCCGGCTCGCGAATGTCTCCGCCTACTTCCGCCGCGTCCGGCGCCGGCTGGAGGCCGCCGTGGACGGCCGCCCGACGACCACGGCGTATCCGTGCGATCACTGCCTGCTCTGTAATTTCCATGCGGTCTGCGAGGAGGGCTGGGAGCGCGACGATCACCTGACCCGCGTGGCCAACATCCGGCGGGACCAGATCGAACGGCTGCTGGGCGCCGGGATCTCCTCGCTGGCCGCGCTCGCCAACGCGCAGCCCACGCCCCGGATCCCGAAGATTCCCGCCGCCACCTTGCAGGGGCTGCACGAGCAGGCCGCCCTCCAGCTCCGCAGCCGGCGCTCCGGCACGATCGAGTGGCACGCGCGGCCCACCGAGACCGGGCGCGGGCTGGCGGCGCTGCCCCCGCGCTCGCCCGGCGATGTCTTCCTGGACTTCGAGGGCCACCCGTTCTTCGAGCCCGCGCGGGGCCTCGAGTTCCTGTTCGGCGTCCTGACGGACGACGGAGCCGAGTCCCGGTACCAGGCCATCTGGGCCCACGATCGCGCGGGGGAGCGGCGGGCGCTCGAGGCCTTCATCGACCTGGTCCGCGCGCGGCTCGCGGCCGATCCGGATCTGCACGTCTACCACTTCGGCTCCTACGAGCCGAGCGCGATCAAGCGGCTCATGAGCGAGCACGGCACCCGAGAGGACGAAGTGGACGATCTGCTCCGCCGCCGGATCTTCGTCGATCTGCTCACCGTCTTCCGCCAGGCCCTGCGGGCGGGCGTGTCCAGCTATTCCCTCAAGGAGCTCGAGGTCCTCGGCGGATTCTTCCGGAAGGCGGCGGTCCGGTCCGGCGCGGACGCGATCGTCGAGTACGAGGCGTGGCGCGAGACGAGTGACGGGGAGCACCTGGCCAGGATCGCGGCCTACAACGAGGAGGACTGCCGGGCGACGCGGGCGCTCCTGGAGTGGCTGCACCGCGTGCGGCCCGCGGAGCTCGCGTGGCCGGCTCCGCCCGAGCTGAGCACTCCGTCCGAGGAGACCGTCGAGGCGCAGGAAGAGCGGCACCGGCTCCGTGAGGCACTCCTGGCCGGCGCCGAGCCCGGGTCGGCGCGCTGGCTGGCCGGCGAGCTGCTGGAGTACCACCGGCGCGAGGCCCGGCCGGCGTGGTGGTGGTTCTTCGAGCGCGTCGGGATGTCCCCGGAGGAGCTCGTCGAGGACTTCGAGTCGATCGGCGAGCTCGAGCCCGACCCGGGCCGCCCGCCCGTGGCGGAGGCCAAGTCACGAATCCACACCCTCAGGTTCCCGCCGCAGGACCACAAGCTCGGGCGCGGAACGGTCATGGATCCGGCGACGGGTCAGCGAGCGGGCGAGATTCTCGAGATCGACGACGTCGCGAGGACGCTTCGCCTCAAGCGCGGCCCGAGCCTCGCCGCGGTTTCACTGCCCCGCGCCCTGATTCCCGGTGGGCCCTACGACGATCGGCAGCAGAGTGGCGCGGTGCTGAGGGTCGCCAGGGCGGTCCTGGCCGGCGATGATCGCTACCGAGCGCTGCAGGCCATCCTGGGCCGAGCGCACCCACGCTTCCAGGGGATGCCGCCGGGCGCGCGGATCCAGACCCCGGATCTCGACGCGATGAAGGCGCTGGCCCTTCGGCTCGACGGCGGCCACCTGTTCGTGCAGGGCCCGCCCGGCTCGGGCAAGACGTGGACCGGCGCGCGCCTCATCGTGCACCTCCTGGCGAACAAGCGGCGCGTGGGGATCAGCGCCCAGAGCCACAAGGTCATCCACAACCTGCTGGAGGAGGTCGAGCGCGTCGCGCAGGCCGAGGGGGTCGTCTTCCGAGGGCTCAAGAAGTCGTCCGGCGACAACCCCGAGTCCGAGTACCGCGGGCGGTTCATCACGAACGAGCCGGACGTCTCGAAAGTTGTCCGCGCCGGCCCGAAGATCCAGCTCCTCGCCGGCACGGCCTGGCTCTTCGCGCGGCCCGAGCTGGATGGGCAGCTCGATCACCTCGTCGTCGACGAGGCCGGACAGGTCTCGCTCGCGGACGCGCTCGCCGTGGGCACCTCGGCGCGGAACGTGATCCTCCTGGGCGATCCCCTCCAGCTCGCCCAGGTCTCGCAGGGCGTCCACCCGGAGGGCACCGGGGTGTCCGTGCTCGAGCATCTCCTCGGGACCTCGCCCACGGTCCCGGAGGACCGCGGGCTCTTCCTCGAGCGCAGCTTCCGGATGCATCCCGATGTCTGCGCCTTCATCTCGGAGATCGTCTACGACGGCCGCCTCCGATCGCACGAGTCCGCCGCGCGCCGCACGACGGCCTTCGGGACGGGCATCCGGTATCTGCCGGTCGACCACGAGGGCAATCGTAACGCTTCCGACGAGGAGGTCGCCCGGATCGCGAGCGAGATCGGGCGGATGCTCGGCGGGGCCTTCACCGAGCACGACGGCACGACGCGCCCGCTTCGCCCGACGGACTTCATGGTCGTCGCGCCCTACAATGCCCAGGTCCACCGCCTCCGCGCCGGCCTCCCGACCGGCGTGCGCGTCGGCACCGTCGACAAGTTCCAGGGGCAGGAGGCGCCGATCGTCTTCTTCTCCATGGCCACGTCGAGCGGGCAGGACGTGCCCCGCAACCTGACCTTCCTCTTCTCCCGTAACCGGCTGAACGTGGCCATCTCCCGCGCGCAGTGCCTGGCCCTGCTGGTCTGCTCGCCCCGCCTCCTGGAGGCGCGCTGCGCCTCGATCGAGGAGATGGAGCTGGTCAACGCGCTCTGTCGGCTCGTGGAGTACGCCGAGGGGTAGTCGTGCCTTCGCTTCGATGGTAGATTCTCGGCGCGATGCCTGGGATCAATCTCAACCAGCCCCTGCTCGGCGCCGGCGCGGCGGCCAAGAACGACTGGGCCTCCGCGAGCGCGCGCACCGCCCTGGACTTCACCGCCCAGGCGGAGTTCAAGCGCGGCGTCAACGTCACCATCGGCATCTCGGCGCTGGCGCAGGCCGACGCGGGGCTGGCGCAGTTCGTGGCGGCCACGGTGCGGGGCAACGCCTTCGCGGAAGCGGAGGCGAGCGTGCAGGTGCAGTTCCCGCTGAACCTCTTCCAGAGCTTCGGCGTGGCCGTCGGCGCGCAGGCCAAGGCGCAGGCGGCGGCGGGCATCGAGGTGGGCCTCGGCCTGGTGGTGGGCGACTTCGTCGAGCTCATCCAGCGGGATCCGGAGGCGATCGGGATCCCGCTGGAGCTGGTGCTGCTGCTCCTCGAGGAGGTCGACTTCGGCGGCAAGTTCGAGGTGCACGTGGCCGCCTCGGCCATGGCGTACGCGTCGCTGCAGATCACGGGCACCATCATCGATCGCCCGGGCCAGCCCGCCGGCTTCCAGTACCTCGTGGACGCGGGCCTCGGGCTGGCGGCAGGCATGGGGTTCAGCGGCGGGCTGGCGCTCGGCTTCAAGGACTTCCGCCACTTCTACGGCCGCGCGGTGGATCTCTGCGTCGACGCCGTGGTGCGCGACCTCACCGACCTCCTGGCCGACGATCCGCCGGCCGTCCGGGCCGTCGCCGGCGCGTTCGGCCCGGTGGCCAAGGTGGCGCTGCGGCTGGCGTACGAGCTGGGGGATTTCATCGCGAAGAACAATCCCGGCAGCGACGCCGCGCAGACGCTGGCGAACCACAGCGTCGGCATCCTCCTCGAGGAGTCGCAGCGCTTCCTGCTGGAGCGATTCGTCGAAGCGGGCCTGAACGCGGCGCGCGGCGTGGTGCAAGGGCTCGCCGGGAGCCTGGGCCAAGGCGCCTGGGACGCGCTCCTGCCGCAGCGCCGGGCGGTGGCCCAGCGCCTCTACGCGGTGCCCCCGGATCCGTTCCAGCCCACCACCGACAATCGCGCCTACTGGCGCAGCCTTCAGCAGGAGATGCTCGCGCTCGCGGACGGCCTCCCCGCGGGCGTGCGCGATACCGTCAAGCAAGGCGCCGCGTCGATTGGGAGCCGCCGCGGAGCTTCTGATGGAGATGTTCCGCTCGCGCATCAACGCGGCCCAGGCCTACGTCGTCGCGGTCGGCGTCGGGCAGATCACGGCCAAACCGTCCTTCGGCGGCCCGCTGCCGGCGGCGATGCTGTCCGGCGTCCAGCAGATCATCAACAGGCGCGCTGGGGCAGGCGGCCTCCACGGGCCTGGACTTCGCTCAGCTGGCGCGCTTCCTCGCCCGGCCGGCCATGCTCCGGGCGCTGCGCTCGGCTTTCCCGACGTCGACCGGTTCGCCCAGATCTTCGCCGGGCCGATGGGGCGGGACACGGTCGGGGTGCTGGGGACGCTGCTCTCCAGCCGCGAGGCGTTCCTGCCCGACACCAGTGGCAACATCAACCCCCGGCGCACGCTCGAAGTCCTGCTGAACGCGCTGGACGGCTTCATCACCGAGCGGCTCAACGCCGAGCTCAAGCAGCGCGTCTACGCGGCCACCCCCGACGAGGTGACCCGCCTCTACTTCGACGAGGTGCTGCTGTCCGCCATCAACTTCGCCAAGGACGTGGCGTTCCGCACCGTGCTGGACTGGGACAAGACGCCTGTCGACAAGGACACCTTCACGGAGGCGCTCGCGAGCGTGCTCACCATGCTGGTGGGTCGCAGCATGGTCATCATCGGCGACCAGTTCTTCGACCTCGTCGCGCACAACATCCAGACGGCGACCGCGCACGCCGCCGGCCGCCTCGAGGGGCCGCGGAGTGTGTTTCGCGCCATCGGCAGCCCCGCCGCCCGGAGATGACCCGGCTCTTCGCCGACACGCTCCGGATCGGCGGCGAGGTGTTCGGGCCGCTGCCCGACGCGACGCGCGCGCGGATCCGCAGCATCCTCTACGAGATCATGGAGCCGCTCCCGCCGGGAGGCGGCCAGGGCTCCTCGAGGAGCTGGGCGATCAGTTCTTCATCCCCAGCGGCGAGCACGTGGATGCGCTCCGCGACGAGCTGCTGGCGATCGCGCGGGACCGCTTCGGCGCCTTCACCGAGACGCTGCTGCTAATGCCGGCGCCATGCTGCTCGAGGCGATCGCCGACTTCATCGCGGACGTGCTGGCGACGATCAAGCAGTGGGAGAAGGGCCTCCTCAAGGCGCTCGACGGCCTCGGCAAGGCCCTCATCGCGCTGGCCGACGAGATCGCGCAGCTGATCGACGAGATGGAGGCGGCCTTCGGCAAGGCGATGGACTCCTTCGAGGCCCTGCTGGAGACCCTGTCCAACAGCTCCATGCGGAGCGCGCTGAAGGCGCAGGTCGTCGACGAGCTCTATTCCGACGCGAAGAGCATCCTAAAGCAAAATCCTCTCTACAAGGCGCTGCCGCGCGAGTTCCGGAGCGCGGTGAAGTCGCTGCTCAAGGACACGATCCGTGGGCTGGTCAATCGCCCCATCGTGGATCCGGTGCTGGACGTGATCGGCGAGATCGCGGGCGCGCTCGACGACGTGGTGGACGACGTGCGCTCCCTCGACCCCGACCGGCCACTGGACGAGCAGGTGCTCGAGCTGGTGCTGAGCCGGATCGAGGACGCGGTGCGCGACCACTTCGGGTCGACGAAGCCGCGCATCACCGTGGGATTTTCCTTCAGCTACGAGTTCTTCGGGCACCACTCGGTCTCCTTCGACCTCGGCCGCGTGGACATCCCCTTCTCGACGTTCTTCGGCTCTTCCGCGACGCCGTCAATACGCTGGGCGGGCTGGACGACGCCCTCTCCCAGGTCGCCGCGGACCTCGCCGCGGCCTTCGGGAAGCAGTTCGACCTCGAAGACAAGCAGGCGGAGCAGGCGGCCAAGCAGCGGGAGCGCGACCGGCTGGCCCGTATCGAGCGCGAGCACACCGCGACGCCGAAGCAGATCGCCGTCCTGAGCCCGGCCCCGGGCTCGGTCCACGGCGGGGACGTCCAGGGTCGAGATCCGCCTGGGCGGCGTCCCCCTGAGCTACCTCGGCCTCGACAAGGACGAGCAGCAGCGCGCCTTCATCCTCCTGAACGGCGACCTGGTGCCGCCCAAGTCGCTGGTGGTGGGCGCCGCCGCCGCCGCGGCGGATCCCGCCGTCCACACGAGCGACATCAGGCTGGACGGCCTCGCGGGCTTCGACGCCGGCGCG